>NZ_CP094264.1 GCF_023614235.1 Streptomyces sp. MRC013
CCGGTGTTTTTCCTCGCTGTTGTCCGTCAGGTACATGCCTTCGTGCCGCGGGGTGGGTCGCCGTCTCCACGGGTGATGTGAAAGGTCACCGGGAGATTTTGTAGGCTGGGGCCGGGTGGATCGATGGCGGTGACAATCAGCCGGATCCAGCCGCCGTTTTCTCCTGTGATGACGGTGGATTCTCCGGATCGCCACTCCTGTAGCCGTGCAGCTGCGCGCCGGGGTGATGACGAAGTAGCTCACGCCTTTTTCATTCAGGGCGGTGACGTTGATGCCGATGTCTTTCTCCGGCGTCCACTCGGTCGGTGAGGAGGCGATCGGGTGCATTTTGGCGGTCAGCTGTCTATGGGCTGGCAGGGCGGTGCTGGGAGTTTGGACCGCTCCTCGTGGGGGTCGCTTTCGTCGACCGGGTGGTGGGTGCGCTGTCGGAGGGTTCTGGACCAGGGGTGCCCGAGGTGACTGGGGGCGGGCATCGGTGGTGTCGGTGAGGATCGCGTTGCCGGCCCAGCCCAGCAGGGGCAGGGCGACAGTCGCAGTGGTTAGCGTCCAGGGCCAGGTGCGTTTTGGGTTGGTCGGGGCGGGTGGGGCAGGGTTGTGTGATCCGTCTGTTGTTTGAGGCGGGGGCGGTTGGTTGTTTCGCTCCGTGGGCGGGGTGGGTGTGGTGGAGCGGGCGGCGTCGGCGTGTTTCCAGCGTTCCAGGCAGGCGGCCACCGCGGGCTCGCCGCCCAGCGCCCAGGCGATGGGCTCCGCAGTCTCCCAGCGGGGGAGTCGTTTGCCGCTGAGGATGTCGGAGATGGTGCTCTCCCGCACGGTGGCATCCGGGTACCGCGTTCGGCTCCGTCGCACGATGGCGGTGTAGCTGGGTTTTGCCGCTTCCCGGTGGAGTTCGCGCATCCAGGCGGCGAACTCCGCGACTGGTTCTGTGGCCCTTCCGGTTTCTTCGGAGTCGTTCGCTGTCATTCGGTTTCCCCTAAGTCCAGGTCATGGGTGGCTCACTGGTGTCTGTCCGCACTGGTTGCTATCCCATCGAGGTCCATCGTGTACGTGCTCGCCGTTCTCGCCCTGCTCGCTCTTGCCGGTATCGCGATCGGGCGGATCGCCTACCAGAACCCCGCCCTGGGCACCGCCATGGCCACCGCTACCACCGTCCTCGCCCTCATCTACACCGTCTTGCAGAGCTGACGCGGCGATGCCCGCGTCCCCGGTCGGGGGCGCGGGACCGGTTGGCCGGGGCGCGATGAGCACGCCCCGGCCAAGTAGGCCTGGACACCGGGCATGAGCACTGCGAGGGCCGCGCCCATGCCCGAGTCGGTCTGAGCAGCACCTTGGCCGGGTCTCGTATCCCTCAACCCCACCACCGTCGGCAAGGGCACGCCGAGGAGAGGGGTGGGGCCGGCCCGTGGGCCGAGCCGGGGGCCGGGATTTCGAGACACGACCGGGGAGGGCCGGGCAGCTGGCCGCACACCGGCCGACGGTTGGTTGCGGGCAGACGGTGGGGCGTCGGCAGGATGTCGGGAGGGGGTGTCTGTAACTAGTGGCGTATCAGGCAATGTTCGCCTTGTTAACGACTTCGTGTAGCTGTTCGTCGGCGGGGGTGCTTGTTCCGCCAGATGATGTAGCGGCGGATCGTGCTGCCCTGTTCCTTGTGGCTGGCGTGGTCGGTTCCGTCGAGCGCGAAGTAGCGCAGGGCGGTGGGAGGATGGTGTCCGATGGTTTTCTTCCAGGTCGCGGTGGCGTCTTGTTTCCCGGGGGTGGGCTAGCACGAGCGCCCCGTCCAGGTTCACTATCACCTGCCCCCGCGGTATCCGGCGCCGCAGTGCCGGTCAGCTTCCAGACGCGCTTCGGCCTGAGCGGTCCTGATCGCGGACAGGGTTTTCGGCCCGGCTGTGGCGAGGGCGTCGACGGGCCGGGGAGACCGTGGGGTCGCAGGCCACCGGTCCGAACATGCCGGGCTCGGCCCGCGGCGTTCCGACATCCGCGAGGCAGTCCCCGCCCAGCACGACCGCGAGGGCCGCGTCCAGAAAGGGTCGTCCCTGGATCGTGCACCGTCCGCGGCTGCCGCCACGGTGCAAGCGCCGCTGATATCGCCTGATCCAGTTCGACCTTACGGGCTGTCTCGATCAGCAGCGCGGCCCCGCTCGACCAGCAGCATGGTCCCGGTCTGGGGCACCATCCCACGGCCACCTCCCTCGACGTGGAGGCGTGGATAGGATCCGATACGCTTTTTCGCCTGGGAAGTGCCTCTGGCGATGGTAGGAACAAGGACTTCGAGAATCCTCGTTGTTGCTGGTAAGAGGCGCTTTTTGCTTATCTGACCGCTCATCGGGCAGCCCGCTTCGTGAAAGCGCGAGGTTAGTTGGTCGTCAATGCCACGAGTTGTTCGCCGACTGGACGGGTCGTTGCCTGTGGGGCGGTTTATTCCGGTATGTACGGCGCACTGTATGTGGGCGTGAGCACCCGGTGGGCACTTTGTGCGCCCTTTCGGTTTCCGAGGGTGATGGAAATGATGAGCGCAGCGCACAGGAGCCAGGTGATCCGTGGTCCCCTGTCCCTCGGTCGGGCGGACTGGCGGCGAAGGAGGTCAGGGTGTTGCTTCTCATTTCCCCGGACGGTGTCGAGGAGGCTCTGGATTGTGTGAAGGCGGCGGAGCATCTTGACATCGTCGATGTCAAGAAGCCTGATGAGGGTTCTTTGGGCGCGAACTTTCCCTGGGTCATCAGGGAGATCCGCGACGCGGTCCCGGCGGACAAGCCGGTGTCCGCGACTGTGGGGGATGTTCCGTACAAGCCGGGTACGGTGGCGCAGGCTGCGCTCGGCGCGGTCGTTTCGGGGGCTACGTACATCAAGGTCGGTCTTTATGGATGTACGACGCCTGATCAGGGCATCGAGGTCATGCGCGCGGTCGTCCGGGCGGTGAAGGATCACTGTCCGGACGCGCTCGTCGTCGCTTCGGGCTATGCCGACGCCCACCGGATCGGTTGCGTCAATCCGCTCGCCGTACCCGACATCGCCGCCCGCTCCGGCGCCGACGCGGCCATGCTCGACACCGCCGTCAAAGACGGGACGCGGTTGTTCGACCACGTTCCGCCGGATGTGTGTGCCGAGTTCGTCCGGCTGGCTCACGCGTCCGGTCGGCTCGCGGCCCTTGCGGGCAGTGTCACGCAGGCCGACCTCGGTCCGCTGACCCGCATCGGTACGGACATCGTGGGCGTACGGGGAGCGGTCTGTGAGGGTGGTGACCGCAATGCCGGAAGGATCCGGCCGCATCTGGTGGCCGCTTTCCGGGCGGAGATGGACCGGCACGCCCGAGAGCGCGCCGTCGACGTCCCCTCCCTTCACTGACCGTGGTCATGCCGACCTCTGGGGCCGATCGCGTCTCCGGATATCGGGCCGCACGTTTCGCCGTGGTCGACCCGGCCACCGGGGAGGCTTTCGACGAGGTTCCCGATCAGCAGCCGGAGGAGTTAGACGCCGTGGTCGACCGGGCCCACCGGGCCTGGCGCGGTTGGCGGGCCGACCCCGTCGCACGCTCCACTGCGTTGCGCGTGGCGGCCGACGCAGTGGAGGTGGCCGGCGGTGACCTCGCCCGGTTGCTCACCCAGGAACAGGGCAAACCCCTGGCCGAGTCGTACGCGGAGGTCGCCCGTACGGTGGCCCGCCTACGCTACTTCGCGGATCTCGCGCCCAGAACCCGGCGGATCGTCGACGGCCGGCCGGTGCGCAGCGAGATCCGCTGGCGGTCGCTCGGGCCCGTCGCCGCGATCGTGCCGTGGAACTTTCCCCTCCAGCTCGCGGCGGCGAAGTTCGCGCCCGCGCTTGCGGCGGGTAACACCGTGGTCCTCAAACCCTCTCCGTTCACTCCTTTGGCCACCCGGCTGCTCGGTTCGGTTCTTGCCGCCGTCTTGCCCGAGGACGTCCTGACCGTGGTCACCGGCCGCGAGCCCCTCGGTGCCCGTCTCGCGTCCCATCCGGGCATCCGCCACGTCACCTTCACCGGTTCGGTGTCCACCGGGCGGGCCGTCGCCGAAGCGGCGGCCGCCTCGCTCGCCCGAGTCACTTTGGAGTTGGGTGGCAATGACGCTGCCGTCTTGCTGGACGACGTCGACGTGGACCGGATCGCGGAGCGGCTGTTCTGGGCGGCGTTTCGCAACTGCGGGCAGGTCTGCATGGCGGTCAAGCGCCTCTACGCCCCCGCCCGGTTGCATGCCGAGGTCGTCGAGGCCCTGGCCCAGCGCGCGAAGGCCGTCGCCGTGGGTCCCGGCTTGAACCCTGAGACCCGGCTGGGCCCGGTCAACAACGCCCCGCAGCTGGCCCGGATCGAGCGAGTCACACAGCAGGCTCTGGCGGACGGTGCCAGGGCGGCGGCCGGCGGCCGGCGGCGGGAGGGACCGGGTTACTTCTTCGCTCCCACGATTCTCACCGACGTGCCGCCCGGCAGTGCGGTGGTGACCGGGGAACAGTTCGGACCGGTTCTGCCGGTGCTGCCGTACCGGAGCCTCGACGAAGCCGTCGACGCGGCCAACAGCACCGGTTTTGGACTGGGTGGCTCCGTGTGGGGTAGCGATCTCGACCGGGCCGAGGCGGTGGCCGAGCGGCTTGAATGCGGCACGGCCTGGGTCAATCATCATGCTGAACTGTCTCTCGCCCAGCCCTTCGCGGGTGTCAAGGACAGCGGGGTCGGCGTCGCGGGCGGGCCGTGGGGGCTGTACGGCAACCTCCGGCCATTTGTCGTCCACCGCCCGCAGGAGGCGTGACGATGAGGTTCCGGGCAGCAGTATTGCGCTCGTACGAGAAGCCATTCACGGTCGAGGAGGTGGTTTTGCGGACCGGGCCCGCCGTCGGCGAGATCCTGGTCGAGATCGCGGGCACCGGGATGTGCCGGACCGATCTCGCGGTCCGGCGATCCGCCGGCCGGAGCCCTGTGCCGGCCGTCCTCGGCCATGAGGGCGCTGGGGTCGTGGTACAGACGGGGGGTGGTCCGGACGCCGCGATCGGTGTCGGTGACCACGTCGTGCTGAGCTTCGATTCCTGCGGGTACTGCAGGACCTGCCGCGGCGCGGCTCCCGCCTACTGCGACTCCTTCGCTTCCCTTAACCTCTTCGGGGGCGCAAGGAACCGCCGCGGCTCATCGACGCAGCCGGTAAAGCGCTGGCGCCCCGGTGGTTTGGGCAGTCCTCGTTCGCCGAGTACGCCCTCGTGTCGGCTCGCAACGCTGTACGGGTCGACCCGGCACTGCCTCTCGAATTGCTCGGGCCTCTGGGTTGCGGTGCCCTCACGGGTGCCGGAGCCGTGCTGAACACCTTCAGTGCAGGTCCCGGTGACACCCTCGTGGTCTTCGGTGCGGGAGCGGTGGGTTTGACCGCGGTGATGGCGGCCACCGCCGCAGGCGTACTGACCGTGGCCGTCGACCGGCATCCTGAGAGGCTCGTTTCGGCCGAGCGGTTCGGCGCCATCCCCTTGTCTGCCGCCTCGCCCGACCTGTCCGAACGGATCCGGCGACTGACCGACGGCGGCGCCCAGTACGCGCTGGACACCACGGCCTCACCACCGCTCATCAACAAGGCGCTCCAAGCCCTGCGTCCCACCGGCAGTCTCGGCCTGGTGGCCCGCCTCCACACCCCACTGGCGCTCGAACCGGGCACGCTCGACCGCGGCCGCAGCGTTCGCCACCTCTGCGAGGGGGCGCCATACCTGGAGTGCTGATACCCCGGCTGATCGGACTGTGGCGGGCCGGACGTTTCCCTTTCGACCAGTTGATCCGCACCTATCCGTTGGCCGGCATCAACGAGGCCGAACGTGACTGCGACGCGGGCCGTGTGGTCAAACCCGTCCTGCTCCCGGAGAGAGCAAGCCGATGAGCGGGGCAGGCGGCACCGAGGACTCGCCCCATCCGGCAAGTGAGCATCTCGCATTCCCACTTCCGCCAACGGAGGAAGCATGGCAGGTACGGCGCCCCAGTACACGGACGTGGAAGGCGTGGACGGAGGTGTGGGCCTGACCGCCCTCCTGGTCGCCGCGGCACGGGCCGTCGAGACCCACCGCCACGACAGCCTGGCCCAGGACGCCTACGCGGAACACTTCGTGCGCGCGGCCCCTGCCTGCGCGGATTGGCCGGTGCGCATCGAGCAGGTTCCGGACGGGGACGACAACCCGCTGTGGGGGCGGTTCGCCCGCTACTTCGGCTTGCGGACGAGGGTGCTTGACGACTTCCTCCTCCGGTCGGTCGGTGCGGGTGCCCGCCAAGTGGTGCTGGTGGGAGCGGGGTTGGACACCCGCGCCTTCCGGTTGGATTTGCCGTCCGACTGCGTCGTCTTCGAGATCGACAGGGCGGGCGTGCTGGCCTTCAAGCAACGGGTGCTCACGGACCTGTCGGCTGCCGCGAAGGTGAAGCGCGTCCCGGTACCGGTCGACCTGCGCGGGGGCTGGGCCAGCGCGCTGACCACCGTCGGCTTCGACCCGGCCGCACCGAGTGTCTGGCTGGCCGAGGGACTCCTCTTCTATCTGCCGGGTCCCGCCGAGACGTACCTCGTCGACACGGTGGACAGGCTGACCGCCGGAGGTAGCGCTCTGGCCTTCGAGGCCAAGCTGGAAAAAGGACCTGCAGGCGTACCGTGATAGCCCGATCTACACGGCGACGCGAGAACAGATCGGTATCGACCTGCTCCACCTCTTCGACAAGGGGCCACGACCCGACTCCGTGGGCGACCTGACGGCCAAGGGCTGGTCCACCTCAATGCACACGCCTTTCGATTTCACCCGCCGGCACCGGCGTGGCCCCTCCCCGAGCCCAACGATGCGTTGGAGGGAAACCGGTGGGTGTTCGCGCACAAGCCCTCGCCATGACGCCCGCAACGCTCACGGCGATGTCCGCGCGGGGGCTGAGGGTGGGGTCCCGGCCGCAGGCCCCGCTCGGTGGGACGCGTCTTGATGGAAGCGGCACTTCGGTTACGTCGTGGCGGTGCCGTCCACGTTCGGCAAGGCCGCTGGCGGACCGTGTCAGGCGGCCCGGGCAGCCACCGGCTGGTCGCCCGGTATCCCGGCCGTGTCCGGCGCGTAGTGGTCCTTGATGGGGTGCCGGTAAGAACCGGTGTCACCAGCCGCAAACGGCGGTGATCAGTTCTCTGGCCTGGACGGCCGGGGCAGTTCTGCCGCGTTGGTCGTCTCGGCGAGCGCGCGGCGACCGCCCTTCAGTTCGGGCACGTGGTTGTAGATGGTGTCGCGGGAGACGCCGAGGAGCTTCGTGGAGGGGCTTCGCGATCGAGGTGAGGGTGTTCTCCGGACGGGCGAGCAGGTCGCGGGCGGGGCGTACCTGTTCTTCGGTCATGGCTGGCGGGCGGCCGAGTCGGGCGCCGCGGGCGCGGGCGGCGTCCAGGCCCTCGTTGGTGCTCTGGACGACGGGTTCGCAGGTGAGCTCGGCGAGGGCTGGGGAACACGTGGAAGACCAGGCGTCTGTCGGGTGTGGTCGTGTCGAGCGCCTCGTGCGGCGAGGTGAATCCGGTGCCGCGCTTGCGCAGGCCGGAGACGATCGCGATGAGGTCTTGGATGGAGTGGCCGAGTCGGTCCAGCGACGGGACGACGAGTGTGTCGCCCCCCGCGGAGGGGGTCGAGGGTCTTCCATAGCTCCTTGCGCTCGGCGTTCTTGCCGGACTTCTTATCGGCGAAGATCCGGATATGGCCCGCTGCGTCGAGTGCGTGGGTCTGCCGGTCGAGCAGCTGCCCCTTTGGTGGACAGGCGTGCGTATCTAACGGGGCTGCCGATCCGTACGGCCGGGACGGGGGTGAGGAGATCGGCGGCGTCGTCATCCTGGGGTGGCTGCACCTGCCAGATCGCACAGAAAAGGGTGCTCCTCAAATTCTTGAACCGATCAGTTTTCCGACACCGTTTTATGGGCGTGATCCGGGGTCGATCCGGTCGCGCGCCGTCACTTGCCGATCTTGCTCGTCAATCGGTCGATTCGTTAACCTCGAAGTTTCGTGACGGTCCGCCGACGGAGTCGGTGGACCGTCTTCGTTTGGAGGGTGAAGTTGGGCAGGCTGAGGGCCCGAGCCCCGTCTCGGGTAAACGCCGGGTTCCACTGCTCCGGCTGAGGGTTCTCTCGTAGGGACGGGTGCATCTGCTGGTCAGCCGGGGTTCGGCAGGAGCGCGAGTCGTTCGAGGCCGGCGGTGATGTGGCGGGTGAAGGGCCAGTGTGCCGGGCCAGGCGGAGGATCCGCCGGCGGCCGGTGGTCACGAGCTGTCCGGCCGCGGAGAACAGGCGAAGCCGCAGACGGCGGGGCTCGAAGAGCCTGGCGGTGCCGGTCAGGACGAGCATCGGCATCCAGGCCAGCAGGTCAAGAGCGATCTGCACGATCTCCAGCCAGATCCGGTTCTGGGCGGTGCGTTTCAAGGGGAGGTTGCGCAGGCCGGTGGCCCGGGCGGCCCGGATCCGGTCTTCCGCGCGGGCCCGCAGCCGGTGACGGAGCTCGAGTTCGGCGATCGGCGGTGTTCGTGGCGAAGCAGGTGATCCGCATGCCGTCGGCGTCCGTGATTCTCAACTGGGCACCAGGGTGGGGCCGTTCCTTGCGGACGATCAGCCGCATCCCCTTCGGCCAGCCCTCCAGGACATCGCCGGTCAGTTCGGCGACCCAGGCCCCGTCCCGGACCTCGCCGTCCGCCTCGACGGCCGGCGTCCAGGCCGACGCCGGAACCTTCAGGACATGCTGGTGAACCTGCTCAGTGATCACCATGCCGACCGAGTAGGACAGCCACCGCCCGCGCCGGGCCAGCCAGGCGACGAACTCGTGGGTGCCGCCCGCGGAATCCGTGCGGATCAGGGTTCGTCGCCCGCGCCGGTACTTCTTCGGCAGCTGGGCCAGGGCCAGTTGGGCGGCACTGATGTGGTCGGCGGCGGTGTTCGAGCCCGCGTTGCCCGGCCTGAGCAGGGCCGCGACCAGCTCACCGGTACCGCCCTGCCCGTGGTCGACGAACCCCATCAACGGATGATGTCCGTGGGTCCGCTTCCAGGTCGGCGCGGCATCCTCCTTGCCGGAGTGCGCGATCACCAGCACCCCGTCAAGGTCCACGGTCACCGTCCCGTCGGCATCGGGCGCACTTTCGTCGGCCAGCTTCCAGACCCGCTCGCGTGCTTCGGCCCGGGCGGAACGGATCGCCGCCAGTGCCTTCTCACCGGAGCCGGCGAGGGTGTCGATCAGGCGGGAGACCGTCGGGTCGGAGACGACCGGCCCGAACACGGCCGGCTCGGCACGCAGCATGCCGACATCGGCCAGGCAGTCCCCTCCCAGCGCGACCGACAGCGCGATGTCCAGCAGGACCTTGCCCGGATCGTGCACCGCCCGAGCCTTCCGCCACGGCGTCAGCGCCGCTGATATCGCGGTGTCCAAACCGGACTTGCGGGCGGTCTCGACCAGCAGCACGCCCCCGGCCTGCGAGACCACCGCCCGGCCGCCGCCCTCGATGCGGACACGCGGGTAGGACCCGATACGCTTCTTCACCTGGAGAGTGCTTCTTTCCGTGCAGCCAACAGGACCCTAGACAAATCCCATCGTTGCAGGTCAGGAGCACTCTCCGCTTATTTGATCAAGTCTCGGACGCTCCACCACGTGAAAGCGCGAGGCTAGTGACAATACCAGTGACTTAAGGATTCCGGACGCGTCTGGCCTTGGAGGATGAGGTAATAGGGGCGGTGCGCCAGTGGGGGGCGATGGTTACGGCGTCGTCCGGGTCGCGGGTGGGCTGGGGCCACGTGCGGTGCTCGTCGCGTTTGACGCCGAAGTTGGACATCTTGCGTTTGACGACGCGGGGGGTTGGTGCGTCGGCGTCGCGGCGGTAAGAGCCGGGCCGCTATTTCGTCGAGTCCGTGGGCCAGCGCCGCCGCGAGGTGGTCAGGGGAAAAGGCCGCCTGCGCGGTGACCTGGCGGCGCGCGAGGCGGATGGTGCGGGTGAAGGACAGCCTGTCGGGGTCGAGGCCGGCCGCTTCGGCGGCGTCGTGCATGAGCGCGCGAATGGCGTGATGAACAAGCAGGTGACCCCAGACTTCCTGCTCGACCCCGCCGGGTGACCGTGAACGCAGGACCTCGGCGGGCCCGCGCTGGTGCGTCTTCAGCTCGTCCAGCGCGTTTTCGAACTCCCACCGTTCCTGGTAGAGGGCGGCCAGCTCCGTCGCCGGGGCGGCCTTGGAGTCGAGGACCGTGGTGATCAGGCGGTAGGGGGCTTCCGGACCGGGCCTGCCGGGATCCTCCAGCGTGTACTCGATGACCCGCACCACTTCCGGATCAGCTCGCTTGCGATGGTCCTTGGCTGCGACGATCTCGGACAGGTAAGAGCCGTCGGGCAGCTCCTCGCGCACGGGCAGCACCTGGTGGGCGCGGACGCGCCACAGCAGGTCCGCTCCGCCGGCCGCCGCGGCCCGCCACAGCTCCAGGCCGGTGAAACCGCGGTCGGCCAGCAGCAGGTCACCCGCCCCCAGGCTGCCGAGCACCTGCCGGGCCAGTACGGGTTCGGACACCGTGCGAGGTCCCAGCGCGGCGGCGGTGATGGCGTGAGTGCCGCACTCGGCCAGCGCCACCACCCGTACCTGCGGGAACGCACACCGCTCGGTGCGATGTGTTGTGGGGCGCCCGAAGTAAGCGGCGTTCTCCTCGCTGTCCGGCACGTCGAACACCGTGCCGTCGACGGCCATCACCCGCCAACTGCGGTAGAAGGCCCCCGGCGACGACTCCGCCGCCAGAGGCCGGGCCACCTCGGCGAACAGGGCCTTCAAGGGCTCGGGGCCAAGTCTCGCGCGGGCCCGTGAGATCGCCGCCGTGGTCGGCACGTTCCAGGACCCTGACCAGCGCTTCACCCATGCCAGCCCATGCGTCAGCAACCGGGCGACCTCTTCATAGCCCTGGCCGGAGAACAAGCACATCGCCAGCACGAAGTAGACCACCACGCGGGGCGGCAGCAACCGGTTGCGCTGACCGGACCGGCCGCACTCGGCCACAACCCTGTCCACCAACTCCGGCGGAAATGACCTCGTCAGCAGCCCGACCGCAATGCGATCCGACAGCCGCTCATCCGTCTCCGGCTTAACCTGTCCCGGCCGCGGCATCTCAGCACCTCCCGACCAGACATCCTACCGACTTGAAGTCTTAAGTCACTGGTATTGAGGCTAGTGACGTTTTCTCAGCGGTTGTCACTTCCATGAGTTGTTGAGGACGAGTGCGGCTTGGGCGATGCGTCCGATCCGGCTGGGGCTGAGCGTGACGTGCTGCAGCGCGCGCCAGCGCTGCTTGAGTTCAGCGGCGGCCCGTTCGCCCAGGGCCCGGATGCCGCGCAGGAGCCGGTTGTGGGCGCGGTTGTCCGGCGCGAGCGGGGAAGCGATGTCGGGGTGCGGACGGAACGGGGTGTGGATGCCCTTGCCGGCGCCGGTGTAGCCGACGTCGGCCAGCGTCGGCAGACCGGCGCGGGCCGCCGCGTACAAGGCGGGCAGGGCATGGATGCGGGCGGCACGCAGGTCGTGGACGGATCCGGGTTCGACGTCGGAGACCCACAGCGGGGTGCCGTCGGGTGCGGCCACGAACTGGATGTTCCCGGCGAAGTGCCGAGCCTTGCCGGAGTACCACAGGTCGTTGCCCTTCTCGGTAGTCCCGGCGACACGGTCGCAGGAGACCAGGGTGCCGTCCAGCACCACGTGGCTCATCTGCCGCGCGCGGCAGCGGTCCAGCACCTCATGCAGCTCGGGGGCCTGGTCGGCCAGGACGTCGATTGCCTCGTGGAGGTAGCGGTAGCCGGTGGCCTGCGAGATTCCCGCATCGCGGGCCAGGCAGTGCACGCAGCCGGCCTCGCGGAACCAGCGCAGCACGAAGACGGCCTGCCGGAACGGGCTCAACGCCCGGGAGCCCTTCGGGGTGCCGATCCGGCGGCGGTGGCCGGCCAGCAGCCGGGCCACGTATTCCACCACGTGGCGCGGGACGTCGAGCATGGCAACATAGGTGACCAACGTGAAGCCTCTGGTGCAACGGACGATCTTGTGGTGAGAACCGTCCTACCAGAGGCTTCACGTCTGTCCGCACCCGGGCCACCGCTGTCCGACCCAACCCTTAACGCCCTGATCAACCCACTTCCCGAAGATTATTTCGCTGAGAAAACGTCAGTGTCCTGAGCCGCCAGTTCGTGTGCAGTACGCGGCGAGGGTGCCGCGGACGTCGTCGGCGGTCTTGGTCCACACGAACGGTTTGCGGTTCTTGTTCCACTCGTTGATCCATCGGCGGATGTCGTGTCCGAGTTCGGTGACGCTGCGGTGGGCCGAGCGGCGGAGTTTGCGGCAGGTCAGCTCGGCGGACCAGTGCTCGACGAGGTTGAGCCGGGAGGCGGGGGTGGGGGTGAAGTGCAGGTGGAAGCGGGGGTGTCGCAGCAGCCACTTCTTGACCGCTTCGGTCTTGTGGGTGGCGTGGTTGTCCAGGACCAGATGCAGGTGAAGGTCCTTGGGCACGGCGGCGTCGATGGTCTTCAGGAAACGGAGGAACTCCTGGTGGCGGTGGCGTCGGTGGTGCTGGGCTACGACCGAGCCGGAGGCGACATCCAGGGCGGCGGACAGGCTGGCGGTGCCGTGCCGGACGTAGTCGTGCGTCATCCGCGCCGGCGTCGTCGGCGACAGGGGCAGCACCGGCTGGGTGCGGTCCAGAGCCTGGATCTGCGACTTCTCGTCCACCGCCAGGACCAGGGCGTTCTCCGGCGGGGACAGGTGGATGCCGACCACGTCGCGGACCTTGGTCACGAACTGCGGGTCGGTGGACAGCTTCCGTGTCCGCACGATGTGCGGCTTGAGGCCGAACGCCCGCCAGACCCGCGAGACGGCCGACTGCGACATGCCCGCGGCCTGGGCCATCGACCGCGTCGACCACTGCGAATCCCCCCGAAGAGGGTGCCTGGTTCAGGGTCCGGGCGACCAGGGGCTCCACCTGCTCGTCGGTGATCCGGGGCGGGGCACCGGAGCGCGGAGCGTCGACCGGCCCCTCGAGACGGTCGGCGGCGAACCTGGACCGCCACGTGCGCACCGTCTCCCGCGAGATACCGAGCCCCTGCGCGACCTGCGCGTTCGGGCGGCCCTCGGCGCACGCCAGCACGACCCTCGCGCGCAGCACCGGGGCCTGGGACGCAGTCCGCTTGCGCAACCAGCCCCGCAGCACGCGGCGCTCGCGCTCGGACGACTCCGATGACAACGGCCTTGGACCCCGCCTCCCCCGGCCCTACAACCGCCAGCGAACTACCGGCTCAGGCCCAGCCGCGTCCTTGCGCTCTGGGGCGGAGCCGCCGCCACCCCGCTGCTCCGGGCAAGCGTGATCGCCTCGGTCGGCTTCGCGCTGGGCCTGCCGCTGACCTGGGCGCAGGTGACCTTTGCGCTCCTCGTCGCCAGCACCGCGGTCGGAGCCCTACCGGCACCGGGCGGCATCGGCCCCATCGACGCGGCTCTGGTGTTCGCCATGGTCCTCCCGGGCTCCCCGCTGAGCCCGGCCACGACAACGATCATCGGTTACCGGGTCCTGACGGTCTGGGTGCTCTGCCGCCGGGCACGCCCGTTCTCTCACTCCTCGTCCAGCGCAAGATGCTGTGAGCCGGGCCACACCTCAGCCCCCAAGAGGCCCTCTTCAGCTCAACGCCCCTCTCCCGTAACGTCGTTGCCGCTGCTTGAAGTGGCCATGACGTCGGGATGGGATGTATGGGTGGGATGAACTCTATGGGCAGGGGCGGGACGGGCTCAATGGGCAGAGGTCTGCTTTCGCTGGTTCTCGCCGCGGTCACCGGTGCCGCGTTGCTCGTCGCACCGGCCGCCGCGACGCCGCCTCCACCGGGCGATGTCTACCGGCCCGTCCGTGGGCCGTCCGCCCCGGCCGAGTACCGCTATATGCAAAAGACCCTGCCGGGAGAGTCGATCCCACGGCACGCACACGACCTCGCCGCCGCGCAGGCGCGCGAACTGCCCACCGTCGGCGGGCGCTGGAAGAGCGTCGGACCCACCGACATCGGCGGGCGGATCGTGTCCCTCGCACTCGATCCCAAGCGGGCCGACACGCTGTACGCGGCGGCTGCCAGCGGCGGGCTCTGGCGCAGCACCGACGCCGGTCAGACGTTCCACTCGGTGTGGCCCGACAGCTGGACGCAGGCCATGGGGGCGGTCGCCACCGCGCCGGACGGCACGCTGTACGTCGGCACCGGCGAGCCCAATCCGGGCGGCGGCAGCATCACGTACGAGGGAACCGGCATGTACCGCAGCACCGACGGCGGCCGGAACTGGACGCCGATCGGCCTGCGCGACTCCGGGGCGATCAGCGCCATCACCATCGATCCCGCCAACCCGCGCCGTATCTATGTCGCCGCGGCCGGATCGCTCTACAACGGCGGTGGCGACCGGGGCGTGTACCGCTCGCAGGACGGTGGCGCCACCTGGGAGCGGATCCTGGCCGGCGCCAACGAGTTCACCGGCGCCACCGAGATCGTCGTCGAGGGAGACCGGCTCTACGCCGTGATGTGGGACAAGCGCCGCCGCCCCGACCTGCGGACGTACGGCGGTGTCGGCTCGGGTGTCTTCCGCTCCTCCGACGGCGGTGAGACCTGGCAGCGGCTCGGCGGCGGGCTGCCCGCGCAGGGCCCCGGCGTGGGGCGGATCGGCCTCGCTGTCGCGGGCGACCGGCTCTATGCGATCGTCAACAAGGCCGACGGCTCCTTCGAGGGCTTCTACGCCTCCTCCGACGGCGGCGACACCTGGACCCGTCTGCCCGACAACCAGGACCTCACCGACTCGCAGTCCAGCTTCGGCTGGTGGTTCGGCAAGGTGTGGATCGACCCCCGGGACACCGAGCACGTGCATGTGGCCGGGGTCGCGCTGCTGACCACGAAGGACGGCGGCGACACCTGGACGGCCGACGACACGAGCATGCACGTCGACCATCACGCCATGGTGTGGGACCCGCGCCGCCCCGGCCGCGTCTACCTCGGCAACGACGGCGGCGTCTACCGCTCCGACGCGCGCGGCGACGGCGGCTGGGTCAAGTCCCGCCATCAGCCGTACACCCAGCTCTACAGCGCGGCGATCAGCCCGCAGGACGTCACCAGGATCTCGGGCGGCGCTCAGGACAACGGCTCGCTGCGCTCCTGGGGCGGTGACGGCTTCAACGAGTACCTCGGCGGCGACGGCGAGGAGAACCTCATCAACCCCACCGACGTGAACAACGTCTTCGCCTGCTACCAGTACGGCAACTGCTTCTCCTCCACCGACGGCGGCGACACGCTCACGTACTTCGCGGACAGGACGACGTTCCAGCGCCGCAACTGGTTCACACCCATGGAGTTCGACCCGCACGACCCGAAGGTCCTCTACTACGGCTCCGAGGTCGTCAACCGCTCCACGGACGGCGGCGAGACCTGGCAGCCCATCAGCCCCGACCTGTCCGGCGGCCCGGGCACCGACCCCGTCCACCCCAACTACGGCACCATCACCTCGATCGCCCCGGCATCCGACGGACGCACCGTCTACGCAGGCACGGACGACGGCCGCGTCTGGGTCACCAGGAACCTCGGCGCCACCTGGACGAAACTGGCCGAGGGACGACCTTGGGTGACCCGGGTCGTGGTCGACCCGAAGAACCCGAACCGGGTGTGGACCACACACTCCGGCTACCGCTCCGGCTCCCCGCTCCCCCATGTGTACGGCAGCACCGACGGCGGCCGGCACTGGCGGAACCTGTCGGGCAACCTCCCGGACGCGCCCGTCAACGACCTGGTCGCAGCACGGGGCGGCATCCTCTACATCGCCACCGACCAGGGCGTGTTCACCAGCACCGCACACGGCGGCCGCTGGCTCCGCCTCGGCCGAGGAATGCCGCAGGTCCCGGTCGACGACATCGAGTACGACGCGGGACGGCACCGCCTGGTGGCGGCGACGTTCGGCAGGGGCTTCTACGAACTGACGACTCCCTGAGCTGCGGATGCTGGAGACAGTCAGGCAGACACGCCGAGCACGGCGATGCCGGATCCGGCGTGTCTGCCTGACGCGGCGCCCGCGGCGCACACGTCAGACCCGGTCTGGCTTTATCGACGACTCACGACAGCAGTTGTTAACGACTACGGGAGGCGCCCGCCGTACCGGGACGTCGATGTCAATGAGAACGGGAGGCGCCTGCCGGCACTCGGCAACGTCACGACGGCAGCTGCCACCCACGCCCGTAACCAGCGCTTTTACCCAGACTCCGGATGAGCGGCAGACGACTCTCCTCCCGACATCACCGAGCCGCTGCCCGCGGTCGCGAACATCTCGCGCGGGCCGTGCCTCCCGAACTGCTGATGTAACGCTGCTCTGCGACGTAAACAGAGCCAAGCCCCACTTCCCGTCCGGGCGCTGCCCCTTCACCGACAACAGCAGACGGTCATGGAGCAAGGGCTGGCCGGAGCGCCCCTGGTAGTGGCGGAAGCGGCCGGCGACCAGACCGCCGGTCGGTCGCACCCGGTAGATCCCGTCCTTGCCGTAGCGGATCACCGCGACCTCGTCCTCGCTCCACTCCAGCACCCGCTCGATCGCGTACTCGTGCGCGGCCTCGATCACCAGACGGATCTCCTCGTCCCTCAGCGCCCACAACAGGGAGATCGTCGGCCGCGGCCGGAACACGAAGTCCACCCCGGTGACCGTCACGCGACGTCTGAGGGCGCCGGCCTTGAACGCCTCCTTCGCCGACGCCCCCTTCGCGAGCAGGTCGGCCTCGATCCGGTCCGCATACGGGTGGCGGCCCCGCTCGCCGAACAGGTTCCGCAGCTGGCTCTCGGTGACCTCCTGCCCCGGCTCGAGACCGAGCGCGGCAAGGCCGCGGCCCATCCAGCGCCCGACCGGGACACTGGCCCGCTCCTGAGCCTCGCGCAGCGGCATGCGGGCCGGGCGGCGGCCGTCGCCGACGACGGTCTCGCGCAGGTAGTAGCGGTACATCCCACCGGCCCGGACAACCCTGCTATCCACTGTCATGCAGACCACGCCACACCGCTGTGACCTGCAAGAAAAGACCGATCATCGGGACGTCCCGCCAGGCGGGAGCAGCGGCCGAACCTTCTTCACCGCATCCCGCCGGGCGGGACGCGGCCCCGGGCCGGACACGAATGTCATCGCTCTCCGGCAGCCCCCACCCCGACCCGAACAACACCATCCAGCACCACTGAGCATCACCACCCGCCAAGGAACGAGCACCGCACCGCCAAGGAACCCCCTACAGCAGCCCCCGGCATTCGCCGAGGGCTTCGTCGTACTGCCCGAAGGAGACCACCGTGCCCACCTTCGAGACCTGCTCCCGCTTCACCGCCGACCTCCAGCACCTCACCCCCGCCCAGCGCCGGCGCCTCCGCCGCGTCGTCCTGGACGCCCTCGTCCCCGACCTGCGCACCGGCCGCGGACGCTTCCGCGCCAGCCTCCGCGTCAAGCGTGCGTACGCCGCGCCCCCGGCATCTACGAGCTCTCCTTGGACGGCAACGGACGCGCGGCATGGTCCTACGGACCGGCCCGGTCAGCCGGTGAGCGGCACATCGTCTGGCGCCGCATCGGCGGCCACGACATCCTCAACGTGCCGTGACGGGTGCTACGCCGGGCGGCGACTCAAAGACTCCACAGACCGCTCAGGCTGTAGTCGTGATCCTCATGTCCCGGCTTGGTGCCGCATCGTATGGCAAGCAGCACCGCCGTGTCGCCCTTCCCGGTGACGCCAGTGGCGCCCCGTTGGAGTTCCGGGGCGCCATGTGTCTCGTCGGCCGCTGTCAGTCGCGTCGGTAGTTGTCAAGTCAAATGAGACGTTCGCAGTGCTGTGAACCTTGTGGTTCGGGTTGCCGGCGGTTCGCTGGGTCGTTGATCCAGACCTGGCCGGGTACCTCGGGTGGATTCGGTCGGCGGGCGAAGCGTTCGGGGTGGCGTTCGTATGCCTCGGCGAGAGCGGCGGCCCGCTGGTCGCGGACCTCCTCTGCGGTGCCGAAGTGGACGGAGGCGGGGGTGTGCAGGCCGATCCCGGAGTGTCTGTGGTCGTGGTTGTAGTAGGTGATGAAGGCGCCCATCCCCTCCCGGGCAGGGGCCAGCGAATCGAACCGTTCCGGGTGGTCGGCGGTGTCCTTCGTGGTCCTGAACTGGCTTTTCGAGTACGGGGTGTCGTTGCTGACCCTGGGGCGGGAGCGACTCCTGGTGATGCCGAGGTCGATCAGCATCTGGGACACCTTCTTGCTGGTCATCGAGGTGCCGCGGTCCGCGTGCACCGTCTGGGGCACGATGCCGTTGCGCTCGATCGTCTCGCGGATCAACTCCTCGGCCCGCTCAGCCGTTTCGGCCCGCTCGACGGTGTGGCCGACGATGTAGCGGCTGAAGACGTCGATGATGACGTAGGCGTGGTACCAGATGCCCTTGTCCGAGCCGGGCAGCTTGGTGATGTCCCAGGTGAAGACCTGCGAGGGGCTGATCGCCGTCAGCTCAGGGATCGCCCTAGCCGGATGAGTGGCCTGGCGGCGGCGTTCACCGTTCTGCCCGGCGGCGGACAGAATCCGGTACACGTCCGCTCTGAGCACCAGTAGTTCCCCGCGTCCAGCTCACGCGCCCAGACCTGCGCGGGCGGCAGGTCGACGTACTCCGGCCGGTTCAGCAGCGCCAGGATCTGGGCCCGCTCGGCCGGCGAGAGGGCCGAAGCGGGCGCGGGTCTCGGGGACGGTGCAGGCTTCGGCTTCGGGCTGAGGCGGCGGTAGTGGGTGGCGCGTGAGCGCCCGGTCAGCCGGCAGGCTGCCGTAGTACCCAACTGCCCCTGGACACCCGCGAACGCCTCATCGATCACGGGTGCGGCGGCGTGCTTCAGTCCGCGCTCTCGGAGAGCAGTTCCAAGAGCGCGTTGGCTTTTCCCGTGACTTCCAGGGCCGCGTCCCGGCGAGCCGGGTCCCTCTCCAGTCGTGCGACCTTCTTGCGCAGCCGCTCCGGCTCGGCCTGCTCGGCCGCCTTCTTCGGCCGCACCGCCGAGGTCCGCCGGTCGACCAGGGCATCCAGGGAGCCGGCCTCGCGTGCCTGGCGCCACTCGATGACGTGCGAGTGGTACAGCCGCTCACGCCGCAGGATCGCGCCCTTCTCCCCGGCCGGGGCGGCATCGTACTCGGCAACGATCCGCAGCTTGTACTCCGCGGAGAACGTCCGCCGCTTCGGCTTCGGCGCCGGATCGTCACCGGCTGGTATCGGGGTGGTGCTGGCCGTGCTGAAGGGATCTCCTGTCTCGCCCATCCGGACTGACCCGATACACCGGGTGTCTCAGCCGAGGCCGTCAGAAAGGGGTCGGCCTGCTCCCCCCGCCTGGAAAGCCACGAGCCCGCCACGGAAGATCACTCGCCGACCAGGGCTTTGCCGAGGCGGCGGCGCGGCTGCCGGAACCCGGCCGTCCCTCAGCGCGAGCTCGCCGGCCGTCCGGCCGTGCGGGCCGGGGTGCTGCGCCACGGGGCCGGTCTGGAGGACGGAGAGGGGCTGGGTGTGGCGGAGGCGGTCGCGCCGGCCGCGGTGCAGCCCGGCGCAAGGCGCCTCAAGGCGCCTCAAGGCGCCTCAAGGCGACATGGTCGGCTCCCGCGCCCTCCTCCGTCGCGGCAACGGTCCTCGCCGCCCTGCCCTCCCCGCCCTGGGCCGGGCGGAGCGGAACCGCGGGGCGGTCGTCAGCCTTCGGTGAGGGCGTCGCGGACGGCGCGTTCCACGAGGGGAGCGGCGTTGGCGTGTTCCCTGGCGTTGGGATGGAGCAGCGTGGCGCGTTTTCCGATGGCGGCGCAGTCGAACGGCAGGCCGGCGGGCGGCACGGTCGGCCAGAAGGGCGCGGCGTCGCCGCAGATCCCTTCGATCCACTGGGTGTCCTCGGGCTGGCATACGTCATGGCCCACGCTGGAGGTGTAAAGGTCGACGTGACGGTCACCGCGCTTCGCCGCCTCCTCGCGAATGATCTTGTTCAGGGCCTTCAGGGCGTCGTCGCGCAGCCAGTCGATGTCGGCGGGGGTGATCGGGCCGAGCTGCGTCGGGCCGCCGCTGCAGGCGCTGCCCCGCTCCGGCAGGATGGCCGGGTAACCGATCGTGACGACCTCGGCGTGCGGCGCGGCGCGGTGAATCGCGCCGAGCATCCGACCGTATGCGTCACGGATCCCGGCGAGCTTGGCGGCGAGGCCCTCCACGCCCTCGGGCGGGTTCGTGTAGTACTCCTTGCACGACCTGTGGGCGAGGCTGAGTTCCAGGCACCCGCCGAAGGGCAGGCCGATCGCGCCGACGCCGACGGTGACGACATCGGTCCGGTCGCCGAGCCCGGCCCGCCGGATCTGCGGATCCACCAGGGGCCACCTGCCGGGATCGCCTGCGGGGGGCCGCACTGGGCTGGTGGGCTGCTGCCTGTCGCTCGTGACGTTCTCGATGGCGGCGTTGTCGCAGCTGACGTTGGTCAGACGCACGGGCCTGTCCAGCGGGCGGGCGGCGAGCTTCCGCTCGACGAGGTCGGGGTAGGCGCCGGTGGTCCGGTCGCACCCGTCCCTCGACGGGTCGCCCAGCAGGGGGAGTGGGGCTCCGACGAAGAGGCCGGCGGTGTACGAGTCGCCCAACGCGGCCCATTCGTAGCGGTCGGTCGAGGCGCCTGCGGCCGGGGGCGGGAGCGCGGCCATCGCCAGCGCGGCCAGCCCCACCGCCGACACTCGCGTACGCAGCCGGGACACGGGGTGTCGCATGGTTCCTCCGGGGGTTCGGATGCCATCGGGCCAGGGCACGCTCCTGACGCCGTACGCCGTGTTCCAGGACGTTTCGGGCGCTATGCCGAACATCTCCGCTGAAGCGAGTCCTTCACGCTGATCAGACCGATCGGTCAGATCCATCGTGATGGTTCTCATCGTGGTTCTGGCCGGTTCGCGCTGTCATCGCACCTTCATCGTGTCCGATTTACAGCATTATGGGTATCGATTTGCCCTCGCTGCCCTTCGACCACCACCGCGACCGCCGAGTGGCGGCGCCCGGAGGGTGCAGAGTCGGCCGACCGCCTGGCCGCAGAAGTCCGCAAGCGGTGGCAATCGCAGGTGTGGGCCGAAGCCCGCAGAGCCGCCGCCACGTCCGCCGGCCTCGTGGCCGACGCCCGCGGCCGGTTCGGGTTCACCGCCGTACCCGGCAGCAGCGACGACGCACGCCTGCGCCACCTCGCCCTCGCCCCGTCCCCGCGCCGCCCGTCTCTTCGACGCCCTGCCCGAGGCCGGCACCCCATGCTGGGCCGACAAGGGACACCGGGGCGCCGGCGACACGGCCCGCGCCCCGTACCGGGGACGGTGGAAGGCCCCTGCGCAGGGCCGGCGGGCGGTCAACCGGACCCACGCGAAGATCCGGGTGCTGGAAGGCCGCCCTGAACGCCTTCGGCGTCACCTTCGACGGTCGGCTCTCCGCAGCCCGCCAGTAACCCCAACCACCCTCGACACGCTGTTCGATTGACAGATCTCAACCACCCCCTCCGAGCGTCAGGTGGTCGGTACAGTGGCGGGCGCGGCACGGATGTGCTGTGCGGATTCCACGGGGGGAACATGTCCGGAAGCGATGTGCGGTGGTGGGCTCGCTCCTCGGTGCGCACAGGTCTGGTCGTCGTGCTGATGGGGCTGCTGGTCGGGCTGGCGCTGGAGTTCCACGTGCTGGGCTGGGGCTCCGTTCCCGGCAACCGCTGCGGGGGGCGGTACACCCCCTGTCCCGATGGCACCACGCCGACCCTTCTGCTGGCCTTCCTGTTCACGGTCGTGGGCGGCTACGGTCTGGTCTTCGCCCTGCAGAAGTTCACCGCCGTCCGTCCCGGCAAGGCGCTGCCCGCCCTGCTGGCCGCCGCGGGAGTGCTGGCGGCGCTGTGGCCGGGCTGGCAGGCATACCTCTGGATGCGAGGCCCGGTGCTCCGGTCCGTCTGGCAGGCCGAGGCGGACCGGCCCTCCTCGGTGCACGGCGTCGGCGCGTGGACGGTCCAGGACGGGAAGACGGTCATCCGGGCGCGTACCGACGCGCTGATCGCCTACGACTCCGGCAGCGGGAAACGCGAGTGGCTTCTCGACGCACCGGTGCGCATGTCGGTGTGCGCGATGAGCGACCGGGTCTCGGACGGCGTCGGTCTGGTGGCCTTTGCCCGGCACGAGGTCGCCTGCGGTTCCGTCCGGGCCGTCGACGCGAGGAGCGGTCGGGTGCGGTGGGAGCGGGAACTCCCCGGTGCCCGACAGGAGGGCGGCGGTTCGCTGCTGACCGCGGACGGAGATGTCGGCGTGGCCCTGTCCGAAGGCGCCGTCCACGGGTTCGGACTCGCCGACGGCAAGGAGCGTTGGACCATCGAACCCCGTCCGTCCGGTAAGCGGTCCGATGGCATCGGCTACGTCCCGACGGCGATCTCCGCAGCCGACGGCACCACCCGGGTGGTGGTGATCTGCGAGGGCTCCACCGGCTTCGACTCGGCCTGGCTGCTCACCCTGGACAACGCGACGGGCCGGGAACTGGGCCGCAGCCCACTGCCGGTGGAAAGTTCCCTGACCACGGCCGCAGTGGTGTCGGCCGCTCCGTTCGTCCTGATGGTCGAGGAGAGCGACGAGCGAGGGCTGGCCGCCCTACTGGCCTACCGCGATCCGAAAGACCCGAAAGCGAAGCCGGTGGTGATCCCCCTCGGGGCCGAGGACCAAGACCTGTCCTTGGGCTACACCGAGGAGCCATCGTTCGCCGCACGTCCGGTGTGGCGCGCGGTGGTCAGCGGCTCCGTGCTCGTCGTCGCCACGCAGGACCCCGGTGACTCCTCCCCGAAGCGGGTGGCCGGTTACTCGCTGGACGACGGCCGGCGCCGGTGGCAGGCCGACGTCGGCGTGGAGCTGGACGCCCTGGCACCGGCCGGCGGGGACCGGGTGGCGGTGCTGGGCGGCAACCGGCTGTGGACGTTCACCGCCGGTGACGGGGCCCGGGTAGGCGAGGAGGACGGGACGACCCTGCTGGAGGTCACCCAAAAAAATCGGGCCCGGCGCCCAGCTGGTGCGGACGGACACCGGCTGGACCGTCGTCAACGCCGAGGCCGAGGGTTACCCGGCCCTCCTCGCCATCCGGCCGTAGTGGCTGCCACCGGGCTGCCTCGGGCGTGGACGCGGGGCAGCCCGGACACGGTGGCGCAGCCCGCATAGGCCAAGGGCGCCCAGGCCGACACAAGCGGCACAGGACGCACCCCAAGACGCCTCTACCCGCCCTCGACCCCAGCCCGGGCACCGACCCGACACCCCCCACCGGCCCGGCGAACGCGGCCCCGGGCAGCGCGAAGGCCACCGCGCAGTACGAACCCCGCGGCCGGCAGCACCCCTACGACGACACCACGTTCACCCTCACCACACCGCAACCGGCCGCACCCCGCCCGGCACCGCACCCCGCAGGCCGGTTCGAACCGGCCCCGGCGGAGAGCGACGCATCGCCCACCCCGGACGCGGAGCCGTTCGCCGGACACCGCCGGACGAAGGCGCGTTTGACCATCCCACGCACCCCACCCGGACCGGAACCGCGGGCGACACCGCACCCGGTCACCACGGGGCCGACACGCGCTTTTGCGGCAGACGACGGTACCCGCGCCCCAGAAACGCACGGACCGCCCCGGGCACCCGCCGCCCCCGGTGGGCGAAGGGCACGGGCTTCCACCCCCGGCCCGCCCAGCCGACCGGCACGTTCCGCGCAGGCGGCGGGTGCGGCCCCGGGGGTGGAACGGGAACCGTCAGACGTGCGCCCGCAAAGCGGCGATCGTCCACTCCATGGCCGGAACCTGCGAGGGCACCGGCGGGTGACCGTTGAGGACACCCAGCAACTGCCAGTACCGCTCGACCCGGCGATCGGTGAACGTCTCCAGCGTGTCGGCCAGCCGCAACCGGTCGGCGGACGGCATGTCCCGATCGACGATGCGCCCCAGGATCACCGCGCCCTCCGGGGAGCGCGGGGACACCCCGTCCCGGACGGCCGGCGCGGCATGCTCACCGACCCGCTGCGGATCCAACACCGGCGGCCCGCCCGCCGCCCGCGCACCGGCCACCGCCATCTCGCGAGTACGCCGCCGGAAATCCTCGTCACCGAGCAGTTCGACCAGTTCCACCCACGCCTCCTCCTGCTCGGGCGTCGGATCGTTCGGCAGGTTCGCGGGCAACGTCCGCATGGCCCGGGCGATGGGCGCACCGGGCCCCTCGGCGCCGGCACCCTCGAAGGTCTCCCGCACGTAATCGTCGAGGATGCGCTGCCGCTCCTCGGCGGTCATCCGAGCCAGTTCCTGCATCAGTCTCATCTCCTTGGTCGTGCTCCCCTGACGAACGACGCGACGCAGCACCGCACGCCGCACCTGCAGCGTGCGGATCTCCGCCTCCACCGCACGTAGATGCGTTTCGGCCACGTCCCGCACGGTGGCCCGGCCGCGCAGCACCTGGCCCACGGTGTCCAGGCCGAGACCCAGCTCGCGCAAGGTCCGCACCAGGTCGAGGCGGGCGACCGCCGCCTGGTCGTACAACCGGTAGCCGCCCGCCGACCGCCCGGCCGGCACGAGGACACCGCGATCGGACCAGAAGCGGATCGTGCGCACCGGCAGGCCGGTGCGGCGGGCGAGCTCACCGATGGTGAACAGTTCCGTTTCGTCGCTCACGGGCACCACCCTCAACCCTCCAGCCGGTGGAGACTCAACCCCACCACCGAACTCGAACTCCGGGAGCGGCGGTGGGAAGCACGGCTTCCACGGCAATCCAGTGCGCCGTGATCGCGGCGCACACCGCGATCCCCGCGGTGGCCAGGGGAATCGGCCCCGGCCCTTGGACCGCGATCAGCCAACCCGTGGCCGCCGGGAACACGATGCTTCCCACCATCGACGAGGACGCGGCCACCCCCGTCGTCCGCCGGTCACCACCCGCCTTCGCGATCCAGGCCAGGCCCGTCGGGAACACCGGTCCGAGAAACAGGCCCGCCAGCGAGTAGCCAGCCAGGGTCATGCCGGGGACGGTGGCCAGCAGCAGCCCGCCGGCGGTTCCCAGCAGCCCGACCGTGACGACCCGGGGCGCGGCGGCACGGGACGCAAGCGGGACCATCAGGAACTTCGACAGCACGGTGTCGGCCCAGAACACGGCGAGGACGCGCGCCGACGAGGAATCCGTGAACCCCTCGTGCACGATGTGCTTCGCCGCCCAACTGCCGATTCCGGTCTCGATTCCGCCGTAGAGTGCGTACAGAAGGAAGAATCCGGCGAACGACGCTTTGCGGGCTTCCTCCGGCTGACTCTCCTCAGTCCTCTCCGCGCGAGCGGAAGTAAGCCGGTCGATTCTCCGCCCTGCCAGGCCTGGTCCCGGTCTTCCCCGCGCGAGCGGAGGTGAACCGCGATGACCCGGCGCGACGTCGTGGTGTGGGCCATCCTTTCCTCGCGAGCGGCAGCTACACCGGACCGAAGCAGCACTGACTTTCGGCCCCGTCAATATCTTGACGGGCGCCAACACTCCCAATCCTGTGCGACGGGCTGTCCCCATACGCTCTGGCCTCGGCAACACCCAGGAACTGATGATGCACTGACGAAACACTAAGCGGCACACTGGCGAGTGCATACGCCAGGTTTGTGGTCTACCAGATGCCGTCTTTCAACTCGGTCAGTGAGAGGTTCCACTGCGAGTCTTCGTCGGCAAACGGAGTTGAGTCGAACGCGCTGACTACTTTTCGGAAGCGTTCGGAAAGCTCCTCGGGATCGACGTCGTTGTCGTGGTCGACCTCGAGCTTGCGGAACTCGATGAGCGCGTAGACCAGCGACTCCACATCCCGGTGCAGCTCGACGTAGTCAGTCGCCCCTTCTGGGAAGGAAAATATCTTGCCCGACTTGGGGTCGATGGTGATCAGCGAAGTGAAGAGGTAACCAAGCTTCCACCATGACCTGCTTTCCGCAGGACACGACATGTTGTACAGGTCGAAGCGGCTTCCCAGAGTGATGGCGTCCGTGTCTGAGTCGTAAGGGTCTTCCACATCCATGCGTGAACTGAAGGCCTTGGAGTGGGGGAGACCTACCCAACTGATAAAAATAGCCGTGCGGTCGTCGAAGTCGGCAACTTCGTTTCGGGGAAAATAGACCACATTGCCCAGTCCGTAGGCTTTGACCAGTTGCGCGGGACTGACAGAGAAGCTCATGGTCGCACCCTATCCTGCTGCACCTTCTACTTCTACTTCCCGTGGGTCTTCCGAAGTCGTTCACATAACTCCGGTGCTCCTTAGTACTGCAACGACACTCCGTGATGTCCTCTACGTTTGTAGTGGCTGATGCGGGATCGGGCTTGACTTCTTCTCCGCCACAGAGACCAGGCGAGCGCGTGCTGGATGCTGTGGCGGACAGGATCAGACATGCGGTTGAAGATCCGCCGGACCTCGTTCATGGTCACGGGTATGAGGGATGGGTCGTTTCCGGTGTGCGGACCCCCTTTTTTTGCCTCTGCCCGCAGGATGGCGAGAAAGGCAAGGGCAGCCATGGAGAGGGTTATGTGCCGGTACCACGCGATGTAGCCGCGTACCTGGTAATGATCGAGTCCCGTTTCGCTCTTCGCGGTCTGGAAGCATTCCTCGATCATCCATCTCGATCCTGCAACCCGGGTGAGTTCTTCCAGAGAAGTCCCGGCCGGGCAGAAGCAGATGCAGTAAGCGATGTCCATGGGATCCGTGAGACTGCGCCGTGCCAGCAGCCAGTGAGGTTTTCTCAGCGGAATGATCTCCGCGAAGCGGGCTGATCGATGCATGTCCGGGTGGATCGGGCCAGGCGGCCCCGGCTCTGGACAGACGTAAAGCCCCTGGTAGGAACAGGTCTGCCAAGATCATGTCCGCTGAACCAGAGGCTTTACGTTGGTCACCTATGTTGCCACGCTCGACGTCCCGCGCCCTGTCGTGGAGTATCTGTCCCGCTTGCTGGCCGCGCACCGGCGGCGCATCGGCACGCCGAAGGGCTCGCGGGCGCTGGGCCCGTTCCGCCAGGCCGTGCTGGTGCTGCGCTGGTTTCGCGAGCGGGGGTGTGTGCACTGTCTGGCCCGTGACGCCGCAATCTCCCAGGCCACCGGCTACCGCTACCTGCACGAAGGCATCGACGTCCTCGCCGAGAAGGCCCCGGACCTGCACGAGGTCCTCTCCCGCTGCCGACGCGCCGGCATGACACACGTGATCCTCGACGGGACGCTCATCCCCTGCGACCGCGTGGCCGGCGTCCGTGAGAACGGCAACGACCTGTGGTTCAGCCAGAAGCACAAGGCATTCGGTGGGAACGTCCAGTTCCTGTCCGCTCCGGACGGCACCCCGCTGTGGGTCTCCGACGTCGAACCCGGCTCGACCCCTGACATCACCGCCGCCCGCACCCACGCCCTGCCCGCCTTGTACAAAGCAGCGGCCAGCGGCCTGCCGACCCTGGCGGACAAGGGTTACACCGGCGCGGGTATCGGCATCCGCGTCCCCGTCCGTCGCCCGAAGGGCAAGTCGGAACAGGCACTCCACGCCGACACCCGCATGTTCAACGCCCTGGTACGGCACGTGAGGGCGCTGGGTGAGCGCACCGCCGCCGAACTCAAGCAGCGATGGCGCACCCTGCAGCACGTCACGCTCAGCCCC
This sequence comes from Streptomyces sp. MRC013, assembly GCF_023614235.1. Taxonomy (NCBI): domain Bacteria; kingdom Bacillati; phylum Actinomycetota; class Actinomycetes; order Kitasatosporales; family Streptomycetaceae; genus Streptomyces; species Streptomyces kordofanensis. The sequence goes on from NZ_CP094264.1 coordinate 27,615, forward strand.
AACCGGATCGGCGACATCGCCCGAGCCGCCCTCGTCCTCAACGAAATCTGGAAGTGAACACCGCTGAGAAAACCTCAGTGACGTTTTCTCAGCGAAATAATCTTCGGGAAGTGGGTTGATCAGGGCGTTAAGGGTTGGGTCGGACAGCGGTGGCCCGGGTGCGGACAGACGTGAAGCCTCTGGTAGGACAGTTCTCACCACAAGATCGTCCGTTGCACCAGAGGCTTCACGTTGGTCACCTATGTTGCCATGCTCGACGTCCCGCGCCACGTGGTGGAATACGTGGCCCGGCTGCTGGCCGGCCACCGCCGCCGGATCGGCACCCCGAAGGGCTCCCGGGCGTTGAGCCCGTTCCGGCAGGCCGTCTTCGTGCTGCGCTGGTTCCGCGAGGCCGGCTGCGTGCACTGCCTGGCCCGCGATGCGGGAATCTCGCAGGCCACCGGCTACCGCTACCTCCACGAGGCAATCGACGTCCTGGCCGACCAGGCCCCCGAGCTGCATGAGGTGCTGGACCGCTGCCGCGCGCGGCAGATGAGCCACGTGGTGCTGGACGGCACCCTGATCTCCTGCGACCGTGTCGCCGGGACTACCGAGAAGGGCAACGACCTGTGGTACTCCGGCAAGGCTCGGCACTTCGCCGGGAACATCCAGTTCGTGGCCGCACCCGACGGCACCCCGCTGTGGGTCTCCGACGTCGAACCCGGATCCGTCCACGACCTGCGTGCCGCCCGCATCCATGCCCTGCCCGCCTTGTACGCGGCGGCCCGCGCCGGTCTGCCGACGCTGGCCGACGTCGGCTACACCGGCGCCGGCAAGGGCATCCACACCCCGTTCCGTCCGCACCCCGACATCGCTTCCCCGCTCGCGCCGGACAACCGCGCCCACAACCGGCTCCTGCGCGGCATCCGGGCCCTGGGCGAACGGGCCGCCGCTGAACTCAAGCAGCGCTGGCGCGCGCTGCAGCACGTCACGCTCAGCCCCAGCCGGATCGGACGCATCGCCCAAGCCGCACTCGTCCTCAACAACTCATGGAAGTGACAACCGCTGAGAAAACGTCAGTGGTCCCAGCCTTCTCGCCGCCAGGGCCTGATGGGGGTTGCTGTCCAGTCGTACTCGCGCGGGCCGTGGGCACCGTCACCGCAGCTCAGGCGTGTCCATGCACCGTCGGAAAGCTCGCTGACCAGTTGATGCGGGCGGGCCTGGCCGAAAAATTCCATGGTCATTACCATCTGTGATTTCAGGACCGCGCGGACATGAGGGATGTCATGTTCCTCCAGCCACACCCTGATGCGGCTTGTCTGCCCATAAACCTCGTCCGCGGTCACCCATCCGAAGAGGATGCCGGAATCTACGGCACGCTGCAGCATCCGTAATCCCATGTCCGGCTTGGTGACGAACTCGACATCGTCACCGATACCCGCAGCCCGGCACCGCTCACGATCCGATGTCCAGTCCTTCGGCAGATACAGCTCCCGATCGATCAATGCCCACCCCCGGTCGGATCCGTAAGCCAGGAAGACCCCGATCTGGGAATTCTCGATCCGTCCAGCAGTACCCGAGTACTGCCGGCCCACCCCCGCCGACCGGACCCCCTTCTTCAGAAATCCCGTCTCGTCAAGAATCAGCACTCCTCGCACGGGATCCCCGATATGTTCCACCACCGCGTCACGCACGTCGTCGCGCAGGGCATCCGCGTCCCACAGGTAGTGGTTCAACAGTCGCTGCATCCCCTGGGGCCCCGTGTCCCCGGCGGCCTCAGCCAAAGTCCAGCCGTTCTTACGCTCCGCCTCACCCAGCAGTCCCCGCAGGTAGGACACCATCCGCCGCCTCGACTCCACCCGCCCGAAGCGCCCTGCGAACCGCGCCACGAAGTCACCGAACGCACCTGGCCAACCATCAGCTATCTCTTCCATCACGGAGAGGTCAACGACGCCGCACGCACCACGTCACGGAGTGTCGTTGCAGCACTAACTCCATCAACCAAACACCACAGCATAAAAACACAACCCAACCCAAACCCCTCAGACAGCGAAACCAATGTTAGAGACGTACTCATACTGACCCCACTGACTACCCAGGTCCGGAAGGACATCCCTGGTCCATACGTCGTCGAGTGCCTGGAAATCACCATCGGCCCAGGCCGCGACGATGCGGTCCCAGCCGCGCACGTTGATCCTCCGGAATTCCACGACACGCTGGTGCGACCTGGCGACCTGGGACTGGCCCAGAGGGTGGATCTCCACCCGGGTGCCACCGCCGGAGTTGAGACGCCCCAGCAGGTGACGGGCGACGTTGCGGCGGCGCACCGTGCGGTAGACGGCGTCGATGCGCTCCACGTTGGGCTTCGTGGGGTTCTGTTTGCCGGCCAGCCAGGCCTTCAACGTGCGGTCGGTGACGGTCAGCCCCAGCTCACGGGCGGTTTCACGGGCCCGTTTGGATCTCGTCAGATAATGCAGGCGTGCGAGCAGGCCGCGCTTGGTGGTGATGGGAGTGGCGATGAAGCCTGCGAGGCGGTCCAGTTGGCGGGCCACCGCGTCGGAGCCCTTGATGCCACACGCTCCGAACTTTCCGAATTCGATGCTCTTCCCCGGCATTACTCCTGCTCCCGACCCGCGCTGATGTCCGTGTCGGTACCCGCGGTGTAGACGTCCTTGACCTTGACCTCGGCCACCCCGCGTCCCTCGGCGAAGACACGGCGCCAGTCACCGACGACGTGCAGTTCGTCGGTGCCCATCACCCGGACCACCGTGAGGCCTTCGTCATGGGCCTTGTACGCCTTCATCCACAGGTTCGCGAAGGCCTGGGAACGAATGATGTGCATCCAGTCCGGACGGTAGAGCTCCCGGTTGTAGTTCGACTCCCCCATCGTCGAGACGAACTTCGAGTACATCGCCTTCACATACTCCAACGTCACCTCGTCCCCACCGGCGATCGCCGCCTCGCGGGCGTCCTTGAGCACGATCCGGAACTTCTCCAACAAGTTCTCAGTCGCCCCCGAGGTATAGGACTCGTGGATCTGGGGCGCCTCACACAGACCGTACTTCGGACCCGACAGACGCAGCAGGAGACGCAAAGTCGGCTCAGTCACCCACAACGGGCCCGGCTCATCCCGACTACCGACCGGACTAGGCAAAACACCTTCGTGGTCCCAGTGCGGCGGGGTGATCAGGTGGACCCCGGCCCGGCGCCGGTCATGCCCACCGCCGGTGGAGTGCTCAAGCTGGCCGAGCGGCAGGTGCGTCTTGAGCGCGGAGAGGTAAGCGCCGTTGATGTCGAGTACAGTCACCTCGTGTGTGCCGGACGGCAGTTCGGCTCGCGTCCACTTCGGGCGTGCCTCCCAGATCTGGTCCGCGCCCCTGGCGGTCTGCTTCTTCAGGATGTCCGGGATCCAGGGGTGGGCGATCACGTCGTAGCGCCCGCCTCTGCGGGAGGTGTCCAGCAGCCGCATCGCGTCGCCGATCGCCCGCTTCAGCAGAGCAGCTGTGGCAGCCTCCACATCGCCCTGATGCTCCGCCAGCGCGGCCTGAACGGCTGCTTGGATCAGGTCGGCCGGACCGGTGGCCTGCTGGAACGCCCGTCCACGCGGGGCCGGCCGTTTGGACCGCTCATGCCCGCCCACCACACGAGTGGGGCTCACCGTACGCGACGGTGTCCGGGCTTCCGACGCAGGTGACGCGGCCGACGCAGCCACAGCAGCCGCCGTAGGCCCGGCAGCCGCGGCAGGCTCACATTCGGCGATGTCCAGATGCTGGACGAACCCCGCGACCCGGTGGAGGGCCGGAGCCCCGCACAGCACGCACTGCTGCGCAGCGGTGAGGACTTCCACCTCATCAGCGCTCTGACCGAACCCGGTTGAAAAAGCGTCCGGTTCTGCGACGGTGCCCGACACGGCCGGACCGCCCTCGACCTCGACCTCGGCCTCGGTGGCGCCCTCGGCCTCGGTGGCGAGCTTGGCACTCAGCCCGTCCAGCAGATACGCGTACTTGGCGCGGATCTCCCCACCCGGGTCCCGGCCGGTCTCCCAGGCCCTGACCGTGGACGGGCTGACCCCCAACGCGCGGGCCACTTGTGTCTTGGACAGCCGGGCCCGCTCCCGCAGCGCGCGGCGCGCGGCGGCGTCCGGGAGCTCGGCTTCCGGGCCGACGGCGGCGAGCAGCGAATCGATCGCCTCGAAGTTGCTCACCGGGCTGCTCCCTTCAAATGTAGGTGACGGGGTTGCGGGACAGGTGCGGGCTCGGGGTCGGCCTGCCGACACGCGGGTCACCGTGCAGGAGTTCGCCTTCGAGGGCGTAGCGGTCGCCGTGCTTGGAGATCCCTGTGATCTTCGCGACCGCGAGGACAGTGCCTTCGGTGTTGATGATCTGCACCTCGTCCTGGGCCAGAGCACGGTCGGCTTTGAACTTCCAGACGCCGCGTCCGGCCACCCAGGCCTCGTCCTCACTCATGCCGGGCCGCCAGCCGAGTGTGGTGCGACCCAGGCGGTCGTCCGGATCCGCGGCGCGCTCGGCACCGATCTGGATCTGCAGCACCCTTCCACCCCGCCAGCGAAAAACTCTTTAACTTGTCGCCAAGTTACCACCCCAAGCTCAACTCACCAACAAGCAAGACAGCACCAACCACCCACACCCGGGCAAATCCACATGCCGCATCGACCCACACAAACACAAGCAAGGGCACACAGCCAAAAAGTATGGCAAGCCACTCCGTACGACACACCCGACAACACCCGCCCCATACAAAACTCACATACACTCAACCCCACACCAATGCCCCCGAACACAACATCCCCCGTTATGCAACCCGCCAGGACTCGGACAAGAGCGCCAAGCTCCTCAAGCCCGCCTACACCGCGGCGACCGAGGAAGCGGCGCTTGAGCGGTTCGCCGAGTTCACCGACGCCTGGGGAGGAAGTGTCCGGCGATCAGTGAAGCTGTGGGAGAATGCGTGGGTGGGGGCGCCCCCGGGCGAAGCCTGGGTGAGAGTTCACGCCGTTCCTCCGCTTCGCCACCGAGATCCGCCGCATCGTCTGCACCGCGAACGCGATCGAGTCCGTCAACGCCAGGATCCGGCCGGCGGTCAAGGCCCGCGGCCGCTTCCCCAACGAGGCCGCCGCATTGAAGTGCGCCTACACGGCCATCATGGCCCTGGACCCCACCGGCAAGGGCCAATCCCGCCGGACCATGCGCTGGAAGACCGCCCTGAACGCCTTCGGCATCACCTTCGACGGCCGCCTCTCCGCCGCCCGTCAGTAACCCCCGCCACTCTGGTTACACCGTTCGTTTGACAGACCCGCTTCGCTCGGGTCGATGCCGGATGGGAGATCGCGCCCGGCGAGGGCGTGGGTGAGAAGTCGGTAGAGATCGGTCCACGTGCCGTGGATTCGAGCGTGGGCGTAGTGGAGGGTGCTGATGAGGGTGGTCCCGGTGTCGGGGTGGATGAGGACCAAGGCGACGGGGTCGGGGTCCGGCTGCTGCCCTCCGGCGGGTCGCCCGCGCTCCAGGGCACGGGTGTCGGGGCGATCCGGACGGCGGTGTCGCCGTGGCCGGTTCGCTGGGTCAACCTCTGTCGGGCGGTGAGCATGACGGCGAACTCTGCGACGGCCTTGTGGTCCTCGGGCGTGAGGGTGCCGGGGCGTGGCCGCAGCGACGGATCCCGGCGTTCACGGACCCGATCGTGTTCGTGGTGAAGGCGGTTCGTCGACCGGGGGTTGCCGACCGGCCCGCGCCCGAACCCCCGAGGCGGCACTGCACCGCTCCGGCCGGGTCGACGAGGTCCGCGTCCGTGAGGACCTGCCGGCCTCCCCACCGCCGATACCCCCTCGAACCCGGACGGGGCGTCCCGGCGGGAGCGGGGGGACCGCGAACGGACGGGGCCGGGCGGATGGCACGCCACGGTCGTGTTTCGCGGACCGTCGCGATCACCCCAGGGGGAGGTCGAGGCGTGCCTCCTCACCGGCGAGGGAACCACGGCCGCGAACCCCTTACCCGTGCTGCGCGCGTCCGGTGCGGGCGAGGCGGGGTGTGAAGTGTGCGCTTCGCCTTGCGGGTGTTCATCTGCGCCCTGCGTCCTCGTGGTCTGGACCCGGTGCCGGCTCTGCGGCCAGCCCGGGTGGTCGACGCCGCAGGGCGGCCGACTGGGACAGGACGATGCCCAGGAGCATCAGCAGGGATCCGGCCAGCTGTGGGAGTGTCAGCACCTCGCCGAGTACGAGGTAGGCGGTGACTGCTCCGGCCACCACCTCCAGGGTGAGCATCAGGCTGGCCGAGGTGGGGGGCAGTCGGCGCTGCGCGGCGACCCCCAGGGCCAGTCCGCCGGCCATGCCGATCACACCCACCCAGATCACCAGCGCCCACACCGGCAGGGAGCGGTCGCCGAGTGCGGCGTCCCGCCAGAGCATGTGGAAGGGGAAGGGATCGAACATGCCCACGAGGGTGAGGACCGCGGCGTTCACGGCCGTGCCCCATGCCGACATCACCAGTGGTTCATAGTCGCGCAGTCCTCGTTCGGCGAGCAGGAAGCGGCTCGCCATGGTCAGTGCGGCCAGCAGGGCGAGTGCCAGGCCGGTCCGGTCCAGATCGCCGCCGGAGGACCACACCCGTCCGGTCAGCGCGAGGCCGCCGAGGGCGAATGCGATTCCCAGCCACACCGGTTTGGAGGGCTTCCTTCCCTGTACGAGCCACACCCACAGGGCGACCAGCACGGGTGAGAGGTACTCCACCAGCAGTGCGACGCCCACGGGGAGCCGGGTGAGGGACATGGTGAAGGCGACCTGGTTCACGGCTAGGCTGACCGTGCCGTACACCAGGACCAGCCACCAGTCGCGGACCTTGACACGCAGGCGGTCGCGGTGCACTGCTGCGGCGATGAGCATCAGCAGCGCGGCCCCCACGACCGCCCGGGCCTGGATGATGTCGACCGCCGACAGGCCGGCGGCTCCCATGGCCTTCAGTGCGGGGGCCGCGCCGCCCATCGCGGCGGCGGCCGCGACCGCCAGGGCGATCCCGGCAGGTGTCCCGCCGTTCCCCTGCCCGCCCGGGGCGGGCAGGGGGGCGGGGATGTACCGCTGTGTGCCTTGGGGGTCGCCATGGTGCTGTTGTTTCCGTCGCTTCCTCGTCCGTGTGCGCTTCGTTGTCTTCGTGGGCCCGGTCAGCCGGCGGCCACGGGCGTGAGGCGGCGTGCCGTCGTCACGAATGTGTCGTCCAGATCGTCCACCGTGGTGATGCCCAGTTGCAGCAGGGCGTCGTCGAACTCGGCGCGCAGGACGTCCAGGATGCGTTCCACTCCCTGTTGGCCGCCGAGTCCCAGGCCCCACAGGTAGGGCCTGCCGATGCACACGGCCCGCGCGCCGAGCGCGATCGCTTTGGCGATGTCGATTCCGGAGCGGATCCCGCCGTCGAGCAGTATCGGGTGGTCGCGCGGTACGGCTTCGACGACCGGGCGGAGGGCGAGCAGGGCGGGGACGACGCCGTCCAGTTGGCGGCCGCCGTGGTTGGAGACGATGGTCGCGTCCGTGCCCAGTTCGACGCAGCGTCGGACGTCGGCCGGCCGCAGCAGACCCTTGGCCAGCAACGGCAGTCGGGTCCGGCTGCGGATCCACTCCAGATCGGCCCAGGTGACGGGGAGTTTGTCGTGCCGTCCGCCGGCCGGCGGGGCGCCTCGCAGGATGCCGAGTGCGCGCAGGGTGCCGTAGTCGACTTCCGGGGGCAGGCGGTATCCCGCCCGCAGTGTGGTCAGCCGGCGGGCCGCGAACGACGCGTCGACGGTGACCACGATGGCCGAGGCCCCGCACTCCTCGGCGTAGGCCAGGGTGGCTTCGACGTCCGCGCGGGAGCGGTAGGGGAACAGTTGGAACCAGGTGTGTCCGGGCGCCTCCCGCGCGATGTCGGCGTAGGGGAAGTGCGAGTCGGTGCTGACGATCGAGAGCAGGCCGCGGCGGTCCGCCGCGCGTGTGGTGGCCAGTTCGGCGTCCGGGTGCACCAGCCGCTGCGGGCTGGTGGGGGCGAGTAGGAGCGGCATGGCGAGGGTGTGGCCCAGCACGGTGACGGAGGTGTCGAGTTCGTGCGGGCCGTCGTGGAGTCCTCGCGGCTGCAGCCACACCTCGTCGAACGCGGCGGTGTTGGCCGCCACCACGCTGTCCGAACCGGCTCCGCCCGCCACGTACTGGGCGATGGGCCGGTCCGCCCGGGCCATCCACCGCTGTTCGAAATCGGCGAGCGACAGCAGTGCGTCGAGGTCGGTCACCGGTGTCTCCCGCCGGTTCACCAGATGCCTTGGATGGCCGGGATCGGCGGGATGACGCGTGATGCGTTCATCATCTGCAGCACCGGGCGGGGGATGGACCGGATGGAGTAGAAGCGGCGCAGCCACCGGTCCCGGCCGTCGTAGCGGGGGGTGAAGGCCGACCGTCCGTGTGCCGCGACGTGGTTGTCCAGCAGGGCGCAGTCGCCCGGTTGCATGATCACCTCGTGGCAGACCTCCTCCAGCGCCTCGGCCAGCGCACGCAGGGCGGCGCGGCCCGCCTTGCTCAGGGAGACGGTGTTGTGCGAGTTGAAGCGCATGAGCGGTTTGGCGGCGTCGCCGAAAAGGACCGGATGGGGGCCGGCCGGTGCAGGTTCCACGATGCTGTCCCGGGTGAAGGAACCGGGGTAGTTGCTGTAGAACTGACACTGTCGCAGCGCGTCCAGGGTCGGTGGTTCGAGTAGTTCGACGGCTTCGCGGACGGAGGAGATGCGGGTTGCGGCGACTTCGTCGTGGTCCTGACGCAGGCAAATCAAGCCAATAAAGTCCGGGCGCAGTGCGTGGTGGGCGTTTTCGATGTGGAAGTCGAAGGCCACCGAGCCGGAGCCTTCGATCCGTGTTTCCTCGCCGGGCAGCGGCTGCACGTTGTGGACGAGGTCGCCGTTCTTCTCGTCGGCGTAACCGATCATGGTGCCGAGCGTCTCGGCGATGATCATTGCCAGGCCGGCCGTACCGTGGCCGGGAAGGGTGGCGGGTTCGCCGTCGGAGTGGGTGGGGGGAGCCGGCCGACTTCCAGGCCGCGTAACAGCAGGAAACCGGTCGTGCCGGAGTCCTCGCCGAAGCGCTGTACCGCCCGCCGTATCCGCTGGGGCAGGTCGTCGGGGCGGACGGCCTGGGGGCCTTGGTGCATGATCTGCTCGGCCCGCTCCCACAGGGCGGAGCGTTCCTGGTCGGTGAGTTCCGCTAACGCCGCAGCCATCGGGTTCCTCGCAATTCTCCTGCGCTGACCGGCAGGTGGTCGACCGCTGGTGCCTTGGTGGCGTGCCGCCGATGCCTGGAGACGGCATCCCGGCCGACATTTCAAAACCGACTGCCTGGTTTTGTCAACCTAGTCGGAAACCGACCGTTCGGTTGCTTCTGCAGATGGACCTGGCTACCGTCGCTGGCGGCGGAGCCGCACAGGGGTGCATCGAAGCGGAGGGACGACCATGGCACGCTTATCACCTGTTCTTAAACAAGCGATTCCGATAACCGTCAGCCATGCCAGGGGGCTCGAGGTATTCGGGGAGGATGGACAGCGGTACCTGGACTTCACCGCGGGCATCGGGGTCACCAGTACGGGGCACTGCCACCCCGCCGTGGTGAACGCGATCGCGCAGCAGGCCGGCAGGCTGGTCCACGGTCAGTACGTGACGGTCCGGCACCGTCCGCTGCTCGACCTGTGTGAGCGGCTGGGACAGGTGCTTCCGGCATCCCTTCAGTCTCTGTTCTTCGCCAACTCCGGCAGCGAGGCCGTGGAGGCGGCGCTGCGCCTGGCCCGGCAGGCCACGGGCCGCCCCAACGTCGTCGTCTTCCACGGCGGCTTCCACGGCCGCACGGTGGGCGCCGCCTCGCTGACCACGTCGAGCCCCCGGTTCCGCACGGGTTACGCGCCGCTGATGAGCGGGGTGCACATCGCGCCGTTCCCGGCCGCCTACCGGTACGGCTGGAGCCAGGAGGCGGCCACCCGCTTCGCCCTGCAGGAGCTCGACTTCCTCCTGGCGACGGTGACCGACCCGCAGGACACCGCGGCCCTCATCGTGGAACCGGTCCTGGGGGAGGGCGGGTTCGTTCCCGCCGACACCGCCTTCCTGCAGGGACTTCGCGAGCGCGCCGACCGCCACGGCTTCCTGCTGGTGATGGACGAGGTGCAGACCGGGTTCGGCCGCACCGGACGGTTCTGGGGGCACCAGCACTTCGGTGTCGAGCCGGACATCCTCGTCGCCGCCAAGGGCATGACCAGCGGGCTCCCGCTGTCGGTGATGGCCGCCTCGGAGGAGCTGATGGCCGCGGCGCCCGCGGGCTCCCAGGGCGGGACCTACGGCGGCAACGCGGTGGCGTGTGCCGCCGCGCTCGCCACCCTGGACGTCATCGACCGCGAGGAACTGGTGGCCAACGCCGCCCGTCAGGGCCGTGCCCTGGCCGAAGGCCTGAAGCGGGTCGCGGCCGACAACGGCGTCACCGGCGACGTGCGCGGGCTCGGCCTCATGCTCGGCTGGGAGTTCTCCGACACCCGGGGGCGGCCGGACCCCGCCACCGCGCTGCGTGTCCAGCAGGAGGCCGTCTCCCAGGGGCTGCTGCTGCAGATCGGCGGGCCGCTGCGCAACGTGCTGCGGCTGCTGCCCGCTCTGACGGTGAGCGACGAGCAGGTCGACGAGGCGTTGTGCGCGCTGTCCCGCGCCGTCGCGGCGGCCACCGGGCAGGTGCATGCGGACCGGACGAAGGAGCGGGTATGAGCGCTGTGGCGGGCAGGGAGCGCGCGATACGGATGCGGGCCGTTCCCGGGGCGCGGCTGGCCGCGTTGCCGCAGGTGCAGCGGCTGGACGCGACCGTCCGCAGGGACATCGAGGTGGTCAGCTCGGTCCTGCCGTTCAAGGTCAACAACTACGTCCTCGACGAGCTGATCGACTGGGACCGGGCCCCGGACGACCCCCTCTACCGTCTCACCTTCCCCGACCGCGGCATGCTGCCGGAGCCGGTCTACGACGAGATCGCCGCGCTGATCGACCGCGGCGCCGGCCGGGAGGAGCTGCGTGCCGCGGTCAACCGGGCACGGCTGGAGCTCAACCCGCACCCCGGGGACCAGCTACAGGCCAATGTGCCGCAGGGGGAGGACGGTGCGCTCAACGGGCTGCAGCACAAGTACCGGGAGACCGTGCTCGTCTTCCCCGGGCAGGGCCAGACCTGCCACGCCTACTGCGGGTACTGCTTCCGCTGGGCGCAGTTCATCGGCGTGGCGGAGCTGAAGCAGGCCGTCTCCGGGCCGGAGCAGGCGCTGGGCTACCTCGCCGGACACCCCGAGGTGTCGGACGTGCTGTTCACCGGCGGGGACCCGATGATCATGTCCACCGACCGGCTCCGGACCTACCTCACCCCGCTGCTGGAACCCCGCTTCGAGCACATCCGCAACATCCGCTTCGGCAGCAAGGCGCTGTCGTACTGGCCCTACCGGTTCACCACCGACGACGACGCGGACGAGCTGCTGCGGCTTCTGGAGCGGGCCACCTCGCTCGGCAGGCACGTCGCCGTGATGGCGCACTTCTCCCACCCCAACGAGCTGCGGACCGAAGCCTGCCGGGAGGCCGTCCGGCGCATCCGGGACACCGGCGCGGTCATCCGGGCGCAGGCACCCCTGGTGCGTCACGTCAACGACGACCCGGCGGTGTGGGCCCGGATGTGGCGGACGATGACCACCTTGGGGGTGGTGCCCTACTACATGTTCGTGGAGCGGGACACCGGGGCCAGTCAGTACTTCGAACTGCCGCTGCAGCGGGCGGTCTCCGTCTACCGCGACGCGATATCCGCCGTCTCCGGGCTGGAGCGCACGGCACGTGGGCCGGTGATGTCCGCCTCACCGGGCAAGGTGATGATCGACGGCATCGCCCGGATCGCCGGTCAGGACGTGTTCTGCTGCCGGTTTCTGCAGGCGCGCGACCCCCGCTGGGTGGGACGCCCGTTCTTCGCCAAGCTCGACGAGCACGCGGTGTGGTTCGACGACCTCAAACCCGCCTTCGACGAACCGTGGTTCTGGCAGGCGGGAGGCTGACCCACCGCCGGGGACGTGGAGGGTCCGGGCCCTCCACGTCCCCGGCGCCGCCTGCCGCCGGCGGGGGCCGTCGCCCGGTCCTCAGACCGGCCGGACCGCCCGACGGCCCCCGCCGGTCGGACCGCGAACGACAGGTCACGCCGTCCGCCGGGACCGTGCGGGACGCCGAGCCGAAGGAGCAGATCAACGAGGTCTTCGAGGTCACCTACCGTGTCCCTGGCGCGAGGAGGATCCGGCGGGAGCTGAACCGGCAGGGCCACGCGGCAGCCCGCTGCACCGTCGAACGCCTGACGCGCGGGCTCGGCGTCACCGGCGCCGTCCGCGGCCGGCGAGTGATCACCACGCTGCCCGGCGGCCGGACCGACCGGGCTCCGGACCTCGTCGACCGTGACTTCGCCGCCGGCGACCCGGACCGGTGCCGGGTCGCGTACTTCACCCATGGGAAGACCTGGGCAGGTGTCGTCTACGTCGCCTTCGCCGTGGACACCTTCTCCCGCCGGATCGTCGGCTGGTCCGCCGTCACCGTGAAGGAGACGGTGTTCGTGCTGGACGCCCCGGAGAGGGCACTGCGGCAACGCGACCGCGACCAGCACTCCGTTCACCCGGGCGAGTCGACGCGTCACTCGGATGCCGGGTCGCAGTGCACGGGTTTCCGGCTCGCCGGCCACCTGGGGGCGGCCGGTATCGCCGCCTCCATCGGATCGGTGGGCGACGCCTACGACGACGCCCTGGTGGAGAGCACGATCGGCCTGTTCGGGACCGAACTGATCGAGCCCGGGCGGCCGTGGAAGACGCCGTCCGACGTCGGACTCGCCACCGCCGGGTCCGTCGGCTGGTGCAACCACCGGCGACTCCACGGTGGGACAGCCCACGTCCCACCGGTCGAACACGAGAACAACCACTACCTCGCGATCACGAAACCCCAGGTCACACCCAGCGCCTGAGATCTCTACCGAACCCGGAACGGTTCACCCCGGCCGAGGCCCGGCCATGCCGCCGACACGCCCTCGCGACATGACGAACGAGTGTCCGAGATCGCGGGGGGAACTTCGCCCCGGGCTTCAGCCGTCCTCGCCCCGGCTGTCGTCCGGCCAGACCTGGATGTGGTCCTCCTCCAGCTCCAGCAGCACCCGGTCCCGCATGTCCAGGGCCGCCGTGTACTCGGAGGGCAACTGCAGCCGGCCGGCCCGGTCGAGCATCGCGTACTCACGGGCCACCAGAGACTCCCGGCCCGCCGCGTCGACCTCGGTGCGGCGCAGCACCTCCGTGGACGTGCGGCCGTCGCGGATCGCCACCGTGCGGCGGACCTCGCCGGCGACCGCCTGGTCGTGCGTGACGACCACGACCGTCGTTCCCAGTTCTTCGTTGGCACGGCGGAACGCCGCGAAGACCTGCTGCCCGGTCGCGGAGTCCAGTTCGCCCGTCGGCTCGTCGGCGAGCAGGACGGCCGGGTCGTTGGCGAGGGCGACGGCGATCGCCACCCGCTGCTGCTGGCCGCCCGACATCTGCTGCGGCCGCCGGTCCCGGCATTCGGCGACCCCGAGCAGCGACAGCAGCTCCCGCACGCGTCCCGCCCGTTGTCGGCGCGGATGCCCGGCCAGCCGCATCGGCAGGGCGACGTTCTGCGCCGCCGTCATGTAGGGCAGCAGGTTGCGGGCCGTCTGCTGCCACACGAAACCGACCACCTCGCGGCGGTAGCGCAGGCGTGCCTTCGCGTCCATCGCCAGCAGGTCGCGGCCCGCGACCCGCGCCGTCCCGGCGGTCGGTACGTCCTGGCCCGCCAGGATGTTCATCAGCGTCGACTTGCCGCTGCCGGACGCCCCGACCAGGGCCATCAACTCGCCCTCGCGCACCAGCAGATCGAGTCCCTGCAGGGCCTGCACCTCCACGGCGTCCCCACCGCCGCGCTGGCTGAAGATCCGCACCAGCCGGTCGCAGGCGATCAGGGCGTCGTGGCCGTAGGCGGGCCGGTCGCGGTGGTGTGCCGCCCGCCGCTCCAGCTCCGCGAGCGACCGTGTCGTAGCGCTCATCGCAGGTCTCCTGCCCTGAGGTGGGTGATCGGTGTGCGGCGCCCCGCCCACCAGGCCTGTGCCACGGCCACCGCTCCCGCCAGCAGCAGCGCACCCGCCGCGGGCAGGGCCAACGACCACGCGTCGGCCCGTAGCACGGCACCGTCCGGCACCGTGACCCCGTACGCGTCGGCAAGGGCGAGGCGGCCCAGGTCGATGCCGGGCGCGAGCAGCCGGACCGCCGCCCAGCCCACCGCCGCGCCCCCGCCGGCCGCGAGCAGCGCCGGGGGCAGCGCCTCCAGGCCCAGTAGCCGCCGCCCCTGGCGGGACGTCAGGCCCAGGGTGCGCAGCCGGGCCAGCAGGGCCGCCCGTTCCGGTGCGGTCCGCGCCGTGCCGAGCACCAGGGACAGCAGGGCGTAGCCGGTGCTCGCGGCGACGGCCCACAGGTAGATCCGTTCGGCGCCGGACTGCATCGGCGAGTCGGACAGCGCCGCGCGTTCCTCGCTGCGCAGGGTGACCGACAACTGGGCCCCCGTGCCGCGCACCGCCGCCCGCAGCGCGGCCCCGTCGAGGTCCGCGCCGACCGCCAGCAGGGACGTGGCACCGCCGGAACGGGGCAGGCCGGCCGCGTCGACCAGCAGGAAGTCGCCCTCCGGGACCGCCGGTGTGCGCGGCCGCACGGCGGTGATCCGCACCGTGACGGGCCCGCCGTCCGCCCCGATCCGGTGCGGTGCGCGTCCGAGCCGTTCGGCGACCCCGGGGGAGGCGACGGCGCCGAGCACTCCGCCCCCGGCCGCCAGCCGGTCGGCGGTGAAGCCCCCGAGGCCCGCGCGCCGGGCCAGTGCCGCGTAGGCGTCCGGCTCGACGGCGACCACCGTCAGCGACCGCTTGTCCTCCGACGCGCGCTCCGAGGCGTACGAGACACCCACGGCCGCCACGTCCCGTACCCCCGGCACGCCTCGTACCGCCTGTTCCAGTCCCGCCGGGAGCGGTGCGCCGTCGGCCGTGTCCACCCGTGCGTCCGCGCCCGTCCGCAGCAGCGCGGCCCGGTCCCGGGCGTCGGCCACCCCGCTGAGCACCGACCCGCCGAACACGGCCGTCGTCAGGGCCGTCAGCAGGGCGAGCAACGGCAGCGCGGTGACCGCCGCCGGCGAGCGGCCCGCCCGGGCCAGCGCCAGGAACCCGACCGCCCCACGCAGCCGACCGGCCGGACCGGCGGCCCACCGCAGGGGCAGCGGATACAACCGGGCGAGGACCAGCGCGGCGACCAGCCCGAGGAGCACCGGGGCGGCGCTCGCCAGCAGGTCGGCCGTCCCCTCCGTGCCCCGGCGGCGCAGAACCGCCACCGAGCCCGCGGCCAGCACCAGCAGGGTCAGTTCGGCGACCGTCCGGCGACCGCCGGGCCTGGCGTGCATGAGATCGCCGCGCTCCGGGTGCGTGCGCGGCCTGCGGTGTGCCACCACCGCGCGCACCGGCAGCGCAGCGCAGGCGAACAGGGCCACGGTGCCCGCCCCGAGCACGGACGGCGGCAGCCGGGCCTCGTCCACCGCGAGCACCGCCAGCAGCAGACCGCAGACGGCGGCCGGGAGCGCCGGGAGCGCGCTCTCGGCCAGCAGCCGCCCGCCGATCCCGGCCAGGGAACCGCCCCGGGCCCGCAGCAGGGCCAGTTCGGTGTCCCGGCGGGCGGCGGCCAGACCGCCGCTCAGCACCAGGACGATCCCGGCGACCGCGGCGATCCCGACGGCCCCCACGGCGACCACGGGCGTGATCGCGTCCCGGGTCCGCGCATACCCGCCCACGACCTCCTCCAGGCCGGTGGACAACTGCGCCGTCGGACCGGCGGCCCCCCGCATGCGGACCAGTCCCGGCCCGTCCTCCAGGGAAGCCACCCGGTCGACCAGCGCCTCGGCGTCCGCCGCCGTCAGGTCCTGCGTCGCGGGCGCGAACCGCCAGTACCGTTCCGGCTCGGCCTGCCCGCCGAGCAGTGCCGGGGCCGCCTGCGGCGCCAGCAGGACGCCCGCCTCCCAGTAGAACTGCGGCGGACGGCCGCCGTCGCTCGCCAGGGCCGGTGCACGCAGGATCGGCTCCGCCGACCAGTAGGCGCGTTCCGGTTGCCGGGGTTCGAGCACGCCGGTGACCCGGACGGTCAGCGGCCGGTCCGGGAATCCGGCCAGGGTGAGCGTGGAGCCGGTCCGCAGCCGCAGCGTCCGGGCCGTCTCGGCCGTCACGGCGCCCTCCACCGTCCTGGTGTTCGCGCTCACCGGGCCGTCGGCGGCGGGCAGCCGCCCCTCGCGCACCGTGGCGTGCCCGGCCGCCCCGGACTGCGCGAGCAGGGTGAACCGGGGCGGCAGCCCGTCCGGCCGGGGCAGCCACGGGTCCAGGGCCTGCAGGCTCCTTCCGGTCCGCACCCCGTGCGCCGACTGGGACCGGTCCACCCGCAGCGGCTCAGGCAGCAGCGTCCGCGCCCGGGCGTCCACCGCCGCGAGCGCCGCCGGCCGGACCGCCTCCTCCCGCGCCTGCTCGGGCTGTTCCAGACCGGGCTGTGCCGTCTTCAGCTCCAGCACGGTCGACTCGGGGGCGGCGGAGGCCACGGCCTCACGCAGCCCGTGCGTCTCGTATGCCTCCACGGCCCGGGGCAGCGCGGCCGCGAGGAAGGCCGTGACCAGCACCAGCACTCCGAAGGCGACGGTGGCCCAGGGCGCGGTCCGCAGCCGGATCCGCATCCAGGAGGCACCCGCGTCGCGCGTGTCCGACCGCACGTCAGTCCTCCCCCTGGTGGCGCAGCGCGACCGCCGGCTCGGCGCGCGGCAGCGCCGACGCGGCCGTGATCAGCGCCAGCGGAGCGGCCACTCCGGCGACGAGCAGGGCCACCTGTCCCACCGGCAGTTCCACGAGGACGGGCGGAACGGGCCGTGCGGCCCCGGAGGTCAGCACGATCAGCGGCACCACGGCCCGGGTCAGAAGCGTGCCCAGCGCGAGCCCGGCCAGTAGGCCGACCCCGACGAGCAGGCTCTGCTCCGTCACGACGAGCCGGGCGAGGTCCCTGCGGGGCGTGCCCAGGGCGCGCAGCACCGCGAACTCCGCCGACCGCTCCCGCCGCGCCCCGGCGGCGCTCACCGCGAAGCCCCCGGCGGCCAGGGCCACGGCGGCCACCGTCACCGCCGTCAGCGCCGAACGCGGCCCGGCGCCCAGCGGATCCCGCAGCAGATCCGCCGCGGTCTCGTCGCGCACCAGCACCTGCCGGGCCTCCAGGTCGGGGCGCGCCCGCAGCGCCGCGGCCACCTCGGCGGCCTTGCCCGGCTCGGCGCTCACCCACCACTCGGTGGGCGTGAGCGGCGCGGTGCCCCGCTGGGCCAGTACGGCGTCGACGGCCCGCAGATCGAGCAGCAGCGCCCCGCCGGCCGCGCTCCGCCCGGCCGTGTCGGCGGCGGCGGTGGTGGGCAGTTCGCGTACCGCCCGGACGATCCGCACCTGCACCTGCTCGCCGGACAGCGGGACGTCGACGGTGTCGCCCGGCGCGGCACCCGAGGCCCGCAGGAAGTCCCGCGTGGCCACGGCAGCGAGGGTGCGCGGCGCCCGGGCCCCGGCGGTGTCGGCCCGCACGGTCCACACCGGGGCCACGCCGTACCCGTCGTCGCCGTCGGCGCCGGTCGCGTACGACAGGGACAGCGGCGCGGTGTCCGACGCGGCCGGTTCGACGGGGGTGCGGGAGAGGACCTCGCCGCTGCGGGTCACGGCCCGGCCGCCCTGCCAGCGGGTCCCCGGGGCCGCCCGCACGGTGCGCGCGGAGCCGTCAGGGCCCGTGGCGAGCAGCCGTTCGACGGTGAAGCGGTGCCGTTCGGAGCGGTCGGTGGGGACGGTGTCGGCGAGCTGCAGTCCGGTCAGCCTCAGCGGTCCGGCCGGCGCGGCGCGGCGGCCCGTCGCCGTCCGGTCCAGTTCCAGCGTGACGCGGTGGGCCCGGCCGTCCACCGGAACGTTCCCGGCGCCCAGCCGGTAGGCGATGCCGTATCCGTCCTCGACGACCACCGTCAGCAGGGGCGTACGGCCCGAGGGGGAACGTCCCGTGCGGGCCCGCTCGTCGGTGATCCGCACGTCCAGGGCGAGGCGCCGGGTGCCGTCGGGAAGCCGCACGGCCCGGTTCTCGTCGGTCGGGGGCGGGGCCAGGGCCCGAAGCAGCTCGCCCGGGGGTTCGTCGGCGAGGTCGCCGCGCATCAGCATCCCGTCCCCGGCGCGGGAGGTGTCCAGTGCGAGAACCGTCGCCTCGCGATCCCCGGACAGGCTCAGTGCGGCGCGGTGCGCGGGGGCGGCCTCGCGGGCCCCGGGCAGCGCCGCGTAGAGCCCGGTCTGCCCGGGGCTGCCCGGCCGGTGGTCCAGGACCCGGACGGCGGCACCCGTGCGGAAGTCTGCCTGGTCGTCCTGCGACCGGTCCCAGGACGCGCCGTGCCCGACGGCCAGCATCCCGGTCGCCACGGCGACGATCAGCAGCAGCACCGGACCCGCGCCGCGCAGCGGACGCCGGCTGAACCGCCAGCCCGCCAGCGCCGCCGGGAGCCCGCGTCCGCTGGCCGACCGCTGCTCCGCGAGCCGCGCCGCGAACGGCAGCACCCGCAGGGTCAGCACCGTGCCCGCCAGCAGTGCCAGCGCGGGCGCCGCGACCAGCAGCGGGTCCGTGCCCAGCCGCCCCGCCCGGTCCCGGCCGATCACCCCGCCGTCCGCCACGCCTGTCCGCCGCTGCAGCTGCCAGTACGCCACACCCGCGATCAGCAGCAGCGCGAGGTCCGCGCCCGCGCGCACCGGGGCGGCCGACGTCACCGCCCGGACCCGCCGCAGCCGCGCGGGCGCGTCCACCGCCCCCGTCAGCGCGGGCGCCACCACCCCCACCGCGCACACCAGCGCGGCCCCGCCCGCGACCAGCCAGACCCCGCCCGACGGGACGGTGCCGAGCCGCAGTCCGATCCGGTCGAGCGAGGACCACCCGGCGAGCAGCCGGGCCAGCGGCCCCGACAGCAGCGCGGCACCCACCGCGGCGGGCACCGCCAGCAGCAGCGCCTCCAGCCCGGCCAGCGACGCGATCCGGCCCCGCGAGGCGCCCCGGGCCCGCAACAGCCGCGTCTCGCCCTCCCGTGCACCGTTCAGCAGCCGGGCCACCAGCAGCAGCGCGTACCCGGCGAGCAGCACCAGCTGCAGGGAGGCGATCAGCAGGGTGGAGCGGGACACCAGCAGGGCCCGCTCGGTGTGGTCGAGGACCTCGGGCAGTCCGGTGCGCACGTCCGCCGAGCCGCCCAGGGCGGGCTCCCCGCGCAGCCGGGCGGCCGCCTGCACGGTCGCCGCGCGCAGGGCGCCGAGGGAGCCGGTGGTCAGTCCGCGGTGGTCGGCCGTCGCCACCCAGCCGGTGCCGCCCGTCGTGACGCGGCCCGAGGCGAGCACCGCCGCGTCGGCCAGCAGCGGCCCGTACGTGGTGAAGACGACCGTGCGCACCCCCTGGCCGCCGAGCGTGTCGGCCTGCCAGTACGGGTCGGAGCCGTCGGCCGCCCGGTACACGCCGGTCACCTCCACGCGCACCGGCTCGCCGCCCAGCCGGTCGGTGAGGGTCAGGCGCGCCCCGGGCCGCAGCCTCAGCCGGTGGGCGGCCGGCTCCGGCACGGCGACGGGCACGGCCTCGTGCCGGGACGCCGGCGCCGGGCCGGGCAGCGTGCCCGCGACCAGCTCGACCCGGGACCGGTCCAGGGCGGCGAGCAGCGTCAGGTCGGGCTGCCCGGCACGGGCGTCCGCGCCCTGCGGAGAACGCGGCAGCGCGTACGGCCCGGACCGCTCCAGCCGCCGCACGGTCACCGCGAGCCCGTCGAACGCCTCGCGCGCCCTGCGCTCCACGGCGCGCTGCGCCGCGTCCCGCCCGTGCCGGGGCACGTCCGCCTCGACCACGAGGGAGGCGGAGGACTTGGCGCGGCCCTCCAGCGTGGAGCGCAGCGCGGCGTCCCCGACGGAGCCGGAGAAGGCCGCGAGGGCGGCAAGCGCCGAGGTGGTCAGCAGCGCGGTGAGCAGGGCGGCGGCGATCAGCAGCCGGTGCGCGCGCAGACGCAGCAGCACCAAGCCCGTCACTGTTCCCCCTCGTCGGCCGAGCCGCTCCCTCCCCGAACCTGCCATGCATATCATGGAGTCGGCGGGTCGGCACACGCGTTCGAGAGAGGGAGTTCTCGCGCTCTTGACCACCTGGGCGGTTCCGTATGGGATGCGGTGATGACCGAGAACACCAGCCCGGGAACCGGCTCCGCCCTCGTCGACGACCCGTCCGGCGAGCCGATACTCCGGGTCGAGGACGTGCATCACTCGTACGGCACGGGCGCCACCGCCGTACACGCCCTGCGCGGGGCCTCGTTCGCCGTCCGGCGCGGTGAACTCGTCGCCCTGAGAGGCCGTTCGGGCTCGGGCAAGACCACGTTGCTGCATCTGATCGGCGGCCTGGACTCCCCGCGGAGCGGCCGCGTGGTCGTGGACGGCACCGACCTGTCGACGCTGGACGAGAGCGGACTGCTCGCGCTGCGCCGCGGCCGGATCGGGTTCGTCTTCCAGTCGTTCGGGCTCATCCCGATCCTCACCGCCGCCGAGAACGTGGGCGTACCGCTGCGGCTGCGCCGGGCCGAGGTGCGCGAACGAGAGGAACGGGTGGCGTTGCTGCTGGCCCTGGTGGGCCTGGCCGGACACGAGGCACAGCGGCCCGCCGAACTGTCCGGCGGCCAGCAGCAGCGGGTCGCCGTCGCCCGGGCCCTCGCCAACCGCCCGGCCCTGCTCCTCGCCGACGAGCCGACCGGGCAGCTCGACGCCGCCACCGGCCTGGCGGTGATGGAACTGCTGCGGGCCGTGGTGCGCAGCGAGGGCGTCACGGTCCTCCTCTCCACCCACGACCCCCAACTCCTGGGCCTGGCCGACCGGGTGCTGGAACTGAGCGACGGAGTGGTCGTCGAGCAGTGAGAGAGCAGGACCACGGCCGCGATCGGTCCGAACAGCTCCCGCGCTGGCGAACCTCCACGAGAGCGCCGGGGTGTTCCTCGTGGGACACGGGTTGGACGGGCTGCGGGCCGCGGTCCGCCTCGGGGTCGCCCACTCCGGCTCCACGAAGCCGTGCTGCAGGGACGGCAGCGTGCAGGCGCTCGCCGACCGGGTGCTCGGGCCGTCGGCGCACCTCGGCGGCGGGACCGTGCCGGTGGTGTTCTCCACGGACGTCGCCGCCGGGACCGAGATCGCCCCGGCCGGACACGAGGGGCGCGTCGAGTGCGTCGTGGCCGGGCCCGGGCACCTGGGCAGGACCCGCCGCCGCCTGGCGATGGACGCCGTCACCGACCGCCCCGCTACCGGCCGCAGACGAACGGAAGGATCGAGCGCTTCGACCGCGCCCTGCCGGGCGAACGGGCCTGCCTGCGGCCCTACGCCGACGACACCGAACGCGCCGGAGCCGCCGAACAGGTCGAGGGGCTCCGGCTCCGGCTCGCGCGTGCCGAGGACTTCGAGGGGACCCTCCGCAGGCGCCTGTCGGCGTCCGCTCCCCGGCCGTCCCTTGACGGGCGGCCCGGGGCGCTCCCGGGTGGTGGCCGACGCCCCCGGCCCGGGGCCCGCGGGGCGACGGGGTCAGGTGGTCCCCTCCGGCCGCGGTACGGCCAGGCAGCAGCGCACGAAGTCCTGGACCACGGGGTCGCCGTCGTCGGCGGGGTCCCAGGCGACGCCGACCCTGCTGGGGCCGACACCGGTGACGGGGCGGTAGGCGACGCCCGGTCGCGCGTAGAAGCGGGCGGCGGAGGCCGGGGCGAGGGCGACTCCGTAGCCGTTGGCGATGGCGCCGAGCCAGTCGTCCGGCCGGTCGGCGACGGCGCCGACGCGCACCGGGTGGCCGCCGCGTTCCCCGGCGGCCAGCCGGTGGTCCCGCCACCGGCCCGATTCGGGCGGAGCGGCCGCGAACGGCTCGTCCCACAGGTCCCGGAACGGGATCACGCGGCGCGCGGCGAGGGGGCGTCCCCCGGGGAGCGCGACCCAGCGGGGTTCGGTGAACAGCACCGCCGTCCGCAGGTCCTCCTGGCCGGGGAAGGGCAGTCGCAGCAGGGCGGCCTCGACGTCCCCGCCGGTGAGCCCGGCGCCCGGATCCGACCATGCGGCCTGCCGCATGTCCACCCGCCAGCCCGGACGGCGCCGGGTGAACTCCGCGACGATGCGCGGGGTCGCCTCGTCGGCGGCACTGGCCATGAAGCCGACGCGCAGCAGGCGGGCCGCCCGGCTGTCGGCGCTCCGGGCCTCCCGCAGCGCCCGGTCCCAGTCGGCGAGCAGGGCGGGCGCCCGTTCCGCCAGGGCCCGGCCCGGTTGCGTGAGGGCCATGCCCGTGCGGGACCTGGTGAACAGCCGCGCTCCGATCCGGCTCTCCAGTTGCCTGATCTGCTTGGTGAGCTCCGGCTGGGAGACGAACAGTCGTTCCGCGGCGCGGGTGAGGGTCACCTCCTCCGCCACGGCGACGAAGCAGCGGAGCAGCCGGGTGTCGACGTCCATGCCCACAGGTTGTGGAGGCGGGTATTGGACGCCGGACGGGATCCCGGGAAAGGCTTGGCGGGGTGAGCGCGCCGGGCTCGCCCAACCCCCGCGCGCTCGATCGGAGGCCGAGGCACGTGTCCACCGCCTATGTCGTCGTCACCGCCGTCACGGCCCTGGCCAACGCCGGGATCGCCGTCGCGGACCTCTCGAAGGCCCCGTTCGTCCTCGCCAACTCGGCCGAGGTGGGGCTCGCGCGGGCCTGGCTCCCGGGGCTCGCCGCGCTCAAGGCCGCCGGAGCCGCCGGTCTCCTGCTCGGGCTCGTGGGGGTCCCGGTCCTCGGCCTCGCCGCCGCGGCGGGGCTCGTCCTGTTCTTCGTCGGTGCCGTCGCCGTACACGTCCGTGCCCGCGTCTACCGCACCATCGCCTTTCCCTGCGGCTACCTGGTTCTGGCCGTCGCGTCCCTGGTCCTGGCCGTCGCGCGGTGAGCGTCCGCGCGCCGCGCGGAAGGCCCCGGTCCACGCGACCGTCCCGCGGCGGCGGAGGCCCTCGGGCCTCCTCCCGTGGCGGGCGGAGCGCTCCGGGTCCCGGCCGCGGGCCGGTCGGATCGCCCGGGCCGCGCCGTCCGGCTCCCGCGGCCCGACCGGCTCCGGCGACGGGCGCCGCGCCCCGTACGGTGCCGGCGCGGGCGGGGGACGACGCGTGCGGGCCGGGCGGCGGGGCCGGCGTCAGCCGGCCCCGTCCGCCGGGGCCGGCGCGAGGCCGGCGATCTCGTCGTACTCCTTCTGCAGGTGCTCCGGGCGCCCGGCCTGGACCGTCAGGAAGCCGCCGATGCCGAACAGGCCGCTCTTCCTGCGGGCCCGGAGCTTCTCCAGGAAGACGTCGCGCGGCATGCCCTTGGTGTAGAGGGACTTGCCCGTGAGCGGCAGCTGGATGTTCACGTTGGCCGCGGCGTCGCGCACCGTGCCCGGCGGGTCCTCGCCCCTGGCCACCTGCTCCATCGCCTCGAAGTACCGGCGCCGCAGCAGGGTGATCCCCTTGTCGCTGCGCCCCAGGTTCTCCGTGGTGCGGTCCGTGACGACGCCCTGGCCGATCCATGCGGCGAAGTCCTGGTTCCCCGTGTGCGAGGTGATGATCTCGCCGGTCTCCGGGTCGTGGAGCGGGCCGTACCAGTACGGGATCCGGTCCTGGTCCTGCCTCCCCGCGGGTACGTCGTCCGGCAGCACCGAGTACTGCCAGGTGATGTTCAGGGTGCGCCCCTCGTCCACCGGGACCCGGAACTCCACCGTGTTCCCGGACGCGAGCGTGTACGGCCAGAGACAGAGGATGCCCCCGTCGTTGACGTCGTTGCTACCGGCGTAGCTCCCCTTCGGGGGGACGGCCGGAACCTCCACGACCCTGCCGTTGACGAAGCCGTACTCGAACTCCAGGAAGTCGATGGACAGGTGCGTCGGCACGTACTCGGGGTCGGCCGGGTCGGTCCGCACGGCGTTGCCGTTCAGGTGCAGCCACTCGAAGTGGACGGGGTCCATGCCGTTCTCGTGGCACTGGAACCAGTTGCACGGGAGCTCGGTCATGATGATCTCGACGAAGCCGTGCTCCCAGCCGAAGGGCTCGAAGTCGGGCAGCAGCGGCGCGGGGGCCGGCCCCAGGTAGGCCCAGACCAGTCCGCCGAGCGTGGCGGTGGGGTAGGCGCTGACGGCGACCTTGTCGCGGAACCCCCCGGAGGGGCCGGCCTCCTCGAACGGCTGGCTGGCGCACCTCCCCCGGGAGTCGAACGCCCAGCCGTGGTAAGGGCACCGCATGACGTCGCCGTCCACCCAGCCGGTGCTCAGATCGGTGCCCCGATGGGGGCAGTGCCGGGAGATCAGGCCGTGGCCGCCGTCGGGCTTGCGGAAGAGCACGAGGTCCTCGCCGAGCAGCCTGATCGGTTTGACGGACCGCCGGCTCAGCTCCAGCACCGGGGCGATCGGATGCCAGTAACGGCGCAGCAGCTCCCCCATCGGCGTCCCGGATCCCACCTCCGACAACATCCGGTTCTTCTCGGCTGAGAGCATGTCGGTCCCTTTCACGTAGCGGAGTGCGGTCGTGCCAGAGGCCCCCGGGCGGTGCGCCCGCCCCTGGGTCGAACGGGAAGTGCCGTGCCGCCGGCCGCGCCTCCGGGTCCCGGGCCCGGAGGCGCGGCCGGCGGGTGGCGGGTGGCACGGCCGGGGAGCGGGTCGGCGGGCGACGTGTCCCCGGCGGGAAGGCGGCTCCAGGCCCCCGGCGGCGCGCGGTCGCGTCCGGGGCCGGGCGCAGCCATCATGCGGCGGCTCGCACCGCGTTATCCACCGGTGGTTTCCACGCCCGGGAAACGCGCGGGCAATTGGCGCCGCACCGGTGACAGCCGCGCGGGCCGGGGTCCGGGTCCGGAGCCCCGGCCCGCCGCCGTCCCGGTGACCTTCGTCACCCGGTGTCGATGAACCTTTTCCGTCCGGACGCGTCCCCCCGCCGCGCGGGGCGCGCCACGGCCGCCGGCATCCCGGAGGAACCAGGTCAATGCGGGCGCGTGCGCGGAGGTCCGCGGCGGTTCGAGGCGCGGGTGCGGGCACCGGTGATCGTCCGACGGGCACCGAGCCGCCTCGTTTCGCATCTCCCAGTGCGGGGGCGGGCGCCCCTCCCGGTGCCGCACGCACCGGGCTTGCACGGTCGGCACGACATGTGGGGAACGCAGCATGAATGTGGCAGCACTGCGGGTGTTGTTGAGTGGGAAGCGGGCCGCGGTGGCGCCCGAGGCCCACGGACTCAGCCGTCCCAGCGGCAAGGGCCGGCGTGCCGCCGGACTCGCCCAGCACCAGGTCGACTTCCTGCTTAACCGCGCCCCCGGCACCTACCAGCGTCTCGAGTCGGGCAAGTACCGGAATCCTCCCGTCGACTTCCTGCGCGACCTGGCCCGGTTGCTGCACCTCTCCGAACTGGAATGGACCGCCCTGTGCCGCTACGCCGGCATCGGTGACCCACCGGTCCCCCTCACCCTGCAGTCCGGGGAGAGCGTGGACCACCTGTGGAACGACGCCGTCAGGGGCATCTCCCACGCGGCGTGCGTGACGAACGCCTCGTGGAACGTCCTCGCGCACAACCAGCCCTTCCAGGACGTATTCGCCCCCGGTGCCCGACCCGCCAACCTGCTCCGGTGGGGACTCCTCGACGGCAGGCACCTCCTGCCCGGCTGGGACGTCACATGGGCCCCGCACCTCCTGCCCCTGCTCCGCGCCGACCTGGCCGCCCGCCCCGGGGACCCGGTACTGCGGCAGCTGGAGGCCGCCGTCCTCGCCGATCCGGTCGCGCAGCGGCTCTACCGGGCCGCCGGCGCGGCCGTCCACCCCCACGAGACGGAACGCCCCCTGAACCACGCCCGGCTCGGCCCCGGCTGGACCAGCATGTGCGTGGCGCACCTTCCCTCGTCGCCCGGCGCGCGGCTGTGCATCTTCATCTTCCGCCCGATGGCGGTGGTCCCGTCCCGCCCGGCGGTGAACCGGGAAGTGGAGCGGCGGCAGGTGCGGGTACCGAGCGCCTGACGGGCCCGTCGGGCGCCCGGGAGCGACGTCCCCGCGCGAGCGGCGCGGCGGTTTCCCCGAATCGCGTGGAGCCGTCGCGCCGCTCCTCGCCGTTCCCCGGGACTCCTCATAAAAGCCGGTGTTTCTTCGGTGCAGAAGGCGGGGGTGGATAACCCGGCGCCGACCACGCAATACTGAGTGGGCGGAAAGCACCACCACGGCGCCGCAGGGCCCCTGCCCCGGTGCCGCCTTTTCCGCCGGTTTCCGTCGCGGGTCCTCCTCCGTGGAGCGCCCCTCGCAAATTTTCTCCTTCGTCGTGCCGTCCACGGCACCGACGCCTCCGAGCAGCCGACTCTCCTTCTGAGGGGTTCATCCATGCGCACTTCCGTTGTCACGAGCGTATTGTTCGTCGGAGGGAGGCGGACCGATGCGCTGGAGGCCGCTCGTGCCGCAGGACTGCAGGTCATCTACATGGCACCCGCATCCGACATGACCCGGCGACATCAGGAGCTGGCGGATTCGGTTCTCCTTTTCCCCGAATTGCCACCCGAGTTCGCGTTGCGCGCCGCAGTCGCCCTCCACGGGGTCTTCCCGTTCGACCTCGCCTACACCGCCGGCGATCCGTACCTCCAGACCGTGGCACAGATCAACGACCGCCTCGGGCTGAAGTCGAATCCCCTACGCACGGTTTCCGCCGTCAACGACAAGGCCCTGATGCGGGAAATCCTGAAGGGTACGGGAGTGGGACAGGTCGCGTCCGCGGAAGTGCGCACCCGGGCCGACCTGGAGCGGTTCGCCGCGGAAAACGGATTCCCGCTCGTCCTCAAGCCGAGCCGGGGCAGCGCGAGCAGGGACGTCCACGTCGTCCCGGACGGTTCGGCCCTTTCCGCTGCGGCGTCCCGGCTGGCGCCCGCCGCCGGCGGCGGGCCCGGGGGCACCGCTTCCTGGGTGGCCGAGGAGTTCCTGGAGGGCAGGGAGTTCAGCGTCGAGACGCACAGCGCCGCCGGCCGGCACCAGGTCCTCGCCGTCACGGAGAAGTTCACGAACGAGCACCGCGTCGAGATCGGCCACCTGGTGCCGGCGCGGATCACCGAGGCGGAGCGCGCCCTGCTCACCGCCGAGACGAGGTCCGTGCTGACCGCCCTGGGCGTCGAGGAGGGACCGGGGCACACCGAGCTGATCCTCACCCCCCGCGGCGCCCGCGTCGTCGAGACGCACACCCGTCCCGGCGGCGACGCGATCGTGGCGCTCATCAGGATCGCGGAAGGCTACGACATCCACGAGCTGACCTTCTCCTGGCTCGCCGGGAAGTCCGGGCCCTCCCCCCTCAGGCACGAGCCGCAGGCCGGAGGGGCGGCCATCTGGTTCCTCACCGCCGGCCCGGGACGCGTCACCGCCGCCGGCGGCGAGGAGGCCACCCGGGCGTCCGAGGGAGTGCGGTTCGCCTCGCTCTCCGCGGCCGTGGGCGACGAGGTCCGCATCGCCCGCAACTCGCGGGAACGGCTCGGCGAAGCGCTCGCCGTCGGCGACGACGCGGACAGCGCGCTGCGCCGCGCACGGGAGGCCGTCGGGCGCCTCGTCGTCGAGGTGGAGCCGGCCGGCCGCGGCTGACGCCGCACAGCACGACCCCCGCCACCGTCCCGCCGCCGAACGGCGGCCCGGACGCCCCGCACCCGGCGTCCGACGACCCATCCGGAGAACGAGCACCCATGACGAGCGAGACGACCGCCCCGAGCGGGCCGCGGGCCGGCAGGCCGCTCCTGCTGCTGGTGGGCAGCGGAAGCCGGCCCTGGCGCGAGTACCTGCTGCGGTCCATCACGACCGGGTACCGGCTGCACCTGTTCTGCCCCGCGGCGCCCACCTGGGAGCAGCGGTACCTCGACGGCCACACCGTGGTCGACACGGCGGACGCCGCGGCGATGACCGCCGCCGCCCGGGCGGGCGGCGGGTCCTTCGCCGGGGTGCTGACGTACGAGGAGACGCGGGTGGTACCCACCGCCGAGCTGGCCACCGCGCTGGGGCTGCGGACCAGTCCGCCTGCGGCGGTGAACGCCTGCCGCGACAAGTACCTCGGCCGCCTGGCGCTGGGGAGGGCGGGGGTTCCGCAGGCCGAGGCGATCGCCGTCGCCGACCTGGCGCAGGCCGGAAAGGCCGCCCGGCGCATCGGCTACCCCGTGGTCGTCAAGCCCCGGGCGCTCTCGGCGAGCTGCGGGGTGACCCTGGCGACCGGGCCGCACGAGATCGAGGAGGCGTACCGGCAGGCCGCCGGGATCTGGTTCGACGACGTGCCGCGCCTCGAAGCGCCCGTCCTCGTCGAGGAGTTCCTCGACGGCCCCGAGGTCAGCGTGGACGCGTTCTGCCGCGACGGCCGGGTCACCGCCCTGTTCGTGGCCCACAAGGACCTCGGGTTCGCTCCGGGTTTCGAGGAGATCGGCCACACCGTCCGGGCCGACGACCCGCTGCTGCACGACGAGCGGCTGCTCGGGGTCCTGCAGGACGCCCACGCCGCGGTCGGGCTCACCGACGCGGTGACCCACACCGAGCTGCGGCTGACCGCGGACGGGCCGAAGGTCGTGGAGATCAACGCCCGCATCGGCGGCGGCCGGATCCCCTACCTCGGCCGGCTCGTCACCGGCACGGAGATCGGCCTGGTGGCGGCCGACCTGGCCGTCGGCGCGGTGCCGGAGATCCCGCGGCCCGCCGGCTCGACGACGGCCGCCGTCCGCTTCCTGTACCCCGAGCGGGACATGAGGCTCGCCTCCGTCGAGATCGACGAGGCGGCCCTGCCCGCCCCGGTCCGCGAGGTGCTGCCCCTGGCCGAACCGGGCCGGGAGCTCCGGCTGCCGCCCGTGGACAACGCCCGCTCGCGCTTCGCCCTGGTCATCGCCGTGGCCGAGGACGAGCGGGACTGCGCGGCCGCACTCGACGAGGCGGCCGCGGCGGTGACCGCCAAGGGCACCCCGCTGCCCTGACCGCACCTGACAGAACACCCGCCCACGAGATTCGGGGAATGCACCGTGTCGAAAATCATCGCCGTCGTCTCCGGTGGCATGGACTCCGTGGCCATGGCCCACCACCTCAAGGACCAGGGGAACGAGCTGCACCTCCTGTCGGTCGACTACGGGCAGCGCCACCGCAAGGAGCACGACTTCGCCGCGGCGGCGGCCGACCGGCTCGGGGCCCCGCACCAGGTCGCGGACCTGAGCGCCGTCGGCGCCATGTTCCGGGGCTCCTCCATCACCGACCCTACGGTCGACGTGCCGGAGCAGACCTGGGAGGGGTACGGGGAGAGCCCGAACATCGTCCCGAACCGCAACGCCCTGCTGCTCGCCGTGGCCTTCGCGATCGCCGTCGTGGAGAAGGCCGAGGGCGTGGCCGTCGGGGTCATCGCGGGCGACGCCGTCTCGGTCCCCGACAGCACCCCGGCCTTCCTCGAGTCCTTCATCGCCATGGAGCGCCTGGCGACGAAGGGGTACGCCCATCCCGACCTCGACCTGCTCTCCCCGTTCGCGGGACTGCAGAAGAGCGACGTCGTCCTGCTCGGTGAGGAACTCCGCGTCCCCTGGACGCAGACCTGGACCTGCCTGCGCGGCCAGGAGTCCCACTGCGGCCGCTGCGCGCCCTGCTGGGAGCGCCAGGAGGCCTTCACCCAGGCCGGCGTGAACGACCCGACCACCTACCAGAGGAGCGCCCGATGACCCTGCGCATCACCAAGCAGTTCGCCTTCTCCGCCAGCCACCGGCTGGACGGCCTGCCCGAGGGGCACCAGTGCGGCCGTCTGCACGGCCACAACTACCTCGTCGAGGTCGAGCTCAGCGCCGGGCGCGACCAGCTCACCGGGCCCGGTTTCGTACGCGACTACGGGGACCTGGCCGGCATCAAGGGCTGGATCGACGAGTGGCTCGACCACCGGCACCTCAACGACGTGATGAAGGACAACCCGTCGGCCGAACACCTCGCCGTCTTCATCTACGAGCAGTGGTGCACGACCTATCCGGAACTCACCGCCGTACGCGTCTCCGAGACGCCCAAGACCTGGGCCGAGTACCGGCCCTGACCCGCTGCGACGGGCAGCGGGCACGTCCACGACCATGCGATTCAACCTCTGAAGGAGGTGGTGCCCTGTGGAACCGGAGCTTGTCGTCAACGAGATCTTCGGCCCCACCTAGCGCCTTCCAGGGCGAAGGCCGCTCACTCGGCCGCCGGTGCGCGTTCGTGCGGCTGGGCGGGTGCAATCTCTCGTGCCGGTGGTGCGACACCCCGTACACCTGGGACTGGACCGGGGCCAGTGACACGGGGATCAGGTTCGACCCCGGGAAGGAACTGCACCGCATGCCGGTCGGGAGCGTCGCGGAGCGGCTGCTCGACTACGGCGTCGACCTGGTCGTCGTCTCCGGCGGGGAGCCGCTCAACCAGCAGGCCCGGCTCGTGCCGCTGGTGGACCGGCTCGTGCGGCACGGCATCGAGCTGGAGGTCGAGACGAACGGCACGCGGGTGCCGGACCGGCGCCTGGCGGAGGCGGGCGTGCGCTTCAACGTCTCCCCGAAGCTCTCGCACGCCGGCGACCCCGCCGCGCGGCGCATCGTGCCGGCCGCCCTGCGGGCCCTGGCCGGGCTTCCCTCGAGCACCTTCAAGTTCGTCTGCCGCACGGTGGCCGACCTGGACGAGGTGGCCGGGATCACGGCCTCGTACGGCATCACCTCCGTCTGGATCATGCCGGAGGGGCAGAGCCGGGAAGAGGTGGACGACCACATGCGGACTCTCGTGGCCGAGGTCATCGACCGCGGCTGGAACGTGACGACCAGGCTGCACACCCTGGTCTGGGGACAGAAGAGGGGTGTTTGAGGAATGCTCGACAACAGGACCGAGAGCGGGCTGCTGACCGCCGACGCCGGGGCCACCGCCGTACCCGATCCGATCGAGGACCTCGCCAGGCGGCTCCTCACCGAGATCGGCGAGGACCCGGACCGCGAGGGCCTGCGGGACACGCCGGCCCGCTACGCGCGGTGGTGGCGGGAGTTCACCGGCTACGACCCCGGCACCGTCGGCACGCTCTTCGAGACCACGTCGTCAGGGCAGACGGTGACCGTGTCGGACCTGAGGGTGTGGTCGCTGTGCGAGCACCACCTGCTGCCCTTCAACTGCTCGCTGACGATCGCCTACCGGCCCGCCAAGCAGCTGCTCGGGCTCTCCAAGTTCGCCCGCATCGCCCATCAGCACGCCCACCGGCTCCAGGTCCAGGAGCGTCTGGTGGCGGGCATCGCGGAGGACGTCCTGCGCATCACCGAGTCGCCGGACGTCGCCGTCATCGGCCGGGGCGAGCACCTCTGCATGACCATGCGCGGCGTCAGGACCGTCGGTCTGATGACCTCCACCTCGTACCACGGGGTGTTCGCCGAGGAGGGCCCCGCCCGTTCCGAGCTGCTCTCCCTGGTGCGCTGATCCCCGCGCGGCCGGCAACCGGCCCGCGTCACGCCAGTCAGTCCCCGCGACAAGAGAGGGGTACACCTCCGTGTCAGACACCTTTCCCGTGATCGATCTCCGGGACGCCGAACGGGGTCCCGCGGCCCGGGCCGACTTCCTGCACCGTCTGCGACGGGCCGTCCACGACATCGGCTTCTTCCAGCTGGTCGGGCACCGGGTGACCGGTGCGGCCGAGCTGTTGGAGCTGTCCCGGAAGTTCTTCGCGCTGCCCGACGAGGAGCGCCGCGCGCTCGACATCCTCGACTCGCCCCACTTCCGCGGCTACTCGGAGCTCGGCCGGGAGCGCACCCGGGGGATACCGGACCAGCGGCAGCAGCTCGACATCGGCCCCGAGCGGCCCTCCTCCGCCCCGGGGCCGGGCGAGCCCGCCTACCGCTGGCTGGTCGGCCCCAACCAGTGGCCGGCGGGCCTGCCGGCCCTGCGGCCCGCCGTCGTGGACTGGATGGACCGGCTGACCGGGCTCTCCCACCGGCTGCTCCGGCTCATCCTCGAGTCGCTGGAGGCTCCGGCCGACTTCCTGGACGCCGTGGTGGACCCCGACCCGCAGGTCCACTTCAAGCTGCTGCACTACCCCGGTCCCGACCCGTCCGCGGACCCCGGTCCAGCGGACCAGGGCGCGGGCGTCCACAAGGACCTGGGACTGCTCACCCTGCTCGTGCAGGACCGGGTGGGCGGGCTCCAGGTGGCCGTGGAGGACGACCGCTTCGTGGACGTGCCCGTGGTGCCGGACGCGTTCGTGGTGAACCTCGGCGAGCTGCTGGAGGTGGCCACCCGCGGGTACCTGAGGGCCACCGTGCACCGGGTGGTCCGGCCCGCGCCCGGCGTGGACCGGTACTCCATGCCGTTCTTCTACAGCCCCCGCCTCGAAGCGGCGATGCGGCCGCTCCCGACGAGGTACGTCAGCGAGGCGGGCGGCGTGGTCGCCGACCCGGACAACCCGCTGTTCGCCTGTTACGGGGAGAACGTGATGAAGGGGCTGACCCGTGCCTTCCCGGAGCTGATCGCCCGCCACCACCCCGGCCTCCTGGCCGCCGCCGACCGGTGAGGCCCCGGCGTGACCCCGACCGGAAGCACCCCCACCCCCAAGGAGCCGAGCAGTTGAGCAACCGCAGGCCGGCCGTCCTCCTCGTCGACCCCCTGTGGGCCGGGACGGGCTGCAAGAAGGCGGTCCGGGACATGGGCATGGACATCGTGTCCCTCTTCACCCTCGAACCGGACGAGCTCAGGACGGCGTGGCCCGACCACGCCGAGGACGACGACGTCTCCCTGTACGCCACCGGGGCCGCCGAGGCCCTGTCCGCGCTCGCCGGAGTCGACCACGAGATCAGGGCCGTCGTGCCGGCCTCGGAGACCGCGGGGCACGTCGCGGGGGTCGTCGCCCGGGAACTGGGCCTGCCCCACGACGACGTCGGGCCGGCCCGGGCCCGGCACGACAAGTTCCTGATGCGGGAGCACGCGGCGGCGGCGG
This sequence comes from Streptomyces sp. MRC013, assembly GCF_023614235.1. Lineage (NCBI taxonomy): Bacteria > Bacillati > Actinomycetota > Actinomycetes > Kitasatosporales > Streptomycetaceae > Streptomyces > Streptomyces kordofanensis. Next base: position 60,663 of record NZ_CP094264.1, read on the forward strand.
GCCTGCGCATCCCGGCCTACCGCCTGGTCCGCCACCCCTCCGAGGTCCGTGGGGCCGCCGACGACATCGGCTACCCGGCCATCGTCAAGCAGCGCGTGGGCGCCGGCTCCATCGGCGCGACGCTGCTGCCGGACGCCGCGAGCGCCGCGGACTTCCGGGTCGTGGACAGGAACAACATCTTCGGCCGGACGGTCGACGCGTGGCTGGTCGAGGAGTACGTCCGGGGCCGCGAGTTCGCGGTCAACGCCTTCAGCAGCGGCGGCGACCACCGGGTGATCGACATGTGGGAGTACCGCAGGCCCGACGACCGGGACTACGACTTCCCGCTGTGGGACAACGTCCAGGCGACGCCGGAGGACCCCGACTGGGCGCGGGTCGAGGAGTACGTCCTGCGGGTGCTCACCGCCTTCGGCGTGCGCCACGGACCGAGCCACACCGAGGTGAAGGCCAACGCGGACGGCGTCCACCTGATGGAGGTGGCGGCCCGCCTGCCCGGCGGCCCGGCCACCGACCAGTGGGAGAAGTTCACCGACTTCCGTCCCTTCCACGACACCGTCCGGGCCTACCTGGGGCAGCGCCCCGACGTCATGGACCGGCCCGTCGGGGGACGCGCCGTGTTCGGTGCCGTCGCCCTGCACAACGAGACCGGTCCCGGAACGCTGGTGGCCGTCCACGGCCTCGACGAGCTGAGGAACCACCCGGGGGTCGACAAGGTCCTGGTCTCCTACCGGCCGGGCGACCACGTGCCGTCCACCCGGGACGTCAGGTCCATCCCCGTGGGCGCCTGGATCTCCGGGCCCGACCAGGAGGCGGTCGTGCGCGTGATCAAGGAGGTCAGGGCCATGGTCCGGTTGGAGATCAGGCCCGACCGGTGAGCCGGCGGGCGCGGACCGTCCCTTCCCGGCCGGCCCGCCGGACGCCTCCCCTCCCACGGCACGCCTCCGGTGCGTGCCCGGCGCGTCCCTCCCGCACGAACGCGCCCCTTCCACCCGAACACGTCTCGACCCGTACGAACGCATCTCGACAGCAGCACAGGGAGCAGAACGCAGCATGGACGTGAACAAGATCGACGAGACCATCGGCGAGTTCCTCGCCGAGAACTACTCCCCCGAGCGCGTGGAGCAGTTGGCGGACCGGTTCTCCCGCAAGGGGGTGGTGAAGTTCGACGCGGACGCCCGCATCGTCCCCGAGCAGATCGTGGCCGCCGTCCAGGCCGAGGCCGACCGGCTGATCGAGGCGCACAAGGAGCGCCGCAGCCTGGTGCTGGGCACCACGGGCAACTCCCCCCGCAAGATGAGCGTGGTCAGGAGCGAGGAGATCGAGAAGAGCGAGCTCATCCGGACGATCGCCACGTCCAGGCCGCTCCTCGACTTCCTCGGCCGCATCGCCCGCGAGCCCGTCGTCCCCCAGGTCTCCGGGGACGAGCGGTACCTGATCACGCACCAGGAGTTCAAGGCGGACACGCACGGGTGGCACTGGGACGACTACAGCTTCGGTCTGATCTGGGCCCTGCGGATGCCGCCCGTCTCCTGCGGCGGCATGGTCCAGACCGTGCCGCACACGCACTGGGACAAGGCCAACCCCCGCATCAACGAGATCCTGTGCGAGCGGCAGATCGACACGCACGGCCTGAGGACCGGGGACCTCTACCTGCAGCGCACCGACACCACCATGCACCGGACCGTCCCGCTCACCGAGGACGGCGCGGCCCGCACCATCCTCAACATGACCTGGGCGGGGGAGCGGGATCTCGGCAAGCCGCTCGTCGGCGACGACCGCTGGTGGGAGGACCCGGCGGCGCAGGCCGCCCAGTCGATCGCCTGAGGCCGGCCGTCGGCCCCGGCGGTCGCGGTACGGACCGGGACGCCGGGGCCCCGTTCCCCCGCACACCGGGCACGGCACCCCGTGCACGTGCCCGGCCGCCCCCGGGCCGCGACGGCGACGACCGCGTCTGCTTCCGGCCCCGGACGCGACGTGCTCGCGCCGCCGGCCACCCGAGACAGCAAGGAGTCCGGATCATGTCCGCGGAGCGACGAGCACCGGTGCAGGACCCGCCGCGCGGTCCGCTGCACGGCTACCGGGAGTTGAGGAGGATCCCGGGTTTCTGGCGGATCTTCTCGGTCGGCATGGCCTCGAAGCTGCCGAACTCCATGGTGGAGCTGAGTCTGCTGCTCCTGGTGAGCCGGACGTACTCCTACGGGGTGGCCGGCCTCGCCGTGGCCTTCCTCGCGGTCGGCCAGGGCGTGACCGCCCCGCTGCGCGGCCGCCTCGCCGACCGCCACTCGCCACGGACCGTGCTGCTCTGCTGCCTCGCCGGCTACCTCGTGGCGACCGCCCTGGTGGTCCTGGCGGTCTCCCGTCAGCACTCCGTCGCCGTGGTGCTGACGGCGTCCGCGGCCCTGGGCGCCGCCTCGCCGCCCGTCGCCCCCTGATGCGGACCGTCTGGCACAACGCCGCCGAGCGCGGCATGCTCGGCACCGCGATGGCCCTGGACTCGTCCATGATGGGAGCGGCGCTGATCACCGGCCCCGTACTGGCCGGTTGGCTGAGCCTGTCGTTCTCCGGCGCCGCCCCCTTCGCCGTCATCGCGCTGCTGACCGTCCTCGTGGTGTTCCTGCTGCTCGACACCGGGGTCGCGCCGCGGCCGGCCGGGCAGCCACGGCACTGGCTGGGACCGCTGACCTCCGCGCCCCTGCGCCGCCTGCTGCTCGCGGACGGCCTGTTCGTCCTGGCGGTGACCGGTGTCGACGTGCTGCTGCCGATCTACGCCAAGGAGCACGGCGCGGAGACGTACGCGGGTCTCTACCTGGGTGCCCTGTCCGTCGGCAGCGTGCTGGGCAGCCTCGTTCTGGGCACCGCGCCCCGCTTCCTGAACCGCGCCCGCAAGCTCTCCCTGCTCCTCCTCGCGTTCGCGTTCGGAGGCGGCGTGCTCGCCCTGGCCGCCCGGTTCTCCCCGCTGGCGGTCCTCCTGCTCTGCCCGGTGGCCGGCCTCGTCCTCGGTTCCGTCTTCGGCACGCTGCGCACCCTGGGCGGCGACCTCGCCAAGGAGGGCGAGGTCACCGAGACGATGTCCTGGCTGACCACCCTCGACATGGCGGGCGGCGCGGCGGGGGCCGCGCTCTTCGCGCACCTCGCCGCCGGGGAGGGGAGCCGGACGGCTCTCGCGCTGCTGCCGGCGGTGGTGCTGCTGAGCGCGGTGGCGGCGTGGCCGGTGCGGTCGCCGCGAACGGAACCGGGCGGTCGGTCCTCCCCGTGATCGCGGAGCCCCGGAGCTCTGGCTCCGGGGCTGCCTACCGGACCCCGCGGCCGGGCCACCGCGGCGGCCTCGCCGCGCTGGGGCGGCGGCTCTCCGCGGGCAGCCGCCCGCCGGAGCCGGCGCCGGCCCTGCACCGGAGCTTCTCGTTCCGGGTGAACGATGGGGAGAAGCGCGCTCAAACCGGTTCGGAACCCGGCCGCGGATCCCGGGGAAGGTCACCCACCGGAGCGAGTTCGCCCGGTCAGACGCCGGACCGCGCCCGGACGGCAGCACGGAGCGGGCCCCTCACCCGGCGCCGGGGTACGGGACCCACCGTCTCCACGTGGTCCGCCTGCCCCGAGCCCCGAGCCCCGAGCCATGGTGGCGCGTACGCCTCCGGCGTGGTTTCCGCGTGTCGGGCCGGGGCACGGTCCAGCGCGCCCCGACACCGGTCTCCCCGTGGTCCGGGGCGCTCCGGCGGAGGACCTCGTCCCGGACCGGGCGGTCTTCGGCGGCCCGGTGGGCCCGGCGGAGCGCGGCCGGCCCCCGTCCGCGGGGCACCGGTCGGGTCACCTCTTGAAGCCGTAGTCCAGCAGCTTGGTGGCGTCCGCCGTGCGGTTGGCCTCGGAGGAGGAGGCCAGGACCGTGCCGATGACGGTCCTGCCGTTCCGGGTGGCGGCGAAGACCAGGCAGTACTTCGCCACCGGTCCGGAGCCGGTCTTCACGCCGATGGCCCCGGAGTAGCTGCTGAGCAGCTTGTTGGTGTTGGTCCACGACATGTTGCGGTAGCCGCCGTTCTTCGTCGTGACCCTCTGCGTGGTGGACTTCGTCTTCACGACGGCGCGGAAGGTGGGGTTCTTCAGCGCGTTGCCGGCGAGCTTCGTCAGGTCGCGCGGTGTCGAGTAGTTCGCCCCGTTGCCTATGCCGTCGAAGGAGTCGAAGTGGGTGTTCTTCAGGCCGAGGCGCCGGGCGGTGCCGTTCATCTCGCCGATGAACGACTTCACACGGGCCGCCCGCGTGGAGCCGCTGCCGTAGGTGTCGGCCAGGGCGTACGCGGCGTCGCAGCCGGACGGGAGCATCAGCCCGTACAGCAGCTGGCGCACGGTCACCCTGTCGCCCACGATCAGGCGGGCCGACGAGGCGTTCTTCGAGACGATGTAGTCGCTGTACGCCTTCTGGACCGTGACCTTGGCGTCCAGGTTCAGGTTCTTCTTCGCGAGCACCACCTGAGCCGTCATGATCTTGGCCGTGGAACCCGTGGAGAGCCGGGTGTCCGCAGCCTTGGTGTAGAGGGCCGCCCCGGTCCCGTTGTTCATGACGAAGCCGCCCTTGGCGGTGATCGCGGGCGGCTTCGGGGTGGCGGCCCGCGCCGGCGCGGCGAACGCCCCGCCCGCCAGGATCGTCCCCGCGGTGACACAGGCCACGGTCATGCGACGGGTGTTCTTCATGTCGGTCTTCACGTTGGGTTCTCCGACTGCAGCTGAGGTACGGCTGTCCGAGGCAGCCGCTGCATCATCAGACGCACGAGTCGACCCCATGGATGTACCGCAGGACGATTTCCGTCCCGGCGTCTTCCCAGCGCCTCCCGTCCCGGACGCGGGGACGGCCGGGGACGGCGCGGCGACCGGCCCGGCCGACGCTCCCGCCCCCTTCCCGCCCCGCTTCCGCTCTCGGGCCGACCGGTGCAGCGCGCCCCCGTCCGCCCCGGCCCCGGCCCCGGCGGGCAGTACGTCACGGCCGCGCGGCGCCCGTTCCCGCTTCCCGCCGCCCGGTGCACCACGTGTCCGGGATCGGGGTCAAGGCCCTTCCGCCGGTGGGGTTCCCGGCCGCGCTCCTTGTGGCCGTGCCGGTCTGCTCCCCGTGTTCGGCGCGGTCCGCGGCGAGCCGCGCGACCGCCGGACGCTCGGAGCCCAACTCGCCGGGCCCGCGGGCTTCGGCGTTCCGGCGGCCCCCGCCCCGATCACGAACCGCCTGCCGCGGGTCCCGGCCACGGACCGAGGCCGTGCGCCGTGCACCGTGCACCGGCGCCCTCACCGGCCCCGTAACGTGATCGGGGCACGGACGACCAGGAGGCGTTGAAGGGGATGGAGCTGGTTACCGAAGGACAGCCCGGCGGACCGGAGGCGCTGGCCGAGCAGGCGGTCGTCGCGGCGTGCGCGCTGGCCGACGCCGCGGACCCGGGCGGGTGGAGCGCGGGCGCGGTGGAGGACGCGGCCACGGCCCTGGAGGTTCTGGCCGGCGCGCTCGCCCGGCTCGATCCGCGGTGCGCGGACATCCTCGCCGTGGTCCCCGTCGCGGCGGCCGCCGTCGCCGAGCGCGCGGAGCAGACCCGCACCGGTACCGCGCCACCCGACGGTGACGGCGGTGTGGATGCCGGCGCCGGCACGGGGTTGCGCCGGGCGCTGGCCGCGCACGGCATCACACGGCACCGCGTCCACCGGCTGGGCTCCGCGCTCCTGACCCTCACCCTGGAGCCCTCCGACGCCCAGGCCCTGGCGGCGCTCCTCGCACAGCGGGACGGCGTTCCGCGGCAGGCGCCGCCGGCCGAACCCGGCTGGGGCGAGGGGCCGGCCAAGACCGCGGCCGCCGCCCTCGCCGAGGCCCTCTCACCGCACGGAACGGGCGCGTACGCACGGGTCCTCGACTCCGGTCATGTCAGCGCGGGCCTCTGCCCCCGGGCCGCGCGCAGCGTCATCACCGTACTCGCCGCCCCGGCCGCTCCCCCGGCGCGCAGGCGGCGCCGGGGGGCTCGGGGACGGATTCCGGGGCGTCGGCATGCGGTAGGCGGCACGGCCGGCGGGCTGCCCGCTCCGCGTGTCCGTCGTCGCGCGGTCCTCTCGGGGAGCGGCCGGGCTGTTTCGGTGGGGGGTGGGACCCGGGAGGGGTGAGTGGTGGTGCCGCGCCGGATGTGCGGGGGGGACGTCCGGGCGGGCGGGGTGCGGGCATCGGCGCGGACGCGGGCGACGAGGTTCCGCCCAGTGCGCGGGTGCCGCGCTGCGGCGTCGGGCCCGGTGCCCTCCGCGTCGGCCGCGAGCCGCCGGGACAGCGGTTCCCGCGCCTCGTCGCACTGGTCGGACACCCGCGATCACCGCCGCGGACACACCGCGCTGAGGGGCCGCTCACCCGCCAACCGCGTCCCCGGCCCCACACGGGTCGGTACGGCTGGGCCGGCTGACGGCTGCGGCACGGCCGTCCGCAGCCGGGAAGCCCTGGTCAGGGCGTACGGACCGGAGCGCCCATTTGGTAGCCGTCGTTGAAGGAGAACGCGGCGGTGACGGCGAAGCGGTCCGCGCGCACGAGCGTCTGCCGCCACTCGACCGGGCGCCGGTCGGTGTCGTGGCCGAGCCGGTCGATCGCGAACAGCGCGGTGGAGTCGGGGCAGTCGAGCAGGACGCGCTCCCCGCGTCCGGGGACGACGGCCCGGATGCGTTCCCAGCCGCCGCGGATACGGGTGGCGCAGTGGCGTTCGAGTTCGCCGTAGAGCGAGGTGTGGGTGAAGTCGACGTCCAAGAGCGGGCGGGCCACGGCCGCGGGGAGCCAGACGCGGTCGACGGCGAGCGGTTCCTCGTCGGCGAGGCGGAGGCGTTCGAGGTAGACGAGCGGTGTCGATTCCTCGAGTCCCAGGCGGGCGGCGACGACGCCGTCGGCCCGCTGGTCGAGCACACACGTGACGCTGCGCTGGACGGCTCCGACCTCCTCCACGGAGCGGAAGAGGCTGTACGGCTCGCCGACCTTCTGCTCCAGCGGGCGGGACCGGGTGAACCGGGAGGGCCTGCCGCGCTGCGCGGTGACCAGGCCCTGCGCGCGGAGCTGCCGGAGGGCCTCGCGGACCGTGTGCCGGCTGACGTGGTACTCGGCGACGAGGTCGTGCTCGCCGGGGAAGACTTCGCGGAACTCGCCGTCCTCAAGCCGTCGCAGCAGGTCGGCGCGGAGTTGCGCCCACAGCGGCTCGCCCGCGGACCGGGCGAGGGGGCGGGGGCCGGGGTGCGCGGTCACCGGCTCCCTCCTGGAGTCGGGGGTCGGACGGGTGATGCGGACACGAGGTGAATGTTCGTACATTCGGACGGATGGCGCAAACGGGCCCTGCGGGTTCCCGCCCCGGAGGGTGCGCCCCGGCGCGGGGGACGGCGGCTCGCCGTGACCGCCCTGCGGGCGTCAGGGGTCGGGCGCGCCGCCGCGCCACCGCCTCGGCCGCGCCCGGTCCGTACCGGACCGCCCCGCCGCCCGGGGTACGGCGGGCGGCGGGCGGCGGGCGGCGGGCGGCGGGCGGCGGGCGGCGGGCGGCGGGGAATCCTCAGACGAAGGCGTCGACCAGCATGAACGCGGCCACCGCGAGCAGCAGGGCGGCGAAGGCCCGTTGCAGGGCGACGGCGGAGAGCTTGGCCTTCAGCCGCTTGCCGTCCCAGGCCCCGAGGACGGCCGCGCCCACGAGAGGGCCGAGGACCGCGGGGTCGAGGGAGGCGCCCCCGGCCGCCGCGCGGGCGGTGAGGGAGGCCAGCGAGTTGACGAGGATGACGACGAGGCTGGTGCCCACGGCCGTCCGTATCGGCAGACGGAGCACGGACACCAGGGCGGGTACGGCGAGGAAGCCGCCGCCCACTCCCAGCAGTCCGGTCACCGCGCCCAGGCCGGCGCCGACCGCGGCGGTACGCGGGTACCCGCCCCCGCCGGCGGCCCCCCGCGGGCACCGGCGCCGCCGCCGGCGCCCTCCTCGGCGGAGGCACCGCCTCCCCCGCCCGCGGCCCCGGGCGCCCCGGCGGCCGTACCCGCGCCCCCGGGCCGGCCGGGGCGGGGCGCGGCGGCCCCCGCGGCCGTCCCGGACGCGGGGGTCCCCGCGGGCTCGGTGGCCCGGGGGGCGCGATGTGCCGCGCGGGTTCCGCGCAGCATCGCCGTGGCGGCGAGGGCCGCCAGGGCGGCGAACGCGGCGGTCAGCACGGTCTGCGGGAGGCGGTGCGCGAACGCGGAGGCTCCGACGGCGGGTGCCACGCCGGCGGCGGCGAACAGCGCGCCGGTCCGCCAGCGGACGTCCCCGGTGCCGGCGTGGCGGACCAGGGCGGCGGCGGAGGTCGCGACGACGATGATCAGGCTGGTGGTCCCGGCGTCGGCGGGCGCGACGCCCAGCAGGTACACCTGGGCCGGGACCGCGAGCACTCCCCCGCCGCCGCCGAGCGTACCGAGGGCCAGGCCGATCACGGCTCCGCAGAGCAGGGCGAGGACCAGGACGCTCATGCCGGGACGCCGCCCCGGGCCGGGCCGGCGGGGCGTGCGACCCGGCCGCGCCACGCGGAGAAGCCGCCGCGCAGGTCGGTGGCGTCGAAGCCGCGGGCGCGCAGTACGGACGCGGCCACCGACGAGCGGTTGCCGCTCGCGCAGAGCACGGTCAGCGGCCGGTCGGCCGGCAGTTCGTCCAGCCGGGCGGTCAGCTCGGGCAGCGGCACGAGGCGGGCGCCGGGGATGGTGCCGGTCTCGCGCACCTCGTTCGGGCCGCGCACGTCCACCAGTGCGAAGCCGTCGGCGTCCTCGGCGAGCCGGGCGGCGAGGTCGCCGGCCTCCACGCGGGCGGTGGTGGTCAGGTGCTCGTCGCCGACGGCGTCGACCGGGATGCCCAGGGCGCCGAGGACCTGGTCGAAGCCGATGCGGGCCAGACGGTTGCGGGCCTCGCGCGCGGTGACCGGATCACCGCACAGGACGATGCGGTCGCGGGCGTCGAGCACCTCGCCGGCGAGTTCGGCGAACCGGCCGCCGAGGGGGACGTTGACCGCGCCGGGCAGGTGGGCGGAGGCGAACGGTTCCGGGTCCCGCGTGTCCAGGACGGTGGCGCCGCCCGCCCGTGCCCCGAGGAAGGCGGCCGGAGTCAGGGAGGGGACGGGGGCCTCCTCGTCGAGGACCGGGCGGGCCTGGCGGTTGCGTGCGGACGTGAAAGCGAAGTAGGCGGGTGCGGCGGGCTGGCCCTCGGTCACGAGCGAGACGAACTCGTCCTCGGTCATGTCGGCCAGGGCCGGGTTGCTGCGGCGCTGGTCGCCGATCGTGCAGCTCAGCTCGGTCGAGAGGTTCTTGCCGCAGGCCGAGCCGGCTCCGTGCGCCGGATAGACGCGGGTTTCGTCGGGGAGCGCGAGCAGGCGCTCGCGGGTCGAGCGGTACAGGGCGCGGGCCATGTCCTCGGCGGACCGGCCGCGGGCGCTGAGCAGGTCGGGCCGGCCGACGTCGCCGATGAACAGGGTGTCGCCGGTGAGGACCGCGTGGGGGACGGCGTCGTCGGCGTGTTCGCGTACGACGACGCAGATCGACTCCGGGGTGTGGCCCGGGGTGTGGAGGATCTCCAGGTCGACCTCGCCGAGGCTCAGGTGCTCGCCGTCGTGCAGGGGGTCGGTGTCGAAGTCGAGGACGGCGGCGGAACCGTAGGAGATGCGCGCGCTGGTGCGTTCGGCCAGTTCGAGGTGGCCGGAGAGGAAGTCGGCGTGGACGTGGGTCTCGACGACCCGCTCGATCGTCAGGCCGTGGCGCTCGGCGGTGGAGACGTAGTCGTTGACGTCGCGCCGGGGGTCGACCACGACGGCCCGGCCGGTGGTGCGGTCACCGACGAGGTACGAGGCGTGGGAGAGGCAGCGGAGGTAGAACTGCACGAAGACCAGCGGTTCGGTGCGGCTCGTCATGAGGGACTCCTGGGGGTGGACGGGTATGCGCCCGGTCATCGGCCGGGCGGGGTACGGGCGGTCTGCCGGCGGGGCGGCGCGCCACGGGCACGGCGCGACGGCGGCCGGGGAGGGGCGGCGGGGAGGGCCGCGGGCGTGCCCGCTGCGGTCCGCGCCCTGCGGGTGCGGGTCAGGCGAGTCCGCGCAGCATGAGGTTCCAGTAGAGGAAGGGCAGGCCGCGCCGCTTGAGGTACCACATGTCGGTGCGCTCGCGGACGGTGTCGATCACCGGGATCGACGGGGCGGGCCGCCCGCTGTAGTCGAACTCGGCGAGCAGCACCTTGTCGCGCGCCGTGGTCAGCGGGCACGAGGAGTAGCCGTCGTAGGCGGCCGTGGGCTCCCGGCCGTTCATCGATGCCAGGAGGTTCTCGACGAGCACGGGCGCCTGCTTGCGCACGGCGGCGCCGGTCTTGGAGTTGGGGGTCGACCCGGCGTCGCCGAGGGCCCAGACGTTGGGGTACCTGACGTGCCGCATCGTGTGCTTGTCGACCTCGACGTAGCCGGCCGGGTCGTCCGCGTCGGCCAGCGGACCGCGCTTGATCCAGTCCGGGGCGCTCTGCGGTGGCACGAGGTGCGCCATGTCGTACGGCAGGGTCGTCGTGTTCCCGGAGCCGAGGTCGGTGACGGTCACCTCGCGGGCCTCGGGGCGCACTTCGGTGACCTCGCTGCCGTAGTGGACGTGGATCCCGTACCGGCGGACCACGTCCTCCAGCACGCGGGCGAACTCCGGGACGCCGAAGACGGCGGGGCCCGGGAGGACGAGGTGGACGTCGATCCTGCCGAGCACTCCCTTCTCGCGCCAGTGGTCGGCGGCGAGGTAGGCGATCTTCTGCGGAGCGCCGCCGCACTTGATGGCGCCCGACGGCATGCCGAACACCGCGCTGCCCGAGCGGGTGCTCCGGATGAAGCGCCAGGTCGCGGGGGCCGTGTGGGGCAGGTAGTTGCTGGACAGGCCGTCCTCGCCGAGTCCGGCCTCCAGGCCCGGCACGCGGTCCCAGTCCAGTTGGATCCCGGGGCAGACCACGAGGTGGTCGTAGGAGACGGAGCCGCCGTCGTCCAGGGCCACCTCCTGTGCCTCGGGGTCGACGGCGACCGCGGCGCGGCGGATCCACCGCACGCCCTTGGGGATGACGGACTCCTGCGGGCGGATGCTCTCCTCCAGCGGCGCCCGCCCACCGCCGACCAGCGTCCACAGGGGCTGGTAGTGGTGGCGGGGGCTCGGGTCGAGCACTCCGACGTCCTGTTCGCCGGCGCGGCGGAGCCGGGCCGCCACCGAGACGCCCGCGGTCCCGCCGCCGATGATCACGATCCGGTGGTGCTGCTTGGTCACCAAGGGAACTCTCCAGCTCGATCAAATGTACGTACATTTACGCTAGGCCGCGCGGTGCCGGAAGGGCAAGTCGCCTCCGCGAATCCCTCTCCGCACGTACGCGCATCGCGCCTCCCACGGGCGCGGCCGACCGGCCGGCCGCGGCGGATCCCGGCGCCCTCCGGCTCCCGCACGGGACGCGCCGTGCGCCCGCAGGGCACCCCCGCGTCCCGCGACCGCCGCCTCCGGTCAGGCCCCGCCGCGCACCGTGCCGGGGAGGCGGCCGGGCCGCGGCCCGGCGGCGGGGCCCTTCCGCCTCCGCCCTCCGCCCGGACGGCGCCCCCGGGCCGAAATCCCCTCCTCCGGCGTCCGCCGAAGCGGGTCGGGCTCGCGGGACGGCGACGGGACGTACCGTCGGCAGGCGGCCTGCGCCCTGTCGGCGTCGCGGCCGAGGGGCGTCTCCCGGCTCCTCGGGGTCGGCGCCGGGCTCCGCGGGGCCGGTTTCACCCCCGACGGTCGCGAACGGCTCCGCGGCCCTTTCCGCGTCCCGCCTCGACCCCGCGGCCCGAATGCGTATACGGATTCCTGGAAGTAGGATTCCGGTAGAGAGCCGCCCCGGCCGAATGTTCCGACAGCGGCCGACTGCATCGGACCACCGCCTCCCCCCTTGCAGTTCCCCCCGTCGTTCACGGGCTCGACGAGCGGACGGGGGAAATCCCGGGCAGGAGCCGGCGGCACTCTCGGGCCGTACGGCGAAATCCGCTGTCTCACAGGCCGGTCGGCATGTTCGTTCCGTACGGGATGGGAGGTCATCATGCGCAATCGATCGGCGATCGCGTCCGCGGCAGCGGTACTGGCTCTGACGGGGAGCGTCCCCGCGTATTCGGCGGTCACGGCCGCGCCTTCCGGCAGCATCGGATCCACCGCCGGGACGGCACCCGACCTGGCCCTCCCCGCCGCGTCGATCACCCCCGGCAGTTTCACGGCACAGCAGTCCGGGGGCAACTGGACCATCACCTTCTCACGCACCCTCAACTTCTCCTCTTTCGAGGTGAACAACCAGTTCCCGTTCCAGGCCTGGGCCGAACTGTGGGAGCAGGGCGAATCCGATGACGACTTCCTCGGCCGCACCCGTGTGTCCAACGTCTCGCCCAGTTCCTCGGGTGTGACGATGAACGCGACGTTCAGGCGGACGAGCAGTCAACTGGACACGGAGCTGGGCGGTGAGGAGATCTACGCAAAGGCGGTCCTGAAGAACCTGGAGACCGGCCAGGTCTTCCAGGCGACGACTCGCCGCATCCAGATCTCGCCCTGAGCACACCGGGGCGTCACGTTCCGCGCGCTCCGTTCGCATACGCCGCCGGCCCCCGCCGGACGGCCGGCAGGGGGCCGCCGCCCGACAGGGGCCCGGCCCCGCCGCGAGCGGCCCCGGTGTCCTCGCGGGCGGCGGCCCCGATCACGGACTCACGCTTCCGCAGGGCCCGTACCGCTCCCCCGGGACGGTACGGGCCCTGCACCGCCGACGGAGACCGTCCCGGCGGCCCGGGCCGCCGGGACGGTCTCCGGACGAGGGCGCCGGGGGGACACGCGAAGGAGCACGGCCGGCGCGGTGCGCCGATGCCGGCCGTGTGGCAGCGGGCCTCCGCCGGCCCGCGCGGCCCCCGTCCGGTCGCCTCCAGGCGGTGACGTACCGGGGGGTCCCCGCGGCGTACGCCGGGTCCGCCGGCGGGCTCGACGCCGCGCCCGTGCCGCGGAACCACCCCAGCCCGCCGGCCTCGTCACGGGCGAGCAGGGCGCCTTGCCGACGGCCGGGCCGCCGCCCGGGGCGATGATCGCCGTGTACGCGTCCCGGCCGGTGGCGACCTTGGAGCGGGGGCGTAGGGCCGCGCCGCACCGCCGGTGCCCCGGTACAGCCGCAGCATCCCGGTGACGTCGCGGGCATACGGGTCGGCGCGGCCGTCCCGGTGACGTCCACGCCGCCGGTCAGGGCGTTGCGGACCCGTCGGCCCGGACCCCCCTCCGCGTGGACGGCGAACGGCCCGCATTCGACGCCCGTGCCGCGGTGGAGCCGCGGGACGCCCGCCTTCTCCCGGGCGATCAGGCCGGCGTGGCCGTCGCCCGCGACGTCACCGGCCCCGCGCACGGACGAGGGGACGTCCCGGCCGGTGCCGACCCGCGCCCGCGGTTCGAAGACCGCTTCGGTGCCGTACCGCCTGCCGGAGACGGGGTGGTACCACGGCAGGCCGGAGGGCTCCCGGGCGACGACACCGCCGCCGCGGCCGTCCGTGGCGATCGGGGACAGCCCGGTGATCGCGTCGAAGGCGTCCCAGCCGGACCCGAGCCGCCGGCCCGCGGCCGGCGGCTCCCCTCGTCGAGGGTCTCCCTCGGGCGTCCGGGGTCAGAAGCGGTCCGGGGCGCGCTCCGGGAGCGGGGAGCCGGGAAGGGTGTTCCGCTTCTGGTTCTTCCGCGCCTCCGCGTTCGACTCGGCCGTGGCCCTGCAGGTCACGTCCCTCGCCGGGAGCCTGCCGGTGGTCAGGTAGCCGGTGACCGTGCCGTCCGTGCACGCGTCGCCGTTCGGGTAGACGCCGTGGCCCTCGCCGCCGAGGACGGTGACCATCCTCGAGCGCTTCAGGGCGGCGTGCAGGGCCTGAGCGCTGGGCAGCGGGGTCTGGGAGTCCCATTCGTTCTGGACGACCAGGGAGCCGACCCTGTTGCCGACCCCGGTCACCGGTTCCACGGACTCGTCCCAGAACGCACAGGGCTTGATGCTGGACGCGAAGTCGCCGTAGAGCGGGTAGCGGCCCCTGTCCTCGACGGCGTCCCGCCGGTAGCTCTCGGGGTCGCGGGGCCACGCGGCCGAGTTGTCGCCGCACACCACGGCCCAGAAAGCCGCCGTCATGTTGTCGGACGGGACCTCTGCGGGGTCGGCGGCGGCGTCCGCAGCCCCGGCTCCCCCCGTCCCGGTGAACGGCGCGAGCCTCTTCGCGGAGGCGGGCCCGCCGTCCGCCGCCTTCCTCAGCTCCACGATCCCCTCGCTGGCCAGCCGGGGGCTGAAGACCGCCCGGCGCATACCGCTGCGGACGTCGTCACCGGTGAGCGGGTGCCCCTCCAGCTCGATGGGCTTCTCGTCCGCTCGCGCGACCAGGTCCCAGAAGGTCCGGTCGACCTCCTTCGGGGTGTCGCCGAGGCCGTACTGCTCCGACCTCCGGGCGGCCCACTCGGTCCAGCGGTCGAACGCGGGCTCGGCGCCCTCCGCCCACCACTGGACATCATCCCCGCCAGGCGCGCGCCGGATCGACCGCGCTGTCCAGGACGAACCGGTCGGCCCGGCCGGGGAAGAGCTGGGTGTAGACGGCGCCCAGGTAGGTGCCGTACGAGTAGCCCAGGTACGAGATCCTCCTCTCGCCGAGGACCGCCCGGAGCAGATCCATGTCGCGCGCGGTGTTGCGCGTGGTGATGTGCGGGAGCGTGTCGCCCGCCTTCTCCCTGCACTTGTCGGCGAAGCCGCGCGCCCAGGCGACGTCCTTGTCGAACGTCTCCTTCCGGTACGGCCGCAGCCAGTTCTCCTCCGCCGGCTCCAGGCCGCAGGAGACCGGGCTGCTCCGTCCCACACCGCGCGGGTCGAAGCCGATGAGGTCGTACTTCCGCTGTACGGGCTCGGGGAGGCTCTCCCGCATTCCCAGCGGCATGTGGAGTCCCTGGCCCCCGGGGCCGCCGGGGTTGGAGAGGAGGACGCCGCGCCGCTCACCGGGCACGGCGCTCCTGATCCGCGACACGGCCAGATCGATCCGGTCGCCCCCGGGGGGCCCGGTAGTCCAGCGGGACCTTGATCGTGGCGCATTCGAACTCCGCCGGGAGGTCGGCGTCGCACCGCTTCCACCGCGGCTTCTGCTTCACGTACCGGTCCAGCGGGCCTCCGGCGGCGGCCGGGGCGGCCGTCGACGAGGCGGCGGCCGGGGCGGCGGTGGCCGTCGGGGGGACGAGCGTGGGAGCCAGCGTCGCCGTGACACTCACGGCCAACAGGGGCGCGAGACGTCGTCTGCGCACGATATCGATCCTTCCGGTCGCGTGTTCGGACGGGAAGGATCTTTCAGGAGCCGACCCCCCGTGCGGATCCCCCGCTGGGTCGTACCTCCTCTCCACCTCGGGGATGACACAGGGGTCTTGGGCAGTACCGGAGTGGGAGGAAGCCGACCCGGGTTCCGGCCCGGCCCCGATCCCGCCCCGACCCGGGCTCCTCCCCCGGCCCCGATCCCGTCCCGACCCGGGTTCCGGTCCCGGCCCCTCCCGCGCCGCGGGGCCGGCCGGTCCCTCCCTCCCGTGCCGGCGTCCGCCCCCGCGCCGACCGCACCGCCGCGATCAAAGCGGCGTCCCCGACCGGTGCGCGCCCCCTCCGGGGAAGCGCTGCGCGGCACGGGCCGCGTCCGCTTCGGGTGCGCTCTCCTCAGCCGGGCCGCCTGGCCGTGAGGACCACACCCGGTCCGCTCCGTTCGTCGGCGGGGAGGCGGAGTTCGGCGACCGGGCGCAGTCCGGCCCGCTCGACCAGGTCCACGAGCCGTTCCGGGCGCCACCGGTGTGTCGTCCAACGGACGGGCACCCCTCCGTAGGCCTCGGTCCGCACCACGTCCCCGTCGCCGACGTGTGTCGCGATGACGAGGTGGCCGCCCGGCTTCAGGGCGCGTGCGAACAGGGCGAGGACCTGTGGAAGGACGTCGCGGGGCAGGTTGAACAGCGACCACCACCCGAGCACGCCTCCGAGGGAGGCCTCCGCGAGGTCGAGGTCGGTGGCGGAGGCGACGCCGAAGCGGCATCCCGGATGAAGGCGGCGGGCGTTCTCGATCATGCGGGGGGAGAGGTCCACCCCGGACACGTCCAGTCCGCGTTCGGCGAGGTAGGCGGTCACCGTTCCGGGGCCGCACCCGACGTCGAGGACGGGACCGAGCCCGCCCACGGTGTCGGCGAAGGCGTCGATCGCAGCCTTGAGCCACGGATGGGCGCGGACGTCGCCGACTCCCGTCGTCAGCACCATGTGGGCGTAGTCGTCGGCCACCCGGTCGTAGGACTCGCGGACCGTGTCGAGGTCGGCCGGTCGGTCGATGTGGTGTGCGCGCATCGTCCGACGATAGGCGTGCGCGGCGGTTCCGGGGCCGCGGGCGGTCGGTGCCGAGCCGCCGCCCACGGCCCGGTCGCCCGGTGGGGCCGTGCCCGGCCGCTACCGAAAGCACGCGCCCGGCTCTTCGGGAAGCGCCCGCGGCCCGCCCCGCACGCCGCCGTACGCCGGCCGCCGTACGCGCCGCCCGGCGGGCGGCGGTGATCCGCTCGGTGAGGGCCTGCGGCACGCGGGCCCCGCCCTCGGCGCCGGGGCCCGCCGCGGGTCGGTCCGCCGGCGCCCGTGGAGCGGCCGGGACCCGTCGGGTCGCCCGAGCAGCGACGCGGCGTCACGGAGCCGACCCCGGCGGCGCTTCCGGCGGTGCGCACCGGAGGCGCTACGGTGCGTACCCTCTTCGACCGACGCTCGGCTCCCGAGACGTCGTCACGCTCGACAACCCCTCCGAAAGGCCCTTCTCATGCCGGTCGACCGCAGGTTAGGCCTGACATTCCGTCACATGAAGCCCTCCGGGATCCCCCTGGCGTCCGCAACGCGTCCCGCGCGTCGCGATGTCCTCGTCTGGCTGGTTCCGATGCTGTGGACTTTCGCGTTCGGCCTCTGGGGGCTGTCGCGGCAGGACAGCGTGTGGCGGGACGAGGCCGCCACCTGGCAGGTGGCCCAGCGCTCCGTGGCCGAGATCTGCCACATGCTGAGCAACGTCGACGTCGTGCACGGCTGTTACTACCTCCTGATGCACGTGTTGTTCGAGTGTTTCGGACCCGGCACCACGACCCTGCGACTGCCCTCGGTCCTGGCCACGGGGATCGCCGCGGCCTGCGTGGCGGTCGTCGGCCGTCGACTGGCCGGCCGGTGGGCGGGCCTGGCGGGGGGAATGGCTCTCGGGCTGCTTCCCGCCGTGCAGTTCCACCTCCAGGAGGGCCGCCCCTACGCGATGGTCGCGGCCGGGGCCGGAATGTCCACGCTGCTCCTCGTGACCGCGCTCCAGGGGCGTGCCCGAACGCCGCACTGGATCGCCTACGGCGGCACCGTCCTGCTGACGGGGTTCCTGAACTGGCTCTCGCTCCTGGTCCTCCCGGCGCACTGGGCGACGCTGCTCTGGACCCGGGCCGGGCGCGGGGTCCGGACGCACTGGACGGTGGCCTCCGCCGCCGCCGCGGCATGCGTACTGCCGCTGATCCTCTTCAGCCGAGGCCAGTCCGCGCAGGTGTCGTGGATCCCCCCGCTGACCTGGCACATGGTGATCGGCCCAGCGGTCCTGCTGGCGATCGGCGGCATCGGTGCCCTGTCGGACCGGCCCCGAACGGGCCGGCTGTCGGCGGCAGCCGTCGGGATGCCGTTGCTGGCGGTGCCGCAGATCGGTCTCATCGGCCTGTCCCTGATCCAGCCGCTGTTCCTGGACCGGTACGTCCTTTTCAGCCTGCTGGGGCTGGCGCTCCTGATCGGTGCGGCCGTCGGCTCGGCGGTACGGGCGGCCGAATCCCCCTTCCCGAAGGCGTCGAAGTGGATGCTCCCCGCCGTGGTCGTCGCGGCGGTGGCGGCGCTGCTGCCGCAGTCGCTGGCGAAGCGGTCCCCGGCGAGCAGGGTGGACGACGTCCTCGCGGTGGCGTCGGAAGTGCGACGGCTGAAGGGGCCCGGGGGCGCGGTGCTCTTCATCCCGTCAGCGCGCCGGGACACCAGGTCCGTCTCGCCGGAGGCCTTCGCCGGTCTGCGGGACATAGCCCTGGCGGAGAGCCCGGAGAGGTCCGGGACCCTGAAGGGAGTGGAGGCGGGCCCCGCCCGCATACGTGCCGCGATGCTGGCCCAGCAGCGGATACTGCTGGTGACGGACGCGGCGCGGGTGGCGAAACCGGTGGCGGCCGAGCGGGACGGGACGAAGGCCTCGGTACTGGAGGGGTACTTCACGGCGGTGGCCGACAAGCAGGTGCGGGGCCGGAGGGTGACCGTCTACGAACGGCTTGCGCCGGCCCGCTGACCGGCGGGCCGGGCCCGCCGGCCGCCGGGGTCCGGCGGTGCGGTCAGACGTCCTCGGTGATGATCCGCTCGATGTTCCGCTCGGCGAGCGCCGTGATCGTGACGAACGGGTTGACGCTCGTGTTGCCGGGGATCAGCGCACCGTCGATGACGTACAGGCCCCGGTAGCCGTGCAGCCGCCCGTAGCCGTCCGTGGCCCTGCCCAGCACGGCACCGCCGAGCGGGTGGTAGGTGAGGTGGTCGCCCCAGACCCTGTACCCGCCGAAGAGGTCGGTCCGGTAGACCGTCCCCTCCGTCGCGTTGATCCTGTCGAAGATCGTCCCGGCGGCGTCGGTCGACGGCTGCTTCCACGCCGCCTTCCAGTCGAGGTCGACCCGGCCCGCGGCCGCGTTCCAGGTGAACGCCGCTCGGTGGGGGTTCCTGGTGATCGACAGGTACAGCGAGGCGTAGGTCTCGATGCCCGTGGGAAGCGGCGCGACCTCGGCGAACGCCCCGCCGGCCGCCCAGTTGTCGATGCCGGCGGTGGGCATCGACGACTGGAGGGCGCCCGTCGCGTCCCACACGTGGTTGGCGCGGCCGCACATCACGTTGCCGTTGTCCCCCCAGCCCCTGCCGATCTCGGCGTTGAGCGCGGGCAGCGCACCGGTGGCCTTCAGTCTGGTCAGCAGCTTGCTGGTGCCGACGCTGCCGGCGGCGAAGAAGACCTTGCCGGCGGTGACGGTCTTGGTGGCGGCGACGGCCCCGGTGGTGTCGATCCGGTCGATGAGCACGGTGTAGCCGCCGCCGGCCGCCTCGGTGACCGAAGTGACCCTGTGCAGCGGCGAGATGCCGACCTGGCCGGTGGCCAGGGCCCGTGCGAGATAGGTCTTCTGCAGGCTCTTCTTGCCGTGGTGGTTGCCGAAGAGGACCTCCCCCGCCAGTGCCGACCCGGGGACGGTGCCGGCCTCCTCCCGCTCCATGTAGTCCCAGTCGTAGACGTTGGGCACGAGGACGAACCGGAAGCCGGAGCGCTCGGCGTGCCTGCGGCCGACCCTGGCGTACCGGTAGCAGTCCGCCCTCTCCCACCAGCCCCGGTCCACGTCGCCGGCCCCGAGTTCGGCGTTGGCCCGCGGGTAGTAGACGTCGTACATCTCGTCCGGGTCGACGGTGGGCAGGACGGCCGGGAAGTTCTCCCGTCGGGGGGTGACCGCCATGCCGCCGTTGACGAGCGAGCCGCCGCCGACGCCCCTGCCCTGGTAGACCGTGATGCCGGCGAACTCCTCGGCGTCGAGGATCCCGGTGTAGCGGGGGATCTTCCTGTCGAGCGGGAGGCCGAGGAAGCTGCTCACCGGCAGCCTGCTCCTGTCGCGGAGCCAGAAGGCGCGGAAGTCGGGCGCCGTGGTGCCGGAGAAGATCCTGCCGTCGGGGCCGGGCGTGTCCCACGCCATCCCCATCTCGGCCATGTGGACCTCGACCCCGGCGCGGGCCAGCCGCAGTGCGGCGACGGAGCCGCCGTAGCCGGTGCCGATCACGAGGGCCTGTACGTGCGCCCCGGTCTCGATCGGGGCGGTGGCCGAGGCGGCGACCGCCGGAGCGGGCCGTGCGCGAGCCGCTGCCGTTGGCCCCTCGGGGGGCGTACCGTCCGGGGGGACCCGGCTCCGGCGGGAAGCCGGCGGGGCGCACCCCGAACGGGTCCGTCACGTCGGGTGGGAGTGCCCATGCCGTGTTCCTCGCTTTCGCGCGCACGGGGGTGTGTTCCGTTGTTTCCCGCGCGGGACGGACGACACACCGGCCGGCAGCCCGGGTTGGGCGTGACCGTCGATCGCCGCGGCCGCCGCGCACCGCCGGACGCCCACCGGCGGTGCGCGGCGGCCCCGGGGCACCGGCTCGCCGGGCCGGCCTTCGCGCGGGCGCCTCCGGTGCGTACCGCCCCGGCCGGCCCCCTCCCTGTGCTGCTCGCGCCGCACTCCCCCGGCCGGCCGGTGGGGCCCCGCGCGCCGCGGGCGGCGTTCCGGGGCGGTGCGGCGGGCGGTCGTACGCTGGCCGGGTGCACAGTGTGGAACTGCTGCCCGACGAGACCACCGAGCGGGCCGTCCGCGACGTGTGGGGCCGCCTGCTGCGGGCGGGCCTGCCGAGCCAGGCCGCGCACCGGCATCCGACGAACCGCCCGCACCTCACCCTCGCCGCGGCGGACGCCCTGGTGCCCGGGGCGCGTATACGGCTGGACGAGGCGCTCGCGGTCCTGCCGCTCCCGCTGGTCCTCCGGGGAACCGTGCGGTTCACCGGTCGGATCCACGTACTGGCCTGGGCCGTCCGGAGGGACGACGCCCTGCTGCGCCTGCACGAGGCGGTGTGGCGCGCCCTGCACGACACGTCGGCGGGAGGGCGGCTCAATCCGCTCCACGACCCCGTGCGCTGGACCCCGCACATCACCCTCGGCCGTGGCCGCGGCGCCGTCTGGCCCGTTCCGGACGAGGAGCTGTTCGGCGGTGCGTCCGGTGGGGCACCGGGCGTTCTGACGGGCCGGTGGGTCGGTGCCCGCACCTACGACTCGGCCGCCCGTACGACCGCCCGCCTGGGGCCGCCCGGGTGAGCCCGACATGCCGTGCCTCAATCGGACCGCGCGGGGTAAACGCGGCAGAACAGGCACCTGGTCAGGAGGGATTCCGGTGAGCGGATCGTCACTACGGGCGGTGGGCTGGGCACGCTCCCTGCCGTTGGACAGCGATGTGAAGACGGCACGGGACTGGACCCGGGAGCACCTGCGGAAGCTGGAGTGGACCGCCGCCGCCCCGCAGACGGTGGACGCCGTGCTGCTGGCCGTCTCGGAGCTGGTCACCAACGCCCACGTCCACGCCCGCAGCAGCGCGCAGTTGGTGATGACCTGGGACGAGCGCTGCCTGCACATAGCCGTGCACGACGCCTCGGCGGAGCTGCCCACGCCCCGCCCGCCGAGCACCGAGCGCACCGGCGGGCGGGGCATGTTCCTCGTCGACGCCCTGGCCGACGACTGGGAGGCGCGCCCCTGCCTCGACGGCAAGACCGTCACCGCCTGCTTCCGCCCGCCCGGCGCGGCCCGGGTCGGCTCCTGACCCGCCCGCCCCGCCCGGGCGCCCCCGGGCGGGGCGGGCGGCACCGCAGGCGGGCGGGAACCGCACCGTGCGCACGGCGGTGGCGCCCGAACCCGGCCCGCGGGACCCCGCGCGCCGCCGACGTGCCCGGCCGGGTGCCGGTCGCGTACGCGGCCCGGTCCGGCGCCCCGGTTCCGCGGCGTCCTCCGCGCACCGCCCCCACGGCCACCGGCCGGTTCCCGGTGCCGTTCGGCTCGGCGGGCCGGGACCCGGTGTCCGGGGCCGGTGGGCCGGCACGGGCGCCGGCGGCAGCGGCGGCCCGCCGCATGCCCTCGGGGAGGCCCGCCCGTGCGGTGGCGGCCGACGCCGCACAACCTTCCGCGGTCCCGGTGAGTCCGGCATGGTGCGTGCGCGCCCCGTGGCGGGGCGCGGGAGAGGACACACAGATGCGCATTCCCGTGAGACGCCTCGTGGGCTCGCTGGCGGGGCTCGTGGTGGGCGGTCTGGTGGCGGCGACGCTTCCGGCGCAGACCGCGCAGGCGGCGACCGGCTCCTACCGCTGCCCGGCCGGGTACTTCTGCGGTTTCACCGGCACGTCGGGCGACGGCACCATGTTCAAGACGAACACGAGCATGGCCACCCTGGGCACGTGGGACAACAGGATCCGGTCGTACGTGAACCGCTCGCCGACCTTCGCCTGCCTGTACACCGAGCCGCACTACTCGCTGTCGGGTGACGCCTACGTCTCCTCCGAGGCCCCCGCCGGCCCCGGCGAGTACGCGTGGACGCCCGCCTTCGACCGGCGGATCAGTTCGGTGAGGCTGGTGCGGACCGAACGCGAGTGCACGCAGAGCGCCTACCCGCGCTGGTACGCCGAGACCGCGCCCGGGGCGGCCGGTTTCGGCGACCTGGACGGCGACCGCAGGTCCGACGTGCTGGTACGGGACGCCGTGGGCCGGACGTGGTTCCTGCCCGGCGACGGGACGGGCCGGCTGGTCGGGAGCGGCTGGAACGCCATGACGGCCCTGACCCGGCACGGCGACTTCTCCGGCGACGGCCGCGAGGACCTGCTGGCCCGCGACCGCGACGGGGTCCTGTGGCTGTACCCCGGCCGCGGCGACGGCGCCTTCACCACCCGCAGGTCGGTCGGCTCCGGCTGGAACGCCATGAACCACCTGGTGGGCCCCGGCGACCTGACCGGCGACGGGCGCGCGGACCTGCTGGCCCGGGACACCGGGGGGCGGTTGTGGCTGTACCCCGGCCGCGGCGACGGCGCCTTCACCACCCGCAGGTCGGTCGGCTCCGGCTGGAACGCCATGAACCACCTGGTGGGCCCCGGCGACCTGACCGGCGACGGGCGCGCGGACCTGCTGGCCCGGGACACCGGGGGGCGGTTGTGGCTGTACCCCGGCCGCGGCGACGGCGCCTTCGCGAGCCGGAGGCTGCTGGGCGGCGGGTGGAACGTCATGAAGAACCTCGTCGGGGTCGGCTCGTACGACGGCGACGGCGTCAGCGACCTGCTGACGGTGACCGACGAGGCGTACCGGGGCGGCATGCCGGGCTGGCTGCTCGGCTACCGGGGCACCGGTACGGGCGCCTTCCTGCGCGGTACGGAACTCGACGGCGACTGGTGGGGGTTGAACGGCGTCCACTGACGGTCCCGCGGCGCCCCGTCCCCGCCCCGCGGTACCGGCGCGCCCGGCGGTTCCGCGCACGCCCTGTTCTCCTCCCCGTTCCCGGCCGGGCGAGGCGAGGCGGAGCGACGGGGCCGGCGGGCCGCTCCCGGGCCCGCTCTGCGCCTCCTCATAAGAAAGTCTTCCGGACCGGCTCAGGGCTGCTTGGATTGTCCCGGGTCCCGCGTTCCTGCACCATTCCCGCATCGACGGACGACGGGAGGCGGCAGTGAGAACGATCGGGCTGATCGGGGGGATGAGCTGGGAGTCGACCGCGGAGTACTACCGGCTGCTCAACGAGTTCACGCGCCACCGGCTGGGCGGCCTGCACTCGGCCAGGTGCGTGCTGTACTCGGTGGACTTCGCGGAGATCGAGCGGTTGCAGGTCCGGGGCCGCTGGGCGGAGGCCGGGGAGATCCTGGCCGGGGCCGCTCGATCCCTGGAGAGCGCCGGGGTCGACATGGTGCTGATCTGCACCAACACCATGCACAAGGTCGCCGGCCAGGTGGAGGCGGCGGTCTCCGTCCCCCTGCTGCACCTGGCCGACGCCACCGCGGCCGCCGTACGGGCGGCGGGCGCGCGCAGGGTCGGCCTGCTCGGCACCGCGTTCACCATGGAGCAGGACTTCTACCGCGGTCGTCTCGAAGCGGCCGGACTGGAGGTGTGCGTCCCGGACGCCGAGGGGCGCGCGCTCGTGCACCGGGTGATCTACGAGGAGCTCTGCCTGGGCGTGGTGCGGGAGGAGTCGCGCAGGTCCTGTCAGGGGGTCATCGGGGACCTCGTCGCGGCGGGAGCGGAGGGGGTCGTCCTGGGCTGCACCGAGATCGAACTCCTCGTCGGCCCGGGGGACAGCGCCGTACCGCTCTTCCCCACCGCGCGGCTGCACGCGCAGGCGGCCGTGGACGCCGCCCTGGCCGGGTACCCCTCCTGAAGGCGCGCCGCACGGCTCGCCGGCGAGCCGTGCGGCGCGCGTGAAACGGCCGGGAGCGGCGGGCAGGCGGTCTCCCCGTCCCGCCCGCCTCGGGCGGGGCGGCGGGGCTTCGACGTGGTCGCCGTCCGGCGCCCGGCCTCCCGGGGCGCCGGACCGTTCCTTCGAAGTCCCGCGACGTCGCCGGCCGGGCAGCGTCCGGCGGGGCGCCGGCCGTCCCCCGTTCAGCCCCGGGCACGGTCCCGTTCAGCCCCGGCGCGGGCCTGTTCCGGTTCGCGGGCCCGCGGAAGGTCGCGTTCGCGGCGCATCGGGCCCAGGGCGAGGACGAGCCAGGAGGGTGCGACGACGCACGTCATGATCCACATGGCCAGCCGGTACCCGACGGCGTCGCCGAGTACGCCCCCGAGCAGGGAGCCGAGCGGGATGGTGCTGTGGTTGACCGCCATCACCGTCGCCACGACCCGGCCGAGCATGTGCGGCGGGCAGTACGCCTGCCGGAAGCCGCCCACCACGACGTTGGCCACCGAGACGCCGGTCCCGACGAGGAAGGCGCCCGTCGCGAACAGCAGCAGCCCCGGTCCCGCCGTGGTCATCGGCAGGAGCAGCGCGAACGGCGCGGTGGCGGCCTGCAGGAGGAGCAGCCCGCGCGCGGTGCCGAACCGCCGGCCGACCGCGGGAGCCGCCAGCGCGCCCACGATGCCGCCGGCGCTGCCGCCGGTCAGCAGCAGCCCTACCGCGGCCGGTTCCAGTCCGACGGTGCGGACCAGGAACACGACCTGGACCGCCTGGTATCCCGTCAGTGCCATGTTGACCACGGCGCCCCACACGACCATCGTCCGCAGGTACCGGTCCCGGCCCACGAAGCGCAGCCCCTCGCCGATCCGCCGCCGGAGGGGGGCCCGCTCCTCCTCGGGAGCCCGGTCCGGCTCGACCGCTCCGATCCCCCTCAGGCAGAGGGCGGAGACCAGGAACGTCAGCGCGTCGGCCGCGAGCGCGGCGACCGCGCCGAACGCCTGGGCGAGCAGCCCCGCCGTTCCCGGTCCGGCGACCCGGGCGGCGGCCTCGCCGCCCTGCAGCCTGGCGTTGCCCTCGGCGAGGTCGCGGCCGTCGAGCACGACGGGGACGTACGAGTGGTAGGCGGTGTCGAAGCAGACCGCCGCGGTGCCGCAGACCAGCGCGGCGGCGAGCAGGTGCGGGAAGGTGAGCGCACCGAGCCACGCCGTCAGCGGAACGCTCGCCAGGACCGCGGCGGACAGCGTGTCGCACGCGATCATCAGCGGCCGCTTACGCCTCCGGTCCACCCATGCGCCCACCGGCAGGCCCACCAGCAGCCAGGGCGCCCACACCGCCGCGGCGAGCAGGCCGACGGCGGTGGAGCCGGCGTCCATCTCCTCGACCGCGACCAGCGGCAGGGCCACCGCGGTGACGCCGTTCCCCAGCCCGCTCGCGGTCTCGCCCGTCCAGAGCAGGCGGAAATCCCGCCGGGCGAACACTCCCCGGCGCCTTCGGGGCCGTCCTGGCGTGCCGTTCGTCGGATCCACGCGGGGCATCATGCCGTGGTCTCCCGCGACCCGCATCGCCGTTTCGGGTGCGGGGGACACGGGTGGGGCTCCCGGTGCCGGGGCCTTCTGGAGGAGCCGGGCCGCCTCCGGTCCGGCGGGAGGAGACGCGGGACTCCTCAGCGCGGCCGCCGGGCCCGGGGCGGCGGTGCCGGTGCGCGGGGGGGACGGCCGGTGGTGGGGGTGCCCGGGGCAGGCCTTCCGGCACCCCGGCTCCCGGTCCGGCGGGTACGGGCGGCAGCGCCGGCGCAACCGCCAGCCGTCGACGGCGCGTTCAGTCCCCGAACGGCGCGGCGGCGACCAGCTTCAGGAAGCCGTCGTGCCGGACCATCCGGGCGATGTGCGAGTCCGGCTTGGCGGCCGCCTGCCGGCGCACCACGTCGGTCACGAAGGCGGTGAACCCTTGCCGGGGATGGAGTTCGAGCACGTCGGCGAGGAGCGCGGGGGGCAGTCGGTCCAGGCGCAGCCCCATGACGTCCGCCGCGGCGCCCAGGTGGACCGCGGCCACCTCCGGCCGGGGGTCTTCGGCGGTGGTGACCTCCATGTGCAGGGCGATCGCGTCCCGGACCAGTTCGACGAGGTCGGGGCGGGCTCCGCGGGCGTGGAGTTCCCGCTCGGCGAGCGAGGCCCCGTGCACCTCGAACGGGGCCCGGGGATCGTCGTGCGTCTCGGTGAGCGCCAGGTCGTGCAGGACGGAGGCGATGAACAGCGCCTCCGCGTCGAACCCGCGCCGCTGCCCCTCGAGGAAGGCGGAGCCGAAGCGGTAGGTGCGGTAGCAGTGGGCCACCAGTGCCGGGGGGCTCGCGGCGCACAGCATCCGGTCGGCTGCGCGGGCGAGCGGCGAGTCGGGGAACGGGGGCAGTGGCACGGGGTTCTCCCAGCTGGTCATGGGGTGGGCGTCCGGTCGGGTGGGGAGGCGGGGCCGCCGGGGAAGGCTCCGGCGGTGCCGGCGGCGGGCGGGAAGCGGAAGCGTCGCCGGTATTCGGTCGGAGTGGTGGCGAGCCGGCGGCGGAAGGCCCGGTGCAGGGTCTCCACGGAGCCGAGACCGCTGGCGGTCGCCACTTCGGGCAGACCGCGGTCGGTCTCCTCCAGGAGGCGGCGCGCGGCTTCCACCCGGAGGGCTTCGACGTAGGAGGCGGGCGTGGTGCCGGTGCGCTGCCGGAACAGCCGGGCGAGGTGACGCACGCTGAGGTGCGCCCGTTCGGCGAGCGCCTCGGCCGACAGTTCGTCGGTGAGGTGGTCGGCGATCCACCGGCGCAGCTCCTCGATCCGGTCCCCTCGGGGTGCGTGGATCGAGAGCGGCACGCTGAACTGGCTCTGTCCGCCGGGGCGTTTCACGTACATGACCATCGCCCGGGCGGTGGCGAGCGCCGGGGCCTGGCCGTGGTCCTCGGCGACCATGGCCAGGGCCATGTCCATCCCCGAGGTCATCCCCGCGCACGTCCACACCCGTCCGGCCCGGATGAAGATCGGGTCCGGGTCGACGGCGATCCGCGGGTGGTCGGCGGCGAGCCGCTCGGCGGTGAGCCAGTGGGTGGTGGCGGGCAGCCCGTCGAGGAGTCCCGCCGCGGCCAGCACGTGCGCGCCCGCGCAGACCGAGGCGGTGCGACGGGTCCGGGGGACCGCCGTGCGCAGCCACTCGACGACGGCGGTGTCGACCACCGGCTCGACGCCGCCGTCGGCCGGGCTGATCGCCCCCGGCACGAGCAGCGTGTCCACCCGCCCCCGAACCTCCGCGAGCGCCACGTCGGCCACCAACCGGACCCCGCTGGAGGTGGGCAGCTCGCCGGCTCGGGCCGCCGCGATCTGCACCCGGTACCCGGGGCGGCCCTCCCCGGTGATGCCCGAGGCCACCGAGAAGACCTCGGCCGGACCGGTGACGTCCAGGAGGTCCACACCGGGGAAGGCGACGATGACGACTCTGCGGGGTGCGGGCACGCCCCCATGGTTTCCCGCCCGTCACCGCGGCCGCAATGACCGGTTCCTGTCACATCCGGCCATACGGCCCGCCGCGCCCCGGCGTTCCCGGTCCGGAAGGGGGCGCCCCGGCGGACGCCTCCCGCGGCCCTGGGGGAGCGCCCGGGGAACGGCCGGTGTCCGTTCCGGCGGCCGTGGCGGACGGCGCGGGCCGTGCACCGGCACCCCGGCGGCCCTCGCCGGCGCGACCGGTGCCGCGACCGGGCGGGCCCGCCGATCCGGGGCCGCTCCCGCGCCCCTCCCCTCCCCTCCTCGGATATCCGGTGGCCACGACGGCCGGGAGCGGGAAGGATCCCCGGTCATGACGCTGCTGACCCACTGGCCGCTCGCGGGACTGCGGTTGACCACACCGCGGCTGGAGCTACGGCTGCCGGACCCGGAGGACCTCGCCGCGCTGGCCTCGCTGGCCGCCGACGGCGTGCACGACCCGGCGGTGCAGCCGTTCACCGCGGCGTGGACCGACGCGGCTCCCGAGCAGCGCGCCCGGGGCGTCCTGCAGTACCACTGGCGCTGCTGGGGCGAGTGGCGCCCGGAGGACTGGCGGCTGAACCTGGTGGTCGTGAAGGACGGTGTCGTCGTGGGCACGCAGGGCGTCAGCGCCCGGGACTTCCCGATCCGTCGCGAAGTGGGCACCGGCTCCTGGCTCGGCAGGGCGCACCAAGGCCGGGGACTGGGGACCGAGATGCGCGCGGCCGTCCTCCACCTGGCCTTCGCCGGGCTCGGTGCGCGGTACGCCGTTTCGGGGGCGTACGCGGACAACGCGGCCTCACTGGGGGTGTCGCGCAAGCTCGGCTACCGCGAGGACGGCGTCGAGCGCCATGTCGTACGCGCCGAGCCCGCCGTGCTGCACAGGCTCCGCCTCACCGCCGAGCGGTGGCGGCGGTACCGCTCGGTCCCGGTGGAGGCGGAGGGGCTGCCGGAGTGCCTGCCGTGGTTCGGCCTGACGTGACCGCCTCCCGGGGGCCGTGGAACGAGTCGTCCGGACCGCGGCGGCGCGGACCGCGGTGCGCCGGACCCCGGTGCGGGCCGCCGGCCGCTCCGCAGGTCGCCGCTCCCGCCGCAAGCGCGGACACGGGCGCGTCGGCGGCACCGGGCGGTGGGCTCGCGAACCGGCCGGCGGCGGCGGGGCGTGGGGAGGGGCACCCGTAGGGTGCCCCCATGCCTGCTTCGCTGAGTTCCGCCAAAACCGCCACCGCGCTGCGCACATCGGCGCGCGTCTCCGTCGAACTGCTGCTGGTCCTCGTGGCGGTGTCGGCCGCCCTGTGGCTCCTGGGGCGGATGTGGTCGGTCGTCTGGCCCCTCGTCGTGGGCTTGTTCCTCACCACGCTGACCTGGCCCGCGGCCCGCTTCCTGCGCCGGCACGGGTGGCCCCCGGCGCTGGCCGCCTCGGCGGTCACCGTGGTGTTCCTGCTGGTGGCCGCGGGCATCGTGGCGCTGATCGCGGTTCCGGTGGCGTCGCAGTCCGGTGAGTTGGCCGACGGCGTGACCCAGGGCATCCAGAGGATGCGCGAGTGGGCCGCCGGGCCGCCGTTGAACATCGGCGACGACCAGATCACCGGTGCCCTCGACACGGCCGTCGCCCGCCTGCAGAACAGCGTCGGCAGCATGGTCACCGCGGTGGTCGCGGGGGTGGGCACCGTGGTCGACGGCGTGGTGACCGCCGTCCTGGCGCTCTTCCTGATGTTCTTCTTCCTCAAGGACGGCCCGAGGTTCCTGCCCTGGCTGGCCCGTCAGTTCCCCGGGCGGCTGGCCACGGACGTCCCGGTCGTGGCGGCGCGCATCTGGGAGACGCTCGGCGCGTTCGTGCGCTCCCAGGCGTTCGTCGGGCTGCTCGACGCCGTCCTCATCGGCACCGGCCTGTGGTTCCTCGACGTTCCGCTGGTGCTCCCGCTGGCCGTGCTGACCTTCGTGTCCGCGTTCGTGCCGATCGTGGGCGCCCTCTTCGCCGGCCTGGTCGCGGTGCTCATCGCCCTGGTCTCCAACGGCCTGGCGGACGCGCTGATCGTACTGGCGGTCATCGTCGTGGTGCAGCAGATCGAGGGCAACGTGTTCCAGCCCATGATCCAGAGCCGCGGACTCGGCCTCCACGCCGCGGTGGTCCTCCTGGCGGTCACCCTGGGCGGCAGCCTGGCCGGCATCGTGGGCAGCCTCCTCGCGGTACCGGCGGCCGCGCTGATCGCGGTGGTCTGGAACCACCTGCGCGAGCAGCTCGGCGAGCAGCCGCGGGAGCCGGAGGCGGACGAACCGCGCTCCGGCGCGGCCGTCCCGTCCTGACACCCGCCCCGTCGCCCCGGGCGGGAACGGGCGGCGTCCTGCCGCCGGCCGCGCACCCGCGACCGGCGGCGCGCCGGAAGGCCCCGCGACCCGCCCGCCCCGTGCCCGTCCCCGCGGGGCGGTGCGTCCGGTGCGCCCGCCCGTGGGGCGACCGCCCGCCAGCGCGGGGCCGCCGGCCCTCCGCGCCCCGGCCCTGCGCGCCGATCGCCGTACCGCCGTCGGGCCGGCGTCCTCGGCGCGGCGGCACCGGTCCGCCCCCGCCCGGCGGGGGCGGGGGCGGATCCGCGGGGGTCCGGGCGATGGCGTCAGAAGGCGAAGACGGAGTCGCCGTTCAGCGTCGAGGACATGACGCACGCGTTGGAGAAGGCGTGCTTCCAGGAGACGCGCTTGCCCTCCCACACGCCGTTCACGCCGACGGTGATCGGGTCGTAGTGCATCGGGCAGACCCGGTTCGGGTCGGGGGAGGCCAGAAGCGTGGCGAAGTCGCCGTTCGTGGCGGCCAGTTCGGCGCAGGCCGCCCGGGGGTTCGGGTGCGTGCCCCCGACGGTCGGCGCGCAGTCGAGGGTGGCGCTCCGCACCACGGCCGCCGCGCCCTCGCCCTGGGAGACGGTCAGGACGACCGAGGAGGGGGCCTTCAGCACGGAGGGCTGGGCCTGTGCGACGCCGGAGGCGCCCGCCAGGGTCAGGAGGGCGGCGGCGGAGACGGCGGCGATACGGTGACGCACGATGGACGTCCTTTCGATATGAAGGATATAAGCGACAACTGCCTGCGTAATGCTGGCCGTTCGCCACTGAGTTTGTCGGATGTGAAGGAGATACGCACATTCGACACCGATTTACGGACATCCCGTTCGATTACCGGAGATCGAACGGCCGTTTAGGCAGCTCAGGCCGGGCATGCGGGTCCGCGCACACGGTCCGGCACCCCCCGGACACCCGCAGTAACCGCCTTGTGGCAGGCCGCTGACCTGCCGTCCGTCGCACCCGGTTAACCCATCGTCCACTCAAGGTGACCGAAACACGTCCCTGACGCCGTTCGCCCCGCCCTCCGGCGGGTCCGCCGGAGGACGGGGCGGCGCCGCGGCGGTGGCGCCGGGGCCGGAGGCGGTCGCCGCGCGCCCTCAGGCACCGGGCCCCGGGTCGGGACGGACCGGCTCCCTGGCGCCCGCCCTCGCGGCTTCGAGCTGGGCGGCGAAGGCCACGCCGAGGAAGAGGGCGACGCCGGTCACGTTGGCCCACAGCAGCAGCGCGACGAAGGCGGTGAGCGGGCCGTACACGGCCCCGAAGGAACCGCTCCTGCCGACGTAGAGGGCGAGCAGCCAGGTGGCCGCCACCCAGAGCAGCAGATGGACGCCCGAGCCGAAGACCAGCCACGTGTAGCCGGGCTGGTCGCGGCGGGGCGCCCAGCGGAAGATCACGGCCGACGCCAGCGCCGCGAGCAGGATCCCCACCGGGACGTGCAGCGCCTGCCACCAGTCGAGCAGCGACGGCGGCCAGTGCAGGGCCCGGACCACCGACGCGCCGACGTCCCGGCCCGCGACGACGGCCAGGAAGCCGCCGCCCAGCGGCAGCCCCGCACCCACGGCGAGCAGCGCGCCCCGGCCGTACTTGGCGAGGAGGGGGCGGTCGCGTTCGATGCCGTAGATCCGGTTGCAGCCGCGTTCGATCTGGCTCATGGCGGAGGCCAGGTTGAGGACGGCGAAACCGAGGCCCAGCCACATGGCCGCGGCCCCCGCGACGTCCGCCCCGGCACTGCGCCGGGTGTCGGCCAGCGCCTGCCGCACCAGGTCCGCGCTGGTGCCCGGAACGATCCGGGCCAGCGTCAGTTCGACGGCCTGGCCGAGCCCCTCGGTGTGCATCGTCGTCGCCACCCCGACCAGGGCGATGGCGAACGGCACGATGCCGAGCACCATCTGGTAGGCGAGGGAGCGGGCGAAGCTGAAGCCGTCGGCGTACCGGAAGCGGGCGAAGGAGTCGAGGAGGAGTTCGCGGCCCCCGTAGCGCCGCAGCGCGGTGAACGCCTCGTCCCCGGAGAGTTCCCGCCCGACCATGTCCCGCGTCTGCGGCACATGCACGACCGTGCCCATGTCTTCCCTTCCGCCCGCGCCCCGGCGGTCCCGTGCCGCGTCCCGCGCGGCGGTGCTCCACCGCGCGGACCGGCGGAAGGACGGTCCGCCCGCCCTGCCGGCCCGGTTCCTGCCGTGTGCCCGCGGCGGGGCCGTGTACGCCGCGCCCGCGCCGCGGAGGCGGAGGGCGCGGCGGACCGGTCCGGCGGCGCGGTTCCGGGGCGGGCCTCCCGCCCGGGCGCCGCGAACACCGGGACGGGGCTGTGACCTGATTCACCGTCAGCGGAAAAGCCTGTTCTCCTACCCCGTGTCCCGGGTTTCATGCGTACGGCCTCGGAGAAAGGTTCGAGAGGCTCCCCACAAGTGTGTAGCCTGCATACGCACATGGCGCGGGGCGGCACGCTGCGTACTTCGCAGGCGGCCCCCGCGTCTCACTACTTCAAGGGGTGGGGGCTGCGTGGAGCGGCGTCGGACAGTGCTGGCGGCGGCCGTCGCCGTGGCGGGTGTGACCGGTGTTCTCGTACTGCGGGGGGCGACCGGCGGCGACGCGCCGAGGGGGCCGGTCGACGGCAAGCCCCGGCCCGTCGCGGCCGAGGCGCGGACCGAGCCGATCGCGGTGAGTGCCGACGGCCGCTCGGCGTCCCTGAAGGAGGAGGGGACCAAGCCGTTCAGCATGCTGGGGGTGACCTGGACCGACCCGGCGGTCCGTGTCGCCGGCACGGTGGAGGTCCGCACGCGCGCCGCGGGGTCGGGGCGGTGGTCGCCGTGGCTGCGGCTGGACGGGGACAGCGGCCAGGGCGAGGAGGGGGCCGATCGCGGGGGTACGGAGCCGGCGTGGGTCGGCGCGTCGGACGGTGTCGAGGTGCGTCTGCGCACGGGCGGGACCACGTCCAGGACGCTCCCCTCGGGACTCCGCCTGGACATGGTGGACCCGAAGGCGGGCAGCGTGTCCCGGATGGCTCCGGCGGCGTTCGCCGTCGAGGAGACCGCGGTGCCCGCGCCGACCGGGACGGAGCCCGGCCCGGCGGAGTCGGAACCGGCGCCGGACGCGTCGGCGACCCCCACGGACCAGGCGCCGGTCACGACCCCGCCGGTGAGCGCGGAGCCGACCGCGCCGCCCGCCGCGAGCGCTCCGCCGTCCCCGACGGCCCCGGCCCCGTCCACGCCCCCGACGAGCCCCGGCCTGAGCCCGAGCCCCACGGTGAGCGGGCCCCCGCGCCCCCGTCGACCGCGCCGCGCCCGCCGATCACCTCCCGGACGGGTTGGGGCGCGGACGAGACGATCAGTCCCGAGGCCCCCGGGTACCTCCCGGGCGGAAGAGTCAAGGCCGTGGTGGTCCACCACACCGCCGAGTCCAACACGTACACGTGCGCCGAGGCGCCCGCGGTGGTGCGCGGGATCTACGCGTACCACGTGAAGCAGCTGGGCTGGAAGGACATCGGCTACAACTTCCTCGTCGACAAGTGCGGCACCGTCTACGAGGGCCGCAAGGGCGGGGTGGACCGGCCCGTCCTGGGCGCGCACGCCTACGGATTCAACGCCGAGACGACCGGCGTCTCGGTGCTGGGCACCTACACCGACACCGCTCCCCCGCAGGCCGCGCTGGTCTCGATCGCCCGCATCGCCGCGTGGAAGCTCGGCCAGTACGGCGTCGACCCGGCCGGCACGGCCGTACTCACCGCCGGCGACGGCGGGCGCAGCCACTCCGGCCAGACCTGGGCGAAGGGCGCCCAGCTGTCCTTCCCGGCGATCCACGGCCACCGCGACGGCTACAACACCCAGTGCCCCGGCACCGCCCTCTACGACACGCTGCCCACCCTGCGCTCCTGGGCCGCCGGCCCGGTGGCCGGGCTTGCGGTCAAGTCGGTCACCGGAGCGGGCGCGTCGGGCACGACGTACTACACGAAGTCCTCCGTCACCGTGAACTGGACGGCGACGACCCCGGCCGCACTGGTCGGAAGGTACGAACTGCTCGTCGACGGCAAGGTGGCCGCCACCACCGCCGGCACCGCG
Organism: Streptomyces sp. MRC013; assembly: GCF_023614235.1. Classification (NCBI taxonomy): domain Bacteria; kingdom Bacillati; phylum Actinomycetota; class Actinomycetes; order Kitasatosporales; family Streptomycetaceae; genus Streptomyces; species Streptomyces kordofanensis. The sequence continues at coordinate 94,520 of NZ_CP094264.1, forward strand.
GCCTCCGCCACGGCGGCGCTCGCGCCCGGCACCCACAAGGTCCAGGTCCGCGCCGTCCACCGGTCGGGCCGCGCCACGGCGACCGCCGCCGCGACCGTCGTCGCCGAGACCACCGCCCCCGCCTTCACCACCAGGCCGGCGCTCGCCCTGCGCACCGGCACCGTGAACACCGCCGCCGTGCCGGTCACGCTGAGCTGGAAGGCGACCGACGGCGCCTCCCTGCGGGACGTGCGCCTCACCAGCCCGCTGGCCAGGACGTACGCGCCGACGGTGTACTCCGCCCCCCACACGGCCAAGTCCGGCGCCGCCACCACCTGGAGCATGACCGCCCACGACCGGGCCGGCAACACCTCCGCCGCCGCCGTGTCCGGCACCCCGGTGATCCTGCAGGAGACCTCCGCCGTCAGGTCCGGCACCTGGACGGCCAAGTCCTCCACCAGTTACCTGGGCGGCGGGTCCCTGACCAGCTCCGCCAAGAACGCCGGCCTGACCTGGACCTTCACCGGCCGTTCCGCGGCCTGGGTGGTCTCCCGCGCCTCCACCTCCGGCCAGGCGCACGTGTACGTCGACGGCGTCAAGGCCGCCACCGTCGACCTGAAGTCCGCCACCACCAGGTACCGCGACGCCATCTGGACCAGGACCTGGGCCACCAGCGGCAAGCACACCGTGAGGATCGTCGTCGTCGGCACCGCCGGCCGCCCGGCGATCACCACCGACGGCCTCGTCCACCTCAAGTAGCGAGCCGCTCCGGGGAGCCGACGGCGGCGCGCGCCGGGCCGGGGCGCGCCGCCGTCCTCCGGCGGGGCCGGCGGGGCCCGGCACGGTCGGGGCGGACCCCGCCGGCGGACGGGCCCGTCGATCCTCCGGCCGCTCCCGGCACCGGGCGCTCCGGCGCCCCGGCCCCTTCCCCGACCGAACCGGGCGGTGGTGAGGACACCCACGCCACCGCCCGCCCCCCGGGGTCCCGGCACCGGGAGCACCGCCGCCCGAACCTCCGGTCGGAAACCGGCCGTCGGCCGGGAGTGTTCGCCGCTGCCGGTGACCGGCACGGCCGGTACGCGCCAATACCGCCGCCGCCGTCCCGCCGTCCCTCCGGGCCGGGCCGCCCGCCCCGCCGGCGTACCGCACCGGCGTCACCGTGCGGGTATGCGCCCACGACCGTCCGCCACGTTTTCACCGCACGAACTCCACGGGGCGCACGCTTTCGGTCGTCCCCGCGCCGTCGCGCCGGCGCGGGGGCAGACGCCGCGCCCGCCCGTGCCTAGCCTCCCGGGTCATGCGATCACCCTCGATGAGGCGCCTCGGCCTCCCCACCGTCCTCGCCCTCGCCCTCGCCCTGTTCGGCCTGGCCCCGTCCGCGAGCGCGGCCGAACCCGGCCCCGCCGAGCTGACCTTCAGCAGCGACGCCGCCACCACCACGCCGGGCGGCACGGTGAACCTGTCGATGACGCTCACGAACAACAAGACCTACGACCTCTGGTTCGTCTACCAGACCCTCAGCCCCACGTGGCTGACCACGCAGCGCCCGGACCTGAAGTACGCCGTCACCGGTTGCAGCCTCGCCACGGCCAACGGCAGCACCCCCTGCTCCGGCACCGGCCCGAACGACCTCGGCACCAACTACGGCACCCCGATCCCGCCCGGCCAGAGCCGGACCGTGACGCTGACGATGCAGGTCGCCCCCGACTCCGGCTGCAACGGCAACATCGGCTTCTACTCGTACTTCTACGCCGAATTCAGCGACAAGACCAATGTCAGCGGCGGCCCGGTCTACACACCCGAGACCCGCGTCCTGTGCTCCTGACGGCACCGCCGGACGAACAGATGTCCTGAAACCAGCCTACGGCGCCCGGCGAACCGGGCTCCGTCGACGGCAGTCCCACCGGCGGACCCCAGCGGCCCGCCGGTGCGCCGCATCACCGTCTGACCTGGTGTTACCTCTCCACGGCGGACTGCCGACCAGTCCTTGCAGGGACTCTCGGCCCCATGGCCGACCCCCGGAGGTCACCCGCGGTACACCAAATGTTTTCCGCCAGCTTCCCCAACGGGACCATAGAAGCTACACGGGGGCCTCACCATATGATGCGACGGATGCGACGGCCGCCCCGAGGGGAAACCGGCGTCGCGCGAGGGGTGCTTCCGCTCCGCGGAGCAGTGCCCACCGCTGCTCTGGGAGGAAAACCACCGCATGAAGCGGACCATACGCACCGCCCTGCTCACGACGGGCGCCCTCATAGCCACCCTCGGCGTGCCCAACACGGCGGCCCACGCCGGCACCCCGTCTCCCCGCATCGACCTGCGGGTGCTCATAGTGAGCGACGGCGGCCCCGCCACCGACGCCATCGCGGCCGAACTGGACGCCATGGGCACGCCATACACGGAGATCGACCTCACCCGGTCCGACCGGTCCGTCATCGACGCCGCCTACCTCGCGGACACCGCGGACGGCCGGAACCGCGCCAAGTTCCAGGCCGTCGTCCTGCCCAACGACAACCCCTTCCCCGCGAACTCACCCGAGATGGCGGCGCTCGCGGCCTACGAGCGGACCTACGGCATCCCGCAGGTCGACGCGTACACCTACGCCCGCCCCGAAGCCGGCCTCCAGTACCCGGTCCACGGCGGCTACTCCGGCAGCGTCGACGGCGTGCGGGCCGAGGTGACCGCCGCCGGCCGCTCGGGGCCGTTCGGCTACCTCGACGGACCGGTTCCGTTCGAGGACAACTCGCCGAGCGTGAGCGAGAGCTACGCGTACCTGTCCACCCCGGCCGCCGGCGCCGACTTCACCCCGTACGTCGAGGCCTCGATCCCGGGGACGACCAGGCGGGGTTCGCTGGTGGGCGAGTACCGGCACGACGGGCGGCGCGAACTCGTCGTCACCTTCGTCTACAACCGGTACCAGCAGCAGTTCCGGCTGCTGGCCCGCGGCATCGTGCAGTGGATGACCGGCGGTGTGCACCTGGGCGCCTCGCGCAACTACTTCGCCGTACACGTCGACGACGTCCTCGCCGCCGACGACCGCTGGAACTCCGAGCTCAACTGCACGCCCGGCGATGTCGACTGCACGGACCCGAACGCCACCCCCGACCCGATCCGCATGACGCCCGGGGACGTCGACCACGCCACCGCCTGGCAGCGCAGGCACGGCTTCACCCTCGACTTCGCCTACAACGGCGCCGGCAGCGTCGACCACCGCCAGGACAACGGCGGCGCCGACCCGCTCGCCGACAAGCTCATCGCCGACCGCAACGCGTTCCGCTGGATCAACCACACCTACACGCACGCCTTCCTCGGGTGCGAGCAGGACATCACGGTGGTGCCCTGGCGGTGCGCCACCCGCGCGGACGGAAGCACCAAGTGGGTCAGCCGGGAGGACGTCTCCGACGAGATCGCCCACAACCGCGTCTGGGGCCGGCTGGCCGGACTGCCCCTGGAGGACGACGAGCTGGTCACCGGCGAGCACTCCGGGCTGCGGGTGCTGCCCCAGCAGCCGACCGACAACCCCAACCTGGCGCTCGCCCTCGCCGACAACCGCACCGGCTGGCTGGCCTCGGACAACTCCCGCGAGCCCGACCAGCGCAAGGTCGGTCCGGCCCTGACGGTCCCCCGCTACCCGATGAACATCTTCTACAACGCCGGGCGGGCGGCCGAGCAGGTCGACGAGTACAACTGGATCTACACCAGCCGCGCGCAGGGCGGCAGCGGGATCTGCGAGGACAACCCGGCCACCACCACCTGCCTGCCCGCCCCGCTGGACACCGCGACCGGCTACACGGACCACATCGTGCCCCTGGAGCAGCGGATCGCCCTGGGCCACGTCCTCGCCAACGACCCCAAGCCGCACTTCATCCACCAGTCGAACCTGGCCGAGGACCGCATCGCCTACCCCGTGCTGGACGGTGTGCTCACCACCTACCGCGCGCTCTTCGCGGAGAACACCCCGGTGGTCAACCTGCGGATGAAGGACATCGGAAACGAGCTGCGGCGACGCGCCGCGTGGCGTGCCGCCGTGCAGAGCGGCCAGGTCACCGCCTACCGCGTCGGCGGCACGGTCACCGTCCAGGCACCGGGCGGCCTGGCGGTCCCCGCGACGGCGCCGGAGGGCACCACCCGGAACGGCTCCGCCTTCGGCGAGGCCTACGCGGGTGAACGGTCCGGCTGGACCTCCCCGGTGATCACACCGCTCACCCTCACCCTGCCGGCGGACGCCGCCCCGGCCACCGCCCCCTCGGGCGGCCCCGCCCCGGCCACCGCCCCGGCACCGGGCACCCGCGTGCCCGAAGGCGTGACCGAGCCGCTCTCCCCCGCCCCCGGGATCTGACCGGCGCGACGGCACCGAGGTCCCGGCCACCACCTCCCCGTGGCCGGGACCGGCACGACCACCCCCGCATCCCGGCCGTGGAGCACAACCATGCACCTTGCCCGCGGCGCGCAACACTCCGGTGTAACGCGCGTCACCCTGCTCACCGAAGGCACCTACCCGCACAGCCACGGTGGCGTGAGCGTCTGGTGCGACCAGCTCGTCACCGGCATGCCGGACGTCGACTTCGACGTCATCGCCGTCACCGGCACCGGGCGCGAGCCGATCGTGTGGGACCTGCCGGGCAACGTCTCGAGCGTGCTCCCCGTACCCATGTGGGGCGAGGCCCCGCAGGGCCGCCCGCCCCGCGGCCGCTCCCGCCACCGCCTCGCAGAGGCCTACGAGCGGTTCCTGACCGCACTGGTCGACCCGTGCGCCGAAGACGGCTTCGCGCCCGCCCTGTACGCCCTGGCGCGGGCGGCGGCCGACGGGCTGCTCAGCCCCTTCCTCCGCGGCGACGCGGCGACGCGGATCCTGACCACCGTGTGGACGCGGCCGGGGCTGGCGGTCCGCGAGGCGGGGCCGACCCTGCACGACGCGCTCACCGCCACCGCCCTGCTCGAACACGCCCTGCGCCCCCTGTCCGCGCCGCCGCCCGAGCACGGGGTCGCGCACGCCGTCAGCGGCGGCGTCGCCGTGCTGCCGGGGCTGGCGGCCCTCGAACGGCACGGCGTCCCGCTGCTGCTGACCGAGCACGGCGTGTACCTCCGCGAGCGCTACCTCGGCTACCGCACCGCCCCCTACCGCTGGCCGGTCAAGGCGGTGATCCTGGGCTTCTTCCGGCTGCTGGCGGAGGAGAGCTACCGCCGGGCGTCGCTGATCACCCCGGGCAACCGGTACAACCGGCTCTGGGAGGAGCAGGGCGGCGCCGACCCCGCCTCGATCCGCACCGTCTACAACGGCGTCGACCCCGCCGCCTTCCCCCGGCCGGCCCGGAGCCCGAGGCGCTCACCCTCAGCTGGGCCGGGCGCGTCGACCCGATCAAGGACCTGGAGACCCTCGTCCGCGCCTTCGCCCTGGTCCGGGCCGAGCTTCCGGACGTGCGGCTGCGGTTGTTCGGCGGGACGCCCCGGGGCGGCGAGGCCTACCGGGAGCGCTGCGAGGCCCTGGCCGCCGAGCTGGGCCACGCCGACACCGTGACGTTCGAGGGGCGCGTCGACGACATCAGGGACGCCTACGCAGCGGGGAACGTGGTGATGCTGTCCAGCATCAGCGAGGGCTTCCCGTTCACCCTGATCGAAGCCATGTCGTGCGGGCGGGCGACCGTCTCCACCGACGTGGGCGGAGTGCGGGAGGCCGTCGGGGACACCGGCCTGGTGGTGCCGCCGCGCGACCCGGCCGCGATGGCCGCCGCGGCGCTGGAGCTGCTGGGCGATCCCGCGCGGCGCCGTGCGATGGGCGAGGCGGCCCGGCTGCGGGTCATCGAGCAGTTCACCCTCCGCCAGACCATCGACACCTTCCGCTCCGTCTACCGGGAACTGGCGGCCGCGGGGGCCGCCGTGCGGCGGCCGGACGTCCTCGCGCTCGGCCCGCTCCGGACCGCCGCCCGCCCCTCGCCGGACCCGCGGTCCCCGGTCGGTGCGGAGACCGGGAGCGTGGCGCTGTGAGCGGGCCGATGTCCCTGGAACCGGACGGCGCGGAGGGGGACGCACTGGCACTGCGGCTCGCCGAACCGCGCCGGACCCGCTTCCGCCGGGGCGACGAGAGCACCCTCACCCTGCGGCTGCCGAGACAGGTCCCGGACCGGGACGCGGTCGACCGGCTCGCCTCCGAGCTGGCCGACCGCATCGGCCCGGCCGTCCACCCGTACGAGGTGGCCGCGCTGCTGGAGGCGGAGGGGTTCTCCGGCGAGCTGATCCGCGACCGGTACGGCCACCGGAACCTCTTCTCCCTCGCCGCTGCACTGTACGAGGCGGTGCCGCGGACCTTCCCCGAACCGCCCGCCGCTGCCGACCCCTGGCGCCCGGACACGGTGCGGTGCCTGCTGAGGGGGGTGCTGTTCGCGCTGCCCGCCCTGGCCTACCTGCTCACCGGCCCGCTGTGGCACGTCGACCGGCACGCCCCGGTCCTGATCGCGGCGGGTGTCGTCTCCTGGGCGTGGGGGCAGGCGCTGGGCCACCGCGCGCACCTGCGGCTGGTGGCGGGGCCCCGGGAGGCGGCCCGCACGCTGCTCACCGGGGCCGCGGCGGGGGCGGCGGTGGCCACGGGGATCGCGGCGCCGTTCGCCGGGAGCGGCCCGGTGGCCGCGGTGGCGGCCGCCCAGTCGCTGTACCTGGCCTCGGCGGGGGTGCTGCTGGTGCTGGGCCGCGAGCGGCTGCTGCTGGCCGTGCTCAGCCCGTTGGCCGCCGGCGCGGCGGTGCTGCCGTGGTGGGAGCCCGGCCCCGTGCTGCGGGCCGGCCTCCCCTCGCTGGTGCTGCTGGCCTCGCTCGCCGCCGCCACGTGGGTCCTGCGGGCCGGACTCGCCGCTCCGGCAGCCCCCGGGGGTCCGCACCCGCGCCCGGGCGCCTCCCTCCCCTACGGCCTGTTCGGACTGGCCGCGGCGGTGCTCGTCGTCCTGGAAGGCCGGCGGCACCCGTACGCGGTGATCGCCCTGACCCTGAGCATGGGCCCGGCCGAGTGGCTGCTGTACCGCTACCGCGGCTGGTCGGTCGCCGCGCTGCGCCGCAGCACGACGCCCGGGGCGTTCCTCCTCCGCTCGGCCGCCGTCCTCGGCCTGTGCCTCTCCGCCTACCTGGCCGTGCTGCTGCCTCCGGCGCTGCTCACCGGCTCCGACCCGGTAGCGCTGCTGCTGCTCGCGGCGGCCCTGTGGACCGCGCTGCTCCTCCAGGCGTTCGGCGTGGCCTGGCCGCCGGCCGTGCTCTGCGCCCTGGCCGCCGGCGGTGCCGGGGCGGTCACCTGGCTGGACCTGCCGCCGGGCCCGGCGGTGCTCCCCCTCAGCTTCGGCGCGGCCGCGGCCTGCCTCACCGCCTGCGCCGTCCTCCTGCTCGGCCGGCCCTCGCCCCACGCCTGACCGTCCGCACACCCGTCCCCCACACCACCGGCCGCGCCGGACCCCGTTCCGCGGGGACACCGACGCCACAGTCACACCACCACACGAAGGGAACCGAGAGTTGACCTCCGCACCGCTCGCAGCCGTCACCGGAGCCGAAGGGTTCATCGGCTCGCACCTCACCGAGGCGCTCGTCGCCTCGGGCCACCGCGTCAGGGCCATGGCCCAGTACAACTCCTTCTCCTCCTACGGCTGGCTGGAGACCCTGCCCGCCGACGTCCTCGACCACGTGGAGATCGTCCTCGGCGACGTACGCGACCCCGGTTCGGTGCGCGGCCTGCTCGACGGCGCCGACTGCGCCTACCACCTCGCCGCGCTCATCGCGATCCCGTACTCCTACCGGGCCCCGCACAGCTACGTGGACACCAACGTCACCGGCACGCTCAACGTGCTGGAGGCGGTCCGCGCGCTGGGGACGCCGCGGCTGGTGCACACCTCGACCAGCGAGACGTACGGCACCGCGCAGACCGTGCCGATCACCGAGGACCACCCCATCAACACCCAGTCCCCGTACGCCGCCTCGAAGGCCGGCGGGGACCGGCTGGCCGACAGCTACCACGCCAGTTTCGACACGCCGGTGGTGACGCTGCGGCCGTTCAACACCTTCGGGCCGCGCCAGTCGATGCGCGCGGTGATCCCCACCGTCATCGGCCAGGTGGCGGCCGGGGAGCGCACCCTCACCCTCGGCGACCTGCGCCCCACCCGGGACTTCACCTTCGTCGAGGACACCGCGCAGGCGTTCCTCGCGGTGGGCACCGCGCCGGCGGAGCGGGTCGTGGGCCGCACCTTCAACGCCGGGACCGGCGGGGAGATCTCCGTCGGCGACCTGGTGACGCTGATCGGCAAGGTCATGGACGCCCCGCTCGACGTGCGCGAGGACCCCGAGCGGCTGCGGCCCGCGGGCTCGGAGGTGATGCGGCTGGTCGCCGACGCGTCCCGGCTGGCGGCGGCGACCGGCTGGCGCCCCCGCCACACGCTGGAGGAGGGGATCGCGCGGACCGTGGAGTGGTTCGGCGATCCGGCCAACCTGGCCCGCTACAAGACCGGCATCTACAACATCTGACCCGCCCGGCACGCACCCGCAGGAGGTACCCCGTGCACGCAGTGATCCTGGCCGGCGGAAAAGGCGTCCGGCTGCGGCCGTACACCACCGCGCTGCCCAAACCGCTCGTCCCCATCGGCGACCAGCACGCCATCCTGGAGATCGTGCTGCGCCAGCTGTCCGCGGCGGGCTTCACCCGCTGCACCATCGCCATCGGCCACCTCGGCCAGATCATCCGCGCCTACGTGGGCGACGGCTCGCAGTGGGGCATGGACGTCGACTACGCCACCGAGGAGAGCCCGCTGGGCACCATGGGCCCGCTGCTCAACCTCCGCGAGCGCCTGCCGGAGAACTTCCTGGTCATGAACGGCGACGTCCTCACCGACCTCGACTACGCCGACGTGCTGCGCCGGCACGAGGAGACGGGCGCGTCCCTGACCATCGCCACCTACGCCCGCCAGGTGCGCATCGACTTCGGGGTGCTGACCACGCGCGCGAGCAGGGTCGTCGCCTTCACCGAGAAGCCCAGCATCGACTACCGGGTGTCCATGGGCGTCTACGGCGTCTCGCGGGCCACGCTGGACGGCTACACGCCGGGGATGCCGCTGGGCTTCGACGAGCTGGTGCTGGACCTGCTCGCCGCCGAGCGCCCCCCGCACGCCTACGAGTTCGAGGGATACTGGCTGGACATCGGCCGCCCCGACGACTACGACCGGGCCAACGCGGAGTTCACCAGCCGCAAGTCGCTTCTGCTCAAGGGAGCCTGAACACGCATGCGCATCCTGGTTCTCGGGGCCACCGGTTACCTGGGCGGTCACGTCGTCGAGCGGCTGCGGGCCCTGCCGGGCGCGCGGGTGCTCGTCGGCGGCCGTTCGCCCGCCGCCGAGGTCGCCGTCGACCTCGCGTCCGACCGCCCGGAGCGCCTGGCCGAGGCGGTGGCCTCGGCCGCTCCGGACGCCGTCGTCAACTGCGCGGGCGCGACCGGCGGCGACGCCGTCACCCTCGCGGAGGTGAACGCCCGGGGCCCCGCCGTGCTCTGCGCCGCGCTGCGGGAGGCCGCGCCCGCGGCCCGTCTGGTCCACCTGGGCTCGGCCGCCGAGTACGGTCCCGGCACGCCCGGCGGGCGGGTGGCGGAGTCGGCGGCGACCCGGCCGGTCGGCCCGTACGGGGCGACCAAACTGGCGGGCACGGCGGCGGTGACCGCGTCGGGCCTGGACGCGGTGGTGCTGAGGGTGGGGAACCCGGTGGGTCCGGGTGCCCCGGCCAGCGGGCTGCCCGGCCGGGTCGCCGCCCTGCTCGCGGACGCCGGGGACGGCCCGGACGCGGTCCTGAGGCTCGGTGACCTGTCGGCCCACCGCGACTTCGTGGACGTGCGCGACGTGGCGCGGGCGGTGCGGCTCGCGGCCACCGCGCCGGGCCCCCTCCCGCCGGTCCTCAACGTCGGCGGCGGCGACGCGGTCCCGGTGCGCGAACTGGTGCGGACCCTGGCGGACCTGGCCGGCTTCCAGGGGCGGATCGTCGAGGAGGGCGCGAACGGCTCCGCGCGGTCCACCCGGGTGTCGTGGCAGTGCTCCGACATCACCGCCGCCCGCACGGCCCTCGGCTGGCGGCCGTCCCACTCCCTCGACGCGTCGCTGGCGGCGCTGTGGGCGGCCGCGGGATCCGGCGTCCGCAGCCCCGAAGGGGTGCCGGTGCGGTGAGCCTCCTGGTCCCCCTGTACGTCCATCCTGCCGTGGACCCGGCCGCGTGGCACCGGCTCGCCGCCCGCGCGGCCCGCACCTACGCCGTCGTGCTGAACCCCGCGGACGGGCCCGGCCGCGTCCCGGACCCGGCGTTCGCCGCCGCGGCCGACGCGCTGCGCGCGGCGGGGGCCCGGCTGCTCGGCTACGTCGACACGGACTACGGCGCCCGCGACCCCGGGGAGGTCGCCGACGACCTGCGCAGGCACCGGGAGTGGTACGCCGTGGACGGCTGCTTCCTGGACCGGGTGACCGCCGGGGCGCACGGGCTGCCGGCCTGCCGCCGCCTGGTGCGGTCCGTCCGCCGGCTCGGCGCCTCGACCGTCGTCCTCAACCCGGGCGTCCACCCCTCCCCCCGGCTACGTGCGGCTCGCCGACCTGACCGTCACCTTCGAAGGGCACTGGTCCACGTACGTGTCGGCCTTCAGCCGCCCCTCGTGGACCGCGCGGCAGCCGCCCGAGCGGTTCTGCCACCTCGTCTACGGGGTGCCCGAGGTGCTCGTGCCGCTCGCCGTGCGCACCGCGCGCGAGCGGGGCGCGGCCGTGTGCGGGCCCGTGACGGGGGGAACCGCCCAACCCCTGGTCCCGGCTGACCCCCGCGCTGACCGGGGCGGACCGGTGAGGCGGCGCGTCCCGGCCGTCCTGGCCGCCCTGGCCCTGGTGGCCGCCCTCGTCTCCTGCTCCGGCGGCCGCGGCCGCGCGGGACGGCGCGGGCGCGGCCGCCGTGTGGCAGCCGCGCCCCGGACTGGCCTGGCAGTGGCAGCTCGACGGCAGGGTGGACCCGTCCGTCGACGTGCCCGTCTACGACATCGACGGTTTCGAGAACACCGCCTCCGACGTCGCCGGCCTCCACCGGCGCGGCCGGAAGGTGATCTGCTACATCAACGTCGGCGCCTGGGAGGACTTCCGTCCCGACCGGGACGCCTTCCCCCGCTCGGTACTGGGCAGGCCCAACGGCTGGCACGGTGAGCGCTGGCTGGACATCCGCCGGGTGTCGGTCCTCCGCCCCGTCATGGAGCGCCGGTTCGACATGTGCCGGGACAAGGGCTTCGACGCGGTGGAACCGGACCTCGTCGAGGGGTACGGCAGCGACACCGGCTTCCCGCTCACGGCGGGCGACCAGCTCCGGTACAACCGCATGATCGCCGACATCGCGCACGAGCGCGGCCTGGCCGTGGGCCTCAAGAACGACCTGGCCCAGATCCCGCAGCTACTGGCCGACTTCGACTTCGCGGTCAACGAGGAGTGCGCGCAGTACGGCGAGTGCGCGCTGCTCAAGCCGTTCATCGCGGCGGGCAAGGCGGTCTTCCACGTGGAGTACGCGCAGTCCACGGCCGCCTTCTGCCCGGTGGCCCGGGAGTTGCGGCTGTCGTCGATGCTCAAGAAGCCGGAGCTGGGCGCCTGGCGCAGGCCCTGCTGACCGTCCGTCGCGCGGAGCGCCGCCCCTCCCCGCGCCGCCCGGTCCCCGGCCCCCGCCTTCTCCGGTGCCTCCCGGCGGGGCCGGTCCGGCCCTCCGCGTGCGGACGTCCGGGCGGCCGCACGCCCCGGTCCGGCGGGGACGGCCCCGGGCCGGGTGGCGCCGGCGGCGGGGAGGGCCACCGGGTCAGTCGAGGCGGCGGTGCTCCTCCTCGGTCCACTTGGCGGTGTCGCGGGGCTCCACGTAGGGCTCCTCGGACTCGGGGTGGCCGCCGTCGATGGCGCGCTGGCGGGCCATCTCCGCGTCGAATTCGAGACCGAGCAGGATCGCGAGGTTGGTGAGCCACAGCCACACCAGGAAGATGATGACGCCGGCCAGGGTGCCGTAGGTCTTGTTGTAGGAGGCGAAGTTCGCCACGTACAGGGCGAAGCCGGCGGAGGCGACCATCCACAGCAGCAGCGCCAGGAAGCTGCCCGGGGTGATCCACCTGAAACCGCGGCCCTTCGCGTTGGGCGCGGCCCAGTACAGGATCGCGATCATGATCGTGACCAGCAGGACCAGGACCGGCCACTTGGCGATCGACCAGACCGTCATGGCGGTGTCCCCGACGCCCAGCGCGCTGCCGGCCCTCTGGGCGAGGGGCCCGGTGAACACCACGATCAGCGCGCTGACGACCGCCAGCACCATCAGGACCACGGTCAGGGCCAGGCGCAGGGGCAGGACCTTCCAGACGGGGCGGCCCTCGGGCATGTCGTAGACGGCGTTGGAGGTGCGGATGAACGCGGCGATGTAGCCGGAGGCGGACCACACCGCCAGCACCAGGCCCGCGAGGGCCACGATCGACCCGGTGCCGCCGTTGCCCTGCAGCTGCCGCACCGCGTCGGAGATGATGTCCCGGGCCGGGCCGGGGGCGAGCTTCTGCAGGTTGTCCATCACCTGCTGGACGGCGGACCTGCCCGCGATGCCCAGCAGGGACACCAGCACCAGCAGGGCGGGGAAGAGCGAGAGGACCCCGTAGTAGGTCAGGGCGGCGGCCCGGTCGGCGAGTTCGTCGTCCTTGAACTCCTCGACCGTGCGCTTCAGCACCGCCCGCCACGAGCGCTTCGGCATCGCGGACGGCTCGTCCGGCGCGTTGCGCTCCACCTCCGGGGCGGGCCCGGCTCCGCCGGTCCTCCGCCGGGCGCCGGGCCCGCCGTGCGTACGGTCCCGGTGGTGCCCGGAGCCGTGGCGGACCGGGACGTTCCGGTGCTCATCTGGTTCTGGTGTCCATGCCATGCCAGATGGGTAACCCCGCTCGGCGGACCGAAAACAGTTTCCTTTTACACGTACCTTCCGGGCCCTCTTCCCGGGGACCGTGACGGGTCGGAGGGGAACCGGCGTCCGGCGCCGGCGAGCGGTCGGCCCGACGCCGCCGCCCGGGCGGGCCGGCCACCGGGCGCGCCCGCCGTCGTGGGACCGCTCTGCGTCCGATCGGACGGGACGGGTCGTCCCCGTCCCGTGCGGGAGTGGCGGCGCGGGTCCTCGGAAGCGGGCCGGGGACGGCGGGAGCCGGCGTGGTGTCCGGCTTTCTTGGAACGGGCGGTCATCGGGTGTGTTCTTCCTCGATCGGGACGCCCCCCGCCGCGGCGGGGGGCGTCGGTCCGTGGTGCGCGCCGCCGGCGGCCCGGCCGCGGGGCCGGCTTCGCCGGGGAGCGCCGCGGGCGCGTCTCCCGGGCCGGCCTGCCGCGGTCCGTCGCGCGCGGCCCCGTGCGCCCCGCCCCTCCCCCGGTGGGGGGCGGGGCGCACGGAGGACTCACCAGATCCGGACGGACTTGGTCCGGTCGTTCATGGCGTTGCCGACGTAGGTGGTGCTGGAGGTGAAGAGCTGGTCCGGATAGCCGCTCTCCTGCCAGCAGTTGGGGAGCGAGTACAGGTGGACCCGCTGCCAGACGTTGCTGATGGAGGAGATGCGGTTGTGCCAGTCGGCGGGCAGGTTGATGCAGGTGCCGCCGGAGCCCGTGCGGGGCAGGCTGGCCCCTCCGTAGTTCGCGTGCTCGAAGAAGTTGGCTCCGCCCAGGGCCCCCTCCTCGGCGGCCTGGGCCGGCGTGGTACCCGTAAGCATGGCGGTCACCAGGACCGCCGCACCGGTAAGGGAGCGGATGCAGGTGCGCGTGTGTCGCATGTTCGTCCTCGTCGTCCGAACGGGTTTCGTCGTGGCGGCCGCGGGTGGGCGCGGCGCGCGTCCGCCCGTCGGCGGGTCCCACGATTCCAGGTCGGCGGGGGCGTCACCATGGGTAGAACTGCGTAGGGAAGACCGAGGGAACCGTGCCGCGACTGCATTCGAGTGACTACGAGGCGATGCTGGACCTGGCCGTCGGCGTGCTGCGGACGCACGACTCCGACGAGCTGTGGCGCCTGGTCGTCCGGGAATTGCTGCGGGCCCTCGACGCCGCCGTCGTCGTGGACAAGGACGTCGAGTGGCGCCCGGACAGCGGCCCCGTCAGGATCTGGCGCCCGCAGGGGCGCACCCCGCAGCCGCGGTTGTCGACGGCGACGGCGCCCGACGACGGCGCCCTGCACCGCATCCGTGCGGGTTACCCGTTCGCGGGCCACTACATGCGCGTACCGCACGACAGGGCCCCGCGCACCGCGGCGGAGCTGGCGGGCGAGGCCGTCTGGCTGCGCAGCCAGACGGCACGGGTGACGCGCGAGGTCTTCGGGACCCGGCACGCGCTGGGCCTGCCGCTGACGGCGCCCGGCGGCAGCGGACCGGTGCACGGGTTCATCGTCCACCGTGACGGCCGGGACTTCACCGACCTCGAGCGCCGGTACGCCGCGCGGGTCCAGCCGCTCCTCTCGGCTGCCGCGGCCCAGCGCCGCCTGCTGGCCCGCGGCCGGCCGGCGCCGGACCCGGCCGCCGGTGCGGGCGGCGCGGACGCTCCGGCCCCCGGCGCGGGCGTCGGGGGCGCTGCGGCCCCGCCCGCCGAGTACGGGCTGACGCCGCGGGAGCACGCCGTCCTGCTCGCCCTCGCCGAGGGCCTCCCCGCCACGGCGGTCGCCCGCCGCCTGGGCATATCGGCCCGCACCGTGCACAAGCACCTGCAGAACCTCTACCGCAAGCTCGGCGCGGCCGACCGCCTCAGCGCGGTCCTGCGCGCGCAAGAGGCCGGCCTGCTGCGCGTTCCCGGCCCGGCGGCGCACGGCCCGGGGAGCGGCGCGGAGCCCTGCCGGGCGCGGTGAGGTCCGCCGGAGCCGTTCCTCCGGCGCGCGGTGCGGGTGGGGGCGGTGCGGCGGGCGTCCGCGGCGCGGGTGCCCGCCGCACCGGGCGGGTCAGGACGACGCCTCGGCGACCGGGACGGCGCGGGCCGCCCCCGTACGACGCGGTGGCGGCGGACCGGCAGGCCGAGGGCCGGGTTGGCGACGCCCCAGGCGGCGCCCCTGCAGACGAGTTCCTTGTAAAGGGCGGCGAGCCGGCCGGTCAGGGCGGCGCCGACGGCCCGGTCGTCGGCGGTGACGTACTGGATCAGCCCGTCCCCGCGGCCGAGCGAGACGCACTGGTTGTAGTAGCGGATCGACACCGCCGGCACCTTCCTGCCCGTCAGGCGCGCCGCGATGGCGTCGGCGGCCTGCCACGCGGAGGGGACGCCCGAGGCGCACGACATCCGCAGCGGCCTGCCGCCCGGGCCCGTCGCCATGGCCGCGTCGCCGACGGCGTACACGTCCGGGTGCGAGACCGAGCGCATGGATCCGTCGACCGTGATCCGGCCCGTACCGGTGGTCTCCAGGGCGGTGGCCCGCGCGATCGGGTGGGCCGCGAAGCCGGTGGCCCACACGGTGACCGCGGCCGGGACGTCCTCGCCGCCGGCGGTGGTGACGCGGTCGGCTCCGACGCCGGTGACGGTGGTGTGCTCGTGCACGGTGACGCCGAGCCTGCCGAAGACCTTCCGCAGATGGGCGCGGCCCTTGTCGGAGAACCGGTCGCCGAGGCCGCCGCGGGTGACGAGGGCGACGGCGAGGTCCGGCCGGGCCCCGGCGATCTCGGCGGCGGCCTCCAGTCCGGTGAGGCCGCCGCCGACGACGACCACGGGCCGTCCGGCGCCCAGGCCCACCAGGCGTTCGCGCAGCCGGAGCGCCCCGGGCCGGTTCGCGATCTCGTGGGCGTGCTCGGCGGCCCCGGGGACGCCCCGGTCGTCCCAGCCGCTGCCGAGGGCGTAGACGAGGGTGTCGTAGCGCAGTTCCCCGGTGCCGCCGTCCGCGTCGACGACGGCGACGGTCCTGCGGTCGACGTCGACGGCGGTGACCTTCGCGCGCCTCGGCTCGACGCCGGTGCCCGCGAACATCTCCTTGAGGGGCCGGGGCCTCAGGTCCCGGCCGACCGCGAGCTGGTGGAGCCGGACGCGCTCGACGAAGTCGGGCCGGGCGTCGACGAGGGTGATGGAGACGTCGTCGCGGTGCAGCCGCCTGGCGAGGCGGCCGGCGGCGAGGGCCCCGGTGTATCCGGCGCCGAGGACGACGATGCGGTGCTGCATGTTCCTGCTCCTGTCTGCGCGGGTCCACCCGGTGTGCCGCGCGGTTCCGCCCCTTGAACCGGGCGGCCCGCCGTTTCCTGACGGGAGCGGGGTGTGAAACACCTCACACCGGGTCCGGGGCGTCCCGCGCTCCGGTCAGAAGGCGCGGAACACGGGCTCCCCCCGGTCGGCGGCCGCCCACATCGCGGTCGCGCGCCCGAGCTTGTCGGGGTTGACCTGGTTGCGGAGGACGGCGATGCCCTCGGCGGTGACCTCCGGGCACATGACGCCGATGACCCGGCCTCCGACGGCCACCACGACGGCGGGGCCGCCGTTCGCGGTGGTGACGTGGACCTCGACCGGACCGCCGACCAGGGCCCGCTTGGCACGGGTGGGTGTGAACAGGCCCCGCATGAACTTCGCGACCGCGAGGGCGCCCTCGAACGGCTTGACGCGGGCCGGGACCTTCCCGCCGCCGTCGCCGATCGAGACGGCGTCGGCGGTGAGCAGCCTCACCAGCGGCTCGATCTTCCCACCGGTGGCCGCCGCCAGGAACTCCTCCACGATCCGCCGGGCCGCGGCCCCGTCGACCTCCGAGCGGGCCCTGCCGTCCGCGATGTGCTTCCTGGCACGGTGGAGGATCTGCTGGCTGGCGCCCTCGGTGAGGCCGAGGATCCCGGCGATCTCGCGGTGCGGGTAGTCGAAGGCCTCCCGCAGCACGTACACCGCCCGCTCGTGGGGGGAGAGCCGCTCCATGAGGGCGAGGACCGCGTACGAGACCGACTCGCGCTGCTCGGCGGTGTCGGCCGGACCGAGCATCGGGTCCCCGTCGAGCAGCGGTTCGGGGAGCCACTGGCCCACGTAGTTCTCGCGCCGCACGCGGGCCGAGGAGAGCTGGTTGAGGCACAGGTTGGTGAGGACCTTCGTCAACCAGGCCGCGGGAACCTCGATGCGCTCGACGTCGGCGGCCCGCCAGCGCAGGAAGACCTCCTGCACGGCGTCCTCGGCCTCGCTCGCGGAGCCCAGGAGGCGGTAGGCGATGGCCTCCAGACGGGGCCTCGCGGCCTCGAAGTGCTCCACGTCCTTCGTGGTCGGCGGCATGGCCCGGATCCTATCCGGGCGGCGCGGGGAGGTCCCGGGTGCCTCACGGGCCGCGCGTTCGCCGGGTGTTCGCCGGGCGGGGCGGGAGTGCCCAGTGCTCTGACCGGGAAGGTCCGCCGGGGCGGTGGCTCCGTCCCGATAGTCTGCACGGCGTGATCAACTCATACGCGAACTCCGACGACGCCGCAGTCGCGATAGCCGGGGCACGGGCTGGCGCGGACGTGGTCCGCGGTATGTACGGCCGGCGGCTCGACCGCATCGACAAGGGTGCCGGGGACTTCGCCACCGCCGCCGACGTGGAGGCCGAGAAGGCGATCCTCGGCGTCATCCGCGCCGCACGGCCCGATGACGCGGTGCTCGGCGAGGAGGGCGGGCAGCAGGGCGCCGCCGACGCCGCGCGCCAGTGGTTGGTGGATCCCCTGTGCGGCACGCTGAACTACGCCGCCGGCACCATGCTGGCGGCCGTCAACGTGGCGCTGCACGGTGGGGCCGCGGCCGTGGCCGACCCGTTCAGCGGCGAGGTTTTCTTCACCGACGGGGAGACCGCCTGGGTGCGGCGTGACGGGGCCGACGACGCGCTGCTGACGCCGACGCCCGCCACCCGGCTGGTGGACGTCAACCTGGATCCGCCGTTCCCGAGTGCGCCGGGGTTCCGGGCCGTGGATCTGCTGACCCACCCCGGGTTCGTCGAACGTTTCCGGCCGCGCGTCGTTTCCACGGCGCTGGCGCTGACCTGGGTGGCTGCCGGCAGGCGCGCCGCGTACGTCACCGATGGCGGCGACCTCTCCAGGAGCGTGCACTTCGCGGCCGGCATCGCTCTGTGCCGGGCCGCCGGCTGCGTTGTCACCGGCATCGACGGTGCTCCGACGGGTGAGGCAGGCCGTGGGCTCGTGGTCGCCGCCGACGACGAGACCCACGGGCTGCTGATGTCGATGACGCGCAGCTGAACCCGGCGCTGTGACCGCATGGTCTTCGCCGGGCTGGGTCAGGCCCCGGGAGGGGCCCGCCGCCCCAGCGGACGCCCCTCCCGCTGTGGATCCGGGCGCGTTCACGGCGTCGAGCCGGGAGGGCCTGCCGGTGGCGGACGTCACCGTCCATCCGACCGCCCGGATGACCGCCCCGGCGAACCTTCCCGGCCGGAGCGCTGGCGGCCGCCGGCCGAAGGGGAGGACCGGGCCGGCGGCGTCCCGCCGAACCTGTCGAAGACGTACGAGCACAGGAACACCCCGCCGGTGACGAGCAGTCCTCCCCCCGCTTCCCGGAGCGTGGGCGGCCGCCCCTCCCAGGCGAGGTGGGACAGCGCCCCGAAGACCGCTTCCATGCCGACGATCGGCCCCATGAGGGCGGACGGCAGGCGCTTGGAGGCGAAGTTCCAGAACCAGGTGGCGAACCAGGAGCCCAGGGCGGCGAGCGCCACGCACCAGGCCAGGAACGACCAGAAGACGTCCGCGTCCGAGAACGGCGACGTGCCGCCCGCCGAAGCCGCCCGCGGGACGAGGAGGAGCGAACCGCAGAAGGCCCCCAGGCCGATGCCGGCCGTCCACACGGTGTTGTCGACGGTGAACGCGGGGCGTTGCAGCACCATGCGGTTGACGATCACGAAGTACGTCCACGCCGCGCACGAGGCGAAGCCGAGCACGGCGCCGGTGACGACGTCGTTCCCCGGCCCGGCCCGGCCGGTGGGCACTCCGTTCACCAGGAGCAGGCCACAGGCGATGACGGCCACCGGAAGGGCGAGCCGGTGCCACGCGAGGGCCTTCTCGAAGAAGTTGGAGACCAGGGCCACCGTGACGGGGATCAGCCCCGTCATGGTGGACGCCAGGACTCCGCCCCCGGTCTGCGCCGACAGCGCCAGGAGCAGGTAGAAGCCGACGTAGCCGACCGCACCGAGGTGCATGGCGTTGAGCAGGTTGCCGACTCCCAGGGCCCTGGTCTTCCCCGCGTTGACCGCGAGGACGGCCAGGGAGACGGCTCCGAAGACCGTGTACCGCCCCATCACCAGGTAGTAGACGTTCACCGGGGCGACGGCGACCGGGCCGACGAAGGTGAAGCCCCACAGGGCGGTCGCCGCCAGCGCGGCGAGCAGTCCGGCCACCGCGGCCGGCCGCGACCGCCGCCGCTCCTCCCGGGTGGCCGGACCGCCGGCGGTCGAGTCGCCTGCCTGCCGGGTGTGCTGCGCCATGGCGTGCCGCCTTCCAGGAGGGTTCCGTGTCCGGTGCGCGTCGCCGCGCGAGCGGTCCCCCGCCGACCGGCGGACCCCGGCCGGCGGGGAAGCCGCACGCGGCGGGGGGACCGAAGTCGGCGCGGGCGGACCCGCGGTCGTCGGCCGCCCGGGCGACGGACTTCCCGTCGGTCACCGTGCGGGGCGCGAGGCCCCGGTCCTGGACGGGTGAGGGTCTCGCGGTCCACCTGGTTGAGTGTGTCCGGCGGCGCGTCCGGCCACGCATGGCGGAAGCGCGCGGGGCCGGACGCGCCGCGGGAGCCGCACCGGGGCCGTCGGGCTTCCGCCGGCCCCCGTCGGTGCCGGCGGGTTCCGCTTCGCTCCCCTCCGCGCGGCCGTCCGCCCTCGCTCCGGTGACCGGCCGGGCCCCGCGGCCCGAAAGCCGGGCGCGTACCGGCTGGTTCGCCTACGTGTGCTCCTGCGAACTTACGAAGGGGAGTGGGACGGTGAGGCCTGCCGAGGCGCCGGCGGAACGTGCGGAGGCGACGCGCCGTGCGGAGCAGGTGCGAGCGCCCATCGTCGGCGGCGCGCGGTGCCGGGAGGGGGAGGCCCCCGCCGAGGACGCGACTCGACTGCTGGCTGAGGCCGGTGAGGTACTGGACGCCCCGGGAGCGTTGGTCCGGCGGATCAACCGGACCGGCGCCGCCGTGCGGATGGGCCCGGACGGCGCGCCCACCGACGCCCTCGCCTCCGGGACGTCCTGCGGCTGCGTCACTCCGTGGTCGCCGCGGCGCCGGACGCGGCGGCGGGTCAGGGCGAACGGGGGTACGGTCGGCAGCTTCGGTCCGGGTCGGTGATGCTCTCCGCGCCTCCCGTCGCGGAACCGCACGGCCGCGCGGACGCGCTCGCCCGGGAGATCCGCGGGGTCGACGTGCGGATCCGGCGTGCGAACCGGGGGTCGACCTGCCGGACTGAGCGGTCCAGCGGATCCGGCGATGCGGAGCGGGTAGCGGCTTCAAAGGCGTGCACACACCGAGGGCCGGCGGTTCCCCGGACGTGCGGGGGCGCCCCCCGCACGCCCGGGGAACCGCCCGTCCGGAGGGCGGACGGCGGTGGCCGGGGCGGTGGTGCGTCGGGCGGGCGGCAGCCGACGGGCCGGGGAAGGACCCTCGCGGAATCCCGCGCGGAGGCGTGTAACCCGGTGGGCGCGGACCACTCGGAGGACGAGAGGGGCGGGGACACCGGACGAGGAAGGGAGCGGGCCGTGGAGCGCACACCGCCCGAGGGCACCGCGGAGATCCTGTTCATCGGAAACGCCACCCTGCTGATCCGCTACGGGGAACTGACACTGCTGACGGACCCGAACTTCCTCCACCGCGGGCAGCGGGCCCACCTCGGCTACGGACTGGTGTCGCGGCGGCTGACCGAGCCGGCCCTGGACGTCGCGGAACTGCCCCACGCCGACCTCGACGCGGTGGTGTTGTCCCACCTGCACGGCGACCACTTCGACCGGGTGGCCCGGCGCGGGCTGGACCGGGACCTGCCGTTCGTGACCACCCCGCACGCCCGCCGCCTGCTGAAGGGCCTGTACGGCTTCCGCCGCGCCACCGGCCTGCGCACGTGGCAGAGCCGCACCCTGCGGCACGGGGACTCCTCGGTGCGCGTCACTTCGCTGCCCGGCCGTCACGGACCCGGCCCGGCACGGGTGCTGCTGCCACCGGTGATGGGCAGCCTGCTGGAGTTCGGCGACCGTTCGGGAGAGACCCGGCTGGTCCTCTACCTGTCCGGGGACACCCTGTTCCACCGGGGCCTGAGGGAGATAGCCGGGCGGTACCCGGACATCCACCTGGCCGTCCTGCACCTGGGGGGTACGACACTGCCCGGCGGGCTCGTCGTCACCATGGACGCCGGGCAGGGAGCCGACCTGCTCGACCTGCTGCTCCCGCGCCGGGTGCTGCCCGTCCACTACGACGACTACACGGTCTTCCGCTCCCCGCTGGAGGACTTCCTCGCCGAGGCGCGGCGCCGCGGCCACGGCGCCCGCCTGCTGCGGTGCGCTCCGGGCGAGCGGGTGACCGTCGGCGCGGAGGCCGCGGCCTGACCGGTACGCCGGCTTCCAGGCCGGGAGGCCGGCGGCCGTCCGCCGTCGGAGCCGGTACGCCGCGGGGAGGCGGGTTCCCGCCGCCGGTGCCGGCGCCGTCCGGGGACGGGTGGGCAGGCGGCGGGGGCGGGCCGCCGGAACCCGTGCCCGTGCTCCACCGCCCGGACCGCCCGGACCTCCCGGAGCTCCGCCTCCGCACCGCTGCCGTCCGGCCCGTGGGCGCGGTGCTCCCGGCGCCGCGCCCACGGCTTCTCCGCCGGGCACCGGCGCCGTTTCCCTCCGATGGCCGGTACGCCAGAGCGGGCGTCCGACCCGGTGCCGCGACCCCGGTCGAGTGAAGAGGCCCCGGCCGGGTCCGCGATATCGGCCACACCCATTCGGGTGAGGCGAAAGGAGCCTTTCGCCGCGTTCGGCCGCGACCTTGGGCGCGACACCCGCCGCGCGGCGGACCGGTACCGGGGGAAAGACGTAGGCTCCTCCACGAATGTCCCGGGACGCATGTCCCGGGCGGCTTCGGACGGGAACGTCCCCGACCCGCTCGACGGGGCGGCCGGCTCGGCCACCGCTCTGCGCATTGGGAGAGAATCATGAGTACCACGGTCCTGACGGGCGGCGGCGGGCCCGGCGCCGAGGAGTCCTCGTCGCCGTACATCACGGCCACTTTCCGGATCCGCCGTTTCGACCCGGAGCTCTCGGACGAGGCGCGGTGGCAGGACTTCCAGGTCGAGATCGACCCCAGGGAGCGGGTGCTCGACGGTCTCCACAAGATCAAGTGGGACGTGGACGGCTCGCTGACCTTCCGCCGCTCCTGCGCGCACGGCATCTGCGGCTCCGACGCCATGCGGATCAACGGCAGGAACCGGCTGGCCTGCAAGACGCTGATCAAGGACATCGACCCGCACAGGCCCATCACGATCGAGCCGCTGAAGGCGCTGACCGTGCTGAAGGACCTGGTCGTGGACATGGAGCCGTTCTTCCAGGCGTACCGGGACGTGATGCCGTTCCTGATCACGTCGGGGAACGAGCCGACGCGGGAGCGGCTGCAGTCCGCGGAGGACCGGGAGCGCTTCGACGACAC
The DNA here is from genome assembly GCF_023614235.1 of Streptomyces sp. MRC013. Lineage (NCBI taxonomy): Bacteria > Bacillati > Actinomycetota > Actinomycetes > Kitasatosporales > Streptomycetaceae > Streptomyces > Streptomyces kordofanensis. The sequence continues at coordinate 117,052 of NZ_CP094264.1, forward strand.
GACGAAGTGCATCCTGTGCGCCGCCTGCACCTCCTCCTGCCCGGTGTTCTGGAACGACGGCCAGTACTTCGGCCCGGCCGCGATCGTCAACGCCCACCGCTTCATCTTCGACTCGCGCGACGAGGCGGCGGAGCGGCGGCTGGAGGTCCTCAACGGCCAGGACGGCGTGTGGCGCTGCCGCACCATCTTCAACTGCACCGAGGTGTGCCCGCGCGGCATCGAGATCACCAAGGCGATCCAGGAGGTCAAGCGCGCACTGATCACACGGCGCGTCTGAACCGTGCGCGCGGGTCGCCCGCCGGGCGGGGAGACCCGGTGGCGGCGTGCGGGGACCTCGGCCCCGTACCGGCGCGTCGACCCGGTCGCCGCCCCCGGCGCGACCGCCCGGTGGGGCGGGCGGACCGCCGGTGCCTTCGACCTCCGGTGGAAAGACGGCCGGGACGCTTCGGACGGCCTTTTCCGGGAAACCCGGACGGCGTGAATCGACGGCTGACGCATCGACACGTGCGGACGGTCACGCAAGGAGGCACCATGAGTGACGAGCGGATGGGTGACGACGTCTACCAGCCGACCGGGAGCAACGAGGAGCAGGAGGACGGGGCACCGCTCGACCTGCAGGACGCGTTGCAGGAGCGCACGTACGACGACATGCTCGACGAGGGCTACTCCCCGCCGGAGAAGCCGCTGGGCGTCACCAAGCACGGTACGACGGCGGCGGAGCAGCACGAGGGCGAATCCCTGGACCAGCGCCTGGCCCAGGAGGTGCCGGACGTGGCGCCGCCGGCGGGTGACGGCCTGGGCGACCTGCCGGGAGGCGAGGGCGAGCTGATGGACCCGGAGGCCGGCGGCGAGCGCGCGGGCCGCCTCACCGCACCGGACGAGGGAGCGCGCACGGACACCACCAAGGAGCTCGTCGCGGACGACCACGGGATCGACGCGGGCGCCGCGGGCGCGGAGGAGGCGGCGGTCCACGTCGTGGGGGACGACCTGCCCGCGGACGCGGACCGGAACGGCTCCGGCTGACCGCGCCCCGCCCCCGCGGCCCGTACGCGCGATCGCGCCCGGGTCGCGGGGGGCGGGTGCCTCCGGTCGGGCGCCCGACCGGAGGCCGCCTCCCGGACTCCGGGGAACCCGCGGCTCCCTCCGGCGGATCAGCCGCGGCCCCGCGCCCTCCTCGCGATCAGCCACACGGCGCCGAGGCAGACCCCCGCTGCGGCGAGCACCCGGCCGCGCGGCGCCCGGATGCCGGCGGGGAGGAGGTCCCTCACCCGGTCGAAGGCGCTCAGGGGGACGCCCAGCAGGGCGTTGGCCGGCGGCCTGCGGGGCACCACGGGGTGGGGGTGCGTGGGCGCGGTGCGGCGCGCGGCCTCCCACGCCGACCCCAGCCGGCGCAGGCGCGCGGAGTCGAGGGAGGCCCGCAGCCGGGGCAGCAGCAACTCCTCCTCGTCACGGATGTCCTGCCTGATCAGGGCGAAGGCCTCGGCCGCGAGTTCCTCGTGACGCGGATCGTCCCGCCCGATCCTCTCCATCTCGGCGACCAGGTCGTTGATCCGCTGGTGCTCGTCCTCGACCCTCGCGGTCAGCTCCTCCCCGTCGGGCGCCAGGCGGCGCAGCACCGGCCACAGGACGGTCTCCTCCGCGAAGGCGTGGCTGAAGGTGAGCTGCACGATGTCCTTGAGGGTCCGCCGCCGTTCCTCCCCCGGCCCGCGACCCGACCCGTACGAGGCCATCAGGCGTTCGAGTTCGGCGTGGTCCCGCCGCTGCCGGGCGAGGACGCTCCCCTCCCCACCGAGTTCCTCGACGCTCTGTCGCGCGATCGGCTGTGTCATGACGGTTCTCCTCGGGTCGTCGCGTGGTGGGGGCCGGGTACGGCGTGCGGGCGCCCCTCCCGGGGCGCCGGTGTCCAGCCCCCGGCACGGGGCGCGTGGCGGCCGGCCCCGTACCCCTCCGGCGCCGGAGGCGGGGACGCGGCGGCGCGTGCCGCCCGGCGCCCCCGCACGGCGGGGACGGGGTACGCCGGGGGACCGGCTCCGGGGTGGTGCCCGACGGGCTCCGGCGTACCGGGACGGCCGGCGGGGCCGGGGCTCCTCCCGGCGGCGAGGCGGCCTCCGGCCGTCGAAGCCGGCTGCCGTGTCGCGCCGGGCGGGTGGCGGGCCGCTGGTGCCATGATGAACCGTCCCTCCGGAGCGGCGCGCGCCGCGCAGCGGCGGATCACTCCGGCGGTTACCCCGCCCGGTCGCCTTCAGGCAGGAGGCCGGACGAACCGACGACGGGACGGCCGGGGACGGGGCCGCCGGGCCGCGCCCGGACGACCTGCTCGCCCGTGCGGCACGCGGCAGGGCCGACGACGCCGCCGTGCGTGGCCGGGTCGAGGCGGGGCAGACGGCGGACGGACGGTCGCGACGGATGGACGGCGTTTCCCATGTGCGCGTGCGCAAGGCCCCGAGGGTGCCGGGCGGTGACGGCGAAGGCCCCGGTCGGCGCCCTGCCCGCCGTGGGCCCGGCCACCCCGGGCGCCGACTGCTCCGGACCGCGGTGCCGGACCCGCCACCTGCGGCGCTCCTCCCCCGCCGGTGCCGCCCGCCGCAGGGCCGCCCTCGCCCCGCCGCCGGAAGCGGGCGCCCGGGCCCGGGTCCGGGGGCGGCACCGTGCGGCGCCCCGGTCATCACCGCTCCCCCACCCGGGGGGACGGAGCACGAAAGGTTCTCAGTGAACACGATCACGGTCGGTGTCGAAGAGGAATACCTGCTGCTCGACCCGGCGAACGGGCTGCCGGTCGCGCGTGCGGACGAGGTGCGCGCCGCGGCCGGCCTGGTACCGCTCACGGACGAGAACGAGGTGCAGGCCGAGCTGCTCCAGGCCCAGGTGGAGATCGCCACCCCGGTGTGCACCGGACTCCACGAGGTCGGCGGGCACCTCCTGCGCCTGCGTCTGGCGCTCGCGGCCGCGGCCGAGGACGCGGGCTGCCGGCTCGCCGCCTGCGCGACGGCCCCGCATCGGGCGGTGGCGCCCGTACCGGTCACCGAGCACGCCCGCTACCGCGCCATGCGCGTGCAGGCCCCCCAGCTGGTGGACGAGCAGCTGATCAACGGGATGCACGTGCACGCGGCCGTGCCCTCGCCGGAAGTGGGGGTGGGGGTGCTGAACCGCATCCGGGTGTGGCTCCCCGTCCTGGGCGCCATGTCGGCCAACTCGCCCCTGTGGGACGGCCGGGACACCGGCTTCGCCAGCTGGCGCACCGTCATCTTCGGCCGGTGGCCGGTCAGCGGCCCGCCGCCGCGCTTCGCCGGCCCGTCCGACTACGAGCACCGGGTGGGGAGGCTGCTGGACTCCGGTGTCGTCCGGGACACCGGCCAGCTGTACTGGCAGGCGCGCCTGTCCCAGCGCTACCCCACCGTCGAGGTGCGGTGCCCGGACGTCCAGTTGCGCGCCGACGAGGCGGTGATGCTCGCCGGCATCGTGCGCGGCCTCGTCGCCACCGCCATCGACGACATCGGGAAGGGCGTTCCGGAGCCCGACTGCCCGCCGGAGCTCCTCCAGGCGGCGAACTGGCAGGCCGCCCGGCACGGCCTGAACGGGGCGCTGCTGGACCCGGTCGGCACGCGTCTCAGCGCCGGCGACATGGTGGCCCGCCTCCTGGACCACATCGGGCCCGCCCTCGACGCCGCGGGGGACACGCGGCAGGTCACCTCGCTGGTCCACCGGCTGCTGCAGCAGGGCACGCCCGCCGACCGGCAGCGCCAAGCCCTCGCCCGGGGCGGTATGGCCGAGGTCACCGCGCTGATCACCGCGGAGACCACCTCGTCCTGAGGCCCCGCCGACACGCCGGGGCCGTGCGCCCCGGCACCCGCCGGCCACCGCCGCGGGAGGGAGGAGGGCCGCGTGCCGGGCAGGTGGGCGGCGGGGGGTGGATGCGAGCCGCGTCCTCCGGGAGGCCGCCGCGGCGCGCCGCCTCCCGTGCCACGCCACGCCCCGCTCCGCCCCGGGCACGGCTCCGCGTCGCCACCGCGCCTTCCGTGCAGGGGTTTCCCGTGGCGGTGGCCGCCACGCGGTGCCCCGGTGCGTCCGGGCGCGGGCCGTGGTTCCCGGTCCGCCGGGGGACCGGGCGGGCGCCTTCGGGTTCCCTGGGGGAACGGCCGCCGGGGAGCGGGGCGGGCCGGGCCCCGGGGCAGCCGCGGGCAGCGGCCCTCCCGTACGGACGGGGCCCGGTCCGGTCCGTGGGTACGGCCCGGGCCGTCAGCGCCGCACGGTCACCGGAACGGTGGCGGAGTCCACGAGGCGGCCGTCCTCCGGAGAGTCCCAGAAGGTGGTCAGGAGCCCGGGGCCCTCGCGCGTGGTCCGGAAGCGGACCGTCAGGTCGAAGGTCCCGCGCGTGCCGTTGCCCGAGGAGGCCATCGCGTGCGTCTTCACCGCGGTGCGGCCGGCCGCGTCGGTGAGCCTGAGGCCGAAGCCCGCCTCGAAGGTGTTCGCGGTGCCCCGTACCCTGACCGGGCTGCGGACGGTCTCGCCGATCATCGGCGACTCCACGAGCACGGTGGGCGACAGGTCCTCGAAGTCGGCCCGGCCGACCGGGCGGGCCAGGTCGACGCCCTCGCCGCCGAAGCGGGTGACCGGCCTGCCGTCGAGTGCGAACCGCACCGACTTCACCGCGGGGAAGCGCGTGGCCGTGAAGACGACCTGGGCGAGCCGGGCGCGCATCGACGGGGCGCCGGCCCCGTCGTCGTACCGGCCGGACAGGTCGACGGTGGCGACGCCGTCGCGTACCGCGAGGGACCTGAGCTGCGTGCCCGCCGGGATCGCCGTCGTCCGGCGGTGCCCGCGTTCGAAGGCGCTCGGCCCCGACAGCAGGGCGCGCAGGGCGCCGGCCGCGGTGGCGGGGGCGGTCGCCGAGCGGGGGGCGGGCGACACCCTCCCACCGTGCAGGAAGTAGACGGCGACCCGGACCTGGGCGCCTCCCGCGGGAGGGGTGGCGGGCCGCGTCGGGGACGGGGGCGTCGGCGCGGCCGGGGTGGTGCGGCCGGGGGCCGTGGTGCCGGGGGCCGGCGGCGGGACGGCCGTGGTGGCCGGGGCCGCCGGCGTGGACGGTCCGGTACGCGGCCCCGCCCCGGGTGGGGCCGCCCCTCCGGCACCCGCCGCACACGCGGAGAGCGCGAGCGCGAGGACAAGCGCGGAGGCGAACGGCGCCGTCCTCGCTCGCCGGGCCGGTGCTGGTGTCGTACGGGTGCGGAATGGCACGGCAGCCTCCTCAGGGACACCCCTGCGCGTCTCCACGGGGAAGGATCGGATACCCCGTGTTCCGCGCCTTGTAGCCCTGTCCCGCGCCGTTCCCCGGTGGCGCCCCGGCCATGGGCGCACGGTGCCGTGCCCGGGCGGCGCCACCGGCCGGCGGGTACGGTGCGGGGCCCGGCTGCGCGTGACCGGGGCCCGGCCCCCTCGCGTACGGCCGGATCCCGCCGTACGTGTCGGCGGTGGTGCGGCGGGGCCCCGGCCGTACACCACCGGTGTCGTCCGTCGGGCGGCGGTGCGGCGGGGCGGCCGAGGGGGTGGCGGGACGGCACCGCACCACCCCATGGGGCGGGTGGGCTGCGGTCGGCCCGCCGGGGCGGGTGGGGACGGGCGTGCGGCTGCGGAGGGCCCGGAGGCGGGACGACCGCGGAGGCGCCCGGTCCCGGGCCGAGCACCTCGCGCACCCGACGGGGACGTCCGCACCGGGCGGGCCCGGGTCGATCGGCGCGGGCGGCGGTCGCAACGGGGAGGCTGCCACCCCGGATTCTCGAGGAGGCCGTCCAGGGCCTCCTCGGGGGGCTGCCGCACCGGCCGGGTCGAACCACGTGGTGCGGATCCGCTCGTTGTTCCCTCCGGGTGCCTCGTGGTCGGCGGCGAGCTGAGGCGGAGGGCGGATCCCGCCGTTCAGTGAGCGGCCGACGTTCCGGAGGAGGCCGCGCGCGCACCGGTCGGCGGTGTCGGGGGCGACGCCGTGGCCGGCGGCCCACGGGGTGGGCGTGGCGGGGTGGGCGTAGGGGGCGGTGAGGGTCCCGGTCCGGGCGGGGAAGACGTCGAAGGCGCCCTCGCCGTCGACGGGGAGTGCCCCGCCCAGTCGTTCGAAGAGAGCGTCCGCCACCGGGTGCGAGGGGCAGGTCACGGTCGCGGAGCGGCGCTCGCGCACGGCGGGAAGCGGGATGGCGCGGACGATCGGGGCCCTGGTGGCGAGGGTTCGGCGCACGTCGTCGACGCCGACGCCGGCCGTCAGGTTGACCACGGTCCTGTCGTCCTCCACCTTCGCCCCGACGGCCCCGCGGAGCCCCCGGGGAGGCCGGGTCCCGCCACAGAACCGGAGGTGCTCCGGCGTGCGCCGCCGGAGCGCCGACCGGCGGCCGCGGCCCGGGGGGCCCGGCCGGGATGGGAGAATCGTGAGTATGGATGTCCGCAGTAGGAACAACGTGAGGGTGACCGGCCGCCCGGACGGGCCGACAGTGGTGCTGGCGCACGGGTTCGGCTGCGATCAGAACATGTGGCGGCTGCTGGTGCCGGCGCTGGTCGACCGCTACCGCGTGGTGCTCTTCGACTACGTCGGCTCCGGCGGCTCGGACCTGTCCGCCTGGAGCGAGGAGCGCTACGCGTCGCTGGACGGCTACGCCCAGGACGCGGTGGAGGTCTGCGACGAGCTGGAGCTGGAACGGGCCGTGTTCGTGGGCCACTCGGTCAGCTCCATGGTCGGCGTGCTGGCGGCCCGGGCGGCACCGGAGCGGATCGGGGCGCTGGTGATGGTGACCCCGTCCCCCTGCTACATCGACGACGAGGAGTACCGCGGCGGATTCACCGCGGAGGACATCGACGAACTGCTGGCGTCGCTGGAGTCGAACTACCTGGGCTGGTCCTCCGTGATGGCCCCGATCATCATGGGCAACCCGGAACGGCCGGAACTCGGACGGGAGCTGACCAACAGCTTCTGCGCGACCGACCCCGACATCGCGCGGGTCTTCGCCCGCACCACCTTCCTGTCCGACAGCCGCCGGGACCTGGAGGAGGTGCGCGTGCCGACGCTGGTGCTGGAGTGCGCCCAGGACGTCATCGCTCCCCCGAGGTCGGCGCCTTCGTGCACGCCGCGATCCCCTCCTCCCGCCTGGTGACCCTGGACGCCACCGGTCACTGCCCCCAGCTGAGCGCGCCGGAGGCCACCGCGGAGGCGATCCTGGACTTCCTGGGGTCGTTGCGGTGATGTGCCGCACGGGCGGAAGTCCCGAACCGTCGGGGACCGGGGGCGCCGGGACGGACGCCGTGTTCACCGCGCTGCTGGAGGACAGCGCCGAGGAGCTCTACGAGTCGGCGCCCTGCGGGTACCTGTCGACGCTGATGGACGGCACCATCGCCAAGATCAACAGCACGCTGCTGGGCTGGCTCGGCCTGCAGCGCGAGAGGGTCGTGGGCCACATGCGCTTCACCGACCTCCTCACCGTCGGCGGCAAGCTGTACCACGAGACGCACTTCGCTCCGCTGCTGCGGATGCAGGGCGAGATCAGCGGCATCGCCCTGGAGATGAAGATCGCCCGCGGCGGCCGGCTGCCGGTGCTGGTCTCCTCGGTGATCAAGTACAGCGGCGACGGCGATCCCCTGCTGATCCGCACCACCGTCTTCGACGCCTCGGACCGCCGCAGCTACGAGGAGGAGCTCCTGCGGCGCAGGCAGGAGGCCGAGAAGGCCCGGATCGAGGCGGAGCAGGCGCGCGCCGAGGCGGAACGGGCGCACCGGCAGGCCGAGGCCGACCGGGCCCAGTTGGCCGACGCCCTGGCCGTGCTGCAGCAGTCGCTGCTGCCAGCGTCGCTGCCGGCCGTGCCCGGCCTGGAGACGGCCGTGCACTACCACGCCGCCTCCGCCCACCGCCTGGGCGGCGACTTCTACGACCTGTTCGCCATCGACGGCGCCCGATGGGGGTTCTTCCTCGGGGACGTCTGCGGCAAGGGCCCCCGGGCCGCGGCGGTGACCTCCCTGACCCGCTACACCCTGCGCGCCGCCGCCCTCCACGAGTCCGAACCGGACGCCGTGCTGACCACGCTGAACACCGTTCTGCACGACCGGTACACCGCCACCGGCGACCCCCGCTACTGCACGGTCGTCTACGGCGTCCTCAAGCCCGGTGCCGACGGCGGCCACACCACCGTCCGCCTCGCCTCCGGCGGCCACCCGCCGGCCCTGGTCATGAGGGCCGACGGGCGGGTCGATTTCCTGTCCACCCCGGGCGGCATGCTCGTCGGCGTCCTGCCCGTCGCCCCCTTCGTCACCGCCGAGACCACCCTCGCGCCCGGCGACACCCTCCTGCTCTACACCGACGGCCTGACCGAGGCGCGCACCGGGCCCACCCGCGACAGCCTGTACGGCGAGGAGGCCCTGCACGCGTTCGCCGCCGCCCGCGCCCCCTCCGCCCCCCCGGGAGGTGATCGGTGCGCTGATCGCCCTGCTGGACGGTTTCGGCGAAGGCCTCGACGACGACACCGCCCTGCTCGCCCTCGGCGTCCCCGCCGTCCTCCCGCCCACCCGCCCGGCAACGAACCACCATCGATGAGCCCGCTGACGATCACCGAACGAAACACCGCCGCCGGCCCCGTCCTGGAGGTCTTCGGCGACCTGGACTACGCCCACGCCGCCGCCCTGCGCCGACGGGCCGAGAGCCTCCCCCTGCGACCGGGCGAACGCCTGGTCGTCGATCTGGCGAACCTGGAGTTCTGCGACTCCACCGGCATCACCGCGCTCCTCGCCGCCCGGCAGCACGCCCTGGCCGCCGGGGCGGACATCGCCCTGGCCTCCGTACCCGCCAACACCTTGCGCATCCTGACCATCGTCGGCCTCGACCGGGTCTTCGCCCTCCGCCCCGACACCACCGACGCCTGACGTCCGGCCTCCCCCGCTCCGACCGGCCGGTCGCCGTTCCCCCGGACGCTCCCCGGGACCGCGGCGGACCGCGGCGCACCGTACGGCGGCGGCGGGGAGCGGGGAGCGGGGATGACCGCAACGGTCGCCCCGGAGGTGCGGACCGCGCAGAGGCGGATCGTCAGCACGATCGACGAGCCCGCACACGCCTGCCCGGGGGTATGCCGCTGTGTTCAGCCGTGCTCGGGCTCCACCGGGAGCCACAGTTCGGCGTCGGCCTCGGTCTTCTTCCGTGACAGGTGGGCGCGCAGGACCTCGGGGCCGGCGCGGGTGCGGTACGGGTTCGACGGGGCCACTCGGTGGACACGTCCCGCCACAGCTCCCGGATGGCCTGCGGCGCCGGCCCGGAGGTGGTGAAGACCGCCCGGGTGCCGGCCGGGACGACCAAGGCGGTCCTGCCCACCCCGACCCCGTGGTCCCGGGCCGTGCCCGGGTCGCCGAACGAGTCGGGAAACACGTCCGCCGATGCGCGGACGCTCAACGCCTTCCCGGCCGGCAACTGCGCGACGGCGGACACCGTTTCCCCCTTGCCGCACACCACAGGGCCGCTCCGTGCAGCGGCCGGGGAACGTCACCCCGAGGGGGGAGCAAGCTACCGCGGATACCGGGGTGTTGCCCGAGGGCCGATTGCGGACCGGCCCCGCCGCCGCCGACCCGCCGGTCGCCCACCAAGGCCGACGGAGGCTCGGCGCACCGCCTGACACGGACGTTCCCCGGCTCCCCTCTCCTCCGGGAACGTCGTGCTCCTCGCTCTGGTGGCGCTCGCCCTCCACGTGGCGGGGGCCGGGTCCGGCGGGACCGGCCGGACCCGCGGGCGCTGACGGCGCGGTTCCCCGGGGGCGCGGTGACGGCAACCGGCCGCCACCGCGCTCCCGGCTTCCGAGGTCGGAAGGCCCAACTCCCGGTCTCGGAAGGCGAAGAGGGGGTACACGGCGGACATGGCACCGAAGAAGGCCGTTCCCCCGGCTCCCCGGGCCGTGTGTCGACCGCGCCGGATCCAGCCGGTGTACGCGGCCGGGGCCGCCCCGTGGGGGGCGGCCCCGGAAGCGGCGGAGCGGCCCGGGAGCCCGCGGGTGCGGCTGCCCGTGGTCCTCCCGGCCGTCTTCGCCGTTCTGCTGTCCGTCGCGCTCACGCGTCCGCGGCGGCACCACGGCGCCCCTGCTCTCACCCTGCCCGCGAACACACAGGAGTCACGATGACATGGATGTGGGAAAACGCTTCCGACGCCGCGGCGGGCCCGCCCTGGACGCACCTGGCGGTGATGGTCCTGGCCGTGCTCGTCCTCGCCTACAACCTGGCCAGGGGCGGACGCTGATCCGCTCCGCCGGCGCTCCTCCCGGGCGGAGGGGCGCCGTTTCGCACCGGTCCTCCCGGACGGCGGCGCACGGGCCGGACCCGGCCGGGCGCGCCCCGGCGGTGCCCGGTGGTCACCCGCGCGCGGCCCGGTCCCCCGCCGCCCGTCCGGCGCCCCGGCGCGCCGCGACGACCGCGCCCAGCACCAAGCCCGTACCGAGGACGGCCAGCCCGCGCAGCCAGACCGCCGCCTCGATCCGGGTGGCCAGCAGGACGCACGAGGCGGCGCCGAGCACGGGCAGGGCCGTCGGGGCCCGGAAGTGGTCCGGTGCGACGGGGTCGCGGCGCAGGGCGAGGGCCGCGGTGTTGACGGCGAAGAAGACCACGAGGAGCAGCAGGACCAGCGTGGACGCGAGGGTGGCGACGCCGCCGGTGAGGGCGAGCAGGGCCGACAGGGCGGTCGTCGCGGCGATCGCGACCCAAGGGGTCCGGCGCCCCGGCAGCACCCTGGCCAGGACGGCGGGCAGCAGGCCGTCGCGGGCCATGCCGTACGCCAGCCGCGAGGACATGATCCCGGTGAGCAGCGCGCCGTTGGCGACCGCCACGAGCGCGACGGCGCCGAACAGCCGCTCCGGTACGCCGCCCGCCGCCCTGACCACTTCGAGGAGGGGACCGTCGGACCGGGCGAGGGTGCCCGTCGGGACGGCGGCGGACGCGGCGGCGCCCACCAGTGCGTACACCGCGCCGGCCGTGAGGAGCGCGGCGAACAGGGCACGCGGGTAGGAGCGCCGGGGGTCGCGGGTCTCCTCGGCGACGTTCACGGAGGTCTCGAAGCCGACGAACGAGTAGTAGGCCAGTACCGCACCGCTCAGGAGGGCCGCCGCGGCGCCGCTGTCGGCCGTCCCCAGCCGGGTGAGCCGGCCGACGTCCCCCTCGCCCCGCAGCAGGAGCCAGGCCCCGAGCACGACGACGACTGCCAGGCCGCCGACCTCGACGAGGGTGGCGGCGACGTTCGCGCGGGTGGACTCCCGGACGCCGCGGGCGTTGAGCAGGGCCAGCGCCGCCAGGAACAGCACGGCGGCCGGGCCGGCGGGAACCCGGACGAAGACCGCGAGGTAGTCCCCCGCGAACCCCCTGGCGAGCGCGGCCACCGACACGACGCCGGCGGCGAGCATGCAGAACCCGGTGAGGAAGCCGGCGAACGGCCCGTAGGCGCGGGTCACGTAGTGCGCGGAACCGCCGGAGCGCGGATACTTCGTCGCGAGTTCGGCGTACGAGGCCGCCGTGAGGAGGGCCAGGGCGAGCGCGACGGTCAGCGGTGCCCACACCGCTCCCCCGAGTCGGCGGCGATCCGGCCGATGAGGACGTACACCCCCGCGCCCAGGACGTCGCCGAGGACGAAGAAGTAGAGCAGGCGGGTGGTCAGGGCGCGCTTGAGGGGCTGGTGGTTTCCGGTCGGCATGGTGGTCCGTCTTCCCCCCGGCCCGCCGCGACACGCGCGACGGGCGGGGACCGCGTCCCCGCGGCCCGCGGGGTGGGGAGAGCGGCGCCGCGGGGTGCACGGCCCGCGGGTCGGGTGCCGGGCACGGTCCGCGCGGCGGGAGGGGCAGGCGCCCGTCAGGCGGCGCGCCGGGTGAACCGGTGCCACCAGCGCGGGCGCCGGGGGTGGACGGCGCGGCCGAGCCTCCGGCCGAGCAGCAGGTAGCCCAGCAGCGCACCGGTGCTGTTGAGGATCACGTCGTCGACGTCGAAGGCACGCCCGGTGATCAGCGCCCCCTGCACCAGTTCCACCAGCGTCATCACGGCGGCGGTGATCGCCACGACCCGCAGCAGGCCGCGGGTGCGGGGCGCCAGCACGGGAAGCAGCAGCCCGAACGGCACGCCCAGCGCGATGTTCCCGCCGAGTTGCCTGACCGTGTCGCGGAAGGCGGGCTGCGCGAGGTAGTGGCGGATGGAGTCACCGGGACGCAGGTTGCTGTGCGTCAGCCGTTCGGAGGCGGCGGACGGCTCCAGAGTCAACCGGGCCAGGACCACCGCGAACCCCACCATGAACACGAAGGCCACCAGCGTGGCCACGATGCGGGCGCCTCGCGGCCACGCGGGCCCCGCCCCGGGATCCGCGGGCCGCGCCCCCGGGTCGGCGGGTCCCGTCCCGGGGGCGGGACCCGCCCCCTCCTCCGCCCGCTCGGCCGTCTTCCGCCGGATCGTCCACGCCATCACCAGCTCCCTCCAGGGTCAGCCTGCACGGAGTCGCGGCTACCCCGGGCACGGAGCGGCACACGGCCCGTGGCGGTGCCGGCGGGCGCCGGGGCCGTCGGGGCGCGCGTTCGCGGCGGGCCGGCCCCGGACCGCGGCCTTCCCCGGCGGCCTCCCCGCCGGGGGCCGGGCTGCGGACGGGGGCGCCCCGTCCCTGGCCCCCGGTCCGGAGCCGGCCGCGGGGACGGCGCGGAGCCCGGTGTACGACGGGGTGGCGGCTCCGGAGGGCCTCGGCGCCGGCCGGCGGCGGGGCCCTGCCCGTCCGCGGCGCCCGGGGCCGCGGACGGCTCCTCGGGGCGAGGCCGCGGCGGCCCCGGAAGACCGGGGCGCGAAAGACGGGGCGCCGGGCGCGGCCGGGCCGCCGGGGCCGGGGGTCGGCGACCGGCGGTCCCGAAACGGTCCGGCGGGGCTCGCGGGGCGCCCGGGCATGCGGAGGAGTCCCCGGTACGGTGCGCGCCGTGGGGAGGAGCGCGCCGTACCGGCTGCCGGGGCGGCAGGGCGGGTCGCCGACCGGTTGGGTGGGCCGGAGGGCGGTGTGCACGACTCGTTCCGCATGCCCGTGCGAATACCGGCGGACCGGGACACGGTCGGAACCGCCCCTGCCGGCTCCCCCGTCCGATCGGCCGCCTGACCGGAATCTAGGGGGCCGGGACGCCGCCGGCCATCCGGGCGGCCGGTGACCCGGATACGCAATTAACCGCGCCCGGGCCGGGGCTCCGGGCACCGCCGACGGCCGGCGGGGGACCGCGCGGCGCCACGGCCTCCCCTGCCGCCCCGACCGTCGGCGGCTGCCGTCACAGCAGGCTCAGCTCCCACAGGCGCCACACCCCGGTGCCGTCCGCCAGGTACTGGCCCCCGCCCACGTGGGGTCGGGTCACCACGTAGTCCTTCTGCTGCCACAGGGGCACCAGGGGGACCGACTTCGCGATGGTCCTCTGGATCCTCCGGAACTGCTCCCTGGTCAGGCCCCGGTCGGTCTGCTTCTGCGTCATCCGGATCGCCGTGTCGACCTCGGGGGAGGAGAAGCCGTTGCCCAGGATGCTGTCCGGGCCGAGCAGCGGCTGGGTGAACGTCTCGGGGTCCGGGAAGTCGGGTGCCCATCCGGTGATGAAGGCGTCGAAATCCCCCCGGGCGTAGCGCCGCTGGTACGTGGGCCAGTCGTCCTCCTCGACGAGGGTGACCTCGAAGGCCCCGCCGGCTTCCAGTTGGCGTTCGAGCTCCTTCGCCTCAAGGGCGGCGGTCCCGCTCTGGTGCCCCAGGGCGAAGCGCGCCGGCGTCGCGATCCCGGCGGACTCCAGGAGCTGCTTCGCGTGCTCGGGGTCCACCTCGGGATAGGCGTCGAAGAAGGCCGTGCTGTGACCGGTGATGCCCTGGGGGATCAGCGAGTACAGCGGCGTCACGGTGTGCCCGTACACCTTGCCGGCCAGGTGCCCGCGGTCGACGAGGGTCGCGACGGCCCGGCGGGCGGCCACGTGGGCCAGGGGGTTCGTCTTGCGGCGCAGGTTGATGGCGAGGTAGTGGGTCTCGGCGCTCTGCCCGATGGAGAGGCGCATTCCGGGGGTGTTCTCGTCGAGCTTCGCCAGGGTCGCCGCGGGCAGCCCCCGGTAGGCCACGTCGACCGTCCCGTTCTGCCAGGCCTTCTCGACCTCCTGGGCCTGCTGGTAGTACCGGATCCGGATGGGCAGCCCCTTGCCGTGGGGGACCGCCCCCTTGTAGTCGGGGTTGGGCTTCAGGTCGATCCTGTCATCGGTCCGGGAGGAGATCAGGTAGGGGCCGGATCCGGTCACCTCCTTGGCCGTGCGCAGTTCGTCGAGCGGGTACACGGCCGGGTCCACGATGGACCCCGCCCCCGTGGCGATCTTCGACGGCCACGTCGCGTCGGCCGTCTTGAGGTGGAAGATCACCGCGGTGCCGCGCGCCTCCACCGACTTGAGGTTCGAGAAGAGCGGGCTCGGCCCGAGCGGGTCGTCGATCCGCAGGATCCTGTCGAACGAGTGCTTCACCGCCGCCGCGGTCACCCTGCTCCCGTTGGAGAACCTCAGGCCCTCGCGGAGCAGGCACCGGTAGGTCGTGAGGCCGGGGTCGGTGAACTCGCACCCCTCGGCCGCGTCCGGTTGGGGCAGCGGCGAGCCGGGCTCGAAGGTGAGCAGGCTCTGGTAGACGTTGTTGTACAGCGCCCACGAGCCGTTGTCGTAGGCCCCCGCGGGGTCGAGGTGCGTCAGGGCGTTCACGGTCCCGATGACGATGGGGGCGCTCTCCCCGCCCTCGTCCGCCAGTGGACGGCAGCCGCTGATCAGGAGCAGTGCCAGGCATCCTGCCGTCGTCCGTAGGCGCTTCGCCTTCATAGGTGCCGTTCTGCTTTCTCTGTCGGTACGGCTTCTGTCGGTACGGCGTGTTCGGGAACCGGCACCGAACGGCCGGTCCCGTGTCCGGGCGAGGGGGCCGGGGTGGGACCGGCCTCCGCCCGGGGCGCGTGCGACGCGCTTCCCACGGGTACCGTCTCCGCCGACCCCGCCGCTCCGATGCGGCGGTTCGTCGGCGGAGAGACCCTACGGGCCGGTCTGCCCGTCCTCCATCCGGATGTGGCCGGATACGGATACGCCAACAATCCCCCTCGACGACTGGCATCGCGTCACCCGGACCCGCCGCCGGAACCGGTGCGCGACCAGGCCGTTACCGCCGGTTCACCTGCCGGGAGGCGGACCGCCCGCCGCACCCGCGGTCCGGACGCCTCCCCGCCGGCGGGGGGTCCGGTCCGGCTCCGGCAGCGGCGGACCGTGGCCGAAACCCGGGTGGCGAGTCTTCGCATCGTACGCCCCGGGCGGGCGCGCACTCCGGGGAACGCCGGAATCCGCCGCCGGCGGAGGGGCGGGCCGAGCAAGGCTCCTTTCGGGGGCCGCACGCGGTTCTTTGCGTATACGTGCTTCGCCACCCCTGATTGCGCGCGTCACAAACGGGAGCGGATCGTTGGTATGCCGAAGACGGAGCGTCCGGTACCTGAACGGCCGGTGAAATCGGATACTCCCGGCCGCCGGACCCGAGTACGGGTACCGGCTCGAACGGACTGGAGCCCATGCCATGGTCATCGAACGCGTCCTGGGAGGGACCGCGCAGTGCGCCCGGCCTGATCAAGCCCTGCGCGGCCTGGCCGCCTGCACCATGCCGGCCTCGCCGGAGGCCGTGCCCGCCCTCCGGCGGTTCTCCCGGGCCGTCGTGCGCCGGTGGCACCTGGCCGACCACGCCGAGGAGGCCCTGGCGGTGATCGTCACGGAGCTGGTCACCAACACGGTCCTGCACAGCGGCAGCCAGTGGGTCTCCCTGTCGGTCGACGTCCGCGGCGACACCCTGACCGTCGAGGTGCTGGACGGCGGCTCCTGGAAGGAGCGGACCGCTCCGAGGCGGGAACCGCTGGACGACCGGGCGACCTGCGGGCGGGGCCTCCGCCTCGTCGACGCCTACGCGACGCGGACGGTGGTGCGGCGCGTGGAGGCCGGGACCGCGGTGACCGCCGTCATCGCGCTCGGCGCGGCGCGGGGGCAGGCCGACCCGGCGGATGCCCTGCCCCCGGCCCTCTGGTCCCGGTCCCTCGGCCTGGACGTACTGGTTTAAGCGCCCCCTCCGGCACTCCCCCGCCCCGGCGCGGGCGCACCGGGCCGTCCCGGGCCGTCCGGAGGCGTCGGCCGGCCCGGGGCGGCCGGTCGCCCCGCGGTCCTCCCCCCTCCCCCGCCCCGAGTGGGACGCCCCCTTCTGATACGTTGCCGCGACGGCGTCGACGGGACATCCTGGGAGACCGGGAGGACGTCGAGCCCCGGCGAACCGGGCTCCTCCGAGGGCACCGGCCGGTTCCCGGGCGATTCCTCGGGCCGGGGCGGCGTACGGGACGCGGCCCTCGCCTCCGGTCGCCGGTGCGCCGCGGCGCACCCGGGACCGGGAACTCAGAGTCATGGGACGGTCGCGTGGTCACCACACACGAGTCCGCCGGGGAACCCGCGCTGCGCTGGCCCCTGGCGGGCGCCGGATCGGGGCCGGTGCTGGTCTTCGTGGAGGGCGCCGCCGGCATGGGCAAGAGCCACCTCCTCCGCGAGGTCGGCGCCTCGCCGGAGGCCGCGGGGATGACCCACCTGGCGTGGAGGTGCGGTGATCCCGCTGCCCGCCCCGAGCCCGCACGGCAGGAGGAACCGCTGCTCCTCCTGGTGGACGACGCGCACCGGGCGGACGCCGAGGAGCGGCAGCGGCTCCGCCGCGTGCTGGAAGCGCCGTGGCCGGGTCTGACGGCCGTGGTGTCCTACCGTCCGGAGGAGCTGGAGGCGCCCGGTCTCCCGCTCGGGGCCTCGCCGGTCGGCTACCCGTCCGAACTCACCGTGGTGCGGCACCGGCTGGAGCCGTGGGACACGGCCAGGGTCCGCCGCGCCGCGGTGGAGGCCCTCGGCGACCACCTCCCGGCCGAGTTCGCGGCAAGGCTGCGGGAACGTTCCGGCGGGGTGCCGCAGGTGGTGGTCGACCTGCTGGCGCTCATGCGGGAGCGCATGCGGGCGGAGTACGCCTCCGTCGACCTGGACGGGCTCGGCGTACCGGTCCGGCTGGCGGAGCTGGCGCTGGGCCGGACGCTGCTCCTCTCCCCGGAGGACCGGCCGATCGTCTGGGCGGCGGCCGTGCTGGACGAGTCGGCGGGCGGGGACGAACTGGTCGCCGTGGCGGGCCTCGGCCCGGCGCGGGGCAGGAGCGCCCTGCTGGCCGCCCTGGCCTGCGCGGCGCTGTCCGAGCGGGAGGAGGGGCGCTACGGCCTGCCCGTCCCCCTCGCGGCGCTCGCCGTGCACGCCTCCGTGCCCGGCCCGGTACGCCAGGAACTGCACCGGCGGGCGGCCCGGGTGGTGGCCCGCCGGCAGCCGGTGCCCTGGGCCGTGCTGGCCCGGCACCACAGGGCCGGCGGTCACGTCCGCGGGTGGCTGCGGGCCGTGGAGAACGCCGCCCGGGAGGCCGCCGGGTCGGGCCGCCACCAGGAGGCGATCGGCCTGCTGGAGCCGACCCTCGCCTCGCCGGCGGTACCGCCGCAGGCCCGTGCCCGGCTGGCGCCCCTGCTGGCGCGCAGCGCCGTCGTCGGACTGCGCTCGGACCAGACCGTCGAGGTCCTGAGGCACATCGTGGGCGACCTCTCGCTCCCCCGGCCGTCCGCGGTGAACTGCGGCTGGATCTGGGGCTGCTGCTGAACAACCAGCTGGGGAGGATGCAGCAGGGAATGCGGGAGCTGGAGCTCGCCGCCGCCGAACTGCGCGAGGTGCGTCCGGACCTGGCGGCACGGGCGATGGCGGCGCTGTCCCTCCCGCAGTGGCCGGGGCCCTCGGCCGAGGCGCACCGGAGGTGGCTCCTCGCCGCCACGCAGCTCGCGGAGGAGAGCGAGGACGCCGTCGTCCACGCCGCCGTCCTCACCAACCGCCTGTCCTTCTCCCTGAGCCTCGGCGAGAAGGACGCCTGGGGCCTGGTGGACGAACTGCCCGTGGACAGTCCGGATCCGAACTGCCGCCTGCACGCGGCGCGCGGGCTGTGCAACGCCGCGGACTCCGCGGCGTGGCTCGGCTACTACCCGCGGGCGGAGGAGATGCTGGCGGCGGGCCTCGACCTGTCCGCGCGGAACGGCGCCCCCTACACCGAGCACACCGCTCTGGGGACGCGGCTGCTGCTGGAGTGGTACACGGGCCGGTGGGGCGGGCTGGCCGAGCGGTGCGAGAGGTTCGCCGGGGCCACGTCCGACATGCCCCTCCTCGCTTCCGACGCCCGTATGGTCCGCGGTCTCCTCGCCTTCGCCCAGGGCGACTGGGGAACGGCGCTGTCCTGGCTGTCCGGCGACGACGCGACGGCGCCGCAGGACACGCCGGCCCCGCTGGCCGCGGCCACGTCGGGCGCGCTGATCCGTCTCGCGCTGGTGCGCCAGGAGGTGGCCGAGGCGGCGGAGGCGGCCCGTGCGGCATGGTCGGGCGTCACCGCCAAGGGGGTCTGGGTGTGGGCGGCGGAGCTCGTCCCCTGGGCCGTGGAGGCGCTGGCGCGCGCGGGCGAGGAGGGGACGGCGCGGCACATGCTGCACACGTTCGCCCGGGGTGTCGAGGACCGCGACGCGCCCGTCGCCCGGGCCGCCCTCGCCTGGGGCCGGGCCGCGCTGGCGGAGGTGGAGGGCCGGCGCCGGGAGGCCGTACGCCTGTACCGCGCGGCGGCGGACGCGTACGGCGCCCTCCCCCGCCCCTACGCCCAGGCGCTGAACGCGGAGAACGCGGCGCGCTGCCTCCTGGAGGCGGAAACGCTCGACGCCCCGGAGGAGGCCGGGGAAGGCCCGCCCCGGGACACCGGGACCGGGCGGCCCCCCGCGGAGGAGGGGGCCGCCGGGGACGGCGACGGGGCCGGCGGCGCCACGGCACGGGCGGTGGCCGAACTGCGGGAGTGCACCGAGCGGTTCAGCGACCTGGGGGCGGTCTGGGACGCGGCCCGCTGCCGGGCGGTCCTGCGCGCCTACCAGCCGGTCAAGGACAAGCGGCGGCCCGGCCGCCCCTCCCAGGCGGACCAGCTCTCGCCGCGCGAACGGGAGGTGGCCGAACTCGCGGCGTCCGGACTGACGAACCGGGAGATCGCCACGACGCTGCACCTGTCCCCCCGGACGGTGGAACAGCACATCGCCCGCGCCATGCGGAAGACCGGCGCGTTGTCCCGGCAGGACCTCCCCCGCCGCCTCGCGTGACCGGCCCGCTCGGCCCCGGGGCTCCCCGGTGAGCCGGCCGGCCGGCGGCGCCCCGGGGTCGGCCCCGCGCGCGGGGTGCGCGCCGTCCCGGGCGTCCGGCCCCGCCGGCCGCGCGGCAGGCGGTCCCGTCGCGCCGGCGCGGCCGCGGGACCGGCAGGAGCCGCGGAGAGCGGCAGGGCCGGGGCCCGGGAGGCCGGATCCCCTGGGGCCCGGGACCGGGTGCGCGGCTGCGGGCGGCCGGAGGGAGACGGGGCTGCTCCCGGGGTCTCTTGCCGTCCGAGCGGCGCGGTCCCCCCGCGTGGGCTGGGCCGCGTCCCGTCGCGGGACGGACCCGCACCCGCGCGTGAGGAAGCTCGTGCGGCATCCGTCCACCACATCACCCTGACGCCCGGCGAACTGGAGCCGCTCACCGGCTGGCTGCCGGAGCGGAGCTGGTACGCAGGCGGTACGGGGGCACCGGAACCGGTCAAGTCCGGCGGGTTCCGCCTGGACGATCCCGAGGGTGCGGTCGGGATCGAGTTCATGACCGTGACGGACGCCGCCGCGCGGGAGCCGGTGACGTACCCCGTGCCGATGGGCTACCGCGGCGCGCCCCTGGAGGGCGTCCCCGGCGAGGCGCTGATCGGCACCTCGGAGCACGGGGTGCCCGGCACCCGGTGGATCTGCGACGGCGTCCACGACCCGGTGGTGGCGGCGCGGTCGCGCGCCCCCCTGCGCGGTGAGGCGGAGCCGCAGCACCAGAGCGAGAGCGACGCCCCGACCCGACCGTCACGGTGCTCGGGACCGGTCCCGCCGACGGGTCCGACGTCCGGCTCAACCGCGTCCCGAACCCCTCGGACGAAGGGCGGGGGTCCTCCGGACGCCTCGTCGCCGGGTGGACCCGGCCGGACGGGACGGCCGTCCGGGGGGGGTGCGCGGCCGTCGTGCCGGGTTGGGGGGCCGCGGTCGGGCCGCCCGTGCGCGGTCACTTGCCGCCACCGCGTCCGGCCCCGGCGTCCGGCCCGGGTACGGGCCCGTGGCGGCCGCGCCGCCGGGCCGGGGGCGGCGCCGACGGGGGACACGCCGGCCGCCGGTGCCGACGCCCCGAGGCTGGGTCGGTGTGGCCGGACGGGCCCGTCCGGCCGCGTTCCCGGACGGTGCCGCGCCCCCTGCCCGGCCGGGCGCGCGACGGCGGCGGGCGGATGCGGAGGCTGCGGCGGGCGCCCCTCGCTCCGGGGCGGGCCCGTGTGGGAGTGGTGACCGAAAATCCATCCTTGTCGGGGACATGTCCATTCCGAAGAATGCGCACGACCGTCCGTGCACGGAAGGACCCCCACATGAAGAAGTCCCTCGCCGGTGCCCTGCTCGCGCTGGCACTCCCCGGTCTCGGCGCCGCCCCCGCGTCCGCCGCCCCGGCTCCGGCCCCGGCTTCCGCTCCCGCCCCGGTGCGGGCGCCCGAGGCCGCCGCCGTCGGCTTCGCCGGCACCGTGGCCCTGAACAACTGCTCAGGCTCGGTCGTGCGGCTGCCCCAGTCGCGCCCCGACGACCGCGCGCTGGTGCTGTCCAACGGCCACTGCCTGGAGTCCGGCATGCCGGCTGCCGGCGTCGTGGTCGTCGACCGGCCCTCGACCCGCGGCTTCGACCTCCTGAACTCCGCCGGCACCCGCGTCGCCACCCTGCGGGCGAGCAGGATCGCGTACGCGACGATGACCGACACCGACGTCGCGCTGTACGAACTGACCAGCACCTACCGGCAGATCGAGAAACGCCACCGCGTCAAGGCCCTCGAACTGGACACCTCCCGCCCGGCGCGGGGGACCTCCATCAAGGTGGTCTCCGGCTACTGGAAGCGGATCTACGGCTGTTCCACGGACGGCTTCGCGCACCGCCTCAAGGAAGGCGGCTGGACCTGGAAGGACTCCATCCGGTACACCGCCGCCTGCGACACGATAGGCGGGACCTCCGGGGCGCCCGTGGTCGACACGGCGACCGGCAAGGTGGTCGCCGTCAACAACACCCGGAACGAATCGGGCGGCCGCTGCACCCTCAACAACCCCTGCGAGGTGGACGAGAACGGCACCGTGGCCGTCCGCCGGGGCATCGGCTACGCCCAGCAGACGTACACCATCGCCCCCTGCGTCGGCACCGGCAACGAAGTGGACCTCGACCGCCCCGGCTGCACGCTGCCCAAGCCGTAGCCGATCGGGCCGTGCCGCCGCGGCCGGACGCGGTCCCCGCGGGTCGTACGGGTACCGTCCGGGACCCGTGCGCCGCGGACCCGGGCCCGGCCGCCGCCGGACCGGGTCCGCCCCGGGCCGGCCGCGGGCCTCACCCCTGGGCGGTACGGGCGGCGGCCTGCGTCCGGACGCTCTCCCCCAGCCGCACCGCCTGCGCCACGAGCCGCGCGTTGTCCTCGGCGGGCGAGTGGTCGGCGTCCAGCAGGGTGTCCTCCAGGCCGATGCGCGTCTCCAGGCCGCGCCGGAGCGCGAGGCGCAGGACGGGCCACGCGGCGTCGCCGTCGGAGTGGAGCTGGACCGGTACGGCGCCGGTCCGCGCGTCGAGGAGGTCGAGGATCCTCAGGGCGTCCGCGACCGCCCGCCCGACCGGCCGGTCGATGACCTCCACCAGGATCCGGGTGTAGTCGTCCGCCCGGCACCCCTCGGTGAACGCCCTGGCGTCGTCCTCGGACCAGATGCCGACCTCGACCCCTACGCCGAGGTCCAGCAGGAGCCGCACGGTCTCGCCGAACGCGGGCTCGCCGATGTTCACCGAGGCGAAGTCGGGCGGCTCGGTCAGGTCCCGCCAGCGGGCCAGCTCGTCCAGTCGGCGCCGCGGGTCCCCCTCCGTCATCCAGATCCCCGTGGAGACCCCGACCGGGACGGTGCAACTCCGCCTGACCGCCTTCAACGCCGCGTCGACGGCGCCGAGGTGGAGGGTCTCACGGCCGTGGGCGTCACGGGGGTGCATGTGGATGCTGTCGGCCCCGGCCGCCTGGGCGGCGCCCGCCTGTGCGGCCAGGGCTCGGGGGGTCACGGGGACGCCCGGGTGGTCGTTCGCCGCCCGGCCGCCGTTCAGACACGCCTGGATCATTCCTGTGATGATGCCACTTCCGGTCGGCGGCCGGTCGCGCGCCGCCGGGCGGGCGCCGGGCACCGGAGGGGGTTCCCGCCGGACCGGCGCCTTCCGCCCCTCCCCCACCGGGGGCGCGACCGGGGCGCCGCCGGTCCCCCGCGCGGGACGCCACGGGCGGCAGGGGCCCCTCCGGGCCGGCGCCACCGCCGCGGGCGGCGTCCGGGCGCAGGCCGCCGCCCCCCGTACGCCGTACGGTGGCGGCGGCAGTGCCCGGCGACCGGTTTCCGCCTCGGGAAAACGGGAGGCATGGGGGAGGGACTTGCGGGTAGGCGCGCCACGTCGGCCCGTACGGGGCCGAAGAGAATCCGTAGATGAAGGAGGGGACGATGACGGTGGCGACGACCGGCACGAACACGAGGGCCATCGGCGGTATCGCCACGCTGCCGGAGGTGCCGGACCCCCGGAACGTCCCGCCGAAGGACGCGCGGGCCCTGACCAGGATCTTCCTGGAGCAGCTCGCGGTCCTGGAAGAGGGCACGCACGAGTACCAGTACGCGCGCAACACGCTCATCGAGATGAACATGTCCCTCGTGCGGTACGCGGCGGGCCGGTTCCGCAGCCGCAGTGACGAGATGGACGACATCGTGCAGGTGGGGATGATCGGCCTCATCAAGGCGATCGACCGGTTCGAGCTGTCCCGCGAGGTGGAGTTCACCACGTTCGCCGTCCCGTACATCGTCGGCGAGATCAAGCGGTTCTTCCGCGACACCTCGTGGGCGGTCCACGTGCCGCGCCGCCTGCAGGAGGCGCGCGTCGAGCTCGCACGGGCCACCGAGGAGCTGCGCACCCGGCTGGGGCGCACCCCCACCGTCAAGGAGCTCGCCGAGCTGATGAACCTGAGCGAGGAGGAGGTCATCGAGGCCCGTCTCGCGTCGAACGGCTACAACTCCTCCTCCCTGGACGCCGCGATCGGCGGCGACGAGAGCGGCGAGACCGCGCTGGCCGACTTCATCGGCTCCGAGGACCCCGCCATGGAGCTGGTGGAGGACTTCCAGGCCCTCGCGCCGCTGATCGCCCAACTCGACCAGCGCGACCGGCGGATCCTCCACCTGCGGTTCGTGGAGGAGCTGACCCAGGCCCAGATCGGCGAGCAGCTCGGCTGCTCGCAGATGCACGTGTCGCGCCTGCTGTCGCGCACCCTCAAGCGTCTGCGCGAGGGGATGCTGACCACGCGCTGACCGCGCGGGCCGCAGGCCCGCTACAGGAACCTCCGGATCGGAGTGACAGCCGCCTCCCGCACCCGCTGGAAGGCGGCTCGTCGCTTCCAGCGGGAGAGGTCGATGGCCACGCTGCGGGCGAGATCCTCGTCGAAGTGCCCGTCGAGGGTGGCGGTGAACTCCTCGTCGAGCACGGCGAGCATGATCTCCTCGTCGTGGTCCATGGAGCGGCGGTTGAAGTTCGTCGAGCCGATCAGCGACGCCACCCGGTCCACGGTGATGATCTTGGCGTGCATCATCGTGGGCTGGTACTGGCGGATCTCCACCCCGGCTTCCAGCAGCTCGGTGTAGTGGGCCTGCCCGGCGAGCTGGCAGGCGCGCTGGTCGGTGTACGCCCCCGGCAGCAGGATCTCCACCCGCACCCCCCGGCGCGCGGTGGCGCGGAGCAGGTCGACGAAGTACGCGTCGGGCGCGAAGTAGGCGGTGGCCAGGCGGAAGCGCTCCTCGGCCGAGGTGAGCATGACCCGGATGAGGGTCTGCATGTCCTGCCAGCCGATGCTCGCCGACCCCCGGACCACCTGCACGATCGAGGTGCCGTGCTGGGCCTGCTCGGTGAAGCGGTCGCGCTCGTCGTACAGGTCGTCGTGGCACTCGGCCCAGTTCTGGGCGAACGCCGCGGCGACGCCGTCCACGGCCGGCCCGCGCACCTGTACGTGCGTGTCGCGCCACTCGCCGGGGTTGCGGGCGTCGCCACACCACTCCCGGGCGATGCCGACGCCGCCGGTGTAGGCGATCCGCTCGTCGACGACGAGCGCCTTGCGGTGGCACCGGTGGTTCTGCTTGAACGGCGAGAGCCACACCGGTTTGCGGAACCAGGCGATCTGCACGCCGGCCGCGTCCATGTCGTCGAGCAGGTCCGCCTCTATCTGCCGGGCGCCGAACCCGTCGAGCAGGAGCCGTACGCGGACCCCGGCGCGGGCGCGCCCGGCGAGCGCCTCGGCGAACTCCGTGGCGATCTCCCCCCGCCAGTACACGAACGTCATCATGTCGACGGTGTGCCGGGCGGTGCGGATGGCGTCCAGCATGGCGGGGAAGATCTCGTCGCCGTTGCGCAGGGCGACGAGTTCGTTCCCCTCCGTGGCGGCCACGCCGATCAGCCGCTCCAGTCGCCGTCTGAGCCGCTGCTTGCGCTCGTCGCTGTCGGCGGCGGCGCCGGATGCGGCGGTCATACGGCGGCTCCCGGCGCGTGGACGGGTGCGCCGGCCCGGGACGGGGGCGCGTGGACGGCGCCCTCGACGCCGAAGTGGTCGGACATCAGTTCCCTACCTCCCTGGACGGCGCCCACCGGCGGCGGGCGGGCCGGCGGCGGGTGCCGGGCCTCCGGACGGGGCCCGTCCGGGGCGGTGGCCGGGGCGCTCCTTCCCGCCGGTACCCGGCCGCCGTAACGGCACCCGGCCCGCCCGCGGTCACGTCTCGTCGGCCGGGGGCCAAGGGTACGCACCCGGCCGGCGCACCTCATACCCGGCATCGCCCCCCGGCACTCCGGCACGGGCCGCTGCGGTCCCGCGCCACCGTCGGCCCGCGGAACGGGCGCCGTCTGCCGGGGCGGGCGCGGCCCCTCGGGACGTACGTCGTACGCCTACCGTCCCGCCCGTCCCGATGCGCGGTCGCCGCGGTGCCCGATCTTCGCGCCGGACCGGGCCGGGCCGCTCCGGGCCGTGGCCTCGCGGCGGTTCGGCCTCGGGGCCGCGGCGGGGGAGCGCCAAGCGCTCAGGAGCGGGGCTCGGTACGCGGGACGCCGGGCGCGCGGGGTGCCCCGGGGGCCGGGCGCGCGGGGGCGCCCCCGGACCGGCGGGATACGCGGACGGGCGGATCACCGAGCGGGACCCGGCCCTCCTCCCCGATCGCCACGGCGTCCGCGGCCCCCGCCGGTCCGGGGGCG
Organism: Streptomyces sp. MRC013; assembly: GCF_023614235.1. Taxonomy (NCBI): domain Bacteria; kingdom Bacillati; phylum Actinomycetota; class Actinomycetes; order Kitasatosporales; family Streptomycetaceae; genus Streptomyces; species Streptomyces kordofanensis. Next base: position 142,460 of record NZ_CP094264.1, read on the forward strand.
CCCGGACCGGCGGGGCCCCGCCCGCGCACCCGGGGCTGTTCCCGGCGGGCGGCGCGCGGACGGTCAGGGTCGGGGGTTGGTGCGCTGCCACCGGGGGCGCGCGTCCTCACCGCGGCGCCCGGCGACCGAGGCGCACCGGTGGCACAGGCGCTGGACCCGGTCGGCCGCACCCCCGGACTCGGGCATCGCGTCGGTCCAGTGGACGTGGGGGAAGCGGACCAACAGCGAGCGGCTGAGGGAGAGCCCGCACACGGTTTCGTTCCGGCCGGGTTCCCAAGCGTGGGCCTCCCCCGCGGGCAGCCTGCGCCTGCGTCCTTCCTCCTCCTCGGTCCACTGCCCGGAGGCGGCGACCGCGTACTGCTTGCCTCGTGTTGCCATACCCCCCGACTACCCGGGGAGCGCCGGTCATGCGGCCGGAGCGCCGCTCCGGCGCCGGGACCGGTGGGGAAGGGCGTCCCGACGGCGTGGGGGCGGGCCGCCCGCCCGGCGGCGGGTCCCGCGCCCTCCGGGTCGGCGGCCGCCCCCGGAGCGCACCGTCCCGGTCCCGACGGTGAGGCGGGCAGCGGGCCGTGCACCGCCGCCGGGGGCACGGGCGGGCGCCGGGCGCCGCCCCGCCCGGCGCCCTTCGGCCCGTGGTGCCGGGCGGGACCCGGACGAGTGGGGCGCGGGCGAGCCGTGTGGTCAGCGGTACTCGTGGTGGCGGGGAAGGAACGCCTCCTTCCCCGCGGTCGGCGCCTGCACCGATCCGGTCTCCTCCTCGGCGCCCCCGACGTGCCGGGAGCAGTCCACGTACTCGTCGGTCGCCTCCCGGTTCGGCCGGTCGACGTCCTCGACGATGTTGCAGTCGCGGAACCACCCGCCCGGGTCGGCCTCCGGCGTACCGCCGTCGGCCGCCTGAGCGGTTCCGACGGCGCAGGCGGCGAGGGCCAGAGCGGCGAGCGTGCGGGCGAGGGCGTTCCCGGTCTTCACGGTTCTCCTGCCTTCCGGGTCGTTCCGTGTCGGTGCGCCGGCGGAGGGGGTGCGTACGTGTGCGGTCGACGGCCCGGCGGGGGTGCGGACACGGCCGCCGCCGCGGGCACCGTGTCCGCGACGGCGGCCGTGTCCGTGGTGGCGGGGCCGGGTCCGCGGTCCTCGTCGAGCGGCGCGCGGGGCACCGGCCGCGGGCACCGTGCGCCGGTGGGAGCGCACTGCGGCTCCCGCTCATTGTCGCCCCGCCCGCGGCCGGTGCCTGCGCAGCCGCTCGGGAAACCATTCTTCTGGACCATCGCGACGTCTCCCCCCGCCCCGTGCGGTCGAGGCGGGAACCGCCGGCGGGCCGCGCCTCCCGGCCGGGCCCTCCGGTCGCGCCGCCCGGGGACCCGGCCGGCCCGGGGGCCGAGGAGACCGGGAGGGGGCGCGGCCGACGCGCCGCTCCCGCGGGCATCGCCCGCCCGCGGCCGGTCCACCGCCTCCCGTCGGGCCGGCGGACCGCGTACCGCCGCGTCCGGGTCCGGGTCCGGGTCCTGCGGTTCGGGAAGGCACAGGGCCGGACGAGGTACACAGATCATCTGACATCGTGTCAAACAATCCGGTTATCCCCTTGTGTGCTTACGTTTCCGGTGAATCGTTCCCCTTCCTCACCTGGGAGACAGAGCATGCGTCAGTCCGTACGTATCTGGGGTGCCGGAATCGCCACGGCGGCCGTGGCCGGTTCGGTCGGCGCGGCGGTGGCCGTCGCCTCGCCCGCCACCGCTCAGCACAGGCTGGCCACCGCGACCGCGCCGGCCTTCTCGGCGAAGGCGTCGGTGAAGAACGTACGGGCCTGGCAGCAGTTCCGGATCCGCGGCGTCGCGCGGAACGTCCCCCCGGGCTCCCGGGTGACGCTCCAGCAGAGGACGGGTGGGCGCGGCTGGGCGACCCTCCCCGCGTCCATGAGGACCGACTCCCGCTCGATGTACACCATGCGCGTCGTGCTCGGCATGAAGGGCCACAACGAACTGCGCCTGGTCGACGCCCGCAGGCAGGCCGTCTCCCCCGTCATGGACGTCTGGGTGCGCTGAGCTCGGCCCTCCGCCCGGCACACACGACGGACGCCTCCACCGGTTCACCGGGGAGGCGTCCGCGCGTCCCGGCCCCGCGCCCCGGGCCGTCGTCCGCGGTCCGCGGCTAGCCGCGTGCCAGCTCGTCCGCCGTGCGCACCACCGCCTCGCGGGACACCTCCAGGGCCTCGTGGGACGCCTCGCGCGCCCGGCGCAGCCTGGCCCGGCCGTAGCGGAGGAGCATGGAGGCGCCGGAGGCGTAGGCCAGGGCCAGCACCCCTGCGGCGGCCCCCGGCGACCACGCCCGGGCCAGCCGCTCCTGGAGGGCGGAGTGCGCGGTCAGCGCCGCGAGCAGACCGCACGCTCCCCCCGCCGCGATGGCCGACAGGCCGTCACGGGTCCCCGTCACGGCCTCCCCCACGGTGCCCCCCAACTCCTCGCGTACGCTCATCGCTTCCCCGACCACCACGGCGACCACGTTCTCGGCTGAATCCGGCATGCCCCCCGTCTACCCGTCGGGTGCGCCCCCATACAGGCGGCGGGGCGGCGGCCCGGGGCGCCGTCGTGCCGTCGTGCCGTGACGGAGCGGGACAGGGCCCCGGAGCACACGGCTCCGGGGCCCTGGTGGTCGTACGACCGGCGGCTCAGGCGGGGGTGATGTTCTCCGCCTGCGGACCCTTCTGGCCCTGGGTGATGTCGAAGGTCACCGCCTGGCCCTCCTGGAGCTCGCGGTAGCCGGTGGCGTTGATGTTGGAGTAGTGCGCGAAGACGTCCGGACCGCCGCCGTCCTGCGCGATGAAGCCGAAGCCCTTTTCGGAGTTGAACCACTTCACGGTTCCGCTGGCCATGCTCATGCCTCTCAGTCGATGTCGGGCCCGCACCGCGCGAGCCCGGAGGTGATCGCCCTGGTTCTCAGGCACTGCACAGCAAGAAGCCCACGCCTCAGCGTGGGCAGGAACTGCGAACCACGACATCTGACCACGACGCTACACCGCGAAAACGCTCATCACCAGAGAGCAACTCCCTTCCTCTCGCGGTCGCGTCGCCGGCGGACCGGTACCGGCGGACGCGTCGCCGGTGGCGTCCGCCGCACCGCGACGGACGCTTCGAGCGGTGCGAGCCGGGGAGTCCGGGAGGGGCGGGGCGGGGGGCTTCCACGGTGTGGTGGGGGCCGGAGGCCAGGTCAGAGGTGGACACGCCGGGCGGGCGGGGCAGCCCGGAAGAGCCCCTTCACAGGGCGCCCGAGACGTCTTCGCATCGCCGCGGGCATCCGCCCGCCCACGACCCGAACGGGCGCTCCCCTCCTCCACACGGCCCACTCCCCGCGGACGGCGCCCGCGGACGGTCCGGGGCCGAAGCCCTCCGAAGCCCTCCGAAGCCCTCCGCGGGCCGCAGGAGGGGCGCCCCTGACGCCCGCGACGCGGCGGACCCGGCACCGACCGCCCCGCGGGAGCCGCGGACGACTGGCCGGGAAGGCTCCACGACAGTGGAGGGAAGTCCGTGCGGTCGTGACGGAGGGGCGCACGGTTCCGTCCGTACGGGGGGAGCGGCGGATGCGTCGCGGCGGGGCGCTCCCGGGAGACGGCCGCCGGGGCGTGCGGATCCCGCCGGCCGCGGGGGGCCGGCGGCCGGCGGGGTGTCCGCCACGCACGGCGCGGCTCGTTCAAGCCACCCGGCCTCCAACGGTTTTCGCGGCGGAAGACGGGTTACGCGCACCCCATGAGCGAAACGGACGAGAACAAGAGCAAGGGCACGGCCACGGGCACCGGCGCGAAGTCGGCCGGCGGGAAGGCCGGGGGCGCGGCCGCCGGGGCGGTCCGCCGCGCGACCCGGTCCGCCGGCGACCGCTCCGGGGAGGCCCGCGAGGAGACGGCGAGCACCCTCACGGGCTCCGCTCAGGCGCTGACCTCCAAGGTCGGCGTCGTGTGGCGCAAGGCGGCGGTACCGGCGCTGGGCGTCCTGAGGGCCAACGCGGTCACCGCGGGCGGCGTCGCGGCGGCGGCGACGGCCGTGGCGGTCGGGGCCTACGCCGGCGGACGCAGGTCCGTCCTGCGCGCCCACGGTCCCGTCACCCGGCTGACGGGCGGTCGGTTCTGAGGGGTGCCGGCGCGGCGCGCCGGCACCCTCCCCCATCGAGAGCCCCCGGCCCGGCGCCGGGGGCTCTCGGCGTGCCGTGGGCGCCCGCCGCGGGGAGCGCGTACCGGTCCGGGCGCGCTCCCGCCTGCGACCGGGGGCGGGAGGGACCGTCCTCCCCTGCGGCCTCCAGCGTCCCGGCGCCGCACCGGACCGGTGCCGACGTCAGGGGTACGGGCAGGACGCGGCCCTGCGCCGATCCGGGTCGGTGCGACGGACGACGGTCGTCACGCGGGGCTGCGGAGCAGGCGTCGGCACCGGTGCCGGCGCCGTCGATCGCGGGGGCGCCGGTACCGCGGGGGCCGTCGCACGCGGCGGCCCCGGCGGGCCGGGCGCCGGAGGGGCCTACTGCGGGTTCCGCCCGGAGACGTCCCCTCCGGGATCGTCGGGCAGGGCGATGCGCACGGTGATCCGCTTGCCGATCGGCTCGCGCCGGACCTCGAAGCCCTGGGCGACCGCCATGACGATCTCCAGCCCGTGCTGCCCGACCCTGCCCGGATCGGCGGCACGGGCCACGGGCAGCACCGGATCGCTGTCCCACACCGTCGCCTCCACCGCGTCCCCCGCCACCCGCAGTTCCAGGAGCGCGGGCCCGGGTGCGTACTTGCAGGCGTTGGTGACCAGCTCGCTCACCACCAACTGCGTCAGGTGCATCGCACGCGACGAAACGGGCAGGCCGTGCTCGCCCTGGACCCGGGTGAGGAACTCCGCCGCGGCGTCGCGCCCCTGCGCGATGCAGGCGGTGCCGCCCTCCAGGGCGACGATCGTCTCCACCGGGTGCGTCGCCGGCGCCGTACGTTCCTGGGCACCGTGTGCCGATTTCACCATGTCCGTCCTCACTCCCCCGTTGACGAACCCCCGTCTACCCGGTGTTCGCCTCCTCACACCCCTTCGTTCCCCGGCACGGCGGACCGGTCCGGTCCCGCGACCCCGGGCCTCAGTCGAGGAGGCCCAACCGGACCGCCCGCACCCCCGCCGCGAAGCGGCTGTCGGCGCCGAGCTTGGCCACCAGCGAGGTCAGCAGGCGGCGCAGGGTGCGCTCCGAGCAGCCCAGCCTGCGGGCGATCGCCTCGTCCTTCGCCCCGGCGGCGAGCAGGGCCAGCACTTCGCGCTCCCTCGGCGAGTAGTCCTCCGGCGCGCCACCGGTTCCGGGGCACCTCGCGGAGACCGCCGAGTGGCCGGTGGCCCAGTGGTGATCGAACACCTGGACGAAGGAATCGGCGAGCCGTGCGCTGTGCAGGATGACGTCGCCCGAGGGTCCGCCCCGCCCGTCCGCGGACCCGAGGGCCATGACGGTCACGGACCGGTCGAAGACGTTCAGGTGGAGGGGGCGGTGGGGACCACGCGCACCCGGGCGCCGTGGTCCACCAGGGCGGAGACGTACCGCGTGACGCCGGTGCGCCGCATGGCCCGGGCTGCCACCAGCAGGCGCAGGTCGATCCCCCGTTCCAGCAGCCGCAGGTCGCTCTCGAGACTCTCCTCCAGCACCTCCCGGGCGGGGAAGCCCGTGCGCATGCCGAGGAGCTGCTCCCGGCACAGCGTGTCCAGGTCTTCCATCCGCTTGCGCAGCCTGGTGCGGTCGTCGAAGAACTCCGCCTCCACGATCTCCCGTCCGAAGGGCGTCATGACCGGGATCAGCCTCAGGACGTCGTCTACGGCTTCCAGGCCCCGGTGGAGCTCCTCCCGGTACCGGTCGATTCGCGACCGGTGCTCGTCGAGCAGCTCGTGCAGGGCCCGCTGGGGCGACCGCACCTGCCGGCACGCCTCGTCGAGCAGCCTCCGCTCGGTGAGCCAGCGGCGTACGTCCCCGGGCAGCGCTCCGGGGTCCCCGGGCGGCGGCCCCTGCGCACCGGCCCCGGAGGCGGGTGGCCCGGAGGACGGCTCCGTCCGCCGGGTGAGCGTCTCGTAGGCGGCCCGGGCCGCGGCCAGGATCCTGCGGTGCTCGTCGGCCGGCTCTCTCCGGTACGCGTCCGACGCGCACTCCGGCACTGCGGGTGGCCCTTCGGGAGGCTGGTGGGGGGGCTTCGGTCGCATGGGCACGACCATAGGTCCGCCGACCGCGCTTTGACCACGGACGGACACCTCCCCGCCTCCTCCGTGTCCGCCGGCGGTCACGCCTGATTCGGCCGTGGCGAACGGATCACCGCGTCGATATGTTTTCGCCGCACCAGGAATTCGCCTCGGACCCGCCGGGCGGCGACCCCGCCCCGCGTCCGTGGCCGCGGTGTGCACCGGCCGTCCCGCCGCGAGGAACGGGAGGACCGGTGCGGGCGGATCCTCGACACGCCCGCAGCCGCACCGCACCGCGGTCGCGCGGCGCCCGTCGTCGCGTCGCACCGTTCCACCCCCGCGTGCCGCCATCCCCAACCGATCGGGTCACCCCGGGTGCCCCTGTGGCCCGGCGGCACGCCCCCCACACCGGCCGGGACAGCGGTCCCGCCGGAAAAACGATGAGGTGTTCGCTTCCCCATGCGTAGAACCCACATAGGCGCGCTCGTCCTGGCCCTCCCCCTGGGCCTCGTCCCCGCCGTCGGCACCGCCGCCTCCGCGGCCGAGCCGGCGCCCGCCCCGCTGGTGAAGGTGGCGGAGGCTCCCGCCGCCACGGAGATCAAGGGCCGCTACATCGTGACCCTCAAGGCCGGCGCCGACCCCGCCGGTCTCGCCAAGGCCAAGTCGGTCAAGACCCGGCACGTGTTCGAGGAGGTCCTCAACGGCTTCGCCGCGGACCTGAGCGCCGGCCAGCTGGAGGCGCTGCGGCGCGACTCGCGCGTCCTGTCCATCGAGGAGGACCAGAAGGTCGGCGCCGCGGCCACGCAGACCAACGCCCCCTGGGGCCTGGACCGCATAGACCAGCGCAGCGGGCGCAACGGCACGTACACCTACGCCCGCAACGGCGCGGGCGTGACCGCGTACATCATCGACACGGGCATCGCCACCGCCCACACCGACTTCGGCGGCCGCGCCCGCAACGTCTTCGACGCCTTCGGCGGCAACGGCCAGGACTGCAACGGCCACGGCACCCACGTCGCCGGCACCGTCGGCGGCGCCACGTACGGCGTGGCCAAGGGCGTGCAGCTGCGCGGCGTGCGCGTGCTCGACTGCCAGGGCTCCGGTTCGTTCTCCGGCATCATCGCGGGCTTCGACTGGGTCCGGCAGAACGCCGTCAAGCCGGCCGTGGCCAACGCCTCCCTGGGCGGCGGCTACTCCGAGGCCCTGAACAACGCCGCGGCCGCCCTGGCCAACTCCGGCGTCCACCTGGCCGTCGCGGCGGGCAACGAGAACCAGGACGCCTGCAGGGTCTCCCCGGCCAGCGCCTCGAGCGTCATCTCGGTCGCCGCGTCGGACTCCTCGGACCGCAAGGCGAGCTTCAGCAACTACGGCACCTGCACCGACCTGTACGCCCCCGGAGTGGACATCACCTCCGCCCGCCCCGGTGGCGGCTCCACGACGATGAGCGGCACCTCGATGGCCTCCCCGCACGTCGCCGGTGTGGCGGCCCTGTACAAGTCGGCCTACGGCGACGCCTCCAGCGCCACCGTCAACAACTGGCTGGTCAGCAACAGCACCGCCAACGTGATCAGCGGCAACTACAGCGGCACCCCCAACCGCCTGCTGTTCAAGTCCTCCCTCTGAGTCACCCGTCCGGCGCCGCCCCCTCACACGGGGCGGCGCCGGGAGACGGGGCCCGGCCGGGCGTGTCCCCGGCCGGGCCCCTTCGGCGTGCCGCCCGGCCGGAAGCCCCACGGCCCGGAAGGCCGTCCGCGGCGGGCCGCCGGCGTACCGGCCCGGCGCGGTCGGCGCCTCTCCGCCGGGTGCGGCCCGCTACGGACGGGACGGACGCGCCGCGCGCCGACGCCGCGCCCAGAGCGTCTTCTGGACGAACAGGGTCAGCGTGCCGGCGACGACGATGCCGAGCAGGTTGAGCAGCAACTGCTCGGTCGACCCCCGGGTCTGGCCGAACTCCCCGTACGCCAGCGCGACCGCCGCGTTCGCCGCCGCCGGGACGGTCGTCACCGAGATCGCCACGCCGACCAGTGCGCCCGACTTCGCCGACGTCAGCGACAGCGTCCCCGCGACGCCCGCCAGCACGGCGACGACGAAGGAGAACCGGTCCGGGGCGTAGATGAAGCCCGTGTTCGGCCGCTCGCCACCCAGCCGCTCCGCGGAGAACAGCCCGGCGGCGTCCATGAGGAGGGTGAACAGCACCGTGATCACCATGGCCGCGGCGAAACCGACGAAGAGGGCCGCCATCGACCGCCACGCCAGCCGCGGGGTGCGTTGCACCAGTGCCGTGCAGACCCCGGCGAGCGGCCCGAACTCCGGTCCGACCGCCATCGCGCCCACGATCAGGATCGCGTTGTCCAGCACCACACCGCACGCGGCGATCATCGTTGCCAGCGCCAGGAACGCGATGTAGGTGACGGAGAGCGTGGACTCCTCGTGCGTCGCTTCGGCCAGGTGCTCCCACAGCACCGCGTCCGCGGCCTCGCCCGGAGTCTCCCTCTCCGCCTCGTCGGCCCGTTTCGACAGGAGCAGGTCGACGTTCTCGACCGCGATGGCGCCGTCCTCGCCGAGCCCCCTCGCCCGCAGTTCGGCGATCAGCCCGTCGCCGGCCTCGCGCGCCACGTCGAACATGACCACGTCGCCCGCGGGACTGCGGGCCGCACCCGGCAGCACCGCGAGGTGCGCGCAGCCGACCGTCCCCTCCACGAGCCGTACGACGTCGTCGGTCCGGTCGGCCGGCACGATGACCCGTAGATGCAGCACAGCGTCTCCTCCGTGTCTCCGCGGCGGCGCCGCCGCGTCCGGCGGCCGCCGTCCCCGCGCGCCACATCGTACGGGCGCGGGAACGGCGGCCCCGGGCCGCGCGGGGACCGCCGGAACGGCTCCGCCCGGCGCGGCGCGACCCGGTGCGCGGTCCCGGGACGGGGCGCGGTCCCCGTACCCGAGGGGCGGGGCGGCCTGCGGCGGTGCCCGGCCGGGGGCCGCCGCACGGCCTCCGTGCACGAGGGGGGCGGGGCCGCGTTCAGGTGCGACGCCGTGTGCTTCCCGTCCGCGGTTCCCCGTGCGCGGGGGGCGGGGCGGCCCGGGGCCGGGGAGGACGCCGAACCGCCTCCGCCTCCCGCTCCGACACCGCCGGTGGGGCCGCGCGTCCCGCAGGCCCGGGTGTGCCCCCGGTGGGCCGAGGGCCACTCCGTAAGGGTCGAAACCCACGCCGCTCCTATACTTCAGCTCATGCGACCCCACCCTGTCCTCCCCCGCGCCCCGTGGGCCCCGCGGTGAGCGGGATCTCCGGAACCGGAACCGCCGGCAAGGCCGACGGTCCCCCGGCCCCGACGGCCCCGCGGCGGCGGCGCGTACTCGCCGACCTGACCCCGTTGCGCACCAGCGCGGACTACCGCCGCCTGTGGGTGGGCAACACGATCTCCTGGACCGGCCAGGGGATGACCACCCTCGCGATCTCCCTCCACGTGTACGAACTGACGGGGTCGAGCTTCTCCGTGGGCCTCGTCGGCCTGTTCTCGCTCGTCCCCCTCGTCGCGTTCGGCCTGTACGGGGGCGCCGTGGCGGACGCGGTCGACCGCCGGCGCCTCGGCCTGGCCAGTGCGGCCGGGCTGGCCGGGCTCTCCGTGGTCCTGGCCGCCGGCACCCTCGCCGGCTTCCACCGGGTGTGGTTCCTCTACGCGGTGGTGGCGCTGCAGGCGGTCTGCGCCGCCGTCAACGCCCCCGCCCGCAGCGCGATGATCCCCCGCCTCCTGCCGAAGGAGCAGCTCCCGGCGGCCAACGCCCTGTCGTCGATGACCACGACCTCCGGGGCCCTCGTCGGCCCCATGCTGGGCGGACTGGTCGTCGGGGCGTGGGGGTACGAGGCGGCCTACCTGATCGACGCCGTCGCCTTCGGCGCCGCCCTCTACGCGATGTGGCGGCTGCCCGCGATGCCGCCGCTGCGCGCCGGGGGGCGAAGCGGCCCTCCGTCCTGGAGGGGTTGCGGTTCCTGGCCACCCGCCCGAACGTGCGCATGACGTTCTACACCGACTTCTGCGCGATGATCCTCGCCCATCCGCGGGCGCTGTTCCCGGCGCTGGCGGTGCTGTCGTACGGGGGCGACGCCCGGACGACCGGCCTGCTCGTCGCCGCGCCCGCCGTCGGCGCCCTCCTCGGCGGCGTCTTCTCCGGCTGGCTGGGCCGGATCCACCGCCACGGCCTGGCCATCACCCTGGCCGTCGCCGCGTGGGGGGCCGCGGTCGCCGTGTTCGGCCTGACCCGCCACCTGTGGCTGGGCCTGGTCTTCCTCGCCGTCGCCGGCTGCGCGGACACCGTCTCGATGGTCTTCCGGTCCACCGTGCTCCAGACGGCCGTCCCCGACGAGATGCGCGGCCGCCTCCAGGGCGTCTTCATCATCGTGGTCGCGGGCGGCCCCCGGGCCGGCGACTTCCTGGCCGGAACCGCCGGCGACCTCTTCTCGCCGACCGCCGCCGTGGTCGCCGGGGGCGCTGCGTGCGTGGTGGCCGTGGGGCTCCTCACCCTCGCCCGTCCCGGCTTCCTCCGCTACGACGCCCGCGACCCCCGGGCGTGACCCGCCCGGTCCGAGGGCCGGAGGGACCCCCGGGCGGCGGAGGCGGCCGTCTCCCGGTCCCGGGCCGCGTACCCGTACCGATCGGGGCGCCGGGGGTGCGGTCCGAGCCCGCGCGCCGGCCTCCCCGACCGGTGCCGGCCACCCGGCCCCGCCGGCGGCGCGTTCCGGTGGCGGGGCCGCCCCCTCCGGTCGCCCGGGCCCGGCGCGCGCGGCGGGCGGGCGGCCGGGTACGGCCGGTGGACGCCGGGCGCGGTCGCGGGCCGGGGCGGGCACGTCACACGGTGAGGGCCGGTGACCGGTCGAGGTGGGCGGTCGCCGTCCGCCAGGCGGCCGTCACCGCCGCGTGCGCCCGGGCGGTGTTCGCGGCGCGGTCGCCGGCCGGGGTCAGCGGTGCGCCCACGTGGACGTGGAGGGCGGGGCGGCGGAGCGGCGCGGTGAGGACGCCCGCCACCTGCCCGGCCGCGCCGCCGGACATGACCCGCCGGGCCCCCGCCTGCCCCACGGGGACGACCGGCGCGCCGGTCCGCTCCACCAGGCGGGACAGGCCGCTGCGGAAGGGGCCCGGTGCGGTCTCGGCGCCCTCCCCGTACGCGTGGATCCCCCCTTCGGGGTAGATGAGAACGGACCTGCCCCGGGCGAGGGCGTCCTCCGCCAGGTCGAGTGCGCGCGCCGCGCGGCGGCCGCCCCGGTGCACGGGGATGTGCCCCTCGCGGGCGAGGGCGTGTCCGAGCAGGGGGACCCCCCACAGTCCCGCCGCCGCCATGACGACCGGCCGGACGCCGAGGCGGCGCAGTGCGGCGAGCACGACGGCGGGGTCGGCGAGCGAGGTGTGGTTGGGGGCGATGACGCTGCCCGGCGGGAACTCCGCGTCCCGGTCGGCGGTCACCGACAGGCGCCCGAAAACGGGTACCAGGGCGTGGGCGAGGCGGCTGAGCATGCGGGTCTCCCGGTTGCGGCGGTGTCGGTCGCCATCGTCGGCGACCGGGTCGGGGCGGGGACTGAGTACCGGTACTCAATTCGATCACGTGTGCGCGTCCGGGCGGGATCCGCTTCGCGCGGTGGGCGGGAGCGGGAGGGTGGGCCCGCGTCTCCGGGCGGGGTGCGGCCGCGCCCCGGTGGGGCGGACCCGCGTGCCGCCCGGGTGCTCCGGGTCGGGAGCGCGCTCGTGCGTCGCCCGGGTGGGGGGGCGTACCGGTGGGGCGCCGGGGGCACACGTCTGCGGTGAGCTCGGGTGACTTCTTCTTCGCGCTGTTCGGGGCCGGTGCGCTCGCGGCCGCCGTGCTGCCGCGGCTCGTGGCCGGGCGGCCGCTGTCCATGCCGCTCGTCTTCCTGCTGTGCGGAATGGCCCTCCAGGCGTCGCCGCTGCCGCTGCCCGAGATCGATCCGGTGGGCGACCGGGTGTGGGTCGAGCACCTCACCGAGGTGTGCGTCATCGTCTCGCTCATGGGCGCCGGGCTCGCCCTGAACCGGCCCGTCGGGTGGCGGCAGTGGCAGGCGTCGTGGCGACTGCTGGGCGTGACGATGCCGCTGACCGTCGCGGCCACCGCGCTGCTCGCCTGGTGGCTGACGGGCTGGCCGCCCGCCGCCGCGCTGCTGCTCGCCGCCGTCCTCTCCCCCACCGACCCGGTGCTCGCCTCCGAGGTGAGGGTCGGCGCGCCCACCGAGTCCGAACACGACGAGGACGAGGTGCGGTTCGCCCTGACCAGCGAGGCCGGGGTCAACGACGGCCTCGCCTTTCCCGTCGTCATGGCGGCGGTCGCGCTGGCGGCGGCCGCCGGTACGGGGCTGTCCGGCGCGTGGATCGGGCGGTGGCTGGTGGTCGACGTGGTCTACAAGTGCGCCGTCGGCGTCCTGGCGGGGCTGGCCGTGGGCAAGCTGCTCGGCTGGCTGTTCTTCCGCGCCGGGTGGGAGTCGATGCGGCTGTCCGAGCACCGCGACGGGTTCGTCGCCCTGGGCGCCACCTTCCTCGCGTACGGGGTCACGGAACTCGCCCACGGGTACGGCTTCCTCGCCGTGTTCGTCACCGCGTGCCGGATCCGGGCCGCCGAACGCGCCCACGGATACCACACCGTGCTGCACGACTTCGTCGAGCAGATCGAACGGCTCATGACCGCCGGGCTGCTCTTCCTGCTCGGCGCCTTCGTCGCGCAGGGCGCCCTCGCCGAGCTGACCTGGCGGGGGTGCCCTCGTCGGTCTGCTGCTGCTCTTCGCCGTCCGTCCGCTGACCGGGTGGGTGGCGCAGTTCGGCACCGCCGCCGGCCCCCGGGAGCGCGTCGTGGCCGCCTTCTTCGGCATCCGGGGCATCGGGTCGCTGTTCTACCTCGCGTACGCCCTCGGCGTGGAGGGATTCCACGTCGCGGCGGGAGAGCTCTGGGCCGTCGTGACCTTCACCGTCCTCACCTCCGTCGTCGTGCACGGGGTCAGCGCCTCGCCCGCCATCTCGCGCCTGGACCGGATGCGGTTGCTCAGGGCCCGGCGCAGGCACCGCGGCAGGCGGCCCGGGGACGACGAGGTCGCGCACGAGCGGCTCTGACGCCCTTCTCGGCACGGCCCGCGGCGGGACGGGCCGTACCGGCGGCTACTCGAAGCGGGAGGGGTCGCCGGCGCCCCGGCGGACGATCTCCGGCGCGCCGCCGGAGAAGTCGACGACGGTGGTCGGCGCGGTACCGCAGTCGCCCGAGTCGAGGACGGCGTCGACGACGTGGTCGAGCCGGTCCTTGATCTCCCAGCCCTGCGTCATCGGCTCCTCCTCCCCGGGCAGCAGCAGCGTGCTCGACACCAGCGGCTCGCCCAGTTCGGCGAGGAGGGCCTGGGTCGTCGTGTGGTCGGGGATGCGCACCCCGACGGTCTTCTTCCTCGGATGCTGCATCTGGCGCGGCACCTCCCTCGTCGCGGGGAGGATGAAGGTGTAACGCCCCGGTGTCGCGGACCTCAGCGTCCGGAACACGTCGTTGTCGATGTGCACGAACTGGCCGAGCTGGGCGAAGTTCCGGCACACGAGGGTGAAGTGGTGGCGGTCGTCCAGGTCGCGGATGCCGCGGATCCGCGCCAGCCCCTCGCGGTTCCCCAGCTTGCAGCCCAGGGCGTAGCAGGAGTCCGTGGGGTACGCGACGAGGCCGCCTGAGCGGATCATCTCGGCCACACCGCCGATGACGCGGCGCTGCGGGTCGTCGGGGTGCACATCGAAGTACTTCGCCATCCGGCGAGCTTAACGCGCCGCCCCGGCAAGGCCCGGGTACCGGGCTCAGGTCCGCCGGGGTCCCCGCCCGGAGGGGGGACCCCGGCCCGACGGCCCGGCGTCAGCGCACGCGGCCGTAGAGGACCCTCTTGGTCCAGATCCGCTCCAGCTTCACCACCGAACCGGCCTTCGGGGCGTGCCAGACCCGGTTGTTCCCCGCGTAGACGCCGACGTGGTAGACGCGGCCGCCGGAGTGGAAGAAGACCAGGTCGCCCTTGTGGAGGGCGGAGGCCGAGATGTGGCGTGTGCGGTTGTACTGCTGCTGCGCGGTGCGCGGCAGGGTCTTGCCGGCCTGCTTGTACGCGTACAGCGTGAGGCCGGAGCAGTCGAACCGGGAGGGGCCCGCGGCCCCGTACTTGTAGGGGGAACCCTTCTTCGAGGCCGCCACGTTGAGGGCCTTCGTGGCGTACGCGGGGCCCGCGGCCCGCGCGTCGGGGGCGGCGCCCGGTGCCAGCAGCGTGCCGGCGAGGGCGGTGAGGGTCAGGGCCGAGACGGCACCGGTTCGGGACAGTACGGACGGAACGTGATTCTGCGCGGTCATGCGCAACCCTTCGTCATCCGCCTGCGAAGGATGGCCTGTCGGGTTCGGGCAGGCGAAGTTGCCCGGCCGCTGACGCGGCTTCACCCCGAGGGGCGGCGGTCGTGCGCACGCCCCGGTACTGCTGGGTCCTCCACTCCTGCCGATCCACTTCACGTCGACCAGATCCGGACGGCGGCAGGACTCGGCGTCCGCCCGGACCGCCTCGCCACGGCGGCGAGGGCTTGTCGTCGTCTGGGATCTTGACCCATGACGGAGGGAATCTTCGAATGGAATCGGCGTTTTGTGAGACTCCTCACCGTTGGCCGAATCCGCGGGTGACGGGCGGACGAAGGGTTACGCGGGCGTGTCCGGGAGGGGGTGTGGCAGGCGTCCCCGGGTGGTACCGGCCGCCGCGCGTTACGCTGTCCCGGTGACTCTTCTCGTGATGCGCCGGCACGTGGACTACGTGCGCGTCACGACCATGAGCTGTCCGCGCCAGGACTGACCTCCCCCCTCTCCCCTCGGTCCTGCAGCGGGCGCCTCCCCGGGCGTTCCGGCCGGCGTTCTCCGCACGTCGCGTTCCGCCCCCTTCCCGGGTGGCAGGGCCTCGTGACACGCGAAACGGACGACCACGCCATGCCTGCCTCGACCGCCACCGGCCACCGCGACCTCCCCGTCATCGACCTGTCCGCGGCGGGCGATCCGCGGGCCCGCGGGGCGTTCCACCGCGACCTGCTCGCCGCGGCACGCGACGTGGGGTTCCTCCATCTGACCGGGCACGGTGTCGAGGAGCGGGAGACCGCCCGGATCATGGAGCTGACCCGGGCGTTCTTCGCCCTGCCGGAGGAGGACCGGCTGGCGCTCGGCAACCTGAACTCGCCGCACTTCCGCGGGTACACCCGGATCGGCCGCGAGCTGACCGGCGGCCGGTCCGACTGGCGCGACCAGTTGGACGTCGGCGCCGAGCGGCCCGCCGTCGAGGTGGGCCCCAACGATCCGGCGTACCTGTGGCTGGAGGGGCCCAACCAGTGGCCCGCCGCGCTGCCGGAGCTCCGCACGGCCGTCCTCGCCTGGCAGGACCGGCTCGCCGTGGTCGCGCACCGGCTGCTGCGGGAACTGCTCACCGCGCTCGGGGCGCCCCCCGACCACTTCGACGGCGCGTTCGCCGACCGCCCCCACCTGCACACCAAGCTCGTCCGCTACCCCGGCTCGGCGCCCGCGGGAGACGGCCAGGGCGTGGGCGCGCACAAGGACTACGGCTTCCTGACGCTGCTCCTCCAGGACGGGGTGGGGGGCCTGCAGGTGCGGTCCGGCGACGGCTACCTGGACGTGCCGCCGCTGCCGGGGGCGTTCGTCGTCAACCTGGGCGAGCTGCTGGAGATCGCGACCGACGGGTACCTGTCGGCGACCGACCACCGGGTGGTCAGCCCTCCCGGCGCGGTGGAGCGGTTCTCCGTCCCGTTCTTCTACAACCCCCGGCTGGACGCGGTGATCGAGGCCGTGCCCGGCCCGTATCTGGAGCACGCGCCCGGCGTCTCCCGGGACCGCGCCAACCCCCTGCACGCGGAGTACGGCCGCAACGAGCTGAAGGGGTGGCTGCGGGCCCACCCGGAGGTCGCCCGGCGCCACCACCCCGGGCTCGCCGCGGGGTGACCGCCCGGGGACGGCTCCGCCCCCTCCACCCGGGCGGCGCGGGGCCCGGCCGTCCGGGCCGTCCGCGGACGGGGCTTCCGGGTCCGCTCGGGGCCGGAACGGTGACTCGCGCGGTGCGGGGGTCGTTGACCCGTCCGGTAGGCGCAAATGCGACGAAAGAGGGATCAATGGATCAGAGTGGCGGTTCCTGGGCGTACATCGGTTCGTTCACCTCGGGGGGCGGGCGCGGCATCACCGTCGCCGCCGTGGACCCGGCGAGCGGGGCGCTGACGCCGGTCGGGGCGGTCGACGCGCCCGCCGACCCGTCGTGGCTCGCGCTCGACCGGGGCACCGGGGTGCTGTACGCGGTGAGCGAGACGGAGTCCGGCGAGGTCGCGGCCTTCCGGGCCGAGGGCCCGCACCTGACCCCGCTCGGCCGGCCGGTCGCGGTGGGCGGCTCCCGGCCCACCCATCTGAGCGTCGCCGGGCGCCGGCTGCTGACCGCCAACTACGGGTCCGGGAGCGTCAGCAGCCTGCCCCTGGAGGCGGACGGCGGCATCGCCGGTCCGGCCTCCGTCCTGGTCCACCGGGGTTCCGGCCCGGACCCGGACCGGCAGGAGGGGCCGCACGCGCACCAGGTGCTGCCCGACCCGAGCGGCCGGTGGGTGCTCACCACGGATCTGGGGACCGACTCGGTGCGGGTCTGCGCGCTCGACGCGCGGGACGGGTCGCTCCACGTGCGCGGGGAGGTGGGGCTGCGCCCCGGGTCCGGGCCGCGTCACCTGGCGTTCCACCCGGACGGCGCGGTCGTGTACGTCCTGCACGAGCTGGAGCCGCAGGTGACCGTCTGCCGCTGGGAGGCGGAGTCCGGGCGGCTGGAACCGCTGTCGGAGGTGCCCGTCGACGGCGACGGCGGGCCCGGGGGCGCGCGGGCCTGCCCGTCAGTACCCGCGGTCTCGGCGGACGGGCGGTTCCTCCGGGCGGCGGTGCGGGGCGCCGACGCGCTCGCCACGCTGTCCCTGGAGGACGGGGCGGAGAAGCCGCGGCCGGTGTGGAGCGCGGAGTGCGGCGGGAGCTGGCCGCGCGATCTCGTCGCGGACCCCTCGGGGCGCAGGCTGTACGTCGCGAACGAGTGGTCCGGCGACGTGACGTGGTTCGACGTGGACCCGCTGGACGGGCGGCCGCGGCGCGGCGGCTCGGTGGAGGTCCCCGCCGCCGCGTGCGTCGTCTTCTCCTGAACCGGCCCCGGCGGGAGGTCCCCGGCCGCCGCGCGCTCGCCGGGGGCGTACCCGAAGGCCGCGGCGGGACGGCGGCGGCCGGCGGGGGCGCGGCACCGGCGGGACGGTCCCCGTCGCGACGCGGTCCGTGCGGGGTGCGGGAATGCCGCCGCCCCGTGTGATCGTTGGTGTTCGTCAGCAGCATCCACCGACGACGTAAGGATCGACCGCCCGTGAGCAAGGTCCCCTCTCTGACCCTGAACAACGGTGTCGCCATGCCGCAGCTCGGCCTCGGCGTCTGGCAGGTGCCGGACGCCGAGGTGGCGGAGGTGGTGGGCACCGCCTTCGAAGCCGGCTACCGGAGCGTCGACACCGCCGCCGTGTACCAGAACGAGCACGGCACCGGCCAGGCCGTCGCCGCGTCCGGAATCCCCCGCGAGGAGCTGTTCGTCACCACGAAGCTGTGGAACAGCGAGCAGGGGTACGACTCGACGCTCCGCGCCTTCGACGCCTCGCTGGAGCGGCTCGGCCTCGACTACGTCGACCTGTACCTGGTCCACTGGCCGGTGCCGGCCCGGGACGCGTACGTCGCCACCTACAAGGCGTTCGAGAAGATCCTCGCGGACGGCCGCGCCCGTTCCATCGGCGTGTCCAACTTCCTGCCCGAGCACCTGGAGCGGCTGATGGACGCCACGTCCGTCGTGCCCGCGGTGAACCAGATCGAGCTGCACCCCCGGCTCGCCCAGGCGGAGGCCCGCGCCTTCCACGCCCGGCACGGCATCGCGACCGAGGCGTGGTCGCCGCTGGGCCAGGGCCGCGGCCTGCTGGAGACGCCGGCCGTCGCGGCCGTCGCCCACAAGCACGGCCGCACCCCGGCGCAGGTCGTGCTGCGCTGGCACCTCCAGCTCGGCAACGTGGTGATCCCCAAGTCGGTGACGCCGTCGCGGATCCGGGAGAACATCGAGATCTTCGGCTTCGAACTCGACGCGGAGGACATGGCGGCGTTCGCGGCGCTCGACGAGGGCCGCCGGCTCGGACCGGACCCGGCCGTCTTCGAGGCCTGACGGGCGGGGCGCGGCCGCGTGCGCGGCCGCGCCCCGCTTCGGTGCGGGGGTGCGGCGGGGCCGGTTCAGGCCTTGCGGTTCATGGGGCCCCAGGAGCCGCGCTGGCGCGCCACCTCCTCCTCCGCCTCGTGGAGCACCGCCAGGTCGATCCAGCAGACCGGTTCCACGTCGTCGAGCAGCGGCTCGTTGTCCGGCCCCCTGGCCACCTCGTGGCCGCGCAGGGCCCAGGGGCGCACGTCGCCGCCCCGCTCCTCCCGCAGGTGGCAGTAGTCGTAGAGGCGGCGGGCCACCCAGAGCCGTACGGAGCGGTCCTCCCACCAGCTCTCGACCTGGAGCGGGTTGGCCGACAGGCCCGGCATGGGGATCCCGGTCAGGTGGTCCACGCTGCGGGTGCCCTCCATGTCCCGGGCGGGGCCGCGCGACCAGCGGACGAAGAGGGTGCCGTGCCGCTCCACGAGGTCGGCCAGCTCCGCCAGGCTGCCGACGGTCGGCAGCTCCGTGGCGCCGTCGGGCGCCGTCGTGCGGGTCGGTGCCGCTGCGGACTCGTCCATGTGGTTCACCCTTCTCGTCGTGCGGGACCGAACGCCGCGTACCCACCCGTAACAGAATGACTCCACGGGACGCCCCGCGCAGGTCGGGGCGGCCTTCCGGCCGCCGGACGGGCGGGTGACGGCGCCGCCCGCCGGTCCCCCGGGGGGGCGGCGGGCGGGGGGTCAGCTGCCGTCGACCGGGAGCCAGCCGGAGTAGGCCTCCGGCTGGTAGTACTTGCCGGTGTCGCCGTCGTAGCGCAGGGCCCGCAGGCGCACGCTGCCGGACTCGTCGTAGTCCTTGTCGCACTTGACCCAGCGGTTGTAGCCGGACTTGTTGCGGCACGCCTCGGGGCCCCGCCCGTAGTTGGTGTAGACGCCGCCGATCGCGGACATGCCGTCGGACGCGGTGTCCAGGACCCAGACGACGTCGCCGTCGTGCTGGAAGCAGACCTTGGAGCCGTAGGTGGAGACGCACCAGCTGTCCGGTGGCAGGGAGGAGGACGACATCGGGGTCCTGGTGCCGGTCGTGGCCCCGCCCCCGTCCGTGCCGGAGGTGACGGTCCACTCCGGGACGTCGGGGGCCGCGTCCTCGGCGGTGGCGGGGGCGGCGGCGAGCAGGAGGGTGGCGACGGCCGCGACGGCGCCCGTCGCGGTTCGCCGGGGGACGTGGGGGGTGCGGGAGGTCCGGGACGGGGTCATACGCATGTGAAGATTCCTAGCGTGTCATGAGCGTCTCAAGGAAGTGAAGTGATCCTAGCGTCAAGATCACTCTCCGCGCACGGGGGCGTTCCGGCCGCGGGGGCGGCCGCGGGGGCGATTCCTCGGGCGGCGGCGGGTGCGGGAGCACCGCCCGCCCCGCCGGGCGCCCCGGGTTCGGGCCCTCCGCGGGCCGGGTCCGGACCGCCGGGCGGTCCGGTGCGCCCCCACCGCCCGGCGGCGGGGGCGCTTTCACCCAACCTCCTTGTGCCGGACGCCTGGTGGCCTCCTCCGGACGAGTCGCGTCCCGGTAGGTTGGTGATCATGGACGGGTGTGCGAATGAGGAGATGGCCGCCGTCCCCGGGGGCCGGGTGGCGCCGGCGGACCGCCTGACGGGGCGCGGCCGGCCGGTGGACGTGGCGCCGTACCTGCTGGGGACCGTCCCGGTCACGCGGGAGTGGTACGCGCGGGTCACCGGGGAGCGACCCGGTGACGGGGGCGCGGGGACGGGGCGGCTGCCCGCGGAGGGCGTCTCGTGGTGGGACGCGGTCCGGTTCTGCGACGTGCTGTCCCGCCGGGAGGGCCTCGCCCCGGCGTACCGGGTCGACGGCGACCGCGTCGAGTGGGACGCCTCCGCCGACGGGTACCGGCTGCCGACCGAGGCCGAGTGGGAGCACGCCTGCCGGGCCGGTACCGGCGGGCAGCGGTACGGGCCGCTCGACGAGGTCGCCTGGCACCGCGGCAACTCCGGCGG
The DNA here is from genome assembly GCF_023614235.1 of Streptomyces sp. MRC013. NCBI lineage: Bacteria > Bacillati > Actinomycetota > Actinomycetes > Kitasatosporales > Streptomycetaceae > Streptomyces > Streptomyces kordofanensis. Next base: position 162,840 of record NZ_CP094264.1, read on the forward strand.
GCGGCCGCGCCCGGTCGGCGGCAGGCGGCCCAACGACTGGGGCCTGTACGACATGCTCGGCAACGTGTGGGAGTGGTGCTGGGACGCGTACGACGCCGGGGCGTACGGCGCGTACCGGGTGCTGCGCGGCGGCGGCTGGTTCGACGAGCACTGGAACTGCCGCGCGCCGGTCAGGCGCCGCGGCCACCCGACGTACCGGGGCGGCGACGTGGGCTTCCGGGTCGCCCGCTCGCACCCCGCGCCGGCGCACGGGGCCGCCTGACGGCGTGCGGCGCCGGGCGGGCCGCCGGACCCGCCCGGCGGCCGTGCGGCGCCGGCCTACGCCCCGGCGGCGGGCCGGTAGGTGCACACCTGCGCACCGGTTCCGCCGGTGACCGCGGAGACCAGTTCCAGCGTGTGCATCCGGCCGCGACCGGGGAAGAGGGACTTCCCTCCGCCGAGGATCACCGGCATGACCACCAGCCGGAGTTCGTCGAACAGGCCCTCGTCCAGCAGCGTCCGCACCAGCGTGGGGCTGCCCATGACGAGCAGGTCGCCGCCCGGCGCCCGGTGCAGTTCGCGGATGCGGGCGACGGCCTCGCCCCCCGGGATGCGCGAGGTGTTCTCCCACGTCAGGTCGGAGTCGCCGAGCGTCCCGGTCACGACGTACTTGCGCAGCGCGTTCATCCGGTCGGCGAAGGGGTCCCCGGCCCGGTCCGGCCAGGCGCCGGCCATCGTCCGCCACGTGCGGCGCCCCAGCAGCAGGGCCTCGGCCTTCCCCAGCGCGTCGTCGAACGCGCCGCCCACGACCTCCGGGTCGAAGAAGGGGTGGGACCAACCGCCGTGGGCGAAGCCGCCGTCGGTGTCCTCCTGAGGACCCCCGGGGCCTGCACCACGCCGTCGAGGCTGACGAACTCGCTGATCACGATACGCATGGGACTCGCTCCTCCTGCTCACCACGGGCTACGGGAGGGAAGACCGCCGGGCCGCGGGGAATTCACCGCTCCCGCCCCACCGTCCTCGGTGACACGGCTCACACGGCCGTCGCCGGGAATCCGGTCCGGGCCGCCCGCCGCTCGGGGACGGGGCGGCCGGACCTCCTCGTCGTACCGTTCGCCCGGTGCGGACGGCTCTTCCCCGGCACGTCCTCTTCCCCGTCCCGGGCCACCGGACGACGGCGGTGCGGGCTCCCGGCCGGACGGGACCCGCCGCCCCGCCCGGGGCCAGCGCTCCTCGACGGCCCGGTCTACGACCGCGCGGGCGGCGCGGGGCGCCGGTCCCCGGCCGGCAGCCCGTCTCGGCGGCGCCCTGCCGGGGCCCGTCCGGCGGAGGCCGGCGGCGCCGACGAGGGTGCCGTCCGGCCGGATGCCGTGGATCCGCCCGGCGCCGGGCGCGGCCTCCTGCGCGTACGCCCCCGGGGGAACGCCCGGTTCGGCTCCGGGCCGGTCACCGCGTCGGGCAGGCCGCCGAACCGGCCGACGGACTCCCGGTACCGGTCGACGCGGGCGGGGAACCCCCCGACCCGGCGCGGCTCCGGCGGACGCGGTCCGGCACCGCCGTCGCCGGGAGGCCGCGCACGTCGTCACCTTCCGCGAGACCGGCGGCACTTCGGCGCACGGACCGTCTCACGGGCGGGCCGCCGGCGCACCGGCCGGACGGCGGAAGGGACCGCGCGGTACGCGGTCCCTTCCCCTCGACCACCCGCGCCCCGGCGGCCGGAGCCTCAGGAATCGCCCGGCCTGATGCGGCCGCGCCAGGCGCCGGTCTCCCCGCCGCGGGTCTCGATGTACTCCTTGAAGCGGCGCATGTCGCCCTTGACCCGGCGGTCGATGGTGCCGGTCATGTCGGCGGCCTTCTCGGCGAGGCCAGTCGGCTCGACGTCCATCACCAGCTCCACCCGCGTGTGGGTCTCGTCCACCGGCTGGAAGCTGACGACGCCCTTCTGCTGGGTGTCGCCGCTCACCGTCCGCCAGGCGATGCGCTCGTCGGGGAGCTGGTCGATGATCTCGGTGTCGAACTCCCGTCGGACACCGCCGATCTTCGTCGTCCAGTGGTTGTGCCGGTCGTCGAGCTGTGTGACCTCCTCGACCCCCTCCATGAACTTCGGGAACTCCTCGAACTGGGTCCACTGGTTGTACGCGGTGCGGACCGGCACCTCGACCTCGACGGTCTCCTTCACCTTGCTCATCAGTCGCTCCTTGCTCTCGTGGCGGTGGTGCGGCGGGTACCCGCCGCACTCGGCACGCGTGGGCGGGTACCCGCCCTCACCGGGTCATGCACGTGTGCCGTGCCGGACCGGGTCCGGCCGCACCGGCCGCAGGCCGTCCGGCACGGCGCGGGCCGGGTACCCCCGTTCGGCGGCGGGCCCGTTACGGGTCCGGCCCGCGGGGTACCTCTGCGCGGACCGGACGGATCCACGCTCAGGGGTGACGTATGGAGATCGGGTACAAACTCGCGGCGGAGGCGTTCGCGCCGGGCGAGTTGGTGAGGCAGGCCGTCCTGGCCGAGGAGGCCGGGTTCGACTTCGTCGAGATCAGCGACCACTTCCACCCGTGGCTGGACAACCAGGGGCACTCCCCGTTCGCCTGGACCGTGCTCGGCACGATCGCGGCGAGGACGAGCCGGATCGGGCTGGCCACCGGGGTGACGTGCCCGACGATGCGGTACCACCCGGCGGTCGTCGCACAGGCCGCCGCGACGCTGGCGCTGCTGTCGGAGGGGCGGTTCGTGCTCGGCGTGGGATCGGGCGAGCGGCTGAACGAGCACGTCGTCGGCGAGGGCTATCCGGCGGTCGCCGCGCGGCACGAGATGCTCCGCGAGGCACTGGAGATCATCCGGCTGCTGTGGAGCGGCGGCTACCGCTCGTACGAGGGGAAGCACCTGCGGCTGGAGGACGCCCGCGTCTTCGACCTGCCCCCGGAGCCGCCGCCCATCGCCGTGGCGGCGAGCGGCCCCGACTCGACGCGGGTGGCCGCCGAACTCGGCGACGCCCTGTTCGCCACGGAGGCCGACCCGGACGTCGTCCGGCGGTACCGGGAGGCGGGGGGCGACGGGCCCCGCTACGCGGAGGTCCCCATGGCGTGGGCCCCCGACGAGCGGACCGCCGCGCGTGCGGCGCTGGAGACGTCCCGGTGGGCGGTGACCGGCTGGAAGGTGATGAGCGAGCTGCCCAACCCGGTGAACTTCGCCGCCGCCACGGCCACCGTCCGCGAGGAGGACGTCCTGGCCGCCTTCGCCTGCGGCGACGACCCGGAGCGGTACGTGGGGATGGCGCGGAGGTACGCCGACGCCGGGTTCGACCGGCTGGTCATGCAGAACGTGGGCCCCGACCCGGACGGCTTCGTCGACTTCTACCGCCGCGAGCTGGACTCCCGGCTGCGCGGGCTGGAGCCCGGCGGCGCGTAGGGCGGCGTGCCGGGGCCGGAGCCGAGGGCCGCTCGCCGGGCGTCCGTGGCCGGAGGGGTGCGGCCGGGGGACGGGCCGGGGGCCGCGGCCCCCGGCCGGCCCCGGCCCGTGCCGCGGAGGTTCGGTCAGGTGACGGCGTGGACCTCCTGGGTCGCCAGTTCGTAGCGGGCGCCGACGACGGCGAGGCGGCCCGTGGCGGTCCGCGCCGCCAGGTCCGGTCCGGCGGCGAGGCGGGAGCGGACCAGCCGGACGTTCGCGGTGATCGTCGCGTCGACGCGGGCCGGCCCGGTCTGGACGTGGTCGATGGCGGGGCGGATCTGCTCGGCGACGTACGAGATGTGTGCGGGTAGGTCCTCGCCGGTCTCGTCCGCGTGGACGGCGGCGGCGACCGCGCCGCACGACTGGTGGCCCAGCACCGTCACCGGCGGGACGTCGAGCTCCAGGATGCCGTAGGCGATGCTCCCCAGGACGGCCTCGTCGAGGACGCAGCCGGCCGAGCGGACGGTCATCGGGTCGCCGAGGCCCTGGTCGAAGACCAGCTCGGGCGGGACGCGCGAGTCGACGCAGCCGAGGACGACGGCGAACGGGTGCTGTCCGGACACGGCCGGGAGGCGGTCGTCGTCGGACTCGTGGGGGTGGGTCTGGTGGCGGGTGGACCAGCGGTGGTTGCCGTGCCGCAGTGCGCGGAGCGCGGCCGCCGGGGTGCCCGGCCGTCCGGTCCCGCGTCCGGCGGCGACGGCCGGGGCGGCGGGCAGGGCGATGCCCGCGCCGAGGACCGCTCCGCCGGCCAGCACGGCGCGCAGGAGGGTGCGGCGGTCGTGGCGACCGGGGCGGTCCGCGGGGTGGGGGATATGTGTTCGGGTGTCGGCGTCACGCCCGGCGCGGTAGGCCGTGCCCCTCCGGTCACATCCGTCTCTTGGCCTTTCATCGGCCACGTCTTGAACCAACTGTGAAGGGCGTCGGCCGGGGCCCCCGGGCGCGGGGTGCCCCCGGTGCTAGGCGAGGGAGGCGACGAGGAGGGAGGCGTCGTCCCGGAAGAGGGCGCGGCCCGGGGCGACGTGTTCGGCACGCGCCGGGCCGTCGGGGACGAGGCGGGCGGCGGCGGCCAGGAGGGACGGGAGGTCGGGCGCGGCCGTCGTCAGGCCCTCCGCCGCCATGTGGCGTACGCCGTCCGCGCCGTGGCCGGGGATGGGGCGGTAGGCGACGACGGGCAGGCCGGCGGCCAGGGCCTGGACGGAGGTCTGGCCGGCGGCGTTGTCGACCAGGAGGCGGGCCGAGGCCATCAGGGCGGGCAGGTCGTCGGTCCAGCCGAGCGCGGCGGCGCCCGGGACGCGGGCGGTGCGGCGGCGCAGGCGCTCGTCGCGTCCGCACAGGACGACCGGGCGCAGGCCCTGCCGGGCCAGGGCCCCGGCGGTGCGCGGCAGCTCGGAGCCGACGCCCCAGGCGCCCGCGGAGAGCAGGACGGTGGGCCGGTGCGGGTCGGGCGGCGGGCCTGGCGCCGTCCGGGCGGCCGTGTGGAAGGCGGGCGGTACGACCGGACCGGGTGCGGCGGTGCGGCGGCCGGTGCCGGCGCGGGCGGCTCCGGCGGCGCCGGGGCTGACGCACAGGTACAGGTCGTTGCCCGGGTGGAGCCAGCCGCGGTGGACGGCGAAGTCGGTGACGTACACGGCGCTGGGGACGGCCAGGGTGCCCCGTTCCCGCATGCGGCCGGTGATCTGCGCGGCGAGGTGGAAGGTGGAGACGACGACGTCGGGGCGGAGGCGGGCGGTCAGGGACCGCAGGGGGCGCTCGGCGAGCGCGGCCAGCGGCGAGGTGTCCGCGCGGGGGGCGGCGGGGCCGTCCGGGCGGGGCGGGGCGAGGAAGGTGCGGTAGATCGCCGTGTAGAGCGGGGGGACACGGCGCACGGCCGTGCGGTAGAAGGCCCGCAGGGCGGGCCCGGCGCCGGGGGGCAGCAGGGCCAGGACGTCGTGGACGTGGGCGTCGTGGCCGTGCGCGCGGAGCCGGCGGGCGAGTTCGGCGGCGACGGCGTCGTGGCCCGCCCCCATGCTCGCGCTCAGGACCAGGCAGCGCCGCGTCATGTGGTCGCCCTCCGGTGGCGGGGTCCGGGTCCCTCCCATCGTGGACGCGGACCGCGGCCCGGGCGTCCCGGGCGGGCCTGTTCGGGTGGTTCACGGGCCCGGCGCACCATCGCGGCGGGGCGGTCCGGGCAGGAAGCTGGAGTCCGGGGGTGCAGGCGCGAGTCCGGAGGTCTGGCATGGCGGGAACGGCGCGGCCGGTCGTGCTCATCACGGGTGCGTCCTCGGGGATCGGGGAGGCGGTGGCCGAGCGGTTCGCCGTGGACGCCGAGCGGCGCTGGCGGCTGCTGCTGGCCGGCCGGGACGGGGCGCGGCTCGGCGAGGTGGCGCGCCGCACGGGCGGTGTGGGGCTGCCGGGCGACCTGGGCGCGCTGGCGGGCGTGGAGGGGCTCGCCGCCCGGGCCCTGGAGCGGGAGGGACGGGTGGACGTGCTGGTCGCGGCGGCCGGGATCGGCTGGGCGGGGCCGCTCGCGCGGACGCCGCCCGAGGTCGTGGAGCGACTGGTGGCGGTGAACCTGACGGGCGTGGTGCAGCTGGTGCGGCTGCTGCTGCCGGGGATGGTGGAGCGCGGCGCGGGGCGGCTGGTGCTGATCAGTTCGATGGCGGGGTGGGCCGGCGTGGCGAACGAGGCGGTGTACGCGGCGACGAAGGGCGGGCTGCTGGCGTTCGCGGAGAGCCTGCGCTACGAGCTGGCGGGCACGCGGGTGGGGGTGACGGCGGTGCTGCCCGGTGCGGTGGACACGCCGTTCTTCGCGCACCGCGGCGTCCCGTACCACCGCGGGCGGCCTCGGCCGGTGCCGGCGCGAAGGCTGGCGGACCTGGTGTGGCGGGCGGTGGTGCGCGGGCGGGACGAGGTGTTCGCACCGACGTGGCTGGCCGGGCCGGCCCGGATCAGGGGCGGCGCCCCCGGGTTCTTCCGCGCGATGGCCAAGCGGTTCGGCTGAGCGCCGCGCGATGCTCGCCCTCTCGGTCTGCCTGGCGCTGCTGGCGGCGGTGGGCAACGCCGCGGCCTCGGTGCTCCAGCGGCGCGCCGCGGCCGACGCGGGCGCGGCGGGCACGGCCGTGCGCGGCTGGTGGCCGGGGCTGGTGCGGCGGCGGGTGTGGGTGTGGGGGGCGGCGATGCTGGGCCTGTCGGGGGTGTTGCAGGCGCTGGCCCTGGCGACGGGGCCGCTGGCGGTCGTGCAGCCGGTGATGAGCACGGAACTGCTGTTCACGCTCGTCTTGGGCGGGCTGGTGTTCCGGCGGAACCCCGACCGGCGCACGTGGTGGGCGTTCGGGGTGATGGCGGCCGGGCTGGCCGCGTTCCTGGCCCTGGCGGAGCCGTCGGGCGGGCGGGCGACCGTACCGGCGGCGGACTGGCTGCGGGCGGGGGTGGTGATCGGGGCGGCCGCGGCGGGGCTGGTGGCCGTGGCGCTGCGGCTGCCGCCGGCTCCGCGGGCCGCCGTGCTGGGGACGGCGACGGCGATGGGGTTCTCCGCCACGGCGGCGCTGCTGAAGGACGCGCTGGGCCGGGCGCAGGAGGGGGTCGGCGCGGTGTTCGGGGGGTGGCAGCCGTACGCGGCGCTCGCGGTGGGACTGGCGAGCTTCCTGCTGCTGCAGGTGACGTTCCGGGCGGGGACGCTGGCGGCGTCGCAGCCGGCGCTGACGCTGGGGGACGCGTTGCTGAGCGTGGTGCTGGGGGTGTGGTTGTTCGACGAACGGGTGGTCGTGGGTGCGCGGGGGGTCTTCGAGGCGGTCGCCGTGGCGGCCCTGGTGGCGGCGTGCGTGGAGCTGGCGAGGTCGCCGCTGGTGACGGGCGGCGACGGGGAGGGTACGTGGTGAGCGCGCCGGCCGCGGGCGCGCGGCGCGCGGCGGCCCGGCGGGCGGGGGCGGTCGCGGCGGCGCTGGCGGGCTGGCACGTCCTACCCGCGGCGACGTGGCTGCCGGGGCTGCGCGGGGCGCTGTGGCCGGCCTTGGACGGGCGGGGCGACCCGGGGCGGGTGGCGCTGACCTTCGACGACGGGCCGGACCCCGCCACGACGCCGCTGTTCCTGCGGGCGCTGGAGCGGCTGTCGGTCCGGGCGACGTTCTTCGTGCTCGGCGAGCGGCTGGAGCGGGCGCCGGGGCTGGGGCGGCTGATCGTGGCGGAGGGTCACGAGCTGGCCGTCCACGGCTGGGGCCACGACCCGCCCTGGGTGCCGAGGCCGGTGCGGGACGTGCGGGAGGTGGCGCGGGCGGCGGCGCTGGTCGCGGACGTGGCGGGGCGCGGGCCGCTGTGGTACCGGCCGCCGTACGGGGTGCTGACCGGGGGCCGCTGGGCGGCGGCGCGCGCGGCGGGGCTCCGCCCGGTGCTGTGGTCGGCGTGGGGGCGCGACTGGACGGCGGACGCGTCGCCGGCGAGTGTGCGGGCGGAGGTGGCGCGCGGGGTGCGGGGCGGCGCGACGGTGCTGCTGCACGACTCGGACGCGGTGTGCGCGCCCGGCTCCTGGCGGGCGGCGCTGGGGGCGCTGCCGGGGCTGGTCGCCGACTGCCGGGCGAGGGGGCTGGTGGTCGGCCGGCTCGCCGATCACGGCGTCGGGACGCCCCGTGGGGGCCGCGCGGGGGCGTGCGGGCCGGCGGGCGGCTAGGACCGGCCGTAGGGCGCCCGGGGCGGGCCGGCGCACCAGGAGTGCGGCGCGGGGTGAGGGTGCCACCGGCGGTCCCACTCGGCGCGGCGGGCCGGGCGGCGGGGGTCCCGGACAGTGTGCTCGCCGCCGTGCGCGAGGGCTCCGAGGAGGGCGGTGACGGCGGCGAGCTCCGCGTTGGTGGGGGAACCGTGGACTATCCGCAGATGGTGGTGCATCGGTCCATCGTCCACCGGGGGCGCCGTCCCCGCATCCGCTCCCCGGCGGGCGGCGCGCGGTTCCCCGGGCGGTCCGGCATCGGGGTGGCGGCCGAACGGGTGGGAAACCGGGGGGCTCCGGCGTCCCGCCGCCCTTCCCCCGCACGGGCGGGGCGCCGTCCGGCCGGTTCCCGGCCCCCCGTGTGGCCCCCTCGGCGCGCGCGACGGCCCCGGCTCGCACATTCTCTGAGGGAACGCGAGCAATACGCGACGAAAGGGCTCGACATCATGGCCACGTTGTGCAGACCCGCGGTGTCCGTCCCCGAGCACGTGATCACCATGGAGGAGACGCTCGAGCTGGCGCGGACGATCCACGCGGACCACCCCCAGCTCCCGCTCGCCCTCCGGCTGATGGAGAACACCGGGGTCCGCAAGCGGCACATCCTCCGGCCCATCGAGGAGACGTTGAAGCACCCCGGCTTCGAACAGCGCAACACCGTCTACGAGGCGGAGGCGAAGGCGCGGGTGCCCGCTGTGATACACCGTGCGCTGGAGGACGCGGAGCTGCGTCCCGCGGACATCGACGTGATCATCTACGTGTCGTGCACGGGCTTCATGATGCCGTCGCTCACGGCCTGGCTGATCAACACCATGGGCTTCCGCAGCGACACCCGCCAGGTGCCCATCGCGCAGCTGGGCTGCGCGGCGGGCGGCGCGGCGATCAACCGGGCGCACGACTTCTGCAGCGCGTACCCGGACGCGAACGCGCTGATCGTGGCGTGCGAGTTCTGCTCGCTCTGCTACCAGCCCACCGACCTCGGCGTCGGGAACCTGCTGTCCAACGGGCTGTTCGGCGACGGGATCGCCGCCGCCGTCATGCGCGGCAGGGGCGGCACGGGCGTCTCGCTGGAGCGCAACGGTTCCTACCTGGTGCCGGAGACGGTCGACTGGATCGCGTACGACGTACGGGAGACCGGGTTCCACTTCAAGCTGGACAAGCGGGTTCCGGGCACCATGGAGCCGCTGGCCCCGGCGCTCAAGGAACTGGCGGGACAGCACGGGTGGGACGCCTCCGACCTGGACTTCTACATCATCCACGCCGGCGGGCCGCGCATCCTGGACGACCTGAGCAGGTTCCTCGAGGTGCCTGCGGAGGCGTTCCGCTTCAGCCGCGCCACGCTCACCGAGTACGGCAACATCGCCAGCGCCGTCGTGCTGGACGCGCTGCGCCGGATGTTCGACGAGGGCGGGGCGCCGGAGTCCGCGCGGGGCCTGCTCGCCGGCTTCGGGCCGGGCATCACCGCGGAGATGTCCCTGGGCCGCTGGACGACGTCGGCCTCCCCCCGCGTCCCCGCCGGCGTCTCGGCACGGGGGAGCGTGGCGACCGCCGCCACGCCGAGGGCGTTCGTCGACGCGTACACGGACACCGAGGAGCCCGGCCGTGCTGGATGACACCACGACGACCGCCGAGGCGGCCCCGCAGGGCGCCGGGCCGGCGCTGCCGCCCGTGCGGCACTGGCCGGCGCTGGACCTGTCCGGGGTGGACTTCGACCCGGTGCTGGCCCGGCTGATGGAGGAGGGCCCGGTCACCCGCGTCAAGCTGCCGAACGGGTCCGGCTGGGCCTGGCTGGTGACGCGGTACGACGACGTGCGCATGGTGACCAACGACCCCCGGTTCAGCCGGAAGCTGGTCGTGGAGAACGACGTCACCCGGTTGGCGCCGCACTTCATCCCCGTCGACGGGGCCGTCGGGTTCGAGGATCCGCCGGACCACACGAGGCTGCGCCGCGCGGTGGCGCCCGCGTTCACCACGAAGGGCGTCGAGCGGCTGCGCGACCGGGCCCGGGAGATGCTCGACGAGCTGGTCGAGGGCGTGCTGCGGGACGGGCCGCCGGCCGACTTCACGCAGCGGCTGCTCGGGCCGTTCCCGCTGGCGGTCGTGTGCGAGCTGATGGGCGTCCCGGCCGGGGACCGGCCGCGCATGCACGAGTGGACCAACCTCATCCTGTCGTCGGCGCAGGGCGCGGAGCGCAGCCAGCGCGCCAAGGAGGAGATGTGCGCCTACTTCGCCGAGACGATGCGGCGGCGGCGCGGCACCGGCGGGGAGGACGTCATCGGGCTGCTGTCGGCCGCGGTGGAGGCCGGGGAGATCACCGAGTCCGAGTCGGTGGGTCTGGCGCTGCTCGTCCAGATCGGCGGCGAGGCGGTCACCAACAACACCGGGAACATGCTGTTCATCCTGCTGACCCGGCCGGACCTGATGGACCGGCTGCGCGCCGACCGGCAGGGCAGGCCGCGCGCGATCGAGGAGCTGCTGCGGTACATCCCGCACCGCAGCGCGGTCGGGCTGTCGCGGATCGCGCTGGAGGACGTGACGGTCGCCGGCGTGCGGATCCGCGCCGGCGAGGCGGTGTACGTGTCGTACCTGGCGGCCAACCGCGATCCGGACGTGTTCCCCGACCCGGAGCGCGTCGACTTCGACCGGGCGCCCAACCCGCACGTGGCGTTCGGGTACGGGCCGCACTTCTGCGTCGGCGCGATGCTGGCCCGGCTGGAGTCGGAGCTGCTGGTGGACGCACTGGCGGACCGGTTCCCCGGGTTGCGCCTCGCGGTGCCGGCGCAGGAGGTCCCCTTCCGGCGCGGCGCGCTGATCCGGGGCCCGGAGTCGATGCCGGTGGCCTGGGGATGAGCGCGCACGCGACGCCGGACGGGCTGCTGGTCCCGACCGGGCACGGCCGGACGCTCAGCGCGCCCGCCCACCAGGTGACGTTCAAGGTCACGGGCGAGCACTCGCGGGCCGCGTCGAGCTTCGAGGTGGTCGTGCCCCCGGGGTTCGACGTGGGCGCCCACGTGCACGCGCACAGCGAGGAGCTGTTCTACGTGCTGGAAGGGGAACTGGAGGTGCTCGCCTTCGAACCGCGGGTGCGGACGCGGGACGACTGGCGCACCTGGGAGTCGCCGGCCGGGCGGCGGACGGTGCGGGCCGAGCCGGGCACGGTGATCGTGGTGCCGCCGGGCTGCCCGCACGCGTTCGCCAACCGTACGGACGAGCCGGCGAAGATGTTCTTCCAGGCGTCCCCGCCCCCGGACCACGAGCGGTACTTCGAGGAGTTGCTGGAGATCCTCGACGGGGGCGGCCCGCCGGACCACGCCGCGATCGCGGCGCTGCGCGCCCGGTACGACATCGAGCAGCTGACGCCGATGCGGCACGGCGCGCCCGCCCGGTGACGGCGGCCCGCCCCGGACCGGGGCCCCGGGCGGGCGGGTGGGCGGACGCGTGGTCCCTGGGCCGCCCTCGGGGCGGTCCGGGGACCACGCGCGTCACGCCCGGGTCACGGGAGGGACGTCTTCCCCCGGGCGCGGGTCGCGCCGGTGCGGCGCCCGCGCGTCAGGAGTGCCATGGCCGCGCCGAGGAGCAGGGCCAGGAGGCCGACGACGACGTTGTTCCAGACGCTGCGGGTGGTGTCGACGTTTCCGGCGACGAGCCACGGCGAGAGGATCGTGAACGCCCCGATGGCCACGGCGCACCAGGCCATGGCGTGGGTCCGCTCGTACGCCGAGCCGAGGCCGCTCACGCACAGCGCGTAGGCGAGGCCGAGGATCAGGTTGCACACGGCGAGCGCCGTGAGCCCGCTGAACCCCGCGATCCAGGGCGACGCCGCCAGGTACACGCCGGTGAGGAAGGCCAGTGCCTCGATGGCCTGCCCGCGCGGGGTGCTGGTGGCCCGTTCGAACCGGGCGCGCATCTCGGCGACGTCGGGGTGGTGCTCGATGGTCGGGTGAGTGGTCATTGCGGGCCCGCCTCCCGTAGAAGCCTTTATCTACCCTTTATGAACATAGAACCCCCGTTGTCCCGTTCAGGCAACAGGAGCCCCTCCGCCCCCTCCACCCGCCCGCCTCCGGCCCGGCGGACCGGAGGCGGCGCGGCGCCCCTGCGACACCTCCGCGGCGCGCGGTCGTTGATCAGCCGTACGGGGCGCGACCGCGCACCCCGCCATGACGCCGAACGATCGAGAGGGAACCATGAGTCTCCGCACCGCCGCCACCACCGCCCTGGTCACGGCCGCCGGCGCACTGCTCGCCGCGGGCACCGCAACCTCCGCCCAGGCCGCGCAGACCCCCGTCCCGCAGACGCCGACGACCCCTGCCGCCTTCTTCGGAGAGGAGGTCACCCCCGCGGAGGGCGCCGCCGCGACCTGGTCCCTGACCCGCTTCCTCCTCGGCAGCGGGGACTGACGAGGGGACACCGGCGGCCTCCGCGCGGCCGGCGGGGAGGGATCAGGAGGATTTGTCACTACCGGGTTTCGGCCGTGTTGCGACTCACACGCCGCGCCGTTTCCCCCATGGTTCGCGCATGGACCAGTTCCACCACACTGCGTCAACCAGCAGTGACAGGGGGTCACACGTCAGGCCGTGACCTCGGGGTGACTGTTTCACGCCACTGCTTGAAGGAGTGACGAAACCTGAAAACCTCCACTGAACGTGCATCAAAGGCCCTGACACGACAATCTGTTCACGCACCACGACCGAGCCGGACGAAAAGGAAAGGGATGACCATGTCGCACAAGCGGGCATCTATACGGCGTACTGCCATCTTCGGGATGATCACCGCCGCGGCGATGACCGCGCTGGCGCCGGCCGCCGTCGCCGCCCCGGAGCGGGCGGGCACCGGCACCTCACGGCTCTACGCGCCGAACGCGCTGGTCCTCACCGTGGCGAAGGGCGAGAAGGCCAAGACGGCGACGCCACTGCGCGCGGTGACCCTCACCTGCGCCCCGACGCCGGGTGGGACCCACCCCGCGCCCGAGGAGGCGTGCGGTGAGCTCCGCGCCGCGAATGGCGACTTCTCCGCCTTGCGCGGTGAAGCGGAGCGGGCCTGCGCCAAGATCTACGACCCGCTCGTCGTCACCGCCGAGGGCGTCTGGGAGGGCAAGCGCGTCGCGTACGAGCGCATGTTCGGCAACTCCTGCGTCCTGCAGAACGAGGGCGGCAGTGTGTTCTCCTTCTGAGCCCTGCCGCTCGGCCCTTCCCCGGCCCGCGTCCTCCCCACGGCCCCCGCCGTGGAGACGGCGCGGGCCGCCGTCGTGCGCGGGACGGACGGAGTGGCCGACACGGACCGGTGGAAACGGGCACCCGTGGACACGGGAGCCGCTGCCGGCGGTACCGCCCCGAACAGGACCGACCGTGAGCCGTGGAACGTGAGTCATGGACGTGGAGAGCGCCGCCGAGGAGTTGTACGGGCTGCCGCCCGCCGAGTTCACCGCGGCCCGGGACCGGCTCGCCGCCCGGGCCCGCGCGGCCGGGGACCGCGAACTGGCCGCGCGGATCCGGGCGCTGCGCCGCCCGACCCTGGCCGCGTGGGCGAGCAATCTGCTCGTACGCACCCGGCCGGACCGGGCCCGGTCGCTCCTCGCCCCCGGAGGCGGGCCGCGGCCGGCCCGCACGGCCCCCGGCGGCGCGCGGCCCGACGAACCGGAGTCCCGGCACCACGCCCGGGTGGCCGCGCTGGCGCGGGAAGCGCAGCGGCTGGCGGCCGAGGCCGGGAGGGAGATCGGGGACGCCGCCCGCGGACAGGTCGAGGCGACCCTGCGGGCGGCACTCGCCGACCCGGAGGCGGCCCGGCAGTGGCTGTCGGGACGCCTCAGCAGGGCGCTGGGCGCCCCGGCCGGTCGCGGGACGACCGGTACCGCCGGGAGCGGTGGACCCGGGCGCCCGCGTCCCTCCCCCCGCGTGCCCGGCGGCGCCGGGGAGTCCTCCGCCGGTGCGGGGGCCCCCGGCCCCTGCGCCGCCCCGGCCGGGCGCCGGGGCGGCCCGCGGGCGGGGGACGGCGACGGCCCGCTCCACCCGGACGCGGCGCTCCGGGTCCCGCGGGAGCGGGCCGGGGAGGAGGTGGTCGCCGCCCGGCGCGAGGCGGCGGCGCGGGAGAGCGAGGCGCGCCGCGCGCGGGACGCGCTGGAGGGTGCCGAGCAGCGGGCGCACGAGACGGACCTGCAGGTGGAGGAGGTGGTCGTGCGGCTGAGGGAGGCGCAGGCCCGCAGGGAGGCCGCGCACCGCGCCGCAGACGAGGCCGGGCGGCGGGTCCGGGAGGCGGAACGGGCCGCCCGCCGGGCCGCGAGGCACGTCCGGGAGGTCGCCGGGCGGCCGGATCGGGGAGGCCGGGACGACGGGGGCGGCGGAACGTAGGGGGGCGGCGGGACGTAGGGGGCGGGACCGGTCCGCCGGCGCGAGCGGCCTGCGGCCCGGTCAGGGGGCGGCGGACGGCGGCCCGGGGACGGTGAACCGGCGGGTCAGCGGACCGGGCGGGGCCGGCGCACCGGTGGGCCGGGTGGAGCCGGCGGGACGGGGGCGGCGGGGCGTGGGACGGGACCGGTCCGTCGGCGCGGACGGCCGGCGGACCCGGCGAGGCCGCACCCCGCGTCCCGCACAGGACGTGCGACGCGTGGCGGTGTCCGCGAAGGGGCGCGGACACGTCCGGGCGCGCCGGCGCGGAGCCGGCGCGCCCGGACGGCGGAGGAGCGCGGTGCCGGTGGGGCGTCAGCGAGAGGCGAGGAGCAGGCGGCACTCCGCCTCGTGCTCGCCGGGGACGTGCTGCGCCGACCGCACGTCGAAGAGCCGGCCGAGCGCCTTCTCGACCTCTTCCACCGCGTGGTGGTCGCCGGTCAGCAGCGCCTCGACCGGCGAGTCGAGCCGCGGCGCGCCGGTGGGCTCGCCCGAGCGGGCGGAGCTGTCGAACGTGGCCACCCACACGGTCGGCTCGCGCCCTGCGCCGGAGTGCGGCGCCACGTCCTCGCAGCCGGCGAAGACCTCGTCCAGCGCCCCGAAGACCGCCTCCGCCTCCGCGCGGCCGCAGCCGCTGAGCTGGACGGTGACGTCGCAGTCGGCGGGGTGCTCCCCCGCACCCCGGTTCGCCGTGTCCTTTTCCAGGTCGCTTGCCATGGGGTCTCCCTGTCCTTCCGTCGGATCCTGCGCAACGGGTACCCGTCTTCCCCGTGCCGCCACGGACGGCACCCGCGGGCCACTCCGCTGGCGGACGGGCGCGACGGGGGTTCGCGGGACGGCACGGCTGGCACCGGGGTGGAGCCTGCCGGGGCCGCCGCAGGGCGTCGGGGAATCGTCGAGGAGGGGGACGGCCGTGCCCGCGGGATCCGGTTCCGAGTGCCAGCGGCGGTGCGGCCGCGTCGGGAACGGCACCCGCAGCCGCGGCGAGGGCGGGAAGCGCGCCCGGGGAGCCGCGGCACGCACGGCCGACGGGGAGCGGGCGCGCAGCGGCGGGGCGGAGTCCTCCGGCGGGGCGCCCGCGCGCGGCACCCCGTCGCCGAAACCGGGCGGGCGGCGCGGGCGGGGCGGCGGTTCCGGAGGGGCCGCGTGCGACGAGCTGCGCGCCGAGGCCGGGAAGCGCGAGGTCCGGCCGCTCCTCGGTGGACGAGGCGGAGCCGCAGCGCAGGCCCGGCAGGTGATCCGGCGCGTCACGCGCCGCCCCCTCCGAACGGGCCGGCGTCCAGGTGGGCGAGCAGGTCGGCGGGGTCGGCGTAGAGGGCGGCCGCCCCCGCGTCGACGAGGTCCGCGCGGGGGATGCCGCCGCAGAGGAGGCCCACGCAGGTGACCCCGGCGCGGGTCCCGGCCCTCATGTCCCAGACGGTGTCGCCGACGAACACGGACCGGTCGGCGGGCGCACCGGCCAGTTCCAGCGCGTGCCGCACGGGGTCCGGGGCCGGCTTGCCCCGCTCGGTGTCGCCGGCCCCGGCGACGGCGGTGACGGCGTCGTCCGCGTCGATCGCGCGGCGCAGCGCCGCGAGTTCGGCGCCCCCGGCGGACGTGGCCAGGACGACGGTCCAGCCCCGGGCGGCGAGGGTCCTCAACAGCAGGCCGGCGTCGGGGAACGCGGGCAGGCGGTCGGAGTAGGTGCCGTAGAGCGCCTTGTGGGCCGCGCTGATCGAGGCGTCGCCGCTCCGGTCCCGGTCGGGGGCGAGGAGGTGCTCCACGAGGTCCTCGGCGCCGAGGCCGACGGCCCGGTGCACGGCGTGCATCGGCACGTGGTGGCCGGCCTGCCGGAACGCCTCCCACCACGTCGTGACGTGGAGGTGGTTGGTGTCGGCGAGGGTGCCGTCCACGTCGAACACGGCGGCGCGGTTCATGGGGATCCTCTCGATGCGGTCGATGCGGTCGGTGCAGTCGATGCGGTCGATGCGGTCGGTGCGACCGGTGCGACCGGTGCGACCGGTGTGCTGGTGCCCCCGCTCCCCCGCTCCAGTCCCCGTCAGCCCTCGACACCGGTCGCGCCGTGGGGGGCGCCGACCGGCTTGGACTCCGGGGAACCGCGCTGCCGCAGGTACACGGAGAAGATCGCCATCGAGCCGATGGCGAGCAGTTCCGACTGCCAGTTCTGGAGCGTGCGGCCCCAGAAGTCGGGCGAGGCGAGGTACTCGGACCAGGGCGGCGGGCTCTCCAGTGCGCGCAGCCTCTCCTCGCCGTACGCGGCGGCGCCGCTCACCGACTGGGCGTACCAGGAGCCGAGGAACACGGCGCACATCCAGATGCCGAGGGAGCGCGAGTACAGGGTCCGCCGCAGGCCGTCCGCGGCCGCCCAGCGGGGCGAGTCGGGGGTGGCGTAGGGGCCGACGCGCTGGTCCTCCTCGGACTCGGTTCCGGCCTTGTGCATCTCCTTGGACTCCGGGGAGCCGCGCTGCAGCAGCCACACCGTCCCGAAGAGGTAGAGGAAGAACTGCAGGTACTCGGACTGCCAGTTCTCGGTGACGGCGACGGCGAAGTCGGCCGACGCGAGGTAGCGGGCGAACCCGACGGGCTCGGCGCCCAGGGCCCGCATCTCGTCGTCGTACCGCGCCTGTCCGGCGAGCGCCTGGCAGCAGAGGGTGGCGAGGAACCCCACCCCGAAGGCGAGGGAGAGGCCGTTGTCCCGGGCGAAGCGGAGGAGGCGGTTCATCGGTGGGTCACCCCGAGCGCGCTGAAGTAGACCAGGCCGCACAGGAGGGTGAGGGCGTACAGCGTGAACATGGTGCGCACGGCGGGTCAGTCCTCCTTCACCCGGCAGTCGTAGGGGCGCTCGGGACGCGGTGCGCAGCCGGCCGCCCTGATCCTCCAGCCGTCCGGGAACCGGGTGGCGAAGTACGTGTCGCGTTCCAGGACGACGCGGGCCTGGTGGCCGTAGACGTCGAGGGTGCGGACCCGCCCCGGCGCGGGCAGGGCGGCGCCGGAGAGCCCGGCCTCGCAGGACGGGCCGGGGTCCCGGGCGAGCGCCTCGCGGGTCGCCGGGGCGAGGAGCCGGCAGGCGGCGGCGTGGCCGGCGTCCCCGGTGTGGGAGGCGAAGCGGAGCGCGGTCGCGGTGACGGCGGTGCGCTCGGCCCCCGAGACGGAGCAGCCGGCGAGGGCGGCGGCCGGGACGAGGAGCGCGAGGACGGCGGGGAGGCGGCGCACGGGGCTCTGCTCCTCTCGGCACCCGGCCCCGCGGGACCTTCCCGGAGGCACGGGTACGAGCATGGCGGTTCGGCGGCGGCCGGTCGCGTCATGACGGCGCGACACCCGGTGGGCTTCCTCCCGCTGCCGTATCGGGGCGGGGCGCGCCCGGGTCGGCTGGAGGGCGCCGGAGCGGGTACCAGGGACGGGTCGGACCGATGACGGGAGGGCGAGATGCCTGGCCGGGAGCACGGCGCCTCGAAGGGCGCGGACGGGGCCCACGGACCCTCGGGCGCCGAGGAGCGGGGGAACGAGCAGTGGCGGGGCCGGCGCGAGACGCCGGAGGAGCAGGCGGACCGCCGGTGGACCGAGTTGCTCCAGGAGATCCGGGTCGCGCAGACGGGGGTGCAGATCCTGTTCGGCTTCCTGCTGACGGTGGTCTTCGCGCCCCGCTTCGCGGACCTGTCGGACGTGAACCGCGCGATCTACATCACGACGGTCGTACTGGGCGCGGGGGCGACGGGCGCGCTGATCGGGCCCGTGTCGCTCCACCGCCTGGTGTCGGGCCGCAGGATCAAGCCGCAGACGGTGGTGTGGGCGTCGCGGATGACGTTCACGGGGCTGGTGCTGCTGCTGGCGACGATGGTGTCGGCGCTGTTCCTGGTCCTGCGGGTGGCGACGCACGACGGCTACGTGCCGTGGCTGGTGTCGGGGGTGGCCCTGTGGTACCTGCTGTGGTGGTTCGTGCTGCCGCTGTGGGCGCGGCACCGCTACACGACGCGTGACTGAGGGCCCGCCAGGACCGTGTCGACCGTGTCGGCCTGGGCGGCGGGCTTGTCCGGGCGGTGCCGCACGACGCGGGCGAAGCGGAGGGTGATCCCGGCCGGATAGCGCGGGGAGCGCTGGAGGCCGTCGTAGGCGATCTCGACGACCAGTTCGGGCCGTACGCGGACGGTGGAGCCGTCGTCGGAGACGGCGAGTCCGCGCAGCCGGTCGGTCTGCCAGCGCAGCATCGTGTCGGTGAGGCCCTTGAAGGTCTTGCCGAGCATCACGAAGGTGCCGTCGGCGGCGCGGGCGCCGAGGTGGAGGTTGGACAGCAGTCCGGTGCGCCGGCCGTGCCCCCACTCAGCGGCGAGGACCACCAGGTCGAGGGTGTGCACCGGTTTCACCTTCAGCCAGGAGCGCCCCCGCCGGCCCGCGCCGTAGGGCGCGTCGAGCGCCTTGACCAGGACGCCTTCGTGGCCCCGGTCGAGGGTGTCGGCGAAGAACGCCTCGGCGGTGGCGCGCTGCCCCGGGTCGGCGGGGTCGGTGACGACGGTCCGCCGGACGCGCAGGGCCTCGGGGACGAGGCGGGCGAGCTCCGCGTGCCGCTCCCGGCCGGGCAGGTCGAGCAGTACGGCGCCGTCCGCGGCGAGGACGTCGAAGAACACGGGCGACACGGGACGGGTCGCCGCGGCCGCGGCCACGTCGGCGCGTGAGCCTACACGGGAGGCGGTCTCCTGGAACGGGGCGGGGCGGCCCGACGCGTCCAGGGCGATCACCTCGCCGTCCAGGACGAACGCGTCGCCCGCGATGCCGCGGGCGGCGGCCCGGACCTCCGGCAGGCGGTCGGTGACGTCGTCGAGGGAGCGGGTGTAGATCCGCACGTCGTCGCCGGTGCGGTGCACCTGGATGCGGACGCCGTCGAGCTTCTCCTCCACCGCGCACGGCCCGAGCGCGGCGAGCGCGTCGGCGACGCTCCCGGCGGTGTGGGCGAGCATCGGCTGCACGGGCGTGCCGACGCGGAGCCGGAACCGCTCCAGTGCGGCCGTCCCCTCGGCGAGGAGCGCCGCGGCGACCCTCGGCAGGGACCCGTCGAGCATCACCGCCCGGCGTACGTCGGCGGCCGGGACCCGGGCCGCCGCGGCGACGCCCTCCAGAGCGACGGCGTCCAGCGCCCCCTGCCGGATCTCGCCGGTGAGCAGCCGGAGGAGGAACCGCTGTTCGGAGGCGGTGGCGGCGGCCATGAGGCCGTGGACGAGGCGCCTCCGCTCCGCCTGGGAACCCGGCCCCGCGACGCGGGCGAGTTCGCTCAGCGCGGCGTCCGCGCCGGCGACGGTGAGGGTGGCGCGGCCGGCGGGGGCGACGGGTTCCTTCAAGGTGCTCCAGCCGACGCCGACGCGGCCCTGCGGGAGGCGGCCCGCGAGGTAGGCGATGACGAGGGGGACCTCCGCCGGTGGGGCCGCCGAGAACAGCTCCGCCAGTACGGTGATCTTGCGGGAGCGCGCCGCGGTGGCGGCGACCTGCTCGGACACGTCTGCGAGTCGGGCCAGCAGCATGCGGCCATCGTGCCCGCACCGCGCGCCGCGCACACCCGGGGCGCCTCCCGCCGGGCGCCCCGCGGCGTCGCGGTCCCGGCGCGCCCGTGCCCCGTCCGCGGCCTGGACCGCGTCCCTCCCCGCCGGTATCACCCTGCATCGTCGACGCGCCCGAACGGGGGACGTTCCGCGTCGTCGGGTGAGGGGGCGGTGCCGTCCCGCTGAACGCTTCCCGTCCTGAACGCACCGCGCGGTCCCGGTGGTGGCGTGGACGGCGGCGGTGGTGCGGCCGGTTTCCCCCACGCCAGGACAGCGCGTCCCCGCCGGGCGGGTTCGGCCACCGCCGGCGGGGAAGGGCCGGTCCCGTTCCGCCGCGGGTACGGCTTTCCCGCCTCCACCGCCGGTCCCGGCTCTCGTCCGGGGCTTCGGGACGGGCCGCCGCCGGCCCGCGAGGGTGCCCGTGCCCCCGGAGGGGGCGGGTCGTGGGTGGCGGCGGGGAGCGGCACCGCTCCGGCGTCGTCCCGGAACCGTCCGGGTGGCCGCGGCCCCGCGGTCCACCCGGGGGCGACCCGGCCCCGGCGGCCGGGGCCGGGAGCGGTCCCTAGCCCCGTCCCCGGGTGTCCGGGCGGCGCGAGGCCACGGCCAGGTGTTCCCCGACGCGGTTGACGAGCAGCGTCATCTCGTACGCGACCTGCCCGACGTCCGCCTCTGCGGTGCTGAGTACGCACAGGCAGCTGCCGTCGCCCGCGGCGGTCACGAAGAGCAGGGCGTCGTCGAACTCCACCATGGTCTGGCGGGCCTCCCCCGCCCCGAAGTGCTGTCCGGCGCCCCGGGCGAGACTGTGCAGGCCCGACGAGACCGCCGCGAGGCGTTCGGCGTCCTCCCGGGCGAGATCGCTGCTGGCGGCGGTGACGAGTCCGTCACTCGACAGCAGCAGGCCATGGCGGATGTGGGCGATGCGCTTGGTCAGGTCGTCCAGGAGCCAGTCGAGTTCCTTGTCGAGCGCCATGCTCGGTCCTCCCCGTTGCCGTATGTCCCCGTTTCCCCCGGGTTGGCGCAAGCCTTACCCACCGGGGCTGAGGGGAGCAAGCGTTCTCCCGGCCACCGGGCCGTCACACGGGGTCGGACGGGCGGACCGAGGGGGCGCGGGGTCGCGCGGCCGCGCCCCGGACGGGAGCCCCCTCCGCGGTGCCGCGGACACGGGCGTCCCGCGTCGGCCGGGGGCGCGCCCCGGTACCGGCTCCCCACCACTCGGCCCGGGGCCCGGGGCGGGGCGGTGAGGGGCCCGCCGCTCGCGGGGTACGGCCCCGCGTACCGCGGCGGCACGCGGTGGAGGTCCGCCCGGCGGCGCGGGCCGGTCACCGCCGCGTCGCGGCGCCCGCGGCCCGGTGTTCCGCAGCCCGGTGTTCCGCGGCCCGGTGTTCCGCTTCGGTGCGGGTCCGTGCCCCGCCGGAGCCGTCGGGCGTGTGGGCGAGCGCCGTTCCGCCGCGGGGGGCGCCCGCCGACGGTCAGGGAGACGAGGTCCGTCCCGCCGGGAGCGCCCTTCTGCCGAGGGGGCGCCCGGCTTACGTTGGACGTGACGGGACGGCGGGTGGCGGCGACGCGTCCGCCGCACGGGAAGGTGGGCCCCATGTTCAGCAGACTGCGTACGCTCCTCCCGTTCCCCGCGCGGACGCGCCGGGACGCGAGGGCCCCGGAGGGCGGGGAGGGCGGCCCGGGCGGCGCGCCGCGGCGGCACAACATCTTCGAGGCCGCGGCCGTCCACGTCGCCGCCTGTGCGGAGGACGACGAGGACGCCATGGAGGAGGCGGCCGGGTGGGTGTCGCCGGAGGCGCTGTCGTTCGGCGTCCGGGAGCTGGCCTGCCGCGCGGTCACAGCCCTCGCGCGTGAACGCGACGAACCGCCGGAGGCGGTGGCGCGCGGCCTCCTCGGACTGCCGCCCGCCTGACTGCCGGCCCGGCCCCCGGCGGCCGGGGCGCCCGCGGGTCGGGGCGGGTCGGCCGATCCCGCGCGGTGCTCCGGGGGCACGCCGTGCGGGCCGTCGCGACCGGGCGCCGGGGGCCGCCGCGGCCGGGGTCGGCGACGGGCTCGCGGACGCGGGCCGGAGAGGTCCGCGCGGGCGCCGCCGGGCGGGGCGGCCGGCTGCCGGACCGGTTCCGGGTGGACGGCACCAGGCGGTAGCCGCCCGGGGCCTCGACGGGGCGCCCCACCGGTCCCGGGAGGGGCTGCGGACGGGGCGCGCCGACCGCCGTGCCGTCGGAGGCGCCCCACGAGGGCGTCGGGGACCGGCCGGTCGGGGTGGACGACCGGCGGTCCTCCGGCGCCTGCCGCGGGGCCGCCGTACGGGCGGGGGACGGTGCCGGGCCGTACGGGTGGAGGACGCGACGGGGCGGCGGGGCCGCTGGGGGCGGGGGCGGTGCGGGTGCGGAGACGCTTCGGGGGACATGGGGGTGACGGGCCGGTCACGCCCGCGCCGGCACACTGCCCTCGGGGAGTCCCGGGGGTTCCGGGCCCCCGTCGCCGCCGACACGCCGGAGGGGGCCGCCCGGTGCCAGCGTCGAAGGTTCTCGCCGTACGGCCGGCGTCCGCGGCGGTGTCCGCGACGGCGGGGCGGCGGCCGGAGGCGGCCGTCCCCGCCCGCTTCCCGGGAATCCCGTCCAACGCTGCGGTGACGGCCGCCCTCGCGGGCGGAACCGGAGGGGCGGCGGCCCCGCCCCTCCCGGGGCGGGCGGCCGACGCCCAGGACCTGCTCGGCAACGGCGCCGTCGCGGCGGCCGGCCGCGGCGCGGCGGCCCCGGCGGCCCCGGCCCCGCCGGCGCGTGGCGGGGAGGACGGGGCTTCGGCCGCACGGGACGGGGAGGACGGGACTCCGGCCGCACGGAACGGGGACGCGGGGGCGCCGGCGGCCCCCGCCGCCGCGCGGAAGGCGGAGAAGGCCGGGAAGGCGGGGAGCCGGCCGGGTCCCCACGCGGATCCGAAGTTCGCCTCCCTGAAGAAGGACGTGCGGCGCAAGAAGCGCTCGCTCGCCGCCTCGCACCCGCCGCCGCGCGCCGAGGCCTCGGCGGCGCAGGACGCGGCCCTGCCTCCCAGGGACGACGAGGTGGCGCAGGGCAAGGCCGCCAACGCCGAGAAGATGAACGAGGCCGAGCCGAAGGAGTTCGACAAGGACGCCTTCATCAGGGCGGTCGAGAAGGCGATCGCGGACAGGGCCCCGAAGAACCTCGACGAGGCGGACAGGTTCGCCGACTCCGGCAAGGCGGACGAGGTCCGCGCGGAGGTGCACGACAGGGTCGGCGAGGGCAGGTCGGACTCGGCCGAGCAGATCGCCACGACGACCGCCGCCCCGCCGGACACGTCGGCGGCCGTGCCCAAGAAGGTCGTACCGATGAGCGCCGACCGGCCTCCCGGTGCTCCCGGCGCGCCGGACCCCGCGCAGGCCGTACCGGACAGGCTGCCGCCGTCGGCCACCGACATGTCGGCGGGCCCCGCCGAGGTCGACCGCCGGATGGCGGACGCCCAGGTCACCGAGGTGCAGCTGCGGAAGTCCAACGAACCCGGCTTCACCAGGGCCCTGGGCGCGAAGAGGGCCGCCGAGCGGCACTCCGACGCCGCCCCCGGGCGGCTGCGCAGGCACGAGGCGGCCGAGTTGCGCGCCTCCACCGCGCAGGCGAAGCGGCTCGGCACCGCCGCCATGGGCGCGATGGGCGCCGAGCGGGTGCGCGCCGGGCAGCGGGTCGACACGGGCAAGAAGGGGGCCAAGAGCCGGGACGAGGAGAAGCGGGCCCAGGTCACGGCGGTCCTGCAAGGCGTCTTCGACACGATGAAGAAGGACGTCGAGGCGATCCTGGACGGACTCGACAAACTGGTCGACGACCAGTTCGGCCGGGGCGAGAAGGCCGCCCGGGAGGCGTTCACCGCCGAGCACCGGCGGAAGATGGACGAGTACAAGGACCGCCGGTACTCGGGCGCCACGGGCAAACTGCGCTGGGTGCGGGACCTGTTCGCGGGGCTGCCCGCCGAAGCCGACAGGATCTTCGAGGAGGCCCGCGACCACTACGTGCGCCGGATGCGGCAGGTGATCTCCGAGGTCGCCGACACCATCGGCGCGGAGCTGAACCGGGCCAAACGGCGCATCGCCCAGGGCCGGGCCGAGCTGCGGGACGCGGTGCGCGGGCTCCCGGCCGACCTGCGGACCATCGGGCGGCAGGCGGCGGCCGAGTTCGCCGACAAGTTCGGCGAACTGACCCGGGCCGTGGACGACAAGGGCACCCGGCTCGTCGACACCCTGGCGACGAAGTACACCGACGCGCTCAAGTCGGTCGACGACGAGATCGCCGCGGAGAAGGAGAAGAACAAGGGGCTGGTGGCCAAGGCCGTGAACGCGGTCAAGGCGGTGATCAACACGATCCTGGAACTGAAGCGGCTGCTGCTGGCGGTCCTCGCCAAGGCCGCCCAGGCCGTCGTGCTGATCCTCAAGGACCCGGTCGGCTTCCTGCGCAACCTGGTCTCCGCCGTCGGAGCCGGTCTGCGGAGGTTCCTCCAGAACATCGGCCGCCACCTCCAGCAGGGCGTCCTGTCCTGGCTGCTGGGCAGGACGGCCGAGGCGGGTCTCGAACTGCCCGCGAGGTTCGACACCCGGGGCGTGGTGAAGATGCTCGCCGGGCTGCTCGGCCTGTCGTGGCGGAACATCCGTGCCCGGATCACCCGCAAGGTCCCCGAACCGGCCGTCGCGGCGGCCGAGACGGGGGTGCCCCTCCTCGCCGACGTCCGCAGACGGGGCGTCACGGCGATGTGGGAGGACCTGAGGACACACGTCGGCGACCTGAGGAAGAAGCTGCTCGACGACGTCATCGCCTACGTCACGCCGACGATCGTGGTCGCCGGCGTCACGTGGGTGATCTCGCTGCTCAACCCGGCGTCCGCGTTCGTGCGGGCGGTGAAGCTGATCATCGACTTCATCCGGTTCGTCGTCACCCGGACCCGCCAGATCTTCGACTTCGTCGACGCGGTCCTCGACGCGGTCATCGCCGTCGCACGGGGCGGCAGCGGCGGCGTCCCCGCCCTGATCGAACGCGCCCTGGCCCGTTCGATCCCGGTCCTGCTGGGCGTCCTGGCGGCGGTCCTGGGCGTCGGCGGCGTCGCCGCACGGGTGCGGCAGATCGTCCAGCGGCTGTCCGCCCCGGTCGACCGGGCGGTGGACCGGGTCGTCGACAAGATCGTCGGGCTGGTCGAGAAGCTGTGGGCCGGGCTCCGTTCGAGGTCCGGCGAGAAGCCCTCCGGGCGCCACCCGGCCCGCCCCCGTCCCGGCAGGCCCCGCAGGGGCGGGCGTCCCGGCCGGCGGCGCAGGCCCGACCGGCACGGGCCCGGGCCGGGTCGGGGGCGCGACCCGAGGAAGCAGCGTCCCGACCAACGCTCCGGGCAGCAGAAGAAGAACGCCCTCGACGCCGCGGTGCGTGACGCGACGCGCCTGCTCAACGAGGAATCGGCCACCGTGAAATCCGTACGGCACGGGCTTCCGGCCATCAAACGGCGGCACCGCCTCACACGGATCCGGCTCGAGAAGGTCGCCGAGGGCAGGTACCGCGTCAGGGTGTCCATCAACCCGCAGGCGGAGACCCCGGTCGAGGACCTGGGCGACAGGTTCCCGTACAGGATCGGCCCGGCCGAGGGCCGGTTCGCGATCAGGAAGCACGGGAAGGTGGTCGACCAGCTCAACCCGATCAGGAAGATCCCCATGACGGGGAACGACTCCCGAGCCGGCTTCGTCATCAACATGGCGGCCGTCCCCGGAGAGGTGAAGAAGAATCCCGGCATGGCCGCCCGGTACCTGCACGAGGCGTGGAAGCACCCCGAGACCAGGCATTTCGGCGCGGTGAGCACCGCCGTCGTGGTCGGCGTCAACACGTTCGAGCACCTGGACCCGACGAACGACGGCAGGGTCCTCAACGAGGCCATCGACTCGGTCAAACGGCCGGTCAAGCTCATCATGGCCGTCTTCGGCTTCACCTGGACGCCCAGGTGGCTCCACAGCGACGGCCGTGAGGTGCCCATCGGCGAGGTGCGCAGGAAGTACCGGGAGCTGACCGCCGAGGAGAAACCGATCGCCGAGCGGAACGAGAAGGGCCTGCGCGACAGGGGCGCCCTCCCCTACGGGCTCTTCCGCGAGCAGGTGATGAACTCCTCGTACACCCGCGAGGCGGTGGCGATCCTGTCGCAGGCGAACGACCAGGTCCACATCCTGGGCCAGGACGCCGACACCGGGGCCGCGGTGTCCGAGACCACCGGCGTCCTCGCCGCGTACCGGCAGGTCCTCCGGGCGATGGAGAGCCACCCGCTGATCACGATCGGCGGCTACCACTTCAAGGGCTTCGACTGGAGCCCGGAGGGCGACCAGCGCCCCAAGCAGCTCACGCTGCTCGCCAACGAGCTGGACCGGACCGTCCGGGTCGCGATCGGCAGGGAATTCCCGCAGATGCTCTACCCGACGGAGCCGAACATGCTCGTCAAGGCGTGGGATCGCCGCCGGGCGGACGGCCTCTTCCAGAACAGCCGCGTCCACGCCCTGCGCCAGATCCAGGGCGGGCTCTACGGGATCGGCCAGGCGGAGGGGCGCAACCTCCGTGTCCGGCTCATGGAGCTCTTCGGCGAGGACTTCACCGTCGCCTACGCTCCCGAGGCCTCCACCACCACGAGCCCGGAGCCCGGCGACGAGGACAGGGGCCTGACCGTACGGCCGTCGGGCGTCCACCTGGCCGAGAGGGGCCTGATGAGGACGAAGGGCGGCGGGGAGGCGGCCGTCCGCGTCGCGCACCGCATGTACGCGCTCCTCATCCAGTCGCAGTCGTACGCCAGCGCCCACACCCTCTCCCGGGAGTACTTCCACGCGAATCCCGGGATGCCCAAGGACCTGCGGTTCGCCCTGCAGAAGAGCGTCTTCGTCCACGTCGAGAACGTCGCGATGCTCATGGCCGACGACCCCGGGCTGACCACGCGGAGCGACCGCGTGCAGGCGGAGCTGCAGCAGCTCGCGGCGGCCGTCGACCGGCTCCTCCGCCAGGCGAAGCAGCAGCGCGACCCGCGGCGCAGACAGGCCGTCGAAAGGGCCCGGGACCTGACCCGGGACATCGTCACGGCGATGACCGCGCCCGAGCTGCAGACGTTCTGGGAGAGTGTCCGTACCGCCCTCGACGATGCCGTGAGGGACGCTCCGCAGAACGAAGGAGAACCGCGGTGAACCCGGAGTCCGTCGACCGCCTGCGGCAAGCGGCGTCGCGCGACGACTACGCCTCCATGGCGAGCCTGGCGCGGGCACTGTACGGGACCGGGCTGGGAGCGCGCGAGGTCTTGCGCGAGTGCTACGGCACCGACTTCCCCGAAGAGGTCCTCACCATCGTCGACGCCGGGCTGTGGTCCCTCGACCTGCTGGCCTGCTTCACCAACCAGCCCTGGCAGATGGCCGTCCCGCCCGACCGGGGCGGTCCCGCCGACGACCTCGATCCGATCGTCGACACCGAGCTGCTGGTCCTGGCCCTCGATCCGGACCTGGTGCCGCTCGCGCAGATCCCCGGCGTCGAGGCCGGCGAGGACGACCGGGTCCTCTGCTATCGCGTCGGGGAGCTCCGGGCCGGCCGCCCCACGGTCTTCTGCCTCCGCGCGGCGGCCTACCCGTACAGCGAGCTGCGGGACACCGAGGCGACGCGCTGCGGCCCGTCCCTGCTCGCGGTCCTGCACGAGGTGCACGCCGACGACCTCCGCCGGCTTGAGGAGGAGCTCCACCAGCCGTGGAACCGGGGCGCCGGCTCGGTGGACCTCGGGGAAGTGGAGCAGGCGCGCGCGGCGCTGGAACGGGTCCGGGAACTGTCGCGGAGAGCGGCGTCCCGGGAGCGCTGAACGGCCTTCGGCCGCGCGTCGCCGCCGTGCCCGCGGACCGCGACCGGACGGGACCGGCCCGCCACCGCCGCGCCCGCCACCGCCGCGCCGCCCGCCCGGCCCCGGTCCGCCGCCGGGAGGCGCTCGAAGTCGGTCGGTGGCTTCGCCGGGGCGTGGCGGTGGCCACGGCCTCACCCCTCCGGTACGGCGTCGAGCAGATGGGCGTGGGGGCCGAGCTCGGACGGGCGCAGCAGGCGGGCCTCGCGCTGGAACTGGCGCACCACGCCGCGTACGACGTGCCGCATGCCGATCGCGTCGCCGCCGCCGTCCGCCGCGGCCAGGGCGGCGGTGCGGGCCGCCGCCGCGATGCCGGCGCCCGTCATGTCGAGGCGGGCCAGCGCGTCGAGGTCCACGTCGGCGGCGAGCGGGGCCTCCCGGGGAAGGCCAGCCGCCACAGCCTGCGCCGCTCGGCCACGCCGGGGCGGGGGAAGTGGACCACGAAGTGGAAGCGCCGGGTGAACGCCGGGTCGATGTTGTCCTTCAGGTTGCTGGTGAGGATCACCAGGCCGTCGCTCGCCTCCAGGCGCTGGAGGAGGTAGCCGACCTCCAGGTTGGCGTACCGGTCGGTGCCGTGCTTGACGTCGCCGCGCTTGCCGAACAGGGCGTCGGCCTCGTCGAAGAGCAGTACCGCGTGGCTCTCCTCGGCCTGCCGGAACGCGGTCTCCATGTTCTTCTCCGTCTCCCCCACCCACTTGGAGACGACCTGGGCCAGGTCCACCTTGAGCAGCTCCAGGCCCAGCATGCCGGTGACGATCTCGGCGCTCATGGTCTTGCCGGTGCCCGGCTCGCCGGTGAAGAGCGCCTTGACCCCGCCGTGCGCCGAACGGCGGGCAAAGCCCCAGGTCTCGGCGATCCGGGGCCAGGCGCGGAACGCCGAGGCGATCTCCAGGATCTGCTGGAACTGGACGTCGGGCAGCACCAGGTCGTCCACGGTGCGCCGGGGCGCGATCGAGCGCACGGCGCTGCCGCTGCGCCCCCGGGTGACGGCGGCGATGGCGGATCCGACGTGGCCGGCGACCGGTTCGGGGCGGCCCCCGCCGACCAGGCGCGCCCCGGCCTCCGCGACCGACGCCACGGCCCGCAGTTCGCCCCCGCTCATCCGGTACCGTGCGGCGAGGTCCTCCAGGAGGGGGCCGTCCAGGTCCGGGAGGGCGGCCGACCACATCGCCCGCCGCTCGGCGAACCCCGGTGCGGAGAGGGCGAGCTCGGCGTACGCGCGGGCGGCGAGCAGGGGCGTCGGGCGCCAGGGTCGAAGACCGGTCAGGCACACCGGCACGCGGGAGCGGAGCAGCGCGGCGACCACCCCGTCGGCGTCCTGCCGCCGCGGTTCGCCGTGCAGGCCGTCGGTGGGGATCCACAGCACCGCGCCCAGCGCGGCGGCCGTCCGCAGGTCGGCCTCGGGGTCCTCGGTCAGGGTCCGCAGCGGTGCTCCGGCCACCCGGGCCAGGGCCTGCACGGCGTCGTGCCGGCCGTCGGGCGAGCAGCCCCACAGCCCGACGAGGTCCACGGCGCCCGCGCCCAGGGCGCGGCCGAGGCGGGTGAGCCGGTCCGAGGACAGGTGCGGGGCGAGGAGGCGCGGGTCCGGAGGGGCGACCTCGCCGGGGTCGTGGCCGAGCAGGCCGGCGTCGGTGACCCAGCCCAGCAGGAAGTCCACCACCCCGGGGCCCGGGAGGAGCTCCTGGGCGAGTTCGACCGGGGCCTGCCCGTGGGGGCGCAGCAGGCCGTACCGGCGCAGCGGCCCGGCGGGCCCGAGCGCGCGGCGCAGGGCGAGGCGGGCGGCCGTGTTCGGCTCCCCCGCCGCGGTCCCGGTGCCGTCGTCGCCCGGCGCCCCGACCGCGACCAGCAGTTCCACGCTCGGCAGCCGCCGGTTGAGGTTGTCCACGACGTAGGCGTAGATCCGCTCGTAGCCCCGGTCCAGTTCGGGTGCGGCGGCCAGCAGCAGCGCGTCCTGCTCCGGGCGGGTCAGGCCGAACCGGGCGGCGAGGGCGTCCAGCGGCAGGGTCCTGCCCTCGGCCGACGCCCGCCGCCTCAGGACCAGTTCGGCCTCCGGCTCGGGCCGGCGGGGCGGGTGCGGCCCGGTCATCGCGTCGGCGGAGGCGGCCACCTCGGCGAGGAGCACGCCGACCTGCTCGTCGGTCACGCAGTACGGCGTGAGATCCGGCCGGGTGAGCCGGGCCGCGATCCGCGCCTGCCGCCCGACGGCGGCCCGCAGCGCCCGGTGGACGTCCGCGAGGCGGATCCGCAGGTGCTCCAGCGCCGGGTCGCCCACGGACCTCATCCTCCCGAGAACGTCAGGGTCCGGCCGCCCAGCCAGGCCACGTCGGGCACGTCGGCGAGCAGCCCGCCGCGCAGCAGGTCCGCGTGGCGCCGCCCCATCGGGACGCGCACCCGGACGGCGGCGGACTCGAACCGGACGGTCGCCTCCAGGTCGGCGAAGCGGTCCAGGGCCAGCAGGGGGTCGGGGGTCTCGCGGTCGCGCCAGAGCGTCCAGGCGATCGTGGACAGGCCCAGGGCGG
This sequence comes from Streptomyces sp. MRC013, assembly GCF_023614235.1. Classification (NCBI taxonomy): domain Bacteria; kingdom Bacillati; phylum Actinomycetota; class Actinomycetes; order Kitasatosporales; family Streptomycetaceae; genus Streptomyces; species Streptomyces kordofanensis. Next base: position 193,252 of record NZ_CP094264.1, read on the forward strand.
CGGCCAGGGTGACGGTGCGCTCCAGTTCGCCGTACCGGGCGAGCGGCACCGCCCGGCGCTCGGCGACCAGGGCGGCGACCAGGCCCGCGAGCCGGTCGGCGTGGCCCGGCAGTTCGGCGGCGAGGCGCAGGTCCGGCCCTCGCCCCGCGGTGCCCGTCCACAGCGGCGTGCGCCAGGGCAGCCGTGTGGCCGGGTCGCCGCGCAGCGGCCGTACGCCGGTGAGGAACGGCACGTCCGCCGAGGCCAGTTCGCGCAGGGTACCGGGGGGCAGGGGGCCGTCGCAGACCAGCACGGGCGGCCGCCCGCAGTGGCGCCAGTACGGCAGCAGCGCCGCGGCGTCCGCCGCCCAGGCGATCGGGAACACGCCCCGTGCGTCGACGAGGAGGAGCCCGTCGGCCCCGGTGAGCAGGAGGGGGTCGGCGGGATCGTGACCGCGGCACACCGCGAGCGCGAGGACGCCGTCGAGGACCGGCAGCGCGGGGCGCACGGCGCGGGCGAACGCGGTCAGCTCCTCCTCGTGGACGGGGGGCCGGAGCCCGGCGAAGGCGGCGGCCGCCTCGCCGTCCCCCTCCCCGCGGCGCCAGCCGCGCGCGGTGGCGCCCAGGACCTTGTACGCCAGGGCCGCGGCGAACAACGGGAGGTCCTCCGCCAGTTCGGCGCCGGCCAGGGCCGGGCCGAGCGCGTCGAGGTACCCGATCCGCGCCAGGGGGCCGGCGAGGAGGAACGGCAGCACGGACCGCACCCGCACCTCGCCGGCGGCGCCCGCCCGGGGGGCCGGCCCCCGGGCGGGCGGTCGTGCGGGCCGGCCGGCCCGGCCCCCGGCCGGGCCGCCTCCTCGCGGCCGGCCGGCCCGGCGTGCCCGGCGGGCGGTCCGGGCCGCCCGCCGGGGCGGGTGCGCCGGGCGAGCTCCGCGCGCAGCCGGGCGGCCGCCGGGTCGCCCGCGTCGAGCAGGGCGGACGCGTACAGCCGGAGCGATTCCCCGGGCAGCAGCGCGAGCAGCGCGTCCAGTTCGCCCCGCTCGGCGAGTTCGCCGAAGAGCGCGGCGGCCCCGGGCACGGTCCTGGGGTCCGCCGCGGCGAGGGACTCCCCGAACGGCACCGTGCCGGGGGGCGCCCCGCCCGGGTCCGGCGCCCCCGCGGCCGGTTCGAAGCGGACCTCGGCGGGGGCGTGGGCCCGGCCGGGCCACCCGGGTCCGCCCGGGCGGACGGTGACGGTCACCGGTTCGGTGATCTCCACGTCCGGTCCGTCGCCGGCCAGCTGCCGCGCGAAGTGGTCGGCCAGCAGTTCCGGGAGGGCGTCGACCACCCGCTGCACCAGGCCGTGCGGGTCGGGCCCCCAGCTCCATCCGCCGCTCCGCACCACCGTCACCGTGCACCGGCGCACGGTGACCTCGCCGGTCTCCCCCGCGGCCGGCGAGGCGGGCGCGGTCACGTCGCCTCCGCCCTCTCCAGGCGGCCCGCCCACCCCTCCACGAGGACCAGCACGCCGTACGCGCCACCCGCGTCGAGGGCCACGGGCAGCTTCACCCGGTCCTGTCCGGCGGGGAGCTCCCCGGCGAGCACCCGGGTGTCCCGGTCGTCGGCGACCAGGGCGACCACCCGGGCGGGCCGGGCCGCCGCGACCCGGACGGCGACGGTGAGGCCGTCCGCCGCCAGCGCGACGCCGTCGCCGCTCCACTCGGCCAGGCGCAGCAGCGCGGGCCGGGGCGCGCCCTCGGCGGTCAGCCCGACTCCGAAGGCCAGCGGGTCGGCGAGGGCGGCCGGTTCCTCGTCCACGGCCGCCACGGCGAGCTCCCCGGCGCCCAGCGGGAGGACGGCGGTGCGGCCGCCGCCGAGGGGGACGCGCAGCGGCAGCGCGCGCCCCACGAGCGCGGCCGCGTCGGCCGGGGCCTCGGCGCCGGTCAGGGCCAGCGCGCCCACGACGTGGCCGGTGCCGGCCGCGTACACCACGGTGAGGGCCATCGTCAGCCGCCTCCGTTCGCGGCCGCGACCGTCGCCAGGACGAGGAAGTCGACGACCCCGGGCCGTTCGGCGACCCCGGCCGGGGTCGCCAGCGGATCGTACAGGCGCATCCGGCACCTGACCCTGCGGTCACCGTCCACCGCGGCCTCCACCGTGCTGACCAGCGTGGAGTCCGTGGCGGGCGGTGGTGTGCGCGGGGTCAGCAGCACGTGGACCGCGACCCGCCCGTCGGCGACCTGCTGCGGGGTGACGCCGGAGGGCAGCGGCAGCAGCATCCCGTCGGTGGCGGTGCCGGAGACCGCCGGTGTGCCGCCGGCCGGCATCCGGCCGCTGAAGCCGCCCTCGACGGTGAGGTTGCCGTTGGCCGCGACGGTCATCAGCGGGGCGACCGCGCCGCCGCCCCGGTACAGGCCGAAGACCAGGCTCGGCTGCTCGCCGCCGGACAGCACGAGCGCGGGTTCGCCCTCGCGGGCCGCCGTGCCCGTCCGCAGGGTCAGCGAGCCCGACCGGGCCGCGACGGTGTCCGCGCGCACGCCCGTGAAGCGCACCCCCACTCCGCGCGCCCTGGTCTCCACGCCGCTGAAGCGGCCGTCCGTCCAGCGGACGTAGCCGAGCAGGACGAGCCAGCGGTCGGGCGGGGCGGCCGGCGCGGCGCCGGTCGCGGGCGGCCGCTGCTCCTCGACCAGCCGCTCGTCGCCGAGGCGCCCGAAGAGGATCCGGTACGACTCCTCCACGCGCGTCCCGGCGGCGCCGCCGGCGCAGGGGACGGGGGTCCGGGCGCGGTCCGGCCTCCGGTCGGCGGCGGTGAGGAAGACCGGGTAGGGCTCGTCCGTGGGCCGGTCCGCGCCGTTGACCTCCTCGAAGTCGCTCTCGCGCAGCACGACCGGTTCGGTGACGACCACCTCGCGGCCGGTGCCGTCGACGGCGACCCCCGGCGCCACGCTCACCCCGACGTGACGGGCGCCGGTCAGCGGGTCGGTGCGGGGCTCGGCGGCCAGGCCGAGCCCTTCGGCGACACCCCACTCGTGGAGGTGCCGCGCGTGCCGGACGGCCAGGCCGCGCGCGTACTCCACGGTGGCGGTCAGGTCCGCGGCGGACAGTACCTGGCCCTCGTGGAAGGCGGGGCGCAGCGGGCCGGTCACGGCGCCTCCCCGGACTTCCGGTTACGGGAGGAGCGGGTGCGCCCGGCCGGGGGTCCCGCGGTCCCCTCCCGGCCCGGCGGCTCTCCCGCGGTCCCGTCCGGCGCACCGGGCGGTTCCCCGCCGGGCGCCCGGCCCGATGACCCCTCGAGTTCCGCGAGGCGCGGCCCGAGCCGTTCCGGGACCTGCTTTCGGAGCCGGGCCAGCTGGGTCCGCGCGCCGGCCAGCTGGGTGCGCAGACCCTCCAGTGCGGCTGTCAGGTCGGCGACGTGCGTCCGCAGCGCGGTCAGTTCGCGCATGCCGTCGGTCACTTCGCTGGGCGTCGTGTAGACCTGCTCGTGCAGCGCCTTGGGCGGCGTCTCCCCGGGTGCGGGGGTGAGGAGCAGGGACAGCATCTCCTCCAGGTCCCCGGTGCGCGGCCAGTCGCCGAGCAGTCCCTCGGCGTACGGACGCACCACGTCGCCCTCCGGGGGGAGCGCCGGCCCGCGGTGCCGCGGCACGGGGCGGCAGCACAGCCGTCCGGCCAGCTCCCGCAGCCGGTAGAGCTTGGGCAGCCACTCGCCGTACGCCGAGCCGCCCGGCAGCACCTGCTCCCGGGTGGCCGGGCAGACCCGTACGACGTCGCAGCCGTCCAGTTCCAGGTGGGCGAGGAGGACGTCGGTGTCCGCGCAGTCGCCGCAGGGCGGGTTGAGCGTGGCGCACGCCGTGTCGGTCAGGAAGCGCCGCAGGGCGGTGGTCAGGGCCGCCGCCGCCTCGGCGATCCGCTGCACCTCGGCGACGGTGGCCTTCTCCGCGCTGTCCCGGGGCGGGACCGGCAGCGGCGGCGGCGCGTCGACGGCGGCGACCTCCGCGCGCAGCCGGCAGTCGCCGCTGCCGTCCGCCCGGTCCAGGCGGCACAGCAGCCACTCCCGGACCAGGCCGAGGTCCGCCCGGAACTCCGCCCGCAGCGCGTGGCTCAGCGGTGTGCCCTGGGCCAGCAGGCGCACTTCCAGCGGCGCGTCGGCGTCGCCGCGTTCCGGTACGATCCGGGCCGCCGTCTCGGTGACGACGGCGCGGGCGAGCGTGCGGTGCAGCAGGTCGGGCCACGCCTCCTCCGTGTCGGTGCCGCCGAGCCGGTCGCACGCCGCGCCCAGGACGCCCCGGGCCTCCCGGACCGTGGCGAGGTCCGGGTACTCCCTCGTGAGCCGGTCCCGTCCGGCCGCGTCGTGGGTGTCGAACCGGGCCACGGCACTGGCGAGCGCGCGGACGTGTTCGGTCATCTCGCGGGCCGCGGGCGGTGGCGGCGGGCCCTCGCCGGCCGCGTTCTCCCGCAGCCACGCCAGGGACGTGGCGTACCGCCCGGCGTCGGCGGCGTCGAGGCGGAACGTCCGGCCCGTACCGGCCGCGGCGGCGGACAGGGCGTCGAGGTAGTGGCCGAGCCGCCGGTCCCGGGCGCGTGCCCGGTCGGCCCGCGCGGGGTCGCCGATGCCGGCGAGCAGCCGGGTGCCGGGGTTGTGGCGGTGGTCCTCGGCGCCGTCGCACCTGACGACGAAGCGGAACCCCTCCTGGATCCGGGAGGGCACGCAGCCCGGCGTGGGGCAGGGCTCCTCCGTGGCGTACGGCGCCACCGGTTCGACGGGGCGCTCCCGGTAGCGCACGTAGAGGCCGTAGCGGCGCCCGCCCTCGTCGTCGCAGTCCTCGCCGCAGTCCGCGCCGAGGGAGCCGATCCGCTGTTCCCGGACCAGGGCGCGCACGTCGACCTGCTCGGTGCAGGGCACCACGATGTCGTTCCCGGCGCAGTCGAGCGCGTGCCCGGGGTGCACCGACACGGTTCCGCCGCCGCAGGGGGCGCAGGTGACGGCGAGGCCGCAGACGACGCCCGGCCCGTGCAGGGAGCGGTTGTGCAGCCTGCTCTTCGCGGTCGTGTAGTCGACCAGGAGGCCGAGGTCGTCCTCGGTCAGCAGTTGGCCCGCGAAGAAGCGCGGGCGCACGAAGGCGGCGGTCCGGGTGGCGTCACCACCGCAGCCGCAGCCGCATCCGCGGTCTGTTCGCATGATCAGCGCTCCTTCACGAAGAACCAGCTCTCGAAGACGTCCCCGCCCGCCCCGGTGCCGGACGTCCAGGGACCGGTTCCCGACGGGGGAGGTCGCCTCCGCCGGGGGCCGCGGGCGCGTCCGCGCGGGCATCGAGGAGGGGTACGCGCCCGCCGACGTGGGTGCCGTCGACCGGTCGGCGGCAGCGGTCCAGGACGAACGCGGCACGAACGGTGACCATGACGCGGTCGCCGTCCTGCAGCGTCTCGCGCGTGGTCTGGCGGTAGCGGAACCGCCGGGTGAACTCGCCGCACCCGTCGTCCGGTTCGGCGAACGTGCCGCCCATGTACCAGGTGGAGGCGTTGCGGCCGCTGCCGCCCTCGATCACCTGGAGCTCCACCACTCCGGGCCGCAGGGAGTCGGTGCGCACGTCGCCGGAGAAGCGCACCACCAGCCCGGCGTCCTCGTCCTGGGTTCCGAGCAGCGCCCTGGCCTCGTCGACGGTGTAGGTGTGTCCGTGGATCCAGTTGATCCCGGTGATCACCGTGGGCACGTGGCGGCCGAACGGACGGCGCACGTCCATGTGGATCCGGTCCCGGCGCACCGGCTCGTACCGGTCCGCGCGGTCGATCCGCGCCAGCCACAGCACCTTGTGCGCGCACCGCGGGCAGCAGGTGTCGCAGCGCTCGTCCACCGGCGGTTCGCACCCGGTGACGCAGATCCGGTAGCACTCCTCGGTCCAGCCGTACTCGCAGTCGGAGGTGTCCGCGCAGCCGTCGTCGTGGACGGCGCGGGTGGCCTCGACGGGCCGTTCGGCGTAGCGGACGCCGACCCAGACCGTGTCGGTGTCCCGCTCGTCGCGGGGCAGCGCCTTCCACAGGTCGATCACGCGACCGCCCCGCACCACGACCTCGTCGCCCTCGCAGTCCACGGCGAGGCCGGGGGTGAGCCTCACCCGGGCCCGGTGGCGGGGGCGCTCGGGCCCCGCGGCCGCCTCCCCGGCCGGCGCGGAGCCGGCGGCCTCCGCCGGGTGCCCGGCGGCTTCCGCCGGGTGCCCGTCCGCCGCGGGCCCGTGGCCGCCGGACGGGCAGTCGCCGTCCGGCGGCGCCGGCTCCACGAGCAGGCCGCACACCACGCCGTAGCCGAGCAGGCTGCGCACGCGCAGCCGCGCCTTCTCCCGGTGGTACTCCTGTTCGCGCCGGAAGTCCCTGGCGCCCAGCATCTGGCCGTGGAAGTAGCGCAGCCTGCGCAGCGGCGGCGCGTCGAACCCCTCCGCCGCCGGTGTCCCCGACTCCGTCATCTGACCGTCCTCTCACGTCACTCGTGTGTGCACACCGACGGCGGAGACGACTCCCACACCCACCCCTCGGCGTGATCCTGCAGGTCCCGGCCAGAGCACCCCGTCGCGGTCCAGCCTGAGCGAACCGCCGAGCACGGGCGGCGGCAGCGGGACGAACGCGGTGTCCACGCCGACCGCGGACCGGGAACCGACGACGAAGCCGGCGCCGCCGATCCGCACCGCCCCCACCGTGTGCGCGGGGGCCTGGCGCTCCACCAGCCGCCGCAGCGCCCCCGCGTCCGCCGGCCCGGTGGGCAGGAGCACCCGGAACCGGTGCGCGTGCGCGGCGAGCGGGTCGCCGTCCGGGTCCCCGAACGCGCGCAGCGGCGCCGCGCCCAGGGCCGAGCCGCCGGCCCGGAAGCGACTCGCCGACCGGCCGAACAGCCGTACGGAGCCGAGGCCCCCGTCCCGTTCCGGCCCCCGTCCCGGCCCGGCGCGGCCGGCGTCCGCCCGCAGCCGCGCCCAGCGGCGGTCGGCGGCCGCCTCCTCGACGACCGGGGCCGCCCCGAACACGATGCGCACCGCCTCCCGCAGCGCCCACGGCGTGCCCCGGCGCCGGTACAGCTCGGGCGCGGCGGCCAACAGCGCGCGCCTGGTGCGCGCGTCCCAGCCCGCCTCGAACGACAGGCCCAGCAGCCCGGCGAGCCAGGGCAGCACGCGGTCGGGGACGCCCTCGGGGTCGAGGAGGGCCGGGTACCGCTCGACGACCCGGTCGAGTTCGGCGAAGGCGGCGTCGAAGAGCGACAGGAACCGCTCGGTGAAATCGTCGGCCGCGGGGTCCTGGCGGAAGGCGGGGGGCAGCAGGTCGGCGCTGGTGGCCCGGGGGAAGTCCAACCGGATCCGGCGCACGACCGGGGTCGCGCCGCCGTCGCCCGACAGCCGCAGCCTCAGCTTCAGGAAGCGGCCGGGCGGCTGGTCGACGAGGAAGTCCACGATCCCCGGGGGGCCGCCTGCCAGTCGCTCTCCTCGTGGTGGCCGTCCTCGGTCACCACGATCTCGGTGCGGACCGACGTGCCGGACGGCACGTCGGCGTCGAGGCGGACGCGGTGCCAGCGGCAGCGCGGGATGCCGCTGTCGATCAGGGCGGTGGCGTACGAGCCTCCGGTCACGTACGCGCCGGGCGCCTGCGGCGCGGCGTCGCGGGGCAGGCCCCGCCAGGTGTACCAGCGGGTCTCCGGACCGTCCGGGCCGTTCTCGTCCAGGCGGAAGCCCTCCTCGCCGGCCGCGGTGAGGGCGGAGGGCGGCAGCGCCGCGGCCAGCTCGTCCGCGGTGGCGGCGCGGAAGGGCCGGCCGTGGCCGCCGCGGTGGATCCTCAGCCGGGTGCCGTCGTCGGTGAGCAGCCACACCGTCCGCTCCGGTCCGGTGCGCAGGCCGACGACCTCGCCCCGGACGCCGGTGCGCAGCACGCCGCGGAAGCCGCCCGCCGAGTCGAACCGGCGCAGGTCGGCCCCGCCCCGGCAGGCGACCAGGACCTCGTCGCCCGGCGCCATCGCGGCCCACCGGGGTCGCGGCACCCGGATCACCCCGGCGAGCCGGGCGCCCTCCGGGCGCCACACCAGCACCCGGTCGGAGCCCACCACGGCCAGCCGGTGCCCGCGCGCGGCGACGGAGACGGGTTTCCGCGGCGCGTACGGGCCGGGCGGCCGCACGGGTGTGAAGGCGCCGGTGCACGCGTCGCGGCGCAGCAGCAGCCGCTCGCCGGGGACGAGCAGGTACCAGGCGCGCGGTCCGCGTCCGGGCGCCAGACGCGGGTCGGGGAACCACGGCAGCAGCCCGGCCCTGGTGGGGCCCTCCGGAGCGGGGCCGGGACGGGCGAGCCGGATCCCGGCCGGGTCGTCGAACCCGACGACGCCCTCCGTGCCCGGCCCGTGCCCGGCGGGGGGCCTCGTCCCAGCCGACGTACGCGTCGAGGAGGCGGAAGGTCGCGGGGGACGGGGTGCACGTCACGGCGGGTCTCCTGCGGGGATCAGCAGCGGACGCTCGGGCCAGACCAGTTCGTGGGGCCCGATCGCGTGGTCGGTGCAGGCCGGCAGCCGCACGCCGTCGACGGTGAACGAGAGCCGGGGGACGGCCAGGACCCCGTCGACCGCGAGGAGGCGCCGGACCAGCGGGGCGTGCCGCAGCGTGCCGCCGAAGGGCCAGCCGGCGCCGTCCTCCCCGCCGTGCAGCGGGTCCAGGTGGGCGCGCACCGCGTCGCCCGCCCTCGCCAGGACCGCGGCGCGGTCGAGGTCCGGGTCGAGGGCGATCCGCGACTCGACGGCGACGCGGCGGTACCGCGGGGGGCGCCGCGACCACGGTGACCCCGGCGGGGGCGGCTTCGCGGGTCAGGAAGTCGGCGACGGCCCGCAGCGTCGCGGCGGTGGGGACCGGCGGCCCGCCGCCGTCGCCGCCCGGCGGTACGACGAGGACGCCCACGACGCCGGGGATCGGCACCCCGGCGAAGTCCGGGTGCAGGCCGGGCACGCCCCGGGCGCGGGCCACCGGGGCGCCGGGCGCCCGGGTGGCCAGCAGGCCGTAGTCGGCCGGTGCGACGGCCCGGCCGCGGGCGCGCAGTTCGCCGACGCCCCGGAGCACCGCGGCGGCGTCGGGCTCGGCGTCCGCGCCTCCCGAGGAGGGGAAGGGGTTGGTGACGCCGACGACGTGCGGCAGGGCGGTCACCACGGAGCCGACGGCGCCGGCCCGCACGGTCACGGCGCCGCCGCCCACGCGGTAGCGGACGGCTCGGACGTTGCGGAAGCCGGACGGCACCGCCGCGCCGTGGACGCCGTCGCCGAAGGCGACCTCACCGCTCGCGTGGTCGACGGTGAAGACGCGGTCGTCGGCGCCGTGGGCGGTCAGGCTCTCCACCTCCCGCCAGCGGGAGGCGGAGCCGGCCGTGGTGCCGAACACGTCGGCGCCGGGGTCGTCGTCGACCTCGATGACCACCGAGCCCTCCAGGACGGGGACCTGGCTGAGCCTCATGCGGCGGGGCCCGCCGCCCCCGGTGTCCTGGACCGGCCGCAGCGGCTCGTCCCCGACCGTGCGGGCGGCCGTGGCGGGGACCGTGTTCAGCCGCAGCCCGGACAGGAGCGGCGCGGGTCCGCCGGAGGCACCGTGCGCGACCCGCAGGCGCAACCAGCGCAGCGGGGGCCCCGGCCGGGCGCCGGGCGGGCTGCCCGGCGCCCAGGAGCGCGGGACCCGCAGCTCCACGGTCCCGCTCGCGCGGAGCCCGCCCGTGGAGTCGCGCACCGGCTCGGCGGGGACGAGGCGCGCGCCGTCCAGCACCTCCCAGCGCAGCGGCGGCGCGGGGTCGGGCGTCCGGGGCGCGGCCCCGCCCGAGGCCGCGGGCGCGGGCGGGGCGGCGGCCACCTCGAAGCCCAGCGAGAGGGCCGGGTGGGGGGCGGCCGTCCCGGTGAGCCCGATCCACAGGCCGTCGCCGGGCAGCGGGTCCCGGCCGAACGGCGCGAACGGGCGGCCGGGACCCGCCGGGCCCAGCGGCAGGGCCTCCAGGGTGCCGCCCTCCTGCACGGCGAGGGCGCCGAGGGCGGCCGGGGTGGCGTACAGGTCCCGGTCCGTCTCGAACACCACCTGCCCGGCCGGCCCGGACGCCGCGCTCCGGAACCCGGCCGGCACGAGGACGGAGGCGCCGTCCGGCGGGTTCACGGTGAACTCCAGCAGGACGGTCGCCGCCCCCGCCGGGCGCCGCCGCACCCCCGCCGTCGCCAGGTGTTCGGCCAGCACCTTCTCCGGCAGCCGGTTGACCCGTGCCAGCACGGGTTCGGCCTGGACGCCGAAGAGGCGGACGAGCGCGACCCCGGCGTCCCGGCGGTCGGGGTCGGTCCAGTCCGGGGTGTAGCCCGCGATCCGGTCGCGCACGCCGGCCCGGACCGCCTCGCGGGTCGCGTCGATCAGCTCGGGCCGGACGCCGGCCGGTCCGGGGTCCGGGACCATCCGGCCCTCCCCGGGTCCCCCGCGCGCGGCCCTCTCCCACCACACCTCGCCGGTCATACGAGCCCCTCCCCGGGGTCGGGGGCGGGCACGATCCGGGTGCGGAGCGCCCGCAGGACGGGCAGTTCGCCGGGTCCGAGCGGCACTTCCCGGCAGGTCTCGACGGGGGCGCCCCGTCGAGACCGACCGCCACGGCGGAGACGTCCGCGAGGTCGCCCAGCGCGCGCCGTGCGGCCCGCAGCAGGACCGGGGGCCGCAGCGGCTGCCCGAACGGCCAGCCCTCCCGGTCGTCGCCCCCCACCAGCGGGTCGAGGAAGCGGAGCAGCGCCCCGGTGAGCACGGCGGAGACCCGGGTGCGGTCGGCGGGGCGGCCCGCCAGGTCGGCGCGCACCGCCACGTCGCGGTAGCGGGGGGCGCGGACGAAGACCTCGGAGGTGAGCAGCCGGGCCTGCTCGAGCCGGGCGGCGACCGCGCACAGCATGCCCGGGTCGGGGAGCGGTGCGGCGACGAAGTCCTCGCGGGCCGGGTCGGGGCGCGGCACGGCCGGTACGAGGTGCACGGTGACCGCGCCGGGCACCGTGGAGCACGGGAAGCCGGGGTGCTCGCCCAGGGCGGCGTGGGCGCGGGCGACGGCGACGCCCGGCGTCGTACGGGCGAGGGTGACGTAGTCCTCGGCGGTGACCGCGCGGGTCACCTCGCCCAGGGCGGCGGCGGCGCGCCGCCGCGCCTCGGGGACGGTCTCCGGGTCGGCGCCGCCCTCGGCCCGCACGGGGTTGGCCGCCGTGACGGCCGCCGGGACCGCCCCGGCCGGAACCCAGTTCGCGGTCGTGCCGCCGTTGCCGCCGCGGCCGCCGCCGACGGTGTACCCGACGCTCACGTCGCGGTCGGGGCGGGGCACGCGACCGGTCAGTCCGTCGCCGAACACCACCGCTCCCCCGGTCCGGTCGAGGACGAAGACGCGGTCGGCCGGCCCGCAGAGGGCGAGGTCCGGCACCGGCCGCCACTCCTCCCCCGCGAGCCGCAGGCGCGCGTCGAGGAGCCGCTCGGCGGCGTCCGGCAGCACCAGGCGCTGGCCGGGCAGCCTGAGCCAGGCGTCGGTCTGCTCCCGAAGTTCGCCGCCGTCCGCGGTGCGCCGCTCGCGGTGGTGCGCGGCGGACACGTTGACGGCGAGCCGGAGCAGGCGCGGCGGGGCTGCGTGGGTCGCGGCCGGGGTGGAGACGAGGACGCCGCTGTCCCGGGTGGTCCAGCCGGGGGGCGGGTGGAGCCGTACGACCCCGGACCGCCTGAGCCCCGCCGTGCCGTCCTCGACCTTCTCGAACGGGCCGCCCAGGCCGGTGCCCGGCCGGAACCAGGACCAGGTCAGCTCGGCGGGCGGCGGTACGTCGGCGACCGCCCCGGGCAGCCAGGACGGGACGGACGCGGCGGGCGCGTCCAGTTCGAACAGCAGGCCGAGCGGGCCGGGCGCGGGGTGCGCCCCGGTGAGCGGCAGGGTGAACCGGGCGCGGGCGGGCCCCCCGCCGGCGGCCAGGAGCGGGACGCCCCGGCCGGCCCGCAGGTCCGCCGTGCGGTCGCGGTCGGTCCACACGGCGGGGGGTGCGTCCTCGGCGAGCGGGAAGACGGCCACGTCGTCGTCGAGGGTGAAGACGACCCGCCCCGCCGGGTCGCGGGTGAGCGCCGTGCCGGCGGGGACGACCGGGACGGCGGTCCCCTCCCGCCGGGCGGTGACGCTCAGCACGGTGGCGGCGGGCCGGGCGGGGCGCGGGGGTCGAGGCCGAGCAGCCGCAGGACGGCGGTCACGAGCGCGTCCGGCACCTGGTCGAGCCAGTACAGCCGCTGTTCCAGGAGGTAGGCGAAGAGTTCGAGGAGGGTGACGCCGGGGTCGACGGGTGCGTGCAGTGTCCACAGGCCGTCGGACTCGGCGGGGACGCGGCGGCGGACGGCCGCCGTCATGTCGGCCCAGGTGAGGTCGTCGAGCTTGGGTACGGGCAGGGTCATGGGGTCCTCCCCGCGGGGCCGGCGGGTCCGGTGAGCGCGGTGTAGAAGGGGAACACGAGGTTCGCCTTGGTGTTGCTGCGGCGGACGCGGTAGACGACCGAGACGGTGACCCGCGAGGGGTCGGCCGGGTCGGCCTCCGCGCGGACCTCGTCGAGCTCCACCCTGGGCTCGTGGGCCCGGACGGCGGCGGCGATCGAGTCCTCCAGGTCGCGCAGGTTGCGCACGCCGCCGGGTTCGAAGACCGACTCGTGCGCCCGCGTGCCGAGGTCGGGCCGCATGACCCGTTCGCCCGTGCCGGTGAGCAGCAGCGCCCTCAGGCAGTGTTCGACGCTCTCCTCGCCGACGGCGTACCCCAGCCGCCCGGACGCGTCGGGCAGGATCGGGAACCGCCAGCCGGTCCCGAGGAACTCCTCGCTCACGCCGTCCTCGCCTTCCTGGCCAGTACGGCGGGGGTGAGCGGCGGGGCCGGCGGGCCGGTGGGCCCGGCGGCGGAGGGGTGGGTGTGCGCGTTGAACGCCCGGAGCAGCGCGTTGCCGAGCACGAGGGGCTCGGTGGCGCCGCCGCCGAGGTCGACGGCGGGGGAGTCGAGCGTCACCCTCGGCGCCTTGAGCGTGATCTCCCCCTGCGCGGTGACGGTCACGCTGCCGCCCTCGGCGGCGGTGATCCGGACCGCCTTCCCCCCGTCGTCCAGTTCCACCACGTGCCCGGCGGCCGAGGTGATCCGGACGGCGGCGTCGGACCGCGTGTCGTCGAGGAGCACCTCGTGCCCGTGCCTGGTCCGGATCGTCTTCCGGTCGCGGCCCCCGGTGCGGGAGGCCGGCGGTTTGTCCTCGCCGTTGTAGAGGCCGCCGAGCACGATGGGGAACCGCATGTCCCCGTGGACGAAGGCGACGAGGACCTCGTCGCCCTTCTCGGGCACGAACACGGCGCCGTAACCGCGTCCGGCGTACGGCTGGCTGACGCGGACCCAGTCGGTGACCGTGACGTCGTCGAACCACGGGAAGCTCAGCTTGACCCGGCCCTCGTCGTCGCCCTCGTTCTCCACGACGAGCGCCTCGACGACGCCGTAGTACCGCTTGTCGGTGCTGCGGGCCCGCGGTGTGGTCCTGGTGGTCACTGGTCCCCCTGGTGGATCCGCCGTCCGGTGAACTGGGTGAAGAAGCCGCCGGTGTTGAGGGTGTGCTCGACGCGTTTGACGAAGTACATGCCGGAGAAGCGGCGCCCGAGGGCCGTGGATCTCCAGGTTGTCGCCGGGTCGCAGTTCGGGTAGGCCGGCCACCTTGCCGGTGGCGGTGATGAACTCGTAGGCGCGCTCCCGCAGCAGGCTGATCGCCAGTTCGCGGGCCTCCTGGTCGCTGCCGACCGGCGCGTCGACCAGCACTTCCTGACGGCCCTGGAGCGCCGACTCGGCGACCTGCGGCCCGCTCTGCCCGTCGGCGGCGTCCTGTCCGGCCGGCAGGTTCTCCGCGGTGGCGGTGAACGCGATGGGCTGCTTGGACCGGGGGTCCCAGCCGCGCACCGTGACCTTGCTGACCTGCTGGGACACCGTCAACGTGGGGGTGAACTCCAGCAGGTTGGGGACCAGTCCCCCGGGCTGGGCGGCGGGGCCGGTGGACAGCCCCGGCGCGTAGGCCAGCCGGTAGACCCGGATGGGGCGGCCGTCCCGGCCGTCGGTCGGCCTGGTGAAGTGGAGGGTGTCCTCGCCGGTCTCGGGGTCCGGCAGGATGTGGCAGTCGAAGTCCAGCCGCTTGGCCCGCTCCAGCAGGAAGGTGGCATCGTCCTGATTCTTCTGCACCACCCGCTCGTGCGTCGGCCCCTCCCGGGTGACCTCGACCCGCAGGTGGTTGCGCCGGGCGATCTCCTCGGCGATCCGCCAGTCGGGCATGTTCCGGTAGATCTTGGTCTCGTTCCCGGTCGGTTTGCGGTCCTTGAGCCGCAGCAGCCCGTCCACCCCGCTGACCTGGACGGTGGGGGACGCGCTCTCGGTGAACCTCGGGCTGAGCGTGGAGATGGTCCCGGTGGCGACGGTGAGGAGCCTGTCGGCGTAGCCGAGCCGCACCGAGACCCGGCCGCCGAGCCGGAAGCTCGGCGAGTCGCTGTGCTTGAACCGCAGGTGGGCGTCGTCCCAGTTGTTGAGGGTGAGGTCGAAGCCCGACATCTCGTCGATGTCCCGGTTCACTTTGATGTCGATGACGTCGTTCTTGGTGGAGGGGTCCATCTCCAGTCCCTCGATGCGCACGTCGAACTCGGGGGCGTACCGGTCGGGTGGGGCCGCCTGGGGGGCGGGGCTGCTCATCGCGCGCTCCTCACGGCAGCCGGGGCACGGTCAGCACCCGGCCCGGCCGCAGGTCCCGCGGGTCGGTGATGCCGTTGGCGCGGGCCAGTTCCCGCCAGGCGTCGGGCCGCCGGTACAGGGCGCTGGAGATGGTGCTGAGCGTGTCGCCGCGCCGCACCACGTAGCTCTTCTCCACCGTGGGCGAGGAGCGCGGGGCCTCGGCGACCTGCAGGGCGGCGGGGCGGAACTCCTTGAGCGTCAGGTCCAGCACGGCCCGCAGCGGTACGCCGTCGGGCCGGAACAGCTGGTAGTGGACGTCCAGCTTCTCCACGACGCCGGTGAAGACCTCCTCGTCCCACACGAACCGCACGACGGGCGGCGCGTGTTCGCGGCCGTCGGGCCGCAGCAGGTCGCGCAGGGCGCCGACGTAGGCCCTGCGCACGTTCTCCAGGGTGTCGGAGGTGTCGACGAGCGCCTGGACGGTGAGGGTCTCCGTACCGCCGCGCACGTACTGCAGGGGCGGGGTCTCCAGGCCCGGGATGGCGATCTCGGCGAAGGTGTTGCTCTTGCTCAGCTTGTAGTCGGTCGGGTTGAACCGCAGCGGGATCCGCCGGCGCCGCTCGTCGGCGATCACCGGCCGGACGATCTCCAGGTGGGCCCGGGCCGCGTTCTGGCGGGCGAAGGACACGGGGGTCACGCTCACGGCTGGTCCTCCCCGTCGCCGAAGCGGCGTTCGGCCCGGGTGTGCCTGGCCCGGGCGCACGCGTCCTCGTACAGCTTCGCCCAGGCCTGGATGTGCCGGTTGAACAGGCGGGTGAACACGGCACCGTCGTCGCCGTCCACCTGGAACCGCACCTCGAGATGGTGAATGGTCACCTTCGGCACGTCGGTCACCTCCCTCGGTTCGGCCGCGGCGAGGGGCTCGCCGCGGTGTCCTGAAGGACCCTGGTCAGTCCCTCGTGGGCGATCTCCAGCGACTCGACGGCGATCGCGTTCTGCTCGGCGTGCAGGTCCGGGCCGGTCCACTTGGCGGCGAGCCCGCCGTGGAACGCCCAGGCCGCGCCGGGTGCCCCGTCCGGGCCGAGCACGATCACCGCGCCGTCCCGGCGGGCGCCCAGCGAGTCGGCGAGCCCGGCGTGGTACCAGGCCCACAGGCCCGGGTCGCGCACCACGCCGCGCTTGAGGACGATCCGGTTCCACGAGTGGCGCAGCGGCAGCTGGTGCACCGAGTCGTTGCGGCCGCCCTCCGGGTAGGCCGTCACCTCCAGTTGCGCGCCCAGGCCGGTGACCTCCTGGAACGCGCCGGACGCGGCCAGCGGCAGCAGCAGTGCCTGCGCGGGGGGCAGGTAGGCGTCGCCGGGGTCGAGGGTGACCAGGAAGCGGTACTTCGGCAGCGGGTCCTGGTTCATGCCTCGATCACCTCCAGTCCTCGGTCCTGGCCGAGTACGAGACGCAGCCGGATGAACTCCATGGGTACGGCCGGGGCGACCTCGATCTCGCAGACGAGCCGCCCCGGGTCCTGCTCGGGCGGGTTGTTGGTGTCGTCGCACACCACCCGGAACGCCTGCTCGGGCCGCGCCCCGGCGAGCGCCCCGGTCCGGAACGCGGAGAGCAGCACCGAGGTGACCGCCCTGACCAGGGTCAGCCGCAGCTCGGGAGAGTTGACGTCGAACACCAGGGGGCCCGCCGCCCTCCGCACGGCGCGCACCAGGAGGTGCACCAGGCGGCGGTGCGCGACGTGGCGGGCGCGGGGGTCGGCGGAGAGGGTGCGCCCGCCCCACACGACCAGTCCGCGTCCGCGGGTGCACCGCACCAGGTCGATCCCCGCGTCGAACAGCCGCTCCTGCTGCGGTCCGGGGAGGTCGGCCGCCAGGTCGACCGCTTCCAGGACGACGGCGTTGGCGGGCGTGTGGTGCGCTCCGCGCTCGCCGTCGAGGCGGGCGATGACGCCCAGGACGTGCCCGGAGGCGGGGACCGTGCGCAGGCCGTTGCCGTCGGGGGTGCGCAGCGCCGGGTGGTAGGCGGCGGCGCAGCCGAGGAGCCGGCCGTCGTCCGCCTCCGCGAGCGACCGCGCCCAGCCGACCACCTCGTCCGCGGAGGAGAGCCGGGGCGGCACGTCCAGGACGGCCAGCCGGTCGTGCAGGGGGGCGACGCTCCGCAGGAGTGCGAGCACCACGTCCGTGTGGGCGTCCCCGGCCAGGTCCGTGCCGAGGTCGGGCATCGCCACCAGGGCCGGTTCCGGGAGTTCGGCCTGGGCGGCCACGGCGTCCTCGTACGCGCCGCGGGTGGGTGCGGAGCCGGTGCCCCCGGTGAGCGTCAGCTCCCAGGACGCCGAGATCGGTCCGGGCCGCCCGGGCGGCGGCGGGGGCCCGTCGGGGACCAGCCGGACGAGGCGGGACGCGGCCAGCCGGTCCGCCGCTTCGGGGAGCGGCAGGCCGGGGAAGGCCTCGGGCGGCTCGCCGGGCACGGCGATCCGCACGCTCACCGTCGGCGGTCCGGCGACCGTGCTGGCCTGGTAGCGGATGGCGACCCGCCCGCCGTTGGCCCAGGTGCCGGGGGTGGTGGCGGTCACCCGGTAGGCCGCGGCGGGCAGTCCGTCCAGCGCTCCGGCCGCCCACCGGGCCCGGGCGGTTCCGGCCGGGCCGGACACCCGCACCACCCAGGCGGTGCGGCCGCCGTTCTCGAAGAACCCGCGCAGGGCGTACGGGGTGGCGAAGGCGCCGTCCCGGGGGACCCTCCCGCCCGGCGGGCCCTGGGGCGGCCCGAAGACGCCCACCGCCTCGTTCCAGCCCTCCACCCGCACCGGGACGCCGACCGGCCCCCGGCGGAACCGGCCGAGGAACGCCGCCACGTCCGTGCGCAGCGGTTCCGCCCCGGCGCCGCGCGGCGCGGACGTCAGGCAGACCCCGGGAAGCGCTTCACCGGCCATGTCAGACGTCGATCTCCAGTTTCTCGACCGCGAGGACGAGCGTCTCCATGGCGATCTCGTTCTTGGCGGCGCTCAGGGTCGGCCCGGTGTACTTGGTCGGCCAGCCCCGGTCGAAGTTCCAGCGCATGGCCTCCTGGCGGTTCTCGTCGAGGAGCACGATCGAGCCGGAGGTGCGCCGCACCCTGCCGTTGAGCGCCTCGGCCACCCAGTTCCAGAAGCCGACGTGGCCGGTGATGCCGCGCTTGAAGGTGAGGTTGGTGTACTTCCTGAGGCCCGGGATCTTGCGGACGGTGAGGTCCTCGCTCCCGTTGCGGTACTCGATCGGCGGGATCTCCAGCTCCAGGCCGCTGGCCTCGGTGAAGGAGCCGCTCACCGCGAGGCCGTCGTCGCTGACGTTGGTCACGATGATCTGGAAGTTGTAGGAAGCGTACGGGTCTTCCCTGGTCGCGGGTGGCACGGCGGCCCCTCCTCGTTCCTCGGTCGGGTGCTCAGGCGAGCTGGGTCTCGCGGGTCTTCTGCTGGATCCGGAAGACGACGAACTCGGCGGGGAAGACCGGTGCGACGCCGACGACGCAGATGAGGCGGCCGTTGGCCAGGTCGTCCTCGGTCATCGTGGTGCGGTCGCAGGCGACGAAGAACGCCTCGTCGGCGGTGGTGCCGGCGAGCGCGCCGCCGCGCCAGACCGTGGTGAGGAAGTTGCCGACCGTCTGGCGGACCAGGGCCCACAGCGATTCGTCGTTGGGCTCGAAGACCGCCCACCGGGTGCCCTCGTCGATCGACTCCTCCAGGTAGAGGAAGAGCCGCCGGACGTTGACGTACTTCCACGAGCCGTCCGAGGAGAGCGTGCGCGCGCCCCACACCCGGTGGCCCAGGCCGGGGAAGAACCTGAGGGCGTTGATCCCCCTGGGGTTCAGCAGGTCCTGGTGGCGCCTGGTGATGTCCTGGGCGAAGCCGTCGGTCTGCCGGACGCCCCGGACGACCACGTTGGCGGGCGCCTTGTGCACGCCCCGCTCCGCGTCCACCCGGGCGTAGATCCCGGTGATGTGGCCCGACGGCGGCACCTCGACGTCGCGGCCGGTGGAGGGGTCGCGGGTGACCAGCCACGGGTAGTAGAGCGCCGCGTACCTGGTGTCGAAGGGCTCGCGGAACGCCTGGATCCCCTCGATGTCGAGGCCGTCTCGGGGGTCGAGCACCGCGAACCGGTCCTTGAGCAGCTCGCAGTGGGCGACCAGGCTCGACTCGACGGTGCCGGACCACACACCGGGCACCGCGCACACGGCGATCTCGTCGATGTCCTCCAGCGCGACGATCCCGGTGCGCCGCCCGCTGCCGCCGTCGGCGCCGACGAAGTCGGCCGCGCTCAGGGTCCCGTGCGCGTCGTCGCCGCCGGTCAGCGTCAGCCAGGAGCCTGCCTCGGGCACCGGGAACCTGGTGGGGTCGGTGGACAGCCCGGGCAGCGCGGTGGCCCGCACCAGCCGGGACCGGCCCTCCAGGGCGGCCACCAGGCTCGCCGGGGAGTCGCCGGTGAGCCGCAGGTTGCCGAAGGTCTCGGTGACCGCGGCGCCGCCCGGTTCGGTGAACCGGGTGCTGACCTCGGCCTCGACGAGGTGGATCCGGTCGGTCTCGAAGAGCGTCCCCGGCACGTCGCGGTCGAAGGTGACGGTTTCCCCGGCGACCGCCTCGACGGCCATCGCCGTCAGCGCGGTGCCGTCGTCGAGCTGGACGACCGCGCCCTCGTACAGCCTGCTCGCCCCGCCGATCCGCAGGGTCCGTCCCGTCTCGGTGTTGCCGCGGCGCACCCGGCGCACCGTCAGGCCGCTCTCCCAGCCCGGGTGGGCGGTGCCGGCCGGGAGGGTGAGGACGACCCTGCCGTCGGCCGGCCGGCCGACCCGGGCGGTGAACCGGTCGGGGCCGATCTGCACCCACACGTCGGCGGGGAGGTCGTCGGGGTCGAGCCCGGCGACCGCGGCCACCTCGACCGTCGCGCCGTCCTCGGGCGCGTCCGCGACCAGGCGGGTGACGAACAGCCCTCCCTCCTGCGGCTCGGGCAGCACCGGCAGCGCCGCGCCGACCATCGGCTGGACCCGGACCTGGATCCCCCCGCCCCAGGCGCCGGGGCTCACCGCGGAGAACCGCAGCGTCTGCTCGGCGCCGTGCGGCCCGATCCGGACGTGGTCGCCCCGGGAGGCCCTGACCTCGGCGGGCAGCGGCTGGTCGAGGGTGACGCGGCGGGCGGTCATGTCGTAGCCGGAGACGGTCGCGGTGTGGATCGCCCGCCGGTCGTCGCCCCGGAGGACCTGGAGCTGCTGCCCGACCCCGGTGAAGCCGATCAGGTGGCCCAGCTGCAGGCGGGCGGCGCCCCGCGCGGCGTCGGCGGTGATCCGGCTGACCAGGCCCTGGCCCAGGGAGCCGGAGGCCGCCCGGGCTTCCGCGGCGACGACCCGCTTGACGTACAGGCGCCGTCCGCCGTTGTCGAAGAACCCCTTGACGGCCAGGGGGAACAGCCACCAGCGGCCGCCTTCGGAGGGGTTGTCCGCCCACGCGTCGCGCACGGCCGCCTCGGGCTCGGGCAGGAAGCCGCCGAAGGTGTTCTGGAACTCCAGGAAGCTCGTGACCAGGCGGGGTTTGCCGGTGTACGGGCCGCGGGCGGTGACCCCGACCATCCCGGCGGTGCTCGTGCTCACCCCCGCGATCGGCCGCGGCCCCGCGTCGACCTCCTCGACGTAGACCCCGGGACTCAGGTACTCGGCCATGGACGGTCTCCTCACTCCTCGCGGATCTCGATGACGTGCCGGCGCTCCGCCTCCCGGGGAAGGTGCACGCAGAGCGTCCCGGTCCGGCCCGGCCGCTCGGTGGCCTCCAGTCGGAACGTCTCCTCGACCGCGTGCTCGGCGGTCTTCTCCCCCTCCCACCGCAGGGCGAGCCGGAAGGCCCCCGGGTGTCGCAGAGGGCGCGCTCGCGCCACGGCGCCAGGTCCGGGACGGTGCGCCCCGCGGCCTCGACGAGCGCGTTCGCGACGGGCGCCCGGGTGGCGGCGTCCACCACGACCCCGTGGACCGTGCGCACCCCCGGCGGGTAGGGGAAGGCGGGGCCGGGCAGCAGCCGGACCGTCCGCGGGGGGACCTCCGAGGGGGGCGGGCGGGTGTCGTCGTACGGGTGCACCGGGAACTCGACGCCGAGGAGGGCGGCCGAGAACGGCAGGCCGTCGGCCGGGTACAGCGGCCGGTAGCCGGCGGCCGCGAGGCGGACCCGGTGGAGCTCCGGCCGGACCGCCCGCCTGCCGAGGCCGGGGAAGGCGATGGAGCCGCCGGGGGTGCGCACCGCCCGGTCGTCCGACCGCAGCCAGCCGCCGCCCGCGTCGTCGAACCGTTCGAGGCGCACCTCCACGCCCGCGGTGCGCACCCGGCGCGCGTAGTCGTCGAACGGCACCAGCCAGACGGGGCTGCGGAGCGTCGACCGGGTGAGGGGCAGGAAGGCGCTCACGGCGTCGCCCTCCCCCGATGGTCCGGCTGCGCACCGGCCGCACCGGCCTCTCTGCGGCCGGGTCCAGGTCGACGACGCGGATCTCGTAGTTCAGCGAGAGCCGGTACGGCTTCTGGATCGCGTACCAGACCCAGGACTTCTGGTCGAGGGCCAGCGGCGTCAGGGTGACGTGCAGCGAGTCGGTGCTGCCCGCCAGGCCGCCGGTCAGGCGGGCGCCGTCGAGGATCGCGTCGTCGTAGAAGGTCTGCAGGGCGCGCCCGAGCATCCGGTGCTGGGTCGCCTGGTCTCCGCCCCAGGGGGTGATCAGGTAGCGCAGCAGCAGGGCCATCGGCGGCTTGCGGACGGTCGGCGGCCCGGGGGCAGGGAGCGCACCGGGGGCCGGTTGCGCGAGGCGGGGTCCTCCGCGATCTCGTAGAGGAACACCGTGAGTTTGGGGGGCGGCGTCTGCACCGTCTCGGAGAGGTCGTTCAGTTCCGCGACCGGCGGCTCCACCCGGCTCAGTCCGCGCAGGGACCGCGTCAGGGCGTTCACGACGACCGACGAGACGTCGGCGATCACCCCGAAGTCACCCATGCGCAGCCCCCCTCGGTCCGGCACGTGCCGACCACGTGTGCCGAAAGGGTGCAGACCCCCCTGTGTTCCGTCCGCGACCCGTCCGTCGTGCGCGCGTCACCCGTGCGTCCCCCGCCGGGTGCGGCGGCGTCCCGGACGGGGCGGGGGCGGGGGCACCGGGGACGCCCCCGTCCTCCGCGTGGTTCCGGAGCGGTCCGGCGTCCCCTCTTCCCGGAAGGGGGCCGGGGCGGTGGGCCGGGCGGCCCGCGCGGCGTCCTCCGGACCGTCGGCGGGGGGCGGGCCCCCGGCGGCGGTCGGGACACCGGGCCCCCGGGGGGGCGGATCCGGCCCGGTGGGCCGCCGGAACAGGGAGGGTGACGTTTCCGCGACGTTCCGTTGATTCCCTTTTGACGCCCGACCCGCTAATGGTCGGTCCTACGGCCGGACGTGCCCGTAGCATGGCTTCGACAATTCAACGAGCCGAACCGAAGATCACCAAACCGGCACCGGTAACGGGGGGTCGATGAACGGACAAGCTCATCTTATTACTTTGCGACTGTTGAAGGGTTTCGCCCTCGTGGTCGGTCGCACGAACATTCCGGTCTGTTCGAGTGTCCAGCGGCTCCTGGCGTTCCTGGCCCTGCAGGACATGCCGCGGTCCCGCGCCTACGTGGCCGGGACCCTCTGGCCCGACGTCACGACGGCGCGCGCCAACGCGAACCTGAGGTCGTCGCTCTGGCGGGCGGCGCAGGTGGGCCACCGCGTCATCGAGGTGTCCGCCCGCGAACTGGCCCTCTCCCGGAACATCGCCGTGGACCTGCGCGACGCGATCGCACGCGCCCACCGGCTGCTCGACAACTCGCATCCCTGCGACGACATCCTCACCATGCAGACGCTGACGGATTTGTCGGCGGACCTCCTGCCCGAGTGGCCGGAAAACGACTGGATGCTCATCGAGCAGGAGCAATACCGTCAACTTCGGCTTTACGCCCTGGAAGCGATGACCGAGCGGCTGACGTCGGCGCAGCGATACGGGGAAGCCGTCGCCGCCGGACTCGCCGCCGTACGGGCCGAACCCCTTCAGGAAAGCGCCCACCGCGTACTCGTGAAGGCCCATCTGGCCGCCGGGAACAGAGGTGCGGCCGTGCACCAGTACGAGCAGTGCCGCCGCGTCCTGCGGGAGGAGTTGGGGCTGGAGCCCTCCTCCTCGCTGAGAGCCCTGGTCCCCCTGCGTCCCGAACGCGGCGGACGGCCCCGCATCCGGTCCTCCAGCGCCTGAACGCCCGCGGCGGCGGCGCCGGGCACCACGGTTTCCGGCGGCGGGCCGGCCGCGCCCGGAGCCGGACCCGCGGACCCGTCCGCCGGCGGGCGGACCGGCGGTCCGGCCCGCGGACCGCCCCGCCGTACCGCGCCGGAGCGGGGCGCGCCTCCGGCGCCGGCCTCCCCGGGCGGCCCCGGCCGCCGGTTCCCCGACCGTCTCAGTCCACTCCCATGTGCAGGCGCAGGACGAGTTCCCCCGCCGTGGCGCGGATCTCCACCAGGTCGCACAGCTGGTGCATGATCCAGACCCCCCGGCCGCCGGTCGGCGCGCGGGGGTCGGGGCGGCGGCGGCCCGTGAGGGGGTCGTCCAGGCGGCCCCGGTCGCTGATCTCCGCGACGAGTTCGCCGGCCGCCCTCCACATGCGCAGGGTGCCCCGACCGCCGCCGTGGCGCACCGAGTTGCTGACCGCCTCGCTGACGGCGAGGAGCCAGTCCGTGCGGCGCGTCGGCGGCATACCGGCGGCCGCCGCCCAGCGGTCGGCCTCGTCGCGCGTGGGTGCCAGCTCCCGCTCCCCGAACGGGACGACGGCGACGGCACCGGCCGGTTCGGGCAGGAGGACGTCGCAGTCGCGGCAGACGTCGTGCGGGTCGGTGTAGCGGGAGCTGGCGCGGTAGGCCCCCGGGGAGCCGACGGTCGGATGGGTGCGGTACGCCTGCGCCAGCACGTCGTCGGGCAGCGCGGTGTCGTAGGGGCACAGGATGCTGGCGGGACGGCCCTCGAAGGCGAGGTTGATGAGCGCCTCGTGGCGGGTCGCCTCCCACGTCTCCGCCGGCGTGCGCCCGACCCAGATCGGCTCCCCCACGATCGACACCGGCGCGGACGCGTCCGCGCCGTCGGCGAACTCCTGCAGCATCGACAGGATCCGCCCCGGGTTGCGTCCCGCCTCGGTCATGTCCACCCACGCGACGCGCCCGCGGTCGTCGGCGAGGGCGTCGCGCAGCAGCGGGAGCCGTGGTCCGGGCACGGCGACCAGCACGGGCCGCCCGTCGTCCAGCGCGTCCCGGACGAAGGCCCCGAGGCCGTCGAGGTACTCGTCCGGCGTCCCGTAGAACAGCGCCGGGTGGAAGAACGCGCCCTGCCGGCCGACTTCGCCGTCCCGGCGTGTGGAGGTCGTCATCGGGTCACGACCTCCACCGCGGAGTCGAGCGCGGGGAACAGCTCCAGCAGGCGGCGCAGCGACGGCGGGGGCCGGCGGACGCGCAGCGCCCCTCCACCGGGCCGCTCCGCCGCGGCGTCGGCCAGGACGGCCAGCGAGGCGGCGTCCAGGTGGCGCAGGGCGGTGAGGTCCAGCTCCATCCGCTGCGCCGAGGCGCCCCTGACGGCCGCCGCGACGGCCGCCACGGCGATCCTCGTGTCGTACCCGGCCGATCCGGACATCAGGAAGCCGGGCCCGTCGGCCAGCGGGGCCACGTGCAGCGTCGGCTCGGCGACGGGCTCGCCCCGGTGGGCCGGGTGCGCGCCCGCCAGGAGGTCCACGCAGGCGTCGGGCAGCAGGCGGCGGTCGTAGAAGCACCAGGCCGTCAGCGGCCGCCGCTCGAAGACCTCGTGGTGGACCCGCAGCTCGTACTCCAGGAGCCGGTCGGCGCCGGCCACGTCCCGCCCGCCCCAGGACATCTCGCCGATCGCCCGCAGCCCCCGGTGCCCCCGGGCGGAGGCCGCCTCGACGGCGTCGTGCCAGAGTCCGATCATCGCGTCCGGGTCGAAGGCGGCGCCGGCGAGGTAGGTCTGCACGGCGATGGACACGCACAGCTGCCCGCGGGTCACGGCGGCCGCGGCGTCGATCCCCGCGTCGGTGAGCGTGCGCAGGACCCGCTCGGGCTCGGTGGTGTCGGCGAAGTACCGCACCTGCTCACCGTGGTCCAGGCCGCTGCGGACGAAGCCGCAGAGGTGCTCCGCCCACTGCCGGTCGTCCGAGAAGACCACGGCGGCGTGGCGTCCCGCCGCGGGCGTCCGCCCGGGGAGCGCGGCCGTCTCCGGCGCCACCGCCATGCCACTCCTCTTCGTCCCGTCCGCTCCGGCCTCCCCCATGGAAGCACATCTGAGCGCGTCGGCCGCCCGGCCCGCGCCCAGCCTACTGGCGCCCGGGCCCGCCGCGCGTCCCGCGCCCCCGGTCAGTCGGCCCGGGGCGGGCGCCCGGTCCGGAGCATGTGCAGCACGGCCCGCTCGACGGGCCCCTGCGTGGCGGGGACGCCGGACGCGCCCTCGGCCCCGAGGCGCGGCAGGGCGGGGGCGACCGTGACGCCCTCCTCGTACAGCTCGATCACCCTCGGGTTGATGTAGGAGGCCCGGCAGACCGCCGGGGTGTTGCCGAGGTACCCGGAGACCTCGCGGCACGCACGGGCGATGGCGCGCCGCCGGGCGCTCTCGCTGCGCGCGACGGGCTGCGAGACGGCCAGCGCCACGGCGGCCATGACCGTGGCGTGCCAGGTGCGGAAGTCCTTGGCGGTGATCTCCAGGCCGGCGAGCTCCTTCAGGTACGCGTTGACGTCGGCGCCGGTCACGTCGTGCCAGGAGGGCCGCTCCCAGTAGGCGAGGAGCCGGTCCCCGCCGCCGCGCCGGCGGAGCAGCGCGGTGAGGTTGCGGCAGACGGCGGGGTCGGCGACGGCCTGGACGATCTCCTTGCCGTGCTTGCCGGTGTACGTGAAGAGGACGGCGCCGCCCTGGCAGCGGGAGTGCTCGCGCAGCAGCGTGGTGAGGCCGTAGCTGCTGTTGAGCTCCGTGTAGCGGTCGCTGCCGATGCGGAAGAAACCGAGGTCGAGCAGGCGTACGGCGGTGGCCAGGACCCGCTGCCGGGTCAGGCCGCGGTCACCCATGTGGTCCTCGACGGCCCCCCGCACGGCGGGCAGCGCCTCGGCGACGTCGAGGACGTGCTCGTGCTTGGCCTGCTCCTGCTCGGCGCGGAACCGGGGGTGGTAGAGGTACTGGCGGCGGCCGGCCGCGTCGGTGCCGACGGCCTGGAGGTGGCCGTTGGGACGGGCGCAGATCCACACGTCGCGCCAGGCGGGCGGGATGACCAGCGCGCGGACGCGGGCCAGCTCGGCGGGGTCGCGCAGCGGCTGCCCCCGGGTGTCGAGGTAGCGGAAGCCGCGCCCGTGGCGGACGCGGGTGTAGCCGGGGTCGACGGGACGACTGTGGTGGAACCGCAACGCAACCTCCGTGACGCGCACTGCTCCGGCGGGACGGACGCCACCGTGGTGCGGCGGCCCCTCCGCGCGGACGACTGCCCTGCGTGTACCCGCATACCGGGCCGGCCCCTCTCCCCGGCGGGTGCCCTTCCGGACCGGGGCCGCCCGGTCCGGAAGGACACCCGGCCGGTCGGGAGCTGCTGCGCCGACGCGGCCGACCGGGAGCTGCCCGGTGGGGAGTCGTTCGGCGCGGTACGCGTGCGGCTCCGCTCCCCGCGTGAGACCGGGGCCCGGCCGGGCCCCCGTCCGCGGCCCGTCCGGGGGCCGCCCGGACGGGGCGGAGGGACGCTCCCCGGGCGGCCGCGCGGCGGGCGGGCGGTGCCCGCGTGTCCCGGGGCGGGCGGACCCGGGTGCGCACGCGCCGCCGGGAAGGGCCGGCCGGAACACCGCCGGGCGCCCTGCCCGCCGCCGTCCGGGCGCCCACGCTCCGGGCACCGGTGCGCCGCGCCGGCCTCAGGAGGCCGAGCGCCCCTCCCGCGCCACCAGGGCGAAGGAGTGGCCCGCCGGGTCGGCGTACACCCGTACGTCACGGGGGCCCGAGTTCTGCTTCGTCTCCACCGGCCGCGCTCCCAGGGCGACCGCCTCCCGCTCGGCCTCGTCCATGTCGGCCGCCGCGAGCAGGATGTGGAGGTGCGCCTGCTGCGAGTCGTCCGGGCGGGGCCAGCTGGGCGGGGCGTACCCGTGGTCCCGCCGGATCGCCAGTTGCACGCCGTCGTTGCCGACGACCTCCACGAAGTCGGGGTCGGCGCCGCGCCGCACGTCGCCACCGAGCAGGCCGGCGTAGAACTCCGCCAGCGCCTCGGGCTCGGAGCAGTCGAGGACCAGGACGCTTCTCTTCGATACCGTCATGGCCCCCTTCTGCCCCTCCCCGCCCCGGACACGCCCCGGACGTGCCGCGGGGCCGCGGCCCCGGGGCGTGGGGCGGTGCGCGCCGGTCCGCGTCCTCCGCCCCCGCGGGCCGCCCGCCCCCGAGGCCGCGCCCCGTCCGGAACGGATGAAAGCGGCGCCGGCGGGCACCCGGGGAGCGAGAACGCCGGGCGGCAACGGGCCGCCGGCACGACCTTTCCAGGGAGCCGGTATGCCGAGTCTGATGGACACCGGCCGGGGCGCCGGGGCGCTGCTGCTCGCCCCGGGGGTGTACGCGCCGCAGTCCGACACGTTCCTGCTCAGGGACGCCATCGAACGCGAGGAGCTGCCGGCCGGGGCCGAGGTGCTCGACGTGGGCACCGGGAGCGGGGCCCTCGCCCTCGCGGCCGCGCGGCGCGGCGCCCGGGTGACCGCGGTCGACCGCTCGTGGCGCGCCGTGGTCACGGCCCGGCTGCACGCGGCCCTCGCCCGGCAGCGGATCCGGGTCCTCCACGGCGACCTGCTGCAGCCCGCGGCGGGCCGCCGCTTCGACCTGATCGTGTGCAACCCGCCGTACGTCCCCTCCCCGCGGAAGCGGCCGCCCCGGCGGGGCGCCGCGATCGCCTGGGACGCGGGCCACGACGGCCGGGCGGTGCTCGACCGGGTCTGCGACGGCGCGGCCGACCTGCTGCGGCCCTCGGGCGTCCTGCTGCTGGTGCACTCGGCGCTGAGCGGCGTCGCCCCCACCATCGAGCGCCTGGAGCGGGCGGGGCTGAGAGCCGCCGTCGTCCGGCGCAGCTCCGTGCCCTTCGGCCCCGTACTGCGCTCGCGTTCCGACTGGCTGGAACGCCGGGGCCTGATCGCTCCCGGCCAGGAGAAGGAAGAACTGGTGATCATCCGTGCCCACCGCCCCTGAGGAACGCCCGGCCGCCGGTCCCTGCCGCGTCACGGTGACCGGGGAGGGCCCGGTGCTGCTCGACGGGCCGGTCGAGGTCGCCCTGGACGACGGGACCGTCGTGCGGTCCGACCGGTTCGCCGTGGCGCTGTGCACCTGCCGCCGCAGCCGCACCTACCCCTGGTGCGACACGAGCCACCGCCGACGTACGAAGAGGTGACCATGGAGGACCGGATCCCACCGGCGGGCGAGGCCCGCGGAGGCGAGCTGCCGCCCGCGCGCGGGGAGGTGTCCGAGGGGGTGCTGGCCGCCCTGCGCGGCCCGGCGGGCGGCCCGGTGCCCGTCCCCGGGGCCGCGCGCACCGCCGACCCCCTGGGCGACGACCTCCAGCTGACCCTCTACCTCTGCTACGAGCTGCACTACCGGGGGTTCCACGGCGTCGACCCGGCCTGGGAGTGGGACCCCGGGCTGCTCGCGCTGCGCCGGACGGTGGAGGAGCGCTTCCTCGGCGAGCTGCGCGCCCGGACCGGCGGCCGGCCCGACGTGCACGAGGCGCTCGACGAACTGCTCACCGAGCCCGTCGACGGCGACGGCGTCTCGCACTTCCTCCGGGACAAGGGAGAGCTGTGGCAGCTGAGGGAGTACGCCGCCCAGCGGTCCCTCTACCACCTCAAGGAGGCCGATCCGCACGCGTGGGTCATCCCCCGGCTGCACGGCAGGGCCAAGGCGGCGTTCGTGGCCGTCGAGTACGACGAGTTCGGAGGGGGCCGGCCCGAACGGGTCCACGCGCGGCTCTTCGCCGACCTGATGACCGACCTGGGGCTCGACACCCGCTACGGGCGCTACCTCGACCACGCTCCCGCCGAGATGCTGGCGAACGTCACCCTCATGTCGCTCCTCGGGCTGCACCGGGTGCACCGGGGCGCCCTGGTGGGGCACTTCGCCACCGTCGAGGTGACGTCGTCGCCCGGGTCCCGCCGGCTCGCCCAGGCCATGCGCCGTACCGGCGCGGGCCCGGCGGCCGAGCACTTCTACGCCGAGCACGTGACCGCCGACGCGGTGCACGAGCAGATCGTCCGCAGGGAGGTCGTCGGCGGGCTGCTGGCCGACGAGCCGGAGCTCGCCCCGGACGTGGCCTTCGGGATCGCCGCCACCGTCCACCTGGAGGACCGCCTCGGTGAACGCCTGCTGGGCGCCTGGCGCGAGGGCGCCACGAGCCTGCGGAAACCGCTGTGAGGCACCGGCCCGGGGCGCGGCGGCCGGTACGGGGCGCGGCCCGTCCCGCCCCGGCCGGCGGCGGGCGGCCGCCCGCCGCGGGTCCGGCCTGAGCGAACCCCCTGCCCGGGGCCCGGCCGTGCGCCGGGCCCCGTCCGTACGCGCGGGAACGGTCCGGAGCACTCCGTGCGGCGTGTTCCGGACCGTTCCCGCGGGGCGTGTTCCGCCGTACCGGCTGCCGGGCGACCGGCCTCCCCGCGGGTGCGGACGGCGCGCCCGGAGAGGGCCACCCGGCGCCGCGGCCCCCTCCCGAAGGGTTCGGGAGGGGGCCGCGGCGCCGGGTGGCCGGACCGTGTCTACCAGCGGTACCAGCGGCCCCGCGTGCCACCGGCTCCCGCCGAGCGCATGACGAAGCCCAGCAGCCACACCACCAGCACGATGACCGCGACCCACCACAGCGCTTCGATCGCGAAGCCCGCGCCGAACAGGAGCAGGATCAGGAGAAGGACCAAGAGCAAAGGAACCATGATTATCAGCCTCCGCTCCCCGTGTGCCCCGCCCCGGCGCGCACACACGTCCGCGTCGGAGTGGGACCTCCTTCCGGCGTACCGGACCGTCGGCGCCGCCGGCAGGCGGCGCCGGAGCGCGGGCGACCGGCTGGTCGGCCTCCTGGTGGCCGCGGTCCCGGCCGTCGCCGTGGTGGTGGCCCTCGTGAACTGGCTGCCGGCCCACTGGTGGGTCCTGGCCGTCACCGGTGGGCTCGCGGCGGCGACCGGCGGCGGTTGGCTCTACCGCAGCCGGCAGCGCGCGCTGGGAGGCGGTGCGTGCGCGGGGCCTGCGTTACGGGCTGGTCCAGCTGGACGGCCTGCACCATGCCCGGTTCGAAGAAGCGGTGCGGGACCTGATGCGCCGTGACGGCTGCCGGGACGCGGTCCGGGTCGGGGGCGGCGGCGACCTGGGCGCCGACGTGAAGGCCACCGACCCCTACGGCAGGCGCTGGGTGATCCAGTGCAAGCACCGCGGCGAGGGCCCGGCCGGTTCCGCCGTGGGCACTCCGGACCTGCAGGTCCTCAACGGCACCGCCCGTCAGGTCCACGGCGCCGACGTCGCGGTGATCGTGACCGACGGCCGGGTCACCGCGCCCGCCGTCGCCTTCGCCCGGCAGCAGCGCCTCCACGTGGTCGACCGCCGCACCCTCGGGGTGTGGGCGTCCGGCTCGCGCCCCCTGTGGGAACTGCTGCGGGCCGTCCCCCGCCCCGCCGGCCGACCGCCCTGTCCTGAGCCCCCCCACGCCCCGGTCGGCCGTCGGCGCCGGCGACGCGAGGATTCGCCGCCCCCGACCCGGCCGGTACGACGGGTTGCGAACACCGCGGCCTCCACGTCCCCGGCCGCCGCGGTTCCACCGCCTCCGCCCCGGCCGCCGGCGCCCCGCGGCCCCCGCGCAGCCCGGACACGCCCGGGTTCCGCGGGGCGGGGACGGGGCGGCGTGCCGAAGGGCGGGGCGCCGAGGCCCGGCGGCCGCGGACGCCGCCGGGACGGGCCGCCCGCGGTGGGAGGATCGACTCCATGACGACTGTGCACGGTGACTTCGAGCTGACCATGGACGAACTGCGGGTCGTGGCGCGCTACGCGGCGGAGAGCGCCTCGGAGGTCCTCCCCGTCTTCGAGGAGGCCGTGCCCGGTGACCTCCGCCCCCGCGCGGCCCTCGACGCCGCCTGGGAGTTCGTCGGCGGCGCGAGGAGGACCAGGTTGCAGCGCGTCACCTCGCTGGACGCGCACCGGGCCGCCGGGGAGGCGGGCACCGAGGCGGCACGGCTCGCCGCACGGTCCGCCGGCGACGCCGCGTCCGCCGCCTACCTCCACCCGATAGCGCGAGCCACCCAGGTGGGTCACATCCTGCGCGCCGCCGCGAGTGCCGCGCGCGTCGCCGAACTGAACGCGCACGGCGACCCCGAGGCCGGAAGGGAAATGATCGAACGGGCCCGGCGGCGCGCCACGCCGGAACTGATCGCCGTCCTCTCCCGCTACCCTCCCGCGCCGACCGCCGGAAAGAACCGCGTCGCACGGCTCATGAGCGCCCTGGACGCCTCACTGCGCGCCTCCGGCTGAAGGCCGGGCAGGTGGCGCGGGCGCGCGGGGCGGGATCCCCGCCCCGGGAGCGACCGGGCACGGGAGCCCTGCGGGAGCCCGGGGCCGAGCGTGTTCCCGCGGGTCGCCGTGGACGGGGCTCCCACCGGACGCCCCGGCCGCGCGGGGAGACGGGGCCTGACCCGTCCGCGCCCCGCACCGGGCGGCCGGCGCGGACCGGGTGCGCGGGGGAGCCGGCCGTTCACCGGGAGCCGGTGGGCCGGCTCGGAGCCCGGCGCCGGGCGGAGTGCCGCAGGGGCTTCGGGGGCGGACCGGCACCCGCGTCAGGGCCCGGACCGGGGAACGGGGCTCGCGCCGACCCGCCGGTGCCGGGACCGGCCCCCGCCGGCCCCGGGAGACCGGCTCCGCAGCCATCGGCTCCGGGGGACCGGCCTCCGCGGTCGGAGCGGATCCCGTGGTCACCGGCTCGGCTCGGCCCCCGTACCGCCGCTCCCCGAGGACCTGCGCCCGGTCGGCCGGGCGCCGCGGCCGTCCCCGTGCGGTCAGCAGGACGGTCCGAGGGGAACGTCCCGGGGGAGGGGCTCCGCCGCGGGGCCCTGCCCGATCCGGCGGCGCAGGACGTGCAGGCCCCTGCGGGCGTGGCTCTTGACCGTGCCCAGCGGTATGCCGATCCGTGAGGCTATCTGGCTCTGGGTGAGGTCCTCGTAGTAGGCCATGCGCAGTACCTGGCGCTGCCGGGGCGGCAGCCGCGCGAGCTCGCCGGCGAGGAGGACGCGGTCCAGCACCGCGTCCGGTGTCGTGTCCCCGTCCGGGGGGACCGTCGTGTCCGGGACGCGGGCCGCCGCCTCGGCGAGCCGCAGGCGCCGGGTCCGCGCTTCGAGCGCGTCCGCGATCTTGCGGCGGGTGATGCCGGTCAGCCATGCGCCGAGCGGGCCGCGCTCCGGGCGGAACCCCGCCCGGCCGCGCCAGGCGGCGACGAAGACCTGCTGGGCGACGTCCTCCGCCTCCCGGGCGTCGCCGAGCGAGCGGGCGGCCATCGCGTGGACCAGAGGGCTCCACCGCCGGTAGGCCGCCTCGAAGGCGCACTCGTCGGAGCCGAGGGGGCGGTGCCCCGGATCCGCCTCGCAGGGCGCCTCCCCCACGGGGGGCACCGTGCGGTCCGCGGGGCCGGTGATCGTGCTCATGGTCTCGTTCCTCCCGCGTCGGCCGCATGTGTGGAATCGGAGGCCATGCGCCGGTCGGCGCCCTCGGCCCGCGTGCCGGAACCCCCGTGCCCCGATCGGGGGCGCGCTAACGGGCAGATCCCCGCACGGTGCCGCGTACGCGCCGCCCGGCCGCGTGGAGGGCGAAGGCGGCCCGCCGTGGCCCCGGGGCCCGGCGGAGGCGCCCGGCCCGTGCCGCGGGGTCGGGCGTCCCCGGCGGCGGCCGCCCGCGCGGTCGCCGGGCGCCGGGCTCGCCCGATGGGGCTACGGCCGTCGGCGGCGCCTGGCTTCGGCGGCCGCGGCGTGGTCCGCTGGATCCCGTCCACCGCATCCACCGGCGTGCGGGCGGCCGAAGTACGGGTGTCGGGGAAACCGCGGCAGGGAGTGGGATGGACTTCGACGGAGTGCCCGGGCCGGTGCCCGGCGCGGACGGCGCCGGGCACCGTGGGGGCGCCCCGGCCCCCGGGGGGGCGCGGCAGGTGAGCGGCGGCCGGGGCGGGACGGACGTGGTGATCGTGGGCGGCGGGGCCTCGGGGCTGAGCCTGGCGCACCGCCTGGCCCGGGCCGGGGACGTCACCGTGACCGTGGTGGAGGCCCCGGACGGCCCGCTGCGCCCCGCCGAGCGCACCTGGTGCTACTGGGAGGAGGGGCCGGGCGAGTTCGACGGCGCGGTCGTCGCCTCCTGGTCCCGGCTGCGGGTCCACGGCCGGGACGGCGTCGCGGTCACCGCGGACCCGGCGCCGCTGCGCTACCGGATGCTGCGTTCGGCGTCCTTCGAGTCGCTGGTGCTCTCCGGTCTGGCCCGGCGCCCGGGGGCGCGGGTGGTCCGCGCGACGGCGCACGACGTGCGCGACGGGGTGCGCGGCGGGGCCGAGGTCCACTGCACCGCGCCCGACGGCCGCGCGCTGGTCCTGCGGGCGCGGTACGCCTTCGACTCCCGGCCGCCCCGCCGGCTGCCGCCCGCCCGCACCACGCTCCTGCAGCACTTCCGCGGCTGGTTCGTGCGCACCGCCGCCCCGCGCTTCGACCCGGGTGTCGCGGACCTGATGGACTTCCGCGTGCCGCAGCCGCGCCACGGGCTCGCGTTCGGCTACCTACTCCCCCTGGCACCCGACCGGGCGCTCGTGGAGTACACGGAGTTCTCCCGCGCCCCGCTCACCGCCGCCGCGTACGAGACGGCGCTGCGCCACTACACCGGTGAGGTGCTCCGGCTCGGCGCGCTGTCCGTGGAGTCGGCCGAGCAGGGGGTCATCCCCATGACCGACGCGCGCTTCCCCCGCCGTGCCGGGCGGGCCGTGTTCCGCATCGGCGCGGCGGGCGGCGCGACCCGGCCGGCGACCGGCTACACCTTCGCCGCCGTGCAGCGGCAGAGCCGGCAGGTGGCCCGCGCGCTGGGCGAGGGGGGCGAGGTCGTGCCGCCCCCGCACGGCCGGCGGGCCCTCGCCATGGACGCGGTGCTGCTCCGCGCGCTGGACACCGGCCGGGTGGACGGACCGGACTTCTTCACCGGCCTCTTCCGCCGCGTCCCGGCCGAACGCCTGCTGCGCTTCCTCGACGGGGCGACCTCCCCGTGGGAGGAGGTCGGCATCGGCCTGCGCACCCCCGTCGGCCCCATGCTCCGCACCGCCGCCGAGCTCCCCTTCCTGCGGCGCCGCACCACCCCCGGATCCGGAGAGGACCCCCTATGACGCTCCTGCGGGACCACGACCTGGCCACCGCCTTCGACCACGCCGCCCGCACCTACGACCGGCTGACGGCGGTCAACCCCGGCTACCGCACCGACCTGCGGCGCTCCGCGCGGCGCCTGCGGCTGCCGGGCGGAGGGGCGGGGCTGCACCTGCTGGACCTGGGGTGCGGCACCGGCGCCTCGACGCGGGCGCTGCTGGAGGCCGCCCCCCGCGCGCGGATCACGGCCGTCGACGCGTCGGCCGGCATGCTGCGGCGCGCCCTGGCCAAACCGTGGCCGCGGAACGTGCGCTTCCTGCACCTGGCCGCCGAGGACCTCGCCCCGGGCCGCGCCGGGGACCCGTACGACGCGGTGTTCGCCGCGTACCTCTTCCGCAACGTCACCGACCCCGACGCCGTCCTCACCGCGGTGCGCGCCCTGCTGCGGCCCGGGGGGCGCCTGGCGGTGCACGAGTACTGCCTCGGCGGTTCCGCGTTCCACCGCGCGCTGTGGAACGCGGTCTGCCGGGCGGTGGTCATCCCGGCGGGGACGCTCACCGGGGACCGGGACCTGTACCGCCACCTGTGGCGCAGCGTGCTCGCCTTCGACTCCGCGCCCGCCTTCGCCGCCCGGCTCGCACGGGCGGGGTTCGACGGGGTGCGCGCGCTGCCGGTCGCCGGCTGGCAGACGGGGGTGGTGCACACGTTCCTCGCCGGGAGCGGCCGCCCGGGCGGCCCGGAGGAGGGCCGGTGAGCCCGGTCGCGCGGCGCCCGGGGGCCGCCCGCCGGGGCCGGGACCGGCGGGCGGAGGTGCTCCTGCCCGCCCCGGGCCGGGAGCGCCTGACCGGCGACCGGCCGAGCGCCGCCGTGGTCGGCGGCGGTATCGCCGGCCTCGCCGCGGCGACGGCGCTCGCCGAGCGCGGGGTGCGCGTCACGCTCTACGAGCGCGAGGAGACGCTCGGCGGGCGCGTCCGGGGGTGGCGCACCCGCCTGGCGGACGGCTCGGAGGCGACCATGAGCCGCGGTTTCCACGCCTTCTTCCGCCAGTACTACAACCTACGCGGCCTGCTCCGGCGGACGGACCCGGGCCTGGACCGGCTCGTACCGCTGCCGGACTACCCGCTGCGGCACCGCCGCGGCCTGACCGACGGGTTCGCCCGGGTCCCCCGCACGCCCCCGTGGAGCGCGCTCGGGTTCGCCGCGCTCAGCCCGACCTTCGGCTGGCGGGACCTCGCCGGTATGGACCCGCGCGCCGCGCTGCCGCTGTTCGACGTGCGCGTGCCCGAGGTGTACGAACGGTTCGACGGGGTGAGCGCGGCGGACTTCCTGGAGCGGATCCGGTTCCCCGAGGCGGCCCGCCACCTGGCGTTCGAGGTCTTCTCCCGCAGCTTCTTCGCCGATCCGCGCCACCTGTCGGCCGCCGAGCTGACGGTGATGTTCCACATCTACTTCCTCGGCTCCTCCGAGGGGCTGCTGTTCGACGTGCCGGGCGAGCCCTACCCGCAGGCGCTGTGGGAGCCGCTGGGCGGGTACCTGGAGGGGCTCGGCGCCGACGTGCGCACCGGGACGCCGGTGCGCGCCGTCCGCGCGGACGGCGCCGACCTGGTGGTGGAGACGGACGGGGGGCGCGAACGGCACCGGGCGGTGGTGCTCGCGCCGGACGCCGGCGGGCTGCGCGCCCTGGTGGCGGCGTCTCCGGGGATCGGCGGCACCGCGTGGCGCGGGGACGTGGCGTCGCTGCGGGACGCGCCGCCGTTCCTCGTCTCGCGGCTGTGGCTGGACCGGCCGGTGCGCCGGGACCGGCCCGGGTTCCTCGGCACCAGCGGCTACGGCGGTCTGGACAACGTCAGCGTCCTGGAGCGCTGGGAGGGCGAGGCGGCGCGCTGGGCCGCGCGCACCGGCGGTTCGGTGGTGGAGCTGCACGCGTACGCCGTCGATCCCGGCGCCGAGCGGAAGGACGTGCAGGACCGGCTGGTGGAGCGGCTGCACGAGGTGTACCCCGAGACGCGGGACGCGCGGACCGTCGACGCGCGGCACGAGTGGCGGGCGGACTGCCCGTTGTTCCCCGTCGGCGCCCACCGCCGGCGCCCCGCCGTCCGCACCGCGCACCCGCGCGTGGTGGCGGCGGGCGACGCGGTCCGCTGCGACCTGCCGGTCGCCCTGATGGAGCGCGCGGCCACGACGGGGTTCCTCGCCGCCAACGCGCTCCTGGCCGGCTGGGGCGTGCGGGGGCAGGTGCTGTGGACGGTCCCCCGCTCGGGGCGGACCGCCGTGCTGCGGGCCCTCGCCGCACTGGCCGGGGAGGGCTGACCGCGGGTCCCACGCCGGGGAGGGGCGCGCCCGCCTCCCCGGCGGGCGCGGTCAGCCGGGGAGGCGGCCCGCGTCGCGCAGTGCCCGGAGCCGTTCGGCGTAGGCCAGGTCGTCGCGCCAGAGCCGGCCGGCCGCCCGGCGCACCACCGGGCGCAGCAGCGGGGCAGCGGCCCGTGCCAGCGCGAAGCCGCGCCGGTCGGAGGCGGCGACGACCGCCTCCACGACGGCGGTCCTCGGGCGGGGCGAGCCGGGCGCGGTGAGCGGGGTGGCGTGCGTCTCCACCACGGAGCCCGCCCCCTCGCCCCCGGTGATGCGCATGACGACCGTGCGCGGCCCGGGGGCGGTGAACTCGGCCCGCACGGGGACGACGAGCCGCCCCGCCACCCGGAACGCCACCTCCACCGAGAACGCGTCCCGCCCGTCCTCCCGCGGCGCGTCCACGACGCGCAGGTCGACGAACGAGTACGGGTGGAACCACGAGCCGTGCCACGGGTCCAGCCGGTTGGCGACCACGTCCCGCGGCTCGCACCGCCCCACCGCGGTGAACACGGCGTCCACCGCGCCGCCCGGCGCCGGGCGCTCCGGGACCGCGGGGCGCTCCAGCGGCTCCCCGCCGCCCGCCCCGTCCAGGCGGACCCAGACCAGCACCCCGTCGTCATGCGCCGGGAACGGCTCCCACCCGGCGGACGGGCGGCCGTCCAGGGCCAGTCCGTGCCAGTGGCACAGCAGCGTCCCGCAGACGACCCGGCCGTCGCGCAGCGGGGCGCCCAGGTGCGGACAGGCGCCCGGTCCCGCCCGCAGCCCGCCGTCCTCCGCCCGCCACAGGACGACCTCCACCCCGGCCACCGTCCTGCCGTACGGGCGGCCGGCCGCGACGTCCCGCGAGGCGCCGACGACGAACCAGTTGCCCGACGGCCTCGCGGCGGCCCGCGCGAGCGCGTCGGCGATCAGGGCCGGTTTCGCCTCCCGCCAGGTGGGCCGCTGCTCGTTCCAGCGCGGGGCCCGGCGGATCCTCAGCGGAGGGGTCCAGCTGGTCCCGCCCCCGGTCCCGCCCCCGGTCGCGCTCATCGGACGCACCCCTCCCGTTCCGTCGTCCCCCGGCCCGCCGGTGCGGGCGCGGGGGCCGCCGCCCGGGCGCGCACCCGGGCGGCCAGGACCTGTACGAGCCCGGCCGCGGCGGTGGCGGCCCGGCGCCGCCGGGGCACCGCCGAGCGGTGGTGCAGCACGGCGTAGCCGTCGTCGGCGATCGCGTCGAGGATGCCGCCGTACAGGACGCGGGCCGCGCGGATGCAGGGCCGCACGCGGGGGTCGAGCATGGCGATGCCCGGCTCGGCCTCCCGGTACACCCCCGCGTGAGGTGCTCGGCGGCGACGAGCGCGGCGCGGATCCGCCGGTCGCGGCGCCCGGTGCGGCGGCTCCACTCCAGCAGGGGGCGGTCCACGCCGTGGGCGGCGAGCAGGTCCGCGGGGAGGTAGACCCGGCCGCGGTCCAGGTCCTCCCCGACGTCCCGGAGGAAGTTGGTGAGTTGGAAGGCCACCCCGAGGGCCGCCGCGTGCGGGGCGGCCTCCTCGCGGGGGACGACCGTGCCGAGCACCGGCAGCATCTGCAGTCCGATCACGGCCGCCGAGCCGTGCATGTACGCGCGCAGGTCCGCGTAGGTCGGGTAGTCCGTGACGCTCAGGTCGCTGCGCATGGAGGCCATGAAGTCGGTGAACAGCCGGTGGTCGACGGCGTACCGGCCGGCGGTGTCCGCCACCGCGCGCACCACGGGTTCGCCGCCTCCGGTCCCGCGCAGCCCGTCGGCCAGGTCGTCCTCCAGGGCGCGCAGCCGCCGGTCGCGCTCCGCGGGGGTCAGCCTGCGGGCCAGGTCGTCGACGATGTCGTCGGCCCAGCGGGCGAAGCCGTACAGGGCGTGCACGGCGGGCCGGCGCTCGACGGGCAGCAGCCGGGTGGCGAGGAAGTAGGTCCTGCCGTGCCGGGCGTTGAGCTGCCGGCACCGCGTGTACGCCGCGCGCAGGACGGGGTCGGCGATCCCCGCCGCGTCCAGTTCACGACGGGTCATCGGCGCCGCCTTTCCGGGAGGGCACGGTGGTGCGGACGGGCCGGCCGGGCCGGGCGGCCCCGGTGATCCGGGCGGCGGCGAGCTTGCCGCTGACGAGGACCGTGGGGACGCCCACGCCGGGGGTGGTGCCGCAGCCTGCGAGGACGACGTTGTCCCAGCCGCGCATGAGGTTGCGCGGCCGGAACGGGCCCGTTTGCGCGAAGGTGTGGGAGACGGAGAACGGGGTGCCCGCCGCGTGGCCCTGCGCCGCCCAGTCCAGGGGGGTGACGAGCAGTTCCCGGTCGACGGAGGCGGCGAACCCGTCCAGTCCCCGGCGTTCGAGTTCGGCCACGAGGCGGTCGCGGTAGCGGGGGCCGAGGTCGCGCCAGGACTCGGGCGCCGGGCCGGTCGTCGTGTTGGGGCAGGGGGCCAGGACGTAGTGGAGGTGGCGCCCCTCGGGGGCGAGGGACGGGTCGTGGGTCGTGGGTCGGGTGATCAGCAGCGACGGGTCGCTCATCAGGCTCCCCCGCCGCGTCAGCTCGTCGAAGGTGTCCTCCCAGGCCGCGCCGAAGGAGATCGTGTGGTGGGCGAGCCCCGGCCACGTGCGGCGGGTCCCGGCGTGCAGGACGACGGCGGACGGGGAGTGCCGCAGCCGCACCGGCCGCCGGGGCGCCCGCCCCAGCAGGCGGTGGACCACGGGCAGGTCGGGGGTGAGCACCACCGCGTCGCAGGCGATCCGCTCCCCCGTCGACAGGTGGACCGCGCGGACCCGGCCCGCACCCCGCTCCAGCCGCGTGACCTCCGCGGACCAGCACAGCCGCGCCCCCGCCTCACCGGCCGCGTCCGCCATGGCCCGCGGGAGGGCGTGCACCCCGCCGCGCGGGAAGTACACGCCCGCCACGGTGTCCATGTAGGCGATGACCGCGTACGCGGCGAGTGCCCGCGCGGGGGCCACCCCGGCGTAAAGGGCCTGGAAGGAGAAGACCCGCCGCAGGCGCCGGTCCGTCAGGAAGGCGCCGACGCGCGGCGCCAGCCGGCCGAAGCCGCCCAGGGCCGCGAGCCGGGCGAGGTCCGGGTGGAGGAGCTGGAACGGGGAGTCGAAGTTGGCGTCGATGAAGCGGCCCATCTGCACCCGGTACAGGCGTTCCAGCCACTCCCTGAGCCTGCGGTAGCCCTCGGCGTCGGCGGGTCCGGCGAACCGCCGCACCTCCTCCTCCATGGCGTCGGCGTCGGTGTGGACGTCGAGGGCCGAGCCGTCCGCGAAGCGCGCCCGGTACGCCGGGTGCAGCGCCACCAGTTCCAGCCGCCGGTACAGGCTGTCGCCGACGGCGGCGAACGCCTCGTCGGCCAGCTCCGGCATGGTGAACACGGTGGGACCGGTGTCGACCCGGTACCCGCCGAGCTCCACCCGGCCCGCCCGGCCGCCCGGCCCGGTCTCCCGCTCGACGACGGTGACCCGCCGGCCCGCGCCGAGCAGGTGGAGGGCTGCGGCGAGGCCGGAGAGCCCCGCGCCGACCACGACGACGTGGCCGGTCGGTCCGGGCACGGTCTTCACGCGGCCTCCCCGCCGTGCATCGGCGCGGTGCCGGACGCGATCCCCACCGAGGCGGCGAACTCCTCCCGGACGGCGCGGTCCGCGCCGGTCCGGGCGAAGTGGCGCACGCCGGCGGCCGCCAGTTCCGCGATCTCCGCCTCGACGACCGTGCGCGCCCCCGTCCGCTCCATCGCGGCGCGCATCCGGTCCACCTCCTCGTCCGTGAGCGGCTCTCCCCCGGGCCGCAGGGCCCCGATCGCCTCCTCGTCGCCGGACGACTCCGCGAGCGAGGAGGCGACGGCGAAGAGGTAGGTGAGGCGGCGTCCGCGCAGGTCCTCGCCGACCGGCTTGCCCGTGGCCGAGGGCTCCCCGAAGGCGCCGAGCAGGTCGTCGCGGAGCTGGAAGGCCAGTCCCGCGCACCGCCCGGCGGAGCGGAGCGCGTCCAGGACGGCCGCGTCGGCGCCGGCCAGGACCGCGCCCAGGGCGAGGGGCCGCCCGACGGTGTACAGCGCGCTCTTGAGCGCGGCGATGGCGACCGCCTCGTCCACGTCGGACGCGCCGGTCGCCTGGGCGTGGACGTCGCGGTACTGCCCCGCGACCATCTCGCCGCGCATGGCCCGCCACTCGGCCAGGAGGGCCGCCGCGCGGGGGTGCCGAGCGCCGTCTCGGCGAGCAGGTCGTCCGCCCAGGCCAGGGCCAGGTCGCCGGCGAGGACGGCGGCGGCGGTCGAGAAGCGCTCCGGCGCGCCCCTCATGCGGCCCGCGGCGTGCATGCGGGCGAAGTCCGCCTGGACGGACGGCGCCCCGCGGCGCGTCGGCGACCCGTCCATGACGTCGTCGTGTATCAGGGCGCACGCCTGGACCAGTTCGAGGGCCGCGCCCACCCTCAGCACGGCCCGCGGGTCGCCGGTCCCGCCGGCCGCACGCCAGCCGCACCAGGCGAAGGCGGCGCGCAGGCGCTTCCCGCGGCGCCGGGTGAACGCGGCGACGCGGCCCGCGACGTCGCGGGCGTGCACCGGATCCACCTCGCGCGCCTCGCGCAACCGGACGCCGAGGTGCTCGTCGAGGATCGCCTCGACGGCCGCGACGGCGTCGC
The DNA here is from genome assembly GCF_023614235.1 of Streptomyces sp. MRC013. Taxonomy (NCBI): domain Bacteria; kingdom Bacillati; phylum Actinomycetota; class Actinomycetes; order Kitasatosporales; family Streptomycetaceae; genus Streptomyces; species Streptomyces kordofanensis. Next base: position 234,261 of record NZ_CP094264.1, read on the forward strand.
GCGCCGTGCGCGGCGCGCCGTCCCGCCCGGTCCGGCCGCCGCCGGCCGTGTTCGTCCGCGTACCGGGCATGCCCGTCCCCTTCGTTCTCTGGTCCCTGTCACCCGTGCTTTCCGTCTCGGGCCCCGGCACGGATGCGCTTATCCCTGCCCCGTACGCGGCCCGGCCCCGAACGGCTCACCGGTACGGCCCACAGGTGCGGGTGCCCGGGCCGCCCGCCGCGGCCGGCGGGCGGTTCCGGTGCCGCGGTGCGCGGCCCTCCCCGCGGCTCCGCGCCCCACGCCTCCGGCGCCCGCCCGGTCGAGGGCGGCGCGGCGCGGCGGGAGTCCCCCGGCGGACGCGCCGGACAGGCATGGGGGCCGGTTCGCGGGGCAGGCGGATGTCACCCATCGGCCCCCGTACGGGGCGTAAGGAGGAGCGTGACGTGCACACGGACATCTGGGCCTGTCCCGAGGCTGCGAACTACGTTCCCGGCACCGACCTGACCGGGTACGGGGTCGAGGCGGTGGACGGCTCCATCGGCAAGGTCGACAAGCACTCCGCCGAGGTCGGCGCGTGCTACCTCGTGGTGGACACGGGACCGTGGATCTTCGGCAGGCAGGTCCTCCTCCCCGCCGGAGTCATCACCTCCGTGGACGACGAGCAGCGGGTGGTGCGCGTCTCCCGCACCAAGGAGGAGATCAAGAACGCTCCGGAGTACGTTCCGGACAGGCACGACCACGACGGCGGGCACCGCATGGAGTTCGCGGACTACTACCTGGCGTTCTTCCGCTGAGGGCCCGCCCCGCATCCGTACGAGAAGGAGATGACATGTCCGGTCTGATGAATCGGCTCAAGGAGTTCGGCCGCAGCCCGCAGGGGCGGAAGCTGGCGGACCAGGCGCGGCGGGCCGCCGCCGATCCGCGCAAGCGGGAGCAGGCCCGGCGGCTGCTCGGCAAGCTGCGCGGCGGCCGCCACTGAGGCGGCCTCCCCGCCCCCTCACCCGCACGGACGGCGGCGTCCGTGCGGGTGAGGTCGTTCTCCGGGGTATCCGGGCGTGCGGGGCACGCCCCGAGTGCCCCGCCGCGCACGCCCGGGTACCCGGCGCTCCGGTGTGCAGACCTCCAGTCAGGTCGTCCCGGCGCGAGGGGACTTGCGGCCGCGGCCCCACGGGGGCGGCGGTGCGGGAGGCGCGGGCACAACCGTTCGCGGGGGCCGTGTGTCGTACGTGGTGCGGGTGGTTCCGCGGGAGGCGTTCCCCGACCGTCCCCGTGCCGGCGCGCATCCGGAAGACGCCGGTACGCGCACACGTCCGGCGCGGCCTGTTCCGGGGCCGAAGGATACGAGGAGATCCCGTGACACCCCTGCTCGGGCCGGTCCGTGCCCCGGCCGTCCGGCGCCCCCCGCGGCTGGCGGCGCTGGACGGCCTGCGCCTGCTCGCCGCCCTGATGGTGCTGCTCTTCCACTACGTGGGCCTCGGCCACGGGTGGAGGGCCCCCGCCCGGACGCTGTTCCCTGAGGTCTTCCCGTTCGCGGCGTACGGGTGGCTGGGGGTGCAGTTGTTCTTCCTGGTCAGCGGGTTCGTCATCTGCATGAGCTGCTGGGACCGTTCGCTGGGGGACTTCTTCACCTCGCGCGTGGTGCGGCTGTACCCGGCGTACTGGTTCTGCGTACTCGCCACGACGGCCGTGCTGGTGCTCGTGCCGGGCGGTTACGTCCGGCGGCCCTGGCACGAGGTGCTGGCGAACCTGACGATGGTGCAGGCGTTCCTCGGGGTGGAGCCGGTGGACCCGGTGTACTGGACGCTCTTCGCCGAACTGCGGTTCTACCTGCTCTTCGCGATCGTCGCCTGGGGCGGGCTGACGTACCGGCGCGTCCTGCTGTTCTGCTGCCTGTGGGGGACGGCCGCGCTGGTGCTCGACCGGTTCGGCGGGGAGTCGTTCGGCCAGTTCCTGATGCCCGAACACTGCTGGTACTTCATCGCCGGCATCGCCTTCCACCTGATGTACCGCTTCCGGCCGACGGCGCTCCTGTGGGGCGTCGTCCTGATGTCGTTCACGGCCGCGGTGCCGACCGCGCGTGCGACCTGGCGGGCCTCCGTCGGGAACATGGGCCAGTGGGTGCCGTTCTGGCCGGTGATGGCCGTGCTGGCGGTGTCCTTCGCGGCGATGGCCCTGATCGCCACGGGCAGGACCGACCGGATCACGTGGCGCTGGCTGCCGGTCGCCGGATCGCTCACCTATCCGCTCTACCTCCTGCACCAGTACGTCGGCTGGGAGCTCATCACCCACGTGGAGGGGAACTTCCGGATCCACCCCGCCGTCCTGCTGGGGGCGGTGGCCGGCGGGATGGCGGCGGCCGCCCTCCTGGTCCACCGGTGCGTCGAGGAGCCCCTGGGCCGCTGGCTGAGGCCGCGGGTCCGGGCGGGCGTCGAGGACGCCTCGTCCCGTGCCGGGCGGCTGCGTCCGCAGGCGGCGGACCTCCGGGACGCGGGGACGGGGCGGGCGCCGGGCCCGCCCCCGGCCGGCCCCGGCGCCGCGGTGCCCGGCCCGCGCCGGGAGGCGGCCGTCGCGCGGGCTCCGGGGAGCGACCGCGGCGGCCCGGTGTGCACGTCCGGCTGCGGGCGGCCCGTGCCGTCCCGAGCCGGTGCGGGCGAGCCCGGCTGAGGAGCGGCGGCCCCTGCCGGGGCGCGCCGCGGCCCGGTCCGCGGCGGTCCGGACGGCGCCGGCCGGTCAGCGCGCCCCGCCCGTCTCCCCCGCCGGCACCGGCCGCCGGAGCAGGTAGACGCCCGCCGTCGACACCAGAGCGACCATGCTGGCGATGAACACCAGTCCGGCGCCCTCCAGGCCGATCGGCCCGGACAGCAGCCCCACCCCGATGACCGGCACGGAGATCCCCGCGTAGGCCACCACGAACAGCGACGAGATCACGGCCGCGCGCCGGTCGGCGTCGGACGCCCCGGCGACCGCGGACAGCGCCCCGCGGAAGGCCAGGCCCTGTCCGATCCCGCCGACGACCGCGCTCAGCACCACCAGCGGCAGCAGGTCCCACCACAGCGCCCCCGCCAGCAGCGCCAGCCCGCCGAGGAGCGCGGCGCAGCCCAGCGGCAGCGACCGGCCCACGCCGAGCCGGCCGACGGCCAGCTGCCCGGCGGTCGAGGCGAAGAAGGCGAGTGCGACGACCAGCCCGCTCACCGCGCGGTTGTGCACGTCCAGGGACTGGGCGAGGAAGGACGGACTGACCGATGTGAACACCCCGAAGAGGGCGAACCCCACGAAGGCCGCGGTCGCCGCCGGGGCGAAGACCGCCCGCACCCGCGGGGGCAGCCCCGGCCGCTGCGGCCGCACGGTGCTCAGCGGGCGCCGTTCCCGGACGGTCTCCGGGAGCCGGAGCAGGACGGCGGCCGAGCAGGCCACCAGGGCGAGGTGCACGGCGAACGGCAGGTGCAGCGGCCAGTCGGCGTACTGCGCGAGGACGCCGGCGAGCAGCGGGCCGCAGCCCAGCCCGCCCATGTTCACGGAGGTCGCCACGAACGTGGCCCGCGAGGCGCCCCCGGGTGGTGCCAGCTCCATCACGTACGCCGTGGCGGCCCCGGTGAACAGGCCGGCGGACAGGCCCGACAGCAGTCGCCCCGCGTACAGCCAGCCCAGGGCGGTGGCCCCCAGGAAGCAGGCGGCGCTCGCGGCCGCGAACCCCAGCCCCCACCACAGCACCGGACGCCTGCCCACGCCGTCCGAGGCGTTGCCCGCCAGCAGCAGCGCCCCGACGACTCCGAGGGCGTAGACGGCGTAGACGACGGTGACCGTGAGTTCGGCGAAGCCGAACTCCTCCTGGTAGAGGCCGTAGAGGGGGGTCGGCAGCGTCGTGCCGGCCATGCACACGGCGAAGACCGCCCCGCCGAGCAGGCACGGGCGCCAACTCCGGAAACCACCGTTCATACCGGTGACGGTAACCCCGGCCGCGGCCCGCGGCCCGGTGTGCCGCGCCGCCGTGTCCTCCGTCCGCCGCCCCGGCCGCGCCCTGCCCCTCCGTACCGCGGGGGTCAGGCGCCGGATCCCGCGGAGGCGGCCCCGACCAGGCCGTCCAGCCATGCCTGATGGCCGTTGAGCATCGGGTTGGGGACCTGGCGGGCCAGTTCCGCGGCGAGTCTGCCGGTCTGCGTCTCCTGGGTGAGGACGCGGACCCGGCCGCCGGGCAGGTCCTCCACCAGCCAGGCGTGCAGCACCTCGAGCCGCTCCTCGGGCGGGCCGTCCTGGTGGGCGGCCCAGGACAGGCGGCCCGGCGTTCCCTCCGCCGGGGCCCGGAACTGCACGACGCGGGCGTGCTGGGTGCGCACGGACGGGAAGCCGACGGGGTCGAAGGTGAAGACGGTGCCGTCGCTCAGGACGGGACCGCCGCCCTCCGGGAAGGAGATGCCGGTGATGTTGTCGTAGTACGACTCCCAGGTGGAGGTGTCGGTCAGGTAGCGCCAGACCCGGGCGGCGGTGAGACCCCGGACGATCACCTCGTTGGAGACGAAGTTGTCGCCGGTACCGGGCAGCTGGTCCTCGGGCCAGTCGATGGCGTTCTGGACGGTCATGAGGGGGTTCTCCTTTCGCGGACCGGGGCCGGGCCGGCGGTGCCGGGCGGGGCGGGCTCCCGCGGGTGGACGCGGTCCTCACCGGTCACCGGTACCCGCGCCGGGTTCCCCGTCGGGCGCTGTCACCCGAACGTCGGCGCGCACCCGGGTCACGCGCGCCCGCCGGCCGGGAGGCGGCGCGTGGGCCGTCGGCGCAGAGTGGGAGGCATGAGGGACCACGGCGGAGCCGCGCCGACGGCGGCGGTGCGGGGGCTCGACCCCCTGGTCTCGCTCGCCATGTGCGTGCAGGCCGGGCCCGGCGTGTACGCGCTGCTGCTGGGCGCGGGCGTGTCGCGGGACGCGGGGGTGCCCACCGGGTGGGAGATCGTCACGGACCTGGTGCACCGGGCCGCCGTCGCGCGCGGCGCGGACGAGGAGCTCGCCGCGGCCGATCCGGAGTCCTGGTGGGCCCGCCACGGGGACGGCGGGCCGCTCGGCTACTCCGCCCTGCTGGAGGCGCTGGGCGGCACCTCCGCCGCCCGGCACAAGCTGCTGCGCGGTTACTTCGAGCCGGACGACGCGGAGTGGCGGGACGGGCTCAAGCTGCCCGGGGCGGCGCACCGGGCGGTGGCCCGGCTGGTGGCGCAGGGCTGGGTGCGCGTGGTGCTGACCACTAACTTCGACCGGCTCACCGAGCAGGCCCTGGCGGCCGCGGGGGTGCAGCCGCAGGTCGTCCACGGCCCCGGCAGCCTGCGCGGGATGACGCCGCTGGCGCACGCCCGGGCCACGGTGGTCAAGCTGCACGGCGACCTGACCGACCTGGAGGCCCGCAACACCGAGCGCGAACTGGAGCGGTACCCGGCTGCCTGGGCCGGGCTGGTGGACCAGGTGCTGGACGAGTACGGGCTGATCGTCTGCGGCTGGTCCGCCCGGTGGGACCACGCGCTGGTCGCCTGCTTCGAACGCCGCGCCACGCGCCGGTACCCCGTGTTCTGGGCCGCCCCGCACGGGGTGCGGGGCAGGGCCGCCGAGCTCGTCGCCCGGCACGGCGCCGTGGTGGTGCGGGGGCTGACCGCGCAGGAGTTCCTGCCCGGCCTGCTGGCCCGGGTGGAGGCCCTGGCGCACCGGGCGGAGCCCGCGCCCACCCGCGAGCTGTCGGTGGCCCGTCTCAAACGCGCGCTGCCCGACCCGGTGCGCCGCATCGACCTGTACGAACTGGTGGACGCCGAGGCGGCGCGCGTGGTGGAGCGCGTCTCGGACGGCGACCGGTACCCGGCCGGCGTGCGGTTCCCGGATCCGCGGGCGTACCGGGAGGTGCTGGAGCGCTACGAGAGCGACTGCGACACGCTGCTGCACCTGATGGCCGTGGGCGCGTTCCACGACGAGTCCGGGGCGCACACCCGGGTGTGGGTGCGCGCGCTGCGGCGGCTGCTCAACGCGGGCGGGGGCGCCCGCGGCGGGAGGGACGGCGAGCCGCACCTCTACCCGGCCCTGCTCGCCCTGTCCGCCGCGGGCGGCGCCGCCGTACTGGCCGGGCGCGACGACCTCCTCGGCCGGCTGTTCCTCGAACCGGTCCCGGTCCGCCCCCACCGGGCCGCCGCCGAGTCCGGGCCCGCCGTGCTCGCCCTGCGTGCGGGGGGAGGTCCTCGGCCCCGGTGAACGCCTCAACGCGCTGCTGGGGCGGCCGCACCCTCCGGCCGCCGTCCGGGCGGCGCACAGCACCTGGCTGCGGGAACGGCTGCGGGACGTGCTCGCCGAGCCGGCCGCCGACAGCGACCGCACGATCTCCGACGCGCTGGACTGCTACGAGTACCTGGCCGCGCTCCTCCAGGCCGACTTCTCGGAAGCCCCCGACATCTCCGGTGAGTTCGCCCTCCCCGACCGCTGGGACGTCGACGGGCGGCTCCGCGTCGCCGTGCGCGTGCAGGCCCGGTTCTCCGAGACCTGGCCGATGCTCCGCAGCGGCGCGTTCGGCGGCGAACTCCAGCGGGCCCACACGGCCGCGGCGGTGGTGGACGCGCTGTCGTGGGAGCGTCACGCGGAGGCCGCGGGGGGGCCGTCGTGATGACGCGGTGGTCGTGCCCGGTGTCCGCCGTCCCGCGCTCCGCCGCTCCCCGCGCCGGCGCCGCCGGCGATGCGCTCCTTGAACTCCGCGTGGCAGAACTGGTAGACGGGGCCGACTCGTCTGAGCAGGCCGAGCAGCCGGGCGTCCTCCATGAAGGACAGTGGCCGCCGCGGCAGCCGCCCGGTCGCGGCGAGCCGCAGGCCGGTCTCCCGGTACGCGAAGTAGGCGGTGCTCGACACGGCCAGGAGGCCGGCGGCGAGCCCGACCGAGAGGTTCGACTCCAGGGGCAGCAGCGAGCGGCCCACGGCCTGCACGCCGGGGATGTCGCTGTCGGCCAGGCCCCCCTGCAGCGTGACGGCCCATTTCGTCAGGAGCGGCACCACGCTGACCACCAGGAGCGCGACGGCGACCGTGCGGTCGCCCTGCAGTGTAGACTGCGGGGTCTCCTGCTCCAGGTCGGCGGGGACGCGGGCCCAGCGCAGGATGGCGTGCCCCGTCCCGAACAGGAGGCCGAGGAAGACCCCGAAGAGTCCTGTCGCGACGCACCTCTCCCACCAGGACAGGTCGAAGATCCAGGGTGCCAGGAAGGCGAGCGAGACCCCCAGGCAGACGCCCACCAGGAGGCCCCGGCCCAGGGACGCCGGGAACATGGCCCACAGCAGCCGCTTCGACCCGTGGAAGTCCAGCCGCGTCGGACGGGACGGGCCGCCGGCCGGATCGAGCCCCACCATGATGCCGGTGATCAGGAGGAAGACGCAGGCGTGGAAGGCCGCGTCCTGGCTGAGGAAGACCACGGACTCGTAGGGGGCGAGGAACGACACCTCCCCGGCGGGTCGTCCGGTCGCCTGGCGGACGGACATGAACAGGAGCAGGCCCGCGAGTTCGGCGCCCAGCCAGAAGAGGAGGAAGAACGCCAGGACCCTCCGCACCCGTGCGGTGCGGTGCCCCGCGGTGCGCGGACGCTCCCCCGACCGCCGGCGGAGCAGTGAGGAACCCAGCGCGCCGAGGGCGAGCAGCGCCATGCACGAGAACCAGGCGACGCCCGCCTTGAGCCCGGTGTACGGCGCCACGCCGATCTCGAACCCCGTGTCCATCTCCTCGACCCTCCGCGCCCAGCGCTCGGTCACCGCCCCCACCCCCGCGCAGAGCGGCAGGACGACGGCGCATCCGGCTCCCAGGCGGCGCGCGGCCTCCGCGAGGGCGCGCGGCCGTCCCCGGTCGCCCGGCAGGGGCCCGGAGGGCTCGGCCGGCCCTCCCCGGTCGGCCACCCGGGCGAGCCGGATCACCACCGTCGCCGCGACGCCCGTGGCCAGCGTGACGGCCAGGAAGTACCCGAACCGTGCGAGCGGCGGGAACGTCCAGTAGAAGTAGTCGGCCGCCGTGCAGCCCGCGCCCAATCCGATCACCGCGCCGGCCACCGGCCCGGACAGCGGGCCCGCCGGGTCCGGCCGCAGCGCGCGGCGCAGCTCCCACCAGGCGATGTCGTCGGTGCCCTGGCGTTCGACGTGCGAGGCGAAGAAGGCGAGCGTCGTGCGGGCGTCGTACGGGTGCCAGCGGGCGGCGGCGGTACGGCGCGGGTCGGGGGCCGACGGGTCGGAGGCGGCCGGTTGCGCGGTGAAGACCGCCGGGACCAGCGCGTCGAGCAGGTGGTGCCGGAGGCTTTCCGCGTCGCCGAAGCGGGTCAGCTCGGCGGGGTCGGCCGCCGGTGAGGTGTAGACGGTGCGGGCGAGCCAGACGTTCAACGGAACCGACAGGGCACGGGCGACGGGCCCCTCGGGCCGCAGCGTGAGTTCGTCGATCACCGGCTGCCATGCGGGCAGGCGCCTGGGCGGGACGGCGCTGCGCAGGTAGCCGGCCACGTCGGCCGCCGCCACCGGTTCCGCGACGACCACGGCGGCGGCGGTGAGCACGTCGGTGTCCGCGACGGCCCGGTGGTACTCGGCCCTGCGGGAGGCGAGGATCAGCGGGCCGTGCACGGCGACGGCGTGGTTGACCGCGGTCAGCGCCCGGGCCCGCAGGTCGGCGGGGAGTTCGTCGAGACCGTCCAGGACGGGCAGGACGCGTCCTTCGGCGACCAGTTTGCGGGCGGCGTCCCGGCCGTAGGCCTGTTCGTTGCGCAGGGCCGGGTAGTCCTCGTGGATGCGGCGCGCCATCCAGCTCAGCAGCGGCTCCTTGCGGGGGTTCCACGGGGCCAGGTCCAGCAGGACGGGGACGGGCTCCCCGGCTTCCGGGGCGCGCAGGAGTTCGCGTACGAGGAGGACGACGAGGGAGGTCTTGCCCGCCCCGGGGTCGCCGAGGACCACCAGCCGCCGGTGGGGCAGGGCGCGGAAGGCCGCGGCGAAGGCGCGGACGTCGTCGCTGCGGCCGGACAGGGCGCGGCCGACCATCCGCGCGTGGTCCCCGGCCTGCGCCTGGTCGCTGCGCCAGCGCACGGCCAGCGGGTGCGGGTCGAGCAGTCCCTGTGCGGCGGCCTCCTCGCTCCACTGGTGGCGCACCATGGCGGCGAGCGCCTCCGCGGCCTGTTCGAGTTCGGTCCGGGTGGCCGGGGTGGCGGGTCGGGTCCGCTGCCAGGACCAGCCGACCAGGCCGACGGTGGCCGAGATGATGACGCTCAGGGAGGTCACGGCGACCTCGCCCGCACCCGCCACCACGGTCACCACGACGACCAGCGCCGCGACGCCGGCCGCTCCGACGCACCAGGGCCACAGCGGTCTACGGTTTCTCATGGCGGTGGGTGTCCGGGCGTCCGGTGCGGGCGGGGCTCTCGGCACGCGGGGTGGTCACGGCCGGCCGGCCGCCTGCTCGATGTCGTTGCGGAACAGGCAGAGCTTGGCGTCCTCCGCGAGGAAGTACTTGTCGACCTTGTAGGCGATGGTGGCGAAGTCGAGACGGCCGTCCCCGTCGAAGTCGCCGATGGCGATCCGCGCGGCGCTGTCCGAGGAGACCCGCCACTTGGTGAACACCCCGGCGGCGATGTCCAGCGCCTTGTAGTAGAAGACTCCCTGCCAGGGGTACGGGCCGCGCAGTGCGACGAGGAACTCGTCGTCGCCGTCGCCGTCGAAGTCCGCGCAGACGATCTGGTGGCTGGGGCCCTCGCCGAGTTCGTTGGGGTCGCCGAAGACGTCCAGCACGATCCGGCGCCAGGACGCCTCGGCCACCGGTGTGCCGGGCTGCTCCTTGACGTAGGCCGCCACGGTGTTGCCGTGGAAGGGCTCGGTGGCCACGACGTAGGCGTGCGGGTCGTCGCCGATCCGTCCGGCGCCGACGTCGCCGCTGCCCTTGAACCCGGTCCGCTCGAACCGCTCCTGTTCGCCGGAGCCGATGCGCGTGGTGGTGAACCGGCCTTCGCGTTCGTCGTAGTGGAGCCAGGTCACGCCCTCCTCGGAGGCGAGCAGGACCGAGTCGAGGTGTTCGCTGCCGGGCAGCGGGTTCTTCCGGATCTCCGCACCGTGGATCATGCGGAAGTGGCTGTCGTCGAGGATCCGCTTGTTCCAGGGCCGGCGCACGTCGTCGTCGGGGCTGAACAGCAGGACGGGGACGAGGGCGTGGACGTGCCGGGCGCCCACGGTCGGCAGGGCCATCAGCTCGGGTGTGCGGGTCTGGGTGAAACGGCCCAGGCGCAGCCGGTGCATGGCGGTCTGCCGGCCGATGTAGTGGCGCTTCCAACGGGTTTCGGAGCCGAACTCGCCGGGGTTCTCGATCCAGTCGATCTTCCCGCCCTCGGGGTCGGGGTCGTCGATGCGGCCGCCCGCGCCGTACAGCTCGTAGCAGACCACGACGTCGGGGCGGCCGTTGCCGGTGACGTCCCCGTAGTGGGCGCCGATCGGCATGTGGAAGCCGTCGGCGACGAGCCGCCGCTCCCAGCCGGGGTTGCGGTACCAGTAGATCTCGCCGAGGTACAGGCCGTGGCCGACCAGGTCGGGGCGGCCGTCCCCGTCGACATCGGGGGCCTCCAGCCAGTAGCCCTCGATGAGGTTGTCGTGGAGGACCTCCCGGGTGAACCGGGGGACGCGGATGTCCAGGGGGGTGCTTGCGCCCATGGGGATGCCTTTCCGGTGAGGGGTGCGGTCGGGGCCGGGTCAGCCGAGGGCCCGGGCCAGGTAGGCGTGGGCGGTCTGGGCGTAGTACAGCGGTGGGTGCCCGCCGAGCGGGTTCTGCTCGGCCTCCACCACCAGCCAGCCGCGGTAGGACTCGCCCGGCCGGAGGACCGCGAGGAAGGTGTCGAAGTCGATGTCGCCGTCGCCGTCGCCGGGCACGGTGAAGATGCCCGCCTCGATGTACTCGCGGAAGCTGCCGTCGGACAGGGTGCGGTCGGCGTGGACCGTGCCGCGGACGTTCTTCAGGTGGACGTGGGCGATGCGGTCGCGGTGGCGTTCGACGACCCCCGCCGGATCGGCGCCGGCCCAGGTGAGGTGGCCGGTGTCCAGTAGGAGGCCGACGTGGCGCGGGTCGGTGTGCCGCATGAGCCGGTCGACGTCCTCCCCGGTCTGGACGCCGGTGCCCATGTGGGGGTGGTAGGCCAGGGTGAAGCCCTGGGCGGCGGTGATCTCGCCGATCTTGTTCAGTCCGTCGCACAGGTCGGCCCACTGCTCGTCGGTGAACTCGGGTTTGTTGCCGCGCAGGCTGAGCGCCTGGAGGTGGACGGATCCGCCGAACTCGGCGACGCCGATGATGCGGGTCTTCACCGGGGGGTCGCAGGCGTTGAACCGCTTCAGGAACTCCAGCACTTCCAGCAGGTGCCGGGCGGTGCGCGCGGGGCCGTCGGGCACGGTGAGGTAGGTGCTCACCCACGGTTCGCTCACGCTGAGGCCGCGCAGGTGCATCGCGGCGGTCAGCGCGGCGACGTCCGTGGTGAAGGTGTGGCCGATGCTGCACCCCTCGAACCCCGCGAGGGCGATCTCGCTGAGGCACTGCTCCATGGGGATGTGGTTGCCGATGAGCGGGAAGTCGTCGTTGGTCCAGCAGGTGGGGGTGATGCCCAGATGGATGCCGTCCGGGCCGCGGGTGGTCTGTGCCGGCATGGTGGGGTCCAGGGGGTCGGGGGTCAGCGTCCGGGGTGGCCCTTGACGATGGTGTCGGCCGCGCGCAGCGCCATGGCGACGCTGGTGAGCGTGGGGTTGGAGGCGTTGCCGAAGGGGTGCAGGCCGTTGCCGCCGAGGTAGAGGTTGTCGATGTGCCACACCTTGGAGTGCTCGTCGACGACGCTGTCCATCGGGCTCGTCCCCATGCGGGTGGTGCCCGCGATGTGCAGCGGCAGGCCCGGGGCCAGGAAGACGGGTTCGGAGCCGGGCATGAAACCGCCGAGCGCGGCGGCGGTGTGCAGCATGTGCTCGTTCATGCGGTCCGTCTCCTTCCGTTCGGCCTGGTCGAGGCAGAAGTGGAACGTGGGCTGCGGCATGTCGAGGGTGTCGCGGAGCCTGCGGGAGAAGGTGACCCTGTTCTCTGAGCGGGGCCGGCAGATGCCGAACCAGCGCAGGTCGACGATGAGCCGGGGGTCGATGTTGGGCGGTACGGCGCCGTAGGTGAAGGCGTCGCGGTGGATCTGGCAGTGCCAGGGGCGGCGGCCGGTCACCAGCAGGGCCAGGTTCGGGTCCCGCTCGGTGGGCGGGAAGGGCACGGGGTCGGCGCACCTGTCGCCGGAGTGCAGGCGCTTGAGCTGTGCGGCACGGTAGCGGGCGACGCGGTCGGCGGCGGCACGGGCCGGGTCGTCGTCGCCCGGACCGGCGCGCAGGACGTCCTCGATGTGGTCCACGTGCTCCTGCTGGAGCACGACCTGGCAGAACGACATGGGCTGCTCGGTCAGGTAGCGGCCGAGGGCGGGCAGGGTGACGCCGGAGTTGAACAGCAGCTGCGGGGTCGGGACGGCGCCGCAGGCCACGACGTACGTCTCGGCCCGCAGGCGGATCTCCTGGCGAACGTCGCGCAGGTCGCGCACCACGGCGTACCGGACCTCCTGGTGCTTGTCCGAGCCGGCGATCTCCAGCCGTACGCACTGGTGCTCGGGCAGCAGGGAGAACGAGCCGCGCGGCGGTGTGTGGGCGGGGTCGGCCAGCTCGCCGAGGACGGTGTCGGCGGCCGACCAGGTCACCGCGGAGGTCTGGTCGGAGTCGGCCCGGTCGCGGACCGCGAGGGGCAGTTCGGTGATGTCGGCGCACTCCTCTCCGGCCCGTTGCAGCACCCGCTTGACCAGCAGGTGCCGGGCGGAGGAGGCGAAGACGGAGGTGCTGCGGGCGAGCAGGCGCTCCGCCTCGTCGTAGAGCCGGTCCATCTCCTTCTCGCCGATGGGGTAGGGCTGCCCCCCGTACTGCCGTTCCACCTCGGGGTGGAAGCGGGGGATCGCGCAGGTCCAGTGGGTGGCCATGCCGCCGACCGCGTAGGTGGCCGCCGCCGCGGGCAGGTTGAGGTGCTTGCGCTGCTCCGGGTTCTGGTTGCGCATCGAGAAGCCGGCGTACTTGTCCGGGTCGTAGGAGAACGCCGACGGGTCGAGCGTGAGCACCGGCTCCCTGTTGGTGGCGGTCGACAGGGGGAGCAGGTGCCCCCTGATGACCGAGACGAACAGGTCGATGTTCTTCTGGAACAGGTAGTTGTTCTTCAGGTGTTCGCCGTAGCGGCGGGAGAGCTGGGAACCGGCGTCGATCATCAGGACGCTCTTGCCCGCGGCCACCAGCTCGCGGGCGAAGGCGCATCCGACGGGGCCGCTGCCGATGATCAGCACGTCGGCCTCGCGGGGGGCGGGCGCGGCGGTGTCGTTCATGGACGTCCTTTCGGCCGGGCCGCGTCAGCGGCGCGGGCGGTCGTGGTGTGCGGCCGGTGCGGCGGCCCCGGTGCCGGGGCGCAGGCTCCGGCCGTCCACGGCGCTGATGTCCGCCGTACGGCTGAGCCACAGCGCGCTGTTGACGAGACCGACCATGCTGAACGCCTGCGGTGTGTTGCCGAGGTGGCGGCCGGTGGCCGGGTCGTACTCCTCCGCGAGCAGCCCGACGTCGTTGCGCAGGTCCAGCAGCCGCTCGAACAGCTCCAGGGCCTCCCGGTGGCGGCCGACGCCGTGCAGTGCGTCGACGAGCCAGAAGGAGCAGACCAGGAAGGTGGCCTCGGAGCCCGGCAGGCCGTCGACGCCGCCGTCCGCCTCCGGCCGGTAGCGGTGCAGGAAGCCGTCCTCGCCCAGTTCCCGGCACACCGTGTCGACGGTGCCGCGGACGCGCGGGTCGTGCCAGGGCAGGAAGCCGATGCGCGGCAGCAGCAGGAGGGCGGCGTCCACGCCCTTCGAACCGTAGAACTGCGTGAAGGTGTTCCGTTCGGCGTCGAACCCCTCCCGGCAGACCTCCTCGTGGATGCGGTCGCGCAGCCGCTTCCAGCGGTCCACCGGACCCTGGCGGCCCTGGTGCAGCACCGCGCGCACCGCCCGGTCCACGCCCGCCCACGCCATCGCCTTCGAATGCACGAAGTGGCGTGGCCCGCCGCGGACCTCCCACAGGCTGAGGTCGGGTTCCCGCCAGTTGCCCTCCAGGAAGTCCAGCAGCGCCTGCTCCATCCTCCACGCCGTGTCGCTCGCGGGCATCCCGGCCTCGCGGCCCACGTAGAAGCACTCGAGTACCTCTCCCCACACGTCCAGCTGGAACTGGCGGGTGGCGGCGTTGCCGACCCGGACGGGGCGCGAGCCCCCGTACCCGGAGAGCCAGTCCAGCTCGTACTCGGGCAGCCGCCAGGTGCCGTCGAGGCCGTACATGATCTGAAGGTCGGCGGGGTTGCCCGCGACCGCGCGCAGCAGCCAGTCCCGCCACCGGGTCGCCTCCTCCAGGTAGCCGGTGCCGATGAGCGCCTGGAGGGTGAAGGTGGCGTCGCGCAGCCAGCAGTAGCGGTAGTCCCAGTTGCGCGGGCCGCCGGGCTGTTCGGGCAGCGAGGTGGTGGCCGCGGCGAGGATGCCCCCGGTGGGCCGGTACGTCAGGGCCTTCAGGGTGATCAGGGAGCGCCGTACGGCCCCCTCCCACCGCCCTCGGTAGTCGCACGCGTCCGTCCAGCTCCGCCAGAACCGCTCGGTGGCCCCGATCGCCGGCAGTGCGTCGACCGGCTTCAGGCGGCTGACGAGGTGGGACGGCTTGTGGGTGAGGACGAAGGGCACCCGCTGTCCGGCCTCGACGGTGAACTCCGCCCGGGTCGCCAGGTTCTCGCCGTGCACCTCCACCGGGGTGTGCAGCCAGAAGGCGTCCGGTCCGGCCACGGCCCGCAGCCCGTCGCCCGCGCGGTACACCCACGGGATGATCCGGCCGTAGTCGGGGCGCAGCCGCAGGTCCATCCGCATGGTCACCCGCCCGCTGACGCCCTCGACCAGCCGCACCACGTCGGCGCCCTCGCCGCGCAGCGGCATGCAGTCCACGACGCGCACCCCGCCGTCCGCGGTGTGCCACTCGCTCTCCAGGACCAGGGTGTCGTCCCGGTACCGGCGTCGCGTCGCGGGGCCGCCCCCCGCCGGGGCCAGCAGCCACCGGCCCGCCTCCTCGTCGTGCAGCAAAGCGGCGAAGCAGGCCTGCGAGTCGAACCCGGGCAGGCACAACCAGTCGATCGACCCGTCGCGCCCCACCAGCGCGCCCGAGTGCAGGTCGCCTATGAAGGCGTAGTCCTCGATGGCATTGGCCATTGCGGCGCTCCCTCACATCGGCCGGTGACCCCCGTCCGCCGACGGTGTCCGCGGCACGCGGTGCCGGCATCGCGGGGGGCCGCACGGGGCCCGCGGTGCGGGTCGACGGCCCGGCCCGGCCCCGGGCGACGGGGCGGGCGGGGCGGCACGGAGGTCGGGGGTACGGGCAGGTGATCGACGGCCCGTCCGACGGCGGTGCCGGGTGCACGCCGGGCACGGTGGACGGGTGAGCCGTCCGGGCACGTTCGCGGTGCCTCATTCACAGTGGCACAGAGCCGGGACCGGCGCGAGTCGGCGTACCCGGCCGGCCGGCCCGGCCCGGCGGACGCCTCCGGGCCCGGCCCGGGGCGCTCCGGCCGGGCCCGGGCGGGCCGGGTCCCGTCTCGCCCGGGCCACCGGTACGGGCCTGTCGCAGCCGTCCCCGCGGGGCCCCGTCCTCCGGCCGCGCCGTCCGGCGGGCCGGGCCCCCCGCTCTCCGCCGCCCCGGTCCGCCTTCCTGCTGAAAATTCCTTTTGTTCACCGTGTCTTCGCCACTTCGGACCCCGACCGACATTACACTTCGTTGACCCGGCCTTTAAGTGCTCTTGGTGAAGCCGGGGTCCGTGGTCGTGGAGGGGAGAGGGAGGGAGCATGCGGTCGCCGAAGCCGGCCGGTACGGCCCCGTCCGCCGTCTTAGCCCTCCTCGTCCTGCCCCTGGTGGCCCTCGCCCTCGCCGTCGTGCAGACCTCGGCCCTCGCCGCCGCGGTCCGGGCCCGGGCCGCGGCCCCGCACCCCGCAGCCCAGTCGCCCCTCGTCCACGCCCCGGCGGCCGGCCGGCAGACGAGCGTCGGCGCCAAGGAGTGCGAGCAGTCCGGACCGGCCGTCAACGGCGCGCCGCGCGGCCGCGACCGGCACCGGGCCGGCACCCGGGCGCCGCTGCCCCCGACGGCCGCACACCCCTCCCGCACGGCCGACCCGCCGGGCGGCCTCCCACGGGCCGGGCCGCTCGTCCGGTCGGGCCGGGAGGGACCGCGCGCCGCCCCCACCCTCGCCGACCTCCAGGTCTTCCGCTGCTGAGCGGCGCCGTCCACCCGGTCCCGTCTCTCATCGGTCCGACGCGCCGTCGCGCGCGCCAGGAGGAATCACCTGATGCAACCCCTCATCGACAACGCCCGTACGTTCGGACAGCGCCCTGAGGAGTTCGCCGAGCTCGCCGAGGGCCAGTCGCCCGAGGTCCTCTTCATCACCTGCTCCGACTCGCGGGTCGTCCCCGCCCTGATCACGGGCGCCCGCCCCGGCCAGCTGTTCGAGCTGCGCACCGCGGGCAACATCGTCCCCCCGTACACCACGGGCCGCCCCACCGGCGAGGCGGCCACGATCGAGTACGCCGTCGAGGTCCTCGGCGTGCGCGACGTCGTGGTCTGCGGCCACTCCCACTGCGGCGCCGTGGGCGCGCTGGTGCGGGGCGAGGACCTCAGCGCCGTACCGGCGGTGCGCGAGTGGCTGGCGCACGCCGCGCCCGAACCGGCGGCCGGGCCGGCCGACGACCCGGCCGTCGCCGAGGCCGTGCAGCACCACGTGCTGGCCCAGCTGCTGCGGCTGCGCTCGTACCCGTGCGTCGGGCGGCGCCTGGAGGACGGCCGGCTCACGCTGCGCGGCTGGTACTACGAGGTGCACACCGGGTCCGTACGGGAACACCGCGCGGCCACCGACGCCTTCGAGTCGCTGTGAAGGGGGCGAACACCATGTCGTCCCGCTTCCCCCACCTGCGGCAGGACTTCGCCGCCTCCCTCGTCGTGTTCCTCGTCGCCGTCCCGCTGTGCCTGGGCGTCGCCGTCGCCTCCGGGGTGCCCGCCGAACTCGGCCTGGTCACCGGCATCGTGGGCGGCCTCGTCACCGGCCTGATGCGCGGCAGCAGCATCCAGGTCTCCGGGCCGGCCGCGGGCATGACCGTGCTCGTCTTCGAGGCCGTCCACGAGTTCGGCCTGCCCGCCCTCGGCGTGATCGTGCTGCTGGCGGGGGCGATCCAGATCGCCCTGGGCGCGCTGAAGTGGGGCCGCTGGTTCCGGGCGATCTCCCTGTCCGTGGTGGAGGGCATGCTCGCCGGCATCGGCCTCGTCATCATCGCCGGGCAGCTGTACGCGGCCGCCGGGATGAAGGCTCCCGCCTCCGGACCGGACAAGCTCGCCGGCCTGCCCGGCGCGGTCGTGGAGGTCCTCGGCAGCCGCTCGGCGCTGGTCTCGCTCGCCGTCGGCGCGGGCACCGTCGCCGTGATCGTGCTGTGGCGGCGCCTGCCCGGACGGGCCCGCGCCGTGCCGGGCGCGCTCGCCGCGGTCGTCCTGGCCGCGGCCGTCACGCAGTTGTTCGCGCTGCCGGTGGCGACCGTGGAGGTGGACGGGCTGCTGGGCGCCCTCCAGCCGCCGGGGCCCGACGCCTTCGGGCAGCTGGGCGACGTCGCCCTGCTCGGCACCGCCCTCGCGTTCGCGCTGATCGCGTCGGCGGAGTCGCTGTTCAGCGCGGCGGCCGTGGACCGGCTGCACGACGGTCCGCGCACCCACTACGACCGGGAGCTGATCGCCCAGGGCACGGGCAACGCGGTCTGCGGCGCGCTCGGCGCGCTGCCGATGACCGCGGTGATCGTCCGCAGCTCGGCCAACGTGCAGGCGGGTGCCCGGACGAAGGCGGCCCGGGTGCTGCACGGCGTCTGGCTGCTGCTGTTCGCGGCGCTGCTGCCGGCCGCCCTGGGGCTCATCCCCCTGGCGGCGCTCGCGGGCATCCTCGTCCACGCGGGCTGGAAGCTGATCCCCTTCCGGGCCGTCCTCTCCCTGTGGCGGGCGCATCGGGGGAGGCGCTGATCCTGGTGGTCACGGCGGTGGCGATCGTCGCGGTGAACATGTTCGAGGGCGTGCTGATCGGGCTCGCGCTGTCCGTGGTGAAGGCCGCGTGGGACGCGTCGCACATCCGGCTGACCGTCGTCGACAAGGGTGCCGGCCCCGTCCAGGCCCACCTGTCGGGCAACGCGACCTTCCTGCGCCTGCCGAAGATCCTGGACACCCTGGAGGGGCTCCCCCACGACCGCCCGGTGGAGCTGGACCTGTCGGGCCTCCACCACCTCGACCACGCCTGCCGCACGGCGCTGGAGAGCTGGTCGGAGCGCCACAGCGCGACGCTCTCGGCCTCGTCGGCCCGCCCGGAGCCGTCCGCCCTGTGATCCGGGGCGCCCCGGCCTCCCGGCCCCCCGCCCGCGGGCTCGCACCTGCGGGCGGGGGGCGGGCTCAGCCGGTCGGCCGCCTCGCCTCGGCGCGCACGCCGAGCACCCTCCGCGCGGTGGCGGTGAGGTCGACGGAGTCGGGGTCCGGGGCGGTGCCCGGAGGAGCCGGGAAGGCGACGTAGGCGATCGTGTTCGCGTCCCCCCACGCGCAGACGGGGACCGTGGAGGTGCCTGCCGCCTCGTCGAGCAGCAGGACCGTGCACCGCAGCTCGACGTCGGAGCCGGGGGGGCCTGACCGTCCTCGACGGGCGGGCCTCCCTGACCCCGTCCGCCTCGCGCATCCCCTTCAGGAACTTGTCGCGCTGCCGCTCCGGCTTCTCGAACCGCCCGGACATCCCGACGAGCGTCAGGCGGCGCTGCACGTCGGCGGCGGTACCGTCGTACGTACCGACGACGGTCGACGTGATGCGCCAGCCCGGCCCGTCGGAGTCGGTCTCCTTCCGCGCGCGTGCGTCCATCTCCTCCGAGCGGTCCTCGGCCAGCCGGTAGTCGCCGTCGAGGAGGGTGCCGGGAACGGTGAGCCGGTACTCGGCCGCCGGGAGCGGACGCGCGGTGCCGCCGGCGCCGACGACCCTCCCTCCCAGGTACGCCAGTCCGGCGAGGACGGAGACGGAACCGAGGACGACGCCGACGACCGGTAACGTCCGCTTCCTGCCCGGCGGCGGCGCGACGGGCGGCGGCGCACCCCAGGGCCCCGCCGCCCGGTGGGCGGGGTGCGGCGGATACTGCGGCGGGTGCACCCCGTAGGGGCCGGGCTGCGGCGGATGTGCCGGGTGGGCACCCGGCTGCGGGGGAAGCCCGTAGGGAGCGGGCGGCGGCGGATATGCCCCGTGGGGGCCGGGCTGCGGGGGCGTGGGCTGGTTCATGGTCACAGGCTAGGGGAGGCCCGCGGGCGGCCGTCGGGCTCCGCCCCTCCGGCGCGGGGGGGGTGCTGCCGACCGCCCGGTCCGGCGCGGGCGGCGCGTCGGGACCCGCCCTCGCGGAAAGCGCCCCCGCCCCGTACCATACGGTACGGTAGGTCACGCATCAGACGGCGCGAGCAGGCGGGAGCGGCCCATGGCGAGCAGGCGGGACTGGCTGGAGGAGGGCCTCCGGGTCCTGGGCGAGGAGGGGGCGCCCGCACTGACGGTGGACCGGCTCGCCGCGCGCCTCAAGCTCACCAAGGGCTCCTTCTACCACCACTTCAAGGGGATGGCCGGGTACCGGAGTGACCTGCTCGCCCACTACGAGGCCGAGCACACCGGCCGGTACGTCGCCGACGCCGACCGCCGCGGCGGCGACACCCCGCGCGCCCGGCTGCTGTACCTGCGCGAGCTGGTGCTGGACGACAAGGACGGCAGCGACGCGCTGGAGATCGCCGTGCGCGCCTGGGCGCTGCAGGACCCCGAGGTGCACGCCCTCCAGCAGCGGGTGGACCGGACGCGCGTCGGCTACCTGCGGGAGCTGGTGCGCGGCGCCGGCGGGGACGCCGACGCGACACCGCTCGCCCGCCTGCTGTACCTGCTGCTGGTCGGCGCCCAGCAGGTCGTACCGCCGCTGCCTGCCGAGGAGTTGCGGGAGGTCTACGACCTGGCGCTGCGCCTGGCGCCGCACGGGGAGGAACCGGTCGCGTGAACGGCCCGGCCCGCTGGACGCCCCGGCTGATCATCGCGACGGCCGTGCTGCACTTCGTCTGGGCGTTCGCCCAGCCCAACGACTGGGCGGGCATCGCCGCGGACGGCTTCTTCCGCACCTCCGTCGACGCCGGGGCGTCCCACCACTTCGCCCGCGAGGCGAGCATCTGGTTCATGGCCGGCGGGGTCGCGCTCCTGGCCCTGGGCACGCTCACCCGGCACGTCCTGCGGGCCACCGGCCGCCTGCCGGCCCAGGTCGGCTGGTACCTGCTGGCCCTGGGCGTCCCGCTGTGCGTCTTCTCCTTCCCCGTCAGCGGGGGCTGGGCGCTCGTCGCCATCGGCGTCCTGGCGCTGGTCGCGAGCCGCCGCACGGCGGCCGGCCCTCCACGGCGGGACCCCCCGTGACGGCCCCGGAGGCCGTCCGGTTCCGTGCCGGGGGCCGCTGCGCGCGGCACGGGGCCACCGGGACCGGGAGCGGTCGGCCGGATGGAGCGACGTGCGCGGGGCGACGGGCCGGCGGGCCGGCGGATCGCCGGGGTGGCGGGCCGTCAGGGCTCCGGGCCGTCAGGCCGACCGGCCGTCAGACCGACGGGCCGGAACCGTGCAGGACCGCCCGCGCCCGCTCGGCGTGGCCGCCGCGCGCGATCACGTCGTACCTCGACGCCGCGAGGCTGCGGACGGACGAGAAGTCCCGGCGCCCGCCCGTCGCGGCGTGCCCGGCGAAGCCCCACACGGCGCCCCAGACGGCACCCAGGAGAACACCGCTGAGCAACAGGCCGAGCCAGGCCGGTCCCGGCGTGAACAAGCCGAGGAGGATGCCGATGAACAGGCCGAACCACGCGCCGCTCGCGGCGCCGGCGGCCGCCGCCCTGCCCTTGGTGACCCGGCCGGTGACGTGTTCCACCAGCCGCAGATCCGACCCCACGATGTCGATGTTCTCGACCGGGAACTTCTCGTCGGAGAGGCGGTCGACGGCGGCCTGCGCCTCCTCGTACGAGTCGTAGCTGCCGACCGTGTTCCACGCGGCGCCGACAGGGTCCAGCGGTCGGGGATCGATGCTCGCCATGGGTGTGCCTCCGTCCTCGGTGTACTCGTTGACTCTGCCCGGACCGCCTCTCCACCTCTCCGCGTTTCACTCCTGCGGCCGTGCGCCCGGCCGGCCCGCCCCCGCCGGACCCCAGGGGGCGACGACGGCGGCGACCGTCCTCCCGAGCGCCTCGGGGGTGGGAGCGGGGCCCGTGCGGTCGGCGTACAGGAGGTGGCCGGCGCCGATCAGCGCTGGGGCGAGCGCGTCCACGTCGGCGTCGGGTGCGAGGCGGCCGAGGTCCCGTTCGGCGGCGAGGTAGTCGGCCAGGGCCGCCGCCGCCTCCGCCAGGAGCGGGACCCCCGTCGGCCGGGTCCGGCGCAGCCGCGCCCGCAGTCCGTCCCGGCCGGCGACGAGTCCGACGACCGCGACGGCGACCGTGCCGAACAGGTCCGTCAGGGCGCCCGTCAGGTTCCCGGCGACCGTGCCGGTGCCGGCGCGGTCGCGCAGGGCGGACGCACGGGCCTCGATCCCGGCGGCGCGGTCCTCCACCAGACCGGCCAGGAAGTCGTCGAAGTCGGTGAAGTGGCGGTGCAGGACGCCCTTCGCACAACCGGCCTCCGCCGTGACCGCCCTGCTGGTCAGGCCGCTGGGGCCGGCCCGCAGCAGGACGCGCTCGGCGGCGTCGAACAGCTGCCGCCGCACCTCTCGGATCGCCACTCCTGTCGGCACCGTGCGGTCCTCCCCGTGCTCGAAGGTTCTTCACCCGTTGACGAGTGGGCATGTGCCCACTCATAGTGGGCACATGCCCACCTTACCTCCGGGGGAACCGGCCCTCCCCCGCTCCAGCCCCCTTCGCGCACACGGTGTCGCCGAGTCGTTCGGCGTCGACCCCGAACGCTACGACCGGGCCAGACCCGGCTACCCCGGCGCCCTGATCGAGGCGGTCCTCGCCGCCGCGCCCGGCGGGGACGTCCTCGACGTCGGCATCGGCACCGGCATCGCGGCCCGCCGGTTCCGGGCGGCCGGCTGCACGGTGCTGGGCGTGGACCCCGACCCGCGGATGGCCGACCGGGCGCGGCGGGACGGCCACGAGGTGGAGGTGGCCGCGTTCGAGGCGTGGGACCCGGACGGCCGGTCGTTCGACGCCGTGATCTCCGCGCAGGCCTGGCACTGGGTGGACCCGGTCGCGGGCGCGGCGAAGGCCGCGGAGGTGCTGCGGCCCGGGGGCCGGCTGGCCGTGTTCTGGAACGACGGCCGGCCGCCGCGCGACCTCGCCCGGGCCTTCGCCGAGGTGTACGGGCGGTTCGCACCGGACGCGCCCGCCGCCCGCCTCTGGAGGGCGGCGGGCGGGGAGGGGGAGCACCCGGGGTACGCGGCGCTTTCCGTCCGGGCGGCCGACGGGATGCGGGCGGCGGGCGCGTTCGACGCGCCCGAGGTGTGGCGGTTCGCCTGGGAGCAGGCGTACACGCGGGACGCGTGGCTCGACCAGCTCCCCACGACGGGCGGCCACTGCGGCCTCCCGCCGGCCGTACTGGCCCGGCTCTCGGCGGGCGCCGGTGCCGCCGTCGACGCCGTGGGCGGCGCCTTCACGATGCGGTACACCACCATCGTGGTGACGGCGGCACACCGAGGGCCCGGTCGCACCCGGCCTCCCGCCGACCGCGGGTGACCGCGGCTTCGGGCCGTGCGCCACGCCGGGCGGATCGCGCCGGCGGTGCGGCCCGAAGCCCTATGCTCGACGGGTGGAGACCTCCAAGTGCACCCAGTGCGGGACCGTCGGTCTGGAACCCGGATTCGTCGAGGACGACGGCGAGCACTCCCGCGGTTACGCGCGCTGGATCGCCGGCCCCCTGGAGCGCGGCATGCTGGGCGGCGCCAAGCGCATGGGCCGCCCCCGCTGGCAGATCGACGCCGGCCGCTGCCCCCGGTGCGGCCACCTGGAGCTGTTCGCGCACGAACGCGCCTGACGGCCCCGGTTCCGCGCCCTTCACCGGAGCTTTCCGGCGGCCGCCGGACGCCCGGGGCCCGTACGCCCCGTGGGCGGGGGACGGCAGCCCGCGCCTCGGCGGCGGAGCCGGCCCGACAGGATCGCGCGTCCGCGCGGGAGGGGCGGCGGACGGGGCGCGCCGGCCGGCGCCGTACCGCGGACGGCGTACCGCGCGGTGCCGGAGCCGCGTACCGAACCGGCCGCGCCGACGGCGGCCTCGCAGCCCCCGCCCCGGTCGCCGCGCCCGCGCGGCGGGCGTTCGCTCAGCCTCCCCCGTCCGCTCACCGGCCGCAGGGGTGACTCGGGGCAGTTCGGCGGCCGGACGGGGGACGACGGCCGGTCCCGCGTGCGGCACGGAGCCCTCCTCGCCGTGCCGCACGCGCACGGGCCCGCGCTGGCCCCGATCCGCGGGCTTGCGGGACGGCGTGGTACCGCGACCCCGCGAGGTCCCCCGGACGGGCCCGGCCCCCGGGCCGGCACCTCCCCCGCCCCCGGGCGGCCGCGGGGGCGCTGTGCCATGCTCGGAGGGTGGACGAACCGCGTGTCCCGACGGACGGCGACACCTCGGACGTGGTGGCGCTCGCCCGGCTCGTCGCGAAGCTGCGCGCCCGGGTCGAGGAACTGGAGGGGAGGGTGGCGGCGACCGCCCTCGGGGAGCGGGCGAAGGGCGTCCTCATGGCGCGGGAGGGCCTGTCGGCGCCGGCCGCGGGCGCCGCGCTGGCCCGGCGCGCCGGGGAGCGGGGCCGTACCCTCGCGGAGGAGTGCTGGGCGGTCCTGGTCGCCGCCCGGAGGCGTGCCGCACCCGTTCCGCCCCTCCCCCCTGCCCCGGCGGGAACCGGCGCGGCCGGACCGGAGGCCGACGCCGTACAGGCCGTGTTCGACGCCCTCCCGGGCCCCGCCCTGCTGCTGACCCCCCTGCGGTCGCCGGTCTCGGGCGGGGTGGAGGACTACCGGATCGACGCGGCCGCCCCCGGAACCCCGGGCCCCGGCGGCCTGCGGGGCGGGCAGCTGGTCGGCCGGCGCGTCCTGGAGGTGTACCCCGCGGTCGCCGGTACGGAGCTGTGGCGCGGTTGCGCCGGCGCGCTGGCCGCGGGCGTGCCGTACGAGAGCGGCCCCCCGCCGGGCGGGAGGGCCGTCGGCGACTCCCCGCAGGAGTCCCGGGCGGTGCGTGCCGCGCGGCTGGGAGGACGGCTCGTGGTCTCCTGGACCCGGCAGGACGGGGCGGGTGCCGAGGCGTGTCGCCGGATGGAGCGCCTCGGCGGTCTCGGCCGGATGGAGTGGGACGTGCGCACCGGCGAGGCGGTCTGGTCCGGGCAGGCGTACCGCATCTTCGGTCGCGACCCGGCGAAGGCGCCGCCCGCCTGGGAGGAGCTCTCCTCGCGCGTCGTGCCGGAGGACGCCGCGCGCCTCGCGGACGCCGCGCGGAGGCTGCTGCGGGAGGGGCGCCCCCTGGACGGGACGTTCCGGATCGCGACGCCGTCCGGGATCCGGTACCTGCGGCTCGTGGCGGAGCCCGCGACCGGTGCGGAGGGCGCCGTCGTGGAGGTCCACGCCCTGTGCCAGGACCTCACCGCGCTGCGGCGGGCCGAGCAGGCCCTGCTGGAGTCGGAGCGGGAGGTCCTCGCCCAGCAGGGCCTGCTGGCGGCGGAACGGGCGCTGGCCTCGCGCCTCCAGGACGCCCTGCTGCCCCGGCAGGACGGCCCCCTGACCGTGGCCGGGCTGCGGGCGGAGGCGTCCTACCTCCCCTCGCAGGCCGGGCTCAGTGTCGGGGGCGACTGGTACAGCGCCGTCGGGCTGCCCGACGGCGGCGGGCTGTTCGCGATCGGGGACGTGGCCGGGCACGGCATCGACGCGGTCGCCACGATGGCGCAGCTGCGGTTCACCGCCAAGGGCATGGTCGTCACGGGTTCGCCGCTGCCGGACGCCCTGGCGCGGCTGAACGCGCTGCTGCTGCACGCACCGGAGGGGCGTCACCCGACGGCGACGATGGTCCTGGCGCGGTACCGGCCGCAGGACCGCACCATGACCTGGGCCCAGGCCGGGCACCTGCCGCCGCTCCTCGTCCGCGGCGGCGGGGCGGGATACCTGGCGCGGCCCGCCGGGATCGTGCTGGGCGCCGGCCCGGACCCCTCGTACGAGGAGCGGCGGTTCACCGTGCTCCCGGGGGACCACCTGCTCCTCTACACCGACGGGCTGGTCGAGCGGCCGGGCGAGGACCTCGCCGCGGGCCTCGACCGGCTCGCCCGGCTGGCGGGCGGCGCGGTGCGCGACACGGGCGGGGCGGAACACCTCACCGCGCGGCTGGCGGACGCGCTGTCACCCACGCGACGCGACGACGTCTGCCTGCTGCACCTCACGCTGCCCGGCGATGGCGTCTGAGGCCGGACCCGCGGGTATCGCCGCCCCGGCCAGCAGGGAGTCGTCCTCGGGCCGGGCGCCGGGCAGCCGGTGGCGGGCCGCGATGAGCGCCGCGTCGACGTCCCGCGTGCCGGTGGAGACGCACAGGGTGTAGGCGACGTCCTCCAGGCGCTGCCGCACTTCCGGTCCGCCGTTGTGGGCGTCGAGCTTGCTGAGCGCGGTGTACTCCTCGATCAGCTTCGTCAGGACGGCGGGGTGGGCCATCAGCACGACACGGCTCCTCTCCTACGGTCGGGAACGTGCGTGTACCCGGCTTCCCCCCGGTGACACGCGGGCCCGCGGGTCAGGTGAGGAGCAGCCGCCCCGCCGCGCCGTCGTGGTCCCGGCGGGGCCGGGAGAGGGTCGCCGGAGGGCGGGCGGCGGCGGGCAGGCGCAGTTCGATGAGGGAGCGGACCGCGGGCCACTCCTCCCGGAGGACCGAGTAGAAGGCGGTGTCGCGGACCGCCCCGTCCAGGCCCCGCGCGTGGGCGCGGCGCACCCCCTCGCAGGCGGCGCCGAGGCGTTCGATCGCCGCGCGGGAGCGGACGTTGCGCGCGTCGGCGCGCAGCGTGATCCTGCGGACGCCCCAGGTCTCGAAGGCGTGCCGGAGCATGAGCAGCTTCGCCTCCGCGTTCACCCCCGTGCCCCGCGCGCAGCCGGCGATCCGGGTGTTGCCGATCTCGGCGGCGTCGGGCACGGCGGTGAGCGGGTCGCCGTACGGGGCACCGGTGACCGGGGGCCACACCACGGGGCCCCGCCAGTAGTCCAGCTCCAGGAACCTGGTCGAGCCGACCACCCGCCCGTCGAAGGCGGTGACCAGGGCGAACGGCAGCGCCCGGCCGGCCGCCTGATCGGTCAGCGCGCGGGCGACGTAGTCGTGTGCCGCCTCCGGGCCGTCGGGCACCGGGGTGTAGGCGTACGCGGCGCGGTCCTGCGCGCCGGCCAGGGCGAGGCCCTCCGCGTGGCGCACGGCCAGCGGCTCCAGGCGCACGGTGCGCCCGGCAAGGACGACGGGTACGGGCACGGTCCTCGGGTCTTCCAGGAGCATCTTCCAGGAGCAGGGAGCCTCCCGCGCCGACGGGGCGGCACGCGGATGGCGGGGGTGCTCGCCTTGCCGGGACCGTCCGCGTCACTGGAGGCACGCGGGCGGACGGACCGCTTCGGCACCGGAGCGAGGAGGAACAGTATGCAGCCGGCGCCGCTTCGGGGGCAGAACCCGGTGCGAACCCCGGCGCACATGCGGATGAAGCCCGGCTCCACGGCGTTCACCAGCGGTTACCCGGAGGTTCTCCAGGCGCCGGGACGGGCGCGGCGAGGACGTCCGGGACGGTCGGCGGCCGTGTCCGCGGCGGCGGCCCGCGGCTCGGACGGGGCGGGCGCGGGCGGGGCGGGGGAAGGGGCGGTCCCGCGGCCGCGGTGTGCGGCGGATCGGCCGATGGGGGGCGTTTTCTGACGACTCGTCGGCAGGGCGGTTCACGGGGGCGGGCGGAGGGGCAGCTTTCCCGCGTCCGGTGCGGGTGGTCCCGACGCGTGGAGGTTCGTGGTCGTGAGAGGTCTGTGGCGGCGGGCCGGCGTGCTCGCCGTGCTGCTGGGGAGTGCGCTGGCCGGGGCGGGGCTCGCGACGCCGCCCGCCGCCGGGGCGACCGGGCGGGCGGCGGGCGCGGCCGCCGCACCGGAGGCGCGGGCGGTCGCGCCGGGGGTCGGGTACCGGGTGGTGGACGTGCCCTCGCCGCGCGGCACCGCCCGGGTGCACCTGCTCTCGGCGGACCTGCGCGACCAGCGGGTGTCGGTGGGGCTGCTGTACCCGGGGGCGGTCGCGGCACGGGCTCCGCTGTCGGCGCTCGCGGACGGCGCGGGGGCGGTCGCGGGGGTCAACGGCGACTTCTTCAACCTGTCGGAGGCCCAGCACCCGGGCGTGCCCGCGACGGGTGCCCCGGTCGGCCCGGCGGTGGCGGACGGGCGGGCGCTGAAGGCGGCGGTTCCGCGCGGCCAGCGGTTCGGCCCGGCGCTGCCGCCCGGCACGAACACCCGCATGGTGCTGGGCGTCGACGGCGAGGGGCGGGCGCGCCTCGGCGAGCTGGCGCTCGACGGGGAGGTGCGGACGGCCGACGGGCGGCTTCCGCTGGGCGGGCTTAACCAGTACGCCCTGCCCGTCGGCTCCGTGGGCGCGTTCACCCGCGACTGGGGGACCGTGTCGCGGCTGCGGGCCACGTGCGGTACGGACACCGACCGGGGGGCGCCGTGCAGTCGGGAGACGTACGAGGTGAGGGTGCGCGGCGGCCGGGTCGTCGCGGTGGCGGAGGCGCCCGGGGCGGGGGCGATCGCGGCGGGCACGCAGGTCCTGGTGGGCCGCGAGGCGGGCGCGCGGTGGCTGCGGGGGCTGGTGGTGGGCGACCTGGTGGCGGTGCACCACCGGCTGGTGCCGGTCGGCGCGGAGCCGGGGGTGTCCTTCCGGGTCGCGGTGGGCGGGTACCCGGTCCTGCGCGACGGGCGTCCGCTGGCGGGGATGGACGCGGCGACCGCCGCGGTGCGCTCGGCGGCGGGGGTCGCGGACGACGGGCGGCGGCTGCTGCTCCTGGCGCTGGACGGCGGCCCGGGGTTCCGGGCGGGGCTGACCGTCGTCGAACTGGCGGCGCTGCTGCGGGAGCTGGGCGCGTCGGACGGGGTCAACCTGGACGGCGGAGGGTCGTCGACGCTGGTGGCCCGCGCGGACGGCGCCGCCGCGGTGCGGGTGCTGAACCGCCCCAGCGGCGGCGCCGAGCGGCCCGTGCCCAACGGGATCGGCGTGTTCGTCCACCCCTGAGGCGCGGCCCCGCTCGCGGACGGGCCGCCGGTGTGCTAAGGCCTGACGTTGCCGACCACCTCGGCGGTGGCGGAGACCCCGTTGTAGATGGTCGGGGCGAGGCTCGTGCCGGCGAGGAAGAAGCCCAGCAGGCCGCAGACGATCGCGTGGGAGAGCTTGAGGCCGCCGCTGCGCAGGAAGACGACCGCCAGGATCAACAGAAGCAACACGACGGAGATGGTGACGGCCATGTGTCGTCCTCCTCGGCCCGGTGCCGTACGGGACGTACGGCGTTCGGCGGCCAGTCTGGCCCAGCGGCGGCGCCGGACGGCCGTACGGCACGTGGGCCGAACGGGTACGAATCAGACATCCGTCACGCGCCCGTCGCGGCGTCCGCGCCCGGGAGCGCGGTGGCCGGGGCCAGCGACGCCCAGTGCACGGTCCGGTCGCACCAGCGGTCCAGCAGGACCCGGTCGTGGCCCACCGCGAGGAGCCCGGCGCCGTGTTCGCGGCGGTACTCCTCGACGACGGCGACCAGCGCGGCCGTGGTGGACGCGTCGAGCATGGCGGTCATCTCGTCGCACACCAGCCAGCGCGGGCGCAGCGCCAGGGCGCGGGCGAGGCAGGCGCGCTGGAGCTGGCCGTCGCTGACCTCGTGGGGTCGGCGGGACAGCAGGTCGCCGGTGAGGCCGACGCGGTGGGCGAGTTCGGCGGTGCTCCCCGCGGCCTCGGCGCGGCGCCCGGTGGCGCGCAGGGGTTCGGCGATCAGGTCGCGCAGGCGCAGCCGGGGGTCGGCGGCGGAGCGGGGCTGCTGGAAGACGACGCCGACCGCGGTGCGCAACTCGCGCGGTGCGCGGTGGCGCCAGCCGGGCACCACCCGGCCGTCGAGGACGACGCGGCCCGCGTCGGGCCGGTGCAGCAGGGCGGCGACGCGGGCGAGCGTGGACTTGCCGCAGCCGCTCGGGCCGAGCAGGCCGACCGCCTCGCCGGGGGCGACGGTCAGCGAGACGTCCCGGAAGACGGGGGCGCGGCGGTCGTACCCGGCGGTGAGGGAGGCGAGCTCAAGCACGGGTGGCCTCCCCGGCGGCGGCGGAGGCGGCGCCGCCGGACGGGCCGCCGTCCGGCGCGGCGTGGTGGCAGGCGACACCGCCGGTGAGGCGCGGCAGCACCCGGCAGGCGTCCGTGCGGCGGTCGCAGCGGGCGGCGAAGGCGCAGCCCTCCGGCAGGGCGTCCAGCTCCGGGGGCATGCCGGGGACGGGCGTGAAGTCCCGTTCCGGCAGGGCGGCCAGGAGGCCCCGCGCGTACGGGTGGCGGGGGCCGGCCGCGCCGAAGAAGCGGTCGGCGGGGGCCGTCTCGACGATCCGGCCCGCGTACATGACGGCGACCCGGTCCGCGATCCGCTCGGCCGCCGCCAGGTCGTGGGTGATCATCAGCAGTGCCCGGCCCTCGTCGGCGTGGCGCCGCAGCTCGTCGACGGTCCGTTCGACGAGGTCGCGGTCGAGGCCGGTCGTCGGTTCGTCCGCGAGCAGCAGCGGCGCGTCCCCGACGAGGGCGAGCGCGGTGGCGGCCCGCTGCGCCTGGCCGCCGGACAGCTCGTGCGGGTGGTGGTCGAGGAGCTCGGCGGGGAAGGAGGCCCGCCGGGCCGCCGCGACGACCGCGGCGCGCAGCTCCCCCCTCGGGGTGCCGGCCAGCTCGCGCAGCGTCTCCTCCAGGTGGGCGCGCACGGTCCGCACGGGCGTCAGGTGGGCGGCGGGGGACTGCGGTACGAGGCCGACGCGCCGCCCCCGGACGGTGCGGGCGAGGGTGCGCTCGTCGGCGGCGAGCAGGTCGACGCCCGTGCCGGGGGCGTCGTCCGGGCCGGTGAGGACGGCGGTTCCGGCGGTCTGGGCGTTGCCGGGGAGGAGGCCGAGCAGCGCGGAGGCGAGGACGGACTTGCCGCACCCGCTCTCGCCGACGAGGGCGAGGCACTCCCCCGCGGCGAGGTCGAAGTCCACGCCGTCGACCGCGGCGACGCGGCGGCCGCCGCGCATCCGGAAGCGCACGGACAGGTCCCTGACGGACAGCACCGGGGTCACAACATCAGCTCCGATCGGCGGCGGGGGTCGAGCCGTTCCCGCCAGGCTC
Organism: Streptomyces sp. MRC013; assembly: GCF_023614235.1. NCBI lineage: Bacteria > Bacillati > Actinomycetota > Actinomycetes > Kitasatosporales > Streptomycetaceae > Streptomyces > Streptomyces kordofanensis. The sequence continues at coordinate 264,676 of NZ_CP094264.1, forward strand.
CGGCCAGGCCGGCGACGGCGAGGGTCGGGACGACGAGGAGCAGCCCGGGGAACAGGGTCGGCCACCAGTCGCCGGCGAGCAGCGAACCGCGCGCCGTCTGCACCAGGTTGCCGAGGCTCGCCTGGTGGGCGGGGAGGCCGAGGCCGAGGAAGGAGAGCGCGGACTCGTGCCACATGGCGTGCGGCACCATCAGCACCGCCGCGAGGCCCGCCTGCGGCAGGACGGCGGGCAGCAGGTGGCGCACGGTGACGCGCAGGCGGGACGCGCCGCCGGAGACGGCGGCGTCGACGTACGGGCGGGACCGCAGCGACAGCACCTCGGAGCGGACGATCCGGGCGGTGGACAGCCAGTGGGTCACCGCGACCGAGACGATGACGGGCCACACCCCCGGCCGGAACATCGCCACGACGAAGACGCCGAGCAGCAGGTGCGGCACGGAGGCGAAGGTGTCGACGACCCGCATGACGAGCCGGTCGGTCCGGCCGCCGAAGGCCGCCGCCAGGGTGCCGACGGCCGTGCCGACGACGGTGGCCGCGAGCGCGGCGACCAGCCCGACGAGGAGCGAGACCCGCAGTCCGTAGACGCAGCGCAGCAGCAGGTCGCGGCCCATGTCGTCGGTGCCGAAGGGGTGGGCGGCCGAGGGCGGCCTGAGCCTTAGCGACAGGTCGACGGCCTGCTGGTCGAGCTGGACCAGCGGCGGTACGAGGAGCACGGCGAGGAGGACGGCGCCGGTGACCGCGGCGGAGAGGGCGACGCGGACGGTCCGGGTGGAACGGCGCGTACGGCCGTGGGACCTCCAGGCGCGCGGCGCGGCGGCCTCGCCCACGGGTCCGGCGGCCTTGCGGACGGGTTCAGCCATCGAAGCCCACCCTCGGGTCGGCCAGTCCGTACAGCAGGTCGGAGAGGAGGTTGCCGAGGAGGACGGCGACGGTGGCGAGGACGGTGAGGGCGGCCAGCAGCGGGAAGTCCACGGACGTGGCGGCCTGGACGGTCGCCGCGGCGATGCCGGGCCAGCTGAAGACGGTCTCGACGAGCAGCGCGCCGGTGATGAGTTCGGGCACGCGGGTGCCGACGAGGGTGAGCACCGGCAGCATGCCGGACCGCAGCGCGTGCCCGAGCAGGACCGTGCGTTCGCGCAGGCCGCGGGCGCGGGCGCCGCGCACCGGGTCCTCGTCGAGCGCGTCGGCGACGCCCTGCCTGACGTACAGCAGGAACCAGGGCAGCTGGGAGGCGCCGAGGACGAGGGCCGGCAGGACCAGGTGGGGGGCGACCTGTCCGAAGGTGACGGTGTCGCTGGCCGTGTCGGTGAGGCCGCCGGCCGGCAGGACGCCGAGCTCCAGCGCGAACAGCCAGACGGCGAGCAGTCCGAGCCAGAACGCCGGGGCCGCTTCGAGGGTGTAGGCGAGGCCCGTGGCGGTCCGGTCGAGCGCGCCGCCGGGGCGCCGGGCCGCCAGGACGCCGAGGACGGTGCCGAGGAGGACGGCGACGGCGAACGCGGTGGCGGCGAGCAGCGCCGACCAGCCGACGCGCTCGGCGATGACGTCGGCGACGGGCTGCCGCATGGTGCTGGAGTCGCCGAGGTCGCCGGTGAGGGCGGAGGTGAGCCAGTCCCACCAGCGGGAGACCAGCGGCCGGTCGGCGCCGAGGTTGGCGCGGAGCTGGTCGAGGTTCTCCTGGGAGGCGGTGAGGCCGGCGGTGCCGGCGTACGCCCTGACGGGGTCGAACGGGGACGCGGCCGCGACGGCGAACACGCCGAAGGTGACGAGGAGGAGGACGGGGACGGCGGACAGGGCCCGGCGCCCCGCCATCCGGGCCATGGGCCCCCAGGGCGGGCGCCGGGTCACCTCGCGGCGCCCTTGGGGGTCCAGTCCTCGACGTTCCACCAGGGGCCGGCGGCGAGGCCGTGGTCGTGCGGCTCGACCTGGGTGGACGGGCCGTCCCACCGGTCGGCGAGCACGTACAGGTGGTCGATGTGGGTGAGGAAGGTGTAGCCGGGGTTCTTCACGAGCTCCCGCTGGACTACGTCGTAGGCGGCCTTCCGGGCGGCCTTGTCGGCGGTCCTGCGGCCCTTCTCCAGGGCCGCGTCGACGGCCGGGTTGTCGTACCGGGCCATGTTGTTGAAGCCGTCGCCGGCGAGGGTGGACTTCAGCAGGAGGTACTGGTCGAAGTCGGGGTCGCCGGGCGAGCCGCCGCCGGCGAGGACGGCGTCGTGCTCCATGCGCGGTTCGATGACCTCCCACGTGCCGGCCTGGGTGGTGATCTCGATGCCGATCCTCTTGGCGTCGGAAGCGTAGGCGAGGGCGTGGTCCTGGCGGAGCTTGTCGCCGGAGACGTACCAGAGCGGGAAGGAGGCGCGGACGCCGTTCCTGACGCGGACGCCGTCGGGTCCGGGCTTCCAGCCGGCGGCGTCGAGGATCCTCCTCGCCCCCGCCGGGTCGTGGCGCCGCTCGGTTCCCCCGGTGAACCACTCGCTGCCGGTGGGGACGGGGCCGTGGGCGGGCCTGCCGGCGCCCTCGAGGATCTCGTCGACCATGGCCCGGCGGTCGACGGCGACGTCCAGGGCGCGGCGGACGGCGGTGTCGCCGGTGACCTCGTTGCGGGTGGGCAGGGTCACGGTCCGGTAGTCGTAGCTGGTGGCGGCGTACGTCTTCCGGCCGGGGTCGCCCTCGAAGCCCTTGGCGAGGGCGGGGGGCAGGACGGCGCCGTCGAGGTCGCCGGAGCGGAGCCGGGTGGCGCGGACGTCGTCGTCCTTGACGATCGCCATGGTGAGCTTCTTCACCTTCGGCTCACCGCCCCAGTACCGGGGGTTGGCCCTGAAGGTGAGCTTCTCCCCCTTGGACCAACCGGTGAGGACGTACGGGCCGGTGCCGACGGGCCTGGTGGTGAACGGCCCGGAGTTGACGTCCTGGCGGGCGGCGGCGTGCCGGGGGGCGATGGCGTGGACGGTGCGCAGGGCGAAGGGCGCGTAGGGGTACTTGAGGGTGAAGACGACGGTGTCGTCGCCGACCGCCCTGACGTCCCGGAGCGCGTCCAGCTCCGCCTTGGACGGGTTGTTGGTCCGCTCGTCGAGGATGGTGCGGTACGTGAAGACGACGTCCTCCGCGCCGAACGGCTCGCCGTCGCTGAAGGTGACGCCCTTGCGGAGCCGGTAGGTGTAGGTCAGGCCGTCGGCGCTCACCTCGGGCAGGGCGGCGGCGAGGGCGGGTTTCAGCCGCATGTCGGCGTCGAGGGCGAGGAGGCCGTCGAACACCTTGGAGTTGCCGTCCTTGCCGTAGCCGAGGAGGGGGCTGAGCGTGTCGGGTTCGTGGGCGATGCCGACGACGACGCCGTCCTGAGCGGCGGGGCCGCCGGAGGCACCCGGCTTCGAGCAGGCCGCCGCGGTGAGGGCCAGGGCCGCGGCCGCGGCCGCGGCGACCGCGCAGCGTATCGGCCGGACGGATCGGACGGTCATGCTCCACGCCCCTTGTCGAAGATCGGATGTTGTTGCGAGCGGTTCGCAATTAAACCGTATGTACAGGGGCATGTCGCCAAGGGCCTCTTACGGGCGGGGGCGAGGGGGCTCGCGGGGGTGGAGAGGCCCGCGGGGCGGGGACCGCGGGGCGGGGACCGCGGCGTGGGAGGCGGCGAGGGCGAGAGGGCGCGGGGGCGGCCGGGGTGCCGTCGCGGCACGGGCCGGCCGGTCCGTGCCGGCGGCGCGGTCGCACGCCGGACGTTCCCCGCCGCGCCGCCGGGAGGGGCGGGAGGGGCGCGCCGTACGGGCCGGGTCCCTCCGGGAGGAGAGGAGGGGCGGGGGTCAGCGCGGGAACAGTTCGAAGGTGACCGCGGGCACGCCGCCGAACAGCCCGGCGGCCGACCGGGCGCCGCCGGTGAGGAGGTCCCGGCAGTACGCCTCCGGCTCCCGGTCCGTCAGCGCCCCGATGTACGTGCGGTGCTCCAGCAGGGAGCGTACGGCGCGTTCCAGGCCGGGCCGCGCGTCGACGGCGTGGGTGGGGCGGGGTGACCCCGCGACGGCCACCCAGCGGACTCCGTCCCACGGTTCGAGGCCCTGCTCGGCCTGTTCGGGGAAGATCCAGCGGTTGCCCGCGTCGGCGGCCGCGTCGAGCACGGCGCGCCCCACGGCGACGTGGTCGGGGGTGTTCCACGCGCCGCCGCCCCAGGTGTCGTGGTGGTTGAGCGTGACCAGCAGCTCGGGGCGGTGGCGGCGGATCGCGGCGGTGACGTCGCGGCGCAGGCCGACGCCGTACTCGACGACGCCGTCCCGGTGGCCGAGGAACTCCACCTCGCCGACGCCGACGGCCGCCGCGCTCGCCCGCTGCTCCCGCTCGCGCAACGGCGCGCAGACCGGGGGTGCCAGGCCGTCGATCCCCGCCTCGCCGCGCGTGGCGAGCGTGTACACCACCTCGCGCCCGGCGTCGGTCCAGCCCGCGACGGCGGCGGAGCAGCCGTACTCCAGGTCGTCGGGGTGCGCGACGACGGCGAGCGCCTTCCCCCAGTCCTCGGGCATCGGCCGCAGCCGGGCGGCCGCCGGACGGTCCGTCGGCGGGCTCTCCTGGTCCCTCATGCGCGCAGGATACGGCCGTCCCGGCTCCGCCGCCCTCCGCCCGGCGGGGGCGGCGGGGCGGGCGCCCGGGCCCCGCGGACGGATGCCGCCGGGCAGGGGGCGGGCCGTCCCTCCGGCGCGAGGGCCCATCCGCCGGGGCACCGCCGGTCGGAGCGGCGGACCGGAGGCGTGGGACGGCGCCGCCGGGACCCGCCCCCCGGAAGGGTGACAATGGGCACGTCCGTACGCCCCACCGGTGAACCCCGCACAGCCCGTAGGAGATCCCCCGCCGTGTCCCCCCGCACCCCGCACACCGACAGAGCCGATCTCCGGGCCGACTGCGCCGACTGCTTCGGGCTCTGCTGTGTGGCGCTGCCCTTCGCCCGGTCCGCCGACTTCGCCGCCGACAAGCCCGCCGGCACGCCCTGCGGGAACCTCGGCGACGACTTCCGCTGCGGCGTCCACGCGCGGCTGCGCGACAGCGGCTACACGGGCTGCACGGTCTTCGACTGCTTCGGGGCGGGCCAGAAGGTGTCCCGGGTGACGTTCGGCGGCCGTGACTGGCGGGCCGACCCGGAGTCGGCGGGCACGATGTTCGCGGTGTTCCCCGTCGTGCGGCAGTTGCACGAGCTCCTGCGGTACGCGGCGGAGGCCCTGGACCTCGCGGCGGCCCGGCCCGTCCACCGGGAGCTGCGCCGCCGCCACGACGAGATCGACGCCCTGACCCGCCGCGACGCGCGGACCCTGCTGACGCTGGACGTCCCGGCGCTGCGGGCGGAGGTGAACGCCCTGCTGCTGCGCGCCAGCGAGCTGGCCCGGTCGGGCGTGCCGGGGCGCCGCGAGGACCACCGGGGCGCCGATCTGACGGGGGCGCGGCTGCGCGGCGTGAGGCTGCGGGGCGCGAGCCTGCGCGGTGCCCGTCTGATCGCCGCCGACCTGACCGGCGCGGACCTGCGCGAGGCCGACCTGACCGGCGCGGACCTGCGGGGCGCCGACCTGTCGGGCGCGGACCTGACGGGGGCGCTGTTCCTGACGCAGCCCCAGCTCACCGCCGCCCGGGGCGACGGCGCGACGCGGGTCCCCGCCGCGCTGCGGCGCCCGGGGCACTGGGCGGCGTAGCCCCCCGCGGGGACCGCCCGGCCCGGCCCGGCGGGCGGGGTCACAGGCCCAGGGCGCGGCGCAGGCCGAGCCGGTCGGTGCCGAGCTTGGTGAACACCGCCGACATCAGCTCCGAGACGGTCCGCCCGTCGCTCCCGAGCCGGGCGGCGACGGCCGTGTCGTCGAGGCCCTCCGCGGCGAGCAGGGCGGCCGCCTCCTCGCGGGCGGTGAGGGTGTTCCGCTCGTCGGCCGGCGGGCGCCGGGGCCGCAGGCCGGCGGCGGCCAGCTGGTCGCGGGCCCGGGCGGCGAGGGCGTCGGCGCCGCAGGCGACCGCGGCCTCCATGCCGCGGTGGAGCTGCCGCGCGGCCGCGCCGAGGGCGCCGGCGGAGCGCAGCGCGGTGCCGTGGTCGACCAGCGCGTGCGCCAGTTCGTACCCGGCGGGCGACTGCTCCAGGCGGTCGACCGCCTCGGCGAGCAGGGGGAGCCCGCGGGCCGGTCCGCGGACCGCCGCGGCGACCCGCAGGGCCTGGCCGACCGCACCGGCGGTGCCGAACGCGCGGGCCCGGGCGACGGCTTCGTCGGCGTGGCGCCGCGCCTCCCCGGGCCGGCGGCCGGCCAGGGCGAGGGCGAGGTCCAGCTGCCAGGGGCTCCAGGCCGGGTTGGGCGTACCGCGCTGCTCGAGCCGTTCGCCGGCCGCCGCCAGCTGCCGGACCGCCTCGTCGGTCCGGCCGAGCGCCAGCAGGAGCCTGCCCCGGACGGCCTGCGGGTCGGGGGAGACGACGGTCCCGGGGGGTTCCTCGCCGAACCGGTAGTCGTCGGCGATCCGCCGGGCCTCCTCGACGCGGCCCCGGGCCAGGAGCGTCTCGACCAGCGTGCCCACCGCGTACAGCTGGGCGGGGACGCCGCGGCCGGCCCGGTCGGCGATCCGCAGCCCGCCGCGCACGAAGTCCTCGGCCTCCGCGAGCCGTCCGCGCCGGAAGCGGATGTAGCCCAGGAGCGTGTACGCGAAGGAGAGGTGGGCACCGCGCCAGCCCTTCGCCTCGAACTCGGCGATGCCGTCGTGGAACAGCTCCTCGGCGCGGCCGGGCTGGTCGCAGTACATCAGCGTGAGGGCGACGACGGCCGGCACCTCGAAGCCGAAGTCCTGGTCGGTCCAGCTCATCCCGCCGCACAGGGCCTGCTCGGCGTGGTGCAGGGACCGGGCGGCGGGCTCGCCGCGCAGGGCGGCGTCCCAGGCGCGCAGGCCGAGGATGTGCCGTTCCGCGAGGCCGCGTCCGGTGAGGCGGTCGGCGAACCGGGACAGCAGCCGGGAGCGGGCCCGCGAGTCGTGTTCGGCGGCGTCGACCGCGTTCCACTTGAACTGCTCGGCCCGCATCCGCAGGCGCGTGCGGGCGCTGGTGGTGCGGCGGGCCTCCTCGTCGAGGAGGCCGGTGGCCTGTTCCATGCGGCCGGTGTGGGCGAGGGCCTGGGCGAGCCGGTACGTGACGGCCTCCCGGAGGTCCTGCTCGATCCCGGGCTCCTCCAGTGCGGCGCGCAGCTGGTTGACGGTGGTGGCGGGTTCGTGCGGCAGGTTGGCGGAGCCGAGTTCGAACAGGACCCGCGCGCGCTCCCCGGCGTCCGGGGGTTCGCGCAGGGCGCGGGCGAGGTAGCGGCGGGCGGCCTCGGGCGCGCCCGCGGAGAAGCTGTCGCGGGCGGCGCGGCGGAGCTGCCGGACGACCCAGGGGTCGCCCTCCGGATGCATCTCCAGCATGTGGCGGGCGGCGGCCGCGGCGCCGTGCCCCTCGTCGACGAGGGCCTGGGCGGCCACGCCGTGCATGCCGACGCGTACGCCGTGCGGGATCGACCGGTACACGGCGGTGGCGATGAGCGGGTGGCAGAACTCGACGACCGGCTCGCGCTCCGGACCGGGCCGGGCGGTCAGGATGCGGGCCGCCTCCAGCCGCCCGGCCGCGTCGCCGAACTGGGCGCCGCCGAGCGCGGCGACGGTCCCGACGATGCCGGCGGGGCCGCCGTCGCCGACGACCGCGGCGGCCCAGGCGAGGCGGACGGCGGAGGGGCCGAGCTGTTCGAGGCGTTCCACGAGTCCGCCGCCCTTGACGGCGGAGGCGAGGTCGCGGAGCTGCGGGATGCTCTCCTCGCGCGGGACGAGGCCGCGGTCGCCGCCCTTCGCGGTGAGCTCGACGACTTCGAAGGGGTTGCCGCCGGTGACGGCCCAGCACTCGCGGCAGAACGGTTCGTCGGCGTCCTCCCCGAGGGCCGCGCGGACGATGCGGCCCACGGCGGCGGCGGTGAGCGGGAGCAGTTCGTGGGCGCGGGAACGGTCGCGTGCGACCAGGTGGTACAGGGGCAGGGCTTCGGACGGGAGCTCGTCGGGGCGGCAGGCCACCGCGATCAGCATGCCGAGGTCCCCGGCGCGGGCGGCGAAGGCGGTGAGCCAGGCGAGGGACTCGGGGTCGGCCCAGTGGACGTCGTCGATGACGAGGACGACGGGGCCGCCGCGGACGGAGAGGTTGGCGACGACCCAGTCCAGGCCGTCGCGGACGCCCTGCGGGTCGGGGTTGGCGCCGGGTTTGGGCGCGGACAGCCCCGTGGCCGGGGCGACGATGTCGTACCAGTCGCCGAGCACCCTCCGGCGCTCGTCCTCCGGCATGGCGGCGAAGACCGGCTGGACGAGCCGGCGCATCACGTGGAACGGGACCCGGCGTTCCTGCTCGCCGCCGCGTGCGGACAGCACGGTGCAGCCGCGGGCGGCGGCGGACCGGCGGAGGAGGGCGAGGAGCGTGGTCTTCCCCAGTCCCGCCGCTCCGGCGAACCCGATCACCCCGCCCTGCCGGGACGCGCGTCCCCCGCCGGGGGGCTCGCCGCACAGCTCGTCGAGCGCGCGCTCGACGGTGAGGAGTTCGGGTTCCCGTTCCAGCAGCGGGACCGCCCCGCGTCCCCGTCGTTCCCCGGCCGTCGCCATGTCCCGCCCCCTCCAGCACGTGCGGCCGAGTGTAGGGGGAAGGGGACGGGAGGGGTCGCGGGCCGCCGCTCCCGCGGGAGCACCGCTCTCCGTGCGGGGGCGGTGCCCTTCGTACGGGGGCTGCGCCCTTCGTACGGGGCGCCGAGGGGCCCGCCTGACGGTGTGCCGGACCCGGCGCCCCGTGAGGCTCCGGCTCCGGCTCCGGGGCACCGCCCACCCGGGCGGCGCCGCGCCGCGCCGCCCGGACGTGCGGGGCGGCGTGGTCGGCGTGCAGGGGGTGCGGGCGGGCCGCCCCTCACCCCGCCGGGACCAGGTCCGGGCGCGTGTACGCGGCTTCGAGGCCCGCGGCGAACCGCTCGTCCCGGTACCGCGTGCAGTCGTGGCGCTGCCAGAGGTCGGCGCCGATCATCCAGTCCTCGTAACCGCGGACGCGGTGTTCCACCGCGGTGCGGGCGGCGGAACCGGTGACGCCGAGGGCGTCGAGGGCGCGGGGCAGGTCGCGGACGGCGGCGAGGAAGTCCCCGACGCGGGCGCGGATGCGCTCCTCGACGGCCCGCACGGCCTCGGGCAGGGTGAGGCCGTGCCACCGGACGAGGAGGACGGCGAGGTTGTTGGTGTCGCCGCAGGAGTGCTCCTTGGGGAGGGAGAAGACGTCGTTGCCCCAGGAGATGACGTCGATGGCGCTCCGGGCGAGCTCCTCCAGGGCGGGGCTCGTGTGGACTTCCCCGGGCACCTCGACGCCCCGGGCGGCCTCCACCATGTTCATCATGGGCAGGAGCTGCGAGCTGTGCCGGCGGGTCAGGACGTACTCCTCGACGGTGGGGCGGTGCCCGGGACGGCGGTTGGCGGCCTCCTCGTCCAGGGAGCGCAGCATGCGCGGGACGTGGTGGCGGTGGCGGTCCCGGAGCAGAGGGGTCATCCCCGCCACGACGCGGTCGTACAGTTCGGCGAAGGAGGACACCAGCGGGTTGCCGCGGGCGGCGGCCGGCGCGTCGGCCGGCCTGCCGCGGGCGTGGTGCGCGATGGCGTCGGAGAGGGGCCGCCAGTCGTCGAGGCGGTCGGCCCTGATGAGCAGGTCGTGCTGGTCGTCGAGGACGAACGACCAGGCCATCCACCGGGCCAGCAGGAGCAGTCGCCCGGGGGGCGCGCCGCGGCCCACGCGTGCGGCGAGGTGGCCGAAGCCGATGCCCGCGAACTGTTCGGCCGCCTCCGCCTCGATCAGGCCGCGGTCGACCGCCCAGGCGGTCGCCGCGGCGTTGGCGCGGTCGCCGCCCGGCGCCCCGCCGTCCTCGAAGGGGAGGTAAAACTCCGGGACCGTGAAGGTGTCCTGACGGGGCATCGGTCCCTCTCCGGAGGAAGTCTCGGTCCGCGCCACCGCGTCCGCCCGCTCCCCGCCGGAGGCCGGATCCGGGCCCTCGGCCGGAAGGCCGGGCGGGAGGGCCGGGCCGCGCCGTGAAGCCGCTCGCGCCGATTAACCCGCACGGCGATCGGCGCTGTCAACGCGATCGGGTGTTCCGCGGCCCGGACCCCCGCCGGTCGGGCTCCCACCGGCCCCGGTCCTCGCCGGTCCGGTCCCCGCCGGTCGGGCGGCGCGCCCGGCGGGGACCGGGGGTCGGGGCGCGCCCGGCTCCCCCGGGGGCCCGGCCCACCCGGGGATCCGGGGCGCCCGGCGGGGCCGGGCGGCGGTCCCCGCCCTGCCGGTTCGGCGGCGGCTCCGGGTCCGGCCCCGGCGGGAGGCGGCACACCGTGTGCCGGCGGGCCGGGCGCCGGCACACCGCACTCCCGCGGGCCGGGCGCGCGCCGGCACGGGTGCACGGCGATCCGGGGAGGGACGAAAGCCGGATATGCAAGGAAATTTCCCGTCAATCACCAACCGGCGTTCACATAGCGGACGTTGGACCGCGCCTTCAGGACAAGAACTGGTCAAGAAGTTGACCGATATCTGTCAAACCAAAGTCATCTCCTGTCACTCTCGTCCGCATCCCCGATCCCACTCCCCACGGAACGAGAGAAGGAGACCACGTGTCCCCCCACTCCCCCACGTCGCGGCGCACCTCCCTGCGTGCCGCCGCCCTCGCCGCCACCGCCGCCATGGTCGTCGTGGGCGTGCAGTCCGGCACCGCCGCGGCCACCGACGCCGGGTCCGCCCCCGCGGACCGCGCGACGGCCCCGGCGGCCGTCCCGTTCTCCGCGGGCGACCGGGTGGCCGCCATCCGTTCGGCGCAGGCGGGTGCCGCCGCCACCGCCGAGCGGCTCGGGCTCGACACGGCCCGCGAGAAGCTGCTCGTCCGCGACGTGGTGAAGGACGCCGACGGCACCGTGCACACGCGCTACGAGCGCACCTACGAGGGCCTCCCGGTCCTCGGCGGCGACCTCGTGGTCCACACCGCCGAGGACGGCCGGAGCAAGGGCGCCACCAAGGCGGTCCAGGCCGGGATCGCCGTCGCGGGCACCGACGCCGCCGTCGCCCCGGCCGCCGCGCGCAAGACCGCCCTGGCCGCGGCCGCCGCCGAGGAGGAGACGACCGGCACGCCGTCCGCCGCCGCGCCCCGCAAGGTGGTGTGGGCGGCGAGCGGCAAGCCGACCCTGGCGTACGAGACGGTCGTCCACGGCCTGCAGCACGACGGCACCCCGAGCGAGCTGCACGTCATCACGGACGCCGCGTCCGGCAAGGAGCTGTACTCGTACCAGGCGATCGAGACGGGCAGCGGCACCAGCCAGTACAGCGGCACCGTCCCGCTCGGCACCACGCCCACCGCCTCCGGCTTCACCCTCACCGACGGCGCCCGCGGCAGCCACCGGACGTACGACCTGAACGGCGGCACGTCCGGCACCGGCACGCTGTTCACCGACGCCGACGACGTCTGGGGCACCGGCCTGCCGACCAACCGCCAGACCGCCGCCGTCGACGCCCACTACGGCGCCGCGCTCACCTGGGACTTCTACAGGAACGAACTGGGCCGCAACGGCATCGCCGGTGACGGCAGGGCCGCGTACTCCCGCGTCCACTACGGCAACGCCTACGCCAACGCCTTCTGGTCCGACTCGTGCTTCTGCATGACCTACGGCGACGGCGCGAACAACGCCAAGCCGCTGACCTCCATCGACGTGGCCGGCCACGAGATGACCCACGGCCTCACCTCCCGCACCGCGGGCCTGCGCTACAGCGGCGAGTCCGGCGGCCTCAACGAGGCGACGTCCGACATCCTCGGCACCTCCGTCGAGTTCTACGCCAACAACGCCAAGGACCCCGGCGACTACCTGATCGGCGAGAAGGTCGACATCCGCGGCAACGGCACCCCGCTGCGCTACATGGACAAGCCCAGCAAGGACGGCAGGTCGGCCGACTACTGGTCCTCCTCCGTGGGCGGCCTCGACGTCCACAACTCCTCCGGCGTGGGGAACCACTTCTTCTACCTGCTGTCGGAGGGCAGCGGCGCGAAGACCATCAACGGCGTCAGCTACAGCTCGCCGACCTACGGCGGCGTCTCCGTCACCGGCATCGGCCGCGCCAAGGCGTACCGGATCTGGTACCGGGCGCTGTCGGTGTACATGACGTCCACCACCACCTACGCGGGCGCCCGCACGGCGACGCTCCGGGCGGCGTCCGACCTGTACGGCTCGACCGGCGCCGAGTACCAGGCCGTTGCCAGGGCGTGGACCGCGGTCAACGTGAAGTAACGATTCATCTCCACTCCCCCGCGGTACCGGGGCGCACGGGCGCCCCGGTACCGTGGGCCCCCGGGGAGGTGGAAGCGGTGTCCACGGAAGGCGTCTGGAGCATCGGGGAGCTCGCCGGGCGTGCGGGCACCACCGTGAAGACGGTGCGGTTCTACTCGGACCTGGGGCTGCTGCCGGAGGTCTCCCGCAGCGCCGGCGGCCACCGCCGGTACGGCCCGGAGGCGCTCGACCGGCTGCGGACGATCCGGTCGCTGCGCGGTCTCGGCCTCCCCGTCGCGGAGGTCGGCCGGGTCCTGGACCGGGAGGACGCCCTGGAGGACGCCATCGCGGGCCGGCTGCGCGAACTGGGCTCCCGGATGGCCGAACTGCGCTGGCGCGAGGCGTCCCTGCGGCTGCTGCGGGACTGCCCGGCGCAGGAGCGCGCCGAACGGCTGCGCCTGATCGGGGCGATGGACGCACCGCCCGACACCACCGTGGTGGCCCGCTTCCTGCGGCGGTTGCTGCCGCCGCGGCTGCCGGCCCGGCTGGTCTCGTCCATCACCGAAGCGGTGGTGCCGCCGCCGCCCGACGACCCGACCCCCGCCCAGGTCCTGGCCTTCGCCCGGCTCAACGCCCTGGCGGCGGAGACGGCCGGTGCGATCGGGGTGTGCCGTCCGGTGGCGAGCGCCCCGGACGGGGAGTGCCGTCCGGCGGTGCTGTACGACGGGCTCACCGAGGCGTTCGCACTGGCGGCGCCCGACGTGCGGGCCGGGCGCGAGCCCTTCGCCGGGGAGGCGCTCGACTGCTTCGCGGCCGCCCACGCCGGGATGCGCGGCACCCGCGACACCCCGGAGTTCCGGCGGCGGCTGAGCCGTTTCCTCGACGACCTCGCCCATCCCCGCGTCGACCGCTTCTGGCGGCTCACCGCCGAGGCCGCCGCCTCGACCGAGCCGACGGTCGGCGCCGTGGACGACTGGCTGCGGGCCGCGCTGGCCCGGCAGCTCGCCGAAGCGTCCCGCTGACCTCCCCCGGGCCGGTGGCAAGGGACTTTCCGGCCGTCGGGTGACGGCCGGGTGACGAGACGGCCGACGACTTCCGGCGAAACGGTACTTCCCTTGACGCGCCGCCGGATGAGATCTTTCGCGTCTACCACTTCTTCACCCGGCCCGGCCGACGCCACCCGCGTCGCCGGGCCTTCGGAGGACACATGCTTCCCCACATATCCGCCGGGCTCAGGCGCTCGGCCGCCGTCGCCGCGCTCGGCGCGGCCGTCGCCCTCGCGGTCCCCGCGGTCCCCGCCGCGGCGGTCCCGCAGACCCCGGCCGCGGCGCCGGCGGCGGTGCCGGCCGCCGCGGCGGCCCCGTCCGGCGCCCGGGCCGCGGGAACCCGCGCGTACCTGGTGATCACCTCTCCGGGAGACACCTCGGCCGTACGCGCCGCCGTCACCGGCAAGGGCGGCACGGTCTTCGCCCACTACGACGCGATCGGCGTCGTCGTGGCCCACTCCTCGTCCGGCACCTTCGCCACCGCGATGCGCGGTGTCACCGGCGTGCAGCAGGTCGGCGCGACCCGCACCTCCGACGTGCCGGCCGACGCGTACGCCCCGGCCCTGCCGGCCGCCCCCGCGCAGACCCCGACGACGCTCACCGAGACCAACCGCTGGGACATGACCCAGATCAAGGCGGACCAGGCGTGGGCGGTGACCACCGGCTCCGCCGCCGTCAAGGTCGGCGTCCTGGACACCGGCGTCGACGACCTCCACCAGGACATCGCGCCCAACTTCAACGCCGCCGACTCGGTCTCCTGCGCCTACGGCAGGCCGGACACCCGCTTCGGCGCCTGGCGCGACGTGGACACCCACGGCACGCACGTCGCGGGGACGATCGCCGCGGCGAAGAACGGCAAGGGCGTCGTCGGCGTCGCCCCCGGCGTGAAGATCTCCTCGGTCCGCATCGCCGAGCCGGGCACCGGGCTGTTCTACGCGGAGAACACCATCTGCGGGTTCATGTGGGCCGGCGACCACGGCTTCAAGGTGACCAACAACAGCTACTACACCGACCCGTGGATGTTCAACTGCCCGGACGACCCCGACCAGGCCGCCATCATCGAGGGCGTCCGGCGGGCCCAGGCGTACGCCGAGGGGAAGGGCTCCCTGCAGGTCGCCGCGGCGGGCAACTCCGACTACGACCTGGCGAACAAGACCACCGACACGTCGAGCCCCGACGACTCGACCCCGGTGACCCGCCGGATCACCAACGCCTGCCTGGATATCCCGACCGAGCTGCCGGGCGTCGTGACCGTCTCGTCCACGGGCCGCGGCAGCGTGAAGGCGTCGTACTCCAACTTCGGCCGGGGCGTCGTCGACATCGCCGCGCCGGGCGGCGACGGCTCGTACGGCGTCTACTCGACCCTGCCGGGCGGCAAGTACGGCAACATGAACGGCACCTCGATGGCGTCCCCGCACGTGGCGGGGGTCGCGGCGCTGATGGCGAGCGTCAACCCCTCCCTCACCCCGGCGGACCTGCGGGCCCGGCTGGCCTCGCAGGCGGCGGACACGGCCTGCCCGGCGGACGGCCGCTGCACGGGCACGACCGCGAACAACGGCTTCTTCGGCGAGGGCCAGGCCGACGCGCTGAAGGCGGTCGGCGGGACGGCGCCGGGCAAGTACTTCGAGAACCTCACCGACGTGAACGTCCCGGACAACACGACGGTGGAGAGCCCCCTCCCCGTCACCGGTGTGAGCGGCTACGCGCCGGCCGCCCTGAAGGTGGGCGTGGACATCGAGCACACCTACCGCGGTGACCTCGTCGTGTCGCTGGTCGCCCCCGACGGCACGGTCTACCTGCTGGAGGACTTCGCCAACGGCGACAGCGGCGACGACGTGGTCAAGACGTACACGGTCAACGCCGCCTCGGAGATCGCGGCCGGAACCTGGAAGCTCCGCGTCCGGGACGTCGCGACGCGGGACACCGGCAGGATCGACGCCTGGAACCTCACCTTCTAGTCCCTTGCCCACCGGGCCCGTTCCGCCCCCGGCGCACCCCGAGCGGGTGGCCGGGTCGGGACGGGCCCGGTGCCCGCGCGGGACCGTGCCCCGGCGCACCGGGCCCCGGATCCGCCGCGCTCCGGCCCGGCCGCCCGGGCGGCGGCTACTCCTCGTAGTCCTCGCGCTTGACGCCCGCCTCCTCCATCGCCTCCCGCAGGGAGCGGCCGGTGGCGCCGGGCTGCTCCTCCGGCCGGTCCTCGGTCCCGGTGGACTCGACGACCTCGTCCGTGGTGGTGGTCTTCGGCCGGTTCTCCTCGGGCACGGTCACCTCGATCCCTCCTTCTTCGTCGGATCCTGCGCGTGGGTCGGCGGGTACCCGGACGGCCCGGCACGATGCCCCCCGGCGGGCGGGCCCCCCTCGCCGGACACCGGGCGCACGGCGAACCCTCCGCGGCCGTCGAACCGGACCTCCAGCACGGCGTCGAACCCGTCGGAGCGCGACGGTCTGCGCAGCCGGCCGAACGTGGCGTACAGGCCCGCCTCCGGCACCCGCTCCCGTCCCCGCCGCGCGGCGTTGCGGCGCAGCGAACCCGCCACGTCCGGCGGGAACCAGTAGGCCGTGGCGGTCGCGCCGTGGGAGCGGGCCAGCGCCACCAGGGGCCCCACTCCTCGGGGGACGGATTGGTGTTGTCGACGGCCACCGGCCGGCCGCCAGGGTCTCCTCGGCCAGGGCCGTCTGCCGCCGCTGCCTGTTCCGGGCGCCGCGCGGGAAGAGGTCCTTGCTCACCAGGTCGTACCGGCCTGCGAGGCACCGGCGGTAGAACGTGGACTTGCCGGACGCCTGCAGTCCCACGAGGACCGCCACGTCCGGTGCCGCCTCCCGCTCCCGCATCCGCGCGCCTCCTCCCCGGCCCTCCGCCCGCCGTCCGGCGGGGCCGCACCCCGCCATACCAGCACGGTTCCCGCGGCGGCCGCCACGGGAGCGCCGCCGGGCCGCGGGCGGGCCCGCCCGCGGCCCGGCGGCGGAAGGAGTGGAGCGGGTCCGCACGGGTACTCCGTCCGCGTCCGTGTCACCGTCGAGGAGCGTGCCGGAGGTAACCGTGCGCATCAAGGGCCTGGCCGTGGTCGTCACCGGGGCGTCCAGCGGGATCGGGAGGGCGACCGCGCTGGAGTTCGCGCGGCGCGGTGCCTCGCTGGTGCTCGCCGCGCGCGGGACGGAGGCGCTGGAGGAGGTCGCCCGCGAGTGCCGGGCCCACCGGGGCGCCCGGGCGGTCGTCCAGCCCACCGACGTGGCGGACGAGGCGGCCGTCTCGGAGCTCGCCCGGCGCGCGGTGCGGGAGTACGGGCGGATCGACGCGTGGGTGAACGCGGCGGCGGTCGCCGTGCTCGGCACCGTGGAGGACGTACCGGCCGCCGAGGTGCGCCGCGTGCTCGACGTGAACGTCCTGGGGTGCGTCAACGGGGCGCGGGCGGCGCTGCCGGTGATGCGGCGGCAGGGCGGGGGCGTGCTGATCGACGTGGCGTCGGTGCTGGGCCTGGTCCCGTCGCCGTACAACAGCGCCTACACGATGTCGAAGCACGCGCTGCTGGCGTTCGACGCCTCGCTGCGGCAGGAGCTGCGGCTGGCGGGCGAGCGGGGCCTCCGCGTGTGCACGGTGCTCCCGGGGACCGTCGACACGCCGTTCTTCCACCACCTGGCCAACCGCACCGGCCGCCGGGTGCGGGCCATGCCGCCGGTCTACACGCCGCGCCGCGTGGCCCGGGCGATCGTGGGGGCCGTGCGCAGGCCGCGGCGGGAGGTCTTCGTGGGCGTGTCGACGCGGTCGCTGCGGCTGCTCGCGGCGGCCTTCCCGGGCACGCTGGAGAGGCTGCTGGCGGTGAAGGTCGACCGCACCCTGTTCGTACGGGGACACAGGGCCCCGCGCGACGGGGGGGACCCTCTTCGCCCCGCCGCCGGGGCCGGGCGGCGTGGACGGCGGCTGGCACGGCGCGGCCCGCACCGCGGGGCGGCGCGCCGGCACGGCGGCGGTGGTCGCGGTGGCGGCCGCCGGGGCGCTGCGGCGGGCCGGACGCCGCTGACGGCGGTGTCCGGCCGCGGCGGCCCGAGCGGCCGGACACCGCCGCGGGCCGGTCGGCCGGGGCGGAGGCAGGGGGGGCGTCCGGGGGCAGGGCAACGCGTTCAGGGCACCGGGCGGGCCGGGGCGTTCGGGAACCGGGGACCGGTCGGCGTGTTCGAGGCGGGAGCGGCGCGGCCGGTTCTTCCGGAACCCGGCGGGGACCGTCAGCGGCGGCGGGCCAGGAGCCGCTGCCCCGCCGTGAGCAGCGCCGACGTCGACGCCCCGCCGGTACGCAGCGCCGCCCGCGCCGCGTTGGCGCCGGGCGCGCCGTGCACGCCGCCGCCCGGGTGGGCGGAGGCGGACGCCAGGTACAGGCCCCGCACCGGTGTCTCCGGGCGGCCGGTGCCCGGAGCCGGCCGGAACACCAGTTGCTGGTGGAGCGCGGAGGTGCCGCCGTTGACGGCCCCGCCGTCGAGGTTGGCGTCCATGGCCTCCAGCACGGGCGGGACCAGCACGCGGCGGGCCCGTACCGCCGCGCGGAAGCCGGGCGCGTGCCGCTCGACGACCGCCTCCACGCGGTCCGCCATCCGCTGCCGGTCGTCGTGCGTCCACGCGCCGGTGATGCCGTCCGGGCCCGCGTCGCCCGCGATCGTGCGCGGCACGTGGGTGTAGGCCCACGCCGACTCGGTGCCGGCGGGTGACCGGGACGGGTCGGCAGTGGTCATCTGGCCCATCACCAGGAACGGCCGGTCCGGGACGAGGCGCATGGCGATCTGGGCGGAGAAGCGGGTGAGTTCGTCGACGCCCTCGGCGAGGTGGACGGTCCCGGCGCGGGACGGCCCCTCCGCGGCCCAGGGGACGGGTCGTTCCAGGGCCCAGTCGACCTTCACCGTCGCGAAGTCCCACTGGAAGCGGCGCATGTCGTCGCGGAGCCGGGCGGGCAGGTGGTCCCAGGAGACGAGCCCGCCGTACAGGGCGGGCGCCGACACGTCGGCGAGGACGGCCCGGCCCGCCGCAACGGTCTCCCCGTCGGCGGTGCGGACGCCGCACGCCCGACCGTCGCGCACCGTCACCTCGGTGACGCGCCGTCCGCAGCGGACGGTGCCGCCCCGGTCGGCGAGGCGGCGGACCAGTGCGTCGGTGAGGGCTCCCGCGCCGCCGGCGGGGACGGGGAAGCCGAAGTCCTGGGCGAGCATGCACATCAGCCAGCCGAAGCCGCCGCCGAGGGCCGTCTCGGGCGAGAGGTCGGCGTGCAGGGCGTTCCCGGCGAGCAGCAGCCGCCCGCCCTCCCCGGAGAAGGTCTCCTCCCCCAGCCGCCGTGCGGGCAGCAGGCCCATGCGGACGAGGCGCAGCCCGTCGGCGACGCCCAGCCGGCCGGCGAGCCGCAGCCCCGGCCGCACCGGCGGGAACGGGGTGAACAGGGCGCGCAGCGCGTCGGGGCCGACCCGCTCCCAGAGGTCGTACAGGCGCTGCCAGGCGGCGCCGTCGCCGGGTGCGAAGGACTCCAGTCCGGCGGCGGTGCGCTCCGGGTCGCGCTCGAGGACGGCGCAGCGGCCGTCGAGCAGCGGGTGGGCGACGACGGCCGGGGCGTGGCTCCAGCGCAGGCCCCACTCGTGGAGGTGCAGGGCGCGGACGACCGGGGAGGCCGCGGTGAGCGGGTAGAAGGAGCTGAACAGGTCGCTGACGTGGCCGGGGTCGACGCCGCGGTCGCTGCGCACGGCACCGCCCGGCTCGTCCTGCGCCTCCAGGACCTCCACCGTCCAGCCGCGGTCGGCGAGCAGGTTGGCGGCGACCAGTCCGTTGGGCCCGGCCCCCACGACGACGGCGTCGAGCATGGCGGATTCCTCCCGCGTTCGGCGTCGGCGGATCAGGGGGCGGAGGTGGTGCGCACGCCCTCGACGACCTCCGCGAGACGGCGCAGCATGCGGCGGTGGCGGAGTTGGAGGGCGGCGTCGAAGAGCGTGTTGTGGAGCCGCGCGCCCGGACCCCGCAGGGGGTGCTCGTCGACGACGACGAGGGTGGCCGCGCCCCAGGGGATGACCTCGATGGCGATGCGGGCGGTCCCGGCGGGGCCGCTCTTGGCCTCCAGTTCGAGCCGGTTCGGCGGTTCCAGGCGGCGGACGACGGTGGAGCCCCTGAGCCGGACCGGGCCGACCGCGACGGTGTACTGGAGGGCGGCGCCGACCTCGGGCCACGTACCGTCCAGGGGGCGGGTGTCCTCGGTCCCGACGACCCATTCGGCGTACCTGTCGGGGTCGCTGAGGACTTCCCACACCGCTGACGGCGGGCTCTGTATGAGGTGGTGCCGTACGGCCATGCCGGCTCCTGCGCGGTCGGGTCACCCTCGGGGCGCGGGGTGACGGTCTGCGTCGACGGGACCCCTCACGGGTGACCCGGCGATCGGCTGTCAAACCGGGGGCGCCGGGTCGTTCCTCCCGGGGCCGCGGCCCGGGCGCCCCGGAAGGGGCGCCCAGCGGCCTGCCGGAGGAGGCCGCGGGCCACGTCACCCGCGGAAGAGGCGGGACCCGCGCCCTTGGCAGGGGGCGCGCTCGCGGCGTCCCGGAGAGGGGCGGGACGCCGGAGAGGCGCAACGCCGTGGGCGCTCCGCGGGCCCGCGGTCGTGGGACCCGGTCTGGGGGGCGTCCCGTGCATGACCTCTGATGGACCTGGTGGCCTGTTGGTTTCCGCGCCACCCGGTAAGGGCGGGGTCGTGCAGGCGGGCGGTGCCGAGCACGGTGTGGTGGACGCCGTCGCCTTTCGGGCGGAGACCGGCCCGGACACCCCGGACGGCGGGGCCGGTTGGCGCGGGGTCAGGTTCGTCCGCCGGCGGGCGGCGACCGGGAGCACGCGGTCCCGAAGCGGCGGGTTCCGGGGCCGGCCCCTGCGCACCGGGTCCGCGCCCCCGCGCCGCAGTACGGCGACCAGCTCGCCGAACCGGCGCGGGCTCGGCCCGGTGGACGGGGCCGCCCGGGAGGGCCCCGACGCCGCGGTCGCACCGGACGCGGAAGGACCGTCCCCAGCACCACCGGGTGGGGTTTCCTGCAAGGCCGGTCACACCGGACGCGGAAGGATCGTCCCGTCCATGACCAGCAGTTGCGGCACAACCCCCGGCGGGACTTCGCCGGCCCTCCCGGTGCGGCCCGTTCCCCGGCGCGTCGGGGAGGGACGCACCCGGGGCGAACCGCGTCCGGGCGGGATCGGCGTCGTACGTGGCTGAGGTGTCCGCCCCGGCGTCGCGCGAGGACCGGCGGGACGAGGTGACCGCTGCCTGCGGGGGCCGACGCCGGAGGGCCGCCGCGAGCCGATCCGGGCCGGGGCTTCGGGGCCGCCGGACGGCGGCGGACGGCCCCGGCCCGCCCGGCACGGGACGCCCTCGTCCCGTGCCGGGCGGTGCCCTCGTCCGGCGGGGCTTCGTGAGCCGCCTTCCACCTGTTCCGGCAGGGGGTCCCCCGGGTCGACCGGGGGAGGGGGTGGAGCTGCCGGTGGGCGGGGTGTCAGCCGGGAGCGGCCTGCCCGCCCGGAACTCCGGCTGCCTGTCCCCCCGTCAGGGCCCGGACCGTCCGGTTCGCCCCTGTGGTTCCCGGCCGGGGGACCGGCCGCCCGGCGCCGTGAGCGCGGAACACGGCGGCGGCTCGGACCGGTCCGGTGCCGGTCCCGGCCCGTCCGTGCCGTGGACGGGCCGGAACCCACCCGTGGGCGGGTCCTGCGCCGGCCTCCCCACCGGGCGGCGACCGAAGCGGGCGAGCACCGGTGGACGCTTCCGGCCGCGCTCGTCCCCGGCCTCGCAGGGACCGCACGAGACGCCTCCCGCGCAGCCTCCGTGGTCCCGGAGGGCACGGCGCCGCCGATCGACCGCGTCGCCGTCCACCGCCCCGCCTCCCCGGGCGACCACGGGAGCGCCGACGGCCCCCGCGGTCCGGGGGCGCTGTGGGGGCGGGATTTCCCTGGTAGCGGCCCGTACCGGGGCGCTGTAGCGTGGAGACGAAGGGCGTGCGGGTGACAAGCCCCGCCGTCCCCGCAGATCGCGGATCTGCCGGGGACCGTGCGCGCGGGAGGCCGGGCGGCGCCCCGATACCCGATACCCGCTGCCCCGTGGGATCGTCCGACAGCGGTTCTGTCGCGTTCAGTCATTCGGGCAGGTGAAAACCATGGGCAAAGAATCCTTCTCGATCGAAATAGGCGGTGTCCCGGTGGACCTGCCGACGGAGGAGCGGAGCAGATGGACCGTCAGGGAAATCCTCGGCCTCGCGTCGGAGAACCAGGACTTCGTCATGAAATGTCCTGGCCCCAGCTGCTTCATCGCCCTGCCCAAGGGGGCTGGGATCACCATTCCGTCCGACGACCCGCTGGACATCACACTGAGCGCGCCGGCAAAGGACGGGTAGCGCCGGGGAATCCACGGGCTTCAGCCGGATCACCGCCGTGCGGTCGCGTGGCCGCGCGTGACGCGGTGGGCTCCGGGAGCGGACGGGTGGTCCGACGGACGGCCACGGTGCGGTCCGGTCCGGTGCCTGCGCCGAGAGTTTGACGCTTCCGCTGTGAAAGTCGACAGAAGGTGGTGGCCCTGGCTGGTCGGAACGACCGGCGTGGTGGCCTTCTCCGCGCTGGTCGCCGTCCTGGTCCGGGCCGGCGGCGAGACCGCGGTGGCGGCGCTGAGCATCCTGGTCTCGGCGACGGTCGGCGTGCTCGGCTGGTCCCGCCACCGGGCGCGTCCCGCGGCGCCGGCCAGTGAGGCCGAGCTGGACCAGGCCGCCGAGGCGCTCGCCGCCATGGTGCGCCGTCAGTGGACCGAGGAGGCGGCGGCCCGGGGGCTCCTCGACCCCCATCCGCTCGCCGTCCGCTGGCGCAGCGACCAGACGGCGTCGGGCGATCACGTACGTCTGGTGGGACGCATGCTGTCCGGCCGCAGCGACGACGCCCGCGGGTTCGCCGCCGCCTTCCGCGCCCTTCCCCGCCGCCGGCTGGTCGTACTCGGGGAGCCGGGCGCGGGCAAGACCGCCCTGGCCGTCCTGCTGGTGCGGGAACTCGTGCGGGACGCCTCTCCCGGCGAGCCGGTGCCCGTACTCCTGGACCTGGCACCGTGGAACCCGCAGAAGGAGTCCCTGGGCGACTGGATGGGGCGCCGTATCCGCGAGGACTACCCGGCGCTGCGCAACCACGAGATCTACGGCCGGGACGCCGCCCGCAAACTGGTCGCCGCGGGCCGCGTCCTGCCCGTCCTGGACGGCTTCGACGAACTGTCGCCGGAGCTCCGGCCGTACGCCCTGGCAGCCGTCAACCGCGCGATCGCCGTCCACGAGCCGCTGATCCTCGCCTCCCGTACGGCCGAGTACCGGGCGGCGGTCGAGGTGGGCGACGTCGTCACGGCGGCCGCCTCGGTGGTCGCCCTGCCCGCGCGGGCCGACGACGTGGCGGCGTACCTGGGCAGTGTGGTCGCTCCGCAGCGGGCCTCCGTCTGGCGGCCGGTGACCGACGAGATCACCCGGAACCCCGACGGGCCCCTCGCCCGGGCCCTCTCACTGCCCCTGAACGTCTGGCTGGCCCGGACCGTGTACTCCGCGCCGGACTCCGACCCCGCCGAACTGCTCGGCCACGCCGACGCGGAGAGCGTCAGTCACCACCTGCTGGACAGTCTCGTCCCCGCGGTCTTCGCCGACGAGCCCACCACCGTGGACCCGGCGGGCCCCGACGTACGCCGCACCGCGGCCAACCGCTGGCACGCCGGCGACGCGAAGATGTCACTGGGCTTCCTCGCCAGGCACCTCCGTCGGCAGGGCACGGACGACATCGCCTGGTGGGAGCTGCACCGGGCCCTGCCCCCGAAACCGGTCGGCCCCCTGTCCGGCCCGGTCGTGGGCGCGGCCGTCGGGTTGGGCGCGGGCTGCATGGCGGGGGACTACTTCCACTGGGCGCTGCCGCCGCTCAGCCGGTTCCTGTGCTTCCTGGTCGTCACGCTCGCCACGACCGCGGCCGCCACCACGGCGCTCCGACTCGCCTTCGTCGACCGGGACACCGGCCGCGCGGACCGGCGCGGGAGGGGGTCCTCGCCGAGGTGGTCCGCCGCGTCGGGGTCTGGTGCGCCGTGCTCCTCCCGCTCGCTCCGGCGGTCGGGGCCGTGATCGAACACTGGGCCCGGACAGCGGGATCGATCGACTTCCACTACGAGGTCGGCGTGGCCGCCCACACCTGGCTGAGGGCGGCCCTGTGGTGGCTTGCGGCGATGGCGGTGCTGACCGTCGGAATACTCGGCTGCGCGCTGATCCGGCGGCAGGTCCCGCCGCGTCCGGGCCGGCGGGAACGCCCCGTCCGGCCGGGGAAGATCATCGCCTTCACGGTGCTGTTCTGGGTGGGAGCCGAGACGGCCGGCCAGCTGTGCATGCTCTCCACCCGGCAGGAGACCGGCCGGCCGCTGATGGACCTCGCGCTGCTCGACCCGGGGGCGGACCTGAGCTTCGCCAATCAGCGGGCGGTCTTCCGCGCCGCCCTGTTCCTGCTGATCGTCGGGATCATGGCCTTCCTCGGGTTGGGCGGCAGCACCGACCGCCCGAGCCGGCTGAGCTTCCGGGCCCCCCTTTCGAGTCTGCTGCGGCTGCTGCCCGCGTGCGTCGGCGGGGGGCTGGTGAGCGGCGTGGCCCTGGTCGTGTTCCTGGGCCTGGTGGTGGCGCCCTGGGCGCCCTACGTCACGCTGTGGGAGCGCCTCACGGCCTCCGGGCTCCTGGGGGCGTTCTTCGGCGTCCTGTTCGGCCTGGGCTTGGCGGTGCTGCGCTGGGCGCGGCTGCCGACCGACCTCGAACAGGAGACGCCCCGGTCGACTCTGCGCGGCGAGCGCGTGGTGGCCTACGCCGTCCTGGTGTTCGCCGTGGTTCCGCCCCTGGTCAAATGGACGCTCACCGTGTGGTGGGACCTGGCGGACAGCCGGCACGTGGCGCTGCAGGTGTTCGCGGCGTGGCTGGAGACCCTGGAGGCGAACCTGGCCGTGGGGCTCGCCGCCGGGCTGCTGGCCCTGTCGAACAGCGCCTACTTCCGATACCGGGAGGCCGGCCTGAGGCTTTCCAAGGTCAGCCACCTGCCCCGTCGCCCCCTGCCCTTCCTCGAAGACGCCCGACTGCTGCACGTCCTGCGCCAGGTGGGGCCCGTCTTCCAGTTCGTCCACGCCGACCTCAGGAAACGGATCGCCACCGTCGACGGCCGCGGCGACGGCGCGGGGCTCGAGACCACACCGCCCTGATCACGGGAGTCCGCGGACCCGGGCCGGCACCGCGTCACGGCCCGTCGGCCGCCGGGCGGGGCGCCCGCGGTGCCGGTCGCCCGGAGGGCGCCGGCCGGGCGGTGGCCGGGAGGCTCTCCGGCACGCCGGCCCCCCGGGGCCTCGGAGCCGTGCGGTGCCCCCGGGAGACCGGTGTCCGCTGCGACTCCCCGCCGCGTCCCGCAGGGCCGAGGAGCGGGACGGGCCTCCGCCTTCCCCCGGCGGCCGATCCCCGCTACCGCAGGAGCGGTGCCCGGGGGCGGGAAGGCGTGCGGCGGGCGCCCTCCCCGGTGGAGGCGCCGTGTACGCCGACCGGGCGACGGGGGGCGGAAACGCCGTGCGGTGGTGCGCCGGGACTGGGAGCCTCACCGACTGTCCAGCCGCGCCGCGCCACGGCGGCGCGGGCGACCGGAGAGGAGCACCATACGTGACAGGCACCCCCGCGCGGATCGGCGAGCGGCGCGTCGCGGCCGTCCTGGCCATGGGAGGCGGCCTGATGCTCGGGCCTGCGGCGGCTGCGTGCGCCGCCCCCTCCGGCGGGCCCGGGTCTCCGGCCCTCGCGGCGGCGCCGTCGGGCCGCCCCGGCCCGACGGCGGCAGCCGTACCGCGGAGCGGCGGCGCAACCGCCGCCAGGTCTCGGCGGGGCACGGCCCCTGGGGCCGGTCCTTGAGGAAGTTCCGGTAGGGCACCCGGCGCGGCCGCGAAGCGGTCTCCACCCAGTGGCCCTTGCCGGAGACGGTGTCCCACTCCCCGTTGGGCATGAAGACGTAGCCGGGGCGGCCGTCCTTGTTCTGCGAGGTGATCTGCAGGACGTCGGCGTACCCCGGGCGGCGGTTCAGCACGACGCAGTAGTGGCGCGCCTCCTCGTCGCTGTCCCGGAAGGGCACCGTCGCGAGCCACACCTCCCCCGGCAACGGCCTGCCCCGCTCCCACCGGCGCGCCACCCCGCGGAAGGCCAGGGCGGTGACGCCGGCGGCGAGGCCCTGCAGGGTCCCCGTCAAGGTCGGGTCGTCGGTGCCGACCAGGTCGCGGACCCGCAGCGTCACCACCGCGCACAGCGTCAGCAGCAGTACGGTGCCGGCGGCGAGGGCGGGCGCGCGGCCCGGGCGGCGACGCCCGGCCGACCAGGTCACGGCGAGCGCCGTCACCGCGGAGACCGCCACCAGGACGGCCCACTCCCACGGGGCGGGGTACTGCGGCGGAGACTGAGCCGCCATCAGGTCGGAGACGGTCAGCGGCGCCGCCAGCAGGTTCCCGAGGAACCCGACGGCCAGTACGAGGAACAGGCATCCCCCCACGGTCGCTCCCCTTCGAGTCGGTGGTCACGTCGAGCTCCACGGCCCGCCGGACGGCGGCGGGCGTCGACGGTCCCGGTCCCCCGTCGGCGGCGGGAGCGGGGCGGGGAGGAAGGGGGCGCGGAGCCCCGGCGGGCGGCGGCGTCACCCCCCGCCGTCGTGCCCCGGCCGGTGGTGCGGGGGGGCCGCGGCGGGTGCCGTCAGGCGCTCCCGCGCGGTCGCCCGCGTCCGCCGCCGACACGTCATTCCGCCGCCTCCTGCTCCCGAGTCCCGTGGGGGGACTCTGCCAGAGGCGCGGGCACGGGTACAGCGGTGGAACCGTTTGCGCGGGCGGTGGTTCGGGCGTACGGGGGGCGGGGGCCGGCCTCCCGCGCGGGGCGGTGCCCCTCCCCTCGGCGGCGCGGGGAGGGGCACCGCCCGTCACAGGACGCGGTCGCGGCCCGACGGCTGCCGGGGCAGGTGGGCGGTCCCCGCGAAAGGGGTGACCTGCCCGCCGTGGCGGGCGGCCGGCCGGAGGACGCGGCGGCTGTGCGCGGGTCTGCGGGGCGGCCTGGTCAGCGTGACGAGGCGGACCAGCTGGTGGAAGCAGGCCACGGACGCCGCCGTCGGCAGGGCGGCCGCGGCGGCGTCGACGAAGGTGCGGGGCGCCTGGGCCACGCAGAGCAGCATCGCGGTGAGGGAGAACAGCAGGACGACGACCCAGGAGTGGGTGGCGCGGCGCTGGTGCACGGCGGCCCGCAGGATGGACAGGGACGCCACGAGCCACGGCCCGTACACGAGCAGGGGCCACCAGTCGGCGGCGTGGGCGGGGGTGCGGGGCTCGGCGACGTGGCGCAGCGGGCCGTAGGTGATGGCACCGCCGAAGACGCTCACCACGGGCACGAGTACGGCGGTCACCGCGGCGATCGAGCAGCTGGCCGCGGACACCCAGCCGATGGCGATCCGGCGGGTCCTGCGGTGGCCGGGCCCGGCGGCGCGGGGGACGGGCTCCAGGTCGGCGGGGATCTGCGTCAGACGCGCGAGGGGGGCGTGGTCGGGCGGACGGCCCTCGTCCTCCGGGCGCCGGGCCGGCGGGAGGGTGTTCCGTTCGGCCGCGATGGCGTCCTGGAGCAGGGAGGCCAGCTCCTCCGCCGGGTCCCAGGAGGGGTCCAGCAGGTCGCCGTGCCCGGCGTGTCCGCCGTATCCGGGGAGGTCCGCCTGCGGGAAGGGCGGGACCTCGGGCGGATGCGCCCACGCCTGGGTACCGGTCCGGTCGTGGAAGCCGTAAGGGGTGCCGAAGCCCTCCCCCGCCCCGAAATCACGCATGACCGTGCAGCCCCGCCCGTTTCCCGGTGCCCGCGGCCGCACCGTCCGGTGACAGGTCGGCCTTGGTCCAGGAGCGCGAGAAGTCGCGCTCGATGCGGTCCATCGCGGTGACGAACTCCTCCAGGACGGGAGCGGACCAGGTGAGGGAGACGGCTTCGTCCGTGCTCCAGAGCTTCCCGTGGACGCCGCGGGGAAGGGCCGAGGCGGGGATGAAGACGAAGTCGCCCATGACCACGGGCGTGTGCGCCCAGGCGGGGACTCTGGCGCGACCGGATGTGTGACTGTCGGTGAGCGTTGCTGCCATATCCCCCCTAACGCAACCTCCATCCCCTGGATGCGCGGCATCCGGGTGAGGGCGGCACCCCCTTCGTGTGAACCACGGGCGTCTTATCAGCTCTGCACTCCGGGGGCACACGTCCCGACTCGGACAACCCCCGGCAAATCACCTCGACCGGTTGGCGACCGTGCCCTCGCCGGGTCGCCGCCCCGCCGGGCGGACCTCGGGGGGCTCCTCCGGTTCGCCGCCGTCCGGGGACGTGCGGGCCGCCGCCGGTCCGCCCGGCGGCCCCCGGCGGCCCCTCCCCGGCCCCGGCCCGGACGTCCCGGCGGCCCCTTCCCCGCGCCGCCCGCGGGCGCGGCGAGACGGGAAGCCGGGGCGATCTTTGTTTTGTACCGGCGCCCGGTGGTACCCGCGAGCCCGACACACAATCCGGCGGGCCCCGGTTCCACGGGGGTCCGCAGCTGAAGGAGGAGTGGCTTATGACTGATGCCGGTCGGGTTCGGCAATCGGGCGAGGTCGCGAAGGAACAGGCCTCGGTCACGGCCTCTCAGGCCGGTCAGGCGGGCCGTGAGGTGGTCGGGAGCGCCGCCGAGCAGGCGAAGACGGTCGCCGGTGAGGCCCGCCAGCAGGCGGAGAGCGCCGTCCGCGACCTCCGCCGCCGCGTCCGGGACGAGGGCCGGGGCCAGACGGAGCGGCTCGCCGGCACCGTACGCCAGTGGGCGGACGACCTCGAGGGCATGGCGCAGAGCGCGTCGGGCGACTCCCCCGCACGCAGCGCCGTCGTGCAGGTCGCGAACCGCGGCCGCCGTGCCGCGGACTACCTGGAGCAGCACGGTGTGGACGGTCTGATGGGCGACCTCCAGGGCTTCGCGCGCCGGCGGCCGGGCGCCTTCCTCGGCGGGGCGGTGCTGGCGGGCCTGGTGGCCGGCCGCCTCATGAAGGCCGGCAAGGCCGCGCACTCCGGCGAGAGCGAAGCGCGGCAGGTGCCGGACACCGCGGAACCGGCCCCGCCCGTGGGCGAACCGGTACGCACGGAAATGCAGGAATACCCCCGGGTGGTGTGAGATGGCGACGATTTCCCCTCGTGCGCGGAGCGGCGCGCATCCCCTCTCCTCCGAGGAGCTGCGGCCCGCGCAGGACCGCTCGGCCGGTGAGCTGCTGGCCGCGGTGACCGCGGACGTGCAGCACCTGCTCCGGCAGGAGGTCCGGCTGGCGAAGGCCGAGATCCAGGAGGAGGCCGCGAAGGCGGGGAAGGCCGCCGGGATGTTCGGCGGCGCCGGCTTCGCCGGCTACATGGTGGCCCTGTTCCTGTCGCTGGCGGCCGTGTTCGGGCTGGCCAACGTGATGGACGCCGGCTGGGCCGCACTCATCGTCACCGCCGTGTGGGCGGTGATCGCGGCCGTGCTCTTCGCGCTCGGCCGGTCCCGTATGCGGGAGGTGTCGCCGAAGCCGGAGCGAACGATCGAAACGCTGAAGGAGGACGCACAGTGGGCACGTCACCCGACCAAGTGAGGGCCGACATCGAAGCGACCCGGGACAGGCTGTCGCAGAACGTCGACCGGCTGGCCGACCGGACCAGCCCCAAGCGGATGGTCCGCAGGCGCGCGGACCGGGCGCGCTCGGCGGCATCGGGCCTGCGGGCCCGGGTCATGGGCGTCGCCTCGGACACCGGCAGCGCGGCGGCCGACCGGACGCGCCACATGGCGCGTTCCGCCCAGGGCGGCGCCGAGCACATGGGCGAGGCCGTCAAGCAGGCCCCGGAACAGGCCATGCGGCAGGCACAGGGCAACCCGCTGGCAGCCGGGGTGATCGCGTTCGGCGCCGGGATGCTCGTCGGTTCCCTGCTGCCGGAGACCAAGTCCGAGCAGCAGGCGGTGAACCGGATCTCCGACCGGGCCGGCGAGATGATGGAGCCGGTCAAGGCGGCGGCGGCGGAGTCGGCGCAGCGGCTGAAGGACGAGGCCGCGGAGACCGCCCGGCAGGCCGCCGCGCAGGTCAAGGAGACCGCCGCGGAAGCCGCCCGCACCACCGGCGAGCAGGCGCGTGACCAGGCCTCGCACCTCAAGGAGCAGGTGCGCGAGTCCGGGCAGCAGGTCGCCGACGAGGTCCGCGGCACGGGGTCGGGCACGCCCGGCACGCCCGGCACGCCCGGCGCCCCGGGGATGCCCGGCACCCCGGGCACCGCGTAGGGCCCGCCGCCGCGTGCCGGGCGGGTGCCGCCGGGCCGGCCCGGCCTTCGGACCGGCCCGGCGGCACCGCGTCGCGGCGTGCCGCCGGGGCCCGTACCGCCCCGGTTCCCACGGGTCGCACACCCGTGGGAACCGGGGCGGTCGGCCGTCCGCACGGTGTTCCGTCGGCCGTCGTCCCGGGGCCGGTGCGGGGTCGCGGCGCCGGCCTCCCGGCCGGTTGCGCGGAAGGCCGTGCAGCCCATACGACTTGTCGTATGGCACTGAGTTGGAAACTGGTCGTCGACAGCACACACGCCCCCGGCCTCGCGGACTTCTGGGCCGCGGCCCTGGGGTACGAGGTGGAGGACCCCGGTCCCCTCATCGGGCACCTGCTGGCCGCGGGCCGCATCGGCGAGGAGGCGGTCGCCGAGCACCGCGGCCGCAGGATCTTCCGCGGCTACGCCGCGATCCGCCATCCCGAGGACCCGTTCGACGAGACCAGCGGCGTCGGCCGCGGCCGGCGGATCCTCTTCCAGGAGGTGCCCGAGCGCAAGGCGGGCAAGAACCGCCTGCACCTCGACGTCCACAGCGAACCCGGCGGCCTCGACGGCCTGGTGTCCCGGCTGGAGGGGCTGGGGGCGGTCCGGGTCCGGGAGGTGGACGAGGGGCCGGCCGGGCACTGGTGGGTCATGCGGGACCCCGAGGGCAACGAGTTCTGCGTGGCGTAGCATCCCGCCCCGGGGCGGCCCCGGGGCGGGATGCTACGCCCCCGCTCCCCGGCCACCGGTTCGAGACGGCCGGGGGCGGGGGCGGCGCGGGTGCCGGGTCTGCGCAGGGCGCGGCCCCGGCGCGTGTACCACTCGGCCGCGAGTACGGCGGCGAGGGCGAGTTCGACCAGGTCGCCGCCGTAGTACATGAGCTGGGCACCGGTGTGCAGGTCGGAGGCGGCGAAGTCGGTGCCGGGCGGGGGTGCGGCGTAGAGCGTCTTGGCGAGCACGGCGTGGACGGCGCCGGCGGCGAGCAGGGTGGCGCCCCGCACGGCCAGGCCCCACCGGTGGCGTACGGGGTCGACCCGGCAGACCGAGAAGGCGAAGAGCAGCCCCGCGGCCAGCAGGTGGAACTGCACGGCGGCGTCCAGCAGCGGCCGGTGGTGGGCGGCGGCCAGGAGCGGCGAGCGGTGCAGCAGCCACAGGCCGCCCATGTCCAGCGCCGCCGCCACGGGCGGGAAGACCAGCCACGAGGCGGGTCGGCAGTGCGCCACGGCCAGCAGGCCGCGCCGCACGCGTCCGGGCGGCAGGGAGCGCAGGACCAGGGTCAGGGGCCGTCCGAGGACCACGAGGACGGGGGCGGCCATGGCCGTGACGACGTGGTGCGCCATGTGCGCGGTGAAGGGGCCGCCCGGGAGCGGTGCCGTCATCGCGTGGGCGATGGCCGTGCAGCCGACGACGAAGGACGCGTCGCGCCGCTGGGGCCAGGCGTCGCCGCGTCCGCGCAGGCGGAGGGCGGCCAGGAGGTACGCGGCGGCCGCCGCCAGCGCGGCCGCCGCGACGATCTGGCCGAAGCCCCCGGTCGTGTGGCCCGCGGCGTTCGGGAGGACACCGGCGTCCGGGGTCACCCGTCCGCCCGCCGGTCGTCCGTACGGCGGCGGGCCCGCAGGGCCAGGGCGGTTCCCAGGAGGAGCAGCAGGACCCCGGCGGTGTTCCAGGCCCAGTCGTAGGGGGTGAGGTCCACTCCGTAGCGGATCTGGTGCAGGCGCAGCAGCTTGTGGTCGACGACGCCGTCGAAGACCTGGAAGGCCCCGAGACCGAGGAGGAACCCGGCTCCGGCGTGGGCCGGGGACAGGGCGCGCAGCCGGCGCAGGTCCGCGTAGAGGACCGCGCCGACGGCCAGGGCGCAGATCTCGGCGGTGTGCAGGAGCCCGTCGGACAGGAGGCCGACACCGGGTGTGGAGCGGTCGTAGAAGTGGTGCCAGTGGAGGATCTGGTGGAAGACGATCTCGTCGAGCGCGGCCATCAGGGCGGCGCCGATCAGTGCGAAGACCCCCAGGGAGCGCCGTGGCCGGGGGGCGGTGCGGGGCGGGGCGGCTCCGTTCGCCATGGTGTGGTCCTCTTCTCCTCTCTCCGCGGCTGCGTGTCTCTTCGCGCCTCTCCCCCGGTGGTGGCACCGGAGGGGCCGGGGCGCGTCCCGCCTCCGCGACACGCGCCGGCCTCCTTCCCGGTCAGCCGCCCATGGCCGAGCGCACGGCGTCCCTGGTGCGGTCCATCAGCGCGGCGACCGGCCCCAGCAGCACGTTGGCCGTGCCGGACTCGACGCCCGGGTGGGGGCGGGTCGGGGCCATCGCCTCGGCCGCCTTGACGCCGCGGGCCATCATCGCGAGCCTGCCGGCGTCGCCGCTGCGCCGGATGTGGGCGAACTCGTAGCGCTCCTCGGCGCGGGCGTGCTCCTGGACCGCCGTCCGCAGCTCCAGCAGCCTCGCCGCGAAGTCCGGGGAGTCCGGGTCCATGTCCTCCAGGGAGGCCAGGACCTCCTTGGCCCCGCGCTCCTCGGCGAGCCGTTCCTCCACGACCCCGTCGCCGCCGGGCACGTTGCGGCGCGCGAAGGGGTGTACGACCTCCTCCTCCGCCGTCTCGTGCACGGCCAGGAGGCGCACCAGGCGGTGGAAGGCGTCCCGCCGCTCGTCGCCCGTGGCGTTCTCCACCTCGTCGAAGAGGTTGCGGATGTCGCCGTGCTGCCGCATCAGCAGCGACACGACGTCGTCGTTCCCGGCGTTGTCGTCCCCGGCCTGCGGGGTGGGCGCGGTCTTCTCCATCACCGGTCCTCACTTCTCCCGCAGCGCCGGGTCGGGGTGCTCGCCCTCGGTCTCCAGCCGGTACTCCCGGCCGAACATCTCCCGGTGGTCGGCCATGACCCGGTCGCTGGGCGGTTCCTCGCCTCCGTGGAGCCGCGCCTGCATCGCCTCGAACCGCTCGTGGGCCTCGCGCACGTACCCGGCGCCCAGGGTGGTGAGGTCGATCTGCGTGGCCAGCAGGTCGCGCACGTACGCCTTGTTCGGCTCGAAGGTGAGCACGTTCGGCAGCTCGGGGGCCAGCACCTCCGCCGGTTCCCGGCCGTCGTGGCGGCGCATCAGGTCGCAGGCGGCGTGCAGGTGCTCCAGCTCCATGTTGAGGTGGAGCTCCCAGACCGCCTTGACCTTGGGGTCGCTCTCCTGCTCCATGAAGGAGTGGTAGAGGTAGCACTCGTTGTACTCGTGGTTGACGAGCCGCTCCCACCAGGTCTCCCCCGGGTCGACGAGGGACTCGTAGTGGGTGACGTGCTCCTCCTCGACGAGGCCGATCTCCTGGTAGAGCTGCCGGGCGATCGGCTCCATGTAGGTGGGGCCGGTGTTCATGTAGAAGTTCATCGTCTGCTGCTCCGCCGACATGATCGTCAGCGCGTGCA
This sequence comes from Streptomyces sp. MRC013, assembly GCF_023614235.1. Lineage (NCBI taxonomy): Bacteria > Bacillati > Actinomycetota > Actinomycetes > Kitasatosporales > Streptomycetaceae > Streptomyces > Streptomyces kordofanensis. The sequence goes on from NZ_CP094264.1 coordinate 297,711, forward strand.
GCTTCGACAGCGGGTTCGTCTCGTTCTTGGCGTACGGGTCGCGGACGTTGTCGACCGGGTCGCGGTGGTGGAACCGGGTGGGGCGGCCGGGCATGACCTCGGTCAGCCCGTCGACGATCGTCTCCGCCTTGCGGTGCTCGATCATCTCGTAGAGGTTCGCGTACCGGTACAGGTGGTCGAAGTCCTCCAGTACGCCGAACTGGTACGCCTGCTTCAGGTACGGGTCCGGTTCCATCCTCGCCACCCAGGCGGTCAGGTCGACCGCGACCTGCTCGTAGGCGATCGTCGTCTCCAGTACCGACGACACGCCCGGGAGGAGCCAGTTGACCGCCTTCTGCTGCTGCGCCTCGACGTAGCGGACCTGTGCGAGCTGCCGCTTGATCTCGGGGTCCACCGTGTTGCGCGCCATCTGGTGGCTGAAGAGGATCGCCTCGACCTCGATGCCGTTCATGGTGATGATCCGGCATCGGGTGTACGGGTCGCAGTGGTCCGGGTCGATCGGAGCCACGTCGAGCTCCCGCCAGCTGCGGACCTGGCGGTCCAGCGGGATGCCGCGCTGCTCCAGGGGGTTGAACGTCATGGGCGCTTCCTTCGCGGGTGCGGGATCACGGCAGGGGCCGGGTACCCGGGATGCGCGACCTGTGAGGGAGAACGGCGCGATCCGCATGGGTATGGCCGATTTCTTTCCATCCCTACCGTGGCGGGTCCCGATCCACCAGCGCGGTGGTCCGGGTGGCCCACCCGGCGCCGCGGCCCCGCCCGCCCGGCGGCCGTCCGCCCCGGTGGGCGGCGGGCCGAGGGTTCGCGCGGGCGCGTGAGGGCACCCGTGCCAGGGCCACTGACGCGCGAGGAGCGGGGAAACGGGATGTCGGAGCTGATCACACGTATCGCCGGGCGGCTGCGCCACGCCTACGCCCGCGAGGAGGACCCCACTTCGGTGGGTGGGCACGCCGCGGCGCTCGCCGCATTCGCCGGCTACACGGCGGCGTGGTCGGCGGCCGTGCGGGCGCGGGGGCTCCCGCTGCCCGCACGGCCGGAGCCGTGGGACCTGGCGCTGACGTCGGTGGCGACCTTCCGGTTGAGCCGGCTGGTGAGCAAGGGCGCGGTGACGCGCCCGCTGCGGGCGCCCTTCACGGACTACCGGGGACCGCAGGCCCCCGCCGAGGTGCACGAGGAGCCCCGCGGCGGCGCCTCGCACACGGTGGGGGAACTGGTGTCGTGCCCCTTCTGCCTGAGCGTCTGGACCGTCACCACCCTGACCGCCGCCGGGCTGCTGTGGCCGCGGGCCACGCGTACGGTCACGGGCGCGCTCACCGCCCTCGCCGGGGCGGACGTCCTCCAGCTGGCCTACAGCGCGCTGACCGAGAAGGTCACCGGCGGTGAGTGAGAGGGGCGGGTCGCGGCCCCACGGGCTGCGGCTTCCGGCATGAGCCGTCGCCCCCGGCGCTCGCCGCCCCGGCCGCGGCCCACGGGCTTCGCCCGGCGGTGGGGGCCGGCCCGGCGGGCCCCCGGTTCTGCGTCCCCGCCCGGTCCTGGCGCGGCGCCCCGGCCCCGTCCCGGCGCCGGGACACTGCCCGGGCGGTGTCCCGGCGCCGGAAGGCCGCGCCGGGACGCCGCCGGACCCGTCCGGGGGGCCGCCTCACCCCCTGCGGTGCCGTCCGCTCCCGGCGCCGTCCCGCGCGGCGGCCCGGTACAGCAGGAGCGAGACGATCGACAGGAGGATCAGGACGCTCCCCGCGGCCACGTCGAACACATGGGCGCCGTCGGCGAAGACCACGGTGTTGCGCAGCCCCAGCAGCCACGGCGAGGCGACCAGCCAGGCGCCGGCGACCAGCACCGTCAGATCCGCCCACCTGCCCAGGTGCCACTTGAAGCGGGCCATCGCCACGAGCAGCACGACCAGGCCGACGGCCAGCTCGTTGCGGTGGGCGTCCTTGGCGGTGTCGGGCTCCCCGGTGATCCAGGGGGCGACGAACAGCGCGACGGCCGTGAGCACCAGCAACAGGCTGAGGATCTGGTCCCGCAGCCCTTCCCTCAGTACCCGTCGTTCCTCGGGCGCCATGGACCCGTTCGTTCCCGGCATCGTTCTGGCGGCCATGTCCTCCGCTCCTCTCCTCGCTTCGGCGCGCGGCCTCACGCCGCTTCGCCGGTGTCGTCGCCGGCCCCGGCGAGGTGCCGGAGGCGTACCTCCAGGCGCTCGCCGACGACGCGGCTGTCGAAGGACGGCTGGGGCGCCGTCGCGGGCCCGCGCACGTTCCAGCCGTCGGCCAGCCGGAACACGCTGCCGTGCCAGGGGCAGCGCACGCACCCGTCCGCGATCTCCCCCTCCGACAGCGGCCCGGCCATGTGGCTGCACCGGTCGGCCAGCACGTGGAAGGCGCCGCCCTCCTCGCGGACCACCATGACCGCCACCTCGCCGACGCGGCGCCGCACCGCGTGCCCCACCGGGAACTCCCCGACGTCCCCCACCGCGTGCCAGCCCGGCTCGACCAGGTGCGGGACGTGCTCGGCGTGGTTGGCGCCGGACGCCTGGCGGTAGGCGAGGTGGCCGCCGAGCGCACCGCCGGCGAAGACCGCGGTCAGCCCCGCGAACCCCAGCGCCTTGCCCCGCCGGACGCACCCGCGGCGCCTGGCGGTGTACGAGGCCGTGTACAGGGCGACGGCGGTGACGTTGGCCGCCGCGTGCACCAGTCCCACCCGCTGCTGCTCCCTCGGCAGCTCGGCCCAGTCGACCCAGCCGGCCAGCGCCGCCGGCCCCGCCGCGGCCAGTCCCGTGGCGACGAGGGTCCGCGCTCCGCGGCGCCGGCCGGGCAGCACGTCGAGCAGTGCCGCCGACAGCCACGTGCCGATGGGCACCTGCACCAGCAGCGGGTGCACGGGGTGCCCGAGCCAGCGCCCGTGCAGCGCGTCCCTGCCGGCTCCCAGGGGGAGCGCCCGGACCGCCGCCCGGACCCCGCCGATCAGCCGGTCCGCCCCGGACCACCGCTCCAGCCGGTCCACGCCCCGCAGGACGCGGCCGGGTCCCTCGGTCGACGGGAGAAGCCGCCGCGCGGCCCGTGCCGCGCGATAACGCATCAGTGATCGCTCCATGCCGCAGCGAGTAGCCCACCGCGGGGCGGGGAAACGCCGGGCGCGCGGCTCATCGGCCGCGCGCCCGGGAGGCCTCGCGGGGGAGCGGGCCGACGTCGGAGTGGCGCCCGGGGCGGAGGGCGGCGTGGCGCTGTCCGGGGCCGGGGCCGTCGGCGGACGCCAGCACGTCGGCGACGATCCCCGTCGCGAAGGCGTAGACGGCCTTGTGCACCAGGTCGACCACCAGCTCCTTGCGGGGCCAGGTCTGCGGCGGGGCGCCGACGCCGGTGGCGTTCTCCAGGATCTGGTCGTTGGTGAGGCGGACCACGGCGAACTTCGCCGAGGACACCGGGCCGCGCAGGCCCGCCTGGGCCATCACCGAGCGCAGGACGCCCAGCGCCGCGGCCTGGCCGAAGTGCATGGCCCAGTTCACGGGCAGCGGCTGCTTGCCGGGCCGCTCGGCCATGCCGGTGAGGCGTTCCAGTACGCGGGCGGGGACGTGGGAGTCGGGCCGGCCCGTGAGGCCCTGCTCGATCTTCTCGCCCAGCGTCATCACGACGCCGCCCACCGCCCCGGCCACCAGCCCTTGCCATAGAGCGCGTTTCATCATGGGGCGCCGGGTACCCGGCGCGGCGCGGTTCACCCGCCCGCGCCGTCCGGCCGCTCCGGGGCCGGACGCCGGGGCGCGTGGCCGCGCCGGGTGCCGCCCGCGCTCGCCCCGGCGTGCCGGGGGCACCGCTGCGGCGTTGCGCCCGGGGCCGGGTGAGGGTGTCTCAGACGGCGGTCCGGGGGCGCGCCGGGTCGAGGTGGTGCACGGCGGTGTCCTCCGCGTGCGGGGCGAGCAGGCGCCTCAGCTCGTCCGCGGCGGTGTCGAGGAGACGGCCGTCGCGGGCGGCGTGCAGGGTTTCGAGGAGGAAGACGACGCGGGTGGAGTCCTCGGTGACGCGGGTGCGGTGGGCGTCGCGGTGGTTCCAGTGGCGGGTCAGGACGCCGGCGCCGTCCGCGTAGACGATCTCGCCGGGCCCGGGCCTCTCGACGGTGCCGGGTTCGCCGAGCGGGGTGAAGGGCTCGGTGCCGTCCGCGTGGCGGATGGCGACGTCGCCCTCGACCCGGTCCAGGTCGAAGGCGCCGGCGGACAGGCCGTGGCGGACGGAGACGGCGTTGTAGGAGTCGACGGCCGGGTTGACGCGCGGCAGCGCCCCCTTCTTCGCGAGGCGGCGGCCGAGAGCGTCGACGCTGGGGCGGACGCGGCGGGGGTTGGTGCCGAAGGAGCGGTAGGCGGTGTGCCACGCCTCGATGCGGGGGTCGGCCTCGTCGGCGGGGTGCCAGGTGCCGTCGGCGAGCCGCCGCTCCAGCTCCTCCACGGCGGCGGTGGTGCGGGGCCAGGCTTCGCGGCCGCGCAGACCGGTGGCGGTGACCAGGGCGACGAGGGTGCCGGGAAAGGCGTCCGCGACGGTGGGGGCGAGGAGGAATTCGGTCATGTGCGGGGGCTTCCGTTTCCTGCGGGAGTGCGTCCGGGCGGGGCGGGGTCAGGGCTTCCAGGGGCCGACGCGGTCCAGGCGGCGGCGCTGCCGGAGCGCGGCGGGGGCGTCGAGGCCCCGGCCCCGGGCGGTGAGGCGGTCGGCGACGGCGGCGCGGTGCTCGACGGGCTTGTGGTCGTCGTACGTGAACTTGGCCCGCACCTCGGCGACCTCCAGGCGCAGGCCGCGGATGCCGGGCAGCATCCGGCCGTAGGGGGCCGGTCGGCGACCGTGGGGGCGTGGTCGCCGTCGGGCTGAAAGTGGGCGAGCTGGCGGCGCAGCGGCTCGGCCTTGGCCTCGGGGTCGTCGACGATGTGCGCGCGGCAGGTGAACTGGACGGCCGCGTAGTAGCTCGTGGGGACGCCGTCGGCCGGCGGGGTGCCGGGCGCCGCGCGCCAGGGGCCGGGGACGAAGGCGTAATCGCCGAGGACCGTGAAGAGGACGTTCGGGTCGTTCTCGAGCGCCTCCCAGACCGGGTTGGGGCGGGCGAGGTGGACCAGGAGCCGGTCGCCGTCGGGGGTGAAGTGCGTGGGGACGGCGACGGGCGGGCGGCCGGGCAGGCCGTTGGCGCTGAGGGTCCCGAAGTCGTGGCCCTCGGCGATCCAGGTCCGCCACTCGGCTTCGTCCAGGCCGGCGTCCCAGGGCTGGATGAACATGCGGTTCTCCTTGCGGAAGGTGTGCGGTGGGGCGGTGGGGCCGCTCAGGCCAGGGCGAGGAGGCCGACGGCGACGGCGGCGGCGCCCAGGCCGGCGAGCTGGCCGCGGTGGATCCGTTCGGCGAGCAGGACCCGGGCGAGCAGGACGGTGCCGGCCGGGTAGAGGGCGGTGATCACGGCGACGACGGCGAGGTCGCCGCCGCGGGCGGCGAGCAGGAACAGCAGGTTCGCCACCGAGTCCAGCGCCCCCGCGGCGGCGGACATCGCGTACGCGGGCCGCTCGGGACCCAGCCTGCGGTACATCGTCCCCGCCGCGGCGAGGGTGACGGCCGAGGAGACCGCCCGGCCCACGATCAGCGGGGCCACCCCGCTGTCGGACGGCGCCTGGTGGAGGAAGACCAGCTGGAGGGCGATGGCGGTGCCCGCACCGAAGGCCAGCAGCAGCGCCGTACGCGACGGACGCGCCGCCCCGGCCCCGTGCCCGGCGCTGACCAGCACCACCGCGGCCAGCGCGAGCGGCAGCCCCGCCAGTGCGGCCGCGGTCAGGCGCTCGCCCTGCAGCAGGCCCGCCCCCGCCGGCAACATGGCGGACACCAGCGCGGTCACCGGCGACAGCACGTTCATCGGGCCGATCGCCAGGGTGCGGTAGAGCAGGGCGAACGCGGCGGCCGAGGCGACTCCGGAGGCGGCGCCCCAGACGAGGGCGCCGGTGCCGAAGGAGGCGCCGAGGAGCGGCCACAGCACCAGCTCGACCACGAGGGAGGCCGGGGCCGCGATCATCACGGTGCGCAGCACATGGGCCCTGCGGGCGCCCAGGCCCCCCAGGAAGTCGGCGCACCCGTAGGCGAGCGAGCTGCCCAGGGCCAGCAGCAGAGCGATCACGGCACATCCCTTAGCATTCAGTGGAACGACCGAACCGTACAACAAAACGACCGGACGCCGTCAACCGCACGACCCGGCGGTGCATCCGGGCGGTCCTGCCGTGAGGATGGTGATCAGGTGGCCGAGACAGCCGCAGCCCTGCGGACGGTCGCGCACAACGTCCGGGCGGCCCGCGTCCGCGCGGGCCTCTCCCTGGAGGAGCTCAGCCGTCGCGCCCAGGTCAGCAAGGGCGCCCTGGTGGGGCTGGAGAAGGCCCAGGGCAACCCCAACCTGGCCACCCTGGTCCGGCTGGCCGACACCCTCGGCGTCCCGGTGTCCGCCCTGATGCAGGGGCCGCCCGAGGGCCGCGTGCGCGTCGTGGCCGCCGACGCCGTGGCGCCCCTGTGGTCCGGGGAGCGGGGCGGCGAGGCCCGGCTCGTGCTGACGACCTCGGGACCGGCTCCCGTCGAGGTCTGGCGCTGGCGGCTGGAGCCGGGCGAGGAGTACCCCAGCCACCCCCACCAGGCCGGGGTGGTGGAGACCGTCAGCGTCGTCTCCGGCCGGATGGTCCTGGTCGTCGACGGCGCCGAGCACCCCGTCGAAGCCGGCCAGACCGCCACCTTCGACGGCGACGCCCCCCACACCTACCGCGGCGCGGGCGACGGGACCTGCCGTCTGATCATGACGGTCCACCTGCCGCCGGGCCCCGCCTCCGCGGGCTGACCGGCGCCGCGCACGCGGGGTGCGGTGCCGGTCAGCCCGCCGGAACGCCGTGGGGCCGGCCGCACCGGCGGACCGGGCACCGCCGCCGGTCCGCGCCCCGCCCCGCGAGCTGTTCCCGCCGGCCCGCGGAGGCCACGGCGCTCCGCGCGACGGCCCGTGCGGGGTCACCGGAGAGGGCCGGCGGGCGGCCCGGCGGACCATCCGCGCGGCACCGCCCCGGAGGGGCAGGGGAATAGCGACGGCCCCGGGCTCCGTTGTGCGGGGCACCGACGGACCCCGGAGAGGCGGACGGCATGAGCACGATCGAACTGACCAAGGAGAACTTCGACCAGGTGGTGTCGGACAACGACTTCGTCCTGATCGACTTCTGGGCGTCGTGGTGCGGTCCCTGCCTCCGGTTCGCCCCCGTCTACGAGAAGGCGTCGGAGCGCCATCCCGACCTGGTGTTCGCCAAGGTCGACACGGAGGCGGAGCAGGAGCTCGCCGCCGCCTTCGACATCCAGTCGATCCCGACCCTGATGGTGGTCCGGGAGAACGTCGCCGTGTTCGCCCAGCCCGGCGCGCTGCCCGAGGCCGTCCTGGAGGACGTCATCGGGCAGGCGCGCGGACTGGACATGGACGCCGTGCGGAAGGCGATCGACGAGGCCGGGGCGGACGGCGACGGGACGGGCGCCGGCGGGCGCTGACCCCGGCGGCGCCCCGGCGGGGCGGGTGCGGCGGGGCCCGCCGCACTCACCGCTCCAGGACCACCGCGATGCCCTGCCCCACCCCGATGCACAGCGCCGCCACACCCGTGCCCGAACCCGCCGCCGCCAGCTGGTGGGCGACCGAGCCCGCCAGGCGGGCGCCGGACGCGCCGAGCGGGTGGCCGACGGCGATGGCGCCGCCGCGCGGGTTGACGATCTGCGGATCCAGTTCCGGCCACTCGGCCAGGCAGCCGAGCACCTGCGCCGCGAACGCCTCGTTCAGCTCCATGAGGGCCAGGTCCGCGAAGGTGCGGCCCGCCCGGCCCAGGGCCCGCTGGACCGCCTCCACCGGGCCGAGTCCGAACAGCTGCGGCTCGATGCCCGTCACCGCCGAGGCGCGGATCCGCGCGAGCGGCTCGCGGCCGCAGGCGCGCAGCCCCTCCTCGTCGACGAGGAGGAGGGCCGCCGCGCCGTCGTTGAGCGGCGAGGAGTTGCCGGCGGTCACCCTTCCGTCCTTGCGGAACGACGGCTTCAGCTTGGCCAGGGCCTCCATGGAGGTCGTGTCCCGGATGCACTCGTCGCGGACCGGGTCCACGCCCTCGTAGGGGGCGATCTCACCGTCGAAGAGGCCGTCGGCCCACGCCCGGGCGGCCTTGCGGTGGCTGGCGAGCGCGTAGGCGTCCTGCTGCTCGCGGCTGATGGCGTGCTTGTCGGCGATCTGCTCGGCGCTCTCGCCCAGCGGCACGGTCCACTCGTCCGGCAGCCTCGGGTTGACCATGCGCCAGCCGAGCGTCGTCGAGTACAGCTGCTGGTGCCCGGCGGGGAACGCCCGCTCGGGCTTCGGAAGCACCCAGGGCGCGCGCGACATCGACTCGACGCCGCCCGCCAGGACGACCGAGGCGTCGCCCAGGGCGATGGCGCGGGCCGCCTGCACGACCGCTTCGAGGCCGGAGCCGCACAGGCGGTTGACGGTCACGCCGGGGACCGTGACGGGCAGGCCGGCCAGCAGGACCGCCATGCGGGCCACGTCGCGGTTGTCCTCGCCCGCGCCGTTCGCGTCGCCGAAGTAGACGTCGTCGATCCGCGCCGGGTCGAGGTCCGGCGTCCGGTCGACCAGCGCCCGCACGACGTGCGCGGCGAGGTCGTCGGGGCGTACGGAGGAGAGGGCACCGCCGGCCTTGCCGATCGGTGTGCGGACGGCGTCGACGATGTAGACGTCGCGGATGCTCATCGGGGCTCTCCCACAGCCTGGTGCGCGCGTGCGGCTCCGCACGCGCGCATATGTACGGTGAACATGTATTCACCATCGATGGGCCGAGTCTCCGGCGCCGGGACGACCGGTGTCAACGGCCGCCCGCCGGCCCGGGGCCGCCCTCAGTCCCCGCGCGGCTCGGCGACCCGTGCCGACAGGCCGTAGTCCAGCTCCGCCCCGTCCACCAGGAGCGCCTCGACGGTACGGGTCTCCGGGTCGATGTCCGCGATCACGCCTCCGCCGGCGTACCGGGGGTAGCCGGAGGCGCCCGTCTCGCCGGTGGCGTCCACCACGGCCGAGCGGACGGCCACCTCCGCCAGGTGCGCGGCGTCGCGCCCCTCCGCGTGCTCGGGCACGATCAGGACCTCCAGGCGCCGCGGGTGTCGCCGGTGTGTGTTCATGGTCGTGACGTTAGGGGACACGCGGCGCCCCGCGCACCTCGGAGGGGTGCCGCGCGCCGGCCGGAATGCCGGCGGCCCGGGCCGGGTACGGCGGGCCGCGGACGGCCCCGGGACGGCCCCGCAGGCCCTACGCCGCCGCGAACGCCGCACGGAACGCGGCCGTCGTCCGCCCCTCCCGCGTCCGGTCCAGCACCCCGAAGACGACCTCGTCGAAGTGGCCGGCGAACCGGCCCTCCCCGGTGAGCAGCGCCCGGAAGGCGCCCGCCACGTCGGCCGGGTCGTTGCGGAAGACGCCGCAGCCCCAGGCGCCCAGCACCAGGCGCCGGTAGCCGTGGGCGACGGCCGTCTCCAGGACGCGCTCGGCACGCGACGCCAGGACGGCCGGTACGCGGACGGCCCGCTCGGGCGTACGGGCGCGGATGACGCCCGCGTTGGGGGCGGGCGAGGTCAGGAAGCCCACCGCGTACGGGCGGTCCAGGAGCCCGCCGCGGTCGTCGCGGAAGACCGGCACGCCCGGCGAGTGGATGACCCGGTCCGTGTAGAACGGGTCGCGGTCGGCGCGGTGGTGCTCGTAGTACCCGGGGGCGCGCAGCAGGGTGGCGTGGAGGGCGGAGGCGCGGCACAGCGCCTCCTCCTGGGCCTGGGCGCCGTTCAGGTAGCCGCCGCCGGGATTGCGGGCGGAGGCGAAGTTGAGGACGGCGACCGGCTCGCCGGGGACGCCGTCGGTGAGGCGCCGGGCGGCCTGCGTGCTGGACTCCCCGGTGACCTCGATCCGGGTGGCCCGGCCGGTGCCCGGGGTGGCGGGGACGGGATCGGGGCCGTGCAGGGTGGTGCCGGCGAGGGCCCGGGCGACCGCTTCGGCGATGCGGACCTCGCCGCCGGGGGCTCGGTACCGGCCCGCCGAGACGATCTCCTCGGTCTGCCGCGCGATCTCGCGTAGACGTGCGCTCACGTCCGCCATCGTCGTGATCACGCCGGGGCGCCGCAACGGGTTTGCCCGGCGCGCGCCGTCCGCGGAGGCGCCTCGTACGGGTTCGCGGCGACGGCTCGAGCGGGCCGGCGGCTCGGTGGACGGCGGGGCGGCGGGACGGCGGCCCCGGGCGGGACGGGGCGCCGTCCGCGGCCTCCTCCGGCGGGCGAGCGAGGTGGATGCGGTCCGTCCGAGGCCGATCCCGCGGACCGTTCCCACCAGCGGGAGCGAACCGACCTGCGGAACGCCCTGACGGCCGTCCGTCCCGACGCGGACACGCGGGTGCGGCCCCTTCGAGATCAGGTTCCGGCAGGACTCCGTCCGTCCCGACGCGGACACGCGGGTGCGGCACGATCCCCTTCATTCGTCTGAGGGGCGCGGCGTCCCCGACGGCGGTCAGGGCCCCGGGCAGGTCCCGTCGTCCCGGGCCGGACCCGCTTCGCGCCGCCCGGTCGGTCACCGGCCGGTCGGCTGCGTGGAAGCGCGGGGTCGGGGGCGTCCGGAGGCCGGGCGGGGCCGGTCACCGGAATTGCCGGCGGTAGGTCGAGGGGCTGACGCCCATGACGCCCCGGAAATGGTGGCGGAATCCCGCGGTGGTCAGACCCACGCGGCCGGCCACCTCCTCGACGGAGCAGTCCGCCGTTTCCAGCAGCTCGGCGCCGGCGCGCACCCGCTGTCGGATGAGCCAGCGCCCCGGCGGCGATCCGACCGCGTCGGCGAAGCGGCGCTCGAACTGCCGCACCGACAGGTGCGCGACACCGGCCAGCTCGTCGACGGGGAGCCGCCGGTGCAGGTTGTCCAGCGCGTACCGCATCGCGCCGCTGATCGGATCGTCGGACGGCGCTCTGCCCACCGGGTGCTCCGCGAACTGGGCCTGGCCGCCCTCGCGGTGTGCGGCCACGACCATGCGGCGGGCCACGCGCGCGGCGACGTCGGCGCCGTGGTCGTTGCGGATGAGGTGCAGGCAGACGTCGATGCCCGCAGCGGTGCCGGCGCCGGTGACGACGGTTCCGCTGTCGACGTAGAGCACCGACGCGTCGACCTTCACGTGCGGGTACCGTTCCTGCAGCGGACGGGCGTACCGCCAGTGCGTGGTCGCCTCCCTGCCGTCCAGCAGCCCGGCCGCGGCCAGCACGAACGCGCCGGTGCAGACGGACACCACACGCGCTCCTCTCCCGTGTGCCCCCCGTAGCGCGTCCAGGACCGCCGGGGAGGCCCGGCGGCGCACGTCCGCGACCGCCGGGACGATGACGGTGTCGGCGTACCGGAGCCGGTCCAGGCCGTGGTGGACCACGATGTCGAAGCCGCCCACGATCCGGTGGGGTCCGGGTGTCTCGGCGCACAGCTCGAACCGGTACCACCACTCCACGTCCAGCTCCGGCCGGGGGATCGCGAACGCCTCCGCGACCGTGGCCAGCTCGAACACGGGCATCCCGTCGAACGCGAGGCAGGCGACTCGATGGTGGCGCACGGCGGGATCCTAGCGACGCATGTCGTTTCCGGCGCTTTCGGGCGGGGTCGGCGCAGCGGGATCCTCGCCGTATGCGCGTAACCACCACCGCCCCGTCCCCGCTGACGTTCGGGATGCTCGTCTTCGACGAGGTCGAGGTCCTCGACATGGCGGGCCCCTTCGAGGTCTTCAGCACCGCGGGCCGGCTGGCCCGGACCGCCGACGACGAGCCCCTGCTGAAGGGGCTGACGATCGCGGCGACCGACCGCCCGGTCCGCTGCCGCGGGGGACTCAGGGTCGTGGCGGACCACACCCTCGACGAGGACCCGCCCTTCGACGTGCTGGTGATCCCCGGCGGCGTCACCGCGGCGGTCGAGACGGACAGGGGCGTCATCGACTGGCTGGCCCGCCGCCAACGAACCTCCAGGCTGACCCTCACCGTCTGCACCGGGGTCTTCCTGCTGGCCTCCACCGGGGCCCTGGACGGCCGCCCGGCCACCACCCACTGGGAGGACCGGGAGGAGCTGGCCCGCCGCTGGCCGGACGTCCGGGTGCGCACCGGCGCCCGATGGGTCGACGACGGCGACATCGTCACCTCGGCCGGGATCAGCGCGGGCATCGACGCCAGCCTGCACATCGTGAGCCGGCTCTTCGACGACCGGCTCGCCCACCACACCGCCGCCCAGATGGAATACGCCTGGACGAGGACGCCGCGCTGAACGGCCGGCCACCCGCCGGCCGCGTCCCGGCCCCAGGGCAACGCACCCGGCGGCACGACGAGGCGGTGCCGGTCGCGCCCGTCGGCCGTGTCGGGAGCCGGCCGCGCAGGGGCCGCCGCGCCGACGGGCGGGGTTCCCGGAGCCGGGCCCGGCGGTGCCCTTCGCGGCGGGCGGAGGCGGGCGGAGGCGGCGGCGGAGTTCCGTCAGGGGGGCGTCGAGGCGGAGCCGGCGGCCGCCGGGACGGAGCCGTCGCGGCGGTGGAGGGGCGGACGGAGGCGGTTCGCGCCGTCGGCCGGGCGCGGAACCTCCGTCCCGGCGACCGCCGCCCGGGCGGCGCGGGCGAGGGCCCGGCGGTCGGGGTGGGCGCCGTGCCGGACCTGCGGGAGGAGCCGGATCTCGGCGGTGAGCCGCCCGGCCTTGGCCACCCTCCACAGCGACGCGCCCAGCGGGTCGTCGCCGACGAACGCGGCGGGTCCCAGGGGCCGGTAGGCGATCCGCACGGGCTGGACGGGGGCACCGGCGTCGAGGGCGGCCTGGAAGGCCGCCGGGCGGAACGCGCCGTGGGCCCGGCCGCACCAGGTGGAGCCCTCGGGGAAGACCACCACGCGGTGCCCGGCGGCGAGGGTGCGGGCGAGGGAGCGGACCGCGCCCGGCAGGGCGCGCAGGCGGTCGCGGTCGAGGAAGAGGGTGCCGCCGAGGGTGGCGAGCGGGCCGAGCAGCGGCCAGTGGCGCACCTCCCGCTTGGCGACCATCCGGCCGGGCAGGACGGCCGCGACGAGGGGGACGTCGAGCCAGGACACGTGGTTGGCGACGACGAGGAGCGGACCGGACGGGGGCGGGTGGCCGGTGACGCGGACCCGGACGCCGAAGGCGCGCAGGACGGCCCGGCACCACAGGCGGGTCAGCAGGTGGCGGGCGGCCGGGGCGAGCGGCGCGGTGAGCGGGGCGAGGGCCACCCCGGCGAGGACCGCGGCGACCCCGGCGGCGAGGCGCAGGGCCGCGCGGAAGGGGCCGGCCGCCGGACGGGCGGGGGTGGCGCACCGCTCGGGGGTGCAGGGGGCGGACGGCAGCCAGACGCTCATCACTCCGCGCCGAGGGAGAGGAAGTGGCGCAGGTAGCGGGGGTTGGTGCGGCGCAGCGACAGCAGGACGTACAGGTCGGCGACGCCGAAGTCCGGGTCGTGGGCGGGTGCGCCGCACACCCAGGCGCCGAGGCGGAGGTAGCCGCGCAGCAGCGGCGGGAGCTCGGTGCGGGTGGCGGGCCTGGTGATGCCGTCGGGGGACCACAGGCGGCGCGGGGTGACCCAGTACTCCTCCGGGGCGAGGTGCTTGGCCTTGACGGCGTCCCAGGTGGCGGCGGCGAGGGTGCCGCCGTCGGCGAGCGGCAGGGAGCAGCAGCCGGCGAGCCAGTTGTGGCCGGTGCGGGCCATGTACCGGGCGATGCCGGCCCAGATGAGGGAGATGACGGCGCCGTTGCGGTGCGCGGGGTGCACGCAGGAGCGGCCGACTTCGACGAGGTCGCCGCGGAGGGGGGCGAGGCGGGTGAGGTCGAACTCGCCGTCCGAGTAGAGACGCCCGGCCACGCCCGCCCGATCGGGCGGGAGGAGGCGGTAGGTGCCGACGACCTCGCCGGTGGCCTCCTCCCGCACCAGGAGGTGGTCGCAGTAGGCGTCGAAGGCGTCGCTGTCGAGGCCGGGTTCCGGACCGTCGAGGCGCGCGCCCAGTTCGCCGGCGAAGACGAGGTGCCGCAGGCGCTGCGCGGCCCGTACGTCCTCCTGCTCGCGGGCGAGGGAGACCCGGTACGGGAGGGCGGGTGCCGGGGCGGGAGGGGCGGTGGTGACCGGGGCCGGGGTCGTGAGGGACATGGTGGCTCCTTGGCCGGGCGGCGAGGGCGGCCGCGGGGGGTGCGGTGGCCCGTACCCCTACTTGTGCCGTCGTCGCCTGGCCTCGGTGTGACCGTTCGGCGGAGCGGGGATGTGCGGCGGTTGAATGCCCGGTTCGCCGCCCGCCGCGCCCCGGGCGCTCGGGTCGGGGCGGCCGGGGCGGGAGGGGCGGCCGGGACACGGCGGAAGGGGCGGGCGCGAGGGGGCGGGCGCGAGGGGGCGGGCGCGAGGGGGCGGGCGCGAGGGGGCGGGCGCTCCCTCCCGCGGACCCGCCCCTTCCCGCCTTCGGTGCGGAGGGGCGGGTCCGCACGCGGCCGGGGGGCCGCTCCGGTGCGTGTCGGGGCGTGCCGTGCCCGGTGCGCTCCGCCTCGCGGTCCCGGGCGGCCTGGGGCACCGTGGAGAGGACGCGTCAGCGGGCGCGTGCGCACCACCGGCGACGAGGAGACCGCCATGTCACACCACACGTATCGCGTCACGGAGATCGTGGGCACCTCGCACACGGGGGTGGACGAGGCGATCCGCAACGGGATCGCCCGGGCCGCGCAGACGCTCCACAACCTGGACTGGTTCGAGGTGACGCAGGTCCGGGGGCATCTGGAGGAGGGGGAAGTGGCGCACTACCAGGTGGGACTGAAGGTGGGCTTCCGGCTCGACGGACCGGACGTCGGCGACGGGACCTGAACCGGTCCCGGCACCGTGCGGTACGGGGGCCGGGCGCGCCGGGGCGTCCGCGGCCGGGACGGGTTCCCGGCGGGGCCGGACAACCGTGGGGGGCCGGATACCGGTGGCGGGGCGCCGAGTGTCCCCCGACGGGGCCCGCCGTCCTCGGGAGGCCGGGCGCCGGCGGCCGGACCCGGGCACCCCGGCGGGGACCCGCCGCCCGCACGGGGCCGAGGTGCCGGCGGCCGGGACCGGGCACCTCCGGCAGGGCTGCCGCCTGCGGGAAGCCGGGGGCGCGCGACGGGGCCGGGCACCGTCAGGTGCGGCCCTCCGTCTCCTGTGCCCGGCGCAGCGCCCGGGACCCGAGTGCCCAGTCGGCGCGCACGACGTGGAAGCCCGCTTCCGCGGCGGCCTCGCACACCAGCTCGTCGTCGTCGACGAGCATGCGCACCTCCCGGTCCCGGGCAATACGGCGCAGCACCTCCAGTTTGGTCAGCCGGGCGGGCCGCCGGTCGTCGTCGCGGCGCATGTGGAGGCGTCCGGCGGGCAGGCCGTGTGCCGCGAGCCAGTCGAGGCTGTCCCGCCGGCAGCGCTCGGGACGCCCGGTCAGGTAGCGGATCTCGCACTGTCGCGCCGCCTCCAGGCACAGGGCGACCCCGGGCGGGAGGGGCGGGTCCTGCGGGGCGGCGCCGAAGAAGGCCTCCCAGTCGCGCGGCCTGCGCTCCAGGAAGTGCTGTCGGTGCCGTGCGTCGGAGAGGGTGTTGTCCAGGTCGAACACGGCCAGGGGTCTGCTGTCGCTCGTCACGTCGCCAGCGTAGGGAATCCCCCCGGTCCGCGGGCGGTCCGCTCCCGGTCCCCTCCCGCTCCGCGGCGGCGGCGCACCCGGTCCGGTGCGCGCGGTCCGCCGCGGGCGGGCCCTCACGCCGTCCGGCGCCGCGCGGCCCGCAGCCACTCGCGGTTCATGGCCGAGATGGACGGCAGCGGGATGCCCTTCGGGCACGCCGTGGCGCACTCCCCGGCCAGCGTGCAGCCGCCGAAGCCCTCGGCGTCCATCTGCGCGACCATGTCCAGCACCCGGCTCTCCCGCTCGGGCGCGCCCTGCGGCAGGACGTTCAGGTGGTTGACCTTCGCCGAGGTGAAGAGCATCGCCGAGCCGTTGGGGCAGGCCGCGACGCAGGCGCCGCAGCCGATGCACTCGGCGTGCTCGAAGGCGTAGTCCGCGTCCGCCTTGGGGACGGGCGTGGCGTGCGCCTCGGGGGCGGAGCCGGTCGGGGCGCTGACGTACCCGCCGGCCTGGATGATCCGGTCGAGCGCCGACCGGTCGACGACGAGGTCCTTGACGACGGGGAAGGCGGCGGCCCGCCAGGGCTCGACGTCGATCGTGTCCCCGTCCCGGAAGGAGCGCATGTGGAGCTGGCAGGCGGTGGTGCGCTCCGGTCCGTGGGCGTCGCCGTTGATGACGAGGCTGCACGCCCCGCAGATGCCCTCGCGGCAGTCGTGGTCGAAGGCGACGGGTTCCCCGCCGCGCAGGATCAGCTCCTCGTTGAGGGTGTCGAGCATCTCCAGGAACGACATGTCCGGGGAGACGCCGTCGACTTCGTACGTGGCCATGGTGCCGGGGGCGTCGGCGTTCTTCTGGCGCCAGACGCGCAGGGTGAGCCTCATGCGTAGCTCCGCTGGGTGGGGTGGACGTACTCGAAGACGAGGTCTTCCTTGTGGAGGACGGGCGCCCGGCCCGCCCCGGTGAACTCCCAGGCCGCGACGTACGAGAAGGCGTCGTCCTTCCGGGCCGCCTCGCCGTCCGGGGTCTGGGACTCCTCGCGGAAGTGGCCGCCGCACGACTCGGTGCGGTGCAGGGCGTCGAGGCACATCAGCTCGGCGAGTTCGAGATAGTCGACGATCCGGTTGGCCTTCTCCAAGGACTGGTTCAGCTCGCCGCCGCCGGGGACCCTGACGCGCCGCCAGAACTCCTCCCGGATCCGCGGGATCCGGTCGAGCGCCTCGCGCAGGCCCCGGTCGGAGCGGGCCATGCCGCAGTGGTCCCACATCAGCTCGCCGAGCTCCCGGTGGAAGGAGTCCGGGGTGCGGTCGCCGTCCGCGGCGAGCAGCCGGCGCAGCCGGTCCCCCGTCTCCCGTACGGCGGCGACGGCGGCCGGGTGGGCGTCGTCGACGTCGTCGACGTGCGGATTGCGGGCCAGGTAGTCGTTGAGGGTGGACGGCAGGACGAAGTAGCCGTCCGCGAGGCCCTGCATCAGCGCGGAGGCGCCGAGCCGGTTGGCGCCGTGGTCGGAGAAGTTCGCCTCGCCGATCGCGAACAGGCCGGGGACGGTGGTCTGCAGGTCGTAGTCGACCCACAGGCCGCCCATCGTGTAGTGCACGGCGGGGTAGATCCGCATGGGGACCTCGTACGGATCCTCCGCGGTGATCCGCTCGTACATGTCGAAGAGGTTGCCGTACTTCTCCTCGACCTTCCCCCGGCCCATGCGCCGGACGGCGTCGGCGAAGTCCAGGTACACCCCCTGGCCGCCGGGGCCCACTCCCCTGCCCTCGTCGCAGACGTTCTTCGCGGCGCGGGAGGCGATGTCGCGCGGGACGAGGTTGCCGAACGAGGGGTAGATCCGCTCCAGGTAGTAGTCGCGCTCCTCCTCGGGGATCTCGTTCGGCGGCCGGGTGTCGCCCCGGGCCCCGGGGACCCAGATGCGGCCGTCGTTGCGGAGCGACTCGCTCATCAGCGTCAGCTTCGACTGGTGGTCGCCGGTGCGCGGGATGCAGGTGGGGTGGATCTGGGTGAAGCAGGGGTTGGCGAAGTACGCGCCGCGGCGGTGGGCCCGCCAGATCGCGGTCGCGTTGGAGTTCACGGCGTTGGTCGACAGGTGGAAGACGTTGCCGTAGCCGCCGGTCGCCAGGACCACCGCGTCCGCGAAGTGGGTGGTGATCTCGCCGGTGACCAGGTTCCGGGCGACGATGCCGCGGGCCCGCCCGTCGACCACGACGAGGTCGAGCATCTCGGTGCGCGGGTGCATCTCGACGTTGCCGGCGGCGATCTGCCGCGACAGCGCCTGGTACGCGCCGAGGAGCAGCTGCTGGCCCGTCTGGCCGCGGGCGTAGAAGGTGCGGGAGACCTGGACGCCGCCGAA
Source organism: Streptomyces sp. MRC013 (assembly GCF_023614235.1). Taxonomy (NCBI): domain Bacteria; kingdom Bacillati; phylum Actinomycetota; class Actinomycetes; order Kitasatosporales; family Streptomycetaceae; genus Streptomyces; species Streptomyces kordofanensis. Next base: position 315,696 of record NZ_CP094264.1, read on the forward strand.
GGAGCGGGTGTCGAGGAGGCCGCCGTACTCGCGGGCGAAGGGGACTCCCTGGGCGACGCACTGGTCGATGATCTGGACGGAGATCTCCGCCAGGCGGTGGACGTTGGACTCGCGCGCCCGGAAGTCGCCGCCCTTGACCGTGTCGTAGAAGAGGCGGCGGACGGAGTCGCCGTCGTTGCGGTAGTTCTTGGCGGCGTTGATGCCGCCCTGCGCGGCGATGGAGTGGGCGCGGCGCGGGGAGTCCTGGTAACAGAACTGGACGACGCGGTAGCCCTGTTCGGCGAGGGTCGCGCCGGCGGAGCCGCCGGCGAGGCCGGTGCCGACGACGATGACGGTGTGCTTGCGGCGGTTGGCCGGGTTGACCAGCCTCGCCTCGAAGCGGCGGGTGTCCCAGCGCTCGGCGACGGGCCCGCCGGGGGCCCTGGTGTCGGCGACGGGCCCGCCGGTCGTGTAGGAGGTGTAGGCGTTCATGTCAGCTCACGACTCCGGTCATGACGGCGACGGGTACGGCGGCGAAGCCCGCCGTGAGGGCCAGGGCGAGCGTGTTGGCGACGGCCTTCAGCGCGCGGTCGCGGCGGGCGCTGCCGACGCCGAGGGTCTGGGCTGCGCTCCAGAAGCCGTGCCGGACGTGCAGGCCGACCGCGAGCACGGCGACGAGGTAGACGGCGTTGCCGTACCAGGTGGAGAAGGTCGCGACGACGTTCTCGTACGGGTGTCCCGGCTGGGCGTTCCCGTTGACGGTGAGGGTCGTCAGGTCGAGCAGGTGCCAGACGACGAACAGGGCGATGATCACACCGCCCCACCGCATGGTGCGGGTCGCGTAGCCCGCTCGCCGGCGCTTGTGGACGTAGGGGACGGGGCGGGCCCCGCGGTCGAGCCGGCTGAGCCGGTACGCCGACACGCCGTGGGCGGTCACGGCGGCGAGGAGGCCCACCCGCACGATCCACAGGCCCCAGCCGTGGTGGAGGACCGGGGCGCCCATAGTGCGCAGCCAGTGGGCGTAGGCGTTGAACTCGTCGGGACCGAGGAAGACCTTGAGGTTGCCGACGACGTGGGCGACGAGGTAGGCGAGGAGGACCAGGCCGCTGACGGCCATGACCGCCTTCATCCCGACGGTCGATCCGAGGAAGGTGCGCCGGGGAGGGCGGCGGGGGGAGGGTCGCCGGCCCGTCCCCGAAGGATGCGTCCGCGATGCCAGAGCCATGGGCCCGACGCTACGAGCGGACGCCGTCAGAGGTCCAAGACATGGTCCGGCTGATCTCGATAGGCACGCCCTATCGTCCTCCCCTATGCTGGTCCCGTGCAGTTCCAGCAGCTCGTGTACTTCGTGGCGGTCGCGGAGACGCGGCACTTCACCCGGGCCGCCGAGCGGGTCCACGTGTCCCAGCCGTCGCTGTCGCAGCAGATCCGGGCGCTGGAGAAGGAGCTGGGCGCCGAGCTGTTCAGCCGGGCGCGCGGCAACGTCGCGCTGACGGACGCCGGCGAGGCGCTGCTGCCGCTGGCCCGGCGGATCCTGGCCGACGCGGACACGGCGCGGTGCGAGGTGCAGGAGCTGGCCCGGCTGCGGCGGGGGCGGGTGCGGCTGGGGGCGACGCCGAGCCTGTGCACCGGGCTGCTGCCCGAGGTGCTGCGGTCCTTCCACGACCTGTACCCGGGGATCAGGCTGTTCGTCGAGGAGGGCGGTTCCCGCGACCTCGTGCGGGAACTGGCGCGCGAGGCGCTCGACCTCGCCCTGGTGGTGCTGCCGCTGCCGTCGCCGTCGCCCGCGCTGACGACGGTGGAACTGCTCCGGGAGGACCTGGTGGTGGTGTCCGCCGCGACGGACCCGGCGCCGCGGCGGCCGGTGCGGATCGCCGACCTGGAGGGACGTCCCATGGTGATGTTCCGGCACGGGTACGACCTGCGTGAGCTGACGGTCGCGGCGTGCCGGGCGGAGGGGTTCGAGCCCTCCTTCGCGGTCGAGGGCGGCGAGATGGACGCGGTCCTCGGGTTCGTGCGGGCCGGGCTGGGCGTGGCGGTCGTGCCGAGCATGGTGGCGGCGCGGGCGGGGCGGGACCTGCGGGTCACGGCGCTCGCGCCGCCGGGGCTGCGGCGGACCGTCGCGCTGGCGCACCGGAGCGACGTCGCGCCGCCGCGCGCGGCCCGCGAACTGCAGCGGGTGCTGCTGCGGACGGCCGCCGGGGGCTGAGCGGCCGGGTCCGCTACACCGCGTCGGCGAGGAGCAGCGCGTGGATGCGGTCCGGGGCGCCGGGGCGGGCGTAGTACCAGCCCTGGGCGGTGTCGCAGCCCAGGGCGCGCAGCTGCTCGGCCTGGACCGCGGTCTCCACCCCTCGACGGTGACGGCGAGGTCCAGGCCGTGGGCCAGGGAGACGATGCCCTCCACGATCTTCGTGTCGACCGGGTCGGCCGGGTGCTGCTGCATCCCGCGGGTGAAGGAGCGGTCGAGCTTCAGGACGCTCACCGGGAGGCGGCGCAGGTTGGCGAGGTTCGAGTAGCCCGTCCCGAAGTCGTCGAGCGCGATGTCGACCCCCATCTCGGCGACCTGCCGCAGCGGCTTGAGGAGGTCGTCGTCGGCGCCGATCAGGGCCGATTCGGTCACCTCCAGGCACAGGGCGCCCGGGGGGAGGCCGGAGCGCTCCAGGACGTCGGTGATGTCGCCGACCAGGCCCGGGTGGTGCAGCTGGGTGGGCGACAGGTTGACGTTGATGCGCAGCGGGCCGCCGTCGGCGTGGCGGTGCTCCCAGAACCCGGCCTGCCGGACCGCCTCCTCCAGCACCCAGCGGCCGAGCGGCACGATGAGGCCGGTGTGCTCGGCGAGCGGGATGAACCGGTCGGGGCCGAGCACCCCGTGCTGCGGGTGGCACCAGCGCACCAGGGCCTCCGCGCCGTGCACGGTGCCGTCCCCGAGGTGGACGAGCGGCTGGTACTCGATGAAGAACTCGCCGCGGTCCAGGGCGGCGGGCAGCGCGGTCGTCAGCCCGTGCCGGGTGATGACGCGGGCGTCGGCCTCCGGGTCGGCCCGCTCGTACCGGTTGCCGCCCGCGGACTTGGCCCGGTACATGGTGATGTCGGCGCTGCGCAGCACGTCCGCCGGCCCGTGCTCGCCGGCGCGGCCCTCGACGATGCCGACGCTGCCGCGGACGGTGATCTGGCGCCCGTCCAGGCTGATCGGGACGGAGAGGGCGCCCAGGATGCGGCCGGCGAGCTCCTCGGCGTCCCGCGCGGTGACGTCGGGGCCGGTGGTGAGGGCGACGAACTCGTCGCCGCCGAGCCGCGCGACCATCTCGCCGGGCGCGGTCGCGCAGGACTCCAGGCGGTCGGCGACCTCCGCCAGGAGTCGGTCGCCCGCGGCGTGGCCCAGGCTGTCGTTGATGGCCTTGAAGCCGTCGAGGTCGAGGTAGCAGAGGCCGAAGCGGGTGTCCCCGCCGGCCGAGAGGGCCTTCTCCAGGCGTTCGGAGAACAGGCTGCGGTTGGGCAGCCCGGTCAGCGCGTCGTGGGTGGCCTCGTAGCGCAGGCGCAGGTTCAGCAGCCGCCGCTCGGTGGTGTCCTCCAGAAGGGCGAGCTGGTACTGGGGGCGGCCCTCGGGGTCGCGGAGGAGGGAGACCGTCAGGTTGGTCCACAGGACGGTGCCGTCGGAGCGGTAGAACGGCTTCTCCACGCGGAAGTGGTCGCGTTCGCCGCGCACCAGTTCCCCGTACAGGTTCCAGACGTGCGGGGCGTCCTCGGGGTGGACCCACTCGGTGACCCTGCGGCCGCGGACGACCTGCTCCAGGCCGCCGAACATCCGGGTGAGGGCGCCGTTGACCTCCAGGACGTTGCCGTCGAGGTCGGCGATGCCTATGCCGATGGCCGCGTCCTCGAAGACGGCCCGGAAGCGGACCTCCGTGGCGTGCAGGGCCTGTTCGGCGAAGGCCCGGGCGGCGAGCGCGGACCGGGCGATGGCCTCCTGCTCGCTGAGGGTCCGCTCGCGCAGCGCCCGGGCGAACCCGGCGGCCAGGGCGTGCTGGAGGCGGGCGCAGCGGGCCCGCAGGTCGTCGACCGGCGTGTCGGCGCCGGTCCCGCAGTACAGCACCAGGTAGGAGTCGACGACGCCGAGGGTGCGGCTCAGGGCGTCCGGGTCCGTGCAGTGCGCGGCGACCAGGGCGGCGCCCACCGACTGGGCGGGGGCCACGTCGAAGGGCCTGGCGCGCAGGGCGGCGCTGAGCCGCCGCGCGAGCGGCAGCAGGTACTGCTCGAACTCGGTGCGGGTCATCGACGTGGCCGTGACCGGGAAGATGGCCCGGCTCCATATCGTCGCGAACCGCTGGAGTCTGTCCTCCAGGTCGTCGGGGTCCGCCGCGGAGCCCGACGCCTGCGCCAGCGTGCTCACCCCTTGCGCCCCACCCCGGCGAAGCCCGAGAAGGCGTAGGGGTCCTCCTGCTCGGGTGGGGTGTCGGGCCGCCAGTACGGCATCGCCACGAGGCCGGGGTCGAGCATCTCGCAGCCGTCGAAGAACCGGGCGACCTCGTCGCGGGAGCGCATCACCAGCGGGTTGCGGATGTCGCGGTAGACGCCGACGGCGCCGTCGGCCTGCTCCGGGGAGGCGGGGACGCCCTCGAGCGAGGCGTAGGTGAGGATGACGAGACTGCCCGGCGCCAGGGCGTCGCGGAGTTCGGCGACCGCCTCGTGGGGGCGGTCGGAGTCCTCCAGGAAGTGCAGGACGGAGACGAGCAGCAGCGCCACGGGCCGGTCCAGGTCGAGGAGCCGGGCCACCTCGGGGCTGTGGAGGATGTCCTGCGGCTTGCGGAGGTCGGCGGCGACGACCGCGGCGCGCTCGTTCCCCTCGAGCACGGCCTTGCTGTGGGCGACGGCGACCGGGTCGTGGTCGACGTACACGACCCGCGCCGAGGGGTCGGCCTGCTGGGCGATCTCGTGGACGTTGCCGAACGTCGGGATGCCGGAGCCCACGTCGAGGAACTGCGTGACGCCCTCGCCGACGGCGTGGCGTACGGCGCGGCGCATGAACGCCCGGTTGGCCTGCATGATCTTGGGCAGGCCCGGGAGGAACTCCATGGCCCTGCGGGCGGCTTCGCGGTCGACCTCGAAGTTGTGGGAACCGCCCAGGTAATAGTCGTATATACGGGACACGCTCGGCACCGACAGGTCGATGCCCGGCGGAGCCCAGGCGGGACGGTCCATCAAATCTCCAACAGTCGCCGTGGTGTTCGGTCTTGGTGGTGGCCGGTGTTCGAGCCGAGGCTACTGATCGCCCGCCGGGAGAGCGAGAGCAAACGGAAAAATGCGGTCCGTTCTTGGTCACAGACCGTCGACACTCGCGCGTCACCGACGACGGCCCGTCGATTCTCCGGCGAGAGGAAGAGGAGGGTCGTTTTCGAGCCGAAAACGATTTCGGCACCACCGATTTGAGTGTTCCAGCCGGTTCTCCACCGGAATGCGTGGTGCGCGGGCCGCCGTCGGCGTCCCGGCCCCCTCACCTCGCCGGCGACCGCTCCCGGCGGGGCGAGGAGGGCGCCTTCCGGAAGCGTGCGCCACCTCGGGGGCGCCTCCGGGGCAGGGCGCGCCCCCGGCCGCTTCCCCGGCGCCCCCGGCCCCCGGCAACCCTGCGGAGCGGGCGGAGTCCCTGGCGGACGGGTGGAGCCGGTCCGCCGCGACGGCGGCGCCCCGTCGGGTGCGGGGCCCGCGGACGGGCCGGAGGCGCGTTCCGGGGGCCCTCTCCCTCGCCTGTGGGGACCCGCCCCCCGCGTCCGACGGGGAGCCGGAGGGGGCAAGCGCGCCGGAATGGCTCATTCTCGCCCTTGCGGCGACCGTCGCGGATGCAGTCTCACCGTCTGGACGCCGTACACGGGGACGCGCGCGGGGCGTGTGCGGGGGTGCACGCGGGGAGGGCGGCCCGCCTGGTCGCGCACCGCCCCGGCGGCGCGCGGCCGGGGCGAAGGGGGGGTGGCGTCCCTGCACCGCTTTCCGCGCCGCGGCGACCGGGCGGGACACGGATGCGGGCCGTCCGGGTGAGTGGATGCCCCATTCGCCCGCCCGGGGTCGCGGGTGTGGTAGTGCGCTCCTAGCGTTCCGGTCGTAGAGGGTCATGTCACACCTTCGCGGAAGCCCGTTCCGCACTGCCCCTCGGACCGGAGGAGTCATTCCATGCGTGCGACAGGTGCCGCTTTCGCCGCTCTGCTCGGAGCGGCGGCTCTCGCCCTCACCGCCCCTCCCGCGGGCGCGGTGGATCCGTTCGTCGTCTCCCCCACGACCGTCAACCCGGGCGGCCGCGTCGCGCTGTCCGCCCCCGGCTGCTCGGGCACCGCCATGGCCTCGTCGGACGTCTTCGACACCGTGACCGTCCCGGCGGGCGGCTCGGCCACGGCCACCGTCGACTGGGACGCCCGGCGGGGCGCGGTCTACACGGTGTCCTTCACCTGCGCCGGCGGTTCCCCCGGGTCGGTGCGGCTGACCATCGCACCCGCGAGGACCGGCTCGACCGCGGTACCGACCGTGACCCGGACGGCCACCGTCACGACCGCGCCCTCGGGCGTCCGGGGCGGCCTGGGCGGCAGCGTCGGCACGTGGAACGCCGGCGAGCTGGCCGCGGGCGGGGCGCTGGTCGCCGCGGCGACCGCGGGCGCGGTCCACCTGGTGCGTCGCAGGGCCGCGAACCACCGCCACTGAACCCCCGGCGCCACCGGACCCCCGGCGCCGCGGCCACGCCCGTCGCCCCGGGTCCCCGCGGGGACCCGGGGCGACGGGCGTACTCGGCCGACCGGGAGGTTCGGCCGGTCAGGCCTTTCCGCTCCCCGGGCGGCGACGGCGGCTGACGAAGACGGCACCGCCCAGGGCCGCGGTGCCGACCAGCGACGCCCCGACGGCCATCTCGGTGGAGCTGGGCGCGAGGGAGCCGCCCAGGCCCCCCTCCGTGCCGCGGCCGCGGATGACGGTGAAGGACGCGGTGGCGACCCGCGGGCTGTCGCTGCACTTGACCGCGAGGTTGTAGGTGCCGGGCGTGGCGTGGTCGTAGATCCGCGGCGTGGCGGCGGAGTGGCCCGACGCGTTGACCGTGAGGGCCGTCTTGGGGAAGGCGTTGGACGAGACGGTGCCGCCGTGGCCGCACCCCATGGCGCTGACCGCCAGGCTGCCGCCCTGGTGCACCCGGGTCGGGGAGACCGTGACGTTCGTCGGACCTTTGGTGGCGTGGGCGAGCGGGGCCGTGAACCCGATCGCCGCACAGGCGGTGGCGGCCACCGCGAGGGCGCGTGAAGCACGCATCGTTGAACCTCCAGCGGAAGACGCCCCAAAGCGGTGCTCCGGGAGATCGACGGATGCGCCTTCCACGACGTACCCTCACCCGGCAACCGGAACCCTGCACTCCGGTCGTGCGCCACCCCGGTGAGGCGGCACGCCCGGACGGCCGACCGGCCCTCTGACGGATCCGCAGGTCACGGCCGGTCAGGCGGCCGTCGTCGATGACCCGGACGGGCCATCACCCGTGTGCCGCGCCGCCACCCGTTCGCCTCTCCCCGATCGCCGGGTCCGCGGACCGCGCCTACCGTGCGCGAGGAGGCCACGAAGGGAGAGGCATGGGCCTGGAGCGCAGAGGCATCGGGGACCGCAGTGCCTGGGACGTGATCAGGGGACGCCAGCCGTGGGGGGCGCTGGCGCTCGTCATGCTCACCGGTCTCGCCATGATGCGGAACGGGGCCGACGCGTCGTCCGGACCGCCCCAGCCGGTCGGCGCGGTGTCGGCGGAGCGGGGGCGCACCGCGGCCGCGCCGACGCCGTCCGCGGGGCTGCGCCCGCTGGCGTACGCGCCCGCGTCCCGGGTGCGGATCGAGGCGCTGAAGGTGGACGCGCCGGTCATCGACGTGGGCCTGGACGGGGAGGGCTGGATCAGCGCGCCCCCGCCGCAGGACCCCAACCTCGCCGGCTGGTACCAGAACGGCATCTCGCCGGGGCAGTCCGGGACCTCGGTCATCGTCGGGCACGTCGACAACGAGTCGGGGCCCGCGGTCTTCTACTCGCTGGGCACCCTCAAGCCGGGCGACCGGGTGGAGGTGACCCGGTACGACGGCCGCGTGGCCGTCTTCCAGGTGTACGGCGTCGAGGTGTACGCGAAGGAGGACTTCCCCGGCGTACGCGTCTACGGGGACACCGGCCACCCCGAGCTGCGGGTCATCACCTGCGGCGGCGAGTACTCGCGGGCCGGCGGCTACGACGGCAACGTGGTGGTCTTCGCCCGGCTGGTCGCCACCCGCTGAGCGCCTCCCCGCCCCGCCCCCGCCACGTCGTGGCGGGGGCGGGGCGGGCGGCGCCCGCGGCACGCGTCACCGGCGCGGCACGGTGAGGTGGTACCCCTGGTCGAGCAGCCTCGGCAGGTAGGTCCGCAGGGCGCGCACGGTCTGCGAGCGGTCGCCGCCCGCGTCGTGGGAGAGCACGACGACGCCGGGCGCGGCGCCGTCCAGGACGCGCCGCACGATGGTCGCCTCGCCGGGCTCCTGCCAGTCGAGGGTGTCGACGGTCCAGGCGAGCGGCTCCATGCCGAGTTCGGCGCCGATCTCGAAGGAGAGGCGGTTCCAGGCGCCGTACGGGGCGCGGTACCACAGGGGGCGGAGCCGACCGACCGCTCGATCACCTCGCTGGTCGTGCCGAGCTCGTCGCGGATGCGGGAGGGCGGCAGCCTCGGGATCAGCGGGTGCGACCAGGAGTGGTTGCCCACGACGTGCCCGTCGTCGGCCATCTCCCGCAGCAGGTCGGGGTGGAGGGCGGCCATCTCGCCGCAGACGAAGAACACGGCCCGCACCCCGTAGTGGCGCAGGGTGCCCAGGACGGCCGGGGTGTAGCGGGGGTCGGGCCCGTCGTCGAAGGTGAGGACCATCGTGTGGCCCGCGCCGGACACCCGCAGGAACGGCCGCTGCCGCACCGGCGGCAGGGCGCGGCGGAAGCGGGGCGGGGCGTGGCGGGTCATGGGCTGGAGCCGGTACGAGGCGGGGGCCCCGGGCAGGTACGGGGTGAGGGGCCCGCCGGGGGCGGGGGCCGGGGGGCGCGGCACGCGCGGCGGGGACGGGCGCGCGGGCGGCGCGGCGGGGCCGGGCGGCCCCGTCCGCTCCAGGCCGAAGAGACCGACGGCGGTGGTGGCCCCGAGCGCGGCGGCGATGCGCAGCACCATCCGCCGACCGGAAGGCATCTGGTCGTTTTTCATGACCAATGCTCCGCATGGGCGATCCGCGGATGGGGGTGCGACACCGGGCGCGCGGGACGAAAGCACCCGTTGGGAGGAGTGGCCGGGCGGCCGGTCAAGGGGCCCGTACGAGGCCCTGGGCGGCCGCGCCGCGGCTGAGGACGACATCGGTGATGCGGTCCCGCACGGGGGCGAGCGCGGTGTCGCCGGACGCGACGGCGGCGTTCAGGTCGACGACGCGGTTGGCGGCGGTGTCGAACCACTGCGGGACGAACTCGGCGCGGGTGACCTCCCAGCGGCCGCCGGGGACGCGCGGCGGGCCGAAGGTGAAGCGGGCGATGGTCCCCTCGTTGCCGCGCGGGTCGTGGGCGCCGGAGTGGTCGACCATGGGCCCGGCGACCTGGTCGCCCATGCCGTAGACGATCCAGGTGCCGTTGACCTTCTCGTACGCCTGGGGCACGTGGGCGTGGGTGCCGAGGAGGAGGTCGACGTCGGGGCGGCCGTCGGTGGCGGAGGCGGTGAGGGAGCGGCCGAGGCCGATCTGCTGCCGGTCGGGCTCGGTCTGCCACTCGGTGCCCCAGTGGAGGCTGACCACGACCACGTCGGCGCCGGCCTCGCGGGCGGCCCGGGCGTCGCTGAGGATGCGGCTCTCGTCGATGAGGTTGACCGACCAGGGCCGGTCGGCGGGGACGGGGATGCCGTTCGTCCCGTAGGTGTAGGCGAGGTGGGCGACCCGGGCGCCGCCGGCCTCCAGCAGGGTGGGGGTGGTGGCCTCCTCGGCGGTGCGGGCGGATCCGGCGTGCTCGACACCGGCCCGGTCGAGGTGGTCGAGGGTGCGGCGGATGCCCTCGGGGCCGGCGTCGAGGGTGTGGTTGGAGGCGGTGGAGCAGGAGTCGTAGCCGGTGGCGCGCAGGGCGTCGGCGACCTGGGGCGGGGACTGGAAGGACGGGTAGCCGGTGAAGGGTCCGCCGTCCTCGCCGTACACCGTCTCCATGTGGCAGATGGCCAGGTCGGCGGCGGAGACCACGGGGGCGACCCCGGCGAACATGGGCCGGAAGTCGTGTCCGGCGCCGTTCGCGTCGGCGCGGGCGGCCCGGATGACCGAGGCGTGCGGGAGGACGTCGCCGGTGGCGACGAGGGTGAAGGGCCTGACCGCGGAGGCCGCGCGGCCGCCGGCGGACGGGGCGGGGGGCGCGGGGGCCGAGCGGGAGGAGGCGGTGCAGGCGGCCGCGGTGGCGCCGAGCAGGGCGGTGACGGCGAGGGCCGCCCGGCGGGTCGCGCGTCGCGTCGTCCGGTGGGGCATGGGGGGCTCCCTGGTCCGGGGCGGGTGGGGACTCTCCGAATCCACCACCCCGGACGCCTTGCGGCCGGTACGCGAACGGCTCGGACACGGCGGATTCGCCGGTTCGGCCCCCTGTCCGCGCGCCGGCCGCCCGGCACTCCCCGCCGCCCGCCGCGCGACGGGCGGCCCGCCGCCCGGGCGCGCCCGCCCCCGGGGCCCACCGGGCACGTTCCTCTCCGGCAGACGGCGGCGCGGAGGGGACGTGTGCGGAACCGCACCGTCGGGTTGCGCGGAGGGCGGCCTTCCGCCGCGCCTCCGGTGGGGGTTCGTCGTCTAGGGTGCGTGGCCGAGTCACACACGGGGAGAAACGTCCGGGAGAGGGTGGGAGCGTTGCGGCCCGACAGCACGAACGGCACCGGCGGGGGCGGCCTGGCCGTCCCGATGGACTGGCTGTGCGCCGAGTACCTGGCCGATGAGCTGCTGCGCGGGGGGCGGGCTGGTCGGGACCGGCTCCCCGGAGTACGTGGCGGGCCGCCGGACGCTCGCGTTGACGATCTACCTCGGCGACGGCGCGGGGCCGCAGGAGCGCTGGGAGGAGTGGCTGCACCGCACCTCGTACGGCCACCCCTGGCCGGAGTGGGTGCGGGAGCGGCTGGCCTCGCGACGCGAGGGCGGGGACGGGCCCGGGGTGGCCCTCGCCCGGGAGACCTGGCGGCTCCTGGAGGAGACCCGGGTGCTCGCGGCGGACCTGGGCGCGCTGTCGGCGCCCCCGGCGGCCGGGACCGCGGTGGACGAGTCGGCGCGGGTGTGGCTGCCCTCGTGGCGGCTGGGCCTGCCCCTCGGCCACCTGTCGCTCCACCTGCGCTGAGCCGGAGGAGCCCGGCGGGCCGCGGGACGGGCCGCCGGAGCGACGGGGCGGGCCGCCGGAAGGACCGGAACGCGCCGTTGCCGACGGCGACCGCGCCGGTCATCCTGTGAGGGGCCGCCGGCTGCCCGCCGGCGCCGCGCCGGGCACGTGTCCGTACGGCTGGGGCGGGAGTGGTGGTCCTGATGGTCGCGGTACCCGTGGCTCGCGAGGTGACTCTCGGCGTCGAGGAGGAATTCCTCCTGCTCGACGCGGTCGACGGCAGCCCGGTGGGGGGTGGCGGCGACGTCCTGCACGCCGACCGGGAGCACCGCCGGCCGGACGGCGGGGCGGGGCCGGGGTTCCAGCGCGAGTTGCTGTCGACGATGGTGGAGACGGCGACCGGCGTGTGCACCGACCTGGCGGGGCTGCGCGCGGAACTGACCGCGGCCCGGGCCCGGCTGGGCCGGGCGGCCCGCGAGGCCGGGCTCCGCCCGCTCGCCAGCGGTACGGCGCCGATGGCCGCGCCGGTCCGCGCCGTCACCCCGACGCGGCACTACCGGCAGATGGCCCGGCTGTACGGGCGGCTCACCGACGAGACCGAGACCTGCGGCTGCCACGTCCACGTCGGCGTGCCCGACCGGGAGTCCGCCGTGGCCGCCGTCAACCACCTGCGGCCCTGGCTGCCGGTCCTGCTCGCGCTGTCCGCCAACTCCCCGTACCACCAGGGGGCGGACACCGGTCACGCGAGCTGGCGCGCGCTCGTCCTGTCCCGGTGGCCGACCCACCAGATCCCGCCCCGCTTCGCGTCCGCCGCGCAGTACGACCGGACGGTCGCCGCCCTGCGCCGTACGGGTGTGCTGCCGTCCCGCGCGGCCAACGCGTACTGGTTCGCGCGCCCTTCGCACCACCTGCCGACCGTCGAGGTGCGGATCGCGGACGTCACGCCCAGCGTGGACGAGGCGGTGCTCCAGGCCGGTCTCACCCGCGCCCTGGTGACCACCGCGCTCGGGGCCGCCGCACGGGGCCGTCCCGCGCCGCGGCTGCCCGACCACGCGGCGGCCGCCGCCCTGTGGACCGCGGCCCGGTACGGGGTGCGCGGCCCCGCCCTGCACCCGGTGACCGGCGACCGCGTCCCGGCGGCCGAGGCCGTGCGGGCCCTGCTCGACCGGGTGCGCCCGGCGCTGGAGGCGAGCGGCGACGAGGCGGAGGTGCGGGAACTGGCCGAGCGGGTGCTGGCCCACGGCACGGGCGCCGACCGGCAGCGCCGCCGCACGGCCCCGAGCGCGCCGCGGACGGTGCCGTAGGGTGCCCGCCGGGTCGGACCGCGGCGGTGGCCGGGGACCGGGAGGCGCCCCCCCCGCGCCCGCATCGGCTCCGTCCGCCCCGCCGTGCCGGCCGGCGCCGGCCGGCACGGCGCTCCCGTCACACCGGCGGGGTCCTTCGCGCCCGTCCCTCGGGGCGGGGCGCGGCCGCCGTCGGCGGCCGACGCGCGGCGCGCGCCGCGTACGGCGGCCGTTCCGTCCGCCTGTCCGGGGGCGCCGGCCGGTGAGGTCCGCGCGCCCGGCCGGGGCCGGACCGCAGGGCCGGACCGGTGCCCGGAGCGGCCGGCCCCGCGGTCCGGCGGGTCCGGCGGTCCGCCCCGGCCGGGCCGGGGAGGGCGAACTCGCACCACACGCACTTCCCGCTGCCGCGCGACTCGACGCCCCAGGCGTCGGCCAGCCGGTCCACGAGCAGCAGTCCGCGCCCCGACAGGTCGGCCGTCCCCGCGTCGCGGCGGCGCGGCAGGGCGCTGGAGCGGTCCTCCACCTCGACGCGGAGCCTCCTCCGGTGCGCGGTGGGCATCCGCAGGGTGACGACGGCCCCGCCGTCGGTGTGGAGCAGGGCGTTGGTGATCAGCTCGCCGGCGACCAGTTCGATCTCGTCGGACCGCTCCCGGCCGCCCCAGGCCCGGACGGTCCCGCGGATCGCGTGGCGGGCGGAGCACAGCGCCTCGGGGTCGTTCTGCGCGACGTGCTGCCGGAACCCGCCGCCCGCCTGCGGGGCGGGGCCGCCCCGCAGGCGCAGCAGCAGGATCGCCACGTCGTCGTCGCCGCCCCGCCCGTCCACCGCCTCGCACAGCCGGTCGGCGAGCAGCCGCGGGTCGGCGGGCCCGTCGCGGACGGCCCCGGTGAGCCACCGCATGCCCTCGTCGAGGTCGGCGCCTGGCCGCTCGACGAGGCCGTCGGTGTACAGGACCAGGGTTTGCCCGGGCCCGAGTTCGAGGACGTCGACCGGGTAGTCCAGGGCGCCGAACTCGGCGGACAGCCCGAGGGGCAGCGCACCGCGTACGGGCAGCCGGCGGCAGCCCCCGTCCGCGTCGCGCAGCAGCGGGTCGACGTGGCCGGCCCGTACGGCCTGGACGACGCCGGTGGCCGGGTCCACCTCCATGTAGGTGCAGGTGGCGAAGCGGTCGGTGTCCAGTTCGCTGAGGAAGACCGAGGCGCGCGCCATGACGGTGGCGGGGTCGTGCCCTTCGGCGGCGTACGCGCGCAGGACGATGCGGAGCTGGCCCATGACGGCGGCGGCGTGGGTGTCGTGGCCCTGGACGTCGCCGATGACGGCGCCGAGGCGGCCGCCGGGGAGCGGGATCACGTCGTACCAGTCGCCGCCGATGTCCCTGCCCCGCCGGGCGGCCCGGTACCGGACGGCGACCTGCGCGCCGGGGACGTCGGGGATGCGGCGCGGGAGCATGGCCTGCTGGAGCCCCTCGGCGAGGTCGTGCTCCTGCTCGAACAGCACGGCGCGCTGGAGGCTCTGGGCGATGCTGCTGCCGAGGGCGACGAGGACGTTGCGCTCGTCGGGCGTGAAGCCGCCCTTGTCGCGGTAGAGCAGCCCCACGGCGCCGATGGGCCGGGCGTGCGCGATGAGGGGCAGGTACGCGGCGGCGGTGACCCCGAGGTGGGTGATGTGCGGCCAGAGGACCGGATAGGAGGCGGCGAACTCCTCGGGGGACTCGATGAAGCGGGGGACGAGGGTCCGCACGACTTCGCTCATGGGGTAGTCCTCGTCCACGCGCGTGTGGCGGGTGCCGGGGACGAAGGAGCCCTGGGGGCCGTCGGCGACGAGGTGGATGCGGCCAGCCTCCAGGAGGCCCACCACGACGCTGGCCGCGCCGAGGTTCTCCAGGCCGTCCGGGTCCTTCAGCACCTCGATGACGTCCCGGACGGTGCGGGCGTGGGCGAGGGCGGCGGTGGTGGACTCCACGACGCTGGTCCGGCGGCGGCGCTCGGTGTCGACCTCCCGGTGGCCGGCGGACTCGGCCAGCTCGTCGGTGGCGTCGCGGACGATGCCGATGATCCGGCGGGGGCGTCCGCTCCCGTCGCGGCGGATGAAGCCCTGGGTGTGGGTCCAGCGGAGCCCGCCGTCGCGGGTGCGGACGCGGAAGTACGCGCCGTAGCGGGTGCTGCCGTCCTTGAGGGCCTGCGCCACCACGGCGTCGAGGCGCACGGCCTCGCCGGCCGGAACCCTTCGCTCCAGGTTCTCGGGTCGCCCGTCGTACTCGTCCGGGTCCGTCTCGAAGACGGCGAGGGCGCCCCCGTCCATGTGCATCAGCCCGGTGTCGAGGTCCCAGTCGAAGCTGCCCATGCGGTTGAGGGCCAGGCTCAGATCCGGATGGGCGGGCCACTCCCCGGGAAGCGACGGAGCATCCGCTGCCGGATCAATCATGGGGCCACTCTGTCATCATTTGCCGGGTTTATCGAATGGCGGGGCACCGCCCGGAGGGGCGGGGCACCCTCCGTCTCACTCCTCGGCTTCCACCGAGTCCGGGAGCGGTCCGTACAGGGCGCCGTCCCCGGGCGGCCCGTCGGGGACGGACCCGTCGGACAGCGGTCCGTCGAGGGCGGGGTCGCCGGACCACGGCCCCTCGGGCAGGGGCTCCCCCGGCTCGGGCTCCCCGGACGGCGGTCCGTCGGGTACGGCCTCCTCCGGGGGCCCGTCGGGCACGGGTTCCCCGGGCGCGAGCCCGTCTTCGGGCGGGGGAGTCGGGGTCGGCGCCGTCCGGGGGCGCGGACGGCGGATCCGCCGGCGCCGGCGGCGGCCCGGGGATCCGGCGGGCGGCGGGCTCCCGGGGGACGGCGGGCGCGGCGGGATGCGCGCCGGCCGCCGTCCGGGCGCCGTCCGGTACGGGTCCGTCCGCCACGTGCCGGTCGTCCGGGTCGTACGCCGGGGGGACGGCGGGTTCGCGGTCCTCCCCGCCCCGGGTGCCGATCGCGCGCTCGAGCCAGGCGCCGTTGAGGACGTTCACCAGCAGGAGGCTGTCCAGGACCTGCTGCGTGGGGCTGACCAGGACGACCCGGTCGGGCCGGAATCCGGGCCAGGGTTCGCCCCGGTACCCGGTGGGCGGCCCCGCGTCGGCCGGGGCGCGCAGGGGGTTGCCGGCGGCGCAGCGGACGCGGGGCGCGCCGTACCGGTCGACGAGGACCGCGGTGCCCGCCTGGAGCACCGCCGGGTGGGGGACGGCCGCTCCGTCGCGGTACCCGTGCCCGGTGACGCGGGTGTCGGCGCGCAGCGTCACGGGGGTGAGACCGCTCAGCCAGGCACCGAGCCCGCTCGGGGTGACCCCGGCGGCCTGGGCGAAGGCGCGCGCCCTGGCCCCGTCCGCGGAGAGGAGGCGCGCCTGCTGGTCCACGTCGCAGCTGGGGAGCGAGTGCGTACCGCCGTACAGGCCGGGGGTGGCGCCGTCGACCGTGCGCGGCGCGCCTCCGGCGGGGGCCGCGGACGGGCCGCCGGACGCGGCCGGGGACGGCGGGCGGCGTGCGGCGGAGTGGTCGGCGGTGAGGGCGGTGGAGGGGCTGAAGGGGTCCGGTCCGGGTTCGGCGGCCGGCTGGAGGAGGGGCCGGGGGTCGGCGGCGGAGGGGCGGGCGGCGGGGCGCTCCCCGTCACCGCCGCAGCCGGCGGCGAACAACCCGGCGAGGACCGCCAGGGAGGCGGCCACGGGGCGGCGGGAGGGCGCCGTGGGGTGGCGTGTGGGTGGACGCACGCGGATCTCCCGCCTTTCCGCCGGTCTGACCTGACGAGTGCTTCCATGTCTGCCGGACCCGGGGGCGGGCCGCAACCGGAAGACCGCCCCCGAGACCCCCGCAGACGGCTTGAACGTGTTCAGTTCGTGGCGCTACGCTTCACGTGCCATTCTTGTTGAACGCGTTCAAGAAATGAGGAGGCGCGTCGCCGTGGCGGTCCTGGTCGACCTGGTCGTGACACTCGGCATGCTCGTGGTCGTCCCCGTCGGGCTGCGCCTGGCGGACGTGCCCCGGGCGGCCGCCGCCGTCCGGCTCTGGCCGCTGTTCGCCGTACCGGGCGCGGTGTCGCTGTGGCTGCCGCGCGGCGCCCCCGCCACCGCCCTCGCCTGCTGCTACGCGGCGGGCACCCTCCTGCCGGCGTTCGCCGCGCCGCGCCGCCTGGCCGCCGTGCGGTCCCTCGCGCCCGCCGAGGTGGCACTGTGCACCGCCCTGGTGAGTCCGGCCGTCGCCGCGACCGCGCTGGTCGCCGAGCGGTGGGGGCATCGGCTGTTCGGGTTCGACCTGGAGATCCTGGACCTGACCGTGCCGCACTTCCACTTCGCCGGGTTCGCCGCCGCGCTCGTCGCCGGGCTGGTGCACCGCGCCGCTCCCGGTCGCCCGCTGGGCGCGTTCGCCGCGCTGAGCGTCCCGCTCGGCACCCTGCTGGTGCTCCTGGGGTACTTCGTCGACGACTGGGCCGAGTTGGCCGGGGCCGTCGTGCTGACCGCCGGGATGTGGGCCGTCGCCCTGCTCACCTGGCGGGACGTGCGGGCCGGCGCCGGCGACCGGCTCACCCGGGCGCTGCTGGCCGTCTCCGCCGGCGTGCTGGTGGCGACCATGCTGCCGGCCCTGAGCTGGGCCGTCGGCGAGGCGACCGGGCTGCCCCACCCGAACCTGGCGTGGATGGCCGCCACCCACGGCCTCGCCAACGCCCTGGGCTTCGCGCTCTGCTCGCTCCTGGCCTGGCGCCGCCTGTCGACCCGCCGGACCGGCACCACCGCCCCGGACCACGAGGAGGTACCCGCATGACCCGGCCCGCCCGCGGCCCCCGCCGCACCGCCGCGGCACCGCTCCGCCTCACCTACCCGGAGGTCGGCGCCACCCGCTCCCCCGCCGCCCTCCCGGAGGGCTACCACCACCTGCGCCACCGCACCCCGGTCGGCCGCGGCCGGGGCGCCTTCGAGGCGGCGGGCGCCGCCGTCACCACCTGGCGGATGCACCGCGCGGCCAGTGCCCGCCTGCGGACCGACGCGGCCCGGGCGGAGCCCGGCGCACGCGTCCGGGTGTCGGTGGGCGCCGGGCCGCTGGAGTACGGCGCGCCGTGCGAGGTGGTGTGGGCGGTGTACGAGGAAAACCGCACCGGCTTCGCGTACGGCACCCTCACCGGGCACCCCGAGAGCGGCGAGGAGTCCTTCGTCGTCGAACTGCTGCCCGACGGTTCGGTCTGGTTCGCGGTCACCGCGTTCAGCCGCCCCGCCCGCTGGTACACGCGGGCGGCCGGGCCCTCGTCCCCGTCGCCCAGCGGTGGTACGCCCGCCGCCTCGGCCGGGCGGTGCGCCGGATCGCGGGCGGCTGATACTGGAGGGGATGGAGTCCTTCGCCTGGTTCGCCTCGTCCGACCACTGGCTGGGCCGTCTGGCCTTCCAGCGGGGCCTCGCCGGTGTCTACCTCGTCGCGTTCCTGAGCGCCGCGCTCCAGTTCCGGGCGCTGATCGGCGAGCGCGGCATGACCCCCGTGCCGGAGTACCTGCGACGGGTGCCCGCGCGCCGGGCGCCGAGCCTGTTCCGCCTGCACTACTCCGACCGCTTCTTCGCGTCCTGCGCGTGGACGGGCGCGGCCCTCGCCCTGGCGCTGGCCGCCGGTGCGGGGGACGCCGTGCCGCTGGCCGCGTCGATGCCGATGTGGGCGGCGCTGTGGGGGCTGTACCTGTCGATCGTGAACGTCGGCCAGACGTGGTACGCCTTCGGGTGGGAGTCGCTGCTGCTGGAGGCCGGCTTCCTCGCGGTCTTCCTCGGCAACGACGAGACCGCCCCGCCCGTACCGGTGATGTGGCTGCTGTGCTGGCTGCTGTTCCGCGTCGAGTTCGGCGCGGGTCTGATCAAACTGCGCGGGGACCGGTGCTGGCGCGACCTGACCTGCCTGTACTACCACCACGAGACCCAGCCGATGCCGGGCCCGCTGAGCTGGTTCTTCCACCACCTGCCCCGGCCGCTGCACAAGGTGGAGACGGCCGCCAACCACGTGACGCAACTGGTCGTCCCCGTCCTGCTGTTCGCCCCTCAGCCGGTGGCGACCGCCGCGGCCGGGGCGATCGTGCTGACCCAGCTGTGGCTGGTGCTGTCGGGCAACTTCGCCTGGCTGAACTGGATCACCGTCGTCCTCGCCCTGTCCGCCGTCGACGGCACCCTCGTCGCCGCCCCGCCGGAGCTGCCGGGGCCACCGCCGTGGTACGCCGTCCTCGTCGTCGCCGTGACCGTCCTGGTCCTGGCGCTGAGCGTGCGCCCCGTGCGCAACCTGCTCTCCCGCCGGCAGGCGATGAACCGGTCCTTCGACCCGCTGCACCTGGTCAACACGTACGGCGCCTTCGGCACGGTCGGCCGGGTCCGGTACGAGATCGTCGTCGAGGGCACCGACGAGCCGGTGGCCCGCGAGGGGACCGTGTGGCGCGCCTACGAGTTCAAGGGCAAGCCCGGCGACGTGCGGCGGCTCCCTCGCCAGTTCGCCCCGTACCACCTGCGGCTCGACTGGCTGATGTGGTTCGCGGCGCTGTCCCCGGCCTACGCGGCCGGGTGGTTCGGGGCGTTCGCGGAGCGGCTTCTGAGGGGGGACCGGGACACCCTGCGGCTCCTGCGCCACAACCCGTTCCCGGGCGCACCCCCGGCGCTGGTCAGGGCCCGGCTGTACCGGTACCGCTTCACGACCTGGCGGGAGCTGCGGGCCACGGGCGCGTGGTGGCACCGGACGCCGGTGCGCGACTTCCTGCCGCCGACGCGGCTGGAGGGCGCGTCCCGCCGGGTCCGGCGGAGCACCGGGCGGGAACGGGACACCGGGTGAGGCGCTGGTCAGAGCTGGTGGGCGGAGGCTCTCTCCGCTATCTTCCGGCGGAAGTGAACCGGGTGGAGCGGACGCCGATGACGTTCGGCCCGGTGCTCCGCCCCGCCGCGGCGGCCCCGTCCGGTGCGTTCTCCCGTGTCGGCGCCGGACGGACGGCCCGTGCCCCCGCCGCCGCGGCGGGGGCACGGCACACCCTGCCGGGCCGCTCAGTCGACACCGGGCAGGATGTGCGGCTCCGCGAGGTCGTCCTCGTACCCGGCGAGGCGGATGGGGGCCGAGCGGGCCCACACCTCCAGGCTGCCGAGCTCGTCCGAACGGGTGGGCCGGGCGGGGAATTCCGCCGGCTGCTCCTGCGTGGTCGCTTCTGGTGTCACCGCGCACTCCTTCATGTCGCGAACCTGGGGACGTGTGCTGCCGTTCGGTCGCGGTGGCGCCGGTCTCCGGACGGGACCACGGCCTTTCGGTGGCAGGCCGGTCCGCGGCCGGCGCCAGGGAGTTCGTGAATCCCGGTCGACCGGCCGTTCACCCCAGGTTAACCAAATGAGCGCGGCGCCGCTCGATGGAACGCATCACACCGTCGACTACCGGACACAGTGGCTCGCAGTGCCCCGTCCGGGGCACTGCGAGCCACCCCTCCGGGCCGGGGGCGGAGGCCCTACCACTTGCCGGGCGCGTAGTCCTTCAGGAAGCAGCCGTACAGGTCCTCGCCGGCCTCGCCGCGCACGATCGGGTCGTAGACCCGCGCCGCGCCGTCGACCAGGTCGAGCGGGGCGTGGAAGCCGGCGTCCGCGAGCCGCATCTTGTCCGGGTGCGGGCGCTCGTCGGTGATCCAGCCCGTGTCGATGGCGGTCATGAGGATGCCGTCCGCCTCGAACATCTCCTGGGCGCTGGTGCGCGTCAGCATGTTGAGCGCGGCCTTCGCCATGTTGGTGTGCGGATGCCCGGCGCCCTTGTAACCGCGGCCGAAGACGCCCTCCATGGCGGAGACGTTCACCACGTACTTGCGCCGGGCCGTGGAGGCGGCCATCGCCGGGCGGAGCCGGCTGATCAGGATGAACGGCGCCGTCGAGTTGCAGAGCTGGACCTCCAGCAGTTCCACCGGGTCGACCTGCTCGACGGTCTGGATCCAGCTGTTCACCGGTGCCAGGTCGGGCACCAGGCCGCCCGCGTCGATGGCCGTGCCGGCGGCGATCCGCGCCGGGGTCGCCGAGCCGCCCACCAGCGCGAGGTCCGTGACGTCCTGCGCGGTCAGTCCGTCGCCGCTCCGCGGGGAGGGCAGGGCGGCCACGCTCTCCACCGCGCCGCTGCCGAACGTGCCGATGACCTCCGCCGCGGGCAGCTCGCCGGTGGGCAGGGGGGCCGACTCGGCGGCGACCAGCTCGCTGTACGCCCGGCGGGAGCGGCGCACGGTCTGCGCGGCGTTGTTGATCAGGATGTCCAGCGGGCCGGCCGCCGCGACGGAGTCCGCGAGGGCGACGACCTGCGCCGGATCGCGCAGGTCGATCCCGACGACCTTCAGCCGGTGGATCCACTCGTCGCTGTCCGGCTGCGCCTTGAAGCGGCGGATCGCGTCGTTGGGGAAGCGCGTCGTCACCGTGGTGTGCGCACCGTCGCGCAGCAGCCGCAGCGCGATGTACATGCCGATCTTCGCCCGGCCCCCGGTGAGCAGCGCGCGCCGGCCCGTGAGGTCGGTGCGGGCGTCGCGGCGGGCCCGGTTCTCCGCCGCGCACGACGGGCACAGCTGGTGGTAGAACGCGTCGACCTGCACGTACCGGCCCTTGCAGACGTAGCAGGACCGGGGGCGCTGCAGGATGCCCGCGATCTCGCCGGCGGCGGAGGAGCTGGGCAGCAGGCCCTGCGTCTCGTCGTCGATGCGCTCGGCGGAGCCCGTCGCGGTGGCCTCGGTGACCGCCCGGTCGTGCGCCGTCTTCGCCGCCCGCCGCTCCTGGCGGCGGCGCTGCTTGACGGACCGGTAGATGCCGGCCGTCGCGCGGCGGACGGCGATCGCGTCCGGATGGTCGATCTCCAGCTTGTCGAGCTCCTCGAGCACGCTCAGGCAGACGGCCAGACGCTCGGGGTCGATGCCCGGCCCGTACGCCTGGCCCTCTTCTGTCACCGTCATGGCCGCTGCCGTTCCTCGATCACTCGTTTGCCGCATTCCGAAAAGGGGACTTTACGGAGCCGACCCGCCGCCCGCCAAACGCGGACCGGCGGCGGCGCTTCCCGGCGGGGCGTCGAAGACGCAGTCGCCGCACAGTCCGCCGCCCGGGCAGCGGTAGTACAGGCAGCAGGTCCGGCGCCGCAGCGTGGGCCCCCGGAGCGTTCCGGCCAGGTCCGGGTGGTCGAGCAGCTCGGCGGCGAGCACGGCGGCCCGCTCCGCCGCGTCGGCGCGGCCCTGGCGGTGCGCCCAGCGGGTGAACTCGCGCACGGCGCCGCCGAGCGCGGAGCCCGCGTTGCCCCGCAGCAGCCGCGGCGACACGGGGCCGGCGGCCCGCAGGGCGTCGCCGAGCGGACCGAGGTGGCCGTACTGGACGGCCTCCCGCAGCTCCCGCGCGGTACCGGGCCGGGTGGCGGTGCCCGACCACCACAGCTCGTCGGGCGTGGAGCGCGTCGGGTCCCAGTGCAGCGTCCCGGGCGACACGTCCGGGAAGACGCCGTGCAGCGCGGCCGAGCCGAGCGTCACCGACCACAGGCGCGCGGCGAGCCCGAGCTGCACCAGGGACGCCGCGACCCGGTACTCGCGGGTGCGCAGCCCCTCCGCGACCCGGGCGACCCGTACGGCGAGAGGCGAGTCCGGGTCCGGGTGCGGGTCCGTCCCCGGCTTCGGGTCCGGATTCGGAGCCGGGTGCGGGTTCAGGGCCGGATCCGGGCCCGGGGAACACGCCGTCGGCCGGAGGGCGTACGCCCGGGTGAGCGGGGCGTACCGGCCGGGGGCCGGCGGCGCGGCGAGGAGCGTGAAGAAACCGCCGGCCTCGCCCACGGCCCGCAGTTCGGCGGCGGTCAGCCGCCGTGCCTCCGTTCCCATCCCGTCCGCCCTCCCCCGCACACGCGTCCGGCCGGGCACCACCGTAGCGGTGCCCGGCCGGGTGGCCTCAAGCGCGGTGGTCAGATGCCGACGCCGCCCCTCCTGAGGTAGGCGAGAGGGTCGATGTCGGAGCCGTAACCGGGTCCGGTGCGCACCTCGAAGTGCAGGTGCGGGCCGCTGCTGTTGCCGGTCGAACCGGACCGGGCGATGCGCTGGCCGCTGCTGACGCCCTGCCCCTCGCGGACGGAGAGGGCGGACAGGTGCGCGTACTGGCTGTACTTGCCGTCGTGGTGCCGGATGACGATCTGGTAGCCGTACGCCCCGGCCCACCCGGCGGAGACCACGCGGCCGGAGGCGACCGCCCTCACCGAGGTGCCGGTGGGCACCGGGAAGTCGACGCCCGTGTGGTAGCCGGAGGACCAGGAGGAGCCGGCCTTGCCGTACGCGGTACCGGGCGAGGAGTCGACGGGCGCGCTGAGGCCGCCGGTGCGGTTGCCGGAGGCGGTTCTGGCGGGTGCGGGCTTGGCGACGGGCTGCGTCCGCGGCCTGGGCTTGGACGCGGTTCGCGGCTTGGAGGAGGTCTGCGGCTTGGACGCGGTCTGCGGCTTGGAGGAGGTCTGCGGCTTCGGCCTGGGCTTGGCGACGGGCTGCGTCCTGGGCTTGGGGGCCGCCTGTGTCGCGGACCCGGCGGGCCGCGTGGCGGGGCTCGGCTTGGCCCGGGGGTCGTGGGCCGCGGTGCGGACCGCGGCTTCTGCCGGGCCCCGGACTCCGACCGGGCCCGGTCCCCGGACGCGGAAGCGGCCCCGTCCGGAGCGGTGGTGCGGGATTCGGCACGGGATCCGGTGCGGGTCTCGGCCCGGGATCCGGTGCGGGTCTCGGCCCGGGTGCCGGGCTTCGCGGGCGCCGTCATGCGGAGCGTCAGCCTCTGGCCCGGGAAGATGAGGTCCGGGTTCTCCCCGATGACCGTGCGGTTCCGCTCGTACAACCGCTTCCAGCCGCCGGGGACGCTCTCGTCGGAGGCGATCCGCGACAGCGTGTCGCCGTGGGCGACGGTGTAGCTCTCACGGCGCTGGTTCGGGATGGTGGTCGGCGTGGTGGGCCGCTCGGAGCGGTCGGTGCGGGGCTCCGGGCGGTCGGTGCGGGGCTCCGGGCGGACGTCGGGCGTCTCGCCGCCGCGGGTGAGCCCCGCCCGCTCGGAACAGACGGGCCAGGCGCGCGGGCCCTGGCCCTTGAGCACCTTCTCGGCCACGGCGATCTGCTGGTCCCTGGTGGCCAGGTCGGCGCGGGGCGCGTAGCGCGTGCCGCCGTACGCCTCCCAGGTGGACTGGCTGAACTGGAGGCCGCCGTAGTGGCCGTTGCCCGTGTTGGTCTGCCAGCGGCCGGTGGACTCGCAGGCGGCGACCTTCTCCCAGACGTCCGCGGACGCCGCGTGGGCCGTCCCGGCACCGATCAGCGGCAGGGCGCTGCCGATCGTGACGGTCAGCGACGCGCGGTTGAGACGGCTCGGCTGCTGCCGGCGGTGTCGTCCCCGTACGGCCATGGCGGTTCCCCCCTGTGCACAGGTCAGCAGCCGCCCAAGCTAGAGGCGGGCGCCGAGGCGTGGCAAGGGGGTACGAGGACACAGGGGGGCGCGCAGCACCCCTCGTTTGGCCGGAAACAGCGGTATCGGTGCGGCACGCGGCCGGGAGGGCCCGTGCCTCCGCGTCGAGCGCCGGTGCGATGTCACCTCGCGCGGGGCTCACCGGGGTGAACCGGACGGCCGCGACCGGGCCGACGGGCGTCCCCTCGCGGACGGAAGCCCGCCCTCGGTGAGGCCGGGCCGGCCGGGGCCGCCACCCGCGGGCCCCCGCCCGGGGCCCGCCACCGGACGGGAGGCCGGCCCGCCGACGGCCGCGTCCCCGCGGGCGGGGCCCGCCGGTCCCGGCGCCGCGGCCGTCAGGCTCGGCTGACGGGGCCCGGAGCCGGGTCCGGGTCGGGCACCGGGTCCGGGCCGGGCGGCCTCGGGACGGGGTCCGGGGTGGGCACCGGTCCGGGCGCCGGATGCGGCGGTACCGGCGTCGGCGTCGGCACGGGCCCGGGGCCCGGAGGCGGCGGCTCCGGAGCGGGAGCCGGGTCGGGCATGGGGGGCACCGGGTCGGGTCGGGGCTGGGTCATGGCCTCTCCCTGAGGTCTCGTCACTCCCTGTCGAGGATCTCCTGCCGCGCCTTCCCCCGCACGCCGGAACCATGCCCGCCGTCCCCGTCAGGGCGCCGGAACCGGCACGGGGCGGACGCCCGGCCGCGGTGTCCGAGGGGTCCCGGCCTCAGTGGCCGGCCGGGGCGGGACCACCCGACCACGAGACCGGGCACCGCGAGGGGACGGACCGCGAGGGGACGGACCGCTGATTCGTGACGGGACGGTTCCCCGCCGGGACAGGCCCGCGGTCCCGGGCGGGAAGCCCCCCGCCGCGGCAGGGGGCGTGACGGAGCAGGCCTCCGGGTCCGGGCGGGACGGGCTCCGTCTCCGGACAGGTCCGTGGTGGGGCGGGGCGGCGGGATCGCAGGGCCGGGAGCCGTGACGGGCCGGGCCCGCGGACTCGGACCGGACGGCGGACGGCCGTGCCCACGTCCGTCCCGCGCCCGTCCCGCAGCCGGCCGCCGGCCGGCCCCGGCCCCGGTTTCGCCGCCGTCCGGGTCAGCGGGCGGCCGGCACGGCGTGGGGGCTGCGCGCGGTGCCGCTGCCCGGCACCGGGGCGGAGGCGTCGGAGCCGAGTTCCACGATGCGGTTGGCCGCGTCGACGTGGACGACGCGCGGCACGAGCGCCCTGGCCTCGGCGTCGTCCACCTGGGCGTAGCTGATGAGGATGACCAGGTCGCCCGGGTGGACCAGGTGCGCGGCGGCGCCGTTGATCCCGATGACCCCGGAGCCGCGCTCGCCCTCGATGACGTACGTCTCCAGGCGGGCGCCGTTGTCGATGTCGACGATGTGGACGAGCTCGCCGGGAAGGAGGTCGGCGGCGTCCATCAGATCGGCGTCGATGGTGACGGACCCCACATAGTGGAGGTCGGCCTGGGTCACCGTGGCCCGGTGGATCTTGGACTTGAACAGAGTACGCAGCACTTTGGACTCCTGTAAGACGGCTCCCTGCCCGCTTTCTGCAGGTCAAGGGCAGCCTCGACCTTACACCGACACCCCCGTTCGATGTTTGTGGGGAACATCGCTCCGGTCAGGCCAGACGGCTTCCCGCCGGGGCTTTCGCGCCGTCATCGGCCCCTATGCGGGAAGACCCGGCGACCCACGCCGACCGGATGCCGACTCGCCTGATGAGCCGTCACCAGGCGGGAGGCCCCTCCGTACACGGACGGCGTGCGTCCACGCACCACTGACCTGTCGGGCACCGACATCGCTCTGGTTCGTGGAACACGGTTCCCTTCGGCCATCGGCCGGTCGACGCTCGACCGCCCCGGAAGCCGGATCGCCGCCTGCCGCCCGCCGGAGGCCCCTCGGCAGCGTGGAACTCGCGAGCGAGGCGGGGCCAAGGCGCCGAGACCGGCCCGCCCGGGCCGAAGCCCAGGTCACGCGCCCCTGCGCACTTGCGTGCGCCGCTCCTCCCTTCCGTACGGTCCAGCCAATGCGAACCGCCCGCGCACGCCGTGAGGAGAGCTGTTGAAGCCGACCGAGGAAGTGCTCCAGGACCTGACCCAGCCGTCGAACGTCTCCGTCCACTCCGACGTGGCGCTCGTCGGGAAGGTGAAGGCCGCCATCACGGCGGACGACGAGAAGCGGAAGGAGAACGAGGACGAACCGCTCCGCCGGAAGCCCGCCCTCGTCCCGATTCCGCAGACGGAGCTGCCCCAGCAGTTCGAAGTGACCCTCTGGGACGTGCTCCACACCCTCGCCCGGGCCACCTCCCTGTCGTGGCGTGGTGCGAGCCGGGGGCTGGCGGAGCACTGGGGCGCGCTCAAGTACACCCAGGCGCTGGCCGGCGGTCGTGACTCCTTCCTCGGCCTCACCGACGAAGGCCACCGCATCGCGGACCACTACAAGTCGCTGCAGTCCGGCGAGCTCGGCATCGGCTTCGCGCTCACGCTCGCCGAGCACATGCTGCGCAGCCGCTTCCCCGACCACTCGGTGACGATCGTCCCAGCCGACACGGCGTTACGCGCGGGCTGGGCCCTCACCAGCAGGGACAAGGGCGAGAAGGTGAAGTACCGCTATCGTCCCCAGTACTTCGCCGAAGTCTGGCGGCCGGGCGAGCCGTCCCTTGCCATCCCCCTCGCCTGCAAGGGCAACCACAGCGACTCCGCCACCTCCGCCGAGCAGCTGGCGTCCGCCTCGGCTCACGCCGAAGCGGTCCACATCGGCGCGTGGAACGAGACCCCCGGCCTGCTGTTCAGCACGCAGCTCCCGACGGACGGCGGCACGGTGACCGTCCACGCCCTCCAGGCACCGGGCAGCGGCGGTCGGCTGTCCCCGGCAGAGGGCCGGGAAGCGAACCTGAACGCCCCGCCGTTCCAGGCGAACGTGATGCCGGACATCCACCCGCCGGCCGAGGGCCTGGTGGCACCGGAGCCCGTACGGGGCTGCCATGTGCAGCCGAAGGACTACGCCTGGTTCCAGGAGTCCCTGGCCCACACCACCGCGGCGGGCCTCATGGCCTTCACCGGCTCCGGCCACGCCACCGCCCGCCACCTGACTGACCGACAGGGCCGCAAACGCTACACCGGTCTCGAACACGCGGCCAGCATGAGCATCCAGGACGCCGCCCACACCCTCTTCGGCAACGAGTACGTCGGCACCGACCACGTCTTCCGCCTCAACGGCCCCCGCGTCGAGGCGTTCTCCGGCGTGGACGAGGGGGTCTTCCGACTCCTCGCCAGGGGCGACATCGAGGAGTACCGCGCCCTCGTCCACGCGAGCCGCCACGTCCGCCCCCGCCTCACCGTCGACAAGGACTGGGGCGGTCCGGTCTCCGTCCACGCCGACGGCTCTGTCTTCACCCTGCGGCTGCTGCCGGGGCAGAACGAGGAACCCTGCGCGTGCTCGTCTCGCTGACGCACCGCTGAGACGACAGTTCCGTCCGGACGGCCTCTGGGCGGACGACCAAACCACATGACGGCCAGGAGCGTGGGCCTCGACTCGCGGTGACGGTGTAGGCGCGGGCGATGCAGAGCATGGTTTTGCTCACCCGCCCCGAAGGACGGCAGCGGATCCAGCCGGAAGCCTTCCGACCAATTCTTCGAGTGGCCGTTACCGAGTTCCACCGTCGGGGCCCGGACTGGGAGTGGGAGCGGGATGCCGTGTTTGACCGTTACCGCAGCCCGGTTTCGCCGTAAGTCCACTGCGGGGTATCGCGCGGCTGCCCTGCACGACGGATGTGCAGGGCAACCACCCACCGTGGACGGCTCCGGGTTGGAACCTGTTGGCTACACCGCACCCTTTCGTTGCAACAGCGGTAGAGGGGACGGACGCGATGACCGCCTCTCAGGCGTTCTCGTCATGGATTCGCGCACCCAGATCCTCCGCCCACTCCAGCGCCCACGCCTTGAGTTCTTCGATCTGCCGGAAGGTGAGCCCGTACGCGGTGTAGTCCTCATCCTCGTACCAGTCCGCGCCGATCAGCCGGTCCCGGAGGTCCTCGAGACTGAACTCGTCGTGGGCGCGACGGCGGCCCAGGGATTCGAGGTCGGCGGTGGAGCGGTGGCGGGAGGCAGCCTGGACGTCGATGAGATCGCGAACGGTGCCTCGGTCGGCGAGGGCACGGACCTTGGTGCCAATCACGTCGTCGAGGGAAAGAACGGGGCCGTAGGGAGTCTGGGCAGGCGGAGCCCAGAACGCCTCCTTGAGCACGTCGACCTCGCACTCCTCGCCTGTGTCCGGATCGGTGACGAGGAACCGGCCGCTGAGCGGATCGGTCTGGACGTGCGTGGTCCGCCATCCGCGCGCGCTGAGGCCGGCTGTGAGTGAGGCGACGACCTCCTGCATCGGAGCGGGGTTCTCGGTGGCGACATCGAGGTCACGGCTGAAGCGTTCGACCAGGCCGTGGGCCTGCACGGCGTACCCGCCGGTGAGGACCAGAGGGTAGAGGGAGCCGAGGTCGAGGATGTCGGCGAGGAGACGCTCCTGGAGCGGAGTGAGCTTCACGCGGCGGTCATAGCGGCCGGAGCGGTGCGGAGCAGCTCGGGGAAGGCGTCCTCCCAGACCTCGCGGATGTAGGGACTGATCAAGCGCCGCAGCACGGGCCACTGCTCGGCGAGCAGCCGGTGGTGCAGGAGGGTCACCAAATCCTCGTACAGTCCTTCGGCGAGGACGATCCGGTAGAGCGTCATGCGGGACTTCGGACGGTCCAGGCTGTAGCTCGTCCGTCCGGACCAGACGATGTGGAGCGGCAGGTCCACGTTACCCTCGGCGGGGCCGGCCAGCTCCTGCAAGCGCTCGGGCAGTCGGCTGCGGTAGCGGTCCCGCAGCACCTCGGCGCGGGGCGCGGTGATCGTCGTGTCCATGCATCCAGTATCGCCGCTCGGAGGCGGCATGGCGGATACGGGGTCCCCTGCCGCACGTACGGGCCGGGCGGCCGCCCGCCCTTCTCGGACATCTCACCCAGTGGGCGCTTAGCACACATCCTCGCCTACCCGTGCAGGCCCCCAGGTGGCGCGGCAACCGGCTGTCCTGCACGCCCGGACCAGCCCGCCTGCGGGCGCGGGTGATCACGACGCAGCAGGTCACGCGGAGGGCCGCCGCGATCGGACCGGCTGCGGCTTCGGTGGGAGCCAGAGACCTGTCGAGGTCACCCGTCATGGCGGCCACCTGGTCAGCAAGCCGGGACGCTCCCGCGCCCGATGCTGACCGTTTGCTGACCTGAGTGGAGCCATCAAGCTCTGATCTGCAAAAACACCCAAGTGCTAGATCTTGGACTTGAACACAGTACGCAGCACTTTGGACTCCTGTAAGACGGCTCCCTGCCCGCTTTCTGCAGGTCAAGGGCAGCCTCGACCTTACACCGACACCCCCGTTCGATGTTTGTGGGGAACATCGCTCCGGTCAGGCCAGACGGCTTCCCGCCGGGGCTTTCGCGCCGTCATCGGCCCCTATGCGGGAAGACCCGGCGACCCATGCCGACCGGATGCCGACTCGCCTGATGAGCCGTCACCAGGCGGGAGGCCCCTCCGTACACGGACGGCGTGCGTCCACGCACCGCTGACAGTGATGATGTTCACGGTGACGCCGTTGGCGGGTCCGACCCAGCCACTGACGGTGACCGAGCGGCGTACGAGCGGGCGGTGGCCGGCGAGTCCACGCTGTACGCCGTATGGCCCGGTGAGTGGTCCAGCCGCCTTCTCGTGTTCGACGATCTGGGCGAATACGCCAAGGCTCACGGCATCAAGCACGATGTGCAGCGGACAGGACTGACCGAGCATGTTCACCGGTCCGGTGGACCGAACCGGACGGCAAGCGGATTCCTCGCAGCCCGTGCACGGGGAACGAGGCTTGCTGGACTGCGGATGCAAGATCGACGGTCTCGACGCGTTCGCCGAGCAGATGCGGCACGTCCATCGGGTGGAACCGCTAACCGATCGTTTCAGGATGGGGTTCGGAGGCGGCGGAGGCATAGGGGGCTGCAGGCCAGTTCGAGCAGGCCCTGGTGGGGTCGGTACGTCGTTCGTGGCGGGTGCGGAGGGGTTTGAACTGGTGCAGCCAGGCGAAGGCGCGCTCGACGGCCCGGCGGACCTTGCCCGGTCCGGAGCCGTGGGCGACGCCGGGTCGGGCGATCAGCGGTTTGATGCCGCGCTTCCACGGCGGGCGGCGGTACGTGTCGAAGTCGTGGCCCCGGTCGGCGTACAGGTGTCGGGGCTTGCGGCGGGAGCGTTCCCGCCGGCCCCGGATCGGCGGGACGGCGTCGAGCAGGGGCAGGAGCTGGGTGAGGTCGTGCCGGTTGCCGCCGGTGAGGGTGAGGGCGGGGGTGTGCCGTGGCGGTCGACGATCAGGTGGTGCTCGGGGCGGGTGCGGTCGACGGGCGAGGGGCCGACGTGATCCCGCCTTCGAGGGCCTGGACGTGGGAGCCGTGCACGGCTCAGTCGTCCAGGCCCAGCAGGTCGGCGCGGCGTAGTCCGGCCGGCAGGGCGGCGTGCAGGTGTGGCCAGACGCCGGTCCCGGTCCACTCCCGCAGTCGGCGCCGGGCCGTGACTCCGGGGCAGCCCACGGTCTCGACCGGACGTCGCGCCAGGCGACACCGGTCCGCAGGACGTACACGATGCCGGCGAGAGCCGCCCGGTCCGGAACGCGAAGCCGCCCGGGATGCCGGCGGCGCCGGTCGGGAGCGGGCGGCAGCAGCGGGGCCACCGGCTCCCCCGGGTCGTCAGGAACGAGACCAGCACGCACCCGGACACCCTGCCGACCAAGATCGGCGAGTGCGAGACCTGCGGCTCAACCCATTCCGAAACGGCCAGTGAGGCTCCCTGCCTGCGTTTTCGCAGGTCAAGTGCGTTTTCTCTACCCTACGACGAATCGCAGGTCCGGGCAGCGTTCCCCGGGGTTTTCAGGACTCGCGCTGACCACTTGCCGACTTTTCCGACACACCGTCAGGCGGGATCGAGAGGGCTTGACCCGCCCCCTTCACCCCCGGCACGGGGGCAGCACCAGCCTACGCAACGCCCCCGGAAGGCGTCCGTGACCATCACCACTACGACGGTCTGCCCGGAAGCCGGGCGCGAAGGCGGTCGGTCGGCAGTCAAACCGGGCACCGCCCAGAAACCGCCCCGAGCCCTCTTCACCCATCCCCTGGGAGGGGAAGCCCCACGGCCTGACAGCAGATCTGGCAGTCCAAGCGGCGCGGCGACACAGCAGCGGATCCCCGGTTGGGGAACCCGGGGATTTCCGTGACTGGCTTCGTCCACAAGAACGGGCAGGGGAGGTTCACCACTTCGGGGAACACCGGAGTGTGCCTGCCGGGTCCGGCAGCGTGTGGGCTCCGCAGCGCCTGCCTCGTTGCCGCGACCGGTGGCGGGACGGCAGCCGGGACGCGTACGGGGAACAATACGGATCATGGACTACGGCGTGTGCGAACCAGCGAGGCTCGGACAGACCCAACTGCCGGACGGCAGGCTCCTGGGCTGGGCGGAATGGGGACCAGCCGACGGCACCCCAGTGCTGCTGTGCCCGGGGGCGGCCACCAGCAGGCGGCTCGGTTTCGGCGGCGGTGTCATCGACGCAGCAGGCATCCGGCTCATCAGCGTGGACCGGCCCGGCCTTGGCGCCTCCGACCCCGCCCCCGGCCGGACCCTGACCGGCTGGGCCACCGACATGCGGCACCTCATCCAGGAGCACGCCCTGCGAGCCCCGTCGGCGGTGGGGTTCTCGCAAGGGGCACCGTTTGCCCTCGCCCTGGCCGCAGACGGTCTGGTGAACGCGGTGGCCGTGGTGTCCGGCAGCGACGAACTCGCCCATCCTCGCTTCGCACACGCCCTGGCCCCGCAGGTGAGGGACATGGTGAACGCCGTCGCAACCGACCCCGACGCCGCCGAGGCCTCCTTCGCCTGCTTCGGCAGCGCCGACGCGTTGTGGGACCTGATCGTCACGACGAGCCCCGAGGCGGATCGCACGGTCTACACCGACCCGGTCTTCCAACGCGCCTTCCGGCGCGCGATGGACGAGGCGTTCAGCCAGGGCCCAGCCGGCTACGCACGCGACACCGTCCTGGCGATGGGCCCCTGGCCGTTCGACCCGGCTGACATCGCCGTCCCGGTCGAGCTCTGGTACGGAGAGCAAGACACCAGCCCGGTCCACTCCCCGGATCTGGGAGAATCACTCACCCGGATGATCCCCAGGGCAACCCGACACCTGCTTCCCGCCGCCGCGGGCTCCTTGCTCTGGACGCATGCCGAGGCCGTTCTGCGCACCTTGCTGACCCACGCCCGATGACGGCGGTGGAACCGAGCCGCCCACCTGCGGCCAACCGGCTGGACCGGGAGCCGAGCGGCGCTCTGGGGCGGTGCTTCCCGAGGTGGTGACCGTCTGCTGCCCGTTCCCGTGAACAGAACCGGTTCGGGACGGGTGCCGGTTCCCCGGACGGCCGCCAGGGCGGGGGCTGCGGGGTTCCCGCGCCGAGGAGGTGAAGGGAGTGGGTGACGTCGTCCGGGCCGAGGCGGGCGGCGAGAGCGGGACGAACGCGGGGGGATGGTCTTCCCCCACGCACGTCCCGTCCTCCGCGTCCACCGCCGGCGGCCCACCGGCCGACGCGGGAGTCGCGAGACGGTCTGCGCCGTCACCGGCCTCGACGCCCACCGGACCACCCGGGCCGAACTCGCCACCGCCGTCCGCGGCCACTGGACCGTGGAGGCGCTGCACCGCGTCAGAGACGCGACCTGCGCCGACGGCGCCTCCGTCGTCCACACCGGCGACGCACCTCGCGTGACGGCGTCCCTCCGCGACCCGCCCGTCGGCCTCACCACCCTCGGAGCCGTCAACATCGCCGAAACCGCCCGGCAGTCCGCGACCAGCCCGAACGAGCCCTCCCGCTCCTGGGCATCGCCGACAACCCCGGCCCCCGGGAAACCTGATCGAGCCCTGCGCGGGGCCGGCTCACGAGGTGCGGTGCGCCCAGGTCCGACGATTCAGCGCCTCATGGGGTTTTCCGGTACGGGGGCCGCCCGGGCCTGGTGTAATCGGTGGCGGACGATCGAGGATCAGGGGGCCGTCGTGCAGGCCAAGGAGACGTTGTTCGCCGATCTCGTGCAGGGCCGGGCCCAGCAGTTCCAAGTTCCGCTCTACCAGCGGACGTACTCCTGGACCGAGAAGCACCTCAAACAGCTCTGGAGCGACGTCCTGGAGCAGGCCGGGCTGCTCGAGTCGGCGGAGGAGAAGGCGAGCACGCACTTCCTCGGCTCGGTGGTGCTCGCGCCCTCGCCGCAGAACGAGGCGACGTTCCCCCGATGGCTCGTCGTCGACGGTCAGCAGCGACTGACCACGCTGTCCCTGGCCCTGGCCGCCATCCGCGATCACATCGCGGACGACGAGCCGGACGAGGCCGAGCGCATCAACGAGGAATACCTGATCAACAAGCGGAAGAGCGGCGGCGACCACCTCCGTCTGCTGCCGACGCAGGCGGACCGGCCTCAGTTCGCCGCCCACATCCGCAGCTCCCTCACCGGTCAGGCCACCGGCGGCGGCATCGCCACCGCCTACGCGTTCTTCCGCAGGAAGCTCGTCGAGGCGGACGATCCGGCGGCCCCGCAGGACGTGTTCCGCATCGAGCAGGCGATCACCTCCCGGCTCGCGCTGGTGGCGGTGACCGCCGAGCGCGGTGACAACGTCCACCGCATCTTCGAGTCGCTCAACAACACCGGCCTCAAGCTGAGCCAGGCCGACCTGCTGCGCAACTACCTCTTCATGCGGCTTCCGACGCGTGGCGAGCACGTCTACGAGAGCTACTGGCTCCCCCTGCAGAGGAGCCTGAGCAACGACGAGCTGGAACAGCTCATGTGGCTGCAACTCGTACTCGACGGAGATGACCGGGTTCGCCGCCAAGACCTCTATGCCGCCCAGCAGAGGCGCTTCGAGGACACGAAGGCCGGCGAGGCGGAGATCGAGGCGTACATCAAGGAACTGCACCGCCG
Organism: Streptomyces sp. MRC013; assembly: GCF_023614235.1. Lineage (NCBI taxonomy): Bacteria > Bacillati > Actinomycetota > Actinomycetes > Kitasatosporales > Streptomycetaceae > Streptomyces > Streptomyces kordofanensis. The sequence goes on from NZ_CP094264.1 coordinate 349,700, forward strand.
CAGCGCCCACTTCCGCCGGCTGCTGCACCCGGAGGAAGAGCCCGACCCCGCGGTCCGGGACGCGCTCCGCCGCCTGGACGCGTGGCAGGCGGCCGTCACCTACCCCGCCCTGATGCTGCTGTTCGACCGGCGTGAGCGCGGGGAGCTGGACTCCGCCGGGACCGTCCGCGCCCTGGCGTACGTCGAGAGCTTCCTCGTCCGCCGGATGATCTGCCGCGTCCCGACCAACAACCTCAACCGGATCTTCCAGGCCGTGCCCGGACAGCTCCCGCTCGACGTGCCCGTCACCGAGGGGCTGCACCGGCTCCTCTCCTCCGAGAACCGCTTCTGGCCCGACGACGCCGAACTGCGCGAGAAGATCAGGACCGCGCCGTTCTACCAGTACGGCCGGTGGCAGCAGCGCAAGCTGGTGCTGCAACGGCTGGAGGAGAGCTACGGGCATCCCGAACCGGTCGACTTCGCCGCCGCGCAGCTCACCGTCGAGCACGTCATGCCGCAGTCGCCCGGCGACGAGTGGCTGCGCGCCCTGGGCGAGGAGGCCGACGAGGGCGAGACCGCGGAGGAACTGCACGCCCGGCTCCAGCACACCCTCGGCAACCTGACCCTCACCGCGGTCAACGCGGAGCTGTCCAACCACCCCTTCGACCGGAAGCAGGACCTGCTGCGGGGCAGCCACCTGGAGATGAACCGCCGCATCGCCGCCACCGGGCGCTGGGGCGTGCGCGAGATCCTGGCCCGCGCCGACGAACTCGCGGACCGCGCGATCGCGTTGTGGCCGGCTCCGCTGCGCGGAGTGGGCCGCGCGGAGCGCAGCCGCGACTGGCAGCTCGCCCACCAGGTCCTCGCCGCGCTCCCCCACGGCACCTGGACCTCCTACGGCGACCTCGCCGCGTTCCTCGGCTCCGGTGCCCAGGCCGTGGGCAACCACCTGGCCAACACCCCCGGAGTGGTCAACGCGTACCGCGTCCTCACCTCCGAGGGCAAGGTCTCCGACGGCTTCCGGTGGGCCGCACCCCAGGAGGCGGGAAGCGACGACGTCCGCGCCCGGCTGACCGCCGACGGCGTCCGCTTCACGGCCACCGGGGCCGCCGACCCGGCGCAGCGGCTCACCGCCGACGACCTCGCCGCGCTGCTCGCCGGTACGGACGACGACCGGGCGGACGGCGAGGACACCGCTCGGGACGGAACCGCGGGAACGCCGGGCGGGGAGACCCGCGCCGAGCGGTTCTTCCGCCAGCTCGCCGCGGACGACTCCCCCGAGACGGTCGAAGCGGTCCGCGCGCTCTTCGCCCACTGGGAGGCACTGGGCGGCTGGATCGGCCACGGCGCCGGACACGTCACCACGAGCGCGTACCTCATGCTCGGCGAGGCGGGCGGCCCCGGGCGCGGCGTCTGGCCGATGACGCTCCACCCCGGTACCGGGCGCGGGGGCACGGCGGAGGTGGTGTTCCAGTACATGGCCGCACGGGAACCGTTCACCGACCGCACGCTGCGCGCCGAACTCCTGACCCGTCTCAACGCCCTGGACGGCGTCGGCATCCCGGAGGGCAAGCTGGAGCTGCGTCCCAGCATCCGGCTGTCCCTGCTGGAGGAGGAGCGCAACCGGGAGCTGCTCACCGAGACGCTGACGTGGTTCCGCGACCGCTGGGAGAGCCGGGGATCGTCCTGAGCGGTGCCCGCCGGGCGCACTGGGTCCGCACCGTCTTGCCGCCCGGCGGGCACGGCTCGCAGCCCCGGGTGTCGGCGTGCGAGGCGACCGGGAGCAGACCTCGTCCGGACTCGCCGCCGGCGTCGGTGGCCGGAGTCGGCACGGGCCGGTCGACGGGGGCCGCAGCGAACAGCACCGGCGGTCAGAGGAGAAGCCGACGTCGCGGTGGACGGCGCCGCTCCCCGCGCCTGGGGCGGCACCGGTCTCGGGCCGGTGCCGCCGGTGCCGGTGGTCGACGGGTCCGGCCGGTTCCCCGGGCCGGCCGTCGCCCGGGTCCCACCGCCGCGGTCCGGACCGGGCCCGGGGGCGGGGGGCCGCGGGTTCGACCGTTACCGCGGCCCGGTCCCGCCCTGGGTCCCCCCACGGGTGCCGCCCGGCGGCCCCGCAGCCGCCGCCGGGCCCGGAGCGGCCGCTCGGGTCACGTGCTCCGGCCCCGCGCCCGGGTCAGCTGCTTCAGTTCGATGATGGTGGCGACGGCGCGCAGCCAGGTGGCCGCGGTGTCGTCGGCGCCGATCCCGCCCGCGGGTTCGACACCGGCCCGCAGCCACTCGCGTACGAGGACGGCCGCCTCCCTGCGGGGCAGGGGCTCGGGCAGCTCCGCGGCGCGGGCGAGCCCGCCGGCGCGCACGGTGTCGGCGAGGAACGCGACCGAGCGCGGCTCGGTGCCGAGGCGGTCGAGGATGACGGCCGCGGCCGCGGCGCCGTCGCCGAACAGGGCGGTGCGCAGGGGGCCGGGTCCGGCGGTGAGGCCGTAACGCAGCAGTGCGGTGACGTCGAGCCGGGCCAGTTCGTCGTCCGTGCGGTCCGGCGGGTGCGGGGGTCGTCGTTCATGGTGGGGCCTCGGGGTCGCGTCTCGTGTGACTGGTCCGCTGCGGCTCAGTCGACGGTGACGGTGTAGGTGATGCGCTCGGGCGCCTGGGTGGGGGCGGTCGCCCCCGCGGTCGGGGTGGTGGAGGGGCCGGTCGTCTCGGGGGGCGCGGTGGAGGTGTTGCCCCGGCAGGTGGTGAAGGTGCAGTGCAGCAGCGTGAACCGGGTGGTCCCCCTGCCCTTGGCCTCGAAGGTGAAGGTGAGCCGGCCGCCGGAACCGGCCGCGGGTTTCCCGCCGGAGCCGGGCGTGTACTTCCGGCCCAGGCTGACCAGCACGGAGCTGTCGGGCTCGGGGCCGACCAGGTACCAGTACTCGCGGGTGGAGGCGTTCTGGTCGACGGTGAGCGTGAAGCGCTCGCCCGGCTCGGCGGTGATGCCGGTGTCCTCCACCGGGTGGCTCGTGGTGGTCGTGGGGCGGTTCGCGGAGCCGCCGGCCGGGTCGTCGGAGCCCGGGCCGCAGCCCGTGGCGAGGGCGAGGAGCACGGCCGCGGTCGCGGCCCCGCCCCTGCTACCGGGGGAGATACACGCTGTACGCGTCGGGGAGATCACTGTTGGAAGCCTTGCCCATGCGGCCGTTGATGAAGTCGTCCTCGCTGACCCAGGTGGTCGAGCCCCAGGGGTTGTACACCTGGAGCATGTCACCCTCCTGGGCGATGATGGTCATCGCGTGGGCGCCCTCCTTGCCCGAGACGTCGACGGGTACCGGCCGTCCCTGCGCCACCGACTTCTCGACTTCGGTGAGGACCGCCCTGCGTTCGGCGGCGCCGTCCAGGTCCCGGCGCTCGTAGTCGGTGCCGGTGGCCCGGCCGACGGTGGTGTCGTTGATCCGTTCCTGCCCCTCCGGCCCCATGCCGTTCCAGTTCTCGCCGCCGTCGCCCTCGGTGTGCAGCCGGTGCTGTTCGGCCACCAGCCGCTGCCTGAAGGCGTCGGGGTCGTCCTGCTGCCCGTCGGGGCCGCCGGTGAGGTAGAGCGCGTACAGGGGGTCGACCATGGCGCGGGACGTGACGGTGGACGAGGCCACGCAGGTGCCCTCGGAGCCGTCGCCGCCCTGGACCCATCGCTGGCCGCGGAACGCGGCGTAGTCCTTGTTGTTGTTCGAACCGTCCGGCGCCAGGCCCTCGTCGTCCATGCTGTCCGGGGCGGTGACCACCGGGGTGAGGTGCCGGCGCAGCCAGTCGGGGTCCTTGCCGTGGATCTTGTCCTGGAACTTCCCGATCTCGTCGACGCTGTGGCCTGCGGCCAGGGCCTTCATCAGATAGGCCCGCTCCTGCGGGGTCTCCGCCTTCGCCAGCATCCGCTCCATGGCCGTCTCGTCGTCGAGGCTCAGCAGGTCCATGCGCGTCGACGCGCGGGCCAGGTCGCCGGCCGTGAGGATCTCGTTCAGCTCGGCGTCGGCGCCCGCGACGCCGGTGTCGGCGAGCATCAGCTTGTCGACGGCGGTGAGTTCGCTGGTCTCCATCTTCCCGGCCCGTGCCTCGGCGGCCCACTTGTTCAGGTCCCGGGCCGCGACGCGGGTGGCCTCCTGCGCCTCGGAGACGGCGTCGTGCATCAGGTCGACCGCGTAGGAGCCGAAGTGGGCGGCGTTCAGGCGGTCCCACTCCTCCTCGTCGTCCTCGTGCAGGTCGTCGAAGAAGCCGTCCCTGCCGCCGAGCGTCTTCCTCTGCTCCAGCAGCTGGCCGCGGCCCTGCTCGTCCTTGCGCTGCGCGGCGCCGATCGCGTCGGCCAGCGTCAGCAGCACCGTCGTGCACTCCCGGAACGCCTCGCCCATCTGGCTCGCCGACCGCCCGGCGGCCTTCACCGCGTTGGAGGCGAGGACGCTCGTGTCGCCGACCCACACCTCCGGAAGGCCCTTGCGAGCCACCCGGTCGACCTGGTCGAAGACGCCGCCGACCTGGTCGACCTGGCTGCGGTACAGCCTGGCCAGGCCCTCCAGCACGCCGGGGTCGCCGCCCGGTGCGGGCACCGAGAGGGCGTCGTCGATCAGGTCGAGGAGCTCGTTCTTGCTTCCAGCACCGAGCATCTTCTTGGACAGCCCGGCGAGCCACGCGAGGCGGAAGGAGGGGGAGTCGAAGGGAGAGGAGAAGAACGACACCGGCCCCTCCCTCAGTAGCCCGACAGGGCCGAGGTGCGCCCGTCCCGCGTCGGTGCGCCGGCGCGGCCGCCCGCGTCGCCGGTGGGGACGCCGTCCACGCGCGTCCGCACCAGGCCGTCGGTGCCGCGGTAGGTCTTCTCGGCCAGCTGCACCTTGCCGCCGAGTTCGTGCAGCGCCGACGCCAGGGTCTTGGCCTCCGCCTCCCACGCCTTGACGAAGGCGTTCAGCGCCGACGCGGCGTCGGCGCCGCCGACGTCGCCGTACGAGTACTTCATGCGGGGCCTGACCGCCGAGCCGACGCCGTCCATGTCCGTGCCGGCGTCGTCGAGTTGCCGGGCCGGGCCGGTCATAGCCGCCTTGACCTGGTAGCCGTCCGAGCCCACCGCGCCTCCCCGCATGTCTTCGATCGCGACCGCGGGCAGGTTAACACGCACCGCACACACGAACGATCACACCTCTCCCGTCACACACGCCTCCTCCACACCACCCATCCACGGCATGCCCGGGCGAGCGGGCGCCCGCGGGCCGGGTGCCGGTCGGTGGCCGGTGACCGCGCCGGCCGGGCTCAGGCCGTCGTGGCGGGCGGAACGGCTCCCGTCCGGGTGGCGCGGTCGGCGAGGTCCAGCAGCAGCCGCTCCCCGCGCGGGCGGGCCACGAGCTGGAGGCCGACGGGCTCCCCCCGCGGGGTGGCGCCGGCCGGCAGGCTGAGGGCAGGGTGCCCGCTGATGTTGAACGCCCAGGTCAGCGCAACGCTCATCCGGTCCCCGGGGCCGCCGTGGCCGTGCGGCGGGTTCGGCGTGGTGGGCGTGAGGACGAGGTCGGTCCGCTCGAAGAGGCCGGTCAGCCGTTCCCCGTTGGCCGCGATTCTCCGGACGTCGCCCGGGGAGGGCGAGCCCGCGCGGAGGGCCGCCCACGCCGGAGCGGGGTCGACGAGCGCGAGGTCGGCGGTCTCGTCCACGGTGACCAGTCCGGCCCCGGCGAGCGCGTCGGCGGCGCGCCGGGCGACGGCGGCGACCGCGGGATCGGTGTCGGCGTACCCCAGGGTGGCCGACCAGACCGCGGCGAGCGGACGCGCGGGGCGCGGGGCGGCCGCCTCGGGTGCCCCGCCGACCGCGTCGAGGTAGGCGAGGACGTCGCCGGGGGTCCGTGCCAGGACTCCGGGCGAGTTCAGGCCCGCGCGGTCACGGGCGGGCAGGAGGCCGTTGGTGGGCTTGAACCCGATGACGCCGCACCAGGCGGCGGGGATGCGCACCGACCCGGCGCCGTCCGAGCCGCTGGCGAGGGGGACGAGGCCGGCGGCGACCGCGACGGCCGAGCCCGCGGAGGACCCTCCGGGGGACCACGCCGGGTCGAGCGGGTTGAGGGTGGGACCGCGGTCGGTGTGCCCGTACGTCTGCCAGCCCCGGGCGGTGCGCGGCGCCGACGTGGCGCCGACCGGTACGCACCCGGCCGCCGCCAGGCGCCTGTTCTGGTAGGAGTCGGGCCCCTCGCCGGTCTTGACCCCGAGCGGTACGCCCGCGAGCGGCAGCCGGGCACCGCCGGCGATCCGGGCGTCCACCCGTGCGGCCCCGGCCACCGCCCGCTCGGGCCAGACCTCGGTGAACGCGCGCAGTTTCGGGTCGCGCTCGCCGATGCGGGCCAGCGCCGCGGTGACGGCCTCGACGGCCGTCAGGGTGCCGCACCCCACCAGCCGGGCGATGTCCCGGGCCGACAGGGCCGCGTACTCGCGGGTGGTGATCACAGGCGCTCCCCTCCGGCCCCGGGAGCGGGACACCGCGCTTCCCGTCGTCCTCTCGGGCCGGGAAGTATACGGAGCCCGGGTCCACGCCGGACGGCACCGGCCTTCCCGCCCGGCCCACGGCCCGCCCGCCGGTCGCCCGACCCGGGAACCGCGCACCCGGCCGGGCGTCGCCCCTTGCTGCCGGGGCGGAGCCGCCGACCCCGGCCCTCCCGTCCACGCCCCGCACCACACCTCGGGGGGACGGCCCGGCAGGACGGGTGAGTCGGGGCGGTTCCACCCGGACCGCGTCCCGGGGCGTTCGCGGGGCCCCGCCCGCGCCCGGTGTCCGCGGCGCCCGGTACGGGCGGTACGGACGCCGGGCGCGGGCGGTGTGGACGGCCGGATGGGGGGTTCCGCGGTCAGTTCTCCAGGCGGACCGGCATCAGCAGGGAGAAGGTCTCCTCGTCGTCCAGGCGGCGGACCGCGAGGGGCGCCGTCGGGGAACCGAACTCCAGGACGAGCCGGTCCCGGGCTCCGGCGGCGAGCGCGTCCAGCAGGAAGGCCCGGTTGACGGCGACGTTGTCCGGGTCGTCCTCACCGTCATCGCACAGGGTCACCGTGCCGTCGTCCGCCGCCCGGAGCACGCTGAGGCCGTGGGGCACGCCGTCCTCCCCGCGCGCCTCGCCGGTGCGCACGGGGCCGGTCCGCACCGCCTCCCGGAAGGCCGGCGCGTCGACGACGGCGCGGCGTCCGGCCGGCAGGCGGACCAGGCGGCGGTAGTCGGGGAAGTCGTGGTCGAGGCACTGGCCGGCCGTCCGGCGGTCCACGGTCTCCAGTGCGGCCCGCGTCCCGTCCAGCGCGAGTTCGGCCGGTCCCCCGCCGCCCAGCAGCGCCCGCATCGCGTCCGTGAGCGGGGCCGGCACGAGGGCCCGGACGCGAGGGCCGCCGTACCCCGCGGTGCCCACTCGCGCGACGGCCATCCGGTAGCGGTCGGTGGCCACGACACGGAGGCCGTCGCCCTCCACGTCGAACAGGACGCCGTGGAGCATCGGCAGCTCCGGGTCGGTGCCGACCGCGAAGCGGACCGCGTCCAGTGCGGCGGCCAGCGCGGGGGCGGGGACCGTCAGCCGGGCGGTGCCGGCGGTGTCACGGGGCAAGGCCATGGGGTTCTCCCTGTGGTCGAGTAGAGATCGGAGCGTGGAGAACTCGCTGCGGGCGTCGGACAGCCCGCGTTCGAGACGGCGCAGGTGCGTCTGCAGGAGCCCGCGCACCAGGTCGGTGTCCTCGTTGGACCAGCCGGCCAGCACCAGCCGGATGTCGGCGAGCGGCATGGCGGCCCGGCGCAGCCGAGCCAGCAGCCGGGCCTCCGCCACCTGCTCCTCGGCGTACCAGCGGTAGCCGCTCACCGGGTCCACCCGGGCCGGGGCCAGCACCCCGGCCCTGTCGTAGAACCGCAGGGTGCTCACGCCCAGTCCGCTGTCCCGGGCCATCTCGCCGATGCTGCGCATCTCGTTCTCCACACCCGGAACTCTGCGCCCTGCACAAGGTCGAGGGTCAATCCCGGGCGTCCGGTCCCGGCACGGCCGGGGCGCGGGGCGGTCGGGGCGCGGGGCGGTCGGGGCGCGGGGCGGTCGGGGCGCGGGGCGGTCGGGGCGCGGGGCGGTCGGCCCGCGCCCGGCGGATCGCCGGGCTGCCCGACGCGTCCGTCCCCGTCGCGCCGCCGCTGCGGCGCCTGTGCCCCGGCCGCCGGAAGACGACCGTTCCCCCGCCGGCCGCGCTGCCGCGCTGCGGCTCCGGCGCGCCGATCGGCCTCGGCAGGACGAGGGCGACCGCACGCCCGTGAAGGGCACGGACGCCGACGGGGCCGCCGCTGCTTCGCCGGGGCCCACCGGGGGCCGGGCCGGCCAATGCAGTTGCCTTTGAGTCGCGGGGGATCGTCACCCTGTCTGTGACGGAGTAGGGCGCAGGCCGGCAGGTTAGGCACGTTCCGTACCATCCGTAGGTGATCAATCCGTTCTTCCACACACCCGGACGCCGCTTCATCGCCCTGGCCGCGCTGGTTGCCGTCGTCGCCTTCGGGTGGTACGCCGTTCAGCCGGTCTATCCACGATGCACGATCGGGGTCGGCTCAGGGTCCCTCGTGTCCGCCGGCACCTCGGCGGAAGAGATGGAAGCCGTAGCCCGGCAGGCTTACGAGGACGCCTTGGCCGACGGCGCATGCGGACCATCACACGCTCGATTCCGAGACTGGATTGGCTGACCTGAGCCCGCATCCCCGAAGCGCTGCGGCTCTTGGTGTCGTCGTGGGAGTCTCGGGCTGCAAGTCTGTCAGTGTTGGGAGGCAGACTGCTGTGCATGACTTTGGTGACTGCGCGGGATTACGCCTGGATCCGCTCCTCCCGGATGCTCGGCGACGCACTGAGGGGCGGATACGGCCTGGCCCTCGTCCGCGGCACCACCCCCACCGACGTACTGCGTCTGATGGAGACCGAGCCGAAGGGCACGGGTGAGGGACTGGACGCTCTGGTCGAGGAGCATCCGGAGCATCGCGATGCGACGGATTACCGGGACGACTCCTTCATCGCGGGAACCTTCACCGTGCCGGGCACAGACGGCGAGTGGACGCTCGTCTTCGACTTCAACGGGGGGCGTGGGGATGTCACGGTTCATGCCGTCCCTGTCGCAGGACGGGCGAGCCGTGTCGCATTCCACCAACGGGGGCGCGCCGATCGACCTCTTCGACTGGTTTGAGGACGGTGAGCTGCGGACCGGCTTCGAACGGCCCACGAACAGGTATGGCAGCACCCCGGACGAGCTGGTCCCGATGATGCGTGAGATCGGCTTCGACCTGACCGAGGACGAGGACGACACAGGCCCGGACACCGATACCAAGGCGGCGGTACTTGCCCTCACCGAGCGTCTGACGGGCGTACGACTCACAGAGGAACTTCTCAGGAATGCCCAGTACCACTTCGGGCACGTTCCTGAGGCGCCCGCCGCGGAGTGGACGAAGATGGTCATCGACGTCACCGGCGCGGACGGGGAACGGTTCTACAAAGAGGTCACCCGTGAGGAGGTGGAAGCCGCCTCGTCGGCACGGTCCTCCTCCTGCCCCCGGTGGCGCCGTGGACACACCGGGCCTTTTCGACCCGGCCGTGCGTAGGGCGGCTTCAGGCAACCGGCCTGCGGCGCCTCGCGGCACCGTCACCGGTCGGCGGTCGGGCCGAAAGGGCTCGCCCACCCGGCCGCTGGCCGGAGGGGGGGACCCGCCGGCGGGGCCGCCCCGCCGGGAGGGACGGCCCGGTCCGAGGGCGTCACGGCGACGGGCAGGAGGCGGGCCCGCGCCTCGGTGAACGCACGGATCGCGTGCGGGTGGGTCGGGTGGTCGATCAGGACCTTGTCGCGCGGGGACAGGAGCGTCCGCGCCAGGAGGGCGAGGGCGTGCTGTGCGCCGTTGGTGATCAGGCTGTGGTCGGGTGGCGTGGGCAGTCCGCGCCGCCGGTACCAGTCGGCGACCGCCTCCCGCAGCTCGGTGGTGCCGTTCCGGTCGTAGCCGTGCCGCTCGAAGTGGCGTGGCAGGTGTTCGAGAGCGGCCGCGAACGCGGCGTGGAGGATCTCGGCGGGCGCGGGTGGCGCGGCGAAGGACAAGTCGATGGTCGACGGATCCGTACCCGCCCGGCGCTCGGGCGGCGTGTCGCCGGGGAGCCGCACGGTCGCCCGGGCACGCTCGCGCGTGGCGAGGCACCCGTGCTCGACCAGGGTGCGGTACGCGGTGCCGACGGTGGTCCTGCCGGTGCCGAGCGCGGCGGCCAGGTCACGCTCGCCCGGCAGGGTCGAGCCGAGGGGGAGCCGCCAGTCCAGGACCAGCAGCCGCAGCCTGTCGGAGAGCCTCCGGTGCGCCGGTCCGGGCCCCTCCTGCCAGGCCCCGACCATGCGCGCCACCGCGTGCGAAGTGATCTTCACTCGGCCAGCGTGGCCGTTCTGGCCGTGGAAACGAGGTCCGGATACCCGGAAGCCCTGCCCCATGGCACCTCCTGACCCCCTGCGCCCCCGCCCGCCTCGGCCCCCACGGCCGGTCCCCGGCGGTCCCCGTGAGCGCCTTCGCCCAGATCCGGGCGGGCCGAAAGGCGCGTCGCGTCCCCCAGCTGCTGATCGGCCTGGTGGGATACGGAGCCGCCGTGGCGGTGCTCGTCCACGCCGGTCCGGGACCCGCCGGCTGGAACGTGCTCGCGGACGGCACCGCCAGGACCCTCGGCATCTCGTTCGGCTGGGCGACGAACCTGATCTCCCTCCTCGTACTCCTCGCGTGGATCCCGATGCGGGAACCGCCGGGTCTCGGCACGCTCCTCAACGTCGCCGTCGTCGGATTCGCCGCGGACGCCACCGCGGCCCCGCTTCCCCGTCCGCACGGAGCACCCGTCGAGATCGGTCACCTCGCACTCGGTCTCGTGGTCTCGTCGCGCTGGCCTTCTTCGACGCCCTCTACCTCGGCGCGCAGTTCGGAGCGGGCCCGCGCGACGGCGTCGTGACCGGACTCGTCCGGCTCACCCGCCTGCCCGTCGCGGTCGTGCGCACCGGCGTCGAGGTCACCGTCGCGGGCACCGGTTGGCTCCCGGGCGGGGCCGTCGGGGCGGGAACCGTGCTCGTCGCCATGTGCACGGGGCCGCTCGTCGGCTACTTCCTGCCCCGCGTGACGGTCCGCCTTCCCACCCCGGCCCCGGCCCCGTCCCCGGCCGGGGGCGGACGGCCCGGCCGGTGAGCGGCGGGCGCGCCGCCGCTCACCGGAACGCCCCGTTCCACCGCGCGCACGTCAGCCGGTCCCGGCGGGCGGGAAGTCCGGGACCGGCTGCCTCGGGGGCCCGGCCCGAGGCGCGGTCCGCCCGGCGGGGTCACCGGCCCGGACGCGGGCGTCCCGGCCTGGCGGGGCCGGGGCGCGCCCGTCTCCCCCACGGCGGTCGCGGCGGCTCGGGTGGCGGCGGGGTGTTCCGGCGCAGCGGCACGGCGCACGCCATCCCCACCACGAAGCCGACGACGTGCGCCAGGTACGCCACGGTCCCGGTATGCGAGACGCCCGCCCCGTACGAGTACACGGCCTGGAGGACGAACCACAGTCCGAGCACCGTCCAGGCGGGCAGGCGCAGCGGCAGGAGGATCAGGAACGGCACGAGGGCCCACACCCTGGCCCGGGGGTACAGCACCAGGTAGGCGCCCAGGACTCCGGCGACGGCGCCCGAGGCGCCGATCATCGGCGTGCCCGAGCCCGCGTCGACCAGGGCGAAGCCGTAGGTGGCGGCATAGCCGCAGAGTCCGTAGAACAGCAGGTACCGCACCCTGCCGAGGCGGTCCTCGACGTTGTCGCCGAACACCCAGAGGAACAGCATGTTGCCGAGCAGGTGCAGCCAGCCGCCGTGCAGGAACATCGCCGTCAGGACGGACAGCGGCGGCGACTTGTCGTAACCGGGCGGCCCCAGGAGGCAGCCCGGGCCGGAGGGGCCCACCGCGGCCTGGCCCGTGGGCACCAGCTCCGGCAGCCGGCCGTGGACCAGTTCGCGCGGTACGGCCGCCCACTGCCCGAGGAACGCCTCCAGCCGGCACGCCTGGGCCAGACCGCCCTCGCCCGCCAGCGAGCCCGCCATCCCCGGGGTCCGCAGGAAGACGACGAAGTTGGCGGCGATCAACGCGTACGTCACCCAGGGGATCCGCCGCGCCGGGTTCACGTCGTGAACGGGAATGACCACGTCGGCTCACTGCCCGGTCGTCAGCGTATGAATCCGACCGGTCACCGCCGGTCCTCTCGCCCTGGTCGCCACCGGTCCTCCTCGCCGTGAGTCGTCACGGGCCGTCGGGGATCGCCACGGGGCGCCACGGGACCCGTCGGGGATCGTCACGGGTCGTCGCGGGCGCCGGAGGTCGTCACGGCCCATCGCGGATGTCGGGAGTCGTCACGAGTCGGTCTCCGGCTCCCCGCCCCCGACGCGTCCTCGGACGCGCCCCCGCCGTCCCGCTCCGCGCCGCGCTCCTGCGGCCGGTCGCTCCCGCGCTCCTCCTCCGGGTGGACGTCCTTCTCACCCGTGACCCGCTCCAGCGGGCTCTCGTGGCTCTCCGGTCCGGTCATGGCCACTCCTCACCTCGTGTGCCGTACCCCCGCCGGGTCACCCGGACGGCCGGGCTCAATCCCCCTCGCGTACGGAACGCACCGGGCGGGTACCCGGTCCGTCCGAAGAACGATGCCGAACGGGGACGGGACATGCCGGATCACGCTCCTCCACTGGTCGTCGTCGCGGGGGTCTCGGGCTCCGGCAAGTCCACGGTCGGCCGGGCCCTGGCACAGCGCCTGGGCGTTCCGTACGGGGAGGGGGACGACCTCCACCCCCGGGGGAACATCGAGAAGATGCGGGCCGGCGTGCCCCTGGACGACGAGGACAGGGCGCCCTGGCTGGACCGGGTCGCCGGGTGGCTGCACGACCGCCTCGACAGCGGCGGCGTCATCGCCTGCTCCGCCCTCAAGCGGAGCTACCGGGACAGGCTCGCCTCCGTGGCCCCGCGCGTGTTCTTCGTCCACCTGCACGGTCCGGCCGAGCTGATCGCCGCCCGCCTCACCGCCCGGCGCGGCCACTTCATGCCCCCAGGCCTGCTGCGCTCGCAGTACGACGCCCTGGAACCGCCGGCTCCCGACGAGCACGGCGCCGTGGTGTCCGTGGAGGGCACGCCCGAGGAGACCACGGCGCTGGCGCTCGCCGCGGTGAGGGCCGCCTCGTGAGGTGCGCGGCCGCCGGACCCTCCGTGTACCGGTGGTGCGGGCCGGGCGGGCTGAGTGGGCCGGGCGGGCCCGATGGGCGGGCCGGGTGAGTCCGGTGGACCGGGCGGGCCGGACGCGGCATCGGTGGGGAGGCCCGGGGGTACCCGCCTGCCATGATCATGTCGATGGAGCTCCTGCCCGAGTCGACCCTGCGCGAGGTCATCGGCCTGCTGGTGCGGCTCGTCGAGTCGGCCGGGGCGCTGATCATCTTCATCGGTGCGGTCTGGGCGTTCGTGCAGTTCGTCAGGGCCGGTGTGCGCAGGCCCGACCGGGTGGCCGGGTTCAACCGGATCCGGCTCGGCCTCGGGCGCTTCCTCGTACTGGGCCTGGAATTCCAGTTGGCGGGGGACGTGCTGCGCACGGCGGTCGCGCCGAGCTTCACCGAGATCGGGCAGTTGGCGGCGATCGCGGCCATCCGTACCGCGCTCAACTACTTCCTCGGGCGCGAGATCGCGCAGGAGCGGACGGAGATCACCGACGACGGCGGGCCGCTGGAGCGGTCCGTCCCGGGGACTTCGTCGTGAACGCCTGGCTGCAGGCCGCGTCCGTGCTGGTCACCGGCGCGGGACTGGTCTCGGCGGCGGTCGCCTGCCGGCTGACCGGGGACGCCCGCCGCGCCCTGGCCGTCCTGCTGGACTTCCTGACCGCGGCCGGTCTGATGCGACTGACCGGGGACCCGTCGTGGGGCGGCATCCTGGCGGCTGCCGCCGTGGTCGCGCTGCGCCGTGTGATCGGGTCAGGCCTGGGGCTGTCACGTGCCGCGCCGTAGGGCCGGGCCCCGGGCCGGGGCGCACACCGGCCGGGGGCGGGACCGGACGGCCGGGCCGGGGCCCCGCCGGGCCCGGAATCCCGCCGGAGCGGGGCGGTGCCTTCACGGGGCGACTGTCCCCTCCCGCCCCCGCTCGCCGGCGGGTGCCGCCGCGGCCTCCCCCGCGGCGGAACGGAGCGGCGGGCCGCGGCCCGTGTCCCTCGCCGGGAAACGGCCCCGTGCTCCCCCGGCGCAAAACGGTCCCGTGCCCCTCCCCGACGTGGAACAGGCCCGTGCTCCCCTGACGTGGAACGGAAAGGACGGCCCATGCGCGCACTGACCCTCCGCCCCGGCCCCGCGGCCTCGATGGAGGTCCGCGATCTCCCCCCGCCCGACCCCGGCCCCGGGGAGCTGCTGGTACGGGGGCTGGCGCTGGGGGTCTGCGGCACCGACCGGGAGATCGCCGGCGGGCGCTACGGCGCCGCGCCCGCCGGGCGGGACTGGATGGTGCTCGGCCACGAGTCGCTGGGGCGGGTCGAGCAGGCGCCGCCCGGGAGCGGCTTCTCCCCCGGCGACCTGGTGGTCGGCGTGGTCCGCCGCCCGGACCCCGTCCCGTGCGGGGCGTGTGCCCGCGGGTACTTCGACATGTGCCGCAACGGCCGCTACCGGGAGCGGGGTATCAAGGAGCTCGACGGCTACGGCGCGGAGCACTGGACCGTGGAGTGCGACTACGCCGTCGCCCTGGACCCCGGTCTGGAGGGTGTGGGGGTCCTCCTGGAGCCGACGTCCATCGTGGTCAAGGCGTGGCAGCAGGTCGACCTGGTGGGAGGCCGCTCCTGGTTCGAACCGCGGCGCGTCCTCGTGACCGGGGCCGGTCCCGTCGGTCTGCTCGCCGCGCTGGTCGGCGTGGAGCGGGGCCTGGAGGTGCACGTGCTGGACCGGGTCGGGCGGGGCCCGAAGCCGGGGCTCGTGCGGTCCCTCGGCGCGGCGTACCACAGCGCCGGGCCCCGGGAGGTGATGGACGGGGTGCGGCCCGACGTCGTCATCGAGGCGACCGGTGCCGCACAGGTCGTGTTCGCGGCCCTGTCCGGCACCGCGCCGTACGGCGTCCTGTGCCTGACCGGGGTTTCCCCCGCCGGTCGGCGGGTCACGGTGGACGCGGGGGCGGTCAACCGCGATCTGGTCCTGGAGAACGACGCGGTGGTCGGCTCGGTGAACGCCAACCTCGACCACTACCGGCAGGCCGCCTCGCTACTGGCCCGGGCCGACCGGTCGTGGCTGGGCGGCCTGATCACCCGGCGGGTGCCGCTGGACCGCTTCCGCGAGGCGTTCACCGCGCACGACGACGACGTCAAGGTCGTGATCGACCTCTCCCGCCCCTGACCGCCGCCGGCCCCGGCCGGGGCGCGGGGCGGGGGCCTGCCGGGGAGCGGGGCGGGGCCGGGTCGGTCCCGTCAGGCGGAGCCGCGGCCGCCGGTCAGGTGGTCGGCGAGGCCGGCGAGCTTCTGCCGGACGCCGCGGGTGACGACGCCCACCCCGTCGGGGTCCCGGAGGGCGGCCTTCGCGGTCTTCGCCCCCTGCTCCGCCGTGACGTGCGGCGGGATGGGGGCGACGTCCGCGTCGACCTTGAACTCCAGGACGACCGGCCGGTCGCTGCGCAGGGCCTCGTCCCAGGCCGCGCCGACCCTCTCCGGGTCGTCGCAGTGGACGCCCCCGAGCCCGAGGAGTTCGGCGTACCGCGCGTACGGCACGTCCGGGATGTCCTGGGAGCCGGGGAACTTGGGGTCGCCGGCGAGGGCGCGCTGCTCCCAGGTGACCTGGTTGAGGTCCTGGTTGTTGAAGACGCAGAAGACCAGCGGTGGGCCGCCCGCGAGCCGGTCCCAGTACCTCTTCACGGTGATCATCTCGTTCATGCCGTTCATCTGGAACGCCCCGTCCCCGATGAAGGCGATCACCGGCCGGTCCGGATGGGCGAAGCGGGCGGCGATGGCGTACGGGGTGGCGGGGCCCATCGTCGCGAGCGTGCCGGACAGCGAGGCGTGCATGCCCTTCCGGAGCTTCAGGTGGCGGGCCCACCAGTTGGTGGCCGATCCGGAGTCCGCAGTGAGGATGCAGCGGTCGGGAAGGCGCGGCGACAGCTCGGCGGCGACGCTCTGGGGGTTGACCTTGCCGTCGAAGCTCTGGTGGGCGCGCCGGTCGAGGACGCGGTACCACTCCTCGACGTCCTTCTCGATCCTCCCGCGCCAGGAGCGGTCCTCCTTGCGGTGCAGCAGCGGGATCAGCGCCCTGAGCGTCTCCCGGGCGTCGCCGACGAGGTGGGCCTCCATCGGGTAGCGCATGCCGATCATGCGGCCGTCGATGTCGATCTCGACGCCGCGGGCCTGCCCCTCGTCGGGGAGCCACTCGGCGTACGGGAAGGACGTGCCGACCATGAACAGGGTGTCGCAGCCGCGGATCATCTCGTCGCTGGCCCTGCTGCCGAGCAGGCCGATCGGTCCGGTGACGAACGGCAGGTCGTCGGGGAGGACCTCGCGGCCGAGGAGCGCCTTGGCGACGCCGGCGCCGAGGAGTTCGGCGGTCTCCGCGAGCTCGGCCTCGGCGTGCGCGGCGCCCTGGCCGACGACCATGGCGACCCTGGCGCCCTCGTTGAGGACGTCCGCGGCCCTGCGGAGCTCGGCCTCGTCGGGCAGCACGCGCGGGCGGCTCCAGCCGATGCTGGAGTAGACGGAGCCGTGTTCCTTGGGCGGTGAGGGCTGTGCCTCCTCCTCCTGGACGTCCGCCGGGATGATGACCGTGGCGACGGAGCGGGTGGTGAGCGCGGTCTTGAACGCCCGGTCCACGACGTGCCGCGCCTGGCCGGGGTGCATGACCACCTGGCAGTACTCGGACACGTCGGCGAAGACCTGTTCGAGGGGGATCTCCTGCTGGTAGGAGGAACCGAGACTGGTCCTGCGCTGTTGGCCGACGATCGCGACGACGGGCCGGCGGTCCAGTTTGGCGTCGTACAGGCCGTTGAGCAGGTGGATCGCGCCCGGTCCGGACGTGGCGACGCAACAGCCGACCTCGTCGGTGAACTTGGCGTGCCCGCACGCCATGAACGCGGCGGCCTCCTCGTGCCGCGCCTGGATGAACTCCGGCCCGTCCCCGGCCCGGCCGAAGGCGCCGAGCAGGCCGTTGATCCCGTCGCCGGGGTACCCGTAGACGCGTTCGACGCCCCATCCGCGCAGCCGTTCCAGTACGTAGTCGGCCACCGAAGCCATGGCTTCTCCCTCCGGCCCCTGGCGGGCCGTCTCGACGCACGCCGGTCGTGCCCTCCGGGTGACCGCCGCGCGGGTGCGCAAACCCGGCCCGGGCGGGGCCTCCCCCGCCGCGCCTCCCCCGTCGCACCCCGTCCGGACGCGGCCCGGGCGGGGGCGGGGAGGACCGGACGGGCCGGGCCGGCTACCGGGCGGTGCGGGAGGCGAGGCGCAGGCGCCCGTCGCGGACCTCGGCGATCCGGTCGGCCGCGGTGAGGTGGGTGCGGTCGTGGGTGACCAGGACGGTCGCGGTGGCCCGCTGGTGGGTGAGACGGGTGATCAGCTCGATGACGGCGGCGCCGCGTTCGCGGTCGAGGGCGCTGGTGGGTTCGTCGACCAGCAGGACGGTGGGGTCGTTCATCAGGGCGCGGGCGATGTTGATCCGCTGGCGCTGGCCGCCGGAGAGCCGGTGGGGCCGCCGGTCGGCCTGGTCGGCGAGGCCGACGGCGTCGAGCAGCTCCATCGCCCGGCCCCGGGCGGCACGCGGCTTGCGGCCGTCGATCCGCGCCATGACCTGGAGCTGTTCGGCGGCGGTGAGGGAGGGCAGCAGGTTGGGCTGCTGGAAGACGATGCCGATCCGGCGGCGGCGCAGCTCGGCGAGTTCGCCGCGGGACATGCCGGTGGTGTCGGTGCCGGCGACGGTGACGGTGCCGGCGTCGGGGGTGATGAGGGTGGCGGCGACCGCGAGGAGGCTGGACTTGCCGGAGCCGGAGGGGCCGACGACGGCGGTCAGGCTGCCCTCGGGCACTTCCAGGGTGACGCGGTCGAGGGCGGTCAGGCGGGAGTCGCCGTCGGGGTAGGTGAGGGTGACGTCGGTCAGGCTCAGGCTCATCGGGCGCTCCCCAGGGCGGTCAGCGGGTCGACGGAGGTGATGCGGCGGACGGACAGGGCGGCGCCGAGCAGACCGAGCGCGATCATCACGGCGGCCGGGGGGAGGACGGTGGCGGGGGTGAGGAGGAACGGTACGGCCGAGCCCGCGAGGAGGGCGCCGACGCCGGCGGCGAGGCCGGTGCCGACCAGGGTGCCGCCGGCCAGCAGGACGGCCGCCTGGCCGAGGGCGTCCTCGAGGAGGCCGGCGGTGGAGGCGCCCAGCGCCTTGAGGACGGCGACGTCGCCGCTGCGCTGGATGGTCCACACGGTGAAGAAAGCGCCGATGACGAGCGCGGAGATCGCGAAGAGGAAGCCGCGCATCAGCTGCAGCGAGCCGTTCTCGGAGGCGTAGGAGCCGATCGCGGACAGCGATTCGTCCGTGGAGACCGTCCTGGTGCCCGCGGCCCGGTCGGCCGCCCCGAGGTCGGCGCCGGGGGCGGTGTCCAGGACGATGACGGTGGCGGTCGGCGCGTCGGCCCCGCCCGTGGGGGGCGCGATCCTCCGCCACAGGTCCAGGCTGGTCCAGACGACCGGGGTGTGGCTGAAGAAGGCGTCACCGCTCACGGCGGCGACGGTCACCTCCTGTCCGGCGAGGGTGAGGGCGTCGCCCGTCTCCACTCCGAGGTCGGCGGCGGCGGCGGTGGACAGGACCGCCGCACGGCCGTCGATCCTGTCGCCCAGGGGGGCGAGCACGGAGCCGGGCCGGACGCCGAAGGCCGAGACGCCGGCGCTCCCGGCCCCGGCGCTCGCCCTGGTGGTGGTGATGCCCAGCGGCTCGGCGCCGTCCACCCCGGGCGTCCTGGCCCACCGCCGCCACTGCCCCTCCTCGACGGTGGAGTTCGCGTACGACGGTTCCTCCCCGGCGCCGGGGGCGTCGAAGGCGATCGCGTCGGCGGGCAGGGAGGTGATCGCGGAGGTGTTCTGCCGGCCCAGGCCGGCGGTCAGTCCGGACAGCAGCCCGACCAGCAGGGTGATCAGCACGATGGCGGTGCCCATCAGGGCGAAGCGCCCCTTGGCGAACTTCAGGTCTCTCCAGGCGACGAACACGGCGTGGTGTGCCCTTTCACGGGTGGGGACGTGGGACCCCCACCGTCGCCGCCGGCCCCCCGGCCGGGCATCCGGCCCAGGACGGCAATCGGCGCGCCGAAGGACGGTACGTCGCTTCCCACTTTCGATGGAGGCCGCGCCGCGGGGTCCCTCCTTAGGCTGGGGGAACTGTGAACACCACCGCTCCCGTCCTCATCCCCACCACCCGCGCCCTGGCCTGGTGCCTGCACCTGCTGCTCGCCGGGCTGCTCGCGCTGGCCGGCATCCGGGCCGTGGCGGGCGGCCGTCCGCACGCCGGCTGGGTCGTCGCCGCGGCGGTGGCGTGCGGCCTGCTGTACGCGGCCGGCCCCGCACTGCCCCGCGTGAGCCGCTCGCGGCGGGCCGCCGCGCTGTGGCTGGCCGGCGTGGGGGCCCTCTGGCTGGTGCTGCTGGCCCTGTCCCCCGACGGGGTGTGGGTGGCGTTCCCGCTGTACTTCCTCCAGCTCCACTTGCTGCCCCGCCGCGCCGGGTCCGCCGCCGTGACGGCCACCGCGGCGGCGGCCGTCCTCGGATTCGCCTCGCACCACGGGTCGTTCGAGGCGACGGTGCCGATCGGTCCGGCCCTGGGCGCCGCCGTGGCGGTCGCGGTGGTGCGGGGGTACCAGACCCTGTACCGGGAGAGCGAGCGGCGCAGGCACCTGATCGAGGAGCTCACCGCCACCCGCGCCGACCTGGCCGCCGCCCAGCACACCGCCGGCGTGCTGGCCGAGCGCGAGCGCCTGGCCCGCGAGATCCACGACACCCTCGCCCAGGGCCTCTCCAGCATCCAGCTGCTGCTGCGCGCCGCCGAACGCGCCCTGCCCGGCACGCCGGAGAACGCCGCCCGCTACGTCGACCGGGCCCGGCAGACGGCCGTCGACAACCTCGCCGAGGCCCGCCGCTTCGTCGCCGCCCTCGCCCCGCCCGCCCTGGAGGGCAGCACCCTGGCCGACGCGCTGGAACGCCTGTGCGCCACCACCAGCACCCGCCATCGGATCGCCGCGCGCTTCCACCTCTTTGGCGACCCCGTCCCGCTGCCGACCGCGCACGAGGTCGCGCTGCTGCGGATCGCCCAGTCCGCCCTCGCGAACACGGTCCGCCACGCCGGGGCCGCCACCGCCGAGGTGACCCTCCGCTACCTCGGCGACCAGGTGGCCGTGGACGTCGTCGACGACGGACGCGGCTTCGACCCCGGCGACCTGCCCGTCCCCGATCCGCAGTCCGGCGGGTTCGGGCTGGCCGCCATACGCGCCCGCGCCCGCGCCCTCGGCGGCACCCTCGCCGTCGAGTCCGCACCCGGCCGCGGCACCGCCCTGGCCGCCCGCCTGCCCCTCGCCCAGTCCCCCCGACCCCGCTCCCGAGGCCCGCCCGTGACCGACACGCCCATCCGCCTGCTCCTGGCCGACGACCACCCCGTCGTACGAGCGGGGCTGCGCGCCGTACTGGAGACCGAACCCGGCATCGACGTGGTGGCCGAGGCCGCCACCGCCGAGGCCGCCGTCGACCGCGCCGCCCGGGGCGACGTCGACGTCGTCCTCATGGACCTCCAGTTCGGCGGGGGGATGAACGGCGCCGAGGCCACCGCCGCCATCACCGCCCGCTCCGGCGCCCCCCGCGTACTGATCGTCACCACCTACGACACCGACGCCGACACCCTTCCCGCCATCGAGGCCGGGGCCACCGGCTACCTGCTCAAGGACGCGCCGCCCGAGGACCTGGCCGCGGCGGTGCGCACCGCCGCGGCGGGCCGTACGACGCTGGCGCCCGCCGTCGCGGACCGGTTGATGAACCGGCTGCGCACCCCCGGCACCGCCCTGAGCCGACGGGAGACCGAGGTGCTCGCCCTGGTCGCCGAGGGCCTGTCCAACCAGGCCGTCGGCGACCGGCTCCACCTCACCGAGGGGGACCGTCAAGTCCCACCTGGCCCGCGTCTACGCCAAGCTCGACGTCGACTCCCGCACCGCCGCCGTCGCCGCCGCCACCCGTCTCGGCCTCATCCGCCGGTGACGGCCCGGAGCGTCCTCCTCCCCCGGCGCGGCGCCCCGCCCGGCGCCCGTGTCCCACCGGGCACCGGCGCCGGGCACGAGGGCGCCGGCGTCGGATCCCGTGCGCCGCGCCCGCGCTCCACGGGCACCCCGGGGACGCCTCGGCGGTGGGTGCCCGGGGACGCGTGCGGCGGCCCGGGCACCCCGGTCCGCGGTCCTAGGACGGGGCCGGCTGCGCCTCGGTGACGGCCAGCGCGTCCACCATGCGGTTCAGCTTGCCGCGCGCCCGTACGGCGTGGGCCTGCGGCACCCGGATCTCGGCGGTGGCCCGGGCGGCGTCCGCCACCGTGTACGACAGCGCCAGCACCGGCGTGCTGCTCAGCGTCGCGGCGATCCGGCCCAGCGCTCCGCGGCTGTCCCGGAGCGTCACGGTGAGCGTGCACGCCGCGTCGTCCCGTGCCGCCCCCGTCCCCTCCCCGAGCGGTTCGGGGGCGGTGTGCCCGCCGGATCCGCGCCCGACGTACCGGAGTCCGTACGTGTACGCGTCCACCAGCGCCTCGCAAGACGCGGCGAGCACGTTGCCCGCGACGCCGACCGTCTGCCACGCCCCGTGCCCGTCGGTGACGCTCACCAGGACGCGGGTCCTCGCCGCGGTGCCGTGGCGGCCCTCCAGGATGCGGACCTTGTAGTCGACCAGCTCGAACCGCGACACCTCCGGGTAGGCCGACCGCAGCGCCCGGCGCAGCGCGCGGTCCAGGGCGTTCACCGGGCCGTTGCCCTCGGCGGTGGCGACGGCCCTCGCGCCCCGGGCGCGGAGCTTCACCGTCGCCTCCGCGTCCCGCGGCGCGCCCGGCCCGTCTTCCGCGATCACCCTCCAGGACTCCAGCTCAAAGCGGGGCTCCCCGCGTCCTTCGGTTTCTTCGCGCAGGAGGAGTTCGAAGGAGGCGTCGGCGGCCTCGTAGGTGTACCCCCGCAGCTCACGCTCCTTGACCCGCGCCACCACCCGCCCCACCAACTCCCGATCCCCACCCAACTCCACCCCCAACTCCCTGCCCTTCAACTCCACCGAAGCACGACCCGCCATGTCCGACACCAACATGCGCATCGTGTTGCCCACCCGCTCCGGATCCACATGCTGATACAGACCCGGATCCACCTTGACCGCCGAAGCGTGCAACCCCGCCTTGTGCGCGAAAGCCGACACCCCCACATACGGCCGATGCGCCGCAGGCGCGAGATTGACCACCTCCGCAACCGCATGGGAGATCCGCGTCATCTCCGCCAACGCCCCCACCGGCAACACCCTCCTGCCGTACTTCAACTCCAACGCCGCCACCACCGAGAACAGATCCGCATTACCCACCCGCTCCCCGTAACCGTTGGCGGTGCACTGCACATGACTGGCCCCCGCCTCCACCGCCGCCAGCGTATTGGCCACCGCACACCCCGCATCGTCCTGGGCATGAATCCCCACACGCACCCCACCGGCCACCACCCGCGAAACCACCCCGTGAACCTCCGACGGCAACATCCCGCCATTGGTGTCACACAACACCACCACCTCCGCACCCGCCCCCCACGCCGCATCCACCACCGACCGCGCATACGCCTCATTGCCCCGATACCCGTCGAAGAAGTGCTCACAGTCCACGAACACCCGCCGCCCCCGCTCCCGCAGATACGCCACCGTCTCCCGCACCATCGCCAAGTTCTCCTCCAACGTGGTCCGCAACGCCAGCTCCACATGCCGGTCATGCGCCTTGGCCACCAACGTCACCACCGAAGCACCCGACTCCACCAACGCCCCCACCTGCGGATCACTCTCCACCCGCACCCCCGGACGCCGCGTCGCACCGAACGCCACCAACCGGGCGTGACGCAACTCCACCTCCCGCGCCGCCCGCGCGAAGAACTCCGTATCCCGCGGATTGGCCCCCGGCCACCCCCCCTCGACGAACCCCACCCCGAACTCATCCAGATACCGGGCGATACTCAACTTGTCCGCCACACTCAGACTGATCCCCTCCCGCTGAGCACCATCACGCAACGTCGTGTCGAAAACATGAAAACCGTCGTGTGCCATGGCGGGTTTTTCCTATCCAGGTCTGCCGGGCCGGGTGGGGCCGTTCGTGTCAGGGGACCGAGGGGGAAAACAAAAAGACCCCTCGCGGAGTGCGAGAGGTCTGCGTGCGGGCGGTGAGCCGCCTGGGAGGGTTCGCCTCCAGGTCATCTCGGTGCCGGCACGCTGGCGCTAATAATGAGCTGGCGCTGCATGGCGGCGATCTTTGCATGACGCGGCCGCCGCGGAAAGGCCGTCTCACCTTTTGGACATGCCGCCCGGGTCGGCGGCCGGGTCGGCGGCCGGGGAAGCCGCGCCGCCGGCACCGCCGCGCAGGGCTCCGGCGCCGGTGCCGGCGGCGCGGGACGGCGGTGTTCCGGGTGTCCGCCCCGGTCAGCCGGGGGCGGGCACCGGCTCGACCTCCAGGTGGCGCCGCCGCCGGGGACCCCGGTACAGCAGGGCCTCCCAGCCCAGCCGCTCCAGTGCCCGGGCGCAACGGGCCAGGGCGGTCTCCTCCTCCTGCGCGGCGCCGCCGCCCGGGGGTCCCAGCCACTCCACCCGCACCTGCCCCGGCCGCTCGCCGGGGCCGACGCGGTAGCCGGTCCTCACGCGCCGCCCCCCGGCGTCCAGCGCGGACGGCGGGAAGCCGGCCGCCTCCAGGGCCAGGGCGACCGCCCTCACCGGCCGGTTGCGCTCCCACGGGGCCGGTACGCCCCCGGGGTCGCCGCCCGCGGCGGTGGTGAGCCGCCGGATCTGGAGCAGCCCTTCGTACGCCGCCCGGACCTCGGCGGCACGCCGCCCGGCCGCCGTCGGGTCGGTCTCCGGTTCCGGAAGCGGGGGGCCGTCCCCGGTGGCCGCCTCGAACGCGCCGCCCGCCCCGGTCACAGCAGCCGCCTGATGTCGCCGCGGACCCGGTAGAAGCCGCCCGCCGCGGCGTGCAGCGCGTCCACCGCGTACCGTGCGCCGGGCTCCCGTATCGCGCGCGGGAACTGGACGTTCCACGACGGCTCGTACCCCTCGGACACGACGTGCACCCGGAGCCTGCCGCCGTCCTGGACGCACTCCACGACGACCGAGCCCGCCGGGGCGTCCGCCACCGCGGCCACCGAGGCCGGGGCCGTCACCGGGGCGTACGTCGGCAGGGCGGCGGCGAGCTTCACGTCCCGCGCCACCGGGACCGTGCCGCGCTGGGCGGCCCCGATCGCCGCCTCCCCCGCGTCCACGCAGACCAGTGAACCGTCCGTGGTGACCAGGTAGAGCCGCTCGTCCCGGTACTGCATGGACAGGGCCGAACCGCCGCCCGTGCCGAGCTTCCACAGGCGCGTGCCGTCCCGGTCGAAGCAATACACGGAGGACGCCGCGTCACCGGCGAAGACGAACCGCCCGCCGGGCGACGTGGCGCAGGAGTAGACGGCGCCGTCGCAGGCGTAGGTCGCCTCGATCCGGCCGTCGTCCTTCGACAGCCGCTGCACGACGCGGTGCGCGGTCCCCGCGTACACCGCCGTGTCCTCCTGCCAGCCGAAGAGGACGCCGCCGCGGGTCTCCGTGTGCCACACCTCGCCGCCGCCGTCGGGCGCGTACGCCGTCACGCCCCGGTGGTGGCCGTGGTAGACGGCCCGGTCGTCGGCGCGGACCATCCAGGCGTGCTCGCCCCGTCCGCGGCGGACCCACTGGTGCTCGTCCTCGTGGTCGATGACAGTGAGCCGGCCGGCGCGGTCCGACACGTTCAGCACGCCCTCGTGGATGTCGAGCCAGAAGATGTCCACGTCGGCGGCGATGTCGTACGCCGCGAACGGGAGCTTCGACGACAGGTCGTACACGCGGCCGTCGTCGCAGCCGGCGTAGATCCAGAAGTCGTCCGCGACCAGGCACTTCACGCCGTCGGGCAGGCTGAAGCGGGCGAGGACGGCGCCGTCGTGGTCCAGGGTGTAGACGTCGCCCGCCTGGTTGCCGACCCAGCAGCGGTCGTCGTCGACGTGGACGCCGAACGCCGACGATCCCGTCCGGAACCGCCACAGCACCGGTGCGACCGCGCGGGCCGTCGACGGGGCCGACGCGACCTGGCGGCGGGTCACCGAGCGCGGGGCCCGCTGCCCCGGGACGGCCGGCGCGTACCCCTTGCGGACCTTCTCGCCGACCTTCCTCGCCGCGGCGGCGCGCGCCTTCTCCGCCGTGGGGAAGGCGGACGTCTGGGTCTGGCCGGCGGCCCCGATCCTTCCGTACCTCACCGTCACCACCTGGCCGTCGACGGCCACCTCGTAGAACTTGTGCGCACCACCGCCGTCCTGCGACAGCTCCAGGTACGTCGTCTCCGCGGACACAGCGGACATGGCTGGCAGCCCCTCCCCGAGCGGACCCGGCGGCCTGTTCCGCGGGTCCCACTGGGAAGACCGTAGGGCGCGGCACTGACATCGACGGCGGCACCCGGCGGCGCTCGGGTCGCCGCGCCCGCCCCCGGGCGCCGGCCGGCGTCCCGCCGGGCCGTCCCCGGGCCGTCCGACGCCGGCACACGGGCCCCGGTGGTCGTCGCCCGGGCATCCGGCGGGCGCCCCGCCGGATGCCCGGCGCCGGTCGTCCGTGCCGCGGCCCGGCGCCGCCGTCCCGTACGGACCACTCCGGCGGGCGGCCGTCGGCACCGTCGGCGACGATGGTCCCGACGAGGAGGAAGACCACGGCCGGGGCGGTTCGCCGCGGAGGAGGCGGGGAGCATGCGTCTGCCGCAGACCCGCGGGGCCCGCGCCGCCACGTCGCTGACCGTCCTCGGGGTGCTCGTGACGGCGAACCTCGTCCTCGGACCCTCGTCGGGCCCTCGGGGGCACGGCGCCGTCGACCCCGGAGGCGCCGCCTCGCAGCGCGCGGCCCGTCACCAGGGCCCGCGGCCGGTGATCGTGACCCGCGCCGCGTGGGGCGCCCAGACCGTTTCGACGGCGCCCGCCGCCCGGTACGCGCCGACGGTGCGGGCCGCCGTCGTCCACCACACGAGCACCCCGAACGGGTACGACTGCGCGAGCGTCCCCGCGACGCTGCGCGACCTGTACGCGGGGCACGCCCACGGTCGGGACTGGGACGACATCGGCTACAACTTCCTCGTCGACGCCTGCGGCACCATCTACGAGGGCCGGGCCGGCGGCGTCGACCGGGCCGTGGTCGGCGCCCACACCAAGGGGTTCAACGAGGGGACCGTCGGCATCGCGGCGATCGGCACGTTCTCGCAGGGCGTCCGGGTGCCCGAGCCGATGATCGACGCGATCGCGCGGCTGGTCGCCTGGAAACTGGACCCCTCCGGGGCCGATCCCCGCGGTACGGTCACCCTCGTCTCGACGAGTGGCGAATCGCGCTTCCCGGAGGGCACGGCGGCCGTGCTGCCCGTCGTCGGGGGCCACACGGACGGCTACGCGACCCGCTGCCCGGGCGCCGCCCTGTACGCGAGGCTGCCCGACATCAGCGCCCGGGCGGCCCGGCTGCAACGGCGCTGATCCACGCGTCGGCGAGCAGCTGGTGGCCCGCCGGAGTCGGGTGCACGCCGTCGCGGACCCAGTGGGCCGCCGGAGCACGGCGCAGTGCCTCGTCGAACACGGGCTGGAGTCTGACGAGTTCCACGTGGTGGGCGGCGGCGAGTTCGGCGACCGCGTGCTGCCGTAACTGCACCTGGGCGGCGAGCGCCTCGTCGAAGTCCGCGCCCGGGCCGCCGGGGAGGCAGAACGGCTCGCACAGCAGGACCCGCGTCGTGGGGAGCGCCCGGAGGGTGCGGGTGAGCAGGATGTCGTAGACCGCGCGGAAGTCGTCCGCGTCGATGTCGCAGGACTCGCCGTCCACCACGCGCCACGCGTCGTTGACGCCGACCAGGACCGACAGGACGTCGGGGGCCGGGTCGAGCGCGTCCGCCTGCCAGCGGGCGGCCAGTTCGGTGACCCTGTCGCCGCTCACCCCCGGTTGGTGACGCGCCACCGGTGGCCGGGAGCCCTGGTCGCGGCGCGGGCGGCGACCAGGTACACGTAGCCGTGTCCGAGGGCCGCGTTGGCGTCGGCGTGCGGGCGCCGGTCGCGGCCGCCGTCGGTGATCGAGTCGCCCTGGAAGAGGATGTGCGAGCCGGCGGGGACGTTCAGCGGCATGTGGACTCCGGAAGCGGGGGCCTTCGGCCCGGACCTGGACGGTTTCACGTGGAACGTAGTTTCCGCGCTCCGCGCTCGGCAAGGGTCGGTGAGCACCTTCCGTCCGGCGGGGGTTGGGGCGGGCGGACCGGGATGCGTAGGGTCCGGCTGTTTTCCGTTGTCGGGGCCGCGCCGCGGGATCCCCCGACCACAGGACCGTGCGGAACGACGGGGCGAGGCGGGGCATGCACAGGGACAGCGAGCACGTACCGGAACTGGTGAGCGCGGCGCGGGCGGGGGACGCCCGGGCGCGTGAGCGGCTCGTCGAGGACTACCTGCCGCTGGTCTACAACGTGGTGGGGCGGGCGCTGGACGGGCACGCGGACGTGGACGACGTGGTCCAGGACACCATGTTCCGGGCGCTGGACGGGCTGGACGGGCTCCGCGAGCCGTCCCGGTTCCGCTCCTGGCTGGTCGCCATAGCGATGAACCAGGTACGCCGCCGCTGGAACGACCGCCGGCAGGCACCGGTCGCGTCGCTGGACCACGTCGTGGAACGGCCTGATCCGGCGGGGGACTTCGTGGACCTGACGATCCTGCGGCTCGGCCTCTCCGGCCAGCGGCGGGAGGTCGCCGAGGCGACCCGGTGGCTCGACGAGGGCGACCGGGCGCTGCTGTCCCTGTGGTGGCAGGAGGTGGCGGGCAGGCTGACGCGCGCGGAGCTGACCGAGGCGCTGGGGGTCTCGGCACGGCACGCGGCGGTGCGGGTGCAGCGGATGAAGGCCCGGTTGGAGACGGGCCGGGTGGTGGTGCGCGCCCTGGCGGCGAAGCCCCGGTGCGGTGTGCTGTCGCGGCTGACGGCGGACTGGGACGGCCGGCCGGCCCCGGTGTGGCGCAAGCGCGTCGCCCGGCACGTCCGCGGCTGCCGCGCCTGCGGCGGGCACCGGGCCGGTCTGATGCCGGCCGAGGGGCTGCTGGCCGGTCTGGTCCTGGTCGCCCCGCTGTCCGGGTACCCGGCGGTGCCCGCGGCGGGCGCGGGGGGCGGGTGCGGCGGCCGCCTCCGCGTCCGGTGCGGTGCCGGGCGGTACGGCGGCCGGGGCCCCCGCCGTGCGGGAGGGCGCCGCGCACGGCGGGGGCCCCGGCCCGGGGGGTCCGGTCGGGGACGCGGCACGCCGGTGGGTGCCCGCGGCGGCCGGGGGCGCGCTGGTCGGCGGCGCACTGCTGGCCGCGCTGTGGCCGGCGGCGCCCGACGCCCCCGTACCCATCGAGAAGGACCGGGCCCCGAGGGGGGCCGCCGCGCCGGCGTCCCCGGCCGGGGCGTCCGGCGCGTCCCGTACGCCCTCCCCCGCCGCCTCCCCCGCGCCGACCGCTCCCGGCGGCCCGGCGGCCTCCGCGGCGCCGGTGCCGGAGGCGTCTCCGAGCGTCAGGCGCACGATCGGGCCGAGCACGGCGCAGCGGCTGACCGGCCTGGTCAACGCCCGGCGCGCAGAGGCCGGTTGCGCCCCGCTGCGCCTGGACCCCCGGCTGACGGCGGCGGCCCGGTCCCATGCGCGCGACATGGTGGCGCGGCGCTACTTCGCCCACGCCGACCCGGAAGGCCGGCAGGCGGACGCGCGGATGTCCGACGCCGGGTACGACGCGGCCGCGTGGGCCGAGAACCTGCATCTGGGCCCCCGGGACGCGGCGGCGGTCGTCGCCGACTGGATGGACGGTTCGTACCACGAGCGGAACATGCTCGGCTGCCGCTACCGGGACACCGGTGTGGCGGCGGTGCCGGGACCGGAGGGCACCGTGTGGGTGCAGATCCTGGCCGGCCCGGCGTGAGAGGCGGTGCGGGGGACTAGGCGGCGACGCCGAAGTTCTGCACCCACCACGGGCCGTTGGAGCGGAGGGTCACGCCCACGCCGATGTCCCGGAAGGCGCAGTCGAGGATGTTCGCGCGGTGACCGGGGCTCTTCATCCAGTCGCGCACGGCGGTGTCCGGGTCCCGGGGACCGCGGTGGATGTTCTCCGCCCAGGTCCTCCAGCGGTAGCCGGCGGCCCCGATCCGGTCGCCCGCGCTGCGCCCCTCGGGGGTGTCGTGCGCGTAGTAGCCGCGGGCGGCCATGTCGTCGGCGTGGCCCTGGGCGGCCCTCTGGAGGCGGGCGTCGGCGTGGAGCGCGGGGCATCCGGCCTTCGCGCGTTCGGCGTTGACGAGGTCGAGGACGCGGCGCGCGTGATCGGCGGCCGCCCCGCCGGGCCGGGAGGGGCGGGCCCGGTGGGGGCCCGCACCGCCCCGGCGCGCGGCGGGCGGGGCGGAGGGGGTTTCGGGGGGCCGGCCGCGGTGTGCCGGTCCGGCGGGGCGGGGGCGGTCCGGGCGGGGGCGGGGACGGCGGGCGGGGCGTGCGGCGACGGGGGTGCCGATATGGACGGGCCGGGCCCGGGGGTGCGGGGGTCCGCGGGGGCCGTGGCGGCGGAGGCGCTCGGGGAGCGGTCACCGTGGAGCGGTACGGGCGCCGTCGTACGGGCGGTCAGGGAGCCGCCCTCCCCGCCGGGGCCGTCGAGGACGGCGGTGCCGGCCACCACCGCGGCGACGGCCACCGCGCCGGCGACGACGGTGCCGACGCCCTGGTAGGTCCAGCGCCGTTTCGCGTGGCGCCGCGGCGCCGCGGCGGCCCGGCGGCCGGGGTGGTCCTGTCGGTCTCGGGGGTGCTGCACGGTCACTTCGCTCTCCGCTCTCCTGCGAGGACTGCCGGCTGTGGTCCGGCGAAGGGGAGATCGGGCGAGACGGCCGTGACAACACTTTCCGCGGAGGAGGACGCCCGGTGGGGGCGTCCCGGGGCGGCGGTCGCGCGCGGTGGCGGGGTCGGCCCCTTCGGGCGGCCCGGTGTGCGGTGGGCGCGCGGCTGCGCGAGACTGGCCCCGTGAGTCGGCTGATCACTTTCGAGGTGGGCGACGGCGGTGACGGCACGGCCGTCTTCGAGGTGGACGACGGCCTGGTTCCGGTGGGCCCGGAGGGCTTCCCCGGCGAATCGGTCGCGGACCGGGCCCGGGTGTCGCTCCAGGAGGCCCTCGACCAGCTGGGCCCCGCCCTGGCGCAGGTCTTCGGCGTGCTCCGCCGCCTGGGGCCCCAGGAGGCGGTGGTGGACTTCGGCCTCAAGGTGGGCGGCGAGGGCGGCATCGTCGTGGCGAAGGGCACGACGGAGGTGAACTTCGCCGTCCGTCTCGTGTGGAGACGGGACCGCGCCCCCTCCGCGGACGTGGACGGGGAGACGGAGGTGGACGCGGGCGGGGAGGCGGACGCGGCGGCGGGCACGGGCGGGGAGTGACGGACGCGGACGCGGGCGCACCTCGACTCCGGTGCGCGCCGGCGTCACACTGGCCGCATGCCACTGAGGATCGCCGTGTTCGGCGCGGGGAGTATCGGCTGCCACCTGGGCGGATTCCTCGCCGCCGGTTGCGAGGTGACGCTCGTCGGCCGCCCCTCCGCGATGGAGGCCGTACGGGAACGGGGGCTGCGGCTGACGGGCGGGGGCCGTCCGGACCTGCGGGTGGCCCCGGCGCTGCTGCGGGCGTCGAGCGAGGCGCGGGACGTGTCGGGCGCCGACTACGTGCTGGTCACGGTCAAGTCGGGAGCGGCGCGCGAGGCCGCCGAGGCGGTCGGCCCGTACCTGGGCGCGGACACCGTGGTGGTGGGTTTCCAGAACGGGCTGCGGGGCCCGGAGACGCTGCGGTCCGCCCTGCCGGCGGGCACGGCGGTGCTGACGGGCGTGGTCGGGTACAACGTGGTGCGCACCGGTCCCGCGGCCTTCCACCAGGGCACGACCGGTGCGCTGATGATCGACGACGCGCCCGACGCGGGGCCGCTGGCGGCGGCGCTGCGGCGGGCCGGGCTGGAGGTCGAGCCGCACGGTGACATGCGGTGCGTCCAGTACGCGAAGCTGCTGATGAACCTGAACAACGCGGTCAACGCCCTGTCGGGGCTGCCGCTGCGCGACCAGCTGGGGGCGCGGGCCTACCGGCGGTGCCTGGCGCTGTGCCAGGAGGAGGCGCTGGCGGCGTACCGGGCGGAGGGCGTGGCCCCGGCGCGGCTGGGGCCCGTACCGGCGTCGGTGACGCCCTGGCTGCTGCGCCTGCCGGACGGGGTGTTCCGGCGGGTGGCGGCGGCGTCGCTGCGGGTGGACGCGCACGCCCGGTCGTCGATGTGGGAGGACCTGGAGCGGGGCCGGCCCACGGAGATCGACACGCTGCAGGGGGAGGTCGTGGCGCTGGCCGCCCGGCACGGTCTGCGCGCCCCGGTGAACGCGCGGCTGGTCGAGTTGGTGCGGGAGGCGGAGGCGGCCGTTGCGGGGCGGTCCCGCCGCTGGTCGGGGACGGATCTGTACGCGGAGTTGAGCGCCGCGGCACGACGCGGGTAGGTGGTCGCGACGACATGCGGCCCCGGTGCCGCGCGCACGGCGGAACCGCGCCGTCCGCCGGGGTCGTCCACAGGGGTTGCCGGTCCTCCTCTCCACGCGAAAAGATCGTTCTCCGCTGAGAAGCCGACGAAGGGGGGAGCGGTGAGACCTCGTCTGGTGTTCGTCCACGGCATCGGAGGTCCCCGGGACGCCGAGGCGGATCTGGAGGAGTGGTTACGCGCGGCGGCGCACGGCGCCCGCGCGGCCGGCCACGGCGACAGGCTGTCCGGGCTGACCGGGGGCTGGGCCGCCGACGTCCGCTTCGCCTACTACGGCGACCTGTTCCGCACGCCCGGCTCGCAGGGGACGGGGGCCGCAGCGGCGGGGCCGCGGGCGTCCCGTCGGGGCGAGGAGCTGGTCGCCGGGTTGCTGCTGGAGGCCGTCGACGAACGGCTGGCGGACCCGGCGACGACCCCCGGGGAGGCCCGGGTGCTGCACCACGCCCGGACGCAGCTGGCCCCGCCCGGTGACGCGCAGGGGGCGGGTGCGCCCGGCCGGCACGTCGTGAACGCGCTGACGAGCCTGATGGCGCTGCCCGGCCTGCGGTCCGCGGGCGGTTGGCTCAGCGCCCGGCTCACGGCGGGCACGCTCGGTCAGGTGGCCCGCTACCTCAACCGCGACGAGCCCGGGGAGGACGGGGCGCACCTGGACGTCCGGATCCGCCGGAGGGTGACCGCCTGCCTGGACGCCGACGGGCCGACGGTGGTGGTCGCGCACTCGCTGGGCACGGTGGTCGCCCTGGAGGCCCTGCACGCGCACCGGGGCGAGGTGCCGCTGCTGATCACCCTGGGGTCGCCGATCGGGACGCGGACGGCGGTGCTGCCCCGTGTGCGTCCGCAACCGCCGAGCGCTCCGGCGTGCGTGGGCCGGTGGCTCAACTTCTGGGACCGCGACGACATCGTGGCCGCTCGTCCCCGGCTGGAGGACTTCGTCCTGCCGAACGCCTCCTCGGTCCGCCCCGTGAGCAGCCGGGTCGACTCGGACGGCGCCTGGGTGCACCCGGCGGCCAAGTACCTGGCGCAGGCCGCCGTGGCGGGTCCGCTCGTCGAGGCCCTGGCCGCCGCGGGGTCATGACCGGCCCGCGGCACGCCCTGGTGATCGGGGCGCAGTGCCCCGACCTGGGTCCGCTGGAGGAACTGGAGGAGGCGGCTCGGGCGCTGCACGACACGCTGACGGCGCCGTGGGCGGGCGGCTGCGAGAAGGACCCTCCGGGCAGGACGACGCTGCTGTGCGGTGGCGGGGTGACGCGCACGGACGTCGAGGCGGCGATCCGCACGGCGGCGCTCGACGCGGGCGACGCGGGGGCGGTGCTGGTCGTGGCGCTGCTCGGCCACGGAATGGCCTCCGGGGCGGGGCTGTACTTCATGGCGGGCGACTCGCTGGCGGAGGCGCCTCTGACGGCGGTGGACGTGGGGTCGCTTCTGACACAGGCGCTGGACACCCGGGGCCTGGCGGGTGTCATCGCCATCGTGGACACGTGCCACGCGGGGAACGCGGTGCCGGATCTGAAGTCCGTCGCCAACGGCATCCGGCAGGGCGACACGCGGTTGTCGCTCCTCATGGGCTCGGGTGCGGCGGAGGAGGCGTACGGGCTGCGGTTCAGCCGGACGCTGGTGAGGGTGCTCCGGGAGGGGCTGCCCTCGGCGGGCGGGACCCTGGCCCCGGACGCCGTCGTGGAGGCCGTGCGCGGCGACGGCGGCACGGCGGGGCAGGCGATCCTGCGGGCCGAGTTCGACGGGGCGCGTTTCGGGTCCGGTCCACTGTGGCTGGCCCGCAACCCCCGGCACGCGCCCGCCGCGGGCGCGTTGCTGGGCCGGGTCGGGGCGGAGGAGCTGACCCGGGCGGTCGCCGCGGTGGACGGGGCGCCGCCCGCCGGGCCGGTGACCACGGCCCGGGACCTCGACGCGGTGCGGTGCGCCCTGGTGGCGGCCCCGCCGTCCCCCGCCCGGGAGTGGGCGCTCGACGTGGTGGACGCGCTGGACGCCGCGGCGCGGACCGTCGGCCTGCTCGGCGCCTGGCCCGGGAGACCGCTCACGTCGGGGCTCCTGCGGCGGACGTTCACCGCGGCGTGCCCCGGCCCCGTGCAGTCGCCGCCCGCCGCGTCGGGCACGGACCTGCTGCGCGACACCGTCGAGCACCTGCTGCTCCGGGCGCCGACGGCGGGGGACGGCGGCTGGGGCCGCTCGTCGACTTCGTGGCGCTGCTGGCGCACGGGACGGGCGTGGAGCCGGGGACGCCCGCCGTGCGCGGCTGGGCGGCGGCCCTGGGAGCGGTGATCGACCTGAACGACGCGTTCGAGCGGCTCGCCGACCGGACGCGTGAGACGCGGCTGCGACTGGTGGTGAGCCTGCACGCGGCCGTCGGCGACGAGTGGCCGGAGTCGCTGGCGGCCTGGCTGCTGGACGGCGGGGAGGTGTGCGACCGCGAGGAGTTCGCGTGCAGCCCGGACCGGGCCGGTGTGGAGCTGCGGTTGGGCGCCGTGCTGCGGTGGGCGTCCCGGCTGGCCGCCGCCGTGGACGTACCGCTGCGCCGGGTGGAGGTCGCCGCACCCGCCGCGCTGCTGCTGCAGTGGCGTCCGGAGGAGACCGACTTCGGGATGCGGCTGGGTGCCGAGTACGACGTCGTCCTGCGGTGGAGCGACCGCATCCAGCCGCCCGACCACCTGTGGTGGATCAACGACCGGGCGCGCCGGACGCTCCGCGCCATGGAGGAGGGCGGTCCCGACGGCACGCGGCTGGAGTGGCTCGGCGAGACCGACACCCGGCAGGTGCGGGAGCTCCGCGACCGGCTGCTGGGCGGGCCGCGCACGCGTGCGGTCGCGCTGGAGCACCGGCCGCCGCACCTCGGCGACCTGTTCGAGACGCTGCTCGCGTCGTCCCCCATCGTGCTGTGGCCGGACGAGGAGGCCCACGGCGTCCCGACCGAGGCGCGCCGCTACCTGGACGCGTACTGGCACCTGCTGCCCGGTGAGTTCTGCCGGGCGTACCGCGACCGGTGGAGCGGCCGCCCCGCCCCGGCCTCCGGTCGGGCGGGGCGGAGGCACCTGGCGCGGATGCGGACCGTGTGGGACGACGCGGAGTGGCTGGAGTTCTGCAGGTGGTTCGAGCAGTTCACGACGGATGGGGAGAGTCCCGCATGACCTGGCAGCCTTTCTACGCGGGGACCGGAACGCCGCGCGAGCGGGTGGAACTGGCCCCGCCGCCGCCGTGGCGGGTGTTCCCCCGCAGCTCCCTGCACGAGCAGTTCGTCCCCCGCGGGGCCTGGTGGAGGCGGTGAACGCCGCGCTGCTCCTGCGCCGCCCCCTGCTGCTGACCGGCCCGGCGGGATCGGGCAAGTCCACGGTGATCGAGCAGGTCGCGGTGGAGCTGGGCCTGGGTCCGGTGCTGCGCTGGCACATCACGTCCCGCAGCGGCCTCACGGACGCCCTGTACCGGTACGACGCCCTGGGCAGGATCCACGCGCAGCGGCTGGAGGGGCCGGACGGCGGCGACGACATCGCGCCGTTCCTGCGGATGGGCCCCCTCGGCACGGCGCTCCTGCCGACGCGCCGGCCCCGGGCGCTGCTGGTCGACGAGATCGACAAGAGCGATCTGGACCTCCCCAGCGACCTGCTGGACGTGCTGGAGCGGGGCGAGTTCGAGATCCCGGAGCTGGCCCGGTACGGCAGGGACGTGGTGGCCGTCCGGGAGTGGGGCGGCGACGCGTACCACGAGGTGACGCGGGGCCGGGTGCGGTGCACGGAGTTCCCGTTCATCGTGATGACCAGCAACGGGGAGCGGGACTTCCCGGCCGCGTTCCTGCGCCGGTGCATCCGCTTCACGATGCCGATGCCGACGCCGGAGACCCTGCTCAGGGTCGTCGCGGCACACCTGGGCGCCGACACGGCGCGGTCGGAGGCGGCCGGAGAGCTGGTGGAGACGTTCGTCGGGCGGCTCACAGCCGGCGAGAGCCTCGCCGTGGACCAGCTGCTCAACGCCGTCCACCTGCTGACCGGGGACGGGGCACCGGACGACGAGCGGCGGCAGGCCGTCGTGGACCTGCTGCTGCGGGAGCTGTCCCGTGCCTGACGCGCTGGGCCGGGTCCTGTCCGCACTGCGCGCGGCCGTCCCGCACCTCGACCCGGCCGAGGACGGCGGCGCGGGGCCCGGCGGGCTCGACGGTACGGCGCTGGCGGAGGCCCTCTGGCTGGCGGCCGCGATGGCGCGCGACCGCCCGGCGCCGCCCGCGCCCGCTCCGCCGCCGTCCGCGGCCCCGGGGGGCGACGCGCCCGCGCCGAGGGGGGCGGATCCGGAGCGGCCGCCGCGAAGACCGCCGGAGCGGCCGCACGCGCCGGCGTCCTCCGACGCGGCGGCGCCCCCCGCCGACGCGCGCGGGCTGCACGAGCGGCTGCCCGGGGCGGGTACGCGGTTGCGCGGCCACGCCGTGGCGGCGCCCCGCGCCACGGGACTGCCCCGCGCGCTGGAGGTGACGCGGGCGCTGCGGCCGTGGAAACGCCCCTGGCCGGAGGGGCGGCGCGCGGCACTGGACATCGAGGCGACCGTGGAGGGCTACGCCCGCAGCGGTGAGCTGCTTCCCGTGTTCTCCGCCGCTCCCGAGCGGTGGTTCGACCTGACGCTGGTCGTCGACCGCTCCCCCAACATGCGGGTGTGGGAGGAGACCCTCGACGACTTCACCGCCGTCCTCGACCGGCTGGGTGCCTTCCGCACGCTCCGGGTGAGGGACCTGCTGTTCGACGGGGCCGGTCGCCCGCAGGCGCCGGGCCAGCTGCGCCAGGCGGACGGGCGGCGGCTGGTCGTCGTCGTGTCCGACTGCGTGTCCGCACCGTGGCGCACGTCGCCCGTGTGGCGGCTGCTGCGGGAGTGGGCGGCCACGACGCCCACGGCACTGCTGAACCCGCTCCCGGCGAAGCTGTGGCGGCGCGGCGGGCTGGACCTCCCCACGGTCCGGTTCACGCCCGCCGCACCCGGCGCCCACCGCAGCCGCCTCCCCCACGCGGCCCCCTCGCTGCTCGGCCTCCCCGAGCCGGCGGGCGCCCCGCGCGGCGGCACGCCCGCCGGCGGGGACGCCGACCGGCGCGAGGCGGGGGCGTGGCTGCCGGTCCCGGTGCTGTCGCTGTCGCCGCACTCGCTGGACCGCTGGTCGCGGGCCGCGATGCGCGGCGCTCCCGAGGGCTGCACGGCCGTCCTCGTCCCGCCGGGCGGGCGGCCTCCGGGCCGGCCCCGGAGGCGCGCCGTACCGCTGCCTCCCGGCACGGCCGCGGAGGGCTTCCTCCGCACGGCCGCCCCCCGGGCGGTGCGGCTCGCGGTGCTGTGCGCGCCGTTCGACCGGCTCAGCCTGCGGCTGCTGCACGTGATCCGGCGGGAGCTGGTGCCCGACGCGACGACCGCCGACGTGGCGGAGGCCGTGACGAGCGGGCTGTTCGAGCTGGAGCAGCCCTCCGGCGGTTCCGGTCCGCTGGAGCTGCTCCTGCCCGAGGAGGTCCGGGCGGTCCTGCG
This sequence comes from Streptomyces sp. MRC013, assembly GCF_023614235.1. Classification (NCBI taxonomy): domain Bacteria; kingdom Bacillati; phylum Actinomycetota; class Actinomycetes; order Kitasatosporales; family Streptomycetaceae; genus Streptomyces; species Streptomyces kordofanensis. Next base: position 386,931 of record NZ_CP094264.1, read on the forward strand.
GAGACGGCTCCCGGCGCACGAGGCGTGGCGGGTCCACCAGGCCCTCGACCGGCACGTGGCGTCCCTCGGCGACGGCCGGCCGGGGCTGCGTTCGGTGGCGTACGACGCGTCCGCACCCCGTGAGCTGCCCGCCGAGCAGGAGGCGTTCGCCCGGGCGTCCCGGCAGACGCTGGAACTGCTGGGGCTGGCGGTGCCCGGGGAGAGGGTGCCCGCGTCCGGCGGGGACGGGGAGGGGCGCGGGCCCGGCGCGTCCGGCGTGTTCCCGCCCCCGCCCGAGAGGTTCGTCCGACGAGAGCACGCCGCCGACTCCCTCCTCGCCCGGCTCGTGGACCCGGCCGCCGGGACCGTGTGGGTGACCGCGGCCGGGGACGGCCCCGGCGCGGGCAGGACGGCACTGGCGCTGCACGTGGCCCACCGCTTCCCCGGCGAACGGCACTTCGTGGACATGCGTGGTTCGGGCGACCACCCCGTGCCGCCCGAGGCGGCGCTGCACCGTCTGCTGTCCTCCCTGGGGGCGTCCGGCGGTGAGGAGGCGCGGGGCACCGAGGAGCTGGCAGCCGCGTTGGCGGAGGCGGTCGGTGGGCGGCGTGTGCTGCTCGTCCTCGACGACGTGCCCGAGCCCGCGCGGATGGAGCGGCTGCTGCCGTCCGCACCCGGCTGCGCCGTGCTCGCCACGACCCGGGGGGACGTGCCGCAGGGGTACCGGTTGGCGTCCCTGTCCGACCACGGGGCCGTGGAGCTCCTCGCCGCCTGGGCCGGCCTGCGGGAGCACGGGGAGCACGCCGCCCTGCGGGAGCTGACGGCCGGCCGCGTGCGGCAGCCGCTCACCCTCCGGATCGTCGGCTCCTGGATCGCCTCGGGTTCCGCGCCGTCCCTGCCCGAGCTGTCCCGGCTGGCCCACGAGGTCGGGCCCGGTGCGGTGCGTCCGTTCCCGGAGGAGGACCCGGCCGCCGTCCTCCTCCACCTGCGCCTGCGGGCCCTGCCGGACCGGGAGCGGGAGGCGCTGCGCCGCTTCGCGTTCGTACCGACCGGGGAACTGACCCGCACCGAGGCCTGGGCCCTCCTGGGGGACGACCGGGCCGCCCGCGCGGTACTCGGCCGGCTGGCCGCGGCGGGCCTGCTGGACCGGCGGGGCGCCGGGGTGTACCGCATGCCGGAGGAGGTGCGCCGCGAAGTGGGCCGGGAGGGCGGGTACGAGGTGGCGGCGGAGCCGTACCTCCGGCGGCTCGTCAGCCACCACCTCACCCGCGCCGCCGCGCTGTACGAGGAGGACCACCCCGGCTCCGCCCTCGCGGAGAACCTGCGGGTGCGGGCCGCCGGCGCCGCCGACGACCCCGCCTCGCGGCACGTCTGGCTCGACAACGCCCTGGTGCTGGCCGCCACGGCCGGCGTCCTGCCGCCGGAGCGCCTGGCGGACCTGTTGCTGCTCCTCCACGCCCGCGGCGCCTCGGCCGCCCACCGGTCGCGGTTCGAGCGCGCCGCGAGGGCCGTGATCCGGGTGGCCTCCGGGCGGTCCGAGGGGGCGGTGCTCCGCCGGTCCGTGGCGGCCCTGGCCCTGGCGCGGTACGCCGCCGGGGCGGTCGCCGACGCCGCGGCGGCGCTGGAGGGGGTGGCAGAGGAGGAGTGGGAGCGGGACGGCGCCCTGCGCGGACCGGTGAAACGGCTGGCCGGGCAGCTCGCCGCGGCGAGGGGTGCCCCGGCCGAGGCCGAGGGGTTCCTGCGGCGGGCGCTCGACGCCTTCCGCGCCGACGGCGACCGCTTCGGCACGGCGGCGGCCTGCCTGGACCTGGCGTCGGTCCTCGTCCGCCTCGGCCGGGCCGACGAGGTGCTCCCGATCGTGCGGGAGGCGCTCGGCTGCTACGCCGACTCGGTCCCCCACCCCCTGATGCGCGGTGCCCTCCTGGCGCTGGAGGACGCGCTCGCGGAGGCCGGTCGGCACCGCGAGTTGCTCGCCGTGCGCAGGGCGCTCCTCGCCCAGTGCGAGACGGAGGGCGGGGACGCCTGCGCCGAAGCCCGGCTCCTGATCCGCATCGCGCGGACCCTGATCGCACTCGGCGAGCACGCCGAGGCCCGGGGGTCGCGCTGAGGGCACTGGAGCAGCTGGACGGCCCCGGCACGGAGGCGGACGGGGAGGAGGCCCGGCGGCTGCTCGACGCCGCGTTCGAAACGGATGCCGGCCCTCCCGGCCCCCCGGTCATCGTCGCCGTCGGGACGGACGGTGATCACCTGGCGACGGGTAAGGCCCTCTCGCTGGCCCTGGTCTCCCTGAACGAGAGCGGCGTACCGGGGCTGTCGGGCCACCGACTTCTGGTCGAGGAGGACCGGTGCCTGCTGTTCCTGCCCCCCGGTGTCCCGCTCGACGCGCTGCTCGGCGGGCTGGCGGAGCGGCTGCCGGACGAGCTGGAGGCCGCCGGGCGGCACCCGGCGGCGCGCCTGGCCGTCCACGTGGGCTCCACCGGCGGGTCCGGCGCGGAGGAGGCGCAGTCCGGCCCGGACGTGCGGCTCACGGCGGCCATGCTGGGATCCTCGGAGTTCCGGGCGCTCTGCGAGAACTTCCCCTTCCACCCCGTCCTGTGCGTCTCGCCCGAGGCGTTCGGCCGACTCGGTCCCCGGGACGGCGCCGGGCTCGTGGCCGGGCGGTTCGTGCCGCGCGAGGTCACCTGGACGGACGGCCGGGTGGTGTGCGTCGTCCTCGCTCCGCACCTCGACCTGTCCGTGTACGACACCGAACTGCTCATGCTGGCCCGGCTGTTCAACGACCTCGACCCGGACGGTCGGGCGATGGCGGCGGCCGTGCGGGAGTCCCTGGACGCGGTGCTCGACCCGGAGGGCACCGGCCGTTACGACGCGGTGGGGCTGGACGACCGGGAAAAGGCCCTGATCGGGCCGCGGCTGGAGCTGGCGCTGCGACGCCTGTTCCCCGCCGCGCCGCCGTTCCGGCTGAGGCTGTCCCTGGGCGGCGCCCGGGGCTGGGCCTCGTCCTCGCGGGCCGAGCACGGCGACATCTGCCTGGTCGTCCGGGTCCACGACGCGCACGCCCGCTGGTCGGCCGGTCTGCTGCGGATACGCCCGGAGACGGCGGTCGCGCCGGTGCGCCGGGACGCGGCGTCACCGCTCGCCGCGGAGGCGTGGTCGGCGGTGCTGTGGCTGCGCCGCGGCGCGCCGCTGCCGGAGAACGTCCTGCTGCGCCTGTCCGAGGCGGACCGCGCCGCGGTCCTGGCGCCCGGGTCCGCGGTGGACCGCACGGCGGAGCTGTTCCGGCGGGTGCGGGGGCGGCCGGTGCCCGAGGCGGCGCTGCGGGCCGTGACGCGGCGCCGCGACGGCGCCCGCCTGGTCCGTGAGGCGGCCGCGGTGCTCCGGGGGGAGGGTGTGCTGGTGGTGGGCGGCAACCGGCGGGGGCGGGAGCTGGCCGGGGCGCTGCGGATCCCGGTGCCCGACGCGGACGCGTACGTGAGCGTGCGGTTGACCCGCCGCCGCCCGCACCACGACGGGCCGTCGGTCCTCGCGGGGGGTGTGGCCTGGGTGGTGGCCGGTCCGGGCGATCCGGCGGAGCCGCTCCCGCAGGACCTGCCGCCCCCCCGGCGGCCCAGATGACCCGGCGCCGGGAGTCGGTGGCCGGGGGCGGAGGCCGGATCGCAAGCCCGCGGGCCGGGTCCCCTCCCCGCGGGTGCCGGCGGGGGGTGGCGGGCGGAGGGCGGCGCGGTGGCCCGGCCGTCAATGCGCCGTAGTGCAGGTTCAGTCACCCGGGTGAAGGGGCGAGACGATTATGAACCTCTTTTCGGCCAATCACGTCGATACGATCGATCGGCGTGGGATGTGTGGGATCCGAGCGTTCCGACAGCCGCCGTCCGGGTGGGTGGCGGACCATGCGTTTACCGGAAAGTATGCCCGCAAACGCATGGTGGGGGGCTGGCCGGGATGAGCCAGCGACGGCTTTCCGTCGGTTCCGATCTGCGCTGTCCTTCCCGGGCTGCCGGTGGCCGGTCCGGACCCGCACGGGTTCGGACCGGCCACCTGTACGCCCCAGTCACATCGAACCGAGGGGGACAGCCGTGTCCACACCCGCCCCACTCCGTGTAGCACTGATCAACGGCAGCTTCGAACGGCCCGCCGTCACCGGGTACGAGATCCTTCCCGACGCCTCCCAGTCCCAGGCGCCCAAGCACGTCCCCGGCTGGCGCACCACCGCCACCGACCACATGATCGAGCTGTGGCACTCCGGGTTCCTCGGCGTACCCGCCGCGCACGGCGTGCAGTTCGCCGAACTGAACGCCAACCAGGTCTCCACCCTCTACCAGGACCTGCCGACCACCCCGGGGTCGAAGCTGTACTGGCGGCTGTACCACCGCGGGCGCAACGGGCAGGACACCATGGCGCTGGACATCGGCGCACCCGGGGCGGTGGTGGAGCAGCGGCGGTTCACCGACGGCAACACCGCCTGGGGCTTCCACACCGGTACCTACACCGTCCCACCCGGGCAGACCATGACCCGCTTCGCGTTCCGCTCCATCGCGGCGGCCGGCGGCAACCAGGGCATCGGCAACTTCCTGGACGGGGTCTTCTTCGGCACCGCCCCGCACGTGGTCCTCACCAAGAGCGCCATCCCGGAGGGGCCGCTGGAGATCGGTGACGTCATCACCTACCGCATCACGGCGAGAAACGAGGGTGGCGGTGCGGCCGAGGCGCTGACCCTGACCGACGTGATCCCGCCCGGTACCACCTACGTGCCCGGCTCCCTCCACATCGTGGAGGGCCCCAACACCGGGCCGAAGACCGACCAACCGGGGGACGACCAGGCGTACTTCGACGCCGCACAGAACCGGGTCGTCTTCCACCTCGGCGAGGGCGCCACCAGCGGGCAGTCCGGAAGTCTGCCCAACACCGAGACCCTGCCCGGTGGGACGACGGTGGAGTACCGGGTCAGGATCGACCAGGCCAGTGCCGGCGGCCAGGTCGCCAACACCGCCACCGCCACCTACGAGAACCGCCTGGGCCCGACCCCGGAACCGCTGACCGCCACTTCCAACGAGGCGGTCACCCGGGTCCGCCCGGCAGCCGACCTGTCCGTGGTCAAGGCCGCGGACGCCACCACCGTCACCGTCGGCCAGACGGTCACCTACCGGGTCACGGTCCGCAACGCCGGCCCCAACCAGGCCACCGGGGTCACCGTCGCCGACCAACTCCCCGACGGGCTCGCCTTCCTGTCCGCCGCCGCCACCGCCGGCGCGTACGACCCCGCCACCGGCCTGTGGACCGTCGGCGACCTCGCCGAGGGCGCCACCGCCACCCTCACCCTCCAGGCCAAGGCCACCCGGACCGGATCGGTCGCCAACGCCGCAACCGTCCACGGCAACGAAACCGACCCCGACAGCGACGACAACACCAACAGCGTCACCGTCTGCGTCGAGGCCGCCGCCCCCTGCTGCGGCACCCCGGGCCGTGGACCCTGCGGACCCTGCCCGCCGACGATCGACCCCGCCCCCTGCAACGCGCTGACCTGCACCCCCAACGGCCTGCTGGTCCCCCGCACCGACTACACCGGTCTCACCGGGTCCCGGGTCCCCGCCGTCGGCACCGAACGGTCCGTCGACATCGACGTGACCGTGGACGGGGACTGTCCCAGGACCGTCACCGTCGGCGCACGCCTCACACCGTGGGCCGGCCAGAGCGGCTTCACCCCGGACGTCGACATCAACATCCTCCCAAGGCCGCTCGAGGAGTGGTTCGACGTGCCGGACACCGACCTGACGCTGCCCGAGGCGGGCAGGTACGCCATCGACCTCGACGCGCGCGCACGGATCGCCGCCCGGCTCCCGCACTGGTCCAACGTCAGCTTCCGCGTCTTCGACGTGACGGCGAACGCGCCGGTCCCGGGAACGCAACTCTGGACGGTGGGCATGGCGTTCTTCGGGCCGAGCCCGGGCAACGAGATGGCCGTCGACGACTCCGCGCACCTCAGCAGGCTCTACACGGTGGACGGCCCGAGGACCCTGCGCGTCCAGGCGCGCCGCCGGCAGCACGACCGCCCGGACCTCGACCTCCAGCCCGCCATGGAGACGGACATCGTCGGGTACACCGGCATCCGCGCCATCAAGATCAACGACTGAGGCGTACCCCGGCGGTCCACCGGGACGACGAAGACGACAGGAGGAGGACCGAAGTCCCGGCGGCCCCGGCCGCCGGGACCGGGGCGACGACACGCCCCGGTCCGGCACCCCGTTCCGGCCGCGCAACGCTGCCGGGACCGAAGCGTTCCGCGGCCACGGGGCGTCCGTCGGCGACGGCCCGTCCCGCCTCGGCCGGGAACCGGTTCGCCGCCCGGGAGAACGGCCCACGGGAGAAGGTTCCGGGCCCGGGGTACGTCCCACCCCGGCCCCCTGCCCAGCGCGGCCCCCTCCAGCGGGCCCGCTTCGACGGCCGCTCCCCGCGGACGTGTCCCGCGTTCGGCGTCGAGACCTCCGGCAAGGCCACGACGGGGGCGACCCGGACACGTCGTCCCGCCCCCGTAGGCCTCGCCACCCCGCTCGGCCCCGTCGTCACTTCCGTGTCGGCCGCCGAGCCGGCCCCGGAAGGACGTGCCCCCTTCTTCGCCGGCCGCGCTACAGCCGCCTGTCCGTTCGCGTGGCTTCGCCGCTGTCGACGTTGGGGGACGTCTGGACCTGCTCCCGTCCAGACCGCTGTGGGTGGAACGGCGGCTTGGGCAAAACCCTCTTCGCTGCAGGCGCCGGGCTTCGAGCCGAGCGGAGGCGCGCTCACCGGACATGCAGGCGGACGCGGGCCGGGGAGGCGCCCGTCGCTCCTGGTCGGCTTTTCCGGAAAGGGAGCCTTGGCTCCTCGGTCGCGGCGTGGCCACCGGCCGCCCAACGGAGCCGCGAACCGCTCCGTGGGCCCTTTCCCAGGAGAGTCCTGGTCGGCGCCGAAGTGTTTGTGGTAGACCGGGGGCCGTCGCAACCGTTCTCGGAGATGTTCATGCGCCGCCTCGCCGTCTTCCTCGCCTCGTCCAGCGGCCACGATCCGGCGCACGCCGAACTGGCTGCCGGCGTGGGCGCGGAGCTGGCCCGGCGGGGGATCGGTCTCGTCTACGGCGGTGGCCGCCGGGGGCTGATGGGCGTGGTGGCGGACAGTGCGCTGGAGGCGGGGGGCGAGGTCATCGGCGTCATGCCGCGCAGCATGGTCGAGCGGGAGTGGGCACACAAGCAGGTGACGAAACTGCTCATGTGCGACTCGATGCACGAGCGCAAGGCGCTCATGACCCGGTACGCCGACGCCTTCGTCGCCCTGCCCGGCGGGCTCGGCACCCTGGAGGAGGTTTTCGAGGTGTGGTCCTGGCGCCAGCTCGGTTTCCACGCCAAGCCCGTCGGCTTCCTCGACGCCGGAGGCTTCTGGACACCGCTGCTCGACGCCCTGCGCGGCATCGCCGACTCCGGCTTCCTCCCCGCATCCACCCTGGACGACCTCGCCGTCGCGCCCGACCTGCCCGGTCTGCTGGAGATGCTGGAGGAGCGGCTGCGTGGTGCCCCGCAGCCCGCGCACGGAGAGGGTCTGCGGTAGCCCGGCCGGGACCGCGGTGATGCAGGCGACGGCCGGATGACACGGTCCGGTCGTGAGGCGTTGCCCTCCGGTGTACGGAGGAGGCGTACGCGCACCTGCCGGATCGTGATCTCGCGGCCGAGGAGGAGACGCTGGTCCCCAAAACGATCGGGAGCCGGTTTCGAGTACCTTCGAAACCGGCCCTGACCTGCGGCTTCGCAAGTCGGGACGACAGGATTTGAACCTGCGACCCCTTGACCCCCAGTCAAGTGCGCTACCAAGCTGCGCCACGTCCCGATGCGCTCAGCCCCGGTCACCGCCGGGTGAGTGCGCAAGAGAACACTACCTCACCGCGCGGGCAGGTCCGAAAGGACACGGTGGGCGCGGGCGGCCCGGGCGCCGGAGCCGCCCGCGCCGGGCGGGGACAATGGACGGATGGACGGGATCCGGAGGGACCGCGACGCGGAAGGGCGCGCCCGCAGTGCGCGGCCCCGGGACGGCCTGGGCAGACCGCTGCCGTACGGGGTCCCGGGGGTGGAGCGGCAGCCCGAGGGGTGGAGCGCTCCCCCGAGGGGAGCCTGCGGGAGGCACAGCGGCTGCTGGACGCGGGACTGCCGTTCCACGCGCACGAGGTCCTGGAGGACGCCTGGAAGGCGTGCGGTGGGACGGTCCGGGAGCCGGAGCGCGAGCTGTGGCGCGGGTTGGCACAGCTGGCGGTCGGGCTGACGCACGCGGCGCGCGGCAACGCCGCGGGCGGGGGGCGGCTGCTGCTGCGCGGAGCGGAGCGGATCGGTCCGTACGGGGGAGGAAGGCGGCTCCCCGGGGCCGTACGGGATCGACGTGGACGGTCTGACCGCGTGGGCGCAGGGGCTGGCGGAGCGGCTGCGCGGGGACGCGGGGGGCGCCCCGGGTCCGGGGGTGGACCCGGTGGCGGAGGCGCCCCGGCTGACGGCGCGCTAGCCGGACCGGTGGGGCGGGGCCGCGGGGAGGAGCGCGGTCATCCGCCGCCGAGTCGGTCGCGCAGGACGGCGGCGTGGCTGCGCTCGGGTTCCCTGGCGGCGGTCAGCAGGGTGAGCGGTCCCCGCCTCGCGAGCTCCCGGATGCCGTCGAGGGCCTCGGCGGCCTCGGGTGCGGCGAGCTCGGTCTCGTACCGGCGCCGAAACTCCTCGAACACCTCGTCGGACGCGGCGCCGGCCGCGTGGAACCAGCGGCGCAACCCGGTCGACGGGGTGACGGGCCTGGGCCACCGGTCGACCCGCGCGTCGGCCTTGGCGAGTCCGCGCGGCCACAGCCGGTCGACGAGCACCCGTGTCCCGTCGCCGGGCTCGGAGGGCTCGTACACCCGGCGCAACCGGACGCGGGGCGCGGAACGGCTCACGTCCCCAGCGTCCCCTCTCCCCCGCCCCCCGGCAACGCCTGCCGGCCGCCGGGGCGGCCTCGTCGCCCGGTGGCCGGATGGCCGGATGGCCGGATGGCCGGATGGTCCGCGCTTCGCGGCCGGCGTGCCGACCGGGGCCGACACGCCGGTACGGGGAACGGCACAGGAGCCGGAGCGGCGGAACGCCGACCGCACGGCGGCGGGGAGGCGGAGGGGCGGAACGGGGCCGGGAGGCGCGGTGCCGGGGGCGGGACCGCCCCTTCGGCGCCGCCCGCCCCCGCGAGGGGCGGGCGGCGGGGTCCGAACGGCCGGCGGCCACGGCGCCTTCGCGGCGGAGACCCCGCGCCTACACGCGCTGCCAGAGCGCCGGCACGTTCGGCGGCTCCCAGCCCGCCCTGGCCTGGTGCGGCTGGAGGCAGCGGTAGGTCGCGCCGTCGTACGCGACCTGGTCGCCGGCGCCGTACACGGTGCCCGTCGCCCACGTGCCGCCCGGTTCGGCCGGTGGCGCGTCCGGCCCCGACCCGCCGGGGTCCGCGGTGGTGGTGAGGGTGAGCCCGTACGTCCGCAGGATCGGGTTGATCGGCTGGTGGTACGTCGTGCCGCCCGACCGGCAGTCGCCGGAGCCGCCCGAGGTGACGCCCTGGGCCTGGCTGCCGGAGACGAACGAGCCGCCCGAGTCGCCGGGCTCGGCGCACACCGACGTGCGGGTGAGGCCGCTGACGGTGCCCTCCGGGTAGGTGACGCTCGCGCCGTGCTGCTGGATCGTCCCGCAGTGCCAGCCGGTGGTGGATCCCGACCGGCAGGTCGACGCGCCGACGACGGCCTGCGTCGAACCGGTGACCGGCACGTTCTGGCCGTCCGCTCCCCTGACGTACGGGGTGGCGCGCCAGTCGGCGTTCGCCGCCACCCACGCCATGTCGCGGCCGGGGAAGACCGACCCCTGGAAAATGCCCTGCGGGACCCCGTTGAAGCCGCTGGTGACGGTGCCCACGCGACCGCAGTGGCCGGCGGTGGCGAAGCCGTGCCGGGCGTCCCTGGTGACGGAGAAGCCGACCGAGCAGCGGCTGCCGCCGCTCGTGTAGTACGCGTCGCCGCCCCGGATGTCGTACACCGGGCGCGGCCGCTCGGCGGACGCCTCGACGCGGACGAGGGCCCGGTCGACGCCCGCGGCCTTCAGGAGGGACTCGGCGGCGGCCCGCCTGACCGCCCGGAGGGTGACGGAGTTGGTGCGCACGTCGACGTACCAGACGGGTACGTCGAGGGTGCCGGTGCGGGCCGCGGCACGGTCGAGGGCGTCCTTGGCGGTGTCGAGCGCGGCCAGGGTGTGGCGGACGACCACGGCCTCGGCCCCGGCCTCCCGGATCGCGGGGGCGTCGGCCGGATCGGTGGTGGCGACGGTGAGGGTCGCCGACTCCGCGCCCCTCACCCAGGCGCCCGCGTAGTCCGCGCCGAGGGTACCGCCGAGGCGGCCGGCCACCGCGCCGGCCTCGGCCTCGTTCACCATGCGCCGCTGGGCCTGGGAAGCGGTCAGTCCGAGGTCCCGCTGCATCGCGGCGAGTACGCCGGGGGACGGCTGGTCGGCTCCCATGCTCACCGCAGCCGGCGGCGGGGTGGTGGCGGGCGGAGCCGGCGCGGCGGCCGCCGCGCCGGGGAGCACGGCCGGCACGAGTGCGCCGACGGCCGCGGCGGTGGCGGCCCACACGGCTCCGGCGTGTCTGTGGAGCATCTGGTGTTCTCCTCGGTGTCGGTGGGGTCCCGAAACCGTAGGTCTTGCCGAAAACGTCTCAGGAAATGTCGTTTCGCCCCCCGTTCGGCGTTACGGGAGGGGCGGAGCCCTCCAGGCGGCGTAATCGCGGCCGCGGACCGCCGCCGACGCGACCGGCACCGCGGGCGCCGGCCGGGTCCGGCACCGGGACGTACGGGAGGCGGCGCCGCGGGTTCCGGTCACGACGCGACCGGGGACGCACCCGTCCGGCGCCGGACGGCGACCGGCGCCTCGGGTTCCGGCCGGGGGCGGAGGGGGCGCGCCCGCGTCCCCGCGTCACCCCGCCGGCCGGTCCGGGCGGCGCCCGGACCCCGGGGCCGCTTCGGGGAGGGCCGCTCCGGCAATCCGCGGGAGGGGTCTGTCGAGAGGGGGTCGGTCACGAGATATCTTGATGTCGAGCAATGTTACAGACGTGGAGCGGAGCACCCGGTGACTGACTCGACCATCATCTACACCCACACTGACGAGGCCCCGGCCCTGGCGACGTACTCGTTCCTGCCCGTGGTCCAGGCGTACGCCTCGGCGGCCGGCGTCAGCGTCGAGACCCGCGACATCTCGCTGGCGGGGCGGATCATCGCCTCCTTCCCGGAGCACCTCCAGGAGGGCCAGCGCATCGACGACGCGCTGGCCGAGCTCGGCGAGCTGGCCAAGACCCCCGGTGCCAACATCATCAAGCTGCCGAACATCTCGGCGTCGATCCCGCAGCTGAAGGCCGCCGTCGCGGAGCTGCAGGAGAAGGGCTACGCCCTCCCGGACTACCCGGACGACCCGAAGACGGACGAGGAGCGCGAGATCCGCGCCCGGTACGACAAGGTCAAGGGCAGCGCCGTCAACCCGGTCCTGCGCGAGGGCAACTCCGACCGCCGCGCCCCCGCCTCGGTCAAGAACTACGCCAAGGCGCACCCGCACCGCATGGGCGCCTGGACGGCCGACTCCAAGACCAACGTGGCGACGATGGGTGCCGACGACTTCCGGTCCACCGAGAAGTCCGAGGTGATCGCCGAGGACGACACGCTGCGCATCGAACTGGTCGGCGAGGACGGCACGGCGACGGTGCTGCGCGAGTCCGTGCCGGTCCTGGCGGGCGAGGTCGTGGACGCTTCGGTGATGCGCGTCGGGGCGCTGCGCGCCTTCCTCGCGGAGCAGGTCGCCCGCGCCAAGGCCGAGGGCGTGCTGTTCTCCGTCCACCTGAAGGCGACGATGATGAAGGTCTCCGACCCGATCGTCTTCGGCCACGTGGTCCGGGCGTTCTTCCCCAAGACCTTCGCCGCCTACGGCGACGTGCTCGCCGGCGCCGGCCTCAGCCCGAACGACGGCCTCGGCGCGATCCTGAAGGGCCTGGAGTCCCTGCCGCAGGGCGAGGAGATCAAGGCGTCCTTCGACGCCGAGCTGGCCGAGGGCCCGGCCCTCGCCATGGTCGACTCGGACCGCGGCATCACCAACCTGCACGTGCCGAGCGACGTCATCGTCGACGCCTCCATGCCGGCCATGATCCGCACCTCCGGCCACATGTGGGGCCCGGACGGCAAGGAGGCCGACACGCTCGCGGTCCTCCCGGACAGCAGCTACTCCGGCGTGTACCAGGCCGTCATCGAGGACTGCCGCGCCAACGGCGCCTTCGACCCGGCGACCATGGGCTCCGTCCCGAACGTCGGCCTCATGGCGCAGAAGGCCGAGGAGTACGGCAGCCACGACAAGACCTTCGAGATCGCGGCGCCGGGCACGGTCCGCGTGGTGGACCGGGCCGGCCGGGCCGTCCTGGAGCAGCCGGTGAACCGCGGCGACATCTTCCGGATGTGCCAGACGAAGGACGCTCCGATCAGGAACTGGGTGAAGCTGGCCGTCACCCGCGCCCGCGCCACCGGCGCCCCGGCCGTCTTCTGGCTGGACGAGGGCCGCGCCCACGACGCGCGGCTCGTCGAGAAGGTCAGGACGTACCTGTCGGAGCACGACACCGAGGGCCTCCGCATCGAGATCATGCCGCCGGTGGAGGCGACCAGGTTCTCCCTGGAGCGCATCCGCCGCGGTGAGGACACCATCTCCGTCACCGGCAACGTGCTGCGCGACTACCTGACCGACCTGTTCCCGATCCTGGAGCTCGGCACGAGCGCCAAGATGCTGTCGGTCGTCCCGCTGATGAACGGCGGCGGCCTGTTCGAGACGGGTGCCGGCGGCTCCGCCCCGAAGCACGTCCAGCAGCTGGTCAAGGAGAACTACCTGCGCTGGGACAGCCTGGGCGAGTTCCTCGCGCTGGCCGTCAGCTTCGAGCACCTCTCGCAGGTCACGGGCAACGCCCGCGCCAAGGTCCTGGCCGACACCCTGGACCGCGCCACCGCGACCTTCCTCGACGAGGACAAGTCCCCGACCCGCCGCGTCGGCGGCATCGACAACCGCGGCAGCCACTTCTACCTCGCCCTGTACTGGGCGCAGGAGCTGGCGCGGCAGACCGAGGACACCGTGCTCGCGGAGGCGTTCGCACCGCTCGCGAAGACCCTCACCGAGCAGGAGGGCGCGATCGTCGAGGAGCTGATCGCGGTGCAGGGCCGGCCGGCCGACATCGGCGGCTACTACCGGCCGGACCCGGAGAAGGCGTCGGCGGTCATGCGCCCGTCGCAGACCTTCAACCGGGCCCTGGCGTCCCTGGGCTGACCCCGTACGCCCGCGAAGGCCGTGCCGGACGGTGTCCGGCACGGCCTTCGCCGTACCCGGGCGCGCTTCGGCACGGCTCTTGGGGAACGATCGTTCTTGACCGATCGTTCCTCTACTGTTTACGCTCCTCCCATGGGCCGACCGAGAACATTCGACGAGGCCGAGGTGGTCGGAGCGGCGGCGGACCTGTTCGCCCGCCGGGCCTACGACGGCGTATCCGTCGACGACCTGGTGGCCCACCTCGGCGTGCACCGCAACAGCCTGTACAAGGTGTTCGGCAGCAAACGCGGGCTGTACCTGGCCGCGTTCCGGTGGTACCTGGAGCACCGGGTGCGGCCGCTGCTGGGCCGGGTGCGAGAGGCCGCCGACCCGGCCGGGGCGCTGAGGGACCTGGCCGGGTCGCCCGACCGGGGGCGGACCTGGATCTGCTGCTGCTGGCCATGGCCGAGCGCGCCCCGGCGGACCCCGAGGTGGCCGTCGAGGTCGCCCGGGCCCTGGGTGACCTCGACGCGGCCGTCGCCCCCGGTCCGTGCGCCGCGGCGTCCCCCGGCGGGGCCGCACCGGCCGCCGTGCACGTGCCGACCGACGCGACCGCGGCGGCCCTCGGCCTGCGCCTGCGGCTGCGGGCCGCGGCCGGGCCCGCGGCCGCAGGCGCCGACCCCATCCACCCGCCCCGAGGCTGAGGAGCTCCCGTGGCACGCATCCGCATCGCCGGCGACACCCTGGTCGTGGAGATCGAGGGAACGGACAGGCTCTGGGCGCTGAAGAGCCGCCTGGAGATCCCCCTGGAGAACGTACGCGGCGCCACCGCCGACCCCGGCGCGGCCAGGGAGCCCAAGGGGTTCCGGGCGCCCGGCACGCACCTGCCCGGCGTGATCACCGCCGGAACGTTCCACCTCGACGGCGAGCGCGTCTTCTGGGACGTGCGCGACGGCTCCAAGGCCGTCGTCGTCGAGCTTCGCGACGAGCGCTACGCCCGGCTCGTCGTCGAGGTCGAGGACCCGCGGGCCACCGTGGCCCTCGTGGAGGGGGCCCTCGCCCCCTCGGCCGGTTAGGCGCCCGTGCGTGGGGCCCGGGCCGGTCCGGCGGTGGCGGCGGGACGCCGGGCCGTGGCGGTCCGGCGCCCCGCGCCCGTGACGGCCGGGCCGATCGCGGTGGGCCCGGGTCCGGGGCCCCGCCCTGCGGACCTCAGTGGCCGCGTTCGATCCAGGCCGGGAGGTCGGGCTTCTCGGTGCCGATGGTCGTGTCCCCGCCGTGGCCCGTGAGGACCTTCGTCCCGGGCGGCAGGACCAGCAGGCGCTCCCGGATCGAGCGGATGATGGTCGGGAAGTCGGAGTAGGACCGGCCGGTCGCGCCGGGGCCTCCCGCGAAGAGGGTGTCGCCGGTGAACACGGTGTCCAGCTCCGGGGCGTACAGGCAGACGGCCCCGGGGGTGTGGCCGGGCGTGTGCAGCACCCGCAGCTCCAGACCGGCGACGGTGATGCGCTGGCCGTCCGCGAGGTCTCCGGAGGGGGCGCTTCCGGGGTGGGTCTGCTCCCACAGCGGCCGGTCGTCGGGGTGGACGAGTACGGGCGCGCCGGTCGCCCGGGCCAGGGCGGGGGCCGCGTTGACGTGGTCGTTGTGGCCGTGGGTGCAGACGACGGCCTTCACCGTGCGGTCGCCGACCGCGGCGGCGACCGCGTCGGCGTCGTGGGCGGCGTCGATGACGACGACCTCACGGGCGTCCCCGACGATCCAGACGTTGTTGTCGACCTCCCAGGTGCCTCCGTCGAGGCTGAAGGTACCGGAGGTGACGACGCGTTCGATGCGTACGCCGGCGTTCACAGGACCACCACCGAACGCAG
This sequence comes from Streptomyces sp. MRC013, assembly GCF_023614235.1. Lineage (NCBI taxonomy): Bacteria > Bacillati > Actinomycetota > Actinomycetes > Kitasatosporales > Streptomycetaceae > Streptomyces > Streptomyces kordofanensis. Next base: position 402,097 of record NZ_CP094264.1, read on the forward strand.
GACGTCGCCCTTCTGCATGCGGACGAAGGCGTCCTCGACCTCGTCGAGGGCGACGGTCTCGGAGACGAAGGCGTCCAGGTCCAGGCGGCCCTGGAGGTGGAGGTCGACGAGCATGGGGAAGTCCCGGGACGGCAGGCAGTCGCCGTACCAGGAGGACTTCAGCGCCCCGCCCCGGCCGAAGACGTCCAGGAGGGGGAGTTCGATCTTCATCTCGGGCGTCGGCACGCCGACCAGGACGACCGTGCCGGCCAGGTCCCGGGCGTAGAACGCCTGCCGGTAGGTCTCCGGGCGGCCGACCGCCTCGATGACGACGTCGGCGCCGAAGCCGCCGGTCAGGTCGCGGACCGCCTCGACCGGGTCGGTCCGCCGGGCGTCGACGGTGTGGGTGGCGCCCAGGCGGCGGGCGGTCTCCAGCTTCCGGGGGTCGAGGTCGACGGCGATGATCCTCGCCGCCCCGGCGAGCCGGGAGCCGAGCACGGCCGCGCCGCCCACGCCGCCGCACCCGATGACGGCGACCGTGTCGCCGCGGCCGACGCCGCCGGTGTTGATCGCCGCGCCGATGCCGGCCATCACCCCGCAGCCCAGCAGTCCGGCCGCGGCGGGCGAGACGGCCGGATCGACCTTGGTGCACTGCCCGGCCGCGACCAGGGTCTTCTCGGCGAAGGCCCCGATCCCGAGGGCGGGCGACAGCTCGGTGCCGTCGAGGAGGGTCATCCTCTGGCGGGCGTTGTGCGTGTCGAAGCAGTACTGCGGGCGTCCGCGGCGGCAGGCGCGGCACCGGCCGCACACGGCACGCCAGTTGAGGACGACGAAGTCACCGGGCGCGACGTCCGTCACGCCGGGGCCGACCGACTCGACGACGCCGGCCGCCTCGTGCCCGAGGAGGAAGGGGAAGTCGTCGTTGATGCCGCCCTCGCGGTAGTGCAGGTCGGTGTGGCACACGCCGCACGTCTGCACCGCGACCACCGCCTCCCCCGGCCCGGGGTCGGGTACGGCGATCGTCTCGACGCGCACCGGCTCGCCCTTCGCATGGGCGACGACGCCACGTACGTGTTGGGGCATGGGGAGGAACCTTTCCGTTGGCCGTGAGAAGGAGCTGGACGGTGTGTCTCCGGGCGCCGCACCCTCCTTCGCGGCGCCGAGCGGCGGCGGCCGGTCCGCCGCTGCGCCCCGGCTCGGCCCCGGGTCCGGTGTGCCGCGCCCGCCCCGCGGAACCGGCGCGCGGCCTCCGGGCGGCGGCCCGCTGGAGCGGCACCCTCCGGTTCCGGCACGGCCGCCCGGGGCGATCCGGTGCCCGTGCGCGTCCCGTCGATCACCGTACAGAGGGTACTGCCGCCCCGGCCCCTCCTGCGGGACCGGGGCGGCGGGCGCGACCGGCGTCCGGCCGGGCGTCAGGTGCCGGCGCCGTGCCAGGGCGCGTCGGGGCGGGTGGGGCGGGCGCGGGCGGCGGTCCGGAGCGCGTACACCGGCCCGTCGCCGGGGACGGGGCCCAGGTAGTGGTGGCCGGTCATGTGGCACCAGGCCGGCAGGTCGAGCGGGGCGGCGGGATCGGTGGCGATCACGTGGACGACGGTGCCCGGGGCGGCGCCCTCGATGGCCGCGCGGAGGCGGAGCAGGAGGGTGACGCAGAGGAGGCCGGTCCCGTCGACGGTGATACCGGGGACGGGGATTCCGGAAGCAGAGGTTCCGGAAGCGGGGACGTCGGGGACGGGAGCGTCGGATGCGGGGTCCACGGGGCTCCTCATCGGCGGCGGGCGGTGGCGGCGGCGACGGGCAGCAGGAGGAGGGAGAGGACTCCGCAGGCGAGGGCGAGGACGGGGTAGCCGGTGGCGGCGACCACGACGCCGGAGGCCATGCCCCCGGTGGCGCCGGCGATGGCGACGGCCACGTCGACCGTGCCCTGGGTCCTGGCGCGGGTCGCGATCGGGACGGTGTCGGTGATGATCGCGGTACCGGTCACGAGGCCGAAGTTCCAGCCGAGGCCGAGCAGGGCCAGGGCGAGGGCGAGGAGGGCGACGGAGTCGCCGGGCGCGGTGGCGGCGAGGACGCCGGCGGCCAGGAGGGTGACGCCGGAGGCGGCGGCGATCCTCGTGCGGCCGTAGTGGTCGACGAGCCAGCCGGTGAGGGGCGAGGGCAGGTACATGGCGCCGATGTGGATGGCGATGACGAGACCGGAGGCCGCGGTGCCGTGACCGTGGTCGTGCATGTGGACCGGGGTCATCGTCATGATCGCGACCATGACGAGCTGGGTGAGGACCATGACGAGCGCGCCGAGGGCGACGCCGCGGCCCTCCTGCGCGGACGTGGCGGGCTCTCCCCCGGCGGGGCCCGCCTCCCGCCCGGTGTCGGCGACGGCGCGGGCCAGGAGGAGGGGGTCGGGCCGCAGCCAGAGGGCGAGGACGAGCGCGGCGAGGACGTAGGCCGCGCCGGAGAGGAGGAAGGGGCCGGCGAGGTGGGGGACGGCGAGGGTCTCGGCGAACGCGCCGGCGGGAGCGGTGAGGTTGGGACCGGCGACGCCTCCGAGGGTGGTGGCGACCAGGACGGTGGAGACGGCGCGGGCGCGGTGGCCGGGGGCGGCGAGATCGGCGCCGGCGTAGCGGGCCTGAAGGTTGGTGGCGGTGCCCGCGCCGTAGACGAACAGGGCGGTGAAGAGCAGGGCGGGACTGTCCAGGACGGCGGCGGCGATGACGCCGGCGCTGCCGATCGCGCCCGTGAGGTATCCGGCGGTGAGGCCGGGACGGCGCCCGCGGGTCTGGGAGACACGGCCCACGATGACGGCGGCGAGGGCGGACCCGGCGGTGAGCAGGGCGCTGGGCAGGCCGGCGAGGCCGGTGGAGCCGAGCATGTCCTGGGCGAGGAGGGCGCCCACCGTGACCCCGGCGGCGAGTCCGGCGCCGCTGAGGATCTGGGAGGCCACCAGGACGCGCAGGACGCGGCGCTGTGCCGGGGCGGTGTCGGGTGTGGCGGCGGGAGGGACCTGGGTGGCGCTCGTCATGTCTCTTTCCGGGGCGTGCGGTGGGGCGGGAAGGCGGGCGGTGGTGCAGGGCGGGCCGGGTGGCCCCGGCGTCCGCGGCCTCCCCGCACCGGAGCGGTGGGCCGCGCTGCGGTGGCCGCCGCCCGGTGCGGGGAGGTCGCCGAGCTCCGGGACGGGCCGGACGGTTCGCGGCGCGGTGGGAGGCGCGGGCGCCGCGGTGCCGGGCCGGGCGGTGGTGTCCCCGGTCCGGACGTACGGCGGGGGGGCCGGGGACCGGGTGAGCCGCCGCGCACCGGCGTCCGCCGCCCCGCCCCTCCGGCCGCGGCGGGCACGGCCGGAGGGGCCGCGGCGAGGCCGCCCGGGCGGAGCGGTCCGCGGTCCGGAGGGTGCGGGGACGGCCCGGAGGGGGACCGGGACGGTTCTTCGCGGCCGGAAGCCGGTCAGGGCGGCGGCCCGGACGCGGGCGACCCCGGGGGGACGGCCCCGGACACCGGCGGCCCCGCAGGCGGGGCCTCGGGCACCGGCGCGGGGCGGCCGCCCCGCGGGGCGCCGAGGAAGCCGGACGGCGCCGGGGCCGCCGCCGTGCGCCGCGGGTACGCGGGCGTGGTGGTGCCCCGGGCGGGCCCGAGCCGGTCGCCGGCCGGCCCCGGCTGCGGCGGGAGTCCGTCCCTCGGGCCGTTCACGGCCGTCCCGCGGCGTCGACGGGCAGCTCCGACAGGCGCCACTCCAGCATGCCGTCGCTGAGGCGGATCGCCCGCCGCCCCCGGTCGGCGAGCAGCCGTACGGCGTCATGGGCGAGTCCGCAGTACTCGCCGCGGCAGTAGACGACGATCTCGGTGCCCCCGGGCAGCTCGTCGATCCGGTCGGCCAACTCGCCGACCGGGATCGAGACGGCACCCGGGATGTGCCCGGCCCGGTACTCCTCCACCGGCCGCACGTCGAGCACCACGACGTCGCCGGCGCCGATCCGGTCCAGCAGCTCGTCGCGGGTGACCTCGGCGGCTCCGTCCCTGCCGAGGTAGGCGTCCCGGGCCGCGGGGACGGCCGTCTGGTGGCGGTCGGCGACCTTGCGCAGGAGGGCGAAGAGCCGGGCCACGTCGTCCCCGGCGAGCCGGTAGTGGATGCGTACGCCCTCGCGGCGGGTCGCGACGAACCCGGCCTGCTTGAGCGTCTGCAGGTGCGCCGAGGCCGTCGTCAGGTTCAGCCCGGCCGCCCTGGCCAGCGCCTCCACGGTGCGCTCGCCCTGGGCCAGCAGGTCCAGCAGCTCCAGGCGTTTTCCGCTGGCCAGCGCCTTGCCGCTGGCTGCGAACGCGTCGTAGAGCTGTGCCTTGGCCCCGGGGGCGGGGGGCTCCGCCATGAATTCCTCCATGAATCCATGGAGGATTGTAGAGGAGATCCGCCGCCGTGGTCACACCCCCTTCCCGGAAGGGCGGGCCGCCGCCCCGGCGGGCGCCCCGCCCTTCCGGGAACCGCCGTCGGAGGTCCCCGCCGCGGGACCGGGCGGGCACCGCCCCGCGTGTCGCACCCCCGTACCGGGGCACTCGGCCCGCATGGGTACGCACCGTCCGCCCCTCCCCGCCCTCGCCCCCGCCGACGTGCGCGGACCGGCGCGGGAGGCCCCGCCCCACGGTGGGCCGGCCCTCCCGGAGGGCGGTCCGGCCCGGAGCGTCCCGGGCCCGTCCACCCGCCCGGGGGCGCGTCCGCCCGCGGGCACCGTCCCCTCGGGTGCGCCGCCGTTTGCCTCCGCCCGCGAGGGGCACCGGTCGGGGGCATCCCCAGAGCCACGGCCCCTACGAAGGAGGCACCCGGTGAAGTACGTCAAGTCCGCCCTCGCGGTGGCGGTCATCGGCATGGGGGCCGTCGCGGCCCGCCGGACCCGGTCGCGGACGGCTGCCGGCGACGCCGCCTCCCGGTGGCTGACCGTCACGATCAACCGCGCGCCGACGGACGTCATGCCCGGCGGCGCCCTGCCCGAGCCCCTGGACCGGATGGCCGAACGGCTGGAGGCCCGTGTGCGGCCCGCCCCCGGGGACCGGGGCACGGAGCTCGCGGTACGCCTGAGGGACGCCCCTTCCGACGCGGAGACGTCCCTTCCCGGACGCCTGGCGGGCCGGGACCCCCGCCAGGAGGTGCGGACCGCCCTGCGGGAGGCCAAGGCGCTCCTGGAGGCGGAGGAGGTCATGCTGCCGGACGCTCCCCCCACCACGAGGGACACCCCGGTCGGCAAGGTCATCGACATGGTCGCCCGCCGGTCGGGCGGGGAAGGAGTGCTGTGAAGGCACTGTGCTGGCAAGGCGTGAACAGGCTGTCGGTCGAGCAGGTGCCGGACCCGGAGCTGCGCAACGACCAGGACGTCATCGTCCGGCTCGTCGCCGGCACGACGTGCGGGTCCGACCTGCACCTGATCGGCGGCTACATCCCCGCGATGCGGGCCGGTGACGTCATCGGCCACGAGTTCCTCGGCGAGGTCGTGGAGACCGGGCGCGCGGTACGGCGCCACAAGGTCGGCGACCGGGTCGTGGTCGCCTCCTTCGTCGGCTGCGGACGCTGCTGGTACTGCGTCAACGACCTGTGGTCCCTGTGCGACAATACCAACACCAACCCCGGCATCGGCCAAGCCCTGTTCGGTTACGAGTCCGGCGGCATCTTCGGCTACTCGCACGCCATGGGCGGCCTGCGCGGCAGCCACGCCGAGTACGTCCGCGTCCCCTTCGCCGACTACGGGGCCTTCCCGGTCCCCGACGGGGTCGACGACGTCAGCGCCCTGTTCGCCTCGGACTCCGTGCCTACCGGCTGGATGGGCGCCGACCTCGGCGGCGTCAAGCCGGGCGACGTCGTCGCGGTGTGGGGCTGCGGAGCCGTCGGCCAGATGGCGGCACGGGCCGCGGTCCTGCTGGGCGCCGAACGGGTGATCTGCATCGACCGCCTCCCGGAGCGGCTGGCCATGACCGAGCGCCACGTCGGCTGCGAGACGCTGGACTACACCACCGACGACGTGGCCGCGGAGCTGCGCGAGCGGACCGGCGGCCGCGGACCGGACGTGTGCATCGAAGCGGTCGGGATGGAGGCCCACAGCCACGGGCCGATGCACCTGTACGACCAGGTCAAGCAGCAGATGCGCCTTCAGACCGACCGGCCGACCGCCGTCCGCGAGGCCGTCCACGCCTGCCGCAAGGGCGGCAGCGTGTTCGTCCTCGGCGTGTTCGCGGGGGTAGTGGACAAGTTCCCCCTGGGCGCGGTCGTCAACAAGGGCCTCACCCTGCGCGCCGCACAGCAGCACGGGCAGCGGTACATCCCGATGCTCCTCGACCGCATGGCCGGGGAGAGATCACCACCGCGCACCTGGCCACCCACGTCATGCCCCTCGACCGGGCCGTGGAGGGCTACGACATGTTCAAGGAGAAGACCGACGGCTGCGTCCGCGCCGTCTTCACCGGTCCGGGCCACACCGGCTGACCGGCTGACCGGCTGACCGGCTGACCGCGGAGCCGTGCCCCCGGACCCCCGGGCCGCGGGGCACCTGCCGTCCCGGCTTCCGGGGCCCTGGGCGGAGGCGGATGGGCTGCTGACGGACGGCCGGAAGCCGTCGCCGCCGGCCCTCCCGGTGGCGGGTGGGGGCCGTTTCGGAGCACGAGCCCCTTCCACCCGGTCACCGATCGGGTGACGGTGCCGTGAGACGCCGCAGGTCAGCGGCCTGAAACTGTCCCACGAGCAGCCAAGTTGGAAAGACTCGCTCCGAAGCGGCCCCCGCCCGCTTCCGGTTCGCCCGTGCCCTGCGGACGGCGGCCCGGACGTCCGCCCGCCCGGAAGCGCGTCCGGGCCGCCGGCAGCGGTACCTGCCGCCCGCCCGGAAGCGGTGGCGGCGTTCCGCGCCTCGCGGCGCGCCACCCCGCGGCCCGGGCGACGTCCCTGCGCCGAACCACCGGATCACCGGATCACCGACCCGGCGGACCACCGAACCGGTAAACCGGCGAACCGCGCATTCGCGATGCGGCACGCCGGTTCGCCGGAATCCCCGGCCCTTACCGCGGCGCGGCGTTTCACCGGCGGTTCTCCGCGTTCACCCTTCACCCGGCATTCACCCGACACGGGCCGTGGCCCATTCGGGCCACGGAGCTTGCGGGGGGTGGACCACGGTGTGAGAGTGGCGCTCGGATTCATCCGGGCAGTGCGGTTCCCGCAGAGCGCGACGCGAACATCCCTGCCGTTCGAGCAGAAGCACGGGAGAGTGATCAGGATGGCCCAGGAGGAACGCGACCTCAACATCGAAGCCGACCTCGACGCTGCCACCATGTCGCAGCTCCAGGACGTCAAGAACATGGTCCTGCGCGAAATCGCCCTCCGCGTCAAGGGCAAGGAGAACGACGACATGGACCCCCGCTACGACTCCCACAGCAGTTACCACGCGAAGAACGGGGCACCCCAGCAGTAGCCGCCGGCCTCCTCCCCCCCCGCCGCGCCCCCGCGAAGAAACCGCTCGCCATCCGAAAGGCCCGGGAAAAGAATGGCCGCAACCGGGGTAACCGGCCCCTGCGTGAATCTCGTCGTGTTCAAAGTGGTGCAGCGCTGCAACCTGGACTGTTCGTACTGCTACGTCTACAACCGCGGCGACGACTCCTGGCGCACCCGCCCCACCTATGTGAGCGAGAAGGTGGTGAGGGCTCTCGGCCGGCGGATCGCCGAGCACTGCGGGAGGCACGCCCTCAAGGGCTTCACGGTCGAACTGCACGGCGGCGAACCGCTGCTGCTGGGCAAGGACCGGATGCGGCGCGTGCTCGACACCCTGAGGTCCGAGTGCGCGTCCGTCAGCCTGCACTTCGCCATGCAGACCAACGGCCTGCTCCTGGACGAGGAGTGGCTGGACCTGTTCGGCGACTACGGGGTCTCGTTCGGGATCAGCCTCGACGGACCGCCCGAGATCGCCGACCGGTACCGGACCAAGCGGGGCGGCGGCGGCTCGACGCGGGAGCTGCTCCGAACGATCGCCGGGCTGCGGAAGACGCGGGGGGCCGTGTTCGACGAACTCTTCGGCGGCTGCCTGGCCGTGATCGACCCGTCCTGCGACGGGGCCGGTCTCGTGGACTGGTTCGTCGAGAACGGATTCGGCACGTTCGACTTCCTCCTCCCCGACGGGAACCGGGCCAATCCGCCGCACGGCTGGACGGGAAGCAGCGCCCCCTACCGTCGGTTCCTGATCGAGGCGTTCGACCGGTGGTACACCCTGGGTGACCGGGCGCCGCGGATCCGCACGTTCGAGCAGATGATGATGGGGCGCATGGGGCGGAAGGTGCGCCTCGACGCCCTGGGGGAGATCTGCGGTACCTGTGCGTCGTCGAGTCGGACGGCTCGATCGGCGTGAACGACGTGGCCCGGATCTGCGGCGGGGAGTACTCGCAGGACATCCTCAACATCTTCGACCACCCCCTCGACCGGCACGTCGTGCAGTACCGGATCGAAGAGGTCCAGCGCCCTGCGGGCGACTGCCTGGCCTGCCCGCAGTTCCCGAGCTGCGGCGGCGGTCACCTGCCCCACCGGTTCGACGGGGAAGGCTTCGACAATCCGTCGCTGTACTGCGAAGCCCTCTTCGGCCTCTCGGAGCGGATCCACCGGGTCCTGCTCGAGGACCTTCCGCCCGAGGTCTGGCGCAAGCGCTCGACCGTCCCGGCCGCCACCCGCACCATGGAGACACAGGATGCCGTCAGACAGTGACTGGGCGAAGCACTTCAGCCTGCCCCGGGACGGTTTCGACAGCAGCTGGCTGGACGCCGTCGTCGTCACCCAGGGACAGGCCATGGCGTCCATGCTCGTCCGGGACCACGGAGTGGACCTGGCCGCCGCCAGCAAGGGGCTGGTCGACTTCATCGAGCTCTGGACCACGGCCCCCGAAACGTTCGAGAACCTCTGGGGTCCCTGCCTCGGCCAGTTGCAGAGCGTTCGGGAACTGGGACGGCCGAGCCCCGTCGAGGCCGCCGTCCAGTTGGCCACGCGGCTCACCGAGGTGGGACGGCCGGGCTCCTGGGCCGCGGACCTGCCCTCCGCACCCCTCCGGCTGGGCCCCTGGCTCATGGAGGCGGTGCGCGTGGAGGTGTCCGGGGACGAACGCCGGGTGCTCGTGCGGACCCCGGACGGGGCGGTGGGGTCCGCGTGGTGGGACCCGGCGTCCGGCGGATGGGACGCTCGGGGGGCGCAGCGGCTCACCGCGGTCGGGATCGGCCGCGACGTCCTGCTGCTTCCCGAGCACGGGATCCCGTACGGGGACGGCGGGGACGTCTTCGGCGGTGTGCGGCCTCTGGCGTCCGTCGGCCCTCCGGTCGTCGAGTCGATCGACGAGGCGTTCGGGATCCTGGCGGCTTCCTCCCCGGAATACCTGGAATGGGTGGAACGGGTTCTGCGGCACCTCGTCGTCTGCGCGCCCAAGCCGGGGTTCCGCGTCGTCAGCGGAAGCAACCTGCACGCACCGGGCACGGTCCACCTGTGCCACCCGCTGACGCCGACGGAGATCGCCGAGGTACTGGTGCACGAGTGCGCCCACCAGTACTTCTACATCCTCGCGCGGGTGGGGCCCGTCGACGACGGAAGTGACGGGAGGCTGTACTGGTCGCCGCCCGTCCGGAAGGAACGGCCGCTGTCCCGCGTGCTCATGGCCTACCACGCCCTGGCGAACGTCCGCCTGTTCTACGAAGCGGTCCGGGTGGGCGGCGGCCCCGGGGAGGCGTACGTCGAGGAGAACCGGCCCGCCCTGACGGAGGCGATCCGCCTGCTGGACGAGCCCCTGCGCGGCAACCGGGCGCTCACGCCCCTGGGGAGGGCCCTGTACGAACCGCTGGCGGAGCGGCTGGCCCTGCTCGGCGGCTGAGTCCCCCGCCCCGGGCGCGGACGGCGGGGGTCCGCCGCGCGGGCCTCCCGGCCCGTGCCTGTTCCGGGCGGAAGGGGTTCAGTGCTCGCAGAGGGAGAATTCCCGTTCGTAGAGCTGCTCGTTGTGCTCGTCGACGGAGAATGTGCGTTCCTGCATCAGCTGTTCGCGGTATTCCCCGGCCTGCTCAAGCGTCATGGTCGAGGTGTCGGACCACGGCTGCTGCGGTGGCACGTCGGACGTCGAGACGATCCTCTCCACCGGGTCGACCAGGAAGAACGCGAGGATCTTGCGGTGCCCCGGTCGGGTGGGGTCCACGAGGCGGAACGAGCCGACGCGGTGCTGCAGGATGTTCGGGAACGCCGGGCAGCGGCCCGCCGGGGTCGCCGTCGACCCCAGCACCTGGTTCAGCGCGTCCTCGTTCTCCAGACCGTGGACTTCGCGCAGGCCGGTGTCGTCGTTCTGTTCGTAGTACGGGTCGCCGAGCGCCGCCCGGAAACCCGGCCGGCTTTCGGTGATGTCCTCGCTGTCCCGGTAGTGGACGCCGGTCGAGACGATGCGCTCGTCCAGCATCCCCTCGACGTGCCAGGAACCGCCGGGGTACTCGGGCTTGTCCGGGGTGAGGTGGACGGCGGTGAGTTTGACGATCACCTGGAGACGGCGGCCTCGAAGGTCGACCCGGGCTGATTCGCCGGGCAACTCGGGCGGGGTGGATTCCGGGGCGTCCGGGACGGTCGGGCGGCGGTTCTCCCACCAGTCGTCCCGGGCCTCCTCCCAGGCCCGGAGGGCCTTCGAGTAGGCCGCGGCATCACCGTAGGAGGACTTGTCCGGGTACTCCGGCTCCGAGTCGTACCACTCGAAGGGATCGGCCTCGATCCGCAGGGGCCGCGGGTGGCGCAGATCGGTGAGCACGTTCTCCAGCAGCGGGAGCATGCGCGCGAACAGGTCCGGCAGGATGGAGGCCAGTTCGCGATGGGTCTCGGGGTGGACGTTGTTGACGTACGAGCGGAAGGCGACACCGCCGTCGTCACTGACGTCGACGTCCGTGGGCAGCCACTGGAACCTCTCCGAGAACTCGTACGTCGAGTAGTGGTTCGTCGGGTTCCGCCAGGCCCGCTCGGGCTCGCCGCTCACCCCTCTCACCAGGCAGAACAGTGAGGGATGAACCAGATCCAGTACCTGGCCGCCGGATCCGGGGCGCCAGTCCCGCTCCGCTTCGGGGACCTGTTCCAGGACCCGGACCGCCTCGCGCAGCCGGGACCCGAGCTCGTCGTCGACCAGCGTGTCCGACTGCCCCACCCCGTCGACGGCGGACACCTCGATGCCGGTCCGCCCGTCCCGCAGGGCCGCGTGGTGCGCGAGTTCGGCGAGCACGTGACGGACCTGCGCTTCGGTGAGGCCCTGGGCGACCGCTTCCTGCGCCCACCCGGCGGCGATGTCGGCGTCGTTCGTCTCGTCGAACCACCCCGGCTTCGCCCGGATGTGCGCGCTGCACCGCATCATCTGAAGTTCCCGCAGCGTTCGGGGCGTTGCGAAGGGCAGGGAACGGGAAGCGTGGAAAAGCAGCGGGAAAGCGGACAGGCCGGTCGATTCCCGTGGTCCCTACGGTCGGTGTGCGGTGGCGGGAAGAACAGCCCGGCGGACCGACATCGCAGCCGTGGCCCCTGCCCGCCGGTACGGCGTCGCGGGGGCCGGCGGGCGGGAGCGCTCCCACGCGGTGCGGTGGTCCCACTCCCCCGTGACGGCGGACCTGTCCGTCCGCGCCCGTGTCCGGCGGGGCCGTTCCCTCCCGGACGGCGGGGTGCGGCGGGAAGCCCCGGACGCCGTCGCGCCCGGGGAGCCTTCGGGGGCCGGCCGTTCTCCGCGAAGGACCGGAGCTCGATCCCGTCGGCGGGCGGCCACCCGGCGAACCGGGCGTGCCGGACCGCGACGGCGCCCCCGAGGGGCTGTTCGACGAGCGGAGGGCCGGAGCCCTCCGGCTCCGCGAGCCGCCGGTGTCCGCGGCCGTCTCACCCCGGACACACGGAAGACCGCCCTCCCGTGAAGGGGAGAACGGCCTCCGACCTGCGTTTCCGCACAGTCGGGACGACAGGATTTGAACCTGCGACCCCTTGACCCCCAGTCAAGTGCGCTACCAAGCTGCGCCACGTCCCGTTGCCCGTCTGACCTGGGATTTCCCCCGGCCCGTCGTGCACGAGAACAATACCGCACTCCAGGTGGTGATCACTAACCGCTTCGACGGGTCGTACGTCGGGGCTCCGGTCGGGGGCTCCATGGGGGCGTGCGTCGCGAAGCCGCGTACGCCGCTTGCGCCGCAGGTGCATCCGGGCGCCGCCCCGACGCTCGGGCACCGGTCGCCCGAGCGGTCGCCGCCGGCACCGAACGACGCGTTCCAGCCCACCTCCGGCCGGTCTCGCCGGCCGGGGAACCGGCCCGGCGGCCGCGCGGTGCTCCGGTCGGGCGGGGGCCGACCTGTGCCGTCGGCATACGGCGGAGGGGAGGCGCGAGGAGGACGCCACCCCCGGGCCGCCCGCACGGCCCGGTGCGCTGCACAGTTCCCGCCGCCCGTCAACGCACCTTGTTTCGGACAAAGTCCACAACCGTGTTGAACCACCTCCCGGAGATCAACACGATGAGGTGTCTGCCTGCTCGGGACGGGTCCACCGCCGACGCACCCCATGGTCGAACACCCACGCGAGCAGGCGTTTCGCAGAGGAGGGCTCGCATGGACGACTGCTTCGCCGGTCGGCCGCACCATCAACTCAGGCAGCAGGTGAGGGACTTCGCGGAGACCGAGGTGAGACCGCGGATTCCCGCCATGGAGACGGCCCGCTCCGTGCACCACGAACTGTCCCGGCTCATCGCCCGCCAGGGCTGGCTGGGCGCGACGATCGGCACGGACCTGGGCGGCATGGGCGTCGGTCACCTCGGCAAGACCATCATCATCGAGGAGCTGTCCCGCGTCAGCGCGGCGATGGGCGCCATAGTGCAGGCGTCCCAGCTGGGCGTCGCGAAGATCCTGCACTTCGGGAGCGACGAGCAGAAGAAGACCTGGCTGCCGCCGATAGCCGCCGGTACCTGCCTCCCCACGATCGCGGTGACCGAGCCGGAGTCCGGCGGGCACGTGCTCGGCATGGCGGCCACCGCCGTGCGCGACGGAGACGACTACGTCCTCAACGGCCGCAAGGTGTTCGTCGGCAACAGCCACGTCGGCGACCTGCACGGCGTCGTCGTCCGCACCGGTCCCGGCCCCGGGGGCTCACGGCGTTCCTGGTGGAGGCCGACCGGCCCGGTTTCCGGGTCGGCGACGAGAGGCCGACGATGGGCCTGCACGGCTTCGGCTTCGGCGAGCTGTTCTTCGACGACTGCCGCGTCCCCGCCGCCAACCGGCTGGGCGGGGAGGGCGACGGCCTGGCCGTCGCGTACTCCTCCAGCGTGCTGTACGGGCGGGCGAACCTGGCCGCGGTCTCCCTCGGCCTGCACCAGGCGATCCTGGAGGAGACGACCCGCTTCTGCGAGGAGCGCCACCGGTACGGCGAGCCGCTGCACGCGCTGCCGTCGGTGAGGCTGAAGCTGGGCCGGCTGCAGTCGCGGCTGATGACGGCCCGGCTCGCCGCGTACCACGCCGTGCACCTGCTGGACCGGGGCATGCCCTGCGACCCGGAGCTGATGAACGCGAAGCTGGTCAACGTCGAGTGGGTCCTGGACTCGGCGCGCAGCGCGATGGAGATCCACGCGGCGGCCGGGCTGTTCACCGACCGGCCGATCGAGCGCTACCTGCGGGACGCCCACCACCTGTTCGCCCCGGCCGGGACCTCGGACGTCCAGTTGCTGCGGCTCGCCGAGGTGGCGCTCGGCACGGCGCGGGGCCAGTGGTCGGAGCGGCTCGCGGACGCCGTGCGGATGGAGCCGGTCCCCTGACCGCCCCGGCCCGGTCCGGGGCGGTCGGGGCCGCCCCGGACCGGGCCGGGGCGCGGTGTCCCCGGGGGCCGTACGCGCCCCCGGGGTACCGCGCGGGGCGTGTCAGAGACCGCCGTCCTCGCGGCGGTGGATCTGCTCCACCAGCTCCGCCGCGAGGGACTTGATGGTCTCCAGGCCGGCCCTCCCCCACGGCCGGGGTTCGGTGTCCACGACGCAGACCGTGCCCAGGGTCGTGCCCGTGCGGTCGATGAGCGGCGCGCCGAGGTACGAGCGGATGCCGATCTCGTCGACGACCGGGTTCCCGGCGAACCTCGGGTAGTCGCAGACGTCCTCCAGCACCAGGGCCTTGCGGCGGACCACCACGTGCGGGCAGTAGCCGTGGTCGCGGGCCATGTAGCGGCCGACCGCCCCGGAGGCGGCGAGGTCCGCGCCGGGGCGGGTGCCGGAGTGGGTGCCCGTCGGGGTGTGCAGTCCGGCGAAGAACTGCCGGTTCTCGTCGATGAAGTTGACCATCGAGTAGGGCGCTCCGGTCACCTCGGCGAGGCGGTCGGCGAACGCGTCGAACGCGGGCTCCGGGTGCTCCCCCAGACCCAGTTGGCGGAGCCGCAGCACACGGGCGGGTGCCTCCTGGTCGACGGGGGTGAGCAGGAGGTGGCCGGTCGGGTCGTAGGTCATGCGGGCGCTCCGTAGCTCGGCGCCGGTGCCGGCGCCGGATCTGTGGCCAGCAGGTGCTGGACCAGGGTGACAAGGGTCTGCATCCCGGAGTCGGTGATCCGGGCGTCGCACAGCACGACCGGCACCTCCGGCCTGAGCCCGACGGCGGCGCGCACCTCTTCGGGGTCGTAGCGGTGGGCGCCGTCGAACTCGTTGACCGCGACGACGAAGCGGATGCCGCGCCGCTCGAAGAAGTCCACGGCCGAGAACGACTCCTGCAGGCGGCGCGTGTCGGCGAGGACCACCGCGCCGAGGGTCCCCTCGGACAGCTCGTCCCACAGGAACCAGAAGCGCTCCTGGCCGGGGGTGCCGAACAGGTACAGGACGTGCCGGGAGTCGAGGGTGATGCGGCCGAAGTCCATCGCGACGGTCGTGGTGGTCTTGCGTTCGACGCCGTCCAGGTGGTCGGTGGCGGCGCTCACCTGGGTGAGCACCTCCTCCGTGCTCAGCGGTTCGATCTCGCTCACCGCGCCGACGAACGTCGTCTTGCCCACGCCGAAGCCGCCCGCGACGAGGACCTTCAAGGCGGTCGGGAAGACGGGCTCGGCCGCGGTCCGGCGTTCAGAGCCTTCGTCGTAGGCCATCGAGCACTGCCTCCAGCAGGGAGCGGTCGGTGGTGTCGCCGCGCGGGCGGGGCTGGCGCGTGGTCAGCGCCCCGCAGTCCACGAGGTCCGAGAGGAGCACCTTGGTGACGGCCGCGGGCAGGCGCAGGTGCGCGGCGACCTCCGCGACCGACGTCGGCCCGTCGCACAGGCCGAGGGCCGTGGTGTGCTCGGGCCCCAGCGGCGCCGGCGGCGCGGCCCCGGTGGCCATGACGAGCGACAGCAGGTCGAGTGCGGCCGTGGGCCGGGTGCGGCCGCCGCTCACCGTGTACGGGCGGATGAGGCGGCCGGCCGCGTCGTCGAGCCACGGCCCGTCCTGTCGGAACGGCACGGCTCAGAGCCCCGGGGCGCCGGGGGTGGCGGCCGCGTGCCGGGCCGGTGTGACCAGGTAGGGCCGGACGCTCTTGACCAGCATCACCATCTCGTACCCGAGGACCGCGGCGTCCGCCTCCCGGCCCGCCACCACGGCGAGGCAGGTGCCGGATCCGGCGGTGGACACGAACAGCAGGGTGCTGTCGAGCTCGACGACGACCTGGCGGACCTCGTCGCCGCCGCCGAAACGGGCTCCGGCGCTGCGGCCGAGCGAGTGGAGGCCGGAGGCCAGGGCCGCCATGTGGTCGGCACTGTCCGGGTCGAGGCCGTGCACCGACTTCACCAGGCCGTCCGAGGAGAGCAGAACCGCGCTGCGGGTGTGGGGCACCCGCTGGACCAGGCCGCAGAGCAGCCAGTCGAGATCGGGGACGTGGCCGTTCGGCGCATCGCTCGCCATGGTGCATCTACTCCTTGTGGGCTTCGTCGTGTCGCTGCGGTTCGGCGGGGCCGACGGGCGGGACGGGGGAGGCGGCGGCGCGGCCTCGGCGAGGCCGATGCCGCGCTGGAACGCCGCCATCAGCCCCGGGTCGTGCAGGGGGCGGTCGTCGTGGCGGCGCCCGGAGGGCTCGTCGCGCAGCTGCGGGGCGAGGTGCTCCTGGGCGCGCCGCTTGGGCAGCCGGGGGCGTACGTCCCGGTCGGGTCCCGGGTCCTCGGCGGGGGGCCGGGGCGCGGGGGGCGCGGGGACGCGCGGGGGGCGGGGGGCGGGGCCGACCGGTTCCGGCGGCGGGCGGTCGGTGGGGGCCGACCGGGTCGGCGCCGGTCCGGGGTGGGGTGAGGCCACGGGGTACGACAGGTCGGCGCCGCTCCGCGGGTACGGCCGGTCGGGGTGTTCGCCGTGTGCCGGGGGGGCGTGTGCCCCTGCCCGCCCCGGGGCGGGGGGCCGCGTGCCGCGGTCGGCGCGGCGGGGGGACACGGGCGTCGGCCGCGGCGGGGGGCCGGTCGTGGGCCGGGTACGGTGCCGGGGCGGCCGGCACGGCACCGGTCGGTACGGCACCGGCCGCGCCGCCGGACGCGTCGGGCCGCGGCCGGCCGGGCTGGTGCGCGGCGGCCGGGTCGGTGCCGAGGAGCTCCTGCGGGATGACCAGGACGGCCTGCACACCGCCGTAGATGTTGGACTGGAGGCGTACGGCGATGCCGTGCCGGCGGGCCAGGGCGGAAACGACGTACAGGCCGATCCGGCCGTCCTGGAGCAGGTGCGCCACGTTGACCTGGTCGGGGTCGCAGAGCAGCGCGTTCATCTTCTCCTGCTCGGCGGGCGGCATGCCCAGGCCCCGGTCCTCGACCTCGACGGCGAGCCCGGCCGTGACGTACTGGGCGCGGAGCAGGACGGTGGTGTGCGGGGCGGAGAACAGCGTGGCGTTCTCGACGAGTTCGGCGAGGAGGTGGATGACGTCGGCGACGGCGTGGCCGCGCAGGGTGCCGTCGATGGGCGGGATCAGCTTGACGCGGGGGTACTGCTCGACCTCGGCGATGGAGGAGCGCAGGACCTCGGTCATGGTGACCGGGTTGGACCACTGGCGCCGCGAGACGGCGCCGCCGAGGACGGCGAGGTTCTCGGCGTGGCGGCGGACGCGGGTCGCGAGGTGGTCGACGTGGAAGAGGCCCTTGAGCAGTTCGGGATCCTCGACCGCGTTCTCCAGCTCGTCAAGGAGCTGGATCTCGCGGTGGACCAGGGACTGCAGACGCCGGGCGAGGTTGACGAACACCTCGACCTTCTGTTCGTGGCCGACGCTGCTGGAGAGTCGGGACGCCTGGACGGCGGTCGCGACGGCGGCGTCGTGGGCGCGGCCGAGCTCGTGGGCGAGCAGGTCGAAGTCGTCGCCCCCCGGGACGGGCGGAGGGGGCTGCGGGACCGGCGGCCGCTCGCCGCGGCGCAACCGCTCGACGACGCCGTGCAGTTCGTCCTGGCGGCGCGCGGTGGCGCGGCGCAGGGCGTTGCAGCGGTCCAGTACGGACCGGGCGGCGCGGTCGGCGCCGAGCACCGCCGCGGTCACGGCCGCCGCGGCGAGGGCGGCGGCGCAGCCCAGAACCGTCCAGAGCGCGGCGGTCGGCCGGGCCCCGGTGGAGTGCAGGGTGAACAGGACCGCGACGGTGCCGCCGAGTACGGCCGCGGCGGCGGGCGGCACGCAGGCGCGCAGGAGCCGCGGACGTATGCGGGCTTCCGGGGGAAGCGGCGTGGGGTGCGGACCGCCCTGGTGCGGCAGGGGGCGGGCGCCCGGTCGGCCGTGCCGTCCGCCGCCGTCACGGCGGCCGGGCCGCGCGAGGGGTGCGCGAAGTGGAGACATCAGTGTCCTTGGTACGTGGGTCCCAGGGAATCGGCGTATTCCGGCACCAAACGGGTGGGTGACATCGGTTGGAGGGGGGTGGGCCGCTCGCCCGATCAGCTCACCGTTGATGGCCGGGCACACACAGTAGTCGCCAACCGTTCACGTACGGTGGGCTGTTGTCAAACTTGCCCGGAGAGCATCCCGCTCTGGTATGAGGGGTCGCACGGGCGCCCGATACCGAGGGGCCCGTTCCGGACGCCCCACCGCCGGCTCCCGACGGCGGTCGCTCCGAGGGCCCCGCACCCCCGGAGCGGAGCCGCGGCGCGGGCCGCGCGCCACCCGGGAGGCGAGCCGGACGGGTGGCCGCCCCGGGGCTTCGCCGCCGGTCACGGCGGTTCCGGGAGGGGGCCGGCCCCCTCCCCCTCGGGCGGGCGGTACGCCGGCGGGGGCCGCGCGGGGACGGGGTGGCGGGCACCGTCCGGGATACTGTCGCGCGCAGGGAGCGGAGGACGGGCGGGTGACACGATGAGGGTGCGGCTGGGCGCGGCCGAGCGGCGCGAGGAGCTGCTGCGGGCGACCGTCGCCCAGATCGAGGCGAGGGGCATGGCGGCGGTGCGGGTCGCGGACGTGGCGGCGGCGCTGGGGGTGAGCGGGGCGCTGGTCCTGTACCACTTCTCCACGAAGGAGCGGCTGGTCGCGGCGGCGTTCGCCTACGCGGCGGAGGGGGACCTGGCGGAGTTGAACCGCATCCTGGGCCGGCGGGCCCCGGCCGCGCGGCGGCTGCGGGCGGCCGTGCGCTGGTACCTGCCGAGCGGGCAGATGCAGGGGTGGCGGCTGTGGACCGAGTGCTGGGCGGCCGCTCCCCGGGAGCGCCCGCTGCGGGAGGTGGCGACGCGGCTCGACCGGCAGTGGAGGACCGCGCTGGCGGAGGTGTTCGCGCAGGGCGCCGCGGCGGGCGAGTTCCCGTGCCCGGACCCGCAGGGCGCGGCGGGGCGGTTGGCCGCGCTCCTGGACGGGCTGGGCGTGCGGAGGATGGTGTACCCGGGGGCGATGAGCCGCAGGACGATGCTGCGCTGGGCGGACGAAGCCCTGGAGCGGGAGCTGGACGGGGGCGGGTAGGGCGGGTCCGCGCGCGTCCGGGGCGCTGCACGGGCGGTCCGGTCCCGGCCGTGCCGGGGGAACCGCTGCAGCCGCGGCGGGTCGGGGCGCCGGGCGGAGAGCCGGTCGGACGGCCCGATCACGGCGCCCCCTCCGCAGCCGCGTCGCCCGTCCCGGCGGCGCGTCGTCCACCGCGCGCCGCCGCCCGCGCGACCGTGGGGAGGGTCCGCCGGGGCGTGGTCTCCGCGACCGCGCCGCCGCCCGGCACCCCGGGGTGCCGGGCGGCGTACGTGTGCGTGCGTCAGATGCTGACGCCGTGGCCGCGGAGGTAGGCCAGCGGGTCGACGTCCGAGCCGTAGGAGGGGCTGGTGCGGATCTCGAAGTGCAGGTGCGGGCCGGTCGAGTTGCCGGTGGAGCCGGACAGGCCGATCTGCTGGCCGCCGCCGACGGTCTGGCCGGCGGAGACGGAGAGGGAGGACAGGTGGGCGTACTGCGAGTAGTTGCCGTCCTCGTGCTTGATGACGACCTCGTTGCCGTACGCGCCGCTCCAGCCGGCGGAGACGACGGTGCCCGGGCCGACGGCCTTGACGGTGCTGCCCGAGGAGGCGGCGAAGTCGACACCGGTGTGGTAGCCGGAGGACCACATGGCGCCGGAGGCGCGGTAGGGGGTGGTGACGCCGGCGGAGACCGGGGCGGTGAAACCGGACCCGTTCTGCGCGGGGGCCTCGGGCTGGGCCGGGGCCTGCGGCTCGGGCTTCGCCTCGGGCTTCGTCTCGGCGGGCGTCCGGGTCTGGCCGGCGGACCGGGAGGCGCGCTCGCCGCGGGCCTCGTCGGCCTTCACGGCGCCCTTGGCGCCCTTGGCGCCGAGGGTGAGCCTCATGCCCGGGTGGATGAGCGCCGGGTCGTCGCCGATGACCTCGCGGTTGTCGGCGTACAGCTTCTTCCAGCCGCCCCTGACGTTCTTGTCGTGGGCGATCTTCGCCAGGTAGTCGCCGGCGACGACGGTGTGGACGCGCGGCGCGGGCTTGGCGGTCTCGGCGACGGCCGCCTGCGCGGGGGCGGCCGGCGCCGCGGCGGGAGCGGCGGCGTGCGCGCCGGTCGCGCCGAGGAGCGGGAGGGCGATGGCGGCGCCACCCGTTCCGGCGGCGACGAAACCGCGCGTGAGCGGGCTGGTCTTGGTGCGGCGGTGCTTGCCCTTGGCGGACATGGCGAATTCCTCTCCGGCGCCTGCGAGGTGAGCTGTCGGGTTCGGGCTGGAGATGCCCGGTCGCGCGGGTGGCGCGACTTCACCCCGAGCCGTCCGGGAATTCCCGTTCGGCGGACTACCTGGTTCCCCCGCTCCTGCCACACGTGGATGGGTGCGAATTCCGGGGCGGCGGCAGGATTCGGCGATCCGCCCGGCTGGAACGGGACCGTAAACGAGTGGGGACGACGGGAACAAGGGGATGGTTGCCCCCTTGCATTCACGCCGGGGAATTCCCCGGAGAATTCCGGTCACCCTCCGTGGATTGCGGATCATGGGTTCCCGTGTGGTGCAGGGCTTTTGAGCGGCGGCGACGGACACGATCCGTCACTTTTATGACGCTCCTCACGCGACGATCCCCATCTCCCCTTCTTTCGGGATGTGTTATGGCACATCACGCCAATACGGACAGAAGCCCTGTTAAGCCTCTTCAGGTGGCCAGTCGCCCGGCGGGGCGGGCGAGGAGGGGCGCCGCATCGAACCCACCCCCACAGCCCCTGCCGGAAGAGGGTGATCCGGGCAGATGCCGACGAATGGCTCCGGCCTTCGCGCGCATCGACGCACCGGCGCCGAGCGCCCGCGACGCGTCGGGACGCCTCGCCCGGGGAGGCCGTGTCGTATCGTCGGACCGCCACCTCGTCGGCGGCCGTCGCCGACCCCGGACACGGAGGAGCTCCCGTGACGCAGCAGTTGCCGCCCTTCCCGTCGACCGCCGAGCCGGAGCTGACGGGGGTCCGCAACTTCCGTGACGTGGGTGGGCTCCCGACCGTGGACGGGCTCCGCGTGCGGCCCGGGAAGCTGTTCCGCAGCGGGCACCTCGCCCACGCCACCGGAGAGGACGCGGCGTTCCTGGCCTCGCTCGGCCTGCACACCGTCTTCGACTTCCGCAACGCCGCCGACCAGGCGCTGGAAGGCCCGGACGTGGAGCTCCCCGGTGTGCGGAACGTCAACATCCCGCTGAGCGACCCGGCCGACGGCGCCGAGTTCTGGACGATGGTCCGCAACGGCGACCTGGACCAGCTGCGGGACCTCCTCGGCGACGGCAGGGCGGCGGCGCGGATGCGGGCCGCGTACCGCTCCATCGTCACCGGGCGCACCGCCGAGCACAGCCGGGTGCTGCACGCCCTCGCCGAGGACAACATGCCCGCGCTGATGCACTGCGCGGCGGGCAAGGACCGCGCGGGGCTGTCCGTGGCGGTGGTGCTGATGGCGGTCGGCGTGGAACGCGGGGCCATCGAGGCGGACTACCTGAAGTCGAACGACCCGCACCGCCGGTACCGGGTCCGCCGCGCCGACCCGTCGCCCGACGGGACGTCCCCGCAGGTGATGGAGTTGCTCGCCCCGCTGTTCGACGCGCGCGCCGAGTACCTGCACACGGCGTACGCGGCGATCGAGGAGACCTGGGGCTCCACCGAGCGGTACCTCTCCGACGGGCTCGGCTTGAGCGGCCCGACCCGCGACCGGCTGCGCGAGCGCCTGCTCGACGGCTGAGCCCGCGGGACGGACCGGGCGGGGCTACCGGTTCTGGCCGCCCAGCATGAACAGCAGGTAGAGGAAGGCCGCGAAGAGGTGGCCCGCGACCAGGTAGGCGAACAGCCGTATCACGAGGTTGCGGTTGATCCACCGCTCCTGGGTGCTGGGGATGGGGTTCGGGTTCTCCGGCTCGGGCATGGTGTACCTCTCGGTCGTCTCAGTGTCGCTGGGCGGTGACGTCGCCGAGGCAGAGGTCGGCGGCGGGGCTCTGCACGAGGGTGTGGACGAACAGCAGCTCGGCCCCGCCGCGGGTGGCCGCGGCGATCCGGTGCGGGGTGAGCGAGTCGAAGTGGGCGCTGTCACCGGGGTCGAGGACGTGCACGGCGTCGCCGAGCGCCAGCCGCACGCGCCCGGCGAGCACGTACAGCCACTCCTCGCCCGGGTGGACCCGGACCACGTCGCGCAGCCCGGTGTACGGGACCTCGACGCGCAGCGCCTGCATGGCCCGGTTGGCCGCGCCCGCCTGGTAGTACGTCCAGCCGCCGGCCTCCACGGGTTCGGCCCGGCCGGCGCGGACGACCGGGTCCGCGGCGGGGGCCGCCTCGCCGAGCAGCTCGGACACCGTCGTACCGTAGGTGCGGGCGAGCCCGAGCAGCATCGGCAGCGAGGGCTGGCGCCGACCGGTCTCCAGACGGGACAGGTGTGCCGGGGAGAGCCCGGCGCGCCGGGCGGCCGCCTCCAGGGTCAGGCCCCTGCGGCGGCGCAGGGCGCGCAACCGGGGCGCGACGTCCGGCACGCCTTCGGCCGGCTCCCCTTCGAGGGTCGTCATGGGACCATTGCGCCAGCGATTTTCCTCTGAGGCAAATCTCTTGCCCCGGAGGCAAGAATCAGCGGTTGAGGACGGCCTGCCTGACCAGGGTGCGGCCGAAGTCCCAGACCAGTCCACCGCCGCTGTGCGCCTCGTCCATCACGGCGGTGAACGCGGTGACGAACCGGTCGACGTCCTCCTCTCCGATGATCAGCGGCGGGATCAGTTTGATCACTTCGAGGCGGTCGCCGGAGACCTGGGTGAGGATCCGGTGCCGCTGCAGCAGCGGCACGACGACCATCTGTGCGAAGAGCCCCTTGCGGGCCGACTGGAGCATCGTCCAGCGGCCCCGCAGGGCCAGCGACGAAGGCCGGCCGAACTCGATCCCGATCATCAGGCCGCGCCCGCGCACCTCCCGGAGCATCTCGTACCGGTCGACGAGCTCCGCGAGCCGGGACTTCAGCAGGGCGCCGGTGCGCCGGGCGTTCCCGACGAGGTCCTCGTCGTCCAGGACGGCGAGGACGGCCAGGCCCGCGGCCATGGCCTGGGCGTTGGACCCGAAGCTCGCCGAGTGGACGACGACGCGGTCCATCGACGAGTAGACCTTCCGGAAGATCCAGTCCCTGCCGAGGGTGGCGCTGACCGGCACGTACCCGCCGGACAGGGCCTTGGCGACGCAGACCAGGTCGGGCTCGACGCCCTCCTCGTGCTGATAGGCGTAGAAGTCGCCGGTGCGGCCGAGGCCGGTCTGCACCTCGTCGGCGATGAGCAGGGCGCCCCGCCGGTGCAGCAGGTCCTGGGCCGCGCGCAGGAAGCCGGGCGGGGCCGCGTGGACGCCCTTGCCCTGGACGGGCTCCACGATCAGCGCGGCCACGTCGCCGCGCCCCAGCTCCCGCTCCAGGGCGTCGAGGTCGCCCAGCCCGACCGCGGTGTCGGGGAGCAGCGGGGCGAAGCCGTCGCGGAAGCAGTCCTCGCCGTTGACGGAGAGCGCCCCGGTGGTGAGCCCGTGGAAGGCGTGGGCGCAGTACAGGACGCGCGGGCGGCCGGTGGCGCGGCGGGCGAACTTCAGGGCGGTCTCCACCGCCTCGGCGCCGCTGTTGCCGAAGTGGACCCGGTCCAGGTGGGGCGAGTGGGCCAGCAGCCGCTCGGCGAGGAGGCCGGGCAGCGGGGCGCAGTCGAACCGGGTGAGGTCGGGCAGGGAGAGGTCGAGGACGTCGTGGAGGGCACGGCGCACCACGGGGTGGTGGCGGCCCAGGCCCATGACGCCGAAGCCGGCCAGCATGTCGAGGTAGTCGTTGCCCTCGGCGTCCCAGAAGTGGGCGCCCTCGGCACGTTCGTACATCTTGTCGAAGCCGATGGTGTGCAACATGCGGGGCAGCTGGTGGTTGAGGTGCCGGGCGTGCAGCCCGTACCGCTCGGACGCGCGGTCCGCGAGCAGCGCGCCGAGGTCGAAACCGGTGCTCATGTGCGGCTCCTCAGGCCTGTCGGGCGGAGAGGGCCTCCCGGGCGGCGCGCAGGGATTCGCGCAGGGAGCCCATGGTGGCGAGGACGGCGGTCGGCTCGTACCCGCAGTGCGCCATGCAGTTGGCGCAGCGCGGGTCCCTGCCGCGGCCGTACGCGTCCCAGTCGGTCTCTTCGACGAGCTCGCGGTAGGTCGGGACGTACCCGTCGCCCATCAGGTAGCAGGGGCGCTGCCAGCCGAAGAGGGAGTAGTTGGGGATGGCCCAGGCGGTGCAGGGGAAGTCGACCCTGCCCTCCAGGAAGTCGAGGAACAGCGGCGAGTGGTTGAGGCGCCAGCGGCGCCGGTTGCCGCCGGCGAAGGCCTTCCTGAAGAGTTCCCGGGTCTGCTCGACGCCGAGGAAGTGCTCCTGGTCGGGCGCCTTCTCGTAGGCGTACGCGGGCGAGATCATCATCTGGTCGACGCGGAGGTCGTCGTTGAGGAAGTCGAGGACCTCGACGACGGTCTGCGGGGTGTCGGTGTTGAAGAAGGTGGAGTTGGTGGTGACGCGGAACCCGCGGCGCTTCGCCTCCCTGACCGCGGCGACGGCCTCGTCGAACACGCCCTCCTTGGCGACGGACTCGTCGTGGCGCTCCCGCAGCCCGTCGATGTGGACGGCGAAGGCGAAGTAGCGCGACGGGGCGAAGTCGTCCATCCTGCGCCGGAGCAGCAGCGCGTTGGTGCAGAGGAAGACGTACTTGCGGCGGGCGACGAGCTGGCGCACGATGTCGCCGATCTGCGGGTGCATCAGCGGTTCCCCACCGGCGATGGAGACCATGGGCGCCCCGGACTCCAGGACCGCTCCGACCGCCTGGGCGACGGGCATGCGCTGCTTCAGGACTCCGGCGGGGTGCTGGATCTTCCCGCAGCCCTCGCACTTCAGGTTGCAGGCGTAGAGCGGTTCGAGTTCGACGATGAGGGGGAACTTCTCGCGCTTGCGGAGCCTCTGTCCGAGCAGATATGTCCCGACCCGGACGGTCTGGCGGAGCGGCATGGCCATCTGGCTCACCTCCTGGGGGGCGGCAGGGAACGGTGCCATTCCTGGAACGCGGGGAGGACGGCACGGAGAACACGGAAGGCTGATATTCCACCGTGTACCGTCCCGATCCGGACCAGTTCGTGCTCCGGGGCGTCCACGACCACCCGGACGGCGGCAACCGGCCGGGGCCCGGCCGCCAGCGCGGTGTGCAGAGTGGCGGCGGACTCCATGTCCACCGCCAGTGCGCCCGTGGCGCGCAGGGCCGTCCGCTCCCGGCCGCGTACGACGTGGTCGGATCCGGCCAGCGGCCCCGTGTGGACCGTCCGTCCCGGCAGCGCCCGTGCCAGGGCGGCCACGAGCGCCTCGGGGGCCGTGCAGGGGGTGGCGCCGTGCGGGCCGCGCGTCTCGTCGGCGACGACCAGGTCGCCGGGGCGCATCCCGGGGGCGAGCCCGGCGCAGAAGCCGGAGGCGACGACGGCGGCGGTGCGCAGCGGCCCTTCCCGCAGGGCGCCGGCCACCGCGCGGCGGGCGCGCCCGGGCCCCATGCCGGTGCGCAGCAGGACCGCCCGGCCCCGCGCGCCGCCCGCCGCGCGGCCGCCGCGCAGGGCGAGGTGCTCGATGCCGAGCGCGCAGGCGACCAGCAGCGGCGGCGGTGGAAGGGGTGCTCCCGCCGCGGGGGGCCGGGGGGCCGGAGCGCCCGGCCGGGGCCGGGGGCCACTCAGCGCCCCTCGCCGACGGCGGGTCCCCCGCGGACGTACCGGCCGAGCGCGGTGAGCGGGAAGACCTGCCGGTACAGGTGGTAGTTGATGGAGAAGTCCCAGGGGAAGCCGGTGCCGGTGAAGTACGGCTCGTCCCAGGAGCCGTCCTCCCGCTGCGTACGGGCCAGCCAGGCCACGCCGCGCCCCACGGCGGCGGAGTCCCGCTCCCCCGCCGCGAGCAGCGCCAGCAGCGCCCAGGCGGTCTGGGAGGCCGTGGATGCGCCGCGGCCGATCCACCCCTCGTCCCGGTACGAGCGGAGGTCCTCGCCCCAGCCCCCGTCGTCGTTCTGCACCGACTCCAGCCAGGCGACGGCCCGCCGGATCGCCGGGTGCGCGGCGGGCAGCCCCGCGGCGGTGAGGGCGGGCACGACGGAGCCCGTGCCGTAGACGTGGTTGACGCCCCAGCGGCCGAACCAGGAGCCCCGGGGGTCCTGTTCGGCGAGGAGCCAGGCGACGCCCCGGCGGGTGCGCGGGTCGTGGGCGCGGCCCTCGTGGGCGAGCATCTCCACCACGTGGGCGGTGACGTCGGCGGAGGGCGGGTCGATGACTTCGCCGAAGTCACAGAACGGCAGCCGGTTGGGCAGGCGGCTGGTGTTGTCCGCGTCGAACGCGGCCCAGGCGCCGTCGCGGCACTGCATGCCGAGGGTCCAGCGGACGCCGCGCTCGACCGCCGCGTCGACCCGGGCCGGGTCCGGGTGACGCACCCGGCGCAGGGCGAGGACGACCTCGGCGGTGTCGTCGATGTCGGGGTAGGTGTCGTTGTGGAACTCGAACGCCCAGCCGCCTGGCGGCAGGCCGGGCCGGCGCACGGCCCAGTCGCCGGGCCGCACCACCTGCTCGGCGAGGAGCCAGTCGGCGGCCCTGACGAGGGCGGGGTGGTCGGGCGGGAGCCCGGCGTCGGCGAGGGCGACGGTGGCGAGGCAGGTGTCCCAGACGGGTGACTGGCACGCCTCGACCATGCGGGCGCCGTCGTCGCGCCGGACCGTGAACCGGTCCAGCGAGTCGAGTCCGGCGCGCATCACGGGATGCCCGAGGTCGTAGCCGAGGAGGTGGAGGGCGATCAGCGAGTAGACGGCCGGGGGCTGGATGCCGCCCCAGCAGCCGTCGTTCTCCTGCCGCTCGACGATCCACCGGCCGGCGGCGTTCATCGCGGCCCGGCGCAGGGCGCGCGGCGCGATCCGGCGGTAGCGGCGCAGCGCCCCGTCGAGCCGCTGGAACAGCCCGTCCCAGGTGTTGGCCGGGGCGAGGGGCCGCGGCGGGCTGGGGCGGCGCGGGTCGGTGTGCAGTTCGTCCAGCGCGAAGGGTGCGGGGCGGACGGGGCGCTTGGCGGAGACGACGGTGAGCGGCACGATCGTCTGCCGGGCCCACTGCCCGAAGGCGTAGACGTTCAGCGGGAACCAGGGCGGCAGGTAGATCATCTCGGGCGGGAGCTCCGGCAGGTCCTCCCACCTCCACCAGCCGAACAGCGCCAGCCAGATCCGGGTGAAGACGCGGCTCGCCGCGATGCCGCCGTGTCCGCGGACCCAGGCGGCGGCGCGGGCCATGTGCGGGGCGTCGGGCGCGTCCCCGGCGAGGCGCAGGGCGACGTACGCCTCGATGGTGGCCGAGAGGTCGCCGGGACCGCCGTGGAAGGTGGCCCAGGTGCCGTCCTCGCGCTGTTCGCCCCGGACGAAGAGGGCGGCGGCCTCGGTGGTGGCCTCGTCGCGGATGCCGAGGAACTGGCGCAGGAGCAGGTCCTCGGCGTCCATGGTGACGTTGGTCTCCAGGTCCCCCTTCCACCAGCCCTCGGCGTCCTGCCGGCCGAGGAGGTGGTCGACGGAGCGGCGCATCGCGGTCTCCGCGGCGGTGCCCAGGTCCGTCCCGGCGGCGGTGGTGGCGGCCGTGCGGTGGACCCCGGCGGTCGTGGCCGTCGCGGGGCCCGCGCCCCCGTCGGTCGTCGCTGTCATGGCTTCCCCTTCGTGCAGTGGACGTGCTGCTGCGGGTCTGCCGTCGGCCGGTGCCGTGCGCCACGCGCACGGCACCGGCCGCCGACCGCGACGTCATATGTGCCGGATCGGCCTCCTCGGCCCGGGGAGGGGGCGGCCCCGGGCGCGCTGCCGGCCGCGGTCATCGCTTCCGTACGACGACGAAGTGGGCGAGCGCGGTGAACCGGTCCCGGACCCGGCCCGGCATGTCGACGCCGTCCAGCGCCCCGAGGGCGACGGCGTACTGCCGGCGGGCCTCCTCGGCGGTCCACTCGCGGCCGCCGGCCTTCTCGATGAGGGCGGCGCGGGCGGCGAACTCCTTCTCGGAGAACGCGTCGAGGTCCTGGGACTTGGCGTCGGCGGCGAGCAGTTCGCCGAGGCGCTCGGAGGCCGGCCCGCCGGCGGCGAGCGCGGCGACGACCGGGAGCGACTTCTTGCGCTGGCGCAGGTCGCTCCAGGTCCGCTTGCCGGTCGACTCCGGGTCGCCCCAGATGCCGAGCAGGTCGTCGACGGCCTGGAAGGCGAGGCCGAGGTGGTGGCCGTACGCCTCCAGGGCGTCGGCGGTGCGGTCGTCGGCGCCGCCGAGGACGGCGCCGATGGAGGCCGAGCAGGCCAGCAGGGCGCCGGTCTTGTTGCCCTCCATCTCCAGGCACTCCTCGACGGTGACCCGCTCGCGGTGCTCGTAGGAGATGTCCTGCGCCTGGCCGTCGATCAGCTTGCGGGTGGCGGCGGTCAGCCGGCGGGTGGCGCGGCCGGCCTCGACGGTGCCGAGCTCCAGCAGCACCTCGCCCGCGAGGGCGAACAGCGCGTCGCCGACGAGGATCGCCTGGGCGGGCCCGTGCACCTTCCACACCGTGTCGCGGTGGCGGCGCTGCTCGTCCCCGTCCATCAGGTCGTCGTGCAGCAGCGAGAAGTTGTGGACGAGCTCCACGGCGACGGCGCCGGGGACGCCGGTCTCCGGCGGGGCGCCGGCCGCCTCGGCGGACAGCAGCGCGAGGGCCGGCCGGACGGCCTTGCCTCCGTCCCCCTCGGCGGGCCGCCCCAGGGCGTCGATCCAGCCGAAGTGGTAGGCGGCGACGGTGTCCATGGGCTTCGCGAGCCGGTCCACGGCCGCGCGCAGCACGGGGGTGGCCAGGGTCCGTCCGCGGTCCAGCAGCGCGGCGACCTCCGCTGCGTCGACGGCGGGGCTCGCCGGGGGCACTGTCGGCACGGTCTCTCCTCTTTTTCCTGTACTCGGTCTCATGCCGCCTCCCCGAGCGGGTGCACGTGGGGACGGCCGAGGACCGAGAGAGCGGCGGCCGCGGCGGTGAGGCCGCTGCGTACCGCTCCTTCCATGGTGGCGGGCCAGCCGGTGGCGGTCCACGAGCCCGCAAGATACAGGCCCGGCAGGCGAGTTCGGGCGCCGGGGCGGAGCCGGCCGACGCCCGGCGCGGGGGCGAACGTCGCCGTCCGCTCGCGGGTCACGAAGAAGTCCTCGACACGGGCGTGCCGGGCGGGCGGCAGCAGCCGCTCCAGCTCCGGCAGGTAGCGGGCGCGCAGGTCGGCCACCGGGGTGTCGATCTCGTCCTCGGCGGCCGACTGGGAGACGGCCAGGTACTGGCCGCCGCCGCGGAGGCCGGAGGCCTCCGTCCGGTCGAAGACCCACTGGACGGGTGACCCGATCGCGGCGAAGAACGGGCGCCGCAGGACCGGGCGGTCGTACAGCACGTGGACGTTGAGGATCGGCGCGGTGCCGATCCTCAGGAGGTCGCCGGGGGCGTCGAGGGCGCCGGGCGGGAGGAGGCCGTGGGCCTCGCGCTGCGGTACGGCGAGGACGACGAGGTCCGCCTCCAGGGAGTCCCCGGGCACGTCGACGGTCCAGCCGCCGCCGGCGGGGGCGACGGCGGCGGCCTTGGTGCGGACGGCGATCCGCACGCCGCGGGCTTCGAGGGCCCGGCGGGCGAGGGTGTCGTGGAGGTGGCCGAGGGGGACGCGGGCCCAGCCGATGTCGGCGGCGCCCGGGGCGGAGAGGAGGCCGGTCCTGAACACCGTCGCGGCGAGGGCGAGGGAGGAGCGCGCGGCGGGGGCGTTGAGGGTGGCGACGCCGACGAGGTCCCACAGGGCCTCCACGGCGCGGCGCGACTGGCCGTGGCGGGCGAGCCAGCCGGCGAAGTCGGTCGCGTCGAGGGCGGGGTCGGCGGGGTCGAGGGACTTCAGGGCGAGGGCGGCCCGGCCGGCGGCCAGCCGTTCGGCGGGCGACAGGTGGGGGTAGGCGGCGAGGCTCGCCGCCAGGTGCAGGGGCACGGGCAGGGCGGCGCGGCGCAGCCGGCCCAGGCGGGCGCCGCGCGGGCCGCCGGCGTCCAGGACGGGCACGTCGAGGCGGTCCTGGACGGGTGCGAGGTGCGATCCGCCGACGCGGTCGAGGAACCAGCGGTACGCGGTGCAGCAGCGCAGGTACACGTGCTGGCCGTTGTCGACGGCGAGGTCGCCGCGGCGGAACGAGAACGCCAGTCCGCCGAGGCGGGGGCGGCCCTCCAGGAGGGTGACCCGCAGCCCCGCGTCGGCGAGGCGCAGGGCGGCGGTGGTCCCGGCGACGCCCCCGCCCACGACGACGGCGTGGCGGCCGCTCATCCGCGGCCCCCCGGGTGTCCTCGGTGCGTCGGGCGCGGGTTCACGGGCGGGTCCTCCCGGTGCGGCGGGCGGCCGTGCGGGCGTCGAGGCCGGACAGGCCGCGCACGGCGACGTACGCCTTCTCCCGGCCCGGCAGCGAGACCCGGCCGCGCAGTACGGCCCCGGGGTCCCGCTCGATGCGGTCGAGGAGGCGGCGGTAGATCCCGGCCATGGCGGCGACGCAGGCGCCGCTGCGCCGGTCCAGCATGGGCAGCAGCCGGTACCCCTCCGCGAACAGGGCGCGGGCGCGCCGCACCTCGTGGCGGACGAGGCCGGGGAAGTCGGCGCCGGGGGGCGGTGTGGCGGTGTGGAAGCCTCCGGAGCAGCCGAACTTCGCGAGGTCCTCCGCGGGGAGGTAGCTGCGGCCGTTGGCGGCGTCCTCGCGCAGGTCCCTCAGGATGTTGGTGAGCTGGAGGGCCAACCCCAGCGTGTCCGCGTACTCCGGGGCGCGCGCGGCGTCGCGTGCGCCCGGTGTCGTGCCGAACACGCCGAGGGAGAGGCGCCCGATGGCGCCGGCGACGCAGCGGCAGTAGACCCGCAGGTCGTCCCAGGTCTCGTAGGTCCGGCCGCGCACGTCCATCAGGACGCCGTCGATCAGCTCGTCGAGGCCCTCCAGGGGAAGGGGGAAGCGGCGGGCCGCGTCGGCGAGGGCGACGGCCACCGGGTCGGTGTCGTCCTCCGCGACGGCGCCCCGCCTGACCCGGTCCAGGACGTCGCGGGCGGCTTCGAGGCGGCGGCGCTTGGCCCCGGGGTCGAGGGAGCCGTCGCCGATGTCGTCGACGCGCCGCGAGAAGGCGTACAGGGCCGACATGGCCCGCCGCTTCCCGGTCGGCAGCAGGCGGATGCCGTACGCGAAGTTCCGGGCCTGGCCCGCGGTGACGGTCTCGCAGTAGCCGTAGGCGGCCCGGACGGGCGGGGGTGCCTCCGTCGTCGTGTCCACGGTCCCGGTCACCCCTCTCCGCGCGCTGCTCGCCACACCGCTCCCGCACGGCGGAGCAGGCGGTGCCGGGGGGCTCTGGGCGGCCCGGGGAGCACGTCGTACCGGACGGCCCTGATCGCGTCGAGCGCGGCGTGGCCCCCGGCGACGAAACCGGCGAGGAGGAGGCGGAGCCGGCCGCGGACGCTTCCGACGAGCGGGGCTCCCTCCTCCAGCAGGGCGCGGGCGCGCTCCGCCTCGTACGCGACGAGGGCCCGCACCGAGGCGTTGGCCGTGGGGCCGGCCAGGTCGGCCTCGGTGACGTGGAAGCGGGCCATGTCGTCGGCGGGCAGGTAGACGCGGTCGCGGCGGAGGTCCTCGGCCACGTCCTGGAGGTGCTCGACGATCTGCAGGGCGGTGCAGACCGCGTCGGAGCGGCGGATCCGCTCGGGGGTGGCGGTGCCGCTGATCCCCAGGACGAGGCGGCCGACGGGGTTGGCGGACAGCTCGCAGTAGGCGAGGAGGTCGTCGTACGACGGGTAGCGGCGGACGCGCTGGTCCCTGCGGTTGGCCTCGACCAGCGCCAGGAACGGCCCGGGGTCGAGCGCGTGGCGGCGCACGGTGGTCCGCAGGGGGGCGAGCAGCGGGTGGCGGGGGCCGCCGGCCGCGTCGTCGAAGACGCGCAGCAGGTCGGCCTCCAGGGCGTCGAGCAGGGCCTCCGGCCCGTCGTCGGGGCGGGCGCCGAGGAGGCGGGCGTCGGCGCCGCCGGGGGCGAGGTCGCCGTCGCCGGCGTCGTCGACGAGGCGGGCGAAGCCGTAGACGGCCATCAGGTCGGCGCGGCAGGCGCGCGGCAGGAAGAACGGGGCCACGGGGAAGTTCTCGTCCGCGGCCTTGTCGAGGGTCGTGCGTGCGGGGGCACCGGGGCTCATCCGTCGGGCACCCGTCACCGGCGGCGGCCCGGCACGGGGACGGCGGGCCCCTCGGCCGGCCGGGGATTCTCCGTCATTGCCGTCACGTCTCCCGTTCTACACTGCGAACCCGATACATCCCATTCCGGACACGCCGCCGGTCTTCGGACCGTTACCGCACATGGCGTGAAACGAACCGGTACAGCTTACGCCGTTCGACGCGGGTGATCGATTCGGCTCGCGGTGCGCACCCACGACGCGGGCCCGGTCCGGACGATCCGGCCGGGCCCCGGCGGCGTGACGTGCGTTTTCCGGTCGAGTCCGGCTAGCGGCCGGTCTCCTTCTCGTAGGCCCGGAGGACCTCGTCGGTCGGCCCGTCCATCAGGAGTTCGCCCTTTTCCAGCCATAGGACGCGGTCGCAGGTGTCGCGGATCGACTTGTTGCTGTGGCTGACGAGGAAGACCGTCCCGGCCTCCTTGCGCAGTTCGCGGATGCGTTCCTCGGAGCGGATCTGGAACTTGCGGTCGCCGGTGGCCAGCGCCTCGTCGATCATGAGGACGTCGTGGTTCTTGGCGGCGGCGATGGCGAAGCGGAGCCGGGCGCCCATGCCGGAGGAGTAGGTCCGCATGGGCAGGGTGATGAAGTCGCCCTTCTCGTTGATGCCGGAGAAGTCGACGATGTCCTGGTAGCGCTCCTTGATCTCCTCCCTGGACATGCCCATGGCGAGGCCGCCGAGGATGACGTTGCGCTCGCCGGTCAGGTCGCCCATGAGCGCGGCGTTGACGCCCAGGAGCGAGGGCTGGCCGTCGGTGTAGACCTTGCCCCTCTCGGTGGGCAGCAGGCCTGCGATGGCGCGGAGCAGGGTGGACTTGCCGGAGCCGTTGGTGCCGATCAGGCCGATGGCCTCGCCCCGGTACGCGACGAAGGAGACGCCGCGCACGGCGTGCACCTTGCGCACGCCGCGGCTCTCCCCCTGTCGCGGCGGAGGATCCGGCTGAGCGCCGCCGTGGCGCTGCCCCTGCCGGCGGCGCCGCCGCCGTTGACCCGGTACACGACGTGCACGTCGTCGGCGATGACGGTGGGGATGCGCGCCCCGGCGGGGTGGGCGCCTTCGATGTCGTCAGCCACGGCCGTACCGCTCCTCAGCCTTCCAGAAGAACACGAACCCGGAGACGCCGACGACGACCGCCCACAGCACCGCGGCCGCCCAGACGTGGTCGGGCAGGTTGTCGGAGGTGTAGCCCTCGATCAGCGCGAAGCGGACGAGGTCCATGTAGATCGCCGCGGGGTTGTACATCAGGATCTCGGCGATCCACGCCGGCTTGTCCCGGAGCATGATCGGGATGGAGAACATCACGCCCGACGCGTACATCCACGTCCGCATGACGAACGGCATCAGCTGCGCGAGGTCCGGG
Organism: Streptomyces sp. MRC013; assembly: GCF_023614235.1. NCBI lineage: Bacteria > Bacillati > Actinomycetota > Actinomycetes > Kitasatosporales > Streptomycetaceae > Streptomyces > Streptomyces kordofanensis. The sequence continues at coordinate 435,509 of NZ_CP094264.1, forward strand.
GTCTTGCTGCCGAGCCGCGCCATGACCAGCGCGAGGCCGGTGTTGAACGTGAACTGCAGCGCCAGCGCGGGCACGATCAGCAGCCAGGCGGGCGACGGGTAGCTGCCGAACAGCGCCGCGATGACGAACAGCACCAGCATCGAGTACAGCAGCTGCTGCAGCTGCTGCAGGGCCAGCGAGATGGGGAGCGAGGCGCGCGGGAAGTGCAGCGCCCGCACCAGGCCCAGGTTGCCGGAGATCGACTTCACGCCGGACATGACGGAGGTCTGCGTGAACATGAACACGAAGACGCCCGTCACCAGGAACGGGACGTAGACCTTCTTCTCCATGCCCTTGCCGGCCTCCAGGATCAGGCCGAAGATCGCGAAGTACACCGCGGCGTTCAGCAGCGGCGTGGCGACCTGCCACAGCTGGCCGAGCCTGGCCTGGCTGTACTGGGCCGTGAGCTTCGCCCGGGAGAAGGTCAGGATGAAGTGGCGCCGTCCCCACAGCTGCCGTACGTACTCCGCCAGGCCCGGGCGGGCGCCGCTCACCGACAGGCCGTACCTGGCGGCCAGCTCCGCCGGCGTCAGGCCGTCGTCGGGCGAGGGCGGGACACTCACGGCGACCGGCCGGTCGTGGGTTGTCTCACTCACAGGTCGAAACTTTCGTGTTCACGGTGCGGGGGCGGGAGGGGTGCGGCGGGTGGTGTCGGCGGAGGGCGGCGGCCCTTCCCGTGCACCGGTCGCGCCGGTTCCGAGCTTGTCAGATGACGGGCGGGCGGCCCAGCCGGGTGAGGCGCCACACCGTGCGCCACCTCATGGGCCGCCGGGGCCCGCAGGGCGTCGTCCAGCCCTCCCTGAAGCCTCCGAACCACGCCTTCAGCGCGGCCCCCGACGGGCGCCTCAGGAGGGTGAGCAGCAACCACACCCCGACGTACACGGGGACCAGCGGCGCGGGCAGGTTGCGGCGCGCCAGCCACACCCGGTTCCGCGCGACCATGCGGTGGTACACGGCGTGCCGGGACGGGGCCGTCGTGGGGTGGTGGAGCACCATGTCGGACCGGTACTCGATCGTCCAGCCGGCGTCCAGGGCGCGCCAGGCCAGGTCGGTCTCCTCGTGCGCGTAGAAGAACTCGCCGGGCAGCGGGCCGACCTGCTCGACGACCTTGGTGCGCACCGCGCTCGCGCCGCCGAGGAACGTCGTGACGCGGGAGGACCTCATCGGGTCGGAGGCGCGCAGCCGGGGCACGTGCCGCCGCTGCGTGACCCCGGTCTCCGGGTCGGCGATGCGGAAGCTGAGGATGCCCAGCCGCGGGTCGGCGGCGAACGCCCGCCGGACCAGCTCCGCGGTGTTCCTCTCGGGCAGCAGCCCGTCGTCGTCGAGGAAGAGCAGCACGTCGACGTCGGAGCCGTCGGGCCCGAACGCCTCGATGCCGACGTTGCGGCCGCCGGGGATGCCCAGGTTCTCGGGCACCTCGACGGTGCGGACCCAGCCGGGGACCCCGCGGACGGGGGCGCCGTTGCCGACGACGACGACCTCGACCGGCTCGCCCTCCTGGCGGGCGACGGACTCGATCAGGGCGTTCAGGTCGTCGGGGCGGTCGCCCATGGTGATGATGACGGCACCGAGCTTCACGCGGTCACCTCAGCCTGCTCGACGCGAGGACGGACACCAGGTGCAGCAGCGTCTGCAGCAGCGCGATGCCGGCGAGGACGGCGACGCCGAGGCGGCTGAGGAACAGGTCGCCCCTGACCGCGTCCCCGACCGCCAGGACCACGATGAGCAGCGACGCCTCGATGCCGAGGACGAGCCGGTGGAACCTGAGCGCCGCGGCGGCCCGGCGGGCCAGCGCCATCCCGGACGAGCGCGGCTCTGCCGCGGCGTCCTTCACCGGCGGCAGGCCGCCCTGGTGCCGGGCGACGCCGACGAGGTCGGTCTCCGCCTTGATCAGGATCGCGCCGAGGGCGGCCAGGGTGCCGAGGAAGGCCCACAGCCAGTCGATCCGGCCGCCGCCCCACGGGTCGGCGGCGCGCAGGCCGAAGCCGACCAGGACCGCCGCGTCGCACAGGTAGGCGCCGACCCGGTCGAGGTACACCCCGGAGAGCGAGAACTGCTTCTTCCAGCGGGCCACCTCGCCGTCGACGCAGTCGAGCAGCAGGTACAGCTGGACCATCAGCGCGCCCAGGAGCGCCCCGGGGACGCCCGGGACGAGGAGGGCCGGGGCTGCGAGGACGCCCGCGAGGGTCATCGCGTACGTCAGCTGGTTCGGGGTGACCCGGGTGGTGACCAGGTACCGGGTGACGCGCAGCGAGATCTCGCGCATGTAGAGGCGGCCGCCCCAGTGCTCTCCGCTGCGGCGGTCCTTGACCCCGGCCGGGTGGACGACCGGGCGGAGTTCAGCTACGGATGGTCTTGGCATAGTCGGCGTACGCGTCCCTGATCTGGTCGGTGGACAGGTCGAGGTGCTCCAGGATCGTGAAGCGCCCGGGGCGGGTCTGCGGCGCGTACGCCACGGTCGCGGCGAACTCGTCCGGGGTGAACCCGATCTCCTCGGGCAGCACCGGCAGCCCGTGCCGGCGCAGGACCTCGGCGAAGAGGCCGGCGTCGTCGCGGGCGCCGCGCAGGTGCATCGCGAAGGCGGCGCCGAGCCCGCACTGCTCGCCGTGGGAGGCGCGGCGGGTCGGGTGCAGCAGGTCGAAGGCGTGGCTGATCTCGTGGCAGGCGCCCGACGCGGGCCGGCTGTCCCCGCTGACCGACATGGCGACGCCGGTCAGGACCAGTGCCTCGGCCAGCACGATGAGGAACTCGTCGTCGCCGACGCCGCCGGGGTGGCGGAGCACGGACTCCCCGGCGGTGCGGGCCATGGCCGCGGCGAGGCCGTCGACGCTCTCGCCGGTGATCCGGTGGGAGAGCTGCCAGTCGGCGATGGCGGAGAGGTTGGAGATCGCCTCGCCGATGCCGGAGCGCACGTACCGCACCGGGGCGTCCCGGATCACGTCGAGGTCGACGACCATGGCGATGGGCGAGGGCACGCCGTAGGAGCCGCGGCCGTTGTCGTTGTCGAGGGTGGCGATCGGCGAGCAGATGCCGTCGTGGGAGAGGTTCGTCGCGACGGCGACCATGGGCAGGCCGACGCGGGCCGCGGCGTACTTCGTCACGTCGATGATCTTGCCGCCGCCGACGCCGACGACCGCGTCGTACCGCTTGCCGCGGATGGCGTCGGCGAGGCGGACGGCGGAGTCGATGGTGCCGTCCTCGACCGTGTACCAGCGGGCGTCGGGCAGCAGCGGCTCCAGCTTCCCCCGCAGGGCGCGGCCGGAGCCGTCGCTGACGGCCATCGCGAGCTTGCCGGAGGCGGAGACCCGCTGGTCGGCGAGGATGCCGGCCAGGTCGTCCATCGCCCCGCGGCTGATGTCGACGACGACCGGCGAGGGGATGAGCCGGGTCAGTACAGGCACGCGATCTCACGGCCCTTCGCCAGGTCGTCGTGGTTGTCGATCTCCACCCAGCGGACGTCTCCGACGGGGGCCACGTCGATCCGGAAGCCGCGGTGGACGAGCTCCTGGTAGCCGTCCTCGTAGTACAGGTCGGGGTCGCGCTCGAAGGTGGTCCTCAGGGCGTCGGCGAGGTCGCCGGCGGCCTCCGGCTCGATGAGGGTGACGCCGATGTACTCGCCGGTGGCGGCGGCCGGGTCCATGAGCTTGGTGATGCGGCGGACGCCGAGGCCGTCCTCGGCGACGACCTTCATCTCCTCGTCGGCGAGGGGCTTCACCGTGTCGAGGGCGAGGATGATCCGCCGGTCGCCGCCGCGGGCCGCCAGGAGGGTCTGCTCGACGGAGACGGGGTGGACGGTGTCGCCGTTGGCGAGGATCGCGCCCTCCCGCAGCGCGTCGCGGGCGCACCACAGGGAGTAGGCGTTGTTCCACTCCTCGGCCTTGTCGTTGTCGATCAGGGTGAGCTTCACCCCGTACGCGGCCTCCAGGGCGGCCCTGCGCTCGTACACGGCCTCCTTGCGGTAGCCGACGACGATCGCGGCCTCGGTGAGGCCGACCTCGGCGAAGTTGGCGAGGGTGAGGTCGAGGACGGTCTTGTCCCCGTCGACCGGCACGAGGGCCTTCGGAAGCGTGTCGGTGTGGGGACGCAGACGCCGTCCGGCACCGGCTGCGAGTACGAGGCCGATCATGCGGGTTCTCCTTCGTCGTGTACGGCGGGTGCTCCGGAGGACACCCAGAAGCGGATGGACTCCGCGAGCCCCACCAGCGCCACGGCGCCGGCGAGGGCGGCGAGCGCCAGGGCGAAGCCGTCTCCGCCGCCGGTCGCCAGGAGGGCGGCGAGGACGGCCACCAGCAGGGTGCGCCCCTCGTGGCCGCCGAGCGCCCGCACCAGCCGGGCGGGCGGCGCGCCGGCGTTGCCGCGGATGCGGTACACCGTGTCGTAGTGATGGTAGGCGACGGCCGCGACCAGCCCGAAAGCCGCCGGAAGGACGCCGGGGGCGCCGGCGCGGGCGGCGAGGACGAGGACGGTGGCGTACTCGGCGGCGCGCAGCACGGGCGGTACGAGCCAGTCGAGGGCCCCCTTCAGGGGGCGGGCCACCGCGGCGCCGGAGGCCACGGCGTACAGGACGGCCGCCAGGACGACGAGGGGGCCGCCGAGCGGGGCGGTGCAGGCGGCGGCCAGCAGCACGGCGGCGCCGGCGAGGGCGTAGGGGGTGCGGCCGCCGAGCGGACGGGCCGCGGGGCTCAGCGCCTTCGCGGCGGCCTCCGCGAGGGCTCCGCTGTCGGCGAGGTCCGCGAGGGCCCGGGCGGCGCGGTCGGTGCGGCTCGCCCTGCGGGTGAGGGAGCGCAGGACGCGTCCGGCGGTGGTGTAGCAGGCGGCGAAGGCGCAGCCGGCGAGCAGGGCGTAGAAGACGACGCGCGGGGTGGCGACGGCGGTGAGGACCGCGATCATGGCCCAGCGCTCGCCGATCGGGAGGACGATCATGCGCCGCGCCCAGACCGTCCAGCCGACGCCGTCGAGCCGGTCGGAGAGGGCGGCGGTGGGGCTGGTGTTGCCCACGGCGTCGTGGTTGGCCTCGTTGAAGGAGAAGTCCACGACGTGCCGGCAGGTCTGGAGGACCATCGCGCCGAGGGCGAGCGCCCACACGTCGTCGCCGCCGCGGGCGGCGCCGAGGGCGAGGCCCGCGTAGTACGCGTACTCCTTGGCCCGGTCGAAGGTGGCGTCGAGCCAGGCGCCGAGCGTCGAGTACTGCAGGGAGTAGCGGGCGAGCTGCCCGTCCGTGCAGTCCAGGACGAAGGAGACCAGCAGCAGCAGCCCGGCCGCGACGAAGCCGCCGCGGGTGCCGGTGGCCGCGCAGCCGGCCGCGGCCAGCGCGGTGACCAGCGAGGCGGTGGTGACCTGGTTCGGGGTGAGGCCCCGGTGGGCGCACCAGCGGGCGATGTGGCGCGAGTAGGGGCTGATGAAGAAGGTGGTGAAGAACCCGTCGCGGGACTTCACGGCGGAGCGCAGGCGCACCGCCTCCTCGTCCACGGCCGCGACGGCGTCGCGGGTCTCCTTGCGGGTCTGCGGGCCGACCGGTACGGCGGCGACCAGTGATCCGAAATCGGGCCGGTGGACGGCGACGCCGTCGGCCTCCAGCGCGGCGGCGAGCGCGTCGGGGAGCGTCGCGGGCCTGCCGTCGGGCCCGGGGGCGCCGGCGGGCAGGGCCGCGAGGGCGCGGGCCAGGGACGGGCGGGCCTCCGGCCGGGCGGTGAGCGCGCCCGGGGCCGCGCCCGCGGCGAAGCGGGGGTCGGTCAGGGCCAGCCGCAGGGCGTGCCGGTGGCCGACGAAGCGCGGGTCGACGACGGCGACGCGCTCACCGGCCGGTACGGCGGCGAGCAGCGCGGCGGTCTCCCGCGGGTCCGCGGCGGTGCGGACCTCGAAGCCCAGCGACCGCAGATCGCCCTCGAGCGGCGATCCGGGGACCGGAGGACCGGTGAGGATGGCGGTCGACAGACGAACTCACTCCTTGGAGCTGACAGCTGCTGGGGCGCGGCGGCTCGGCCCGGTCGCGGGCGGCGGCACGTCGGCAGAGGCTATCGGATGGACGGAAGGCGCAGCTCACCGAGGTTTCCCCGTGGGGCGGCGCCCGGCCCGACGGGCGGGGCCATCATCGTCGATCACCGGCTCGGCCCACAAACCCCGGGTCCGGGCCGCCCCGGGCGGTGGTGGGCCGGGAGGTTCCGCGCGGGGCGGCCCCAGGGCCGTCGCGGCTTCGGAGAAGTACAGGTCAGAGGGGATGACAACGGTCTTCAGCGTCGGCTTGCCCCTACCCCCCGCCCGTAGTTGACTGCCGCCCGGAAGGCAGTCACTGACCTGATCGGGAGGCGACCTCATGGGGGCTGGGCACCACCACGGGCACACGCACGGAGGGCCGCCGACCGGTACGGCCGGCGCCGCGCACCGGTGGCGACTGCGGGTCGCCCTCGCCATCACGGTCTGCGTGATGGTCGTGGAGATCGTCGGCGGCGTCCTCGCCGACTCGCTCGCCCTGATCGCGGACGCGACGCACATGGCGACCGACGCGGTCGGCCTGGGCATGGCGCTGCTCGCCATCCACATGGCGAACCGCCCGGCCACCGCGAACCGCACGTACGGCTACGCCCGCGCCGAGATCCTGGCGGCGCTGGCGAACTGCCTGCTGCTCCTGGGGGCCGGCGGGTACGTCCTGCTCGAGGCGGTCCAGCGGTTCGTCACACCGGCGGACACGAGGGGCGGGCTCACCGTCGTCTTCGCCCTGGTCGGCCTGGCCGCGAACGCGGTGTCCCTGTCGCTGCTGGTGCGCGGGCAGCAGGACAGCCTCAACGTGCGCGGCGCCTACCTGGAGGTCATGGCGGACGCGCTGGGGTCGGTGACGGTGCTGGTGGCCGCCGGGGTGATCATGACCACGGGGTGGCAGGCGGCGGACCCGATCGCGTCGCTGGTGATCGCCGTGATGATCGTCCCGCGGACGGTGAAGCTGCTCCGGGAGACGCTGGACGTGCTGCTGGAGTCGGCGCCGAAGGACGTGGACATGACACAGGTGCGGGCGCACCTGCTGGCGCTGCCGGGGGTGGAGGACGTCCACGACCTGCACGCCTGGACGATCACCTCGGGGATGCCGGTACTGTCCGCGCACGTGGTCGTGGAGGGGAGCGTGCTCGACGGCGGGGGCCAGGAGAAGATGCTGCACGACCTCCGGGAATGCCTGGTGGGCCACTTCGACGTGGAGCACTGCACCTTCCAGCTGGAGCCGAGCGGATACGCGGTGCACGAAGCGGGCCTGTGCCACTGATCCACCCGGCTGTTAGGCTGCGGCCGGGAGACACCCGCACCGGACGAGGAGAGGAGGCGGGGGCCATGACCGCGCTAGTGGGCGCCGCCTTCGGCGGCCGCCAGGCCCGTGTCCACTCCGCTTCCCGGGTGTCCGGCTGACACGACAGGCCGGGGCCCTCTCCTCCAAGGGGTTTCCACGTTGTCCCACGACTCCGCCCAGTCCCTCCCCCCTCCCCGGTCCGCTGGCCGACCCGTCCCGAGACGGACGCCGACCGCCCCCGCGTGTACGCGGTGAACGCCGCGGCCTTCGAGACCTCCGCCGAGGCCGACCTCGTCGACGCGCTGCGCACCGATCCCGGCGCCTGGCTGCCGGGCCTGTCGTACGTCGCCGAGGCGCCGGACGGCACGGTCGCGGCGTACGCGCTGATCACCCGCTGCCGTGTCGGGGACGCCCCGGCCGCGGCGCTGGCCCCGGTGGCGGTCGCCCCGCCGTACCAGCGGCGGGGCGCCGGCCAGGCCGTCGTAAGGGCGGTCCTGGACGCCGCACGGCTCGCCGGCGAGCCGCTGGTGCTGGTGCTCGGCCACCCCGGGTACTACCCCCGCTTCGGTTTCGTCCCGGCCTCGCGGTACGGGATCCGGGCGTCCTTCGACGTGCCGGACGAGGCGATGATGGCGCTCCGGCTGGACGCCGGGGGCGAGCCGCCCTCGGGCACGATCGCCTACCCGCCCGCCTTCGGCGTCTGAGCAGCCGCCCCCGCGTCCGGCCGGCCGGACGCGGGGGCGCTACACCGGCGGACGGTTTTCGTACGGCAGACTGGAGATCGCCCACAGGGCCGAAAACCGATGCGAAGGATGGCTATGCCGACCACACCCGCCACCGCGGCGAACAGTTCGCCGAGCGGAGCCGCTCCGCCGATCATGCTGGAGCTGGTCGACGAGGACGGCGGCACCATCGGCACCGCCGAGAAGCTCTCGGCGCACCAGGCACCCGGCCGGCTGCACCGGGCCTTCTCGGTGTTCCTCTTCGACGGGGAGGGGCGGCTGCTGCTGCAGCGCCGGGCGCTCGGCAAGTACCACTCGCCGGGTGTCTGGTCGAACACCTGCTGCGGGCATCCGTACCCCGGGGAGGCGCCGTTCGCGGCGGCCGCGCGGCGGGTGTCCGAGGAGCTGGGCGTGTCGCCCTCGCTGATGGCCGAGGCGGGGACCGTCCGCTACAACCACCCGGACCCGGCGTCGGGCCTGGTGGAGCAGGAGTACAACCACCTCTTCGTGGGGAGGGTGCGGGACGCGCCGCGGCCGGACCCCCGGGAGGTGGAGGAGACCGCGTTCGTGACGGCGGCGGAGTTGGCCGAGCGGCACGCGTCGGCGCCGTTCTCCGCCTGGTTCACGACCGTCCTCGACGCGGCCCGTCCGGCCGTCAAGGAGCTGACGGGGGCGACGGGCGGCTGGTGAACGCCCGGCGGCGCGCTCCCGGCCGTACGGGGCCGGGGGCGTCCGTGCCCGGAGGGGCCGCCGGGCGCGCGTCACCGGGGCAGCACCGCCCAGGCGACCTTGCCGCCGCTCGCGGTGCGCTCGACGTCGCAGGCGCCCCCGGCCTCGCGGGTGATCTCCTCGACCAGGAACAGGCCCCGTCCGCCGGTCCCGCCGGGGTCGGCGCGCAGTGCCTTCGGCCGGTACGGGTGGTCGTCCTCGACGGCGATGCGCACCCACTCGGCGCCGACCGCGACCTCCACCGCCATCCGCGGGGGAGAGCGGCGCCGCGTGCCGTACGGCGTTGGTCGCCAGCTCCGAGACGATCAGCAGCAGGTCCTGGGCGACGTCGCCGGCGACCGGGAGCCCCTGGCGCTCCAGCAGGTCCCGGACGGCCTGCCTGGCCTGCGGTACGGAGGCGTCCACCGCCGGTGCGGTGAAGCGCCGGACCCTCTCCCACGACGGCGGCCGGGCCGGGACTCCTCCGCCGCTCCGCCTGGTCCGGCTCCCGCTCTCGTGCTCGATCGTCGCCACGGGTCGAGTGTCGGCCCCTTGGGACGGGACCCGGATGACCGATCGAAATTGACTGTCCGTCAGCTTCTTCCGTTCGCTTCGGGAAACGGCGCTTGCGGATTCGGCCGTCCTCGGGCGTTTTCCGAACCGTCCGGTCCTGCGTCCCCGGAGACCGCGTCCGCCGGGCACCGGGCCGGTGACGCGGCGGCGCCCGGCCGGTGTGCGGCCGCCGCGCCTCCAGCGCCGTACGACCGGGAGGGACGCGGCGGCGTCCGCGGATAGCATCCGGCGCATGGAGCCGCAGCTGGAGCACCGCGTCACGGACGGGGTCGCGACCGTCGTCATCAGCAACCCGGCCAAGCGCAACGCCATGACCGCCGCCATGTGGCGGGCCCTGCCGGAGCTGCTGGAGGAGCTGGCCGCCGACCGGGAGGTGCGGGCGCTGGTCCTGACGGGCGCGGGGGACACGTTCTGCGCCGGGGCCGACATCTCGACGCTGCACGAACCGGACGACCGCCAGCCGTCGCTGGCCGTGTGCGCCGAGGAGGCCCTGGCCGCCTTCCCCCGGCCGACGCTCGCCGCCGTGCGCGGCTACTGCGTGGGGGGCGGCTGTCAGCTCGCCGCCGCCTGCGACCTGCGGTTCGCTGAGGCGGGGGCCCGGTTCGGGGTGACCCCCGCGAAGCTGGGCGTCGTCTACCCCTCCTCCTCCACCCGGCGGCTGGTCTCCCTGGTGGGGCCGGCCACCGCGAAGTACCTGCTGTTCTCCGCCGAGCTGATCGACGACGAGCGGGCGCTGCGCACCGGCCTCGTCGACGAGGTGCTGCCGACCGGGGAACTGGACGCACGGGTCGAGGCGTTCGCGCGCGTGCTGCTGTCGCGGTCGCCGCTGACGCAGGCCGCCGCGAAGGAGTTCGCCGCCGGTCTGACCGGACGGGACGCGCACTGGGCGCGGGAGGCGGCCGGGAGCGGCGACCGGGCCGAGGGCGTCGCCGCGTTCCTGGAGCGGCGGCGGCCGCACTTCACCTACCGGGGCTGACCGCCCCCCCTCCGGAACGGCCTGCCGTTAACGTGTGCGGCATGACGAAGACGACTCCGCCGTCCCGGGCCGTGCGCCGCTGCCACCGCCCGGTCAACCTCTTCCACGCCGCCGTCTACTTCTCCCCCGAGTTCGGCGAGGAGCTGGGCGGCCTCGGCGTCACCGACCCGTACGCCGCCTACTTCGCGGGGCGGGCCGCCGCGATGGGCGCGGTGGGCCCCGGGGTGGTGGCCGGCACCTTCTACAACTTCAACCACGCCCTCATAGCCCGCCACCTGCCCGCCGTGTGGGACACCGCCTCCCCTGCGGACGTGCTCGCGGCGCGGTTGCGCGCGGCCGACCGGTTCGTGCGGCGGGTGCTCGGCGACGCCGCCGGCTCGGCCGGGATGGCGGAGGCCGCCGAGCTGGCCCTGCACGCCGCGGAGGCGTGCGCCCGGCACGCCCGGCCGCTGTACGCCGCCCACGCCGACCTGCCCGTGCCGGACGCCCCGCACCTCGCGTACTGGCACGCGGCGATGCTGCTGCGCGAGCACCGCGGCGACGTCCACATGACCGCCCTGCTGAGCGCCGGCCTCGACCCGCTGGAGTCCCTCGTCAGCCACACCGCGACCGGAGAGGGGGCTCACCGGACTGGCTGCTGCTCTCCCGGGGCTGGGAGCGGTCCGACTGGGACGCCGCGGTGGAGCGCCTGCGCGAGCGCGGGCTGGTGGACGGGGAGGGCGCGCTCACCGGGGCGGGGGGCCGCGCTGCGCGAGGAGGTGGAGGAGCACACCGACCGGCTGGACGCGGCGCCGTACGCCCGCCTCGGCGCGGCCCGGGTCGAGCGGCTCACCGAGCTGGCCGAGGGCTTCCTCGCGGCGGTGGCCGCGGCCGGCGCCTTCCCGTCCCGCGTCACCGGCCGGAGGTGACCGCCCGCGCACGCGCCCGGCCGGTGCCGGGCGCGTGCGCGCGGGGCGGCGTGCCCGGGGGATGCGGCGGATCCCGGCCCGGGCGGGCAGAATGCGAGCGCAACCTGAAAGCACGGGAAGGCGGGTCGGGACACACCGTGACGACGTCCATCGAAGGCAGGATCGCCGAGGAGCTCGGTGTACGGGAGCGGCAGGTCAGGGCGGCCGTGGAGCTGCTGGACGGCGGTTCGACCGTGCCGTTCGTCGCGCGCTACCGCAAAGAGGCGACCGGGATGCTCGACGACGCGCAGCTGCGCACCCTGGAGGAGCGGCTGCGCTACCTCCGGGAGCTGGAGGACCGGCGCGCCGCGATCCTCGACTCCGTGCGCGAGCAGGGGAAGCTGACCGAGGAGCTGGAGGCCCGCATCCGGGAGGCCGACACCAAGGCCCGCCTGGAGGACGTCTACCTGCCGTTCAAGCCGAAGCGGCGCACCAGGGCCCAGACCGCCCGGGAGGCCGGGCTCGGTCCGCTGGCCGAGGGGCTGCTCTCGGACCCGGGCGTCGAACCGCTCGCGGCCGCCGCCGCGTTCGTCGACCCGGACCGGGGCGTCGCCGACCCGGCCGCCGCGCTGGAGGGCGCGCGGGCGATCCTCACCGAGCGGTTCTCGGAGGACGCCGACCTGATCGGCGAGTTGCGCGAGCGGATGTGGACGCGCGGCCGGCTGGTGGCGAAGGTCCGCGAGGGGCGGGAGGAGGCGGGCGCCAAGTTCGCCGACTACTTCGACTTCGCGGAGCCGTTCACCCGGCTGCCCTCGCACCGGGTGCTGGCGATGCTGCGCGGCGAGAAGGAGGACGTGCTGGAGCTGGCCCTGGAGCCGGAGGAACCGGCCGAGGGCCCGTCCGCCTACGAGGGGATGGTCGCCCGGCGGTTCGGGATCGCCGACCGGGGCCGGCCGGCCGACCGGTGGCTGGCGGAGACGGTCCGCTGGGCGTGGCGCACCCGCATTCTGGTGCACCTCGGCATCGACCTGCGGCTGCGGCTGCGCACGGCCGCCGAGGACGAGGCCGTCCGGGTGTTCGCCGCGAACCTGCGGGACCTGCTGCTGGCCGCGCCCGCCGGGACGCGGGCGACCCTGGGCCTGGACCCCGGCTACCGCACGGGCGTCAAGGTCGCCGTGGTCGACGCGACCGGCAAGGTCGTGGCGACGGACACGATCCACCCGCACGTGCCGCACAACAAGTGGGACGCGTCCCTGGCGGTGCTGGCTCGGCTGGCGAAGGAGCACGCCGTGGAGCTCGTCGCCGTGGGCAACGGCACCGCGTCGCGCGAGACGGACAGGCTCGCCGCCGACCTGATCGCCCGCCACCCCGAGCTGGGCCTGACCAGGGTGATGGTGTCGGAGGCGGGCGCCTCGGTGTACTCGGCGTCGGCGTTCGCCTCGCAGGAGCTTCCCGGGCTCGACGTGTCGCTGCGCGGCGCCGTGTCGATCGCGCGGCGGCTGCAGGACCCGCTCGCCGAACTGGTGAAGATCGACCCGAAGTCGATCGGGGTCGGCCAGTACCAGCACGACCTGTCCGAGGTGAAGCTCTCCCGGTCCCTGGACGCGGTCGTCGAGGACTGCGTGAACGGCGTCGGCGTCGACGTCAACACGGCCTCCGCGCCGCTGCTGTCGCGGGTGTCGGGCATCGGCGCCGGACTGGCCGAGAACATCGTGGCGTACCGGGACGCCAACGGGCCGTTCCGCTCGCGCAGGGCCCTGAAGGACGTGCCGCGCCTCGGCCCGAAGGCGTACGAGCAGTGCGCGGGCTTCCTGCGGATCCGCGGCGGCGACGACCCGCTCGACGCGTCGGCGGTGCACCCGGAGGCGTACCCGGTGGTGCGGCGGATGGCGAAGGCGACCGGCGGCGAGGTCGCGGCGCTGATCGGCGACACGGGCGTGCTGCGGTCGCTGCGCCCGGAGGACTTCGTCGACGGGAGGTTCGGCCTGCCGACCGTCGTGGACATCCTGCGGGAGCTGGAGAAGCCGGGCCGCGACCCGCGCCCGGCCTTCCGCACCGCCGCCTTCCGGGAGGGCGTCGAGAAGATCGGCGACCTGGAGGCCGGGATGGTGCTGGAGGGCGTGGTCACCAACGTGGCGGCGTTCGGCGCGTTCGTGGACGTCGGCGTCCACCAGGACGGCCTGGTGCACGTGTCCGCCTTGTCGCGGGAGTTCGTGAAGGACCCGCGCGAGGTGGTGAAGCCGGGCGACGTGGTGAAGGTGAAGGTGCTCGACGTCGACGTGGCGCGCAAGCGGATCTCGCTGACGCTGCGCCTGGACGACGAGGCGGAGGCCGGCCCGGCCTCCGGCGGGCGGCAGCGCCGCGAGCGGGGGGCCCGTCCGCCGCGGCAGCGCCAGGACCGGCGCGGCGGCGACCGGCAGGCGCCGCCGTCCGCCGACGGCGCGATGGCGGACGCCCTGCGCAGGGCGGGACTGCTGGGCGGCGGCTCCGGCGGGGGCCGCTGAGCGCGGCCGGTCCGGACCGGGGCGGGCGGGGGTCCCCGGCCCGCCCCGGCGCGTGCCGGCGCCGAGGTGCGGGTGCGGCCGGTCCGTGTGAGTCTGGCCGGGTCGCCGGGCCGTCCGGTGACGGGGACGGAGACGGAGAGGGCCGTGAACCAGATCGGCGACAAGCCCGAAGAGGTCCGCAGGCACCACGAGGAGGCGCGGCGCGAGGCCGGCGGCGAGGACCCCGGCGACCGGCCCGAGCACGCCGAGCGCGCCGGGGACGCCCCGGAGGGGGACCATGCCCACGGCGCCGCGCCCGACGACGCGGACGACGCGTTCGACGCGTACGAGGAGCCGGAGGACCGCCCGTAGTCCCGGCGGCGGCCGCCCGCGGCGGTCCCCCGCTCAGACCTCGGCGACCTGGCCGTCCGCGACCTCGAAACGGCGGGTCACGCGGACGGTGTCGAGCATGCGCCGGTCGTGGGTGACGAGGAGCAGCGTCCCGGTGTACGCGTCGAGGGCCGACTCCAACTGCTCGATCGCCGGCAGGTCGAGGTGGTTGGTCGGCTCGTCCAGGACGAGCAGGTTCACGCCGCGGCCCTGGAGGAGGGCGAGGGCGGCGCGGGTCCGCTCCCCCGGCGAGAGCGTCGTCGCCGGACGCAGCACGTGGGCGGCCTTGAGCCCGAACTTGGCCAGGAGCGTCCGCACCTCCGCCGGCTCGGTGTCGGGGGCGGCCGCGCAGAAGGCGTCCAGCAGGGTCTGCTCGCCGTGGAACAGCCGCCGTGCCTGGTCGACCTCGCCGACGACGACGCCGGAGCCGAGCGCCGCGTGGCCGGCGTCCAGCGGGAGCCTGCCGAGGAGCACGGCGAGGAGGGTGGACTTGCCCGCGCCGTTGGCGCCGGTGACGGCGATCCGGTCGGCCCAGTCGACCTGGAGGGTCACCGGGCCGAACGCGAAGCCGCCGCGCCGGACCTCGGCGTCGCGCAGCGCCGCCACGACGGCGCCCGAGCGGGGCGCGGCGGCGATCTCCATGCGCAGCTCCCACTCCTTGCGGGGCTCCTCCACGGTCTCCAGCCGCTCGATCATCCGCTGGGTCTGCCGCGCCTTGGCGGCCTGCTTCTCGCTGGCCTCGCTGCGGAACCTGCGGCCGATCTTGTCGTTGTCGCCCGCCTTGCGGCGGGCGTTCCTGACGCCCTTGTCCATCCAGGAGCGCTGCGTCCGGGCGCGCCCCTCCAGGGCGGCCTTCCTGTCGGCGTACTCCTCGTAGTCCTCGCGGGCGTGGCGGCGGGCCGTCTCCCGCTCCTCCAGGTAGGAGTCGTAGCCGCCGCCGTAGAGGGCCGTCCGCTGCTGGGCGAGGTCGAGTTCGAGGACCGCGGTGACGGTGCGGGCGAGGAACTCGCGGTCGTGGCTGATGACGACCGTGCCCGCGCGCAGGCCCCGGACGAAGGCCTCCAGCCGCTCCAGCCCGTCCAGGTCGAGGTCGTTGGTCGGCTCGTCGAGGAGGAAGACGTCGTAGCGGGAGAGGAGCAGCGAGGCGAGCCCGGCGCGGGCCGCCTGGCCGCCGGAGAGGGCGGTCATGGGCCGGTCGAGGCCCACGGTGAGGCCGAGCGCCGCGGTGGTCTCCCCGGCCCGGTCGTCCAGGTCGGCGCCGCCGAGGGCGAGCCAGCGCTCCAGGGCGGCGGCGTACGTGTCGTCGGCCCCGGGCGCCCCGTCGACGAGGCCCCGGGTCGCCGCGTCCATCGCCGCCTGCGCCCCGGCGACGCCCGTGCGGCGGGCGAGGAAGCCCCCGAGGGTCTCCCCCGGCCGCCGCTCGGGCTCCTGCGGGAGGTGGCCGACGGCGGCGGTGCGCGGCGACAGGCGGACCTCGCCGTCCTCGGGGGTGTCCAGTCCGGCGAGGAGCCGCAGCAGCGTCGACTTGCCGGCGCCGTTGACGCCGACGAGGCCGATGACGTCCCCGGGGGCGACGACGAGGTCGAGACCGGAGAAGAGGGAGCGCTCGGCGTGTCCGGCGGCGAGGTTCTTGGCGACGAGGGTGGCAGTCATCAGGAGGCCGATCCTAGGACAGCCCGGCCGCCGTCCGCCCCGCCGGGCGCTTCGGCGCCCCGCGCCGCTCAGCAGCGGCGCACCGGCCGCCCCGGTGCGGGGTGGTGCGCGGCGCGGGCGTCGAGGAGGACGGCCGGGGCCGCCGCGGCACCGGGGCGGAGGCTCACCGGGCGGCTCCCGGGAGCAACGGGAGGGTGCGCGGCGGACGGGGGGCGTCCGGTCCGGTGAGGAGGGGGGCGGGGGTGGCGGCGGTCTCGCCGTCCCGGGCACGCGGGAGGGTGGCCAGGGTGTACGCGAGGGGGCCGCCGACGAACGGGACGCGGGCGTGGGTGCGGGCCAGGTCGAGGGTGAGCGTCGGGGTGGAGGACGGTCCCTCGACGAGGCCCTCGTCGGTGCCCGCGAGGATCAGGGCGAGCCGGTGGCCGGCCGGGACGACGTGGTCCGCGGCGTGCAGGTCGAGGGTGATGGTGTGCGGTTCGCCCGGGGTGAGGGGGCGGCCCCGGCGGGGGTCGGCCCAGGTGCCGAGGTCGGCCCAGCCGCGGCTGACGACGGTGAAGCCGACGTCCTTGGTGCGGGCCGCGGTCTCCTTGTAGCAGGCGCTGTCGCCGGAGGTGCTCGCGCCCCAGCAGGTGCGCTCGGGGAGGGTGGTGATGCCCTCGCCGGGTGCCGCGTAGTCGCGGATGACGGCGGGTCCCAGGTCGACGAGGACGGCCGTCAGATGGGCGCTGGAGGTGGTCGGGACGGCGGTGACGGTCACGGTGGCGGAGCCGGACAGCCGCAGGTCGCGGGTGAGCGGGCGGGTGGTGAACCCGGCCTTGTCCGGGGTGGGGGCGTCGATCCGCGCGGCCCAGTCGAGTTCGCCGAGCGAGGGGTCGTCGGTGAACGTCTCGGTGGTGCCCGCCGGGGCGGGCCGCAGGCCGAGGCCGCCGACGCCGGGCGCCGCGCCGGGGACGGGGCGCAGGGTCGCGGCCGCGGTGCCCGCCGGGGGCCAGGTGCGGTCGGTGGTCCACTGGTCGGGGGCACGTTCGACGACGGCCATGGGCTCCCGTTCGACGCCGTTGTCGTAGCCGAGGAGGTAGTGGTCGAACCAGCGGTGCAAGGTGCGGACCCACTCGGCGCGGCGGAAGTCGAACGGGTCGACGTGCCCCACCTGGGAGAGCCAGATCCTCCGCTCGACGCCCTGCTCGGCGAGCGCCTGCCACCAGCGGCCGAGGTGGCCGGTGCGGACGTTGAGGTCCTGCAGCCCGTGGACGGCCAGGACGCTGGCCCGTACGCGGGAGGCGTCGGGCACGTAGTCGCGCGCGTCCCACAGCGGGGTCAGGTCCCCGGAGCGCGGGGCGCCCTCCACCAGCGTCCGCTTGACGGCCTGGCACCGGGCGCGGGCTTCCGGGCTCTCGACGTAGTGGGCCAGCCGGTCGGGGCCGGAGTCGTAGAGGGGGGCGCCCTGGCTGAAGTAGTAGTCGTACCAGGAGGAGATCGCGCCGATCGGCACGATCGTCTTCAGGCCCTCTACCCCGGTCGCGGCGACGCCGTTGGCCACCGTGCCGTCCCAGCTCTTGCCGATCATGCCGGTGGCACCGGTCGACCAGTGCGCACGGGCGCGGGTGGTGCCGGTGCGGGTGGTGTAGGCGCGGGCGCGGCCGTTCAGCCAGTCGACGACGGCCTTGGCGGACAGGACGTCAGAGCGGCCGCCGACGTCGACGCAGCCGTCGGAGCGGCTGGTTCCGGCCAGGTCGACGGCGACGAAGGCGTAGCCGCGCGGCACGAAGTAGTTGTCGTAGAAGAGGGGCATCCCGAGGGGGGCGCCGTCCTCGTCGTAGGTCTTCTTCTGGCTCTCGTTGCCGCGCCCGCAGCAGGAGTAGTAGGGGCTGGCGTCCATGATGACCGGCACCCTGAAGCCGTTCCGCCCGCTCTCGCGGGGCCGGACGACGTCGGCGGCCACCCGGTCGGTCCTGCCGTCGCCGTCGCCGTCGAGCCCGGTGTCCACCCAGACGGACTCGCGGACCGCGTTCTCGTAGGAGTGGACGGGCCTGGACACGTCGGGGCGCGGCGGGCCGGGGCGGGGGGCCGGGGCGCCGTGGGCGCCGGCCGCCGGGACCAGGAGGGACACCAGGGCGGCCGCGACCGCCGCCACCAGGGCCCGGCCCGGCAGGGGGCCGCTGCCCGGGCGGGGGTGTGGGAGGGGGTTGTGCGCGTGCGTATGTGCATGGGCGGACGCTACTGCCGCCGGCCCCGGCGCAGAAGAGGACGATTTGGGGGCGAGCACGGCAGAGGGGGACGGGGCGGCCGGGGGGAAATCATGTCGGCCGGATGGCGATCGTGTGATGGTGCAAGGCGTGGACATGACCAGGAGGGGTCGAGGTGAATAGCGTTCAGACGATTCGGCCCTCCTACGACTTGGAGAGACACACGTGCACCGCAGACTGTTCGTCCCGGGCGCGATCGCGGCCTCCCTGGTGCTGGCGATCCCGGCGTCGGCCGCCGACTTCGCGCCCGGGGCCCCGAGCATCGGCGACCCCTACTACCCGGCCAGCGGCAACGGCGGATACGACGTCACCCACTACGACCTGCGGCTGAAGTACCAGCCGTCGACGGACCTGCTGGAGGGGACGGCGACGATCCTCGCCACCCCCACGCAGAACCTGTCCCGCTTCAACCTGGACCTCGGCCTGAAGGCGCTGGAGGTGCGGGTGAACGGCCGGAAGGCCGCGTTCAAGGCGTCGGGCGCACAGGAACTGGAGATCACTCCGGCCGTGCCGCTGCCGAAGAACCGACCGGTTTCGGTCGTCGTGCGGTACGCGGGCAAGCCGTCCGAGGTGAAGATCGACGGGTGGACGGCGTGGCACCGCACCCCGGACGGCGGCGTCGCCGCGAACCAGCCCGAGTCGGCCGCCTGGTGGTTCCCGTCCAACGACCACCCGCTCGACAAGGCGACCTTCGACGTGTCCGTCTCCGTCCCGGACGGCACGCAGGCCATCAGCAACGGCGTGCTGCTCTCGCAGAGTTCGCGGCTGGGCTGGACCCGCTACACCTGGCGGTCCGACAAGCCGCAGGCGACGTACCTGGCGACGCTGGCGGTCGGGAGGTTCGACCTCACCACCGACACGACCGCGAACGGCCTGCCCGTCGTCAACGCCTACAGCAAGGACCTCGGGGCCAACGCCGGTTCGGCGCGCGCGAGCGTCGAGCGGACCGTCGAGGTCGCGGAGTGGCTGGAGGAGGTCTTCGGGCCGTACCCCTTCAACGCGCTCGGCGGGTACGTGCCGAACGTGCGCAGCGGGTACGCGTTGGAGACGCAGACGCGGCCGTTCTACAGCCCGCGCCAGTTCGCGAGCGGCTCCAACGTGTCGGTGGTCGTCCACGAGCTGGCCCACCAGTGGTACGGCGACAGCGTGTCCGTGGACAACTGGAAGGACATCTGGATCAGCGAGGGCTTCGCCCGGTACAGCCAGTGGCTGTGGTCCGAGCGCGAGGGCGAGGGCACGGCGCAGGAGCTGGCCGACTGGGTGTACGCCTCCCACGCGGAGGACGACCCGTTCTGGACGGTCAGGCCGGGTGACCCGGGGGCGGAGAACCAGTTCCACCTCGCCGTCTACGACCGGGGCGCCATGACGCTCCAGATGCTGCGCAACGAGGTGGGCGACGACGCCTTCTTCCGCATCCTTAAGGGCTGGCCGACGGAGCGGGCCTACGGCAACGCGAAGGTCGCGGACTTCGTCGCGTACGCGGAGCGGATCTCCGGCAGGCAGCTGGACGGCCTGTTCGACACCTGGCTGTACCAGCCGTCGAAGCCCGCCGCCGCCCCGGCGCCGTCCGCCTCCGCCTCGGCCCGCACCGCTCCGGCGGCCCCGGTGAGCCCGCCGAAGTCGTGGGCCAAGATCGCCGCGACCAACACCATCCACGACCACGGTCACGGCGGCTGCTGCAGCGGGTGCTGCTCGCACGGTACCGGGCGGGGCTGACCCTCCGCCCCGGGGCGCCGCGCCCGGGCGGGCGCGGCGGCCCGGACGGCCCCCGGCCGGGCGTCAGCGGGCGGGGCGGGCCGCCCGGCCGGAGCGGTGGGCGCGCCGCGCGTCCCGGGCGAGCGGGAGGTAGCGCAGCCGCTCGGGGAGGGCGGGGACGACGGCCCGCACCCCCCGGGCCGGGAGGCGCAGCCTCCGCTCCTGCGCGTCCGACCAGTCGAGGCCGACCGCCTCGCGCGCCTCGGGCGGCAGGAAGCCCGCGGCGACGAAGGCGCGGAAGCGGACGAACGGCGGCCACAACAGGGGCCACAGGGCGCGCAGCAGGAGCCGGAGCGGCAGGGGGCCGCGGTCGGGGGGCGGGAGCGGGACGTCGGTGGCCGGCAGCTCGCGGACGACGGCGGTCGCCTCGACCTCGTCGGCGAGGACCTTGCGGTAGTAGGGCCAGAACTCCTCGATCGTCTGCGGCATGTCGCGGTCGCGGATGCCCAGGATCCGGCCGACCCGGAGCCACTCGGCGTAGAACGCCCGCTCCTGCTCCTCGGTCATGGGGCGGACGAGGTAGCGGCTCGCGTAGCGGTGGACGGGGAAGCCGGTGGCGTGGACCCAGGCGTAGTGGGCCGGGGTGAGGGCGTGGTACGGGCGGCCGTGGGCGTCGGTGCCCCGGACCGCGCGGTGCAGGCGGCGCAGGCGCCGGCCCTCCTCGGCGGCGGCCTCCCCGCCGTACACCCACAGCTGGAGCGAGCGCAGGGAACGCCCGGCACGGCCCCAGGGGTCGGTGCGGAAGACCGAGTGCTCGTCGACCCCGGCGCCGACGGCCGGGTGGGCGACCTGGAGGACGAACGCCGAGGGGAGCATGAGCAGGGCCCGCACGTCGCCCGTGAGGCTCCACAGGACCCCCGCCGGGGGGCGGCGGTGCGGGACGGTCGGGGACCACGGTCACGGGGCTGCTCCGGACGTTCTGCGGGGTGGCGGGCCGGCGGGGCGGTCCGGCCCGCCGGGACGGCGGTGGTGCGGGCCGGTGCCCGCGCGGTGGGCTTCCCCACACGAACGGCGCCGGCGGAGGGCGCGGGGGGCTCCCGCCGGACCCGGACGGCGGTTCTTCGCCGGACCGCCCGGTCCCGGCAAGGTCCCCTCCACCCGGTTTCTACCCGAGAGTAGCCCCGGCTGCTTCGATGTGCGACGTCCAGCCCCGCCTCCACAGGGAGTCGCCGTGCCTCTGCCCCCGCCGCGTACCGTGCCCCGCCGGGCGCCGCGCGCCCTGCTGTCCGTCGCGGTGTCCGCGGTGCTCGCCGCGGTGCCGCCGGCCGCCGCCGCGCCGCCGGCGTCGGCCGCCCCCGCGGCGACCCCGGCGCTGAAGGTCCTCACGTACAACGTGTTCCTCTTCAGTCGGGCCCTGTACCCGAACTGGGGGCAGGACCACCGTGCCGGGGCCATCCCGGCGGCGCCCTTCTTCCCGGGCAACGACGTGGTGGTGGTCCAGGAGGCGTTCGACAACACGGCGTCGGACGCGCTGATGAGGAACGCCGCCGCCCGGTACCCGCACCGGACGCCCGTGATGGGCCGCGGCACCTCCGGCTGGGACGCCACGGCCGGGTCGTACTCCCCGGTCGCGTTCGAGGACGGCGGTGTGGCGGTGCTGAGCCGGTGGCCGATCCTGCGCAGGGAGCAGTACGTGTACGAAGACGCGTGCGGCGCGGACCGGCACTCCAACAAGGGCTTCGTGTACGCCGTGCTGGACGTGGGCGGCCGGCGCGTCCACGTGGTCG
This sequence comes from Streptomyces sp. MRC013, assembly GCF_023614235.1. Lineage (NCBI taxonomy): Bacteria > Bacillati > Actinomycetota > Actinomycetes > Kitasatosporales > Streptomycetaceae > Streptomyces > Streptomyces kordofanensis. The sequence goes on from NZ_CP094264.1 coordinate 456,941, forward strand.
GCACCCACGCCCAGTCGACCGATCCCGGCTGCTCGGCGGGCGAGGCCGAGCAGATCCGGTCGCGGCAGTTCAAGGCGGTGGACGCCTTCCTGGACGGCAAGGCCGTCCCCGCGTCGGAGCAGGTGATCGTGGCGGGCGACCTCAACGTCGACTCGCGCTCCCCGGAGTACGCGGCGATGCTCGCCGACGCGGGCCTGGCCGACGCGGACGCCCGCACCGGCCACTCCCACTCCTTCGACACGGCCGAGAACTCCATCGCCGCCGAGCGGTACCCGGATCACCCGCGCGAGGACCTCGACCACGTGCTGCACCGCGCCGGGCACGTGCGCCCGGTCGGCTGGACCAACCTGGTGGTCAAGGAGCGCAGCGCCCCCTGGACCGTGAGGAGCTGGGGCACCTCCCACACGTACACCGACCTGTCGGACCACTACCCGGTGGTGGCGTCCGGGCGGTAGTCGTACGGAGTGGTGGTGGAGAGCACCGCGAAGCCGAGGCGCTCCAGGACGGGGCGGCTGTCGCCGGACGCGTCGACCTGGAGCCGGGGGAAGCCGCGTTCGGCGGCGATCCGGGCCCGGTGGGCGACGAGGGCCCGGTAGACACCCCTGCCCCGCCACTCCGGCACGGTGCCCCCGCCCCACAACCCGGCGAAGCCGGTGCCGGGCACGAGCTCCACGCGCGCCGAGCCGACCGGCCGTCCGTCCGCCACGGCGACGACGGCGGCGAGTGTGCCGGGCCGCTCGGCGAGCTGCCGGAGCAGCCGCCGCCGCAGGCGGGAGCCGTCCGTGCCGAACGCCCGGTCGTGGACCTCCGCCATGAGGCCCACCCCGGCGGCGTCCGTCACCGGTACCAGTTCCACGCCGGCGGGCGGGGCGGCGGCGACGGCGGCGATCCGGGAGGTCGCGGCGACCACGAGGGCCTCGCGCGGACCGGCCGCGAACCCGGCGGCACGGAGCCGGTCGCCGAGGTCGTCCGGCCGGTCGTGCTCGTACAGCTTCCACTCGAACTCCCGCCCGAGGGCGGTGTAGTGGCGGATCTGCTCCCGGATCGCACGGTCCGCCGTGGCGGCCGTCAGCCCGCTCCACAGCACGCCGTTCCACGCCTCCGCCGGGCCGGTCTGCCGGACCACGCCCCCGGTCCGCTCCACCCGGCACCCGGGGCCGTCCGGCGGGGCCTCCCGCCGCATCCGGCGGTCGAACAGGGCCAGTACCTCCGCGTCGTCCATGGGGGTACCCGACCGCCTCGGGGCCGTGCGGGACAACCGGATTTCCCGGGGCACGCCCGCAAGGTAGATTGAACGCGTTCAATTCCGATGGGGAGGGCGGGGACACCATGGGCGCGACGGCGGACGCACGGCCGCGGGTGCACGGGATCAAGCGGGCGGCGGCCGTACTGGCCGCACTCGCCGCCCTGCCCCCGCTCCTCCTGGGCATCGGTACCGACCTGGCCGGGCCGGCCCTCCTGACGGCCCTCCCCGTGCCGCTGCCGCTCCTGCTGGGGCGCCGGCCCCGCGCCTTCACCTGGGCGTGCCTGCTCATCGGATCGGCCCTCTGCGTGTGGGCCTACGTCGGCGCCCTGGCCGGGATGTTCCTCTTCCTGCCCGCCGCCTTCCTCCTCCTGATCGCCCCGGCGGTCGGCCCCCTCTGAGGAGGCGGCCCGGACCGCGCGGCCCCCGCGGCGTCCGGGGCGCGGGAGTCCCCGGCCTCACCCGCCCCGGGCGCCGACCGCCCGGACGTCCCCGGCGCTTCCCCGGCGGTGGCGGGACGGCAGTACTGTTGCAGCAGTGCGACACCGGGAGGGGAGACGAGGACACCGTGGCGACCGAGGCGCAGGTTCAGGTGTTCACCGTGGACGAACTCGCCGCCCGCGCGGGGGTCACCGTCCGCACCATCCGCTTCTACGGCACCCGCGGCCTGCTGCCGCCGCCCGCCATCGGCCCCCGCCGCGTCGGCCGGTACGGACCCGAGCACCTGGCGCGGCTGGCGCTCATCGAGGAACTCCAGCACCGGGGCATGACCCTCGCCGCCATCGAGCGGTACCTGGAGCAGCTCCCTCCCGACGTGGACGCCCACGACCTGGCCATCCACCGGGCCCTCGTGGCCACTTGGGCGCCGGACGCGGCGGAGCGCCTGACGCGCGCCGAACTGGAGCGGCGGGCCGCACGCAAACTGACCGACGCGGACATGGACCTGCTCGCCGCGATGGAGGTCCTCACCGGCCCCGACGAGGAGGGCCTCCTCCGCGTCGACCCCGGACTGCTCCGGCTCGGCCTGCAACTGCTCGACGCGCCGATCCCGCACGCCACGATCGTGGCCGCCCGCGGGGTGCTCGTCGAGCACACCCGCGCGGCGGCCCGGGAGCTGACCCGGCTGTTCCGGGACGAGGTGTGGAACCCGTACCGGGAGCGGGAGGCGGACCCGGAGGACCCGCAGCACGTCAAGGCGATGAAGTCGCTGTCGGCGCACATGCAGCCCCTGGTGGTGCAGGCCCTGGTCACCGCCTTCCAGCGGTCCCTGACCGACGAGCTGCGGACCGCGTTCCGGGCGCCCGACCGACCGTGACGACGTCCGCGGTGACGCCGCCTGCGGCTCCGGCCCGCCGGTCCGCCGACGCCTCGACCGCCCCGTCCGCGGCGTGCCGGCCCACCGGGCGCCGCCGCGCACGCGGCCGGACGGTGCCGAGGTCCCCGGCCGGGCTCCGGCGAAGGTCACGCCTTCCCTCCGGCGGACGGTGCCGGCGCGGCCCGTCGGGGACCCGGGTCGGCCGGCCGGCGGGTTCGGCCCCGCCGGGGGCGCTCACGCGCGTCCTCACCGCCGGTCGGTGAAGGTCCCGCCCGCCTCCGCCTTCTCCACCAGCGTCGCCGGCGGGTCGAAGCGCTCGCCGTAGCGTTCGGCCAGTTCGCGGGCCCGGGCGACGAAGCCGGGCAGCCCGCCCTCGTAGCCATTGGCGTACTGCAGCACGCCGCCCGTCCAGGCGGGGAAGCCGATGCCCAGCAGCGAGCCGATGTTGGCGTCGGCGACCGAGGTGAGGACGCCCTCCTCCAGGCAGCGCACCGAGTCGAGCGCCTGGGAAAAGAGCATGCGCTCCTTCATGTCCTCGAACGGGACGGCCGCGTCCGGCCGGGTGAAGTGCTCCCGCAGCCCCGGCCACAGTCGGGTGCGGCGGCCCTCCCCGTCGTACTCGTAGAAGCCGGCCCCGCCGCTGCGGCCCGGGCGTCCGAACTCGCCGACCATGCGGTCGAGGACGGCCTCCGCCGGGTGCGTCCGCCAGGTGCCGCCCGCCTCCTCCACCGCGCGCCGCGCCTCTTCGCGGATCCTGCGGGGCAGGGTCAGGGTCAGCTCGTCCACCAGGGACAGCACCTTCGCCGGGTACCCGGCCTGGCCCGCCGCCTGCTCGATCGACGCGGGTTCCACGCCCTCCCCGACCATGGCGAGGCCCTCGTCGACGAACCGGCCGATGACCCGCGAGGTGAAGAAGCCGCGCGAGTCGTTGACGACGATCGGCGTCTTGCGGATCTGCCGGACCAGGTCGAACGCCCGCGCGAGCGCCTCGTCGCCGGTCCGCCCGCCCCTGACGATCTCCACCAGCGGCATCCTGTCGACCGGCGAGAAGAGGTGCAGGCCGACGAAGTCCGCCTGCCGCTCCACGCCCTCCGCCAGGAGGGTGATCGGCAGCGTCGAGGTGTTGGAGCACAGCAGCGCGTCCGGCGCCACGACGCCCTGGACCTCCTGGAACACCTTGTGCTTGAGCGCGGTGTCCTCGAAGACGGCTTCGATCACGACGTCGCAGCCGGCGAGGTCCGCCGCGTCGGCGGTCGGCCGGATGCGGGCGAGCAGCGCGCCGGCCTCCTCCCGGGTGGTGCGGCCCTGCTCGACGGCCCTGGCGCAGAGCTTCTCGGAGTACGCCCGCCCCCCGGCGGCGGCCTCCTCGGTGACGTCCTTGAGGACGACCTCGACGCCCGCCTCGGCGCAGGCGTACGCGATGCCGGCGCCCATCGTCCCGGCGCCGAGGACGGCGGCCCTGCGGACCGTGCGCGGCGCCACCCCCGGGGGCGGCTGCGGCCGGCGTCGACGGCCTGGAGGTCGAAGAAGAACGCCTGGATCATGTTCTTGGCGGTCTGCCCGGTGACCAGCTCGGTGAAGTAGCGGGCCTCGATGACGCACGCCGTCTCGAAGTCGACCTGGGAGCCCTCGACGGCCGCCGCGAGGATGCGGCGGGGCGCCGGGAACGGGGCGCCGTTCAGCTGCTTCCTGAGGTTGGCGGGGAAGGCGGGCAGGTCCGCCGCGAACTTCGGGTGCGCGGGCGTCCCTCCGGGGATCCGGTAGCCGGGTTCGTCCCAGGGCTGGCGGGACTCGGGGTGCGCGTCGATGAACGCGCGGGCCCCGGCGAGCATCTCCTCGGGCGTGCCGGCGACCTCGTGCACCAGACCGTTGTCCAGGGCCTGCCGCGGCGGGTACCGCGTGCCCCGGAGGAGGACCTTCAGCAGGGCGTCGGCGACGCCCATGAGCCGTACGGTGCGGGCGACGCCGCCGCCCCCGGGGAGGAGGCCCAGCGTGACCTCGGGCAGGCCGATCCTCGCACCGGGCGCGTCGAGGGCGATCCGGTGGTGGGAGGCGAGGGCGATCTCGTAGCCGCCGCCGAGCGCGGCGCCGTTGATCGCGGCGACGACGGGCTTGCCGAGGGTCTCGATGCGGCGCAGGGAGCGCTTGATGTCGCAGGCCGCGTCGAAGACCCGCCGGGCGTCGGCCGGGCCGGCCCCCATCATGTCCTTGAGGTCGCCGCCCGCGAAGAAGGTCTTCTTGGCGGAGGTGTAGACGATGCCGCGGATGGAGTCCCTCTCGGCCTCCGCCCGGTCGGCGACGGCGGCGATCGACGTGCGGAACGCCTCGTTCATGGTGTTGGCGGACTGCTCGGGGTCGTCGAGGACGAGGGTGACGACGCCGGTCTCGTCCTGCTCCCAGCGGATGGTGGAACGCGTCGGCATGGCGGTCATGGGTGCTTCTTCCGTTGCGGGGTCCGGACGGGCGGTCAGAGGCGCTCGACGACGGTGGCGATGCCCATGCCGCCGCCGACGCAGAGGGTGGCGAGGCCGTACCGCTTGTCCTGGCGCTCCAGTTCGTCCACGAGGGTGCCGAGGATCATCGCGCCGGTGGCGCCGAGCGGGTGGCCGAGCGCGATGGCGCCGCCGTTGACGTTGATCCTGTCGAGGGGCAGGCCCATGTCTCGGGCGTAGCGCAGGACGACCGCGGCGAACGCCTCGTTGATCTCCACGAGGTCGATGTCGTCGATGGTGAGCCCGGCCTTGGCGAGGGCCTTGCGGCTGGCCGGGGCCGGTCCGGTGAGCATGATGGTGGGGTCGGAGCCGGAGACGGCGGCGGAGACGACGCGGGCGCGGGGCGCCAGCCCGTGGCGCTCGCCGGCCTCGCGGGAGCCGACGGCGACGAGTGCGGCGCCGTCGACGAGGCCGGAGGAGTTGCCGGCGTGGTGGACGTGGTCGATCCTCTCGACCCAGTGGTACTTCTGCAGGGCGACGGCGTCGAAGCCGCCCGCCTCCCCGATGCCGGCGAAGGACGGCCTGAGCGCGGCGAGGGAGTCGGCGGTGGTGCCGGGGCGCATGTGCTCGTCCCGGTCGAGGACGACGAGCCCGCTGCGGTCCCTGACGGGGACGACGGACCGGTCGAAGCGGCCCTCCTTCCAGGCGGCGGCGGCACGCTCCTGGGAGAGCGCCGCGTACTCGTCGACGTCGCGCCGGGAGAAGCCCTCCACGGTGGCGATGAGGTCGGCGCCGACGCCCTGCGGGACGAACCCGGTCGCGAGGTTGGTCATCGGGTCGGCCATCCAGGCGCCGCCGTCGGAGCCCATCGGGACGCGGGACATCGACTCGACGCCGCCGGCGAGCACGAGGTCCTCCCAGCCCGAGCGGATCTTCGCGGCGGCCATGTTGACCGCTTCGAGCCCGGAGGCGCAGAAGCGGTTCTCCTGGACGCCGGCGACCGTGTCGGGCAGCCCGGCGGCGATGGCCGCGATCCTGGCGATGTCGGAGCCCTGGTCGCCGACGGGCGAGACGACGCCGAGGACGATGTCGTCGACGGCCGCCGGGTCGAGACCGGGGTGCCGGGCGAGCAGCTCCCGGATCAGGCCGACGACGAGGTCGACGGGCTTGGTGCCGTACAGGGAGCCGCCGGCCTTGCCGCGCCCGCGGGGGGTGCGGATCGCTTCGTACACGTACGCTTCGGTGGTCACGGGTCGGGCCTTTCGCGTCGCGGGGATCGCCTCACCGTCGATGATGGGTCAGGCGGACGGCGGACGGCGGGCGGCCACGCGGACCGCGTCGGACCCGGCACCGGCGTCCGGCGCCTCACCCCGGCCCCCCCGCCGGCGGGGCGGACGCCCGGCACGCCCCAGTCGCGGGCGACCTCGTCGGCGTCTGCGCCCGGCCGGGCGGGCGGGCGGCGTACGGAGCCGGGGGTCGCGGAGAAGCGGGGCGCGGGCGCGGGCTGGGTGAGCCCGCCGTGCCGGGTGAACGTGGAGCGGGCGGCGAGGTGCGGGTGGCCGGGGGCCTCGCGCAGTGACAGGACCGGGGCGACGCAGGCGTCGGTGCCCTCGAACAGGGCGGTCCACTCGGCGCGGGTGCGGGTGCGGAACCGGGCGGCGACGGCGGTGCGCAGCTCTTCCCAGCGGGCCGGCTCCCGGCGGGCGGCGGCGGTGTGCTCGTCGAGGCCGAGGAGGCGGGCGAACCCGTCGTAGAACCGCTGCTCCAGCGCGCCGACGGCCATGTGGCCGCCGTCGGAGGTCTCGTAGGTGCCGTAGAAGGGGCAGCCGCCGTCGAGGAGGTTGGCGCCGCGCCGGTCCTGCCAGGCGCCGGCGGCGAGCATGCCGTGGATCATCGTGGTGAGGTGGGCCGTGCCGTCGGTGATCGCGGCGTCGACGACCTGCCCGGTGCCGCCCTCGGCGCGCGCGTGGTGCAGGGCCGCGAGGACCCCGACGACGAGGTAGAGGGAGCCGCCGGCGTAGTCGCCCAGCAGGTTGGCGGGGACGGCGGGGGGTCCGCCGGGCGCGCCGACCGTGGAGAGGGCGCCGGTGACGGCGGTGTACGTGATGTCGTGGCCGGCGCGGTCGGCGAGCGGGCCCTCCTGGCCCCAGCCGGTGATCCGCCCGTAGACGAGCCGCGGGTTGCGGGCGAGGCACGCGCGGGGGCCGACGCCGAGCCGTTCGGCGACGCCGGGGCGGTAGCCCTCGACGAGGACGTCGGCGCGTTCGGCGAGGTCGAGGACGGCCGCGGGTCCGCCGCGGGTCTTGAGGTCGATGAGGACGGAGCGCTTGTTGCGGTTGGTGAGGTCGTACGCGGGGTCGATGCCGAGGCCGGGGCCGCCGGGCCGGTCGACGCGCACGACGTCGGCCCCGAGGTCGGCGAGGAGCATCGCCGCGTGCGGGCCGGGTCCGATGCCCGCCAACTCGACCACGCGCACCCCGCGGAGCGGGCCGTCCTCCGTCGCCGCCATCCGGCCCCTCTCGCCACACCACTGTGACACTTCCACTGTGACAGTGACGATGTTAGGAACGTGTCCTCCTGTGCACAACCCCTCCCCGCGGGACCGCGGACGGCTTCCCCGGCGGGGCGGAGGGGGCGGGGGCGCTAGCCTCTGCCTCCTCGGACCAGCCCACCGGAGCGAACGGCGGAGGACCCCATGGACACGCGGGACGGCACGGCACGGGCGTTCGACGTGGTCCTCTTCGGGGCGACCGGGTTCGTCGGGGAGCTCACCGCCCGGTACCTCGCCGCGCACGCCCCGGCCGGCTGCCGCTGGGCGCTCGCCGGACGGGACCGGGGCAGACTGGAGCGGCTGCGCGAGGCGCTCGCCGCCGAGCACCCGGAGTGCGCCCGCCTGCCGCTGCTGGCCGCGGACGCCGGCGACGCGGACGCGCTGCGGGACCTCGCGGAGTCGGCGCGGGTGGTCGCCACGACGGTCGGCCCGTACGTCTGGTACGGCGAACCGCTCGTCGCCGCCTGCGCCGAGGCGGGGACGGACTACGTGGACCTGACGGGCGAGCCGGAGTTCGTCGACCTGACGTACGTGCGCCACGACGCGCGGGCGCGGGAGACGGGGGCGCGGCTGGTGCACGCCTGCGGCTTCGACTCGGTCCCGCACGACCTGGGCGTGTACTTCACCGTGCGGCACCTGCCCCGGGACGTGCCGCTGCGGGTCGACGGGTTCGTCCGGACGAACGCCGGCTTCTCGGGCGGCACCCTCGCCTCCGCGCTCACCGCCCTGGGGCGGGTCGGGCAGACGGCGCGGGCGGCCCGGGAGCGGCGGCTGCACGAGCCGCGGCGGGTGGGGCGGCGGATCGGGACACCGCTGGGCGGGCCGCGGTTCAGCCGGGAGACGGGGGCGTGGGCGCTGCCGCTGCCGACGCTGGACCCGCGGGTCGTGGCCCGGTCGGCGGCGGCGCTGCCGGTGTACGGGCCGGACTTCCGGTACCGGCACTACGCGGCGGTGCGCACCCTGCCGGCGGCGCTGGGCGGCGCGGCGGCCGTGGGCGCGGGCTTCGCGCTGGCCCAACTCCCACCGGCCCGGCGGTGGCTGATGGAACGCCACGGGCCGGGCGCCGGGCCGGACGCGGAGCGCAGGCGGCGCAGCTGGTTCCGGGTGCGGTTCGTCGGCGAGGGCGGCGGGCGGCGGGTGTGCACGGAGGTGTCGGGCGGCGACCCGGGCTACGACGAGACGGCGAAGATGCTCGCCGAGTCGGCGCTGTGCCTCGCCTTCGACGAGGGCCTGCCGCCGACGGCCGGGCAGGTGACGACGGCCGTCGCGATGGGCGACGCGCTGCTGGGCCGGCTGCGGGCGGCGGGCGTCCGGTTCCGGGTGGCCGACGCCCGCTGAAGCGGTCGGGGCGCGCCGGTCACTCCCGCACGAGGCAGAACGGGTGGCCGGCCGGGTCGGCGCACACGGTCCAGCTCCGCTCCGGGCCGCCCTCGTCCAGCACCGTCGCGCCCAGCGCCAGGACCCGGGCGCGGGCGCTCGCCAGGTCGTCCACGCCGACGTCGAGGTGGAACTGCTGGGGGTGCTCCGGGTCGGGCCAGCGGGGCGGCCGGTGGCCGGCGGCCCGCTGGAAGGCCAGGACGCGCCCGTCGTCGAGGTGGAGCGTGGCCCAGTCGTCGTCGAGGGACCAGCGGGGGTCGGGCCGGTTCACGGCGCCGCCCAGCACGCCCTCGTAGAAACGGGCGAGGCGCAGCGGGTCGGGGCAGTCGAGGACCACGCACTGGAGGCGGCCGATCACACGCCGCTCCCCTGCCGCACCGCGGCCTCCCGCAGTGCCCGGCGGCACAGGGCGTCCGCCTGCCGGGTGGTCTCCGGCAGGCGGTAGCGGGGGGTCAGCGCCAGCGTGTGGGCGCAGGCGCCGTCCAGGGCGACGCGGTGCCCGGCCGAGACGAAGACCGGTTTGACGCCGTCCCTGGTGCGCAGGGCGCGCCCCACCTCCTCCGTCCCGGCCAGGAGCGGGGAGGCGGAGCCGCGGCGGGGGCCCGGCTGCTCGCAGGTGAAGGCGAACGGGTTCTTGGCGACGCCGAACACCGGCAGGCCGGTGAGCACGCCGAGGTGGCTGGCGAGGCCGAAGCGGCGCGGGTGGGCCCGCCCGTAGCCGTCGCAGACGACGAGGCCCGGACCGGCCGTCAGGGCCTCCAGCGCGGCGAGGACCGCGGGCAGTTCGCGGAAGGCGAGGAGCCCCGGCACGTACGGGAAGGCGACCCGGCCGACCGCGGTGGCCTCGTCGACCACGTCGAGGGTGCGGGCGTCCAGCACGACGGCGGCCGCGGCGACGAGGTCGCGCTCGTCGTCGTACGCCACGTCGACCCCGGTCACCAGGCCCGTGCCGACCGGGGGCCCCGGCTCGTCCAGCACCACGCGGGCGCGCAGTTCGTCCTGGACGGCCAGGGCCCCGGCCTCGTCGGCGGGCCAGCCGGCGGGTGTCTCGAGAATCGTCATGGTGCCCGTCAGCCTAAGGCGCCCCGTCGCGGCCGGCAGCCCTGCCCGCGGCGAGCCGCGCCACGCGCCCCCGCTCCCCGGAGGCCCAGCAGCCGGAGTCGGGGGCGCAGTCGACGGTGTCGTACGAACCGGTGTCGACGGTCCGCCAGGTGCGGCCGCCGTCCCTGGTGAGGTCCGTGCCGGTCGGGCCCACCGCGAGCGCCGCCGTGCGGCCGTGCGGAAGCCACGCGACGCCGGAGCGGTAGGCGGGCGGCGGCGCCGCGGCCGGCCGCCAGGCGCGGCCGCCGTCCCGGGTGACGGCGGCGGCGTGCGGGGACGGCCGGTCGGCCCGGTAGTCACCGCCGACCGCGACGCCGTGCGCGCGGCCCCGGAAGGCGAGCCCGAACACCCCGCGCGCGGGGTCGCCCGCCGGTATCGCCGCGTCGGCGACGGTCCAGGTCAGACCCCGGTCCGCGGAGTGCAGCACGCGGCCGGCAGCGCCGCCGCCGGTCGCCAGCCACACGTCGCGGGGGCCGGAGGTCACCAGGCACTGGCCGCTCGCCGCGAACCCGGCCTCGCCCGGCAGCGCCCGCGGCATGCCGGCGTCGGGCAGGACCCGCCAGGTGCGCCCGCCGTCCGCCGTGGACAGGATGCGGAACCGTCCGTCGACGGGGTCGCTCACGGCGAGGCCGCGGCGCCGGTCGAAGAAGGCGAGGCAGTCGTAGAACGCCCGCGGGTCGGGGTTGCGGAACCCTTCCGTCCAGGTGGTCCCGCCGTCCTCGGTGCGCAGGATCCGGGACGCCTCGCCCTCTCCGACGGCCAGCACCACCGCGCGGCGCCCGTCGAACGCCTCGACGTCCCGGAACTCCAGCTCCCCCGCGCCCGGCGGGGACACGTCCCGCCAGGTGCGGCCCCCGTCGGCGGTGCGCAGGACCGTACCGCCCGAGCCGGCGACCCACGCCGCGTCGCGGTCCACGGCGGCCAGACCGCGGAACCTGGCCGTGCTCCCCGTGCCGACCGGCCGCCAGCCGACCTCTCCCCCGGCCGCGTCCGGCGCCCCGGCCCGCACCCGCTGCCCGGCCTGTGCCGTCGGTCCGGCCAGCAGGGCCGCCGCGGCCACGACCGCCCCGCACAGCGCCAGTGACACCGGCCGTCTCGTCTTCCCCATGGCTGTCATGGCGCCGGAACGTACTGCCCGCCCCCCGTCCCGTCCAGGGGCCCGGGACGGCGCGGGCCGCACCGGCGGCCGTACGCGGCGCGGCGGGACGCTCCGTCCTCCTCCGCGAAAGGGGTCCCACCGGGGCCGGGGCGTGTCCGCCGTCGTCGGGCGGCCCCGCCCCACCGCGGCGGGCCGGGGCCGGTAAACCGTTTGCCGCCGCACCGGCTCCCGCCTAGGGTTCCTCTCGGCCCTGTAGTCGTCGATCGGAGCAGGACGTTGCTCGTCTGAGGTCCTGAGACACCGTGCCGCCGCACAGCCGCGCCTTCGCGCCGTGCGTGCCGCCCGTGTGCGACCTCGGCGTACGAGCCCGTCCCCGCCTTCCCGCACCGCCTCCCCGGCGGTCGCCCGTGCGGTGTGCCGCCGCCCCGCCCGGTCGCCTCCCCGGTGTCTCACCCGTTGCCCTCGGCCCTTCCCACGCAACCGGGAGACGCTCATGTCATCTCCGCCCGCCCACCCCGCCCTCTCCTGCGCCGGTCTGGCCTTCGCCTGGCCCGACGGCACCCCCGTCCTCGACGGGCTGAACCTCGCGGTCGGCCCCGGCCGCACCGGTCTCGTCGGCCGGAACGGGTCGGGCAAGTCGACCCTGCTGAAACTGCTGGCCGGCGAGTTGGCGCCGACCGCCGGGACCGTCCGCGCCGCCGGTGGCGTCGGCCACCTCCCGCAGGACGCCGCGTTGGACACCCGGCTGCGGGTCGACGAGGCCCTGGGCGTCGCCGGCACGCGGGCCGCCCTGCACGCCATCGAGTCGGGTGACGTGCGCGAGGAGCACTTCGCGGCCGTCGGCGACGACTGGGACGTCGAGGAGCGGGCACGCGCCACGCTCGACCGGCTCGGACTCGACCGGATCGGCCTGGACCGCACCACCGGGGAGGTGTCGGGCGGTGAGTGCGTGCTGCTGCGGCTCGCCGCCCTGCTCCTGGCGCGGCCCGCCGTCCTGCTGCTCGACGAACCGACCAACAACCTCGACCGGCACGCCCGGCGCCGCCTGTACGCGGCGGTCGACGCCTGGCCGGGCGTCCTCGTCGTGGCCAGCCACGACCGGGAGCTGCTGGAGCGCGTCGACCGCGTCGCGGAGCTGCGCGGCGGCGAGTTGACCTGGTACGGGGGGCCCTACTCCGCGTACGAGGAGGCCGTCGCCGCCGAGCAGGAGGCGGCCGAGCGGACGGTCCGCGCCGCCGGGTCGGACGTGCGCCGGCAGCGGCGCGAACTGGCCGAGGCGCAGGCCAGGCTGGCGAAGCGCAGGAGGTACGGGGAGAAGCAGGCCGCGAACAAGGTCGTGCCGCCGATCGTGGCGGGCGGTCTCAAGCGCGCCGCGCAGGTCTCGGCCGGCAGACACCGGGCCGTCCACGCCGAGCGGCTCGACCGTGCGCGGGAGCGGCTGGAGGAGGCGGTGGAGGCCGTACGGGACGACGACGCGATCCGGGTCGAGCTGCCGCACACGGCCGTGCCGCCGGGCCGGGACGTGCTGCTGCTGCGCGACCTGGAGCTGCGCCACGGCGCCCGGATCGACGGGGAGTTCGAGGTGCGCGGACCAGAGCGGATCGCCCTGGTGGGGCGGAACGGGTCCGGCAAGTCGACGCTGCTGCGGACGATCGCCGGGGAGGTGGAGCCACGGGCCGGCGAGGCGGCCGCACGGGTCCCGTTGCGCTTCCTGCCGCAGCGGCTGGACGTCCTGGACGACGGGCTGACCGTCGTCGAGAACGTGGCGCGGTTCGCGCCCGGCGCCACGCCCAACCGCGTCCGGGCGCGCCTCGCGCGGTTCCTGTTCCGGGGCGCGGAGGCCGACCGGCCGGCCGGGACGCTGTCGGGCGGCGAGCGTTTCCGGGCGACGCTGGCGGCGCTGCTCCTGGCCGAGCCGGCGCCGCAGTTGCTGATGCTGGACGAGCCGACGAACAACCTGGACGCGGCGAGCGTGCGGAGCCTCGTCCAGGCACTGGAGGGGTACGAGGGCGCGCTGCTCGTGGCCGGCCACGACGTGCCGTTCCTGGAGGCGATCGGCATCACACGCACACTGGACATGGACGCGCTCACCTCACCCCGTGGCGCAACGTAACCGGTCAATTCCGCAGGCGGGCTTGGCGGGGGCCTTACGGGCTACTTAACCTACGGTCTCGTAACCTACGAACCCGTAGGTAGTGATCGTTCTTCCAGGAGTACCCGTGACCCTTGCCTCTCCCCACCTCGGCAGTTCGGCGGAATGGACCGATGCCCGGCTGCTGCACGCGTTGGAAGAGGTGGTCGAGAAGGAACTGAACCGCCATCTCAAGGCCGCCAAGGACTGGATGCCGCATGAGTACGTCCCCTGGTCGGACGGCCGGAACTTCCCCGGCCTCTTCGAGGACGGGGAGCCTTGGGACCCCCGGCAGTCGAAGGTGTCCGACGTGGGCCGGATCGCCCTGGTGGTGAACCTCCTCACGGAGGACAACCTGCCGAGCTACCACCACGAGATCGCCACCCTCTTCGGCCGGGACGGCGCCTGGGGCACGTGGGTCCACCGCTGGACCGCCGAGGAGGGCCGCCACGGCATCGTGATGCGGGACTACCTGCTCGCCTCGCGGGCGGTGGACCCGGACATGCTGGAGCGGTTCCGCATGACCCACATGAGCGAGGGCTTCGAGTCGGACAACCGGCACTCGGCGCTGCACTCGGTGGCGTACGTGGCGTTCCAGGAGCTGGCGACGCGGATCTCGCACCGCAACACCGGGCACCGGTCGGGCGACCCGGTGTGCGACCGCATGCTGGCGCGCATCGCGACGGACGAGAACCTGCACATGGTCTTCTACCGGAACCTGCTGGGAGCGGCCTTCGAGCTCGCCCCCGACCTCACCATGCGGGCGGTCAGGGACGTGGTGGTCGACTTCCGGATGCCCGGGCACGGCATGCCCGGCTTCGAGCGGGCGGCGGCCCAGATGGCCATCGGCGAGATCTACAACCTGCGCATCCACCACGACGACGTGCTCCAGCCGGTGCTGCGGTTCCTCAGGGTCCTGGAGATCGACGGGCTCGGCCCGGAGGGTCTCCGGGCCCAGGAGGAGCTGGGTCTGTACATGAACGGGCTGGACGCGGAGGCGGCGAAGTTCGACGAGAGGCTCGCCGCGCGCAAGGCCCGGATGGCGGCCCGCGCCGAACGCTGAGGGCCGGGGCCGGCCGGGACCCGGCGGCCCCGCGGACGGGGGCGCTCAGCGGCGGCCGGCCCGCCGCCTGAGCGCGTACCGCTCCTGCTCCGAGAGCCCGCCCCACACGCCGAAGCGCTCGTCGTGCGTGAGCGCGTACTCCAGGCACGCCTCGCGGATCTCGCACATCCCGCAGAGGAACTTCGCCTCCCGGGTCGACGATCCCGGTTCCGGGAAGAACAGCTCCGGCCCCGTCTGGGCGCACAGGGCGGTCTCCTGCCAGGAGGGGGCGTCGGCCTGGACGGGGCGGAGGGGGGAGCGGGGGGCGGTGCGGTCTTCGATGCTGTACGTCGGCATGCGGAACACGCTGCCCAAGGCCGATAAACGGCTCCTCAACATCCGGTCAACGCGCGTTGATCAGTCGCTCCGCGCCGGGCCGGCCGCTCCCCGCCAGGATGGTCCCGCGCCCGGCGGTCCGGCAAGGGGCCGCACGCGCGGGCGTGTCACGCTCCGCGGCCGCCGCACAGCACCGCGAAACGGGCGCCGTACGGGTCGGTGAGCTTGGCGCGGCGACCGAGGTCCGCCAGGTCGGAGGGGCCCCGGCGGACCTTGCCGCCGCTCCGTTCGGCCTCGGCGACGACCGCGTCGAGGTCGTCGACCCGGAAGTACGGCGTCCACGAGGGGCCGCCGGCCGCCTCGGAGGGGTCGCCGGCAAGCGGGACGACGGCTCCGAACGCGTCGCCGGGCGGTTCCTGGCCGGTGCCGGACGGCCGGAGCAGCGTGTACGCGCCGCCCGCCGGCCCGGCGGCGGTGTGGGCCTCCATGCCGAAGACCATGTCGTAGAAGGACAGGTCGGCCACCGGGTCGGGGGTGTACAGCTCCGTCCAGCACAGCGTGCCGGACTCGCCGACCACGTCGAGGCCCCGGTTGGCGCCGGGCTGCCAGACGCCGAAGTCCGCGCCGGTGGGGTCGCGGAACAGGGCCATGCGGCCGAGGTCGAGGACGTCCACCGGATCGACGGTGACACTGCCGCCGCCCGCGCGCACGGCGGTCGCGGCGGCCTCGGCGTCCGGGCTGCGGAAGTACAGCGTCCAGGCCGATCCGCCCTGCTCCGGCGGAATGGTCATGCCGCCCGCGACGGTCCCGCCCCGCCGGGTGAACATCCCGTAGCCGCCGGCCCCGGGACCCGCCGGGGCGAACTCCCAGCCGAACAGCGCCCGGTAGAACTCCCTCGCCCCGTCGAGGTCGGGCGTGCCGAGGTCGACCCAGATCGGGGACCCGGTGACGAAGCGGGTGGTGAGCATCGGCGTGTCACTCCTTCTCGGCACGGCTCGGCCGCGCCCCTCGGGTTCTCCGGGCGGCTCGGGGCGGTCCGGCGGTCGCCGGACCGCGGCCCCGTTCCCGGTCGCGGAGGCCTCCGGTCCCGCGGGTCCGCGCTCCGGGGAGCACGCCGCCGGAACGGGACGGGCGCACGGGCCGCCCTCCGGCCCCGGTTCGCCGCTTCTCCCACGGGGCCACGCTAGGCGGGGCGCTCGCGGCGCGCACATCGGACGGGGCCGGGCGGGGCACCGCGTCCCCGGCCCGCCGCCCGCGGCGTCGGAGCAGGTGGGAGAGCGGCGCGGCGGCCGTTCCGCCGACGGTGATCGGACCGCCGCCGCCCGGCCGGGGCGCCGCGGCCCGCGGCCGTCCCGCCCGGCGGTGTCCGCCCGGCCGGCGGGGCGGGGCCCGCGGCCGGGCGGCGGCGCGGCGGCGGGCGGGACCCGCCCGCCGCGCCGCCCGGGGGTCACTCCCCCGGCGCTCGCCCTCGGGGCCGCGGCCGCGCTCGGTGCGGGGGCCGCGGGAGCGCCACTCGGGCGACCTCTGCAGCACCGCGTCGGCCTCGTCGTTCGCCTCCCGGTCGGACACACCCCGGTCCTCGGCCTCCTTGCGGAGCCGGGCGCGGTGGATGTCGTACTTCTTGCTGCCGGGCTCGAGCGTGCGATCACCTCCGGCCCGCCCGGGTGCCCCCGTGCGGAAGGGAAACACCGAAACGGTTGCAGGACGGATACAGACCCGTGTGAGAACCGGTGCCCGCGAGCCGTCACCATGGGTGGGTACACCCGCACCCGGCGCCTGCCGCGAGCAGGACTGCAGTAAAGGACCCTTCGTGACCGTGTCGCGCCTCATCCCCGTCCCGATCCCCGACCACGTCGCCGCCCTGATCGGGTCGTGCATGCCGACGGGCGTCCTGCAGGCGGAGATCGACGCCGAGTGCGCGGCCCGCGAGGTGCGCCGCTTCCGCAGCCCGATGTGCCAGGAGGACCAGGCCGACCGGGAGCACGCGCTGGCGGCGCTGGCCCGGGCGAACAAGGTGCTCGCCGCCTACAACCCGGGGCTGGTGCTCCGCCCCGGCGGCGGCATCCGCTGACGGGTCAGTCGAAGGCGCCGTCCACGTACAGCCACCGGCCGTCCGTCTTCTCGAAGCGGCTGCGCTCGCGCAGGGCGCCCGGCTCTCCGCGGTGGGCGTAGCGGGCGGCGAAGACGACCGTGCCGGTGGTGTGGAACAGGGTGCCGTCGGTGGTGTCCAGGATCTCCAGGCCGGTCCAGCGCAGGTCCGGATCGAAGTCGACGGTGCGCGGTCGCGTGGCGGGTGACCAGGTGCGCAGCAGGTACGGCTCGTCACGCGTCACGAAGGCGCTGTAGCGGGACCGCATCAGCCGCTCCGCGGTCGGGGCCGTCGCGCCGCCCGCGTGGAAGCGCCCGCAGCACTCCGCGTACGGGGCGGGCAGCCCGCAGGGGCACGGCTCCTCCGGCCGGACCGCGGGGGCGGGGGGCTCGGGGCGGGGTCTGCGTCGCGGCATGGGGCCATTGTGCCGGGCGCCGCCCAGGCGGGCGGCGCCGGTTCCCGCCGGCCCGGCCGGTGTTCCCGGTGCCGGGCGCGGACGGTGCGCGGCCCGGCGGGCCGGGGCGCCGCTGCCGGGGCGCGCGGTGGGGCGGCCGTGCGGCGGGTCAGGGCGGGCCGGCCGGTGCGGCGGCCGTTTCGAGCCGGACCAGGAGCAGCGCGATGTCGTCGGTGCGCCGGTCGGCCGGACCCGCGTGGCCGAGCAGCAGTTCGAGCAACCGGTCCGGTTCCTCGGCGCCCCACACGGCGAGGTGCTCGGCCAGGCGGTCGACGGCCCGCTCGATGTCCCCGCCGGCCGTCTCGACGAGCCCGTCGGTGTAGAGGACCAGCACGGCGCCGGGGGCCAGGTCGAGCTCGGTCACCGGGTACGCGGCGTCCGGGACGACCCCGAGCACCGGCCCCGGGGGCACGTCCAGGCGCCGGGCGCGGCCGTCGGGGCAGCGCAGCAGCGGCGGCGGGTGGCCTGCGTTGACCATCCGCACACGTCTCCGCTCCAGGTCGATCCGGGCGTACAGGCAGGTGGTGAAGAGGCCCGGATCCAGGTCCAGCAGCAGCCGGTTGGTGCGCGCCAGGACCTCCTCGGGCGCCACGCCCGCCGTGGCGTGGGTGTGGACGGCGGTGCGGACCTGCCCCATCAGGGCGGCGGCGGCCACGTTGTGGCCCTGGACGTCGCCGATGACCGCGGCGACCGTCGTGGCGTCGATGCGCAGCAGGTCGTAGAAGTCGCCGCCGATGTCCATGCCGAGCGTGGCCGGCAGGTAGCGGGCCGCGACGCCCAGCCCGGGAGCGGTCGGCAGCATGTGCGGCAGCAGTGCCTCCTGCAGGCCGTGCGCGAGCTGGTGCTTGGCGTCGTACAGCCGCGCCCGGTCCAGGGCCTGCGCGATGAGGCCCGCCAGCGAGGTGAGCACGGCCCGCTCCTCGGCGGAGAAGGCGTGCGGGCGGTCGTAGGTGAGCACGCAGACGCCGACCGGCCGGCCCGAGGCGACCATGGGCAGGAACGCCCACGCCTGCTTGCCGCTCACCCAGGACGCCTCCGGGTAGATCCGCGCCATCTCGTCGGGGTGGCCGAAGAAGGACGGCACCCCGGTGGAGAGCGCCTGCCCGGCGGGGGTGAAGCCGGTGTCCACCGGCAGGCCGTCGAGTTGTTCGACGGCCTGCCGCGGGTAGCCGCGCGAGCCGGTGATCCGCAGCCGCCCGGACTCGACGCTGGACAGCACCAGCCCCTGGGCGCCGAAGGCGGGCATGATCTGGTCGGCGACCAGGTCCACCACGTCCTGCACCCCCACCGTCTCGGTGAGGGCGGCCGCCAGGTGCAGGAGCTGGTACAGCCGCCCCACCCGCGCCGGTGCGGCGGTGGGCGCCTGCCGGTCCGGCTCCGGGTCCGCCACCGGGACGCCGTGGGCGTCGTGCCGCCGTCCGGCGGGCGTGATCCGGACGCTGACGCCGCTGGCGTCGGGGTAGAGCCGGAAGTCCAGCCAGTGGTCGGGCGGGCGGCAGGCGGTGTAGGACACGGGCCGGCGGCTGATGACGGCGGCACGGTACCGGTCCTCGTACACCGGGTCGTCCAGCCACGGCAGGGCCTGCCACGGGAGCGTGCCCAGCAGGGCCTGCGGGTCGCCGCCGAGCAGGGCGGCGCCCCTGGCGCTGATGTAGGCGATGCGGCCCTGCAGGTCCAGGGCGCAGCACCCCTCGGGCAGCCGCTCGACGAAGTCCGCGGCCGCCATGGCCGGCGGCGGCCCGGTGGGGCGCCGGACCTCCTCGCGGCCCAGGACGCGCGGCACGTCGGGGGCGGTCACCGGCCGGCCGGCGTCCGCCGCCTCGTCCAGCAGGCGCGCCAGCCGCCGGCCGCTGGAGGCGATGTGGGAGCGTTCGCGCCGGGTCGTACGGGACGGGCGGCCGCCGGGCCACATCAGCAGCAGGGCCCCCCGGCGCCGCTCCCCGTTCACCGGGACGGCCGCCAGCGACAGCGGGTACGGCAGGGCCACGGCCGAGCGCGGGTAGCTGCGCGCCATCTGCGTCTGGTCGCCGACCCAGACCATCCGGTCCTCCCGCACGGCGTCGGAGATCGGCGCCGGGGAGGCGAGGGGGACCCGCGTCCACGGTGCCGCCAGCTCGGCGGGGACCCCGCCGACCACCACGAGCTGCAGCAGGTCCTCCTCGGGGACCAGCAGGTAGAAGGCTCCGAGGGAGGCTCCGGTGCGGCGCATCGTCTCGGCGAGCGCCGCGTCGAGGCCACCGGAGCGCGGCGGCACGCCGGCGCCGCTCACCGCCGGCCCCCCGCTCCCCGCGGGACCGGCCCGTCCGGCGGCCGTCGGCGGGGTCCCGCGGCCCCCACCGCCCCCGCCCGGACTCCGCGCCGCACCGGCGGCGGGCGCACGCCGACGGCCCGCCGGGGCTCACACCAGGTCGTCGAAGATCGCCAGCAGTGCATGTCCGTCCGCCTCCGGGGACCGCCGGTCCGTGTGCGGTACCTGCTCGGCCCACACCGTCTTGCCCTGCGGCATGAACCGGGCGCCCCACCGCCTGGCGAACCGGGCGACGAGGAACAGGCCGCGCCCGCCCTCCTCCGTCGCGGCCGCGCGCCGGATGCGCGGCGAGGAGTTGCTGTGGTCGGACACCTCGCAGATCAGCGTCTCATCGCGGAGGAGGCGCAGCGACACAGGGCCTCCGCCCCCGTACCGCACGGCGTTGGTCACCAGTTCGCTGACCACCAGGCCGGTGGCGAACTCCATGTGCGCCAGGCCCCACTCGGTGAGCTTCCGTCGCGCCAGCGCCCGGGCGTCGGCGACGACGGACGGGTCGGCGGGCAGCTCCCAGGCCGCCACCCGGTCGGCGGGCAGGGCGCGTACCCGGGCCACGAGCAGCGCCACGTCGTCGCGCGGGCCACCGGGCAGGACCGTCTCCGTGACCCGGTCGCAGACCTGCTCCGGGTCGCGCGCCGTGGCGGGGCCGTCCAGCGCGGACAGCAGCCGGCCGGTCGACGCCTCGGTGTCGCCGTAGCCGAGGCCCTCCTTGAGCAGCCCGTCGGTGTACAGCGCCAGCAGGCTGCCGGGGGCGAGGTCGACGGTGGTGGACTCGTACGGTTGCAACCCGCCCAGGCCCAGCGGCGGCCCGGCCGGCAGGTCGAGCAGCCGCGCCCCGCCTCCGGGCGGTGCCACGGCCGGCGGCGGGTGGCCGGCCCGGGCGGCGGTGCAGCGGCGGGCGACCGGGTCGTACACCGCGTACAGGCAGGTGGTGGCGGTGGCCGGGTCGGGCTCCTCGGCCGGGTCGCCCGAGGGGCGTCCGACCAGCTCGTCCAGGTGGGCCAGCACCTCCTCGGGCGGCAGGTCGAGTGCGGCGAGGGTGCGCACCGCCGTACGCAGCCGGCCCATGGTGGCGGCCGCCTGCAGCCCGTGGCCGGCGACGTCGCCGACGACCAGGGCGACGCGCGTCCCGGGCAGCAAGATGGCGTCGAACCAGTCGCCGCCCACCTCCGCGCTCGCTCCGGTGCACCCGTCGGCCGGCAGGTAGCGGGAGGCGAGGTCGGCCGCGGTGATCCGGGGCAGGGTGTGCGGCAGCAGGCTGCGCTGGAGCGTGAGGGACGCGTCGTGCTCCCGGCTGAAGCGGCGGGCGTTGTCCACGCCGATCGCGGCGCGGGCCGCGAGTTCGCCGGCGAGCGTCAGGTCGTCCTCCTCGTACGGGCGGTCCTCGCCGCGGCGGTAGAAGCCGGCCAGTCCGAGGACGCGGCCCCCGGCGCACAGCGGGGCGGCGACGTAGGCGTGGACGCCCTCCCCCAGCAGGGCGACCGGGTGGGCGGCGGCGACGGCGGGCGCGGTGGCGGCCGCCGCCGGCACGGAGTCGGCCACCGGCCGCCCCGTGTGCAGGCACCGGGCCTGCGGGGTGCCGGCCGGGTACCGGACCGGGCCGGGGTCGGGCAGGGCGCCGGTCCCGTCGACCGGGGTGCCGGCGCGGAGGGCGGCGCGGCGCAGGGTCGTGTCGGCGCCGGGCGGGCCGGGCGGCGGTTCCCCGCCCGACACGACGTTCTCGACCAGTTCCACCACGGCGAGGTCGGCGAAGCGCGGTACGGCGATCTCGGCCAGTTCCGCGGCGGTGTGCCGCATGTCCAGGGTGGTGCCGACGCGGACGCCCGCCTCGTTCAGGAGCGAGAGCCGGCCCCGCGCCTCGGCGGCCAGGCGGCCGACGCCCTGCTCGCCGACGAGCAGCAGCCACGCGTCGGTCCCGTCCCCGCCGCGTCCGGTGGAAGGGCTGCCGGTCTCCCCGCGTCCGGGCGGCGCCTCCCGCTCGGCGGGGGCCGCCGCGGTGCCTCCGGCGGCGGGGGGCGCCGGGCGGGGCCGCCGGTCCCGGTGCCGTCCCGCCCGGTACGACGAGCCCGCCGCGCGCCGTGGGGCGGGGTTCGCGGAAGGTGACCTCGACGGCGGCGCCCTCCGCGTCACCGTGGCGGAGCAGCCTGCGGCGCAGCTCGGCGACGCGGCCGTCCGCCAGGACGATCTCGGCGGACGACTGCTCGTTCGAGCCGATCAGGTCGACGGCGGCGTCCAGCAGCGCGGATCGCCCCCGCCGGTCCAGCAAGGGAGCGGTCCCGCCGCACCCGGCCGGTTCACCCGCGCCGACGTGGAGGAGGCCGGTGCTGTGCTCGCCGCGGCCCCCGGCCTCCCGGAGGGAGGCCACCAGTGCCCGTTCCCGGGCCGTGCTCAGCTCCAGCAGCCGTTCCCCGACGAGGTCGGTGGCCTTCTGGAGCGTCAGGGCCATTCTCGGCTTCGCCAGTCCCTCGGGGACGGAGATGTTGACCACCCCCTGCACGGTGCCGCCGACGGGATCGCGCACGGGCACCGCCATGCAGGTCAGCGCCTTGAGGTTGTGCAGGAAGTGCTCGTGCCCGACGACCACGAAGGGGGCTCGGGTGCTGAGGACCATGCTGACGCTGCTGGTCCCCATGAACCGCTCGTCGACGTTGGCGCCCCGCACCAGCGACGCCGCGTCCATCAGGTCGAGCCCGACCGGGTCGCCACGCCGGTCGACGATGTTGGCGCGGGAGTCCGCCAGCGTCACGGTGACTGGCAGTCCGGAGAACCGCGCGCACAGCCGCTCCAGTACCGGCGTGGCGGCCCTGATCAGCCGCGAGTCGGGATCCAGGTCGTTCTCGACCGGCAGCGCCACACCCTCGACGTCGATGCCGAGCGAGTGCGACCGCTCCCAGGAGGCCCGTATCTCCGCGCGCACCCCGTCCCGGGGCCGTCCCCTGCCGGGACCGGCCCTCGCGGACGTCGGGGAGGAATCCACCCCGCCAGGATAATCGGGCGAACAGGACATCCGCCCGTTCGGGAGCCGCCCCGGACGCCATCGCCGCCGGGAGCGCGGTACCCCGCGGGAGACAGGTGGGCGCGCCCCGTGCCGGCCGCCGGTGCGCGGGAGGGGCCGGCGGGGAGGGGTGGCGCCCCGGTCCCCGCCGTCACCGCGGTCCGTCCGGTGCCGTGCGCGGGCGGGCCGTCACGGCTTGCGGGCGACTCCGGCGTACACGGGGATGGGGTCGTCGCCGGCGGCCGGGGCGGGATCGCCCGGCTCCGGGTGCCAGTCGGCGGCCGGCGTCACTCCCGGCTCGACCGGTTCCAGGCCGTCGAAGAAGCGGGTGAGCTCCTCGCGGGTGCGCGGCCTCAGCGTGAGCCCGCTCCCCCGGTACACGGCGCGCGCCTTCGCCGCGCTCTCCGGGTCGAAATCGCTGGTGATGTGCGACAGGACGAGGTAGCTCCCCGGCGCCAGCCGTTCGACGAGCCGGGACACCAGCTCGTACGCGCCGTCCTCGTCGTCGACGAAGTGGAGCAGCGCGAGCAGGGACAGCGCGACGGGCCGGGTGAAGTCGAGCACCTCCCCGGCGCGCTCCAGGATGGCCTGCGGGTCGCGGGCGTCCGCCTGGATGTACGCGGTGGCGCCCTCCGGGACGGAGCGCAGCAGCGCCTCGGCGTGGGCGAGGACGATCGGGTCGTTGTCGCAGTAGACGATCCGCGACTCGGGGGCGACCCGCTGGGCCACCTGGTGGAGGTTGGGCTCGGTGGGGATGCCGGTGCCGATGTCCAGGTACTGGCGGACACCGGCCTCGCCGAGCCGGCGGATCGCGCGGTGCATGAACGCGCGGTTGACGCGGGCTATGTCGCGGCCGCGCGCGTAGACGGTGAGGAGCTGGTGGGCCATCTCCTCGTCGACCGGGTAGTTGTCCTTGCCGCCGAGGAACCAGTCGTACACCCGCGCGGGGTGCGGCCTGCTGGTGTCGATGTACACGCCCGCGGTGATCGCGTCCTCGGCGGCGGTGCCGTTCCCGGTCATCGGATGCTCCAGGGGTGGGGGCCGGGGCGTGCCCGGCGGTCGGGGGGTGCGGCGCGGGGGCGCCGGCCGTCCGGCCGACGCCCCCGCAGGCGACACTTTATGACGCCGGGTCAGGTGAGCAGGAAGTCGGCCTGCCCGGACTTGGCACCCCGGATGAACGCGGCGATCTCACCGGGGGTGTAGATGAGGGCGGGGCCGTCGGGGTCGGCGGACTGGCGCACCGCGACCCTGCCGTCGGCCAGCTTCATGGCCTCGACGCAGTTGCCGCCGTTGCCGCCGCTCCACGGCTTGTGCCACCCCTCGGCGCCGAGGTCGGCGGCGGGCATGCCGTTGTATATGCGAACCATTCACAGCTCCTTGCGGAAAGCCCGGAGGATTTCCCTCGTGCGATGTACGGGGGCGGCCTGCGCCGCCATGCGGTCCATGACCTCGAGGTGGGAGGCCACCTCGGGGCGCGCGTCGAGGTAGACCGCGCCGGTCAGGTACTCGCTGTAGACCATGTCCGGGAGTTCCGGCACGGCGAACCGGAAGAGGACGAAGGGGCCGTACGCGCCGGGGTGGTGGCCCGTCGCGAACTCCGCCACCTGCAGGGTGACGTGGGACAGCTCCGTCGCCTCGATCAACCGGTCGAGCTGGGCGCGCATCAGGCCGGGCGCGCTGCCGGGCGGACGGCGGCGCAGCACCGTCTCGTCCATGATCACCCAGAACGTCGGCGGGTCGGGTCTGGTCAGCAGGGTCTGCCGCTCCATCCGCAGCGCGACGCGACGTTCGATCTCCTCGGCGCCGACCCGGCCGACGGCGCCGGCGCGCAGGACGGTCCGGGCGTAGTCCTCGGTCTGGAGCAGGCCGGGGACGAAGTGCGGTTCGTAGGCCCGGATGCGGCTGGCGGCGCCCTCCAGGCTGACGTACATGCTGAACCAGCCGGGCAGCACGTCGTGGAACCGCTGCCACCAGCCGGGTCTGTTGGCCTCCTCGGCGAGCCGTACGAAGCCCTCCGCCTCGTTCCGGTCGACGCCGTACGCCTGCAGGAGGAGCTGGACGTAGGGGATCTTCAGCGCGACCTCAGCCGTCTCCATGCGGCGGACCGTGGCCGGGGCCACGTGCAGGACCCTGGCCGCGTCCTCCCGCCTCAGGCCCGCTTTCTCCCGCAACTCCTGGAGACGCTTGCCCAGAACGACCTGCCCCACGGTGGGGGCGGACCGCGGCTCGCTCACTTCTGACCTCCCCACGCGCTTTTTCGTTGAGTGTGCCATGCGCCCGGCAGAGCGAATACAACACTCTGAAATTTTCAGAGTGCCGCTTGCCAAGTGTCCGTGACGGGAGGAAAGTATTCCGGTGAACCAGTCGGTGAACCAGTTCACGCGGCTGCCGCGCGCTCTGCCCCGGGGAGATGTGGCGTACGGCGTCGCTCCCATGTGAGGAATCGGTCGTGTCACCTGGCAACGCGCTCGCCCACCAGCTTATGGCCGCTCGACCGGTGGCCCCCGCCTCGCACTCCCACGGCCTGCCCCGCGTCCCGGGCCCGTGCGCGCACACGGCCCCACCGCGCATGCCCGACGTCCGCCGCTTCTCCTTCGAACTGCCCGCGCGCGCCGAGTCGGTGGCCAGGGCGCGCCGGCTCGTCGTGGAGCGGCTGGCCCGGTGGGAGATCGTCGGAGAGGTGTGCGACACGGCCGAGCTGGTCGTCTCCGAGTTGTTCACCAACGCCGTGGTGCACACCGCGGGCGGACGCGTCGTCTGCGAGCTGCGGGACCGGGGCGAGCACGTGCGGATCGCCGTCCACGACGAGGGGTGGCGGGTGACCGGCCCGCGGCCGCGCCCGGCCGAACGGGAGGAGTGCGGCCGGGGACTGCTCCTCGTCGACGCGATGTGCAGCGCGTGGGGCACCCACGACGCCCGGCACGGGGCGGGGCGCGTCGTCTGGGCGGAGCTGGTCCACGGTGCGGCGGCGCCGTGCTGAGATCGATGGTCACCCCGTTGTCCCTGCGCGGTCCGCACGGTCGCCGGGGAGGCGGCGCGCCGCGGGGGGAGCCGCTCGGCGAGGTACGGCTGGTCCCGCCGCCGCACCTGTCGGCCACCCTGGGCTGCGACGCGGTGGGCGTGCCCGCGCGGCACGGGCTGCGGCTGCTGAGCCGGCTGCCGGGGGACGGCTGCGTGTTCGCCGACTCCGACTGGTGGTGGTGGCTCGTCCCGGCCGGCTCCGACGCGGACCTGCGCTGGCCGCTGCCCGCCTGCTACGCGCCCGGCGGCTACGTCCCCGACCGGCACCCGCGCCTGGTGCGGCGGCCGGGCAGCGCCTCCCCGTACACCCCGCCGATCCCGCTGTACCTAATGGTCTGCCAGCTCACCGGAACGGCGCCGGCCTGGACGCTGCCGGGCGTCGGCTCCCGGATCTGACCGGAGTCCGCCGGCCCGGGACGGGCGCCCCCGGCACCGGGCGGTACGCGGCCACCGGGCGTCCCGCCGGCCCGGGGCGCGGCGCGGGCCCGGCGGGACGGGAGGCACGGGCTCCGCTACGTTCGCCCCATGACGACCGCCGCTCCCCCGCTCGCCGACGTCCTCGCCTCGCCCACCGCCGCCGTCGTCCTCGACGGGGGGCTCTCCAACCAGCTGGAGTCCGCCGGGTACGACCTCGGCGACGACCTGTGGTCGGCACGGCTGCTCGCCGAGGAGCCCGAGGCGCTCGTCGCGGCGCACCTCGCGTACTACGAAGCGGGCGCCGACGTGGTGACGACCGCCGGCTACCAGGCCACCTTCGAGGGGTTCGCGCGCCGGGGCATCGGCCGCGACCGCGCCGCCGAACTGCTCGCACTCGGCGTGGACCTGGTCCGCGAGGCGGCCGGACGGGCCCGTGCGGCCGGCGTCACCCGACCGCTCTGGGCGGCCGCGTCCGTCGGCCCGTACGGGGCGATGCTCGCCGACGGGTCGGAGTACCGGGGCCGGTACGGGGTGGAGGCCGCCGCGCTGGAGGCGTTCCACCGCCCCCGCCTGGAGGCCCTGGCCGCGGCCGGGCCCAACGTCCTGGCGCTGGAGACCGTGCCGGACGCCGAGGAGGCCCGCGCCCTGTTGCGCGCGGTGCGCGGGCTGGGCGTCCCGGCCTGGCTGTCGTACACCGTCGACGGGGAGCGGACGCGGGCGGGCGGGTCGCTGGAGGAGGCGTTCGGGCTCGCGGCCGACGCGGACGAGGTCGTCGCGGTCGGGGTGAACTGCTGCGCGCCCGAGGACGCGCGACGGGCGGTGGAGGTCGCGGCGCGGGTGAGCGGCAAGCCGGTGGTGGTGTACCCGAACAGCGGGGAGCGGTGGGACGCGGCGGCGCGCGGCTGGCGCGGCCGGCCCACCTTCTCCGCCGACCGGGCGGAGGAGTGGCGGCGGGCCGGGGCCCGGCTGATCGGCGGCTGCTGCCGGGTGGGCCCGGACGCCGTCACCGCCGTGGCGCAGCGGCTGCGGCGGTAGCGGCCGGGGCGCCGGGCCGGCCGGGGCCGTACGCCGGGGACACCGGGGACACCGGGCGGACCGAACGGACCGGCAGCGTTGAGGCCGTCGCACGAGCCGAGGCGGTCACCCGCACGCGCCGGGGGGACCGCACGGACCGGGGCGGCCCGCCGGCGGAGCCGGCGGCCCGTCGGGGCGCGGCACCACCGCCCGGGGCCCGCTCCGCACCGGTCCGGTCAGCGGTAGGCGGCGGAGACGCTGTAGGCGTAGACGCCGACGAGGGCCAGCACGCCGAGGAGAACCGCCCAGGACGTAGGACCCGTGTGACGGGAACGCCCTCCGCCCGCGCGGGACCCGCGGGTGCGGGCCGCGGCCGCCCCGCCGCTGCGCCGCCCGGCCCGGCCGCCCGTCCGCCGGGGTGCGGCCCGCGCCGCCTTCGGCGGCTCCGCGTCGGCGCTGGCCTCGGCGAGCAGGCGGCGGCAGACGGCGGCCAGCTCGTTCCGGCCGGCGGAGAGGCTCACGACCGCCTCGGAGCGGGCGGGGGCGGTGGTCCCGCCGTCGAGGATGCGGCCCGCCCGCAGGAGCACGTCGTCGCGGGTGCCTCGGGGCGAGAGGCTGATCCACCGCCGTACGTGCTCGCCCCGGATGACGACGCCGCCCGAACGCTCCCGGTACAGCGTGTGCTCCCGCCACAGGAGCACCGCTAACTCCCCGGCGACGTCCCCGAGTCGTGTGTGCATGACCCTCCCTACGCTCCGCCATGCGGATCTCGAACACGCATGCGCACGGGCACTGTAGCGGGGGTCTCTGACAGGAGCTCGGGGAGGAGCGTCAAATCCGCGGCGCCCAGTGGTGCTTACCGCCGCCGACCCAGCGGACGACGGCCGGGTCGTCGAGGTCGACGTGGGACATCCCCGCCCCGTGGAGGATCCCGATCACGTCGACGACGTCGTGGGCGGTTCCGGCGACCTCGCCCCCGATCTCCACCACCCGGTACGGGGGATCGGCCGGCACGACGCCGAGGACGACGATCGGCGCGGGGCGCGGGGCGTCTTCGGGAAGGTCGTCGTTCATCGCTTCGTGTCTCCTTCGCTGCCGGAACGGCTCGGGGGCGGGGCCGGACACATGCGGTCTACCACCTGCGGGGGCCGATCGCCGCGCCGCCGCCCCGGCCGCTCCGTGTACCGCGGCGCCCCGCCCACGCCGGCCGTCCCGTACGGACGGCCGCCACCGGGGCCGGTCGGCCGGTTGGGGCCGGAGGAGCCGGTTCCCGTGCGCCCGGAGCCGCCGCGGCGCGCCGCCCGCCGGCCGGGACGCGCGACGCCGCGGCGGGTACGGTACGCGCATGGACGGTGACGACGCGGCGGAGGCCCGGTACGGGCCCGTCCCGCCGGCTGTGCGCGCGGTGTACGGACCGGACGACCTCAGCTCCGTACCCGTGTTCCGGGGCGGTTTCATCAACTTCGGCCTCTGGGACGGGATCCCCCTGGACGGCCCCCTCGCGGTGGAGGACCGCGAGCGCAGCGAGCGCCAGCTGTACCGGCGGGTGCTGGACGCGCTGGGCGGCGGCGAGGGGCGGCGGGCGCTGGAGGTCGGGTGCGGCCTGGGCGTCGGCTGCGCGCTCGCCCTGGAGGAGTACGCGTACGCGTCGGTCACCGGGATGGACATCCACCCCGACCAGCTGGACCGCGCCCGCCGGGCCAACGCCGCCCTGCTGGCCGCGGCTCCCGAGCGGCTGCGCCTGGTGCGCGGCGCCGCCGAGCTGATGCCGCCCGGGGACGGCGAGTTCGACCACGTGTACTCGGTGGAGGCCGCCCAGCACTTCCGGGACCTGGACGCGTTCGCGCGCGAGTGCGCCCGCGTCCTGCGCCCCGGGGGCCGCATGGCGGTGGCGTCGTTCTTCGTACCGGGCGACGAGGACCGGCCGGACGCGGCACGGGCGCTCGCGGAGCGCCTGGACAGCTTCGCGTCCGGTCTGGACGTGGCCCGCCCGCTGGGTGCGCTGACCGGCGCGCTGACGGCGGCGGGGCTGGCGGAGGTACGGGCGGAGTCGATCGGCGCGTCCGTCTGGCCGGGCCTCGACCGCTATCTGGAGGGCCTGGACCTCCAGGTGTCCTGGCCCCGCAACTTCCTCCGCTCGTACCGGGACGGGATCCTCGACTACTACCTGGTGACGGCGGCACGCCGGACGGACGGCCCTTAGCCGCCCCCGTCCGGTACCACGGCCGGTCGGCCGGCCCGTCGGGGGAACGCCGTCGTGGTGGCCGCGCCGGGCCGCCGCCCCGTCGCGATCCGGAGGTCCGGGACCGGTTCGGCGACGGGCTGCGGCCGTCCTGCTCGCGGATCCCACCGCCGAGTACCGTCACCGCCGGTCCGGCGTAACCGCGACCGGCCGGCTCACCGCGGTTCCCCCGGCGCGGGGGAGCACGCCGCCGGGGTCCCCGCCCCGGGCACTTCCCGGGCCGGCGGGCGCACGAGCCCTGCGCTTCCGGGGGAGGCGGGGGCCCGGCCGGGGCGGCGCCCTTGGCCCCACCGCGTACCGCCCGGGGCGGTCCCGTCGGCATCGCGGTGCGTCCGCGCGGCCCGTGAGCGGCCCGTCCCCGCCGGGCGGGCGGTTCGCACGGGGCCGGCCGGTCGCCCGTCACGGGGGCGGACCGGCATCGTCGTACACGAGGAGGCCGTCGTCGCGGAGGCGCACGCCCGGCGTCGGACTGTGTGCCGTGAGGCGCCCGTCATGCATCAGGTGGTGGGCGGGGACACCGCGGGCGAGGACGGCGACGTCGGCGATCAGGCGCCGGTGGCACCGCCACCACACCGCCTCGCTGCACATCACCGCGGTGCGTTCCCGGCCCGCCTGCCGCACGAGGGCGTCCATGGCGGCGACGAAGTCCGGGCTGCGGGTGTGAGCGGCGTAGCCGCGGAAGGAGGTGTTGCGCCAGACCGTGTCGGGCGAGTCGGGCGGTGGTCTGCGGAAGCCGCCCAAGCGCGGTTCCCACCGGTAGGCGACGCCCGCTTCGGGCATCCACCGGGCCAGCCGCTGCCGTGACAGGTCCGGGTCACGGCGGCTTCCGGGGGCCGTCCTGACGTCCACGACGGAGGTGACGCCGGCTTCCCGGAGGAGCCGTGCCAGCGTTCCCCGGTCCGCGGTGCTGTGGCCGAAGGTGATCAGTTCGAGTCGGGGCATCGGGATCCCCCGGGGTCGGTTCGGTCGGGTCCGTACACCGGGGGCGGCGGCTTTCGGTCGGCGCGGCGCCGGACGGCCCCCTTCCCGTCCGGCCGCGGGTCGACGGGGCGGTCCGGCCGAGGCGGGGCCTTCGCCGGCCCAGCGGCCCGCCGAAGGCCGAAGCCCCTCGGGCACGCTTCACGCCTACCCCGCGACCGGCGCGGTGACCCCCGGCCCCGGCAGAGCCCGTCGGCGTCAGCCCCGAGCCGGTGCCGGCGCGGTCGTCTCCTCCGCGATCACTTCTCCGTCGGCCGGCGGCTCGTCGGTCTCCCGGCGGGTGGCCCGACCCGTGCGGTCGGGCCGGCCCAGCAACCGGTTGAGCGCGTTGGCCACCAGGTGCCTGCGGGCGGCCAGGGACTCGGGGAAGCGGCCCGGGGGGCCGCGACCCCGGGCCGTCGGGGATCCCCTGCCCGGCCAGCCGCTCCGGCACGATCCCCGCCCTGTACTCCGCGGGCCGCTCGGAGGGGGTCAGCTTGTTGGCCCGGCCCCTCACGAAGGCGAGGTCGGCCAGGCTGTTCCACTCCTCCCCGGGGAACGCCGACCGGACGCGCGCCCGGGGGAAGACGTGGTGGAACCCGGTCCCGGCGCGGGAGCTGACGGGCCGGTCGTTTGCGTGTCGCAGCCGTGCCGGCCACCTCCGGCGGTCGGTGAACCGGGCTTCCCGCCCTCGTACCCGTCCGCGGGCCGTACCGGGATCCGCGGGGCCCCCGATGCCGGGGCCGGCTTCCGGGCGGAGGAGCCCACCGGGACCACGGCGGCGTTCCGCAAGCGGCCCGGGGAGCCTCGCGAACGCGCGATCCGCGAGGTCCGTGGCACCGGTCGTCCCCGCACGCATGCCGTGGGTCCCGGGCATCCGCGAGGAGGCTCCCGCGGCACCGGGCCGGGTCAGCGCGGGCCGGCGGCGTCGTGGGGATGCCCCGGCGTGCCGGCCGCCCTCCCCTCCGCGAGGGCGCGCACCCCGTCGAGGGGGTGCCCCGTCGTGGCGTCGACGTGCTCGGGGAGCTCGTCGTGGCGGTCGCCGACCGTCGGCGTGCCCGAGGGCTCGAACATGAGGATCGCCGCGCCGGCGGGGGCGTACGGGCGGTGCTCCGTGCCCCGGGGGACGGTGAACACCGAACCCCGCGGCAGCCGCACCGCCCGCTCCCCGCCCGGTTCGCGCAGGGAGATGCACAGCTCGCCGTCGAGGACCAGGAAGAACTCGTCGGTGTCCTCGTGGACGTGCCAGACGTGTTCGCCCGCCACCTTCGCGACGCGCACGTCGTAGTCGTTGACACGCGCCGCGATGCGGGGGCTCCACAGGGCGTCGAAGGAGGCCAGGGCCTCGTCGAGGGCGATGGGTTCGTTGCTCATGGGGGCGATCCTCGCCCCTGCGCCGCACCCGGTGCGAGTGCTAGGAATCGCGTATGGCGCAAGATTCCTCTCACAGGGCCGCCGCGGGTCGGCCGCACCGGGTCGTCGTGATCGTGGACGAGAACTCCAATCCGTTCGAACTGGGCTGCGCGACCGAGGTCTTCGGCCTGCGCAGGCCGGAGTTGGGACGCGACCTGTACGATTTCCGCCTGTGCTCCCCGGAGCCGGACACGTCGATGCGGGACGGCTTCTTCACCCTCACGGGCGTCGCCGGCCTGGAGGCCGCCGAGTCGGCGGACACCCTGATCGTCCCCAACCGGCCCGATGTCGGGGTGCCCCGCCGTCCGGCCGTGCTGGACGCGGTCCGGCGGGCGCACGCGCGCGGCGCACGGCTCGTCGGGTTCTGCAGCGGCGCCTTCACGCTCGCCGAGGCGGGGGTCCTCGACGGGCGCCGGGCCACCGCCCACTGGCAGTGGGCGGACTCCTTCCGGGCCCTCTTCCCCGCCGTCCGGCTGGAGGAGGACGTGCTGTTCGTCGACGACGGGGACGTCCTCACCGCCGCGGGCAGCGCGGCCGCCCTCGACCTCGGACTGCACCTCGTCCGCCGGGACCACGGCGCGGAGGCCGCCAACTCGGTCAGTCGGCGCCTCGTCTTCGCGGCGCACCGGGACGGCGGGCAGCGGCAGTTCATCGAGCGCCCCCTCCCCGACGCCCCCGGTGAGACGCTGGCGCCCGTCCTCGCCTGGGCGCAGGGCCGGCTGGACGCACCGCTGGCGGTGACCGACCTCGCGGCGCGCGCCTCGGTCAGCCCGGCCACGCTGCACCGCCGGTTCCGGGCGCAGTTGGGGACGACTCCGCTCGCGTGGCTCAGGCGGGAGCGCGTCGCCCTCGCGTGCCGGCTGATCGAGCGGGGCGAGTCGCGCTTCGAGGTGGTCGCCCGGCGGAGCGGACTGGGCACCGCCGCCAACCTGCGCGCCGTGATGCGCCGCGAGACGGGGCTCCCTCCGTCGGCGTACCGGCGCCGGTTCGGCCCGGGGTCCTCCCCGGCACCCGTACCGGTCGCGCCCGGGGAGGGCGGGGCGGCGCTCCGGCCGGCCGGTCCGGGCCCGGCATGACGGAAGCGCCGACCGGTGAACCGGTCGGCGCTTCCGTCGCCTGTGTCCGAGGGGGGACTTGAACTCTCCTCTCGGGCACCAGCCCACAACCGCTCTGGCCTGGGGAAACGCCCGTCGACAGGCTTGATTTCGGCGGGCGTTTCTCCTGTTCTTTCCTGCTGTTTCAGGCCTTCTCGGGCCCCTGTTGGTCATGCGTTGGTCACGTGACCAGCCCTCCTCCGAGGCGTCCGTCCCTGGCCGGGCTTCCCGGACCGCGCCACGGGGCTACGCCCAGTCTGCACGGGCGCGTACGTGACCGCGTACCAGGGGTGGCCGGGGCGGTCGGGGACCTGTTTATTGATCCGAAACGCTTTGGGTTCGGGTTCGTTGGTTGTGTGTGAGTGATCTGGTCGGGGATGCGCGGACGTGGTCGCCGGACGCGCAGGAGGCCGTGCGGCTGCTGGCGGTGTCCGCGCTGGTGGAGGGCCGGGACAGGGCGGAGGTCGCGGCCCTGTTCAAGGTGTCAGTCAGGGCCGTGGACAACTGGTGGGCGAGGTGGCAGACGGGGGGCCGGGACGCGCTGCTGTCCCGGCCGCGAGGCCGCCGCACAGGCGAGCACCAGGTGCTGTCCGAGGCCGAGCAGGCTGCCGTGCGGCAGGCGGTCCTCGATCACATCCCCTGCGACCTGGGGCTTTCCGGTCAGCTGTGGACGCGGGGGCTGATAGGTGAACTGATCTTCAAGCTGTACCGGGTCCGGTTCACCGAGCCCGGCGTGGGCAAGTACCTCAAACGCTGGGGACTGACGTTCCAGCGGCCGGACAAGCGGGCTGTCGAACGGGACCCGAAGGCCGTCCGCGTCTGGTGCGAGGAGACCTGGCCGGCGATCCGGGCCAGGGCGAAGGCCGGCAACGCCGAAATCCTCTTCGGCGACCAGGTCGGGATCCGCTCGGACCAGGTCACCGGCCGAACCTGGGGCGCCAAAGGCGCGACGCCGGTGGTCCGTCGCACCGGCAACCGGTTCTCCGTGAACGCGATGTCCGCAATCAGCACCCGCGGCCGGATGCACTTCATGGTCTTCACCGGGACCTTCGACGCGAAGGTCATGTGCCGCTTCCTCGCCCGGCTCGTCGGCCACTTCGACCGCAAGGTCCACCTGATCGTCGACCGGCACCCGGCCCACCGCTCGAAGGCGGTACGGGCGTGGCTCGCCGACCACAAGGACCAGGTCGAGCTGCACTTCCTGCCGTCGTACTCACCCGAGCTGAACCCCGACGAGCTGGTCAACGCCGACCCCAAACGCAGCCTGCCCCACACCCACCGGGCCAGGAACCAGGCCGAACTCGCCGCCGAAACCCGCAGGTTCTTCCACCGTCGACAACGCCAGCCCCACATCGTTACCGGCTACTTCAAAGCCCCGCACGTCCGCTACATCCTCAACGAGTGAACCCAAAGCGTTTCGGATCAATAGCAGCCCTGGCGGAGATGCTGCAAGCCGTAGCCCGTGGCTGGTACCCCGACCTTGCGCCCCGACTCGTGGCCCGCGCGGAGGCGCTCACCGGAGTGCGCCCGCCCGTCCCGGTGCACTCGGAGGTGAGCGCCTGACTGCGCCCCTGTCTCAGGCGCTCTCTCCGATGTGCCGGTACGAGGTGGCTCACGAGATCCCGAGGGCCTTGGCAATGACTGTGACGCGCTCTCCCTTTGGGATGAGTCCGCCATCGAACTGGCCTGGGTCGTGGTCGAGGAGGGCAACGCCTACCGGCTGCGCAAGCTCACCAAGGATGGAGACGACAACGCGATCATCTACGTAGATCAAGGCCTGCTGAACGTCCTCAAGTGGCAGAAGGAACGCCAGGACGCGGAGCGCGAACGCCTCGGGGATCTCCGGGTGGACCATGACCTCGTGTTCGCCCGTGACGGCTTCAAGCTGCACCGGGGTGAGGCGGGCGGACCGCAGGACCCCGAGAAGGTGTCGGCCCGCTGGCGGACGGCACGCAACCGTCTGCACCCGCCGGAGAACTTCCGGCTGCACGACTGGCGGGCGTCGAAGATCACGAACGATCTGGACGCCCACGAGAACCCGGTAGAGGTCTCGGCCAAGGCCCGGCACCACTCGCCGGGCTACACGATGGCGCGGTACGGCAGGCGTCGCGCTGAGGGAGCGAAGAAGCCGGCCGCTTCGAGTGCCAGCCGACTCGGCCTGTCATCCCTGGTCTGATCAGGAAGTTCGCTCGGCTGTTGGGCACGTGGTTGGTCACGCCACAGCCGGAGAAACAGAAAAACCCCAGGTGAACTGGGGTCTCTGCTGGTGTCCGAGGGGGGACTTGAACCCCCACGCCCGATAAAGGGCACTAGCACCTCAAGCTAGCGCGTCTGCCATTCCGCCACCCGGACCGGGTTTCGCGTCGCTCCGGGTGCTCCCCGCGGCGACACGGATAACTCTACCAGGGGTTCGAGGCGCCCTTCACCCTCATATCCCGTGGTCAGGCGGGGTGTCCGGCGGTTTCGGCGGGGTGACGCAGCGTGAGGGGCCGGACTCACGGGGTGTGGACCACCTGGCCCGCGTACGACAGGTTGCCGCCGAAGCCGAAGAGGAGGGCCGGGGAGCCGGGAGGGACGTCGCCGCAGGCTACCAGCTTGGACAGCGCCATGGGGATGGACGCGGCCGAGGTGTTGCCGGACTCCGTGACGTCCCGGGCGACGACCGCGTTGACCGCGCCTATGCGCAGGGCCAGGGGCTCGATGATGCGGAGGTTCGCCTGGTGGAGGACGATCGCCCCCAGCTCCTCCACGGCGATGCCGGAGCGCTCGCAGACCTGCCGAGCGAGGGGCGGGAGCCGGGTGGTGGCCCAGCGGTAGACGGCCTGACCCTCCTGGGCGAAGCGGGGCGGGGTGCCCTCGATGCGGACCGCGTGGCCCATCTCGGGGACGGAACCCCACAGGACCGGGCCGATGCCGGGGGCGCCCGCGGGGGCGGCCTCCACGACGGCCGCGCCGGCGCCGTCGCCGAGCAGGACGCAGGTCGTGCGGTCGGTCCAGTCGGCGATCTCCGTCATCTTGTCCGCGCCGACGACCAGGGCGCGGTGCGCCGAGCCGGCCCGTACGGCGTGGTCGGCGACGGCGAGGGCGTGGGTGAAGCCCGCGCAGACGACGTTCAGGTCCATGGTGGCCGGGGAGGCCATGCCGAGCCGGGCGGCGACGCGGGCGGCCATGTTCGGGGAGCGGTCGATCGCGGTGGAGGTGGCGACGACGACCAGGTCGACGTCCGCGGGCGCCAGTCCGGCCGAGGCGAGGGCCTTCGCGGCCGCCTCGGCCGCCAGCTTGTCGACCGGCTCCTCCGGCCCGGCCATGTGACGGGTGCGGATGCCGACGCGGCTGCGGATCCACTCGTCGCTGGTGTCGACCAGCGCGGCCAGGTCGTCGTTGGTGAGCACCTTGGCGGGCTGGTAGTGCCCAAGCGCGGCGATACGAGTGCCCGTCATGCCCGGGGACCCCCTCGACTGATCGGTACGTGATGGACAAGAATCCCAAGTCTGGTCAGCGACCCGCGGGTAACCCGTCGCGTGATCCCACAGCATTCGCGTCCACCGCTTGGAGGGTCCACCACATCCCCGCCACCCGGCCCGCCGACGCGCACTGTGGAGGACAATGTCCCCGGAAAGCAGTACGGCCACGGCAAAAGGACGGGAGATATGGGGCGGGTCACGGAAAGGCGGCGCATAATCCGGGTCCGGGACGGCGCCGTGTCCGCCCGGCCCGACACGCTCGTCGTCGAGGAGCCGCTGGAGATCCGGCTGAACGGCAGGCCCCTCGCCGTCACCATGCGCACGCCGGGCGACGACTTCGCGCTCGCCGTCGGGTTCCTGGTCAGCGAGGGCGTCCTCGGCTCGGCGGAGGAGGTGCGGAACGTCGCGTACTGCGCGGGCGCCCGCGACGGCGGCGGCAACACGTACAACGTGGTCGACGTGCGGCTCGCGCCGGACGTGCCCGTGCCCGACATCACGCTGGAGCGGAACGTCTACACGACCTCCTCGTGCGGGCTGTGCGGCAAGGCCAGCCTGGACGCGGTGCGCACCACCGCCCGGTTCGCCCTAGCCGACGGCCCGCCGGTGCGGGTCGGGGTGGACGTGCTGACCGCGCTGCCCGACCGGCTCCGGGCCGCCCAGGAGGTGTTCGAGCGGACGGGCGGGCTGCACGCGGCGGCGCTGTTCTCGGCCTCGGGCGGGCTGCTCGACGTACGGGAGGACGTGGGGCGGCACAACGCCGTCGACAAGGTGGTCGGGCGCGCTCTGCGGGAGGGGCGGCTGCCGCTGGGAGGGACGGTGCTGATGGTGTCGGGGCGGGCCTCCTTCGAGCTGGCGCAGAAGGCCGTGATGGCGGGCGTCCCGGTGCTGGCGGCGGTCTCGGCGCCGTCGTCGCTCGCCGTGGACCTGGCCGCCGAGACCGGACTGACGCTGGTCGGGTTCCTGCGGGGCGGGTCGATGAACGTGTACGCCGGGGAGCACCGCCTCCTGGACGCGGACGGGGTCCCCCTGTCGGCCGGGTGAGCGCGCCGCCCGCGTCCGTCCCCGCACGGTCGGCGCCGCCGCGGGCCGCGGGGCCGTTCCGGGGTGCGGCACCGCCCCGCCCCCGGGAACCGTTCCCGGCCGGGACCGTCCCGGGCTGCGGGAGCGTTCCGGACCGCGGCGTCTCCCGGCTGGGAGACGCCGCGGACTGAAACCGCCCGGTCCGGGGCGTCACCCCGGGCCGCGGGCTCGGGGCGGCCCCGAGCCGAGGGAGCGCACCGGATCGGGGGGCCGTCCCGGACCGGGGGGGCCGCCCCGGGCTGCGGGGGCGTCCCGCGCGGCGGGCGCCGGGGCGCCCGGGGGTCAGCGGGTGCGGCGGCGGGTCTCCGACGGCGGGTCGATCATCTGCAGCGCGAGCGCCGCGGGCGGCTCGGCCGCGCCCGGACCCCCGCCTCGGCCCAGGCGACGAGGTCGTCCAGGCAGTCGTCGTCCAGCACCCAGCCGATCCACGCGGCACGGGCGCCGCGGCGCCGGGCCTCGGTGGAGGGCTGGACGACCACGACGTTGGCCTGACCGCACGGCCCCAGGCAGTCGCTCGTGCGGACCGCCAGCCTCCCGCCGGAGGCCTCCGCGGCCTGCCGCAGCCGCTCCAGCTGGCCCGCGTGGTCGGTTCCGGGGTTCTTGCGCGCGTCGCCGCAGCAGCAGCCCCGGCAGACGACGAGCGAGCAGGGCCGGGCGGCTCCGGGGCGTATCCGGCCGCGGGTCACCGCGCGCCGCCCGGGCGGCGCGCGAGGAGGACGGCGGGGCGGGGGGCGCGGG
Organism: Streptomyces sp. MRC013; assembly: GCF_023614235.1. Classification (NCBI taxonomy): domain Bacteria; kingdom Bacillati; phylum Actinomycetota; class Actinomycetes; order Kitasatosporales; family Streptomycetaceae; genus Streptomyces; species Streptomyces kordofanensis. Next base: position 494,851 of record NZ_CP094264.1, read on the forward strand.
TCGCGGATGCGGGCATGGCCCTCACCGTAACGGGCGTGATCACGGTCCTCCGGGGCGGGTGCAGCCGGGGTGGCGTCGGGTGGCGTGAAGCGGTGTCCCGCCGGCCGGGGCGGCGGGCCGGGGGCCCGGATCCGCGTGGTCGTCCCGTGTGGATTCGGTGGAGGTTCTCGTCACTCTTGCTGACCTGCGGGTCAGTAATAAGCGCCCCTGCCCCGCCGTGACCACGCCATCACTCTCTGACCAGTGACGACGTCGCTTGTCCGGACTTCGGGAAGAGCCTCCCGCCCCCACTGTCCGTCCGGTACCGTCACCCTCCGCTGTGCTGAGCGTCACAAGGAGCAGGCCATTGCGTGAGTTGACAGTCCCGCCCGTGGCGACGGCTCCGCTGGTCGGCGGGCTGGCCGATGTCGTGTTCGACCACGCGGCGAGCGACCCGGACCGGGTGGCCCTGGGGCGGAGGGACTCCTCCGGAGCGTGGCGGGACGTCACGTCCGCGCAGTTCCGCGACGAGGTGATGGCTCTCGCCAAGGGGCTCCTCGCGCAGGGCATCCGGTTCGGGGACCGGGTCGCGATCATGTCCCGTACGCGCTACGAGTGGACGCTGTTCGACTTCGCGCTGTGGTGCGTGGGCGCGCAGCCGGTGCCCATGTACCCGACCTCCTCCGCCGACCAGGTCCACTGGATGCTGCACGACGCGGAGGTGCGCGCCTGCGTCGTCGAGCACGAGGACCACGCCATGACGATCGGTTCCGTCGTCAACCACCTGCCGCACCTGGAGCGGCTGTGGCAGCTCGACAAGGGCGCGCTGGCGGAACTGGTCGGGGCCGGGGAGCAGATCGACGACGAGGTGGTGCACCGGCACCGGCGGGCCCTCACCCCGGACTCGATCGCCACCGTCATCTACACGTCCGGCACGACCGGACGTCCCAAGGGCTGTGTGCTGACGCACGGGAACTTCATGTCCCAGGCCGACACGATGCTGCGGCGCTGGGAGCAGGTGTACAGCTCCCGGCCGGACGAGGCCGCGTCGACGCTGCTGTTCCTGCCGCTCGCCCACGCGTTCGGCCGGCAGGTGCAGGTCTCGGCGCTGCGGGGGCGGGTGAAGCTGGGTCACCAGCCGGAGCTGTCGCCGCGTGCGCTCCTGCCCGCCCTGGCCTCGTTCCAGCCCACGTTCGTGCTGGCCGTGCCGTCCGTCTTCGAGAAGGTCTTCGAGGCGGCGCGGCGGCGCGCGGAGGCCGACGGGAAGGGCGGCGTCTTCGAGCGGGCCGTCGAGGTGGCCGTCCGGTACGCGGAGGCGCAGGAGGAGCGGGCCCTGGGGGCCGGTCCGGGGCCCTCGGCGGCGCTGCGGGTGCGGCACCGGTTGTTCGACCGGCTCGTGTACGACAAGGTGCGCGCGGTGTTCGGGGGGCGGGTGCGGCACGCCATGTCGGGCGGCTCCGCGATGGGCCGGAGACTGGGGCTGTTCTTCGCGGGCGCGGGCGTGACCGTGTACGAGGGGTACGGGCTGACCGAGGCGTGCTCCGCGTCGACCCTCAACCCGCCGGAGCGGACCAAGTTCGGAACCGTGGGGCCGCCCCTGCCCGGGACCTCGGTGCGGATCGCCGACGACGGGGAGGTGTGGCTGCGCGGGCCGCACCTCTTCTCCGGGTACCTCAACGACCCGTCGGCCGGGGAGGCGGTGCTGCGGGACGGCTGGCTGGCGACCGGGGACCTCGGGGCGCTCGACGAGGACGGCTACCTGACGATCACCGGGCGGAAGAAGGAGATCCTGGTGACGACCAGCGGCAAGAGCGTCGCGCCCCAGATGCTGGAGAACTGCGTGCGCTCGCACCCGCTGGTCGCCCAGTGCGTCGTGGTCGGCAACGACCGGCCGTACGTCGCGGCGCTGATCACCCTGGACCAGGAGGCGATCGAGCACTGGCTCGCACTGCAGCGGCGGGCGCCGCTGCAGGCGACCGAGCTGGTCCGGGACCCGGCGCTGGAGAAGGAGATCCGCCGCGCGGTCGTCGCCGCCAACACGCTGGTGTCGCACGCCGAGGCGATCCGCACCTTCCGCATCCTGGCCCATCCGTTCAGCGAGGAGCACGGCCTGCTGACGCCGTCGCTGAAGCTGAAGCGGCGCGCCATCGAGACGCTGTACGCGGCGGAGGTCGAGGCCCTGTACCGCTGACGCGCCGTGGCCCGGGTGCCGTCAGGAGGCGCGGCGGGCGGTGTGCACCGTGCGGGCCGTGAGGAGGTGCACGTCGGGGCGGCGGTGGAGGCTCGCGGGGTCCTCCGGGTCGAGCAGCCGGTCGAGGGCGGTGAGGTCCTCGTCGGAGAGCCGGTCGCCGACGACGTCGCGGGTCCGGGTGAAGACCGTGACGACGTGCTCGCGCACGGCGGCGGGGACGGGCGCCGGGACGTCCAGCAGGAAGGTGCGGGTCCCGGTCGGGACGAGCCCCGCGGCGGCGAGCAGCGCCGGCCAGTCCTCGACCTCCGCGCGGGCGCCGGGCAGCGCGGCCCGCATCTGGCTGAACCAGTCGGCGGTCAGCGCCTCGACGCGGGCCTCCAGACCGGGCCGTCCGACGCCGGCGTCGCGGGGCAGGTGACGCGCCGCCAGGCCGCCCTCCGCCAGGGCGAGCAGCCCGCCGGGGCGCAGGCGGCGGGCGAGGCCCGCCAGGGCGCCGCGCTGGTCGCCGACGTGGTGGACGGACTCCCCCGCCCAGACCAGGTCCGCCTCGCCGAGCCGGTCCGTGGCGCCGGGCAGTTCGGCGAGCAGCGTGGTGAACCGGTCGCCGAGCCCGGAGTTGCGCTCCCGGGCGCGCTCCAGCAGTTCGGGCGTCGCGTCGACGGCGACGACCTCCGCGTACGGGAACGCCTCGGCGAGGAGGCGGGACAGCACGCCGGGGCCGCTGCCGACGTCGAGGACGCGCCGGGCGGCGCCCACCGGCAGCAGGTCGGCGAGCCAGGCCGTCGCCCGCCGGTACAGCGGGGTGCGCAGTTCGGCGCCGCGCTCCAGCAGCGGCAGCATCGCGGTCCAGTCCATGTGGGTGTGGTCGTGGGTCATGGGGACAGCGTGCGGGCCGGGGCCGCCGGAGGCGAGCGGCCGTGCCGATCCGGCAACCCCCGTGCCCACCGGCCGGCGCCCCCGCGGTCCGCGCCCGGACCGCTCCGGCCCCGCCCGGGCGCGGGGGGCCGCCGCCGCGTCCGGGCGGCGGGCGGGTCCGTGCGGCCGGGGCGGGGGCGCCGGCGGGGCGCTTCCGGGGGGCGCAGTGGGGCGCCGGGCGAGCGCCGGCGGCCGGCGGGGCGTCAGGAGGCGCCGTGGGCGGCGGCGACGGCGTCGACCCGTGAGGCCAGGCGGAAGTCCCGCTCCGTGACGGCGCCGCCCGCCTCGTGGGTGTGCACGGACACGGTAACCGTGTCGTAGCCCAGGGTCAGGTCGGAGTGGTGGTCGAGTTCGTCCTGCACGCGCGCGACGTGGACGACCATCGCGGCCGCCGCGAAGTGGGTGGCGAGACGGTAGGTGCGGGAGATCCGGTCGTCGGCGAAGGACCAGCCGGGCAGTTCGCGCAGCCGGTCCTCGACCTCCCTCTGCGGCAGCGGTTCGGTGGGCATGTGCCGTCTCCTCGCGGTCGGGTGCCGTGGTGCTCCCGACCCTACGGTCCCGGTGCCCGCCGCCCCCGGCCGACACCGCCGGCCGGGTCACCGTCCGCGGTGTGGCGACCGTCGCGACGGCCACGGGTCCGGGACACGGCGGATCGCCCTCCGTCGGGGTCCGCACACGGGGTGGTACGGGCCCGCTCCGGCCGGGGTCCCGGCCCGGGCCCCGTGCGGACCACCCCGCCGGTCGCGCCACCGCCCGGTCGACCGCCCCGGGCTGGTCGACCGGGCGGTGGCGGTCGTCCGCGGGCGCGGGCGGGGCCGCGGCTGCCCCGGGCACGCCGCCCGAGTCACCCGGCGGTGAGCCAGGCGCCCGCGCACAGCGCCGCCGCGATGAGGAGCGAGGCGACGCTCAGGCACAGGAGGCGCTGCCGCAGTTGCACGTAGCGCGCGGTGTACTCGCCGCGCAGTTCGACGCAGCGGTCGGCGATCGCCCGCAGGACCTTCTTCGACAGTTCGATGCGGTCCTCCGCGTAGAGGCGCGCCACCTCCTCGTGCTGGGCGGTGGTCAGCCACGGCATGCGGCGGGCGAACGCCTCGCCCTCTTCGCGGGCCCTGAGCAGCTCCGCCTGGGCGAGGAGGTAGCCCTCGACGCGGTTGATGCCCGCGGCCGTCTCGCGGCCCGCCGCCGAGGTGGCTCTCATCCCAGCTCCCCCTTGCCTCCCGGCCGGGCAGCCGTCCCCTTCTCGGGCTCGATGACGTCCCGGCGGCCGCCCGTCTCCTGCGCCCTGAGGGCGGTGACCTCGGGGTGGTGCAGGTCGAAGGCGGGCGATTCGGAGCGGACCCGGGGCAGGGTGAGGAAGTTGTGGCGCGGCGGCGGGCAGGAGGTGGCCCATTCGAGGGAACGTCCGTAGCCCCACGGGTCGTCGACGTCGACCCGCTTGCCGATCTTGGCGGTCTTCCACACGTTGTACAGGAACGGCAGGGTGGAGAGGCCCAGCAGGAACGCGCCGATCGAGGAGAGCATGTTGAGGCCGGTGAACCCGTCGGCCGCCAGGTAGTCCGCGTACCGGCGGGGCATGCCCTGGGCGCCGAGCCAGTGCTGCACCAGGAACGTCAGGTGGAAGCCGACGAACAGGGTCCAGAAGTGGATCTTGCCGAGGCGCTCGTCGAGCATCGTGCCGGTCATCTTCGGCCACCAGAAGTGGAAGCCGGCGAACATCGCGAACACCACGGTGCCGAAGACGACGTAGTGGAAGTGCGCCACCACGAAGTACGTGTCGGTGACGTGCCAGTCCAGCGGCGGCGAGCCGAGGATGACGCCGGTCAGCCCGCCGAAGAGGAAGGTGACGAGGAAGCCGACGGCCCACAGCATCGGCGTCTCGAAACTGATCGTGCCCTTCCACATCGTGCCGATCCAGTTGAAGAACTTCACCCCGGTGGGCACGGCGATGAGGAAGGTCATGAACGAGAAGAACGGCAGCAGCACCGCGCCGGTGGCGAACATGTGGTGCGCCCACACCGTCGCCGACAGGCCGGTGATGGCGATCGTCGCGGCCACCAGGCCGATGTACCCGAACAGCGGCTTGCGGCAGAAGACCGGGATGACCTCGCTGACCACCCCGAAGAAGGGCAGCGCCAGGATGTACACCTCCGGATGGCCGAAGAACCAGAACAGGTGCTGCCACAGGAGCGCCCCGCCGGTTTCCGGGTCGAACACCTGGGCCCCGAAGCGCCGGTCCGCCTCCAGGGCGAACAGCGCGGCCGCCAGGACCGGGAACGCGAGCAGGACCAGCACGGAGGTCAGCAGCACGTTCCAGGTGAAGATCGGCATCCGGAACATCGTCATGCCGGGCGCCCGCATGCAGATGATGGTGGTGATGAAGTTGACCGCGCCCAGAATGGTGCCGAAGCCGGTCAGCGCCAGCCCCATGATCCACATGTCGCCGCCGGCGTAGGGGGTGCGTTCCCCGCCGCTGAGGGGGGTGTAGGCGGTCCAGCCGAAGTCCGCGGTGCCCTGGGTCGTCAGCAGGCCGCCCAGGACGATGAGGCTGCCGAAGAGGAACAGCCAGTACGAGAACATGTTCAGCCGCGGGAACGCCACGTCGGGGGCCCCGATCTGCAACGGCATGATCGCGTTGGCGAACCCGGTGAACGTCGGGGTGGCGAACAGCAGCAGCATGACCGTGCCGTGCAGGGTGAAGGTCTGGTTGTACTGCTCGTTCGAGATCAGTTGGATGCCGGGGCGCGCCAGCTCCGCACGGAGCATCAGCGCCAGCAGACCGCCGAACAGGAAGAAGACGAAGGACGTGATCAGGTAGAGGTGTCCGATCTTCTTGTGGTCCGTCGTGGTGAGCCAGTCGACGGCGATACGGCCCCACCCCCGCCTTCTCACTGGCACGAGGGTGGTCTGCTCGTTGGTCGTGGCCATGCGAAACCCCATCCGGGCGGTCGAGGGCGATCGGAGAACGGGCGGTTGGGTACCCCATCGCACCATGGCAAACGCACCGGATCGGCGCGCGTCACGACCTCGCCGATTGAGCCGTTCGGGCAACAACACGTCTGATGGGATGGTGTGAGTGTCCGTCAGTCGGGGCGGACGGCCCCGGTGGCGGGAGCGCGCGGGCGTCCGCCGGCCGGGGTGGGGAGCCCCGGCGGCGCCGGGCCGGTGGGGGCCGGCCGGCGGCCTCTCCGCGCGGTCCCCGGCCGGGGCGGTCCGCGGCCGGGGCGGTCCGCCCCCTGCCCGGCGTTCCGCCGGCGTGACGCCGGCCGGTGGCGGAGGGGGCGGCCGTCCGCCCTACCGGCGCGCCGGGCGCCCGGCGCCGCGGGTCAGCAGCACGCCCAGGGCGATCATGCCCGCCCCGAGGAAGAAGTGCAGCCAGTTGTCGGCGGTGTTGACGGGCACGAAGTTGGCGGCGCTGTCGTGGTCGATGATCAGGCCGTAGAGCCACAGGAGCAGGTAGACGACGCCGCCCCCGATGAGGAAACTGCGGGCGGTGGAGGCCGCGCGGGCCATGGTGAGGCCCGCGATCCCGAACAGCAGGTGCACGATGTTGTGCAGGATCGACACCTGGAACAGACCCAGCAGCTTGGCCTCGGAGTGGTGCTCGGCGAACTTCATCGTGTCGTAGTCCGTCGTGATCCCGGGGATGAAGCCGAGGATCCCCACCAGCAGGAACACCGCGCCCACCAGGAGGGCGGCCTTCTGCACGGGGGTCCGCGCGGTCGTCGTGCGGGGGTGAGTGGTCATGGGGCGACCTCTTTCTCGCGGGGCGGCGGGTGCCGCCGTCCGGCTCTCACGACGCCGACTACCCCCCACCCGCCCCCTTAGCCCCGTCGCGGCGGGACCGGTGCTCACCCGGTCGGCGGGCGCGTGAAGCCAGGCTGTGGGACCGCTTAAGAAAACCTCGATGGACGTGGCCCTCCCGGATCGGCAGATTGGTCGCGTTCACCTCTCCTCCCGCCTGGAGTCATCGCGATGAAGGCCCTTGTCAAGCAGAAGGCCGAACCCGGCCTGTGGCTGATGGACGTCCCCGAGCCCGAGACGGGCCCCGGCGACGTGCTGATCAGGGTGCTGCGCACCGGTATCTGCGGGACCGACCTACACATCCGCGCGTGGGACGGCTGGGCGCGGCAGGCCGTGTCGACGCCTCTGGTCCTCGGCCACGAGTTCGTCGGCGAGGTCGCCGCGGTCGGCTCCGACGTGCAAGACGTCGCGGTGGGCGACCTGGTCAGCGGCGAGGGCCACCTCGTCTGCGGCAAGTGCCGCAACTGCCTGGCGGGCCGCCGCCACCTGTGCCGGGCGACGGTCGGGCTCGGCGTCGGGCGGAACGGGGCGTTCGCCGAGTACGTGGCGCTGCCCGCGTCCAACGTGTGGGTGCACCGCACGAAGGTGGACCTCGACATCGCGGCGATCTTCGACCCGTTCGGCAACGCGGTGCACACGGCGCTGTCGTTCCCGCTGGTCGGCGAGGACGTGCTGATCACGGGCGCCGGCCCGATCGGCATCATGGCGGCGGCCGTGGCCCGGCACGCCGGCGCGCGCAACGTGGTGATCACCGACGTGAGCGAGCCCCGCCTGGAGATCGCCCGCGAGGTCGGCGCGACCCTCGCGGTGAACGTCGCGGAGACGAGCGTGGCGGACGCGCAGAGGCGGCTGGGGCTGCGGGAGGGCTTCGACGTCGGCCTGGAGATGTCCGGCCGTCCCGAGGCGATGCGCGAGATGGTCGCCAACATGACCCACGGCGGGCGCATCGCGATGCTGGGCCTGCCGGCGGAGGAGTTCCCGGTCGACTGGTCGAGGATCGTGACGTCGATGATCACGGTCAAGGGCATCTACGGCCGGGAGATGTACGAGACGTGGTACGCCATGACGGTGCTGCTGGAGGGCGGCCTCGACCTGAGTCCCGTGGTCACCGGCACCTATCCGTACAAGGACTTCGACGCCGCGTTCGACGAGGCGTCGACGGCCCGCAGCGGCAAGATCATCCTGAACTGGGACGCGTGACGCGGGCCGGTACGCGCCCCTCCGCATCCCTGGCCACCGCGACCCCTAGGAGCACCCCTGATGTTCGTGTCCGTCCGTGACGAGCTGCGCGCCGCCCTCGACGAGATCCGCGACGCCGGGCTGTACAAGCCCGAGCGGGTCATCGGCACCCCGCAGTCCGCTTCCGTCGCCGTCACCGCGGGCGGCGCGCCCGGCGACGTGCTGAACTTCTGCGCCAACAACTACCTGGGCCTCGCCGACCACCCCGAGGTGGTGGCGGCGGCCAAGGAGGCCCTGGACCGCTGGGGCTACGGCATGGCGTCCGTGCGGTTCATCTGCGGCACGCAGGAGATCCACAAGGAGCTGGAGCGGAGGCTGTCGGCGTTCCTCGGGCAGGAGGACACGATCCTCTACTCCTCCTGCTTCGACGCGAACGGCGGTGTCTTCGAGACCCTCCTCGGCCCCGAGGACGCGGTGATCTCCGACGCCCTGAACCACGCGTCGATCATCGACGGCATCCGCCTGTCGAAGGCCTCCCGGTACCGGTACGCCAACCGCGACATGGCCGAGCTGGAGGCCCGGCTGAAGGAGGCGGCGGGCGCCCGGCGCCGCCTGGTCGTCACCGACGGCGTGTTCTCGATGGACGGCTACGTGGCGCCGCTGCGGGAGATCTGCGACCTCGCCGACCGGTACGACGCGATGGTCATGGTCGACGACTCGCACGCCGTCGGCTTCGTCGGCGCGGGCGGCCGGGGCACGCCGGAGCTGCACGACGTGATGGACCGCGTGGACATCGTCACCGGCACCCTCGGCAAGGCGCTGGGCGGCGCGTCCGGCGGCTACGTGGCGGCCCGCGCGGAGATCGTGGAGCTGCTGCGCCAGCGGTCCCGCCCGTACCTGTTCTCCAACTCGCTCGCCCCGGTGATCGCCGCCGCGTCGCTGAAGGTCCTCGACCTGCTGGAGTCGGCGGGCGACCTGCGCGAGCGGCTCGACGCGAACACGAAGCTGTTCCGCACCCGGATGGCGGAGGAGGGCTTCGAGATCCTGCCGGGCGACCACGCGATCGCCCCCGTGATGATCGGGGACGCGGCGCGGGCGGCGCGCATGGCGGAGCTGCTGCTGGAGCGCGGGGTGTACGTGATCGGCTTCTCCTACCCGGTGGTGCCGATGGGGCAGGCCCGGATCCGGGTGCAGCTCTCGGCGGCGCACTCCGCGGCGGACGTGGAGCGCGCGGTGGCGGCGTTCGTGGACGCCCGGGCCGTGATGGACGCGTGAGGCCGGCCCGGCGGCCGGGGCGGCGGACGTGTGACGCCGCCCCGGCCGCCGGGTGACAATGGCGGGGTGATCGACCCCCGCCGGCTGCGCATACTGCGGGCCGCGGCGGACCACCGCACGGTGACCGCCGCCGCGGCAGCGCTGTACCTCACCCCGTCCGCCGTCTCCCAGCAGCTCACCGCGCTGGAGCAGGAGACCGGGCACACCCTGCTGACCCGCAGCGGCCGGGGGGTGCGGCTCACCCCGGCCGGGGAGATCCTGCTGGAACACGCCAACGAGGTGCTGGCGCAGTTGGAGCGCGCCGAGGCGGAGCTCGCGGCGTACGCGGACGGGACGGCGGGCGAGGTGTCGGTCGCGGCGTTCGCCACGGGCATCGCGGAGGTGCTGGCCCCGGCGATCGAGCGGCTCGCGGAGCGCCACCCGGGGATCCGGCTGCGGGTGCGGGACGTGGAGGGCGACGAGTCGCTGCCGCTCGTCCTCAACGGCGTGGCCGACCTGGCGCTGTCCGTGGAGTACCGGGGCGCGCCGCGCGAGGGCGACCGGCGGCTGGCGCGGGTGCCGCTGTACGCGGAGCCGTTCGACGCGGTGCTCCACGCGGCCCACCCTCTGGCGCAGGAGCCGGAGGTGGCGCTGGCCGCGCTCGCGGACAGCGACTGGATCGGCCAGTCGCCGGGCAACCCGTGCCACGACGTGGTGCTGCTCGCCTGCGAGCTGGCGGGTTTCGAGCCGCGGCTGGTGCACGTGTCGGACGACTTCCGCGCGGTCGTGGCGCTCGCGGGCGCGGGCGCGGGGGTGGCCCTCGTGCCGCGCTCGGCGCTGCGCGGCATCGAGCTGAAGGGCGTGGTGGTCCGGCCGGTGGCGGGCCCGGCGGCGTTCCGCCGGGTGTTCGCGGCGGTGCGGCGGGGCGCCGAGGAGCACCCGCTGATCCGGCCGGTGCTGGACGCGCTGGTGCGGTCGGCGGCGGGGCTGCCGCCGGCCGGCCCCGTCTGAGCCCCGCCTGAGCCCACAGGGCGGGCCGGACCGCCGAAAACCGCTTGCGGCACCCGCGTAGGGTGCGGACATGCCCACTTCACCCCACCTGCGGGAGATCACCCCCGACAACTTCGAGACGGCGATCGGACTGAGGGTCCGCCCCGACCAGGAGCACCTGGTGGCCCCGGTGGTGAAGTCCCTCGCCGAGGCGTACGTCCACCCCGGCGTCGCGTGGCCCCGGCTCGTCTGCGACGGCGACGAGGCCGTCGGGTTCCTCATGGCCTTCTTCGACGTCGACTGGACCGGCGGGGGCACGGACCTCCGCTCCGGACTCTGGCGCCTCAACGTCGCCGACGGCAGGCAGGGACGGGGCTACGGGCGGTTCGCGGTGGAGTCCGTGGCGGCCGAGATCCGGCGCCGGGGCGGCACGCGCCTGACGGTCACCTGGCACCCCGGGCCGGGCGGTCCGGAGGGCTTCTACCGGACGCTCGGGTTCCGGCCGACCGGGGAGGTCAGCGGGGGCGAGACGGTGGGGGTGCTGGATCTGTCCTGAGCCCCGGCCCCGCCGCGCCGGCCGCACGGGCGCCGGGGCCCGTACCGGGGTGTCCGGCGGGCTCGGTGCGGGCGGGTGGTCAGGCGGCGGGCTCCCCGCGGTCCCTGCGGGCCGCCATCCACGCGTACACCGGGACGCCCGCGAAGAGGAACAGCACGCCCTGGTAGACGGCGGCGTACCCGGAGCCCGCGACCAGCCACAGGGAGAAGCCGAACGCGAGCGCGGCGAGGACGCCGTCGCGGGCCAGCCGGGCGCCCCGCACCCGGTCGCGCCGCCCGGAGAGCAGGAAGTAGAGCTGCGCGGCGGTGGACAGCAGGTAGGGGACGGTCGCGGTGAATGTGGTGACGAGGACCAGCGTCTCGAAGACGCCGTCGGAGCCGGCCGTGTAGTTGTGGACGGTCAGCAGCGAGGCGAGGACGACCGTGACCAGGACGCCGACGGTGGGGACGCCCCGCCTCCGGTGGGCGAAGGCCCGCGGGAACAGCCCGTCGCGCGCGGCGGCGTACGGGGTCTGGGCGCTCAGCAGCGTCCAGCCGTTGAGGGCGCCGGCCATCGACACCAGGGCCATGCAGGCGACGGCCGTACCGCCCCAGGTGCCGCCGAACATGGCGTCGACGGCGTCGGAGAACGGCGCCGAGGAGCCGACGAGCCGGTCGTGGGCGACGGTGCCGAAGACGGCGACCGTGCCGAGGAGGTACAGGACGGCGGCTCCGAGGGTGCCCAGGACGGTGGCGCGGCCGACGTTGCGGCGCGGGTCGCGGACCTCGCCGGCGCTGACGGCGGCCGACTCGACGCCGAGGTAGCTGAACAGCAGGATCGCGGCGGACGCGGACACCGCGCCGAGCGTCCCGGAGTCGCCGCCCCGGAACGGGCCCAGGTTGCCGGAGTCGAAGAAGAACAGCCCGCCCACGGCGACGAGCAGCAGCGGGACGAACTTCAGGACCGTGGAGACCAGCTGGACGGCGCCGACGTACCGGGTGCCGGCCAGGTTGGCGAGGGCGGGCAGCCACTGCAGGAGGAGCGCGGCGGCGATCGTCGCGGCGACGGAGCCGTGCAGCGGGAGCAGGACGTCCAGGTAGCCGACGGCGGCGACGGCGAGGGCGGCGTTGGAGACCCAGGTGGTGATCCAGTAGGACCAGGCCGACAGGAACCCGGCGAAGTCGCCGAACGCCTCGCGGGCGTACACGTACGGGCCGCCGGTGCGCGGGTGGCGCTCCGCGAGGCGCCCGAAGACCAGGGCGAGGGCGAGGGCGCCGGCGGTGAGGGCGGCGAACGCGACGAGGCTGACCGTGCCGTACGGCGCCACGGAGGCGGGCAGCAGGAAGATGCCGCCGCCGATGACGTTGCCCATGACCAGGGCCGTGGCGACGGGGAGGCCGAAGCGCCGCGCGTGCCTGCCGCCGCCGGCGGCGCCGTCCCCGTGCGTGCCGGGGGGCGGGGTCCGCCGGGCGTCCCGCCCGGTCTGCGGGGTGGTGGCCGTGGTCATGAGGGGGTGCGCCTTTCTCCGTACAAACGTTCACCATGCTCGCGTACGGCGACACGGGCACCAAATCACCCCTTTTTGTCCGGCGCACGGCCGTCTGCCGCAGGAAATGCTTCGGCCGCCCGCCGGTCGGACGGTGGTTCCTGCACGGATGCGGCCGGCGTCCCGGAGCATCCCCCGGGACCGCGCGACTCCTCCAGCCAGCGGCGCAGCACCCGGTGCACGGCTTCGGCGCCCACCAGGGCCTCCCCCGCCGCGACGGGCGCCGGCAGCTCGCGCGGCCACAGCAGGAACGCCTCGCCCTGGCCGCCGCCGAGCCCGCCGTGCGAACCGATCTGGTCCTCGAAGGCGTGCACCCGGTCGGCCGACGGGTCGTACGCGGAGTTGACCATGACGTCCGCGACGTGCGGGAAGCCGTCGGTGCGGCGGATCGCGCCGGCCGCGCCCGGCCCGAACGCGGCGAGCGGCCCCGTCCCGTCGGCCAGCCCGGCGACCGGCGCCTCGAACCCGTCCGCCGCGAGCACCACCGAGCCGCGCCGCTCGCAGCGCACCAGGACGAAGCCGACGCCCGGGTGCCCGGCGAGGGCCGGCAGCAGCCCCGGGTGGCGGCGGTCGATCTCCTGGCGCGACATCCGGTGCGGCACGTCGGGGAAGTACACGAGCCCCAGGTTCCCCGACGCCAGCACCAGGGGGTCCGCACCGCGCGCCGGGCGCTCCCCGCGCCGCTCGCCCTCGACCGGCCGGTGCAGGGCGCTGCGCAGCGCGCCCCGGGCCTCCGCGCCGCCGGCGCCGCGCCGGGCCCGCCGGGAGACCGGCAGGCCGCAGCCGGCCCGTACGAGGTCGCGGAGCGTCAGCCCGTACGCGCTCTGGAAGGTCTCGCCGAAGCTCTGCCCGTGGTCGGAGAGGACCACGATCCGGTACGGGCGCGGGGCGTGCCCGGCGGCCTTCCCGATCAGCCCGACGCACCGGTCGAGGCGCGCGAGGACCTTCGCCGCGTCCCGGCCGCACGGCCCGGAGTGGTGGGCGACCTCGTCGTACGCCACGAGGTCGGCGTAGACGGCCGTCCGCCCGGCCAGCACGTCGCCCATCACGGCCGCGAGCACCACGTCCCGCTCCACGACCGTCGCGAAGGCCCGGACGAACGGGTACGGGCCGCCGCGCGGCACGCGCGGCCGCTCGCCCCGCAGCCGGGCGGCGAGCGCCTGCCCGACCTCCCGGAACACCTCCGCGGCGAACGACACCGCGGTCCGGGTGGCGTTGGCGGGGTCCCGGAAGTAGGCGAAGTACCCGGCGCGGGAGCGGGTCCCGGGGCCGCGGCGGCCGGAGACCGACAGCACCAGGGCGAGCTGGTCCGCGCCGCCGCCGAAGAGGTTGCCCCGGCTGGCCCCGTCGTCGGCGAGGAGCCCGGGGTCGCCGGTGCGGGCGGCGGCGCGGCGCTGGAGTTCGGCGGCGCTCGCGGGCCGGTTGCACACCATGAGGCGGCCGGTGTCCTTCTCGTACCAGCGGAACGCGGGCACGTCGTGGTCGCTGCCGTGCAGCAGGGCGAGCTGGCTGGCACCGGTCTGGCTGGACCAGCCGGTGCGCCACGGGGTGAGCCGGTGGGTGGTCCCCTCCCAGGCGGCGAGCGTCGGCATCAGCCCGGCGTCCAGGGCGTGGCGCAGCACGCGGTGGCCGACGCCGTCGAGCTGCAGGAAGACCGTGCCCGGCGCGGCGCCGGGGGCGGGGGCGGCGCGGCGGCGGCCGGCGAGCCGGTACAGACGCCGGCCGTAGGCGTCGTCGTCGCGGACGGCGAGGGCGGTGGAGGTCGCGGACGCCACGGCGGACATGACGGCGGCGACGACGACGGCGTTCTCCGGGTCGGCCTCCCCGCGCCCGTCGGGGACGAGCCAGAGCGCGACCAGCAGCAGCGACCCGTTGAGGAAGAACACGAGCACCCCGAGGACGAGCGCCGGGACGAGCAGCAGCGCCCGGACGACCAAGGGCCACACGAGCGCGCCGAGCAGGCCGAAGGCGCCCGCGCCCCAGGCGGCGGTGACGGCCGTCCTGGTGGCGCTGTCGCCGTTCCCGGACTGGAGCCGGAGGTCGGGGAGCACCCCGGCGAGGGCGAGCAGGGTGAGCGTCGACGCGGCCCACACCACGACGACCCGCAGGGCCGCGCGGCCCGCCGACCTCCACCGTCCGACGCCCACGTGATCCGCCTTCCGCCCGTTCCCGCCCGGGAGGTCCAGCGTGGCACACCGCGCCGCGCGCGCCCGGGGGCGCCGGCCCGTTGGTCGGGTCTTGCGTGCCCTCCCAGATCCGCGCCGCGCCCGCCCGGGGGCGCCGGGGTCAGCGGCCGTCGTAGCCGGCGGTGGGCATGGACAGCCGCCGGTGCACGCGGGCCTTGGTCTCCGCGTCGTACGAGGGCTCGTCGAGGCCGGCGGTCTCCAGCCGCACGCCGCGCCGCGCGCACTCGGCGGAGAAGTCCCGCGCCGACGTCAGCGCGCGCTCCAGGACGCGCTCGTTGGGCGCGACGAACAGGTCGACGGCGCCCTCCTCGACGTCCGCCCACAGCGTGCGGTGGTCGGGGGGCAGGCCGTAGCACAGGAGCTGGCGGCTGACGACATAGCCCCTGCCGGCCGCCCACCGCTCGCACATGGCGTGCTGACTGCGCGTGTCGACCAGGAACGGGTCGCTGTCGAGTTCCTCGAGCGGCGTCAGGCTGGCGATCGCCGCCACGCGTACGTCGTCCATGGGCCGACCCTACTCCCGACGGCGCCCGCCGCAGGAGGCCGGCGCTCTACGCTCGTGGCATGGAGGTCACCTGGTGGGGCCACGCCACCTGCACGATCGAGGACTCCGGGGTGCGGGTGCTGACGGACCCGCTGTTCGTCCGGCGGCTCGCGCACCTGCGCAGGCGCCGGGGCGCGCCGCCGCCGCCCGAGGCGGCGGTGGCCGACCTGGTGCTCGTGTCGCACCTGCACGCCGACCACCTGCACCTGCCCTCGCTGGCCCGGCTCGCGCCCGGCACGCGGCTGGTGGTGCCGCGCGGCGCGACCCGCGCGGTGCCGGGGCTGCGGCGGCTGGCGGGACTGCGGATCACCGAGGTCGGCGCCGGCGACGAGGTGGCGGCGGGGCCGGTGGCGGTGCGGGCGGTGCCGGCCGCGCACGACGGACGGCGGCTGCCGGTGGGACCGCACCGCTCCCCCGCGCTCGGGTACGTGGTGCGGGGCGCGGCGCGCACGTACTTCGCCGGGGACACCGGCCTGTTCGACGGGATGGCCGAGGCGGTCGGCGAGGTGGACGTGGCCCTGCTGCCGGTGGGCGGGTGGGGCCCGTTCCTGGGCCACGGCCACCTGGACGCGGGGCGTGCCGCCCGGGCCCTGGCGGCGCTGGCGCCCCGGGCGGCGGTACCGGTGCACTACGGCACGTACTGGCCGATCGGGATGGACGCGGTGCGGCCGCACGAGTTCCACGCGCCGGGCGACGAGTTCGCCCGGCTGGCGGCGCGGCTGGCGCCCCGCGTCGCGGTGCACCGGCTCGGGCACGGGGAGAGCGTGCGGCCGGGGGCGGCGCGGTGATCGCGGAGCTGCTGGGCCAGCTGCCCCCGCAGGAGGCGCAGCGGGCGGTCGGCTACCCGTCGCTGTTCCTGCTGGTGGCCCTGGGCGCGCTGGTGCCGGTGGTGCCGACGGGGGCGGTGGTCAGCTCGGCGGCGGTCGTGGCGTTTCACCAGGCGACGCCGTTCGCGCTGCCGGCGGTCTTCCTGGTGGCCGCGGCGGCGGCCCTCGCGGGGGACGCCGCGCTGTACTGGCTGGGGTGGCGCGGGGCCGCCTCGCGGGGCGGACCGCGGTGGCCGGCGGTGCCGGAGTCCCGGGCAGCGCCGGACCGGCTGGAGCGGGCCCGGGCGGGGCTGCGGCGGCACCGGGTGGCGGTGCTGGTGCTGTCCCGGCTGGTGCCGGCGGGGCGGATCCCGGTGATGCTGGCGTGCCTGACGGCGCGGGTGCCGCCGGCCCGCTTCGTCCGGAGCGACGTGCCCGCGGTGCTGGCGTGGACGGCGGCGTACCAGCTGATCGGGGTGGCGGGCGGGGCGCTGTTCCCGCGGCCGTGGCAGGGGGTGGCGGCGGCGGTGGCGCTGGCGCTGCTGGTCGCCGCCGCGCCGAGGGTGTGGCGCCGGGCGCGGCGGGGGCGGCGGACCGGCCCGGGCGGTGGGTGAGGGCGCGGTCACTCCAGGACCCGGGACTCGCCGACCGCCAGGTCCCAGAGGCGGTCGCGGGGCAGTCCTGCGGCCCCCCAGGCCGTGTGGAGGCGGGTCAGGGGCTCCAGCACCGGCTCGGAGGACAGGACGAAGGTCGCCCAGTGCATCGGGGCCATGATCCGGGCCCCGAGGTCCCGGAAGGCGCGGACGGCCTCCTCCGGATCGGTGTGGACGTCGCCGAGCCACCAGCGGGGCGCGTACGCGCCGATGGGCATCAGCGCCAGGTCGATGCCGGGGTGGCGCTCGGCGATGCGGCGGAACCAGTGGCCGTAGCCGGTGTCGCCGGCGAAGTACACGCGCCGCCCGCGGCGGTCGCCGAGGACCCAGCCGCCCCACAGGGTGCGGCAGGTGTCGGTGAGGGTCCGCTTGGACCAGTGGTGGGCCGGGACGAACTCGAAGCGGACGCCGCGCAGTTCGGCCGACTCCCACCAGTCGAGTTCGGTGACGGTGGTGAACCGGCGGCGGCGGAACCAGCGGCCGAGGCCGGCGGGGACGAACAGCGGCGTGGTGCGCGGGAGCCGGCGCAGGGTGGGCGCGTCCAGGTGGTCGTAGTGGTTGTGGCTGATCACGACCGCGTCGACGGGCGGCAGGTCCTCCCAGCGGACGCCGACGGGCGTGACGCGGGCCGGGGTGCCGAGGATGCGGCGGGACCACACGGGGTCGGTGAGGACGGTGAGGCCGCCGATGCGGAGGACCCAGCTGGCGTGGCCCGCCCAGGTGGCGGCCACCGTCCCCGGGCCGGCGGGGGGCAGCGGGCCGGGGGCGAAGGGCAGCCTCGGGACGTCGCGCAGGCCGTCGCTGCCGGGGCGCAGGGCCGCGGAACCCTCGCGGGCCAGGCGGGCGAAGGCGTGGACGCCGGGCAGCGGCGCGGTGAGCCGGCCCGCGAAGGAGCGGGGCCAGGTGCGGACCTCGCCCAGCGGCCGGGGAGCCGGGCCGCGCCCGGGGGGCGTGGCGGGCGCGGTGAGGTCGGTGGACGTCCCGTCCGTCATCTGCGGTTCCCTCCGGCGGTCTGAACGCGGTCCGGGCGCGGGGCGGTGCCGAGGAGCGCGGCCGACAGGGCCTCCAGGGCCCGCGCCACGTGCGGCGGGTCGAGGGGGTCGTCGGCGTCGAGCGCCGCCAGCCGTTCGGCCTGGGTGGCCCCCAGCAGCGGGGTGGTGGCCAGGCGTACGCGCAGGGCGCCGAGTTCGTCCCCGAAGCGGTGGCCGCCGGGCACGGGGACGCCGAGGCGCGCGGTCAGGTGGTCCTCCAGCTCGACGGAGTCGGTGACGCCCCGCGCGGCGAGGGGGCCGCGGAGCGGGCCGAGGTCCGCGTACAGGTGGCGGCCGGCCTCGGGCGGCAGGGCGAGGGCGCCGGCGGCGAGCACCACGCGGTGGGCCTCGGCGGCCAGGCGCGCGTGGAGGGCGGTCGCGGCGGCGTTCCGCGCGGTGACGGCCTCCGGTTCGTCGAGGGCGTGGGCGACGGCCACGGCCAGCGGGCCGGGCAGGTCGGCGCCGAGGGCGGTGAGCACGTCGAGGGCGCGGGACCGGTGGGCGGCGGCGGGGGCTCCGGCGGGGAAGCGGGCCACGGCTGCCGGCCAGGAGGCGGGGGTGACCGAGCCGGCGAGGTCGCACAGGACGGTGACGTCGTCGGGGCACATCTCGGCGGGGCTGACGAAGACCGTGTCGTGCGGGTGGTGCACGGTGTCCCGCCAGGTCTCGTCGCTGACGATGTGCAGTCCCTCCCCGACGGCCGCCTCGCACGCCTCGCGGACGGGCTCGGGCGGGGCGACGGTGCCGGTGGGGTCGTCGGCGACGCTCAGCAGCAGGACGGCGGGGCGGCCGCCCTCCGCACGCACCCGCCGTACGGTCTCCAGCAGCGCGTACGGGTCGGGGACGCCGCCGCACTCGGCCGGCGTCGGCACGTGGTAGGCGGGCCGGCCCAGGAGGCGGATCTGCGGCGTCCAGGACAGCGGGCAGGGGCGCGGCACCAGCACGTCGCCGCCGTGCGCGGCGAGCAGCGCGGTCAGCAGCGGCCCGGTGCCGGGCGAGGCGAGGAGGTCCTCGGGGTGGCAGCGCAGGCCGCGCCGCGACCAGTAGCCGCAGGCCGCCTCGCGCAGCACGGGCCCGCCGCCGGGCGGCTCGGGGTCGGGCCGGGAGGCGGCCCCGGCCAGCAGTCCGGCGAGCTCCGCCACGACGGGGAGGCCGGTGTCGGGGGCGGGCGGCGCGTACCGCACCTGCCCGTGCCCGTGGGGGTGCCCGGAGGCGGAGCTGCGCGTCACCACGACCTCCCGTGCGTCTGCGGACTGAAACCCTTTATACGGAGGTTCACGACGGTTCGCCGGTCGGGGGCGGACGGCGGGAGGGGGCGGGGCGAGCCGGGCCAGCTCCTTCTCCAGACCCCGCCCGCGGCTCCGCACGATCTGCGCGGCCACGTCGGAGAGCTTGCGGTTGGTGAGCTGGGAGACGCGCCGCAGCACGGCGTACGCCTCCTCGACGCCGCAGCCGAGGACGTGCATGACGATGCCGCCGGCCCGGTCGATGACGGGCCGGGAGCGCAGCGCGGTCTCCAGCTGGCCGACCTCGGTGAGGGCGGCGCGGTAGCGGCGGTCGCGGACGAGGCCCGCGGTGGCCTCCTCGCCCAGGACGGCGGCGGGGCCGCGCGCGGCGTTGGACAGGGACCCGGGGCGGAAGCCGTAGAGGTTGAGGGTGACGAGGAGGCCGGCGCGGTGGAACGGCAGCGTGACGCTGGAGCGCACCCCGGCGCCGAGGGCGGCGGCCCGGTAGGCGGGCCACCGGTCGTCGTGGAGCAGGTCCCCGGCGACGACGGGTTCGCCGCTGTCGAGCGCCGCCCTGATGGGGCCGTCGCCGGAGTCGAGCTGGACGCCGACGAGGGCGGCGAGGTCGGGATGGGTGGCGGTGGTGCGGCGCTCGTCCTGTTCCTGCTCCTCCTCGTCGCCGAGGGTGGCGACCGCGCCGCAGCAGGCCGGGAGGGAGCGGACGCACTGCTCGGCGAGCTGCTGGAGTCGGCGTACGGCGAACGCCGAGTCGGTTCCTTCGTACTCGGGCTCGATCAGCATGGGGGGTGGCGTCTCCTTCCGGGGTGCGGCTGCCCGGTGCGTGTCCGGTGAAACGGTGCGGCGTGGGACGGGGTCGGCACGATTACCGTGCCGATATGCGGACAACAGGGCATACGGCCGGAGGTCGCGCACGGGTGCGCGTTCCGGGGTGCGGTGCTGGAGCGGAAGCCGGGGCGGATGCGCCGGGCGGAGCGGGGGCCTTGGGATGAGCGAGACGGGCGCGTTCGGCGAGGACCTCGCGGACTTCGTCCGGCGGGTGGCGGAGCTGCGCAGCGCGCGCGCCCTGCCGCCGGAGGAGCAGCGGGGCGTGCTGGACGCCGCCCTGTTCGAACTCCAGCACGTGGCGGAGACGCTGTGGCCCCGGTACGAGCGGCTGGTGGCCCGCGCTCCGGAGGGCACCTCGGCGGAGCGGCGGGAGCGCCAGCTGCTGAAGACGGTGTTCCAGCGGCTGCCGCTGCCCGTGGCGCTGGTCGACCGGGACACGGTCGTGCGGCGGATGAACCTGGCCGCGACGACGCTCACCGGCGTCCGGGCCGGGTACGCGACGGGCCGCCCGCTGTCCGCGCTGCTCACGCCGGGCGACCGGGCGCCGCTGCGCACCCAGGTCGCCGCCACCGCGCGCGGGGAGGGCGGCCGGAGCCTGACGGTGCGGCTCCAGCAGCGGCCGAAGGAGCCGGTGCGGGCCACGCTCGCCGCCCTGGTCCTCCCCGGGGAGCCGCAGCAGACCGTGGTGGCCGTGCTCCAGCCGGGCGTCGCCGGCGCCGGGCCGTCCGGTCCCGCCGGGATCGGACGGCGCACCTCGGTGGGGAAAGCGGGGCTCCTCTCGGCGCCGGCGGGGGTGCGGGGGGCGGGGCCGGCGGCCGGGGGGCGCGCCGAACCTGACCGAGGTCGCCGAGCGGGCCGGGACGCTCGACCTGGTCGACGCCGTGGCGACGGCCCTGCTGCGTACCGCCCCGGGGGACGCGCCGGGGGCGCTGGAGGCGGCGGCGCGGGTCCTGCACGGCCGGTTCGCCGACTGGGTGATCGCCGACCTGACGGTGGGCGGGGCCGCCGTGCCGGTGCGCCGCGCGGCGGTGTTCGGGCCTCCGGACGACGGCGTGCTGGCGAAGGTGCTCGCCGGGCAGGACCCGGCGGGGTGTCCCCTGGTCGCGGAGGTCGCGGCGGGCGGCTCGGCGTCCCTGCAGGTGCGCCCGGAGGACGCGCTGGCGCTCGGTACGGACGGCGACGGGGCGGCCGTGCTGGTGCGCGCCGAGGTCAGCTCGCTGCTGTGCCTGCCGGTCGTCGCCGGCGGCGCGGCGGGCGACGACGGGCCGGAGGTCCTGGGCGTGCTGACGCTGCTGCGCACCCGGGCGCGGCGGGCGTTCTCGATGGCGGAGGCGCAGGCCGCCGACGTGCTGTCCCGCCACGTCGGGCTGGCCATGCGCCGTCCGGGCCCGCCCGCGCCGTAGGGGGCCCGGGGGCCTTCCGGCCGGGGGCGGCCGGGCGCGGGCGGCGGCACCGGACCGCCTACGCGGCGTCCCGCATGATGTCCTCGCGCAGCCGGGTGCAGCAGCGGCTGATGAGGCGGCTGACGTGCATCTGGGAGATGCCGAGGTCCTCGGCGATGCTGCTCTGGGTCATGTCGCGGAAGAACCGCATGTAGAGAATCTTCTGCTCGCGCTCCGGCAGCGTGCGGAGCCGCGGCTTGACGGCCTCGCGGTCGACGACCACGTCGAGGGCCGGGTCGGGTCCGCCGAGCGCGTCGACGAGGGTGTAGCCGTCCTCGGTTCCGGGCAGTTCGGCGTCGAGCGACAGGGCGGTGAAGCTGTCGAGGGCCTCCAGACCGGCGGCGGCCTCCTCCTCCGTCATCCCCGCCTTCTCGGCTATCTCCGCGACCGTGGGGGTGCGGCCGCCGACGGAGTACGAGAGCTCCTGGTAGGCCGCGCGGACCCGGCCGCGCAGGTCCTGGACCCGGCGCGGCACGTGGAGGGTCCACATGTGGTCCCGGAAGTGCCGCTTGATCTCCCCGGTGATGGTGGGCACGGCGAAGCTCTCGAAAGCCGCGCCGCGCGAGGGGTCGTAGCGGTCGACCGCCTTGACCAGGCCGAGCGCGGCGACCTGCTTGAGGTCCTCCAGCGCCTCGCCCCTGTTGCGGAACCGGCCGGCCAGCCGGTCCGCCATGGGCAGCCAGGCGCTCACGATGTCCTGGCGCACGCGGTCCCTCTCCTCCCCGGGCGGCAGCGTCGCCAGACGCCGGAACGCCTCGGAGGTGTCGGGGGCGTCGTCGTGCGGATGCTTCGTGTGGGCGAGCGTAGGCATGTGGTTCTCAGCTCCCTGAACGGCGCCGACGGTTGGCTGTCACCCCGGGGAGGCTCCACCCGGCCCGGACGCGGGCAGGCACGTCCGGAGCGGTGGGCCGCTCCCACGGACGTGCCTCCGGTCCGAAGCACGAGATGCGCCTGCCCGGGGTCCGCTGTGGCAAACGCCTGGGAACCACTCTCCGGGCGGTCGCCCCGAACGGCTTCCGCAGCGCGGGCCCGGGACGGCGGCGCCCCCTGGTCCCGCCGGTCGGTCCGGGATGCGGGGCGCGATATACCCGCAGCTCCGGCCCGCCGTCCCGGAGCGCGGGGGACGGGAGCCGCGGGGTGCCCGACGGAGGTGCGGCGTTCCCCCGTACGGGTGATGGGCACCCTCTCCGGGGGCCGGCCCGGCCGCCGGCCGTCCCGTTCGCCGGGGCCGTCCCGGCTCCCGGGCGGCCCGCCCGCCGGGGACCGGTGCCGAGGGCTTCCTCGCCCCTCCGGCGGCCGGACGCCCGCGCCCCCTGCACGTCGGCCCGAGGGTCGGCGGGACCCGGTCCCGGGAAGTCCCGCCGCGGCTTGCCGTCGCCGCGGCCGGACGCGGCCACCCGGTACGGCCGCCGTGCCCGGCCGGACGCGGCCACCCGGGTGGGACCGTCCGGGCACAGCCGCCCCGGCACGCCCGCCCGGCCCCGTCCGGTCGCAGCGGCGGGTCCCCCGCCCCCGGCGCGCAAACCCCGGCGGGCACCGGCCGCCGGGGTTTGCGGTGGCCGCGCCGGGTACCCGCCCGGCGACCGACACACCCGTCACCTGGGAGGGCGTCATGCAGCGAGGCAGCGACCGGCTCAGCCGGCGTCACGACGACGCGATGAAGCACCAGCTCGAAGGGCTGCTCCGGTCCGGCCACCCCACCCGAACGGAGGAGTGGCACGATCCCGAGCCGGTGGCCGACGACGATCCGGAACTGGCTCGCGGGCGCGTACCGGGCGACACGTTCGAGGCGCTGCGCCTGGAACTGGCCCGGCACCTCGCCCGCACCCCGTTCCCGGCGCACCGGGGGGACCTGCTGCGCGTCCTGCGGGAACGGCACGCCCCCGATCCGCTCACGGAACGGGTGGAGGACCTCCCCGGTGGCCGCACGTACCGCAGCGTGCAGGACGTGGCGGTCGCCCTGCACCGCAGGTGACCGCGAGGGGTACGGAAGGGAGTGACGACGGCCGTGGCACAGCTCGTGAGAGAGGTCATGACGGCGGGCGCCGCCGCCGTCCGCCCCGACGCCTCGCTGGTCGAGGCGGCCCAGCTGATGCGGGCGCAGGACATCGGCGACGTGCTCGTCGCCGACGGGGACCTGCTCGTGGGGGTGGTGACGGACCGGGACATCACCGTACGGGCGGTCGCCGAGGGCGCCGACCCGCTGGCCGTGAACGCCGAGACGGTCTGCACCCCGGACCCCGTGTGCGTGGGTCCGGACGACGAGGTGGCGACCGCCGTACGGCTGATGCGGCGGCACGCCGTACGGCGGCTGCCGGTGGTCGAGGACGGCCGGCCGCTCGGTGTGGTCAGCCTCGGGGACCTGGCGGTCTCGCAGGATCCCGGGTCGGCCCTCGCCGACATCAGCAGGGCGGAGCCGAACACCGAGACCGCGTGAGGGACGGGAGGGAGACGACGGGGAGTGAGAGGAAGGGGACAGCCGTGCGCATAGCGTTCCTCGTGGCGCCCGAGGGCGTCGAACAGGTGGAGCTCACCAGGCCGTGGCGGGCGGTGATCGACGCGGGGGGCTCCCCGAGCTCGTCTCGACGGAGCCCGGGGAGGTCCAGGCGTTCCACCACCTCGACAGGGCCGACACGTTCCCCGTCGACCGGACGGTCGACGAGGTGTCGCCGGACGCGTACGACGCGCTGGTCCTGCCGGGGGGCGTCGCCAACCCCGACGCGCTCCGCACGGACGAGGGGGCCGTGGCGCTCGTCCGGGGCTTCTTCGAAGCCGGCAAGCCGGTCGCGGCGATCTGCCACGCGTCGTGGACCCTCGTCGAGGCGGACGTCCTGCGCGGGCGGCGGCTCACCTCCTGGCCGAGCCTGAGGACGGACGTCCGCAACGCGGGCGGCGAGTGGGTCGACGAGGAGGTCGTGGTCTGCGACGGCGGGCCCAACACGCTGGTCACCAGCCGCAAGCCGGACGACCTGCCGGCGTTCTGCTCGGCCTTCACGGAGGTGTTCCGCGGGGCCGGCGCCCGCGCCGCCTGACCACCCGCACCGCCCCGGTCGCCCGTGCGGCCGGGGCGCCGTGCCGGAAGCCGGGCCGGGCCCCCTCGGCCGGTTCCGCACCGCCACCCCGTCTCAGGGACGGCGGCCGAGCATGGTGAGGAGCCGGGTCTGCGCGTCGGCGCCCGGGGCCGACGGCACCGGCTCGGCGAAGAGGCCCGTGGCGGGCAGGGAGCCGGCGTACGGGGCGAACTCCGCGAGGGCGAAGTCCACCAGCGCCGGCGGGAGGCGCTCGTCGGCGCCGATCGCCCGCGACAGGTCCCAGGCGTGGACCACCGCGTCCGCCGCCGTCTGCGAGCAGTAGGCGGCGGACGCGGTGTCGCCGTACGACAGGTTCACCGTGCGGTCCAGGGCGCCCTCCTCCCGGAAGGCGTCCCGCGCCCCCGCCGCGGCGCGCTCCCACGCGGTGACCGGGTCGTCGCCGAGGACATCGCCGTCGTACCGGTCGCCGACCTGCGCGAGGGTCAGCCCCTCCCGCACCAGCCGGGGCACCCACAGCTGCTCGGCGGTCAGGTGGTCGACCAGGTCGCGGACGGACCACCCGGCGCACGGGGTGGGCGCATCCCACCGGTCCCCGACGGCGCGGACGCGCGACGAGAACAGGCCGAGCGCCTCCGCGTGCCGGGCGAGGAGCGGGCTGCCGGTCACGGGCCACCTCCATGCGGTACCGGGCCTCCACTCTGCACCGGAACCGCGGTCCGTGGGGCACCGGCGCGCCCGTGTGGCGCCCGGGCACCCGGGTACTCGGACAAGACGGACATTTCGGCCTTCCGGGAGGGAACCATGCAACTCGCTTTTCTGACCGGTCTCTACGACCGTCCGGGCCCTTGGGCCAGCGTGTACCTCGACACGTCGCGGATGGACGAGTCCGCCCAGGAGCGGCAGGGGCTCATGGCGCGCAACGCCTGCGAGGAGCTCGCCGCGCAGGGCTGCGACGAGGCGACCGTGCGCGCCGTCCACCGGGCGCTGTCGGACTGGCCGCGCCCCGCGGGCGAGGCCGGGCGCGCGGTGTTCGCCGCCCGCGGCGAGGTCGTCCTCGACCCGTCGCTGGCCGTGCGGCCGCTCGCGCCCTCCCAGGTCTTCTGGTCGGCGCTGCCCCGCATCGGGCCGCTGCTGGACCTGGCGGGACGGGAGCCCGTCTGCCTGGTCGCCTACATCGACCGGGTCGGCGCCGACCTGGAGCTGCGCAACCCCATCGGGGCGGTGCCGGCCGGGCAGGTGCAGGGCCGCGACTGGCCGCTGCGCCGCACGTCGAACGGCGCCTGGGACGAGCGCCACTTCCAGCTCAGCGTGGAGAACACCTGGGAGGAGAACGCCCGGCGGATCGCCGACGCGATCGCGGACGCCGTGCCGGAGCTCGGCGTCGACGTGGTCGTGCTGGCGGGCGACGTCCGGGAGCGGCGCTCGGTCCGCGAACGGCTGCCCGCCTCCCTGACGGTGGACGTGGTGGAGAGCGAGCACGGCGGCCGGGCGGCCGGCGCGGGGCGCGAGCGGCTCGACGAGGACGTGCGGGCCGCCAAGGAGGCGTTCCTGCGGCGCACCGCCGAGGCGGAGCTGGACCGGTTCCGGGCGGCCCGCGCCCCGGGGGCGGCAGCGCGGCCGGCGCGTCCGCCGCCGAGGGGTGCCCGCGCTGGTCGAGGCGGCCCGCGAGCACCGGATCGCCGAGCTGCTGATCCGGCCCGAGGGGCCCGACGCGCACCGCCAGGTGTGGGTGGGCGCCCGGCCGGACCAGGTGGCGGTGCGGCGTACGGAGACGCAGTACCTGGGCGACACCGAGCCGCTGCCGGCCCGGGCGGACGACGCGCTGCTGCGGTCGGCGCTGGTCACCGGCGCGGACGTGCTGCGCGTGCGGCCGGAGATCGAGGACGACCTGCCGGTCGGCGGGCTCGGCGCGCTGCTGCGCTGGCCGTACGACGAGAAGGAGACCGAGGCGGCCACCATGTGAGTCGGCCGCTCTCCCGCGGCGGGCGCCCGCCCCCGGTCCCGGGGGCGGGCGCCCGCCGCGGGGAGGGGCGGGGCCGGACACCAGGGGGGCGCCGGCGGCCGCGGAGCCGCCGGCGCCCCGTGGGTCGTCGCGGGCCGCCTCAGCGGGCGATCACCCGCTCGACGAGGAGCTTCACCGCGGCGGCGATGGACTCGGCGTCGATGCCCGCGGCGTGCAGCTGCTCCTGCGGGGAGGCCGAGCCGGGCATGCCCCGCACGGCCAGCCGGGCCGTCCGGGGCGCGGGGCGGCCGTCGGCGAAGGCCTCCGCGACGGCGTCGCCCAGGCCGCCCTCCGGGTGGTGGTCCTCGACGGTCAGCAGGCACCCGGTCTCCGCGGCGGCCTCGCGGAGCGTTCCCGCGTCGACGGGTTTGACCGAGTACAGGTCGACCACGCGGACGGGGACGCCCTCGCGCTCCAGCGCGTCGGCGGCCCCGAGCGCCTCGTGGACCGTGGTGCCCGCCGCGACGATCGTGGCCTCGTCCCCGTCGTGGCGGCGCAGGACCTTGCTGCCGCCGATGGGGAACTCCTCGTCGGGGCCGTACAGGACGGGCAGGTCGCCGCGGGTGGTGCGCAGGTACCGGATGCCGTCCAGGCCGGCCATGGCGGCGACGAGGCGGGCCGTCTGGTTGGCGTCGCACGGGTAGAGGACGGTGCTGCCGTGGACCGCGCGGAACATCGCCAGGTCCTCCAGCCCCATCTGGGAGGGGCCGTCCGGGCCGATGGCGACGCCGGCGTGCGAGCCGACGAGGTTGATCCCGGCGCGGCCGACGGCGGCCATGCGGACGAAGTCGTGGGCCCGGGTGAGGAACGCGGCGAACGTCGAGGCGTAGGGCACGTAGCCGCGCGCGGCCAGGCCGACCGCGGCGGCGACCAGCTGCTGTTCGGCGATGTAGCACTCGAAGTACCGGTCGGGGTGGGCCTTGGCGAAGAACTCCGTCCGCGTCGAGTCGCTCACCTCCGCGTCGAGGGCGACGACCCGGCCGAGGGCGGAGCCGACCGCTTCGAGCGCGTGCCCGTAGGCGGTGCGGGTGGCGACCTCGTCGCCCACGTCGAACCGCGGCAGTTCGAGAGCCGTGCCCCGCGGCACGGCGGGCGGCTCGCCGTCCGGCGGGGCGTGGACCCGCACGCGGGCGCCGCGCACCCCGCCGAGCTCGGCGATCGCCGCGCCGGCCTCCTTCAGGGGCTTGCCGTGCAGGCCCTCCCGGTCCTCTACGGCCCCGACGCCGCGGCCCTTGCGGGTGCGGGCGAGGACCGCGGTGGGCCGCCCGGTGGTGGAACGGGCCTCCGTGAAGGCGGCGTCCAGGGCCTCCACGTCGTGGCCGTCGACCTCGACGGTGTGCCAGCCGAAGGCCCGCAGGCGGCGGGCGTGGGCGTCCAGGTCGTGCCCGTGGCGGGTGGGGCCGCGCTGGCCCAGCCGGTTGACGTCCACGACGAGGGTGAGGTTGTCGAGGCCCTCGTACGCGGCGTGCTCCGCCGCCTCCCAGACCGAGCCCTCCGCCATCTCGCTGTCGCCGGACAGCACGTACACGCGGTAGGGGAGCCGGTCGAGGCGCTGCCCGGCGAGGGCCGTGCCGACGGCGACGGGCAGGCCCTGGCCCAGGGAGCCGGTCGCCACGTCCACCCAGGGCAGCCGGGGCGTGGGGTGCCCCTCCAGGCGGCTGCCGAGGGTGCGGTACGTCAGGAGCTCGTCCTCGTCGACGGCGCCCACGGCCCGGTACAGGGCGTACAGCAGGGGCGAGGCGTGGCCTTTGGAGAGGACGAACCGGTCGTTGGCGGGGTGGTCGGGGCGGTCGAAGTCGTACCGCAGGTGGTGCGCGAACAGGACGGCGGCGATGTCGGCCGCCGACATGGAGGAGGTGGGGTGGCCGGAGCCGGCCGCGTCCGCGGCGCGTACCGCGTCGACGCGCAGCTGCTGGGCCAGTTCGGCGAGTTCCTCGGTCCGCATGTCACTCCTCGCGGCGGCCGGGGCCGGTCTTGGCCAGTTCGGGCGAGGCCGTGTCCAGGGGGACCTGCCAGGAGCGGACCAGGCCGAGCTGCACCGCCTGGCGGGGCAGGGCGGCGTCGAGCAGCCAGTCGGCGGCCACCCTGACCCGGTTGCCGGGCATGGCGGCCAGGTGGTAGCCGCGGGTGACGGCCCCGGCGACGATCCCCGACAGGGGGACGCCGAGGGGGTTGGCGGCGGCCTTGACCCCGCCGAGGTCGACGGCGAAGCCCAGGTCGCTGTGGCGGTACGGGACGGGGTCGCCCACCCCCAGGGAGGCGGCGACGTTGCGGGCCGCCACCTTGCCCTGGCGGGACGCGTGCTGCGCAGTCATGGGGGTGAACTCGCCGGGGCGGTGCAGGTCCGGCACGGCGGCCGCGTCGCCGCACGCGTAGACGTCCGGCCGACCCGGCACCTCCAGCTGCGGGGTGACGACGAGCCGGCCGCGCTCGACGGGCAGGCCGAGTTCGGAGACGAGCGGGTCGGGACGCACGCCGACGCACCAGATGAGGGAGCGCGTCTCGACGAACTCCCCGTCGTCGAGGAGGACGCCGTCGCGGGTGGATTCCTTGACGGAGGTGCCCATGCGGACGTCGACGCCGCGCGAGCGGAGCACCTGGTCGGCGGTGTCGGAGAGACGCTTGTCGAGGCCGGGCAGGACGCGGTCGGCGACGTCGAGCAGCATCCAGCGCGGCCGGGTGCCCTCGGGCCAGGCGGGGTGCTTGCGCACCAGCGCGTCGGTGAACATCTTGCCGTGGGCGGCGACCTCCGTACCGGTGTAGCCGGCGCCGACCACGACGAAGGTGCAGCGCGAGGTGCACTCGGCGGGGTCGGCGGCGGACGCCGCGAGTTCCACCTGCCGGGTGATGTGGTCGCGCAGGTAGAGCGCCTCGGGCAGGCCGCGGAAACCGGTGGCGTTCTCCGCGACGCCGGGGATGGGCAGCAGCTTGCTGACGCTGCCGACGGCGAGGACGAGCCGGTCGTAGCCGAGTTCGCCCGCCGTGCCCTCCGGGTCCGTGTAGTGGACCGTGCGCGTTTCGAGGTCGACGTGACCGGCCTCGCCGAGGACGAGCCGCACGTGGCGCAGTGTGCCGGGCAGCGACACGGTGACGCGGCGGGGCTCCAGGATGCCGGCGGCGACCTGGGGCAGCAGCGGCAGGTAGAGGAAGTAGTCCGTGGGGTTGAGCAGGACGATCTCGGCACGTCCGCGCAGCGTGCGGGAGAGTTCGCGGGCGGTCTGGTAGCCGGCGAAACCGGCTCCGACGATCAGGACGCGCGGGCGGCGCCGCGGCTGGGTGGTCACTGGGCCTCCCGTGGATGGGTTGCGGTTCAGGCTCGGTGGTGCGGTGCCTCCGGGTCGGCGGGCGGCCCGGCCGGCCCGGTCGGCGGGGTCGGTACGACCGGAGCGGGCGGAGTGCCGGGGGCGACGACGCGTACGTCGTCCGGTCCGGCGTCCCGCCGCTCCGTGTCGGGTCCGGCGGATTCCGGTCCGGGCGGGTGCGCGCGGCGGCGTTCTGCGGTGCGGGCGGCGCTCCGGCGGACCACCGCCGCCAGTAGCGCACCCCCGAGCACCGCGGCGGCGGCCCGCACCGGCTGCCGGGACCGCGGGGTCTTCTTCGTCATGCGACGCCGGGTACCCGGGCGGCCGGGCGGTTAACAGCGGCACGCCCGAATGCCCGCGCGGCGGAGGGCGTCCCGTCGTGCGCGGGGTGCCGCGGCGTCACCCTCCCGGCCCTCCCCGGCGGAGGGGGCGGGGCGGCGGGAGCGGCCGTCCGCACCCGCCGCCCCGGCCCGGTGCCGCACCCGCACCGCCGGAGGCCCGCGCCCGGAAGGCCGTCCCCGGTGGAACGCGTCGTGGACGGACCGCACGGCGGGACCGGGGCGCGCGGTCGGCCCCGGAGGGCGGCCGCACGGCACCGGAGCGGTCGGCGACCGCCGAGGGGCGGCGGAGGACCCGCCGTGCCGTACGGGAGATCCCCTGCCGGGCGTGATCCCGCCCAACTACCCTGGCCGGTATGGAGATCCTCGGTACCACACTGCGCGTCTGCGTCGACGACCTGGACGCCGCGGCGGCGTTCTACGAGCGGCTCACGGGGGCGTCGGCGCTGCGCTTCGAACGCGGCGGGGTCCGCGTCGCGGCGGTCGGCTGCTTCCTGCTGATGAGCGGCCCCGAGTCGGAGCTGGAGGTGCTGCGCAAGGTCACGGCGACGATCGCGGTGGCCGACGTGGACGCGGCGCACACGACGCTGACCGAGGTGGGCGCGCGGGTCGTGGCCGGTCCGGTCCCCACGCCGGTGGGCCGCAACCTGATCGCGATCCACCCGGACGGCTCCGTCTTCGAGTACGTGGACCGCCGCGCCTCCTAGACCGGACCCCGGGGCCGGCCTCCCCGCCGCTCCCGGGCCGGCCCGGAAACCGCCTCGCCCACGCCCGCCCCGTCCGGCACGGTGCGGGATCGCCCTCCCCGCCGGGTGCCCGCGGGGCTCGCGGGCACCCGGCGGCCCCCGGCTGAGAGCAGGTTTCGTGATGGCGCGTCGTATCGGTGAACTCGTACTCGGCTGCCGCGAGCCCGAGGTGCTGGCACGGTTCCGGTGCGAGGTCCCGGACTTCGTGGTGCCCGACCACGAGGGGGACGAGTGCATCGAGATCGGGCCGCGCGAGGGGTTCGGCGGCGCGCAGCCGGCGATCGTCCTCAGCCGCCGGGACGGGCCGGGCGGGGGCGGGTCCCGGCTGCACGTCGACGTCAACCCCGCCGACCCGACCAGGGCGCCGAACTCGAGCGGCTTCTGGGGCTGGGGGCGCGCCCGGCCGACGTCGGCCGGGCGGGTCAGGAGCGGTGGCACGTCCTGGCCGATCCCGAGGGCGACGAGTTCTGCCTGCTCAAGGCCCGCCTCATCCCCTCTGCCCCCATCGGTCACGCCCCGGCGCCGGGCACGGGTCCCGCCCCGGGATCCGGCGCGGCGGGCGCGCCGTGGCCGTGCGTGCGGCGGGCGGGCTCCCGGGGAGGCCCGTCGGCCGGGAGGAGCCTGGCACCGGGAAGGCCTCGGCCGGTCTCGGCACCGGCCGGCCCCGGCATCCCGGGGCCGGCCGAAGGACCCTCCCGGGGACCGGTCGAGGCGCCCCGGCGGCGCTCAGCCGGGGATGAGCGCCTCCCACTGCTCCCGGGTCGGGCCGTCGTGCTCCGGCGAGAAGTCCGGGCGGGCGGCCGGCCGTGCCGTGAGGTGCCGCTCCACCTCGTCGGTGCCGTAGGCCTCGGGGGCCGGCTGCACCAGGTGGCGCACCCGGGCCCGGGCCCGCATGACGACGGGGTCGTCGAAGGCGCAGGCGGCCAGGGCGGCGGCCCGCCGGTCCGCGGGCGGTGCCCCTTCGGCGAGGCGTCGCCCGCCGTCGCGGTCGGCCGCCGACTGCGCGTCGAACCACGGACGGAAGGCCCGCGCCGTCCAGGCGTGGCACTCGGCCGGGTCCGCGGCGATCCGGTCGGCCCGAAGCGCCTAAGCTCGTGCCGCCTGCGCCGTGGAGTGCGCGGGACGGGCCCCGGTTCCCGTGGCGGGACGCAGTTCGGCCGGGGCCCTCCGCACGGCGGTCTCAGGCCACCGCCCCGCTCAGGACGCGAGTCCCCCCGCTCCGCGGCGCCGTGCTCGGGAGTGCGCGCTGAGGAAGACCTCTGACGGCGTTCCGGAACAGGTTTCAGTGAGCGCTGCGCGAAGTGGGGTGACGATGCGGCCGCATGGAGGTCGGGGAACAGGCTTCAGTCGACGACGTGGCCGAGAAGCCCGTCCGGGGTGTAGCGGATCGGGTCCTCGCAACTACGGTCGGGGGAACTCATGTGGTCCTTGGTGCCCGGGCTGTAGCAGCGGTGGAGCGGGACGGTGCCCGGGACCTGGGTGCGGTAGACGTAGCCGAGCGGGCCGTCCAGGACGTAGCTCGGGTCCTCGCAACTACGGTCGAGGGAACTCATGTGGTCCTTGGTGCCCGGGCTGTAGCAGCGGTGGAGCGGGACGGTGCCCGGGACCTGGGTGCGGTAGACGTAGCCGAGCGGGCCGTCCAGGACGTAGCTCGGGTCCTCGCAACTACGGTCGAGGGAACTCATGTGGTCCTTGGTGCCCGGGCTGTAGCAGCGGTAGAGCGGGACGGGGCCGGAACGGCTCGCGACGGTCAGTTTGATCGCGGTGTCGTTGGCATCCCAGGAGCCGGGGATGGTGAGCCGCACCCGGTTGGTGTCCTGGCTGAGTGCTACGGGCGTGCCGTCCTTCACCAGGGAGGCTGTCGCGAAGACCTTGCCGTCCTGGGGCAGCGGGAGGGTGAGGGTGCGCCCGGCCGGCGGCTTGAGTACGTGGAGGTACTCGGTGCGGTCGTCCGGTGACTTGGTCGCTACGCCCCAGGACAGGTCGGCGATGCGGGTCCTGGCTCTGGTGGGGTAGGAGGTGCTGGGGCGGGTGCCGAGGATGGACTCCTTGATCTGGTCGACCCAGGTTCCGACCTGTGTCAGCGTCGGCAGTGCGCCCGGTTCCCAGCCGCCGCCGGCGTAGGGGCCTGTTGCCCAGGCGGTGCCGCCGCCGTCGGTGTTGGTGGCTGCCTCCAGGACGGTGTAGCGGAACATGCTCGGCGCGGAGAACCGCAGCGTGCCGTGCGGCCGATGGGCCCACCACTTCTCGGTGTAAATCGACGCCACGGGTTCGGCGTGGCCCGGCCAGAGGTCTCCGTCAGGCTGTGAGAACTCGTCCCAGCCCCCGTACTCCTTCATGCGTTTGTCCAGACCGTACAGGTTGCCGTAGTTGTTCTGGATGAGGACGGCACGCGGGCTGACGGCTTTGATGGTGGTGCGCAGCCGCGGGTAGTCGACCACTTTTTGGCTGTCGCCCTCAGGGCTGCCTTCGTCCAGGAACAGGCCATCGATCCGGGTGCCGTAGCGCTGCATCATCTCCTGGTAGATGTCGTTGATGAACGCGTTCCACTTCTGCCGGTCGAAGTCCGGGCCCGGATTCCACTCCTTTCCGTCGGCCGGGGGCTGGGTGCCCCAGCCGGTCTTCTCCTTGTCCGCGGCGGTGAACTCCATGCCGTCGCGCGGATGCGTGTAGAGGTAGGCGTTGATGCCTCTGGCCTTGACCGCTGTGATCATGTCGTCGACGAGGTCGCGGTCGACCCGGTGGTTCGGCAGGTCCCAGTCGAGCATCTTCTGGCTTGGCCAGAGCGTCACCATCTTGGAGTGCCAGGCGGTGAAGATGACGTACTGCACCTTGGCGCCGGCCAGATCGTCTGCGAACCGGTTCGCGTCGAAACTGTTAGCGAGGGCGTTGGGGTCGTTGACCACCACGCCGCTGGAGTTCACCGTGAGACCGGGCACGTAGTGGACGAAGAGCCCGTATTCGTGATCGAGGATGTTGTTCATTCCGTCGTCCGCTCGGGCCGACTGTGCCTGGAAGGGCACCGTCAACACAGCCAACAGCAGAATCAACGGCGTGAGTAGGCTGGCCAGCTTCCGACTGCTGGACAAATCCATGATCGCCTTCCTTCTGGAGCAGGAGGAGGGACGGAGGGTGTCGGGGCCGTTCGGGATCTTGCCGTACTACCAGCGCAAGCTACTGCGACACTTTCCGTCAGGACACTCCGCCAACCCTTTGCTCACTCCGCACCGCCAGGCGGTCGCAAACGGCCCCAAAGGCTCACAGAGTACTCCGTTTGGCCACGCCGGCGGCGCCGACTGCGCTTACGCCGACCGGCTCGCTGCTCCCCCGGCCGAACGCCTCCACGACGGGACGACGCCGCCCGAGACGTGGCAAGAGGTCATCGGCCAACTCAAGCGTCGGCCGAACCCTCGCCACATCTCCGACAACCGCGCACGCATCGCCGCCACCGCCTGCATCTGGACTCAAGCCGCATCCGGCGAGCCCCGGTTCCGTCCGAAGCTCGAAGCGACCCAGAACTCGACGCGCCACGGAGCCCGGACCGATTCACCACCGGGCACTGACTCCGGCGGACAAGGTGCCCCTCCACCAGCAAATGAAGCCGATCCTCGACGCCAATGCCGAACAGCTCAGCCGCGACGTCGACAAGCAGCGCTCAACGTCCAGGCCGTGCGGGCGGGTGGAGACGACCAGCCCGGTCGTGGTCGCCGCCCTCTGCCCGCCTTCGCGCGGATCTGCGGCTGCCGGTGCTTCTTCACCTCGCGCTCCAGGCGGGCGTGCGGCTCTTGACGGGGCCGCTTCAGCCCGCCCGTCACGTACCGCTCCACGGCGCGCTGGGAGATCCCGAGCACCTGGGCGGCGGCCTTGGTGCCCCTGAGCTGCTTGACGAGGTACTTCATCCGGGCCTGGGCGCTCTTGGGGGCGGGTGAACGCCTTCTCCCGTGCGCGGTCCAGGCCGTCCCCGAGCGGGTCGACCACGACCTGCCGCTCCCCTTCTCCGGCCGTCGGGTCGGCGGTCTTGATGAGGTCGGAGATGTTGAAGACCCCGCCGCGCTCCTCGAACTGGGCTTCCGCCCACAGGACGGTCCGGGTGCCCCGGTGCTTGACCGTCCCGGGCGAGACGCCGGGCCGGAGGCCGCCGGGTACCGGCTTGCCCTCCGGGGTGTGTGGCAAGACGTCCGGCGGGGACGGGCCGGGCGAGGGGTAGACGATCGCGTCGGTGCCGATCGCGACCGGGTACAGGCCGGCGGCGGCCGTCTTCATCAACTTGCGGTGCAGGCCGGTGCGCTGGTTCGCGAGCACGGCGGCCCGGATGTCGGGACGCCGCGTCCACCGGTCCAGCGCCGGGTAGGGCGCGTAGTACGGCGCCTGGCCACGGGAGCGCTGCCTGAGTTTGCCGATCGCGCCCTTCGCGGTCGCCTCGATCGCGTCTCCAGCAGCGCCATCGTCGGGTCGGTCTGCTTGCGCCGCGCCGTCGTCTGGAAGAACTCCCGGCCCTGGAGGTCGGTGGTGACGCCCATGTCGGCCATCGTCCCCACGTACGCGACGCGTCCCCGCAATGGCTGCACACCTACAACCACCACCGCGGACACACCGCGCCCAAGGGCCAACCACCCGCCAGCCGCGTCCCCAGCCTCGCGGGTCGGTACACCGGCCGCGGCCACCCCCGACCCGGGCTTGTCAGACAAGTGCGGATTGCCCGGCGGCCCCCGCACCGCATACCGTGCGGACGATCGGCCCGCGGGCGAGCCAGGGAGGTGGGGCGGTGGTCGGCGCTGAGGGGCGGCGTCCGGTCGTGGTGCTGTACGAGCGGATCGTCGAGGCGATCCGCACCGGCGCGTACCCGCCCGGTTCCACCCTGCCGTCCGAGCCCCGCCTCGCCGCCGAGCTGGGCGTCGGCCGCCCCGCCCTGCGCGAGGCGCTGCTGCTGCTCCAGGAGGACGGGGTGCTGTCCGTGCGCCGGGGCGTGGGCCGCACCGTCAACGGCCGGCCGCCCCGGCGCGGGTTCGAGCGTCTCCGGCCGCTGGAGGAGCTGCTCGGCGCGGACTCCCCCGCCCGTGTGCGGGCGCTGCTGCGGACGGTGGAGGAGCCGACGGACTTCACCGCGCAGCACCTGCTCGCGCCCGTCCGGGCGGAGCTGCGGTTCTGGGAGTCGCTGCTGGCGGCGGAGGGCGCCGCGGCGGTGCTCAGCCAGGAGTGGGCGGCCCCCGACGAGGTGCTGGAGCGCGTCCACCCGGCGTTCGCGGCGGCCCTGCGGGAGGCGGCGGATCCGGCGGGATCGTCGATGCTGGCGGTACTGGCCGGGGCGGCGCGCGGGACGGCGCTCGGGGGCGCACCGCGGTGGCGGCGACCCTGCTGGGCCGGCGGCGCGGGGAGCAGCTGGGCCGGCCGGCGGACACACCGGCGGTGCTGGTCACGCAGGTGGTGCGGGCCGGGGAGGTCCCGGTCCTGGCGGCGAAGCACGTGCTGCCCGCGGGCGCGCCGGCGTTGCCGCTCCTCCAGTCCCCCTGAGCGCCCGGCCCCCGGGTGCCCCGGGCCGTCGCGGCGCCCGCCGTCGGCGGTGCCCTACACTCCCGTCATGCGCTTGTCTGACAAATCGGCCTCGACCGTCTCCGTCGCGGACTGGATCCGCCGGGCCCCCAAGGCCGTGCTCCACGACCACCTGGACGGCGGCCTGCGCCCCGCCACGATCATCGAGCTGGCCCGCGCGTGCGGCTACACGGACCTGCCCGCCGAGGACCCGGCCGAGCTGGCCGCATGGTTCCGGGACGCCGCCGACTCCGGTTCGCTGGAGCGGTACCTGGAGACGTTCGCCCACACCTGCGCGGTCATGCAGACCCGCGAGGCCCTCTTCCGGGTCGCGGCCGAGTGCGCCGAGGACCTGGCGGCGGACGGGGTCGTCTACGCGGAGGTGCGCTACGCACCCGAGCAGCACCTGGAGGCCGGGCTGACGCCGGACGAGGTCGTCGAGGCCGTCAACGAGGGCTTCCGCGAGGGCGAGCGCCGGACCGGGGGCCGGATCGCCGTCGGCACCCTGCTCACCGGGATGCGCCACACGGACCGCTCCCTGGAGATAGCCGAGCTGGTCGTCGCGCACCGCGACCGCGGCGTCGTCGGCTTCGACATCGCCGGCGGCGAGGTCGGCAACCCGCCCGCCCGCCACCTGCCCGCGTTCCGGTACCTCAAGCGGCACAGCTGCCACTTCACCATCCACGCGGGCGAGGCGGTCGGCGCCGAGTCGGTCCACGAGGCCGTGCAGGTGTGCGGCGCCGAACGGATCGGCCACGGCGTGCGGATCACCGACGACATCGCCGCCGACGGCACACCGGGCCGCCTCGCCGCGTACGTCCGCGACAACCGCATCGCCCTGGAGGTCTGCCCGACCTCCAACCTCCAGACCGGCGCCGCGAAGGACTACGCCTCGCACCCGGTCGACCTGCTGCGCCGCCTGGGCTTCCGCGTCACCCTCAACACGGACAACCGGCTCGTGTCCGGCACCACCATGAGCGAGGAGTTCCAGCACCTGGTGGACGCCTTCGGCTACGGCCCGGAGGTGTTCGAGGAGTTCACGGTCGCCGCCGTCGAGGCCGCGTTCCTGCCGCTGCCGGAGCGCCGCCGCATCGTCGAGGGGGTCGTCCGCCCCGGCTACGCGGCGCTCCGCTCCGCCGGCTGACCCCCCGGTCCGCGGGGGGCCCGCCCGCCGCGGCGGGTCAGCGCGGGGCGGGCTCCTCCGGCGTGAGCGTCCCGGCGTCCGCGTCGAGGACGGCGGGGACGCCGAGCGGCACGGTCAGCGCGGGCGTGCCGTGCCCGAAGCCCAGTTCCTCCACGACCGGCACGCCGAGCCCGCCGAGCCGGTCCCGCAGCACCTCGCGCACCGCCCCGTACGGCCCGCACCCCTCCCAGGAGCCGAGGGCGACGCCCGCCACGCCGTCCAGCAGCCCGGCCCTCAGCAGCTGGGTCAGCATCCGGTCGATCCGGTACGGCTCCTCCCCCACGTCCTCCAGGAGGAGCAGCGCCCCGCGCAGCGACGTCCGCCCGTCCGGCGTGCCGAGCCCGGCGGCCAGCAGGCTGAGGCAGCCGCCCGCGGTGACGCCCCGGGCCCGCCCCGGCACCAGCGGCCGCGCCGTGTCCGCGCCGAGCACCCGCACCGACCCGGGGTCCAGCAGCGCGGTCCGCAGGGACTCCCGGGTGGCGGCGTCCCCGAGGAACGCGGCCGTCCCCGCCATCGGGCCGTGCAGGGTCGCCAGCCCCAGCCGCAGCGCGAACGCCTCGTGGAGCGCCGTCGCGTCGCTGAACCCGACGAACACCTTCGGGCCGGCGGCCCGCACCGCCTCCCAGTCGAGCAGGTCGACGACGCGCTGGGCGCCGTACCCGCCGCGGACGCCGATCACCGCCTCGACGTCCGGGTCGCACCAGGCCTCCTGGAGGTCGCGGGCCCGGTCCCGGTCGGTGCCGGCCAGGTAGCGGACGACGGGGTGGCGGTCCAGGACGTGCGGCAGGGCCACCGGGTCGAGGCCCCAGCCGCGCAGTACCTCCAGACCCGCCGCCAGCCGCTCCCCCGGCACCGGGCCGCTGGGCGCGACGACGGCGACCCGCGCGCCCGGCCGCAGCCGCGGCGGCCGGGTCAGCGGGGAGAGGGCGGCCTCCGGCACCCGGTCGGCGGGCGGGCTCACCCCCTCGTCTCCAGCGGCGGCACGTCGGGGCGGGGGAACCCGAAGACCCGGGCGTAGAGGGCCAGTTCGGCCTCCAGTGCGCGCGCCAGCGTCTCGGCGCGGCGGAATCCGTGCCCCTCGCCCTCGAAGGCGAGGTACGCGTGCGGGACGCCGCGCCCCGCCATGCGCGCCAGGAACCGCTCGCTCTGCGCCGGCGGGCAGACCGGGTCGTCCGTCCCCTGGAGGAGCAGGAACGGGGCGTCGATCCGGTCGGCGCGGTTGAGCGGGGAGCGCTCCTCGTACCGGCCGGGGACCTCGGCGGGCGGTCCGACCAGGGACTCCGGGTAGTGGGACTCGAAGTCGTGGGTCTCCCCCGCCGTGCCCCAGCGGCTCAGGTCGAGGACCGGGTAGCGGATGGCGGCGCAGGCGTACACGCCGGTGCCGGCCAGGGACGCGGCGGCGGTCCAGCCGCCGGCGCTGCCCCCGCGGACGGCGAGCCGGGCCGGGTCCGCGGTGCCTTCGGCGGCGAGGGCCCGGGCGACGGCGGCGCAGTCCTCCACGTCGACGACGCCCCACTGCCCGCGCAGCCGCTCGCGGTAGGCCCGCCCGTAACCGGTGGAGCCGCCGTAGTCGACCTCGACGACGCCGATTCCGCGGGAGGTGAAGTAGGCGATCTCCAGGTCGAGGGCGAGGGGCGCGCGACCGGTGGGCCCGCCGTGCGCCCCCACGACGTACGGGGGCGACTCGCCGGCGGGGACGGCCGCGCCGGGGTTGCGCGGCGGGTGGACGTGGGCGTGGACCTCCCGGCCGCCGGGGCCGGTGAAGGTGCGCGACCGGGGTTCGGGGTAGTACGCGGGGTCGACCGGGTCGGTGTGGGCGGCGCCGACGACGCGGGCGCGGCCGGTGCCGGCGTCCAGCTCCACGACCTCGTACCCGCTGCGCGGGCCGGCGGCGACGCCGTAGACGCGGGCGCCGTGCGCGGCGAGCGTGGGCGCCCACTCGGTCCACGGGCCGGCCGCGTCGGTGATCTCACCGGTCCCGGGGTCGAGGACGCCCAGCGCGGTGGGACCCCGTCCGTGGACGACGGCGACGAGTCCGCCGTCGAGGGGCCGGAACCAGCGCAGGCCGACCTTCCACAGCGGTCCGCCGAACTCCTCCCCGCGGCCCGCGCACAGCGCCGTCGCCGCGGAGGAGCCGGACGCCAGGCGGTACGGCTCCCACCAGCCGCCGCGGTCGGAGGCGTAGAGCAGGGAGCCGTCGGGCGCCCAGTCGACCTGGCAGACCGACTCGTCGACGGCCCCGGCGACGGGGGTGACGGAGGCGAACGGGCCGCCGTCGACGACCTCGCCGGTCATCACGAGCGTCCCGTCCCACGGCATGAGCGGGTGGTCCCAGGCGAGCCAGGCGGCCGTGCGCCCGTCCGGGGAGAGGCGGGGGCCGGTGACGAACCGGTGCCGGTCGTCGGTCAGTTCGCGCACCGCGGACCGGTCGCCGGCGGCGGACCCGTCGAGCGGTACGGCGGCGATGACGCGCCGCACGTCGCCGGGGCCCTCGCCGGTGTGCTCCTCCAGGACGCACCACACCTCGGCGCCGTCCGGGTGGAGGACCGGGTCGGCCCAGCGCAGGCCGCCGCCGGTCCCCGAGAGCGGGGTGAGCGGGCGGGGCGGGGCGGCGCCGTCCGGTTCGTACGCGTACAGCCGCTGGTCGGGGAAGTGGCAGAAGACGACGAGCGGCCCCGCGCCGCCGTCGCGCGCCGTGCCCGCCCAGGGCTGCCCGCCGTACTCCACGACGCGGCTGCGGACGTCCCACGGGGCCGGCAGGACGGACGTCTCGGCGCCGTCGGCGGTGCGGCGGACCAGTGCGCGGCGGCCGCCCTCGGTGGGCCGCGGCGCGGTCCACCACACCTCGTCGCCGACCGTGCCGAGGTACTCCGGCAGGCCGTCGCGGGATGCGGCCAGGCGCGCGTCGATCGGCGACGGCCACGTTCCGCAGGGGGCCGTGGACACCATGGGCGACCCTCCGTGGGTTCAGACGTTCCGAAGGCAGTGGTCGAGGACGCGGACGCCGAAGTGCAGCGCGTCGACGGGGACGCGCTCGTCGACTCCGTGGAACAGCGCCTGGTAGTCGAAGCCGGCGGGCAGCTTCAGCGGCGCGAAGCCGTAGCCGACGATGCCCAGCCGGGAGAACTGCTTGGCGTCGGTGCCGCCGGACATGCAGAACGGCAGGACGCGCGCGTCCGGGTCGAAGTGCTCGATCGCGGCGCGCAGCACGGCGTACGTCGGGGAGTCGACCGGCGCCTCCAGGGCGACCTGGTTGTGGTGGAACTCCCAGTCGACGCCGGGCCCGGTCAGTTCGTCGAGGGTGGCGGTGAACTCCTCCTCCCCGCCCGGCACGATCCGCCCGTCGACGTGCGCGACGGCGGATCCGGGGATGACGTTCACCTTGTAGCCGGCGTGGAGCATCGTCGGGTTGGCGCTGTTGCGCAGGGTCGCCTCGACCAGGGCGGCGGCCGGGCCCAGCCGGGCGAGCAGGGCGTCGACGTCGAAGTCCGGGTCGTCGAGGTCGGGCGCGTCGACGCCGTGCAGGGCGGCCAGTTCGGTGAGCGCGGCCCGGACGGTGGCGGTGAGGCGGACCGGCCACCGGTGCGCGCCGATCCGGGCGACGGCGGCGGCGAGGCGGGTGACGGCGTTCTCCCGGTTCACCCTGGAGCCGTGCCCGGCCCTGCCCCGGGCGGTCAGCTTGAGCCAGGCCGTGCCGCGCTCGCCCGCGCCGATCGGGTAGAGCGTCAGGTGGGGGCCGGCGTGGAAGGTGTACGCGCCGGACTCGCCGATCCCCTCGGTGCAGCCCTCGAACAGGTCGGCGTGCCGGTCGGCGAGGAAGCCGGCGCCGTCCTCGGCGCTCGCCTCCTCGTCGGCGGTGTACGCGAGGACGATGTCGCGGCGCGGCCGGACGCCGCGGCGGGCCCAGTCGCGGACGACGGCGAGGACCATCGCGTCCGTGTTCTTCATGTCGACGGCGCCGCGGCCCCACACGACGCCGTCGCGGACCTCCCCGGAGAACGGGTGGACGGTCCAGTCGGCGGGTTCGGCGGGGACCACGTCGAGGTGGCCGTGGACGAGCAGCGCGTCGGCGGACGGGTCGGTGCCCTCGATGCGGGCGACGACGTTGGTGCGGCCCCCGGTGCGCTCCAGCAGGCGCGGTTCGACGCCGGCGTCGGCGAGCCGCTCGGCGACGTACTCGGCGGCGGGCCGCTCCCGGCAGTCGCCGCCGCCGCGGTTGGTCGTGTCGATCCGGATGAGGTCGGAGGTGAAGGCCACCACCTCATCGAAGGCCGGCCCGTCCGCCGGGCGGTGCCGCGGGTCTCGGAGGGTCCGGTCAGCCATACTGCTCCTCCACCGCGGCCGAGACGATCGTGGTGACCGCCTTGAAGGTGCGGATGGTCTCGTACATCGTGTCGGCGGTGTACGCGACCCGCCGCTCGCCGCTCACCGCCGTTCCGGGGACGACGGTGGCGGCCGCGGCCAGGTGCGCCGCGTCGAACTCCAGCTCCACGGTGTGCGGACCGCCGCGCACCGGTTCGTGCCGTACGGCGAGGCGCGCGGCGTCCTTCGCCGCGGCGCGGATGTCGGCGGCCGTACGCTCGGGGGTGCGGCAGACCGCCGCGTACCGCGACACGTGGTCCTTCACCGCGACCGTACGCGCCCCGGGCGCGTAGCCGAGCGCGTCGCGGCAGGTCAGGTCGTCGCCGGTGACGAGGACGACGGGGACGCCGAACTCGGCGACGACGTGCGCGTTGAGGTACCCCTCGCCGGCGCGGACGCCGTTGAGCCAGACGCCGGTGATGGAGTTGGCGAGGTAGGTGTGGGCGAGGACGCCCTCGCTGCCGGCCCCGGTGTGGTAGCCGACGAAGGCGACGCCGTCGACGTCGCCGTGCTGGACGCCCTCGACCATGGAGAGCGACTTGTGCCGGCCCGTCAGCACCCGCGCGCGCGGGTCGAGCCGTTCG
Source organism: Streptomyces sp. MRC013 (assembly GCF_023614235.1). Lineage (NCBI taxonomy): Bacteria > Bacillati > Actinomycetota > Actinomycetes > Kitasatosporales > Streptomycetaceae > Streptomyces > Streptomyces kordofanensis. The sequence goes on from NZ_CP094264.1 coordinate 537,053, forward strand.
AGGAGGAGGTTGCGCATCGTCCAGTGGGCCTCGTTGACGAGCACCTCGTCCGCGCCGCCGTCGAGGAAGCCGAGGACGGCCGCGTCGACGTCGGAGGTGAACATCGCCCGGCAGCGCTCCCACTGGGGGGTGCCGGGCAGGACGTCGGCGGGCCAGGTGACCCCGGTGGCGCCCTCCATGTCGGCGCTGATGAGGATCTTCATGTCCACACGGTACGCGGCGCCGGGTGCCGCCGCCGGGAGCGGCGCCCTCACCGCGGGGGCGCGGGCCGCGGATAGGTGCGGGACTGCTTGACGCTCCCGAACGCGAAGCTGGACTCGATCGACGCGATCCCGGGGACGGCGTGGATCCGGTCGCGGACGAGGCGCTCGTACGCCTCCAGGCTCTCGATCACCACGCGCAGCAGGTAGTCGCTGCTGCCGGCCATGAGGTAGCAGTCCTGGATGTGCTCGATGCGGGCGACGTGCTCCTCGAAGACGGCGACGGCCTCCGCGGTGTGGCGCTCCAGCCGGATCCGGACGAACACGGTGATCGGCAGTCCGTACGCGACCTGGTCGACCATCGCGGTGTAGCCGCGGATGAGCCCGGCCTCCTCCAGACGGCGGACCCGGCGCAGGCACGGGGAGGGGGAGAGCCGGACGCGGTCGGCGAGCTCCTGGTTGGAGAGGCGGCCGTCGGCCTGGAGTTCGCGGATGATCCGCAGGTCGATGTCGTCCACGTCCGCCGCCCGCCCCCCGGCCCTCCGGCCTCCGACCGAACCCGCCGTTCTTGGCAGATCCTGCCTCGAACGTACGCCCTGGAGGCAGAAGTGGCAATCGGCTGCCCCGGCTGAAGCTCTAGCGTTGCGGCGCAGGGACAGGGATCCGTCTGGCGTGGAGGGTGTCGTGGTCGCGACGAACACGGTGGGTGCGCCCGCGGCGGGCCGCGGGGTGCTTCCGCGCGGCCCGTCGCCGAGCGCCGCCGGCATGGCGGCGCTGCTGCTGACCGTGGCGATCTGGGCGGCCTTCGCCCTGAGCGCCCGGGCGCTGAGCGCGTCGACGCTGCTGCCCGCCGACGCGGCGCTGCTGCGCTTCGGTGTCCCGCTGCTCGCCCTGGCCCCCGCGTTGTGGCGGCGCCGGCGCGCACTGGCCGCGGTGCGGCCCGGACCGGCCGCGAAGATCGTGTGCGGGGCGGGGGTGCCGTTCTTCCTGGCCGCGATGGTCGGCGGATCGCTGACCTCGGCGTCGTTCGTCGGGGCGATCGTGCCGGGCATGGTGCCGCTGTTCGTGTCCGCGCTGACGGCGGCGCGGGGGCGGGGCGTGCCGCGCGGGACTCAGGGGGCCGGGCTGGTGCTGATCGCGGCGGGCGTGGTGGCGCTGGTCTGGCGGTACGCGGTGCCGTTCGACGGCGGCGTGATGCTGGGCTCGGGGACGCTGCTGGTGGCCAGCGGGCTGTGGGCGGTGTACACGGTGGGCTTGCGGGAGGTGGACCTCGACCCGGTCGGGTCGATCGGGCTGCTGTGCGTGCCGTCGTTCGCGGTGGTCGCCGTGCTGGTGGCGGCCGGTGTCCTGCCGACCGGGCTGGCCGGCGCGGACGTCGCGGACGTGGCGCTGTTCCTGGTGGTGCAGGGAGTGGGCGTGGGGCTGTGCGCCGGGCTGCTGTACGCGTTCGCCGTCCGGCGGCTGGGGGCCGAGCGCAGCTCCGCGGTGGGCAGCCTCAGCCCGGTGGCCGTGGTCCTGCTGGCGGTCCCCCTGCTGGGCGAGCGGCCGACGGCGGCCGTGCTCCTCGGCGTACCCCTCATCACCACGGGCGTGGTCCTCGCGAACCGGCGCCCCCGCTCCCGACGCGAACCGGAGGTCTCCCCCGATGCTTGAGCTGCTGCCCGCCCCGCCGGCCGACCCGCTGTGGGACCTGGCCGCCGAGTTCGGCTCCGACCCCCGCCCCGAGCGGCTGGACCTGGTGCTGGGCGTCTACCGCGACCACACCGGGGCGACCCCGGTGATGCGGGCCGTGCGGGAGGCGGAGGTACGCCTCGCGGAGCGCTCCGCGTCGAAGGAGTACCGGGGGCTGTCCGGCAACACGGCGTTCAACCGGGCGATGCTCTCGCTGGTCCTGGGCGGCGACGTCCCGGCCGACCGGGCCACCGCGGTGCAGACCGTCGCCGGCACGGGCGCGCTGCGGCTGCTGGCCGACCTCGTGCGGCGGACCCGCCCCGGCACGACGGTGTGGATCAGCGACCCGGCGTACGTGAACCACCGGCCGATCCTGGAGGCCGCGGGCCTGGCGGTGCGCACGTACCGCTGGACCGACCCGCGGGGGCTGCTGGACGACCTGCGCGGCGCCGGCCGGGACGACGCCGTGCTGCTGCAGGGCTGCTGCCACAACCCGACCGGCGCCGACCCGTCCCGGGAGGTGTGGGAGGCGCTGGCGGACATGGCGGCCCGCACGGGGTGGACGCCCTTCCTGGACCTGGCGTACCACGGCCTCGGCGACGGCCTGGACGAGGACCTGTGGGCGGCGCGGATGCTGGCGGAGCGGCTGCCGGAGGTGCTGGCCGCGGTGAGCTGCTCGAAGAACTTCGGGCTGTACGCGGACCGCACCGGCTGCGCGATCGTGCTGGGCTCCTCCGCGCGGGCCCTGCGCCGCGCGGAGACCGCCCTGCAGAACGCCGCCCGCACCCTGTACTCGATGCCGCCCGAACACGGCGCGGCGGTGGTGGCCGCGGTCCTCGGGGACGCGGAGTTGCGCGGGCTGTGGCGCGCGGAGCTGGACGCGATGCGGGACCGGATCGCGTCCAACCGCGCCGCGCTGGTCGCGGCGCTGGAGGCGCTGGGCCGCGGCGCCCTCGCGGAGTCGCTGGCCCGGCAGAAGGGCATGTTCGCGGGGCTGCCGCTGTCGCCGGAGCAGATGGCGGCGCTGCGCCGGGACCACGCGGTGTACGGCACGGCGGCGGGCCGCATCAACGTCGCGGGGCTCCCCTCGGACCGGGTGGACCGGCTGGCCGGGGCGATCGCGGCGGTGGCGGCCCCGGTCGCGGTCTGACCCCGGCGCCCTACACGGGCAGGGCCGGGTCCCGCGGGTCGAGGGCGAGGGCGGCGAGCAGTTCCGCCCGGTGGAGGTCGGCGACGGGGGCGAGCAGGTCGGGGTGACGCAGCAGCGCCGCCGCGCGCAGGTCCCGGTCGCCGGGCGACAGGAGGCGGTGGTACCGGGCGGACGCCCGGCCGGCGGTGGCGGCGACGGCGGCCCGCGCCAGGGCGGGCTCGCCGAGCAGGCAGGCGGCCCAGCTCGCGACGGCCTCGTCCACCCAGCTGCGCCACGGCGCGTCGTCCGCCCCGGCACCGGTGAGCCAGTCGAGCCGGTCCGCACCCCCGGCGCCGGTGACGGCGACCAGGGCGGCGTCGAGCTCGGTGGGGTAGCGCAGCGCCGCGGCGACGGCCGCGGCCTGGCGTGCCTGGGCCTCCGCGAGGGCGCGGTCGACGGCGCCGCCCCCCGCGGGGTAGGCGCGCAGGAGCCACTGCGCGGTGGCCGCGACGAGCGGGGAGAGCTGTGCGTGCACGGTCGATCCGTAGGCCGTGAGGGTGTTCGGACGACCTGCACGGTACCCCGGCGGGGCCGGACGGCGTAATGACGCATATCACCCGCCGCTGGTGGTATCCGCACTCTGCACCGTTCACCCGGAACGCAAGAGGAGACGGAGACCCCATGGGACACGGCGGAGACGTGATCACCGAGCTGACCACCGACCACCGCGAGGTGGAGAAGCTGTTCACCCGCATCCAGGAGCTGCCGCCCGGCGACCCGGAGCGCAAGCGGCTCGCGGACCAGGTCACGATGGAGCTGGTCCGCCACGCGGTCGCGGAGGAGGAGTACCTCTACCCGGCGGTGCGGGAGCACCTGCCCGAGGGCGGTCCGCTCGCCGACAAGGAACTGGAGGACCACGCGGCGGCCGAGCGCACCATGAAGGAGCTGGAGTCCTGCGAGGCGGACGACCCCCGGTTCGACACGATGATCATGCAGCTGATGGCGGAGATCCGCGAGCACGTCGCCGACGAGGAGGCGAACCTGCTGCCCCGCCTCCGTGAGGTGTGCTCCCAGGAGAGGCTGGAGGAGCTGGGCGAGAAGGTGCGGCAGGCGAAGAAGATGGCGCCGACCCGTCCGCACCCGGCCGCCCCGGACACGCCGCCGGCCAACAAGCTGCTCGACCGCGGCGCGGGCATGGTCGACCGGTTGCGCGACACCCTCACGGGGCGCGGCAAGCAGGGCTGACCGCGCACGGCCGCTCCGCGCCGGCACGGCGCCGCCACGTCGCCCGCCGGCCGGCGCACGGCCGGCGGGCGGCGTGGCGCCGGCCCCGGGGCGCACCTCCGCCCCGGGGCCGGCGTCGGCCGCGCGCTCAGCCGGCGGCGCCGAACCACGCGGCCAGCCGGTCGGACAGTTCCCGCCGGTCCTCGCCGACCCACGCCACGTGGCCGTCCGGCCGCAGCAGCACCGCGGGCACGTCCAGCGCCGCGCCGGGGTCGACGACGTGGTCGACCCGGTCGGTCCAGCCCTCCACCGAGAGGCGGCCGGTCCGGTCCAGCAGCAGTCCGCGGCCGCCGCGCATCAGCTCGTAGAGGCGTCCCCGCGTCAGTTCCACGTCCCGCAGCCGCCGGCCGAGCAGCTCGTGGCCCCCGCCGAAGTCGTAGCGGATCGCGGTCGCGGTGATCTTCTCGGTCAGGTACCGGTTCACCTCCTCGAAGCCCATCAGCTCCGACAGCAGTCGGCGTACCGCCCGGGGGCCCGGCTCCGGGGACAGCAGTTCGGTCTGCGCACGGGTGTTGTCCAGTACCTGGGCGGCCACCGGGCGGCGTTCGTCCTGGTAGCTGTCGAGCAGCCCCTCCGGCGCGCGGCCGCACACCTCGGCGGCGAGTTTCCAGCCGAGGTTGAACGCGTCCTGGATGCCGAGGTTGAGCCCCTGCCCCCCGACCGGCGGGTGGACGTGCGCCGCGTCGCCGGCCAGCAGCACCCGGCCGACGCGGTAGCGGTCGGCCAGCCGGGTGGCGTCGCCGAAGCGGGAGAGCCAGCGCGGCGAGTGCACGCCGAAGTCCGTGCCGGCGAACACCCGCAGCCGCTCCCTGAAATCCTCCAGGGTCGGCGGGACCGAGCGGTCCCCGACCACCCCGTCGGCGGGCACGACGACGCGGTACACCCCGTCGCCGAGGGGGCCGAGGCCGAACCGCTTCTCGGTCCTGCGCACCTCCCCGACGACGGCGGCGACCGTCGCGGGGTCCGCGGCCGCCTCCATCTCGCCCAGCAGCGTCTCGCTCCCGGCGGGCTCGCCGGGGAAGCCGACGCCGAGCAGTTTGCGCACCGTGCTGCGGCCGCCGTCGCACCCGACGAGGTAGCGCGAGCGCAGCCGCGCACCGTCGGCCAGCTCCGCGGTCACCCCGTCGGCGTCCTGGCTCAGGCCGACCAGTTCGCGGCCGCGCCGGATCTCGGCGCCGAGTTCGGCGGCGCGCTCGGCCAGGAGGCGGTCGGTGGTGGTCTGCGGGATGCCGAGGACGTAGGCGTGCGCGCTGTCCAGGTCCGGCGGGGGTGCGTCGACGGCGGCGAAGAACCCGCCCACCGGGTACCGCCGGCCGTGGGCGAGGAAGCGTTCCAGCAGACCGCGCTGGTCCATCACCTCGATGCTGCGCACGTGCAGGCCGAGCGCGCGGACGTACGCCGTCGGCTCCGCCTCCCTCTCCAGCACGAGCACGTGCACGCCGTGCAGCCGCAGCTCGCACGCCAGCATCAGACCGGTCGGCCCGCCACCGGCGATGATCACGTCGATCATGGAAACCACCCGTTCGAAAGGTTGTGTCGCGGTCGGCTGCCGCGCGGTTCCGCACCGGGCGCCCGGGCCGCCGCGCGAGCCGCGCCGCCGGCTCGGCGTCCCCGCGCGGGTCGCGCGGCGACAGCGGACGCACTTCGCGGACCTGGCATTTCCTCAGGTTCCGCTCCGGGCCGACGATTCTGCGGCATGACCCGGGTCTTGCCGCAAGCCCCCCGGTGCGCTATACGTTGAGAGTGGCGGGGACTGGATTCACTCCTCGTTCCTCCCTGCCCGCCGTGGACGGCGGCCCCTTCCGGAGCGGCGGCGTGCCGCACACGGCGGCCGGGCCGCGCGGAACTCTCGTCGCCGCGCACCGCCGCTTCCCGCAGCCCCTCGTACCCCCGCGGCACGGCCCCGCCGCCGCTCCCCGCGGCCCGTCGTGCGGGCGCTCACCGCCGGCCGGCACGCCCCGTTCCCGCAGCCCACGCCCCGTTCCCGCAGCCGGAGCCGGCTGCGTCCCGCCCGTCGCCCGGCCCCTCAGTGCCCGCTCGGTGCGCTGCCCCGCGGGGCCCTCCCCCGCAAAGGCGTGCAAAACCCCCGCACCCGCACCGGATCCCGCCGGCACGCACCGGCGGTGTCCCCGGACCGGGGAGCGGTCGCGGCGCCGGCCTGCCGGGCCGTCCGCGGCGGGCCCGGGGAGGCGTCGGGCGCCCGCCGGCCCCGCCGGGCGGCCCCGGCCCCTCCCCCGCGTACGCACGCCCGCGGTCCGATGTCCCGTCCCCGGCGCCGCGGCCGGCTCCCCGGGGCGGCGCCCCCTCCGGCGGTGCGGCGGCGGGAGTGCCGGCCGGCACGGCGCGGCACACCCCAGCCGGGTGTGACCGGGATCCGGGTGCGGTCACCGAGCTCCAGTACCGGCCAGCCCAGTTCGAGTATCCGCGCGACGATCCCGGCGGCCTCGCGGACGCTCACGCCGGGCAGGATCCCGGGAAGGCCGCGGACCGGTCCACCGGCGTTCCCGGGCCCGGTGCGCGGGGCGAAGCCGGGGACGGCGGCCCACCCGGGGCCCCCGTCGGCCCCGCCCCGGTACCGCGCGACGTCGGCGGCCAGGACGAGGAGCCGGTCGCGGCCGAGGCCCCCGAGCGGGTACGCCCACCACAGCACCTCCGCGCGCTCCCCGTCCGGACGGGTGAGGCGGGCCAGTCCGGCCGCGGGGTGCGGCTCCTGCGCGGCGGCGTCCGGACCGCCGCCCCCGGCCCGCGCGCCGCGCCCCTCCCCGTCCGGCCCCCCGCCGTCGGCGTACGCCGCCTCGTCGGCGAGCAGGCCGTTGCCGGCGAGCGCGCCGGCGACGGGCAGGAGGTCGGCGGCGGGACGGCCCACGGCCTCCTCGCGGGAGGGGCCGAAGAGGCCCCGGGCGCCGGGCGACCAGCGGGAGACCCGCCCCCGGCGGTCGACGACGGCCACGGCGAGGGGGACGCGGTCCTCCTCCGGGGCGGGCTCGGGCACGGCCCGGGGCGCGCCACTGTCCATGGCCGGCTGCTCCTTTCCCTGCCGCGGCGACCCGCGGCACCGCCATCACGGTACGGGCGCGCATCGCTGGCGCGCCGGGGATCGCCGGAATGTCACGCGCCGGATTCCGGAATCGGCCGGTGTCAGCCGCCGTGGGCGAGCCGGACGTCCCGTGTGGTCCGGGCGCCCCCTGTGACCTGCAGCGCGGCGGCCACCGGCGGGTATCCGGAAGCGATCACCGTATAGGCGCCGGCCGCCAGGTCGGGGAAGCGGAAGACGCCGTCGGCCCCGGTGGTGAGGGTGCCGAGGGTGTTGCCGGCCGTGTCGAGCAGCGACACCCTGGCGTCCTCGACGGGGCGGCCGTCGCGGGCGCGCACGGTGCCGCACACGACGCCGCCGCCCGCGAGCCCGACGTCCTGCCAGGTCTCGTCCTCCGCCCGCACCCCGACCGGGAGGGCGGTGGGACCCAGCCCGGGCGCGCAGGCGGTGAGGGTGTAGTCGCCGTCGAGGAGGCCGGTGAGGAGGTACCCGCCGCCCGGACCGGTGCGGACCGCGGCGACGACCTCGCCGCGCGCGTCGGTCAGGGTGACGGCGGCGTCCTCGACGGGCGTGCCGTCCAGGGTGGTGACGGTTCCACGGAGGCGGCCGGCGCCGCCGAGGACGATGTCCCGTTCGACGGGCCCGTCGGGGCGGGCGCCCGCGGTGAGGGTGACGGCTCGCGGCCGGCGGCCGGCGGCGGAGGCGATGAGGACGTACGCGCCGGGGGGCCGGGGGACTCAGCGCGTACCGGCCGCCGGCGCCGCTCGCGCCCCGGCCGACCTGGCGGCCGCAGGCGTCGAGGAGGGTGAGGGCGGCACCGGGGACGGGGGTGCCGTCGTGGTGGCGGACCGTGCCGCACAGGGACGCGCCGGGGGTAGGCGCCGGGTCGTACGCGTCCTCGGCCGACCGGGGACGCACCGGTCCGGACCCGGGTGCGCGGGCCCCGGGGACGGTGCCCCGCACCGGTCCGGTGCCGTCCGCCGGCGCCCTCTCCCCGAGGAAGAGGACGATGAGCAGGCCGGCGCCCAGGAGCGCCGCCAGGTGGAGCAGGATCCGCGGCGCGGCGTCGGCGTACGCCTGGACGTATCCCTCCCGCAGCGCGGAGGGCAGCGTTCCCGGCCCGGCGGCGAGGGTGCCGAGGAGGGTGACGCCCGCGCACACGCCGAGCTGGCCGCACAGGGTGTGGGCGCCGGTCGCGGCGCCGAGGTCGGCGGGCGGGGCGGCGTTCTGCGCCGCGAGGACGAGGACCGGCAGGACGAGGCCGAGGCCCGTACCGGCGAGCGCCTGCCAGACGCCGTGCTCGACGTGGGGCGTCCCGGCCTCGACCCGGGAGAGCAGCCACACGCCGACCCAGGCGACGGCCACGCCGGCGGCGCCCTGGACCGCGTAGCGGCCGGTGCGGTGGGCGAGGTGCCCGGAGAGCAGGGACGCGGCGGCGAGGGAGCCGAGGAAGGGCAGCACCAGCAGTCCCGTCTCCGGCGCCCCCTGCGGGCCGCCGCGCTGGAGGAGGGCGGGGAGGCAGACCGCGACGCCGGCCAGGCAGGCGCCGACGACGGCGGCGACGACCCCGGCGACCAGGAAGACCGGGTCGCGCAGCAGCCGAGGCGGGAGGACCGGTTCCGGTACGCGGCGGGCGGTCGCCGCGTAGAGCAGGAGGCCGGTCGCGGCGGCGCAGGCCAGGCCGGCGACGGTGCGGGAGGTCCAGGCGTACTGGCCGCCGGCCCAGGTGAGCAGCAGGACCAGGCAGGCGGTCGCGGCGGTCAGGAGCAGGGCGCCGAGCAGCCCGGAGCGCGCGCGGCGGTGGGCGTCGGCGGAGCCCCGGCCCCGCGCGGCCCCCGGGCCCGTCGGGCCCGGGGCGACCCCGACGAGGAGCAGGGCGGCGAGGCAGCCGGGGGCGGCGAGGTGGAAGGTCCAGCGCCAGGAGGCGGTCTCGGCGGCGTACGCCCCGAGCAGCGGGCCCGCGGCGGTGGCGACCGCGAACGCGGCGCCGAGCAGGGCGAGGTGGCGGGCGCGCCGGCGGGCGGGGGCGAGGGAGGCGGCGACGGCCTGGGCCCCGGCGAGGACGCCCCCGGCGCCGAGGCCCTGCACGGCGCGCAGGGCGACCAGCTCGTCCGGCGTGCGGGCCCAGCCGGCCAGGGCGGACGCGGCGGCGAAGAGGGCCAGTGCGGAGAGGAACGTTCCCTTGCGGCCGTAGAGGTCGCCGAGTTTGCCGTGGAGCGGCAGGGAGGCGCCGGCCGTGAGGAGGTACGCGGTGACGGCCCAGGGAACGCGTCCGGGTCCCCCCGGCAGGTCGGCGGCGAGCGCGGGGAGGACGGCGGCGACGGCGAGCTGCTGGGAGGCGGCGAGGAGCACCGCGAGGACGAGTCCCGCCAGGACCGGTCCCGTGCGGCTCCGCCGGGGCGCGGGGGCGGGACGGGTCGGTGCGTCCCCGGCGGCCGGCGGTGCGGCGCCGTCGGACGCGGCTCCGCCGGCCCGCCCGTCCTTCGTCAGCGTGATCCCACCCACGGAACCTGCTCCCCTCGTCTCGCGGTTCACGTACGGGGCGCCATTGTTCGCCTGCCGTACGCACCGGGATCAAGTGGGGCATCACGGGCGGAAGATGGGGGAAGGGGGTCGCCGCCCGGGTGTCCCGGGAGGCGGCGGCGGGTCATCCTCGCAGGGTGTCCGGGGGGCGGACCCGGTCGGCGGGGTGCCGCCCCCGTGCGCGTGCCACGCGTACGGGGGCGGGGGGAGAACCACCCGATCCGGTGAACGCGGCAGCGGACAGGCCGCGGGGGGTCACCCCTTCTCGGTCTCGGCGGCCAGGTTGGCGAGGACCGCGTCGTGGATGCGGGCCAGACCCCTGGGCGCGAAGGTGCGCTCGAAGAAGCCCCCGATGCCGCCAGCGCCGTTCCAGACGGTGGTGACGACGACCCGGGAGCGGCCCTCGCCGGCGGGGGTGACGGTCCAGGTGGTGACCATGGAGGAGTTGCGGTCCTTCTCGACGAGCTGGCCGTCGGTGGGCTCGGTGACGTCGAGCAGGCAGTCGCGGACGCGCTTGCCGGTGGCCTGGAGCCTCCAGTGGACGAGGGTGCCCTCGCCGTCGCCGCCCTCGTGGACCTGATACTCGCTGAACTGCTCGGGCAGGAGCCGGGCGCGGGTCCGTTCGTAGTCGGCCAGCGCGTCGAACACCGTTTCCGCGTCCGCCGCGATGACCCGCTCCGTCGTCGCCTCGACCTGTGCCATCGCCTCGTCCTCCAGCGTTTCGTCCCTCGGTCAGGGTGTCCAGCCAACCACCTGCGGCGGACGGACCCAAATCCGGCCCCGCCGGCCGCCGGTGCGGCCGCCCCTCCGCCGGGCACGGCTCCCGGCACCCCGGGCGGGGCCCGGCTTCCGCGGGCACCGCCCGGGGGCCCGCGCGCTCCCCCCGCGGGCGGCGTCGCACCGGGCGCGGCGCGTCCGCCGCCTCGCGACCGCCCGTGCGGCGCCCGCCCGCCGGCCCGGCGCTCTGCCCCGCCCCCGTTCGGGTCACGTCCGGGGGCGTCGGCGCCGTCCGCCCCGGATCGGGGCACCGCGCCCCGGACACTGGCCGGATGCACAGACGCGCAGGAGCAGTCATCGCCGCGGGCGCGCTGGTCGCGGGAGCGATCGGCGTCGCGCCGTCGGCCGCCGAACCGTCCGCGCCGGAGCCCGGCACGGCGCTGTCGTGGACGACGTGCGGCACCGAGCGGTACCCCCGGATGGAGTGCGCCTCGCTGCCGGTGCCGCTCGACCACGCCGACCCGGGCGGGGAGCGGATCACGCTCGCCCTGTCCCGGATCCGGCACACCTCGCGCACCTTCGACGGGCCGCTCCTGGTCAACCCGGGCGGTCCCGGCGCGAGCGGCCGGGACCTGGCCGGGTTCGTGGCCGAGTCCCTGCCGGCGGAGCTCGCGGCGCGCTACGACGTGGTCGGCTTCGACCCGCGCGGCGTCGGCGCCAGCAGACCCGCCCTGACGTGCCGGCCCGGCCACTCCGCCCCCGTGCGCCCCGACTCGGTGCCGCGCGACGCGGACGAGGAGCGGCGGAACGCGGCACGGGCCGCCGCCTTCGCGAAGGCGTGCGGGGACGCGCACGGGCGGCTCCTCCCCCACATCGGCACGGTGAGCGCCGCCCACGACGTGGACGCGATCCGGCGGGCCCTGGGCGTGCCTCGGATCGACTACCTCGGCTACTCGTACGGGACCTACCTGGGCGCCGTGTACGCCCGGCTGTACCCGCAGCGGGTGCGGCGCGCGGTCCTGGACTCGGTGGTCCACCCGGGCGGCGTCTGGTACGACGCGAACCTGGCGCAGGACCACGCGTTCGACGCGCGGCACAAGGCGTTCCTCGCCTGGGTCGCCCGGCACCACGCCGCGTACGGGCTGGGGACGGACCCGGCGCGGGTGGAGGCCCGCTGGTACGCGATGCGCGCGGCGCTGCGGGAGAGGCCCGCGGGCGGCAGGGTGGGCGCGGCGGAGGCGGAGGACACGTTCCTGCCGGGCGCCTACCACAGCGGCCACTGGCCGGTGCTGGCCGCCGCGTTCTCCGCGTACGCGAAGGACGGGGACGAGCGCCCGCTGGTCGCCGCGTACGAGTCGCTCGCCGCGCCGGACGGGACCACCGACAACGCGTACGCCGTGTACACGGCGGTGGAGTGCCGGGACGCCCGCTGGCCGAGGTCGTGGGACGTGTGGCACCGCGACACCTGGGCGACGCACGCGAAGGCGCCGTTCTCCACCTGGAACAACGCCTGGTACAACGCGCCGTGCGCGTTCTGGCCGGTGCCGTCGCTGACGCCGCCGGACGTGGCGAACGCCGCGGTGCCGCCGGTGCTGCTGTTCCAGGCGACGGAGGACGCCGCCACCCCGTACGAGGGGGCCGTTGCCGCCCACCGGCTGCTGCGCGGTTCGCGGCTGGTCGTGGAGCGGGGCGGCGGCGACCACGGGGTGACCCTGCGCGGCAACGCCTGCGCGGACCGGATCCTCGCCCGGTACCTGGAGACGGGCGAGGTCCCGCGCGGCGACGGCGGCGCCGGGCCGGACGCGGTGTGCCCGGCCCGGCCCGAACCGGACCCCGCGGCGGCCCCCGGGAGGGCCTCGGCGGTGCACGGGGCGCTCGCGCCGCCGCGCGCGAACTGACGGGCCGGAACCCGCGGGCGCCGGGACCGGGCCGTCCGGCAGGATGGGCGGCGTGACGACGCATCTGACGCATGTGGCGGCCCCCGAGGGGGTCGCACCCGGTTCCGGTTACAGCCACGTCGTGTGGGGCACCGGCCGGTTCGTGGCGGTGTCCGGGCAGTGCGCCCTCGACGCGGACGGCCGGGTCGTCGGGGAGGGCGACCCGGCGGCCCAGGCACGGCAGGTCTTCGCGAACCTGGGCCGCTGCCTGGCGGCGGCGGGCGCCGCGTTCGACGACGTGGTGAAGCTGACGTACTACGTGACCGACGTGGCGCACCTCCCGGCGGTCCGCGCGGCCCGCGACGAGGTCGTGGACACGGCCCGGCCGCCGGCCAGCACCGCCGTCCAGGTCTCCGCCCTGTTCCGGCCCGAACTGCTCCTGGAGGTGGAGGCGTTCGCCGTGGTACCGGAGGAGCGCCGGCTGCGACGACCCGGGTCAGGGAGATGACGGACGCCGGCTGCGCGGCGGTCGCCGGGGTGCGGGTGGAGGGCCGGCGGTCCGCCTACCGGGACCTGCTGCCCGCCGCGTACCCGGCGGCGCCGGGCGTGGCGGAGGACACGGAGGTCCGCCGCGAGCACCTGGCGCGCGCCGGGGAGCGGGTGGTGCACCCGGTGGCGGAGCGCGGCGGGGAGGTGGTCGGCGGGGCGGCCTTCGGCCCGGACCGGTCACCGGGCGCGGGGCCCGGAGACGGCGAGCTGTACGCCCTGTACGCGCGCCCCGACGTGGTGGGGACCGGCGTGGGGCGCGCGCTGACGGACGAGGTGGCGGCGCGGGCGGCGGCCCAGGGGCTGCGCCCGGCTGTCGCTGTGGGTGCTGGAGGGCAACGCGCCGGGCCGCCGCTTCTACGCGAAGGCCGGGTTCGCCCCGGACGGGGCGTGCGAGCCGTGGGAGGTCGGCGGCACCACCCTCCTGGAACTCCGTTACGCGAGGGCCCTTTAGGTCGTTTCCTCGGAGTCCCGTCTGCCCGCCGACGCCTGGCACGCGCTCCCCCGGACTCTCGGCTGCGCTCGAACAGGTGGGACTCCCAGCCGCGTTGTCGTCGGTCGTCCGTGCTCCGCAGTGGCTCCCCCTCCGCCCTGGGATGGCACGCACCGGACGCCGCCCGGCCCGCCCTGCGGGCGAACGACGCTGCTGTGAAGACACTCCCCGGCCGCTCCGGTCCGCCCGGCTCACTCCTCCGGCAGGCGGGCCAGGGCGGCCGCGGCGGCCGGGCCGATGCGGGGGTGGCGGCGGGCGGCCTCCAGGACGGGGCGGGCGCGGGGGTCGGCGAGGGCGCCGAGTCCCTCCGCGCAGGCGGCGCCCACCCGCCAGTGCGGGTCGTCCGGGGCGAGGCGGCGGCCGAGCGCGGTGACCAGGGCGGGCACGGACTCCGGGGCGCGCAGCGCGGCCAGGAGCCGTACCGGCACGAGTGCGTAGGCGACGCGCAGTTCGTTGGTGGCGAGCGCGGCGGCGGCGCGTGCGGTGCGGGGGTCGCCGAGCGCGGCCAGCGCGTGGGCGGCGGAGACGCAGCGCTCGGGGTCGCGGTGGTTGAGGAGCAGCACCAGCGCCTCGAAGGCGCGCCGGTCGCCGGCGGTCCCCAGCCGGAACGCGGCCAGTTCACGGGCCCACAGGGGCTGCCGGGGCGCGGTGAGGACGGCGGCCAGCTCGTCGTGGTCGGGGGTCGCGACGAGCCGCCCGTAAGCGGGGGGCGCCCCCGGCCTCGTCGTGCAGCCGGTCGGTGAGCGAGGCGAGCTCCGGGTCCATGGCGGTCAGGGTAGCGACGGGCCGGGGCTGCGATCCAGGTCACACCGCCCCTCTCACCGCCGGGGGCTGGCGCGCTCATTACCCACCGGTTAACCTCAGGCGAGCGGGGTGGACCCCCCGCACCACTCCGGGCGGCCTGGTGACGCAGCCGCCCGGATGCCGGTCGGTTCGGCACCTTCCACGACGCGACTCCGGGACAGGGTCCGTCGGTTCTCCCGCGCGGCGCGCACGGACGCCTCCGTCCGGTGCGGTCCGCGCACGGCGCGCCCTCTCCGCCGCGCTCCCGCGCGCACGGCGCCGGGCGGTCGCGCCCGCACCCCGACCAGTCGTCACTCATCCCTGGAGTCCCGTGATGGACACCCCTCTCTCCACCATCGCCGTCGTCGGCCTCGGCACCATGGGCACCGGCATCGCCGAGGTCCTCGCCCGCGCCGGCCGCGAGGTCGTCGGCATCGACGTCAGCGAGGACGCCGCCCGCCGCGCGGCCGCCTCGCTGGCGTCCTCCACCGCGCGGTCCGCGGCCCGCGGGCGGATCACCGAGGAGGAGCGGCGCGACGTCCTCGCCCGCTTCCGCACCTCCCGCGACCTGGGGGACGCGGCCGGCGCCGATCTGGTCGTCGAGGCCGTGCCCGAGTCGTACGAGGTGAAGCAGCGGGTGGTGCGCGCCCTGGACGGCGTCCTCCGGCCGGACGCGATCATCGCGATCGGGACGAACGCGCTGTCCGTGACCCGGCTCGCCGCCGACTCCGCCCACCCGGAGCGGGTGCTGGGCCTGCACTTCTTCAACCCGGCCCCGGCGATGAGGCTGGTCGAGGTCGTGTCGTCGGTGCTGACCGACCCCCGGGCCGTCGCCGCCGTCACGGACCTGGCGCACGCCCTGGGCAAGGAGCCCGTCGCGGTCGGCGACCGCCCCGGCTTCGTCGCGGACGGCCTGCTGTTCGGCTACCTCAACCAGGCCGCCGCCATGTACGAGTCGCGGTACGCCTCCCGGGAGGACGTCGACGCGGCGATGCGGCTCGGCTGCGGCCTGCCGATGGGCCCGCTGGCGCTGCTGGACCTGATCGGCGTCGACACCGCCCGTACCGTCCTGGAGGCCCTGTACGCGGAGTCGCGGGACCGGCTGCACGCGCCCGCGCCGATCCTCAGGCAACTGGCCGAGGCCGGGTTGACCGGTCGCAAGGCGGGCCGCGGCTTCTACACGTACGAGGCGCCGGGCAGCGCCGCGGTCGTCCCGGACGCGCTCACCCCGAAGCCGGGGGGCGAGGGCGGGGCGGCGCCCCGCGAGGTGGCCTCGGTCGGCGTCGCCGGGTCCGGGACGATGGCCTCGGGCATCGCGGAGGTCTTCGCGAAGGCCGGGTACGACGTCGTCCTCGCCGCCCGTTCCCCGGAGAAGGCCGAGGCGGCGAAGGCCCGCGTCGCCGCGGGCACGGCCCGGTCCGTCGGCAGGGGCCGGCTGACCGCCGGGGCCCGCGACGCCGCGCTGGCCCGGATCTCGCCCGCCGGCTCGCTCGACGCGTTCGCCGGTGTCGACCTGGTCGTCGAGGCGGTCGCGGAGGACCTGGAGGTGAAGCGGGGGCTGTTCGCCGCGCTCGACCGGGTCTGCAGGCCGGGCGCGGTCCTCGCCACCACCACCTCGTCGCTGCCGGTCGTCGCCTGCGCCCGCGCCACCTCGCGGCCGCAGGACGTGATCGGGATGCACTTCTTCAACCCGGCCCCGGCGATGAAGCTGGTGGAGGTGGTCCGCACGGTCCTCACCGGCGACGACGTCCACGCCACCGCCCGCGCGGTCGCGGCGGGGATCCGCAAGCACCCGGTGGACTGCGGGGACCGCGCCGGGTTCATCGTCAACGCCCTGCTCTTCCCGTACCTGAACAACGCGGTCAAGATGGTCCAGGAGCACTACGCGACGCCCGACGACGTCGACGCCGCGATGAAGTTGGGCGGCGGCTACCCGATGGGCCCGTTCGAACTGCTCGACGTGGTCGGCCTGGACGTGTCCCTCGCCATCCAGCGGGTCCTGCACGAGGAGTTCCGCGAGCCCGGCCTGGCGCCCGCGCCGCTGCTGGAGCACCTGGTGGCGGCGGGCTGCCTGGGCCGCAAGACGGGACGCGGCTTCCGCGAGTATGCGCGGCGCTGAGCCCGGCGGGGCGCACGGCCCGGGGCCCCGCGGGGCGTGCGGCGAGTGGGGCGGGCTGCTCGCGCCGCCGGGCGGCTCTCCCCCTCGGGCGCGTTCCCCGGGAGGGATGGAGTACGTTCGGGACATGTCCCAGCCCGCGAAGACACCCCGTGCCAGCACCGCGTCCGACGCCCCGGAGAGCGCCGCGGGCGGCCGCGCCGCCGCCCAGCGGCTCAAGATGCGCCGCGAACTGGCGGCGGCCGCGATGGAGCTGTTCGCGGCGAAGGGGTACGAGGCGACGACGGTTGACGAGATCGCCGCCGCGGCGGGCGTGGCGCGGCGGACCTTCTTCCGTCACTTCCGCTCCAAGGAGGAGGCGATCTTCCCGGACCACGACGACACCCTGGTCCGGGCGGAGGCGGTCCTCAACGCGGCCCCCGCGCACGAGCACCCGCTCGACACGGTGTGCCGGGGCATCAAGGAGGTCATGAAGATGTACGCGGCGTCCCCGGCGGTGTCCGTCGCGCGCTACCGGCTCACCCGGGAGGTCCCCACCCTCCGGGAGCGCGAGATCGCCTCGGTCGCCCGCTACGAGCGGCTGTTCACCCGCTACCTGCTGGGCCACTTCGACGAGCACGACCACCACGACGGCAACGACGACCCGCTGCTGGCGGAGGTGGCCGCGTCCGCGGTCGTCACGGCGCACAACCACGTGCTGCGGCGCTGGCTGCGGGCCGGCGCCGAGGGCGACGTGGAGGCCCAGCTGGACCACGCGTTCGCGATCGTCCGCAGGACGTTCGGCACCGGCATCGGCGCCGGCCGGTCCGCGGCGGCCCGGACGGGCGGCGAGGGGCCCGCGGTCACCGCCTCGGCGGAGGGCGACGTGCTGGTCGCGGTGGCCCGTACCGACGCGCCGCTGGACCAGGTCATGCGTACGATCACCCGCGCGCTGGGCCACGACGCGGCCTGACCGCCGAACGCGCCCCGGGGCGCCGGGGGACGGCACCGCACGGGCCGGCGGCGCCCGGGCGGCGCCCGGCGGACCGGCGGTCGGCGGCCCTCCGGCGCGGCCGGCCCGGCTCCGGGGCGCCGCCCGGGGTTCCGGCCCGCCGGGCTCCCCGGCGCGTCCGCGCCGTCCGCCGCCCACCGCCTCCCCCGCGGTCGGCCGCCGCCCGGGCCCGGGGGGCCGGTGCCGCGCGGGCCCGGGGGGCCGGTGCCGCGCGGGCCCGGGGGGGCCGGTGCCGCGCGGGCCCCGGGGAAGGCGGGCGGTGCCCCGGCCCGCCGCCGCCAGCGGGAGCCGCGGGCCCGCCCGCCGGGTACCGCGGGGGCGCCCCTCGCGCCGGGCCGCCGTCCCGTTCCCCGTGTCCCCCGCCCGCCCCGGCCTCCGGGGCGGGCGGGGGCGGGCACCCGGCAGAGAACGATCGATCATCGCTCATTCGAGCACCCCTGATCACACGTGAGAAACTTCTGGCACGCAGTGTCTTGTCACCTGGCACGGGGTGCCATACGTTGATGTCGTCCGGGTGACCGGCGTACGGAGAACCGCCGTACGCCGGCTGTCCCCGCGGCCCCTCCCGGCCGCGCGCCCGGACGCCTGCGTCACAGGCACTTCCCGCAGCGGCTCCGCCGCCCCCGGCCCCCCGCCACGAGCGGGGACGGGGCCCGGCGGGACCCCGCGCACCCAGCACCACCGGCCGAACCGACGGCACACCTCCCACAAGCAGCACCTCGACGTACCCCTCAGCGTCCCCCGGGACGCGTGCATCGCCGGAGGCACCACGTGAAGGAAATCCTGGACGCGATCCAGTCGCCGGACTCCACGTCCGCGGACTTCGCCCACATCGAGCTGCCGGAGTCCTACCGCGCGGTCACCGTCCACAAGGACGAGACCGAGATGTTCGCCGGGCTCGACACGCGCGAGAAGGACCCCCGCAAGTCCCTCCACCTCGACCGGGTGCCCCTGCCGGAGCTGGGCCCCGGCGAGGCCCTCGTCGCCGTGATGGCCAGCTCGGTCAACTACAACTCGGTGTGGACCTCGATCTTCGAACCGGTCCCGACCTTCGGCTTCCTGGAGCGCTACGGCCGGCTGTCGGAGCTGGCGAAGCGCCACGACCTGCCGTACCACGTCATCGGCTCCGACCTGGCGGGCGTCGTCCTGCGCACCGGTCCGGGCGTGCACGCCTGGAAGCCCGGTGACGAGGTCGTCGCGCACTGCCTGTCGGTGGAGCTGGAGTCCTCCGACGGCCACAACGACACGATGCTCGACCCCGAGCAGCGGATCTGGGGCTTCGAGACGAACTTCGGCGGCCTGGCGGAGATCGCCCTGGTCAAGTCGAACCAGCTGATGCCCAAGCCGGACCACCTCAGCTGGGAGGAGGCCGCCGCGCCGGGCCTGGTGAACTCCACCGCCTACCGCCAGCTCGTCTCCCGCAACGGCGCCGGCATGAAGCAGGGCGACAACGTCCTGATCTGGGGCGCCTCCGGCGGCCTCGGCAGTTACGCCACCCAGTTCGCGCTGGCCGGCGGCGCCAACCCCGTCTGCGTCGTCTCCAGCGAGCAGAAGGCGGACGTCTGCCGGTCCATGGGCGCGACCGCGATCATCGACCGCAGCGCCGAAGGCTACCGGTTCTGGAAGGACGAGCACACCCAGGACCCCGGGGAGTGGAAGCGCCTGGGCAAGCGCATCCGCGAGCTGACCGGCGGCGAGGACGTCGACATCGTCTTCGAGCACCCGGGCCGCGAGACCTTCGGCGCCTCGGTGTACGTCACCCGCAAGGGCGGCACCGTCGTCACCTGCGCCTCG
The DNA here is from genome assembly GCF_023614235.1 of Streptomyces sp. MRC013. Lineage (NCBI taxonomy): Bacteria > Bacillati > Actinomycetota > Actinomycetes > Kitasatosporales > Streptomycetaceae > Streptomyces > Streptomyces kordofanensis. The sequence continues at coordinate 556,211 of NZ_CP094264.1, forward strand.
ACCTCCGGCTACCAGCACCAGTACGACAACCGCTACCTGTGGATGTCGCTGAAGCGGATCATCGGCTCGCACTTCGCCAACTACCGCGAGGCGTGGGAGGCCAACCGCCTGGTCGCCAAGGGCAGGATCCACCCCACCCTGTCGAAGGTGTACGCGTTGGAGGACACCGGCCAGGCCGCCCACGACGTCCACCGCAACCTCCACCAGGGCAAGGTCGGCGTCCTGTGCCTCGCCCCCGAGGAGGGCCTGGGCGTCCGCGACCCGGAGAAGCGCGCCAGGCACATCGACGCCATCAACCGCTTCCGGAACATCTGACCGGACGTCCGAGAGGCGACACACCGTCATGACGGAACGCAAGAAGGACCGCCCCTGGCTCATGCGGACGTACGCCGGCCACTCCACGGCCGAGGCGTCCAACGAGCTGTACCGGCGCAACCTCGCCAAGGGGCAGACCGGTCTCTCGGTCGCGTTCGACCTTCCCACGCAGACCGGCTACGACCCGGACCACGTCCTCGCCCGCGGCGAGGTCGGCCGGGTCGGCGTGCCGGTCTCCCACCTCGGCGACATGCGGCGCCTGTTCCGGGGCATCCCCCTGGAGCGGACGAACACCTCCATGACCATCAACGCCACCGCCATGTGGCTGCTGGCGCTCTACCAGGCGGTGGCCGAGGAGCAGGGCGCGGACCTCTCCCGGCTCCAGGGGACGACCCAGAACGACATCGTGAAGGAGTACCTGTCGCGCGGGACGCACGTCTTCCCGCCCGGCCCGTCGCTGCGGCTGACCACCGACCTCATCGCCTACACGGTGAACCACCTCCCCAAGTGGAACCCGATCAACATCTGCAGCTACCACCTGCAGGAGGCGGGCGCCACCCCGGTCCAGGAGGTGGCGTACGCCGTCTCCACGGCCATCGCGGTCCTGGACGCGGTGTTCGCCTCCGGGCAGGTCCCCGAGGAGCGCAGGGGCGACGTCGTCGCCCGGATCTCGTTCTTCGCGAACGCGGGAGTCCGCTTCATCGAGGAGATGTGCAAGATGCGCGCCTTCGGCCGCATCTGGGACGAGGTCACCCGCGAGCGGTACGGGATCGAGGACCCCCGGCAGCGCCGCTTCCGCTACGGCGTGCAGGTCAACTCGCTCGGCCTGACCGAGGCGCAGCCGGAGAACAACGTCCAGCGCATCGTCCTGGAGATGCTCGCCGTGACGCTGTCGAAGGACGCCCGCGCCCGGGCCGTGCAGCTGCCCGCCTGGAACGAGGCGCTGGGCCTGCCCCGGCCCTGGGACCAGCAGTGGTCGCTGCGCATCCAGCAGGTGCTGGCGTACGAGAGCGACCTGCTGGAGTACGACGACGTCTTCGCCGGTTCGCGCGTCGTCGAGGCGAAGGTGGACGCCCTGGTCGAGGAGTGCCTGGCCGAGATCGACCGGATCCAGGCGATGGGCGGCGCGCTGGCCGCCGTCGAGTCCGGCTACCTCAAGTCGCGGCTGGTCGCCTCGCACGCCGAGCGGCGGGCCCGGATCGAGTCCGGCGAGGAGAGGGTCGTCGGCGTCAACTGCTTCGAGTCCACCGAGCCGAGCCCCCTGACCGCGGATCTGGACACGGCGGTCCAGACCGTGGACCCGGCGAACGAGGCGCGGGTCGTCGCCGCGCTGCACGAGTGGCGCGACAAGCGCGACGAGACCCGCGCCCGGGACGCCCTCGCCGCCCTCAAGGCGACGGCCGCCGGGGACGGGAACCTCTTCGCCGCCACCCTGGAGTGCGCCCGTGCGGGGGTCACCACCGGGGAGTGGGCGTGGGCGCTGCGCGACGTGTTCGGCGAGTTCCGCGCGCCGACCGGCGTCTCGTCCGCCCCCGTGGCGGTGCCGGCCGAGGAGGGGACCCCGCTCGCGGCCGTCCGGGAGAAGACCGCCCGGACGGCCGCCGAGCTGGGCGCGGGACGGCTGCGGCTGCTGGTCGGCAAGCCGGGCCTGGACGGGCACTCCAACGGCGCCGAGCAGATCGCCGTACGGGCCAGGGACGCCGGCTTCGAGGTGGTCTACCAGGGCATCCGGCTGACGCCCGGGCAGATCGTGGACGCCGCGCTCGCCGAGGACGTGCACTGCGTGGGGCTGTCCGTCCTGTCGGGCTCGCACGCCGAGCTGGTACCGGACGTGCTGGAGCGGCTGCGCGGCGCCGGCGCCGCCGACGTCCCGGTCGTCGTCGGCGGGATCATCCCCCCCGCCGACGCCGCCGGGCTGCGGCGCGCGGGGGTGGCCGCCGTCTTCACCCCGAAGGACTTCGGGATCACCCGGATCATCGGTCGTATCGTCGACGAGATCCGCAAAGCCAACAAGCTCGCCCCCCTCGAAAGCACGGAGGTCCCCGCATGACCCAGACCACGCCGGCCCACCCGTCCCCCGCCCCCGGGGGGAGCGGATCCGCCCCCTCCCCCCTTCCGTGAACCGGCTGCGCCCCCGCCGCTCCTGCCTGGCGGTGCCGGGCTCGAACCCGCGTTTCCTGGAGAAGGCCCAGGGCCTGGCCGCCGACCAGGTGTTCCTGGACCTGGAGGACGCCTGCGCGCCGCTCGCCAAGCCGGAGGCGCGGCACACGATCGTGAAGTTCCTCAACGAGGGCGACTGGACCGGCAAGACCCGCGTGGTGCGGGTCAACGACTGGACGACCCACTGGACGTACCGGGACGTCGTCACGGTCGTCGAGGGCGCCGGCCAGAACCTCGACTGCGTCATGCTGCCGAAGGTGCAGGACGCCTCGCAGATCGTCGCCCTGGACCTGCTGCTGACGCAGATCGAGAGGACGATGGGCTTCGAGGTCGGCCGCATCGGCATCGAGGCGCAGATCGAGAACGCCCGCGGCCTGAACAACGTCGACGAGATCGCGCAGGCGTCGCCGCGCATCGAGACGATCGTCTTCGGCCCGGCCGACTTCATGGCGTCGATCAACATGAAGTCGCTGGTGGTCGGCGAGCAGCCGCCCGGCTACCCGGCGGACGCCTACCACTACATCCTGATGAAGATCCTGATGGCAGCCCGCGCCAACGGCCTCCAGGCGATCGACGGCCCCTACCTCCAGATCAGGAACGTGGACGGCTTCCGCGCGGTCGCCGGCCGCGCCGCCGCGCTGGGCTTCGACGGCAAGTGGGTGCTCCACCCCGGCCAGGTCGAGGCGGCCAACGAGGTGTTCTCCCCGTCGCAGGAGGACTACGACCACGCCGAGCTGATCCTGGACGCGTACGAGTACCACACGTCCGAGGCGGGCGGCAGGAAGGGCTCCGCGATGCTCGGCGACGAGATGATCGACGAGGCCAGCCGCAAGATGGCCCTGGTCGTCGCGGGCAAGGGCCGGGCCGCCGGGATGCGGCGCACCGGCACGTTCGAGATCCCGGGGGCGTGAGGCGGATGCAGTTCGGACGCACCTACGAGGAGTTCGAGGTCGGGGCGGTCTACAAGCACTGGCCCGGGAAGACGGTCACCGAGTACGACGACCACCTCTTCTGCCTCCTCACGATGAACCACCACCCGCTCCACCTGGACGCGCACTACGCGCAGGGGACGACCGACTTCGGGAGGAACGTCGTCGTCGGGAACTACGTGTACTCGCTGCTGCTGGGCATGTCGGTGCCGGACGTCTCCGGCAAGGCCATCGCCAACCTGGAGATCGAGTCGCTGCGGCACGTGGCGCCGACCTTCCACGGCGACACGGTCTACGGCGAGACGACGGTCCTGGGCAAGCGGCCGTCGAGGTCGAAGGACGACCGCGGGATCGTCCACGTCGAGACCAGGGGGGTACAAGCAGGACGGCACGCTCGTGTGCGTCTTCCGCCGCAAGGTGATGGTCCCCACCGCGACGTACGTCGAGGAGCGCGGCGGCGAGCAGCCCGGCCGTCCGCCCGTCTCCCACCCCCGACCGGCGCCCCCGCGGGCCGGCACCCTTCATTCGGAACCGAAGGCGCAGGAGGAGTAGCCATGGCCCGACTGGCGCAGACGCACGGCCTCACCGACGTCCAGCAGGAGATCGTCTCCACCGTCCGGGACTTCGTCGACAAGGAGATCATCCCGGTCGCGACCGCGCTGGAGCACCGGGACGAGTACCCCCAGGAGATCGTCGACGGGCTCAGGGAGCTGGGCCTGTTCGGCCTGATGATCCCCGAGGAGTACGGGGGCCTGGGCGAGTCGCTCCTGACCTACGCGCTGTGCGTGGAGGAGATCGCCCGCGGCTGGATGTCCGTGTCGGGCATCGTCAACACCCACTTCATCGTCGCGTACATGATCAAGCAGCACGGCACGCGGGAGCAGAAGGACGCGTTCCTGCCGCGGATGGCGACCGGCGAGGTGCGCGGCGCGTTCTCGATGTCGGAGCCGGGCCTCGGCTCGGACGTGTCGGCCATCACGTCGAGGGCGGTGCGGGACGGCGACGGCTACGTCCTGGACGGCCAGAAGATGTGGCTGACCAACGGCGGCACGTCCACCCTGGTGGCCGTACTGGTCCGGAGTGACGAAGGACACCCCGGGGGAACGGCCCCGCACAGGTCGATGACGACGTTCCTGGTGGAGAAGGAACCGGGCTTCGGCGAGGTCCGGCCGGGCCTCACCATCCCCGGCAAGATCGACAAGATGGGTTACAAGGGGGTCGACACCACCGAGCTGGTCATGGAGGGGCTGCGCGTTCCGGCCGACCGCGTCCTGGGCGGGACCACCGGCCGGGGCTTCTACCAGATGATGGACGGCGTGGAGGTCGGCCGGGTGAACGTGGCGGCCCGCGGCTGCGGTGTCGCCCAGCGCGCCTTCGAGCTGGGCGTGGAGTACGCCCAGCAGCGCCGCACCTTCGGCAAGCCGATCGCCCAGCATCAGGCGATTCAGTTCAAATTGGCTGAAATGGCTACCAAAGTAGAGGCTGCTCATGCCATGATGGTCAACGCGGCTCGCAAAAAGGACTCAGGGGAGCGAAACGACCTCGAAGCAGGCATGGCCAAGTACCTGGCCTCCGAGTACTGCAAGGAGGTCGTGGAGGACGCCTTCCGCATCCACGGGGGCTACGGGTTCTCCAAGGAGTACGAGATCGAGCGCCTCTACCGGGAGGCACCGATGCTGCTCATCGGTGAAGGCACCGCCGAGATCCAGAAAATGATCATCGGCAGGCGCCTGCTCGAGGAGTACCGGGTCCAGAGCTGATTGCGGGTTTTGGGGCGATACGACCGCGAAGAAGATCACATCCGGTCATCTTCTTCCGGTCGTCGACTCCGCTTCTGGCTTGCCCAGTTGCGGCCCGCAACCGATAGCATCGCCGAAGAGCCGCCGTCCCCCGTTCCCGAGCGCGGCATCACCCGCTACGAAGGTCATCCATGCCCCACAGCCAAACCTCTGCACCTCGCGTCAGCCTCACCGGCGTACGCCTCGCGCGCGGAGCATCGCCGTGGCTTCTGCCGACCGTCGCCACCGCAGCAGCAAGCCTCGTCCGCGCGCGCCGCTCCCGGCGTGCCGCGGCGATCGCCGTCCCGACCACCGCGCTCGCGGCCGGCATGCTGTGGTTCTTCCGCGACCCCGAGCGCGAGATCGCGCAGGGCAGGGTCATTTCGCCCGCCGACGGGGTGGTGCAGAGCATCATGCCGTGGAAGGACGGGCGCACCCGCGTCGCCATCTTCATGAGCCCGCTGAACGTCCACGTCAACCGCGCCCCGCTGGCGGGCACGGTGACGTCCGTGGAGCACATCCCGGGCGGTTTCGTGCCGGCGTTCAACAAGGAGAGCGAGAACAACGAGCGCGTCGTCTGGCACTTCGACACGGAGCTCGGCGACATCGAGATGGTGCAGATCGCCGGCGCCGTGGCCCGGCGCATCGTGCCGTACCTGCCGCAGGGCGCCAAGGTCGAGCAGGGTGACCGGATCGGTCTGATCCGCTTCGGCTCGCGGGTCGACGTCTACCTCCCGGAAGGTGTGGACGTCGCCGTCGAGGTCGGCCAGACCACGACCGCGGGGGTGACTCGCATTGACCGTGATTGAGCCCGAGCGGCCGGCCGACTGGGTCGCCGACGGCCAGACGGACGCCGAGGAGCAGGAGGAGATGCCCCTGTCGCTGCGCCTGTCGATAGCCGACACGCTCACGCTGGGCAACGCCACCTGCGGTTTCATGGCGGTGTACTTCACCACCACCGGCATCCTCATCCCGCACCTCATGGGCAGCGAAGAGACCGGCATGGCCCGGCACTCCGCGGCGACGGCCGTGATACTGATGCTGTGCGCGGCGATCTTCGACCTGTTCGACGGCCTCGTGGCGCGCAAGCTCCGCTCGTCGCCGATGGGCGCCGAGCTGGACAACCTGTCGGACCTGATCAGCTTCGGCCTGGCCCCGGCGTACTTCGTCCTGGTGTACGGGATGGTCGCGGACGACGCGCACCAGCGGGTGTCCGCGGTCGCGGCGATCGTGGTGCTGCTCGCCGTCGTGATGCGGCTGGCGAGGTTCTCGGTCGTGACGATGAAGGACGGCATGTTCCAGGGCATGCCGAGCCCGTTCGGCGCGCTGACCGTCGTGTCGATCGTGCTGCTGGAGCTGCCGTTCGTCCCGACGCTGCTGGCGATCGTCGGGACGGCGTGGCTGATGGTGAGCCGGGTCGAGTACCCCAAGCCGCGGGGCGTCCTCGCGGTGGCGATGCTGAGCTGGATCGTGGGCGCGATGGCCATGCTGGCGGCGTGGGCGTTCGACGCCCCGGGCGGCCAGCTGCTGCTCCAGACGGGTTGCGCGCTGCAGGTCGTGCTGGGCGCGGTGATCCCGCTCTTCGCGACCGCGCGGCGGGTGAACACCTTCCGCGACCACCGGCGCGAGAGCCGGGAGGCGCGTGCGGCGCAGCTGCCGTAGGCGGACGGACGGGCCGAGGGGCCGGGTGCGACGCGCACCCGGCCCCTCGCCGTACGCCCGCGACCGTACGGCCCCGGCGGGCGGGCCCGCCGTCGGCGGCGGGGCGGCCGGGCGGGCGTCAGCCCAGGAGGTCGCGTGCGATGCCCGCCGCGACCCGCTCCAGGAGGGGACCCGCCTCGGCGACGCACGCGGCCGGGTCCGGCTCCAGGTCGGTGAGGGGGTAGGCGCGGCGGATGCCCACCCGCCCCAGGGCCTCCGGGGACAGCGCCAGGCGGCCGCAGACCGCGACGGTCCCGACCCCGGCCGCGCGCGCCGCCGCGGCGACCCCCGCCGGGGCCTTGCCGCGCAGGGTCTGCTCGTCGAGGGAGCCCTCCCCGGTGATCACGAGGGTGGCCCGGTCCAGGGCGCCGGTGAAGCCCAGGAGGTCCAGCATCACCTCGATGCCGGGGCGGAAGACCGCTCCGAGGCCGACCAGGGCGCCGTAGCCGACGCCGCCCGCGCCGCCCGCGCCCGGCGCGGCGGCCGCCTCGGCGGCGCGCGGGCCCATGGCGCCCGCCAGCACCTCGACGTACCGCACGAGCGCCGCGTCCAGGACCTCCACGTCCTCCCCCGTCGCGCCCTTCTGCGGCCCGAAGACCGCCGGGGCGCCCTCCGGGCCGGTCAGCGGGTTGTCGACGTCACCGGCGAGCACCAGCTCCGCGTCGGCGAAGCGCGGATCCAGCCGCGACAGGTCGGCGGCGGCCAGGTCGCGCAGGCCGCCGCCGCCCGGTCCGACGGGCCGGCCGTCCGCGTCCTGGAAGCGCGCGCCGAGCGCGGCGAGCATGCCGGCGCCGCCGTCGGTCGTGGCGCTGCCGCCGACACCCAGGACGAGGGTGCGGGCCCCGGCGTCGAGCGCGGCGCGCAGCAGCTCCCCCGAGCCGTACGAGGTGGCCGTGAGGGGGGCGAGGACGCCCGCGGGCAGCCGCCGCAGACCGGACGCCTCCGCCATCTCCACGACCGCCGTACCGCCGCGCAGGGCGAACGCCGCCGCCACGGGCGCCCCGAGCGGGCCGGTCACGCGGACCTCGCGGCGTTCGAACCCGGCCGCCACCGCGGCCTCGACCGTGCCGTCGCCGCCGTCCGCGACGGGCAGCGCCTCCACCCGGAGGTCCGGGACGACGCTCCGTAGCCCCGCCGTCACCCGCTCCGCGACCTGCCCGGCCGTGAGGGAGCCCTTGAACTTGTCGGCCGCCACGAGCACGTGGGCGGCTCCCGCGACCGCTCCGTCCGCCATCCCCGCACCCCTCGCCGTCATCCGGGCGGCCGCGCCGGGGCTGCCCCGTCCGGAGCCCCCGACGGCGCGCCGCCCCTCCGTGTGCCGCCGTTCCTCACCATAGTGGGGCGCCATGAGCACGGACCCGCCGCCGCCCGCCCCTCCCCCCGAGCACCCCTCCGGGCCCTCGCCGGACCGCGCCGTCGTGGCGGTCGGCTTCACCACCGTCCTCGTCCTGGTGCTGTGGGCCTGGCTGGGTGGGGGGTCCTTCGCCGGCGCGTCGTCCGCGGGCCTGGCCTGGGTCCTGGGCAACTTCGGCTGGCTGTTCGTGGTGGCCGCCGACGTCTTCCTGGTCCTGTGCCTGGTGATCGCGGTCGGCCGGTTCGGCCGGATCCGGCTGGGCGCGGACGACTCCCGGCCGGAGTTCGGCGACCTCGCGTGGATCGCGATGATGTTCAGCGCCGGCATGGGCATCGGGCTGATGTTCTACGGGGTCGGGGAGCCGCTCGCCCACTACCTGTCCCCGCCGCCGGCGACCGGGGTGCGCGCCGAGTCGGCCGAGGCGGCCCGCGCGGCGATGGAGTACTCGTTCTTCCACTGGACGCTCACCCCGTGGGCGATCTACGGCGTCGTCGGGCTCGCCCTGGCCTACGCGGGTTTCCGCAAGGGGCGCGGGAACCGGCTGAGCGCGGCGTTCGTGCCGCTGCTCGGCGCCCGGCGGGCGGAGTCCTGGCCGGGCCGGCTGATCGACCTGCTCGCGGTGTTCGCGACGGTGTTCGGCACGGCGACCAGTCTGGGCCTGGGCGCGCTGCAGGTGGCCGAGGGCCTGGAGCTGACGACCGGGGTGGCGGCGGGCCGCACGACGCAGCTGGTGGTGATCGCGGTGCTGTCGGCGGCGTTCGTGGCGTCGGCCTTCTCCGGGCTGCATCGGGGTGTCAAGTGGCTGTCGACGCTGAACATCACGCTCGCGGCGGCGCTGGCGGTGTTCGTCTTCCTCATCGGGCCGACCGTGTACGTCCTCGACTCGATCCCGGCGTCGATCGGCGGCTACCTGCAGGATCTGCTGCCGATGGCGACCCGCACGGGCGCGTTCTCCGACCGCGCGTGGCTGGGGACGTGGACGATCTTCTACTGGGCGTGGTGGCTGTCGTGGGCCCCGTTCGTGGGGACGTTCATCGCCCGGATCTCGCGCGGCCGGACGGTCCGCGAGTTCCTGACCGGGGTGCTGCTGGTGCCGAGCGGCGCGACGGTCTTCTGGTTCTGCGTGATGGGCGGTTCGGCGCTGCGCCTGCAGTCGACCGGAGCCGCGGACCTGGCGGGCGCCGCGCGGGAGGGGGCGGAGGCCTCGCTGTTCGCGATGCTGGACGCGCTGCCGGCCGGGACGGTCACGTCGTTCGCGGCGATGGTGCTGGTGATGACGTACTTCGTGACGAGCGCGGACTCGGCGTCGCTGGTGATGGGCTCGCTGACCAGCCGGGGCGCGCTGCACCCGCCGACGTGGCTGGTGGTGGGCTGGGGCGTGCTGATGGCGGTGGTCGCGGCGGTGCTGCTGGTGGTCGGCGGCCTCGGTTCCCTGCAGACGGCGACGATCCTGGTGGCGCTGCCGTTCGTGGCCGTGATGCTCTGCCTGTGCTGGGCGCTGCTGAAGGAGCTGCGGGCGGACCCGGGCGCCGGCCCGGCGCGCAACCCCGCGCCGCACGGGCTGCGCGACGTCGTGCGGGCGATGGCCGGCGACACGGTGACGGAGCGGGCGCCGGCGCGCCACCACCGGCTGCGGCGCGCGGCGCGGGCGCGCAGCGGGACGGGAGACGGTGCGGGTCCCGGCGGCACGGAGTGACGGCCGGGGTCCGGGGCGCCCCGGACCCCGGTGAGGCGGGAGGCTCCGGGCCGGCCGTCCGGGGACGCTCACGGCCCGGCGGTCGGCCGCCGGGCCGGGGTGCGCGGGTCCGGCGGAACGGCGCCGGTGCTCCGGCCCTACGAGGGGAAGCCGGCACCCTGCCTGGCGTACACCCTCATCGCCTCGCCCAGGAAGTCGACCATCCGGGGGTGGTAGGAGTTGTGGAACTCCCTCATGGGGCCGTTCTCCGCGTAGAAGAGCGCCATGCCGGCGTACGCCTCCCTGCTGGGGGTGTAGAAGCGGCAGGCTATCTCGAAGTGCCTGTGGACGAGTTCCTGGATGTGCCGGTCCTCCGGCAGCGAGCCGTCCAGGTGGGTCGCGAGCTCCTTGTAGAGGACGTCCCAGTCCCGGTGGACCCGGTCCCGGTCCACGTGTCCCCAGTCGTCGGTCTCGGAGAGGCTCCGGGCTTGCTCCCTGGCCAGTGCCTGCCGACACTCGTCCGCGTACTGCTCGTCCATGGCACCGGACCTCATGTCTCTCCTTCGCCGCCTGTGCCGGGGGTCCCCGAGGGCGGCCGCCCCGCCGGCAGTGATCCACTGCCGGTCCAGGCGGAACAGTGGCACGCCCTCCCGGGCCCGGCAAACCCTTTACGGACCCCGCCGTCGCCTCCCGCGGGGCCGGGCGCCCCCGGGCCGGCCGGCACGTGTGTCGTCCGCCCGCCGCGACGGCCGCGGCCAACGCCGTCCGCGGCCGTCGCGGCGGCGCCTCCGTACGCGCGCGGGGCGCGGGCTGGCGTACAGGCCGCCGGTGCCGGACTGGCGGGCGCCTCCGTACGCGCGCGGGGCGCGGGGGCGGGAGCGTACGCGCGGGGAGGGGGCCGCGACCCGTGCGGTGGGCCGGGCGCCGCCCCCGCCACGGACGCGGGGCGGGGGCGGATCCGTCGGACGGCCGGCCCGGCGAGGGCCGGCGAGGGCCGGCGGGGGACGCCGTGCCGTCGGTCCGCGGGTCGGGGGCGCCCCCGAAGCGGCGGGACGGGGGTGCGGCGGCCGCGGTCGGCGGCGCGCCCGGCGGGCGGCGCCACCGCGATCCGCACCGCTTCGGGGCGGGCGGTCAGCCCTGTTCCCGCTGCCCGGGCTCGGGGCGGCGCGGGTCGCCCTCGCGGGGCGCCACCCGCGCCTCGGTGCGGTGCCCCCGCTCGATGTAGTCGCGGACGACGAGTTCGACGGCGTCCCGCGGGTCGCCGACACCCGCCAGCACCATGACTTCCACGACGAGTTCGGCGTCGAGGGCGATGTTCACCTTGGCCATGGGCGGACCCTACAGCGTCGAAAGCGTGCCCGTTCGGCGGTCGCGGGAATCCCCGTGCGCTCGGTGTGCGGCGGCGGTTCCCGACGGCGCCGGCACCCCCGGCGGACCGGGGTCCCGGCGGCCCCCGGGTCCCGGCGGCCCGCGGCCGGCGGAAGCCGCGGGTGGCGGCGGGTGGCGGCGGGTGCCGGAAGGGCCCCCGAACCCCTGCGGACCTCCGTCGAAGGCGGCCCCGTCCGGGCCGGGCCCGCTCCGAAGCCCCGGGGCGGCCGTCGGATCGGCGCGCCTCCCCGTCCGCGCGGGCGGGCGTCCAGGGGGCGGGGTCAGGTCGGTCGGCACTCCCCCGAGTTCTCCGTCTCGGAGCACAGGGCGTGGCCGTGCTCGCGCAGGACGTCGCGGCCGCTCTGCTGGGTGAGGTAGTTCAGGAAGGACGCCGCCACGGAGCCGGCCGGCACCTCGCCGTAGGTGTAGGCGAACTCGGTCTGCCAGTAGGGGTAGCCGGCTTCCTCCACGCCTTCCGCCGTCGGTTCCCTGCCGTCGATCCTCAGCTTGACGAGCCGTCCGGCGTCCCGGTGGCCGCCGGCCTTCGTGGCCTCGCTGTAGCCGATGGCCCCGGGCCTCGAAGCGACCTCGTCCAGCACGAGGGACGTCTCGTCGACCTCGCAGTTGCCGTACCGGTCCGGCTTCAGCGACGCGCAGTCGGTCACGGTGAACTGGGGCGGCTGCCTGCCGTCCAGGAGCTTGGAGACGAGAGTGTTGCGGGTGCCCGAGCGGGGCTCGCGGTTGATCAGGTGGACGGGTTCGTCGCTGCCGCCGACCTGGGACCAGTTCTTCACCCGGCCGGCGAAGATCTCGCGTACCTGGGTCAGGCTCAGGTTCTCCACGCCCGCCTTCCTGTTGACGACGAGGGTGAACACGGAGAGGGCGACGGGTCTGGGGATCAGCCGGGGGTGGCCGTCGGGGGCGAGGCCGTCGGTGAAGGCGATGTGGTCGCCGAGGCCCTCGCCGACCCCGATCCCGGCGTCCTCGCCGGCCCGCTCCAGGGCGGTGACCCCCTTGCCGCTCCCCTTGAAGGGGCCGTCGAGGACGGACACGCCCGCTCCTTCGCAGCGCTTGAGGTAGTCCTCGGCGGCGGCCCGCGCGGCGCTCTCGAAGGCCGTGGAACCGTGGAGGTGGAGGGTGCCCCCGACACAGTCCATCGGAGGCCGCCGCTCGTCGGGCAGGAGGAGCGTGAAGCACGCCTGGACGCCGACGCCCGCGATCAGGATCCAGATGAGCCACCAGGCGGGCCGGGAGGCGAAGACGTGGCTCTCGGTCCTGGTCGCCTTCAGCCGGAAGAACCTCAGCACCGTGTCGTACCAGTGGCCCTGCCCGCCGACGCCGCTGACGATCGGCTCCGGGAACTCGCCGGTGCCGTTGTCGTCGGGCCAGCGTTCCAGCACGATGAGCACCTTGTACTCGGCGCCCCGGGAGAGGGTCACCTTCGGCAGCCGGACGATGCCCGTGCGGTCCGCTTCGCTGTTGCTGCGGCGGAAGCCGGGCTTGGCGACGGTGCGGACGGTGTTGTCGTCCTCCTCCACCTCCTCGAAGAAGAAGTCGGGCACCTCCTGTTCGCTCGGATCGGTGAGGACCACGGCCGCGACCCGGCGGTCGCGGAAGGTGACCTTGATGCCGTAGGGGTCGGCGGGGTCGGCCAGGTAGTCCTCGGAGAGGATCCTGGCCGACCCGGCGTTCTCGATGCGCAGCAGGACGAACGAGGGGTCCTTGAGCCGGTGGCCGTCGTGCTCCATGTCCCCCAGCACGTCGGCGTACGGCTTGCCGGCCGCGTCGGCGGCCAGGGTGTCCATCTGCACCCGGTAGCCGAGCCGCTTGCGGCCGACGACGGCGAACTCCCACAGGAACGCCGCCACGGGAACCACGAGACTCAGGATCGCGATCCACTGCTCCACCTGTTCGCTCATCACAGGACCCCCGAACTCTTCTGACCGCCAGGGCGGTTGGCAGGAGGCCCAGAGTGACGAGCGGGTGCGGGGGCTGCCACCGGTGTCGGAGCTCTCCGAACGATGTTCACCCGGGGGCCATCTGCGAAATCTCCCGTTCACCGGCCCGGCCCCCGGTCGGGACCCGGCTCCCGCCCCCGTCCGCCCCCTCCGCCCGTTCCCCGACCGCGGTCCGTCGAGGTGGCGCCGGGTCCCGCGGGAGCCGGGAGGCCGGTTGCCCGCCGTGGGGGCGCCGAGGGGGCCCGAGCCGTGTGGCGGGCGTCCGGGCCGGTCGCGCGCCGGTTCGCGTGGGGATTCCGTGCACGCCGGTCCGCGGGTCGCCGGTGGAACGGCGCGGCTCGCGGGCCGCGCGGCCGGGTCGGTCGTCCGGCCGCGCACGGGGCCGGCCGACCGGCCGGGGCCGCGTGACGGGCCGTCAGCCGACCGGGAAGAGGGCCTCCGGGGCCGGGGCGCCGCTCTCGAAGGCGAGCAGGCGGCGCTTGCGGTCCAGGCCGCCGCCGTACCCCGTGAGGCCGCCGTCCGCCCCGACCACGCGGTGGCAGGGGACGATGATCCCGATCGGGTTGCGCCCGTTGGCGAGGCCGACCGCGCGGGAGGCGGTGGGCTGCCCGAGGGCGGCGGCAAGCTCGCCGTAGGTGCGGGTCTCGCCGTACGGGATGGCCCTCAGCAGCTCCCACACGCGCCGCTGGAACGGGGTGCCGTCCAGGCGCAGCGGCAGGTCGAACCGGGTCAGTTCGCGTGCGTGGTAGGCGTCGAGTTGGCGGACGGCCTCGCGGAAGGGGCGCGGGTCGGGTTCGCCGAAGGTCTCCCGGGGCGGCCGGTGGCGCTGGCCGGCCATGTACAGCCCGCTGAGGACGCCGTCGGTGGCGACGAGGGTGAGCGGGCCGTAGGGGCTGTCGACGGTCGTGTGCTGCCGGTTCATGGCGGGCTTCCTCGGACTTAGGCGGGGAGGTGGTTGACGGGGTGGCTGTCGGTGGCCCACAGGTACTGGACGGCGTAGGCGCGCCAGGGGCGCCAGGCGGCGGCGCGGGCCGTGAGGGCGGCGGGGGGTCGCGGGCAGGCCGAGCCCGGCGGCGGCGCGGCGGACGCCGAGGTCGGTGGGGAGGAACGCGTCGGGGTCGCCGAGCGCGCGCATGGCGATGATCTCGGCGGTCCAGGGCCCCAAGCCGGGCAGCGCGATCAGGGTGGCGCGGGCGGCGTCCCAGTCGCTGCCGGGACCCAGCTTGAGGGAGCCCTCCGCGAGGGCCCCCACGAGGGTGGTGAGCGTGGCGCGGCGGCTGCGCGGCAGGGCGAGGGCGTCCGGATCGAGCGCGGCGAGCGCCTCGGGTGCGGGGAACAGGTGGGTGAGGCCGCCTCCGGGGTCCTCGACGGGGGTGCCGTACGCGGCGGTCAGGCGCCCGGCGTGGGTGCGGGCGGCGGCCGTGGAGACCTGCTGGCCGAGGACGGCGCGGACGGCGAACTCGGCGGCGTCGACCGTGCGCGGCACCCGGCGGCCGGGCGCCCGGTCGACGTGCGGGGCGAGCAGCGGGTCGGCGCGCAGCTGCTCGTCGACGGCTACGGGGTCGGCGTCGAGGTCGAGGAGCCAGCGGCAGCGGCTGATGGCGTGGGCCAGGTCGCGCGGGTCGGTGAGGTGGAGGCGGCAGGCGATGTGGGCGGCGGCCGGGGCGAGGGCGGCGACGCCGTGCCCGTACGGCAGGGAGAGGGTGCGCCGGTAGGTGCCGTCGCGCCACTCCTCGACGCCGGGGACGGCGGTCGCGGCGAGGTGGCCGAAGAGGTTGGAGGGGTTCAGCGGTGTGCGGTACGGCAGCCGCAGCGCGATCACGCCGGGAGTGGGCGCCGGGGTGCCGGCGGCGCGGGCGCGCAGCTCGGTCGGGGCGAGGGCGAACACCTCCCGGACGGTGTCGTTGAAGGCGCGTACGGAGGAGAAACCGGCGGCGAACGCCACGTCGGCCATGGGCAGTGCGGTGGTCTCGATGAGGACCCGGGCCGTCTGGGCGCGCTGGGCGCGGGCGAGGGCGAGGGGCCCGGCGCCGAGTTCGGCCAGGAGCTGCCGTTCGATCTGGCGGGTCGAGTAGCCGAGCCGCGCGGCGAGTCCGGGCACGCCCTCGCGGTCGACGACGCCGTCGCGGATGAGGCGCATGGCGCGGGCGACGACGTCGGCGCGGACGTCCCACTCGGGGGAGCCGGGGCTCGTGTCGGGGCGGCACCGCTTGCAG
The DNA here is from genome assembly GCF_023614235.1 of Streptomyces sp. MRC013. Classification (NCBI taxonomy): domain Bacteria; kingdom Bacillati; phylum Actinomycetota; class Actinomycetes; order Kitasatosporales; family Streptomycetaceae; genus Streptomyces; species Streptomyces kordofanensis. Next base: position 571,665 of record NZ_CP094264.1, read on the forward strand.
GCCCGGAAGCCGGCCTGCTGGCAGGCGGCGGCGCTCGGGTAGAAGACCATGTTCTGCGGCTTGGGCGGCACGACCGGGCAGCTGGGGCGGCAGTAGATGCGGGTGGTCAGGACGGCGGTGAAGAACCATCCGTCGAAGCGGGCGTCCTTCGACCGGACGGCCCGCACGCAGCGCTCGGTGTCGGTGTGCACGCCCCCAGCATGGTCGAGGCGGGCCGGCCGGCGCTGGCGGGAATCCGACATGGGCCTCGCCCGGCCTGGGGGCGGGTCCTCCGGATCGGTGCGCACGATCGCGGTCGCCCCGCGACGGTGGCCTCGGGCGGCCACCGTCGCGGAGCGGGCGCGCGGGGGTCAGGCGGTGGCCTCGGCGGGGGCGGCGGCGGCCTCGGCGACCCGGGCGAGGACGGCGGGCAGGCCGGCGGCGACCTCCGCGTCCTCGGAGGGGTGGGTGTCGGCGAAGCGGGTCACGGAGCCCGGCAGGGCGAACTCGACGTCCTCCAGCACGCGGGCGCCGGCCACGCCCAGGGCCTTGCGGGCCTCGGTCTGCGCCCACGCGCCGCCGTACCGGCCGAAGGCGGTGCCGACGACGGCGGCCGGCTTCGCCCGGAGGGCCCCGGCGCCGTAGGGGCGGGACAGCCAGTCGATCGCGTTCTTGAGCACGGCGGGCATGGTGCCGTTGTACTCCGGGGTGAACAGCAGCAGGGCGTCGGCCTCCGCGGCGGCGGCCCGCAGCCGGGCGGCGGCCTCGGGAGCGCTCCCCTCGGTGTCGACGTCCTCGTTGTAGAAGGGCACGTCGGCAAGGCCCTCGTACAGCTCCACGGTGACGCCCTCGGGGGCGAGGGAGACGGCGGTCTCGGCGAGCCGGCGGTTGTGGGAGCCCGCGCGGAGGCTGCCGACGAGTGCGAGGATGCGGACGGGCATGGTGGCTCCTGGAAGGGGAGGCGAAGGGAAGGACAGATAAGCGGACCGGAGTCCGGTTACGGTTGTACCAGCGAAACGGACCGTGGTCCATTTTCATTCCGGTCGCGTTAGGCTGCCTCCATGACCCCTCCGCCCCCGCACGGACGCACGGAGCTGTCCCTCACCCCCGCCGGGGCGCCGCCGCGGCTGCGCGCGGACGCGGCCCGCAACCGCGCCCGGCTCCTGGAGGCCGCCGCCCGGCTGGCCGCCGAGCAGGGCGCCGCCAACCTGACCATGGAGGCCGTCGCCTGTGCCGCGCAGGTCGGCAAGGGCACCGTGTTCCGCCGGTTCGGCGACCGCTCGGGGCTGCTGCTGGCCCTGCTGGACCACCGGGAGCAGCAGTTCCAGGCGGCGTTCATGTCCGGCCCGGCGCCGCTCGGGCCGGGTGCCCCGGCCGACGAGCGGCTGCACGCCTTCGGCCCGGCCGTCCTGCGCCACGAGGGCGCGCACCGGGACCTGTACCTGGCCGCCCACCGGCCCGACCCGGTGCGCCGGTACACCGTGCCGGCCCGTCTCGTACGGCTCGCGCACCTGACGGCGCTGCTGCGCGAGGCGGGTACGGACGCCGACGCCGAGCTGTCCGCGCACACCCTGCTGGGGTACCTCGACACGGGCCTGGTCCACCACCTGGTGTCCGGGCGCGGCCTGCCGCCGGGCCGGGTGGAGGCGGGCTGGCACGACCTGGTGTCGCGGACGCTGGCGCGCCGGGACCCCTGACCCCGACCGCCCCCGCCCGCCGGCGCGGCGCTCGCCGGTGCCCGGTGCCCCCTCCGGGCCGCGGGCGGCGGGACCGGGCCCGTCCGGGGCGAGCCGCCGGCGGATCCGCACCGTCCCCGTGGCGCTCCTCCCCGGGGGCGCCGGCGAGCGGGCGGACCCCGGCGCGCGTACCGGCGGGGCGGGGTCCGCCTCCCGGGGATGCGGCGCGCGCGGACCGGGAGGACGATGGCGGTGCGGGGCACCGCGTGCGACGGAGCGGTGCCTCCCACCCCTTCCCCCGGGGGGACGACGATGTTCCAGCTGCTGCACAACCTCAGCTCGACCGATCTGGCGGCCCGGCAGTTCCCGGTCTTCGCGGTGTCCTTCGTCCTGGCGAGCCTGTTCTACAGGTTCGGCAGCTTCGCCCTGGAGGCGGTGGCGTTCCTGGCGACGTGGTTCGTCCTGGACGCGGTCGTCGAGGGCGCGCGGCGGGCGCGCGAACGGCGGTGGGGGGTCCACCCGCAGCAGGGCGGGTAGAGCGGACCTGCGATGGTCGCGGGCATTCCGCGCGGTGTGGTCGACGCGGACGGCCGGCGGGCGGTCGTCCACGACCGGCACGGCACGCTGATCGCGCTCGACGTGGGCACCGGCGCGGTGCTGTGGCGCCGCGGCCGCCGGCTGCGGCCGTGCGCCGTGACGGACCGGGCGGTCGTCGCCGTACGGCTCGGCGGGCCGCCCCCGCGGGACGGGCCGGGCCCGGCGGGCCCGGTCGCGGTGGTGGTCCTCGACGTCGGGGAGGGCACCGAGCGGTGGAGCTCCGCGCCCCTGGACCTGCCGTCCTGGGCCCGCCCCTCGCTCGACGACACACCCGCCTTCACGCTGACCGCCGAGCTGCCCGGCGGCGGGCACGTCGTGCTGCGCTGGGCCGCGCGCACTGTGTACGACGGGGGCGCGCCGCCCGGTCCGGGCACCCCCGCGGACCTGGTCCGGGAGGCGCGCGGGGCGGTGCGCGTGCGCCCGGCCGGCCCGGCGCCGAAGGTGCTGCCCGAACCGCCCGGCCCCCCGGCCCCGGCCGGCCGGGAGGCCCCGGAGGGCACCGGGCCGCTCGCCCCGGACGTCCTGGAGGCGCGGCGGGTGGGGGCGCGGCGGATCGAGCTGGCCGTGCGGCGGGGACCGGAGGCCGACGCGCTGGTGCTGCGGGCGGTGGACCCGGGGGCGGGCGCACCCGCCTGGGAGGTGGTGCTGGACGAGGGTCCGCGCGGGGTCCCGCCGATGCCCCGCCCGTGACCCCGGGCCTCCGGCCGCGGCCGGAGGCCGTGACCCGCAGTCGACCATCCGGCCCGCGAGGAGGGCGGATCGCCATGATCATCCCGGACGAAGAACTGGCCCGCGCCAAGCACATCAGCGTCGAGCAGGTGGTGCTGCTGCGGGAGAGCCGCGGCACCACCAACGAGACGCTCGCGGAGATGCCGGAGGGCGCCGTACGGCAGGCGCTGGTCCACCTCGACCACCCCGACCTGCCCACCGAACGCGGTCTCTTCCGCCTCGAGCAGGAGCGGGACGACGACGGCGAGGTGCCCGAGCAGGCGCTGGAGACGGCCCTCGGGCAGCTGTGGACGGCCGTCCGCTCCAGTCCGCCCGCCCCGACGACGGCCGGCGTGCCCACCCTCCGGGAGGGGATCGGGGCCCGGTCGGGGCCGGCACCGACCGCCGGGACGGCGACGACCGCCTGGGAGTGGCTCGGCCCCGGCAACATCGGCGGCCGCACCCGCGGCCTCGTGATCGACCCGGACGAACCGCGCAGGATGTGGGCGGCGAGCGCCGGCGGCGGGGTGTGGCACACCGCGGACGGCGGAGGGCGGTGGGCGCCCGTCGACGACTTCCTCGGCAACCTCGCCTGCGCCTGCATCGTCATGGACCCGGCCGACCCGGCCCGGATGTACGTCGGCACGGGCGAGGGGTTCTCCAACGGAGACGCGCTGCGCGGCGCCGGCGTCTTCACCACCGCCGACACCGTGACGTGGGCACCGCTGCCGGCCACGCAGACGCCGGACTTCCACTACGTGAGCCGGATCGCGGTGTCGTCGACCGGCGAGGTGCTCCTGGCGGCGACCGACAGCGGCCTCCACCGCTGCGACGACCCCGCGCGGGCCACCTGGCGGCAGGTGCTGCGGGTGCCGGTGGCGGACGTCAGGTACGACCCGGGCGACGACCGCCGGGCCGTCGCGGGGGCGATGCGGGACGGCGAGGCCTGGTACACGCGGGACGGCGGCCTGAGCTGGCTGCCCGCCGAGCGCGGCCCCTGGACGGGGCGCGTCGAGCTGGCCTACGCGGCCCGCACGGCGGAGGTGGTGTACGCGTCGGTGCAGGCGGTGGACGGCGAGATCTGGCGGTCGTCCGACGGCGGTGCCTCGTACCTGCGGCGGCGGACGCTCGGCCCGGACGGCCGGAAGGCGCCGTACCTCGGCACGCAGGGCTGGTACGACAACGCCGTCTGGGCCGGCGACCCGACCGACGAGGACCTGCTGGTCGTCGGCGGCGTCAACCTGTGGCGCAGCACCGACGGGGGCGACCGGCTCAGGGAGATCAGCACCTGGTGGGACGACCGGTCGGTGCACGCGGACCACCACGCGATCACCGCGCACCCCGGTTACGACGGGAGGGGCAACCGGACGGTGTTCTTCGGCAACGACGGCGGCGTGTTCGAGGCGGCGGACCTGGCGGCCGTGGGCACCGAGCCCGGACCCCCGTACGTGGCGGGCTGGACCGAGCTGGTCAACAACTACGGCGCCACGCAGTTCTACGGGGGTGCGGGGAACGCCTCCACCGGCACGATCATCGGCGGCGCGCAGGACAACGGCACCCTCGCCGTCGATCCGGCCGCGGGCAGCGAGACCTGGCGGAAGATCTTCGGCGGCGACGGCGGCTGGTGCGCCGCCGACCCGAGCGACCCGGACGTCTTCTACGGCGAGTACGTGCACCTGGGCATCCACCGCTGCACGGACGGCGCGACGACGGACGGGGTGTCGGCGGGCGAGCCGTGGTACGAGAGGTACATCAACGGCCAGGTGCTGGACCCGGTGGCCAACGCGTGGCAGTGGAAGCCCGTCCCCTATCGCATCCCGGACGCCATGACCGGCGACGCGCTGTTCATCGCCCCGTTCGTGCTCGACCCGAACGAGCCCCGGCGGATCCTCGCCGGCGGCATGTCCCTCTGGCGCACGGACGACGCCGGAGAGCCCAACACCCTGTCCTCGGGCCCCGGCTGGCGGTCGGTCAAACCGCCGGCGGGACGTCCGGTCAGCGCGATCGCGGTGGCGCCCGGCCACCCGGAGGTCGTCTGGGTGGGCCACGCGGACGGCCAGGTGTTCCGCACGGGCGACGGCACGGATCCCGTTCCGTCCTGGGACCGCGTCGGCGTGACCGGGCCCCGCCCGCTCGAACCGGCCCGGTACTGCACCTGCCTGACGGCCCACCCGGACGACCCGGACACCGTGTACGCCACGTTCGGCGGGTACGTCCGCGGCAACGTCTGGGCGACCGGGGACGGCGGCGGCGAGTGGGTGAACCTGGGCTCCGCGCTGCCCGCCGCCCCCGTACGGGCCCTCGCCGTGCACCCGCGGCACCCCGCGTACCTCTACTGCGGGACGGAGGTCGGGCTGTTCGCCAGCGAGGACGCGGGGCTGTCGTGGTCGCCGACGAACGAGGGCCCGACGAACTGCTCGGTCGACGACCTGTTCTGGATGGGCGGGACGCTGGTGTGCGTGACGCACGGCCGCGGCATGTTCCGCATCGACCTGTCCGACGCCGGATGAGCCGCCGGGCGGCTCCCGGCGGCCGGGCCGGGAGCCGCCGGTGCGGTCCGGCGGCCGTCCGCCGCGCCGCGCCCCGTCCGCCCGGGGCGCCCGCCCCCCGCCCGCGCGCCGGGCGGGCGCCCCGTGCACCCGCCGGGGTCGGTCCCGGCACGGGCCGGTCCCGCCCGGTCCCGCCGGTGCGTCCTCAGCGCGGCCCGCGGCGCAGGTGCCGCCAGACCGCCTTCGCGGCGTTGTGCCCGCACATGCCGTGGACACCGGGGCCGGGCGGGGTGGCGGAGGAGCAGAGGAACACCGCCGGGTGCGGGGTGTGGTGGGGGCGGAGGGTGAGGCGGGGCCGCAGGAGGAGCTGGAGGCCGGCGGCGGCGCCGCAGGCGATGTCGCCGCCGACGTAGTTGGCGTTGTGGGCGGCCATGTGGGGCGGGCCGGCGGTGGCGCGGGCGAGGACGAGGTCGCGGAAGCCTGGCGCGAACCGTTCGAGCTGCCGCTCGATCGCGTCGGTGAGGTCGCCCTCCCAGCCGTTGGGGACGTGGCCGTACACCCAGAAGACGTGCTTGCCGGCCGGGGCGCGGCCCGGGTCGACGAGGCTGGGCTGGGCGGTGATCAGGAACGGCGTGCCGGGCGCCGTGCCTCCGGACGCCTGGCGCAGGGCGGTGCCGATGTCCCGGCTGAGCGGGCCGACCTGCACGGTGCCGGCGCGGCGGGGCTCCTCGGCGGTCCAGGGGACGGGGCCGTCCAGCGCGTAGTCGATCTTGAAGACGGAGGCGCCGTACCGGTAGCCGTCGTAGAGGCCGCCGAGGCCGGCGATCCGGGCGAGGGCGGTGGGCGAGGTGTCGAAGACGTACGCGCGGGCCGGCGGCAGGTCGTCCAGTCGCTTGACCTCGTAGTCCGTGTGGACGGCGCCGCCGAGTTCCCGCAGGTACGCGGCGAGGGCGTCCGAGAGGGCCTGGGAGCCGCCGCGCGGCAGGGGCCAGCCGTTGGCGTGCGCGGCGAGCGCGAAGACGAGGCCGACGGCGCCGGTCGCGAGGCCGTCGAGCGGGGCGATGACATGGGCGACGAGGCCGGCGAAGAGGGCGCGGGCGCGGTCGTCGCGGAAACGGCGCATCAGCCAGGTGGACGGGGGCAGGCCGTCGAGGCCGAAGCGGGCGAGGGTGAGGGGGTCGCGGGGCAGCGCGGTCAGCGGCAGCGACATGAAGTCCCGGGAGAGCGTGTCCCACCTGCCGACGTACGGGGCGACGAGACGGCGGTACGCGCCGGCGTCGCGCGGTCCGAGCGAGGCGGCCGTCTCGGCCACGGACCGGGACAGTACGGCGGCCGTGCCGTCGTCGAAGGGATGCGCCATGGGCAGCGGCGCGTGGAGCCACTCGAGGCCGTGGCGGCCGAGCGGCATGGCGCGGAAGGCGGGCGACCCGGCGCCCAGCGGATGCACGGCCGAGCACGGGTCGTGGCGGAAGCCCGGGAGGGTCAGCTCCTGCGTGCGGGCCCCGCCGCCGACCGTGCCCTTCGCCTCGAACACGGCGGTCGAGAAGCCGCGGCGGGCCAGCTCGACGGCGGCGGTCAGCCCGTTGGGGCCCGCCCCCACGACGACGGCATCGAGCATCGACGGCACCTTCGGACTCCTTCGTCAGCCGGCGGCCAGGAGAGCCCAGGATAGGGCCCTCCGCCCGGCCGTCCGGCGGCGGACGGGCGGGGGCGGCCGTCCGGGCGGCGGACGGCCGGGCCCGGTGCGTCACTGCGGGCGGAGGAGGGACGCGACGCGCGCGGCCGTCGCCGCGTCCCGTGCCGCCGTGAACGGCAGGGCGTTGCCCCCGGTGACGCGGAACGGCGCGCCGTCGATCGTGCGGTGCGCGCCGCCCGCCTCCGTGACCAGCAGGAGCCCCGCCGCGTGGTCCCAGGCGTACTCCCAGGTGAAGGCGACGGCGTCGGAGTCGCCGCGTGCCACCGCCAGGTACTCCAGCCCCGCCGAGCCGCACGGCCGGGGGGCGACGCCCTCTGCGGCGAGCCCCTCGATGGCGCGCTTCTGCGCGGACGTGGTGTGGTCGGGGTGGGACGTGGCGACGCGGAGCGCCGCGCCGGGCTCGGGCGTGCCGGCCCGCAGGGCCGAACCGTTCAGCCGGGCGCCCCGGCCCCGCACGGCGACGGCCGTCTCGCCGAGCGCCGGCGCGTGCGTCCAGGACGCCAGCAGCTCCCCGTGGCGGGCGAGGGCGACGAGGGTGCAGAAGCCGGGCTCGCCGCGGACGAACTGGCGTGTGCCGTCGACCGGGTCGACGATCCACACGGGCGCGTCGCCGCGCACCGCGTCGTACACGCCCGGATCGGCGTGGACCCCTTCCTCCCCCACCACGACGGAGCCGGGCAGCAGTGCGATCAGGGACCGCGCCAGGTGCTTCTCGGCCTCGCGATCGGCGACGGTGACCAGGTCGTGCGGGCCGGACTTCTCGCCGACCTCGTGCGCGGCCAGCTTCCGCCAGCGGGGCATGACCTCGTCGGCGGTGGCCGCGCGGATCGCGTCCTCGACGGCGGACAGGAAGCCGGTGTCGTCCAGAAGGTCATCGATCATGTGTCCATCACACCACGCCCCGCTGACACACGGGGTTCACGGGTGGTGACGTCCGATGGCGCGGGCGGCTCCCGCCGCAACCCGCCGTTCCCCCGGGGTTCACGGCCCCGGGGAAACGGCCTGCGGCCTTCCGCGCCGGGGCGGGCGCGGAAGGCCGCAGGCCGTGGGACGAGGGGCGGTCGTGGGGCGGGCCGCCGGCCCGCCCCACGACCGCGCGGGCTCAGCCCAGGACCTTCCGCAGAGCCGCGAGCGCGGACTCCAGCTCCTCCTCCGTGATGGTCAGCGGCGGCGCCAGCCGGATCGTGGAGCCGTGGGTGTCCTTGACCAGGACGCCCTCGGCCATGAGGCGCTCGCTGATCTGCCGCCCCGTGCCGATCGCGGGGTCGATGTCGACGCCCGCCCAGAGCCCGCGGGCCCGGTAGGCCGTGACGCCCGAGCCGGTGAGCGCGGCCAGACCCCGGCCCAGCACCTGGCCCAGCTCGGTGGCGCGCCGCTGGAACTCGCCGGTGGCCAGCAGGTCCACGACCGCCGAGCCGACCGCCGCGGAGAGCGGGTTGCCGCCGAACGTCGAGCCGTGCTCACCGGGCCGCAGCACGGAGAGCACGTCGCGGCGGGCGACCACCGCGGAGACCGGGACGATGCCGCCGCCCAGGGCCTTGCCCAGGAGCAGCATGTCCGGCACGACCGCCTCGTGCTCGACGGCCAGGGTTCGGCCGGTGCGCCCCAGGCCCGACTGGATCTCGTCGGCGATGAAGAGGCACCCCGCGCGCCGGGTCAGCTCGCGGACACCGGTGAGGTAGCCCTCGTCGGGGATGATGACGCCCGCCTCGCCCTGGATGGGCTCGATCAGCACGGCCGCCGTCGTCTCGTCCACGGCCGCCTCCAGCGCGGCGAGGTCGTTGTAGGGGACGACGCGGAAGCCGGGGGTGAAGGGACCGAAGCCGGTGCGGGCCGACTCGTCCGTCGAGAAGCTCACGATGGTCGTCGTGCGGCCGTGGAAGTTGCCGTCGGCGACGACGATCGTCGCCCGGTCCGGCGCGACGCCCTTGACCTCGTACGCCCACTTGCGCGCCACCTTGACGGCGCTCTCCACGGCCTCGGCGCCGGTGTTCATCGGCAGCACCATGTCGAGGCCGGTCAGCGCGGCCACGCGCTCGGCGAAGCCGGCCAGCCGGTCGTTGTGGAAGGCGCGCGAGGTGAGCGTGAGCTCGTCGAGCTGGCGGTGGGCCGCCTCGACGAGGGCGGGGTGGCGGTGCCCGAAGTTGAGGGCCGAGTAGCCGGCCAGCATGTCGAGGTAGCGGCGGCCCTCGACGTCCTCGACCCAGGTGCCCTCCGCGCGGGCGACGACCACGGGCAGGGGGTGGTAGTTGTGCGCGAGCACCGGGGCCTCGGCGCGGATCAGCTCCGCCGACGAACGCGTCTCGGAGGCGGACACCGGGGCGGCGGCGGTGGTGGCGGAAGCGGTCATCAGCGGATCTCCTGTGTGCAGCACTTGATGCCCCCGCCGGACTTGCGGAACTCCGAGAGGTCGACGGGGACGGGGGCGTAACCGCGATCGGCGAGCTGGTCGATCAGGCCGTGTGCCCGGGGGTCGATGAAGACGTGGTGGCCGTCGGAGACGGAGTTGAGGCCGAAGGTCAGGGCGTCCTCCTCGCTGGCGATCACCGCCTGCGGGAAGAGCCTCCGGAGGACCTCGCGGCTGCCGGGGGAGAACGCGCCCGGGTAGTACGCGACGTTCCCGGCGCCCGTCGCGTCGTCCTCGCCGCCCGTCTCGCGGAGGAGGAACAGCGCGGTGTCCAGGTGGTAGAAGCGGGGGTCCACCAGCTGGAGGCCGATCACCGGCCTGCCGAAGAACTCCTGCGCCTCGTGGTGGGCGGCCCGCTGCGTACGGAACCCGGTGCCCGCCAGCACGTACCGGCCGGTCGGCACGAGGTCGCCCTCGCCCTCGCAGACCGCCGAGGCCTGGTGGACGTCGTACCCGGCCTCCTTGAACCAGGCCGCGTACAGCTCGGCCTCCGGCTGCCGCTCGGGCGCGTGGAAGGAGGAGCCGAAGACCCGGCCGTCCACGACGAGGGCCGCGTTCGCCGCGAACACCATGTCGGGCAGGCCCTCCGCCGGGGCCACCGTCTCGACCGTGTGGCCATGGTCGCGGTAGACCTCGACCAGGTGGTGCCACTGGTCGCGGGCGAGCGAGAGGTCGACCCGGTCCTCGGGGTTCATCCACGGGTTGATGGCGTAACGCACGTCGAAGTAGCGGGGCTCGCACATCACGTAGCGCCGGGGGCGCCAGTCACGGCCGAGCGAGGCAGGTCTCACGGGCACAGAGGATTCCTCCGCCTTCTGCGATGACGACTGGGGTGCTCCCACCGTAGGAAACGGCCCGTTCACACAACAAGAACGAAGGGCTGCGCCCATACGCAGGAACGCTGCGTGGAACGGCGGGTCAGAGCAGGTTTCCTGCGCCGTTCGCCGCCGCGCCGGGGAGGGCTCCCGGGGCGGACTCGCTGGCCCCGGCCTCCGGGCTGTCGGGCAGCAGGTGGGACAGGACCATGTAGCTGATCGTCTTGCGGATGAAGGGCTCGCTGCGGATCCGCTCCAGCACCTCCTCGAAGTGCTCCACGTCGGTGGCCCTGACGTGCAGCAGCGCGTCGGCGGCGCCGGTCACCGTCATGGCCGCCGCGATCTCCGGGTACTTGCGCGCGACCTCCGCGAGGCGCCGGGGCGGGGCCGCGTTGTCGCAGTACACCTCGATGTACGCCTCCGTGCGCCAGCCCAGCGCGGACGGCCGGACGGTGGCCCTGAAGCCCGTGATCACGTCGGCCCTGCGCAGCCGGTCCACCCGGCGCTTGACCGCGGTGGCCGACAGGCCGACCTCCGCGCCGATCTCGGAGAAACTCGCCCGGGCGTTCGCCATCAGGGTCGCGACGATCTTCCGGTCGATCTCGTCGAACGGTGTGGACTTGGCTGTCATGGCAGGCGATCTTTCCTCGTGCCGCCCCGGGGCGGCGGTGGTTCCGCCCCCCATCTTGCCGGAGCGCTCCGGTGCCGCGCGGGGGCGTCCGTCGCCGCGGCCGCGCGTCCACGCGCCCGCCGGAGGGCGGTTTCCCCGCCGTACGCGTCGGCCGCCGGGCCGGGCGGGCGCGGCGCGCGGCCGGGGCGTTCATCCGCGTGGAGCGGGGCGCAGGGGGAGACGCGGGCCGCGCCGCGGGGCGGGATCACCGCCGTCTCCCACCCGACCCGTTCGCGTTTCGCACCCGGGTGGTCCACGGCGCCCGCCCTCCGGCGGGGCGTCGCGCCCCTCCGGCCCGGGGCCGCACCGCCGCGCGGTCCGCTCCCCGGCGGGGCGGGAGCCGCCTCCCGGACCGCTGGGGAGCGGACCGCGCGTCAGTGCGCCGGACGGACGACCATCGCGGACCCACCGCCCCGGCGAACCGTTTCGGCCGCGGCCAGCCAGCGTCCGTCCGGGAGGCGCTGGATCCCGGTGGCGGCGCCGATCTCCGGCGTCCGGCGGAAGGCGTGGCCCAGGGCGGTGAGGTGGGCGCGCAGCGGGCTGTCGTACAGGCCGGGTTCGAGGTCGGTGACGGGACGGTTGCGCTGGCTGGCGCGCGGCGCGGCGATCGCGTCGACCAACGGCAGACCCCGGTCGACGACGCCGGTGAGGGTCTGCAGGACGGTGGTGACGATGGTCGAGCCGCCGGGCGAGCCGAGCGCGAGGACGGGGCGGGCGTCGCGGTCCAGGACGATGGTCGGGGACATCGAGGAGCGCGGGCGCTTGCCGGGGCCGGGCAGGTTCGGGTCGTGGACCGCCGGGTCGGCCGGGGCGAAGGAGAAGTCGGTCAGCTCGTTGTTGAGGAGGAAGCCGCGGCCCGGCACGGTGATGCCGCTGCCGCCGGTCTGCTCGATGGTGAGGGTGTAGGCGACGACGTTGCCCCAGCGGTCGGAGACCGTCAGATGGGTGGTGTCCTCGCCCTCGTACGTCGTCGGCACCGCCTTCCCGGTCGTGGCGCACGGTTCGGGGTTACGCGGGTCCCCGGGGGCGAGCGGGCTGGTCAGGGCCTTGTCGTCGCTGATGAGGCAGGCCCGCGCGTCCGCGAACCGCTGCGACAGCAGCCCCCGCACCGGCACGTCCTCGAAGGCCGGGTCGCCCACCCACCTCCCGCGGTCGGCGAAGGCGACGCGGCTGGCCTCGACGAACCGGTGCAGGTACCCCTCGTGGGAGGCGCGCGACAGGTCCGTTCCCTCCAGGATGTTGAGCGCCTCGCCGACGGTGGTGCCGCCCGACGAGGACGGTGCCATGCCGTACACGTCGAGGCCCCGGTAGGAGACCCTGGTGGGGCGCCGGAAGATCGGCTCGTACTCCGCGAGGTCCCGCACCGTCAGGTCGCCGGGCCGCACGGTGCGATCGGCGCCGGGCCGCACGGGCGGGGTGCGGACGGTGCGGACGATGTCGCGGGCCAGGTCGCCCCGGTAGAGCGCCCCGGCGCCCCGGCGGGCCAGCTTCTCGTACGTGCGGGCGAGGTCGGGGTTCTTCATGACCGAGCCGACGACCGGCAGTTCGCCGCCCGGCAGGAACAGCTCGGCGCTGGCCGGGAAGTCCCGGAACCGGTCCTCGTTCTCACGGGTCTGCTCGCGGAACGTCTCGTCGACGACGAAGCCGTCCCTGGCCAGCCGCACGGCCGGCTCCAGCAGCTCCTTCAGCGGTTTGGTACCCCAGGCGTCGAGCGCGGATTCCCAGGTCGCGGGGGTGCCGGGGGTACCGACGCCGAGGCCGCCGGTCATGCCCTCCTCGAAGGGGATGGGTCTGCCGTCCTCCAGGAAGAGGGGAGGCGTCCGCCGAACGGGGCGCGGTCTCGCGGCCGTCGACGGTGTGGACGGTGCGGGTGCGGGCGTCGTAGTGGACGAGGTAGCCTCCCCCGCCGATGCCCGCCGAGTACGGCTCCGTGACGCCGAGGGCGGCGGCGGTGGCGACGGCCGCGTCGACGGCGTTGCCGCCCGCGCGCAGCACCTCGATCCCGGCCGCGGACGCGTCGGGGTCGACGCTGGAGACGGCCCCGCCGTACCCGACGGCGACGGGTTGCTTCGCGGGCGCCGGGGCGGTGGGCGCGGTCGCGGAGGGCGCGGGGCCGGGTGGCGCGGCCGCGCCGACCGCGAGGACCGTCGCGGCGGCGACGGCGAGGGAGACGTTCCGTACGGTGGGGCGACGCATGCGGGTACCTCCGGTCAACGGACTTCCGCGCAGCGTAACTTCAGACCGCACGGCGCGTCAGGACCGCCGCGCGCCCGCGGCTCCCGCGAGCCGGCGGGCACCGGGAGGCGGGGGCCGGGGGCGCGTCGGAGGCGGGGGCCGGCGTCCGGAGCGGTGCGTCAGACGTCCGGGTCCCGCCCGGTCGCGGCCCCGCGGACGCGTCCGCCCCGGAGCCGGGGGACCTACCCGGGGGTCTCCCCGCCGGCCGCCTCTCCGCGCTGCACGCGGGCGGGTGCCGCACCGGCGCGGCGGCCGGCGCGTCCGTGCGGACCGTTCCGCCGGGACCGCGCGGACCCATTGTTACCGTCACGTAACCCACCCGACCGTTACCTGAGGTAATCCCCAGGGGTTACCGTCGGGTCACTTCCAGCCCCGCGCCCACGCGAACGAGGAGCGACCCATGGGACACGCGCGCACAGCCATGCGCACCGCGGCCGTCGGCACCGCCGCCGCCGTCCTGGCCACGGGGGCGGCCTTCGGGTTCGCCCCCGCCGCCGCGGCCGGCACCGCCCCCGTGACCGCCGTCGCGGCCGGGGCCGCCGAGACGTCCGGCGTCCGGTTCGTCGACATCGCCGGGGACGGCGGCACCGTCCTCAAGGCCAACGTCGTCACCCCCTCCGACGCCACCGGCACCCGCCGCTACCCGGTCCTCGTGCTCCCCACCAGCTGGGGCATGCCGCAGGTCGAGTACCTGGCCCAGGCCCGCAGGCTCGCGGACGCCGGGTACGTCGTCGTCAGCTACAACTCGCGCGGTTTCTGGCAGTCCGGCGGCCACATCGAGGTCGCCGGCCCGCGCGACGTCGCCGACGCCTCCGCGGTCGTCGACTGGGCCCTCGCCCACACCCCCGCCGACCCCGACCGCATCGGCATGGCCGGCGTCTCGTACGGCGCCGGGATCACCCTCCTCGCCGCCGCGCACGACGAGCGGATCAAGGCCGTCGTGGCACTCAGCGGCTGGGCCGACCTGGTCGGCTCCATCTACAGCGGCCGCACGCAGCACCTCCAGGCCGCCGCCATGCTCGGCGGTTCCGCATACCTCACCGGCCGCCCCGGCCCCGAACTCCAGCGCATCCTCGCGGGCTTCCTCTCCTCGGACCTGGACGGCGAGCGGGAGATGATCGCGTGGGGCCGCGAGCGCTCCCCCCGCCACGTACGTCGACCGCATCAACGCCAACGGCGCCGCCGTCATGCTCGGCAACGCCTGGGGCGACACGCTCTTCCCGCCCAACCAGTACGCCTCCTTCTACGAGCGGCTCACCGGCCCCAAGCGCCTGGAGTTCCGCCCCGGGGACCACGCCACCGCCGAGGGCACCGGCCTGCTGGGGCTGCCCAACGACACCTGGACCAGCGCCCACCGCTGGTTCGACCACCACCTCAGGGGCGTCGACAACGGCGTCGACCGCGAACGGCCCGTCCAGCTCAGGTCCCGCACCTCCGGCGGCTACGAGGGGTACGCCGACTGGGCGTCGGTCGGCGCGCGCGAGGAGCGCCTCCCCCTCGGCGACCGGCGGATCGGCACCGGCGTGGACTCGGGCGCCAACGGCGGCACCCTCATGCTGTCCAGCACCCTCGACCAGTTCCTCCGGATCCCGCCGACCGTCTCGGTGCCGCTACTCCCCCGCTCGTACGCCGCCGTCTGGCAGTCGGAGCGGTACCCGACGGCGCGGCGCGTGCGCGGCACGGCGCGGCTGCACACCACCGTCACCGGCACGGCGAGCAGCGGCACCCTGGTGGCGTACCTGTACGACGTGGGGCCCCTGGGCGTCGGCAGGCTGGTGAGCAACGCGCCCCACACCTTCCACGGGAAGACGCCGGGCGAGCCGTTCACGGTGGACCTGGAGCTGTTCTCGACGGCGTACGACGTGCCGGCGGGACACCGGCTCGCCCTGGTCGTCGACACCGCCGACCCCCTGTACATGGAACACAACCCGGCCGGCGCGCGGCTGACCTTCTCCTCGCCGCCGTCCGACCCCTCGTACCTGTCGGTGCCGCTGCGCGCGGAGTGATCTTCGGCCGCCGCCGGACCGTACTGGAGACCTCCCTCTCCCTCGCGGGTACCGGGGCCAGCGCAAACTATCCAGCCCGGAAGGGGGCTCCACACCCCGACACGGAAATCGGGCATTAACGGTATTTCATGATGAGACGGGGCAAATGCTAGAGGGGTGGTCAGCGTCCCTCGGCCGCCTCCCCGTAGGTCTGCGACAGCTGGGGCGAGCCGGAGATCGCCCAGTCGAGGCCCGCGCCGACGACGTCGAGCTCCCGCCCGGAGGCCAGGCGGACCACGGCACGGCCACCGGGCAGGACGTCCCACACGGCGCCCGGCACGGTGCGCACGATCACCGTGCCGAGGTACAGGCCCGCGTCGTTGCCCAGCCACGGCAGCTCCTCGGGATCCTCGCGCCAGCGCGGCGGCATCTGGTCGAGGGCCTCCAGGGAGCGCGGGGTGTCGTCGAGCGGCACTCCCGCCTCCTCGGCCCGGGAACGCAGCAGGGCGCACTCGGAGAGCAGGCCGGCGACGCCCTCCGGGTCTCTCTCCAGGGCGGACGCGAGGGCCGTGCTCCGCCCGCCGGTACGCCGCCTGCGCCAGGAGTCCAGAAAAGGGATGTCCATACGGCCCAGCGTGTCACCCCGCGGGCGCCGCGCACTACGGGGCGCGCGCGGGGCCGGTGCGGACGGCGCCGGGTCACACGTCGAGGTCGACGACGACGGGGGCGTGGTCGGACGCCCCCTTGCCCTTGCGCTCCTCGCGGTCGACGTAGCCGTCCCGGACGGCGTCGGCGAACGGCCTGTTGCCGTACACCAGGTCGATGCGCATGCCGCGGTTCTTCGGGAAGCCCAACTGTCGGTAGTCCCAGTAGGTGAAGGGGCGGTCGTACTTGAGGGCGCGCGGCACGACGTCGCTCAGGCCCGTCCCGCGCAGGGCCTCCAGCGCGGCCCGCTCGGGCTCCGTGACGTGCGTGGAGCCCTCGAAGAGGGAGCGGTCCCACACGTCGTCGTCGGTGGGCGCGACGTTGAAGTCGCCGAGCACCGCGAAGGGGCGCGGACCCGCCGCGTCCTCGGCGACGGCGGCCCGGAGGGCCTCCAGCCAGCGCAGCTTGTACACGTAGTGGTCGTGGGCGACCTCGCGGCCGTTGGGCACGTACACGGACCAGAGGCGGACGGGGCCGCAGGTCGCGGAGACCGCCCGCGGCTCCTGCACGCCCTCGTACCCGGGCCCCCCGGGCAGACCGCGCACCACGTCGTCCAGGCCGACCCGGGAGACCAGGGCGACGCCGTTCCACCGGCCCGTGGCGTTCACCGCCGACTCGTACCCCAGCTCGCGCAGCTCGGCCGCGGGGAACTGCTCGGCGCCGCACTTGGTCTCCTGGACGCACAGCACGTCCGTGCCGCTGCTCTCCAGCCAGGCCAACAAGCGGGGCAGCCGGGCGGTGATCGAGTTGACGTTCCAGGTCGCGATGCGCATGCCGGACAGCCTAACGGCGGGGTCCGACGGCGGGCGCTCACGCCTCCGTGCGCGGCACCGCGGACGACGGCGCGCCGGGCCTCGGCGGGGCCTCGGCGGGGCCGCGACGCGGTCGTCGGAGCCGACGAGGACGAGGGTGGGGACGCCGACGCGGCCGAGGTCGGCGCGGACGTCGAAGGCGGCGATGTGGCGGCCGGGGTCGGTGGTGCGGGCCATCCGGCCGGCCCAGCCGACGATCCCGGGCCTGGCGGCGGCGAAGACGGAGGTGAACCACTGCCCGGGGACGAGGCGGGCCGTCGGTTCGAGGCCGCGGGCGCGGACACCGCGCCGCCGGTACTCGTCGGCGGTGCCGGGGCGGGGCGGGGCGACGGCCGGGGCGTCGGACACCGGATCCCACGGGTGGCGTGGCCCGGTCCGCGACGGTCGGCCCCGAACACGACCGCCCCGGGCATCGCCGGTCGCGGTGGCCGGCCCCACCGTCGATCAACCGGGCAGCCGGATGGCCGGGAGAACGCCCTGTCGGCGACCGTGGGACCGTCCCGGGCAAGTCGTCTACGGGGAAGGCGGAATCGTGCGCATCGTCACGACCACCGCCGCCGCGCTGGCCCTCGTCGGCCAAGCCGCGACGGCCGCCACCGCCCACCGACCGACCACCGACGGAATCTGGCGCATGGACGGCTACGGCACGGTCCTGTCCATCCGGAAGGGAACCTTCCAGGAGTACCAGACCACCGCCGTCAGCTGTCTCAAGGGCGATTCCCCGCAGCGGACCGGTCCCGGCGCCTACACCACGCCCGATGGCACTGTCCTCACCGTGCGCGCCCAAGGGGGCGGCGACCGCGGGGCCCTGCGGGTGGACGGCTCCGTCGGCGCCCGGAACCTGCGCCGGATCCCGGAGTTGCCCGACGCCTGCACGCGTCCGGCCCCTGAGGGCCCGCTCGCCGCCTTTGACGTCTTCTGGCAGTCCTTCGAGGAGAACTACCCCTTCTTTTCCGCCAAGGGCGTCGACTGGCACACCGTGCGCGACCGGTACCGCCCCCGGGTACACACGGGAACGACGAGGGACGAGCTCTACGCCGCCTTCAGCGAGATGGTCAAGCCGCTCCACGACGCCCACGTCGCCGTCCAGGACGGCAAACGCGTCTTCGCGCAGATTCGCCCCGGCACCGTCCGGCCCAGCGGGGAGTTGGACGCCGAGGTCAAGACGTTCGTCGTGGCGCACGACCTCGAGGACGCCCGCGACCTCCAGGACTTCGCCAACGGGCGGATCACCTACGCCGACCTCCCCGGCGGGCAGGGCCATCTGCGGATCTCCGGCTTCGGCGGGTACGCGGGCGGCGGCGCCCCTTTCGCCGCCCAGCTGGCCGAGCTCGACAGGGCGCTGGACACGGTCTTCGGCCAGGAGCGCACCCGGCGCCTGAAGGGCCTGATCATCGACCTGCGGGTCAATGGCGGCGGCTCCGACGCCTTGGGGATCCGCATCGCCGAGCGCCTCACCGCCCGCCGGCACCCGGCCGCTCGGTGCGGAGGCTTCGGACCGTGCCCGCTCCGTGTCCGGCGTACGAGTCGTGCCCGGCTCGCACGGCGGCCCGCCGCCGGGGCCGCCCCGGCCGCCGGCGGTCGGGCCGCCGCCGCGTACCGCCGTGTCCCCGGCGGCGCGCGTCCCGTGCCCGCCCGGGTGGGCGGCTCACCGGGGCGGCCCCGGCGTTCAGGAGCCGGGGTTCCCCAGGTCCGCCGCGAGCGAGCCGACGGCCGCGGGGTTGCGGGGGCTCTCGACGAGTTCGGCGTAGTCGAGAACGACGATCCGGTCGTTTCTCACGGCGGAGACGTTCGCGAGCGGCTTGTAGGACGTGAGGAACTCGCGCTTCTGCTCCGCGGTGGTGTCGCCGTAGTCGTTGATCACGATGACCTCGGGGTCGCGGGCGACGACCGTCTCCCAGCCCACGGTGGTCCAGCTGTCCTTGAGGTCCTTCATGATGTGGTCGCCGCCGGCCTTGGTGATGATGTCGTGGGGCCCGGCGAAGGCGCCGGACGTGAACGGCTTGTCCTGTCCGCTGTCGTAGAGGAACACCCGCGGCCGGTCGGCGCCCTTCGGGGCCTTCGCCTGTGCTTCGGCCACCTGCCCGCGGAACGAGGCGATGAGGGTCTCGGCCCTGTCCTCGACGTCGAACACCTTCCCCAGGTTCCGCAGGTCCGTGTAGAGCGCGTCGAGCGGCGGCATCACCCCGCGGGCCTTGCCCCGCCCGTTGCGGCACGACTCGCTGAGGAGGTACGAGTCGACGCCCACGCGCCGCAGCGCGGCGGGCGTGAAGCCCTCGCCCTCGTCGAAGCCGTAGTTCCAGCCCGCGAAGACCAGATCGGCGCGGGCGTTCAGGACCAGTTCCTTGTTGATCCGCTCCTTCGAGAGCCACTCGGCCTTCCGGTAGCCGTCCCTCCACGGCACCTTCGCGAGGTCGCCCCTGTCGTCGGGCATGACGTACCCCGCCATGTGGTCCTCGAGGCCCAGGGCGAACATGATCTCGGTGATCCCCACGTCGTTGGTGACCACACGGCGCGGAGCCCTCCGGAACGTCTTCCTCTCACCGCAGTTCTCGATCGTGACCGGGTAGTGGCCGTCGGAGGCCCGGGCGCCGCCCCCTCCGCCTCCCCCGGGGAGACGTCCGCCCCGCATCCGGTGGCGGTGAGGGCGAGGGCCAGGACGAGGGCGAGGGCGAGGGCGGCGGGGCGGGCGCGGTTCGGCATGGGGTGGCGACTCCTTCGGGAGCGGACGGGGGAGGACTACCGGGCGGGAAGACGGTCGAAGAGCAGCCGCACCGCGCCCGTCTCCGGGTGGGGGACGCGGTGTGCCCGCACGCCGAAGACGTCGGCCAGCAGGGCGGGCGTGAGAACGTCGTGGGGGGCACCGGAGGCGACGATCCGCCCGCCGTCGACGACGTGGACGAGGTCGCAGTGGAGTGCGGCGAGGTTGAGGTCGTGCAGCGCGGTGAGCACGGTCAGCCCGCTGGCCCGGACCAGCGCCAGGACCTCCAGCTGCTGGGCGATGTCCAGGTGGTTGGTGGGCTCGTCCAGCACCAGGACCCGCGGTTGCTGGCTGAGGGCGCGGGCGATCAGCACCCGTTGCTTCTCACCGCCGGAGAGCGTGAGGAAGCCGCGGTCGGCCAGGTGGCCGGCGCCGACCTCTTCCAGTGCGGCGGCGCACACGCGCCGGTCCTCGTCGGTCTCCCGGGCCACCGCCCCCTGGTGCGACAGCCTGCCCATGGCCACGACCTCGGCCACCGTGAAGTCGAACTCCGCGACCGCCTCCTGCGGAAGGGCCGCGAGCCGACGCGCGCTTTCGCGCGTGCTCATGGCCAGCAGGTCGTCACCGTCGAGGCGTACCGCACCGGCCGTGGGGCGCAGGGCCCGGTAGACGCACCGCAGCACGGTGGACTTGCCGCTGCCGTTGGGCCCGACGAGCCCCACGACCTGGCCGCTGCCCGCCCGCAGCGAGACGTCCTCCACCACCCGCGCACCGGAGATCTCCACGGTGACCATGTCGACGTCGACCCGCATCACACGCCTCCGAAGGTGTAGGTACGGCGGCGCATGAGCAGGACGAAGCAGGGCACGCCGACCGCGGCCGTCAGCACGCCCAGAGGCAGTTCGGCGGGGGCGAGCACCACCCGTGACAGGATGTCGACCCAGATCAGCAGCACGGCGCCGGCCAGGGGGCGACGGCCAGCAGCCGGCGGTGGTCCGCCCCGACGAGCATCCGGGCGGCGTGCGGGACCATCAGGCCCACGAAGCCGATCGCCCCGCTGACCGCGACCACGGCGCCGGTGACGACGGAGGCCGTGAGGAAGAGCTCCCTGCGCAGCCGCTCGGGGTCCGCCCCCAGCGCGGCGGCGGTCTCGTCGCCCATCGCCAGGGCGTTCAGGCGCCGGGCCGACCAGCCGAGGTGGGCGAGGCCGCCGAGCACCGCGACCGCGGCGATCGGCACGGAGGACCAGTTCGCCCCGCCCAGGCTGCCGAGCAGCCACATCATCGCGGACCGGGCCGCTTCACCGTGCTCGGCGGCGAACACCATGAACGTGGTCGCGGCCGAGAAGCCGTAGTACATCGCGGTACCGGTCAGCACGAGCCGGAGCGGAGTCAGACCCCGCGGGGTCCGGGCTATCGCGTACACCAGCGCCATGGCGGCGAGGGCGGAGAGGAAGGCCGCCGTGGACAGCGCCCAGACGCCGAGTGCGCCGAAGGCTCCGAAGATGAGCACGGCGTTGGCGCCGACGGCGGCGCCGGAGGAGATGCCGAGGACGAACGGGTCCGCCAGCGCGTTGCGGACCATGGCCTGGACGGCGATGCCGATGGATGCCAGACCGGCACCGACGACCGCCGCGAGCACGGCGCGCGGGAAGCGCAGCTCCCACACGATGGTGTAGGAGGGGAGTTGGTCCGGAGCGATGGACCCGCCGGTCAGTCCCGCCCAGAGGTGGTGCAGCGCCTCGGTCCACGAGAGCCCCGACGCCCCGATGCCCGCCCCGCAGGCCAGGGAGACGGGGAGCGCGACGCACAGGCCGGCCACGAGCAGGGGCAGCGGGACGCGCCGGGGTGGTGGGGGGCCCGCCGCGCGCGGTGCGGTGCGGCGGGGCGGGTATGCGGTCGCGGAGCGTGGCCACAGGCGGATCGCTTTCGCCTCGGGCCGTGCGCCTGCGTGATCGAAGGAGCGGGCCCGGGCGCCGGGCGCCGCGCGCAGCACCTCTCGCAGTCCACGGCGATTGACAGGAGCTTCACCACCGCGGGTAATCGGGCTCGCGGGATCCCGTGCGGGACCCCGCCTACCGTTGCGGGTCAGCGCCGGACTTCGACCGGACTTCCCCCACGAGGCGCTTGCAGCTTAGCGTGTGCCGCCGCGCTCCTTCCTCCCGAGCGGGGCGCGGGTTCGCGCCGCCGCGGCGGGGCCGTCCTCAGCGGGCGTCGGCCGTTCGCAGGGTGAGGATGCGCACGGTGCGCTCACCGGTGTGCGCGTCGCGCCCGTGCCAGCAGCGGTAGTTGTCGAGTACGAGGATGTCGCCCTCGGCGAGCCCGAAGCGCGGCAGGGCCGGTTCGAGGGCGTGCACGGACTCCTCGAAACGGGCCAGCATGGCGCGTACCCGGTCGGCGTCCGGGTCACGGTGCAGGGGGGCGGCCCCGTCGGTGCGGCGGGCGATACGGCGGCCGGTGCGGGTGTACTCGACGTGCCGGGCGACACGCGGGGCGGCGGGAAGTCCGCGCAGCCCGGCCCACTCGCCGTACAGGTCGACGTCGGTGCCGGTGAGGAAGTCCAGGAGGGCGGGGTCGGTCGACGCCAGGCCGTCGACGAAGCCGTACGCGTCGGCCGCGAAGGAGTCGCCTCCCGAGGGGGCGGGCCGGACGCACTGGATCAGGACGTGGTCCTCGTCGGGGTGGCGCCGCCTGCCGGGTACGCCGCCGACGTCGACGACGAGGTCGAGGCCGTCGGCGTGCAGGTGGACGGGGGCACCCTCCCGCGAGGTGCGCACGCGGTGCGGGTACAGCTCGCGCAGGCGGCTGCCGAGGGTGCGGGCCGCGGCGGCCGCGAGGGCGTCGGCGGTGTTCTCGTAGCCGGTGAGGACGACGGCTCCGTCCCGGGACAGGAGGGCGCGGGCCTCCCGTTCCCGTTCGCAGGGCACCCGGTCGGGTACGACGCCCGGGGGGACGGGGGAGGCTGGACGGCTGGGCGGTGGGATTGGAGGAGTACATGGCCCGAGCTTGCCGCATCAGGCGGCGTTCCGGGGTTTCCTCCCGGTTCGGGGCGGTGTTTCGGGTTCACGGGGAGGGGCGGGTGCCGGTCGCGGGGACGGCGGCCGGTGCGGTGGAGAGCGGGTCGGTGCCGGACCGCCGCGCGGCCCCGGGTCGCGGGCGCGTCCCGGACCGGAAGGCGCGGCCTGGCGCCGGAGGTCCGCCCGCCCCGAGGTCAGGGGGGAGCCGCCCCGAGGTCAGAGGCTCGCCGTGGAGACGACGTACACGCGGGGAGCCTCGGGGTCGGTCAGGTCGACGGTGATGTCCCGGGTCGGCCGGGGCCGGTCCCGGCGGTGGGTGGTGCCGGACCAGCGGCGGTCGGGCGGGAACGTCCAGCCGACGACACCGGCGTCGCGGCGGTCGACGGTGACGCGGCCGGCTTCGAGCTCGGCGCGGCCGGTGCCGCTGTCGCGGAGGAACGCGTCGAGCCCTGGGCCGGTGGTGGTGAACTGGACGTACAGCCGGCTCGACTTCCAGTTGCTGGTCTCGAAGTAGGCCACGTCCCGGGACTGGGCCGGGATCGGCACCTCGAAGATCCGGCGCTTCATCTTGGACGGCCAGCTGTCCCGGAGGCCGCTGGCGGAGGACTCGGCCGCCTTGTCGCGACCGCTGGAGCGGCTCTGCTCGGCGGAGACCGCCAGGTAGCCGGCGGGGATGCCGATGAGCAGGATGATGACGAGGGCGGTGAACCAGCGGCGGCGGACCGTCTGGGCACGGGTCTCGCCCGCCGGGCCGGGAGCGGTCCGGGCCGGGGCGGGCGCGGTCGGGGCGGTGCCGTTGCGGTTCTCGATGGGGTTCATGCTCCTGGTTCCTCGGTGGTGTTCCCGGGGCCGCGGGCGCCGCCGGCGCGGAGGGCCCGCGCGTACCTCTCGTACCGCTCGTAGCGCTCGACGCGGCGCCGGTTGGCGCGGCGGAAGCGGCGGGCGACCAGCCGGGCGAGGTCGGCGGCCCCGACCATGCCCGCCTCGGGACCCAGCTCCGCCTTGACGATGCGGGCCTCGGGGCGGTAGCCGCGGCCGGTGAGGTGGCGGCGGAAGGCGTCCCTGGCAGGGTCGATGAGCAGGTCGTCGGCGGCGCTGACCCCGCCGCCGACGACGAAGCAGGACGGGTCGAGGGCGGCGGCGAGGGAGGCGAGGCCGATGCCGAGCCACTGGCCGACGTCCTGGAGCAGCTCGACGCACATGGCGTCGCCCTCGCGGGCCAGCTCGGTGACGAGGGGGCCGGTGATGTCGGGGATGTCACCCCGGACGCGTTCGATGAGGGCGTGGGCGACCGGCGAGTCGGCGGCGGCGAGCTCGCGGGCCTCGCGGACCAGGGCGTTGCCGGAGCTGTACTGCTCCCAGCAGCCGCGGTTGCCGCACGGGCAGCGGTGGCCGCCGGGGACGACCCGCATGTGGCCGAACTCGCCGGCGACGCCGTACTCGCCGCGCTTGAGACGGCCGTCCTCCAGGACGCCGCCGCCGATTCCGGTGCCGAGGGTGATCATGACGAGGTGGTTCTCGCCGCGGCCGGCGCCGAAGCGCCACTCGGCCCAGGCGGCGGCGTTGGCGTCGTTGTCGATCACCACGGGGACGGGGAGCCGGGCCTGGAGGGAGTCGCGCAGGGGTTCGTTGCGCCAAGCCAGGTGCGGGGCGAAGAGGATTCGGCTGCGGTCGGCGTCGACCCAGCCGGCGGCGCCGATGCCGACGGCGTGGACGTCGTGCCGGTCGGACAGGTCCAGGACGAGTTCGACGATGGTGTCCTCGACGACCCCGGGGCTCTTGGACTTGTCGGGCGTCTCGACGCGGATCTTCTCCAGGACGGAGCCGTCCGCGTCGACGACCCCCGCCAGCACCTTCGTGCCGCCGATGTCGATGCCGACCGTGGGGACCCGGGGAGCGGCCGGGTGGGAGCGCCGCCCGCGGCTGCCGACGGCGCGCGGGAGGGGGCCGCGTTCCGCGGCGCGACGGGTGTCGCGGTGCGTGCTCACGGGTCCTGTCGTCCCTGCCTGTCGGTGGGCCGGGCGCGCTGCGGTCCGGCGGCGGGCGGCGCCCGCCACCGTCGATTCTGCCAGGAGCGGGCGCCCGGCCGGTTCACGTCGGGGCGGCGGTGTCCCCGGTGCGGCCGCCGGCCGCGACTCCGCGCCCGGACGGGACGAAGCGGCGGTCGACGGGACCGGCGCGGCGGGCGCGGGGCGAGTCTCGGGTGATGGGAGCACGCCGGGACCGGTGCCGAGGCCGGGTGCGGCCGGACGGCGCGGGGTGGCGGAGGCGGAGGCGGAGGCGGGGTGGCGGAGGGAGGCGGCCCGGGCAGCGCGGACGGAGGCGACGCTGCCAGGGCGGACGAGGGCGGCGCGGGACCGGGCGGACGGGAACCGTACCGTATTGACGGAGTGCCCTCGTTCTGCAGGTGCCGTATGCCTGTTTCCGGCGGGATGAACGGGGGTCACTGAGGCGGTGAGTCCGGGAGCCGCGCGGGCCCATCCGTGGAAGAAACGGACCACGGCACAGGTCCGTGATCGGCGGCGAAAGTGAGAGTCACCTGTGGGGCGACGTCAGTGGGCCCCGGGTCGTGTCCCGGAGCGTCTGCGGTGATGAAGGCGTGCGGGGAGATGGCTTGACCGCCCCGGGCCTTGCTGACCCGTGTCCCCGGCATGCGCGAAGTGGAAGGGCCCGGTCCGCGTGTCAGGACGGGTTTCCGGGTTCGGTTCGTACGGGGCACTCCGATCAGAAGGTCCGCGGCTCCTCTCACCATGCTGCTCAACGGCGCCGAGCACTCCGTTGACCCGGTTGCACGAGCGGGGGACTGGGTCGAGCCGATCAGGGGAGGGGCCCGTGGAGTCCAGCGTGTTCCGGATCGTTCAGGGCCGGGACGCTGCTTGTGGCAAGTACGGGCTCTGCGCGGTTCGTATCCCGGTTCCGGGCGGAGAGCCACGGCCAGCAAGGTGATCGATGGGTGACTGGGAGAGTCAGTGGCGTGAGGATTCCCTGCGCCGCCCGGACCGATCCGGCGGACCGGGGGCGTAGAGAGGTAGAGGGATTTCGATCACGCGTACCACGAGTAGAACGAGAGTGCTGACGGCGGCCTGCGCCATGGCTGCCGCCGTCGCGGTCCTGACCACTTTCGCGAACGCGGCGGCAGTCTGACCCGGTCGCGACGCGATCGGTCCCGGTACCGGCTTACAGGTGTACTCCAACGATGAGCACGTTCGCGTCTTCGGGGCGGAACGCGCCCTCGCCGAAGGGGTGCCGCTGCCCGGGCAGACCCAGGAGGACGGCGGTCGCGTCTCCCTCGCCGGACCCGTCCCTACCGTGGCGTCGCGTCAACTACTCCTCCCTCGGCCGGGGCCGCAACGGCACCCCCGCCCGAGAGGGCACCAACGACTTCGGCGCCCGGCACGCCGCCAACAAGCACAACATGCGCAGCAGGAAGGCCTCACCGCCCCCTACAGCGGCCGTGCCGGCCGGGGAAGCGGAAACCCTTGGGAGTACGACGGAGTCATCACCGGCGGAGGAAGCGTCCGCGCGACCATCACCAGCGTTGCCGAACGCGGTGAGCGCGGGCCGGGAGGCGTCCGGACACCCGGTGGACGCCCCATCGGGACCATCACCGTCTTCTGCCGCGGGCAGACGCTGTGCCCTGGCCGGGTGAACCGGATCTGACCGGACGCAGTGCCGGCGGACACTGGAGGAGGGAGCCTTGCGTCATGGAAAATCTCTCCTCCCGCGTTCTGCTGGCGCTGCGCCGGTTCATCGGGGTCCCGCTGTCGGGAACGGCTTGGTACGTCTACGGCGCACATCCCCTCGGGGACCCTGTCTTCAGGGTCCGGCTGAACGGCCCCGGCCATCCGGCCGAGCCCGTCGGCTCCCTCCTGGTCGACCTTCCGTTACCGGCGAGTACCGCGGAGGATCGCGGCTGGTGGTGGTACGTCGGAGCCCTGCGCCGTATCACCCGCCTCCTCTCCGGAACCGAAAGTCCGCTCGCGTACGGCGATGACGGCGTGGCGGTGGTGGACGCCGCCGCCGTCCTGGGGAAGGAGGGTTTCCCGGACGAGCCGGAGGTCACGCTGGAGGACGGAGCGGACTACGTCGTCGGCGATCTGTGCGGCGACGCGCTGTGGCACGGGACCCCCGCGTCCGCCGCGCCAGGCCTGTACCGCATGGTGGGCTTCGACCTGCGTACCTCCGACACTCTGCGCGTCTACCTGTCCCACCAGAACCGGGTGATCGGTGTCGACCTCGCCGTACGGGATGGGGGGACCGGACGGCCGCGCATCGTGGGCTGGTGGGCCTCCGCCAAACTCACGGCCCTTCTCCGCCCCGATGATCCCGCTTCCCCCGCCGTCCACAAGGTCCCCGGCACCGGGGACCCCGTCCGCGAGGCGGTCTACGACCTCACTCGCTGGGCCTGACCCGCCCCATCGCCCCGGTGACTTGGTCACCTGTCACTGCCGACCTCCGTGGCTGCAGTCCGGACCGCGTGTCAGGACGGGTTCACGCGTTCGACCTCGGTGGCCCGGTAGCGGTAGGACTCTGCGCCGGTCCGGAAGAAGGTGACGCGGTCGGCGACGGCCGCGCGGAGCCTGGGATCGGCGGGGGATCTCGTCCCGCTCGGCGAACGGCGGGTTCGTGGCGGCCACGGTGGCCCTCGGTGGCCCAGGACGGGGATCAGGTTTGCCTGCGACAGGCGATGTGGTCGAACCGGCCCCGCTTCGCGTATGCGGTCCACCGTGTGGCGTTGCTGGTGCTCGTGCCGGTGAGGTCGGCGAGGACGGATGCCTGCGGGTCGGAGGCCAGGGCGGGACGGGCGCTGTTGCGGCCGGCGAGGCCTTCGGAGCCGTGGCGCCGGAGCAGCGGGCCAAGGTGTCCGGACCGGGCGGGTCGTGCGGGTTCCCGACCGGGGAAGAGCCGTGGCGTTGTGCTGGCTGTCTGGTTGACGGTCCAGCGCTCCGCGCTTACTTCCCGCTGCCCAAGCAACAGCTGACCACCTCTGGGCGGCAGGCGCGGGCTGTGTCCGTCGGCGCTGGGTTCCACGGCGCCGCCGCTGACGATCACGTCGTGGACGGTGGGTCCGAGAAACCGCGTGCAGGGAAATCCGAGGAGCAGTACCAGGACCCCGGCGGTGCGGACGATGCCGGGGAGGGCCTCTGCCGGGAGGCGGCAGCGCAGTTGTTGAACCCGCTCTTCCTCCTCGGTGAACGCCTTGGGTAGGCGACGCGTGGGGACGGCACGTCCGGATCTGAGGCGGGGCCGCGGCGTCCGGCCCAGGTGATGAAGGGTCCGACGTCCCTCCCTGCGACGCTGTCTTCGTCGAACCACCGGTCGAGGTCGGGCTGAGTGAGCGGATCGAGGCCGGTTCCCCGGTCATCGAGCCACGTCAGCGGTTCGGGCACTCACCTCAGCGTTGACCTCGTTCTGTTCTGCGTGGAGATCCGAGTGGATCTGCGGCGGTTGGCATCCAGTGCGGTTTCGTGATCTGTCTGGCCAGTTGGCCAGTTGACCGTGGTCGGTAGCGGCCGCGGCGGGCTGTCGCTTGGTGTTGTCGCCACCGGGTGGGCCAGTGCAGGAGCCTGGCCGCTGTCACGGCTTGTGGGAGGAGGGTGACGGCGGGCAGGTGGCGGATCTCGGGGACGGTCAACGTGATCGGGTCGCTGTCGCGAGTGGGGTGGTGGGGATCGATGGGCCGGTCGAGGGCCGCGTCGACTGCGAGGGCGGTCGGGAGGGCCGGGGCGAGCGTGGCGAGGGTGACGTGGCGGTGCCAGGAGGTCCAGTTGCGGACCTGGTGGGATCGAGTCCGACCTGGCCCTTGGGCGGCCCGGAGGCACTCCTCAACGCTCCAGCGGACGTCGGCGACCCGGACGAGCCCCGCCAGGGCGACCGCGGCAGGCGGCCAGCACAGGTGGAAGGCCAGTTCACCAGTGGTGTGGTTGCGGCGGATCAGCAGGTGGCGGTGGCTGCCGGTGCCGATGGGGATCCAGGCCCAGTCGCAGTAGCACGGGCCTTTCGCCCCGGCTCCGGCACTCTGCCGCTGCCAGGCGCTGGTGGGCAGGCGTTCGGCGACGGTGTCCGCCCGGACGAGGGCGCGGACGTGGTTGATCCGCACCCGGGCACAGTAGGCGACGGCCAGCACGTAACCGGTGCCGCGTGCCTCCAGGGCGGCACGGAGCCGCGGGTCCTGTCCGCGGGCTTCGCCGCCGGGCACCCACGGTGCCGCTACCCCGGCCTCCAGCGCGGCGGCGATCATCTCCCGGGCCAGGCGGGGTTCGGTCTGGAACTGCACCCCCTCGGGTGTCCCGGCGGCGTGGCGGCGCCCTGGATCAGAGCACCGGGGTTGTTCGGGCAGGTGGAGCCGGCGGTCGGTCAAGACCCGTCCCCGGCCGGTGACGTAGGCGGGTCGACCCCACCGAACCGGCCCGCCATCCGGGCCACGACCTGGTCGAACATCTCCCGCCAGCGGGCAGGGTCCCCGCTGCGGCCACCGCACGATCGTCATGAGTCCACGCAACCCTGGACGATCACGCGGTGGCCGTCCCAGTTCTCACGCGGGTCCGGCCCAAGATCGCGAAGCCGCGCTGGAGCATCAGACGCCTGGTCACAGCGTTGGACCTAGCGGCGGGCCGCTGGACCGTGTCTCTCCGATCAGTTAGCTCGTTGCTCTGGTCATGCTCAGCAGGAGGCATCCGACTGACGGCGAGTGGGCCGTGCTGGGGCCACTGTTGCCGGTGAGTGACGACCGGTGCGGCCGGTGGCGGGACCACCGCCAGGTGATCGACGGGATCACTCATCGGCTCAGCGCCGGCGCGAGCCACCTGAACGCTTCGACCCCTGGAAGGGGGTCCATAAGCGGCACGCGCCGTGGTCGGCGGACGGCGCCTGGGAGGTGCGCCAGCACGTCCAAGCCCAGGT
The DNA here is from genome assembly GCF_023614235.1 of Streptomyces sp. MRC013. NCBI lineage: Bacteria > Bacillati > Actinomycetota > Actinomycetes > Kitasatosporales > Streptomycetaceae > Streptomyces > Streptomyces kordofanensis. The sequence goes on from NZ_CP094264.1 coordinate 601,059, forward strand.
CGATGCGGAGGGCGGCGTCGACTGGGAGGTGAATGTCGACTCGGCCTCGGTGCGGGCCCACCAGCGTGCCGCCGGAGCACCCAAGAGCCCACCGTCCGCCCCGCTGGCTCTTCGAAAGAGGCACCACGGAGATCAGTTCGCCTTCGCGCGCGCATCGCTCTGCGGCTCCTGCTGGAGGAGGCGGTGCTGCAGGCGGGGGCCTCGGCCGCTCCCGGGGCGGACCGACCACGAGGATCCATGTTGCTGCGGAGGGTCGCTGCCGCCCGTCGTCCCTGCTGATCGCGCCCGGGCAGCGGGTGGACTGAGGTTGGGCATGACATGTCCTGAAGTCGATTGCGGGCCGGCGGCGATCGGACTTAAGGTCGACACCGTCCATTGACCCCTCCTCCCAAATGCGTGAACTCGGCCGGTGTAACGGTCAATTGACAGCTCACAGGTATCAACATACCGTTCTCGTAACACATTCTCGGTACGTGATCGGTAAGACGTCGTTGCTCGGATACCAGTTGCCTTTCGTGTGTTCGGCGCCCCACACCATGCCGGATCGACGTCAGCCTCTGGTTGTCAGGAAAAGATTTCCATGCCCGGAGTGTTAGCTCAATGCATGATTCGTTCGCGGGTCGACGGGGGAAGCGTCGAACCTACACCTCGTGGCGGGAGACCTCGTTCGCCGGCGATGGTCTCTCTATTCCCTGAGCACGGACGGTCGCGGCGTCCGATGGCGTCTTGCGCAGAACGGGCGAGGCGCTCCGCCGGTCTGCGATCCCACGGCTCGGGCGGACTTTCCGACTGCGCCCGGTATCGGTACCGGGCCGCCGTTCACCTCGGGTACCCAGCGGGTATTCCGGTCCGTCACCGTGTGCGGTGAACGGTCCGCCTCACACCCCCGAATCCCCGTTATGTTTTTCGCGGTCCTGCAAGAGGGCCGCTGGCCTCCGGGCCCGGCATGACTGTGTCCCCCTGTCGAACGAATGACCTGGGGGGTGGTGTCACCGGGTCCGGGAGGTGTTCGTCGGAGACGCTGATCAGAGGTCCGGCCACCGTCCGGTCCGGCGCAACGCCGGACAGTTCACGGGCGGCAGGTCTGCATAACGTGGATGCGCGAGCACGACACCCGAGCCGAGGCCGGCACCGCCAACACCTGCGAGAGGGCACGATGTTCGAGATCGAAGGCGTGGGCGTGTTCCTGGGCCTGGACGTCGGCAAGACCGCCCACCACGGGCACGGACTCACCCCGGCCGGGAAGAAGGTCTTCGACAAGCCCCTGCCCAACAGCGAACCGAAGCTACGGGCCGTGTTCGACAAACTCACCGCGAAGTTCGGCACCGTCCTGGTGATCGTTGACCAGCCCGCTTCCATCGGAGCCCTGCCCCTGACCGTCGCCCGCGACGCGGGCTGCCAAGTCGCCTACCTGCCCGGACTCGCGATGCGCCGGATCGCCGACCTCTACCCGGGCGAGGCGAAGACCGACGCCAAGGACGCCGCGGTGATCGCGGACGCGGCCCGCACCATGCCGCACACCCTGCGCTCGCTGGAGCTGACCGACGAGATCACCGCCGAACTCACCGTGCTCGTAGGCTTCGACCAGGACCTCGCGGCCGAGGCCACCCGCACCTCCAACCGCATACGCGGCCTGCTCACCCAGTTCCACCCATCGCTGGAGCGGGTCCTGGGCCCCCGCCTCGACCACCAGGCCGTCACCTGGCTCCTGGAGCGCTACGGCTCCCCGTCCGCCCTGCGCAAAGCCGGCCGCCGCAGACTCGTCGAGCTGATCCGCCCGAAAGCCCCCCGCATGGCCACCCGGCTGATCGACGACGTCTTCGACGCACTCGACGAACAGACCGTCGTCGTCCCCGGCACCGGCACCCTCGACATCGTCATCCCCTCCCTGGCCGCCTCGCTCGCCGCCGTCCACACCCAGCGCCGGACCATGGAAGCCCAGATCAACACCCTGCTGGAGGCTCACCCTCTTTCCCCGGTCCTGACGTCGATGCCCGGCGTCGGCGTCAGGACCGCCGCCGTCCTGCTGGTCACCGTCGGCGACGGCACCAGCTTCCCCACCGCCGCCCACCTCGCCTCCTACGCCGGCCTCGCCCCCACCACGAAGCAGTCGGGCACCTCCATCCACGGTGAACACGCACCCCGAGGCGGAAACCGGCAGCTCAAACGGGCGATGTTCCTGTCCGCCTTCGCCTGCATGAACGCCGACCCCGCCTCCCGCACCTACTACGACCGCCAGCGAGCACGCGGCAAAACCCACACCCAGGCCCTCCTCCGCCTCGCCCGGCAACGCATCAGCGTCCTGTTCGCCATGCTCCGCGACGGCACCTTCTACGAACCCCGGACACCAAAGGCCGTCGAACTCGCCGCATAACCCCAGCAACACCGAACCACCCCAAACCGAACCCAGGCGCCTTGACGAAAGACATAGAGGCACCCCCCGGAACCCGGGCCTTTCACCATTCCTCCCGGCCGCTCGGCCCGGTTCGGTCTCCTCTTCCGTTGCCCTTGTCTCGTCACCCTGCACCGATGTGACGGAACACCCTGCACCCGGAGCAGGTGTGCGTTGTTGTCCGCATGCCCCAGGAAGCCCTCCGCGGTGTTCTCCGTGTGACTCCCGAGTGAAATTCTGCTGCCCCTGCCTTCGTGCGTTCGGTCCGGCGACAGATGGACGAACGACAAGATGCCGAATGGAGCAAAGCAAGTGCTGCTCGTCCAGAAGTACGGTGGGTCCTCCCTCCAGGATGCCGACCGCATAAGAAAGGTCGCCGAGCGAATACTGAAGACGCAGAGAAGTGGGCACGATGTCGTCGTGGTCTGCTCGGCCATGGGCGACACCAGTGATGACCTGATCGATCTGGCGGAGAAGGTGAGCAGCAAACCGCCGGCCCGCGAGATGGACATGCTGCTCTCCTCCGGAGAACGCGTCTCCAACGCGCTGATGGCCATGGCCATCCATGAACTGGGAGGCACCGCTCACTCCCTTTCCGGGACGCAGGCCGGGGTGTTCACCGATGCCGCCCACGGTCGGGCCCGGATCGTCGACGTGGTACCCGACCGGGTCCGCCGGGTGCTGGATCAGGGGGCGATCGCCCTGGTCGCGGGGTTCCAGGGGATCAGCAGGGACACCCATGACACGACGACCCTGGGGCGTGGCGGTTCGGATGTGACGGCGGTCGCGCTGGCCGCGGCGCTCAAAGCCGACACCTGCGAGATCTACACGGACGTCGACGGCGTGTTCTCCGCCGACCCTCGCATCGTCGACAGTGCGAGACTCCTGAAGACCATCAGCTACGCGGAGATGCTGGAAATGTCAGCCACCGGAGCGAAGGTACTCATGTCACGCTGCGTGGAGTACGCCCGCCGACATGATGTGGACATCTGCGTTCGCTCCTCCTTTACAGACCATCCAGGAACGCTCGTTTCAAATTCGGTGGAGGAAGCTGCAGTGGAAGGTTCTTGCGTCTCCGGCGTGACCCACACCCGGTCGATTTGCAAGATTACTCTGGAGGATGTCCCGGCCGATCCTTCTGCGGTGGCGCAGATATTCGAGTTAATGGCCGCCGCCGGTATATCCCTCGACATGTTGCAGAACATCGGCGCCTCGCCGCGGTCCACGTTGGCGTTCACCGTCCCGGGAGAAGACGGCCGGCGGACCCTGGAACTCCTGGAGGAGCACCGCGCCCACATCGGTTACGGCCCGGTGCGGTGCGACGGCGGGGTCGGCCAGGTCTCGCTGGTCGGAGCGGGTATCCGCAGTGAGCCCGGTGTGGTGGCGACGCTGTGCCGGACGCTGGCCGGAATCGGTATCGGCGTGGACCTGATGTCGGTCTCGGAGATCAGGGTTTCGGCGCTCTGCCCCACCGACCAACTCGACGAGGCGGTGCGGACGTTGCACCGGAGCTTCGGTCTCGACAGCTCCGTTCCGGCGGTCGTCTACGCGGGGACGGGGCGCTGACCATGACACCTGGTGGCACGGGATCCGACACGCTCACCCGCCCCTCGCCCGTTCCGTTACGGCAGGACGACGGCACCGGTACCGGCATCGGCATCGGCATCGGTGAGGGGACGGCCCTCTACGTCGGTGCGGTGCTCGGAGGCGGGCTGCTGGCCCTCCCGGCCCTCGCGGCACGCGTCGCCGGGCCCGCCTCGCTGATCGCCTGGGCGGTGATCGTGCTGCTCTGCGTTCCGGTGGCCAGTGCCTTCACGGCGCTGGGAACGCGATATCCGGACGGGGGCGGCATCGCCACCTTCGTCACCAAGGCCTTCGGCAGGCGGGCGGCGACACCGGTCGGCTGGAGCTTCTACTTCACGGTGCCCGTGGCGAACTGCTGCGCCTCCTACATCGGTGGCGAGTACGTCGCCGGTGCGCTCGGCGGCGGCCGTGCCACGGCCATGGTGTCGGCGGCCGTGATCCTCGTCGTGGCCTACGTCGGCAACTGGTTCGGGCTGCGCATGTCCGGGCGGATGCAGTTGGCGATGGTCGGGCTGCTGATGCTGGTCCTGCTGACCGCGGTCTTCACCGCACTGCCGCAGACCCGCGCCGAGAACCTGGAACCGTTCGCCCCGCACGGCTGGCTTGCGGTGGGCGGGGCGATCACCCTGCTCTTCTACTCCTTCGCGGGGTGGGAGGCCGTCACCCACCTGTCCGGCGAGTTCTCCGACCCCCGGCGTCAGCTGCCCAGGATCACGGCGCTTTCGGTCGGCGTCGTCGCGGTGGTGTACCTCGGTCTCGCCTTCGCCTGCGTCGGCGTGCTGGGCCCCGCCATGAACGGTTCGGCGGTGCCGCTGACGATGCTCATGCAGCGCGGCATCGGAGACGCGACGCAGGCCGTCACCGTGACCGTCGCGATCCTCCTCTCCTTCGGCACGGTGAACGCCTTCGCCGCCAGCGGAGCCCGGCTCGGCGCCGCGCTGGGACGGGACGGAGGTCTGCCCAAGTGGTTCGCCAAGGGCGGCGCGGCCGGCGAGGTGCCCCGGCGCAGCCTCGCCGTACTCGCCGCGATCGCCACCCTGGTCATGCTGGTGCTCTCGGTCGCTCCGGTGGGCGTCGACTCGCTGATGTCGGCGGCGTCCGTCCTGTTCGTCACGGTGTACGTGGCCGGTCTAGCCGCGGCGGTGCGGTTGCTGCGACGGATGAGCGCGGCCTGGTGCGGCGCCGTGATCGGGTTGATCGCGCTGGTCGGTTCGCTCACCTTCTTCCGCTACTTCCTCCTCCTCCCGGTGCTGTTGGTCGCCCTCGCCGAGATGTTCCGACTGATTCAACGGAGTCGTGCAGTCGAAAGGACAACGCCATGAACACCCGGCCTCTGAAAGTAGCCGTACTCGGTTGCGGAGTAGTCGGCACGAAGGTCGTACGGCTGCTGCACGACAGGCGTTCCGCGCTGGCCGACCGCATGGGCGCGCCCGTCGAGATCGCCGGCGTCGCGGTGCGCGACCTCCAGCGGCCCAGGGACCTCGGCATCGATCCGGCGCTCCTCACCAACGACCCTCTGGAGCTGGTCAAACGCGATGGCATCGATATCGTCGTCGAACTGCTCGGGGGCATCGAGCCGGCCCGCTCGCTGATGGTGACGGCGATGGAGCGCGGCGCCTCGGTGGTGAGTGCTAACAAGGCAGTGGTGGCCGAGCACGGGCCCGTCCTCCACGAGATCGCCGCGCGCCACGGCGTCGACCTGCTCTACGAGGCGTCGGTGGCCGCGGCGATACCCCTGCTGCGTCCGCTGCGCGACTCGCTCGGCGGTGACGACGTCACCCGTGTCGTCGGCATCGTCAACGGAACCACCAACTACGTCCTGGACCGCATGACGGAGACCGGGAGCGGCCTGGACGCGGCGCTGCGCGAGGCCATCGAGCGGGGGTACGCCGAGGCCGACCCCACCGCCGACGTGGAGGGAACCGACGCTGCGGCCAAAGCCGTGATCCTGGGCTCGCTCGCGTTCCACTCCTGGATGTCCCCGACGGACGTGTACCGCGAGGGCATCACCGGGGTGACGGCGGAGGACGTGGCCGACGCCCGGGCCTGCGACTGCGTCGTCAAGTTGGTCGCCGTGCTGGAGCGGACGGCCGCGCAGGACGAGTTCCTGGTCCGGGTCCAGCCCATGATGGTGCCTCGTACCCACCCGCTCGCCGAGGTGAAGGGCGCGGACAACGCCGTGCTCATCGAGGCCGCCAGCGCGGGCCGGCTGCTGTTCCGCGGCGCCGGCGCCGGGGGAGCGCCCACCGCCGGCGCGATCGTCGGTGACGTGGTGACGGCGGCGCGGCGGAGGTTGCTCGGGCAGCACGAGCCCGCCGTCCGCACCACCGTCGCGGACCGTGCCCGTGCCGCGGGAGGGCTGCGCGGCCGCTACCACCTCCGGGTGCGGGTCGACGGTTCCGCCACGTCACTCGACGACATCGTCTCCGCGCTGCGCCGCAACGAGGTGCGGGTCGGCTCCGTGCGGCGGCGTCGAACGGCGGGGCCGGACACCTGGGTTCTGGTCACCGAGCCCTGCCGGGAGGCGGACCTGCTCTCCGCCGTGGATTCCCTCAGCGCCCTGCCGTCGGTGGGCGACGTACCGCGGTTTCTGCGGATCCTCGATTCCGACGGTCAGGAGGTGGTCGATGGCCAGGGCTCCACGGCCGATCGCTGAAGTACCGGGACCCCTACGGGAGAATCATGACCATTTCGGGAAATTCCGCGCGACCGTTGGCGGAGAGCGCGGTGGTGGACCCTTTCGCTCTCTACCGCATCGTTGAAGCGCACACTCCGGACGCCGCCGCCATACGGAGTGCCGCGCTGAACGGCGCACTCAAACTGTTCTCTCCGGTGGTGGCGATCGCGGTGGCCGGAAGCATGCGTTCGTGCTGGGACGACGAATGCCGGCAACGCCATGCGTTTCTGGGAAGCAAACTGTCCGCGTTCTGCGAACGGGCCGGCCTGGAGATCGGGGCGGCGGACCCGGAGGCGGCCGTCACGGCCGGGCGCCTGTACGCGGCGTCCACCACCATGCGCATCGAGGGACCGGAGGTCCTGGCGGCCTGTCACGCCGCCCAGGTGGCCTCGGAACGCGACATCGAACTGCTGACCGTGAGCCGTGCGGCCTACTGCTACCGGGCCATCCACTCGGCCGGAATCCAGGTGGCCATGCGCACACTCTGACCGTCGTAGGCGGTTTCAACAAGTGCCCCGGCCGCGAAGGCGGCGTCCACGAAAGGGCAATCCCGCATCGCTGGATTGCCCCTGTGGTATGCCTGGAATTACTCGGCGCGCTTTCCTGACTGCTTACCCCAAGATCCTCTTGTGGTCGCTTCATGTTCAGGACATGATTATCGAGCTCAAGGGATCAGAAATCCCTGCGCCGTTTTCGTCAAAAGCGCGTACCAGACGGGGGTTTCATCTGTGAGTTCCACCACGCGAAGCAACGCCTCCGAGGTCGTGATGCGATCGTTCTTTGACCACGGGTTCATGAGTTTCACGGGTGTCCCGTGCTCGTTGCTCAAGGGGCTTTTCCGGATACTCGAGGATCCTCAGTGCCCCGCCCGTTACCTGCCGGCGCCGAGAGAGGACAGCGCGGTCGGCGTCGCCTCGGGGCTGACACTGGCCGGCAGCACGACCGTCGTCCTCATGCAGAACTCCGGCCTGGGCTATTCGCTCAACGTCCTCACCTCGTTCACGCTCGTCTACGACGTCCACCTGCCGCTGGTGGTGAGCTGGCGGGGGCACGACGGCAACGACGCGGTCGAACACGCCGTCATCGGGCGCGAGTTGACCCGACTGCTCGATGTGTTCCACCTGCCGTGGACGGTCCTCGACCCCGACGCGCCGCAGCAGTCCGTCGACGCCTTCCTCAAGCAGTACGACGGCGGCCGGCGCACCGCGGCCCTCATCGTCAAGGAAGGCGTGTGACCATGCTCGACATCCGCGACGCGATCCAAGCCGTCCGGGCCCGTGAACCGTCCGCGCGGTACGTCACGACCTGCGGCTACATCACCCGGGACGTCTACAACATCGACGACCGGGAGAACAACTTCTACCTCGTCGGCTCCATGGGGATGGCCGCACCGATCGGCCTCGGCGTGGCCCTGGCGGACGCCGGCCGACGGGTGGTGGTGCTCGACGGGGACGGCTCCTTCGCCATGAACCTCGGCTGCCTCCCGATGATCGCCGAACACCGGCCGGACCTGGTGCACTTCGTCCTGGACAACGGGGCCCACGAGAGCACCGGCGGACAGCGGACGGCGGCGCTCGGCGACCCGGTGTCGTTGGCCCTCGCCGCCGGATACGCCGCCGCGTACTCGGTGGGCAGCCGCGAGGAACTGGAGGCCCTCGACCTCACCGGCACCCCCGCACTGGTGCACGTCCGGTGCCGTCCCCGCACGCACGCGGCGGGACGCCGGGTGGCCCTGACCCCGCAGGAGCTCGTCTCCCGCTTCCGAGCGCATCTCGGCGTCCCGGCGCACGCCTGAAGGAGGATCGCGTGAAACCCGTACTACTCGACTGCACCCTGCGTGACGGGGGCAACCAGAACGACTGGCAGTTCACCCCGACCGACGTGCGGACCATCGTCAGCAGGCTCGACGCGGCGCGCGTCGACGTCATCGAGGTGGGGTACCGCGGCGGCTCGGGAAGCCGAAGCAGCTCGACCGCCGGGCCCACCGCGCACTGCACCCCCGAGTTCCTCGCGATACTGCCCTCCACCCGCCACGCCGAGTTGGCGGTCATGGTCGTCCCCACGGTCTGCCCCGTCGACGCCATGGACGACCTGCCCGACAGCCCGATCTCCATGGTCCGGATAGCCGCGTACCCCTGGAACATCGACGGCGTGCCCGAGTACGTCCGGGCGGCACGCGCCCTGGGACTGCGGACCACCGTCAACCTCATGGCCGTGAGCTATGCCGACCTTCCGCGACTGGCCGACATCGCGGCGACGGTGCGCACGGAGCTCCCCGACGTGATGTACGTGGCCGACTCCTTCGGTTCGCTCACGCCGGACAGCGTGCGCGAACGCATCGAGCTCCTCGCCGACCGGCTGGACCGCCCGATCGGCATCCACGCGCACAACAACCTCGGACTGGCCGCCGCCAACGCGCTGGCCGCCATGGAGGCCGGTGCGACCTGGCTGGACGCGTCGCTGTGCGCCATGGCCCGCGGGGCCGGCAACCTCGCCACGGAGCAGGCCGCCGCCTTCCTGACGGCGTGGCCGGCCTACGAGACGCACACCGACCTGCCCGCGATCTGCGAGGCCTCCGAGTATGTGGCCGAACGGGTGCTGCCCCGCCCGATGACCGTGCGCCGCGCCGAGATCGCGGCCGGCGTCAACGACCACCACTACTACTACCAGGGCCGCCTGGAGAAGGCCGCGGCCCGCCACGGCCTGGACCCGTGGGAGGTCGGCCGTCGGATCGGCGCCGTCCGCCCGCACAAGGTGCTCGACGATGTGATCGAGAGCGTGTGCCACGAGATGAGTGGAGGACTCCCCGCATGACCACCAGTCAACCGTCCGCACGGTCCAGTGCGGCGCAGGCGCTGCGCGCCGCCCTCGAGTCCCCCGGCCTGGCCCGGGCCATGGGAGCCCACAACCCGCTGAGCGCACGCCTCGCCGAGGAAGTCGGGTTCGACGTCATCTGGTCCAGCGGCTTGGAGATATCCGCCGCGGCCGGCGTGCCCGACGCCAACATCCTCGCGATGCCCGAGTGCCTGGAAGCGGCGGCCGGCCTGGCGAACGCCGTCGACCTGCCGGTGCTCGCGGACTGCGACTCCGGATTCGGCAACGTCAACAACGTCGTCCACATGGTGCGCGCCTACGAGTCCCGCGGGCTCGCCGGGGTCTGCATCGAGGACAAGCGGTTCCCCAAGCTCAACAGCTTCGTGGAGGGGGACCAGGAACTCGCCCCGCTCGGCGACTTCGCCGGCAAGGTCAGGGCTGCCACGGAGACCCGGGAGAACCTCGTCGTCGTCGCACGCCTGGAAGCGTTGATCTCCGGCAAGGGGATGGCCGAGGCGCTGCGCCGAGCCGAGGTCTACGAACGCGCCGGTGCCGACGCCCTGTTGATCCACTCGAAGCTCTCAGAGCCGGACGAGGTCTTCGCCTTCCGCGAGGCGTACACCGGTGACCTCCCGGTGGTCGTCGTCCCGACCACCTATCACCACGTCACGGTCGGCGAGCTGGAGGAGCGCGGCTTCGCCATGGCCATCTACGCCAACCACGCCCTGCGCAGTTCCCTGCGTGCCATGCGGGAGACACTGGGCAGGATCATGCGGGACGGGACCACCCGCCATGTGGAGGAGAGTCTGGCCTCGCTGAAGGAGATCTTCGACCTCCAGCGGGTGCCGCAGATGCTGGAGCAGCAGGCCCGGTACGAAGAGCTGGGCCGCGACCTGGCGGAGGCCGGACGATGACCGTGACGACGGGTACCGTCGTGCAGAGCCTGGCCTTCGCCGGCACCCGCCTGGACCTGGAGCTGGAGCCCGGCGCCGACATCAGCGGGGCGCTGGACTTCCTCGGGACGCACCTGGTCGCCGAACCGCCCGGCGACGGCACACACCGGAGCCCCGTCCTCGCCACCGTGCGCATCGCGGCGGCGGAGTCGGACCGCCATGCGCCCCCGGCCGGCACGCCGTGGGAGGACGTCTACGTCCGCAAGAGCGCCAGCGAGTTCTTCACCATCCCCGCGCGGCGCGCCGAGGCCCACGGGTGCGAGTACCTGGAGTGCACCAGGACCGGTACCCGCTTCGCCTTCGACCGCACCGCGCGGACCATCGACGCGGTGATCGGGCCGGACGGCACCATGGACCTCGTCGAACTGATCCGCGACCTCGTGCTCAAGGACCAGGAGAACTCCGGGGCGGCCGTGCTGCACGCGACGGCCGCGTATCGCGACGGCTCCGCCGTCCTGATCACCGGGGCGAAGGGCGCGGGCAAGAGCACGCTCCTGCTGGAGCTGGTAGAGAAGTTCGGCTACCAGATCATGAGCGGCGACAAGACCGTCCTGCACGAGCAGGCGGACGGCTCGGTGCTCGCCACCGGCTGGCCGGACTACCCGCACCTCGGGTACGGCACCATCGCCAAGTACCCCGGTCTGCGGGAGATCGCCGGGATCGCCGACGGCTACGCACCCGACGCCGGCCACGCGTTCTCGCCGGTGGGCAAGTTCGCGGTGGACCCGGCCCGGTTCCGGGAGCGCTTCCCCAGCGCGCCCCGCGGGGTGCGGGTGCCCGTCTCCGCGATCATCCACCCGTCCATCGGGCCCGGTGACCGCACGGTCCTGGAAGCCTGCCCGCCCGTGACGGAGGCGCTCGCGGCCGCACTCGACGCCAACGTGGAGTCGGCGTTCGACGGCGCGAACGCCGGGTGGCACCACTATCTGACGGATGCCCGCGCCGCCCAGGCGGACCGGCGGAGCCGGATCACGGCCGCCCTGGCGAGGGTCCCGGCATGGCAGCTGACCGGCCCCGGCGACCTGACGGCGGACAACGTCCCGCTGCCCGTGGCGGAGGCGAGTGCCACATGATCGAGCTGACGATCACCAGCACCGGTCTCAACTCCCACTACGACCTCACGGACGAGCTGACCGAGCGGTTGCGCGAGCACGGCGCGGGCGACGGGCTGGCCGGGGTCTTCGCCCATGGCAGCACGGTCGGGCTGACCATCATGCGGTACGAACCAGGGGCCGTGCAGGACCTGCTGCGGGCCCTGGAGCGGCTGGCACCGGACGACGGCAACCGCTACCTGCACGAGTTGACCACCGGCGACCCCAACGGCTTCTCGCACCTGAAGTCGTCCTTGCTCGGCACGAGTGTGCTGGTGCCCTTCCTCGACGGCGGACTGGGCATGTCGCCCTCGCACCGTGTGGTACTCGTCGACTTCGACCTGAAGCCGGCCACCCGAAGAGTCCTGATCGACCCGCCCCGCGCGGCCAAGGAGGAAAACCGGTGAAACTGCGTCTGGCCACCCCGGGGCCGACCGAGGTACCCCAGCGGCTCCTGCTGGCCGGGGCCCGGGAGATCGTTCATCACCGTTCGTCGGAGATGGAAGAGCTGATCCACGAGGTGAACGAGGGGCTGCCGCCGCTCTTCGGCACGACCCGCCCCGTCTACACCATCGCCGCGTCCGGCACCGGCGCCATGGAGGCGGCCGTCGCCAACTGCTTCTCCGCCGAGAACGAGGTTCTGGTCGTCTCGAACGGCTACTTCGGCGAACGCTTCCAGGCCATCTGCCGCAACTACGGACTCACCGTGCACGTGGTGGAGAGCGACTGGGGCACCAGCGCCGACCCGCAGCGGGTGGCCGAGGCGTACGCCCAGCACCCCGGGATCCGGGGCGTCTTCGTCGTCTACAGCGAGACGTCGACCGGCGCCCTGAACGACGTCGAAGCCATCGGGCGGATGTTCCGCGACACCGATGTGGTCGTCGTGGTGGATGCCGTCAGCGGACTGCTGGTGCACCCGCTGGAGATGGACGAGTGGGGCCTGGACGTCGTGCTCGCGGCCTCGCACAAGGGGTTCATGCTCCCGCCGGGCCTCGCCTTCGTCGCCCTGTCGGACAAGGCGTGGACGGCCGTGGGGAGTTCCTCCGGCCCGACCTACTACTGGTCGTTCGAGCGGCTGCGCCACTTCTACCCCATGTCCTCCTCGTCTCCTGCGGTCTCCCTGCTGCTCGGCCTGCACGAGTCGTTGAGGATGCTCGGCGAGGAAGGACTGCCCGCCTTCCGGACGCGGCACGCCACCCTGGGCAAGGCGGCCGAACGAGCCCTGCTGGAACTGGGCTTCACCACGTTCATCCGGCCCCCGCACCGCCGCAGCCACGTCATCACCTCGGCCCTGGCACCCGAGGGCGTCGACACCACCCGGCTGCTGAAGACCCTGTCCACGCAGTACGGGCTGACCATGACCGGGGGGCAGGCCCACCTCAAGGGCAAGCTGATCCGGGTGGGACACGTGGGCGCGGCGGACGCCCTCGACCTGTGCGCGGTGGTCGGGGCCCTGGAGATGTCCCTGCTCGCCCTCGGGCACCGCTTCACTCCGGGCACCGGCGTCGGTGAAGTCGTCCGTACCTTCCACGAAGAGGTGAAGTGATGCTCGTCCTGTTCCAGCGGGAGACCTGCCCCGACTGCAAGCCCGTACGGGAACTGCTGACCCGGCTCCAGATCTCGTACATCAACGTCAACGTCCCCAAGCCGCGCGACGAACGGCATGAGCTGATCCGGGTGACCGGCAGCAAGTTCATCCCCGCCCTGGTCGACGGGGCGACCGTGATCCCGGGCAGGCTGCGGGAGAACAGCGAGATCATCGCCTATCTCACGGAGCGGTTCGGCGAGCCGCGCGCGGACGGGTCCGGGGAGCCACAGCCGGAGTCCGCGGCATGAGCGACGGCTCCGGACCGGTCGTCGCGATCGTCGCGGGTACCCCGCAACTGGTGGACGCGGCACGGGCGCTGGACGTGCGGACGGTCTTCGTGCACGCCGCGGACGAGCCGCGGCCGCGGTCCGCGGACGCGGCCGATCACGCGGTCGCCGCGGACCTCGCGGACGACGCTGCGGTCCTCGCGGCGCTGGCCCCGTTCCACGAGCGGTACCGGCTGGTCCGCGTGCTGTCCCTGACCGAGCGCGGGCTGCTGCCCGCCGCCGCGGCGGCGGAAGCGCTCGGCGTGGCCGGGAACTCCCTGCACACCGTCCGCCTGCTCCAGGACAAGCGGCGGATGCGGGAGCTGCTCGCCGCCCGAGGACTCAGCCCGGTCCGGAGCCGTTCCCTCCTCTCCCCCGCCGACCTCGCCGGCTTCTGCCGGGAGGTCGGCGGGCCGGTGATCCTCAAACCGGCCGGCGGTTCGTCCAGCAAGGCCGTGGTCCGGGTTGCGGAACCGCGGGACGCGGAAGCCGCCTGGCGGTGGTTCGGCACGGCCGGCGGCACCGACCCCGTCGCGGAGGAGTTCCTCGGCGGGCCGGAGATCAGCGTGGAGGGGTTCACCCACCGAGGGCGGCACACCGTCGTGGCGATCACCGACAAGCAGGTGCTGCCCTCGTTCGTGGAGGCCGGGCACACCATGCCCAGTGCACTTCCCCCGGCGGTGCTGGAGGAGGCCGCGGCGCTGACGCTGGCGTTCCTGGACGCCGTCGGCCTGCGCGAGGGACCCTCCCACACAGAGCTGAAGATCACCGAGCGCGGTCCTCGGATCATCGAGTCCCACAACCGCATCGGCGGGGACAAGATCCGCGAACTAGTGCGCCGGGCCCACGGCGTCGACCTGGTCGGTCTCACGGTGGGGTGCCCGCTCGGGCTGCTCCCCGCGCCACCGGGACGGCCGGCCGCCCTCGGCGGCGCCGCCATCCGATTCCTGACCCCGCCGCCCGGAACGGTCCGGCGGATCCGCACACCCGACACCGGCGCGGGACCGGACGTGATCAGGCTCGAGGTCGGCGTCGGCGAGGTGATCGGCCCGGTGCTCCGTTCCGAGGACCGCGCCGGGTACGTGCTGACCGGCGGCACCGACGCGGCGGACGCCGCCCGGCGCTGCGAGCGCCTCGCGGAACAGGTGCTGATCGAGGTGGATCCGGCCGGACGGCCGGCGGACCGGCCGGCCGGAGGCTGAGCGATGCGCTACGCCGTCGTCACCGACATCCACGGCAACACCACCGGTCTGCGCGCGGTCCTGGCACGGGTGCGGGACCAGCACGTGCACCAGGTCGTCTGCCTGGGCGACGTCTTCGAGTGCCACGTCGGCAAACGGGACGTCGCGGGCCACACGTTCTCGCGCGTCGACGAGGTCTTCGACCAGGACCCCGAGCTGGTCGCCCTGCTGGACGGCGCACGGGTCGTACGGGGCAACCAGGAAGAGCGCATCAGCACGCTCGTCCCCGGTCCGGCCCGCCCCGCATGGGCACGTCCGGTGCTCGACGCGCCGCTGTCGTTCCACACGGACTTCGCCACGTACTGTCACGGTCACGCGCTGCCATCCTGGCAGGAGCCCGAACCGGGCCTATGGTGCCCCCTGGAGGCCGGGTTCACCGGGCGGGCCCTCTTCCACGGCCACCATCACCGCAGCGCCGTGCACCGGCTGCCGGCCACCGGGCGGGCCTGGGCCGACGTGGTGAGCATCCCGCTCCGCCTCGGCGAGGCCGTGCACCTCGCCCCGGACGGCCGGTACCTCGTCAACGTCGGTCCGGTCCGCGGGCCGGTCCCGACCTGGGCCGTCGTCGACGAGGTGGAGGCGACCGTCACCTACTACCGAATCGAGGCGCCCGGATGACCCGCCAGGTCCTGCTGCTCAACTCCGACAAGCCCGAGGTCGTACGCGCCTTGGCGGACCGCGCCGACCTGCGGGTCCGGGTACTCACCCGCAAGGCGTACGCCGGGCTCTACACCGGCTGGGAGACCGCCTTCGTCGACAGCTTCGAAGACCTCTCGCAGGTCGAGCGCGCCGCGTACGAACTCGTCAGCGGCGGCCCGGTCGACCACGTCATCGCCGCCACCGAGAAGAGCGTCCTGCCGGCCGGGCTCATCCGGTCCCTGCTGGGTCTGCCCGGGCCGACCTTCGACCAGTCCCTGTGGGCGGCCCACAAGCGCGCCATGAAGGCGAGACTGCGGTCCGCCGGTCTGCCGGTGGCGGACTTCGCGCAGGCCGCGACCGTCGACGACATCCCGCGGGCCGCACGGCGGATCGGCTGGCCGGTGATGGTCAAGCCGGTGTTCGGCTCCGGTTCCCGGTGCACCTACCGCCTCGACTCCCAGGAGGAGTTCGACGCCCGGCGGCTGTCGGGCGGCTTCGAGGCCCTCGCGGCGCGCCGCGTCCCCGTCCAGGTCGAGCGCCTCGTGCGATTCCGCGACGAGTACCACTGCGACGGTGTCGTACGCGGTGGCCGGGTCCGGCTGGCGGCGGTCTCCCGCTACTTCACCCCGCCGCTGCACACCCCGCACGAGTACAGCAGCGGCTACCTCATTGCCCAGGACGACCCGTTCGCCAAAGACGTGCTCGCCCTGCACGACCGGGTGGCCGAGGCGCTCGAACTGTCCGACGGCGTGACGCACCTCGAGGTCTTCGAGACCGCCGAGGGACCGTTGATCGGAGAAGTCGCGATCAGGCCGGGGGGCCTGGGCGTCTCGCGTATGTGGTGGCACGCCTTCGGCATCGACCTGTGGGAGGAGTTCGTCCGGGCCTCCCTCGACGAGCCGTCGGAGCTCGTCCCCCGCCCCCAGGAGCGGACCGTCGGCCGCACGCAGCTGCCGGCTCGGGACGGCCTGCCGGAACAGGCCCTCGCCCTGCCCGGGGTCGTCGAAGCCCTGCCCCCGGAACAGAGCGGAACCGGCAACGTCGAAGTGCACTACGCCGTCGACGGGCCCGAGGCGGCCCGCCGGCTCAACGACCGGCTGCACGCGCTCGGGGGGCCGCGGTGAGGGGCTCGCTGGTCCACAGACTGCTGCCCGCCCCGGGAGCACCGCGCCTGCTCGCCGCCTCGTGGCTGATCAAGACGCTGGGCAGCGGTCTGTACCTGCCGACCAGCGTGCTGTTCTTCACTCGTGTCGCGGGCCTCTCCGCCGGCCGGGTCGCTCTCGGCCTCACCCTCGCCGGGCTGATATCCCTCGCCGGAGCGGTACCGCTCGGCGGCCTGGCGGACCGCTACGGCCCGCGCCGCACCTACGGCGTCCTGCTCATCGTGCAGTTCGCGACCATGGCCATGCTCGCGCTGGTCCGCTCCTTCCCCTTGTTCCTGGCGCTGATCGTTGTCTTCACGCTGGCCGAACAGGGCAGCAGCGCGGCCCGCGGAGCGCTGATCGCCGTGGTCGGCGAGGGGGCCGAGCGGGTGCGGCTGCGGGCGTACCTCCGGGTCGTGACGAACGTGGGGGTGGCCATCGGCGCGGGACTGGCGGCCATCGCCATCGACCTGGGGACCACCCTCGCCTTCACGGTTCTGCTGCTGGGCACGGCGCTGACGTTCCCGGCCGCCGCGATCCCCTTGCGCGGACTGGCCGCGGACGCCGTCGTGGCCGGCGGGAAGGCGGTTCCGCGGTCGTCGCGCCGGCAGGTGTTCCGCGATTCCCGGTACGTCTGGGTCACGGCGATCTGCGGTGTGCTCAGCCTGCAGTCGCAGGTCCTCTCCTTCGCCGTGCCGCTCTGGGTCGTCAACCACACGGCTGCTCCCCCGCTGACCGTCTCCGTCATCGTCGTGCTCAACGCGGCCATGGTCGTCCTCCTGCAGATCCGCGCGAGCCGCGGGGCGGACGACGATGCGCGCGCGGCACGCCTGTGCCGGCGCGCCGGGCTGAGCCTGCTGGCCGCGTGCGTGGTGGTGGTCTTCACGCGTGCGGCGGCGCCCTGGCTCGCCGTGCTGCTGCTCATCGTCTTCGCGGTGCTGCTGACGGCCGGTGAACTCTGGACCTCGGCCGGGTCGTTCGGCCTGAGCTTCACCCTCGCGCCGGACGGCGCGCACGGCCAGTACCAGGGCTTCTTCTCCCTCGGCCGTGGAGTGGCGACGGCCGTCGCCCCGTGGCTGCTGTCCACGCTGTGCCTGTCGGACGACGGCGGGCGCGGCTGGCTGGCCCTGGGCGCGCTGTTCGCCCTCGTCGGCGCACTCATGCCGGTCGCCGTCCGCCGCTCTCCCCTGCGCGTCGCCGCCTAGTACTCCGGTCTGGTTCCGTGATCCGTCTGGTGAGTTGGTCAGTCGACCCTGGTCGGTAGTGGCTGCGGCGGGCTGTCGCTTGGTGTCGTCGCCGCAATCCGCACCGAGCCGGAAGGTCCTCACCTGGTTCAAGATCCCTCAGCCGGGACTTGGCTCACCGTCCACGACCTCCCCGGACAGAACACCTAGCGCGGCGGACGCGATGCAGGAGGTCCCGGTGGGCGAGGGGAGTGACGATCCGACGATGGTGGTCGGGTGCCTGCGCTAGCAGCTCCTCCGCCGTTCGAGGAAGGGCTTCGAGGTGCTTGTCGCGCGGAGACAGGACTTCGGCTGCGACGAGCAGGGCGCGGACGTATCGGGTGGCCGGCGCGCCGGCCAGCTCGTCGAACTGCTGGTGGGTCGGCTTCGCGCCAGCGCGCGTGGGCTCGTTCGGTAGATCGTGAACCCCGTCGCGGGACAGCCGGTAGGTCACGCTGTGCGGCCGCCCGGCGCCGACCGGGGCCAGGTACGCGGCCCCAGGAGGGAGGGCAGAGCCTGCGCGTCACCGCCGGGTCGCTCGGCCGGTTGGGCCTCGGGGAGACACCGTGAGCACAACTGGACGCGGTAGGTGCCACCGCTGCTGGAACCGCACCCCTCACAGGCGCAGGTGGGGTCCGATCCGACGCGGGGACCGCAACCGAGCGGGGGTGATCCAGGCGCGGCCGGGGAACGGGCTCCGGTTCAAGGCTCGGGCTGCCTGCTCAGCGGAGGGGCTCCCCGGGGCCGACGTGACGTGGGTGAGGACGGCTTCTCGGGCTGTCCCGGCCTTGGGCTGCACGTCCACGTCAGGTCCGGTCGGCGGATCGTGGTGCGTCGGGCCGCCGGCGGGGGTCCATCGGCATCGGCGAGTCGGAGCCGGCCTCTCCACCGCCTGCCGCAACTCGCCGTGACGGTGCGGACCGTATGTGGCACGGGGTGCAGTACGGCAGCCCGGCGACACGGGTGGAGGCGGCGCGGACAGCGCGGGCGGGCCCGGGCGGGCGCGGCGCGGGCGACGGGCCCGTGCGGGCGGCCCGGACCGGCCCGCGCCGCCCACACCGGTCAGCTCGTCCGCTCCACGTCCATCGCGCCGCGCCACACCCTCACGTCGAGGGTGATGTAGTCGCTGGGGTCGGATTCGGGCGAGAAGCCGACGACGGTCAGCAGGGCCACGTCCCCGGCGCCGTTCTGCAGGCACATGCGGGATCCCTTGGACATCTGCGAGTCGTCGACGGAGGTGGTGAAGCGCGTCTCGTCGAGGCAGGTGTCCAGCGAGCCGGCCTGTCCGCTGCGCAGGAGCACCAGGCGGCCGCTGCTCGGCGTGGAGACGCCGGACATGCCGTAGAAGACGTCTCCGCCGTCCTCCTTCGGCTTCACCGGGTCGTCCGCGAGGGACAGCTCGTACCCCTCCGTGAGGTCGATGCCCTTGAAGTCGACCGGCTCCGGCGGGGTGGCGGGGGCACCGTCCGGGGACGGGGTGCCGCCGGCGCCCGCGTCGGCGCCCGTACCGGCGTCCTCGCCGGCCCGGTCGCCCTCCTCCCTGCCGGTGGTGTCCGCGGAGGCGGGCGGGGTGTCGGGCGTGCCGGAGGCGGCGCCCTGCGCCTGGCCGGTGGGGTCGGTCCTCCCGTTCAGGAGGGCGTACGCGGTGGCGCCGCCCGCGACGGCGAAGGCGACGACCGCGGCGGTGGCGATCAGCGCGGCCCGGGACCTGCGCTTCGGCGCGGGCGCCGGTGCCGGGGCGGGCGCGCCGGGGCCGTACGGCGCGGCGCCGACGGTCGGGTGGGCGTACGGGTGCGGCGGGGGCGTGGGGGCGTGGCCGGGGCCCGCGACGGGCGGGGGGCCGAAGCCCTGCGGCGGCGCGGACGGCGCGGCGTGGGCGGTGGCGGAGTGCGTGGGGGCGGGGGTCGCGGGACCGGTGGCCGGGGCGCCGGACCCGGCGGGCGGCGCGGCCGGCGGGGGCGGCGTCGTGGCGGCGGCCGGGGCCGGGGCGGCGGTGCGGGTGGTGATGTCGGCGGCGACGGCGCCGGGCAGCCATTCCTCGGGACGGCGCA
This sequence comes from Streptomyces sp. MRC013, assembly GCF_023614235.1. Lineage (NCBI taxonomy): Bacteria > Bacillati > Actinomycetota > Actinomycetes > Kitasatosporales > Streptomycetaceae > Streptomyces > Streptomyces kordofanensis. Next base: position 620,720 of record NZ_CP094264.1, read on the forward strand.
ACGCGGTCTGGTCGCTGGCCCGGTGGCACATCGTCAGCACCTCGGCGACGGACGGACGGACGGCCGGGTCCTTCGCCAGGCAGCGGGTGACCAGCTCGCGCAGCCGGTCGGGGAGCCCGTCCAGCGAGGGCTCCTCGTGCACGATGCGGTAGAGCACCCCGTGCGAGGTGCCCTCGCCGAACGCGGGGCTGCCCAGCGCGGCGTACGCGGCGACCTGCCCGAGCGCGAACACGTCGGTCGCGGGCGTCACCGTGCTTCCGGCGGCCTGCTCCGGCGCCATGAAGGCAGGCGTGCCGACGGTGACGCCGCTGCTGGTGAGCGACGTGGCGTCGGCGGCGCGGGCGATGCCGAAGTCGATGACGCGCGGCCCGTCGGCGGCGAGGAGGACGTTGCCGGGCTTCAGGTCGCGGTGGACGATGCCCGCGCCGTGGATGACCTGGAGGGCCTCGGCGACGCCGGCGACCAGCAGCAGCACCGTGTCGACGGGCATCGGGCCGTGCTTCTGGACGGCGTCGGCGAGGGAGGGGCCGGGGACGTACGCGGTGGCGAGCCACGGCTCGCGGGCGTCGGTGTCGGCGTCGATGACCGGCGCGGTGTAGAGGCCCTGGACGCGCTGCGCGGCCTGGACCTCCCGGGCGAAGCGGCGCCGGAACTCGGCGTCCTGTGCGAAGTCGGGCCGGATCACCTTGATGGCGACGGGGCGGCCGCCCGGCGTGTACGACAGGTAGACCTTGCCCATGCCGCCGGCGCCGAGACGCGCCGCGAGCCGGTACCCCGCGACGGAACGCGGATCGTCCCCCTCCAGCGGCTGGAAGACGGTTCCCCCATGGTGCTGACCACCACTCATCGATCCATGTCTCCTGAAAAGGCCCCACCGCGCGCGGTGTGTTGCGTGAACGGCACTGCGGTGCCGGACCCGCACCCTATCCAAGCGGGACGCCGGGGCTCCACGCGCGAGCGGACGCGGTATGCACTCCTCGTGGACGGTACGAGAGCGGGCGAGACCGCAGCGGCCCCTTCCCCTCCGGCGCCGGTCGCCGGCCTGCTGCTCGCGGCGGGCGGCGGCAGGCGGCTCGGGGGCGGCCGAAGGCCCTGTTGGAGTACGGCGGGCGGCCGTTGGCGGAGCACGCGGTGACCGCGCTGCGGGCGGCCGGGTGCGGGCCGGTGCACGTGGTGCTGGGCGCCGCGGCCCGGGCCGTGCGGGAGGGGGCGGACCTCACGGGGTGCGTGCTGGTGGAGAACCCGGAGTGGGAGCGGGGCATGGCCTCGTCGCTGCGGGCGGGCCTGGCGTCGCTGGCGCCCCGGGCCGCGCCGGGCGGCGGCACGGGCGCGGCGCTGGTGGTCCTGGTGGACCAGCCGGGGATCGGCGCGGAGGCGATGGCGCGGGTGGCCGGGGCGTACCGGGGGCGCGGCTCGCTGGCCTCGGCGTCGTACGGCGGGAGGCGCGGGCACCCGGTGCTGCTGGGCGCGGACCGGTGGGCGGGGGCCGCGGCGGGCGCGGAGGGCGACCGGGGGGCCCGGGCCTACCTGCGGGCGCACGAGGGGGAGATCACCCTGGTGCCGTGCGGGGACGTGGCGGATCCGTACGACATCGACACGGTGGCGGACCTGGAACGCCTCCGGGGAGAGGGGTGAGCGGGCCGCGCGGCGCGCGGGGGCCGGGTGCGGTGCCGCCTCGGCCCGGGGGTCCGGCACCGGCGGGAACGGCGGTGCGGGCGGCACCTGCGGGAAGGCCGTGCGGGGGCGGGGCCGCAGACCGTGAACCGGCCGCGGTCCGCGCCGGACCCGGCGGCGGGGCCTCCGCGGACGGCGGGCGGCGGGACCGCGCCCCTTCCGGCGGCCTCCCGGACGAGGGGTAAGCGCTCCCCGCCGCCTCCGTGCGGGCGGGACCGCGGTTCGCGGGGAGCGGCGCACGGTCGAAGCCGCCGCTCCGGGCGGGGCCGGACGCGCGGGCCGGGGCCGCCCGGCCCTCCGCACCGGCCCGGGGCGCGGGGCGGGAGGGGCCCGCCGTCAGCGGTCGGTCGCGCGGCTCGGGTCCACGAGCCTCTCCAGTACCCGGCGGACCGCCCGGTAGGCCGTCGCCGCCGTGTCGTCGGAGGCGTTCTCCTCCTGGTTCCTGGCCCAGTCGCGGGCCGCCCGGATGCGGCGGAGGAGTTCGTCGGCGTCCACGATGTCGCTCATGTCCCTACGCCTACCCCGCCTCCGTGCCGCCATGGCAGGGAGGCGGTCCCGACGGCGGTACGCCGGGGGTTCGGCGGGATCGGGCCGCCCGGTGCGCCGCCGCGTACGCGGGTTCCCGGAGCCGTGGGGCTCCTCCGTCGTGCGCGGGTGGTGCGGCGCGGGTGCCGGAACCCGTCGGGGGAATGGCCGAATGCCCTCCCCGGCGGGCCCCGGGTGGTGGACGATGGTCGCCGGAACGAAGGGGGCGATCGCCGTGGAACAGAACGTGCCGGTGCGCTGCCCGGCCTGCCGCCGCGCGCACACGTACGCACCGCCCGTCTATCCGTGCGCCTGCGGGGCTCCCGTCACCCCCGCCCTGGTGGGGGACGCCCCTCCCGAGCCGATCACCCACCGCACCTGGACCGACGAGTGGGTCACGGTGCGGTGCGGGGCGTGCGGACGCCGGGACCAGTGGCCGCAGCCTGAGCTGGGCTGCCCGTGCGGCACGGTGCTGCGCCTGCCGGTCCGTCCGGCGGCCGCACCGCCGCCCCGCCCGTCGGCGCCGGGCGGCCCGGCCGGTGCGGGACCGGAGCCCGGGGACCCGGCCGCGACCGCGGTGCCCGCCGGACCGCCCGGCGCCGCAGACCAGGGCACCGGCGGCCCCGGCACCCCCTCACCACCGACCCGACCTTCTCCACCACGGGTTTCTCCACCGTGCGGGCCGCCTCCCCGTACCCGCCGCCTTCCTCCGCCGTCCGCCCCGCCTTCAACCCGGTCACCATCCGCACCGCCCGCGACGTGGTGACCGCCGCCGCCCTCTACCTGCGCTGGCTGGGCTTCCGGGAGGTCGTGCAGCCCGAGGAGCGCCGCTCCTCCGTCACCCCGGCCGTCGAGCTGCGCGGCCCCGGGATGGTCGCCCAGGTCGACCCGACGACCCGTCCGGTGCCGCTGCGCGCCGTGGAGTGCCTGTGGCTGGAGGGGCTCGCCTCGTCGTCGGCCGCCGTGTACTTCTCGCTCGCCGGGTACGAGGACGCCTCCCGCGCCCGCGCCGACGGCGTCGGCCTGCCGCTGTTCGTCATGGACCTCACCGGCACCCCGCAGCCCGTGAACACCCCCGCCGACGACCTCCTCGCGCGCGGGGCGTGAGCGATGCGCGTGCGCCCCGCCCGCCCGGAGGACCTGCCGTTCCTCCAGGACGTCGAACGCGCGGCCGGTGAGCCGTTCCGCGCCCTCGGCATGGACGCCGTCGCCGACGACGACCCTCTGCCGCTCGACGTCCCGGAGGAGTACCGGGCCGCGGGCCGGGCCCGGGTCGCAGACCGGGACGGGCGCCCCGTCCCGTACCCGGCCCGGGACCCCGTGGACGGCGCCGCCCACGTCGAGCAGGTCTCCGTGCATCCCGACCGCCGCCCGCGCGTCCGCATGCGCCGCGACCTGCGCTGACGCAGCACCGGGGGCCGGGGCCCGAAGGCCGGGGGCCGGCGGGGCGGGGAGATCAGGCGGGACGTGCGTACCGCTCGCGCAGTTCGACCTTGCGCACCTTGCCGCTCACCGTCATCGGGAAGGCGTCCAGGACCTCCACCCGCCGCGGGACCTTGTAGTGCGCCAGCCGGTCGCGGCAGTACGCGGCGATCTCCTCGTACGTCGGCGGGTCGGCCGGGTCGCGCGGGATCACGCACGCCAGGACCTCCTCCCCGTACCGCTCGTCGGGCACGCCGACCACCTGCACGTCGGCGACCTTGGGGTGGCCGTACAGGAACTCCTCGATCTCCCTCGGGTAGACGTTCTCGCCGCCTCGGATGATCATGTCCTTGATGCGGCCGACGATCCGCACGTACCCGTCCTCGCGCATCACCGCCAGGTCGCCGGTGTGCATCCAGCGGCCCGCGTCGATCGCCTCGGCGGTCCGCTCCGGCTCGTCCCAGTAGCCGAGCATCACCCCGTACCCGCGCGTGCACAGCTCGCCCGCCTCGCCGCGCGGCAGGGTCGCCCCGCTCACCGGGTCGACGACCTTGACCTCGACGTGCGGCAGGACGCGGCCGACCGTGCCGGTGCGGCGCTCCAGGTCGTCGTCGCGGCGGGTCTGCGTGGAGACCGGCGAGGTCTCCGTCATGCCGTAGCAGATGGACACCTCCGCCATGTTCATCTCGGCGACGACCCGCTTCATCACCTCCACCGGGCACGGCGACCCGGCCATGATCCCGGTGCGCAGGGAGGAGAGGTCGTACGCGGCGAAGTCCGGCAGGTTCAGCTCGGCGATGAACATCGTCGGCACGCCGTACAGGGAGGTGCAGCGCTCCCGCTCGACGGCGCGCAGGGTGGCGGCCGGGTCGAAGGAGGGCGCGGGGATGACGACGCACGCCCCGTGGGAGACGGCCGCCAGGTTTCCCATCACCATGCCGAAGCAGTGGTAGAACGGCACCGGCAGGCAGATCCGGTCCCGTTCGGTGTAGCCGAGGGTCTCCCCCACGAAGAAGCCGTTGTTGAGGATGTTGTGGTGGGAGAGGGTGGCGCCCTTGGGGAAGCCGGTCGTGCCGGAGGTGTACTGGATGTCGACCGGGTCGTCGCAGGACAGCAGGGCCTCGCGGGCGGCCGGTTCCTCCGCCCGCTCCGGTGCGGCGCGGGCGACCAGCGCGTCCCAGCTCGCGTCGCCTATGTACACGGTCTCGCGCAGTGCCGGACACTCGGCGCGCACCCGCTCGACCAGCGCGCGGTAGTCGCTCGCCTTGTGGGCGAGGGAGGCGACGAGGAGGCTCACCCCGGCCTGGTTGAGGACGTAGGCCAGTTCGTGGGCCCGGTAGGCGGGGTTGATGTTCACCATGACGGCGCCGACACGGGCGGTGGCGTACTGGACGAGCACCCACTCCGGGCAGTTGACCGCCCAGATGCCGACCCGGTCGCCCCGCTCCACGCCCGACGCGAGGAGCGCGCGGGCCAGCTCGTCGACGGCTGCGCCGAACTCGGCGTACGTCCAGCGGCGCCCTGACGGGACGTCGACGAGCGCCTCCCGGTCGGGGAACCGTTCGACGGTGCGTGCCAGGGCTGCGCCGATCGTGTCGCCGAGCAGGGACGTCCCACCGGTGCCGTGCGCGTACGACGGCCGTGGGGTGCGGGTCACCGGAAGTCCTCCTCGCGGTACTCGCCGGCCGAGCCGTGCGCGGTGCGCTCGCGCAGCTCGACGCGGCGGATCTTGCCGGACACGGTCTTGGGCAGGTCGGCGAACTCGACGCGCCGGATCCGCTTGTAGGGGGCGAGGATCGCCCGCGCGTGCGCGAACAGCGCCTTCGCGGTGTCCGGCCCCGGCTCCCAGCCCTCGGCGAGGACGACGTACGCCTTGGGCACGGTCAGCCGCACTGGGTCGGGCGCGGGTACGACGGCGGCCTCGGCGACGGCCTCGTGCTCCAGGAGCGCGCTCTCCAGCTCGAAGGGGGAGATCTTGTAGTCGGAACTCTTGAACACGTCGTCGCGCCGGCCCACGTAGGTCAGGTACCCGTCGGCGTCGCGGGCGCCGATGTCGCCGGTGCGGTAGTACCCGCCCGCCATGGCCTCGGCGGTCCGCTCCGGGTCGCCGTGGTAGCCGGCCATCACCCCGACGGGGGCGGCCGACAGGTCCAGGGCGATCTCCCCCTCGCCGGCGCCCGGCTTCCCCGTCACCGGGTCGAGCAGCTCGACGCGGAAGCCGGGGCCCGGCCGCCCCATGGAGCCCGGTTTCAGCGGCTGTCCGGGGCTGTTGGCGATCTGCACGGCCGTCTCGGTCTGCCCGAAACCGTCCCGTACGGTGACGCCCCAGGCGCGCCGTACGGCGGAGACGACCTCCGGGTTCAGCGGTTCGCCGGCCGCGACGGCCTCGCGGGGCGGGGTGCGCAGGGCGGTCAGGTCGGCCTGGATGAGCATGCGCCACACGGTCGGCGGCGCGCAGAAGCAGGTGACGCCGTGCCGGTCCATCTCGGCCATGAGGCGGGCCGCGTCGAAGCGCGTGTAGTTGTGGATGAAGACGGTCGCCTCGGCGTTCCAGGGGGCGAAGAGGCTCGACCAGGCGTGCTTCGCCCAGCCGGGCGAGGAGATATTGAGGTGCACGTCGCCGGGGCGCAGGCCGATCCAGTACATCGTCGCCAGGTGCCCGACGGGGTACGAGGTGTGGGTGTGCTCGACGAGTTTGGGGCGGGCGGTGGTGCCGGAGGTGAAGTAGAGCATCAGGGGGTCGGACGCCCCGGTGGGGCCGTCCGGGGTGAAGGCGGCGTCGGCCGTGTACGCCTCCTCGTACGCGGCCCAGGCGCCCGTCCCCCGGCCGGGGCGCCCACGGCGATGCGGGTGTACTCCCCCGGCACCCCGTCGAACTTCGCCGTGTCGGCGGCACGGGCGACCACGTGGCGGGCCCGGCCGCGTTCGACGCGGTCCCGCAGGTCGGCCGGCCCGAGGAGGGGCGTGGCGGGGATGACGACGGCACGGAGCTTCATCGCGGCGAGGGAGGTCTCCCACAGCTCCGCCTGGTTGCCGAGCATCACCACGATCCGGTCACCGGCCCGCACGCCGTGCGCGTCGCGCAGCCAGTTGGCGACGCGGGCGGAGCGGGCGGACATCTCGGCGAAGGACAGCCGCGTCTCGGCGCCGTCCTCCTCGACGATGTGCAGCGCCGTCCGGTCGTTGCCGTCCGCGACGGCGTCGAACCAGTCCAGCGCCCAGTTGAACCGGGCGGGACGGGGCCAGGTGAAGCCGGCGTACGCCGCCTCGTAGTCCTCCCGGTGGCGTAGCAGGAAGTCCCGGGCGGCCCGGAACTCCTCGGTCGCGCCGCTACCCGACATCTGTGTCCTCCTCGTTGCGGGACGGGTTCGCGCCATCGTGTAATCGGTGACACGGGTCTCACTACCCCCGTACGGGGGTGAAGCGGCGGGCGGGGGCGGTGCGCGTGGGCGAACGGCGGAGTGACACGGCCGAGCTGCGGACGGCGCTGCTGCGGATGCGCCGGGCCACGGGGCTCCCGGTGGCCTTCGGGGGGCTGCTGGAGGGACGGCCCGGGGCGCGGCTGCGGATCGGGGAGCTGTCGGGCGCGTCGTCCGGAGCGCTGCGCGGGCTGGCGATCGGTTCCGGGAGCGGCCTGGGCGGCCGGTCGATGGTGCTGGCCCGCCCGTGCGCGGTGACGGACTACCGGGCGGCGCGGCACATCAGCCACGAGTACGACGAGCCGGTCGCCGCCGAGGGGCTGCGGTCGGTGCTGGCCGTGCCGGTGGTGGTGGGTCACCGGGTGCGGGCGGTGCTGTACGGGGCGCTGCGCGCGCCGCAGCCGCTGGGCGGCCGGGTGCTGGACGCGGCGGTGGCGGTGGCGCGGGAGATGGAGCAGGCGCTGGCGGTGCGGGACGAGGCGCGGCGCCTCGTGGAGCCGGTGCCCGGGGCCGGGGGGCCGGCGGCCTGCGGTGCGGCGGCGTGGGAAGCCGTGCGGGAGGCGCACGGGGAACTGCGCGCGCTGGCGCCGCGCATCGCGGACCCGGTGGTGCGCGCCGAGCTGCTGGCGGCGTGCGGGCGGCTCGCGGCGGCGGACGGCCCGGCCCGGGGAGCGGCGGCGGACGGTTCCGCCCCGGACGCGGGCACGCCGCGGGAGGGGCTGGCACCGCGGGAGGTGGACGTGCTGGCGGTGGTGGCGACGGGGGCGACCAATGCCGACGCGGCCCGGCGGCTGGGGGTGCGGCCGGAGACGGTGAAGGGGTACCTGCGGTCGGCGATGCGCAAGCTGGGCGCGCACACGAGGCTGGAGGCGGTGGTGGCGGCCCGACGGGCGGGTCTGCTGCCGTAAGCCGGCCCGACGGGCGGGGCTCCCGCCGTGGCCGGCCCGACCGGCGGGGCTCCCGCCGTGGCCGGCCCGACCGGCGGGGCTCCCGCCGTGGCCGGCCCGGTGCAGGAGTACGTCGCGGGAGTCCGCCGGGGACCACCGCCGGAGGCCGCCGGAGACACGCGCTTCTCCGTTCCTGCTCCTCGGGGGGTGCGGGCCCCGCGCCGGACGGGCGGCCCCGCGCGGGACGCCGAGCGCCCGCCCGGTCCACCGGTCGGCCCACGGACCGGTCCACCGCGCCCGGACCCGGGCCGGCCGCCCGGCATCCGGCATCCGGCATCCGGCCCGCACCCGCCCGGGCGACGGTCGTTACCCCCGCGCCCTGCGGGGAACGCGCATCTCATCGAAGAGGGCCGCCGCGCGACCACGCCCGCGAACGGGCGGTACGGCGGCAAGCGGACGAGCGAGAGGGAACACGCCATGCCCCGAGGCAGCAGCCCGAAGCGGGAGCGGCAGTACGAGCACATCAAGGAAAGCGGCAGGAAGCGCGGCATGTCCGAGGACCGGGCCGAGGAGATGGCGGCCCGTACGGTCAACAAGGAACGGGCCCGCTCCGGCGAGGCGAAGTCCGCCAGCCGGAGCTCCACCCGGGGGAAGTCCCCCTCTCAGCGCGGCGGCGAGAAGTCCGGGAACCGCTCGAAGGAGCCGACTCGGGACGAGCTCTACCAGGAGGCGAAGCGGCGGGGGGTCGAAGGGCGCTCGTCGATGAACAAGGACGAACTGGCCCGGGCGCTGGGCCGCTCGTAGGGACCCGCGCGCGGATGCCACAGGCCTGCGCCGGTCCGGCACCCGGCACCCGACGTCCGGGGAGAGGGAGTGGCGCGGCGGCGCCCGGTGTGGCCGCCCCCGCCGCGGTCGCCGGTCACCGGCCGCTTTCGACGATCCGCGGCCGGGGCGGCGCGGGGCCGGGGGTGGGAGGCCGCCTCACCGGTCCGGTCGGGAGTACGGACCCGTGCCCGCCGGAGAGGGTTCCGCACCCGATCGTCCAACCGCCCGGGTCCGCCACCGGTTCAGCTTCGCGAACGGGGGGTTCCGCACCCGATCGTCCAGCCGCCCGGCCGGCGGCCGTCGTCGGCCCGGACGGCGCCCTGGTACCGGCGGCACCGGGCCACCCGATCGCCCGGTCACCAGCCCTGCCGCCGTCCCCGGGCGGCTTCCCGGCGCCACCGCCCGGTACGGCACCGGCGCGGGCCGCGGGGGTCCGCCAGCGCCCGCTCCCCCTCGCCGGTCACCCGTATGGCACCGGTGCGGGCCGCGGGGGTGAGGGCCTCCGGGGGCTCTTCCACGGTCCACGGTCCCCGTTCCGGCACGGGGGCCGCCCGGCGACCGCCCGGGCCGGGGCCGTTTGCCGGCCCGTACGGGTGTTACCCGTCCTGTCGCCGCATGCGGCTCCGCGGACGGTGGAGAGCCGTTCGCCTCAGGGCCCGCGAGGAAGGAGGCACGGGGATGACATCGGTCAAGGACATGCTGGACACGTATCCGGCGGACCTGGGCGGAGTGGACGAGCAGGCCGTGGCCAGGTGCATCGAGGCGTGCGTCGCCTGCGCCCAGGCCTGCACGGCCTGCGCCGACGCCTGTCTGGCCGGGGGCATGGTCGGTGAGCTGACCAAGTGCATCCGCACGGACATGGACTGCGCGGACGTCTGCAACGCCACCGCCGCCGTACTGTCCCGCCACACCGGTTACGACGCCGACATCACCCGCGCGGTCCTCCGGGCGTGCGCCACGGTGTGCGGGGCGTGCGCCGACGAGTGCGAGAGCCACGCGGACGTGCACGACCACTGCCGCGTCTGCGCCGAGGCGTGCCGCGGCTGCGAGCAGGCGTGCGACGACCTGCTCGCGAGCCTCGGCTGACCACGGCGCTCCGGCCGTCCGCGCAGGCGCGGACGCCGCCCTCCGACTCCCGTCACGGCACGGTCGGCATGGCGGTCGCGACGGTGCGCGCCCGCGCGGTGCCGACCGTGGTGGTGCGCGCCCACGCGTGCCGACCGCGGTGGTACGGCCACCGGGCGGCGCGCGCCGTCGGGTGCGGGCGTCCACGGCCCGTGGCCACCGCGGCCCCGGACCGTCCCCCTCGACCGCACCGTCGCCCCGGTCGAGGGGACCTTCGCTCCGGCGTCGCCTTCGCATCCGCTGCTCGCCGGCGCCGGGGCGGGCGGCACGGCGCGGGCCTCCCGCCCGGCCGTCCCCGTACCCCCGTTCCCGTACCCCCGTTCCCGCCGTCCGTTTGCGTTCCGGGGGCGGGCGGAGCTCCGGGATCCCGTCGGAGGTGCGGGCGCCGCGGCCGACCGCCCGCGGCAGGTCTCCCCCGTACGGGAGGGGGCAGGAGCACCCGGAGCGGACCGGGCGGCGAAGCGGCGCGGCCGCGGGACCGGCGCGCAGGGCGCCGGACGGACGAGGGGAGAGGCGCCATGTCCCAGGAGAGGCGAACCGCGGACCGCCTGCGGCGCACCGCCGCCGAGGTGTTCGGCTGGGAGGAGCTGCGACCCGGGCAGCTGGCCGCGATGGAGGCGGTCGCGGCGGGCCGCGACACGCTGGCGGTGATGCCGACCGGCGCGGGGAAGTCGGCGGTGTACCAGGTGGCCGCGCTGCTGCTTCCCGGACCCACCGTCGTGGTCTCCCCGCTCATCGCCCTGCAGCGGGACCAGATCGCCGGCCTGCTGGCCCGCGACGCCCCGGACGCCGTCGCGGTGAACTCCTCCCAGTCGGCCGGGGAGACGGAGGCGGCCTGGGAGGCGGTGCGGCACGGGGACGCCGAGTACCTGTTCCTCTCCCCCGAGCAGCTGACGAAGGACGAGGTGGTCGAGCGTCTCGCCCGGGCCGCGCCCTCCCTGTTCGTCGTGGACGAGGCGCAGTGCGTGGCCGCCTGGGGCCACGACTTCCGCCCCGACTACCTGCGCCTGGCGCAGGCGGTGCGGCGCGTGGGCCGCCCTCCGGTCCTGGCGCTCACGGCCACGGCGGCCCCTCCGGTGCGCGAGGAGGTCGTCCGGCGGCTGGGCATGGAGGACCCGGCACTGGTCGTGGCCGGATTCGACCGGCCGAACATCGCCCTGGAGGTGCGCAGGTTCCCCGACGACGCGGCCAAGCGCCGGGCGGTGGTGGAGCGCGCCGCGGCGGAGCCCAAGCCGGGGATCGTGTACGCGGCGACCCGCAAGGACGCCGAGGGCTACGCGGAGGAACTCGCCGGGCTGGGCCTGTCGGCCGCGGCCTACCACGCCGGGCTGGCCGCCGGTGAACGCTCCCGGGTGCACGACGCCTTCCTGGCCGGCGAGGCCGAGGTGGTGGTCGCCACCTCCGCCTTCGGCATGGGCATCGACAAGGAGGACGTGCGGTTCGTGCTCCACGCCTCGGTGCCGGGCTCCCTCGACGCCTACTACCAGGAGATCGGCCGGGCCGGCCGCGACGGGGAGCCGGCCGTCGCGGTCCTCCACTACCGGCCGGAGGACCGCGGCCTCCAGCGCCTCTTCACCGCCCGCACCCCCGACGAGGAGACCCTCGGCGAGGTCGCGGAGCGGATCCACGGACAGGACGGGCCCGTCGCCCTGGACGACGTCGGCGAGCGCACGGACCTGTCGCGCCGCCGTGTGACGGCCGCGGCCAACCTCCTGGAGCAGGCGGGTGCGGTGCGCACCGGCGACGACGGGGAGGTGCGCCCCGTCCCCGGCGTGACGGCCGAGGACGCCGCCGCACGGGCGGCGGAGGAGGCGCAGGCGCGGAAGAGGCTGGAGCAGTCGAGGCTGGAGATGATGCTCGGGTACGCCGAGACGACCGGGTGCCGCCGCCGCTTCCTCCTCGGCTACTTCGGCGAGGCGTACGAGGCGCCGTGCGGCGGGTGCGACGTGTGCCGCGCGGCCTCGCCGGCCGACGGCACGGTCGCGCAGGGTGTGGGGGACGGGGAGGACGCCCGGCCGCGCCACCCCGCGGCCGCCTCGTACCCGCCGGGAACGCCGGTGCGGCACGGGGAGTGGGGCGACGGCACGGTCATGAGCGAGGAGGGCGACCGGATCACCGTCCTGTTCGACTCCATGGGGTACCGCACCCTGTCCCTGCCCGCGGTGGCCGGCAAGGGGCTGCTCACGGTACGCGTGGAGCGGCCCGCCGACTGACCCCGCCCCCTTCCGAGGGCCGGGAGGCCGGTGGGAGGCCGTTCCCGCGGGGGCGGGAGCGCGCTTCCCGGCCTGCGGGTCATGCGCCGACGATGCCGTCCTCCACCACTTTCACGGAACCGGTGAGTACGGCGACCACGCCGTAGGGGGCGTCGACCGCCGTGACCACCGTGCCGCAGCCGTCGCCGTCAGGGCGCGCCCACTCCGGCACGGCCGCGCACGGCGGACCCTCATCGGCGCGGACCGCTTCGTCGCCGGGTGGTGGGCGAACGGCGGGCGCGGGGACTGTCCCTGCGGGCGCGGGGGGTACGGAGGCGGATGGGCCCGGTGGACGTGCGGGCGCTCGGGCGGGAGCCGTCGCCCGTTCCGCCCGGGCACCCGGGGCCTGCGGGATCAGGCCGGCGGCCGGCTTCCGGCGGGGGAACGCGATCGACTCCGCCCGCGTCGACGCCCACACCACCGGCCGGCCGCGAGCCCGCACGGCCGCTCCGCAGCGCTTCGCCCCGCCGATCGAACGATCGGCGGGGCGAAGCAGGCGGGCTCGGGCCCATCGGCAGCGTCCGATCACGGCCGGGGCCTTCGACCGCGGCGCTCGACGGCGGTCTCCGGCTGCCGGGCGGCCGGGCGCAGGCGCTTGGCCAGCCGGTCCCTCCGGCTCACGGTCCGCGCCGGGTGTCGCGCAGGACGTGCGTGGGGACGCCGTCCCGCGCGTGGCCCCGGGCCCCCGTCACCTCGCGCGGTGTGGCCCCGGTCGCCGGGTGGGGCGGGGCCGCCCCGTGGGACAGGCGGCCCTTCCGGTGGTCGGCGGTCGCCTCACCGGGAGGCGCCGGCGGGTACCGAGGGCAGGTACCGCGGTGCCCGCCAGGCGTCCAGCCGCTGCTCCACCGCGGCTCCCAGCGACAGCAGTTCCGCGTCCTGGCGGTCGCCGGCCATCAGGAGCAGGCCGACCGGCAACTCGCCCACGAATCCGGCGGGTACGGACAGGGACGGGTACCCGGCGACGGCGGCCGGGGTGGAGGACGGGATGACGTCGTTGTCGCCACGGGCGCAGTCGGTCGTCCACGCGGGCGGGTTCGCCGGGGAGGCGATGGCGTCCAGGTCGTGGGCGGCCATGGTCTCGTCGATGGAGCGCCGCGAGAGGTCCCGCAGCTCGGCCCGCATGGCCCGGTACCGCGGGTCGGTGGTCGGGGGCGCGAGCAGTGCCTGCTCGAACAGTTCCTGTCCGGCGAAGCAGGTCCGCTCGGCCGGGTGCGTGCGGTTGAACTCGATCAGGTCGGCCAGGGTGCGGGGCCCGTCGGTGCGGGTGGAGAGGTAGGCGTCGATGTCCCGGTGGAACTCGCTCAGCAGCGCCGGGAACTCGAGCTCGGCGAGTCTCGCCTGGTACGGCGGGGTCACCTCGACGACCCGGGCCCCCGCGGCGCGCAGTTCGGCGGCCGTCCGGGTCATCAGGGCGTCCACCTGCGGGCCGAGCGAGGGGAGCCGCCACAGCCCGATGCGCTTACCACGCAGACCGCCGGGGCGCAGGGCCCCGTCCGCGAGACCGGGGGCGCGGTCGGCGCGCACGGTGTCGCGATCGCTGATCACCGAAAGGGTGAGCGCGGCGTCGATGACGTTGCGTGCCATCGGACCGGCGGTGTCCTGCTCCGCGGAGATCGGGATGACACCCGACTGGCTGACCAGTCCGAGGCTGGGCTTGTGGCCGACCACGCCGTTCATCCCCGCCGGGCACACGATGGAGCCGTCCGTCTCCGTACCGATCGTCACCTGCGCCAACGACGCGGCGAGCGCGGCGGCCGAACCGGAGGACGATCCGCAGGGGTTCCGGTCCAGGACGTAGGGGTTGTTGGTCTGGCCGCCCACCGCCGACCAGCCGGATGTGGGCTTCGCCGCACGGAAGTTGGCCCATTCGGACATGTTGGCCTTGCCGAGGATCACCGCGCCCGCTGCCCGCAGCTTCGTGACCAGGGCCGCGTCCGTGTTCGGACGGCTGCCCGCCAGTGCCAGCGACCCGGCGGTCGTCGCCATGTCGCGGGTGTTCACATTGTCCTTGAGTAGGACGGGGATACCGTCGAGCGGGCCGCGGACGGTGCCGCGACGGTGCCTGACGTCGCTGGCGACCGCCTGGCGCAGGGCCGTCGGGTCGGTACGCAGTACCGAGTTGATCTTCGGGTCGATGGTCTTGATCCGCCGCAGGTACGCCGTCGTCAGCGCCGCCGACGTCAGCGAGCCGCGGTGCATGCGCGCCTGCAGCTCGGGGATCGTCACCGTGTTGAGGTCCACGCCCCGGACGAGGGTCGACTCGGCGGACGCCGCCGGGCTGACAGCAGCGGGTTCGGCCGCCATCGCGCGCTGGCCCGGCGCGCCCGCCAGGGGGACGGACGCCACGACCAGGGCCGTGGCCAGTGCGGCCATGTTTCTCGTAGTCATGGGGGGCAGCCCACTACACGGACCGGGCCTGCGCAAGAGTCCGCCGGGTGCCGGCGTACACGCGCACGTGGGCTGCCCCGAGTTCGGGGATTCCGATTCCGATGATTCAGGCGGATGGCGAGAGTTGTCCCTGTTCTTTCCGGAAGTCCCGTTCGTGCTCGGCGGGCGGGATGCGCCGAGCGCGCGGTGGGGCCTTCTTCGCTGCGCCGCGTCACCCGCTGGGTGATCGCCCTCCTGACCTGCCGGTGGTTCCGCCGGAGCTCCCGCGTCCCGGTCAGCCCGGTCTCGAAGGCGTCGTCCGGTGCCTCGGCCGTGGTCCGTCGTGCGGGTGCGACGGAGCCGGCGGCTGCGGGGCGCCGGCGTCGGACGGCCGCTCGGCGTAGCGGGTCGATACGCGGTGCGGCCTCCCGGCCGGGTGGTGGGCGAGCCGGGGGTCCTTCTTGACGCGCCGTCGGCAGAGGACCGCCCCCGGGGCTCCCGGCGGGGGTTCGGTCCGCATGCGGTTCGCGACCCGCCGGCCGACGATCGTCCGGGAAGGCGTCGGCGACGAACGCCGCACACGCCGGGTCTGAGGAGGACGTGGGACACGCCCGGCCCGACCGGGCGCGGAGATGCGTCATGTCCGCGCCCGGGAGCCGGCGGGACCAGAAGCGGTGAGGTCGCGGTCGACCGGGTCCGTCGGCCGCGGGCGCCCGGGGCGCACCCGGGCGCCCGCGGCCGGGCTCCGGGCGGGTCCAAGCGCCCGCGCACCCGCCCGGACCAGGGGGGCGCCGCCGCGGGGAGGCCACGTGAGAGCGGGGGGACCCGGGGAAGAAGAAGCGGCAACCGAAGGAGGCCGCCGTGGACGGTGACGTGCTGGGGTTGGGAGACATCCTGGTGGAGGCGGAGGCCGCCTCGCCGGTGGAGTCCGTCGATGTCGTGGCCCGGAACCTGCGGAAGCGGTTCGGGGCGGACTGCGTGTCGTTCCTCTTCGTCGACCTGGTCGGCGAGGAACTGGTGCGGCTCACCACGGCCGACGGGGCGGAGGACGGACGCCGGGCGACGCGCACAGGCCTGCGGGGAAGCGTGTACGAGGAGGTCCTGAGGTCCCAGCGCCTCCGCGTCGAGCCGGACGGGAAGGGCGGCCACCGGGCCGTCGCGCCGGTCACCAACCGCGGTGACTGCGTCGGCGTGCTGGAGCTGACGCTGCCGTGCGCCGACGAGGCGGTGCTGCGCCGAGTGGTGGACGCGGCGCACGCGCTGGCGTACATCATCGTCACCGACCGGCGCTTCACCGACCTCTACCACTGGGGCCGGCGCAGCACTCCCACCAGTCTGGCCGCCGAGATCCAGCACCAGTTGCTGCCCTCCGCCGCGTGCTGCGAGGCCGCGCAGTTCTCCCTCGCGGGCGGTCTGGTGCCGGCCGACGACATCGGCGGCGACACGTACGACTACGCCCTGGACCGGGGCACCCTGCACCTGTCCATCACCGACGCCATGGGGCACGACACCGAGTCCGCCCTGCTGGCCACCCTGCTGCTCGGCGCGCTGCGCGGTGCCCGGCGCGTCGGGTGCGGCATCGCGGAACAGGCCCGCCGGGCGCACCGGGCGCTCCTCGACCACGGCCGCGGCCTGGCCACTGGCCAGTTGCTCCGCGTCGACCTCGACGGCGGCGGCGTCCGGCTGGTCAACGCCGGCCATCCCAGACCGCTGCGCCTGCGCGACGGCACCGTGGAGGAACTGGCCGTCTCCCCCGACCTGCCCTTCGGCGTCTCCTCCCCCCACCCCCTACCGCGTGCAGGAGTTGGGGCTGCGCCCCGGTGACCGGCTGCTCCTGCTCACCGACGGCATGCAGGAGCGCGGCGCGGCCGGCGTGGACCTGCCCGCCCTCTTCCGCGACACCCGCCGCCTCCACCCGCGCGAGGCCGTCCGGGCCCTGGTCGCCGCCGTGTGCGACGCCTGCGGGGGGCACCTGGAGGACGACGCGACCGTGCTGTGCCTGGACTGGCACGGCCCCCAGCCCACCGGTCTGCGCCCCGACGCCGACGACGGCGTCCGGGCCCTGGCGCGGGGGCCGTTGCCGGAGGGCGGCACCCCCGCGCGGGCGGGACGGCGGGGCGCCGCTCGCTGACGCGGGGCCGTCCGGGCGGGTCCCGCGCCGCGGCGGCCCCGGGCACCCGGCCCGGCACCGCGCCGCAGGACCGCGTGGCCGCACCGCGGAACCCCGCGAAGATCCCCGCGGTGGACGAGGCTTACGTCCGCCGCGGGTGGGCAGGCGGGATGGCACCCGAAGGTCGGGACAGTCAACGGAAGGAGTGTCGTGTCGTTTCTCTGGGCCATCATTGCGGGGCTCGTCATCGGTCTGCTGGCGAAGCTCGTCGTTCCCGGACGTCAGCCCATCCCCCTGTGGCTGACGGTCCTCCTCGGTATCGTCGGCGCCGTCGGCGGCAACGCACTCGCCACCGCCTTCGGCGTGCGCGACACCGGCGGTGTCGACTGGATCCGCCACCTCTTCCAGATCGGCATCGCGGCCGCCCTCATCTCCTTCGTCGCCCCCATGTGGGCCCGGCGGCGCGCCTGACCCCCAGGAGTACGACGGTGCAGCCGGACGCGGTGGTGACCGCGCCCGGCTGCACCGTCGTCGGCCAGTCCTTCCCGTGCGGTCCGCCGCCAGTCTGGAGACCCCATGCGCCTCACGTCCACGGCATCACCCCGGGCGTCCGCGGACGGCATCGCCGGCTGGGCCGCCGGCCTCGTCGACACCCTGGGCGGTCCCGGGGCCGGGCTGGTCGTCGCGTTGGAGAACCTGTTCCCGCCGCTGCCCAGCGAGGTGATCCTGCCGCTGACCGGCTTCGCCGCCGGGCAGGGGGTGCTCACGCTGGTCTCCGCCCTGTTCTGGACCACGCTCGGGTCGACCGTGGGGGCCGTGGCCCTCTACTGGATCGGCAGGGCCTTCGGCCGCGAGCGGATGCACGCCCTCTGGGCGAGGCTGCCGCTGGTGAAGCCCTCCGACCTGGAGCGCACGGAGGCGTGGTTCGCACGGCACGGCACCAAGGCGGTCTTCTTCGGCCGCATGGTGCCGGTCTTCCGCAGCCTCGTCTCCGTCCCCGCCGGGCTGGTGTGCATGCCCGTGCCGGTCTTCCTCGCGCTGACCGCGCTCGGCAGTCTGATCTGGAACTCCGCCCTGGTGCTCGCCGGTTACTGGCTGGGCGACCGCTGGGGCGTCGTGGAGAAGTACGTGGGGGTCCTCTCCAAGGCGGTCCTGGTCCTGGTGGTCCTCGCCCTCGCGGCCTACGCGGTCCTGCGGGCGCGCGGCCACGGCCGGCCGGGGAGGCGAAGCTCCTGACGGGCCGTCCGCACGCCCCGCGGCGGGCCGCCCCTCGCGGCCGTCCCCGTCCGCCGTCCCCCGGTGGAGGGAACGCCAAGGAGGTGGGCACCCGGTGCTAACGACCTTCCGGCGTCCCCCCGGCACGCTGGAGGCACGTTCTCCCGACGGGGGAGACGACACACCGGAAGGACCACACAGATGAGGCGCAAGTCCGTCCTCGCCCTGCTGGCCGCGCCGATGGCCGCGGCGGCCCTGCTCGGCACGGCCCGGTCCGCCGGCGCCGACACCACCGGCGCGACAGCGGTCCGGGCGGGGACCCTCAAGCTGTACGAGCACGACGACTACAAGGGCGGCTACCGCACGTACAACGGTACCGACCGGTTCCTGAAGAACGACTTCTGGCGGAACCCTGCGACCGGCAAGGAGACCACCCGCTCGGTCAACGACGGGGCCAGCTCGATGAAGAACGACACCGGCCACGCGGTCTTCCTCTACCAGCACGGCGACGGCAGGCGGTGCTCCGGGCTCCGGTACACGGCGGAGAAGTACTCCAAGGACTCGGACCTGTCCCGCAACAGCAGCAACCCGTCGTTCGACAACAAGGCGAGCTGCGTCGTCTTCCAGTGAGGCGCGGTCCGGGGCGCGGCGCCCGTCCCCCTCGGGACGCCGCCGCGCCCCGGACCCGTGTCCCGGGCCGTGAAGGAGTACGCGTTCCATGCGCCCACGCGCCGTCCCGCCGCCGGCCCTGCCGGCCCTGATGGTCCTCCCGCTGCTGCTCCTGCCGGGCTGCTCGGCGGGGGCCGCCGCCCCGTCGGGTCCGGCCCCGGCGGCGGCCCCCGCCGAGCCGCCCCCGCCGCCGGGGCCGGAGGCGGTCGCCCTGGCACTGCCCTTCGACGCGTACGAGCAGTGGCTGCCGGAGCGGTACGCCGTCGAGGCCGCCGAGGAACTGCTGACGCGGGAGTGCATGCGCCGCGCGGGCCTCGGCTGGCGTGTCGTACCGCCGCCGCCCTCGGAGGCCCTCGACCCGCCGCACCGGACCCGCTACGGCCTGATCGAGGCGGAGGTCGCCCGGCGCTACGGCTACCACCCGCCGCCCGAGGCGCCCGCGCTACGGGAGTTCCGCGCCGCCCGGGCCGCCCGCGACGAGGCGCTCTCCCCCCGCGAGGCGCGCGCCGCCTACGGCGCCGACGGTAAGGGCGGCTGCGCCCGGCAGTCGTACGAGCGCCTCTGGAGCGGCGGCCCGAAGCCCGACCACGACGCGTACCACGCGATCGCCGCCGACCTCTTCGAGAGGAGCCGGAGCGATCCGCGCGTCCTGCGCGCGGTCGCCGCGTGGAGCGCCTGCATGCGCGCCGGGGGGTACGACTACGCCCACCCCTCGGAGGCGGCCGGGGACCCGGCCTGGAAGGACTCCCCGGCCCCCTCGCCGCAGGAGGTCGCCACCGCGCGGGCCGACGTGGCCTGCCAGCGGAGGACCGGGTACGTGGCGACGTGGGCGTCGGTGGAGACCGGCCTGCAGAAGCGGGCGATCGCCGCGGACCGCGGCACCCTGCGGGAGTTCGCCGCCGCCAACCGGCGCAACGTGGAGGCCGCCCGCCGGGTGCTCGCCGCCGAGCGCCCCTGACGCTTCAGGGGCGGGCACCGGGACGGCAGTCGCTCGGCGGCGCCCCGTACGCGCCGCGGAACGCCCGGGTGAAGTCCGAGGCCCGGGGGAAGCCCCAGCGCGCGCCGATGACGTGGACGGGGGTCGCCGCCAGCGCCGGATCCGCCAGGTCCCGGCGGGCGCGCTCCAGCCGCTGCGCGCGGATCCACGCGGCCACCGTCTCGCCCTCTTCCCGGAAGATCCGGTGCAGGTAGCCCACCGAGACGTGGTGGGCGGCCGCCACGGCCCGCGGGGTCAGCTCCGGGTCGTGGAGCCGCTGCTGGACGTACGCCCGGACGCGCCGCACCAGCGCCCGCCGCCGCGCCTCGCCCGGGGCCGCCGCCTCCCCGCCCCGCGCGGGCGCGAGCAGGGCGGACACCAGGTCCAGCAGGACGGCACCGAGACGGGCACCGTCCGCGTCGCGGTACGACCCCGCGTCCTCCACCAGCTGCCGCAGAAGCGTCGCCAGCAGCGCGCCGACCCCCTCCCGGCCCGGGACCAGCCGGGTCGCGGGCCGGTCGCGGCCGGGCGGGGCGACCAGCCGCCGCTCGACGAGGAGACCGGTGCCCAGCACCCTCCCCTCGCCGCCGTCGGCCTCCGCCCGCATCACGTAGGGCCGGGAGGTGTCCTGCACGCACAGGTCGTACGGGTCGGCCACGGCCCCGCCGCCGGGTCCGGCCACGCTCATCCGGCCGCGCAGCGGCAGCGACACGTGGAGCAGCCCGGGATCGGAGCGCCGGATCAGGGCCGGCGTCCGCCGCAGCGTCATCGGCGGGTGCTCGGTCGTCCACACCCGGACCGCGCCGAACGCCAGGACGCGCTGGTGCGCGGTGAAGCCGGGCGGGTGGCTGCTCGCGACCTCCACCGGCACGTACGTGCCCGCCAGGTGTTCGCGCCAGCGGTCCAACCGCTCGTCCTCGGGCACCTCCGCACCGTGGAACACCGTCTCGTCCAGCACTCCGCGCCTCCCGTCGGGCCGTCCCCCCCCAGCACCATACGCAAGGGTATGGAGCGTGGGGGTCGTGAACCGGACACGGCCCTCCTCCGCCGTCCGGGGGAGGAAGACCGTGCCGGGGCGGGACGCGTCCCCGTCCGGCGGGGGACCCGGGAGGCCGGTCAGCGGCCGGCCGCGCGCCGCTCCTGCCCGGCCGGGGCCGACCTGCGGTACGAGCAGCCGAAGTGGACGGCGAGCCCGATCGGGAACCACGCCGCGAACCGCGGCCGCGTCTCCCCCGCAGGTAGGTGACGGGCCGGACGGAGGCGATCACCCCGATCGCGGGGGTCACGGGCGTGGACGGGGCGCGGAGGGAGCGCGGCAGGCCGGGGCGGCGGGAGTGGAGCGCGATGACGCCGTGCAGACGACGGCGCAGGCGAGCGGGGCGCCGACGTCCGTCGGTCCGGCCGCCTCGCCGAACGGCGGGAAACCGGCGGTGGCCAGCGGGTAGGGGATCGCCCCGGGCATGGGGCGCCGGGCGTCCTGCGACTCCTCGGCGGCGGCGCTCATCGCGTCGTACCCGGAGGACGGCGAGGAAGACCGTCGCCGCGCCGGTGGAGGCGCCGCCAGCCCCATAGGGGAAGGAGGGCGCGTAGTTGCCGCTCCCCCCGTGGGAGAGGCCCACGACGATCACCAGCACCACCAGCGCCTTCAGCGCCACGACGGCGGTCTCGAAGCGGGCCGCGTTCCCGGTGCCCAGGGCGAGCGGGCAGGCGGTGAGCAGGCGCAGGAGCGCCGCGAAGAGGTCGACGCGGTGGCCCTCGCCCGTGCCCGGCGCGCCGAGCATCCAGCCGGGCGGGGAGGTGCCGGTCACCGTCAGCAGGAAGGCGGGACAGCCCGGGATGCCGATGGCGACGACCGCGACGACCGCCGTGTGCTCCAGAGCAGCAGGCCCCGGCCGATGAACCGGTCCGCGAGCTCGCCGGGGACCGCGTACCCGCGCGTGCAGGCGGAGCCCGCCTTCGGGATGGCCCGGCGAACTCGGCGTACGAGAGGGCGGCGGCCGGTCCGGCGGGCGGGGCCGGTCCGGCGTCAGACCGCCCCGCGCCGGCAGCCGACGCAGTGGCGGGTGTAGGGCAGGATCTCCAGGCGCTCGGCCGGGATGGCCCTGCCGCAGCCCTGGCAGTCGCCGTACGTGCCGTCGGCCAGGCGCTCGAACGCCGCGTCGATCTCCTTCAGGACGCGCCGCGCGGAGTCCCGCTGCGCGGCGAGGAGGTCGTCGGCGGCCTGCTGCCCGACGCCCGCCGCATCGATCGCCTTGAGCTGCGCGAGCCGGGACTCGCGCTCGTGTTCGAGGCGCTGCCGGGCCTCGTGCTCCGTCAGCCGTCCGGGGGCGGCGTGGGAATCGGCGCTGCCGAGCGTCATGGCGTACTCCTCCTGGGGGACGGACGGGGTGGAACACACGCGGGCCACCGCGGCGGGCCCGGTCCACCGGGCCGCCGGGCGGCCGGCTCTCCACCCTGACCGGCCGGCCCGCCGGGGGCCATGGGGCGCGGCACTCATTTCCGGTGGCGTGCGGGGTGCAGGAACGCACGGACGGCGCGGGCGCGGGGCGGGCCGGATGGGCGCGGGACCCCATCGACGGCGGGGGGTGCGCCCGGCAGGCTGGGCGGGCGCCCGGCCGCCGGTGCCGCCCGGTGGGCCGCGCGCCCCGGCCGCCGGGGATAGTGGGGTGGTGGCGGGGGTCTACAGGAAGGTTTCGTGCACCGTGTCGTTGTTCTGGCGGATCTTCGGGCTCAACGCCCTCGTCCTGGGTGCGGCCACGGCGTTGCTGCTGTGGGCGCCGGTGACCGTTTCCGTACCGGTCCTGCTGACGGAGGCGGTGATCCTGGTGGCCGGGCTGGGCGTGATGCTCGTCGCCAACGCGGCGCTGCTGCGGGTCGGCCTGGCCCCGCTGGAGCGGCTGACGCGCGAGATGACGACCGTGGACCTGCTGCGGCCCGGCCAGCGGCTGCCCGTGCCGGGGAACGGCGGGGTGGCGGAGCTGATCCGCACGTTCAACGACATGCTGGACCGGCTGGAGGCGGAGCGCGCCACCAGCAGCGCCCGCGCCCTGTCCGCCCAGGAGGCGGAGCGGCGGCGGGTCGCGCAGGAGCTGCACGACGAGGTCGGCCAGAGCATGACGGCGGTCCTGCTCGGGTTGAAGCGGGTCGCGGACCGGGCCCCGGAGCCGCTGCGGGCCGAGCTGCACCACGCGCAGGAGATCACCCGGTCGAGCCTGGACGAGGTGCGGCGGCTCGCCCGCCGGCTGCGCCCCGGGGTCCTGGAGGACCTCGGGCTGGTCAGCGCGCTGACGTCGCTGGCCGACGACTTCGCCACCCACACGGGGCTGGTCGTGCGGCGCCGCCTCGCCCCGGACCTGCCGCCGCTGGACCGCCAGACGGAGCTGGTGCTGTACCGGGTCGCGCAGGAGGGGCTCACCAACGCCGCCCGGCACGCCGAGGCGACCAGGGTCGACCTGGTGCTGCGCCGCACGCCGGGCGGGGTGGTGCTCTCCGTGGAGGACGACGGCCGGGGCGTCGGCGTGGCCCGCGAGGGCGCGGGCGTCCGGGGCATGCGGGAGCGGGCCCTGCTCGCCGGCGCCACGCTCGACCTCTCCCCCGGCCGCGACGGCGGCACCCGGGTGTCCCTGTCCGTCCCGGCCGCCGGGAGGCGCGCGTGAACCCGTCCGACACCTCCCCCGTCCGGATCCTGCTCGCCGACGACCACGCGCTGGTCCGCCGGGGCGTCCGGCTGATCCTGGACGGCGAACCGGACCTGCGGGTCGTCGCCGAGGCCGGGGACGGCGCCGAGGCGATCGCCATGGCCCGCGAGCACCCCGCCGACCTGGCCGTCCTGGACGTGGCGATGCCCCGGATGACGGGGCTCCAGGCGGCGCGGGAGCTGTCCGCGCACCACCCGTCGCTGCGGATCCTGATGCTGAGCATGTACGACAACGAGCAGTACTTCTTCCAGTCCCTGAAGGCCGGCGCCTGCGGATACGTGCTCAAGTCCGTCGCCGACCGGGACCTGGTCGCGGCCTGCCGGGCGGCGATGCGCGGCGAGCCGTTCCTCTACCCGGGGGCCGTGACGGCCCTGGTCCGCGACTACCTGGACCGGGCCCGGCACGGCGGGGAGCCGCCGGACCGGGTGCTGACCGCGCGCGAGGAGGAGGTCCTCAAGCTGGTGGCGGAGGGCCACTCCTCGAAGGACATCGCGGACATCCTGGTGATCAGTGTCAAGACGGTGCAGCGGCACCGGGCGAACCTGCTGCAGAAGCTGGGCCTTCGGGACCGCCTCCAGCTGACCCGTTACGCCATCAGGGCGGGTCTGATCGAGCCGTGAACGACCGTACGGCGTGATAGGAACGGGACGCGGGGGGAGGAGGAGGGCATGCCGCGGTACGACGCGCCACACGTGACGGGAGCGCACCGCGCCGCGGGCGCGTTCGGCGCGGCCGCGGCGGCGGTGGCCGCCGTCCTCCTCGCCGTGCTCGGCGTCCTCGCGCCGGCCGCCCACGCGGTCCACGCGGCCGCGCCGTCCCCGGCCGGGGCGCAGCGGCCGGCCGTCTCCGACGACCCGTGCGCGGCGGCCTGCTCGGCGGCGCCGCTCCCGTACGCGGACGCCTCCGGCGTCCGGTCGGTGCCGCCCCCCGTCGGCGCGGCCCCGCCGCCGGGGCCGCTCGTGCTCGACCCGCCCGCGGCCGGCCCGGCCGCCCCCGTGCCGTGCCGGGACGCCGCTCCCGCCCACCGGCCCGCGCGCCCCACGGGGCGTGCCCCGCCCCGGTCTCCAGCCGGCTGACCCTTTCCCCTTCCCTCCCGCGCGCCGTCGTGCGCGGCCGCGGTCCCGCCTGCTGGAGGCCCCTTGACCCGCGCCATGCGGGTGCGAGCGCTGCTCGCCCTCGCCGTCGTCGCCCTGTCCGTCTACATCGCCCTGACCGTCCCGGCCCGCCTGGGCCTCGATCTGCGCGGCGGCACGCAGATCGTGCTGGAGACCCGCGACTCCCCCACCGCCGCCGCCGACGCGAACGCCACCGACCGCACCGTGGAGGTGCTGCGCCGCCGTATCGACGCGCTCGGCGTCGCCGAACCCGTCCTGACCCGGTCCGGCGACCGCCGGATCATCGTCGAGCTGCCCGGCGTGCAGGACCCGCGCGAGGCCGCCGACGTACTGGGCCGCACGGCCCAGCTCACCTTCCACCCCGTCGTCGGAACGGCCGACGCGCCCCCGGACGGGCCCGGGCGGCCCCGGCCGGAGCGGCCCGGGGAGCTGGTCCTGGCCGACGAGTCCGGCGGCCGGCTGCGGTTGGGGCCGCCGGCGCTGACCGGGGCCGACGTGGCCGAGGCGAAGGCCGTGATCGACACGGAGCGGGGCATGGGCTGGTATGTGGACGTCGAGTTCGAGGACGGGGGCGGTGACCGGTGGGCGCGGCTGACGGGCAAGGCGGCGTGCGCCGCGCCCGGCGACCCGGCCCGGCGCGTCGCGATCGTGCTGGACCGGGAGGTCATCTCGTCACCGCAGGTGGAGGAGACCGTCGGCTGCGGCACCGGCATCGTCGGCGGCTCGACCCGCATCACGGGCGGTTTCTCCGCCGACGAGGCGCGCGAGCTGGCGCTGCTGGTCAACGGAGGTGCGCTGCCCGTCCCGGTGGAGACGGTCGAGCAGCGCACGGTCGGCCCGACGCTGGGCGCGGAGGCGATCCGCGGCAGTGCGCAGGCCGCCGCGGTCGGCACGGCCCTCACCGGTCTGTTCATCATCGCCGTCTACCGGCTCCTGGGCGGCCTGGCCGTGGTGGCGCTGGCCTGCTACGGCGTGATCTCGTACGCCGCGCTGGCCGCGCTCGGCGCGACGCTGACCCTGCCGGGCCTGGCCGGGTTCGTGCTGGCGATCGGCATGGCCGTCGACGCGAACGTCCTGGTCTTCGAACGGGCCCGGGAGGAGTACGCGCGGCGCGGGGCCGCCCGCCGCAGCCTGCGCTCGGCGCTGGCGACCGGCTTCCGGCAGGCCTTCAGCGCCATCGCGGACTCCAACATCACCACGCTCATCGCGGCGGTCCTGCTGTTCCTGCTGGCGTCCGGTCCGGTCCGGGGCTTCGGGGTGACGCTCGGCATCGGTGTGCTGGCGTCGATGGTGAGCGCGCTGGTCGTGACGCGCGCCCTGGCGGACTTCGCGGTGGCCCGTGCGGCGGTGCGGCGGCGCCCGCGGCTGTCGGGCATCGGCGACACGGGGGCGGTGCGGGAGCGGCTGCTGCGCCGCGACCCGGACCTGATGGGCCGCCGCCGCCGCTGGCTCGCCGTGTCGGCGGCCGCCCTGCTGCTGTCGGTCGCCGGGATCTTCGTGCGGGGGCTGGACCTCGGGGTGGAGTTCACCGGCGGGCGCCTCGTGGAGTACTCCACCTCGTCGCCGGTGGACGTCGACCGGGCGCGGGACGCGCTGGCCGACGCCGGGTTCCCGCGGGCCGTGGTGCAGACGTCCGGCGAGGGCGGGCTGACGGTGCGCACGGACGGGATGTCGAACGAGGAGGCGGCGCGGATCGGCGAGACCGTCGGCGAACTGGCCGGGGGAAGGCGGAGAAGGTCCGCGACGAGCTGATCGGGCCGAGCCTCGGCGCGGAGCTGCGCCGGGGCGCCCTGATCGCCCTCGCGGTGGCCGTGGGCGCGCAGCTGCTGTACCTGGCGGTCCGGTTCCGCTGGCAGCTGGGGACGGCGGCGGTGGTGGCGATGGTCCACGACGCGGTGATCCTCGTCGGGGTGTTCGCCTGGCTGGGCAAGCCGGTCGACGGGGTGTTCCTGGCGGCGCTGCTGACGGTCATCGGCTACTCGGTGAACGACTCCGTCGTCGTGTTCGACCGGATCCGCGAGCTGCGGGCGGCCCACCGGGGGACGTCCTTCGCACGGGTGACCAACACGGCGCTGCTCCAGACCGTGCCGCGCACGCTGAACACGGGCATGGGCGCGGTGTTCATCCTGGCCGCGCTGGTGGTGCTGGGCACCGGGTCGCTGACGGACTTCGCGCTGGCCCTGCTGATCGGCATCGTCGTGGGCACGTATTCGTCGATGCTGACCGCCGCCCCGCTGGCCGTGGAACTGCAGGCGCTCGGCGGACCCCGGGCGCGGGGCGGCGGGGGGAGGCCGGTCCGGGAGAAGGAGCCGAACCGCGTCTGAGGCGCGGGGCGGCCCGGCCCCGGGGCGGGCCGCCCCGCGCGGAAGCCCGGTGGTCCCGTGTCCGCCGCCGCTCCGAGAGGCGGTGCCGTCGCCGTCTCCTGACCGGTGGTCGGGGGCGGCGGCCCCACCGGACGGGGAACGGCCCCCGTGGCCTCCCCCGTCGTTCCCGCCGGCGTCTACCCGGCGATCCCTCCGACCGCGTCGATCCCGCTCCGCGGGCCGGGCCCGGGGACCGCCGGGGGCACGGAGTAGGTGACCGTCGCGGTGGCTGCCAGGGTGCCGGCGCCGTCGCGGAGTTCCGCGAGGACGACGCAGAGGCTCCTGCCGAACTTGGCCATCCTCGCGTGCGTGCGGAGCAGGCCGGGGCGGGGGGCGGTTGAGGTAGCTGATCTGGAGGGAGCTGGTCAGGGCCGTGAGGGTGGGGCTCCCCAGACGGGCGTTGACGAGGAGGAAGGCGGCCAGGTCGACGAGGGCGGCCTGTTCGGGGCCGGAGACCGTGCCGCCGGGGCGGAGGCGGAGGCGGGTGCCGTCGGCCTCCATGGTGAGGTGGGTCGAAGTGGCCTCGGTGACGTGGCAGGCGGTGTAGTCCTCGAAGTCCCGCGCGACCATCTCGTTGAGCGCGGTCGCGGTCATCGGGGCGTCGTCGGCCGGGGCGGTCGACTCGGTGGGCACGGGGATCCCTTCCGGAGCGCGGGTTACGCGAAGGTCTTGGCCAGACGGCGCAGGCCCTCGGTGATCTCCTCGGGAGGGTGGGCGGTGAAGGACAGGCGCAGGGTGGCCGGGTCCGGGGTGCCGGCGAAGAACGGGGCGCCGGGGACGTAGGCCACCTCGTGACCGACGGCGACGTGGAGGAGCCGGGTGGCGTCGTGGCCCTCGGGCAGGGCGACCCAGACGAACATGCCGCCCGCCGGGTGGTTCCAGCGGCTGCCGGGGGGCAGGGCGGTGGGCAGGCCGTCGAGGAGGGCGTCGCGGCGTTCCCGGTAGGCGTCGCAGATGGTCCCGATGTGGGCGTCCAGGTCGCTGTCGCGCAGGTAGCGTGCGGCCACGGCCTGGTCGACGGTGGAGGTGTGGAGGTCGGCGGCCTGCTTGGCGAGGACGCAGGACCGGCGGATGGCCGCGGGGGCGCGGAGGTATCCGAGGCGCAGGCCCGGGGCCATGATCTTGGAGAAGGAACCGAGCAGGATGGTGCGGTCGGACGCGGCGGGGGACGCGGCGATCCAGGGCACCTGCTCCCCGTCGTAGCGGAGTTCGCCGTAGGGGTCGTCTTCGACGATCCAGAAGCCGTGCCGGGCGGCGGCCTCGGCGACGGCGGTGCGCCGCGCGGCCGGGAGCGTGCGGCCGGTGGGGTTCTGGAAGGTGGGGACCAGGTAGAGCAGCTTGGCCGGTTCGCGCGCGACGATCTCGTCCAGGGCCTCGGGGATGACGCCGTCGTCGTCGGTGGGGACGGGGACGACGCGGGCGCCGGCGAAACCGAAGGTCTGGAGGGCGGCCAGGTAGCAGGGGTCCTCGACGAGCACGACGTCGCCGGGCTCCAGGGCGGTCGTGGTGATGAGGGTGAGGGCCTGTTGCGATCCCGTCGTGATCACCAGGTCGTCGGGGTCGGTGGGCAGTGCCCGTGCCGTGAGGCGCCGTGCGACGGCCTCGCGCAGGTCGGCGTCGCCCTCGGTGGTGGAGTACTGGAGGACCCGGCCGGGGGCGTCGGCCAGTACGCGGTCCAAGGCGGCCCTGAGGCCGTCGACGTCGAACAGCTCCGGAGCCGGAAGTCCCCCTGCGAAGGAGATCACTTCAGGGCGTGCGGTAAGCGACAGGATGTCCCGCACCGGCGAGGAGGCGACATTGGCCAGGCGGGAAGCGACGGCGGGCGGGGGAACAGGATGCCTCATGCGGCAAGCATATAGAGGCCCAGGTGACTGTCCAGGCCGTGGACGGGCCGGGAGCCGTCGTACGGGGTGGCCCGGCCCGCCCGCTCCGGTTTCTTCTTCGGCCTGATATTCGAGTCCGCGGTTCCGCGCAGAGGATTGCGCGCGGGAGCGCCTGACTTGTTTTCGGCGAGGGGGTCCGAGCACGCGCGCCGACCGGAGGCGGTGGAAATCCGCCGCAGGTGGGGGGGCAGTGGACGGAGCGGGTTCCACGGGGGGACGGGGTCGTCGTCCGCTGCGAGGGGAGGAGGGAACGGGGGTGCGATCCCGACATCCTTCAGCAACATATCGGCCACTGCGGCCGAGAGGGTTCCATTGATTGGCCGTCCCGGTGTGTCTATCGTCAGCCCGACCCACCGAGAAAAGGCGTTGATCGGCGCCACGGAAGCCGAAGTCGGAATTTAAGGTTCCGTTCGAGCCGCACGAAATCCCCGTCCATGTTTTCTCCGCCGAGTCCGGTGATCAGGTGCACCCGGACTCGGCGGGACGAGTGAGGGGCAGAAACGCGCATGTCATCCACCATTCCGAATGACGAGGTCGTCGTGGTGCGGACTCCTGCGGAATTCCTCGCGATGCCCGAGGACTACCAGGAGATCGCGATCCGGGGAATGATCGTCAATACCGAGGGCGAGCTCTCGGGCGGCGACGACTACGTACAGGTCTTCCTGCCGCTGGCGCCGAACGCCGAGGAGCGGCAGGTCTGCGCGGAACGGGCAGTCGAGGAGTACGACCACTACAAGATCGGCAAGCGTGTCCTCGCCGACATCGGCGTCGACACGACCTACATGGAGAAGCAGACGCTCGCCGAGCGGAAACTCTTCGCAGGCCATGAGTTCCACGCGTGCACCACCTGGGCCGAGCGCGGCGTCTTCTCCTACATCGGCGAGGAGACGGCGATGGTGATGATCTCCGAGTTCGCCCGGAGCAGTTACAAGCCGTGGGCCGAGGCCGTCCGCACCATCGTCCTCGACGAGAAGGTCCACATCGCGCACGGGGCGCGGGTCTGCCGCAGCCTGGCGGCGACGGACGAGGGCCGTGAGGAGCTGCAGCAGGCGCTGGACCGGCTGTGGCCCGGTTTCGAGCGCATCTTCGGCAGCTCGCGGTCCGAGCGCTCCCGCATGGCCGTCCGCTACGGACTGCGGCAGACGACGAACGGGCAGGCGCGGGACGTCTGGCGGGAGAAGGTGACGCCGCGCATCAGGAACCTGGGGCTGAAGGTTCCCGAGTAGGGCGGGACGCACCGGAGTGCCGCGTGCCGGAAGCGGCCACAACAGCGCGTTCCGACGATTCCGAGGACGAGGAGCACACCCCCATGGCAACGTCCGTCACGATCGGCAAACGCCCCCTCACCCGCAGGGAGGCCAAGGAGCGCACGGCCGCCCTGCTGGCGCAGCGGCCGGATCTGGCCGACCGGCTGCACCGCCTGCGCCGGCTCGGACGCACCGTCCGCTCGTGCGAGGTCCACCTGACCAACACGTGCAACATCCGCTGCAAGGGCTGCTGGTACTTCGAAGGCGGCTTCGACACGGCGGTCAGGGAGCTGTCCGACGTCGGCAAGATCAAGGCCTTCGCCCGGAGGCTGCGGGACGACGGCGTCAACCAGGCGACGCTGATCGGCGGTGAACCCACGCTGGTCCTGCGCCGGGTGGAGGCGTTCGTCGAGGAGCTCCCCTACATCACCGTCTCCACCAACGGGCTGCGGCCGATGCCCGTACAGGGCTTCGAGCACATCGCGATCGCCGTCAGCGTCTTCGGCGGCGGGCCGCTCGACGACGACCTGCGCGCCATCCGCGTCAACGGGTCGAAGTTCACCGGTCTGTTCGACACGGCGCTGTCCCACTACCGCGACGACCCCCGGGTGCTGTTCATCTTCGCTCTCTCCGAGGCCGGCCTGCCCCACCTGGAACCGACGGTCCGGAAGATCGAGGACAACGGCAACATCGTCACGTTCAACTTCTACAGTGAGCACGGCTCCGACCACCCGATCCGGATCGAGAACGAGCGCCGGGTGCTGGAGGAGGCGCTGCGGGTCAAGGAGTTGTACCCGCGGACGGTGGTGAGCCACCCCTACTTCATCCGCACCCTCGTCACCGGCACCTCCCACTGGGGCGCCCGTTTCGGCTACGACGTCTGTCCGAGTCTGAGCGTGGACCACCCGGCCCACGAGGAGCGCGTCGCCAACGGCAATCCGGTGATCCCCGGCTTCGCGGCCTGGGGAGCCGACTACGAGTCGCTGCAGTTCTGCTGCACCTCCGGGGACTGCGGCGGCTGCCGGGACAGCCAGGCCGTCTACAGCTGGCTGGTGGTCAGCGCCAACCGGTTCCTGGACGGCGCGGAGCGGCTGGAGGAGTGGCTGGAGATCACGGAGAGCTACTGGCGGCAGTGGCACTGGTCGCCGTTGCACGCCACCAAGGCGGCGTAGCCCGCGAGGCCACGGCCCCCGGTCCCCCGCGTCCCGTACGAGAAGGGCACACCATCCATGCTTGACCACGCCGCGATCGAGAAGTTCGTCAACGACGCCCTGGTGGAACTCGGCGTCGACGAGGCGGACGTCTCCCCGGACGCCGCGCTCGACGACCTGGAGATCGACTCGCTCGACACGGTCGAACTGGCGCAGGCGATCAGGAAGGACCTGAAGATCCCGGTGAAGATGAAGGACTTCGACGGCCTCGACACCGTCGGCCAGATCCTCAGGCTCTGCTACGAGAAGGCCGGACTTGAGTGACGCGGCGGGGGCGGTGGTGACGGGCTTCGGCGCGGTCACCCCGCTCGGTGTCGGCGCCGACGCGCTGCACGAGCGGGCCGTCGCCGGGGAGAGCGCACTGCACGGCGGGCTCGGCTCCTGCGACGGCTTCCGCCCCTGCGACCACCTCTCCCGTCACCTCGTGCGCCGCACCGACCGTTTCACGCAGTTCACGCTGGTGGCGGCGGACGAAGCGCTGGCGCGGGCCGGCTGGACCCCCGGCGGGCTCCCGTACGACGCCGCGCGCGTCGCCTGCGTCATCGGCTGCGGGCTCGGCGGTACGGCCAGTTTCGAGGCGCAGGGCGCGGTCCTCGCGGAGCAGGGCGCCGAGTACGTTTCGGCCCTGACGGTGCCGCGGATGATGGCCAACGCCGCCGCATCGCACCTGTCGATGCGGTACGGGCTCACAGGCGAGTCGCTGTGTGTGGCCTCCGCCTGCAGCAGTGGTGCGCAGGCCGTCGGTGCGGGACTGCGGCTGCTGGCCGCGGGCGCGGCGGACGCCGTCGTGGTGGGCGGCGCGGAGGCGTCGACGTCGGAGCTCGTCGGAGCCGCCTTCCGCAACACCGGGGCGCTCTCCCCCACCGGTCGGTGCCTGCCGTTCGACACGGACCGGGACGGCTTCGTCATCGGGGAGGGCGCGGGCGTCCTCGTACTGGAGACGGCCGGCGGCGCCGCCCGGCGCGGGGCCGAGGCGCTCGGCGCCGTGCGCGGCTACGGCGCCACCTCCGACGCCCACCACCTCACCGCCCCCGATCCCGGCGGCGGCCCGGCCGCCGAGGCCGTCGTCCAGGCTCTGCGCCGGGCCGGAACGGCACCCGGGGAGCTGGACTACCTCAACGCCCACGGCACCGGCACCCCGCTCAACGACCGGCTGGAGTGCGACGCCCTGCGCCTGGCCCTCGGCGGCGACGTACTGGCCCGCGTCCCGATGTCGTCCAGCAAGGGCGCCCTCGGGCACCTCTTCGGTGCGGCCGGAGCGGTGGAGGCCATCGCCACGCTGCAGGCGCTGCGCCACGGCGTCGCGCCCCCGACCGCCGGCCTGCGGCAGCCGGACGAGCGCCTCGGCGAGCTGGACCTGGTCCGGACGGCGCGCGAACTGCCCCGCGGGCGGCCGCGGGTGGGTCTGTCGACGTCGTTCGGTTTCGGGGGCCACAACGCGGCGCTCGTGCTCTCCACCCCCCGACCGACGAAAGGCCGTAGTGCGATGCTCGGTTTCGAAGGACGCCGCTACCTCGTGACCGGGGTCCTCAACGACGACTCCATCGCCTGGCACACCGCCAAGGCCCTCCAGGAGGCGGGCTCGGAGGTGCTGCTGACCGGGTTCGGCCGGACGCGGCGGATCACCGAGGCCGCGGCGGCCGGGTTGCCCCGCCCCGCCGACGTCCTCGAACTCGACGCCACCCGGCCGGACGACCTCACCCGGCTGGCCGAAGTCCTGGAGGACAGGTGGGGCGCGGTCGACGGCGTCCTGCACGCGATCGCCGCCGCCCCGCAGTCCGCGCTGAGCGGCAACTTCCTCACCACTCCCGTCGAGGACGCCGCCCACGCCCTGCACACGGCGGCCGTGTCCCTGCACGGGCTCACCACCGCCCTGGCCCCGCTGCTGGCGAAGAACCGGGGCAGCGTCGTCGGGCTGGACTTCGACTCCTCCGGCGCCTGGCCCGGCTACGACTGGATGGGCGTCGGCAAGGCCGCGCTCGGCGCCGTCTGCCGCTACCTCGCCCTCTACCTCGGCGGCAGCGGCATCCGCGTGAACCTCGTCGCCGCCGGGCCCGTGGAGACGGTCGCGGGGTCCGCCGTCAGCACCTTCGGCACCATCGCCGACCGCTGGGAGCGGGAGGCGCCGCTCGGCTGGGACCGCGCCGACGTGCGGCGCCTGACCGGGCCCGTCCTCTTCCTGCTCTCCGATCTCGCCGCCACCGTCACCGGTGAGATCGTGCACGCCGACGGTGGTATGCACGCCGTCCGCATGGGTGCGGGCGACCGGACCCGCCGGAAGGGGGACGCACGATGACGGCGGCGATCACCGGCATCGGGGCC
This sequence comes from Streptomyces sp. MRC013, assembly GCF_023614235.1. Taxonomy (NCBI): domain Bacteria; kingdom Bacillati; phylum Actinomycetota; class Actinomycetes; order Kitasatosporales; family Streptomycetaceae; genus Streptomyces; species Streptomyces kordofanensis. The sequence goes on from NZ_CP094264.1 coordinate 654,025, forward strand.
GCGCTGCCCGAACGCACCGTGCCGAACAGCCACTTCGAGGCGATCGGTTCGTCCGACGAGTGGATCGTCAAGCGGACGGGCATCAGGGAGCGCCGCTTCCTGGCCGAGGACGGCCGGCTCGCCGACCTCGCCGTGACCGCCGCCCGGACGGCGCTGCGGCAGGCCGGACGGGACGCCGCCGACCTGCACCACGTCGTCGTCGCGACGACCACCCCGGACCGGACGACGCCCGGACTGGCGGTGGAGGTGGCCGCACGGCTGGGCACTCCGCAGGCCGCCGCCTTCGACCTGCACGCGGCGTGCGCCGGATTCGTGTACGCCCTGGACCACGGGACGGCGCTCATCGAGTCCGGGCGGGCGGAGGCCGTCCTCGTCTGCGGGGCGGAGGCGCTGACCCGCATCACCGACACCGCGGACCGGTCGACGGCCGTCCTGCTCGGGGACGGCGCTGGCGCCGTCGTCCTCACCGACCTCCCGGACGCCCCCGTCGCACCCGCCTTCCACCTGGCCTCGGACGGCGAACACGTCGGGCTGCTCTTCGCCGACCGCCACGACCGCAAGCTCCGCATGGACGGCCCGGAGATCTTCGTCCACGCCGTGGAGAAGATGAGCGACGCGGTCCGGCGGGTGCTGGAGCGGCGCGAGCTCGCCTGCGACGGCGTCGACCTCTTCGTCGCCCACCAGGCCAACGCCCGCATCGTGAGGGCCGTCGGCAAGGAGATCGGGGTGCCGCCCGAGCGTCTGTTCCTCAACGTCGACCGGGTGGCCAACACCTCGTCGGCGTCCATCCCCATCGCCCTGGCCCACGCCCGGGAGGAGGGCCGGATCGGGCCGTCCGGGGTGCTGGGCGTGGCCGCCTTCGGCGCGGGCATCACCTGGGGCGCCGGCGTGCTCGGCTGGCGGCTGGGATGAGCACCGGGCGGCCCCGCCTGCCGCTGCTGGGCGAGATCACGGCGCCCGACGGCGCGCGGCTCACCGTGCGGGTGCAGGCGCGGGACGACACCGGCGCCCCCGTCGTCGTCCTGCTGCCCGCCATGGGGACGCCCGCGCGCACCTACCTCCCGCTCGTGCGGGCGCTGCACCGGCGGGGCATGACGGTCGTGACGACGGACCTGCGCGGGCAGGGCGAGAGCGTGCCCGTGCCGGCGCGCGGTGTCCGGTTCGGCTACCGCGAGATCGTCGAACACGACATCGGGGCCGTGCTCGACCTCGTCGGCGCCGCCTATCCCACGGCTCCGCGGCTGCTCCTCGGGCACAGCCTGGGCGGGCAGCTGGGGCTGGTGCACTGCGGGCTGTTCCAGCCGCCGCACCTCGACGGCGTCGTGCTCGTCGCCAGCGGTTCCGCCTGGTACCGGGCGCTGGGGCGGGGCGGGGCGGGCTGGCTGGTGCGCAGCCAGCTCGGCGCCGCGGGGGGCCGGGGTGCTCGGGTACTGGCCCGGGGACCGGTTCGGGTTCGGCGGGCGGGAGACGGCGCGGCTCATGCGGGACTGGGCACGCCAGGTGCGCACCGGCCGCTACACCGTGCCCGGGGCGCGGGCGGACTACGAGCGGGCCCTGCGGGCGGTGGCGCTGCCCGTCCTCGCCGTCGACGTCGAGAACGACACCATGGCGCCGCCGGCGGCCGTGGACCACCTGTGCGCCAAGCTGCCCGCCGCCCGCGTCGAACGTCTCCACTACGCGTGCGCCGACGCGGACGGCCGTCCGCTGGACCACTTCCGCTGGATACGGCACCACGGCCGGCTCGTCGAGCGCGTCGGGGCCTGGGCGGCGCGGGTCGCCGCCGCCTCCGGCCGGGCGGCCTGATGCCGGGTCACCGCGCGGGCGGGCGGGGACGGCGCGGGCGTCGTCGAGGACCGCTGCCGGGTGAGCGCCCCGGCCTTCCCGCGCCCCGCGTGTGCCGCACCGCCCCCGGCCGGCGGCGGCCTGCCGGCGACCGCGATCGAACCCGAGCCGCCGAGGTCCGTCTCCCCTCGGCCCGCCGTACCGGAGGATTCCCGATGCACCCCGAGCCCCCGCACGACCCCGGCACCGTGCCCGCCCTGCTGGCCCGCAGCGCCGCCGCGCACCCCGACCGCCCGGCCCTGCGCCTGGACGCCGAGGAGCTGACCTTCGCCGAGCTGGACGACCTCAGCTCCCGCGCCGCCGCCCGGCTCCGCGCCCTGGGCACGGCGCCGGGGGACCGCGTCGCCGTCCTCCTGCCGAACAGTCCCGTCTTCGCGGTGCTGTACTACGGCATCCTGCGCGCCGGGGCGATCGTCGTGCCCCTCAACCCCCTGCTGAGGGCCGGGGAGGTCGAACACTGCCTGAACGACGCCGGAGCCGCCCTCCTCCTCGCCTGGCACCGGGGCGCGCACGAGGCGGTGGAGGGCGCCCGCCGGGCCGGCACCCCGCACCTCGTGGTCGAACCGGAGACCTTCCTCGACGGGTTGCGGACCCGTCGTCCGCCGGCCCGCGACGAACCGCGCTCGCCCACCAGCTCCGCCGTCGTCCTCTACACCTCCGGAACCACCGGCAACCCCAAGGGCGCCGAACTCACCCATCACAACCTGCGCCGCAACACCGCCGAGGGCGTGCGCGTGCTCCGCCTGGACCCCACCGACGTCGTCTTCGGCGGGCTGCCGCTCTTCCACTCCTTCGGACAGGTCATGGGGCTGAACTGCGCCGTGTCGGTGGGCGCCTGCCTGACCCTGCTGCCCCGCTTCACACCGGCGGACGCCTTCTCCGTGATCGAACGGGACCGGGTGACCGTCTTCCTGGGCGTCCCAACGATGTACACGCTGATGCTTCGGCTGGCACAGAGCCCCGGGTCCGGGCCGTACGACCTCTCCACCCTGCGCGTCGGCCTGTGCGGCGGCTCCCCGCTGCCCGTGGAGGTGCTGCACGCGTTCGAGGAGACGTTCGACTGCGCCGTGCTGGAGGGGTACGGGCTCTCGGAGTCGTCGCCGCTCGCCTGCGTGAACCGCATCGACCGCGAGCGCGTCGCGGGCACGGTCGGCGTTCCCGTGGACGGCGTCGAGATGCGCGTCGTCGACCGCGGGGGCAGGGAACTGCCCGACGGCGAGGTGGGCGAGATCGTCATCCGCGGGCACAACGTCATGCGGGGCTACTGGCGCCGTCCGCAGGCGACCGCCGAGGCCGTACGGGGCGGCTGGCTGCACACCGGTGACCTCGGCACCCGGGACGCGCGGGGGGACTTCCGGATCGTGGGCCGCATCAAGGACCTCGTCATCCGCGGCGGGTGCAACGTCTATCCGCGGGAGGTGGAGGAGGTCCTCCACGCCCATCCGGCGGTCGCCGAGGCAGCCGTCGTCGGGATACCGCACGAAGTCCACGGCCAGGAGGTCGCCGCCGCCGTGGTGCTGCGCGCCGGGACGTCCGCCACGCCGGAGGAGCTGGTCGGGTTCGTCCGCGAGCGGGTCGCGCCCTTCAAGTACCCGCGCGTCGTGTGGATCACCGACCACCTGCCGAAGGGCCCCACCGGCAAGGTCCTCAAGCGCGAGATCGTCCGGCCCGGGTCCGCGCGGCCCGCCGGGAAGGCGTCGGGGGGCTGATCGGTCCGGCGTGCGGCCGCCCGTCCCGCGGGCGGGGACGTCGGGCCGCGCGGCCCCGTCGGGACCCGAGCGGCCCGGGGCCCCGCCGGGGAACCGGCCGGGAGCGACCGGCAGGTCACCCGGCGCTCTCCGGGGCGTCGCCGTGCGCGGCCGGGTACGGCAGGTGCACCACCAGGAGCGTGAACGCGGCCAGCGCGACGTTGCGGGCGGCCGCGTCGAGGCCGTTCCAGTCGGCGGACTGCCACATCGCGAACCACTCGCCGCCGACGGCCATGAACCCGAACCCGAACAGCAGCAGGACCATGACGAGTCCGGCCGTGCTCGCCGCGCGGGCGCGGGCGCGGGAACCCCGACGCAGTGCGGCGCACCACAGGGCGGTGGCGAGGAGGAGGACGGCGGCGGTCAGGACCTCCCAGGCGATGATCACCACGTAGGCGGCGTCCTGGAGGACGGGCGACTCGACGGCCCGCCACATCAGGTCGGGGTCCCTGAACGTCGTGTCCATGGCGAGGACGTGCCGGACGAACTGCCGGTTCGTCCCGAAGTCCGTGCTGTTGCCGAAGGCGACCAGCGCCATGTGGACGGCGAGGGTGCCGGTCAGCGCCGTCGCGGCGAACGGCACCGTGCCGAGGGTCCGCCACCGTGCCCGCCGGGTGCCCGCCCGTGCCTCGCCGTCCGCCATGCCGTCAACTCCCGCCGTAGACGCCCACCTCGCGGAGCGAGTATCCCCACCGCGTGCCGCGTTCCAACCCGTGGACGCGGACGTACCGGGCCTGCTCGGGGGCGAAGCGCGCCGTGTCGAGGCCGCCGTCGCCGGCCGTGGTGGACCAGGCGGTGCGCCAGGCCGATCCGTCGGCGGAGACCTCCACGCGGTACGCCCTCGCGTACGCCTCCTCCCAGTCGAGGGTGACGCGCCCGACGGCGCGGACCGCCCCCAGGTCGATCCGGAGCCACTGGTCGTCGCTCCATTCGCTGGCCCAGCGGGTGCGGGTGTCCCCGTCGACGGCCCTGCCGGGCGCGTGGCCGGTGAGCGGGTCCCACCACTGGGTGGAGCTCGCCGTGGCGGTCGCGCCCGCCGCGAGGTTCGCGCCCAGGCCGTGGCGTTCGGAGGCGCCCCAGGTGCGCAGGTACGACTCGGCGCCCAGGAGCAGGTCGTCCACGACGTCCCCGCCCCCGGTGACCCGGATGTCCTCCACCCAGTCGGGCACGAGCCCGTAGTGGGCGGCGCCGTCCTCGTTGAGGTCCCAGGTGCGCTGCCCGGTGGTCTGCCGGTCGACGACGGAGCCCCCGTCGGCGGTGCGGAAGGGGTAGCGCACCGGGTCGGGGACGTCGGCGCCGCGCGGGGCGGGCCAGCCGCCGACCCCGTTCATGTCGGTGCCGTACCCGTACCCGATCCCGTACCGGGTGCGCAGGGCGTCGGTGCGCCTGGCCTCGGCCGTGAACTCCTCGGCGCCGTGCATGTACTGGGCGATGAAGCCGCCGAGGCGGTAGACGCGCTCGGTCCAGTCGGCGTCCATCCAGCTGTGCGAGGAGAGGACCCCCGGGTAGGACTCGGACTCCAGGACGTCCAGGGCGCGGCCGGCGGCCTTGACGCTCATGTGGTCGATCTCCAGCATCATGCCGCGCCGCATCATCCCGCGCACCGCGTACTCGCCGAGGTCGGTGAGGCCGCGGACGTTGCACCGGGCGTCCTGCGCGTAGGCGGGGACGGCGACGCCGGGCGGGAGCTTCGCCTCGGCGCCGGGGGCGGGGGCTCCGCCGATGGGGTTGTCGTGCTGCGGGCCGGTGCACCGCTCGGTCTTCCAGAAGGTGCCGGTGGACAGGAACTGGCCGACGTTGACGGCCGTGCCCAGGGCGCCGGAGTCGAAGCGGACGCCGCACAGGGCGTTGTCGAACTTGTGGCACAGGAACATGCTGCGCACGCCGAGCCCGTACAGTTCGTCGAGGCCGCGGTCGATGTCCTCGCGGTCGCACCGCGCCGCGTCGCCGACGTGCTTGCAGCCGAACGGCTCGGACGTCTCGACGCCGAGGACGACGGCGAGCCTGCCCTGCCGGACGACCTCGCGGGCCTGGGCGCTGTCGGTGACGATCCGGAACCAGCCCTTGCCGGGCCCGCCGTACATCCGGTCCACGTACGCCTGCATCTCGTACGTCTTCCGCGCCTGGAGGCGGAGGGACGTCATCTCGTCGCAGCCGCGGTCCTTGAAGAAGTACAGGGAGCAGATGACACCGTTGGTGACGAGGTGGTTGACGAGGACGCGCTGGCCGCCGCGCCAGGCGCGCTCGATCCAGGCGTAGTAGTTCTGCTGGTGGGTCAGCGAGTCGTGGGCGGGCCAGTCCGCGAAGGTCGGCCAGCCGTTCGGGTCGTGCTTGCCGTCGCCGCCCTCGGTGATGAAGTCGAACAGGGCGAGGGAGCCGTCGGGGTAGTGCTCGGGGCAGTCCTTCAGCGCGTCGGCGACGCCGTGCTCGGAGAACGCCTTGCCGCAGATCAGGCGGCCGCCGAAGGCCTCGTTGGACATGATGTGGTTGTGGGCGTCGACGAAGCCGCGCACTCTGCCCCGGGGGTCGGTGCCCCGGAAGGGCTCACCGGTGACGTTGATCTGCGAGTCGGGCACGGGCCGGGCGACGGGCTCCCACCAGCCTGGCGGCGCCTCGGCGCCGGAGGTCGCGGAGGGGCCCAGGGCCAGGGCCGCCGCGGTGACGAGGAGGGACAGCAGCGCGAGGATTCCGCGCCTGGTGGGGGAGGGTCGGGTCATGGGCGCACCGCCTGTTTGTCATGTCCCGTCGGGGGTTTGACGAGGATCGCGGCGGTGCGGCGAGCAGTCAATACTCGTGACGGCGCCCGCCGCGGGAGGGCGGCGGGCGCGGGTGCGGCGGGCGCGCGGGGCGGTCAGTCCGACAGGTCCGCCTTGCCGAAGAGGACGGCGTAGCTGCTGGGAAGCTGGCTGATGACCTGGTTCAGCTCACCGCCCGAGACGGCGTCGGCCAGGGTCGACAGGACGGCGCTCGCGTCCCACTGGGCGGTGCGGGGGCGGGCGCCGGTGCGTTCGCCGACGCGCCGGTAGAACTCCTCGATGCCGAACCGGTCGGTGGGACGGCCCTCGCCGGCGTCCGCGGTGAGCACGTCGCCCAGGTCCCCGGGCAACTGCGCCGCCAGGTCGGACGCCTCGCCGGGCGTGATGCGGTGGCCGAGCACCTCCAGTACCGCCCGGGTGATCTGCGCGGCCTCCTCCTGGTCGCGGTACTCTCCGCGCTCCCGGACCCGGGCGAGGAACTCGTCGTGCCGCATCGTCTCTCCCTCCTGCCGTACGACCCTCGGGGGTCGCCTCTGTCACCGTAGGACCGGCCGGGAGGCCCCGCACGCCGGGAGCGGCGGGCCCGCGGCTCACCGGGCCCCGGCGCCCGCGGGCTCCTCCTTCCGGCCCGGGGCCGCGCCGCGGGCGAGGGAGGCGCGGAGGCGGTCGTAGCGGTCGACGTCCGTCCACACGTCCGCCGGGTGCGGACGTGAGACGTACCAGGCCCACAGGCTCGCGCCGAGGGCGGCCGCCAGCGGGACGAGCAGCCAGAGAAGCGGCTCCATGAAGGATCCCCCCTTCGCAGTCGTCGGTCGTCCGTCGTCGCCGTGGCGGCGCGGGGTCCGAACCGCCCGCCGCGGGCGCGCGGACGGCGCCGGCCGGAAGGGGCCGGGGAGCGGTTCGCGGAGGGGGACGGCCGGGGCCGCCCGGCGATGATTTTCATATAGCATGGGGGCGAGTTGTTGACAAATCGAGGCTCAATTTTGTTGACGGGCCGCCCCGGGCCGACCGCCGTCCGCCCGGCGCCGCGCCGCGCCCGGAGCCGGTCGCACGGCCGGACCGCCCGCTCCGGGCGCGTCCCACCCGGAGCGTGACGGGCAGGAATCGCGGCGGCCGTGCGGGGCACTCGTCCGGCGGACCGCAACCGGGTGACGCACAGGAGGACGCAGTGGCCACCGGCACGCCCATGAACGACGGCGCCGACCGGCGCGACGCCGGGGACCTGGAGGCCCGCTTCGAGGGGGCACCGCAGGACGTGACCGCGGCCAGACTCCTCACCGACCGCTATCTGGACGCCCTGGAGCGCCTCGCGGCGCCCTCGGAACCGGACCGGCGCGACGACGTGCTGCTCGTCGTCACCGAACTGACGGGCAACGCCGTGCAGTACGCGCCGGGCCCGTTCTCCCTGCGGCTGCGGCGCACCTTCGACGGCGTCCACATCGTCGTGCGGGACGGCAACCCGCGCCCGCCGGTCCCCCGCCCCTGGTCGCCCGCCGACAGCACCGGGTCCGTGGGCTGGCACCTGGTGAAGGCCCTCGCCACCCAGGTGTCGGTGCTGACCGGGCCCGAGGGCAAGGACGTCCACGTCTTCCTGCCCTGGTGACTCACCCGGACGGACCGCCGGCGGCGGCGGCCCGTCCGCGGCCGTGCTGGGCTGGGGGCAAGCGTCGTCCACGTACGGGGAGCCGCCATGTACGAAATGCGCATCGGCACGGCCGCCACCGGCAGCGGCCTGGTGTGGCATGTCGTCGGCCGCGACCGGTCCTCCGCCCTCTGCGGGCAGTCGCTCCGGGAGGAGTGCGACGAGACGGACCTGCACTGCCTGCCCTGCATGTCGAGGTTCCAGGAGCTGATGCGGCAGCCCGGCGCGGCCTGAGCCCGCCGGGGCGGACGGCCTCCCCGGCGGGCAGGCGGGCGCGCCCGCCGGGGTGCCTCAGGGTCGCGGAGCCCCGTGGCCGCCGTGGTGCGGCGCCCCGTCGACGACGCGGTCCCGCGGGGCCGCCGGCCCGGGGCGGGCGGCGGCCGCGGTGAGGGCCGCCAGCAGGACGGCGCAGACGAGCAGGGCCGTCGTCCCGTACACCGTCCGCGTCAGGGCGCGCAGGCGGCGCTCGCTGCCGGTGCGGACGGACCGGGCCAGCGGGAGCGTGGCGGTCGACACCGCCGAGACCAGCCCGCTCAGCCACGCGCGCTGGGCCCCGGGGTCCGCGAGCGCGGGGGCCCGCTGCCCGAGCGCGGCGCGCGCGTGGTGCAGCCGGCTCGCCGCGGCCGGGACGGTGGCCGCGGTCTCGGCGGCGGCCGCCTCCATTCCCAGGCCGAGGCCGTCGCAGAGCAGGAGGGTGCGGCGGTACAGCGGCGGCAGTCCGAGCAGGGACCGGTGGGCGGGGTCGGCGGGCGGGGGCCCGGGGCGTCCGGCCCACCGCCGGAACCGGTGCCAGGGCGCGAGGGCGTACTCGTGGGTCCGCGCCCGCACCCAGCCGACCGGGTCGGGGTCGCGGGCGACCTCCGGCCAGTGCTCCCAGGCGCGCTGGAAGGCGTGCTCGACCGAGTCGAAGGCGTGTCTGCGGCCGCCGGTGAGCAGGTACGCCTGGTGCACCAGCGCCGGGGCGGCGCGGGCGTAGAGCGCGTCGAAGGACTCGACGGGGGTCGGGGAGGGGGCGGACGGCGGACTGCTCTGGCTCATCGGGTCGGCGACCCGCTCCGGACGGAAATGTGCATGAACGCATCTTGGCCTGCCGGGGAGGTGGTTCCCGTGGTGCGCCACGGCGTCCGGCATTCCTGGCAGAAACGTTACTTCGGGCGGCCGGAACCGAACGCCCCGCCGCTGCGGGGCAGCCGGGGGCGCGTACCCCGGCACAGCGGCTGGAACACCGGGCGCGCGCCCGACCGCCGTGGCCGCCGGCCCCGTCCGACGGGGGTCGGTTTTCGGCCGAGTGCGCGACGGGTGAAACCGGTGTGACGCATGGGACCGTCGTGACCGGTGTTCCCCTGCTGCCCGAGGTGAAGGGAGCCTCCTCATGCAACCCACCGGTGCCCGTCCGAACCGCCGCGCCGTCCTGGTCTCGGGGGGTGGGGGCCGCACTGGCCGCCGCCGTCGCGGCGGCCGGGCCCGCGCACGCGGCGCCCGGACGGGGGGAGCGCGTCGAAGGGCGGCTGCGGGCGCTCGAACGGACGCACGACGCGCGGCTCGGCGCGTTCGCGTACGACACGGGGACCGGGCGGACGGTGGCGTACCGGGCGGACGAGCGCTTCCCGATGGCGTCGCTGTTCAAGACGCTCGCCGTCGCGGCCGTGCTGCGGGATTTGGACCGGGACGGCGAGGTGCTCGCCGAGCGCGTCCACTACACGGAGCGGTACGTGAGGGAGTCCGGCTACTCCCCCGTCACCGAGCGGCCGGAGAACCTGGCGAACGGGATGACCGTCGCCGAGCTCTGCGACGCCACCCTCACCCGCAGCGACAACACCGCGGGCAACCTGCTGCTGCGCGAACTGGGCGGGCCGGCCGCGGTGACCCGGTTCTGCCGGTCCGTCGGGGACCGCGTCACCCGCCTGGACCGCTGGGAGCCGGAGCTGAACTCCGCCGAGCCGTGGCGGGTCACCGACACGACCTCGCCGCGCGCGATCGGCCGGACGTACGGACGGCTGCTCCTCGGGGACGCGCTGGCCGCGCACGACCGGGAACGGCTGACGCGGTGGATGCTCGCCAACCGGACGAGCGACGAGCGGTTCCGCAAGGGACTGCCCGCGGACTGGCCGCTGGCCGACAAGACCGGTGGCGGCGGGTACGGCGGCAACAACGACGTGGGCGTCGCCTGGCCGCCCGGCCGGCCGCCGGTGGTGCTGGCCGTCCTGACGACCCGGTTCGCCCCGGACGCCGCGGCCGACGACGCGCTGGTCGCCGAGGCGGCGGGGCTGCTCGCGCGGGCCGTGGGCTGACCCGGCGGGGCCGGGGGGGCGGGCGCGTGCCCCTCATGGCCCTGCACGGGCGCCCCCGCGGCGGGTACCGGGCCATGATGGGCGGTGGAGCCCGTTCTTCGCGCCCGCACTGGACGCCCCGGCGCCGCCGGGGCCGGGTGCGGCCGACGACGCAAGGAGACGCCGCCATGAGCCCAGGCACGGACCGCGGCCCGGTGGTCCCCGCACTGCGGTCCGCGCGGGCCGTCGTGTTCGACACCGACGGGGTGCTCGTCGACTCGGCGCGGGTCCACGCGGCGGCCTGGAAGGCGGCGTTCGACGCGTACCTGAGCGGCCTGCCGCCCGGGACGGCGGACGCCCCGGCGCGGCGGCCGTTCGACGCGGCCGGGGAGTACCGGCGGTACGTGGACGGGCGGTCCCGGCGGGACGGGGCGGCGGCGTTCCTGGCGGCGCGCGGGCTGCCCGCGGATCCGGCCGCCGTGGAGGCCGTCGCCGCCGACAAGGAGCGGCACTTCACCCGGCGGCTCAGCGAGCGCCCCGTGGACGCCTACCCGGGTTCGGTGCGGCTGCTGCGGGCGCTGCGTGCGGCGGGGGTGCCGGTGGCGGCCGCGTCGGCGTCCCGGCACGCCCGCGGGCTGCTGGAGCGGTCCGGGCTGCTCGGGCTGCTCGACGCGCTGGTGGACGGGGTGGAGGCGGCCCGGCTGGGGCTGCCCGGCAAGCCGGACCCGGCGCTGTTCCTGGAGGCGGCGCGGCGGCTCGGCGTGCCGGCCGGGCGGTGCGCGCTGGTGGAGGACGCGCTGGCGGGCGTGGAGGCGGGGCGGCGCGGCGGGTTCGGTCCGGTGGTGGGCGTCGACCGGGGGGCCTCCCCGGCCACGGCGGAGGCGCTGCGCCGCCACGGCGCCGACCTCGTCGTGGCGGATCCGGCGGAGCTGCTCGCCGTGCGGGGGGAACGGCCGTCGTGAGCGACTGGACGTGGGAGTTCGAGGGGTACGCCGCCGAGCGCGAGGCGCTGCGGGAGGCGCTGTGCACCCTGGGCAACGGCTACTTCGCGACGCGCGGCGCGCTCCCGGAGTGCGCGGCGGACGGGACGCACTACCCGGGGACGTACGCGGCCGGCTGCTACGACCGGCTGGCGTCGGAGGTGGCGGGGCGGCGCGTCGAGAACGAGGACGTGGTGAACCTGCCGAACTGGCTGCCCGTGCGCTACCGCATGGCCGGCGGCGCGGAGCCCGGTCCGTGGCTGGCCCCGGCGCACGAGTTCCTCACCGACCACTCCCTCACCCTCGACCTGCGCGGCGGCGTCCTGGAGCGGTGCAGCCGGTACGAGGACGATTCCGGGCGGCGGCTGGCCGTGCGCCAGCTGCGGCTGGTCCACATGGGCGATCCGCACGTGGCGGCGCTGCGCACGGAGTTCACCGCCGAGAACTGGGCGGGGACGCTGCAGGTGGAGGCCGCGCTGGACGGCTCGGTCGCCAACACGGGCGTGGCGCGGTACCGGCAGCTGGCGTCGCGGCACCTGGAGGACGTGGCGACCGGCGAGACGGCGGACGGCCGGGTGTGGCTGGGCTGCCGCACGGCCACCTCCGGCGTCCGGATCGGGCTGGCCTCGCGGACGACGGCGCCGGGGGACGCCGAGGTGGTGCACGGCGACGGGCGGGTGACGCAGCGGTACCTGCTGTCGCTGCCGCCGGGCGCGACGGCGGTGGTCGACAAGGTGGTGGCGCTGCACACCTCGCGCGACCCGGCGATCTCCGATCCGCTGCACGCGGCGGTGGACCGGGTGGGCCGGGCGGACGGCTTCGGCGAGCTGCTGGCGTCGCACCGCACGGCGTGGCAGCAGCTGTGGCGGCGGGCCGAGCTGGAGGTGCCGGACGGGGCGGGCCGCATCCTGCGGCTGCACCTGTTCCACGTGCTGCAGACGCTGTCGCCGCACACGGCGGACCTGGACGTGGGCGTGCCGGCGCGCGGGCTGCACGGGGAGGCGTACCGGGGGCACGTGTTCTGGGACGAGCTGTTCGTGCTGCCGTACCTGAACCTGCACTTCCCGGAGGTGTCGCGGGCGCTGCTGACCTACCGCCACCGGAGGTTGGGCCGCGCGCGGGACGCGGCGCGGGACGCGGGCCGGACGGGGGCGATGTACCCGTGGCAGAGCGGCGCCGACGGCCGGGAGGAGACGCAGCGGCTGCACCTCAACCCTCTCTCGGGGCGCTGGCTGCCGGACCACTCGCATCTCCAGCACCACGTGGGGTCGGCCGTCGCGTACAACGTGTGGCGGTACTGGGAGGCGACCGGGGACGACGAGTTCCTGCACACCAAGGGCGCGGAGATGCTGCTGGAGGTCGCCCGGTTCTGGGCGGGTTCGGCGGTGTACGACGAGGGGCTGGACCGGTACCGGATCCGCGGGGTGATGGGGCCCGACGAGTACCACGACGCGTACCCGGGGGCGCGGCGGCCGGGCCTGGACGACAACGCCTACACGAACGTGACGGCGGCCTGGGTGCTGGCGCGGGCCCTGGAGCTGATGGCGGGGCTGCCGGAGCCGCGGCGGCGGGAGTTGGAGGAGCGCATCGGGCTGCACCACGGCGAACTGGCGCTCTGGGAGGACGTGTCGCGGCGGCTGTACGTGCCCTTCCACAACGGGGTGATCAGCCAGTTCCACGGCTACGGGGAGCTGGCCGAGCTGGACTGGGACGGGCTGCGGCACGCGTACGGGGACATCCGGCGGCTGGACCGGATCCTGGAGGCGGAGGGCGACACGGTCAACCGCTACCAGGCGTCCAAGCAGGCGGACGTGCTGATGCTGGGCTACCTCTTCCCGCCGGCGGAGCTGCGGGGGCTGCTGCGGCGGCTGGGGCACGTGCTGGACGACGGGACGTGGTGGCGGACCGTCGACTACTACCTGCGGCGCACGAGCCACGGTTCGACGCTGAGCGTGCTGGTGCACGGGTGGGTGCTGGCACGGGTCCGGCGGGCGGGGGCGTGGGAGTTCTGCCAGGAGGCGCTGGAGGCGGACATCGCGGACCTGCACGGCGGGACGACCGGCGAGGGCATCCACCTGGGCGCGATGGCGGGCACGCTGGACCTGGTGCAGCGGGGGCTGACGGGACTGGACACGCGGGGCGGGGTGCTGCGGCTGGACCCGGTGCGGTTGCCGGAGCTCTCCGAGTACGCGTTCACGCTGAGGTTCCACGGGCACTGGGGGGTGCGGCTGCGGGTGACCCCGGGGAGCCTGCACGTGGCGGTGCCGGAGTCGGGGGTGGCGCCGATCGACATCGAGCTGCCCGGGGCCGCGGTGTCGATCGAGCCGGGGCGGTCAGTGCGGCTGCCGCTGCCGGAGTAGGAACGGCGCGTTCGGAGCGGGTGCGGCCCGGCGGCCGGGCGCGGGGCGGCGCGGTGCACCGCCCCGGCCTGCGGAGACGCGCGGCCCGCTCCCCCAACAGGGGGGCGCTTTCAAGACAGTTAGCGCCCCCTGTGCGCGGAATGCGCCGACGGAGGCCTCTTGATCTGCCTGGAGGTTAGGCTAACCTAACTTTCCGTGAGCGACGGCGGGTCCCTCCCGCCGCGTCCGCCGCATGCGCGCCCCGGGCGCGACCTCCGCCACACGACCGAAGGGCGTCCGCCATGCCGAACGGTGCGCTGCGCGCCGAACTCCTCGAGCGCCAGGAGCGGCGCGAGTCCTCCGCCCGTACCTATGCGCGCACCCTGCCGGTCGCCCCGGTGCGCGCCGCCGGAGCGGTGGTCACCGGTGCCGACGGGCGCACCTACCTGGACTGCCTCTCCGGCGCCGGCACCCTCGCGCTGGGACACAACCACCCGGCCACCGTCGCGGCCCTCCGGTCGGTCCTCGAGTCCGGCGCGCCCCTGCACACCCTGGACATGATCACCCCTCAGAAGGACTCCTTCTCCGGGGAGTTGCTCCGCCGGCTGCCCGGCGGCCTGCGGGACGCGGCGCGGCTGCACTTCTGCAGCCCGGCCGGGACGGACGCGGTCGAGGCGGCCCTGAAGCTGGCCCGGCACGCGACGGGCCGGCGCGGGGTCGTCGCCTTCACCGGCGCCTACCACGGGATGACGCTCGGCGCGTCCGCCGTCTCCGGGCCGCCCCGCATGAGCGGCGCGGTCGGCGCGGACGGCCTGCCGGTGACCCGCCTCCCCTACCCGTACGGGCTGCGCTGCCCGTTCGGCACCGGCGACGGCGGGCGGTCCGGGGAGCTGTCGGCGCGCCTGCTGGAGAGCCTGGTCACCGACCCCGGCAGCGGGGTGGGGACGCCCGCCGCGGTCATCCTGGAGGTCGTCCAGGGCGAGGGCGGCGTCGTCGAGGGCCCGGACGCGTGGCTGCGGGAGGTCCGCCGGATCACCGCGGAGCACGGCATCGTCCTCGTGGTCGACGAGGTGCAGACCGGCATCGGCCGCACCGGCCGCTACTGGGCCTGCGAACGCGCCGGGGTCACCCCCGACGTGCTCGTCATCTCCAAGGCCGTCGGCGGCGGACTGCCGCTCGCGCTCATCGCCTACCGCCCCGAACTCGACACCTGGTGCCCCGGCCACCACACGGGGACCTTCCGCGGCAACACGCTCGCCATGGTCGCCGGGGAGATCGCCCTGCGCACGGTCGCCGAGGAGCAACTGGCCGAACGGGCGCTGAAACTGGGCGAGCGGATCCGCCGCGACCTGCGCGGGATCGCGGCCGACGACCGGTCCTTCGGCGAGGTGCGCGGGCGCGGGCTGATGATCGGCGTCGAGCTGGTCGACCCGGACGGCACCCCCGACCGGAACGGCGTCCCGCCCGGCGACCCCGTGCGCGCCCGGGCCCTCCGCGCGGCGTGTCTGGAGCGCGGGCTGATCCTGGAGCTCGGCGGCCGCGACGACACCGTGGTGCGCCTCCTGCCGCCCCTGGTCCTCACCGACGAGCAGGCCGACTCCGTCGTGGAGCGCCTCGCCTCCGCCGCCGAGGCCACCCGGTGAGCCGCGGCGACCTGCGCCCCGGCACACCCGGACCCGGCGCGGACGGACCCGGCGCGGACGGCGCCCGCCGGCCGGCCGCGGCCGCCCCGCCGGAGGAGGCCGACGCCGCCGTGGCCGGGGGCGCCCCGGGGGGCCCACGTGCTCGGGAAGCTGACCTCGGTGGTGCTCGACGCCCTCGCCGAGGGGGCCGACGCCCGGGGCGGACCGCTGCCCGCCGGCGGACCGGGCGCGGTCGCCGAGCGGTTACGGGCCGCCTGCGCCCCCGTCCTCCCCGAGCACGGCACGGGCGCCGAGGAGGCTCTGCGCACCGTCGTACGGGCCGTCGCCGAGGGCGCCGCCGACCCGGCCGACCCCTGGTGCGCCGCCCACCTCCACTGCCCGCCCCTGGCGGTGGCCGCCGCCGCCGACCTGGCCGCCGCCGCCCTCAACCCGTCGATGGACTCCTGGGACCAGGCCCCCTCCGCGTCGGTCCTGGAGCAGGAGGTCACGGCCGCCCTCGCCGCCCTCGTCTACCCGGGGCGCACCGCGCCCGACGCACTGGTCACCAGCGGCGGCACCGAGTCCAATCTCCTCGCCCTGCTCCTCGCCCGCGAACGGGCCCGCGCCGCCGGGGCCCCGGCGGTCGGAGTCGTGTGCGGTGCCACCGCCCACCACAGCGTGCGGCGCGCCGCCTGGCTGCTGGACCTGCCCGCCCCCGTCCCCGTCGACTGCCCCGGCGGGCGGACCGACCCGGAGGCGGTCGGCCGGGCCCTGGCCCGCGTCACCGGACCCGCCCTGGTGGTGGCCACCGCCGGCACCACCGACGAGGGGCTGATCGACCCGCTCCCGCAGCTCGCCGCCGTGGCGGCACGGCACGGCGCGGAGCTGCACGTGGACGCCGCGTACGGCGGACCGCTGCTGTTCAGCGACCGGCTCGCGCCGCTCCTCGACGGCCTGGAGTCGGCCGTCTCCGTCACGTTCGACCTGCACAAACTGGGCTGGCAGCCGGTCGCCGCCGGGGTCCTCGCCGTCCGCGACGCGGACCTGCTCACCCCGCTGGCCCTGCGCACGGACTACCTCAACGCCGCCGACGACGGCGAGGCCGGCCTGCCGGACCTGCTGGGCCGCTCCGTCCGCACCACCCGGCGCCCCGACGTGCTGAAGATCGCCGCCACCCTGCGGGCACTGGGCCGCACCGGCCTCGGTGCGCTCGTCGAGCACTGCGTGGCCGCCGCGCGGGAGTTCGCCGCGCTCGTCGACGCCCATCCGGCGCTGCGCCGCCGCCCCGGCGAGACCGGCATCAGCACCGTGCTGTTCCGGCCGCTGGCCGCCGACGCGGCGCCGCCCGGGGAGGGCGACGCGCTGGTCGCGGAGGTCCGCCGCCGACTCCTGGCCGAGGGGCGCGCGGTGGTGGGACGGGCCGTCGCCGAGGACGCCGACGGCACCCGGCGGCTGTGGCTGAAGGCCACCCTGCTCCACCCGCGGGCCGCCGGCGAGGACCTGGCCGGCCTGCTCGACCTGGCCGCCGCGGCCGCGTGCCGCGCCGGCGCCCCCCACCCGCCACGACCGGGAGGACCCCGATGACGACTGGGCGAACCGCCGAGGAACCGCGGACCGTCGACCTGCTCGGTGTGGGCGCCGGACCGTTCAACCTGTCGCTGGCCGCCCTGGCCGACGGGGTGCCCGGACTCGACGCCGTCTTCCTGGAGCAGCGGACCGCCTTCTACTGGCACCCCGGCCTGCTGATCGAGGGGGCCGTGCTCCAGGTGCCGTTCCTCGCCGACCTGGTGAGCCTCGTCGACCCGACGAGCCGCTGGTCGTTCCTCAACTACGTCCGCGTCCAGGAGCGGCTGTTCCCGTTCTACTTCGCCGAGCGGTTCCACATACCGCGCGCCGAGTACGACGCGTACTGCCGCTGGGTCAGCCGGGCGCTGCCGTCCTGCCGCTTCGGGCACCGCGTCGACGGCGTCCGCTGGGACCGGGACCGGCAGGCGTACGAGGTGGGGTTCACCCGCGTCGACGAGCGCGGCGCCGCCCTGTCCACCGGCCGGATCCTCGCCCGGCACCTGGCGCTCGGCGTCGGCACCGCCCCGCACGTGCCCGCGCCGCTGCGGGACCTCGCCGGCGACCCGGACGCACCGGTGCTGCACTCCGCCGACTACCTCGCCCACCGGGACCGGCTCCGCGCCGCCGGCCACGTCACCGTCGTCGGCGCCGGCCAGTCGGGCGCCGAGGTCCTCCTCGACCTGCTGCGGGCCCGGCCCGAGGGCCGGGAGGGGCTGGCGTGGCTCGCCCGCACCCCGGCGTTCGCGCCCATGGAGTACAGCAGGCTCGGGCTGGAGCACTTCACCCCCGACCACACCCGCTACTTCCGCGAGCTGCCCGAGGCCGTCCGCGACCGGCTGCTGCCGGCCCAGTGGCAGCTGTACAAGGGGGTCAGCGCGGAGACCCTGGCGGACATCCACGGCGAGCTGTACCGCCGGACCCTGGCCGGGGGCTGGCCGGACGTCACCCTCACCCCCGGCGTCGCCGTCACCGCCGCCGCCCGCCGCGACGGGCGGGTGGAGCTGGCCCTCGAACACCGCGAGGAGGGGTCGCGGGCCACGCTCGCCACCGACGCCGTCGTCCTCGCCACCGGCTACGCGCAGCGCCCCCTCGACGGGCTCCTCGGGCCGCTCGGCCCGCACCTCGCCCGCGACGGCTCCGGCCGGCCCCTCGTCGGCCACGACCAGCGGCTCGTCCTCGACGGGGAGATCGGCGGCGCCGTGTTCGTCCAGAACGCCGAGCGCCACACCCACGGTGTCGGCGCCCCCGACCTGGGCCTCGCCGCCTGGCGCTCCGCCGTCATCCTCAACACCCTGACGGGCCGGCCCGTCTACCCGCTGCCGCGCCGCACCGCGTTCACCACCTTCGGCCTGGCCCGCGGCCGCGCGGACCACGGGCCGGCCGGGGAGACCGGGCCGGCCGCACCGGCCGCACAGACCGAGCCGACCGCACAGACCGAGCCGACCGAGCAGAAAGAGTGTGCATGAGCCAGATCCAGCCCCCGGACCCCGTCGCGGAGGCCGACCGGGCCGCCGCCGACAACCTGCTGCGCTGCTGGGTGCGGGAGACCGGGGTGGAGCGGCCCGCCGGCGACGTGCTGCGCCTGGAGCTGCCCACGGCCGGTACGGCCGTCGAGGCGCCCGTCCTGTACTGGTCGCCCGCCGGCTGGCACCGCTTCGGGCCCGCCCGTCTGCCCTCCGGCGCGCCCGCATCCGCCACGGTGCTCGCCGCGCTGCTCGGCGCCGAGGCCGCGGACGGCGACCCCGAGTCCGTCACCGACCTGACCGGCCGCGTCAGCGACTCCGTGCGCCGGGTCGCCGGGTTCCTCCGGGCGCGGGCCGCCGCGCCCGACGACCCGACCGGCACCACGCCGTTCCTCGCCGCCGAGCAGGCCCTCCTCACCGGGCACCCGCTGCACCCGACGCCCAAGAGCCGCGAGGGGCTCACCGAGGCGGAGGCCGCCCGGTACTCCCCCGAGACCCGCGGCTCCTTCCCGCTGCACTGGTTCGCCGCGGACCCGTCCGTCGTCAGCTCCGACTCCTCCCTCGACCGGAGTGCCGAGGACCTCCTCGCCACCTTCGCCGGGGACGGCCTCGCGCGGCCCGGGGGCACGGTCCTGGTCCCCGCCCACCCGTGGCAGGCGCAGGACGCCGTCCACCGGCCCGCCGTACGGGCCCTCCTCGACGCGGGCCTGCTGCACGACCTCGGCCCGGCCGGCCCCGACTGGTCGCCCACCTCCTCGGTCCGGACGCTGTACCGGGCCGACGCGGCCGTGATGCTGAAGTTCTCCCTCGGGCTGCGCATCACCAACTCGCGGCGCGAGAACATGCGGTCCGAACTGCGCCGGGGCCTCGCCGTGGACCGGCTCCTCACCGCCGGGCTCGCCCGGGCCCTGCACGCCGCGCACCCGGGCTTCGAGATCGTCCGCGACCCGGCGTGGCTCGCCGTCGACACCGCGCCCGGCGGCGGCGACGGCACCGGCCTCGACGTGGTCGTCCGCGCCAACCCGTTCACCGCGGACGCCGCGGCGCAGGGCCTGTGCGTCGCCGGGCTGGTCTCCCCCGCCCCGACCTGCCCGGCGGGCGCTCCCGCCTGGCGGTGCTCGTGCACTCCCTCGCCGAGCGGACCGGCCGGCCCGCCGCCGAGGTCGGCGAGGAGTGGTTCGCCCGCTACGCCGAACGGGTCGTGGGCCCCGTCCTGTGGCTGTACGCCGTGTACGGGCTGGGCCTGGAGGCGCACCAGCAGAACACCCTCGCCGTCCTCGACGACGAGGGCTGGCCCTCCGGCGGCCGGTACCGCGACAACCAGGGCTACTACTTCTCCCCCGCCCGCAGCGACGCCCTGTACGGGTGGGTGCCGGGCGTCGGCAGGGACCTCGGCACGTACGTCGCCGACGAGGTCATCGACGAGCGGCTGGCCTACTACGTCGGCGTCAACAACCTGCTCGGCCTCGCCGGCGCGCTCGGCTCCCAGGGCCTCGCCGACGAGACGCGGTTGCTCGGCCTCGCCGGCCGGTTCCTCGCCGCGGCCGCCGCCGAGCACGGCGACCGGCTGCGGCTGGCCTCGCTGCTGCGGGACGGGCCGACGCTGCGCTGCAAGGCGAACCTGCTGACGCGGGTGCGCGGCATGGACGAGCTGACCGGCCCGCTGGAGGCGCAGTCGGTGTACGTGGACATCCCCAACCCCCTGGCGGGAGCGGGCAGGTGACGGGCGGGAACCTCGTCGTCACCGGGACGCTGGCGGAGGCGGGCGCGTTCACGCTGCGCGCGGTCGACCCGGCCGCCGACGCGGGACTGGTCCACGCGTGGATGAACGACCCGGAGGTGGCCGAGTACTGGGAGATGGCGCAGCCGGAGGAGCGGATCGCCGCCTACCTGCGGGAGCAGGTGGCCAGCGCCCACTCCACCCCGTACATCGGCTGCGTCGGCGGCACCCCGATGAGCTACTGGGAGCTGTACCGGGCCGACCTGGACCCGCTGCGCCACCACTACCCGGCGCGGCCCCGCGACGCCGGCGTGCACCTGCTGCTCGGCCCGTCCGGGTACCGGGGCCGGGGGCTCGGCGCGGCGCTGCTGCGGGCCGTCTCCGACTGGCTGCTGCGCACCGACCCGTACGCCGAGCGCGTCGTCGCGGAGCCGGACGTCCGCAACGAGCGGTCCGTGCGGGCCTTCGAACGGGCCGGGTTCCGGCTGGTCCGGCGGATCGACCTGCCGGCGAAGCGGGCGGCGCTCATGGTCCGCGAGCGCACGGCATGACGGAGGGGCGCGGCCGCCCGGTGCTGCTGGCGGCGGCCGGACTGCACATGGTGACCCAGTCGGCGCTCGCCCCGTTCTACCCGGCGCTGTTCCGCGCCGCGTACGGGGTGGAGGCGCTGGCCGCGACCGGGCTCTTCCTGGTGCTGTGCCAGGCGTCGGCGGTCGTCGCCCTGCCCCTGTGGGGCCGGGCGAGCCACCGGGTGCCGCTGGCCCGGCTGGTGACGGCCGGGCAGTCGGCGGCGGTGCTGCTGGCCGCGGCCCTGGTCCTCGCACCCTCGTACGCGGTGTTCACCGGGGTGTCCGTGCTGCTCGTCGCCGCGAAGGCGGTCGTCCTGCTGGCGTACCCGGGGCTCGCCCGGAGCCATCCGCGCGGGGTGCTGCCCGGCGTCGTGCAGTACGTGGCGGTCCTGCACGCCGCGTCGGTCGCGGCGACCCTGCTGGGCGGGGCCGTCGTGTCCGTGCCCGAGCCGCGGTCGGCGCTGCCGCTGCTGGCGCTGCTGGAGGCGGTGCTGCTCGCGGCCTGCCTGCGGGTGCTGCGGCCCGGGGCCGGCGCGCCGGCCGGCGGCGGTGGCGCCCCCGGGGCCGGCCCGGCCGTCGGCGGCGGGGTGTGGCGGCTGGCCGTGTACGTGCTGCTGACGGCGGTCGCCGTCTACGCGGCGCGGCCGTACTTCACCGCGTACGCCACCGGCTCGGGCGCGTCGGCCGCCACGGCGGCGGTGCTGTTCCTGCTGCCCCACCTCGCCGTGCTGGCGCTGCTGCCCGCCGCCGCGCGGCTGCGGGGGCGGCTGGGAGGGCGGCTGCTGCGGTACGGGATGCTCGTCGCCGCGGCGGGGCTCGCCGCGCAGGCGGCGGTCACCGAGCCGGGCTGGCTGGCCGTGGCGCGGCTGGTGTTCGGGGCCGGGCTGGCGCTGGGCCAGGTCGCCCTGGACGAGCGGGTGGTCGCCGCCAGCGGGTCGGGGGCGGCGTACAGCGTCGTCGCCGTGGGACAGACGGCGGGGCTGCTGCTCGCGCCGCTCGTCGCCACCGGCGCGGCGGCCGCGGCCCTGTGGGCGCCCCTCCTCGTCGGGGGCGCGCTGCTGTGCGCCCTGGCGCTGGCGGCCCCCGCGCCGCCGGCGGGGGCCGCCGCCCGGGGCGCGCTCCGTCCCCCGCCCGCCGTTCCCCGCGTCCCGCCCCCGCGCCGGCGCCCGCCGGACCGGCCCGCGGAGCCGAAGGGGCACGCGTTCGCCCTGCCGGCGCCCGCCCACCGCGCCCCGGAGGCGGAACGAGCCGGAGAAGAAGGAGCCCTGCCATGACGATGACCGGTGGCGCACCGTCCGCCCCCGCCCCGCCGTTCCCGGGGCCCGTCCTGCTGGCCGCCCTCCCCCGCGGGGCTCGACGAGGTGGGGCGGCTGGTGCGCGGCATCCTCCGGGAGTGCGCCGACGGGCTGCGCGGGCGCGGGGGGGCCGCTGCCGGCGCTCGCCCCGGAGGGCCTGACCGCGCTGGTCGACGCGCAGTTCCCCGAAGGGGTCGTACCGCGCGCCGGGACCGGGCCGGAGGCCGTGCTGGCGCTCGCCCGGGCCTGCGCGGAGGGCACGGTGGACCTCGCCGACCCGCGCGCCGCGGCGCACCTCCAGCCGCCGTCGCTGGCCGTCGCCGCGGCGGCCGACGTCCTGGCGGGGGTCTTCAACGCCTCCGTCGACACGTGGGACTCCGGCCCCTACGCCGTCGAGATCGAGCGGCGGCTGGTGAAGGGCGTCTGTGGGCTCGTCGGATACGGGCCCGGCTCGGGCGGGGTCCTCACCTCCGGCGGCAGCGCCTCCAACCTCCAGGCGCTGCTCGTCGCCCGCGACGCGGCGGCGGCCAAGTCGCGGGACGTGCGCACCGCCGGCCTGGCCGGCTTCGGGCGGCGGCCGCTGGTGTTCTGCTCGGAGCTGGCGCACTTCTCCGTCGCCCGGGCCTGCGCCGTCCTGGGCCTCGGGGAGGGCGCGGTGCGGGCCGTGCCCGTCGACGGACACCACCGGATGCGGCCCGGGGCGCTGGACGCGGCGCTGCGCCGGGCCGACCCGGACGCGTGGCTGCCCGTCGCGGTGGTCGCCACCGCGGGGACCACCGACTACGGCTCGGTGGACCCCCTGCCGGAGGTCGCCGCGGTCGCCCGGGAGCACGGCGTGCGGCTGCACGTGGACGCCGCCTACGGGTGCGGCGCGCTGTTCTCGGACCGGCTGCGGCCGCTGCTGGAGGGGATCGAGGAGGCCGACACGGTCACCCTGGACCTGCACAAGACGGCCTGGCAGCCGGCCGCCGCGAGCCTCCTGCTCGCCCGCGACGCGGCGGACTTCGCGCCGGTGACCGGGGGGCGGGTCGCCTACCTCGACCCGGACGACGACGGTGAGGCCGGGTACGACGGGCTGCTCGGCCTGTCGCTGCAGACCACCCGCCGCGCCGACGCGCTGAAGGTCGCGGCGACGTTCCTGGCGCTGGGCACCGACGGGATAGGGGCGATGCTGGAGGCCTGCCACGACCTGGCCCGGCACGCCGAGCGGGCCGTGGCGGCGCACCCCCGGCTGTCGCTGACCGCCGGGGCGACGCTGTCGACGGTCGTCTTCCGGTACGCCGCCCGCGACCCGGCCGCGTCCGACCGCGTCAACGGCGCGCTCCGCCGCCGCCTGCTGCGCACCGGCACCGCGCTGGTCGGCCGGACCGAGGCGCCCGGCGGCGACGGCCGCCCGGCCGTCCACCTCAAGCTCACCCTGCTGAACCCGCGGGCCCGTACCGCGGACGTGGACGGCCTGCTCGACGCGGTCGTCCGGGCGGGCCGGGCCGTCGAGGAGGGGAGCACCGGATGAAGCACCGCCGAGCGGAGCGGCACAAGGGCCGGAGGAAGAGCCGGCGCCCACACGAGAAAGGCATCGACCGCATGACCGAGGACCACCCCGTGCCCGAAATCGCCGACGTGTCACCGGAGTCGTGGCGGGAGGCGAACCGCAGGCTCCTCGCCAAGGCGCTCTCCGAGTTCGCCTTCGAGGAGCTGGTCGAGCCGCTGGAGCTGGAGGAGGGGGGCCGGTTCCGGATAGACCTGGACAGCGGGGTCTCGTACGCGTTCTCCGCCACGCGCGGCGCACTCGGTTCCTGGCGGGTCGCCGGGGACTCCGTGACGCGCGGCGCGGCGGGGCTCCTCGGCAACGAGATCGAGACGCCCGCCTGGGACGTGCAGCGGTTCCTCGTGGACTGCGCGGGCACCATCGGGACCGACGCGCCGACCCTCGGCATGTACCTGACGGAGTTGTCGGCGACCCTCGCCGCCGACGCGGCGCGCATCGAGCACGGCGGGTGGACGGCGGCCGAACTGCGCGGGCTGGACCACGCCGAGCTGGAGTGCGCCATGACGGGCCATCCGACGCTCGTCGCCAACAAGGGCCGCGTCGGCTTCTCCGCGAGCGACGTGCGGGCGTACGCGCCGGAGTCGCGGCGGCCGGTCGCCCTGGAGTGGATCGCCGTGCACCGGGGGCTCGCCGAGTTCCGGGGCACGCCGGGGCTGAGCGAACGGGCGGTCGTCGCCCACGAGCTGGACGAGGGCACCGCCGCCGCGTTCCGCGCCCGGATCGAGGCGGCCGGCTGCGACCCCGACGCGTACGTGTGGATGCCCGTCCACCCCTGGCAGTGGGACCACGCCGTACAGGTGCTGTTCGCCGGCGAGGTCGCCCAGCGGCGGATCGTGCCGCTCGGCCGGAGCGCCGACGCGTACCTGCCGCAGCAGTCGGTGCGGACCATGACGAACGTGTCGGAGCGGGGCCGGTACGACGTCAAGCTCCCCCTGAAGATCGTCAACACGCTGATCTGGCGCGGCATCCCGCCGCACTGCACGCAGGGGGCGCCGCTCACCACGCAGTGGCTGACGGGCCTGCTCGGCCGGGACGGGCTGCTCCGCGACGAGCTGCGGACGGTGTTCCTCGGCGAGGTCGCGTCGGTGACGGTCCGCCACCCGTACCTGGACGGGGTGCCGGAGATGCCGTACCAGCACCTGGAGACGCTCGGCTGCATCTGGCGGGAGCCGGTGGAGTCGCGGCGGGACGAGGGCGAGCGGGTCCGCACCTTCGCGTCGCTGCTGTACGTGGACGGGCAGGGCACGTCGTTCGCGGCGGAGCTGGCCCGCGCCTCGGGGCTGCCCGCCGAGGAGTGGCTGTCGCGGCTCTTCGAGACGGTGACGCACCCGGTGCTGCACGTGATGTACACGTACGGCATCACCTTCAACCCGCACGGCCAGAACACGCTGATCGGGTACGACGCCGACGAGGTGCCGCGGCGGCTGTTCCTGAAGGACTTCGTGGACGACGTGTCCGTGTCGCACACCCCGGTCCCGGAGCGCGGGCCCGAGCCGGACGGCCACGACCACGTACTGCCCCGCAAGAGCCCGGTCGTCATCCGCCAGCACGTGGTGGACCAGCTGCTGCTGGGCCACTTCCGGTACCTGGCGCCGCTCGCCGCCGAGCAGTTGGGCGTCCCCGAGGAGCGGTTCTGGCGGCTGGTGCGGCGGGCCGTCGTGTCGTACCAGGAGCGGTTCCCGGAGAAGAAGGACCGGTACGCCGAGTACGACATGCTCGCGGAGGAGTTCCCGCGCTACCCGTTCAACACCGACCGGCTCGTCGTCACCCGCTACGTCGACCGGGCGCTGCGGCACGCGCTGCGCCCCAACGGCACCGTCCCCAACCCGCTGTCGTGAGCGTGGGGATCAGCGCGCGGGAGCTCACCCTGGGCCACGGGGGCGAGCCGGTCGCGCGGGGCATCGACGTCACGCCGGCACCCGGCGCGGTCACCGCGCTCATCGGTCCGAACGGCTCGGGCAAGTCCACGCTGCTGCGGGCGCTGGCCCGGCTGCACGTCCCGGACGGGGGCCGGATCGTGCTGGACGGGCGGGACCTGGCGGAGTACCGGCCGCGTGAGCTGGCCCGCAAGCTCAGCTTCCTGACGCAGTCGCCGGTCGTGCCCGCCGGGGTGACCGTGGAGGAGCTGGTGGCCTACGGCCGCCACCCCCACCAGGGCCTGCTGGCGCGGGGCGGGGGCGACGAGGACCGGGAGGCGGTCTCCTGGGCGCTGGACGCCACGAACCTGCGGCCGCTGGCCGAGCGCACCCTGGACCGGCTGTCCGGGGGTGAGCGGCAGCGGGTGTGGATCGCGATGGCGCTGGCCCAGCGGACCGGGCTGCTGCTGCTCGACGAGCCGACGACGTACCTCGACATCCGCTACCAGATCGAGGTGCTGCGGCTGGTGCGGCGGCTGGCCGACGAGCACGGCATCACCGTGGTGGTGGTGCTGCACGAGCTGAACCAGGCCGCCGCGTTCTCCGACGCGGTGGTCGTGCTGGCCGGGGGCCGGATCGTCGCGTCCGGGCCGCCCGCGGAGGCGCTGACGGAGGAGACCGTCCGCACCGCCTTCCGGATCGACACGACCGTCGTCCTCGACCCCCGCACGGGTGTGCCGACCTGCCTGCCGACGTGGCGCGAGCCGTCGCCGGCGGCCGGCTGAGCCCCGGCCCGCCGCACCAACCGGCCCGTACGCCCCGTACGGGTGCCCCGCACCACCCGGCCGTACACCGCGTACGGCCGGGCCGCACCACCGATCGAGCGAAGGAACCCTCGCGTATGCGCACTCCACCACGGGCCCGCACCGGCCTCACCGCCCTGTTCGCCGCCGCGGCGCTCGCCGTCACCGCCGCCGGCTGCGGCTCCGCCGCCGAGGAGGCGGGCGGCGGCTCCCCCGCGAAGAGCGGGGGAGGCGGTGCGGGCGGCGTCACCGTCTCCCACCTGAAGGGCACCACCACGCTGAAGGCACCCGCGAAGAAGGTCGTCGCCCTGGAGTGGACGTACGCCGAGGACCTGCTGGCCCTCGGGGTGTCCCCGGCCGGGGTCGCCGACGTCGGGGGGTACGGCCAGTGGGTCACCGCCGGGCCCCGCTTCGGCGCGGACGTGAAGGACGTCGGCACCCGGCAGGCACCCAGCCTGGAGACCGTCAAGGCGCTGAAGCCCGACCTGATCATCACCTCCAAGGTGCGTTCCGAGGCCAACTACGAGCAGCTGAACGAGATCGCGCCGACCCTGATGTTCGACCCGTACTCCACGGAGAGCGAGTACGAGGAGATGCGGGCCACGCTGAAGACCATCGGCACCGCCGTCGGCAAGCCGGAGGCGGCCGACGCGGCGCTGAAGGACCTCGACGCGAAGATCGAAGCGGCGAGGCGGAAACTGGCGGCGGGGAAGAGGGACGGCGCGGAGGTGACCGTCGCCCGCGGCTACACCACGGACGGCGCCGCCGTCGTGGAGGTCCTCACCGACTCCACCATCCCCGGCGCGCTGCTGCCGCGGCTCGGCCTGAGGAACGCGTGGAAGGGCGAGGCCGACGCGTACGGCATGAGCAAGGTCGACATCGAGTCGTCGCGGCGGCTCGCGAAGACCAGCCGGTCGCCGAGGGCGGACGGCTGGACGTCGAAGTGCGCCGGGCCCGCGCCGAACAGCGGTGCGCTGGTGCTGTCCGTGGTGGCCCCGCCGAGGCTGCGGTGCCGGGTGCCGGCGTACACGACCCGGGTCTCCGCGGCGTCGGTGACCCGGGGCCCCGCGGCGTCGGCGGCCCGCAGCCGAGGGGCGGCGCCGCCCTGTCCGGAGGCCGCCGTCACGCCGTACACCGGGAGCAGCAGCAGCAACGACGCGCCGAGCCTCCCCAGGCGGTACCGCCCCCCAGGTCCAGCGGCTCCCATCACGCTCTCCCTCTCGTCCTGGCCGGGACGCCCCGGTCCAGGCGCGCCCCGCCCACCCTGCGTCGGCCGGGTGCGGCGCGGCAGGGCGGCGGGGCCAGATCCGGGGAAGTACGCGGTGTGCTTCCGGGCAGCGCCGGTTCCCGGCCGCCGTCGGCGCGGCCCGTCAGATCAGTCCGTTGCGCAGCGCGTAACCGACGGCGTGGGCCCGGTTGCGCAGGTGCAGCCGCGAGATGACCTCGTGCAGCACGTTCTTGACGGTCCGTTCGGAGTACGCGGTCCTGCGGGCGATCTCCGCGGTGTCCAGGCCCTCCGACACCATGCGCAGCATCTCCGCCTCACGGGTGGTGAGCGTGGACAGGGACAGCCCCCGCGGGTCGAGCGCCGAGCGCTGGAGGCGGCCCACCCGGGTGAGCAGTTCGCCGAGCAGGTCGCCGGGGAGCACGCCCTCGCCGTTGGCTATGGCGAGGACCAGGCGGAGGAGCCGGTCCTGGTCGGCCTCGGCGCGGCGCAGCACCGCCGCCACACCGCACTCGACGACGCGCTGCAGCGAGCCCGCGCCGAGGGTCGCGACCACGAGCCCCGTGCGGGTGGCGGAGTTGTGGCGCAGCCGGTGCAGCAGGGCGGCCACGTCGTCGTCGACCACGTCGACGACCACCAGCGACACCCTGGCCCGCTCCGCGTCGGCGTCCGCGTCGGCGAGCAGCTCGACCTCCGGGCGCTGGCGCAGCTGCTGGGCGACGCCCAGGCGCAGGACCGGGTCGGCGGCGTGGACGGCCACGCTCACGCGGCTCTCCCGGTCGGGACGGCCGGTTCTTCGCGTGCTCCGGTCCGGGGCGGGCGCGCGGGAGGTGGTGGCGGTCGCTGCGGGTTCCGTCTTCTCTGCGCTGGGCATGAGCGCTTGTCCGTCCCCTGGGTTCGTGGTCGATGTCCGCACGGCGAGGGCGACCGGCACAAGGGGGGCGCGCGGGAGGCGGCGGCCCGTGTCAACGGCTCGCCGATGAGGGGAGGACCGCCCTCGGCCCCCGGGACACCACCGTTGCCCGGGCGTTGCCCCCGCGCTTCTCGTGGCGCCCCGGGGGCGCTCCTACCGTGGCGGTGTGACGCCTTCTGCAGCTTCTTCCCATCCCGGTGCGTCCGGCCTCGGCATCCCGGAAGTGACCGTGGCGCCGGGCGGCACCGCCACGACGGTTCTGACCGTCCGCAACGACGGCGACATCGTCGAGGCGTACGCCCTGGAAGTCGTCGGGGAGTGCGCCTCCTGGGCCACCGTGGAGCCGCCCCGGGTCTCCCTCTACCCCGGTACCTCCGAGACGGTGACGATCCTTCTGGAACCGCCGCGCTCCGCGGAGGTCCGGGCCGGTGAGGTGCCCCTCGGCGTACGGGTCCTGCCCGCCGAGCACCCCGGGTCGGTGCAGGTCCTCGAGACCACCGTGCACGTCGAGGAGTTCCACGAGCTGCACGCGGAGCTGGTTCCGCGCCGCCGGCGCGGCTGGCTGCGCGGACGTTACCGGCTGGCGGTGCGCAACCGGGGCAACTCCCCGGTGGAGGCGGGCTTCGCCGCGGGCCAGGCGGGCGAGGAGCTGGGGTTCGCCTTCGGCCCGGCGGCGCGGAGGCTGGAGCCCGGCGAGTCGGCGGAGGCCGGCCTGCGTGTCCGCACGGGCAAGCCAGTGTGGTTCGGCGCCCCCGTGGTGTGGCCGTTCACCGTGGACGCCGCGGAATCCGGCGACGAGGAGGGGGCGCGGCGGGACGGGGGCGCCGCCGCGGCGCCGCTGGACGCGGAGTTCGTCCAGATCCCGGTCTTCCCGAGGTGGCTGCTCGCGGTGCTCGCGGTGCTGCTCGCGCTGCTGTTCGCCTGGTTCGCCCTGGTGCGTCCGGCGGTGCGCAGCGCGGCCGAGGAGGCGGCCGCCGAGGCGGTCAGGCCGCGTCCCGCCGCGGCCGGGCAGCAGGCGGGGCAGAGTCCGGGGGCCGGTCCCGGCACGGACACCCGGCCCGGCGGCCAGGGGGCGGGCGTGCCGTCCGGGACGGACGGTGCCGGCGCGCCGGACGGTACGGGTGCCCCGGGCGGGCCGGGCGGGCCGGGCGGCACCGGGACGTCGGGCGGCGCCGGGTCGTCGGGCGGCGGCCAGCAGCACTCGGAGACCATCGACCTGAAAACCCCCGGCGGGAAGACCAGGACCGGCCCCTACCAGGTGCCCGAGGGAAGTGTCTTCGAGGTGACGGACATCGTCGTCGCCAACTTCCAGGGCGACGAGGGCCTGCTGACGATCACGTTCGGCGACCGCAAGATCACCACGATCGCGCTGGAGACCTTCCGCAACCAGGACTACCACTGGGTGACCCCCATCAGGATCCCTGAGAACGAGACCGTGACCATGGAAGTGACCTGCACCGAGCCGGGCACCCCCGCCACCGGCCGCCGGGCCCCCGGGTGCCATGAGGTCCTGAGCGTGAGCGGCGTGCTCGTCCGCACCACCCGGTAGGTCACGCGTCATGCTGTACCGGCATTGTCGATCGGTGCCGGCGCCCTCTGAAAGGCCAGGGTCTCGTTCCGTCCGGAAATCGACAGCTGCGGACCGGAAAGGCCTCTTCCGCCTTCCGTCGCCGGTCCCCGGCGCGACGGAGGGCCGACGGGGTCGGGTGGGCGAACGGGCGGTCGTGACGCGCCCCGCCACCGCTCGGCGCGGTTCCCCCGCACGCGGGGCGCCGGCCGGTGGCGGCGCGTCCGCCGCCCGGGGCCGGGCCGCCCCGGGGCCGCTCCCGCCGCCGTGGAGGGCGGGGACGAGCGCGTGCCCGGGGACGGCGGGCGGGGCCCGGTGGGCGCGGATGGGGGCGCCCCGCCTCCGCCGGTCCGGCCCGCCGGCCGCTCACTCCCCGGCCGGGGCCAGCCGCAGCGAGATCGAGTTGATGCAGTAGCGCTGGTCCGTCGGGGTGGGGTAGCCCTCGCCCTCGAAGACGTGACCCAGGTGGGAGCCGCAGCGGGCGCAGCGGACCTCGATGCGGACCATGCCGTGGGAGCGGTCCTCGACCAGTTCGACCGCGTCGCCGTCCTTCGGGTCGTAGAAGGAGGGCCAGCCGCAGTGGGACGCGAACTTCGTCTCGGACGTGAACAGCTCCGCGCCGCAGGCGCGGCAGGAGTAGACGCCCCTGGTCCTCGTGTCGGTGTACTCGCCGGTGAAGGGCGGTTCCGTGCCGGCCTCGCGCAGGACGCGGTACTCCTGCGGGGACAGCTCGGCGCGCCACTGCTCGTCCGGCTTCTCGACCTCGTACGGCATCGTCCGTTCAGCTCCTTCGGCTCGGGTCAGTCCGCCAGGCGGTCGAGAATCCTCGGGCCGAGGTCCGTGACGTCGCCGGCGCCCATGGTGAGAACGAGGTCGCCGGGGCGGGCTGTTCCCGCGATCAGGCCGGGGACGGCGGCCCGGTCGTGGACGGGCGTCACGCGGGCGCCCGCCGCGGTGGCCGCGTCGGTGATCAGTGCGCTGGTGACGCCGGGGATCGGGTCCTCGCGGGCCGGGTAGACGTCGAGGACCAGCGACTCGTCGGCGAGGGCGAGGGCCCGGCCCATCTCCGCGCCCAGTTCCCGCGTGCGGGAGAACAGGTGCGGCTGGAAGACCACCAGCAGGCGGCGGTCGGCGCCGGCCGCGTCGCGCATCGCCTCCAGGTCGGCGGTCATCTCGGTGGGGTGGTGCGCGTACGAGTCGACGACCTGGACGCCGGCCGCCTCGCCCTTGAGCTGGAGGCGGCGTCCGACCCCGGTGTAGGCGGTGAGGGCCCGGGCCAGGTCGGCCGGGTCGACGCCCGCGCGGCTGCCGGCGGCGAGGGAGGCGGCGGCGTTGTGGGCGTAGTGGCGGCCGGGGACCGAGACCGCGAAGGTGTGCTCGGCGCCGTCGAGGACGACGGTGACCTCGCTGGTCATCCCCTTCGGGGTGATCCGGCGGATCCACACGTCGGACCCCTCCGACTCGCCCACGCGCAGGATCCGCAGCCCCGGGCGGCCGGAGACCCGCGCGGCCAGCTCCCGGGCGCCCGGGTGCTCGCCGACGACGAGGGTGCCGCCGCGGGGGATCCTGGCGACGAACGCCTCGAAGGACTCGTGGACCTCCTCCAGGGAGGCGTAGTTGGCGTGGTGGTCCAGTTCGACGTTGAGGACGAGGGCGACCTCGGGGGCGTACTTCTGGAAGCTGCGGTCGCTCTCGTCGGCCTCGGCGACGAAGAGGTCGCCCTCGCCGTGCCGGGCGTTGGTCCCGGGGCCGGCGAGGTCGCCGCCGATGGCGTACGACGGGTCCAGGCCGAGCTCGGTGAGGGCGACGGCGAGCATCGAGGTGGTGGTGGTCTTGCCGTGGGTGCCCGCCACGGCGATGGCGCGCAGGCCCTCCATCAGCGCGGCCAGCGCGTCGGAGCGGTGCACGACGGGGATGCCGAGCTGTCCGGCGCGGGCGAGCTCGGGGTTGTCGGCGCGGATGGCGCTGGAGACGACGACGCAGCTGCTGTCGTCGGCGAGGTGGTGCGCGGCGTGCCCGATGTGGACGGTCGCGCCGAGGGCGCGCAGCGACGCGGCGGTCTCGGACTCGCGCGCGTCGCTGCCGGCGACCTTGGCCCCGCGCTGGGCGAGGATCTTCGCGATGCCCGACATGCCGGCGCCGCCGATGCCGATGAAGTGCGGCCGTTCCATCGCGGCAGGGATGGCGGGTGCCATACGGATCTCTCCCCGGGGTGTGTCGTACGTGCGGGCGCCCAGCCTATTCGTTGTGGGCGAAGAGCTTGAGCACCGGTACGCCGACCTTGTGGCGGGCGCGGGACGCCCAGTCCCGGTGGAAGAACTCCTCCACGTAGTGCGGTGCGGTCAGCACGATCACCTCGTCGGCGTCGGCCTCCTCCACGACGGCCCTCATCTTGTCCAGCGGGTGGTCCTCGACGACCTGGCCGACCGCTTCGCAGCCGGCGTCGCGCAGGGCCCGGACCGACCGTTCCAGGGCCGCCTCCGCCGGGCACCGCGCCTCCGGGCCGGACGGTTCCTCGCCCTCCCTGGCCGCGTCCTTCAGCGCGCCGACGGCGACGTCGTCGATGGCGCGCAGCAGCGTGTCGGCCCGGTCGCCGCGGGGCTGCATGAGCACGATGAAGGAGACGGCCTCGTCCCCGTGCAGGGTCGTGACGAAGTCCACGTCCACGGACGACAGCGGTTTCTCGATCATCAGAACGCTTGTGAACACCTTCGGAACCCTTCCGCGGAAACCGTCCCTCCCCGTGCCCGCACGGGGTCTGAGAAGGTAAGTGTGCCCAGCGCGGGGTAGGCGGAACGGTTAATTCCGATCATTTTCCGAACCGGTGTGTCACCGGACGCCCGCCGCCGTGCCGGTCCGTACCGGGTCGGCCCGGCGGTAGCGCGTGAAGAGGAACCCGTCCTCCTCCAGCACGGACGCCAGCGCGAACCGCGACGGCACCGCCACGGACGGCCCGCCCGCGATGCGCTGCGCGTCCCCGGCGGTGAGCACCGGGGAGACGGTCAGGCACAGCTCGTCCAGCACCCCGGCGGCCACGAACTGGCCCAGCAGCCGCGGCCCGCCCTCGGTGAGCTGCCGGGGCAGCCCGCGCCCGGCCAGCTCCCGTACGGCGCGTCCCGGCTCCACGCCCGGACCGTCGCCGGCGACGACCACCTCCGCCCCGGCCCGCTCGGCCTCCCGCACCCGCGCGGGCGGCGCGGCGGCGCCCGTGAGGACCAGGGTCGGCACCAGCGGGGAGGTGAACAGCGGCAGCGAGAAGTCCAGGTCCAGCGAGGCGCTCACCACGGCGACGGCGGGCGCGGGCCCCTGGCCGGCCGCCTTCCGCCGCGCGGCGAAGGCCTCGCGCGCGCGGGCCGGGCGGTACCCCTCCAGGCGTACCGTCTCGGCGCCCACGACGACCACGTCGGCGAGCGCCCGCAGCGTGCCGAAGACCCGCATGTCGGCGGCGGAGGAGATCGGCTCCGAGCGCCCCTCGTGCTGGGCGGCGCCGTCCAGGGACGACACCATGTTGGCGCGCAGCCACGCGCCGTGCGGGGTGCCGGGGCCGGTCGGGTAGGCGTAGGCGTCGGCCAGCTCGTCGAGGGACCACTCGGCGGCGGGGAGGGGCGGTGTCCGGTCGGTCACGGGGAACAGGCGTCGCATGAGGAGCAGTCTGGCACGGCGCTTACAGTGGGGAGCGTGTCGACGAGTGCCCTGACCGAAGCGGTCCCGCTGTCCCTGTGCGCCCGCGAGCCGCACGTCCCCGCCGATCGCCTGGTCGCCGAGATGGTGCCGCCGCCGCGCTTCGACGGCGTGCGCTTCGACACCTACCTCCCCGACCCGAACCAGCCCAGCCAGGCCGAGGCCGTCCGGGTGCTGGCGGACTTCGCCGCCGGCCTGGGCGCGGGGCGCGCGGACGGTGCGGGCAGGCGCCGCTGGTTCTCCCGGAGGCCCGCCGCCCCCGCCGGGCCGCGCGGCGTGTACCTGGACGGCGGGTACGGCGTCGGCAAGACGCACCTGCTGGCATCGCTGTGGCACGCCGCGCCGGCCGAGCCGGGGCTCAAGGCGTTCGGCACGTTCGTGGAACTGACCAACCTGGTCGGCGCGCTCGGTTTCCAGCAGACCGTGCGGACCCTGAGCGGGCACCGGCTGCTGTGCATCGACGAGTTCGAGCTGGACGACCCGGGCGACACGGTGCTGGTGTCCACGCTGCTCGGCAAGCTGGTGGAGGCGGGCGTCGCCCTGGCGGCCACGTCGAACACGCTCCCGGGCAAGCTGGGCGAGGGCCGGTTCGCCGCCGCCGACTTCCTGCGCGAGATCCAGGGCCTGTCCGCGCACTTCCGGCCGCTGCGCATCGACGGCGAGGACTACCGCCACCGCGGACTGCCCGAGGCCCCGGCGCCGTACGCGGACGAGGAGGTCGCGCGGGCCGCGCGGGCGACGCCGGGCGCCTCCCTGGACCGCTTCCCCGACCTGCTGGAGCACCTGGCGCGGGTCCACCCGAGCCGGTACGGGGCGCTGACCGAGGAGGTGGCGGCGGTCTGCCTGACGGGCGTGACGGCCGTCCCCGACCAGTCGACGGCGCTGCGCCTGGTCGTCCTCGCCGACCGGCTGTACGACCGGGAGATACCGGTGCTCGCCTCCGGGCTGCCCTTCGACCGGCTGTTCAGCGACGAGATGCTGAACGGCGGGTACCGGAAGAAGTACTTCCGGGCGATTTCGCGGCTCACCGCCCTGGCACGGGACGCCGAGGGGCTGATCGCGCAGTAGGTTGGCGTGCCGTAAGCCCACCGTCCACGCCCTGACGCCGCACGGCGTCGGAAGGGAAACCGGCATGGCCACCACGCGTCACGCGCACACCGTCTGGGAGGGCGACCTCACCGAGGGCACGGGCACCGTGACCCTCGACTCCTCCGGCGCCGGCTCCTACCCGGTCTCCTGGCCGGCGCGCGCCGAGGAACCGAACGGCATGACCAGCCCGGAGGAGCTCATCGCGGCCGCCCACTCCAGCTGCTTCTCCATGTTCCTGTCGGCCGTCCTGGGCAAGGCCGGTACGCCGCCGACCCGGCTGACCACGAAGGCCGACGTCACGCTCCAGCCCGGTACGGGCATCACCGGCGTGCACCTCACCGTCGAGGGCGAGGTCCCCGGCGCTGACGGGGCCGCGTTCGCCAAGGCGGCGGAGGAGGCCAAGGCGGGCTGCCCGGTCAGCCAGGCGCTGGCGGGGACGAAGATCACGCTGTCCGCGAGCCTCGCGGGCTGAGCGGCACCGCCGCCCGGAGCTCCGGCCGCCGCCCGAGGGGCGGCGGCCGGAACCGTCCCGGGGGCGGGCCGAACCGCTCCGGGAGGAGTCGGAGCCGCTCCGGGACGGGGCGGGAGCCGTCCCCGGGGGCCGTGCTCGGAGGGACCGGGCAGGTGCGGGCATGGGTACGGGGCGGGGCGCGCGGGTGCGCGTGCGGGGGGACGGCCGTGGCGGTGACCGCGCCGGTGGTGAGGGGGGCCGCGCCGCCCGGGCGGTTCTCCTCCGCCACGCAGCGTGGTACAGGTGTGCGGATCCGTCACGTCGGGGTTCCTGTCCGCCAGCAGGGAGTCACCATGTCCGCAACACGACGCCACGTCCTCGCCCGCACCGGCACCGCACTCGCCGGGATCGCCTTCGGCGGGGCGCTCACCGAGCTGTTCGCCGGTACGGCCGCCGCCTGCGCCCACACCGGGGAGGCCGGCTACGGGCCGCTCGTCCCCGATCCGGAAGGCCTCCTCGACCTCCCGCGCGGCTTCCGCCACCGGGTGCTGTCCCGGGAGGGCGCGCCGCTCCGTTCCGGGGGAGGGGCCGGTCCCCGGCCGGCACGACGGCATGGGCGCCTTCGCCGGCCGCCACGGCCGCGTCCACCTGGTCCGCAACCACGAGAACGGCGCCCGGGCCCCGCTCGGCGTCCCCGCCGTGCCCGGCCTGACGTACGACCCGGCGGCCAGGGGCGGCTGCACGGCCCTGACCCTCGACCGGAGCGGCGGCGTCCTCGACGAGCGCGTCGCCCTCGCCGGCACCGCCGTGAACTGCGCGGGCGGTCCGACGCCGTGGAACACCTGGCTGACCTGCGAGGAGACCGAGGCCCGGGCCGGCACCGACGGCTACGCCGAGGACCACGGCTTCGTCTTCGAGGTCGATCCCGCCGACCCCCGCCGCTCCGGGGCCGTACCGCTGACCGCCATGGGCCGCTTCCCGCACGAGGCCGTCGCCGTCGACCCGCGCACGGGGATCGTGTACGAGACGGAGGACGCGTTCGAGCCGCCGTTCGGGTTGTTCTACCGGTTCCTGCCGCACCGGCCCCTGGGCGGCCCCGGCTCGCTGCGCGCGGGCGGCGCCCTGGAGGCGATGCGGGTGCCGGGCGTGCCGGACCTGTCCGCCGTGCGGGAGCCGGGCACGTCCTTCGACGGCGTCGCATGGGTGCCCGTACCGGACGGCCTGGCGCGACGGACCCCGATCCGGTTCCAGGACTTCGGCCCCCGGGGCGTCACCCACGCGCAGAAGCTGGAGGGGTGCTACCGGGGCGGCCGGTCGGTGTACTTCGTCTCCAGCTACGCCCGCGCCTCCCAGGGGTCGGCCGCCGACCACCGCGGGCAGGTGTGGCGGTACGACCCGCACCGCGGCCGGCTCACGCTGGCCGTCGTGTTCGGCCCCGGAGCCGATCCGGGGCTGCCGGGCGAGTCGCCCGACAACATCTGCCTCGCCCCGGGCGGCGGGCTGATGGTGTGCGAGGACGGGGGCGGCGCGCAGTACGTGTACGGGCTGACGCGGCACGGCGAGGTGTACGCGATGGCCCGCAACGCCCGGGCCCTGGCGGGGGACGGCTCGGGCCGGGCCGTCGAGTGGGGCGAGTTCGCGGGCGTCACCTTCTCGCCGGACGGCCGGACGATGTACCTGAACTGCTACGCGCCGGGCACGACCTTCGCCGTGACCGGCCCCTGGCGCTGACCGGGGCCTGGCGCTGGCCGGGGCCTGGCGCTGGCCGGGACCTGGCGCTGGCCGGGGCCGACACGGACGGTGCGTCGACGACGACCGGCAACTGATCGGATACTTTCCGACAGTGAGATTTTCTGCTCGACGTATGCCGGTGTCGGCCGTCCTGTGCGCGACCCTGGCCGGCTGCGGGGCGCCGGCGACCCCTCCCGCGGCCGGCCCGGCGGACCGGCACGGGACCGCCGCCCCCTCCCCCGCGGCGCCCTCCGCGGTGCCCCCCGCCGCGTCGCCCCGGACCGGGGCGGGCGCCTCCGGGCGCACCCCGCCCACGATGGCGCCCGGCCCCGGCGGCCTGACCCCCGTCTTCGAGCGCCGCTCCGGCGCGGCGGGCGCGGCGGGCGCCGACAAGGCCGTGGCGCTGACCTTCGACGCCGACATGACGGCCGACCAGGGCCCGCGTGCCGCGCGCGGGGAGCGGTTCGACAACCCGGAGCTGATCGCCGCCCTCCGGCGCCTGGGCGTGAATGCCACGGTGTTCATGACGGGCCGGTGGGCGGAGGAGTACCCCGACCAGGCGCGGTCCATCGGCACGGACCCGCGGTTCGAGATCGCCAACCACTCCTACAGCCACCACGCCTTCCGCTCCCCCTGCTACGGCCTGCCGGCGCTGGACCGCGCGGACATGGCGGCCGACGTGGACCGGGCGTTCGCGGCGTTCCGCGCGGCGGGCGCCCGGAACGTCGTGCCGTACTTCCGCTTCCCGGGCGGCTGCTACGACGACGCGGCGCTGCGCGCGCTGGCCCCGGCGGGGGTCACCGCCGTGCAGTGGGACGTGGTGGGCGGCGACGCCTTCGCGACGGACGCCGACGCCGTGGCCGAACAGGTGCTGGACGGCGTACGGCCGGGCTCGGTCGTGGTGCTGCACTGCACGCTGAGCGCGGCGCCGGCCACCGAGCGGGCGATCCGCCGCATCGTCCCGGAGCTGCGGGCGCGCGGTTACCGCTTCGTGAAGGTGTCGGAGCTGATGGCCGCGGAGTGAGGCGGCCCCGGCCGCGCCGGACCGCGCCGAGCGGCAGCGGGCCGGGGCGCCCCGCGCCGAGTCGGTCCGGGCCGAGTCGGGCCGGACCGCGCCGCCCGGGACGCCTCGGCGGCGCGGACCGCGCCCGGTGTGCCCGTGCCCGCGGCGGCCCTCCGGGCGCCCCCACCCGGATCCCGGCGCCGGGGCGCCTCCGCCCGGCTGGCAGACTGGGGGGCGTGAGCAGCGAGAGCGCCATGAGGGCCGAAGAGCGGGACGCGGCGCCGCAGTTCGTCCTGCCGCTCGTCGTACGGATCGAGAAGGCCGCGCCGCCGGACCGCACGGACGCCCTGGAGACCGCCGCGCGGGCCGTGCCGGTGATGCTGACGGACGACCGTTCGACGGGCGACGGCGAGTGGGCGCGGGCCGTGCGCGACTGGGAGGACGCCCGCATCCGCAAGGTCGTCCGGCGCGCCAGGGGCGCGGAGTGGCGGCGCGCCGAGCGGCTGCCCGGCATCACGGTCACCGGCGCCCGCGCCGAGGTGCGGGTCTTCCCGCCGGTCCCGCTCGACGGCTGGCCCGGGGACCTGGCCCGGCTCCAGGTCTCCGGCACCGAGCTCGCCGACCCGTCCGCTCCCCCGCCTCCCGTCCCCGGCGGAGCGGTGCTGTGGCTCAACCCCGGTCTGCGCATGTCGACCGGCAAGGAGATGGCGCAGGTCGGCCACGGGGCGCAGCTGCTGTGGCGGGCGATGGACGACGCCGCCCGCGCCTCCTGGCAGGAGGCGGGCTTCCCCCTCGCGGTCCGCACCGCGGAGCCCGCGCACTGGGCCGGCCTGGTCGCGAGCGGCCGCCCCGTGGTCCGCGACGCGGGCTTCACCGAGATCGCCCCCGGCTCCGCCACGGTCGTCTCCGACTTCTCCCCCGCCTGAGCTCCCCGGCTGGCACCGCACCCCCCGCCGGGACTCGGCGATCGTCACCCGCCGGGGCGGACCCGTAAGGGCCGCCCGGCCCGCCCCGGGACCGGGTGGCCCCCGCCCGTCCCCGGGGCCGGGCGACCTCCGGCCGGTGAACCGGCCCCTCAGCGCGGGGGCGGGATCCGCAGGTCCTCCGCGGGACGGCCGCCGAGGGTCAGTCCGGCCTCGGGACCACCCGGTGACGCGGGGGTGGCGAGCCAGCCGGCGAGGGCGCCGTCCGCCAGTACGGCCACCACCGCGCTGCCGGGTGGGACGGTCAGCTCGCAGCGCTCGCCGCCCACCGGCCCGGTGACCCGGTCGGTGTCCGCCGTGGCGTTGAAGGCGGCGACGAACTCGGTGCGCCGCCGCGGGTGCGTACGGCGCAGGACGGCGGCCCTGCCCCCCGTGTTGGTCCACGCGGGGGCCGGGACGTCCGCGAGCAGGGCGTCCAGCCGCTCGGCCACCGCGTGGCGCGGCGCGTGGCCCGGTTCCGGCGCGGGGTCCGCCGGTACGGCGTGCGCGGGGGGCGCCGCCCGGGGGCGGAGCACCGCCACCGGGAGGCCCGTGGCGTCACCGGTGCCGTCCTCGTCGAGCCACCGGGGGTCGACCAGGAGCCCGCGCCGCAGCAGCAGGTCGTGGACGGCCCCGGCGGCCTGCCGGAGCGCGGTGTCCGCGCCGGGCGTCCAGCACTCGGCCTCGGGCAGGGCGCGGTCGACGGCCAGTACGGCGTCCCGTTCCAGCTCGCTGCCCGGCAGGCGGTCGCCGAACCGGTCGAGGAACGTGCGGAGCAGGCGCAGCCCCTGCGCGGTGGCGCCGGGCCCGCCGTCCTCGGTGGCGGGCGCGCCCGGGCAGTAGGGCGGGGCGTGCAGCCCGGGGTCGACGCCCTCGGCCCGCAGGCCCTCGGCGTCCATGTCGATGTCGGCGCCCCAGGAGGTGGTCGCGCACGCCGTGTAGACGCTCACGGTGCCCGAGCCGAGCATCAGCGCCAGCAGGGCGTTGAACACCGGGACGCGGGCCTCGGCGAAGCCGCTGTCGGTCCAGGTGAAGCCCCAGTTGGCTTCGAGGACGTCGGTGCGCCCGAGCCGGATGCCGAGCAGATGGGCGCGGAAGGACTCCGGCTCCGCGCTCGGGTTTCCCACCCACTCGGTGTGGCCCACGTGGTACCCGGAGCGGGCGATGGCGCCGGTGCGGGCGGCCCAGGCGTCGACGGTGGGTTCGGGGCCGGCGACCGGCGCGAGCGGGACGTTGACGACCTTGGCCACCCCTCGGGCACGAACCCGGCGAGCCAGTCCCAGACGTCCGCGATGGCCCGGCCCGCCCACTGCGACCACAGCGGGCGCAGCTCCGGCGGCCACCGTTCCGCGTCGTCCGGCACCAGGGGGCGAGGTCGCCGGCTCCGCGTCCGGCCAGCCACTCGGCGAACGCGGCGCGGGCGTGCGGGCCGGCGTCCTGGCTGTCGATCGGCAGGTGCGCGTCGCCGCAGATGCCCTCGTTGCCCAGCTGGACCGCCACGACGGGACCGTGGGGGGCGAGCGCGGGGGTGATCACCCGGTCGGCGACGGCGCGCAGCCACACGGCGGCCTCGTCGCGGACGTCCGGGTCGAAGAGGCTGGGCAGCGGTTTGGCCTGCGAGGTCAGCGTCCGGCCGTGGAGCCCGGTGTACGGGGTGCGGTCCGGTCCGCACAGCCGGTCGGGCAGACCGCCGAGCTGGACCTCGGCGTGGATGAACGGGCCGGGTTTGAGGAGGACGCGCAGTCCCGCCTCGTGGGCGGCGGTCAGCAGGCCGGCCACGTCGCGCTGGGGATCGGTGGTCCCGGTGAAGTCGAAGGCGCGCTCCCCGCCGGGGGCGAGGATCTCGTGGAAGCGCCAGGGCAGGTAGCACGAGACCACGTCGACGCCCAGCCTCCGCAGTTCGCGCAGGTTGGGGGCCCACCTCTCGGGCTTGGCCCGGTAGTAGGGGTACTCGCCGACGACGACCGGGCGGTCGGTTCCGGGCAGGTGGGAGGCGAAGGGGGGCGGGGTCATCCGGGGGCTCCGGCCGGTTCCGGGACGAGGACGACCTTGAGGGCGGAGTACGGCGCGCCGGGTTCCGGGGCGAGGGCGGCGAAGGCCGCGCCGTGCTCCTCCAGGGGGAAGCGGTGGGTGATCAGCTTCTCCAGCGGCAGCCAGCGGGCCAGTTCGATCGCGGTGGGGAACAGCCGGCTGTTGTAGTCGCCCGCCCCGATGACGTGCAGGCCGCGCTGGAGGAGGTGCAGGGGCCGCACGGTCGCCGAGGCGTTGCTGTTGTAGCCCATGATGACGACGCGGCCGCGGTCGGCGGCGTACTCCATGCTCTGTTCGAGCAGGTTGCCGACGGTGTCGACGACGACGTCGCCGCGCCGGGCGAGCCCGGTCCCGTCCGGGGCGTGCACGCCGACCCGCCCGTCCCCGGCGTGGGAGAGCACCCGGCGGCACAGTTCCCTGCGGTACGGGTCGGGCTCGATCAGCAGCACCCGGGCGCCGTAGTGGTGGGCGAGCAGGGCGCACACCGCGCCCACCGGCCCGCCGCCGACGACGACGGCGGTCTCGCCGGCCTGGAGGCGGGCCGCCTCCAGGTTGTTGAGGGCGCAGGCGAGGGGTTCCACGACCGAGGCGCGGTCGAAGTCCATGTCGTCGGGCATGCGGTGGATGAACCGCTCGGGCAGCCGGATGTACTCGGCGAACGCGCCGTCGAGGTCGAGGCCGACCTCGGTGCCGGCCTTGTTCCGGCAGAAGTTCCAGTGCCCTTCGAGGCAGGTGGGGCAACTGCCGCAGTAGAGCGTGGGGTTGATGATGACCCGGTCGCCCGGCTTGTGCCGGGTCACCGCGGAGCCGACGGCGTCCACGACGCCGACCGCCTCGTGCCCCATGACCACGCCGGGCTCGGCGGGGAACTTGCCCACCAGCACGCTGCGGTCGGTGCCGCAGATGCCGGTCTGGGCGACCTTGACGACGACGTCCGTGGGCGCGGCGGCCTCCGGCTTGGGGCGGTCGACGAGGGAGAGGGTGCGCTGTTCGGTGAGTACCAGGGCCTTCATGCCGTGCCTCCCGAGGCCGGGGTGGTGGTGCCGGGAAGGTCCCAGCGGATCGCGTCCAGGAGTCGTTCGTGCAGTTCGGGGGTGGCCGCGGCGATGCACGACTTCTGGTTCATGGGGTCCAGGTCGAGCAGGGCGGTCGTGCCCAGGTCGTCGCCGTAGGCGTCGGTGATGGTGACCCCGCACCGCTTGGCGAGGTAGACCGCGGCGGCGATGTCGTACGGGAAGAGGTGCAGGATGGATCCCCGGCCGGCGTCCAGGAAGTCGGCCTCGGTGTGCGGGTGGTCGCGCAGGACGCGGTTGCCGATGTCGACGTAGCTGTCGAGCTGGCCGGTGATGATGCGCGAGATGGAGAAGGTGGCGCTGTTGAAGACGAAGACGCCGCCGGTGTTGGCCGAGCGGTCCACCAGGTGGCCGTAGGCGGCGTTCATCAGGTGCATGGGGTGGCCGTTGAACTCGATCGACCAGAACATCCGCGCCGGGTCGGTGGTCCGGCTGAGGCGTGGCGGCGCGTGGCGGTAGCCGGAGCTGGAGAGCCCTTCCTCGTCGTCGCCGTAGATCCACGCGCCGCTCTTGATCTCGAGGAGGTGCGCGGCGGTGACGTCGTCGAGGGTCGGTGAGGCCGTGGTGAGCGGCGCCGCCGCGATGGAGACCATGCCCATCTCCAGGCCGGCGGAGGTGGGCCGGGTGCCGTCGATGGGGTCGACGACCAGGACGTACCGGGGGTCCGGCGCGAGTTCGACCAGCGAACCGTCCTCGGTGTAGACGGCGAGGGGGACCTCGGCGTTCTTCCGGAGGAACTCCAGTACGGCGCACTCGGCGATCTCGTCCACGTCGAACTGGGCGTCGCCGCCCGGCGAGTCCCCGTGCACCCGGCGGGCCAGTCCCCGGTCGGCGTAGGCGAGCAGCTCCTCGCGCACGTGCCGGCCGAGACCCGTCAGCAGTTTCTTCATCATGAGGACAGCTCCGCTCGGAGGAGGTTCTCCAGGCGGTCGCAGAGCAGCTCGGCCTGGTCGAGGGTGAGGATCAGCGGCGGGCGGATCTTCAGGACGTTGCCGTATCCGTAGCGGGAGGTCCGCAGGATCAGCCCGTGCCGCATCGCCGCGCCGGCCAGGTGGTTGGTGAGTCCGACGGCCGGCCTGCCGTCGGGCTCCGCGATCTCGAAGCCGATCATCAGGCCGACCCCGCGTACGTCGGCGATGGCCCGGTAGCGGCTCCGCATGTCCGCGAGGCGGTCGAGGATGTAGTTGCCGGCGGCCCGTACGTTGGCGAGGAACTCGGGCTGCCGGACGATGTCGAGGGTGGCGTTGGCCGCCGCGGCGGCCAGCAGGTTGGCGCCGTAGGTGAAGGAGTGGTGGTTGGCCGGCAGGCCCGCCAGGCGGTCGTTGGTGAGGATCGCGGCGACCTGCGCGCCGGAGCCGCCGAGGCCCTTGGCGGTGGTGATGGCGTCGGGCTCGACCCCGAAGTGCTGGGCCGCGAACATCTCACCGGTGCGGCCTATGCCGGTCTGGATCTCGTCGAAGATCAGGACGATGTCGTGCTCGTCGCAGAAGGCGCGGAGCTTCTGGAAGTACCCGTCGGGCGGGACGATGTTGCCGCCGTTGCCGGAGATCGGTTCGACGACGATCGCGGCGACCTGCCCGGTGCTGGCGTACTCCAGGAAGTCCTCGATGCGGTCGACGCACATCATTCCGCAGCTGCCGGCCTCCTGCCCGTAGAAGCACCGGAAGCAGTACGGGTCCGGCACCTGCAGGGTGCGCGGGAAGAGGGAGGGGAACGGCTCCTTGCGGAAGGCGTTGCCCGACATCGAGGTCATCATCATGGTCTGGCCGAGGTGGCTGCGGAACAGCGAGATGACCTCGGAGCGCCCGGTGGCGTGCTGGGCCATCTTGATGGCGCCCTCGTTGGCGGTCGACCCGCCGGAGACCTTGGGGTGGACCCGGGTGATGTTGTCCGGGGAGACCTCCACGAGGCGGCGCACCAGGCCGTTGATCGGGTCGCTCTGCATCGAGGAGGTGAGGTGGACGAAGAGGTCCAACTGCTCCTTCATCGCCGCGACGACCGCCGGGTGGGAGTAGCCCAGGCTGAGGTTGAAGGTGGCGGAGGCGCAGTCGAGGTACTCGTTGCCGTCCTCGTCGTAGAGGTACACCCCTTCGCCGCGCACCATCTTCTGGGCGCTGACGGGGTAGTAGATGAAGTCCCGTACGTCCGTGACGTCCATGAGGGTCCCTTCCTGGACACGGATGGTCGCGGTGGTCGTATGTGGTCGCGTGGTGGCGGATGCGGCCGGGGCGGCGGA
Organism: Streptomyces sp. MRC013; assembly: GCF_023614235.1. Classification (NCBI taxonomy): domain Bacteria; kingdom Bacillati; phylum Actinomycetota; class Actinomycetes; order Kitasatosporales; family Streptomycetaceae; genus Streptomyces; species Streptomyces kordofanensis. The sequence goes on from NZ_CP094264.1 coordinate 698,007, forward strand.
GCGCGGGCGGCCGGGCCGGGTCCCGGTCGGTGAGGATGCGGTGCCGTCGTACGGCGGCCTCCCCACCGGTCCCGCCGGCCGCATCCGGGCGGGTGCGGCGGGTGCGGGAGCGGCGGCGGCCCGGCGGCCGGGCCGGAACGGGGTCGGCCGGGAAGACGTCCCGCCGGGCCGGCGCGCACGGCGGCCGGCCGCCGTCAGGCGGCGTGCGTCGGGTGCCGGAGTGGTGTCGGCGGCGTCGGCGCACGGTCCGTGCCGACGGTCGCGCGCCCCCCGGCGCGCCCTGTGTTTCGCTTGTTCATGATCCCCCGGGCGACGGCGCTACGGTCTCGCCGCGCCTGACTGTTCGACGGTCGGTGGCGCATCACTGGTCAGGTGAGTCGTGCGTCTGGTCTTACGGGTGGGTCGTGCCGGATGGGCCGGTGCAGGGGCTGCGGTGAGAGCGTTCCCGACTCCCGACAACCAGACCCTAACAGGGTTGGTGTTCGATGCCCAGACCATTCGGTGATCGATATCGGCTTGCCCGGGCCGAGAGCCCAGCAATGACGGATCATCACCTACACACGCGTTTGACCTGCCCAAACGAGCGAGCAAGCGGAGGGACGAGTTGGACTCGACCGACTCCACGGGTATTTTTTCGGGTCGCCGACTGACCGAAAGCTCACCGAAGGAAACCATTCACACACGCATCGCGTCCTCTCATCTTCCATGCGGCATATTCCAAACATGGGAAATGGGACTTCCCTCAAGGGCAACGTTCACTTGCTCGTGGTTTCCGGATCGTCCCGTGTGCGTACGGCGGCTTGCCGCGCCGGCTCCGGACCCCGGGACGCGGCGGGGTGGCGAGCGCCCCGTCCCGGCACCGGCCCATGTCCCGGCCGGCTCCGGGCCGCCCGCCCCCTCCGCCGGGCAGCCGAAGACCGGGCACCGCGCGCCCTGCGTGCCGTGGGCCGGCGGGAGGGATCCTCCGAAAGCCCCGGCCGCCGGGGGGCGGGGCGGAACCCCTGCCGGACACCTCTGCGCGAGCACGGAGGAACGCCGGGGCAGGGGATCCGGAGCGGGCCAGGACGTGGGTCCTCCGGCCCTGCGCGGGGAGCCTCCGGCTGTTTCGGGGGAGGCGGAGCCGGGTGTCGCCCCGGGGCGTGGCGGCGCCCCGGGGCGTGGCGGGGGTTCAGGCCGCGACGGGCGCGTCACCGGGGCGCGCGCCGTACGGCGTGTCGCGGACGGCCGGGCCGACCGGGGCGGACCGCCGCCGGTGGCGCGTCCTCACCGGCCGGTCGACCCGCCGGTTCCGGCCGTGCCGCCCAGGACCGCCTTCAGCGCCGCGAGCGAGGTGAAGTGGTGGCCGCGCATCCCCGCGGCCTCGGCGGCCCGGACGTTGTCGAGGCGGTCGTCCACGAACAGGATGTCGCCGGGCGGCAGCCCGAACCTCGTACTGCACCAGTGGTAGGCGTCCGGTTCCGGCTTGGCGTGGCCGATCCGGCAGGAGAAGGCCAGCACCTCGAAGTGGCGCAGCCAAGGGTGACGCCGCTCGTAGTCGGCGGCGAGGTCCTCGGGGATGTTCGACAGCAGACCGGTCCGGGTGCCGCCCGCGGCCAGTTCGCCGATGAAGGCGGTCATCCGCTCGTCGACCTCGCTCCAGCTCGCGACGTCGGCCACGACCAGGTCGGCGACGTTCCGCTCGGTGAAGGTGACCCCGAGCGCGCCGGCCACGCCGCTCCAGTACTCCGCGGCGGAGTACTCGCCCCGGTCGTACGGCGGGCGCAGGGCCCAGTAGCTCTCCCAGAAGGCGTCGCCGGGGACGCCGGCCGTGCTGCGCAACCGCTCGCGGGAGGCGGGGGACTGAAGCCGTGCGATGACACCGAACATGTCGAAGAGAACGGCGGTCACGGGCGTCACGTCCGATCGGTGGGCACCGCTCCGGCGAGCGGCGCCGTGGGGGCGGGATCGGCGGCGCCGGCCGGGGCGGCCCTGGTGAGCCACAGGCTCAGTACGACGCAGATCATCGCCAGGCCGAACAGCAGCACGGGCACGGCCCTGACGCCGGAGTGCTCGATCGCGGCGCCGAGCAGCGGCGGGAAGGCCACCCCGCCGATCATGGAGGCGGCGATCACGTAGGCGCCGGCGCCGGAGACGGTGGGCACGGCGCGGTTCAGCCAGGGCAGGCAGGTCGGGAAGATGGGGGCGATGAACAGGCCCACGCCGACGTACGCGTAGGGGGCGGCGGCCGGGACGGTGGCCAGCAGCAGGGAGCCGGCCATGCCCAGGCAGCAGGCGATGACGATCGCGGGCGCCGACCAGCGCAGGGTCAGCGGGACGGCGACGAAGCGGCCCACGGTCAGCGCCAGCCAGTAGGCGGACGTCGCGGTGGCCGCCGCGGCGGCGCCGTAGCCGAAGGTCTCCAGGTGGGTCGGCTCCCAGCCGCCCACGCCGGTCTCGATCGCCACGTGGAACACGTAGACGCCGATGAAGGCCGCCACGACGGGGAGGACCCGGGACCGTCCGGCACCGGGGCGGGCGGTGCTCTCCGGGGCGGGCTCCTTCTGCGCGACTCCGCCGAGGGTGAGCATCAGCAGGACCGAGACGAGCGCCGTACCGCCGAAGATCCAGGTGTAGTTCTCCGCCCCGAGCCAGCCGACCAGGGCGGGCCCGGCGACGGCCCCGACGCCGAAGTGGGCGTTGAGCAGGTTCAGCATCGCGGTGCTGCGGCGGCCGAAGCCCGTGGCGAAGAGCTGGTTGAGTCCGTAGTCGATGCCGCCGAAGCCCAGCCCGACGATGAACGCCGAGGCCAGGGCGGCCGGCCAGGAGGGGGAGACGGCGAAGCCGAGCGCGCCGAGCGCCATCAGGGCGTAGGAGCCGCCGAGCAGCTGCCGGTTGCCGGTCCTCCCGCGCAGCAGGTGGAAGACCAGCACGCCCAGGAGCGCTCCGACGAAGTGGGCGCTGAGCCCGAGGCCCGCCGCGGACGGCGTGAGGCCGAACTCCTCGCGGAGAGCCGGGATCGCCGGGCCGTAGTACGCCTGGAGGCCGCCGATCACCACGAAGCCGACGCAGGACGCGACGAGGGCGGTGCGGGTGAACAGCGGTGGTGTGCCGTCCTCCTGCGGGGGGAGGGCCTTGCCTGGCGTGGCCATCGATGTCCTCCTGGGGACCGGGAGCGGGGTGGCTCGGCTGTCGTGGATCAGGGGGTACGGCCTGCCGGGCGCACGGCGGCGGCCATGCGCCCGTGCGCCTCCGGGGAGGGCCCGCCGCCGTAGACGAAGCCGGGACGGACGAGAAAGCACATGAGGTGAGTTCGAGTACACACTCGACGTGGGGGAATGTCAACCACGATCGCCACCGGCAGGCGGGGAAGCCGGTCGAGCAGGGGCCTGAAACTCGCACGCGGCGTGTTGGCGTGTTAAATCAGCGGCATGAACGTCGCCGAACGCCACCGGTTCATCCTGTCCCAGCTCAGCGAGCGCGGCCGGGCATCCGTGGCCGAACTCGCCCGCTCCACCAGGACGTCGGAGATGACGATCCGCCGCGACCTGGAGCTGCTGGAGTCCCGGGGCGCGCTGCGGCGCGTGCACGGCGGAGCGGTCAGCACGCTGCTCAGCGGGGTGGAGCCGCCGTACGCGGTGCGGGCCATGGTCGGCGGCGACGCCAAGGCCAGACTGGCCGAGGAGGTGGTGCGGCTGCTCAACGACGGCGAGACGGTGGCCCTGGACACCGGGACGACCGCGGTCGCCATCGCCCGGGCCATGGCCGGCCACCGGTTCACCGTGACCCCGCTGTCGCTGCACGCGGCCTGCGTGCTGGCGGAGCACGAGGGCGTCCGCCTGCTCGTGCCGGGCGGCCAGGTCCGGCCGGGAGAGCTGTCGTTCTACGGCGAGACGGCGCTGCGCACCTTCGAGGACCTGCGCTACGACACCTTCGTCCTCGGGTGCTGCGGCGTCGACGTGGCGAACGGCGCCACCGCGTACAACCTCGACGACGTCCACGTGAAGCGGACCGCCGCGGCCTCGGCCCGCCGCATCGTCCTGGTGGCCACCGCGGAGAAGCTGGGGAGGGTGGCGCTCGGCCGGATCTGCCCGGTCGAGCAGATAGACATCGTGGTGACGGACGGCCCTCCGGGCAACCCCGTGGTCGAGGACCTGCGGGCGGCTGGAGTGAACATCAGGCATGTGTGAGCGCGCGTCTCCGGGGTTCGCGGACCGCCCGGCGTCCCGGCCGGGCACCGCCGGCGCGGGCCGGTGCCGCACCTCGGCGGCCGGCGGCCGCGGCGGCACCCGCCCGGCGGTCCCTCCCGCAGCCCCGGCCGGAGGGCCGGAAGCTCAAATGAAGCTCTGAAAGCGGGGTGTGGGGATTCGGCACCCCGCGGCGGGGCCATGCCCCCTCCAGCGGCACGGAGGAGGGGGAGGATGACGGCACTCGGCACGGGCGTCGGCTGGCGGCCGGAGATCGCGGAGGTGGTGGAGCGGCTGCCCGGCGTCGACTGGGTGGAGGTGGTCGCGGAGAACGTCTGCGCCGACCACCTCCCCGCCTCCCTCGTCCGGCTGCGCGAGCGGGGCGTCACCGTCGTCCCGCACGGCGTCTCCCTCGGCCTCGGCGGCGCCGCCCGGCCCGACGGGGCGCGGCTGGCCCGGCTCGCCGCCACCGCGACCGCGCTGGGCGCGCCGCTGGTGAGCGAGCACATCGCGTTCGTGCGGGCCGGCGGGCCGCTCACCGCGTCGCCCGCGCTGGAGGCCGGGCACCTGCTTCCGGTGCCCCGTACACGGGAGGCGCTGGACGTGCTGTGCGAGAACGTCCGCGTCGCACAGGACGCGCTGCCGGTGCCGCTGGTGCTGGAGAACGCGGCGGCGCTGTTCGCCTGGCCGGACGACGAGATGGCGGAGGGCCGGTTCCTGGCGGAGCTGGTCGAGCGCACCGGTGTGCGGCTCCTGGTCGACGTGGCGAACCTCCACACCAACCGGGTCAACCGCGGCGAGGACCCGGTGGGAACCCTCGCCGCGCTGCCCCCCGGGGCGATCGCGTACGTGCACGTGGCGGGCGGCGTCGAGCGGGACGGGGTCTGGCACGACACGCACGCCCACCCCGTACCGCCGCAGGTCCTCGACCTGCTGTCGGAACTGGCGGCGCGGACGGCGCCGCCCGGGGTGCTGCTGGAGCGCGACGACGACTTCCCGCCGGAGGAGGGGCTCGCGGCGGAGCTGGCCGCGATCCGGGAGCGGGTGGCCGCGGCGGATGCGGCACGGCACCGGGCCGGGACGCGGCCGGGGGCGGCCGCGCAGGGGCCGGCGGACGTGCCGGGGCGACCGGGGCCGGCCCCCGAAGGCGCGCGGGAGCGGCTGGGGCTCGCCCAGACCGCGCTGCTGTCGGCGTTGGTGGCGGGGACCCCCGTGCCGGAGGGCTTCGACGGGGCGCGGCTGCGGATGCAGGGCCTGGCGCTGGCCCGGAAACGGGCGGGGATCGTCGCGAGGCTGGCGCCCGAGCTGCCGGAGCTGCTCGGGGAGGAGGGCTACCGGGAGGCGTTCACCGCGTACGCGCGGGCCCGGCCGATGCCGGGCGGCCACCGGCGGGACGCCCTGGCCTTCGCCAGGCACCTGCTCGACTCGGGCCGGCCCGGGGACGGGCGGGCGCGACGGCGGCTGTACCGGTGGTGGGCGGAGCGCTCGGGCCCGCGGCCCCCGGGCAGGGCGGCCCGGCTGGTGCACGCGGCGCGGGCCGTGCTGGCGGGGTGACGCCGGTGCGGCGCGCGGGGGTCCCCGCGCGCCGCGCCCGGAGCCGGACCCGGTGTCGCTGGAGCGGCGGACGGGTCGCGTCCGCCGTCTGATCTTCCGGGTCGAGGGCGGCGGCCGGTCGTGCCGGGCGCCACCGGGTCGTCAGGCCAGTCCGGCCACCAGGTCCGCCACGTCCTTGCGGCGGCCCGTGAAGAACGGGACCTCCTCGCGGACGTGCATGCGGGCCTCGCTGCCGCGGAGGTGGCGCATGAGGTCCACGATGCGGTGGAGCTCGTCCGCCTCGAACGCCAGGATCCACTCGTAGTCGCCGAGCGAGAACGACGCGACCGTGTTGGCCCGGACGTCGGGGAAGCCGCGGGCCATCCTGCCGTGGTCGGCGAGCATGCGGCGGCGGTCCTCGTCGGGCAGCAGGTACCAGTCGTACGAGCGCACGAAGGGGTAGACGCTCACGTAGTCGCGCGGCGTCTCGTCCGCGAGGAAGGCCGGGATGTGCGACTTGTTGAACTCGGCGGGGCGGTGCAGCGCCATGTTCGACCACACCGGCTCCAGCGCGCGGCCGAGCCGGGTGCGGCGGAAGAGGTTGTACGCCTCCTGCAGCGCGTCCGAGGTCTCGGCGTGCCACCAGATCATCACGTCGGCGTCGGCGCGCAGACCGGACAGGTCGTAGGTGCCTCGGACCGTGACGTCCTGGGCCGCGAGCCGGTCGAACAGCTCCTGGACCTCCTCGGCGTGACCGCCGCGGTCCTGCGGCAGTGCCTCGCGCAGCCTGAAGACGGACCACAGGGTGTAGCGGATGACCTCGTTGAGGTCCTTCGCCTTCTTACCGGCGTTCGGGATCTTTTCGGGCGCACTCATACGGCTATTCTCACCCGCCGCCCCCCGTGCTCCGCGCCGGGGTCGGCGCGGCGAGGATCTCGTCCGCCGCCCGCCACCCGTCCGCGACGACCGCGGGGATGCCGACGCCGTCGTACGCCGCTCCGCACACGCGCAGCGCGGGCAGCGCGGCGACGGCGCCGCGGATGCGGGCGACGCGCGCCGGGTGGCCCACCGGGTACTGCGGCAGGCCGCCGGTCCAGCGGGTCACCTCGGCCGCGACCGGCTTCGCGGCGAGCCCCGCGGCGTCGCCCAGATCGCGCAGGGAGAGCGCGACGAGGTCGGCGTCGTCCCGGTCGAGGTGCTCCTCCTCCCCGTACCGGCCGAGGGAGGTGCGCAGCACGAACAGGTCGCCGGCGCCCTCGTCGACCCAGTCCCACTTGCGGCTGGAGAACGTGGACGCCTTGATCGCGCGGCCGTCGACGGGCGGCACGAGGAAACCGGACCCGGCGGGCACGGACGCCGCGTCGGCGCGCCGGAAGGCGAGCGTGACGAGGGCCATCGAGGCGTACTCGACCGCGGCGAGCTCGGCGGCGGCCGCCGGGCACTCGGCGGCGAGCAGCTCGGAGGCGGCCCCGGCCGGCACCGCGACGACCACCGCGTCGGCGTGGAGGACCCCGCGGCCGGTGCGGACCTCCCAGCCGCCGGGGCGGCGGGCCAGGCCACGGACGGGCGTGCCCGTGCGGATCTCGCCGCCCGCCGCGGTGATCGCCCCGGCGACGGCGAGCGGGAGCCGGCCGACGCCGCCCGCGATGCCCGCGAACACGGGTCCGGCCGCGGCCGGGGCGGCGGCCCGGACGGCCCGGACGGCCTCGGTGAGCGTCGGGTGGCGGCGGACGGCCTCGAACAGCTTCGGCACGGCGGCCTTCATCGAGATGCGGTACGAGTCGCCCGCGTAGACCCCGCCGAGGAGGGGCTCGACGAGCCGGTCGACGACCTCGCGGCCCATGCGCCCGGCCACGTACGCGCCGATGGCGACGTCGTCGCCGGGTTCGGCGGGCGGCAGCGCGCGGTCCCGCTCGACGGCGCGCAGCCCCTCGCCGGACAGGAGCCCGGCCAGTGTGCGCGGATCGCCGGGGACGCCCATGACGTGGCCCTTGGGCATGGGCCGCAGCGCGCCGCGGGTCCAGACGGAGGCCGCGGTCGTCGCGGGCGGCCGGACGAGGTCGCCGAGGCCCACCGCGCGGGCGAGCTCGACGGCCTCGGGGCGGCGGGCGAGGATCGACTCGGCGCCCAGGTCGACGGGGACCCCGGCGACCTCCCCCGCGCGGAGCTTGCCGCCGACCCGGTCGGCGGCCTCCAGCAGGACCACGCTCCGGCCGGCCGCGAGCAGGCGGTGCGCGGCGGCGAGCCCGGCCATGCCACCGCCGACGACGACGACCCGCCCACGGGCCCCTTCCGCGTTCTGCGTGCTCATGGGGACCACTGTGTCAGACCCCGGTCCGGGGTCCGAGCGTGGCCCGTCGGCCGCCGGAGGACCGCAACCGGCGCTCCGCCCCGTGCGCCGGACCCGTCTCACGGCCCCGGTCCCCGGGGGGACTTCCGTGCCCGTCCCGGCACTCCCGCGGCACGCGCCCGCGGCCGCCCCGCTCTGCGCCTCGCTGGTGCTCACCGGTTGCCCGGGTTCGAGCGGTTCCCCCGAAAAGGCGGCCCCCGGGGCCGCCCGGGGCCCGGCTCCGCGTACGGCGGCGGCCCTGCGCCGGGCGGCAGCACGTCGTCAGGACCACGGAGCCGTCCGTGGAGGTGGGGGACGCGGGTGAGGCGCTGGCCCGCGCCCGGGCCGTCGCCGCGGGGGCGGGCGGCCACGTCGCGGACGAGTCGACGCGGCGGCACCGCGGCGGCGGCCCGGCCTCCCGGATGACGCTGCGGGTGCCGCTGGCCGCGTACGAGGGCGTGGTCGGCGAGCCGGCGGGCACGGGGAGGCCGCTGTCCCGGCAGGTGAGGGCGCAGGAGGTCGCCGACCGGGTGGTGGACGTGGAGAGCCGCCTCGCCACGCGGCGGGCGAGCGTCGCGCGGGTCCGGGAGCTGACGGACCGGGCGGTGCGGCCGAACGACGCGGTGGGGCTGGAGCGGGAGCTGAGCTCCCGTCAGGCGGACCTGGAGCCGCTGATGGCGCAGCAGGCGTCGCTGGCGGACCGCACGTCCCTGGCGACGGTCGTCCTGGGGCCGGGCGAGCCGGAGGCCCGCGGGGCGCGGGAGGACGACGGGCCGGGCGTCGCGGACGCGCTGCGCGGCGGCTGGGAGGCGCTGCTGACGTCGCTGAGGTGGTTCGTGGTCGTCCCGGCGGCGCCGCCGGCCACCGGGTACGCGGCGCGGCGGCGGGCGTCGGGGCCGTGGCGGACGCGCCGCCGTGCCCGCGGGCCGGGGCGGGACACGCCTCCCGCCCCCGGCGCCGAGGCCCCCGGGGACCGCCGGGGCGGACGCCCCCGCGCCGCCGCGGGACCGGGCGCCCGCGGCCCCGGAGGAGGGGCGGGACCGAGGTCCCGGCGAGTGTTTGTAGCGTGTCCCCATGGGACGAGGCACAGGGCGGGGCGCGGGACGGCGGCGGCTGGTGGTGGTGGGCGGCGACGCGGCGGGGATGTCCGCCGCGTCGCAGGCCCGCCGTCTGAAGGGGCCCGGCGAGTTGGAGATCGTGGCGTTCGAGCGGGGCCGCTTCACGTCGTACTCGGCGTGCGGCATCCCGTACTGGGTCGGCGGCGACGTCGCCGACCGGGACCGGCTCGTCGCGCGGACCCCCGAGCGGCACCGGGCGCGGGACATCGACGTCCGGCTCCGCACGGAGGTCGTCGGACTCGACCTGGAGCGCGGCCGGGTGCGCGCCCGGGACCTGGAGTCCGGGGCCGAGTCGTGGACCGGGTACGACCGGCTGGTCCTGGCGACCGGCGCGCGCCCCCTGCGCCCGCCGTTGCCGGGCATCGGCGCGCCGGGCGTGCACGGCGTGCAGACGCTCGACGACGGGCAGGCCCTCATCGACCGGCTGGAGGGCGCGCCGGGGCGGCGGGCGGTCGTCGTGGGCGCCGGGTACATCGGCGTGGAGATGGCCGAGGCGCTGCTGAAGCGGGGATACGAGGTGACCGTCCTCAACCGGGGCGAGGAGCCGATGTCGACCCTCGACCCGGACATGGGGCGGCTGGTGCGCGCGGCGATGGACGCGATGGGCGTCACCACCGTCGGCGGCGCCGAGGTGACCGAGGTGCTGACCGGCCCCGACGGGGGCGTGCGGGCCGTGGCCGCCGGGGGGCGCCGAGTACCCGGCCGACGTCGTGGTCCTCGGCGTCGGCGTCGAGCCCGAGACCGCGCTGGCCCGGGAGGCCGGCCTGCCGCTGGGCGCGTACGGCGGGCTGCTCACCGACCCGGGGATGCGCGTGCGCGGACGGGAGGAGGTGTGGGCGGGCGGCGACTGCGTGGAGGTGCTGGACCTGGTGACCGGCCGGGAGCGGTACGTCCCGCTCGGCACCCACGCCAACAAGCACGGGCAGGTCATCGGGGCGAACGCGGCGGGCGGCCGCGCCACGTTCCCCGGCGTGGTGGGCACCGCCGTGAGCAAGGTCTGCTCGCTGGAGATCGCCCGCACGGGCCTGCGCGAGCGGGACGCCCGGGAGGCCGGCCTGCGGTACGCGGCGGTGACGGTCGAGTCGACGAGCCGGGCCGGGTACTACCCGGGGGCGGAGCCGATGACGGTGAAGATGATCGCCGAGCGGCGGACGGGACGGTTGCTGGGGGTGCAGATCGTCGGCCGGGAGGGCGCGGCCAAGCGCGTGGACGTCGCGGCGGTCGCCCTGACGGCGGGCATGACCGTGGAGCGGGTCGCCGCGCTGGACCTGGGGTACGCGCCGCCGTTCTCCCCCGTGTGGGACCCGGTGCAGGTGGCGGCCCGCAAGGCGGTCGCCGCGGTGCGGGAGGCGGGCTGACCGGGCGCGGCGGTCCCGGGACCGTACGGGCCGTACGGGGCCGACGGGGCCGGGGCGGCGCTCCGGGCCGTCCCGTGGTCCCTTCTCCCGGTCTTCCGGCGAGGGCTTCGTCCGGGCGGCGGAGCCGCACGCCGCGTGGGGCGCGGAGCGGCCCGGGGCGTCCGCCGGCCTCCTGGCGCGGTCCCGGAAGGCGGACGCGCGGGCCGTGGTGGCGGGCCGTCCCCGGCCGGGCACGGGCCGGAAAGCCGCGCCCGGCCGGGGACGGCCCGGGCGCCGGCCCGCCGAACGGCTCGTCGGCGGGGGTGGCGTCCGGCGCGGGTGGACGCCGACGCCGCGGGACCGGGCGCCGCCCGACGGCTAGCGCGCGGTCCGCGCGTGGACGTGCTCGACGAGGCGCGTCAGCGCGTCGGGGTCGGTCGCGGGCAGCACGCCGTGGCCGAGGTTGAAGACGTGGCCCTCCAGTGCCGAGGCGGCGTCCAGGACGCGGCGCGTCTGCTCCTCGACGGCCTCGCGCGGGGCGAACAGGACGGCGGGGTCGAGGTTGCCCTGGAGCGCCTTGCCGGGGCCGACGCGGCGGGCGGCCTCGTCGAGCGGGACGCGCCAGTCGACGCCGACCACGTCCGCGCCCGCCTCGCCCATGAGGCCGAGCAGCTCGCCCGTGCCGACGCCGAAGTGGATGCGCGGCACGCCGTACCCGGCGACGGCGTCGAAGACCTTCGACGAGGCGGGCATGACGGAGCGGCGGTAGTCGTCCGGGGCGAGCGCGCCGACCCAGGAGTCGAACAGCTGCACGGCGGAGGCGCCGGCCTCGATCTGCACCTCCAGGAACGCCGCGGTGATGTCGGCGAGCCGGTCGAGCAGGTCGGCCCAGAGGCCCGGGTCCCCGTACATGAGGGCCTTGGTGTGCTCGTGGTTGCGCGACGGGCCGCCCTCGACGAGGTAGCTCGCGAGGGTGAAGGGCGCTCCCGCGAAGCCGATCAGGGGGGTGGCGCCGAGCTCGCCCGTGAGCATCCCGATGGCCTCGGTGACGTACGCGACGTCGTCGGGCGTCAGGTCGCGCAGCCGCGCCAGGTCCTCGCGGCGGCGGATCGGCTCGGCGACGACGGGACCGACGCCCGGTTTGATGTCGAGGTCGAGGCCGATGGCCTTGAGGGGGACGACGATGTCGCTGAAGTAGATCGCCGCGTCGACCCCGTGGCGCCGCACGGGCTGCAGCGTGATCTCGGTGACCAGCTCGGGCCGCATGCAGGACTCCAGCATGGGGACGCCCTCGCGGACCCTCAGGTACTCGGGGAGTGAGCGCCCCGCCTGGCGCATGAACCACACCGGCGTGTGCGGCACCGGTTCGCGGCGGCAGGCCCTGAGGAAGGCGGAGTCGTACGTCTGGGTCGGGGGGCCCGGGGGGCGGGTGTCGGCACTCACGCACCGCATCTTCGCACGTGCGCACGCGCGGTCGTGCGGGACGGGCGGCGCGGTGCGGGTGTTCCTCCCCGCCTGCGGCCCCCGTTCCGCCTACTCTTCCCCGCATGGCTGCGGCTCAGGAACAGTTCCCCGACCAGTTCGACGGCGGCGAGGACGGGGGCGGCGGGGAGGGGGGCGCCGCTCCGCCCGCCTTCCGGGCCGCGGTCGGCGCGCTGCGGGCGGCGCGCGTCCGCCCGGAGGTCGGGCTGGTGACGGCGCGGCCGCCCCGGCGGCTCGCCCCCTGGGCGTACGCGCTGGAGGCGGTGGCCGCGGAGGGCGGCGAGGACCTGGCGGACGGTCGGCTGGTACTGCTGCACGACCCGGCGGGCCACGAGGCGTGGCGGGGGACGTTCCGCCTGGTCACCCTGGTGCGGGCGGAGCTGGAGCCGGAGATGGCCGCGGACCCGCTCCTGCCGGAGGTGTGCTGGTCCTGGCTGACGGGGGCGCTGGAGGCGCGCGGCCTGGCGTACGCGGAGGCGAGCGGGACGGTCACGCGGGCGGGGTCGTACCACTTCGGCGGGCTGGCGGATCGGCGGCCCGCGACGCAGATCGAGATCCGGGCGTCCTGGACGCCCGGGGAGGGCCGGGGCGGGGTGCCGGACGCCGCGGCGCACCTGGCGGCGTGGGGGGACCTGCTGTGTCAGGTGGCGGGGTTGCCGCCGTCCGGCCCCGACCGGCGGGAGGGGGGCGGGGCGGGCGTGGTGCCGCTGCCGCAGCGGCGCGGGCCCCGGCACCCGTGACGCCTCGCTCACCTGTCCGATTTGCCCCAATTGTTACAGAGTATCCGCAATCTCCTCCTAAAGGAGGACGCGATTGGTGCCGAAGAGGTCTGTGACCCTATCTGCACGGTTCGCCCCGGCCGCTTCCCCGAGCCGGCAGTGTCCCGCACCTTCCCAGGAGGCCTGGTGTCCGTTCTCCTCGAGCAGCCCGCAAGCCTGGTCGCCTACCGCCCGAACAAACCGACGGCCATGGTCGTCGTGGCCGACCCGCGCGTCCGCTCCACCGTGACCCGCCACCTGTGGGCGCTCGGAGTGCGTGACGTGATCGAGGCGTCGTCCATCGCGGAGGCCCGTCCCCGTATCGGCAACCCGCGCGACATCTGCGTCGCCGACGTCCACCTGCCCGACGGCTCCGGCCTCACCCTGCTGTCGGAGACCCGCGCCGCCGGCTGGCCCAACGGCCTGGCCCTGTCCGCCGCCGACGACATCGGCGCGGTGCGCAACGCGCTCGCCGGCGGTGTCAAGGGGTACGTCGTCACCGGCACCCGCACCAACATCGGGCACCCGGCCCGGCCGGGCGCCGCCCCGATCGGCGCCGCGGCGGCCCGCTTCCACCACCGCCGCCCCCCGGGTGCCCCCAGCCACCCGGGCGGCTACCGTGAGCTGTCCGGCCGCGAGGTCGAAGTGCTCCGGCTGGTGGCGGAGGGCCAGTCGAACAAGGCCATCGGCGTCTCCATGGGACTGTCCGCCCTGACCGTCAAGTCCCACCTGGCCCGGATCGCCCGCAAGCTGGGCACCGGCGACCGGGCGGGCATGGTCGCGGTCGCGCTGCGCACCGGCATCATCCACTGACCCCCGCGCCCCGACCCGCCCGCCGACGGAACGTTACGTCGACGGGCGGGCCCCGTTCACCGATACCCTTGACAGGTGACCGACGCCCAAGACACCGCAGCAGAGACACCACTGCGAACCACCGGGGGCGGCCCTCCGGACGACGGCGTCGCAGCCGACGGGGCGGCGGCCCCGGCACCGATCCCCCTGCTGGCGCCCCGCGAGGGGGTGCCGCCCGTCGTGGCCGACGCCGAGGCACTGGCGCGGGTGGTCGAGGCGTTCGCCGCCGGCACCGGCCCGGTGGCCGTCGACGCCGAGCGGGCGTCCGGCTACCGCTACGGACAGCGGGCCTACCTGGTGCAGCTGCGCCGCGAGGGCGCGGGCACGGCGCTGGTCGACCCGGTCGGCTGCCCCGACCTGTCGGCCCTGGGCGGGGCCCTCGGCGGCACGGAGTGGATCCTCCACGCCGCCACGCAGGACCTGCCGTGCCTGCGGGAGATAGGCATGGTGCCGTCCGAGCTGTTCGACACGGAGCTGGCGGGCCGCCTCGCGGGCTTCCCCCGCGTCGGGCTCGGCGCGATGGTCGAGTCCGTCCTCGGGTACGTGCTGGAGAAGGGCCACTCCGCGGTGGACTGGTCGACCCGTCCGCTGCCCGAGCCGTGGCTCCGGTACGCCGCGCTCGACGTCGAGCTGCTCGTCGACCTGCGGGACGCGCTGGAGAAGGAGCTCGACCGGCAGGGCAAGCTGGAATGGGCCCGCCAGGAGTTCGCCGCTATCGCCGCCGCCCCTCCCCCGGCTCCGCGCAAGGACCCGTGGCGGCGCACGTCCGGGATGCACAAGGTGCGCCGGCGCCGCCAGCTGGCCGTCGTACGGGAGCTGTGGACCGTCCGGGACCGGATCGCGCAGCGCCGCGACGTGTCGCCCGGCAAGGTGCTCGGCGACGCGGCGATCGTGGAGGCCGCGCTCGCCCTGCCGACGGACGTACAGGCCCTGACCGCGCTGCCCGGCTTCGGGGCGCGCATGGGGCGCCGGCAGCTGGAGCAGTGGCAGGCCGCCGTCGACCGCGCCAGGCGACTGCCCGACACGCAGCTGCCGCAGCAGGGCCAGCCCGTCACCGGACCGCCCCCGCCGCGGGCCTGGGCGGACAAGGACCCGGCGGCCGCGGCCCGGCTGTCGGCGGCGCGCGCGGCGGTCTCAGCGCTGGCGGAGTCGCTCAACCTGCCGCAGGAGAACCTGATCTCCCCCGACACCGTCCGCCGCGTCTGCTGGGAACCCCCGGCGACCCGACCGCGGAGTCGGTGGCGGAGGTGCTGGCGGGGTACGGTGCCCGCCCCTGGCAGATCGAGCAGGTGACCCCCGCCCTGGTCACCGCCCTGCGTACCGCGCAGGGCTGAGGCGCCGCCGGCCCCTCCGGTCCCGTCCGGAGGGGCCGGCGCTGCGGCGCACCGCGCCGGGGCGGCCCCGGAGGGGTCGGCGGCGGAGGGGTCGGCGGCGGAGGGGGCGGCGGCGAACCGGGTCCCCCCGAGCACCCCCGGCGTGGAACAGGGAGCCCGCCCCCGGAACACCGGCCCCCCGTCGCGCCCCCGGAACACCGGCCCCCGTCGCGCCCCCGGGGCGCCGGACGCGCCGGGCCTCCGGCCGCCGCGTCGCGGGCCGCGGTTTCGCACCCCGCCGCGCGGGGGAGGGCCGTGGTCGTGCGGTGTGACCTTCGACGCTCCGTGCGGGGGGACTGGGCAGCCTGGTTACCCGTAAGTAGCATGGGGGCGAGCGTGCGCTCAGCCGCGTGTGCCGCAGCAGTGCCATCCCGCACCCTGGAGGAGAGCCATCGTGCCTCGTACCGTCAGGGACGTCGTCTTCGTCGACGGCGTCCGCACCCCGTTCGGCAAGGCGGGCCCCAAGGGCGTCTACCACGAGACCCGCGCCGACGATCTTGTCGTGAAGGCCATCCGGGAGCTGCTGCGCCGCAACCCCGGTCTCGCCCCGCACGAGGTCGACGAGGTCGCCGTCGCGGCGACCACGCAGATCGGCGACCAGGGCCTGACCATCGGCCGGATGGCCGGCATCCTCGCCGGCCTGCCGCAGTCGGTCCCCGGCTACGCCGTCGACCGGATGTGCGCGGGCGCCCTGACGGCCGTGACGACGACCGCCGGCTCCATCGCCTTCGGCGCGTACGACGTCGCCATCGCGGGCGGCGTCGAGCACATGGGCCGCCACCCGATGGGCGAGGGCGCCGACCCCAACCCGCGCTTCGTCTCGGAGAAGCTGGTCGACGAGTCCGCCCTGTTCATGGGCATGACGGCGGAGAACCTGCACGACCGGTTCCCGCACCTCACCAGGGAGCGCGCCGACGAGTACGCCGTCCGCTCCCAGGAGAAGGCCGCCAAGGCCTACGCCGACGGGAAGATCCAGCGCGACCTGGTGCCGGTCTCGGTGCGCCGCACCGACGCCGACGCCGGCGAGACCGGCTGGGGCCTGGTCACCGCCGACGAGCCGATGCGCCCGGGCACCACGAGGGAGAGCCTGGCCGGCCTGAAGACGCCGTTCCGCCCCCACGGCCGGGTCACCGCCGGCAACTCCGCGGGCCTCAACGACGGCGCCACCGCGTCGATCATCGCCTCGGAGGACTTCGCGCGCGAGAAGGGCCTGCCGGTCGGGATGCGCCTGGTGTCGTACGCCTTCGCCGGCGTCGAGCCGGAGGTCATGGGCTACGGCCCGATCCCGGCGACCGAGAAGGCCCTCGCCAAGGCGGGCCTGTCCATCGGCGACATCGGCCTGTTCGAGATCAACGAGGCGTTCGCCGTCCAGGTCCTGGCGTTCCTGGACCACTACGGCATCGCCGACGACGACCCCCGCGTCAACCGGTACGGCGGCGCCATCGCCTTCGGCCACCCGCTGGCCTCCTCCGGCGTCCGGCTCATGACGCAGCTGGCCCGGCAGTTCGAGGAGCGGCCGGAGGTCCGCTACGGCATCACGACCATGTGCGTCGGCTTCGGCATGGGCGCGACGGTCGTCTGGGAGAACCCGAACCACGAGGACGCCGGAGGCAGCAAGTGACCACCACCGCCGAACTTCTGAAGGGCGCGGCCGAGCTGTTCCCGGACGAGGTCGTCACCACGGCGCACGTGCGCCACTTCGACCTGCCGCTGGGCGCGGGCCGGTTCGCGCTGATCACGCTGGACAACGGCTTCGACCACACCAAGCCGACCACGTTCGGCCCGCAGTCGCTCGCCAACCTGAACGCGGCGATCGACCGGGTCGAGAAGGAGGCCGCGGACGGCGGGATCGTCGGCGTGGGCCTCACCGGCAAGCCGTTCATCTTCTCCGTCGGCGCCGACCTCAAGGGCGTCGAGCTGCTGAGGCAGCGCGAGGAGGCCCTGGCCGTCGGCAAGGGCGGCCACGACGTCTTCAAGCGGCTGTCCGCCCTGCCCGTCCCCACCTTCGCGTACTACAACGGCGCGGCGATGGGCGGCGGCGTCGAGGTCGGCCTCCACTGCACGTACCGCACCGTGTCGAAGTCCGTGCCCGCCTTCTCCCTCCCCGAGGTGTTCCTGGGCCTGGTCCCGGGCTGGGGCGGCTGCACGATCCTGCCGAACCTGATCGGCGCGGACCGCGCGGTCTCGGTGATCATCGAGAACTCGCTCAACCAGAACAGGCAGCTCAAGGGCGAGCAGGTCTTCGACCTCGGCATCGCCGACGCGCTCTTCGAGGCCGCGGACTTCCTGGAGCAGTCGCTACTGTGGACGGCGAAGGTCCTCACCGGCGCCGTCGCCGTGGAGCGTCCCGAGGTGGACCGCGGCGACGCGTGGGACGCCGCCGTGGCCCGTGGCCGCTCCATCGCCGACGGCAAGGTGCACGGCGCGGCCCCCCGCCGCGTACCGGGCCCTCGACATCGTCGAGTCGGTCAGGGACGGCGACCTGCAGAAGGGCTTCGACGCCGAGGACGCCGCCCTCGCCGACCTGATGATGGGCGGTGAGCTGCGCGCCGGCGTCTACGCCTTCAACCTGGTGCAGAAGCGCGCCAAGCGCCCGGTCGGCGCCCCGGACCGGAGCCTGGCCCGCCCGGTCGCCAAGGTCGGCGTGGTCGGCGCCGGGCTGATGGCCTCGCAGCTGGCGCTGCTGTTCCTGCGCCGCCTGGAGGTCCCGGTCGTCCTCACCGACATCGACCGGGAGCGCGTCGACAGGGGCGTGGGCTACGTCCACGCCGAGATCGACAAGCTGCTCGGCAGGGGCCGGATCGGCCAGGACAAGGCCAACCGCCTCAAGGCGCTGGTGACCGGTGTCCTGGACAAGGCGGAGGGCTTCGCCGACGCGGACTTCGTCATCGAGGCCGTGTTCGAGGAGATGTCCGTCAAGCAGAAGGTGTTCGCGGAGGTCGAGGCGGTCGCCCCGGCGCACGCGGTCCTCGCGACGAACACCTCGTCGCTGTCGGTCTCCGAGATGGCCTCCGGGCTCCGGCACCCGGAGCGCGTGGTCGGCTTCCACTTCTTCAACCCGGTCGCGGTCCTCCCGCTGCTGGAGATCGTCCGCGGCGAGCAGACCGACGACGCCTCGCTGGCCACGGCGTTCGCCGTCGCCAAGAAGCTGAAGAAGACCGCGGTGCTGGTGAAGGACGCCCCGGCGTTCGTCGTCAACCGCGTCCTGACCCGCTTCATGGGCGAGATCCAGAACGTCATCGACGAGGGCACCCCGATCGAGACGGCGGAGAGGGCGGTCGAGCCGCTCGGCCTGCCGATGTCGCCGCTGGTCCTGCTGGAGCTGGTCGGCCCCGCCATCGGCCTGCACGTGTCGGAGACCCTGAACCGGGCCTTCCCGGACCGCTTCACGGTGTCCCCGAACCTGAAGGCGGTCGTGGAGGCGGGTAAGCGCGGCTTCTACGTGTACGACTCGGGCCGGCCGGAGCTGGACCCGGAGGTCGCCGCGCTGCTGGAGCAGGGCGACACCGTCCTCACCGAGGAGCAGGTCCGCGACCGCGTCCTGGGCGCCGTGGCGCAGGAGATCGGCCTCATGCTGGAGGAGGGCGTCGTCGCCGAGGCGCAGGACGTCGACCTGTGCCTGATCACCGGTGCCGGCTGGCCCTTCCACCTGGGCGGCATCACGCCGTACCTGGACCGTGAGGGCGTGTCGGAGCGCGTGAACGGCAGGCGGTTCCTGCCGCCGGGCGTCGCCAGCCTGCCGGCGTGACGGCCACGTGAGACGGTGGACGGGCCGTACGGGATCCCCTCCCGTACGGCCCGTCCACCGTTCCCGGCCCGTCCGGCCGCACCGGCGCCACTCGCCTGCGGTCCGCGGCCCGCTCCGCACCGTCCGCCCGGACCGCCCCGCCCCGCCGGACCCCGCTCCCGCCCGTCATCCGGGTCCGCCCGGACCGGGCCCGCGCCCCGGCCCGGTATCCGGGACGGTCCCGCCGCCCGGCACCGGGGCGCGCCGGGGCCGGCTCAGTCCCCGGCCAGCGCGTCGAGGAGCCCCTGCCCGTACCTGGCGAGCTTGTTCTCGCCGACACCGCTGACGGTGCCCAGCTCGGCGAGGGTGGCGGGCGGGGCGGCGGCGATCTCCCGCAGCGTCGCGTCGTGGAAGACGACGTACGCCGGGACGCCCTGCTCCCTGGCCGTGGCGGCCCGCCAGGCGCGCAGCCGCTCGAAGAGGGGCAGCGCCTCCTCCGGCAGGTCGACGGGCGCGGTCTTCCTCCTGCCGCCGCCGGACTTCGCGGAAGTGCGCGCGGGCTTCTCCGGCTCGCTGCGCAGCAGCACCCTGCGGCGGCCCGAGAGCACCTCGGCCGACTCGCCGGTGAGGGCGAGCGTGTTGAACTCGCCCTGCACGGCGAGGAGCCCCTGGGCGAGCAACTGCCGCACCACGCCCCGCCACTGGGCCTCCGTCAGGTCCGTACCGATCCCGAAGACGCTGAGCGCGTCGTGGTCGAAGCGGATGACCTTGTCGGTCTTGCGGCCGAGGAGGATGTCGACGATCTGGCCGACGCCGAACGACTGGTTGCGCTCCCGCTTCAGCCGGACGACCGTCGACAGCGCCTTCTGGGCGGCGACGGTGCCGTCCCAGGTCTTCGGCGGCGTCAGACACGTGTCGCAGTTGCCGCAGGGACCGCTCTCCTGGCCGAAGTAGGCCAGCAACCGGACGCGGCGGCACTCGGCGGTCTCGCACAGCGCCAGCATCGCGTCGAGGTGCGCGGCGAGTCGGCGGCGGTGCTCCTCGTCGCCCTCGCCGCTGTCGATCATGCGGCGCTGCTGCACCACGTCGTTGAGCCCGTAGGCCAGCCAGGCCGTGGACGGCAGGCCGTCGCGGCCGGCGCGGCCGGTCTCCTGGTAGTACCCCTCCACGGACTTCGGCAGGTCCAGGTGGGCGACGAACCGGACGTCCGGCTTGTCGATGCCCATGCCGAACGCGATGGTCGCCACGACGACCAGCCCGTCCTCCCGGAGGAACCGCGCCTGGTTCTCCGCGCGGGTCCCCGCGTCGAGGCCCGCGTGGTAGGGGACGGCCTCGACGCCGTGCTCGACGAGGAACGCGGCGGTCTTCTCCACGGAGGCGCGCGACAGGCAGTAGACGATGCCCGCGTCGCCCTCGTGCTCCTCCCGGAGCAGGGCGAGGAGCTGCTTGCGCGGCTCGTTCTTCGGGACGATGCGGTACTGGATGTTGGGCCGGTCGAAGCTGGCGACGAAGTGCCGGGCGTCCTGCAGGTTCAGCCGGGAGGCGATCTCCGCGTGCGTCGCCCGCGTCGCGGTCGCGGTCAGGGCGATGCGCGGCACGTCGGGCCAGCGCTCGTGCAGCCGGGACAGCTGGAGGTAGTCCGGCCGGAAGTCGTGGCCCCACTGGGCGACGCAGTGCGCCTCGTCGATGGCGAACAGCGAGATCGCGCCCCGCTCCAGCAGCCGCAGCGTCGACTCGACGCGCAGCCGCTCGGGCGCCAGGTACAGCAGGTCCAGCTCGCCCGCGGCGAACTCGGCCTCCACCAGCCGGCGTTCGTCGAGGTCCTGCGTGGAGTTGAGGAACCCCGCACGCACCCCGGCGGCGCGCAACGCGTCGACCTGGTCCTGCATGAGCGCGATCAGCGGGGAGACGACCACGCCGACGCCGGGGCGGAGCAGCGCGGGGATCTGGTAGCAGAGGGACTTGCCGCCGCCGGTCGGCATGAGGACCAGGGCGTCGCCGCCGCCCGCGACGTGTTCGATGATCTCCCGCTGCTGTCCGCGGAACGAGTCGTAGCCGAAGACCCGGCCCAGGACCGCGAGGGCCCGGTCCGCGTCGGATGTGTGCGGGGAAGTCATCCGGCAATGGTACGAGCGCCGCGCGCGGCCCGGTCGGGCGCGGCCGGGATCTGTGGATAACGTGGGCGGCATGACCCTTCCCCTGCTGGTCGTCGACGCGGCGAACGTCGTCGGCTCCGTACCCGACGGCTGGTGGCGCGACCGCCGGGGCGCCGCCGAGCGTCTGCGGGACGGCCTCGTCCGGTACGCGGCGGACGGGGTGCCCGGGCTGCTGCCGGGGCCGCTCGACGTCGTCCTGGTCGTCGAGGGCCGGGCGCGCGGCGTGGCGCCGGTGGACGGCGTGCGGGTGGTGGCCGCGCCGGGCGAGGGCGACGACGCGGTCGTCGCCCTCGTCCGGGCGGCGGCGGGGCGGCGCTGCGTGGTGGTCACCGCCGACCGCGAGCTGCGGCGTCGCGTCGGCGAGCACGGCGCCGAGTGCGCCGGGCCGCGTGCGGTACGGCCCGCGTAGCGGCCGGTTCAGCGGCCGGCGGGGCCCCGGTCCGCTCCGGCCAGGCGGCTGTGGGTCCGGCCGTACAGGAAGTACAGGACGACGCCCAGTGCCATCCACACCGCGAACCGGAGCCAGGTCTCGACGGGCAGGTTCAGCATCAGCCACAGCGAGGCGGCCACCGAAGCCGCCGGCAGCCACGGCACCAGCGGCGCGCGGAAGGAGCGCGGCAGGTCGGGGCGGGTGCGGCGGAGGACGACGACGCCCGCGGCGACGACGACGAACGCGAACAGGGTTCCGATGTTCACCAGCGTCGCCAGCTCGCCGATGCTGGTCAGCCCGGCGATGACGGCGATCAGCACGCCCAGCAGCACGGTCGCCCGGTACGGCGTGGAGAACACCGGGTGGGTCCGGGAGAAGAACCGGGGCAGGAGACCGTCGCGGCTCATCGCGAAGAAGACCCGTGTCTGGCCGAGCAGCAGGATCATGCAGACGGTGACGAGGCCGACGGCGGCGCCGAAGCTGATGAACCCGGCGTACCAGGGGTGCCCGGTGGTCTTGAAGGCGTCGGCGAGGGGCGCGTCCACGGACAGCCGGCTGTAGTGCTGCATGCCGGTGACGACGATCGACACCGCCACGTACAGGGCGGTGCAGATGAACAGCGAACCGAGGATGCCGCGCGGCATGTCCCGCTGCGGGACGCGGGTCTCCTCGGCCGCGGTCGCCACCACGTCGAACCCGATGAAGGCGAAGAAGACGACGGACGCGGCGGTGAAGATCCCCATGACGCCGAAGTTCGTCGGCTCGTACCCGAAGAGGGTCTGGACCAGCGGCGTGTCGAGGCCGCCGCCGCCCGCCTGCCGCTCGGCCTCGGGGACGAACGGCCGGTAGTTGGCGGCCTTGACGAAGAAGGCGCCCGCGACGATCACGACGAGGACCACCGCGACCTTGATCGCGACGATCAGCGCGGTGAGCCGGGCGGACAGCTTCATGCCGAGCACCAGGACGCCGGTGAGCAGCAGCACCAGCAGGAACGCCGGCAGGTCGAAGCCGAAGCCGTGCACCTCGTCCGTGCCGGACAGGGCCTGCGGGAGGTGCCAGCCGGCGTTGTCGAGCAGTGACCGCACGTACCCGGACCAGCCGACCGCGACGACCGCCGTGCCCAGGGCGAACTCCAGCACCAGGTCCCAGCCGATGATCCAGGCGGGCAGCTCCCCCAGCGACGCGTACGCGAAGGTGTACGCCGACCCGGCGACCGGGACGGTCGAGGCGAACTCGGCGTAGCAGAGCGCGGCCAGCGCGCAGACGACTCCGGCGACGACGAAGGCGAGGGCCGTGGCGGGGCCGGCCGTCTCCTTGGCGACCTTGCCGGTGAGGACGAAGATGCCGGTGCCGATGATGACGCCGACGCCGAAGACCGTCAGGTCGAGCGCGGACAGCGTTCTGCGCAGCCCCCGTTCGGGCTCCTCGGTGTCCCGGACGGACTGCTCGACCGTCTTGGTGCGGAACACGCCGTTGTCCCGGCTCGCCGCCGGGCCGCTCTGTGTGGTCACCCCGCCATGATCCGGAGGCGGGGCGGGGCCGCGCGCGCCCGCCGGGGTGATCGCCATACGAATGGGCCGGTGGGACCACCCGATCGAGGTGCTCCCACCGGCCTCTCGGCGGTCGGCCGGAAGGGTCAGTCGCGGGCGGGCTCCGCGGTCTTCGCGGCGGGGGCCGCGGCGCGGGTCCCGCCGGCCGCGCCGACCCGTGACTGGTGCAGGCCGTCCAGCTTGGACACGAGGCCGGTGACCTGACGGGCGATGTCCGGGGCGGTCAGCCCGATCTCGGCGAGGACCTCCGCGCGGGAGGCGTGGTCGAGGAACCGCGGCGGGATGCCGAAGTCGCGCAGCGGCACGTCGACGCCGGCGTCGCGCAGCGCCTGGGCGACGGCGCTGCCCACGCCGCCGGCGCGGCCGTTGTCCTCGACGGTGACGACGACGCGGTGCCGGCCGGCGAGCGGCGCCATGGCCTGGTCGACGGGCTTGACCCAGCGCGGGTCGACGACGGTGGTGGAGATGCCCTGCTTGTCGAGGAGGTCGGCGACCTCCAGGCACATCGGGGCGAGCGCGCCGACGGAGACCAGCAGCACGTCCGGCCGGTCGGTGCCCGGCTCGCGCAGGACGTCCATGCCGCCGACGCGGCCCACCGCCTCGACGGCGGGGCCGACCGCGCCCTTGGAGTAGCGCACGACGGTCGGGGCGTCCTCGACGGCGACGGCCTCGCGGAGCTGGGCGCGGACCTGGTCGGCGTCGCGGGGCGCGGCGATCCGCAGGTTCGGGACGACCTGGAGGATCGACATGTCCCACATGCCGTTGTGGGAGGCGCCGTCGGTGCCGGTGACCCCTGCCCGGTCCAGGACGAACGTCACTCCGCAGTCGTGGAGGGCGACGTCCATGAGCACCTGGTCGAAGGCGCGGTTGAGGAAGGTCGCGTAGACGGCGACGACCGGGTGGAGGCCGCCGGCGGCGAGCCCGGCCGCGGAGACGGCGGCGTGCTGCTCGGCGATGCCGACGTCGTACACCCGGTCGGGGAAGGCCTTGGCGAACCGGTCGAGGCCGACCGGCTGGAGCATGGCCGCGGTGACGGCGACGATGTCCTCGCGCTCCTTGCCCAGGGCGACCATCTCGTCGGCGAAGACCGAGGTCCAGTCGGCACCGGAGGAGGCGATCGGCAGGCCCGTGTCCGGGTGGATCTTGCCGACGGCGTGGAAGCGGTCGGCCTCGTCCTGGAGGGCGGGCTGGTAGCCCCGGCCCTTCTCGGTGAGGCAGTGGACGATGACGGGACCGTTGAACCGCTTGGCGCGCTGGAGGGCGGACTCGACGGCGGCGATGTCGTGGCCGTCGATGGGGCCGACGTATTTCAGGCCGAGGTCCTCGAAGAGGCCCTGGGGGGCGATGAAGTCCTTCAGCCCCTTCTTCGCGCCGTGCAGCGTTTCGTACAGCGGCTTCCCGACGACGGGGGTGCGGTCGAGGATGTCCTTGGTGCGGGCCAGGAACCGCTCGTACCCGTCGGTGGTGCGCAGGGTCGCCAGGTGGTTGGCGAGGCCGCCGATGGTGGGGGCGTAGGAGCGCTCGTTGTCGTTGACGACGATGACGAGGGGGCGGTCCTTGGCGTCGGCGATGTTGTTGAGCGCCTCCCAGGCCATGCCGCCGGTGAGGGCCCCGTCGCCGATGACGGCGACCACGTGGTCGTCCCTGCCGAGCAGCTCGTTCGCCTTGGCCAGGCCGTCCGCCCAGCCCAGGACGGTGGACGCGTGGGAGTTCTCGATGAGGTCGTGCTCGGACTCGGCGCGCGCCGGGTAGCCGGAGAGGCCTCCCTTCATCTTCAGCCTGGAGAAGTCCTGGCGGCCGGTGAGCAGCTTGTGCACGTACGACTGGTGACCGGTGTCCCAGAGGATCTTGTCCTTCGGGGACTCGAAGACGCGGTGCAGGGCGATGGTCAGCTCCACCACGCCGAGGTTCGGGCCGAGGTGGCCGCCGGTCTTGGAGACCGCGTCGACGAGGAAGGTGCGGATCTCCGAGGCCAGCCGGTCGAGCTGCTCGGGGGAGAGCCGGTCGAGGTCGCGGGGTCCCCTGATACGGGTCAGCAATGCCACCCGTGCCTCCTTGCGTGTTGGGCTGGTCGAGGTTGAGCCGGTCGAGCGTGCCGGTCGCCGAGTCTAGTGTTCCGCCCCGGGGCGCGGACATCGGGCCGTGCCCCGGGTGGCTGCGCGACGACCACACCGACAGCCGACACGGGCCGCGCCGGTGTACCCGGGCGGGGCGGGTGCGCCGCGCCGCGGGACGGTGGCGCCGGCCCCGTCCTTCCGGACGCGGCGGGACCCGGTACCGGTTGCGCCGGCGCCGGGCGCGGCGGGACGGCGCGCACCGCCGCGCGCAGCCCGCGGGCCGGAGGCGGCGGGTCCCCGGCCCGGGGCGGCGGCGCCGCGGCCCGTCCGGCTCCGTCTAGGCGGGGGGCGGGGGCGGCCGCCCGGCCGCCGGTCCGGCGGGTCTCGCCCAGGAGGGTCGAATCGTCCGTCTCGTTCAGTACGAGGGCGAGGGCGCCCAGTACCCCGGCGCGCCCGCCGAGGGTGCCGGGGGCCACCGCGAGGTGGCGGGCGGCGCTGGGCAGCGCGTACCGCGACACGGACTCGCGGAGGGGTGCCAGGACCAGCTCACCGGCCTCCGCGAGGTCGCCGCCGAGGACGACCCGGCTGGGGTTGAGCAGGTTGCAGAGGCTGGCGACGCCGCTGCCGATGTGGCGGCCCACGTCGGCGACGACGCGGCGGCAGCCGGGGTCGCCCTCGCGGGCGAGCCGGACGACCCGCTCCATCGTCAGGTCGGGGCCGTGGCCGGGCCGCAGCAGCGGCAGGACGTACCGTTCGGCGGCGAAGGTCTCCAGGCAGCCGCGGTTGCCGCAGCGGCAGACGGGGCCCGACTCGTCGAGGGTGATGTGCCCGATCTCCCCCGCGGTGCCGCCGGGGCCCCGGTAGATCCGCCCGTCGATGACGAGGCCGGCGCCGACGCCGCCGGCGACCTTCACGTACGCGAGGTCGCGCACGCCCCGGCCGGCCCCCCACACCAGTTCGCCGAGGGCGCCGAGGTTGGCGTCGTCGTCGACGTGCACGGGGACGCCGAGGCGGACGGAGAGCTCCCGGCCGGGGTCGGCCCCCGCCCAGCCCGGCGGGATCGACGTGGAGCCGAGCGTTCCGGAGGGGACGTCGATCGGGCCGGGGAGGCCCAGACCGACGCCGATCACCTTGCCGAGGCTGGTGCCGGCGGCCTCCACCAACCGCCTGACCAGCCGCTCGGCCCGGTCCAGGCCCGCGGCGGACGGGGCTTCGGCGTCGAACGGCTCGGACTCCTCGGTGAGCACCCGGTGGGCGAGGTCGCCGACGGCGACGCGCAGGCGGGTGTGGCCGAAGTCGACGCCGACGACGGTCCCGGCGTCGCCGCTGAGCGAGACGCTGCGGGCCCTGCGGCCGCCCGCGGAGGTCGGGGTGACCTCGACCGTGCCGCCCTCCTTCAGTTCCCGCACGATGTTGGAGACGGTGGCGGCGGACAGTCCGGTGGCCCTGGCGATCTCCGCCTGGGTGAGCGAACCGGCCATGCGGACGGCGCGCACGACCCGTTCGAGGTTGGCTCGATGCAGGGACGTCTGCGACCCCGGGGTCTCCATCGGCACTCTCATTCCCGCTGCTCTCTCCACCCTGTGAACCCTAAGCTGAGCGGTCCGCGCCACCGCGCGTCAAGGCCCCGAAGACCGCGGAGCCCCGGAGATCGGTCGCTTTCCGGCCAGGGTCGGCGTACCGGGAGCAGTGCGCGGGGAGGCCGCCCTCCGGGGCCGGCGGACCGCGGCGGATGGCCGTCCTCACTTCAGGGCGCCGGCCGTCAGCCCCGCCTGCACCTGCCGCTGGAAGACCGCGTACACCACCAGTACCGGCAGCATCGCGATCGTCATCCCGGCCATCAGCGCGCCCCAGTCGCCCCGGTAGCCCTGCTGGAGCGCGATCATGGCGAGGCCCTGGGTCAGGACGTACTTGTCCTCCTGCTGGTTCAGCACCATCGGCAGCAGGTACTGGTTCCACTGCCCCAGGAAGTTGAAGATGCCGACGCTGACCAGTCCCGGCTTGGCCATGGGCAGCATGACCTGGAAGAACGTCCTGGTGTGCGAGGCGCCGTCGATCGCCGCGGCCTCCGCCACCGAGGTCGGCAGCGTGCGGAAGAACGCCGTCATGAAGAAGACGGTGAACGGCAGCGAGTACGCCACGTAGACGAGGATCAGCCCGTGGTACGTCGCCAGCAGCGAGGTGCCGGGGAAGTCCCGCAGGACGAAGAAGAGCGGGATCACCAGCATGAACACGGGGAACGACATCCCGGCGACGAACAGGTAGTAGACGAGCCGGTTCCCGGGGAAGGCGAAGCGGGCCAGTACGTAGGCGGCCATCGAGCCCAACACCATCGTGCCGGTGACGGAGCCGCCCACGACGACGACGGTGTTCAGGAAGTACCGGCCCATGCTCGCCTCGTTCCAGGCGTTGGGCCAGTTCTCCCAGTGCAGGGCGGTGGGCAGGGCCCACGGGTCGCCGAGGATGCCCCCGCTGTCCTTGAAGGAGCTCCACAGCACCCACAGCAGCGGGACGCCCACCATCAGGGCCCACAGTACGAGGATGCCGTGGGAGAAGACGTTGAGGACCGCCCCCTCGGCGGGGGCGGGCCGGGCGCGGCGCGGCGCCGCGCCCGGCCCGCCCGCCTTCCGGACCTTCCGGGTCCCTTCGGTGGTCATGGACGGCCTCCCCTGGTACTCGGTCAGTACTCGATCCGCTCGCGGCGCCCGAGGCGCAGAGCGAGGACGGCGAAGGTCATCGTGACCACGAGCATCGCGACGCCCATCGCGGCGGCGTACCCGAACCGGCTGTTGGTGAAGGCCGTCTCGTACAGCCTGAGCGGCATCACGTCCGCGGCGCCGGACGGCCCTCCCCCGTTCCCGGACATGATCTGGACCAGGGCGAAGCCGTCCAGGGCGATGATGCCCATGTACACCCAGCCGGTCTGGACGGTGTCCCACAGCAGGGGCAGCGTGATCCGGAAGAAGGTGTGGAACCGGTTGGCGCCGTCGAGCAGGGCGGCCTCGTAGACCTCGCGCGGGATGGAGGCCATGGCCGCGGAGAACAGCACCACGTAGAAGCCGACATGGCCCCACACCATGACCGCGCTGACGCACCACAGCGCGAGGCGCCGCTCCCCGAGCCAGGCGTTCTGCAGGCCCTCCAGCCCCACGGCGCCGAGGAGGGCGTTGAGCATCCCGTCGTGCGGGTCGGGGTTGTAGACGTTGTGCCAGATGACGGCGATGATCGTGACGGAGACGACCTGCGGGAGGAAGAAGACGAACGTGTAGAAGCGCGAGCCGGCGACGCCCGTGACCACCTCGTTCCTCCGCCGCCTGCCGCCCACGTTGAGCATGAAGGCGAAGAACAGCCCGAGGGCGAGGGTGACCGGCGGCACGAGCGCCAGCATGTAGACGTTGTGGCGCAGGGCGTTCCAGAAGTCCTCGTCGTTCAGGAGGCGGGCGAAGTTGTCCAGGCCGACGAACTCCGCGGTGCCGACCAGGCCCGACCAGTCGGTCGTGGAGATCTGGAACGCCTGGACGAAGGGCGAGATCACGAAGACGGCGTAGACGAGCAGCGGCGGGGCCAGGAAGCCCACGACGAATCGGCGTTTTCCGTGTTGCACGGTTTCCCCGGCCCTCCCCCTCTTCCGGTCTTCCGGTCCTGTGGCGCCGGCGGTCCCGCCGGCGGTGGCGGTCAGGCGGTGCGCTCGAACTTGGTGACCGAGGAGTCCCGGGCCACCCTGTCGGCCGCCGCCTGGGTGCCCCTGATCCAGTCGGCCGCCCTGATCTCGCCGGTGAGGAGCTGCCCGGTGAGACCGCCGATCTTCTGGTCGGTGAGGGTCGGGTACCACTCCTGCAGCTGGAGGTTGACCAGGTTCCTGCCCGCCGCCTTGAAGGCCCTGTCGGCGGAGGCGAGGCCCGGTGAGAGGGTCATGCCCTCCGTGGCGTCCACGACGCAGGTCAGCGACTTCACCTTCGTCGCGAAGTTCCGCGCGTGCTTCTTCGACAGCATGATGCGTAACAGCTCCATGCCGCCGACCGGGTTCCCGCCCTTCGCGGCGACGATGTACGGCTCGCTCGGCTCGGCGCGCAGGGTGCCGTGCGGCAGCTCGTCGCCGTCGCCGTCGAGGAGGGCGCCCACCGACATGCCGAAGTCCTGCGGGGTGGTGGGCGCGGACTCGTTCTCGACCCAGGAGCCGTTGGGGAGGAAGACCGCCTTCCCCTTGTTCCAGGCGGTCTGCGACTGGATGTGGGTGAGGCCCTGGCTGCCCTCCAGGAAGTACTTCTTCGCGGCCAGTTCCTCGTAGTGCTCGGCGACCTGGCGGACGGCGTCGTTCGACGTCCAGGCGTTCGGCTCCAGGTTGTCGATGGCGACCCACTTCTCCATTCCGCCGATCTTGGCTATCTGGCCGAACAGGTTGAAGTGGACGTAGTACGGGTACTTCCCGGCGTACGTCCAGGGCGCGAGGCCGGCCTTCCTGATCTCGCCGCAGAGCGCGACCATCTCGTCGAGGGTCTTCGGGTACGTCCAGCCCCTGGAGTCGAGGAGCTTCCGCGAGTACCAGGTGCCGTAGACGGTGAAGGCGTAGTAGAGCACGTCGAACCTGTCGCCGTGCAGGCCCTTCTCCAGGGTGCTCGGGTGGATGGTGTCGCGCACCTTCCTCCCCGGGTCGTCGAGGGACGGGGCGTCGAGCAGCGCGGCCAGGTCCTGGAGCTGGCCCTGGGTGGACAGCTTGTTCATGTCCAGGTGGTCGGCGCCGGAGTTGTCGATGACGTCGGGCGGGTTGCCGCCGGCGAAGCGCGGGGTGAGCTTGGGGCCGACCTGCTGGGTGCCGGTGTGCTTCACCTCGGCCCCGTGGGCGGCCCGGTAGTCGGCCTCGGCGTCCTTCGCGTACTGGTCGCCGAGCCCGCCCTTGAAGACGAACACCTCCAGCGGGGCGCCCTCCTTGACGCCGAGGGGGTTCTTCGCCGTCTTCTCCCCGGTGGCGGCCGTGCCCCCGCCGCCGGTGCCGCCACCGCCGCCGGTGGCGCAGGCGGACAGGAGGCCCGGCACGGGGACGGCGGCCAGGCCGAGGGCGGCGGAGCGCCTGATCAGGTCGCGGCGGCCGGGGCGCGCGCGTCCCGCGGCGCCTGCCGGGGTGGAGCCGTCGCCGGGGGCGGAGGTGGATCCCATGCTCAAGTCCTCGCCTTCTCCAGGACTCGGGCGGTGCGCCGGTCACCCGTACTGCTCGCCTCAGGCGAAGGGCCCCGCACCGCGGTCGTGTCGCAGCTGGGTCTTGCCGGTTGGTGCAGGGAGTCGCGCGCCCACGCGGCGGCTCGGACGAGCGGTCGTGCGGACGCCGACAGGTATAGTCCGCCCCGGGCCGGCGGGCAAGATCGGGAACGGTATTCGGCGGGAGTCTTTCCCCGAGCGGGGTCCGGGGGGCGATTCCCGGCCGGACGCGGGCGGGCCGACGGCGCCCGAGGGATGCCTCCGGACCCGGTGACCGGAACGGCCGGCACGGCGGCGCCGAAGCCCCCGGGCGCCGGGGACCGCCCGGTTCACCACCTCACGGCCGCTGCGCCCGGGCGGCGTCCGGCCCCGGGCGCGGGAGGGACGCGGCGGGCGGCCACCGCGCGGCCCGGGGCCGCCGTCGGGGTGACGGCCCGTCCGACGGCTCACGGGGCGCCCGCAACGGCCTACCCTCTGCGTGCGGAGACGAACTGCGTGACGGCCGTGGACACGGCCAGGATCGCGACGGAGACCAGCAGCATGCCTCCCACGGGACGCAGCAACGCCGTCGCGTCGGGGGTCGTGGCCATCAGCGTCAGCAGTCGGTTGACCGGGGAGAGGCCCTTGGCGAAGAGGGCGCCCGTCAGCAGGGCGAGCGCGGCGACGAGGGCGTACCCCTGCCGTCCGAAGACCGGCCGCGAGCACGGCACGCCGATGGCGACGCCCACGAGCACACAGGTCAGTTGGGCTTCGACGCCCAGCAGGAGATCGGCCGCGGTGACGGCGTGGTCGCCCGTCCACAGCGGGAGGAGCAGACCGAAGGCCGTCAGGGCCAGGCAGCTCAGCAGAGCCGTGCCGATCGCCGCCAGGAGCACCCTGAGGGACCGCCCGCCGCAGGAGACGACGGTGATCGCCCGCTGCGGCGGGGCGTCCAGACCCGCCAGCACGACGGTCAGCCACGTCGAGCAGAGGAGCAGCGCACCGGCGGAGGAGGCGTAGGCGGGGGCCAGCGGACCGCTGCCGTTGACGGTCAGCGCGCCCGTCAGCCCCGCGAACAGGAACAGCGGGGCGAGGTAGCGCTGGGTGTGCAGCACGGTGGCGAACGTGTAGCGGATGAGCCCGATCACCGCGGGCCCCCGTCGGTCCCGGCGCCGGGCGTCCGGCGGTGGTCCACGGCTGTCTCCGCCACCCGCTCGACGGACCAGCCGTGTCGGAGCGCGGTGAGCAGCAGGGCGTCGACGGACTCGCGGGTCACCCTCATGCTGACGCCCGACGCGTGCCGGCTCACCGCCAGTACGCCGTCCCGCTCCTCCCAGACGGGGTCCCGCGGCACACGGCCGCCCCCGCCCGCGGTGAGCACGACGTCGGACGGGGGCGGATGACCGGTGGGCCGGGGTTCCGCCCCTCGCGGTGCCACCCGGCCCCCGCCGACCGTGTACGTCCGGGTGGCCCGGGTCCGGGTCACCGACTCGCGGTGGTCGGTGAAGACCACGATGCCTCCCGAGCCGGCGACCTCGGCCATGATCCCGTCCAGTACCCCGTGGGCGTCGGCGTCCAGTCCGGACCACGGTTCGTCCAGGACGAGCAGGCCGGGCTCCACCAGCAGCGCCTGGGCGAGCGCGACCTTCTGCGCGTTGCCCTTCGACAGGCTCCGCAGGGGGGCCCGTCCGCCTCCCACCAGGGCCAGCCGGTCCAGCAGCCGGCCGGCCCGCGACGAGGCCGCGGAGGTGGAGAGCCCGCGTATGCGGCCCATGTGCGCCAGGTAGGCCGAGGCCGACATGCGCTGGTCGGCGGGGAAGCGGTCGGGCACGTAGCCGACGACCGCCGGCCGCGCGGCCACCGTGCCGCGGGTCGGCCGGGACAGGCCCGCGGCGATCCGCAGCAGGGTCGACTTCCCGGACCCGTTCCCGCCCGTCAGGGCCACGACCTCTCCGGCCGGGACCTCCAGGTCGACGTCCCTCAGGATCCAGCCGCCCCGGCCGTAGCGCTTGCTCACTGACTGAAGACGCAACAAGCGGACTCCTCCGTCCCGTACGGTGCCTTCCGGTCCGGAGGTTACGGACCCCGGCCTTCGCTCCGCGTAAGCCGCGCGTTCCCGTCGGGGAGG
This sequence comes from Streptomyces sp. MRC013, assembly GCF_023614235.1. Lineage (NCBI taxonomy): Bacteria > Bacillati > Actinomycetota > Actinomycetes > Kitasatosporales > Streptomycetaceae > Streptomyces > Streptomyces kordofanensis. The sequence continues at coordinate 730,172 of NZ_CP094264.1, forward strand.
CGGCACGGTCCCGTGGAGGGGGCGGCGAACCGGTCGGCCCCTCCCCGGTCCGCTCGCCGTCGGGGCGGCTCCCCGGTCACCGCGTCCCGTCGGCGATGATGTTCCACTCGGAGAGGGGGTCCGCGAAGGGCAGGGGGTCGAAGGCTTCGGTCCCGGACCGTGCCCGCAGGGCGAGCGGTTCCCGATCCTCGCAGGAGGCGCGTTCCCCGTGGAACTCCCGGAGCACGCAGAGGCCGTGGACCAGGGACTCGACGTCGCGGTGCAGGGGAAGGCTCCGACCGGTGCCCTCCGGGAAGGCGTGGACGTTCCCGGTGGAAGGCTCGAAGGCCAGGAGGGAGTCCGGGAAGTACCCCAGGACCAGCCGGGCTTCCGCTCCTTCCGGGCACGGACGTCCGGCGAGTGCCAGGAACCCGCCGAGCAGCGAGGAGTCCCGGCCGGGGTCCTTGACATCCGTTCGCGACAGGAACAAGTCGTCATGCGGGAGGCCCACTTCGTGGAGCACCCGCGTGGAAGGCGTCTCGGTCGCCGGATCGCTGCGCCCGTCCCGGGGGAACAGCACGACGCCCTGCAGGCCGAACAAGCGGACGATGTCAGCCGTGCTGACGGAGCGGCCCATGGGTAAAACCTCACTGGAGTCCGGTTCTCGCTGATCCGAGGTGCTCTGCCGGCCGGAGGATCACGGGGTGTTCGCCGTCCTCGGCGAGGTGGCCCCGGACGTCGGTCACCGTGATGCCGTTCTCGGTGGCGGCCGCCCCGGGGAGCAGCGGGGAAGCGGCTTCCGGCAGTTCGGGGAGGCCCGCGCCGCGGTTCTGCACCCCGGTCTCCGCCACCGGCGGGAACCGCAACCGCGTACCCGGCCGAAGTGGTCCACGGCTCACGCTCGTGGGGGCGGGGACGCGTGGGAGCCGGGCGGCCCCACCCGCGGCGGACCGCTGCCGGGCGCCCGCGGGGAGCGGCTCCGCCGCGGGAACGGGGCCCTGCGGGCCTCCCCGGTCGGTCCCGGTCAGGGGCGGCGCGCCGCGACGACCGCCGAAGTGGCCGGTGTCGTCAGCACCTCGGTGGCGTCGAGCGCCGGGTGGGTGAGGTAGAACAGGCGGAGTTCGTCCACCTCGCCCTCGAAACGGGGCGGCCAGTGGGGTGACGGAGTGAAGTCGTCCAGGATGAGGAGGCCGCCGGGAGCGAGCAGTCCGACGACCCGTTCGGGATCGTCGCGCTTGCCTCCGCCGTCGCAGAAGAAGACGTCGAAAGGCGCGTACCGCTCAAGCAGCCGCCAGTCCCCGGTGAGGACGCTCACGCGGTCGTCGTCCGCGAAGACGGCGGCCGCTCCACGGGCCAGGTCCTCGTCACGCTCCACGGTGACCAGGCGCGCGCCTGCGCCGAGCCCGCCGTGCAGCCAGGCGGTCCCCACGCCCGCACCGGTGCCGCTCTCCGCGACGACCCCGCGGGGTTTCGCGGCGGCGGCCAGCCTGAGCAGCCTGCCCACCTCGGGCGTGCAGCTCTTCCCGAAACCCGCCTCGGAAGCGGCGCGCTCCGCGGCCGCCACACGGGGCGGAACCGCACGCTCCGCCATGTCCACCACTCCCCTCCCCCTTCGCCGGGGCACGACGCTATCCCCCGGCGGGGGGCGCCCGCACGGGGTTCCGCCCGTCCGGCCCGACGGGTTCCCGCCGTCGCGGCGACGGGGGGCCGGCGCCCCGTCCCACCGGCCGGTCGCCGCCGACGGCCCCCGCCGCGCGCCGGGGCCGGCGGGCACGCGCCCGGCCCTCCCCGCCTCGCCGCACCCCTGTGGCCCCGGCCCTCCCCCGTGGTCCGCCTCCGGCCGCACCCCCGGATACGGCGGGAGGGCCGGCGTACGCCGGGAAGGCGTCCGGGAACGGCGGGGAATCCGGAGGCGGCCGGGCGCCCGGGAACGGCGGGAGGGCCGCACCCCGTACGGAAACGGGGCGCGGCCCTCCGCCGCTCGCCTGCCGGGGACTCAGCCGCGGATCAGGTTGCGCAGCACGTACTGCATGATGCCGCCGTTGCGGTAGTAGTCGGCCTCACCGGGGGTGTCGATGCGGACGACCGCGTCGAACTCGACGCCCGTGTCGGTGGTGACCTTGACCGTGCGCGGGGTGGTGCCCTCGTTCAGCTCGGTGACGCCCGAGACGGAGAAGGTCTCCTCGCCGGTCAGGCCGAGGGACTCGGCGGACGCGCCCTCGGGGAACTGGAGCGGCAGGACGCCCATGCCGATGAGGTTCGAGCGGTGGATGCGCTCGTACGACTCGGCGATGACGGCCTTGACGCCGAGGAGCGCGGTGCCCTTGGCCGCCCAGTCGCGGGACGAGCCGGAGCCGTACTCCTTGCCGGCCAGGACGACCAGCGGGACGCCGGCGGCCTGGTAGTTCCGCGAGGCGTCGTAGATGAAGGAGACCGGGCCGCCCTCCTGCGTGAAGTCGCGCGTGTAGCCGCCCTCGGTGCCCGGCGCGATCTGGTTGCGCAGGCGGATGTTGGCGAACGTGCCGCGGATCATGACCTCGTGGTTGCCGCGGCGGGAGCCGTAGCTGTTGAAGTCGCGGCGCTCGACGCCGTGCTCCGTGAGGTACTTGCCGGCCGGGGTGTCGGCCTTGATGGCGCCGGCCGGGGAGATGTGGTCGGTGGTGACCGAGTCGCCCAGCTTGGCCAGGACGCGGGCGCCGGTGATGTCCTCGACCGGGGCCGGGTCCATGGTCATGCCCTCGAAGTACGGGGGCTTGCGGACGTAGGTGGACTGCGGGTCCCACTCGAAGGTGTCGCCGGTGGGGACCGGGAGGGCCTGCCACTGGGCGTCGCCCGCGAAGACGTCCTGGTAGGACTTGGAGAACATGTCCTCGCCGATGGCGCCGGCGACGACGTCGTTGACCTCGGCCTCGGTGGGCCAGATGTCCTTCAGGTGGACCGGGTTGCCGTCCTGGTCGGTGCCGAGGGCGTCCCTGGTGATGTCCACCTTCATGGAGCCGGCGAGGGCGTAGGCGACGACCAGCGGCGGGGACGCCAGGTAGTTCATCTTGACGTCCGGGTTGATCCGGCCCTCGAAGTTGCGGTTGCCGGAGAGGACGGACACGACGGCGAGGTCGTGCTCGTTGACGGCCGCGGAGACCTCCTCCGGCAGCGGGCCGGAGTTGCCGATGCAGGTGGTGCAGCCGTAGCCGACGAGGTTGAAGCCGACCTTGTCGAGGTACGGGGTGAGGCCCGCCTTGTCGAAGTAGTCGGTGACGACCTTGGAGCCCGGGGCGAGGGTGGTCTTGACCCACGGCTTGCGGGTCAGGCCCTTCTCGACGGCCTTCTTCGCGACGAGCGCGGCGGCGACCATCACGTACGGGTTGGAGGTGTTGGTGCAGGAGGTGATCGCGGCGACCGTGACGGCGCCGTGGTCGAGCTCGTACGTCGAACCGTCGGGGGCGGTGACGGCGACCGGGTTGCTCGGCACCGCGTCGGCCGCGCCGCCCTCGTGCCGCGGGGCGCCGGCACCGTTGTCGTCGTGGCCGTAGGCGGGGGCGTCGGAGGCCGGGAAGGACTCGGCGCTCGCCTCGTCGACCGGGGAGGCCACGCCGTGCGGTCGCTCCTGCTGCGGGACGCCCGGCTTGCGGTCGTCGCCGCCGGTCACGCCGGCCTCGACGTAGGCGCGCACGTCCTTCTTGAACTGCTCGGCGGCCTCGGCCAGGACGATGCGGTCCTGCGGGCGCTTCGGGCCGGCGATCGACGGGACGACGGTGGAGAGGTCCAGCTCCAGCTTCTCGGAGAAGTCCGGCTCGGCGGACGGGTCCAGCCAGAGGCCCTGCTCCTTGGCGTACGCCTCGACGAGCGCGACCTGCTGCTCGGAGCGGCCGGTGAGCCTGAGGTAGTTCAGCGTCTCGTCGTCGATCGGGAAGATCGCGGCGGTGGAGCCGAACTCGGGCGACATGTTGCCGATGGTGGCGCGGTTGGCGAGGCTGGTGGCCGCGACGCCCTCGCCGTAGAACTCGACGAACTTGCCGACGACGCCGTGCTTGCGCAGCATCTCGGTGATGGTGAGCACCAGGTCGGTGGCGGTGGTGCCGGTGGGCAGCTCGCCGGTCAGCTTGAAGCCGACGACGCGCGGGATGAGCATGGAGACCGGCTGGCCGAGCATGGCCGCCTCGGCCTCGATGCCGCCGACGCCCCAGCCGAGGACGCCGAGGCCGTTGACCATGGTGGTGTGCGAGTCGGTGCCGACGAGGGTGTCGGGGTACGCCTGGCCGCCGCGGACCATCACGGTGCGGGCCAGGTGCTCGATGTTCACCTGGTGGACGATGCCGGTGCCGGGCGGGACGACCTTGAACTCGTCGAAGGCGGTCTGGCCCCAGCGCAGGAATTGGTAGCGCTCCTTGTTGCGGCCGTACTCCAGCTCCACGTTCTGCGCGAAGGAGTCGCGGGTGCCGAACTTGTCGGCGATGACGGAGTGGTCGATGACCAGCTCGGCCGGGGCCAGCGGGTTGATCTTCGACGGGTCGCCGCCGAGCTCCTTGACGGCCTCGCGCATCGTGGCGAGGTCCACGACGCACGGCACACCGGTGAAGTCCTGCATGATCACGCGGGCCGGGGTGAACTGGATCTCCTGGCTCGGCTGGGCCTGGGAGTCCCAGCCGCCGAGGGCCCGGATGTGGTCGGCGGTGATGTTCGCGCCGTCCTCGGTGCGGAGCAGGTTCTCCAGCAGGACCTTGAGGCTGTACGGCAGGCGGGCCGAGCCCTCAACCTTGTCCAGCCGGAAGATCTCGTACGACTCGTCGCCCACGCGCAGCGTGCTGCGGGCGTCGAAGCTGTTCGCCGACACGACAGTCTCCTTCATCAATGAGCGCGTTCAACCGCATCCTGCCGCCCCGGCATCCCGCCGGTCCGTTAAGGTAAGGCTTATTTAGGGTTGCCTTACCGGCTGGGCGGCCGCGGTGCGTCGTCAGCAGATATCTCGATGTCGAGATAACTCTAGTACATCCGCGCCCTCCGGTCATGTGCCGACCGCCGCCGCACGCCGCCGCGCCGCCGGGGCGCCGCACCGTCGGGATTCGGGATGTCGTGCCGTCACGCCGTCGGCACGCCGCCCGGCGAGTCCGGCCGTCCGCTCCCGCGCCCCACCGCCGCTCCTGACGGCACTCGGCCCACCGCGCGGCCCACCGCGCGGCCCGGCCGGGCCGGGGCGCTCCCCCGCCGCCGGGGCGTAGGGCGCCTCCGCCGCCGCCACCGGGCTCGGTCGGCACGACCGCGCACCGGTCGCCCGGTGCGCGGCAGCCGGCCGGGGATCCCGCGGGCCGTGCCGACGGCCCCGGGAAGGCGGGCACCCCGCCCGCGGCCCGCGGGCCGGGCACCGGGAACGCGCCGGCCGCACGCCGGCCCCGCGGCCTGCGGGCCGACGGGGTACGGCCCCCCGTCGGCCCGGCCGACCCGTCCCGCGCGCTCCGGCGCGCCGGAGCGCTCCGGCGCGCCGGGCTCAGGGGGGCGGGGCGCCCGGTACGACGACCTCGCCCGTGCTGCGCCCGCTCGCGTCGAGCAGCCAGCCCATCCGCTTGGCCGAGCGCAGCGACACGGCGCTGTCCACGAGGTTCAGCCAGGGCAGCCGGTCGCCGAGGAGGCGTTCGAGGCGCAGCAGGTCCGCGAGGGAGCGGGTCCACACGATGAACATCATGTTGGTCTCCCCGGTGGTCGACACGCACAGCCGGAGCTCCGGCAGGGTCTTCAGCGCCGCCACCGTGCGCTCGTGCTCGGGTGCCGGGACGCGGGCCAGCCAGGTGCAGGAGATGGGCCAGTGCGACTGCACCTGCGCGACCTCGCACCGGAAGGACAGGAACCCCGAGTCGAGGAGCCGCGCCAGCTGCCGGCGCACCGTCGCCGGGTTGCGGCCCGTGATCCTCGCCAGCTCCGCGGCCGTGCGCCGGCCGTCCTCGGTGAGCGCGTTGACGAGCGGCCAGGCGTCGGGCGGCGGTTCCACCCGGGTCCCGGGCCCGGGCCGCCGGGCGGCGAGCCGCAGCAGGGCGACCTGCTGCCGGTCGAGCGCGTCGAGCCGCCAGTCGCCGCCCTGCCGGTGCACCTCCTTCGCCAGGTACGTCCGCTGCCGCCGGACCCCTTCCACCCGGGGCAGGTCGTCCAGTACGAAGGTGGTCAACCCCGGGAGGTCCGGCGTGACGACGGTCAGCAGGAGGTCCCGCCCGCGCGCCGACTCCTCGATCGTGACGGCCCGGGGGTCCCGGCACAGCGCGCGCAGGACGGCGGGGCGCGCCCCGGCGGCGCAGTCCACCTCGACGAAGGCGACGACCACGTCCCGCGAGACGCCGGGGTGCGCGGTGACCCAGGCGAGGCCCTCCTCCCTCAGCCGCCGCCAGCGCGCGGCCAGGGTGGCGGGCGTCGAACCGAGCACCCGGGCGGCCTCCGCCCAGCCGATCCGCGGGGCGATCTGGAGCGCGTTGATGAGCGCGAGGTCCTGCTCGTCGAGGCCTGCCGTCACGAATTCCCTGCTTCCGGCCGTTCCCCCGCACGAATCGAACGATATGTGCCGTGGATGTAATCACGCCCCCACACTGTCATCCACCCGACGACGACATGACCTGGATCACAACCGGAGGTGTCTCCGAGATGACCGTGTTGGAAGACGCGCACGCGATGGCCGGCGAACTCGCCGTACTGCGCCACGCGCTGCACGCCGAGCCGGAGATCGGGCTGGACCTGCCCCGCACCCAGGAGAAGGTGCTGGCCGCCCTGGAGGGCCTGCCCCTGGAGGTCGGCACCGGTACGGGAACGACCTCGGTGACCGCGGTGCTCCGCGGCACCGCGCGGGCCGCCGGTGGGCCCGAGGGCCCGGTCGTCCTGCTGCGCGGGGACATGGACGCCCTGCCGGTGCAGGAGGCCGCCGCGCTGCCCTACGCCTCGCGGGTCGAGGGGGCCATGCACGCGTGCGGCCACGACCTGCACACCTCCATGCTCGTCGGCGCCGCCCGCCTGCTCGCGCAGCACCGGGACCGGCTGCACGGCGACGTGGTGCTGATGTTCCAGCCCGGGGAGGAGGGGTGGGACGGCGCCGGCGTCATGCTCCGCGAGGGGGTCCTGCGGGCCGCGGGGAGGCCGGTGGACGCGGCGTTCGCCCTGCACGTCTTCTCCGCGCAGATCCCGCAGGGGCACTTCGTCTCCCGGGCGGGCACCGTCATGTCCGCCTCGGACGACCTGTACGTCACGGTGCGCGGGGCGGGCGGCCACGGCTCGACGCCGTACCTGGCCAAGGACCCGGTGACCGCGATCAGCGCCATGGTGACCGCCCTGCAGACGATGGTGACCCGCGAGTTCGACGTCTTCGACCCCGTCGTGGTGACCGTCGGCTCGCTGCACGCCGGGACCCGCAACAACGTCATCCCGGAGACGGCGGCCTTCGAGGCCACGGTCCGCACGTTCTCCCCGGCGGCCCGCGAGCGCCTCGTCGAGTCCGTCCACCGGGTGCTGCGCGGGACCGCCGCGGCCCACGGCGTGGAGGTCGAGGTGGACTACCGGACCGGGTATCCGCTGACCGTGGCCGACGCCGAGGAGACCGCGCACGTCGCACGGACCGTCGGCGAGATCTTCGGCCCCGAGCGCTACCACACCCTGGAGCACCCGCTCTGCGGTTCGGAGGACTTCTCCCGCGTGCTCGACGCGGTGCCGGGGGGCTTCGTCGGCCTCGGCGCGGTCCCGGCCGGCCTCGACCCGGCCCGCGCCCCCGGCAACCACTCCCCCCACGCCCGGTACGACGACGCCGTGCTCGCCGACGGCGCCGCCCTCTACGCGGAGCTCGCCCTGCGGCGGGCGGCGAACGGCTCCCGCCCCTCCCTCCCCGGCACCGCAGTGACCCCGACAGGAGAGACCCATGGCTGACATCGCCCAGACCGCGGCCCAGCCCCCGGCCGAGACCGCAGCCGAGGCCGGGCCGAGGCCCGCGGCCCGGGAGAGCCGTTTCAGGACCGTCGTCGCCACCGGCGTCGGCAACGCACTGGAGTGGTTCGACTGGAACGCCTACGCGATCTTCGCGCCGTTCCTCGCCGCCCAGTTCTTCAGCAAGACCGACGGGCTGTCGGCCATCCTGGCCACCCTCGCGGTCTTCGCGGTCGGCTTCGCCGCGCGCCCCCTCGGGGGCTTCCTCTTCGGCTGGATCGCCGACCGCAGGGGCCGCCGCTTCGCCATGACCCTGTCGGTGGGCGGCGCCGCGGCCGGCAGCCTCCTCATCGGCGTCGCGCCCACCTACGGCACGGTGGGCGCGGCGGCCTCGCTCGTCCTGGTGGCCGCCCGGCTCGTCCAGGGCCTCGCGCACGGCGGCGAGCTCCCCTCCGCGCAGACGTACGTCGCCGAGACGGCGCCCGCCGAGCGGCGCGGGCTGTGGTCCAGCCTCATCTACGTCTCCGGCACCCTGGGCGTCATGGCCGCCACGGCGTTCGCCGCCGTGCTGACCTCGCTGCTGGCGCCGGAGCAGATGAACGCCTGGGGGTGGCGCGTGCCCTTCCTCCTCGGCGGTCTCTTCGGCCTCTACGCCCTGGTGATGCGACGGCGGATGCCCGAGACGGAGGTCTTCGAGAACGCCGCCTCCTCGGCCGCGCGCACCGACCGGCCGAGGATGTGGCCGGCCATCGTGGCCCACCGCAAGCAGGCCCTCCAGATCGTCGGCGTGACCGCCGGCCTCACCGTCGTCTACTACGCCTGGGCGGTCTACGCCCCGCAGTACGCCATCAGCAACCGCGGCCTCGACCCGGCCGGCGCCCTGTGGGCCGGACTCGCCGCCAACGTGGTCTTCCTGGTGGCCCTGCCCGCGTGGGGCGCCCTGTCGGACCGCATCGGCCGCAAGCCCGTGCTGTTCATCAGCAGCCTGGGCATGACGGCGGCGATCTACCCCCTGAACGCCTTCATCGGCCCGCACGCCTGGCAGCTCGCCGTGGCCATGGCCGTCGCCATGGTCTTCGTCGCGGCCTCGGCGTCGATCGCCCCCGCGGTCTACGCGGAGATCTTCCCCACCCACATCCGCACCGTCGGCGTCGCGGTGCCCTACGCCCTGTGCGTCGCCACCTTCGGCGGGACCGCGCCCTACCTGCAGACCTGGATGGGCGCCGAGTTCGGTGAGGCGTACTTCACCGGGTACGTCGCCGTCCTGCTGCTGATCTCGTCCGCGGTGGTCGCCTCGGTCCCCGAGACCCGCGGCCGCGCCCTGCGGTGACCCCCGGCACGCCATGAGCGGAGCCCGCCCGACGCGTCGCGGGGCGGGCTCCGCCGCGACCGGGCGGGCCCGGGGCGCGATCGCGGACGCCGCCCCGCCGCGTCCGGCCGTGGGACGACGGAACGGACGGGAATGGGCCCATCGGGGCAATCCGGGCGGAGGGCGGGAGGGGGAGGTGATCCGGGGTATCCGTGGGAGGGGTGACGCCGGTTCAGCGGGCCCCTTTGAGGGGGCGTCACCCGCCCGGTCCACCCCGGCAAGAAATTCATCTCATATGTGAGATAGCCTCCCGCCATGGCAGACGACTACCTCGTACGCATCGGCAGGCTCATCCGCGACGCCCGGCAGCATCGGGGCTGGACGCAAACGCAACTCGCCACGGCCCTGGCCACCAGTCAGAGCGCCGTGAACCGCATCGAACGCGGGAACCAGAACATCAGCCTTGAGATGATCGCCCGCATCGGTGAGGCACTCGACAGCGAGATCGTGTCACTGGGCTACGCGGGCCCCATGCACCTGCGGGTGGTCGGCGGCCGCCGCCTGTCCGGCGCCATCGACGTCAAGACGAGCAAGAACGCCTGCGTGGCGCTGCTGTGCGCCTCGCTCCTGAACAAGGGCCGCACGGTCCTGCGCCGGGTCGCGCGCATCGAGGAGGTCTACCGGCTCCTGGAGGTCCTCAGCTCCATCGGCGTCCGCGCCCGCTGGATCAACGACGGCACGGACCTGGAGATCGTACCGCCCGCCGAGCTGGACATGGAGGCCATCGACGCGGACGCGGCCCGCCGCACCCGCTCGATCATCATGTTCCTGGGGCCGCTGCTGCACCGGCTGCGCTCCTTCAAGCTGCCCTACGCCGGCGGCTGCGACCTCGGGACGCGCACCGTCGAACCGCACATGATCGCCCTGCGCCGCTTCGGCCTCGACATCACCGCCACCGAGGGGCTGTACCACGCCGAGATCGACCCGTCGGTCGCGCCGGACCGCCCGATCGTCCTGACCGAACGCGGCGACACCGTCACCGAGAACGCTCTCCTGGCCGCCGCCCGCCACGACGGCACCACCGTCATCCGCAACGCCTCCTCCAACTACATGGTCCAGGACCTGTGCTTCTTCCTGGAGGCCCTCGGCGTGCGCGTGGAGGGCGTCGGCACGACGACGCTCACCGTGCACGGCGTCCCCCACATCGACGTGGACGTCGACTACTCCCCCTCCGAGGACCCGGTCGAGGCCATGAGCCTGCTGGCCGCCGCGGTCGTCACCGAGTCGGAGCTGACGATCCGCCGGGTGCCCATCGAGTTCCTGGAGATCGAGCTGGCGGTCCTGGAGGAGATGGGCCTCGACCACGACCGCTCCACCGAGTACACCGCGGACAACGGCCGTACGCGCCTGACGGACCTGACCGTGCGCCCCTCCAAGCTGGAGGCGCCCATCGACAAGATCCACCCCATGCCGTTCCCCGGCCTGAACATCGACAACGTGCCGTTCTTCGCGGCCATCGCCGCGTCCGCCCAGGGCAAGACCCTCATCCACGACTGGGTCTACGACAACCGCGCCATCTACCTGACCGACCTCAACCGGCTCGGCGGGCGCCTCCAGCTCCTCGACCCGCACCGCGTCCTCGTCGAGGGCCCGACCCGTTGGCGCGCCGCCGAGATGATGTGCCCGCCGGCCCTGCGCCCCGCGGTGGTGGTCCTCCTGGCCATGATGGCCGCCGAGGGCACCTCCGTCCTGCGCAACGTGTACGTCATCAACCGCGGCTACGAGGACCTCGCCGAGCGCCTCAACTCGGTGGGCGCCCAGATCGAGACCTTCCGCGACATCTGAAAGCCTTCAGAACCAACGCCGTTACCCCCTCCTGAACTGCGCGTATGCGAGCCGGGAGGGAGTTCGGCTTCACCTGTGGGACTTCTCGGGGACTTTGCGCCCGGGCCCGGAGACCGTCGATCCCGAGGAACTGAAGTTCTCCTCGGGGTCTTGGACACCCGATGGTTGCGCCGCGGGGGTGTGCTGATGCCGCTGCCCGGCCCCGGCGGGGGTGAGGTAGCCGGAGGTGTTGTGTCTGCGCAGGCGGCGACGGCTCTGGAAGGTCTCGATGGAGGTGAAGGCCCCGGCGCGGGCGGTGGCCCGGTCGGGCCGGGTGCGGGTGCCGATCTCCTCCTTGAGCGGGGCCCGGAGACTCTCCGCGGCGGCGTTGTCGAAGCGTGATCCGGCGCGTCCGCGGCTCAGCCGTAGTTCCGACCCCCTTGTGCGGTCGCGAAGTCGGGCTGACGTGTACTCGCCCCCCGTGATCGCTGTGCATGACGCAGCCGGGCTCCGGTCCGCCGCAGCCGCAGGCCATGCCGAGGGCGTCCGCAACGGGTTCGGCGCGGTGGTGGTCGGCCATGGCGTGGCCGACGGGCTCGGGGTGGCACAGGTCGACATCGCGTTCGAACCGCGCGAGCTCAACGGACAGCCGGGCGCGCTCTTCCACGATCGCGACGGCAAGATCCTCCACGTCCTCGCCCTCGACGTGCTCGGCGGACGGATCCGGACCATTCGCTCGGTCATCAACCCCGACAAGCTCGGCCACCTCGGCTCTGTCGCCGACGCCTGGGCCGCTGACCGGAAAGTGAAGCAGACCCGTAAGCAGACCAGGTGACCTCCCGACCAGCAGGACCTGACGTACAGAACAGCCACAGGCCGATACCGGGTCGGAATCGGAACGGCCCAGGAAACCGGTGTTGCTGTCGGAGTGCTGATAGCGGTGATCCGAACCTCATCGCGTTGGAGCACCATCAGCCGGTCCCAGACGGCGCGCTCATGCCGACTTCGGCGTCCACCCGAACACGCTGGCGAAGCGGCTCCGATCCGGAGCCGATCCGCGTCGCGGTGATCGGCTCCGTAAGCCGACGACTCTCACTCGTAGCGCAGGCGCAGTGACTCCTGCTCGGCTTCCTCGATCTGGTCCAGGGTCAGGCCGGGCAGGTTCAGTTGGGCCAGGGTCACCTCGGCGCTGGTCGGCTGGGCGTCGGCGGGCAGCCACTGCTCGGGGCGCCAGGCGCTGGCACGCATCAGTGACTTCGGGCAGTGCGGATAGACCTGCTCGATCTGCACCACCAGTGCCGTGACCGGTGGCTTTCCCACGGGAGTGAGGTGGGCCAGTAGCTCCGGGCGCGCCGAAACACAGGCACGCCCGTTGATCCGCAACGTGGTCGGGCGCCCGGGGATGAGGAAGAGCAGCCCGAGGCGTCCGGTCTCCAGCACGTTGTGCAGGGTGTCGAGCCGCTTGTTGCCGGTCGCGTCGGGAATCACCAGGGTCTGCTCGTCCAGCACCGAGACGAACCCGGCCGGGCCGCCACGGGGCGTTACATCCGCCCGGCCTTCGCGGTCCGCACTGCCGATGAACACCAGCGAGGAGCAGCCGATCAGCGCCCGGGTCTCCTCGTTCAGGCGGTCGGTCTCCTTGCGCAGCGCGTTCGGGTTCGGCTGGGGATAGATCTCACGCAGTTGGTCCGAGTGGGTCAGCGCATCCGCCCGGAGGGAATCGAACAGCAAGCCGGGGGCATCGGTATCGACCATCATAGGGGCGACCCTAGAAGATGATCCGGTGACCTGAGCCGGAAACGGGAACGAGCGCCCTGCCCGAAGAACCTTCGACGCGCGTCATGGGGAGGTGCCCGGGCGATTTCCGACGGCCCGGGCGACGAGGTCGTGGATCATGAACTGCCCGGATCCGCGGTTCTCCTTGAGTCCGGCGAGATTGTCGGGACCGAACCAGTCGTAGGCGGAATGCTTGGACCACCCCGGCTCAGGGTGGTCCAAGTCGCCGTCGACCTCGACCGGGCAGTCGGCCTCGTGACGCAGCTCACCACCGTCGTCCCCCGTCCAAGTGGTGGTGTCGAGGAAACGCCGTACATGCGTCAGGCGCCGGCCCGTCTCCTCCTCGACTTCGCGTGCGAGAGCCTCCAGAAGCGTTTTCCCCTCCTCGACATGGCCGCCCACGATGTCCCAGGCACCGGGAGACAGGCGACGCTCCCAGCTCCGCTTCCGGGCAAAGGCACGACCTCCCCCTTGGGGATGACAGCTCCGGCGCTCCAGACCTCGTCCGCGCCAGGGTCGGGCACCTCGACATCGGTGCTGGCCACCATCTCCTCCGGCGCCACCGGTACGGCCCTGACCACGAAGAGCTTCCTTCCTCTCCTGCTCAACTCCGACAAGCCGGATGTCGCGACGATGGTCTCCGCACGCGGAACACCGGGCCACCACCGGTCGGACGCACAGGACGCCTTCTACGCGGCCAAGAGCGCCCAGGCAGGCTTCACCGAGATGCCTCTCCAGGCACCTGCGTCCTCAAGGAGTCCGGGTGATCTCCCTCCACCCGTCCGACTCCGACAACGCCGACCCGCTCTCCGAGGAGTGGGAGACCACTTCACGCGAAGCCGAGGACGCCCTCACGGCGCAGTCGCTCGTGGAGTGCGTCCTCTTCGCCGTCGCCCAACCTCGTGACTGCTTCATCAAGGCGTTCCATTTCGAACAGGTCTGACCCGTGCACTCGCCCCTAACCGAACGACGGCTGACGCCAGGCCACCCGGACGGCCATCGCGGACCAGGCCGCTCCGGTTGCCGACTGGCTCGACTGATTCGGTGCCCTCTCATCCGGCGGGCGGAGCCGTGATCAGGCCCGTGCTCGGGTAGCTGCCCGTGACGAAGCCTGCGGCCTCGTGGACCGGCCTTCCGGCCGTGCTGGCGTGCAGGCGTGCTGGCGTGCAGTTGGACGTAGTGGATGCCCACCATGCGGAGGCGGCCGACCAGTGCGTCCACGACGCGGCGTGTACGGCCGCGGCCGCGGGCGGGGACGTCGGTCACGATCCCGCCGAGGTAGCCGCGGCGTCCGTCGGGCCGGCGCGTACTGGGCAGATGGTAGATGACCCAGCCATGCCACAGGCCGGGAGCGGTTTGCCGGGTTCGCCCCCGACGACCAGGCAGACGCGGTCGTCGCGGTGGTTGATGCGCTCCTCGAACCAGCCGTGGGCGATGCGCCGCCACGGTGTGTCGGCCGGCTCGGGATCCATGCACAGGCCCTCAAGCGCGACTGCGCTCAGCCGGATCAGTTCCGGTACGTCGGCCGTGACGGCCTCACGAAGTTGCATGTCCTGACTCCTCGTGTTCCGGCCTGTTCATCGGCCCATCCTGAGCAGGACACGACCGAAGGGCCGGTCCTCGATCAGATGGCGTTGCGCCTCGGCCGCCTGTTCCAGCGGCAGTACACGAGCGCCAACGGGGTCGATGCGGCCCGCGTCCAGCCACTCCAGCAGGGTCACTCGGGCAGCCCGCGCGCCGTCACGCGAGGTCAGGACGGGCACGAGCGACGCGGTCACCCCTGTGAACGCGGCCCTCGCCATGCCCTCGGCCAAGTACGAGTTGACCCTCCCCCTACGTCAGGCTTGAGGCTGTGTGCCGACGAAAGGGCAGGTGGATGAGCTACTCCGTGGGGCAGGTGGCGGCCTTCGCCGGCGTGACGGTGCGTACGCTGCATCACTACGACAAAGCGGGCGTGCTCTCGCCCAGCGACCGCAGCCACGCCGGGTACCGGCTCTACAGCGAGGCCGACCTGGTCCGCCTCCAGCAGATCCTCTTCTACCGCGAGCTCGGCTTCCCTCTCGACGAGATCGCCGCGATCTTCAAGGATCCGCAGGTGGACCCCCTGGAGCGGCTCCGGGCCCGGCAGCGGCAGCTGAACGAGGAGATCGCCAGGCTGCAGCGGCTGGCCGAGGTGGCGGAACGGGCCGTGGAGGTTCAGAAGACCGGGGTGTCCCTGACTCCCGAGGAACGCTTCGAGGTGTTCGGTGAGGTCGCCTTCGACCTGAGTTACGCCACCGAGGCGGAGCTGAAGTGGGCGCGCTCGGAAGGACAGCGCGAGGCGATGGCGCGCGCGGACGCCCACACCAAGGAGGACTGGCGCCGGCTCATGGGCGAAGCCGCCGCCTGGCGCGCGGAGCTGCTCGCGGTCTTCGACGAAGGCGAGCCGGCCTGCGGCGAGCGGGCCATGGACCTCGCCGAGGAACACCGCCTGCACATCGCCCGCTGGTTCACCTCCTGCCCGCCCGACATGCACCGGCGCATCGCGGACGACTTCGTCGCCGACCCCCGCGCCTTCGCTCTGGTCGTACCGCCCTCGCAGCAACGCCCGGGCCTGGCCGCCTACACGCGCAAGGCGGTCCACGCCAACGCGGCCCGCCAGGCCGGTGACGGCACCGAATCCGAGGAGCACCGATGAGGATCATGATCGCCGCGGCCGGATCCCGCGGCGACGTCGCGCCCTACACGGGCCTGGGCGCAGCACTGCGCCGGGCCGGCCACGACGTCACCCTCGCCGCCACCGGCACCTTCGCACCTCTCGCACGCGAGGCGGGGTTGGATTTCCGCAGTCTGCCCGCCGACACACGGGGACACGGCGATGCCACGGGCAAACGTGACCTGATGCGCACCGCCGCAGCCTTCGTCACCGAGCTGGGTCAGGGCTTCGCCGACGCGGTGGGCAAGGGCACGGACCTGCTCCTGCTGTCCACCACCACGGCCCCCCTCGGCTGGCACCTCACCGAGGCCACCGGCACACCGAGCCTCGGCGTGTACCTCCAACCCACCGCGCCGACCGGCGACTTCCCGCCCGTCGTGACCGGCTCCCGCTCACTGGGCCGACTCGCCAACCGGGCAACCGGACGCTTGGCACTGCGGATGGCCGACCGCGTCTACGAACAGGCCGTCGCGCAACTGCGCCACCGCCTCGCCCTCCCCCCGGCCTCCCCCTGTGAGACGCGCCGACGGCGGGAACAGGCGAACTGGCCCATCCTGCACGGCTTCAGCACCGTCCTGGTGCCCCGCCCCGCCGACTGGCGCCCCGGTCTGGACATCGTGGGCAACTGGTGGCCCCATCACGACCCGGCCGAGCGGCTGCCCACCGATGTCGAGGACTTCCTGTCCGCCGGACCCCGGCCCGTCCTCATCGGCTTCGGCAGCATGGCGTCCGGCGACGGAGAACGACTGAGCGAGATCGCCGTGCGCGCCCTGCGCCGCGCCGGACTGCGCGGCATCCTCCAGGCCGGCAGCGCCCCACTCACCGCCGACGGGGACGATGTCCTCACCATCGGGGACGTACCGCACGCCCTGCTGTTCCCACGGCTGGCCGCGGTGGTCCACCACGCCGGGGCCGGCACCTCCGCCGCCGCGCTACGCGCCGGAGTGCCCGCCGTCCCCGTGCCGGTCACCGCGGACCAGCCGTTCTGGGCAAGGCGACTGGCCACCCTCGGCGCAGCCACCGACCCGATCCCCTTCCGGTCCCTCACCGCCGAACGGCTGGCCGACTCCCTTCACCAAGTGGTGAAACAGCGGTCATACGGCCGAGCCGCCGCGGCAGCGGCACAACACATGGCGGCCGAGAACGGAGCACGGGAGACGCTCAAGACCGTCCAGCGGATGACCGGGGGATGACGCCGATCCGTTCCCTGTGCTCGTCCCGTATCAACCGAGTAGCACAGGCGCCCCGCTGGTCATCCGTCCCGCCGCACTCGACGTGCCCTATTCGCTCGTGCGCCGGGTCACCGTCCCCCGTCACCTGCGAGGAGGGGCGGGATCCGTTCAGACGCGTACGCCTGCGAAGTGCTCTGACGCCCACGCTGTCACACGGATCGACGGGACGGTGTCCCGTGCGCGAACCCGCTCGAACCCGCTCGAAACGAGGGAGGCAGCATGGCTGAGAACACCGATGTGGTGGTGATCGGCGGCTACGCCGGCGTCATGGCGGCCGACCGCCTGACCCAACGCGGCGATATGACCGTCACGTTGGTCGACCCGCGCCCGACCTTCGTCCACGGGGTCCGTCCTCACCGGCTGGTGGGTGGGACCGGCTCCGCGGCTGTCGGCTATCAGGAAGTTCTGGCGGAAGGTGTTCGACCGGTGGTCGACGGCGTGACGCGGATCGACGCCGTAGGGCGCGGTGCGGAACCGGCGAGCGGTGGTGCGGTCGGCTGCTGCGGCTGTCGGGTCGCTCGGGAACCCGGCCGCGGAGGAACAGGGCTGACGGTGTGCATCTGCCCGAGGCCGACGGCCACCTCGCGCTCGCCCCGGGCCACCTGCATGATCCGGCGGTCAAAGGCCTTTCGGGCGGGGAGGTGCCTCCGTCGCTCCGGTGGCCGGCCCGGTCGGCGCGGCGGAGGCACGTCCCCGGTCGTTCAGCGCTCCGAAGCGAACCGTACGAACCGTCCCCAGCCGTCGCGGCCGACGGCGAGGGCCGGGCGGGCCACGTCCTTGGAGTCCCGCACGTGGACAGCCCGTTCGGCGATCGCGACCTCCACGCAGTCGTCACCCTGGCTGCCGCTGTAGCTGGACTTGAACCAGGCGAGTTCCGTCATACCGTCCTTCATAGCTCTCCTCGCAGTCGCTCCAGCAAGGCCCGGGATTCGCCGGGGGGCAGGGCCTGCGAGCGCAGTGTGTCATAGCGCTGGCAGAGCAGGCTCACCTCTTTCCGGTCCGAGATGAGGCGCCCGTTCTGTTGCCCTTCGGAGTAGCCGAGCCGCTGCCCCTCCGGGGTCTCCAAGAGCCTCACCGGCCCGTCCAAGCACGCATGCAGCCGTGCGTCCAGAGGCACTACCTGAAGCGTCACATTGCGCGGTGCGCTGCGCTCCAGCACGTGTTCCACGAGAGCACGCATCGCCTGCGGGCCACCGAACCGCCTCCGAAACACCTGCTCTTCGACGATGAAGCTGAATGGCACGGTCGGACGCTCATGCATGGTCGCCTGCCGTTCCATCCGAGCGGCGAGCTGTTCTTCCATCTGTTCGTCGGTGCGCAGCGGAATCGTGCCCTCGATCACGGATCGCGCGTACGCCTCCGACTGCAACAGCCCCGGCACCAGCCGGCACTCGTAGGTGCACAGGCTCACCGCCTCCCGCTCCAGCCGGGCCCACCGCCGGAACCACGCCGCCAGTCCCGCCTCGCCCCGCGTCAGGTGCCGCGCGGCCTTCCGTAACGCACCCGTGTCGCCCGTGGCCTCCTCCGCGCGCTCCACGAACGCCTCGTCCGGCATCCGGCGGCCCAGCTCCACCGACTCCACGGTGTGCCTGGAGTACCGGACGGCGGCGGCGAGGTCACCCCTGCTGAGCCCCGCGTGCTCGCGCAGCGCCTGGACGACCGCGCCGAACGTCCGCAGACTGTCGGACGGGTGGGGTTCCCGCTCCCACTCCCCCGGCGGGACCCTCCGCGCGCCGGCGCCCCCGGCCGTCTCCCCCTCGGCTCCGACGTTCCCCATCGCCATCGCCGCCCCTTTCCGCCGTACCGCATCGCGACGGCTCCTGACGCCGCCCCGTGCTCACCGTCCAGCGTGGTGGAGAACCAGACGTACCGTCCACTCTTCGTGTCCGTACACTGACTCCGCGTACGAGGCGTCGCGCCCGTCCCCGCCCGCCCCGCCCGTTCCGGCCGCCGGGGCCGCGCCACCGGCGGAGGTGGGCGACATCGGCGTGCGGACCGGGGTCAGCCCCAACCGCCGGTCGGGTCCGGCTCCTCGCCGTCCTCGCCGTCCTCGTCGAAGGGGTCGGCGAAGATCGACGGCAGTGTCGCCTCGACCGGGTCGCCGAGCTCGTCCTCGGTGAGGACGATCCGGCGGAGCATGTTCAGCGGGTACAGGTAGCTTTCCGGGTCGTCGGGGGCGCCGACGCAGGGGTGGTCGAGCGCGGAGGTCTCCCCGGCCGCGCCGAAGAACGGCTCCAGCTCCCCGCTGACGATGTCGGGGATGTACTTCCACACCATCTTCCGGTGCCGGCGGAACACCTCCCCCACGTACCAGATCGCACCCTGGAAGAAGGGCGTCATGCGCCGGTCGGTGATCTCCTCCATGCTGTCCGCGGTTTCCCGGACCAGACCGTCCAGGATCCCCAAGGAGGCCGGGGTGAAGTCCAGCGCGTCCGCAAAGGGGGTCTGCTCGGCCCACCTTTCGTGCGCCTCCCGGCGCTCGTCCAACCACCTGAGCAGGTCGGGGTGCCGGGTCGGGTCGCAGGTCTCGTCAGGCTCGGTCATGCCGCCGACGGTAGTGGACGCCTTCGACACCGCGGTTCCGGTGCCGCCGAGTCGACGTACCGCCGCTTGACAATTCCTCGCGTCCGGGGTGGCGAAATCCTCTAGTGTGTTGGCCGACGGGCGGCGAAAGCTGACACGGGGGCCCTACCAGCCGCTCGCCCGCACCACCCGAGTCCCGTGGCCCCCCACGACCAGGGACACCCCATGAGAACACAGACACCCATCCGTACCCGGCTCCGGCGACGCCTGGTTTCCTGCCTCGCGGTCGCCTCGGCGGCCGGGATGGTGCTCGTCGGCCTCCCCGCCGCCGCGAGCGCGGCGCCGGGCGACCACGCCAAGGTCACGTCCGGCGGACGGTGCGACGAGATGCACCTCCGCAAGCGGCTCCCCCGCACCCCGGGCAACTCCGGAGCCCCCACCGGCCAGCACCACTGGACCAAGGGCGGCCCGGACGAGGAGTACTACTTCAACCTCGAGTTCAAGGGCTTCGAAGACGTTCCCGCGCCCACCCGCACCGACCTGAACAACGTCGGCAACACCGACGCCGACGTCAGGAAGTGGGACGCCGCCTACCGGGCGTCGAGGGACCCCGAGGACATGAAGCGCGCCGTCTGGGCCCGCTACGCCCGCTACCTCCAGGGCAAGCCGTCCCCGAAGGCGTTCAGGAAGTGGGTGCCGCAGAACCTGATCGGCGCACAGCACTCCCGGGAGAAGGGCAGCGTCTTCGAACGGAAGACCGTCCAGGACTTCAACCTCGTCGGCCCGGACTGGCTGTGCGAGGTGACGATCGAGATCTTCGACAAGGACGGCAACAAGATCGCGTCCCGGCGTTACGACGCCTACAACCAGCGCACCGGCGACCTGGGCGAGTTCAAGGCCGACGGCAAGCGGAAGCCCGGCCAGTTCAAGAACGACAAGATCATCCTCCGCCACAAGGACGCGAAGTACGACTTCACGAAGTCGAAGTTCACCATGTTCGCCGGGGAGAAGCCCAACGGGGCCACCACCAAGGAGTACAAGGCGGAGAACGCCAGGCTCCGCGCCGAACGGGGGTCGGGTGACAACCCGATCCGGATCGCAGAGCGGCGGGCGACGGCGAAGGGGCTGTGGCCGCAGACGAAGTACACCACGTCCTACCCGGTGTTCAACCCGCGGCCGAACACCGGCACCCAGGGCCCGATCAACTCCCTCGCCTACGAGTCCGGGAAGAACCCGGCGCAGGCGCGGCAGATCCAGGACCAGCACAACCGGATGAACACCCGCGGTGTCCTCGGCCGCGGCCCCGGCGGCGTCGACTTCTCCACCCTGGAGCTCCAGTACGTCGGCAGCCCCGTGAAGGGCAGGGGGCTGGACTACAGCATGAAGGCCGACTTCATGCCCGACGAGGACAACGAGCCCGGCTGGGGCGGGCGGGCGAAGCTCGAGCTGGCCTCGGACGCCCTGTTCACGTGGCTGGCCCTCACCCCCGACAGGCAGTGGGTGAACCTGAACCCCGACCAGCCGGACAAGATCATGGACGAGGCGTTCGGGAAGACCGACGCCGGACGCGTCCTCCTCGTAGCCGACATGGAGATGAAGCGGGACTTCTCCCGCGCCATGGACCCCAAGAAGTCCCCCGGCAAGGAGTTCATGGACGCCGCCCCCAAGGTCGACGGGGTGCCGTGCTGGGGATCCGGCCGCAACTGGATCGTTCCCGGCCGGGCCAAGGTCCGCGAGCAGGACGGCGGCATCTACATCCTCGACGCCCCGCTCGAGGTCAACCACGCGGCGATGGACTTCGACGCCCCCGTGCACGGCGAGGACTGCTCGAAGAAGCTCACCGAGGCGGAGAAGGAGCGCAGCCACCGGCTGATCACCCGCTATCTCGTCCCGCACGTCGAGAAGCAGATCAACACCGAGAAGAAGTACGCCGACCTGCGCCGCGTCTACAAGTCCCGGGTGGCCGCCGAGTGGATCCGGCAGCAGGACGCCAGGAAGGCCACCGACTTCCGGCCCATCATCGACAGCAACGACCTCAAGCGGTGGCCGCTGCGGGGCGAGAACGCCGACTGGGACAAGCGCACCGTGTGGGAGGAGATGGTGGAGTCCTTCACCAAGGGTGATTTCACGTACGAGTGGCCCCTCGGTGACGGACGCGTCTACACCTTCTTCGTGGGCGGCGTCGACTTCTCCAAGGCCCCCAAGCGCAACGTCACCTCCGCGGAGTTCCGGCTCCGGCACCGGCACCTGCCCCGGACCACGAAGGACAGCGTGCGGGCGCAGACCTCCGCGCGGGACGCCGACGTGGCGTTCCTCGGCGGGAGCGGAGCCGCGAGGACCGACGGCGGCGAGCCCACCCCCACGCCGGCCCCCACGGGCACCGGGAAGCCGGCACCGACCGGCACCCCGTCCACTCCGGCGCCGGATCCCACCACCCCGGGCCCCGGTGACACCGGCAAGCCCGTCCAGCCCCCGGCGAAGGACCCCGACGGCGACCTCGCCGACACCGGGTCGGACGCCCCGGTCGGCCTGATCAGCGCCATCGCCGCCGCCGCCGTGGCGGCAGGCGGAGCGCTGACGTGGTGGGTGCGCCGCCGCAGGTCGGACACCACCACCGGCTAGGACCGCTTCGTAGCCGCAGCCGTGCGAGAGGCCCCCTTTCCCATAGGGAGGGGGCCTCTCGCACGCTCGGGACCGCCGTGGCCGGAGGGGGCGGTCGAACCGGGGAGCACGCGGGCCGCACACGCCGCGTAGGCGTGTACGGGGGCGGCGGTTCCGGTGTCGCGGCCCCGGTTGCCCCCCATCCGGAGACCGCGGGACGGGGCCGCCGGGCCGGTCCCCCGGGTTCCGGCCCGGTGGCCCCGTACGCCGCCCCCGTACGCCGCCCTCGTACGCCCTGCGCCCTGCGCGTTGCTCCGGGCGGCGCCCCACGCCCCCGCGCCGGGCGCCGTCACGGGCGGGCGGGGCCCGGCGGACGGGTCAGAGGGCGCCCCGGGACCAGGGGCCGGTGATCGCGAACGTGATGCCGGGGGTCTGGATGTTCACGAACAGCCAGTTGCCGTTCTTGGGCTCGAAGACCGAGCCGGCCCACTCGGAGCCCCGGTGGTCGGCCGCCGCGACCTTCTTGCCGGCGGTCCCGGTCCGCAGGTCCACGTTGTTGGCGGCGAAGCGGAAGATCTCGCCGCCCGTGGTGAGGCCGTGGACGTACTCGGTGCCGCCGCCGTCCTCGCACAGCACCAGGCCGCCGCGGGGGCTGACGCACATGTTGTCCGGCGCGTTGAGGACCTCGGCGCCCGGGGAGGCGAAGAGCACCCGGAACTCGTCGGTCGCCGGGTCGAGCTCGAAGACCTGGCCCTGGCGGGCGGGGCCGCCGTCGGTGGTGATCACGTAGATGCGGTCGTTGCCGTACCAGGCGCCTTCGAGGCGGCTGAACACCGCCGCGCCGTTGGCCTGCGCCTGGAGCCGCACGGTGTCCTCCGCCGGGTCGGCGTCCTCCACGGGCACCCAGGAGACGGTGCCGTACGCCTTCTCCCCGTCGCCGCGGGTGTCGTACCGGCCGACGCCGATGCGCAGGGCTTCGAGACGGCCGCCCCTGGACAGGTCGCCGGGCACCGCCGGGACGAACCGGTAGAGCGAGGCGTCGCCGCGGTCTTCGGTCTCGTAGACGTAGCCGGTCGCCGGGTCGACGGCGACGGCCTCGTGGTTGAAGCGGCCCATGGCCTTGTAGGGCTCGGGGTCGCCCTTGCCCTCCGAGGCCACCTCGAAGATGTAGCCGTGCCGCTTGCCGGCGTTGGTGGAGAAGGTCTCCTCGCAGGTGAGCCAGGTGTTCCACGGGGTGGGGCCGCCGGCGCAGTTGCGGAGGGTGCCGCCGAGGCTGCCGTAGGACTCCAGCCACCGCCCGGCGTCCGGGTCGAAGACCAGGGTGGTGGTGCCGCCGCCGGCCTCGGGGTCGTAGGCGGGGGCGGTGAAGGCGGCTCCGGCGCCGCGCTCGTGGTTGCGGACGAGGTGGACCCGGTCCCCGTACCGGAAGGCCGCCATGCCGTCGTGCGCGCCCGGGGTGGGGACCCCGTCGTCCATGGGGTCGCCGGTCCAGCCGTAGGAGATGTACGCGAACCCGCGCGGGAGCTGCAGCAGTTCCAGGCCGGTCGCCTGGTCCCGGACCGGGCGCAGCGGGCCGTACCCGGCGTCGAACTCCAGCTTGGCGGGTGCGGCCGCCGCCGTCCGCGCCGCGAGGGCCTGGAAGGGGACGGACGCGGCCGCGGCCACGGCGGCGCCGCGCAGGAGGGCGCGTCGGTCGAAACCGGAACCGGTCGGCCTCGCGGCGGACTCGTTCGTCATCGGGGTCCTTTCGATACCTCTGGCCGGGGGGCGGCGCGGGCAACCCTAGGAGCAGCCGTTCGATTCCTTCCCCCAACGGGGCGTGAGCGGCGGGTGAACTTCTTTCAGCCACGTACGGCGCCGTTCAGGCCGGCGAGGGTGCCCCCTCGCCTCGGCGGCGGTACGGCGCGTCGGGGGCCCGCCGCACGCGGGGCCGGGGCTCGTGCGGGATGGGGGCTGTGCGGGGCGGGGCCGTACGGGCGGACGCTGTGCGGCGCCGGGGTGCCGGACGGCGCCGGGCGGGGTGCCGGGCCGGGTGGGGTGACTGGCTGTGCGGGACGCCGGGCGGCGGCCGCTCGCCCGTCCCGAGGCCGGGAGCCCTCCCGGTTCGATCGCCCCGGTGGGCGTTCCGTGGGCCCTTTCCGCGCGAATCCCCTTATCGCACGAGGTCGTTGGGTGACAATGGCCCTCCGGGCGGGAGGTCCGCGCCCGGTGGCCGGGCCGGGAGCCGAAGGGGTGGTGGGGGTGGCACGGGGCTGGAAGGTCGCGGTGGTGGTGCTGGCGGTGGCCGGAGTGGTGTCCACGCCGGTGGTGTGGCTGCTGGACGGCCCCGGTGCGGGGCAGGTGGCCGGGGCGTCCGTCCAGGCGGCGGTGGCGATCGCCGCTCTGGTGTGGGCGATGTTCCAGCCCGGCGGGGACCGGGCGGAGGCGACGGTGACCGGGTCCGGACCGGCGGAGGCGACGGACGGGGCCCGCTCGGTCACCGGACTCCTCCGGCGTGCGGGCCGGGGCCCGGCGCGGGTGGAGAACAGCGGGCCGGCCACTGCCCGCGACGCCGGCAGCAGCGCGGTGAGCGGGATCGAGGACGTCTGACCGGCCCGCCGCGGGCGGGACTCCGGGAACGCGGGACGACGACGAGGGGGCGGGTGGACATGGCGTGGTGGCACCGGAGGCGGGAAGAGGGGGAGGCTCCGGACGCGGTGGTCGTGACGGACACCGGTGAGGCCGTCGCCCGGTCCGGCGGCAAGGCGGTGACCGGCCACAGCGGCCCGGTGCCGGCGGACGGCCGGGATCCCGGTACCCGGGTGGAGGTGTCGGGGACCGGCCCCGCGACCGCCAACGGCGGGATCGCCGTCTCCGGCTACCTGAGGGTCGACACGCTGCGCGTGGAGCAGCGCGGCCCCCAGGAGCCGATGCCGTGGCCGCACCGGGTCGGCACCGTCCCGCGCGAGTCGCGGTCCTTCCAGCACCGGGCCGAGGCGGACCGGTTGCGGGCCGCGTTCGCGGACGGCGGGACGGCGGTGCTGACCGGGATGGGCGGGGTGGGCAAGACCCAGCTGGCCGCCGGGTACGCCCGTACCGCCTGGGGGAGGCCGGCGGGGACGGGGAACTGGACGTGCTGGTGTGGGTCACCGCCGGCAGCCGGCAGGCCGTCGTGGAGCGGTACGCGCAGGCCGGCGTCGAGCTGTGCCGCGCGGATCCGAACAACCAGCAGAGGGCGGCCGAGTCCTTCCTGGCCTGGCTCGCTCCCGGGGCCGGCGGCAGGCCGTGCCGGTGGCTGGTCGTCCTGGACGACCTGGCCGACCCCGACGACCTGTCCGGTCTGTGGCCGCCGGCCGGCCCGCACGGACGGGTCCTGATCACCACCCGCCGCCGGGACGCCGCCCTGGCCTTCGGTGGCCGCCCGCCGATCGAGGTCGGCCTGTTCACCGACCGGGAGGCACTGGCCTACCTCACCGACTGCCTGGCCGGGCACGGCCGCACCGCTCCGCCCGGCCAGACGGCCGCGCTCGCCGCCGACCTGGGGCACCTACCCCTGGCGCTCTCCCAGGCCGCCGCCTACATCACCGACTCCCGGGAGAGCGTGGCCGCCTACCGCGGTCTGCTGGCCGACCGCACCGCCACCCTCGCCGACGCGGCTCCCGACGCGCTGCCCGACGACCAGTCCCTGCCTTTGGCCGCCGCCTGGTCGCTGTCCGTCGAACGGGCCGACACCCTGCGCCCGGTCGGCCTGGCCCGCCCCATGCTCCATCTGACCTCCCTGCTCGACCCCCACGGGATCCCCCGGGACGCGTTGACCGCCGCTCCCGCCCTGGCCTACCTGGCCTCGGAGCGCACCGGCGCCGGGCAGGGCGCCGCGCGGGAACCGGAGCCGGTCTCCTCCCGTGACGCCCGGCTCGCCCTGGCGGCCCTGCACCGCCTCCACCTGGTGGACTACACCCCCGACACGCCGCACCAGGAGGTGCGGGTCCACCAGCTCGTCCAGCGCGCCACTCGCGACACCCTCGGCCCTGGGCGGCGGCACCGCCTCGCCCGTGCCGCCGCCGACGCCCTGGGCGACGCGTGGCCCGAGGTGGAAAGCGCCACTCCGCTGGTCCAGAACCTGCGCGCCTGCACCCTCGCCCTGGCCGAGCACGCCGAGGACGCGCTGTGCCGGCCCGGCGACGGCGCCCACGTGGTGCTGTTCCGCGCCGGCAACAGCCTGGGGGCGACCGGGCAGGCCACCGCTGCCGCCGACTACTACGAGCACCTCGTCGACACCGTCCGGCGCCGCCTGGGCGGCGACCACCCGGACACCCTGATCGCCCGCCAGAACCTCGCCCAGTGGCGGGGCTGGGAGGGGGACACCACCGGCGCCGCCGCCGACCTGGAAGCGGTGCAGGAGGACATGGCCTCCCTCCTGGGGGACGCCGACATCACCACCCTCACGGCACGTGCGAACCACGCCTACTGGCGGGGGGAGAACGGGGACGCGGCCGGCGCGGTCGCCGATCTGGAGGCGCTGGTGGAGGAGATGGGCCGGTCGCTCGGCCCCGGCCACTCCCACACCCTGACCGTCCGCTACAACCTGGCCCTCTGGCGGATGAGCGCCGGGGACGCCGACGGGGCTCCCGCCGCACTGTCCCTGCTGGTCCGGGACATGACCGAGGCGCTGGGACCCGACGACTTCCGTACGCTCCTCTGCCTCGGCACCCTCGCCCGGTGGCGGGGCGAGGAGGGGGAGGCGGCCGAGGCCGCCGCCGTGCTGGAGCAGGTGGCGGAGAGGATGGGCCGGGTCCTGGGCCCCGACCACCCCCACACCCTCACCACCCGGCAGTACCTCGCGCTCAACAGGGGGCGGGCGGGGGACGCGGCCGGGGCCGTCCCGCTCTTCCGGGACCTGCTCGCCGACCTCGTACGGCTGCGCGGCCCCGAGGACCGCCTGACCCTCACCGTCCACCACCAGCTGGCCGACTGCCGGGGGGACGCGGGGGATGCGGCGGGGGCCGCGGACGCCTTCCGGGAGCTGCTGGAGACCACCGTGCGGGTACTCGGCCCCGCCCATCCGGGCGTTCCCACGCTCCGTCACCGCCTGGCCCACTGGCGGGGCATGGCGGGCGACGCGGCCGGGGCGGTCGACGCGTACCGGGAGCTCCTGGCGGACCGGCTGCGCGCGCTCGGCCCCCGCCATCCGGACCTCCTCGCGATCCGCACCCAGATCGCCGTGTGGCAGGACCAGGCGGGCGACGCGGCCGGAGCCGTCACCGCCCTGCGGGAGGTGCTGGACGACGAGGTGCGGCTGCTCGGCCCCGAGCACCCCGAAACCCTCGCCACACGCGAGAGGCTCGCCAACGCGCGGGCCATGGCGGGGGACCCGGAGGGGGCCGCGGCCGATCTCGAGGAGGTCCTCGCGGTCCGCACGCGCCTGTCCGGCCACGACCACCCCCAGACCCTCGTCACCCGGCGCAACCTGGCCACCTGGCGGGGAAGGCGGGCGACGCGGCCGGGGCCGCGGCCGCCCTGCAGGACGTGCTGGAGGACTTCGTCCGGGTGCTGGGCCCCCGCCACCCCGAGAGCCTCGTCACCCGGCACAACCTCGCCACCTCGCGGGGGCGCGCGGGGGACCCCGCCGGCGCCGCGGCGGCCCTCGCGGAACTGCTTCAGGTCATGGTCTCGGTGCACGGCCCCGACCACCTCCACGTCCACACCACCCGCCGCAACCTCGCCGAGTGGCGGGAGAAGGCCGGCGGTTGAGCAGCCCGCCCGGGGGCCGGGCGGTGGCGGCGGAGGCCCGCTCCGGGGCGGCGGGCCGCCGCGTGCCCCGGAGGTCGCGGCCCCGGAGGGCCCCGCGACAGGCGCCCGGCGCGGTCCGGAGCGGGGGCACCCTGGTGCGGGGACGCCGGTGCACCGCGGGCTCGGAAGCGGGGAGCCGCTGCGGGCGGTTACGGAACGGAACGGGCGGGCGCGGAAGCGGGGCGGGCCGGAAGCGGGGCGGGCGCGGAGGCTCCGCGAGCCGGAAGCGGGGCGGGCGCGGAGGCTCCGCGGGCCGGAAGCGGGGCGCCCGCGGAAGCGGGGTCGCGCCGGGGCGGCCCCGCGCCCTCATCCCTCCGGTGACAGGGCGCCCGTGGCGAGGCCGTCGCGGGCGACCTCGGCGAGCCGCCGACTCAGTTCGTCGACCTTGCGGAGTCCCTCCTCGAACTCGGTCAGGGCGCGGAAGGCGGAGCCGTACCGGCGTTGCTCGTCGATGCCCATGCGGGGGATGCGCGAACCCCTGCCGTCGAGGCGGAAGGTCCCGCTGAGGCTCGTGGAGCGGCGGGCGTTGACGGAGCTGCGCAGGAACCCCCGCAGGTAGTCCGTGTCGAGCTGGTCGCTGGCCGAGACCGGTTCCGCGCCGTCGTACGTGACGAGCCCGGCCCGGGCGAGGTCCGCGACGCTGGTGCTGGCGCCCTCCAGCGGGCCCGGCCCCTCCCCCGGCGCGAGGCCGGGCAGGAGCGCGGCGAGCCGGCGGATCCGCTCCTCCAACTCCTCCCGCAGGGCGGCGTACTCACCGGGGTAGTCGCGGTGCCGGGCGCGCAGGTGGAGGCCGGGGGTCAGGTCGACGGTGTCGTCCAGGAGCTCGATCAGCGGCACGTCGGCGACCTGGTCGGGACGCGGCTCCAGGCTCCCGTCGGGGCGGTCGCCGGTCAGGTCGACCATGCGCACCGCGGGGCCGGCGTCCGCGCCCCCGGCGCTCTCGGGGCGGCGCAGGCACCAGAGGTGGACGGGCAGGGCGTGGGAGGCCGCCGTCCCCGGCGGCAGGGCGACCACCTGGCGCACGACGCCCCGGCGCACGAGCTCCGCGCGGATGCGGCGGCCCGCCTTGCGGTAGGCGACCGAGGCGGGCATGACCATGATGACCTGGCCGCCGGGCTTCGTGTGCGCGTAGGCGTGCTGGAGCCAGGCGAGCTCCCCCTCGGCCTTGGAAGGGGTGCCCAGTTCCCAGCGGGAGTCGAGCAGCAGCTCCTCCCGCCCCCACTCGGTCACGCCCGCCGGCGGATCGCAGACGACCAGGTCGGCCTTGAGGTCCGGCCACCCGTCCGCGCGCAGGGAGTCCCCCGCCGCGACGCGCACGTCCGGCCGGCCCGCGAGGCCGGCGCGGAGCCGGGTGAAGCGGGCGCCGTCGGGATCGATCTCCTGGCCCCGGTACCGCGTCCCCTCTCCGGCGGCGACGGACAGCAGCAGCGCCCCGATTCCGCAGGCGGGGTCGAAGACCGTGGCGCCGGCGGGCAGTTCGGGGGCGAAGCGGCACACGGCGCGCACCACGCGCTCCGAGGTCACCTGGTCCGACCCCGCGCGCCGGGCGGAGTCCGCGAACCGCTCGGTCAGCGCGTCCACGAGGTCGAGAGGGGTCCGGGTGCGGGTGATCCTCTCCACCCGGGCGGCGATGCCGTCGGGCAGTCCCGGCTCGCGCCGTCCGGTCAGCACCCCGGCCACCTGCGCCAGGCCCGTGACCATCTGGTCCCCGTACGCGGCCCGCATGGCCTGCCACAACTCGACCTCGGGCGACACCTCCTGGCCCTTGCGCTGCTCGTCCAGCCACGCCTGGACTTCGGCGAGCGCGTAGAGCGGGCTGTTCGCGGCGCCGCCCGCCGGGGCGGGGAAGTCGTCGTAGCGCCGGCGCCAGTTCGAGACAGCGGCCCGGGTGACTCCGGCCAGCCGGGCGATCTCGGCGCCGGTGACCAGGGGGCCGGCCGGCGAAGCGGCATTGTCCGTCATACTCCCAGCGTACACGGAGGGAAACCCGCCTTCCAGAACAAGACAAGTTGACGACGTAAACATCTTCACGCCTTCGCCACATGTGTACTTTTGTCCCCGGCTCCGGTACAACGCGCCCGCCCCCCCGGCCGGTTCCGGGTCCCGGCGCGGGGGTCCGGCGGCCCCCTCCCCCGGCGCGCCCTCCCGCGGCCGCAGGAGTCCGCCGTGCGGGACCCGGGGCCGCGGGAGGGCGCCTCGCCCGGCCCCGGGAGCCGTCGCCCGGACGGGATCCCCCGAAGTCGTGGTGGCCGGTCCTGCCGGGTCGTACGATGCCCGCAACCGGCACGTCTCCGAAGGGGGAGCCCATGCTTGGCGAGTCGTTGACGATGGCGGCGGCGGCACTGGGGACCGCGATCGTCCAGGCCGCCGGAACGCAGGCGTGGGACGGCCTCCGGGCCGGCGTCGCGCGGATCCTCGGACGAGGCCGGGCCGACCGGGAGACGATCGAGCTCACCTGGCTCGACCGCACGGCCGCCGCACTCGACGCCGCGGAGCCGGACCGGGCCGAGGCGGAGCGGGTCCGGCAGGAGGCCGTGTGGGGCACCCGCCTCGCCATGCTGCTGGAGAGCCTCCCCGAACAGGAGCGCCGGGCCCTGGTGGCCGCGCTGCGGGAGGTGCTCGGCGAGCGTCCGCGGCCCGCGGAGGGCGCGGGCGGCAGCGTGGTCGGCAACGACTTCCGCGGGCCCGCCTTCATCCAGACGGGCCCCGGCGGCGTCCAGAACATCACCATGGGACCGCAGGCGTGAGCCTGCCGCCTCCCCCGCCGGGCTCCGGCGGGGCCTCGGGCAACACCTCGGGCAACGTCTTCGACTCGTTCGCCGCCGTGCAGGGGCCCTTCGGCGTCCAGCACATCTACCACCCGCCGCCACCGCCGCCCCGCAGGGCGTGGGCCGTCGTCGCGGGCGTCGTGTCGGTGGTCGGCGCGGCGGCGGCCGGGGCGCTGCTGGTGCTGCACTTCGCGGACGAGCCCGGCGCCGGGGCACGGCCCCCGGCGGGTCCGGCCGCCGCGGGGACCGCCGCCGCCCCGGCGCCCGGGACCTCCGCACCGGACGCGCCGCCCGGCGGGCCGGACACCGCGCCGGACACTCCCGAGCCGCCCGGGGAGGGGGGTGCGGGGAAGGACGCCGAACGGTGGGCGGGCACCCTGCTCATCGACGTCAACGGCCATGTGCTCGACGAACGGCCTCCGGTCAGGCAGCCGTTCTTCGGCGACGTCCGTCTGGGGGAGGACGATCCGCCGGTCCTCTACGGCTCCGAGCTGGCCGCCCCCGGCTCCACCAACCTGGCGCTGTGGCAGCGCCCCGCCGCCCCCACCCGCGAGGAGTGCGCCGAGCTGGTGTCCGCCCAGGGCGTCGACCGGGTGGAGGTGGGCAGGGGCAGCGTGGTCTGCGTCCGCACGCAGGGCGGCCGTACGGCGGTGCTCACCGTCGTGTCCGCCGGCGGGGACGCACGCGGCGGCGTCCGGGCCGAGACCCGGGTGTGGTCCGCGACGGACAGGCGCGGCCCGGTCTCCTGACGGCTCCCTCCCGCCAGTGGCGCGGGTGGTGGGCGGGGGGCCGGGGCCCGGGGCCGGGCCGACTCGCCCCGGGCGGGCGCGTCCGGGGTCAGGGACGGGGGAGGTCCGGGCCGGCGAGGGTGGCGACCAGGAGGGCCTTGACGGTGTGGAGGCGGTTCTCGGCGCCGTCGAAGACGACCGAGTGCGGCGACTCGAAGACCTCGTCGGTGACCTCCAGTTCCGTCAAGCCGTGGCGTGCGTGGATCCCGCGGCCGAGGGCGGTGCCCAGGTCGTGGAGGGCGGGCAGGCAGTGCAGGAACCTCACCCGCGGGTTGCCGGTGGCGCGCAGGACGTCCATGGTCACGGCGTACGGGCGGAGGGCGGCGATCCGCTCGTCCCACACCTCCTCCGGCTCGCCCATCGACACCCACACGTCGGTGGCGACGAAGTCGGCGCCCGCGACCCCCTCCTCGACGTCCTCGGTGAGCGTGAGGCGGGCGCCGCTCTCCTCCGCGAGCTTGCGGGCGTGGACGACGACGTCCTCGGCCGGCCAGTACGCGCGGGGGGCCGCGACCCGGAGGTCCATGCCGAGGAGCGCGCCGGTGACGAGGTAGGAGTTGCCCATGTTGTTGCGGGCGTCGCCGAGGTAGGCGAAGGCCACCCGCTCCAGGGGCTTGTCGGTGTGCTCGGTGACGGTGAGCACGTCGGCGAGCATCTGGGTGGGGTGCCAGTCGTCGGTGAGCCCGTTGTAGACGGGGACGCCCGCGTACCGGGCCAGTTCCTCGACGGTCTCCTGGCCCGCGCCGCGGTACTCGACGGCGTCGAACATCCGGCCGAGGACGCGCGCGGTGTCCCTGACCGACTCCTTGTGGCCGATCTGCGAGCCCGAGGGGTCGAGGTGCGTGGTGGAGGCGCCCTGGTGGGCGGCGGCGACCTCGAAGGCGCAGCGGGTGCGGGTGGAGGTCTTCTCGAAGACCAGGGCGATGTTCCTGCCGCGCAGCATCCGGACCTCGGTGCCGGCCCTCCGGGCCGCCTTGAGGCGGGCGGCGAGGTCGACGAGGCCGCGGAACTCCTCGGCGGTGAAGTCCAGTTCCTTGAGGAAGTGGCGGCCGGTGAGGTCGGGGGCCATGGGCGCTCCTGGGGTCTGCGGGCAGGTCGGACTGACAGGAGTGGAATTCTATACAGTGAGAGACATTGTTATACAGGGAGGGCGGGGGCAGCCCGCGGGGAGTGCGGGTCTGCCGTGGTGCTGTGTGGTCGGGGTACCGGTGGACGGGGTCAGACGGCGTCGCGTTCGATGGGGCAGCTCATGCAGCGCGGACCGCCGCGGCCCCGGCCGAGTTCACTGCCGGGGATCTCGATCACCTCGATGCCCTCCCGCCGCAGGTACGTGTTGGTGGTGACGTTCCGCTCGTACGCGATGACGACGCCCGGCTCGACGGCGAGGACGTTGCATCCGTCGTCCCACTGCTCCCGCTCCGCCGCGTGCACGTCCTGGGTGGCCGTCAGGACGCGGATCGACGGCAGGCCCAGCGCCTCCGCTATGGCGCGGTGCATGTGCTCGGGCGCGTGGTCGGTGACCTTGAGGGGCTGCCCGCCCTCACCCGGCTCGATCGTGTACGAGCGGAGCATGCCGAGCCCCGCGTACTTGGTGAACGCGTCGGGCGCGACCATCGTCATGACCGTGTCCAGGTGCATGAACGCCCTGCTTTTGGGCATGTCCAGCGCCACGATCGTGTGCGCCGAACCGGCGGCGAACAGACCGCGGGCGAGCATCTCGACGGCCTGCGGGGTCGTGCGCTCGCTCATGCCGATGAGGACGGCGCCGTTGCCCAGGACCAGGACGTCGCCGCCCTCGATGGTGGACGGGTAGTCGTCCTGTCCCTGCGACCAGTGGTGGAACGAGCCCGCCTCCGGGCCGGTGAAGAGGGGGTGGTGCCCGTAGATCGCCTCGAAGTGGACCGTCTCCCGGCGGCGGGCCGGCCAGCGCATCGGGTTGATGGACACGCCGTCGTAGATCCACGTCGACGTGTCGCGGGTGAAGAGGTGGTTGGGGAGGGGCGGGAGGAGGAAGTCGTCCAGATCCATGACGTGGAAGCGGACGGACGTCGGTTCGGCGTGGCCGGCCAGGTACTCGCGCTTCGTCATCCCGCCGACCAGCGCCTCGACGAGCTGGGGCGTCTCCATCGCGTCGAAGACGCAACGGAGGTGGTCGGTCGCGAGAGGGCCGTACTCCTTCTCGTCGAAGACCCGGTCGAGGACGAGCTTGCGGGCGGCGGGCATTTCGAGCGTCTCGCAGAGGAGGTCGCCGAAGAGGTGGACCTCCACTCCGCGGTCCGCCAGGGCGTCGGCGAACCCGTCGTGCTCGTGGCGCGCGCGGCGCACCCAGAGCACGTCGTCGAAGAGGAGGTCGTCCTTGTTGCTGGGGGTGAGGCGCTTCAGCTCCAGATCCGGGCGGTGCAGGATGACGCGTCGAAGGCGCCCGGTCTCGGAATCGACATGGAATCCCATTCCCCCATCCTGGCCGAATCGAGCCCTGAAAGCACTGTTCCGATCACGCACACGAGCGCGATATCAAGACAATGATCACCCCGACGAGGGCGAGGATGGTCCCGGTTCCGGCGCCGACCACGAGGAACGGCCGCCGGTCCGCGCCGCCCGGCGGGTCGGCGCCCCCGCGCGAGTCCGGTCCGGAGGCCGGTGGGCGCCGGTCCCCCGGAGGCCGCCCCGAGCCGTCCCGCGCCCCCTCCCCCGCGGAGCGGGGCGGGTGCGCGGGGGGCGGCGGAGTGGGGTCCGGACGGTGCCCGAGCGGAGCCTCCCCGGGGCGGCCCCCCGTCATGGGTCGCCACTCCGGCTCCGGGCCGCCGGGTCCCGCACCTTCGCGGGGGATGCCGCGCCCGGCCGGCCGGGCGCCGGGTCCGCCGCCCGGCCCCCGGCGCGCGGCGCGGTGCCACCGGCGCTCCGGGGGGCGGTGTCGGCGGCCTGGGGGCTGGTGTCGGTGGACCGGGGGGTGGCACCGGTGGGCCGGGGGTGGCGTCGGTGACCCCGTAGGCGATCCCGCCGTCGTGTGGCTCGGCACCGGTGTCGTGTGGGTCGACGCCGGTGGGCCGGTAACCGCCCCCGGTGTCCCGGGGGGCGAGGCCGGTGTCACGACGGTCGAGGCCGGTGTCCCGGGGGGCGATCCTGCCGGCCCCGTAGTCGCCCCCGGTGTCCCGGGGGGCGAGGCCGGTGTCACGACGGTCGACATCGGTGGGCCCGCAGTCGGTCCCCGCGTCCCGGGGGGCCGCCCCGGTGGCCGGGGGGCGCGGCGCCGCGCCCCGCGACTGCGGGACGCGGTCCCGGCCGAAGGGGCGGCCGTCCCCGTCCGTACCCGGGGCCGTCCGGCCCTCCTCCG
Source organism: Streptomyces sp. MRC013 (assembly GCF_023614235.1). Lineage (NCBI taxonomy): Bacteria > Bacillati > Actinomycetota > Actinomycetes > Kitasatosporales > Streptomycetaceae > Streptomyces > Streptomyces kordofanensis. Next base: position 764,654 of record NZ_CP094264.1, read on the forward strand.
GGAGGCGGGGTCCGTCCGGTGACGGCTGACCGGTACCGGACCACGCGCCACCCGGCCGGAAGCGGTCGGGCCCGGTGGGCCCGGCGGGCCGGGTCTCGCCGCCGCGCCGCGGCCCGGCCCCGTACGGACGTCCGGCACCGGTGGGGCCCTCGTCCGCGCGCCTTTCCCAAGGACGGTCCTCCCGGGAGCGGCCCTCCGGGACGTGGTCCTCCCGGGAGCGGTCCTCTCCGAAGCGGTCCTCCTGCGGACGGTCGTTCCAGGAGCGATCCTCCCGAGGGCGGTCCTGCCGGAGGTGGTTCTCCCGGCGACGGCCGTCCCGGGAACGGCCGTCCCGGGAACGGTCTTCTCCGAAGCGGACCTCCCCGGAACGGTCACCCCGGGGACCGCCCTCTCCGGGGCGGCCCTCCCGCGCGGCTCGGGGGAGAGCCTCGTACGGGGGGTGCTCCCGGCGCGCGGCCCGGGCCGTCCGCACGGGCCGGCCGGCCGGCCTCGTCCGGCCGTACGGCGGGGCGGGGCGGGGGCGCCGCCCGGGTCCCCCACGGTCCCGGGCGGGAGACTGGCGGCCCGCAGCAGGGCCTGCCAGGCGGGTTCCGGGAGGCCCGGGGACGGGCTCTGGGTGATCTGCCGGACCGCCGCGCGGGCCGCGCGGTGCGGACCGGTGCTCAGGCGCGGAAGAAGGTCCGTCACCCGGGCCGCCAGGGCCGGGTCGTCCAGCAGGGGACGCACCGCCCAGCGGTAGAGCGACGCGGCGTTCGCGGCCCGCACGTCGTCGGGCGCCCGGAGCGCGCCCGCCCGGTCCGTGACGAACAGTTCCCGGTCCAGGAGGATCGCGCACAGGGCCGCGCGCCGTTCCCGGTTCCAGGACGGCCACCGCTCGGCCACCTCCCCCATCAGGGCCGTCAGCGCCTCGTACCCGCCGGTGCCCGCCCGCAGGGCGCGGAGCAGTTCGTCATCGGCGGGTCCGCGCCGCCGCGTCGAACCGCCCCCCCGCCACCTGCGCGTGCGCGACCGCTCCTCGGACGGTGCCGGCCACTCGGGCGCCACGACCGGGACCGGAGGACCCGCCGGGGCCCTCCGCGGCGGCGGGGCGGCGGGACGGGGCGGGGACTGGTCCAGCGGCCGCCCCGGGGGCTGGTCCAGCGGCCGATTCGAAGGCGGATCCGGCAGCCGGCCCGAGAAGCGGGCCGGGGGCCGGTCCGGCGGCAGGTCCGACAGCGCCGCCTCGGCGAGGGCCAGCCACGTCACGGGGCCGCCGCGGGCCGCCCGGTGGCGGTCCGCGGCCCGCCGCAGGGCCGCCCCCACCGCGTACTCCTCGCGCAGGTGGTGGCGGACCAGCCGCTCCGCGACGGACTCGGCGCGGTCCCCGCACCGTTCGAGGGGATCGGCGCGCCGCCGGGCGCCGCTGCCGGACGCCTCACCGGTCCAGCGGCTGACGAACACGAAGCGCAGCAGGTCCGACTCGACCGTGTCGTGCGTGGCGAACGTCCACCGCCGCGCGGTCCGGCCGCCGAAGAGGCCGTACAGCCCCCACAGCACCCGGTGCGCCGCCCCTCCGGACGGGTCGAGGAAGGTGAACCCGGCCTTCGGGTGGCGCAGGAACTCGGCGACGGCCCCGACCAGTTCGCGCCGCACCGGGGCGAGGCCGTCGGAGAGGAGCCGCATGCCGGCGTCGGCGGCGGGCAGCAGCGCGGACCCGGGGACGGGCGGCAGCGCGCCCCGTACCTCGGCGAGCGGCAGGTCGCCGCCCTCCCACGACCAGGGGTGCAGGCCCAGGCAGGTCGCGGGGTCGAGGAGGTCGGCCGGGCCCATCAGGGCGTGGCAGACGGTGCCGGCCCGGCCGCCCGCCTCGCGCCACGGCGCCCGGTGCACCAGCAGGATCCGGTCGCCGTTCTCCAGGCGCAGCAGCGCGGGTGCCGTCGCCTCGCCGGTGGCCCGCAGCAGCGGCGCCGCCGTCCGGAACACCGCGTCGGCCCGTTCGGGCGCGCAGGACCAGGCGACGGGCCCGAACCCGGTGGTGCCGGAGAGGTTGTCGGTGTCCCAGCGGAAGACGATCTGGTCGGCCGACCTGTCGTGGGAGGACATCAGATCCCTGCCTCTCGGTGGTCCACTCCCGGCAGGAGCCCGCACATGGCGAAGATCGACAGCAGGGGCGCCAGGACCCGGCGGGGCCGGACGCCGTGCGGGAACCGGTCGTCCCGCGCCTGCCCGCCGGTGGCCGCCACGAAGTGCAGCGTGCAGCGGGCGCAGTCGTCGAACGGCCGCAGCCACGCGGACGTCGCGTGCCGGGTGACGAACCCGTGGACGTCGCGGCTCTCGGCGCGCGCCTCCTCCACCCGGTACGCCGGCGGCAGGGCGCGGCCGAGCCACCGGTCGACGGCCGGCTCGACGCGGAGGAGGTCGCTCTTGTTGACGGCGATCGCGGCGGGCGCCGCGACGTAGGGGCCCCAGGTGCGCGGGATGCGGTTGAGGACGGTGGTGAACGCCTCGTCGCCCAGGTCCCGCCGCCGCAGCCCGTTCAGTTCCCGCACCGGGTCCAGGGAGGGCAGGCGCAGGGCCCGCAGCGGGTCGAGGACGAAGATGAACGCGTCGACGCCCGTCAGGAACCGCGCCACCTCGCCGTCCTGCGCGAGGTCCTCGCCCGCGAGGTCGAAGAAGACGACGGGCCGGGCCGGTCCGTGCCCGGTGACCAGCAACCCGTCCGCGAACCGGGCGAAGGCCTGCTGCCCGGTGCGGCCCAGTTCCCGTCCCTGCAGGAGGCTCTGCACCCGCTCCCGCAGGAACGTGCGGTGGGTGTCCGGGTTCAGCGGCAGGCAGGTGAGGCCGTACGAGGCCAGGGCGCCCTGCTCGACCTCGCCGAGCATCGCCGCGAGGAGGTGGGTCTTGCCGGCGCCGGAGCTGCCGACGAGGGCGACGGTCAGGGGCCGTCCGTTGGTCAGGTACGGCACGGGCAGTTCGTGCAGGGTGCCCCCGTCGGCGTACGGGCAGGGCTGGTACGCCTTCCGGAGCGCGTCCTCGCGGTGGGCGGGCGGCAGGCCGCCCAGGTCGAGGGGGACGCGGTCGCCCTTCGGGTCGATGGTGACGAGGCGGGACTCGTCGTAGGCGACGGGCAGCAGGCAGTGCGGGCACAGCCGCTCCGCCGACGCGGTGTCGGCGGCGGGCGGCGACGGCGCCGCCGGGGCCGCCGGGGCCGGTGCGGGCCGCCGGGCGGGGGCCCGTCCGGGCCACCAGCGGCGGCCCTGCCGCGCCCGTTCCCCCGGTTCTCCGGGCGGGGGCCGGTCGAGGCCCAGGTCGGCGCGTTTGCGGGCGATCCGGGCGTCGTAGCCGGTGCCGCCGTCCGGTGGACCGGGGTCGCCGGCGGACAGGGCGAGCGGGTCGGGGACGTTCAGCAGGCGCATCAGCTCGGCCGGGGCGGGGCGCCCGGCGGCCAGCGGCGCGAAGACGCCGCCCCGGTCCAGCGCGGCGAGGGCCCGGAAGTCCGCCAGGTCGGCGGGCGGGCCGGCGCCCCGGTCGGGGCGGCCGGCGGCGAGGAAGTACACGAGCTGCGCGACGGACCACAGGTCGTCGCGCGGGTCGGCGGCCCCGGTGCCCCGCCGCTGCTCGGGGCAGGCCCAGGGAGCGGAGCCGTACGCCTCGCGCGGCTCCCCGGCCCGCAGCGCGGCGTACGGCTCCGCGAGCCGCACGTGCCGGCCGTCCCAGCGGACGGTGTCCGGGCCGATCGCCCGGTGCACCAGCCCGGCGTCTTCCAGGAGCCTCACCGACAACGCCAGTTGGGCGGTGATCCGCTGCTGCTCCCCGACGCCGAGGGCGCCGCCGAGGGAGGCGAGCGGCTCGCCGTCCGCGATCCGGTACAGGACGAACGGCTCGGGCGCGTCGAGGTCGTAGCCGACGACGCGGGTGAAGACCTCCCCGAACCGCTCGTGTCCGTACCGCCGTTCCAGGGTGACGGCCGCGGCGGTCTCCCGTTCGAGGGCGGCGTGCGCGTGCGGGTCGCCGGGGGCGACGCGGTACTGCAGGACCGTCCAGTCGGCGCCGAGGGTGACCGTGCGGGCCAGCCGGCCCGGGCAGCCGGGCGGCTCGCGGTCGGCGCCGAACCGGGCGGCGAAGCGCACCGGCTCGCCCTCGTGGGTCAGGAAGGCGAGGTCGTCACCGGGCGGGTGGGGGTGGGTCATGAGGGGTCGCCCTCCTCTCCGGCGGCTTCCCCGCGGACCGTCCGGACGGCGTCGCCGCGCAGCGGTACGAGGCCCAGCACGCCGGCGTGGCGGCCCGCGGGCGTCCACACGACGTCCTCCGCGTACGCGGGGGTCGCCGGGTGCGGCCCGTCCGGCCGGGGCCGGCCGTCCGGTTCGGCCGTGCCGCGCCGGAACGCCTCGGGGGCGAACCGGACCCGGTGCACGGCCAGCGGGTCGGCCGACAGCAGCCGCCGGTGCTGCGGCCCGCACAGCGGGACGGCCGGTTCGGCGTCGCCGCCGGGGGCGAGGAGGCCGGCCACCCGGTCGGGGGCGACCCCGGTCATCCGGGCGGCGTCGGGGCGCCGTCCGGGGTGCGGGTCGTGCGGGGGCGGGGAGGTCGCCGCGTCGCGCAGGAGGCGCCCGCGGACCTCGTCGAGCAGGTCGCGCACGGGTCCGTCGAGGGGGATCCGCCCGGCGCGGGCGGGGTCGCGTTCGATCCGCGCCCAGCAGGGGGCGAGGATACGGCGGATGCCGGAGGCGAGGTCGGCGACGAGGGTGTCGACCAGGTCCGGTCCGCCGTCGCCGCGCTCCCGCTCCAGCCACGGCGGGTCCTCGGCGGCGCCGGGCGGCGGCCAGCCCTCGTCGAACCCGTCGTACGGGTCGTCCGACGGGTCCGGGAGGGCCTCGTAGGCGGGCCCGATGAGCCGCGGCGGCCCGGCCGCCGGGTCGTGGGGGTGCGCCGCGGTGCCGTACGGGCCGCGGGGGTCGCCGTCGTACGGGCCGCCGTCCGCCGGTGCGGTTCCCGGCCGGGAGGGCGGGGCGGCGTCGTACCAGCCGTCGTCGGCGGCGCTGTCGCTCCAGGTGTCCCACTCCCACGGATCGGCGCCGCCGTCCGCCCCGGCGGTGGGCGTCTCGCGGGGGGCGGGCTCCGGCCGGGCGCCGCGCGGGGCGGGGACGGCCGGGCCGTCGCCCTCCCCGTGGGCGTCGGCGGTCGCGGCGAGGGCGCGCAGGAGCAGGGAGGCCGCGCGGGCGCCGTCCGCGCAGTGGTGCCGCGCGTCGGCGAACAGCCAGTCGTGCACGGCGGTCTCGGCGAGGAGCCGGTCGACGCCGGAGAGGACCCGCTCGGCGTACTCGGCGTCGGTGTCGCGCCACCAGGCGTCCACGGAGCTCGTCCAGTCCCGCACGGCGAGGAGGACCGCGCCGACGAGGGCGACCGCCACGGCCAGGACCCCCGCCCAGTCGGGCAGGCCCAGCAGCGAGCCGGCCACGGCACCGGTCGTACCGCCGGCGAAGCCGCCCAGGAGCCGGGCGGTCACCCGGGTGGTGCCCCCGCCGTCGTGGCGCCCGTCCGGGGAGCGGTTGGGGCGGTGGCGCCGCATCAGGGCGCCGAGCGCCGCCGCGACGGCCCCCACCGCGGGGCCCAGGAGCCAGCCGGGGCCCGGCCACAGCCCGGCCGCGGACGCCGGTACGAGCGCCTGCAGCGCCGCCCCGGCGGTGGTGCCGCCCGCGCGGAACGGCGGTGGGCCGGCCAGGTGGCGCAGGTACGCCGGGTCGCACAGTTCGTCGAGGCGGGCCAGCCGGGCCGCGCTGCCCGCCGGGGCCGAGCGGTCCGACAGGGCGGCGAGCCGGGCGGCGGCGGACCGCAGCGGCAGGGGCCGCTCCAGCAGGTGCTCGGTGAGGGCCCGCAGGGCGGGCACGACCCGGGTGCGGTCCGCGGCGGTCAGGTCGGGCAGGACGATGCCGCGCTCCAGGAGCCGGGCCCGCTGCTCCGGGGTGAGCCGTACGCCGTCCGCGTCGGTGAACGCCCCGGCGACGGTGTCCCGGTACGCCTCCACGGCGCGGCCCAGGTCCACGAGCCGGCCGGGCAGGTCGCCGCGGCGGGACGCCCGGCCGAACAGCCCGGCGGGGCCGCGTGCGAGCCGGTGCCCGGCGCGGGCCTCCTCCAGCGCGTCGTCGCAGGCGCGGCGGCGGGCGGAGGCGGGCCGCGAGGGGTCCAGCCAGCGGTGGTCGGCGACCGCGTCGGGCAGGGAGTCGTCGAGGAGGAGGGCCAGTTCGGGCGGGACGAAGTCGCCGGGGCCGCCGCCCGTCACCTCCTGCCCGGCGAGGGCGGCGAGGGCCTGCCTCCAGGCGCGGGTGCGGGCCTCGTTGCCCAGGTCGTGCTCCGCGACCCGGACGGACGGGACGGCGACGCCGTGGACGACCCCGGCCAGGCCGTGCAGGACGGCGTCGAACACCTCCGGCTGGACGAGGAGTTCGACCAGCGGGCGCAGCCCGTCCGGGTCGTCGCCGGTGTGCGGGTCGAGGATCCACAGGACGCCTGCGGCGGGCGGGCGCAGGGTCAGCGGGCGGTGCAGGGCGCCCCCGGGTGCCCCCGGCTCCGTCCGGGGAGGGGGGACCTGCCGCCCGGGGGCGCCGACGGCGAGGCAGAGGATCCTGGCGGGTCCGTACGAGTAGAGCCGCTCGTACAGGAGCTGGTGGGCGACGAGCCGGGCCGCGTCGTCCAGGACGAGGAAGCGCCGCTCGTCGTCGCCGTGCCCGGAGGCGTCGAGCGCGGCGCGCACCGCGTCGGGGCCGGGGGTGCGGCGCAGGTCGAGCGGGACGGCGTGGCCGGGCTGCCGGTGCGCCGGGGAGGTGCCGGGGGTGTCGCGGAGGTTCACTCTTCGTCCCAGGGGTACGTGGGCGCGTGGCCGGTGCCGGGCTGCGGGTCGGCGGGGGCCGGGGCGGATTCGGGTGCGCTTCCGGGCCGGGGCCCGGGGAAGGGTTCGCGGCGGGGCTCCGCACCGGGCCGGTGCGGGGCGGTCCGCGGGGGGTGGTGGTGCGCGGCGCCGGGGGAGGTGCCGGGCGGGTGCGGGCCGCCGGCGGGCGGCACGGGCGCGGCGGCCCGCTCCTCCCGGTCGCGGCGGTACCGCTCGTACAGGTCGCGCAGTGACCTGGAGGAGCTCTTGCCCTCCGTCTCGAAGGGCCGGCCGAGGGCTCCGGGCAGGGTCTCGGCCCAGAAGTGCCGCACCGGCTCCAGCCACTCCTCCGGTCCCCAGCGGGCGGTGAGCTCCTCCACGCGGGCCAGCTCGCGCGGTGCGATCTCCTCCACGAGGTCCAGGAAGAGCGGGGACGGCGCCACCGGAGCGGTGGACAGGCCGGCCGGCTGCATGTGCATGAGCCGGTCGCAGAACACCCCGATGATCGACTCCTCCTCCAGCAGCGCGGTGCGCTCGTACGCCCGCAGGAGCCCCGCCCAGCTGGAGAGCTGCCCGTCGAACGGTTCCACGCGGAGCGCCATCGTCGCGGACTCGCCGCGCTGGAGGCGGATGCGCACGACGTCCGGGGAGGCCGCGGCGCCCTCGTGGCCGACGAGCCCGTTCCACATGGCGCACAGGAGGCGGTGGAGGATGTGCTGCCGGTCCTCCTCGGTGCTGACGAGCCAGTCGTCCTGGTAGCCGAGCCGCTGCCGCCAGGGCAGGAAGTCGTCGGAGCGGCCGGCCTCCCGCGCCTCCGACCACAGCTTGAGCAGTCCGCGGACCTCGGAGATGTCGGTGAGGCTCATCCCGCTGCGGAACAGCACGACGGTGATGGACTCCGAGTCGACGGGGTGCGGGTCGACGTCGGCGTGCGGGGGCAGGTAGAGGGCCTTCCTCAGGTAGTCGGAGGTGCGGCCCTCACCCTCGCTCTGCGGGTAGGTGATGAGCGCCTTGAGGGGGCCGTTGCCGTCGGGCGTGAAACCGACGGGGAGGAGCCCGGCGACCTGGGCGCGGAACTGCTCCAGCCACCGGGCGTCCACGGCGGCCTCGGCCGCCCCGTCGCCGGCGGCGGCGCGCAGGAGCTGGGCCATCGACGGCAGGAGGGGCCGCTCGTTGAGCTGCTTGCTCTCCTCCCCGAACAGCGCCTTGACGCGCCGCTCCAGCACGTGCTTGACCTCCTTGACGGCGGCGCCGTGGGAGTGGCGCACGGCCTCCAGGGCGCGCAGCCAGTCGGGGGCGCCCACGAGCCGGCCGACGATCTGGGCGGCGTCGGTGTTCTCCTCGGGCAGGTGCAGGCTGCGGCCGAGGCGCTGGACGACGTCGTCGTAGAAGACGCGGAGGCTGTTCTGCGGCGGCAGCAGGTAGGAGACGCCCTTGCGGTCGTCGCGGTAGAGCTCGCGGCGGCGGGCGGCGAACGCCTTGCCCTCCTCGTCGGCGTGCCGGCGCAGCGCCGTGACGAGCTCCTCCAGTTCCTGGACGGCGTGGTTGAGGACCGGCCGCCACCGGGACTCGTTCTCCCGCCAGGCGTGGTGCCACAGGGCGTTGGCGCGCCAGCGGTACCAGTCGTCCTGTTCGGTCCTGGCCTTCCGCACGTCGGGGTCGCTCCAGCGGGCCGGTACGAGACCGGCGGCGCCGCCCTTGATCCTGGGCACCTGCGGGGCGGCCTGCTGGACGTGGGCGGGGCGGCGGGGTTCGCTGCGGCGGTTGTCGAGCATGCCCTTGAAGCCGGCCTCCGCGACCGGCTCGGGGTGCTCGCGCAGCCCCTGGACCGCGGTCCTGACGTCGAACGGCCCGTACGCGGAGAGCATCTCCCGGACGGCGCCGCCGGGCTGGAACTCCTCGACCAGCCGGGGCATGTCGCGGGCGAGGTCGCGTTCGAGCCGCGCGAGGGCGTCCTCCATGTCGCCGCGGCGGTGGTGGAGGGCGAGCGTCACGGCGCGGCTGCCGCGGGGCGGCACCTCGGGGTCGGGGACGTCGGGGGCCGCGCGGGACCACAGGGCGTCGACGCGGGCCTGTTCGAACATCTCCCGGACGCGCTGGGTGCCGTCCTTGACGGGGGTGCGCGCGCGTTCGTCCATGCTCCGCACGGCCTGGGCGAGGAGGCGGGCGGCGACGATCTCGGCGAGGTCGTCCACGGGGACGGTGAGGGAGGCGGCGAGGGTGGTGGACATGCTGCGGTAGCCGATGCCGGAGGGGGCGTGGCTGGAACGCTCGACGCCCTTGTTGATGAAGCTCTCGGCGAACGACTGGTAGTCGTCCTGGGAGCTGCCCGCCCGGTCGGGCAGCTCGGTGCCGATGAGGGACATCACCAGGGCCGTGATGGAGCGGCGCAGGTCCTCCCTGCGGATGACCGTGGGCTTGCTGAAGAGGAAGGCGGTCTGCACGGTGGAGGCGCGCAGCCGCACGGTCGTGTCGCCGGGGTAGCGGACGCTGATCCGGGACCGGTGCTCGACGTCGCCGACGTCGGAGTCGGCGCCGGGCATGTTCTGGTCGTCGACGAGCCGGGAGAGGTCGACCAGGGCGCGGGCGCCGTTGAGTTCGGCCTCCCGGCCGCCGCCGGCCTCGGGCGGGAACGCGGACGGCATGACGACGAGCGGGTAGATCTTCACCCCGGGCACCCCGGCGTTGCGGAACTCGTGCCCGATGAGGTGGAGGAAGTCGTGGTAGATGCCCGCGCCGGTGCCGCCCGCGACGGAGAACGCCACGAACACGTCGCACCCGCGGATGCGGCCGCCGCCCAGCCGCTGGAGGTCGCCGGCGGAGGTGCCGATGGCGCTGATCGCGGCGCGCAGCGGGCGCAGGACGGGTTCGAGGCCGCCGCGGAGGGTCGCGAAGAGGGCGGCGCGGCCGACGGTGGGCAGCTGGCCCGCGCCGTTGTGGAGGGGGGCGACGCGGGGCTGGCGGACGTCCGGGGGAAGCCAGTCGCGGGTCTCCTCGTGCAGGGCGACGCGGAGCATCCGGGTCACGTCGGACGAGCTCTCGAACCCGCCGGGCAGCAGGTCGTTCACCATGTGGGTGGTGCGCGCGTACGCGGCGGCCTCGGAACCCTTCGTGCTGAACTGCGGGTGCCACTTCAGGTCGCCCTCGCTGAAGTCGGCGTACACGAACTGGAGGCAGTCGGGCAGCTGGAACGGGGCGCGGCGGCCGCCGTCCACGAGCCGGGTGCCGTCGGGGCCGCACAGTTCGCGGCGCAGGCTCCGTTCGAGCTCGGCGCCGATCCGTCCGCCGGTGCCGCCCAGTCCGACGAAGAGCATGGGCTGGTAGATCTTCATGAGGTCTCCCCTCGGGACGCGGGGCCCCGTCGTGCGGTGTCGCGTCAGAAGTTCGGGTCCCAGGTGCCGGCGCCGGCCCTGCGGTCGTCGTGGCCGCCGCCCGTACCGCCCGTTCCGTCCGGGCGGGTCCAGGCGGAGGCGCCGTCGCGGCCGGCCGGGGGCTCGGGGCGGGGGTCGCGGCGGAACCGGTCGCGCCAGGTCCCGCCGGGCGGGGTGCGGTCGTCCGGGGCGCGGTCGGCCCGGGAGCGGCCGGTGCCGGTGCGGCCGCCGGAGCTCCTGCGGTCGTGGACGGCGACTTCGAGGCCGCCGTCGAGCCGGGTGGCGGCGCCGTTCCGCACGGGCTGCTCGGGGCCGCCGTAGGGGCGCAGCCGGAGCTCTCCGGCGCGGGCGGCGACCAGCAGGTGGGCGCCGGGCGCGCCGGGCCCCCCGCGCTGGAGGGCGGGGGCGGTGCCGAGGCCCTGCTCCACCGTGAAGGCGAACCTGCCGCGCGCGCTCTGCCCGTGCCGCACGGTGAGCCGGTCCAGGGCGTGGCCGTCGCGCAGGAGTTCCAGTTCGACGCCGGTCAGGTCGAGCCGGTCGCGGCGGGCGCGCAGGCGCACCGCGAGGTACGCCCCGGCGAGCAGCGCGGCGGCGCCGCCGCCGGCGAGGACGGGCCACCAGCGGTCGATCCAGGTGGGCGGCGCCTCGACCCGGACGACGAGGAAGGCGCCCGCGAGGGACCGGCCGGGGTCGGCGGTGTCGACGACCGTGATCTTCCCGCCGAGGTCGCCGAGCGGGGTGCCGGGGCCGACCTCCAGGGTGAAGGGCGTGTCGCGGCGGCTGCCCGGCGGGACGGTGACGGTGGTGGGGGCGATGCGCAGTTCCGTACCGGCCGCCTGGTCGGCGAGGGTGAGGCGCAGGGTGCGGGGGGCGCCGTCGTTGTTGGTGACCGACAGGGTGCCGCGGACCGTGCCGCCGGGGTGGACGGCCGTGCGGTCCACGGTGATCCCGGCGACGACGGCCGGGGACCCGTCGCCGATGCGGGCGTTGAGCGGGCGCAGGTCGGAGGTGACGCCGGGCGCGGCCATGCGGGTGGTCAGCCGCAGCGCCCCGGTGGCGCCGGCCGGGACGGTGACCGTGCCGGTGAACCGCACGTCGGACGCCGTGCGGTCGGGGGCGCGGCCGTCGTCGGCGAGGGCGAAGCCCACGGGGTCGAAGCCGTCGCCGGCGAGCTGCCCGGTGACCTTGATCCCGGCGAGCTGCGCGGGGTCGGTGACGTAGACGCCGCGCCGGGTCTGCATGCGGACCTCCACGACGGCCTTCTCGCCGGGGTGGGGCGACGCGGGGTCGAGGACGACGGAGGAGCGGAGCCTGCCCTGCCAGATGGCGCGGACGGCGACCTCGCGGTCCCGGTGCCCCTCGGGCGCCTCGACGCGGGCGCGCCAGCGGCCCGGCAGCGGGTCGTTGACGCGCAGCGCCTCCACGGGGCCGTCCTGGCCGCTGAGCTCGAAGGTGGAGCCGTCGAAGGTCCCGCTGGTCGGCACCTTGCGGCCGCGCGGGTCGTAGTAGGTGACGGTGACCTTCGGATCGTGCTTGCCGACGGTGATGGAGCCGTCGGTGGCGATCGGCGGAATCGTCACGTACAGGTCGGCGGGCGGCCGCTCGGAGTCGCCGGGGGTGAGGCCGGCGCAGCGGGCGGCGGCGAAGGTCTCCTGGAACGCCTCGTCGATGCCGGTCGAGTCGGCGACGACCCGCATGCGGGGGGTGACGGAGGGCAGGTCGGCGCAGCCGCCCCGGTAGCCGCCCTCGGCCATGCCGGTGAGCGTGGCGCGGTCGATGGCCGCGCCGAAGCCGAGGGGCCAGATCTGGACGTGCTCGCGGCGGGCGCGGGCCAGTTCGTCGGCGAGCCGCTTGGCGCCGTTGGCCCTCCGGCTGGCCGGGTCGGCGCCGTACTCGGGGCTGTCGTCCACGTCGAGACGGCCGTCGGTGAGGAGGAAGACGACCTTGGGGGTGGTCGGGGCGGCCTCTTCGGTGAGGCGGGTGACGGCCTGGCGGACGGCGGCCGGGAAGTCCGTGCCCGGGCCGACGCGGGCCGGGTCGCGGTGGGCCAGCCGCTGCACGCAGTCGCTGAGGAGCTGCCGTCCGGCGGCGTCGGCGACGGTGGGCGGGCACACCTCCCGCACGGGCGACTGGCCGGGCTTCTCGGAGCTGCCGAAGCCGATGACGGTGGCCCGGGAGCGTTCGGAGATCTCGCCCTGGACGAGGAGCGCGGCGGCCTCGACCTCGCGGGCGAGGTCCTCGTCGGACAGGCTGTCGGACTGGTCGACGACGATGGCGAAGTCGACCGGGTCGGCGCCCTCCGGGGCGGCCGCGACGGCGGCCGCCGGGGCCGGGGCGGCCGGCGCCGGCGGCGGGGCGGCGGTCAGGGCCAGGCCCAGGGCCAGGGCGGCGGCCCCCGCGGCGCGTTTGGTGCTGGTCAGTCGCATGTCTCGGTCACCACAGTTCACTCGAGAGGGCCAGCGCCGCGCCGAGGGCCAGGCAGAGGACGCCCGCGCGCAGCCAGCGGTATTTGGCGGCCAGGACCTGTCCGTGGACGCTGGCCTGGTCAAGGAGCCAGGAAGTCGTGTCGGCACCGGCCTCGGTGAGCCGGTCGAGCAGCGCGCCGACGGGGGCGCCGGCGATGAGGTCGCGCAGGAGGGTGCGGTCGGCGCCGATCCGGGTGCGGGGCAGGACCACCGCGACGAGCATCAGCATTCCGACGCTCCACAGGGCGACGGCGAGGGCGACGAGGACGGCGGCGAACCCGTGCGCGGTGAGGTACGCGGGGTTGCGGGCGAAGACGACGGCGAGGAAGGCGAGCGCGCCGGACAGCAGGATCGCCGCCTTGGTGTCGGCGCGGCCTATGTCCTCGCGGACGGTGCTCAGCAGGCGCTCCGCGAGGGCGCGGACCTCGTCGGGGGAGGCGGGGGCGCCGCCCGTGCCGCTCACTCGTCGTCCCAGTCGTCGAAGTCGGCGCTGGGGGGCGCGGGCGGGGCGTACGACGGGGCGTCGCCGTCACGGCGGAGGGCGTCCCGCCCGGGCGCGCCGGCGTCGCGGCCGTGTCCGCGTTCGCGGGCGGACTGGACGCTGGTCGGTTCGTGGACGCGGTGCGGGTCGTCGTCGCCCGGGTCCGCGGGCCGGGGGCCGGGGGGCTCGTCCTCCCAGGGCGGGCGGACCGGTTCGGCGGACGGACCGCCGTCGGTGAGGGCGCGGGGCCGGGGGCGCGGCAGGTCCAGGACCCGGTCCGCGACGCCGCCGAGGACGCCGCCGCTGCTGCTGCGCAGGTGCTCCAGGACCTGGTAGGTCATCTGGTCCAGGTCGTGGCGCTCGATGACGCCGGTGTCGATGAGCCGGTGCAGGACGGCGAGGAAGTCGGCCTTGCCCTCCCGCTCCTCCGCGAGGAGCTGCCGGCGGATCTCCCACTGCTTGTCGGGGTTGGCCGCCATGTGGTGGGCGATCTGCGCGGCCTCGCCCTGCTGGAGCACCGCCTGGAGCTCCCGCGCCCGGTCGGCGAGGAGCTGCCGGTCGTAGGCGTCCCTGCGGCGCTCCCGTTCGGCGACGCGCCGGTCGACGCCCATGCCGACGAGGGTGCGGTCGGCCTCGGCGAGCTGTCCCTTCACGTCGCTGTCGAGGTCGAAGAAGACCAGGACGCGGGCGCGCAGCCCGAGGTCCCGTCCGAAGTGGAGGCGCCCGGCGGCCAGTTCGTCCCGTACGGCCTCGTCGGCGCGCTGGGCCTCGGTGATCCCGAACCGGCGGGAGACGGCACGCAGCCCGTCGAGGAGGTCGTCGCGCAGGAGTTCGGCGACGTCCCACACCTGGCGGGTGACGACGAGGTGCGGATCGTCGACCTCCCACTGGACGCTCGCCTTGGCGCGGAAGGACACCCCGTCGCCGGCGGCGGGCAGTTCGAGGTCGAACTCGGTGACGTTGCGGCCGAGCAGCACCTCGAAGACGGTGTAGGGGCCGCCGAAGAGGGGCGTGCCGTGGTCCTCCTTGCGGTCGGGCCACATCACGCGGTGGCCGCCGTTGCGGTAGAGGAGGACGGCGGCGAGGCGTCCGCTGGTGCGCCGGTAGGGCGGCGGGCACTCGCGCAGGAGGGGCCCGCGGGGGCGGGTCCCGGGCGGGCCGCCGTCGGGCCGTCCCTGCTCGGCGTCGTCCCGGGGTTCGTACGGGGCGGGTCCGGGGGTCATCGCTCGGCTCCTTCCGCCACGGCGTCCCACATGCGGCCGGCCGCGGCTCTGTCCAGGGGCTTGTCCCGGTCGCGTACGAGCCCCGTCAGCAGGCCGCGCAACCGGTCGCGGTCCCGGGGGGTGGTGGCGAGCGGCGGCAGGAGGCCGTCGACCAGCCGCAGGGTCTCGGGGTCCCGGGCGGCGCGCCGCAGCAGGGAGGCGAGGCCCTCCAGGGCGGGCGCCCCGGAGCGGGGGGTGCCGAGGGCGGCCCGGACGAGCGCCGCCAGGGGGGCCGTCAGTTCGGGCCGGGTGGCGAGCAGCGCGAGCAGCAGCGGCCGGGCGCCGTGCGGTTCGAGGTGCGGGACCTCGGTGAGGCCCCAGAGGTGGGTGGTGCGCATGGTGAGCGTGCCGATCGTGGTGAGCAGGACGAGGTCGGCGAGGGCGCGCCGCCCGTCGCCGAGCCAGTGGCCGAGGCGGTGGGTGACGGTCTCGGGGTCGGCGGAGGCCAGGAGGCGCATGGCGCTGAAGGAGGCGGTGCCGAGGAGGTCGGGGTCGGCGCCGTCGCCGGCGCGCACGACGGCCCCGAGCGCGTCGAGGGAGGAGCGGACGGACCCGGCGGGCAGGACGTAGCCGTGGGCGAGGACGGCGGTGTCGACGAGCGCGGCGTCGCCGCTCCTGGCCCACTCGCGCAGGACGGCGGCGACGGCCGGCTGGACGCGGGGGTCGCGGGCGGCCTCGGCGAGGGCGGTGGCGGCGGCCATGCGCGGGACCCGGCCGTCGAGGGCGGCGAGGGGGCGGACGAGTTCGCCGAAGCCGTACACCCAGTCCCAGGAGCACAGGACGCCGGCGGCGACGGAGGCGCGGACCCACACCTCGGGGCGGGGGTCGTCGCACAGGCCGCGCAGCCAGCGGGCGACGGGGCCGCGGACGTTGTGGTGGCCGTGCCACACCTCGCGGAGGACGGCGGTGGCGAGGGCGTCGCCCTGGAAGCGGACGACGCGGGCGGGGACGCGGGCGGCGCCGAGGTCGAGTTCGCCGTCCTCGACGACGGAGCGGGCGACGACGGGCCGGTTTTCGGCGTGGGTGCCGAACAGGCGGCGTCCGACGGGGTGCGCGGGGTCGAGGGTGACGGCGAGTTCCCAGGCGAGCAGTTCGGCGGCCTCGGCGGTGAGGCTGTACGCGGAGCCGTTGAAGACGGCGACGGCGATGCGGAACGCGGCGGCGTTCAGCGCGGGCAGCGCCTCGGGGAGCGTGCCGGGCCGGTCGGCGCCGGCGAACCAGGCGCGGGCCTGGGCGCGGACGAAGGCGCCGCAGTCGTCGAGGAGCTGGTCCCGGGTGAGTTCGCCCTTCTGGTGGCGGGCGAGGTGGTCGGCGAGCCGCGCGGCCTCGCGGGGGCGCAGTTCGTCGAGGCCGAGGGCGCGGACGACGTCCTCGTGGGCGGCGAGGGCGCGGGCCTCGGCGAGGGCGCCCTCGGGCTCGCCGCGCAGCAGGGTGCGCAGGTGGCGGTGGAGGACCTCGGCGGGTGACGGGGGCGGGCAGTACGCGCCGTACCGGCCCTGGAGGAGCCGGTCGGCGAGGGCGCCGCTCTCGACGAGGACCACGCCGTACGAGTCCTTGGCGCGGAGTTGGCCGCTGAAGCGGTCGAGGTGGAGTTCGGTGAGGCGGCGGGGGCGGGGTGCCCGGTCGGCGCCGTCGGGTTCGGGCTCGGCGCCGGTGCCGTCCTCGGGCGGGAGTTCCAGGAGGTAGCCGTGGCCGCGCTGGAGGGCGTCGTCGGTGATCGTGTGCACGGCGGTGGCCGGGTCGAGCCGGGTGACGCGGTCGCCGGTGAGTTCGGAGAGCAGGGCGAGCGCGGTGGCGGTGCGGCCGCTGCCGGGTTCACCGGTGAGGACGAGCAGCCCGCAGGAGCGCAGGAGTTGCTTCATCCGCTGGTAGCCGGCGGTCTCGCAGTAGACGTCGGCGAGCCGGCCCAGGGTCTCGTCCGGTACGGCGCCCTGGACGGCGGGCGGCCCGGAGTCCGTCCAGAACTGGTTGATGAAGGTGTTGTCCTCGAAGACCTGGCCGTCGCCGCGGATGTCGTAGCGGCGTTCGGAGCGGCCGTGCTCGAAGGTGGTGCGGGCGGCGTGGGCGGTGCCGGCGCCGCCGGTGCCGCCGGACGCGCCGAGCGGGTTGCGGCCGGCGTGGTCGAAGGGGTTGGGCGGGGGTTCGGGCGCGCGGTCGGCGTCGGCGCCGTCCCTGCCGGCGCCGTCGCGGTCGCGGTCCTGGTCGCGGTCCCGGTCGCGGTCGCGGTCAGCGGGTTCGGCCTCGGCGGCGCGGTGGTCGGACTGCGGGGCGTCGTCGTGGTCGGTCATGCGCGTCCGCCTCCTTCGCGGTCCTTGCGGATGCCGGTGAAGCCGCCGCGGATGGTGTTGTGCTCGAAGACCTGGAGGTCGCCCCCCGCCCGGTAGCTGCGTCCGGGCGGGGCGGTGGTGCGGGGCGGTGGGCCGTCCCCCGTCGCCGGCCCACCGCCGGCCCGTGCGGCACCGGGCGCGCGGCCCCTGGCGCCGGGGGGTTCCCCACCGGGGTCGTCCGGCAGGGGCGGGGCGGACCGCCTGGGGATGTGGAACCAGGCGGTCTCGTCGGTCTCCTTGGCGCGGACGCGGGCGGGCCGGTAGTGGCCGGGCTCCACGTACCGGCCGCCCTCGGAGACGACGTTGTCGTACAGCCAGCCGGAGACGACGACGAGCAGGTCGGCGTCGTCGGCGCGGGCCATCACCTCCTTGGCGGCGGCGCTGTCGCAGAGCCGGCAGGCGAGGTCCACGGCGCGGCCGACGAGTCCCTCGCCGTCGTCGAGGACGAGGCCGGCGTTCATGCCGACGCGCAGCCGCAGCCGCGGGTCGCGCCCGGCGTTGTGCTCGCGCAGGCTCTCGTAGAGCGTGTCGACCCACCGGCCGACCATGAGCGTCGGCGGTACGTCGGGGCGCAGGGCGGCGAGGATGCCGTCGCCCCGGTCCTCCTGGTGGACGTGTCCGGGCTCGACGCCGACGGCGGCGTACGCCTCGTCGAACGACGCGTACATGGCGGCGCGCATGTGCTTCTTCGCGTCGATGCCCAGCGTCCCGGAGGCGCAGGCGTCCCCGTAGACGACCAGCCTGTGGATGGCTCCCGCACTGCTCACTCGGACTCCCTGGGTGCCGTGATGTGCCGTGGTGCTCGTGGTGACAGGGCAAGCGTCGCCGCCCGGCGCGGCGGGTGGTGTAGCCGTTTACACACCCGGCGGAGATTTCTCCGCGGGTCCCGCCGGGCGCGCCCCCCGGCCCTGGGCGAGGTGGAGCAACTCCTCCATGTCGGTGACGACGACCCGGCGCGGGCCGGTCCGGACGACGCCGCGTTCGCGCAGTCGGCGCAGGGCCTTGGCGACGGCTTCGCGGGTGGCGCCGATGGCGGCGGCCAAGTCGTGCTGGGGCAGCGGGATCTCCAGGACCGTGCCGTGCGGGCCGGGCCGTCCGGCGCGCTCGGCGAGTTCCGCGAGGCGGGCCGCGAGGCGCTGGAGGACGGTCTCGGAGGCGAGGGAGCGGCGCTCGACGTCGGCGCTGCGCAGCCGGGCGCTGAGCTGCCGCATGACCAGCGCGGTGGCGTGCGGGCGGGCGGCGAGGAAGCGGCGGAACCGGTCGCCGGAGACGGACACGGCCCGGACCCGGCCGAGCGCGGTGACGGTGGCGCTGCGCGGGCCCTGGTCGACGGCGGCGAGGTCGCCGACGACCTCGCCCGCGCCGCGCAGGGCGAGGATGAGGCGCGCGCCGCGCTCGGTGCCGACGGAGACGACGGCCCAGCCGGAGAGCAGGACCAGGACGTAGGCGGAGGTGTCGCGCTCCCGGATCATGACGGCCCCGGGTTCGTAGGCGCGGGGGGCGCCCTCGGCGAGGAGGGCGCGGCGGTCCTGGGCGGAGAGGGCTTCGAGGAAGGAACGGTCCTGGCCGAAAAGACTCATTCCGCTCCCCTCACCCGCGCGTCGCACACCCGAACGGACGGCCGCGTGTTCGGCCGGTCCAGATGGGAGCCCGCACGCCGTTCGGTGGGGGGCGGCATTCCGAATGACGTTGCGGAACACCCGGTTGACGTCGCGTCACTCCTTCGGGGTGAAGAACGCTATGGGGGTCGGTCCGAGCCCGTCAACAAAAACAGAAGCGCATCGGGCGCATCCCGCTCGGTATCGCGCTCCCCGCGCCCCCCTCCCACCCCTTGCGCCCGCTTCCCGCGCCGTGTAGAGGCGCGAACCGCCCCGGCGCCGCCCCCGCCGGCCCACCGGCCGGCCGGCCGGTAAATCCCCTGGTCGGTGCCGGGGAGCAGCCTCGATACCGGCCGGGTGCTCCTGACCGTCAGTACGACCGGTCCCCCGGAACGCCCCGCGACCGACCTCGGCTTCCTGCTGCACAAGCATCCGGACAAGGCGCAGGCGTTCCCCACCGCCTACGGCACCGCCCACGTCCTCTACCCCGAGGCGACACCCGGGCGCTGCACGGCCGCGCTGCTGCTGGAGGTGGACCCGGTCGCGCTGGTGCGCCGCGCCGGGGGCGGAGGCGCCCGGGGCCGCGGCCCCGGCACGGTGCCCGCCCGGTACGTCGACGACCGCCCGTACGCGGCGTCCTCGCTGTTCGCCGTCGCCCTGGGCGACGTGTTCTCCAGCGCGCTGGCCGGGCGGTGCGCCGCCCGCCCCGAACTCGCGGCGACCGCCCTGCCGTTGCGCGTCGAGGTCCCGGCGGTGCCCTCGGAGGACGGCGCCGGTCCGGTGCGCCGGCTGTTCGAGCCGCTGGGCTGGGCGGTGACCGCCGCACCGGTACCGCCGGACGAACGGTTCCCCGAGTGGAGCCGCTCCCCGTACGTCCGCCTCGTCCTCGACGGCGAGCTGCGTCTCGCGGACGCCCTGCGCCACCCGTACGTACTGCTGCCGGTGCTGGACGACGCCAAGCACTACCGGGTGTCGCCCGACGAGGTGGACAAGCTGCTGCGGGCCGGCGGCGGCTGGCCGCCGGACCACCCGGAGCGGGACCTGATCACCCACCGCTACCTGGCGCGCCGCCGGTCCCTGACGCGTGAGGCGACAAAGCGGCTGGAGCTGGCGAGGCTGGCCGCGGCCGACGACGCGGAGGCCGGGGAGCTGGACAACGCCGTCGACGGGGACGCCGACGCGCGGGAGCGGCCGGTACCGCCGGCGGCGCGGCGCCGCGAGACGGTCCTGGCCGCGCTGCGCGACGCGGGCGCGGGCCGGGTCCTGGACCCGGGCTGCGGGGAGGGCCTGCTGGTCCGCGAACTGCTGGAGGACCCCCGTTCCACGGAGGTCGTCGGCGTGGACGTGTCCGTGCGGGCACTGGCCCTCGCCGCCCGGCGGCTGCACCCGGACCGCGTGGGCGAGCGCCGGGCCGCGCGCGTCCGACTCCTGCAGGGCTCCCTGCTGTACACGGACGAACGGTTGAGGGGGTACGACGCGGCGGTGCTCAGCGAGGTGGTCGAACACGTCGACCCGCCGCGCCTGCCCGCGCTGGAGTACGCGGTGTTCGGCGCCGTCCGGCCCGGCACCGTGCTGGTGACGACGCCGAACGCCGAGTACAACGTCCGCTGGGAGTCCCTGCCCGCCGGGCAGGCCCGCCATGGCGACCACCGGTTCGAGTGGACCCGCGAGGAGTTCCGCGACCGGGCGCGCGGCGTCGCCGGGCGTCACGGGTACGCCGTGGCGTTCGCGCCCGTCGGCCCGGAGGACCCGGAGGTCGGACCGCCCACGCAGATGGCCGTGTTCGCCGCCGCCGGCGGCCCCGCCCCGGACCCCGCGCCCGGCCCCGGCCCGGACCCCGCGCGTGACACCGCCCCGGACCCCGCGCCCGGCCCCGCCCCTGCGCCCGGTACCGCTCCGGACCCCAGCACCGGCACCGCCGCCGACGCCGGGCGCCCCGCCGCCGCGCACCGCGGCACCCCGCCGGGCCCCGCCCCGCGGACCGCCCCGGCACCGCGCCGGCCGGGAAGGAGGAGAGGGCCGCATGACCACCACCGCCGTCGCGGAGTCCGCCTCGCGGGCCCGGACGCTGCCCGTCCCCGATCTGTCCCTCGTGGTCCTCGTCGGTGCCACCGGCTCCGGCAAGTCGACGTTCGCCCGCAGGCACTTCAAGCCCACCGAGGTCCTCTCCTCGGACTTCTGCCGCGGGCTGGTCTCCGACGACGAGAACGACCAGGCCGCCAGCCGCGACGCGTTCGACGTGCTCCACTACATCGCCCCCAGGCGGCTCGCCGCCGGCCGGCTCACCGTCGTCGACGCGACCAACGTGCAGCCGGAGCCCCGCCGACAGCTGGAGCGGCTGGCCGCCGGCGATCCCCTGTGGCGCGTCCACGAGCCGGTCTTCGCCGTCCTGGCCCTGGAGTCGGAACCGGTCGACCCCCGTCTGCAGCCGCCGGGACGGGCGTCGTGGTGGGCGCCGGGGCCGCGCGCCCCGTACGTGCGGCCCCGGCGCCGCTCAGCGCAGCTGGGTCTGGACCCGGGAGGAGATCAGCTCCAGGTGGTCCAGGTCGTGGAGGTCCAGGATCTGGAGGTACACCCGGGAGCAGCCCAGGTCGGCGTACCGGCCGATCTTGTCGACGACCTCGGCGGGCGAGCCCGCCAGGCCGTTCTCCTTCAGCTCGTCCACGTCCCGGCCGATGGCCGCGGCGCGGCGGACCACCTCCGCGTCGTCCTTGCCGACGCACACCACCAGGGCGTTGGAGTACACCAGGTCGTCGGCGCTCCGCCCCGCCTCCTCGGCGGCCGCGCGGACCCGGTCGAACTGGCGCTCCGTGTCGGCGGGGGAGGCGAAGGGGACGTTGAACTCGTCGGCGTACCGGGCCGCCAGGCGCGGTGTGCGGGTCGCGCCGAGGCCGCCGATCAGGATCGGCACCCTGGGCTGCGCCGGCTTGGGCAGCGCCGGCGAGTCGACGAGCCGGTAGTACTTCCCTTCGTGGCTGAACGTCCTGCCGGTCTCCGTGCCCCACAGGCCGGTGACGACGGCGAGCTGCTCCTCCAGGCGGCCGAACCTCTCCTTGGGGAACGGGATCCCGTACGCCGTGTGCTCCGCTTCGTACCAGGCGGCGCCCAGGCCCAACTCGACCCGGCCGCCCGACATCCGGTCGACCTGCGCCACCTGGATCGCGAGGACTCCGGGGAGCCGGAACGTCGCGGCCGTCATGAGCGTGCCGAGTCGGATGCGCCGGGTCTCGCGAGCCAGACCCGCCAGCGTGATCCAGGCGTCCGTCGGACCGGGCAGTCCGGTGACGGACCCCATGTGCAGGTAGTGGTCGGAGCGGAAGAAGGCGTCGAACCCGAGGTCCTCGGTGGCCCTGGCGACGGTGAGCAGGGTGTCGTAGTCGGCGCCCTGCTGCGGTTCGGTGAAGATGCGCAGATCCATGCACCCATCCTGCACCCGGCGGGTGCCGCCGACCGGGCCGCGACGGGTGGTGTCCGTCCCCGCCGCCGGGAGTGGCCGGGGCCGTCACCTCGGCGCGCCCGGACCGCGTCCCCCTCCCGCGCCGGTGGGCCGCGCGCCCGGTGTGCCGTCGGGTGCCGTCCCGGCCCGGTCCCGCCGCCCGTCCGCCGGGTCGGGAGGGCGGGCGCGGTCCCGCGCCGCCAGCCGGCGCAGCATGACGCGCACCCGGTCGCCGGCCTCGTCGGCCGCGTCGATCGCCTCGACGCACTGCCAGTACAGCCCCTCCTCGTCCGTGGCGCAGGCCACGCCGACGAGGGCCATGCCCACCTCTCCGAGTAGCACGCCGAGCGCCGTCAACGTGCCCCGGGGGTCGAGCACTTCGGACAGCCGCGACGCCGTCGCCCCCGCTCCCCGCGCCGGGTGGTCCGGGGCGGCGCCCCCGCGGCCGCCGGTCTCGCCCAGCCCGCGCGCCTCGCCTCTCAGCTCCCGCGGCCCGAACAGGGCCAGGTGGTCCCCGATCGCCTGGGCGAGACACTGTGCCCGCCAGGCCGACGCCATGATGTCGGGCACCGCCCGGCTCTCTGCGAGGTCATCACGACTGATGGAGATGAGTCGTTCCGCGTCCATACCCGCCGTCCCCGTTCATACGACTCTCCGCTCACGAATTCACTACCCAGAGTGAAGCCATCCGAGTCGAAACACCAGGGGAATTCGGAAATCTGTGGACAGGAGGCTCAGTGTGGATAAGTTTATCACTCCGAAGAGTGACGATCTTGCCGTGCGGACCGCCCCGGCGGCCGCCCCGCGGGGAAGCGCCGCTCGTTCCGGTCGATCTTCGCGGAGAGCGCCTCCAACGGGTCGACGCCCAACGCCCCGCAGAACTGGAGGAGATAGGCGAGCACGTCGGCGACCTCGTCGGCCACGCGGTGCGCCGTCTCCGGGTCGTCCATGACCCGGTCGGCCTCCTCGGGGGTCAACCACTGGAAGATCTCCAGCAGTTCGGACGCCTCGACGCTGAGCGCCGCCGCCAGGTTCTTCGGGGTGTGGTACGGCCGCCAGTCGCGCGAAGCGGCGAACTCGGCCAGTCTGCGCTGCAGTCCCTGCAGGTCCGGTTCGGTCACGGCGACATGTCTACCACCGCGGCCCGCCCGGCCCCGCCCGCGGCCCCGCGGTCACCGCGGCCCGCGCCCCCTCCGCCGCTGCCCGCCACGCGTCCGCCCTCCCCCACCGCCCGCCCGCGGTACACCCGTCGGTCGCCCTCGCCGCCCGCCGTCCCCGTGCGCCCGCCGTGGACCACCACCGACCACCACCCGCCTACCGCCCCTCGTCACCCGCCCCTCGCCACCCGTCGCGCACCGCCCCGCCGCACCGCCGTCAGGCGTGCGACCGTCAGGTACGGGGCCGTCAGGGGCGCGGTCGTCAGGTGTGGGGGACGGCCGCCGCGGCCGTGCCCTCCACCTCCGTGCCGGCGGGGGTGAGGAGGAAGACGTTCCGGTCGACCCGGTGCATGGAGCTGCCGAGGCCGAAGACCACCCCGCTGCTGAAGTCCAGGACGCGCTTGGCGACCTCGGTGTCGGCGCTGGTCAGGTCCAGCAGCACGGGGACCTGCGAGACGAGGTGCTCGGCGACGTCCCGGGCGTCCGAGAAGACCTGTACCCGCAGGACCACCATGCGGCGCTGCGCTCCGGCTCCGGGGTCCCGGGGGGCCGTGCGGTGGTCGGCCCCGGACGGCCACTCGTCGCGCCCCCGCAGCGGGACCACCTGCGCCAGTCCCTCCCACTGCTCGTCGGTGGCGTCGTACCTCTCGTGCCTACTCATGCGTCCATCCTGACGCCCTTCACCCGTTCGGCCCAACTCCGACACGGGCCGTGTCGGGAACGGGCCGTCCCGCCGGGCGCCGCAGGTGCTTCGGCCGGTGCCGGACGGCGGTCGCGCGGAGGCCGTTCCGGGTTCCCGCCGGCGGACGACGCGGCCGGAACGAGAGCCTGCCCGGCGCCGCCGCCGGGTCCGCACACCCGGGGGCGGCGCGGCCCTCCCTCCCACCGCCGCCCCGCCGCCGGCTCCCCTCCGCCGCCGGTCCTCCCGCCGGCGCGGCCGGTCCGCGATCCGGACGGAGGGGACCGCACCCCTTGCGCGGACCGCCCGGGGGTCCACAGTGGAAGGAGAGGGACACGGACCGACACGACGTCGGCGCCGATCGCGTCCGGGAGGCCGTCATGGGGCAGCACACGCCGGTACGGGGTGTCCCGCAGTCCCCCGCCGTCCGGGAGGGCGCCCGGGCCGCGGGGGGCCGCACCCGCCCCGCGTGACGCGGCGGTGCTGGAGCGGGCGGTCCGGGACGTGATGCGGACGTCGCTGGTGACGGTCGCGGCCGGTGAGACCGTGCTCGCCGCGTGGGAGCTCCTGGAGCGGTCGAACGCGCGGCACCTGCCCGTGGTCCTGCCGGACGGCCGCTGCGGCGGCCTGCTGGACCGGGCCGAGGTCGCGGTCGCCTGTGCGGCGCCCGCCGTGTCGCTGTCCCGGTGCTACGCGCGCGACCTGGTGCGCTGCCACAGGTGCGTGGTGGTGCACGAGGGGGACGCGGTGGGCCGGGCGGTGGCCGTGATGGACGCGAACGGCTGCGACGCGGTGCCGGTCGTCGGGGACGACGGGACACTGGCCGGGCTGCTCGCGGCCGGTGACGTGGTGGCGGCGCTGGCCGGCCGCGGGCCCGGGGCGCTGCCCGGCGCGGGCGCGCGGCCGCCGTACCCGTACCCGGTGGTGCCCGGTCTGCCGCCCCGGCGGGACGAGCGGGTGTCGCCGGTGCCGTGACGCGGGGCGGCGCCCGGAGGCGTGGAGGAGGTGGCGCGATGGCGGACGGGGCCGAGCGGGGCCGCGGGCGCGGCGGGACCGACGGCGGGACCGGGCCCGCCGGACGGGGCCGCGGCGGCGGTGTACGTGACGGCGGTGGCCGCGATGTCCCCGGAGCGCGGCTGCCGGCGCGCGGGCCCGAAAGGACGGCGCGGGTCGCACGGTCCGCGCGGCCCGGCGCGGCGGCGCGGCCGGACCGGCCCGTGCGGACGATCCGCGCACCCGACCTGTTCGGATGAGCCCGGCGTACCCGGCGCCGGTCAGACGGTGAAGGGGCGCTGCGCGAGGAACGACTCGGCGGGCCGTCCGGACAGGTACAGGTTGGGACTCTGGTTGGCGGGCATGCGGCGGACGATCGCGCGGTGGAAGGCCCGGTGGTCGCCGCGGTAGGCGCCCCCGTCCCAGACCCGCAGCAGCGCTCCGGTGAACCTGCCGTTCACCGGGCCGTCCGCGGCGACCTGGTTGTCCTGGCAGGCGGAGATCAGCAGCGCGTCCGCGGGGCGCCCCTCCGCGCGCAGTTGCCGCCGGAGCCCGTCGAAGAAGTCCTTGTCGCGCTGGTACAGGGCGCCCTGCCGGGCGGCGGGCATGAGGCGGGACGCCGCCTCGACCGCGTCGCGGTCCGCGGTGCCGAACTGCTCGCGCAGCGCCTCCGGCGTGAGCAGGTCGCGCACCTCGACGGCGCTGCCGCTGTGGCAGCAGTCGAGCAGGACCAGGATGCGCACGCCGTCGGCGAAGCGGGCGAGTTCGCGGTTCAGCTCGTCGTCGAGGTACTGCCGGTCGTACAGCACGAGGGTCTCGTCGAGGGCGTCCGGTTCGTCCTCGCCGGCGGTCTCGTCCGGGACCTGGCCGCCGTGTCCCGAGTACGTCAGGAGGAAGGCGTCCCCGTCGCCGAGGCGGGCCGCCGCGTCGCGCAGGGCGGCGGTGACGCCGTCGACGGTGGCCTCGCCGGTGAGCAGGACGGTGTCGGCGTAGCCGGAGTCGCGGGCGAGGGCGGCCATGTCGCGCGCGTCGTTCTCGCAGGCGAGGAGGCGGCCGTCCCAGCCGTCGTAGCGGTCGGGGTCGACCGTGTTGAGTCCGATGTGCAGGGAGAGGCCGGTGGCACCCATGGAGACTCCTGGAGCGGGCGGTTTCGGGGTCGGTGGCCCCATCCCTTCCGCGTGCGGCGCGCGGGCGAACCGCCCGGGGGCGGCCGGGTGGGGAAATCCGCCTGAACGGGCCCGTCCCCCGGTCCGCGGGCCGCCGCCGGCCCCCTGCGCCGATGGGGTGGCGCGGGCCGCCGTGCCGTTGGGGACCCGCCCTCGCACGGTAATGGGCATATCATGATTTCTTCCGATGATTCGGAGGGCCCTGGCGGGTCGCTCGCCGGCCGAGACGGCTACGACGAGGGCTTCCTCGGCCCCGCCGTGCCCCTGCCGCGCCTCGTGGCGCCCGGCGTCGAGACGGTCGTCCTGCCGTACACGCACTTCAGCGTGGTGCTGCGCCCCGACCGGCGGCTCGCGGCCGCCACCGCCGTGTGCATCGACGGCGAGCACCTCGTCGAGGACGTGCCGCGCGACGACGCCTGGTACTACGACCCGCGCGTGCCGGAGGAGTGGCAGGCCGGTCCCGAGGTGTACCGGGACAACTCCCTGGACCGGGGCCACCTGGTGCGCCGCCTCGACCCGGTGTGGGGCGCGGGCGCGGTGGCGGTGCGCGCGAACGGCGACACGTTCCACTACACCAACGCCGCCCCGCAGGCCGACGTGTTCAACCAGGGCAAGGAGGTCTGGCAGGGCCTGGAGAACTACCTGCTGGACCACGCCGCCCGCCACGACCGGCGGCTGACGGTGCTCACCGGCCCCGTCCTGCACGACTCCGACCCGCCGTACCGGGGCGTGCAGGTGCCGCTGCGGTTCTGGAAGGTCGCCGCGTTCCTGCACGACGGGGCGCTCGCGGCGACGGCGTACGTCCTCGACCAGAGCCCCGACCTGACGCGCGACGCCGACCGGGCGCTCGCGGGGGCGCTGCCGGGCGCCCCGCCGCCGCTGGGCGCGTTCCGCACGTACCAGGTGCCGGTGGAGGACGTGGTGCTGCTGACCGGCCTGGACCTGGGGCCGCTGCCGGCCGCCGACCTGATGCCGGCGGCCCGCGCCCCGGAGTCCCGGTGGCGGCGCCTGGGGGCGCTCGAAGAGATCACCGTGGGCGTCTGAGGGGACGGGAGGGCCGATGCGACCCCAGATCGTGTACGTGCACGGCAGCGGCCCCAAGCCGCGCGCCGCGCTGCTCAGGGCTCAGTGGGACCGGGCGCTGTTCGGGCACGGGGCGGACGGCACCTCGCGCCTGGCGTACTGGGCGCCGCTCCTCCACTCGGAGCCGCTGCCGGACCGGGAGCCGGACCCGCTGGAGGGGCTCCCGGGCGCCGTCGCGGAGACGGAGGCGGAGACGGAGGCGGAGGCGGAGGCGGAGGCGGAGGCGGAGGCGGAGCTGCCTGCTCCGCCGCTGGAGGACCCGGCCCGGTTCGTCGAGCGCACGGCCGCCGCGGCCGCCCGGGTCCGCGCGGCCGCGGAGGGCGGCGCGCGGGGCGGCCTCGGGGCGCGGGGCGGGCCGCTCGACGGGTGGCTGAGCGACATGGCGTACCTCGCCGAGGCGCTCGCCCTGGCCGAGGAGCCCCGCCCGGGGCCGGGCGAGGAGCCGCTGCCCAAGGCGCTGCCGCTCCCCCGGCCCGCCCGCACGGCGCTGTTCCGGCTGCTGGTGCGGCACACCTTCGAGGACGTCCACGCGTACTTCTTCGGCGGTTTCGGGCCGGCGGTGCGGCAGGTCGTGGCCGAGACGCTGGACGCCGCCGAGGAGGCCCGGGGGGCGGACGGCGGCCCCCTCGTCGTGATCGGCCACAGCCTCGGCAGCGTCGCCGCGTACGAGGTGCTGGCCGCGGGCGGCCGGGAGGTCGACCTGTTCGTCACGCTCGGCTCGCCGCTCGGGATCGCCGAGGTGCAGGACCACCTCGGCGTGCCGCCCGCCGTGCCGCCCGGCACGGCCCTGTGGCTGAACGCGTCCGACGCGCGCGACGTCGTGGCCCTCGACCACACGCTGCGCCCCGACTACGCCCCTCCGGGCCGGATCACGGACCTGCTGGTGGCGAACGCCAGCGCCAACCACCACGGCATCGGCGAGTACCTGTCGAACCCGCTGGTGCGGGAGCCGGTGCGCCGGGTGCTGGACCGGGCCGCGGGGCCGGCGTGACCGGATTGCACGGCCGCGCGCCGGGTGTGACCATGGCGTGAGAGGGCCGAAGGGGGGCTCGGGGCGACCGGGAGGGCGACCGCGCGACGGCGACGACCGGGCAGGTGCTCAATGCCGTTGGAGACCCCCGAGTGGGACAAGGTCACCGAGTGGGTGCGGGAGTACCTGCTGGACTCCACCGACCCGTACACCCAGCTGCGGCACGCCGGCTTCCCCTCCGAGTTCATCGGCGGCCTCCCGCTGACCGCCGTCAGCGCCCACAACGCGCGCGTCCTCGTCAGCTCCTCGCACAGGACCGTCGACGGGCAGGTGCGGCTCCTGCGGGCACTGGTCCTCAACGACCGGCTGCGGAACCTGCCGTACGTCAGGGACGCCGAGGAGTACCTGGACCGGCTGGAGCGGGACGCCGAGGCGCACGCCTCGCAGGACGTGTTCCGCACCCAGCTGCTGCACGGCGGGGCGGAGGTGTTCCTCGACCGGGAGGAGCTGCGCGAGACGCTGCGCGCGTTCGTGGCGGACGACCACAAGTCGGTGCTGCTGGTCGACGGCGAGCCCCACAGCGGCCGCTCCTACACGTACGCGTTCATCCGGTACCTCTCCCAGCACCGGCGCTTCTGCCCGGCGCGGGTCCTGCTGGGGCCGACCACGACGGCCACCAAGGTGGTGCGGCGCCTCGCCTCGTTCGTCTCCGACCCGCGCGCGGGGGTCGTGCCGCCCCTCGCGACGGAGCTCGACGACCCGCTGCCCGCGCTCGACGAGGCGGTGCACTGGGTGGTCGTCCAGGCGACCGGCGCCGAGGACCTGTTCTGGTTCGTGCTGGACGACTGCGACCGGCTCGACCCGGGCTCCGACGTGTGGGACCTGATCGGCCAGCTCGCCCTCGCCATCTACGAGTACGGGCCCGTGCGCCGCGCCCAGGCGCCGCGCCTGGTGCTCCTCGGCTACGGGGAGGCGATGCAGCAGCTGCCGTACGAACTGCGGCACAGCCTGTGCCGGGACCGGGCGCGGCCCGCCGGGCCGGGCGACGTGCGGGCCTTCTTCGACCGGTACGTCCGCGAACGGCCGCCCCCGTCGCTGACCGCGCTGGCGGCCGAGGAGCGCGAGGCGGCGCTCGCCGGACTGGTCGACACGGCCGTGGACGAGGTCCTCGCGGCGGTCGGCGGCGCGGACGGCGGCACGCCGGGGGGCGGCCCGGGCCGCCCGGGCGGGGAGAGCTACATGCGGCGGCTGGGCACCGCGGTGGAGGGGGCGGTCCGTGTCTACCGCACCCTCCCCTGAGCCCTCCGGCGCCGCCGCGCTGCGCGAGCTGTTCCGGGCCCGGCTGCGGCAGGAGCTGCGGCCCGCCGGCGGGACGCCCGGCGCGGTGCCGGACGTCCGCCGCGACTACCGCCGGGCGGCCTGCCTGCTCGCCTGCTTCGACCCGCGGAGGCTGCGGCTGCCGGGGGAGCGGGCGCCGACGGGGCGGGCGGTGATGGAGCTGGCCGGGGACTGCTCGGCGGCGGGCGTGGCGGGCCGCACGGAGTGGACGCTGAAACCCGAGGTCCGGGAGGAGACGCTGCGCGGCCTGCCCGGCCCCGGCGAGGCGCTGCGCGCGCTGGAGCCCAACCTCGGCGCGGTCCCCGAGGGACCGGGCCCCGAGCGGGTGTGCCTGGCGGTGCTGCGGGGGCGGGCGCCCGGGACGGCCGGCGCGGGGCCGGACGAGCTGGCCGACGTGCTCCAGGCCGTGCTGTGGCTGTCGCTGGTGCCGGGCGTGACGGGGCTCCCGGAGGCCTGCGCCGTGCGGGACGAGCTGGAGCTGGCCCGACTGCTCCAGCCGCTGGAGCGCCTGGTGCGGGTGCCGTCGTTCGTGGGCCGGGAGGCCGAACTGGCGGAGCTGCGCGACTTCGTCCACGCGCCGGGCGCCCCGGCCGGCGCGGGCCCGGCCGCACCGACGCCGCTGCTGGTGCTGGTGGTGCACGGGCCCGGCGGGATGGGCAAGAGCACGCTCCTGGCCAACTTCCTGCTGGACAGCCTGCGCGGGGGGACGGAGGGCGGGGAGGGGCACGGGGGGCGGGGGTTCCCGTTCCCCTTCGCGTACGTCGACTTCGAGCGGCCCACCCTGTCGGTGCACGAGCCGGTGACGCTGATCGCGGAGGTGGCCCGCCAGCTGGGCGTCCAGTACCCGGCGTTCCGCGTCGAGCTGGACGCGCTGGCCGCCGGGTGCCAGGAGGAGGCGCGCGCGCAGCGGGCGCAGGAGGAGCGGGTCGCCGAGCTCAACCGGCTGGCGGCCACGCGGGCGGGGCTCGGCCGCAGGACCTCGCGGGAGTTCCTGGCGGGGGCGAGCGAGCGGGAGAGCTCGCTGTTCCGGCGGGTCGGCAAGGTGCTGCGGCGGGCGGTGGCGGGCGGTGCGCCGTTCGTGACGGTCATCGACTCGTTCGAGGAGGCCCAGTACCGCGGTTCGCCGGCGCTGGGCCGGATGTGGGCGGTGTTCCTGGCGCTGGCGGAGGCGTACCCGCGGGTGCGGGTCGTCGTGTCGGGCCGGTCGCCGGTCGGGCACCCGGCGGCCGGGTCGCGGCCGGTGGAGGTCGAGCTGCGCGACCTGGGCCCGGAGGCGTCGGTGGGGCTGCTCGGGGCGTGCGGGGTGCGCGACCCGGAGCTGGCGCGGGTGCTGGCCGAACGCGTCGGCGGGCACCCGCTCAGCCTGCGGCTCGCGGCGCGGGCGGCGACGCTGGCCGGGTCGGACACGGCGGGTGTGAGGGAGCTGGTCGGCAGCCTCCCGGCACGGCGCCGGGACTTCTTCCGGCGCGTCGACCAGATGCTGGTGCAGGGCATCCTCTACGAGCGGATCCTCCAGCACATCCCCGACCCGGACGTGCGGCGCCTGGCCCACGCCGGACTGGTGCTGCGGCTGATCACACCGGACGTCATCCGGGAGGTGCTGGCCGAGCCGTGCGGGGTGGCCGTGGCGGGGTCGGAGGAGGCGAGGCGGCTGTTCGGGACGCTGTCGCGGCTGGACCTGGTCGAGCCGCGCGGCCCGCAGGCGGTGCGGGTGCGGGCCGACGTGCGGGCGATCATGCTGCGGCTCGCCGCGAGCGACCCGGCGTCGCCGTCGCGGGAGGTGGAGCGGCGGGCCGTGGCGTACTACGCGGCGCGCGAGGGCCTGGAGGCGCGCGCCGAGGAGATCTACCACCGGCTGCGGCGGGGCGAGGACCCGCGCACCGTGGAGGAGCGGTGGCTGCCCGGCGTGGAGCGGCTGCTGGAGGGGGCGCAGGACGAGATGAGCCCCCGGGCGGCGGCGCTGCTCGACGCGCACCGGCGGCGCGGCGGGGCGTCGGACCTGGTGATGGCCGAGGCCGACCAGGAGGACTGGGAGCGGATCGCCGGCCGCGAGGTGGAGGACCTGCTGGTGCAGGGGTTCACCGAGGAGGCGCTGGCCCGGCTGGCCGAGCGGCGCCCGTGGACGCCGTGCAGCGCCCTGCACCCGCTGCTGGCGGAGGCCCTGGACCGGGCGGGACGGCGGGCGGAGGCGCGTCGGGCGGCGTCCGACGCGGTCGACGCCGCGCGGGAGGCGGAGTGCGGGGAGAGGCAGCTGGAGCTGCTGCTGCTGTCGGCGCGGCTCGCGGAGGAGGACGGCGACGCGGACAGCGCCGACCGGGACCTGCGGCTCGCGGAGGACGTGGCGATCGGGCTGGGGCAGGACCTGGAGGCGATGGGCACGCTGCTGGCCAGGGCGCGGCTGGCGGCGGGCGCGGACGCGCCCGACCGGGAGGCGGACACCCGGCTCGCGCGGCGGCTGCGGCAGGTCCCGGACGAGGTGCTGGCCGACCAGCCGTCGCTGGTGCGGGCCGCGGCGTCCCGGGTGTACACGCTGGACGCACGGGCGCTGGACCACGCGCTGGAGCTGGTGGGGCTGCCGGAGGACGACGAGGCGCTGGAGGCGCTGGGCGCGGGGCTGCGGCGGGCGGTGCGGGCCGACCCGCTGCTGCTGCGGCCGCTGATGGACGTCCTGCGCTCGGCGGCCGGCGCCCACGACGCGTCCGCGCCGCCGCCCTCGGACGTCACGGACATCCTGCGGCTGGTACGGGACCGGGGGTCGCTCGACGGGCTGGCGCGGCGGCTGCTGGTGCTGCGCGACGGGAGCGGGCAGATCGCGGCGGGCGTGGCGGCCGCCCTGCGCGGCGGGGAGGGCGGTGGTCCGCCGTGACGGGCGGAACCGCGTGGGGCTACCTGACGCAGGAGGACGTCCTGGCCGTGCGGGACGCCGCCCTGGACGCGGGCCTCACCGATCCGGCGGTACGGCCGCTGCTCTTCGACGGGATCATGCCCCGGTACCGGGCGACCCTGCCGCTGCTGGCCGCGCCCGGGCTGCAGGTGCAGTCGGACCTGGTGGAGATGAACCGGGTCGAGCGGCTGGTCGACGGGTCGGTGCCGCTGGAGATCTGGCTGCGCAACGCGGTCGCCCAGACCACGGCCGCCGCGCCGGCGGCCGTGCTCCAGCGGGCCCTGGACGACGTGGCGCGGGACGCGGGCGGCGAGCCGGACGTGTTCGCGGGCCGGCGGGTGCCGGAGGCCAAGGAGGAGATCGTCCACCGGGACGACACGGTGCCGTTCGGGTTCCTGCGGGGCGGGGACGCGGCGGGCGCGGCGGTCGCGCGGATCAAGGTGCCGCCGTACGAGGGCGGGCAGCCGCTCCAGCCCAACGGCTTCCCCCACTCGGGCACCGCCTGGCTGGTCGCCCCGGACCTGCTCGTCACCAACCACCACGTCGTCAACGCCCGTACCGGATCGGGCGGCAGGCGGACCCTGGCCGGCCCGGAGGACCTGCTGCTGCAGGCGCGGTGCGCGCGGGCCCGGTTCGACTACGAGAGCGACGACACGGGCACCGAGGAGGCCCCCGTACGGGAGCTGGCCGCCGCCGACGCGGAGCTGGACTACGCCGTGCTGCGGCTCGCGGAGCCCCCCGCCCGGCCGGTGCTGCCCCTGGCCGGGCGGACGCTGCGGGTCGCGGCGGGCGACGTGGTGGCCGTCAACATCATCCAGCACCCGGGCGGCGCCCCCAAGCGGGTCGCGCTCCGCAACAACCTCGTGTTCGAGGCGGACGAGCGGGACCTGCACTACTTCACCGACACCCGCGGCGGTTCGTCGGGATCGCCGGTCCTGACGGACGACTGGCGCGTGGTGGCGCTGCACCGGGGCACGCGGCGCGTGGAGAACGTGTCGTTCCAGGGCCGCGGGACCGCGTTCGTGAACGTCGGCACGCAGTTCACCGCCGTCATGGCGCACCTCGCGGCCCACTCCCCCGGGGTCCGCGCCGAGATCGAGGCGGCCCAGCGCGGTGCGGCCGGGACGCCCTTCTGAGAACCCTCTGGGAGGAGGAGCACATGGACGGCAGGAGCAGGTCACCGGTGGCGGCCGGCCCCCAGGAGATCTTCACCGACCTGCGGGCCGTCGCCGACCGGGTGCGGGAGGGACTGGCGCGGGAGGTGCCGGAGTCGGCGTACGAACCCCCCGCCGACCAGGCCCCGGGCGAGGAGATCGCCCGGTTCGCCGCGCAGGAGCGGGCCCGGGTGCTGGAGGCGGGGGCGCGCGGGCTGGAGAAGCTGGCGGCGGGCCGCGACGACGAGGTCGGCGACGACGAGTCGTTCGGGATGGAGGCGATCGTCCTGCTGGAGGGCCGGCCCGCGATCCTCGTGCAGAACGGCGACTTCCCGCCGCAGGAGGGCGACTGGGCCGTGCTGGACGCCCAGCGGGCCGCGATCCGCCGGACCCTGGCGCGGGTGGGCCGGGTCGAGGTGTCCGGGCACGCCAACCTCGACTGGGTGGGCACGGCGTTCCTGGTCGGCGAGGACGTGGTGATGACCAACCGCCACGTGGCGCTGGAGTTCGCCCGGGACGACGACCCGGTGGAGTGGGCGTTCCGGCCGGGGCTCGGCGCGGCCCTGGACCTGACCCGCGAGTACGGCGCGCTGCCCGGCGCGGGCGGGCCGGCGTACGCGGTGGCGGAGGTGATCGGCATCCACCGGGAGGTGGACATGGCGCTGCTGCGGGTCGCCCCCGTGCCGGGCGGGCAGGCGCTGCCGTCGCCGCTGGCCGTGGCGGCGGACGCCCCCGCCGCGCTGCCGGGCCGGCCGGTGTACGTGGTGGGGCATCCGGCGTGGGACGGGCGGCGCAACGAGCCCGAGGCGATGCGCCGGATCTTCATGGACGTCTACAACGTGAAGCGCCTCCAGCCGGGCGCGGCCGGCCGGTTGCTGCCGGAGCGGAACGTGCTGACGCACGACTGCTCCACGCTGGGCGGCAACAGCGGCTCCCCCGTCCTCGGCCTGGACGACCACCGCGTCCTGGGCCTCCACTTCGGCGGGCGGTACGGCTTCGGCAACTACGCGGTGCCGCTGTGGTCGATGCTGGACGACCCGCTGGTGCGGCGTGCGGGGCTGAACTTCGTCTGAGACGGGGCGCCGGGGGCCGGGCGCCCGCGGGTCGGGGTGGGGACGGCGCGGGGCGGGGTGCGCCCCGGAGCACGGGCGCCGGGACGGGCCGCGGGGATCCGGGTCCCCCGCGGGCGGGCGGCGCCCGCGGGGCGGTGGCACCGGCTCCCCGGGCACACGCCCCCGGCCGGCCCGGAAGCCCCGGGGCCGGTTCAGGGGCGCGGGCCGGTTCGGAGGCTCAGGCCGAAGAGGCGGGCGGCGTTGCGCCACAGCACCTGATCCAGCTCGTCGTCGGTGAAGTGCGCGTCGCGGACGACACCGAGCGAGACGCACGGGTCGACCAGGGTGGCGTCCGTCCCGAACAGGATGCGCTCGACGGGCACTCCGGCCTCGCGGGCGTACGCGACGCGCCCCGCGTCGGTGGCGGTCCGGCAGTGCTCCAGGTAGAGCCGGTCGCAGGAGGCCGCGGCGTGCGCCGCCTCGCGCCAGGCGTCGCCGCCCGCGTGGCCCAGGATGACGCGCAGCCCGGGGCGGGCCTCGACGAGTTCGGGGAGGAGGGCGACCTCGGCGCCCCAGGTGTGCAGCAGGAGCGGTACGCCCGCCTCGGCGACCACGTCGAAGGCGGCGGCCATCTCGGGCGAGCCGGGCAGGCGGCCCGGGTAGGTGGTGTGGATCTTCGCTCCGACGAACCGCCCGGTGTCGAGGCAGCGCCGCAGGTCGGCGGCGCTCTCCTCGATGCGGTTGGGGTTGACGACGGCGTAGCCGAGGAGGCGGGGACGGGTCGCGAGGGCCTTGTGGAGGGCGGCGTTGCCCGCGACCGCGTCGTACACGACGGCCTCGGAGGCGGAGACGAGCTGCAGGTCGATGCCGTACCGGTCCATCTGGCGGAGGTTGGTGTCGGCGTCGCCGGACGTCAGGTGGAACGGCCAGTGGCCCACGTGGGCGTGCACGTCGATGATCGGCATCAGACGAGCAGCTCCTCGACGTTCTTCGTGGCGATCGCGGCGCGGTCGTCGGCGGAGATGTCGGCGTACCGCAGCTTCAGCGTCTGGGGTGAGACGTCCATGAAGGGCGTGCGCGACCCGAAGACGAGGTGGCGGGCGCCCACGGACTCGACGACCCGCTCGATGGAGTCGGGCCCGGAGAGCATCCGGGTGGTGGCCCGGAACCCGGGTTCGTCGCGGGCGAGGAGGAGGAAGTCGGCGAGGACGTACGCGTGGAGGTCGAGGAACACGACGTCGGCGCCCCGGCCGGTGAGCGGCGGGCCGAAGCGGCGCGGGTCGCCGTCGTGGAGGAGGACCATGCCGCGCTCGGCGGCCAGCCGGACGGTCCTGCGGTAGCCGGGGAAGTCGGGTTCGGCGCCCTGGTCGACGGTGAACAGGCGCAGGAACCGGACGCCCGCGGCGGCGAGTTCGTCCAGGCGCGCCTCGGCGGCGAGGGCGTCGCGCAGGTCGACGGTGCCGACGGGACGCAGCTCGGGGCAGCCGGCGAGGTCGCGGAGCGTCTCGGCGTTGCCGCCCGCGTCGTCGAAGAGGGCGCCGCGGGTGGACAGGGCCAGCGCCCCGGCGACGGGCGACCCGGCGAGCCGGGCCCGCACCTCGGCCAGGGTGGTGTCGCGGTGGTGCCGGGGCCAGGGGCCGTACAGCACGTCGACGTCCCATCCGACCTGCTCCTCGGCCGTGGGCCGCAGCCACGCGTACCCGCCCACACCGCCCCCTTCCGTCGACACTTGCGACCAGGCCCGAAACTAGAACGGCGAGCGGGCGGCGTCAACGAGGCGGGGCCACGGCCGGGCCGGGCGCACCCCGGCGGCCCGCGGTCCGCGGGCGGCGGGCGGCGGGCGGCGGGCGGCGAGCGGACCGCGGCAGGCGGCGGACCGCGGTGGACGGCGCGCGGGTGGAGCCCGCCGCCCCGGACCGCCCCGCCCCGGACCGGTGCCGGTGCCGACTGCGGTGCCGTGCGCGCCGTGCCCCGTCGCGTGGCCCGGCCGCGCCCCTCGGGGCGGTCGCGTTTGGCGCGACGGGCGCGGAGCACTCGCCCCGGGGAGGGAGAAGGGAGGCCGTCGTGATCCTGGAGGAGGTCGCCCTGCCCGCGGCGGACGGTTCCGCGCTCCGCGGCGATCTGGCCCTGCCCGCGTCGGTGCCGGTGATGGTGGTGTTCGCGCACGGCAGCGGGAGTTCCCGGCACAGTCCGCGCAACCGGGTCGTGGCCGCGGCGCTGCGGAAGGCGGGCATGGGCACCCTGCTGATGGACCTGCTCACGGAGCGGGAGGAGCGCCACGACCTGCTGACCGCCGAGTACCGGTTCGACATCGACCTGCTGTCGTCGCGGGTCGTGTCCGCGGTCGACTGGCTCGCCGACGTGCCCGCGACGCGGACGCTGGGGGTGGGGCTGTTCGGGGCGAGCACCGGCGCGGCGGCGGCGCTGCGCGCGGCCGCGGAGCGCCCCGCGCGCGTGCGGTCCGTGGTGTCGCGCGGCGGGCGCCCCGACCTGGCCGGGGACGCGCTGGCGCGGGTGGCCGCCCCGGTCCTGCTGATCGTCGGTGAGGAGGACCCGGAGGTGCTGCGCCTGAACCGGGAGGCGGCCGGGCGGCTGGGGGCACCGCACCGGGTGGAGGTCGTGCCCGGCGCCGGCCACCTCTTCGAGGAGCCGGGCGCGCTGGAGCACGTGGTCCGCGCGGCGCGGGAGTGGTTCCGGCGGCCGGGCGGCGCGTCCGACGCTCCCGGCGGACGGACGTGACCGACCGGAGGGCGCCGCGGCGAGGGGGTGAGGAGGCGGTGATGGAGTTGCGGTTCGAGGACCGGCGGGACGCGGGGCGCCTGCTCGGTGAGCGGGTACGGGCGCGGGCGGCCGAGCAGCGGTGGCCCGACCCGGTCGTACTGGCCCTGCCGCGGGGCGGCGTCCCGGTCGGGGCGGAGGTGGCGCGGGCGCTCGACGCGCCGCTGGACGTGCTGGTCGTGCGGAAGATCGGGATGCCCGGTCGGCCGGAGGTCGGCATCGGCGCGATCGCCGGGGAGGCGCCGCCCCTCTTCGACGAGCGGGCGCTGGCGATGCTCGGCATCACCCCGGACGAGTTGGGCGCCGACGTGGCGCGGGAGCGCACCGAGCTGCACCGGCGGGAGGCCCTGTACCGGCGCGGCGGTCCCGGTCCGGACCTGCGGGGCCGGACGGCCCTGCTGGTCGACGACGGCCTGGCGACGGGCGTCACGGCCCGCGCGGCGATCCGGCTGCTGCGGGGCGAGGCGCCCGGGCGGCTGGTGCTGGCGGTCCCCGTGGGCGACCGCCGGGCCGTGGCGGGGCTGCGGCCCGAGGTGGACGACCTGGTCTGCCTCTCCGAGCCCGCGGACTTCCACGCAGTGGGTCTGTGGTACGAGGACTTCGACCAGGTGCCGGACGAGGAGGTGCTCCGGGTGCTGGGCGACCTGTCGGCCCCGGACCGCCTGCGCCCCACCCGGCACCGGTGACCCCCGACCGACCACGCCCCACCCGGCGCCGGCGGCCCCGGAGACCCGACCCCCTCCCGGGTCCTGGCCCCGGCGCCCGGCACCGAGGCCGGGAGGGCGGTCGGCTCCCTCACAGGCATCGGCGACGGCGACGGCAACGGTCCCGCCGCCTCCCGCTCCCTCCGGCCGCCTCGCCACCTGCCCCGGCCCCGCGCCCGCGTCCCGGCGGGAGGGGCCCTCCGCCCGCGGCGGACGCCCCTCCCCCGAGGCGGCGGACGGCTCGGGGGGCCTTCCGCCCCGCCGCGTCCGCCTCGCTCCCCCAGCCCGGGTCGCGCGCCTGCCACGACCGCGGACACCGCGGCGGGAGGCACCGCGCCGTCGCCCCCATCGCGCTCGCTCGACGCCGCCCGCCACGGAGCGGCCGTGCCGGCCGCGGACGGCTGTGACGGACACGTCCGCCCACGGCGCCCGGCCCGTACGGCGGCGGGAAGCGGACGGCCGGTTGCCCGTGGGGACGGGCGTCGCGGACAGCCCGCCGGACGGTACCGGCCCGGCTCCGCGTCACGGATCGACCCGATCCGGCGCTCGCCGCCGTGCTGAACGACGCCCGCCCCGCCCCGGTACGGCCACGCGGCGGGCAGGACCTGCCCGCCGCCGGCCGCCTTCCGGATGCCGGATACCGGAACACCGTGCGCACTCGCCCACCCGTCCCGCACCGGCCGCGTGGAGAGCCCCGGTCACGGCCTCCGCACGACTCCCGGGGACGGACGCCTCGATCTCCAGGCGCGTCGTGTCCGGATCCCGGCGGCCCGTGCGACCAGCGCTTTCGCGGGAGGTCTAGTGCGGCGGCACCGTCACGGCGGTGACCGCCAGGGCCCCGTCCACGGCCCACCGCCCGGTGAAGCCCTCCGCCGGGACGGCCGGGTCGCGCCGGAGGAGTCGCGCCGTGAACGTCCCGTCCGGCGCGAAGGCCAGCTCGGCCTCCTCGTGGCCGAGCCAGCGGCGGGTGAGCGGGAACCACGCCTTGTACACCGACTCCTTCGCGCTGAACAGCAGCCGGTCCCAGTGCACCCCCGGGTGCAGTCGGGCCAGTGCCGCCAGGTGGGCCCGTTCGGCCTCCGAGGCAACCATGTCCAGGACGCCGTCCGGCAGCGGCAGGTGGTCCTCGGCGTCGATCCCGAGGGACCGCAGGTCGGTGTCGCGCGCCACGGCCGCCGCCCGGTACCCCTGGCAGTGGGTCAGGCTGCCGACGATCCGGTCCGGCCACACGGGCGCCCCGCGCTCGCCGCGGGGCACGGGCACGGGCGCGACGCCCAGCCCGGCGAGGGCCCGCCGCGCGCACCACCGGGCGGTGGTGAACTCCCGGCGCCGCTTGTCCACCGCGCGGCTCACCTCCTCGGCCTCCGTGCCGAGCAGCGGCAGGCCGGGCGGGTCGTCGAAGGCCTCGGCGACGGACACCGCGGACGGCAGTATCAGGTCGATCACGGACGTTCGCTCCCCCCTGGCACGGCCGGCACGATCGGCACGGCTGCCGCGACCGGCACGGCGGCACCGCTCCGACGGGGACACCCTCGCACATGGACGCGCGGTCGGATCGCCGTCTGACCGGATGAGGGTGCTGAACGTCCGGCGGCGGCGCCCTACCGGGCCGGAAGGGGCCACGCGGCGGCGGCTCCGTCGCCCCGCCCCGGGGGACCGTGCCGTACGGGCGGGAGGAGCGGGCCGCCGGGGCGTCCCCGCCGGCCATACCCGGGCCATACCCGGGGCGTCCCCGCCGCCCCCGCTGCCGGGGCGGCGGGGACTGTGGCCGGGAGGCGGTCGCGGCTCCCCGACGGCCGCGCGCTCCCGGCCGGGCTGCGCCCCGGTCCGCGACCCCGGGTTCCGCGGGTCCGCCCCGCTCGCTAGGCGCCCTCCCCCGGGGACCCGGCTTCCGGTTCCGTCCCGTCCTCCTCCTCGGCGAACCGCTCCCCCTCCGCCTGGGACGGGGTCGTCCGGGCCACGTCGGGGTGCTCCTGCGCGTCCGGGTCCCGTTCCCCCTCCGCCTGGGACGGGGTGGGGTAGCCCCACGGGTCGCTCATGGGGTCGTTCATGTCACGCCTCCGGTGGATCCGCCGT
Organism: Streptomyces sp. MRC013; assembly: GCF_023614235.1. Taxonomy (NCBI): domain Bacteria; kingdom Bacillati; phylum Actinomycetota; class Actinomycetes; order Kitasatosporales; family Streptomycetaceae; genus Streptomyces; species Streptomyces kordofanensis. The sequence continues at coordinate 804,472 of NZ_CP094264.1, forward strand.
TCCTGCCGCCCCGGCCCGGGGCGGAGAGGCTACGGGTACCCGGGCCGGCGGCCTCCCCACCCCTCCCCGCCGGGCACCTCCCCGGACGGCTCCCGTCCCGGCGGCGCCGGCCCCGGGAAACCCGCAGTACACATGACGATCGTTTGTTGTATGAGCGGATTTAAATAAGTATCCGTAGCGCTCTCCGCCCGTATGGTCGAGCGCATTGTTTTGGCCATAGCTTTTCTGCCATCCGGTCGACCGGACGCGCTCGACGGCGGCGATCCGTCGAGCGCGTGACGGCCGGCCGGTGCGCTGCGCGATGGAAGGACGTCGCGTGCGGACGCGCCCCGGCCCACAAGGCCGCAGCGACCGCACCGCACATCCCCCGGCGTCCGGCTCACGAGCGCGCCGAGTCCGTCGACGCCTGGAACCGGGACCTCCTCGCCGCCGCACGTCCGGCCGCCACAACCCCCACCCCGTCCTGCCGCGGCCGCAGGAGCCCGGCTTGTCATGCGCGAATCACGCGTGGGCGCATCACGCGTGTGCGGTTCCACGGCGCCGGGTCGAACTTCCAGGAAAGGCGATACCTTGAACGGCTACAGACGCGTTCGCACATCCCTCGTCGCGGCGACGGCCACCGCGCTGATCTGCGTCGGCACGGCCGCCTCCGCCGCCGCGCCCGCCCCGGCCCCGGCCCCCGCCCCGGTGCCGGCCGCCCAGGCCGACCAGGCGCCCGTCGAGCGCCTCATCGTCGGCTACAAGTCGATGAGCGCGGAGGCCAAGTCCGACTCCGCGGCCGGCAAGGACGCCGAGGCCAAGGGCAAGAAGGCGGGCGAGTCCCTCGACTTCGACCGCCGCCTGGGCACCGGCGCCGCCCTGATCAGCCTGGACGGCGCGGCCGACGAGAAGACCGCGGACACCGTCATGGCCGCCTTCCGGGCCGACCCGGACGTCGCCTACGTCGTCCCGGACCGCCGCGTGTACGCCACGGCCGCGACCCCCAACGACACCGAGTACAGCCGCCAGTGGGACCTCTTCGAGGCCACGGCCGGCATGAGGGTCCCCGGCGCCTGGGACAAGGCGACCGGTTCGGGCGTCAACGTCTCCGTGATCGACACCGGCTACGTCGCCCACTCCGACCTCTCCGCCAACATCGTCCCGGGCTACGACTTCATCTCCGACCCGTTCATGGCGAACGACGGCGGCGGCCGCGACGGCAACGCCGCCGACCCGGGCGACTGGATGCTCCAGGGCGAGTGCGGCGACAACTACCCGGAGCGGGACACCTCCAGCTCCTGGCACGGCACCCACGTCGCGGGCACCATCGCCGCCTCGACCCACAACGGCAAGGGCGTCGCCGGCATCGCGTACGACGCGAAGGTCCAGCCGGTCCGCGTGCTCGGCAAGTGCGGCGGCACGACGGCCGACATCATGGACGCCATCACCTGGTCCTCCGGCGGCTCCGTCGCGGGCGCGCCCTCCAACCCGTACCCCGCCGACGTCATCAACATGAGCCTCGGCGGCGGCGGCTCCTGCGACGCGGGCACCCAGAGCGCCATCAACGCCGCCGTCAACCGCGGCTCCACGATCGTCGTCGCGGCCGGCAACAGCAACGTGAACGCCTCCGGCTTCAACCCGGCCAACTGCTCCAACGTCATCACCGTCGCCGCCTCGGACCGCGAGGGCAACCGCGCCTCGTACTCCAACTACGGCACCATCGTCGACATCACCGCCCCCGGCGGCGAGACCGCGGCGAGCTCCGCCAACGGCATCTGGTCCACGCTGAACAGCGGCACCCGCGGCCCGGTCGGCGAGAACTACAAGGCCTACCAGGGCACCAGCATGGCCGCCCCGCACATCGCCGGCCTCGCCGCGCTGATGAAGCAGGCGAACCCGTCGATGACCCCGGCGCAGATCGAGTCCACGATCAAGAGCAAGGCCCGTCCGCTGCCCGGTTACTGCTCCGGCGGCTGCGGCGCGGGCCTGGCCGACGCGGCGGCCACCCTCGGCGCGGGCGGCGGCACCCAGCCGCCGTCGGGCACGGTCTTCACCAACTCGTCCAACGTGAACATCGTGGACAACGCCACCGTCACGTCCTCCATCGCAGTCAGCGGGATCAGCGGCTACGCCTCCTCCACCCTCAAGGTCGACGTCGACATCAAGCACACCTACCGCGGTGACCTGAAGATCGAGCTCGTCGCCCCGAGCGGCGCCGCCGCCCTGCTGAAGGACGTCAGCTCCGGCGACAGCGCCGACAACGTCGTCACCACCTACACCGTGGACGCCTCCAGCGTCCTGGCGAGCGGCACCTGGAAGCTCCGCGTGACCGACGGCTACAGCGGTGACACCGGTTACATCGACTCCTGGAGCCTGACCTTCTGACGGTCCCCGGCTCCGGTCCTCACCAGGGGGCCTGCCGACGCCGCCCCGGCGCCGGCAGGCCCCCCGCCGTCGGTACGGCCGGGCACCGCGCCCCGGCGCCCCGTGCCCGCGAGGTGCCGGCGCTGCGCGCCGACGAGGTGCGCACGGGGTGACGGCGGGACGCCGGCCCACCGGGCACCCCGGCGGGCCGGCCCACCGGGCGCGCCGGACAGCCGACCGGCGGGCGCGGCCGCCGGAGCCGCACCCCGCCCCGCCCGAACCCCCGCACCGCACCGCACCCCGCCCGCCGCCCGACCGGGGCCGTCCCGGGCCGCCGAGGCGCCGGGATCGCCGCCCGCGGGGAACCGGGTCCCGCGGCGCCTCGGCGTGGTCGACCAAACCCCACCCCAAGGTCTCGACCTGGCCGTCATGACGGGCCGGCGGGCGCCCGGTGTGATGGAGGGGTGCCGACTCCCCTGATGCGAACCCCGTGGAAGCGCCGGCTGCCCTGGTGCGGCGGCTGGCTCGCGGCGTCCGTGTGGGCCGGGGTGTTCCCGCTCACCGCGGCCCCCGAGCCGCACCGCGTCTGGGGGGCGTGCGCGTCCGCCGGGTACCTCTGCGCCGCGGTCGCCGCGCTGTGGCGGCGGGGGCGGGGCCCGTCCGTCGCGCTCGCCCTGGCCGGGGCGGTGGCCGTGCCGCTGCTGGTGCTGCTGGTGAGCGGCGGGGCGCAGAGCGAGGTGGACGTCGTCGAACGAGCCGGAGTACTGACGGTGCGTCAGGTCACCCCGTATCTAGCCGACCCCCGCGCGGTGACCGAGGTCACCCCGTACCTGCCGGGCATGGCGGTGTTCGGCCTGCCGCGCGCGGTGCTGGGCGACCCCGGCCCGCTGCCCCGGCTGCTGGGCGACGCCCGGCTCTGGTGCGCGGCGGCGTTCCTCGGCTGCCTGCGGGTGGCGTGGCGCCGGGCCGGGCGGGGTCCGGGCGACCCCGGGACCGCGGGCCGGGACGCCGTCGGCGCGCTCCTCGCCTCGCCGGTCGTGGCGCTGCCGCTGTGCGTCAGCGGGGTGGACCTGCCGCTGACCGGGCTGCTGTTCCTGGCACTGGTGTACGCGGCCCGGCGGCGCCCGGTCGCCGCCGGGCTGGCGCTCGCCGCCGCCTGCTCCCTCAAGTGGACGGCGTGGCCCGCCGTCGCGGTCGCCGCGGCGCTCCTCGCCCACCGGGACGGCATACGGGCGGCCGCGCGCGGCGCGGCGGTGGCGGTCGCGGGAACCGCCCTGCTCGTCCTGCCGAGCGCGCTGCTGTCGCCCCGGGCCCTGGTGGAGCAGGTGTTCGCCTTCCCGACGGGACGCGGTCCGTGGCCGACGCCGGCGGCCAGCCCGCTGCCGGGCCGGCTGCTCGCCGACCTGGGGCCGGCCGGCTGGTGCGCGGCGGTCGCGCTGCTGCTGGCCGGCGGGCTGGCCGTCGCCGTGTCCCTCGTCGTCCGGCCGCCGCGCGACCTGGTGTCCGCCGCCGACCGGCTCGCCGCCGGCCTGTGCACGGCGTTCCTCCTCGCTCCCGCCGGACGGTTCGGGTACCTCGCCCTGCCGGTCCTCCTGGCCGTGGCGGCCCGTCTGCCGCACGGCGTCCGCCGGGCGGGGTCCGCCCGGGGTGCCGCCGTGCGGGCCCCGCGGCCCCGGCGTCCGGTCCCGGCCGCCCGGGGTCCGCGGTGAGCGCCCCGCGGCGCGCGCCGCCGGCGGCCGCCGCGCCCCCGCCCACCGCCCACCGCCCGGCCCTCACGAAGGCAGCGACCCCGATGAGCACCACCCTGATCGTCACCAACGACTTCCCGCCCCGCCAGGGCGGCATCGAGACGTTCGTCCACGCCATGGCGGTGCGCGTCCCCGGCGACGACGTGGTCGTCTACACGTCCGGCGAGCCGGGCGCCGCCGCACACGACGCCGCCCTGCCCTTCCCGGTGGTCAGGGACCCCGCCCGCACGCTGCTGCCCACCCCGCGCGTCACCCGCCGCGCCCTGGCGATCGCCCGGCGGCACGGCTGCGACCGGGTCTGGTTCGGGGCCGCCGCGCCGCTGGCGGCGATGGCGCCCGCGCTGCGGGACGGCGGGATACGGCGCATGGTCGCCACCACGCACGGCCACGAGATCTGGTGGGCCCGCACCCCGGGCGCCCGGCGGGTGCTGCGGCGCATCGGCGACCACGTGGACGCCGTCACGTACCTGGGCGAGTACACCCGGCGCCGCATCGCACCCGCGCTGGGGCCCCGGGCCGAGCTGGTGCGGCTGGTGCCGGGGGTGGACCCGGCGGCGTTCCGGCCCGCGCCCGACCGGGGGCGACGGGTCCGCGAACGGCACGGCCTGGTGGGCCGGAAGGTCGTCCTGTGCGTGTCGCGGCTGGTGGCGCGCAAGGGCCAGGACACGCTGATACGGGCGATGCCGGGCATCCGGCGGGCCGTGCCGGACGCGGTGCTGGTGATCGTGGGCGGCGGCCCGGACGAGGCGCGGCTGCGGTCCCTCGCACACCGGTACGCCCACGGGCACGTGGTGTTCGCCGGCGGCCTGGACCACGCCTCGACGGCCCCCTACTACGCGGCGGCCGACGTGTTCGCCATGCCGTGCCGGACCCGGAGGGCGGGGCTGGAGGCGGAGGGGCTGGGCATCGTCTTCCTGGAGGCCGCCGCCGGCGGGCTGCCCGTGGTCGCCGGCGACTCGGGCGGCGCTCCGGACGCGGTCGTCGACGGGGTGACGGGCACGGTGGTGGACGGCAGGGACGTACGGGCCGTGGCCCGCGCCGTGGCGGGGGTCCTGCGCGACCCCGAGCGGGCCGCGGCGATGGGCGCGGCCGGGCGGGCGTGGGTGGCGGACCGGTGGTCCTGGGACGCGTCGGCGGCGCTGCTGACGCGGCTGCTCACCCCGGGCGCGGGCCGCGGGACCGCCGCGCCGGGGCCGGCCGGCCGGGAGGGCTGAGGGGACGCCGGCCCTCCCGCGGGGAGGCGGCGGCGCGGCCCGGTCAGAGCGGCGGGGCGTCGCGGCGGAGGTGGGCGAGGACGGCCAGGACGCGGCGGTTGCCCTCGACCGGGTCCAGGTCCAGCTTGGTGAAGATGTTGCCGGAGTGCTTGACCACCGACGCCTCGGTGATGGTGAGCCGCTGCGCGATGGCCTGGTTGTTGAACCCCTCCGCCATCAGGGCCAGCACCTCCCGCTCCCGGGGTGTGAGGCGCCGCAGCGGTTCCTCCGCCGTCCGCTGCCGCAGCAGCACCCGGACCGCCTCCGGGTCGATCACGGTCTGCCCGCCGGCGACCCGGTCCAGCGCGTCGAGGAAGTCCGCGACCTCCCCGACCCGGTCCTTCAGCAGGTACCCGAGGCCTCCCGCGGACGGGGAGCCGCCGAGCAGCTGCGTCGCGTACGCCGTGGCGACGTACTGCGACAGCACCAGCACCGGCAGGCCCGGATGCCGGCCGCGCAGTTCCAGTGCCGCCCTCAGGCCCTCGTCGCGCAGGCCCGGCGGCATCCGCACGTCGGTGATGACCACGTCCGGCCGGTCGGCGTCCACGGCGCGGGCCAGTTCCCCGGCGTCCCCGACGGCGGCGGTCACCTCGTGCCCGACGCGGGACAGCAGTTCCACCAGGCCGGCGCGGAGCAGGACCGCGTCCTCGGCGAGCACTACGCGGAGCACGGCACCTCCAACCGCAGTCGCGTGGGCCCGCCGGCGGGGCTGGTCACGACGAGTCTCCCCTTCAGGACGGCCACCCGGTCCGCCAGGCCCCGCAGGCCGGCGCCGGCGGCCGGATCGGCGCCGCCGCGGCCGTCGTCGGTGACGGTCAGGACCAGCCTGCCGCCGCGAAGCCGGCCGACGACGGCGATCTCCCCGGCGCCGCTGTGCTTGGAGGCGTTGGTCAGCGCCTCGGTGACGGTGAAGTACGCCGTCGTCTCGACCGCCGGGGGCAGCCGGTGCGGCAGGTCGATGTCGACGGTCACCGGGATCGGGTTGCGCAGGGCCAGTTCGGCGACGGCGGCGGGCAACCCGTGGTCGGTGAGGACCCGGGGGTGGATGCCGCGCACCAGGGAGCGCAGCTGCTCCAGGGCCCGACGGGCCTCGCCGCGGGCACGGGCGACGAGCGGGGCGGCGGGCGAGTCCCGCTCGCGCAGCTCCAGCTCGGCCAGGCCCAGTGTCATGGCGAGCGCCACCATCTGCTGCTGCGCGCCGTCGTGCAGGTCGCGTTCGATGCGGTGCCGCTCGGCCTCGAAGGCGTCGACGAGCCGGGCGCGGGAGCGGGTCAGCTCGATGACCCGGCGGTCCAGGTCCCCGTCCCTGGCCGACAGCAGTGCCCGGGCGACCCACACCTGGGCGCCCGCCAACAGCCCGCCCGCGTAGGCCGAGACCAGCAGCCCGAGCAACCCCACGGCGCTGCCCCCGAGGGCCTCCAGCGGACCGGAGACCGCCCGGCCGGGCACCAGCATCACCGTGTCGGGGGCGACCGCCCACACGATGACGGGCGCGGCCGTCAGGATCACCGCCAGGCCGAGCAGGGCGGTGAAGCCGATCCCCGCGGCGGTGAAGACCACACCCAGGAGGAGCGTGTACGCCGACTCCCGCCAGGTGGCCCGTTCGCGCAGCCGGGTGCGCAGCCACGGCAGGGCGCCCGTACCCGGCAGGGAGGCGTGCGGGTCGGGGAGGGGCTCCGGTTCGACGAGCCGCAGCCGGCGCCGCTCCAGGGCGGCGACGGGGATGCCGAGGAGGGCGGCCGCCGTCAGGACGAGCAGGCCGACGCCCAGGACGGACAGGACGACGCCGGCGAGGAGGAGGACCGCGAGGAGGAGCAGCGCCGCACAGCCCACGACGGTGCCGCTCAGCAGGAACGCCCAGCACCGCGGCGGCCAGGGGGAGAGTGCGAAGCGCAGGGGACGCCGCCGCATGGCGTCCCAGACGGCGACGGTCATGGTGCTCCTCCCTCCCGGGGCCGTGGCGCGTGCGGGTCCACCGGGTACCTTAACCACCCGTCAGATCCGCCCGGGGCGGGGGGGAGTCGGCCGCCCGCCCCTCCGCGGAACCCCGGCCGCACCCCCGCCGGCGCGGGCGTGCCGGAGGACGGCCGGGTGAAGCGGGCACGGGGAACCGGGCCGTGCCGGGAGCGGCGTGGCTCGCGGCACGGCCCAGCGGTGCGCGGCGAGTCTTCGGATCGGCCGCCGCCAGGCGGCCTGTGCGTCGCACGGCGGGCGGCGCGCTCGCCCGCCGCGCGTGGCGCGTGGCGCGTGGCGCGTGGCGCGTGGCGCGTGGCGCGTGGCGCGTGGCGCGTGGCGCCGACGGCGAGGTGTCCCCCTCCGGAGGGTTCCCGGGACGAGGTGGTCGGCGCTCATCGCGGGTACGGCACCACCGGCCGCCGCAATCGGTCTTCCCGGTGCCGCGGGCGTGTCACCGGAGGACCGGGTCGGTGCCCGTGCGGGAGCGGGAGGGGACCCCAGTTCGGTAATGGGATCCATTTTCATGTAGCGTGGTCCCGTACCCGACCTGGAGAGTTCGTCATGGCCGTCCCCAAGCGCAAGCTGTCCCGCAGCAACACCCGCCACCGCCGCGCCCAGTGGAAGGCGACCGCCCCCCGGCTGGTGCCGGTCACGGTCGGCGGCGTCGTCCACCTGGTGCCGCAGCGCCTGGCCAGGGCGTACGAGCGCGGCCTGCTGCGCCCCGAGGGCTGACCGGCGTGGCCGGGCGACTGCCCGTCACCGTCCTGTCCGGCTTCCTCGGTGCCGGCAAGACCACCCTGCTCAACCACGTGCTGGACAACCGCGAGGGCCTGCGGGTCGCGGTCATCGTCAACGACATGAGCGAGGTCAACATCGACGCCGCGCTCGTGCGCGGCGGCGAGGCCGCCCTCTCGCGGACCGAGGAGCGCCTGGTCGAGATGACCAACGGGTGCATCTGCTGCACCCTGCGCGACGACCTCCTGGAGGAGGTGGCCCGGCTGGCCCGCGAGGGCCGCTTCGACCACCTGCTCATCGAGTCCAGCGGCATCTCCGAACCCATGCCGGTGGCCGCCACCTTCGCCTTCCCCGGCGACGACGGCGCCGCCCTCGGCGACCTCGCCCGGCTGGACACCATGGTCACGGTCGTCGACGCCGCCGGCTTCCTGCCGGAGCTGGAGGGCGGGGACGGACTCGCCGAGCGCGGACTCGACCAGTACGAGGGCGACGAGCGCACCGTCAGCGACCTGCTGATGGACCAGGTCGAGTTCGCCGACGTCATCGTGCTCAACAAACTCGACCTCGTCGACCCGCCGAGCGCCGACCGCCTGCGAGCCGCCCTGGCCCGGCTCAACCCCGCGGCCCGGATCGTGACCGCCGTCCACGGGCGGGTGCACCCCTGCGAGGTGCTCGGCACGGGCCTGTTCGACCTGGAGCGCGCCCAGCAGGCACCGGGCTGGGTCATGGAACTCAACGGCGACCACGTACCGAAGACCGAGGAGTACGGCATCTCCTCGACCGTCTTCCGCTCCGACCGGCCGTTCCACCCGGGCCGGCTGTGGTCGTTCGTCACCGAGGGGCTCGACAGCGGCGCCTTCGGCCGGGTCCTGCGGTCCAAGGGCTTCTTCCTGCTGGCCGGCCGCCCGGACGTCACGGGCCTGTGGTCGCAGGCCGGTTCCGTCGCCCGCTTCGAGCCCTCCGGCGCCCGGGACCCCCACGACGCGCAGGGCCAGGAACTGGTCTTCATCGGCATCGGCCTGCGGGCCCCGGCGCTCCGGGCGGCGCTCGCCGACTGCCTCGCCGTGGAGGGCGAGGCCCTTCCGGCCACCGACCCCTTCCCCGCGTGGGACGTCTTCGGCGCCGACGACGCCTGCGAGCACGAGCACCCCGAGCCCGTGCCGCGGGGATGAGTGCTCCGGGTCGGGCGGTGGTCGCAGCCACGGCACCGTCCGACCCGGTACGTCCGCCCGGTGCCGCCGGGCCGGAACCGGCGCGGCACGTGCCGCCCGCCGCCGGCGCCCACCGGGCCCGGTCGTCCGCCGTCCGCGGCGCCGGACCCGGCGGGCCGTCGCGGCGGCCCGCGGGCTCCGCTCCGCTCCTCCGGCCGCACGGAGGCCGCGGGCCGCCCCGCACCCCTCCGCTCCTCACGCCCCGGCCACCGCGGCCGGGGCGTCCGCGTACGGCCCCGGGCGGACCGCCGCGGCCCGGGGCGCGCTCCCCCGCCGCCGGGTCCGGCACGTACCGGACCGGGGGCCGGGCCTCCGGCCGCGGAGGGTGCGTCCGCGGGGCCGCGCCGTCGCCACCGTCCGGGGTGCCGCCGCCGGGTCGGCGCTCCGTGCCGTGGAGGGGCCGCCGGGGGCTGCCGCCGTCGAGGCGGCGGAGGGGTCGGTGGTCGTCCCAGTGCCCGTCGTGCGCCGCGTGCCGGTGGCCGTCGTGGGCGTGGTCGACGTGGTCCCCGTGGGGAACCGCCACGTGGCCGCAGCCCTCGCCGTGGGCGTGGTCGTGCCCGGGGTGCGGCCGGTGCTCCGCTGCCGTCGTCATGCCGATCATCTCCGCGGGTGCGCGCCGCCGCGCGCCCTGCCGGGCGGGGCGGCCCCGGAATCGCTTCTCCACCCCTTCGAAAGGGCTGTCACAGACGGCGGGCACCGGCGAAGGCCGGAGCCTTCCGCGCGGTGGGGCGGTGGCGGCCCCGCGTCCTCCGCGGGGACGGGTCCCCTTCCGGACCGCCCGCGGCGGTTCCCGGTCCCGGGGAGCGGTGCCCGCGGGAGCGCCGGCCCGACGCCGCGGGGCCGTGTCCGGTCGGACACGGCCCCGCGGCGTCGGTTCGGTCAGCTCTCGAGGGAGCGCAGGTACTTCGCGAACTTCTCCAGACCGTCGATGTTCCGCGGCCCGCTGATGCCTTCGTTGTAGTCGAGGATGAAGAAGTTGTTCTTCTTCACGGCGGGGAGCTCCCTGGTGTGGGGGGACTTCTTCAGGAACTCGATCTTCTTCTCGGCGGGCTGGTCGCCGTAGTCGAGGATCATGACCACCTCGGGTTCGGCCTCGGCGACGGCCTCCCAGTTGACCTGGGTCCACCGCTGGTCGAGGCCGTCGAAGACGTTCCGGCCGCCGGCGGTCTCGATGATGTCGTTCGGCGGCACCTGGTTGCCCGCGGTGAAGGGCTGGTCGGTGCCCGAGTCGTAGAGGAAGACCGGCACCGGGTCGCCGCCCCGGGGCGCCTGGGCCTTGACGGCCTCCACGCGCTTCTTCAGGCCGCCGACGACCTCGGCCGCCTTCTTCTCGACCCTGAAGATCCTGCCGAGCCGGTCGAGGTCGGTGTAGAGGGCCTCGAACGGGGTGACCTTCTCCGGGTACTCCGGGTAGTTGAAGCAGCTCTCCGTGTGCATGAAGCTCTGGATGTCGAGCTTGTCGAGGATCTCGGGGGTGATGCCCCGCTCGTCCTTGAAGCCGGAGTTCCAGCCGGCGACGACGAGGTCGGCCTTGGCCTCCACGACGAGCTCCTTGTTGAGGAGGTCGTCGCTGAGCATCTTCACCTTGGCGTACTCCGACGCCCACGGGGACTCGCTCACCGGCGGGTTCGCGGGCGGCATGACGTACCCGTGCACGTGCTCGGTGAGGCCGAGGCTGAAGAGCTTGTCGGCGCTCCCCCCTCGTACGCCACGACGCGCTTGGGGAGGGTGTACTCGACCGGCTCGCCGCAGCGCTTGACGGTGACCTTGTCGGACGCCTTGGCGTCCGGCTCGACCTCGGCGCCGCAGCCGCCGAGCAGCAGGACGGCCGCGGCCGCGGAACCGGGGGCGGCGCGGCGCCGCGCCGGGCGGGGAAGTCTGGTGGTGCGCATGGGGTGGGGTCGCCTTTCACAGGGAGGGGTTGAGCGAATACAGCAGTTGGGGGGCGCCGGTGAGCGGGTGGGGGACGATGGTGGCCCTGACGCCGAAGACCTCGTCGACCAGTTCGGGGGTGAGGACGTCGGCGGGCGGCCCGGCCGCCACCAGGCGGCCCCCGCGGAGCACGCCGACGCGGTCGCAGGCGGCCGCGGCGAGGTTGAGGTCGTGGAGCACGACCAGGACGGTGAGTCCGGAGCCGCGCAGCAGGGAGAGCAGTTCGATCTGGTGCCGCACGTCGAGGTGGTTCGTCGGCTCGTCCAGCACCAGGATCCTCGGTTCCTGGACGAGTGCCCGCGCCAGGAGGACGCGCTGGCGCTCCCCGCCCGACAGGGTGAGGACGCCGCGCCGGGCGAGGTGGGCGATGTCGAGCCGCTCCATCACCCGTTCGCACAGCTCCCGTTCGCGCCGGCCGAGCGCCTGGTTGCCCCGCAGGTGGGGAGCGCGTCCGAGCGCGACGACCTCCTCGACCGTGAAGTCGAGGTCGACGGCGCCGTCCTGGGTCATGGCGGCGACGGTCTGCGCGCTGCGGCCCATCGTCAGGCGCGAGAGGTCGTCCCCGCCCACCCGGACGGCGCCGGAGCTGGGGCGGAGCGCCCGGTAGACGCAGCGCAGAGCGGTGGACTTCCCGCTTCCGTTGGGGCCGACCAGACCCACGACCCGGCCGCTCCCCACCTCCAGGGACAGGTCCCGCACCAGGCTCCTGCCCTCGGTCACCACCGAGATCCCGTCGAGTTCGAGCTCCATCTCAGCGGCCTCCGAACATGTAGCCCCTGCGGCGCATCAGGACGATGAACACCGGTACTCCGACGAGCGCGGTGATGACGCCCAGCGGCAGTTCGCGCGGGGCCACCAGGGTCCGGGACACCAGGTCGACCCAGACCATGAAGATCGCACCGGCCAGCGGGGCGACCGCGAGCACGCGGGCGTGGACGGCCCCGACGACCATGCGCACCACGTGCGGCATGACCAGTCCGACGAAGGCGATGGCGCCGCTGACGGCGACCATCACGCCCGTCACCAGCGAGACGAGCACGAGGAGGCCCTTGCGGTGCCGGTCGGGGCTGACGCCCAGGCTGGCGGCGGTCTCGTCCCCGAGTGCCAGGACGTCCAGCGCCCGACCGTACCGGTGGAGCACGACCAGCCCGAGCAGGACGACGGCCGACACGACGGGCAGGGCGCCCCAGGTGGCGGCGCCGAAGCTGCCCATCGTCCAGTACAGGACCATGCTGGTCGCCTCGCTGTCGGGCGCGAAGTAGATGATCACGCTCATCACCGCCTGGAACCCCAGCGACATCGCCACCCCCGTCAGGACCAGGCGCAGCGGCGAGAGGGTGCCGCGGCTGGAGGAGGCGGCGTACACCAGCAGCGACGCCACCAGCGCGCCGACGAAGGCGCCGGCCGACACCGCGTAGATGCCCAGTACCGCCAGGCCGCCGGTGACGGTGACGCCGACGGCGCCGACGGACGCCCCCGACGAGACACCGAGGACGAACGGGTCGGCGAGCGCGTTGCGCACCATCGCCTGGATGGCGACGCCGATCGCGCTCAGGCCGGCCCCCACGAGCGCCGCCAGCAGCACCCGCGGCGTGCGGATCTGCCAGATGATCTGGTACGTGGTCACCTCGTCCGCCCCGATGCCCCCGCCGCTGAGGGCCGCCCAGAGGTAGCGGGCGGTCCGGCCGGGTGCGATCACGGCGGATCCCAGCCCGATGGCCGTGACCACGGAGGCGAGGAGGACGACGAAGAGGAGGGCGCAGACCGCGACCAGGCTCTTGCGGGAGGCGAGCCGGTCCCTCACGCCCGCGGCGGGACCGGGGGCCGGGGAGTCGGCCTCCGGGGCGTCGGCCGCGGCGGCGCCGACCGGTGGTGGGGAGATCGCGGGCGGAGGCATGGGCTCGGCCTTTCATTTCCAAAACGACAATCATGTTCGAGGGGCAATCCAACACGCTGCCCCGTGCCGCCCGCCACGGCGGACGGGCGGCACGTGCGCCGTCCGTTACCCGGCGCCCGCCGCCTCCCGCTCCTCCGCGCCCCCTCGGGACACCAGGAGGGCGGCACCGAGCGCCACGACGACGAGGGCGCCGAAGACGGCGGCGATGCCCGGGTAGCCGGCCAGGCCGAGGCCCGCGCCGCCCAGGGCCGCGCCCACGAAGACCCCGAGGCTCTGGCCCGCGGAGTTGAGGCTCAGGGCGGAGCCGCGCAGCGGGCCGCAGCGCCGCACCAGCAGGCTCACGGCGCAGGCGGCCACGAGCGCGTGGCTCGCCGCGTGGAGCGCGGTCAACGCGAGGGCGAGCGGAAGCCAGTGGGTGAAGTAGAAGCCCACGACCGACACCAGGGCCGCGACCAGGCCGAGGACGAGCAGCCGCTCGGTGCTGGTCCGGGTCCCCTCGGAGTTCGCGATCCGCCCGGTCAGGAGGTTGCTCACGAAGAACGACGCGCCGCTCAGCGTCCAGACGAGCGCGAAGAGCCCGGGATCGAGCTGGAACCGTTCGTCGTAGTAGGCCGCCAGATAGGCCAGGTACCCCATGAACACCGCGGTGCGGAGCAGGGAGACCAGCAGCAGCGGCACCGCTCCGCGCACCGCTCCCAGCGCCTTGAACGACGCGACGTAGCTCAGGCGCCGCCCGCTCCCGGCCGCCTCGGGCTCCTTCGGCCCGCTCCGTGCGAGGAAGACCGCGGCGAGGAGGACCGAGACCGCGCCCACGGCGACGAGGTCCCCCTCCCAGCCCCACAGGAGGGCGGGCAGGGCCACGACCGGCGCGGCGAGCATCGCGGTCATCGACTGGGTGGCCGTCACCAGGGTCGCCGCCCGGCCGGCCGCCTTGCCGGCGCCGAAGCGGTCGGCGGCCGCCGCGGTGAGGGCCGGGTTCAGCACGGCCGTGCTCGCGCCGACCAGCAGGCAGAAGACCGCCAGCAGGACGAAGTCCCCGCTCGCGCCCAGCACCGCCGAGGCGCCGAGGGCGGCGAGCCCGCCCGCGGCCGCCCACTCCTTGCGCACCCGGTCGACGAAGGGGGCGAGCGCCGTGCCGACCAGCAGGGCGGCCAGGCCGCCGAGTCCGCGCAGGCCGCCCATGGCGGCGACGCTGCTGCCGGCCTCGTCCGCGATCGGCACGAGGTAGGTGCTGAAGATGGTGAACGGCAGCAGGCCGACCGCCGAGGCGAGGAGGACCGGCCACAGGGCGCGGGCCATCCTCAGGTCGCCCGGCAGCGGTTCCTCCGCCTCCGGGGCCTCCCGGTCCGTCGCGGGGTTCTCGGTGCCGGCGCTCACGAGCCGTCCCCGTTCGCGCGTGCCGGCCTGTCGGCGCGGTAGCGGTACATGGACGTCGGGTCGGCGCTGAACTGCGAGAAGGGGAAGGGCTCGGCGTTCAGGGCGGTGACCCCGCCGCCCAGGAAGGCGCGGGCGACGGCGCTGCCGGTCTGCGCGTAGACGACCAGGGGGACGCCCTGCTCCCGGCAGTGCTCGAGGATCAGGTCGAACGTTCCGTTGCTCAGGGTCATGCCGGTGGCGACGACGGCGTCGGCCTCCCCGAGGACCTCGGTCATGTCGTCGCTGACCTGCTCGCCCCACTGGGTGGTGCGCAGGTTCAGGTCGCAGGGGAGGCAGACGCCTCCCCGGTCGCGTATCGCCGCGACCAGGGGGTTGACCACCCCGATGAGCGCCACCTTCGCACCCGGCTCGATGTCGAGGAGGCCGGCGATGGAGGCGTCGCGGGCCCGGGCGCGGACCTCGGGCGTCCCGATCGGCAGCGCGACCGGCTCGGCCTCGTCCGCCTCCCGGTGCGGCCGCGCCTCGGAGAGGTACGCGTCGAGGGCGGCGACCCGGACCGGGGTGGAGTCGTGGCGCAGCAGCGTGTCCAGGGTGTGGCCGGAGGCGTTCTCGCAGAAGTCGGGGGTCAGTTCGCCGGCTTCGAAGGAGCAGGCGCCGAAGGACCGCCCGACCCGGACGACGAGGTAGTGGTTGTGGTACGTGACCTGGCCCCCGGCCAGCCGGGTGGTGTGGTAGAGCCAGAACGCGCTGGTGACGGAGAGGTCCTTCGGGTCGGGGCCGTGGGCGCCCGACAGCACGGCGTCGGTCAGTTCCGCGACGGTCCGCGGCGTGGGGTGTGGCATCTCGGTTCCTTCGTCGGGGTGGTGGGCGGTGCCCTGGGGTTCGGGCCGGCCGGTCCCGGTGGTGGCCGGGCCGGCCGGGGGCGCTCAGCGCCCGGGCGCGGTGCGCAGGTCGGACCAGGACGCGGTCGACCAGGGGTGCCTGAGCTCTTCGAGGGAGGTGACCTCGTGCGGCTTCAGGGTGTCGATGTCCCGGGCCTCCGCGTGCCTGGCGTAGGCGCCGTCGACGTAGCGGTGGCCGGTGTCGGCGGCGATGAACACGTAGGTGCGGGAGGTGTCCCTCCGGCGCTCCCAGTGGGCGGTGAGGTAGGCGGCGCCGGCCGACAGGCCGGCGAAGACGCCGCTGCTGCGGAGGAGTTCGACGGCGCCGGAGAGCGCGTGGTCGAAGTTGACCCAGTGGATCCTGTCGTAGAGCTCGTGCCGGACGTTGCGGAACTCGATGGCGCTGCCGATCCCGGCGATGATCATGTCCGGGTCCGACACGTGCTCGGCGCCGAAGGTGACGCTGCCGAAGGGCTGCACGCCGACGAGCGAGACGTCCCTGCCGGTCTCCCTCAGGTAGGTGGTGAGGGCGCCGGTGGAGGCGCCCGTGCCCACGCCGCCCACCAGGGTCAGGGGCCCCTCGGGGACCTCCCGGTCGATCGTCGCGGCCACGTCGCGGTAGCCGTGGTAATGGATGCTGTCGTGGTACTGCCGCATCCAGTGGTAGGAGGGGTTCTCCTCCAGGATCTCGGCGATGCGCCGCACCCGGAGTTCCTGGTCGAGGCGGAGGTCCTTCGAGGGCCTGACCTGCTCCAGCGTGACGCCGAGGATCTCCAGCTGCGCCCGCAGGGTCCGGTCCACGGTCGTGGACCCCACGATGTGGCACTTCATCCCGTAGCGGTGGCAGGCGAGCGCCAGGGCGTGCGCGTAGATCCCGCTGGAGCTGTCGACGAGCGTGTCGCCGGGTTCGACGGCGCCGGTCTCCAGGAGGTGGCGCACCGCTCCCAGGGCCGAGTAGACCTTCATCGTCTCGAACCGCACGCAGACCAGGTCCGGCTGCAGGGATATGAGGTCCGGTTCCTTGATCGCTTCTGCTGCGTGTGCGTACATACCCGTCTTCCCGTCAGGCGGCCGTGCCGCGAAGCTTTTCGATCCGGCCGGTCCGGACGCCGCCCGCGGTTCCGCGGGGTCCGCCGGCCGCCGGGGCGGCGCCGCCGGGCGGCCGGCCGCGGACCGTCCGGTCCGCCCCCGGTGCGGGCGTCCGGTGCGCGCGGCGGGCCCGCCGCGGGGCCGGCTCCGGCGGCGACCCGCGCTCCGGGGACGGGGGCGGAGGACGCCGGCGGGGCGGTCGCGCCCCCGCGCCGGCGGGGGCGCCGGGAAGGGCCGTCGTACGGGCCCGGTTCCGCTCGCCCATGCTTCCTCCTCGTGCCGGGTGCCGATGGGATCGAGCCGCGAGCATCACAGTAGATGAAAATGATTGTCAAATCCGGCCATGGCCCCCACGGGGGGCGCCGCGACGCCCGGAGCCCCCGCCCGGCGGGGGACGCGCGGAGGGCAAGCCGGCGCGACCGCCCCCGACTTGCCCGTTCCCGCGGGACCCATATAAAAACGATTATCGGATTCACTGCACACTCTGACAAGAAGGGGTTCCGTGGAGCTGCCGCAGAAGGCCGGATCACGACCCTGCCCGCCGCCGCGCGGGCCGGGGGCGGCCGGAGTGGGGACCGCCTTCGGCACCTTCGGCGAGCTGCTCCAGGGCGCGCTGCCGGAGAAGGACGGGGACTTCCTCGTCACGCTGCCCGTCGCCCGGTGGACCAGGGCGGCCTTCCGGCCCGATCCGGACGCGGACGGCCTGGTGGTCCGGCCGGCCTGGAAGCGGAAGGCCCTGCGCCTGGCCCGCATGATCGTCGAGGAGGAGGCGCCGCGCCCGGTCGGCGGGGAGCTGACCGTCCACAGCCTCATCCCGGAGGGCAAGGGGCTGGCCAGCTCCTCGGCCGACCTGGTCGCGACCGCGCGGGCGGTGGGGCGGGCCCTGGGCCTGGCGATGCCGGCCGCCCGGATCGAACGGTTCCTGGCCCGCATCGAGCCCACCGACGGCGTGCTCTACCCGGGCATCGTCGCCTTCCACCACCGCAGCGTGCGGTTGCGCGCGGTCCTCGGGTCCCTGCCGGCCATGGCCGTGGTGGGCATCGACGAGGGCGGTGCGGTCGACACGGTGGACTTCAACCGCGCCCCCAAGCCGTTCACGGCGGCCGACCGGCACGAGTACGCGCGCCTGCTGGACCGGCTCGCCGGTGCCGTGCGCTCCCGCGACCTGGCGGAGGTGGGCAGGGTCGCGACCCGGAGCGCGCTGATGAACCAGTCCCTCCGGCACAAGTGGTCCCTGGAGCACATGTGCGGGATCTGCCGCGAGGTCGGCGGACTGGGCGTCGCCGTCGGCCACAGCGGCACGACGCTCGGCGTGCTGCTGGACACCGCCGACCCCGCGTACCCGCATCGCGCCACCGCGGCGGCGCAGGCGTGCACGGGGCTCGCGGGGGGTGTGGCGGTCTACCGGACCCTCAGCTTCCCGGGCGTCCTCGGCCCGGCAGCGGACCTGCCCGTACCCGCGTGACCCCGCCTCCCCCGCGCCCCGCCCCCGTGGCCGGCCGGGCGGACGGCTCCGCGCCGCCGGGTCCGCCGGCGGCGCGCGGAGGCCCGGGCCGGGCACCGGGACGGCCCCGCACCTCCCGGTGCGGGGCCGTCCGTGCCGTCCGGGGCGGTCAGCCGATGACCGAGCGGACGGCCGGGGCGAAGCCGTTCGCGTAACCGCTGCGGGTGGGGTGGTAGGAGTCGCCGACGCTCCAGGTCGCGCCGTTGACCCACGGGTCGGCGGCGCAGATGTCGTGGCCGGTGAAGGAGCGGATGGAGCTCTTGTAGACGAACCCGGCCGCCTCGGCCCGGCTCTTGGTGACCGCGTCCAGGTTGTCGGCGACGGCGTTCAGCTTGACGGCCTTGTCCGGGGAGGCGCCCGCGGCCGCCGGGCAGCCGAGGTCCTGGCCGAAGACGCGGCCGTAGCCGAGGACGACGACGGTGGCGTTCGGGGCGCCCGCGCGGATGGCGGCGTAGGCCTTGTCGAGCTTGGCGGGCAGTTCGTTCCTGATCCGGTTGTTGGTGTTGTCGATCGCGCTGTCGCAGGTGGGGCTCCAGCTGCCGGCGCAGTTGACGATCAGGTTGGCGAAGCCGACGTCGTTGCCGCCGATGGTGATCGACACGTAGTCGGTGTCCGCGCTGAGCGCCCTCGCCTGTCCGGGTACGTCCCCGGTCGTGGCGCCCTGACAGGCGACGAAGTCCAGCGAGGTGTTCGGCCGGCTCCGCGCGACCAGGTGGGGGTAGGCGTAGGTGTTGCGGCCGCAGGCGGAGTCCAGGTTGGTGCTGAAGGCGCCGTTCCCGGAGGAGTAGGAGTCGCCCATGCCGACGTAGCGGTCGAGTTCGGCCGCCGAGGCGGGAGCGGCGGGCGCCAGCAGGGCGGCGCAGGCAGCGGTGACGGCGAGGGTCGTGCGGCGCGGTCGGCCGGTCGGGGGCGTCGGCATGCGAGGGTCCTTCCTCGGACGGAAGCGGAACCGGATGGCTTACCCGGAGGTAACCTGCACGGTAGGGGCACCGCCCTGGTGGTGAAAGGCCGCTGGCATGGCATCGTGCCTGAAATTCCGGCCGCTGCCTTGTGAAGTGGAACAGCCCGTGCCACGGGGACGAGAGGGAGAACATGCCTGTTCCTCCACCGGCGGACGACACCGTCCGCCCGCCGCTCACCATAGGCGGCGACGCGCTCGCCGAGCGGCTGCTGCGGGAGCGCACGGCACTCGTCGAGGAGGTCAAGGCGCACCTGCTCGCCGAGGTGCCCTACTACCGGATGCTCCCCGGGAGCAGTTGGCCGGGGACATCACCGAGGTGGTCCGGCGGAACCTGGCGCTGTTCGCGGACGTCCTGCGCCGGCGCCGCCCCCTGGACGGCGGCAGGCTGCGCGAGCTGGCGGCGTCCGCGGTGCAGCGGGCCGAGGAGGGCGTCCCCGTCCAGCACGTCTTCTCCGCCTACCACGTGGGGATGCGGGTGGTGTGGAAGCGGATGGCGGCCGGGGTCGCGCCGGAGGACCTTCCCGACCTCGTCGAGACGACCGTACTGCTCCTGGACCACCTGCGCGTCCTCACCGAGACGGTCGTCGGCGCGTACGTGCACGAGCGGTTGCAGGTGTCCGGCCGGGAGCAGGCGGGGCGGCGCTCCCTCCTGGCGGCCCTGCTGGAGGGCCGGGCGCCGGGCGCGGACGCCGAGACCGACGGGCCGCGCCCGGCCGAGGCGTACGTCCTGCTGGCCCTGGCGGTCTCCGCGCACCCCGACGAGCGGGGCGAGGACGCCGGCGCGAGGATCGCCGCCCGCCGCAAGCTGCGGCGGCTGACCGGCACGCTGCAGGAGTGGGTGCCGGAGCACGCCCTCGTCGCGCTGGACACCGGCGGCGGCACGGTGCTCCTGCCCCTCGACTGCTCGGAGGCCGCCGACGCCGGGAGCACCGCACGACGCGTCGACGCCCTGGTGGCCCGGGCCTCCCGGCGTGCCGGCGCCGACGTGCGGGCCGCCGCCGTCGGCTGCCGGCGCGCCGACGTCCCGCACGCCCGCACCGAGGCGGCGGAGGTGCTGCGCGTCGTGCTCGCGCAGGGCCGCCCACCGGGGGTGTACCGGCTGGACGACGTGCTTCTCGAGGTGCAGCTGAGCCGTCCCGGACCGGCCCTCGACAGACTGGTACGGCTCCTCGACCCCCTGGAGACGGCGCCGGAACTGCTGGCGACGCTGACGGAGTACCTGGCGCACGGTCAGAGCCGCAAGCGCGCCGCGGCGGCGCTGCACGTCCACCCGAACACGGTGGACTACCGGCTGCGGCGCGTCGCGGAGCTGACCGAGCTGGACCTGCACAGCGCCGCGGACGTCGTCCGGCTCACCGCGGCCCTCATAGGACGCAGCACGCGGCCCGGCCACCGCACGGGGGCGCGCGCCCCCTGACCCTCCCCCGGGTGGCGAACCGGCAGCGAGGGGACGGGCCCCGGGCGGAACGGCCCCCGGACGGAGCAGGATCCGGGGTGGCGGCCCGTTGAGCGCGCGGCCCGGCGGGACGCCGCGGAGGCGGCCCGTTGAGCGCGCAGCCCGGCGGAGGCGGAGGCGGCCCGTGCCCCGCGGTCCGCGGTCCGCGGGTCAACCCCGCCCGGCGCCCACCGGTTTGACGGCGCGGGCGATCACCGTGGTCTCCACGCCGCTGACGCCCAGCGGGCCGAGGACGTCCGTGGTGAAGTCGTACAGGGCCCGGAGGTCACGGCAGTACACGGCGGCGATGAGGTTGCACTCGCCGGTGGTCGCGGCCACCGCGTGGGTGAGGGGGTGGGCGGCCAGGGTCTCGCCCGCCTCGCGCAGCCGCGCGGGCGGCACCCGCATCCACAGGTCGGCGTCGACCGTCAGGCCGAGCAGCTCGGGCCGCACCCGGACCAGGGTGCGCAGTCGCCCCGCGGCCTCCAGCCCGCGCAGCCGGCGCCGGACCGTCGTCTCCGGGACCCGCGCCAGGCGCCCCAGCTCCGCGAAGCCGAGCCGGGCGTCCCGGTCCAGGACGGCGAGCAGCCTGCGGTCCACGGCGTCGGGCACGGCCCCCGCGGAGCCCGCGGCCGCCACGGGCCCGGGGGTTCCGCGGACTCGGCGGGCTCCGGCGCGAGCAGCCCGGCCGTCTCCTCGGGGGTGAGGACGTCGGCACGCCACTGCCGCGCGTCGGCGAACACGCGCAGGACGCTGTGGACCGACAGGGACGTGATCGCCGCGGTGGCCGGAACCTGGCGGTACAGCAGGCGGTCGCGCTCGGCGCCGTCGCCGAGGAGCAGCACGCTGATCTCCTCGCCGCCGGCCATGAGGTCCACGGAGAGGACGTCCGGCCGCGCGGCGAACGCCTCGGCGACCGTGTCCCCCCTGCCCCGCGCGACCCGCACCCGCAGCACCGTGGCCCCCACGACCTCGTCGGGGGGCGCCAGACGTACGACGGAGACGGCCCCCGCGTCCCGCATCCGCGCCAGGCGGCGGGAGACCGTCCGCGCCGAGACCCCGAGCACACCGGCGATGCGGGCCGCCTCCGCCCGGCCGTCGACCTGGAGGGCGCCGACGATGCGCCGGTCCAGCCGGTCGAACGTGATGACGCTGTCCGCCACTGCCGCGCGCTCCCTGACCCGTACCCGCCGTTTCCCCCCGCCGCCGGGAGGTCCCGGACACCGGCCACGGTACCTCTGTGTCGGCGACCGCGCCGCAGGCGGTCGGCCGTGGACGACGGAAGGGAACGGGAACATGGCGACGGAGGACCACGCGGAGCTGCTGCCGCGGCTCGTCGAGGCGGTGCGGGAGGTCGGCGCGCTCGCCGGTTCGGCGCACCGCGGGTGGCCGGGCGACGGCGCGACCGTCGAGGAGATGATGACCGCGTTCGCGGCCGTGGACGGGCCCGCGGGCAGCCTGCTGCGCGAGCGCACGCGCGCGCTGCGCCCGGGCGCCCGCTGGGCGGCGGACGAGGTCGGCACCCGGGTGGCCGACACGGGCGAGGAGTGGGTGTGCGACGCGATCGACGGCGCGGTGCACTACCTGCAGGGGCTTCCGTACTGGAGCGTGACGTCGACGCTCGTCAGCGGCGGCAGGCCGGTGCTGGCGGTGATCTGGGCCCCGCAGCTCGGCCTGCTCTACACCGCGGTGCGGGGCGGGGGCGCCCGGCTCAACGGCCGGCCCGTGGCCCCCTCCCGCAAGGTCCTCGCGGCCGCGCTGGCGACGACGAGCCAGCCGCCGTGGAACACCGAGCCCGAACGGGCCGGTTCCTCGCTGACGGCGATGCTGCGCCGCACCCTCGCGGTCCGGAACCTCGGCCCGACCTCGCTGCAGATCGCCCAGGTCGGCTCGGGACACGTGGACGTGTTCTGGGAGTTCGGCCGGGACGCCTCGAACCTGCTCCCCGGCTCCCTCGTCGCCGCCGAGGCGGGGGCCCGGGTCACCGACGCGGCGGGGCGCGCGTGGACCCCGGCGGCGACGAGCTTCGTGGCCGCCGCCCCCAGCCTGCACGGGGAGGTCGTCGACGTGCTCTCCGACACGGTCGCCGCGCACCGGCGGCAGGGCGCCGCCTCCTGACGGCGGGTCACCGGCCGTCAGGGCGCCGTCCGCCGCCGGCGGGCCACCGGCACCGGCCGTCGGGGCGCCACCCGCCGGCGCCGGAGCACCGCCCCTGACGGCGGGTCACCGGGCCCCGGCCACCGGGGCGCGCCCGCTGGGGCGGGGCCGGCGCCCGCCGGTGGCCGGGGCCGGCACCCGCCCGGTGTCCCGCGGCGCCCGCGCCCCGGCCGCGGGTGCCGCGCCGGTGCGGCGGACGGGGGTCCCGCCGGTCACACCCGCCGCGCGGCGATGGCCGCCGCTCCGAGCGCGCAGGCGATCGCGGCCGCGAGGTAGGCGAGGTGGTAGCCGGTGAGCCGGTCCCCGGAGGCCGTCGCGACCAGGACCATGACCGCCACCCCGACGCTGGCGCCGATCTGCTGCGCCACGACGTTCAGCGCCCCGGCGACCGCGTGCCGCTCGGGCTCGACGCCCGTGAGGGCCGCGGACGTCATCGAGGGGAAGTTCAGTCCTTGGCCGATGCCGCTGATGACCAGTCCGGGCAGCAGGTGCAGCAGGTAACTGCCGTCCTGCGGCGTGGTCATCCACAGCGCCGTTCCCATGCCGATCAGGGTGAGTCCGACGGCCATCAACGTGCCCGAGGCGTACTTGGCGAGCAGGCGTCCGGTGACGAAGCTGGCGGTGAGCGTCACGGCCATCGACATCGGCACCATCGCGATGCCGGACTCGAACGGCGAGTAGCCCAGCACCCCCTGCATGTACAGCGGCGCGAAGAACATGAGCCCGACCGAGCCCATGTACTGGAGGAACGCCGCCAGGCTCGCGGCCCGCACCGACGCGACCCGGAAGAGGCCGAGGGGCAGCGCCGGGTCGGCACTGCGGTGTTCGCACACGACGAAGAGCACCAGGGAGACCACCGCGGCGCAGAGCGCGCCCCAGGCCGCCGCCCCGTCGGTGCTCACGCCGACGATCAGCAGGGTGAGGCCGAGCGTGCCCGATATCGCGCCGGGCAGGTCCAGTCGGCCGCCGCGCGCGACACCGCGGGACAGCCCGGCGCGCGTCATGGCCAGCACGGCCAGTCCCAGCGCCGTCGAGAGGCCCAGCACCGACCGCCAGCCGAGGAACTCGGTCAGCGTGCCGCCCAGCAGCACTCCGACGCTGAAGCTGGAGGCGCCGACCGCCGTGTACACGCCGAGCGCCCGGTTGCGCATCGGGCCGGCCGGGAACACCTCGGTCAGCAGGGCCAGTGCGGCCGGACCCGACAGGGCCGCGCCGATGCCCTGGACCGCCCGCGCGCCGAGCAGCACCGCGGTGTCCGGCGCCAGGGCCCCGGCCAGGGCCGCCGCCGTGAACAGGCCGACCCCCAGCTCGAACACCGTCCGCCGGCCGAACACGTCGGCCAGGCGACCGCCCACCAGCAGGAAGCCGGCGAACGTGACGGCGTAGGCGGTCATGACCCACTGGAGCGTGGCGTCGTCCAGGTCGAAGTGCGCTCCGACGGAGGGCAGGGCGGCGTTGAGCACCCCGAGGCCGCTCACGTCCAGTGCGAGCGCGCCGGTCAGCACCGCGAGTGCCAGACCAGGCCGCCGCGGCACGGTCTCGGTACTGGTCATCCGCGCCGCCCGGGCGACTCGGCGCCGACCGCGTCCGTCACGCGATCCGGCGGCCCTCCCGCACCGACGAGCCGGACCGCGCTCCCGGAGCGTTCCGGTCCAGCGGCCCCGGCCCGTACCGCGGCGGCCGCCGCAGGACGACTCGGGAGACGTCCGTATAACGTCGCTCCGACACGGGCCGAAAGCGTCTGCCGTGCTGTGGCGGTCCCCGTATGTCGAGTGCCTCTCATCATGACGCGGGTGCCGGTCGGCACCGGTTCACGATTCATGGATTTCATGTCGAGCAGCTTGCAAGGACCGCCCGCCCGCTGTCCACCCCTATCCGACCCGATCGCCGCCGAAATAGGCCCTTCTCACTGGACCTTCACCGAACTCCGTATCGTACGGGCGTTACCGGTCCCCATTGTCTCGGAATTGGTCCACATTGAACGAGCATGCCCGACTGTTGCCCGTGATGCCCGAATCACCGCACCGGCACCGGACGAGGGGCCGAGCCGGACCCCCTGGGGTCGGAATCCTGCCACACCTCTTCCCACCTGCGGAATCGCACATCGCTCGCCACCTCCTCGGCGGCGGCCCGGCACCGGCCGGCCGGCTCCCGCGCCGGAGTCCCGGTCCACGCCGGTCCGCATGATTCCCGATCCGGGGTGCCGAAAATCCCGCCGCCGACGGGTGTGCGACCGAAAATCCCAGCACGCACGTTTTCGAGGGAAATACGGCCGGAGGACCGACCCATCCAGAATACGGAGCGTGCGCGCCGGCAGGCGGACAGTCACCCCGGGCCGAATTAGATTCCCATTCAACCAGATGGCTCGGCCGTCATTTCTTATGGTGCTGTCCGCCGCCGAACCGCGCATGACGGATGTGGGGCCGCCACCCGAAGTGCGTCCGCCGCCCCCTCCCCGGGCGCCCCGCCTTCCGGGCCGCCCGGCGGCGCCCGGACTCGGGAGGGGGCCCCGAAGCCGCCTCACCGCCGCCTCCGGGCGCGTACGCGCCGTGCCGCATCCCCGGGCCGGCGGCCCCAGCGCGGCGGTGGATCGTGCGCACCGCCCACCGGACGCACCCGTACGCTGACGCACCGTACGGACGGTACGTCTGGATCACGCCCCCGCGCGCCCCCCACGGTGGGCCCATGCACAGCACCACCCCTCACGCCCCCGCCGCGTCCCGGGCCTTCGCCCGGTCGCTGCCCTCCACCCGCCGCGGCGCCCGCCTGGCCCGGCTGCTCGCCGCGGAGCGGCTCCGGTCCTGGGAGGTGTCACCCGCCGCCGCCGAGCGAGCCGAGCGGATCACCGCCGAACTCGCCTCCAACGCGGTCCTGCACGGCCGGGTGCGGGGCCGCGGCTTCCGGCTCGTCCTCCTCCTCGACGGGACGGCCGGGAGACTCCGCGTCGCGGTCACCGATGCTCGCGGCGACCGGGTTCCGGTGCCCTCGGTGGCGCCCCTCCGGGAGGAGTCCGAGTCGGGCCGCGGCCTCCTCCTCGTCGAGTTGCTCGCCGACCGCTGGGGCACGGAGCCGTACCCGCCCGGCGGCAAGACCGTCTGGGCGGAACTCGACGGGCACCCCGCGGGCCCGCCGTGACCGGCCGGATCCCGGCCGCCCACCGGGGTCCGGCGCCGGAGGGGGGCGCCCGGCCGGCGGCGGTGCGCTCGCCGGAGCCCGGACATGCCGCGGCGGCGCGGCGGGCGTGCGAGCGCCGGAGTGAAGTGCTTTTTCGGACATTCTCTTCGGTGGGACGAACTTCACTTGTGGGGCGCACCTCCCTTTGGGCACGCCCCTCCCTTTCGCACGCCCACCCGCCCTTCGGGGACGGGCCCGCCCTTCGGTGACGGAGCCTCCCCTCGGGGACGGGCCTGCCTGTTGCGCGGCGGAGTGGGAGGCGGACGCCGGTCCCCGGCCGGTGCGGCCCTTCCCGCGGGGGCGGGGTCCGGACGCGGCCGCGGAAGCGTGCGCCGGGTGGCCGCCGGGGCCCGGGGACGGCGGGCCGGCGGCGCCGGGAGAGGCCGCCTCCCCGGGCGCGTTCGCGTCCTGTCAGTGGGTTGTGGGCTCGTTGTCAGAGCCCTCCCGGAGGATCCTGCCCGGACCCAAGGAGACCCCATGACACTCGCGATCCAGGCAGAGGGCCTGGTGAAACGGTACGGCTCGCACACGGCGCTCGCAGGCGTCGACCTGTCCGTACCCGCCGGAACGATCCTCGGCGTGCTCGGCCCCAACGGCGCCGGCAAGACCACGACCGTGCGCATCCTCTCCACCCTGCTGCGCCCCGACGAGGGCCGGGCCGTCGTCGCCGGGTACGACGTGCTGCGCCAGCCGGTCGCGGTGCGCCGCCGGATCGGCCTGACCGGGCAGTACGCCTCCGTCGACGAGGAGCTCACCGGCTTCGAGAACCTCGTTCTCGTCGGCCGGCTGCTCGAGATGCCGAAGGCCGAGGCGCGGGCGCGCGCGGCCGAGCTGCTGGAGCGGTTCTCCCTCACCGACGCCGGCGGGCGCCCGGTCAAGACGTACTCGGGCGGTATGCGCCGCCGGGTCGACCTGGCCACCAGCCTGGTGGGCCGGCCGGAGGTGCTGTACCTCGACGAGCCGACCACCGGCCTGGACCCGCGCAGCCGCAACGAGGTGTGGGACGTCGTGCAGGGGCTGGCCAACGACGGCGTGTCCGTGCTGCTGACGACCCAGTACCTGGAGGAGGCGGACCGCCTCGCCGACCGGATCACGGTCATCGACCAGGGCCGGGTGGTCGCCGAGGGGCGGGCCGACGAGCTGAAGAAGCGCACCGGCGGCCAGACCCTCCAGGTGCGGCCCTCCGACCCGCGGGACGTGCCGGAGGTGGTGCGCATCCTCGGCATGCTCACCGAGGCCGCGCCGACCGCCGACGCGGACACCGGCCTGATCACCACGCTGGCCGACGACACCGTGCTGCTGTCCGCGCTGGTGCGGCGGCTGGACGAGGCGGGCATCGCGGTGGACGAGCTCGCGCTGCGGCTGCCCAGTCTGGACGACGTCTTCCTGTCCCTCACCGGCAAGTCCGCCGCCGGAAACACCGACGGCGCCCCCGAACCGATCACCGAGCGGAGTGCGGTATGAGTGCCGTCGTCGAGTCGACCGCCGTCGAGCGCGTGGGGCTGGTGCGCGGCCTCGGGCACGGCCTCACCCTGGCGGCCCGGAACATCCGCTACATCCTGCGCTCCCCGGCCACCCTGGTGGACACGATCATCCAGCCGGTGCTCTTCCTCGTGGTGTTCGCGCTGCTGTTCGGCGGCGAGATCGCGGGCGACTGGCAGGCGTACCTCCAGCCGCTGGTGCCCGGGCTGATGGTGCAGATCATCCTGTACGCCAGCGCCGGCACCGGGCTCGCCCTGAACACCGACGTCGTCAAGGGGGTGTTCGACCGCTTCCGCAGCCTGCCCATCGCACGCTCCGCGCCGCTGGTCGGCGCCGTCCTCGGTGACGTGGTGCGCTACGCCCTGGCGCTGGTCGTCCTGCTCGGCCTGGCCTTCGCGATGGGCTTCCGGGTGGAGACCGGCCCGGTCGAGGTGCTGCTCGCGATGCTGCTGGCGATCGGCGTCGGCCTCACCATGTGCTGGCTCTCGGTGCTGATCGGCATGGCCGCGCAGAGTCCGCAGGCGGTTCCGGGCATCACCATGGCCCTGGTGCTCCCGCTGACGTTCGGCAGCAACATCTTCGCCTCGCCCGAGACCATGCCGGGCTGGCTGCAGTGGTGGGTGGGGGTCAATCCGGTCAGCCACTTCGTGGACGCCACCCGGGCCCTGATGCTCGGCGGGGACGTTTCGGGGCCGCTCGTGGCCAGTTTGATCTGGATGGCCGTCCTGTTCGCCGTACTGTTCCCGTTGGCCGTACGCACGTACGCCCGCCGGACGAGGTGAGTTCACGTCGGGTTGGCATATTGGTCATTGGACTCAGAGCAGGAGGACATGCGTGCTGACCGTGCACTTCACTCACGAGGACATCGCCAAGGCCTATATGTCGCCCACGGCCCGTCCTGAGGCGGAGGCGTTGTACGCCCTCGGCCACCTGGAGCGCTCCGCGCGCCAGAGCAGGGGCGTGGGGAGGTGGGTGTCGCACGCACGCGCCTGGGTGGCGGCGCGGCCGTCGCGCCACCCGGCCCTGCAGCACGCGCTGCGACTCAGCGACGACCTGATGCCGTTACTGCTGTCGCGCCGCGCCCCGGACCGGGGCGCGGCGGTGCCGGAGGGGACCCGGCGGGCGCTGGCCGCGCTGGCCGAGTTCCGCAGGGCCTGCGTCACCCCGTACGAGACGAGCATCCGGGAGATACTCGACGAGACCCGCCACCGCTACTCGAACATGGTCGCCCGGCTGGGGCTCGCGGAGACGCTCGAACGGCTGCAGTGCAAGGCCAAGTGGGAGGCCGGCAGGCTGACGGTCGACTACGGCCCGGACCGCGAGGTCTTCCTCGACGGCCAGGGGCTGGAGCTGGTGCCGTCGGTCTTCCTCAGCGGTCCCCCGCAGCTGCACACCCGGCAGGACCGGGCGGCGGAGCGCACCGGGGCGGAGCGCTCCGCCGCCCGGCCGGTGAACGTCATGGTATTCCCGGTCTGCTCGCACGGCCTGGCCACCACCGCGCTGGTGAAGGACGCCCAGCGGCCCACCAGGCCGCTGCCGCAGCTGCTCGGGCGGACCCGGGCGGCGGTGCTGGAGCGCCTCACCCGGCCGCAGTCGACCAGTGAGCTCAGCGCCGCGCTGCGCATCTCGGTGACCACGGCCAGCGAGCACGCCTCGGTGCTGCGCAGCTCGGGGCTGGTCTCCACGACCAGGAACGGCAGCAGCGTGCTCCACGAGGTGACCCCGCTGGGGGCCCTGATGCTGAACTCCCCGCCGGAGCCCACGCGCACGTGGTGCCGCGAGTGCGACGAGCGGTGTGCCGTGGGAGGCGAGGCCAGGGAGCTGGTCGCATGACATGATGATCCGCGGATGAGCGAGAGGTGTGCCGGGAGAGTGGCGAACGTGCGTTTACTGCTTCTGGGCCCACTCGAACTGCGCGACCGCGACGGTCGGCCGGTGCCGCCGGGCGGTCGCCGCGTCGGCCTGCTCCTCGCCCGGCTCGCGCTCACCCCCGCCGAACTCGTCCCCACCGGCACCCTCGTCGCCGACCTGTGGGAGGACGAGCCGCCGGCCGCCGGCGGGATCAACGCACTGCACCGGCTGGTCTCCCGGGCCCGCCGCACGCTTCACCGGGCCGGCCACGACGACGTGGGCGTGGTCTCGGGACCCGGTGGCTACACCCTGGCCGTCGACCCGTCGGACGTGGACGCGCACCGGTTCGAACGGCTCGCGGCGGAAGGCCGCCGGCTGCTGCGCGCGGGCACCCCCGAGCAGGCCGCGTCGGTGCTCCGGGAGGCCCTGTCGCTCTGGCGCGGTCCGGTCCTGCCCGAGTTCGCCGACGTCGGGTTCGCCGGGCGCGCCGCCACCCGGCTGGAGGAGCTGCGGCTCGCCGCCGTCGAGGACCACGTCGAGGTCCGGCTGGAGCCGGGCCGCGCGCCGGAGCTCCTGTCCGAGCTGTACGACCTGACCACCGCGCACCCCCTGCGGGAGCGCGCCACCGGTCTCCTCATGCGCGCCCTCCAGCTCTCGGGCAGCCCGGCGGAGGCGCTCGCCGCGTACGAGCGGCTGCGTGCCGCGCTCGCCGACGAGCTCGGTGCCGTGCCGTCGGCCGAGTTGCGGCGCCTCCACGCCGAGGCGCTGACCGACGGCGCCCGGCGGGGCGCGGCCGGCGCTCCCGACGGGCCCGCCGGCGTGCGGCCCCGGAGCGCCGGACCCGGAGCGGCGGCCACGGCGTCCGCGCCGCCGTCCGGCGCGCCCGCGCCGACCGGGAAGCGGGGCCTGCCCAGTCCCATCACCCGCTTCGTCGGCCGCTCCGGCGAGCTGCAGCGGGTGGCGGCCTCCCTGCGCGGTTCCCGGCTGGTCACGCTGTACGGGCCGGGCGGGGTGGGCAAGACCCGGCTCGCCGCCGAGTTCGCCTCCCGCGCCGACTCGGGCACCGCCGACCTGGTGCGCCTGGTCGAACTCGCCGGGCTCCGCGCCGGCGACGACCTGCCCGACACGGTCGCGCGGGCGCTCGGGCTGCCCGGCGCCCCCCTGCTGGAGCAGCCCCAGTCCGGGCGCAGCCGGTTCGACCAGCTCACCGCCTTCCTGTCGGCCCGGCGCGTCCTGCTGGTCCTCGACAACTGCGAGCACCTCATCACGGAGGTCTCCCGGTTCGCCTCCGAGCTGCTGGCCGCCTGCCCGCGGCTGCTGCTCCTCGCCACCAGCCGCGAACCGCTGATGATCACCGGTGAGGCGATGTGCCGGGTCGACCCGCTGCACCTTCCGTCGTCCGAAGCCGAGGCCGAGCACTCCACCGCCGTGCAGCTCTTCTGCGACCGGGCCGCGCTGGTGCGCCCCGGCTTCGCCCTCACCCCGGCCAACGCGGCCCAGGTGGTGGAGGTCTGCCGCAAGCTCGACGGGCTGCCGCTGGCGATCGAACTCGCCGCCGCCCGGCTGCGGTCGATGTCCCTCCAGCAGATCACCGAACGCCTCGACGACCGCTTCCGGCTCCTGGCGGCCGGCAACCGCACCACCGCCGCCCGGCACCGCACCCTGCGCGCCACCATGGACTGGAGCTGGGCGCTGCTGACCGAACCCGAGCGCGCCCTGGCCCGGCGGCTCTCCGCGGCCGGGAACGGCGTGACCCAGGACGCGGCCGCCGCCGTCGGCGCGGGTCCGGGCCTGGCGGAGGAGGACGTGCCGTACGTCCTGTCCTCGCTGGTCGACAGGTCCCTGCTGCACCTGTGGGAGACCGAGGACGGCGAGATGCGCTACCGCATGCACGAGACCACCAGGGCGTACTGCGCGGAGCGCCTCGCCGAGGCCGGTGAGCGCGAGTCGGCGGAGGCCGCCTGCACCCGGCACTTCCTCGAACTCGCGGAGCGCGCCGCCGGGCACCTGCGCGGTACGGGCCAGGCGCGCTGGATCACCCGGCTCGACGCCGACCACGGCAACGTGCTGCTGGCCCTGCGCCGGGCCGTGGACGGCGGGGACGTCGACACCGCGGTCCGGCTGGGGCTGGCCCTGAGCTGGTACTGGGTCATGCGCGGCCGGTACACCGAGGCCAACAGCCGGTGCGCCGAGCTGATGCGGTTCGGTGCGCGCGTGCCGGAGAGGGCCGCGGCCCTGTTCACCACGTTGCGGCTGCTGCTGCCCGCGCCCCCCGGCCGCGACCCGGACGGCGGGGACCGCGACCAGGGCGTCGCCGAGGCGGCCCGGCGGGCCCGCGACTGCGACGCCATGGGCGAGCACCCCCTGCTGGCCCTGTTGGAACCCAAGTGCTGGCAGCTCGCGGGCGAACACGAGGAGATGGAGCGCAGCGCCCGGCGGGCCTGCGCCCACCCGGACGCCTGGGCACGGGCCTCCGGCCGTGCCGCCCTCGGCTTCGCGGCGGAGACCGCGGGCGACGTCGGCGCGGGCGAACGGCACCTGCGGGCCGCGTTGGAGTCGTTCCGCGAGCTGGGCGACCAGTGGTCCACGGGCCAGCTCACCTCCATGCTGTCCCGGTTCACCTCGCTGCGCGGGGACACCGAAGGGACGCTGGCGCTGCTGCACGAGGCGCACGACGCGATCGAGGCGGTCGGCTCGGCCGACGACATCGCGCAGATCCGGGTGCGGCTCGGCTTCGAGCAGCTCCGCTCCGGGGAGTACAACGCCGCGGAGGTGAGCTTCCGCCGCGTACTGCACGGCCCGCGGCGCACCATGCCCGAGCACGAGGTGCTCGTGGCCGCGGGCATGGCGGAGCTGGCCATCCGCCGCGGGCAGCCGCCCATCGCCTCCATGCGGCTCGAACGGGCGCTGCGGCTGCTCGACGACACCCTCATCGACAAGGAGTACCTGCGCATCGAGGTGCTGCGGCGCACCGCCGCGCTGGAGTTGTCGCAGGAGACGGGGGACGTCGCCGCGGCCCGGTCGGCGGCGGCCGAGGCGCTGCGGCTGGCGCTGCCGCTCAACGACATGTGGGTGCTCGCCACGGTCGCCGAGCTGCTGGCGACGGTCGCCCTGCACGAGGGCGGGCCGGAGCGGGCGGCGCGGCTGCTCGGCACGGCGACGGCGCTGCGGGGCCTGGCGGACCTGGGGAGTCCCGAGGTGCGGGCCCTGGGCGAGGAGCTGACCGCGCGGCTGGGCGCGGCGGAGTTCCGCCGGGTGCGCGCGGAGGGCGAACACCTCTCCCGGGAGGCGGCGGTGCGCGCGCTGGTGGCCGCGGTCTGAGGGGTCCGGCCGCGGCCCGGCCGCGTCTACCGGTTGAGGAAGGCCAGGACCGCCAGGACGCGGCGGTGTCCGGTCCCCGACGCGGGCAGGCCCAGCTTGGTGAAGATGTTCTTGATGTGCTTGCTCACCGCCGGTGCCGACAGGCCCAGCAGTTCGCAGATCCGCCCGTTGTCGTGGCCCTCCGCCATCAGGCCGAGCACCTCGCGCTCGCGCGGGGTGAGCTGGTCGAGCGGGTCGTGGGTGCGGCGCCGGCCGAGGAGCTGGGATATCACCTCGGGGTCCATGACCGTGCCGCCCGAGTGGACGCGGTGCAGCGCCGCCATGAACTCGGCGACGTGGCCCACCCGGTCCTTCAGCAGGTAGCCGATCCCGCTCGCGTCGTCGCCGAGGAGTTCCGTCGCGTAGTTGTCCTCCACGTGCGCGGAGAGCACGAGCACCGGGAACCCGGGGCGCCCGCGGCGGAGTTCGGCGGCGGCCCGCAGGCCCTCGTCGCGATAGGTCGGGGGGAGCCGCACGTCGAGCACCACCACGTCGGGCGTCAGGGTCTCCACCAGCTCGGGCAGTTCGTCGGCCCGGTCCACGGCGCCGACGACCGTCATCCCCTCCGTCGCCAGCAGCAGTTCGAGCCCCGCCCTCAGCAGGGCGTCGTCCTCAACGATCAGCACGCGCATGGAAGTTCCACCCGGATGGTCGTGGGCCCGCCCGGCGGGCTGGACACCTCGGTCGTTCCGTCGAAGGCCGCGACCCGGCCCCTGATGCCGGCGAGCCCGCTGCCGCGGGTCTCGTCGGCGCCACCGCAGCCGTCGTCGGTCACGGTGACGTACAGGATCTGCCCCTCGGTTCCCACGGTCACACGGATCCGGGAGGCTCCGCTGTACTTGACGGCGTTGGTGAGGGTCTCGGCGACGACATGGTACGCGGCCACCTCCACCGCCGCGGGGGGCGCGGGTCAGTTCGCCGATCTCGAGGTCGCACGGCAGCGGGCAGCGCAGGGTGAGGGCCGAGACCGCGCCGGCCAGGCCGCGGTCGGCGAGCACCGGCGGGTAGATGCTGCGCACGACGTTCCTCAGTTCGGAGAGGGCCTCCTCGGCCGCCGACTGGGTCACCCCGATCAGCTCGCGGGCCTTGGCGGGGTCGCCGTCCATGAGGCGTTCGATGATGCCCAGGTGCAGCCGCACGGCGACCAGCCGGTTCTGGGTGGAGTCGTGCAGCGCGCGTTCGATGCGGCGCAGTTCCGCGGCGTGCGCCTCCAGGGCCTCCGCCCGGGAGGTGGTGACCTCGGCGAGCCGGTGGGCGAGCCGCGCCCGGCCGGGGGCGGTCAGCTGGCGGACCCTGAGCCGGGCGTGCAGCAGGGCCACCGGCGGGGCCAGGTACACCAGGAGGGCCAGGTGCGGGACCGTCGCCACGGGGGTGAGGAGCGCGGTGGGCCAGTCGCGGACCTCGAAGAGGGCGGGGCTGAGCACGACGTGCGGCGGGAGCAGCCACCACCACAGCGGGAGAGTGAGGGCGACGGCGGCGGTGAGCGCCGGCACGAGGACGAAGACGCCCGCCATCAGTCCGGCCAGCGCGTTGACCACGGACCGGCCGAGTTCGCGCCGCAGCCGGGCCATTTCCTCCCGCGGCCCGGGCGCCGGCGCCCGGGGGCCGGTATCTCCCTCCTCATGAAAACGGAGAGGCTGGCGTCCAGATCTCTGGCCCGTTTTCTGCTGGCCCGCTCCAGCACGGTGGGCACAAAATCGGTGCGCACCCCCGTAGCGGAGAACACACAGGCGAAAACGAGGAGGGGAAGCGCGAACCAGGAGCCCGCGGCCGAGCGTGCGGCGGCGACCAGATAGCGCACCTCGGGCCGCGCCTCGTGAACCTTTTTCCTCAGGGCCGAACCGATACTCCGCTTCCCGGGCATATCTGGGTGCACCTTCCCGGGTGTACCCAACTCTCCGTTGTCCGGCTTCGCGGCGGCGTGATAACTTCCCGGCGTCATTCTGAGCGGGGGTTTCCTCTTGTCCGGCGTTTCCATGAATTACAGCGCACCCGACGCGCCTGCACTGGCCTTGCGCGACGTAACGAAAAACTATGGCTCCAAAGAGAATTCCGTGCAAGCCCTTCGGGGTATTTCCGTAGAACTTGCACGGGGCACCTTCACTGCGGTAATGGGACCGTCCGGTTCCGGAAAGAGCACATTCCTGCACTGCGCCGCCGGGCTGGACCGCCCCAGCGGGGGCGAGGTCCGGCTCGGCGGCGTCTCCCTGTCCGGCATGGGCGAGGCCGAGCTGACCGGCCTGCGACGGGACCGGATCGGGTTCGTGTTCCAGGCGTACAACCTGCTGCCCTCGCTGAGCGTGCGGGACAACATCACCATGCCGCTGCGGCTCAGCGGTGCCTCCCCGGACCGCGCCTGGCTGGAGGAGATCACCGAGCGCGTCGGGCTGACCGGCCGCCTGCGCCGCCGCCCGTCCGAGCTCTCCGGCGGCCAGCAGCAGCGGGTGGCGATCGCCCGGGCGCTGATCAGCCGGCCCGACGTCATCATGGCCGACGAGCCGACCGGCGCCCTCGACTCCCACACCGGCAAGGAAGTGCTGCGGCTCTTCCAGGAGCTGGTCCACGACCTCGGGCAGACCGTGCTGATGGTCACCCACGACCCCGTCGCCGCGTCGTACGCGCACAGCGTGCTCTTCCTCGCCGACGGCAGGCTCGTCGAGCGGCTCGACTCCCCGACGGCCGAGACCGTCGCCGAACGCATGGCGCGGCTCGGAGGCCGGTGACCGTGCTCGAGATCGCGTGGAAGACCCTGCGCGCCCGCAAGGCGGCGTTCCTCGGCGCCTTCGTGGCGCTGTTCTGCGGTACGGCGGTGATCGCCGCGTCCGGCATCCTCGTCGAGTCGGGGCTGCGGACGTCGGTGCGGCCCGAACGCTACGCCGGTGCCGCGGTGATGGTCGGCGGCAACCAGACCCTGCGGATCCCCGGCGGCGACTTCACCGTCCAGGAGACGCTGCCCGAGCGGGCCCGGCTGAAGGCGGGCACCGTCCGCGCGGTGGCCGGCGTCCCGGGGGTGGAGCGCGCCGTCGGCGACTACGACTTCGCCGTCGCCCTGGCCGGCGCGGACACCGGGCCGGTGTCCGGGCACGGCTGGGACAGCGCGGTCCTCGGCCCGTTCCGGCTGACCGAGGGCCGGGCACCCGCGTCCGCCGCCGACGTGGTGCTGGACGCCTCCACCGCCCGGGCCGCCGGTGTGCGCGCCGGGGACCGGGTCCGCGTCGTCGTGGAGTCCGTGCCCGCCGAGTACCGGGTCGCCGGCATCGCCGCGCCGGCCGGCGGCGCCGCGCTCGAGCGCCGGGGCGCGGTGTTCTTCACCACCGCCACCGCCGCCCGGTTGTCCGGCCACCCCGGCGCCTTCGACGCCGTCGGCGTGCTCGCCGAGGGCGGCGCCGACGCCGACGACCTGGCCGACCGCATCCAGGACGGCGTCCCCGGCACCGTCACCTACACCGGCAACGACCGGAGCAGGCTGGAGTTCCCCGACGTCGGTTCCTCCAGCGGGCTGCTCATGCTGGTCGCCACCTCCTTCGGGGGCATGGCGGCCTTCGTCGCCATGTTCGTGGTCGCGGGCACCCTCGGGCTCTCCGTCAACCAGCGGCGCCGGGAGTTCGCGGTGCTGCGCGCCATCGGCTCCACCCCGCGGCAGGTCTACAAGCTGGTCCTCAGCGAGGCGCTGCTGGTCGCGGTCGTCGCCGGCGTCCTGGGCTGCGTCCCCGGCGTGGCCGTGGCGGAGCTGCTGCGCGGCCTGTTCGCCGGGTTCGGCGCGATCCCCCACGACCTCCCCCTGGTCGTCGGTCCCGTGCCGATGGTGGTGGCGCTGGTCCTGGGCGTCGGCACCGCTCTGGTGGCGGGGCTGATCGCCGCGTACCGCCCCGCGCGCATCAACCCCGTCGACGCGCTCGGCGAGGCCGCCGTGGAGCGCCGCGGACTGCCCGTGTGGCGCGTGCTGCTCGGCCTCTTCCTCTTCGGCATCGGCACCCTCGCGGCCCTGATGCCCCTGGTGGTGCGCAGCGAGTTCGGTGCCGCCGGGGCCGGCGGGGCGGCGCTGCTCGGCCTGGTCGGGCTCGCCCTGCTGGGGCCGCTGGTGGTCCGCGCCGTGGTCGCCGTGATCGGCCTGCCGCTGCGGGCGAGCCGGGTCAGCGGCTTCCTCGCCGCCTCCAACAGCCTCACGTCGGCGCGGCGGCTGAGCTCCGCGGTCATGCCGCTGGTGCTCGCCATCGGCTTCAGCGTGACCCTCGTCTACACCCAGACCACCCTGTCCGCGGTCTCCGGCAGGCAGGTCGAGGAGGGCCTGGGCGCCGACTACGTGGTGGGCGACGGCGGTTCGGGCGGTCTGGCGCCGCAGGTCGTCGACCGGGTCCGCGGGGTGAAGGACGTGGAGGTGGCGACCGCCGTGTCCACGTCCAAGGGCTTCATGTCCGTCACCGTCTTCGAGGACAAGGAGATCGCCGGCTTCTCGCTGCGCGGCGTCACCCCCGAGAAGCTCTCCCGGACCATCGACCTCGGGGTCGTCGACGGCGACGTCGGGGACCTGCGCGGCCGGACCCTGGCC
Source organism: Streptomyces sp. MRC013 (assembly GCF_023614235.1). Classification (NCBI taxonomy): domain Bacteria; kingdom Bacillati; phylum Actinomycetota; class Actinomycetes; order Kitasatosporales; family Streptomycetaceae; genus Streptomyces; species Streptomyces kordofanensis. The sequence continues at coordinate 841,367 of NZ_CP094264.1, forward strand.
ATGGAGGACTCCCAGGCCGCCCTGCTGGGCGTCGCGGTCGGCGAGCGGGTCCCGCTGTACCTCGGCGACGGCACCCTCACCGAGCTGAAGCTGGTCGCCACGTACGAACGCGGCATCGGCTTCGGCGAGATGACCGTCCCCCAGGAGGTCCTGGCCGGGCACACCACGGCCCGCTCCCCCGGGCAGCTGCTGGTACGGGTCCGGGACGGCGGCGACCGCGCGGCGGTCGGCGCCGCGCTGCGGAAGCTGGCCGAGGCGCACCCCTCGCTGTCCGTGCAGGACCGGAGCGGCTTCTCCGCCGGGGTGCGGGAGGAGGCGACCACGGCCGCCTGGGTGAACCTCACGGGCCTGGCGCTGATCCTGGCCTACATCGCCATCTCCGTCGTCAACACCCTGGTCGTGGCGACCGCGGCCCGCTCCCGCGAGTTCGCCCTGATGCGGCTGATCGGCATGACCCGCCGCCAGGTGCTCCGCACCCTGCGCTGGGAGTCGCTGCTGATGTGCGCCATCGCGGTGCTGCTGGGCACCGCGATGACCCTGCTGCCGCTCGGGGCGCTGAGCCTCGCGTTCCTGGGTCGTCCGCTGCCCGCCGGGTCCCCGCTGATCTACGTGTCGGTGACCGGCGCCACGGTGGTGCTCGGCGTCGTGGCGACGATGCTCCCGGTGCGGCTGGCCCTGCGGGCCAAGCCGGTCGAGGCCATCGGCGTACGCGAGTAGCGGTACCGCGGGTGGGAGAAGGGGGCGGGGCCCCGGCCGGTCGTCCGGCCGGGGCCCCGCCCCCTCGCGTGCGTCCCGCTCAGGCGCCCATGGCCTCGACGAGGCTCTTGGGCCGCATGTCGGTCCAGTGGGTGTTGATGTACTCGACGGCCTCGGCGCGGGAGGTCTCGGCCAGGACGGTCTCCCAGCCGGCCGGCACCTCGGCGAAGGACGGCCACAGGGAGTGCTGGCCCTCGGCGTTGACCAGGACCAGGTAGGTGGCGTTCTCGTCCTCGAAGGGGTTGCTCATGGGATGTTTCCTCTCGTGTGTCCCGTCCGCTGTCCGCGGGGTGTGCCTGCCGTGGGTGGTCTGTCTGCCGCGGGCCCGGTCGCCGCGGGGTCTGCTCGCCGGACGGTCTACCTGCCCGGTGCCGCGGCCTCCGCGATCTCGCGCAGGCCGTCGCCGAAGTCCTGGGCGAGCCGTTCGACCGTCTCACGCCGGTGCAGCGCCGCCGAGTACGTCCAGGAGAACTCCAGGCGGTCCCCGGACACACTGCCGGTGACGTCCAGGACGTTCGTACGCAGCTCGGCGGGCGCGTGGTCGCCGCCGGGGCCGGGCAGGAACCGGCGGTAGAAGCCGTCCCCGCCGTCCTGACCGCCGAACTGCCCCAGGTAGTTGAAGGAGACCGGCACCATCGGCAGGTTCCTCAACCCGGCCCGCTGCTCCTCGGTGCCCAGGTGGGCGAGGGCGCCGAAGCCGATGCCGTTGCGGGGCACCCGGCGCAGCTGGCGCTTCACGGCCGAGACCGTCCGGCGCCAGTCCGCGTCGCCGGGCAGGTCCAGGGCGACCGGGTAGACGGTGGTGAACCAGCCGGCCGTGCGGGAGAGGTCGACGTCGTCGAAGAGCTCCTCGCGGCCGTGGCCCTCCAGCTCCACCAGCACCCGGGAGGAGCCGGTCCACCGCTGGAGGGTGCGCCCCAGCGCGGCCAGCAGCACGTCGTTGATGCGGCTGCGGAAGACGCCGGGCACCCGCTGCAGCAGCAGGCGGGTCTGCTCCTCGGTGAGTGCCGACACCACCGTCCCCTGCGAGGCCACGGTGTTGTCCCCGCCGGGGTGGTCCAGCGGCACCTCGACCGGCGCGCCGTCGAGGACGCCGGCCCAGTGGGCGGCCTCGTCGTCGAAGCCGCCCTCGCGGGTGAACTCCGCGAGGCGGTTCGCCCACTGCGGGAAGGAGGTGGACTTGGCCCCCAGGTCGGGCTGCTTCCCGGCGGCGAGCTGCTGGTAGGCGGTCGCCAGGTCCTCCAGGAGCACCCGCCAGGTCACCCCGTCGACCACCAGGTGGTGGGCGCACAGCAGCATCCGGACGGGGCGGGCGGCGCCGCTGTCGAAGGCGACGGCCTCGAACAGCGGACCGGTCTCCAGCCGCCCGGCGGGCCGGGCGCGGTGCGCCCGTTCGCGGATCGCCGCGTCGAGGGCGTCGTCGTCCAGCCCCGAGGTGTCGACGGTCTGCCAGGCGCCCGGCGCGTCGTCGCGCGGCGCGATCCGCTGCCTCCACTCGCCGTCCTCGCGCGTGACGCGCAGCCTGAGCATGTCGTGCTGCTCCAGGACGGCCTCGACGGCCCGGGGCACCAGGGCGAGGTCGACGGCCTCGTCGAGTTCGACGAGCAGCGTCATGTCGAAGTGCTCGGGCGCCTCGGGGTGGCTGCCGAGGAACCAGCTCTGCACGGGGGTGAGCGGGACCTCCCCCGTCACCGCGCCCTGCTCGGCCCCCGCCCCGCGGGCGGCGGCCGGCGACTGCCCGCCCGCGTCGAGCCCGACGGCGAGTCCGGCCACGGTCTGGCGTACGAACACGTCCTTCGAGGTCAGCTCGAGGCCGGCCTTGCGGGCCCGGGACACCAGCTGGATGCTGAGGATGGAGTCGCCGCCGAGCTCGAAGAAGTTGTCCTCGGCGCCGACGCGCTCCACGCCGAGCAGCTCGGCCCAGATGCCGGCGAGGAGGCGCTCCGTCGCGGTGCGCGGCTCCACGTAGGCGGCGCCGGCGAGGGCGTCGTGGGACGGCTGCGGCAGGGCCGCGCGGTCCAGCTTGCCGTTGGCGTTGAGCGGGAGCTCGTCGAGGAGCACGACGGCGGCGGGGACCATGTACTCGGGCAGCGCGGCGGAGGCCGCCGCCCTGACCTCGCGGGCGGTGACGCCCTCGGCCACCACGTAGGCGACCAGGCGCCGGGCCCCGGGCGAGTCCTCGCGTACGACGGCGACGGCGTGCCGGACCCCGGGCGCCGCGGCCAGGACGGCCTCGACCTCGCCGAGCTCGATGCGGAAGCCGCGGATCTTCACCTGGTTGTCGGCGCGGCCGATGAACTCCAGCTCGTGGTCCGCCGTCCAGCGCACCACGTCGCCGGTGCGGTAGAGCCGGCTGCCGGCCGGGCCGAAGGGGTCGGCGACGAACCGTTCCGCCGTCAGGTCGGGCCGTCCGGCGTACCCCTGGGCCACGCACGCGCCGCCCAGGTACAGCTCGCCGTGCACCCCGACGGGCACCGGCCGCAGCGCGGCGTCCAGCACGTGTGCGCGCACCCCCGGCATGGGGCGGCCGATCAGCGGCTTCTCGCCGTCCCGGATCGGCCAGTACACGCTGTTCACGGTGTTCTCGGTGGGGCCGTAGAAGTTGTACCCGGCGCTCACCCCGGCCGCGCGCAGCCGGGCGAGCAGGGCCTCGTCGAGCGCCTCGGCGCCGACGGTGACCACCTGCGGGCGGTGGCGGCCCTCGTCGAGCAGTCCGGCCGCGACGAGCTGGGTGAGGTACGACGGGGTCGCGTCGAAGTAGTCGATGCGCCACTCGTGCAGGGCGCGGCACAGCTCCTCCGCGTCCAGCCGGGTCCGCTCGTCCACCACGTGCAGGTGGTGGCCGTCGAGCAGCCACACCAGGGGGTCCCAGGACGCGTCGAAGGAGAACGCGGCGATGTGCGCGGCGCGCCGGGGCGCGCCGGGGTCCGGCAGCGCGTCGAGCACGACCGCGCGGTAGCCCTCGATCATGGCCCGCAGGTTGCCGTGGGCGATCACGACGCCCTTGGGGGTGCCGGTGGAGCCGGAGGTGTACATCACGTACGCCGGGTGGGCGTCGGTGAGCGGCCGGACCCGCTCGGCGTCGGTGAGCGGCGAGCCGTCCTCCCCGGCCAGGGCGGCGGCGAGGTCCCCGTCCAGGGACACCACGTCCGTCTCGGGGCCGAGCAGCTCGCGCAGCGCGGCCGCGCTCGGCTCGACGGTGAGCACGCTGTGCGGGCGGGCCTGGCCGACGATCGAGCGGATCCGCTCGTCGGGGTAGGCCGGGTCGACGGGCACGTAGGCGGCGCCGGCCCGCAGTACCGCGAACACGGCGGTCACCACGTCCGCGGTGCGCGGCAGGACCAGGGCGATCCGGTCGCCGGGCCCGGCGCCGGCGGCGATGAGCCGGCGGGCCAGCCGGTTGACGCGGGCGTCGAGTTCCCCGAAGGACAGCGTGGTGTCCCCCGCGGTCAGCGCGGGCCGCTCCGGGTGCGCGGCGGCGGCCTCGGCCAGGCCGTGCAGGACGTGGCCGTCCCCCGCGTCGAGGGCGGGCCCGGACGCGGCGGCCAGCAGCTCGCCGCGGGTGGCGTCGGACAGCGGGACGAGGTCGCGCAGGACGCGGCCGTCGTCCTCGGCCATCAGGCGCAGCAGCAGCGTGAGCTGGTCGGCGAAGCGGGCGACGGTCTCGGGGTCGAACAGGTCGGTGTTGTACTCCAGCGCGCCCAGCAGCCGGCCGTCCACCTCCCCGAAGTCCAGGCTGAGGTCGAACAGGGAGTGCTCGCGGACCAGCGGGTACTCGGTGAGGTCCAGGCCGTCGAGGTGCGGGGTCTGGCCCGGCGCGTTCTGCAGCGCCACGACCGCCTGGACCAGCGTGGGCCGCGACGGGTCGCGCTCGGGCGCCACCGCCTCCACCACCCGGTCGAAGGGCACGTCGGCGTGTTCGAACGCCTCCAGGACGGTCTCGCGGACGTCGGCGAGCAGCCCGGCGACGGTCGCCGACTCGTCGACGCGGCCGCGCAGCGCCAGGGTGTTGACGAAGAACCCGACGATGTTCTCCAGCTCGGCGCGTTCCCGGCCGGAGGTGACCGTGCCGACGGTGATGTCGTCCTGGCCGGTCCACCGGGACAGCAGGAGGCGGACCGCGGCGGTGAGCGTCATGAACAGCGTGGTGCCGTTCGCCCGGCCGAGCCGGTGCAGCCCGTCCAGGACGTCGGCGGGGACGGCGAAGTCGTGCACCGCGCCGGCGGTGCCGCGCACGGTGGGGCGCGGGCGGTCGGTGGGCAGCTCCAGCGGCTGGGCGCCGGCGAGCCGCCGCGTCCAGTGCTCCAGGGACTCGCGGAAGGCCTCCGAGGACTCCCTGCGGGTCTGCCACACGGCGAAGTCGGCGTACTGCAACGGCAGTTCGGGCAGTCCGGCGCGTGCGGGCAGCTCGGCGGCGGGCGTGCCGGGGTGGGACAGCGCCGCCGCGTACAGGGAGCCGAGCTCCCGGGTGATCACCGACATCGACCAGGCGTCGGTGACGATGTGGTGGATGCTCATGAGGAGCACGTGCTCCTCGGGGCCGAGCCCGACGAGCAGCAGCCGCAGCAGCGGGCCCTCGTCCAGCGCGAAGGGCCGCTGGACCTCCGCGGCGAGCCGCGCGTCGAGTTCCTGTCCGGACCGGCCGGTCAGGTCCTCGAAGGGCAGCGGTACGGGCGCGGGCGGGCGGACGACCTGCACCGGGCTGCCGTCCCGCGGGACGAAGACGGTGCGCAGCGACTCGTGCCGGTGCACCAGGGCGTCCAGGGCCGTTCGCAGCGCCGCCCGGTCCAGCGGGCCGGTGAGCCTGAGCGCGCCGCCCGAGTTGTACTCGGAGCCGCCCGGCTCGAAGTCGTCCAGGAACCACAGGCGGCGCTGGGTGAACGACAGCGGCAGCGGCTCGTCGCGCGGCACGGGCGTGATCCGGTCGGCGTCCGGGTCCTCCGCGGCCGCGGTGGCGTCGATCAGCGCGGCGAGCCCGGCGATCGTCGGGCGGTCGAAGACGCTGCGCGGCGGCAGCCGCACCCCGAGCACGTCGGCGGCCCGGGACAGCATCCGGACGCTGCCGACGGAGTCCCCGCCGACCCGGAAGAAGTTGTCGTGGACGCCCGGGTCCTCCAGGCCGAGCAGCTCGGACCAGATCCCGGCGAGCGCGGTCTCGGTGGGGGTGGAGGGGGGCACGTGGCCCGCGCCCGACTGGCTCGCCCAGTCGACGGCGGGCAGCGCCTTGCGGTCCACCTTGCCGTTGCTGGTCAGCGGGACCGCGTCGAGGAGGCAGAAGGCGGCCGGCACCAGGTACTCCGGCAGGACCGCGGCCAGCTCCTCGCGCAGGCCGTCCACGGTCGCCGCGCCGGGCTCGGCCGGCACCACGTACGCGACGAGCCTGCGGTCGGTGCCGCGGCCCTGCACGTCGACGACGGCCTGCGCCACCCCGGGCAGCCGCAGCAGGGTGCCCTCGATCTCGCCGGGCTCGACGCGGTGGCCGCGGATCTTCACCTGGCCGTCGGAGCGGCCCAGGAACTCCAGCTCGCCGTCGGCGCGCCGGCGCACCACGTCGCCGCTGCGGTACATGCGGGCGCCCGCCGGGCCGAAGGGGTCGGCGACGAACCGCTCCGCGGTCAGGGCGGCCCGCCGCCAGTAGCCGTGCGCCAGGCCGTCGCCCGCGATGTACAGCTCGCCGGGCACACCGGGCCCGACCGGCCGCAGCCAGCGGTCCAGCACGTACACCCGGGTGCCCTCGATCGCGGTGCCGATCGGCGGGGTGCCCGCGCCGGACAGCGGGGCGCTCATGGTGGCGCACACGGTGGACTCGGTGGGCCCGTAGGCGTTGAACATCCGGCGCCCCGCGGAGAACTGCGCGACCAGCTCGCCGGAGGTCGCCTCGCCGGCGACCAGCAGCGCCTTCAGCGGGCGCAGGTCCTCCGGGTCGAGGCCGGGCAGCAGGGCGGGCGGCAGCGTCACGTGGGTGACGCCGTACGCCTCGAGCGCCCGGACGAGCCCCTCGCCGTGCAGCTGCTCCCTGGGCAGCACCACGGAGGCGGCGCCGTTGAGCAGCGCCACGGTCAGCTCGGCGATCGCCGCGTCGAAGGCCGGCGAGGCGAACTGCAGCATCCGCGCCCCCGGGCCCACGTCCATGCGGGAGCCCTGCGCCGCGGCCAGCGCCGCGATGCCGCGGTGGCCCACCAGCACGCCCTTGGGGCGGCCGGTGGAACCGGAGGTGTAGATCATGTACGCGGCGTCCTCGACCGTGGCGGGGTGCGGCGCGGGCTCGCAGGCCAGGACCTCGTCGCGCACCCGGTCGAGCAGGATCGGTTCGACCGTGCCGGGGAGCACCCCGGCGACGGAGGTGTCGGTGACGACCGTGCGCACCCCCGAGTCCTCCAGGACGTAGGAGAGGCGCTCGGCGGGATAGCCGGGGTCCAGCGGCAGGTAGACGCCGCCCGCCTGCACGACGCCGAGCAGCGCGGCCACCTGGTCGGCGCCCCGCTCCAGGCACACGCCCACGAAGTCGCCGCGGCGCAGGCCGCGGCGCAGCAGGTACGCGGCGAAGCGGGCGGCCCGGTCGGCCAGTTCGGCGAAGGTCAGCTGCTCGCGGTCGGAGACGACGGCGACCTCGTCGGGGTGGTGCGCGGCCCGCTCGGCGAGGAGTTCGCCGAGGGTGCGCGGGGTCGGGCCGGCCGCGCCCCGGCCGGCGTCGAGCGCCCGCGCGCGGCCGTCGGCGCCGAGCGGTTCGGTGTCCCGCAGCGGCCGGGGGTCGGCCGCCGCGGCCAGCGCCGCACACAGGTCGCGGGCGAGCAACTCGATCGTGCCCGCGTCGAACAGCTCGGTGGCGTACTCGATCTGCGCGTCCAGGCCGTCGGCGGTCTCCTGGAACTCGAAGGTCAGGTCGAAGACGGCGTGCTCGCGCCGCAGCGGGTAGGGCTCGACCTCCAGCCCGCCGAGGCCGGTCCGCTGCCCGTTGCCGAGGTTCTGCAGGACCACCGTGGCCTGCACCAGCGGCGGCGTGGAGGGGTCCCGCTCGTCCAGTACGGCGTCCACGACGGCGTCGAAGGGCACCTCGGCGTGGTCCAGGTCGGCGAGCACGCCGTCCTTGACCCCGGCGAGGAACTGCCCGAAGGACTGCCGCTCGTCCACCCGCCCGCGCAACGCGACGGTGTTGACGAAGAAGCCGACCGTGTCGCGCAGCTGCGGGTCGTCCCGGCCGGCCACGACCGTGCCGAGGACCACGTCGTCCGAACGGGTCCAGCGGGACAGCACCAGCCGCACCCCCGCGACCAGCACCGTGAAGAGGTTGGCGTCCTGCTCGGCGGCGGCCTGCCGCATCGCGTCGGCGGTGGCCTTCGGGACGCGGAAGAAGTGGGAGCCGCCGCCGGTGCCGCGCACCGGCGGCCGCGGGCGGTCGGTGGGCAGGGCCAGCGGTTCGGCCCCGGCCAGCTTGGTCCGCCAGTGCTCCAGGGAGCGCTCGTGGCGCTCGCCGCTCAGCCGTTCGCGCTGCCACACCGCGTAGTCCGCGTACTGCACGGCCGGCTCGGCCAGGCCGGCGGCGCCGGGCAGCTCGGCGGCGGGCGCGGCGGGCCGCTCCAGCGCGGCCCGGTACAGCACGTCGAGTTCGGAGCGCAGCACGCCCATCGACCAGCCGTCGGTGACGATGTGGTGCATCGTCACCAGCAGCACGTGCCGGCGCTCGCCGGCCCGCACCACGTGGACGCGCAGCAGCGGCCCGGTGGCCAGGTCGAAGGGGGAGGGCGTGGCGCTCGGCCAGCGCCTCGTCCAGGGCCTGCTCGCCGTGCGCCTCGGCGAGCTCGAAGAGCAGCGCGTCCTCGGCGTCCTGCGGCGGCCGCACGCGCTGCACGCCCCTGCCGTCCTCCTCGTGGAAGGTGGTGCGCAGCGACTCGTGCCGCACGACGAGCGCGGTGCAGGCGCGGCGCAGCGCCTCGGGATCCAGGTCGCCGCGCAGCTCCAGGCAGAAACCGGAGTTGTAGTCGGCCCGCCCCGGTTCCAGCCGGTCGAGGAACCACAGGCGCTGCTGGGCGTACGACAGGGGCAGCTCGCCGTCCCGGGGGGCGCGGGTGATCCTGTTGCGGTCCTTGCGGGCCTGCTGCGTCGCCAGCCGGCGCAGCATCTCCTGCTTCAGCCGTTCCTTGCGGTCGAGGGTCATCGTGCTGTCCTCCGGCGCTGGTGCGAGTGGTGGGTCGGCAGGGGGGCCATGGTCAGTCCCCGTCCTCGAGTTCGGCGAGGACGGCTTCCTCGACGGCCTCCGCGAAGGCCCGCAGTGTCTGGTGCGTGAACAGGGCCCGGGTCGGCATCCGCACCCCGAGGGCGGTCTCCACGGCGCCGACGACCTGGATGCTGCGGACCGAGTCGCCGCCGATGTCGAAGAAGTTGTCGTGGACGCCGACCCGTTCCAGGCCGAGGATTCCGGCCCAGATCTCGGCGAGCGCCTCCTCGGTGACGGTCTCCGGGGCCTCGTAGCTCTCCTCGGAGAGCCGTGACCAGTCGGGTGCGGGCAGCGCCCGGCGGTCCACCTTGCCGTTCGGCGTCAGTGGCAGCGTGTCGATGGGCAGCAGCAGCGTCGGCACCATGTACGCGGGGAGCATCCCGGCGAGTTTGGCCCGTACGGCCTCCGCGTCGGGCACCGTTCCCGGCTCCTCCGGGAGGAGGTGGCCGACCAGCTGCTTGGCCCCGGACGGCGAGTCCGCGACGGCCACTGCGGCGCGGGCGACGCCCGGGCAGTCGGCGAGCGCGTTCTCGATCTCGCCGAGCTCGATGCGGAAGCCGCGGATCTTGACCTGTCCGTCGGCGCGGCCGATGAACTCGATCCGCCCGTCGGTGTTCCAGCGCACCACGTCGCCGGTGCGGTAGAGGCGCCCGCCGGTGGAGAACGGGTCGGCGACGAACCGCTCGGCGGTCAGCGCGGGCCGGTTCTCGTAGCCGCGGGCCAGTCCGTCGCCCGCGAGGTACAGCTCGCCCGCCGCCCCGGCCGGCACCGGCCGCAGCAGCGCGTCCAGGACGTAGGCCCGGGTGTTGTCCATCGGCCGCCCGATGGGCGTCGCGGCCGCGCGGGCCTCGTCGGCGGTGATCGGGGTGCAGGTGGCGAAGGTGGTCGTCTCGGTGGGGCCGTAGACGTGCACGACGGCGGTGTCGGGGCACGCCTCGGTGACCCGGGCGAAGGCCGCGGGCTGGGCCGCCTCGCCGCCCGTCCACACCTCGCGCAGTCCGCCGAAGCACCCCGGGTCCTGCTGGGCGAACAGGTTGAACAGCGCGGTCGTCAGGAACATCGCGGTGACGCCGTGCTCGGCCGCCTGGGCGCGGATGGTCTCGGCCGTCAGGTCCCCTGCCGGGGCGACGGAGACGGCGCCGCCCGCGAGCAGCGGGGTCCACACCTCGTAGGTGGCGGCGTCGAAGGCGTGCGGCGAGTGGAAGAGCACCCGCTCGTGCCCGTCCCGCCAGCGCCGGTCCAGGGCCAGCGCCACGATGCTGCGGTGGCTGACGGTGACGCCCTTGGGGGTGCCGGTGGACCCGGAGGTGAACATCACGTACGCGGCGGAGTCGGCCGGCACCGGCGGCAGCGCGGTGCCCTCGTCCTCCGGGACGGCGTCACCCGTCGCGTCGTAGGTGACCACCGGTACGCGGGGGTCGGCGAGCCGGTCGAGCATCGAGGTGTCGGCGACGACCGCCGCGGCGGCGGTGTCCTCCAGCAGCCAGGCCACCCGGTCCGCGGGGAAGGCCGCGTGCACGGGGACGTACGCCCCGCCCGCCTTCAGCACCGCCAGCATCGCCACGACCACCCGCGGGGAGCGCGGCATCAGCAGCAGCACCCGGGACTCCGGGCCGACGCCCCGCTCGCGCAGCACGCGGGCCAGGCGGTCCGCCTCGGCGTCGAGCTCGGCGTAGGTGAGCGACTCCCCGTCGCCGATGACGGCGACCGCCTCGGGCCGCCGCGCGGCCTGCGCGGCGAAGAGCTCCGGGACCGTGCCGTCGGGCACCTCGGCGGTGCCGCCGTCCTGGAAGGCGTCCAGGGCGGGGTCGCGCCGGACCGGCATCCGGCCGAGGGGGCTGTCGGCCCCGTCGACCATCGCCCGGAGGATGTCGCCGAGGTGGTCCAGCAGGCCGCGGACGGTCGGCTCGTCGAAGTGCTTCGGCTCGTAGCCGAGGACCACCCGGACCCGGTCGCCGGAGTAGGCGCTGAGCGTGAGCGGGTAGTTGGTGGCCTCGTTGGCGGTCACGGGCTCCACGGTCAGGCCGTGGGCGCGGGCGCTGTCCTCGTCGACGGGGTAGTTCTCGAAGACCACCAGGCTGTCGAAGAGGGTGGTGTCCGCGGGGGAGGCCGGCCTCCGCCTGGATCCGGGCCAGGGAGAGGTAGTCGTGGCGCCGGGACTCGGTCTGCCGGAGCTGGATGTCCCGGAGCCAGTCGGCGACGTTCCGCCCCGGGTCGACGTGGACGCGCACCGGCAGGGTGTTGATGAAGATGCCGACGGCCGACTCGATGTCCGGCAGGTCGGCGGGGCGGCCGGAGGTGGTCGCGCCGAAGACCAGGTCGGTGCGGCCGGAGTACGCCGACAGCAGCAGCGCCCAGGCGCCCTGGACGACCGTGTTGACGGTGAGCCGGTGGCGCTTGGCGAAGTCGAGCACCGCGTCCGACAGCCCGTCCGGGAGGTCGAGTTCCCGGCGCTCGGTGGAGCGTGCGGCGCGGACGTCGTCGGGGGTGCGGTCGTAGGGCAGGGGTACGGGGGTGTCGTAGCCGGCCAGGACCTCCCGCCAGTAGGCGTGGGCGGCCTGGGCGTCCTGCTCGGCCAGCCAGGCGTGGTACTCCCGGAACGCCGGGCGGGCCGGCAGCTCCCCACCGCGGTAGGCGGTGAACAGGTCGGCCATCACCAGCGGCAGGCTCCAGCCGTCCAGCAGGATGTGGTGGAAGGTCCACACCACCTGCACTCGCGTCTCCGACAACCGGAACAGCGCCACCCGCGACAGCGGCGCCGCCGTCAGGTCGACGCCCCGCCGCTCGTCCTCCGCGGTGAACTCCTCCAGCGCCGCGCGCCGCCCCTCCTCCGACAGGTCCCGCCAGTCCCCGACGGTCACGGGCAGGACGGCTTCGCGCCGGACGATCTGCACCGGTTCGGCGATGCCCTGCCAAGCCAGCGTCGTACGGAGCACGGGGGTGGCGTCCACGACCTGCTGCCAGGCGCGGGCGAGGGCCTCGACGTCGGTGACGCCGTCGAGGACGAGGAGGGTCTGCTCGAAGTAGGAGGAGGAGTCGGGTTCCAGCAGGCTGTGGAAGAGCATGCCCTGCTGCATCGGGGTGAGCGGATAGATGTCCTCCACCCCGCGCCCGTCCCCGGCCAGCAGGTCCACCTCGGCCTGCGTGAGCGTCGCCAGCGGGAAGTCCGACGGGGTGACCCCGCCGGTGCCCTCCGCCACGCAGTGCCCGATCAGCTCCGTCAGCTCGGTCAGGAACCGCTCCGCCAGACCCGCGACCGTCGACCCCTCGTGCACGCCCTCGGCGTACGCCCAGTCGAACACCAGCCGCCCGTCGACCACCCGGCCCACCACGTCCAACAGGTGCGCCCGCTCCTCCCCCGGCGCGTACTCGCCGCCGGGTTCGAGGGACGAGGTGCCGAAGAGGCCGCCTTCGCCGGCCGAGGTGTCGAACTGGCCGAGGTAGTTGAAGCTGACCTTCGGCTCGGGCACGGAGCCCAGCTCACCGCGCAGATGACGCAGCGCGCCGTAGCCCAGGCCCCGGTTGGGGATCGCCCGCAGCAGCTCCTTGGTGTGCTTGATCTGCGCGTCCCAGCCCTCCCGGGCCTCAAGCGCGACCGGGAACATCGTGGTGAACCAACCCACCGTACGCGACAGGTCCACCCCCCCGAACAACTCCTCACGGCCATGGCCCTCAAGATCCACCAGCAGCCGCGACTCACCCGTCCAACCGCACAGCACCCGCGCCAACGCCGCCAACAGCACATCGTTGACCTGCGTCCGGTACGCCCCCGGCACGTCCAGCAACAACCGACGCGTCAACTCCGCCGACAACTCCGAACGCACCGTCCGCTGGGCACCCATCAGGTTCCCGCCCCCACCGTCCACCGGGACGTCGGAGGGGACGCCTTCGGTCAGGGCGGTCCAGTAGGGCAGTTCGGCGTCGAAGCCGCCCTGTTCGGTGTGCTCGGCGAGTCGTGCCGCCCACTGCTGGAAGGAGGTGGTCTTCGGTCCCAGCGGCTCACGGCGGCACGCCGCGTCCAGGTCCTCCAGCAGCACCCGCCACGACACACCGTCCACCACCAGATGATGCGCCGCCAGCAACAACCGCGACCCACCGTCCGCACCGGCGTCGAAGAACACCACCCGCACCAACGGACCCGCCACCAGATCCAGCGACGACTGCACCCGCACCGAGTGCTCCCGCACCACCGCATCCAGCGCAGCACCGGACAGACCCCGCACGTCGACCGTCTCCAGCACCCGGCCCGCATCCTCGAAACCGGCCACCGACAACCGCCCGTCCACCACCCGCAGACGCAACATGTCGTGCTGCCCCAGCAACACCCCCACCGCATCCGCCAGCACACCCGCGTCGAACCCGGCCCCCACCTCCAACAGCACCGCCATGTTGAAGTGATGCGGCGCCACCGGATGCGAACCGAAGAACCACTCCACGATCGGCGTCACCACCACCTCACCCGTCACCACACCCTGCTCGGCGGCCGGTACCGCGCCCTCTCCGGGGGCGGCGGCCGCGGCGAGGCCCGCGACGGTCTGGTGGGCGAAGACGTCCTTCGAGGTGAGGTGGACGCCCTCGCGGCGGGCGCGGGAGACGAGCTGGATGCTCAGGATCGAGTCGCCGCCCAGGTCGAAGAAGTTGTCGTGCACACCGACCCGCTCGACACCCAGCACCGACGCGAACACCCCCGCCAGCGTCCGCTCCACCTCGTCGCGCGGCGCGACGTACGCGGCGTCCTCCGTGGTCCACACGGGGTCCGGCAGCGCCTTGGTGTCGATCTTGCCGTTGGCGGTGAGCGGGAGTGCGTCCAGTGTGACGACGGCCGCCGGAACCATGTGGGCGGGCAGGGCCTCGCCGACGCCGGCGCGCAGTTCGGCGGCGTCCGGGGCGGCGCCGTCCTCGGGGACGACGTAGCCGACGAGCCGCTTGGACCCGGGCCGGTCCTCGCGGACCGCGACCACGGCCTGCCGGACGTCCGGCCGGGCGAGCAGCGCGGCCTCGATCTCGCCGAGCTCGACGCGGAAACCGCGGATCTTCACCTGGTTGTCGGCGCGGCCGACGAACTCCAGCTCGCCGTCGGTGCGCCGGCGGACCAGGTCGCCGCTGCGGTACATGCGGTCGCCGGGTGCGCCGTACGGGTCGGCGACGAACCGCTCCGCGGTCAGGCCGGGGCGTCCCCAGTAGCCGCGGGCCAGTCCCTCGCCGGCGATGTACAGCTCGCCGGTGACCCCGGCCGGCACCGGCCGCAGGAAGGCGTCCAGGACGTACACCCGGGTGCCCTCGATCGCGGTGCCGATCGGCGGGGTGCCCGCGCCGGACAGCGGGGCGCTCATGGTGGCGCACACCGTGGTCTCGGTCGGCCCGTAGGCGTTGACCAGGCGGCGGCCCTGCGACCACCGGTCGGCGAGTTCGCCGGGCAGCGCCTCGCCGCCCGTCGCCAGGACGGCCAGGCCGGGCACCTCCCGCGGGTTCATGGTGGGCAGGACGGCGGGCGGCAGGAGGGCGTGGGTGACCCCGAAGTCCCGGATGACCTCGACGAGTTCCTCACCGGCGAGCTTGTCGCGGGAAGGGGTGACGAGGGTGGCACCGTTGAGCAGGGAGGCGGTGATCTCGAAGACCGCGGCGTCGAAGCTCGGCGAGGCGAACTGGAGGGTGCGCGAGTCCGGGGCGACCCGCATCCGGTGGAGCTGGGTGCGGGCGAAGTCGGCCACGCCCCGGTGGCCGACCACGACGCCCTTGGGGCGGCCGGTGGAGCCCGAGGTGTAGATCATGTACGCGGCGTCGTCGGGACCGGGCTCGGGCAGCGCGGCGCCGTCCGCCGCGGTGTGGCCGGTCAGCTCGTCCAGGAGGAGCTGCCGCTCGGTGCCGGGGACGGTCCCGGTGAGGGAGCGCTGGGTGACGACGGTGCGGACGCCGGAGTCGTCGACCATGTACTGGAGGCGGTCGAGCGGGTACGTCGGGTCCATCGGCAGGTAGGCCGCGCCGGCCTTCATCACGCCCAGGTAGGACACGACCTGCGACGGGCCGCGTTCCAGGCAGACGCCGACGAACTCGCCGCGCCGCACGCCCTGTGCGCGCAGCGCGCGGGCGACCCGGTCGGAGCGGGCGTCGAGCTCGGCGAAGGTCAACTGCTCGTGCTCCCCGAGGAGCGCGACGCGCTCCGGGTGCCGTGCGGCCTGCTCGGCGAAGAGCGAGACCATGGTGCCACCGGCTTCGGTCCGCCGCGCGGGGCCGCCCAGGGCGGCCCGCTCCTCGGCCGGGGTGAGCAGCGGTACGGCGGCGACCCGACGGCCGGGCTCGGCGACGAGCGCGGTCAGCAGGTGGACCAGCCGGTCCAGGAGGCTCCGGGCGGTGTCCGCGTCGAAGTGGTTCGGGTCGTAGCGCAGGTGGAGGCCGATCCTGGCGCCGTCGTAGGCGACCAGCGTGAGCGGGTAGTTGGTGGCCTCGTTGGCGGTCACGGGCTCCACGGTCAGGCCGTGGGCGCGGGCGCTGTCCTCGTCGACGGGGTAGTTCTCGAAGACCACCAGGCTGTCGAAGAGGGTGGTGTCCGCGGGGAGGCCGGCCTCCGCCTGGATCCGGGCCAGCGGCAGGTAGTCGTGGCCGTGCGCTTCGGTCTGCCGGAGCTGGATGCCCTGGAGCCAGTCGGCGACCCGCTGGTCCGGGTCGATGCGGACGCGCACCGGCAGGGTGTTGATGAAGATGCCGACGGCCGACTCGGCGTCCGGCAGGTCGGCGGGGCGGCCGGAGGTGGTCGCGCCGAAGACCAGGTCCGTCTGGCCCGAGTGGGCCGACAGCAGCAGCGCCCAGGCCGCCTGTACCACGGCGTTGACGGTGAGCCGGTGGCGCTTGGCGAAGTCGTGGACCGCGTCGGACGGTCCGGTGCCGAGGTCGTCGACGAGCCGGGCGGTGGAGCGTGCGGCGCGGACGTCGTCGGGGGTGCGGTCGTAGGGCAGGGGTACGGGGGTGTCGTAGCCGGCCAGGACCTCCCGCCAGTAGGCGTGGGCGGCCTGGGCGTCCTGCTCGGCCAGCCAGGCGTGGTACTCCCGGAACGCCGGGCGGGCCGGCAGCTCCCCACCGCGGTAGGCGGTGAACAGGTCGGCCATCACCAGCGGCAGGCTCCAGCCGTCCAGCAGGATGTGGTGGAAGGTCCACACCACCTGCACCCGCGTCTCCGACAACCGGAACAGCGCCACCCGCGACAGCGGCGCCGCCGTCAGGTCGACGCCCCGCCGCTCGTCCTCCGCGGTGAACTCCTCCAGCGCCGCGCGCCGCCCCTCCTCCGACAGGTCCCGCCAGTCCCCGACGGTCACGGGGAAGGCGACCGAGCGGTGCACCCGCTGGACGGGCTCGTCCAGGTCCTCCCAGGCCAGGGAGGTGCGCAGGACGGGGGTGGCGTCCGCGACCCGCTGCCAGGCGCGGGCGAGCCCCTGGACGTCGGTGACGCCGTCGAGCACGAACACGAGCTGTTCGAAGTAGGAGGAGGAGTCGGGTTCCAGCAGGCTGTGGAAGAGCATGCCCTGCTGCATCGGGGTGAGCGGATAGATGTCCTCCACCCCGCGCCCGTCCCCGGCCAGCAGGTCCACCTCGGCCTGCGTGAGCGTCGCCAGCGGGAAGTCCGACGGGGTGACCCCGCCGGTGCCCTCCGCCACGCAGTGCCCGATCAGCTCCGTCAGCTCGGTCAGGAACCGCTCCGCCAGACCCGCGACCGTCGACCCCTCGTGCACGCCCTCGGCGTACGCCCAGTCGAACACCAGCCGCCCGTCGACCACCCGGCCCACCACGTCCAACAGGTGCGCCCGCTCCTCCCCCGGCGCGTACTCGCCGCCGGGGTTCAGCTCGATCGACTCGTACAGGCCGCCTTCGCCGGCCGAGGTGTCGAACTGGCCGAGGTAGTTGAAGCTGACCTTCGGCTCGGGCACGGAGCCCAGCTCACCGCGCAGATGACGCAGCGCGCCGTAGCCCAGGCCCCGGTTGGGGATCGCCCGCAGCAGCTCCTTGGTGTGCTTGATCTGCGCGTCCCAGCCCTCCCGGGCCTCAAGCGCGACCGGGAACATCGTGGTGAACCAACCCACCGTACGCGACAGGTCCACCCCCCGAACAACTCCTCACGGCCATGGCCCTCAAGATCCACCAGCAGCCGCGACTCACCCGTCCAACCGCACAGCACCCGCGCCAACGCCGCCAACAGCACATCGTTGACCTGCGTCCGGTACGCCCCCGGCACGTCCAGCAACAACCGACGCGTCAACTCCGCCGACAACTCCGAACGCACCGTCCGCTGGGCACCCATCAGGTTCCCGCCCCCACCGTCCACCGGGATCTCCGCCCCGGCTCCCGTGGTGGCCTCGGTCCAGTACGACGTCTCCGCGTCGAAGCGGCCTTCGGCGGCGGCGGTCGTCAGCAGGTGCGCCCACTGCTGGAAGGAGGTGGTCTTCGGCCCCAGCGGCTCACGGCGGCACGCCGCGTCCAGGTCCTCCAGCAGCACCCGCCACGACACACCGTCCACCACCAGATGATGCGCCGCCAGCAACAACCGCGACCCACCGTCCGCACCGGCGTCGAAGAACACCACCCGCACCAACGGACCCGCCACCAGATCCAGCGACGACTGCACCCGCACCGAGTGCTCCCGCACCACCACATCCAGCGCAGCACCGGACAGACCCCGCACGTCGACCGTCTCCAGCACCCGGCCCGCATCCTCGAAACCGGCCACCGACAACCGCCCGTCCACCACCCGCAGACGCAACATGTCGTGCTGCCCCAGCAACACCCCCACCGCATCCGCCAGCACACCCGCGTCGAACCCGGCCCCCACCTCCAACAACACCGCCATGTTGAAGTGATGCGGCGCCACCGGATGCGAACCGAAGAACCACTCCACGATCGGCGTCACCACCACCTCACCCGTCACCACACCCTGCTCGGCGAGGGTCCGCCCGGCGCCGGTGGGGACGGCCACGGTCGCCAGGCCGGCGACGGTCTGCCGGACGAAGACGTCCTTGGAGGTGAGTTCCAGTCCCTCCTTGCGGGCGCGGGAGACGAGCTGGATGCTCAGGATCGAGTCGCCGCCCAGGTCGAAGAAGTTGTCGTGCACACCGACCCGCTCGACACCCAGCACCGACGCGAACACCCCCGCCAGCGTCCGCTCCACCTCGTCGCGCGGCGCGACGTACGCGGTGCCGGCCGTCAGCTCCGGGGCGGGGGCGGGCAGGGCGCGCCGGTCGACCTTGCCGTTGCTGTTCAGCGGCATGGCGTCGAGCGGGATCAGGACCGCCGGGACCATGTACTCGGGGAGCCGCTCGCCCAGCCGGGCCCGGCAGCCGTCGAGGTCCAGGGGGTCTCCAGACCCCGCTCCGCCACCACGTAGGCGACGATCCGCTTGCCGCCGGCCTCGGTGCCGTGCACGACGACCGTCGCCTCGCCGATCTCCGGGAGCCGCAGCAGCGCGGCCTCGATCTCGCCGAGCTCGATGCGGAAGCCGCGGATCTTCACCTGGGCGTCGACGCGGCCCAGGTACTCCAGTTCGCCGGCGGGCGTCCAGCGCACCAGGTCGCCGGTGCGGTAGAGGCGCTCCCCGGGCGCGGTCGGGTGGGCGACGAACCGCTCCGCGGTCAGGTCGGGGCGTCCCCAGTAGCCGCGGGCCAGTCCGGCGCCGCCGACGTACAGCTCGCCGGTGACCCCGGCCGGCACCGGCCGCAGGAACCCGTCGAGGACCAGCAGCCGGGTGTCGTCGAGGGCGGTGCCGATGGGCAGCGTCTTCGCCTCGCGCTCGCTCGGCGCGTAGGCGTGGACGGTGGCGAAGGTGGTGGTCTCGGTGGGTCCGTAGCCGTTGCAGATCACCAAGTCCGGGCAGGCGTCGGCGACCCGGCGGACGGCCTGCACGTTCGCGGCCTCGCCGCCGGTGATCACCGCGCGCATCCCGGAGAAGCACTCCGGCATCTGGTTGGCGTAGAGGTTGAACAGCGAGGTGGTGACGAACGTGGACTGCACGCCCCGGGCGTCGACCAGCGCGCCGAACGCCTCCGCGTCGAGGTGCTCCGGCGGGGCGACGACCACGCTGCCGCCGTTCAGCAGCGGCACCCAGATCTCGAAGGTCGCCGCGTCGAAGGCGTGCGAGGAGTGGAACAGCGTCCGCTCGTGGCGGCCGTCGCGCCAGCGGCTGTCGAGGGCGAGCCGGGTGATGTCGTCGTGGGTGACGCCGACGCCCTTCGGGGTGCCGGTGGACCCCGACGTGAACATGAGGTAGGCGAGCTGGTCGGGGTGGTGCGTGGCGGGTCCGTCGAGCGGTTCGCCCGGGCCCTCGGAGGTCGGCCTGCCGCCCTCGTCGAGGACGATCAGGGGCAGCCCGGTGTCCTGCGGGACGCGGTCCTTCGACGCCTCGTCGGTGATCACGCAGACCGCTCCGGCCTGCTCGATCAGCGCCCGGACCCGGTCCACGGGGTGGCCGGAGTGCGCCGGCGCGTAGGCGCCGCCCGCGCGCAGCACGGCGAGCATGGAGACCACGACCTGCACGCCGCGTTCGAGGACGAGTACGACCGGCGCCTCGGCCCGCACTCCCGCGGCGCGCAGGCGGCGGGCCAGGGCGTCGGTGCGGGAGTCGAGCTCGGCGTAGGTGAGCTGCTCGGCGGTGCCGACGAGGGCGGTCGCGTCGGGCGTCCTCGCGGCGATCTCGGCGAACCGCTCGGGAACGCCCGGCACCGTGCCCCGCGGGGCGTCGCCGGACCACTGCGCGAGCCGGTCCCGCTCGTCGGGCGACAGCAGGTCGAGGGCGGCCAGGGGCAGCCGCGGCTGCGCGGTGGCGGCGGCGACGAGGCGGCGCAGCCGCTCGCCGAGGCGCCGGGCCGACGCCTCTTCGAACAGCTCGGTGTTGTACTCCAGGGCGACCCGCAGCGCGCCGTCGCGCTCCTCGTACTCCACGACCAGGTCGAACAGCGAGCGGGTGCGCGGGAGCAGCACCTCGGAAACGTCGAGGCCGGGCAGCTCGACCCGCTGGGGAAGGGTGTTCTGGAGCACCATCATGGCCTGGAACAGCGGGGTGCGGCCGGGGTCGCGCTCGGTGACCAGCTCCTCGACCAGCCGGTCGAAGGGGAGTTCGTGGTCGAAGGCGTCCCGCACGGTGGTGCGCACGTCGTCGAGGAAGGACGCCACGGTGTCCGTGGTGCGCGGCCGGGAGCGGATGACGACGGGGTTGACGAAGAAGCCGACCAGGTCGTCGGTCTGCTGGTGCTCCCGGCCCGCCGAGGCGACGCCCAGGGCCACGTCGCGGGTGCCGGACGCGGTCGCCAGCAGCAGCTGGGTCATCGCGGTGAGCGTCATGAAGAGGGTCGCGCCCCGGCCGCGGCCCAGCTCCTTCAGCGCCTCGGTCTCGGCGGCGGTCAGCTCGAAGCGGTGCACCGCTCCCCTGGTGGTGCGGACCTCGGGGCGCGGCCGGTCGGTGGGCAGCGCGAGCGGCTGCACCTCGTCCAGCTGCCGCTCCCAGTAGGCGAAGCGGTCCGCGACGGCGGCGCGGTCCCAGCCGTTCTGCTCCCAGGCGGCGAAGTCGGCGTACTGCACGGAGAGTTCGGCCGGCGGGGCCGCCTGCGGGTCGATCGCGGCCCGGTAGAGCGCCGCGAGGTCCCGGGTCAGCACGTCCAGCGACCAGCCGTCGCTGACGATGTGGTGGGTGCTCAGGACCAGGACGTGGTCGTCGTCGGCGAACCGCACCAGCACCGTCCGCAGCAGCGGGCCGGCCGTGAGGTCGAACGGCTTCTCCACCTCGGCGAGCAGCAGCGCGGACAGCGCCTCCTCGCGGTCGGCGCCGGACAGGGCCGACAGGTCCTCCTCGTCGAGGGCGAGCGGGGCGTCGCCGGGGGCGTGCACCCGCTGGACCGGGTGGCCGTCCTCCTCGTGGAAGGTGGTCCGCAGGGACTCGTGCCGGGCGACCAGCCCGCGCAGGGCGGTGCGCAGCGCCGGCACGTCGAGGGCGCCGCTCAGCCGGTAGGCGCTGCCGGTGTAGTACTCGGTGGAGCCGCCCTCGTAGCGGTCGAGGAACCACAGGCGGCGCTGGGCGGAGGAGAGCGGCAGCGGGCGGTCGCGGTCGGCGCGCGGTATGCCGTCGTCGGTGGAGGCGGCGGTCAGCCCCTCGGCGGCGAGTTCGGCGACGGTGGGGTGGGCGAACAGGGCGCGCCGCGCGGCCTTGACCCCCAGCCGCGCCTCGGTGCGCGACAGGGCGTGGACGGCGCGGATGGAGTCGCCGCCGAGGTCGAAGAAGTCGTCGTGGACGCCGACCCGGGGCACGCCGAGGACCTCGGCGAACACCTCGGCGACGGCCTCCTCGGTGGCGTCGCGGGGGGCGACGTACTCCCCGACCAGTTGGCCGGGGGACGGTTCGGGCAGCGCGGCGCGGTCGATCTTGCCGTTGACGGTGAGCGGCAGCGCGTCCAGCGTGACGACGGCCGACGGCACCATGTACTCGGGCAGCTCGCGCCTCAGGGCGGCGCGGACCGCGGAGGGCGTGGGCGCGTCGGCCGCGTCGTCCGGGACGGCGTACGCCACCAGGCGGCGGTCGCCCGGGCGGTCCTCCCGGACCAGGGCGACGGCGTGGGCGACGCCGGGCAGCCGCATGGCGGCGGCCTCGATCTCGCCGAGCTCGATGCGGAAGCCGCGCAGCTTGACCTGGTCGTCGACCCGGCCGGCGAACTCCAGCCCGCCGTCGTCGGTGCGCCGCACCAGGTCGCCGGTGCGGTACATGCGGGTGCCGGGCGCGCCGTACGGGTCGGCGACGAAGCGTTCCGCCGTCAGGTCGGGGCGGCCCCGGTAGCCCCGGGCCAGTCCCTCGCCGGCGATGTACAGCTCACCGGTGGCGCCCGCCGGGACGGGCTGCAGGCGCCCGTCCAGGACGTACACCTCGGTGCCCTCGACCGGGGTGCCGAGCGGCGGGGTGCCGCCGCCGCTCATCGGGGCGCTCATGGTGGCGCAGACGGTGGCCTCGGTCGGCCCGTAGCCGTTGTACATGCGGCGGCCGCGCGACCACAGGTCGACCAGTTCGCCGGGGCACGCCTCGCCGGCCACCATCAGGGCGGCGAGGCCCGGCAGGTCCTCGGGGTCCATGG
The DNA here is from genome assembly GCF_023614235.1 of Streptomyces sp. MRC013. Taxonomy (NCBI): domain Bacteria; kingdom Bacillati; phylum Actinomycetota; class Actinomycetes; order Kitasatosporales; family Streptomycetaceae; genus Streptomyces; species Streptomyces kordofanensis. Next base: position 863,432 of record NZ_CP094264.1, read on the forward strand.
TGGGCAGCACGGCGGGGGGCAGTGTCGCGTGGGTGACCCCGAAGTCCCTCAGGACCCGGGTCAGCTCGGCGCCGGCCAGCCCGCCGCGGTCGGGTACGACGAGGGCGGCGCCGTTCAGCAGCGACTTGGTGACCTCGAAGACGGCCGCGTCGAAGCTGGGCGAGGCGAACTGGAGCACCCGCGAGTCGGGCGTGACCTCCATCCGCTCCCGCTGGGTGCGGGCCAGGTCGGCGATGCCGCGGTGGGTGACGACGACGCCCTTGGGGCGGCCGGTAGAGCCCGAGGTGTAGATCATGTACGCGGCGTCGTCGGGGCCCGGCTCCACGGCGGGCGCGCCGGCCGGCACCGCGTCGTCCAGGTCCGCCAGGAGCAGCCGCCGCGGCCCGTCCGGCACCCGCCCGGCCACGGACGGCTGGGTGATCACCAGGCCGATCCCGGAGTCGTCGGTCATGTAGCGCAGCCGCTCCGCCGGGTAGGCCGGGTCCAGCGGCACGTACACGCCGCCCGCCCGCATGACGGCGAGCATCGACACCACCAGCGCGGTGCCGCGCTCCAGGCACACGCCGACCGGCGTTCCGCGCCGCACCCCCCGGTCGTGCAGCACGGCGGCCGCCCTGGCCACGCGCGCGTCCAGCTCGGCGTAGCTCATGGATCCGGATTCGGCCGCCAGCGCGGTCGCGTCGGGTCGTCGGGCCACCTGTGCACCGAACAGCGCCGGGAGCGTCCGGCTCTCCGCGTGCTGGGCAGAAACCACGGTTGCTACTCCTTCGAGAGCCGCACGCGCCGCGGCATCGGTCCGGCGCGAGCCGTGGAACCGCACACCGGCGCGGCTCCACGTGAGGGAAGGACAGGGCCGTGCCGCCGGCCCGGCCGGCGGCACGAGGGAGAACGGGGGGTGGGGGGAAGGAGGAGAGGGCGGTGGCCGGGGATCAGGCGGCCTGGCAGATTTCGCCCGCCCGGCGCAGGGTCCGGCCGTTGTACTGCATGAGGTCGGCCGGGCGGCCCTTCCGGGACCTGAGGAAGCGGCCGCTGAACAGCACGTCGCCCTGGTCCGCGGCCCGCACGCTGAAGATGAGGTCGGAGCCGACGGTGAGCGTCCCGGAGACGCCGTTGTCCGCGTCCAGGCGCAGCTTGCCGCCGTTCCCCTCGGGGAACACGCGGATGGCGAGCTCGCCGTTGACGAACTCACCGGCGAGCGCGGCGGCCTCGTCGCACGGACGGCCCGCGGGAGCGGGCTGCTCGTAGTGGCCGACACGCAGGCCGAAGGTGCGGTCCAGCTCGCCGACGAGGTCGAACCAGGCGGCCAGGCCGGTGGTGGAGTTGGTGGTGAAGGCGAGGGCGGTGCCGCTGGCCTGGTCGACGCGGACGTTGCAGGAGCCGCCGTCGAGGGTGCCGTCGTGGCCGAGCCACAGGCTCTCCCCGGCGGGGTAGAGGCCCCAGCCGGCGCCCCATCCCGCGGCCAGGCCGAACGGCTCGGCGGCCGGCACGGCGTGGCCCATCACCGCCAGCACGTCGGGGTCGGCGATGTCGGCGTCCAGGGCCCCGTGGCCCTCGCCGAGGAACGCCCGGCCGAAGCGCACCAGGTCGGTGGCGCTGCCCGCGAGGCCCCCGGCCGCGGCCAGCGTCGACTCGCAGTAGAAGTCCACGGGCTCGGTGCGGCCGGTCCGCGCGTTCACGGCGTGGCCGCTCACGGCGGCGCCCGGTCCGCGGCCCGGGCGCGGGTCCTCGATGAACGCGAGGTCCAGCCCGGTCGGGTGTGCCAGGTACGACTCCAGCGAGTCCCACCAGCTCTGCCCGGTGAGCACCTCGATGACGTACGCGGCCACGGCGTAGCCGGTGTTCGAGTAGGAGAAGGCGGTGCCGGGCACGCCGAAGTGCCCCTCGCGTACGACGGACTCGAAATAGCGGCGCAGGGACGGGGAGCGCAGCGGGGTTCCCTCGTAGTCGGACACGAGCCCGGCGGTGTGGCTCAGCAGCTGGCGGAGCGTCACCTCGTGCATCGGGTGGTCCGCGGGCACCGCCGTGTGCCCCGCGATGTCCGCGAGGACCTCCATGACGGGAGTGTCGAGTTCCACCTCGCCCTCTTCGACCAGCTGCATGACGAGCGCGGCCGTGAAGACCTTGCTCACCGAGCCGTAGGCGAAGCGGGACTTCACGGACACCGGCACGTCGGAGCCGATCCGCTCGACGCCGGTGCACACCTCCCACAGCGTGCCGCCGCTGTACAGGGACAGCTGGGCTCCGGGTATCCGGTGGTCGCGAACCAGTTCGTTCACCATGCCGGAGAGGACGCCGACATCCATGCTCTCGTACCCCCGTTCGAGAGTGCCGTGCGGCTTGGTCAGCCGCTCGACCGCCTAGGGATAGCTGGCTCTACCTCTTTCGTAGGGCCAGCCTGACTTTCGGTCACAGACTCATCGATACCGTCGGCAATCTCAAGGACTCCCAGCTCAAACCGAAAGCCGCAGGTCAGAGCCGCACTACACGCGCAGAAACGACCATGCTCGATCCTCTGGGAAGGCATGGGAAGCGGCAGGCGGAAGACCCCGCTCCACCTGGTCGAACACCACCGCACACCCCGCACCGCATGCCACCGGAACGGGTGAAGGCCTCCCCGCGCCGGGGAAGGCGCAGTTCACGAGCGCCCGGCGCGTCGGACGCGCCTCACGGCCCGGAAGCCGGGCGAACACCCGGGACCGGGCCGGTCCCCGGGACCCGCACCGTCGCGGCCCCCGGCCGAAAACCTCGGCGGAGGCTACGGAAAAGCGCCACCGCACCGGGAGGCGCCCGCAGCCCGGGGGCGTCGGCGGTGAAACCGCGCCGCGGAGGGGCCGTCCTCCCCCGCACCGGGGGAGGACGGCCCTCCTCGCACCGGAGGGGTGGTCTTCCTCACAGACGGGCCGCGGCCGGAACGCCGGACCGGTCTCCGCGCCCCGCACGGGGTTCCGCACTCCGCCGGGCGCCGGCCGGGTACGCGGGTACCCCCACCGCTCCCGGACATGCCGGCGCACCCCGCCCGAACCCGACCGCCCGCGGCGCGCCCCCCCCGTCCGCGACACCCGCGACGCCCCCCGGTCGCGGAGACCGGCCGTGCGGTCGCCTTCTTCCCCGGTTCTTCGCGCGGGTGGGCCCGGCCACCGGCGCCGGGGCGGGCGGCGTAAGCGGTGTCAGGGGGTGGTGTAGCGTACTGCACCACAACCCCGTTACGGCGCCGCCTCGTTCGATGCTGCGAGCCCGGGCACCGTACTGCCCACGAGGGCACCGGCCCCTTCGCCCGACGAAAGAAACGGTCATGAAGATCCTCCTCTGGATCCTGCTCGCGGCGGCTCTCGCCGCCAACGCCTACTCCACCTTCGCCTTCCAGGGCGGCAAGCAGACTGCCGTCAGCGCCATCAGCGGTACGGTCGCCCTGGCCTCGGCGGTCACCCTCTTCCTGACCCGCAAGAAGCGCTGAGCGAACCGGGCCTGACGCCGGGACGGCCCGGCCGCCCGCGCCGTCCCCCGGTTCTCCACCGCGCACCGGCCCGACCCGGCCCCGGCTCCGGTGCGCTTCTCGCGGCCCTGCGGACGGGACCGCCGGCTCCACGGCCCGGCGCGGCTGCCGTCTCCCGTCGAACGGACCCCCCCGGGGGGCGGGGGGCCGGCGCGTTCACCGGTGAGCCCGCCGCGGGGCATCCCCGCAGGCGGGCCGGAGCCCCCCGAGAACCCGAAGGCACCGGCGTCGTCCGTCCGCGTCGAAGCCCGCGCGGACGGCTCCCGTCCGGGCCCCTGTGCTCCTCGCCGGGCGTGCGGGAGCTTCGTCCCGGGTTCCGCCCCTGGACCGCCGGTTCCGTCGTCCTGCCCGGCCGGACCTCCACCGCCCTGTCCACGTGCTCGCCCCCGTGCACCCGCCCCGCCGACGCGGTACCCGCGGGCGGGCTGCGGCCTGCTGCGGAGATCGCCGTCGGGTACGGGCTCCGGCCGTCCCCTACGAGGTGAGGCCCCGAGTCGGCCGACCAAGTCGGACACGGCTCTGCCCCCGGTGCAGAACCGGGGGCAGAACTCCACCGCCTACCGGACGGCGGAGCCGACGAACGCCGCCCAGGCGGGAGCACCCACCGAAAGGGCAGGCCGGCTCGTGTCCTTGGAGTCACGGATGTGGACAGTCTGGACGCAATCGGCTACTTCGATGCATTCTCCTCCAGCACCACCGCTGTAACTACTCTTGCGCCAGAGCAGGTCGCCCACCGCACTTGGGGTCTCGTTCACCTTCACACCTCTCCAAGCAGCTTCTCAACGAAGGCCAGCGACTCGCGCGGAGTGAGAGCCTGCGCACGGATGATGCCGTAGCGCGACGCGATTCCCTGGACCTCCCGCCGGTCGCTGACCATTGTGCTGCGTCCCTGAGCTTCCAGGTAAGCCACTTGATCGCCCCCGACGCGATTCAGCAAGGTGAAAGGACCGTCCACCCCGGCGTTGTCCTCCCGGTCGAGCGGCATGATCTGAATCTCGACGTTACGGAAGGCACCGACGAGTAACATCTGCTCCAACTGACCGCGCATGACCGACCGGCCGCCCAGTGGTCGGCGCACGACCGCCTCGTCGATGACGAAGCTCAGCAAAGGCGCAGGTCTGCGCTCGAAGACATGCTGGCGTGCGAGACGGGCCGCAACTCGTTGCTCCAGCGTCTCCTCGTCCAGCGGTGGACGCCACATGCCGAAGACCGCCCGCATGTACTCCTCGGTCTGGAGCAGTCCGGGCACCGCCTGGGTGGCGTACACCCACACCTCCACCGCCTCCCCCTCCAACCGGGCCGCGTCGCGGAAGAACGCCGGGTACTGGGCGCGCGCCACCTCCTCCTTCATCTCCTGGAGGACGCCGCCCGCGTCCAGCACCTCGTCCGCCCGGTCGATGAACCTCGGCGGCGGCACCCGGCGCCCCTGCTCGTACGCGGCGATGGTCGAGACCGAGTAGCCCGTCATGGAGCCGAACTCGGGCCGCTCCAGGCCCGCCCGCAGCCGGAACCGCTTCAACTGGCGCCCGAAGACCCGCAGGACGCCGGAGTTCGCGTCCGGTTCCGGCGGCCGTTCCCCACCACCGTCGTCGCCGCGGTCCGGTGCCTCGTCCATCGATCCCGTCGGTTCGCTCATCGTCGTACCCCCTCCCCCGGCCAACGCGCCTCCGCGCCGATCGTCACGCTCCGCCCCGCCGACACCCGCGCACACGCCTCCTACAGCGATCTCCCGTGTGCGCGGCGTGCCTGGCCGCGCCGGGGCCGCACCGGCAGCGTGGACCACATGAACAGCCGAATCCCCACCCGTCAGGTGCCCGCTCCCGGCGCCGGGGCGGACGCCGTCCGCCCGCTCCGCGAGTTCGCGATGGCCTTCACCTCCTCCCCGCGCGGCGCGCGCCTCGCCCGCAGGCTGGTCTCCCACCGGCTCGACACCTGGGGGCACCCGTACGGCGGCCGGGCCAACGACGCCCTCACCCTGATCACCGCCGAACTCACCGCCAACGCCGTGCGCCACGGGCACGTCCCTGGACGGGACTTCCACGTCCGGCTCGCCCACGGCACCGACGCCCTGCGCATCGAGGTCAGCGACACCCGGACCGAACGCGTCCCCGTGCCCTGCGACCGGGAGCCGCCCGGTGACGCGGAGTCCGGCCGGGGGCTGCTGGTCGTCGCCGAGCTGGCGACCCGCTGGGCGGTCGCCCCGCGCGAGGGCGCCCCCGGCAAGACGGTCTGGGCGGAACTGGCCCTGGCATGAGGCGCGCGGCCCCGGCCGCCGTCGGGCGGCGTCCGCACCGGCACCCGACGCGGCGGGCCGCCCGGCGGTGCCCGCCGCGTCGGGTGCCGGGAGCCGTGCCGTCGGGTACGGCGCCTCGGCCGGTGGGGATCTCGCCGTGGTGGGGAGACGTGGCCTCGGCCCTGGCCGGGACCTCGTCGGAGCCGGGGGCCGGGCCGGGGACGGTGGGGTGGCGGGGCTCGCCGGGTGCGGCGCGGGCGACAACCGGAGCGCGCGTGGAATCAGCCTCCCGGGGGCCGGGTGCCGGCGACCGTGCCGATGGACAGGACGTTGCCCTCCCGGACGTAGGCGTCGGGGTGATCGAGCGGATGGTCCACGGCGTCGACGTCCCGGAACGCGTGCCACTGCGGGCTCATCCCCAACCGGGCCGCCTGCTCGGCGAGTCGTGCGCAAGCCGGTTTGTAGAAGTCCAGCTCCGCCGCGGTGAGGGGCGCGTGGTGCTCGATGAGCGTCGTCCGCTGGGTCACGTCGACGAGGCCCGCGCCCTTGAGCCAGAGATGCAGCTCCTGCGTGCGCAGCAGCTGGTGCGCGTAGCCGGGCCCCGCCCCCGCCGCGCGGAAGAAGTCGGCGAAGAGGTAGGGGTCGGCCGGACGGGCGGTGATCAGGTGGGCGTCGAGGTCCTTGACGGCGACCGTGCCGCCGGGCCGGACGACGCGGACCAACTCGGCGAGGGCCTGGCTCAGTTCCTGGTCGCCGAGGTACTGGACCGTGTTGGAGCACCAGGCGGCGTCGAAGTGGTCGTCCGGGTAGGGGAGGCGGAGCAGGTTCTCCCGCTCCACCCTCACCGGGCACGGGAGGTCCCAGTCCCGTGCCCGGGTAGCGGCCAGGGTCGCGTTCTCCTCGGCCAGGTCGACGGCGGTGATCCGCCCGTCCGGTCCCACGAGCGCCGCCAGGTGGGGGAGGAAGTCGCCGGGTCCGCAGCCTGCGTCCAGCACGTGCTGGCCGGGCCGTATCCCCGCTCCGCGCAGTTGGTCGAGGTAGGGCTCCTCGCAGGCTCTGAAGTGGGCGTCGACGATGGTGTGGTGGGTGAACCCGAGGCCGGTCGAGGCGGCGTAGCCCCAGTCCTCCCCGTGACGGGCCGTCATGCGGCGGGTCCCGTCCGGCCCAGGACGCGGCGTACGGCCGCGGTGACCTTGCGGGGCGCTTCGAGTGGCGGCAGGTGCCCGGCGTGTCCGACGACCATCAGTTCGCCGCCCGGTACGGCGTCGGCCGTCTCGCGGGACTCCGCCGGCGAGATCAGCTCGTCCTCGCCGCCGGCCACCACGACGGTGGGGACGGCGGCCTGGCGCAGGACGGGCCTGGAGTCGGGGCGGTCGGCGATGGCCCGTTGGGCCCAGGCCAGCGCTCTCGGAGAGGCGGCCCGGGCGTCGGCGAGTACGCGGGCGGCCAGATCAGGGTGTTTCCGGCGGGTGGTCCTGCCGAGCAGTTGTCCGGCGGCGCCTTCGACGACGAGGTCCCGGGTCTCGGCGTTCTGCACGAGGTGGGCGAACTTCCTGCGTTGCGCCCGGGTATCCGGGGTGTCCGCGCTCGCCCGAGCGGAGATCAGGGCGAGACCGGCCACGCGGTCGGGGTGCCTGCGCAGCACGGCCATGGCGACGTACGCCCCCATGGACACCCCGGCGAGAACCGCGCGACCGAAACCGCGCTCGTCCAGAGCCCGGTTCACGTCGTCGGCGACGACGTCGAGCGACGGTGGAACGTCGCCCAGGGGCGCCGCACCGAAGCCCCGCTGGTCGAGGGCGAGGGCCGGATGGCCCCGTTCGCGGAAGTAGCGGCAGTGGGCCTGCCACATGCCGGAGTGGAGCGCGAGCGCGTGCAGGAACACCACCGGGGTTCCGGCCGTCCCGGTCACCGGGACGCGCCTTCCTCGGCCGCCGCGATGAACTCCCGCACCGCATCCGGTAGTTCGCTGCCACGCGCCCAGGCCAGCAGGACCGGCGCGGGCGGCAGGTCGTGGATGGGTACGACCTTGATGCCGGGCGGCGCGACGTCGGCGAGCGTGGTGAGCGAGATGTGCACGGCGCGTCCTTCCCCGACCAAGCGCATCATGTGGGGGACGTCGGTCGCGTGGTGCACCCGCCTGAGGGGCCGGCCGGTGGGTGTGTGGCGGGGGACGACCTCGTCCCACACGTACCCGGGGAACCGGCCGGGGCTGTCGAACGCCTCGTAGTCGGCCAGTTCCTCGATGGACACGTCGTCGCGCCGGGCCAGCGGGTGGGCCTCGCCGACCACCACGGCGCGCTCCTCGTACAAGAGGACGCGGCTGGCGACGAGGTCGGGTTCCCGCAGCCCGAACTTGGCGACCATCACGTCCAGTCCGCCCGATTTCACCTCCTTGAAGGGGTCGTTGATGTCGTACTGGCCCAGTCGTACGGCGTCCGGGTGCCAGGCGGCGAGGCGGACGATGCGGGAGACGGTCCTCGGTGATCCGTGGTAGCCGAGTCGTACGGTCCCCGTGCGAACCGGGCTCAGCGCGGTGCTGGACAAGCGGTGCTCCTTACGAGAGGGCGGCGGCGGCACGCAGCCGGCCTTGGCGAGGGTGGTCGGGTACCGCGCGCACGGCCGTCGGCAGGGCCGGCAAGCCGCCGATGCGGGGCATCAGGCGCAGCGTCACGTGGTCGCCGCCGGTCAGGAGGCCGTCCATGACCGCTTCGGCGAGCAGGTGGTTGAGATGGACCAGGACGTCGGGAACGGTGTGGTCGGCGATGGCCAGGTAGAGGTCTCGGTGTCGTTGCGGGCCGCTGTCCCCGTTGCCCGGTCCGGGCACGCGCACGGTGACGTCGGGCTGGTGGCGGAGGGAAGCGGGGGCGTGCAGCGTCTTGAGGAGCCGTCGGAGCGTGGCCGTCTCCCCGGCGGGGCCGGGGGCGGTCCAGGCAGCGGACAGGTCGCCGCTGACGTGCCGGAAGGGGAACCGGTCGCGCAGCCGGGCCGGGTGCCCGGCGAGGAACACGGTCCGGGTGAACGACCTCCGCCATGCCGCCGCCTGCTCCGGGCTGAGACTCAGCGCGAACGCGCAGGTGTCGCGTATCCAGTCGGGGAGGTGCAGCCGGTGCAGGACGACGGCGACCAGCGTGTCGTCCGAGGTGTCGGCCACGGCCTCCTCCTGGGCCGCCAACAGGTTTTCGACGGTGGTCAGTTCGTGGCGTGCGGCGAGGTCGGGCCTGGCCGCACGGATGCGGGCGGCGGTCCGGGCGCGCAACGTCTGTTGCGTGATGGTCACGAGAACACCTCGGCGAGCCGGGGGGACAACGGCGTACGCCTCCGCCTGCCGAGCAGGCTCGACGTCAGCCGGTAGGGGTCGACGTAGACGTGGTCCCTGCGGTGGGGGGCCAGCCGCTCCACGAGGGCTTCCTCCGCGCCGGGTCCGGCTTCGGCTTCGGCTTCGGCCAACAGCCGTTCGGCCCTGCGCAGGCACTGGGCGAGCAGGTCGGGGCGGAACGACTGCTGCCGCCCCGGGCCGAGCACGGCGATGAAGTAGAGGCGCATGCCGAGCCGAATCGCCGCCCTGCCGTGCTCCTTCCCGGCCGCTGCCAGCAGGGCGCCGGCGTGGCAGTCCTCCCAGCCTCCGTGACGGGCGGAGCGGATCCTGCCGTCGATCGGTGTCCGGCCGAGGGGGACACGTCGCGGCACCGGACCGAGAGCCCGGACGACGTGGGCGAGTTGCTGGTAGTCGGCGTCGAGTTCGGTGTCGTAGAGCAGGACGACTTCGTCGAAGTCGGGGGCGAGGCCGATGAGTTCGCGCAGTGCGCAGGCCAGGTAGTTGGGGCGGCCGTCCGCGGTGATCAGCTGCCGCAGGGGCATGCCGTGGTGGGTGGGGTCGAGGTAGACGGGGCCACCGAGATCGCGCAGGTCCAGGCAGAGCCCCAGGGCGGTGAGACGGCGGATCATCTGCTCGGTGTCCAGGGCGGGCGGCTGGTGGGCGAGGAGCCCCGGGTCGTGCAGGCCCAGCGCGGCGTAGTGGGCGGTCCAGTGGGCCAGGACGCGCCTGCCCGCGGGGTGGACCCAACCGCTCTCGGCCGCCTGGGCGTACGGGCGCAGCGCCTCGGCCGGCCGGTGGTGGCCGGCGGACCTGAAGGCGACGTAGAAGTGGCCGATCTCCTCCTCGGTGAGGCCGTCGTAGTCGACGTCGCCGTGGACGCGGTCGAGGAACTCCCAGAACCCCAGGGTTTGTTCGGTCTGGTGAAAGGCCGTCGGGCTGTAGCGGTAGGTGACGTCGGCCAGTTCCCTCGTGGCGCGGAACATCACGTCCGTCCACAGGAGCCCTTTGAGGTGGCTCGGGGTCAGGGGCTTGGACGGTGTGATCGTGATCGGGGCCAGGAGGACCCGCGGACGACGTGCGGTGCCCGCCGCCGTCCGCCGGGCGGAGTCCGGGGCGATGGTCACGGGAGAGCTCCTTCCGCTGCCGCGACGAGGCGGACCAGTGCCTCGCGGTCGGGCGGGAGGCGTTCCGGGACGCCCTCGGGGCGCGCGGCCCGCACCCGCCTCAGGAGTTCCTCGTCGCGCAGCGCTTCCGCGGGCGTGGTCAGTGACATGAGCACCCTGGTGAGGCCGCGCCAGACGACACCGTCCGCCCGTGCCGCGGCCGCCAGGTCCCGGAGTGCCGGCGGACCGGAGGGGGAGGGGGTGTGGCCGGGTGGCGGAAGGACGTCGACGGCCGCTCGCCACCGGGCGATGCGCGCCTGGTCGGACGCCGCCGAGTGCTCGTACCAGGGCAGCAGCAGATCCTCGGTCATACGGGCGACGGCCCGGCGCTGGTCCGTGTCGACGCCGGGCCGGTCGGCGAGCAGTTCGGCCACCCGGAACGCGTGCTCCAGGGCCAGGGACATGCCACGGCCGAACAGTGGATTGGTGACGCAGGCCGCGTCCCCGACGGGGAACAGGCCCGCCACGGGGTGCTGCAGGGTGGTGGCGCCGCCCCGCAGGGTGTTGGGCGGGCTGGTGATGACGTGCACCGGGGAGATCGGCGTGCTGACCCCGTCCTCCAGCCACGGCTCCAGGCCGGGCGTGGCCCGGGCGGCGGCCGTGAATCCGGCCTCGGTGCGCAGCCCGGCCAGGGCCCTGTCGCCGGGCAGCGTGCCCAGAGCGATGGCGAAGGTGCCGTCGTCACCGGGGTGCAGCACTCCGGCGTAGTGGTTCCAGACGTCCCCGGTGGCGTGGCCGCGGTTGAGCGGTCCCGGCAGGCCCGGGGCGTCGAGCCGGTAGAAGCGGCTGTATCCGCTGAGCCCCGCGGGACTGGTGCGGTCCTCGGCGACGGGGACGCCGGCGTCACCGAGCCAGCGGCGGGACGCGGCGCGGCGTCCGGTGGCGTCGACGAGGACGTCGGCCGGGATGCGTTCACCACGGTGGGTGAGCACCGAGCGGACGCGTCGGCGGGACCGGTCGAGCTCCATGCCGCTGACCACCGTGCCGTGCCGGAAGGAGACGCCCGGGCGTGCGCCCGCGGCCTCGTGGAGCAGGTGTTCCAGGGTGGTGCGACGGCAGCCGAGCGCGACGAGGTCCTCGTCACCGGCCCTGCGGTCGCGGTCGGTGGCGTGTGCGGGGATGGCGTGGGTGAGGTCGAGCAGCGGTGCCCCCGCGGCTTCGGCCTGGGCGAGGACGTCGGGTGCCCAGGTGCGCAGGGCGCGTACGCCGAGTGAGGTGAGCGTGTGCGACTGGAGGCTCTGCGGCACGGTGGGGCGGTCGCGCCAGGCGTGCGCCACCTCGGCGAGAGGGCGTCGCGGCGGCGGCGCCGCGCGTTCGAGGACCAGCACCCTGTAGCCGATGGAGGACAGGGCGATGGCGGAGGCGAGACCGGAGACGCTGCCTCCGGCGACGACGGCTGTGGGCATCAGTGTCGCCGGCCGCTCACGAAGAAGACGCGGCGTACGTCCCGCTCGGAGCGGGGCGGAACCGGGTCGGGCCAGCGGCCGAAGTCGGCGCCCGCCTCCCCCGGCTGCAGGGCCCGCACGCTGAAGCCGTGCTGGTCGAAGAGTTCCTCGGGCTCGTCCGTGCCGAACAGCCAGGGGCAGTTCCATCCGGCGAACACGTCGAGCAGTCCGCGCATGTGGGGCAGGGTGAGTGCGGCGCTGTTGACGATGTCGGCCGCGATGCGGCTGCCGGGCGTCGAGATCCGGGCGACGCGGTCCAGGATGCGATGTGCGTCCGGCTCCGGAATGTAGTAAAGGATGCCTTCGAGCAGCCAGGTCGACGGCAGGCCGGGGTCGTAGCCCGAGGCCCGCAGGTCGCTCTCCCAGTCGGGTGCCGTGAGGTCCACTGCGACCGTGCGGTGGTCGACCCGGGGTTCGACGCCGTCGAGCCGCTCGCGTTTGTGGGCGAGCACCGCGGGCCGGTCGACCTCGAACCAGCGTACGTGCCGGGGCCAGCTCATGCGGTAGGCACGGGAGTCCATGCCGGCCGGGGCGAGCACGATCTGGGTCATGTCCTGGTCCCGGGCCGCCTCCTGAAGGAAGTCGTCGAAGAAACGGGTGCGTATCGCGTTGTAGTCGGGCGTGCTGGGGAGCGTGCGTTCCCGCCCGGGCGGGAACGTGACGGCGCGGATCTCCGCGAGGAGTTCCGGCCCCGTCCGTCCGGACAGCAGCTCCGCGTACGGGTCCTCGTAGAGGCGGTCGCTCCTGCGGGTCTCGGCGGCCCGCAGCGCCGCGGTGAGCAGCGCGGTGCGTTCCACGGCGTCCAGATCAGTGGCCACGGGATCCTTCTTCCTGTCCGTGCTGAGCGTTCTGCGGGAGGGGGTCCTGCGAGGCGGGCCCGTCAGTGAGCCGGTTCCACTGGGTGGCGTCCTGGCGGAAGAGCCGGTCCTTGACCTGGGTCGGCCGCACACCGGACGCCACGGTGTCCTGCCAGTCGCGCACGAACGCGTCCGGAGCGACCAGCCGGACTGTCGGCCCCGTGAGGCGCCCCTGGCCGCGGACCCGGTCGTAGTGGTGCGACGCGCGGCGCAGCGCTGCGTCGAGATGTCCGGCGAAGCGGGTCGTCTCCTCCTCGTTCCAGGGGGTACGCGGCGCGACGGCGAACACGTAGCCGACGGCGCCCGCTGCCGACGGGGCGACGCGGCAGGCGACGTTGCGCAGTTCGAGACCGCCCGCGCGCAGTGCCTCGTGCAGGGCCTGGACGACGTGCGCGTCACGCAGCCGTTCCCCGGCGTGGTCGGAGCGTGTCGCACGGCCGGCGTATTCGAGGCGCGGTACACCGTCGACGACGTCCACCGTCCGGACCACGTCGCCGACGGCGTAGCGGTAGAGCCCGCCGACGTGGCTGAAGACCGCGTGGTAGTCCCGGCCCGGTTCGAGTTCGTGCGGCCGGAGGGTCTGCGTGTCCGGTGCCATGTCCTCGTCGGCCGCCACGAACTCGTGGACGGCGGCGGTGACGACCAGGCTTCCCGCGGTGCCGTGCCGGTCCAAGGCCACACCGACCGGGCCTTCGGAGGCCGCGACCGGGGCGGGCAGCACCGTCACACCGGCACCGAACTCCTCGCGCAGCCGGGGCAGGTACAGCGAGGCAAGCCCCGTGGTCCAGCAGAACAGGGCCCTCATGTGCGGCCAGACGTGCGCGGGGCGCACCACCCCGACGCGGTCGGCGAGCCGCTCCAGTTCCCGGGCTCGCTCGGGGTCGGGCGCACCGTGGGGGTGTCCGCCGAGGGTTCCCTCGCGAACCTCCTTGACGATGCGCGGCCACCAGAGGTTCAGCTGGTGGGGCAGCGCGGCCACCATCGCGGGGTTGATGCCGATGACGCACCGGACGTCGCTCAGCACGGCGAGGCGCAACCGCAGGTACATCTTCTCCAGGTGCGCGTCCGCCGCCACGGGGACCGGCAGCGTCGCCCAGGGCGCCGCGGTGCCTGGTTCCGCGGAGAGCGGTTCGCCGAACTTCCGGCCGAAGTCGACCTGGCTGGCCCCGACGTGCGGGCGGCCGGACGTCGTCGTGGGCGGGGCGGCGAGCGGGTCGTGCTTGAGGTTGAGCACGGCGTCCGGCCTGGTCAGCACGTCTGGGAAGTGCTCGATGAGGGGTGCCCACGCCGCGTAGTAGAAAGGGAAGAAGGTGGTGCGCATGAAGCGCGGCGTGACGGGGATCTTCTTGTGGGCGCCGGTGGTGCCGCTGCTGGTGAAGAAGACCGTGGGCTGGTCGGCGGTGAGGACGTTGGTCTCACCGGCCGCGGAGCGCTCGATCCAGGGTGCGAGGTCGGCGTAGGTCTGCAGCGGTACGGCGTTCCGGTAGTCGTCCAGGGTGCGGAGGCTGCCGAATCGGTGCTTCACCCCGTACTCCGTGCCCGCGTTGAACTCCAACAGGTCCTTCAGGACCGCCTGTTGGCAAGCCGTCGCCTCGGAGAGCGCCGCTCGCAGGCGCGCGCGTTCGGCGAAGACCCTGGTGCGGTACCGCTTCACGTGGTCGGGATCTGTCCAGGCCTCAGCCCAGTTCATGCTCAAGCACCTCTCGTATCTCCCCCACCACGCGGGTGAGGCAGTTCTCTGCTTCGATCACGGTCACCGGCAGGTCCTGGATCTCGTCCGCCATGACCTTGGCCAGGTCGGTCTGATAGCGCTTGAACCCTTCCCAGGTGGGGTGTTCGCCGTAGTACTCCAGGGGGTTGAGGGCGGCGCCCCGTCGAGCCCGCTCCCAGGCGGCCTCCGGTGAGACGTCGAGGTAGATCACTCGGCGCGGGCGGGGCAGGGCGCGCCACCATGTCGGCAGGGGCTCCTCGGGTGCCCCCGAGAGCAGGCACTTGGCCAGGTACTTGTAGTAGTAGGAGTCCACGACGGCCGGTGCACCGGACGCGTCCCGTGCGAGCCGATCGTGGAGGTGGACGATCGCCGTGTGGAGCATGGCCGTCAGGAACTGCGGCGACCAGGCGCTCTCGTGCCGCGCCACGTCCGTGACGACGTCGCGGCGCAGCCGCCGCAGGAGCGTGTGCTCGGGCGCGAGGAACCCATCGTCGTCGGAGATCAGCCGCCATGCCGGTGCGAGCCCCCGCAGCCGGGTCATGACCGACGACTTGCCCGCGTGGTCGGGACCCAGCAGCACGCAGAAGGGGGCGAGGCCGTCCCTCGGGGGAACGGCGGCCTGTTCGGTCATTCTCGCTTCAGCTCCATTGTCTCGGTGATGAGTTGGACCATCTCGCTTGGAGCAAGGCCGCGGGTGGCCACCACCGCACGGGCGACCTCGGCGTACAGACGGCGACGCGCCGGCGCCGGGTCCCGCCACTGCTTGCCCGGGGCACCCGTGAGCAGGGGGCGGCCGTCCGGCGACGCAAGCCGTCGGACGGCCGTGTCGGCGCTCGTGGACGGATGGACGACGGGATGCCGCACGAGGGCGGCGCGTATGGTGGTGTCGAGCGCGGCCCCGCCGCCGAGCGCCAGGGCTCCCTCGTTCCCGGCCAGCGCCTGCGCCCTGCGCCCCGGCTCCCGGAAACACGGCTCGCCTTCGCGCCTGATGCCGTCGGCCACGGTGCGCCCCCGGGCCGCGGCGGTGTCCCGGTCGGTGTCCCGGTAGGCACGGCCGAGCCGCTCGGCGCGCATGCTTCCCACCGTCAACTCGCCGACGCCCACATCGCAACCGGTGCGGGACCGTGCGACTCCCCCGCCGTCAGCCAGCGCAACCTGCCCCTGCTCAACGGTCCTCCTCGTGATCGAGCACCCATTGCCGGTTCGCCCCGCCACTGCTCGTCCAGCCCGCTGTCGGTGTCCCGGCCCGCGCGGGTCAGATGCCTGCGGACCTCACGTTCGGCCGCAGTGGGCACGGCGACCGACACGGCGAGGGTGTCGCCGCCCACCGCTTGGACGCCGACGTCGTCCGAAGCGACGTCGAGGTCGCCGAGGATCACCGGCATCCGCGCCGGATCTCCTCGTCTCCCCGACCTCGACCGTGACCCGCGCCCGTCCGGCCGACGGAACGTCCTCCCGCGGGCGAACGCCCCCCAAGCCGGCCACTCCGCTGCTCGACGACTCCGAGACGACGGCGTCATGGCTCGCTTCGGCCGGTGCCGGACCGGAGTCCAGACCCTCCAGGGCGGCCACGAGTGCCGTCAGGCCGTCCCTGGTGCCGGCGAGGACCCCCGCGACGGGACCTGCACGGGAACGCAGGGTGTCGGTCCACAGCCGAGGGTCGCCCGCCGCGATCCGCGTCGTATCACGAAGGCCCCGGCCGGCGAGGTGCACGGTGTCGGCAGGGCCGTTGTTCAGGCGCGCCGCCATCAGGCCGGCCATGACATGTGGAGCACGCGATGTCAGCGCGACCGGTTGGTCGTGGGCCTTGTTCGACATCAGCACCGGTGCCGCTCCGCACATGGCGGTCGGCTCCCGTGCCCGGTCGAGCGCCTCCCGCGACGCATCCGGCACCGGCGTCAGCACCCGGCTGCGGTTGGCGGACAGGTCCGCGCGGGCCGCGAGCGGGCCGGACCCCTCCCGGCCCGCGAGCGGATGCCCGCCGCTGTGGGTGTCGGCGGACGGGGCCTGCCGCAGGGCCCGCGCCACAGGGCCCGCGTTCACGCGGCATGAGCCCGGGAGCTGCGCGGCAGGCCGACGAGGACGCGGGGTGGTGCGGGTGACACCGGCATGACCGCGTTGATGGTGGTGGTCACGGCTTCTTCGCCGCGCCGGGAGCTCGTAAGGGCCGCTCCCGTGGGGAGGGGCCGCACGGCTTCCCGCAGTTCGTCGTGTACGGCAGAACGTGGTGGTGCGGGTAATTCGGGCAGTGACGTGTCATTCGTCGACTGCATAGCGATCCCCCCGACGTGTCTCGTCCGTTCCGCAGGCGAACACTTTCCTGTGGGCGCCGCTCCAAACACAAACGTTGGTTCGACCCTAACAGTGGGTGTCGAGCGAGGCCCACCAAGTGTGACCCGGGTCACTTTAGGGCTCAATCAATCACGCCGCGCCGGGTCGAGGTGGGTGCGGGTCGACGGCAACGACAGCTCCCACCAGGAACAATACGCACGATTTAGATGGTCTTGACCACCCGCGATCTCGCCCACACACCGCCCGGAACACATTGCCCACCCCTGAACGGAACTCAGTCGTACCGAGGAGACGTTCACCGCCGAAGCGGGCGTCTCGACGGACAGTTCAAGATCACTCCATGACATCGGCAAGAGTTCGCCGGTTTTTACTCCCGGCCGTCGAGGGTGGTCTGGACCAGACCGCCGAATGGGCCGTCAGCACCGATGGACCACCCCATTGCGAATCGGGCGAAAAATCACCGTTGACGCTCCTGGTGAGAATGACTCAAATCCATCCGGCCAGCCGGTTCAACGCGTTGCGGCATGACGCACGGGGGGTCGCGGTGCAGCTCGTATCCGGGATGCTCGGGGCGATCCGACGGCTGCCCGCGTCACGGCCCGCAGCCCCGATCCGCGGGCGCCGGCGCCCGCGCCCTCCCCGTGCGGCTCGTACCGCCGCCTTCAGCTGAGTCCGGATCTCGTGGCGGCACCCGCACGTGTTCGTCGTCCCTCGCCGGGCCTCCCGCCCCGCGTCCGACGCCAGAAGGAGCGGCATGCGGTTCACGCGAGCCGGCCGGGCCGGGTAGCCCGGAAAACAGCGGCGGCGCCCGAGAGGCGCGGCTCCCGGACGCCGACCGCCGAATGGAACTCCTGCCCGTGCGAGGGCCGGAGACTCACCCGCCCTCACCGCACCGGGCCAATTCCCGAACACGCCCCGAAGCGGCTTCCACTCCGGAGGAGAGTGTTGCGTGCGCGCCGCCCTGCGCGAAAAACCGGTCCGTCCGTCCGTCCGGCCGGCGCGGCAGGCCGCCCCTCCGTCCGTTGCCCGTGACCGCATACCGGTATACCGGTCGGGCGGGGTTCGCTCCGGCACCGCGTCGGAGGTGGGACCCGACGGCACGCATCCGCACGATCAAGCCCGGGCGTTCGAGTCGGAGGACCTGGCCTCGGTCAGCCTCACCGCCGAGCGGCCCCCTGCGGGCTCCTGCCCCGGGCCGACGACTCCGGCCGACACCGCGACCGCCCCGCCGTCATCGCCGGACGGCCGTGGGCCCCGCGGCCCGAGCACACCGCCACCCACGTCGCCCGCGACCCGGGCGAGCTGGCCTCGGCCGGGCCGGAGTGCCGCTGCACCGGATGCGACGGGCGGACCCGGCCCCCGGGGTCGCGCTCGCCGGACTCGGCACGTCACTGCAACAGCCGGTGCTCTTCCGCGTCGCGCTCTCGGACGTGCCCGCGCACCGGGCCGGTGTGGGCAGCGGCGTCATGGTCACCACCCTGTAGTCGGCCGCGGCGCTCGGGGTGGCGACGCTCGGCTCGCTCTTCCCCGCGCTGCTGCCCGGCTCGGGCATGCGGGGCGCCCCGCTGATCACGCTGCCCGTCCGGCTGGGCACGATCGCGCTGACGGCGCTGCTGAGCCTGCGACTGCCGCGAAAGGCGGTCCAAGGGCGACGGGCCCGCGGACGGGCGGACAGGGCGAAGGCCCGGAACTCCTCGGGGAGTTGCGGGCCTTCGCCTCTCGCGCCTCGTCTTCCGCCAGGACGCCGTGTCCCGCCCTGTGACGCCTTGCCCTGCTCTACGACGCCTTGTCTTCCTCGTCGGCCTGCTGCTTGCCGAGCGCGCGCTCGCGCATCTTGGCCGCCAGCTCCTGCTTGCGGTCGTCGGCCGCCTTACGGTCTGCCGTGCGTGCGGCGCCGGGGCCCAGCTGGTCGGCGCGGGACGCCTTCTTGCGCTGCCCGCCCACGCCGAGGAGGTTGTTGCGGCTCTTGGTCATGGCTCGGACGATACAGCGCCCTTCGGCGTGCGGCCGCTCCTTTTCCGCTCATTCCGGAAGCCGGCCGCTCCGAGGTCGAAGGGATTGGCCGACTCGCCGCCGCCCGGCTCCCCTTGGAGCAACGCCGCCAGCACCACGTGCCGTGGCGCCATCGGCCGCCCTGCTCCACTGGTCCACCGTTGCGGAACCCTGTGCTCCTCTGTTGCCGGACTCCGCGGTGATGATACGCATGATCAGGAGTAGTCGTATTCATGGGTAGTACGCGTCCGCCGTGAAGTGGTACGCGTCCGTACGTGGAGGATGAACCGTGACCGCCAAGACCACCGCCGAGCGTTTCCGAGCCGCCATCGAACAGGGCGAACTCTCGGCCCTGGACGACCTGTTCACCGACGACACCCGCCTCTACAGCCTCGCGGTGCTCAAGCCCATCGAGGACAAGCAGATGATCCTCGGCCTCTTCGACGTCCTGCTGCGCGTCTTCGAGGACTTCCGTTACGTCGCCCAGTACACCGGTGTCGCTGAGACGAGCGCCGATGGCACCGAGGCCCCCTCGGAGGTGCTGGTCTTCCGCGGCACCGTGGGTGGCGAGGAGATCCACGGGATCGATCAGCTGCACTTCGCGGACGACGGCCGGATCAAGGAGTTCTCCGTCTTCGTCCGGCCGCTGTCCGCCGCGCAGGCGCTGAGCAAGGCGGTGCTCGCCGGGCTGGCGGAGGCGGGGCTCGTGCCGGCGCCGGCCGCCCAGTAGCGCGGGATCGGCCGCAGGCCGGTGCGGCGCCGGGCCCGCCAACGACCGGCCGGGCCGGCGTACGAGGCCCGGTCCCGCACCGGTCACCGCGGCACCCTCTCCAGCTCCCACCCCACGCGCGGATTCACATCTGCCCGGTTGTCCGGTACGACGACCGACATCGACGATGGTGCTGACCGAAAGGACGACCGATGCCCACCAAAGAGTTATGGATCCTGGGTTCTCCCCACCCGACGCAGAGCGCCGGGGTCGCTGAACGAGCTGAGGCGGAGGGGTTCGACGGCATCGTCTTTCCCGACAGTCAGGGCATTGGCGGCGATCCCTATGTGGCCATGGCCGTCGCCGCTCACGTCACCGATCGCATCCGGCTCGGCACCGGCGTCACCAACCCCTATACCCGCCACCCCGCCGTGGCCGCGGGTGCCATCGCCAGCATCCAGGCCGAATCGGGCGGCCGGGCCGTGCTCGGCATCGGCCGAGGTAACTCGGCTCTCGCGTTCCTCGGACTTGCCCCCGTACCCCTCGGTATGTTCGAGCGCTACCTGGCCCGGGTTCAGGGTTACCTGCGCGGGGATGGTGTCGAGATGGACCGCCCGGCAGAAGGCATGCGCTCGTCGGAATCACTGGGCCTGGGTACGGCGCCGCCGACGAGCCGGCTGCAGTGGCTGCCCCGCCCCGAGCCCAAGGTGCCTGTCGACGTCGCCGCCACCGGCCCCAAGGTGATCGGCCTGGCGGCTCGCCTCGGCGACCGGATCACCTTCACCGTCGGCGCCGAGGAAGAACGCATCCGGTGGGCCGTAGACACGGCGCGTGCCGCTCGCCGCCAAGCCGGCCTCGACCCTGATGAGGTGTCCCTTGGGTGCTTCGTGAACATCGTCGCTCACCCCGACATCCACACCGCCCGCGATCTAGTGTCGGGCTTCATCACTGTCATGTCCCGCTACGCCGTGCTGCACGGAGAGACTACCGGGCCGCTCTCCGACGACAACAAAAAGGTCCTCTACGACATTCGCGGCTCTTATGACATGACCAAACACACCCAAGCGGGCACCGCCCAGGCGTCGGTGCTCACCAACGACTTCATCGACAGTTACGCCGTGGTCGGCCCACCGAAGGACTGCGTGGCCCGGCTGGAGGCGCTCTTCGCCTGCGGCCTCGACCGCATCATCCTCATCCACGGTTCACCTGGAGCCGACGAGGCGGAAATGGCCAAGGCCCGCCGTTACCTGGTGGAGGAGGTCGTCCCGGCGCTCCGCTGAGACGGCGCCGAGTCAAAGCGCAAGGCAGGTGCAGTCGGAACTATCACGCTACCCGATAACACCGTTTACCCGCAGCTCCTCAATGCGATTCCCATGCGGACCCAGCTTCCTCAGCACCTCATCGCTGTGCTGCCTGGGCCTTGGTGTGGGCTCTGGGACCCCTGCCGGTGTGCGGTCGAAACGGGGAGCGGGGGAAGGCCGAACGACCCCGCCGACTGAGCAAAAGCTGCCTCGGACCTTGTTGTGGGGATGGTCTGGGGCCTCGCCCATGGACAACACTGGGGCGAAGCAGGTGTCCGTCTCCTCGGGGAGGGCGCACCGATCGTCCCTGGTCCGCTGCCGGAAGACTGCCGCCAGTTCTTCTGTGGTCTCCGGCCACCGGGGCCACCGGTCGTGATCGCGCTGCGCCGGGCTGGAAAATCGCTGAAGATGTTGTGGCGGGCCTTGTCGGAGGTGGGCCGGGTGGCCCCGTCGGTCAGGTAGGGGCCGGGTTGATCACCCGAGTGCCGTCGCGGTGGTCGAGTCCGAGGTCGGTCAGTCGGCGGAGGTTGAGGGCGGCGGCCCGCTGGTGGAGCCGGCGATCGGTGCGGATCACTCCCCGAGAGGGCGCCCTTCGGTGGCCGTGCGCGACGAGCCAGGCGATCACGCGTTCCACCGGAGGGCGCCAGCGGCGGTGGGGCGGCCTGCCGGGCGGTGTCGGCGGCGGCTTGGCGGCGAGCGGCGGCCAGCGGGGCGTGGCGGGCATGGACGTTCAGGGTGCGTCCGGTGGGTGGGGCGGTGCGCTCGGCGCGCAGCGGGCAGGCCGCGCACATGCTCTCGAACCGAGCGATGCAGCTGCTGTCGGCGCGGCGGGCGCCGAGTCGGACGGTGTGCCCGGCCGGACGGGTGGCGGTGCCCGCCGTGCCGTCGATGGTGAATCCGCTGGGGACGGCGGTCCGCGGCGATCGGCGACGGTGTCCTGGAGCGGCGTGCAGGCCAGCACGATCGACTCGAGGGCGGTGGTCCAGCCGTCCCAGCGCGCGGCCTCGGCGGTCGCTGGGGCGGTCACGTCGAAGGTGTCGGACCGGAGCCGGGGAACACCCCCGACCCGGCGCGCGCCCGGTGCCCCTCGCCGACGACATCCTGGTCCTCCCATGCCTCCCCGGGCACGTTTTCCGCCCGTTCAGCTCGTGGACCGGGTCCTCGAGCGTGACCGGCGCCCCGAAGCCCGTCTCCGCCTTCGACCGCTGCCACCGATCCACGGTCGGCACGGCGGCGGTCGCGGTCTGCGTCGTCCGGTGCCGCGCCATGCCGTCGAAGCCGAACAGGGCGTCGACGCGCGGGTCCGTCCAGCCGACGGAGTCGCGGAGCGCGGCGGACTCGGCGGTGAACCGGCGGCGCGCGGGGTGGCCGTCGCGGCGCCGGTCGGTCAGCCTGCCGACGTCCTGACCCCTGGGGAAGCCGGTGCCGTACAGCCAGTGCGGGGAGTCCCGGCTCTCGAACCCGGCGTCCTCCACGGCCATGCGGTGGTAGGTGCGGGTCGCGCCGAACGCGGCCGGGTGCCCGCCCGGCTCGGGGGCGCGCAGGCACTCCGCCGGCTCCCCGCCGCGCTCGCCGCGGCCGGTCAGGGCACCGTCACGGCGGCCATGGCACCGCTGGCCAAGATGTTCGCCGACGCCGGCGGTACGGCCCAGCCGAGCCGTGAGCAGGCTCGCCGCCGGGTCGGCGACTTCGAGATCGTCGAGTACGTCCCGCGCGGTCAGCCCGGAGGCGTATCCGGCACGTAGGGCCGCCACTTCGACGACTGCCTCCCGCGCGCTCCCCTCACCGATCAGCACCGCAACAAGATCGCACACCAGGCCGCGCTCATCGAGTCCGCACTCGGGAGCGACCCGGCGGACGTTCCGAGCACGGCCCCCCGCGCGCCACCGGCCGCCGCATCCTGCTGATCGCGTCCGGAGGCGCCTCCGGCCTGCGCCAAGTCGGCCCGGCTCTCCTCCCCCGGCCGGCCGCCCGTCCCTCACCGATGTCGACCGCAACGCCCTCCGGTACGCCCTCGCACACCTGCCGCCCGCGACCCGCGCCCGGGCCGCCGCGGCCCCCCGGCAACGTCCTGCGCACCGCCGCCCATCCGGCCGCCGACCACGGCCCCTTCGATCCAGTCCCGGCCGGAGGCCTCTTCGGCTACCCCGGAGTACGCCTCACCGGGCCCTGACCCCCACCACCCTGTCCCGCCTGTGCCGCCCCGGAGACGCGTTCCGCTTCTCCGACATCGCGACCCCCCGACCCGTACGCCGTCCCGATGACCCGCATCGGCCGCTGGAACCTCGGGGAACGCCCCCCCGCCGACATCGAGGTCGACGTCCGGGCCGCCGCGCCGCCGGGAAGGAACCGTCGCCGGACCGGGCCTCACCGCCGATGCCGCCGGCCTGACGCTTTTCGCGACGGCGCGGCGCGCTGACGAGTCAGGGTGATCCCCGCCTCCGGCGCCGTGTTCCTCCCCGACGCGGCGCCGGCCGTCAGTCGAGGCCTTCGATGATGCGGAAGTCGCGCTCGACGCCGTCGGCAAGTACGGCCAGCGCCTCCTGGTAGGCCTCACTCTCGCGGGCGGCGACCGCCTGTTCGAAGCTGTCGAACTCGATCAGGACGGTGCGCTCGGCGATTCCGCCGTCGTGTGCGACGACCCGGCTGCCGAGGGAGAGCGTCCGCCCGCCCGCGGCCTCGATGGCTGGACCGGTCAGCTTGTCGTAGGCAGCCACCTTCTCGGGGTCTGCGATGGTGCGGTAGACGCTGACCCAGTAGCCCTTGGCCACGGTGCCTCCTGTGTTCGAAACTGGTGATCGGGAACGTGCTCGGATCCACGGTCGGCGCGCTGTGGCGAGCCGGCGGAGACGGCGTCGAAGTCGGACGGCTTCGATCAACCGGTCGGGGCTGCGATCGGACCGGTCTCGGGTGAGCGCCGGCGGGCGAGGACGAGCCGGAGCCGGTCGAGTCGATGGCTGTCGCCGGAAGGACGGTGGCCGGGACTCGAATGAACGCGCATGTACCGGTCCTGCCGGCCGGTCCCGCCTCCGCCGACCCTGGCTTTCAGGAACGCCTGTCACCCAGGTCGTCGGAGCAGGTGCCACGACAGCTTCTCCGTTTCGGTTTCCGAAGCGGTCGACGATGCTAGCGTGTCGGAATTCGAAGCGTCAACACTGGAGGGCGGACATCCCGGCATGCCAACACCCAGACCGGGCCATCCTGTTCGCGGCTCGACCACCGGCCTCCCGCTGATGGCCGCACTCGATCTGTTCGGGCGGCGGTGGAGTCTGCGCGTCCTGTGGGAGCTCCGCGCGGGTCCGCTCGGATTCCGCCCCTTGCAGAAGCGGTGCGACGACATGTCCTCCAGCGTGATGCGGCAGCGTCTGACCGAACTGCTGGACGCCCAGGTGATTCACCAGCTACCGGACAGCCGCTACGAGCTCACCCCGCTGGGGCAGGAGGCGCGCCGCGCCCTGGACCCCCTCGCCCGCTGGGCGGAACGCTGGGCGGCCGCCATCGGCCCGCACGGGGCGGGCCACACCGACGACCGGTCCGCCGGCCGCGTCCCGCGTCCGGACGACGTGGGCGACGTGGGCGGCGGGGCAGGGGCTGCCAGGCGATGTCCTTGACGGAACGGGGCAGGTCGCGGCAGGTGAGTGGATCAGGCAGGTCGCGTCGTCGGAGCACAGGGCCCCACCCGTCCGACGCTCCACGCCTCGGGTGTGCCCGCGCCGGTCCTCGTCGTCGTCCTCGACCACGTCCGGGCCGCGGAAGGGGCGCAGGTACCGGCCGGCGGGCTGCGGTACGGACGGGTACGACCGGTGAGCCGGTCCTGGGAGGCGTGGTCGCCACGTGAGGCGCGTCCTGTTCCACCTTCGGGGCTTTGGCAGCGGCGGGCCCGGTGGTGACGGTGTTCCGGAGCCATGGGTGACAACGGGCTGAGACCGCCGGAGCCACGGCCCGGCCGTTCAAGTGGACCAGGACCGCCGGCCAGGTCGTCGACCGCGTCTGCCGGTACTGCACACGAATCCCCGGACCGGCTCACCAGCCTCAGGCCGTCCGGAGGAAGGGGTAGTCGGTGTAGCCCTCGGCACCCTGGGTGTAGAACAGTTCCGGCCGCAGCTCGTTCTCGGGATGTCCGCCCTGCCAGCGCTCGACCAGGTCGGGGTTGGCTATCAGGGCCCGGCCCACGACCACGGCGTCGGCGTGGTCGGCCTCGATCCGCCGCATCGCCTCCTCACGGGTGGTCTGCCGGAGGAAGCCGCTGTTGACGATCAGCTTGCCGTCGAAGCGCCGTCGCAGCTCCTGCACCAGCTCGCCGCCCGGCTCTCCGTGTATGACGGACAGGTAGGCCAGGCCCAGCGGGCGCAGCCGGTCCATCAGTGTGCCGTAGGTGGCCAGGACGTCGTCCCGGTCGGTCTCGAAGACGTCGTGGCGGACGATCTCGGAGGACATCTCCGGCGAGATCCGCAGCCCGACCCGCTCGGCGCCCACGGCCTCGGCGACCGCCGTGACCACCTCGACGACGAAGCGGACCCTGTTCTCGGGGGAGCCGCCGTACTCATCGGTGCGCTGGTTGGCCCCCGGGTAGAGGAACTGGTGCAGCAGGTAGCCGTTGGCACCGTGGAGTTCCACGCCGTCCGCTCCCGCCTCGACGGCCCGGCGGGCCGCTGCGACGAAGCCCTCCAGGACCTCCCGGATCTCGGCGGTGGTCATCGCTTCCGGCACGGCGAAGGGCTGCTCGCCCTTCGCCGTGAACGTCTTGGCGTCGATGGCGATCGCGCTGGGGGCGAGGATGCGGCGGCCGCCGTTGATGTCGGGGTGTGTGGCGCGGCCGGCGTGCTGGATCTGCATAACGATGCGGCCGCCCTCGGCGTGCACCGCCTCGAACACCTTCCGCCAGCCGGCCGCCTGCTCGTCGGTGGCGATGCCCGGCCCACCGACCCATCCCTGCGACGCGTGGTCGGGGAAGGTGCCCTCGGTGATGATCATTCCGACGCTCGCCCGCTGCCGGTAGTACTCGACCATCAGGTCTCCGGGGATGCCGGAGGAACCGGCCCGCACCCGGGTCAGCGGTGCCATGACGATGCGGTTGGCGAGCGCCATCTTCCCGAGGGAGACCGGGGAGAAGAGCGACGGAGCAAGCGAGAGTTCCGAGGTGCCGACAGACATGGGTCTCCTTTCACAATCCGGTAGATAACGGGATCAGGTTTCATCGACGTCGATCACCTCAGCCGACCGCGGCTGCTCCCCGAAACGACCAACGAACACCTCCCCCTCAGACCGGCATGGTCAAACGCGTCGGCGGGACAGACCTCGTACGCCAGAGGGTCGGGTGTGCGTGCACGGTCGGGTTCAGAGGCTGATCGCGGGTGCGGTCCTCCGCAGCCACAGGTCGAGCGAAAGGACGAGCTCGATGGCCGAACGTCCGGTGTTCGCGTGCTCGCCCTCGGGCGGGGAGACGGCGCGGCGGACGGCGTCCCGGTCGAGGAGCTGATGCACCGGGGCCGTGGAGTCGGCGACGACGTCCGCAAGGGACCGGCGGAGTTCCGACATGTAGGCGGGGCTCTGCGTGACGGCGTAACTGGCCTTCTTACGCTGGATGATGGCGTCGGGCACCAAGTCCCGCGCGGCCATGCGAAGCAGGCTCTTCTCGCGCCCGTCGAAGGTCTTCATCGACCAGGGGATGTTGAACGCGTACTGCACGAGCCGGTGGTCGCAGAACGGCACGCGCACTTCGAGGCCGACGGCCATGCTCATCCTGTCCTTCCGGTCGAGCATCTCCGGAAGCCAGCGGGTGACGTGCATATGGCCGATCTCCCGCATCCTGCGTTCCAGGCGGCTTTCGCCCGGCAGCCTGGGCACCGCGGCCAGCGCTTCTTGGTAGGCGTTCTTGGCGTGCGTTTCCATGTCGAGGTCGGCCCGCAGCTCCGGCGAGAGCAGGGTGAGGCGACTGGTGGCCGGATCCGCGAGGCTGAAGGTTTCGAGGCCCGCCCACGGGAACTGCGCGGCGTTCACGGCCTCGGGCCGGTGGAACCACGGGTAACCGCCGAAGAACTCGTCGGCGCCCTCGCCGGAGAGGGCGACGGTCGACTTGCCCCGGATGGCCCGGAACAGCAGGTACAGGGAGGTGTCGAGATCGCCCCAGCCGGTCGGGACGTCGCGGGCGGCCGCGACGGCCTCACGGATGTGCGGGTCCATCAACTCGGCGTCGTTCAGGACGAGTTCCGCGTGATCCGCCCCGACCTGGGCGGCGAGCAGCCGGGCGTACGGAGGGTCGGGCTCTCCGCGCAGTTCCGAGGCCTCGAACTCCGCCTCGCTTTCGAAGTCCACGGCGAAGGACGGGATACGGGCGCCCTGCGCCTGCATCGCGCGGGCCGCGATGGCCGTGATGAGACTGGAGTCCAGGCCGCCGGAGAGCAGGACGCACTGCGGTACGTCGGCGACGAGCTGCCTGCGGGTGGCGTCCTCCAGGAGGCCGCGGACCGTTGCGGCCGTGGCCTCCAGGCTGTCGGTGTGTTCCTCCGCGGTGAGCGACCAGTACCGGTGGACCCGGCTCCCGGTGTCACGAACGCGTACGATCGTGCCCGGTTCGACCTCGCGCAGATGTGCGTAAGGGGTCCTTCCCGGGGTCCTGGTCAGCGAGAAGATCTCGCGCAGGCCGTCGATGTCGACGTCGCGACGGACGTCGGGGTGCGCGAGGACGGCTTTGGGCTCGGAGCCGAACAGCGCGCCCGCCGGAGTCGGTTGCCAGTAGAGGGGCTTGATGCCGAGCCGGTCGCGCACCAGCAGCAGTTCTTCCTCCCTCCCGTCCCACAGGGCGAAGGCGAACATGCCGTTGAGACGTTCGACGAACGCGTCGCCCCACTGCAGATACGCGCACAGGACGACTTCGGTGTCGCTCCTCGTCTCGAAACGATGCCCCTGCTGCGTGAGCTCGGTGCGCAGTTCCTGGAAGTTGTAGATCTCACCGCTGTACGAGAGCGCGACCGTGGCCGCGGCGCCGTGGCCGGCGACGTCGCGCCGCATGGGCTGACGGCCCCCGGGCAGGTCGATGATCGACAGGCGCCGGTGCCCCAGGAGGACGTGCCGGTCCTGCCAGATGCCACCGGCGTCCGGCCCCCGGCAACTCATCGTCTCGGTCATCGCGGCCACGGCCTCCCGGTCCGCCGCACCGAGGTCCCGGTCGAATCGAACTAATCCGGCGACACCACACATGACTTGTCCTTCCGTAGGGCGAGTACTGAATTCTGAAGAGAATGTGGCCTGCACCGGCAGCCGGTCAATCCTGGTCAGCGGCCGGCACGGGAGACGGTTTTAGACCCGGCCGCCCGGGCCCACCGCGACCTCGACGCGGTGGCGCGTGTCTTCCCGCCGGACCGCCTGGAGCAGGACTTCGCGCAGTGCCTCCGGCTGTTCCCGGAGGCTGTATCCGGCCCGGGCCAGGGCCCCCGCTCGGGCACCGCGCGGTGGGCGCGGCGCCGGTCCCGGTATGCCTTGTCCCGGCACAGCCGCGGCCGCGGGCAGTACCGTCGTCTCGCGGAGCCTTCGCCGAGCGGCTCGCCGCACCACCGGCAGCAGCGCGGCTCTGCGGTGCCGTCGTCCGTGAGCGGACCGTACGGCCGGTGGCGGGCGACGGCCAGGGCCCCGTCGACGGCAGGAGGCGCACACCGCGCGGGACAGCGGCTCCCGGTCGCCGGGGAGGGCGGCGTGCAGGGCCGCCGCGATCTGCCGGGCCGCGTTCCCCGCCTGCGGTGTCGTACAGCACGGTGGTGGGGAGGACCCGGGGTCCGTGACTCTTCGGTGGGCATTGATCGTCCCTTCGGTCAACGCCATCGTTGATGTCGATCGTCATGTCGAACAACCGGGCAGATGCGAATCCGCGCGTGAGCTCGGAGCTGAACGGGGTGCCGCGGTGACCGGCCTGGGACCGGGCGGACCGAAAGGGTTGCGCGAGCCGGAGCCGATCCGGTCGCCGGACGCCTCTCACCAGCAGCTGCGGGCAGCGATCGTGCTGATCCGGGACCGCCTGTCACGGCGCAGGACTCCCGCGATCCGCTCGACGATCGCCGCCCGCCGCCGGCTGCGGGTCTACCGGCCACCCGCCTGCGCGCCCGGGCTCGACCCGGCCGAGAAGGTCCGGTCGACGAGGAAGGGCGACCTGGTCGACCTCGCCGCCCACACCGCCGACGAACCCGCCGCCGCGGTGGGGAACCCCCTCACGCACATGCGGTACCGCACCCTTCTGGTCGACGGCTACCCCACCGGAACAGGTCTCCCTCCACCGTTACCGAACAGACCTTGATCGCACAAGGTGTCCGGCGGCCGGTCGTCGTTCTGTGGACGGTGGTCGTGTCGCTCAGCGACGCCAGACCGACACGACTGCCACGGCCTGGTCGATGTTGAGGCGCGGGTCGCAGAGGGTGGTGTAGCCCAGTGGGTCGAGGAGGTCATCGAGACACGACTCGTCCGCCACACATTCACCGACGTCCTCCGGCGTGGCTTCCAGGTGCAGCCCCCCTGCGACCACGTGCTCTGCGGCGGCCGCCTCTTGGAAGAGCTCCACTTCGCGCTTGACGCTGGTCAGCAGGCGGGTCTTGCGGCCCAGGGGGCCGCGCTGGGTGTTGCCGTGCATCGGGTCGCACAGCCAGATGACCGGATGCCCCGCGTCGCGGACAGCGGCCATCAACGGCGGCAGCCACTCCGCGACCCGACCCACGCCCATCCGGGAGATGAGCGTCAGTCGGCCGGGCGTGCGATCCGGGTCCAGGACCGAACAGAGCTGAGTCAGCTCGGCCGGTGTCATCGTCGGACCGACCTTGCAGGCCACCGGGTTCTGGACCCGGGCCAGCATCTGCACGTGCGCACCGTCCAGCTGGCGGGTGCGGTCCCCGATCCACGGCCAGTGCGTCGAGGACAGCAGCAGGCCCCGCTCGCCACGGCGCAGCAGCGGCAGCTCGTAGTCCAGCACGAGGGCCTCGTGACTCGTCCACACGGGTGCCACGGTCGGCAGACCCCAGGCACCGCCGAGTCGGCGCAGGAACTCCGTCCCGGCGCGAGCGGCCCGGTAGCCGGTGAGCAGACGCGCCGGATCCGGCTGGCGCAGCTGCGGATCGGGCTGCGGGTCGTTGACCAGGTGGCCGCGGAACGCCGGGAGTTCGAGCTCTCCGTGCCGCTCCAGGTCGGCGGAACGGGGCTTGGCGAACTGACCCGCGATCCGACCCACCCGCACCACGGACAGGCCGGTTCGGGCTTGCATCGCCCCGGCCAGCGAGTCGAGCATGCCGGCCTTGCGGCTGAGCACCTCGGGAACGCAATCCGCGGGGTCCTCGGCGCAGTCGCCCGCCTGCAGGATCTGTAGCCCGCCGGCCGCGACCTCGGCGAGGAGCAGCCGCAGATGGCGCACCTCGTCCCAGGTCACCAGGCCGGGCAGGTCGCTGAGTTCGCTGCTGAGCCGTTCGGCCAGAGGGTGGTCCTTCCACCGCGGTTGCTGCCGGGCCGGCAGAGTGCGAAGCCATTGGCCCTCGCGCTCCGGATCCGCAGTGAGGTCGGTTTCAGCTAACGGTGTGAGAGTGAGAGGCGGCGTGGTCACGAGTTTGATCCCCCGAATTGGAAGCTCGTCGCTCCGAAGTTGCGGACATTCCGTCGACGGCCAACCGGCACCTAGCCTGTTCCGGAAGGCGGAGGCGGACAACTGCTCAGGTGAGCAGGAGGTCGCGCACTAGATTGACTGGAACGGTCGTACCGCGCGCTGATCACCCGCTTCGAGGAGATCAGCGTGATCGATCCAGCATTTTCAATCGTAGGCGTTCCCAGCCATCTTGCGCTTGAATTCATCGCTGTGCTGGACGTACTCGGCGATCGTTCCGTCCGGACTCATGGCGCGCAAGTTGCGCCCCGAAGGAACCACCTTGATATCGTCGATGATCTTGACTCCGGTCTGGACGAAGTACGCGCGCACGGCGTCCAGGTCGTCCACCAAACAGGTCAGCTTGGTAGCCTCGAACTGCTCAGTGTCGGCCTTGTCCCCCGCGAGCAGGAGAACATTTCCGATCCCTACGATATCAAGCCTAAACGTCTCGTAATAAAATTCGTGGTGCGGACGGTCCACTCCTTGGAGTGTCATGTAGAACTTTTTACACGCCTCGAGTTCCGTCTTCCGAAGGTATATCCGGTAAAAAGATTTGACGATCTTCACGACTGCTCCCGACTCAAGCCGTTGCTGGGTGGAACTGGACCGGACGTCACGGTGTCGTGCGAACAAGGCGGGCGACGGATGCCCCTGGCCCGCGAAATCCGCTCACGCCCAGGAAACGACGTGACCCGGTCACCGGAGCGCGGACGGGGCGGTGACCGGACCAGCGGCGGTGCCGCGAGGTCGCGGGCCGGCGACCGGCTGCCGTCGAGGGTCATGCCGAGTCGCCGGCCCACGGCCACACTGAGGCCGAGGGCCGCGGTGCGGGCCGGGTCCCCGTGCACGGGGCGTCCCCGCCCCGAGCAACGCGCCTGTCAGCGACGGGAGACGCCCCACGCGCAGGACAACGTAGCGATCTCCGTCTTCCCTACCGTCGCTCCGTCAGGAAATGGAACCCCTTGCCGTTGATGGTAATGGTCATGTGCATTCCCGATCCTTCCGTGGCCGCTCCCTGCGAGACGAGGTAGGGCATGTGCCACTGGTACTGCACGAGGGTTCCCTTGGCCGGAAGGAAGTCCGACCCATCGTGCCGCGAGACGTCGCCGTAGTTGTTGACGCCGAACCGACGGGGGTGCGTGCCTATCCACGGAAACACAGCCGCGCCGGCCTGTGCGAAATCCTCCGGCGTCTCCAACTGCGCGACGGCCTTCTCCGCTTCGAGCGCCAGCTCCTTGTAGTAATCGCGAATCTGACTACCACTGCTCCGATTGACCACCTCGCGCGGAACGATCAGGAACACGAGGTGGTTTCCGAAGGGAAGGCTTGCGGCGTACGAGGCGTTCTTCATCACGAGAAGGTTCTCGCTGGACCTCTTGTGGAACTCCGCCTTGACCATGTCGAGAAATGAACCGATCTTCCCGGCCGGCTCGACGGTCTCTCGAACCGTCCAGGGCATGAGGCGCACCGTTTCGTTCTCATCGACGGACGGCTTCCTCTCGGGGAGGTACTGGTCCAGGTCAGAGGTCTGCAGTTGAAGCTCCGCTATCACCTTCGCAATGCGGAACCGGTCTTCGCCCGCCTTCATGGTGCTCATCAACGCCTGGTGGAAGCGGAAGCACCTGTAGCCGTCCTGTATCGACATGGGGAAGGCTGTGAAGATCCCCTGGATGTTGGGGTTCGACTTGTACGTGACGGACATCAGCAGGAAGCCGTCGTAGTAGTTGGGGTATTCGTCGAGCACGATCCCCTGGAAGGAATCGATCGGGAATTCTTCCGGGCTTTCGAACTCCCGCTCGATCAAGTGGCACTTCGAAAAGAGCGGATTCTCGTCGAAGAAGTGACCGACTGCGTCCCGAAAATCGTCGAGCGAAAAAGGCCGCTCAACGCTGTACGTCGAAAGCGCCGGGTAGAACTGCGCCACGTTGAGGGGGCGCGGAAAAGCCATCAGGTTCAGGCGGATTATTTTGTCAACCATCGACAAAGGCATGCCTAATCACTCCGATAGACGCGTGCGAGAAGTGCGGAAAGACGTTTCGGTCGGGGTCAGGCAAAGTCGCGACAACGTGTCCGAGTTGATGGCATCGCCAAACGCCCTTCTAGGCCGACGGGGCGGGAACCCGTACTGCCGTCGGTTCAATCAGCGGCTGGTCCGCGGTGCGGCGCCCCGGCCGCGTCCTCCCCCGAAGCCTGAGCGGGTTCCGCGCGCCAGGTGCACCCGTCGCCCGCCTGTTCGCACGACACCGTGACGTCTGGTTCCACGTAGCGGGCGGCGATGGTGGTGTGGAGTTTCTGGCAGTACCCGCACGGTGACTTGAACGTCAGGACGACGCCGGCGCGGGCAGCCTTTTTGCGGTACCGGAGGATCCCGCAGTCGGCGTTGCGCAGAACGGTGCCCGAGGGCTGGGACTCAGTGGACACTGCCGAGTCGTACAGCAAGAGCTGACGTTGCAGCCGGGTCATGAAGTGATCGGTGGCCGACACCCCGTCGGGCCGTTGTGCCCGCAGCAGGTCCGCGGTGATGCGGGAGTTCGCCTCGATCCATCCGGCCAGGCCTTCTTCGCCGTGCTCTCCCAGGACGAACTCCTCCGCGGCCGCCTGGGCCTCGAAGTACCGCTGGCGCCACAGGTCGACCTTCTCCGCCGGGTCGAGAGAGGGCGTTTCACCGGTCATGGTCCGCCTCCTCCTCGGTGGCGGCGTCCAACTCGGCGAAGACCTCCTGGGCCACGCGCAGCCCGTTGTTGGCGACCGGCCAGCCGCCGTAGTAGGCGAGCTGAATGATGACTTCGATGATCTTCTCTCGCGACATCCCGAGGTTCAGGGAGGCACCGATGTGGCCCCGCAGCTCCCAATCGGTCCGCGCCAGCGCGACCGCGGTCAGTGCGACCAGTTCGCGCTCCTCGAGGCTCAGGTGCGGCCGGGCCCAAATCTCACCGAACAAGTGGTCGGTGGTGATCTGCAGCCACTCCGGGTGATTTCCCGGGCGCGGTTCGCGGCCGAAGACCTCCTTGAAAATGGCTTCACCCCGCTCGCGCCGGGTAGACGGTTGATTCATCGACAAACTCCTATGCAAGGGCGGATGGTTGTAACGCCACGACGTCACGAAGACGAGGACCAGCCCGGGCCCCAGCCGCCGACGACGCTGAGGACGTGGGCCTCGCGGGGGAGGCCCGGCTCGGCTGCGGCGGCGGCTGGCGAGCCGGGGCTGGCCGCTGTCATCGGCCCGTTACAGGACGATGCTGATCTTGCCGTGCTCGACCAGCGTCTCGTGGTCGAGCACCACGACCCGTCGCCGGATCCGGAACGACTCGCCCTCGGGGACGAGTTCGAACCGGTATTTCCCGACGTAGGCGTCGGAGCGCCCGTGCCCGAAGCGGTATGCGACGACATTCGCCGCCACCTCGAGATAACCGCCCTGGTCAGCCACGATTTCCACGTTGCTGATCATGCGATTCGTTCGCGACCGCGGGTCCTCGCACCACACCTCGCCATTGAGGAGCTGCTCGATCCGCTGGCGAAGCCGGGCGGCGTTGTCGTCGATGAGCTTGAGCGCGCCGGTCGACTCGTCGCGGACGTCGGTAGCCGGCACCACGTAACGGATGTCGTCGGTCAGCATCTCGTCGTACCACTCGGCCAGGCGCCACTCGTCGAGCAGCCGAGCCTCACGGAACAGGAACTGGCTGACCCGGTGCCACAGCCTCACCTGGGCTGCCTCGTCGACTATCACTTCGCTGGTCATCGCTTCTCCGCCCCCTGCAACTCGACCTGCTGAGCGACCTCGAAGTGACCGTCGTCGCCGTGCATCAGCCGGTCCCACTGCCGCCAGAACTCGCGGGCGGGAAGCTCGTCGGTCGTCTCGGGGGTCTCCTTGTCCATACCGCGCGACAGATCCGAGTAGCGCACCGTGCGGTTGAGGTAACCCCGCTGGCACGACTCGACGATCTCGATGTCGTCGGGAGTGGCGAAGCCGGCGGGACCGAGGAACGTCAGGTAGTGGCTCTTGCGGAGTTCCCGGATCTCCGGATCTTCGTCCTTGGGGGCCAGCGCAACCGAGGTGATGGACATCCGGTTGGCGCCGATCGGTTCGATCTTGCGAATCGTGATCGCGATCGCGTCGATGACCATCAAGTTGGGGAAGATCAGCAACGCGCGATTGGTGCCGGTGATCCGTTCGGCGCGTTCGGCGCCGAACCGGTCGACGAAGCGTGCGGCGGTCGCCTCGATCCGCGGCCGGACCTCGTCACCGAACATCGGCGTCCAGTGGGCGAGCGGGCGGGCTGCGGCCGGCGGCAGTTCGTTGGCTCCATGACCCAGACCGAGGGCGCGGCCGAAGCCACCTCGTCGTCGTGGAGGCACCGACCCGAGCGACTGCATGTAGCTGACGTAGCGCTTGTGCAGTGCTCGGAAGTGGTAGATGTCGACGCTGTTCTCCATCATGAGCTTCCAGTTGGCCTGAGCCCCGTGGAGTTGCGCGCCTTGGATCACCTCCATTCCGACCTCGGACTGGTCGTCGATCAGATCGAGGTACTCCGTGGCTCCCGCCAGGTATTCGGGCAGGGTGCGCGGCTGCTCCGGATCGAAGGTGACGAAGACGAAACCGCGGTAACTGTCGCTACGGTGCTGCGCCAGTCCGAAGTCCGCCTTCCGAAAGCCCGGCCCGTACCCGTCCGGAAGCGGAACCCCGACCAGTTCGCCCCGGTTGGAGAACGTCCAGTCGTGATAAGGGCACCGGAACGACTTGGCCTGCCCGGCCGGCTGCGAGCAGATCAGGGCCCCGCGGTGAGTGCAGCTGTTGGCAAACACCCGGATCACCCCGTCGGACCCGTGCGCCATGACCACCGGGCGCCCGCCGACGTCGCGTGACACGTAGGAGCCCGGCTCGGGCACCTCCGATTCGTGCCCGACGTACAACCAGCAGCGATCGAAGATCCTGGCCATCTCCTGCGCGGCCAGGTCGTCGTCGGTGTAGGCGCGGCGATCCACCCGGAACGAGAGGCGCTCTAAATCATCGACGACGATCGGGTCGTCCACCGGCGGCTGCAGTTCGATCGTCACTGCTCCCTCTTTCGCTCTAGTTTCTGGACGGTGCTGACGACCACCTCGGTCGTGCGTGCGGCGGCATCGCCGCATTCCGGCTGCGCGGCGCGCACCCGGCCCCCGACGTGTGTCTGACCAAATGCACCAGTGCAGGGAGGTAAAACCCAACCACCGGGGGCCGTTCGAGACTCCGCAGCCCTCCTGGGTGGTGGATTGCAACCACGGGCAGGCTGTCAGATCGCCAAGTCGGCCGTACATAGGTCTTAAGACCCATCGTCGGCTGTCGCTGTGCTTCGACGCCGGGTCCGTCAAACGAGCAGCGCAACCGGGATGATCGGGTTGCCGACGGGCCGCTGGGAGCCGGTCGTCGAAGGGCGATGTCGAAGGCGTTCAGCGCGGCCTTCCAGCGCGTGGTCCAGCGGGCTTGGCCCCGGCCGGTGGGATCGAGCGACGTGATCGCCGGTTGGACGCGCTTCAGGGCGGCCTGCTCGTTCGGGAAGTGCCCGCGGGCCTCGACCGCCCGCCGGATCCGCGCGTTCACCGACTCGATCGCGTTCGCGGCGCAGCACGACTTCGGGAGGCGCCTCGCCTGGGCCGTGGTCGGTGTTCACGAGAACGGGAGGCACCTCATGGACCCTCCCGCCGGCCGGGTGGAGGCGGGCGTCGGCTGGGCCGCGTCCGGACGTCAGCGTGCCCCGTAGGGTCGCCCGATGTTCGATCGCGTGGAGACCAAGGTGTCGCCGCAGGTGCCCCGGTTCCCTGCCCAGGCGCGGTTCCGGGTCGATGGCGAGGACTTGGCCGAGGAGGTGATCGGCGGGTCCGGGCCGTGCGCGGGCCGTGGGCCGTACGCGTCTGATGCGCTGCCGGCCGGCCGCCCGAGCCCTCTCCGCGCGACCGGCGAGGCACGCCGCCCGGAGCTGGGGAAACCG
Source organism: Streptomyces sp. MRC013 (assembly GCF_023614235.1). Taxonomy (NCBI): domain Bacteria; kingdom Bacillati; phylum Actinomycetota; class Actinomycetes; order Kitasatosporales; family Streptomycetaceae; genus Streptomyces; species Streptomyces kordofanensis. Next base: position 899,526 of record NZ_CP094264.1, read on the forward strand.
GACCGCACCGGTGACTGCTGCGGCTTCCCGACCGCGGTCGTGCAGCGATCCGGCGGGACCGTGCAGTGGTCGGACGGGGAGGTTCCGTCGGAGTCTCCGCCCGCGCCCACCCCCCGCCGGAGTTCCCCTTCGACGCGAGTCGGTACGGCGCCGAAGCAGACCGCGCTGAGGCGGGTGGCGGGCGCACCTGTGGCCCAGCACGCCGCGGACCCTGAACGGCTGGGGCTCTCACCGGCCCGTCCGTGGTCAGCGGGGGAACGCTCAGGCCCCGGCGCTGTCGAAACCCGTGAACATTCCGACCGGGCTGTGACCGCTGACCGTCTCCCGAAGCAACGTGGAAATACTGCCCGTTCTCGTGAACAGAGCCGAAGGTCGCGGCGGTGAGTGTCGACAGCGCCGGTTTCCCCGGCCTGGACCACCGGCGGGAGGTGGAGGAGTTACAGGACCGGACGGGAGTTCCGGTGCTCGGCCCGTGCCGGAAAGGCGCGGGCCGGCCGGTGGAGATCCTGCGTGGACACCGACGCGAAAGCGCTCAGAGGCTGGTGTGAGGACGTGTGCCGGTCGTTCGTCCGGTGAGAACGACCGCATGGCGTCTCGGACGGCGGGGAGCGGGTCGGCCGTCCGAGCCCCTGGCGGCCACCGGCGACGCCGGGAACGATCGATGGCGCCAACTGCTGCCCGGCGCGGTGAGGGCCGGGCAGCAGCCGTCATGCCGCTCGATCGTGCCGAACCGCGTAGATCGCGGCCTGGGTCCGATCGGACACGTTGAGCCGGGCGAAGATCGCTTGCATGTGGTTCTTGACGGTCTTCTCCGTGATACCGAGTGCCCGAGCTATGTGGCGGTTGGTCATGCCGTCGGTCAGTAAGGCGAGAACCTCGAGCTGGCGCGGTGTCAGGGCGCTGGAGGGAGACTTCTCGCCGGCCGGTTCACCACCGCGATCGGTCGTCACCCTTCCCTGAGGAGCGCGGGTGGTCCGAGCCTCTGCTCGTCGCGGACACGGACGCGTCGCCGTCGAGTCCTGAGCGACGGGGATATCTGTCTGCTGGTCGGTCAGAGGATGTGTGCGATTGCTATTTCGCGCAGCCATCCGTGTCTCCTTGCCCCGTGGTCGAATGGACAGTCCCGCGCCCGGTCGGCTCCGATAGGAGGCCTCGGGCCCGGTAGTAACCACGCCGACTGTATCGAAGATCGAACTCGGGAGAGAACGGTAGCTGTCAAGATTTTGCGGGCGGGTTGGTCCGAGAATCTTTGAGTCAGTGTTCTTGCTGGTCGCGGCTGGGTGGGGTGATCCGGGCGACGGTGGGCGGGGCGGCGGGTTCGGGGCGGTCTCGGTAGGCGGCGGCCAGGACCTCGGGACGGACGGCGTCGACGGCGTCGGTGTGTCCGTGGTGGACGTCGTGGGGAGTGTGCCGGGTGGTCCCGGAGTGCCGGTGTGCGGTGTTGTACCAGGTGAAGAAGGTGCGACAGAAGGCGCGGACCCGTTCGCCGGTGTCGAAGCGGTCCGGGAAGTCGGGCCGGTACTTCAGCGCCTTGAAATGCGCTTCGCTGTACGGGTCGTCGTTCGGGGTCCGCGGTCGTGAGTGGCTTTTCGTGACGCCGAGGTCGGCGAGCGGAAACGCCACCGGTTTGGAGGCCGTCGAGGTTCCGTTGTCGGCGTGGAGGGTCAACGTGTTGCGGTCGATGTGCTGCTCGGTGATCGCGCCGGCGAGGAATTTCTCGACCGGCACGCTGCCCTCGCGGTCGGCCGGGAACCAACCGACGACGTAGCGCGGGTAAATGTCGGTGATCACGTAGAGGCGGAAGTACGACCACTTCGCCGGCCCGGCCGGCTCGGTATGCCCCACGACCGGACCCGGTTCGCGCCGATGGCGACCGGTTCCGGTTTGACCCGGGGCGGGGGTGGCCTGCCGGCGCCGCGCGGCCGGCCCCTCCGCCTTCGACCGCACCCCCTCGACCTTTGCCGGAACGTCCTCCAGGCCGAGCGCCGCCGCGAGCTGCCGACGGTCCGTCGCCTCCCCGCGGCCGGACAGGGCGCCCACAAGCCGCTGGTGGTCCGGCGCCGACACCGCCGGGGCGAGCGTCGTGCCGCTGCGGCACCGTCGAACCGGGCAACGCCGCGGTGATCCGCCCCGACCCCTTACCGGCCACCACGACCGGCGGCCCTTCCTCGCCTCCGCCGGGAGGGGCCGGGACCTCGGCCACCGTCTCACGGGCGATCCCGAACCACTCCCACCCGGCCCCGCCCTCCGACCGCTCGGACCGAAGGGCCTCCACCCGCTGCCGAGCGGTGCGTTCACGCTCCTCCAACAGTCCCGTCGTCGACGGCGTCCGAATCGGTGGGAGACCTCGAAGACGGACACGCCGTACGGACCGGCGTACGCCTTCCCCACCCGGGCGCTGCCGGCGAAGGCGATGCCGGAGTGCTTCCAGTCGATCCGAGCGTGCCGCAGTCGCGACGGATTCGGTCGTGTCTGGCGGATGGTCGTGACGTTCACGCGGAGCGGGTGTGGCGGTGATTCGTGGACGCATCCGCGGGTGGAAACGGGTGGGCGGTCGGCGGGGACGAGCGGTGGCCCGTTCCGGTTCCGGGGGCGGGAATTCGGCGGGTGCGCGGGTCGGAATACCGGGCAGGGGGGACGGTCTCGAGTGGGGCGGGGGTCGGGGTGGGTCTACTGGCCTGGCTGTTCCGGGGGCGGAGAAGGAGCGTATGTGCCATGCCGCCGCATTAGCCCCCCGGGCGTACATGACGGTTCGTCGGTCTTTTTCACGGACAAGCGATCTGAAGGGTGACAAAGCCACTCAGGGCCGGGTTCGAACCGGCCAAAGCGGATCGCGATCGGGCCATCGCCGACAGCGCTGCTTGTTTGAGCGGGGGGCCCGACCAAGGATGAATCCGGTCCCGCCCCGGCTGCACCACGGTCCACGGGGTCATCGCACACGCCGGGACGCAACCCGTTCTCCACTTCGTCAGAGGAGCCCCACCATGCCGGAAGCGGTGCTCGACCTGGTCGGCGTCGGATTCGGACCATCGAACCTGGCTATCGCGCTCGCGCTGGACGAAGCGGGCGCGACGGCCGGGTGCGACGCGTTGTTCCTGGAACGGCAGCCGGCCTTCGGCTGGCACACCGGAATGCTGCTGGACGAGGCGACGATGCAGGTCTCGTTCCTCAAGGACCTGGTCACCATGCGGAATCCGGCCAGCCCGCACAGCTACCTGTGCTACCTGCGGGACCGGGGCCGGCTCGCCGCGTTCATCAACCAGAAGTCGCTGTTCCCGCTGCGCACCGAGTTCCACGACTACCTCGCGTGGTGCGCCGAGCGGGTCGGGCACCTGGTGCGCTACGGCGCGCAGGTGGTGGACATCCGTCCGGTGTCCGGCCCGGACGGGACCGTCGACCTGCTCGACGTCGTGGTGCACCGCGACGGGGCCGAGGAGGTGCACCGCACCCGGAACATGGTGATCGCCGCCGGTCTGCAGCCCTGGCTGCCGGACGGCATCGAGCGGTCGGACCGGGTCTGGCACACCTCGGAACTGCTGCACCGGCTGCCCGGGTTCGAGTCCGTCGCGCCGCGCAGCCTCACCGTCGTCGGTGCCGGGCAGAGCGCCGCCGAGGCGGTGGCGCACCTGCACGGGAGGTTCCCGGAGGCCGAGGTGCGGGCCGTGTTCGGGCGCTACGGGTACAGCCCGGCGGACGACTCCCCGTTCGCGAACCAGATCTTCGACCCCGACGCCGTCGACGAGTACTACGTGGCGCCCGAGCACGTCCGCCGCCGGCTGGTCGACTACCACCGCAACACCAACTACGCGGTCGTGGACCTCGAACTGATCCAGGACCTGTACGCGCGGTCCTACCGGGAGCAGGTGCGGGGCGTCCAGCCGCGGCTGATCATGATGAACGTCAGCCGGCTCGCCTCGCTGTCGCAGGAGGCCGACGCGGTACGGCTGGTCGTGGAGCACCTGCCCACTGGGAAGCTGACCGAGTTCGAGACGGACGCGGTCGTGTTCGGCACCGGGTACCGCCCGGCCGATCCGCTCGCCCTGCTCGGCTCGCTGGCCGACCAGCTCAAGCTGGACGACCAGTCCCGCCCGCGCCTCGACCGCGACTACCGGCTCGTCACCACCGACCGGATCCGCGCCGGGATCTACCTGCAGGGCCCGACGGAGCACACCCACGGCCTGGCCTCGACGCTGCTCTCGGTCACCGCGGTGCGCGCCGGCGAGATCCTCGCGGCCGTGACGGCCGCGGCTCCCGCCCAGGTCCTCACCGCGTCCGCCCGATGACCGGGATCCCGGAGGCTTCCGGGGGTCGGGCGGGCGCCCAGGAGAAAGGAGACGCACGAGATGTACGTTCCGGAGATCTACCAGTCCCCCGACACCGAAGCCGTCCGGCTGATCCGCGAGTACCCGCTGGCCCTGCTGCTGACCAACGGACCCGCGGCGCCGTTCGCCACGCACCTGCCCGTGATCTTCTCGCCGACCGTCGAGCCCGAGGGGATCGAGTCGCTGAGCGGCGTCACGCTCTACGGCCACCTCAACCGGGCCAACCCGCACTGGGAGACGCTGTACGAGGGGCAGCACGCGACCCTGGTCTTCCAGGGCGCGAACGCCTACGTCTCCGCCGCCGTCTACGAGCGGACCCCGGCCGCCCCCACCTGGAACTTCGCCACCACCCACGTCCAGGGCCGCCTCCACCCGATGCCCGCCCGGGAGGACGCGCTCGACGTGGTGCGCTGGACGGTGGCGGCCTTCGAGGCCGAGCACGGCCTCGGCTGGGACCCGGGCCCGTCGCTCGACTACTTCGACAAGATCGTCGACGGTGTCGGCGCCTTCCGCTTCACCGTCGAATCGGTCGACACGATGCTCAAGCTCAGTCAGGAACAGGCCGACCGGACCAGGGACAAGGTGGTCGCGCACTTCGCCGCCAGCCCGGTCGGGCTGCGCCGGGAGGTCAGCCACCTGATGAGGACCGCCGCCCCGACCGCCACCACCGGAGAGTGAGGGAGAACATGACCGAAACCGCTGATGTCCTCGTAGTCGGCCTGGGCGGGCTCGGCAGCGCCGCGGCCTACCATCTGGCCGCGCGCGGCAGCCGGGTGATCGGCATCGACCGGTTCGGGCCCGCGCACGCGCGTGGCGCGAGCCACGGCGAGAGCCGCGGGGTCTGGAAGGCGTACTTCATGGGCGCCGGGTACGTCCCGCTGCTCGACCGCGCCTACGACCTCTGGGACGAGCTGGGCGAGATCCGCGGCGAGACGCTGTTCCACCGCACCGGCGGGATCTGCGTCGGCCCGGCCGGCGGCGCGCTCGTGCCCGCCGCGCTCGCCTCGGCCCGGGAGGCGGGCCTGGAGTTCGAGTACCTGGAGAGCGACGAGATCCGCTCGCGCTTCCCGGAGTTCAACCCCGGGCCGGGCGACGTCGCCGTGTGGGACCCGTCCTCGGGTTACGTACGTCCCGAGCAGGTCGTCACCGCGCACCTCGACCTCGCCCGCAAGCACGGCGCCGACCTGCGGTTCGACGAGAAGGTGCTGGACTTCTCGGACACCGGCAGCGGCGTGCGGGTGCGCACGGAGACCGGCGTGTACGAGGCCGACCGCCTGGTGGTCGCGGCCGGCGCCTGGGCCCCGCAGCTGCTCCCCGAGCTCCGGCCGCACATCAAGGTCCTGCGGAAGGTGATGCTCTGGTTCGACCCGATCTCGCGGGCCGAGGACTTCTACACCGGCCGTCAGCCGTACTGGATCTGGGAGGGCGAGAACGGCACGGTCGGCTACGGCCACCCGGCCGTCGACGGCCCCTCCGGCGGCGTCAAGGCCGGCATCCACAGCGGCGGCGAGCCCGCGGACCCGGACTCCCTCGACCGCCACGTCGGCACGCAGGACGTCGAGGCCGTGCGGGAGTTCCTGGCCAAGCGGATCCCGGCGCTGCCCGGCCGCTACCTGCGCAGCCGCGTCTGCATGTACGACAACTCGCCCGACCTGGGCTTCGTCATCGGCCCGTCGGCCCGGAGCGACCGGATCACCGTCGCCGCCGGCACCTCGGGCCACGCCTTCAAGTTCGCCCCCGCGCTCGGCGAGGTGATCGCGCAGCTGGCCACCGAGGGCGCCAGCACCCACGACGTCTCGCTGTTCGACCCGCGCCGCCTGAACGACGCGAACGCGTGACCGGCGCGGGCCGCACCGTGCACCGGGGCCTGACCATCGCCATCACCGGCACGCGTCAGGTCGAGTCGCGACGAGCCGTCCTGGCAGAGCTGTTCGAGCGCGTGCTCGCGCCGTTCGCCGACGGACCGGCCGCGGACCGCGGCTGGCTGCTCGGCGGCGCCGCGGGCGTCGACACCTCGGCCCTGCGCTTCCTGGCCGGCCGCGACGCCGGCCGGCTGGTCGTGGCCGTCCCCGTGCGGTGCGCCGACCAGCCGGCGGACGCGCGGGAGGCGATCGAGCAGGCGCACGCCGCGGGCCGCGTCGAACGGATCGTCGAACTCGACCACCCCGAGGGCATCGGCCCGGCCGCGTTCACCACGCGCAACCGCTGGCTCGTCGACCACAGCGACCTCGTCATCGGTTTCCCGCTGACCGGCACCGATGACGGGTCGGGCACCTGGGAGACGCTCGCGTACGCGGCCGAACTCGGCAGGCCCTACCTCGTCGCTCCGCTCAGCTGACCCACCGGTCCCCAACCCCCTTGAGGAGAATCACATGCCCATGATCCGCGTGCAGATGTTCCCCGGTCGCACCTCCGACCAGAAGGAAGCCCTCGTCAAGGAGGTGACCGAGGCGATCGTGCGCACCTGCGACGCCAAGCAGGAGGACGTCTGGGTGATCATCGACGAGGTCGACCGCGAGCACTGGGCGCTCGGCGGGACCATGTACTCCCGCCGCTAGTACTCCGGCCCGGCTTCGCGGTCTTGCGGCCGCCCGGCTGGGAACGGACACGGCCACCGCGTGATCGTCAAGGGTTGTGCGGACTCATGACGATCGTGCGGTGGCCGCAGGCCACAGCGTGGACCCTGCCCGCTGGCGGGTGATGTTCGAGCAGTGCACCTTCCCCTTGGCCGCGGACCCCTGGAGACGGGGAGCTTGAGGTTCCAGAGGGAGGAGCACCGGGTGGGAAGCGCGTACACGAAGCGGTACACCGAGGAGTTCGAGTGGAACGCGATCGCGCTCGTCGACTCCTCGGGCAAGGCGGTCACGGCCGTCGCCCGGGAACTCGGCATCAGCTCCGAGTCCCTGCGCGGCCGGTACCGCAAGGCCGAGGTCGACCGGGGCGAGGGACAGCCCGGTGAGCTGACCGGCGCCGAGCGCGAGGAGCTCAGGCGGCTGCGGCGGGAGGACCGTGAACAGCGGCAGACGATCGAGATCCTGAAAGAAGCGACGGCGGAGGCTGCCTTGAGGATCTCACTCGCCCGGCGCAGCTCGGCCCGCAGCCGCTTGATCTCCGCGGCCTCCTCCGAAGTCACCCCGGGACGCTGGCCGACGTCGACCTCGGCCTTGCGGACCCATGTCCGTACCGTCTCAGCGGAACCGATGCCCAGCTTCGCAGCGACCGCCTTCATCGCGGCCCACTCAGTTGGGTGATTGGAGCCGACCTCCGCGACCATGCGCACCGCACGCCCACGAAGCTCAGCAGGATAAGGGGGCGGACGGGCCATGACTCGATCCTCTCAGGGAATCGAGCCTCCATCAGACCCGGAGCGCTTCACCATTTCCGCGCCGAGCGGACTCGCTGCTACGTCTCGCGACGGCAAACGCGTCAACCCGCTGAATGAACTGATCCAAGGAAAGCGGAATGTGTGGAGCCAGTACCGTTTTCCAGACCTCTTTTCGTCCCGCACCACACGATGCCGAACGTCAGGAAATGGGGAACCAGATCGAGAGGCGCTTGGCAATGGCCGGTACATCGGTGTTGTCCTGCGCGACATCCTCGACGAACGGGCCGGCAACGGGGACGGGCGGCGGGACAGTACTGGCGCCGACGCCGTTGAAGCGCAGGAAGACACGCATGGCGAGCCAGGCGGTGCGCTTGTTGCCGTCGATCAGCGCGTGATTGCGGGCGACGGAGTGCAGCAGTGCCGCAGCCTTCTCGTGCAGCGTGGGATACAACTCAGCCCCGAACACGTTCGTCCGGGGACGCTCGATCGCCGACACCAGAAGGCCCAGGTCACGCACACTGTGGTCGGTCCCGTTGACCGCGCGGGCGATGGCCAGGATCTCGTCGATCTGGACGTAGCGGACGCCGGTCACTTCAAGTAGTCCAGGATCTCTGCATCGCTGTCCATGAGCTCGGCCAAGAGGTCATCGACCTTCAGCTCGGCCCGGTTCTGAGCGTCACGGATGGCCTCAATGGCAAGTTCCTGCTTGCTGCGGCCCTCCCGGCGAGCCCGCTCGGTGAGCTTCGCGTCAAGGTCGTCGGGGAGTCGGAGAGTCATCGCCATGCAGAGATGATACCTGACCGGTATCAAAGTGGTGCGGTCGGGCCGCGTTCTCGGCCTCCAAGGAAAGTGGGGGTCGGAATGGTCACTCGCATCGCCTGCGGCGGCGCAGCAGAGATTTCCGCTTCGAGCGTCATCCGAGCGTCACGAATCTCCGGACGACCCTCTGAAGGCGTCGCCGATGCAGGCACCTCGCTCACGAATCCGCAGGTCAGCGAGGTACAAGAGTGATCCGTCCGCTCGAACCCGCTGCACGGAGGAAAACAGGTCGAGCAACCCACCACAGCAAAAAAACCGCAGGTCAGGCACCCCTGCCCGCGGGCTCAAGCACCGCCACGCACTCCACGTGATGCGTCATCGGGAACAGGTCGAACGCCCGCAGCGTGCGGGGCCTGTAGCCGGCCTCGCGGAAGTACGCCAGGTCGCGGGCGAGGGCGGCCGGGTCGCAGGCGACGTAGGCGATGCGGCGGGCGCCCAGGGCGGCGAGATGGCGGACGACCTGCTTGCCGGCGCCCGCGCGGGGCGGGTCCAGGACGACGAGGTCGACCTCCGTGATGCCCGTGCGCGGCAGGACCTGGTCCACCTTGCCCTGCTCGATGCGGACCCGGTCGAAGCCCTGCAGGTTGTGGCGGGCGTCCTCCACCGCGCGCTTGCCCGACTCGATGCCGAGGACGGCGCCCTTGTCGCCGACGCGGTCCGCGAGGGCGCCCGCGAAGAGGCCGGCGCCGCAGTACAGGTCGAGGGCCGTGTCGCCCTTGCGGGGCAGGAGGCCCTGCATGACGGCGCGGACCAGGGTGTCGGCGGCCTTCGGGTGGACCTGCCAGAAGCCGCCGTTGCCGACGCGGTACGTGCGGTCGTCGGCGCGTTCGCGGACGAAGGGCCGGCCGTGGACGCGGTGGACGCCGCCGTCCTTCTCCTCCACGCGCAGCACCGACACCGGCTTGTCGAGTTCGACGAGCGGCAGGCGGGCACCGGGGCGCGGGGTGAGGACGACCTGGCGGTCCTGCGAACCGGTCGCGGCGATCGCCTCGACGGAGGCCATGCCGGGCCACCGGCGCTTCTCGACGCCCAGCTCGCTCACGCCCTCGGCGGCGATCAGGCAGTGGTCGATCGGCTCGACCTCGTGGGAGCGGTGGCGGCGCAGGCCCGCCCGGCCGGAGGCGTCGACGGCGTACTGGACGCGCGTGCGCCACCGCGGGACCTCGCCGGCCGGCAGCTTGTCGCCCTCGGCCGGGACGACCGTGCCGTCCCAGCCGGCCTCCTCGGGTGTGAGGCCCGCGAGGCGGCGCAGTTGCTCCGCGACGACCTCGCCCTTGAGGCGGCGCTGGGCGCCCGGCTTGGCGTGCTGCCAGTCGCAGCCGCCGCAGCGGCCGGGCCGGGCGTACGGGCAGGGTGCCTCGATGCGGTCCTTGGACGCGTCGAGGACGGTGACGGCGTCGGCCCGCAGGAAGCGGGAGGTCTCGTCGCCCTCGGTCACGCGGGCGACGACCCGCTCGCCCGGCAGCGCGTGCCGGACGAACAGGACGCGGCCCTCCCCGGTGCGGGCGATGCAGTGGCCGCCATGTGCGACGGGGCCGACCTCGACCTCGTACTCCTCGCCGACCAGCGAGGACTCGGGCGCGTTCTTCGGCATGGCGGGGTGACTCCAGGGAGGGAAGGGGGAGGTTCGCCGCGGTCGGGTGACCGGGCCGGTCGGGCGACCAGCCCACCAGTCTACGTCCCCGCGCCGTCACCCCTCGCCGTTCGGCCGGCCGGGGCGCCCGGTGCCCGTCTCGACCAGACCGCGGCGCACCGAGCCGGGCGCGTTCCACTCCTGGTTCTTCTTCGCCCGCTGTCTGGCCGCCTCCGAGGAGAGCAGCTGGTACGGGACGGAGGTGACCATCACGCCGGGTGTGAACAGCAGGCGGCCCTTGAGGCGCAGGGCGCTCTGGTTGTGCAGGAGGTGCTCGTACCAGTGGCCGACGACGTACTCGGGGATGATCACGCTGACGACGTCGCGGGGGCTCTCGCGGCGCAGGCCCTTGACGTACTCGACGACGGGCCGGGTGATCTCCCGGTACGGGGAGTCGAGGATCTTCAGCGGGACGTCGATGCCCCGGCGCTCCCACTCCCTGGTGAGGGCCTTGGTCTCGGCCGGGTCGACGTTGATGCTCAGCGCCTCCAGCTTGTCGGAGCGCATCAGCTTGGCGTAGGCGACGGCGCGGAGCGTCGGGCGGTGGATCTTGGAGACGAGGACGATGGAGTGGACGCGGGCCGGGCGGACGCTGTCCTCGCTGGGGTCCTCGGGGGCGGCGAGTTCCTCGGCGACCCGGTCGTAGTGCTTGCGGATCGCGGTCATCGTCACGTAGAAGATCGCCATGCCGAGCAGCGCCACCCAGGCACCGTGGGTGAACTTGGTGACGAGGACGACGATCAGGACGAGCCCGGTGAAGAACGCGCCGAAGGCGTTGATGGCGCGGGAGCGGATCATGCGGCGGCGCGCGGCCGGATCGGCCTCGGCGCGCAGCAGGCGGTTCCAGTGGCGGACCATGCCGGTCTGGCTGAGCGTGAAGGAGACGAAGACGCCGACGATGTAGAGCTGGATGAGCCGGGTGACCTCGGCGTCGTAGAGGTGGACGAGCACCGCGGCGGCGGCGGCGAGCAGCACGATGCCGTTGGAGAAGGCGAGCCGGTCGCCGCGGGTGTGGAGCTGCCGGGGCAGGTAGCGGTCCTGGGCGAGGATCGAGCCGAGGAGCGGGAAGCCGTTGTACGCGGTGTTCGCGGCGAGGAACAGCACCAGCGCGGTGGCGGCGGCCAGGAGGACGAACGGGATGCTGCCGTCGCCGAAGACGGCGGCGGAGACCTGGGAGATCACCGGTTCCTGGGTGTACTCGGGACCGACCGGGGTGCCGTCGCGCAGCAGTTCGCGGGCGGGGTCCTCGGCCATCTTGACGTCGGTGGCGAGGGCGAGGCCGATGATGCCGCAGAACATGGTGACGGCGAGGCCGCCCATGAGCGCGAGGGTGGCGGCGGCGTTGCGGCTCTTGGGCTTGCGGAAGGCGGGGACGCCGTTGCTGATCGCCTCGACGCCGGTGAGCGCGGCGCAGCCGGACGAGAAGGCGCGCAGCAGCAGGAAGAACAGGGCGAACCCGGCGAGGCCCTGGTGCTCGGCCCGGATCTCCAGGTCGGCGGTGGGCGCCTCCATCGTGTCGCCGAGGACCAGGCCGCGGAAGGCGCCCCAGACGACGAGGGCGAAGACGCCGGTGACGAAGACGTACGTCGGGATGGCGAAGAGGCGGCCTGACTCCTTGACCCCGCGCAGGTTCATCAGGGTGAGGAGCACGATGATCGCGACGGCGGAGGCCGTCTTGTGCTCCACGACGAACGGGATCGCGGAGCCGAGGTTCTCGACGCCGGAGGAGATGGACACGGCGACGGTGAGCACGTAGTCGACGAGGAGGGCGCTGGCGACGCCGAGCCCGGCGCGCGGGCCGAGGTTGGTCTGGGCGACCTCGTAGTCGCCGCCGCCGCTGGGGTAGGCGTGGACGTTCTGCCGGTAGGAGGCGACGACCGTGAACATGAGGACCACGACGGCGGCCGTGATCCAGGGGCTGAAGGCGTACGCCGAGGCGCCCGCGACGGACAGGACCAGCAGGACCTCGCCCGGCGCGTACGCCACCGAGGAGAGCGGATCGGAGGCAAAGACGGGGAGCGCGATGCGCTTGGGCAGGAGCGTCTCCCCCAACCTGTCGCTGCGCAGGGCCCGGCCGATCAGGATCCGTTTGGGCACGTCGGTCAGTTTGGACACGCAGAGGATCGTAAGCGTTCGAAATCCGCGGCGCCCACCCGCGGGGGGCGTGTCCGACGTGCCGCCGACTCCCCCGCTCGGATGAGGGCAACCGCCCGGCCGGGGCATAAGCTCGTCCCGGTGCGGCACCGCACGCAGGCTGAGAGAGAAGAGTGAGCAGGGTGTTTTCGCAGGTCGTCAGGGTGAGCAGGAGTGCGGGGTAGACGGACGTGCATATCGTGATCATGGGCTGCGGCCGTGTCGGCGCCGAACTGGCGCAGACCCTGGAGCGGCAGGGCCACACGGTCGCCGTCGTCGACCAGGACCCCACGGCTTTCCGGCGCCTCGGCTCCGGCTTCGGTGGCCGGCGCGTCACCGGCGTCGGCTTCGACCAGGACACCCTGCGCGAGGCGGGCATCGAGGAGGCCGGGGCGTTCGCCGCGGTCAGCAGCGGTGACAACTCCAACATCATCGCGGCGCGGGTGGCGCGCGAGATGTTCGGCGTCGAGCACGTGGCCGCCCGGATCTACGACCCCCGGCGCGCCGAGGTGTACCAGCGGCTCGGCATCCCCACGGTCGCCACGGTGCGGTGGACCGCCGACCAGATGCTGCGGCGGCTGCTGCCGTCCGGCGCCTCGGAGCTGTGGCGGGACCCGAGCGGCGGGGTGCAGCTCGCGGAGGTGTACATCTCACCGGCGTGGATCGGCCACAAGGTGCACACGATCCAGGAGGAGACGGGGGTGCGCGTGGCGTTCCTGACCCGGCTCGGCGAGGCGGTCCTGCCGACGTCGCAGACGGTGCTGCAGGACGGAGACCTGGTGCACGTGATGATGCGGACGGACGAGGTCGGGCAGGTCGAGGCGGCCTTCGCCCACGGCCCCGAGGGGAGCGGTCACTGATGCGGGTCGCCATCGCCGGCGCGGGTGCGGTGGGCCGTTCCATCGCGGGCGAGCTGCTGGAGAACGGGCACGAGGTGCTGCTCATCGACAAGGCGCCGACCGCCATCTCGGTGGAGCGGGTGCCGCTGGCGGAGTGGCTGCTGGCCGACGCCTGCGAGATCACGTCCCTGGACGAGGCGGCGCTGCAGCGGTGTCACGTCGTGATCGCGGCGACCGGTGACGACAAGGTGAACCTCGTCGTGTCGCTGCTCGCGAAGACCGAGTACGGGGTCCCCCGGGTCGTCGCGCGGGTCAACAACCCGAAGAACGAGTGGCTGTTCACCGAGGCGTGGGGCGTGGACGTCGCCGTGTCGACGCCGCGTCTGATGTCGGCGCTGGTGGAGGAGGCGGTGAGCGTCGGCGACCTGGTCCGGCTGCTGCGCTTCAGCCACGGCGACGCCAACCTGGTCGAGCTGACCCTGCCCCCGGAGTCGGGCATCGCCGGTACCCGCGTCGGGGACGTGGCGTGGCCGCAGGACACGTCGCTGGTCACCATCATCCGCGGTTCGCGGGTCCTCACCCCGGGTGCGGAGGAGACGCTGGAGGCCGGTGACGAGCTGCTGTTCGTGGCCGCGCAGGCGCGCGAGGAGCAGTTGGAGGACCTGCTGTCGGTCCGCCGGGGGGACGTCCCGGACTGACGCGGGCCGGCGGCGCGGGGTGCGCGGGGGCCGGGGACCGCGATCGGTCCCCGGCCCCGGCCGTGCGCGCCCGGGTGTCAGGCGCCGGCTTCGCGCTCCTTCTCGGCGCGCTCGGCCTCCTCCATCTCCGCGAAGACGTCGATCGGCGGCGGCGCCTTCGCGAGGAACACCCACGTCAGGTAGACGGCGAGCAGGAACGGCGGGATCTTCAGCGCGACGAGGACCCAGCCGAGGCTGGTCGTGTCGGCCCACCAGTACAGGGGGAAGAGGATCGCGCACTTGCCCAGCAGGATGGCGCCCCAGGCGTAGCTGGCCTTGGCGTAAGCCCTCTTGCGGTCGGGGTTGCGGGTGCGCCAGGAGAGGTTCTCCTTGAAGACCGGGCCGAGGATCAGCCCGATCAGCGGGACGCCCGCCAGCGTCGTGACGATGTACGCGAGGCCGAGGCCCAGCGTGTACAGCATGCCCGGCAGGTAGAAGTCCTTGGCGTCGCGGGTCATCATCGCGAAGGCGACGCCGAAGGCGACGCCGAAGACGCCGCTGAAGGCGTGCTTGACGGTGTCGCGGCGGACCAGCCGGACGGCGACGAGCAGCAGGGACACGGCGAGCGCCGCGAGGGCCGAGGTGTTCAGGTCCTTGTTGACGGTGAAGATCGTGACGAAGAGGAGGCCGGGCAGGACGGTCTCCACCATGCCGCGGACCCCGCCGAACGCGTCGAACAGCGCGGCCTCGGTCACGGCCTTGGCGTCCCGCGTGCCGGGGCCGTCCGGGACGGCGGCGCGGGACGGCCCCGGGGGGCCGCTTCCTTCGGCGGTCGGCTTGTCGAGTGACGTCACCGGCTACTCCTGTCCGAGCGGTCGGAGCTCGTATTTCGGGTTGAAGAGGACCCTGCGGCCCTGACTCATGGAGATCCGGCCCGAGGCTATGAGCCTGCGTCCCGGTTCGATACCCACGATGGACCGCCGTCCCAGCCACACCACGTCCAGCGGGGCCGTGCCGTCGAAGAGCTCGGCCTCCAGGGCCGGTACGCCGGCCCGCGGACGCAGGGTGACCGTCCGCAAGGTACCAGCCACCTTCACGATCTGGCGGTCCCCGCAGTCCGAGATGCGGGTGCAGCCCGCCGCCTCGGCGTCCTCCTGGAGCTCCTCGGACTCCAGCTCCCCCTGCGAACTGGACAGGCGGTCCAGCATGCGCCGGAAGCGGCCGCCGGACTTCCCCGTACGCGGTGCAGCACTCATACGGAAAAGCCTACGGGACGCCCCGTCGGGGCCCGCCGCCCGGCCGCGCGGTGCGCCGCCGGTCAGCGCTGGAACCGGTACCCCATCCCGGGCTCGGTGACGAAGTGCCTCGGGTGCGACGGGTCGGCCTCCAGCTTGCGCCGCAGCTGCGCCATGTAGACCCGCAGGTAGTTCGTCTCGGTGCCGTACGAGGGGCCCCAGACCTCCTGGAGGAGCTCCTTCCGGCCGACGAGCCGGCCGGCGTTGCGGACCAGGACCTCCAGCAGGTGCCACTCGGTCGGGGTGAGCCGGACGTCCCTGCCGTCCCGGTTGACCCGCTTCGCCGCGAGGTCGACGGTGAAGGCCTCGGTCTCCACGACGCCCGCGGCCCCGTCGCCGCCGGCCGGTTCGGCGCGGCGCACGGCGGCCCGCAGCCGGGCCAGCAGCTCGTCCATGCCGAACGGCTTGGTGACGTAGTCGTCGGCGCCCGCGTCGAGGGCCCCCACCTTCTCGTCGGAGCTGTGGCGGGCGGAGAGCACCAGGATCGGGACGCGGGTACGGCCGCGCAGCTCCCTGATGACGTCGACGCCGTCCACGTCGGGCAGCCCGAGGTCGAGGACGACCACGTCGGGCCGGCGGCGGGCGGCGAGGGCGAGGGCGAGGGCGGTCGCCCCGTCGGGGGCGGAGTCGACCTCGTACCCCCGTGCCTTCAGGCTGATCACGAGGGCGCGTACGATCTGCGGCTCGTCGTCGACCACGAGCACCCGTGTCATGGGGGACCTGCTTTCCGTGGGGGGCGGGATCCGGCGGGACCGGGGTCCGCCTCCGCGGCGCGGGCCTGCGCGGAGCGGAGGGCGAGGACCATGGTGAGCCCTCCGCCGGGGGTGTCCTCGGCGGTCAGGGTGCCGTGCATGGCCTCGGCGAAGCCGCGGGCGACGGCGAGGCCGAGGCCCACGCCGGTACCGCGCGGGCTGTCGCCGTGCCGCTGGAAGGGGGCGAAGACCCGTTCCTTCGCCTCGTCGGGGACGCCGGGCCCGCGGTCGGTGACGCGCAGTTCGACGCGGTCGCCGCGGGCGCGGGCGGAGACGAGGACGCGGCTGCCGGCGGGAGTGTACTTCACGGCGTTCTCGACGAGGTTGGCGACGGCCCGTTCGAGCAGTCCGCGGTCGACGGTCACCATGGGCAGCGACTCGGGGACGTCGAGTTCGACGCTGCCCTCGGGGACGCCGCCGAGCGCCATGGGGACGACCTCGTCGAGGTCGGTGACGCGCAGCAGCGGGGTGACGGTGCCGGTCCGGAGGCGGGACATGTCGAGGAGGTTGCCGATGAGGTGGTCGAGGCGGTCGGCGCCCTCCTCGATGCCTTCGAGCAGGCCGGCGCGGTCCTCGTCGGACCACTCGACGTCGTCGGAGCGGAGGGAGGAGACGGCGGCCTTGATCGCGGCGAGGGGGGTGCGCAGGTCGTGCGAGACGGCGGCCAGCAGCGCCGTGCGGATCTTGTCGCCCTCCGCGAGGCGGCGGGCCTCCTCGGCCTGGCCGACGAGCCGCTGCCGGTCGAGGAAGACGGCGGCCTGCGCGGCGAAGGCGCCGAGCACGCGGCGGTCCTCGGCGGGCGGGATGCGGCCGGTCAGGGCGAGCGCGAGGCGGTCGCCGACGGGCATGTCGACGTCGGCGTCCTCGGGCCGGGCGGGCGGCCGGCCCGGCCCGGTGTGGGCGGCGCAGGTCCACGGGGCGCGGTCGTCGGGCCGCTCCAGGAGCGCCGCGGACTCCACGGCGAAGGTCTCGCGGACGCCTCGCAGGAGCCCGTCGAGGGTGGTGTCGCCGCGCAGGACGCTCCCGGCGAGGAAGGAGAGGGTCTCCGACTCGGCGCGCAGCCGTTCCGCCTGGTGGGTGCGGCGGGCGGCCAGGTCCACGACGGAGGCGACGGACGCGGCGACCGCGAAGAACACGGCGATGGCCACCGCGTTCCCCGGGTCGGCGACGGTCCAGGTGCGGGTGGGCGGGGTGAAGCACCAGACGAGGAGGAGGGAGCCCGCGGTCGCGGAGGCGAGGGCGGGGAGCAGGCCGCCGAGGAGGGCCGCCGCGACGGTGAGCGTCAGGAACAGCGGCACGCTGTTGGCGAGGCCGGGGCCGACGCCGAGGCCGGCGCCCACGTCGAGGCCGGAGGCCACCCAGGCGAGGAGGCACGGGCCGAGGACGCCGACGCCCCAGCCCCAGGCGAGGCGGACGCGGCCGAGGCGGACCCGGCTCCCGGCGGTGCGGCTGGGGGCCTGCCCCCGGCCGACCGGCGGGGCTCCGGCGGCCGGCGGGGAGGAGTGCTCGGCGAGGGGCCGGGAGGGGGTACGGGCGGGGGCGGCGGCGCGGTCGGCGCCGCGTCCGGGGCGGCTGCCCCCGGGCGGCGTCGCCCGCGCCGGGTGCGTCCCGCCGGCGTCCGGTGCCGCACCGGGGCGCCGCCGTGGCCTGCCGCGTCCCATCGCCTCGTCCTCTTCCGGGCGCCGCGCGCTCGCGCGGCGCCGACCTCACGACCGGTGGCGGGGCGCGGCCGGACGGGGCGGCGGCCCCGGCGTCCCGGCACCCCGCACCCGGCGGCCCGCCCCCTCACGGCGCGGTCAGCGGATCTCGGTGATCTCCGGACCGCGCTGGAGCTGCCCCATGTCGCCGGAGAAGCGGGACCCGGCGGACTGGTCCTCTGCCTGGACGCCCTCGGGGACCATCTGCGCGTCGTCCGGCAGCTTCAGGACGATCGGGTCGCGCGGGGCCATCGGGCCCTCGCCGCGGACGACGACCGTGTCCCGGAAGATCTGCTCCAGCAGCCCGGCGGCCTCCGGCTGGACGGCGCCCTGCCCGGAGATGACGCCGCGCAGGAACCAGCGGGGGCCGTCGACGCCGACGAACCGCACCAGCTGGACGCCGCCGGTGCCGTCCGGCAGCTGCACCGGGACCTGGGCGCGCAGCTCCCAGCCGAGCGGGCCCTCGACCTCGTCGATGACACCGCCCTGCTGGGTGATGCCGGAGGCGATCTCCTCGCGGACCTCGCCCCAGATGCCCTCCTTCTTGGGGGCCGCGAACGCCTGCAGCTGGATCGCGCTGTCCCGCAGGACGACCGTCGCCGCGACGATCGCGTCACCCGCGACCTCGACCCGCAGCTCCATGCCCTCGACACCGGGGACGAAGAGGCCGCCCAGGTCGACGCGTCCCTCCTCGGGCCTGGAGACCTCGGAGACGTCCCACGGGCCGTCCGGCCGGGGCGCCGGCGGGAGGTTCACCCGGCGGGGGGCCTCCTCCTCGGCCTCGTCGGTGTCGACCTCGTCGACGACCTGCTCGGCCTCGCTCGCCGCGTTCTCGGCGGCACTGACCTTCTTGCGACGTCCGAACACGTCACTGTCCTTCCCGGTCGGTTACGACCGCTGCGTATGGATTCCCACCCGTCCAGCCGTCCACGGCGGCGTGCCCGCCCGTGGACCCGAAGCCCCCCTCGCCCCGCGCCGAACCGGGAAGCTCCGCCACCTCGTGGAAGCGGACCTTCTCGACCTGCTGAACGACCAACTGGGCGATCCGGTCGAACCGTTCGAACCGGACGCTCTCGCGCGGATCCAGGTTGACCACGATCACCTTGATCTCTCCACGGTACCCGGCGTCGACGGTCCCCGGGGCGTTCACCATCCCGACGCCCAGCCGGGCGGCCAGGCCGGAGCGCGGGTGGACGAAGGCGGCGTACCCGTCGGGGAGCGCGATCGACACCCCGGTGGGGAGGACCGCGCGTTCGCCGGGGGCGAGCTCGGCGGCCTCGGTGGTGACGAGGTCGGCGCCGGCGTCGCCGGGGTGCCCGTACGACGGGAGGGGCACCTCGGGGTCCAGGCGGCGGATCAGCACGTCGACGGGGCTGCGCATCAGGGGTTCACCTCGAAGGCGCGGGCGCGCCGGATGTGGTCGGGGTCGGCCATGGCAGCCCGGATCTCCTCCGGGCGGCCGTTGTCGACGAAGTGGTCGACCTTCACCTCGACGAAGAGGGCCTCGGCCCGGACGGCGACGGGCCCCTCGGGGCCGCCGATCCGGCCGGCGGCCGCGGAGTAGATCTTCCGGCCGTGGACCGCGGTCACCTCGGCCTCCAGGTGCAGGACGGCGCCGACGGGCACGGGGAGGAGGAAGTCCGTCTCCAGCCGGCCGGTCACGGCGGTCACCCGCAGCAGCCAGCCCAGGGATCCGAGCGTCTCGTCGAGCGCGGTGGCGAGGACGCCGCCGTGGGCGAGGCCGGGGGCGCCCTGGTGGTCGGGGGTGACGGTGAACACGGCGGTGACGGACACGCCCTCGCCGGCCCTGGCCTCCAGGTGCAGCCCGTGGGGCTGGCCGCCGCCGCAGCCGAAGCAGTGCGCGTAGTGGGATCCGAGGGGCTCGCCCGGGGCGGGCGCGTCGGGGTGCCGTACCGGCGGCCGGGCTCCGGCGGGGGGCGTCAGTGCAGTGCTCACAGCCGCAGACCTTACCCGCGCGGCCGGGCGGCGGGCGCACCGTGCCAAGCTTGGACGCATGCAGCCCTCCGACCGCCCCTCGGCCCCGCAGTACGACGAACGGCTCACCGTCCCCGGCCCGTGGTGGCTGATCGCCGCCCTGCTGGGGCTCTCCGGGGGCCTGGTGGCCGCGCCGCTGGGCGCGGTGGCGATGCTCGGCGGGGTCATCGCCGCGGGCGCGCTCGCGGCCGTCGGCGTCAGCTCGTACGGCTCGGCGCGCGTGCGCGTGGTGGCCGGTTCGCTGGTCGCGGGGGAGGCGCGGATCCCGGTGGCGGCACTGGGCGAACCGGAGGTCCTGGACGCCGAGGAGGCCCGGGCCTGGCGCACGTACAAGGCGGATCCGCGGGCGTTCATGGTGCTGCGGGGCTACGTCCCGCGCGCGGTGCGGGTGGAGGTGACCGACCCGGCCGACCCCACGCCGTACGTGTACCTGTCGACCCGGGACCCCGAGGGGCTGGCGGCGGCGATCCGGCGGGCGCGGGAGGCGGCGGCCGGCCGTTAGCGGCCGGGCTTCCCCGGACCCTCCGGCTGCTCCAGCGGGGGCAGTTCGGGGAGCGCTCCCCACGGGACCTGGCGGGTGCGCAGGTCGGCGCGGACCTTCTCGGCGAGGTTCTTCGTGTCGCGGCGGTTCATCACGGCGCCGACGGCGGCGCCGACCATGAAGGGCAGCAGGTTCGGCAGGTTCCGCACGGTGCGCTTCATGATCCGCTGGCGCAGCTCGCGCTTCACCCGGCCGCCCAGTGCCGCGTTCAGGGTGGTGGGCCTGGTGATGTCGACGCCGCGCTCCTCCGTCCAGGCCGTCAGGTAGGCCGTGGAGCGCTCCCTGAGGTTGCCGGGCGGCCGCTGGCCGTAGACCTCGTGGAGCTCGGCGATGAGCTTCAGCTCGACGGCGGCGACGCCGGTGATCTCGGCGGCCAGTTCCGCGGGCATCGCCGGGGGCACCGGCAGCATCGCGGCGGCGCCGACCCCGGCGCCGACCGTGGCCGAGGCCGTCGCGGCGCCCGCGACCAGCTTGTCGGCGAGCTGCTCGGGGCCGAGCCCCGGGAACTGCCTGCGGAGGGTGGCCAGGTCCCGTACGGGAACGCGCGGGGCGTTCTCGATGATCCGGTCGGCCAGGTACGCCAGGCCGGCACGGGCGCCCGTGCCGCCGCGGCGCACTCCGCGCCGGACGAGGTCCACGCCGCGCGAGCCGGCCTTGGTCGGGAGCCGGCGGGGCTCCGTGTCGCCGTCCGCGGGTCCGAGCGAGGCCGAGGGACCCCGCCCGTCCTCACGCGCGTCGGGGGAGGGCAGGTGAGCGGAGGGTTCGGCCGGCGCCCGGCGGGCGTCGTCCGCCGGTCCCGGGCCGCCCTCGGGGGCCTCCGGCTTCCCGGGGAAGCGGAGCTTCTTCCTGAACGGGTTTTCGCCTGCCACGGCCGACCGGTCCTCAGTCGCAGTCTCGGCAGATCGGCTGGCCGTTCTTCTCCCGGGCCAGCTGGCTGCGGTGGTGCACGAGGAAGCAGCTCATGCACGTGAACTCGTCCGCCTGCTTCGGCAGGACGCGGACGGCCAGCTCCTCGTTGGAGAGGTCGGCACCCGGCAGCTCCAGACCCTCGGCGGCCTCGAACTCGTCGACGTCGACCGCGGAGGTCGACTTGTCGTTCCGCCGGGCCTTCAGCTCTTCGAGACTGTCCTGGTCGACGTCGTCATCGGTCTTGCGTGGGGTGTCGTAGTCCGTAGCCATGTCACTCTCCCCCTCTGGGTGTTTGCGGTGTCTCCAGCGCACGTAACGCGTGAGAGGCCGGACTTGTGCCCGACCTGAGGCGGAGATTTTGCCTCACATCAAGGTCTGTTACTCAATCGACACCCAACCGGACCCCTCGTGAGCGGTCGGGTTTGGGTGGCGAACGGGACCGTACACGGTCGGGGTCGCACGCCTCGCGGGCACCACCCCGCGTACTTCCCGTGACTTCGACCTGGGAAAACCTGAACTTTTCCGGATTTTCCCGGGCCAAATCCCATCACATGGGGTGAGCGACCGCAGGGGGGCGCCTGTGATCGATCACACAGCGCACCGGGGCGGCGCGCCTCGGGCAATTCCGCGTACAGCGAACACGGGGAGTGCGCCGAGCGGTGGGTCAGCGCGGCAGGGTGACCCGCATGACGAGTCCGCCGCCCTGCGCGGGGACGGCCGTGATCCTTCCGCCGTGGGCGCGCGCCACCGACCGGACGATCGACAGGCCGAGCCCGACGCCCCGGTCGCTGCCGGTCCGCTCCTCCCGCAGCCGCCGGAAGGGCTCGAAGAGGTTGTCGATCTCGTACGCCGGGACCACCGGCCCGGTGTTCGAGACCACCAGCACCGCCTGGCCGCCCTCGACGGCCGTCGAGACCTCCACCCAGCCGTCCTCGGGGACGTTGTAGCGGACGGCGTTCTGGACGAGGTTCAGGGCGATGCGCTCCAGGAGCACGCCGTTGCCCTGGACGACGGCCGGGGCGCGCTCGCCGCGGATCTCCACGCCCTTCGCCTCGGCCTCCCCGCGCACCTGGTCGATGGCGCGGGACGCCACCTCGGCGATGTCGACGGGCCTGCGCTCCACGATCTGGTTCTCGCTGCGGGCCAGCAGCAGCAGTCCCTCCACGAGCTGCTCGCTGCGCTCGTTGGTGGCCAGCAGCGCCTTGCCGAGCTCCCGCATCTCCACGGGGGCGCCGGGGTCGGAGAGGTGGACCTCCAGGAGGGTGCGGTTGATCGCCAGCGGGGTGCGCAGCTCGTGGGAGGCGTTGGCGACGAAGCGCTGCTGGGCGGTGAAGGCCCGTTCCAGCCGGCCCAGCATCTCGTCGAAGGTGTCCGCCAGCTCCTTCAGCTCGTCGTCCGGTCCGGCCAGCTTGATGCGGCGGCTCAGGTCCGATCCGGCCACCTGGCGGGCGGTGCGGGTGATCCGGCCCAGCGGGGACAGCACCCGGCCCGCCATGGCGTAGCCGAAGGCGAACGCGATCACGCTGAGCCCCAGCAGGGCGAAGAGCGAGCGCCGCAGCAGGTCGTCCAGGGCGAGGTCGCGCTGGTGCTGCAGGCAGGCGGCCATGGCGTCGTTGAACTGGTCGGGCGTCACTCCCTCCGCGGGCAGCCGGCACCAGTCGAAGTTCGGCTCCACCTCGCCCTTCAGCAGCCTGAAGGGCAGGTCGTCGGTGCTGATGTAGAGGGCCTGCCGGGTGAGCAGGTAGATGATCGACAGCAGCAGGACCCCGGCGATCAGGAACATGCCGCCGTAGAGCAGGGTGAGCCGTATCCGGATCGTCGGCCGCAGCAGGGGGCGGGCCGGGATCCGGGGGTCCCAGGTCGGTTTGGGGGGCGCCGCGTACGGCGCGGGTGCGTCCGCCACGGCTCAGATCCGGTAGCCGGAGCCGGGCACGGTGATGATGACCGGCGGCTCGCCGAGCTTGCGGCGGAGGGTCATGACCGTGACGCGGACGACGTTGGTGAAGGGGTCGGTGTTCTCGTCCCACGCCTTCTCCAGGAGCTGCTCGGCGGAGACGACGGCGCCCTCGCTGCGCATCAGCACCTCCAGCACGGCGAACTCCTTCGGGGCGAGCTGGACCTGCCGGCCGTCGCGGGACACCTCCCGGCGGTTGGGGTCGAGCCTGATCCCGGCCCGCTCCAGGACGGGCGGCAGCGGTACGGTCGTCCGCCGTCCCAGCGCGCGGACGCGGGCGGTCAGCTCGCTGAACGCGAACGGCTTGGGCAGGTAGTCGTCGGCCCCCAGCTCCAGCCCCTCGACGCGGTCGCTGACGTCACCGGAGGCGGTGAGCATCAGCACCCGGGTCGGCACGCCCAGCTCGACGATCCTGCGGCAGACGTCGTCCCCGTGGACGAGGGGCAGGTCCCGGTCGAGGACGACGACGTCGTAGTCGTTGACGTCGACGCGCTCCAGGGCGGCGGCCCCGTCGTACACGACGTCCACGGCCATGGCCTCCCGGCGCAGTCCGGTGGCCACCGCATCGGCGAGCAGCTGCTCGTCCTCGACGACGAGTACGCGCACGGCGCTGTTCCTTCCTCCGAGCCCGGATCCGGGCGGATCCCGGACACCGGCGGGAGTGCCGGTGCCCCGGCCATCCTGCCCCTTACACCCGTAAACCGGCTGTAAGGCGGCCGGTGCCCGGAGCCGCGGGACGGCCGGTGCCGGACGGGTTCGGGGCACCGCCCGGTCCCGGAGGTTTCCGCGGCGCCGCCCCTGGGGAGGACGACTGCACACCCGGGGTCACGCTCCGTGGGTGTCATGCCGTGGGCCGTTCCGTCCCCAGAGGCGCCGTGCGTGGCCCGAATCCACCCCCGGCACACCCCCGTGCCGCCGACCCACGACGAGGGGGCGCACCATGGACGCTTTCACCGCGGGACTGCTGCAGCGCATAAGGACGGCGGAGACCGGCCTGACACGGGCCCGGGAGAGCGGAGACGACTTCCTGGCCGACGTCGAGCAGGCGGAGCTGGAGGACCTCCGCCGCCTGGCGGCGGAACACGGCGTGGAGGTCTCCGCCGTCTCCGCCTGACGACCCGACCGCGGGGCCCCGGGAGGCTTCCCGGGGCCCCGCGCGTGCGCGGCCGGGTGCGGCGGACTGGAGCGGGCGCCCGGGCGGGCGCCGGACACTCCGCGGTCCCCGGTCAGTCGTGCCAGGCGCCGAAGTCCTCCAGGAGGGCCTGCAGCGGCTCGAAGACGCCCGGTACGGCCGCCACCGTGAGGTCGTCGGTCGCGGGCCCGCCGGGGCGGCCGCCGGTCAGGGCGCCCGCCTCGCGGGCGACGAGCACCCCCGCCGCCCGGTCCCAGGGGCGCAGCCCCCGCTCGTAGTAGCCGTCCAGCCGGCCGGCGGCCACGTCGGCCAGGTCGACGGCGGCCGAGCCGCTCCGGCGGATGTCCCGCACCAGGGGCAGCAGCCGGCGGGCCACCTCCGCCTGGTGGGCGCGGACCGTCGTGACGTAGTTGAACCCGGTCGACACGAGGGCCTGGTCCAGCGGCGGGGCCGGGCGGCAGCCCAGCCGCCGCTCCCCCAGGCGGGCGCCCCCGCCCCGCACGGCCCGGAACGTCTCCCCGCGCATGGGGATCTCCACGACGCCGACGAGCGCCTCGCCGTCCCGCTCGGCGGCGACGGACACCGCCCACGTCGGCAGGCCGTACAGGTAGTTCACCGTGCCGTCCAGTGGGTCGACGACCCAGCGGATGCCGCTGGTGCCCTCCGCGGCGCCGCCCTCCTCGCCGAGCAGGCCGTCGTGCGGGCGGTGCTCCGCCAGGTGCTCGGCGATCAGCTTCTCGGCGGCGAGGTCCATCTCGGTGACCACGTCGATGGGGCTGGACTTGGTCGCGGCGACGCCCAGGTCGGCCGGACGGCCGTCGCGCAGCAGGGCGCCCGCGCGGCGCGCGGCTTCCAGGGCGACGGACAGGAGCTCGTCCAGCAGCGGGCCGTCGGCCGGCTCGGGGGGCAGCGGATCGGTCACGGGGCCTCCTCAGGCGTAGGGGCTGTCGGCGCCGGCCGCGGCGGGCCGCCGCGTGCGGGCGGGGCAGCAGCCGACGGGGCACAGGTCGTGCGAGGGCCCCAGCTCGCCGAGGGCGCAGCGCTCGACGGCGGCCCGCTCCAGGAGCAGGTCCCGGACGGCGGCGGCGAAGCGCGGGTCGGCGCCCACGGTGGCCGAGCGGCGCACCGGCAGGCCCAGCTCGGCGGCTTTCGCGGTGGCCTCGGTGTCCAGGTCGTACAGGACCTCCATGTGGTCCGAGACGAAGCCGATGGGCACCATGACGACGGCCGGGACGCCCGCCCCGTGCAGCTCCTCCAGGTGGTCGCAGACGTCCGGCTCCAGCCACGGGACGTGCGGGGCGCCGCTGCGGGACTGGTACACGAGCCGCCAGGGGTGGTCGACGCCGGTGCGCTCCCGGACGGCGGCGGCGACGAGGCGGGCCGCGTCGAGGTGCTGCCTGACGTAGGCGCCGCCGTCGCCGTGGCCCTCGGCCGGGCCGGAGGCGTCGGCTGCGGAGGTGGGGATCGAGTGCGTGGTGAAGGCGAGGTGGGCGCCGGGGCGGACCGCCTCGTCCAGCTCGGCGAGCGAGCGCAGGACCCCCTCGGCCACGGGTTCGACGAAGCCGGGGTGGTTGAAGTAGTGCCGCAGCTTGTCGACCCTCGGCAGGGGCAGGCCCTCGGCCTCCAGCGCGGCGAGGGCGTCGGCGAGGTTCTCGCGGTACTGGCGGCAGCCGGAGTACGAGGCGTAGGCGCTGGTGGCGAGGACGGCGACGCGGCGCCGCCCGTCGCGGACCATCCGGCGGAGCGTGTCGGCCAGGTACGGCGTCCAGTTGCGGTTGCCCCAGTAGACCGGCAGGTCGAGGCCGGCGGCCGAGAAGTCCGCGCGGAGCGCGGCGAGCAGTTCCCGGCACTGGTCGTTGATGGGGCTGACGCCGCCGAACAGGAAGTAGTGCTGCCCGACCTCCTCGAGGCGCTCCCTGGGGATGCCCCGGCCCCGCGTCACGTTCTCCAGGAACGGGACCACGTCCTCGGGCCCCTCCGGGCCGCCGAAGGAGAGCAGCAGCAGGGCGTCGTACGGAGCCGGGTCACACTGGTCGGACACACGCTGATCGGGCATGGCCCCGATCCTGCCACCCGCCGCCGGCGGCGGGGAAACCGCGGTGCGCGCTCCCCCGTCCGGCCGTAACCTGTCAAGACCGTCCACACGCCTTACCCCGTCGGCCGTCCCCGCCGGCCGTCCCCGCCCCGGAGTGCTCCTTGCCCAGTCCCTATCGCGCGATCTTCGCCGCCCCCGGTGCCCTGGGGTTCTCCGCCGCCGGTCTCGTCGGCCGGATGCCCCTGGCCATGACGGGCGTGGGCGTCCTGACGATGGTCACGGAGCTGTCGGGCCGGTACGGGCTCGCGGGCCTGCTGACCGGCACGCTGGCGCTGTCCGCCGCGGTGCTGGGCCCCCAGGTGTCCCGGCTGGTCGACCGGTACGGGCAGCGTCGCGTGCTGCGGCCGGCGACGCTGGTGTCCGTGACGGCCGTCGGCGCGCTGGTGCTCTGCGCGCGGTGGGGGCTGCCGGACTGGACGCTGTTCCTGTGCACGCTGGCCGCGGGCTGCGTGCCGAGCGTCGGCGCGATGACCCGTGCGCGGTGGGCGGAGATCTACCGGGGCAGGCCCCGGGAGCTGCACACGGCGTACTCGCTGGAGTCCATCGTCGACGAGCTGTGCTTCATCCTGGGCCCGCCCCTGTCGATCGGCCTGTCGACGCTCTGGTTCCCGGCGGCGGGTCTGCTGCTGTCCGCGGTGTTCCTGCTGGTGGGCGTGGAGTGGCTGACCGCGCAGCGGGCCACGGAGCCGGTGCCCCACCCGCCGGAGAAGCACGGAGGGGCGCGTACGAGCGCGCTGCGCTCCCCCGGCCTGCGGGTCCTGGTGGTGGCGTTCGTCGCGACGGGGGCGATCTTCGGCGCGGTCGACGTGGTGACCGTGGCGTTCGCCGAGGAGCAGGGCCACAAGACGGCGTCGAGCCTGGTGCTCGCGGTGTACGCGGGCGGTTCGTGCCTGGCGGGCGCCGTGTTCGGGGCGCTGCGGCCGAAGGGCCCGCCCGCCCGCCGCTGGGTGGTGGGCGTGCTCGCGATGGCCGTGAGCACGATCCCCCTCCAGCTGGCCGGGAGCCTCCCGGCGCTGGCCGCCGCCCTCTTCGTCGCGGGCCTCGCCATCGCGCCCACCATGGTGACCACCATGGCCCTGGTGGAGGCGCACGTACCGCGCGGCCAGCTCACCGAGGGCATGACCTGGACGGGGACCGGGCTCGCGGTGGGCGTGGCGCTGGGCACGTCGATCTCGGGCGGGGTGGTCGCCGCGCACGGGGCGGACGCGGGATACCTGGTACCGGGGGTGGCGGGGGTGCTGGCGGCCGTGGTGGCATTCCTGGGACACCACCGGCTGAGCCGGCCGGTCCCGACGCGGGAGGGACAGCGTGCGCAACAGGAATCGGAGCGGTTCGAGCGGTCTCG
The DNA here is from genome assembly GCF_023614235.1 of Streptomyces sp. MRC013. Taxonomy (NCBI): domain Bacteria; kingdom Bacillati; phylum Actinomycetota; class Actinomycetes; order Kitasatosporales; family Streptomycetaceae; genus Streptomyces; species Streptomyces kordofanensis. The sequence goes on from NZ_CP094264.1 coordinate 926,989, forward strand.
GCAGGAGGAGCGACCGGAGCGGGACGACCGGCACCTGGCGTAACTGGGCGGGGAACGTCTCCGTCCGGCCCGCGCGGGAGGCGCGCCCGGCGTCCGTGGGGGAGCTGGCGGACGCGGTGAGGACCGCCGCCGCCGACGGCCTGCGGGTCAAGACGGTGGGGACGGGCCACTCGTTCACGTCGATAGCCGCGACGGACGGACTGCTGATCCGCCCCGACCTGCTCACCGGGATCCGGCGGATCGACCGGGCCGCGATGACCGTGACCGTGGAGTCGGGCACGCCGCTGAAGCACCTGAACGCGGCGCTGGCCCGGGCGGGCCTGTCGCTCGCCAACATGGGCGACGTCACCGAGCAGACGGCCGCGGGCGCGATCAGCACCGGGACGCACGGGACGGGCCGGGAGTCGGCCTCGATCGCCGCGCAGGTCCGGGAACTGGAGCTGGTGACGGCGGACGGCCGGGTGACGACCTGCTCCGGTCGGGAGGACCCGGAGGTCTTCGCGGCCGCCCGGGTCGGACTGGGCGCGCTGGGCGTCGTCTCGGCGGTCACCTTCGCGGTGGAGCCTCTGTTCCTGCTCACCGCGCGCGAGGAGCCGATGGGCTTCGACCGCGTGACGGCCGAGTTCGAGCAGCTGCACGCGGAGAACGAGCACTTCGAGTTCTACTGGTTCCCCCACACGGGCAACTGCACCACCAAGCGGAACAACCGCAGTCAGGGCCCCGCCGCCCCGCTGGGCCCGGTGAGCGGCTGGTTCGAGGACGAATTCCTGTCCAACGGCGTGTTCCGGGTGGCCGGTTCGTTCGGGCGGGCCCTGCCCGCGGCCGTCCCCGCGATCGCTCGGATCTCCAGCCGGGCGCTGTCGGCGCGGACGTACACGGACGTCCCGTACAAGGTCTTCACCAGCCCGCGCCGGGTGCGCTTCATGGAGATGGAGTACGCCGTCCCGCGGGAGGCGGCGGTGGCCGCCCTGCGCGAGCTGAAGGCGACGGTGGACCGCTCGCCGCTGCGGGTGGGCTTCCCGGTGGAGGTGCGTACGGCGCCGGCCGACGACATCACGCTGTCGACGGCGTCGGGCCGGGACACGGCGTACATCGCGGTCCACATGTACCGGGGGACCCCCTATCGGGCGTACTTCACGGCGGCGGAGCGGATCATGACGGCGCACGGGGGCCGGCCCCACTGGGGAAAGGTGCACACGCGCGACGCGGCGTACCTGGCCGGGACGTACCCCCGGTTCGGGGAGTTCACGGCGCTGCGCGACCGGCTGGATCCCGACCGTCTCTTCGGCAACCCCTACCTGCGGCGGGTGCTCGGCGACTGACGCCCCGTACGACGCCGTCCCCGGGGCCCGAGACCGGCCCCCTTCCGGGCCGGCTCCCCTCCCGGTACGCTCCGGAACCGGTCGTGACGGGGCGTCGGCCACCGGGCACCGCGAGAACTTCGACGGCGTGCCGCTCCACCGACATGGCCCGAATGGAGTACTGTGGCGAGCCCTGGGCACCGGTCCCTTACGGCTGCCCGGGATCAACGGGAGGGGCCGAAAATGGCACTCGATCCGGCGGCGCCGCCATACCGCACGGGGGCTCGCGACGGAGTGTGACAGACCAGTCACGCCGAGTCGTGGAATGCGTTACCGTGCCATGACGGCGTCACAGGGCCCAGGCCCGACACGCCGGTCAACTCGGCAAGGTTGTGGCAGGCTGCACCCGGGCAGGCCACACTCGACTAGCGGAAGCAGCGACGCACGTGACGTCGGCAGGCACCACCCGGGAGGTCCCCATGCCCGAACTGCGTGTCGTGGCCGTCTCCAACGACGGCACACGACTGGTGCTGAAGGCTGCGGACAACACGGAGTACACGCTTCCGATCGACGAGCGGCTGCGCGCCGCCGTCCGCAACGACCGGCCCCGCCTCGGCCAGATCGAGATCGAGGTGGAGAGCCACCTGCGGCCCCGGGACATCCAGGCGCGGATACGGGCCGGTGCCTCCGCCGAGGAGGTCGCGCAGCTCGCGGGCATCTCCGTCGAGCGGGTCCGCCGCTTCGAGGGCCCCGTCCTCGCGGAGCGCGCCTTCATGGCGGAGCGGGCCCGGAAGACCCCCGTCCGCCGCCCCGGTGAGACCGCCGGTCCGCAGCTCGGCGAGGCGGTGCAGGAGCGCCTGCTGCTGCGCGGCGCCGAGAAGGACACCGCGGCGTGGGACTCCTGGCGCCGCGACGACGGCACGTGGGAGGTGCTGCTCGTCTACCGGGTCGCCGGCGAGGTGCACACGGCGAGCTGGACGTACGACCCGCCGCGGCGGCTCGTCCAGGCGGTGGACGCGGAGGCCCGCGCGCTGATCGGCGAGACCGACGACTCCCTGGCCGTCGCGGAGCCCAGCTTCCCGTTCGTCCCGCGCATCGCGCGGCTGCCGCGCGAGCGGCCCGCGCCGCCCGCGCCGAGCGCCGAGACCGCGGAGGAGTCCGAGCGGGACTCCCTGACCAGTCTCCTGGAGGCGGTGCCCAACTTCCGCGGGGACATGGTCGTGCCCGACCGGCCGACCGGGACGGAAGGAACGGCGGCCGAGCCCGAGGACGAGCCGGACGTGGAGGAGCCGCCGGCCCCCGCCGCGTCGGCCGGCGCCGGCTCGGCGTACGCGGACGTCCTGATGCCCCGCTCGGTGAGCGGCCACCGTGACCGTCTGATCGGCACGACGGACCGTCAGGCGGAGGCCGACGGCGTCCGCCCGGGCCGCCGGGCGGCGGTTCCGAGCTGGGACGAGATCGTCTTCGGGACGCGCCGCAAGAAGCAGGAGTAGCGGGACCCGCGCCGCCCGGGGTCCGCCGGGCCGCACGCCCCGGGGGTCGGCCGCCGCCGGGCGCGGTCGTACGCCCTCAGCCGGGGCGCGCCAGGTACGGCCCGGGCGGGGGCGTGCCGGGGGCGGGCGCCCCGGGGCCACCGTCGCCGTCGCCGGGGTCACCCACGGCGGCGACAGGGGCGTCGCCCTGCTCCGGCGCCCGGGCTTCGCACCGGTGGCCCGGTTCGAGGAGTGCACCCGCTTCCGCCTCCGCCCCGGCCGGTGGTCCGCGGCGGAGGTCGCGCGGCTCCGGGTCAGCCCCGGTCCGGGCCCGTGGCCACCGGACGGGACGGGTCCCGGGTCCACTCCGACCAGGAGCCGACGTACAGCGCCGCCCGGACGCCCGCCGCCTCCAGGGCCAGGACCTCGTGGGCCGCCGAGACGCCGGAGCCGCAGTAGACCCCCACCTCGGAGGCGTCCAGCGCGCCCAGTGCCCCGAACCGCGCCGCCAGCGCCTCCGGCGGCAGGAAGCGGCCGTCCCCGGCGACGTTCTCCGTGGTCGGGGCCGACACGGCGCCCGGGATGTGCCCGGCGACCGGGTCGATCGGCTCCACCTCGCCCCGGTACCGCTCCCCCGCCCGCGCGTCCAACAGCAGCCCGGTGCGGGCCAGCGCCGCGGCCCCCTCCGCGTCCAGCAGCGGCATCCCGCCCGGCACGGGGACGAAGTCGCCCGGCACGGGCGCCGGCACCGTCGTCGACAGCCCGCCCCGCCACGCGGGGAGCCCGCCGTCCAGGACCCGCACGTCGGTGTGGCCCGCCCAGCGCAGCAGCCACCAGGCCCGCGCCGCCGCCCAGCCGGAGCCGCCGTCGTACACGACCACCCGCGACCCGGAGGACACCCCGGCCGCGCGCATCGCCGCGCCGAACACGTCGAGGTCCGGCAGCGGGTGGCGGCCCCCTCCCCGGGCGCGCCGGCCAGCTCGGCGTCGAGGTCCACGTACACGGCGCCGGGGATGTGCCCCGCCTCGTACACGGGGCGCCCGGGCGGGCCGCCCAGCTCGTAGCGGACGTCCAGCAGGACGAGGCCGGGTCCGCCGGGTGCCGGGGACGCCGTCTCGGCCGCGAGGTCCGCGGCGGAGACCAGAGGGTGCGAGTCGGTGCTCGTATCGCGCTTCATACCCGCCATCCTCGCGTAGGAACGGCCCCTGCCGGGAGGAGTCACGGCGGAAAGCACGGATGGGAGTCGGATTTTCGGGCATCCTCCTGCCGGATCGCGCCAAACCACGGCGCGGCCGGGGCGCACCGCCCGGTTCGCGGTGCCAGCATCTGACGAGGCGTGAAGCCGCTGCGCCGACGCACTCCGTGCCCGGACCCCGCACGGCCACGACGATGGTCCGAGGAGAGTGTGACGATGACCGAGGCGACTCGGCGCGAGCCGGGTACCCCCTGCTGGGTGAGCTTGATGGTGCGGGGCCTTGACGCGACGGAGGAGTTCTACGGAGAGCTGTTCGGGTGGGAGTTCCGGCCCGGCCCGCCGGAGCTCGGCCCGTACGTGCGGGCCCTGCTCGACGGGCGGGAGGTGGCGGGGATCGGCCGGCTGCCCGTCGACCGCGGCCTGCCGGGCGCCTGGACGGCGTACCTGGCCTCCGACGACGCCGACCGCACCGCCGAGTCGGTCCGCTGCAGCGGCGGGACGGTGGCCGTGGGACCGCTGGACGCCGGTGACGCCGGGCGGCTCGCGATCTGCTCCGACCCGTGCGGTGCGGTCTTCGGGGTGTGGCAGGCGGCCGCGTTCCCCGGCACCTCGGTGCCGGGCGTACCCGGTGCACCGGTGTGGAACGAACTGCTGACGTACGAGTCCGAGCAGGTCGTGAAGTTCTACCGGACGGTCTTCGGCTACGGGACCGGCCCGTCGGCCTCCGCCGGCCAGGACCGCGCGGTCCTCCTCGTGGAGGGGCGGCCCGCGGTGTCGGTGCGGGGGGTGGGCGCCGCCCTGCCGCGCAGTCGGGGCGCGCACTGGACGACCTGGTTCGAGGTGACCGATCCGGACGCGTCCGCGCGGCGGGTCGAGGAGCTCGGCGGGCGGACGCTGCGCCCGCCGCAGGACGGGCCGGAGGGGCGGAGGGCGGTGGTGGCGGATCCGGAGGGCGCCGTCTTCACGGTCGTGCGGTCGACCGGGCGCTGACGGGCGGCGGCGCGGGACGGGCTGCGGCAGGACCCGGCGGTCAGGCCGAGGTGACCGGCAGGACGTCGGGGGACAGCACGCCCGCCCGGGCCGAGGCGGCGGTCGTCCGGCGGAGGTGGTGGCGACGGCACAGGACCTCGTAACCGACCTCCCCGGCCGGGTGGCCGACGTCGCCGACGACCACCTGGGCGCCCTCGACCACCATCTCCCCGCCCACCGTGCGGGCGTTGTGCGTCGCCCGGGCGCCGCACCAGCACAGGGCCTCCACCTGGAGGGTCTCGATCCGGTCGGCCAGTTCGATCAGCCGCTGCGAACCGGGGAAGAGCCTGGTGCGGAAGTCGGTGGTGATGCCGAAGGCGAAGACGTCGATCCCCAGGTCGTCCACGACGCGCGCCAGCTGGTCGATCTGGTCCGGTGCGAGGAACTGCGCCTCGTCGACGATCACGTAGTCGGCCTTGCCGCCCGCGGACAGCCGGTCGACCAGGAACCCGTACACGTCCATATCCCCGGTGACCTCCACCGCCTCCCTGACCAGGCCGAGCCGCGAGGACAGCCTGCCCTGCCCGGCCCGGTCGTCCCGCGTGAAGACGACGCCCTGGAGCCCCCGGGCCGAGCGGTTGTGCTCGATCTGGAGCGCCAGGGTGCTCTTTCCGCAGTCCATGGTCCCGGAGAAGAACACGAGTTCGGACATGGGGAAGTGACGACCTTTCGGGCCTGCGGTACGGGGGCGGGGCGCGACGCGGGCGACGCGCTACGTGCGGATCTCCAGCAGCGGGACGAGCTGTTCGGCCGCGGTCATCGAGCCGTGCATCCCCGCCATCGCCGACTCGTGCGGCTCGGCGAGGGACGCCGTCAGCGCCACGTCGTCGTGCGCGGCGGCGACCACGTCGCCGATCCGGCCGTGGACCCGCTCCTCGACGCGCGGCCCGAACCAGCCCGCCTCGACGGCCTCCTCGCGCCCCGCGACCCAGAAGCGGTCGCCCAGCACCTCGCGCCAGCAGGCCAGTACGTCGTTCTCGGCGCCCGGCACCGCGTACACGTGGCGGGCGCGGCCCTCGCCGCCCAACAGGGCGACGCCGGCGCGCAGCTCCCAGTCCTCGTCGAAGTCGATGCGGGACTCCTCGTCGAACGGGATGTCCACCATGCCGTGGTCCGCCGTGACGTACAGCGCGGAGCGCGCCGGGAGCTGCTCGGCGAGGCGCTGGACGAGCCGGTCGGCGTGGACCAGCTGATCGCGCCAGGCGTCGGAGTCCACCCCGAAGCGGTGGCCCGCGCCGTCGACCTCGCTGTAGTACGTGTAGACGAGCGCGCGGTCGGCACCGGCCAGCTGACGGGCGGTGAAGTCCATCCGGTCCTCGCCGGAGAGCCGCCCGTGGAACGTGCCGCCGCTGAGCGCGACCTTCGTGAGCGGGGTGTCCTCGAACGCCGGGGACGACACCTGGGCCGTGTGCACGCCCGCCGCGTCGGCCAGCCGGAAGACCGTCGGGTACGGCTGCCAGACGTGCGGTGGGGTCCAGGGGCGCCAGCGCAGCTGGTTCATCAGCTCGCCCGTGTCCGGGTCGCGCACCGTGTACCCGGTGAGCCCGTGGGCGCCGGGCGGCAGGCCCGTGCCGACCGAGGCGAGGGAGGTCGCGGTCGTGGCGGGGAAGCCGGCCGTGAGGGGGCGGCCCGTGCCGCCCCGCGAGGAGCCGAGGAGGGAGGTGAGGAACGGGGCCTCCGCCGGATGCGCCCTCACCTGCTCCCAGCCGAGCCCGTCGATCAGGAAGACGCAGACCCGGTCGGCCGGCGCGAGCTCGGCGATGCGGGGTTCGAAGTCCGGTACGCCCAGCCCCGCCGCCAGCGTCGGCAGCAGGTCGGCGAGGGAGCCGGAGCCGTACGCCGGTACGGGTGCGGTGTCGAGGGACAGCGGCACCGGCTCGTCGGGCCAGGCGGAGGCGGTGGTCGTCGGCTGGGCCATCAGAGCGTGGCCACGGTGGCTTCGGAGAGGGCCTGGGCGAAGTGGAGGGCCTGGCGGACCGTCTCCGGTCCGTCGCCGGCCTCGCTGACGCGCAGGCTCAGGTCGTCCGCGGTGGAGTTGCCCGTGTAGCCGTGGTCGGCGTCGCAGTTCGGGTCGCCGCAGGCGGCGGGCTCCAGGTCGATCCGGGAGACGGCGCCCCAGCCGACCGTGAGGACGATCTCGCGGGGGGAGCGTGCCGGGCCGGTACGACTCCGGGTTCGCGACGACGCGGCTGACGACGACCGACGAGATCCGGCCGAGCTTCACGGACTCGGTGGACGTGGTCGCGTACGGCGTCGGGGAGGTCGTGTCGGCGCTCTGCTCGTCGGTGTGGCTGACGATGAAGCGCGTCGCCGTGAGCACGAGGACCGTGACGTGGCGCCGGACCTCGTTGGCGTCGAAGGTGGTCTCCTGGTGGACGAGGTACGACGCGATCGGCTCCCCGCCGACGGCGGCCTCCACCGCCTCGGCCACGAGGGCCGGGTAGTAGCCGCTGCGCTCGATCGCCGCGCGCAGCTCCTGGGTCGTCGTACCGGTCTTCGCCATGGACTCCATCCTACGGTGCCCCCGGGGCGCCGATGACGGCTGTGGAGGGCGCCCCGCTCAGTAGCCGGGCAGGCGGCGGGGGCCGAGGTCGGTGCGGGCGGGAGGCGGGGCCAGCCGCACGGACGCGCCCAGGACGGTGAGGCCCCGGGGGGCGACGACGACCGGTTCCAGCGTGACGGAGACGACCTCCGGATGGTCGTCGACCAGGCGCGACACGCGTAGCAGCAGCTCCTCCAGGGCGGCCGTGTCGACGGGCGCGGAGCCCCGCCAGCCGAACAGCAGCGGGGCGCTGCGGAGGGAGCGGATCTGCCCGGCGACGTCGCGGTCGGTGGCCGGGACGAGGCGGTGCGCCGTGTCGCCGAGCAGCTCGGACGGGGCTCCGGCGAGGCCGAAGGAGAGGACGGCGCCGACCGCCGGGTCGATCGCGGCGCGGACGACGGTGTCGACGCCGCGCGGCGCCATGGTCTGGACGACCGGCCCGAGTTCGGCCGGCCCGCCGAGCGCCTCGGCCAGCTCGGCGTAGGCGGTGCGCAGCTGCTCCTCGGTGGCCAGGTCGAGCCGTACGGCGCCGAGGTCGGGACGGTGGCGCAGGTGGGGCGCGGTGGTCTTGAGGGCGACCGGGTAGCCGAGGCGGGCGGCGGCGCGCACGGCGGTGTCGGGATCGGGCGCGGGCAGGGTGGGCCGTACGGGGACGCCGTAGCGGGCGAGCAGGTCGCGGGCGGCGTCCGGGGCGAGGGCGACGGCGTGCTCCCGCGTGCCGTCCGGGGCGGGGGTGGGGGCGTGCTCCCGCGCGCCGTCCGCGTCGAGGAGCCGCCGGATGAGGGCGGCGGCCCCGCTCTCGTCGATGTCCTCGTACTCGGGCACCCGGCCCGGGTCGGCGGCCTCGCGGCGCCACTCGGCGTACCTGACGGCCTCGGCCAGCGCCCGCACGGCCCGCTCGGCGGCGGGGTAGGCGGGGATGCTCCCGCCGGCGGCGCCGGGGGGACCGTCGGCGGACGCCTCGGGGACCGGGCCAGCCCCCCGGCGGCGGAGCGGGCGGCGCACCGGACGGCGGGGCGGCGGCCGCGGCCCGCCCGCACGGCGGCCGGTCCGCCGTGCCCGGCGCCCGCGCGGTGCCGGCGGGACCGGCCGGGGGCTCCGGGGCGGGGGCCGTGCCGGTCGCGGCCGCCAGGGCGCCCAGCTCGACGTGGACGACCACGACCGGCTTCGCCGGGGCGCAGGCGCCGGCCGTGCGCAGGGCGTCCGCCAGCGCCTCGCCCTCACCGGCCGGTTCCACCGTCCCCTGCGGGCCGACCCACGGGATCGCGGTGACGACCACCGCGTCGCACGCGTCGTCGCGCAGGGCTCCGGCGAGCGCGGCCCGGAAGTCGTCGGGCGTGGCGGCGGTCGTCAGGTCGCGGGGCGGCAGCGGCCGCAGGCCCTCGGTGAGGCAGGCGTCGTACGCGAGGAGGCCCAGCGACTCGGAGTTGCCGAGGATCGCGACGCGCGGCCCGCGGGGCAGGGGCTGCCCGGCGAGCAGCAGGCCCGCGTCGACGAGCTCGGTGACCGTGTCGACGCGGATGACCCCGGCCTGGCGGAGCAGCGCGGACACCGTCGTGTGCGGGATGCGGGTGGTGGGCACCGCGTGGCCGGGGGGCGCGCTGCCGCTGTGCCGGGCGCCCTTGACGACGACGACCGGTTTGACGGCGGCGGTGCGGCGGGCGAGCCGGGTGAACTTGCGGGGGTTGCCGATCGACTCCAGGTAGAGCAGGGCCACGTCGGTGCCGGGGTCCTCGTACCAGTACTGGAGGATGTCGTTGCCGGAGACGTCGGCCCGGTTGCCGGCCGAGACGAAGGACGACACGCCGGCGCCGCGCCGGTGGAGTCCGGACAGGAGGGCGATGCCGATCGCGCCCGACTGGGTGAACAGCCCGATGCGCCCGGCGGTGGGCAGCCGCGGGGCGGGAGAGGCGTTGAGCCGTACGCCGTCCGCGGTGTTGATCACGCCGAAGGCGCCGGGGCCGATGACGCGCATCCCGTGGGAACGGGCCTGCCGCACCAGTTCCCGCTGGCGCTCCCGGCCGGCTGGGCCGCTCTCGGCGTAGCCTGCGGACAGGACGACGAGCCCGCGCACACCGTGCTCGCCGCAGTCCGCGACGGCTTCCGGGACGCGCTCGGCGGGCACGGCGACGACGGCCAGGTCGACGGGCTCGCCGATCTCGCCGACGGAGCGGTACGCGGGGACGCCGTCCAAGGCGGTCCGCCCCTCGGGCAGGGCGTGGTTCACGGCGTACGCGCGGCCCGTGAACCCGGCGTCGACGAGACCGCGCAGGACGGTGCGGCCGACGCCGCCGGGGGCGCGGCCCGCGCCGACGACGGCGACGGAGCCGGGGGTGAGGAGCCGCTGCACGGACCGGGCCTCGGCGCGCTGCTCGCGGGCGCGCTGGACGGCGAGGGATCGGTCGGTGGGCTCCAGGTCGAGGTGGAGGCGGACGGCACCGTCCCCGAAGCTGCGCCTCTGGGTGTACCCGGCGTCCGTGAAGACCTTGATCATCCTGGTGTTGGCGGGCAGCACCTCCGCGGCGAACCGCCGGATGCCGCGCTCGCGGGCGACGGCGGCGATGTGCTCCAGCAGGACGGAGGCGACGCCGCGGCCCTGGTGGGCGTCCTGGACGAGGAAGGCCACCTCGGCCTCGTCGGCGGGGGCGCCGGCGGGGCGGCCCGCGGCGTCGATCCGGTCGTAGCGGACGGTCGCGATGAACTCACCGCCGACCGTCGCGGCCAGACCCACCCGGTCCACGTGGTCGTGGTGGGTGAAATGGTGCACGTCCCTGGCGGAGAGCCGAGGATAAGGTGCGAAGAACCGGTAGTACTTCGACTCGTCTGAGACCTGCCCGTAAAAGCTGACCAGGCGCTCGGCGTCGTCCGCGGTGATCGGCCTGATCCGCGCGGTGCCGCCGTCGCGCAGCACCACGTCGGCCTCCCAGTGGTCGGGGTACGGGTGCGCCGACTGGTCGGACGGGTTCGGCATGGGCCCAGGGTACGGCGCCGTCCCGGTACTCCGCCGGGCGTGAGAGTCTGGTCTAGACAACTACTAGCACGTGAAGGGCAACACCATGGCTGAGCGCCGCGTCAACGTCGGTTGGGCCGAGGGTCTGCACGCCCGCCCCGCCTCCATCTTCGTCCGCGCCGCCACGGCCTCCGGCGTCCCCGTGACGATCGCCAGGGCCGGCGGCGCCCCGGTCAACGCCGCGTCGGTGCTCGCCGTGCTCGGCCTGGGCGCGCGGGGCGGCGAGGAGATCGTCCTCGCCTCCGAGGCCGAGGACGCGGACGCGGTGCTGGACCGCCTGGCGAAGCTGGTCGCCGAGGGTCTCGAGGAGCTCCCCGAGACCGTCTGACCGCGGCTCCGCTCCCCCGGCCCGGCGGAGCGGCGCCTCGCGGATCGGGGGCGCCGCTCCGCCGCGCCCGCGCGAGGCACCGCTCCCGGGGCGCCCCGGGGTTCCGGGGCCGGCGGGCGGCGGGCGGCGCGGGAGGCTCCGGCCCGGTGGCGCGGGAGGCCCCGCTCCGGCGGCCGGCCGGGCGGGGCCTCGGTGGAGCGGTGCGGGTCAGACGCTGACGCCGCGCGCCCGGAGGTAGGAGACCGGGTCGATGTCGGAGCCGTACTCGCTGGAAGTGCGGGCCTCGAAGTGCAGGTGGGGGCCCGTGGAGTTGCCGGTCGAGCCGGAGACGCCGATCTGCTGGCCCGGCATGACCGTCTGGCCGACGGAGACACCGACCGAGGCGAGGTGGGCGTACTGCGTGTAGGTGCCGTCCTGCATGCGGATCACCACGTTGTTGCCGTAGGCGCCGCCCCAGCCGGCCTCGACGACCGTGCCCAGGCCCACGGAGACGACGGTGGAGCCGTACGGGGCGTGGAAGTCGACGCCCGAGTGGCTGCCGGAGGACCACAGCGAGCCGCCCACCCGGTAGGCGGTGGAGACGTACGAGCCGGCCACCGGGAGCTGGAAGGAGTCGAGGCGCTTACGCTCGGCCTCGCGGTCGGCGCGCTCCTGGGCATCGCGGGCGGCCCGGAAGCGGACCTCGGCCTGGCGCTCGGCGGCCGCCTCGGCCTCCGCCTGGCGCTCGGCCGCCTCGGCGGCCAGCTCCTGCGCGGCGGCCTGGTCCTCGACCTCGTCGGCCAGCTCGTAACCGGTGATGGCCTGGTTGAGGCCGGTGTCCTCCAGGGAGGCGTGCTCCGCGTCGGCGGCGAACGCCGGGGAGGCCAGGGTGCCGATGACGCCGGAGGTGGCGAGGGCGGCGGCGCCCGCGGCCTGGGCACTCCTGCGGCTCATGCGGCTCGGGGCACGGTGCTTCCCGGTGGAACGGGTGAACGCCATGGAGTGGACGTGTCCTTTCCTTCCCTCTCGCCTACCGGGTTAGCTGACGGGTTCGGAGCAGGAAGGTCTCCTACGGACCCCTCCGCACGGTGGCGAAGGCGCCCGATTCACCCCAGGGGACGTGGGTCCCCGGCTCCCCGGGCTCGCGCCTGACGGGGATTCGGCGATCGCTGCCCGGTGCCGCGGGTGCGGCGGGTACACGGGCGGACAGCGGCTAAGACGCTAAGCGGCTGATCTTTCGATCACCAAACGAATGCGGCTTTTTGTAGCGCACGCCACAGAGCAGAAACCCAGCCTCTCCAATAAAACGGGCATAACCGCGCGAGAGCGGAACCCCGGCCTCCGAGAGGCCGGGGTTCCGCTCCGTCAGTCAGCCGGCGACCACGGTCACTTCGCCGACGCCCAGCGCCTCCACCGGCGCCTTGATCCGGGCCGCGTCCCCCACGAGGACGGTGACCAGGCGGTCCGGCGGGAAGGCGTTGACGACGGCCGCCGTCGCCTCCACCGTGCCCGTGGAGTCCAGGCGCCGGTACAGCCGTGCCTGGAAGTCGTCCGGCAGGTGCTGCTCGACCTGCTCGGCGAGGGTGTCGGCGACGGACGCCGCGGTCTCGTACCTGAGCGGGGCCACGCCGACCAGGTTGTGCACGGCGGCGTCGCGTTCGGCGTCGGTGAGCCCTTCCGCCGCGAGGGTGCGCAGCACCTTCCACAGGTCGTCCAGCGCGGGACCGGTGTTGGGCGTGTCGACGGAGCCGCTGATGGCGAGCATCGCCGCGCCCGTGCCGTCGGGCAGGGACCGCAGGACCTGCCCGAAGGCCCGCACGCCGTACGTGTAGCCCTTCTCCTCGCGCAGGACGCGGTCGAGACGGGAGGTGAGCGTGCCGCCCAGGCAGTACGTGCCGACGACCTGCGCGGGCCACACGCTGTCGTGCCGGTCGGGCCCGACGCGGCCGATGAGCAGCTGCGTCTGCACGGCGCCCGGCCGGTCCACGATGACGACGCGTCCGGTGTCGTCGGCCGTGACGGGGGACGCGGCGCGCGGGCGGGGCGCGTCGCCGGTCCACTCGCCGAGCGTGTCGCGGAGGAGCGCGTCGAGGTCGACGCCGGTCAGGTCGCCGACCACGACCGCGGTGGCCGACGCGGGACGGACGTGGGCCTCGTAGAAGGCCCGTACGGCCGCGGCGTCGATCCGGGCGACGGTCTCCTCCGTGCCCTGACGGGGCCGGGACACGCGCGAGGAGGCCGGGAACAGCTCGGCGGAGAGCTGCTTGGCCGCGCGGCGGCCCGGGTTGGCCGTCTCGTGCGGGATCTCGTCGAGCCGGTTGCGGACGAGGCGGCCGACCTCGTCGTCGGAGAAGGCCGGTGCCCGCAGCGCGTCGGAGAGCAGGCCGAGGGCCTTGTGCAGCCGGGACGCGGGCACTTCCAGGGAGACCCGCACGGCGGGGTGGTCCGCGTGCGCGTTCAGGGTGGCGCCGCACCGCTCCAGCTCGGCGGCGAACTCCTCGGCGGTGTGCTTGTCGGTGCCCTCGGACAGGGCGCGCGCCATGATGGTGGCGACGCCGTCGAGGCCCTCGGGCTCGGCCTCCAGCGGGGCTTCGAGGACGATCTCGACGGCGACGACCCGCTGACCGGGACGGTGGCAGCGCAGCACCGTGAGGCCGTTGCCGAGCCGGCCGCGCTCGGGTGCCGGGAAGGCCCACACGCGCGGCGTGCCCGGCTCCGGCCGCGGGTGGAACTCCATGGTGGTCAGAGACACGGCAGCGTCGCTCACTGGTCCGCCCCCTCTTCCTCGTCGCTGTCGGTCCGGTCGCCGTCGTCGGCCTTGGTGGGTTCGTAGACGAGGACGGCGCGGTTGTCCGGGCGCAGCCGCCGGGCGGCGACCTCGCGCACCTCGTCGGCGGTGACGTCCAGGATCCGCTGGACGGCGGTGAGGGCGAGCTGCGGGTCGCCGAAGAGGACGGCGAAGCGGCACAGCTCGTCGGCGCGGCCCGCGACCGTGCCCAGCCGGTCCAGCCACTCGCGCTCCAGCTGGGCCTGGGCGCGCTCCATCTCCTCGGCGGTGGGGCCCTCGGCGGCGAACCGGGCCAGCTCCTCGTCGACGGCGGCCTCGATGTCGGGCACCTCCACGCCGGCGGAGGCCTTCACGTCCAGCCAGGCCAGCGAGGGCGCCCCGGCCAGCCGCAGCAGCCCGAGGCTGGCGGCGACGGCGGTGCGGTCGCGCCGGACCAGGCGGTTGTGCAGCCGGGACGACTCGCCGCCGCCGAGGACGGTCAGGGCGACGTCGGCGGCGTCGCACGCGCGCGTGCCGTCGGACGGGAGGCGGTAGGCGGCCATCAGCGCGCGGGCCGGGACGTCCTCCTCGACGACCTCGCGGAGCTGCTCGCCGATGACGTCCGGGAGCGTCCCGTCCCGCGGCGCGGGCTTGCCGTCGTGGGGCGGGATGGAGCCGAAGTACTTCTCGACCCAGGCGAGCGTCTGCTCGGGGTCGATGTCGCCGACGACGGACAGGACGGCGTTGTTCGGGGCGTAGTACGTGCGGAAGAAGTCCCGGGCGTCCTCCAGCGTGGCCGCGTCCAGGTCCGCCATGGAGCCGATCGGCGTGTGGTGGTAGGGGTGCCCGTCCGGGAAGGCGAGGGCGGTCAGCCTCTCGAACGCCGTGCCGTACGGCATGTTGTCGTAGCGCTGGCGGCGCTCGTTCTTGACGACGTCCCGCTGGTTCTCCATCGACTCGTCGTCGAGGGCGGTGAGCAGGGACCCCATGCGGTCGGCCTCCAGCCAGAGGGCGAGCTCCAGCTGGTGGGCGGGCATGGTCTCGAAGTAGTTGGTGCGCTCGAAGCTCGTGGTGCCGTTGAGGGAGCCGCCGGCGCCCTGCACCAGCTCGAAGTGGCCGTTCCCCTCGACCTGCGCGGAGCCCTGGAACATCAGGTGCTCGAAGAGGTGGGCGAGGCCGGTTCGGCCCTTGACCTCGTGGCGGGAGCCGACGTCGTACCAGAGGCACACCGCGGCGACCGGGGCCAGGTGGTCCTCCGAGAGCACCACGCGCAGGCCGTTGGCCAGCCGGTGCTCGGTCGCTGTCAGGCCGCCGGAGCCGGCCTCGGCCGTGGCCGTGTGACCCATGGGCATGTACGTCCCTTCGATCGCTTCGTGAAAACTGTTGCCACTGTATGCAAGCGCACCGGCGCCCTGCGAAGTTCCCGACAACCTGCGGCGTCCCTCTTCCGGGTCGCGGTCGGTCCTGTCAGTGGGACGGTCCACAATGGTCGGCGTCAGATCAACCCTGTTGGTGAAGGAGCCGCAGCAGCGATGGCCCGCCGCAGCACTAAGACCGCGCCGCCCGACGACTTCGAGGAGCGGATCCTCGACATCGACGTCGTCGACGAGATGCAGGGCTCCTTCCTCGAGTACGCGTACTCGGTGATCTACTCCCGCGCCCTGCCCGACGCGCGGGACGGCCTGAAACCGGTGCACCGCCGGATCGTCTACCAGATGAACGAGATGGGCCTGCGCCCCGAGCGCGGGTTCGTCAAGTGCGCCCGCGTCGTCGGCGAGGTGATGGGCAAGCTCCACCCGCACGGCGACGCCTCGATCTACGACGCGCTGGTGCGCATGGCGCAGCCCTTCTCGATGCGCCTTCCGCTGGTCGACGGCCACGGCAACTTCGGCTCGCTCGGCAACGACGACCCGCCGGCCGCCATGCGGTACACGGAGTGCCGGATGGCCGACGCGACGTCCCTGATGACGGAGTCGATCGACGAGGACACCGTCGACTTCGTGCCCAACTACGACGGGCAGGAGCGCGAGCCCGCCGCCCTCCCCGCCGCCTTCCCGAACCTGCTGGTGAACGGCGCCTCGGGCATCGCGGTCGGCATGGCCACCAACATGCCCCCGCACAACCTGGGCGAGGTGATCGCGGCCGCCCGGCACCTGATCAGGCACCCGGGCGCCGACCTCGAGACGCTCATGCGGTTCGTCCCCGGGCCGGACCTGCCGACCGGCGGCAGGATCGTCGGACTGTCCGGGATCAGGGACGCCTACGAGTCCGGCCGCGGCACGTTCAAAATCCGTGCGACGGCGACGGTGGAGAACGTGACGGCGCGCCGCAAGGGCCTGGTCGTCACGGAGCTGCCGTTCGCGGTCGGGCCCGAGAAGGTCATCGCCAAGATCAAGGACCTGGTCGGCGCGAAGAAGCTCCAGGGCATCGCGGACGTCAAGGACCTCACGGACCGGGAGCACGGGCTGCGCCTGGTCATCGAGGTCAAGAACGGCTTCGTGCCCGAGGCGGTGCTGGAGCAGCTGTACAGGCTGACGCCGATGGAGGAGTCCTTCGGCATCAACAACGTGGCGCTGGTCGACGGCCAGCCGGTCACGCTGGGCCTGAAGGAGCTGCTGGAGGTCTACCTCGACCACCGCTTCGAGGTGGTCCGGCGGCGCAGCGAGTTCCGGCGCGGCAGGAAGCGGGATCGGCTGCACCTGGTGGAGGGCCTGCTGGTGGCCCTCGTCGACATCGACGAGGTGATCCGGCTGATCCGGTCGAGTGAGAACTCCGCGCAGGCCAGGGAGCGGCTGATCGAGCGGTTCTCGCTGAGCGACGTCCAGACCCAGTACATCCTGGACACCCCGCTGCGGCGGCTCACCAAGTTCGACCGGCTGGAGCTGGAGGGCGAGCGGGACCGCCTCAGCAGCGAGATCGAGGCGCTGACGAGGATCCTGGACTCCGACGCCGAGCTGCGCCGCCTCGTGTCGTCCGAGCTGGCCGCGGTGGCGAAGAAGTTCGGCACCGAGCGGCGCACGGTGCTGCTGGAGTCGGCCGGTTCCGCGGCCGCCGCGGTGCCGCTGGAGGTCGCCGACGACCCGTGCCGGGTGCTGCTGTCCTCGACGGGGCTGCTGGCCCGTACGGCGGGCGGCGAGCCGCTGCCGGAGAGCGGCGGCAAGCGCGTCAAACACGACGTGATCGTGTCGGCGGTGGCGGCGACCCAGCGCGGCACGGTCGGCGCGGTCACGTCCGCGGGGCGGCTGCTGCGCGTCCCGGTGATCGACCTGCCGCAGCTGCCGGACACGGCGTCGGCGCCGAACCTCTCGGGCGGGGCGCCCCTGTCGGAGTTCCTGACGCTGGAGAAGGACGAGAGGGTCGTCTGCCTGACGACGCTCGACGAGTCGTCGCCGGGTCTCGCGCTGGGCACGCTGCAGGGCGTGGTGAAGCGGGTGGTGCCCGACTACCCGGCCAACAAGGACGAGCTGGAGGTGATCACGCTGAAGGAGGGCGACCGGATCGTCGGCGCGGCGGAGCTGCGGACGGGCGAGGAGGACCTGGTCTTCATCACGTCCGACGCCCAGCTGCTGCGTTATCCGGCCTCCCAGGTGCGGCCGCAGGGCCGCCCGGCGGGCGGTGTGGCGGGCGTCAAGCTGGCGGCGGGCGCCGAGGTGGTCTCGTTCACCGCCGTCGATCCGGCGTCCGACGCGGTCGTGTTCACGGTCGCGGGCGCCACGGGCCAGCTGGACGCCTCGGTCGGTACGTCGGCGAAGCTGACGCCCTTCGACCAGTACCCCCGCAAGGGCCGGGCCACGGGAGGGGTGCGCTGCCACCGGTTCCTGAAGGGCGAGGACGTGCTGGTGCTGGCCTGGGCGGGCGGCGCGCCGGCCGTGGCGGCCCAGAGGAACGGCATGCCGGTCGAGCTGCCGGACCCGGACCCGCGCCGGGACGGGTCGGGAACGCCGCTGGTCAAGCCGGTGGCGGCGCTGGCGGGCCCGCCCGCGTGACCGCCGGGGCGTGACGGGCGGGCGCGCCGGTGGGCGTGCCGCCGCGCGTCAGGCGCGGTCGGCCGCTCCACCGTACGCGCCGGTGCCGTACGGGTCGCTGCCGTACGCCGCCGTTCCGTGGCCGGGGGCCGGTTCGGCCTCCGGCGGTTCGGCCTCCGCCCGGGGCTCGGGGACGTACCGCAGGACGCCCCACAGGGCGTGGGCCTCCGGAGCGTCGTGCGGACCCGTCACCCGGCATCCGTCCAGCGCCCGGCGCAGGGCCCCGCCGTCCGTGCCCGAGCCGATGAGGACGAGCCGGGTGAGCCGCTCCTCACCGGGCGGCCAGGGCTCCGGGTAGAAGCGCAGGAACCGGCCGACGGCGTGCACGGAGTACCGGTTGCCCGGGTCCGCGTCGCCGAAGTCGACGAACCCCTTGATCCGGTACAGCCCTTCGGGCCGCGAGTCGAGGAAGTCCATGAGGCGGCGCGGGTGGAGGGGCTCCCCGGTGGTGAACGACACGGTCTCGTAGGCGGCGTGCGGGTGGTCGCGGTGGTCGCGCTCGTACGCGTCGGCGTACAGGTCCTCGAAGGACAGCTGCCGGGATCCGGCCGGATCGCCGGTGCGGGCGGCGCGGTCGAACAGCAGCTCCGGGTCGACGCGCCCGTACGCCGCCGTGACCACCGCGGCGCGGCCCGCGAGATCCGCGACGGCGCCCCGTACGCGCCGCAGCTCGTCCTCCGGGACGCGGTCGGCCTTGTTGACGACGACGAGGTCGGCGATGCCGAGGTGCCGGTCCGTCTCGGGGTGGCGGGCGCGCGTCGCGTCGAACTCGGCGGCGTCGACGACCTCGACGAGACCGCCGTACACGACCCGCTCGCTGTCGCTGGCGAGGATCATCCGCACCAGCTCCTGCGGTTCCGCCAGGCCGCTGGCCTCGATGACGATGACGTCGAGCCGGGCCGAGGGGCGGGTGAGGACCTCCAGGTACGTGTCGAGTTCGCTCGCGTCGACGGCGCAGCACAGGCAGCCGTTGCCGAGGGACACCGTCGAACCGACCTGGCCGGCGACGGTCATGGCGTCGATCTCGATGGACCCGAAGTCGTTGACCAGCACGCCGACGCGGGTACCGCGGGCGGTGCGCAGGAGGTGGTTGAGCAGGGTGGTCTTGCCGGAACCGAGGAATCCCGCGAGGACGACGACGGGAATCTGCTGCGCGCTCAAGAGGCACCTTTCTCACCGGGCGGCCGAAGATCGGGACCCCTCAGGATAGGCGGGGGCGCACGCCGCTTCCGGCCACGAGGCCGGTCCCCGCCGCTTCCGTCCCCGGCGGCCCGCGCCTCCGTCGCCACGGCGGCCGCTCCCGCTCTCGCTCTCGCTCTCGCGACGGCGGCCTTCCCGTACGGCCTGCGCTCCCGCCTTCGGCGGCCACGGTCGCGCCCTCGGCGGTGCCGCCTCCCCGGACGGTCCGCGCTTCCGCTCCCGGCCCCCGGCGGCCCGCGCTTGCGCCCTCGGCGGTCGCGGTCGCGCCCGGGTCGGCCGGGACCGGTGCCCCCGCGGCCTCCGCCGCTCCCGTCCGGCGGTCCAGCCGGACCGCCGGACGGGCACAGGCGCCGGACCGGGCGGGGGCGGTCGGGAAGCGGGTGGGCGCTCGCGGCGGTCCCGCCCTGCCGAGTGCCGGGGCGAGCCCCGGTGACGGGTTCCGTGCGGCCGGGGCTGACGGTACGGACGGGGCGCAAGGCGCCCGGGCCCCCGGGAGCCCGTCCGACGGGACGGCCGGAAAGCCGAGGACCCGCCGTCCGGGGGGTCCTCCGGCCAGCGGGTCCGAACGGGCGGCCCCTCACGGGGCGCGCTTCAGGCGTCGATGCGCGAGCGGTCCAGCGTCGCGGCCGAACTGGTGATGAACTCCTTGCGGGGCGCCACGTCGTTGCCCATCAGCAGGTCGAACACCTGCTCCGCCGCGTCCAGGTCGCCGATGTTGATCCGGCGCAGCGTGCGGTGGCGCGGGTCCATGGTGGTCTCCGCCAGCTGGTCGGCGTCCATCTCGCCGAGGCCCTTGTAGCGCTGGACGGAGTCCTTGTAGCGGATTCCCTTGCGCTGGAACTCCAGCAGGGTCTGCCGCAGTTCGCTGTCCGAGTACGTGTACACGTACTTGTCCTGGCCGCGCTTGGGCTGGACGAGCTCGATGCGGTGCAGCGGCGGCACCGCGGCGAAGACGCGGCCGGCCTCCACCATGGGGCGCATGTACCGCTGGAACAGGGTGAGCAGCAGGCAGCGGATGTGCGCGCCGTCCACATCGGCGTCGACGAGGAGGACGATCTTGCCGTACCGGGCGGCGTCGAGGTCGAAGGTCCGGCCGGACCCGGCTCCTATGACCTGGATGATCGCACCGCACTCGGCGTTCTTCAGCATGTCCGACACGGACGACTTCTGAACGTTGAGGATCTTGCCCCGGATCGGCAGGAGCGCCTGGAACTCGCTGTTCCGGGCGAGCTTCGCCGTGCCGAGCGCGGAGTCGCCCTCGACGATGAACAACTCGCTGCGCTCGACGTCGTCGCTGCGGCAGTCGGCGAGCTTGGCCGGCAGGGACGAGGTCTCCAGGGCCGTCTTGCGGCGCTGGGCCTCCTTGTGCTGCCGGGCCGCGATGCGCGTGCGGGCGGCGGCGACGGTCTTCTCCAGCACGGCGCGGGCCTGGGCCTTGGCGTCGCGCCTGGTGGAGGTCAGGAACGCCTTCAGCTCCTTGGCCACGACGTTGGCGACGATCCGGTTCGCGGCGGACGTGCCGAGGACCTCCTTGGTCTGGCCCTCGAACTGCGGCTCGGCCAGCCGGACGGTCACGACGGCGGTCAGGCCCTCCAGGGCGTCGTCCTTGACGATGTCGTCCTCGGCCACGCGCAGGAGCTTGGCGGCGCGCAGGACCTCGTTGACGGTCTTGGTGACGGCCCGCTCGAAGCCGGTGACGTGCGTGCCGCCCTTGGGCGTGGCGATGATGTTGACGAACGACCTGACCGTCGTGTCGTACCCCGTGCCCCAGCGCAGCGCCACGTCGACGCCGAGTTCGCGGGTGACCTCGGTGGGCGTCATGTGGCCGCGTTCGTCGAGGACCGGGACGGTCTCCTTGAACGTGCCCTGGCCGGTGAGGCGGAGCACGTCGCAGATCGGCTTGTCCGGGGCGAGGAACTCGCAGAACTCGCTGATGCCGCCGTCGAAGCGGAAGATCTCCTGGCTCTTGCCCACGCCTTCGAGGTCGCGGTCGTCGCGGACGACGATGGTCAGGCCGGGGACGAGGAAGGCGGTCTGGCGGGCGCGCTGGTGCAGCGTCTCCAGGGAGAGCTTGGCGTCCTTGAGGAAGATCTGCCGGTCCGCCCAGTACCGCACCCGCGTGCCCGTGCGGGTCTTCGGCACGCGCTTGGCCCTGCGGAGGCCGCTGGCCGGGTCGAAGGGGGCGTCGGGCCCGGGTCCGGCGAAGGATCCGGGGACGCCGCGGCGGAAGCTGATCGCGTGGGTGGCTCCGCCGCGGTCCACCTCCACGTCGAGGCGGGCCGACAGCGCGTTCACCACCGAGGCGCCCACGCCGTGGAGACCGCCGGAGGCGGCGTACGAGCCGCCGCCGAACTTGCCGCCGGCGTGGAGCTTGGTCATGACGACCTCGACGCCCGACAGGCCCGTCTTGGGCTCGACGTCGACGGGGATGCCGCGGCCGTTGTCCCGGA
Organism: Streptomyces sp. MRC013; assembly: GCF_023614235.1. NCBI lineage: Bacteria > Bacillati > Actinomycetota > Actinomycetes > Kitasatosporales > Streptomycetaceae > Streptomyces > Streptomyces kordofanensis. Next base: position 948,287 of record NZ_CP094264.1, read on the forward strand.
CCTCCACGGAACCGTCCTGGTGGAGGACGACCTCGATGTGGTCGCAGTAGCCGCCGAGGGCCTCGTCGACGGAGTTGTCGATGATCTCCCAGATGCAGTGCATCAGACCGCGGCTGTCGGTGGACCCGATGTACATGCCGGGGCGCTTGCGGACCGCTTCGAGCCCTTCGAGTACGAGCAGGTGCCGCGCGGTGTAGTTGGAACCGTCACGGTCTGCGGTCAGCAGCGCACTGGACGGAACGGACGTCTCGGCGGTCACGCGGTTCGCTCCTCGCTGAATTTGGGATCTTGCCCACAGGGGTAAGGGGGCGGCGTCTGTGCCGGTCCGAGCGTACAGAGCCCTGGTAGAGCGGTTGTAACGCCACCCTCGTGAAGAGTCATGCTAGTCCACATTCGCATACGCGTTCGATCACTCGGGCGAGTGACATGGACATCGCGTTCCCTTCCAGGCATGAACCATTTAGGCTCCGGGCACGTCCTCATGCACAACCGGCAACCCGGCCGGGAGGACACACCACACAAGCAACGCGAAACCCGTAACGCACAGCGACACGGCAATACGGCCCATTCGCCGCCAACCGGCAGCAGACAGCCAGCTGGAAAAAGTTTCGAGGAAAAGCCGCGAGCGGGAACGTTTTCCGCCTGGTTGGATGTTGACCCTGGTACGACAGCTCGTCGAGCTAGAGAAGAGGCGACGTGACTACTGTTCTGACCCCCGCGAGCCCGCTGACGGCCGCCGACCGCTGCGATCGCTGCGGCGCCCAGGCATATCTGCGCGTCGTGCTGACCAGCGGTGGCGAACTGCTCTTCTGCGCCCACCACGGCCGCAAGTTCGAGCCGGAACTGAAGAAGATCGCCGCGGACATACAGGATGAGACGGACCGGCTCACCACGGTGCCGGCCGGAGCGACCGACGAGGACCGCTGACACGCGCATCCACGACGAGCGAGATCGGTCCAGGACCGGACACCGGGCGGCCGCCCCCGTCACACGGGGGCGGCCGCCCGGTGCTTCCCGCACCGGTACGGCGGGAACGGCGCCCCGTGCGACGGCCGGGTGCCGCCCCGCCGTACCTCCGGCCCTGCCGGACGGGCCCCGGCCGCCCGGCGCGCGGCGCGGCGGTCATGACCGGGACAGGACCGCCGAGACCCTGGTGTAGACGCCGGGGCTCCCGGCCAGCCCGCAGCCGCCGCCCCAGGACACCAGGCCGATGAGCTTCCCACGCGCGACCAACGGACCGCCGCTGTCGCCCTGGCAGGCGTCCCGCCCTCCCTCCCTCGTACCGGCGCACAGCATCGTGGCGGGGAGGTACCGCGCCTCGCCCCGCCCCGCCGGGTAGGCGCGCGCGCAGTCCTCGTCGGGCAGGACGGACACGTCGGCGGCGCGCAGCGTGTGCGCGTAGGTCCCCGTGCCCGTCGTGTCCCCCCCACCCGTACACGGTCGCGCTCGTACCCGGTGCGTACGCGGGGTCGCCGGCGGGCGCCACCGGGATCGCGTGACCGCGCGGCAGCGGCCGGGCCAGCGTCAACACGGCGGCGTCGCCGGTGTTGGAGCCGGCGTCGTAGGCGGGATTGATCCACATGCTCTCGACGGCCACCTCGTGCCCGCCGCTCCCCCGAGGTCGCTGCGGCCGACGACGACCTTGAGGTCCCGCAGCTGCTCGGGCCGCACCCCCAGCACATCCTCCCTCAGGCAGTGCGCGGCGGTCGCCACCTTCGTCGGGGCGATGACGACGCCCCCGCAGAACTGGCCCGACCGCATACCCCCGAACCGGTCACGGCTGGAGAGCGCCACGACCCACGGGGTGTCGGACGCGTTCACCGTACGGCCGCCCACAACCCCGCTGTCGGCCGCCGCCGGCGCGGGAGCGACCAGCGGCGCGACGGCCGCCACGGCGGCCAGCACCCCCAGGACCGCCCGCTTCCTGCTGCTGGGATGACGCGTGCCGCGCATTCGGCCTCCTGACTCAGAGATGCACCTTGCTCACTCAGCGTCGTCCAGACGGGGAGTCGGCGCACCCCGCAACGCCGGAGGGCCCGGCTCCTTCTGCGGAACCGGGCCCTCCGAGGGCACCGTGCGGGGCGTACGGGCGCCGATCAGTCGAGGTAGTCTCGCAGGACCTGCGAACGCGAGGGGTGGCGCAGCTTCGACATGGTCTTGGACTCGATCTGGCGGATCCGCTCACGGGTCACGCCGTAGACCTTGCCGATCTCGTCGAGCGTCTTCGGCTGGCCGTCGGTGAGGCCGAAGCGCATGGAGACGACGCCCGCCTCGCGCTCGGAGAGCGTGTCGAGCACGGAGTGCAGCTGCTCCTGGAGGAGGGTGAAGCTCACCGCGTCGGCCGGCACGACCGCCTCGGAGTCCTCGATCAGGTCACCGAACTCGCTGTCACCGTCCTCGCCGAGCGGGGTGTGGAGCGAGATCGGCTCGCGGCCGTACTTCTGGACCTCGATGACCTTCTCGGGGGTCATGTCGAGTTCCTTGGCGAGCTCCTCCGGGGTGGGCTCGCGGCCCAGGTCCTGGAGCATCTGGCGCTGGACGCGCGCCAGCTTGTTGATGACCTCGACCATGTGCACCGGGATGCGGATGGTGCGGGCCTGATCGGCCATGGCGCGGGTGATCGCCTGGCGGATCCACCACGTGGCGTACGTGGAGAACTTGTAGCCCTTGGTGTAGTCGAACTTCTCGACGGCGCGGATCAGACCGAGGTTGCCCTCCTGGATCAGGTCCAGGAACAGCATGCCGCGGCCGGTGTAGCGCTTGGCCAGGGAGACCACGAGACGGAGGTTGGCCTCCAGCAGGTGGTTCTTGGCACGGCGGCCGTCCTCGGCGATGATCTCCAGCTCGCGCTTGAGCTTGGGGGCCAGCTTGTCGGCGTTCGCCAGCTTGTCCTCGGCGAACAGGCCCGCTTCGATCCGCTTGGCGAGCTCGACCTCCTGCTCCGCGTTGAGCAGGGGGACCTTGCCGATCTGCTTCAGGTAGTCCTTGACCGGGTCGGCGGTGGCTCCGGCGACGGCGACCTGCTGGGCCGGCGCGTCGTCCTCGTCCTCGTCGGACAGGACGAAGCCCTTGGCCTCGCCCTCGGGCTCCTCCTCCTCGCCCTTGACGACCGCGACGTCGTCGAGCAGCTCCTCGCCCTCGACGACCTCGTCGGAGTCCTTCTTGGCCGTGGTCTTCTTGGCCGTGGTCTTCTTCGCGGCGGTCTTCTTCACCGCGGTCGCCTTCTTCGCCGCGGTCGCCTTCTTCGCCGCGGTCGTCTTCTTCGCGGCCGTCTTCTTCGCGGGGGTACCGGCCTCGTCGGCCGGTGTGTCGTCGCTCTGGGCCGCCGGGGCCGCCGGGGAGGACGCGGTCGCCTTCGCCGCGGTCGTCCTGGCGGTGACGGTCCTGGTGGCGGTGCGCTTGGCCGGACTCTTCGCTGCGACGCTCTTGCGGGCGCGCTTCGGCGACTCCGCTGCACTGACCATCAGCGTCACACCCTCTTCCTCGAGGATCTGATTGAGGCTGCGCAGAACATTCTTCCACTGGGTTGGCGGGATCTGGTCAGCCTCGAAGGCCCGACGCACGTCATCGCCCGCGATCTGCCCATCAGCCTTTCCCCGCTCGATGAGCGCCATCACAGACTCGGACTCGGCGATCTCCGGCGGGAGCGTACGGGATGTGCTGGCCGACACGAACAACCTCTCGGAACGATGGAAACGGCTTCCGGCCCCGCCCGTGATCGGACCGGAGCCGACGACCGTCGGCGGGGAATGAGCCGACGACGCGGGCTGAACCTCGAAGGTGCACAGCGCCGTGGACGGCGGCTGCGTTCCCTCGTCGGCTGTCACCTCTTAGGTCATCGCCGTGCTTCGAGGAGTGTTACGCCCAATCCACGTGGCCCGGGTCACATCGTGAAATCGGAGGAGCGGGGACGAAAGGGACGGCCCTTCCGCGCCCGCGGCTCGGTGGCGACGGCGGCCGCGCCGCCCCGGCCGTGCCGCCGGGCCCTGGGACCGGGTCCGGGCCGGGTACCCCGGTGGGACCCGGCGACACGCGTGCGCGCGGGGTTCCGCGTCCGGCGCCTCCGCCTTCGTACGGCGCCGGGCGTCGCGGGCCGCCGCGTGTGCGGCCTTCGGTCACGGTCCGCGGTCAGTGCTCGCGCGGAGCGGGGACCACCCGTTCCACGTCGGGATGGATGGTGAGGAGCTGCCTCATGGCGGCCTCGGCGGCGGGTCCGTCACCGGCGGCGAGGGCCTCGACGATGTGCGCGTGGTGGGCCAGGCAGGACTCGCCGGGACGGTCGCAGCTGATCGTCGGGGAACCGGAGACCTGGAGCGCGGCGAAGACGATGCCGGAGAGGTGCTCCAGCATGCGGTTGCCGGCGAGCTGGATGAGGAGGGAGTGGAACTCGGCGTCGGCACGGGAGAACGTCAGCGCGTCACCCTGGGCCAGGGCGTGCCCCATGAACTCGACCATGTCGACGAGGCGCTGCTGGACGTCCTCGCGCCCGTGGCCGGCGGCGAGACGGGCGGCGAGGGGCTCGATGGTCCAGCGGAGCTCGGCGAGCTCGCGGCGCTGGTCGTCGCGCTGCGGGCCGAAGGCGCGCCACTCGATGATGTCGGGGTCCAGGAGGTTCCAGTCGCTGACCGGACGGACCCGGGTCCCGACGTTGGGGCGCGCGCTGACCAGGCCCTTGGCCTCCAGGACGCGGAGGGACTCGCGCACGACGGTGCGGGAGACCTCGAAGCGCTGGCCGATCTCCTCGGGGACGAGCGGGCGGTCGGCGCCGAGGTCGCCGGAGACGATCATCTGACCGAGCTGCTGGACGAGTTGGCCGTGGAGCCCGCGGCCGCGGTTGCTCGCCGACCGGCGGCCCATCCGGCCCAACTCCGTTTCTCCGGCGTCCCAGACGGGGGCGCCGGCGCGGTCGGCCGCGGGCGCCTCCCCGTAGGGATAGCGGTCGGGACCGCCCGGTGCGGGGAGGCCGGCCTCTGCGGAGCGGGCGGCGGTCATCATGGTGTGCGCAAGGGTACTCACGCATCCTTTGTCGGCGCCGCTCCCGAACCTCTTGAGGTCTTTGGTGAAAAGCACACGAAAGGGTGATCGGCGCTCACGCCGCAATTGACGTCTTAGCGTAAGGAAGCGGGCAAATTCCAAGGCCCCGTGACTGATTGGCGGGCAACGATCACTTCCCGGCCGGCAGTCGGTCATCAACGGGCTGTGCTCCGGGGCCCCGTGAACAGGAACGCGCAGAGGAGCACGATCAGGGACAGGGCCAACGTCACACCGACGGGCTGGGCCACCACCCGCCGGGCGCCGTCGAGCCAGTGGTCCGCCTCATGGGGCCAGTGGAACCAGGTCAGTTCGCGCAGGCGGGCGGAGAGTCCGGCGACGGTGCGGACGGCCGGGCCGAAAAGGACGTCCTCGACGACCGGCGCGATGACCACGGGTACGGCGAGGACCGCGGCGATCCCCGCGGCGACGACCCGGAACACCGCGGTCGCCAGCAGTCCGATCCAACCGCACCCGACGACGAGGGCGGCCCAACCGGCGCAGAGTGTCCGCCAGTCGCCCGGCACGGGGATGGACGGGCCACCGTAGACGAGTCGCAGCGCCTCCAGGTCCACGACCGCGACGACGACGGCGAGCAGCAGCGAGGCGACGGCCGTGACGGTGAGCTTGGCCAGTAGCAGGCCGCAGCGACGGGAGACCGCACCCAGGACGACGGGGAGCGTGGGATAGCGGTACTCGTCTCCGAAGGAGAGGGCGCCCAGGACTCCGGCGCCGAGCGCGGCGGGCGGCAGCGGCAGCAGCTCCGGCCAGGCGGCGACGGCGAGAGGCGACGGCGTGGCGGCGAGGCGCCCCAGCAGGACCGCGAGTACGGCGGAGACGGCGACGGCACCGCCCAGCACGAGCACCGTCGAGGGCACCCCCGTGAGGCGCCGCACCTCGTAGCGGAAGGGCCGCAGCGGCGCCCGGCGCCTCCACCCGCCGCGCCGACGGGCCGCACGGTGGGCGGGGCGGCCCGGGGCGGAGTGCTCCGGGGCGGGGCGATCCGGGGTGGGGCGATCCGGGATGGCGGGGGTCCGGGGGCCGGTGCCGACCGGTGGGGGCCCGGCGGGCCGGGACGCGGGGGCGGGCACCGGCTCGGGGGCGGGACCGGTCTCCTCGGCGAGGCGGTGGAGGGGGATGCCGTGGCGGAAGGCGGTCTCGCCGACCTCGGCGCAGTCGCTGCCGTACACGTACAGCCGGTTGCCCCGCTCGGTGACGGCCTCGACCGAGCGGCGGGCGGCGCGGGCCTCGCGGGTGAGTTGAGCGGCGAGGCGGGCGGCGTGCGGGGTGCGGACGGCGACGCGGGGGCGGAGCCGCGTACGGGCGAAGGAGGCGGCGTCCTGGTCGGCGACGAGGCGCCCGGCCCGGATCGCCACGACGTGGTCCGCGGCGCGGGCGGCTTCCCTGGGATCGACGGTGGTGTACAGGACGGTGCCGCCCCGGGCGGCGTGGGCACGCAGCACTCCGTGCAGCCAGGCCGCCTCGCGGGGAGGGAGACCGGCGGCGGGCTCGTCCAGAACCAGCGCGTGCGGATCGCCCAACAGCGCCGCGGCGATGCCGAGTCGACGGTCCATGCCACGGGAGAGGGTGCCGAGCCGCTCGTCGGCGAGTTCTTCGAGGCCCGTGGCGTCGATCAGGTCGTCGGCGCGGGCAGCGGGTACCCCCGCGACGGCGCAGACCATCCTGAGCTGGCCGCGAACGGTGCGCGCGGGGTGGCCGGGCACATCGCCGAGGAGCGTCCCGACCTCTCGCAGCGGGTGGGCGGCGCGGTGGAGTGGCCGGCCCCGGAAGTAGGTGACGCCCCGGCCCCGTTCGAGGCCGAGCATCAGCCGCAGGGCGGTGGTCTTGCCCGCCCCGGCGGGGCCCAGGAGAGCGGTGACCTGTCCGGCCACCGCCTCGAAGGTGAGGTCTTCCACGGCGGGCGGGCGGTTCCGGCGCGGCGTGCTGGTGAGTCCGATTGCCTGGAGCATGGCTTCTCCCGCGGTAGGTCGGACCGCTCGGCGGCAGGGCGGGTACCGCAGCACGATAACCTGGCATTTCGGACTTTCCCCGCATAATCGAAGCTGTGGGGTGCCGGACTCCCGGCACGGCCCCGGCTTCCTCAGACTTCGGGGCGCAGCATCGGCGGGTTGAGCAGAGTGGCGCCACCCGCGCGGAACAACTGCGCCGGGCGGCCGCCCTGACGGGTGGTGGTGCCGCCCGCGGGCACCAGGAAACCCGGCGTCCCGGTCACCTTGCGGTGGAAGTTGCGCGGGTCGAGCGCCACGCCCCACACCGCCTCGTACACCCGCCGCAACTCCCCGACCGTGAACGCGGGCGGACAGAAGGCCGTGGCCAGCGAGGAATACTCGATCTTGGAGCGGGCGCGCTCGACGCCGTCCGCGAGGATCCGCGCGTGGTCGAAGGCGAGTGGCTCGGGCGGCCCGTCCTCGAAGCCCGCCCCGGGACTGAGTAGTTCCCCGACGGGCGCCCAGCGGACGCTGTTGGCGTCGCCGCCCGGCCTGGGCGCGGGCAGGTCGGGGGCGAGGGCCAGGTGCGCGACGCTGACGACCCGCATGCGGGGGTCGCGTTCCGGATCGCCGTAGGTGGCGAGCTGCTCCAGGTGTGCCCCGGCGCCGGGCGCGGGCGCCGGATCGCCCGGGTCGTGCACGCACAGCCCGGTCTCCTCGGCCAGTTCCCGCGCCGCGGCGGCGCCGAGGTCCTCGTCGGCCCGTACGAAGCCCCCGGAAGGGCCCAGCGGCCCTGGAACGGCGGTTCTCCCCGCCGGACGACCAGTGCGCACAGGGCGTGGCGGCGCACGGTGAGGACGACCAGGTCGACGGTTACGGCGAAGGGCGGGTAGGCCGAGGGGTCGTAGGGGGGCATGCCGCGATCATAGTCGTCTGCCTGACGATAAACACGTTCGTCGCGATCCCCGGCCATGGTGTCCGGCGTGCCCCCGTCCCACCGTTCGCCCGGCCGTTCGCCCGGCCGTTCGCCCGCTCGTACCCGCGTGCACGCCTCGGCAGCGGTCCGCACACGGTCACACCCCCAACTGGAGTCCGTCGGCGGCCTCCTCGACTATGCCGAGGCCCGACCTGCTCACGCGTGCCGCGAACGGCCGCCCCGCGACGCTGAGCCCGGAGAGCCGGACGGCTCCCAGGGGGACCCGGCGCATCGGGTGCAGCGCGACCGTACCGGCCGGGGCGTCGGGGCGGACACCCACGAGAGCGGTGAGGATGTGGACGGCGGCGGCCGCGGCCACGGCGGCGGGGCGGCACGCCGAGGGGTGCGGTACCGGGACGCCCCGCTCGGCGCGCTGCTCCCCGGCGTACATCTCGGGCAACCGGTACGCGAAGGACTCCGCGGCGTCCAGCAGACCGCGCAGCAGCCCGAAGGCCTCCTTCTCGTGCCCGGCGGCGGCGAGCCCCGACACGGCGACGGCCGTCTCGTGGACGCGGACCGCTCCGGCGCGGTGGCCGAACGGGTTGTACCCGGGCTCGCTGGCGCCGAGGCTGCGCAGCCCCCAGCCGGTGTCCAGCGCCGGGCCGCCGAGCAGCCTGGCCACCTGTGCGGCCCGCACCTCGTCGAGCAGTCCGCCGGCATGACGTCCGGCTCCGAGCAGGCCGGTGTCGAGAAGGTGCGCCATCGCACCGCCCAGGTACGGCACGGGTCGGCCGTCCGCGGTGAGGGCGGCCGCGGGCCGGCCGCCCGCGCGGTCGTCCAGCCAGAAGTCCTGCCGGAACCGGCGGCGCATGGCCCGTGCCCGCGTACGCCACTCCTCGGCGCCGGGCCGGCCGCAGACCTCCAGCAGTTCGGCACCGAGCAAGGCGGCCCGGTGGCCGTGGGCCTGCGTCTCGGCGCGCCGGACGGGGCCTGCGGGACCGGGTTCGGCCACCAGCCCGTCGCCGTCCGAGGCGGTGCGCAGCCAGTCCAGGCACCGCTCGGCGGCGGGCAGCAGGGCCGCGAGGTCCTGCTCGGGGAGCCCCCAGAGGCGGGCCTCGGCGAGTACGACCGGGAAGGCGAGGGTCGCCTCCACCCCGGTGCAGGCGGGCGGGAGGTGGGGGCCCGCGTCCCGGAGCGGCCCGGGAACGCGTCCGGCCGGCCCGGACCCCGCGTCCAGCGAGCGGGCGACGCAGCGCAGGGTGCCGGCGGCGAGCCGGGTCCCCAGGGGAAGGAGCATCCGGGCGGCCCAGAGTGCCTCGGCCGGTGCGGGCGCCGTCCGCCAGGGCACGCCCGCCGCCAGGTGGAGGTCGGAGGGGTGCGCGGGGTCCCGGACGAGCAGGCCGCGCAGGTCCTCCAGGGCCGTCTCGAGGAGCTTCCCGGCCCTCGGGTCGTCGGTCTCGGCCCCGGCGTCCGGGATGTGCCGACCACCGGTCCGGCCGGCCGGCCTGAGGGGGCGCCCCGCGTGGACGGACAGCGCGATGGTGCGGGCGGCACCGGGGGCGACGTCGAGTTCCCAGCGCAGGAGCCCGGCCGACGCGAGGGCGTCCTGGGGAGGGGGGTCGGCCGCGACGACGGCCCGGGCGCCGTCGGGCGCCGTCCAGCGGAGCCCCGACCCGTGGACGGTGGCCGGCAGCTCGGGTCCGGGCCGGCCGGAGGCGACGGCGCCGAGCGCGGCGAGGTCCGTGCCGAGGGCCAGTTCGACGGGGAGGCGGAGCGGGCGGGCCGTCGCGTTGCGCAGGGTGATCCGCTCGGAGCCGTCGGCGTCCCGCGAGCGCTCGATGGTGACGCCCGGGTCGGGACCGGGATCGGAAGGGGTGCGGACGACGGCGACGAACCGGGCGCGGCCGGCCGAGGCGGACCCGCCGTGGACCGTGAGCGGGTCCTGGCCGAAGACCCGCAGCCGGCAGCGGGAGAGCAGGCGGCGCCCGGAGTGGTAGACGCCTTCCAGGCCCTGCCCGGTGAGCTGGCCGTGCCCGGCCGAGACCGCCAGCCCGGGAAGGGCGACGCAGACGAGGGCGTGGTGCACGGGCGGTGGTTCGCCGTGGCGTCCGCCGGGCGGTGGACCGTGGCCGGTGGTGGAGGGGTGCCGGCCCTGTGCCCGGGAGCCCCGGGCGGGCGCGGACGCGGTCTGGTGGGAGGTCGGGAGGGGGACGGTGAGGTCCATGGGTCGTCTGCTGAGCCTTCTATGCGCTCCGGACAGCCGCTTGAGGTACGGCGGCACGGGTCGGGCGACTCCGCCACCCACGTGAACGGCCGTACCGGGGCGAGGGTCACGGCCGTCATCGGGCGCTCCCCCGGTCGCTCCCGTCCGCTTCCCCGGCACCGGACGGGCCGTCGCCGGGTCCGCCGTCGCGCGTGCCGCACGGTTCCCGCGGGGCGGTGCGCCGGTCCGCACCCGCTCCGGGGCCGGTACCGTCGGCGGGGCGTGCGGAGCCGGGCCCCGTGGACGGGGCACCCTGAGCGGTTCCCCTGGGACGGCCCACCCTGGCGCGCAGCCGGCGCCGTACTCCGCGCGCTCCGGCTCCCCGTCCGGCCGTCCGGGTGCGGAACGCACGGCGCGTCTCGGTCTCCGCACGGGCCCCGCGCTCGCCGCGCAGGCACTCGCGGAGCGTCTCCGGGTCCAGCTGTTCGTTGCACGCCTGGTGCAGCAGCCGGGCGAAGACGTACTCGGGGTCGGCTTCGAGTGCCAGCCCCAGGGCGACCCGGGCGCCGGGCTCGTCGGCGGTCGACCAGGCGACCCATCCGGCGAGAGTGAGGGGCGCGGCGGCGTGCTCGCCGTAGACGCCGACGCAGCGGCGGGCCAGAGCGCGCCAGAGGCGGAGCGCGTGGTCCGCCTCCGGACCCTCCATCCACTCGGCGGCGCGGTCCCGGGTGCGGCGGTCCTGCAGTCCGACGATCAGTTCGGCGGCCTCCTCGTGTGTGATCAGTGCGTCGTCCCGCGTGTCGGAGGCGCGCTCGTCGGCGAGGGACGGGTGCTCGGCGAGCCGGTCGACGATCCGTCGGGCCAGGCGGATCGTGTCGTCCCGTACGTCCTTGCACGTCTTGGTGTCGAGGATCCGGTGGACGAGCGCGGCGCTGGCGGTGTCCAGGGCCCGCTCCTGCTCGGCCACGGCGGCGCGCGCGGTGCGGGGCCTGAGCCGGGCCTCCATATCGCGCAGCGAGCCCCGGACGTGGATGCCGGCGTAGGCGGCTGCCGCCGCCATGACCGACGTGCCGGGCGGGGTGAGCGCGGTGCCGTCGGGTGGGCAGCAGTCGCTGTCGGGGCAGCAGTACGACCAGAACCTGCCGTCGGACAGGCACAGCGCCTCGTACACGGGCACGTCGAGGGCCCCGCAGGCCGTGCGCAGCTTCTGGGCGAAGGGCCGCAGCCGCTCCATCACCTTCCTGCCGCTCTCCCCCTCGACGGGATCCTGGCACAGGAAGACGACGATGCCGTCCGGCCGCGAGCCGCGGCGTTCGGCCCCCTCCACCAGGCATTCGGCGAGCTGCTCGGCGACGGGCGCCCATTCGTCGGGTGAGCGCGGAATACCCAGCCTGAGCCGCCCGCCGAAGCGGCCGCGCTTACCGTGCAGGGCGAGGAGGACCACGGAGTCGGTGGGATGGAAGCCGAGTGTGTAGGGAAGCGCGTCGGCCAGTTCGGCGGGGCCGCGCAGGGTGATCCGGGGCTCGTCGGTGAAGCCGGCGGTGCTGACGGGCAGCGCGCCGCCGGCCGGGGACGCCCCGTGGGGGCCGGTGTGGTCGTGGTGTGCGTTCATGGCTAGACGGTCCCGTCCGTCCCGCCGTTCCGTCGACCCCTGTGGATAACCGTTGTCCACAGCTTCGGCGCTCCGTTCGCCGGTTGTCCGTGCCGTGCTGTTCCATCTGGGCCGTGGAACACACACACGGTCCGGCCCCGGCCGCCGCCGCGAGCACCGTGCCGACCCGCCGAGAACGGGGAAGGCCGGACGGGACGGCGCAGGCCCTCCGCTTCGTCGCCCCCGCCGCCGCTTCCGGCGTGGTCGCCCTCCGTTCGACCCCCGTTCCCCGATGGGGCGCGGCAGGGCCGCGTACGGCCCGGTCCGGCCGGATCCGGTGCCGGCCCGCCGCCGTCGTGGCCGCGCGGCGTCCCGGCCGCGGTCCGCCGGGGCGCGCCCGCGGGACGGCGGGTGATGGCGGTCCTGCGCGCCGACCGCACGTGGGGCGGGGCACACCCGCGGCGCCGCTCCGTGGGGCGGCCCGCCCCCGGGAGGGAGCCGGCGGACACGGCCGCCCGAACGGCGAGGTCCCGCCCGGCCGCGGGAATGCGACCGGCACGGCGGGCGCGCGCCGCGCGACCGGGCCCGGCGGAGCCGCGGGACTCAGCCGGCTGCGGCGAGTACCAGGGGGAGAACGCGGGTGGCACCCGCCCGGCGGAGCAGGCGGGCGGTGACCGCGAGCGTCCAGCCGGAGTCGGTGTAGTCGTCGACGAGCAGGACGGGGCCCGAGGCATCCGCCAGGGAGACCGCCAGGTCCTCGGGGACGGTGAAGGCGTCCGAGAGCGCCCTGAGGCGTTGCGCGGAGTTGCTGCGGCGGGCCGCGTGCGCGCCGTCCGGTCGGGTGTACGCCAGGCCGCCCAGTTGGGGAAGGCGGCCGACGGCCGCGATCCCCCGTGCCAGGGAGCCGACCAGGTGCGGGCGGGTCAGGGACGGTACGGCGACGACGCCCACCGGCCGGGCGGAGGCGTCCGGGACGTTCGGCGCCCAGCCGCCCGGGGACCGCGCCCAGTCGGCGAGGACGGCCACCGCGGCCTTCAGGACGTCGTCGGGGACCGGGCCGTCGGGCGCGTCCCCGGCCAGCAGCGGACGCAGCCGGTTGCCCCAGCCGATGTCCGAGAGCCGCCCCAGGGCGCGCCCGGTGGAGCACTGCTCACCGGCGGGGATGCGGCCCTTGAGGTCGACGCCCAGCGCGGGCATCCCCGTCGGCCACATCCGGCGCGGCTCGACCTCCACGCCCGGACGGTCCAGTTCCTTCGCCGCCCCCGCCAGCGCCTCGGCCGAGACGGACGAGCCGATCCAGGCGCCGGCGCAGTTGTCGCACCGGCCGCACGGCACGGCCCCCTCGTCGTCCAGCTGCCGGCGCAGGAACTCCATCCGGCACCGGGAGGTGCTCACGTAGTCGCGCATGGCCTGCTGCTCGGCCGCCCGCTGCCGGGCGACCCGCGCGTACCGTTCGGAGTCGTAGGACCACGGCCGGCCCGTGGAGGTCCAGCCGCCCTTGACCCGCCTGACCGCCCCGTCCACGTCGAGGACCTTGAGCATCGTCTCCAGGCGGGTGCGCCGGAGGTCCACCGCCGCCTCCAGGGCCGGTACGGACAGCGGCCGCCCCGCGGCGGCGAGGGCCGCGAGGGTCTGCCGGACCTGCGCCTCGGGCGGGAAGGCGGTGTCGGCGAAGTAGCGCCAGATCGCCTCGTCCTCCTTGCCCGGCAGCATCAGCACCTCCGCGTGCTCCACCCCGCGGCCGGCGCGGCCCACCTGCTGGTAGTAGGCGATCGGCGAGGACGGCGAGCCGAGGTGGACCACGAAGCCCAGGTCGGGCTTGTCGAAGCCCATGCCGAGCGCGGAGGTCGCCACGAGCGCCTTGACCCGGTTCTGCTGGAGGTCCGCCTCGGCCTGCAACCGGTCGGCGTTCTCCGTGCGCCCCGTGTAGGGGGCCACCTCGAAGCCGCGCTGCCGCAGGAAGGCGGTGGCCTCCTCGGCCGCCGCCACGGTGAGCGTGTAGACGATCCCGGAACCCGGCAGTTCGTCCAGGTGCTCGGCGAGCCAGGCCAGCCGGTGCGCCGCGTCCGGCAGCCGGACCACGCCGAGCCGCAGGCTCTCCCGTTCCAGCGAACCGCGCAGCACCAGGGCCTCGCTCCCGCCGGTGCCCAGTTGCTCGGCCACGTCCGCCGTCACCCGCGCGTTGGCGGTCGCGGTGGTGGCCAGTACCGGCACGCCGGGCGCGAGGTCGCCGAGCATGGCCCGCAGCCGGCGGTAGTCGGGGCGGAAGTCGTGGCCCCAGTCGGAGATGCAGTGCGCCTCGTCGACCACCAGCAGGCCGGTCGTGGCTGCGAGCCCGGGCAGGACCTGCTCGCGGAAGTCCACGGAGTTGAGGCGCTCCGGGCTCACCAGGAGGACGTCGGTCCCGCCGCGCTCGACCTCCTCGTAGACGGTGTCCCACTCCTCCGGGTTGGCCGAGTTGATGGTGCGCGCCCGGATACCGGCCCGCTCCGCCGCCTCGACCTGGTTGCGCATGAGCGCCAGCAGCGGGGAGACGATCACCGTGGGACCCGCTCCGCGCCGCCGCAGCAGCGCCGTGGCGACGAAGTACACCGCCGACTTGCCCCAGCCGGTGCGCTGCACCACCAGCGCGCGCCGGCGCTCCTCCACCAGGGCCGACACCGCCTGCCACTGGTCCTCCCGCAGCCGCGCGGCCCCTTGCGGGGCACCGACGAGCTCGGCGAGTACGGCATCGGCTTCGGCGCGGAGCTCCGGGTCGTCCATGTCCCCATGCAACCCGATTCCGGGGGCCGCCGGCCAGTTCACCGAGTGTGACCGCGAGCGTGCGGCCGGGGCCGCCGGCGCCGGCCGAGCCTCCTCCGGGGGACGCGGGGCGCGGACCGGCGGGATCGCGGGGCCCTCGTCCGGCACGCCCGCGGCGACCGGGCCGGCGGGGGCGGCCCGGCGGCGACCCGGAGCGGCCGGGCCGCCCGGACCTCCGCGACCGGGTGCCGCCCGCGCCGGTGCCGCCCCCGCGCCGCGGGCCACCGGCTCCGGCGGTGCGTGCCGGCCTGCCGCGGGTACGGCCGATCCAGGGGGTCCGGACGGCGGGAGCGCTTCCGCCGGCCCGTCCGGTCGCGGACCGCCCCGGAGCGAAGAAGGGGTCACGCAGCCGGGAATCGGTGGTCATACCATCCCATTTCCGTCAGGTGCCGCAATTGCTCGTTGCCGCCTGCCCGTGCGGCCAGCGAGAATCGGATTCCGTCCCCACACGGCCCGTTCGCGGTCCGGGAGGGCCGTGTCGCGGCGGACCCTCATTCGACCCCCTGCCCGCTCTGTGGGCGCGTATGCGAAGGGAGGACCGTGACCTTCGGATTCGCTCCGTCCGCAGCCCGTTCGCTGACCTCGCCCGCCGGTTCCGCCAGCCGTCTCACCCGGGTGCTCGAACCCGCCGAGTGGGCGTCGGCCGGGATCCCCCTGCCGCGCAGTCCCCGCGGTCTCGTCACGGGGTTGCACGCCCGTCACCGGCCGAGGCCCGGCACCGCCGTGGCCGCCGTCCTCGACCACGAGGAACGGCTGGTCGCCAGTGCCTCGTTCACGCCGCGGCCGGTACCGGCGGACGGATGGGACCTCCGCAACGCGCTCCTCACGCACCTACGCCGGGTGATTCCGCACGACCTGCGGCGCCGCGCTCCGGCGCGCACCGCCGTCCTGCTCTACTGCCGCGAGGGCGACGCCCGCTGGACGGAGGAGGACGGGGCGTGGATGTGGGGCCTGCGGGACGCCTGCACGCTCCACGGCCTCCGTTGCGGCGCGTACATCACCCTGACCGGCGACGGCTGGCAGGTGCTGGGTGGGGGCCGCGGTGGCCGGAGCCCGCACGCGGCGTCGCCGCCGGCCGACCTGTCGGACGCCGACGCGGACGAGGCGCCGTCCACGGTGCGCAGGGCGAGCGGGGCCGCCGACGCCCTGCGCCGGACGGCGGCGCGCTGACCGCGTGCACCGTGGACGGCGGAGGCCCTCCGGGCCGGACGGCGCGGTGCCGTCCGGCCGCGGGGTGGGTCACCGTCAGAGGGCCGTGCCGAGGGCGGCGTTGATCTGCTTCCGGTCCCCGCAGACGATGAGCAGCGCACCGGCGCGGCTCATCGCGGCGGGCAGTGCCCGGGCGGTGGCGGCGTCGTCGCCGCCGTTGACCGCGACGATGACCACGGGCCGGGTCGAAGCGCGGCCGACGGCGGAGGCGTCGGCGAAGAACACGTCGTCGCGGGCGTCGTGCTGGGCCCAGTAGGAGGCCTCGCCGAACGACAGCTCGTGCGCCGCCCACGGGTGCCGCTCCCCGGTGGTGAGCACCAGGATGTCGCCGGGGGCGCGGCCGCTCTCCAGCAGGAGGTCGACCGCCTCCTCGGCGGCGTCGAGGACGCCGTCCAACGGGGCCGGGATCAGCTGGACCTGCGGTGTGTTGCGGGGTTCCTCGGATCGGCTCCCCGGGCACGGGGACGGCCGCCCGCCTGCGGTGTGCGGGCGCGGCACCGGCGGCGCGGGCCGGGCCGGGCCGGGACCCGGGCTGCCGGGACGGGGCGAGGCCGCGGTACGCGGACCGGGTACGGGTCGGGGGTCGGCGCGGGGCGGCCTGCGGCCGGCGCGGGGCGGGGACCCTGGGCACTCTCGTGAATCTGAGGCTCCTCGGGGGTGAGAGGCATGGTCGGATGTCTATCAAACGCCGGTGCGGCCGGCATCGGCGGGTGGCTGGTCCGCGGCCCCTCGGCGGGGCCGCGTTCCCGGTGACCGGTCAGAAGTCGAAGCCGAGTTGGCCCCCGCTTTCCGGTCCGGCCGCCCCTGCGGGGACACGGGCCCTGCGCAGGTGCCGCCAGCGGGGCAGCGCGTCCAAGTAGGACCAGGTCATGCGGTGCTGCGGGGTGGGGCCCAGCTCGGCGAGCGCGGCCTTGTGCACCGGCGACGGGTAGCCCGCGTTGGCCGCGAAACCGAACGGCGCGTACGCGGCGTCCCGCACCTCCAGTTCGGCCATCATCGCGTCCCGCCGCACCTTGGCGATCACCGATGCCGCCGCCACGGCGACGCAGGACCGGTCGCCCTTGATCACCGTACGGACCCGCCAGGGGGCTTTGAGGTAGTCGTGCTTGCCGTCGAGGATGACCGCGTCGGGGCGCGCCGGAAGCGCCTCCAGCGCGCGTACGGCGGCCAGTCGCAGCGCCGCCGTCATCCCGAGCCGGTCGATCTCCTCGGCGGAGGCGCTTCCCAGGGCGTGGGCCGTGGCCCACTGTTCGAGCTCCGCGGCCAGAGGGGCCCGGCGCTTGGGGGCGATGAGCTTGGAGTCGGTGAGTCCGGCGGGGGGACGGCGCAGTCCGGTGACGGCGGCGCACACCGTGACGGGTCCTGCCCACGCCCCGCGTCCGACTTCGTCGACTCCGGCGATGACCTTGGCGCCGGTTGTCGCCCGGATCGAGCGCTCGACGGTGTGTGTGGGTGGTTCGTACGGCATGGCGCCTGACAGAGTACGCCGCCCGCGCCCTTCCGCGACAACCGGATTGGCGTCCGGCGCCCCGTCCTTCCGGCCGCGGCCCGGCGGACCGCGGTGCCCGGGGCCGCGGCGACGGCGGGGCGGGGGTGCGGAGCCGCGTTCGCGGCACCGCCGCGGACACGTCGGGGAAATCAGCGAACACCCGTCTGACCTGGACCGGGGCGGGCTCGGTGGGCGCCTGACGGTACGTCAGGGCCGGGAGCCGGCCGGCATCCAGCCGGGGAGGTCCTCGGTGCGGGCGAGCCAGTCGGCGGGCGGCGCACCGGCCGATGTGGCGGCCACCACACCGCCGACGATGGCACACGTCGTGTCGACGTCGCCGCCGGCCCGCGCGGTCTCCCAGAAGGCCCGTTCGTAGTCGCCGAGGGAGCGGGCGGCGGCCCACAGGGCGAAGGGCACCGTGTCGTGCGCGCTGGTGCGCCGGCCGCAGCCGAGGACGGCGGCGACCGCCTGCACGTCGTCGTGACCGAGCAGGTCGCGGGCGCGCCGCAGCCCGGCGCCGACGGCGCCGTGCGGCACCAGGGCGACGACGGCGTCGAGGAGGTCTGCGGCGCGGGGCGGTCCCTGCGGCGCGGCGGCGAGTGCGGCGGCGGCCGCGACCGCCACGCAGCCCGCCACCGCCTCCTGGTGCCGGTGGGTGGTGTGGGAGGAGGCCTCCGCCTGGCGGGCGGCCTCCTCGGGGTCGCCGGCGTACCAGGCGCCGAGGGGGGCGATCCGCATGGCCGCGCCGTTGCCCCAGGAGCCCTGGCCCTGGAAGAGGCCGGCGGCGAGTTCGCGCCAGTCACCGCCTTCCCGGACGAGCCGGAGCATGCGGTTGACGGCGGGGCCGTAGCCGCGGTCGAAGTCGTGGTGCACGGCGAAGGAGCGGGCGAGCGCGTCCTGGTCGACGCGGCCGTGGGAGACGAGGACGGCCAGGACCGAACAGGCCATCTCGGTGTCGTCGGTCCACTGCCACGGGGCGGGCGGCAGCTCGCGCCGGTCCAACAGGGGGTGGTGGGCGGGGACGAAGAACTGGGAGCCCAGAGCGTCCCCCACGGCCAGCCCGCGGAGACTGGCGAGAGCGCGTTCGAAGCGCCGGTCTGGAGAGGGGGGCGGCGGCCATCGTCCCCACCCTATCCGCCCCTGTCCGCGGTGTCTTCCCGGACCGGGCTCGGGGCGGGGCTCCCGGCCTCCGGGCGCCGGACGCGACCGGTGGACCGGCGCCGGAGGAGCCGGTCGTGGGAGGAGCCGGTCGTGGGAGGAGCCGGTCGTGCGTGGGAGGAGCCGGTCGTGGGAGGAGCCGGTCGTGGGAGACGACGAGGGCCCCGGTCCGGCGGTCGAGGGCCTCCTCCGGCCCGAGTGCGAGGCGGTCGGCCGGTTCGTCGAGAAGCAGGGGGTCGGCGGGGCGGGCGAGGGCGGCTCGGCGGCGCTGCGCGGTGGAGAGGGCCGCCGGTTCGCCCCGGACCGTGCCGGCGGGGGCCGGCGGGGGCCGGCGGTACGGACGCGGGCGCGGCCGTACGAGCCGTGTCGGCACCGCTGTTCGTCGCGCGCGAGCCGGTCGACGCGGCGCCGGCCGACCAGACGGCCACGGTGGCGGTGATGCGGGCGGGTGCCTTCGGCACGCGTTCCGGCACCGGCGCGGCGGCGGACACGTCCGGCTCCACCGCCGGCCGCCGGCGCCGCGCCGACCGCTCGGCCTCAGACCGTCCAGGCCGCCTCCAGGTCCACGACGTCCCCGGTGAGGGCGGCCACGTCGGCCGCCAACCGGGCGCGCAGGGCGAGCCGTTCCACCCGCTCGGCCCGGTACTTTCCGTGCTCGGCCGCCGACCGCCACATCGACAGGACCAGGAACTCGTCGCCCGGGGCCGCTGCGAACAGGCCGCGCAGCATGCCGGGCGACCCGGCCATCGCCGGGTTCCACACCTTCTCCTGCATCAGGGCGTAGTGCTCGGCCCGGCCCTCGTGGACACGGCTGTGGGCGACCCGTACGACGTCGGCGTCGGCGAAGCGCGGCTCGAATCCGGTCTTCACGTCGAAACGGTGGTCGAACAGCTTGACCTGCGCGTCCTTGAAGGTGCCGGACTGCGTGGCGGCCAGCCTGGCGTGCGACCGCGCCATGAAGGAGTCGTAGAAGGGGCGGCTCTCCCAGAAGGAGAAGACATGGACCACGCCGGGGCGCAGCCGGCTCCATCCGCCGCCCTGCCCCCGGAAGCCGGGCTCCCCCAGCAGCCCCGCCCATTTCCGCTGCCCCCGCTCGAACCCCCGACGGTCCACCACGGTGCAGCGAATCCACTTGACCAGCACCGCGCCATCGTACGGCGCGCGGAACCCGCCGAACCGGCGTTCACCGCTGACGCTCCGTGACACCATGGACGACGCATCCGGTGTGGAGGGGAGTCGGCCCCTCCGCGCACGGTGCCCGGAGAGGGGGAAGGTGTGAGCAGCCTCAACAAGGGCGTCGAGAAGGTCGAGGTGGCCCTCAAGTGGGACCCGAACACCGGTGGCGGCCCGGTCCACGACCTCGACGTCATCGCCGCCGTCTACGGTGCCGGGGACCCGGCCGGCGAGCCGGCGTACCTGGTCCACTTCGAGAGCCGCTCGCCGGACGGCACCATCACGCTGAGCAGGGACAGCCGCACGGGGCAGGGCCTGGGCATCGACGAGTCGATGCTGCTCGAGCTCACCCGGCTCGCCCCCGTCTACACGCGCGTGGTGGTGGGCGTCGCCATCCAGCAGGGCGGCGGCCGGGTCGTCTTCGGCGACGTGGCGAGCACCCGGGTGATCGTCAAGGAAGGCTACGACGAGTTGTTCCTCGACGACTTCACCGCCGTGCGGGGCTCCACCGCGGCGACCGTCGTGGAGTTCACCCGCGAGGCCCCGGACACCTGGGTGCACAGGCCCGTGGTCCGCGGCTTCGACTGCGACCCGGACTCCTTCACCCGTCTGATGGGCACCTGCGGGTAGGGGCCGGGAGGCCGCTCCGGCCGGGCGCCGTCCCTCCGCCCGGTGCCGGGCGGGCGCAGGGGCGGTGCCGGGCGGGGCGCGTGCCCGGGGCGGGCCCCGCGGCCGCTCCGGCCGGGTGCCGGTTCCCCGGCCTCCCTTCGGGCCGCCCCGCTCGCCGCCGGGAGCCGCGGAAGGCCGGCTCCCGGCCGTGCGCGGGGAGCACGTCACGGCGGTGCGCCGGGGCCCGCGGCCGCTCCGGCCGCGGACACGACGGAGGGGGCCGACCCGGGGCCGGTCCCCTCCGTGAGCCGCGCGTCAACCGGCCGTGCCGGGACCGCGCACGGCGCGTTCGCGCTCCGCGTCAGCTGCAGCCGCTGGTGGAGCCGCAGCCCTCACAGATGTAGCAGGAGCCGGCGCGCTGCATCTTCGTACCGCAGGAGAAGCACAGCGGGGCGTCGGCGTGGATGCCGAGCTGCATCTCGACGAGCTCGGCGGACGTGTGCGCCTGCTTCGGCGCGGGGGCCGGGACCTCCGCCCGGGCGGGGGCGACGGCCTTCGGGGGCTCCTGCCGGCGCGGGGCGGACTGGGCCAGGCCCTCCACGTCGACCTCGTCGTCGGCCGGCTCGTACGAACCGGTCTCCAGGTGGCGCTGGCGCTCCTCGGCGGAGTGGATGCCGAGCGCCGAACGGGTCTCGAACGGCAGGAAGTCCAGCGCGAGGCGGCGGAAGATGTAGTCGACGATCGACTGGGCCATCCGCACGTCCGGGTCGTCCGTCATGCCGGCCGGTTCGAAGCGCATGTTGGTGAATTTCGAGACGTACGTCTCCAGCGGCACGCCGTACTGCAGGCCGACCGAGACGGCGATGGAGAAGGCGTCCATCATGCCCGCGAGGGTCGACCCCTGCTTGGACATCTTCAGGAAGACCTCGCCGAGACCGTCGTCCGGGTAGGAGTTGGCGGTCATGTAGCCCTCGGCCCCGCCGACCGTGAAGGAGGTGGTGAGCCCCGGGCGGCCCTTCGGGAGGCGCTTGCGGACCGGACGGTACTCGACGACCTTCTCGACCTTCGCCGGCTCGGCCGCGGCCTTCGCCTCCTCCTTCTTCTTGGCGGAGAGCGGCTGGCCGACCTTGCAGTTGTCGCGGTAGATCGCGAGCGCCTTGACGCCCATCCGCCACGCCTCGAAGTAGATCTCCTCGACCTCCTCGACGGTCGCCGTCTCCGGCATGTTGACCGTCTTGGAGAGCGCGCCGGAGATCCACGGCTGGATCGCGGCCATCATGCGGACATGGCCCATCGGGGAGATGGCGCGCTCGCCCATGGCGCAGTCGAACACCTCGTAGTGCTCCCGCTTGAGGCCCGGGGCGTCGATCACGTTGCCGTGCTCGGCGATGTGGGCGACGATCGCCTCGATCTGCTCCTCCTGGTAGCCCAGGCGGCGCAGGGCCTGCGGGACCGTGCCGTTGACGATCTGCATCGAGCCGCCGCCGACCAGCTTCTTGAACTTGACCAGGGCGAGGTCGGGCTCCAGGCCGGTGGTGTCGCAGGACATCGCGAGGCCGATGGTGCCGGTCGGGGCGATGACGGAGGCCTGGGCGTTGCGGAAGCCGTTCTTCTCGCCGAGGCGGAGCACGTCCTGCCAGGCCTCCGTGGCGGCGGCCCAGATCGGCGTGTCCAGGTCGTCCGTGCGGACGGCCCCGGTGTTGGCGTCGGCGTGCTGCCGCATGACGCGCTGGTGCGCCTCGGCGTTGCGGGCGTAGCCGTCGTACGGGCCGACGACCGCGGCCAGCTCGGCGGAGCGCCGGTACGAGGTGCCGGTCATCAGCGAGGTGATCGCGCCGGCCAGGGCGCGGCCGCCGTCGGAGTCGTACGCGTGGCCGGTCGCCATGAGCAGGGCGCCGAGGTTGGCGTAGCCGATGCCGAGCTGGCGGAAGGCCCGGGTGTTCTCGCCGATCTTCTCGGTCGGGAAGTCGGCGAAGCAGATGGAGATGTCCATCGCGGTGATGACCAGCTCGACGACCTTGGCGAAGCGCTCGATGTCGAAGGACTGGTGGCCCTTGCCGTCGTCCTTCAGGAACTTCATCAGGTTCAGCGAGGCGAGGTTGCAGGACGTGTTGTCCAGATGCATGTACTCGCTGCACGGGTTCGAGCCGTTGATGCGGCCGGACTCGGGGCAGGTGTGCCAGCGGTTGATCGTGTCGTCGTACTGGATGCCCGGGTCGGCGCAGGCCCAGGCGGCCTCGGCCATCTTGCGGAACAGCGCGCGGGCGTCGACCTCCTCGATGACCTCGCCGGTCATCCGGGCGCGCAGCCCGAACCTGCCGCCGGACTCCACGGCCTTCATGAACTCGTCGTTCACGCGGACCGAGTTGTTGGCGTTCTGGTACTGGACGGAGGTGATGTCGTCGCCGCCCAGGTCCATGTCGAAGCCCGCGTCGCGCAGGGCGCGGATCTTCTCCTCCTCCTTGACCTTGGTCTCGATGAAGTCCTCGATGTCGGGGTGGTCCACGTCCAGGATGACCATCTTGGCCGCGCGGCGCGTGGCACCGCCGGACTTGATCGTCCCCGCCGAGGCGTCGGCGCCGCGCATGAAGGAGACCGGGCCGGAGGCGTTGCCCCCGGAGGAGAGGAGCTCCTTGGAGGAGCGGATGCGGGAGAGGTTCAGGCCGGCGCCGGAGCCGCCCTTGAAGATCATGCCCTCTTCCTTGTACCAGTCGAGGATCGACTCCATGGAGTCGTCGACGGACAGGATGAAGCAGGCGGAGACCTGCTGGGGCTGCGGCGTGCCCACGTTGAACCACACCGGCGAGTTGAAGCTGAAGATCTGGTGCATCAGGGCGTAGGCGAGCTCGTGCTCGAAGATCTCCGCGTCGGCGGGTGACGAGAAGTAGCCGTGGTCCTCGCCGGCCCTGCGGTAGGTCTTCACGATGCGGTCGATGAGCTGCTTCAGGCTCGTCTCGCGCTGGGGGTGCCGACGGCGCCCCGGAAGTACTTGCTGGTGACGATGTTGACCGCGTTCACCGACCAGAAGTCGGGGAACTCGACGCCACGCTGCTCGAAGTTGACCGAGCCGTCGCGCCAGTTGGTCATGACGACGTCTCGGCGCTCCCAGGCGACCTCGTCGTACGGGTGCACGCCGGGGGTCGTGTGGATGCGCTCGATGCGCAGTCCCTTGCTGGTCTTGGATCCCTTGGCGCGGGAGCCTCGTGCCGGACCGCTCGTCGTCTCTGTCATGCCGCCTCCCATATATGGGCAAAAACGCCCTTATGTGCCCAAAACTTCCCAGGGCACGGTCTCTGTGCTGTCGCCATGGACGTCACTCGCGGCGTCCATGACAGGTTCCATCGGCCGTCCCGGCCGCCGGTGACCGGACCACGGGCCCGGCCCGCCGCTCAGTCGGCGGCTGTCGCGGGCACCGGGACCCCGGGGGTCGCACCGGTGCCGCGCTCCCCCGCGGAAGGCCGCCGCTCGCGCAGTTCCGCGATGGCGGTCTCGAAGTCCTCCAGCGTGTCGAACGCGCGGTACACGGACGCGAAGCGCAGGTACGCGACGAGGTCGAGCTCCTGCAGCGGACCGAGTATGGCGAGGCCGACGTCGTGGGTGGTGAGCTCCGCGCTGCCGGTCGCCCGGACAGCCTCCTCGACCCGTTGCCCCAGCTGGGCGAGGGCGTCCTCGGTGACGGGCCGCCCCTGGCAGGCCTTGCGCACGCCGTTGATGACCTTGGTCCTGCTGAAGGGCTCGGTCACCCCGCTCCGCTTCACGACCATGAGGGAGCAGGTCTCCACCGTGGTGAAGCGGCGGGAGCAGTCGGGGCACTGGCGACGGCGCCGGATGGACGTCCCGTCGTCGGTGGTGCGACTGTCGACGACACGGCTGTCGGGGTGCCTGCAGAAGGGGCAGTGCACGGTCCGAACCCTCCTTCACGGCACGACGGAACAGCCCCGAAAGGCCCTCCCGGGGCCCCTCGAAGCAGCCCCCAGCATAGGGGATGCCCACGGCCCCGCCGGACGATGACCACAACTTCTGGGCTGCTGTCACCATGCAACCACTACATGTAGGGACCGGCCCTCATTCACGGGGGCGCGTGTCGCGCGGCGCCCCGGCCACCGGGCCGGCGACGAGCCTACGGCACGGCCCGCCCCCGGAGGCTCCGGGACGCGGGGATCCGCGGTTCCCGGCGGGTCGTGCGCCGCGCCGCCCCGCGGGGACGGGGGCGCCGGAGCGGCGCCGGGGGTACCGTGAGGGCCCGGACCGCCTCTGCGGCGGGGGGCGCACATACACCCAGGCACACGCACACGTAAGCCACTCCGCGTTTTTTCACTCGAACGTGTGTTTGGCGCAACCTTTCGAAAGCAACTACCGTTGTGCCAGCCAGGGAGACCATTCGAGAGGGGCCGACGTGACCACCACCGCAGACAGCGCCGCCATCACCGCCCAGGACCGCTCCCAGGGCCGATTCGAACCGATGCACGCCATGACCGTGAAGAACCCGGACGAAGCGGGCACGGCTTCCGAGCCCGCCAAGCCCGCGCGCTCCCTCCCCGGCCGGCCCCCCGGCATCCGGGCCGACAGCTCCGGCCTCACGGACCGGCAGCGAAGGGTCATCGAGGTCATCCGCGACTCCGTGCAGCGGCGCGGGTATCCGCCGTCGATGCGGGAGATCGGCCAAGCGGTCGGCCTCTCCAGCACGTCGTCGGTGGCGCACCAACTCATGGCCCTGGAGCGCAAGGGGTTCCTCCGGCGGGACCCGCACCGGCCGCGCGCGTACGAGGTGCGGGGCTCCGACCAGCCGAGCACGCAGCCCGCGGACACCACCGGGAAGCCCGCCGCGTCGTACGTCCCGCTCGTCGGCCGGATCGCCGCCGGCGGGCCGATCCTCGCCGAGGAGTCGGTCGAGGACGTCTTCCCCCTCCCCCGGCAGCTGGTGGGCGACGGTGAGCTGTTCGTCCTGAAGGTCGTGGGGGACTCCATGATCGAGGCCGCGATCTGCGACGGCGACTGGGTCACGGTCCGCCGCCAGCCGGTCGCGGAGAACGGCGACATCGTGGCCGCCATGCTGGACGGCGAGGCTACGGTCAAGCGCTTCAAGCGGGAGGACGGCCACGTCTGGCTGCTACCGCACAATGCCGCCTACCAGCCCATCCCCGGCGACGAGGCCACCATCCTCGGCAAGGTGGTGGCGGTCCTGCGACGGGTCTGACCTCCGCCGCCCCGACCGGGCCCCGGGACCTCTGCACCGGTCCCGGGGCCCTGCCGTGTCCGGTCAGACCGCGGCCTTCGCCGCCTGGTCGATGGCCGCGAGGGAACGGCGGACCTGGTTGCGGTCCGTCGTGTACCAGAAGTCCGGCATCGAGGCGCGCAGGAAGCTCCCGTACCGGGCGTTCGCCAGGCGCGGGTCCAGGACGGCCACCACACCGCGGTCGCCCGTCGCCCTCACCAGGCGGCCCGCGCCCTGTGCCATGAGCAGTGCCGCGTGGGTTGCGGCGACGGCCATGAAGCCGTTGCCCCCCGCCTCCTCCACCGCCTTCTGGCGCGCACTCATCAGCGGGTCGTCCGGACGCGGGAAGGGGATGCGGTCCATGACCACGAGCTGGCAGCTGGGTCCCGGCACGTCGACGCCCTGCCACAGGGAGAGCGTCCCGAACAGGCAGGTCTCCGCGTCCCGGGCGAACGCCTTGATCAGCTCGCCCAGCGTGTCCTCGCCCTGCAGCAGCACGGGCTTGTCCGATCGTCCCCGCAGCTCCTCGGCGGCGGCCTGCGCGGCCCGCATGGAGGAGAACAAGCCCAGGGTCCGGCCCCCGGCCGCCTCGATCAGCTCCGCCAGCTCGTCCACCATGTCCGTCCGGCCGCCCTCCCGCCCCGGCGTCGCGAGGTGGCGGGCCACGTAGAGGATGCCCTGCTTCGGGTAGTCGAACGGCGACCCGACGTCGATGCCCCTCCACACCGGGAGATCCTCGCCTTCGACTCCCTCGGCGGCGAGTCCCAGCGACGCCCCCACCCCGTTGAAATCCCCGCCCAGCTTCAGCGTGGCGGAGGTCAGGACGACCGACCGGTCCGCGAACAGCTTGTCGCGCAGCAGCCCCGACACGGACAGCGGCGCCACCCGCAGGGACGCGCCGAAGCGGTCGTGCCGCTCGTACCAGACCACGTCGTACTCGGAGCCGTTGGCGATGCGCTCCGCCACCGCGTGGACGCTCTCCACGGAGGCCACGGCCTGCTTGCGGACGGCGTCCTCGTCCTGGCCGGACCGGTCCCGTGTGCCGCCCAGTGCCGTGATCACCGCGCGTGCCGCGTCCCGCAGGGCCATCAGTGCGTACGCGAGGTCCTCGGGGATCTCCTGGAGGCGGCCGGGCAGGGCCAGCTCCATCAGCCTCTCGAACCCCTCCGCCGCGGTCTGCATCTGGTCGGCGGCCTTCTCGTCGACGAACTTGGCAGCCCGCCGCACCGCGCGGTTGACCTGGCCGGGAGTGAGCTCGCCGGTGGCGACACCGGTCACGCGGGACACCAGCTCGTGCGCCTCGTCGACGATCAGCACCTCGTGCTGCGGCAGGACCGGGGCGCCCTCGATCGCGTCGATGGCGAGGAGCGCGTGGTTGGTCACCACGACGTCGGCGAGCTTGGCGCGTTCGCGCGCGGCCTCCGCGAAGCACTCGGCTCCGTACGCGCACCTGCTCGCCCCCAGGCACTCGCGCGACGTGACGGACACCTGCCCCCACGCCCGGTCGGAGACGCCCGGCGTCAGGTCGTCCCGGTCGCCCGTCTCGGTCTCGTCCGACCAGTCCCGCAGCCTCAGCAGGTCCCGTCCGAGCTTGCTGGTCGGGGCGGCCGCCTCGAACGGGTCGAACAACCCGTCCTCCTCCTCCTGCGGCACGCCCTCGTGGAGCCGGTGCAGGCACAGGTAGTTGGAGCGGCCCTTGAGCATCGCGAAGTCCGGGCGGCGGCGCAGCAGCGGGTGCAGCGCCTCGACCGTCCGGGGCAGGTCCCGCTCGACGAGCTGCCGCTGCAGGGCCAGCGTGGCCGTCGCCACGACGACGCGGTCCCCGTGGGCCAGTACGGGCACCAGGTAGCCGAGGGATTTGCCGGTGCCGGTGCCGGCCTGGACCAGCAGGTGCGTGCCGTCGTCGATGGCCTGGGCGACGGCCTCGGCCATGGCGACCTGGCCTGGCCTTTCCACACCGCCGACGGCGGCGACGGCGGCGTGGAGGAGCTCGGGGAGGGATGGCTTCGTCATAGCCCGACCACCCTACGGCGCCGCGCCGACAGCCGGGCCGTCCTCGGGATCTTTCCCGTACGGTTCCGGTCGCTCCCCGGCGCGGCCGTCGCGGGCGGAGGCCGCGCACCGCCCGCACCGGCGGAGCCTCCGCGGGACCGCGGGCGCCGCGGGGGTCGTCCGGCCGGGGAACCGCCGCCCTGCCGCACACCGTCCCCAGGGGCACCGGCATAGTGGGGGCCGCGCCCCGGCGCCCGGCGCCGTCGGCGCACGGGGTCGCGCAGTACGAAGTTCCGCGTTCGAAGGGCGCTTCCGCGGAGGCGCCCGGTTCACGAAGTCCCAGGGGGATCACTCATATGCGAACGATTCGTCCGCTGCTCGCGTCGGTCGCCGTCGCGGCGGCGCTGGCACTGACCGCCACGGGCTGCGGCCCCGAGGAGGACCCTGCCGCCGCTCCCGGCGCGTCCACGGCCCCGGCGCCCGGCGGGGACGGGAAGATCACCATCCCGGACGACCTGAAGAACCGGCTCAAGGAGCACGGGATCGACCTGGACAAGTGGCGGGGCGGCGAATGGAGGAACTGGGACAGGGACAAGTGGCTGCGCGAGGCGCAGGACTTCGTCAACCCGATCATCGAGGGCCTCTGGGACCCCGACCGCATGCGGGAGGCGGAGGAGCCGGACCGGCCCGT
Organism: Streptomyces sp. MRC013; assembly: GCF_023614235.1. NCBI lineage: Bacteria > Bacillati > Actinomycetota > Actinomycetes > Kitasatosporales > Streptomycetaceae > Streptomyces > Streptomyces kordofanensis. The sequence goes on from NZ_CP094264.1 coordinate 976,315, forward strand.
CGAGGACGGGGACATCTCCGGTGACGAGGGCGTGACGGATCCGACGCCCCGGCGGGTCGAGGCCAAGGCGGTGGAGCCGGAGTACCACGCCAGCGCGCCGGAGGCCGGCAAGCTCCTCTTCGACGGCCCCAAGGGCTCGATGGTGTGCTCGGCGACGGTCGTGAAGGACCCCGCGAACCCCGGCAAGTCGAACCTCGTGTGGACGGCCGGGCACTGCGTCCACGCCGGCAAGAACGGCGGCTGGTACCGGAACATCGCGTTCGTCCCGTCGTACAACGACAAGGGCCTGTCGACCGCGGAGCTGGAGAAGGCGTCCCGCGAGGACGTCGCCCCATACGGCGTGTGGTGGGGCGACTGGGCCCAGACCTCCGAGCAGTGGATCGACCAGGGCGCGCCGGTGGGCGGCCAGGGCGCGCCGTACGACTTCGCGGTCGTCCACGTGACGCCGGAGAAGGGGAGCGGCGGCAAGTCGCTCGAGGAGACGGTCGGTTCGGCGCTGCCGGTCGACTTCGAGGCGCCGGCCGTGCCGAGGATCGCGGGCATGGAGGCGACCGGCTACCCGGCGGCGCCGCCGTACGACGGCCAGAGGATGTTCCGGTGCGCCGACAAGCCGGGCCGGCTGTCGGTGAAGGCCGGCCAGCCGACGATGTACCGCATCGGGTGCAGCATGACCGGCGGTTCCTCGGGCGGCGGCTGGGTCGCCGCGGGTGCGGACGGCAAGCCGGCGCTGGTGTCGAACACCTCGATCGGGCCGGTGCAGGCGGGCTGGCTCGCCGGCCCGCGGCTGGGCGCGGAGGCGAAGGGCGTGTTCACGGCGGTCAGCGAGAAGTTCGCGGGCCGGTAGGCGCGGAACCGCCGCAGCAACGGGGAGGCGGGGGCCCCGGCCGATGGGGCCGGGAACCCCCGCTTCGTCGTGCGCGGTCAGGCCGTGACGGCGCCGAACGGGGCGAGCAGCGCGGCGAGCTCGCCGTGCACCCGCGCCTTGAGCAGCGTGCCCTCCGGGGTGTGCTCCTCGGAGACCACCTCGCCCTCGGCATGCACCCGCGAGACCAGTCCGCCCTGGGTGTACGGGACGAGTGCCTCGACCTCGACCTCGGGGCGGGGCAGCTCGGCGTCGATCATCGCGAGCAGTTCCGCGATGCCCTGACCGGTCCGCGCCGAGACGGCGATCGAGTGCTTCTCGACGCGCAGCAGCCGCTGGAGGACGAGCGGATCGGCCGCGTCCGCCTTGTTGACCACGACGATCTCGGGCACACCGGTCGCGCCCACGTCGCGGATCACCTCGCGCACGGCGGCCAGCTGCTCCTCCGGTGCCGGGTGCGCACCGTCCACCACGTGGAGGATCAGGTCGGAGTCGCCGACCTCCTCCATGGTGGAGCGGAACGCCTCGACCAGGTGGTGCGGCAGGTGCCGGACGAAGCCGACCGTGTCGGCCAGCGTGTACAGGCGGCCGCTGGGCGTCTCGGCCCGGCGGACCGTCGGGTCGAGGGTGGCGAACAGGGCGTTCTCGACCAGGACGCCGGCGCCGGTCAGCCGGTTGAGCAGGGACGACTTGCCGGCGTTGGTGTAACCGGCGATGGCGACCGACGGCACCTTGTTGCGCCGCCGCTCCTGGCGCTTGATGTCGCGGCCGGTCTTCATCTCCGCGATCTCCCGGCGCATCTTCGCCATCTTCTCGCGGATCCGGCGCCGGTCCGTTTCGATCTTGGTCTCACCGGGGCCTCGGGTGGCCATGCCGCCACCGCCGCCGCCGCCCATCTGCCGGGACAGCGACTGGCCCCAGCCGCGCAGCCGCGGCAGCATGTACTGCATCTGGGCGAGCGCGACCTGCGCCTTGCCCTCGCGCGACTTGGCGTGCTGGGCGAAGATGTCGAGGATCAGGGCGGTCCGGTCGACCACCTTGACCTTGACGACGTCCTCCAGGTGGATCAGCTGGCCGGGGCTCAGCTCACCGTCGCAGACGACGGTGTCGGCACCGGTCTCCAGCACGATGTCCCGCAGCTCGTCCGCCTTGCCCGAGCCGATGTAGGTGGCCGGGTCGGGCTTGTCGCGGCGCTGGATGACGCCGTCCAGGACGAGCGCGCCCGCCGTCTCGGCGAGGGCGGCCAGCTCGGCCAGGGAGTTCTCGGCGTCCTGCACGGTCCCCGAGGTCCAGACGCCGACCAGCACGACGCGCTCCAGGCGCAGCTGGCGGTACTCGACCTCGGTGACGTCCTCGAGCTCGGTGGAGAGGCCCGCCACACGGCGGAGCGCGGCGCGCTCCTGGCGGTCGAACTGGTCGCCGTCCCGCTCCCCGTCGATCTCGTGGCTCCAGGCGACGTCCTCTTCCATCAGGGCATCGGCCCGAAGGCTCTCGGCGCGGTTCGGCTCCGCGGAGCTCAGCTTGTCCTGGGAAGGGGATGAAGAGGAGGTCATTGGATCCTTACGTCGGTGGAAAGGTGGGTTCGTCAGGCTCAACGCCTGCTCTCCCCGGATGATTCCCGGGCGGGGCCGGGCTCCCGACGGGGCCGGGCTCCCGGCGGCGCCGGCGTGACGATGGTCGCACGGTGCCGCCGGGGCCGTCACGCGGGTTTCGCGCTCCGCGGGGCCTCGCTGCGCCAGTCGGGGTGGCCGGGCATGGGCGGGGTCTTCCGGTCGTGGAGCCACCCGTGCAGGAAGCCGGTGAGGTCGCGGCCCCCGACGTCGGAGGCGAGCCGGACGAAGTCGGCGGTGCCGGCGGTGGCGTGCGCGTGGTCGGTCACCCAGCGCCGCTGGAGCTCGCCGAAGGCGGCGGCGCCGATCTCCTGGCGCAGTGCGTACAGGACGAGGGCGCTGCCGTCGTAGACGACCGGCCGGAAGAGGCTGGTCTTGTCGTCCGGCGCGGGCGGGCGGGGCGCCGCCGGGGGGCCTCCCTCGGCGCGCCACCGGTCGGACGCGGTGTACGCGTCGCGCATGCGGCGCTCCAGGGAGGCGTGGCCGGTCTCCTCGGCGTACAGCGCCTCGTACCAGGTGGCGTGCCCCTCGTTGATCCACAGGTCGGACCAGGCGCGGGGGGTGACGCTGTTGCCGAACCAGTGGTGGGCCAGCTCGTGGACCATGATCGACTCGACGTACCGCCCGGGCAGGTCGGAGCGGGTGAACAGCTCGCGCTCGAAGAGGGAGAGGGTCTGGGTCTCCAGCTCGAAGCCGGTGGTGGCGTCGGCGATCAGCAGGCCGTACGTCTCGAAGGGGTAGCGGCCGACCTTGCCCTCCATCCATCGCAGGTGACCGGGGGTCTTCGCCAGCCAGGGCTCCATCAGCCCGCGGTCGGCGGCCGGGACGACGTCGCGCAGCGGCAGGCCGTGCGGGCCGGTGCGGCGGACGACGGCGGAGCGGCCGACGGAGACCTGGGCCAGCTCGGTCGCCATGGGGTGGGCTCCGCGGTACGTCCAGGTCGCGGTGGGGCCGTCGAGGGTGCGGGCGACGGCCCGGCCGTTGGCGACGGCGACGAGGTCCTTGGGCGCGGTGACGCGGAAGGTGAAGTGCGCCTTGTCGGCGGGGTGGTCGTTGCAGGGGAAGACGCGGTGGGCGGCGTCGGCCTGGTTGGCCATGGCGAGGCCGTCGGAGGTGCGGACCCAGCCGCCCTTCGCGCCGGCGGCGGTCGGGTCGCTGGTGTGGGTGACGGCGATGCCGAGTCGCGCACCGGCCTCGACGGGCCGGCCCGGTTCGACGACCAGGTCCTCCCCGGTGCCGGCGAAGTCGGCGGGGCGGCCGTCGACGGTCACGGACCTGACGGTGCCGTGGGCGAAGTCGAGGTTGACGCGCTCGAGCCGGTCGGTGGCCCGGGCGTCGATCTTCGTCACGGCCTCCAGGGGCTTGCGGTTGTCGCCGGTGTAGGTGAAGGCGATGTCGTACGCGAGGACGTCGTAGCCGGGGTTGCCGAGGTGCGGGAAGAGCGGGTCGCCGATCCCGAGCGGCTCGGGTGCGGGCACGGCCGCCGCGACGAGCCCCGCGGACGCCGCGGCGAGGAGGACGGCGCGCAGGCGCGGAGAGGTGGAGAACATGGGGTCACCGCTATCAGCACCCCCGGGGTGCTTCGGGGCGACGCGCCTCCGGCACACCCGAACGAGCGGCGCGCAGGCGTACCGGAGGCCCGTCGGGCGGTCCGCGCGCCCGCGGTCCGGCGCCGTCGTACGGCTGCCCGCGCGCGGAGCGGTCGGCGCGCCCGGGCGGGCACCGTCGCCCTCGCGCCCGGAGCAGAGAACCCCCTCCGGGGGAGCCGCTGGCATGGGCCACGCCTTCCGCGCCCGGGCCGCGGGGTGCGTGCCCGCGGGTCGCTACCGTGCGGAGGCGGGGGACTGCGCGCGGCTCACGTCGTACACGCCGGGTACGTCCCGCATGGCGCGCATCAGGGCGGGCAGGCCGGACGCGTCGGCGAGCCCCAGCGTGTACGTGTGGCGGACACGCTGCTCGCTGGGGGGCTCGACGGTGGCGGAGGCGATCGCGGCTCCCGCCGTGGCGATCGCCTCGGTGAGGTCGGCGAGCAGCCGGGGCCGGTCGAACGACTCGGCGACGAGCGTGACCCGGCAGGGCGCGGCACCGCTCCAGCGCACGGTCACGGGCTGCCGGCCGAGGCTCTCCATCCGGGGGACGGCGGGGCACTCGGCGCGGTGGACGGTGACGATACCGCCGCGTACGGCGAATCCGATGACGGTGTCGGGCGGCACGGGTGTGCAGCAGCCCGCCAGGCGCACGCCGGTGTGCGGTGCGTCGACGACCGCGTTGGCCGTGGGTCGGCGGCCGGTGACGACCGAGGCGGGCGGGCGCGGGTCCGCGGCGGGCGCGCCGGTGTCATGGGGGTGGGTGCTGAGCCAGTGGTCGATGGCGATGCGCGCGGCGGGGGTGCGGGCGTGTTCCAACCAGTCGGGGGACGGGCCGGAACCGGTGTCCTCGGCGAGCAGCGGCTGGACGGTGTCGCCGTCGCGGAGGACGGTGCCGAGGGTGGCGAGCCGGCCGTTGACGCGCGCTCCGACGCAGGCGTGGGCGGCCGTGCCGTACTGCTCGTACGCGGCGTCCACGCAGGTGGCACCGGCGGGCAGGGCGAGCGTTCCCCCGTCCGGGAGGAAGACCGTGATCTCGCCGTCCTGGGCGAGGTCGGCGCGCAGCGAGGTCCAGAACGTGTCGGGGTCGGACGCGGACCGCTGCCAGTCGAGGAGGCGGGAGAGCCAGCCGGGGCGGGTGGGGTCGGCGCGTTCCTCGTCGTCGGCCGTGTCGGGGCCGTCGGCGGGAGCGGCGTAGGGGTTGCCGAGGGCGACGACGCCGGCCTCCGCGACCCGGTGCATCCGGTGGGTGCGGATGAGGACTTCCGCGACGGCGCCGTCGGGGAAGGCGACGGCCGTGTGCAGCGACTGGTAGAGGTTGAACTTGGGGGCGGCGATGAAGTCCTTGAACTCGGAGACGACCGGGGTGAAGCAGGTGTGCAGCTCGCCCAGCGCGGCGTAGCAGTCGGCGTCCTCCCCGACGAGGACGAGCAGCCGCCCGAAGTCGGTGCCGCGCAGTTCGCCGCGCTTGAGGCTGATCCGGTGCACGGAGACGAAGTGGCGTGGGCGTACGAGGACTTCGGCCGGGATCCCGGCCTCCCGCAGGACGGCGTGCACGTCGCCGGCGACGGTCGCGAGGGCGTCGCCGGCGGTGGCGTTCCCGGCGATGAGGGCGCGGGTCCGCTCGTACTCGGCGGGGTGGAGGATGGCGAAGACCAGGTCCTCCAGCTCGGTCTTGAGCGCCTGGACGCCGAGCCGCTCCGCGAGGGGGATGAGGACGTCGCGGGTGACCCTCGCGATGCGCGCCTGCTTCTCGGGGCGCATGACGCCGAGGGTGCGCATGTTGTGCAGCCGGTCCGCGAGTTTGATGGACATGACGCGGACGTCGTCACCGGTGGCGACGAGCATCTTGCGGAACGTCTCGGGCTCGGCGGCGGCGCCGTAGTCGACCTTCTCCAGCTTGGTGACGCCGTCGACGAGGTAGGCGACCTCCTCGCCGAACTGCTCGCGGACCTCCTCGAGGGTCACCTCGGTGTCCTCGACCGTGTCGTGGAGGAGGGAGGCGGTCAGGGTCGTGGTCTCCGCGCCGAGTTCGGCGAGGATGAGGGTGACGGCGAGCGGGTGGGTGATGTACGGCTCGCCGCTCTTGCGGAACTGGCCCCGGTGGGACGACTCCGCCAGTTCGTACGCCCGGCGCAGGACGGCCAGGTCGGCCTCGGGGTGGTGCGCGCGGTGGGCGTCCGCGACGTGGCCGATGGCGTCGGGCAGCCGGTCGCGGCCGGTGGGGCCGAGCAGTGCGGCGCGGCCGAGTCTGCGCAGGTCGATTCTGGGGCGGCCGCGCCTGCGGCCGGTGGCACTGGGGTTGGTGGCCTCTGCGCTCATGGGGCACCTCCGGCGGCGTCGACCGGCGGTGGACGAATGCGGCGCGGCCGCCCTGCCGGTGCTTGATGCTACCGAGCCCACCACGCGGCACGGTCCCGCTCTCGCCCAGCGTGAACGGGATCACCCATTCGAGCGAGGTTCGGGCGCCCGCGGTTTCGCTCCGTGACCGCTCGGGCGGTTCAGGCGGACGTCCCGGAGAGCCAGGCGGGGTCGATCCGGCCCTCGGCGACGATCACCGCGGGGCCGGTCATCTCGATCCGCCCGTCGGGCAACTCGGTGATCAGCAACGTGCCGCCGGGGACGTCGACGGTGTAGGTGACCGGCGTGCCCGTGGCAGCCGGGTCGAGCCCGTCGCGCCGGGCCGCGGCGACGGCGGCGGCGCACGCGCCCGTACCGCACGAGCGGGTCTCCGCGGCGCCGCGTTCGTGGACGCGCATGGCGACGTGCCGGGGGCCGCGGTCCACGACGAACTCGATGTTGACGCCGTCCGGGTAGACGGCTGCCGGGGCGTACCGGGGCTCGCTGTACAGGTCGCCCGCGTGGGCGAGGTCGTCGACGAAGGCGACCGCGTGGGGGTTGCCCATGTCGACGTTGCGCGCGGGCCAGCTGCGCTCCCCCACGGTGACCGTGACCCCGGCCTCCGGGAGGGCTGCGCGGCCCATGACGACCGTGACGTCGCCGTTCTTCGCCAGATGGACCCGCTTGACGCCGTCGCGGGTGGCGACGGCGAGGTCGCCGGCCGCGGCGTGGCCGGCGTGCTGCAGGTAGCGGGCGAAGACGCGGACGCCGTTGCCGCACATCTCGGCGACCGAGCCGTCGGCGTTGCGGTAGTCCATGAACCATTCGGCCTCGCCGGCCATGTGGCGGGCCTCGGGATGGGCGGCGCTGCGGACGACGTGCAGCACCCCGTCGCCGCCGATCCCGGCGCGCCGGTCGCACACCCTGGCCACCAGGGCGGGGGGCAGGTCGACGGTGTTGTCCGGGTCGGGCACGATCACGAAGTCGTTCTCGGTGCCGTGTCCCTTGAGGAAGGCCAGGGGTGCGGTGCTCACGCGATCAATGGTACGGGGCCGGCACGGGGCGGGCCGCCTCAGCGGAGGCGGGCGACGCGCCAGACCGCGAGGGCGACCATGAGGGTGACGCCCGCGGCGTACAGGGCGGCCACGCGCCAGTCGGCGCGCTCGCCGGAGCCGCGCGGGGGCAGGCCGGGCCAGGTGTAGCCGACGCGGCGGGCGGCCATCATGCCCCAGCCGGCCGCGCAGCCGCAGAGCAGCAGCCCGAGCATCGCGAGGACGGCGCCGCCGTCGCCCGAGCCGAAGGCCAGGGGGAAGGCGAACATCAGGGAGCCGAGCGCGCCGAGGCCGACGATCGGGGCGAGCTGCCAGATGCGCAGGCGCCGCTGCGGGCGCAGTTCGACCTCGACCTCGTCGGAGCCGACGTCCTGCGCCCCGTCCTCGGTCAACTCGGGGCCGTCCGGGCTGAGCCGCGGCGCGTCCTGCGCCCGCGGGTCCGCGCCGTCCGGCGTCTCCGGCCGTTCTCTGTCGCGAGGGCCGGCCTCCATCGCCACGCGCCCTCCCCACTCGGATCCACTGGTCGATCGATGCTCGATGATGGCACGGCCACGGCCCTCGGGATGACGGGCGGGGCCTCCCGATGCCATCACGTGATCAGGCTGTAACCGCTCGTTCGACGAACGTCAGCGCCCGGAGCGGGAGTTCCCCGCGGTCGGCGGCCGCTCCGCTGAGCCAGTGGACCCTCGGGTCGCGGCGGAACCAGGAGTCCTGGCGACGCGCGAAGCGCTTGGTCGCGCGCACGGTCTCGTCGCGCGCCTCCCGTTCGGTGCACTCCCCGGCGAGCGCGGCGAGGACCTGCTGGTAGCCGAGGGCGCGGGAGGCGGTGCGGCCCTCGCGCAGGCCCCGCTCCTCCAGCGCGCGCACCTCGTCGACCAGGCCGGCCTCCCACATCCGGTCCACGCGCGCGGCGATGCGCGCGTCCAGTTCGGGGCGCTCGACGTCGACGCCGATCTGGATCGTGTCGTAGACCGAGTCGGGGCCCGGGAGGTTGGCGGTGAAGGGCCTGCCGGTGATCTCGATGACCTCCAGGGCCCGTACGACGCGGCGCCCGTTGCCGGGGAGGATGGCGCGGGCGGCGGCGGGGTCGGCGGCGGCGAGCCGGGCGTGCAGGGCGCCGGGGCCGTACTCCTCCAGCTCCGCCTCGAGGCGGGCGCGGACGGCGGGGTCGGTGCCGGGGAACTCCAGGGCGTCGATGGCGCCGCGCACGTACAGCCCGGAGCCTCCGACGAGCACGGGCGTGCGGCCCAGGGCGAGCAACCGGTCGATCTCCGCACGGGCCAGGCGCTGGTACTCGGCGACGCTGGCGGTCTCGGTGACCTCCCAGACGTCGAGGAGGCGGTGGGGGATCCCGCCGCGCTCCTCGTGGGTCAACTTGGCGGTGCCGATGTCCATCCCCCGGTACAGCTGCATGGAATCGGCGTTGACGACCTCGCCGCCGAGCTCCCGCGCCAGATGAACGCCCAGATCGGACTTTCCGGCTGCGGTGGGGCCGACGACGGCGATGACGCGGGGGGCGGGGACTGTGCTGCTCACCGCCCCAGTCTCGCAAACGCCGAGGGGTGGCCCCGAACGAGTTACGTGACGGGGTGCGGTCGGCGTCGTTGCCAGTTGCGAGGTCTCCGTACGCCGATTCGCGGTCCGGCTCCGCCGGTCGACGCGATGGAGCGCTCCGGACAGCGCGGGATTCCGCCCGCACGAGTACGCTATGGAGTTGATATGGGCGTTTTTGCATGGTTTCGCCGGAAGGGTGAGAAAGGCGAGCAGACCGCCGAAGCCTCCACCGGGGCGGCGGGCACCACGCTGGCGGCCGACCCGGAGGAGCCGGCGGAGGAGGGCGTCGCGGCGGCCGGCGGGGCGGAGACCCGGGAGCGCCCCAGGGGGGGCGGCCGCGGAGGAGGCGTCCGGCGAGGCGGCCGACGGCGTGGAGATCCCGAGGCAGCAGTCGGCCGAGGAGGCCGCGGACAACGGGGCGGGCGAGGGCGCCCGCAAGTAGGCGCGGGCGGCGGAGACGTCCCGTCGGCCCGGTGCGGACCGGACCGGTTCGGAGGAGGGTGTGCCATGGGCTTTCTGGACGCGTTGAAGACCGGGCTCGCCCCGGTCAGGGGGAGGGTCTCGGACCTCGCGCGGCGGCACGGCGGCAGGATCGACCACGGCATCGAGAAGGCCGCGCGGATGGTCGACCGGAGGACCGGGGGCAGGTACGCCGACAGGATCGAGTCCGGCACGGTCAGGGCCAGGCGGGCCGTGGACCGGCTCGCCCACCGGGACGACGACGGCGCCCCGCCGGCATCGCCGCGGGCCTGACCGGGGCGCACGGGGCGGCGGGCGGCCGCGGGGCGCGGGGCCCCGCGGCCGCCCGTCGCCGCGTTCAGGACCAGGCGGCGACCAGGTAGCCGACGCCGTACGGGGCACCCTCGTGGAGCAGCCGGCCCTCCGGGGACGCGGTGTGCGCGGCTCCCGCGAGGACCTGCCACGGCGCACGGCCGGCCGCCTTCAACTCGTACGCGAGGTCGGCGTCCAGCGCCGCCAGGGCGGTCGTGTCGGCGGCGCCGAGGGCGCGGGCGGCGCGCTCGTCGAAACCGGTGGCGCGCTCGTCGAGGTAGCCGGGCGCCTTGACGGTGCGGCGGGCGCTGCCGTCGCCCATCACCAGCAGGGCGACGCGCGGGGCCCGCGCGGCGAGCTCCCGCCCGACCGCCGAGCAGTGCTCGGGCGCCAGCCGCTCGGCGACGCCGACGCCCTCCACGGGCGCGGCCCCCAGCGGGCGCACCGAAGGAGCCAGGCGGCCACGGTCAGCGACGGCGGCAGCGGACGGGCCGCGGCGCCCTCCCGGACCCCACCGCGCCCGAGCCGTACCTCGAGGTCCACGCCGAACCCGCGGAAACCGCCCGCGGCGCCCTCCGGGTACGACGTGGTGCCGTCCGCGCCGGGGCCGGCCCCCGCGTCGGGACCGACGACCACGAGCCGGTCGGGGCGCGCGGCGGCCAGCACGCCGATCGCGTCGAGGCAGGCCGCGCGCGCGTCGTCCAGCTCGGGCGCGGCACCGGAGGCGACGGCGGGGACGAGGAGCGGCGGGCAGGGGCAGACGGCTGCGGCGACAAGCATGATCCGCAGCGTAACGCGGAAGCCGCCGCCCGGGCCGGGACGGGGCCTCCCCCGTCCGGGTCCGGGCCGGCCCCGCGGGCTCAGCGGACCGCGCAGCCGTCCGCGGCCGGGGGCAGCGGGGCGGGGGCGCCGACCCGGGGCAGGCCGAGCATGACGCCCGCGGGCCCGGACGCCCGGGTGTCGTTGCGCTTCTCCCAGGCGTCGCCGGCGCGCGTGCGGCGGACGGCGGCGACGGGCCCCTCCGCGAGGAGGTGGTGCGGGGCCGCGTACGTGATCCCGACGGTCACCACGTCGCCCGGGCGCACCTCCTCGTCCGGCCTGGTGAAGTGGACCAGGCGGTTGTCGGGGGCGCGGCCGGAGAGGCGGCGGGTGGCGTCGTCCTTGCGGCCCTCGCCCTCCGCGACCATGACCTCCAGCGTGCGGCCGACCTGCTTCTTGTTCTCCTCCCAGGAGATCTCCTCCTGGAGGGCGACCAGCCGCTCGTAGCGGGCCTGCACGACCTCCTTGGGGATCTGGCCCTCCATCTCGGCGGCGGGCGTGCCGGGGCGCTTGGAGTACTGGAAGGTGAACGCCTGTGCGAAGCGGGCCTCGCGCACGACGTGCAGGGTCTGCTCGAAGTCCTCCTCGGTCTCGCCGGGGAAGCCCACGATGATGTCGGTGGAGATCGCGGCGTGCGGGATGGCGGCGCGGACCTTCTCGATGATGCCGAGGAAGCGCTCCTGGCGGTACGAGCGGCGCATCGCCCTCAGGACGGCGTCGGAGCCGGACTGCAGCGGCATGTGGAGCTGCGGCATGACGTTGGGGGTCTCGGCCATCGCCGCGATGACGTCGTCGGTGAAGTCGCGCGGGTGCGGCGAGGTGAAGCGGACGCGCTCCAGGCCCTCGATCCTCCCGCAGGCGCGCAGGAGCTTGCCGAACGCCTCGCGGTCGCCGATGTCGGAGCCGTAGGCGTTGACGTTCTGGCCGAGGAGGGTGATCTCCGAGACGCCCTCGGCGACGAGCGCCTCGACCTCGGCGAGGATGTCGCCGGGGCGGCGGTCCTTCTCCCTGCCGCGCAGTGCGGGGACGATGCAGAAGGTGCAGGTGTTGTTGCAGCCGACGGAGATCGACACCCAGGCGGCGTACGCGGACTCGCGGCGGGTCGGCAGCGTGGAGGGGAACGCCTCCAGGGATTCGGCGATCTCGACCTGCGCCTCCTCCCGGACGCGGGCGCGCTCCAGCAGCACGGGCAACTTGCCGATGTTGTGCGTGCCGAAGACGACGTCGACCCACGGCGCCTTCCGGACGATCGTGTCGCGGTCCTTCTGGGCGAGGCAGCCGCCGACGGCGATCTGCATGCCGGGCCTGCGGGCCTTCACCGGGGCGAGGCGGCCGAGGTTGCCGTACAGCTTGTTGTCGGCGTTCTCACGGACCGCGCAGGTGTTGAAGACCACGACGTCGGCCTCGTCGGCGCCCTCGGGGGCGCGTGCGTACCCGGCGTCCTCCAGCAGGCCGGAGAGACGCTCGGAGTCGTGGACGTTCATCTGGCACCCGTAGGTGCGGACTGCATAGGTACGCGTGACGTCCACTGTCTGGCTCCGGTCGCTGCTGGTCATGGGACAAGGGTAGGCGGTGCCGGAGGCGCTCCGGCCCGGGGCCGGGGCCGCCGTCGCCCGCCGGTCGTGCGGGGCGGGCCGGTGAAACGGTTCCCCTCGGCGGGGGCGGGCTGGCAGGATCGCGCCATGTCCTGCGCCCCGTCTCCGCCGTCCCGCCCTCCGCTCCGCCGGGCGGTGCGGACCGGCGCCGTGCTGCTGGTGGTGACGGCCGTACTGGCCTGGTGGCTCTGGCCGTCCGGGGGGACCGGACCGCAGGGGAGGGTCACCTTCAGCACGGGGGTGCCGAGCGGCGTCTACCAACGCTACGGCGAACTGCTGCGGGAGGCGCTGCGGCGGGACCTGCCCGGGGTGAGGGCGGAGCTGCGCGACAGCGAGGGCTCCCAGCAGAACCTCGCCCGCCTGGCGTCCGGCGAGGCCGACTTCACCATCGCCACGGCGGACGTCGCCGCGACGTACGTCCGGGAGAAGCGGCCCGGCTGGAAGCGCCTGCGCGGCTGCATCCGGCTGTACGACGACTACGTCCAGCTGGTGGTCCCCCGGAGGTCGCCGGTCGCGTCGGTGCGCGACCTGGACGGCCTGAGGGTGGGGGTCGGGCAGAGCGGGTCGGGGGTACGGCTGCTCGCGGACCGGCTGCTGACCGCGGCGGGGCTGGATCCGGCCGCGGACGTGCGCGCGGTGCCGGCCGGCATCGACACCATGCCGGGGCTGATGGAGAGGGGGGATCTCGATGCGTTCTTCTGGTCCGGGGGCCTGCCGACCAACGCCATCCTCCGGCTCTCGGAGCGCTTCGCGATCCGGCTGGTCCCCCTGGACGCGGACCTGCTCGGCGCGGTGCACGGGGTCGACACCGTGCACGGCGGGGGCGAGCCGGACGGCTACTACCGCTCCGCCGTGATCCCCGCGGACGCGTACGCGAAGGTCCCCGGCCGTGCGCCGGTGCGGACCCTGGCCGTGGCGAACCTGCTCGTGACCACGGACCGGACGGACGCCGCGCTCACCGAGGCCATCACCCGGACCGTGATCGGGAGCCGGGACCGCATCGGCCGGGTGGTCCACTCCGCGCAGCTGGTGGATCTGCGCACGGCGATCTACACCGACCCGCTGCCCCTCCACGAGGGGGCCCGCCGCTACTACCGCTCGGTCAAGCCGTAGCCCGGCCCACCCGCGTCCCGCCTCCCCTCACGGGGCGGTGCCGGCCGCCCCCGCCCCCTCGGGCGCCGTACGCGGCACGGTGAGGGTCACGCACAGGCCGCACGGATCGTTGTGGGCGAAGGCGATCGAGCCCCCGCCGGCGGCGAGCAGGGACCGGCAGACGGACAGGCCCAGACCGGAGCCCTTGACGTTCTGGTGGCGGCCGCTGCGCCAGAAGCGGTCGCCGACCCGGTCGAGCTCCTCGTCCGTGAGCCCCGGCCCGCGGTCGGCCACGACGATCCTCGACGCGTCGCCGCTGGCCGCCGCCCCGACGGTCACCGTCTCGCCCGCCGGGGTGAACTTGAGGGCGTTGTCGATCACGGCGTCCAGGGCGCTGGAGAGCGCCACCGGGTCCGCCCAGGCGGTGACGGCCGCGGGCCCGCGGCCGGTCAGGCGCACGCCCCGCTCCTCGGCGAGTGGGCGCCAGGCCGCGACGCGCTCGGCCGCCAGCCGCCCGATGTCCGTCAGCCGCAGGTCCGCGGAGGCGTGCTCGGCCAGGGCCAGGTCCAGCAGGCCGTCGAGGACCCGGGCCAGGCGCTTGCCCTCCGTGCGGACGGAGGCGATCTCCTCGTTCCCCTCGGGGAGTTCCAGCGCGAGGAGGTCGATGCGCAGCAGCAGCGCGGCGAGCGGGTTGCGGAGCTGGTGCGAGGCGTCGGCGACGAACGCGCGCTGCTGCTCCAGCACCTCCTCGACATGGTCCGCCATCTCGTTGAACGACCGGGCCAGGCGCCTCAGCTCCGGCGGGCCGCCCGATGCGGCGACCCGCGAGGTGAGCCGTCCCGTCGCGATGTCGTGGGCGGCGGCGTCCAGGACGCGGACCGGCTTCAGCACCCAGCCGGTGAGCCGGAACGCGGCGCCGACGGCCAGGAGCATCGCCGCGCACTCCCCCACCGCGATCAGGAGCCAGCCGTACAGGATGCCGGAGCACAGCTGCCCGGTCGGCGAGTCGGTGACCACCACGGCGACCACGTCCCCGTCCCGCACCACGGGCGAGGCGACGGCCAGCCGCGGGTCGTCCTGCCAGGGCCAGACCTGGGGCGGGTCGTGCGACCGGCGGCCGAGCAGGGCCTCGCGGAACGCCCGGCGCAGCTCCCCCTCCTCGGGCACGGCCCACCCGCGGGGCGCGGCGGCCATGGCCGTGCCGTCGCGGTGGTACACGCCGGCCCTGATCCCGTACACGTCGTGGTACCGGGTGAGCTCGCCCTGGAGGGTCGCTCGCCGCTCGTCGCTGCCGGGGCCGGACTCGGTGACGTACTGGGCGATGGCCGCGAAGCGCGCCGTGTCGTCGATCCGGTCGACGACCACCGTCTGCTGGCGGGCGGCGGCGAGGCTCCCCGCGAGGGGGAAGCCGAGCGCGAGGAGCACACCCGCCATGAGGACGATGAGCAGGGGGAGAAGACGCGTACGCACGGGTCGCCGGCCGTTTCGTCGGTCGTCGGCCCTACCGGGCCACCGTCGGGGCTGCGGGTGCGACCATGCGGTACCCCACGCCCCGCACGGTCTCGATCAGGGAGGGCATCCGCAGCTTGGCGCGCACCGACGCGACGTGGACCTCGAGCGTGCGGCCCGTCCCCTCCCAGCTCGTCCGCCACACCTCGCTGATGATCTGCTCGCGGCGGAAGACCACCCCGGGCCGCTGGGCGAGCAGCGCGAGCAGGTCGAACTCCTTGCGGGTGAGCTGCACGGCCGCACCGTCCACGCTGACCCGGCGGGTGGGCAGCTCGATGACGACGGAGCCCAGCCGCAGGGGTTCGGCGGACGGACCGTGTACCGGGAGGGGACCGGTGTCCTCCGCGTCGCCGCCGGCGGCGCGCCGGCTGACGGCGTGGATGCGGGCGAGCAGTTCGCCCGTGTCGTACGGCTTGACGACGTAGTCGTCGGCGCCGAGGTTCAGGCCGTGTATGCGCGAGCGGACGTCCGACCTCGCCGTCACCATGATCACGGGGGTGCTGGTGAGCTTGCGGAGCCTTCCGCAGACCTGGTAGCCGTCCTGGTCGGGGAGGCCGAGGTCGAGCAGGATCACGCCGAAGGGCGCCCTCCCGGCGTCCCCGGAGGGCAGGACCACCGCCCTGAGGGCCTCTTCGCCGCTCCTGGCGTGCGTGACGGCGAAGCCGTGCTTCCTGAGCACCGCGGCGAGGGCCGCGGCGACGTGGTCGTCGTCCTCGACGAGGAGCAGTCTCATGGCCTCCCCCGGTGGTGGGTCGCTCACCTCGGCGACATCCTGACGTCATGTACCACGGCATCCACGCCGATCGGGGGGCGTCAGTCAAGGGGGCGGGGGCCGGCACCGCGGTTCCGTTACCCACCCGTACCCGGGCCGGCGGCCCCGTTCACGCAGCGTACCGGCCCGCGGCCGTATCGTTATGCTCAATTTCCGCTCAGATGTGATGACGCTGCTCTCAGGCCGTGATTAAGGTCCTCCCCAACCGACGAGGACGGAGCATGATGAGCGGAGTGTCAGTGACCAAGGGCAGTGACGGCGCCGTGGCGGCGGCAGACGGCCTGGTGGTGCTGAGCAACGTCAACAAGCACTTCGGCGCGTTGCACGTGCTCCAGGACATCGACCTGACCATCGGACGGGGCGAGGTCGTGGTCGTCATCGGTCCGTCCGGATCCGGCAAGTCCACGCTGTGCCGCACGATCAACCGCCTGGAGACCATCGACTCGGGCACGATCGCGATCGACGGGAAGCCGCTTCCGGCGGAGGGACGCGAACTCGCCCGGCTGCGCGCCGACGTCGGCATGGTCTTCCAGTCCTTCAACCTGTTCGCGCACAAGACCGTCCTGGAGAACGTCGTGCTCGGCCAGGTGAAGGTCCGCGGGACGGACAGGAGGACGGCGGTGGAGAAGGCCAGGCAGCTGCTCGACCGGGTGGGTGTGGCCACCCAGGCCGACAAGTACCCGGCCCAGCTCTCCGGCGGGCAGCAGCAGCGCGTGGCGATCGCCCGCGCCCTGGCGATGGACCCCAAGGTGATCCTCTTCGACGAGCCGACCTCGGCTCTCGACCCGGAGATGATCAACGAGGTGCTGGAGGTCATGCAGCAGCTCGCCCGCGAGGGGATGACCATGGTCGTCGTCACCCACGAGATGGGCTTCGCCCGGTCGGCGGCCAACCGGGTGGTCTTCATGGCGGACGGCAGGATCGTCGAGGAGGCCACGCCCGACCAGTTCTTCAGCAACCCCCGCAGCGACCGTGCGAAGGACTTCCTCTCGAAGATCCTCCACCACTGACGAGCACCCACCCACGACCTGAGGGATGTCCACATGAAGCTCCGCAAGGCCTCCTCCGCCGCCGCCGCGGCCATCGTCCTCGCGCTGACCGTCACGGCGTGCGGTGGCAAGGAGGGCTCCGCCGGCGACCCGCAGTCCGTCAAGCCGGGGCAGTCCGGTGCGCCGGAACTGCCGAAGTACACCGTCGCCCAGAACGTCACCCTGGACTCGCCGACGCTCCAGAAGGCCAAGAAGCGCGGCAAGCTGATCATCGGGTCGAAGGCGGACCAGCCGTACCTCGGCTTCGAGGACCAGGCCACCAAGAAGCGCTCCGGCTTCGACGTCGAGATCGCCAAGCTGATCGCCGCGGACCTGGGCTTCGGCGAGGACCAGATCGAGTGGAAGACCGTCGACTCGGGCGTCCGCGAGACGGCGATCTCCAAGGGGCAGGTCGACTACTACGTCGGCACCTACACGATCAACGACAAGCGCAAGCAGCTCGTCGGTTTCGCCGGCCCCTACTACAAGGCCGGCGCGGACCTGCTCGTCCGCAAGGACGAGAAGGCCATCACGGGCCCGAAGACCCTGAAGGGCAAGAAGGTCTGCTCCATCGTGGGCTCCACGCCGCTGCAGGAGATCAAGAAGCCCGAGTACGGCGCGCAGACCACCGAGCTGGCCAAGTACTCCGACTGCGTGCAGCAGCTGCTGACCGGCCAGGTGGACGCCGTCACGACCGACGACGCGATCCTCAAGGGGTACGCCGCGTCGAACCCGGCCAAGCTGAAGGTCATCGGCGAGCCCTTCACCGAGGAGCCCTACGGCGTCGGCATGGACAAGGGCGACAAGGCCCTGCGGGACTTCGTCAACGACTCGCTGGAGAAGCACGTCAAGGACGGCACGTACAAGAAGATCTACGAGGCCACGCTGGGCCTGTCGGGGTCTCCCTACGTCGAGCCGCCGGCCGTCCAGCGCTACTGATCCCGCCCCCGGCGAGCGCCCCGCACGCGAGACGTGCGGGGCGTGCCGCCCCCTGCCCCGACGTCCTCCGTCCCGACGTCCCCCACCCTGCCGACCCCGCCCCTGCCGCCGCCGACGCGGAGACCTCATGAACGTACTGCTCGACAACTTTTCGAATTTCCGTGCCGGCTTCCTGGGAACGCTGTCGATCACCGCTGTGAGCAGCGTGCTCGCCCTCGTGCTGGGCGTCCTGATCGCCGCGTTCCGCGTCTCGCCGGTCCCGCCCCTGCGGTTCTTCGGCGCAGCCTGGGTGACCCTGCTGCGGAACACACCGCTGACCCTGCTCTTCCTCGTCTCGTTCTTCGTCGTGCCGGAGATCCTCTTCCCCGGCATGAGCACCTTCGTGCTCGGCGCGCTCGCGCTCGGCCTGTACACCTCGGCCTTCGTCGCCGAGGCGGTCAGGTCCGGGGTGAGCACGGTCCCGCTGGGGCAGGCCGAGGCGGCTCGTTCGCTCGGCATGTCCTTCGGGCAGACCCTGCGGCTCGTCGTCCTCCCGCAGGCCACCCGGACGGTCCTCCCGCCGCTCAGCTCCATCTTCATCGCCCTGACGAAGAACTCGGCGATCGCCGGCGCGTTCAGCGTCACGGAGCTGTTCGGCTGGCAGAAGCTGCTGAGCGACCAGGGCTACGACATCGTGTCCCTCTTCTTCTGGGTGGCGCTCGGCTACCTGGTCATCACGTTCACCATCAGCGGCGTCTTCCGGCTGCTGGAGCGACGTCTGGAGGTCGCGCGATGAGCGCCAGTGTCCTGTACGACGCCCCCGGTCCCAGGGCGGTCGCGCGCAACCGCGTCTACGCGGTGGTCGGCACGCTCGCCGTGCTCGGGCTGATCGGCGTCAGCGCCGTCCGCCTCGCGGAGAAGGGGCACTTCGCCCCGGAGATGTGGGACATCTTCAACTACGCGGGCATCCGGCAGAACATCGCCGACGGCGTGGTCTCGACCCTCAAGGCCTTCGGCATCGCCGCCGTGGGCTCCCTGCTCCTGGGCGTGCTCCTGGCGGTGGGGCGGCTGTCCGAGCACCGTCCGGTCCGGTGGCTGGCGACGACCTTCATCGAGGTCTTCCGCTCGATCCCCCTCCTCATCACGATCTACGCGGTGTGGGTCGGCTTCCTCACCGACCACTCGATGTGGGCGCTCGCCCTGGGCCTCTCCCTCTACAACGGGTGCGTGCAGGCCGAGGTGCTGCGCGCCGGCGTCAACTCGGTGCCGCGCGGCCAGCGGGAGGCGGCGTACGCCCTGGGACTGCGCAAGACCCAGGTCATGGCCAGCGTGCTCATGCCGCAGGCGGTCCGGGCGATGATGCCGACGATCATCAGCCAGCTCGTGGTGACGCTCAAGGACACGTCGCTCGGCTTCATCATCCTCTACCCGGAGCTGCTCTACTCGGCCCGGCTCATCGCGAGCAACACCCAGGTCAACGGGCAGTACCCGTACGTCTCGACGATCATCGTGATCGGTGTGATCTACGTCGCGATGTGCCTGGCGCTCTCCGCCCTCGCGAACTGGATCGAGCGGCGCGGCCGCAGGGCGAAGACCGGGATCGGTACGGCCGCCGCCGCCGAACCCGCGGAGGCGCCCGGCGTCCTGGGCGGGACGGGGACACCCGCCGACGAGCTCGGCCCCCGCATCGCCAAGGAACCCCACGTCACCAAGGAGCCCCGCGACTGAGGGGACCGCGGGTGAGCGGATCCTGCGGGTGCCGGGCATCCGCGTGAGCCCGGCGGACGGCTTCCGGCCCGTCCGCCGGGCTTCTTCCGCTGCGTGTCCCCGGCCGCCCGGCGCACGTCCGGCGGTGCGGAACCCGACCCGGGCGAAGACCGCGGCCCGTGCGGAGAGCGAGGCCCGAGCGGAGGTCGGGGCCCGGGCGAAGACCGAGGCCCGGGCGGAGAGCGAGGTCCGGGCGGAGAGCGAGGTCCGTGCGGAGGTCGGGGGCGCCGTGGAGGCCGAACCGGGCGGAGGCCGGGGCCCGTGCGGAGGCCGGTTCCGTACCGTCCCGCGAGGTGCTCCGGCCGGTACGCCGCGCTCGGACGGGGAGTGGCGCGCCCCCGGCACGGCGGCCGTGCGCTCACGGAACGCGCGGCACCCCCGCCCCGCCTGTTCCACCGTCGCTTGACGCAAACACGCGCAGTGGGTTGCATACGTTCTGTGATCGCTCACCGGGTACCAGTCGTACATCCACGCGTTTCCCCTGCTCCTCACAGGTCCCTCCGGATCGAGGAAGTCACAGGAGTCGTGCCGTGGACCCGGTGATCATCGTCGGGGCGGGGCCGGTCGGGCTCGCGCTGGCCCTCGCGCTGGCCGCGCAGGACGTGCCGTCGGTGGTCCTGGACGAGGGGCCCGGCGACGACGGGTACCGGCCCGCCCGGACGGTGGTGCTGCGGGCCGACACCGCGGCGTTCGCGGAGCGGTTGGGCTGCGCCGGGGCGCTGCGGGACGAGGGCGCCCGGTGGACCGGGTGGCGGACGATGCGGCGCGGGCAGCTCACACGGCACCTGTCGTTCGCGGACGTACCGGACCAGGGGCCGGCGGACGAGAGCGGCGAGGAGGAGGCGGACGAGGAGGTCGCGGCACCGTTGCACGTTCCGCAGCACGCTCTGACGGCGGCGCTGCGCGCGGCTCTCGCGTCGCCTCCCGCGGCCGGTCTGGTACGGGTCGTCACCGGCTGCCGCCTGGACGCTCTGGAACAGGACGCGAAGGGGGTCTCGGCGCACACCCGCGGGGTGCGTTCGACCTGGTGGCGGGGAAGCCACCTGGTGGGTTGCGACGGCGCCCGGTCCACGGTGCGCAAGCTGCTGGGCATCCGCTTCCCGGGGCGTACGGCGGTGGAGCGCCACGCCGTCGCGACGCTCCACGCGGAACTGCCGTGGCCCGGGGAGGGCGTACTGCATCGCCGGCCGCCGTGGCGGGGCGGCGGGGACGAGGTGACGGCGCGCCCGCTCCCCGACGGGGGCTGGCGGCTGGACTGGCTGCTGCCGCCGCGCGGGGACGTGGTGACGCCGGAGGCCCTGGTGCGGCGGATTCGGGAGACGCTGTCGGGGTGGTGCCGGGGCACTCCCCCGTACGAGCTGATCGACACCGGTGTGTACACGCTGCACCACCGGCTCGCCCGGCGCTGGCGGGCCGGCCGGGCCTTCCTGGCCGGGGACGCCGCGCACCTGCTGGGCGCACTGGGCACGCAGGGCCTGGACGAGGGGCTCCGCGACGTGGAGAACCTGGCGTGGAAGCTGGCGCGGGCGTGGCACGGCGACGGCACGCCGGAGGTCCTGCTCGACAGCTACCAGGCGGAGCGGCGCACGGCGGTGGCCGCACGGCTGCGGGCGGCGGACCAGTCGCTTCCGGCGCTGCGGGGCGGGGGCGGGCTCCGGACCTACCTGCGGGGCGGCTCACGTGGGTACGACGCGCTGCTGACCGACGGGCACCTGGGGCTCGGACCGCTGGGCGCCCCGCCCGCCTATCCCCATTCCCCGCTCACGCCGACGGACGTGGAGGGCGGGGTGGTGGTCGGCACGGCTCCGGGCGCGCCGGTCGCCGATGTGCCGGTGACCGCGCCCGACGGCACGGCGGGACGGCTCCGGAGCCGTCTGGGGCGGGGAGTGCTGGTGGTGCTCGTCGCCCCGGG
The DNA here is from genome assembly GCF_023614235.1 of Streptomyces sp. MRC013. Lineage (NCBI taxonomy): Bacteria > Bacillati > Actinomycetota > Actinomycetes > Kitasatosporales > Streptomycetaceae > Streptomyces > Streptomyces kordofanensis. The sequence goes on from NZ_CP094264.1 coordinate 997,502, forward strand.
GACCGGGGTGTGGGACCGGCGCCACTGGGTCACCGCAGGGGTGATGCCCCAACTGGCCGAGACGGTGCGCGGTCTGTCCGTACGGGGGGAGCTGCTGGTCACGGAGGCGTACCCGGGCGCGGCGGCGCACACGGTGCTGCTGGTGCGCCCTGATGGCCATCTGGCCGCGGCCTTCGCCGGCGTGCACCCGGCGGCCCTCCGCATGGCGGCGGAGGTCCTGATCGGAGCCGCGCCGGAGCAGGCGGCGGCCGGCTCCCCCGCGGAGGAGGCCGCCAGCACCCCCTGATCCAGAGGCCGAGACCGGGGCTCGGGGCTCGGGGCTCGGGGCTCGGGGCTCGGGGGCAGCGAACCTCCGGGACCGGTCGGCTCCGGGGCCGAGCGGACTCCGGATCCGTCAGGGGCTGTCGAGGTCCAGCCCCTCGATCTCCTCGCCCTCTTCCTCCAGCTCCCGACGGACGACGCGGAGGGCGAGGCCCTCGGGGTAACCCTTGCGGGCGAGCATGCCGGCGAGACGGCGGAGGCGGCGATCGCGGTCCAGGCCGCGGGTGGCGCGCAGCTTGCGCCGGACCAGGTCGCGCGCCGTCGCCTCCTCCTGCTCTGCGTCGAGCCGGCCGACCGCCTCGTCGATCAGGGAGGAGTCCACGCCCTTGGTTCGCAGTTCCCGGGCAAGGGCACGGCGGGCCAGGCCGCGGCCGTGGTGCCGGGACTCCACCCACGCCCCGGCGAACGCCGCGTCGTCGATCAGTCCGGCCTCCTCGAAGCGGGAGAGGACCTCGTCGGCGACCTCCTCCGGGACGCCCCGCTTGCTCAGCGCGTCCGCGAGCTGCTTGCGGGTGCGCGGCATCCCGGTGAGCAGGCGCAGGCAGACGGCCCGCGCCCGCTCCGCCGGGTCCTGGGGCGGCGGCTCCTCCTCGGCCCTCGACGAGTCGGCGCCGCCGCCCGGCCATTCGGTGCGCCGGGCCACGGCCCTAGCCCTTGGCCGCTGCGGTCCGGGGCGCCTTGGTGGCCTTCACCACCGGTGCGGGAACCGGCTTCGCGGCCTCGATCACGGCGTCCGCCGCGCCCGGGACGTCCGGGGCCTGCTCCGCCGCCGCGGTGTCGGGCCGGACGCCGACGCCCAGCTTCTCCTTGATCTTCTTCTCGATCTCGTTGGCGAGGTCGGGGTTGTCCTTGAGGAAGTTGCGGGCGTTCTCCTTGCCCTGGCCGAGCTGGTCGCCCTCGTACGTGTACCAGGCGCCGGCCTTGCGGATGAAGCCGTGCTCGACACCCATGTCGATCAGGCCGCCCTCGCGGCTGATGCCCTGGCCGTAGAGGATGTCGAACTCCGCCTGCTTGAACGGCGGGGCGACCTTGTTCTTGACGACCTTGCAGCGCGTGCGGTTGCCGACCGCGTCCGTGCCGTCCTTGAGGGTCTCGATGCGCCGGATGTCGATGCGCACCGACGCGTAGAACTTCAGCGCACGGCCACCGGTGGTGGTCTCGGGCGAGCCGAACATCACGCCGATCTTCTCGCGGAGCTGGTTGATGAAGATCGCCGTGGTCTTGGACTGGTTGAGCGCGCTGGTGATCTTCCGGAGCGCCTGGCTCATCAGGCGCGCTTGCAGACCCACGTGCGAGTCGCCCATCTCGCCCTCGATCTCCGCACGCGGCACGAGCGCGGCGACGGAGTCGATGACGATCAGGTCGAGCGCGCCGGAGCGGACGAGCATGTCCACGATCTCCAGGGCCTGCTCGCCGTTGTCGGGTTGGGACAGGATCAGGTTGTCGATGTCGACGCCGAGCTTCTGCGCGTACTCGGGGTCGAGGGCGTGCTCCGCGTCGACGAAGGCGACCTGGCCGCCGGCCTTCTGCGCGTTGGCCACGGCGTGCAGGGTGAGGGTCGTCTTACCGGAGGACTCCGGGCCGTAGATCTCCACCACGCGGCCGCGCGGCAGGCCACCGACGCCGAGCGCCACGTCGAGCGCGGTGGAACCGGTCGGGATGACCTCGATGGGCTCCCTGGACCGCTCGCCCATCCGCATCACGGCGCCCTTGCCGAATTGCCGTTCAATCTGTGCGAGCGCGGCGTCGAGCGCCTTCTCGCGGTCGGTTCCTGCCATGGGTTCCACCCGGTTTGCTTGAGTCGATCGCTTCACGTAAAAGACGCTAACCCCTGCCACTGACAACGCGCCTCGACGTACCTCGCGGCCTGTGGAAAACCGCCGTTCCGGCACACGGATCCCCTGGCCACACCCCCATAAGAATAGACGTTCGATTTTTGTGTCAAGCGAGCCGCGCCGTCCGGGCCGGGTCGGCCCGGCGCGGCTGCCGGCCTTCCGGGCATCGCCGAGATGAGCCCGGATGGGGCCATGGGACGATCGTGGAGCCCTGAGTGCCCGGTTCGCCTTCGGCGGCGGGCGGCGGAGTCGCGCTCGGCGCCGTGCCGGGCGACCGCGTCGCCACCGGACCGGGCGCACCCTTCCGATGAACGCACAGAGGCGTGGCGGGAGCGGGCGGCAGCATCGGCGTTGAGGTGCCGTCCTCCGCGCCGTGCGTCAGCGCGCCGTGGCGCCCCCGCCGGACGCGCCCCGCCCCACGAGGTCCCGCTCCGGTCCCTCCCGCGACGGCCCCGCCCCCGGTCAGGAGCCGCCCGGGGGCGGCGTCTGGTCGCGCCCGGTGCGCAGCGCCCGCTGGACCCTGGCCAGCACCATCTCGCCGTGCCGGCGGTGGCCGTGCACCCGCGGGTCCTCCGTCACCGCGTAGCGCTTCACGTACGCGCCGAGGAACGCCTGCAGCGTGGCGACCGCGGGGATCGCTATCAGCGCGCCGACCGCGCCGAGGAGCGCGGTGCCCGCGACGACCGAGCCGAAGGCCACCGCCGGGTGGATGTCCACGGTCCGCGCCGTGAGCTTGGGCTGGAGCAGGTAGTTCTCGAACTGCTGGTACACGACGACGAACGCCAGCACCCACAGCGCGTACCAGGGTTCGACGGTGAACGCGATCAGCATCGGCAGCGCGCCCGCCAGGTACGTGCCGATGGTCGGCAGGAACTGCGAGACGAGCCCGACCCACACGGCGAGCGCGGGCGCGTAGGGGACGCGCAGGAACTCCAGCAGGACGAAGTGCGCCGCGCCGGAGGTCAGGGCCATCAGGCCGCGCGAGTAGAGGTAGCCGCCGGTCTTGTCGACCGCGATCTCCCAGGCCCGCAGCACCTCCGCCTGCTTCGCCGGGGGGAGGACGGAGCACAGGGCCCGGCGCAGGCGGGGACCGTCCGCGGCGAAGTAGAACGAGAAGAGGAGGATCGTCAGGAGCTTGAAGAGGCCGCCGAGCACGGTGGCGGAGACGTCGAGCACGCCGCTCGCGCTGTTCTCCACGTAGCTCCGGAGCCACTCGGAGCGCAGCAGGCTGTCCTGGACCGCGACCCGGGAGAGCTCCGTGTCGAACGTGTGGTTGGTCCAGTTGATCAGCGAGTCGAGGTACTTGGGCAGGTCCTCCACCATGTCGACGATCTGGCCGGCGAGCATCGATCCGAGGAGGACGACGAAGCCGACGCTCACGACGACGACCCCCAGGAACACCAGGAAGGTCGCCAGGCCCCGGCGCATCCCCCGGGCCGCCATCCGGCCGACCGCGGGCTCGACGGCGAGCGCGAGGAAGAACGCGATCAGGATGTTGATCAACAATCCGATGAGCTGGTGGAACGCCCAGCTGCCCAGCTGGAAGCAAGCGTAGAGGGCCAGCGCGAGAGCCATCGCCCTGGGCAGCCAGCGCGGCATCCGGGCGGTGCTCGCGAGGGCCGGGGCCGGCTCGGCGGCCGGAGCGGTCGTCGAGCCGGCCGCCGGTCCGGCCGGTGCGTCGGCCGGCTCGGCGGCCGGCTCGGGTCCGGGGGCGGGGTTCTGGGTCTCGTCAGTCGGGGCCACGGGGCAAGTGTCGCGCACACCGGCGACACCGCGCCCGGCCCTGTGGACGGGCCCGGCGCGGCGTGCGGCCGACCGCGGATCAGCGCTTGTCGGCGGGGACGTCGACGGCCGCGCACACGGCGCGCCACACGTCCTTCGCCTCCCATCCGGCGTCGAGCGCCTCGTACACCGTCCGGCCGCCCAGCTCGGACATCACGTGGTCACGGGCGAAGGAATCGGCGTAGGCCGCACCGAAGTGGTCCGCCATGCGCTCCCAGAAAGTCGTCAACCGCATGCGCCCAGTATCGCGCCCCCGGTAACACGGCCCGCCGCGGCCGACGCGCCCGTACGAGGCCGGGGCCGCCGTGGCGTTCCCCGCCGGGGTCCCGTACCGGGCCCCGGCGGGGGCGGCCGCGGACCGGCTGGGCGCGGTGGCCCGGGAGCGGCGACCGGCCGTGCTGGAACCGGACCGGCCCAGGCGCATCCGCTCTCCTCCGGGCGCGCGCCGGGCGAGCACCACCACCCGCACGACTCCGCGCCCGGCCGGACTCGCTCGCCCGGCGGTGGTTCCCCGACCGGGAGGCGGTCCGCTCCCCGGACCACCGGCGACCGGGCAGGCCGGGGACGGCGGCGGGGCGGTCGGCGGCGGTGGGCGCCGGGCACCGCCCCGGAGTCGCGGCCGACCGTCACGATCGAGGCGCTGCGCACGCCGCGGGCCCACGGACGCCCCGTCGGCTGGCCGGCCCCGGTCCCGCGGGTCGGCCGAGGCCGGCCCGCGCGCCTCCCGCACGGCCTGCGGTCCCTCCCGCCCCGTGCGGATCAGCCGCCCAGGGACCGTACCCCGGCCGTGACCGCCACGGCCGCGGCGACGACCACCAGGAACGGTGCGCGGAGCACCAGGGCGAGGGCCGCGGCGGCGAGACCCGCGCCGCGCGCGTCGACCACGAGCACGCCGTCGGCGCCGAACGTCTGCTGCGCGGTGAGCGCGGCGAGCAGCGCGACCGGCAGCAGTGCCGCGAGCCGCCGCACGAGGGGCCGCTCCAGGATTTCCGCCGGCACCAGCAGGCCGCCGAGTTTCAGCAGGTAGCAGCCGGCGGCGGTCAGGCCGATCGCGGTCCAGGCGGCGGTGGCGCTCATCGTCGCGCCTCCCTTCGCCCCCGCAGCCACAGCACGGCGGGGGCGGCCAGCGCCGCGACGAGCACCGGCACGCCGGCGGGCAGCACCGGCAGGGAGCCGAGTCCCAAGGCGACCGCCAGCGCGGCGACGGCCCGCTCGGTCGTGGAGCGCAGCATGGGGGCGAGGAGGGCGAGGAAGACGGCCGGCCCGGCGGCGTCGAGGCCCCAGGCCCCGGTGTCGCCGACGGCCTCCGCGCCCAGAGCACCGGCGAGCGTGGTGAGGTTCCACAGCACGTAGAGGGTGAGACCGGTGGTGGTGAAGCCGATCCTGGCGGCGCGGCGCGTGGACTGCGCGAGGGCCACCGCCGCGGTCTCGTCGATGACCCAGTGGGCCCCGAGCGGGCGCACCGCGCGCGGGAGGGCCAGCAGCCGGGAGAGGCGCAGTCCGTAGAAGGCGTTGCGGGTTCCGAGGAAGAGCGCGCCCGCGGCGGCGGTGAACGGGTTGCCCCCGGCGGCGAGCGCGCCGACGAGCGCGAACTGCGAGGCGCCGGTGAAGACGAGCAGGCTGAGCGCACAGGTCTGGAGCAGGTCCAGCCCGGCGCCGGCCGAGGTGACGCCGAACGCGAAGCCCGAGAGGCCGACGGCGGCGCCGACGCCGAGGGAGTCCCGTACGACGGCCCGGTCGGCTCCGCGGCCCGTCCGCTCCCGCGGCCCGGCGGGCGGGCCCGCGTCCGCGGCGTGCCCGGTCGGGGATGCTGCTGGTGGTATCGACTGTTCTGCCACGTCCGGGACGCTACGGCCGGTCCGGCCGCCCGGTCTTGTACGTTCTTGCGCGCTCCCGCTGGTAGGCCCCGGGCGGGACGCCGACGATCCGGGTGAAGTGGCGGTTGAGGTGCGGCTGGTCGGTGAAGCCGACCGCCACCGCCGCCTCACCGGGGGGCGTCCCGGACTCCAGCAGGCGGCGGGCCGTCCGTACGCGCGCGTCGGTGAGCCAGGTGTGGGGCGGCATCCCGTACGCCGTCTTGAAGGCGCGCAGCAGGGCGAACGGGCCGGTTCCCAGCTCCCGGGCGAGCTGCTCCAGGGACGGTGGCCCGGCCATGCGGTCCAGGAGCACCTCGCGGGCGGCGGCGGCCGTGCGGGCGCCGGCGGGACGCGGGGTGCTCGCGGGGAGGGCCCGGCCGTGGCGGCGCAGCAGCCGGGCGACGGCGATCCGCAGGAAGCTGTCGGCGGCGAGGACGTCGCCCTCCTCGGCGGCGCGGTGCACCGCGCCGATCAGCCGGGCGGTGCTCTCGTCCTCGACGATCGTCTCGCCGAAGGCGGCCGTGCCGCGCAGGGTGGTCTCCTCCTCGGCGATCCGGGCGACCAGCCGCGACGAGGGGTAGAGCGTGGCGTACGACCAGCCCTCGGGCGCCCCGGCGCGCGCGGAATGGGGCACCTCGGGGTTGATCATGACGACGGTGCCGGGACGGGCCCTGACCGTGCCCTGGGGTACGACGACGTCCTCGACGCCCCGGCGGACGGCGCCCAGCACGTAGCCCTCGTGGCTGTGGCGGGAGAAGGAGTGACGGACGTAGCGGGCGCGCAGCAGGTCGAGTCCGGGCACGCCCGGGTGCCGCCAGTGCCGGGCCCACTCGTCGGGCCGCCCGCCGTCCGGGATGGTCGCCATGCCTCCATTCTGTGCCGTCGGTACCCCCGCCGACCTGCGTGTCCACGGTGCGGACACCGGTTGTCGGTGGCGGGGTGCACGATGGGGAGCATGGCCGGAACCGCGCTCGACTCCTTCTCCCCCGCGACCCGCAGGTGGTTCACGGGGGCGTTCAGTGCGCCCACCGCCGCCCAGGAGGGGGCGTGGCGGGCGATCGGCGCCGGCTCGGACGTGCTGGTCGTGGCGCCGACGGGATCCGGCAAGACCCTGGCGGCGTTCCTGGCCGCCCTGGACCGGTTGGCGTCGGCGCCGCCGCCAGCCGACTCGAGGAAGCGCTGCCGGGTGCTGTACGTGTCGCCGCTGAAGGCGCTCGCGGTGGACGTGGAGCGGAACCTGCGCAGCCCGCTGACGGGCATCCGCCAGGAGGCCGCGCGGCTGGGGCTGCCGGAGCCGGAGGTGCGGGTCGGGGTCCGTTCGGGCGACACGCCGGCTGCCGAACGGCGCTCGCTGGCGACGCGCCCGCCGGACATCCTCATCACCACCCCGGAGTCGCTGTTCCTGATGCTGACCTCCGCCGCGCGCGACGCGCTGGCGGGCGTGGAGACGGTGATCCTCGACGAGGTGCACGCCGTGGCGGGCACCAAGCGCGGTGCCCACCTCGCTCTGTCCCTGGAACGGCTCGACGAGCTGCTGCCCCGTCCCGCGCGCAGGATCGGCCTGTCGGCGACGGTGCGGCCGGTGGACGAGGTGGCGCGGTTCCTCTCGCCCCGGCGCAGGGTCGAGGTGGTCCAGCCGCCGTCCGGCAAGGAGTTCGACCTCTCCGTGGTGGTACCCGTCGAGGACCTGGGCGAGCTGGGCGGTGCGCCGGCCGCCGACGCGGGCGCCGGCCCCGGCGAGAAGCCGTCGATCTGGCCGCACGTGGAGGAGCGGATCGCCGACCTGGTGCAGGAGCACCGGTCGACGATCGTGTTCGCCAACTCCCGGCGCCTGGCCGAGCGGCTGTGCAACCGGCTCAACGAGATCGCGTACGAGCGGGCCACGGGCGAGGCGCTGCCCCAGGGCGCGTCCCCGGCCGAGGTGATGGCCCAGTCCGGTGCCGCCGGGGGCGCCCCGCCGCTGCTGGCGCGGGCGCACCACGGTTCGGTGTCCAAGGAGCAGCGGGCGCTGGTCGAGGAGGACCTGAAGGCCGGTCGCCTGCCCGCCGTGGTGGCCACCTCCAGCCTGGAGCTGGGCATCGACATGGGCGCGGTCGACCTGGTCGTCCAGGTCGAGTCGCCGCCGTCCGTGGCGTCCGGGCTCCAGCGCGTGGGCCGCGCCGGGCACCAGGTGGGCGCCGTGTCACGGGGCGTGGTCTTCCCCAAGTACCGCGGCGACCTGGTGCAGGCGGCGGTGGTGACGGAGCGAATGCGGCAGGGCGCCATCGAGTCGCTGCGCGTCCCGGCCAACCCGCTGGACGTGCTGGCCCAGCAGCTCGTCGCCATGGTCGCCCTGGACGCCTGGGCCTACGACGACCTGCTGGCGCTGGTGCGGCGGGCGGCCCCGTTCGCGTCGCTCCCGGAGTCGGCGTTCACGGCCGTGCTGGACATGCTCGCCGGGCGCTACCCGTCGGACGCGTTCGCGGAGCTGCGCCCGCGCGTCGTGTGGGACCGGGTCACCGGGACGGTCACGGGCCGCCCCGGCGCCCAGCGCCTGGCCGTCACCTCGGGCGGCACGATCCCCGACCGGGGCCTGTTCGGCGTCTTCCTGGCGGGCGCCGATCCGAAGCGGGGCGGGGGCCGGGTCGGCGAGCTCGACGAGGAGATGGTCTACGAGTCGCGCGTCGGGGACGTGTTCACGCTCGGCACCTCGTCGTGGCGGATCGAGGACGTCACGCGCGACCGGGTCCTGGTCTCGCCCGCGCCCGGCGTGCCGGGCCGGTTGCCGTTCTGGAAGGGCGACCAGCTGGGCCGCCCGCTCGAACTGGGCCGGGCGGTGGGGGCGTTCCTGCGGGAGGTCGGTTCGCTGCCGCCGGACGCGGCGCGGTCGCGGCTGGTCGCGGCGGGACTGGACGCGTGGGCCGCCGACAACGTCCTGTCCTACCTCGACGAGCAGCGCCGCGCCTGCGGCCACGTGCCGGACGACCGGACGATCCTGGTGGAGCGGTTCCGCGACGAGCTGGGCGACTGGCGCGTGGTGGTCCACTCGCCGTTCGGGGCGCAGGTCCACGCCCCGTGGGCGCTCGCGCTGGGCGCCCGGCTCGCGGAGCGGTACGGCGTGGACGCCCAGGTCATGCACGCCGACGACGGCATCGTGCTGCGCCTGCCGGACGCCGACCTGATGGGCCTCGACCTGCTGGACGGCGAAGCGGCCGCGCCGGGTCCGGGGTACGGCGGCGAGCAGGCCCCGGTCGGCGCCGCCGACGTCGCCTTCGACAGGGACGAGGTCGACCGGATCGTCACCGAGCGGGTCGGCGGTTCGGCGCTGTTCGCGTCCCGCTTCCGGGAGTGCGCCGCCCGCGCGCTGCTGCTGCCCAGGCGCGATCCCGGCAAGCGCACGCCGCTGTGGCAGCAGCGCCGGCGCGCGGCGCAGCTCCTCGAGGTGACGAGCGGGTTCGGTTCGTTCCCGATCGTCCTGGAGGCGGTCCGCGAGTGCCTCCAGGACGTGTTCGACCTGCCGGGGCTCCAGGAGCTGATGGGGGATGTCGAGTCGCGCCGCGTCCGGCTGGTGGAGGTCACCACGCCGGAGCCGTCACCGTTCGCCCGCTCGCTGCTGTTCGGGTACGTCGCCCAGTTCCTCTACGAAGGGGACTCCCCGCTCGCCGAGCGCCGCGCGGCCGCCCTCTCCCTGGACTCGCGGCTGCTGGCCGAGCTGCTGGGCCAGGCGGAGCTGCGCGAGCTCCTCGACCCGGAGGTGCTGGCGGAGCTGGAGCGCGAGCTGCAGTGGCGCACCGACGAGCGGCGGGTGAAGGACCCGGAGGGGGTCGCCGACGCGCTGCGCGTGCTGGGCCCCCTCACCGAGGCCGAGCTGGTCGAGCGGGGCGCCGACCCGGCCTGGCCACGGGAGCTGGCGGCCGCCCGCCGGGCGATCCGGGTCCGCGTCGCGGCCGTCGACCACTGGGCGGCGGTCGAGGACGCGGGGCGCCTGCGCGACGCGTTGGGCACGGCGCTGCCGGTCGGTGTGCCCGAGGCGTTCACGGAGCCGGTGCAGGACCCGCTCGGCGACCTCCTGGCACGGTACGCGCGCACCCGCGGCCCGTTCACGTCCGCGCAGGCCGCCGCCCGCTTCGGCCTCGGAAGGGCCGTCACCGACGGGGCGCTGCACCGCCTCGCCGCGGCCGGCCGCGTCGTCCAGGGGGAGTTCCACCCGTCCGGCGTCGGCCAGGAGTGGTGTGACGCGGCGGTCCTGCGTCGGCTGCGGCGCCGCTCCCTGGCCGCGCTGCGCCAGGAGCTGGAGCCGGTCCCGCCGTCCGCGCTCGCCACGTTCCTGCCGCAATGGCAGCACGTGGGGAGCGGCGGGCTGCGCGGCGTCGACGGCCTGGCCCGCGCGATCGAGCAGTTGCAGGGCGCGCCCGTGCCCGCTTCGGCGCTGGAGAGGCTGGTCCTGCCGTCCCGCGTCCGCGCCTACGACCCCCGGCTCCTCGACGAGCTGACCACCACCGGCGAGGTCGTGTGGGCGGGCGCGGGCGCCCTTCCCGGCAAGGACGGCTGGGTCTCCCTGTACCTCGCCGACGCCGCGCCGCTGCTCCTGCCCCCGCCCCGTCCGCTGGAACCGACGCCCCTCCACGAGTCCGTGCTCGACGCCCTGTCCGGCGGATACGGTCTGTTCTTCCGCCAGATCGCCGACCGGGTCCGGGCGGTCGCCCACCCGGAGGCGACGGACCCCCAGATCGCCGACGCCGTGTGGGACCTCGCCTGGTCCGGCCGCCTCACCAACGACACCCTCGCCCCGCTGCGCGCCGTGCTCGGCTCCGGCCGCACGGCGGGCTCCACGGCGCACCGGGTCAGGCGCTCCGTCCCGCGCGGCCGGTACGGCTCGCCGGCGTCGACCGCCCGCCCCGCCTCCCGCTCCGGTCCGCCCACGGTGGGCGGCCGCTGGTCCCTGCTGCCGTCCGCCGAGCCCGACCCCACTCACCGCGCCCACGCGCTGGCCCGGACGCTGATGGACCGGCACGGCGTGGTCACGCGCGGCGCGGTGGCCGCCGAGGGCGTCGAGGGCGGCTTCTCCGCCGTGTACCGGGTCCTGTCCGCGTTCGAGGACAGTGGCCGGGCCCGACGCGGTTACGTCGTGGAGGGCCTGGGCGCCGCCCAGTTCGCGATGGACGGGGCCGTGGACCGGCTGCGGGCCGCCGTGTCGGCCCGGGAGCGTGCCGAGGGGTCGGCCGCCCCGGAGGCCGTCGTCCTGGCGGCCGCCGACCCGGCCAACGCGTACGGCGCCGCCCTTCCCTGGCCGGAGCCCCCGGCCGGCGCGGGCCACAAGCCCGGCCGGAAGGCGGGCTCGCTGGTGGTCCTGGTCGACGGTGAACTGACGCTGTACGTGGAGCGCGGCGGCAGGACCCTGCTGTCCTGGTCCCTCGACCCGCAGGACCCGCTCCTCCGGGCCGCCGCGGACGCCCTGACGGCAGCCGCGAACGCGGGCGCGCTGGGTACGGTCACGGTCGAGCGCGTCAACGGAGCCGCCGCCCTGACCTCCCCCCTGGCCCAAGCCCTGGAGGCCGCGGGCTTCCACGCCACCCCGAGGGGGCTGCGCCTCCGGGTGTGACGCCCCGCCGCGGCCCCCGGTCCGGACCCCGCCACGCCGGGACCCGGGGCCGGTCCCGGCCGTGCCCCGGGACCGCGTCCCCGGCCCACGCCGCCGGTCCGCTCCCGGTCCCGGACCGCCCCGGGCCGCACCGGCCCCCGGCCCGGCGGGCCGCTGCGGTAAAAGGGGTTGCCGCGGCAGAGGGTGTGCGCGCCAGGATGGCCCCGTGCGCGTGGGAGTGGTGGGTCTGAGGATGGGACTCCACCTGGCGGCGTGGTGCCGCAAGGTGGGGATGGACGTCGTGGCCGCGTGCGACCGCGATCCCGGTCGCCGCGCGGCGGCGCGCGCGGAGTTGCCCGGCGCGGTCCCGGTCGAGGAGTGGCCGGACCTCCTGGAACACCGCCTCGACGCGGTGGTGCTGGCCAACGACTTCGACGAGCACGCGCCGCTCGCCATCGCGTTCCTGGAGCGCGGGGTGCACGTCCTGTCGGAGTCCGCGGCGTGCGCCGACTACGAGGAGGGGTGTGCGCTCGTCGCGGCGGCCGACCGGTCGGAGGCGACGTACTCGTTCGCCGAGAACTACGTGGCCCATCCCCACGTCCGCCTCATCCGCGAGGCGGTCCGCTCCGGCGAGCTGGGCCGGATCGGCCTGGTCGAGGCCGACTACCTGCACGGCATGTCCCCGGAGGACGTCGGGGCGCTGGTCGGCGACCCCGCACACTGGCGCGGGCGGATCGCGCCCACGGCGTACTGCACCCACACCCTCTCCCCCGTGCTGGCGATCACGGACGGCCGGCCGGTGGAGGTGACGGCGTTCGCGGTGGACGAGGCGGATCCGCGCGGCGCGGTCGTCATGGCGACGCGGCTGTCGTCGGGGGCGTTGGCCATCACCCGGCACGGTTTCCTCCAGGGCGAGCCCGACAGCCACTGGAGCTGGGTGTCCGTACGCGGGGCCCGGGGGCTGGCCGAGTCGGTCCGCGCACCCGGCGAACGCGCCTGGGCCGTCCGGTTCAGGACCGAGGGCTGGGCGGCACCGGACGGCCGCACCCGCGACGGGGAACGCCTCCCGCCCCCGCTCCTCCTCGACGGCCGGCCCGTGGAGCGCCGTGCCGAGGGGACGGTGCGGATGCTGCGGGCGTTCCGCGCCACCGTGGAGGACGGCAGGCCGCCCCTGGTGGACGTACGGGCCGCCGTGGCGGCGTCCCTGGTGGGCGTGGCCGGCGCGGAGTCGCTGGCCGACGGCTCCCGCCCGGTCCCGGTGCCGGCGGTCCCGGGAACGTAGCCCGCCGGACCGGCTCCGCCGCCGGGCGGCGCATCATGGAGCCATGCCCGAAGGAGACACGGTCTGGCTGACCGCCCACCACCTGCACGGCGCACTCGCCGGCCGGCTCCTGACCCGGTCGGACCTGCGCGTGCCGAAACTCGCCACCGTCGATCTGACCGGCCGGACCGTCACCGCCGTCGTTCCGCGCGGCAAGCACCTGCTCACGCGGATCGAGGGCGGCCTGACGCTCCACTCACACCTGAGGATGGAGGGCGCCTGGCGCGTGTACGCGGCGGACGAACGCTGGAGCGGCGGGCCGGGGCACCAGATCCGGGCGGTCCTCGGCACCGCCGAGCACACCGCGGTCGGCTACCGCCTGCCCGTTCTGGACCTGCTGCGCACGACTGACGAACCGGCCGTCGTGGGCCACCTGGGGCCGGACCTGCTCGGCCCCGACTGGGACTTCGAGGAAGCCGTGCGCCGCGTCCTGGCCGACCCGGCCCGCCCGCTCGGCGAGGCCCTCCTCGACCAGCGGAACCTGGCCGGCATCGGCAACGTCTACAAGTGCGAGCTGGCGTTCCTCGCCCGCGTCACCCCCTGGCTGCCGGTCGGCGACCTGCCCCCGGCGTGCCGGAGCGGCTGGTCGCGACGGCCCGGCGCCTGCTGGAGGAGAACAAGGGCCGTTCCACCCGCCGCACCGTGCCCGGCGGCCGCGCCGACCGCCGCCTGTACGTGTACGGGCGGCTCCACCGGCCCTGCTACCGCTGCGGGGCCCCGATCCGCCGCCACGGCGCGGACGACGCCGATGAGCGCGTCTCCTACTGGTGTCCCGGCTGCCAGACCGGCCCCGTGCCCGGCGCGCCCTGACGCGCCGGCCCTACCGTTCCGGGGGCCGCGGCGCCCTCAGCCCTCGCGGCCGCCTCCGCCGTCCGGCCGGCGCGGTGCCCCGCGGCCGAGGGCCCGGACCACGTCCCACACGAGGTTCCGCAGCGCCTCCGGTACCGAGTCGCACACCGCGGTACGCCACCGGGAGCACCGCCCGACGGGCCGTCCCGGCCGGGGCGCGGCGGCGACGTGCACCGGAAGCAGGCTGAGCCCCCAGCCGCTCGCCGCCGCGGCCCCCTCGACCAGCCCGGCGCGGTCGGGCACGAGTGCCAGACGCAGCACCGCCCACCACCACAGCCCACCCAGTACGAGCGCCGACGCCAACGCCGGCAGCGGGACTCGTCGCCGCACCATGCCGCCTCCTCCGGTCGACGCCGGACCGGCCGGTCACCGGGCGGCAGGACACGCCGGAGCAGCCGTCGGCGCGTCCTTCCGCCCCCGCCCCACGTCGCTCCCCGGCCCCGGCGGGCCCCCGGGTCCGTCGGGCCCGGGGGGTCGTGGGCGCGGGAAGGGAAGCCGTCAGACGTTCTCCGCCTGGAACATCCACGCGTGCTTCTCGAGATCGGCGGTCAGCCCGATGAGCAGGTCCTGGGTGACCGGGTCCGGCTCGTCGGTCGCCGTGACGCGCTCGCGCATCCGCTGGATGACCGCGACGAGCGCGTCCACCATGATCCCCACCGCGTCCCGGTCCTGGATCCATCCGGTCGGCACCTCGCCGATGGCGCTGCCGGCCGCGACGGTCGCGGCGCGTCCGTCCGGGTTGACGCCGATGGCCGAGGCGCGCTCCGCCACCACGTCGGAGTGGGTCCGGGCGGTGGTCACGACATCGTCGAGCTGCAGGTGTATGGACCGGAAGCGCGGCCCGACCACGTTCCAGTGGACCTGCTTGGCCACCAGCGACAGGTCGATCAGGTCCACGAGGGCACCCTGCAGGGCCTCACCGACCACCTTGAGATCGGCGTCGGACAGCGAGCTCTTGACGACAGCCATGCGAATCCTCCATTCCGTGCGCACGCTTCACCATGGCACACAGCAGGCAAAACAGGCATTCGACCAAAAGCGAAAGCCCCGGTCGGCACCTCGGGTACCCGGCCGGGGCTCAGCCCAAAACGTCGATCCCACCGCTCCGCGCCGGACGGGGCGCGGAACCGGAGAAAATCACGCGGCGACGACGTCCACCGCCTCCGCCGGCGCCTTGATGGTCACCCGCTCCGCCGGCACGCCCGCCACCGACGTCACGGACACGGAATTGAGCATCGGGCGCACTGGCGCGGGCACCGGCTCGCTCGCCGCTGCCGATTCCGCCAGCTCCGCCAGCGACAGCTCGTCGCTCACTTCCCGCATGAGCTCGGACATCCGTACGTCCAGCGCGTCGCAGATCGCGGAGAGCAGCTCGGAGGAAGCCTCCTTCTGCCCCCGCTCCACCTCGGAGAGATAGCCGAGCGATACTCGGGCGGACGAGGAGACTTCGCGCAGAGTACGGCCCTGACGCTGGCGCTGCCGACGCAGCACGTCACCCAGCAGGCGACGGAGCAGAATCATCGGTGGCTCCCTCCTCGGACCGCGTAGCCGCATCCTTCACGCCCCACCGTACCGCCTCGCGCTGCGGCCGTGCGGGGAGCGATGTCGTGTTCACTCAGGGCTGCAAACATCCATCCCCCCCGTTCTGTTCCGTATCCTTTGCCCGCGCATTCCCCGAGAGTTCGTCCGCGAGCAGTTCCAGCACGTTCCGTACGCTCCCCCTACGGATTTCCGCGCGGTCGCCGTTCAACCGCAGCGCGGCCACCGTTCCCTCCTCCGCGGCGCCGCCGGGCGGCCCGCACACCGCCACGTAGACCGTCCCCACCGGCCGGCCGTCCTGCGGGTCGGGGCCCGCGACCCCGGTCGTCGCGACGCCCCACCCGGCGCCCAGCCGGCTCCGCACACCCCGTGCCATCTGCAGTGCGACCTCCGCGTCGACCGCGCCGCGCCGCTCCAGCAGATCGCCGTCGACGCCCAGCAGGTCCCGCTTCAGCGGCGTGGCGTACGCCGTGACGGACCCCCGGAACACCCGGGAGGCACCGGGCACGGACGTCAGCTCGGCGGCGACCAGACCACCCGTGAGCGACTCCGCCACGGCGAGCGTCTGGCCGCGTTCGGCGAGCAGCCGCAGCACGCGCGCCGCCGGTCCCGCACCGGGCCCCTCCCCGGCGGCCGCCGGCTCCCCCTCGCGCGCCGCCCCTCTCACCGGGGCGGCTCCGAGGCGGCCCGGGCGGCCCGTTCGGCGGCGAGTCCCCTGCGGCGCAGGGCGACGGCCTGCCGTACGTAGTCGAGCCCGGTGGCGACCGTCAGGACCACCGCCAGCGCCATCACCCACCACCGCAGCGTGGCCAGCGGGCCGGTCAGCGCCAGCACGTACATGCCCACGGCCGTGCCCTGGGCGAGCGTCTTCATCTTGCCGCCCCGGCTGGCCGGGATCACCCCGTGGCGGATCACCCAGAACCGCAGGAGCGTGATGCCCAGCTCGCGGGAGAGGATCACGCCCGTCACCCACCACGGCAGGTCGCCGAGGGCGGACAGGCAGACCAGACCGGCTGCCATGATGGCCTTGTCGGCGATGGGGTCGGCGATCTTGCCGAAGTCGGTGACGAGGTTGTACGTCCGCGCCAGGTGGCCGTCGAAGATGTCCGTGATCATGGCGACGGCGAACGCCGCCCACGCCCAGGCCCGCCAGGCGGGGTCGTAGCCGCCGTCCTGGAGCAGCAGGACCACGAACGCCGGGACGAGCACCAGGCGCAGCATGGTCAGGATGTTGGCGACGTTCCACAGGCTGGCCTGGCTCACGGCCGCCGCTCCCAGCTTCCCGCCGGGTGCCCTCCTCCCCGTGCCGCCCGAAGCGGGCGCCGGGACTCCGGTCATCTGCCCGCCTCCTCGAGTACCTCGGCCACCAGGTCGACGCCTTCCGTGCCCACGACCTTCGCCCTGACCATACGGCCGACGGCCAGCCCGGCGCCCGTCGTGAACAGCACCTGCCCGTCCGTCTCCGGCGCCTGGTGCGCCGCGCGGCCGGCGGCGGCGTACTCGTCGTCGTCGAGGTCGTCGCCCTCGACCGACTCGACCAGTACCTCCAGGGTCTCCCCCAGGCGCTCCTCCGCGCGCTGGGCGGTGAGCTCCTCGGCGAGCCGGGACAGGTGGGCGAGGCGCTCGTCGACGACCTCCTGGTCCAGCTTGCCCTCGTACGTCGCGGCCTCGGTGCCCTCCTCGTCGGAGTAGCCGAACACTCCGACGGCGTCGAACCGGGCGTGGACCAGGAAGCGCTCCAGCTCGGCGAAGTCCTCCCCGGTCTCGCCGGGGAAGCCGACGATGAAGTTGGACCGCACGCCGGCGTGCGGCGCCTTGCCGCGGATCGTGTCCAGCAGCTCCAGGAACCGGTCCGTGTCGCCGAAGCGGCGCATGGCGCGCAGCACGGTGGGCGCGGAGTGCTGGAAGGACAGGTCGAAGTAGGGCGCGACCTTCTCCGTGGACGTCAGGACGTCGATCAGGCCGGGCCGCATCTCGGCGGGCTGGAGGTAGCTGACCCGGACGCGCTCGACGCCGTCCACGGCGGCCAGCTCGGGCAGCAGCGTCTCCAGCAGGCGGATGTCGCCCAGGTCCTTGCCGTACGAGGTGTTGTTCTCGGAGACCAGCATGATCTCCTTGACGCCCTGCTCGGCCAGCCAGCGCGCCTCGCCCAGCACGTCGCCGGGGCGGCGGGACACGAAGGAGCCGCGGAAGGACGGGATGGCGCAGAACGAGCAGCGCCGGTCGCAGCCGGAGGCCAGCTTCACGGAGGCGACCGGGCTCGTGTCCAGGCGGCGGCGCAGGGGGGGCGCGCGGGCCGGAGGCGGGTGCGACGCCCTCGGGCAGGTCGGCGGGGGCCTCTGCGGGGGCGTGCGCGGCGCCGTGCCCCGGCAGGGCGACGGCCGCGGTGGCGCTCTGGCGCTCGACGGGGCTGAGCGGCAGCAGCCTGCGCCGGTCGCGGGGGGTGTGCGGGGCGTGGACGCCGCCGCCGAGGATGGTCCGCAGGCGGTCGGAGATGTCGGCGTAGTCGTCGAAGCCGAGCACCCCGTCGGCCTCCGGCAGGGCTTCGGCGAGCTCTTTGCCGTAGCGCTCGGCCATGCAGCCGACGGCGACGACGGCCCGGGTGCGGCCGTGGTCCTTCAGGTCGTTCGCTTCGAGGAGGGCGTCGACGGAGTCCTTCTTGGCGGCCTCGACGAAGCCGCAGGTGTTGACGACGGCGACATCGGCGTCGGCGGCCTCCTCGACGAGCTCCCAGCCGTCCGCTGCCAGGCGGCCTGCGAGCTCCTCCGAGTCCACCTCGTTACGGGCGCAGCCAAGAGTGACAAGGGCGACGGTACGGCGTTCGGGCATGGGCTCAAGACTACTTCGTCCCCGGTGCCCCTCCGGCGCGCAGGTCCGCCGCCCCGGCCCCGACCGCCGCAGGCCCCGACCGCACCCCGGGGGAGGGAACGCGGTCGGGGCCTGCGGCGGGTGCGGCGGACGGGGCCGGGCGGTCAGCCGACCTCGGGGTCGCCCCTGGTGTACGTCAGCCGCTCGACCTGGCCGGGGGCGAACTCGTCCTGGACCTTCTTGCCGTTCACGAACAGTTCGATCACCCCGGCGTTGCCGAGGATGAGGTCGAGCCGCTCGTCGTCCTGGAAGGTCTTGGAGTCGCCCTTCTCGAGCAGGCCGTCGAAGAGGAGCTTGCCGTCGCGGGCCTTCGCCGAGATCCAGCTCTTGTCGTCGATCGCGGTGAGCTTCACCGTCACCTTGTCCTGCGGGACGGCCGCGATCGCGCTCTCCGAGGCGATCGGCGCGGGCTTGGACGGCGCCGGCTTGGGCGCCTGGCTCGGGGGACGGGCCGAGGCCTGCCCCGACGCCGCACTCCCGGACCCGGTGCCGGCGCCGTTCTGCCCGAAGAGGGTGAAGCCCGCGAAACCGACCACCACGACGATCGCGGCGACCATGGCGGCGGTCCAGTTGGGCCGGCGCCGCTCCGGGCGGATCCGCTCCGCCTCGAACATGGGCGCGGCGGAGGTGGGGGCGGGACGGCCGCCGTGCTCCGCGTCGTACTGTTCGACCAGGGCCGCCGGATCGAGTCCCACGGCCCGGGCGAGCGTCCGCACGTGCCCGCGGGCGTACACGTCGCCGCCGCACCGCGAGAAGTCGTCCTCCTCGATCGCGTACACGATGGGGACGCGCACACGCGTGGAGTGGCTGACCTCTTCGACGGTGAGGTTCGCGGCGAGGCGTGCGTCGCGGAGCGCACGGCCGATCGAGGGCCGATCGTCCTCGGGGAGCGGGGGCCGGTCGTCTGCGGGGGAGTTGCCGTCGGGGGCGTTGCCGATGGACACGAGGGCGCCTTTCGAGCGTGTAACCACCTGCCGGAGGTTCAGTCTACGGGTGGTGCGAAAGGGTGGGGCAACCGGGCGGACGTGGTTTGTACGCCATCGGAATGGCCGCCGCCCGCGTTGCGGGGACCACCATTGTCCGCTCCTTCCTCCCCTGTGACGTGCAGTCCGGGACAACGGTTGCTCACGGTTGCCTTACGGGTGGGACACGGCCGGGTCAGGAGCCGTCCCCGCCGCGGATGGAGGCGAGCACACCGTCCAGGTCGTCCGGTTTCACCAGGACGTCCCGCGCCTTGGAGCCCTCGCTGGGGCCGACGATGTTCCGCGACTCCATCAGATCCATGAGCCTGCCCGCTTTGGCGAAGCCGACACGCAGCTTCCGCTGGAGCATCGAGGTGGAGCCGAACTGCGTGGAGACGACCAGTTCGGCCGCCTGGCACAGCAGGTCGAGGTCGTCGCCGATCTCCTCGTCGATCTCCTTCTTCTGCTTCGTCCCGGTCGTGACGTCGTCTCGGAAGACGGGCTCCATCTGCTCCTTGCAGTGCCGCACGACGGCCGCGACCTCCTCCTCCGTGACGAAGGCCCCCTGGAGGCGCACCGGTTTGTTCGCGCCCATCGGAAGGAACAGGCCGTCCCCCTTGCCGATGAGCTTCTCGGCCCCCGGCTGGTCGAGGATGACGCGGCTGTCGGCGAGGGAGGAGGTGGCGAAGGCGAGGCGGGAGGGGACGTTGGCCTTGATGAGGCCGGTGACGACGTCCACGGAGGGCCGTTGTGTGGCGAGCACCAGGTGGATGCCGGCGGCACGGGCCAGCTGCGTGATGCGGACGATGGCGTCCTCGACGTCGCGCGGCGCGACCATCATCAGGTCGGCCAGCTCGTCCACGATGACCAGCAGGTACGGGTACGGCTGGAGTTCGCGCTCGCTGCCCGGGGGTGTCTTCAGCTTGCCGCTGCGCACGGCGGTGTTGAAGTCGTCGATGTGCCGGTACCCGAACGCCGCCAGGTCGTCGTAGCGCAGGTCCATCTCCCGCACGACCCACTGGAGCGCCTCGGCGGCCCGCTTGGGGTTGGTGATGATGGGCGTGATCAGGTGCGGGATGCCCTCGTACGCGGTCAGCTCGACCCGCTTGGGGTCGACGAGCACCATCCGGACGTCCTCGGGTGTGGCCCTCGTCATCACCGACGTGATGAGGCAGTTGATGCACGAGGACTTGCCGGACCCGGTGGCGCCGGCGACCAGCACGTGCGGCATCGTCGCCAGGTTGGCCATGACGTAGCCGCCCTCGACGTCCTTGCCCAGCGCGACCAGCATCGGGTGGTCGTCCCCGGCGGCGTCGGCGAGCCGCAGCACGTCGCCGAGCTTGACCATCTCGCGGTCGGTGTTGGGGATCTCGATGCCGACGGCGGACTTGCCGGGGATCGGCGAGATGATCCGCACGTCGGGGCTGGCCACCGCGTACGCGATGTTCTTCGTCAGCGCCGTGACCCGCTCGACCTTCACCGCCGGGCCGAGCTCCACCTCGTACCGGGTGACCGTCGGGCCGCGGGTGAAGCCGGTGACGTCGGCGTCCACCTTGAACTCGGAGAAGACGGTGCGCAGGGCCGCGACGACGGCGTCGTTGGCGGCGCTGCGCGTCTTGCCCGGACCGCCCCGCTCCAGCAGGTCGAGGGAGGGCAGGGCGTACGTCACGTCCCCGGCCAGCCGCAGCTGCTCGGCCCGTGCGGGCATCGGTTCCGCCGCGTCCCGCACGGGCGCGGGCTTGGTCAGGTCCGGTACGGCCCCGCCGTCCGCCCCCTCCCGCGCCGGGGGCACGGCGGCGGGGACCCCGCCCGGCTCGCCCCGGTCCCGGGCGCGCGCCGCGCCGGTGCCGGCCCGGTCGCGGTCCGCGGTGACGTCCCTGGTCAGATCGGCCACCAGGGGCGAGGGCGGCATGCCGTTCAGCACGGCGCCGTCGAGGTCCGCCGCCACGGCCGCGGCGACGTCGACGGGGTCCGGCGTCCGTCCGGACCCGGGCTCGCCGGTGCCCGGCCCTCTGCGGGTACGCGGGCGCCGGCGCGGGGCGGGCGCCTCCTCCCCGGCCGGCTCCGGACCGTACTCCCCGGCCGCGGGGCCGCGGCGGCGGGAGGGCGCGGGCAGGCCCTCACGCCACTGCTCGTCGTACCGCCGGTCGTCGTCGCCCCACTCCTCGTACGACTCGATGACGCCGAGCCGCTCGCCGAGCGCCCGCAACCGCCGCGGGATGGCGTTGACGGGGGTGGCGGTGACGACCAGCAGGCCGAAGACCGTCAGCAGGACGAGCAACGGGACGGCGAGCACCTCGCCCGTCATGAAGATCAGCGGGGTGGAGGCGGCCCAGCCGACGAGACCTCCCGCGTCCTGCATGGCCTGGGCCCCCTCGTCGCGACCCGGTGAGCCGCAGGCGATGTGGACCTGGCCGAGGACACCGGTGACCAGGGCGGACAGACCGATGACGATGCGCCCGTTCGCCTCGGGCTTCTCGGGGTGCAGGATCAACCGGACGGCCATGGTGCCGATGAGGAGCGGTACGAGCAGGTCGAGTCGGCCGAACGCGCCGGTGACGAGCATGTCGACGAGGTCGCCGACCGGTCCGTGGAGGCCGGCCCAGGTGCCGGCCGCGACGACGAGGGCCAGGCCGATCAGCAGCAGGGCCAGGCCGTCCTTGCGGTGGGCGGGGTCCAGCCCCTTCGCGCCGCGTCCCACGCCGCGCAGCACGGCGCCGACGGCGTGGGCGAGGCCGAGCCAGAGTGCGCGGACGACCCGGTAGACACCGGCCGTGGGGGACGGTGCCGCCTTGGGCACCGCTCTGGTGGCCGCCTTCTTCGCCGCGGCCTTCTTGGCGGGGGCGGGTTGCTTGGCGCCGGTCTTCCCGGCGGACGGCTTGCCGGGCACCGCCTTCCGCGCGGCGCCCCTCGTACGGCCCGCGGCGCGCGGCTTCGCGGTGCCCGCCGTGCCGTGGGGACCCTTGCCGGACGTACGTGAGGCCATGGGGGTGAGATTACCGGTGAGGGCGGCGCGGGACACGCGTCCGAGCTCTTCACCCGTTCGTGTCGCTCCCGCGGCGGGCGGGGTGCGCGGCGCCCCGTACGCGGGGACGGGTCAGACCGGAAGGGCGGGGCCGCCGCCCGCGGTACCGGGCTCCAGCGCGTCCAGCGCCCGCCGCAGCCCCGTCAGCTTGCGCTCCAGGTGCGCGGCGGTGGCGACGGCCGCGGCGTCGGCGGACTCGTCGTCGAGCTGCTTCGACAGCGCCTCGGCCTGCTCCTCGACGGCGGCGAGCCGGGCCGACAGCTCGGCGAGCAGACCCGCCGACTCCTTCGCCGCGGCACCGTCCTGGCCGCCGTCGCTCCCCTCGAGCTGGAGCCGGAGCAGGGCGGCCTGTTCGCGCAGTTGACAGTTCTTCATGTACAGGTCGACGAACACGGAGACCTTGGCACGCAGGACCCACGGGTCGAACGGCTTGGAGATGTAGTCGACCGCGCCCGCGGCGTACCCCCTGAACGTGTGGTGGGGGCCGTGGTTGATGGCGGTCAGGAAGATGATCGGGATGTCACGCGTGCGTTCCCGCCGCTTGATGTGGGCGGCGGTCTCGAAACCGTCCATGCCCGGCATCTGGACATCCAGAAGGATGACCGCGAAGTCATCCGTCAGCAGCGCCTTGAGCGCTTCCTCCCCTGACGATGCCCGCACCAGCGTCTGATCGAGCGCGGAGAGGATCGCCTCCAGCGCCAGCAGATTCTCCGGCCGGTCATCGACCAGGAGGATCTTGGCCTTCTGCACCATGGCCCGTCCTCCTCGCCCCGGCGGTTGGCCGGGCGCCGCCCCAGGGGACGACTCCCTTGCGCCGTCCGTCCTTGTGCCGGTCATGGTAGCCGCACCCCGCCCGTCGCCACACCCTGTCACCACGATGTCACTGTGCACGTAACGGAAACGTGGCGAGAGACCAGAAGGTTCCCCGAACAGACCGCCCTCACACGCCTCCGGCAACTGCCGATTGGCTCATTGTCGAAAATCGTCCACCCCCGTCACTTCTCGCGCATCCACTGGTGCATCACCGCGAGCAGGTGGTCCGGGTCCACCGGCTTGGTGACGTAGTCCGACGCTCCGGACTCGATCGCCTTCTCCCGGTCGCCCTTCATCGCCTTCGCGGTCAGCGCGATGATCGGCAACCCCGCGAACTGCGGCATCCGGCGGATCGCCGTCGTCGTGGCGTACCCGTCCATCTCGGGCATCATGATGTCCATCAGGACGACCGTCACGTCGTCGTGCTGCTCCAGGACCTCGATGCCCTCCCGGCCGTTCTCCGCGTACAGCACCGACAGGCCGTGCTGCTCCAGCACGCTGGTGAGCGCGAAGACGTTGCGGATGTCGTCGTCGACGATCAGCACCTTCTCGCCGTCGAACCGGAACGTCCGGCGCTGCCCGTCCGCCTCCCGTCCCGGCCCCGCGGCCCGCCGGCCGTCCCGCTCGGCCCGCATGCGCGCCTCCGCCGCGGCCGCCGCCATGCGGCGGTGCCGGAACAGCGCGCTCGCACCCGCCTGGCGGTCGTCCGCCGGCGGCCCGGCCGGGGCCGCCGCGGGCACGGCGTCCGGTCCGCCGGTCACCGCCTCGTCGGCCGTACGGGCATGCGGGTCCCGCGGCGCGTCCGCCGCGGAGCCGTACCCGTGCGGCGGCAGCTCGTTGACGTGGAGCGGCAGGTACAGCGTGAACGTCGAACCGCGGCCCGGTTCGCTCGCCGCGTGGATCTCGCCGCCCAGCAGCCGGGCGATCTCGCGGCTGATGGACAGCCCCAGCCCCGTGCCGCCGTACTTGCGGCTCGTCGTGCCGTCCGCCTGCTTGAACGCCTCGAAGATGACCCGCATCTTGCTCGCGGCGATCCCGATGCCGGTGTCGGTCACCGAGAACGCGATCAGAGCGGCGTCCGGATCGCGCAGCGAACCCACCTCCAGGAGCTGCTCCCGGATCGACCGCGGCACGTCCGCCCTCGCCGGGCGGATGACCAGCTCGACCGCCCCGGTGTCGGTGAACTTCACCGCGTTGGACAGCAGGTTGCGCAGCACCTGCAGCAGCCGCTGCTCGTCCGTGTGGAGCGTCGCGGGCAGCTCCGGGGAGACCCGTACGGAGAAGTCGAGGCCCTTCTCCGCGGTCAGCGGCCGGAAGGTCGCCTCCACGTAGTCGACCAGCTGCACCAGGGCGATCCGGGTCGGGCTGACGTCCATCTTGCCCGCCTCGACCTTCGACAGGTCCAGGATGTCGTTGATCAGCTGGAGCAGGTCGGACCCCGCGCCGTGGATGGTCTCGGCGAACTCCACCTGCTTCGGCGACAGGTTGCCGTCGGCGTTGTCGGCGAGCAGCTTGGCGAGGATCAGCAGCGAGTTGAGCGGGGTGCGCAGCTCGTGCGACATGTTCGCCAGGAACTCGGACTTGTAGCGCATGGAGACGGCGAGCTGCTCGGCCCGCTCCTCCAGCACCTGCCGCGCCTCCTCGATCTCGGTGTTCTTCACCTCGATGTCGCGGTTCTGCCGTGCCAGCAGCTCGGCCTTCTCCTCCAGTTCGGCGTTGGAGTCCTGCAGGGCCTTCTGCCTGCTCTCCAGCTCGGCCGACCGCTCCCGCAGCTGCTCCGTCAGCTCCTGGGACTGCTTCAGGAGCACCTCCGTCTTGGAGTTGACGCTGATGGTGTTGACGCTGGTCGCGATCATCTCGGCGATCTGGTTGAGGAAGTCCCGCTGGATGTGCGTGAACGGCTGGAACGACGCCAGCTCGATCACTCCGAGGACCTTCCCCTCGAACAGCACCGGGAGCACGATCACGTGCGCCGGCGCGGCCTCCCCGAGTCCCGAGGAGATCTTCAGGTAACCCGGCGGGACGTTCACCTGGATCGTCCGCTTCTCCTCGGCCGCCGTCCCGATCAGCGTCTCGCCCGGCCGGAACGACGTCGGCATCGACCCGGCCGAGTAGCCGTAACTGGCACGCATCCGCAGCTCGTACGCGCCGTCGTCCCCGCCTCCCGGCTCCGCCGACCCGCCGCTGGCCGGAACCGCCAGGAAGAAGGCGCCGTGCTGGGCCGACACGACCGGCGTCAGCTCGCTCATGATGAGCGACGCGACGTCGTCCAGGTCCCGGCGGCCCTGCATCAGGCCGGAGATCCGGGCGAGGTTGCCCTTCAGCCAGTCCTGCTCCTCGTTGGCCAGGGTCGTGTCACGCAGGTTGGCGATCATGGTGTTGATGTTGTCCTGGAGGACCTGGATCTCCCCGGACGCGTCCACGTCGATCTTCAGGTTCAGATCGCCGCGCGTCACCGCCGTGGCGACGGCGGCGATGGCGCGCACCTGCCGCGTGAGGTTCCCGGCCATCTCGTTCACCGACTCGGTGAGGTCCCGCCAGGTGCCGTCGACGTCCCGTACGCGGGCCTGGCCGCCCAGGATGCCCTCGGTGCCAACCTCCCGCGCCACCCGCGTGACCTCCTCCGCGAACGACGAGAGCTGGTCGACCATCGTGTTGATGGTGTTCTTCAGCTCCAGGATCTCGCCGCGCGCGTCGATGTCGATCTTCTTGGTGAGGTCGCCCTTGGCGATGGCGGTCGTGACGGCCGCGATCTGCCGCACCTGACCGGTCAGGTTGGACGCCATCGAGTTCACCGACTCGGTGAGGTCCTTCCACGTACCGGACACCCCCGGCACCCGCGCCTGGCCGCCCAGCTCGCCCTCCGTGCCGACCTCGCGCGCCACCCGCGTGACCTCGTCGGCGAACGACGACAGCGTCGTCACCATCGTGTTGACCGTGTCGGCCAGCTCCGCGACCTCGCCCCGGGCCTCGACCGTCACCTTCTTCGTCAGGTCGCCGTTGGCGACCGCCGACGACACGCGGGCGATGTTGCGCACCTGCGAGGTGAGGTTGTTCGCCATCACGTTGACGTTGTCGCTGAGGTCCTTCCAGATGCCGGTCACCCCGCGCACCCGCGCCTGGCCCCCGAGGATGCCCTCGGTGCCAACCTCCCGCGCCACCCGCGTGACCTCCTCCGCGAAGTTCGACAACTGGTCGACCATCGTGTTGACGGTGGTGACCAGGTCGAGGATCTCGCCCCGCGCGTCGACCGTGATCTTCTTCGACAGGTCGCCCTTGGCGACCGCCGTCGTCACCTGCGCGATCTGCCGCACCTGCGAGGTGAGGTTGCTCGCCATGAAGTTGACCGACTGCGTCAGGTCCTTCCAGGTCCCGGCGACCCCCGGCACCTGCGCCTGACCACCCAGCCGCCCCTCGGTCCCCACCTCCCGGGCCACCCGGGTGACCTGCTCGGCGAAGGCCGAGAGCTGGTCCACCATCGTGTTGATGGTGTTCTTCAACTCCAGGATCTCCCCGCGCGCGTCCACGTCGATCTTCTGCGACAGGTCACCCCGCGCCACCGCCGTGGCCACCTGGGCGATGTTGCGGACCTGGGCGGTGAGGTTCCCCGCCATGCTGTTCACCGAGTCCGTCAGGTCGCGCCACACCCCGGCGACCCCCGGCACCTGCGCCTGACCACCCAGCCGCCCCTCGGTCCCCACCTCCCGGGCCACCCGGGTGACCTGCTCGGCGAAGGCCGAGAGCTGATCCACCATCGTGTTGATGGTGTTCTTCAACTCCAGGATCTCCCCGCGCGCGTCCACGTCGATCTTCTGCGACAGGTCACCCCGCGCCACCGCCGTCGTCACCTGGGCGATCTGCCGCACCTGCGAGGTGAGGTTGCCGGCCATGAAGTTGACGGAGTCGGTGAGTTCCTTCCAGGTACCGGACACCCCCGGCACCCGCGCCTGGCCGCCGAGCCGGCCCTCCGTGCCCACGTCCCGCGCCATGCGCGTCACCTGGTCGGCGAACGAGGAGAGCTGCGCCACCATCGTGTTGACGGTGTTCTTCAGCTCCAGCATCTCGCCGGCCACGTCCACCGTGACCTTCTGCGACAGGTCCCCGTTGGCCACCGCCGTCGTCACCTGCGCGATGTCCCGCACCTGACCGGTCAGGTTCCGGAACGCCGTGTTGACCGAGTCCGTCAGGTCCTTCCACGTGCCCGCCGCACCCGGCACCTGCGCCTGCCCGCCCAGCAGCCCCTCGACCCCGACCTCCCGCGCCACCCGCGTCACCTCGGAGCCGAACGCGGACAGCTGGTCCACCATCGTGTTGACGGTGTTCTTCAGCTCCAGCATCTCGCCGGCCACGTCCACCGTGACCTTCTGCGACAGGTCCCCGTTGGCCACCGCCGTCGTCACCTGCGCGATGTCCCGCACCTGACCGGTCAGGTTCCGGAACGCCGTGTTGACCGAGTCCGTCAGGTCCTTCCACGTGCCCGCCGCACCCGGCACCTGCGCCTGGCCGCCCAGCAGCCCCTCGACCCCGACCTCCCGCGCCACCCGCGTCACCTCGTCGGCGAAGGTGCGCAGCGTCTCCGTCATCTGGTTGATGGTGTCCGCGAGCTGCGCGACCTCGCCGCGCGCGCTGACGGTGACCTTCTGCGACAGGTCGCCGTTGGCCACCGCCGTCGTCACCTCCGCGATGCCGCGCACCTGGGAGGTGAGGTTGCCCGCCATCGTGTTGACGGAGTCGGTGAGGTCCTTCCACACGCCGGCGACGCCGGGGACCTCGGCCTGCCCGCCGAGTTCGCCCTCCGTGCCGACCTCCCGCGCGACCCGGGTCACCTCGGAGGAGAACGACGACAGCTGGTCCACCATCGTGTTGACGGTGTTCTTCAGCTCCAGCATCTCGCCGGCCACGTGCACGGTGACCTTGCGCGACAGGTCGCCCTTGGCCACCGCGGTGGTGACCAGGGCGATGTCCCGGACCTGCGCGGTCAGCCGGTACGCCATCGTGTTGACCGAGTCCGTGAGGTCCTTCCACGAACCGGACACCCCGCGCACCTGCGCCTGGCCGCCGAGCTTGCCCTCCGTACCGACCTCGAGCGCGACCCTCGTCACCTCGTCGGTGAACGACGACAACTGGTCGACGAGGTTGTTGACGGTCCGGGCGACCTTCAGGAACTCGCCCCGCAGCGGCCGCCCCGCACCGCCGGACCTCTCGGACCGCAGCTCCATACGCTGCTCCAGGTCGCCGTCCGCGACCGCGGACAGCACCCGGCCGACCTCGGAGACGGGCCTGGTCAGGTCGTCGACGAGGGCGTTGGCCGCCTCGATCGCGCTGGCCCAGGCGCCTTCGCTGGCACCGACCTCCAGCCGCTCCGACAGCTTGCCCTCGCGGCCGACGACCCTGCGGACCCGCGCCAGCTCGCCGGTGAGGTGCAGCTTGCGGTCGGCGACCTCGTTGAAGACGGCGGCGATCTCCGCCATCGTCCCTTCGCCGGTGACCGTGAGCCGTTTGCGGAAGTTCCCGTCCCGCATCGCGACCAGGGCCCCCAGCAGCCGCTCCAGTGCGGCGGCGTCCACCTCGACGGTTCCGCTGCTCCGGGACCGTCCGCCTTTCGCGCGCGTGCTACCGCCCCGCGTCGCCACGCCAGACTCCACCGTGTCCCTCCCGCAGGGGTTGACCGTATTCCTCGGGCTCGTGCTCCGGGTGCCTCTCCGGCCGCGGCCCTCGCGGCGTCCGCCGCCGGATGCCCTCCCAGTCTTCCACCGGGAGCGGGCCTGGCCATAACAGTTCGGCAGCTTCGCATAACGTCCCCGCCCCCTGGGGACGGAAACAGCCGTGACCACCACCCGCCCGGACTGTGAAGGTAAGTAACCTGGCATGCGGCTGTCCAACCGCCCCGGTCCGCCCGGCGGGGGCGGTGCGGCCGCACGGCCGGGTACCGGGAGGGGTGGGCCGATCATGGCGGAGCCGGGCGCCGAGACGCTTACGAGGAGTTCTGTGATCACCGCGCGGGCGGCTGCCACCTTCGAACCCGTGGGGCGGGCGGTCGCGACCGCCCGGACCTTCGTCCGGGACACCCTGCAAGGGTGGGGGTACTCCGATGTCGTCGACGACGCCGTCGTCCTGACCAGCGAACTCGTCACCAACGCGGTGATCCACGCCGGCACGGCGGCCGACGTCATGTGCCTGCGCACGGAACACGGCGTACGGGTCGAGGTCGCGGACCGCTACCCGGAGCGCGAGGTCCCCCTGCAGGGCACCGCCCGGCCCGCTCCGGCACCGGACCGGGAGAACGGCCGCGGACTGCTCCTGTGCGCCGCCCTGGCCACCCGCTGGGGCGTCGAGTACTCCTCCTCCCGCAAGCACGTCTGGTTCCAGCTCGACCTTCCGGAACGCCCGGTCGGCACCCGCCACGCGGGCCCCGCCCTCCCCGCCGACCTGCTGCCCGTCGCGGACGAGCGCGTCCGGGTCGCGGTCGTCCAGACCGACGGCTCGGGCGCCATCACGGCCTGGAACGACGACGCGGAGCACCTTTTCGGGTACTCCGCGGACCAGGCGGTCGGCAAGCAGCTCGGCGACTTCGCCGCCTGGCCGCACACCCCGGGCACAGGCACGGGCCTGGCGGAGGCACTGCGGCTGTCCCGCTGGGAGGGCAGCTACGGCGTCCGCGGCACCCACGGCCGCGTGATCCCCGTGTACGCCTCCCACCTGCGGGTCCGCGACACGCACGGCGAGCCGTCGACGGTGTGCCTGCTGGTGCGCGACCACGAGCGCGCCGTCCTGCAGACCCCGCCCCGCGCGACGGGCGGCGACTCGGCGGGCGAGGGGCGCACGACGGACCCGTTCGAGGTGTTCATCGGCTCCCCCGCCCCGGACGACCTGGACGGCCTCCTGCAGCGCACGGTGGAGCGGGCCCGCGACATGCTCGACGGGGACGCCGCCTTCCTGCTCCTGGCGACGGACGACGAGACGGAGCTGGAGGTCCGCGCTACGACCGGCCTCCCCTCCGCCCGTCAGCGCTTCGCGCGCGTCCCGGTGGAGGCGGGGACGAGCCGGTACGCCTCGGCCCGCATGCCGACCGTGCACGAGGACCTGCCGGCGGTACCGGGCGCGGTCCCGCTGCTGAACGGCACCGGAATGCGTTCGGTCGTGACGGTCCCCCTCAAGGTGGAGGGCCGTCTGACGGGCTCCCTGGGGGTGGCGGCCGAGTCACCGGGCCGCTACGCCAACGAGGAGGCCCTGCGGCTGCAGTTCGCCGCCGACCGGATCGCCCTCGCCGTCGAGTCGGCCCGCCTGGGCGAGCTGGAGCGGCTGCGCCGCGGTTCCCTGAGCTTCCTGGTGGAGGCTTCGGACCTGTTGGCGGGCACGCTGGACCGGGACCAGACGCTGGCGCTGATGGCCCAGATGACGGTCCCCACGCTGGCGACGTGGTGCGCCGTGTACACGATCGCCGACCAGTCCTCGGACCCGTACCTCTCGTACGTGCTGCATGAGGACGAGGAGCGCATCGACGGGCTGAAGGAACTGCTGTCGGGCATCGCCCCGCCGGACCCGGAGCCGACTCCGGGCGCCCGCCCGTGGAGCGCGCCCGCCCAGGCGGCCCAGCGCGCGGCGTTGGAGGCGTCGCGCCGGCAGCTGGGCGGGGCGTCGCCGCCGCTGTCCTCCGGCATCGGTACGACGCTGGCGACGGCGGCCGCGGTGAGCGGTGAGACGGTGGTGCTGCCCCTGGTGGCCCGCAACCGCGTGATCGGCATGCTGACCCTGGGGAGGCCGTCGGACGACCGCTTCCGCCGGGAGATCCTGGAGCTCGCGGAGGACCTTTCCCGCCGCGCGGCGCTGGCCCTGGACAACGCGCGGCTGTACAGCGAGCGGACGGCGATCAGCCAGTCGCTGCAGCGCAGCCTTCTCCCGCCGGGGCTGCCGCAGGTGCCCGGGGTCGAGGTGGACGTCATCTACCGGGCGGCCGGCGAGGGCAACGAGGTGGGCGGCGACTTCTACGACCTGTTCCCGATCGGGGGGCGGGGCGTACGGCTTCGCGATCGGCGACGTGTGCGGCACAGGGCCGGAGGCGGCGGCGGTGACCGGCCTCGCCCGTCACGCGCTGCGGTTGCTGGCTCGCGAGGGCCTCGGCGGCCCCGCGGTGCTGGAGCGGCTGAACGCGGCGATCCTCGACGAGGGCCCAAGGAGCCGTTTCCTGACGCTGCTGTACGGGGAGCTGCGGCCGCAGAAGGACGGCAGCGCCGTGCTGAAGGTGGTGTGCGCGGGGCATCCGCTGCCGTTGCGGCTGCGCCAGGACGGCACGGTGGAGCCGGCCGCGGAGCCACAGCCGCTGCTGGGTGTGATGGAGGAGCTGGAGCTGTACGAGGAGACGGTGACCTTGGCTCCGGGGGACGTGCTGCTGTGCGTCACGGATGGCGTCACGGAGCGGCGTGAGGGCACCCGGATGCTGGGGGACGACGGCCTGGCGGAAGTGCTGGGGACCTGTACGGGCTTGACGGCCGGCGCGGTCGCGGCACGTGTGCTGCGGGCCGTGGAGCGGTTCGCGGCGGAGCCCGCGTCGGACGACATGGCGATCCTGACGCTGCGGATCCCTGAGCCGCTCAAGCAGTAGAAGCCGGTCCAGAAATGCCGAAGGCCCTCCGTCTGGTGACGGAGGGCCTCTGGTTTTGAGCCCCCAAACGGAATCGAACCGTTGACCTTCTCCTTACCATGGAGACGCTCTGCCGACTGAGCTATAGGGGCCTGCCGCTTTCGAGGTTTCCCTCGTGACGACGTGAGAACTATACCCCGGGGATGACCCGAACGCCTAATCGGCCGCTACGGACCATATGAATCAGGGCCGGCCCCCGAACGTGGAAAAGCCCCGCACCGTCAGGTGCGGGGCTTTCCCGTCTCAAGAATTGTTCGGCGGTGTCCTACTCTCCCACAGGGTCCCCCCTGCAGTACCATCGGCGCTGAAAGGCTTAGCTTCCGGGTTCGGAATGTAACCGGGCGTTTCCCTAACGCTATGACCACCGAAACACTATGAAGATACCGACACTCCACCGGCACACCGGGAGGTCGTTCCTTCAGAACAACACAGTGGACGCGAGCAACTGAGGACAAGCCCTCGGCCTATTAGTACCGGTCAACTCCACCCATCACTGGGCTTCCATATCCGGCCTATCAACCCAGTCGTCTACTGGGAGCCTTACCCTCTCAAGGAGGCGGGAACACTCATCTCGAAGCAGGCTTCCCGCTTAGATGCTTTCAGCGGTTATCCCTCCCGAACGTAGCCAACCAGCCATGCCCTTGGCAGAACAACTGGCACACCAGAGGTTCGTCCGTCCCGGTCCTCTCGTACTAGGGACAGCCCTTCTCAATATTCCTACGCGCACAGCGGATAGGGACCGAACTGTCTCACGACGTTCTAAACCCAGCTCGCGTACCGCTTTAATGGGCGAACAGCCCAACCCTTGGGACCGACTCCAGCCCCAGGATGCGACGAGCCGACATCGAGGTGCCAAACCATCCCGTCGATATGGACTCTTGGGGAAGATCAGCCTGTTATCCCCGGGGTACCTTTTATCCGTTGAGCGACGGCGCTTCCACAAGCCACCGCCGGATCACTAGTCCCGACTTTCGTCCCTGCTCGACCCGTCGGTCTCACAGTCAAGCTCCCTTGTGCACTTACACTCAACACCTGATTACCAACCAGGCTGAGGGAACCTTTGGGCGCCTCCGTTACCCTTTAGGAGGCAACCGCCCCAGTTAAACTACCCATCAGACACTGTCCCTGATCCGGATCACGGACCCAGGTTAGACATCCAGCACGACCAGAGTGGTATTTCAACGACGACTCCACCCCAACTGGCGTTGAAGCTTCACAGTCTCCCACCTATCCTACACAAGCCGAACCGAACACCAATATCAAACTGTAGTAAAGGTCCCGGGGTCTTTCCGTCCTGCTGCGCGAAACGAGCATCTTTACTCGTAGTGCAATTTCACCGGGCCTATGGTTGAGACAGTCGAGAAGTCGTTACGCCATTCGTGCAGGTCGGAACTTACCCGACAAGGAATTTCGCTACCTTAGGATGGTTATAGTTACCACCGCCGTTTACTGGCGCTTAAGTTCTCAGCTTCGCCCCACCGAAATGGAGCTAACCGGTCCCCTTAACGTTCCAGCACCGGGCAGGCGTCAGTCCGTATACATCGCCTTACGGCTTCGCACGGACCTGTGTTTTTAGTAAACAGTCGCTTCTCGCTGGTCTCTGCGGCCACACCCAGCTCCGAGTGCAAGACTCATCACCAGACATGGCCCCCCTTCTCCCGAAGTTACGGGGGCATTTTGCCGAGTTCCTTAACCATAGTTCACCCGAACGCCTCGGTATTCTCTACCTGACCACCTGAGTCGGTTTAGGGTACGGGCCGCCATGAAACTCGCTAGAGGCTTTTCTCGACAGCATAGGATCATCCACTTCGCCACAATCGGCTCGGCATCAGGTCTCAGCCTTCACGTGCGACGGATTTACCTACCACACGGCCTACACCCTTACCCCGGGACAACCACCGCCCGGGCTGGACTACCTTCCTGCGTCACCCCATCACTCACCTACTACCAGTCTGGGCCACCGGCTCCACCACTCCGCACTTGTCCGAAGACGCACACGGCGGTTTCACGGGCTTAGCATCGCTGGGTTCAGCGCTGACGCTTCAAAGCGGGTACCGGAATATCAACCGGTTGTCCATCGACTACGCCTGTCGGCCTCGCCTTAGGTCCCGACTTACCCTGGGCAGATCAGCTTGACCCAGGAACCCTTAGTCAATCGGCGCACACGTTTCCCACGTGTGTATCGCTACTCATGCCTGCATTCTCACTCGTGAACCGTCCACAACTCGCTTCCACGGCTGCTTCACCCGGCACACGACGCTCCCCTACCCATCACAGTCCCCGTTAGGAGTATGTACTGCAATGACACGACTTCGGCGGTACGCTTGAGCCCCGCTACATTGTCGGCGCGGAATCACTTGACCAGTGAGCTATTACGCACTCTTTCAAGGATGGCTGCTTCTAAGCCAACCTCCTGGTTGTCTCTGCGACTCCACATCCTTTCCCACTTAGCGTACGCTTAGGGGCCTTAGTCGATGCTCTGGGCTGTTTCCCTCTCGACCATGGAGCTTATCCCCCACAGTCTCACTGCCGCGCTCTCACTTACCGGCATTCGGAGTTTGGCTAAGGTCAGTAACCCGGTAGGGCCCATCGCCTATCCAGTGCTCTACCTCCGGCAAGAAACACACGACGCTGCACCTAAATGCATTTCGGGGAGAACCAGCTATCACGGAGTTTGATTGGCCTTTCACCCCTAACCACAGGTCATCCCCCAGGTTTTCAACCCTGGTGGGTTCGGTCCTCCACGAAGTCTTACCTCCGCTTCAACCTGCCCATGGCTAGATCACTCCGCTTCGGGTCTTGAGCGCGCTACTACACCGCCCTATTCGGACTCGCTTTCGCTACGGCTTCCCCACACGGGTTAACCTCGCAACACACCGCAAACTCGCAGGCTCATTCTTCAAAAGGCACGCAGTCACGACGCAAGAACCGAAGTCCTTGCGCGACGCTCCCACGGCTTGTAGGCACACGGTTTCAGGTACTATTTCACTCCGCTCCCGCGGTACTTTTCACCATTCCCTCACGGTACTATCCGCTATCGGTCACCAGGGAATATTTAGGCTTAGCGGGTGGTCCCGCCAGATTCACACGGGATTTCTCGGGCCCCGTGCTACTTGGGTGTCTCTCCAACGAGCCGCATGAATTTCAGCTACGGGGGTCTTACCCTCTACGCCGGACCTTTCGCATGTCCTTCGCCTACCCATACGGTTTCTCACTCGTCTCACAGCCGGCAGACCATGAAAAAGAGATCCCACAACCCCGCACACGCAACCCCTGCCGGGTCTCACACGTATACGGTTTAGCCTCATCCGGTTTCGCTCGCCACTACTCCCGGAATCACGGTTGTTTTCTCTTCCTGAGGGTACTGAGATGTTTCACTTCCCCTCGTTCCCTCCACACTGCCTATGTGTTCAGCAGCGGGTGACAGCCCATGACGACTGCCGGGTTTCCCCATTCGGACACCCCCGGATCACAGCTCGGTTGACAGCTCCCCGGGGCCTATCGCGGCCTCCCACGTCCTTCATCGGTTCCTGGTGCCAAGGCATCCACCGTGCGCCCTTAAAAACTTGGCCACAGATGCTCGCGTCCACTGTGCAGTTCTCAAGCAACGACCAGCCACCCACCACCCCCAAGCCACACCTGGAGTTCACTGGGACCGGCATCGCAGAAGGGCAAGCAAACACTCGCACCCTCAGACACCCAACAGCGCGCCCGACAAACCCAACCGCCCACCCCTTCCGTTCCACGCCCTAAAGAGCAGTACTAAGAAAGACCGAACCGGCCAGACCTACCGAATAGTCAACGTTCCACCCATGAGCCACCAGCACCGGACGTTCGCCGATGTACTGGCCTCTGACCAGACCAGACGGCCTGGTAAGAAGTGCTCCTTAGAAAGGAGGTGATCCAGCCGCACCTTCCGGTACGGCTACCTTGTTACGACTTCGTCCCAATCGCCAGTCCCACCTTCGACAGCTCCCTCCCACAAGGGGTTGGGCCACCGGCTTCGGGTGTTACCGACTTTCGTGACGTGACGGGCGGTGTGTACAAGGCCCGGGAACGTATTCACCGCAGCAATGCTGATCTGCGATTACTAGCGACTCCGACTTCATGGGGTCGAGTTGCAGACCCCAATCCGAACTGAGACCGGCTTTTTGAGATTCGCTCCACCTCACGGTATCGCAGCTCTTTGTACCGGCCATTGTAGCACGTGTGCAGCCCAAGACATAAGGGGCATGATGACTTGACGTCGTCCCCACCTTCCTCCGAGTTGACCCCGGCGGTCTCCCGTGAGTCCCCAGCACCACAAGGGCCTGCTGGCAACACGGGACAAGGGTTGCGCTCGTTGCGGGACTTAACCCAACATCTCACGACACGAGCTGACGACAGCCATGCACCACCTGTACACCGACCACAAGGGGGCACCCATCTCTGGATGTTTCCGATGTATGTCAAGCCTTGGTAAGGTTCTTCGCGTTGCGTCGAATTAAGCCACATGCTCCGCCGCTTGTGCGGGCCCCCGTCAATTCCTTTGAGTTTTAGCCTTGCGGCCGTACTCCCCAGGCGGGGAACTTAATGCGTTAGCTGCGGCACGGACGACGTGGAATGTCGCCCACACCTAGTTCCCAACGTTTACGGCGTGGACTACCAGGGTATCTAATCCTGTTCGCTCCCCACGCTTTCGCTCCTCAGCGTCAGTATCGGCCCAGAGATCCGCCTTCGCCACCGGTGTTCCTCCTGATATCTGCGCATTTCACCGCTACACCAGGAATTCCGATCTCCCCTACCGAACTCTAGCCTGCCCGTATCGAATGCAGACCCGGAGTTAAGCCCCGGGCTTTCACATCCGACGCGACAAGCCGCCTACGAGCTCTTTACGCCCAATAATTCCGGACAACGCTTGCGCCCTACGTATTACCGCGGCTGCTGGCACGTAGTTAGCCGGCGCTTCTTCTGCAGGTACCGTCACTTGCGCTTCTTCCCTGCTGAAAGAGGTTTACAACCCGAAGGCCGTCATCCCTCACGCGGCGTCGCTGCATCAGGCTTGCGCCCATTGTGCAATATTCCCCACTGCTGCCTCCCGTAGGAGTCTGGGCCGTGTCTCAGTCCCAGTGTGGCCGGTCGCCCTCTCAGGCCGGCTACCCGTCGTCGCCTTGGTGAGCCGTTACCTCACCAACAAGCTGATAGGCCGCGGGCTCATCCTGCACCGCCGGAGCTTTCCACCACCATCGGATGCCCGAAGCGGTCGTATCCGGTATTAGACCCCGTTTCCAGGGCTTGTCCCAGAGTGCAGGGCAGATTGCCCACGTGTTACTCACCCGTTCGCCACTAATCCCCCACCGAAGCGGGTTCATCGTTCGACTTGCATGTGTTAAGCACGCCGCCAGCGTTCGTCCTGAGCCAGGATCAAACTCTCCGTGAATGCTTCCCGGTCATCCGGGCAAACACCCGCGTTGAGCGGGACCGGAAGAAGGAATGATCCTCCCGATCCACAGCATCCTCGCTGTGTTCTTCAAAGGAACCACGTCTCACAGAGACGGGGTTATCAACATATCTGGCGTTGACTTTTGGCACGCTGTTGAGTTCTCAAGGAACGAACGCTTCCCTCGTACTCACCCTCTCGGGCTTTCCTCCGGGCGCTTCCCTTCGGTGTTTCCAACACTACCAGATCCGTTCACCGTCCCGTTCTCGGTCCGGATTCCCTCTCCAGCGGCCGTTGGAAGGCCTCCGCCTTTCGGCGCTTTCCGACTTTATCAGAAGTCCTGAGTCGGAATTTCCCTCCCCTTTGGGTCCCCTGGCACGTGAACGGGCCGGGTTCCCCTCGGGCGGAGCCGTAAACGTACTGGAGCGGGGCGCCCCGATGCAAATCGAGGGCGCCCCGCTCCGTTCAGGGCCGGCGGGGCGTCAGACCTCCACCACCACGGGGAGGATCATCGGACGCCTGCGGTACGTGTCCGAGACCCACTTGCCGATGGTGCGGCGGATCAGTTGCTGAAGTTGGTGGGGCTCCACGACGCCGTCCTGGGCCGACTTGTTCAGCGCGTCCTCGACCTTCGGGATCACCGCGTCGAACGCACCGTCCTCGATGCCTGAGCCTCTCGCCTGGACGTGCGGGCCGCCGACGATCTTGCCGGTCGTGGAGTCCACCACGACGAAGACGGAGACGATGCCCTCCTCTCCGAGGATGCGGCGGTCCTTCAGGGCCCCCTCCGTGACGTCACCGACCGACAGGCCGTCCACGTACACGTAGCCGGCCTGCACCTTGCCGACGATCTTGGCCTTGCCGTCGACCAGGTCGACGACCACGCCGTCCTCGGCGATGACGATGCGGTCCTTCGGGACGCCGGTCAGGGCGCCCAGTTCGGCGTTGGCGCGCAGGTGGCGCCATTCGCCGTGCACCGGCATCAGGTTCTTCGGCTTGCAGATGTTGTAGAAGTACAGAAGCTCGCCGGCCGAGGCGTGGCCGGAGACGTGGACCTTGGCGTTGCCCTTGTGGACGACGTTCGCGCCCCAGCGGGTCAGGCCGTTGATCACGCGGTAGACCGCGTTCTCGTTGCCGGGGATCAGGGACGACGCCAGGATCACCGTGTCGCCCTGGACGATGCGGATCTGGTGGTCCCGGTTGGCCATGCGGGACAGGGCCGCCATCGGCTCGCCCTGGGAACCCGTGCAGACGAGCACGACCTCGTGGTCCGGCAGGTCGTCGAGGGTCTTCACGTCGACGACGAGGCCCGGCGGGACGCGCAGGTAGCCCAGGTCGCGGGCGATGCCCATGTTGCGGACCATCGAGCGGCCGACGAACGCGACCCGGCGCCCGTACTCGTACGCCGCGTCGAGGACCTGCTGGATGCGGTGCACGTGGCTGGCGAAGCTGGCCACGATGATGCGCCGCTGAGCGCCGGCGAACACCGAGCGCATCACGCTGGAGATGTCGCGCTCGTGCGCCGTGAAGCCGGGGACCTCGGCGTTCGTCGAGTCGCTGAGGAGGAGGTCGATCCCCTCCTCGCTGAGCCGGGCGAACGCGTGCAGGTCCGTGAGGCGGTTGTCCAGCGGGAGCTGGTCCATCTTGAAGTCGCCGGTGTGGACCACCATGCCCGCGGGAGTGCGGATGGCGACGGCCAGGGCGTCCGGGATGGAGTGGTTGACCGCGATGAACTCGCAGTCGAACGCGCCCAGGACCTCGCGCTGCCCTTCGGCCACCTCCAGGGTGTAGGGGCGGATGCGGTGCTCCTGGAGCTTCGCCTCGATCAGGGCGAGGGTCAGCTTCGAGCCGATCAGGGGGATGTCCGGCTTGAGGCGCAGCAGGTACGGGACGGCGCCGATGTGGTCCTCGTGACCATGGGTGAGGACGATGGCCTCGACGTCGTCGAGGCGGTTCCTCAGGGTCGTGAAGTCCGGCAGGATCAAGTCGATGCCGGGCTGCTCCTCCTCGGGGAAGAGCACGCCGCAGTCGACGATCAGCAGACGGCCGCCGTACTCGAAGACGGTCATGTTGCGGCCGATCTCGCCGAGGCCGCCCAGCGGGGTGACGCGCAGGCTGCCCGGGGACAGCTTCGGCGGGGCACCGAGTTCGGGATGCGGATGACTCAAAAGACTCTCCTCACCACGCGCGCCACGTGCCGTCGGGACACGTGGCGCGCGTGATCTTCCTACGGGTACGAAAGGTGGTGTTGTCGCTGTTCAGTTGTGAAGTCCGTGGTCACAGGTCTACCCCGCCGGCGGCGAGGTCCGCCTTGAGCTGCTCGGTCCCGGCCGGGGAGAGCTCCACGAGCGGCAGCCGCAGCGGGCCCGCGGGGAGGCCCCGGAGGGCGAGGGCGGCCTTGGTGGTGATCACGCCCTGCGTGCGGAACATGCCGGTGTAGACCGGGAGGAGCTGCTGGTGGATCTCGGTGGCCTTCTGGACGTCGCCGCTGGCGTGGGCTTCGAGGAGGGCGCGCAGCTCGGGGGTGACGACGTGGCCGACGACGGAGACGAAGCCCACCGCGCCGACGGAGAGCAGCGGCAGGTTGAGCATGTCGTCGCCGGAGTACCAGGCGAGGCCGGAGCGGGCGATGGCCCAGCTGGCGCGGCCCAGATCGCCCTTGGCGTCCTTGTTGGCGACGATGCGCGGGTGCTCGGCGAGGCGGACGATCGTCTCGGTGTCGATCGGGACGCCGCTGCGACCGGGGATGTCGTAGAGCATCACGGGCAGCCCGGTGGCGTCGGCGATGGCCGTGAAGTGCCGGTACAGACCCTCCTGAGGGGGCTTGCTGTAGTACGGCGTGACGGCGAGCAGGCCGTGCGCGCCGGCGCGCTCCGCGGCCCGGGCGAGCTCCAGGGTGTGGCGGGTGTCGTTGGTGCCGATGCCGGCGACGACGTGGGC
Organism: Streptomyces sp. MRC013; assembly: GCF_023614235.1. Lineage (NCBI taxonomy): Bacteria > Bacillati > Actinomycetota > Actinomycetes > Kitasatosporales > Streptomycetaceae > Streptomyces > Streptomyces kordofanensis. Next base: position 1,037,233 of record NZ_CP094264.1, read on the forward strand.
GCGGTCGCCCACCGCCTCCAGGACGGCCCGTACGAGCCGGTCCTTCTCCGCGTCGCTGGTGGTCGGGGACTCACCGGTGGTCCCGTTGACGACCAGGCCGTCGTTGCCCGCGTCCACGAGGTGGGCGGCGAGCCGCTGAGCGCCGTCGACGTCGAGCGCGCCGTCCGCCGTGAAGGGCGTGACCATGGCGGTGAGGACCCTCCCGAAGGGGGTCTGCGGAGTGGAGATCGGAGCCATGGGTAACACGCTACTCGCTGCTCAGCGCATCGGGTCCCCTCGGGGGACGTGCCGGGGCAGAGCCCGGCGCTGCCTGCTCGGGGGTTCAGGTAGCGCCGGGTCCGTCTATTCACCCTAGATGAACCCCTCAATAAGCCGCAATACGGACACTTCGGGCAGTGGGTCCGTCCATCCGTACGGCTCCGGCCGCCGGTTCCCGGCGGGTCCGCGCCACGGCGCTCCGCGTCACGGCGCGACGCGGCCGTTGGCGTTGAAGGCGGCGTGCGTCAACGGCATGAGCTGGGCCCACTCCGCCTCCATGCGCTCCCCGACCATCTCGATCTCCCGCTGCGGGAACGAGGGCACCTTCGCCAGCTCGTGTTGGGTGCGCAGCCCCAGGAAGTGCATCAGCGAGCGGGCGTTGCACGTGGCGTACATGGACGAGTAGAGGCCGACGGGGAGCACCGAACGGGCGACCTCGCGGGCGACGCCGGCGGCGAGCATCTCCTGGTACGCCTCGTACGACCGGGCGTAGGAGTCCTCCATCGCGCGCGAGGCGAGCGCGTGCTGTTCGCCGGTGCCCTCGACGAAGACGTACTTGCCGGGGCGGCCCTCCTGGACCAGCCTGCGGGAGGGGTCCGGCACGTAGAAGACGGGCTGGAGCTCCCGGTAGCGGCCCGACTCCTCGTTGTACGACCACCCCACGCGGTGCCGCATGAACTCGCGGAAGACGAAGATCGGTGCGCTGACGAAGAACGTCATCGAGTTGTGCTCGAAGGGGCTGCCGTGCCGGTCCCGCATCAGGTAGTTGATCAGTCCCTTGGACCGCTCGGGGTCCTTCGTCAGCTCTTCGAGCGACTGCTCGCCCGCAGTCGAGACACGAGCCGCCCAGAGCACGTCCGAGTCGCGGGCGCTGCTTCTGACCAGGTCGACGGTCACATCACTGCGGAAGTGCAGCTTGGCGCTCTCAGCGGGGGTGGTGGGCACGTGGGTCCTTCCGGTGTGGCGTAGACGGGCGCGCCTACTCTAGCCAGGGCGGGACGGGGCCCCACCAGCCCCGCCGGCCCGATCCGCCGTCCGCCGGCGCGTCGGCCCGTCGGCCCGTGGGGGCACCGAATCGCCCGTATGAGCGTTCGTACCGGGTAGAAGCCGCATTCCACCGTCGTCATGAAGGAGGACACGCCATGCACCCCCGGCGAGAGGCCGTCCCGTTCGCGTTCGTCGCGGAGACCGACCGCTTCCGCAGCAACGTCACCCCTCCGGCACGGCAGCGTCCCGGTGTCTCGGAGATCGCCGGCCGTACGCTGATCGGACTGACTGTGGTGGCCGGGCTCGTGGGGTCGCTGCTGTTCGGGATGCCGGCACTGCAGGCCGGCCCGCAGGCCGGGCACGCGCAGCAGTCCGCGGCTTCCGAAGGCCGCTGACCCGTACGCGCCCCCTGCTGTGGCCGGGCACGGGGGCGCTGGGTAGCCTCACCGGGCACAGCCCGAACGAGCGTGCAACGAGTTAAGGATCTGTCGTGCCCCTGCCCTTTCTGACGGCCGACCGCGCTTTCGAAGCCACAAGCGACGACCTGGCGCTCCCCTTCGACGACCACGACCGGTGGCGTCGCCCCTACCGCCCCGGGCCCTGGCGGGTGAGCGCGGCGGCCCTGACCCTGCTGATCGCCTCGTTCATGCTGCTGGCGACCCTGGTCATCGCGCTGGCCGGGACGCTGCCGGCCGCGGCGGTGTGCCTGGCCGCCGCCGCGCTCGTCATCGCGCTGGCGCTGCGGCTGCTGCGCGTGGGGGCCTGGGTGAGCCGGCACGGGGTGCGGCAGGTGCGGTTCTTCCGCACCGTCACGGTGCCGTGGGCCCGGACCTCGTCGCTGCGCACCGTGCAGCAGCCGGTGCGCTGGCTAGGCATGCCGCGGACCGTGCAGGGACAGGCGCTGCTGCTCGTCCGGCGGGGCGGCGGGGAGCCGCTGACCCTGCTCACCGACCACAACGCGGACTTCCTGGCCCGGGTGGAGGCCTTCGACCGGGCCGCCGACTCCGTCGGGGCGTGGAACGCGGAGTACGCGCCCGCCTCCTGAGCCGCGGACCGGGAGACGCCCGTGCCCCGCTGCCCGGACCGCCGGGGAGCGGGGCACGGGCGCCGCGGCTCAGCGCGCGGCGGGGCCCTCGTCGTGCAGGGCGATCGCGCGCTGCATGGCCTTGCGGGCCCTGGGTGTGTCGCGGGCGTCGCGGTAGGCGACGGCGAGCCGGAACCAGCAGCGCCAGTCGTCCGGCGCCTCCTCGGTCTCGGCGCGGCGCCGGGCGAACACCTCGTCGGCCGAGTCCCGGTCGATCCGCCCGTCGGGAGTGCGGCGCAGCTCGTCGACGGGCAGCCCGCCCTCGGCCTCCAGTTCGGCGGCGAGGCGGTTGGCCCTGGTGACGAACCGGGTGTTCATCCAGAGGAACCACACGCCGATCGCCGGCAGGATCATCGCCGCGAGTCCCAGCGTCACGGTGACGGCGGTGCCCTGCCGGATCAGGGCCACGCCGCGGCCGCCGACCAGGACGAACCAGACGGCCAGGAAGGCCGCCATGACGAAGTACGTGATCTTCGCGCCCACGGGGTCAGCCGAGGTCGAGGAAGTGTTCCAGGCCGAAGGTGAGGCCCGGGGCGGAGACGACTCGGCGGCAGCCCAGCAGGATGCCCGGCATGAAGCTGCTGTGGTGCAGCGAGTCGTGGCGGACGGTAAGGGTCTCGCCCTCGCCGCCGAGCAGCACCTCCTGGTGGGCGAGGAGGCCCCGGAGGCGCACGGCGTGGACGGGGACGCCGTCCACGTCCGCGCCGCGCGCGCCCTCCAGCGCCGTGGTCGTGGCGTCGGGCTGGGGGGCGCAGCCGGCCTGCGCGCGGGCGGCGGCGATGAGCTGGGCGGTGCGGGTGGCCGTGCCGGAGGGGGCGTCGGCCTTGTTCGGGTGGTGCAGCTCCACGACCTCGACGGATTCGAAGTAGGGGGCGGCGAGCTGCGCGAACCTCATCGTGAGGACCGCGCCGAGGGAGAAGTTGGGCGCGATGAGCACGCCCGTCCCCGGGGACCGGCCGAGCCACCCCTCCAGCCGTGCGAGGCGTTCGCCGGTCCAGCCGGTGGTGCCGACGACGGCGTGGATGCCGTGGCGGACGCAGTGGTCGAGGTTGTCCATCACCGAGTCGGGGGTGGTCAGCTCGACGGCGACCTGGGCGCCGCTCGCGGTGAGCGCGTCCAGCGAGTCGCCCCGGCCCAGGGCCGCGACGAGCTCCATGTCCTCGGCGGCCTCCACGGCCCGTACCGCCTCGGAGCCGATGCGGCCCCCGGCGCCGAGGACGGCCACGCGCAGCTTGCTCATGCTTGCTTCCTTACGTTGCGGCGGGGTCGGATCAGGAGACGGCCGAGTGGAGGCGATCCGCCTGCTTGTCCTTGAGCGGGCCGATCACCGCGAGCGACGGCCGCTGTCCCAGGAGCTCGGAGGCCACCGCGCGGACGTCGTCGGGGGTGACGGCGGCGATGTTGGCCAGCATGTCGTCGACCGACATCTGGTCGCCCCAGCACAGCTCGCTCTTGCCGATGCGGTTCATCAGGGCGCCGGTGTCCTCCAGGCCGAGGACGGTGGAGCCGGAGAGCTGGCCGACGGCGCGGGCGATCTCCTCGTCGGGCAGTCCCTCGCCCGCCACCCGGTCCAGTTCCTCGCGGCAGATCCGCAGCACGTCGTGGACCTGGCTGGGGCGGCAGCCCGCGTACACGCCGAACAGGCCGCAGTCGGCGAAGCCCGAGGTGTAGGAGTACACGCTGTAGGCCAGGCCGCGTTTCTCCCGGACCTCCTGGAAGAGGCGGGAGGACATGCCGCCGCCGAGGGCGGTGTTGAGGACGCCCAGGGCCCAGCGGCGCTCGTCGGTGCGGGCGAGGCCGGGCACGCCGAGGACGACGTGCGCCTGCTCCGTCTTGCGGCCCACCACCTCGACGCGGCCGGCCGTGCGGACGGCGCGGCGGCCGTCGCGCGGGGCGAGGGGGACGGCGTCCGCACGGGTCAGGGCGCCGGCCTCCTCGAAGGCTCGGCGGACCAGACGGACGACGGTGGCGTGGTCGATGTTGCCGGCCGCCGCGACGACCAGGTGCGTCGGGTCGTAGTGCTTCCTGTAGAAGCGGGCGATCTGGTCGCGGGTGAGGGCGTTGATCGTGTCGACCGTGCCGAGGACGGGGCGGCCCAGCGGCGTGTCACCGAACATCGTCTCGGCGAACAGGTCGTGGACGACGTCACCGGGGTCGTCCTCGGTCATCGCGATCTCTTCGAGGATCACGCCGCGCTCGGCGTCGACGTCCTCGGTGCGGATCAGCGAACCGGTGAGCATGTCGCAGACGACGTCGATGGCGAGCGGCAGGTCCGTGTCGAGCACCCGCGCGTAGTAGCACGTGTACTCCTTCGCCGTGAAGGCGTTCATCTCGCCGCCGACCGCGTCGATCGCGGCGGAGATGTCGAGGGCGCTGCGCCTGCGCGTGCCCTTGAACAGGAGGTGCTCCAGGTAGTGCGTGGCGCCGTTGAGGGCGGGCGTCTCGTCGCGGGAGCCGACGTGGGCCCAGATGCCGAAGGTGGCGGAGCGGACGGAGGGCAGCGTCTCGGTGACGACGCGCAGACCGCCCGGGAGGGTGGTGCGGCGGACCGTGCCGATGCCGTCCCTGCCCGGGAGGAGCGTTTGGGTACGGGCGACGGCCCGCGCCTCCGAGGAGGTGCGGGCCGTCGTCCGGAGACTACGGGACGTCACTGGTCGGTGTCGTCCTTCCCCGCGGCGGAGCCGCTCGTGGACGCGGCCTCGGCGCCCTCGGCGCCCTCCTCGTCCGCGAGGACGGGGATGAGCGAGAGCTTGCCGCGCTGGTCGATCTCGGCGATCTCGACCTGGACCTTGGAGCCGACCGCGAGCACGTCCTCGACGTTCTCCACGCGCTTGCCGCCGGCGAGCTTGCGGATCTGCGAGATGTGCAGCAGACCGTCCTTGCCCGGGAGGAGCGAGACGAACGCGCCGAAGGTGGTGGTCTTGACGACCGTGCCCAGGTAGCGCTCGCCGACCTCCGGCATGGTCGGGTTGGCGATGCCGTTGATCGTGGCGCGGGCGGCCTCGGCCTGCGAGCCGACCTGGGCGCCGATGTAGATGGTGCCGTCGTCCTCGATCGTGATCTCGGCGCCGGTGTCCTCCTGGATCTGGTTGATCATCTTGCCCTTGGGGCCGATGACCTCGCCGATCTTGTCCACGGGGATCTTGACGGTGATGATCCGCGGGGCGTTCGGGGACATCTCGTCCGGGCGGTCGATCGCCTCCATCATCACGTCGAGGATGTGGAGGCGGGCGTCCCGGGCCTGCTTGAGGGCCGCGGCCAGGACGGAGGCCGGGATGCCGTCCAGCTTGGTGTCGAGCTGGAGGGCGGTGACGAACTCCTTCGTGCCGGCGACCTTGAAGTCCATGTCGCCGAAGGCGTCCTCCGCACCGAGGATGTCGGTGAGGGTGACGTAGTGCGTCTTGCCGTCGATCTCCTGGGAGATCAGGCCCATGGCGATGCCGGCGACCGGGGCCTTCAGCGGCACGCCGGCGTTCAGCAGCGACATGGTGGAGGCGCAGACCGAGCCCATGGACGTCGAGCCGTTGGAGCCGAGGGCTTCGGACACCTGGCGGATCGCGTACGGGAACTCCTCGCGCGACGGCAGGACCGGCATGAGGGCGCGCTCGGCGAGGGCGCCGTGGCCGATCTCGCGGCGCTTCGGCGAACCGACGCGGCCGGTCTCGCCGGTGGAGTACGGCGGGAAGTTGTAGTTGTGCATGTAGCGCTTGCGGGTCACCGGGGAGAGGGTGTCCAGCTGCTGCTCCATGCGCAGCATGTTGAGGGTGGTGACGCCGAGGATCTGCGTCTCGCCGCGCTCGAACAGGGCGGAGCCGTGTACGCGCGGGATGGCCTCGACCTCGGCGGCGAGCGTACGGATGTCCGTCAGGCCACGGCCGTCGATGCGGACCTTGTCCTTGATGACGCGCTCGCGGACCAGGGACTTGGTCAGCGAGCGGTACGCCGCGGAGATCTCCTTCTCGCGGCCCTCGAACTGCGGGAGCAGCTTCTCGGCGGCGACCGCCTTGACGCGCTCCAGCTCGTTCTCGCGCTCCTGCTTGCCGGCGATGGTCAGCGCCTGGGCCAGCTCCGTCTTGACGGCGGCGGTGAGCGCCTCCAGGACGTCGTCCTCGTAGTCGAGGAAGATCGGGAACTCGCCGACCGGCTTGGCGGCCTTGGCGGCGAGGTCCGACTGGGCCTTGCACAGGACCTTGATGAACGGCTTCGCGGCCTCGAGACCGGCGGCGACGACCTCCTCGGTGGGGGCCTCGGCACCGCCCTTGACCAGCTCGACGGTCCGCTCGGTGGCCTCGGCCTCGACCATCATGATCGCGACGTCGCCGTCCTCCAGGACACGGCCCGCGACGACCATGTCGAAGACGGCGTCCTCGAGCTCGCTGTGGGTCGGGAAGGCGACCCACTGGCCCTTGATGAGGGCGACGCGGGTGCCGCCGATGGGACCGGAGAAGGGCAGGCCGGCCAGCTGCGTGGAGCAGGAGGCGGCGTTGATCGCGACCACGTCGTAGAGGTGGTCGGGGTTGAGCGCCATGATCGTCTCGACGATCTGGATCTCGTTGCGCAGGCCCTTCCTGAAGGAGGGGCGCAGCGGGCGGTCGATCAGGCGGCAGGTGAGGATCGCGTCCTCGGAGGGCCGGCCCTCCCGGCGGAAGAAGGAGCCGGGGATCTTGCCGGCCGCGTACATCCGCTCCTCGACGTCGACCGTCAGGGGGAAGAAGTCGAGCTGGTCCTTGGGCTTCTTGGACGCGGTGGTGGCCGACAGCACCATGGTGTCGTCGTCCAGGTACGCGACGGCGGAGCCGGCGGCCTGCCTGGCCAGGCGGCCCGTCTCGAAGCGGATGGTGCGGGTGCCGAAGGAGCCGTTGTCGATGACGGCCTCGGCGTAGTGGGTCTCGTTCTCCACCAGCGGTTTCTCCGTTTACTTGTCGTCTTTTCGTCCACGCGCCCGTGTGGCGCGGGACGGGGAGCGGAGAGAACTCGCCCTGTGTGCGGGCCGGTCTTCGATCGAAGCACCCGGGTGCGCCCTGGATCCTTGCGGCCCAGAGGCCCGGGGGCCACTACCGAGGACCGGCGACGGCGAGGCGGCCTCTCCTCCGTACCATGACGTGTTCCCCGGTCGGGTCCGCGTCATGACGTGTTCGTTGTGTCGTTGTGCGACCAGACTACTGAGCCCGGTCCCGGGATCGCATTCCGATCAGCGGGTGCGGCGCGCCCGCGTACGGCAAAGGGAGCGGCTCCCCTCGTCGGGAACCGCTCCCCTCACGGCGTCCTACTTGGCGCCGCCGGCCGCACCGCGGCGGATGCCGAGGCGGTCGACCAGCGCACGGAAGCGCTGGATGTCCTTCTTGGCGAGGTACTGCAGCAGGCGGCGGCGCTGGCCCACGAGGATCAGCAGGCCGCGGCGGGAGTGGTGGTCGTGCTTGTGGGTCTTCAGGTGCTCGGTCAGGTCCGAGATGCGGCGGGAGAGCAGCGCGACCTGGACCTCGGGGGAACCGGTGTCGCCCTCCTTGGTGCCGAACTCGGCCATGATCTGCTTCTTCGTGGCGGCGTCGAGAGACACTCGGTACTCCTCATGGGTGTTCGATGCGCCCGCGAGTGCCCCTGGTCTTGGTCTCAGGGGAGCTTCCGTGACTCGGAGGCGAGGGCTCGATGAGCGCTGCCCCCAGATCCTCCGGGAGCGCGTACACGAACGGCCGTCACACAGCGTACCAGCCCTTGCGGACGCCTAGGACGTGAGGGCGCGGATGGAGTGGTACACGCCGAAGACCGCCAGGCAGAGCGGGACCAGGGTGAGCAGGAAGAACCCCTCCGCGATCTCCAGGAAGCGGCCCCAGAACGGCGTGACGCCCTTGTTCGGCACGATCAGCCCGACGGCGACGACCACGGCGGCGACGGCGGCGACGGCGGCGGCCAGCCACACCGTGCGCACGTCCAGCGCCCCGGTGTCCCCGCGCAGCGCGGCGCGGACGACGCCCTCCGGCGGATTGACGCACAGGCCCAGGCCGAGCAGGACCAGGGAGCCCAGCCCGGCGGCCAGGGCGCAGCCGACCTGCGCGGAGTACCGGAACAGATGGGCGCGCATCATCATCGCGGCGCCCGTGGCGAGGGCGAGGAGCTGGCCCCACACGTTGTCCGAGAAGCCGAGCACGCCCGCGGCGGTGACCGCGACCAGGGCGCAACCGCCGACCAGGCCGACGAGCAGCTCGTGCCCGCGCCGGGCCTGGGCGGCGACGCGGGCGGCGTCGACCGGTCCCTGCGGGGCGCCTTCGCCGCCGTCGTACCCTCCGACGGCGGTGCGGGGCGGGTCGAAGCCGATGGGGAGCCGGGCGAAGCGGGTGGACAGGCCCGGCAGGAAGGCGAGCGCGCCGGCGGCGACGGGGGGGCCGACCGCGGCGGTCTGCACGGCGCCGATGCCGGTCAGGATCGCGACGAACGTCACCAGCAGGCCCACGGTGGAGGCGAAGACGAACGCGACGAACGGCCCGTCCCCCGAGGGGGCGACGAGCATGAGGACCAGCGACGTGACCAGCACGGCGGCGCAGGCGAGCAGGAACTGCAACCGGCCCGGGCCCTGGCCGGCGGCGAACGGCAGCAGTCCGGAGCCGCCGACCGCGGCGTTCGCCATCGCGCCGAGGCCCAGGGCGACGGCCGAGCCGCGGTCGTCGTACACGCGGGCGCGGACGCAGGCGAGCGCCAGGAGGAGCAGCGCGGCCACCCCGGCGAGGACGCCCGGCAGGCCGTGCGTGTCGTGGCGCGGGTCGGCCTGCCACAGGACGAACGCCAGCAGCACCAGCAGGACGGAGCCGCCGAACAGGCCGGAGCCGCGCATCAGCCCGTCCGTCCAGAAGCGGCGGTCGCGCGCGACGGCGGAGGCGACGGCGTCCGAGACGTCGTCGAAGACGGCCGGCGGCAGCGACTCGGCGAAGGGCCGCAGGGAGAGCAGCTCACCGTCGAGGATGCGCTGGGCGGCCAGCGACCTGGCCGAGTCGAGGACCGTGCCGTCGCGGCGGACCAGGTGGTAGCCGACCGGGCCGCCCTCGACCGGACTCTGACCGGACAACCGGAGGATCTCCGGGTGGAGGTCGGCGACCGGGATGTCCTCGGGCAGCGCCACGTCGACGCGTCCGTCGGGCGCGACGACGGTGACGCGGCAGAAGCCGGTCCCGCCGCCGGACGGCGTCGCGGGAGCCGGGTGGCCGGTCGTGGTGGCCGCCGCCTGGGCCGTCATGCTCACCTTCTGCTTCCCCTCGTGAAATCCGTGACTTCGTCGGGCGCGGGCGGCGATGTGCCGGCGCCGGCGCGGCCGGCGGTGCCCGCCCGCGCTCCGAACGTCCCTCGTTCCGCGGTGGTTCGCCGCTCCGCGGGTCCGTCGCGTCACCCTACCGCCCGGTCGCCGCCCCCCCACGCAAGTAGGATCCCCAACCGCGGATGGAACCCGTCGCCACGGGGGCGCCGATAGGAACTTTTCCGTCCGGCAAGGGAATTGGTGAGCTGTGAGTCAGATCGTCGTCAAGCGCCCACCACGGGTCCTGCCGTCCGAGGTGCCCGGCGAGCAGGTACAGGTGCAACCGCCGCCCGAGCTGCCCCGCGGGCAGCAGGAGGGGGCGCTGATGCAGATCCTGCCGATGCTCGGCATGGGCGGCTCCGTCGTGTTCTTCTTCATGACCCCGAACCCGATCATGCGGATCATGGGCATGGTGATGATCGCGTCGACCCTCGCCATGGGCATCGCGATGCTGGTGCGGTACCGGCGCGGCACCCAGGGGCAGCTCGCCGACCTGCGGCGCGACTACCTCAAGTACCTGAACCAGACGCGCCGCGCCGTGCTCCGGACCGCGCGGCTCCAGCGCGACGCCCAGTTCTACCTGCACCCCTCCCCCGAGCAGTTGTGGGCGCTGGTCGCCGAGGGCAGCCGGGTGTGGGAGCGGCGCGTGGGCGACGACGACTTCGGGCAGGTGCGCATCGGCCTGGGCAGCCAGCAGCTCGCCACGCCCCTGATCGCCCCCGAGACGGCTCCGGTGGACGACCTGGAGCCGCTGACGGCGGGCGCGATGCGCCGGTTCCTGGCGACGCACGGCACGCTCGACGGGTTGCCCATGGCGGTGTCGCTGCGCGCCTTCTACCACGTGACGGTGAGCGGGGAGCAGGAGTCGGTACGGGCCTCCGCGCGCGCCATGGTCGCCTCGCTGGCGTCGCTGCACTCGCCCGAGGACCTGGTCATCGCCGTCGCCGCCGGCCAGGACGCCGCGCCGCGGTGGGAGTGGGCCAAGTGGCTGCCGCACGTGCAGGCGCGGGGCGCCGTCGACGGGGCCGGCACGCGGCGCCTGATCACCACGGACCCGATGGACCTGCAGGACCTGCTCGGCGGGCTGCTGGAGGGCCGGCCGCGCTTCCAGGGCGGCGACCACCCGCTGCTGGACCAGCCGCACCTGGTGGTCGTCCTCGACGGGCAGACGGTGCCGCCGATGTCGCCGCTGGCCTCCGCGGAGGGCCTGCAGGGCGTCACGATCATCGAGGTCGTGCGCGGTGAGGGCGCCGGGGCGCGCGGCCAGCTGTCGGTGGTGGTCCACCCCGGCGAACTGCGGCTGGAGTCGGGCCACGGGCTCGTGTACGAGGGCACGCCGGACGGGCTGAGCCTGGAGGCCGCCGAGGCGCTGGCCCGCCAGCTCGCGCCGCTGCGGATGGCGTCAGGCGGCGACGACGACGAACCGCTGCTGGCGAACCTGGAGTTCACCGACCTGCTGAACCTCGGTGACGCCGCCTCCGTCGACGTGGCGCGCACCTGGCGGCCGCGCTCGCAGTCGGAGCGGCTGCGCGTGCCGATCGGCGTCGGCGAGGACGGCTCGCCGGTCATGCTGGACCTGAAGGAGGCCGCGCAGGAGGGCATGGGCCCGCACGGCCTGTGCGTCGGCGCGACCGGTTCCGGCAAGTCGGAGCTGCTGCGGACGCTGGTGCTGGGCCTGGCGGTCACGCACTCCTCGGAGACGCTGAACTTCGTCCTCGCGGACTTCAAGGGCGGTGCGACGTTCGCGGGCATGTCGCAGATGCCGCACGTCGCCGCCGTCATCACCAACCTGGCGGACGACCTGACGCTCGTCGACCGCATGGGCGACTCCATCCGCGGCGAGCTCAACCGCCGCCAGGAGATGCTGCGCGACGCGGGCAACTACGCCAACATCCACGACTACGAGAAGGCGCGCGCGGCCGGCGCCCCGCTGCAGCCGATCCCGTCGCTCGTCCTCGTCATCGACGAGTTCAGCGAGCTGCTCACCGCGAAGCCCGACTTCATCGAGATGTTCGTGCAGATCGGCCGCATCGGCCGGTCGCTGGGCGTGCACCTGCTGCTGGCCTCGCAGCGGCTGGAGGAGGGCCGGCTGCGCGGCCTGGAGACGTACCTGTCGTACCGGATCGGCCTGCGGACGTTCTCCGCGGCCGAGTCGCGCGCCGCGATCGGCGTGCCGGACGCGTACCACCTGCCGAACGTGCCCGGCTCCGGGTACCTGAAGTTCGGCACGGACGAGATGGTGCGGTTCAAGGCCGCGTACGTGTCGGGCGTGTACCGCTCCCACACGCAGGCGCTGGCGACGGCCGGGGGGCCGCTGCCGGTGGACCGGCGGCCGGTGCCGTTCACGGCGGCGCCGGTGCCGATCCGGTACGTGCAGCCGGCGGCCCGCCCCGCGCAGGCGGACGGGGGCCGGCCGGAGGACGACGCGCTCGCCGACTCCGTGCTCGACGTGATCGTGCGGAGGCTGGAGGGCCGCGGCGTGGAGGCGCACCAGGTGTGGCTGCCGCCGCTGGACAACCCGCCGCCGCTGGACGAGCTGCTGCCGGGCCTGGCCGAGGTGCGCGGGCGCGGGCTGACGCAGCCCGGCTTCGAGGGCGCCGGCCGGCTGGTCGTACCGGTCGGCGTGGTGGACAAGCCGTTCGAGCAGCGGCGCGACACGCTCTACCGGGACTTCTCCGGCGCGGCGGGCCACATGCAGATCGTGGGCGGTCCGCAGTCCGGCAAGTCGACGCTGCTGCGGACGATCATCTCGGCGTTCGCGCTGACCCACACCCCGCACGAGGTGCAGTTCTACGGGCTGGACTTCGGCGGCGGCGGCATGTCGTCGGTCGCGGGACTGCCGCACGTGGGCGGTGTCGCCTCGCGCCTGGACCCGGAGCGGGTGCGGCGCACGGTCGCGGAGGTGTACGGCATCCTGTCGCGGCGCGAGGAGTACTTCCGCAGCGCCGGCATCGACTCGATCGCCACCTACCGGCGGCTGCGGGCACGCGGTGAGATCGCGGTGACGGACCAGCCGTGGGGCGACGTGTTCCTCGTCATCGACGGCTGGGGCAGCTTCCGCTCCGACTACGAGGGCCTGGAGCACCTCGTGATGGACATCGCGGCACGCGGCCTCGGCTACGGCGTCCACCTGGTCCTCACCGCTTCGCGGTCCATGGAGGTGCGCGCCAACCTCAAGGACCACCTGATGAACCGGCTGGAGCTGCGGCTCGGCGACCCGATGGACTCCGAGCTGGACCGCCGGGTCGCGCAGAACGTGCCCACGGGCGTACCGGGGCGGGGCCTGACCCCGGAGAAGCTGCACTTCATGGCGGCGGTGCCGCGGATCGACGGCATCAACTCCGGCAGCGACCTGTCGGAGGCGACCGCGGCGATGGCGCAGGAGGTGTCCCGGCACTGGACGCTGCCGGGCGCGCCGGGCGTGCGGCTGCTGCCGCGCGAGCTGCCGGCGGCGAACCTGCCCGCGGGCTTCGCCCACCCGGAGCGCGGAGTGGCCTTCGCGATCGACGAGAACAACCTGGCGCCGGTCTTCGTCAACTTCGAGCGCGACCCGTTCTTCCTGGTCTTCGGCGAGAGCGAGTCGGGCAAGTCCAACCTGCTGCGGCTGCTCATCAAGCAGCTGAGCGAGCGGTACGACGGGGACTCCTGCAAGCTGTTCGTCATCGACAACCGGCGCACCCTGCTGGACGTCACCCCGCCGACGCACCTGGCGGAGTACGTGCCGATGTCCAACAACATGGACCACCACGTGGAGGCCCTGTCCGGGCTGATGCGGCGCCGTACGCCGTCGGAGGACGTCACCGCGCAGCAGCTGCGCGACCGCAGCTGGTGGCAGGGCCCGACGGTGTACGTGATCGTCGACGACTACGACCTCGTGTCGACGTCCAGCGGCAACCCGCTGGCACCGCTCACCGAGCTGCTGCCGTTCGCCCGGGACGTGGGCGTCCGGTTCATCATCGCCCGCAACGCGGCGGGCGCGAGCCGGTCGACGTACGAGCCGTTCATGCAGCGCATGATGGAGCTGGGCGCGCAGGGCGTCCTCCTGTCGGGCGACCCGCACGAGGGCGAGATCCTGGGCGGCGTCCGCCCCCGCCCGATGCCCCCAGGCCGCGGCGTCTTCGTCTCCCGCCAGCGCGGCAACCCGCTGGTGCAGACGGGCCTGATGCCGCCGGACGTGCGGTAGGGGATCCGTACCGCCGTTTCGCGGCCGGTCCCTGGGGCGCCCGCCGGGAAGGCGGGCGCCCCCTCCGGCTTGAACAGGCCCCGTGACGCTCCGGGGCCACCCCTCGGTTCGAGACCCCCGTACGCCGCGCCCCGGCGTGAACCGCGCATCGCCGGTGGCGCACGGGGTGAGGACGGGGGAGGCCCGTACACGGCCTGGGAGGACCGGACACGGTCGGGCACTGCGCCAGGCCGGGCGGCCGTCGGACTCATCAGCGTCCGTGACGGCACTCCTCGAGCCCGGTGGCACCACCCCCAGGTCATCCGTTCGACAGGGGGCAACAGTCATGCCGGACCCGGAGGCCAGCGGCCCTCTTGCAGGACCGCGAGAAACGCAACGGGGCACATCCCGCGTGCGTTGTCCGCCCCTTTTTCCGGTGCTGACCGGTGCCACCGCGCACATGCCGTTCGACGCGGTTCTCTTGTCGCCCTGCCGGTGGGCGGGAGCGGCCTCGCGGACCGCACGCGCGGACCTGGTTCGACGCCTTGTGGGCCTCCACCGTCCTGCGGTCCCAGGCGGTCTGCGCGGTCTCGTACGCCTCGCCCTCCCAGAGGCCGGGGAAGGAGGTCCGGGCGGTCGCGTCCCGGCCGGCTCTCGCAGACGCCCGCCGGGAAAACCGACACTTCTCGGACTCAACAGGGCTGGGACACTTCGGAGTTACCGGTCGGCTTGAGGTTCTCGTGCGTCGCGTCCTAGCGTGAACCGCGCATCACCGGTGGCGCACGGCGCGAGGACGGGGGAGGCCCGTACATGGCCTGGGACGAGTGGGAACAGCTGAAGGCCGAGGCAGCCGGCAGAGGGGCGGACCGTATGCGGTTGAACGGGCTGCCGCCGGAGGACACTCCGAACTCGGGGGGACCGAACGGTGTCCTGCGGGTGACCCAGGCGGATCTGGCCGCGATCGGCGACGAGGCGTTCAAGCTGTACACCCGGTTATGGAAGGAGGCTCGCGTCGCCAGCACGGACGACGCGGGAACCAGCCTGTCGACGCAGGGATTCGCTCTGGGCGGCGCGCTGAAGCACGTTTCGACGCGCTGGGAGAAGCAGCTGAACTCGCTGATGGACGCCTGTGCGCTCATCTCCAATCACATGGACTTCACGAAGAACGCGCACCAGGGCGACGAACACCACATCAAGCGCCGTGTGAGCAGCATTCACACCCTGGACGCCGGTTTCGACGAACAGTACGCCCCGCCCGGCAAGAGCAACGCGGTGTACGGCCCCCCGAAGAAGAAGGGCTGAGGCTGAGCCACCATGGATTTCGAAGCACTCCACTCGGCCAATTTCGCGCAGTTCGACGGTACGGTCACGGACTGGTCGAGCATGGTCAGAAGACTCGGACAGTTGGAGAAAGACGCCCGGGGAGGACTTCAGGGCAAGGCGGCCAAGGCCGACTGGACCGGCTACAACGCCACCGTGTCTCGTGCGTTCGTCGGCAAGACGGCCGGGGAGTTCGCCGACGCCCATACACAGGCCGCATCGATCCGGAACATCCTGCGGGACGCCCGGGACGAACTGAAGACCCAGCAAAAGCTGTTGAAGGAGGCCGTCGAACGCGGCCGGGGAAAGGACCTCACGGTCCGGGTGTCAGGGAGCGGCTTCACCGTCACCCCGAGTCCGGGCTCCGCGTCCGCAGGCGCCGACAAGGACGCCACGGCGCTGCGTGACGAACTGCAGCGGATCCTGGACAAGGCGACGGAGATCGACGACTCGGCGGCGAAGGTACTGAGGGCCCTCGTCGACCTGACGGACCACGGCTTCTCAGGCGCCAGGTACAAGGATCGCGACTCGGCCGCCGCGGCGTTGCGGGACGCGGAACGCCTGGCGAAGCTGGCGGGCAAGGACCCCGCCGACTTCACCGTCGAAGACTTCGACGCGCTGAACGCGGGGCTCAGGAAGCACTCGGGCGACGAACTGTTCGCGGAGCGCTTCGCCGAGAAACTGGGCGCCGGCGGCACGCTGCGCTTCTGGGCGGGGATCAACAACCCGGCCGTCAACGGAGATGTCGGACACGCCCGACTCGACCAGCTCGACGACCTGCAGAAACACCTGAGCCTGACGCTCGCCACGGCGACGCAGGCCGACACTCCGGAGATGGTGCGCTGGCGCGGGGAGATGGTCGACCTCGGCGGCCAACCCGTCCACAAGAACAGCGCACAGCTGGGCTTCCAGGTGATGAGCAACCTGATGCGCTGGGGGAACTTCGAGGACGGCTTCCTGAAGGACTACGGCTCCGCGCTGATGCAGAGGGAGAAGGAGTCCAGTGACAACGGCCGCCACGCTTCTCCCCTCTGGTCACGTCTGGGTGCCGATCCTCTCCTGAACCGTACCGGCACGGACTCCGGCTCCGACCCTCTGGTGGGCTTCCTGCGCGCGCTGTCCAACAACCCGGGAGCGGCGACGGACTTCTTCAACAGCTCTTTCCTGACCAAGGACGACGACCACGAGTTCATGAACGATGGGAAAAAAGACGAGAAGGCGGAGCTGTCCAACTTCGACTACCTCTTCGAAGAGCGGAAGTGGCCGCAGAACATGGATGGCAAGGGCGAGGAGAGCATCGCGGGCCACAACTACCTGGCGATGGCCCTGGAGGCCGCCACGACCGGCCACCCGGCGGGTCAGCTTCCGAGCGACGCCTCTCCCCCGCACACCGCGGCACAGGCCCGGCTCATGGAGAGCCTGGTCGCAGCCATCGGCGAGAAACCGGAACTCCTCAAGGACCGTGGCTACATGTCCGACAGCATCGGGCAGATCACGTCGGAGTACCTACCGGACATCAACAGGTCCATGACGGATGCCGGCGCCAAGAATGAAAGCATCATGCGACTCTTCCCCGTCGCGGGGGCAACGGCCGACCTCAACCATGCGGACGTTACCCGTCTTCTGCTCATCCTTGGTCAGAACCCCGAGGGTTATGCAGCCGTGGAAGTGAACCAAAAAGCATACATGGCGAATCTCTTGGACTACCACATGGACCCGGGCCTCCCCAGGGACAAACGCTATCCACACGACATGGAAAAGACCATTTTGGAGATCAGCAAGCAGTCAGGAGAGGTTAGCGGAACATTGGCCATCGGGAGGCAGGAAGGAGTGCTGGGGGAGGCTAAACAAGCCGATGAGGATTACGCGAACGCGGTAAACAAGAGGAAAAGCGCAGTCACGGGAATCCTAGGCCTCGGGATCGGTGTAGGCGCTTCCTTCATCGCAAGCCCTGTGGTAGGAGCAGCAGTCGGCGGCGCCGCAAACACTGTAAGCGGCGTAATTATTGAGCAGCTGTTCCAGGATGCCAAGGGGGAAGCTCTCGGCAAACGGGGGCATGAAGTCGCTCAGCTTTGGAACGACAGCGGAGAAAAATCGGTCAAACTCAGCAGTGAGGCCGCCAGATATGCCGCGCAGGCGCACCGAGCGTCTTACGCTCCTCAGGTGGAAGAGTGGGCCCGGGAGGGCTGCAAAGAAGGTCTCGATAATGCCTCAACAGCCGCTGACCGCATGGCAAAGGACCTTCAGACCGTTCCTGGGTGATCACAGGGCAAGAAACAACGGCATGATCCCAAATAAAGGATGCCATGAGTCTCAAAAATTTTTTCCCCGATATGACCCCTGCCATGAGCGCGGCCTGTCTCGCTTTCGTCTCACTCGCCTTGGCCTCCTGCTCTTCTCCTGACGCCCGGGAATATGAGATTCCCGAAACTCTATGTGGGGCCAATATCCCTAAGGACCTGCTGGGATCCATCCTGCCAAACGGTAAGGAAATTTCTAAAAAGGAAAAAGTAGGGATGGGGTCGAAATTCTGCTATCTGAGTGTCGACGGCAAAGAGGCCTTCGCTGCTGCCGTTGAGTGGCGTGCGGAAGGGACACCCTTGACCGATGTCGCAAAGGGAATGCATGGAATTGACCCAAGTGACAAGATCACTCCCGACAGGCGGTATATCTACTCTGCCACTGGAGCCGCTGGCCTGGTTGAGTGTGCTGATCCGAGCCTTATTGACAAGGATGTCAAGGGCGACCTCTTCACATGGATTTATGCAGCCGGTGCAACCAAGGGCGAAGGTGACATCAAGTCCCTGATCAAGGCATACACCGAGGCTATGGCGACTTCTGACGCATGCCGCAACAAGATTTGGTGACTGCGGGGGAAGAGACTGTCACGGCAGTGAACCCTTTTCGTTCTGAATAGCTGCAGGTCAGCAGTGTGTGGGCGGCTTGGACGGTGGTGCCGATGCGGCCGGTGGAGCATCTGGCCCGACGAAGGATTCTCCAGGACTTCAGCTGCGCGAAGGCGCGTTCTCCTGGTGTTCTCAGCCTGGAGTGATCGCGACTGAACTACTCGTACTCAACTTGAATTCGTGATGCCGGTCAGCCGTTCATGATCAAGTCTGTACCGGCGAGGCAGCCGTCGATCAGGTGCGGACGGTATTGGGTCTGCTTGAGGTTGCGTTTGACCAGCGACCAGACCCTCTCTCGGGGAGTGAGGTCAGATGCGTAGGTAGGCAGTCGGAAGACGGCCAGCCAGTCCCCGCTGGCCTCGAAGAACGCCTTCAGCGGCGGGACGAGGTGGATGCGGGCGTTGTCCCAGACGAGCACGATCGGTCCGCCGAGCTGGAGACGGAGCCCGGACGATCCATACCGTTTCAGCAGCAGCCACGTGCCCTCCATCGTGTAGCTCACGTGTGAAACAGCCGGCCGATCAGCGTCTTGATCCACGCTCGTGTCCAGCGCTGATCGATCCAACCGTGGGCCAGCGGCCCACGTTCCAGTTCCCGTTCCAGCCTCGCGATCTGCGCGCCGCTGAGCCTCGGCCGCCCCGGCGATCCCTTCGACACAACCCCCGCTTCACCACGCTCACGCCACTGGCGACGCCACCGCTCCGCCGACCGCTCCGTCACCCGCAGCGCGGCAGCGATCTCCCCGTTCCCCTGCCCACCCGCGAAACGCTCCACGGCCTGCAGCCGGATCCGCTCCCGCGCGGGCCTCCCTGCGTCGGTCAACCCGCCACTCTGCGCGTATCTCACGATCCAGAGCTACCGGAGCGGACCCGCCGCCGTCAGGCGAACAGCTCCGACATCACTCAACCAAGTTCAGTACCTGACCCCGCGGAGCAAGGTCTCCGTCATCTTGCCAACCGGGGGACACGGCCGATCCATTTCCTGGAAAAGGAGAAGGGGCGGACACCTCCCGCGCGTGTCCGCCCCTCTTCCGGTGTTGGCCGGTGTCGTCGCTTACATGAAGTTCGACGCGGCCTTCTTGTCGCCCTGCTGGTAGGCGGGAGCGGCCTCGCGGACCGCCCGGGCGATCTGGTTCAGCGCCTTGTGGATCTCCATCGCCCTGCGGTCCCAGTCGGTCTGCGCGGTCTTGTACGCCTCGCGCGCCTCGCCCTCCCAGAGGTCGGAGATCGACGCGATCTTCGCCTGGATGGCCTCCAGGCTGGTGTTCAGCCGTTCGGCCTGCTTCTCGATGTTGCCCGCCGCCTCCTGCAGGCTCGAGTAAGTAACGATCATCGTGCCGTCGTTCTGCGTCATCGGTCCTCCAACCGGGTCGTGCTGTCGTGTGCCGGCCGAGAGCGGTGCACGGCCGGGAAAGGTCAGTACTTGCTGAGGTTCGACGTACGGGCCTCGGTCGAGGAGTCGCCCGAGTAGCCCTCCGCCACGTCGACGCCTCGGAGGGCGGCCTCCACCTCGGTGTCCGTGTTGCCGGCGATGGTGCGGGCCGCCTCGATGGCCTCCTGGAACTTCAGCAGGAGCTTGCCGATGCCGACCATGTTCTGGTTGATCGCGTTCTGCTTCACGTTGAACGCACCGGCACCGATACCGGCCCAGCGGCCCTCCAGGCTGTCGATCGTCCCCTGCAGGACGGACAGCTGGCTCTTCACGTCGTCGAACTGGGAGGTCAGCTCCTGCTGCAACTTCGTGAGGGCAACGCCATTGACCTTCTGGACTGCCATGCGATGTGCTTCCTCTCTGGAGGTTCCGGTGGGTCGGATCGCCACCGTCGGGTGCGGGCGGCTTGTTCCTGCCGCTATGCCGTACGGCGCTTGCGTACGAAGAAGATGCCTCCCGCGACGACGACCGCGGCTGCGGCGCCGCCAAGAATGAGGCCGAGGGAGCTCCCGTCCCCGGCTCCCCCGCCGGAGCCTGCCACGGTCTGACCGGGCGTGGGCCGGCCCTGCGGGGCTTGTGACGAAGCTGGTGCAGACGCAGCGGGCGAGGCGGGTGATGCGGACGAACCGCCCTTGGCGCCCGTCGTGTTCTCGTTCGTCAGCGGGTTGATGTTGGGGTCGCCGGGCTTGCCCAGACCGCGGTTGATGTGGGCTCCGGGGCGGACGACACCATGGCCCACGTAGTTGCTGACCGTGCCGGGCTTCCAGCCCTCGCCCTTGCCCGCGCTTTCGAGCATGACGCGCAGGACCTGGTTCGCGGTCCACTCCGGGTGCAGGGACCAGATGAGGGCGGCGGTGGCGGAGGCGATGGCGGTGGCGGCGCTGGTGCCGTCCGCTCCGTCGCAGTAACGGGTGAACGTCGCGTCGCACCAGTACGGGATGTCGCTGCCCGGAGCCGAGATGTCCACCATTTCGCCATGGGTGGAGTACTTGCCGACCCGGCCTTCGGAATCGGTGGCCGCGACCCCCACGGTTTCGGGCAGCCCCGCGGGATACTGGCTCTTGTTGTCCTCATCTCCGGTGTTGCCGGCCGAGGCGAACAGGAGCTTGCCCCTCTTCTGGGCGTAGGCTGCAGCCTCCCTCATGCGCTCGGTCTCGCCGAAGACGCCGAAGGACATGCTGATGATCTTTGCATCGCTCTCAGCGGCAGCCTGCATGGCGTCTTCAACGTGCCAGCTGTTTTTTCGTCGGCTGATGCCGTCGAGGGCAATGCGGAAGGGGATGATCTTGGACTTTGGAGCAAGTCCCTGGATGCCTCCGCCGCGTCCGGTGCCCGCGATCAGCTCGGCCATGGTGGTGCCGTGACCGGAGTAGTCGTCGGTCTTCCCGTCACCCCCGGTTGTGTCGAGCCCCTTGAGGACCTGTCCCTTGAGCGACGGGGTGGAGGCGTTGACGCCGGAGTCGATGACAGCCACTTTGACGCCTTCTCCAGTGGCCTTCTTCCAGATCTTGTCGACATGCATTGCGTCCAGGTACCACTGCTGGGCGCGGATGTCCTCCGCTGCAGCGGCAGGAGCCAGGCCGACGAACCCGATGGTCCACGCGCTTACGAGCGCAACCGCGCATGTGACCCGTCGCCTCAGCCGACGCGCCGTTCCTGTTGTCATCCTGGCTCCCTGCACCTTTCCTGTACTCAGTCGATCACTGGGGGAACGGCGCCGCGCCGCCGGGCCGCCCATGTCTCTTCGTCTTCCACGAGGAAGTCGGGGCGCTCGGAACCGGAGTGCCCCTTGTCCTTCTGGTCCTTGTCCCGTTGTGAGCGCGGGGTACCCACGACGCCGTTCACGCTCGGCGTGCCCCGGCCCGTGGAGCGGGCAGCCGCACCCGGGTTGGCGCCGATGACACCGCCCGTGGCGGGGCGCGCCGCCGACGGACGGCCTTGTGCCGCACCCTGGCCGCCGATGACCGTGCCCGTGGGGATGCGGGGACCACCGGCGCCGCCCGTGGCCACACGCTGCTGTGGCGTACCGCCGACGATGCCCCCGCTCGGCCGCCCGGTGACGGGCGCGGCGCTCCCCGTGCGGCCGGCGCCCGAGGTGCCCGGGGCGCCGGGTCGGCCGACCGTGTTGTTCGGGTTCTGGCCGCCGATCACTCCCTGACGCCCGGCGGCGGGGGTGCCGGAAGCGCCGGGCGCACCGGGACGGCCGACCTGGCTCGCTTGGCCGGGTCCGGCGGTGCGTCCCTGACCGGTGCCGCTCTGCCCCGCCTGCGGAACCCCGGAAAACCCGGGTCGGCCGAACTGGCTCGTGCTGGGCTTGGTGGTACGCGAAACGGCAGGCACGGCCGGGTTTCGGCCACCGCCCGTACCACGCCCGGTGCCCGGGATGCCCGGCACCATGGGCGGTGGTGTGACGGGGCCTCCGGTGGCCGTGGGAGTGGTCGGCGTGGGTGAGGGCGCCGGCGGGGCCGTCGCCGGCGGGGCCGGAGGTGCGATGGTGTCGATCTGCATCGACGGGTCCAGCGTCGTCGGGCCCGGAGTAGGGCCGAGCGCGTTGGCACTCGTGCCGCCTGTGAACCCACCGCTTTCCGCCGGCCGGGAATATCCCCCCTGCGAGTCGCTGCTCTTCGCAGCGCCCATAGTGGCCTGTCCAGTACTCTGCGGCAATCCGTTGCGGTTGGAGCCCAACGAGGGCAGCGGCACCGGGACCTTCAGGCGCTCCGGGAACTTGGGCGGCTCCTGGGAGGCCAGCGTCGACTCCGACACCGCGTAGAACGACGCCAGGCGGTTCATCTGGTTGATGGCCTCCTGGCGGTCGCGCTCCGCCTTGAGGGCCTTCTGGTAGTCCTCGTTGTCCGCCGTGCGCTCCGACGGGGGGAAGTCCGTGGGCTTCTTCGGGTCGGGGCGGGTGTCGCGGGGCGGGCGCGCGCTGCGCACCGAGGCCAGGCCCGTGCTGGCGACCTTCATCTGCGCGCCCACCACGTTGGCGAAGCCCGCCAGGTTGTACGTGTACGCGACGAGGTCGGAGGCGAAGCGCTGGAACTCCGTACCCGCCTCGCCCTTCAGCTCCACCGCCGCGGCGTCCTTCTTCAGGTCGCGCGCCGCGTCGTTGAGGGCCTTGCGGGCGGCCTCCAGGGCCGTGCCGGCGGCCTCCAGGTCGGACGGATTGGCCGCTTCGAGGAGGTCCAGCATGGCGTTGAGCGGGGCGTTCTCGAAGTTCGTCTTGCCGAAGAGGCCACCGGGACCTCTGGTGCAAAAACCGCTGGGGTCGAGCTGCGCCGTGAGGCGCTCCCACCGGTCCGTGGCGGCGAACACCGTCTGGATCTTCGCCGCCTCCTGGCTCTGCACCTGCTCGGGGGCGAGGTTCTTCTCGGTTCCCATCGGCGTTACCCCATGTCCTTCGAGACGTCCGGCCTGTCCGTACGCGGCTGGTCCGGCCTGTCCGTACGCGGCTGGTCCGGCCTGTCCGCCTTCTCGTCGTCCTTCTCGCGCTCCTTCGCCGCC
Source organism: Streptomyces sp. MRC013 (assembly GCF_023614235.1). Lineage (NCBI taxonomy): Bacteria > Bacillati > Actinomycetota > Actinomycetes > Kitasatosporales > Streptomycetaceae > Streptomyces > Streptomyces kordofanensis. The sequence goes on from NZ_CP094264.1 coordinate 1,060,164, forward strand.
GCCTTCAGACGGTCGTCGATGGCGTGGAAGCGCTGGCGCGTGTCCTCGTCGACGTTGTCGAAGCCGACGTCGGCGGCTCGGACGCCGAGGCGCAGGAGCTCCATCTGGTCGGCCAGGAGCTTGGAGAGCGACACCAGTTCCTTGTGGACGCGGGCGTACTGCTTGAAGAAGCCGTCCGCTTCCGCGAAGGGCAGGCCGGTGCCGCTGAAGGCACCGCGCTCGACGGTGTGCTCGGCGACCTTCTTGCTGCCGCCGGGGCTGCTCTCGAATTCCGTCAGCAGTGCGTCGATCCTGGTCTGGAAATTCCGTAGCGCGCCTGCACCGCGCTCAAGGTCGCCCATGGCCCTTGTCCCTCCCCGTTCCCCGTTGTTCCAGCGGCCCTGCATTGCGATCAGGTCATTGGGTCATCCACCGATCGCACGTCCGCCACTCTATCCAGTGCCTCCGACAGCCCCAAGTGCCTTACCCGTCGGGCGCCTTCCCCGGCGGCGGAGGGGGCCCTTCGGTTGCGTGCGGCCGCGCACGCCCGTCATCCGCTCGCGGGGCGCGCCGCCGTACGGCTCCGGCGGCGGGCGTCGCGGAGGGCGATCGCGGTGCCGGTGATGGCGGCGACGAGGACGCCGCCGCCCACGACGACGTACGTCGCGAGGCGGGCGTCGCGCTGCTCGGGCGTCTCGCCCAGGTGGAGCTCGGCCGGTGTCGGCGGCTCCGCGTTGACGACGCCCTCGCGGGCGACCGGGGCCTCGACGGGTCGGTCGTCCTCCGTCAGCGCCCGGACCGGGTCCACGACGCCCCACCCCACGAGCCGGTCGTGACCGGCGATCGAACGCTCGGCGGTCTGCTGGATCTGGGCGACGATCTGCTTGGGCGTCCAGTCCTTGTGCTTGGCCCTGATGAGGGCGGCGATCCCGGCGACGTAGGGGGCGGAGAAACTGGTGCCGTTGTCGGCGCAGTGGCCGCCGCCCGGCACCGTGGTGATCATGTCCACACCGGGTGCGGCGACGCCGACGAAGTCGCCGGACTGGGAGAAGGCGGCGCGTTCGTTGTTGCGGTCGGAGGCGGCGACGGCGAGGACGCCCTCGTACGAGGCGGGGTACGTCGGTTTCACGTTGCCGTCGATGCCGTCGTTGCCCGCGGAGGCGACGACCACGATCTTCGCGTCCAGGGCCTTCTGGACGGCCTCCTTCAGCAGCGGGGTCGGCTCGACGGCGTTCGCCGTGTCCTGGGAGATGTTGATGACGTGGGCCTTCTCGTCGATGGCGTGCAGGATGGCCGCCGCCAGCGTTCCGGCCGTGCCGTTGCCGTCCGCGTCGTTCTGCTGGATGGGGATGATCGTGGCGTCCGGGGCGAGGCCGACGAAGCCGGTGCCCTTCATGGGGCGTGCGGCGATGATGCCGGCGACCTTGGTGCCGTGGCCGACCGTGTCGGTGGTGCCGTCCTCCTTGCCGCGCTCGACCTTGTTGCCGTGCTCGTCCTCGGCGTCCTTCGGGATGAGGTTGATCCCGCTCCCCACGTCGACGGCCGACTTCAACTGCGGGTGCCTGACGTCGACGCCGGTGTCGATGACAGCGACGCGGACGCCCTTGCCGGTGGACTGCTTCCAGAGCTCGTCGAGCAGGACCCGCTGGAGGGCCCAGGGGCGGCCCTCGTAGGGCTTGCTGGGGTAGGTGCACTGGCCGGGGGCCTCCGCCGCGGCCGGCGGGGCGGGCAGGGCGACCCCGAGGAACGCCGCCGCCAGGGCCGCCGCCCGCCTCCGGTTCACGCGCCGCCTGTTCGTGGACTGCATCGTGTACGCCTCCGCCTCACGAGCCCTGCGGCTGCCGGGCCGCGGCCGTCGACAGGCGCGGGCCGGTCGGCAGGAACGCCGACCAGGCGGCCGGTACGGGTCGCGGGTCCACGTCCTTGTAGCCGAGCCTGTTCTGGGCCTGCTGCGCCTCCAGGAGGCGCGCCTTCTTCTCCTCCGCGGAGCCGGAGGAGCCGATGCCGGAGTCGTCGGCCGGGTTGTCGCCGTTGGACTGCATCGCGTACCGCAGACCGGTGTCGGTGACGAGGAACAGGAAGCCGGCGTCGGTGCGCGAGCCGGTGAACTGGCGGAAGAGGAGGCCGGTGCCGGGGGTGACGTACGCGCTGCTGGAACCGGTGGGCAGCGGCGCCGGGAAGTCCTCGCCGGCCCAGGTGCTGAGGGTGGTGGAGCCGTCGTCCTCGTCGACCTCGCGCAGCACGTTGCAGACGGTGTTGCGGCTGCCCTCGCCGGTGTTCGCGGAGTTGACGGGCCTCGGGGCGTGCTGCGGCCACTTCTTGTCGCGGCCGAACGCCTCGCCCGGCCGGAAGGCGGCGGCGCTGACGGAGGTGGCCTGGCCGTTCTGGCCGAGTCGGATCAGCTCACGGCTGTTGAGCAGCAGTTTGGCGGTGAAGTCGGAGACGGGGGCGACCCTGCCCCGCAGGACGACGTACTGCTGCTTCCTGGTGCCGTCGGTGGCGGTGAGAACCATGCCGACCTTGTTGACGCCGGAGTCCAGTCCGGGGACGCCGGCGGGGGAGCCCGGCTCGCCGTCGACGGTGGGGAAGGTGATCTCGTCGCCCTTGTGGAGGGTCTCCAGCCAGCCGGCGGAGACGCGCTGCGGGGTGCGGCCCTGGCCGACGAGCTGGCGCAGCAGCAGTTCGTTCTTCTCGACCGGGTACGCGGTGCCGCCGGCGTCCACGACGTAGCGGGTGCGGTCGGGGGCGGGGCCCTCGACGTACAGGAGGTCGCCGCCGCCCAGCCGGTTCGCGCCCTCGGTCTTGTCCTTCTCGCGGTCGGCGAGGACGAACGCCGCCTTCTGGATGGCGCGGCCGCCCTCGACGGGGCGCTCGCACACGGCCCAGCGCTTGGCGGCGCCCGCCTCCTTGGCGTCGGGGAGGCGGTCGGGCGCGTACGGGATGCCGAGGGTGGCGCCGTGCCGGATCTTCCCGCTGTCGAGCACGGACTCGTCGACCTTGATGACCGTCCCCTTGTCGGGGTCGAGGAGGAGCTTCGCGGAGGCCATGTTGAGGACCGGGTGGAGCTGCTTCGTGCTGCCGGTCTTCAGGACGACGTAGCGCGTCGTCGACTTGCTGGCGATGATGACGTTCTCGCCGTGCGCGTCCCAGTTCTTCGGGGCGACCGGGCGGAACATCCCCCAGGCGCCGGACACGGCGAGCACCACGACGCCCACGATGACCCCGGGCAGCACCGCGCGCAGCGGACGGGGGGCGCCCTCCTCGGAGCCGGTGGAGTTGGGCTGGACGAATTGGGCGACGAGTCTCCGTTTCGCGAAGGTGTAGGCGTTGAGTTCGTCCCGACGCGATGCCATGTATCCGCTGTCCCTCTCCCCGCTGGGCAGCCGTGTCCCCTGGTGTCCGGGACGCCGGCCGTCGTAACCGCCCCCCTACTATGCCTGTTGGCGGCCGGGCCTCTCTGCTCAGGTAGGGTGATCGCCCGGTCAACGGCCGTGTGAATTCGGCTTTTACGGACACGAGGGGGCATCGCGGCGATGGGTACGGCGACGCGCGCGCGCACGGGGCGGTCCGGCGGGGGACGCCCGGCCCGTTCCCGCCGGCAACGCGGCAACGGGCACCGGGCCGGAGGGCGCGGTCCCGCCCCGACCCCCGGGACCGCCGCCGCCCCGGCGTCCGGGGCCGCCCCCGCCCCGCGCCCGTTGTCGCGGGTCGGCCGCGTGGGGCCCTTCCAGCTGCGCCAGCTGGTCCTGGTCGAGCTGGCCCTGGCGCTGGCCGCGGTCGGGGTCGCGCTGCAGGGCCTGTGGCTGATCCCGACGCTGTCCTTCGCCGTGGTGCTCGTGCTGCTCGCGGTGGCGCGGCGGCGCGGCCAGGCCGTGCAGGACTGGTCGTCGACGGCACTGGCCCTGCGCGCCCGCCGCCGGGCGGCCGCGCCCGCCGCCGTGGACGTCGACCCGTCGCTGGCGCCGATCGTGGAGGGGCTGCCGGGGTTCCGGCCGTTCCCCTACGTCGACCGGAAGCGGCGCACCGTCGGCATGCTCGGCGACGGCACGTTCCTGACGGCGGTCGTGCGGGTCGAGGCGAGCGGTGCCGCGCCGAGGCCGGCGTTCGGCGCGCGGACGCTTCCGCTGTCCCTGCTCGGCGGGGCGCTGGAGGTCGACGACATCGTGCTGGAGTCGGTGCAGCTGGTGCAGCAGGTGCGTTCCGCGCCGGCGCCGCACCTGCCGCAGCAGGCGGTGGCCCGGTTGTCGTACGCGCCGCTGCAGCAGCGCACCGGGGCGCCCGCGCTGCGGATGACGTGGGTGGCGCTGAAGCTGGACCCGGAGCGCTGCCGGGAGGCCATCGAGGCGCGCGGCGGAGGCGTCGGGGGGGCCCAGCGGTGCCTGGTGCGCGCGGCGGACCACGTGGCGAGCCGGATCACCGGCGCCGGCTTCGAGGCCGTCGTGCTCGACCAGGAGGAGCTGAACTCCACGATGGCGACCGCGGCGTGCGCGAGTCCGCGGCTGGCCGCCCGTGCGCACCGCCCGGACGCCACGCCGCAGCGCCGGACGGTGGAGACGGCGCGGGTGTGGCGCTGCGACGACCGCTGGCACACGACGTACGCGGTGGGCCGCTGGCCGGCCCTGGCGGGCGGCGGGGGCTCGCCCCTGGCGAGGCTGGTGTCGCTGCTGACGGCGACGCCCGCGTACGCGACGACGTTCGGCCTCACCATGCGGCGCGGTTCGCGGCGGGACGCCGTGGACGTGGCCGGGTACGTGCGGATAACCGGCGGCTCGGACAGCGAACTCATCGGAGTGCGGCGGGCGCTGGAGCAGGCCGCCCGGTCGGCGAAGGTCGGTCTGGCGCGGCTGGACCGGGAGCAGCTGCCCGGTGTGCTGGCGACGCTGCCGCTGGGAGGGACGCAGTGATGCTCGGAACACGGTCGGCCCGCGCCCCGCGCGGACTGTTCGGCCCGCGCCACGCGGGCCACAGCGTCGCCGCGGACGGCCTGGGCGCCCTGTCCCTGCCGGTGGGCGACGACGGCGTGGTCATCGGGGACGACGCGGAGGGCAACCCCCGCATCGTGGGCTTCCACCGCTCCACCCCGTACGACGTGCTGCTCATCGGCGGTCTGTGGACGGCGCAGGTGCTGGCGCTGCGCGCGGCGGGCACGGGCGCCCGCGTCGCGGTCGAGACCGGCCGGGCGCAGGCCTGGACGGCGCTGGCGCACGCGGCCGGCGCGGGCCTGGAATGCGTCACGCTGCACGACGTGGGCCGGGTGCCGCCGATGGGCGCCACGGTGGGCAGTCCGGTCGTGGTCGTCCGGGACTGCGGCATGCGGCCGCCGCGCGGCCGGGTCGTGTCGTCGCCGTGGCAGTCGGTGCTGACGCTGCTGCCGTACCTGAGTCCGGTCGCGCCCCGGCTGATGCGCGCCGCGACGCTCGTGGGGGTGCAGCGGGTGTCCCCGCAGGAGGCGGAGCAGATCGGCCGGATCCTGGGGCTGGCTCGGGCCGAGTACGAGGCCCTGCCGACGCTCGCGGACGGCGTGACGCTGTGGTGCGCGGGGCGGGAGCGGCACTGGGTGATGACGGCCGGCACCGACGCCGAGACGGGGCTGCTGGGTGCGGCCCGGCGGATGGACTGAGGTCGCGGCGGGGGGCCGGTCGGGGGTTCCGGGCGGTTTGTCAAGCGACCCGGGTCCCGCGGCGCGCACGGCCCTAGGATGCCGGGGAGGCGACGCGGACCGCGGCCGCCGTCGCGGTCGACCGGACGGGCCCCGGGAGGGCACGTCCATTCCAGCCGTTACCGAAAGGACTCGAGCGATGGGCAGCGCACAGGAGAAGGACGAGTTGTACGCCCTCGACATCTCCGGGGTGGAGTGGCACGGCGCCCCGGGCACCAGCCCCGACGAGGAGCGCGTCGAGATCGCCCACCTGCCCGGTGGCGCGGTCGCCATGCGGTCGTCGTTGGACCCGGACACGGTCCTGCGCTACACGGAGGCGGAGTGGCGGGCGTTCGTCCTGGGCGCACGCGACGGGGAGTTCGACCTGAAGTGAGCCGCCGGTACGGCGGTGGCGACGGGCCCCGCCCGCCCGGGACCTCCCCGGGCGGGCGGGGCCCGCTTCCGTGTGGAGGGGCCGCCGGCGGCGCTCGGCCCGGGGTCCGCCCCGGTCCGGGATCCGTCTCCGGCGGGAGGTTCGGGCCCACGGAATTGTGAGCGCCCGTCAATACGTGAGCTTCTGAGGAACTTTGCCCCCCTTCACCTTCACGTAGAGCTTCCGGCGCGTCACTCGGCGGTGAGATCCGTCGCCCCGGGGGCGTCCTTGTGGACCGACGGGCCTGACACCCGGGTGCCGTCGGCGATTAGGGTGGGAAGGGCCGGCCATGACCCCGCGCGGGCGTGCGGTGCACGCCGGGGGAGCCGGGCCACGGACGACAGGAACGGTCGCCCACACCCACGACGGCACAAGGGTGCTCGACCACACCAGGAGGCAAAGTGAACGGCGATCGGGACGAGATCCACCGGGGATGGAACACTCCTCCCGCCGACGATCCGTCCGACATGGACGCCGCCGAGATGACGGGTGAGTTCACCATCGACTACACCCCGCCCGCCTGGTACACGCAGAACGCCGGCGGCCCGGAGTCCCCGGCGCCGGGTGCGGCGCCGCCTCCCCCGCCGCCGACCGGGCAGCCCATCGCCGTTCCGGGCCTGCCGCAGAGCGGCGGCTTCCGGCCCGACTCCACGCCGCCGCCCGCCTCCCCCGCCGTCCCGCCCGCGGCGCCTCCGGCGACCGGGCCGGGAACGCCCTCCGCGCACGTGCCCGCCCCCGCGGCGCAGCCGTTCGGGGGCGGCGACCCGGAGGGCGGGGTCACGATGCGCTTCTCGCCCGCCGAGCTGAAGCAGGAGATGGACGAGACCGCGAGGCGTACGGAGGCCGGAGCGGACGCCGGTGCCGAGAAGCGCGCCGGGGACGGCGGTACGGCGGGGGGCACCGACGGACCGGAGGGCGCCCCGGCCCCGGACGGGGAGGGGGAACCGGTCGCCGGCGCGGCGGCCGACGGGCCGGGCGGCGAAGACCGGGCCGACGGGACCGGCGCGGACGCCCCGGACGAGGTTCCGGCCGACGGCACCCCCGCCGCCGGCGCCGGCGGCACCCCTGCCGGCGACGGTGACGGTGGGGAGGACGGCCGGAGGGACGAGCCGGTGGACGGGGGCGACGGCCAGGCCTCCGGCGACCGTCCGGCGCCGGACGCCGCGCCCGTGCCGGACGCCGCGCCGGTGGCCGGTGAGCCCGTTGCGCAGCCGTGGCCGCCGCACCCCTCCCAGCAGGGTGCTCAGGGCGGCGGACCGGCCGTGCCGGCTCTGCCGCCGCTGCCGCCCTCGTTCCAGCCGGCCGCGCCGGCCGGGGCGCAGCAGTGGCCCGCGCCGGCGCCCAGCGTCGACCAGTCCGCTCCGCCCGCCCCGGCGGCGGCGCCCGCGTGGCCGGGGGCCGCTCCTCCGGCCGGAGTGCCGCAGCAGCCGGGGGCGCCCTTCGCTGAACCGCAAGCCCCCGCGCAGCCGCACGCCGGGTACGGTTTCCCGCACCCCCACGCGCAGCCCTCCACGCCCCCCACCCCGGCGCCCCACAACCCGTACGGCCCCCCCGGCACGACCACCAGGCACCCGAACCCACCACCCCCGCACAACCCCACGCCGGATACGGCTTCCCGCACCCCCACGCGCAGCCCTCCACGCCCTCCACGCCCCCCACCCCGGCGCCCCACAACCCGTACGGACCCCCCGGCACGACCACCAGGCACCCGAACCCACCGCCCCCGCACAGCCCCACGCCGGATACGGCTTCCCCGGCGGGCAGGCCCACCCCGCGCAGCCCCAGGTCCCTCCCGGTCGGCCGCAGCAGCCCGGCCCGCCGCAGGACGGGTACGGCTTCCCCCCTCCCCAGGCCCAGGCTCATCCTCAAGTCCAGGCGCAGGACCCCTCCCCCGCCCCCGCCGTCGACCCCCGCACCGGTGCCGCCTGGCCCTCCCCGGTGGCGCACGACCAGCGGCAGGCGTCCGTTCCGGGCGCCCCGCTCGGTTACACGGCGGCGGTCGAACTGTCCTCGGACCGGTTGCTCCGCAACACCAAGCAGAAGCCCAAGAGCAGCCGCAACCCCTCCCCCGGCTCCCGTTTCAAGCTCGGCGGCAAGAAGGAGGAGGCGGAGCGGCAGCGCAAGCTCGAACTGATCCGCACGCCGGTCCTGTCGTGCTACCGCATCGCCGTCATCTCCCTCAAGGGCGGCGTCGGCAAGACCACGACGACGACCGCCCTCGGCTCCACCCTCGCCAGCGAGCGGCAGGACAAGATCCTCGCCATCGACGCGAACCCGGACGCCGGCACGCTCGGCCGCCGCGTGCGGCGCGAGACCGGGGCGACCATCCGCGACCTGGTCCAGGCGATCCCGTACCTCAACTCGTACATGGACATCCGCCGGTTCACCTCGCAGGCGCCCTCCGGACTGGAGATCATCGCCAACGACGTGGACCCGGCCGTCTCCACGACGTTCAACGACGCCGACTACCGGCGGGCGATCGACGTGCTCGGCCGCCAGTACCCCGTGATCCTCACCGACTCCGGCACGGGCCTCCTCTACAGCGCCATGCGCGGCGTGCTCGACCTCGCCGACCAGCTGATCATCATCTCGACACCGTCCGTCGACGGTGCTTCCAGCGCGTCCACGACGCTGGACTGGCTCTCCGCGCACGGGTACGCCGAGCTGGTGCAGCGCTCCCTGACCGTCATCTCGGGCGTCCGCGAGACCGGCAAGATGATCAAGGTGGAGGACATCGTCCAGCACTTCGAGACGCGCTGCCGGGGCGTCGTCGTGGTGCCGTTCGACGAGCACCTGGCGGCGGGCGCCGAGGTCGACCTCGACATGATGCGGCCGAAGACGCGAGAGGCGTACTTCAACCTCGCCGCGCTGGTCGCCGAGGACTTCACCCGCGCGCAGCAGGCGCAGGGGTTGTGGACCGGTGGCGGGCACAGCGGCATGCCGCCGCAGATGGCACCGCCGATGCCGGGCCAGCCGGTTCCCGGGCAGCCCGCCCCCGGCCAGCCGTACGCCGCCCAGCCCCCCTACGGCGGACAGCCCCCGTGCCGGGGCAGGCCTCGCCCGGGCAGCCGTACGGGCAACCGCCGCAGGACCCGGGCCAGTCCGCCCGGCCCGGGGTGCCCCCTCAGGGCTGGCCCCAGCAGCCCCCGGCGGGGCAGCCCGGGCAGCCGCCCCAGCCGGGCGGCCGGCAGTACGGCGACCCGGAAGCGCCCACCCCGGCCCCCGCCTGGCCGCAGCAGCCCCCGCAGGCCCCGGGCCCGGCCCCGGAGTAACGGCGCGGCGGGAAACGGGAGAGGACCCGCACCGTCTCCACGGTGCGGGTCCTCATCGGTGCGCCCGTCGCGCGCCGTGCTCTCCCGTCGCGCGCCGTACCGCCCTATCGCGCGTCGTACCGCCCGGTCAGTTCGCGGCAGCGCTCCACGTCGTCCGCGATGGCCTTCAGCAACGCCTGGACCGAGTCGAACTTCCTCTGGCCCCGCACGTGGGCGAGGAAGTCGACGGCCACGTGCAACCCGTACAGGTCGAGGCCGACGCGGTCGATGGCGTACGCCTCGACGGTCCGCTCCGTCCCGTCGAACTGCGGATTGGTGCCGACGGAGATCGCCGCGGGCATCCTCTCGCCGTTCGCGGTCAGCCAGCCGGCGTAGACGCCGTCGGCGGGGACGGCCGTGTACGGCAGGGTCTCGACGTTCGCCGTGGGATAGCCCAGTTCGCGGCCGCGCTGAGCGCCGCGGACGACGACGCCCTCGACGCGGTGCGGGCGGCCCAGAATCTCGGCGGCGCCCTCGACGTCCCCCTCGACGACCAGGCGCCGGGTGAGCGTCGAGGAGAACGGGTGCCCGCCGCCCGCCTCGCCGGTGACGTACAGGTCGACGACCTCGACCTCGTAGTCGTACGTGGCGCCCAGCTCGGCCAGGTAGCCGACGTCGCCGGCGGCACGGTGGCCGAAGCGGAAATTGGGGCCCTCGACGACCAGGCGCGCGTGGAGCTTGTCGACGAGGACCTTCACGATGAAGTCGGCGGGCGACAGCTTCGAGAACCCGGTCGTGAACGGCAGGACGAGCACCGCGTCGACGCCCAGCTCCGCCATCAGCTCCGCCCGCCGGTGGTGCGGGGCGAGCAGCGGCGGGTGGCTGCCGGGGCGGACGACCTCGGAGGGGTGCGGGTCGAAGGTGACGACGACGGCGGGGACGCCCGACTCGCGGGCGCGCTCCACGGTGCGGCCGATGATCAGCTGGTGCCCGCGGTGGACGCCGTCGTAGGAACCGATGGTGACGACGCTGCGCCCCCAGTCCTGGGGGATCTCCTCCAAGCCTCGCCAGCGCTGCACTGTGACCGCTCCTCGCCCGAACCCGTGTGTGTGTCAGTGCGTCATGACCGATACGCAGGTCTAAGGGTGCCATGCCCGCGGAGTCCGCCCCGCACCGGCATGGCGGCCGGTACCCGCCCGGTCACGGGCGGATCCTGCCCCCGCGGTCCCCGCTCGGCGGGCCGTCCGGCCGCGCGGGGGGCCGCGGGACCCGCGGGGGCCGCCCGCCGGTGGGGGGCCTCGGCGGACCGGCCGGTCAGCAGCGCGGCGAAGCCGGGGACCTCGCCGGCCAGCTCGGCCAGCCGCCGATCGAGGCGTGCCGCGCCCTCCGGCGTGCGGGCCAGCAGTTCGGCGCTGCGCAGGACCAGGTCCCGGGTGCGGGGCTCCGGGCGTGCCGCCGCTCCGCGGGCGGCGGCCTCCAGCAGCGCCTCCGGCACGGCGGGATCGGGCCGTTCGCCCCGCTCCAGGTCGAGGAGCGCGTCGAGGAGTTCGCCGCGCAGGGCCCTCGACACGGGCGTGCCGGGCGCCGCGAGGACCGGGGCCAGCGCGGCGCGCACCTCGGCGGGGCGGCCCCGCAGCAGGTCGGTGACGAGCGGGAGGAGGACGGCGCGGGCGGCGGGGCCCTGCTCCAGGCGCCGGTCGACGTGGGCGGCGGCGTGCACGGCACCGCCGGGGTGGCCGTCGACGTACCCCCGGACGAGGGCGGCGGCGCGCCGGGCGAGCGCGGGGGTGCGCACGTCGGCGAGGGCGTCCAGGACGTCGGCGGCCGCGGCGGGGCCGCCGACGTGCAGTCGGGTGCGGAAGGCGGCGAGGACCGGCTCGGGGTGGGTGGTGAGCGCGGCCGTCAGCGCCCGGGCCGGCAGACCGCGGTCGCCGGCGCGGAACACCGCGAGGGCCTGCCGCAGGTGGCGGGCCCGGCCGTGCGGGTCGTGCACGAGGACGGCGAGGGCCGCGCCGTGCAGGGAGTGGTCGCCGGGGCGGGCGAGGAGGGCGAGGGCCGCGTACCGGAGGGCCCCGCGGTCGGCGTCGGCGGTGACGCGGGCGGCGAGGAGCGGCCCGTACGCGGCGGCGGCGACGCGGCGGGCGGGACGCGCGTCGTCGTGCGCCCAGCGGTCGACGGCGCGGCACAGAGCGGCGGGCTCGTCGCGGACCAGCACGGCGAGGAGCCCGTCGGCGTGCGGGTGGGCGGTGGTGACCAGCGCTTCGCACAGGTCGTCGGCGGCGAGGCCCCGGTGTGCGTGGAGCAGCGCCCGGGCGGCGTCGGCGACGGTGGTCCGGGCGGGGGAGCCCGGTCCGGCGGGGAGCGGCCGGTCGTCGGTGAACCACCGGCACAGCAGGGGCTGCACCCCGCGCGGATCGGCCGCCAGACGCCGGGCGACCGCCTCCAGGCAGCCGGGGCGGCCCGGGGCGTCCGCGGGGAGGACGCGGCGCAGGAGGTCCAGGCGTTCGTCCTCGCCGAGGCGCAGCCGCTCCCAGAACGGCGCCCCGTACGCGTCGCGGTCCCCGGCGGCCGGCCGTGCCGCGAGGCGCGCGGCCAGCAGCCGCAGGACCCCCGCGTACGGCCGGGCGTCCCGGACGCCCTGCAGCGTCCCGCGCAGCAGCCGGTCCGCCCACCGGTCGGCGTCGGCCGGCCCTCCCCCGCGGTGGACGAGCCGCTCCAGCCGGGGCGCGAGCTCCCCCGCGCCCCGGTACCGCTCCACCAGCAGCAGTGCCCGCACCACGACGCCGGCCCGGTACGTGGGCACCTCCGCGGAGCGGGGCTCGGCGGTACCGGGCGGCGGCGGATGCCCGGGCGGCGTCCCCGCCCCGAGAGCCGGCCCGGACGGGGCGAACCGCCCGGGAACCCCTCCGGACGGGGGGAACAGGTCGGGAACCCGCCCGGGCGTGGCGAACCCTTCGGGAACCCCTCCGGACGAAGGGACCGGCCCGGGGACCCGCCCGGACAGGGCGAACCGTCCGCGTGCGGCGTCCCGGGCCGGGGTGCGGCCTGCGGCCGGAAGGCCGTACGGGGGCGCGGTGGACCCGCCGGACGGGGCTGCGCGCCCCTCCGGCCGGCCCGCCGGGCCCGGCGCCGCCGGGAGGGCCGCGGGGGCCGGGCGGCCTGCGGGGAGGGCCGGGGCCGGTGCGGCCGCTGCGGGCGGCGGGGCCGCACCGCGCCCCGGGGGCGTGCAGGGCAGGCGGTCCGGTCCCGGGGCCTCGGGGCCGCGGGCGTGCACCAGGGACTCCAGCGCCGCGTCCACGTCGAGGTGGACGGCCTGGAGCCACTCCGCGAACCCCTCGTCCGCGAAGCGGTACCCCGCGCCCGCCGCGACCAGCAGTCCTTCCGTGAGCACCGCCGGCGCCCAGCCGGCGTCCCGGGGGAACAACTCCTCGAACGAGGCCCGGTCCAGTTCGCCGTGGCCCGGGCCGAGGCAGCGCCGGGCCGCCTCGTGCACGCGGCCGGCGGCCTCGGCGGCGAGCTCCCGCACCCGTGCCCCCGGCTGCGCGGGCCGGTGCCCGGCGGCGACGCGGTGGGCGGCGCGCAGGCACAGCAGCTCCAGGTGGGCGGCGAACACGTCGGCCCGTTCGGCGCGGGCCGGCACGGCTCCGGGGAACGCCGCCCGCACGTCCGCGAGGAGCCGCAGCGCCAGCGGGTGGCGGGCGTCCGCGGGCGCGAGGGCCCCGGCGGGGAGCCCGTACCGGACGCGGGCCTCCTCGGCCTCCCCGCGGGTCAGGTCCCCGACCCGCACGGCGGGCGGGATCCCCCGGCGGGCGCCCCGTCCCCGTACAGCACGTCCGGCGGGTACAGGGCTCCGGCCGCCTCCCAGTACGCGGGCCCGCAGGCGAGGGCGAGCCGGACACCGTGCCGCCGGAGCCAGTCCACCGTCCGGGAGGTCCATCCGGGCAGTCCCTCCGCGAAGGAGGGCGGAGCCTCCTCGGGCCCGTCGAGCAGGACCAGCAGCGGCCGGCCCGCGTCGCCGGCGACCCTGGCGGCGTGCCGGGCCGGCGCGTCGGGGGCCTCGGCACGGGCCTGCGGGCGGGCGCCCCGGGTTTCACCGGCCGCGGCGGCCGCCCGGTGCGCCCGGTCCAGCGCGCGGCCCACGGCGTCCCCGAGCGAGGTGTCGCCGCGCCGCAGGTCGACGCCGCGCAGCCACAGGACCGGCTCGGGAGCGGTACCCGCGGCGCGCCGGTCGGCGAGGGCGGCCAGGACGGTGGTGCGCCCGCTGCCCGGTTCTCCGACGAGCCCGCAGACGAGGGGGCGGCCGGGGGCGGGCGCGGAGGCGGCGAACAGGTCGAGGAGGCGGGCGACGGCGGGCCGTGCGACGGTTCGGGCCGGGTGGACGGCGGGATGGGTGAGCCGGGCGAGCCGGAGGGCGCCCGCGAGGTTCAGGTCCGCGCCGTGGGCCGGGACCGTGGCGGCGTTGCGGCGGAGCAGGGCGGCGAGGGGGCCGCCGGGGACCCGGGCCGCGGCGCGGGCCAGGGGCAGGGCGAGCCCGGCGGCGCGGTGGTCGGTGCGGAGGGAACCGGCGAGGACGGCGAGGACGGCACCGGTGGCGGCGTCCAGGACGGGACCGCCCGCGGCCCCTCCGTGCTCCAGCGCTTCGCGGCCGTCGGTGCCGATGGCGAGTTCGAGGGCCTCCCCGACCGGGTGGAGGCCCTCGGCGGTGGGGTGGGCGGCCCGTGCGGTGCCGAGGACGCGTGCCTCGCGCCAGCCGTGGGCGTGGACGTGTACGTAGGCGCCCGCGGGGGGCGCGGGGCGGTCGGCGATGGGGAGGGGGCGGACGCCGAGCCCGTCGGTGCGGACGAGGGCGAGGGCGTCGGCGGGCAGGGCGGTGACGGCGTCGGCGGTCACCTCGCAGCCGCTGCCGTCGGGCGCCCGGACGACGATGTGTCCCAGGTCGCCGACGGTTTCGTGGCTGGTCACGACCGTGCCGAGGTGGTCGGCGACGAAACCGGCGCCTCTCGTCCGGCCCGTCCGGTCACAGATGCGCACCGGTGTCGCCCGGTCCTGTCGTCCCATGGCTCGACCGTAGGACCGGGCTGATCGGGCCGGGAAACGCGGTCGTCGGGCGCGCCCCCGAATGTCCCCCGGTTCGCTTCGAGCGCCCGTCCGAGCGGGTGAATAGGCATTCCGGTGCGGGCGTGGCGGAGCGGGCGCGGGCGACCGGCCCGCTCCGCGGTGCGGCCCGGCGCCGGGGCGGGTGGTCAGCCGAAGACGGCGACGCTCTTGGCCTTCCCGCCGCGCTCCTCGACGAGCGCGAGGAAGCGGCCCCCGGGCCCGAAGACGGCGACGGGGCCCTCGCCGTGGGGGGGCATGTCGATGCGCACGCCGTTGAGGAGCAGCTTCGCGCGCCGCTCGTCGACGTCCCAGCGGGGGAACGCGGCGGCGGCGGCCTCCGCGATGGGCATGACGGTGAGCTGCTCCTGGAGCTGGTCCAGGGTGCGTGCCGCGTCGAGCTTGTACGGGCCGACACGGGTGCGGCGCAGCGCGGTGAGGTGCCCGCCGACGCCGAGGTCGGCGCCGACGTCGCGGGCGAGGGCCCGGACGTAGGTGCCGGAGGAGCAGACGACGGAGACGACCAGGTCGACGACGGGGGTGCCGTCGTCGGCGACGGCGGCGCGCATGTCGTACACGGTGAACCGGGAGACGGTCACCGGGCGGGCCGGGAGGTCGAACTCCTCGCCGCCCCTGACGCGCGCATAGGACCGCTTGCCGTCGATCTTGATGGCGCTCACCTTGGACGGCACCTGCATGATGTCGCCGGTCAGCCTGGCCACGGCCGCGTCGACCGACTCGCGGGTCACCCGGGAGGCGTCGGTCGACGAGGTGATCCCGCCCTCGGCGTCGTCGGTGACGGTGTTCTGGCCCAGCCGGACGGTGCCCAGGTACTCCTTCTCCGTCAGCGCGAGGTGGCCGAGGAGCTTGGTGGCCCTCTCGACGCCGAGGACGAGGACGCCGGTGGCCATGGGGTCGAGCGTGCCGGCGTGGCCGACGCGGCGGGTGCGGGCCATGCCCCGCATCTTGGCCACCACGTCGTGGGAGGTGAACCCCGAGGGCTTGTCGACGATGACGAGGCCGTCCCCGGGGGGCCCTCCCGGCACCGGCCGGGAGGGCGTTCGCTGCGTTGCTCATCGGGCGCCGGCGCCGTCCTCGTCGTCCTCGGCGTCGTCCTCGCCGGGCCTGCGGTACGGGTCGGCCTCGCCGGCGTACGTCTTGCCCGTGGACACCTGGCGCACCTCGGCGTCCTTGGCGCGCGCCTTGTCGAGGAGGTCCTCGATGGTGCGGGCGTTGTCGGGCAGGGCGTCCGGGACGAACGTCAGCGTCGGCGTGAAGCGGACGCCGGTCTGCCTGCCGACCTCGGAGCGCAGGATGCCCTTGGCGGACTCCAGCGCGGCCGCGGACGCGGCGCGCTCCTCCTCGTCACCGTAGACCGTGTAGAAGACCGTGGCCTCCCGCAGGTCGCCGGTGACGCGGGCGTCCGTGACGGTCACGAACCCCAGCCGCGGATCCTTGATTCGCCGGTCCAGGGTCTCCGCGACCACGACCTGGATGCGATCGGCCAGCTTGCGGGCCCGCGCGTTGTCGGCCACCGGTCCGTCTCCTCTTCCGTCTTGCGTTCACTCTTCGTCGGTGTGCAGGCGCCGTCGTACGGACAGCAGCTCCACCTCGGGCCGGGCGGCGATGAGGCGCTCACACCGGTCCAGTACCCCTGTGAGGTGCCCGATGTCCCCGGAGACCATCGCCACGCCGATCTCGGCCCTGCGATGGAGGTTCTGGTTGCCGGTCTCCGCCGCACTCACCGCGAATTTCCGCTGGAGTTCGGCGACGATCGGCCGGACGACGGAGCGCTTCTCCTTCAGCGACCGTACGTCGCCGAGGAGCAGGTCGAAGGACAGCGTCCCCACGTACATGCACAGTCCGGATGTCCCGCCGGTTCGGGTTCGGTGGGCCCCCGCCTTCAGCGGCGGGGACATCCGAACCGTACACGCAGCGGCCGGGGCCGATCGACGGAAATTCCTTCCGCCGACCGGCCCCGGCTTCCGCTGTGCAGTCGCGCCGGCCGGGTCAGCCGCGCGGCTTCTCGCGCATCTCGTACGTCGCGATGACGTCGTCGACCTTGATGTCGTTGAAGTTGCCGAGGTTGATACCGCCCTCGAAGCCTTCGCGGATCTCGGTGACGTCGTCCTTGAAGCGGCGCAGACCCTCGATGTTGAGGTTCTCCGCGACGACCTTGCCGTCGCGCAGGAGGCGCGCCTTGGTGTTGCGCTTGACCATGCCGGACCGGATGAGGACACCCGCGATGTTGCCCAGCTTGGACGAGCGGAAGACCTCGCGGATCTCCGCCGTGCCGAGCTCGACCTCTTCGTACTCCGGCTTGAGCATCCCCTTGAGGGCCGCCTCGATCTCCTCGATGGCCTGGTAGATCACCGAGTAGTACCGGACGTCGACGCCCTCGCGCTCCGCCATCTGCGCGGCACGGCCGGCCGCGCGGACGTTGAAGCCGATGACGATGGCGTCGGAGCCCATCGCCAGGTCGATGTCGGACTCGGTGACCGCACCCACACCGCGGTGCAGGACCCGGATGTCGACCTCTTCGCCGACGTCGAGCTGGAGCAGCGAGGACTCGAGGGCCTCGACCGAACCGGACGCGTCGCCCTTGATGATGAGGTTGAGTTCCTGGATCTGACCGGCCTTGAGCACCTTGTCGAGGTCCTCGAGGGACACCCGGCGGACGCGCTTGGCGAAGGCGGCGTTGCGCTCCCGCGCCGCGCGCTTCTCGGCGATCTGACGGGCCGTGCGGTCCTCGTCGACGACGAGGAAGTTGTCGCCGGCGCCCGGGACGTTGGTGAGGCCCAGGACCAGGACGGGGGTCGACGGACCCGCTTCCTCGACGTTGTTGCCCTTGTCGTCGAGCATCGCCCGGACGCGGCCGTACGCGTCGCCGACCACCATCGTGTCGCCGACCCGCAGCGTGCCGCGCTGGACCAGGACGGTCGCCACGGCACCGCGGCCGCGGTCGAGGTGCGACTCGATCGCGATGCCCTGCGCGTCCTGCTCCGGGTTGGCCCGCAGGTCGAGCGAGGCGTCCGCCGTGAGGATCACGGCCTCCAGCAGGGAGTCGATGTGCAGTCCCTGCTTGGCGGAGATGTCGACGAACATCGTGTCGCCGCCGTACTCCTCGGCCACCAGGCCGTACTCGGTCAGCTGACCGCGCACCTTGACGGGGTCGGCGCCCTCGACGTCGATCTTGTTGACCGCGACCACGATCGGCACGTCGGCCGCCTTGGCGTGGTTCAGCGCCTCGATCGTCTGGGGCATCACGCCGTCGTTCGCCGCCACCACGAGGATCGCGATGTCGGTGGACTTGGCACCGCGGGCACGCATGGCGGTGAACGCCTCGTGACCCGGGGTGTCGATGAAGGTGATCCTGCGCTCTTCGTCGTTGACCTGGGTCGCGACCTGGTAGGCGCCGATGTGCTGGGTGATGCCGCCGGCCTCGCCCGCGACGACGTTCGTCTTGCGGATCGCGTCGAGCAGGCGGGTCTTTCCGTGGTCGACGTGGCCCATGACGGTGACGACCGGCGGACGCGGGGCGAGGTACTCCTCGCCGCCCTCGTTCTCGCCCCACTCGAGGTCGAAGGACTCGAGCAGCTCGCGGTCCTCCTCCTCCGGCGAGACGATCTGAACGGTGTAGTTCATCTCGTCGCCGAGGAGCTGCAGCGTCTCGTCGGAGACGGACTGCGTGGCGGTGACCATCTCGCCGAGGTTCATCATCACCGCGACGAGCGACGCCGGGTTGGCGTTGATCTTCTCGGCGAAGTCGGTGAGGGACGCACCGCGCGACAGGCGAACGGTCTCGCCGTTGCCGCGGGGGAGCATCACACCGCCCACGGACGGGGCCTGCATGGCCTCGTACTCCTGGCGCCTCTGGCGCTTCGACTTGCGGCCGCGGCGGGCGGGACCGCCCGGACGGCCGAACGCGCCCTGCGTGCCACCACGGCCGCCGGGGCCGCCGGGACGACCGCCGAAGCCGGGACGACCGCCGCCGAAGCCGCCGCCACCCGGGGCACCGGGACGGCCGGCGCCGCCGCCACCACCGGGACGGCCGGCGAAGCCGCCGCCGCCACCGGGACGGCCGGCGAAGCCGCCGCCGCCACCGGGACGACCGCCGGGACCACCCGGACGGCCACCGGTCGCGGGACCGCGGCCGCCGGGGCCGGGACGCGGACCGGCGGCGGGACGCTGCGGCATCATGCCCGGGTTCGGGCGGTTGCCGGCGGGGCCGCCGCCCGGGCGCGGGGCCTGGGGACGCGGCATGGAGCCGGGCGTGGGGCGCGGGCCGCCGGGACCCGCCTGCGGACGCGGACCGCCCTGGCCGGGGGCCTGCGGACGCGGGCCGCCGGGAGCGCCCGGGGCGCCGGGACGCGGGGCACCGCCCGGACGGGGCGCCTGCGGGCGCGCCATGCCGGTGGAGCCGCCGGAGGTGAACGGGTTGTTGCCCGGGCGCGGGCCGGCGGGGCGGCCGCCCGGACGGGGGGCCTGCTGGCCACCGGGGCGCGGGGCGCCCTGGCGTCCGCCGCCCTGCTGGCCGCCGGGCGTCTGGGGACGCGCGGCGGGGCGGGGGGCCGGGGGCGGCACCGGGCCGGGGGCCGGCCGCGGGGGCCGACGGGGGCGCGGTGAACTCGGGCTTCGTCGGGGCCGGGGTCGGCCTGGCGGCCGGGGCGGGCTTCGGACCCGGGGTGGGGCGCGGGCCGGGGGCCGGCGCCGCGGGCCTCTCCGCCGCCGCGGGCCTCGGCGCGGGGGCGCCGGGCTTCGGGGCCGCGGGACGCTCTCCCGTCGGGCGGGGGGTGCCCCCGGCCTGCGCCGGTGAGGGCGCGGCGGGCCTGGCGGGCGCGGGGGTGCCGCCCTCGCGCTTGGCGGGGGCGGGGGGCGCGGCCTTGCGGGGCGCGCCGGGCTTGGCAGCGGACTTGCCGGCGGAGCCGGGTCCCTGCAAAGCGTCGGTCAGCTTACGGACAACCGGCGCCTCGATCGTCGAGGACGCCGAACGCACGAATTCACCGAGTTCCTGGAGCTTGGCCATGACGACCTTGCTCTCCACACCGAACTCCTTGGCGAGTTCGTATACCCGGACCTTAGCCACTTCGCTCCTTTGAGGTCCGGTTACCGCCGGACCGTCGCTACTTCATGGGCGTACTCATCGCGTACTCATCGAGTGCTCATCGCAATCTCGACCTACTTCCACTCGCGAGGTACCTGACCGCACGGGCTCTCCCCGTGCCGTGCTTCTTACGGTGTCGCCTGCTCGAGGTGACGGCGGACGTGCGCGGTGTCGAGCGGACCCCGGACCCGGAGGGACCGGGGGAACGCCCGGCGGCGGACCGCCAGATCGAGACAGGACTGGTCGGGATGCACATAGGCACCCCGACCGGGCAGCGTACCGTGTGGATCGGGGGTGCACACACCCTCGGTCGCCACGATGCGCAACAGATCGCTCTTGGCCGCCCGCTCCCGGCATCCCACACAGGTTCGCTCAGGGCGTGCGCGGTCGTGCGTCCGGCCAGACACGTACAAGTCTACCTCCCCGCACCGACCTCACCTCTTCGAGGCGAAAATCGAACGGTCGTTGTCGTGATCCCGCCGTGGTCCCGCTGTGGCACAACGTGACCGCGGGGACGCCTATTCCCCGGCGGGCGGCGAGGCCTGCTCGGTGTCGGGGCGGATGTCGATGCGCCAGCCGGTGAGACGGGCGGCGAGGCGGGCGTTCTGGCCCTCCTTGCCGATCGCCAGGGACAGCTGGTAGTCCGGCACGGTGACGCGGGCGGACCGGGCGGCCGGGTCGACGACCTCGACCTTGGAGACGCGTGCCGGGGAGAGGGCGTTCGCCACCATGTCCGCCGGGTCGTCCGACCAGTCGACGATGTCGATCTTCTCGCCGTGCAGCTCGGCCATGACGTTGCGCACCCGGCCGCCCATCGGGCCGATGCAGGCGCCCTTGGCGTTGAGCCCGGAGCGCGTCGACCGCACGGCGATCTTCGTGCGGTGGCCGGCCTCCCTGGCGATCGCGGCGATCTCGACGGAACCGTCGGCGATCTCCGGGACCTCCAGCGCGAACAGCTTCCTCACGAGGTTGGGGTGGGTGCGCGACAGGGTGACGGACGGTCCGCGCACGCCCTTGGCGACGCGGACGACGTAGGTGCGCAGGCGCAGGCCGTGCGGGTACTCCTCGCCGGGCACCTGCTCCTGGACGGGGAGGATCGCCTCCAGCTTGTCGTCCAGCTTGACCAGGACGTTCTTGGGGTCCTTGCCCTGCTGGACGACGCCGGCCACGATGTCGCCCTCGCGGCGCGCGTACTCGCCGAACGTCATGTCGTTCTCGGCGTCGCGCAGCCGCTGCTGGATCACCTGGCGGGCCGTGGTCGCCGCGATGCGGCCGAAGTCCGACGGGGTGTCGTCGAACTCCTTGGGTTCCTGCCCCTCCTCCAGGTCGGCGGGGTCCTCCTTCGCCCACACCGTCACGTGGCCGGTCTGCCGGTCCAGCACGGCGCGGGCGTGGCGGCGGGCTCCCTCGGTGCGGTGGTAGGCGATGAGGAGGGCCGACTCGATCGCCTCGACCAGCAGCTCGAAGGGGATCTCCTTCTCATGTGCCAAGCCCTTAAGGAGCTTCACATCGATGTCCACGGCTACGCCTCCTCCTCTTCCTTCTTGTCCTTGCGGTTGAACTCGATCTCCACGCGCGCCCTGGCGACCTCGGGGAACTCCACCCGCCGGGCGGTGGGCCTGCGCCCCTTCACGCCCGGCACCTCCAGGTCGAGCCCCTCGTCGTCCACGCCGAGGACGCGGGCGACGAGGTCGCCCCCTCGTGCAGCCGGAACCTCACGAGGCGGCCGGTGGCGCGCACGAAGTGGCGGTGCTCGGTGAGGGGGCGGTCGGCGCCCGGCGAACTCACCTCGAGGACGTACTCGCCCTCGCCCATCGCGTCCGTCTCGTCGAGCGCCTGGGAGATGGCGCGGCTCAGGTCGGCGACGGCGTCGAGTTCCACGCCGTCGTCCGAGTCGACGACGACCCTCAGCACCCCGCGGCGGCCGGCCCGGGACACCTCGATCTCTTCCAGATCCAGCTGCCTGGCGGTGACGAGCGGTTCCAGCAGCCCGCGCAGCCTCTCGCTCTGGGTGGTGCTCATCCGGGTGACTCCTCGGCCGCGTGTGCTGTTGTGGGTTCGTCGCGTGTCAGACAAAGGGTATCCGGTCCCGAGGGGTGTTGCCGTCCACCCCGGACCGACCCGCGGGTACGCTCGCCTGCGGTGATCTTCGACTGGTGTACCCGAAGGAGTGAGGCGTGGGGCGCACGGGGCTGACGCGGAGGCGGGTGCTCGCGGCGGCGACGGCGGCCACGGCGCCGGCCGGCTGCTCGGGGCCGGGTTCCGGCGGAGGCGACCGTCCCGGCGCGTCGCGCCCCTCCGCGGCCGAGCGGGCGCGACGCGCCGAAACGATCCTGCGCCGCAGGTCGGCGGCGGTGAGCGGGGTGCTGCTGGCCGGTTGCGACGAGGTGCTGGGCGCCCATCCGGCCCTCGGCTCCCGGGTGGCCCCGCTCCGCGAGGTGACGGTCCGCCACCTGGCGGCGCTGGAGCCGCGGGACGGCCCGGTCCCCGGGACGGCGCCCCCGGCGCCGGCCGGTGGAGCGGCGCCCGGCCCGGCCGGCGCGCCGTCACCGGCGCCGCACCCCTTCCCCGAGGGCGTGCCGGCCGAGCCGGGCGCCGCGCTCGGGGAGCTGGCCGCGCTGGCGTCCCGTACCGCGGCGGCGCACACCGCGGCCCTCGTCGGCGCGCCCCCGGAACTGGCCCGCCTGCTGGCGTCGGTCGCCGCGGCGGGGGCGGCGCAGGCGTTCCTGCTCGGCGCGGGGAGCCGGGGATGAGCGCCCTGGAGGCCGCGCAGGCGGTGCTGGCGGCGGAGCACGCCGCGGTGTACGGGTACGGCGTGGTCGGCGCCCGGGTCGACGCGGCCGGGCGGGCGGAGGCCGCGCAGGCCCACGCGGCGCACCGGGCGCGGCGCGATGCGGCGGCCCGGACCGTGCGGGACCTGGGCGGCACGCCGGCCGTGGCGGCGCCGGCGTACGCGCTGCCGTTCCCGGCCGCGGACGGGGAGGCGGCGGTGCGGCTGGCCGCCGTGCTGGAGGACCGGATCGCGGGCGCGTACGCCGACCTCGTACGGGCCGCCGGGGGCTCGCTGCGCCGGGACGCGGCGGCCGCGCTGCGCGAGGCGGCGGTGCGGGCCGTGCGCTGGCGCGGGCGCGGCGTAGCCTTTCCCGGACTCGCCGAGCGACCGTGAGCCCCGCTCCCCGCGCGGCTCGCGCCGCAGGACCGAAAGGTGGCCCCGCACGCATGGTCCGCGCCGCTGACGCCCCCGTGCCCGAACCGCCGCGCCGTCTGGTCCGGGCACTCGGCGAGACGTACGGCGGGGCCGCGGCGGGCGCGTGGCTCGCCGGGCTGCCGGACACCGCGCGCCGGGCGCTGTCCGGGCGCGGCATGACCGCGGAGCGGGTGGTGGAGCCGGGTGGCCGCAGCAGCGTGGTGGTCCTGGCGCGGCGGGCCCGCGGGGAGCGGGCCGCGCTGAAGCTGGCGCCGCCGTTCGCCGCGCCCGACCTGGAGCGGGAGGCGCTCGCCCACTGGGACGGCCGGGGCGCGGTGCGGCTGCTGGACGACGCCGGCGACGGGCCCGGACTGCCGCTGGAGCGGCTGCGGCCGGAGGTGTCGCTGCGGTCCCTGCCGGACGCGAAGGCGCTGCTGGAGGCCGCCGGCGCGGTGCGGCGGCTGTGGGTGGGAGCCCCCGGGGGCACCGCTTCGAGTCGGTGGCGGAGCGGACGGCGCGCATGGCGGGGGCGATGGCCGCGTACCGGACGGACGGGGCGGCGGGCGCCCTGGTGGCGGCCGCGCTGGAGGCCCGCGACGGGCTGCTGGCGGACGTGCCCGAGGCACTGCTGCTGCACGGCTGCTTCCGGCAGGGCAAGGTGCTGGCCGGCGAGCGGTCCCCGTGGCTGGCGGTGGGGCCGGAGCCGGTGGTGGGCGAGCGGGCGTACGACCTGGCGCGGCTGGCACGCGACCGGGTCGAGGACCTGGTGGCGGAGGCGTCCGGCGCGGCGGCGGCGCGGCGGCGCGTGGACGGGCTGGCGGACGGCCTGGACGTGGACCGGGAGCGGCTGCGCGGCTGGACGCTGTTCCGGGCGGTCGAGGCGGGGGTCCGCGCGCTGGCGGCCGGGCGGGGCCGCGAGGCGGAGCCCCTGCTGGAGTTCGCGGGCTGGCTGTGACCGGCCGGGCCCGGGGCGGCCGGGGACCCGCACCCGGGCGGCCGGGGACCCGTACCGCGGGCGCGTGACCACGGGAGCACTGTCCGACCCGCCCATATGGGTGCACTATGGGGCATAACCCTTCCACCGCTCCCGGTTCGACTCGACGGCAGGGGGTCGTCATGGGCGAGGAACTGCTGACCGCGGCCGTGCTGGCGGGCTCGGCCGCCCTCGCGTACGCCGGAGCCGCCCTCCGGGTCGTCAAGCAGTACGAGCAGGGCGTGGTCCTGCGGTTCGGACGGCTGCACAACCGGGTGCGGGGGCCGGGACTCACCCTGATCGTCCCGCTGGCCGACCGCATGCGGAAGGTGAGCATGCAGATCGTGACGATGCCCGTGCCCGCTCAGGACGGCATCACCCGCGACAACGTCACCGTCCGGGTCGACGCGGTGATCTACTTCAGGGTCGTCGACCCCGTCGAGGCCGTGATCCGCGTCGAGGACTACCGGTTCGCCGTCTCGCAGATCGCGCAGACGTCGCTGCGCTCGATCATCGGCAAGAGCGACCTGGACGACCTGCTCTCCAACCGGGAGAAGCTCAACGAGGGGCTGGAGCTGATGATCGACAATCCGGCCGTCGAGTGGGGCGTCACCATCGACCGGGTGGAGATCAAGGACGTGTCGCTGCCCGAGACCATGAAGCGCTCCATGGCCCGGCAGGCCGAGGCGGACCGCGAGCGCAGGGCCCGGCTGATCAACGCGGACGCGGAGCTGCAGGCGTCCAGGAAGCTGTCGGAGGCCGCGCGGGAGATGTCCGACACGCCCTCGGCGCTCCAGCTGCGGCTGCTCCAGACGGTGATGGCGGTCGCCGCCGAGAGGAACTCGACGCTCGTCCTGCCGATCCCGGTGGAGCTGCTGCGCTTCCTCGAGCGGTCCGCCGAGGCCGCGGAGCGGCGGCCCGGGCGCCGCGGGGAACCGGAGGGGCCCGGGACGCGCTCCGGGCGCCCCGGGCTCGCCGCCGCCCCGGGCGACCCCGTCGCGGCCGCGCCCTGGGACCCGCCGCGCCCGGAGTCCGCGCCGCCCGTGCCCGCACCGGCGCCGGCCGCCCCCGGGGGACGACGGCGCCGGTACGGCGGGATGCCTCTGAGGAACGCCGCCGGGGACCGCCCGGCGGCTACTCGGCGGTGAGGCGGGCCACCGCCTCGTCGACGGTCAGTTCCTCGCGCTCGCCCGTGCGGCGGTCCTTCAGCTCCACCACGCCCTCCCCCGAGCGGCGGCCGGCGACGAGGATCCGCGGCACGCCGATCAGCTCGGCGTCGGTGAACTTCACGCCCGGCGACACGCCCGCCCGGTCGTCGACGAGGACGCGCAGACCGGCCTCGCGGAGCTTCTCGGAGACGTCCAGGGCCAGCTCCGTCTGGAGCGCCTTGCCCGCGGCGACGACGTGGACGTCGGCCGGGGCGATCTCGCGCGGCCAGCACAGGCCCTTGTCGTCGGCGGTCTGCTCGGCCAGGGCCGCGACCGCGCGGGAGACGCCGACGCCGTACGAGCCCATGGTGACGCGGACCGGCTTGCCGTTCTGGCCGAGCACGTCCAGCTGGAAGGCGTCGGTGTACTTGCGGCCGAGCTGGAAGATGTGGCCGATCTCGATGGCGCGGTCCAGCTTCAGGCCGGTGCCGCACTGCGGGCAGGGGTCGCCCTCCTCGACCACGACGACGTCGAGGTAGTCGTCGACCTGGAAGTCGCGGCCGCAGACGACGTTCCCGGCGTGCTTGTCCTGCTTGTTGGCGCCGGTGATCCAGGCGGTGCCGGGCGCGACGCGGGGGTCGGCGATGTAGCGCACCTTCTCCAGGCCCTGCGGGCCGACGTAGCCGCGCACCAGGTCGGGGCGGCCGGTGAAGTCCTCGGCGGTGACCATCTCGACGACGGCGGGCGCGAGGTGGTCCTCCAGCTTGCCGAGGTCGACCTCGCGGTCGCCGGGGACGCCCACGGCGACGATCTCGCCGTCGACCTTGACCAGGAGGTTCTTCAGGGTCGCGGAGGCGGGGACGCCGAGGTGCTCGGCGAGCGTCTCGATGGTCGGCGTGTCCGGGGTGTCCAGCTCCTCCACCGGGCCGTGCGCGGAGCCGTCGGCGGCCTCGCCGGCCGGGAAGGTGACGGCCTCGGTGTTGGCCGCGTAGTCGCAGGACGGGCAGTACACGAAGGTGTCCTCGCCGGCCGCGGCGGGGGGCCAGGAACTCCTCGGAGGCCGAACCGCCCATGGCGCCGGAGACCGCGGAGACGATCTTGTGGCGGAGGCCGAGGCGCTCGAAGATCCTGACGTACGCCTCGCGGTGCAGGCGGTACGACTCGGCGAGGCCCTCGTCGGTGGTGTCGAACGAGTACGAGTCCTTCATCTGGAACTCGCGGCCGCGCAGGATGCCCGAACGGGGGCGGGCCTCGTCGCGGTACTTGGTCTGGATCTGGTAGAGGATCACCGGCAGGTCCTTGTAGGACGCGCACTGGTCCTTGACGAGCTGGGTGAAGATCTCCTCGTGGGTGGGGCCGAGCAGGTAGTCGGCGCCCCTGCGGTCCTGGAGGCGGAAGAGCTCGGCGCCGTACTCGTCCCAGCGGCCGGTCGCCTCGTACGGCTCCTTCGGCAGCAGGGCGGGCAGGAGGACCTCCTGGGCGCCGATGGCGTCCATCTCCTCGCGCACGACGCGGGAGACGTTCTCCAGGACCTTCTTGCCCAGGGGCAGCCAGGACCAGATGCCGGCGGCGTTGCGGCGGACGTAGCCGGCGCGGACGAGCAGCTTGTGGCTGAGCGTCTCGGCGTCCGCCGGGTCGTCGCGCAGTGTCTTGACCATCAACCGGGACATGCGCTGGACCTGGGCCATGGGGATCTCTCCTGCGGTGAAAAGTGTGATGGGCAGGAGGTTAGCCGGGCGGCCCCGGCCTGCGGAAATCAGTTGCCGCGCGGGTCGCGCCGCCCGGGCCGCCCCGGGGTGCCCGGCCCGCCGCCGGCCCGCCGCCCGCGCAGGGGCAGGGGGGGCGCCCATCACCGCGTACGGGCGGGTGGCGCTCGGGAAGTGGACCCGGCGGGCGAGGTCCTCGTAGCCGAGGGAGCGGTAGAGCCTGCGGGCGGGGCTCTCCGTGTCGATCGCCGAGAGGATCGAGCGGGGCTCCCGCGCCGTGCCGGTGATGGTGGTGATCAGCTCCGTGCCGATGCCGCGGGCCTGGTGGGCGGGGTGGACGTGGAGCTCGGTGATGACGAACGAGTCGTCCAGCCAGTCCTCGTTGCCCTCGCGGACCAGGTAGGGCTGGACGACCGTCGACCACCAGTGGGCGCGGTCGTTGGGCATGCCGTACACGAAGCCGACGAGGCGCCCGTCGGGGGTGGTCGCGCCGTACGCGCGGGCGCCCCGGCAGGCCATGTGGCGGACCACGATGTGGCGGCGCACCGCGACCTCGGCCCCGCTCAGCCCGAAGGCGAGGGCCTGCACGGCCAGCGCGTCGTCCACCCGTGCCGTCAGGTCGAGCGGTCCGACCACCGCGGCGTCATCCATAGCCGAACCCTACGTCGCGTCCGCGCCCTCAGAACAGCACGCTCATGAACGCGCCCACCTCGCGGAAGCCGACCCTGCGGTACGCGGCCCGGGCGGGCTTGTTGTAGTCGTTGACGTACAGGCTGGCCACCGGCGCCACGTCCGCGAGGGCGTACCGCAGGACGGCGGCCATGCCGGTCTCCGACAGGCCCCGGCCCCGGTACTCGGGGGCGACCCAGACCCCCTGGATCTGGCACGCCCTGGGCGTGGCCGCGCCGATCTCCGCCTTGAAGACGACCCGGCCGTCCTCCACGCGCGCGAAGGACCGGCCGGAGGAGACCAGTTCGGCGACGCGCGCCTGGTACAGCAGCCCGCCGTCGCCCGCCGTCGGGGAGACGCCGACCTCCTCGGTGAACATCGCCACGCACGCCGGCATGATCAGGTCCATCTCGTCCTTGCGGACGCGGCGGACCAGCGGGTCCGGCTCCACGTCGGCGGCGGGCCGCTCGGCGACCATCAGCGGCTGGTGGGGCCGTACGTCGCGGGCGGGGCCCCAGCCGGGTTCGAGGAGGCGCCACAGCTCGGCGGTCGGCTCGGCGGGGCCGACGATGGAGGAGCAGCGGCGGCCGGTGCGGCGGGCGCGGTCGGCGAAGGCGCGGACCGCTTCGGGGGTGGCGCAGACGGGGACGAGGTTGGCGCCCGCGTAGCACAGGGAGCGCAGCCGCCCCCCGGAGTACCAGCCCCACATCTCGCCGCCGAGGCGCCACGGGTCGAGGCCGGCGGCCCGGACGCGGGCGGTGACGAACGTGTTGGCGACGGGCTCGCTGTCGAGGACTGCGAGCGCGGCGCCGAGGTCCCCGGGCTCGAGGACCCGGGTGGTGGTGTGCGTCAACACGGGGGCCTCACCAGTGGGTCTGTCGGTTCCCGCACTGTACCCGGCGGCACCGCGACCGTGCGGGGCGCTCTCCCCGGGGGCCGCTCCGCCCCCGGGGCCGCCCGGCGTCCTTCCGGCGGCCGGCCGTGTCCGCCGCCCCGCGTCCGCGTGGCCCCGTGCCGGCCCCGCCTCCGCGAGCCGGGGCCGGGGCCGGGGCGCCGGCGGGGCGGGAGGGTCAGCCGACGGAGACCTCGGGCCCCCGGAGGGCACACCGTCCTTCTCCATCTGCTCGGCGATCTTCAACGCCTCCTCGATCAGCGTCTCGACGATCTTCGACTCGGGCACCGTCTTGATGACCTCGCCCTTCACGAAGATCTGTCCCTTGCCGTTGCCCGAGGCCACGCCCAGGTCCGCCTCGCGGGCCTCGCCGGGGCCGTTGACGACGCAGCCCATGACGGCGACGCGCAGCGGGACCTCCATGCCCTCGAGCCCCGCGGTCACCTCGTCGGCGAGCTTGTACACGTCGACCTGGGCGCGGCCGCACGACGGGCACGAGACGATCTCCAGCCGGCGCTGGCGCAGGTTCAGCGCCTCCAGGATCTGGATGCCGACCTTCACCTCCTCCGCCGGCGGGGCCGACAGGGAGACGCGGATGGTGTCGCCGATGCCCTCCGACAGCAGCGCGCCGAAGGCCACCGCCGACTTGATCGTGCCCTGGAAGGCCGGTCCCGCCTCGGTGACCCCGAGGTGGAGGGGGTAGTCGCACTGCTCGGCCAGTTGCCGGTAGGCGTTGACCATCACGACCGGGTCGTTGTGCTTCACCGAGATCTTGATGTCGTGGAAGCCGTGCTCCTCGAAGAGGGACGCCTCCCACAGGGCGGACTCGACCAGCGCCTCCGGGGTGGCCTTGCCGTACTTCTGCAGCAGCCGCCGGTCCAGGGAACCGGCGTTCACCCCGATGCGGATCGGGGTGCCGTGGTCCTTCGCCGCCCGGGCGATCTCCTTGACCTTGTCGTCGAACTGCTTGATGTTGCCCGGGTTCACCCGGACCGCCGCGCAGCCGGCCTCGATGGCGGCGAACACGTACTTCGGCTGGAAGTGGATGTCCGCGATGACCGGGATCTGCGACTTCCTCGCGATCACGGGGAGCGCGTCAGCGTCGTCCTGCGTGGGGCAGGCCACGCGGACGATCTGGCAGCCGGACGCGGTCAGTTCGGCGATCTGCTGGAGCGTCGCGCCGACGTCGGACGTACGGGTCGTGGTCATGGACTGCACCGACACGGGCGCGTCACCGCCCACGGCGACGGGACCGACCTGGATCTGCCGACTCTTCCGGCGCTCGGCCAGCTTGGTCGGAACGGACGGCATGCCGAGAGAAATCGCGGTCATCTGCTGTGCAACCCCAAGGTGTGATCGAGGTCCCGGTATCGGCGGGCTCCGGGCTCCGAGATTACAGGTGGGCCACGCCCGGCGGCACACCACGGCGGGGCGTGCCGCTCCCGGGCGGCGACCGGAGGCTCCCGGCCGTCCGGCCGCCGTCCGGGCCGCCCGGGAGCGGGGTGCGGGCTACGAGATCCTCACCGGGTTCACGATGTCGGCGAGGAGCACCAGCACCGTGAAGCAGACGAAGACGCCCGCGACGACGTACGCCACCGGCATCAGCTTCGCGACGTCGAAGGGGCCCGGGTCGGGGCGGCGCAGCAGCCTCGCCAGGTGACGCCGCGCCGACTCCCACAGGGCGCCCGCGATGTGGCCGCCGTCGAGAGGCAGCAGGGGCAGCATGTTGAAGAGGAACAGCGACAGGTTGAACGTCGCGAGGACCAGCAGGAACGACGCGGCGATGTTCTGCGTCGGCACGTCGAGGTTCATGACCTCGCCGCTGATGCGGGCGGCGCCGACGATGCCGACCGGGGAGTCGGCCCCGCGCTCGCCGTCGCCGAAGGTGGCGTCCCACAGGTCGGGGACCTTGCCGGGGAGCGCGACGACGGCGTGGACGCCGTCCTCGATCATGTCGCCCATGCGGTCCACGGACTGGCCGAAGGTGAGCGGGACGATCTCGGTCCTGGCCGCGAAGCCGAGGTAGCCGGCCGGGACGTACTCGCCGGGGACCGCCTCTCCGTCGGCGTCCTTCTTCACCACCATGTTCTTCTCGAGCACGGGGTGGAGGTCGAGCCGCCGGCCGTCGCGCTCGACGGTGATCGTGGCGGGGCCGATCGTGTCGCGGATGCGGCCGGACAGCTCGGCCCAGTCGGCGACGGGCTCGCCGTCGAAGGCGACGATCCGGTCGCCCTCCCTCAGGCCGGCGGCGTGGGCCGGGGACTCCCTGTCGCCCCTGGCGCACGTGTCGCGCTCCTCGCTCTGCGCGATGACGCACCTCTGGACGCCGGCGACCTCGGTGGTCTGCGTGGCGAAGCCGAACGACATGGCGACGCCGAGGAAGATCGCGACGGCGAGGACCAGGTTCATGAACGGTCCGGCGAACATGACGACGACGCGCTTCCACGGCTTGCGCGTGTAGAACAGCCGCTTCTCGTCGCCCGGCTGCAGTTCCTCGTACGCCGCCGAGCGCGCGTCCTCGATCATGCCGCGCCAGGGGGAGGTGGAGCGGGCCTCGACGCGGCCGTCCTCGCCGGGCGGGAACATGCCGATCATGCGGATGTAGCCGCCCAGGGGGACGGCTTTGATCCCGTACTCCGTCTCGCCCTTCCTGCGGGACCAGAGGGTCGGGCCGAAGCCGACCATGTACTGGGGGACGCGGATGCCGAACAGCTTGGCCGTGGACAGGTGGCCCAGCTCGTGCCAGGCGATGGAGATCAGCAGTCCCACGGCGAACAGCGCGATGCCGAGGATCGTCAGCAGTACGGTCATGCGCGGACCTCCACGGTCGTTCCTGCGGCCTCGGCGGCCAGCTCGCGGGCCCGGGAGCGGGCCCATGCCTCCGCTTCCAGGACGTCCTCGACCGTCAGCGGGGTTCCCGGGTCGGGTGCGCCGTGCTCGGCGACGACCTCGGTGACCGTGTCCATGATGCCGGTGAAGGGCAGCGCGCCGGCGAGGAAGGCGTCGACGCACTCCTCGTTGGCGGCGTTGAACACGGCCGGGGCCGTGCCTCCCAGTCCGCCGACGTGCCGGGCCAGGCCGACGGAGGGGAACGCCTCCGTGTCGAGCGGGAAGAACTCCCAGGTGGACGCCGTGGACCAGTCGAAGGCGGGGGCGGCGTCCGGAACGCGCTCGGGCCAGCCCAGGCCGATGGCGATGGGGCCGCGCATGTCGGGCGGGGTGGCCTGGGCGAGGGTGGAGCCGTCGGTGAACTCCACCATCGAGTGCACGTAGGACTGCGGGTGGACGACGACCTCGATGCGCTCGAAGGGGATGTCGTACAGCAGGTGGGCCTCGATGACCTCCAGGCCCTTGTTGACGAGCGTGGCGCTGTTGACGGTGATGACGGGGCCCATCGCCCAGGTGGGGTGGGCGAGGGCGTCCTCGCGGGTGACGCCGGCCAGCTCGGCGCGGGTGCGGCCGCGGAAGGGGCCGCCGGACGCGGTGACGACGAGCTTGCGGACGTCGGCGCGGGTGCCGGCGGCGAGGGCCTGGAACAGCGCGGCGTGCTCGGAGTCGACCGGGATGATCTGGCCGGGCTTGGCGACGGCCTTGACCAGGGGGGCCGCCGACGATGAGCGACTCCTTGTTGGCGAGGGCCAGGGTGCGGCCGGCTTCGAGGGCGGCGAGCGTCGGGGCCAGGCCGATGGAGCCGGTGATGCCGTTGAGGACCGTGTGGCAGTCGGACGCGGCGAGCCGGGAGGCGGCGTCCGGGCCGGCGAGGATCTCGGGGAGCGGCTCGGTCCCGTACCGCTCCGCCAGCGCCTCCCGCAGGGCCGGCACCGCGTCCTCACGGGCCACGGCGACCGTGCGGACGCGCAGCCGGTGCGCCTGCTCGGCGAGGAGCCCGGGCCGGCCACCCGCGGCGGAGAGCGCGGTGACGCGGAACCGGCCGGGGTTGCGCAGCACCAGGTCGATGGCCTGGGTGCCGATGGACCCGGTGGAGCCGAGGACGACGACGTCCCGGCGGCCTTCGGCCGGATCGAAGGCGATGTGCGGGTCGGCGAGGGGTGCTGGGCTGTCGCTCATGCCCCCATTCTCGCCGCATCGGGCACCGGTGTTGACCGGCTTCCCCGATGACGCCCCCGGAGGGCGCCGGGGGGCGCGGTGCCGGGGGTCCCGGGCGGGGGCCGGTGCCGCGGCGGGCGTGCGGGGCCGCCCCCGCGGTGTGCCCCTCCCGCGCACGGCGACGGGCCGGGGCCCGCGTTCACACCGGCCGGCCCGGCGGAACGCTAAGGCGGCCGGAGCCCCTGCGCAGTGGGCTAGCTTTGCCGCCCCTGACCTGCTGTTTCTTCCTGACCTGCGGGCTTGCGACGCTTTTCCTCCCGCATCTTTCCTCATCTGCCCGCATCCCCCATCGCTGGAGACCTCCCCTGTTCCCGCGGGAACAGGGCGGGAACACCAGCCAGGCCCCGGACAGAGGGAAGGCCCGGCGGTCGGCCGCCGGGCCTCCTCACATCACGCCCCGTCAGCTTACGGAGCATGGACCGGAACGCACTCGCCGGCAATTGCCAGTCGGGTTTGCACACGCTCGGATCATGTCCGAAAACGTGTATGACACACAAGTCCCGGCCGCCACCAGCTCCCCGCCTCACACGCGTCCGGCAACCTCGTTCACCCGAAAGGGTGGACGGACAGCGAAGCCCCGTGCCCCGCTGTAAAACCTGATCGCCACGCCCTTCGCCGCCGCCGCGCCTGCCCCCTGACCCCCGGCGGCAGGCACACCACGGCCCCGACACCATTCCCCTCTGGCGCCGGGGCCGACGCTCCGGGACGTCGCGGCGCTCGCCGGCGTGTCCACGGGCACGGTGTCCAACGTCCTCAACCGGCCCGAGACTGTGAGGGAGACCACACGGACACGGGTCGAGAAGGCCATCGCCGAAGTCGGCTTCGTCCGGTCGGCCGGCACAACACGGGAAGCCGCCCACTGGCGCCGGTCCGGCCACGCACAGTGGATCTTCACTCCGGCCGCCACCGGCTGGTACCCGAAGAAGGCGCCGGCCGAGGCGCATCCCGTTCCAGTGACCGGCGGTCCCTTCCCCGGCGCCCCTGTGCGCGGCCGTAACGCCTCCGGGCGAGCCGAGGCGTGCTGGGTGCCGATCAAGGACCGGCTGCCCCGCCACGGCCTCCGTCACGGCCACCGCACGCTCATGGAGGAGCTGGGCACCCCCAAGGTCCTGATGGACGAGCGGATGGGCCACGAGGACGGATCGGTCGGCGCGCGGTATTCGCACGTGACCGACTCCCTGCGCGCCACGCTCATGGAACAGCTCACCGAGGTCTGGCACGCCTCCCTGGCCGACCGTCTCGCTCTCCACCCCCGGTCGCCGGTGCCGGTGCTCGACCGGCTGTTGCAGGAGTTCGCCCAAGCCGCGTGACACCCTAAAACAAGATCACACCTAGTTGAGACCCAGGCACCCAGATACAAAGCAATCAGGGCCGGTCTCCCCGAAGGGAAACCGGCCCTGACCTGGTACTTCACTGTCGGGGTGGCGGGATTTGAACCCACGACCTCTTCGTCCCGAATTAGGGACGCTACGTAACTGACGTGTGGCCCGCGACTCTCTGACCTGCACTGTAGTATTGCAAACGCGCAGGTCAGGGGCGTGAATTCAAGACTTTTCCCCGGTCCCGTGACGTCTGGCCGATCGCTGGAACACCTCTCCCGCATGTCTGACTTCTTCAAGATCACACCTGGTTTACACCCAGAATCGGCAGAAGTGTGTCAGACGTACGCCCAGGTCAGGGTGCGGGTAATAGTGCCGCCCCGCACCTCGCGCGACACCCTCAGAACTGGATGCCACACCCGGGACTCTGGTCAGTTCACCGGCCACAGGACGAGCGCGCGAACGGCTTCACCCACGGAGCTGGTTGATCCGATCCCAGGTGCCCACGTCCATCACAGACCCCCGTCCGGGGCGTGCGCCAGCGTCGCCGCCCGCTCCGCCATCGACCGCTTCCATTCCGTGCCGTCCTCGTCGGCGATCTCCCGCCACAGAGCCGCGGTAGCCAGACCGAGCGCGCTGAGTGCTTCCTGCGACGCACTGCGCCACGACGGGAACCGTCCGGCGAAGGTGAGCGCCGAGTCCACCGAGTGGCCGGCCTCCATGAGCCGCAGCGCTAGGGCGCCCGGGTCGATCCACGCCGCGCCCCGCGTCGGCCATGCCCAGTCCACGAGCCGGGCCCGATCGCCGACGATCAGGACGTTGTCCGGCGCGAAGTCTGTGTGCAGCAGCGTCGTCCCCGCGAACAGATGCAACGTGCCCGGCGGCGCGTAGTCCGCCCACCGGTCGACCGCGTCCTTGATGTCGACGTCGGTCGGGGCCGTGACCCCTTGCAGCTCGGTGAGCGCCGCTTCCACGAGCGGCAGATCCGCCGACCCGGGCGCGTAGTCGGCGTGCCGACCGTCAACCACCTCGTAGCCCAGCAGGCTCCAGCCGTCCAGCTCTAGATGCCAATACAGGCGCGGGCAGGACGTCGGCAGGTGCGGAGCCACAGCCGCCTCACGGCGCTGGGCGCTCACCTGCGGATGGTCGGCCGGGATGCCCTTCACGAAGACGCTGCCGCTGTCGGTCTCCAGGACCGAAGCGATGCCGGAATTCATGCCGCCGCTCACGGTCACCGCCTGATGTACGGCGCCGGTCTTGTCCGCAACGGCCTGGAGGACATCGTCGGGAAGCTGCTCGAAGGGGATACGGGTCATCGACACGCGCGGGTCCTTGGGTGCTCGGGGGAAAGGGGATGCCGCCCCGGCCAGGGTACGGCCGGGGCGGCATCAGGGGTGGAACGATCGGAAGCGGGTCGAGCCCGCCCCGGTCCTAGTAGGGCTGGTCGTCACCGGCCGAGCAGGAGCACTCGGCTCCCTCGGCGGCCGTGTCCAGGTCAGCGATGATCTGGAACTCGTTGTCGCCGATCGTCGCGGCGGGCAACGGCACCGGCAGCGCGCCGACCGGCCCGTCCGACGGGCGGCGGCCGATGGTGACCGCCACGGGCTGGCGCGGCGGGGCGAGGGCGGCAGTGGGCGGAGTCATGATCCGTAACCTCCATGCTGGCAGTAGAGCTCTCGACGGTCCCCCGCCTCCTGGTAGAGCTTGGCAAGCGGCCGACACGTGCGACACGTGTCCACCTTCGTGCAGCCAGAGCATCCACCGGTGCGGAGCTGTAGGGACTCGGCGATCACGCCGAGTCGGGTGAGGGCTTCGACGCCCTCGGTGACGAGGTTCACGTTCGGGTCGCGGCCGACCTTGCAGACCGACGCGATGCCGTGCGGGTTCACGTGGAAGAACGTCCGCCCGGCATTGCAGCCCGTGAAGATGCTCCGGGGCTTGAGGTCTGCGTACGACTGCGAGGCGAGGGGATTCGCGCCGCCGTCGATCGTCGGCGACATGTTCGTGAACACCTCGTGGTGGAAGCCGTACGACTGGCACAGGGCCACCATCGCGTCGACCTCGTGGGCGTTGTCGTCCGACACGATCACGTTCAGTCGGACCGGTAGGCCGTCCTCGCGGGCGGCGTCCAGGCCCTTGATCCACCGGTCGTAGGCGCCGCGGTTCTTGGCGACCTTGTCGTACGTCTCGGCGGCCGCCCCATAGACGCTCACCGTCAGCCGGTACGGCCGGTGGCGGCGGAACAGGTCCCGGATCTGCGGCTTGCGCAGCGACGACCCGTTCGTGGAGACCTGGACCATCATGCCGAGCTGGTGGGCGTAGATGTACGCGGCGCCGAACTGCTTGTCGATCAGAGCCTCGCCGCCGGTGATCTGCAACCACAGCACGCCGGCCTCCTGCATCACCTGGAGGAGGCGCTGCTTGCCGTCCCAAGGCAGGCCGGAGAACTTCTTCTCGGGGAGGTAGCAGAAGTCGCAGTCGTAGTCACAGCCGAGGTTGATCTCCCACGAAGCCCGCCCGTACCCGTAAGCCGAGCGCTCGCGGACCAGGAGGACGTCGCCGGCCGGGGCTTCGGGCAGCTTGATACCCCACGCCTGTGCCGCCGCGTCGCCCACCCAGGCCGGGAGCACCAGACCTTCGCGGGTCGCGGTCGCCAGCTCCTCGTAGCGGACCTCGGGAATCCGTACGCCCGATGCCTGGCCCGGCCGCAGCAGGAGGTACTGGGCGAGGAACGGGCTCGCCACGAGCTGCGGTACATCGGTGCGATCCTCCTGTGCTGGTCTGGGACTCGTCGTTGTTGTCACGGCGACCTCCACGATTGGTCAGGCCGATGCGGCCTCAAAGCCGCGGGTGGTGTGCAGGTGGATCAGGGCTTCCAAGCGCCGAATGCAGCGGGTGCAGCACGTGAACGGCGCTTCCCCTGCCTCCGCGCTCTGTATGGGCCCGATCCACAGGACGGGCACGTCTGTGGCTTCGCAGCGCCAGCACAGACCGATGACCCAGGCGCTATCCTTGGCGCTCACCCGGTCTTGACCCCGAAGCAGAGGGCACCAAGCATCCCGACGAGGATCACCACATAGAGGACTTGTCTCCCCCGCTCAGCCACCGGGGGCCTCCGCGTCGGCGTCGAGATTGGCCCACACGCGCTTGCCCCACCGCAGGGGCTCGACGCCCCACCGGCCGGGACACAGAGCCTCCACGATGAGCAGGCCGCGGCCGGACTCCGCCAGGTCCACGACGGGGCGCAGGAGCAGCGCCGGCAGGATGCGGGACAGGTCCACCACAGCTACCTGGACGACGGACCGGTCCACCCGCGAGGCGGTCACCCGGATCGTGTCCCGCCGGCCGTGGTTCACGGCGTTGGCCACCAGCTCGGTCACGACGAGCTGCGCGGAGTCGGTGACGACCTCCAGGCCCCACAGCCGCAGCGCGCGGTCCACCAGGCGCCGCGCCGCACCGGCGGACTCCGCACGGCGAGGCAGGCACTCCGTGAACGCGGGCTTCCCGCGCACCAGGGTCTCGACCATCAGGCGCGCACCGTTCCTCGTGAACCGGGGGGCCAGGCCATCGGCCGAGGCCGGGAGCGGCGCCTCTGCGGGGCAGGGCGGGGTGGACAGGGCCTTACGCATCGCCGTCGCCTTCCTCGCCGGTGGGCTCACGGGTAGCCGCCACCCCCAGGGAGACGAGGGCCGCGAGTCTGTCCGGCGGACACAGCAGACCCGGACCGTCGAGCGGCACCACCCACCACGGCCCGGCCTTTTGAGGCTCAATCACATCCGGGGCCGGGACCAGCAGCAGCGCGCGGTAGGGGTGGCTCATGGAGCCCTCCACCTGCCACGTCATGGCCACGGACGGGGGCACGAGGGCCGTGTAGGACCCCTGGTCCGGGAACCCGTCGCGGCTGTAGAAGACGGGACCGCCCTCCAGGCTCTCCGCGAGCGGCGGCGCGCACTTCACCGGGTCGTCAGGGCGAGCGCGGCGTGGACCAGCTCCTCGCGGATGATGACCGCCCCGAACAGGACACCCGGGCGCAGCCACGCCGCGCCCCGGTTCTTCCACTCCGCGATGCCCTGCTGAATTGACGGGGCGGAAGGCAGGGGCCACGTCCCGTCTGTGAACGCCCTCTCACCGGCGGTCGCCACCCAAGTGATCGACTCCTCCACGCGCTGTTCCATGTATGCCCCCAAGCGGCATTTATCTGGATCGCTGTGACCTACGTCATGCAACCGGCGCTACCGTGACGGGGACAACACCGGTTGGCGCCCGATGCGTTTACCGGGTTTAACGCCCTGCTTGGGAGGGTGCACACACCGTGACGACTTCTCGCGCGCGCAATGAAACTCTCCGACTCGCCTTGGAACAGGCGGGTCTGACGTACGACCAGTTCGCCGCAGACATCCGCCGCATCGCGGCCGAGGCCGGCGAGACTCTCCGCACGAACCGGTCCGCCGTGGCCCACTGGGTCGCCGGCCAACCACCCTCCCCGGAAACCGCCGCCTACATTGCGGAAGCCCTGTCCCGTCGCCTCGGGCGGCACCTCACCCCGGCCAATCTCGGCTGGCAGGTGCCCGAACATGGCAACGGGTCCGACGCCCGGCTTGGGTTGGGCATCGGACCCGATCCAGTGGACATCGTACGGCGAATCGGGGAGGCCGACATCAACCGCCGAAAGATCCTTACGGGAGCCGCGTACAGCGTTGCCGCCGCTGCCCTGCCTCTTGGCCTCGCACAGGCGGCGGAAGCACAGGAGCGCGCAGCGGGCGCAGCAGGGCGCATGGTCGGGGAAGGCGACATCGACGCCGTCCGCTCCATGCTCAAGGCGTTCACCGCGATCGACGAGCGCCAAGGCGGGCTGCACGGCCGTTCCGCCGTCATCCAGTGCCTCCGGACCGACGTCGCCGACCTCACCCGGGCCCGGTTCGCGAAGGAGGCCGTACGCGGGGATGCCCTCACGGCCGTGGCTGCTTTCGTGTTCCTCGCCGGGTGGAAGGCCTACGACGCCGGGGAACACGGCCTCGCCCAGCGCTACTACCTCCAGAGCCTGGGCCTGACCCGGGAGGCCGGCAACCCGCTCCACGAGGCGTGGGTGCTGCGGATCATGGCCCACAACGGGATGGACATCGCCCGCCCCGAGCACACGCTGGACCTCGCGGACGCTGCCCTGTCCCTGGCCACGGGCCGCGCCGAGCCCGGGATACTGTCCATGTTCGTCGTCTGCCGGGCCCGCGCGCTCGCGGTCGCCGGCCGCGGCCCGGAGGCCGTCGCGGAGGTCCGCCGGGCCCAAGA
Organism: Streptomyces sp. MRC013; assembly: GCF_023614235.1. Taxonomy (NCBI): domain Bacteria; kingdom Bacillati; phylum Actinomycetota; class Actinomycetes; order Kitasatosporales; family Streptomycetaceae; genus Streptomyces; species Streptomyces kordofanensis. The sequence continues at coordinate 1,098,950 of NZ_CP094264.1, forward strand.
CCTCGCCATCCGGGGCGAGGACGACGTCCTGCCGTACTGGCTCACCCTGTCCGGCTCCCCCCGCGCGGCCGTGGCCTCCCACGCCGCGAAGGTGTTCCGTGCTCTCAAGGACCACCCCAACGCGGCCAAGCAGTACGCCTCCGCCGGGCGCGGCTACGGCGCCGTCGACCAAGGCGGCCTGTCCCGCATCACGGCCCTGTCCCTGGCCGCCCTGGGCAAGGAGCAAGCCGCCCAGGGGCACCTGGAGCAGGCGTGCACCACGTGGGACCAGGCCCTCACGTACTTCAGCGGGGTGTACTCCGATCGGGCGGTCAAGCAGGTCGGTTCCATTCGCCGGCAGCTCACCGTCTTCGAGCGGCGCGGCGTCGGCGCTGCCTCGCTCCTCAATGAGCGGGCCCGCTCCTGGCAGCTCACCCATGCCTGACCTGGGCACACGAATACGCCTCGCTCGGGTTGGCGGTGAGCGGGGCGTCTCCGTCGGGACGCGTAGCACTTCAGCAGCATCAGCATCGGTAACTGACGGACCCGCAATAGGCCGCACGTGTAGTGACGTTCCTGTGACACGAGGCAGAGGGCGGCCCGCTCCCGGAGTCGTGGAGGGGGACGCCCGGCATCACCCTCCGGGGGGCAGTTGTTGGTGGTGCTCGGGGTCCTCGCGTTCCGAGCCGCACAATCGGGCCAGGCGCCGGGTTGGCCCGCTCGCGCTTCTGCTCGCGAGCAGGTGAGCCCGACACCGGGACCGGCACGACCTCAGCCCGGCGAAGACCAGGCCGCCCGGACACGTCCGGACACGTGTCCGGCCTGGTCGGGGGGCGGCCGGATCCTCGGGCACGGGGACCTGAGCCGTCGCACAGTGGGCTCCGGCCGCCGGGCCGGCCGTACGGGCGGCCGGGTTACAGGGCCAGTCCGGTGAGGACCAGGACCCGCTCGTAGGTGTAGTCCTCCATGGCGTACGCGACGCCCTCGCGGCCGACGCCGGACTGCTTGACGCCGCCGTACGGCATCTGGTCGGCGCGGTACGAGGGGACGTCGCCGACGACCACGCCGCCGACCTCCAGCGCGCGGTGGGCGCGGAAGGCGGTCCGCAGGTCGCGGGTGAAGACACCGGCCTGGAGGCCGAACCTGGAGTCGTTGACCTCGGCGAAGGCGGCGGTCTCGCCGTCCACCCGGTGCAGGGTCAGGACCGGGCCGAAGACCTCCTCGCAGGCGAGGGTCGTGCCGGCGGGCAGGTCGGCGAGCACGGTCGGGGCGTAGGAGGCGCCCTCGCGCTTGCCGCCGGTGAGGAGGGCGGCGCCGCCCTTGACGGCCTCGTCGACCCACGCCTCGACGCGCTTGGCGGCGTCCTCGCTGACGAGCGGGCCCACGTCGGTCGACTCGTCGCCCGGGTCGCCGGTGCCCTGCGCCTCGACCGCGGCGACGATCTTCGGGACGAGCCGGTCGTAGACCGAGGCGTCCGCGACGACCCGCTGGACGGAGATGCAGGACTGCCCGGCCTGGTAGTTGGAGAAGGTGGCGATGCGGGTCGCCGCCCAGTCGAGGTCCTCCTCGGAGGACCAGTCGGCCAGCACCACGGCCGCGGCGTTGCCGCCGAGCTCCAGGGTGCAGTGCTTGTGCGGCACGGACTGCTGGATGGCGTAGCCGACCTTGTCGGAGCCGGTGAAGGAGATGACCGGCAGGCGCTCGTCCTGGACCAGCGCGGGCATGCGGTCGTTGGACACCGGCAGGACGGACCAGGAGCCGGCGGGCAGGTCGGTCTCGCCGAGCAGTTCGCCCAGGAGCAGGGCGGAGAGCGGGGTGGCCGGGGCCGGCTTGAGGATGATGGGGGCGCCGACGGCGATGGCCGGGGCGACCTTGTGGGCGCACAGGTTCAGCGGGAAGTTGAACGGTGCGATGCCGAGGACGGCGCCCTTGGGGAAGCGGCGCGTCAGGGCGAGGCGGCCGGTGCCGCCGGCGTCGGTGTCGAGGCGCTGGGCCTCGCCGCCGTTGAAGCGGCGGGCCTCCTCGGCGGCGAAGCGGAAGACGGAGACGGCGCGGCCGACCTCGCCCCGGGCCCACTTGAGGGGCTTGCCGTTCTCGGCGGTGATGAGGCGCGCGATCTCCTCGGTGCGCTCGGCGAGCCGCTTCGACACGTGGTCGAGGGCGGCGGCGCGGACGTGCGCGGGGGTGGCGGCGAACTCGTCGACGACGGCGTGGGCGGCGGCCACGGCCTCTTCGACCTGGGCCTCGGTGGGCACGCTCACCCGGCCGACGAGGCGGCCGTCCCAGGGGGAGGTGACGTCGAAGGTGGTCTCGCCGGCGGCCTGGCGGCCGGCGAGCCAGAAGGCGTGGGTGGCAGTCATCGCGGTCCCGGCCCTTCCGAGTAGTGGGGTGTCTGGCACACGTGCTTGGCGCTCACCTCACACGGTAGGCCCGGTGGAGCGGCTGGGGGTTTGTCCGCCGTGGAGTGGTAGCGGATCCGGCTCCGCCGGTTCGGCGGGGACGGGGCGCCGTTCGGCGCGGACGATCAGCCAGACGCCGGCGACGACGACGGCGCCGCCGAGGGCGATGGACCAGGTCAGCGCCTCGTCGAGGATCAGCCAGCCGAGGAGGACGGCGACGACCGGGTTGACGTAGGCGTAGGTGGCGGTGAGGGAGAGCGGGGCGCTCTGCAGGAGCCAGGCGTACGCGGTGAAGGCGATCAGCGAGCCGAAGACGGCCAGGTAGGCGAGAGCGGCCCAGGAGCGGGTGGAGACGTCGGCCAGGTCCAGTCCGCGCTGCTCGCCGCGGACGAGGCCGACGAGGGCGCAGCCGAGGCCGCCGGCCAGCATCTCGTAGGCGCTGGCGGTGAAGGGGTTGCGGGGCATCGGGATGCGGGAGGAGGAGAAGGAGCCCGCGGACCACATGAGGGTGGCGACGACGATGGTGAGGACGCCGCCGATGTGGACGTCGCCGCTCAGACCCGGGAGGCTGAGGACGGCGAGCCCGGCGAGCCCGAGCAGGACGCCGGCGTACGCCGAGGGGCCGGGGCGCTCGCCGAACACGCTGCGCAGGAGGACCACCCAGGCCGGCATGACGGCGACGAGGAGGGCGGTGAGGCCGGAGGGCACGGAGGTCTCGGCGAGGACGACGAGCCCGTTGCCGCCGACGAGCAGCAGGAGGCCGACGGCGGCGGCGGAGGCGAGCTGGGGCCGGGTGACCTTCAGGGCGCCGGGTCCGTGGCGCCAGGCGAGCAGCGCGGCGAGGAGGAGGCCGGCGACGACGAAGCGGGCGCCGGCGGAGAGGAAGGGAGGCAGGGTCTCGACGGCGATGCGGATGCCCAGGTAGGTGGAGCCCCACACGAGGTACACGATCGCCAGTGCGGCCCATACGGCGCCGCTGATGCGCGCGGTTGTCATGAGCAGGAGAGTAGGGACGCGGCGGCCGTTCGGCAAAGAACCTGCCCGTTTCCGGGCACGGGGCCATGGGTTCTGGTATCGATGGGGCGGTTTTCCCTCTACTTGGCAGGTTGGTCGCGCTTCGTCGGCCGGTCGCCCGTCGCCTTGAGGGCGAGCCACAGCTCCATGCGCACGTCCGGGTCGTCCAGGGAGCGGCCCAGGATCTCCTCGACCCGCCGCATCCGGTACCGCAGCGTGTGGCGGTGCACGCCCAGGTCCGCCGCGGCGGCGTCCCACTGCCCGTGCCGGGAGAGCCAGGCGCGGACGGAGGCGACGAGGTCGCCGCGGCCGGTCGCGTCGTGCTCGTACAGCGCCCGCAGCATGCCGTCGGCGAAGGCCCGTACGGCGTCGTCGGCCAGGAGCGGCAGCAGGGACCCCGTCGCCAGCTCCTCGTGCTCGACGAGGGCGCGGCCGCGCCGGCGGGCCACCGACAGGGCCTGCTCGGCCTGCTTGTAGGCGGTGGCCGCCGCTATCGGGCCGGCCGGGGCGGACAGGCCGATGACGACCCCGGCGTCGCCGGCCTCGCGGGCGGCGTACGCGTCGCAGGCGGCGACCACCGCTCCCCCGTCCCCGGCCAGGGCGACCAGCCGGTCGTCGCCCTCCGGGACCGTCAGCACGGCCTCCCCCGCGTGGGCGGCGGCCGCCTCCAGCGCGTCGGCGAGCACGGCGAGCGGGGGTTCGGCACCCGCCTCCGCCTCGCCCGCCGCCTCCGCGGCCAGCAGCCGGAACGGGGCGTCGAGCAGGCTCCCGTACAGGTCCCCGGCGACCGTGCGGGCGTGGTCGGGCTGCCCGGCGAGCATCATCCTCAGCACCGCCGCGCCGAGCCGCTGCTCGGCGGCCTGCAGGGACCGCGACCGCTCCGTGGTGAGGGTGAGCAGCGCGATCGCCGAGTGCACGGCGTACCGCTCCGCCGTGCCGGGGGCCGCCCCCGTGCCGACCGCCAGCACGCCGCGCACGCGCCGCCCGGTGCCCAGCGACTGGAGCTCGACCCGGTCGTCGGTGCCCCCGACGACGGTGCTGGCCGGGGCGGGGCGGTCCCTCAGCCGCTCCACGTCCGGGGTGAGCCGGGCGGCCCGCCGCGCCGCCCAGTCGGGCGCGGCGGTCAGGACGGCGCCGGACGCGTCGTACAGCGCCGCCCAGCCGTCGACGTGCGCGGCCAGCCTGGCCACCACGGCGTCGGGGCCCTCGGCCAGCGCCGCCCGGGTCAGCTCCCGCTGTGCCTCGAACCCGGCGGTCACGGCCCGGTACTGGTCGGCGGCGAGCGCGGCGGAGACCGCCTTGGAGATGGCGAGGAACGGGGTGCGGCGCGGCACCTCCAGCAACGGCAGCCCCTCCTCGCGGGCGGCCTGGAGCAGGGCGGCCGGGATCTCGTCGTGGTTCACGCCGACCGCGAAGCCGACCCCCACCACCCCGGCCCGGGCCAGCCGGCGGACGTACCGGCGCATCGCCCCGGCGTCCTGGGCGTCGAGCGTCATGGCGGTGGTGAGCAGCAGCTCGCCGCCCTCCATGTACGGGACGGGATCGGCGAGCTCGCTGACGTGGGCCCAGCGGACGGGCGTGTCCAGGCGGTCCGCGCCGGTACGCACGACGAGCTTGAGCGCGGAGTGCTGGACGAGCGAGGCGAGGGTGAGCGGCATGGGACCGGCGGGCCTTCGGGAGGGGATACGGGGGACGGTTTTTCGCCGTCCCGTATGAACGGCTCCCTTCGATTCTGCCAGGACGTATGACTGCCGCCCACGGTGCGGCTCATCCCCGCAGGTCGACCAGGAGCGGCGGCGCGTGCTCGCCGTGGACGCCGGTGACCGACAGGACGGCGTGCCCGGCGGGCACCCCGTGCGCCAGTTCGGAGGCCGACCAGCGCTGCCGCTCGACCTCCCGGACCGTGACGGCCTCGGCGGTGGCGGCGCGGCCGGTGACCAGGCGCCGCACGAAGTGCACGGCCTTGGTGAACGGTTCGTCGGAGACGATCTGCCGGTTGGTGACGTCCCGCGCCTGCACCCACTCGGTGCCCCACACCTCCGCGAACCTGCCGCCGTCCCACGGCGCGAGGCCCGCGAACGCCATCCGGCAGCCGACCGCCCCCAGCAGCGGCCCGCGCAGCGCCTCCGGCACGTCCTCCAGGGTGCGCAGCGACAGCACCACCCCCGCGTGCGCGGAACGCAGCCGCTGGACGGCGCGCACGGAGTCGGCGGTGATCGTGTCGGTCGCGTCGTCCAGCACGAGGCAGGCGAACAGCGACCGGTCGGCGCGGGCCAGGGCGGCCTCGGCGAACTGCGCGAGCAGCAGCCGGGTGATGATCCGGGACGCCTCGGCGTGGCCGCGCTCCGGCAGGTCGACGCGGACGCGCAGCGGGTGCTCGACGGCGCGCAGCGAGAAGCGGCGGTCCTCCCCGTCGGTGGGGAGGAGGCCCGCGAAGGCGGGCCGGTCCAGGAAGGCGACGCGCTCGGCGAGGAGGACCGCGACGTCGTCGCCGCGCTCGACCTGCCGGGCCCGGGCGTCCAGCTCGCGCAGCTGAGCGGGGTCCCCGGCGACGTCGGCGCGCAGCCGGGCGAGCGCCTCCGGGGCGCCGCCGAGGAGCTCGCGCAGCTCCGGTACGGCGGGGAAGCGGCCGTGGGCGGCCCGGTACGGTCCGATGAGCTGGGCCAGCGCGGTCGCGGCGCGGCGGGTCTCCGGGAGGAGGTCGCCGACCAGGGCCTCGGCGAGGGTGCGGGCGGCCTCGTCGGGGTCGTCGGCACCGCCGTACAGGTCGAGGCGGTGCCGTGCGTCGGGGCGGCCGACCGCGATGACGACGTCGAACGCCGCGTCCGGGGCGAGGGGCGAGCCCTGGGCGGTGACGGCGACGACGGCGGCCCGGTTGGCGAGCGCCTGGAGGCACAGCGACTCGGTGACGGGCCGGACGAGGCGGGCGGTCTTGCCGGACGCGGCCGGGCCCACGGCGAGGAGGGACGTGCCGAGCAGCGCCGGTTCGAGGGCGACGCCGATGGTGCGGCGGGCGTACGGGTTGCGGGGGTGGTCGGCGGCGGCGCCGATGCGGACCTGGCCGGTGGCGAGGTCGTGCACGGCGGTGCGGACCGGGAGGTCCCGCTCGCCGGAGGGGTGGGCGCAGGCGGCGGGGCCCTGGGCGCGCACCGCGTCGGTGAACGCGGCGAGGCGGCCGGGGTGGGTGCGCACACCCTGCCAGGCACGCTGGATGCGGGCGTAGTCCACGTCGCCGAGCGCGCCGGTGCGGACGGCCTCGGCGAGCCGGTCCGCGGCCTCCACCAGGCCGGCGGCGCGCAATTCGGGCCAGTCGGCGGGGTCGGCGCCGTGGCGGGGCGGCGGGGGCGGGGCGGCCTCGGCGCGGGAGCGGCGGGCGTAGCGGCGGAAGATCTCCGGGACGTGGCCGACGCGGGCGAAGAAGACGAGGAGGCCGCCGCCGACCAGCGCGTAGTAGACGTAACTGGCGGTGGCCCAGGTGGACGGCTCGTAGCGCCAGGAGTCCGGGGTGAGGACGAGGAAGGGCCACAGCCAGTAGTGGCCGAGGTAGCCGTTCCACAGCAGGGACCACAGCAGCCAGCCGCTGAGCAGGGAGATCACCGCGCCCGCGAGGAGCCTCCGGAGGGGGACGAGCTCGGGCTCCTCCCGGGGGGCGGGGGCGGTGGCCGAACCGCCACACGCCCGGCTCGGCCTGCGGGCGCGGGGTGCGCAGCCAGTCGGCGACGGACGCCCCGCCCGGCGGCGCGGGCGGGACCGGCGGCGGGGGCGGCGTGCTCCGGGCCGCCGCTCCCGGCGGGGCCGGCGGGAGCGGCGGCGGACCGGCCGGGCGCGGGACGGGACCGGCGTGGGCGCCCCGTGCCTCGTACGACGTACCGTCCCTGTCCATCAATCCTGCCCCCCTGAGCTGCCGGGCCGCGCGCGTCTGTGCACCGGTCAATCTAATGCCCGCGCGGGGTGCCGGGGCCGGTCGGCGCGGACGCGGGCGTCCCCGGGGCGGCGCTATGTCCGCCGCGGACAACGGCGCCGGCCGGACCACTCCCGAACGGCGCATGCCGGGGTGACCCGCCGGGGCCTAGCCTGCGGGGGAGAGCAGACACAGCGTCCGTAAGCACCCCCAGGAGCCCCGCATGACCGAAATTCCGCAGGAGCGCCGCGTCGTCACCGCCATCCCGGGCCCGAAGTCGCAGGAGCTCCAGGCCCGCCGCGTCGCCTCCGTCGCGGGCGGCGTCGGTTCCGTGCTGCCGGTGTTCACCGCCCGCGCGGGCGGCGGCGTCATCGAGGACGTCGACGGCAACCGCCTCATCGACTTCGGCTCCGGCATCGCCGTGACCTCCGTGGGCGCCTCCGCCGAGGCCGTCGTCCGCCGCGCCTCCGCGCAGCTGGCGGACTTCACCCACACCTGCTTCATGGTCACGCCGTACGAGGGGTACGTGGAGGTCTGCGAGGCGCTGGCCGAGCTGACGCCGGGCGACCACGCGAAGAAGTCGGCGCTGTTCAACAGCGGTGCCGAGGCCGTCGAGAACGCGGTCAAGATCGCCCGTTCGTACACCGGGCGCCAGGCCGTCGTCGTCTTCGACCACGGCTACCACGGCCGCACCAACCTCACGATGGCGCTGACCGCCAAGAACATGCCGTACAAGCAGGGCTTCGGGCCGTTCGCGCCCGAGGTCTACCGCGTCCCGGTCGCCTACGGCTACCGCTGGCCGACCGGCCCGGAGAACTGCGGCCCCGAGGCCGCCGCGCAGGCGATCGACCAGATCACCAAGCAGATCGGCGCCGAGAACGTCGCCGCGATCATCATCGAGCCGGTCCTCGGCGAGGGCGGCTTCATCGAGCCGGCCAAGGGCTTCCTCCCGGCCCTGGTGAAGTTCGCCGACGACAACGGCATCGTCTTCGTCGCGGACGAGATCCAGTCCGGCTTCTGCCGCACCGGCCGGTGGTTCGCCTGCGAGGACGAGGGCGTCGTCCCGGACCTGATCACCACCGCCAAGGGCATCGCGGGCGGTCTGCCGCTCGCCGCCGTCACCGGCCGCGCCGAGATCATGGACGCCGTGCACGGCGGCGGCCTGGGCGGCACCTACGGCGGCAACCCGGTGGCCTGCGCCGGCGCGCTCGGCGCCATCGAGACGATGAAGGAGCTCGACCTCAACGGCAGGGCCGGGCGCATCGAGGAGGTCATGAAGGGCCGCCTCGCCGCCATGCAGGAGAAGTACGAGGTCATCGGGGACGTCCGCGGCCGCGGCGCCATGATCGCGATCGAGCTGGTGAAGGACCCGGCGACCAAGGAGCCGAACCCGGAGGTCGCCGCCGCGCTGGCGAAGGCCTGCCACGCCGAGGGCCTGCTGGTCCTGACCTGCGGCACCTACGGCAACGTGCTGCGCTTCCTGCCCCCGCTGGTGATCGGCGAGGACCTGCTGAACGAGGGCCTCGACATCCTCGAGGGCGCCTTCGCGGGCATCTGACCCGCGGGGACGTGAAGAAGGTGTGGGGGGCCGATGGCGGGTTGGGGATCCGTCTGTCGGTCCCCCCTTCCGGTCGCGTAACGTCGGGGCCGATGAGAGAAGGACCCCGCCCGCAGGGGACTGCGGGCGGATCCGGGCCGGGGCCTCCCCAGTTCCGCCCCGGACGTGCCATAGCGCACACCGCCGGGACTCCGCGTACCGGCGATCCTCACCGATCGGGCCGCCGCCCGCCCCACACCCCCCGGGGCGAGCGGCACACCGGTCCTGACGGCCGTCCCGGAACACCCCCTGTTCCGGGACGGCCGGCTTTCGTCGTGGCGCTGCTCTCCCTGTGCGGGTTCCTGCTCGTCACCTGGCAGGTGGCGGTGGACGGCCCGCTCGCCGGGCTGGACGAGCGCGTCGGGCGGTCCCTGGTCGGCCGCGGCCCCGAGCGGTTCGCGGAACTGGGCGCTGACCTCGGCAACGTGCCCGTCGCCCTGCCCGTGCTGGCCACCGCCGCGGCGTACGCCGTACGGCGCGGGCGGCGGCGGGCGGCCCTGTACGCGGGCGCGGCCATGGCGCTCGTGCCGGCCCTGGTGGTCCCCCCTGAAGCTCCTCCTCGACCGGCCCGGCCCGCTCACCGACGCGGCGGGCCACTACCCCTCCGGGCACACGGCGACCGCGGTGGTGGCGTACGGCGCGGCGGCGCTGCTGGTGCACCGGCGCGCGCTGGTGCCCGTCGCCGCGGTGCTGACGGCGGCGACGGGGGCCGGCCTGGTGCTGCGCGGCTACCACTGGCCCCTGGACGTGGTGGGCGCGGTGCTGCTGTTCGGAACCGGTTTCGCGGGTTTCGCCGGCTTCGCCGCCCGCGGGCCCCGGGACCCCGCAGGGCCCCCGGCCGCCGAGGCGGGGCGTGCCCGTGCGGGGTGCCGGCGGCGGCTGCCATGCTGGCGCGCATGGAACGACGGGAAGAGCTGGTCGAGCGGGTCGGCAGGGGGGAGCGGGTGAAGTTCCTGCACTTCTGGGGGCACCGCCCGCGTCCCGACGGACGGATCGGGGCGGGTTGCCTGAGCCAGTGGTGGCCGTCGCCGTTCACGGTGGACGGCGTCGTCTACGCGACGGCGGAGCACTGGATGATGGCCGCCAAGGCGCGGTTGTTCGGCGACGCCGAGGCGGAGCGGGAGGCGGTCTCGGCGGCCGGTCCGGCGCTCGCCAAGAGGGCGGGGCGGCTGGTGCGCGGCTTCGACGAGGCCGTCTGGGAGCGCGAGCGGTACGGGATCGTGGTGGCGGGCAGCCGCCACAAGTTCGCCCACCACCCGGAGCTGCTGGGTTTCCTGCTCGGCACGGGTGAGCGGGTCCTGGTGGAGGCCAGCCCGATGGACCGCGTGTGGGGCATCGGGCTCGCCGCCGACGACGAGCGCGCCCGCGACCCGGCCCGCTGGCGGGGTCTCAACCTGCTGGGCTTCGCGCTCATGGACGCCCGCGAGGAGCTGCGCGGACGGTAGGGCGGCGGCGGGGGCCGGACGACGGCGGCCCGGCGCACCCGGGAGGTGTGCCGGGCCGCGCGGGCCGACGGGGACGGGGCCGGTCAGCCGGCGGGGGACGCCATGCCCATGGCGCTGGCGAACACCAGCAGGAGGAGGGCGGGGAACAGGACGGCCGAGATGATGCCGGTGACGAGACCCGCCGTGGCCGCGCCCTTGTTGGTCGCCTCGCCTCGGTTGGCCTTGCCGCGGCCGACCGCGCCGAAGATGATCGCGAGGATGCCCAGGATCACGCCGATGAACCAGAGGGCGACGGTCAGGTTGCAGACGACGCCGATGATGCCGAGCACCAGGCCCGCGGTGCCCAGTCCGTTGCTGGGCTGGGGCACCGGCACGCCGTAGGCGGGCGCGGGCGCCGCGTACGGCGAGGGCTGCGGGGCGACCGGGTAGCCGGCCGGGGGCGGTGTGGGGGCGGCCGGTGCCGGGTACCCGTAACCGGGCTGCGGTGGCCGGCCGTCGCCGTACGGACCGGGTCCGAAGCCACCGGGCTGCTGATACGGGTCGGACATGCGTGGTCTCCCCTCCGAGAACTCGTCGGCCCATCGTATGGCCCGACGATCACCTGGAGGGCGTGGTCCCCGGATCCGCGAGGGACAGGAAGGTGGCGTACCGGTCGCCGTGGTCCCGGTCGCCGTCTTCCTCGCCGCTCTGGACGATCGCCCAGACGATGGCGCCCAGGATCAGGACGCCGAGCACGATGCCGACCGCGCCGGTGACGATGCCCGCCGTGGCCATGCCGCCGTTGTCCGCCTCGCCCCGCTGGACGCGCTTGCGGCCGATGATGCCGAAGACCAGGGCGAGGATGCCGAGGACGATGCCGAGGCCGTAGAGGAAGCACGTCACGATCGAGACGATGCCGATGACCATCGAGGCGACGCCCAGCCCGTTCACCGGTCGGGGGCCCCACGCGCCGACGCCGCCGTACGTCCCGTGGTGCGAGCCGGGGTAGGGGCCCGGGTAGCCGTAGCCGCCCGTGGCGGGCGGCGCCGGGTAGCCGTACGGGCCGGGGGCGGGCTGCGCGGGCCCGCCGGGCGCGACCGGGGGCGGCGGCAGCCGGTCGCCGGCCGACGCGCCGAAGCCGGCGGCGGGCATCGACGTCACCGTCGGCTGATCGTGCCGCGCGGACGGCACGGGCCGGCCCGGACCGGACCCCTGCGGCGGCCGGCTCTCCGGCGGCGCCCAGGGATCGTTCCGCTCGGTGTTCTCTGACATGAGGCTCCCCCATCGTGTCCGGACATGCTAGCGACCCGCCTACGATGATCCGTGACCCGGGACGGCTCACCCACGCGGAGGACCACGATGACCGATCTGCGCCCCTTCATCGCGGGCCTGCCCAAGGCGGAACTGCACGTCCACCACGTCGGTTCGGCCTCCCCCCGGATCGTCTCCGAGCTGGCCGCCCGCCACCCCGACTCGAAGGTGCCCACGGACCCCGAGGCGCTGGCGGACTACTTCACCTTCACCGACTTCGCACACTTCATCGACGTCTACCTGTCGGTCGTCGACCTGGTCCGCACCCCCGAGGACGTCCGGCTGCTCACCTACGAGGTCGCCCGCGACATGGCGCGGCAGAACATCCGGTACGCGGAGTTGACGATCACCCCGTTCAGCTCGACGCGGCGCGGGATCGACGAGAAGGCGTTCATGGCGGCCATCGAGGACGCCCGCACCGCCGCCGAGACCGAACTCGGCGTGATCCTGCGCTGGTGCTTCGACATCCCCGGCGAGGCCGGTCTGGAGGCCGCGGAGGAGACCACCCGCCTCGCCCTGGACCTGCGGCCCGAGGGGCTCGTGTCGTTCGGCCTCGGCGGGCCGGAGATCGGCGTGCCGCGGCCGCAGTTCAAGCCGTACTTCGACCGGGCCGTCGCGGCCGGCCTGCACTCCGTGCCGCACGCCGGCGAGACGACCGGCCCGCAGACCGTCTGGGACGCGCTGAACCACCTGCGCGCCGAGCGCATCGGCCACGGCACGAGCGCCCCGCGTGACCCGGCGCTCCTCGCCCACCTCGCCGAGCACCGCATCCCCCTGGAGGTCTGCCCCACCTCCAACATCGCCACCCGCGCCGTCGCCGACCTCGACCGGCACCCGATCAGGGAGATGGCGGCCGCCGGAGTCCTCGTCACCGTCAACTCCGACGACCCGCCGATGTTCGGCACCGACCTGAACACCGAATACGAGGTCGCCGCCCGCCTCCTCGGCCTCGACGAGCGGGGCGTCGCCGCCCTGGCGAAGAACGCCGTCGAGGCGTCCTTCCTCGACCCGGCCGGCAAGGAGCGGATCGCCGCGGAGATCGAGGCGTACACGGAACGGTGGCTCGTGCTCTGACCCGCGCCGACAATGGGGCACATGCGCACCGTCACCGTCGTGGGGCACCGGGGCGACCCGTACCGGGTCCGTGAGAACACGGTCGCGTCGATCCGCTCGGCGCTGGCCCGCGGCGCGGACGCCGTGGAGGTCGACGTCCGGCTCACCTGGGACGGCGTCCCGGTCCTCCTCCACGACGACACCCTGCGGCGGCTGTGGCGCGTCGACCGGCCGCTCGCGGCGCTGAGCTTCGCCGAGGTGCGGGAGCTGACCGGACCGGAGGGCGTGCCGACGCTCCACGAGGCGCTGGCCGCGTCCGCCCCGCACCGCGTGATGATCGACCTGCCGGGCGCCACCGAGGCGTCCGTGCGCGCCGTCGTCGGCGCCGTCCGCGAGTGCGACGCCGAGGACCGCGTGTACTACTGCTCCGGCGCGCCCGCCATGCTGCTCGTCCGCGCCGCCGACCCGGCCGCCGAGATCGCCCTGACCTGGACGACGCTCGCGCCGGTCCGCCCCGTCCTGCTGGACGCGCTGACCCCGCGGTGGCTCAACTACCGTTTCGGACTGGTCGGCAGGGCGCTCGCGGACCGGGCCCACCGCGACGGGCTGCTCGTCTCCGCGTGGACGGCCGACACCCGCAGGACCATGCGCAAGCTGATCGCCGACGGGGTGGACTCGATCACCACCAACCGCGTGGACGCGCTCAACGCCGTACTGACGGGAGCCCGTACGTGACGGGCGGCCGCGCCGGTGCCGCCCGCGGCGCGCGGGCCCGAAGCCGCCGACCGGGCGGGGCGGAGGCGGCGGGCCGTCCGCGGGGCGCCCCGCGCGGAGACGGCCGGAGGGCGGACCCCGCGGGGTCCGCCCTCCGGCGCGTCGTCGGGCGTCAGCCCAGGGAGGTCATCACGTGCTTGATGCGGGTGTAGTCCTCGAAGCCGTACGCGGAGAGGTCCTTGCCGTAACCGGACTTCTTGAAGCCGCCGTGCGGCATCTCGGCGACCAGCGGGATGTGGGTGTTGATCCAGACGCAGCCGAAGTCCAGCGCCTTGGACATGCGCATCGCGCGCGCGTGGTCCCTGGTCCAGACGGAGGAGGCCAGGGCGTACTCGACGCCGTTGGCGTACTCCAGTGCCTGCTCCTCGTCGCGGAAGGACTGGACGGTGATGACCGGGCCGAAGACCTCGTTCTGGACGATCTCGTCCTCCTGCTTGAGGCCGGAGACGACGGTCGGCGCGTAGAAGTAGCCCTTGTCGCCGACGCGGTGGCCGCCCGCCTCCACCTTGGCGTGCGCGGGAAGGCGGTCGATGAAGCCGCTGACCTGCTTGAGCTGGTTGGCGTTGTTCAGCGGCCCGTACAGCACGTCCTCGTCGTCAGGCGCGCCGGTCCTCGTGCCGGCGGCGGCCTTGGCGAGGGCGGCGACGAACTCGTCGTGGATCGACTCGTGGACCAGGACGCGGGTGGCCGCCGTGCAGTCCTGGCCGGCGTTGAAGAAGCCGGCGACGGAGATGTCCTCGACGGCCTTGTCGACGTCGACGTCCTCGAAGACGACGACCGGGGCCTTGCCGCCGAGCTCCAGGTGGACGCGCTTGACGTCCTTGGCGGCCGACTCGGCGACCTGCATGCCGGCGCGTACGGAGCCGGTGATGGAGGCCATGGCCGGGGTCGGGTGCTCGACCATCATCCGGCCGGTGTCGCGGTCGCCGCAGACGACGTTGAAGACGCCCTTGGGGAGGATCGAGCCGATGATCTCGGCGATCAGGACCGTCGAGGCGGGCGTCGTGTCGGACGGCTTGAGGACGACGGTGTTGCCCGCGGCGAGGGCCGGGGCGAACTTCCACACGGCCATCATCATCGGGTAGTTCCACGGCGCGACCTGGGCGCAGACGCCGACCGGCTCGCGCCGGACGATCGAGGTCATGCCCTCCATGTACTCGCCCGCGGAACGGCCCTCCAGCAGCCGGGCGGCGCCCGCGAAGAAGCGGATCTGGTCCACCATCGGGGGCAGTTCCTCGGTCCGCGTGAGGCCGACGGGCTTGCCGGTGTTCTCGCACTCGGCGGCGACCAGGTCCTCGGCGCGCTCCTCGAAGGCGTCCGCGATCCTCAGCAGGGCCTTCTGGCGCTCGGCGGGGGTGGTGTCCCGCCAGGCGGGGAACGCCGCGGCGGCGGCCTCCATCGCGGCGTCCACGTCGGCCTGGCCCGAGAGCGGAGAGGTGGCGTAGACCTCCCCGGTGGCGGGGTTGACGACGTCGATGGTCCGTCCGTCGGCGGCATCCCGGAACTCGCCGTTGATGTAGTTGCGCAGACGACGCAGTTCGGTGGTCACGTGGCCACCCCTCCTGTCGATTTCGGTGTCCGTGGTCACCCCCGGTCCGGTGGTGCCGTTCGGCGGGTGGAACACCCAGCCTAGTCGCTCATATCACGCTTTCGACAGGCCCGACGCTCCGTCACTTTTCTTTCTGCGGAAAAGCTGGCATCGCACCATTGATTCCATGGTCGTCGAGTTGTCGGGGCGACGAGTCCTGGCGCAGAGCGGGGTACGGCCCGCCGAAGCGCGGGTTCCGGGTCCGTCGGCGGACGGCCCCCGCGATCGACGCCGTGTCCCCGGCGACCACCCGAGGGCGGCCCGGACGCGCCCGCGCGGGTGCATCCGGGTCGCGGGCGTTCCCCGCGGCGGCGCCGTCCCGCGGGGACCGGCGGACTACGTGTTATGTTCCGACCGGTTCGGGGGGATGGTCAGAAGGCTCCGAGCTGATCCGAGGGGATGAGAGACATGGCGGCCCCGCCCGACAACGACGTGCTGTGGGCGCGTTCCCTGCACCACACGCACAACGGCTCCCCCGCCCTCAGCGGCGTCTCACTCGGCGTCCGCGAAGGCGAGATCCTCGCCGTCCACGGCCCGCGCGGCTGTGGGAAAACGACTCTGCTGCACTGCCTCGCCGGCCGGACCGTCCCCGAGGAGGGGGAGGTCTGGTTCGACGGCGCGCCCGTCCACACCATGGGTCCGCCCCAGCGGGAACGGCTCGGCCGCGACCGGTTCGCCTGGATCGACCCCGAGCCCGCCCTCGTACCCGAGCTCACCGCCTGGGAGAACGCCGCCCTGCCCCTGCTGCTGCGCGGCGTCCCCCGCCGGACGGCCAAGGCCGCCGCCCTCGAGTGGCTGGAGCGGCTCGACGTCGGCGACTGCGCCAAGCGGCGGCCCCGCGCCCTGCTCCAGTCGCAGCGCCAGCGCGTCAGCGTCGCCCGCGCGTTCGCCGCCGAGCCCGCCGTCCTCTTCGCCGACGAGCCCGCCGCCGCCCTGCACAGCGCGGAGGGGACGCGGGTCCTGCGCGCCCTCACCGCCGCGGCGCGCTCGCACCGGGTCACGGTCGTCCTCGCCACGTACGACGCGGAGGTCGCCGCCCTCGCCGACCGCGCCGTCGCCCTGTTCGACGGACGCCGCGTCGACGCCCCGCGGGCCGCCGAGGTGGAGGGGCGCGACGCGTGCTCGCTCTCCGTCTGACCCGCGGCGCCCACCCCTCCCTCCTGCTGCGGCGGCTGCTCGTCGCCGTGGCGTCGGCCGGGACGGGCTTCCTGCTGCTGTGCGTCCTCGGGCACGCCGTGGCGCACCCCGACCGGGCTCCCGCCTCCCTGCTCCGGCTCGCCTGGTGCGCCCTGCCGCTCGCCGCCGCCGTGCACCTGGCGGTCGCCGTGGCGCGCACCGATCCGGGAGCCCGCCCCCGCCCCGGGCTCTTCTCCGCCGGGCTCGGCCCGTTCCGGCTCGCCGCCGTCGCGGCCGCGTCGACCGCCGCCGCCTGCGCGCTCGGCTCGGCGCTCGCGCTCCTGTCCTACCTGCTCCTGCGCGGTGGCCTGCCCGGCCTGCCCGGCCTGCCGCCGAACGGGGCCGCGGCCGGGCCGTCGGCCGGCACGCGGCCCCTGCCGGTGCCGGCCGCGCTGACGCTGCTCGCGCTGGTTCCGGCCGCCGCCTCCACCGCCGTCGCCCTGGCCCTGCGCCCCGGCGGGCGCGCGTCCGGCCGGCGGCGGCCCCCCGCCGCAACGGGCACCGCCGGTGCCACTGCCCCCCTCCCCGCCGCCCGCGAGCCGTCCGGCCCGGCGCCGGCCGGCCTGCCCTGGGGCGTCGCCCTCGTGGCGGCGGGCCTGGCCCTGGAGGTGTACGGGACGCGCGGCGCGGGCGGCGGGGTGCCGCTGCCGGGCGGCGTGCCCGGCGGCCCCGCCCCCGTACTGGCCGGCTGGGCCCTCACCGCCCTGGGCCTGGTCGTGGCCGGGCCCGGCCTCGCCCACCTGTGCGGGCGGCTCCTGCAGGCGTACCGGCCGGGTACGGTGCGGCTCCTCGCGGGCCGCGCCCTGATGGACGAGTCCCGCCGCATCGGCCGGCCCCTCGGCGTGCTGTGCGCGGTCGTCTCCGCGGGGGTCGCGGTGAGCGCCCTGTACGCGCGGACGGACGCCCGGCCCCCCGGCCCGCTGTCCGGGCTCGGCGCGGCCCTCGTCCTGGTGTGCGCGGTGGCCGCCCTGTCCGCCGCCGCCGTGGAGAGCCGCCAGCACCGGGCGGGCACGACCGCCGTCCTGCGCCGGCTCGGCGCCCCGACGGGCCTGCTCCGCTCGGCCGCACTGCTGCGCGCGGCGGTTCTGGTCGCCGGGTTCGCCCCGCTGGCCTGGCTGACGGCCGCGCTGACCGCGCTTCCGCTCCGCCCCTGAGACCGGCGGGCCCGGCGGTCGCGGAACGCCCCGGATCCGATGGCCGCACGGCACGCCTCCGCCCCACTGCCGCGGCCGCGGCCACCGGATCCGGACGCCGGAGGCGTTCGATCGGGCCGCCGCGGGCGGCGGCCCCGCCGGGCGGCGCGTAGGACCCCTTGAACCCAAGAAGGCCCCCCGGCGGCCTCCCGCGCCGCCCCGGCCGACACGGTGGAGGAGGCCGCGGCGGAACCGCTCCGCCCCGCGGGCCGCTGGGCCGCCGGGGGGCGCCGGCCGCACGAGCCGGGACGCGGGCGCTCCCCGCGGGGCGGAACGGGACCCTCCCCCGGGGCGACGTCCGCGCGGACCCGCGCCGGAAGCCTGGCCGCATGGGACCGAAACGGTGGTGGGCGGCGTGGCCGTCCTGGGCGGGGAGCGCCGCCTTCGTGTGGAGCGCGCTGTACGCGGCGGGTGCGGCACTGGCCGCGGCGACCGGCCCGGCGTTCGGGTACGCCCTGCTCGGCGGGGCCGCCCGGGGCGCGGCGGCGCAGTGGGCGTCGGCCGCGCTGTACGGGGGCGCGGCGGCGCTGGCGTACGGGATGCGGCGGTGGCCGGGACGGGTGTGGCCCGGGCGTGCGGCGTGGGGGGTGGTGGTGCTGTGCCTGACGTCCGGGTTCGGCTTCCTGCTGAGCCTGACGCGGGTGCTGGCGTTCCTCAGCCGCGACCAGCCGCCGATGGACTGGGCCGCGTGGGCCAACCAGGGCGTCGCCCTGGCGGGCGCCGCGCTGTGGCTGGGCGCGGCGTTGGCGCACCGGCGGCACGGGCGGGGCGTGTGCGCGCACTGCGGGGGCGTCCGCGCGTCCACGGACGCCCGGCCCACGAGGGCGGGGCTGGTCGCTGCGGCCGCACTCGTGCCGTACGCGGTGACGAAGACGGCCTGGGCGCTGGGCTGGACGGCCGGGTACGCCGGTGAGGGCCGTCCCGGCCTGGATCCGCGCTACGCGAGCGACCTGGCGATCCGGCTGTACGCGCACGGGGTGGACGCGACCGCCGTGCTGGCCGTCGTCGGGATGGGGCTAGCGCTGGCGCTCACCCGCTCGTGGAGCGCGGCGCCGGTACGGGCGGTGCTGCTGGCGCTCGGGTGGGCGGGGGCCGCGGCGCTCGTCCCGTTCGGGGTGTTCCTGGCGGTGACGGGGGTGCTGGTGTGGGCCGGGCCGGTCGACGTGGGGCTCGGGGACCACGCCCCTTGGGTGGTGGCCGTCGCGTACGGGGGCTTCTCGGTGTACGGGGCGGCACTGGGGCGCGCGACGGGGACGTACCGAGCGCGGACGCGCCGCCCGTGTACACGGTGCTGATCGTCAGCCGAGGACGACGACCTCGTCCGGGGTGAACGCGACGCCGACCACCGCGCCCCGCTCCGGCGCGTCCCGCAGGGCGCACTCGGCCTCCAGCGGGGGCGCGTCCGCGCCGTCGGGCCGCAGCAGGACCGCCACGTGGTGGCCCCGGAACGT
The DNA here is from genome assembly GCF_023614235.1 of Streptomyces sp. MRC013. Lineage (NCBI taxonomy): Bacteria > Bacillati > Actinomycetota > Actinomycetes > Kitasatosporales > Streptomycetaceae > Streptomyces > Streptomyces kordofanensis. The sequence goes on from NZ_CP094264.1 coordinate 1,117,810, forward strand.
CCGCCCCTCGACCGTGCACCGCAGTCCGCCGGCGGGGGCGCCGAGCCGTACGCCGGCGGGTCGCACCAGCAGCCGCGCGGCGCCCCGCGGGGTTCCGGGCGGTACGGGCACCCGGCCCCACGCGGTGTCGGCGGTGTCACCGCTCACGGTCGCGGCGACCACGTTGCCGAAGCCGAGGAACCGGGCGACGAACTCCGACGCGGGCCGCTGCCACACCTCCAGCGGCGTGCCCGCCTGCGCGACGCGGCCCTCGTGCATGACGACGACCCGGTCGGCGAGCGCGAACGCCTCGGACTGGTCGTGCGTGACGGCCAGCACGGTCGTGCCCAGCCGGCCGAACAGCCCGCGCAGCTCCGTGACGAGCCGCTCCCGCAGGCCCCGGTCGAGCTGGCCCAGCGGCTCGTCCAGCATCAGCAGCCGGGGACCGGGGGCCAGCGCCCTGGCGAGCGCGACGCGCTGCTGCTCACCGCCGGACAGCGCGGCGACCGACCTGCGCTCGGCGCCCGGCAGGCCCACGAGGTCCAGCAGCTCCGCGACGCGCGCGGCCCGCTCGGCGCGCGGCACCCCGCGCATCCGCAGCCCGAACGCGACGTTCCCGGCCACGTCCCGCTGCGGGAACAGCTGGTGGTCCTGGAACATCAGCCCGACCCCGCGCCGGTGCACGGGCACGCCGACCTGGTCGGCACCGTCCAGCAGCACCCGGCCGGCGTCGGCCGGCTGGAGCCCGGCGACCACCCGCAGCAGGGTCGACTTGCCGCTGCCGCTGGGTCCGAGGACGCACACGGTCTCGTGCTCGGCGACCGCCAGGTCCACCGCGTCCAGCGCGGTGCGGGCGCCGAAGCGGACGGTCACGCCCTCCAGCCGGAGCAGCATCGTCAGAACTCCCCCCGCGGTCCGCCCGGACGCGTTCGAGCAGCAGCAACGCGACCGCGCAGACCACCATCAGGATCGTGGACAGCGCCATCGCCTGCCCGTAGTTGAGTTCGCCGGGCCGGCCGAGCAGCCGCGCCACGGCCACCGGCAGCGTCGGACGGTCGGCGCGGGCGAGGAACACGGTGGCGCCGAACTCTCCGAGCGACACGGCGAACGCGAACCCGGCGGCGACCAGCAGCGCCCGCCGCACCATCGGCAGGTCCACCTCCCGCCACGCCCGCAGCGGTGAGGCGCCGAGCACGGCGGCGGCCTCCCGCAGCCGCGTGTCCACCGCGCGCAGGACGGGCAGCATCGTCCGCACGACGAAGGGCACGCCGACCAGGGCCTGCGCCAGCGGCACCAGGATCCACGACGCGCGCAGGTCCAGCGGCGGCTCGTCCAGCGTGACGAGGAAACCGAAGCCGACGGTGACGGCGGACACGCCGAGCGGCAGCATCAGCAGCGCGTCGAACCCGCGCACCAGCCGCCCGGCCCGCCGGGTGAGCGCCGCCGCGGCGAGTCCGCCCACCACGACGGCGACGGCCGTCGCGGCGAGCGCGAACCGCAGGGAGTTCCCGACCGCCTCGAGCGGCGGGACGGCGAACGTGCCGCCGCTCGCCTCCGCCGACCGCAGTGCCCGGTAGAAGCCGAGGCCGCCGGAGGCGTCCAGCGAGCGGGCGACGAGCACCCCGAGCGGCAGCACCAGCAGCAGCCCGGCGGAGGCGAGGACCCCGCCGAGCAGCGCCCACTGCCCGGCGCCGCGCGGCCGGCGCGCGGTGCGCGCCGGGTCGACCAGCCGCAGCGCGGTCTCCCGGCGCCGCACGGTCCACGCGTGGAGCGCCAGTACACAGGCGACGGCGGCGAACTGGACGAGGGTGAGCACGGCGGCCGTCGGCAGGTCCAGCAGCTGCGCGGTCTGCCGGTAGACCTCCGCCTCCAGCGTGCGGTAGGCGGGCCCGCCGAGGATCGCCACGACGCCGAAGGAGGTGTACGTGAAGAGGAACACCATCAGCGCGGCCGCGGCCACCGCCGGGCCGAGCGCGGGCAGCGTCACCCGGCACCAGGCGGCGAGGCGGGACGCGCCGAGCACCCGCGCGGCCTCCTCCTGCCGGGGGTCGAGCTGCGCCCACAGCCCGCCCACGGTCCGGACGACGACGGCGTAGTTGAAGAAGACGTGGGCCAGGAGGATCGCCCACACGGTCGTGTCGAGGCGGACGCCCCACAGCTCGTCGAGGAGCCCGCCGCGCCCGAGGAGCGCCAGGAACGCCGTGCCCACGACCACGGTCGGCAGCACGAACGGCACGGTGACCACCGCCCGCAGCACCTGCCTGCCGGGGAAGTCGAAGCGGGCGAAGACGTACGCGCCGGGGAGCGCCACCAGCAGGGTGAGCGCGGTCGAGGCGAGCGCCTGCCAGGTGGTGAACCACAGGACGTCGAGGACGTCCGGCCGGGTCAGGACCTCGCCGAGCCGGCCGGGCCGCCATCCCTCGTCCGTCCTCAGGCCGCGCCCGACGATGGTCGCGACCGGGTAGGCGAAGAAGACGGCGAAGAAGGCGGCGGGCAGCAGGAGGAGCGCACCGCGCACCGCGCCGCCGCGGGCGCGCACCGGCCTCGCGCCCCGTGCGCAGGCGTCCTCCACCGGGCGTCCGCCTACTTCAGGACGAGCGAGGACCACGCCCGGACCCACCGGTCGCGGTTCTCGGCGATCTTCTCGGGCGCCATGGTCAGCGGCTCGTCGACGGCGACGCCGTGCCTGGTGAACAGCTCGGGCGGTTTCGCGTCCTCCACCACCGGGTGCACGAACATGTTCAGCGGCATGTCCTCCTGGAACCTCTTCCCGATCATGAAGTCGAGGAGGGCCTTGCCGCCCTCCTCGTTGGCGGCGCCCTTCAGCAGCCCGGCGAACTCGATCTGCCGGTAGCAGGTGCCGGGTGCGACGCCGGTGGGCGCCTCGGCGGGCCTCGGGTCGCCGTAGAGGACCTCGACCGGCGGGCTGGAGGCGTACGAGACGACGAGCGGCCGGTCGGCCTTGGCCTTCCTGCCGCCGGCGGAGCCGGAGAACTCCTGGTTGTAGGCGATCTCCCAGCTGTCGACGACCTTGACGCCGTTGTCCTTCAGCTTCCTCCAGTAGCCCTGCCAGCCCCCGTCGCCGTACGCGGCGGCCGTGCCGAGGAGGAAGCCGAGGCCGGGCGACGACCGCTCGGGGTTCTCCACCACGAGGAGGTTCCGGTAGGCGGGCTTCGCCAGGTCGTCGAAGGTCTCCGGCGGGGCGAGCCGCCGGTCGGCGAAGAACTTCTTGTCGTAGTTGACGCAGACGTCGCCGTAGTCGATCGGGGTGACGCGGCGCCCGTCCCGGTCGAGCCGGAAGGCGGGGTCGACCCGGTCGAGGCCCTTCGCCTCGTACGGCTCGAACACGCCGTTGTCGAGGGCGCGGGAGAGGGTCGTGTTGTCCACGCCGAAGAAGACGTCGCCCTGCGGGGCTCCCTTGGTGAGGACGGCCTTGTTGACCGCCTCGACGGCGTCGCCGCTCCTGAGGACCTTCACCGTGTAGCCGGTCCGCCGGGTGAACTCCTTCAGCACGGCGTCGGAGGCGGCGAAGGAGTCGTGGCCGACGAGCGTGACGGTCTTCGGCGCGCCGCCGCCGGCCTCGTCACCCGCCCCGCCGGATCCGTCCCCGCACGCCGTGAGCGCCGCGGCGCCCAGGGCGGCGGCGACCGCGCCCGCGGTGATCTTCTTGGTGGTGCTCACTCATTCCTCCTGGGACGGCCAGGAAGAGGCGCTGCCCCGTCCGCCGCGGACGCGGCGGGCGGGGCGCAACAGCTCGAGTGACGGCCGAACTCCCTGCCCGGAACGGCCCGGGCGGGGTTCAGAGGGTCTGCGGTCCGGTGGTCACCGCACTCTCAGCGCTGTGGCGCTCCCCTGTCGGAGTATCCGGATGTTCGGGCTCCAGACTACAGCGGGGCGTTTTCCGGTCAGCGCTCGGCCGCCGCGAGCTGGCCGCACGCCCCGTCGATCTCCTGGCCGCGGGTGTCGCGGACGGTGACCGGGACGCCGTGCGCGGCGACGGCCTCGACGAACGCCCTCTCGTCCTCGGGGCGGGAGGCGGTCCACTTCGAGCCCGGAGTGGGGTTGAGCGGGATCAGGTTGACGTGGACCCGCCGGCCCTTGAGGAGCCGGCCGAGGAGGTCGCCGCGCCACGCCTGGTCGTTGATGTCGCGGATCAGCGCGTACTCGACGGAGACGCGCCGCCCGGACTTCTCGGCGTACTCCCACGCCGCGTCGAGCACCTCGCGGACCTTCCAGCGCGTGTTGACCGGGACGAGCGTGTCGCGCAGCTCGTCGTCGGGGGCGTGCAGCGACACGGCGAGGCGGCACTTGAAGCCCTCGTCGGCGAAGCGCAGCATCGCCGGGACGAGACCGACCGTCGAGACCGTGATGCCGCGCTGCGACAGGCCGAGGCCGTCCGGCTCCGGGTCGGTGAGGCGGCGGACGGCGCCGACGACGCGGTTGTAGTTGGCGAGCGGCTCGCCCATCCCCATGAAGACGATGTTCGACAGCCGCGCGGGGCCGCCGGGGACCTCGCCGTCGCGCAGGGCGCGCATCCCGTCGACGATCTGGTGGACGATCTCGGCGGTCGACAGGTTCCGGTCGAGACCGGCCTGGCCGGTGGCGCAGAAGGGACAGTTCATCCCGCACCCCGCCTGCGACGAGACGCACATCGTCACGCGGTCGGGGTACCGCATGAGCACCGACTCGACGAGCGTGCCGTCGTGCAGCCGCCACAGGGTCTTGCGGGTCGTGTCGCCGTCGCACGAGATGTGCCGGACGACGCTCATCAGGTCCGGCAGCAGCTCGCCGGCGAGCTTTTCGCGGGAGGCGGCGGGGATGTCGGTCCACTCGGCGGGGTCGTGGGCGTACCGGGCGAAGTAGTGCTGGGACAGCTGCCGGGCGCGGAACGGCTTCTCACCGATCGCCGCCACGGCCGCCTTGCGCTCCGCGGGGGTGAGGTCGGCGAGGTGCCGCGGCGGCTTCTTGGCTCCGCGGGGCGCGACGAAGGTGAGTTCGCCAGGGACGGGGCGTACCACGCGAGCAACTCCTCGTGAGGGCTGAGGTCCGGGCCCCGCGCGTGCGGGGGCGGGGGCGGCTTCCGTGCCGGAGCCGGGGGACCTCACCGGGTCGTCCCCGCGTCGGCGGGGAGGGGGAAGGGCCCGCGACGCGATGCCGCGGGCCCTTCCAGAGTACCCGCCCGCGGTCAACCCGCTCCGACGAAGACCACCAGCAGCAGCCACACGACCGGCGCCGTCGGCAGCAGGGAGTCCAGGCGGTCCATGATGCCGCCGTGGCCCGGCAGCAGGGTTCCCATGTCCTTGATGCCCAGGTCCCGCTTGATCATGGACTCGCCGAGGTCGCCCAGCGTGGCGCTGACCGCGACCGCGAGGCCCAGGAGCAGGCCCTGCCACCACGCGCCGCCCTCGACGAGGAACCCCATGCACAGCGCCCCGGCGGCCATCGCGAAGGCGATCGCGCCGAACAGGCCCTCGCGGGTCTTGCCCGGGCTGATCCGCGGTGCCAGCTTGTGCCTGCCGAAGCGCCAGCCGACCGCGTACGCGCCCGTGTCGCTGACGACGGTCAGCAGCAGGAACGTCAGCACCCGCTGCGGCCCGTCGTCCGCGGCCAGCATCAGCGCCACGAACGTCGCCAGGAACGGCACGTAGAGGGCGGCGAACACGCCGGCCGTGACGTCCTTGAGATATCCCTCCGGCGGTTCCGCCATCCGCCACACGAGCACCGCGAGCGCGGTCAGCGCCGTCGCCACCCAGGCGCCCTCGGCCCCGCGCACGTACCCGGCGACGACCATCGCCACACCGCCGGCGGCGAGCGGGACGAGCGGCGCCCTGAGGCCCTTGCACTCCCGGAGCCTGGAGGTCAGCTCCCACAGGCCGACGACGACGGCGATCGCTATCACGCCGACGAAGACGGCCTTCTGGACGAAGAGCGACGCGACGATCACCGCGCCGAGACCGACGCCGACCCCTATGGCGGCCCGCAGGTCGCGTCCGGCCTGCTTCCTCTGCCGCTCCTGTCTCTTCCGCTGCGAGCGGCCCTGCGGCTCGGCGGGCTCCGGTGGCATGGGCTCCTGCGGCATCTCGTCACGGACCGGGGGGCCGCTCGGCCGAGCGGCCCCCCGGTCATGGTCGTCCTGGTCTCCGCCGGCGGGGGCTCCGGGCGCGGTGGGCACGGGGCGGGTGTGCTGCGCGGCGTGCTCGTCGAGGGCGGGGCCCGCCGGGGCGGCCGGAGCACGCCCCTGGCCGGGCGGGCCCCAGTGCGCGCCTCGCGGCGGGGCCCCCGGGGAAGCGTCGTTCATCAGACCTCGAGCAGCTCGGCTTCCTTGTGCTTGAGCAGCTCGTCCACCTGCGCGACGTACTTCGCGGTGGTGTCGTCGAGCTCCTTCTCCGCACGGCGGCCCTCGTCCTCACCGACCTCGCCGTCCTTGACGAGCTTGTCGATGGTCTCCTTGGCCTTGCGGCGGACGGCGCGGATCGAGATCTTCGCGTCCTCGCCCTTGCCCTTGGCGACCTTGATGTACTCGCGGCGGCGCTCCTCGGTGAGCTCGGGGAAGACCACCCGGATGATGTTGCCGTCGTTGGAGGGGTTGACGCCGAGGTCGGAGTCGCGGATCGCCTGCTCGATGTTGCGCAGGGCGGTCTTGTCGAACGGCGTCACCACGGCCATGCGCGGCTCCGGCACCGAGAAGGAGGCCAGCTGGTTGATCGGCGTGAGGGCACCGTAGTAGTCGGCCACGATCTTGTTGAACATGGCCGGGTGCGCACGCCCGGTGCGGATCGCGGCGAAGTCGTCCTTGGCGACCAGGACGGCCTTCTCCATCTTCTCCTCGGCTTCGAGGAGGGTCTCTTCGATCACCACTTGCTCCTGCGTGTCTTGGTTTCGTCCCGGCGTGCACCACGGCCGCGGAACCTGCGTCGCGTCTTCTCCTGCACGGTGTCCGACCGGCAGGACTTTGTCCATCCCCGGCCGGGCGGCGGGGGTCCCTCCCGCCCGAGCGGGGCCGAGGGCCCCGGAGAGTCAGTGCCGGGTGCCCTCGTCACTCACGAGAGTGCCGATCTTCTCACCCTTCACGGCGCGGGCGATGTTGCCGGCCGTGAGGAGTTCGAAGACGAGGATCGGCAGCTTGTTGTCGCGGCAGAGGGTGATGGCGGTGGCGTCGGCGACCTTGAGGTCGCGGGCGATCACCTCGCCGTACTCCAGGGCGTCGAACCTCACGGCGTCCGGGTTGGTCTTCGGGTCGGAGTCGTAGACCCCGTCGACCCCGTTCTTGCCCATGAGGAGGGCCTCGGCGTCGATCTCCAGGGCGCGCTGGGCGGCGGTGGTGTCGGTGGAGAAGTACGGCATGCCCATACCGGCACCGAAGATCACGACGCGGCCCTTCTCCAGGTGGCGCACGGCACGCAGCGGGATGTAGGGCTCGGCGACCTGCCCCATGGTGATCGCGGTCTGGACACGGGACTGGATGCCCTCCTTCTCCAGGAAGTCCTGGAGGGCGAGGCAGTTCATCACCGTGCCGAGCATGCCCATGTAGTCGGAGCGTGCCCGGTCCATACCGCGCTGCTGGAGCTCGGCGCCGCGGAAGAAGTTGCCACCGCCGATGACGACCGCGATCTGCGCGCCGTCCCGGACGACCGCGGCGATCTCGCGGGCGATGGCGTGCACGACGTCGGGGTCGACGCCGAGGCCGCCGCCGCCGGAGAACGCCTCGCCGGACAGCTTCAGGAGGAAGCGGCCGGCTTTCTTACCGGTGTTGTCGTCGCCCTGTGCGGCGCCCTGATTCATTGGAGATCTCCTCGTGCGCATACGAAGAAGGCCATTGCCGGGGGTGCTGGTGTCCCTGTGCGGCAATGGCCTCCTCGTCAGATCTGCGGCCGTCCGGCGCGGACGCGGACGGCTGCTGCGACCCCACGGGGTCCGGTGTCCGTCGTGTGCGGACTCAGATGCCGACCTTGATGCGCGTGAAGCGCTTCAGGGTGACGCCGGCCTCGTCCAGGATCTGCTGGACGGACTTCTTGTTGTCGAGCGCGTACGGCTGGCCGAGCAGCGTCGCGTCCTTGAAGAAGCCGTTGATGCGGCCCTCGACGATCTTCGGCAGCGCGGCCTCGGGCTTGCCCTCGGCGCGGGTGGTCTCCTCGGCGACGCGGCGCTCGGCCTCGACGACCTCGGCCGGGACGTCCTCCTTGGAGAGGTACTTCGGGGCGAAGGCGGCGATGTGCTGCGCGACGCCCTTGGCGACCTCGGCGTTCTCCTTGTCGAGCTCGACGAGGACACCGATCTGCGGCGGCAGGTCCGGCATGGTGCGGTGCATGTACGCGGTGACGTAGCCGCCGGAGAACTGCGCGAAGCGGTCGAGGACGATCTTCTCGCCGAGGTTCGCGTTGGCCTCGTCGACGAAGGCCTGGACGGTCTTGCCGGGCTCGATCTCGGAGGAGAGCAGCGCGTCGATGTCGGCCGGGGCGGTGGCGGCGACGTGCTGGGCGAGCTGGGCCGCGACCGACTGGAACTTCTCGCCCTTGGCGACGAAGTCCGTCTCGCACTTCAGCTCGACGAGGACGCCGGAGGTGTTGTCGTCGGCGATCAGGGAGACGACGGCGCCGTTCTCGGCGGAGCGGCCCTCGCGCTTGGCGACGCCCTTCTGGCCCTTGATGCGCAGGGCCTCGACGGCCTTGTCGACGCTGCCGTCGGACTCGTCCAGCGCCTTCTTGCAGTCCATCATGCCGGCGCCGGTGAGCTCGCGAAGCTTCTTGACGTCAGCGGCGGTGTAGTTCGCCATGATCTGTGAATCTCTCTCGGAGTCTGGAAGATCTACCAGGATCTATGGGATGACGGAGGGGGCTTGCGGCCCCCTCCGTCGACGACCGGACCGGTCGGGCCGGGCGCGGGCCCGGACCTCGGGGTCGGGACCGCTGGTCAGGCCTGCTCGGCCTCGGCGGCCGGAGCCTCCGCGGCGGGGGGCCTCGGCGGCGGGAGCCTCGGCCGGCTTCTCGGCGGCCTCGTCGGAGTCCGCCTTCTTCTCCCCCTCGAGCAGGTCGCGCTCCCACTCGGCGAGCGGCTCACCGGCCGCCTTGTCGCCCGGCTTGCTGTCGCCGGTGGCGACGCCGGAGCGGGCGATGAGGCCCTCGGCGACGGCGTCGGCGATCACCCGGGTGAGCAGGGTGACGGAGCGGATCGCGTCGTCGTTGCCCGGGATCTTGTAGTCGACCTCGTCGGGGTCGCAGTTGGTGTCGAGGATCGCGACGACCGGGATGTTGAGCTTGCGCGCCTCGCCGACGGCGATGTGCTCCTTCTTGGTGTCGACGATCCAGACCGCGCTGGGCACCTTCTGCATGTCGCGGATGCCGCCGAGGGTCTTCTCCAGCTTGGCCTTCTCGCGGGAGAGGACCAGCAGCTCCTTCTTGGTGAGGCCGGACGCGGCCACGTCCTCGAAGTCGATCGCCTCGAGCTCCTTGAGGCGCTGGAGGCGCTTGTACACGGTGGAGAAGTTGGTGAGCATGCCGCCCAGCCAGCGCTGGTTGACGTACGGCATGCCGACGCGGGCCGCCTGCTCGGCGATGGCCTCCTGCGCCTGCTTCTTCGTGCCGACGAACATGATGGAGCCGCCGTGCGCGACGGTCTCCTTGACGAACTCGTAGGCGCGGTCGATGTACGACAGCGACTGGAGCAGGTCGATGATGTAGATGCCGTTGCGCTCGGTGAAGATGAAGCGCTTCATCTTCGGGTTCCAGCGACGGGTCTGGTGACCGAAGTGGACGCCGCTCTCCAGCAGCTCCCGCATCGTGACGACGGCCATGGCCGTATCTCCTTGAAGTGTCGGTTGTTCCCTGACGCCCCGGCGCGCTGTGCCACGAATGGACCGATGAGCGCTGCCACGGCCGGTGAGGGTGGTGGCGGGGCGTGCGAAGTCGACCCGGTGGCCCGGGTCGCCAGAAGAAGTGTACGGGACCTGGGCACCGCCGGGTGACGGCGCTGTCCACAAGCGGCGCCGTCGTCCACAGACCGCGGCCGTGATCCACCCGAGTGGGCGGATCGGGGGGGACAGTGCGGGCATGGACCGACGCTCTGCGTTCGCCGCCCCGCCGGCGGCCCCGGTGCTCCTGCTGCTCCTGCTGCTCCCCGTCGTGGTCGCGGGCGCGGCCGCCGGGCCGGTGCCGCGCGCCCCGGCGGCCTGGCCGGCGGCGTCGCTGCGGGCGGGTCCGGGCGGGGACACGGCGCCGTCCGGCGGGCCGCCCGCGCGGGAGGCCGTGTGGCCCGTGGGGCCGCCGCGGGCGGCGGTGGTGCGGGGTTGGGAGCCGCCCGTGTCCGCGTACGGACGGGGACACCGGGGCGTCGACCTGGCGGCGGCGCCGGGTACGCGGGTGCGGGCGGCGGCCGCGGGGCGGGTGTCGTTCACGGGGCCGGTGGCGGGGCGGGGCGTCATGGTGGTGACGCTCGCGGCGCCGCCGGGCGCGGTGGCGCCGAGGATCACGTACGAGCCGGTGCGGGCCCTGGTGGAGGCCGGGACGGAGGTGCGGGCGGGGCAGGTGGTCGCCCTGACGGCCGCCGACGCGGCGTCGCACTGCGCGGGCACGTGCCTGCACTGGGGGCTGAGGCGGGGGGACGCCTACCTGGACCCGCTGTCGCTCCTGCCGCCCGCGCTGCTGCGGCGCCCGCCGTCCCGGTTGCTCCCCTCGGGGTGAGGGCCGCGTGCGGTGTCAGGGGCGGGCGACACCGCGCAGGGCGACGGCGACCGCCGTGTCGGCGATGGCGGACGGCTCCTCGGCGGCACCGAGTTCGATGCGGCGGACGGCCGCGTCGACGACGCCTTGGAGCAGCATCGCGGTGAGCCGGGGCTCGGGCCGGCCGAGTTCGGCGAGGGCCCCGACGACGATCGCGACGAGGCCGCCGTGGGCGGCGCGGATCTTCTCGCGGGCGCCGTCGTCCAGTTCGCTGGCGGAGATGGCGACGACCGCGCGGTGCCGGCGGTCGCCGACGAGCTCCAGCTGGCGGCGCACGTACGCCTCGACCTTCGCCTCCGGGGTGGCCGCCCGCTCCATGGCGGCCTCGACCTCCGCCGCCCAGACCGGGAAGTCGGCCGCGCACAGCTCCTCGACGACGGCGGCGCGGGAGCGGAAGTACTCGTACACCGACGACCGGGCGAGCCCGGTGCGTTCGGCGAGGGCGGGAAAGGTCAGCGCCTCCGTGCCGCCCTCGGACAGCAGGGAGCGCGCCGCGTCCAGCAGGGCGGCGCGCTGCATCGTCCGGTGCTCGGCCACGGAGGCCGCTCGAATCCTTGGCACGGGTCCCACTGTACGGCCGCCCGCCCGGCCCCGGAGGGCCCTCCCCGGTCAGCGTCCGACGTCCGCCAGCTTCGCCCTGAGCTGGAGGACCGACTTGGTGTGAATCTGGCTGACGCGGCTCTCCGTGACGCCCAGGACGTTGCCGATCTCGGCGAGGGTGAGGCCCTCGTAGTAGTAGAGGGTGACGACGGTCTTCTCGCGCTCGGGGAGGGTGTTGATGGCCCGGGCGAGCAGGCGGCGCACCTCCCGGCCCTCGGCGACCTCGACGGGGTCGTCGGCGGCGGTGTCCTCCAGGGTGTCCATGAGGCGGTCGCCGTTCTCGCCGCCGACGTGCAGCAGCTCCTCGAGGGCGACGACGTTGGCCAGGGACAGCTGGCTGAAGACGGCGTGGAGGTCCTCGACGGGGATGCCCATCTCGGCGGCGACCTCGCTCTCGGAGGGGGTGCGCCGCAGCCGCGCCTCCAGGGTGGCGTAGGCGCGCTCCACCGCCCTGGCCTTCTGGCGGACGGAGCGGGGGATCCAGTCCAGTGCCCGCAGCTCGTCGATCATGGCGCCGCGGATGCGGGTGATCGCGTAGGTCTCGAACTTGATGGACCGGTCGACGTCGAACTTCTCGATGGCGTCGATCAGGCCGAAGACCCCGGAGGAGACGAAGTCGGCCTGCTCGACGTTGGGGGGGAGGCCGACGCTGACCCGGCCCGCGACGTACTTCACGAGGGGCGAGTAGTGCAGGATCAGCTGTTCCCGCAGCCGCTCGTCGCCCGTTTCCTTGTACGACCGCCACAGCTCGTCCAGCGACGAGGGAGCGGCCGGCCGGCCGCCGCCCCGGGCGGCGGGCGGCGGAACCGCAGCGCGGTCGGACCCGGAGGTGTGCTGGGGCATGCGTCGCCTTGAGCCGTTCTGCCGTGGTGTGCGGGGATGGACGGGGTAGCGGTGAGCGTAGCGTGACTGAGCCGTCGCAGTGAGCGAAGACGGAGGGATCGTCCGCAGGCGGGATCACGCCGTCGGCCGCATCTTCGAACGGCGGCGGCGGACCGGCCGTGGGCGGTTCCGCCGCCGCCGACGGGGCAGAGATGGTCATCGGGTTCACCTTTTCACCCGATTGCTCCAGGTCAAGGACTGCCTCGCCGGGCATCCGGGTGGCCTCTCCCGGGGGCCGCCAACCGCCAGACGTCGCCATGCCGTTCGACGTACCCGAGGGAATGGAGCTCGTACAGTCTGCCGAGTGCGTCGTCAACGCTCGTCCCGGCGCTCGCCGCCACGTCGGGGACGGTCGCGGTCCGGCCGGGCCGCGGGAGCGCGTCGAGCACGCGCGCGGTGAGCGGGTCGAGGAGGTCCCGCGGGACGACGGGGCCGCGCCGGTCGGGGGCCAGCTCCCCGATGTCGCCGACGAGTTCGACGACGTCGTCGGCGTCGGTCACCAGGACGGCGCCCGCGCGCAGGAGTTCGTGGACGCCGGCGGAGAGTCCGCTGGTCGCGGCGCCGGGGACGCCCATCGTGTGGCGGCCGAGCCGCTGGGCGTCGCGCGCGGTGGCGAGCGCTCCGCTGCGGTGGGCGGCCTCGACGACGACGGTGCCCCGGGTGAGGGCCGCGATGACGCGGTTGCGCAGCAGGAACCGGGCCGGCGTGGGGTGGTCCCCGGGTGGCAGCTCCCCCAGCACCAGTCCCTGCTGGGCGATGCGCCCGATCAGCCCGGCGTGCCCGCGCGGGTAGGCGACGTCGACGCCGCAGGCGAGTACGGCGACCGTGGCGCCGCCCGCGCCCAGGGCGCCGCGGTGGGCGGCGCCGTCGACGCCGAACGCCGCACCGGAGACGACGACCCAGCCGCGCTCGGCCAGCCCGGCGCCGAGCACGGCCGCCATGTGCGCCCCGTAGGGCGTGCACGCGCGGGCGCCGACCAGGGCGACGGAGCGCAGCGCCCACCTCCGCAGGTCGGCGGGGCCCCGCACCCAGAGCCCCACGGGTCTCGCGTCGCCGAGGTCGTCGAGCTGGCTGGGCCACTCGGCGTCGCCGGGGACGACGAACCGCCCCCCGAGCGCCCCGACCAGCTCCAGGTCCTGCTCGGGCCGCACCCGGGCCGCCCGGGCGAGGTATCCCCGGAGGCGCCGCTCGCCCACCCCGGTGAGCGAACCGCTCCGGTACGGCTCCGCGGTGAGCCGCCGCAGCAGCTCCGTCGGACCCAGTTCGCGCAGCCACCGCCCGCCGTGCTCGTCTCCCGGTTCGAGCACCCGGCACAACCCCGCCCGGGCCGCCCGTTCCTCGTCCGCCGCCGCCCCGGCGCCCCCGGTGCCCGGCCCCGGCGCGTACCCGGCGGGCGCGCCCGCCGGCCGTGCCTCCGCTCCCCCCGCCGGCCCCGCCTCCGGGCCGGTGTGCCGGAGCCCGCCCGCCCGTGTGCTCCCGGCGCCCGTCACCGCGGTCCTCCCGCGCTCACCGGTACGCCCCGCGGGACACCGGTGCGCATCTCCAGGGCGAGGTTGACGTCGCCGGCGTCGGGCCGGGCGCGGCCGGCCAGGTCGGCGAGGGTCCAGGCGGTGCGCAGGACCCGGTCGAGGCCGCGGGCGGTGAGCAGACCGCGTTCGATGTCGCGTTCGGCGGCGGCCAGCGCGCCGGGGGCCGGGTGCCAGCGGGTACGCAGTTCGTGACCGGGCACCTCGGCGTTGCGGGTCCACGGCGTGCCGTCCAGGCGGGCGGCGGCGCGCTCCCTCGCCGCCCGGACGCGCGCGGCGACCGCGGCGGTGGACTCGCCCTTCGCGGCGAGCAGGTCGGCTCGGCTGACCGGTTCCACCTCGATCCGCAGGTCGACACGGTCCAGGAGCGGTCCCGACAGGCGCGACTGGTAGCGGCGGATCACCGACGAGGGACACTCGCAGGCGTGCCCGTGCGCGCTGTACCGGCCGCACGGGCACGGGTTCGCGGCGAGGACCATGAGGAACCGCGCCGGGAGCCGCACCACACCCGCCGCTCGCGCCACGATCACCTGGCCGGACTCCAGGGGCTGCCGCAGGGCGTCCAGGGCCTTCCCCGGGAACTCGGGGGCCTCGTCCAGGAAGAGCACGCCCCGGTGTGCGAGCGAGACGGCTCCCGGACGCGGCAGTCCGTTGCCGCCGCCGATCAGGGACTGCATCGTCGCCGAATGGTGCGGCGCGCAGTACGGCGCCCGGCTCACCAGCGGTTTCCCCGGGGGGAGGATGCCGGCCACGGAGTGGACCGCGGTCACCTCCAGCGATTCGCCGCGGGTCAGCGGCGGCAGCAGGCCGGGCATCCGCTCGGCCAGCATGGTCTTGCCCGCGCCGGGCGGACCGGACAGCAGCAGGTGGTGGCCGCCGGCGGCGGCGACCTCCAGCGCGAGCCGTGCGGCACGCTGCCCCGCGACGTCCGCCAGGTCGGGGCCGGTGCCGGGGTCGGCGGCCAGTCCCGTGCCCGCCCCGGCTCCGGGGACCACCAGACCGGCCAGCATCGGGGCGGGTCTGCCCTCCTCGCCCGGCTCCTCCTCGGGCACCGGGGCGTCGGTGAGGACCGCGACCAGCTGGCGCAGACTCCGTACGCCCAGCACGGACACCCCCGGGACGAGCGACGCCTCCCCCGCGGTCTGCTCGGGGACGACGACGTGCTCGTATCCGGCCTCGGCCGCCGCCAGGACCGCAGGCAGCACGCCCCGCACCGGCCGGACCCGGCCGTCGAGGCCCAGCTCCCCGACGAGGACGAGGTCCGCGATGGCGCGCGGATCGATCAGCTCGGCCGCCGCCATGACCGCGCAGGCGACGGCGAGGTCGAATCCGGAGCCGGCCTTGGGCACCGACGCGGGGCTCAGCCCCACGGTCAGCTTCTTCTGCGGCCACGGGGCGCCGGAGTTGACCATCGCGGCCCGCACCCGGTCGCGGCTCTCCGACAGGCTCTTGTCCGGCAGGCCCACCAGCGTGAACGCCGCCACCCCCGGCTCCAGGTCCGCCTGGACCTCCACCACCACCCCGTCGACGCCGACCAGCGCCACCGAGCACGTCCGGGCGAACCCCATCAGGCCACCCCCCGCACATGGTGCACGACGGGCGCGCCGCGCCGGGGCAGCACCACGCCGACCAGGTCGATGCGGACCCCTCCCGGGGGCGGCCCGCCGTGCCGGTCGAGCCAGCACTCGGCGAGCCTCCTCAGCCGGTCCGCCTTGGCACGCGTGATCGCCGCCAGCGGGTGCTGGAAGGCGCCCACCCGGCGGGTCTTCACCTCGCAGACCACGACCGCGTCGCCGTCGCGGGCGACGATGTCGATCTCGCCGCCGCGTCCGCAGCGCCAGTTCCTGGCGAGGACGGCCATGCCCGCCTCGCCGAGCCGGCGTACCGCCAGCCTCTCCCCGTACTGTCCGAGTGCCCCCGTGGCGTTCATCCCGGCACCACCTCCGGTACCGACTGTGACGCCTCGGGCGCTCGGTCGTGGATCCCGGTGGACAACCGGTCCCGCTGTGGAGAACCCGGCCACCCGTACGGGTGGATCAGCTGCCCGGGAGCTCCAGGTCCGTCTTGTTCAGCTCCTCGATGTTCACGTCCTTGAACGTGAGCACCCGTACCTGTTTGACGAAACGGGCCGGCCGGTACATGTCCCAGACCCACGCGTCCGCCATCGACACCTCGAAGAAGACCTCGCCGTGCACCGAGTGCACCTGCATCTCGTAGTCGTTCGTCAGGTAGAAGCGCCGCTCGGTCTCGATGACGTACTTGAACAGCCCGACGACGTCTCGGTACTCCCGGTAGAGCTTCAGCTCCATCTCGGTTTCGTACTTCTCGAGGTCCTCGGCGCTCATGGCATGTTCCCCTTCAGCCGTGCGTGCCCCCATTGTGCGCCAGTCATCCGTACCCCTGGACGATTTCCGGGGACAGGACGACCGGCGCGGGCGGCGGGCCCTCGTCGAGCAGCGTGCGCAGCAACTCGGCGAGTCGTGTCGGGTACACCGTCTCACGGGCCGTCGACAGTTCGGCGGAGGTCCACCACCTCAGTCCCGCGACGCTGCGGGTCTCCAGCTCGGTGAGGCGGTCGCCCAGGGCCGCGGCGGTGTGCCGGGTCCGGGCCAGGTAGTACCACTCGTCCTGGTTCCAGCGGCGCCCGGCGAACGGGAAGGAGCAGATCCGCCGCCACACCACCGGTCCGAGCTCGACGTCGGTGACGCCGGTCTCCTCGGCCAGCTCGCGCAGCGCGGCCTCCTCGCGGGTCTCGTCGCCCTCGACGCCGCCGCCCGGGGTGAACCACCAGGTCCGCGTCGGGTCGTCCGGCTCATGGCCGTGCAGGAGCAGGATCCTGTCGTCGGGGTCGAGCAGCACGGTCCGCGCGACCCGCCGCAACTCGCCCTGCGGCAGTCCCGCGGGGAGGTCCCCGGGCGGCCCGTCCGGTCGCCGGCCCCCCGCCGCGCGCCCGTGCCCGTCCCCCAGCCGCGCCCTCCCGTCAGCCACGCGTCGCCCCGCTCCGCTTCCGGGGCCGCGATCCCAGCCGTGCCAGCGGCCCGTACGCGGCCCCGCCCAGCACCAGCGCGGCGCCGATCGCCACGGCCCAGGCCAGCGGCCGTACGGGGCCGGGGGCCGACACTCCGCCCGGCAGGGCGGCGAAGCCCTGCGGCCGGTCGACCATCCCGAGCCCGCCCGGCGGCCACACGACGGCGTCGAGCCGGGCGGCGACGGCGCTGCGGGGCACCGACCCCCTCCCGGCGTCCTGGAGGTGCGCCCGCGAGTCCTGCGATCCCGCGCGCTGGTCGCCGAGGAGGAAGAGGCTCCCCTCCGGCACGGTCGCGGCGAACTCCGTCGGCGAGGCGGCCTCCCCCGCGCCCCAGCCCTGGGAGCGCAGGTACGGTTCCCGGACGGGCTCGCCGTCGACGGTGAGCCGGCCGTCCGCGTCGCAGCAGGCGACCTCCTCGCCGCCGAGGCCGACGACCCGCTTGACCATGGGCAGGTCGCCCCAGGTGCGGTCCGTGAAGACCACCACGTCGCCGCGCCGCACCTCGGAGCCGTCGATCCGTTGGGCCAGGACCCGGTCGCCCGCCCCGACGGTCGGGCTCATCGAGTCGGTGGGCACCGTGTAGGGGCGGTACAGGACGGCTCCGCAGGCGAACCCGCCGAGGAACAGCACACAGCCGACGGCCACGGCCAGCCCCGACAGCACGCCGCCGAGACAGCCGCGACCGCCCGTACGCATCGTTCCGCCCATCCCAGCACTCCCCGCTCAGGAGATCGAGTGTCCCGGGAGGGCACCCTACCCGCGCCCGCTACCGGGCGGTACGCCCCGCGGAGGCGCCGCTCAGGAGCGCGTGGCCGCGGCGTCGCGCGCGAGGATCCGGCCGCGGCGCCACAGCACCAGCGGCAGGGCGCCGGCGAGTCCCAGGGCCCCGGGGCCGGCGGCCGCAGCGGCGGCCGCGCCCAGCCCGGGCCGGTCGAACGCGTCCGGGACCGGCAGGGCCGACCAGCGGTCGAACGGCCAGGCGACGCTGATCGCGCGGCCCACGACCTTCTCGTTGGCGACCGTGCCGCCGCCCGGGAGCTCCCGGTGGTAGCGGGAGTCCAGCGAGTTCTGCCGGTTGTCGCCCATCACCCAGACGCGGCCCTCGGGCACCTCGACCGGCCCGAAGGGCTCGTCGTCGCACGGCGTGGAACCCGGGTACAGGTACGGGGTCTCCTCCAGCGCCTTGCCGTTGACGTGGACCTTTCCGCCCTTCTTGCACTCGACGGTGTCACCGCCGACCCCGATGACGCGCTTGATCAGGTTCTGCTTGTCGGGCGGCGGCATCAGGCCGACGAAGCTGAGGAACCGCTGCAGCGGGTTCTGCTCGGGTGCGGGCTCGTCCAGCCAGCCGCCGGGATCCTCGAAGACGACGACCTCGCCGCGCTCCGGCTCGGAGCCGAACCAGGGGGTGAGCTTGTCGACCAGCACCCGGTCGCCGCGCTGCAGCGTGTTCATCATCGACTCGGAGGGGATGGAGAAGGCCTGCACCAGGAAGGTCTTGATCAGCAGCGCCAGCAGCAGGGCGATGCCGATCAGCAGCGGCAGTTCCTTCCAGAAGGAGCGCTGCTTCCTCGGCTGCGGCAGGTCGCCGTCGTCCACGCTGTCGTCGTCCACGCTGTCTTCCTCGGCGTTCTCGGCGTTCTCGGCGCTCCCCGCGCCGGCTGCGTGCGGCGCGTCGCTCCGGAGGGCCGCGCTCTCGGTCACGCCCGCGGCGGGCGCCCCGCCCGGGCCGGGGGACGGGTCCGCGAGCGGCTCGCGCCCCTTCTCCGGCTCATCGCGTCCGGACCGCGCGCCGACCGCCAGATCCCCCACGTCCACTCCTCAATCCGTGTTCTCGCCCGCCCCCGAACCAGGGGGAGGCCCATCACTCCCATAACGAGCGGGAGTTCCGCAGGGGTCGGGAGCCGTAGCGATCCGTTCGCGTACCAGGAGGACACACTATGCGACGCGCCGAGCGCCGTCGCGGTCCCGGGCGGCGCGTCCGGGACCGCGGCGAACGCGTCCCCGCCGTCCAGTCCGCGCCAGTGGCCGAACGGCCAGGCGATCGCGAAGGCGCGCCCCACGACCTGCTCCTCCGCGATCGTCCCCCGGAACGGTCCGTCGAGGTGGAAGCGCGAGTCGGCGGAGGCGGAGCGGTGGTCCCCCAGCACGAACAGCCGCCCCCGGGGACCTCGACCTCGAACGGGATCCGCGAGGGCTCGTCACCCGGATGGAGGTACGGCTCGTCCAGGGGCACGCCGTTGACGGTCACGCGCCCGTTCGCGTCGCAGCACGCGACGGTGTCCCCGCCGACGGCGATCACCCGCTTGATGAGGTCCTGCGCGCCGTCGGAGGGCAGCAGGCCGATGAACGACAGGGCCCACTTGGCCCGGGCGACCAGCGGGGCGTCCCGCGGCTCCGCCCGCTCGGAACCGAGCCAGCCGCCGGGGTCGCGGAAGACGACGACGTCGCCGCGTTCCGGCCGCGCTCCGAACCAGGGGGTCAGCTTGTCGACCAGGACGCGGTCGTCGATCCGGATCGTCTGCTCCATGGAGCCGGACGGAATGACGAACGCCTGCACCAGGAAGGTCTTCAGGACGAGCGCGATGAGCACCGCGGCGGTGACGAGCAGGGGGATCTCCCTGATCCCGGACCGGCGCCTGCGCCGCTTCACCCTGCGGGCGAGCCTGCGCCGCTCGGCCCGGCCGGGCAGCGGGCGGCGGCCGTCCGCGGTCCGCGAGGCGGACGGCCCGGGGCGGGCGCGATGGCCGCCGCGCCGGCCGCGGCTACCCATGGCCCCCGCCCGGGACCGGGGCGTCCGGTACGGCCCCGAAGGCGTCCGTCGCGTCGATGCCGGACCAGCGCCGCGCCGGCCAGCCGATCCAGTCGGCCCGGCCGATCACCATGTCGACGGGGACCGTGCCGCCGCCGGGCGCGCCCAGGTGGTCGCGGGAGTCGCGGGACTGACCGCGGTGGTCGCCCATGACCCACAGGGTGCCGTCCGGCACCACGATGTCGAACCGCACCTCGGAGGGGGCGTCGCCGGGGTGGAGGTACCCCTCCCGGACGGGGGCGCCGTTCACCTCGATCCTGCCCGCCGCGTCGCAGCACACCACCCGGTCGCCGCCGACGCCCACGACGCGCTTGACGAAGCCGGTGCCGGCGGGTTCCGCGAGGCCCAGTGCCGCCGCGGTGTCGTGCAGGAGCCCGGTGACCGGGCCCTTCTCCGGAACGCCGTGGACGAAGGAGCCGGCCCCGTCGAAGACGACGACGTCCCCGCGCGCGGGCCCGGCGCCGAAGCGGTACGCCAGCTTGTTGACGATCACCCGGTCGCCCACCCGGAGCGTCGGCTCCATCGACCCGCTGGGGATCTGGAAGGGCTGGATGACGAAGTGGCCGACGAGCAGCGTGCCGACGGCCCAGGCGAGGCCGAACAGGCCGACGGTGCGCCGGGAAAGCGCGAAGCGCGACCTCCGCTCCGGCCGCCTTCCGGCGTCGGGGGGGAGGTCGCGCTCCGTGTGCTTGGCTTCGGTGTCCATCGGGGCGAGCCTAACCGGCCGTCCGTGGAGCTCGCCCGAGGCGTGGACGCGCGGGCCGAGCCGGGGCTCAGTTGTCGCGCTTCTCCTTGATCTTCGCGGCCTTGCCGCGCAGCTCGCGGAGGTAGTACAGCTTCGCACGGCGGACGTCACCGCGGGTGACGAGCTCGATCTTCTCGAAGATCGGGCTGTGCACCGGGAAGGTGCGCTCGACGCCGACGGAGAAGGAGACCTTGCGGACGGTGAAGGTCTCGGAGACGCCGGAGCCCTGGCGGCGGATGACGACGCCCTTGAACTGCTGGATCCGGGAGCGGTTGCCCTCGATGACGCGAACGTGGACGTTCACGGTGTCACCGGGGCGGAACGCGGGGATGTCGGTCCGCAGGGACGCGGCGTTGACGGTGTCGAGCACGTGGGACATGGTCGTCTGCTTCCTCGCTGATGCCACAGGTCATCAGCGGAAACTGGAAAGTCGGGGTCGGGTGGCCGTGCGTCGGGTGCGGCGCGTGTCCCCCTGTGGCAGGGGCGCCGACCGGGCGTACGGCAGCGGCCTATTCTTCCACGGTCCGCGGCCTGCGCCAAAATCGGCCGTCCGGTTCGGATGCCCAGCCGAGCAGGGAGAGGGTCTCGCGGTCCTTCCTGTCGAAGGCGGCGGGATCGCACCGCTCGACGAGGTCGGGGCGGTTCAGCGCGGTGCGCCGGAGCGCCTCGTCCCGCCGCCACCGGGCGATCCTCCCGTGGTGGCCGCTGAGGAGGACGTCGGGGACGTCGTGGCCGCGCCAGACGGGGGGCTTGGTGTAGACGGGGCCCTCCAGGAGGTTGGCCATGGCGCCGGGCGCGAAGGAGTCGTCCCGGTGGGACTCGGCGTTGCCGAGGACGCCCGGGAGGAGCCGGGCCACCGCCTCGGTGATCACCAGTACGGCCGCCTCCCCACCGGCCAGGACGTAGTCGCCGATGGACACCTCGTACACGGGCATCCGCGTGGCGTACTCGTCCACGACCCGGCGGTCGATGCCCTCGTAGCGGGCCGGCGTGAAGAGCAGCCACGGCCGCTGCGACAGCTCGACGGCGACTTCCTGGGTGAAGGGCCTTCCGCTGGGCGTGGGGACGACGAGTGCGGGCCCGCGGGCGCCGGCCTCGTATCCGGCGGCGATGACCTCGTCGAGGGCGTCGCCCCAGGGTTCGGTCTTCATGACCATGCCCGGACCGCCGCCGTAGGGCGTGTCGTCGACGGTGTGGTGCCGGTCGTACGTCCAGCGGCGCAGGTCGTGGACGTGGACGTCGAGCCGGCCGCGGGCGCGGGCCTTGCCGACGAGCGAGACGTCCAGCGGGTCGAGGTACTCGGGGAAGATCGTGACGACGTCGAGCCGCATCAGCGACCGTCCCCGTCCCCGGCGGTCCCGCCCTCGGTCCCGGTGCCGGCGGGAGCGACCTCCCCGCGGGCCGAGGCGACGACGGCGCGGTCGTCGATGAGGCCCGGCGGCGGGGCGACGACCACCCTCTGCCCGTCGAGGTCGACCTCGGTGACGATCTCCTCGACGAAGGGGATCAGCACCTCGCCGCCGTCGGGGCGCTCGACGACGAACAGGTCCTGGTACGGCAGGTGGGAGACCTCGCTGATCCGGCCGACCTCGGTGCCGTCGGCGAGGACCACGTCGAGGTCGACCAACTGGTGGTCGTAGTACTCGTCCGGCTCCTCGGGACGCTCGTCGGGGTCGACCTCGGCGATGAGGAGGACGTTGCGCAGCGTCTCGGCGGCGTCTCGGTCGCGCACGCCCGCGAAGCGCAGCAGGAGCCGGCCGCTGTGGACGCGGCCGCTCTCGATGGTGAGGGGCCCGGCGGAGGCCGGGTCGGTGGCGAGTACGGCGCCGGGCGCGAGCCGCAGCTCCGGCTCGTCCGTACGCACCTCGACGGTGACCTCGCCCTTGATGCCGTGGGCGCGGCCGATCCGCGCGACTACGAGCTGCACTTCCTGGACTCTCCTGTCGGACGACGACGGGCCGGGGCGGGCCGCAGCCCTCCCCGGCCCGTGCGCCGGTTGTTCAACTTCGCTCAGCGAACCTGGTCCACGTCGACGAAGTCGACGCGGATCCCCCGGCCGCCGAGGGCACCCACGACCGTACGCAGTGCGCGCGCGGTACGGCCGTTGCGGCCGATCACCTTGCCGAGGTCGTCGGGGTGCACCCGGACCTCGAGCACTCGTCCGCGGCGCAGGTCGCGCGAGGCGACCCGCACGTCGTCGGCGTTGTCGACGATGCCCTTCACGAGGTGCTCGAGAGCCTCCTCGAGCATGCTCAGGCCTCGGTCGACTCGGAGGACGCGGCCTCGGCCCCGTCCGCCTTCTTGTCGGCCTTCTTGGCCTTCGGGGTGATGGCCTCACCCTTGGCGTCGTCGCCCTCGATCGACTTGGCGAAGGCCTCGAAGGAAGCGCGCTTGTCCTCCTTGGTGGCCGGGGCCAGCAGCGGCTTCTCCGGGGCCGGCAGGCCCTTGTGCTTCTGCCAGTCGCCGGTCAGCTTCAGGATCGCGAGGACCGGCTCGGTCGGCTGGGCGCCGACGGACAGCCAGTACTGCGCGCGCTCCGAGTCGACCTCGATGCGCGACGGGTTCTGCACCGGGTGGTACAGGCCGATCTCCTCGATCGCCCGGCCGTCACGGCGGGTGCGGGAGTCGGCGACGACGATGCGGTAGTGAGGCGAACGGATCTTGCCCAGACGCTTCAGCTTGATCTTGACTGCCACGGGTGTGGTGTCTCCTGGTCTTGACGTGGTTGGGCACGACGGGATGCCACGTGGGGTTGCGGTACCCGAGATGCCCGATGGACGCGTCAGCCGTAGGAGAGAGGGGTCCTGTTCGACTGTCGAGTACAGCTAGCCATTGTGCCACACCGCGCACGGCCGCCGGACCCCGGGACCGCGGACCGCGGGTCACCTGGCGGCACCCACCGCCTCCGGGATGCGGAAGGGCTTCCCGCAGCCGCCGCAGACGATCGGCGCCTGGGCCAGGACCGACGGGACCACCCGGACGTTGCGCCCGCAGTCGCAGACCGCCTTGACCCGCACGCCGCCGCCGGACGAGCCGTGCCGTGCGGCGGGTCCGCGGAAGGAGCGTTTGGTGTCGGCGGTCGCGGCGGCGGTGTGCGCCCTGAGTGCGCGCTGCAGCCGCTCGATCGTCGGCCGGTACCGGCGCTTGGCCTCGGGACTGAGCGTGACCAGCGAGAAGCCGCTGCTGGGGTGCGGCTCTTCGGAGTGGTCCAGGCCCATCTCCTCGGCGATCGCCAGGAACCGGCGGTTGTGGTAGCGGCCGGCACGGGAGGTGTCGCGGACCCCCGGGCGGCGGCGATGCCGTGGACCGCCTCATGGAGCAGCCTCTCGAAGGAGAGCTCCGCGCCGCAGGCGGACGAGGACTCTCCGATCAGGGACTCGGGCGCAGCGAGATCGGGTAGTTCGGGATGGTGCCTCTGGATGTCGGCCCACGCCCGTGCCAGTTCCGCGGCGAGGACAGGTGGTGTCGTGCTCACGTCGTGAACAACGAGCCGGGAGGCCGTCGGGTTCCATTCCGGGGCATCCCAAATATTTTGCACGTACCCGTCAGTTGCCATTGTTGTGTCCTCACGAGGGTCAGTGCGCTGATCTGCGGAAAAGCCACACAGCTCACATCAAGATGGTACGTAGGGGCGCGGTCTCGGGCTCCCCGGGGCGTACACCCCGGCTTTCGCCCGTTCCCGCGCGCCGGTCTGTGCTCGCAGGGTGGCGTTCGGTGACGGTACATCACCGCGGGCGACGTTACCCTCACCCTCCGGGACCCACGCCACCGGCCCCACTGCCGTGGCGGGATTCGCACGGTGGCCCCACTATGGGAGGTGGTTCGTGCCGGGCCAGGGGGCGCACGACCGGGGCACGCGAGCACTGCGGCCCGATCCCCTGGACGCGGGGACGGAAGCGGAGTTCTCTGGCTGCGGACCGTGCGAGCGCACGTACACGGGGGCCGCCGACCAGGGCACGGACGCACAGATCGACTCTCGGCTGATTGGGGCGCTTTCGATGACACCCATGCTCGTCCAGCACCACCCCCACCCGGCCCCGGCCCCCGCGGCCGTCGACGCGCCGGGGCGCGCCCGCGACTGGGCGGAGATCCAGGAGCGGATGCTGGTGCCGCTCTACGAAGCGGTGTACGAGCACCTGGAGGTCCGCGCCGGGACACGGCTCCTCGGTCTCGGCTGCGGCTCGGGGCTCGCCCTCCTCATGGCCGCCGCCCGCGGAGCCCGGGTCACCGGAGTGGACACCGACCGCGCACGCGTGGAGCTGGCCAGGGAGAGGCTGCTCCCCGACCCGGCGGCCGCGGGCCCCGGCTCCCGCGGCGGCCCCGGTCCGGAGCCCATAGTCCTGTGCGGCCCGCCCGACGCGGCCGCCGGCCCGGAGGGCCCCCCGTACAACCTCGTCACCGCCTTCCAGCCGGTCGGCTCCGCGGCCGGCGACTCCGACGGCCTCGTCCCCGTCCTCGCCCGCGCCGTCCCCCTGGCGGAGCGCGGCAGCGCCGTCGTCCTCACCGGCTGGGGCCCGCCCGAGCGGTGCGCCGCGACCGCCGTGTTCCGCGTCGCCGGCCGGCTCGCCGAGCGGCTGTCCGGCCGCGGTGCCTGGCGGCCCGCCCGCCGCGACGACCTGGAGGAGGTGGCCGCACGCGCCGGACTCCGGCCCGACGGGTCCGGCCGGGTCTCCTGCCCCTTCGGCTACGCGGACACCGACAGCGCCGTACGCGGGCTTCTCTCCACGGGCCTCTTCGACGCGGCCGTGGCCGCCTCCGACCGGACGACCGTGGAGAAGGAGATCACCGAGGCGCTCCACCCCCACGTCCGCCACGACGGCACGGTCTGGATGCCGAACGTCTTCCGGTACCTCGTCGCCCGGATCCGGTGAGTCCGCCCCTCCGCGCGGCGGCCGACGGTGCCTCCCCGGAGCGCGCCGCGCCCCCGGTCCGGGGGCGCGGCCCCGGCGGGGCGTCCCTTCCTCCGACGCCGGCCTCGGGGCCTCCGCCGGCTTCCGGTCCTCCCCCGGCGGCGGGTGCCCGAGCGGCGCTCGCCGACGGTGTGCCGCATCCCGCCGTCCACCCCGGTCCGGTACCGCCGGCGAGCCCTCACACCGCCTCGCCAGGCGCCCCCGCGAGCCCCTCCCCCACCCGGCCGCTCCCCGCACCCCGCGTCGGGAGCACCGCGGACGTGCGGTCGGGCCGGGGGGCGGCCGGCGGGAGCCGGGGGGGCGGCGCCGCGGACGTGCGCCTTCCTCCGCCGGCGCGCACGGACAGAGGGGCGCCCGTCCGGGACGGGCGCCCCTCGACCGCCTCCACGGGCCGCCACCGGCCGGCGTCAGCGCATGAACTTCTTGAACTCGTCGGGCAGCTCGAAGTCCTGGCCCGGCTGGCCCGTCGGGAGCCCGAACGCCCCGCCCTGCTGCGCCTGCTGCTCCCGGCGCTGCGCGGCGGCCTCCTCCTCGGCCCTCCGCTTCATCGGGTTGCCGCTGCGCCGCTTGCCCTTCGCCTGCTTCTGCTGCTTCTTCTGCCGGCCCGCGCCGCCCGTGCCGGGCATGCCCGGCATCCCCGGCAGGCCGCCGCCCTGCGCCATGCGCGACATCATCTTCCGCGCCTCGAAGAACCGCTCCACCAGCGACTTCACCGCGCTGACGTCCACACCGGAGCCGCGCGCGATACGTGCTCGGCGCGAACCGTTGATGATCGTCGGGTCCTGTCGCTCGGCCGGGGTCATCGACTTGATGATCGCCGCCGTGCGGTCGACGTCCCGCTCGTCGATGCTGTTGATCTGGTCCCGCATCTGCGCCATGCCGGGCAGCATGCCGAGCAGCTTGGAGATGGAGCCCATCTTGCGGACCTGCTCCATCTGGGCCAGGAAGTCGTCGAGCGTGAAGTCCTTGCCCTTGCTGCTCGCCAGCTTGGAGGCCATCTTGGCGGCCTCTTCCTGGCTGAAGGTCTGCTCGGCCTTCTCGATCAGCGACAGCACGTCGCCCATGCCGAGGATGCGGGACGCCATGCGGTCCGGGTGGAACGCGTCGAAGTCGTCCAGCTTCTCGCCGTTGGAGGCGAACATGATCTGGCGGCCGGTGACGTGGGCGATCGACAGGGCGGCGCCACCGCGGGCGTCGCCGTCGAGCTTGGACAGGACCACGCCGTCGAAGCCGACGCCGTCGCGGAAGGCCTCCGCGGTGTTGACGGCGTCCTGACCGATCATCGCGTCGACGACGAAGAGGATCTCGTCCGGGGAGACGGCGTCGCGGATGTCCGCCGCCTGCCGCATCATCTCCTGGTCGATGCCGAGGCGGCCGGCGGTGTCGACGACGACGACGTCGAACTGCTTGGTCCGCGCGTACTCGACGGAGTCCTTCGCGACCCGGACCGGGTCGCCGACGCCGTTGCCCGGCTCCGGCGCGTAGACGCCCACGCCGGCGCGCTCGGCGACGACGGAGAGCTGGTTGACGGCGTTCGGCCGCTGGAGGTCGCAGGCGACGAGCAGCGGCGAATGCCCCTGGCCCTTGAGCCACTTGCCGAGCTTTCCGGCGAGCGTGGTCTTGCCGGCGCCCTGGAGACCGGCCAGCATGATCACGGTCGGGGGCTGCTTGGCGAAGCGCAGCCGGCGGGTCTCGCCGCCGAGGACCTTCACCAGTTCCTCGTTGACGATCTTGACGACCTGCTGGCCCGGGTTCAGGGCCTTGGAGACCTCGGCGCCCAGGGCCCGTTCCTTCACGCTCTTGATGAAGGCCCGGACGACGGGCAGGGCGACATCCGCCTCGAGCAGCGCGATACGGATCTCACGTGCCGTGGCGTCGATGTCGGCCTCGCTGAGGCGTCCCTTGCCCCGGAGCGTTTTGAAGGTGTTCGCCAAGCGGTCGGAGAGAGTATCGAACACGGCGGTCGCGGATCCTCGGGTCTAGGGGGCGGACGGTCGCCCCCAAGGGTATCCGGCCCCTCCGGTGAGGGCGCCCCCACCGGAGGGGCGCGGACGGGGGCCGCGGCGGTCCCCGCCGTCCGCCGGACACATGCGCGCCGGCGCGTGCGCGGACGGCCGCACCGGCGGGGGCGGACCGCACCCGCCGGCACCGGCGGCTCCCCCGGGCCCGCCGGGCCGGTGCGTCCCGGTGGGCCCGGAGCGGGCCTCACGCGTCCACCGCGCGCCGCGCCGCCGTCACGGGCCGGGCGGGGAGGGGCACGGCCCCGCCGGGGGTGGGACCGTGCCCGTCCCCGCCGAGGTCGTACGCGGTCCCGGCGTGTTCGGCCCGGTCGATGCCGGAGACCTCGTCGTCCTCGCTGACGCGCATGCCGACCGTCCTGTGGAGGACCAGGGCGAGGGCGGCGGAGACGACCAGGGAGTAGACGAGGACCGCGGCGACGCCGACGACCTGCTTGACCAGCTGGTCCGTGCCACCTCCGTAGAGGAGGCCCCGGGCCTCGGACTGGACGCCGCCGGTGGCGAGGAAGCCGACGAGGACGGAGCCGACGACGCCGCCGACGAGGTGGACGCCGACCACGTCGAGGGAGTCGTCGTAGCCGAACCCGTGCTTGAGCCGGACGGCCGCCGCGCACAGGGGGCCGGCGACGGCGCCGATCGCGACGGCGCCGAGCGGGGAGCAGGAACCGCCGGACGGGGTGATGGCGACGAGGCCGGCGACGGCGCCGGAGGCGGCGCCGAGGGCGGTGCAGGCGCCGTGGCGGATCCTCTCGTACGCGAGCCAGGCGAGCATGGCGGCCGCCGCCGCGACCTGGGTGTTGACGAACACCACCGCGCCGACGCCGTCGTCGTTGCCGAGCCGGGAGCCGGCGTTGAAGCCGAACCAGCCGAACCAGAGGAGGGCGGTGCCGAGCATGACGAGGGGGAGGTTGTGGGGGTGTGCCGGGTCCTTCCCGAAACCGACGCGCCGGCCGATGACGAGGATCACGCCGAGGGCGGCGGCCCCGGCGTTGACGTGGACGGCGGTGCCTCCGGCAAAGTCCACGACGCCCGCCTCGAGGAGCCAGCCTCCCGGGCCCCAGACCCAGTGGGCGACGGGGAAGTAGACGGCCGTGGCCCACAGGGCGACGAACAGGACCCAGGAGCCGAACTTCACCCGGTCGGCGAGGGCCCCGCTGATCAGGGCGGGCGTGATGACCGCGAACATCAGCTGGAAGGCGGCGAAGGCGAGGACCGGGATCGCGTACCCGTCCCAGAGCCGGTCGCGGCCGACGCCGCTCAGTCCGGCGAAGTCCGGGGACCAGCCGACGACCGACCCGAAGTCCGTGCCGAAGGCGACACCGAAGCCGTAGAGGACCCACAGGACCGTGACGACCCCGAGGGCGGCGAAGCTCATCATCAGCATGTTGAGGGTGCTCCTGGAGCGGACCATGCCTCCGTAGAAGAAGGCCAGGCCGGGTGTCATCAGCATCACCAGGGCGGAGCAGAGGAGCATGAAACCGGTGTTGGCGGCGGAGAGGGCGGGGGTCTCCCCCGCGGTGAGCATCGGGGTGCCCGGTGGCATCGGCGTCTCCTCGTCGTCGGCCGGCCGGTGCGGGGCACGGACCGGGGCTGCGCGGCCGCGGGCGCGGCCGGTCGTGCCGCAGGAGCCTGGCGCGGCGCCGTTTCGGCCGGTGCCGTCCGGCGTTTCGGCGCGGTGACGAAGGGGCGGGCCGTGTTACGCCGCGGTGAACCACCGGCCGCGCTCCGATGACACGGTGCCCTCCGCCGGCCTCGGAGCGGCTGCCGGCCGACTGCGGCGGCCGCGCCCGTCCACCCGGCGCGGGAGCGGGCCGGCGGGCGCGGCGCCGGGGAGGCCGAGAGGGGGTCAGACCGCTTCGGCGGTCTCGGGGAGGGTCCTGGCCAGGAGGTCGGTGATGTCGACGATCTCCGGGACGTCGCCGAAGTCGCGTGCGGCGGTGCCGACGGTCTTGCGCAGGCGGGTGTTCACCCGCTCGGACCGGACGCGCCGGGCGACCTTCAGTGCCTGCCCCGCCCTGGCCGCCGCCTGCTCGGGCTCGCGCTTCAGCAGGTGGACGGTGGCCAGGCCGACGAGGTTGAGGGCGTAGGAGCGCTGGTGCTCCTCGTCCTCGGCGAACAGTTCGACGGCGCGCTCCATGACGGGTTCGGCGAGGGAGGCGTAGGCGGGGCTGCGGCCGGCGAAGTAGGCGAGGTCGCGGAAGGAGTGGGAGTTCTCGCCGTTGAGTTCGGCCTCGTTGAAGAAGCGGATCCAGTCGGGGTCCGGCTCGCCGTCGAGGCCCGCGTCGGCGAAGGTCTCCTCGGCCATCCGCACGGCCCGCTTGCACTTGCCGGGCTGGCCCATGTTCGCGTACGCGCGGGCCTCCATCGCGTACAGCATGGCCTGGGTGCGGGCGGTGGCGCAGTCGCGGCTGCCGTACTGCGCGAGGTGGATGAGTTCGAGGGCGTCGTCCGGCCGCCCGAGGTGGATCATCTGGCGGCTCATGGAGGACAGGACGTACGAGCCGAGGGGCTTGTCACCGGCCTCCTTGGCCGCGTGGAGGGCGAGGACGAAGTACTTCTGGGCGGTGGGCTGGAGACCCACGTCGTAGCTCATCCACCCGGCGAGCTGCGCCAGTTCGGCGGCGCAGCGGAAGAGACGGCGGGAGACGGCGGCCGGCTGCGGTTCCTGGAGGAGGTCGGTGACCTCGTGGAGCTGGCCGACGACGGCCTTGCGGCGCAGACCGCCTCCGCACTGGGCGTCCCAGGTGCGGAACATGGCGGTGGTGGACTCCAGCATCTCCAGTTCGGCGTGGGAGATCCGGTGCGGGCGCCGGCTCGGCGGGGGCGGGTCGGCGCGGTCGGCGGCGGGGCCCGGGATGAGCCAGCGCTGCATGGGCTCGATGAGGGAGGGGCCGGCGGCGAGGGTGAGCGACGTGCCGAGGAAGCCTCGCCGGGCGAGCATGAGGTCGCTGCGGGAGAACTCGCTGAGCAGGGAGACCGTCTGCGGGCCGGCCCAGGGCAGGTCGACACCGGACACCGAGGGCGACTGGTGGGTGGTGCGCAGACCGAGGTCCTCGACGGCGACGACGGTGCCGAAGCGCTCGGAGAACAGCTCGGAGAGGATGCGGGGGATGGGCTCGCGGGGCTGCTCGCCGTCGAGCCAGCGCCGCACGCGGGAGGTGTCGGTGCTGACGTGGTGGGCGCCCATCCGGCGGGCCCTGCGGTTCACCTGGCGCGCGAGCTCGCCCTTCGACCAGCCGCTGCGTACGAACCACGAGCCGAGTTTCTCGTTCGGGCGCTTCCCGGCGTTCGTACCGTCCGTGCCGCTGCCGCCCAATGGAAGGCCCCCATCCGCTGGATCTCCGTGTCGCCGAACCCCGGTCGGAATGCCGCGGACCGCGGTCCGGCGCCGGGGTCCGCACCCTCCGGGCGGGACGCCGGGTCGTCTCCGGCACACCTGCGGGTGCGGACGCTGTCCGGGGGTTCGGGCACCGAAAGTAACCCCGTGATCACGTGCCCTGCGGGGCCGATCACAGAAACGCCACCATTCGCCACCCCTTCGAATGAACTCTCCCAGCATCAGGCGCGATTCACTTGACACGCTGCGGTCGGGAGCACGGTGCACCGAGGTCTGAAGTGGCGCACGGGTGGCGTGCACGCTACCGGAAAAGCATCCACGCGCCTCCCGAGCGGAGACCTTAGTGACGGAGAGTAAGGAATAAGCTCCGCATGGTAACCATCGGCGAATCAATCCGTTGGAGGGGGCATGGGCTTCACGATCGGCGGCACGCGTATCCGCGAAACGCGGTCCGGGCGAGCGGGTCTCACCGGACTGGCCAGGCTGACGTTCCCGGGGACCCGTCGCCGCGGGACGCGGACGACGGAGTGCACGGTGGTGGCGGAGTACACCGGCCTGTGGGGCTGGGACGTGGTGCCCGGGGCCCGCATGGCACCGGGCGGGTGCTCCTGCGGGGAGACGTCCTGCGCGGCTCCGGGGGCCCATCCGCTCCGGGGGGCGCCGGAGGTGCCGGCGGGCGCCTCGCTGGACGAGGCGGTGGAGGCGTGGTCGCGGTTCCCGGACGCACCGTTGACGCTTCCGGTCGGGCGCTCCTTCGACGTGCTGGAGGTCGCGGAGGCGGCGGGGCGGCGGGCCCTGGTGCGGTTGGAGCGCATGGGGCTGCCGCTGGGACCGGTGTGCGTGACGCCGACGGGCCGGGCGCAGTTCTTCGTGGCGCCGGGGGCGGCGCAGGAACTGCCGCGGCTGCTCTACCGGTTGGGCTGGGATGACGCGGACCTGGACCTGCAGTGCCTGGGGCCCGGCTCCTGGATCACCGCCCCGCCGTCCGACCTCGGCGGTCTGGGTCCGGTCCGCTGGCTGCGGCCCCCGTCCCCGGAGGTCGGCCACACCGCCCCGCAGGCCCGCCTCCTGCTCGGCACCCTGGCCTACATCAGCCACCGCTCGGCCGCGGCCTGACCCCGGGCCGCCCCGGGCACGCGCCCTGCGGAGCCCCGGCCCGTCCGCGGGCGGCGGCCCGGGCACGCACGGCGGACGCCCGGCGCGTCCCGCCCTCCCCCCGGGCCCTCGGCGGCCCGGCCGCCCGCGTGCGCCGTCGCGCCGGGCGCGCCGCCGGTGAAACCGCGTGTCCGCCCCGGCCCGCCGCGGCACCGGGCGCCGGGGCTCCCCGGCCCCACCCGCGTCGTTCCCCGACCGGGCCGGGCGGCCGGAGCGTCCGCCGCCCGTCTCCCGGCAGCCCCCGTCGTTCCCAGCCACCACCCCGACCGCCCCGACCGCCCCGACCGCCCCGGGTACCGCCGGGTCCGCTCGACCGGCGGCGCGAACGGCGGCGGGGCGGCCCGCCGGACGCTTGTGCGCGTGCCGGCCGACCGCCCCGCTCGCGGGACGCGCGAGGCTCAGGCGCCCTCGCCGATCAGGGCGTCGACGAAGGCCTCCGGTTCGAAGGGGGCCAGGTCGTCCGGCCCCTCGCCGAGGCCGACGAGCTTCACCGGGACGCCCAGCTCGCGCTGGACGGCGATGACGATGCCGCCCTTCGCCGTACCGTCCAGCTTGGTGAGGACGATGCCGGTGATGTCCACGACCTCCGCGAAGACACGCGCCTGGATCAGGCCGTTCTGCCCGGTCGTGGCGTCCAGGACGAGGAGGACCTCGTCGAGCGGGCCGTGCTTCTCGACGACGCGCTTGACCTTGCCCAGCTCGTCCATGAGACCGGTCTTGGTGTGCAGGCGGCCCGCGGTGTCGATGAGCACCGCGTCGGCGCCCTCCGCGATGCCCTCCTTCACCGCGTCGTACGCGATGGAGGCCGGGTCGCCGCCCTCCGGACCGCGCACCGTACGGGCGCCGACGCGCTCGCCCCAGGTCTGGAGCTGGTCGGCGGCGGCCGCGCGGAACGTGTCCGCCGCGCCGAGCACGACGGAGCGGCCGTCCGCGACCAGGACGCGGGCGAGCTTGCCGGTCGTCGTGGTCTTTCCGGTGCCGTTGACGCCGACGACCATGACGACGCCCGGCGTCTCCAGTCCGCCCTCCGTCTTCACGGAACGGTCGAAGTCGGTCCCGACGAGGGCGAGCAGTTCCTCGCGGAGCAGGGCGCGCAGTTCGTCGGGCGTGCGCGTGCCGAGTACCCGGACGCGTTCCCGCAGACGCTTCACGAGCTCCTGGGTGGGGGCGACGCCGACGTCGGCGGTGAGGAGGGTGTCCTCGACCTCCTCCCACGTCTCCTCGTCGAGGGTGTCGCGCGAGAGCAGCGTGAGCAGGCCCCTGCCGAGGGAGTTCTGGGAGCGGGCGAGCCGGGCCCGCAGCCGGACGAGCCGGCCGGCGGCGGGTTCCGGGATCTCGATCTCGCGGACGGGAGGCTCCGCGACGACCGGGTCCTCGACGGCGGCCGGGGTCCCGACCGCCTCCTCCGCCGTCGGGAGATCGACCTCCTCGACGGTTCTGCGCGGTTCCCCGCGGGGTGTCTCCGCCTCCTCGCCGACGCGCGGCTCGGCGGGCGGAGCGGTGATGGTCGGCGTGGTCGACGGGGCCTCGGGCGGCAGCCGCCTCCTTCGGCGTCCGCCGACGACGAGGCCGCTGATCACTCCGACCGCGACCAGGGCGATGACTACAGCAAGGATGACGAATTCCATGGTCCGTCCAGTATGCGCGACGCCGCCGCCCCGGCTCCCTCATGGGAATGCCCCGCCCCGGTGATTGTGCGGCGGGCCCGGGGCGGGCCGGGACCGTGCACCCGTACCGGTCCGTCCAGGGCCGCCCCGGTGCGGGCGGCGCCGGGACCGGGCCGCCCGGAATGCCGGCGGTGCCGGCGGGCGGAGTGCCCCGCGGGCCGCCCCGGGGCACGCGGGGGGCGGAGGGGGCGGGACGGCAGGCCCGTGGGACGACCGGACGGTGGGGCGACGGGGCCGGTGGGACCGCATGGCGGCGGGGCGGCGGTCAGCCCATCTCCTCCAGCGCCTTGCCCTTGGTCTCCTTCACGCAGACGAGCACGAAGGGGAGGGAGAGCACGGCGAAGACCGTGTAGACGAGGTACGTGCCGGAGAGGTTCCAGTCGGCCAGCGACGGGAAGCTCGCGGTGATGAGCCAGTTGGCCAGCCACTGGGCGGAGGCGGCGACGCCGAGCGCGGCCGCCCGGATCCGGTTGGGGAACATCTCGCCGAGGAGAACCCACACGATCACGCCCCACGAGAGCGCGAAGAACAGGACGAAGGCGTGCGCGGCGATCAGGGCGACGACGGCCTGGGTGCCGGGGAGCCTGCCGTCCACGAGGTCGGCGGAGAACGCCCATGCCTCGAAGGCGAGGGCGAGGGCCATGCCTGCGGAGCCGACGAGGGCGAGCGGCTTGCGGCCTACCCGGTCGACCAGGACCATCGCGATCACGGTGCCGACGATGTTGATGATCGACGTGGTGAACGAGTAGAAGAACGAGCCGGACGGGTCGATGCCGACGGACTGCCACAGGGTGGCGGAGTAGTAGAAGACGACGTTGATGCCGACGAGCTGCTGGAACACCGACAGCCCGATGCCCACCCAGACGATCGGCAGGAGCGCGAAACGGCCGCCGACCAGGTCTTTGAAGGTGGACTTGCGCTCGCGGCGCATGGCCGCCTCGATCTCGGCCACGCGCGCGTCGAGGTCCACGCCTCCGCCCTCCACCTCGGCGAGCACCTCGCGGGCGCGGCCCTCGCGGCCCACGGAGATCAGGAAGCGGGGCGACTCGGGGATGGCGAGGGACAGCAGGCCGTAGAGGAGGGAGGGTACGGCCATGACGCCGAGCATCCACTGCCAGGCCTCCAGGCCGGCGATCTCGCCGCGCTGGTCGCCGTCGGCGACGTTGAGGATGGCCCAGTTGACCAGCTGGGAGACGGCGATGCCGACGACGATGGCGGCCTGCTGGAAGGCGCCGAGCCGGCCGCGGTACGCGGCGGGGGCGACCTCCGCGATGTAGGCGGGGCCGATGACGGAGGCCATGCCGATGGCGAAGCCCCCGACGACGCGCCAGAAGGCGAGGTCCCACAGCGCGAACGGCAGGGCCGAGCCGACGGCGCTGGACGTGAAGAGCACGGCGGCGATCTGCATGCAGCGGATGCGGCCGATGCGGTCGGCGATCCGGCCGGCGGTGGCGGCGCCCACGGCGCAGCCGATCAGGGCGACGGCGATGACCTGGGCGAGGGTGCCGGAACCGATGTCGTACCGGTCCCGGACGGCCTCGACCGCGCCGTTGATGACGGAGCTGTCGTAGCCAAAGAGGAAGCCGCCCATGGCGGCGGCCGCCGTGATGAAGACGACGTGGCCGAGGTGGTCGGGGCGAGCCTGCCGGGCTCCCGACGCAGGGGGTTGCGTGGCGCTGGTCAACGTGTGCTCCTGGGCCCGGCACCGCCGGGTGTGTGGGGGTCCCTTCCGGTGGTGCACGGCCTCACGGCGCCCCACCACCCGGAAGAGGGCGTTCCCTCGAACGTACTCCTTCGGGTCCCGAAGCCGGTGATGCGGGTCCCGCTTCCCGCACGCCTGCGGATCGGTCGATCGGCTTCGGGGGGCGGAGCCGGTCCCGCGAGCGCGTCAGCGGAGTCTCTGACTCACGACCTTCGACACTCCGTCGCCCTGCATCGACACCCCGTAGAGCGCGTCCGCCACCTCCATCGTCCGCTTCTGGTGGGTGATGACGATCAGCTGCGAGCTCTCCCGGAGCTCCTGCATGATCCGGATGAGCCGCTGGAGGTTGGTGTCGTCGAGCGCGGCCTCCACCTCGTCCATCACGTAGAAGGGGCTGGGCCGCGCCCTGAAGATGGAGACGAGCACGGCGACGGCCGTCAGCGACCGCTCGCCGCCGGACAGCAGCGACAACCGCTTGACCCTCTTGCCGGGCGGCCGTGCCTCGACGTCCACCCCCGTGGCCAGCATGTCGCCCGGGTCGGTCAGCACCAGCCGTCCCTCGCCGCCCGGGAACAGCCGCGAGAAGACGCCCTCGAACTCGCGTGCCGTGTCCCGGAACGCCTCGGTGAAGACCTGCTCGACCCGCTCGTCGACCTCCCTGACCACGCGGAGGAGGTCCGCGCGGGTCTTCCTGAGGTCGTCCAGCTGCTCGGAGAGGAACCCGTGCCGTTCCTCCAGCGCCGCGAACTCCTCCAGGGCGAGCGGGTTCACCTTCCCGAGCTGCTGGTACGCCCGCTCGGCCGCCCTCAGCCGCTTCTCCTGCTCGGCGCGGACGAAGGGCCTGCCCGGCGCGCCGTCGGCGTCCTCGGAGGGTTCCCCGCCGTCGGCGGGCGGCGGGGGCGGTACGGGCTGGTCGGGCCCGTACTCGGCGACGAGCACCGCGGGCCCCACGCCCAGCTCCTCCAGTGCGCGGCTTTCCAGCTGCTCGATGCGCAGCCGCTTCTCGGCGCCGAGGACCTCCCCGCGGTGCACCGAGTCGGTCAGCTTGTCCAGCTCCTCCTTGAGATCGCGGCCCCGGGCCCGGGCCGCGGCCAGGTCCTGTTCGCGGGCGGACCGGGCGGTCTCGGCCGCGGACCGCTCCCGCTCGGCGCGCACGAGGGACGCCTCGATGTGCGCGAGCAGCCGGCGGGCACCGGAGGCGACGGCGGCGGCGACCTCCGCCTCCTGGCGCAGCCGGGCGCGGCGCCGCTCGGCGCGGACGCGGACCTCGCGCTCGGCGCGGGCCGCGCGGTCGAGGGAGTCGGCCCGGCCGGCGAGGGCCTTGGCGCGCTCCTCGTGGGTGCGCAGCTGGAGGCGGGCCTCCAGTTCGGTCTGACGGGCGTCGGCGCCCTCGGCGGCCAGCCGGTCCCGTACGGAGGCGTCGGGCTCCTCCTCGGCGGGGGCCTCCTCGGCCACGGCCAGCCGTTCGGCCAGCTCCGCGGCCTCCTCCGCGGCCCGGTCGAGGGCCTCCCGGGCGCGCACCGCGGCCGCGGCGGCCCGTTCGGCCTCGCCTGCCGCGCCCCTGGCCTGCCCGGCGAGCCGCCCGAGCCGCTGGGCGACGGCCGACTTCTCCCGGTCGGCGGCCCGGCGCCGCTCCCCCAGCTCCTCGACCCGGTCGGCGCACGCCCGGCGGTGTCCGGCGGCCCGTTCCTGCCGTTCGGCGAGCTCCTCGCACCGTACGGCCAGCGCGTCCAGCTCGGCGGCGGCCTCGTCCACGGAGGCCCGGACCTCCAGGAGGCTGGGTGCGCCGGAGGAGCCGCCGTACGCGAAGTGGGCGGCCAGCAGGTCGCCGTCGGCGGTGACGGCGGTGGTCCCGGGCCGGGCGCGCACCAGGTCCTCGGCGTCCTCCAACGTGGCGACCACCACGACGTCCCGCAACAGGCGCCGCACGGCCGGCATCAGGTCCTCCGGGCCGTGCACCAGGTCGACGGCGTACCCGGCGCCCTCCGGAAGGGCGGGACGCTCCGCGTCCGGCGGGCCGGACGGGCCGGGTGCGGGCGGGCCGGCGACGAGGAGGGCGGCGCGGCCGGCGTCCTGCTTGCGCAGCAGCCGGATCGCCTCCGCGGCGGCCGCCGGGCCGTTCACGGCGAGGGCGTCGGCGGCGGCGCCGAGGGCGGCGGCGAGCGGGACCTCCCGGCCCGGGGTGACGGTGAGCAGTTCGGCGGCGGGGCCGAGGAGGCCGGTGAGGCGCCCCGCCTCGTCGAGGAGGGTGCCGGTGCCGTCCTTGCGGCGCAGGCCGAGGGCGAGGGCGTCGTGCCGGGCGCGGGTGGCGGCACGGCGGCGTTCGGCGTCGGTGGCGGCTTCGCGGGCGGTGGCGAGTTCGGCGTCGGCGCCGGCCAGTTCGCGTCTGGCGGCCTCGTGGGCGGCGGCGAGTTCGGCGTCGGCGGCGTCGAGGCCGTCGACCTCGGCCCGGAGCCGTTCGTACTCCTCCCCGGCGGCGGCGGCGCGTTCCCGCGCCTCGTCGCGGGCGGCGGCCAGGCGGTCGGCCTCGTCGCGGGCGGCGGCGGCACGGGAGCGGGCGGCACCCACCCGGCCGGTCAGCCGGGCGAGCCCCTCGCGGCGGTCGGCGGCGGCGCGGGCGGCGTCCTTGAGGCGGCGCTCCTCGGCGGCGAGCGCCCGTTCCAGTTCGGCGCGGCGGGCGACGGTGTCCTCCAGTGCCCGTTCGGCCGCCTCCCGGGCGGCCTGGAGCTCCGCCTCCTGCTCCCGCACGCGGGCCGCCTCGCGCTCCAGGTCCTCGGGGTCGCGGCCGCGGGGCTCCTCGGCGGGCCGGGCGGTGGCGCTCTTGACGCGGGCGTCGGCCAGGGAGACGGTGCCGCGCACCCGCTCGGCGAGCCGCGACAGCTCGTACCAGGTGTGCTGGGCGCGCTGGAGGCGGGCAGCGAGGCACCGCACCTCCTCCTCCAGGGCGCTCTCGCGGGCGAGGGCCGCCCCCAGCTCGGCCTCGGCGTGCTCCTTGCGCTCCTTGAGCGCGGCCTCGTCGGCGAGCTCGGCGTCCAGGGCCTCGCGGAGGCGTACGAGGTCGTCGGCGAGGAGCCGCAGCCTCGCGTCCCGCAGCTCGGCCTGGATGACGGCGGCACGCCGGGCGACGGCGGCCTGCCTG
This sequence comes from Streptomyces sp. MRC013, assembly GCF_023614235.1. Lineage (NCBI taxonomy): Bacteria > Bacillati > Actinomycetota > Actinomycetes > Kitasatosporales > Streptomycetaceae > Streptomyces > Streptomyces kordofanensis. Next base: position 1,156,025 of record NZ_CP094264.1, read on the forward strand.
CCGAGGGGCTTGAGCCGACGCCGCAACTCGTCGGTGAGGTCCTGGACCCGCGCCAGGTTGGCCTGCATGGCGTCGAGCTTCCGCAGCGCCTTCTCCTTGCGCTTGCGGTGCTTGAGGACGCCTGCGGCCTCCTCGATGAAGGCCCGGCGCCCCATCGGGTCGGCGTGGAGGACGGCGTCGAGCCGGCCCTGGCCGACGATGACGTGCATCTCGCGGCCGATTCCGGAGTCGCTGAGGAGTTCCTGGACGTCCAGGAGGCGGCAGGTGTCGCCGTTGATCTGATATTCGCTGCCGCCGTTGCGGAACATGGTCCGCGTAATGGTGACCTCCGCGTAGTCGATCGGAAGGGCACCGTCGGAATTGTCGATCGTGAGGGACACCTCGGCCCGTCCGAGGGGCGGCCGGCCGGTCGTCCCGGCGAAGATGACGTCTTCCATCTTGCCGCCCCGCAGGGATTTCGCCCCCTGCTCGCCCATGACCCAGGAGAGGGCGTCGGCGACATTGGACTTTCCGGAGCCGTTGGGGCCGACGACGCAGGTGATGCCCGGTTCGAACCGCAGGGTGGTGGCGGAGGCGAACGACTTGAATCCGCGGAGGGTCAGGGCCTTGAGGTGCACGCTCCCGGACTCTACCGGGCGGGTTTCGTTTGGCCCGTGAACCAGGAGGGCAGATCAGTCGGTAAGTGCGGCGCCCGCGGTCGACGGCGCGCCGGCGGACGCAGGGCGAAAAGAAAGAAGGGACGCCGAAGCGTCCCTTGCATATCTGTTCGCGAGAGTGTTTCTCACCGTCCCGCGGATCCGAGTGGCGCGGGTTCCCCGGCGGGGTCAGGTGAGCGCAGGCTCGCCCTTGGGTACGTCGATGTCGATGCCGTCGAGCAGCGGCTCGCGGTGAGCGGCGGCAGCGGCGAGCGCGTCCTTCTCGGACTGGATCCGGACCAGCTCGGACTCCAGGTCCTGGACGCGCTGCTGAAGCCGTCGCATCTCGGCGAGCAGTCGCGGGTCGGTACCGCCGACATAACCGAGAAGCGCCTTTGCCATGATGGATGGTCCTCCACACTGAGTGACCGACCGAAGCGGTGTGGGTCGTGAGGGATTCGCACCTGCGGTGCCCGGTGGCGGGTATGCCGCTGCGGTTCTTGCCACCGAACAGCCGAGGTGCGCGGGGCTTCCAGAATCTCACCAAAAAGTTTGACGGTCAACACGATCACGCCCCCGATCGACGGGCGGCCGGGGGCGACACTGCCGCTGGACATGCGGCGGCGCCTCGCACGGCACCCGGAAGGGCGTGGGGATCATCCTTGCGCGCCGGGGCCGCCACCACAACCCTTTCTCGGCAATCACCTGGTCATTTCCGTGCCGGCAGGTGCCGTGGACGGTCGGCGACGAGGCCCCGGACACCCCGTGCGCATACCGGGGCGGGAGGCGCGCGCCCTTTCAGCGGACCTCGAATCCCCCATACCCGCCGCGCGGCGTGTCCCAGATCTCCGTGACCCCCTCGACGCGTCCGGGTGTGTCGCCGGAGCGCAGCCAGTCCAGAAGACGGTGGCAATTCTCACGCCGGCCTTCGGCCACGACCTGGACGCGGCCGTCGTCGAGGTTCAGGGCGAAGCCGGTGAGACCGCCGATCTCCAGGGCGTTCGCCCTGGTGAACCAGCGGAATCCCACTCCCTGTACCCGTCCGCGTACCCATGCCGTGAGCCGTGCCTCGTCGTCCATGGCTGCACGCTAACCGGCCGATTATTCCGGCGACGCTTCACCCCGGCGTGTCATGGCGTACAGTCCCCGTCCAATGAGCCTCACTCGTTCGGGTGTATTTCAGCGGTTCGGGCTCACGACCGACAGACAGCAGTGCAGGAGGCAGAGCAGATGGGACGCCATCGGCGCTCCGGCGCCGCACCCGCCGCCGACGCGTACGCGGCCGGCGCCGCCGGTGAGCCCCGCGGACACCGGGGGACACGGCGGAGGAAGCGGACGCTGCCCCTCCGCGGAGGGTTGCTCGGTGCTTCGGCCGCCGTGGCGGTGGGCGTCGCCGCGGTGACGTCGGGGATCCTGCCCGGCGGTGGGACGTTCGTGGTCAGCGGCGACGTTCCGCAGGAACGGACACGTCCCGGCGGTGTGTCGGAGCTGGACGCCCAGGGCCGCGCCCACGCCGTACCGGACACCGGGGCACCGGTCTCCCCGGGACCGGCGGCCGTACCGAGCGCGACGCCGTCTCCGGCGGCCTCCTCGAAGCCCCCGTCGGGGACGCCCTCCCCCGAGCCGTCCGCCCCGTCGTCCTCGCCGGCGCGGACCGGGACGGCGTCCCCGGCGCCCGTGCGGACGTGGACGCCCTCGGTCCCGTCCCGCACGGAGGTGCCCGCGCCGGACGGGAGCACCACCCCGCCCCCCTCGCGGACGGCGACGAGCCGGGCCGTCGCGATGGAGGCCGCTGTCCTCGACCTGGTCAACCGGGAGCGCGCCGCGGTGGGCTGCAGCCCGGTCCGCGCCTCGACGGAGCTGGGTGACCTGGCGCGGGCGTTCAGCCAGGACATGGCGGAACGGGACTTCTTCTCCCACACGGACCCGGACGGCGACGGTCCCTGGGAGCGCGCCGCGCAGGCGGGCGTCGAGGGTCTGGGCGGCGAGAACATCGCCCGCGGCCAAGCCGACGCGCAGGCCGTGATGGACTCCTGGATGAACAGCGACGGACACCGCGCGAACATCCTGAACTGCGACTTCAAGCGCCTGGGAGTCGGCGTCCACATCGCCGGCGGCGGCCCGTGGTGGACCCAGGACTTCGGCTTCTGAACTGGTGGGGGGCGGCCCCCGGCTGCCAGGATCGATCCGTGAGCAAGTCTTCGAGAGTCACGGGACCGGGCAGGACCCTCGACTGGGCGGGACTGGTCCCGTCCGGCCTCCTGCTGGCGACCGGAATCAGGGACTACCGCGACGGCGGGTCCGTGGGGTGGCCGATCGGCGGGGCGCTGCTCGTCCTGATCAGCCTCTGGGTGGTGTACCGCGGGAGGGCCCGCCGGGCCCGTGACTCCGCCACTCCCCGATAGGCGTACGGCAGCGCCGTGCGCGCCGCTCCGGCCCGCAGCCGTCGCTCCGCCCCGGGACGCCTCGCGGCGGCCGCGGTACGGCCGTCGGCGGCCGGTTCCGCCGGAGCCGCGGGCCACGGACCGAGCGGCGGGCGGCGGGCAGGCGTAGGGCCGTACGCCGCTCGCGAGGGTGGCACATCACTCGCACACCGGACGGCGGACGGCGCTGTGCGGTCGCGCGGCGCTCGCGCGCCGGGCGGGGCGGGCGCCTCAAACGCCGGGCGCCGCCGGCCGGGGCGGGCGCTGGCAGCGCGGGCAGAAGTAGCTGGACCGGTTCATCCACGGGCGGCGGCGCAGCGCGGTGCCGCAGCGCCGGCAGGGCTCGCCCTCGCGCCCGTACGCGTCGAGCGACCGGTCGAAGTAACCGGATTCGCCGTTCACGTTGACGTACAGACTGTCGAAGCTGGTCCCGCCGGCCGCGAGGGCGGCGTTCATCACGTCCCGGACGTGGCCGAGCAGCTCGTACGAGCGGGGGCGGGTGAGCAGCGCGGTGGGACGGTCGTAGTGGAGGCGGGAGCGCCACAGCGCCTCGTCCGCGTAGATGTTGCCGACGCCGCTGATCAGGCTCTGGTCGAGCAGGGCGCGCTTGACGGTGGTGCGGCGCAGCCGCAGCGCCGTGTGGAAGGCGGCGGCGTCGAACGCCGGGTCCAGCGGGTCGCGGGCGATGTGCGCGATGGCGTCCGGCAGGCCGTCGGGGGTGTTGTCGTGGAGGGAGAGCCCGCCGAAGGTGCGCTGGTCGACGAAGCGCAGCTCGGTGCCGAGCGGGTCGTCGAAGCGTATGCGGACGCGCAGGTGCCTCTCGTCGAGGGCGGTCTCGGGCTGGACGAGGAGCTGGCCGCTCATGCCGAGGTGGCCGAGGACGGAGGCTTCCGTGCCGTCGAGCGGCAGCCACAGGTACTTGCCGCGCCGTCGAGCGACGCCGAAGCGGTGCCCGGTGAGGCGCGCCGCGAAGTCGGGCCCGCCTCCGAGGTGTCGCCGCACGGCACGCGGGTGCAGCACCTCGACGGCGGCGACGGTGCGTCCGCTCACCCAGCGTTCGAGACCCCGCCGGACGACTTCGACCTCGGGTAGCTCGGGCACGGCACTCCTCGGATGAGGGACGGTGGGGCGGGTGGCGTGGACGTGCCTCCGGCGGCCGGCCCGAGCGGGCGGCCGCCGGAGGCGCGGCGGATCGGGGCCCGGCGGGCCGGGCCCCGGAGCGTCAGGCCGTCATCGAGTCGGCCGTCGCCGGTCCGGACGCGGGCTCCCCGGCGGGGAGGTCCTCGACCGGGGGCTCCTCGGCCCGCGGCGCCGCGGCCGCGTCGGCCTCCTCCGCCGCCGCCTCGCGTTCGTCGGCGGCCGCGCGGATGGCGCGCCACGCGGACTCCGCCGCCTGCTGCTCCGCTTCCTTCTTGCTGCGGCCGGTGCCGGTGCCGTACGAGACACCACCGACGCGGGCGGCAGCAGTGAAGGTCTTCTCGTGGTCCGGACCCGTCTCGGTGACGAGGTACTCCGGCACCCCGAGGCCCTCGGCCGCGGTGAGTTCCTGAAGGCTGGTCTTCCAGTCCAGGCCCGCACCGAGGTTCGAGGACTTCTCGATCAGCGGGTCGAAGAGCCGGTGGACCAGCTCGGACGCCGCGTCGAGACCCTGGTCGAGATAGACCGCGCCGATCACCGCTTCGAGGGTGTCGGCGAGGATGGACGCCTTGTCCCGGCCGCCCGTGCCCTCCTCGCCCCGGCCGAGCCGGATGAAGGAGCCCAGGTCGAGCCCGCGGCCGACCTCCGCCAGCGCACGCGAGTTGACCACCGCGGCCCGCAGTTTGGCCAGCTGGCCTTCGGGCAGGTCGGGGTGGGTGCGGTACAGCGTGTCCGTGACCACCAGGCCGAGCACGGAGTCCCCGAGGAACTCCAGCCGCTCGTTGGTGGGCAGGCCGCCGTTCTCGTACGCGTACGAACGGTGGGTCAGCGCACGCACCAGAAGGGCGGACTCGACCTGGTAACCGAGCCGCCCTTCCAGAAGCGTGTGGGACGAGGCCGTGTTCTCCGCCTGCTTCTTGGCGTCATCCGCCGTTTCGTGGCTGGACACGGTGCCTCTCACCAGCCGCTCAGACCGCGAGGACCTGGCGCTTGTTGTACGTGCCGCAGCTGGGGCACGCGATGTGCTGCCGCTTCGGCTCCTGGCAACGCTCGCACGAAACCAGGGTGGGGACCGCAGCCTTCCACTGCGACCGGCGGTGGCGCGTGTTGCTGCGCGACATCTTCCGCTTCGGAACAGCCACGGCTACTTCTCCTGCTTCTCGTCGACGCCCGGTTCGGCGCCGCTCATGTCGTCCTTCTCGTCGGTCCCGAGTGAACCGGCGAGTCCCTGCAGTGCCGCCCAACGGATGTCGACGGCGTCGTGGTGGTGGTCCGGGTCGTCGTTCAGGTCGGCCCCGCACTCGGGGCACAGTCCCGCACAGTCCTCCCGGCACACCGGCTGCATCGGCAGTGCGAGCACCACCGCGTCACGCAGCACGGGTTCGAGGTCGAACATGCCGTCCTCGAGGGGGGTGACGTCCTCGTCGTCCTCGGCATCGTCGTCCGCGGCCGCCCTGCGGTGGCCCCGGTCGTCGGTGTCGGGGTACGAGAACATCTCCTGGAAGTCCGCCGCGACATCCTGGCGCAGCGGCTCCAGACACCTTACGCACTCCCCCTCGGCCGACGCACGGGCGGTGCCCGTGACGAGCACCCCCTCCATGACCGACTCGAGGCGGAGTTCGAGCTCGACGGGCGAGCCCTGCGGTACGCCGACGACCCCGTCGATGCCGAGGTCGGCGGGGGCCGCCACCTCGCGGGTGAGCCGCTGGAGGGCACCGGGACGCCGCCCCAGCTCGTGCGTGTCGAACACGAGGGGGTTGCGGTGGTCGAGGCGCGTGCTCAGGGCTCTTCCTGCCTTCGGGATCGGGGGTGGGCCGTCCGCGCCGTGTGCGGCGAAGCGGGCAGCCTGGACCGCGGACGTACCCGCGACCGAACAGCCAGGATACTGGACGCTCCGCCCAGGACCCAATCCGGCCGGTCGCGCGAGGGCCGCCGCGGGGCCCGCGGGGGTCAGTGCCCCTGGCCGTGGCCCTGCTCGTAACGGCGCAGCTGCTCCAGGTCGATCATGCTCGTGTCGAAGAAACTGGTCTCGTCGAGCGCCGCCGCCTGCTGGTGCGGCACCTGCGGGGCGCGGGGGGCCTCCTGGGGCTGCTGGTAGGCGTACGGGTCGGGCTGGGCCCCGTAGCCCTGGGTGTAGCCGCCCTGGTCGTAGGCCTGCTGGTGGTAGGCGTAGGGGTCCTGCCGGTAGGCGTAGGCGTCCTGGGGCTGCTGCGCCGGGTAGCCGTACGGGTCCGGCTGGTGCGCGGGCGGGGGCGGGGCCTGCGCGGGGACGGCCGCGGCGGCGGGCCGGGGCTCGGCGGACTCGGCGAGGCCCGCCAGGTAGTCGGCGTCGCTGGTGTGCGGCTGCTGCGGACCCGCGGCGTCCTGGGCGGCCATGTGCTCGCCGAGTGCGTCCGCGGTGGTGCGCCCGTGGAGCTTCTGGCGCCCGCGGCCCACGGCCTCCAGGGTCTTGCCGAGGACCGCCTCGAAGGCGCTCAGCTTGGCGTCCACGTACTCGTCGGCGCGCTGGACGAGGGTCTGCGGGTCGGGGCTGTACTCGGGGGCGTCCTCGTCGGCGTACCCCTGCTCGTCGAGGCCCGGGCCGCGGCCGAGGAGCTTCTCGCGGCCCCGGTCGACGGAACCGATGGTCTTGGTGAGGACGACCTCGAAGTTGGCCAGCTTGGAGTCGACGTAGTCGTCGGCCTCGGCGCGGATCTCCTCGGCCTCCCGGCGGGCCTCCCGCAGGATCCGGTCGGCCTCCTCCCGGGACTGGCGGGCGACCTGGCTGTCGGAGACCAGCGAGCCGCGTTCGGCGTGGGCGGCCGCGATGATCCGCTCGGCCTCCCGGCGGGCCTCCTCGACCATCTGCTCGCGTCCGCCGATCAGCTCCCGCGCCTGGGCGAGGGAGCCCGGGAGGGCCCGGCGGACCTCTTCGAGCATCGCGAGCAGTTCGGCGCGGTTCACCACGCAGGAGGCCGACATGGGCATGGAGCGGGCGCTCCCGACCGCCTCGACGATCTCGTCGAGTTTCTTCTGCACGTCCACCGTGTGCTCGCCACTCTCTACAACCGGATGGGAAGACGGACGGGACGACTGTACGGCCAGTCCGGCCCCGTCCGACACCGGTCCTCCGGGCCCGGTCCCGATCGCTCCGGGGTCCCGCCGGGCCGCCGGGCGGTCACTTCTCGCGGAGCCGCGCCACCAGCGCCTCGTGCACGGCCGGCGGCAGCAGGTGCGAGACGTCGCCGCCCCACGCCGCGACCTCCTTGACCAGCGAGGAGGAGAGGAAGCTGTACGTGGGGTTGGTCGGCACGAACAGCGTCTCGACCCCCGTGAGGCCGTTGTTCATCTGGGCCATCTGGAGCTCGTAGTCGAAGTCGCTGACCGCGCGCAGGCCCTTCACGATGGCCGGGACGCCGCGCTCGCGGCAGAAGTCGACGAGGAGGCCGTGGTGCGACTCGACCACGACGTTGTCGTACTCGGCGGTGACCCGGCGGATGAGGTCCATCCGCTCCTCGACGGTGAACAGGCCGCTCTTGGACTTGTTGATCATCACGGCCACGTGCACGACGTCGTACAGCCTGGAGGCGCGGGCGATGATGTCGAGGTGTCCGTTGGTGATGGGGTCGAACGACCCCGGACAGACTGCTCGGCGCAACTGAAGTCCCTCGCTCTCCGGTCCGGTCATGGTGCCCCTCCGCACGCGGAGGCGGCGCGACCGTACCAAAACGTTCCCTCGCCGTAGCGACGGGACCGCAGCGGTTCGAACCCCTCCGGCCAGCCGAATTCCCCGCCCCTGGTGCTGCGCTCCACGGTGACGAGGGCGTCCGCCGCGAGCCAGCCCCGGGTCCGGAGTGTGAGGAGTATCTCGCGGAGATCGTCGTCGGAGACGGCGTACGGCGGGTCCAGGAAGACCGCGTCGTACGGCTCGGCGGGCGCGGGTCCGGCGACGGCCTGCTCCGCCCTGCCGGTGCGGACCTCGGCGCCGGGCAGGCCGAGCGCGCGGACGTTCTCGCGGACCGTGCGGGCGGCACGGGCGTCGGCCTCCACGAGCAGGGCGTGCGCGGCGCCCCGCGAGAGGGCTTCCAGGCCGACCGCGCCGGACCCCGCGTACAGGTCGGCGACGCGGATGCCGTCGAGCGTGCCCAGGAGTGCCTGCCAGGTGGAGAACAGGCCTTCGCGCGCCCGGTCCGAGGTGGGGCGGGTGCCGTTGCCCGGCGGCACGGCCAGGCGGCGTCCGCCGGCCGCCCCGGCGATCACGCGGGTCATGTCAGTCCTTGTCGGTCGTTCACGGGCCTGCCTCGGCTCCACGATATGGCCGGCGCGCCCGGGGGCGCGTCATCCCTTCTCCAGGTACCGCTCGCGCTCCGCGTCCAGCAGCGCGTCGAGGGCGGTGCGCAGCTCCGGGTGGCGCTCCAGGTCGGGGTCGGCGGCGACGAGGGCGGTGGCCTCGGCGCGGGCGGCGGCGATGACCTCCTCGTCCTCGACGACGGTGAGCACGCGCAGGGAGGAGCGGACGCCGGACTGGGCCTGGCCGAGGACGTCGCCCTCGCGGCGCTGTTCGAGGTCGATGCGGGAGAGCTCGAAGCCGTCCAGCGTGGCGGCGACGGCGGCCAGCCGCCGCCGGGCGGGGGCGGCCTCGGGCACGTCGGTCACGAGGAGGCACAGGCCGGGGGCGGAGCCGCGGCCGACGCGGCCGCGCAGCTGGTGCAGCTGGGAGACGCCGAACCGGTCCGCGTCCATGATCACCATGGCGGTGGCGTTGGGGACGTTGACGCCGACCTCGACGACGGTGGTCGCGACGAGCACGTCGGTCTCGCCCGCGGCGAAGCGGCGCATGACGGCGTCCTTGTCGTCGGGGTGCATCCTGCCGTGCAGGACCTCCACGCGCAGGCCCGCCAGGGGGCCCTCGGCGAGCTGCCCGGCCACCTCGGTGACGGCGAGCGGCGGCCGCTTCCCGGCGTCCTCCGCGGCCTCGGCGCTCCCCGTCTTCTCCGCGGCCCTCGCGGCGGACCCGGCGCCGCCCTGCTCGTCCTGGTCGTCGCCGATGCGCGGGCACACGACGTACGCCTGGTGGCCGTCCCCCACCTCCTCGCGGACGCGCTCCCAGGCGCGGGCGAGGAAGTGCGGCTTGTCCCGGGCGGGCACGACGTGGGTGGCGATCGGCGAGCGGCCGGCCGGGAGCTGGTCGAGGACGGAGGTCTCCAGGTCGCCGAAGACGGTCATGGCGACCGTGCGCGGGATGGGTGTGGCGGTCATGACCAGCAGGTGGGGCGGGTGACTGCCCTTGCCGCGCAGGGCGTCGCGCTGCTCGACGCCGAAGCGGTGCTGCTCGTCGACGACGACGAGGCCGAGGTCGTGGAACCGGACCCTGTCCTCGATCAGCGCGTGCGTGCCGACGACGATGCCGGCCTCGCCCGTGGCGAGGTCGAGGAGCGCCCGGCGGCGGGCGGCGGCGCCCATGGAGCCGGTGAGCAGGACGACCCTGGTGGCGTGCTCGGCGCCGCCGAGCATCCCGCCCTGGGCCAGGTCGCCCATCATCTCGGTGATCGAGCGGTGGTGCTGCTGGGCGAGGACCTCGGTCGGGGCGAGCATGGCGGCCTGCCCTCCCGCGTCGACGACGGCGAGCATGGCGCGCAGGGCGACCATCGTCTTCCCGCTGCCCACCTCGCCCTGGAGGAGGCGGTGCATGGGGTGGTCGGTGGCGAGGTCGTCGAAGATCTCCTTGGAGACCGCGCGCTGGCCGTCGGTGAGGGTGAACGGCAGGCGCTCGTCGAAGGCGTCGAGGATGCCGCCGGGGACGGGCACGCGGGGGACGGCGGGCAGCTGCGCGTCGGCGTACCGGCGGCGGGCGAGGGCGACCTGGAGGACGAACGCCTCGTCCCACTTGAGCCGTTCGCGGGCGTCGGCGACGTCCGCCCCGGTCCGCGGGCGGTGGATCCCGCGGAGGGCGTCGGGCAGGTCGGCGAGGCCCCGGCCCTCGCGCAGGGCGGGGGGCAGCGGGTCGACGGCCTCGTGGACGCGCGGCAGGACCGCGTCGACGGCCTTGGCGATCTTCCAGGACTCCAGTTTCGTGGTGGCCGGGTAGATCGGGATGAGGGCGCCGGCCCAGGCGTCCACGGCCTCGCCGCCGTCCCCGTGCAGGAGTGCGTAGGCCGGGTGGGCGAGCTGGAGCCGGCGGTTGAAGAGGGAGACCTTGCCGGCGAACATCGCGCGGGTGCCCGGCAGGAGTTCCTTGTGCGGCTTGTGGACCCCCTTGCCGAAGAAGACCAGCCGCAACCGCCCGGTGCCGTCGGTGATGGTCACCTCCAGCCGCTGGCCGCGCCCCCGGGAACCGCTGTACGTGTGCAGGCGCGCGTCGGCGACCTGCGCGACGACCGTGACGTGCTCGTCCAGCGGCAGGTCGGACATCGCGGTCAGCTCGCCCCGCTCGGCGTACCGGCGCGGGTAGTGGTGCAGGAGGTCCCCGACGGTGTGCAGGTCGAGGTCCTCGGCCATCACCTTGGCGGTGGCCGGCCCGAGGACCTTCCTCAGGGGTTCGCTCAGCACGGCAGCCTCCTCCTCCGTACCCCGTCCCGGTCAGGGGTCCATTCCACACCACGCCGCCGACAGCGGGCGGCGGCCCGGCCCGGCCACCGGGACCGGGGGCCGGGTCACTCGACGCCGATGAGGAGCGGGGCCTGCTGGCGGCCGCCGCGGTAGACGCAGGTGTCGACGGCGAGGTACCGGTCGCGCACGTGGCGCTCCAGGTGGTCGGCGAGGGCCGGCGGGGCGTCGTCGGCGAGGACCAGGGTGACCAGTTCGCCGCCGCCCGACAGCATCCGGTCGAGGAGGGTCCGGGCCGTCTCGGCGAGGTCGTGGCCGATCACGGCCACGTCGCCGTCGATGAGGCCAAGGACGTCCCCGGCCTGGCAGACCCCGGCCGAGGTGAACGACCGGTGCTCGGCGACGGCCAGTTCGCCGTGGCGGGTGGCGCCCGCGGCGGCCGTCATGGCGACCACGTCCTCGTCGAAGCGGCGGCCCGGCTCGTGGACGGCGAGCGCGGCGATGCCCTGGACGGCCGCCCTGGTGGGGACGAGGGCGACGCGCACCCCCTCGGCCCGGGCCTGCTCGGCGGCGGCCGCGGCGGTGTGGCGCAGCTCGGTGGAGTTGGGCAGGAGGACCACTTCACGCGCGTGGGCGCGGCGGATCGCGTCGAGCAGTTCGCCGCTGGCGGGCGGGCGGCCCGGCAGCGCCAGGACGGTCGTGGCGCCCGCCTCGGCGCACAGCCCGGCCAGCCCCTCGCCCGGGACGACGGCGACGACCGCGCGCTGGGCCGGTTCGGCCGGCCCGGCCGGGGGCCTCGCGGCTCCGGCGGCGAAGTGGGTGACGCGGATCCGGTACGGGCGGCCGGCCTCGACGCCCGCCTCCACGGCCGCGCCCGCGTCGTCGACGTGCACGTGGACGTTCCACAGGCCGTCGCCGCCGACGACGACCAGGGAGTCCCCGAGCCCGTCGAGGCGGGTGCGCAGCCGGGCGACGGCGTCGTCGTCGGCCTCCAGCAGGTAGATCACCTCGTACGCGGGCCCGCCCGCCGCGCAGGGCCCCGCCGCCGCGGCGGCCGGCGGGGAGGACACGGCCCGCCGGGGGCGCGGCGCCCTCGCCGGCGCCTCCCCCGACAGCGCCTCGACGAGCGCGCCGAGCACGGTGACGAGGCCGCGCCCGCCCGCGTCGACGACGCCCGCCCGGGCCAGGACGTCCAGTTGGCCGGGGGTGTCCTCCAGTGCGGCGAGGGCGCCCTCGTACGCGGCCCCGGCCACCGCCGGGAGGGTGGAGCCGGCCTCGGCGGCGGCCCGTGCCGCGGCCGCGGCGACGCTGAGGATGGTCCCCTCGACGGGGTGGGCGACGGCCCGCCGGGCCGCGGCGGAGGCGGTGCGCAGCGCCTCCGCCAGGTGGTTTCCGTCACATCCGCGGGCCAGCACCTCGGCCATGCCGCGCAGGAGCTGCGCCAGGATGGTGCCGGAGTTGCCCCGGGCGCCGATCAGCGCGCCGTGCGCCAGGGCCCGCACGGTGTCGGCGGGCGCGGGGGCGGTGCCGTCCGCGTCGTGCGCGGCGAAGACGGCCTCCACAGCCTGGCGCGCGGCCTCCACGGTCAGGTAGAGGTTGGTGCCGGTGTCCCCGTCCGCGACCGGGTAGACGTTGATCGCGTCGATCTCCTCGCGCTCCCTGCCCAGGGCGTCCAGCGCCAGTGCGCACCAGGCGCGGACCGCTGCGGGGTCGAGGTCCCGCCCCAACTTCTCCGGCACCTGGTGATCCTCCTCGTGGGGCTCCCGCGCGCCGCCGGGCGCCGGGTGTGGACTGCACCGCAGGGTAGACCCAGGGAGGCCGCGGGGACCGGGGCGGGGGCCCGGCGGCCCGTGGTAGTTTCGTTCTATCGAAGCGGCCGTTGTATGCTGCTCCGGTTGCCCGATGAGAATCGGGCCGTTTCCCCGGCAACGCCACTTCAGTCACCGACCTGATGTCATCGACCTGATTCCGGCTCGCCGGATTTCACTGTAAGTGCATCTGAAGTCTTTGGAGTGACCCGTGGCTGCCAACTGCGACGTCTGCGGCAAGGGGCCGGGCTTCGGCAACAACATCTCCCACTCGCACCGCCGCACGTCCCGTCGCTGGAACCCCAACATCCAGCGCGTGCGTGCCGTGGTCGGTCGGACGCCGAAGCGGCTCAACGTCTGCACCTCGTGCATCAAGGCCGGCAAGGTCTCGCGCTAAAGGCGACGTCCCGTCGCGGCGCAGCCTCTGCGGTTGCCTTGGAAGCCGGTCCGCCCTCGGGCGGGCCGGCTTCTCGCCGTTCCCGGCGCCCCCGCACCCGGTGAGACCGCGCCCGGCGCGTGCGGCGCGGGCGCCGCACGGGCCGGGAGGGAGCGCGCGGCGCCCAGGGGCGGAGGACCCGCGCGACCGGGCCGGTTCCTCACCGGGCGCCGGGAGCCGGACCGCTTTCCCGGCGGAGGCGCCAGGCGTGGTCGACCGGGCCGATCCCCCCGCCCAGCGCGAACCCCGCGGCGATGGCCCCGGTGACGTACTCCTTGGCGCGCCCCACCGCGTCCGGCACGGACAGGCCCCCTGCCAGTCCCGAGGCGATCGCGGAGGCGAGCGTGCAGCCCGTGCCGTGGGTGTGCCGGTTGTCGAGACGGGGGGCGCGGAACCAGTGCTCCTCGCGGCCGTCCGTCAGCAGGTCGACCGCCTCGCCGGCCAGGTGCCCGCCCTTCACCAGCGCCCAGCGCGGCCCGAACGCCAGCACGGCGCCGGCGGCCCGCCGCAGGTCCTCCTCGCCCTCCACCCGTACACCGGCGAGCTGCTCCACCTCGTCGAGGTTCGGGGTCGCGACGGTCGCCAGGGGAGCAGCCGCCCGCGCACCGAGTCGAGCGCGGAGGCGGCGAGGAGCGGGTCGCCGTGCTTGGAGACGCCCACGGGGTCGACCACGACGGGGGCGTCCGTCGCCGCGAGCAGTTCCGCGACGGTCTCGACGAGCGGGGCGGACGCGAGCATCCCCGTCTTCACGGCCTGCACGCCGATGTCTCCGACGACGCTGCGGTACTGGGCCCGTACGGCCTCCTCCGGCAGTTCCCAGGCGCCCTGCACGCCCAGCGAGTTCTGCGCGGTGACGGCGGTGAGGACGCTCATGCCGTGGACGCCGAGGGCGAGCATGGTCTTCAGATCCGCCTGGATTCCGGCGCCGCCGCCGGAGTCGGACCCGGCGACGGTGAGCACGCGGGGCGGGGCCTGGCGGGTCACTCGCCCTCCCCGTGGGGGCCGCCGAAGTGGTCCCAGCCGCCGGCGGTGTGCCAGGGCGCGCCGTCGACGGTGACCCGGGGCAGGGCGGACGGGTGGAGGACCTCGCCGATGACCTTCCAGCGGGCAGGCAGCTTCACGTCGGGCGGGAAGGTGGCGACGATCGCGTGGTCCTCTCCCCCGGTGAGCACCCACTGCAGCGGGTCGACGCCGACGGCCTGCCCGATGTCGCTCATCTGCGTGGGGATGTCGATGGCGCCGGAGCGCAGGTCGATGCGGACCTTGCCGGCCGCCGCGATGTGCCCGAGGTCCGCGATGAGGCCGTCGCTGACGTCGCACATGGCGGTGGCGCCGAGGCTCGCCGCGGCGGGACCGGCATGGTACGGGGGCTCCGGCCGGCGGTGGGCCTCGACGAACGCGCGCGGGGAGCGCAGGCCGCGGGAGAGGACCGCGTACCCGGCGGCGGACCAGCCGAGCCAGCCGGTGTAGGCGACGACGTCGCCGGGCCGGGCGCCGCCGCGGGTGACGGGTTCGTGGTTGCGCAGGTCGCCGAGGGCGGTGATGGCCACGGTGATCGTGTCGCCGCGCACGACGTCGCCGCCGACGACGGCGGCTCCGGCGACCTGGCACTCGTCGCGCAGCCCGTCCATGAGCTCGGTGGGCCAGGTGGCGGGGAGTTCGGCGGGCACGACCAGGCCGAGGAGGAGCGCGGTGGGGACGGCGCCCATGGCGGCGATGTCCGCGAGGTTCTGCGCGGCGGCCTTGCGCCCCACGTCGTACGCGGTGGACCAGTCGCGGCGGAAGTGGCGGCCCTCCAGCAGGACGTCCGTGCTGGCGACGACGCGCCGGTCGGGTGCGGCCACGACGGCGGCGTCGTCCCCCGGCCCGATCCGTACCGCCGGGGTGGTGGTGAGCCGGGAGGTGAGCTCCCTGATGAGCCCGAACTCCCCGAGCTCGCCGACAGTGCCCTTCACCGAGGTCCACCTCTCCATGTCGTCGTGGGCTCACCGTGCGACCGGCTGGTCCTCGTGCGGTTGCGGTCGCGAGCCGTCACTGCTGTAGGTACGGTCATCGAGACGGGCGAAGCCGTCAACTTCTGTCTTGCGTGCACCGTGTTCCGGGCACCCGCCGACCCGCGGTCTCCCCGCCGCGCGCGGCGACGCGATACCGTGGCGTCCCTTTCTCCCCCCGGGTCCTTCCGGCCCGGAATGGTCCCCGTGGTCGCCCTGGAGGTTCCGTGGTACAGGCGTACATCCTCATTCAGACCGAGGTGGGCAAGGCGTCGCTGGTCGCCGAGACCATCGCGCAGATCTCCGGCGTGATCCGGGCCGAGGACGTGACGGGCCCGTACGACGTGATCGTGCGCGCACAGGCGGACACGGTCGACGAGCTGGGCCGCATGGTCGTCGCCAGGATCCAGCAGGTGGAAGGCATCACCCGCACCCTGACCTGCCCGGTGGTCCACCTGTAGCCCCCGTCTACGCTGAGCCGGTGAAGTCCTCCCACCGGTTCTCCCGCCTGCCCGCCGCGGTCGGCGCCGTCGCCGCGGCGGTGCTGCTGGCGACGGCGCCGGGCTGCGCCATGACGGACGCGAAGGCGCCCGTTCCGGTTCCGAGCCCGGCCGCCGAGGACGTCTCGTACTGCCGGGCGCTGCACCGGGAACTTCCGGACGCGGTCGCGGGCCTGCGCCGGAGCGCGACGGAGCCGCGTTCCGAACTGACCGCCGCGTGGGGGGACGGGGCGATCGTACTGCGCTGCGGGGTGCCCCGGCCCGCCGCGATGAGCGACCCGCAGGCGCAGGCGGTCGAGGTGAACGGCGTCGGCTGGCTGGTGGAGCGGCGGGAGGGGACCGGACCGCGCTTCACCACCACGTACCGCGAGGCGTACGTGGAGCTGTCGCTCGACCGGAGGTTCGCGTACGACGGCGGCCCGCTGGTGGCGTTCGCCGGACCCGTGGGCAGGACCGTCCCGCCGACCGTCTGAGGCGGCCCCGCCGTGCGCGGGTGCTAGCGCAGTCCGGTCGGACGGCGCAGCGCGGCCTGGACGAGGCGGTCGATCAGCTCGGGGTAGCCGACGCCGCTCGCCTCCCACATGCGCGGGTACATCGAGATCGGGGTGAAGCCCGGCATGGTGTTGATCTCGTTGATGACGAACTCGCCGCCGTCGGTGAGGAAGAAGTCGGCGCGCACCAGGCCCTCGCAGGAGGCGGCCTCGAACGCGGCGATCGCGAGCCGCTGCACCTCGGCGGTCTGCTCCGGGGTGATCGGGGCGGGCACCACGCCGGACGCCGAGTCGATGTACTTCGCCTCGAAGTCGTAGAAGTCGTGGTCCCCGACGGGCGGGATCCAGGCCGGGGCGCTGGCGCGCGGGCCGTCCTCGAACTCCAGGACGCCGCACTCGATCTCGCGGCCGGTGAGCAGCGACTCGACCAGGACCTTGGGGTCGTGGCGGCGGGCCTCGGCGATGGCCGCGTCGAGACCGGACTCGTCGTCGACCTTGGTGATGCCGATGGAGGAGCCGGCGCGGGCGGGCTTCACGAACAGCGGCCAGCCGTGCTCGGCGGCGAAGTCGGTGACCTTCCGCCGGGCGGCGGCCGGGTCGCGGTCCCACTCGCGGGGGCGGACGACCTCGTACGGGCCGACGGGCAGGCCGAAGGAGGCGAAGACGCGCTTCATGTACTCCTTGTCCTGGCCGACGGCGGAGGCGAGGACGCCCGCGCCGACGTAGGGCACCCCGGCCAGCTCCAGCAGTCCCTGAAGGGTGCCGTCCTCCCCGTACGGGCCGTGGAGCACGGGGAAGACGACGTCGACCTCGCCCAGGGCCTTCGGGACGGAGCTGGGCTCCGTGTAGACGATCTCCCGGTTGGTGGGGTCGGCGGACAGCACGACGCTGCCCTCGCCGTGCTCGGCGAGGTCGTCGACGCTGGGCAGCGCGCGGTCGGCGATGGCCATCCGCTCCGGGGCGTCGGCGGTCAGCGCCCAGCGGCCGTCGGTGGTGATGCCGATGGGCAGCACGTCGTACTTCGTCCGGTCGATGGCGCGCAGGACGGCGCCGGCCGTGACGACGGAGATGGCGTGCTCGGAGCTGCGTCCGCCGAAGACGACGGCCACGCGCGGCTTACGCCCGGGGCTGGTGGGGAGGTTCTCGCTGCTCATATCGCGATGAGCGTACCCGCTCGCCCCGGCTCCGTCAGCGCCGCTCGGGCTTGGCGCTCCGGGACATCAGCTCCTTGAGGGCCACCATCGGCGGCTTTCCCCCGTGGACGATGCCGACGACGGTCTCGGTGATCGGCATGTCGACGCCGTGCCGGCCGGCCAGGTCGAGGACGGACCGGCAGGACTTGACGCCCTCGGCGGTCTGGCGGGTGACGGCGATGGTCTCCTCCAGCGTCATGCCCTTGCCGAGGTTGAAGCCGAACGTGTGGTTGCGGGACAGCGGCGAGGAGCAGGTGGCGACCAGGTCGCCGAGGCCGGCGAGGCCGGAGAAGGTGAGCGGGTCGGCGCCCATGGCGAGCCCGAGCCGGGTGGTCTCGGCCAGGCCTCGGGTGATGAGGGAGCCCTTGGCGTTGTCGCCGAGGCCCATCCCGTCGGCGATGCCGACGGCGAGGCCGATGACGTTCTTGACGGCGCCGCCCAGTTCGCAGCCGACCACGTCGGTGTTGGTGTAGGGGCGGAAGTAGGGGGTGTGGCAGGCGGCCTGGAGCCGCCGGGCGACGGCCTCGTCCCGGCAGGCGACGACGGACGCGGCCGGCATGCGCGCCATGATCTCCTTGGCGAGGTTGGGTCCGGTGACGACCGCGACGCGGTCGGCCGGGGCCCCGGCGACCTCCTGGATCACCTCGCTCATCCGTTCGCAGGTGCCGAGTTCGATGCCCTTCATCAGGGAGACGAGGACGGTGCCGGGGGCGAGGTCCGGCACCCAGGCGGCGAGGTTGCCGCGGAGGGTCTGGGAGGGGACGGCGAGCACCGTGAAGTCGGCGCCGGCGGCGGCCTCGGCGGGATCGCCGGTGGCGCGGAGGTTCGCCGGCAGTTCGACGCCGGGGAAGTAGTTGGGGTTGGTGCGCGTGGTGTTGATGGCGCGGGCGACCTCGGGGCGGCGGCCCCAGAGGGTGACGTCGCAGCCGGCGTCGGCGAGGACCATGCCGAAGGCCGTGCCCCACGAGCCGGTTCCGAAGACCGCCGCCTTGACGGGGGGTGTCACTCGGCTTCCCTCCCCACGGTCCTGCGGCGCTGCCCCGGCCGGGCCCCGCGGTGGTCGTACGGCTCGTCGGGGGCCTTCTCGCCCCGGACCTCCTCCAGCAGCGCGGTGATGGCCCGCATGATCTCCTCGGTGGCCTCGTGCAGCACCTCGCTGGTGGGTTCCACGCCGTGGAACCGGGAGAGGTCGACGGGCGGGCCGGCGACGACGGTCAGCGTCTTGCGCGGGAAGAGGCGGAGCCTGCCCTTCTCGGCGTAGGGCGGCATCACCAGGTTGGCGCCCCACTGGGCGACGGGGATGACCGGCGCCCTGGTGAGGAGGGCGACCCGGGCGGCGCCGGTCTTGCCGGTCATGGGCCACATGTCGGGGTCGCGGGTGAGGGTGCCCTCGGGGTAGAAGGCGACGCACTCGCCCCTCTCGATGGCGTCGACGGCGGCGCGGAAGGCGTCCAGGGCGTTGGTCGTCTCGCGGTAGACGGGGATCTGCCCGGTGCCGCGGAGTATCGCGCCGACGAAGGCCCCCGGAAAAGGCCGGCCTTCGCCAGGAACCGCGGCACGCGTCCGGTGTTGTACTGGAAGTGCCCGTACGACAGCGGGTCGAGATACGAGTTGTGGTTCACGACCGTGATGAACCCGCCGTCGGCGGGAATGTGCTCCATTCCGCGCCAGTCCCGCTTGAACAGAACCACCAGCGGCGGTTTCGCGATGACCGCTGCCAGGCGGTACCAGAAGCCGATTCTACGGCGGGACACGCGGACACCTTTCTGTGGTACTCGTCTTGCCGGGGGTCAAGTGTCGCCCCACGCCCCTGACCTGTCGAGGACACCGTACGCCCCGCCCCCAGGGCCGGTTCCCCGGGCCGCGGCCGGCCGCGCCACAATGGCGCGGATGGAGAAGGACGCGGAGCGGGCCGTCGGCGCCGGCGGACGGGGGCGGACGGGGCCGTCCTGGTCGCTGGTGGTCCCGCTGAAACCCCTTGCCGTGGCGAAGTCCAGGCTCGCCGGGGCGGTCGGGGCGCCGGAGCGGCGGCGGCTGGCGCTGGCGTTCGCGCAGGACACGGTGGCGGCGGCGCTGGCCTGCGCCGCGGTACGGGATGTGGTGGTCGTCACGGACGACCCGGTGGCCGCGACGCGGCTGGTCGCGCTGGGCGCCGGGGTCGTACCGGACCGGCCGGCCGCGGGGCTCAACGCGGCGCTGGCGCACGGGGCGGAGGCGGTGCGGGCGCGGCGTCCGCGGGCCGCGGTGGCGGCGGTGAACGCGGATCTCCCCGCGCTGCGCCCGGCGGAGCTGGAACGGGTCCTGGCGGCCGCGGGCCGCTTTCCTCGGGCCTTTCTGGCGGATGCCGCCGATATCGGCACGACTTTCCTGTCCGCAGCGCCGGGAATTGAATTGCGTCCGGCTTTCGGGGGTGCCTCGCGGCTGCGTCATTTGTCGTCGGGCGCGGTGGAAATCCGGCTCGGTGGCGTGGCGTCCGTGCGGCGGGACGTGGACACGGAGGCGGACCTGCGGGCGGCCCTGCGCCTGGGCGTGGGGCGGCACACGGCCCGGTGGTGCCGGGCGGGAACCCCGCCGGCGGGGTGGCGGGATAGGCTGCGGCGCATGCAGGCGACCGCGTACACGTACGACCCCGAGACCCGCAGCGGCAGCGTGCTGCTCGACGACGGCACGCCGGTGGAGTTCGGCGCGGAGGCGTTCGACGCGGGGGGCCTGCGGCTGCTGCGGCCCGGGCAGCGGGTGCGGATCGAGACGGAGGGCGGGGACGGGGTCCCGCGGATCACGCTGGTGACGCTGCAGACGTTCTGAGCGGCTCCCCCGCCGGCACCCGGACGACACCGCGGGCCGGGCCTCCCCGGAGGGAGGCCCGGCCCCGCGTGCGTGCGGCCCGGCGGGTCGCCGCCGTCGCCGTCGGGTGTCTCCTCGCCGCGCCGCCTACTTGTTCCTCGCCGACGTGGTCTTCTTGGCCGTGGCGGTCTTGCGCGCCGTGGTCTTCCTGGCGGGAGCCTTCCTGGCGGTGGCCTTCTTGGCGGGCGCGGTCTTCTTCGCCGTGGTCTTCTTCGCGGCCGCGGGCGCGGTCTTCGCGGGGGTCGCCTTCTTGGCGGGCGCGGTCTTCTTCGCCGCGGTCGTGGCGGTCTTCCTGGCCGCCGCGGTGGTCTTCGACGCCGTCGCCGTCTTCCTGGCCGGGGTCGCCTTCTTCGCCGCGGCCTTCTTCACGGCGGCCTTCTTGGTGGCGGCCTTGGCGATGGTGGGCGGCGCGCCCGAAAGGCTGCCCTTGGGGGCCTTCTTGACGGCGACCTCGCCGCCCTTGGGCAGCTTCTTGGTGCCGCTGACCAGGTCCTTGAAGCCCTGACCGGCGCGGAAGCGGGGAACGGAGGTCTTCTTGACCCGCACGCGCTCGCCGGTCTGCGGGTTGCGGGCGTAGCGAGCCGGCCGCTCGACCTTCTCGAACGAGCCGAAACCGGTGACCGAGACCCGGTCGCCGGCGACCACCGCACGGACGATCGCGTCGAGTACCGCGTCGACGGCGTCGGCCGCCTGCTGCCGGCCCCCCATCTTGTCGGCAATCGCTTCTACGAGCTGCGCCTTGTTCACGTCTTCCCCTTCGGAGACATTGCCGGAACGAAAGTGTTCAAGCGATTTCGCACGTTAGGCAGATATATACCGCAAATCAAACACGAAACGGGCTAATCACCCTTGTGCCGCAACGCAGTAGCCGTTCGCGGACTTCCGGGCGGTCAGTCCCCTTCAGGGAGTCGGCCCTCGTCGAGGTCCCTCATCAACCGGTCGAGACGCCGCGCCGCGTCCGCGAGATCGTGCTTCGCCGCGGCCGTGACGACCAGCAGCTTCCGGGACAGCGCCACCCTTACGCCCTCCGGGACTTGCAGTGCGCGCACCCGGGAGTGCGCTTCTTTCAGCCGGGCCGCGACCGCCTCGTAGAGCTCGAGTTGGCTGTCGCGTTCCATGCGCCGATTGTGCCATCTGGGGCGAGTTGTCGCCCGCGTAGGGGGTAACTGACATGTTCCAACAGCGTTTCGACATGGGGTGGGTCGCCTTCCGTGCGGCACCTCCCGTTTGCCCAAAGCCCCAGGTCATAAACCGAGTTGGCTCCGCTCCGACCACTCCCGGGGCGGCTCCGGAGGTGTCCGGGCACGTGGTGCGCGGCGTCAGCCGGATGGCGGCGGGACACTCCTCACGGGGGTCCCGAGGGTCGTTTTCACGCCAGTTGGATACGGCGGTGCCCCCGGCCGCCGGGGGCGGTCGGGGGCACCGGGTGCCGTGCGGGAGCGGGTCCTCCGAGAGGTCAGGCCGGGAGGGTGCGCGGCTTGTACGAGGGGCGCCCGGCCTCGTACGCCGCGATGTCCGCCTCGTTCCGCAGGGTGATGTCGATGTCGTCGAGGCCGTTGAGCAGCCGCCAGCGGGCGTTCTCGTCGAGTTCGAAGCCGGCGGTGACGCCTTCGGCGCGGACCTCGCGGGCGACGAGGTCGACGGTGACCCCGGCCCGCGGGTCGGCCTCGGTGAGCTCCCACAGGGCGTCGATCTCGCTCTGGTCGAGAACCACCGTGAGCAGGCCGTTCTTCAGCGAGTTGCCGCGGAAGATGTCGGCGAAGCGGGAGGAGAGGACGGCCTTGAAGCCGTGGTTCTGCAGGGCCCACACGGCGTGCTCGCGGGAGGAGCCGGTGCCGAAGTCGGGGCCGGCGACGAGGACGGTGGCGCCCTGCCGCTCGGGGTGGTTGAGGACGAAGCCGGGGTCCTTGCGCCAGGCCTCGAAGAGACCGTCCTCGAAGCCGTCGCGGGTGACCTTCTTGAGCCAGTGCGCGGGGATGATCTGGTCCGTGTCGACGTTGCTGCGACGCAGCGGCACGGCGCGGCCGGTGTGCGTGGTGAAGGCTTCCATGGTTCAGACCCCCGCGAGAGTGGTGGCGTCGGACAGGTCGGCCGGGGAGGCCAGGCGGCCGAGGACCGCGGTGGCGGCGGCGACCTGCGGCGAGACGAGGTGGGTGCGGCCGCCCTTGCCCTGCCGCCCCTCGAAGTTGCGGTTGGAGGTGGAGGCGCAGCGCTCGCCGGGGGCCAGTTGGTCGGGGTTCATGCCGAGGCACATGGAGCAGCCCGCGTGCCGCCATTCGGCACCGGCCTCCTTGAAGACCTCGTCCAGGCCCTCGTCGACGGCCTGGAGGCCGACGCGGACGGAGCCGGGGACGACAAGCATGCGTACGCCCTCGGCGATCCGGCGGCCTTCGAGGACCGCGGCGGCGGCGCGCAGGTCCTCGATGCGGCCGTTGGTGCAGGAGCCGACGAAGACCGTGTCGACCCTGATCCCGCGCAGGGGCTGCCCGGGGGCGAGGTCCATGTACTCCAGGGCCTTCTCGGCGGCGAGCCGCTCCGAGGCGTCCTCGTACGAGGCGGGGTCGGGGACGGACGCCGAAAGGGGCGCTCCCTGGCCGGGGTTGGTTCCCCAGGTGACGAACGGGGACAGCTCCGAGGCGTCGATGACGACCTCGGCGTCGAAGACGGCGTCGTCGTCGGTGCGCAGGGTCCTCCAGTACGCGACGGCGGCGTCCCAGTCGGCGCCCTCGGGGGCGTGGGGGCGGCCCTTGAGGTACGCGAAGGTGGTCTCGTCGGGGGCGATCATGCCCGCGCGGGCGCCGGCCTCGACGGACATGTTGCAGACGGTCATGCGGGCCTCCATCGAGAGCTTCTCGACGGCGGGACCGCGGTACTCCAGGACGTGGCCCTGGCCCCCGCCGGTACCGATCCTGGCGATGACCGCCAGGACGAGGTCCTTGGCGGTGACGCCCCCGGGCAGTTCGCCCTCGACGGTGACGGCCATGGTCCTGGGCCGGGCCATGGGCAGCGTCTGGGTGGCCAGCACGTGCTCGACCTGGGAGGTGCCGATGCCGAACGCGAGCGCGCCGAAGGCGCCGTGCGTGGAGGTGTGGGAGTCGCCGCAGACCACGGTCGTGCCGGGCTGGGTGAGGCCCAGCTGGGGGCCGACGACGTGGACGACGCCCTGCTCCACGTCGCCGAGCGGGTGGAGGCGCACGCCGAACTCCGCGCAGTTCCGGCGCAGGGTCTCCAGCTGGATCCGGGAGACGGGGTCGGCGATGGGCTTGTCGATGTCGAGGGTGGGGGTGTTGTGGTCCTCGGTGGCGATGGTCAGGTCGAGTCGCCGCACCCGGCGGCCGCTCCTGCGGAGGCCGTCGAAGGCCTGCGGGCTGGTCACCTCGTGCAGCAGGTGCAGATCGATGAAGAGGAGGTCGGGCTCGCCCTCGGCGCGCCGGACGACGTGGTCGTCCCAGACCTTCTCCGCGAGTGTCCTACCCATCGCTTTCCCTCCGGCCGGCGGGTGGGCCGGCGGTCTAGAGACACGTGCGCCGGCGTCCGGGTCCCCGTGGTCCCACGTTCCGGACGGCGGCAGCGGACCGTGGATGCCGGGCCGCTCCACCAGACTGGCAAGATCCCGGGAAAATTGAACTTGCGTTTCACAGAGTGAGACGTGAATATCGTTGCATGGACAACTCTAGCGGCGTCGGCGTTCTCGACAAGGCGGCTCTGGTTCTGAGCGCTCTGGAGTCCGGTCCGGCCACCCTCGCCGGGCTGGTCGCGGCGACCGGGCTCGCGAGGCCCACGGCCCACCGGCTGGCCGTGGCACTGGAACACCACCGGATGGTGGCGAGGGACATGCAGGGCCGGTTCATCCTGGGCCCGCGGCTGGCCGAGCTGGCCGCCGCGGCCGGCGAGGACCGCCTGCTGGCCACGGCGGGCCCGGTGCTCACGCATCTGCGCGATGTGACGGGCGAGAGCGCCCAGCTCTACCGCCGCCAGGGCGACATGCGGATCTGCGTGGCGGCGGCGGAGCGGCTGTCGGGTCTGCGCGACACGGTTCCGGTGGGGTCCACGCTCACGATGAAGGCCGGCTCGTCGGCGCAGATCCTCATGGCCTGGGAGGAGCCGGAGCGGCTGCACCGGGGCCTGCAGGGCGCCCGTTTCACGGCGACGGCCCTGTCGGGCGTACGGCGCCGCGGCTGGGCCCAGTCGATCGGCGAGCGGGAGCCGGGGGTCGCGTCCGTCTCGGCGCCCGTGCGCGGCCCGTCGAACCGGGTGGTGGCCGCCGTGTCCGTGTCGGGCCCGATCGAGCGCCTGACGCGCCACCCGGGCCGGATGCACGCCCAGGCCGTCATGGACGCGGCCTCCCGCCTGACGGAGGCGCTGCGCCGCGCGGGCTGAGCGCCCGCCCGCACCCGCGGGCCTTCCGCGTACGGCCCCGGCCCACCGCTCCGACGCCGCGGCGGTGGGCCGGGGCCGTACGCGGTGCCACTCGTGCGCGCCGCAGGACGCGAGGAAGCCCTCCCCCTGTGGGGGAGGGCTTCCTCGAACGAGTACCCCCGACCGGATTCGAACCGGCGCTACCGCCTTGAGAGGGCGGCGTGCTAGGCCGCTACACAACGGGGGCGTGGATCACTCGCGTGAACCCGCTGGCCTACCTGGACTCGAACCAAGACTAACTGAACCAGAATCAGTCGTGCTGCCAATTACACCATAGGCCACTGGTGGTTTAGACCAATTGGTACCCCCGACCGGATTCGAACCGGCGCTACCGCCTTGAGAGGGCGGCGTGCTAGGCCGCTACACAACGGGGGCCCTAGCGATCCTGCATCGGGATCATCGGGTGCGACCCTGATGATCCCGCGGGAAGGATCTGTACCCCCGACCGGATTCGAACCGGCGCTACTGCCTTGAGAGGGCAGCGTGCTAGGCCGCTACACAACGGGGGCTTTGCAGATGAGCTCTGCGAGCTGGCCTACCTGGACTCGAACCAAGACTAACTGAACCAGAATCAGTCGTGCTGCCAATTACACCATAGGCCACCGGAACGCGACCCCTGAGGAGGTCTTGTTCGGCTCACGCTCCGGGCTTCCGGCCTCTCGGCCCGTTTCCCTCGGCGCAGGAAGAACATTACCCGAAGGTGTCCGGCGCTCCAAAACGGGTATCGCCGCGGAGCAGGGCGGGAAGCTGGTGGAGGTCGGTGATCCGGGGGAGCTCGGGGCGGCCGCCGAGGCCGGAGCGGTCCAGCCACACCCCCAGGAGGCCCGCCTCGGCGGCGCCCCGGGCGTCGATGTCGGGCTGGTCGCCGACGTACACCACCTCGCCCGGGGCCAGGCCGAGGGCGTCGCAGGCGATGTGGAAGGCGGCGGCGTCGGGCTTGGACACGCCGATGTCGGCGGCGCAGAGCACCACCTCGAACCGGTCGCGCACGCCGAGGAGGCGGAGCTTGCGGTCCTGGTTGAGGAGGGAGGAGTTCGACAGGACGGCGTGCCGGTACCCGGCGGCGAGGACGCTCAGTACGGGGAGGGCGTCCGGGAACAGCGCCCAGGCCGCCTCGTAGTGCGCCAGGTACCGCTCGAACCAGGCGTCGGCCTCGTCGTCGCCCAGGGGTGCGCCCAGGAACGTGCGGACGCGGTCGCGAAGCTGCCCCTCCCACGTGGTCTCCCCCGCGGCGAACCGCGCCCAGTGCAGCACGGTCGCCTCCCGCCACCGCCGCAGGGCGTCCTCGACCCCGTCGAACCGACCGGCCAGCCCCTCGTCCCGGAGGTGCCGGCGCATCCCGGCCCGGTCGGCGGAGGCGTAGTCGAAGATCGTGTCATCGATGTCCCACAGGATCGCGCGGATCTCCATACCGCGCCATTATCCGGAGGCCCGGCACGCGCGGCCACCGGCCGGCGGGGCGGCCCTCCGGGCCCCGGGACCGGGAGCGGATCCTCGGCGGGACGGATCCGACACGGACCCGGTAGGCCCCCGCTTCGGCGGGGTGGCCCGGGGGCGACGGCCCGCCCCGGTACCGGGTCGTCGCCCCGGCCTGCGGACCGGGGGGCGCGGCGGAGGCAGCCGACGCGGCCCCCGCCCGCACCCGGAGGGCGGGGGCCGCGTCGGGGCGGGCGACGCTACGCCGCCAGCTTCGCCAGGGCCGCGTCGACGCGGGCCAGGGTCCTGTCCCGGCCCAGGACCTCCAGGGACTCGAAGAGGGGCAGGCCGACCGTGCGGCCGGTGACGGCGACGCGTACCGGGGCCTGGGCCTTGCCGAGTTTCAGCCCGTGCTCCTCGCCCGCCTTCAGGACGGCGTCCTTCAGCGACTCGGGGCTGGACCAGTCGGCGGCCTCCAGCTTCGCGCGGGCGGTGGTGAGGAGCGCCGCCGGATCGCCCTTCATCGCCTTCTGCCAGGACGCCTCGTCCTCGACCGGCTCCTTCAGGAACAGGAAGTCGACGTTCTGGGTGATCTCGGAGAGGACCGTCAGGCGCGTCTGGGCGTGCGGGGCGATCCGCTCCCACGCCCCGCGGTCGAAGTCCTCGGGCGCCCACGGGGCGTGCGGGGCCCGCAGCCACGGCTCGCAGGCGTCGACGAACGCCTTCGCGTCCAGCATGCGGATGTGGTCGGCGTTGATCGCCTCGGCCTTCTTCAGGTCGAAGCGGGCCGGGTTGGCGTTGACGTCCGCGACGTCGAACCTCTCGATCATCTGCGGGATCGTGAAGACGTCCTGGTCGGCGGAGAAGGACCAGCCGAGGAGCGACAGGTAGTTCAGCAGCCCCTCGGGGAGGAAGCCGCGCTCCCGGTAGAGGTTCAGCGAGGACTGCGGGTCGCGCTTGGAGAGCTTCTTGTTGCCCTCGCCCATGACGTACGGCAGGTGGCCGAACTCCGGGATCGCCTTGGCGACGCCCAGTTCGATCAGCGCCTTGTACAGGGCGATCTGGCGCGGGGTGGAGGAGAGCAGGTCCTCGCCGCGCAGTACGTGCGTGATCTCCATCAACGCGTCGTCGACCGGGTTGACCAGCGTGTACAGCGGGGCGCCGTTGGCGCGGACGATGCCGTAGTCCGGGACGTTGTCCGGGGTGAAGGTCAGCTCGCCGCGGACCAGGTCGCGGAAGGTGATCGGCTCGTCGGGCATGCGGAAGCGGACGATCGCGGCGCGGCCCTCCGCCTCGTACGCGGAGACCCGCTCGGCGGTCAGCTCGCGGCAGTGGCCGTCGTAGCCGGAGGGCCTGCCGGCGGCGCGGGCGGCCTCGCGGCGCTCGTCCAGCTCCTCGGCGGTGCAGTAGCAGCGGTAGGCGTGGCCGCCCTCCAGGAGCCGGGCGACGACGTCCCGGTAGACGTCCATGCGCTGCGACTGGCGGTACGGCGCGTGGGGGCCGCCGACCTCGGGGCCCTCGTCCCAGTCGAGGCCGAGCCAGCGCATGGCGTCGAGGAGCTGCCGGTAGGACTCCTCGGAGTCGCGGGCCGCGTCGGTGTCCTCGATGCGGAAGACCATGGTGCCGCCGTGGTGCCGGGCGAAGGCCCAGTTGAACAGGGCGGTGCGGACCAGGCCCACGTGGGGGTTGCCGGTCGGCGAGGGACAGAAACGTACGCGGACGGTCGCGTTAGCCACGCTTGATCACCTTGTTGGTGAGAGTGCCGATGCCTTCGATGGTGACGGCGACCTCGTCGCCGACGTTGAGGGGGCCGACCCCGGCGGGGGTGCCGGTGAGGATCACGTCGCCGGGGAGCAGCGTCATGGCCTCGGTGATGTGGACGACCAGGTCCTCGACGGAGCGGACCATGTCGCTCGTACGACCGAGCTGGCGCTGTTCGCCGTTGACCGTGCACTGGACGGCCAGGTCGCCCGGGTCGAGGTCGGTCTCCACCCAGGGGCCCAGGGGGCAGGAGGTGTCGAAGCCCTTGGCGCGGGCCCACTGCTTCTCGCGCCTCTGCGCGTCGCGGGCGGTGACGTCGTTGGCGCAGGTGTAGCCGAAGACGACGTCCCTGACGCGCTCGCGGGGGACCTCTCGGCACATGCGGCCGATGACGACGGCGAGCTCGGCCTCGTGGTGCAGCTCGTTCGAGAAGGAGGGGTACTCGATGGCGTCGCCGGAGCCGATCACGGAGGTGGTGGGTTTGAGGAAGGCGACGGGCACCTCGGGGACCTCGTTGCCGAGTTCCGCGGCGTGCTCCGCGTAGTTGCGGCCGATGGCCACGACCTTGTTGGGGAGCACCGGCGGCAGGAGCCGGACCTTGTCCAGCGGGACCTTCGTGCCGCTGAGTTCGAAGTCGGTGTACGGGATGCCCTTGATGATGTCGAGGACGAGGCCGCCCTCCGCGCCGGGGGCGCTTTCACCCTCGACCGCGCCGAAGGCGACATTGCCGTCGATGGAGAACCTGGCGATGCGCACGGATGCGTGTGCCCCTCACTGAGCTGGCTGGAGTCTGACGCTCCAGGCTAGCGCGGGAGGGAGCACCGGTCCGCCGCGCGGCGGTGCGCGCGCACCGACCCGCGGGCCGCGCGCACCGGCCCGTCAGCCGGCGGCGGGGGCCGGGACCGCCGTCAGGACCGTGCGGCGCGGGTTCGCGGTGACGGCGGGCAGCTCGGTCGCCTGCCCGGGCAGGGCGCCGCGGTCCAGCCCGGCCGCGTCCTCCAGGTGGACGAGGGTGGTGCGGCGGGGGTTGGCGGTGCTGCGGATCGTCGTCGTCTTCACGGTGGCGTCGGACCTCGTTCGCTCGGCTCGGCGGGAGGCCGGGACGGCCTCGGCGGGCGACCCGGCCCGTTAGGGCGTCAGGCTAAACGCTAAACATCGAGTCACTCGTCAATACCCCGAACCGGCCACTACGAGCATGTGAATTTCCTCACCACGTCCTACCCAAGGCGGGCATTCCGGACCATCCTTCCGGGCGGCCAAATGAGACATATCCCCATTGAACGCTTCATTCCGATGCCGATCGTCTCGACTGGTACACCCTCCACGCGTAAGAGACTCATACCAGAAAGTACCTTTTCCTCCCGATCCATCATCACCAGTCGCAATCATCGAAGCACATTCCGTCACCGGACGCGCGGGGCCGGCCACCGCCCTTGTTGGAGATCCGGCACTGTGCTGGAATTCCACGCACCGCCGTGATGGAGACCGGCAAGCTGGGGCGCAGAGGCAGCGCCGAGCGGCGGTGGGAAAGGGGGACTCCGCGCCGGTCACCGACGACCACCCAGGAGCGCACTCGCGCTCCCACGACGCCGACACCGTCCCGTCCGTTCACGCGGGGGGACGCCTGGTCCAGAGGTTGCGACGCTAGTGCAGGGACGTTTCAAGAGGGATGGCAGCGCTGCGGCGGAACAGGAGCCGCGCGGCGGGACCGACCGCGGCTCCTCGCCCCAGCACACCCATGACCCGGGACCGGCGGCCGCCGGCGGCCGCGCGACGGGTGCGGCGGCCGGGTCCGAGGCGGCGGGCGGCGGTAAGGGCGCGAAGCCCGGGCGGCGCGACAAGGCGGGCAGGTCCGCCAAGCCGGGCAGATCCGCCAAGGCGGGGAAGGAGCCGAAGGCCGCGGTACCGGGCGAGACCGGCTCGCGAATAGCCCTGCGCAACTGGCGCATCAGCACCCGGTTGGTCTCCCTCCTCGCCCTGCCCGTGGTCGCCGCGACCTCGCTGGGCGGACTCCGCATCCAGGAGTCGATGGAGAACATGGAGCAGCTGGACCACATGCAGCTGCTCACCAAGCTCACCCGCGAGGCCCACCACCTCGCGCAGGCGCTCCAGCAGGAGCGCGACCAGTCGGCGGGTCCGATCGCCAACGACACCCCCCTCACCGACTTCAAGATCAAGGACCCCCGGGACAAGACCGACGCGGCGCAGCGGGCGTTCCTCGACGCCACCCAGGAGATCGGCGACACCCAGGACGACGAGGCGCTGGCCAGCATCCGCGCCAACGTCACGCAGATCGCCAACCAGGTCATCGGGCTCGGCGTGATCCGCCAGGAGGCATACAAGGACCAGATGACCTCCGCGACGGTGGGCAAGTACAACCGGCTCATCGAGTCGCTGCTCACCCTGTCCCAGGACATGGCGCAGGCGACCAACAACCCCGAGATGATCAAGCGCACCCGTGCGCTGGCGGCGTTCTCCTCCGCCAAGGAGTACGCGTCCATACAGCGGGCGATCATCGCCGCAGCACTGCCCAAGTCCACCTCGGAGAAGGCGGTGATGAACGAGAACGACCGCCAGTACGCCGAGGACGCCCGCGTCAACGAGAACTCCGCCCTCAAGTCGTTCGGCTCCATCTACGAGTCGGCCGGCGGCGACGCCACCGACCTGCTCGGCCCGCTGACCTCCGGCAACCCCGCGATCCAGGCCGCCAACCAGTACGCGGACCGCGTACTGGGCGAGCGGAACGGCCTCAGCCGCACCCCGGTCCGCACCTACCTCGACTGGACCGAGGAGGCCGAGACCAAGCTGCGCGCCATGGAGACCATCGAGGCCACGCTGCTGGGCGAGATGGAGAGCAAGGCCCGCGAGCTGCGCCAGGAGGCGCAGCGCGACGCGATCATCAACGGCGCCCTGATCATCCTGGTCCTCGGCGTCTCCCTGATCGGCGCCTTCGTGGTGGCCCGATCCATGATCACCTCGCTGCGGCGGCTCCAGGACACCGCGACCAAGGTCGCCCAGGAACGGCTGCCCCAACTGGTCAAGCAGCTCTCCGAGGCCGACCCGCAGGACGTCGACACGTCCGTCGAGTCCGTCGGCGTGCACTCGCGCGACGAGATCGGCAAGGTGGCCGCGGCCTTCGACGACGTGCACCGCGAGGCGGTCCGCCTCGCCGCCGAGCAGGCCCTGCTGCGGGGCAACGTCAACGCGATGTTCACCAACCTCTCCCGCCGCTCCCAGGGCCTGATCCAGCGCCAGCTGTCCCTCATCTCCGAGCTGGAGTCCCGCGAGGCCGACCCGGACCAGCTGTCCTCCCTGTTCAAGCTCGACCACCTCGCCACGCGCATGCGCCGCAACGGCGAGAACCTCCTCGTCCTCGCCGGCGAGGAGCCGGGCCGCCGCTGGACGCGGCCCGTGCCCCTCGTCGACGTGCTCCGCGCCGCCGCGTCCGAGGTGGAGCAGTACGAGCGCATCGAGCTCGCCTCCGTACCGGCCACCGAGGTCGCCGGCCGCGTCGTCAACGACCTCGTGCACCTCCTCGCCGAGCTGCTGGAGAACGCCACGTCCTTCTCCTCGCCGCAGACCAAGGTGCGCGTCACCGGCCACGCGCTCCCCGACGGGCGCGTGCTGGTCGAGATCCACGACACCGGCATCGGCCTCTCCCCCGAGGACCTCGCCGCGATCAACGAGCGGCTCGCGTCGCCGCCCACCGTGGACGTCTCCGTCTCCCGCCGCATGGGCCTGTTCGTGGTCGGCCGCCTGTCGCTGCGGCACGGCATCCGGATCCAGCTGCGCCCGTCCGACTCGGGTGGTACGACCGCACTGGTCATGCTGCCCGTGGACGTCACGCAAGGCGGCAAGAGGCCCGGCGGCCCCGGTGGCCCGGGAGGGCTGCCGCAGGGCGGCCCCGGCCGGACGGCCGTCGGCCAGGGCGGGGCACCGGGCGGCGGACGGTCCGGCCCGGGCGGTTCCGGCCAGGGTGCCGCGCCGCAGAACCGGCTGGCCGCCGGCCTCTCCGGCGGGCGCGGCCAGACGGGTCCGGGCGGCGGCGCCCGCCCCGCGCTGCCGGGCCGCGAGGAGCCCGGGGACCGTCCGGGCGGCACGCAGGACGGCGGGCTGTTCGGCGGACCTCAGGGCGGGCAGCCCGGCCGGAGCGGCCTGCAGCAGGACGACCCCGGCCGGAGCGCCAGGTTCCCCGACGCGTACGAGGACCAGGGCGGTCAGGGGCAGCAGGCCGGCCCCGTGCAGGACGGCATCCCCACCCGCTCCGACGTGTGGCAGAGCGGACGGGCCCCGCAGAGCGGACAGGAGCAGCAGCTCCCGCCCCCCGGCGGTCCGCGCGCCGAACTCCCCGGCGGCCCGCAGCTCCCGGCACCCCCGCGGTCCGGCGGCTGGGGCGGCGACCGCAACGCTCCCCGCTCCCCGCTCGACACGCCGCGCGGCCACGAGGAGCACGAGGCCACCGGTCGGCACGCGTCGCCGCGGACGGACCACCCGGATCCCGGCTCCACGGCCGGGTTCCCCCGGCCCGCCTTCGACGTCCCGCACCCGGACACGGGCGGGCCGCAGGGCGGCCAGGCTCCGCAGGACCCGTCGGCCACCGCGCCGGTCCCGCGCCCGGACTTCGGCGCCCCACGCCGGCCGGCCGGCAGCCTGCCGCCCGCCACCGGTCCCGACGACGGTCGCACCCCGCTGTACGACACGCTGGAGACCGACTGGTTCCGCAACCAGCAGGGGGGCGGGAACGCCCCGCAGGAGCCGGCGCGGAGCCAGGGGCCGGACCCGCGGCAGGACCGCCCCGCCGACGGGCCCCACCCGGCGTACGACCGGACGGCGCCCACCCCGGTCGTACCGCCGCAGCAGTTCGCGCCGCCCCTGCGACCCGCGCACGGCCGCCCGGCCCCGGCGATGCCCCAGCAGCGCGCCGACCAGGACCAGTACCGGGGCCCGGACGGCCAGGGCCAGGACTCCGGCACCGCTCCGGCGGGCTGGCGCACGACGCCCAACGACGAACTGGTCCGCCAGGCGGAGCGCGTGCGCAAGCCCGCGGCCGGCGGCGTCACCACCTCCGGCCTGCCCCGACGGGTTCCGCGCGCCAACCTGGTGCCGGGCACGGCGCAGGAACAGCCACTCCAGTCCGGTCCGCAGGTCTCCCGGGCACCCGACGACGTACGGGGCCGCCTGACCAACCTGCGGCGTGGTATCCAGCAGGGACGTCAGGCCGGGTCCGGTAACACCGGTAGTTTCCAGGTCGGCCCCACTCACCAGCAGGAGCGTGAGTTTTGAGCGCGATGAGCCAGGCGGCGCAGAATCTGAACTGGTTGATCACCAGCTTCGTGGACAACACCCCCGGGGTGTCGCACACGGTGGTGGTCTCCGCCGACGGACTCCTGCTGGCGATGTCCGAGGGGTTCCCGCGTGACCGTGCCGACCAGCTGGCCGCCGTCGCGTCCGGTCTGACGTCGCTGACCGCGGGGGCGTCCCGGATCTTCGAGGGCGGTCCGGTCAACCAGACCGTGGTGGAGATGGAGCGCGGCTTCCTCTTCATCATGTCCATCTCGGACGGCTCCTCCCTGGCCGTCCTGGCCCACCCGGACGCCGACATCGGTCTCGTCGGCTGCGAGATGGCGCTTCTCGTGGACCGCGCGGGCAGCGTCCTGACCCCGGACCTCCGCGCGGAGCTCCAGGGAAGCCTGCTCCACTAACCCGGCCGGGCGGGTGCGCCCCTCCGTACCCGCCCCGGCCCTGTGTCATCTACCCGCCGGCCGCCTCATCCGGCCCCCCACCGGCCCAGTCAGACGGCACGCAGACCACCTGCTGTCACGACCGGAGGACTCATGACCCCGCCCCCCGCCTCTCACGATCCGTACGGTGCGTCGTTCGACGACGCCTCGTACGGGCACGAAGGCGATCAGCCGCTGGTCCGCCCCTACGCGATGACCGGCGGCCGGACCCGGCCCCGGTACCAGCTCGCCATCGAGGCGCTGGTCTCCACCACGGCCGACCCGGCACACCTCGCCGGGCTGCTCCCCGAGCACCAGCGGATCTGCCACCTCTGCCGTGAGGTGAAGTCGGTGGCCGAGGTGTCGGCGCTGCTGTCGATGCCGCTCGGCGTGGCCCGGATCCTCGTCGCCGACCTGGCGGAGGCGGGCATGGTGGCGATCCACCAGCCAGGAAACGGAGAGGCCGGCGGCACGCCGGACGTGACACTGCTCGAAAGGGTGCTCAGTGGACTTCGCAAGCTCTAGCGGCGGTGCGGCCCGCTCAACCACCAGCGCGAAGATCGTGGTGGCGGGCGGCTTCGGCGTGGGCAAGACCACGTTCGTCGGCGCCGTCTCGGAGATCAACCCGCTGCGTACCGAGGCCGTCATGACCTCCGCCTCCGCAGGCATCGACGACCTCACCCACACCGGCGACAAGACCACCACCACCGTCGCCATGGACTTCGGCCGGATCACCCTCGACCAGGACCTGATCCTCTACCTCTTCGGCACCCCCGGACAAGACCGCTTCTGGTTCATGTGGGACGACCTCGTACGCGGCGCCATCGGCGCCGTCGTCCTCGTCGACACCCGACGCCTCGCCGACTGCTTCCCCGCCGTCGACTACTTCGAAAACAGCGGCCTGCCCTTCGTCATCGCCCTCAACGGCTTCGACGGACACCAGCCCTACACCCCCGACGAAGTACGCGAAGCACTCCAGATCGGCCCCGACACCCCCATCATCACCACCGACGCCCGCCACCGCGCCGACGCCAAAAGCGCCCTCATCACCCTCGTCGAACACGCCCTCATGGCACGACTGAAGTAGGCGCCCGGAAGCGCGCGGGAGGGGCCTACCCGGCAGACCGGTCGCCAAGTAGGCGCACGCACCGGATAGTTGCCCTGAGCGCTCGACGGGCGGGCTGTGTCGTCTGACACGGCCCGCCCGCGCGTTCATAACGTTTCGACAGAGAATTGCGAACTCTCCGACACGACACGCAGCCGTATGGTGCCACTGCGCTCACACGGACTCCGCCTTTTGACGCACCATGCACCTTATATCCGTTTCTCTCGTTGTGCAGACCGCCGACGATCACTCGATCGGGCTGTTTGGAACGCGGCCGCTTTACGTGCTGCAATGCACGAACTCCTGAGTATTACGGCTCTGAAGCAGAAGAACGGCACATCGAGGTGCCGACGCCGAGAGGTTGTTGGTCGAGTGAGGCGAAGCACGAAAAACGCCGCGGAGCAGCAGGCACGGGGGAACTTCACCCCGCCGCCGCGCACGGCGGTGCCGCCCGCGGACGCGCCCGCGACACCCCCGGCCGGCCGCGCCCCCGCCGGTGGCAGCCCCAGCCGGTTCTCCCCCGCAACTGGCACGTGGCGACGCGCCTGAACGCCATCCTCCTGGTGCCCGTGCTGGTCGGCCTGGTGATGGGCGGCTTCCAGGTGAGCGCCTCCATCGACACCTGGAGGAAGGCGCGGAACGCGGAGAGGACCGCGATCATCGTGCGGGCCGCCTCCGAGTACGGCCAGGCGCTGCTCAACGAACGCGACCTCACCGCGGAGCCGCTGCTCACCGCCAAGAGCGAGGACGACCGGAAGGCGAACGCCGTCGTCGACGCGTACGCCACCACGGACGCCGCGAAGCAGGAGTTCGACGAGGCCGTCCGCACCCTGCCCCCCGGCCAGGGCCTGGAGCGCCGCCTCGAACTGTTCCGCAAGGAGGAGCCCCAGCTCCAGGCCCTGCGGAAGGCCGCGTACACCAAGCTCCTGGACCCGGTGAAGACCGAAGAGGGCTACACCAAGGTCCAGCACGTGCTCATGGAGTTCTCCAACGAGCTCGGTCTGGGCGCGGACAACGTCACGAGCTTCGGCCGCACCGTCTACGCCGTCCAGCTCGCCAAGGCCGCCGAGTCGCTGCAGCGCTCGATCGGCATGCACCTGCTGCTCCGGCCCAGCGGGGACGACGAGGTCTTCAAGACCCAGTCCAAGGCCTTCAACTCCTACAAGTACCTGGAGAACATCGCCGTCGCCGAGTTCGTCTCCAGCGGTACGCAGGAGGACGTCGACCGGCTCAGCGAGATCATGACCCGCAAGGCGCAGGACGGCGCGAGGGAGTTCACCGCCGCGGGCGTGCAGCCGCCGGTCGCCGAGACGGCCACGGGCGAGAAGTCGGTCTTCGAGGGCATGGCCAACGAGATCGGCAAGGCCGAGGACGCCGGCGACATCAGGGCGCTGATCAAGCGCAGGCAGGGCGGGGTCACCCCCGAGACCTGGATGGCCGTGTCCACCGGCAAGTTCGAGGGGTACGCCGAGGTCGAGGAGGAGCTGCTCGCGAAGACGATCGGCGAGGCCACCCGGATCGCCGACGAGGCCCGGACGGACGCGTTCGTCAACGGCGGCGTCGTCGTGGTCTCGCTGCTCGCCGCCTTCGTCCTGGCCGGCCTCATGGCGCACCAGATGAGCCGTTCCATGCGCAGCCTGCGCCACGCCGCGCTGGGCGTCGCCGAGCAGCGCCTGCCGATGCTGGTCGACCAGCTGTCGCGGACCGACCCGGGCAAGGTGGACACCCGTGTCGAGCCGATCCCGATCGACACGCACGACGAGATCGGCGAGGTGGCGCGCGCCTTCGACCACGTCCACCGCGAGGCGGTCCGCCTCGCCGCCGAGCAGGCCCTGCTGCGGGGCAACGTCAACGCGATCTTCACCAACCTCTCGCGGCGCAACCAGTCGCTGATCGAGGGCCAGCTGACGCTGATCACGGACCTGGAGAACAACGAGGCCGACCCGGACCAGCTGGAGAACCTCTTCAAGCTGGACCACCTGGCCACGCGCATGCGCCGCAACGGCGAGAACCTGCTCGTCCTCGCCGGCGAGGAGCCGGGCCGCCGCTGGGACCAGCCGGTCCCGCTGGTCGACGTCATGCGCGCCGCCGTCTCCGAGGTGGAGCAGTACGAACGCGTCGAGCTGTCGGGCATCCCCGAGGCGGAGATCCACGGCCAGGCCGTGACCGACCTCGTGCACCTGCTCGCCGAGCTGCTGGAGAACGCCACCACCTTCTCGTCGCCGCAGACCAAGGTGCGCGTCACCGCGACGCGGCTGCCCGACGGCCGGGTGATGGTCGAGATCCACGACAAGGGCATCGGCCTCACCGCCGAGGACTTCGCGGACATCAACCACAAGCTGGCCAACCCGCCGACGGTGGACGTCGCGGTCTCCCAGCGCATGGGCCTCTTCGTGGTCGGCCGCCTCGCCGACCGGCACGGCATCCGCGTCCAGCTGCGCCCCTCGGGCGAGCAGGCCGGCACGACGTCGCTGGTCATGCTGCCGGACGCGATCACCCGCGGTGGCGGCGGCGAGCCGCCGGAGGAGGACTTCACGGTCTCCCAGATCATCCCGGAGCAGCAGGCGTACGAGGCGGTCCCGATGCGGACCGCCGCGGAGCTCGGCTTCGACGACTCCCGCTACGAGCCGCAGCAGGACGGCGCCGCGCTGGACCCGGTGAGCCGCTCCCTGATGCGCAAGGACCGCCGTGCCGCGCTCGGCGCGCAGCTCCAGGCCGCGACGCCGGCCGACGGCCGGGAGCAGGAGCGGTACGAGGACGGCTACGAGACCCCGTACGGGCGGCAGGACGCCCTGCAGGCCCACCCGCCCGGCGGGTACGCCCAGCAGCAGTCCGGTCACGACGGCCTCCGGGCCCGGCAGGAAGGCCACCCGGGCGACGGCCGGGGCCACGGCGACGGGTACCGGGACGAGACCCTCGACGCCGGGGGCGAGTACCGCGGCGGGTACTCCGGCGACGGCTACGCCCACGACGGCGGACATGCCGCCGGCGAGTACTCCGGGACCGTGTATCCGGAGGGCGGCTTCACCGACCGGAGCGCCGGACAGCCGTCGTACGGAGGCCACGTCGAGGCCTGGCCCGACCAGGCCGGGTGGCAGGCCCAGGAGGCGTACCGGGGCGGCTACGGCGGCGGTCACGCGGGCGATTCGGAATCTGCCCGGGACGCTCCCGCGAACGGTCCGGACCGCGTAGGCTTCGACCGGCCGGGTTCTGTGCCGACCGCCGGGCACGAGCTGACCGGTGCGGGGCTGCCGCGCCGCGGCAGCCTGCGGCCGGACGGGGGCCGGGAGCACCAGCAGGACACTCCGGGCCAGCCGTCCCAGCCGGTCCGGCAGGCTCCCCAGAGCGACGCGGACGACTCCGGCGCCTGGCGTTCGGCGAACGACGAACGCTGGCAGCGGGCCGGGAAGCTCAAGGAGCCGAAGGCCGGCGGGGTCACGGCCTCCGGGCTGCCCCGGCGGGTCCCCAGGGCGAACCTGATCGAGGGGACCGCGGAGCAGACCCCGCGGGGCGGCCCGCAGGTCTCCCGCGCCCCCGAGGACGTCCGCGGCAGGTTGAGCAACCTGCGGCGCGGTGTCCAGCGGGGGCGCAGCGCCGGGGCGGAGATGAACGGATCGGCCACTTACGATCGACACAGTGGTCCGGGTAGTACCTACAACCAGGAGCGTTAGTGTGAGCCCGATGAGCCAGGCGGCGCAGAATCTGAACTGGTTGATCACCAATTTCGTGGACAACACCCCCGGGGTGTCGCACACGGTGGTGGTCTCCGCCGACGGACTCCTGCTGGCGATGTCCGAGGGGTTCCCGCGTGACCGTGCCGACCAGCTGGCCGCCGTCGCGTCCGGTCTGACGTCGCTGACCGCGGGGGCGTCCCGGATCTTCGAGGGCGGTCCGGTCAACCAGACCGTGGTGGAGATGGAGCGCGGCTTCCTCTTCATCATGTCCATCTCGGACGGCTCCTCCCTGGCCGTCCTGGCCCACCCGGACGCCGACATCGGTCTCGTCGGCTACGAGATGGCGCTTCTCGTGGACCGCGCGGGCAGCGTCCTGACCCCGGACCTCCGCGCGGAGCTCCAGGGAAGCCTGCTCAACTAGCAGGGGAACGTGCGTTCAACTCCACCGCACTCTAAGGTGCGGTGGCGCGGCTCCACAGGAACACGGGCCGATGAACGGCAGCATGAGGAGGAAAAGTGGCTACACCCCCGGGCGGACACCACCCGTACGACGATGGTGCGCACCAGGTGCAGGGCGGCAACGCCTGGAACCACTACGACTTCCCCTCTGTGCCGGGCGGACGGGGATACCGGCAGCCGCAGGCACCGCGCAGCCGGCCGGTGCGGCAGCACCGCCCGGAGCCGGCCGCGAGCGCCCACAACCCGCTGGTCCGCCCCTACGCGATGACCGGCGGCCGGACCCGGCCCCGGTACCAGCTCGCCATCGAGGCGCTGGTCTCCACCACGGCCGACCCGTCGCGGTTGTACGGGCAGTTGCCCGAGCACCAGCGGATCTGCCGGCTGTGCTTCGAGATCAAGTCGGTGGCCGAGATCTCGGCGCTCCTCTCCATCCCCCTCGGCGTGGCCCGGATCCTCGTCGCCGACCTGGCCGAGGCCGGACTCGTCGCCATCCATCAGCCCGGCGGTGACGAGGCCGCCGGAGGCCAGCCAGACGTGACACTGCTCGAAAGGGTGCTCAGTGGACTTCGCAAGCTCTAGCGGCGGTGCGGCCCGCTCAACCACCAGCGCGAAGATCGTGGTGGCGGGCGGCTTCGGCGTGGGCAAGACCACGTTCGTCGGCGCCGTCTCGGAGATCAACCCGCTGCGTACCGAGGCCGTCATGACCTCCGCCTCCGCAGGCATCGACGACCTCACCCACACCGGCGACAAGACCACCACCACCGTCGCCATGGACTTCGGCCGGATCACCCTCGACCAGGACCTGATCCTCTACCTCTTCGGCACCCCCGGACAAGACCGCTTCTGGTTCATGTGGGACGACCTCGTACGCGGCGCCATCGGCGCCGTCGTCCTCGTCGACACCCGACGCCTCGCCGACTGCTTCCCCGCCGTCGACTACTTCGAAAACAGCGGCCTGCCCTTCGTCATCGCCCTCAACGGCTTCGACGGACACCAGCCCTACACCCCCGACGAAGTACGCGAAGCACTCCAGATCGGCCCCGACACCCCCATCATCACCACCGACGCCCGCCACCGCGCCGACGCCAAAAGCGCCCTCATCACCCTCGTCGAACACGCCCTCATGGCACGACTGCGGTGAGTGCGCCGCTCCGCCGCGCGGCGGAGCGGCCCCCGAGAACGCGGGAGGACCCCGCACCCGTGCTCTTGGGTGCGGGGTCCTCCCGCGCGTACGGGCGGCGGGGCGTCAGCCCTGCCAGGAGTGCGGCGCCCGGAAGCCGGACTGGCGTTCCAGACGGCGCCAGCCGGCCGCGGAGCGGGCGCGGTGCGCCGGGGCCGCGGAGCGGGCGCCCGCGCGGGCCAGGATGACGGCGGTGAGGGCGGCGAGCTCCTCGGGGGCGGCATGGCCCCTCTCGACCCTGAGGAGGGAGGCGTCTGCCGGGGGGTGTGGTCACGGGTTCTCCTCGTTACTGCGGGGGGTTGCCGTGCTTGCGGGACGGCAGGTCGGCGTGCTTGGTGCGGAGCATGGCGAGGGACCTGACGAGGACCTCGCGGGTTTCGGCGGGGTCGATGACGTCGTCGACCAGACCGCGTTCGGCGGCGTAGTAAGGGTGCATCAGCTCGGCCTTGTACTCCTTGACCATGCGGGCGCGCATGGCCTCGGGGTCGGGGGCGTCGGCGATCTGGCGGCGGAAGATGACGTTGGCCGCGCCCTCGGCGCCCATGACGGCGATCTCGTTGGTCGGCCAGGCGTAGGTCAGGTCGGCGCCGATGGACTGGGAGTCCATGACGATGTACGCGCCTCCGTAGGCCTTGCGCAGGATCAGCGAGATGCGCGGGACGGTGGCGTTGCAGTAGGCGTAGAGCAGCTTGGCGCCGTGGCGGATGATGCCGCCGTGCTCCTGGTCGACGCCGGGCAGGAAGCCGGGCACGTCCAGGAAGGTGACGATGGGGATGTTGAACGCGTCGCACATCTGGACGAAGCGGGCGGCCTTCTCGGAGGCCTCGATGTCCAGGACGCCGGCCAGGACCTGGGGCTGGTTGGCGACGATGCCCACGACCTGGCCGTCGAGGCGGGCCAGGGCGCAGACGATGTTGCGGGCCCAGCGCTCGTGGACCTCCAGGTAGTCGCCGTCGTCGACGATCTCCTCGATGACCTTGTGCATGTCGTAGGGGCGGTTGCCGTCGGCGGGCACCAGGTCCAGCAGCGCCTCGCCGCGCCGGTCGGCGGGGTCCTCGGCGGGGTGGGCGGGCGGGTTCTCGCGGTTGTTGGAGGGGAGCATCGACAGCAGGTAGCGGACCTCGGCGATGCAGGTCTCCTCGTCGTCGTAGGCGAAGTGCGCCACCCCGGAGGTCTCCGCGTGCACGTCGGCGCCGCCGAGCCCGTTCTGGGTGATCTCCTCGCCGGTGACGGCCTTGACGACGTCGGGGCCGGTGATGAACATCTGCGAGGTGTCGCGGACCATGAACACGAAGTCCGTCAGCGCCGGTGAGTAGGCCGCGCCGCCGGCGCAGGGGCCGAGCATCACCGAGATCTGCGGGATGACCCCGGAGGCGCGCGTGTTGCGCTGGAAGATCCCGCCGTAGCCGGCGAGCGCGGAGACGCCCTCCTGGATACGGGCGCCGGCGCCGTCGTTCAGCGAGACCAGCGGGGCGCCGGCCGCGATGGCCATGTCCATGATCTTGTGGATCTTCGTGGCGTGGGCCTCGCCCAGCGCCCCGCCGAAGATCCGGAAGTCGTGCGCGTAGACGAAGACCGTACGGCCCTCGACCGTGCCCCAACCGGTGACGACACCGTCGGTGTAGGGCTTCCTGCCCTCCAGGCCGAACCCGGTCGCCCGGTGCCGGCGCAGCTGCTCGACCTCCCGGAACGACCCCTCGTCCAGCAGCAGCTCGATGCGCTCGCGCGCGGTCAGCTTGCCCTTGGCGTGCTGCGCCTCGGTCGCCCTCTCACTCGGTCCGGCCACCGCCCGCTCACGCAGGACACGCAGCTCGGCCACGCGCCCACGGGTGTCGGCGGGCTCTCCCCGGGTTTCGTCCACAACGGTCATGCACCGACCCT
The DNA here is from genome assembly GCF_023614235.1 of Streptomyces sp. MRC013. Taxonomy (NCBI): domain Bacteria; kingdom Bacillati; phylum Actinomycetota; class Actinomycetes; order Kitasatosporales; family Streptomycetaceae; genus Streptomyces; species Streptomyces kordofanensis. The sequence goes on from NZ_CP094264.1 coordinate 1,197,623, forward strand.
ACGGAGCCGACCGAGGAAATCCCGCCGTTGACTCCGTACAGTCTCCGGACCGATCTGCTGTGCGCCCTGGACAGAACGGCGTCGGAGGGCAGGCGAAGTACCAGCTTTCGGCCCCATTCCGTTGTGGGGTTCCCATAATCGCCCCGAGGTGGCGCAGGCCGGGGCGGGCGGTGCCGGGGCGAACCCGGGGGCGGGCACTCGGTCGACCGGGCCGCGGGCGAGGGGCCGGTGGGCCGGATGGTATCGGGTGTTCCCCGCGGGTCGTCCCCTGGGGGCGGCTCGCCGGTACGGCGGGCGGCGGTACGGGCCGTGCCGACGCTCCGGGGCGGCCGCCGGGGGCCGAGGCGGTCAAGCGCGTCGGGGCGCGGCGGGCGGCGGGCGGGGACGGTCCGGTGGGGAGCGGGCGGGGACGGCCCGGCGAGGGGGGGATTTGTCGAGGGCCTCCAGCCGGCGCGGATCGGCGGCACGGACGGCGGCGGCGCGGCGGGAGGCGCCGACGTCACCGGATGGGCGTACGCCCGTCGGGGGGTCGGCGCCGCGGTCGGGGCGGGGCCCCGTGCGGCGGACACGGCGCCCGGGGCCGGTAGCGGTCACCGGTCACCCGCCGTCGGCCGCCGGCGCGGTCCGGCCGGAGTCCGCGCCCGTGGGGCGTGCGGCCCCGGCCGGGGGTCAGAACCCCCCGCCGAAGTCGCCGCCGCCCCCTCCGCCGAAGTCGCCGCCTCCGAAGTCACCGCCGCCGAAGTCGCCGCCGAAGTCCGATGGGTTGTAGTCCGCGCCCGAGAAGTCGCCGCCGGCGAAGGTGTCGTACCCGTCGCCGCCGTACTCGGCCGCGTAGACCGGGGTGGCGAGGGTGGTGCCGAGCATCGTGCCGACCAGGAGGCCCGGCAGGAGCGCGCCGCCGTAGTAGCCGCCGGCCCAGGGGCCGTACGCCGGGCCCGCCTCCCAGTAGGGGCGGGGACCCCACTCGGTGGCGACCTGGCGGGCCGCCGGGTCCCGGCCCGCCCTGACGCGGGCCTCGTCCTCCGCGCAGACCGGCACGTCGCGGGGGGTGCCTCCGTGCGGCGCCCACGGGACGTCGGCCACCGAGGGGCCGTGCCGGGGGTCGAAGAAGCAGGGTGCCCGCCGCTCGGGAAGCGGGCGGCCCTCGCGGCGGGCGGCGAGGACGGCCAGCGCGTGGCGGCCGTCCGCGAGCGCCTCGGTCACGCCCCGGACGTCGTGGGGGTGACTCGCCCCGGCCATGAGCCGTTTCGCCTCGTCGTACGCGTCGAGCGCGCGCTCGTAGTCGTGGCGCATCGCGTCGTCGGCGGCCGGGTCGGCGGGGTGGAAGTCGAGGCGGTCCAGCTCCTCGCCGTACGCGGTGATGTCCTCGTCGACGACGACGCGGAGCTTCTCCAGCGACTCCCGGTCCTCGGAGCGCCTGCGGTTGCGGCTGCGGACCGTCACCAGCGACACGCCCGCCGCCATCACCGCGAAGAGCACGCCGATGGTCACCAGGCCCCCGACCGGCGCCCCGTCGCCCGGCACGCCCGTCCACGAGGAGGGTGCCGAGCCGCGCACCTGCGGCAGGGACTGGTCGACGAAGGCGTTCAGCTCCGTCGCCGCGTCCACGCCCGGCCGGTGGACCGCCGACACGAGGTTCTCCACCGCCCGCGGCGCGAGCACCGACCGGTCGGCGCCCGCGTCGAAGGCGTCGCCGAGGCGGACGGCGTACACGCCCGTCACGCCCGTGAGGGTGCGGAGGTCGCGCAGGAGGGTCTCCTCCGGGAACTCCTCGGTGTCCGGCAGGACGGCCACCATGAGGGGCTTGTCCGCGTCGAGGATCCGCCGCTCCAGCGCCCGGGCCTCCCGCGGCGACAGCTCGCCGGCCGCCGCGGGGTGCACGTAGACGGGTCCCTGCCGGAGGGCCTCAGCCGCCTCCCTCACCCCGTCCGACGCCCTGGCGGCGGCAGCGGGGGCCAGGGCGAGGAGGAGCAGGAGCACCACGCCCGCCAGGGCCGACAGGAAAGAGAGGGGGTTTCTCCTCATACCATCGAAACTACCCCATATGGGTTTGTTCGCACCTTCCGGGGCGCTACTTCTCCGTCGGCCGCACGCCCGCCTTCAGCAGGCCGTACGTGTACGCGTCCACCAGCGCCTGCCAGGACGCCGCGATCACGTTGTCCGCGACGCCGACCGTCGACCACTCGGTGTCGCCGTCGCCGGTCGTGATCAGGACGCGGGTCGTGGACTCGGTGCCGTGGCGGCCCTCCAGGATGCGGACCTTGTAGTCGACCAGCTCGAACTTGGCCATCTGCGGGTGGATCCGCTCCAGGGCCGCCAGCAGCGCGCGGTCCAGGGCGTTCACCGGGCCGTTGCCCTCGGCGGTGGCGACGATGCGCTCGCCGCCCGCCCACACCTTCACCGTCGCCTCGTTGGCGTGGGAGCCGTCGGGGCGGTCCTCGACGATGGTCCGCCACGACTCCGTGCGGAAGAAGCGCAGGGGGTGCCCTTCGGCTTCTTCGCGCAGGAGGAGTTCGAAGGAGGCGTCGGCGGCCTCGTAGGTGTACCCCCGCAGCTCACGCTCCTTGACCCGCGCCACCACCCGCCCCACCAACTCCCGATCCCCACCCAACTCCACCCCCAACTCCCTGCCCTTCAACTCCACCGAAGCACGACCCGCCATGTCCGACACCAACATGCGCATCGTGTTGCCCACCCGCTCCGGATCCACATGCTGATACAGACCCGGATCCACCTTGACCGCCGAAGCGTGCAACCCCGCCTTGTGCGCGAAAGCCGACACCCCCACATACGGCCGATGCGCCGCAGGCGCGAGATTGACCACCTCCGCAACCGCATGGGAGATCCGCGTCATCTCCGCCAACGCCCCCACCGGCAACACCCTCCTGCCGTACTTCAACTCCAACGCCGCCACCACCGAGAACAGATCCGCATTACCCACCCGCTCCCCGTAACCGTTGGCGGTGCACTGCACATGACTGGCCCCCGCCTCCACCGCCGCCAGCGTATTGGCCACCGCACACCCCGCATCGTCCTGGGCATGAATCCCCACACGCACCCCACCGGCCACCACCCGCGAAACCACCCCGTGAACCTCCGACGGCAACATCCCGCCATTGGTGTCACACAACACCACCACCTCCGCACCCGCCCCCCACGCCGCATCCACCACCGACCGCGCATACGCCTCATTGCCCCGATACCCGTCGAAGAAGTGCTCACAGTCCACGAACACCCGCCGCCCCCGCTCCCGCAGATACGCCACCGTCTCCCGCACCATCGCCAAGTTCTCCTCCAACGTGGTCCGCAACGCCAGCTCCACATGCCGGTCATGCGCCTTGGCCACCAACGTCACCACCGAAGCACCCGACTCCACCAACGCCCCCACCTGCGGATCACTCTCCACCCGCACCCCCGGACGCCGCGTCGCACCGAACGCCACCAACCGGGCGTGACGCAACTCCACCTCCCGCGCCGCCCGCGCGAAGAACTCCGTATCCCGCGGATTGGCCCCCGGCCACCCCCCTCGACGAACCCCACCCCGAACTCATCCAGATACCGGGCGATACTCAACTTGTCCGCCACACTCAGACTGATCCCCTCCCGCTGAGCACCATCACGCAACGTCGTGTCGAAAACATGAAAACCGTCGTCGGGCTGGTCCGTGGTCATGGCCGTCCTGCTCCTGTCGGATGGGCTCCGCTGGCGTCCTCCCCCGCCCGCTCCGGGCCGTGGGTGGGGCCTGGGCGGAGGAATGGAATGAATTGATCCGTTCGTCCCCATTCTCGCGCGCTCGCCGCCGGCCCGTGGTGGGGCCCGGAAAACGAAAAGACCCCTCGCGGGTGCGAGAGGTCTGCGCGCGGGTCTGGGACACGGTGTCCGCTGCCGCGACGGGATGGTGCCGGGGTTCAGCGGTCACTGCGGACCGGCGCGCCGCTGCCGATAATCATCGGGTTTGCGAGCACGTGGGCAGTGTGCCACAAATGGGCCGCGCCGTGGTCACGGGTCTCACGATGTGGTCGCCTCCTGCGGGCGGCGCCCCTCCGGGCGTCTTCTCCCGGCGTTCGCCCACGGGCCGCCGCCTCCGCCGGGACGTCGGGCGCAGGCCGCCGGGGCCCTGGGGCGCGCGGCCCCCGTGGAGGGCGTACGCCTGCGGGAAGCGGGCGCGCCCGCCGCGGTCCGGGCCTCCCCGAGGGGGGCGGCCCGGACCGCGGCGGCTCCCGGGGCCCCCGGGTGCGGGGGGGTCAGACGACCCGGTGGGTCCAGCCGTGGGCGTCCTCGGCGGCGCCCGTCTGGATGTCCAGCAGGGCCCTGCGGAGCTTCAGGGTGACCTCGCCCGGCTGCCCGTCGCCCTGCGTCCACTCACCGCCGGCGGACTTGACCGTGCCGACCGGGGTGATCACCGCGGCCGTACCGCAGGCGAAGACCTCCGTCAGGGTGCCGTTCTCCGTGTCGCGGCGCCACTGGTCGGTGGAGATGCGGGCCTCCTCCGACTCGTAGCCGAGGTCGCGGGCGAGCCGGAGCAGGGAGTCGCGGGTGATGCCGGCCAGCAGGGACCCGGTCAGCTCCGGGGTGACGATCCTGTTCCCGTACACGAAGTACAGGTTCATGCCGCCCATCTCCTCGACCCACCTGTGCTCCAGCGCGTCGAGCCAGACGACCTGGTTGCAGCCCTTCTCCGTCGCCTCGGCCTGGGCCAGGAGGGAGGCGGCGTAGTTGCCGCCGGTCTTGGCGAAGCCCATGCCGCCGGGGACGGCGCGGACGTAGTTCTCCGACAGCCAGACCGAGACCGGCCTGACGCCGCCCGGGAAGTACGCGCCGGCGGGCGAGGCGATGACGATGAACAGGTACTCGTTGGCCGGCCGGACGCCCAGCCCGACCTCCGTGGCGATCATGAACGGGCGCAGGTAGAGGGACTCCTCGCCGCCGTGCGGCGGGACCCACTCCGCGTCCTGCCGGACCAGCGCGTCGCACGCGGCGACGAAGGTCTCCACGGGCAGCTCGGGCATGGCCAGGCGGCGGGCGGAGCGCTGGAAGCGCTCGGCGTTGGCCTCCGGGCGGAACAGCGAGATCGAGCCGTCGGGGCGGCGGTACGCCTTCAGCCCCTCGAAGATCTCCTGCGCGTAGTGCAGGGTCATGTTGGCGGGATCGATGGACAGCGGCGCGTACGGCGTGAGCTGCGCGTCGTGCCAGCCGCGGCCCTCCGTCCACCTGATGGTCACCATGTGGTCGGTGAAGTGGCGGCCGAAGCCGGGGTCGGCCAGGATCGCCTCGCGCCGAGCGGCGGACAGCGGGGTCGAGGAGGGCTTGAGCTCGATCGTCGTGGGCGTCGTCATGAGTGCTGTGTCCTTCACCGGTGTGTGTGGATCGGACCGCGCTCACGCCGCCGCTCCGGCCGCTGCCGCAGCTGGGACGTCCGAGCGGCACGCATACCGCGGCCCGTGGCCGATTATCGCCCCTGGGGGGTACGGCGGGGAAACGGGTGCGGCGCGGTCCGGGGTTCGATGGTGGCACCCGCGGTCGCGCAGGAGAAGCCGCCGGACGCTTCCGCGTCCCGGCGGCCGCGTCCCGGTGCCCCGCGCCCCGGTCGGCGCGGCGGGTCAGCCCGCCGCGCGTGCCGCGAGGGCGTCGCCGATCCCGTCCGTGGTGCGGGCGGCGGCGCCGGCCCGGTCGGCCAGGTCCGCGGCGACGGCCTCCTCGACGCGGGCGGCCTCGGCCCCGTACCCGAGGTGGCGGAGCAGCAGCGCGACGGAGAGGACGGTCGCGGTGGGGTCGGCCTCGCCCCGGCCCGCGATGTCGGGCGCGGAGCCGTGGACGGGTTCGAACATCGAGGGGAACGTGCCCGCCGGGTTGATGTTGCCGGACGCGGCCAGGCCGATGCCGCCGGTCACGGCGGCGGCGAGGTCGGTGAGGATGTCGCCGAAGAGGTTGTCGGTGACGACGACGTCGAACCGCTCGGGCCGTGTGACGAAGAAGATCGTCGCGGCGTCGACGTGCAGGTAGTCGGTGGTGACCCCCGGGTACTCCTCGCCGACCCGGTCGAAGACGCCCTTCCACAGGCGGCCCGCGTGGACGAGGACGTTGTCCTTGTGGACGAGCGTCAGCCTGCGGCGGGGGCGGGCCGCCGCCCGCTCGTACGCGTCGCGGACGACGCGCTCGACGCCGTACGCCGTGTTGACGCTGACCTCCGTGGCGACCTCGGCCGGCGTTCCGGTGCGCAGGCTGCCGCCGTTGCCGGTGTACGGGCCCTCGGTGCCCTCGCGCACGACGACGAAGTCGACCTCGGGACGGCCCGCGAGCGGGGTCTCGGTGTGCGGGAAGAGCTTGGACGGGCGGAGGTTCACGTAGTGGTCGAAGGCGAAGCGCAGCTTCAGCAGCAGCCCCCGCTCCAGCACGCCGGACGGCACGGACGGGTCTCCGACCGCTCCGAGGAGGATGGCGTCGTGGCCCTTGAGGGACTCCAGCTCCGCCTCGGGGAGGGTCTCCCCCGTGCGGTGCCAGCGCCGGGCGCCGAGGTCGTACTCCCGAATCTCCAGCTTCACGTCCTGCGGGAGGACCGCGCGGAGGACCTTGAGGCCCTGGGACACGACCTCCGGGCCGATGCCGTCACCGGGGATCACTGCGAGATCGAGGCTGCGAGACATGGCGACACCCTAACCTCCCATCCCACTGTCTGACACGATCCGTCCGCCATGCGGACGGATGGCGTGCGGGCCGGAGGCCGGGCGGCGGGGGGCCGCCGCCCGGAGGGGCCGGTCAGCGGCCGGTGGAACCGCCGTTGTCCCGGCGGTCCAGGGCGCGCTGGAGGGCGGCGGCGGCGTTCTCGCGGTCCGCCCCGGCGGGCCGGGCGCCCGTGTGGCGGACGCGGCGGACGCGGCGGGCCTCGGTGGTGGTGTTCATGACGGGGCTCCTCTGCAGGGCGGGTGCTGGTGAGGCGCCGGAAGGGGGCGGGGAGCGCTGCCGCAGGGGTGGCCTGCCGAGGGGCACCGCGCTCTGGTCCGCCGTTCGCTGATGGAGCGAGACGTTCGGCTCCCACCACGCTAGGTGAGCGCGCCGCCGATGTCTTCCCGATTACTCGGGCTTCCTACTATCTGAGACGGCGTGCCCGCCGGGCCGCCTCGCCGCGCGGTCACAGCACGTCGCCGTCCCTCCAGTCGAACTGCAGGGGCCCGCCCTCGGGTGCGGGCAGCGGACGCCCGGCGGCGGGGCGCAGGAACGTGCAGTCCTCCTCGTCCGCCAGGTGGGCCACCCCCCGCGGGCCGTACCCCTCGACGCGGCCGTTCCACAGGTGCCAGCCGCGCGAGCGGTAGAGCGCGGCGCCCTCGTCGGAGGCGGACAGGGCGCCGAAGTCGTACGCGCCGTCGACGACCTCCTCCAGCGCCGCCATCACCCGGCCGCCCAGCCCCTGGCGGCGGCGCTCCGCCCGCACGCCCACGGCCTCGACGTACCCGACGCGGTGGGCCCGCCCGGCGTGCACGGCGCGGCGCATGACGACGCTGCCGTGCGCGACGACCCGTCCGGCGGCGTCCTCGACGTAGGCGTGGACGCCGCCGAGGCCGTGCTCCCAGTCCTCCTCGCTCAGGTCGCCGTCGAAGGCGTCCTCGAGCGCGGCGCGGATCGCGGTGAGCACGGCCGGCTTCAACTCGTAGGTGTGGGCGGTGTGGAGGCGATCGCTCATACCGCCCACTGTGGCATCCCGCCCTCGGCGGCGGGCGCGATCAGGTACGCGTTCACGCCACGGGCGGCGGCCCCGGTCCGGTGCCGGGCCGCGCGCACCGGGCGGGGCGCCCGGCCGCCGCGGGGGAGCGCGGCCCTGTCCGGCGCCGGACCGGGGCGGAAGCGGCGCCGCCCCCGCCCGGCGCGGGGCCGGACGGGGGCGGTGCGGGGCGGCCCGTGCGGGCCGCGGGGGGCGTCAGCCCATGTGGGGGTAGCCGTACTCGGTCGGCGGGACCAGCGTCTCCTTGATGGCGCGGGTCAGCGTCCAGCGCATCAGGTTCTGCGGGGCGCCGGCCTTGTCGTTGGTGCCGGAGGCGCGGCCGCCGCCGAAGGGCTGCTGGCCGACGACGGCGCCGGTCGACTTGTCGTTGATGTAGAAGTTGCCCGCGGCGTACCGCAGCTTGTCCATCGTGTGCGCGACGGCGGCGCGGTCGTTGGCGATGACCGATCCGGTCAGCGCGTAGGCGGAGACCGACTCCATCTGCTCCAACATGGCCTCGTAGCGGTCGTCCTCGTAGACGTGCACGGCGAGGATCGGGCCGAAGTACTCCTCGCGGAAGACCTCGTTCTCCGGGTCGGTGCACTCGATCACGGTCGGGCGGACGAAGTAGCCGACCGAGTCGTCGTACGTGCCGCCCGCGACGATCGTGCAGGCCGGGTCGGCCTGGGCGCGGTCGATCGCGGCCTTGTTCTTGGCGAAGGCGCGCTCGTCGATGAGGGCGCCGATGAAGTTCGACAGGTCGGTGACGTCGCCCATCCTGATGCCGTCGACCTCGGCCGCGAACTCCTCCTTGAAGCCGGAGTTCCAGATCGAGGCGGGGACGTACGCGCGCGAGGTCGCCGAGCACTTCTGGCCCTGGTACTCGAAGGCGCCGCGGGTCAGCGCGGTCTTCAGGACGGCGCGGTCGGCGCTGGGGTGCGCGACGACGAAGTCCTTGCCGCCGGTCTCGCCGACGATCCGCGGGTAGGAGCGGTACTTCTCGATGTTGTTGCCGACGGTCTTCCACAGCTGGTGGAAGACCCTCGTCGAGCCGGTGAAGTGGATGCCGGCGAGCATCGGGTGCTCCAGGACCACCTCGGAGACGGCGGCACCGCTGCCCGTCACCAGGTTGATGACGCCCTTGGGCAGGCCGGCCTCCTCCAGCAGCTCCATGAGCAGCACGGCCGCGTGGGTCTGCGTCTGGGACGGCTTCCAGACGACGACGTTGCCCATCAGGGCCGGGGCGGTCGGCAGGTTGCCGGCGATCGCGGTGAAGTTGAACGGGGTGATCGCGTAGACGAAGCCCTCCAGCGGGCGGTGGTCCAGGCGGTTCCACACGCCGGGCGCGTTCGCCGGGGGCTGCTCGGCGAGCAGGTCGCGGGCGTACTTGACGTTGAAGCGCCAGAAGTCGACGAGTTCGCACGGGGTGTCGATCTCGGCCTGCTGGGCGGTCTTCGACTGGCCGAGCATGGTGGAGGCGGCCAGCGTCTCGCGCCAGGGCCCGGAGAGCAGTTCGGCGGCGCGCAGGAAGATCGCGGCGCGGTCGTCGAAGGACATGGCGCGCCAGGCCGGGGCGGCCGCCAGGGCGGCGTCCACGGCGTCCCGGGCGTCCTGCGGCGTGGCACCGGCGAAGGTGCCGAGGACCGCCCGGTGGTTGTGCGGCTGCACGACGTCCGTCCGCTCGCCGCCGCCCATGCGCTTGACGCCGCCGATGGTCATCGGCAGGTCGATCGGGTTCTCGGCCAGTTCCTTGAGCTTGGCCTCCAGCCGGGTGCGCTCGGGGGAACCCGGGGCGTAGCCGTGCACCGGCTCGTTGACCGGGGCGGGGACCTGGGTCACAGCGTCCATGGGTCTCGTAACTCCTTCGGTGAGGGTGTCGGGGGCGTGGCCCCGCAGGCTCCGGGTCAGTTCTTGGTGATCATCGAACGGGCGAAGAACAGCAGGTTGGCCGGCTTCTCGGCGAGGCGGCGCATGAAGTAGCCGTACCAGTCCGTCCCGTACGCGGTGTAGACCCGCATCCGGTGGCCCTCGGCGGCCAGCCGGACGTGCTCCTCGCTGCGGATGCCGTACAGCATCTGGAACTCGTACTCGTCCAGTTTGCGTCCCTGGCGGCGCGCCAGCTCCCGGGTGACGGCGATGAGCCGCGGGTCGTGCGTCCCGACCATGGGGTAGCCGTCGCCCGCCATGAGGGTCTTGAGGACGCGGACGTAGGCCCGGTCGATCTCCGCCCTGTCCTGGTACGCGACGGAGGCGGGCTCCTTGTAGGCGCCCTTCACCAGGCGGACGCGGCTGCCGCTCGCGGCGAGGCGGCGGACGTCCTCCTCGGTGCGGAAGAGATAGGCCTGGACGACGCAGCCGGTCTGCGGGAAGTCCTTCCGCAGCTCCTCGTGGACGGCGAACATCGAGTCGAGGGTGGTGTGGTCCTCGGCGTCCAGCGTGACGGTGGTGCCGATGGCGGCGGCCGCCTCGACGACGGGCCGGACGTTGGCGAGGGCCAGGTCGTGGCCGCCCTCCAGCGCCTGGCCGAACATCGACAGCTTGACGGACATCTCCGCCCTCCCGCCCAGCTCCAGCGGCTCCAGGCGGCGGACGAGCTCCAGGTAGGCGTCGCGGGCGGCGGCGGCCTGCCCGGGGGTGGTGATGTCCTCGCCGACCACGTCGAGGGTGACGTCGAGGCCCTTGCCCGTCAGGTCCGTGACGACGGGGATGACCTGGTCGACGGTCTCGCCGGGGATGAAGCGGTCGACGACCGGCCTGGTCACCGGGGCCGCCGACACGATGCGGCGCATCTTGTCGCTGCGCGAAGCGGCGAGGATCACGGGACCCAGCACGGGGCACCTCCACGAACAGGGGGCTGACAACGGGCAATGCGGCCGGAACCCGACGGGTGCGGAAACGACACGGGGAACCACCGTGAAACCTAAGGATCGCCCCGGGCGCGTGCCATCGACAGCTGTCACGCATCCGTGCCGCAGATCTCAGACAACTGTCTGAAAGGGTGGCAGACTGTCCGGGTGAAGGGCGACTACCAGGAACTGGTCGACGAGGTCTCGGCGCTCCTCGGCGCCCCGGCCACGCTGGAGAACCGGGATTTCGGCCTGATCGCCTTCGGCGCGCACGACGGCGAGGACCCCTCCGCCATGGACCCGGTCCGCACCCGGTCGATCCTCACCCGCAAGTCCACCCCCGCCGTGCGGGCCTGGTTCGAGGGGTTCGGCATCGCCCGCGCGACCGGCCCCGTGCGCATCCCCGCCGCGCCGGAGGCGGGCGTGTACCGCGACCGCCTCTGCCTGCCCGTGCGCCACCGGGGCGTCGTCCTGGGATACGTGTGGCTGCTCGACACCCCGCCCGGCCCGGCGCCGGAGCGGCTGGCCGCGGCCATGGAGGTGACCGACCGGATCGGGGCCCTGCTCGCCGGCGAGGAGCGGGCCGGCACCGATCTGTCGCGGGAGCTGCGCGCCGCGCTGACCGCGGAGCGGGAGTGGCGGTACGACCTGGCCCTGGCCGCGCTCCGCTCGGCGCTCGGACCGGACGCGGACGGGCTGCACGCCCTGGTGTGCGTCGCCCCGTGGCCGGAGGGCGGGGACCCCCCGGTCCGTACGGTCCCGGGCGCGGCCGCCCTGTGCACGGCGCCGTGGCCCGCGGCGTACGGCCGGGCGGCGGGGGGCGCCCCGACGCCCGGGGGCGGGCCGGCCGGGGACGGGCAGGTGCTGGGCGTCCTGGTCCGCCTCCGCTCCGCCGGGGCCCTCTCCCCCGCGCTGACGGCCGCCGCCCGGCTGTGCGACGCCGCGGGGCCGGGCGCCGCCGCCGGGGTGGCCGCCCCGCGACGGGGCCTGGCGGAGCTGGCCGCCGCCTGGACGGAGGCCGCGTCGGCGGCGCGGGCGGCGCTGGCCGAACCACGGCTGGGTCCGGTCACGCCCTGGGCGTCCGTCGGCCCCTACCGGCTGCTCACCGCGCTGCCCCCGGACGCCGCCCGCGACCCCGCGGTACGGCCGCTGCTGGACCGGGCGCACGCCGAGCTGGCCCGCACCGCCGAGGTCTTCCTCGACCACGCGGGGCAGGCGGGCCGCACGGCCGCGGCGCTCGGCGTCCACCGGCAGACGCTGTACTACCGGCTCTCCCGGGTCGAGCAGCTCACCGGGCTGGACCTCGACGACGGCGGGGAGCGGCTGCTGCTGCACATGGCTCTGAAGGCCCACCGGCTGCACGGGGTGTGAGCGCCCCGCGGAGGCGCCCGCCCCGGCCGCCCGGTACGGGGCGGGCGCCGCGGGCCGTGCGGCGCGCGAGGTCCGCGCCCGCGCCGGGCGGGCGAGGGCGCCCCCGGCGGGCGGCGCGCGGAACGGCCGTGCGGCGCGCGGCGCCCGCCCGCACGGGGGTGCGGGCGGGCGCCGGTGGGGCGGGGGCCGTCAGGTCAGGTCGACCGAGCGGACGGAGGTCGCGCCCACCTCGTCGGCCAGCTCCGCGAGGACCGGCTGCGGCACCGTGTCGTCGACGGTCAGGACCGCCAGCGCCTCGCCGCCCTCCTCGGCACGGGAGACCTGCATGCCGGCGATGTTCAGGCCGGCCTCGCCGAGGATCCGGCCGACCGTGCCGACGACACCGGGGCGGTCCTCGTAGCGCAGGACGACCATGTGGTCGGCGAGCGCGAGGTCCACGTCGAAGTCTCCGACGGCCACGATCTTCTGGAGGTGCCTGGGGCCGGCCAGCGTGCCGGACACGGCGACCTCCTCACCGCTGCCGAGCGTGCCCCGGACGGTGATGACGTTGCGGTGGTCGGGGGACTCGCTGCTCGTGGTGAGCCGCACCTCGACGCCGCGCTCCTGCGCGAACAGCGGGGCGTTGACGTACGAGACGGTCTCGTCGACGACGTCCTCGAAGACGCCCTTGAGGGCGGACAGCTCCAGCACCTTGACGTCGTGCTGGGTGATCTCGCCGTACACCTCGACGTCGAGGCGGACCGCGACCTCGCCGGCGAGGGCCGTGAAGATCCGGCCGAGGCGCTCGGCCAGCGGCAGGCCCGGCTTGACGTCCTCCGCGATGACCCCGCCCTGGACGTTCACCGCGTCGGGGACCAGTTCGCCGGCGAGGGCGAGGCGGACCGAGCGGGCGACGGCGATGCCCGCCTTCTCCTGCGCCTCGCCCGTGGACGCGCCGAGGTGCGGCGTGCAGACGACCTGGTCGAACTGGAACAGCGGCGAGTCCGTGCACGGCTCCTCGGCGTACACGTCGAGGCCGGCGCCGGCGACGCGGCCCTCCTTGAGCGCCGCGTGCAGCGCCCCTCGTCGACGATGCCGCCGCGCGCGGCGTTGACGATGCGGACGGTCGGCTTGACCTTGCGCAGCGCCTCGTCGCCGATGAGGCCGATCGTCTCGGGCGTCTTCGGCAGGTGGACGGTGATGAAGTCGGAGGTCTCCAGCAGCTCGTCCAGGGAGAGCAGCCTGACGCCCATCTGCGCGGCGCGGGCGGGCTGGACGTACGGGTCGTAGGCGACGACCCTCATGCCGAAGGCGGACATGCGCTGGGCGACCAGGACGCCGATGCGGCCGAGGCCGACGACGCCGAGGGTCTTCTCGCTCAGTTCGACGCCGGTGTACCTGCTGCGCTTCCACTCGCCGTTCTTCAGGGCGGCGTTGGCCTGCGGGATGTTGCGGGCCGTGGCGATCAGCAGGCCGCAGGCGAGCTCGGCGGCGGTGACGATGTTGGACGTGGGGGCGTTGACGACCATCACGCCGGCCTTGGTGGCGGCGGAGACGTCGACGTTGTCCAGGCCCACGCCGGCGCGGGCGACGACCCTGAGCCTCCGCGCGGCGGCGATGGCCTCGGCGTCGACCCTGGTGGCGGAGCGGACCAGGATGGCGTCGACGTCGGCGACGGCGGGGAGCAGCTCCTCCCGGTTCACGCCGTCGCAGTGCCTGATCTCGAAGTCGGGGCCGAGGGCGTCGACGGTGGCGGGCGACAGCTCTTCGGCGATGAGTACGACGGGTTTCGAGCTCACGTGAGGTCCTCACAAGTCCAGTGCGGACGGCCGTCCCGACGGCCGCAGGCGTTGGGGGGTGGCATGCCGCGTGGAAGACGCACGACGCTGTGGGCCTGACGCGTGTTGCTGTGCAGTGTAGTGGCGGCGGGGGCCGAGCGCCGTGTCCCTCCGCCGGATCACCCGCACGGGGCCGGGCACCGCGGACGGGCCCCCGGACGGGCGGGGAGGGAGGGGCGGCGGGGACGGGCGGTGCGCCCGTCCCCGCCGCCGGGAGGTTCACGCCTCGTCGTCCACCCAGCTCATGAGCTTGCGCAGCTCCTTGCCGGTGGTCTCCAGCAGGTGCTCGGAGTCCTGCTTCTTGTACTCCTCGTACTTCTTCAGGCCGCCGTGGTACTCGTCCATCCAGTTCTTGGCGAACGTGCCGTCCTGGATCTCGGAGAGGACCTTCCTCATCTCGGCCTTGGTGGCGTCCGTGACGACGCGCGGGCCCGTGACGTAGTCGCCCCACTCGGCGGTCTCGGAGACCGACCAGCGCATCTTCTCCAGGCCGCCCTCGTACATGAGGTCGACGATCAGCTTCAGCTCGTGCAGGCACTCGAAGTAGGCGATCTCCGGCTGGTAGCCGGCCTCGACCAGGGTCTCGAAGCCCGCCTTGACCAGTGCGGAGGCGCCGCCGCAGAGCACGGCCTGCTCGCCGAACAGGTCGGTCTCGGTCTCCTCGGTGAAGGTCGTCCTGATGACGCCCGCGCGCGTGCCGCCGATGGCCTTGGCGTACGAGAGGGCGAGGGCGAAGGCACCACCGGTGGCGTCCTGCTCGACGGCGGCGATCGCCGGGACGCCGCGGCCCTCCTCGTACTGGCGGCGGACCAGGTGGCCGGGGCCCTTCGGGGCGACCAGCGCGACGTCCACGCCGGCCGGGGGCTTGATGAAGCCGAAGCGGACGTTGAAGCCGTGGGCGAAGAACAGCGCGTCGCCGTCCCTCAGGTTGTCCCTGACGGACTCCTCGTAGACCCGGGCCTGGATCGGGTCCGGGATGAGGATCATGATCAGGTCGGCCTCGGCCGCGGCCTGTGCGGGGGTGACGACGCGCAGGCCCTGCTCCTCGGCCTTCGCCTTGGACGTGGAGCCCTCGTGCAGACCGACGCGGACGTCGACACCGGAGTCGCGCAGGGACAGCGCGTGGGCGTGGCCCTGGCTGCCGTAGCCGATCACCGCGACCTTGCGGCCCTGGATGATGGACAGGTCGGCGTCGTCGTCGTAGAACAGCTCGGCCACTGGGTTTCTCCTTGGATGGTCTGGTGGTGCGTCCCACCGTACGGCGGGGAGGGGTCGGGGAGTCGGGGTCTCGGCGCCCGGACTACGCCGAGCGGTCGAGGGCGCGCAGCGACCGGTCCGTGATGGACCGGGAGCCGCGCCCTATGGCGATCGTGCCGGACTGGACGAGCTCCTTGATGCCGAACTGCTCCAGCATCTTCAGCATCGCTTCGAGTTTGTCACTCGATCCGGTGGCCTCGATGGTGACCGCCTCGGGCGAGACGTCGACGGTCTTGGCGCGGAAGAGCTGGACGATCTCGACGACCTGGGAGCGGGTCTCGTTGTCGGCGCGGACCTTCACCAGGACGAGCTCGCGCTGGATCGCGGCGCCGGGCTCGAGTTCGACGATCTTCAGGACGTTGACCAGCTTGTTGAGCTGCTTGGTCACCTGCTCCAGCGGCAGGTCCTCGACATTGACCACGATGGTGATGCGGGAGATGTCGGGGTGCTCGGTGACGCCGACGGCGAGCGAGTCGATGTTGAAGCCGCGGCGGGAGAAGAGGGCGGCGATCCGGGCCAGGATGCCGGGGGTGTTCTCCACCAGGACGGAGAGGGTGTGCTTGGACATGGTTTCTCGGCTCAGCTCTCTCTCAGTCGTCTTCGCCGTCGCCGAAGTCGGGGCGGACGCCGCGGGCGGCCATGACCTCGTCGTTGGATGTGCCTGCGGCGACCATGGGCCACACCTGGGCGTCCTCGTGGACGATGAAGTCGACGACGACGGGGCGGTCGTTGACGGCGTTGGCCTCGGCGATGACCGCGTCCAGGTCCTCGGGGCGCTCGCAGCGCATCGCCACGCAGCCCATCGCCTCGGCCAGCTTCACGAAGTCCGGGACGCGGGTGCCGGCGCCGGGGTCCCCGGCGGACGGTTCCGGGCCGGAGCGCAGGACGGTGTTGGAGTAGCGCTGGTTGTAGAAGAGCGCCTGCCACTGGCGGACCATGCCGAGGGCGCCGTTGTTGATGATGGCGACCTTGATCGGGATGTTGTTCAGCGCGCAGGTGACCAACTCCTGGTTGGTCATCTGGAAGCAGCCGTCGCCGTCGATGGCCCAGACGGTGCGGTCCGGGACTCCGGCCTTGGCGCCCATGGCCGCCGGGACGGCGTAGCCCATGGTCCCGGCGCCGCCGGAGTTGAGCCAGGTGGCCGGCGTCTCGTAGTCGATGAAGTGGGCGGCCCACATCTGGTGCTGGCCGACGCCGGCCGCGAAGATCGTGCCCTCGGGCGCGAGCTGCCCGATGCGCCGGATGACCTGCTGGGGGGCGAGGCTGCCGTCCTCCGGCTGGTCGTAGCCGAGGGGGTAGGTCTCGCGCCAGCGGTTGAGGTCCTTCCACCAGGCGCCGTAGTCCCCGGTGCGGCCTGCGGTGCGCTCCGCCTGGACGGCCTGGACCAGGTCGGCGATGACCTCGCGGGCGTCGCCGACGATCGGCACGTCGGCGGCGCGGTTCTTGCCGATCTCGGCCGGGTCGATGTCGGCGTGGACGACCTTGGCGTACGGGGCGAAGCTGTCCAGCCTGCCGGTGACGCGGTCGTCGAAGCGGGCGCCCAGCGCGACGATCAGGTCGGCCTTCTGCAGCGCCGTGACGGCGGTGACGGAGCCGTGCATGCCGGGCATGCCGACGTGCTGCGGGTGGGTGTCGGGAAAGGCGCCGAGGGCCATCAGCGTGGTGGTGACGGGGGCGCCGGTCAGCTCGGCGAGGATCTTCAGCTCCGCGGTGGCGCGGGCCTTCAGGACGCCGCCGCCGACGTAGAGGACCGGGCGCCT
Source organism: Streptomyces sp. MRC013 (assembly GCF_023614235.1). NCBI lineage: Bacteria > Bacillati > Actinomycetota > Actinomycetes > Kitasatosporales > Streptomycetaceae > Streptomyces > Streptomyces kordofanensis. Next base: position 1,214,370 of record NZ_CP094264.1, read on the forward strand.
GGCGGAGGTGATCAGCCTGGCGGCCTCGCGGATCTGCTTGGCGTGCGGCTTGGTGACCGGGCGGTAGCCGGGCAGGTCCGTCTGCGGGGGCCAGCTGAAGGTGGTCTTCGCCTGGAGGGCGTCCTTGGAGATGTCGACCAGGACGGGGCCCGGACGGCCGGTGGAGGCAATGTGGAAGGCCTCGGCGATGGTCCTCGGGATGTCGTCGGCGCGGGTGACCAGGAAGTTGTGCTTGGTGATCGGCATGGTGATGCCGCAGATGTCGGCTTCCTGGAAGGCGTCGGTGCCGATCGCCTTGGAGGCGACCTGGCCGGTGATCGCGACGAGCGGGACGGAGTCCATGTGGGCGTCGGCGATCGGGGTGACCAGGTTGGTGGCGCCGGGGCCGGAGGTGGCCATGCAGACGCCGACCTTGCCGGTGGCCTGGGCGTAGCCGGTCGCGGCGTGGCCGGCGCCCTGCTCGTGGCGGACCAGGACGTGCCGGACCCTGACGGAGTCCATCATCGGGTCGTAGGCGGGCAGGATCGCGCCGCCGGGGATGCCGAACACCGTCTCGGCCCCGACTTCCTCGAGGGAGCGGATCAGGGACTGGGCACCCGTGACGTGCTCAGCGGTGGCGGAGGGCTGTCCGCCGGAACGGGGCCGCGGCTGCGGGTGGGCCCCGGTGGCCTGCTCGGTCATCGGCATTCTCTTCTCGAAGCTGAGGGTTTTGACGAGAGTTTTCGGCGGGTCTGTCGGTGTCTGTCAGAGTGTGTCGCGAGGTGCCCGTGCAACAAAAAACCCCTCGTGCCGTGAGGCAAGCGAGGGGAGCGCGCCGGTGGAGGATCCGCAGGGCCGTGGAGGACCCGCTCAGCCGGCGCGCTTTCCGATTACGAGAATTCGGGTGCGCATGGCTCCGACCCTCCACCCAGCGCACTGCCGGTGTCAAGTGGGTGGGACGCGAGTCTCATTATGTGAACACATCGGCGGGAGAGAACGGGACGGGAGCGCCTGGGTGGGGACCGCTCCGCCGGCGAGGACCGGCAGGGGCGCCTTGCCCGGGACCGGGAAGACGCCGCGCACCAGGGCCCGGTGGAGCCGGTGTTCCTCGAGCGACCCGGAGAAGACCGTCCCCCGCGCGTGCGTGCAGCCCATGGACCGCAGGGCGCGGGCCTGGTCCGGTACGTCGACGCCTTCGGCGACGGTCTGGAGGCCGAGGTCGCCGGCGATCCTGAGCAGCCCGCCGGTGATCTTGTGGAGTCTGGGGGACTCGGCCACCCCCTCCACGAGGCCCCGGTCCAGTCTCAGGATGTCGACCGGGAGCCGCCGGAGGGCGTTGATCGCGGCGTGTCCGCCGCCGAAGCCGTCGAGGGCGACGCGGACGCCGAGCCGGCGGAGGGCGACCAGTCGCTGCTCCAGCTCGTCGGAGGAGAGGCACGGGTCGCTGTCGGCCAGTTCGACGACGAGTGCGCCGGCGGGCAGGCGGTGCCGGGCGAGGAGGGTCTCGACCGCGCCGAGCGGTCCGGACCGGTCGAGGAGGCGGCGGGCGGGCACACGGACGCAGACGGGGACGCGATGGCCCCGGCGGTGGCGTTCGGCGGCCTGCGCGACGGCCTCCTCCAGCATCCAGTGGCCGAGTTCGGCGCCGCGCTCCCCGGCGCCGTCCGCGACGCGGAGGAACTCCGCGGGGCTGAACAGGATGCCCTGGGCGGAGCGCCAGCGGGCCTGCGCGGCGACGGCGGCGATCCGGCCCGTGGCCAGTTCCACCACGGGCTGGTGGAGGAGGACGAACTCCCCGTCGTGCGGTGCGGTGCGCGACCGGGCGGCCGACTCCGCGCGGCGGACGGCCTCGACCCGCATCTGGGGCGCGTACAGCTCGACGCGGTTCTTGCCGCCGGCCTTGGCGCGGTACATGGCCAGGTCGGCGTTGCGCAGGAGGTCGCCGGCGGTGATGCCGGGCTCGGCGAAGGCGACGCCGATGGAGGCGGCGACGCGGGCCTCGGCCCCCTCGATCCGGTACGGCTGGGAGAGCGCGAGGCGGAGCCGGTCGGCGATCTCGTGGATCCGGAGCTCCCGGGCGGCGGGGTCGTGCCCGGTGCCCCCGGCGATGAGGGCGGCGAACTCGTCGCCGCCGAGCCGGGCGGCCGTGTCCCCGGAGCGCACGGAGTCCTGGAGGCGGCGGGCGACCTGGACCAGCAGTTCGTCGCCGGCCTGGTGGCCGAGGCGGTCGTTGACGCCCTTGAAGCCGTCGAGGTCGATGAAGAGCACGGCCGCGCCGGAGTCTCCGGAGCGGCGTCCGCCGAGGGCCTGCCGTACGCGCCGAGTGAACAGCGCGCGGTTGGGCAGGTCGGTGAGCGGGTCGTGTTCGGCGTTGTGCTGGAGCTGGGCCTGGAGGCGGACGCGCTCGGTGACGTCCCGGCTGTTGAAGATCAGGCCGCCCTGGTGGCGGTTGACGGTGGACTCGACGTTGAGCCATTCGCCCGTACCGGACCTGAAGCGGCACTCGATGCGCGTGGTGGGCTCCTCGGACGGCGGGGCGGCGAGGAACCTGCGCACCTCGTGGACGACGCCGCCGAGGTCGTCGGGGTGGATGAGGGCGGTCAGCTCCGTGCCCACGAGCTCCTCGGCCTCCCGTCCGTACACGCCGGACGCGGCGGGGCTGACGTAGTGGAGGACGCCGCTGGGCGCGGCGATCATGATGACGTCGCTGGAGCTCTGGACCAGGGACCTGAAGTGGTTCTCCTTCTGGGCCAGTTCCTGGGCGAGCGCGATGTTGTCGAGCAGCATGATGCCCTGGCGGACGACCAGGGCGAGCACGACCGTGCAGCCGGTGAGGACGACGAAGCGGTCCACACGACGGCCCTCGACGAAGAAGTACAGGATGCTGAGGGTGCAGACCCCGGCCGCGAGGTACGGCGCGAGCGCGGTGAGCGAGCCGGCGATGGTGCGGCCAGGGGGGCGCTGCGCGCGCTCCGGGGGCGGCGTCCCGGCCGTCCTGTGCGCGCTCCAGGGGGCGTAGGCGAGGAGCAGGGAGCCCGTGAACCAGCCGGCGTCGAGGAGCTGTCCCGAGCGGTACGTGTCCCGCATCAGCGGCGAGGTGAACAGGGCGTCGCACAGCACGGTGAGAGCGAGTGCGGCGACGGCGGTGCGGACCGCCGAGTAGTTGGCTCTGGAGTGGCGGAAGTGCAGGGCGAGGAGCATGCTCACGAGGACGATGTCGAGGAGCGGATAGGCCAGGGAGAGGGCCGCGCGGGCGACGCTCTCGCCGTCGAAGCGGGCCGTGTGGGCCAGGGCGAGGCTCCAGGACAGCGTGAGCAGCGAGCCGGCGATCAGCCAGGAGTCCAGTACGAGGCAGACCCATCTGGCGCGGGTGACGGGGCGCTTGGCGAGGACGAGCAGGGCGATGATCAACGGGGGTGCGAAGAGCAGGAAGAACAGGTCGGCGAGGGAGGGGTCGGGCACCGGTCGGTGGAGTACCACCTCGTACCACCCCCAGACGGCGTTGCCGCAGGCGGCCATGGCGGAGGACAGCGCGAACAGCAGCCATGCCGGGCGGAAGGGACCGCGGTGGGCCCGGGCGCAACGGAAGCACGAGACCGCGGCGGCCAGGGCGGCGGCGCTCAGCCCGAAATCGCCCATGACCATCGCCAGCCCCTCGGTTCCCCAGCCGAACAGGGCCCCCGTGGCGTAGCCGCCGCAGAGGAGGACGAGGAGCAGCCTCCCCCTCGTGCCGTCCCTGACGCCGGAAGGGCCGCAGAGCGCGCCGCCGGTCGCCGGCGCGCGGTCGGCGACGGCGCCGGGGGCGCTCATCGGCATGCTCCCATCCGGAGGGTTTCCGTCCGGAATCTTTCGGTCGGGAGGGGTCCGGCCCGGAAGGTCCGGCCGCCCCGCCGCTTCGGATCGTCGCTGCATCGACCGCGCATCGCCCGTCGCCCCCCTCGGATTCTGATCGGCAATCACGTCGGCATCACGTCTTCCCCGGTGCCGGTCCTCATGTCCGACGTGCCCCCGCGTCGCGACGATACACCAGGATCGTCACACAGCGACAGGGGCTTTATACGCTGCGTAACGATCGAGTCGGCTATACGTACGCACTGCACCCGAATCGCTCCGGATCGTATCGGTCCGGGCGTACCGGCGGTGCGGGTGGAGCGCACCGGTACGTTCCGCCGGGGCGGGACGGTGGAACATGCCGCTGGCACGCGCCGGGGGTGGTTGCCCAGGAGGTGTGCCGGACGGCGTGATCTAACCGGTGGTCAGGACGACGTTGCACAGCGGCTCCCCGGCCGCGAAACGGGTGAGCTGATCGGCGACCAGCCGCTTGGCGCGAGGCGTGAACGCCGAGGTGGAGCCGCCGACATGGGGGCTGATCAGCACACCGGGCGCGTGCCAGAGCGGGTGCCCGGCCGGCAGCGGCTCGGGGTCGGTGACGTCCAGGGCGGCGGTGAGGCGGCCCCCCTCGACCTCCGCGAGGAGGGCTCCGGTGTCCACGACGGGGCCGCGGGCGACGTTGACGAGCAGCGCGCCGTCCCTCATGCGGGACAGGAAGCGGGCGTCGGCGAGGCCTCGGGTCTCCTCGGTGAGCGGGGTCGACAGGATCACCACGTCCGCCTCGGGGAGGAGATCGCGCAGATCGGTGAGTGCGTGCACGGGGCCGCGCGCGGTGGTGCGGGCGGAGCGCGCGACCCGAGCGACCCGCGCGCACTCGAAGGGTGCGAGCCGGTCCTCGACGGCGGCGCCGATCGCCCCGTACCCGACGATCAGCACGGACTTGTCGGCGAGCGCCGGGTAGAAGCCGTCCCGCCACTCCTCGCGGTCCTGGCCCCGGACGAACCCGGGGATGCCGCGCAGCGACGCCAGCACCAGCGCCAGGGCGAGCTCCGCCGTGCTCGCCTCGTGGACCCCCCGGGCGTTGCACAGCACCACGCCCGGCGGCACGTCGGGGAGGCCCGGCGTCACGTGGTCGACGCCGGCGGTCAGGGTCTGGACGACCCGCAGCGAGGTCATCGCGGCGAGCGGGCGCACCGCGACCTCCGTGCCCTTCATGTACGGGACGACGTAGAAGGCGCAGCGGGCCGGGTCGGCCGGGAGGTCGGGGCCGCCGTCCCAGAAGCGGTAGGCGAGCCCGGCCGCGGACGGGTCCGGGAGGCCCTCGATCCCGTCGGCGGGCACGGGCAGCCACACGTCGGCGGTCGCATCGGCAGCGGTCATGCCAGGAGGCTAAGCGAAGACGGCGGCCCCCCATTGGTTAGTTTTGGTGGGCTGCACAGGGAGGTACGGGGAGTTGGAGCGCAGGACACTCGGGGCGACCGGGCTCGACGTGGGGGCGGTCGGCCTCGGCTGCATGCCGATGAGCTGGGCGTACAGCGCCTCCCAGCAGCGCGGCGACCGCTCGCTGCGCGCCGTGCACGCCGCGCTCGACGCGGGGGTGAGCCTGCTCGACACCGCCGACATGTACGGGCCGTTCACCAACGAGCTGCTGCTGGGCCGGGTGCTGAGGGAGCGGCGCGCGGACGCGTTCGTCGCGACCAAGTGCGGGCTCCTGGTGGGCGACGGGCACATCGTGGCCGACGGGCGCCCCTCGTACGTGCGCCGGGCCTGCGACGCGTCGCTGCGGCGGCTCCAGACGGACGTGATCGACCTGTACCAGCTGCACCGGCCCGACCCGGAGGTGCCGGTCGAGGAGACCTGGGGAGCCATGGCGGAGCTGGTGACCGCCGGGAAGGTGCGCGCGCTGGGGTGGTGCGCGGTGGGGGTGCGCGGGACGCGGCGCGGGGCTCCGTACGACCTGTACGACGGAACGGTTCGCCGGCTGGAGCGCGTCCAGCAGGTGTTCCCGGTGAGCACCGTGCAGGCGGAGCTGTCCGTGTGGTCGCCGGAGGCGCTGGCGCGGCTGCTGCCGTGGTGCGCGGCGCGCGGCGTGGGGTTCCTCGCGGCGATGCCGCTGGGCAGCGGCTTCCTGACCGGGACGCTGACCCCGGGCGGCGGGTTCGAGCCGGACGACCCGCGGGCCCGGCATCCGCGGTTCACCGCCGAGATGATGGCCGCGAACCAGCCGCTGGTCGCCGGGTTGCGCCGGGTGGCCGAGCGGCACGGCGGGGCGGCGTCCGGGGTGACGCCGGCTCAGGTGGCGCTGGCCTGGACCCTGGCGCAGGGCCGGCACGTCGTCCCGGTTCCGGGGACGAAGCGGGAGCGCTGGGCGGTGGAGAACGCGCGCGCGGCCGGCCTGGCGCTGACCCCGCGGGACCTCGCGGAGATCGCGGCGCTCCCGCCGGCGCGGGGCTCCTGGGACTGAGGCGCTCGGGCCGGGGCGGGGCGCCTAGGCTGGGCGGGACGGGCTCCACCCAGCCGCCGGGGAAGGAACGAAGAACGTGCGACGTCCTGTTGTGAGGGCCGTGTCGGCCGCTGCCGCTCTGCTGCTGGCGACCGGGTGCTCGGAGGGCGGGGGGAACGGCCCCGCGGGCCCCGCGGCCGGCACCCCGACCCGCCCCGCCGCGTCCTCGCCCTCGCCGTCCCCCTCCGTCACCGCGCCGCCCGCGAAGGGCTCCGTGCGCGTCGTGTCCACGGTCGCCCGGGGGCTGAGGTCCCCGTGGGGGCTGGCCGCGCTCCCGGGCGGCGACCTGCTGGTCTCCTCGCGCGACGAGGGGACCGTCACGCGCGTCGACGCCGAGACCGGCGGGCTGACGGTGCTCGGCGAGGTGCCGGGGGTGGCGCCCGGCGGGGAGGGCGGCCTGCTGGGCATCGCCCTGTCCCCGAAGTTCGCCGAGGACCACCTGGTCTACGCGTACTTCACCACCGAGTCCGACAACCGCATCGCCCGCATGCTGTACGACGAGGGCCGGCCGGCCGGGCAGCAGCTGGGCGCGCCCGACACGGTCCTGCGGGGCATTCCGAAGGGCGTCGTCCACAACGGCGGCCGGATCGCGTTCGGCCCGGACGGGATGCTGTACGCGGGCACCGGCGAGACGGGGGAGACGGGGCTGGCGCAGGACAGGGCCTCGCTGGGCGGCAAGATCCTGCGGATGACCCCGGACGGGCAGCCCGTGCACGGGAACCCGGAGGCGGACTCGGTCGTGTACTCGTACGGGCACCGCAACGTCCAGGGCCTCGCGTGGGACGCCGGCAAGCGGCTGTGGGCCGCCGAGTTCGGGCAGGACACCTGGGACGAGCTGAACCTGATCAGGCCCGGCGGGGACTACGGCTGGCCCGGAACCGAGGGCAGGGGCGGCGGGGACGGCTCCGTCGAGCCGGTCGCCCAGTGGCCGGTGGCCGACGCCTCGCCGAGCGGCATCGCCGTCGTACGCGGCTCGGTGTGGATGGCCGGGCTGCGGGGCGAGCGGCTGTGGCGGGTCCCGCTGTCCGGCGAGAAGGCGTCGGCGGCGCCCCAGGCGTTCCTGGAGGGCGCCCACGGCCGGCTGCGCACGGTGGCGGCGGCGGGCGGGAACCGGCTGTGGCTGGTCACCAGCGAGACCGACGGACGCGGCACGCCGGAGGCCGGCGACGACCGGATCCTCCTGCTGGAGGTGGAGTGAGGGCGGGCTGACGACCCGGAGGCTCCGGGGCCTGCGGGGCCGCGCGGCGCCTTCCCGCCGGCGGTGTCCCGCCCCGGCCCCGGGGCGGGCCCGGCCGCACGGGAGGCGCGGGGGGTCCTATGCGCCGTCCCCGCCCGCGCGGAGGGCGCGCCATTCGGGGGCGAGGACGGACCAGACCTCCAGGTCGTGGCGTACTCCCCGGTACAGGTGGGCCTCGCGCAGAACCGCGTCCCTGGCCATGCCGAGCCGCTTGGCGACGTTGACGCTGGCGGTGTTGCCCGAGGCGACCAGCCACTCGACGCGGTGGATGCCGCGCACCTCGACCGCCCAGTCGACGAGGGCGCGGGCGGCGCGGGTCACCAGGCCCCGGCCCACGGCGGCCGGCTCCAGCCAGCAGCCCGCCTCGCAGGTGCCGGCGGCGGCGTCCATGGTGCGGAGCATGACCCCGCCGACGAGGGTGCCGTCCTGGCGGATGCCGAGGATGCGGCCGGTGTCGGCGGCGGCCTTGTCCGCGTACGACTGGAGGAAGGCGCGTGCGGACGGCAGGTCCGGGGCGACGTCGGCGAGGGCGATGTACCGCCCGACGTACTCGCGGCCCCGGTCGAGGTGGGCCAGGTACTCCTCGGCTTGCCAGGGCTCCAGCGGCCCCAGCTCCGCCCCGTCCCCCAGGGACAGGCCGAACAGGCTCATCGTGCTCCCCCTCCCCCGCCGACCGGCGGGACTACGGCACGAGTTCGCCCTCGCCGCTCGTGCGCTTCCCCGGAATCCTCGCACACGCCGGCCCGCGGTCCGCGGGGGCCTCGATGCCGATGCGGGGCAGCCAGCGGTCGAGGGAGCGGGGCATCCACCAGTTGGCGCCGCCGAGCAGGTGCATCAGGGCCGGGACGAGCAGGGTCCGCAGGACGAACGCGTCGAGGGCGACGGCGGCGGCCAGCCCGATGCCGAACATCGCGATGACGCGGTCGCCGGAGAGGACGAACGCCAGGAACACGGCGATCATGATCACGGCGGCGGAGTTGATCACGCGGCCGGTCTCGGCGAGGCCGACGCGGACGGCCCGCCGGTTGTCACCGGTCTCCAGCCACTCCTCGTACATCCGGCTCACCAGGAACACCTGGTAGTCCATGGAGAGGCCGAAGAGCACGGAGACGGCGATGACCGGCAGGAACGGTTCGACGGGCCCGGCCCGGCCGAGACCGAGGAGCTCGCTGCCCCAGCCCCACTGGAAGACCGCCACGACGGTTCCGAGCGCCGAGGCGACGGCGGCGACGTTCATCGCGGCGGCCTTCAGGGGGATCCCGACGGACCGGAAGGCCATCAGCAGGAGCAGGCAACCCAGTGTGATCACGGTGCCGACGAACAGCGGCAGCTTGCCGACGACGACCCGCGCGAAGTCGTCGTGCGCCGCCGTGACGCCGCCGACGTGCACGTCGAGCGGGGAGCCGGCCACGGCGGCGGGCAGCACGTCGGCGCGCAGCCGGTCCACCAGGTCGCTGGTCCGCCGCGACTGGGGCGCGGAGTCCGGTACGACGGTAACGACGGCGGCGTCGCCGCCGTACTCGACGGGACCGGCCGACTCGACGCCCTCCGTGGCGCGGAGCCGCGCGGGCAGCCGGTCCGCGGCGAGGCGGTCGCCGGCGCCGTCGATCCGCGCGACGAGGGTGAGCGGCCCGTTGGCGCCGGGCCCGAAGCCCTCGGCGAGCAGGTCGTACGCCTGCCGGGTGGTGGCCGCGACGGGGCCGTTCCCCTGGTCGGAGGTGCCCAGGCGCAGGGAGAGCGTGGGCAGGGCGAGGACGAGCATGACGACGGCGGCGACGGCGCCCAGCTTCTTCGGGTGGCGTTCGACGAAGGCGGACCAGCGGGCGGCGAACCCGGTGGCCGTCTCCGGTCCGGGACCGTGCTCGGCGAGGCGGCGGCGCTCGCGGCGGGAGAGGGCCCGCACGCCGATGAGGGAGAGCAGGGCGGGCAGCAGCGTGACGGAGGCGGCGACGGTGAGGACGACGGTGAGGGAGGCCGCCACCGCAACGCCGTCGAGGAAGTCCAGCCGCAGGACCAGCATGCCGAGCAGGGCGATGCAGACGGTGGCGCCGGCGAAGACGACGGCCCGGCCGGTGGTGGCGAGGGCGTCCCGGGCGGCCCCGGCGACGTCGAGCCCGCGTTTGAGGCCCTGGCGGTGGCGCGTGACGACGAACAGCGCGTAGTCGATGCCGACGCCGAGGCCGATGAGCGTGCCGAGCATCGGGGCGAAGTCGGCCACGGTCATGAGGTGGCCGAGCAGGGCGACGCCCGAGTACGCGGTGCCGACGCCGACCAGGGCCGTGGCGATGGGCAGGGCGCTGGCGGCGAGGGAGCCGAAGGCGAGGAGGAGGACGACCGCCGCCACGGCGACGCCGACGGCCTCCGCGGCGTGGGAGCCGCCGCCCTCGGTGAGGGCGGCGACGGGGCCGCCGACCTCGACCCGCAGGCCGTCGCCGGCGGCGGCGCGGGCGGTGTCGACGAAGGCGCGGGCCTCCGCCTCGGGGATGTCGTCGGCGAACCGGTCGAAGGCGACGGTGGCGTGGGCGGTGCGGCCGTCCCCGCTGATCCGCCCGCCGTCCGCCCCGCCTCGCGGGGCCGCGGCCCCGGGGAGCCCCGCGGGGCCGTACGGGGTGGCGACGGCGGTGACTCCGGGCAGCCCGGCGACCTCGTCGAGCATGGCGGTGACGCGCTGTTCGACGGCCCCTTCCCGCACGTCGCCGCGCTCGGTGTGCCAGACGACGGTGGCGCTGTCGCCGCTCCGGTCGGGGAACGCCTCCCGGAGCACGGCCGCGGCCCGGCCGGACTCGGTGCCCGGGATCTCGTAGTCGTCGCAGTAGGCGGGGCCGACGGCTCCGGCGGCCGCCGTGGCGCCGCAGAGGGCGGCGAGCCAGAGCAGTACGACGGCGAGGCGGTGGCGCATGCACCACCGGGCGATGGCTGCCAAGGACTTCGCTCCCTGCTCGGAGGTTCTGGCCCTGCGCCGGAGGCCTCCGGGAGGACGCGTGACCGTACAGGAGGCAACTTTGACACCGAACAGCGGCTTTGCGCCCGTTTGATGGGCTTGCTCACCGCACGTGCAGCACGAAGGGCGGTACGCCGGCTCCCGGTGCACCGCCCCCGTACGCCCGTACGGCTCCGGCTCAGCCCTCGGCGACGCCCAGCCTCTCCAGGATCAGCTCCCGCACCCGGGCCGCGTCGGCCTGTCCGCGCGTGGCCTTCATGACCGCGCCGACCAGCGCGCCGGCCGCGGCGACCTTGCCGCTGCGGATCTTGTCGGCGATCGCGGCGTTCGCGGCGATGGCCTCGTCGACGGCGGCGCCCAGGGCGCCCTCGTCGGAGACGACCTTCAGGCCGCGCTTCTCGACGACGGTGTCCGGGTCGCCCTCGCCGCCGAGGACGCCCTCGATGACCTGGCGGGCCAGCTTGTCGTTGAGGTCGCCGGAGGACACCAGCTCCGCCACCCGGGCGACCTGCGCCGGGGTGATGGCCAGCTCGTCCAGGGAGGTCCCGGCCTCGTTGGCGTGCCGGGACAGCTCGCCCATCCACCACTTGCGCGCCTGGTCGGCCTGGGCGCCCGCCTCGGTCGTGGCGACGATCAGGTCGAGCGCCCCGGCGTTGAGGATGGACTGCATGTCCAGCGCGGAGACGCCCCACTCCTCGCGCAGCCGGTTGCGGCGCACCCGCGGCAGCTCGGGCAGTCCGGCGCGGAGCTCCTCCACCCACTCCCGGGGCGGGGCCACGGGCACGAGGTCGGGCTCCGGGAAGTAGCGGTAGTCCTCCGCCTCCTCCTTCACCCGGCCGGACGTCGTGGAGCCGTCGTCCTCGTGGAAGTGGCGGGTCTCCTGGACGATCGTCCCGCCGCCGACGAGGACCGCGGCGTGCCGCCGGACCTCGTAGCGGACGGCCCTCTCGACGGACCGGAGCGAGTTGACGTTCTTGGTCTCGCTGCGGGTGCCGAACTTCTCCGTACCGACGGGGCGCAGCGACAGGTTCACGTCGCAGCGCATCTGGCCCATCTCCATGCGCGCCTCGGAGACGCCCAGGGCGCGGATCAGCGCGCGCAGCTCGGCGACGTACGCCTTGGCGATCTCGGGGGCGCGGTCGCCGGCCCCGACGATCGGCTTGGTGACGATCTCGATCAGCGGGATGCCCGCGCGGTTGTAGTCGAGCAGCGAGTGGGACGCGCCGTGGATGCGGCCGGTCGCGCCGCCGACGTGCGTCGACTTGCCCGTGTCCTCCTCCATGTGGGCGCGCTCGATCTCCACGCGGAAGATCTCGCCGTCCTCCAGCTGGACGTCCAGGTAACCGTCGAAGGCGATCGGCTCGTCGTACTGGGAGGTCTGGAAGTTCTTCGGCATGTCCGGATAGAAGTAGTTCTTCCGGGCGAAGCGGCACCACTCGGCGATCTCGCAGTTCAGCGCGAGGCCGATCTTGATCGCGGACTCGACGCCGGTCGCGTTGACCACGGGCAGCGCGCCGGGCATGCCGAGGCAGACCGGGCAGGTCTGGGTGTTCGGTTCCGCGCCCGGCTCGGTGGAGCAGCCGCAGAACATCTTGGTCTCGGTGCCGAGTTCGACGTGCACCTCCAGGCCCATGACGGGCTCGAAGGTGGCGAGGGCGTCCTCATACGACACCAGGTCAGTCGTGACGGTCACGGTGGAAACATTCCCTCTCAGCCGAACAGGACGTCGTCGTCGCCGACGCGCTTCAGCTCGCGCACCAGGATGGCGAGGCCGGTCGCGATGGCGGCGGCGGACACGACGGCGTCCAGCAGCAGGAGCGCGTCGCTCTCGGTGCGGGCCTTGCGGGCCTGCTTGACCACGCTCATCGCGCCGAACGCGGTGGTGGCGATCGACAGGTACGTGCCGGCCCTCGACTTCTTGAAGCCCTTGGCCTTGCTCAGTGCGCTCACAGTGCTCCTCCGTTCGCTTCTCCGCCCACGCGGCGCAGAGGTGCGGTCTTCGTCGTCGTCCGCGGCCCGGCGGCCGCGTGTGCGTCGCTCACAGCGAAGGAGCCTCCTCCAGCAGCGGGTGGCCCCAGCGTGCCACGTAGGCGGCCTCGACCGCGGCGCCCACCCGGTACAGGCGGTCGTCCTTCATGGCCGGGGCGATGATCTGCAGACCGACCGGCAGGCCGTCCTCCGGGGCCAGGCCGCAGGGGAGCGACATGGCGGCGTTGCCCGCGAGGTTGGTCGGGATGGTGCACAGGTCGGCCAGGTACATGGCCATCGGGTCGTCGGCGCGCTCGCCGATCGGGAAGGCGGTGGTCGGGGTCGCCGGGGAGACGATCACGTCGACCTGCTCGAAGGCCTTCTCGAAGTCGCGCGTGATGAGCGTGCGGACCTTCTGCGCGGAGCCGTAGTACGCGTCGTAGTAGCCGGAGCTGAGCGCGTACGTGCCGAGCATGATGCGGCGCTTGACCTCGTCGCCGAAGCCGGCCTCGCGGGTGAGGGAGGTGACCTCCTCCGCCGAGCGCGTGCCGTCGTCGCCGGTCCGCAGGCCGTAGCGCAGGCCGTCGAAACGGGCGAGGTTGGACGAGCACTCGGAGGGCGCGATCAGGTAGTACGCGGAGAGCGCCAGGTCGAAGGAGGGGCAGTCCAGCTCGACGACCTCGGCGCCCAGCTCCCTCAGCAGCTCGACGGCCTCGTCGAACCGCTGGACGACGCCGGCCTGGTACCCCTCGCCGCGGAACTGCTTGACGACGCCGACGCGCGTCCCCCGGACGCGGCCGTTGCGGGCGGCCTCGACGACCGGCGGGACGGGTGCGTCGATGGACGTGGAGTCCATCGGGTCGTGGCCGGCGATCACCTCGTGGAGGAGGGCCGCGTCCAGGACCGTGCGCGCGCAGGGGCCGCCCTGGTCGAGGGAGGAGGAGAAGGCGACCATGCCGTACCGGGACACCGCGCCGTACGTCGGCTTGACGCCGACCGTGCCGGTGACGGCGGCGGGCTGGCGGATGGAGCCGCCGGTGTCCGTGCCGATGGCGAGCGGGGCCTCGTACGAGGCGAGGGCGGCCGAGGAGCCGCCGCCGGAGCCTCCCGGGATCCGGGTGAGGTCCCAGGGGTTGCCGGTCGGGCCGTAGGCGCTGTTCTCGGTGGAGGAGCCCATGGCGAACTCGTCCATGTTCGTCTTGCCCAGGATGACCACGTCGGCGGCGCGCAGCCTCGCGACGAGCGTCGCGTCGTACGGCGGGATCCAGCCCTCGAGCATCTTCGAGCCGACGGTGGTCGGCATGTCGCGCGTGGTGAAGATGTCCTTCAGGGCGAGCGGGACGCCGGCGAGCGGGCCGAGCTGCTCGCCGCGCTCGCGCTTGGCGTCGACGGCGCGGGCCTGCGCGAGGGCGCCCTCGCGGTCGACGTGGAGGAAGGCGTGGACCTTCTCGTCGACCGCCTCGATGCGCGCGAGGTGTGCCTCGGCGACCTCGACGGCGGTGAGTTCGCCGGAGGCGATCCTCGCCGCGAGCTCGGCGGCGGTGAGCTTGACGATGGTGCTATCCGTCATGTCGGTCAGTCCTCCCCGAGGATCTGCGGCACCTTGAAACGCTGCTGCTCCCGGGCCGGGGCCCCGGAGAGCGCCTGCTCGGGGGTGAGCGACGGACGGACCTCGTCCGCGCGCATGACGTTGGTCAACGGCAGCGGGTGGGAGGTCGGCGGGACGTCTTGGTCGGCGACCTCGGAGACGCGGGCGACCGCGCCGATGATGTCGTCGAGCTGGGTGGCGAAGTGGTCGACCTCTTCGTCCCCCAGCTCCAGACGCGCCAGCCGGGCGAGGTGGACGACCTCCTCGCGCGTGATGCCAGGCATGCAGCGATCCTCAGGGGTGAGTGATTGGGTTGTGGCCCAATCCTATGGGTCCCGCCGCGATGCCCGTGAAACGGTTTGCCCTCCTCCTAGGTGACGGGGTGGCTCGACGGGTGGTCGGAGGAGTGGTCGGACGGGGCGGCAGGGAGCGTCCTCGCGGGCCGCTGCCAGCCGTGCACGCCGCGGGCGCGGAGCCAGGCCGTCGTCTCGTGCGGCGGCATCGCGGCGGCGACCAGCCAGCCCTGGACAGCGTCGCAGCCCAGGTCGCGCAGGCGCTCCCAGGTCTCGTCGTCCTCCACGCCCTCGGCGACGACGAGGAGCCCGAGGGAGTGGGCCAGGTCCACGGTGCAGCGGACGATCTCGGCGTCCTCCGTGTCGACGGCGAGGCGGGCGACGAACGAGCGGTCGATCTTCAGCTCGCTGACCGGCAGGCGGCGCAGGTGGACCAGGGAGGAGTAGCCCGTGCCGAAGTCGTCCAGGGACATCTTCACCCCGTGGCCGGTGAGGCCGGCGAGGGTGTCGGCGGCGCGTTGCGGGTCCTCCAGGAGGACGTGCTCCGTGATCTCCAGTTGCAGTGCGCCCGCGGGGACGCCGTGGCGGGCGAGGCGGGCGGCGACGGCGCCGGCGAAGCCGGGGCTGTGCACGTCGCGCGGGGAGACGTTCACCGCGACGGGGACCTCCAGCCCCTGGGCGCGCCACCGCGCAACCTGGCCGAGCGCCGTCTCCAGCACGTACTCGGTGAGGTGCGGCATCAGGCCGGACGACTCGGCGATGGCGATGAACTCGTCCGGGGGGACGCGGCCGCGCTCCGGGTGGACCCAGCGCACCAGCGCCTCCAGGCCGGCGACGTGGCCGTCGAAGCGGACCTTGGGCTGGTAGTGCAGCTCCACCTCGCCCGCGTCGAGGGCGCGGCGCAGGTCGCCGAGGAGGCCGAGCCGGTCCGGGGTGTTGGAGTCGCGCTTGGACTCGTACACCTCGACGCCCGTGCGGTCCCGTTTCGCCTGGTACATGGCCACGTCGGCGCGCTGGAGGATCTCCTCGGCGTCGAGGGCGTGGTCGGGGAAGACGGCGACGCCGGCGCTGGCCTCCAGGACGAGGGTGAGCCCGTCGAGGTCGAGCGGGGACGACAGGTCGGCGGCGAGGTGGCGGGCGACGCGCTGGGCGCTGGTCGTGGAGTCGACCGCCGGCAGGAGGACGGCGAACTCGTCGCCGCCGAGCCGGGCGGCCTCGGCGCCGCGCGGCAGGGCGAGGCGCAGGCGCTCCGCGATCTGCAGGAGGAGCCGGTCGCCGGCGAGGTGGCCGAGCGTGTCGTTGACGGACCGGAAGCGGTCGAGGTCGATCAGGACGAGCGCGGCGCGCCGGCCGTCGGCCTCGGCGGCCTCCAGGGCGGCCCAGGTGCGTTCGAGCAGCCACTGCCTGTTGGGGAGGCCGGTGAGCGGGTCGCGGAGCTGCTCCTCGGCGCGGGCCCGGGCGATCCAGAGCGTGGAGTCGAGGGCGATTAAAGGCACGGCGAACAGCGGCAGCAGGACCGGCAGGGCGACGGCGACCACGCAGATGAGCGGGGTGATGCCGAGCAGGGCGACGGCGACGAGGCACTGCCGGAGCAGCGCCGTGCGGACGGCCGTGGGCAGGTCGCCGATCCGCGGGGCGCGCGTGTACCACAGGGCGAGCCGGGTCACCACCAGGTACGTCCCCGCGGCGAGGGCGACCTCCGGTACCGCGGCGATCCCCCATTCGAGCGGCTGCCAGGGCCGTTCGACGGAGGGCACGTCGTCGAAGGCGGCGAGGACGAGCGCGGCGCCGCCGATGCCGAGGACGTCGGCGGCGCCGTGCAGCAGGCCCTGCCGCCAGCGGTGCCTGCGGGCGGCGCCGACGAGGACGACGACGGCGAGGCTGACCAGGCCGGCGGGGACCCAGCCGAACAGGAGCAGCACCGCGAGGGTGAGGGCGGCACCGGAGCCCGTGCCGCCCCACCAGCGCTCGGGGCCGAGGGCGACGAGGTGGCCGACGACGATGCCGGTGAGGACGGCGAGGGACCAACCGGTCGTCCCGCCGGGGAAGAGGGCGTGCCCCCCGCTCACGGCGCGGTGCAGGCCGGTGGCGACCGCGACGCAGGCGAGGGCCACGACGACGACGGGCAGTCTGGAGAGGAGGCCTTCCAGGGCCGCCGCGCGCCGCGCTCGCACACGCGGCCGTGTGACCGGATCGGCACTCTCGGTCGGTTTCATTCCGTCCCTCTCACAGCCGGCGGTGCCGTTGCCTCTGCCTCGTGATGGCCCGGTGACCCGTCACCGCGGCCGGATTCGCCCAACGTGGCCGTACAGAACAGGCGCACGTCACAACAGTAGGCCGCGGAGGGCGTTCACGGGCAGCGCTCTACAGCTCTTGCCCGATTGCCACCCCGCCACCCTTATGCGGCCGGTATGCGCCGAACGGGTGATGTCTTCCGGCCTGTTCGGCTCAGGCGCCCTCCTGCTGCTCGAACGGGACGGCGGCTTCGCGGGCGGCGTCGGGGCCCTGTTCGAGCAGGACGGCGAAGCCGTCCTCGTCCAGCACCGGGACCTTCAACTGCACCGCCTTGTCGTACTTGGAGCCGGGGTTCTCCCCCACCACCACGAACGCCGTCTTCTTGGACACGGACCCGGTCACCTTCGCACCGGCGCCCTGCAGCGCTTCCTTCGCGCTGTCCCTCGTGTGGTTCCGCAGTGTGCCGGTGACGACGACGGCGAGCCCCTCCAGGGGACGCGGGCCCTCGTCCCCTCCGGCGTGCTCCTCCTCCATCCGGACGCCCGCGGCACGCCACTTGCGCAGGATCTCGCGGTGCCAGTCCTCCGCGAACCACTGCTTCAGGGACGCGGCGATGACGGGTCCGACGCCCTCGACGGCGGCCAACTCCTCCTCGGTCGCCTGTTCGATGCGGTCGACGGAGCGGAACTCGCGGGCCAGCACCCCGGCGGCGACGGGGCCGACGTGGCGGATCGACAGGGCCGTGATGACCCGGGCGAGCGGACGCCGCTTGGCCTCCTCGATGTTGGCGAGCATCGCGAGGGCGTTCTTCTTCAGCTCGCCCTGCTGGTTGGCGAAGACCGTGACGACCTTCTCCTCGCCGGTCTTCGGGTCGCGCTTGGGCAGCCCGCTGTTCTGGTCCAGGACGTACGCCTTGATGTCCCGCAGCCGGTCGGCCCGCAGGTCGAACAGGTCCCCCTCGTCGGCGATCGGCGGCTCGGCCGGCTCCAGGGGGCGCGTGAGCGCGGCAGCGGCCACGTAGCCGAAGTTCTCGATGTCGAAGCAGCGGCGCCCGGCCAGGTAGAACAGGCGTTCCCGCAGCTGGGCGGGGCAGGTGCGGGCGTTCGGGCAGCGCAGGTCGACGTCGCCCTCCTTCATGGGCTTCAGCGGCGTCCCGCACTCGGGGCACTCGGACGGCATGACGAACTCGCGCTCGCCGCCGTCGCGCAGGTCGACGACCGGTCCCAGGATCTCCGGGATGACGTCGCCGGCCTTGCGCAGCACGACCGTGTCGCCGATGAGGACGCCCTTGGCCCGCACCACGTCCTGGTTGTGCAGGGTGGCGAACTCCACCTCGGAACCCGCCACCGTGACCGGCTCCACCTGCGCGTACGGAGTGACGCGGCCCGTGCGGCCGACGCCGACGCGGATGTCGACCAGCCTGGTGTTGACCTCCTCGGGCGCGTACTTGTACGCGATGGCCCAGCGCGGGGCGCGGGAGGTGGAGCCGAGGCGGCCCTGGAGGCGGATCTCGTCCAGCTTGACGACGACGCCGTCGATCTCGTGCTCCACCGAGTGGCGGTTCTCGCCGTAGTGCGCGATGAACTCCCGCACCCCGTCGATCCCCTCCACCACGCGGTTGTGCCGCGCCGTGGGCAGGCCCCACCCGTGGAGCAGCGCGTAGGCCTCGGACAGGCGGTCGAGGGCCAGGCCCTCGTGCGCGCCGATGCCGTGCACCACCATGTGCAGCGGGCGCGCGGCCGTGACGCGCGGGTCCTTCTGGCGGAGCGAACCGGCCGCGGCGTTGCGCGGGTTGGCGAACGGCTTGTCGCCGGCGGCGACCAGCCGTGCGTTCAGCTCCTCGAACTCCTCCATCGGGAAGTAGACCTCGCCGCGGATCTCCACGAGGTCCGGGACGCGGTCGCCCTCCAGCCGGTCGGGGACGTCGGAGATGGTCCGCACGTTCGGCGTGATGTCCTCGCCCGTGCGGCCGTCCCCGCGGGTCGCCGCGCGCGTCAGCCGGCCCTTCTCGTACGTCAGGTTCACGGCGAGGCCGTCGACCTTCAGCTCGCACAGGAAGTGGTGCTCCGCCGAGCCGACGTCGCGCCCGACGCGCTCGGCCCAGGCGGCCAGCCCCGCGTCGTCGAAGACGTTGTCGAGGGAGAGCATGCGCTCGCGGTGCTCGACGGCGGTGAACTCCGTCTCGTACGTCCCCGCGACCTTCTGGGTGGGCGAGTCGGGGGTGCGCAGCTCCGGGTACCGCTCCTCCAGCTCCTCCAGGGACCGCAGCAGCCGGTCGAACTCGGCGTCGCTGATGACCGGCTGGTCCTTCACGTAGTACCGGAAGCGGTGCTCCTCGACCCGTTCCGCCAGCCGGGCGTGGTCCTCCCGGACCTCCGCCGGTACCGCGTCGCGCTGGTCGTGCTGTTCGACAGCCACGTCGATCCTTCCGTCACTCAGGGTCGTCCGCGAGGGACTTCGCCGCCTTGACACAGTGCGCCAGCGCGCGGCGGGCGTAGCCGGGCGAAGCGCCCGCCAGCCCGCACGCCGGAGTGATCACCAGGGACTCCGCGAGGGTCCCCGGATTCAGCCCCAGCCTGCGCCACAGCGTCCTGACCCCCATGACGCTACCGGCAGGGTCCGACAACGCGGCGTCGCTGGAGGGCACGACGCCCGCGAAGAGTTTCGTGCCGCCCTCGACGGCCTCGCCGATCGCCTCCTCGTCACGCTCGGTGAGGAGCCCGAAATCGAACGAGACGGCCGAGGCACCCGCACGGCGCAGCAGCGCGAACGGCGCGCCGGGGGCGCAGGAGTGCACGACGGAGGGCCCGCCGTGGACGCCGATCACGTCGCGCAGGGCGCTCTCGGCGACCTGCCGGTCGACGGCCCGGTGGGTGCGGTAGCCGCTGGCGGTCCTGACGCGGCCGTGCAGGACGGCGGTGAGGGACGGCTCGTCGAGCTGGAGCACGACCCGGGCGCCGGGCACCCGGCGGCGCACCTCGGCGAGGTGGCCGCGGAGCCCCTCGGCGAGCGACGCGGCGAGGTCGCGGCAGGCCCCGGGGTCGCCGAGGGCCGCCTCGCCGCCCCGCAGCTCCAGCGCGGCGGCGAGCGTCCACGGTCCGACCGCCTGGACCTTCAGGGGTCCCGTGTACCCCTGGGTGAACTCCTCCAGCGCGTCGAGGTCCTCCCCCATCCAGGAGTGTGCCCGGCGCGTGTCGCGGCCGGGCCGGTCGCTGACCCGCCACCCGCTGGGCTCCACGTGGGCGTAGACCTCGACCAGGAGTCCCAGCGTCCGGCCGATCATGTCGGCGCCGGGCCCGCGGGCGGGCAGTTCGGGCAGGTGGACGAAGTCCTCGAAGGACCCGGCCACGGTCCTGGCGGCCTCGCGCGCGTCGCCGCCCGGCATCGACCCGACTCCTGTGGCCGGGCCCCAGCCGATGTCGTCGCTGTGGTTGTTCTCGCTCACCCGGGAAGGGTACGCGGAAGAGATCAGGCCCTCGGCCGGACGGTCAGGTCCTGGATCTCCGCGTCGCGCGGCAGGTCGACGGCCGCGAGGACGGTCGCCGCGACCGACTCGGGGTCCATCAGGCGGGACGTGTCGTACTCCCTGCCCTCCTGCCGGTGGACCTTGGCCTGCATGGGGCTGGCCGTGCGGCCCGGGTACACGGAGGTGACGCGGACCCCGTGGGCGTGCTCCTCCGCGCGCAGGGCGTCGGCGAGCGCCTTCAGGCCGTGCTTGGACGCGGCGTACGCGGCCCACTCGGGGTTCGCGCGGAGCCCCGCGCCGGAGTTGACGAACACGACGTGCCCCTGGGCGACCCGCAGCTGCGGCAGGAGCAGCCGGGTCAGCTCGGCGGGGGCGACCAGGTTCACGTCGAGCTGGGTGCGCCACGCCCTGGTGGTCAGCTCGCCGACCGGGCCGAGGTCGACCACGCCCGCGACGTGCAGGAGGGTGTCGAGCCGGTCGGGCAGCTCCTGGTGGGAGAACGCCCAGGACAGCCGGTCCGGGTTGGCCAGGTCCCCGACGAGGGTGCGGGCGCCCGGGTACAGGTCGGCCAGCTCCCTGGCCCGGCCGGCGTCCCGGGCCAGCAGGATCAGGTCGTCCCCGCGCGCGTGGAGGCGACGGGTCACGGCCGCGCCGATGCCGGAGCCGGCGCCGGTGATCAGGTGTGTGGTCATGGGTGCCATGCTCGCACCCGCGCGGTTACCGGACCCCGGCGGCCTGTTCCAGGTAGGCGAGCGCACAGGCGCCGTCCTCGGCGAAGAACACCAGGTCGCTGAGGGGCAGCGGCAGGAAGCCCTCCTCCTCCATGCGGCGGAGCTGCTGCTCGAGGCCGTCGTAGAACCCGGCCGAGTTGAGCAGGACGACCGGCTTGGCGTGCAGGCCGTGCTTCTTCAGCTCCAGGATCTCGGTGGCCTCGTCCAGGGTGCCGGTGCCGCCGACCATGACGACGACCGCGTCGGAGCGGGCCAGCAGCCGCGCCTTCCGCTCCGCGAGGTCCACGGCGACGACCATCTCGTCGCAGCCGGGACGCGCCTTGTGGGCGAGGAACTCCACGGACACCCCGGCGAGCCGTCCGCCCGCCTGCTGCACGGCGTCGGCGACGACCTTCATCAGGCCGGTGTCCGAGCCGCCCCACACGAGCGTGTGGCCGCCCTGCGCGAGGAGCCGGGCGAACTCGCGCGCGGGGACGGTGTAGCGGTCGTCGAGGTCGGCGGCGGAGAGGAAGACGCAGATGTCCATGGGAAGACCGTACGGGCGGCGCGCTGCGGGAACCGGGCGGGGCCCGGTCCGTTGTCCGGCTGTGCCCACCCCGGGACACCGCGTCACCGTCGGGCCGGCGGCCGGACCGGTCCGCGTCGTCCGGGACGGCGTGCCGGCCGCGGGGGGACTGGTTCTCCGGGTGGGAGGCGGCGGCGCGCACGGCGGCGGCGATGACGTCCTTCGTCACCGCGGACGTGACGTCGGGGCCCCCGGCCGCCTTGAGTCCGTTCAGCGTCCTGGCGTACCGGGCGTCACCTCCCGCGCGGCCCGGACGGCGCGGGCGATCCGGTCGGCCGCGTCCTGCGCCTCGGTCGCGTTCGGGTCGACCGGCAGGAGGCCGGGCTGTCCGTCGAAGTACGGCGACTCGAGTCTCGGACCGGGCGGGTACGGGCCCGTCGGGAGCCCAGCGCTGCCCCGGGCGGTGCCGCCCGGGGCCTGCCGCTTGCCGCCCGCGATGTTCCGGACCCCGACGGCCGGGTGGTCCACCGAGCCGTCCTCCACCGTCAGGTTCGTGCTCGCGGCGTCCGCCGGGGCGCCCACGAGGAGGCGCTGGGGTCCGGCGAGGTCCGATGCGAAACCGTTCGGTGCGGTGCGGACGAGGCCGCACTCGGAGTGGACGTACGGGAAGTCCCGGCTGAGGCGCTGCAACCGCCACGCCGCCCTGACCGGCCCGGGCCCACGCGGTCGCTCCGCACGCCCGCCGGGCGAGGGTCAGGCGCCGGCCGAGGCGGTCGCCGTGCGGCGGGTGGTGGTGGCGATGGTGGCCGAGCCGACGACGCGGGTGCCGTCGTACAGGACGATCGCCTGGCCCGGGGCGACGCCGCGGACCGGCTCGGCGAAGGCGACGCGCAGTTCGCCGTCGACGGGTTCCGCCGTCACCTCCGTCTCGCCGCCGTGCGCGCGCAGCTGGGCCGTGTACGCGCCGGGGCCCTCGGGGGGCGCGGCCGCACCAGCGGGGCCTGATCGCGGTGAGCGCGGTGACGTCCAGCGCCTCGGCGGGGCCGACGGTGACCCTGTTGTCCACCGGCGAGATGTCCAGGACGTACCGGGGCCTGCCGTCGGGTGCCGGGTGGCCGATGCGCAGGCCCTTGCGCTGGCCGACGGTGAAGCCGTACGCGCCGTCGTGGCCGCCGAGCCGGTTGCCGGCCTCGTCCACGATGTCGCCCTCGGACCTGCCGAGCCGGGCGGCGAGGAAGCCCTGGGTGTCGCCGTCGGCGATGAAGCAGATGTCGTGGCTGTCGGGCTTCCTCGCGACGGCCAGGCCGCGCCGCTCGGCCTCGGCGCGGATCTCGTCCTTGGTGGTGACCGTGTCGCCCAGCGGGAACAGGGCGTGGGCGAGCTGGCGCGCGTCGAGGACGCCGAGGACGTACGACTGGTCCTTGGCCTCGTCGGAGGCGCGGTGCAGCTCGCGGGTGCCGTCGGGGAGGGTGACGACCTTGGCGTAGTGGCCGGTGCAGACCGCGTCGAAGCCGAGGGCGAGGGCCTTGTCGAGGAGTGCGGCGAACTTGATCTTCTCGTTGCAGCGCAGGCACGGGTTGGGCGTGCGGCCGGCCTCGTACTCGGCGACGAAGTCCTCCACGACGTCCTCGCGGAAGCGCTCCGCCAGGTCCCAGACGTAGAAGGGGATGCCGATCACGTCGGCGGCGCGGCGGGCGTCGCGGGAGTCCTCGATCGTGCAGCAGCCGCGGGCACCGGTGCGGAAGGACTGAGGGTTGGCGGAGAGCGCCAGGTGCACCCCGGTCACGTCGTGGCCCGCCTCGGCGGCGCGGGCGGCGGCGACGGCGGAGTCCACGCCGCCGGACATGGCGGCGAGGACGCGGAGGGGGCGCGGGGAGGTCTCAGTCATAACCCCACCAGGGTACGGGGCCGCGGGAACCGCCGTCGCGGGAGTGAGCGTTCTCCGTGGCATGGGTGGAGAGACGGGTCGGGGAGAGAACCGGCGGGTGGGGCGGCGCGCCGTGCTGGTCGGCGGCGGCGCCGCGGCGGCGGGCGCGGTCGCACTGGGGTGGGACGGGCTGCGGCGCCTGTGGTGGCGGCTGCCCGGCACGGAGAGGCGGCGTGTGGAGGGCGAGCTGGACCACGCGGGCGCGGTGTGGACGGCGGCGGCGCGGGCGAACTGGCGCCGGGCGGACCGGCCGGGCGACTTCGGCATCGACCGGGTGGTGATCCACGTGGTGCAGGGCAGCTACGCGACGGCGCTGCGGGTGTTCAAGAACCCGGGCCACGGCGCGGCGACGCACTACGTGGTGGGCAGGGACGGGCGGATCGCGCAGATGATCCGCGAGCTGGACGTGGCGTTCCACGCGGGGAACCGCGAGATGAACGAGCGGAGCATCGGCATCGAGCACGAGGGCTTCGTGGACCGCCCGCAGGACTTCACGCCGGCGATGTACGCGGCGTCGGCGCGGCTGACGGCGGACATATGCGCCCGGTACGGCATACCCGTGGACCGGGAGCACGTCATCGGCCACGTCGAGGTGGAGGGGACGGACCACACCGATCCGGGCCCGCACTGGGACTGGGACCGGTACATGGAGCTGGTGCGGCGGGCCGCGGCGGCCCCCCGCCCGGTCCCCTCCCCCGCCTCCGCGTCCCGCACGACGCGAAGGGCGTGAGCGGACGGCCACCGGCCCGCGCCGCGCCCGCCGGGGACGGCCGGGCGGCGCGGCCCGCGGACACGCCCGCGCCCGCCGGGCCCGCTAGCTGAGTCCGGCCGTGCGGGCGCGCTCCACGGCGGGGCCGATGGCCCGGGCGACGGCCTCGACGTCGGCGCGGGTGGAGGTGTGCCCGAGGGTGAAGCGGAGCGTGCCGCGGGCCAGGTCCGGGTCGGAGCCGGTGGCCAGGACGACGTGGCTGGGCTGGGCGACGCCGGCGGTGCAGGCCGATCCGGTGGAGCACTCGATGCCCTGCGCGTCGAGGAGGAGCAGCAGCGAGTCGCCCTCGCAGCCGGGGAAGCTGAAGTGGGCGTTGGCGGGGAGGCGGTCCTCGGGGTCGCCGCCGAGGACCGCGTCGGGGACGGCCGCGCGGACGGCGGCGACGAGTTCGTCGCGCAGGGCGCCGACCTCGCGGGCGAACCGTTCGCGCCGTTCGGTGGCGACCCGTGCGGCGACGGCGAAGGCGGCGACGGCGGGTACGTCGAGGGTGCCGGAGCGGACGTGGCGTTCCTGGCCGCCGCCGTGGAGGACGGGCACGGGGCTGTGGGCGCGGCCGAGGAGCAGCGCGCCGGTGCCGTACGGGCCGCCGATCTTGTGGCCGGAGACGGTCATGGCGGCGAGCCCGGATCCGGTGAAGCCGACCGGCACCTGGCCGACGGCCTGGACGGCGTCGGAGTGCAGCGGAACGTCGAACTCGCTCGCCACGGCGGCCAGTTCGGCGACCGGCATGACCGTGCCGATCTCGTTGTTGGCCCACATGACGGTGGCGAGGGCGACGCTGCCGGGGTCGCGGGCGAGGGCTTCGCGCAGCGTGTCGGGGTGGACGCGCCCGTACCCGTCGACGGGCAGGTACTCGACGGCGGCGCCCTCGTGCTCGCCGAGCCAGTGGACGGCGTCGAGCACGGCGTGGTGCTCCACGGGGCTGGTGAGCACGCGGACGCGGCGCGGGTCGGCGTCCCGGCGGGACCAGTAGAGCCCCTTGACGGCGAGGTTGTCCGCCTCGGTGCCGCCGGAGGTGAGGACGATCTCGCTGGGGCGCCCTCCGAGGGCCTCGGCGAGCGCCTCGCGGGCCTCCTCGACGGTGCGGCGGGCTCGGCGGCCGGAGGCGTGCAGGGACGAGGCGTTGCCCGTGGCGGTGAGCTGGGCGGTCATCGCCTCGATCGCCTCCGGGAGCATCGGTGTGGTCGCGGCGTGGTCGAGGTAGGCCATGGTTCCCCGATTCTACGAGTCCTCGCCGGGCGCGCCCGGCGGGGCGTACCCGGCGGGGAGCGCCCGCCGGCCGACGGTGCGCCCGGGGCGCCCCCGGGGACCGGCGCGCGGGGTCAGGCCCCCCGCGGGGCGCGGGCGAGCTGGCGGGACTGGGCGACCAGGCGGTCGGCGCCGTCCCACACCTCGGCGTCCTCCTCCAGGAAGCCGCCGGCGAGGTTGCGGGTGGTGATGGAGACCCGCAGCGGTCCGGGCGCGGGCCGGCAGCGGATGTGCGCGGTGAGCTCGACGGTCGGCGTCCAGCCCGCGAGCCCCAGGTCGAAGGCGGTCGGGGGAGCGCGTCGACGGTCAGGAGCAGGGACAGCGGGTCGGGGTCGCGGCCGTCCGCGAGGCCGAACCAGCCGCGGATCTCCCCCTTGCCGGAGGGGGCGCCGACCGCCCAGCCGACGGTCGCCGGGTCGAGCCTGAGGTCGAGGAGCCGGGTGATCTCGGCGGCGCCGGGCAGCGGGGTCGGCGCGTCCGCCGGGCCGAAGCAGTGCTCGTAGGGCGGGATCGCGGGCGGCTTGGCGCTGGTGCGCACGTCGTCGGGGAGGGCGTCGAGGTCGCCGTAGGTGGCGAGGAGGCGGATGCGTTCGGTCTCGGTGCCGTCCTGCGCGTACTGGAAGAGGGAGGCCTGGCCGGTCGAGAGCGTGCGCCCGGTGCGGACGGTCTCGGTGCGGATCACGGCGGGGCCGGGGAGCGAGGGCGCCAGGTAGTGGGCCGACACCGAGAAGGGGTGCGGGTGCGGCAGGGCGTCGCCGAGGGCCCGGCCCAGCAGGGCGAGCAGGTAGCCGCCGTTGACGACGCCGAATATCGTCCAGTCGGCGGAGAGGTCCGCGGCGTAGACACCCGGCGTGCGCCGGGTCACCGCGGTGTCGCGGTCGAACTGGGTGCTGTCCATGGCCGGAACGGTACAACAACGCATTACTGAGCGGTAGCTTTGCGGTCGGGCCCCTCGGTCGCCGAAGAGCGCCGGTTCCAGGCGCGCGGCGCCCGCCAGCGGTAGCGCAGCGCGAGCAGGCGCAGGGCGAACGCGGCGAGCGCGGCGACGGTGCTGGTGAGGGGGGTGAGCACCTCGAAGCGGATGAACAGCACGACCAGGGCCGAGCCGGCGATGGCCGGGACGGCGTACAGGTCCCGGTCCCAGCGCAGCAGGGAGGGGGCCTCGTTCGCCAGGACGTCCCGCAGGAGGCCGCCGCCGACGGCGGTCGCCACCCCGAGGACGGCCGACTGCGTCAGGCCGAGCCCGTACTCGTACGCCTTGGTCGTGCCGGTCACGCAGAACAGCCCCAGCCCGGCGGCGTCGAAGGCGTTCACCGCCGTCTGGGTGCGCTCGACGACGGGGTGCAGGAAGAAGACCAGCGCCGTGGCGACCAGCGGCATGAGGAAGTAGCCGAGGTCGGTGAAGGCGGCGGGGGGCACCGCTCCGATGACCAGGTCGCGGAAGAGCCCCCCGCCCAGTGCGGTGACCTCGGCGAGGACGGCCATGCCGACCACGTCGAAGTTCCTGCGCACGGCGAGGAGGGCGCCGGAGATGGCGAAGACGAAGATCCCCGCCAGTTCGAGGGAGTGGAGGACGGAGGGCGTGAACAGGTCCGGGAGCACCGCACCGTTGTACCGCGCGCGGCGCCCGGTGCGGTAGGACGGCCGGGGCGGCCCCGCCCGGCCCGCGGCGGAGAGGTCCGCCCGCGGCCCGGCCGGGGCCGCCCCGTCGGGCGGGCCCCGGCCGGTGCCCGCTACGCGCTCCCGGCGGCCTCCGGCCCGGGTCGCGCCGGGGACGCGGCCGTGCCGACCACCGCCTCCACGCCCGTGGGCCGGGTCAGGGGCAGCTCGCCGGACTCGATCTCGGCCGCGAAGTGGCACGCCACCCTGTGCCCGCCGCCCAGGTCCGTCAGCACCGGCCGCTCCTCGCCGCATCGGGGCTGCGCCCAGGGGCAGCGGGTGTGGAAGCGGCAGCCGGTCGGCGGGTTGGCCGGGGAGGGGAGGTCGCCGTGGAGGAGGATGCGCTCGCGGCGGTCCTCCACCTCCGGGTCCGGCACCGGGACGGCCGACATCAGGGCCCTGGTGTACGGGTGCTTCGGCGCCGCGTACAGCGCGTCGCTCGGCGCCTCCTCCACCAGGGAGCCCAGGTACATGACGCCGATGACGTCCGAGATGTGCCGGACGACGGCCAGGTCGTGGGCGATCACCAGGTAGGTGAGGCCCAGCTGCTCCTGGAGCTCCTCCAGCAGGTTGACGACCTGCGCCTGGATCGACACGTCCAGGGCCGACACGGGCTCGTCGCAGATGATGACGTCGGGCTCCAGCACGAGCGCCCTGGCGATGCCGATGCGCTGGCGCTGGCCCCCGGAGAACTCGTGCGGGTACCGCGACAGGGCGTTCGCCGGGAGGCCGACCCGCTGCAGGATCGCCTTGATCCTCTCGCGGCGCTCCTCCTGGTTCGCGCCGATGGAGTGCGCGATCATGCCCTCGGAGAGGATCGACTCGATGTTCTGGCGCGGGTTCAGGCTGCCCAGCGGGTCCTGGAAGACCATCTGCAGGCGGCGCCGGAACCTCCGCATCTCCTCCTCGGACAGCTTCGCCAGGTCGGTGCCGTCGAAGACGACCTCGCCGTCCGTGACGTCGACCAGCCGCAGCACGGCCCGGCCCAGCGTCGTCTTGCCGCAACCCGACTCGCCGACCAGGCCGTACGTCTGGCCGGCCTCGACCTTCAGCGAGACGCCGTCGACGGCGTAGACGTGGCCGACGGTGCGGTCGAAGAGGAGACCCCTCCTGACGGGGAAGTGGACCTTCACACCGTTCAGTTCGAGCAGGCTCATGCCGGTACCTCCTCGGCCGGTGCGTCGGGCAGCACGGGGTTGACGCAGCGCACGTGGTGGCCCTCGGTGCGCGGCTGGGTCAGCTGGGGCGTGCCGGTGAGGCACTCCAGGGTGTAGAAGTCGCAGCGCGGCGCGAACGCGCAGCCGTCCGCCCAGGCGATCTTGTCGTTGATGGAGCCGCGGATCGGGTTGAGCGGCTCACCGCGCGGGGCGTCCAGGCGCGGGATGGAGCCGAGGAGGCCGTGCGCGTACGGGTGGGTGGGGTGGGCGAACAGCTCCCTGCGGCCGGCCGTCTCCACCGCCTTCCCCGCGTACAGCACGTTCACCTGGTCGCAGAGGCCCGCCACCACGCCGAGGTCGTGGGTGATCATCAGCAGGGCGGTGCCCTCCTGGTCCACCAGTTCCTTCAGCAGCTCCAGGATCTGCGCCTGGATCGTCACGTCCAGCGCCGTCGTGGGCTCGTCGGCGATCAGCAGGCGCGGGGCGCAGGCCACCGCCATGGCGATGAGGGCGCGCTGGCGCATGCCGCCGGAGAGCTGGTGCGGGTACTCCCTGAGGCGGCGGGGCGGGTCGGGGATGCCGACGCGGTCGAGCAGGTGCGCGGCCTCCTTCCGCGCCGCCTCGCCCTTCAGGCCCCGGTGCCGCTGGAGGATCTCGGTGACCTGGAGGCCGATCGGGATGACCGGGTTCAGCGAGGACAGCGGGTCCTGGAAGATCATCGCGAGCTTGCTGCCGCGCATGTCGCGGAGCCGCTTCGGGCTCAGCCGCAGCAGGTCCTCGCCGTCGAAGACGGCCCGCCCGCCGATCGTGACGCCCTTGCCCGGGAGCAGGCCCATCAGGGCGAGGGAGGTCACGGACTTGCCGCAGCCGGACTCGCCGACCAGGCCGACGACCTGGCCCTGGTCGACGGTGAAGGAGACCCCGTCGACCGCGGTGGAGGGGTGCGGCCGCGTCCGCCGAAGGTGACGGTGAGTTCGTCAACAGTGAGCAGTGGCATGGCAGTTCAGCCTCGCAGCTTCGGGTCGAGGGCTTCGCGCATGGCCTCGCCGAGCAGGGTGAAGCCGAGGGCGGTGATGATGATGCCGACCGCCGGGTAGACGGCCATCATCGGCGCGTTGTCGAAGAACCGCTGCGCCTGGGCGAGCATGACGCCCCACTCGGGCACGGCCGGGTCGGGGTTGCCCAGGCCCAGGTAGGACAGGGCGGCGGCCTCGATGATCGCGGTGGCGAGGCTCAGGGTCGCCTGGACGATCACGGGGCTGACCGAGTTCGGCAGGATCTGGGTCAGCACGATCCGCTTGCGCCGCACGCCCAGCGCCTTGGCGGCGAGCACGTAGTCGGAGCCGCCCTGCGCCAGCATCGAACCGCGCAGCAGGCGCGCGAAGACCGGGATCTGGACGACGCCGACGGCGATCATCACGGTCGTCAGGGACTGGCCCATGACGGCCGCGATGGAGACGGCCAGCAGCAGCGAGGGCAGCGACAGCATGATGTCGATGACGCGCATGACGAAGGTGTCGACGCGCTGTCCCGGCTTGCCGCCGAGGGTGGCGGCGGCCCCGGACAGCATGCCGATCAGCGCGCCGACGAGCAGGCCGATCAGCATGGAGACGACACCGACGAGGAGGGTCTGCCGGGCGCCGACGAGGAGCCGCGAGAACATGTCGCGGCCGAGGTGGTCGAGGCCGAACAGGTTGCCGTCGCGCATGCCGACGAACCGGCCCTGGTTGGGGAAGACCTCGCCGCGCCAGGTCTGCGCGGTCGGGGAGTACGGGGCGAGCCAGGGGCCGACGACGGCGACGACGACGAAGGCGCCGATGACGCCGACGCCGATGAGCGCCATCTTGCTGCCCTTGAGGCGGCGGAACGCCTCGCGCCACAGGCTGCCGCCCGAGGTGCTGTCCGTGCTCTGGGTGAGTTCCGCGAGGCGGTCGATCTTGTCGGTCTTGGTGGACACGTCAGTTCACCCGCACTCTCGGGTCGATGAGGCTGTACGCGAGGTCCACCAGCAGGTTGATGACGACGTACACCATCGTGATGAACATGATGAAGCCGACGAGCACCGGGTAGTCGCGGGCGTCGATGGCGAGGCGGATGAAGTTGCCGATGCCGTTGAAGGAGAAGACCGACTCGGTGAGGACCGCGCCGGACAGCAGGGAGCCGGTCAGCAGGCCGATGGCCGTGACGACGGGCAGCAGCGCGTTGCGCAGCACGTGCCGGACGCGGACGACGCCCTTCTCCAGGCCCTTGGACTCGGCGGTGCGGACGTAGTCCTCGCCGAGGACCTCCAGGACGCTGGCGCGGGTCATCCGGACGATGACGGCGAGCGGGATGGAGGCGAGCGTCAGCGCCGGCAGGACCAGGTGCCACAGGGCGTCGGCCGAGGCGTCGAGCTCGCCGGTGAGCAGGCCGTCGAGGACGGCGAAGCCGGTGACCTCGGTCGCCTCGATGCCCGTGGTCATCCGCCCGAAGCTGGGGAACAGGCCGAGCTGCACGGCGAGGATCCCCTTGAGGATCATGCCGAGGAAGAACACCGGTACGCAGATCCCGAAGAGCGAGCCGGAGACCGAGGCCACGTCGAGCCAGCCGCCGCGGCGCCGGGCCGCGAGGTAGCCGAGGGGGATGCCGACCACGACCGCGATGAGCATCGCGGTGAGGCTGAGCTCCACGGTGGCCGGGAACCGCAGGACGAACTCGTCCCACACCGGCTGGCGGGTCCGGGTCGAGGTGCCCAGGTCCAGGTGGGCGATGCGCTCCAGGAAGCGCCAGTACTGGACCCAGACCGGCTGGTCGAGGCCGAGGGCCCGGTTGATGCGCGCCACATCGGCCGGCGTGGCCCGCTCGCCCAGGATCGCTGAGGCGGGTCCGCCGGGCAGCCGGTTCAGCCACAGGAAGAGCAGAACCGACAGGCCGAGCAGGGTGGGTATCAGCTGTAGCAGTCTTCGTACGACGAGTCGCAGCACCCCGCGTGCCCCTTTCTTGCGTGTGCGTGAGATGCGGGTCCGCCCGGCCACCCTTCTGGTGTGACCGGGCGGACCCCGCATGGGACGGCGATTACTTGGGGGATTCCTTGAAGGAGACCTCGGCGAAGTTCTCCTGCGTCAGCGGGGAGACCTTCGGCGGGTTGACGTTCTTGCCGAACGCGATGGCGGGCGGCGACGAGGAGACCGGGAGACCGGGCAGGTACTCCATGATCTTCTCGTTGGCGGCCTTGTACGCCTCGACGCGCTTGACCGGGTCGGTCATCTTCGAGGCACCGGTCACGGCGCCGAAGACGGCGGGGTCCTTGAAGCCCCACTGCTTGTCGTACTCGGAGAACCAGGTGCCGATGAAGTTGTAGCCGTCGTTGAAGTCACCGGTCCAGCCCAGCATGTGCAGGGCGCAGGCGCCGGCCTCGGTGGCGTCCAGGTAGTCCGGGGCCCACTTCATCGGCTTCGGGGTGACGGTGATGCCGGCCTTCTCCAGGTCGGACTTCATCTGCTCGAAGATGTCCTGCGGGGCCGGCATGTAGGGCCGGGTGACCTCGGTCGGGTAGCAGAACTCGACCTTCAGCTTGGGCTCGCCCGCCGCGGCCAGCAGTTGCTTGGCCTTGTTCGTGTCGTGCGGGTACGTCTTCACCTCGTCCGACCAGCCGGCGACCGTGTCGGGCATGAACTGCGTCGCGACCTTGCCGCCCTCGGGCAGCTGCGTCTTGACGATGTTCTCGCGGTCGACGGCGTGCGCGATGGCCTGGCGGACCTGGGGCTTCTTCAGCGCCGGGTTCTTCTCCTGGGAGAAGCCCACGTAGAAGAGGTTGAAGACGTCGCGGGTCGGGACCTCGAAGCCCTCGGCCTTCAGGGTCTTCACGTCCGCGGGCGACACCAGGTCGTAGCCGTCGATGTCGCCGGCCTGGAGGGCCTGGCGACGGCCCTCCTCCGTGTCGATCGTGCGGAAGACCAGGTTCTTCACCTTGGCCTTCTCACCCCAGTAGCCGTCGAATCGTTCGAGGGTGACTTCCTTGTTGCCCTTGTTCCAGCCGGTGATCCGGTACGGGCCGGTGCCGACGACGGTGCCGGGCTCCTGGCTGTACTTGGGGTACGTGATGGCGTCGCCGGAACCGCCGGCGGCCTGCTTCTCGTACTCCTTGATCGCCTTCGGCGAGTGGATCGCCAGCGCCTGGAGGGAGAAGCCGCCCGGCAGGTTGGCGGAGGGCTCGTGAACCTCGATGACGGCCGTGTTCGGGTCCTTCGCGGTGCAGGACTTGTAGTTGGCCTTGGGGGTCTCCTTGTCCTCGTTCTTCGCGAAGCCGCCCATGATGGTCTGCCAGTAGTAGGAGACCGCGCTGGACTGGTAGGTGCCCGTCCAGTTGAACCAGTGGTCGTAGTTGGCGCAGACCGCGTCCGCGTTGAAGGCCTCGCCGTCGTGGAACTTCACCCCCTTGCGGAGGTTGAACGTCCACACCTTGCCGGACGGGTCGCTGGACCACTTTTCGGCCAGGCCGCCGACGAGCTTGCTGCCGCCGGGCTCGTGCTCCAACAGCGCCTCGAATGCCTGGCGCGTGACGCGAAACGTTTCGCCGTCGCTGGCGAGGGCAGGGTCGAGGGAGCTCGGGTCACCGGCGCCGGCGAACACGAACGTGTCCTTGCCGCCGCCCTTGCCGCTGTCCTTGCCTCGTTCGCTGGCGCAGCCCGTCGCGATCATTCCGACGGCGAGCGCCGCGGTGACCACCCGGACCGCACGGGACTTGGATATTCGCATGGGCCACCCCTGGTTCGGCCTAATGGGCGAGGTCTTGACCGGCCGAACACTACCTACGGGTGGCATCTCGGAGAACAGTCCGGATAGCGGCGATATCTAGTCGAGACCCGGACAGTCGCCAAACCGCCCCCATCTCGGACAAGCCCCCCGCCCCGGGGGGGCTTCGAGGCACCCTCCGGACGGGGGGTCAGCCCTGCTGGGGGTAGCCGTAGGAGGCGGTTCCGCGCTGGGGCGGGGCGAGGTGGGCCTCGCGGTCGTAGAAGGGGCGGGCGTGGGCGCGCAGCCACATCGCGACCGGGTCGTGCCCGTCGGACATGGCGACCGTCGACACGGGCAGCCCGTCCGGGACGGCCGCGACGGACTGCCGCATCATCGCGCGGACCGCTTCGACGGACGCGTGGTCCGTCCCGTAGAGGTCGAGGCCGATGGCGAGGTACGGCGTGCCGAGGGACGGCTGCACCCAGACCCGGCGCAGGGAGCGCACGGCGGGGGTGCGGTGGGCGTTCTGGGTGAGCAGGGCGTAGAACTGCGGCAGCTCGACGGCGGGCTCGGAGAGCCGGAGCGGGCCGGCGGGCATGCGGTCCAGCCCGGTGGCGATCCGCCGCAGATCGGCCCAGGGGACGCCGACACCGCCGCCGGGGGCGTGCGGGTTGAGCCAGAGACCCCACCGGTCGGGGTAGAGGGCGCGGGCCACGTCGCGGACGGCGACCACCTCGTGGGCGCGGTTCCAGCCGGAGAGGGCCAGTTCCTGGGCGGAGGTGACGCACGGGGCGTAGCCGAGGCCGTCGACCTCCATCTTCCCGTACTGGGCGTCGGGGGAGCCGGCCCGGCCGTGCCAGAGCAGCATCCACACCCGGCCCTCGGCGAGGGCGTGGAGCAGCGCCTCGTACGCGTCGTAGCGCCCGGGTGCGACCTGCCGCAGCATGTGCTCGACCTTTTCCGGAGGTCCCGGCTCCGCTCGGCCGGGGAGGCCCCGCCGCCCGCCGCCGTGCCTGACGCGCTCACCCGATCCCGCCCCTCGTTCGCAGACTTCCGCTCCAGCTTAAGGGGACGCCCGGTCAGGGGAGGGGTTCGCGGCGGTAGAAGGGGCGCACCTTTTGGAGCATCCAGTCGCCGACGGGGTCGTCGGCGACGTCGAGGAGGACCAGGTTGACCGGCCACGGCACGGGAGCGGCGCCCAGGGCGCGGCCGAGGGCGTCCAGGGGGGCGGCGCGGTCGGAACCCTCCGGGGAGAGGAGCTGGACGCCGACGAAGAGGGCGGGCGGGTCCCCCTCGACGCTGGCGAGGGCGCGCCGGGCGGTGAGCACCGCCCCGGTCGCCTCGAACTCGGCCCTCGCGGCGGAGAGGAAGTCGACGGGGTCGTCCTGCCAGTCGGGTTCGAACAGCCGGACGCGCGCACCGGAGGCGGCCCCCTCCAGCGGGCTCCGGCCGGCGCGGCACAGCTCGGCGACGGCGGGCGGCGGGAGGGGCGCGCCGACGGTGCCGCCCGGGTTGAGGGCGAGACCGAGCTGCGGCGGCAGCCCGCGGGCGAACTCGACGGCGGGGGCGACGGCGTACGCCATGTGGCCGCCGGCGCAGGCGCGGAACTGGCCCTCGGAGGTGAACACCGGCACGTACGGCAGGCCGTCCAGCTCCAGCGTGGGCAGGTCGAGGCCGGGAGCTCCGGGACCGGCGCCGTCGGGGGAGCCGCCCTCGGGCAGGGGCACCCAGACCCGGCTGCGGCCGAGGACCTCGACGATGCGGGCACCGGCGGCGCCCTGGCCGAGGGAGGCGGAGAGGACCTCCTCCAGCTCGTTGGACGGCCATGCGGCGTCGACTGCGGCGGGTGCGGTGTCCACGGTGTCCCTGCGTCCTTCCCCGGTCTTCCGGTACCTGCCGCAGCACCCTAGCGGGCGGGGGCCGGGCCGCCCCCGGCGGATCAGCGGAAGCGG
The DNA here is from genome assembly GCF_023614235.1 of Streptomyces sp. MRC013. NCBI lineage: Bacteria > Bacillati > Actinomycetota > Actinomycetes > Kitasatosporales > Streptomycetaceae > Streptomyces > Streptomyces kordofanensis. The sequence goes on from NZ_CP094264.1 coordinate 1,249,075, forward strand.
ATGCGGGCCAGGGCCGCGGCCGCCGGGCGGTCGAGGAGGACCGCGGAGCCGCAGCCGCCGGGCAGGACCCCCTGCTCGGCGTCGCGGACGAGCCGGCCCACGGCCCTGCGGTGCCGGGCGAAGGCGTACGCGGAGACGCCCCTCCCCCGCTGCCGCTGGCCCTCGCGGGCGGTGCCGGGGTCGACGTCGAGGAGCACCAGGTGCAGGGTGCCGCCCCGGCGGCGGGCCTCGCGGGCGAGCCAGCGGCGCACCCAGGACTGCGTGCCGCAGTCGTGGACGACGACGCCGAGGCCGGCGCGCAGCCGGGTCCACAGGCCGGCGTAGTGGGCGGCGCGGACGAGGGGGCGGTAGGCGGCGTACGGCAGGAGGCGCGGCACGCGGCCCTCCCAGCGTTCGCGGGTGTCCTGGGAGTCGACGGCGCGGTCGGGGGCGATCCGCCGGATGAGTGTGGACTTGCCGCTTCCGGGTAGTCCCGAGACGACGACCACGTCGGCCTCGGCGAAGGCCAGCTCGCGCGGGACGCGCCCGCCGCGGTCGCGGAGGTCGCGGAGGACGGGGGCGGCGGTCGTGCGGGCGGGCAGCGCCGGCGGCACTCCCGCGGTCGTGGCGTACGCGCCGGACCGCTGCGACATGATGGCCCCTCCCGAGCTCGGCTCCCCCCCCCAGCCTGCCCAAGGAGTGTAAAGAAACGGTAATGGGGCGCAAGCGATTTGCCGACAAGCCGAGGGTTTGCCTATCCGGACCCTCATGCGATGATGTGCGCGCCGACAACCGCATACAGGCCGCTCGAATCCGTGCGGGAGAGTCCCGGGCCGTCGTCGGCCCGGGCGCCGAAGGAGCAAGTTCCTCCCTTGAATCTCTCAGGCCCCGCACCGCACGGATGAGGCAGATCTGAAAAGCGAGCCGCTCCCCGCACCGCCGGGGCGCCGCTCCACCCAAGGTGCAAGCCGCTCCCCGGCAGGGGTCACGGCGAACCTCTCAGGTTCCGATGACAGATGGGGAGGACCGTCCTCGCCATCCATGCCCCGGACCTGGGAGCCCCCTCATGAGCACTTCCCCCGCCGCACGGCCCTCGATGCGCTGCATCGTGCGCTGGGCGCGACCATGACCGACTTCGCCGGCTGGGACATGCCGCTGCGGTACGGCAGCGAGCGGGACGAGCACACCGCCGTCCGCACCCGGGCCGGCCTGTTCGACCTCTCCCACATGGGTGAGATCACCGTGACCGGCGCGCAGGCGGCGGACCTCCTCGACCACGCGCTGGTCGGCAACATCGGCGGCGTCGGCGTGGGCCGCGCCCGCTACACGATGATCTGCCGCGAGGACGGCGGCATCCTCGACGACCTGATCGTCTACCGGCTCGCCGAGCAGGAGTACATGGTCGTCGCCAACGCCTCCAACGCCCAGGTGGTGCTGGACGCGCTGACCGAGCGCGCGGCCGGCTTCGACGCCGAGGTCCGCGACGACCGCGACGCCTACGCGCTGATCGCCGTCCAGGGCCCCGAGTCCCCCGGCATCCTGAAGTCGGTCACCGACGCCGACCTGGACGGCCTGAAGTACTACGCGGGCCTGCCCGGCACGGTCGCCGGCGTCCCGGCGCTGATCGCCCGCACCGGTTACACCGGCGAGGACGGCTTCGAGCTGTTCACCGCGCCGGAGCACGCCGAGACCCTGTGGAAGGCGCTGACCGCGGCCGGCGAGGGCGCCGGGCTGATCCCGTGCGGCCTGTCCTGCCGCGACACGCTGCGCCTGGAGGCGGGCATGCCGCTGTACGGGCACGAGCTGACGACCGACCTGACCCCCTTCGACGCGGGCCTGGGCCGGGTCGTGAAGTTCGAGAAGGCCGGTGACTTCGTGGGCCGCGCCGCGCTGGAGGAGGCCGCCGCGCGCGCCGAGACCGCGCCGCCGCGCAGGCTGGTCGGCCTGGTCGCCGAGGGCCGCCGCGTGCCGCGCGCCGGGATGTCCGTGGTCGCCGGCGGCCGGGTGGTCGGCGAGGTCACCTCGGGCGCCCCGTCGCCGACGCTGGGCAGGCCGATCGCCATGGCGTACGTGGACGCGGAGCACGCCGCGCCGGGCACGCCGGGCGTGGGCGTCGACGTCCGCGGTACCCACGAGCCGTACGAGGTCGTGGCGCTGCCGTTCTACAAGCGGCAGAAGTGACACCCCCGCGGCTGCCGCTCCCGCGGTGCCGGGTCTGACCCCGCACCCCTCCCCGTTCACCACCACTCCCGCCCGTACAGGAGAATCCAGACCATGAGCAACCCCCAGCAGCTGCGCTACAGCAAGGAACACGAGTGGCTGTCGCCCGCCGAGGACGGCGTCGCGACGATCGGCATCACGGAGCACGCGGCGAGCGCCCTCGGCGACGTCGTGTACGTCCAGCTCCCGGAGGTCGGTGCCACGGTCACCGCGGGCGAGACCTGCGGCGAGCTGGAGTCCACCAAGTCCGTCAGCGACCTGTACTCGCCGGTCACCGGTGAGGTCGTCGAGGCGAACCAGGAGGTCGTGGACGACCCCTCCCTGGTGAACAGCGCCCCCTTCGAGGGCGGCTGGCTGTTCAAGGTGCGCGTCACCGAGGAGCCGGAGGACCTGCTCTCGGCCGACGAGTACACCGAGTTCGCCGGCTGACCGGCCCGACACCCACACCCGTAGGGACCGCGTGATGTCGCTTCTGAACACCCCCCTCCACGAGCTGGACCCGGACGTCGCCGCAGCCGTCGACGCCGAGCTCCGGCGCCAGCAGAACACCCTGGAGATGATCGCCTCGGAGAACTTCGCTCCGGTCGCGGTCATGGAGGCCCAGGGCTCCGTCCTCACCAACAAGTACGCCGAGGGCTATCCCGGCCGCCGCTACTACGGCGGCTGCGAGCACGTCGACGTGGTCGAGCAGATCGCCATCGACCGCATCAAGGCGCTGTTCGGCGCCGAGCACGCCAACGTGCAGCCGCACTCCGGCGCGCAGGCCAACGCCGCGGCGATGTTCGCCCTGCTCAAGCCGGGCGACACGATCATGGGTCTGAACCTCGCCCACGGCGGGCACCTGACCCACGGCATGAAGATCAACTTCTCCGGCAAGCTCTACAACGTCGTCGCGTACCACGTCGACGACGCGACGGGCCGGGTCGACATGGACGAGGTCGAGCGCCTCGCCAAGGAGTCCCAGCCGAAGCTGATCGTCGCCGGCTGGTCCGCCTACCCGCGGCAGCTGGACTTCGCGGCCTTCCGCCGGATCGCCGACGAGGTCGGCGCGTACCTCATGGTCGACATGGCCCACTTCGCGGGCCTCGTCGCGGCCGGGCTCCACCCGAACCCGGTGCCGCACGCCCACGTGGTCACCACGACCACGCACAAGACGCTGGGCGGCCCGCGCGGCGGCGTCATCCTGTCGACCGCCGAGCTCGCCAAGAAGATCAACTCCGCGGTCTTCCCCGGTCAGCAGGGCGGCCCGCTGGAGCACGTCATCGCGGCGAAGGCGGTCTCCTTCAAGGTCGCGGCGAGCGAGGAGTTCAAGGAGCGCCAGCAGCGCACCCTGGACGGCGCGCGGATCATCGCGGAGCGCCTGGTGCGGGCCGACGTCGCCGAGGCGGGCGTCTCCGTCCTCTCCGGCGGCACGGACGTGCACCTGGTCCTGGTCGACCTGCGCGACAGCGAGCTCGACGGCCAGCAGGCCGAGGACCGCCTCCACGAGATCGGCATCACGGTCAACCGGAACGCCGTCCCGAACGACCCGCGGCCCCCGATGGTCACCTCGGGCCTGCGCGTCGGCACCCCGGCGCTGGCCACGCGCGGCTTCGGGGCCGAGGACTTCGCCGAGGTCGCCGACGTCATCGCCGAGGCGCTGAAGCCGTCGTACGACGCGGACGCGCTGAAGGCCCGGGTGGCGGCCCTGGCCGCCAAGCACCCGCTCTACCCCGGCCTGTAGGCGCATCCGGCGCCCTGCCGGCGTCGGGTACGTCACAGACTGCACTGCGGGGCACCGCGCACACTGGAGAGTGGGTGCGGTGCCCCGTCCCGTGCACACCGCGCACCCCAGCCCCCGCACCACACGACGGCGGACGGCGTCGTCCACCACCACCAAGGAGTACCCCCGTGGCCATCTCGGTCTTCGACCTGTTCTCGATCGGCATCGGCCCGTCCAGCTCCCACACGGTCGGCCCCATGCGGGCCGCCCGGATGTTCGTGCACCGCCTGAAGAACGAGGGCCTGCTCGCCCCCACCACCAGGGTGCGCTGCGAGCTGTACGGCTCGCTGGGCGCGACCGGCCACGGCCACGGCACGCCCAAGGCCGTCCTGCTGGGCCTGGAGGGCGACTCCCCCCGCACCGTCGACGTGGGGACCGCCGACGACCGGGTCGAGGAGATCAAGGCCGGCGGCCGGATCAGCCTGCTCGGCACCCACGAGATCGGCTTCGACTTCGACGGGGACCTGGTCCTGCACCGCCGCAAGGCGCTCCCGTACCACGCCAACGGCATGACCCTGTGGGCGTACGACGCCGAGGGCGCGACGCTGCTGGAGAAGACGTACTACTCGGTCGGCGGCGGGTTCGTCGTCGACGAGGACGCGGTGGGCGCGGACCGGATCAAGCTCGACGACACCGTCCTGAAGCACCCCTTCCGCACGGGCGACGAGCTGCTGCGCCTCACCCGCGAGACCGGCCTGTCGATCTCCGCGCTGATGCTGGAGAACGAGAAGGCCTGGCGCACGGAGGAGGAGATCCGCGCCGGCCTGCTGGAGATCTGGCGCGTCATGCGGGAGTGCGTCGACCGCGGCATGTCGCGCGAGGGCATCCTGCCGGGCGGCCTGAGGGTCCGCCGCCGCGCCGCGACCACGGCCCGCAAGCTGCGCTCCGAGGGCGAGCCCCAGGCGCTCGCCATGGAGTGGATCACCCTGTACGCGATGGCGGTCAACGAGGAGAACGCCGCCGGCGGCCGGGTCGTCACCGCCCCGACGAACGGCGCGGCCGGCATCATCCCGGCGGTACTCCACTACTACGCGAACTTCGTGCCGGGCGCCGACGAGGACGGGGTCGTCCGCTTCCTCCTCGCGGCGGGCGCGATCGGCATGCTGTTCAAGGAGAACGCCTCCATCTCCGGCGCCGAGGTCGGCTGCCAGGGCGAGGTCGGCTCGGCCTGCTCGATGGCGGCGGGCGCCCTCGCCGAGGTCATGGGCGGCTCCCCCGAGCAGGTGGAGAACGCCGCCGAGATCGGCATGGAGCACAACCTGGGCCTGACCTGCGACCCGGTCGGCGGCCTGGTGCAGATCCCGTGCATCGAGCGCAACGGCATGGCCGCCGTGAAGGCCGTGACGGCGGCGCGGATGGCGATGCGGGGCGACGGCAGCCACAAGGTCTCCCTCGACAAGGTCATCAAGACGATGAAGGAGACCGGCGCGGACATGTCGGTCAAGTACAAGGAGACCGCCCGGGGCGGGCTGGCGGTGAACATCATCGAGTGCTGAGGGCACCGGGGGCGGGGCGCGGCCGGGGGCACACGCCGTCGCCGCCCTCCGGCCGCGCGGACCCGGGCCGTCGCCGCCGGGCGGCCCCGGTCGATCCCGTACACGCTCCGGGGGGCGCCGTCCCGCCGCGACCCGCGGCCGGTGGCGCCCCCCGGGCGTGTGCGGGGCGGTTCAGGCCCGGTTGAGGTGCGCCCAGAACTCGTCCCAGCTCAGCAGGCCGTCGGCGTTGCCGTCCTGGGCGTTGATGACCGCCTGGGCCACCGGCTCGGTGACGTGGAAGTCGCCGAGCTGCGCCATGACGCTCTTGTACTCCGCGGCCGTGATGAACCCGTCGCCGTTCACGTCGTAACGGTCGAAAGCCTTGCGCGCGGCCTCGATGTCCGCCATCGCTCCACCCCTTCGTATGTCTGTACTACGGCGGCAAGGGTAGCGGCAGGGCCGGTGGCCGTACGCGGTGGGCCATGGAGGACGATGGGGGCATGGGCGACGAGGTGGCACGCGTTCTCCGGGCGGCGGCACGCGGCGAGTTCCCGCCGCCGGACGGCGCGACGCGGATCGTCCCGCAGCCGAGCCGGCGCGACGCGGGCGTACTGGCCTTCACGGCGCATTCGGTGGTGTTCCTCGACGAGGACCCGGAGTGGGTCCGCGCGGAGCTGGCCGCGGCCGGCGACGATCCGCTGGCCGCGTCGGTGAGCCCGCCGTTCCTGGTGTCGCTGATGCGCCGCACGGGCCGGTCCGTGAGGACGGTGGATCTGCTGACCGTGGCGCCGGCGCTCCCGGGCGGGCCGCCCGTGGCGCTGCGGGAGATCGAGGACCCGGAGCACCCGCGGGTGGTGCGGGCGCGCAGGTACCGCGACGACGTGCGGGTGTGGCGGGCGGACGGCGGGATCGTCGTCCTGGGCCGCGCCGTCGCGGGCCGGTGGGAGGCCGCCGTCGAGGTGGACGGGGAGGCGCGCGGGCGGGGCCTGGGCGTCCGGCTGGCCCTGGCGGCACGCCACTTGGTGCCGGAGGGCCACGTGTGGGCGCAGCAGACGCCGGGCAACGCCCGCAGCGTACGGACGTTCCAGGCGGCCGGCTACCGCCCGGTGTGCGCGGAGGCGCTGCTCACGGCGGGCTGAGGGGCGGGGCGGCCCCGGCTCCCGGAGCGGGGGTGAGGGCCGGTGCGCGAGGCGCCTTCCGTGCGCCGAGGGTGCGCGGAAGACGCCCCGGCGGAATGGAAGCACCTGATCGGCTCGAAGATCGTTAGCGGTTTTCCAGGCAGGTGCCTCACATCACCTTTGAACCACCGCAGGAATGCCCGTTTGGTACAGGTATTCGGCCTTTCGGGCGTTTGATGGCGGGGTCCGCGTCTGCCATAGTCGGGTGGTACGACCCCCCGACCCGGGCCGAGTCGTCGACGCCGCCGGACACACCCCTCTTCCCGTCCGCGGCGTTCCGTCCGGAAGCCCCCGCCGCGCCCCACGACGGCGCGCAGGGGGCTTCCGCGCGCTCCGGGCCGCCGTCAGCGGTCGGCGACCCGCAGCTCGAACCAGGTGTTCTTGCCGCGCGGCAGGAGGTCGACGCCCCAGCGGTCCGCGAGCGTGTCGACGACGAGCAGTCCGCGCCCGCCGATGTCCGTGCTCCGCGCCGGCATGAGGCAGGGCAGGCCCCGCGACGGATCGCGCACCTCCACCCGGATCCGGCCACCGCGGAGGCGGTGCACGCGCAGGCCGATCTCTCGGGCGCCGGTGTGCAGCACGGCGTTGCCGACGAGTTCGGAGACGAGCAGGACCACGTCGTCGGCCACCCGCGGGCCGAGCGACCAGGCGTGCAGGACGACGCACCGGGCGAGCCGGCGGGCGGTCGCGGCGGACTCGGGGCGGGACGGCAGCCGCACCTCCTCCACGGCCGGATCCCCGTACCGCTCAAGCGTTTTGAGGTCCTGCTCGTCGCCCGCGGAGGGCACCCGTCTCGCCGCGGCGGCACCACCGTGATGCCACGGTCGCTCCACACCATCCAGCCCCGCCATGACCACCATCATGGCCGTCCGGCGGGGCCCGCGGGGCGGTTCCGCGGGAATCGGGCCGGCGAAACCGCCGTCCCCGCGGGCATCCGTCGGCATATGACCGGGGCAGGGGACAACCTCTGTACCTGCACCGACCTGCGGTGACGGACCGTGTCGACGAGGTGACGGAGATGGCCGACTCATGTCGTGCCAACGGTTCCCCGAGGGGGGCCCAAACCACCCGGACGGTGGAATTCCCGGTGGCGGCGCTCCCGCGCCCGGCCACCGTCCGGCCGGCTCGGACGGCCCAAAGGGGCTCCGGTCAGAGGAACTTGGCCTTGCCGGGGCCCTCCTCGACGAAGCTGCGCATGCCGCGCTCCCGGTCCTCGGTGGCGAACAGGCCCGCGAACCAGTTGCGTTCGACGGCCAGACCCGTGTCGAGGTCCGTCTCCAGAGCGACGTCCACCGACTCCTTGGCGGCGCGCAGGGCGAGCGCCGGGCCCTGCGCGAGCTTCGCCGCCCAGGCGTGCGCCTGCTCGTACACCTCGGCGGCGGGGACGACCCGGTCGACCAGGCCCATCGCCAGGGCCTCGTCGGCCCTGACGTGGCGGCCGGTGAAGATGAGGTCCTTGGCCTTGGAGGGGCCGACGAGGCGGGCGAGCCGCTGGGTGCCGCCCGCGCCGGGGATCAGGCCGAGCAGGATCTCGGGCTGGCCCAGCTTCGCGTTGTCGGCGGCGATGCGGAAGTCGGCGCACAGCGCGAGCTCGCAGCCGCCGCCCAGCGCGTAGCCGGTGACCGCGGCGACGACGGGCTTCGGGATGCGGGCGACGGCGGTGAAGGAGTCCTGGAGGGCCTTGCCGCGCAGCACCATGGCCGTGTGGTCCATGTCCTGCATCTCCTTGATGTCCGCACCGGCGGCGAACACCTTCTCGCCGCCGTAGAGGACGACGGCGCGGACGTCGTCGCGGCCCGCGGCCTCCTCGGCGAGCTCCTTCAGCCGGTCCTGCGTGGCGATGTCCAGCGCGTTCATCGGGGGGCGCTCCAGGCGGATGGTGCCCACGCCCGCGGAAACTTCGAGAGTCACTGTCATACGGGGCAGGTTAGCCGCCGTTAACGGCGCGGGGACCGGTGCCGTTCGTCACAGCGCCGGTCCCCGCGGACAGGGTCCGCGCCCGGTTACCCGATCCACTCCGACCACGGCATGTTCCAGCCGTTGAGGCCGTTGTCCGGCTGGATCTGCTTGTCCTTGGAGTTCTTCACGACGACCACGTCGCCGATGAGCGAGTTGTCGTAGAACCAGGCGGCGGGCATCGAGCCGTCGTGCGCGCCGCGCACGTCGCGCAGGCCGACGCAGCCGTGGCTGACGTTCTTCGTCCCGAAGGTCCCCGACGACGCCCAGTAGTTGCCGTGGACGAAGGTGCCGGAGGTGGACAGGCGCATCGCGTGCGGCACGTCCTTGATGTCGTACTCGCCGGCGAAGCCGACGGACGAGCCGTTCATCCGGGTCACCTTGTACTTCTCGCTGATGACCATCTGGCCGTTGTACGTGGTGGTGGACGGGGCTCCCGCGGTGATCGGGATCGTCTTGAGGGTCCTGCCGTCGCGGACGACCGTCATCGTCTTGGCGCTCGCGTCGACGGTGGAGACCTGGCTGCGGCCGATGGTGAAGGAGAACTTCTTGGCCTGCTTGCCGTAGACGCCGGGGCGGCCCTCGACCCCGTCCAGGTTCAGCTCGACGGTCACCCTGGTGCCGGGCTTCCAGTACTTCTCCGGGCGGAAGTCGAGCCGGTCGTTGCCGAACCAGTGGCCCTCGATCCGCACGGCCGGTACGGCGGTCACCTTGACGGCGGCCTCGACGGCCTCCGGGTCGGTGATGCCGCGGCTGAAGTTGATGGACACGGGCATGCCGACGCCGACCGTCTGGCCGTCCTCGGGCGTGTAGTGGCCGATGAAGGTGTTCTTCGGCGCGAGCGTCGTGAACGTCGTGTCCTTGGCGGACTCGCGGCCCGCCGCGTCCTCGGCGACGGCGTGCACCTTGTACCTGGTGGCCGCCGCCAGGTGCCTGACCGGCTGCCAGCTCGTGGCGTCCGCGGACAGGGCGCCCTCGACGGGCCGGCCCTTGGAGTCGGTGACGGTGACCGTGGTCAGCCTTCCCTTCTCCGCGGTGACCCTCAGCGCACCGCTGGTGGCGACCGCGTCGGCGCCGTCCTTGGGCGTGACGGCGACGACGGCCTGCGAGGCGGCGTTCCCCGCCCGCCCCGAGCCGTTCCCGCCCGGCGCGCCGCCCTTCCCCCCGTCGGCGGATCCCCCGCCGCACGCGGTGGCGAGCAGCAACAGCGTTCCGGCGACGGCGGCCAGCGGCCCCCTGCCCCGACCGCTGCGGCCCCGCGGCGCGACTCCCGCCGACGCCCCCGATATCGGCTGCCCCTTCACGATGACTCTCCCCTCGCACGGCCCGGCACCGCCGCGACCTGCACCCCCGCGTGCTGTATGCGCACGCACCGCGTTAGATAATCACACCGCTCATATGGGCGAGCACATCGGATTGTCACCGTTCGGTTCCAAGTCCTTCGTGCGGCGGTCCCTCCGGTCGAGGCGGTCCCGGCGCGGCGCGGGGCCGGCGCGGGTCTCGCCGGGGGCGGTGCGGGACCCCCACGGCCCGCTCCCCCGCCCTCCCTCTTCGCGGACTCCCCCGCCTCCTCCACCTCCTTCGCCTCCCCCGCCGCGCGCCCCCGGCGCCCGGCCGCCCGGAGTGCCCCCGGAGTGCCCCCGTGCGGGGCGTGCCCGGGACGGCCGATGTTGGGACCGGGGCGGTACGGGCAGAACACCGGGAGGACCGAGCGGGGCCGTCGGGAGCCCCGGCCCGGTCGCCGGACGAGCCGCGGGAGGCCGGCAGTGTCGAGCGCAGCCGAACAGGGTCCAGTCCAGGACGCGGTCCCGCGGGCGCCGGACGCGTCCCCCGGGCCGCGCCGCGCGGGATCGGGCGGGTCGCGCCGCGGCACGCGGGCGGTCACCCACACCGGACCCGGGGCCGGCGCGGTCCCCGCCGCACCGGCCCCGCCACCGCCCGTCTGGCCGGGCTCACCGACACCGCTGGGCGCCCGCTTCCGGGTCGGCCCCGACGGGGTGGCCGGCACCAACTTCGCCCTGTGGGCGGGCGGTGCCGAGGCCGTCGAGGTGTGCCTGTTCGCGCCGGACGGCACGGAGACGCGGGTGCCGCTCACGGAGCTGACGCACGAGATCTGGCACGGCTTCGTGCCGGACGTGCGGCCGGGCCGGCGGTACGGGTACCGGGTGCACGGCCGGTGGGACCCGTGGACCGGCGCCCGCTGGAATCCGGCGAAGCTGCTCCTCGACCCGTACGCGCGGGCGGTGGACGGCGACTTCGGCGCGCTGCCGCCGGAGGTGTACGGGCACGTGCGGGACTGGCCGGACCAGCACGTCGCGGACACCGTGCGCGACGACCGCGACTCGGCGCCGTACGTGCCGAAGGGCGTCGTGGTCCACGACGACGCGCCCGGCGACGAGTGGGCCGAGGACCGCAGGCCCAAGACGCCGTGGGCGGACTCCGTCATCTACGAGCTCCACGTGCGGGGTTTCACCATGCGCCACCCCGGCGTCCCCGAGGAGCTGCGCGGCACCTACGCGGGGCTGGCCCACCCGGCGGCGGTCGAGCACCTCGTGCGCCTCGGGGTGACGGCGGTGGAGCTGCTGCCGGTGCACCAGTTCGCGCACGAGGACCACCTGCTGCGGCGCGGGCTGCGCAACCACTGGGGCTACAACTCCATCGGCTACTTCGCGCCGCACGCCGCCTACGCCGCGACGGGCACGGGCGGGCAGCAGGTCGGGGAGTTCCGGCGGATGGTGCGCGCGCTGCACGAGGCGGGCATCGAGGTGATCCTCGACGTGGTCTACAACCACACGGCGGAGGCCGGCGAGCTGGGCCCCATGCTGTCGCTGCGCGGGATCGACAACCGGGGCTACTACCGGCTCCAGGCGGACCCCCGCCGGTACGCGGACTACACGGGCTGCGGCAACACGCTGCACGTCGTCCGGCCGCAGGTGCTGCGCCTGATCACCGACTCGCTGCGCTACTGGGTCACCGAGATGGGCGTGGACGGCTTCCGCTTCGACCTGGCGGCGGCGCTGGCCCGGTCGATGCACGACGTGGACATGCTGTCGCCGTTCCTGGCGGTGATCGCGCAGGACCCGGTGCTGCGGCGGGTGAAGCTGATCGCCGAGCCGTGGGACGTGGGCAGCGGCGGCTACCAGGTGGGCGCCTTCCCGCCGCTGTGGACGGAGTGGAACGACCGGTACCGGGACGCGGTGCGGGACTTCTGGCGCGGCGCCCTGCCCGACGTGCGGGACCTGGGCTACCGGCTGTCGGGGTCGAGCGACCTGTACGCCTGGGGTGGCCGCCGCCCGTACGCGTCGGTCAACTTCGTCACCGCGCACGACGGGTTCACCCTGCGCGACCTCGTGTCGTACGAGCGGAAGCACAACGGGGCCAACGGCGAGGACGACCGGGACGGCGCCGACGACAACCGGTCGTGGAACTGCGGCGCGGAGGGTGAGACCGGCGACGAGACCGTGAACGCGCTGCGCCGCCGCCAGATCCGCAACCTGCTCACCACGCTGCTGCTGTCCACGGGCGTGCCGATGCTCGTCGCCGGCGACGAGATGGGGCGCACGCAGGGCGGCAACAACAACGCGTACTGCCAGGACAACGCGACCGGCTGGGTGGACTGGTCGCTGCTGGACGAGGGGTGGGCGCGGGAGCTGCTCGCGCTGGCCCGCCGGCTGCTGGCGCTGCGCCACGCGCACCCGGTGCTGCGTCGCCGGGCGTTCTTCTCGGGCCGCCCTCAGGGCGCCGACGGGCTGCGGGACCTGGCGTGGTTCACGGCGGCGGCGACGGAGATGACGGAGGGCGACTGGTACGCGCCGGCCCGGACGATCGCCTTCTACCTGTCGGGGCGGGACATCCCGGGGCGCGACGAGCGCGGCCGGGCGGTCGTGGACGACGGCTTCCTGGTGGTCCTCCACGCGGATGACGGGCCGATCGAGCACCGGCTGCCGGGGCCGCCGTGGGCGGAGGAGTACGAGCTGGTCGTCGACACCTCGCGGGAGGAGCAGTCGGAGGCGCCCGGGACGGTGTGCCGGGGCGGGGAGGCGGTGACGGTGCCGGCGAGGTCCGCGCTGCTGTGGCGGGTGACCGCGTGAGCGGCGCCCGGTCCGGGGACGGGACGGGCGCCGCCGGGGGCGCACGACCGGCGCGGAGCGGGCGTCCGGAGGGTGAACGGAGGGGCGTTCGGCGGAAAACCCGGTGAGGGATGTCAGCGGTGAACCCTACGCTCGGTCCTGATGTCTCCCTCCACCGCCGCCCCGCGTCCCACCGTCCCCAAGCGCTCCGCCGTGCGCTCGCTCCTCCGGCTGTGGCCGTATCTGCGGCCGGTGCGGGGACGGTTCCTCACGGCGGCGTTCGTCGCGGTCGTGGCGTCCTGCCTGGGCCTGGTCATCCCGCTGGTGCTGAAGTGGATCGTGGACGGCCCCGTGGCCGGGCGCGACCCGGACGGCGTGTGGCTGGGGGCGCTCGCCGTGCTGGGGCTCGGAGTGGCCGAGGCGCTGCTGTTCGGTCTGCGGCGCTGGCTGGTGGCGCGGCCGTCGACGAGGGTGGAGGCGGCCCTGCGCGCCGACCTGTACCGGCGGTTGCAGCGGCTTCCGGTGGCGTTCCACGACCGGTGGGCGTCGGGCCAGCTGCTGTCGCGCGGGACGACGGACCTGTCGCTGCTGCGGATGTTCCTGGTCTTCCCGCTGACGTTCCTGTTCGTCAACGCGGTGACGGTGCTCGCCGGCTTCGTGGTGCTGCTGGGGCAGGACTGGTCGCTGGGGCTGGTGCTGCTGCTGCCGGTGGTGCCGCTGGTGGTGGGCTGCTCCCTGTTCGAGACGCGGTACTCCAAGGCGGCGCGGCGGGCGCAGGACCAGGTGGGCGACCTGACGACGCTGGTCGAGGAGAGCGTGCTCGGCATCCGCGTCGTGAAGGGCTTCGGGCGGCACCGCAGCCAGGCGCGCGCGTTCCGGGAGCTGGCCGGGCGGCTGCGCGGCACCGAGTTGCGCAAGGCGCGGCTGCTGGCGGGGATCTGGGCGTTCATCACGACCGTCCCGGAGCTGGCGATCGGCGCCGCGCTGGTGCTGGGCACGGTGCAGGTGGCGGACGGGGAGCTGTCGGCGGGGACGCTGGTGGCGTTCCTGACCACGGCGCTGGCGCTGCGGTGGCCGGTGGAGTCGATCGGCTTCCTGCTGGCGATGAGCCAGGAGGCGGCGACGGCGACGGAGCGGTACTTCGAGGTGATGGACCAGGCGGAGGAGACCGCGGACCGGGCCCCGGCCGCGGCGGCCCCCGCGCCGGGGCCGGGCGGCCGGAAGCCGGGGCCGGGCGGGGCGCCCGGTGCGGGGGACGGGGCGCCGGGCGGGGTGGTGTTCGAGGACGTGGTGTTCCGCTACCCGGACGCGCCCGGGAGCTCCCCTCCGGTGCTGCGCGGGGTGGACCTGCGGATCCGGCCTGGCGAGACGCTGGCGCTGGTGGGACAGACGGGTTCCGGCAAGACGACGCTGACGGCGCTGGTGCCCCGGCTGTACGAGCTGACCGGGGGACGCATCCTGCTCGACGGCGAGGACGTCGCGGCGATGCCCCGCGAGAGGCTGCGGTCGCTGGTGGCCGTGGCGTTCGAGGAGCCGACGCTCTTCTCGGCGAGCGTCCGGGACAACGTGCTGATGGGCGCCGGCCCGGGGGCGGGCGACGCGGAGCTGCGGCGGGCGCTGGACGTGGCGCAGGCCGGGTTCGTGGCGGACCTGCCGCGGGGCGCGGGGACCGAGGTGGGCGAGCAGGGCCTGAGCCTGTCCGGCGGCCAGCGCCAGCGCCTGGCGCTGGCGCGCGCGGTCGTCGGCAGTCCCCGGTTCCTCGTCCTGGACGACCCGCTGTCCGCGCTGGACGTGCACACCGAGGCGCTGGTGGAGGCCGCTCTGCGGGAGGTGCTGCGGGACACGACGGCGCTCGTGGTGGCGCACCGCCCGTCGACGGTGCTGCTGGCCGACCGGGTGGCGCTGCTGTCGGAGGGCAGGATCGCGGCGGTCGGGACGCACCAGGAGCTGCTGCGGACCAGCGCCGAGTACGCGTGGCTGATGTCGGGTGCGGAGGACGGGGAGCGATGACGGTTCAGGACCGGGAACGGCGGGAGCGCGAGGACGCCGGGCGGGGGCCGGAGGGGGAACCGGAGCCGGGCGGGCGGGACCCGTTCGACCGGGACGCGCTGCCCGTGCCGAAGGGCGCGACGGTCGCGCTGCTGCGGTCGCTGCTGGCGCCGCGGCGGGCACGGGTGGCGCTGGCGGCGCTGCTGCTGCTCCTGCAGCAGGCGGCCGTGCAGGCGGGGCCGCTGCTCGTCGCGTACGCCATCGACCGCGCCGTGCCGGCGCTGCGCCAGGGCGACCACGGGCCGGTGGTCGCGGTGGCCGCCGGGTACGGGCTGTGCGCGCTGGGCGCGGGGCTGCTCCAGTACGGCTTCGTGGAGGCGTCGGCACGGGTCAGCCAGGACGTCCTGCTCGATCTGCGGGGCCGGATCTTCCGGCACGCGCAGGCGCTGAGCGTGGACTTCCACGAGCGGTACACCTCGGGGCGGCTCATCTCCCGGTCGACGACCGACGTGGAGTCGCTGCGGGAGCTGCTGGAGGAAGGGCTCCAGGAACTGGTCAACGTGGTGCTGTCGTTCGCCAGCATCTCGCTGATCCTGCTGTGGCTGGACCGGGGCATCGGCGCGGTCGCGGTCGCGTCGTTCGTGCCGCTGTACCTGCTGGTGCGGATGTACCGGCGGCGGGCGTCGGTGGCGTTCGGCGCCCGGTCCACGGCGATCGCCGCGGTCGTCGTGAAGTTCGCGGAGACGATGAACGGCATCCGGCCGGTGCGGGCGTTCCGCCGGGAGCGGGCCAACGACGAGGTGTTCGCCGCCCTGAACCGCCGCCACGAGCGGCGCAACGGCGACGCGATCCTGGAGATGGCCCGCTACGTGGTGGGCTCCCGGCTGGTGGCGAACACCGCCGTCGCCGGGATGGTGCTGTGGGGCGCCTACCGGGTGGCGGACGGCACGCTGGCGCTGGGCGTGCTGGCGGCGGCCGTGCTCTACGTGCGGCGGCTGTACGACCCGATCGACCGGCTGGGGATGTTCCTCAACGCCTACGAGTCGGCCGCCGCGTCCCTGGAGAAGATCGCCGGCCTGCTGGCGCAGCGGCCGACCGTGCCGGAGCCCGCCGTCTCGCGGGAGCTGCCGCCGCGGCCGGCCGGGGCGCCGGGCCGGGAGGTCGTCTTCGAGGGGGTGCGCTTCGCGTACCGGACCGGCGGCGAGGTGCTGCCGCGGTTCGACCTGGCGATCCCGGCGGGGCAGACGGTGGCGGTGGTCGGTTCGACGGGTGCGGGCAAGTCGACGCTGGCGAAGCTGCTGGCCCGCTTCTACGACCCGTCCGGGGGGCGGGTCCTCCTCGACGGCGTGGACCTGCGGGAGCTGTCCACCGCGGAGCTGCGGCGCGGGGTGGTGATGGTGACGCAGGAGGCCTTCCTGTTCTCGGGGACGGTCGCGCAGAACATCGCGATCGGCCGCCCGGACGCGACGCGTGAGGAGGTCGAGCACGCCGCGAAGGCGATCGGCGCGCACGACTTCATCGCGGCGCTCCCGGACGGGTACGACACGGACGTGCGCAAGCGCGGCGGGCGCATCTCGGCGGGCCAGCGGCAGCTGGTGGCCTTCGCCCGGGCGCTCCTCGCGGACCCCGGGGTGCTGATCCTGGACGAGGCGACCAGTTCGCTGGACGTCCCCGGGGAACGGGCGGTGCAGCGGGCGATGGACACGGTGCTGCACGGCCGTACGGCGGTGGTGATCGCCCACCGGCTGTCCACGGTGGAGATCGCGGACCGGGTGCTGGTGATGGAGCGCGGCCGGATCGTGGAGGACGGGCCGCCCGGGCGGCTCGTCGCCGGGGACGGCCGCTTCGCCGGCCTGCACCGCGCCTGGCGGGAGAGCCTGGCGGGGTGAGCCGGCGCCGGGCGTTCCGGCACACGGGGCGGTACCGGGGGCTCGCGGGGCGGCGCGGCCGGGGAGGCCCGCGGGGGTGCGGACCCGTCCTCCCCACCGGTACCGCGATCCCCGGGGCCCCGCCCGGCGAGGGGACGGCCGAGGGCCCGTGTTCCCTCCACGCGCGGGGTCCCCGAGGTCCCACCCGTCACAGCGGCGACCGGAACACGGGTGATTTTCGGCCACGCACGGGTGTCGTACCGACGGAAGGGCACCGGTCCGGCCCCGTCGGCGAGGCGCGTCCCGCGGGCGCCCGGCCCCGGCGAGCGCCCGCGGTTCGGGTGCCGGCTCCGCACTCCCCACCCCGTCGCCCCCGCCTCCCGCCGCGCGCGGCGGGAGGCGGGGGCGACGTCCACGGGCACGGCCGTGACGACCACCGGCTCGACCTGCTCGGCGGGGTGCGGACCGAGGCGACGGCACGGGAGGGGCGGGCCCGCGCGGCCCCGCCCGGCGGCGGACCGGCCGGAAGGCTTCGCGCGGCCGGCCGCGGTGCTCCCTCGCGGCCGCTTCCGGGCGACCGCGGGGCACGGAGGAGGGCGAGGGCCGGGTGCGGAACGCCTACGGCCCCGTCCCCTCCCGACGCGGCCGGTCTCACAGCGGGTTGACGCTCGGTCAACGCGTCCGGGACTTCGGGTAACGGGAAGTTTTCAGCCATTTTCTTGACGCGCCCCTGACACGTACACCCGTGCGATGCCAGTCTTCCCCCGTTCTCCCCACGTCCCCACGTCCCCACCCGTTCTACCCGAACCGCCCGAGGGCCCACCCCGCCCCGGTACCCCCCTCGCAAAGGAGTCCCGCGTGAGATCCACGCCATCCCGTCGAGCGACCGCCACCGGCGCCCTGATCGCCGCCGCCGCCATGCTCGCCGTGGGAGTCCAGACCGGCTCCGCCACCGCCGACGACGGACGGAACGTCCCGGCCCCCAAGCGCCAGACCACCGCCCAGGCCGACCCGGGTGCCCTGCCCGCCGACCTCTCCCCCGCCCAGCGCACCGCGCTCATCCGCGCGGCCGACGCGGGCAAGGCCGCCAAGGCGAAGGAGCTCGGTCTCGGCGCCCAGGAGAAGCTCGTCGTCCGCGACGTGGTCCAGGACCGCGACGGCACGACCCACACCCGTTACGAGCGGACCTTCGCCGGGCTGCCGGTCCTCGGTGGCGACCTCCTGGTCACCGAGGACGAGGCCGGCCGCACCGAGAGCGTCGCCAAGGCGTCCCGCGCGGAGCTGAAGAACGTCGACACGACCGCCGACGTGGCCCCGGCCGCCGCCGAGCGGCAGGCGCTCACCGCCGCCCGCGCGGAGGGCTCGAAGGCGTCGGAGGCGGAGCGCGCGCCCCGCAAGGTCGTCTGGCTCGCGGAGGGCAGGCCCGTCCTCGCGTACGAGACCGTCGTCGGCGGCCTCCAGCACGACGGCACGCCCAACGAGCTGCACGTCGTCACCGACGCCACCACCGGCGAGAAGCTCTACGAGTGGCAGGCCGTCCACAACGGCACCGGCAACACGCAGTACAGCGGCCAGGTCACCCTCGGCACCGCCCAGTCGGGCAGCTCCTACACGCTGACCGACACCGCGCGCGGCGGCCACAAGACGTACAACCTCAACCGCGGCACCTCCGGCACCGGCACGCTGTTCTCCGGCGCCGACGACACCTGGGGCAACGGCACCCCGTCCAACCTGGAGACCGCCGGCGCCGACGCCCACTACGGGGCCGCGCTGACCTGGGACTACTACAAGAACGTCCACGGCCGCGCCGGCATCCGGGGCGACGGCAGGGCCGCGTACTCGCGCGTCCACTACGGCAACAACTACGCCAACGCGTTCTGGCAGGACAGCTGCTTCTGCATGACGTACGGCGACGGCGACAACAACGCCAAGCCGCTCACGTCGATCGACGTGGCCGCCCACGAGATGACCCACGGCCTGACCTCCGCCACCGCCGGCCTGGTCTACAGCGGCGAGTCCGGCGGCCTGAACGAGGCGACGTCCGACATCTTCGCCGCCGCCGTCGAGTTCTACGCCAACAACAGCAAGGACGTCGGCGACTACCTCGTCGGCGAGAAGATCGACATCCGGGGCAACGGCACGCCGCTGCGCTACATGGACAAGCCCAGCAAGGACGGCTCGTCCAAGGACTACTGGTACTCGGGCATCGGCAGCATCGACGTGCACCACTCGTCGGGCCCGGCGAACCACTGGTTCTACCTGCTGTCCGAGGGCAGCGGCACCAAGACCGTCAACGGCGTCGCCTACGACTCGCCGACCTCGGACGGGCTGCCCGTCACCGGCATAGGCCGCGACAAGGCCGCGCTCATCTGGTTCAAGGCGCTCACCACCAAGTTCACCAGCACCACCAACTACGCGGCCGCCCGCACCGGCACGATCGCGGTCGCCACCGAGCTCTACGGCGCCGGCAGCCCCGAGGTGGCCGCCGTCCAGAACGCGTGGGCCGGCGTCAACGTCGGCGCCCGCGCCGGCGGCGGCACGCCCGGCGGCAAGGTCTTCGAGAACACCGCCGACGTGAACATCCCCGACGCCGGATCGGCCGTCACCTCGTCCGTCTCCGTGACCGGCATCACCGGCAACGCGCCGAGCGCGCTGCAGGTCGGCGTGGACATCGTCCACACCTGGCGCGGTGACCTGGTCGTCGACCTGGTCGCCCCGGACGGCACCGCGTACCGGCTCAAGAACGCGAGCGGCAGCGACTCCGCGGACAACGTCAAGGAGACGTACACCGTCAACGCGTCCAGCGAGGTCGCCAACGGCACCTGGAGGCTCCGCGTCCAGGACACGGCCCGCTACGACACCGGCTACATCAACGGCTTCAAGCTGACCTTCCCGTAGTCCCGGGGGCCGCACCGGCCCGCAGGGAGGCCGCCGCCCGCGAGACGGGCGGCGGCCTTCCGCGTGCCCGGGCCGGCCCGCGCGGCGCGGGCGCCGCGGCGGGGCCGGCTCGTCCTCCGGTACCGGGCCGGTCCCCCGTACGGCCGAGGGGAACGGGACCCGAGGGTGACGCCCGGCCCCGTACGGGACGGCAGGCTGGACACCGGGCCGCCGCCCCCCACGGGGAAGGGGGCGGCGGCCCGGGCGCGGATCAGCGCAGCAGGACGCCCGCTCCCTCCGCCGCCGACTCGGCCGGCAGCGCCACCAGCCCCAGGTCGGCACCGGCCGCGAGGAGCCGGTGCGCCGGCAGGACGCGGACCGTGTAGCCGAACGGCCCCGTGCGGTCCAGGGTCAGCGGGCCCTCGTACGCCCAGCGGCCCTGCTGGTCCGGGCCGCTGCCGCCGCCCGCCGGCTTCAGCGGGAACGTCCGGGCACAGGCCAGCGCGTCACGGGTGTCCACCCGGCCGGCGACCGCCTGGACCTCCACGTCCTCCGGGGTCAGGTCGCCGAGGGCGACCCGGACCCGCAGGATCAGCGTGGAGCCCAGTTCGGCGATCTCGCTGGCCTCGTCCGCCTCCACGTGGTCGACGGCCACCCCCGGCCAGGCCGCCCGCACCCGGGCCTTCCACCCGGCCAGCTCCCGCGCCGAGTCCGGGTCCAGGGAGCGGTGGGCCCGCGCCGCCGGGGTGTACAGCAGCTCCACGTACTCCCGCACCATGCGCCCCGCCAGCACCTTCGGGCCCAGGGACGTGAGGGTGCGCCGGACCATCGCGATCCACCGTTCGGGCAGCCCGTTCGCGCCCCGGTCGTAGAAGCGCGGCGCGACCCGCTGCTCGATCAGCTCGTACAGGGCGTGCGCCTCCAGGTCGTCGCGCCGCTCCTCGTCGGTGGTGGGACCGTCCGCGGTGGGGATGGACCAGCCGAAGTCCGGGTGGTACCACTCGTCCCACCAGCCGTCCCGGACCGACAGGTTGAGGCAGCCGTTGAGGGCGGCCTTCATCCCGCTCGTCCCGCACGCCTCCAGGGGGCGGAGCGGGTTGTTCAGCCAGACGTCGCAGCCCGGGTACAGCTTCTGCGCCATCGCCATGCCGTAGTCGGGCAGGAAGACGATGCGGTGGCGCACGCGCGGGTCGTCGGCGAACCGGACCATCTCCCGCACCAGCCGCTTCCCGCCGTCGTCCGCCGGATGGGCCTTGCCCGCGACGACGATCTGCACGGGCCGCTCCGGGTGCAGCAGCATCTCGCGCAGCCGGTCGCGGTCGCGGAGCATCAGCGTCAGCCGCTTGTAGGAGGGGACGCGGCGGGCGAAGCCGACGGTGAGGACGTCCGGGTCGAGGACCCCGTCGATCCAGCCCAGTTCGGCGGCGCCGGCGCCGCGTTCCCGCCAGGAGGCGTACAGCCGGGCGCGCACCTCGTGGACCAGCTGCTCCCGCAGGGAGCGGCGGAGCTCCCAGAGCGCGGCGTCGCCGACGTCCGCGACGGCGTCCCAGCGCTGCGAACCGCCCACGCTGAGGGCGTCCTCGGCCCGCTGGACGCCGATCTGCCGG
Organism: Streptomyces sp. MRC013; assembly: GCF_023614235.1. NCBI lineage: Bacteria > Bacillati > Actinomycetota > Actinomycetes > Kitasatosporales > Streptomycetaceae > Streptomyces > Streptomyces kordofanensis. Next base: position 1,270,056 of record NZ_CP094264.1, read on the forward strand.
GCCCCGAGCCGGAGCACCTCGGGCGCCACCCACGTGGGGGCGTGGACGCCGTTGGTGACGGAGGTGATCGGCACCTCCTCCGGCTCGAAGCCGGGCCACAGGCCGGCGAACATCGAGCGGCTGACGGCGCCGTGCAGGGTGGAGACGCCGTTGGCCCGCTGGGCCAGGCGCAGTCCCATGACGGCCATGTTGAAGACGTCCGGGTCGCCGCCCGGGTAGGTCTCCCGGCCCAGTTGGAGGACGCGGCCGACGTCCACGTCGGGCAGTTCGGCCCCGGGCCCGAAGTGGCGGGCCACGAGGTCGCGGTCGAAGCGGTCGATGCCGGCGGGGACGGGCGTGTGGGTCGTGAACACGGTCCCCGCCCGTACGGCCTCCAGGGCGGCGTCGAAGTCGGTGCCCCGGTCGGTCAGCTCCCGGATGCGCTCCAGGCCCAGGAAGCCGGCGTGGCCCTCGTTGGTGTGGAACACCTCGGGGGCGGGGTGGCCGGTGAGGGCGCAGTACGCCCGCACGGCCCGGACACCCCCCATCCCCAGGAGCATCTCCTGCAGCAGCCGGTGCTCGCTGCCGCCGCCGTACAACCGGTCGGTGACGTTCCGTTCGCCCGGCCCGTTCTCCTCGACGTCGGAGTCGAGCATGAGCAGCGGGACGCGGCCGACCTGCGCCACCCACACGTGCGCGTGGAGGGAGCGGCCGCCGGGCAGGGCGAGGGAGACCCGGAGGGGGCCGCCGTCGGGGCGGCGCAGCAGGGTCAGGGGCATCTCGCCCGGGTCGAGGAGCGGGTAGTGCTCCTGCTGCCAGCCGTCGCGGGAGAGCGACTGGCGGAAGTAGCCGTGCCGGTAGAGCAGACCGACGCCGACGAGGGGGACGCCGAGGTCGCTGGCGGCCTTGAGGTGGTCGCCGGCGAGGATCCCGAGGCCGCCGGAGTACTGCGGCAGGGCGGCGGTGACGCCGAACTCGGGCGAGAAGTACGCGACGGCGGCGGGCAGGTCGGCGCCGTCGCCCTCCTCGGCGGCCCGGTTCTGGTACCAGCGGCGGCCGCGCAGGTAGTCGTCGAGGTCGTCGGCGGCGGCGGTCAGGCGACGCAGGAACCTCCGGTCCCCGGCCAGTTCGGCGAGGCGCGCGGCGGACACGGCGCCGAGGAGCCGCACGGGGTCGCCGCCGGCCGCGCGCCACCCCTCGGGGTCGACGGCCTGGAACAGCTCGCGGGTCTCGGCGTGCCAGGACCAGCGCAGGTTGCGCGCGAGGTCGCTGAGGGGTCGCAGGGGGTCGGGCAGGACGGGGCGGACGGTGAATCGACGGATGGCCTTCACGTGTTCCACCTTCGCGGGGGAGATACGTACAGTGGCGGACACACCACGCTACGCGCCCGCCGTGCTGCCCAGACGGTAGTGCCCCGCCGCCGGTCGCGACCACGGCGCACGGCGCGCGCGGCACCGGGGGCGCGCGCGGAGGGCGCGCACACAGCGCACCCACCCCTGCACAGCACCCGCCCCGCGCGGACCCGGCGGCGGTGCGGCGATCCGCGGTGCCCCCGGCGGCGGGCCCCGCCCGGCCCACCGGAACCCGACGGCGGGGCCGTGCGGCGCGTCGGCCTCCCCGGCCCGTTCCGGCCGCCGCCCGCCGCGGGGCCGTCCGATCACCCGCCCGCCGCGGGGCCGTACGCCGCCTTCCGCGGGGCCGTACGCCGCCTTCCGCGGGCCCGCCGAGGGCGGTGGACCGCCCCCGGGCCCCCCGCGCGCCTCCCCGGCACGGCACGCCTCCCCGACCCCGGTACGCCTCCCGGCCCGGCGCGCCTCCCCGGCGCGGCGCGGGCCCGGACCGGGGTGGGGAGGGACCGACACTCCCGGCCGGGGCGCGGCCCGGCTTTTCCTCCGAACGGGGCCGGCCCTGGGCTGTCTGGCCTGACGTCCCGCGGGCGAACCGGCGGAAAACCCCCGGATTGCCCACCCGAGAGGTGTGGGAAGGCTCCTCCGGTAGCCGCCCACCCGAGTGAACCCGGAGAGGAGCGGTGATGCCCGCGCCGCGCCATGCTGCAACGGAGCAGTTACAAAGAGCGATATCTCGTACACAATCCTCAGGTGATGCTGTGAACGCGCTGATCGGTCGTATCCCCGTCCTGGACGTCTCCCCCCTCGTCGACTGCGGCAGAAGGCCCGCGAAGGCGGTGGTCGGCGAGACCTTCCAGGTGTCGGCCACGGTCTTCCGCGAGGGACACGACGCGGTCGCCGCCGACGTGGTCCTCACCGACCCGTCGGGGCGGCCGGGCCCGTTCACCCCGATGCGGGAGCTCGCGCCGGGCACCGACCGCTGGGGCGCCGACGTGACCCCGACCTGCGAGGGCCTGTGGACGTACCACGTGGAGGCGTGGAGCGACCCGGTCGCCACCTGGCGCCACGAGGCCGGCGTCAAGGTCCCCGCGGGCATCGACACGGAGCTGGTCCTGGCCGAGGGCGCCGCGCTGCACGAGCGGGCCGCGGACGGAGTCCCGAAGGACGAGGGCCGGGAGGCCGTCCTGACGGCGGTGGACGCGCTGCGGGACGTGCGCCGCTCCCCCGCCGAGCGGCTCGCCGCCGCGCTGTCCGGACAGGTGCGGGAGGTCCTTGACCGCCACCCGCTGCGCGAACTGGTCACCGCGTCGAAGCCGCTGCCGCTGCTGGTGGAGCGGGAGCGGGCGCTGTACGGGTCGTGGTACGAGATGTTCCCGCGCTCGGAGGGCGCCCACCGCGACGGGGACGGCCGGTTGGTGTCGGGGACGTTCCGCACGGCGGCCGAGCGGCTGCCGGCGATCGCCGCGATGGGCTTCGACGTGGTCTACCTGCCGCCGATCCACCCGATCGGCGGAACGCACCGCAAGGGACCGAACAACACGCTGACGGCCGGCCCCGACGACCCCGGGGTGCCGTGGGCGATCGGTTCGGCCGCCGGCGGGCACGACGCGGTCCACCCCGACCTGGGGACCCTGGAGGACTTCGACGCGTTCGTGGCGCGGGCGCGGGAGCTGCGCCTGGAGGTGGCGCTGGACTTCGCGCTCCAGTGCTCCCCGGACCACCCGTGGGTGCGCAGGCGGCCCGCGTGGTTCCGGCACCGGGCGGACGGCTCCATCGCGTACGCCGAGAACCCGCCGAAGAAGTACCAGGACATCTACCCCCTCGCGTTCGACGAGGACATGCGGGGCATCGTCCGCGAGACGGTGCGGGTGCTGCGGCACTGGATGGCGCACGGCGTGCGGATCTTCCGCGTCGACAACCCGCACACGAAGCCGGTGGTGTTCTGGCAGAAGGTCATCGCCGCCGTCAACCGCACCGATCCGGACGTGATCTTCCTGGCGGAGGCGTTCACCCGGCCGGCGATGATGAGGACGCTCGGCGCGATCGGCTTCCAGCAGTCGTACACGTACTTCACCTGGCGCAACACCAAGCAGGAGCTGACCGAGTACCTGACGGAGCTGTCCGGGGAGACGGCCGCCTGCATGCGGCCGAACCTGTTCGTGAACACCCCCGACATCCTGCACGCCTACCTCCAGCACGGAGGGCGGCCGGCGTTCGAGGTGCGGGCGGTGCTCGCGGCGACGCTGTCGCCGACGTGGGGGATGTACGCCGGGTACGAGCTGTGCGAGAACACCCCGCTGCGGGAGGGCAGCGAGGAGTACCTCGACTCGGAGAAGTACCAGTTGCGGCCCCGCGACTGGGCGGCGGCCGAGCGGGAGGGCCGCAGCATCGTCCCGCTCGTCACCGCGCTCAACCGGCTGCGGCGCCGCCATCCGGCGCTTCGGCGGCTCCGGAACCTCCGCTTCCACCACGCCGACAACGACGCGGTCATCGCGTACAGCAAGCGGCAGGGGTCGGACGTGGTGCTGGTGGTCGTGAACCTCGACCCCCATCACGCCCAGGAGGCGACGGTTTCGCTGGACATGCCGGATCTCGGCCTCGACTGGCACGAGACCGTGCCGGTGCGCGACGAGCTCACCGGCGAGACCTATCACTGGGGCAGGACGAACTACGTGCGCCTGGAACCGGGTGTCAGACCCGCGCACGTACTGGTGGTGTGCCGGGGACCGGGGGGCCTCTCCCCCGACCGGCGCGGTTCCGTCCTGCGACCGTCTCCCCCGATCGGAGGGTCACCCACATCATGACCGTGAACGAGCCCGTCCACGACACGTTCGAGGACACCCCCGCCAAGGACCGGGACCCCGACTGGTTCAAGCGGGCCGTGTTCTACGAGGTGCTGGTCCGCTCCTTCCAGGACAGCAACGGCGACGGCATCGGCGATCTGAGGGGCCTCACGGCCAAGCTGGACTACCTGCAGTGGCTGGGGGTCGACTGCCTCTGGCTGCCGCCCTTCTTCGACTCCCCGCTGCGCGACGGCGGTTACGACGTGTCCGACTACACGGCCGTGCTGCCGGAGTTCGGCGACCTGGCGGACTTCGTCGAGTTCGTGGACGCCGCGCACCAGCGGGGCATGCGGGTGATCATCGACTTCGTGATGAACCACACCAGCGACCAGCACCCGTGGTTCCAGGAGTCCCGCGCCCATCCGGACGGTCCCTACGGCGACTACTACGTCTGGGCCGACGACGACAAGCAGTTCGAGGACGCCCGGATCATCTTCGTCGACACCGAGACGTCGAACTGGACCTTCGACCCGGTGCGCAGGCAGTACTACTGGCACCGGTTCTTCTCCCACCAGCCGGACCTCAACTACGAGAACCCGGCCGTCCAGCAGGAGATCCTCTCCGCGCTGCGGTTCTGGCTGGACCTGGGCATCGACGGCTTCCGCCTCGACGCCGTCCCCTACCTCTACCAGGAGGAGGGCACCAACTGCGAGAACCTCCCGGCGACCCACGCCTTCCTCAAGCGGGTCCGCAAGGAGATCGACGCCGCCTACCCGGACACGGTGCTGCTCGCCGAGGCGAACCAGTGGCCGGAGGACGTCGTCGACTACTTCGGCGACTTCGCCGCCGGCGGCGACGAGTGCCACATGGCGTTCCACTTCCCGGTGATGCCGCGGATCTTCATGGCGGTCCGCCGCGAGTCCCGCTACCCCGTCTCCGAGGTGCTGGCCAAGACCCCGGCGATCCCGGCGGGCTGCCAGTGGGGCATCTTCCTGCGCAACCACGACGAGCTGACCCTGGAGATGGTCACCGACGAGGAGCGCGACTACATGTACGCGGAGTACGCCAAGGACCCGCGGATGCGCGCCAACATCGGCATCCGCCGGCGCCTCGCCCCGCTGCTGGACAACGACCGCAACCAGATCGAGCTGTTCACCGCGCTGCTGCTGTCGCTGCCGGGATCCCCGATCCTCTACTACGGCGACGAGATCGGGATGGGCGACAACATCTGGCTGGGCGACCGCGACGGCGTCCGCACCCCCATGCAGTGGACGCCCGACCGCAACGCGGGCTTCTCCTCCTGCGACCCGGGGCGGCTGTACCTGCCGACCATCATGGACCCGGTCTACGGCTACCAGGTGACGAACGTGGAGGCGTCGATGGCGTCCCCGTCGTCGCTGCTGCACTGGACGCGCCGGATGATCGAGATCCGCAAGCAGAACCCGGCCTTCGGGCTCGGCTCGTACACCGAGCTGCCGTCGTCGAACCCGGCCGTCCTCGCCTTCCTCCGCGAGTACGGCGACGACCTGGTGATGTGCGTGCACAACTTCTCGCGCTTCCCGCAGCCGACCGAGCTGGACCTGCGGCAGTTCAACGAGTACCACCCGGTGGAGCTCATCGGCGGGGTCCGCTTCCCCGCCGTCGGCGAGTGGCCCTACCTGCTGACCCTCGCCGGGCACGGCTTCTACTGGTTCCGGCTGCGCAGGGACGCGGTGCTCCCCGCGAGGGCCGCCGCGTCCGCCGGGCGCCCCGCCGGGGGCGCGGCCGGACGCGCCGCCGAACCGGCGGGCGCGGCCGCGGCACACCGCTGACGGCGCGTTCCCGCCCCCGCGCCCCCGCACGACGGGGCGGGGCGTTTCCCCCGCTCCGCCCTGGGCACTGTCCCCCGTACGTCGATTCGGGTCTATAAGGACCATCCCCGCCCGACACGTCCCGCACAGCCGGACAGCTCATGCCGATTCCGGGACACTCTGCACATTCCGTGCATTCTGTAGTACCCGGGGAAAGGACGCGCTGCCATGTCGGAGACCGCATCCACCGCCCGGGCACCCGCCGCCCTGCTGCCGTCGCTGGCGCCGCTGCTCCACGAATGGCTGCCGCGCAGACGGTGGTTCGCCGGGAAGGGGGAACCCGTCACCGGCTTCACCCTCGTGTCGGCCACCGAACTGCTCCCGCCCGGCGCCGCCGGACCCGGGCTGCTGCACCTGCTCGTCCGCGTGCGGCAGCCCGGCGCCGACGTCCCGCCCGCCCCGCCCGGCGACTGCTACCAGCTGCTGCTGGGCGTGTGCGACACCCTCCCTCCCCGGCTCGCCCCCGCCCTGGTCGGGCGTGCCACCCGGGGGCCGCTGGCGGGGCGCACCGTGTACGAGGCGCTCCAGGACCCGAGGCTCGCCTCGCTGCTCCTGGAACGCCTCCGGTCGCCCGGCGCGGCCGGCCCGCTGTCCTTCCACCGGGCGGCGGCCGTCCCCGGCGGGCTGCCCCTGCGCGTGCTGGACGCCGAGCAGTCGAACACGTCGCTCGTCTACGGCGACGCGTACATCCTGAAGGTCTTCCGGCGGATCCACCCGGGCGCCAACCCGGACCTGGAGCTGCCGCTCGCCCTCGCCCGCTCCGGCTGCCCCCGGGTGCCCGCGCCCGTCGCCTGGTACGAGGCGGGGTCCGGCCCGGACGGCTCGACGCTGGGCGTGCTCCAGCCGTACCTGCGCGGCTCGCGGGACGGCTGGCGGCTCGCCCTCGACGCGCTGGCCGCCGGCCGCGACTTCGCCCCGGAGGCGCACGCCCTGGGCCGGGCCACCGCCGAAGTGCACACCGCCCTGGCCCGGGCGCTGCCCACGGCGGCGCTCACCCGGCGCCGGGCACGGGAGCTGGCCGTCGCGATGAGCCGCCGCCTGGACGCCGCCGCCCGGGCGGTGCCCGCGCTCGTGCCATACGTCCCCGGGCTGCGCGCCGCCTTCGAGGCCGTCGCCGCGCTCGCCGGGGACGGCGCCCGGCACGTCCAGCGGGTCCACGGCGACCTGCACCTGGGGCAGGTGCTGCGCACCCCGGACGGCGAGTGGTCGGTGATCGACTTCGAGGGGGAGCCCGCCAAGCCGCTCGCCGAACGCCGCCGCCCGCAGCCGCCGGTGCGGGACGTCGCCGGGATGCTGCGCTCCTTCGACTACGCCGCCCACTCGCACCACCCGCGGCGGCCGGGGTGGGCGGAGCGCTGCCGTGAGGCGTACTGCTCCGGCTACGCCGACGCGTCCGGCCGCGACCCGCGTGCCGACGGGGCGCTGCTGCGCGCGTACGAGACGGACAAGGCGGTGTACGAGGTCGTCTACGAGGCCCGGCACCGCCCCGACTGGCTGCGCGTGCCGATGGCGGCCGTCCGCCGCCTGGCCTCGCCACCGGACGCGGATCCGGTCCCTCCGTCCTCCGGGCGGGCGCTCTCCGGGTCTCCGCGGTCCTCCCCCGACCGGCTCGACTGACCCGGCGCCCGCCCCGGGCCCGTCCGTCCCGCCCCACTCCACCCCACTCCATCGAGGAGGACCTCTCCCGTGACCCCCCGCCGTCCGACCCGCAAACCGCCCACGACGAGGACCGCGCAGCCGGTCGTCACCCCCATGGAGGCCCCCGCGCCGGAGGCGCCCGCGCAGGGCTCCCCCGGGCCGGCCGCCCCCGCGGCGCCCGCCGCGGCCCGCCGGCCGCCCCGCCCGCGGGAGGAGGGCGACGGGGTGCCGGCGCAGCCCCTGGAGGGCGCCGACCGGGCGCGGCTGCTCGCCGGCGAGCACCACGACCCGCACGGGCTGCTGGGCGCCCACGCGGTGCCGGAGGGGGTGGTGTTCCGGGCGCTGCGCCCGCACGCCCGGAGGGTCGCCGTCGTCCTGCCCGGCGGGGAGCGGCACGCGCTGCACGACGACGGCGACGGCCTGTTCTCGGGCGTCCTGCCGCTGCCCGGGGTGCCGGCCGGCCACCGGCTGCTCGTCTCGTACGACGAGGCCGACCTGGAGGTCCACGACCCGTACCGGTTCCTGCCCGCGCTGGGCGAGCTGGACCTGCACCTGATCCGGGAGGGCCGCCACGAGGAGCTGTGGACGGCGCTCGGCGCCCACGTGATGACCCACCAGGGCGTGGCGGGGACGCGCTTCACGGTGTGGGCGCCGAACGCGCGCGGGGTGCGGCTGGCCGGGGACTGGACGTTCTGGGACGGCACCGGCCTGCCGATGCGCTCGCTGGGCGCCAGCGGGGTGTGGGAGCTGTTCGTGCCCGGCGTCGGCGAGGGCACGCTGTACAAGTTCGAGGTGGTCGGCCCGGACGGGCACCACTCGCTGCGCGCCGACCCGATGGCCCGCCGCACCCAGTGCCCGCCGGAGACCGCCTCCGTCGTCACCGCCTCGCACCACGAGTGGCGGGACGGGGAGTGGATGGCCCGCCGGGGGAGCGCCCGGTGCACGAGGCGCCGTTCTCCGTGTACGAGGTGCACCTGCCGTCCTGGCGGCCGGGGCTGTCGTACCGCGAACTGGCCGAGGTGCTGCCGGCGTACGTGAAGGACCTCGGCTTCACCCACGTGGAGCTGATGCCGGTCGCCGAGCACCCCTACAGCCCGTCGTGGGGCTACCAGGTCACCTCGTACTACGCGCCGACGGCCCGGCTGGGCACGCCGGACGACTTCAGGTACCTGGTGGACCGGCTGCACCGGGAGGGCATCGGGGTCCTGGTGGACTGGGTGCCGGCGCACTTCCCCAAGGACGACTGGGCACTGGCCCGCTTCGACGGGACCCCGCTGTACGAGCACCCCGACCCGCGCCGCGCCGAGCACCCCGACTGGGGGACGCTGGAGTTCGACTACGGCCGCACGGAGGTGCGCAACTTCCTCGTGGCGAACGCCGTGTACTGGTGCCAGGAGTTCCACATCGACGGCCTGCGCGTCGACGCGGTCGCCTCGATGCTGTACCTGGACTACTCGCGCGAGTACGGCGAGTGGGCGCCCAACGAGTACGGCGGCAGGGAGAACTTCGACGCGGTCCGCTTCCTGCAGGAGATGAACGCGACCGTCTACCGCCGCTGCCCCGGCGTGGTGACGGTCGCGGAGGAGTCCACGGCCTGGGAGGGCGTGACCCGCCCCACCGACCGGGGCGGCCTCGGCTTCGGGCTGAAGTGGAACATGGGCTGGATGCACGACTCGCTGGTGTACGTCTCCAAGGAGCCGGTGCACCGCAAGTACCACCACGACGAGATGACGTTCTCGATGGTGTACGCGTACAGCGAGAACTACGTGCTGCCGATCTCCCACGACGAGGTGGTGCACGGCAAGCAGGCACTCGTGTCGAAGATGCCGGGCGACTGGTGGCAGCGGCGCGCCAACCACCGCGCGTACCTGGGCTTCATGTGGGCCCACCCCGGCAAGCAACTGCTGTTCATGGGGCAGGAGTTCGCGCAGGGCGCGGAGTGGTCGGAGGCGCACGGCCCGGAGTGGTGGCTGCTGGCCGACGACTACCACTCGGCGGGCGACCACCGGGGCGTGCGGGACCTGGTGCGCGACCTGAACGCGGTGTACGGGGCGACGCCCGCGCTGTGGGAGCGGGACACCGTCCCCGAGGGCTTCCGGTGGGCGCTGGGCGACGCCGCCGACGACAACGTCTTCGCGTTCGTGCGGTACGACGCGCAGGGCTCCCCGCTGCTGGCGGTGAGCAACTTCTCGCCGGTGGTGCGCGACGGGTACCGGCTGTGGGCCCCGGAGTCCGTGCCCGTCTGGGAGGAGGTCCTCAACACGGACGCCGTGCGGTACGGCGGCAGCGGCGTGCGGAACGCCGGCCCGCTGAAGCGCGAGGCGGACGGCGTCCGCCTGACGCTGCCGCCGCTGGCCACGGTCTGGTTCAGGCCGGCCTGAGCCGTACGGTGCCCAGGCGCCGGGTCGCGCGGGTCAACGCCACGTACAGGTCGTTGACGCCGTGCGGCCCGGCGGCGCGGATCGCGTCCGGATCGGCGACGACCACCGTGTCGAACTCCAGGCCCTTGGCCTGCCGCGGGTCGAGGAGGACGACGGGCCGGGTCAGGTCCGGGTCGGGGCCGTGCGACGCGCCGGGGAGCGCGGCGGCGAGGGCGGGGTGGTGGGCGGCGGGCGCGATGACGGCCAGCCGCCCCTCGTCGCGGGTCTCGCGGGCGACCGCCTCCGCGACGGCGGCGGGCAGGTCGTCCGTCATCGTCTCCCAGGGCCGCACGCCGGTGGAGCGCACGGAACGCGGCGGCCGGAAGTCCGGCTCCTCGGCGCGCCGCACCTCCGCGGCGACCTCCATGACCTCGGCGGGCGTGCGGTAGTTCACGCCGAGCGTGACGTGCTCGTAGCGGTCCCCCACGTACGGGGCGAGGATCTCCCGCCAGGAGCCGCAGCCCGCCGCGTCACCGGTCTGGGCGGGGTCGCCGACGAGGGTCATGGAGCGGGTGGGGACGCGGCGCATCAGCAGCCGCCAGGCCATAGCGGACAGCTCCTGCGCCTCGTCGACGACGACGTGCCCGAACGCCCAGGTGCGGTCGGCGGCCGCCCGCTCGGCGGCGGTGCGGCGGTCCTCCTCCTCGTGGCGCTCCGCGAACCGCTCGGCGTCGACGACGTCGTGCGCGGCGAGCACCTCGGACTCCTCGTCCTCGAACTCGTACGTCCGCGAGCCGTACGACACGTCGAGGACGCCCTGCGCGTAGGCGACGCGCCGGGCGCGCTCGCGGGCGGCGGCGGCCCGGGCGGCCGAGTCGTCCTCGCCGAGCAGTTCCGCCGCCTCGTCGAGGAGCGGCACGTCGGCCGGGGTCCAGGGGGAGCCGGGCTCGCGGCGCACGAACTCCGCCTCGCCGTCGGGCAGGTAGCCGTACGGGGCCTCCAGGAACCGCTCGACCAGCCGCTGCGGGGTGAGGACCGGCCACAGCCGGTCGACGGCGGCGTGCACCTCGGCGCTGGCGGCGACCTCCTTGCCGAGCTGGGCGACGTCGGAGGCGTCGAGGAGGTTCGGCCCGCCGTGTGGGGTCGGCGCCGAGCCGGTCCACGAGCCGCGCGGTGAGCGCGTCGACGATCCGGGCGGCGAAGCGGGGCCGGGCCAGGTTGTGCGGGAGGCCCGTGGAGCGGGCGTCCCGGCGGGCGTCCTCGGCCGTGTCGCGGTCGAGGAGGAGGGTGCCGTGGTCCTCGTGGTCGATCTCCAGGGGCTCCCGGGTGGGCGGCACGGTCTGCTGGTCGCGGACGAACCGGGCGAGGACGTCCGCCATGGCGGCGCGGCCCTTGATCTCGGCGGCCTCCGGGGTGTCGGCGCCGGTCGCGCGGACGCCGGGGAACAGCTCGCCCACGGTGGCGAGCAGTACGCCGGTCTCGCCGAGGCCGGGCAGCACGTCGCCGACGTACCGCAGGAACGCGGCGTTGGGCCCGACCACGAGCACGGCCCGGCGGGTCAGCAGTTCCCGCTGCGCGTACAGCAGGTAGGCGGCGCGGTGCAGGGCGACGGCGGTCTTGCCCGTGCCGGGGCCGCCCTCGACGACGAGGACGCCCTGGTGCGGGGCGCGGATCACGCGGTCCTGCTCGGCCTGGACGGTCCGCACGATGTCGGTCATCCGGCCGGTGCGGGCGGCGTCGAGGGCGGCGAGCAGCACGGCGTCGGCGTCGCGGCCCTCGTGTCCGCTGCGCGTGGTGTCGCGCAGGTCGAGGATCTCGTCGTGCAGGGCGGTGACCTCGCGGCCCCGGGTGGTGAGGTGGCGGCGCCGGACGAGGCCCATGGGGGTGTGGCCGGTCGCCAGGTAGAAGGGGCGGGCCACCTCGGCGCGCCAGTCGACGACGAGCGGGGTGCGCTCGGCGTCGTCCCCGCGGATGCCGATGCGCCCGATGTGGTGGTCCCCTCCGTCCCGGAACACCAGCCGTCCGAAGCACAGCCCCTGGTCGCCCGCGTGGTATGCGGCGAGCAGCCCGGACTGCTCGGCGACGGCCACGTCCCGCTCGATCCGCGCCTGCCGCCCGCCGGCGTCGCTCCCCAGCGCGTCCCGCACGGCGGCCTCGGTCCGCTCGCGCAGCACGTCGAGCCGGTCGTAGAGCCCGCTGACGAACCGCTGCTCCCCGCGCAGCGCCTCCGTCTCCCCGATTGACAATTCCACTCCCGACGCGATAGGATTTGCTTGTTGATTCCGCACGCCTATTCGCCATGCCCGCGCACGGAATCATCCACTCTACGCGTCTTCCGCCCCGCCCACCATCGGCGCGGGGCTTCTTCATGCCGCGGGCCGGGCGGCGCCGGTCCCGCCGCGCCACCGCCGGTACGCGCCGGGGCCCCGCCGAAGCGGCGTGGGAACGGACCCGTCCCGCTCCCACGCCCCACCCGTCGACCGGCCGCCGGCCGTCAGTGCCCGGTGGGCTCCTCCGCCCCGGTCGGCCGCCCGGCCGTCCGGGCGGGCGCGTCCGCCGCCGCCGCGTCCTCGCCGGCCGGGCCGTGCCCGTCGTCCAGCAGCGTCGTCTCGTCGAACGGCGCCCGTCCGGCGAGCACCTCCGCGGCCCGCTCCTTGTCGATCTCCCTCGTCCAGGTACCGATCAGCACCGTCGCGACCGCGTTGCCCGCGAAGTTCGTCAGGGCCCGCGCCTCGCTCATGAACCGGTCGATGCCGACGATCAGGCCCACGCCGTCGACCAGCGCCGGCTTGTGCGACTGGAGTCCGCCCGCGAGGGTCGCGAGCCCGGCGCCCGTGACGCCCGCCGCGCCCTTCGACGCGATGACCATGAAGACCAGGAGCGAGATCTGATCGCCGAGCGCCAGCGGCTGCCCCATCGCCTCGGCGACGAACAGCGCCGCCATGGTCAGGTAGATCGCGGTGCCGTCCAGGTTGAAGGAGTAGCCGGTCGGCACGGTGATGCCGACGACCGGCTTGCTGACGCCCAGGTGCTCCATCTTCGCGATGAGCCGCGGCAGCGCCGACTCGGACGACGACGTGGACAGGATCAGCAGGAACTCCCGCGCCAGGTACCTGAACAGCGCGAACACGCTGACCCCGGCCACCAGCCGCAGCAGCCCGCCCAGCACGGCGAAGACGAAGACGACGCAGGTGGCGTAGAAGCCGAGCATGATGACGGCCAGCGACTTCAGCGCGTCCACGCCGGTCGAGCCGACCACCGCGGCGATGGCGCCGAACGCGCCGACCGGCGCCGCCCACATGATCATGGCCAGGATGCGGAAGACCAGCCGCTGGACGTGCCCGACGCCGCGCAGCACCGGCTCCCCCGCCCGGCCCATCGCCTGGAGCGCGAAGCCCGCGAGCAGCGCGACCAGCAGCGTCTGGAGGACCTCGCCCTCCGTGAACGCCGACACCAGGGTCTTGGGGATGATCCCCAGGAGGAAGTCGGCGGTGCCCTCGCTCGCCCCCTCGGTCTGCTGCTCGCCCGCCGCGCGGGTCTCGGCGGTGATGTGCAGCCCGGCGCCGGGCTGCAGCAGGTTGCCGACGACCAGGCCGATGGCGAGCGCGACGGTCGACATGACCATGAAGTAGCCGAGGGCCAGGCCGCCGACGGCGCCCACCTTCGCGGCCTTGCGGACCGAGCCCACGCCCAGCACGATCGTGCAGAAGATCACCGGCGAGATCATCATCTTGATGAGGTTGACGAAGCCGGTGCCGAGCGGCTTGAGGCCCTTCGCGACGTCCGGCGCGGCGAAGCCGACCGCGATGCCGAGCACGACCGCCGCGATGACGGCCAGGTAGAGATAGTGGGTGCGTTCCCGCCGTGCGGCCACGGGGTCCTCCTTCGAAGCGGTCGGTCCACGTCCCGGTGGATCCCCGCGACTATCCACCACCCCTGTGAACCGGGTCACCCTTGCGTTCGTTTTGTTCTCACGCTTCGTTCACCCGTTTCCGGCCGGGCAGACTGGACCGCATGCGTTTTCCCCGCCCCCGGAGCCTCGCCGGCCAGCTGTTCGCCATGCAGGCCGTGCTGGTGGCGGTCGTCGTGGCCGGGTGCGCGGTCTTCGCGTACGTCACCGACCGCGCCGAGGCCGAGGAGACGGCGCGCCGGCAGGCCACGGCCACCGCGACGGCCGTGGCCGGCTCCCCCTCGGTCGTCGCCGCCGCCCGCTCGGACGACCCGACGGCCGCCCTCCAGCCGTACGCCGACGCCCTCACGGGCGGGCGCGGGGTGACGTTCGTCGTGGTGATGGCCCCGGACGGGACGCGCTGGACGCACCCCGAGCCGGACCGGATAGGCGGGACGTACCTGGGCCACATCGACGCGGCGCAGCGCGGCGGGACGCTGACGGAGACGTACGAGGGGACGCTGGGCCGGTCCGTGCGGACGGTCACGCCGGTGTGGCACCGGGACCGGGTCGTCGCCCTGGTCAGCGCGGGCATCACCGTCGACCGCATCAGCGAGCAGCTGCGGCGGCAGGTGACCGCGCTGCTCGGCTTCGCGGGCGCGGCGCTGGCGCTGGGCGCGGTCGGCACGTACGTGGTCAACGCGCGGCTGCGGCGGCACACCCACGGCATGAACGCCACCGAGCTGGGCCGGATGCACGACTACCACCAGGCCGCCCTGCACGCGGTGCGCGAGGGGCTGCTGATGCTGGACGGGCGGCGGCGGATCGCGCTGGTCAACGACGGGGCACGGGAGCTGCTGGGCCTGCCCGGGGACGCCGTGGGCACCCCGGTCGCCGACCTGGGGCTGCCGCCGTCGCTGACGGGAGCCCTGCTGGCGGCCGAGCCGCGCCAGGACGAGCCGCACCTGACGGCGGACCGGGTGCTGGTCGTGTCGACCCGGCCCGTGGTGGGCGGGCAGCGGCGCGGCACGGTGGTGACGCTGCGGGACCGCACCGAGCTGCAGGCGCTGGCCGGGGAGCTGGACTCCGAGCGGGGCTTCAGCCGGGCGCTGCGCGCGCAGGCGCACGAGGCGGCGAACCGGCTGCACACGGTCGTGTCGCTGATCGAGCTGGGCCAGGTGGAGGAGGCGGTCGGGTTCGCGACGGCGGAGCTGGAGCTGGCGCAGGCGCTGACGGACCGGGTGGTCGACGCGGTCGGCGAGCCGGTGCTGGCGGCGCTGCTGCTCGGCAAGTCGGCCCAGGCCAGCGAGCGGGGCGTCGAGCTGGTCCTGGCGGACGACAGCCGGATCGACGACGGGGTGCTGCCGCCGGGCCTCGCGGCGCGGGACCTCGTCACCCTCCTGGGCAACCTGGTCGACAACGCCGTGGACGCCGCGCAGGGCTCGGCGGGCTCGCGGGTGACGGTGACCCTCGCCGCGGCCGACGGCGAGCTGCTGCTGCGGGTCGCGGACACCGGGCCGGGCGTGCCGCCCGCCGAGGCGGAGGCGGTGTTCGCGCGCGGCTGGTCCACGCGCGGCCCCGGGCGGGGCCTCGGCCTGCCCCTGGTGCGCCAGGCGGCCCACCGCGCGGGCGGCCGCGTGGAGCTGGGCACCGGCCCGGAGGGCGGCGCCGAATTCACGGTACGGCTGCCGCTGGCGGACGCACCGCACCGGGCGGGCGCGGACGGGGCGGAGTCGGGCCGGGCGGGGGCGGGGACGACCGGGGCGGGGACGGAGGCGGCGGGGTGAGCGCGGACACGGGCGGCGGGGCCGGGGCGGACGGCGGCGCGGACGGGGGCCCGCCCGGCATCCGGGTGCTGGTCGTCGAGGACGACCCGGTCGCCGCCGACGCGCACGCCCTGTACGCGGGGCGCGTGCCGGGCTTCCGGGTCGTCGGCGTCGTCCACTCGCGCGCCGCCGCCGTACGGCTGCTGGAACGGACGCCCGTCGACCTGATCCTCCTCGACCTGTACCTGCCGGACGGCCACGGGTTGCAGCTCCTGCGCGGGCTGCGGGCCGCCGGGCACACGGCCGACGTCATCGCCGTGACCTCCGCGCGGGACCTGGCGGTCGTACGGGAGGGCGTGTCGCTGGGGGTCGTGCAGTACGTGCTGAAGCCGTTCACGTTCGCCACGCTGCGGGACCGGCTCACCCGGTACGCCGAGTTCCGCGCGGCCGTCGGCGAGGCGTCCGGGCAGGACGAGGTGGACCGGGCGCTCGCCGCGCTGCGCACCCCGCGGCCCGCCGCGCCGCCCAAGGGCCTGAGCGGCCCGACCCTCGCCGCCGTGGCCGGCGCCCTGCGCGCGGCGCCCGACGGGCTGACCGCCGCCGAGGCGGGCGCCGCCGTGGGCGTCTCCCGGATCACCGCGCGCCGGTACCTGGAGCACCTGGTGACCGCCGGGCGGGCGGAGCGCAGCCCGCGGTACGGCCAGGTCGGACGCCCGGAGTTCCAGTACCGGTGGCGCCCGGAGGCGGACGGCCGCCGACCGGGCGGACCGGGTACGGCACCCGGTCCCGCCGCGTAGGGAGCCGCGCGCCCGGCACGGGCCGGGCGTCCCGCCCCGGCGGGCTCGGAGGCCGGCGGGGCGGGAAGGCGAACGGCCGCCCTGCGCCGTCCGGCGCCCGGGTTCGGGGGCGCGGTGGCCGCAGGACGGTCAGAAGACGGACTCCGCCTCCAGCATCCGGTCCTCCGGCACCGTCTTCAGCCGCGTCGTCGCGTCCGCGAGCGGTGCCGTCGTGATGGCCGTGCCGCGCAGCGCCGTCATCCCGCCGAAGTCGCCCCGGTGCGCGGCCTCCACCGCGTGCCAGCCGAAGCGGGTCGCGAGCACCCGGTCGTACGCGGTCGGCGTGCCTCCCCGCTGGACGTGGCCGAGGATCACGGGCCGGGCCTCCTTGCCGAGGCGCCTCTCCAGCTCCTTGGCGAGCCGGGTGCCGATGCCCGTGAACCGCTCGTGCCCGTACTGGTCGATCTCGCCCTTGCGGTACTCCATGGAGCCCTCCGCCGGGCGCGCGCCCTCCGCGACGCAGACCACCGCGAACTTCTTGCCGCGCGCGAACCGCTCCTCGACCATCTTGACCAGGTCGTCCACCTGGAAGGGCCGCTCCGGCAGGCAGATGCCGTGGGCGCCGCCGGCCATGCCGGACTCCAGGGCGATCCAGCCCGCGTGACGCCCCATCACCTCGACGACCATCACGCGCTGGTGCGACTCGGCGGTGGTCTTCAGGCGGTCTATGGCCTCGGTGGCGACCATCACCGCCGTGTCGAAGCCGAAGGTGCGGTCGGTCGACGAGATGTCGTTGTCGATGGTCTTGGGGACGCCGACCACCGGCATGCCCGCGTCGGACAGCATGCGGGCCGCCGTCAGCGTCCCCTCGCCGCCGATCGGGATGAGGACGTCGATGCCGTACCGGCGCTGCAGCTCGCCGCAGTTCTCGGCGGCCTCCCGCAGCCGGGAGCGCTCCAGCCGGGCCGAGCCGAGGATCGTGCCGCCGCGGGCGAGGATGCCGCTGACGGCGTTCAGGTCGAGGGGCCGGTAGTGGCCGTCGAGGAGGCCCTTGAACCCGTCCTCGAAGCCGATGACCTCGTCCCCGTGGCCCGTGATCGCGCGGTGCACGACCGAGCGGATCACGGCGTTCAGGCCGGGGCAGTCGCCGCCTGCGGTGAGAACTCCGATGCGCATCGTGCTGTCTCTCCTGCTCGGTAGTGGATCGCCGTGCCGTGGGGGATGACCCGAATTGTTCCACGGGGCGCGCGCCCCCCGCCCCGCCGACCGCTCGACCGGGGTCCCCGGGCGGGGCCGCCGGGGCCGCCCGGAACGGGGCCGCGACCTTCGCGTTCCCCCTCCCGCCCAGCGGGCGCTTTACTCACTCGCACGGGTATTGTCAAGAGGGTGTGAATTCCTCTCCTGAGGTGTTCTTTCGCCGATACGGAGCACTGGTCGCACACTCCCTTGACGGACAGGAGACACGGCGTGGCGCGCAGCGTGTATGTGACCGGGATCGAGCGCGGGGACGGCCGCCAGGTCGTCGAGCTGGGGGTGATGGAGCTCCTCACCCGCCAGGTGGACCGGGTGGGGGTGTTCCGCCCGCTGGTGCACGACGGGCCGGACCGCCTGTTCGAGCTGTTGCGCGCCCGCTACCGGCTGCCGCAGGACCCGGCGACCGTGTACGGCACGGACTACGCGCACGCGGCCGCGCTCCAGGCCGAGCAGGGCACCGACGCGCTCGTGTCGCACCTGGTGGAGCGGTTCCACGCGGTGGCGCGCGCGTACGAGGTCGTCCTCGTCCTGGGCACGGACTTCGCCGCCACGCAGCTCCCCGACGAGCTGGCGCTCAACGCCCGCCTGGCCAACGAGTTCGGCGCCTCCGTCGTCCCCGTCGTCGGCGCCAAGGGCCGGTCCGCCGACGAGGCGCGGGCCGAGGCGCGCAACGCCTTCCGCGCGTACGACGGGCTCGGCTGCGACGTCCTGGCCATGGCCGTGAACCGGGTCGCCGCCGAGGACCGGGAGGCGATAGCCGAACGGCTCGCGGCCCGCCTCCCCGTCCCCTGCTACGTCCTGCCCGACCAGCCGGCGCTCTCCGCCCCGACGGTCGCGCAGATCGCCCACGCGCTGGGCGCCCGCGTCGTGCTCGGCGACGACTCGGGGCTGGCGCGCGACGCCCTGGACTTCGTCTTCGGCGGCGCGACGCTGCCCAACTTCCTCAACGCCCTGACCCCCGGCTGCCTGGTCGTGACCCCCGGCGACCGCGCCGACCTGGTGGTGGGCGCGCTGGCCGCGCACTCGGCCGGCACGCCCCCCGTCGCCGGCGTCCTGCTCACCCTGAACGAGCAGCCCGGCGAGGAGGTCCTCACCCTCGCCTCCCGCCTGGCCCCCGGCACCCCGGTGATCGCGGTCAGCGGCAACAGCTTCCCCACCGCGCAGGAGCTGTTCGCGCTGGAGGGCAGGATGACCGCGGCCACCCCGCGCAAGGCGGAGACCGCGCTGGGCCTGTTCGAGCGGCACGTCGACACGGCCGACCTGCTGAAGCGGATCTCCGTGGCGCGCAGCGGCCGCGTCACGCCGATGATGTTCGAGCACGAACTGCTGGAGCAGGCCCGCGCCGACCGCCGCCGGGTGGTCCTGCCGGAGGGCGCGGAGGAGCGGGTGCTGCGCGCCGCCGACGTGCTGATCCGCCGCGACGTGTGCGACCTGACGCTGCTCGGCGACCCGGACGCCATCCGCAGGAAGGCCGCCGACCTGGGCGTCGACCTGTCCGGCGCGCAGCTGGTCGACCCGGTCGCCTCCGAGCTGCGGCAGCGCTTCGCGGAGCGGTACGCGGAGCTGCGCGCCCACAAGGGCGTCTCGGTGGAGCTGGCGTACGACGTCGTGTCGGACGTCAACTACTTCGGCACGCTGATGGTGCGGGAGGGCCTCGCGGACGGCATGGTGTCGGGGTCGGTGCACTCGACGGCGGCGACGATCCGGCCCGCGTTCGAGATCATCAAGACGAAGCCGGACGCCTCCATCGTGTCGTCGGTGTTCTTCATGTGCCTGGCCGACGAGGTCCTCGTGTACGGCGACTGCGCGGTCAACCCGGACCCGGACGCCGAGCAGCTCGCCGACATCGCCGTCCAGTCGGCCGCCACGGCCGCCCGGTTCGGCGTGGAGCCGCGGATCGCGATGCTGTCGTACTCGACCGGCACCTCGGGGTCGGGTGCGGACGTGGACAAGGTCCGGGAGGCGACGAAGCTGGTCCGCGCCGGGCACCCGGAGCTGAGGGTCGAGGGGCCGATCCAGTACGACGCCGCCGTGGAACCGTCCGTCGCGGCGACGAAGCTGCCGGGGTCGGAGGTGGCGGGCCGGGCCACCGTGCTGGTCTTCCCGGACCTGAACACGGGCAACAACACCTACAAGGCCGTGCAGCGCTCGGCGGGCGCCGTGGCCGTGGGCCCGGTGCTGCAGGGCCTGCGCAAGCCGGTCAACGACCTGTCGCGCGGCGCGCTCGTCAGCGACATCGTGAACACGGTGGCCATCACCGCCATCCAGGCGCAGGCCGTGCCGCGCGGCTCCGCGTGACCCGCCCGCTCCCCCGCCCCTCCGGCACCCGTCCGACGACAGAAAGCACCGCACCCGTGACCAGCGCGACCCGCGTCCTCGTCCTCAACTCCGGCTCCTCCTCGGTGAAGTACCAGCTGCTCGACATGCGGGACGGCTCCCGCCTCGCCGTCGGCCTCGTGGAGCGGATCGGCGAGGGCGCCTCGCGCCTGGCGCACACGCCGGCCGGGGGCGCGCCGCGCGAGCGCACCGCCCCGGTGGCCGGCCACGAGGCGGCCCTGGGGGCGGTCGCCGAGGAGCTGGCCGCCGACGGCCTCGGCCTGGACTCCCCCGAGCTGGCGGCGATCGGCCACCGGGTCGTCCACGGCGGGCTGCGGTTCACCGAGCCGACGGTGGTCACGGACGAGGTGCTGGCGGAGGTGGAGCGGCTGGTACCGGTGGCCCCGCTGCACAACCCGGCGAACATCGTCGGCATCCGCACGGCGCGGGCGCTGCGCCCGGACCTGCCGCAGGTGGCGGTCTTCGACACGGCGTTCCACACGACGATGCCGGAGTACGCCGCCCGGTACGCGATCGACGTGGAGACCGCCGACGCGCACCGCATCCGCCGCTACGGCTTCCACGGCACCTCCCACGCCTACGTCTCCCGCGAGACGGCCCGGCTGCTGGGCCGGGACCCGTCGGAGGTGAACGTGATCGTGCTGCACCTGGGCAACGGCGCGTCCGCCTCGGCGGTGGCCGGCGGGCGCTGCGTGGACACCTCGATGGGCCTGACCCCGCTGGAGGGCCTGGTGATGGGTACGCGCTCCGGTGACGTCGACCCGGCGGTCACGTTCCACCTGCGGCGGGTGGCCGGGATGTCGGTCGACGAGATCGACGAACTGCTGAACAGGAGGAGCGGCCTGGTGGGGCTGTGCGGGGACAACGACATGCGGGAGATCCGCCGCCGGATCGACGGGGGCGACGAGCGGGCCCGGCTCGCGTTCGACGTCTACGTCCACCGCCTCAAGAAGTACATCGGGGCGTACTGCGCGGTGCTCGGCCGGGTGGACGCGCTGGCGTTCACGGCGGGTGTCGGCGAGAACGCGGCCCCGGTGCGGGAGGCCGCCGTGGAGGGCCTGGAGGGGCTGGGCCTGGCGGTGGACGCCGAACTCAACGCCGTACGGTCCGGGGGGCCGCGCCTGATCTCGCCCGCGGGCGCGCGGGTGGCGGTGGCGGTGGTGCCGACCGACGAGGAACTGGAGATCGCGCGGCAGGCCTACTCGCTGGTGAACCGTTGAAACCGGGATCCGGCGAATTCCCGGAGAACTCCACCGGACGGTATTCCGCCCTTTTGCACGTTCCGCCGCCGGGAACATTCCGTACAGAAACAAACGGATAGGATCCGCCTCATGCGCCGTTCCAAGATCGTCTGCACGCTGGGCCCCGCCGTCGACTCCTACGAGCAGCTGAGAGCGCTCATCGAGGCCGGCATGAACGTGGCCCGCTTCAACATGAGTCACGGAACCCACGCCGAGCACGAGGAGCGGTACCGCCGCCTCCGCGAGGCGGCCCGGGACACGGGCCAGGCCGTCGGCGTGCTCGCCGACCTCCAGGGGCCGAAGATCCGTCTGGAGACCTTCGCCGAGGGCCCGGTGGAGCTGGTCCGCGGGGACGAGTTCACCATCACGACCGAGGACGTGCCCGGCGACAGGACGATCTGCGGCACCACGTACAAGGGCCTGCCCGGCGACGTCGCCAAGGGCGACCAGATCCTGATCAACGACGGCAACGTCGAGCTGAAGGTGCTGGAGGTGGACGGCTGCCGGGTGCGCTCGATCGTCATCGAGGGCGGCGTCGTCTCGGACCACAAGGGGATCAACCTCCCGGGCGCGGCGGTGAACGTGCCGGCGCTCTCCGGGAAGGACGTGGAGGACCTGCGCTTCGCGCTGCGGATGGGCTGCGACATGGTCGCGCTGTCCTTCGTCCGGGACGCCGACGACGTCAAGGACGTCCACCGGGTGATGGACGAGGCCGGCCGCCGGGTCCCGGTCATCGCGAAGGTGGAGAAGCCGCAGGCCGTCGCCAACATGCAGGACGTCGTGATGGCGTTCGACGGCGTGATGGTGGCGCGCGGCGACCTGGCCGTGGAGTACCCGCTCGAGAAGGTCCCGATGGTGCAGAAGCGGCTGGTCGAGCTGTGCCGCCGCAACGCCAAGCCGGTGATCGTCGCGACCCAGATGATGGAGTCGATGATCACCAACTCGCGCCCGACGCGCGCCGAGGCCTCCGACGTGGCGAACGCGATCCTGGACGGCGCCGACGCGGTCATGCTGTCCGCGGAGTCGTCCGTGGGCGCGTACCCGATCGAGACGGTCAGGACGATGTCGAAGATCGTCGTGGCGGCGGAGGAGGAGCTGCTCTCCAAGGGCCTCCAGCCCCTGGTCCCCGGCAAGAAGCCGCGCACCCAGGGCGGTTCGGTGGCCCGCGCGGCAGCGGAGATCGCGGACTTCCTGCACGGCAAGGCGCTGGTCGCCTTCACCAAGTCCGGCGACACGGCCCGGCGCCTCTCCCGCTACCGCGCGGCGCAGCCGATCCTGGCGTTCACCACGGACGTGGCGACCTGCAACCAGCTGACGCTGAGCTGGGGCATCGAGTCCTTCGTCGTCCCGCACGTCGACAACACCGACGCGATGGTCGACCTGGTCGACGCGGAGCTGCTGAAGCTCCAGCGCTACAGCCCGGGCGACCTCATGGTCATCACGGCGGGCTCCCCGCCCGGCGTCCCCGGCACCACCAACATGGTCCGCGTCCACCACCTGGGCAGCGGCGCGAACGACTGACGCCGGCCCGTACGCGGCGAGGGCGGCGCCCCGGTGGCCCGGGGTGCCGCCCTCGTGCTCGCGGTGTCAGCCCTCGATGAAGTTGCGGAGGCCCGGCACCGTGAGGGTGCCGCCGAACTGGGCCGCCTGGGTGACCTCCACGTCGGTGAAGAAGGCGAAGGGGACGTCCAGCGGGGGCGGGGTCCTGGGGCTGAACGTGATGGGGGCGAAGCCGAAGAGGTTGCCCTTCAGCTCCTCCGTGTACATCGTCACCGTGCCGCCGCGGATCGTGGACGTCGAACCGGGCCGGGAGGTGACGTGGCCCGTGCGGCCGTCGCCGTGGACGGTGAGCTGGTGCAGGTCCTTGATGTCCACCTCGGACGCGGTGAACTTCAGGGCCTTCTTCACCGTGCCGCTGCCCGTCCGCACCTCGACGACGCCGTGGTACTTCAGCCCGCGCAGCGTGAGCCTGGTGCTCTCCAGCCGCCACGGTTCGTCCGCCACGTGCGGGATGCCGGGCTCCGGTTCGGCCTCCGCGAGGGCCCGCGGGTCCGGGGTCGGGCACGGGAAGCGGGGCTTGGCGTCGTCCGGGACGTCCCCGTCCTTCCTCGGCTCCAGGCCCTTGGCCTCCTCCGGCAGTTCCTCGACCCGGGCGCCGGCCCTGTCGGCGGCCTCCTTGACGGCCCGCTCGGTCCCGTCCGCCGCCCCACCGGCCGGTTCCGCCGGGGGCGCGGGCTTCCCGGAGGGCTCCTCCCCCGGGCCCTCCGCCGGCCCGGCCGCCTCCGGGGCCTCGGGGGCCGGCGGCACGGGGGTCGGGGCCGCCGGGGTCGGCGTCGCGGCTCCGGTCGGCTCCCGCCGTCCGGTGAGGCCGTCGAAGAGGTCCTCGACGGCCCTGCCCACGCCCAGCGGGTCCAGCGGGTCGCGCGACGCGGTGGGGGTCGGGGCCGGGGACGGGAGGGTGCCCGCCTGCGGTTCCCCGGTCGGCTTCGCCGACGGCCCGCCCGCCGTCGGCTTCCCCGACGGCTTCCCCGCCTCCGCCCCGCCGCCCGGCGACGGCGTGACCGACGGCGACGCCGGGGCGGAGGGGGACGGGCTCGGCTTCGGCTCGTCCGGCTCCTGCGGCTGGTCCGACCGCGTCACGCACGGGCCCGGCGCGAAGGGGACGTCCTTCTCGTCCGCCAGCGCCGGCCGCGGCGTGAGGCTCATGCCCACGAAGACGGCCGTGGGCATCGCCGCCAGGGCCAGCGCCTTCCCCGCCGGTGCCTGGATCCTGTTCAGCAGCGATCTGCGGGGGGCCGCGTGGCGCGGTCCGCCCCTCCCGCGCGCGGCCCCGTCGTCGGCCGCCTCCGGCTGCGTCCCGTCACCCCGCACGGTTCCCCCCGCGGTCGGCGTCGACAGTCGTCTCGGTGTGGTACGCGGGCGCGGCGACCGGCTCCAGCAGGTCCTCCGCGCGGGGTGCCGGTTCTCCGGCCGGCTCGCTCTCCGGGCGCCCCGGCGCCCATGAGATGGAGAGCGCCCCCCGACCAGGGCCATCAGGAAGCCGATGGCGAAGCCGCCCAGGTTGGCCACGGGGATGGACACCAGGGCGAGCAGGATGGCGGCGACTCCGGCGAAGACGCGTACGGCCTGTTGGAACCACATGGTCAGTCCGAGGGTGACCAGCAGGACTCCGATGATCAGCGCCCCGGATCCCGCGGTCGTCGCCATCGAGAGGGTCATCTGGCCGAGCTTGAGGCTCGCGTACGGGAAGTAGGCGATCGGGATTCCGCCCAGCAGGGTGAACAGGCCCGCCCAGAACGGGCGGGTGCCCCGCCAGTCACGGAACCGCCGCCTGAGGACGCGGATGTGGTGCTCGTTTCGCTCCGGCGACTCGGCGCTCATGGAAGCTCCCTGGAACTGGTCTCGCTGTCTGAGGAGGGAGGCGGGCGGGCACGATCGCCTCGCGGTCCCCGCGCCCGCCCGCACGGATCACCGGTCAGTAGCACTCGACGCCGGGACCGTCACCCTGGTGCAGGCCCATGTGCAGCCCGGTCAGTTTGAAGGTGCCGGCCGTGGTCGCCCACGCCCTCTGCTTCACGTTGGTCAGGGTCGCGAACTCCGCCTGCTGGGCGAAGCCGTTCTGGTTGATCTTCGCCGTGTCCTTGACCGCCGGGCCCTTGCCGACGCCCGGCTTGTCGGTGTCCTTGGCCGCCATGCCGATGTCGATGTTGGTGAACTCGGCGTCGGCGTTGAGGTCGGTGACGTCGATGTACAGGTTGGTCGCCTTGACCTTCTGCTCGTCCCTCGGGCCGGGGCCGGCCGTCAGCCTCAGCGTGATCTTGCCGAAGACCGGGACGTCCGGCGTGACCACCGACTGGCACATCTTGGTGATCGTGGCCTTCTTGAAGGACGAGATCGCCACCGGCCGCGGGACGAGCTGCTCGCCTTCCTTGACCTTGGCGTAGCCCATGTCGACGCCGCCGTACTGGGCGAAGCCCTCGCCGTGCAGGTAGGCGGCGGTGACCTTGAACTCCTGGCCGGAGACGGCGAACGACGCCGCGAGGGCGCCCTGTGACAGGCCGACGCCGATCGCGGCCGTCGCGGCCACGCTGGGCACCATGACGACGGCGAACCGCTTCCATCTGGTCCCACCGCGGATCTGGGACTCCATAGATTCCTCCTTCTCGGACGTGCATCCCCGGGTCGGACCCCTCGGGTCCGACCCGGAATGGAGAAGCGCTACGTCCTCGGGAAGGGCAACGCCCGCGGATCGGGCGCGAACCGCGCCCGGATCACCGGCGACCACCCCCGAGCGACAACCACGGCCGCTCGGCACAGGCGTCCGCGCGGCCCGTTCGGACAGGCCCCGCCGGATGGGCGGGGACCCCCCTGTCCACGGCCGGTGCGAATGCCCCGGCCCGCCCGGTGGGGACCCGACCACGCGGCGCGGCTGTTCACCGGGCTGCCTCGGTGTCGGACCGGGCGTGGCCGATCGTGGACCATCCGGGCCCAGGGCACAAGAGGGTTCGTTACCCACTGGTAACGGCTTGGCGAACCGGCCGCGACGGGATGCCGCCGTACGGACACTCACGGTGCTACCGGCCGGTTCGACGAAAGGTGAATTCGGCGCAGATGGCCGGACATGCGCCCGGGGCCGACTTACTGGAAGTAACAGCGACCGCGTTTGCCAAGATTTGGCAAAGCGCGGTCGCGCGGGGTCCCGGCTCCGGCCGCCCCGCCCCACCGGCGGGACGGCCGCCCGGAGCCCGGATCAGAACAGCACGCGCGCCAGGTCGCCGCGGGCCTTGATCACCCGCGGATCGTCCGGGCCGACGACCTCGAACAGCTCCAGCAGCCGCACCCGCGCCGCGTCCCGGTCGTCGCCGACCGTGCGCCGCACGGTGTCGACGAGCCGCCCGAAGGCGTCCTCCACGTGGCCGCCGACCAGGTCGAGGTCGGCGGCGGCCAGCTGCGCCGCCACGTCCGCCGGATCGTCGGCGGCGTTCTTGCGGACCTGCTGCGGGTCCGCCCCCTGCACCCGTCCGAGCAGTTCGGCCTGGGCGAGACCCAGCTTGGCCTCGGTGTTGCCGGGGTCGTCGACCAGGACGTTCCGGTACGCCCGGACGGCGCCCGCGACGTCACCGGAGTCCAGTGCCCGGACCGCCGCCTCCAGCAGCGCGTCGTACGGGCCGGCCGGCACCGCCCCGGCGCCCGCGGCGGGGGCCTCGCCGTCCGCGTCCACGGTCAGCCCGGTCAGGCCGAAGCGCTGCTCGGCCACCTGGACCAGCTGATCGAGGGTCTCGCGGATCTGCGGCTCCGGCGCCGCACCCTGGAAGAGCGGCAGGGCCTGGCCGGCCACCACCGCGAACACCGCCGGGATGCCCTGGATCCCGAACTGCTGCATCAGCATCTGGTTGGCGTCGACGTCGATCTTGGCCAGGACGAAGCGGCCGTCGTACTCGACGGCCAGCCGCTCCAGCAACGGGCCGAGTTGCTTGCACGGCTGGCACCACTCGGCCCAGAAGTCGATGACGACCGGCACCTCGGCGGAGCGCTGGAGGACGTCGCGCTCGAAGCCGGCCTCATCGACGTCGATCACCAGCGCGGACGGGGGGACGGCCGCGGCGCCGCCCTGCCGGGCCGCCTGCGCGCGCGCCTGCTCCGCCTTCGCCTTGGCCTCTCCGGCCGCCTTCACCGCGGCGAGGTCGACGACGCCGCTCATGGACATGTTCCTAGGCTGCATGGGTACATCCTCCCCCGTCCGCGCGCGTGGCCCGTACGCGACGGCACGGAACGCGGTGGCACCGGGTCCCCACCCGGTGCCCGTGGTTGTCGCCGCAGGCCTCCACGGCCTTCCGCTACGGGTCGTAGCGTAACCGTAACGCCGGAGGCGTGGACCACCCGGGCGAGTGAACTGGCTCACACGTGCGGCGACGGGGGCACTTCTGCTACCCGCCGGTATGGTCGCCGTCATGCCCCGCCGCACCCCTCCTCCCGGCGCCGCCGGACGCCCCGGGCGTCCGCGCAGCGCCGCGGCGGACACCGCGATCCTGGAGGCGGCCCGCGCCGCCCTGGCCGAGCTGGGCTGGTCCGGGCTGTCGATGGGCGACGTGGCGGCCCGCGCGGGCGTCGCCAAGACCACCCTGTACCGGCGCTGGGCCGGCAAGAACGAGCTGGTCGTGGATGCCGTCGCGGTCCTCTTCGACGGGCTGGAGCTGCCCGACCGCGGTAGCCTCGCCGCGGACGTGGAGGGGGTGGTGCGCCAGTTCGCCGCGCTGCTCGCACGCCCCGAGGCCAGGACGGCGCTGATGGCCGTCGTCTCCGAGGCCACCCGCGACGAACCGCTGCGCGAGCGGATCCGCGTCTCCATCGTCGAGCGCCAGAAGCGGCTGGTCCTGGAGGGCCGGGTCCGCGCCCAGGCCCGCGGGGAGCTGCCCGCGACGCCGGCCGGCCGCGACGGTGAGGCGGACGCGGCCGACGACCTGATCTTCGACGTCATCGCGGGCACCGTGGTCCACCGGGCCCTGGTCAGCGGGCAGCCCGTCGACGAGGAGTGGATCGGGCGGCTCACGACGCTGCTGCTCGGCGGTCTCGGCGCCGCCGTGGGCGGCTGAACGCGCCGGACGGGGACGGCACGCGGGAGACCGCGGGCCGGGCCGGAGCGGAGGGGCCGGGGGGGTGACGGCCGTGCCGGGCCCGGAGGCCGGCGGCCCTCTCGCAGGACCGCGAAAAGGACAACGGGGCGGAAGGGGGCGGGGTCGGGCCCGGAACGGCGGCGCCGGCGGGACGGGCGGACCGACGGCCGACCGTCGGGCGGGGCCTGCGGGACGCAGGGGGCGGACCGGGCTCAGAGGGGCCGGTACATCACGTGCAGCCCCGTGTAGCCCCGCTCCGGGTGGCGGAAGGCCTCCGGCACGGTGCCGACGATCCGGAAGCCCAGGTCCTCGTAGAGCCGCACCGCGTGGGTGTTGGTCTGGACGACCGCGTTGAACTGCATCCCCCGGAAGCCCGCCTCCTTCGCCCACCGGAGGCTGTCCTCCACGAGCGCCCGGCCGACGCCGCGCCCGCCGTACGCCGGGTCGACCATGTAGCTGGCGCTGGCGACGTGGGAGCCGTTGCCCGCCTGGTTGCGGTTCGTCTTGGCCGTGCCGACGACCGTGCCGGCCGCGTCGACGGCGACGACCGTGCGGTCGGGCGGCTCCAGCAGCCACCAGCCGCGCGCCTCCTCGGCGTCGAGGTCGACCGGGTAGGTGAAGGTGTCGCCGGCGGCGACGATCCGGTGGAAGAAGGGCCAGAGGGCCGGCCAGTCGGCGACGGTGGCCTCTCGGATCACGGTGTGCATGCCCTCAGCATGCACACCGTGGTCCTCCGGAGACGAAGGGTTTTCGGCGGCGGGCCGCTCAGAACCCGGCGGGCTCGGTGTAGGTGCCCCACTCGTCGCGCAGGGCGTCGCAGATCTCCCCGAGCGTGGCCTCGGCCCGTACGGCGTCGAGCATGGGCCCGATCATGTTGGAGCCGTCGCGGGCGGCGGCCAGCATCGCGTCGAGCGCGGAACGCACCTTCGCGTCGTCGCGGCGGGCCTTGCGGTCGGCGAGGACCCGGACCTGCTCGCGCTCCACCTCGTGGCTGACCCGGAGGATCTCCAGGTCGCCGGTGACGGAACCGGTGTGGCAGTTGACGCCGACGACCCTCTTGTCGCCCTTCTCCAGGGACTGCTGGTAGCGGAAGGCGGACTCGGCGATCTCCCCGGTGAACCAGCCGTCCTCGATCCCGCGCAGGATGCCGGAGGTGATCGGGCCGATGGGGTGCTTCCCGTCCGGGTGGGCGCGCAGGCCGCGCTCCTTGATCTGGTCGAAGATCTTCTCGGCGTCGGCCTCGATGCGGTCGGTGAGCTGCTCCACGTACCAGGAGCCGCCCAGCGGGTCCGCGACGTTGGCCACGCCGGTCTCCTCCATCAGCACCTGCTGCGTGCGCAGGGCGATCTCGGCGGCCTGCTCGGAGGGGAGGGCGAGGGTCTCGTCGAGGGCGTTGGTGTGCAGCGAGTTGGTGCCGCCGAGCACCGCGGCGAGCGCCTCGACTGCGGTGCGCACGACGTTGTTGTACGGCTGCTGCGCGGTCAGGGAGACGCCGGCGGTCTGGGTGTGGAAGCGGAGCCATTGCGCCTTGTCGGTCGTGGCGCCGTAGACCTCCTTCATCCAGCGGGCCCAGATGCGGCGGGCGGCGCGGAACTTGGCGATCTCCTCGAAGAAGTCGACGTGCGCGTCGAAGAAGAAGGAGAGGCCGGGGGCGAAGACGTCCACGTCCAGGCCGCGGGAGAGGCCGAGCTCGACGTAGCCGAAGCCGTCGGCGAGGGTGTACGCCAGCTCCTGCGCGGCCGTCGCGCCGGCCTCGCGGATGTGGTAGCCGGAGACGGAGAGCGGCTTGTACGCGGGGATGTCCCGGGCGCAGTGCTCCATCAGGTCGCCGATGAGGCGCAGGTGGGGCTCCGGCTCGAACAGCCACTCCTTCTGGGCGATGTACTCCTTGAAGATGTCCGTCTGGAGCGTGCCGTTGAGGACGGACGGGTCGACGCCCTGGCGCTCGGCGGCGACGAGGTACATGCAGAAGACCGGGACGGCGGGGCCGCTGATGGTCATCGAGGTGGTGACGTCGCCGAGCGGGATGTCCTTGAAGAGGACCTCCATGTCGGCGGCGGAGTCGATGGCGACGCCGCAGTGGCCGACCTCGCCGAGCGAGCGGGGGTCGTCGGAGTCGCGGCCCATGAGCGTGGGCATGTCGAAGGCGACGGAGAGGCCGCCGCCGCCCGCGGCCAGGATCATCTTGTACCGCTCGTTCGTCTGCTCGGCGTTGCCGAAGCCGGCGAACTGGCGGATGGTCCAGGTGCGGCCGCGGTAGCCGGTCGGGTACAGGCCCCGGGTGAAGGGGTACTCACCGGGCCAGCCGATCCGCTCGAAGCCGTCGTAGGTGTCGCCGGGCCGCGGCCCGTACACGGGCTCCACGGGGTCCCCGGAGAGCGTGGTGAAGTCGGCGTCGCGCTTCCTGGCGGCGTCGTAACGGGCCTGCCAGCGTCGGCGGCCTTCCTCGATGGCGTCAGCGTCCATACCCTCGAATTTACTAGGACGTCCAAGTAAATGTCGATGGCCGACCACCGGGGGAGCGTCACACCCGACGGCCGGGGCCTCGGCGGGCCCCCGCGGGCCCGGGGCTCAGGCCTCGGCGACGGCCGGGGCGGAGCCGGCGATCAGCGGCCCGACCTCGCGGACGACCTTGCGCTCGACGAAGAACGCGGCGAGGGGGATGGTGCCGCTGAGCAGGATCCACAGCAGCTTGCCGAGCGGCCAGCGCGCCTTGGACCCCAGGTCGAAGGCGAAGACGAGGTAGACGATGTAGAGGATGCCGTGGGTCTGGGACACCACGAAGGTCACGTCCTCGCCCATGTCGAACCCGTACTTGAAGACCATGCAGGTCGACAGGATCAACAGCATGACGGCGGTGACGTAGGCCATCACCCGGTAGCGGGTCAGCACGCTGGATTTCATGCCATCGAGCGTAACCACCCGGCCAGGGCGGTCTACGCGCGCCCCTGCCCCTCCTCGAAGTCCCCCGCGGCCACCCGCAGCGGCCGGAGCATCGCGAAGATCTCCGCGCACCCCTCCGCGTCGTACGCGCCCAGGCCGAAGTCCACGGCCATCAGGTCCGCCGTGGCCGCCTCGACCACCTCGCGGCCCTTGTCCGTGACGGAGGCGAGCGTGCCCCGCCCGTCCCGGGGGTTGGGACGCTTGGCGACGAGACCGGAGCGGACCAGCCGGTCGACGGTGTTCGTCACGGACGTGGGGTGGACCATCAGCCGCTCGCCGATCTTCGACATGGGCAACTCCCCGGACTTGGAGAAGGTGAGCAGCACCAGCGCCTCGTACCGCGCGAACGTCAGCCCGTACGGCTTGACCACCGCGTCGACCTCGGCCAGCAGGATCTGGTGGGCGCGCATGATCGAGGTGATCGCCGCCATCGAGGGGACCGGCCCCCAGCGCCGCCGCCAGAGCTCGTCGGCGCGGGCGATGGGGTCGAAGGGGAGGCTGAGCGGCTTCGGCACGCCCCGACCTTACCGAGCGGCCACATCGCGGTCGCCCGGGTCTCACACTCCGGTCGCCGCGGGACGCTCCCGGCGGCCGACCGGGCGGGAGCCGCCCCGCTTCTCCGCGGCCCTCGGGGCACCCTCGTACGCAGTGGACGGCTCCCGCTCAGGGCCGCCCCGTGCGGCCGTCCACGGCCGGGAGGGGCCGGTGCCGTCGGGGTCCCGGGGCCGGGCCCGTACTCCGCCCGCACGCCCTTGCCGGGCACCCCGCCGGGCCGGGGACGCCGGCCCCACCGGGTCGCGGGACGGCCGCCGGGAGCAGGCCGCGCCCGTCGGTGCGGTCCGCGCCGGGGCGGCGTTCGCCCCGGGTGTCGGCGCCCCCGACGCGTACGGTCGTGGTGAGGGCCGTGACCGGCGCGATCGACCGGACAGGGGACCCGTCACGCTCCGCGGCCGCCGCGCGGTGGGGTTCGAGGCGACCGGCCCCCACGCGGTCGCACGGCCCCCACGCGGTCGCACGGCGCCCGCGAGGCGGTCGGCTGGCCGGGCCGGACCAGGTAGGCGAGGAGGACCGCGGAGAGCACCGGGGCGGGCGTCATGAGCAGTACGGCCCGCGCTCGGTGCGGCTCGCGTCCGAGCGGGCTGCGGTACCCGACGGTGTACGCCGCCGTGCCCGGGTCCGTCAGGGGGCCGGCGAGGCGGCTGTACGCGTCGTAGTCGTAGCCGCCGCCGGGAGCCGTCCCGTCGCCGTCGCCGGCACCGCCGCCCTCCGACCTGGGCACCGGTGTCTCCAGCCTGTCGAGCGGGATCGCTTACCCCCACGAAAGGGGACGGGCCGGTACGTGTCGATCCGGAGGCCCCCGACCGGGCGTACGGCTCGGCGGGTCGGGGGCCGGAGGGAGCGGGCCGCAGCGGGCGGCGCCGGGGTCAGGCCAGGCGGCGCTCCACCGCGTCGACCTTGGCGGTGAGGCCGTCCGTCACGCCGGGGCGGATGTCGGCCTTCAGGACGAGGGAGACGCGCGGGGCGCGGGCCTCGACGGCCGCCACCGCGCGGCGGACGACGTCCATGACCTCGTCCCACTCCCCCTCCACGGAGGTGAACATCGCGTCGGTGCGGTTCGGCAGGCCCGACTCGCGGACGACGCGCACGGCCTCGGCGACGTACTCGCCGACCTCCTCGCCGACGCCCAGCGGGGTGACGGAGAACGCGACGATCACGCGTCCACCGTCCCCTCGCGCCGGGCGCGGGAGGCGATCACGGCGGCGTCGGCGGCGCGCCTGAGCCTGCGGTCGGCGTAGAAGCCTCCGAAGGGCACCACGGCGAGGACGAAGTACAGCGCGCCGGTCTTCACATCCCACTTCGCGTTCTTCCAGGCGTCCAGCCAGAAGACCAGGTACAGCACGAAGAGGAAGCCGTGGACGGCGCCCATGAAGGGGACGGCGTTGAACTCCGTGGTGCGCTTGAGGACCGAGCAGACGAGCAGCACGAGGAAGGAGACCGCCTCGGGGCCCGAGACGAGGCGGAGGCGGTGGAGGGCGGATGCGGTCTTGATGTCCACGGGAACAGGCACCTTCTGCGCGGGGGTCGGTCTTGTGAAAGGGTGCACAAGCTTGCCCGCATTCTGCCAGGCGGACCCGGCGGGGGGCCCGCCGGGTCCGGATCGCCCCGCCGGTGCTGTCCCCGCCGCCCCGGGCCGGTTACCGTCTGCCCGTGACAACCTTCCGACTCCACGGCAGCAGGGTCCTGGCCGTCGACATGACCGGCGACGCGGTCAGGGCGAAGAACGGCTCGATGGTCGCGTACGAGGGCGAGATGGCCTTCAGGAGGACGAGCGGCGGCGGCGAGGGACTGCGCGGCGCGGTCACCCGGCGGCTCACCGGCGAGCGGATGGAGGTCATGGAGGTGACGGGGCGGGGGACCTGCTACTTCGCGGACCGGGCCTCCGACGTCACCGTCCTGGCTCTCCACGGCGAGAGGCTGTGCGTGGAGGCGGGCAACCTGCTGTGCGCCGACGCCGGGCTGCGCACCGGGACGACCTTCACCGGGCTGCGCGGCGGCGCTTCCGGCACCGGGCTGTTCACCACGACGGTCGAGGGCTCCGGCCGGGTGGCGATCGTGTCGGACGGGCCGGCCGTGGTGCTGCGCGTGACGCCGCGGCACCCGCTGGCGGTGGACCCCGGGGCGTACGTGGCGCACCAGGGGGACCTGCGGCAGGACCTCCGGTCCGGCGCCACGTTCCGCACGCTCCTGGGCGAGGGGGGGCGGCGAGGCGTTCCAGATCCGGTTCGAGGGCGAGGGGCTGGTGTACGTGCAGCCGAGCGAGCGCGAGACCGCGGGGGGCGATCTCTAGATGCCGTTCCGGGAGGTCAACTCCAAGATGGTCGAGGCCGTGGTCGCGCCGGGGCAGCGGGTGTTCAGCCAGCGCGGGGCGATGCTCGCGTACCGGGGGAGGTCGTTTTCACGCCGAACACGGCCGGCGGCCGGGGCGGCGTCGCGGCGATGCTGGGCCGGCGCGCGGCCGGCGAGGCGGTGCCGCTGATGACGGTCGAGGGGGACGGCACGGTGCTGTTCGGGCACGGCGGCCACCATGTGCAGGTGGTCCGGCTCTCCGGGGACACGCTGTACGTGGAGGCGGACCGGCTGCTGGCGTTCGACGGCACCCTGGAGCAGGGGACGGTGTTCCTGGGCGCGCAGGGCGGCGTGATGGGCGTGGTGCGCGGCCAGGTGACGGGCCAGGGCCTGTTCACCACGACCCTGAGGGGGCACGGCTCCGTCGCGGTGATGGCGCACGGCGGGGTGATCGAGCTGCCGATCGCGCCGGGGCGGCCGGTCCACGTGGACCCGCAGGCGTACGTCGCGCACCACGGCGACGTGCGGAGCGCGCTGTCCACCGCGCTCGGCTGGCGCGACATGGTGGGGCGGGGCTCGGGCGAGGCGTTCCAACTGGAGCTGAGCGGCAGCGGTGCGGTGTACGTCCAGGCGTCGGAGGAGAAGCTGTGAGCACGTCCGCGGTGTTCGACCCGTCGACCCTGCCGAGCGGCGGCAACGTCAACCCGTACGCCTTCTGCGTGCACCTGGAGGGGTCCCGGTGGTTCCTGCAGAAGGGGAAGATGATCGCGTACTACGGGGACGTCTCCTTCGACGGCGTCGGGCACGGCGCGCTGGACCGGCTGGTGCGCACGAGCTTCCACTCCCCGATGCACGCCGGCGACTGGGTGGTGGCGGAGGGCAGCGGCAAGATGCTCCTCGCGGACCGGGCGTTCGACGTGAACTCCTACGACCTCGAGGAGGGCAACCTGACGGTCCGCGCGGGGAACCTGCTCGCCTTCGAGCCGTCGCTGTCGCTCAAGCAGTCGATCGTGCCGGGTTTCCTGACGCTGCTCGGGACGGGCACGTTCGTGGCGGCGTCCAACGGGCCGGTGGTGTTCATGGAGCCGCCGATCCGGGTGGACCCGCAGGCGCTGGTGGGCTGGGCGGACTGCCCGTCGCCGTGCCACCACTACGACCACGCGTACCTGAGCGGGGTGCTGGGCGGCCTGCGGGCGCTGACGGGGATCGGCGGGGCGTCGGGCGAGGAGCACCAGCTGGAGTTCGTCGGGGCCGGGACGGTCCTGCTGCAGTCGTCGGAGGCGCTGGTGCCGGAGCGGGGCGCGGGAACCGTTCCGCACGGTCCGGGCGTCCCCGGAGGCGGGGCTCCGCAACCGGGGTACGGTTCCGGCCAGGACCCGCGCGGTCCGGTACCGGGCCTTCCCGGCCAGCTGGGGGACCTCCGGCGTCGCTTCGGGCTGTGAACGGTAGTCTGCGGAATGTGACGCGCTCGAACGCCTGCGCCCCTGCGGGGGCGTTCGAGAACGGGGGACGGGGGGAGCGAAGCGGCGTCACCTCACTTCGTCCAATATTCAACTTCTTAGGTAGAGTCCATACATGGAGACCGAAGCGGCCACCCGGTGGCTCACCGACGCCGAACAGTGCGCCTGGCGCACGTACCTGGACGTCACCCGACTCCTGACGTACCAGTTGGAGAGGGACCTCCAGCCGTTCGGCCTGACCTACAACGACTACGAGATCCTGGTGAACCTCTCGGAGTCCCCCGAGCTGCGCATGCGGATGAGCGACCTCGCCACCGCCACCCTCCAGTCCAAGAGCCGGCTGTCGCACCAGATCACCCGCATGGAGAACGCCGGACTGGTCCGCCGTGAGAACTGCGAGTCGGACCGGCGCGGACTGTACGCCGTGCTCACCGACCACGGTATGGAGACCATGCGGAAAGTGGCGCCGCACCACGTGGATTCGGTGCGCAGGCACTTCATCGACCGGCTCTCCCCCGAGGCGCTGACCGGCCTCCACTCCTCCCTGCGGCCCATCGGGGAGCACCTGCGCGGGCTGCGCGGCAAGCCCTAGCACGGGCGGTCCCCGGCACGGCCGCGCGCCCCCGCGCCGCCCCGGCGGGCCCTGCGCCCAGGACCGCGGCCCCGCACGGGCGGCGGCCCCGCCCCGGCCGGGGACGGGACCGCCCGCCGTGTTCGCCTGTTCGCCTCAGCGGCCCGTGAGGCCCGCCACCAGTTCGTCGGCGGCCGCGTACGGATCGAGCTCGCCCGCCGTGATCCGCTCGGCGAGCGCCCCGAGGCGCCGGTCGCCGCGCAGGTCGCCGATCCGCTCGCGCAGCGCGGTGACCGCGATGGTCTCCACCTCGTGGGCGGCGCGGGACCGGCGGCGCTCGGCGAGGACGCCGTGCTCCTCCATCCACGCGCGGTGCTTCTCCAGGGCCTCCACGACCTCGTCGACGCCCTCCCCGCGCGCGGCGACCGTCTTGACGATCGGCGGCCGCCAGTCGCCCGGAGCCCGGGCCTCGCCGAGCCCCAGCATGTGGTTGAGCTCCCGGGCCGTGGCGTCCGCGCCGTCCCGGTCCGCCTTGTTCACCACGTACACGTCGCCGATCTCCAGGATCCCGGCCTTCGCCGCCTGGATCCCGTCGCCCATGCCGGGCGCCAGCAGCACCACGGAGGTGTCGGCCTGCGAGGCGATCTCCACCTCGGACTGGCCGACGCCGACCGTCTCCACCAGCACCACGTCGCAACCCGCCGCGTCCAGCACGCGGATCGCCTGCGGCGCCGCCCACGCCAGACCGCCCAGGTGCCCGCGGGTGGCCATGGAGCGGATGTAGACGCCCGGGTCCGAGGCGTGCTCGGACATCCGGACCCGGTCGCCCAGCAGGGCGCCCCCGGAGAACGGCGACGACGGGTCCACCGCCAGGACGCCGACCCGCTTGCCCGCCCTGCGGTACGCGGAGACCAGCGCCGAGGTCGACGTGGACTTGCCGACGCCGGGCGAGCCCGTCAGACCCACCACGTACGCCCCGCCCGAGAGCGGGGCCAGCGCCGCCATCACCTCACGGAGCTGCGGGGACGCCCCCTCCACGAGCGAGATCAGCCGGGCCACGGCCCGCGGCCGGCCCTCCCGTGCCTGGGCGACCAGTGCGGGGACGTCCACCATCACGTACAGAGCTCCTTACTTCGCCGAAGCGCTCGGGACGCGCAGGATCAGCGCGTCGCCCTGACCGCCGCCGCCGCACAGGCTCGCCGCGCCGATGCCGCCGCCGCGCCGCCCGAGCTCCAGCGCCAGGTGCAGCACGATACGGGCGCCGGACATGCCGATGGGGTGGCCCAGGGCGATGGCACCGCCGTTGACGTTCACCTTTTCGTGGGATACCCCGAGGTCCTCGGCCGACTGCACCACGACGGCCCCGAACGCCTCGTTGATCTCGATCAGGTCGAGGTCGTCGACGCCGACGCCCTCCTTCTCCAGGGCGTTGCGGATGGCGTTGGAGGGCTGGGACTGCAGGCTGTTGTCCGGGCCCGCGACGTTGCCGTGCGCGCCGATCTCGGCGATCCACTCCAGGCCCAGCTCCTCGGCCTTGGCCCTGCTCATCACCACGACGGCCGCGGCGCCGTCGGAGATCTGCGAGGACGAGCCGGCCGTGATCGTGCCGTCCTCGTCGAAGGCCGGGCGGAGCCGGGCCAGCGTCTCGACCGTCGTGTCCGGGCGGACGCCCTCGTCCTTGGCGAAGACCACCGGGTCGCCC
This sequence comes from Streptomyces sp. MRC013, assembly GCF_023614235.1. NCBI lineage: Bacteria > Bacillati > Actinomycetota > Actinomycetes > Kitasatosporales > Streptomycetaceae > Streptomyces > Streptomyces kordofanensis. The sequence continues at coordinate 1,307,415 of NZ_CP094264.1, forward strand.
TTGCGCTGCGGGACCTCGACCGGGGTGATCTCGGCGTCGAACAGGCCGTTCTTCTGGGCGGCCGCCGCGCGCTGGTGCGACCGGGCGGAGACCTCGTCCTGCTCGGCGCGGCCGATGCCGAGACGGGTGTTGTGCCGCTCGGTGGACGCGCCCATGGCGATCTGCTCGAACGGGTCGGTGAGGCCGTCGTACGCCATCGCGTCGAGCATCTCGATCGCGCCGTACTTGTAGCCCTCGCGGGACTTCGGCAGCAGGTGCGGCGCGTTGGTCATGGACTCCTGGCCGCCGGCGACGACCACGTCGAACTCGCCGGCGCGGATCAGCTGGTCGGCGAGGGCGATGGCGTCGAGGCCGGAGAGGCAGACCTTGTTGATCGTCAGCGCCGGGACGTTCATCGGGATGCCTGCCTTGACGGCGGCCTGCCGGGCCGGGATCTGCCCGGCGCCCGCCTGGAGCACCTGCCCCATGATCACGTACTGCACCTGCTCGCCGCCGATGCCCGCCCGCTCCAGCGCGGCCTTGATGGCGAAGCCGCCGAGGTCGGAGGCGGAGAAGGACTTCAGCGAGCCGAGCAGCCGGCCCATGGGGGTGCGGGCACCCGCGACGATGACGGAGGTGGTACCGGTCGTTCCAGACATGAGGACGATCCCCTTCCAGCCCGGAGGGGCTGCGGAGTGAACGAGGGTTTACCGCCAATGTACTGAGCGGTACCAGCCCCGGTCACCCGGCGGTCGGTGTGACGGCGCGCACGTTGCGTAACCGGCTGGTGGGGCGCTGCACTGTTCGCATGCTCACGAGAATCGACCACATCGGGATCGCCTGCTTCGACCTGGACGAAACCGTCGAGTTCTACCGCTCGACGTACGGCTTCGAGGTCTTCCACACGGAGGTCAACGAGGAGCAGGGGGTCCGCGAGGCCATGCTCAAGATCAACGGCACCTCCGACGGAGGCGCCTCCTACATCCAGTTGCTGGAGCCCGTCCGCGAGGACTCCACCGTCGCCAAGTGGCTGGCGAAGAACGGCGAGGGCGTCCACCACATCGCCTTCGGCACCGCCGACGTGGACGGCGACGCCGCCGCCGTCCGGGACAAGGGCGTCCGGGTCCTCTACGACGAGCCCCGCCGCGGCTCCATGGGATCCCGGATCACGTTCCTGCACCCCAAGGACTGCCACGGCGTGCTCACCGAACTGGTCACCTCGGCTGAACCCTCCTCAGCCGAGCACTGAACCGACGCATCCCGGCCCGGTAGAGTGGGCGGCGCCGGGCCGGGGCCGGGTCGGGGCCGCCCCGCGGCGTCGTCGTCGGAAGCGTCGATCTGACACCATTCCCCGGGGGGCCGTTCGCCGGCGGACGGTGCCCGTACGAAGAGAGTTCGCGACCAGGGGACGGATGGGACCGCGCAGTGCGGGGCTACGAACGCCAGGAGAGCCACCGGGCTGACGACGACCACCTTTCGCGGTTCGAAGCCGAGATGGACCGGCTGAAGACCGAACGGGAGAAGGCCGTCCAGCACGCCGAGGACCTCGGTTACCAGGTCGAGGTCTTGCGTGCCAAGCTCCACGAGGCGCGGCGCGCCATCGCGTCCCGGCCCGCCTACGACAGCGCCGACATCGGCTACCAGGCCGAGCAGATGCTGCGCAGCGCGCAGGTGCAGGCCGAGCAGATGCGCTCCGACGCGGAGCGCGAACTGCGCGAGGCCCGTGCCCAGACCCAGCGCATCCTCCAGGAGCACGCCGAGCACCAGGCCCGTCTCCAGGCGGAGTTGCACGACGAGGCGGTGCAGCGGCGCCAGCAGCTCGACCAGGAGCTCGCCGAGCGCCGCAGGACCGTCGAGGCGCACGTCAACGAGAACGTCGCCTGGGCGGAGCAGTTGCGCGCCCGTACGGAGGCCCAGGCGCGGCGCCTGATGGAGGAGTCCCGCGCCGAGGCCGAGCAGGCCCTGGCCGCCGCCCGCGCCGAGGCCGCCCGGGTCGCGCAGGAGACCCGCCAGCGGCTGGCCGCCGAGTCGGAGGCCGCCCGCGTCGAGGCCGAGTCCCTCCTGCTGCGCGCCCGGAAGGACGCCGAGCGGCTCCTGAACGCCGCCTCCGCCCAGGCCCAGGAGGCCGCCAGCCACGCCGAGCAGCTCCGCACGGCCACCACCGCCGAGGCCGAGCAGGCCCGCCAGCAGGCCGCGGAGCTGAGCCGGACCGCCGAGCAGCGGATGCAGGAGGCGGAGGAGCGGCTGCGGCTGGCCCGCGCCGAGGCCGACAGGGTCGTCGCCGCCGCCACCGAGGACGCCGCGAAGCGCGTAGCCGCCGCCGAGTCGGCCAACGAGCAGCGCAGCCGTACCGCGAAGAGCGAGATCGCCCGCCTGGTCGGCGAGGCCACCAAGGAGGCCGAGTCCCTCCGGGCGGACGCCGAGCAGGCGCTCGCGGACGCCCGCGCCGAGGCGGAGAAGCTGGTCGCGGAGGCCGCCGAGAGGGCCCGTGCGAAGGCCGCCGAGGACTCCGCCGCCCAGCTCGCCAACGCCGCCCGCGCCGCCGAGGAGATGCTCGGCAAGGCGTCCGAGGACGCCCAGGCGACCACCCGCAAGGCGGCCGAGGAGGCCGAGCGGATCCGACGCGAGGCCGAGACCGAGGCCGACCGGCTCGTCGGCGAGGCCGCCGACACGGCGGAGCAGCTGCGCGGCGCCGCGAAGGACGACACCAAGGAGTACCGCGCCAAGACGGTCGAGCTGCAGGAGGAGGCGCGGCGGCTGCGCGGGGAGGCCGAGCAGCTGCGGTCCGAGGCGGTGGCCGAGGGCGAGCGGATCCGCGCCGAGGCCCGGCGCGAGTCCGTCCAGCAGATCGAGGAGGCGGCCGGGACCGCCGAGGAGCTGCTGACCAAGGCGAAGGCGGACGCGGACGAGCTGCGCACGGCGGCCGCCGCCGAGAGCGAGCGGGTCCGCACCGAGGCGGCCGAGCGGGCGACCGCCCTGCGCACCCAGGCCGAGGAGGTCCTGGAGCGCACGCGCGCGGAGGCCGAGCGGCTGCGCGCGGACGCCGACGAGCAGGCCGAGTCGGTGAGGGCGGCCGCCGAGGCCGCCGCCCAGGCCCTGCGCGAGGAGGCCGAACGGGGCGTCGCGGCCCGGCGGGCGGAGGCCGCCGAGGAGCTGGCGCGGCTCCACGAGGAGGTCGAGGCCCGGCTCACCGCCGCCGAGCAGACCCTCTCCGACGCCCGTGCCGAGTCGGAGCGGCTGCGCCGGGAGGCCGCCGAGGAGACCGAGCGGCTGCGCACCGAGGCCACCGAGCGGCGGCGCACGCTCCAGGAGCAGGCGGAGCGGGAGGCCGAGCGGCTGCGGACCGAGGCCGCCGCGGACGCGTCGAGCTCGCGCGCCGAGGCGGAGAACACCGCCGTACGGCTCCGCGCCGAGGCCGCCGCGGAGGCGGAGCGGCTCAAGACCGAGGCGCACGAGACCGCCGACCGGGTGCGCGCCGAGGCGCAGGCCGCGGCGGAGCGGCTCACGACCGAGGCCGCCGAGGAGCTGGCGGCCGCGCAGGAGGAGGCCAACCGGCGCCGCCGGGAGGCCGAGGAGACGCTGGGCGCCGCGCGCGCCGAGGCGGACCAGGAGCGCGCCCGCGCCCGCGAGCAGAGCGAGGAGCTGCTGGCGTCGGCCCGCAGGCGGGTCGAGGAGGCGCAGGCGGAGGCGCAGCGGCTGGTCGAGGAGGCCGACCAGCGGGCCGTGGAGCTGGTCTCCGCGGCCGAGCAGACGGCGCAGCAGGTGCGGGACTCGGTCGCCGGGCTCCAGGAGGCGGTCGAGGAGGAGGTCGCCGGACTGCGCTCGGCGGCCGAGCACGCCGCGGAGCGTACGCGCACCGAGGCCCAGGAGGAGGCGGACCGGGTCCGGTCCGACGCCTACCAGGAGCGGGAGCGGGCGGCCGAGGACGCGGCGCGGGTCCGGAGCCGCGCGCAGGAGGAGACCGAGGCGGCGAAGGCGCTGGCCGAGCGCGCCGTCAAGGAGGCGCTGGCGGAGGCCGAGCGGCTCAAGGCGGACAGCGCCGAGTACGCGCAGCGGGTGCGGACAGAGGCGTCGGACTCGCTGGCCTCGGCCGAACAGGACGCGGCGCGCACCCGCGCGGAGGCCCGCGGCGACGCCAACCGCATCCGCTCCGAGGCCGCCGCGCAGGCGGACCGGCTCGTCACGGAGGCGGCGGCCGAGGCGGAGAAGCTGGTCGACGACGCCGCGGCGAGGGCGGAGCGGATCGTCGGCGACGCGACCGACGAGGCGGAGCGCGTCACGGCCCGGGCTGCCGAGGAGGCCGACCGGCTCGCGACCGAGGCCGTCGAGGTCCTCGACGAGGCGCAGGCCGAGGCCGCCCGGCTGCGGGACGAGGCGCGCAAGGAGGCCGACAAGCGGCGCTCCGGCGCGGCGGAGCAGGCCGACAAGCTCGTCGCGGAGGCCGCCGGCGAGGCGGAGCGGCTGCGCGCCGAGGCCGCCGAGACGGTCGGTTCGGCGCAGCAGGCGGCCGAGCGGATCCGCAAGGAGGCCGAGCAGCACCTCGGGGAGACCGAGGAGGCGGCGGAGCGGCTGCGCACCGAGGCCCGTGCGGAGGCGGACCGGGTCCTCGACGAGGCGAGGGACGCCGCGGCCAAGCGCCGGGCGGACGCCGCCGAGCAGGCCGACCAGCTGATGGCGAAGGCGCAGGAGGAGGCGCTGCGCACCACGACGGAGGCCGAGGCGCGGGCGGACACGATGGTCGGCGCGGCCCGCGAGGAGGCCGAGCGGATCGTCTCCGAGGCGACCGTCGAGGGGAACACCCTGGTGGAGAAGGCCCGTACGGACGCGGACGAGCTGCTGGTCGGCGCCCGCAGCGACGCCAACGCCATAAGGGAGCGCACGGAGGAGCTGCGCGTGCGGACCGAGACGGAGATCGAGGAGCTGCACGAGCGGGCCCGCCGGGAGAGCGCCGAGCAGGTGCGGGTCGCCGGGGAGCGGGCCGACAAGCTGGTGCGGACGGCGGAGCAGCAGCTGGCCGAGGCGCGGGCCAAGGCCGAGGAGGTGCTGTCGGAGGCCGACTCGGAGGCGAGCAGGGTCCGCATCGCCGCGGTGAAGAAGGCCGAGGGCCTGCTCAAGGAGGCCAACCAGAGGAAGGCCGACACGGCCCGCGAGGCGCAGAGGACCAGGCAGGAGGCGGAGGCGGAGGCCGCGCGCCTGGTGGAGGAGGGCCGGCGGGAGCTGGAGGTCCTGGTGCGCCGCCAGAAGGACATCAAGGACGAGATCTCCCGCGTCCAGGCCGTCCTGGAGGCGCTGGAGTCCTTCGAGGCCCCGTCCGGGGGCGCCAAGGACGGCGGGGCGAAAGCGGGAGCGGCGGCCGGCACCCGCTCCGGCGGCAAGTCAAGCGCCGGCTGAGGCGCTCGAAAGGCTGGACATTCTCCCAACCAAACGGGCATCCGCTCGATGACACGCCGCCCGGGCGCCTAGGATTCCCTCTAACACCTCACCGGTCTCATTCGACAGGAACCCCATGAGCGACACTTCCTCCCCCTTCGGCTTCGAGCTCGTGCGGCGTGGTTACGACCGCGGTCAGGTGGATGACCGCATTACCAAGCTCGTCGCCGACCGTGACAGCGCTCTGGCCCGGATCACCGCCCTGGAAAAGCGCATCGAGGAACTCCACCTCGAGACCCAGAACGCCCAGACCCAGGTGGGCGACGCCGAACCGTCCTACGCCGGCCTGGGCGCCCGCGTCGAGAAGATCCTCCGCCTCGCCGAGGAGGAGGCCAAGGAACTGCGCGAGGAGGCCCGCCGCGCCGCCGAGCAGCACCGCGAGCTGGCCGATTCGGCGGCCCAGCAGGTGCGCGACGACGCGGAGGCGTACGCGGCGGACCGCAAGGCGAAGGCCGAGGACGAGGGCACCCGCATCGTCGAGAAGGCGCAGTCCGAGGCGAGCACGCTGCGGGCCGAGGCGCAGAAGGACGCGCAGGCGAAGCGCGAGGAGGCCGACGCGCTCTTCGAGGAGACCCGCGCCAAGGCCGCCCAGGCCGCCGCCGACTTCGAGACGAACCTCGCCAAGCGGCGCGAGCAGTCGGAGCGGGACCTGGCCTCGCGCCAGGCGAAGGCGGAGAAGCGGCTCGCGGAGATCGAGCACCGCGCGGAGCAGCTCCGCCTGGAGGCGGAGAAGCTGCGTACGGACGCGGAGCGCCGGGCCCGTCAGACGGTGGAGACGGCGCAGCGCCAGGCCGAGGACATCGTGGCCGACGCCAACGCGAAGGCGGACCGCATTCGCAGCGAATCGGAGCGCGAGCTGGCGGCGCTGACCAACCGCCGGGACTCGATCAACGCCCAGCTGACCAACGTCCGCGAGATGCTGGCCACGCTGACCGGTGCCGCGGTCGCGGCGGCGAACGTGCCGGACGACGAGCCGACCGGCCGCAGCCTCCCGGCGCAGCAGTCCCGCTGACGCGTCGGCGTACGATCCGCCGGGCCGGCCCGGACGGCGGACCCGCACCCCGGTCCCACCTCCCCGTGGGCACCGGACCCGTGCACCCGTACGGCCCCCCGCCATCCCGGTGGCGGGGGGGCCGTGCGTTTCCGTAGCGTGGGCGCATGATCCAGCTAGAGGGCCTGACCAAACGCTTCGGCACGAAGACGGCCGTCGACGGCCTCTCCTTCACCGTCCGCCCGGGGATGGTGACGGGGTTCCTGGGGCCGAACGGCGCGGGCAAGTCGACGACCATGCGCATGATGCTGGATCTGGACGCCCCGACGAGCGGCACGGTCCGGATCGACGGCCGGCACTATCGCGAACTGGACGAACCGCTGAAGTACATCGGCGCCCTGCTGGACGCCAAGGCGCTGCACGGCGGCCGCACCGCTTACCACAACCTGCTGTGCCTGGCGCAGTCGAACCGCATTCCCGAGCAGCGGGTCGGGGAGGTCCTCGACCTGGTGGGCCTGACGGCCGTGGCGCGCAAGAAATCGAAGAATTTTTCGATGGGGATGGGGCAGCGGTTGGGAATCGCCGCCGCGCTCCTGGGCGATCCGCGGATTCTCATGTTCGACGAGCCCGTCAACGGGCTCGATCCCGAAGGAATTCACTGGATTCGAAATCTGATGAAACATCTCGCGTCGGAGGGGCGAACGGTCTTCGTTTCGAGCCACCTGATGAGCGAAATGGCGCTGACCGCCGACCACTTGATCGTCATCGGGCAGGGGAAGCTGCTCGCCGACACGTCGATGGCGGATTTCATCCGGGAGAACTCGCGCAGCTACGTGCGTCTGCGCACCCCGCAGCGCGAGCTCGCCAAGGACGCCCTGGGCGCGGCCGGTCTGACGGCGGTGGACGCCGAGGACGGCGCCCTGGAGGTCGACGGGGAGTCGACGGAGCGGGTCGGCGAGCTCCTCGCGGAGCACGGCGTCGTCCTGCACGAGCTGAGCGCCCAACGGGCCTCGCTGGAGGAGGCGTTCATGGGGATGACCGCGGGCGCGGTCGAGTACCACGCACACGACGGCGGCGCGCGCCCGTGGGGCGCGGGCGTGAGGAGGGCCTGAACGATGGCATCGGTACCCGCGGTCCTCCGGTCGGAGTGGACCAAGGTCCGTACGGTCGCGTCGACGGTCTGGACGCTGGCCAGCGCCCTGGTCGTGACGGTCGCGATGGGGGCGGGGCTCAGCGCCCTGATGCGCGCGCGGTTCGAGGACCTGCCCGAGTTCGAACGCGCCACCTTCGACCCGACCATGATCAGTTTCTCCGGCATGATGCTGGGACAGCTGGCGATGGTCGTCTTCGGCGTCCTCGTCGTCGGCACGGAGTACGGCTCCGGCATGATCCGCACCTCCCTGGCGGCGGTCCCGCAGCGGGCGACGTTCCTCTTCGGCAAGATCGCCGTGGCGGGGCTGCTGGCGCTGGCCGTCGGCCTCGCCACCGGCTTCCTGTCGTTCTTCGTCGGCCAGGCGCTGCTCGGGGAGCACCGGACGTCGATCGGCGAGGAGAACGTGCTGCGCGCGGTGATCGGGGGCGGCCTGTACATGGGGCTCATCGCGGTCTTCTCGATGGGCGTGGCGGCGATGCTGCGCTCCTCGACCCTGTCGCTGGGCATCCTCGTGCCGTTTTTCTTCCTCGTCTCGCAGATCCTGTCGGCCGTCCCCGGGGCCAAGGAGGTGGCCCGGTACTTCCCCGACCAGGCCGGCTCCAAGATCATGCAGGTGGTGCCGAACGCGATGGGCCAGGACCCGGCCCCGTACGGGCCGTGGGGCGGGCTCGGCATCATGCTCCTGTGGGTGGCGGCGGCCCTGGCCGGGGGCTGCGTGGTGCTCCGGCGCCGCGACGCGTAGGTTTCCGGCAGGGGGGCGGAACCGCCACGGGCCTCGTTCTCCTCTTACCTCCTACGGGCGGCCCTCGGCGCGGGTGCGCGGCGCCGCCCGCCGTCGGACCGAGCTGTGGGGCTGGAGAATGATCGAGGCAGTCCGCCTGACCAAGCGCTACGGCGCCAAGACCGCCGTGGACGACCTGTCGTTCCAGGTGCGGCCCGGCGTCGTCACCGGCTTCCTGGGGCCGAACGGCTCCGGCAAGTCGACCACGATGCGCATGATCCTCGGGCTGGACCGGCCCACCTCCGGACAGGTCACGATCGGCGGCCACCCCTTCCGGGAGCTGCCGAACGCCCCGCGCCAGGTCGGCGCCCTCCTCGACGCGCGGGCGGTGCACGGCGGCCGCACCGCCCGCACCCACCTCCTGGCCCTCGCCCGGCTCGCCGGCATACCCGCGGGGCGCGTGGACGAGGTCCTGGACGTCGTCGGCCTGCGCGACGTGGCGCGCAGGCGGTTCAGCGGGTTCTCCCTCGGCATGGGACAGCGCCTCGGCATCGCGGCGGCGCTCCTCGGCGACCCGCAGGTGCTCCTCTTCGACGAGCCGGTCAACGGCCTGGACCCGGAGGGCATCCGCTGGGTGCGGAACCTCATGAAGTCGCTGGCCGCCGAGGGCCGTACGGTCTTCGTCTCCTCGCACCTGATGAGCGAGATGGCCCTCACCGCCGACCACCTCGTCGTCATCGGCCGGGGACGGCTGCTCGCCGACATGAGCGTCCGCGACTTCATCGCCGCCAACTCCGCCGGCTTCGCGCGCGTGCGGACCCCGGCGACGGAGCCGGAGCAGCGCGAGAGGCTGGTCGCCGCCCTGACCGGGGCGGGCGGCTTCGTCCTGTCGGAGCCGGACGGGGCCCTGCGCGTGACCGGACTGCCCCTCCCCCGCGTCAGCGACCTGGCGCACGGTGCCGGGGTCCGGCTGTGGGAGCTCTCCCCGCACCAGGCATCGCTGGAGGAGGCGTACATGCGGCTGACGCAGCCGGCCGTGGACTACCGCTCCACGGACGACCGGCTCTCGGAGCTGGGGCCGGTGCCCGAGCAGCCGCCCGCCGTCCCCGACGTGCCGCTGGAGGGCTGGTACGCGCCCCCGCCGCCCGCCCGGGCGCCCGGCACGGCGGTCCCCGCACCCGCCGCCCCGGTGCCCGCCCCGAGCGGCGTTCCCGCTCCCGCCCCGACCGGCACCGCCGCGCCCGCACCCGCGCCCGCACCCGGCGGCCCGGTCGGCGAGCCCGCCGACCGGGGCGTTCCGCAGCAGAGCCGTACGCACGAGAGCAGCACCGAGGACGCGCGATGACCACCACCCCGTACACCTCCCCCATCCCCGTGCGCCGTGCCCACCTCGGGGACGCCATCGCCTCCGAGTGGACCAAGATGCGGTCGCTGCGGTCGACGGTCTGGACGCTGGGCGCGCTGGGCGCGCTCGTGGCGGGGCCCGGGGTGCTGCTGGCGGTCCTCCTCGACGAGACGCCCCCGGACCCGCCCGAAAGCGGCCTCTCCGTCCCCAGTCTCGGCCTGCTCGGGATGCTGCTCGCCACGGTGTGCGTGATCACGCTGGGCGTGCTGACGGTCACCTCGGAGTTCGGCACCGGCATGATCCGCACGACGCTGACGGCGTGCCCGAGCCGGGGCCGGGTGCTGACCGCCAAGGCGATCGTCTTCTCCGGGCTGGTCTTCGTGACGACCTCCCTCGTCTCGGCGTTCACCGCGGCCGCGCAGGTCGCGATCCTCGGGACGTCGGGCGGGGCGACCACCGGGCAGTGGATCCGCGTGACGGTGGGCGTGGGCCTCTTCATGGCGTGCCTGGGACTGCTGTCCCTCGCCGTGGGGACCCTGCTGCGGCACTCGGCGGGGTCGATCACGACGATGATCGGCCTGGTGCTGCTGCCGTACGTGCTGGCGATCGGCCTGTACACCGACGAGCTGAGCCGGCTGCGCACCGCGCTCGTCGAGTACTCCATCCCGGCCCTGCTCGGCTCCCTGTACATCGGCGACGCCGGCGGCATGCCGATGCCGTCCGGCTGGGATGCCGTGGGGATCATCGCGGGTGCGGCCGCCGTGGCGCTGGGCGGGGCGTACGCGGCGCTGGACCGGCGCGACGCGTGAGCCGGCCGGTGCCGGCCCGGCCGCACCGGGGCGGCGCCCGGCGGTCCCCTCCGCCCCGGTGGCCGCCGGTGCGCACCCGCGCGCGGCTCCTCCCCCGCCGCGACGGCCGTGCGGGGAGCCGCCGGGCGTACCGGTGAGCGGGGAGGAGAGGCGGTCCGCGAGCCGCCGGGCCCCGTTCGCGGTCACGGGCGCGGGGCTCCGGCCACCGCCGGTGCCCGGAGCCCCTTTTCGGCCATCGGGGGACCTCCCGCCCGAGGGACACGGGACCAGCCACTACCCTCGACTCCGGCCCCGACCGGCGGCCGGAGCCGACGCACGGGGTCCCCGCCGGTCCCGGAGCGGTCCGGTCCCCCGTATCCGGGCGGGCCCGGCGGGATCCGGAACACCGGGGCCGATCCGACACGTCGTCTGGGGTGGGGAATGCCTAAGCACCGGTTGTCCAGGAAGAACCGCTACATCGCACTGGCGGCGACGGGCGCCGTCGTCGTGGCCGGCGCCGGGGTCGCGGCGCAGACCTCGATGGCCGCCCCGGCGTGGCCGGCGCAGAAGACCTACACGGGCCGGGCCTTCGACACCTGCGCCGCCCCCTCGCTCACCGCGATGAGGGCGTGGAAGAAGAACGCCTACTACGGCGGCGTCGCGGTCTACGTCGGCGGCAAGAACCGCGGCTGCGCCCAGCCCAACCTGACCAGGTCCTGGGTGAAGTCGGTCGACGCGCTCGGCTGGCGGGTCGTCCCCCTGTACGTCGGCGCCCAGCCGCCCTGCCAGAAGAGCAGGAACAAGGAGAGGTTCACCGCGGCCACCGCGGCCTCGGTCGGGGTGAGCAACGCCAACGACGCGGTCGCCAAGGCCTCGGCGCTCGGCATGAGGCCCGGCAGCCCGATCTACCTCAACATGGAGTCGTACGACGTCAACGACAAGGCGTGCAACGACGCCACCCTCACCTACGTGAGGTCCTTCACCAGGACCCTGCGCGCCAAGACCTACCGCGCCGGCCTCTACGGCTTCAGCAGCTCCAGCGCCAAGGCGATCGCCACCGCCAAGGACCGCACGGACCTGCCGGGCAACCTCTGGTACGCCCTGTGGAACGGCCGGGAGACCACCACCGGGGACTGGCCCTGGGACCCGAAGCTGTACACCGGCCACAGCCGCGGCCACCAGTACGAGGCCAACAGCAGGGAGACCCGCCGCGGCCACACCATCACCGTCGACCGCAACGCCTGGGACGCCCCGGTCGCCCTCGTCGGCTGACCGGCGGCCCTCGGCGAACGGCCGCGGACCACCCGTGGGGACGGCCGCCCCGTCCCGCGCGGGCGGCCGCGGCCGCGCGGTTCCGCCCGGCGAGCACCGTGCGCGCCCGACCGCCCGCCGCGACGGCACCGCCGGGTGCCGCGAGGGGGGACCGCCGTGCCCGCACCGCCGCCGCCGCGGGCACGGCACCCCGGCGAAGACCGCTAGCGGCGCGGGGCGTTGCGGGACCGCTGCACCCGGGTGGTGCGGCGGTCCCTGGCGTTCCAGCACCCCCGGTGCCAGTGCCTCCGGTCGTCCACGCCGCCGTACTCGGGCCAGGCCACCAGGTGCGGGACGCCGGAGGGGATCTCCTGGTCGCAGCCGGGGCAGCGGTACCGCTTCCCCGGCGCGCCCGCCCCCGCGACGTCCCGCACGGCCCACTCCTCGCCCTGCCAGGCCTCCGTCCGCTGGAACCCGCCGTAGCGACCGCCGCCACCGGTCTCGGGGGGGCTTCTCTCCGCCCCTCTTGTGGGGCCGGTTGCGGCGCGGGGACACGGAACACCTCACAGGGCGGACGGGACGGGTGTCCCGTCCAGCGTAAGGGCCTCGCGACGGCCCCGGCACACCGCAAACGCGCGTGCGACGGACCCCTCGCCGGGGGCGGTCAGCCGAAAATCGCAAGAACCCGGCCGCGTGCCGTTGCCTTCGGCGCGGGTCGGGCGTTGTCGGCGGTGGGGGGAGAGTGGCGTCGGCGGTCGAGGAGGCACAGGGCGATGCGCGTGGGGACTTTCGTGCTGGCGGCGGGTTTTCCCGGTCAGGGGCACAGCGAGGCGCTGCACCGCGCGGTGCGCTCGGCGGAGGTCGCGGAGGAGGCCGGGCTGGACTCGGTGTGGCTCGCGGAGCACCACTTCGTGCCGTACGGGGTGTGCCCCTCCGCCGTCACGCTGGCCGCGCTGCTGCTGGGCCGGACGCGGCGCATCCGGGTCGGCACGGCGGTGAGCGTGCTGCCGACGGCCCATCCGGTCGCGTTGGGCGAGCAGGCGTCGCTGCTGCACATCGCGTCGGGCGGGCGGTTCACGCTCGGCGTGGGGCGCGGTGGGCCGTGGGTCGACCTGGAGGTGTTCGGCACGGGCCCGGAGGCGTACGAGCGGCACTTCCCGGAGTCGCTGGACCTGCTGCTGCGCTGGCTGCGCGAGGACCGCGTCGGGGCGGACGGCGAGCGGCACCGCTTCCGGGAGGTCGCGGTCGTGCCCCGGCCGGACGAGCTGGTCGACGGGGCGGCCGCGCCCGAGACGGTCCTCGCCTGCACCTCGCCGAGGAGCGTCCGGCTCGCCGCGGAGCGTGCCCTGCCCATGCTGCTCGGGATGCACTGCGGGGACGAGGAGAAGGCGGAGATCACCGCCCTGTGGCGCCGCGAGGCGCTCGCCGCCGGCCACAGCCCGGACGAGGTGGCGAGGACCGCCGGGCGGCACGTGTCGGCGGGCGTCGTGCAGATCGCCGACCGGGCGGTGGACGCGGCGGAGACGCTGCTGAAGGCGATGCCGGGCTGGCTGCGCCAGGGGCTCGACGCCCATGTGACCGTGGACGGCCGGCACCGGTCGATGCGGGACCCGTACGCGTACACGGAACTGCTGTGCCGGCTGCACCCGGTCGGGACGCCCCGGCTGGCCGCGGACCGGCTGGCCGCCACCGCGGAGCGGACGGGCATCGGGCGGTTCGCGCTGCTGGCGGAGGGATCGGGGCAGGTCGCGGCGACGGAGGAGAACCTGCGCCGGCTCGGTACCGAGGTCCTTCCGCTGCTGCGGTGAGCCGTACCGGCGCCGGCGGGGCGGCTCGGGAGCCGGACCCGCCCGGCCTGCTGCCGCCCCTGCACCCGTCGTTCCTGCGGAGCGGTGCGGAGCGGCAACACGCGCACGGCGTCAGCAGTCGCGCAGGCCCGGCGACTGGTTGAGCAGCTGGGCCCGTACGGAGGTGAAGCGGGCGAGCCGCTCGTCGGCCGACGAGTCCAGGGGGAACACCGCGACGCGATGGCAGTTCTGGAAGGCCAGCCGGACGCCGAAGTGGCGCTCCAGCGCCCCCCGTATCGCGTCACTCGCCAGCGCGCGCAGCAGCTGTCCGCGCGCGTACTCGTCCGGCGGGGGCGTCCGGTTGTCGGCGAAGGCCCCTCCGTCCGCCCTCAGCCGGGCCACCAGAGAACTGATCATCTCCCATGCGAAGGGCAGGGAGGTCCGGACGCAGTCGACGAAAGCCGCTTCATCGACCTCGCCTCGCTCGGCCTGTTCCAACAGGACCGGTGAGACGTCGAGCGACATGGGTTCTCCTCTCGCGACCCCGCGGGGAGCGGGGTCTTACGGGCAGGGAAGAAGGAGCCCCCGTGCGCACACGCTGAGTGCACGAGTGGCGACCTCCCGCGTCCACGGTAGGCGCGCCGTTCGAACCGCACCAGGAGACTGACCCACAACAGGCCAAGGAATCACGGCCGTTTGACACCGAATCGCGCGGAACCACGTGTGTCCAGTAGCGTTGCCGACCATGCGTCTCGTCATCGCCCGCTGCTCCGTGGACTACGCGGGCCGGCTCACGGCCCACCTGCCCTCCGCCCCCCGCCTGATCCTGGTCAAGGCGGACGGCAGCGTCTCGATCCACGCCGACGACCGGGCTTACAAGCCCCTCAACTGGATGTCGCCCCCGTGCACCCTCAAGGAGGGCGAGGGCGATTCCGCCGGCGTCTGGACGGTCGTCAACAAGGCGGGCGAGAAACTGATCATCACGATGGAGGAGGTGTTCCACGACTCCTCCCACGAGCTGGGCGTGGACCCGGGCCTCATCAAGGACGGTGTGGAGGCTCACCTGCAGGAGCTGCTCGCCGACCGGATCGAGACACTGGGTGGGGGGTACACCCTCATCCGCCGCGAGTACCCGACGGCGATCGGCCCGGTCGACATCCTGTGCCGGGACGCTGCCGGCGGCACGGTCGCCGTCGAGATCAAGCGGCGCGGGGAGATCGACGGCGTGGAGCAGCTGACCCGCTACCTGGACCTGCTGAACCGGGATCCGCACCTGGCGCCGGTGCGGGGGGTGTTCGCCGCACAGGAGATCAAGCCGCAGGCCCGCGTGCTGGCGACGGACCGGGGGATCGACTGCGTGGTACTGGACTACGACGCGCTGCGCGGCATCGAGGACGACAAGCTGCGCCTCTTCTGACGGCCCGTCAGAAGCATCGGGGGCGTACGCGCGGCCCCGGACGGCGATGCCGTCCGGGGCCTTCGCGCGTCCGGGCGCGCCGCGCCGTGCGGGGCCGTCGCGCCCCGCGGGGCCGCACCCGGGTCAGGCGGCCGGACCGCCGGGGGCCGGACCGCCGGGCGCGAGGGTGCCGCTGGCGCTGGACGAGGTTCCGCTCCCCCCGGAGCCGCCGCCGCTGCCGCTGCCGCTCTCACCGGTGGTCCCGCCCGCGTCACCGCCCGGGTCGGGGCTCCCCGTGGGCGTCCCGGTCGACGGACCCGAGGGCGACGGGCTGGTCGTCGTGGACCCCGTGGGGCCGGGACCGGAGGTGGACGAACCGCCCGAGGTCGGAGAGCCCGTGGTGCCCGGGGAGGTGGTGGAACCGCCGGACGTCGTGCCGCCGCTCGCGCCGCCGGTGCCCGTACCGCCGCCGCTCGCGCCGCCGGACGTCGTGCCGCCGCCCGGCGAGGACGGGCCGGTCGCCGGTCCGGTCGGGGCGTCGTCCGTGGAGCCGGGCGAGCCGGGCCGCTCGGACGAGCCGGGGCCGTCGTCCGGCGACTCGGTGGCGGAACCGCGCGTTCCACCACCGGGCGCCCCGGTGGTGCCGCCGGTGCCGGGTGCCTCGCCGCCGGAGTCTCCGCCGCCGCCGTCGCCGGTGCCGTCGACGTCGGAGGAGTGCTCGGTGACGACCCTGTCGTCGGCGGGGTCGGCGTCGCCGCCGCCGGAGGCCGCACCGAGGGTGACGACCGTGCCGAGCACCGCCGCGAGGACGGCGCCCGCGCCGGCCGCGACGAGATTGCGCCGGGTGCCGCTGAGCAGCAGGCCCCGGGGCCCCTTGCGCGCGGGCCGCTCCCGGCCGGGGTGCGCGTGTGCCGAGGTGCCCGCGCCCGCGGCGACGGCGCCGTACGCGGCGTCGAAGTCCGCCCCGATGGAACCCTGGCCGGAGGAAGCGCCCGCACCGGGGGCGGGGCTCGCGCCGAGCCCCGCGGCGGTGCCCGTCCCGAAGCCGGTGCCGCCCGTCCGGCCGCCGGACCCGGCCGTGGGGCCGTACCCGCCTCCCGCGGCGGGGGCCGGGGCGGTGCCCGCGCCGGCCGGTGCGGACGCGGCGGGGCCGCTCGCGGCGCCCGGCTCCGCACCGGAGCCCGCGCGCCCGGGTCCGGCGCCGCCCGGGACGCCGGGGCCGGTTCCCCGGCGGCCCGTGCCGGGCGGCGGCACGGCCGGGCCGCCGTGCGGGGAGGGCCGCCGGGCGCCCCGCTCGCAGTCGGCCACCAGGGCGAGCGCGCGGCGGCCGGCGACCGTGCCGCGCTTGTCGGCGAGGGCGCCGCGCAGCGCGATGGACGCCTCCAGCTCGGCGCGCGCCCGGTCGAGACTGCCCTTGCACAGGGCGAGGACGCCCAGCTCGTGGTGGAAGTACGCCTCCTCGGCGATCTCCCCGGCGAGCCGCGCGGCGACCTGGCCGGAGCGCAGTGCCCGCTCCCAGGCCCCCCAGTGGAGGCCGGCCGCGAGGACGGGCGCCGCGCTGCGGGCGAGGAGGACGGCGGTGCTGGCG
Organism: Streptomyces sp. MRC013; assembly: GCF_023614235.1. Classification (NCBI taxonomy): domain Bacteria; kingdom Bacillati; phylum Actinomycetota; class Actinomycetes; order Kitasatosporales; family Streptomycetaceae; genus Streptomyces; species Streptomyces kordofanensis. Next base: position 1,323,844 of record NZ_CP094264.1, read on the forward strand.
TGCCCGGCCTCCTGGCTGGAGGCGAGGGCGTGCAGCGCGGCGAGTACCGCGTCCGCCTCGGCGGCGACCCGCTCGGGGGCGACGGATGGGTGACCCACCCACCAGGCGTAGTGCTGGGCCGTGGTGTGGGCGCGGGCCGGGGCGCCCTCGCCGTAGCCGTCTGCGGTGAGCTGCTCGGCGACGCCGGGGGCCAGGCGGTGGCGCGGGCCGACCGGGGAGAGCAGGCCGCAGCGGAGGAGCTCGCCGAGCGCGGCGTCGGCGTGGGTGTCCCCGATGAGGGCGGGGAGGTGCGCCTGGTGCGGGACCTCCCCGCCGAGGGCGACGGAGAAGCGGAGGGTCTCGCGGGCGGCCTCGGAGAGCCGGGAGGCCAGCAGCGCGGCGGGGGCGGCGGCTTCGCCGAGGCTCGGCAGGGGCGCGTCGCGGACCTCGGCGGGCTCCTCCCCGGCCGGGGCCCCGTCGCCGTCCTCCGCGGGGGCGCGCAGTGCGTCGCGCTGCTGCAGCAGGGCGCCGGCCTGGACGAAGCGGAGGGGCAGGCCCTCGGACTCGAACCAGAGGTCGCCCGCCCAGTTGGCCTCCTCGTCGCTGAGGGGCCGGTCGACGGCGTGCTCGAGGAGTTCGAGGGTGCTGGACCGGTCGAGGCCGGTGAGGACCACCTCCTCGACGGAGGCGTCCGGGGAGGGCGCGGGCGTGCCCGGGGTGGCCGCGAGGAGGAACGCGCACTCGGGGGCGGCGTCGAGGAGTTCGTCGAGGGCCGCGCCGCCGAACTCCAGGTCGTCGAGGAGGACGACGGCGCCGATCTCGCGGACGAGGGCGAGCAGCCCGGCCCTGTCGGGGCGGTGGCCCGGGGCGTGGTGGACGGCCGCGAAGAGGTCGTACAGGAGGTCGCCGACGGTGTGGCGGTGGCCGGAGAGGCGGATCACACCGTCGGGCGCGAGGTCGGCGCAGTCGGCGGCGACGGCGTCGAGGAGCCGGGTGCGGCCGGAGCCGGGGGGACCGACGAGGCGGACGGAACGGCCGCGGGAGAGGAGCTGTACGAGCCGCTCGCGCTGTTCGGCGCGGTTCAGGAGCGGCGGGAGCGGGGCGGCGGGCCCCGCGGGGACGGGCGGCGCGGCGGCGCGGTCCCGGTCGGCGCGCTGCTCGGGGGTGCGGCGGGCGGGGGGTTCGGGCTGGCGGCCGGGCGGGCAGGGCTCGATCTCGCTGCCGTCGACCGGGTTGACGGTCAGGAGGAAGTCGCCGGCGACGAGCCGGGCGGTGCGGGCGGGGGCCCTGCCGGCGCCGAGCGGGGCGGGCGTGTCCTCGCGGGATGCGCGCGGGTGGCCGGCGTCGTCGCCCGGGCGGACGGCGCCGTCGGTGGTGTCGTGGCCGTGGTCGTCCGGCCGCGGGTGCATCGGGTCCATGGTGAAAGCCCCTCAAAAGCGTGGTGCGGCGAAACCCCTCCCGGCCGATCTGCACGCACGGTGTCGCTTCTGGTCCGGTGCCCGCCGTGTGGGTCCGTCGATGGGCAGACGTCCGAAACCCTAGACGCTCCGCGGGCCGCGGGAAACAGTCGGGGTGCCGGCCGCCCCAGACGTCACGGTCTTGTGAGTATGGGCGGCCGGTGCCGCCTGGGGCGTTTTGCTCCTCCGTGCGGGGCCGAACGCGCCCTCGCGGAGGGGAGCGGCGGGCGGGCCGGGGGCCCGCCCACCCGTACGGCGGGAGCGCGGCGGCGGAGGCGGCGCCCGTGCGTGCCTCCGAGGGCACCGGGCGCGCTCCCCGGACGGGGCCCGGAGCGGCGCGTGCCGCTCCGGGCGGGGCGTGCTCCCGGCGCGGCTCAGACGCGGGGGAGCGACTCCGCGGCGAGGCCGCCCTCGATGGCGAGGATGCGGTGGAGCCTGGTCGCCACCAGCAGACGCTGCATCTGGGGCGGTACGCCGCGCAGGACGAGGCGCCGGCCGCAGCGACCGGCGCGGCGGTGGGCGCCCATGATGACCCCGAGCCCGGTGGCGTCCCAGGAGTCGAGGCCGGTCAGGTCGAGCACGAGGTCGCCGGCTCCGTCGTCGACGGCCGAGTGCAGGACCGTACGGGCGTCCGCCGCGCTGCGGACGTCGAGGCGGCCCCCGACGACCAGCTCGGTGTGGTCGCCCCTGATGTGCATATGCGCTCCCCGGGAGTGCCGTTCTTGTTCCGTCACGTCTCTCTGTCTGCAGCAAGGGACCGCCGCGCCGCCCGAGCGGTTGCGCTTTGTGAGCGAACCGATACGGATTTCACCCCGAAGGGCGAACTCGGCTTGGCGGGGTGCGGTCAGTAGCTGTAGAAGCCCTGCCCGCTCTTGCGGCCGATGTCACCCGCGTCCACCATCCGGCGCATCAGCTCCGGTGCGGCGAACTTCTCGTCCTGGGACTCCGTGTAGATGTTTCCGGTGGCGTGGAGGAGGATGTCGACGCCGGTGAGGTCGGCGGTGGCGAGCGGGCCCATCGCGTGGCCGAACCCCAGCTTGCACGCGGTGTCGATGTCCTCGGCGGAGGCCACGCCGGACTCGTACAGCCTGGCAGCCTCGACGACGAGGGCGGAGATGAGGCGCGTGGTGACGAAGCCGGCGACATCGCGGTTGACAACGATGCAGGTCTTGCCGACCGACTCGGCGAACCCGCGGGCGGTGGCGAGGGTTTCGTCGCTGGTCTTGTGGCCGCGGACGAGCTCGCACAGCTGCATCATCGGGACGGGCGAGAAGAAGTGCGTGCCGACGACCCGCTCCGGGCGCTCGGTGACCGCCGCGATCTTGGTGATCGGGATGGCGGAGGTGTTGGAGGCGAGGACCGCGTCGTCCCGGACGAGCTTGTCGAGGGCGCGGAAGATCTCGTGCTTGACCTCCAGCTTCTCGAACACGGCCTCCACGACGAGGTCGGCGTCGGCGGCGGCGTCGAGGTCGGTGGTGGGGGTGATGCGGGCCAGCGCGGCCTCGGCGTCGGCGGCGTCGAGCCGCCCCTTGGAGACGAACTTGTCGTACGACGCCTTGATGCCGTCCGTGCCGCGGGTGAGGGCGGCGTCCGTGACGTCGCGCAGCACGACGTCCCAACCGGCCTGGGCCGAGACCTGCGCGATGCCGGACCCCATGAGTCCGGCGCCGATGACGGCGAGCTTCCTGGCCACGTTCAATCCCCTTCACACGCGTCCGCTTTTCGGTTCTCCGGCGGGAGGTTACTGCCCGGGAGGGTCCGCGGGGCGGTGAAGAGATGCGCGTCACGTCTCGGATGACGGACATCACATGAGAACGCTCCCTCAGGCGGGACGCGGTGCGTAGGCGAGGACCCGTTCGCCCAGGAGCGCCTCCATCTCATCGAGGAGGGCGAGGGCCTCGCGGGAGACCTCGCGGGGGTCGCGGCGCCCCGCCATCCTGGCGGAGATCCACTCCGTGAGGGCGGTATGCAGCCAGTCGAGCTGTCCGGCGACCAGGGCGGGCACGGGATCCCCGTCCGGGGCGCCGACCTCGGCGCGCAGGGTGCGCTCCAGCTCCCTCAGGCCGTCCTGCCGGATCCGCCAGAGGCGGGAGCGCAGGGTGGGCGCCTCCAGGACGACGCGCATGAAGTCGGCGTGCCCCTCGAAGAGGCCGACGGCGTAGGAGAGGGTCTCGACGGCCTCGCGCAGCTCCCGCAGCACCGCCCGGGCGGCCGACTCGCCGTCCCTGCGTCCGCGCACCCAGCGCGCGAGGCGGTCGACGGCGTCCTCCCCGCGGTCGAGGAACAGGTCCTCCTTGGCGGGGAAGTAGTTGTAGACGGTGTTGACCGAGACCTCGGCGGCCTCGGCGATCTCGGCGATCGTGACGGCGTCGAAGCCCCTCTCCAGGAAGAGGCCCGTGGCCACGTCGGAGATGTGCTGCCTGGTCCGCCTCTTCTTCCGCTCCCTGAGTCCCTCCGCCATGGCCTCATCCTACCCTTCCTGAGGTGACAGAAAATTTGGTGACGTTGCAAATTTGGGTTTCGTTCTGGTTTTCTGTAGGCATGTCAACAGCAGTCATCAGCGCCTCCGGGCTGGCCCACACCTTCCGCGGACGCGGCGGCGTCGTGGAGGCCGTCCGCGGCATCGACCTGACGGTCCGGCCGGGCGAGATCCTCGGATTCCTCGGCCCCAACGGCACCGGCAAGACCACCACCCTGCGCATGCTCACCACGCTGCTGCGCCCCACCGCCGGAACCGCGACCGTCGCCGGATGCGACCTGGCCGCCGACCCGGCCGGCGTGCGCCGCAGGATCGGCTACGTCGCCCAGTCCGGCGGCGTCGACCCGGGCGTCCCGGTGCGGGAGGAACTGGTCACCCAGGGCCGCCTCCACCGCGCGGGCAGGGCGGAAGCGGCCGACCGCGCGGCCGAACTCGCCCGCGACCTGGACCTCACCGACCTCCTCGACCGGCCCTGCGCGGCGCTGTCCGGCGGGCAGCGGCGGCGCCTGGACATCGCGCTGGGCCTCGTGCACCGGCCCGACGTGCTGTTCCTCGACGAACCCACCACCGGCCTCGACCCGGCCGGCCGCGCGGACCTGTGGCGGCTCGTGCGGCACCTGCGGGACGCCCACGGCACGACGGTCTTCTTCACCACCCATTACCTCGACGAGGCCGACGAGCTGTCCGACCGGGTCGTCGTCGCCGACCGCGGCAGGGTCGCCGCCGAGGGCACGCCCGCCGCGCTGAAGGAGCGGTACGCGGGCTCGCCGGACGCCTCGCTCCAGGAGGCGTTCCTCGCCATCACCGGGCGCGGCCCCGTGCCCGCCGACACCGCTCCGACCGCCGTCTAGGAGGACGTCTTGCTGCTCCACGACACGGCGCTGGTCTTCGGGCGGTGCGCCCGGCAGACCCTGCGCTCCCGCTTCCACATGCTCTTCGGCGCGCTGACGCCCCTGCTGTACCTGCTCTTCTTCGGTCCGCTGCTCACCCGGCTGCCGCTCGGCGGCCGGGGGGACTCCTGGCAGGTGCTCGTACCGGGGCTGCTGCTCCAGCTCGGCCTGTTCGGCGCGTCGTTCGCCGGCTTCGGGGTCGTCCTCGAGAAGCAGTGGGGGGTGGTCGAGCGGATGCGGGCCACGCCGGTGAGCCCGCTCGCCCTGCTGCTCGGCCGCGTCCTGCGGGACGCGGCGCTCTTCGTCTTCCAGGCGGTCCTGCTGGTGCTGGCGGCGCTGGCGATGGGGTTGCGCGCGCCGCTGGGCGGCGTCCTCGTCGGCTTCGCCTTCGTCGCCGCGCTGACGGTGACCCTGGCGTCCCTGTCGTACGCGCTGGCGCTGCGGGCCTCCTCCCCGCAGGAGTTCGGGCCCCTCGTCAACGCGGTGAGCATGCCGTCGATGCTGCTGTCCGGACTCATGCTGCCGATGACGCTGGCGCCCGGATGGCTCGACCTGCTGTCGCGGCTGATGCCGCTGCGCTACCTGGTGGACGCGGTGCGGTCGGCGTACGCCGGGGACTACACGAGCGCGGACATGCTGTACGGGACGCTCACCGCCGCCGTCTGCACGGCACTGGCCGTGGCGATCGGCACACGGGGCTTCCGGAGGGCCGGTACGTAACTAGGCTGGCCGCATGGTCAATCTGACGCGCATCTACACCCGCACCGGCGACAAGGGCACGACGGCGCTCGGCGACATGAGCCGCACCGCCAAGACCGACCTCCGGATCGCGGCGTACGCCGACGCGAACGAGGCGAACGCCGCGATCGGGGCCGCCATCGCCCTCGGCGACCTGCCGGAGGAGGTCGTCAAGGTCCTCGTCCGGGTGCAGAACGACCTGTTCGACGTGGGCGCGGACCTGTCGACCCCGGTGGTGGAGGACCCGCAGTACCCGCCGCTGCGGGTGGAGCAGTCGTACGTCGACAAGCTGGAGGCGGACTGCGACCGGTTCCTGGAGGGCCTGGAGAAGCTCCGCTCCTTCATCCTGCCGGGCGGCACGCCGGGCGCGGCGCTGCTGCACCAGGCGTGCACGGTGGTCCGCCGCGCGGAGCGCTCCACGTGGGCGGCGCTGGAGGTGCACGGCGAGACGATGAACGCCCTGACCGCCACGTACCTCAACCGTCTCTCCGACCTGCTGTTCATCCTGGCGCGGACGGCGAACAAGGAGGTCGGCGACATCCTGTGGGTACCCGGCGGAGAACGCTGACCCCCCACCCGCCGCCCCCGCCCGGGGCCCGGGGGATCGTCCCCCGGAAAAGCACAGCATCCTGGCGCGGACGGCGAACAAGAAGGTCGGCGACATCCTGTGGGTACCCGGCGGAGAACGCTGACCCCCCACCCGCCCGCCGCCCCCGCCCGGGGCGGCCGGGCGGGGGCGGCGGGCGGACCTCAGGCGTCCGTGCGGACGGGCTTCTCCCTCTCCCCGGGGGCCTTCCCCGGCTTCTCCCCGGGGGCCTTCTTCGGCCAGATCGCGTAGGACAGGGCGATCAGCCCGTGGATGCCCGCCGTCCGCCACGCCGCGCCCATCCAGCTCTGCAGCGGGCCGACCCGGCTCGGGTCGTCCACGTACCAGACGGCGGCCTGGAGCAGGACGGTCGCGACGACCGCGCCGACCAGGGTGCCGAGCCACACGCGGCCCTCGTGGCGGGCGCGGGCCGTGCCGTGACGGGGCGGCCCGGCCGGGCGGGGCGCGCCGCCGAGGCGGTGGGCGGCGTGGCCGTCCAGCCACTTCACGGTCCGGTGCCCGTGGCCGACGGTGTAGCCGATGTACAGCGCCGCCAGCCCGTGCCGCCAGCTCGGTTCGGCGCCGCCGCGCAGGTCGACGGCGGCCGCCACGAACAGGACGACCTCCAGGAGCGGCTCGCACAGCAGCAGCGCCACGCTCGTACGGGGCATCTTCAGCGCGTACCGCGCGGTGAGGCCCGCCGCCAGCAGCACCCAGAAACCGACCTCGCAGATCACGATCAGTGCGACAACCATGTCCTCAGCCTGCCGCCGCGGCGCGCCCAGGGCGTCGTCGCCGGTGACGAAACCGTCCTGCATCCTTCGATGTAGTCGCGGCTCGCCCCGGACGGCGACGCGGCGGGTCCGACGGGCGTGTTGGATGGGACCGTGACACCGCTCCGCCCCCCACCGCGACGACGTCCTCCTGGCCTCGACGGGCCTCGCCGTCGGCCTCCTGCTGTGGTCGCTCGGCGTGTTCAACCAGGGTGCCCACCACGCCGTCCTCGACGCGCCGGGGGCCGTCCTGCCGCCGCTGCTGGTGATGGCGTCGCTGGAGTTCCTCCGGCGCGTCCGGCCCCGCACGGCGCTGCTGGTCGGGACGGTCGCGGTCGTCGCGGACCAGTTCACGCGGGGCAACATCGCGACGATCCTGATGTTCACGGACCTCATGTACGCGGCCGTCGTGTACGGGCCGCCCGCCTCCGCCCGGCGGCTGCCGGTGACGACGGGGCTGATCACCGTCGCGGTGTCGGTCGCGTCGCTGGCCTGGTACCGCGAACCGTGGGCGCTGCTGATCGGAATCCTCACCGGCATGGTGTCGTTCGCCCCCGCCGCCACCGGCGCGGTCGTGCGCAACCACCGGCAGGCCGCCGACGCCGCCCGGCTGCGCGCCGAGCAGACGGCGCTGCTGGCGGAGATGGACCGCCGGGAGGCGGTGGTGGCGGAGCGCGCCCGGATGGCGCGGGAGCTGCACGACATGGTCGCGGGGCACCTCTCCGCGATCGCCATCCACTCGACCGCCGCGCTCTCCCTCTGCGATCCGGCCACCAGCCGGGAGGCGCTCGGCGTGATCCGGGAGAACAGCGTCGAGGGCCTGGCCGAGATGCGCCGGCTGATCTCGCTGCTCCGGGACAGCGGCGCCGACGGCGACCCCGCGCCCGCGCCGACCCTGGCCGGGCTCTCCGCCCTCGTGCGGCAGGCCGAGGCGCACGGTGCGGCGAACGGGCTGACGTTCACGCTGACCGCACCGCCGCCGGACGAGGACCTGCCCGCGCCGGTGGAGCTCGCGGCGTACCGCATCGTGCAGGAGTCGCTGACGAACGCGTTGAAGCACTCCGGCGCGGGCGGGGTGGACGTCGTGGTGGAGCACGCCGGGCACGCGCTGACGATCGAGGTGACCAGCCCGTTCGGCCGTCCGGCGGGACCGCGGGCGCCCGGGTCGGGGGCCGGGCTGGTGGGGATGCGGGAGCGGGTGGCGCTGCTCGGCGGGGAGTTCGAGGCGGGCCCCGCGGACCGGGCGGGGCACAGGACGTGGCGGGTGCGGGCGGTGCTGCCCGTGGCGGAGGACGACGGGGAGCCGGCGGCATGAGCACGGGGACGGGCATGAGCACGGGGACGGGCGGGGGCGCGGGGACGGGCGCGGCGGGCGGCGCGGTCCGCGTCCTGGTCGCGGAGGACCAGAAGTCCGTACGGGCGGGGCTCGTCCTCATCCTGCGCAGCGCTCCCGGCATCGAGGTGGTCGGCGAGGCCGGGGACGGCGAGGCGGCGGTGCGGCTGGCCCGGGAGCTGCGCCCGGACCTGGTGCTGATGGACGTCCAGATGCCGCTGCTGGACGGGGTGGAGGCGACGCGCCGGGTGGTGGCCGAGGAACTCGCGGACGTCCTGGTCCTGACCACCTTCGACCTCGACGAGTACGTCTTCGGGGCGCTGCGCGCCGGCGCCGCGGGGTTCCTGCTGAAGAACGCCGAGGCCCGCGACCTGATCGAGGCGGTGCGGACGGTGGGCCGCGGCGAGGGACTGATCGCCCCGGCGGTCACCCGGCGGCTGATCGCCGAGTTCGCGGCGGGGCGGCGGGGCGGCGCGCGGCCCGGCCGCACGGCGGAACCCGAGCCGGACCGGGGCGTGCTCGACCCGCTGACCCGACGGGAGCGCGAGGTCCTGTCGTGTCTCGGCGAAGGGCTGTCCAACGCGGAGATCGCGGTACGTCTCGACATGGCGGAGGCGACGGTGAAGACGCACGTCAGCAGGGTCCTGGGGAAGCTCGGGCTGCGCAGCCGGGTGCAGGCGGCGGTGCTCGCCCGGGAGCTGGGGGTCTGATCCGGGGCCCCCTGCGCCACGCCTCCGCGCGGCCCGTGGCGTGACGGCGCCGGGCTCGTCGGCGGTGGGCGCGGCGCGCCCGGGGCCACGGGGCGTTCGCCGGGGTCGGCCCGAACCGGGCGACGGGCGTTTCGGCCGGTGTCCGTACGCGGGCGGAGGGGCCGGACGCTCGTCGCCCGCCTCCTCGGGCGCCGTCCGCCGTCCGCCGTGCGGTCAGCGGTCCTGTTCCCGCGGGCGCTCTCCCGGGCACGGCGCCGGCGGCAGGGCCCGCCGGAGTCGGCCGTCGAGTGCGGCGGACGTCCGGGGCGGCATCGGGACGACGCCGTCCAGCAGCGAGCGGGCCCTGCGGTAGGCCGACCGTCGTTCCTCCGGCGTGCCGCCGCCGTCGAGAGCCGTGGTCAGCAGCTTCCGGGCCAGCGCGACCGTGTCGCGCTCCCGGGCCGGCAGCAGGCCGGTCCCCACCTCGTGGGCGTACCGCTGCGCCTTCTCGAAGGCGATCTCGGCCGCCGCGACCGCCTCCCGGTAGGCCGACAGGCCCGCGTGTCCGGTGCCGGCGGCCGCTGCGGCGTCGTCGGCCGCGGCCAGGGCCCGGACCAGCGATTCGGTGGTGGGTACCCGGACGTCCGTCATCGCCGGATGGTCCAGTACGGCGAAGACGTCCGACAGGTACGCCCCGTACCGTTCCCTGACCCGGTCGTGGCGAGCGCGCACGGCCTCCCCGGCCACCCGCCGGTGTTCCCGGTCGGCGGTCCGGGCGCGCCGGCGGCGGCGTACCGCCTTCGCGCGGTACGCGACGGCGGCGACCGGCGGGAGGCAGGCGAGGACGCCGGCTCCCGCCCTGAGGAGGACGGCGGCCCCGGCGGAGAGGTCCCCGTCGGTCTCGCCGAACCACAGGGCGATGAGGATGCCGAAGACGGTGGTGCCGGCGAGGCCCCCGAGCATGACGTTCCTGCCCGACTCCCGCCGTGCGCCCAGCCCCACGTCCTTGTAGCCCTGCGCGAGTTCCATGTACGAGTAGCCGAACCCGGCCGCGCCGACGCTGATGACGAAGCCGAGCCCCAGAAACGCGTCCATGTGCCGCCCCGCCCACTCCGCCGACGTCCCGGACCGACGCTACAGGCCGCCACCGGTCCACGGCGGCGACAGCCCGCTTTCCCACCCGTCTCCGCCCCTCCCGTTCCCGGGAGCCGTACGGGAGGACCGCCTCGCGCCGTCCACGGGCCGGGGAGGCTCGCGCCGCGCGGCTCCCCGGACGGGATCCCGGCAGCGGGCGGGCCCGCCGTACCGGCCCGGGCCGTGCGACCCGCCGGCAGGGGCGCTCCGGCGCGCCCCGGTGCTTCGGCCGGGACCGCCGGACCGCTCCGCCCCGGCCGGTCGCCCCGGGAGCCCGCCGGCTCAGGCGCGCCGGACCCAGTCCGGGTCCAGGCGGTCGGCCAGACCGGCGGCGGTGAAGGCGGCTTCCAGTTCCTCGCGGCCCTCGGTGAAGTGGGCCCAGCCGTCGTGGTGGACGGGGACGACGCGGCGGGCGCCGAGCATCCGGGCGGCCCGGGCGGCCCGGACGCTGTCGAGGACGATCGGCGCGCCGCCGAAGAGCTCGGGGAAGCGGGGGGGCTCCGGCGAAGAGGAGGGCGGTGTCCACCGGGGCGAAGCGCTCGGCGATCTCCCCGACCGCGTCGAGCGAGGCGTTGTCCCCGCTGACGTAGACGGTGGGCAGGTCCTCCCCCGTCAGCACGAAGCCGACGACCTGCCCGGTGATCGGCTCGGTCTCCTCGCGCGTGCCGGGGCCGTGCACGGCGGGGACGCCGGTGACGGTGACGGTCCCGCCGCCGGGACGGTCCAGCCCGACGGCCTCCCAGTCGGCCAGCCCCCGGGCTCCGCCCCCGAGGCGCCGGGCGCCGCCGGGGGTGGTGAGGGTGAGGGGGACGTCGGCGAGCAGGGCCCGGCCGGAGGCGTCGAGGTTGTCGGCGTGCTCGTCGTGCGAGAGGAGGACGACGTCGACGGGGCCGAGGTCGGCCGGGTCCGTGGTGGAGGGGGCGGTCTTGGTCAGGGTGGGGCCGAGGGTCGGGTAGTCGCCGGGACCGTCGAAGGTCGGATCGGTCAGGAAGCGCAGGCCACCGTAGTCGAAGAGGGCGGTCGGGCCGCCGAGGACGCGGACCGGGAACCGCCCGGCCGTCGCGGAGGGGGAGGACACGAGGAACACCTCACGGATTACTGATTGGTAGAACGTGAAGTGAAGGTAGTCGTTTCTCATGGATGCGCACAAGCCTTACCATGAGGTCCATGAAGGAGACCGCGGCGGAGGAAGCCGTCCTGCCGCCCGCGCGGGGCGAGGGGGAACACCCGTCCCTCGCCCTCGCCAACAGCTTCGTCACCCTGCCCGGCGGCCAGGCGGTCGACTTCCTGGAGACCCCCGCACAGGCGAACCGCTGGCTGACGCGGCACGGTCTCGCACCGATCGACGCCGGCATGCTGGAGATGTGCACGGCGCGGCTGCGCTCGCTGCGCGAGCAGACCAGGTCGCTGTTCGCCTCCCGCGCCGCGGGGCTCCCCGCCTCCCCCGCCGCCGTCGCCGCAATCAACGACTCGATGACCCGGGTCCCCACGGCCCCGCTGCTGCGGTGGGACGAGAGGGGCGGCCCCTACCGCGTGGCCCTCCACCCCACCACGGGGATCCTCGCCCACGCCCTGGCGGCCCTCGCCACCGACGCCGCCGACCTTCTCACCGGCCCCGACGCCGAGCGCCTCACCGCCTGCGGCTCCACCCCCTGCAACCGCTTCCTGCTCCGCCACGGCCGCCGCCACTGGTGCTCCACCCGCTGCGGCGACCGGGCCCGCGCCGCCCGGGCCTACGCCCGCCGCGCCCGGCCCGGGACGGAGTGACGGCTCCGCCACCCGGGACCGCGGGCCCCCGGAACACGGCTCGACGGGCGAGAACCGCCCCCGGCGCCCGGCGGGGCGCGCCCGGCGCACCCCGCGGCGGCGCACGGCGCGGCCGGCGGGACGGCCCGGGCGCGTACCGGACCGGGTTCGGGCAACCGGCCGGCCGGAGCGGGCGACGGCGGGGGACGAGGGGCTTTCGGCCGGTGGGCGCGGAGGGGCGGGGGTCCCGCCGGGCCGGGCGGCCCGCGCCCGCCCCGGGGTCCCCGCAGCCGGAACCGGCACCACCGCCCACCGGCCGGCCGGGCGGTGGTGCGGGGCGTCTAGGCCACGTTGACCCGCTGCCCGGGGGGCGCCGCCTCCAGCCAGGCGAGGAAACCGGTGAGGGCGTCCTCGCTCATGGCGAGTTCCAGGCGCGTGCCCCGGTGCAGACAGCCCAGTACGACGGAGTCCGACAGGAGTGCCAGTTCCTCCTCGCCGTCCGGCATGCGGCGGTCCAGGACCTCGATGGAGGCCCGCTCCAGGACGCGCCGCGGGCGGGGCGCGTACGAGAAGACCCGGAACCAGGCGATCCGGTCGCCGCCGTACCGGGCGACCCCGTACACCCAGCCCTTGCCGGAGGGGTCGCCCCCCTCGGGGGCGTCCCAGCGGAGACTGCAGTCGAACGTGCCGCCCGACCGCTGGATCAGCCGCCGCCGCAGGCCGAAGACGAAGAGCCCGATCACCACCAGTGCGACGACCAGTGCGCTCACCAGCAGAGCGAGGAACATCTCCACCGACCTCCTCGCTTCGTCCTGTAACCGGATACGACCTGCATCTGCATCGCCTCAGCCGCGACCCCGTCTGGAGAGAGTCCAGGCCGGGCCGCGGCTGAGGGGCCGGGCCGCCCGGTGAGGGGCGCCCGGCAGGGTTCGATCAGCGGCGACGCGCTAGTGCGCCGCCACCGCGCGCAGCCGGACTTCGGCGCGCCGCTCGGCCGCGGCGTCCGACTCCGTCTTCGCACGCTCCAGCGCACGCTCGGCGCGCTGGGTGTCGATCTCGTCCGCAAGCTCGGCGATCTCCGCGAGCAGCGACAGCTTGTTGTCCGCGAACGAGAGGAAACCGCCGTGCACGGCGGCGACGACCGTGCCCCCCTCGCTCGTACGGATGGTCACCGGGCCCGACTCCAGCACACCGAGCAGCGGCTGGTGGCCGGGCATGACGCCGATGTCGCCGGAGGTGGTGCGCGCGATGACCAGGGTGGCCTCGCCGGACCAGACACTCCGGTCCGCGGCGACCAGCTCGACGTGCAGCTCAGCGGCCAAGGGTGGCTCCTCGGGTCACCACCCGGCGGGTTGTGCCGGGTGTTGGGTCATAAGTCTAGTAGGGCCGTCGGCACCGGAGTGCCGAGGACCCGCGCCGGCCAGCGGGGCCGGGGACGGCCGCGGGGGCGGCCGGGGCCCGGGGCGGTGTGCCCCGGAGGGAGGTGCAGCGTGAGGGGGCGGGACGCGCCCGCCCCCTCACACGTCACGCGACCTCAGGAAACGCCCAGTTCCTTGGCGTTCTTCTTGAGGTCCTCGAGACCACCGCACATGAAGAAGGCCTGCTCCGGGAAGTGGTCGAACTCGCCGTCGCAGATCGCGTTGAACGCGGCGATCGACTCGTCGAGCGGGACGTCCGAACCGTCCACGCCGGTGAACTGCTTCGCCGCGTGGGTGTTCTGGGACAGGAAGCGCTCGACGCGACGGGCGCGGTGGACGACCAGCTTGTCCTCTTCGCCCAGCTCGTCGATGCCGAGGATCGCGATGATGTCCTGGAGGTCCTTGTACTTCTGCAGGATGCCCTTGACGCGCATGGCGGCGTCGTAGTGGTCCTGCGCGATGTAGCGCGGGTCCAGGATCCGGGACGTGGAGTCCAGCGGGTCCACGGCCGGGTAGATGCCCTTCTCGGAGATCGGACGGGAGAGGACCGTCGTCGCGTCGAGGTGGGCGAAGGTGGTGGCCGGCGCCGGGTCGGTCAGGTCGTCGGCGGGGACGTAGATCGCCTGCATCGAGGTGATCGAGTGACCGCGGGTCGACGTGATGCGCTCCTGGAGGAGGCCCATCTCGTCGGCCAGGTTCGGCTGGTAGCCCACCGCGGACGGCATGCGGCCGAGCAGGGTGGACACCTCGGAACCGGCCTGGGTGAACCGGAAGATGTTGTCGATGAAGAAGAGCACGTCCTGCTTCTGGACGTCGCGGAAGTACTCCGCCATCGTCAGACCGGCCAGGGCGACGCGCAGACGGGTGCCCGGGGGTTCGTCCATCTGGCCGAAGACCAGGGCGGTCTTGTCCAGGACGCCGGACTCCTCCATCTCCGCGATGAGGTCGTTGCCCTCACGGGTGCGCTCGCCGACGCCCGCGAAGACGGAGACGCCCTCGTGGAGGTTGGCGACACGCATGATCATTTCCTGGATCAGAACGGTCTTGCCGACACCGGCACCACCGAACAGACCGATCTTTCCACCCTTGACGTACGGGGTGAGGAGGTCGACGACCTTCAGGCCGGTCTCGAACATCTCGGTCTTGGACTCGAGCTGGTCGAAGGCCGGGGCCGTGCGGTGGATCGGCCAGCGCTCGGTGACCTCGGCGTTCGCCTCGGGCACGTTCAGCACCTCGCCGAGGGTGTTGAACACCTTGCCCTTGGTGAAGTCGCCGACCGGGACGGTGATGCCCTTGCCCGTGTCGGTCACCGGGGCCTGGCGGACCAGGCCGTCGGTGGGCTGCATGGAGATGGCGCGGATGATGCCGTCGCCGAGGTGCTGGGCGACCTCGAGCGTCAGCTTCTTGCGCTTGCCCTCCTCGGCCGGGTCGTCGACCTCGACCGTCAGGGCGTTGTAGATCTCCGGCATCGCGTCGACGGGGAACTCCACGTCGACGACCGGGCCGATGACCCGGGCGACGCGGCCCGTGGCCGTGCTGCCCGGGATGGCCGCCTCAACAGAGGTAGTCATATTACTTGTCACTCCCCGCGGTCGCGTCGGCGAGGGCGCTCGCGCCACCGACGATCTCGCTGATTTCCTGGGTGATTTCGGCCTGGCGGGCCGCGTTGGCAAGGCGCGAGAGCGAGTTGATCAGCTCTCCCGCGTTGTCGGTCGCCGACTTCATCGCCCGGCGGCGGGCCGCGTGCTCGGAGGCGGCGGCCTGCAGCAGGGCGTTGTAGACGCGGCTCTCGACGTAGCGCGGCAGGAGGGCGTCGAGGACGTCCTCCGCCGACGGCTCGAAGTCGAACAGGGGAAGGATCTCGCCCCTGCCCCCGGTCTCCTCCGCGGCCTTCGCGAGGCTGAGCGGCAGCATCCGGTCGTCCACCGGCGTCTGCGTCATCATCGACACGAACTCCGTGAAGACGATGTGCAGCTCGTCGACACCACCGTCCGCGGTGTCCTGCCGGACGGCCGCGATCAGCGGGGCGGCCACCTGCTTGGCGTCCGCGTAGGTCGGGTTGTCGGAGAAGCCGGTCCAGGCGTCCGCGACCTTGCGCTCGCGGAAGCCGTAGTAGGCCACGCCCTTGCGGCCGACGATGTACGTGTCGACCTCCTTGCCCTCGCCGCGCAGCCGCTCGGTGAGCCGGTCGGCCTGCTTGATGGCGTTGGAGGAGTAGCCGCCGGCCAGACCGCGGTCGCTCGTGACGAGCAGGACCGCGGCACGGGTCGGGGACTCCGCCTCCGTGGTGAGGGGGTGGTTGGTGTTCGAACCGGTCGCCACCGCCGTGACCGCGCGGGTGAGCTCGGTCGCGTACGGCGTGGAGGCCGCCACCTTGCGCTGCGCCTTGACGATGCGCGAGGCGGCGATCATCTCCATCGCCTTGGTGATCTTCTTCGTCGCGGTGACGGACCGGATGCGACGCTTGTAGACCCGGAGCTGCGCTCCCATGGATCAGGTCCCTTCCGTCGTCACTTGGAGACGTTGACGGTGGCCGGGGCGTCCTCGCCGAGCAGCTTGCCGTCGAAGGTCTCGAACTGCTTCTTGAAGTCGGCGATGCACTCCGCGACCTTGCCGAGCGTGTCGTCCGACATCTTGCCGCCCTCGCGGATCGACGTCATGAGCGACTTGTGCTCGCGGTGCAGGAAGTCCAGCAGCTCCGTCTCGAAGCGGCGGATGTCCTGGACCGGGACGTCGTCCATCTTGCCGGTGGTGCCGGCCCAGACGGAGACGACCTGGTTCTCGGTCGACATCGGCTGGTACTGCGGCTGCTTCAGCAGCTCGACCATGCGCTTGCCGCGCTCCAGGGCGGCCTTCGACGCGGCGTCCAGGTCGGAGCCGAAGGCGGCGAACGCCTCCAGCTCGCGGAACTGGGCCAGGTCGACGCGGAGCCGGCCGGAGACCTGCTTCATGGCCTTGTGCTGGGCGGAGCCACCGACGCGGGAGACCGAGATGCCGACGTTCAGGGCCGGGCGCTGACCGGCGTTGAACAGGTCGGACTCCAGGAAGCACTGGCCGTCGGTGATGGAGATGACGTTGGTCGGGATGAACGCCGAGACGTCGTTGGCCTTGGTCTCGACGATCGGGAGACCGGTCATGGAGCCGGCGCCCATCTCGTCGGAGAGCTTGGCGCAGCGCTCCAGCAGGCGGGAGTGCAGGTAGAAGACGTCACCCGGGTAGGCCTCGCGGCCCGGCGGGCGGCGCAGCAGCAGCGACACGGCGCGGTAGGCGTCGGCCTGCTTCGACAGGTCGTCGAAGACGATGAGGACGTGCTTGCCCTCGTACATCCACTGCTGGCCGATGGCGGAGCCGGTGTAGGGCGCCAGGTACTTGAAGCCGGCCGGGTCGGACGCCGGGGCGGCGACGATGGTCGTGTACTCCAGGGCACCGGCCTCCTCCAGCGCGCCGCGGACGGACGCGATGGTGGAGCCCTTCTGGCCGATGGCGACGTAGATGCAGCGGACCTGCTTCTTCGGGTCGCCGGTGCGCCAGTTGTCACGCTGGTTGATGATCGTGTCGACGGCCAGGGCGGTCTTGCCGGTCTGGCGGTCGCCGATGATCAGCTGACGCTGACCACGGCCGATCGGGGTCATCGCGTCGACGGCCTTGTAGCCCGTCTCCATCGGCTCGTGCACCGACTTGCGCTGCATGACCGTGGGGGCCTGCAGCTCGAGGGCGCGGCGGCCGGACGTCTCGATCTCGCCGAGGCCGTCGATCGGGTTGCCGAGCGGGTCGACGACGCGACCCAGGTAGCCCTCGCCGACGGCGACGGACAGGACCTCGCCGGTGCGCTGGACCGACTGGCCCTCCTCGATGCCGCTGAACTCGCCGAGGACAATGGCACCGATCTCGCGCTCCTCGAGGTTGAGGGCGAGGCCGAGGGTGCCGTCCTCGAACTTCAGCAGCTCGTTGGCCATGGTCGAGGGAAGACCCTCCACCTTCGCGATGCCGTCGCCGGCAAGGCTGACCGTACCGACCTCCTCGCGCGAGGCCGCGTCCGGCTTGTACGACTGGACAAAGTTCTCCAGCGCGTCCCGGATCTCCTCCGGCCGGATCGTGAGCTCCGCCATCTGGGTTCCCTGCTCTCCTTGTTGGGCCCGAAGTCTCTTTGGGGGATCTGGGGGCTCCCCCCAGAACTTCTGCATCCTGTGCACGGCCCAACCGGGCCGTAGGTAACGCTTGTTGGGTTGGGTGACCGGGTCCTCGGGTCAGCCGGCCAGCCGCCTCGTCGCCTCGTCGAGGCGGGAGGCGATCGTGCCGTTGACGACCTCGTCGCCGATCCGCACCGAGATCCCGCCGAGGACCGCGGGGTCCACGTCGAGGTTCAGGTGCATCTTCCGGCCGTACATCTTCGCCAGCACCGCGCCGAGGCGTTCCTTCTGCCGGTCGGTGAGCGGTACCGCCGAGGTGACGACCGCGACCATCCGGTCCCGGCGCGAGGCGGCGAGCTTGGACAGGGACTCGAGTCCCCCCTCCAGGCTACGTCCTCGCGGCTGGGTGACCAGGCGGACGATCAGCCGCTCGGTCGCCGCGTTGGCCCGGCCGCCGAGGAGGCGGCGCAGCAGCTCGCCCTTGGCGGTGGCCGTGGCGGCCCGGTCGGTCAGCGCGACCCTCAGCTCGGGGCTGGAGGTCGCGATCCGGCCGAACCGGAACAGCTCGTCCTCGACGTCGTCGAGGACGCCGGCCTTCTGGGCCGCGGTGAGGTCCGCGGTGTCCGCCAGCTCCTCGACCGCGTCGACCAGGTCGCGCGACTGGGACCAGCGGGAACGGACCATGCCGGAGACCAGGTCGACGGTCTCGCCGCCCACCTGACCGCTCAGCAGTCGCACGGCCAGGTCGGCCTTGGCCTCGCCGGCCTGCGCCGGGTCGGTGAGGACCCGACGCAGCGACACCTCGCGGTCGAGCAGCGCGGTGACGGCGGCCAGCTCCTCGGCGAGCCTCCCGGCGTCGACCGACGTGTTGTCGGTCAGCGCGTCGAGACGCTCGCGCGCGGCAGCCAGTGCCTCGCGGCTCGCTCCGTTCATCGGGCGGCCTCGGCCTTCTCCTCGAGCTCGTCGAGGAAGCGGTCGATGGTGCGGCTCTGGCGGGCGACGTCCTCGAGGGACTCGCCGACCAGCTTGCCGGCCAGGTCGGTGGCGAGCTTGCCGACGTCCTGGCGCAGAGCGGAGGCGGCCGCCTTGCGGTCGGCCTCGATCTGCGCGTGGCCGGCGGCGACGATCTCCTCGCGCTGACGCTGGCCTTCCGCCTTCATCTCGGCGATGATCGCGGCGCCCTGCTCCTGTGCCTCCTGGCGCAGACGCGCGGCCTCGTGGCGGGCCTCGGCGAGCTGAGCCTTGTACTGCTCAAGCACACTCTGGGCCTCGATCTGGGCCGACTCGGCCTTCTCGATCCCGCCCTCGATGGCCTCGCGGCGCTCTTCCAGAACCTTGTTGATGTTCGGGAGGAGCTTCTTGGCGAGGAAGCCGAAGACGATGGCGAAGGCGATCAGGCCGATGACGAGCTCGTCGAGATGCGGAAGCAGAGGATTCTGGGGCTCCTCCGCCGCCGCAAGGAACAGAGCGTTCACATCAGTGCCTTCCGTGAAAGGGGTCTGGGCTGTCGGTCCGGCTTACTTGTAGACGAAGCCCATGACGATGCCGATGAGGGCGAGCGCCTCACAGAAGGCGAAACCCATGATCTGGTTGGTGCGGATCAGGCCGGCCGCCTCGGGCTGGCGGGCGAGGGCCTGGGTGCCGTTACCGAAGATGATGCCGACGCCGACGCCGGGGCCGATCGCGGCCAGGCCGTAGCCGATGGAGGCGACGTTTCCGTTGACAGCGGCGAGAGTCTCGAGAGCGGACATGCCGGTTCTTCCTTCTCTTTCAAGGACCCGGTGGGGGTTGGCCACCGGACGTCTGTTGGTAGGGGGGTGGGCTGGGCCGAGGCCCGCTCAGTGGTGCTCGGAGAGCGCGCCCTGGACGTAGCTGCTGGCCAGGAGCACGAAGACGTACGCCTGGACGGCCTGGATGAAGAGCTCGAAGGCCGTCATGATGACGACCATGACGAACGAGGCGCCGGCGTAGACGAAGCCGAGGCCGTTCATCAGGTACCAGGTCGCCAGGGAGAACATGACGATCAGCAGGTGGCCGGCGAACATGTTCGCGAAGAGCCGCACCGCGTGGGTGAAGGGCCGGATGATCAGGTTCGAGAAGAACTCGAGGAGCATGATCAGCGGCAGGATCGCGCCGAGGGACTTGTCGTAGCCGAGGATGTTCTTCCAGCCGCCGACGAAGCCGTGCTTCTTGAAGGTCAGGCCGACCCAGGTCACGTAGACGATCGCGGCGAGACCGGCCGGGAAGGCGATCAGGGAGGTGACCGGGAACTGCGCGAGCGGGATGATGGACCAGAGGTTCATGATCCACACGAAGAAGAACAGCGAGACCATGAACGGCACGTACTTCTCGCCGTCCTTCTTGCCGATGATCTCGTAGACGATGCCGCGGCGGACGAAGTCGTACCCGGCCTCACCGATCATCTGCACCTTGCCGGGCACCAGCTTCGGCTTGGCGAAGGCGGCCCAGAAGAACGCGACGACCGCGATCGAGCCCAGCAGCGCCAGCAGCATCGGCTTGGTGAACTCGAAGCCGCCGACCACGGCGATGGGCTCGTACAGGAAGGTGTGGAGGCCCGGCGCCGGGAAGCCGCATCCGGTGAAGATGTGGCAATCGGGGTCGAAGGCAAGCGTCTGGTCAGCACTCACCGCGGGCTCCTTCAGCGTGGCGCATAGGTACGGCAACCTCGTTGTGTCGGCGCGGCGCGCGGCCGCGGTTCGGCACTGGACTGGTCTTACGGGTAAGGGGGCGGCGGCTAGGCGTCGAGCGTCGCGCTGGGACAGGCGTCGGCTCGGATGGCCGCGCCCGCAGTGCCGCATATGGCACCGGACGATAGCAGCATCTCGAACGGCCCTTTATCCCGGCCCTACCTCTCACGCCGCGGACCCGGTCTTCGCGGTCCGGCCGCCGTCCTCCGACGCCGGGTCGACGTAGAGGATCTTCGCCTTCATGTAGTGGCGTGCCTGCGCGGTGACCCAGACGATCGTCGCGGCGAGCAGCGTGAAGCCGAAGGCCTTGAAGTCGAACAGCGTGGTGTCCTTCAGCAGCGACATGACGACGAAGAGCAGCAGCAGCTGAGCGGTGTAGAGCATCAGCCCCATGGCCTGGAAGAGGTGCGGCAGGGACCTCGCGGTGCGCTGCAGGACCACCACGCCCGCTCCCATGAAGAGGACCACCAGCAGCGCGCCCAGCGCGGCTCCGACGGCTCCCTTCCCGCCGGCCGCCACACCGCCGACCACGGCGCCGACGGCACCGGTCACGAGTGTGGGCACGGCGGTGTGCAGGAGGGTGCGGGCGTCGTTGGACGGCATGGCGGCATCTCCGCTTGCTGGTGGGGGCGTGGTGTCGTCATGGACGAGCGTAGGCCCGGTCCGAGTCGGGTTTCGGCGCCAACGAACCGTCGCACTGCGGCCCTTCGGCACCCTCTCCGGGTCTCGTGAACGGTATCACAAACTATTTGGGGAGGTCTTTACCCGAAAGTGTGCCGACTCTCACACATGAGAGTGGTGCTGCACGTGTGCACGCGACAAGAGACGCTTCGTCTGGTATTGCCGTACGCGGCGTCCGCGTCAACTCGGCGTTCCGGCCTTCCTTCGTTCGGGAAGGCGTGAACGGGCACCGATCGCGGTCGCGCCGTTGACGCCCGCCGGAACACGCGGCGGTTCCTCCGGGTGCCCGCCCCCCGCGGTGGGGGCGGGGGGCGCCCCGGCGCCGCCCTCCGCGGCCGTCGGGGCCTCCTGGCCGGCCTGCGGGGTGGTCTTCCGGCGCCGGTAACGGGGCGGTACGAACGACTCGGCCCAGCGCGGCGCGCGCGGCTGGAAGCGGGGCAGGAGCAGCAGTACCAGGCCCACCGCGCTCAGCGCCACGATCGGCAGCATGATCCACATCGACGCGGAGTGGACGGAGTACATCAGCGTGCCGAAGGCGATCAGCGCCGACCAGAAGTACATGATGAGCACGGCGCGGCTGTGGGAGTGGCCGATCTCCAGCAGCCGGTGGTGCAGGTGGCCCCGGTCGGCGGCGAACGGCGACTGGCCGTTCCAGGTGCGGCGCACGATGGCCAGCACCAGGTCCGCCATCGGGATCGCGATGACCGTCAGCGGCAGCAGCAGCGGCATGAAGACCGGCAGCGCGGCGTGCGTCGCCTCGCGGGCCGAGCCCTCGAAGAGCTTCAGCGCGTCCGGGTCCACCTGGCCCGTGATGGAGATCGCCGAGGCGGCCAGCACCAGCCCGATCAGCATCGAGCCCGAGTCGCCCATGAAGATCCGCGCCGGGTGCATGTTGTGCGGCAGGAAGCCCAGGCACATGCCCATCAGCACGGCGGCGAACAGCGTCGCCGGCGCGGCGGCCTCGATCCCGTAGCCGAACCAGATCCGGTAGGCGTACAGGAAGAACGCGGAGGCGGCCAGGCAGACCATGCCCGCGGCGAGGCCGTCGAGGCCGTCGACGAAGTTCACCGCGTTGATGGTGAGGACGACCAGCGCGACGGTCAGGAGCGTGCCCTGCCACTGGGTGAGGCCGACCGGGCCGACGCCGGGGATCGGCAGCCACAGGATCGTCAGGCCCTGCATGACCATGACGCCCGCCGCGATCATCTGCGCCCCGAGCTTGATCAGCGCGTCGATCTCGAACTTGTCGTCGAGGACGCCGACCAGCCAGATCAGGGCGGCGCCGGAGAGCAGGGCGCGCGGCTCGTTGGAGAGCGCGAAGACGCTGTTGAGGCGGTCCAGGTGGTCCGCGACGAGCAGCCCGGCGCAGAGCCCGAAGAACATGGCGATGCCGCCGAGCCGCGGCGTGGGCTCTCTGTGCACGTCGCGCGCGCGGATCTCGGGCATCGCGCCCGCCGCGATCGCGAACTTCCGCACCGGCCCGGTGAGCAGGTAGGTCACCGCGGCCGTGATGCAGAGCGTCAGCAGGTAGTCACGCACGGGCTGCCCCACAGGAGTCGCTGGCCATCTCAGCCCCACACCCTAGTCGCGCCGCCACCGTGGTGGAGACGCCCCGGAGCGGTACGCGGTTGCGCCGGGGGGTCCTCCTACCCCCGGTACGGGGGGAACCGCCGTGCCAGGGCCCGTGCCCGCGCGCGCGTTCCGCCCGTGTCCGCACCCTCGCGGAGCGCCTCGGCGAACAGCCGCGCGATCCGCTCCATCTCCGCGGCGCCCATGCCCTGGGTGGTCACCGCGGCCGTGCCCAGCCGGACGCCCCGCCCGTCCCCGTAGGGCAGCGCGCACGTGTCCACGACCAGGCCCGCAGCCGCCAGGCGTGCGCGGGCGGTGCGGCCGTCGACGCCGAGCGGCGCCGGGTCGGCGGTGATCAGGTGCGTGTCCGTGCCGCCGGTCGTCACCGCGAGGCCCAGCTCGGCGAGGTGCGCGGCGAGGAGGCGCGCGTTGTCGACGACCCGGTGGGCGTACGCGCCGAACGCCGGCGCGGCGGCCTCCCCGAAGGCGACGGCCTTGGCGGCGACGGTGTGCATCTGGGGGCCGCCCTGCGTGAACGGGAACACCGCCCGGTCGATCCGCTCCGCCAGCTCCGCCCCGCACAGCAGCAGCCCGCCGCGCGGCCCGCGCAGCACCTTGTGCGTCGTCGCGCACACGACGTCCGCGTACGGGACGGGGTTGGGCGCCGCTCCCCCGGCGACCAGCCCGATGGGGTGCGCGGCGTCGACGATCAGGGCCGCCCCCACCTCGTCGGCGATGTCGCGGAACTCGGCGTGGTCGAGGTGCCGGGGGTACGAGATCGAGCCGCACACGATCGCCCTCGGCCGGTGGCGGCGGGCCAGGAGGCGCACCTGGCGGTGGTCGACGAGCCCGCTCTCCGCGTCGACGCCGTACGGGACGGAGTGGAACCAGCGTCCCGAGAAGTTCGCCGGCGACCCGTGCGTGAGGTGGCCGCCGTGGACCAGGCCCATGGCGAGGAGGGTGTCCCCGGGGCGCAGCAGCGCCGCGTACGCCGCCAGCACGGCGGAGGAACCCGAGTGGGGTTGCACGTTCGCGTGCTCGGCGCCGAACAGGGCGCACGCCCGCTCCACGGCGAGCCGCTCGGCCGCGTCGGCGTACTCGCAGCCGCCGTGGTGGCGGCGGCCGGGGTAGCCCTCGGCGTACTTGTTGGCGAGCCGCGAGCCGAGCGCGGCGAGCACGGCGGGCGAGGTGAAGTTCTCCGCGGCGATCAGCTGGAGGCCGTCCTCCTGCCGCCGCGCCTCCCCGTCCAGCGCGTCGGCGATCTCGGGGTCCTGCCGGCGCAGCGCGCCGGCGTCCGGTCCGTAGGCGCCGTCCAGCGCCTCCTCGACTCCGGCGGTGAGCGGCATCGGTGGCTCCGGGCATGGGCGGTCCCCCCGGTCCCCTCCACTGTAGGCCCGGCTCCCGCGGCCCGCCCCTCCGGCGGCTCAGCGGCGCGCGGGGACCCCCGTCAGGGCGGTCACCACCGGCTCCAGGGCCCGGTCGATCTCGTCGCCCACCGACCGGAAGAACGTGATGGGCGCGCCGTACGGGTCGTTCACCTCGTCCGCCTCCGCGCTCGGCGCCAGCAGCCAGCCCCGCAGCGCGGCCGCCGCCCGCACCAGCGCGTGCGCCCGGGCCACCACGCCGTCGGTCTCCGGGTCGGGCAGCGTCGTGGGGTCTATCGCCCGCACGAGCCGGGTGAACTCCTTCAGGGTGAACGTGCGCAGACCCGCGCTGTGGCCCATCGAGACGACCTGGGCCCGGTGGTCGCGGGTGGCCGTGAGCACCAGGTCGGCGCGGATGACGTGCTCGTCGATCAGTTCCCGGCCGACGAACCCGCTCGCGTCGGCGCCGAAGTCCGCGAGGACCGCCTCGGCGTTCGCCTCCATCGGCGCGCCCTCGTGCCCCCACGTGCCGGCGCTCTCCACGATCAGCCCGCAGCCCGCGGGGTCGCCGATGCGGCCTCGCAGGGCGTGGCGGGTCAGCCGCTCGGTGATGGGCGAGCGACAGACGTTGCCGGTGCTGACGTGGAGGATGCGGAACGTGCTCGCCGTGCCTATGCCACGCCCCTCAGGGGCGGTCAACTGGCCACCTCGAGGTCGGGTACGACCTTGCGCAGCTCGTCCGCGGAGAGGGCGCCCGCGCGCAGCAGCACCGGCGTCCTCCGCGTGACGTCGACGATCGACGACGGCACGATGCCCGGCGTCGGGCCGCCGTCCAGGTACACCGACACGGAGTCGCCGAGCATGCCCTGGGCGGCGTCGCAGTCCTCCGGCGCGGGGTGCCCCGTGAGGTTGGCGGAGGACACCGCCATCGGGCCGACCTCGGTGAGCAGTTCGATCGCCACGGGGTGCAGCGGCATGCGGACCGCGACGGTGCCGCGGGTGTCGCCCAGGTCCCACTGGAGGGACGGCTGGTGCCGGGCGACGAGCGTGAGCGCGCCCGGCCAGAACGCGTCGACGAGCTCCCACGCCTGCTCGGAGAAGTCGGTGACCAGGCCGTGCAGGGTGTTGGGCGAGCCGATGAGGACGGGCGTGGGCATGCTGCGGCCGCGGCCCTTGGCCTCCAGCAGGTCGGCGACGGCCTCCGGGCTGAAGGCGTCCGCGCCGATGCCGTAGACGGTGTCCGTCGGCAGCACGACGAGCTCGCCGCGGCGGACGGCGGACGCGGCCTCGCGCAGGCCCGTCGAGCGGTCGGTCGCGTCGTTGCAGTCGTATCGCCGTGCCATCAGGGGACCCTCCCAGTTTCGGTCACTCGGTTCACCTCCGGGGCGCTCCGGGCCCCGCCGACGGCCGGCCGCGCCCGGCCGCCCGTCCCCGTGCTCCCCGGACGCCGTCCGGGGGTCGTCCCGCTCCCGCGCGCGGGCGCCGCGCGTCGTCGGCGCCAGCGCAGGCACCGGTGTCACGGCGTCGCCTTGCGGGCCGTCGCGAAGCGGGGTCGGTTGTTCAGGTCGGGGTGGTCGGCGGCGTCCGCCCAGCCGGCCTCCTCGCTGAAGATCCACGGCACCTGGCCGCCCTGCGTGTCGGCGTGCTCGACGACGACGAGGCCGCCGGGGCGGAGCAGGCGGTGCGCGGTGCGCTCGATGCCGCGGATCACGTCGAGGCCGTCCTCGCCGGAGAACAGCGCCATGTCGGGGTCGTGGTCGCGCGCCTCGGGCGCCACGTACTCCCACTCGGTGAGCGGGATGTACGGCGGGTTGGAGATGACCAGGTCGACCTGGCCGTCCAGCTCCGGCAGGGCCGTCAGCGCGTCGCCGTGGTGGACGGTGACCCTGGTCCCCTCGGCGTTGCGCCGCGTCCACACCAGGGCGTCCTCGGACAGTTCCACGGCGTGCACGCGGGAGCGCGGCACCTCCTGGGCCAGGGCGAGGGCGATCGCGCCGGAGCCGGAGCACAGGTCGACGACGAGCGGCTCGACGACGTCCATCGCCCGTACGGCGTCTATCGCCCATCCGACGACCGACTCGGTCTCCGGGCGGGGCACGAAGACGCCGGGGCCCACACGGAGCTCCAGGTAGCGGAAGAACGCCCGGCCGGTGATGTGCTGGAGCGGCTCGCGGGCCTCGCGGCGCGCCACGGCCTCCCAGTAGCGGGCGTCGAAGTCGGCGTCCCCGACGTTGTGCAGTTCGCCGCGTTTGACGCCGTGGACGAAGGCGGCGAGCTCCTCCGCGTCGAAGCGCGGCGACGGCACTCCGGCGTCGGCCAGGCGCCGGGTGGCCTGGGCGACCTCCGACAGCAGCAGGCTGCGGGGGCTCGGGGTCCTTCCCCCGAAATTCTGCTGCACGCTGGTCCTCCGGGCTGCTGGGTCGTACGAGGGTGTGGGTTACGGGGAGGGGCTCACGCGGCGGAGAGCTTCGCGGCCGCGTCGGCGTCGACGCACGCCTGGATCACGGCGTCCAGGTCCCCGTCGAGCACCTGGTCCAGGTTGTACGCCTTGAAGCCGACGCGGTGGTCCGAGATGCGGTTCTCGGGGTAGTTGTAGGTGCGGATCTTCTCCGACCGGTCGACCGTGCGGACCTGGCTGCGGCGGGCGTCCGCGGCGTTGCGCTCGGCCTCCTCCTGGGCCATCGCGAGCAGCCGGGAGCGGAGGATGCGCAGGGCCTGCTCCTTGTTCTGGAGCTGGCTCTTCTCGTTCTGGCAGGAGGCGACGACACCGGTCGGCAGGTGCGTGATGCGGACGGCCGAGTCGGTGG
This sequence comes from Streptomyces sp. MRC013, assembly GCF_023614235.1. NCBI lineage: Bacteria > Bacillati > Actinomycetota > Actinomycetes > Kitasatosporales > Streptomycetaceae > Streptomyces > Streptomyces kordofanensis. Next base: position 1,350,325 of record NZ_CP094264.1, read on the forward strand.
TGTTGACGGACTGGCCGCCGGGGCCGGAGGACCGGTAGACGTCGATCCGCAGGTCGTTGGGGTTGATCTCGACGTCGACCTCCTCGGCCTCGGGCGTGACGAGGACGCCGGCCGCGGAGGTGTGGATGCGGCCCTGCGACTCGGTGGCCGGCACGCGCTGCACGCGGTGCACCCCGCCCTCGTACTTCAGCCGCGCCCAGACGCCCCGGCCGGGTTCGGTCGCGCCGTTGCCGCCCTTGGTCTTCACGGCGACCTGGACGTCCTTGTAGCCGCCCAGCTCGGACTCGGTGGCGTCGATGACCTCGGTCTTCCAGCCGACGCGCTCGGCGTACCGCAGGTACATCCGCAGGAGGTCGCCGGCGAAGAGGGCGGACTCGTCGCCGCCCGCGCCCGCCTTGATCTCCAGGATGACGTCCTTGTCGTCGCTGGGGTCGCGCGGGACGAGCAGCAGCCGCAGCCTGCCGGTGAGCTCCTCGCGCCGCTTCTCCAGCTCCTTGACCTCGACGGCGAAGTCGGGGTCGTCGGCGGCGAACTCGCGGGCGGTCTCGATGTCCTCGCCGGTCCGCTTCCAGTCGCGGTACGCGGCGACGACCGGGGTCAGCTCGGCGTAGCGCTTGTTGAGCCTGCGCGCGTTGGCCTGATCGGCGTGGACCGAAGGGTCGGCGAGCTTCTTCTCTAGGTCGGCGTGCTCGCCGACCAGTTCCTCGACCGCCTCGAACATCGGGGGCTCCTGGAGTGGGATGTGGGCAAGGGGGCTGCGGGCGACGGGGCGGCCCGGGGAGACCCGGTCCCCGGACCAAAAAGCCGGCCCCGGCCGTCCGAGGGACGGCCGGAGACCGGCGGTACGGCTCGCTACTTCTTGGAGCCGGCAGCCTTGCCGAAGCGGGCCTCGAAGCGGGCCACGCGGCCGCCGGTGTCGAGGATCTTCTGCTTGCCCGTGTAGAACGGGTGGCACTCGGAGCAGACCTCGGCGCGGATGGCGCCGTTCTCGATCGTGCTGCGGGTGGTGAACGACGCGCCGCAGGTGCAGCTGACCTGGGTCTCGACGTACTCGGGGTGGATGTCGCGCTTCAAGGTGTCTCCTAGTTCCGGGAGGGCTCCGGGTCGCCTCCGCGGGATGCGGGTGCGTGAACCGGGGCCGACGTACCAGTCTGCCAGGACCGGTCGCATCTCCCAAAACCGGGGTGGGAGCCCCGGTATTCCCCGTGCCTCAGCGGACCACGTCCCCGGCCTTCCCCGCGGCGGTGTCCCGGACGGCGGAGGCGGGCACCGGAAGGTCCTGGCGCAGCGCCTGCCAGACCTGCTGGGCCTGGACGTCCAGGGGGACGACCCGGTTGGGGTCGGCCGGGTCGTACCGGACCGGCAGCGTGACCGTCCGGACGCCGTCGGCGTCGAGGTCGGAGAGGCCGCCGGCGAACTCGGCGAGCTCCTTGACGCTGTCCAGCTCGGAGTCGGGGGTGATCGCCCGGGTCGCGGTGGAGGCGAGGCCCCAGAGCTTCTGCGGGCTGCTGAGGACGCCGACCCGCCCGACCTGCTCGACGAGGGCCTTGACGAAGGCCTGCTGGAGCTGGATGCGGCCGAGGTCGCTCTGGTCGCCGACGCCCTTGCGGGTGCGGACGAGGCCGAGGGCCTGTTCGCCGTCGAGGGTGTGGGTGCCGGCGGCGAGGTCGAGGTGGCTGCCGCCGTCCTCGATGGCGCGCGTGGTGGTCACCCGGACGCCGCCCAGCTCGTCGACGAGCTCCTTGAAACCGGTGAAGTCGACCTCGATGTAGTGGTCCATGCGGATGCCGGACATCTGCTCGACGGTCTTCACCGCGCAGGCGGGGCCGCCGACCTCGTACGCGGTGTTGAACATCGCCCGGTACGCGGCGGGCTCGCTGCCGCCGTCGCGGCGGGCGCACTCGGGGCGGGTGACCAGCGTGTCGCGCGGGATGGAGACCACGGTGGCCTTCCGGCGCCCCTGGTGGAGGTGGACGACCATCGCCGTGTCGGAGCGGGCGGTGCCCTCGTCGCGGCCGTAGGCGCGGTTGGCCCCGGAGCGGGAGTCGGAGCCGAGGACGAGGACGTCGAGGGAGCCGTCGTCGACGTTCCGGGGGCGGTCGTCGCCGAGCCGGGTGTTGATGTCGATGCCCTCGATGTTGGCGTCGAGCCTCATGTAGGCGACCCCGGCCCCGCCCGCGCCGAGGACGGCCAGGGCGGCGACCGCCCATGCGGCGACGGCCAGGCCGCGCCGGGCCGCCCTCCCCCCGCGCCCCGCCCCGGCGGGTATGCCGCCCGTCTCCTGCTCGCCCATGGTCTCCCCGATCCCTCGGCCCGTGTACTCCCCCGGGTTCCTCAACGGCACCCGATCAGACGGCGAACCGCGGAAAAGGGTTGTACGGGTCCGGTGCGCTCCGCGAAACGCCCGTGCCCGCCGTGCGGGGCACGGCGGGCACGGGGGCGGTTTCCGCGGGCGGGGGCCGGTCCACGCCCTCCCGGCGGCCCCTCCGGGGCCGGGGCGGCCGTGGACCGGGTCCCCGTCCGCTCAGCCGAAGAGGTTGAACGCGTTCCAGCCGGAGCCGATCTTGACGCGCGGGACGAACGGCGCCGTGGAGGAGCTGCGGCCCTGGTAGAGCCACATCACGCCGGCCGAGTCGCGGGCCAGCAGGTCGGCCTTGCCGTCGCCGCTCACGTCGCCTGTGGCGGCGTACGCGGTGAAGTTCCAGCCGCTCTTGCCGGCCAGGACCCGGTTGGTGAACGTCGCCGTGGCGGTGCCGCGGCCCGGGTACACCCACAGGCGGCCCGAGGTGTCGCGGGCCAGCATGTCGGCCTTGCCGTCACCGGTGAAGTCGCCCTTGCCCGCGATGGTCATGACGCCCCAGCCGGAGCCGACGCTGACACGGGTGCCGAAGGTGCCGTTGCCGCGGCCCGGGTACAGCCACAGGTAGCCGTTCTTGTCCTGCGCGAGCAGGTCGGGCAGCGCGTCACCGGTCATGTCGCCGGGGACCAGGATGTTCTTCATCGCGCCCCAGCCGGAGCCGACGGTGTGGTCGCTTCCGTCGCCGTTGATGTGGAACCACCGCAGGACGCCGCCGGTGGTGCGGTACAGGTACTCCTGGCGGCCGTCCCGGTCCAGGTCGGCCTGGCGGACCAGGTTCTCGCCGCTCCAGTCGCCGAGGGAGAACCGGCCGCCGAGCGAGGTGCCGCGGGAGTAGTACTCCCAGGCCTCCCCGGCCGACGTGCGCGCGAACAGGTCCGCGCGGCCGTCGAAGTCCAGGTCCGCGTCGTCGACCCGCGCGTTGATCTGGCCGACGTAGGTGCTGGTCTTCGCGTAGACGCTGTACGCGCCGCTCGCGACGCAGTCCCGGACGCCCCACGACACGACGCCGGCTATCCGGCCGTTCACGACGAGCGGGCCGCCCGAGTCGCCGTTGCACGGGGAGACCGTGCCGGCGTCCTGGCCGGAGGCGGGGTTGCCGGCGCAGACCATCTGGCCCGCGACGAAGTCGCCGCCGTAGTACGACGAGCAGCTGGCGTCGGCCCGCATCGGGATGACGGCCTTCTTCAGCGTCTGCGAGCCCTCGTCCGACGTGGAGCTGGTGCGGCCCCAGCCGTAGACCGTGGCGGAGACGCCGTCCTGGTAGGAGGCCGTGTCGCCGCTCCGCGTGGGCTGGAGCGTCCTGTGCGGCACCGCCTCGGACAGGGTGAGGACGGCGACGTCGCCGCCCGAGATCGTGGCGTCGTCGTAGGTCGGGCTCATCCACTGGCGGGTGATCCCGTCGATCCGGCCGCCGTGCAGGTCGAGCCCGGTCTCGGTGACGGTCGGCATCTGGCCGGTGCCGGAGACGACCGCGCCGTTGAGCGCCCAGTTCAGGCCGTACACGCAGTGCGCGGCGGTCAGGACCTTGTTCGGGGCGACCAGGGAGCCACCGCAGAAGAAGCCCTCGTCGTCCGTCTCGTCGTCGTTGCCCTTGTCGTCGTAGTAGTGCAGCTGCACCATCCACGGCGCCTCGGTGATGGCGGCGGGCGCACCGCCGATGATGTAGGACTCCTTGGTGCCGGAGCCCGGGGTCTCACCGGCCTCCCGCTCCCGCGCCGGGGTGGTGTCGGCCTCGCCGTCGTTGATGTCGGCGACCGATCCCCTGACGCGGTCCAGCAGGTCGGCCTTGGACTGGCCGGGGGCCTTCGTCGCGTTCCGCTTGACCGGGGCCGGTGCCGCGTCCGCCGCCTGCGCGGGTGCGGCGCCGAGCATCGCACCGCCCAGGGCGAGTGCGGCGGCGGCCGCGGGGAGGACGGTGCGGGCCCTCCGCTGGGCAGATGTCACTCAGGACTCCTCTCGGTGTGTGAGCGGGGAGGAGCCGAGCCGCTGGACATCAGGTGGGGTGAACGTGCACGGCCCACACGATGGCGCGGAGCGGCCCGGCGTTCCAGGGCACGGCTCCGCGAGCTCAGTGGGCGCATTCGACAATACGTTCCCCCCCACTACGATGCGCTGATCGTACAACGCGGGACCGCCCCCGGTCACCGAGGTGACGGGGGCGGTCCGGTACCGCTGGGGACGACGTCAGTCGTTGTTGCCGGAGGACGGCGTCGTCTTCTGGATCTGGAGCAGGAACTCGGCGTTCGACTTGGTCTGCTTCATCTTGTCGAGCAGCAGCTCGATCGCCTGCTGCTGGTCGAGCGCGTGCAGCACCCGGCGCAGCTTCCAGACGATGGCGAGCTCCTCGCTGCCGAGGAGGATCTCCTCCTTGCGGGTGCCGGACGCGTCGACGTCCACCGCGGGGAAGATGCGCTTGTCGGCGAGCTTCCGGTCGAGCTTGAGCTCCATGTTGCCGGTGCCCTTGAACTCCTCGAAGATCACCTCGTCCATGCGCGAGCCGGTGTCCACCAGCGCGGTGGCGAGGATGGTCAGCGAGCCGCCGTCCTCGATGTTCCGCGCGGCGCCGAAGAAGCGCTTCGGCGGGTACAGCGCGGTCGAGTCGACACCACCGGACAGGATGCGGCCGGAGGCGGGCGCCGCGAGGTTGTACGCGCGGCCCAGACGGGTGATCGAGTCCAGCAGGACGACCACGTCGTGGCCCAGCTCCACGAGGCGCTTGGCGCGCTCGATGGCCAGCTCGGCGACGGTGGTGTGGTCCTCGGCCGGCCGGTCGAAGGTCGAGGAGATGACCTCGCCCTTCACCGACCGCTGCATGTCGGTGACCTCCTCCGGACGCTCGTCGACGAGGACGACCATCAGGTGGCACTCGGGGTTGTTGTGGGTGATCGCGTTGGCGATCGCCTGCATGATCATGGTCTTGCCGGTCTTCGGCGGGGCCACGATCAGGCCGCGCTGGCCCTTTCCGATCGGCGACACGAGGTCGATGATGCGGGTGGTCAGCACGCCCGGGTCGGTCTCCAGGCGGAGCCGGTCCTGCGGGTAGAGCGGGGTCAGCTTGTTGAACTCGGGACGGCCGCGGCCGGAGTCGGCGGCCATGCCGTTGGCCGAGTCGAGACGGACCAGCGCGTTGAACTTCTCGCGGCGCTCGCCCTCCTTCGGCTGGCGCACGGCGCCCGTGACGTGGTCGCCCTTGCGCAGCCCGTACTTGCGGACCTGGGCGAGCGACACGTAGACGTCGTTCGGGCCGGGCAGGTAGCCCGAGGTCCGGATGAACGCGTAGTTGTCGAGGATGTCCAGAATGCCCGCGACGGGGATGAGGACGTCGTCCTCGGAGACCTGCGGCTCACCGGCGAAGTCCTCGCGGCCGCGGCGGCCCCGGCGGTCGCGGTAGCGGCCGCGGCGGCCCCGGCGGCCGCCCGCCTCGTCGTCGTAGCCGTCGTCCTGCGGCCCGGCCTGGCCCTGCGGGGCGCCCTGGCGCTGCTGGCGCTGGCCGCCGCCCTGCTGGTCGTCGCCCTTGCCGCGGTCGCGGCGGTCCCGCTGGCGGTCGGCCCGGTCACCGCGGTCCCGGCGCTCCCGGCGGTCCCGGCGGCCGGCCTCGGTGGTGTCGGACTCGGCCGTACGGGCCTCCTGGCCTTCGGCCCGGACCTCGGTGCGGGCCTCGGCGCGGACCTCGGTATCGGTGGCGGGGCTGCCGACCGGGGCGGTGGCGCGGCGCCGTCGGCGGTCGCCGGCGGCCTCGTCGCCCTGCTCCAGGGAGGCGGCGAGCTTCGGCGACGGCTGCCCGGGGATCTCGATCTGCTGCTGGGCGACGGCCTTCCCGCCCCGCGCGGCCGCCTCGCCCCTGTCGTCCCTCTCCGCCTTGGCGGAACCGGCGAGGGGCGCCTCCGCGGCGTCCGCGGCCCTGCCGCCGGTCTCCTCGCCCGTACGGGTGCGGGAGGTTGCGCGGCGCTTGGGCTTGGTGTCGGCGGTGCCGGACTCGGCGCTCTTCGGCGCGGCCGCGGCGCCGCCCCCGGGGAGAGGGGCGCCCCCGGTCTGCGCTTCCTTGATGACCTCGATCAGCTGGCTCTTGCGCATGCGCGCGGTGCCCCTGATGCCGAGGCCGGACGCGACCTGCTGCAGCTCGGCCAGGACCATGCCCTCGAGGCCGGTGCCGGAGCGGCGGCGCCGTGAGGTGGTGCCAGTGGCAGCACCTGCGGCGGGCGCGGCGGCGTCGACGTTCTTGTCGGCAGTCACGCCCATCAGATCGGTGGTGTCGCTCACGAAGGGTCCTTCCCTGGAGCGGACGTCGGCCTTCTGGCTCGGCGACCGGTTGTGCTGTCCGGCCTCGGCCCTATGTGGGACCGTGCCGGGGCGGTGGTTCCGCCGGAATGCGACGGCGGAAGAGGTGACGTGCGTGGTCCGGCCCGAGACCCCCTGCTCGGTCCTCTCCGGGGAGAGGGGAGGGGGGACGCGTACCGGTTTCCGGAGCGTGCTCGAAACTGCTCAGGCAGGCTGCTCAGGCAGTTTGGGGGGCTCCCGGAAGAAGGGTGGTCCCTGATGGGGACGCACAGCACCGCGCCACAAAGACGTCGGGTGCAGACTTGAGGTTAACACTACCGGCTCCAACAGACATTCCCCCTCTCACACACCGGCAATCCGCGTATCCGGCGATCCACCCCGCGGCGGGCCCCGCCCGACGGGCTACGGCGCGAGCGGCAGCACGCTCGCTCCGGCGGTGTCGAGGGCGAGCCGGTTGGCCGCCCAGCCCTCTCCCGCCAGCAGCGCGACCTTGTCCGCCGCGCCGTCCTCGACCAGCGCCAGCACCGTGGGGCCCGCGCCGGAGATGACCGCGGGGACGCCGTCCGCCCGCAGCCGGTTCACAAGGGCGATGCTCTCGGGCATCGCGGGTGCCCGGTACTCCTGGTGGAGCCGGTCCTCGGTGGCGGCGAGCAGCAGCTCGGGGCGCCTGGTCAGGGCCTCGACGAGCAACGCGGCGCGGCCGGCGTTGGCGGCGGCGTCCACATGGGGGACGGTGCGGGGCAGCAGTCCCCGGGCCGTCTCGGTGAGCACCGGGCTCTCGGGGACGAAGACCACCGGGACGACGGAGCCCTCGGGGTCCATCCTGACCGCGCGGGTCGCCGCGGCCTCGCTCCAGGCCACGGTGAACCCCCCGAGGAGGCAGGCGGCGACGTTGTCGGGGTGGCCCTCGATCTCGGTGGCGAGCTCCAGCAGCGCGGCGTCGTCGAGCCGGCTGTCGCCGCCTATGGTCACGGCGCGCGCGGCGACGACGCCCGCGCAGATGGCGGCGGAGGAGGAGCCGAGGCCGCGGCCGTGCGGGATGCGGTTGGCGCAGACGACCTCGAGGCCGCGGGGCTGGCCGCCGAGCAGGTCGAACGCGGCGCGCAGGGAGCGTACGAGGAGGTGGCTCTCGTCGCGCGGGAGCGTGTCGGCGCCCTCGCCGGCGATGTCGACGTGCAGCCCGGCGTCGGCCACCCGGACGACGACGTCGTCGTACAGCCCCAGTGCGAGGCCGAGGGCGTCGAAGCCCGGACCGAGGTTGGCGCTGGTGGCGGGAACGCGCACCCGTACGGCGGCGGCGCGGAACGCGGGACCGGCCATCGCTCGTTGACTCTCCTTGCTCTGGACCTGCGGGGGTGACCTGCTGGGCGGGGCTGGCGGGGACTCGGCGTCAGACGTGCGGGGACCCGGGGCCGTCTCGGCGGTCGCCGACGGCGTCGCCACCCGCGGCACGTGCGGCGGGGCGGGGTCGGTACAGCCTATCGAAGGAAGGTTCCGCCGCGACATAGGGCGCACGGGAGGCGCATGGTGCGTGTCGCGTGCCGGCCCGTGCCCCGCGGGGCCGGCGCCGCCGGGCCCGCGGGGCCGGCCGGGGCACGGGCCGCGCGGAACCGGCGGCGCCCGAGGTGTCAGGCCAGGCCGAGGTGGCCGGCGGCGGCCGCGGCGTCGACCGGGACGGTGACGGGCTGCGGGGCCCCGGCGACCGCCCAGTCGGGGTCCTTGAGGCCGTTGCCGGTGACCGTGCAGACGACCGTCTGGCCCGGGTCGACCTCGCCGCGCTCGGCGGCCTTCAGCAGGCCGGCGACGGACGCGGCGGAGGCGGGCTCGACGAAGACGCCCTCCTGCGCGGCCAGCAGGCGGTAGGCGCGCAGGATCTCACGGTCCGTCACCTCGCCGATGAGGCCCCCGGACTCGTCGCGGGCGGCGAGCGCGTGCCGCCAGGAGGCCGGGTTGCCGACGCGGATCGCGGTGGCGACGGTCGACGGGTCCTTGACGACCTCGCCGCGTACGATCGGCGCGGAGCCGGACGCCTGGAAGCCCCACATGCGCGGGGTGCGCGAGGCGACGCCGTCCTTCGCGTACTCGGTGTACCCCTTCCAGTACGCGGTGATGTTGCCGGCGTTGCCGACGGGCAGCACGTGGACGTCGGGGGCGTCGCCGAGCATGTCGACGATCTCGAACGCGGCGGTCTTCTGGCCCTCGAGGCGCACCGGGTTGACCGAGTTGACCAGGGCGACCGGGTAGTCGGCGGAGAGCGCGCGGGCCAGCGTCAGGCAGTCGTCGAAGTTGCCGTCGACCTGGAGGATCCTCGCGCCGTGGACGAGCGCCTGGCCCATCTTGCCCAGCGCGATCTTGCCGCGCGGCACGAGGACGGCGCAGACCATGTCCGCGCGCACCGCGTAGGCGGCGGCGGAGGCCGAGGTGTTGCCGGTGGAGGCGCAGATGACCGCCCTGACGCCCTCCTCCCTGGCCCGTGTGATGGCCATGGTCATGCCGCGGTCCTTGAACGACCCGGTGGGGTTGGCGCCCTCGACCTTCAGGTGCACCTCGCATCCGGTGCGCTCGGAGAGGACCCGCGCGGGGACGAGCGGCGTGCCGCCCTCGCCGAGTGTGACGACCCGCGTGTCCTGCGCGACCGGGAGGCGGTCCCGGTACTCCTCGATGATGCCCCGCCACTGGTGGGTGCCCTTGCTGGTCATCGGTCCCCTACTCTCCTTCGACACGCATGATGCTGGCGACGGCGCGCACGGTGTCGAGCCTACGCAACGCCGCGACCGTCCCGCTCAGGGCGGCGTCGGGCGCGCGGTGGGTGACGACGACGAGGCTCGCCTCCCCGTCCTCCCGACGACCGCCGCCCTCCGCGGAGGCGCCCTCGGCGCCGCCGGGGACGTCCCGCCCCTGCTGGCGGACGGTGTCGATCGACACGCCGTGCTCGGCGAAGACCGTCGCCACCTGGGCGAGCACGCCCGGTTTGTCGGCCACGTCGAGGCTGATGTGGTACCGCGTCACCACGTCGCCCATGGGGCTCACGGGCAGCCGGGCGTACACGGAGTCGCCGGGGCCCGTCGCCCCGCCCAGGCGGTTGCGGCAGACGGCGACCAGGTCGCCGAGCACGGCGGACGCGGTCGGCGAGCCGCCGGCGCCCGGACCGTAGAACATGAGCCGCCCGGCCGCCTCGGACTCGACGAACACGGCGTTGTAGGCGCCGCGCACGGAGGCCAGCGGGTGGCCGAGCGGGATCATCGCGGGGTGCACCCGCGCGGTGACCGACCCGCCGCCGGCCGCCCGCTCGCAGATGGCGAGCAGCTTGATGGTGCAGCCCATGCGCTTGGCGGAGGCGAAGTCGGCGGCGGTGACCTCGGTCATCCCCTCGCGGTACACGTCGTCGAGGCGCACCCGCGTGTGGAAGGCGATGCCGGCGAGGATGGCGGCCTTGGCGGCGGCGTCGAAACCCTCCACGTCGGCGGTCGGATCGGCCTCCGCGTACCCGAGGGCGGTGGCCTCGTCGAGCGCCTCGGAGTAGCCGGCGCCGGAGGTGTCCATCCTGTCGAGGATGAAGTTCGTCGTGCCGTTGACGATGCCGAGGACGCGGTTGACCTTGTCGCCGGCGAGGGACTCGCGCAGCGGCCGGATCAGCGGGATCGCGCCCGCGACGGCGGCCTCGTAGTACAGGTCCCGGCCGTGCTCCTCGGCGGCGGCGTGCAGCGCGGCGCCGTCCTCGGCGAGCAGCGCCTTGTTCGCGGAGACGACGGACGCGCCGTGTTCGAAGGCGGTGGTGATCAGCGTACGGGCCGGCTCGACCCCTCCGATGACCTCCACGACCACGTCGATGTCGCCGCGTTTGACCAGCGCCGTGGCATCGGTGGTGACCAGGGCGGGGTCGACGCCCGCACGGACCCTGGAGGGCCGGCGGACGGCCACCCCGGCGAGCTCGACCGGGGCTCCGATGCGCGCGGCGAGGTCGTCGGCGTGCGTCGTCATGATGCGCGCCACCTCTGAGCCGACCACTCCACAGCCCAGCAGCGCCACCTTCAGCGGACGCGTACGCATCATCCGACCTCGTTTCCTGTCCTGTCCCCACCGGGTCCTTCCGCGGTGGTCCAGTCTCACCCACCAAACCGGACTTTCTCCCTCCCGTCCGGTGGATGAGACACATGTTTCATCAGCCGACATCGAGGCGCAGGAGGTCCTCCTCCGTCTCGCGCCGGACGATCACCCGCGCCGCGCCGTCGGCGACGGCGACGACCGGCGGGCGGAGCACGTGGTTGTAGTTGCTGGCCATGGAGCGGCAGTACGCGCCGGTCGCGGGCACGGCGATCAGGTCGCCCGGCGCGAGGTCGGCGGGGAGGAACGCGTCCCGTACGACGATGTCGCCGCTCTCGCAGTGCTTGCCGACGACCCGGCAGAGCATCGGCTCGGCGTCGGACGTGCGGGAGGCCAGCACCACGCTGTACTCGGCGTCGTACAGCGCGGTGCGGATGTTGTCCGACATGCCGCCGTCGACGGAGACGTACGTGCGCAGCCCCTCCAGCGGCTTGACCGTGCCGACCTCGTAGACGGTGAACGCGGTCGGGCCCGCGATGGCGCGGCCGGGCTCGACGGAGACGCGCGGCACGGCCAGCCCGGCCGCCGCGCACTCCCGGCCGACGATCTCCCGGAGCGCCTCGGCGATCTCGTGCGGCTCGCGCGGGTCGTCGTCCGGCGTGTACGCGATGCCCAGCCCGCCCCCGAGGTCGATCTCGGGCAGCTCGACCCCGTGCTCGTCGCGCACCCGGGCGAGGAGGGAGACGACCCGGCGGGCGGCGACCTCGAAGCCGGCCATGTCGAAGATCTGCGACCCGATGTGCGAGTGGATGCCGACCAGTTCGAGCCCGTCGAGCCGCAGCGCGCGGCGCACGGCCTCGGCGGCCTGCCCGCCGGCGAGCGCGATGCCGAACTTCTGGTCCTCGTGGGCGGTGGCGATGAACTCGTGGGTGTGCGCCTCCACCCCGACCGTCACGCGGATCTGCACGCGCTGCCGCCTGCCGAGGGCCTGGGCGGCGTGGGCGACGCGCACCATCTCCTGGAAGGAGTCGAGGACGATCCGCCCGACGCCCGCCTCGACGGCCCGTCCGATCTCGGCCTCGCTCTTGTTGTTGCCGTGGAAGGCGATCCGCTCGGCGGGCATGCCGGCCGAGAGCGCCGTGGCGAGCTCGCCGCCGGAGCACACGTCGAGGTTGAGCCCCTCCTCGTGGAGCCACCGCACGACGGCGCGGGAGAGGAACGCCTTGCCGGCGTAGAACACGTCGGCGTCCGCGCCGAAGGCGTCGGCCCAGGCGCGGCAGCGGGCCCGGAAGTCGGACTCGTCGAGGACGTACGCGGGCGTCCCGAACTCCTCGGCGAGGGCCGTCACGGGCATGCCCCCCACGGTCAGGACCCCGTCGCCGTCGCGCCGCACGGTGCGGGCCCACACCTTCGGGTCGAGGTGGTTGAGGTCGGCGGGGGGCGCGCTGTAGTGCCCCTCGGGCAGGACGTCGGCGTGGCGGGGCCCGGCGGGGTGTGCGGAACGGCTCATGTCTCTCTCACAACGGTCACAGGCGGTCGGGGGCGCTGACGCCGAGCAGGGACAGGCCGCCGGCCAGCACCGTCCCGGCGGCCTCGGCGAGGGCGAGCCGGGAGCGGTGGGCGGCCGAGGGTTTCTCCTCGCCGAGGGGCAGCACGGTGTGCTGGAACCCGAGCAGCGCGTCGGCGACGGCCTCCAGGTGCCGGGCGAGCCGGTCCGGGGCGCGGTGCCGGGCCGCGGCGAGGAGTACGGAGGGGTGGTCGGCGAGCGCGGCGAGCAGCTCCGGGGCGCCCGCCTCCTCCTCGTACGCGCCGGTGAAGCCGAGGCCGGCGGCGTTGCGGAGGAGTGCGCGGGAGCGGGCGTACGCGTACTGGACGGTGAAGAGGGTGTTGCCGCCCGCCTCGGTGAGGCGGAGGAGGGGCGCCGCGTCGAGGACCCGGTCGTGCGGGGCGGGCCGCAGCAGCGCCCAGCGCGCCGCGTCGGACGGGAGGGCCGCGGCGACGTCGTAGTGCGGGGGGACGGCGTGGAGGCGGGGGGTGGGGGGTCGGCTGCCGGTCAGCCGGGCAGCGGCCCGGCCGTCGACCGCTTCGGCAGGGGCGCCCTGGGAGCGGAGGAGGGCGACGACGCAGTGCGTGAGGGTGCGGAGGCGGAGGTCGGCGCCGTCCGGGACCGGGAAGCGGACCTCGTCCCCGGGAAGCCGCCCGAGCGCGTCCCCGTGCCCGTACCGCCGCCCCCGCTCGAGGATGCTCCGGACGAGGAGCCGGCCGGTCTCGACGCGGGTGCCGGGGCGGAGGGTGAAGTTGAGGAACCCGGGTCCGGTGATGTCGACCCGCTCGATGCCGGGCGCGTCCAGCAGCCGCTCGCGCAGCGCTTCGGCGACCTGCCGGGGCGGGAGCGCGGCGGGCCCGGCGAGCTGGAGCGCGGCGTTCGTCGCCCAGTCGCCCCGCCCGCCGGCGCGGGGCCGCTCGACGACGACCCGCGAGGGCACGTCGCGCACGGCCAGGACCCCGTCGCCCACGGCACGCCGCACGGCGCGCAGCACGGTGAGCGAGAGGTCGGCGGGGGTCACGGGACAAGCGTAGGCGAGGAGGGGGGAGGGAACGCGAACCGGTTTCGGCATACGGGCGGGAAGGGCCGCATCGCTCGGGAACCGCCCCGGCCTCAACCCTGGGCCGTACCCGCCCGGCCGTTGCCGTGCAGGCCGCCCGCGGGTGGCGGAAGGAGCTCGTGCACCAGCCGGACGAGGTCGGCCGGCTCGAAGGGCTTGGCGAGGAAGGCGTCCACTCCGACCTCCAGCCCGCTCGCCACCTCCCCCTCGTCACACCCGCTGATGATCGCGACCGGCAGGTGCCGGGTCCGTGCGTCGGCACGGAGCAGAGCGGCGGTGCGCAGCCCGTCCAGGCGCGGCATGACCACGTCGAGGGTGACCAGCTGGGGCTGGAACCGGTGGACGACCTCCAGGCACTCGGCACCGTCGGCCGCGGTCACGACCTCGAAGCCCTCCAGCTCGAGGTTGACCCTGATCAGCTGCCGGATGACCCGGTTGTCGTCCACAACCAGCACCCGACCGGAGACGCCTGACACAACTCGAGAGTAGGTCCCGCCCGGTCCCCGCGTCCGGCTTTTCGCCACTTCGCCTCCCCACGGGGGCCCGCCACCGCCCGGCCACCGGAAATACCTGTTCACGGGCACCCTCCGGGAGCTGGTAGGGTTCTACCCGTCGCCGCGAAACACGGCGGACGCCCCCGTAGCTCAGGGGATAGAGCAACGGCCTCCGGAGCCGTGTGCGCAGGTTCGAATCCTGCCGGGGGCACACTGTGTAAGTGTGTCTAAGACCCCGTCACCAGCGGAAACGCTTGGTACGGGGTCTTCGTGTACGCGCAGACAGATGCAGCGCCGAGCGGCCGCATGTCGGGGTCCGTGGACGAGGCGTGGACTGGCGACGGGCGACAAATGTCCAGGTCGGTGGTCGTTTCTCACTCCATGGCACGAGCCTCCACAAGCGACCGCTGCACGCCGCCCACCAGGTCTCGGAGGCGTCCGGGTCGCACGCCCTCGTGTTCCGTCCATTCGCCGAAGCGAGGACGCAGGTACCGCGCCATGCCCGCCCCATGACCGCACCCGTGGCGGCCACACCGACTACGTGATGGTGCACAACGGCGGCGTCCGCCGCTTTGGGGCGGTCGTCTGCGCCAAACCCCAACGGTGACCTGACGAAGGAGGACTTGGTTGACCTCGGCGAGCCGAACGTGGGTTGCCGAGACGTTCAGCCCGGCCACCGAGACGCTGTGAACTGCCCGCTGCACGACGATATATGCGTCCGGACGCTCTGCAGCTCGTGCAGCTCGCTCTGGCGAAGGTCCGACAGCAGGCGAAGAGCTCCAGCGGCACGCGGAGTTGCCACCGGCCTTCTCCGCCTCTGGGCTCGTTCGGGCCGTCGACCCGCCAGATGGTGCGGCCCCCGGTGAAGGGGGCGGTCACCCGAGCAGAAGAACTCGCCCACCGGTGGCTTCGCATGTTGATGGCACGTCCAGCGTCGACGTGTCCATGCCACCCCTGTTCCTGTCCGCTTGACTGCGGGAGCGCCAGGCGCTCAGCTCTCGACGGCGAACTCGGCGGGGCGAAGCCTGTCGACGAGAGCCGTGAACGAGTGACGGGGATGGGCGATTCGCGCTCGAGGACTTCCCCCAGCCACTGCCCTGCGGGTCCCGGGGTCCCCGGGTGCGGCCCGTGGCCGGTCTCCCCGACGCGGGTGGAGGCCGGCGGGCGGGGCGGCGGGGAAGGGCCGGTGAGGGGCGGGCTGTCAAGCCGGTGTGCGGGGGGCTCCGGGGCGGTAATAACGTGGGGCCGTCTCTGGCGGGTCTTTCCTCGGTCGGGTGTGGTTGCCATCAGCGCTGCTCGTGGTTCTTCGTTGGTTCGCTGGCTCCGGGGTCTCGGAGCCGAGGGGCTCGGGGCCGTGCTGGGCGCGCGTCCCGACGCGGTGCTGCCGCCGGAGCCGCGCACGCTCGGGGAGGTGGCGGAGCGGCTGGAGCGGACGGGGTCCGTGGCGGGGGCGCTGTCCCGGCTGCCCCTGCCGTGCCTCCAGGTGGTGGAGGCGGTCGCCGCGCTGGGCACGCCCCTGACGCGCGGTGAACTCGAGTCGCTGCTCGGCGTCGGCGGTGAGCGCCTGGAGTGGGTGCTCCGCACGCTCGCGGACCACGCGCTGGTGTGGCCCGGTGACGCGGACGGCGAGCTCCACGCCTCCGAGGTGCTCCTCCGGGCGTGGGAGGCGCCGCTCGGGCTGGGGCCCGGACTGGAGGAGCTGCTGTCGTCCAGGTCGGCCGAGGAACTGCGCAGGATCGCGGTCGCGCTCGGGGTGGGCGGCGGGACCCGCAAGCGGCAGCGGCTCGACGCCGTGCTCGCGCACCACGGCGATCCCGGGCGGCTGCGGGCGCTGATCGACTCCGCTCCCGAGGACGCCCGGGAGGTGCTGGAGCAGCGGGCCGGGTCGGACCCGGACCCCGAGCCCGCGCTGATCCTCTACGGCTCCGGGGGCCACAGGCCCTCGGCCGCCGAGCGCTGGCTGCTGGAGCGCGCCCTGCTCGTCGGCGACCCGCACGGGTACGCGCCGGCGAGGGTGCCCGCCGAGGTGGTCCTCGCGTTGCGGGGGCCGGACTGGTGCGCGCCGTTCGACCCGGAGCCGCCCGTGCCGGAGGTGGCCGCCGTGACCGGGGCCGAGGTGGAGCGCGAGGCAGCCGCCTCGGCGACCGCCTTCGCGGAGCAGGCCGCCGCGCTGCTCGCCGCGTGCGCGGACAGGCCGCTCGCCGCGCTGAAGTCCGGCGGTGTCGGCGTGCGCGAGCTGACCCGGGTGGGCAGGGCCGTCCGGTGCGAGGAGCCGGTGGTGCGCCTGGTGCTGGAGTGCGCGTACGCGGCGGGGCTGGTGGCGTACGAGGGCGGTGCACTGCCGGTGACGGAGGCGTACGACGCGTGGGCGGAGCGGGAGCCGGCCGAGCGGTACGTCTCACTCGTCGAGGCGTGGTGGCGGCTCGGGTTCACCGCGTCGGCCTCCCGTGGCGAGGAGGGGAAGGCCCTGCCGGCGGTGGGCCGGGCGGGCTTCTGCGCCGGTTGCCGGGCGGCGAAGGAAGGGCTGCTGGTCGCGGCGTCCGCCCTCCCCGAGGGGTGGGGGTGCGGGATCACGCCGGGTGGGGCGCCCTGGTGTCCTGGTACCGGCCGTTCGCGGACGCGGCGCCGCAGGATCCGGCGCCCTTCACCACGCTGGTGCGGGAGGCGGAGGTGCTGGGCCTGCTCGCGCGCGGCCGGCCGGCTCCGCCGGGCGTGGCCCTGCTGCACGGTGACTCCGGCGCGCTGCGGGAGCACGCCGGGCGTCTGCTGCCGGGGAGCGTCGGGACGGCGCGGGTGGGGGCGGACCTCACGGCCGTGGTCCCCGGCACGCCGTCACGGCGGTTGGCGTCGCTGCTGGACGGCCTGGCCGAGCGGGAGGCCCGGGGGACCGCGTCGGTCTGGCGGTTCACGTCCGCGTCACTGCGGAGGGCCCTGGACGAGGGCCGTACGGCCGAGGAGATCGAGGCCGGGCTGGCGGAGGTCGTGGAGGGGGCGCTGCCGCAGGCTCTGACGTACCTGATCGCGGACGCGGCGCGGCGCCACGGCCGGGTGCGGGTGGCTCCCGCCGGGTGTGTGGTCCACAGCGAGGACACCGCGCTGGTCGCCGAGATCGCGGTGCGCCGGGAGCTGTCCGGCCTCGGGCTGCGTCGTCTCGCCCCGACCGTGCTGCTGTGCCGCGCGGCTCCGGCGGAGGCCCTGGCGGCGCTGCGGGCGAACGGGTACGCACCGGCGGCCGAGACCGAGGACGGCGCGGTCGGTGTCGAGCGGGCGGTCCGGATCCGCGCCGGGGGCGGCGAGGGGGTGCACGCCGAGGGGCCCCGCGCCGCCGGGCCGTCCCTTCCCGGGCCGCGCCGCCCCGGCGAGGCGGCGGACGCCCGCGGTCCGGTGCCCGTCGCGGACCTGGCCGGACGGCTGCTGGCCGCCCCGGACCGCGAGCCGCACCCGGACCCGCTGAGAGGCGGCCCCGCGTACGGCACCGCCACCGAGGAGATCCTCGACGGCTACGCCAAGGGGCTGACGCTGACGGACGTCCGGCAGCTCGCCCACGCCCTCGATGCGGGTGAGCCCGTCACCATCGAGTACGTGGCGGCCTCCGGGAACCGGACCGTCCGCACGGTGAGCGACCTGGAGATGGACCCGCCGCTCCTCTACGCGTACTGCCATCTCCGGGAGGACGACCGGGTGTTCACGCTGTCGCGCATCCAGTCCGTCCTGCCCGTGCAGCGGCCGCCGGTGTAGCCGGTGCGGGGCCGGTCCCGAGGCCGGGCCCGGCTCCCGCGCCCGGGACGGCGGGGGCGGGAGCCGGTGCGGCGGGGGCGGTGCCGGCGGGTCCCGGCTCCGCTCCGCGGCCGCGACCCCGGTCACGGGGCGGCGACCGGACCGCGAAAAGGAGTCGAGGCGCCGCCCCGCTCCGGCCGATCATGTCCACATGCCTCTGACAGCCACCCTCGCCCGAGTCGACGCGGACCTGGCGGCCGGTCGCGTGCCCATGGCGCGTCAGCGCCTGCGCGGACTGGTCTCCTCCTTCCCCCGCGACCCGGCGCTCCGCCGCCGGCTGGCCGGGGTCTACCGGCTGTACGGCGAGCCCGCGGAGGCCGGGCGCTGGATGTATCTGGAGGAGGACCGCGACGCGGACGAGACCGCCGCCTTCGAGGCGGGGTACCGGACGCCCCGGGAGCGGATGAGGGCCCTCGCCTGGCACGGCCCCGAGTCGCTCGCCCCGTCCCGGTTCGCCGCAGAGCAGCTGGCGGCGGTACGGACCGCCTGCTCGGAGGCGCTGGGGCGCCCGGTGGACTGGGGGAGGACCCGGCGCCCACCGTCCCGGAGGCCGGAGAGGGGCGGTTCGCCGGCTTCGTGGTGGGAGCCGGGTGCCTGACGGGAGCCCTGGTGATGGCGGGGATCTGGGTGAACGAGCTGATCGCCCTCCTCGACTGACTTCGCGGGAACGTCCCGCCCGCCGGTGGGCGCCCCGGCACGCCGGTGACGGCGTCGGCGCGGGGGGACGGCGGGGGCGGCGGGGGCGGCGACGGCGGCGGTCGGGCATGGCGGGGGCCCTTCCACGGGCCGGGGCGGCCCGGTCCGCCCACCGCGCGGTGTCCGACCGCCCGGCGTCGGAGCGGCGGCCCGTCGTGCGGTGCCCCTCCCGAGGCGCCCGGGAGCCCCGTGGCCGGCGGGCGCCGGGGGGCGGGACCTCCGGACGGTCCGTTCGGGGGGATCCCGCGGCGGTGCATCTTTCGGGGCTTCGGGGAAACACGCGGTTCGGCACGTAGGGCGTCGAACGCGAAAGGGTCCGCCATGGCTGATGACGTCATCGAGATGATCAAGACCGACCACCGCGAGCTGGATCGTCTCCTGGAGATGATGCAGAAGGACAAGGGCTCGCGGCCGCTGGCGCTGCCGCTGGCGGTGGCCATGCTGGAGGCGCACAGCCGGGCCGAGGAGGAGTACGTCTACCCGGTGCTCGTCGAGGAGGCCGGGGAGAAGGAGGAGACCCGGCACGCCACCGAGGAGCACCACGAGGCGGAGCGGTTGGGCAGGCGGCTCCTGGAGATGGACTGGGAGAGCTCCGAGTTCGAGCAGGAGCTGGAGAAGTGGATCGGCGCCGTGCGCCACCACGTCGAGGAGGAGGAGCAGGACCTGCTCACCGCGCTCGGCGAGGCCCTGGACTCCGGGGAACTGCGCCGGCTCGGGCTGCGGTTCGCCGGGCAGCGGTCCGAGGAGCTCGCCGGGAAGGCGCTCCGCGGGGACGGCGGGGAGGCCGGTTCCTCCGGCGGCGGCCGGAACGGCGGGGGCCCGACCCGGGACGAGCTGTACGCGAAGGCCCGGGAGCTGGGGGTCGAGGGGCGGTCGACGATGAGGAAGGACGAGCTGGAGGAGCGGGTGCGGGAGGCGGAGGCCGGAGTCTAGGCGAACGGTTCCGAGGGGCCGGTGGCCGTAGGGGGTGGGTGAGCGGGGGAAGCCGTCCTGTCCGGCCGCGAACGACTCCGGCACGGCCCCGCGCTCGTCGGCCCCGGCCCCGGGGCCGGCCGGAGCGGAGGCGGCGGGCGGATTCCGCGGAGCGCGCCGGGCGCGGTCGCGGGCTCCGCGCGATCCCCGCGGCCGGCCGCCGCGGCGCCGTCCGGCGGCTTTTCCCTTTCTCCGCACGGGCGGTGGCCGATGGTAGGTTCGAACGCGTGAGTGTTGTGGGGGCCGCCGCGGCGTGCGCGGGGACGGGAGCCGGGTGGGTCCGGCGCGCGCGGGGGGCCGTCGTGCCGCCGGGCGCGCCGCTCCGCGCCCCGGGCGCCGGAGGGCGCGCGCGGCCGCGGAAGGGCGGCGGTCCGCCCCGGGCCGCGGGTTCCCGCGCGCTGTCCCCGCTCGCCACCGGTGTCCCCGGCACCCCCGCTTAGGAGTACGGCATGACCCACGGCGACCACCTGATGCGCAGGCCGTACGTGCCCCTGCCCGCGCCCGAATCCGTACCCACCGTCGACCCGCTGCTCGCCTCCGCCCTCGGGCGGCCCCAGCACGGCGACTCGGCGGTGCGGCGGGCCGGGCGGTCGCTGCGCGGGCTGGCCCCCGCCGTCTCCAAGCAGGTGGTGGAGGAGGGGCGCGGCGGGCGGGAGGTGCGGCTGCCGGTCCCCAGCGGGCGGGTCATCGCCGTGACGTCCATCCGGGGCGGGGTCGGCAAGTCGACGGTCGCCGCGCTGCTGGGGCGTACGTTCACCCGTTACCGGCCCGACCCGGTGCTCACCCTGGAGGCCGACGCCGCGCTGGGCACGCTCGCCGTGCGGATGGGCGCCCCGTCCGTGCGGTGGTCCTGCCCGGAGCTGGCGCGGATCCTGACGCCCCGGATGGACCTGAACGACATCACCGGCTACCTCGTCCCCGTCACCGACGGCGGCTGGCTGCTCCCCGCCGGCCAGGGGCGGGTCGGGCCGCCGCTGGACGTGCCGACGTACCGGACGGTGTCGCTGGCGCTGCGCCGCCACTTCGCGGTGACCGTGGTGGACTGCGAGACGCTGCCCGGCGAGGTGGCCCGTACGGCGATGGACACCGCGCACGCCCGGGTGATCGTCGCGCCGCGCACCGCGGAGGGCGTGGGCGGCACGCGGGTGGTGCTGGACTGGCTGGGCGGGCTGCCGCACCGCCGGGCGATCGACAGCACCGTCGTCGTGCTGACGTCCAACACCCCCGACATGACCCTCGATCCGAAGGCGGCCGTCGCCCACCTGCGGGAGCCGGGCGTGACGGTGCTGGTACTGCCGTACGACCGGCACCTCGCGCAGGGCGGGCCGATCCATCCGGCCAGGCTCGCCCGCGCCACGCACGACGCGGCCGTGGGCCTCGCCGGGGAGGCGCTGCGGCGGGCCGTCGGGGCGCGCTGAGCCCCGGGCCCCGGCCGCCGGGACGCGCCCGGCCCCTGAGGGGCGGCCCCGGCCGTCGAGGCGTACCGCCCCCGGAGGGGACCGGGCCTCAGCCGTCGCCGCACGCCGAGGGCAGCCACGCCGCCCTCCCGTGCCGCCGGCGGACCTCCTCCAGCACCGCCAGGCGCGTCGTCAGCTCCCTCCGGTCGGCCAGGAACCGCAGCGCCGCCTGGTGGAAGGCGTCGCGCATCGCCGGGGGCATCGCGTCGGAGGCGTCCCAGCAGCGCATCGTGCCGCGGCCGCGCAGGGTGGCGTCGATGCGGGCGGTCATCGGGTCGGCGTCGTACGCGCCCGTGGGGACGGCCCTATTGGCCGTGAAACCCAGCCGGGCCGTGCCGGGGTCGGCGAGGTGGCGGATCAGCGCTCGCGCCTCGGGGGTGTCGTGCAGCATGGCCGCCAGGTCGCCGGAGACCTCCCACGCCGTCAGGTCCCGGCGGGCGTCCGGGATCACGGCCCCGGCGTGGACGTACCGGCCGCGCACCGCCGTCCAGTGCGGGGTGGAGCGGACGAACGCCGCCTGGTGTTCCAGCCGCTCGTCCGTGCAGGCGCGGTGCTCGCCGCTCCACGGGTCCTGGTAGGGGGCGAGGAGCGTCCGCTCGACGCGCCGCCGGTCGCCCGCGCCGACCAGGTCGTCCCACGTCGTCCACGCCTTGAGCACGGCCGGGTCCGTCCAGGGCAGCCGGCCCGTCGCCCACTTCTGGTACGTCTCCCAGCCGGCCTGCTGGAGCAGGACGTCCTCGACCCAGTCGGTGCCCGGCCAGCCGGACGTGGCGCCGGACTCCATGGCGAGGCACCACTCCCCCGGGTCCCGGGCGACACGGGCGGCCTCGGCCTCCGTGAGGGCGCCCGGGTACCAGACCATGCTCTTCAGGTCGGTCTTCACGGGCACCCAGTGGACGCCGCCCTCCAGTTCGGGCACCCACATGGGGCCGTAGTGGTCCGGGGAGAACAGGCCGTCCAGGGGCTTGAGCCGGCCCTGCGCCGCGTACGCCGCGAGTTCGCCGGGACCCGGCATGACGACCACGTCGGGAGGGGCTCCGGAGGCCACGTCGGCGGCGAGCACCTGGCTCTCGGCGGAGCTGCCCTGGTACACGACCCGGATGCCGTGCTCCTCCTCGAACGGTTGCAGCACCTCCCGCTCGAACCGCTCCTGGTCGGTGCCGGTCCAGTTGCCCAGGACCGTGACGGAGCCCTTCCGGCGGTCCGCCCACCCGACGCCCGCCACCACGGCGCCGGCGACGAGCGCCAGGCCGAGCAGGACGATGACGTGCGTGCGCCACCGCCTCATCGGCGTCCCTCACCGCGGTACTCGTCGATGCGCGGCAGCAGGCCGCTCACTGTCAGGGCCACCAGGGCCACCCCTCCCACGAGGATCAGGTCGGACGCGGCCGCGCGCAGGTCCACGCCGGCCAGGTGCTCCGCCACGCGGCCTCCGACCGCCGCGACGCCGTCGCCGGTCCGCGCCGTCCTCAGCTCGTCGAGCGCGCGCGCCGTCCCGCCGTGCGTACGGAGGGTGAGCCACGCCAGGACCGCGGCGCCCGTCGTCCACAGCGCCGCCGCGGCGAGCAGCGGCGGGTCGGCCAGGCGGCGGAAGCGGTGCCTCGTGAACCGCTGGGTCTCCCACAGCGCCGCGCACAGCAGGGCGAACAGCGCGGCCGCGGTCCAGGAGAGGGTGCGCGCCCAGCCGAGGGAGGCCTGCTCCTCGGCCACCGCGACCTGCTGGGAGCGCAGGTCGGCGAGGCGGCCCGCGATGTCCTCCTCCGTCTCCGGCGCGTCCAAGACGCGGTCGGCGTAGTGGAGGTAGGCGGCGCGCAGCGGGGAGCGGGCGGGCTCGCGGTGGGCCTGCTCGACCCAGCCGGAGTAGACGGCGATCAGTCCGGTGACGGTCTGGATGGTGCGGCGGCCCTCGACGCCGGTGACGTTCTCGGACGCGGCCACCGCGAGGGCCTGGTGGGCGACGGACACGCGGGTGTGGAAGGTGCCGGAGCCGGCGCCCTCCAGCCCCGCCTCGGGGACGGCGGCGCGGGCCGACACCAGGGCGGACCGGGCCGTGTCGACGGCGAGGACGCCGGGTGAGCTGGACTCGGCGAGCCGGGCGGCGTCGTCGTGGACGGCCCGGAACGCGCCGAACGCCACCAGGGTCGTGGCCAGTCCGAGCGCGACCAGCCGTACGAGGCGGGTCCTGAGGTCGCGGGCGGTGGTGCTCACGGCCGCTCCTGGAGCCGGTGGCCGCAGCGGGGGCAGAACCGGGCGGTGACCGGTGCCCGCCCGTCGCACGCCGGGCAGGGGGCGGTGGCGGTCGCCGGGTCCCGCGGTGCGTCGCCGTCGTCCGGTTCGGGGCCGTACGTGCTGTGGCTGCTGGTGGTGATCAGGTGTTCGAAGTCGACGGGGGCGAGGTCGGGGCGGAGCCTGACCCGTCCGGCGGCGGCGTCGACGACCTCCACCAGCCGCTGGAGGTCGGCGAGGGGCCGGACCGCGCCGATGGTGTGGGCGAGCCGGACGCCGCGGCCGAGGTGGTGCTCGGCGCGTTCGCGGTCGTCCCGGCGGTAGGCGTCGGCCGCGGCGGCGACGGCCTGGCCGAGCTGCGCGTACAGCTGGAAGTGGGCGACCTGGGTGTCGGTGTGCCGGGAGAGCGCCGGGTCCTCCGTCCAGTGGACGACGCAGGGGCGCGGGGGCGGCAGGCGCACGGCGTGGCCGGCGGGCTGCGCGAGCGCGACGACGGCCAGCTGCAGGTCCTCGTGGCGGGGGCGCCCGGTGGGGTCGGCGGAGAGGCACAGGTGGTAGCGGCGGGTCTCGTCGCCCCAGGCGCGGGTGGTGAAGCGGTGCGCGCCGCCGGGCTCCAGCGGGCCGGCGGGCTCCAGGTCGGCCTCCGTGGGGAACACCTGCTTGAGGTACCGGAGGGCGGTGCCCGGCGCGGGCGTGACCTCGACGGTCAGTTCGGGCACGGTCTTGGCGAGCAGCCGGGCGGTGAGCCTCTCGTACTCGCCGGGCAGCGCGGACTCCTCGCGCACGGCTCCGGCGCCGCCGTGCAGCCGCCGGGTGATCCGCAGCAGTTCGCGGGCGTCCCAGCCGTCGCCGATGCCCCAGGCGTCGCAGACGAACCGGCCGTCCCAGGTGTTTAGGACCCGGTCGAGCGGCATGGCGCCGTCGTGCTCGTTCCTGCCGTCCGTGAGGAGCAGCACGTGCCCGATGGGCGCGCCCCGTTCGGCGAGGAGCCGCCCGGCCAGGTCGAGCCAGGCGCCGATGCAGGTGCCGCCGCCGGCCGGCAGGCCGTGCAGGGCCGACGTGGCGCGGCGGCGCTCCTCCGCGGAGGAGACGGCCATGCGCTCCTGCGCCGGGTACGCCATGACGGCGTCCTCGGTGCCCTGGACGACGGCGAACGGCGTGCCGTCCGGCAGCATCCGGATCGCCGCGGCGGCGGCCTGGCGGGCGGCGCGGAACTTCTCCTGCGGCCAGGTCATGGAGCCGGAGCAGTCCACGACGAGGACCTGGGCGAGCAGCGGGCCGCCGCCGGGCCGGCCCTCCGCCGCCGCGCCGCCCGTGCCCTCGACGCGGACGGTCAGCACGACGTGCATCTCCTGCTCGCGGCCCTGCGCCGGCAGGTACTTCCACTGGCTGGTCTCCAGGCCGGCCGTCGTGCCCGCCGTGTCGTCCCCGGTGCTTCCCGGTGTCATGTCCTCGCCTGCCCCTCGTCGCGCGTGCGCGCCCTCAGCCCTGTCCCTTGCCGTGCCGCCCCGCCGGTACGAGCCGCAGGCGCGGCGGCGGGAGGACCGCGTACGAGCGGTCCAGCAGGTCGCCGCGGAGGCGGCCGTCGCGCGCCCGGTCGGCGAGGTCCCGCAGGGAGCGGGAGAGCAGTCCGCTCAGCGCGGGCACGCTGTCCTCCGTGCCGAGCACCTCGCCCGCCGGGAAGCCGGGCCCCCATCCGCCGGGCGGCCGGCAGGCGAGCGCGCTCTCCCGCACCTCGGCGACGAGCCGCTCCCGGGTCGCGGGGTCGTCGCCCGCGCCGCCCGGTTCCGCGAGCCGCTCGACGGCCTCCCGCAGCTCCCGCGCGGTGGGCCCGCGGCCCGCGGTCCCGGCCGCGCCCGCTCCCCGGTGCCCGGCCGGCAGTCGGCCGGCCAGGGCGCGTACGGCGGCGACACGGGCCGCGTCGTGGTGGCGGGAGGTGGTGGGCACCGCGTCCAGCACGGCGACGGCGCCCCGCCGGTCGCCCTCCCGCAGGCGGGCCCGCACCAGGCCGAACGCGGCGCTGCCCTGCGTGCGGTCGCGCTGCCAGACCGCCTCGTAGCAGTCCCGCGTCCACTCCGCCTCGGCGTTCAGGTACTCGGCGCAGTAGCCGAGCGCCAGCTTGGGCGCCCACTCGCCGGGCAGCGCCGCGTACACGGCGGCGAACTCCTCCTCCGCGGCCCGCACCCGGTACTCCGCGAGGCGGACGAGGCCCCGGTGCCAGGAGAGCCGCCAGTCGTACTCGCCGGCGCCCCGCCGGCCGGCCGTGTCCAGCCAGCGCCCGGCCTCCTCGGGGGCGCCGCGGTCCGCGTACGCGCGGCACAGCCACAGGGCCGCCTCGACGGTGTCCAGCGCCGGGTCGCGCCCGGCCCGTTCGGCGACGCGTTCGGGGCTGTGCGCGGCGAGCCCGCCGAGCAGGACGGCCGCCGGGTCGCCGGGGTCCGGGATCGGGGTGGGCAGGCCCCGCAGGACCTCCCGGGGGTCCGGTGCGGCCGCGGGCAGGGGGCGCGGGCCGGCCGGGTCGGCGCCCGCCCAGTGGCGGAGGTCCGGCACCGTGCCGAGGGCGGAGCCGAACAGCGCCGCGGTGGGCGTGAACCGGGTGGACCGCTCGGGGTAGGGCTCGTGCCAGGTCAGGGCCTGGTGCTCGCGCAGCACCTCCCACAGCTGGCGGGACATCTCGGCGGCCGAGGAGAACCGGGCGGCCGGCTCGGAGCGGGTGGCGCGGTCGACGAGCGCCTTGAAGGAGCGGTCGGCGAGCCCGGAGGCGGGGGCGGCGCGGGCGGCGAGGGCCCGGAGGGTGCAGCCGACGGTGTACAGGTCGGTGTCGACGTGGAAGCCGCGCCGGTCGCGCTCCGCCTTCGGCGGCGCGTAGTCGCGGGTGTAGACGAGGCCGGAGTCGCGGTCGTCGACGCGGCGGATGGCGCCGAGGTCGATGACCTTGATGTCGCGGCCGTAGTGGATGACGTTGTCGGGCTTCATGTCGCAGTACAGGAGGCCCTGGTCGTGGAGGTACTCCAGGGCGCCGAGGATCTTGCAGCCGTACGTGAGGACGTGGTCGATGCCGAAGGGCCGGCCGAAGGCGGCCGTCAGCTCCTCGTCGGAGGCGCGCGTGATCCAGGCGAGGGAGCGGCCGGCTATGTACTCCATGACGATGTAGCCGGTCGGCTCGTCGTCGCCGGGCGCCCGGTGCTGGACGTGGGTGATGATGCGGACGATGTCCCGGTGGTGGAGTGTGGTGAGGGAGCGGCGCTCCTCGACGGCGGCACGGCGGGCGACGGCGTCGCTGGTGTTGATCAGGCCCTTGAGGACGACGAGGTGGTCGGGGACCTCGGTGTCCTCGGCGAGGTAGACCCAGCCGAGGCCGCCGGCCGCGAGGTAGCCGAGGACGCGGTAGTGGCCGCCGACGGTGTCGCCCGGGCGGAGGCGGGGCTCGAACGAGTACGGCCGTCCGCACTCGGGGCAGAAGCCGTGGTCGGGGGCGGGGCCGCCGTCGTAGCCGATGCCGATGGTGCCGGTGCAGTTCTCGAAGCCGCAGCGGCGGCCGCCGGTGGGCGGGCGTGCGGTGGCGGCGGCGGCGACGCCGGGGTCCGGGGCGGCGATGTGCGGAAGGAGGACGAGGCCGTCGCGGTCGAGCGGGGCCGGCCCGGCGGGCGGGTCGGCGGAGCCGGGGCCGGTGGAGCCGGGGCCGCCGGTGGGGCCCGGGTCGCCGGTGGAGGCGGCGGGACCGGCCGGGGGCAGGCGGTGGCAGGTGTCGCAGAAGCCGGTGGCCATGAGCGTGCCGGCGCAGCCGGGCCGGGCGCAGGGCGTGGGGGCGGATGGCGTCATGACGGTGTGGCACCTCCCCGCTCCCGCGGGTTCCGTTCGCTTCCGGGGCGGTCGGCGTGTTCGACGAGGCGGACGTACGCGTCGACGGCCTCCTCGACGGCGCGCATGTCGCAGGGCCGGGCGCGCAGCAGCCGGTGGGCGCTGCGGTAGAGGGCGTCGGTCTCCAGGTCCTCGGCGCCCCCGGTGAGGCTCCGGTGGAGGGCGTGGTAGCCGTCGAGCCGGCCGGCGAGCTCGCCGCGGCGGCGGCGCAGGGCGTCGAGGCGGCCGGCGGCGGCGCGGAGCCGGGCGTCCAGCCGGTCGGTGAGCCGCTCGAACGCGGCCAGGTCGGGGCCCCCGCCGGGCGGGTCCGGCCGCTCGGCGCCGGTGAGGATGTGGAGGGCGCCGCCGGCCCGGTAGAGGGCCTCGTGGACGGACTCGGGGTCCTCGGCCCGTACGGTCGCCATGGCCTCGCCGAGGGACGCGGCGAGCGGCCCGGTGAGCTCCCGGAGCCGGGTGACGAGACGGTCGCGGCGCTCCCGGGCGGGCCGGCCGACCAGGTCGGACCGGGCGCGTTCGTAGCAGGGGCCGGTCTCGTGGAAGACGAGGAGGAGGCGGCTTCCGCCTTCTCGGAGGACGGCGAGGAGGTCGAGGAGGGCGGGCGGGTCGGCGGCCCGGTCGACGCCGACGACCACGAGGGTGAGGGCGACGCCCCCGGTCCTGATCCGCTCGGCCGCCGGGCCGGCGGGGTGCCGCCACAAGCCCATGCGTTCCGCGACGCGCTCGGCCGTCTCGGCGGCGGTGACGCCGGTGACGTCGAGGGCCAGGTCGTGGCCGCCGGCGGAGGGGACGGTGCCGGGCGGGTCGAGGGAGGCCCTGCCGACGGAGGCGGCGGTGCGCAACTCGCGGTCGGCGAGGGTGATCGCGCGGCGTAAGGTCGCGGCGCGGGCGTGGTCCCCGGGCGGTACGAGGCTGATCTCCACCTGTTCCCCGTCGCCGCGGAGCCAGGCGGCGAGGCGCTGGGCGAACGGCTCGTCGAGGTCCCGTGCGGGCGGCCCGTCGGTGCGGGAGCGGAGCCGGTCGTCGACGGCGGTGGGGCCGCGGGTCCACGCGGCGACCTGCGGCAGGTGCCGGACGATGGTCTCGGCGGGGCTCATGAACGAGAACGCGTTGCCGTGCCGGTCGTGTTTGGCGGTGAGGACGATGCCGATGACCTCTCCGGTCAGGTCGTCGACGACGCCGGCGCCGCTGCAGCCGGGGCGGGCCGTCTCACCGGGGGTCCGCGGGCCGAGCTGGACCTGCCCGTCGCGTCCGCAGCCGCCGATGATGGTGGCGCGGAACCAGATCCCGCCGTTGTGCTCGTGGGGGAAGCCGTACATGCGGACCGTGCGGTTCGGCGCGGAGAGCCGGCGGAGGGCGACCGTCTCGTGGGCGGGCCGGGGGTGTTCGAGCCGGAGGAGCGCCACGTCGCCGCTGGGGTCGTCGTCCGCGTCGCAGGTCTCGGGGACGTACGCGTCCCCGTCGACCCGGGCGGTGACGGCGGGGACCTCGCGGCCGGGCGCGCCGACGAACTCGGCGGTGACGGGCGCGCCGGGGGCGACGACGTGGGCGCAGGTGAGGACGCGGTCGGGGCTCAGCAGGACGCCGGCGCCCGCGATCTCGCCGTTCCCCCACCGGATGCGGACCGCCCAGGGCGGGGTCTTCGAGGAAGGATCGGCTTGGACACCCCCGTCGGCCACCATGGTGCGAAACTATACGCGGGAGGTGCCTTCCACCCCATACTTGGCGATCGGGAAATCACGAACAGGGGGCCGTGTATGGCGGACGGACAGGACTTCGTCGGGCTGGCCGAGGTGGTGCGGCAGATTCGCGGGGAGTTGGAGAAGGCCCGCGACGAGGCGGAGGGCCGCGCCCTGGGATTCACCGTGGAGAAGGTGAACCTCGAGTTCACGGTGCAGGTGCACCGCTCCGGTTCGGGCCGCGGCGGGCTGCGCATCGGCGTGGTGACGGCCGAACTGGGCGGTCAGGTGGACCGCCAGACGACCCACCAGGTGCAGGTGGAGCTGGTTCCCGAGTACGAGGGCCGCCGCGTCCGGGTGAGCCGGGGCGCGCCGCCGCCCCCCGCCGCGCACTGACCTGCCGCCGCCCGGCTCCGGCTTCCCGCGGCGGGGCCGGGGCGGCGGTGCGGAGCGGGGAGCGCGACGGTACGGCGGTGCGGTGGCGGTACGGCGTCCCGACGGTGCGGCCGTCCACCGGGGGCGCGCGGCGCCGTGTGCATACCGGCCGGCACCGCCCGCGCCGGGAACGGAGAGCGCGCCCCGGTCGGTCCCGGGGCGAAACCGGCGGGACCGGGACCGGCCGGGGCCGGCCCTCGGTGCCGCTGCGGACCGGGGGTGGCACGGCGTGCAGGACCGCCCGCACCGCGCCCGGGACGGTCGGGACCGGCCGCGCCGCCCCGGCGGGCGGGCCGCCCGGACGGCGCCGGGCCGTACGGGGGCGGTGGCAGGCCGTAGGCGGCCGGTACCGGGCCGGTACCGACGGCACCGGCCCGTACGGGGGTGGTGCCGGAAGCCTCCGGGCGCCCCCGCACGGTCCCCGCGGGGCCGGCCCTGCGGCCACCGCGGAGCCCGGCGGGCGGCGGCGGGACGGGACGGGGGCGAGCGGGCGGGAGCGGCGCGGCCGGGCCGCGGGGACGTGTCCGGGGGTGTCCGATTGCCGGGGCATCGCCACCCGGTGTGTGGTGCACTATTGCCCCCAAGCGCAGGGTCCACGGGGAGGGAAGGCATGTTCACGGGGATCGACGAGGTCGACTGGGCCTCGCTGGGTCATGCCTACGGCCCGGCCGACGACGTGCCCGCGCTGCTGCGCGGTCTGGCATCCGACGACCCGGCGGAGCGCGAGTGGGCGCTGGACGGTATGTACGGGACGGTGCACCACCAGGGCGACGTCTACGACTCGACGCTGGCGTGCATCCCGTTCCTTCTGGAGCTCGCGGCCTGCCCGGACGTCCAGGACCGGGGCTGCGTCGTGGAGTTGCTCGCCAGCATCGGCGGCATCGACCTGTCCGGCGACGACGAGCTGCAGGAACTCGACCCGGAGGGCGAGGAGTTCGAGGGAGCCGCCAACTACGCCATGGCCGCGGCGGCCGTGGCCGCCGGTGCGGACGTGTTCCTGGCCCTGGTCGGCGACGGGGACCGGGAGGTGCGGCTCGCGGTCCCCGGCGCGCTGGCCTCCCTGCACGGCGACCCGGTGCGCGTGCTGGACCTGCTGCGGGAGCGGCTCACCGTCGAGCGCGACACGGAGGTGAGGCTCGCGCTGGTGGAGGCGGTCGGCAGGATCGCCCTGCGGTACGAGTCCCTGCGCCAGGAGACGGCGGGCTGGCTCTCCTGGCTCTCCGGCGCCGCCCAGGACCCCGCCCTGCGGCTGGCCGCGCTGGCCCAGCTCGCCCGGTGCGCGCCGGGACGGCTGCCGCGCGACGTCGTGCCGACCGTGACCGGGCTGCTGGCGGAGCTGCGCCTGCCCGGTCCCCGGCCGCCCGGCGTCGGCGCCGGGCGGCCGGGGACGGGCGGCGGCACGGCTCCCGGGGCGCCCGGCACCGCTTCGACCCCGTGGGATTCGGCCAACTCCTGGGCCCCGCCCGGTGCTCGGGAGGCGTCGGCCCCGGCGGGCCCGGTGCACCCCGTGCCACCGGTTGAGCCGGCCGAGCTGCGGCCCGCCGCCCCGACGCTCCTCGGACAGGTGCGGGAGCAGCGGGCGGGGCGCGGCACGGCGTGGGCGGACGACCTGCTCCGTACGCTGCACGGGGCCCTCGACGACCGGGTCGACGACCGCATCGCCCTGGTCGCCGCCCAGTTGCGCAGCCCCGACAGCGCGCAGCGGACCGACGCGGTGTGGATGTGCGGCAACCTCGTCCGCACCTGGCGCGGGGCGTACGACGAGGTGGTGCGGCTCGTGGGGGCGCAACTGCGCGACCCGGAGCCGCGGCTGCGGGCGGCGGCGGCGGGCCGGCTGGAGGAGCTCTTCTCGTTGGCGGCGCCCGCGGCGGACGATCTGGCCGCACGGGTGGCCGCGGACCCGGCGCCGTGGGTTCCCGAGCGGGTGGGCGGCCGGGCCGGCGCGGTGAGCGCGCTGCTGGCGCTGGCCCGGGCGGGGGACGCGCGGGCGGTGCCGGCACTGGCCCGGGCGCTGGAGCAGCCGGAGCCGGACGGCAGGCTGTTGTACGCGATCCCGCACCTGGCGGAGGCGGGCGGCCCGCTGGTGCCGCTGCTGCGCCGCAGACTGGGCGCGCTGCCGCTCGACGACGGGCTGGGCGAGCGCTCGGGCCCGCTGCTGCTCGCGCTGGCGGGGCTGCGGGCGGTGGAGGCGCTGCCGGAGGTGCTGCGGACGTTGCGCGGGGCGCCGGCGTTCCGCCGCGAGTGGGTGCTGGAGTCGGTCCTGCGGGCGGTCGCGGCGTTCGGGCCGGCCGCGCGGGAGGCGGCGGCGGACGTGCGGGTCCTGCTGGACGACGCCTCCACCGGGACGGTGACGGCGGCGGCGCGGGCGCTGTGGGCGGTGGAGGGCGACGCCGGGGCGGTCCTGCCGCGGCTTCGGGCGCTGCTGCGGGGGCCGGGGGCGCACGGGCGGCGGTCGGCGGCGCGGGTGGTGGGCGCGTTCGGCGGGTCGGCCGGGGCGGCGGCGCCGGAGCTGCGGGCGTGCCTGGCGGCGCCGGACGTGTGGCTGCGCGTCGACGCGGGGACGGCGCTGTGCCGGGTGACCGGGGACACCGGGGAGGCCCTGCCGGTGCTGCTGGCGGCGTGGCGGGAGAACCGGCACACGCGCCCGGAGATCGCCGAGTGCCTCGCCGAGCTGGGGCCGGTCGACCGGTTGGCGCCGGAGGCCGCGCCGCCGCTACGCGCCGAACTCGCCCGTACGCGGCGGCACAACGTCTCCGCCGGGGCGTCCGGGGACCACGACGTCCACGAGGACGAGCGGCTGCTCTCCCTGTGCCGCCGCGCGCTGGGCGCCCCGGCGGAGTGAGGCGCGCCCCGGCGGGCGCGGCCCGGGGCCGGGCGGGTGTGCCGGGGGTCCGGTTCACGCTTCCGGAGTACCGGCCTGCGTCGCGGGGGGCTGCGAGGGCTGCGGCGACGGCGTGGCGCAGTCTGACATAAGGGACATATCACTTATCGCTTGCTACGTTGCGGGGCATGACCGCAGCGACGGCGGAGTCCCCGCCATCCCGAGTGCGCCTCCCCAAGCGGCGCGGCGTGGAGTTCTCGCTGCTGTGCTGCGCCGTGCTGTGCGCCGTGTACGGCTACGCCGCCGTGGGCCTCGCACACGGCGGCGCCGTGCCGCACGACGTCGCCCGGTACGGGGCCGGCCTCGGCCTGCTGGCGCTCACGGGCCACCTGGCGGTGCGGTTCTGCGCCCCGTACGCCGATCCGCTGCTGCTGCCCGTCGCGCTCCTGCTCAACGGCCTCGGCCTCGTCCTCATCCACCGACTCGACCTGGAGACCCCCGCCGACCGGGCCGCGCCCGCGCAACTGGTGTGGACGGCGCTGGGCGTGGCGCTCTTCGCGGTCGTGGTGGTGTGCCTGCGCGACCACCGGCTGCTCCAGCGGTACGCGTACCCGTCGGTGGCCGCCGCGCTCGTCCTGCTGGCGGTGCCGATCCTCTTCCCCGCCGTGAACGGGGCGCGGATCTGGATCCGGGCCGGGGGGCTCTCCTTCCAGCCGGGCGAGATCGCCAAGATCATGCTCGCGGTGTTCTTCGCCGCGTACCTGGCCGCGAACCGCGGCGCGCTCGCGCGCGCGGGCCGCGTGCCGGGGCGGGCGCTGGGCCCGGTGGTCGCGGTGTGGACGGCCAGTGTGGGCGTGCTGGTCCTGGAGCGGGACCTCGGCACCTCGCTGCTGTTCTTCGGCCTGTTCGTGGTCCTGCTGTACGTGGCGACGGGGCGCACCGGCTGGATCGCGGTCGGGCTACTGCTCGCCTCGGCGGGCGCTTTCGCGGTGGGGGCGCTCGAACCGCACGTCCACGGGCGGGTGGAGGACTGGCTGCACCCGTTCGCGTCGATCGAGGCGGGCCGGGGGCCGGGGCAGCTGGCGCAGTCGCTGTTCGCGTTCGCGGCGGGCGGGATGTTCGGCTCGGGCCTGGGGCTCGGCCACTCGGCGCTCATCGGCTTCGCCGCCAAGTCGGACTTCATCCTCGCCACGGCGGGCGAGGAGCTGGGCTACGCCGGCCTCACCGCGCTGTTCCTGCTGTACGCGCTGCTCGTCGCGCGCGGCTACCACCACGGGCTGGCGCTGCGCGACCCGTTCGGCCGGCTGCTGGCGACCGGGCTGGCGTCGCTCCTGGCGCTCCAGGTCTTCGTCGTCGCGGGCGGGGTGACGGGGCTGATCCCGCTGACCGGGATGGCGATGCCGTTCCTCGCGCAGGGCGGCTCGTCGGTCGTCACCAACTGGATCACGGTGGCGCTACTGGTGCGCCTGAGCGACTCCGCCCGCGCCCCGGCCCCGGACGCCGGGCCCGCCGCGCTCACCGTGGTCGCCGTGGACCTGCCGCCCGTGCGGGAGGGCGTCCGGTGACCAAGGGCATCCACCGCGCCGCGGCCCTGTGCCTGGTCCTCCTCGCGGCCCTGCTGGTCAACACGGCGCGCGTCCAGCTCGTCCAGGCGGACCGGTTCGACGGCAACCCGGCCAACCGCCGCGCCGTGCTGTCCCGGTACTCCCAGCCGCGCGGCGACATCCTCGTCGAGGGCCGCCCGGTCACCGGCTCGCAGGACACCGGTCAACTCCTGCGGTACGAGCGCACGTACACCGACGGCCCCCTGTACGCGCCGGTCACCGGCCACGTCTCGCAGACGTACGGCACGACGCTCGTGGAGGAGGCCGAGGACGCCGTCCTCTCCGGCACCAGCGCGCGCCTCTCCCCGCTTCCCTCCTGGGGCGGCACGGGCCCCGGCGGCCACGTCGCCACGACCGTCAGGTCCGCCCTCCAGCAGGCCGCGTACCGGGGTCTGGCGGGGCGGCGGGGCGCGGTCGTCGCGCTGGAGCCGTCCAGCGGCCGGATCCTGGCCCTGGTGTCCAGCCCGTCGTACGACCCCGGCCTGCTGTCCGGCACGGGCAGCGAGGTGGCCACGGCGTGGGCGCGGCTCAACACCGCGCCGGGCCGGCCGATGCTGAACCGGGCGCTGCACGAGACGTACCCGCCCGGCTCCACCTTCAAGATCCTGACCGCGGCGGCGGCACTGGACGCGGGCGTCGTCACGGACGTGCACGCGCCGAGCGGCACCCCCGACCCGTACCGGCTGCCCGGCACGCGCACGACGCTGCCGAACGAGGCGAAGGGCTGCGACGACGCTTCCCTGGCGTACGCGCTGCGCTGGTCGTGCAACACGGTGCTGGCGCGGCTCGGGGTGGAGGTCGGCCTGCCGCGGATGCTCCGGACGGCGCGCGCGTTCGGCTTCAACGACCCCGGCCTGCGCGTCCCGTCACGCGTGGCGCGCTCCAACTTCGATACGGACATGTCCCCGGACCGGCTGGCGCTGTCGGCGATCGGCCAGTACGACACGAGGGCGACGCCGCTGCAGATGGCGATGGTCGCGGCGGCGGTCGCCAACGACGGGGAGCTGGCCCGCCCCCGCCTGGTCGAGTCGACGACCACGGCGGACGGCGGCCTCGTCGGGCGGACGCCCCGGAGCACGTACGCCCGGGCGATGACCCCGCCGACGGCGCGGCTGCTGCGGGAGATGATGGTCGACGCGGTCGAGCGGGGCTCGGGCAGCAGGGCGGCCGTCGAGGGCGCCGAGGTCGGCGGCAAGACGGGCACCGCCCAGCACGGCGTCGGCAACCAGGGCACGCCGTACGCCTGGTTCATCGGCTGGGCCCGTGCGGCGGACGCGGCCCGGCCGGCCGTCGCGGTGGCGGTGGTCGTGGAGGACGCCGAGGCGCGGCGCGAGGAGATCAGCGGCGGCGGCAGCGCGGCGCCGATCGCCCGGGCCGTGATGGAGGCGGCGCTCGCGCCGGGACGGGACGGCTGACGCGCCGCCCGCCCGGGCCGGACCCGGCCGGGCGCGCCGCCCCGCCGGATCACCCCTCGGTCCCGCCCTCGGCGATCGCCTCGGCGACCCCCGCGACGCGCTGCGCCTCCTCGGCCGCGAACCGCTCCGCGTCGAGCCGCTCGGCGGCCTCCTCGTCCTGGGACATCAGCAGGTCGAGGTCGGAGTCGCCCGGGTCGAGGACGCCCGTGTCGAGGTGGGCCCGCTGCGGCCGCTCGCCCCGCAGGCCGATGTCCCTGACGCACGGCACGATCCGGCCGAACAGCAGCTTCCGGAAGAGGCGCAGGGACTCCGAGCGCTCCGACATCTCCTCGGCCTCGCGCCGGGGGATGCCGAAGTCCTCCAGCACCTCGACGCCCCGCAGGCGGTCGCGCGTCAGGTGGCAGCCCTCGATGACGAACTCCTCGCGCTCGCGCGGTTCGGCGTCGGTCAGCCGCCGGTAGTGGTCGCGCAGGGCCATCCGGCCGAACGCCACGTGCCGGGCCTCGTCCTGCACCACGCAGGTGAGGATCTGCTTGGGCAGCGGCTTGTCGGTCGTGTCGCGGATCACGCCGAAGGCGGCGAGGGCCAGGCCCTTGATGAGGACCTGCACGCCGAGGTACGGCATGTCCCAGCGGGAGTCGCGGAGGGTGTCGCCGCGCAGGGACCGGAGGTGGTCGTTGATCGGGTAGAGCGTCCCGATCCTCTCGTGCAGGAAGCGGCCGTAGACCCCGGCGTGCCTGGCCTCGTCCATCGCCCGGGTGGCGGAGTAGAACGTGGCGTCCGTGTCGGGGACGGCCTCGATGATGCGGGCCGCGCAGACCATCGCGCCCTGCTCGCCGTGGCGGAACTGGCGGAACTGCCAGGACGCGTAGTGGCGGCGCAGTCCGCCGCGGTCCTTCTCCGACGTCTTCGCCCAGTGGCGGGTGCCGTGGACCGTCATCGCCTCGTCGGGGATCCCGAGGGGGTCGTACGGGTCCGCCTCCGGGTCCCAGTCGATGCGCCGGGCGCCGTCCCACTGCTTGTCCTTGCCCTTCCGGCAGAGGGCGAGGAGCCGGTCGCGGCCCTCGTCGTACTCCCAGGAGAAGCGGGCGGCCCCGGAGGCGGGCACCTCCCAGCCCGCGGACCCCGGGTCGTCGGCGTACAGGTCGAGCGTCGACACGGGCGGGCTCCTTCACGTCGGCTGCGGATGGCCGGTCCCCCGGGGGCGGCTGATGGTGCGGACCTGGATCGCGTCCGTCGAGGCGGCCTCGCTGATCCGGCTCGACGAGGGCAAGCGGCCGCCCGCGGAGGAGCTGCGCGGCTGGCTCGTCGACCACCTCGTCGCCCTGCTGGCCGCCACCGCGGCGACGGAGCCGCGGACGGCGCGGGCGGTGGCGGGCATGCCGGCGCTGGAGAGGGCGGACGGCCCCGTGGGGACGCTGGCCCGCCGGGTGGCGCCCGTGGTGGGCGGGGCCTCGCACCTGCTGTGAGACTGGCGGGGTGCGAACCGAGAACACCCCCTTCTCCGGCGGCCCCCTCGACGGTCGCGTCCTGCCGGTGCCGACCGGGCCGACGGGGCACCCGCCGAAGTGGTACGAGGTCCCCGTCCCCGACGGGGGCGGCGGCCCGCCCGCGGTCCACGCCTACCGCCGCGTGCCCGCCGGGTACACGAAGCGGCTCGGGCTGCAACGCGGCTGGAAGTACGTGTACGAGCCCGCCGGCCGCGAGCGGCGCGTGCCGCGGTGGCCGTGGTCCCGGCCGGGGGCGGGGCGGGGGCGCCGGGCCGGTCCGCGTAGCCGCCCCCGGCGCCGCGCGGGGGCGGTTCCCCCGGTCCGGTGACCGCACGGGGCCGGTCGGCCCATTCGTCGTTTCCTCCCTTCGTCTGATGATCCATCATCTTCCCGTCGACCGGAGGTGGTGGCATGACGTTCCGCAGGGGCGCGGCCGTGCTCGCGCTCGCCTCGTCGCTGGTGCTCGGCGCGCCCGCGCCGCCGGCGGGCGCCGAGGGCGAGTCCGTGTCCGAGCTGCTGACCCGCCTCCAGCGGCTCTACCGGGAGGCCGAGGCGGCCGGGGAGACGTACGAGGCCGCCGGTGAGGAGCTGGCCGCGCAGGCCGCCGCGGCGCGGCGGCTCGGCGGGGACCTGGCGCGCACCCGCGACGCGCTGACGGAGGCCCGGGACGCGGCCGGGCGGCTGGCCCGGGCGCAGTACCGGGGCCGCGGTGAACCGCCCCCGGCACTGCGGCTGCTGTTCACCGGGGACCCGGAGCACGCCCTGGACCACGCCCTGGACCAGACCCTGCTGCTGCGGCGCCTGGCCCGGGAGCGGGCGGCGGCGGTGGCCCGGCTGGAGGGCGGCGAGAGGCGGGCGGGCGCGGTCGCGGCGGCGGCGCGCCGGGCGCTGGACCGCACCCGGGCCCTGGCCGCCGCGCGGCAGCGGGTGCGCGACGGCGCGCTGGCGGGGCTGCGGGAGACGGAGGAGGCCCTGGCCGGGCTGGGGCCGGAACGGCTCGCCGAGCTGGCCGCGCTGGAACTCGGCCGGGCGGACCCGGCACGGAGCGGCCCGCCGGCCCCCGGGGCGCCGGACGCGGAGGGGGCGCCCTCCGCGGAGGGCGCCGAGGCCGTCGCGTACGCGGCCGGCCTGCTCGGCGAGGCGTACCCGGAGGCCCCCGGGGTCCCCGGCGACTCGGGGCTGACCGCGCGGGCGTGGGCGGCGGCGGGCCGGACGCTGCCGTCCACCGGCGGGGAGCAGTGGCGGACGCTCCCGAAGGTGCCGCTGGGGTCGCTGCGCCCCGGCGACCTGGTGGTGTACTTCCCGGAGGCCACCCACGTGGCGCTGTACGCGGGCGGCGGCCGGGTCCTCCACGTGCCCCGGCCCGGCGCCGCCGTGGCCGTGGCGCCGCTCACCGTGCACCCGGTGCTGGGTGCCGTCCGGCCCGACGCCGGGGCCCCGCCCCTGGCGTCGTACGCCCCGCCGGACCTCGGGGGCGGCGGGGCGTGAGGGTCACGCCGCGGCGGCGGACTCCAGGAAGGCTGCGGTCTTCTCCGGCTCGTACAGGAAGTCCTCGAAGTCGGCCGGGTCGTTGAAGCCGTTCGCGAAGCGGTGGGCGACCGCGGGGAGCCGCTCGCCCGCGCCGATCAGCCGGAGCACGTGCTCCGGCGGGACGCCCAGCATCGCGTTGGTCCACTTGGTGACGTGCCGGGCGGTCTCCCAGTAGCGGTCGAACGTCGCCCGCATCCACGCCTCGTCGAACGGCCGGTCGCCGTGGTCGACGATCGACGCGAGGTAGCTGGCGGCGCACTTGGCCGCGGAGTTGGAGCCCTGGCCGGTGATGGGGTCGTTGGCGACGACGACGTCCGCGACGCCCAGGACCAGACCGCCGCCGGGGAGGCGCCCGACGGGCTTGCGGACGGTCGGGGCGTACCGGCCGGCGAGGGTGCCGCCCTCGTCGGTCAGCTCGGCCTTGGTGGCGCGGGCGTGCTCCCAGGGCGTGAAGCGCTCCATCAGCCGCAGGGTGAGCTCCAGGTGCTCGGCCGGGTCCCTGACGCCCCGGAAGACGTCGAGCGGGCCGCCGGGGACCCCCTCCCAGAAGAGGATGTCGGCGCGGCCGCCGGTGGTGAGGGTCGGCATCACGAACAGCTCCCCGACGCCGGGCACGAGGTTGCAGCGGACCGCGTCGTACTCGGGGTGCTCGGGGCGCGGGCCGAGGCCGTGGACGTACGCCACGGCGAGCGCCCGCTGCGGCTCGGCGAACGGGGAGCGGGAGGCGTCCCGTTCGAACATCGACACCAGCTCGCCCTTGCCGGCGGCGACGAGGACCAGGTCGTAGGCGCGGGAGAAGTAGTCCAGGTCGGAGACGGCCGCGCCGTGGATGACGAGCTGGCCGCCGCGCCGGGCGAACTCCTCCATCCAGCCGGCCATCTTCACGCGCTGGTCGACGGACTGGGCGTAGCCGTCGAGCCGGCCCACCCAGTCGATCGCGCGGGTGCCGTCGGGGCCGGCGACCGAGACGCCCAGGCCCTCGATGCGGGGGGCCCGGGACTCCCAGAAGCCGAGGCCGAGGTCCCGCTCGTGCTGGAGCGCCGTGTGGAACATGCACTGGGTGGACATGACGCGCCCGTGGCGGATCTCGTCGGCCGTGCGGTTCGACATCAGGGTGACCTCGTACCCCTGCGCCTGGAGACCGAGGGCGAGCTGGAGGCCGGACTGGCCGGCTCCGACGATGAGGATCTTCCGCATGGGAGAGGGCTTCTTTCCGTGCGGCGCCGTGGTCGGCGCGGTGGGCGGGGGCGGCGCGGGCCGGGCGGGGCCGCTAGGCCGGGATCTTCTCCAGGGCGCGCGTGACGAGGGCGAGCAGCGACCCGACGACGGTGGACCGCTCCCGCGCGTCCATGATCACGATCGGTACGCCGTCCGGGACGGTCAGCGCGTCGCGCACGTCCTCGGCCTCGTAGCGCCGGGTGCCCTCGAAGTGGTTGACGGCCACCACGTACGGCAGGCCGCGGCTCTCGAAGTAGTCGAGCGCGGCGAAGCAGTCGGTGAGCCTGCGGGTGTCGGCCATGACGACGGCGCCGATCGCGCCCCGCACCAGGTCGTCCCACATGAACCAGAAGCGCTGCTGGCCCGGCGTGCCGAAGAGGTACAGGACCAGTTCGTCGTCGAGGGTGACCCGCCCGAAGTCCATCGCCACGGTGGTGGTGACCTTGTCCGGCGTCGCGGAGAGGTCGTCGGTGCCCGCGCTGGCCTGGGTCATCAGGGCCTCGGTGCGCAGCGGGGTGATCTCGGAGACCGATCCGACGAACGTGGTCTTGCCGACGCCGAAGCCGCCCGCGACGACGACCTTCGTCGCGATCGGTGCCCGTTCCGGGTCGAGCTGCCAGGGCGCCGGCGCCCCCTCGTCCGGGAGTTCAGAGACGGCGAAGTCCACTCAGCACCCTTTCCAGCAGTGCGCGGTCGGGCTGGCCGGAGCCGTGCCCGGTCCCGTACACACGCAGCTTCCCCTGGTCGGCCAGGTCGCTGATCAGCACCCGGACGACCCCCAGCGGTATCCGCAGCAGCGCGGAGACCTCGGCGACCGTCCGCATCCGGCGGCACACCTGGACGATGGCCCGCATCTCCGGCATGAGCCGCCCGCCGGGCCTGGCGGGGCGCCCCTCGGGCGCCTCGAGCGCGGCCACGAACGTCTCGACGAGCAGGACGTGCCCGAAGCGGGTCCGCCCGCCGGTCAGCGAGTACGGGCGGACGCGGGCGGGCCGGCGGCCCTCGCCGCGCACGGGCAGCTTGGCGGACAGCGCCGTCATCGGTCGCCCTCCATCGTCTGGCGCAGCTCACTGCGGAGTTCGGGGGTGAGCACGTGCCCGGCGCGGCCCACGAAGAGGGCCATGTGGTACGCGACGACGCTCATGTCGCAGTCGGGTGCGGCGTACACGCCGAGGAGCGAGCCGTCGCTGATCGACATGACGAAGACGCTGCCCTCCTCCATGGCGACCATCGTCTGCCTGACCGCGCCGCCGTCCATGAGGCGGGCGGCGCCCGCGGTGAGGCTGGCGATGCCGGAGACGATGGTGGCCAGGTCGGCGCTGGAGCCCTGGGGACCGTGCGGCCGGTGCGTGCGGCCGGCGGGGCCGGTTCCGGCACCCGCGTCCGCCGCCCCGGGGTCGGACGACAGCAGGAGCAGGCCGTCCGACGAGACCACGGCGACCGACCGGACGCCAGGCACCTCCTCCACGAGATTTCCCAGCAGCCAGTGCAGGTTGCGCGCTTCGCTGCTCAGTCCTTGGGTGCCGGTTCCGGTCGTCGGACTCAACTGTGTGCCTCCTCGACGGTGTTCCCCGTTCCTGGTGCCGCTTCCTCCGACGCCGTGATCTCGGCCTCGGCGTCGCGCCGGCCCTTCTCGGCGCCCCGGTGGAAGCCGCCGAGCCGGCGGCGCAGCTCCTCGGCGTTCACCCCGCCGGTGCGCTCGGCGCGGGGGCCCCCGGCGTCGACGGTCCGAGGCGTCCGCTTCGGCAGGCCCTTGTCGGTGACCCGTTCCCAGCCGTCCCCGTCGTCCGTGGTCCGCTCGTGCTCCCGCGCCCCGTCGGTCCGCGCCCCGTCGGGCTCGGGCAGCCGCACCTGGAGGGTCGTCTCGTGCGCGGCGGGCCCCTGCGCCGCGTCGCCCTCGGGGACGTCGGGGGCGGGGGTGGCGGGGGTGGCGGGGGTGGCGGGGGTGGCGGTGGCGGTCCGGTACCCCTCCGGCCCGGTCCGCTCGCCGTGCCCGCCGTGTCCGTCGTGCCCGTCCAGCTCGTCGTGCCCGCCGTGTCCGTCGTGCCCGTCCAGCTCGTCGTGCCCGCCGTGCCCGCCGTGCCCGTCCGGCTCGTCGTGCCCGCCGTGCCCGCCGTGCCCGTCCGGCTCGTCGTGCCCGCCGTGCCCGCCGTGCCCGTCCGGCTCGTCGTGCCCGTCCGGCTCGTCGTGCCCGCCGTGCCCGTCGCGTCCGTCGTACCCGTTCCGCTCGTCGTGCCCGTCCGGCTCGTCGTACCCGCCGTGCCCGCCGTGCCCGTCCGGCTCGTCGTGCCCGCCGTGCCCGTCGCGTCCGTCGTACCCGTTCCGCTCGTCGTGCCCGTCCGGTCCGGCCGGTGAATCCACCGGGCCGTCTTCCGCGTCCGGCCCGGCGGTCCCGTGGGCGACGTCCTCGGACGAGGCGCTCCCGGGACCGGCGTCCGCCTCGGACGCGGCGCCCACCTGGGCGGCCTCCCCGGGCCCGGCACCCTCGTCGTCGGCGGCGGTCCCCTCGGGAACGGCCTCCTGCCCGGCGCCGGTCCGCAGCGCGGCCGGTGCGGTCCCGTCCGGCGTCTCGGCCGCGGCCACCGGGGCGCCCTCGGCCTCCCCGCGCGTCGGCGGCGTGTCGGACCCCGTCTCCGCCACCCCCGGCAGGGAGACCGTCGGCACCCCCTCCGCGAAGGCGGCCACCGAGGGCCCCGCCGGCGGCGGCGCGTCCGGCAGGAGCGCCTGCGGGAGGACGGCGAGGGCCGTCACCCCGCCGTCCGGCTCCGCCCGCAGCTCGACCCGTACGCCGTGCCGCGCCGCCAGCAGGGCGGCCACCCGCAGCCCGAGGCCCTCGCCCTCGGCGGCGAGCGCCGGGTCCGCGAGACGGGCGTTGAGGTCGGCGAGGCGCGCCGGGTCGACCCCGATGCCCTCGTCCCGTACGGACAGCATCAGGTCGCCGCCGTCCAGCGACCGCCCGGACAACCGGACCCGCGCCTCCGGCGGCGAGAACGACGTGGCGTTCTCCAGCAGCTCGGCCAGCAGGTGGCTGACGTCGTCGGCGGCGAAGCCGGCCACGTGCGCGTGCTGCGGCAGGGACTCGATGACGACCCGCTCGTACCGCTCGATCTCGCTGACCGCGGCGCGCAGCACGTCGACCAGCGGGACCGGCCCCTGGTGGGCGTGGGTGTGCTCGTGACCGGCGAGGATCAGCAGGTTCTCGCTGTGACGGCGCATGACCGTGGCCATGTGGTCCAGCTTGAACAGCGTGGACAGCTGCTCGGGGTCCTGCTCGCGCTCCTCCAGCTTCTCGATGACGGTCAGCTGCCGTTCGACGAGGCCGAGCGTGCGCAGCGACAGGTTGACGAAGGTGTGGTGGGCGCCGTGCCGCTGCCGCTCCAGCTCGGCGGTCAGCCGCTCGGTCTCCTCGCGCAGCTCGGCGTGGCGGGCGGCCAGTTCGGCGGTCTCCCGCTCCCCGCCCCGCGCGGCGCGGGCGCCGAGCTCCAGGAGCTTGCCGTGCAGGGTGTTGAGGGACCGGACGACCTGGGCGAACTCGTCGTTGCGGCCGGTGAACCGGATCGGCTCCTCGCTCTCCGGCGCGGCGGCCACCCGGGCGGCGCCGAGGCGCAGGACCGCGAGCGGGCGGGTGAGGGTGCGGGCGACGGCCGTCGAGACGCCGATCGCGACGAGCAGACAGCCGCCGAGCACGGCGATCCGCAGCTCCAGGGCGGTGACGTCGTCGTCGCGGAGCCGCTCCATGCGCTCGACCTGGCGGGTGGCGAGGGCCGACTCGACGCCGCGCATCTGCTCGATCCGGGCGGTGAGCGCGTCGGACAGCCGCTCGGGGTCGGTCCTGCGCTCGGCCCGGCTCAGCTGGGGACCGTCGGCGAGCCTGCCGAGGTGGTCCTCGGCCGCCTTGACCTCGGGGCCGGTGACGGTGGCGGCGAGCGACTCGCGGGCGGTCGCGTCGGCGGTGCTCTCGAAGTCGGCGAGGGAGACCTGCTCGCGCACGCGGGCCCGGTGGGCGGCGGCGCTCAGCTCGTCGCGGACCCGCGCGGCCGCTCCCGCGCCGGGGTCCTCCTCGGTGACGTAGCGGCCGCTGGCCGGGTCGTACACGGTGCGTCCGCTGCCGCCCCGGTCGGGCACGGCGAGCGCGGCGAGGAGCAGTCCGCGGGTGGCGGAGGCCTGCTCCACGGCCTGGCCGAGTTCGGCGGGGGCGCGGCCGGGGCCGTCGGCGGCGCGGGCGGGGGTGCGGTCGGCGAGCCGGGCGGCGAGGGCCCGCAGCTTGTCGATGACCTCGGTGTACGCGCGGTGGGCGGCCAGCGCGGTGCCGTCGCCGGCGAGGGCGGTGCGGCGGAGGGAGGGGACGTCGGCGAGGGCGCGGCGCACGTCGTCGGGGGCGGCGGCCCGGATCTCCTCGATCTGCCGGTCCACGCGGGCGCCGTGGGCGCCGGGCGGGGCGGGCTTCGCGCGGTCCGCGCCCTCGCCGGAGCCGTCCGCGCCGCCGGAGCCGCCCCCCGCGGCGCCGCCGCGGCCCGCGGCGACGTACGCGGTGACCTCGTCGCGCTCGTCGGCGAGGGAGTGGGCGAGGGTGACCGCCTGCCGGTTCAGCTCGGCGAGGGTGACGAGGCCCTGCGACTCCGACAGGTCCGCGGAGGTCGCGAGCACACCGGGCGCCCCGGCGCCGATGACGGTGACGCCGACCAGGGCGACACCGGCCACGAGGCGGTTCCGTACCCGTACGCTGCGGCCGCCCGGAACATGGGGATCGCCGGGAGTCTCACTGCGCTTCTTCACCGGTGCTCACATTCTCGAACTCGTTCGCCCATGAAGCAGAGGTGACGACCGGTCACACATGGAGAGCGCCCCCACCCCTGGTACGGCTTCCGACCATTCCAGCCATTTTGGGCAGCGGGCACCCCTCGGCCGCTCCGCCACCCGAACGAGTGAACAACACTCCGGAGTCGGCTAACAACTCCCGGTCTCGCGCGCGGAGGGGGCGCGGGGCGCGCCGGGTTGGACCTTCCGCGCGGGCTTTGGCAATATTGCGCGCCCGCATGTCGCGGAACACTCCGGAGGCGCCCCGGGCGCGGTCGGGGGCACACCGCCGACCTGCCGGTACGGGTGCTTCCGACGGTCCGCGCCGGAGGAGGGGGACCGGCAGACTGGGGTGCATGCACACCGAGACCGCCTCC
Source organism: Streptomyces sp. MRC013 (assembly GCF_023614235.1). NCBI lineage: Bacteria > Bacillati > Actinomycetota > Actinomycetes > Kitasatosporales > Streptomycetaceae > Streptomyces > Streptomyces kordofanensis. Next base: position 1,394,458 of record NZ_CP094264.1, read on the forward strand.
CTGCCCGGCGACCCCGGGCGCCCCAACGAGGACTGGGCCGCCACGGCGGTCCCGGCGTCCGGCCGGGGCGGCGCCCTGGTGGTCCTAGACGGGGTGACGCCGCCGTCCGCGGACGTGGGTTGCGCGCACCCGGTGCCCTGGTTCACGGCGCGCCTCGGGGGTTCCCTGACCGAACTGTCGGTTTCCAGGCCCGATCTGACCCTGGCACAGGTCCTGGCGGAGGCAATCCGGCGCACCGCGGACGCCCACTCCGCAACTTGTGATCTTTCTCACGTCCGAACTCCTCAGGCGACGGTGGCGCTGGCGCGTTGGGACGCTGAGGCCGTGGAGCACCTGGTGCTGTCCGACTCGGTGCTGCTGCTGGAGTCGCCCGAGGGGGAGGTGCGCGCGGTGCGGGACGGCCGGCTGGACCTCGTCCCGCCCGAGGTGCTGCGCTCCCACGCGGCGACGGACCGGCTGCGCAACGCGGAGGGCGGTTTCTTCACGGCGGCCGCGGACCCGGCGGTGGCGGCGCGGGCGGTGACCGGGGTGACGCCGCGGTCCGCCGTACGGGCGGTGGCGGCGCTGTCGGACGGGGCGGCGCGATGGGTGGAGCCGTTCGGCGAGGGCGGCTGGGCGGACTGCGTGGCCGTACTGCGGGAGGAGGGTCCGCGGGGCCTCCTCGGCCGGGTCCGGGCGCTGGAGGCCCGGACCCCGGGGGCCGTCGGGGGGCGCCTGCGGAAGCGCCACGACGACGCGACGGCGGTCTACGCCGAGCTGTGAGCCCCCGGGGTCACGACCCCGCGGGGTCCCGGTCCTCGGCGCGGGTGTTGAGCTGGTGGAGCAGCCGGGCCAGTTCCGCCACCTCGGCGCGGTCCCAGCCGGCGAGCTTGCGCACGTACCGGGCGCGGCGGGCGTCGCGGACGCGGCGGAAGCGGCTCCGTCCCTCCTCGGTGAGGCGCACCAGCGAGGCGCGGCCGTCCGCCGGGTCGGGCTCGCGGACGATGAGCCCCAGTTCCTCCAGAGCCCGGAGCTGGCGGCTCATCGTGGCCTTGCCCACGCCGAAGTACCCGGCGAGTTCGGTGGCCCGCCGGCCGCCCGCCTCGTCGAGCCGGACGAGCAGCCCGTACGCGGCGGGTTCGAGGTCGGGGTGGACCTCGCGGGCCATCTCGCCGGAGGACGCGCGGGCGCGGCGCAGGAACACGGCGAGTTCGCGTTCGAGGGCGAGGTACGCCTGGTCCGCGCCGCCGTCCGGGTCCTGCTCGCCGGGCCCCTCGTGCACCGGTTCGCCGCCCGTACCGCTTTCCCTCATGCCCGCACCCCTCGCGCGTCCCGGCCGCCCTGCCGCGGCGTGCCCCGCGGCACGGCAAGTATCCCGCAGGGGCCGGGCGTCGGCGCAGGTCGACGGGGCGGCGGGGCGGCGGGGCGGCGGGACCGATCGGCGGAGGCCCGGCCCCCCGCCGACCCGGCCCCCGGCCGGCCGGGGGCCGGGTCGGCGGGGGGCCGGGTCGGCGGGGGCGCCGTCCCGCGGGGTGCGGCGTACGGCGCCGTCGGCGCCGGGTACGACGGTCCGGGCGGCCCTTCCCGCCGGACGACGGCGGCCCGGACGGTCCTCCCCACCGGGCGCGTCGACCGGACGGCCGCCTTCCGGTCCCGGTGCGCCGCCGCGCCGCCGCCCGGTGCGCCGAAGCCCCGTCGGCCGGTACCGCTCCGCGGGCGCGCCGGAGCACGGCTGCGGAGGCACCCCCCTCGGCCCGGCGGGTCCGGTCGTGCCCCACCGGGCCCGGCGGTCCCGTCCTGCCGGCCCCGGCGGGGAGGGGGACCTCCGGTCGGCCCCCTCCGCCCGGCGGGCCGTTCACAGCGGGAGGACCGCCCGCACGAGGAAGCCGCCCTCCGGACTGCGCGTCGCCGACAGCGACCCGCCGAGCAGTTCGGCCCGCTCCCGCAGTCCGACGAGCCCGTACCCGCCCCCGGGCAGGCCGGCGCCGGCCGGGTCCGGACCGGGGTGCGGGGCCGGGGGCCGGGCGGCACCGGGCGGTGCGGAGTTTCCGACCTCCACGGTCAGCGAGCACCCGTCCGGGCCGGGGGCGACGCGGACGGCGACCCGGGCGCCCGGGGCGTGTTTGCGGACGTTGTTCAGGGACTCCTGGACGATGCGGAACACCGCGTTCTCCACCTCCCCGGCGGGTGCCGTCCGGAGCTCGGCCACGTCGAGCGCGACCTCCAGGAGGCTGCCGTCGGCCAGGTCCCGCAGCCCGTCGAGGCCGGTGCGGCCGGCGGACCGGGCGGCGGCCGGGTCGGAGGCGCGCAGCACGCCGACCATGTCGCGCAGCTCCTCCAGGGCCTGCACTCCGTGGCGGCGGATGCTCTCGGCGGTGTCCCGCTTCCAGGCGTCGGTCTCGGCGGCCCGCAGGGCGCCCGCCTGGACGGCGATGATGCCGACGTGGTGGGCGATGGTGTCGTGCATCTCGCGGGCGAGCCGGGCCCGTTCGCGGGCGACGGCGCGCTCCGACTCCAGGTGCTGCTCCCGCTCGCGGGTGGCCGTGAGCTCGGCGAGGCGGGCGCGCAGTTCGCCGCGGGTGGCGACGAGCAGGCCCAGCGCGGTGGGGCCCGTGCTCATCAGGGCGGCGGCCTCGACGGAGGTGAGGATCTCCTGGCGGGTCATCGAGGCGAACTCCCACACGGGCCAGGGGCAGGCCGCCGCCGCGAACAGCAGGGCGCAGGCCACCGCGGTCCGGTGCCGGGAGCGGCCGGACGCCATCTCCAGCATCGCCACCATGGACGGCAGCCACATGTGCCCGGTCAGCATCGCCGGCAGGGTGGCGCACAGCGTGGTGAGGGGCAGGCGCCGCCGCAGCGGCAGAAAGAACAGCGCCGCCGCGCACACCGCGAGGGGAAGGGCGGCGAACAGCCCCTCCACGGCCAGCAGTTCGGCAGCCGCGGTGGCTGCCAGGACCCGCCCGGCGGCCGAGCGGCGCCGCCTCATCACACGAGTCGCAGCTGGTGCGCCCGTACCGCCGCCTGCACCCGGTTCGCCACGCCCAGCTTGCCCAGCACCGTGCTGACGTGGTCCTTCACCGTCGTCGTCCCGATGCGCAGCCGCCGTGCTATCTCGGAGTTGGACAGGCCCTCCGCGAGGAGGACGAGGACCTCGCGCTCACGGGGCGTCAGCCCACCGGATCCCGGGCGGTCGCCGAATCCCGGGCGGTCGCCGGACGCGGCCGGCCGGCGCTCCGGTTCCCCGCCCCCCGCGCGCAGGTAGCCGTCGACGACCGTCCGGGCGACCTTCGGCGCGATGACGCGGCCGCCCGCCGCCAGCTCCCCGATCAGGTACCGGAGCTGCTCGGGCGCGGTGTCCTTCAGCAGGAAGCCGGCCGCCCCGCCCCGCAACGCCGCCGACAGGTGTTCGTCCGCGTCGAACATGGTCAGCATCGCCACGACGGGCGGGTCGGGCAGGGCCCGCAGGTCCGCGAGGACGGCCAGGCCGTCCCGGTCGGGCATGCGGACGTCGAGCAGGACCACGTCCGGCCGGTGCTCGCGCGCCCCGTCGACCGCCTCCGCGCCCGTGCACACCGCGACGACGCGCGTGCCGTCGAAACCGTCGACGATCCGCCGCAGGCCCTCTCTGATCAGGACCTCGTCATCGACGATCATCACGTGCACTGCTGGACGGTTCATACGGCGGGACCCCACTCAGGCGTTCTGGAGCGCCCTCAGCATAGGCGTTGCGCGTCTCCGCGAGGGGCCTGCGCCCCGCTGCGGCACGGGGCCCGCGCGCGAGCCGCGGGAGGCCCCGGCAGCGGGGCGCCGGGACCTCCCGCGAGCGGCGCGGGCCGTCCTCGCGGAGGGGCGGCGGGGCGGGGCGACGGTCCGTCACCGGGCGGCGGGGCGGGGCGACGGTCCGTCACCGGGCGGCTGGCCCGCAGCCGTACGGGCCCGTACGCGTCCGTACCGGCCCTCCGGCGGGGTCAGGCGGCCGCGGGCGCCGCCGGAGCCTCCTCGTCGCGGCCCCGGTGCGCCCCGGCGCCGGCGGTCGCGGGCGTCAGGGCGATGTCCAGGACCTGCCGGACGTCCGTCACCGTGTGGACCTCCAGCCCGTCGAGGACCTCGGCGGGCACGTCGTCGAGGTCGGGCTCGTTCCGCTTCGGGATGACGACCGTGGTGATCCCGGCCCGGTGGGCGGCGAGCAGCTTCTGCTTGACGCCGCCGACCGGCAGCACCCGCCCGGTCAGCGACACCTCGCCGGTCATGGCCACGTCCGTCCGCACCAACCGGCCGCTGAGCAGGGAGGCGAGCGCGGTCGTCATGGTGACGCCGGCGCTCGGTCCGTCCTTCGGCACGGCCCCGGCGGGGAAGTGGATGTGGACGCCCCGGTCCTTGAGGCCGGTGACGGGCAGTTCGAGCTCCGCGCCGCGGGAGCGGAGGAAGGAGAGCGCGATCCGCGCGGACTCCTTCATCACGTCGCCGAGCTGCCCGGTGAGGGTGAGTCCCGCGGCGCCGGTCTCCGCGTCGGCGAGGGACGCCTCGACGAACAGCACGTCGCCGCCCGCGCCGGTGACCGCCAGGCCGGTCGCGACGCCGGGGACGGACGTGCGGCGCTCGGCCGGCTCCTGGGCGGACTCCGGCACGTGGTGCGGGCGCCCGAGGAGGCTCTCCAGGCCGTCCGCGCGGACGGTGAACGGCAGCTCCCGCTCGCCCAGTTCGGCCCGGGCGGCGATCTTCCTCAGGAGCCGGGCGACGGACCGCTCCAGGTTCCGCACGCCCGCCTCGCGGGTGTACTCGCCGGCGAGCCTGCGCAGCGCGGCCTCCTCGACCACCACCTCGTCCCGGTCGAGCCCGGCCCGCTCCAGCTGGCGCGGCAGCAGGTGGTCGCGGGCGATGACGATCTTCTCGTCCTCGGTGTAGCCGTCGAGCCGGACCACCTCCATGCGGTCCAGGAGCGGCTCGGGGATGGCCTCCGCCACGTTCGCCGTGGCGAGGAAGACGACGTCGCTCAGGTCGAGTTCGACTTCGAGGTAGTGGTCGCGGAAGGTGTGGTTCTGCGCCGGGTCGAGGACCTCCAGCAGGGCGGCGGCCGGGTCGCCCCGGAAGTCGGAACCCACCTTGTCGATCTCGTCGAGGAGGACGACGGGGTTCATGGAGCCGGCCTCCCTGACGGCGCGGACGATCCGGCCGGGCAGGGCGCCGACGTACGTCCGCCGGTGGCCGCGGATCTCCGCCTCGTCCCGTACGCCGCCGAGCGCGACGCGCACGAACCTGCGGCCCATGGCGCGGGCGACGGACTCGCCGAGGCTCGTCTTGCCCACACCGGGCGGCCCCACCAGCGCGAGCACGGCGCCGCCGCGGCGCCCGCCGACGACGCCGAGGCCCCGGTCGGCGCGGCGCTTGCGGACGGCGAGGTACTCGGTGATGCGCTCCTTCACGTCCTGCAGTCCGGCGTGCTCGGCGTCGAGGACCTCCTGGGCGCCCCGGACGTCGTAGTGGTCCTCGGTCCGCTCGTTCCACGGCATCTCCAGGACCGTGTCCAGCCAGGTGCGGATCCAGGATCCCTCCGGGGACTGGTCGCTGGCGCGCTCCAGCTTGTCGACCTCCTTGAGGGCTGCCTCGCGGACCTTCCCGGGCAGGTCGGCGGCCTCGACGCGGGCCCGGTAGTCGTCCGTGCCGCCGTCGGCCTCCTCGCCGTTCAGCTCGCGGAGCTCCTTGCGCACGGCTTCGAGCTGGCGGCGCAGGAGGAACTCGCGCTGCTGCCTGTCGACGCCCTCCTGGACGTCCTTGGCGATGGACTCCGCCACGTCCTGCTCGGCCAGGTGGTCGCGCAGCTGCTCGGTGGCGAGCCTCAGCCGCGCGACGGGCTCGGCCGTCTCCAGCAGGGCGACCTTCTGGGCGGTGGTGAGGAAGGGGGAGTACCCGGCGTTGTCCGCCAGGGCGGAGACGTCGTCGATCTGCTGGACCCGGTCGACGACCTGCCAGGCGCCGCGCTTGCGCAGCCAGCTGGTGGCCAGGGCCTTGTACTCCTTGACCAGCTCGGTGACGGCGCCGGGCAGCGGGTCGGGCGCGGTCTCCTCGACCAGGGCGCCCTCCACCCACAGGGCGGCGCCCGGCCCGGTGGTCCCGGCTCCGATCCGCACGCGCGCCCGGCCCCGGATGAGCGCTCCGGGGTCTCCGTCGGAGAGCCGCCCGACCTGCTCGACCGTCCCGAGGACGCCGATGCCCGCGTACGTGCCGTCCACCCTGGGGACCAGCAGCACCCGCGGCTTGCCGCTCCCGTCCCGGGCGGCCGCCTGGGCGGCCTCGACGGCGGCGCGCACCTCGTTGTCGGACAGGTCCAGCGGCACCACCATCCCCGGTAGCACGACCTCGTCGTCGAGCGGCAGCACGGGCAGGGTGAGCGAAGCGGACGTCGAAGCCATGATCTCCCTTTCGGCAGTCAAGTTGAGCTACGTCGACTCAATGTTCGGGAGTCCGGCATCGTTCCCGCACCCTGTTCGCTCTGAGCGATCTTCCGTCCCGTCCCGGTCCGGAGGCGCCCGGCCGAAGCGCCCGCTCCGGTACGCGGCGGGGGCGCACCCCCGCCCACCGGTCCCCACCGGTCCCCACCGGGGCGGCGCCCGGCCGGCCGCGCGCCCCCCTCACGCCCGCTGCCCCGGACCGCGCCCCGCCGGAACCGTCCGAACCGGCGGCGCGGAACCGGGCCGGACGGCGCCCCTCCGCGGGCGGGCCCGCCCGGAGCGCCCCCGGGAGGACCGGTGGCACCGCGCGGCCGGACGGCCCGGCCGCCGCACGGGGGACCCGCAACGCCCGTTCCGTCGGCGGTCGTTGTCAGTGGCGGCTCCTACGATCGGCCCATGAGCATGATCGGGGAGTACGTGAGGCTGACCGCCGACGAGTTCGCGCGGGCGCTGAGGGATCCGCAGTGGGCGCAGGAGCGGGTCGACGAACTGGTCGAGGCCGAGTTGCGCGGCGGGGGCGGCGGGGACCGGGCGCGGTGCCTCGACACCGACAAGGCGTGGCACGCGCTGGATTTCCTGCTGTCGCGGATCGGCTTCCCCGTCGACGTCGTCTTCGGGGAGGGCGCGATACCGGGCGCCGAGGAGTGGGGGTACACCCCGCCGCGCTATCTGACGCCCGAGCGGGTCGGGGTCGCCGCCGAGGCGCTGCGGCGGACCCCCGCCGAGCGGCTCGTCGAGGGGTGGGCCCCGAGGACCTGGCGCGGGCCGAGGTGTACCCGGTGGTGGTCTGGGAGCGGGGGGAGCCGCTGGAGTACGTGACGGCCTACTACGAGGAGCTGGTCCCGTTCTTCGGCGCCGCCGCCCGCGAGGGGGACGCCGTGCTCATGTGGCTGGACTGAACCGGTCCTCGCAGCTCGCCGGGACCGTGTCGCCCGGATCCGCCGCGACGGCGTCCGCGCCCGCGCCGCAGGAGGCGACGCGGTCGCCGGGTCCGCCATCGCCGAGGGTGATCCGGTCGCCGCCGCCGTGCGTGGTGACGTCGTCGGCGCCGGTCCCGGGGTCGACGACCGCGTCGAGGGGCACCGCGACGTGGACCCGGTCGTCCTGGTCCCCCGTCCGGACGGTGATCCGGGTGACCCCGGCGGCGGCGCCACAGGTGACGAGGACGTCGCTGCGCCGGACGCACCCGGGGCCCGCCGCGGCCCCGGTCTCGTCCTGGACCGCCAGCTCGCCGAGGAAGAGGCCGACGGCCACGTCGTTCTCGACGCCGGGGCCGGCGTCGTAGACGACGGTGCCGCCGAAGCGGGCGGCCGTGCCGCCCTGGGCCTGGGCGGCCTGGGCGGCCAGGGCGAGGGGGGCGGCCAGGCCGAGACCCAGGGCGCCCGCCGCCGCGGACACGGCCGCGCGGCGCAGCGCGCGGGCTGCGGGGTTCCTCATGGTCGGGTTCTCCCTTCACACGTCTTCCCGGTCACCGAAACAGACAGCGACACGATCCGCACCATTTGTTACACCCTGGCGCCGCACCGCCCCCTCGGGTGTAATGGCCTCATGCACAGCGCAGACATTACCGACGCGTGGGTCCGGGGCTGGGCCGTCTCCCGCGGCGCCCCGCCCCCCGTCGAGGAGCCGTGGGGGTACCGCATCGACGTGGGTCTGAACCGCCACGTCCTCCGGCACGTCGTGCCCGAGCCCGACGGGCCGACCGTCCGCGAGCTCTGCGCGACCGTGACGCGGCCGTACGCCTGGTTGAAGGTCCTCGCCGAGCCCGAGGAGGTCGCCGGCTGGATCACCCCCGGCTGGACCGTCCCCGACGACCCGGGCTTCATGATGTACACCGCCCTGCGCCCCGGCCCCGCCCCGGCGCTGCCCGCCGGGTACGCCCTGCACGCCGAGGTCCACGAGGGCGTCCACCTCGTGCGCGTCCTCACCGAGGACGGTTCGCTCGCCGCGCGCGGCCAGGTGGCGCCCACGGGCCGCACGGCCGTCTTCGACCAGATCGAGACGGACGGGGCGCACCGCAGGCGCGGCCTCGGCAGCACCGTCATGCGCCTCCTGCACAACGCCGCCGCCGCGGCCGGGGCCACCACCGGCGTCCTCGGCGCCACCGTCGACGGCTTCGCCCTCTACACGTCGCTGGGCTGGCGGTACCAGGGGCCGCTGACCGGGGTGGTGCGCGACGGCGGCCCGGCCGCGGACGGCACCGGCGGCTGACCGCCGGCCGCGAACGCCCCTCCCGCCCGCGGCCGTTCCGCATAGGCTGGGGCGCATGCCCGTGACGCTCGACCGACGTGAAGGCCCGTACGGTGAAGTCGTGCTGCGGCAGCGCGGCGAACACTTCGAGATCATCGCCAACGGCACCTTCCTGATGGACACCTCCGACGGCCGCTCCGAGCGGCTCCTCGTCGACGCCGCCCTGCACGCCCTGGGCGGGGGCCGCGCCGCCCGCCCCTCCGTGCTCATCGGCGGGCTGGGCGTCGGCTTCTCCCTCGCCCACGCCGCCGCCGACCCCGCCTGGGGCCGCATCGCCGTGGTCGAACGCGAGCGGGCCGTCATCGACTGGCACCGCGCGGGCCCCCTCGCCGCCCTCTCCGCCCCCGCCCTCGCCGACCCGCGCACGGTCCTGGTCCACGCCGACCTCGTCGCCTACCTCCGCGACCCGGACACCGCCGACACGTACGACGCGCTCTGCCTCGACGTCGACAACGGCCCCGAGTGGACGGTCACCGAGGACAACGGCGGCCTGTACTCGCCGTCCGGCCTGGCCGCCTGCGCACGCCGCCTCAACCCCGGCGGCGTACTGGCCGTCTGGTCCGCCCGGCCGTCCGCCGCTTTCGAGGAGTCCCTCCGGAATGCCGGTTTCCGCGGGGTACGGACGGAAGAGGTCCCCGTTGCCCGGGGCGTACCGGACGCGGTCCACCTCGGGGTTCGACCCGCGTAGCCGCGACGCGGCCGCTGCCTTTATGTTGTTGACGGAAGCGCACGGATCTACAGCTCGCGCAGGACGCGACAGGGGCGGGGCATGGAGCACGCACACACCGGCCACACCGGCAACGCGGTCACGGCGGGTACCCAGCGCCGGGTCCTGGTCGTCGAGGACGACGCGACCATCGTGGAGGCCCTCTCCGCGCGGCTGCGCGCCGAGGGGTTCCTCGTGCAGACCGCGTCGGACGGACCCGCCGCCGTCGACGCGGCGGAGGCCTGGCAGCCCGACCTGATGATCCTGGACGTCATGCTGCCGGGTTTCGACGGGCTGGAGGTCTGCCGCCGCGTCCAGGCCCAGCGGCCGGTCCCCGTCCTGATGCTCACCGCGCGGGACGACGAGACGGACATGCTCGTCGGGCTCGGTGTCGGCGCCGACGACTACATGACGAAGCCGTTCTCGATGCGCGAGCTGGTGGCCCGGGTCCACGTGCTGCTGCGCCGCGTCGAGCGCGCCGCGCTGGCGGCGGTCACGCCCCGCAGCGGCATCCTGCGCCTCGGCGAGCTGGAGATCGACCACGCCCAGCGCCGCGTCCGCGTCAGGAGCGACGACGTGCACCTGACGCCGACCGAGTTCGACCTGCTGGTCTGCCTGGCCAACACCCCGCGCGCGGTGCTCTCCCGGGAGCAGCTGCTCGCCGAGGTCTGGGACTGGGCCGACGCCTCGGGCACCCGGACGGTGGACAGCCACATCAAGGCGCTGCGCCGGAAGATCGGCGCCGAGCGGATCCGCACCGTGCACGGCGTGGGGTACGCCCTGGAGACCCCGGCGCCGTGAGCCTCGGGCAGCCCGGCACCCGGGCGGCGGACGACGACCGGCCGGCGGCCCGCGCCGGCCGGGACCGCCCGGCCGGCGGCCCGTACCGGAGGGGCGCGCGCGGCGACCGGCACACCGGCCGCCCGGCGCCGGCCCCCGGGCGGCGGACCTCGGACGGCGGGGCGGTCCGCCGCCCGCGCGGCCGGTTCCGGCCCCTCACCATCTCGATCAAGACGAAGCTCTGCTCCCTCGTCGTCGTCTCCGTCTTCATCACCACCGGGCTGCTCCTGGTCGCCCTGCGGACCGAGACCGAGCTCCGGTTCATCACGGTCTTCTCGGTGATCGCGACCCTGCTGCTCACCCAGTTCGTCGCGCACGGCCTCACCGCCCCGCTCGACGAGATGAACAAGGTCGCCAAGGGCATCTCGCACGGCGACTACACCCGCCGCGTCCACGGTGCCGGCCGCCGCGACGAGCTCGGCGACCTCGCCTCCACGATCAACCGCATGGCGGACGACCTGGAGGCCGTCGACCGGCACCGCAAGGAGCTGGTCGCCAACGTCTCCCACGAGCTGCGCACCCCGATCGCCGCGCTCCGGGCCGTCCTGGAGAACGTCGTGGACGGCGTCTCGGCCGCCGACCCGGAGACCATGCGCACGGCACTGGCGCAGACCGAGCGGCTGGGCCGCCTGGTGGAGACGCTGCTCGACCTGTCCCGGCTGGACAACGGCGTCGTACCGCTCCGGTCGCGCCGGTTCGAGGTGTGGCCCTACCTGTCGGGCGTCCTGAAGGAGGCCGGCCTGGCCGCGTCCCAGCGCGCCGTGGGCTCCGGGGCGGTCCCCCACACGCGTACGGACGTGCACCTGCACCTGGACGTCTCCCCGCCCGAGATGACCGCCCACGCGGACGTGGAGCGGCTCCACCAGGTGGTGGCGAACCTCGTGGACAACGCCGTGAAGCACTCGCCCCCGCACGGCCGCGTCACGGTGCGGGCCCGGCGCGGGCCGTTCCCGGAGTCGCTGCGGCTGGAGGTCGTGGACGAGGGCCCCGGCATCCCCGAGTCGGAGCGGCACAAGGTGTTCGAGCGGTTCAACCGGGGCAGCGTCCCCGCTCCGCACGGACCGGGCAGCGACGGCGGCACGGGGCTGGGCCTGGCCATCGCCCGCTGGGCCGTGGACCTCCACGGCGGCCGCATAGGCGTGGCCGAATCCGCGAGGGGCTGCCGCATCCTCGTCACCCTTCCGGGGATTCCGCAGCAGCGGAGTTGACATAGGGTTCGAACCGGAGCCGCTCCGGGTCCGCGTGGGTGTGCGTACGCGTGCGCACCCCCTCCGGGGCCGGTTCGGAGCCGACCGGAGGTGCGGGGAGCGGAAGCCGCAGCTCAGTCGAGTGGTACCCGCTCGCCGCCGAACCACGCATGTTTCCCGGCGCTTCTTCCCCCGAAACCCGCCGTTCGATGTGATGTACGCGACGATGGCACGCCCCGCCTGCACCTTCCGCCCACGGAGGCGTAGCCTTTATTTCCGCTGTCCATCACCTTGTGAAGCGGAAGAGGGCGGTTGCCGCCGTGTCGTCTCAGTCCCCCAGTAACTCGAGCATCTCGACCGACCAAGACGGCCGGGGTCAGAGCCCTGCGGCCGCCTTCGGCGCCAACGAGTGGCTCGTCGACGAGATCTACCAGCAGTACCTCCAGGACCCGAATTCGGTCGACCGCGCCTGGTGGGACTTCTTCGCCGACTACAAGCCGGGTGCCTCCGGCTCGGCGGACAAGCCCGCAGGTCAGGCTCCCGCGGCCTCGGGGGCCGCGGGCACCGTGACGCAGCCGGCCCCGGCCGCGGAGGCGCCCGCCGCACAGGCCCCCGCCGCCCCGGCCCAGCCCGTCCGGCCCGCGCCCGCGCCCGCCGCGCAGGCCCCCGCCCCGGCCCCGGCGAAGCCCGCGTCCGCCGCTCCCGCGCAGGCCCCCGCCGCCCCGGCGAAGGCGGCCCCCGCCGAGCCCGCCGCCGCGAAGCCCGCCCCGGCGAAGCCCGCCCCCGCGGCCGAGGCCCCGGCCGGCCCGGAGTTCGTGACGCTGCGCGGCCCCGCCGGCGCCGTCGCCAAGAACATGGACGCCTCGCTGGAGGTGCCGACCGCCACCTCGGTCCGCGCCGTCCCGGTGAAGCTGCTGTTCGACAACCGCATCGTCATCAACAACCACCTGAAGCGCGCCCGCGGCGGGAAGATCTCCTTCACCCACATCATCGGCTACGCGATGGTGCAGGCCATCAAGGCGATGCCCTCCATGAACTGGTCGTACCAGGTCAAGGACGGCAAGCCGACCCTGGTGAAGCCGGAGCACGTCAACCTCGGCCTCGCCATCGACCTGGTCAAGCCCAACGGCGACCGCCAGCTGGTCGTGGCGGCCATCAAGAAGGCCGAGACGCTGGGCTTCTTCGAGTTCTGGCAGGCGTACGAGGACATCGTCCGCCGCGCCCGCGCCAACAAGCTCACGATGGACGACTTCACCGGCGTCACGGTCTCGCTGACCAACCCGGGCGGCCTCGGCACGGTCCACTCCGTGCCGCGCCTCATGCCCGGCCAGTCGGTGATCATGGGTGTCGGCTCGATGGACTACCCGGCCGAGTTCCAGGGCACGTCGCAGGACACCCTGAACAAGCTGGGCATCTCCAAGGTGATGACCCTCACCTCGACCTACGACCACCGCGTCATCCAGGGCGCCGCGTCCGGCGAGTTCCTGCGGGTCGTCGCCGACCTCCTCCTCGGCGAGGACGGCTTCTACGACGACGTCTTCAAGTCGCTGCGCATCCCCTACGAGCCGGTCCGCTGGCTCAAGGACATCGACGCCTCGCACGACGACGACGTCACCAAGGCCGCGCGCGTCTTCGAGCTGATCCACTCCTACCGGGTCCGCGGCCACGTCATGGCCGACACCGACCCTCTGGAGTACCGCCAGCGCAAGCACCCCGACCTGGACATCACCGAGCACGGCCTCACCCTGTGGGACCTGGAGCGCGAGTTCGCGGTCGGCGGCTTCGGCGGCCGGTCGATGATGAAGCTGCGCGACATCCTCGGCGTGCTGCGCGACTCGTACTGCCGCACCACCGGCATCGAGTTCATGCACATCCAGGACCCGAAGCAGCGCAAGTGGATCCAGGACCGCGTCGAGCGCCCGCACTCCAAGCCGGAGCGCGAGGAGCAGCTGCGCATCCTGCGGCGGCTGAACGCCGCGGAGGCGTTCGAGACGTTCCTGCAGACGAAGTACGTCGGCCAGAAGCGGTTCAGCCTGGAGGGCGGCGAGTCCGTCATCCCGCTGCTCGACGCGGTGATCGACTCGGCCGCCGAGTCCCGCCTCGACGAGGTCGTCATCGGCATGGCCCACCGCGGCCGCCTGAACGTCCTGGCGAACATCGTCGGCAAGTCGTACGCGCAGATCTTCCGCGAGTTCGAGGGCAACCTCGACCCGAAGTCCATGCACGGTTCCGGCGACGTGAAGTACCACCTGGGCGCCGAGGGGACCTTCACCGGCCTCGACGGCGAGCAGATCAAGGTCAGCCTGGTCGCGAACCCCTCCCACCTGGAGGCCGTCGACCCGGTCCTGGAGGGCGTCGTCCGCGCCAAGCAGGACATCATCGGCAAGGCCGGCACGGACTTCACCGTCCTGCCCGTCGCCCTCCACGGCGACGCGGCCTTCGCCGGCCAGGGCGTCGTCGCCGAGACGCTGAACATGTCGCAGCTGCGCGGCTACCGCACCGGCGGCACGGTCCACATCGTCATCAACAACCAGGTCGGTTTCACCGCCGCCCCGGAGTCCTCGCGCTCCTCGATGTACGCCACGGACGTGGCCCGCATGATCGAGGCGCCGATCTTCCACGTGAACGGCGACGACCCGGAGGCCTGCGTCCGCGTGGCGCGGCTCGCCTTCGAGTTCCGCCAGACGTTCAACAAGGACGTCGTCATCGACCTCATCTGCTACCGCCGCCGCGGTCACAACGAGGGCGACAACCCGCAGTTCACGAACCCGGCGATGGTCTCGCTGATCGACAAGAAGCGCTCGGTGCGCAAGCTGTACACCGAGTCGCTGATCGGCCGCGGCGACATCACCCTGGAGGAGGCGGAGCAGGCGCTCCAGGACTTCCAGGGCCAGCTGGAGAAGGTCTTCACGGAGGTCCGCGAGGCCACCGCGCAGCCGAGCCCGGCGGTCGGCACCGACCCGCAGGCCGGCTTCCCCGCGGAGGACGTGAAGACGGCCGTCCCGCAGGAGGTCGTCAAGCGGATCGCCGAGTCGCAGGTCAACGTCCCCGACCACGTCACCGTGCACCCGCGCCTGATGCCGCAGATGCAGCGCCGCGCGGCGTCCGTCGAGGACGGCACGATCGACTGGGGCATGGGCGAGACCCTCGCCATCGGCTCGCTGCTGATGGAGGGCGTCCCGGTCCGCCTCGCCGGCCAGGACTCCCGCCGCGGCACGTTCGGCCAGCGCCACGCGGTGCTGGTGGACCAGGAGACCAACGAGGACTACACCCCGCTGCTCTACCTCTCCGACGACCAGGCCCGCTACAACGTCTACGACTCGCTGCTCAGCGAGTACGCGGCGATGGGCTTCGAGTACGGCTACTCGCTGGCCCGCCCGGACGCGCTGGTGATGTGGGAGGCCCAGTTCGGCGACTTCGTCAACGGCGCGCAGACCGTCGTCGACGAGTTCATCTCCTCCGCCGAGCAGAAGTGGGGCCAGACCTCCGGCGTCACGCTGCTGCTGCCGCACGGCTACGAGGGCCAGGGCCCGGACCACTCGTCCGCCCGACCGGAGCGCTTCCTCCAGCTGTGCGCGCAGAACAACATGACGGTCGCCATGCCGACGCTCCCGTCGAACTACTTCCACCTGCTGCGGTGGCAGGTGCACAACCCGCACCACAAGCCGCTGGTCGTCTTCACGCCGAAGTCGATGCTGCGCCTGAAGGCCGCCGCGTCGAAGGTGGAGGAGTTCACGTCCGGCTCGTTCCGCCCGGTCATCGGCGACGCGTCGGTCGACCCGTCCGCCGTCCGCAAGGTCGTCTTCTGCGCCGGCAAGGTCTACTACGACCTGGACGCCGAGCGGCAGAAGCGCGGCGTCGCGGACACGGCGGTCATCCGCCTGGAGCGGCTGTACCCGCTGCCGGGCGCCCAGCTCCAGGCCGAGATCGCCAAGTACCCGAACGCCGAGAAGTACATCTGGGCGCAGGAGGAGCCGGCGAACCAGGGCGCGTGGCCGTTCATCGCGCTGAACCTGATCGACCACCTGGACCTGGCGGTCGGCGCCGACATCCCGCAGGGCGAGCGCCTGCGCCGCATCTCGCGGCCGCACAGCTCGTCCCCGGCGGTCGGCTCGGCCAAGCGCCACCAGGCCGAGCAGGCGCAGCTGGTCAACGAGGTCTTCGAGGCCTGACCGGCGGTCGCGCACGCGTACGGCGCCAGGGCCCGGCACCCGGAGGGGGTGCCGGGCCCTCCGGCGTACCGGCCGCCCTACCCTGGGGGGAGCACCCGGGGAGCGCCCCGGCAGGATTCAGGAGACGTGTCTTGTACTTCACCGACCGTGGCATCGAGGAGCTGGAGAAGCGGCGCGGCGAGGAGGAGGTCACCTTCGAGTGGCTGGCCGAGCAGCTGCGGACGTTCGTGGACCTGAACCCGGACTTCGAGGTGCCGGTCGAGCGCCTGGCGACGTGGCTGGCGCGGCTGGACGACGAGGACGACGAGTAGCCGCCCCCTACGGCACCGGGCGCCGCTCCCGGTCACGGCGGACGAGGCCCAGCCCCAGTGCGCCCTGGACGGCGAGCAGCGCCCCCGCCGCGGCCCAGCCGGAGGCGGGGGCGCGGCGGGTCAGGGACCAGGCGAGGAGCGGCAGGCCGACGGCGAGCTGGACGCCGGCGACGGCGAGGCGGATCCGGTCCGCGTCCCGGGCCGCGGCCCCGGGCCCGTGGCGGCGTGCGGCGGCCGGTCCGGTGCGTACGGCGTCGCGCGGGTCGCGGCCCGGGACGTCGCGCGCGCCGGGGTGGGCCCGTGCGGTGGCGAGCAGGCGCTCGGCGGTCTCGCCGGGCCGCACACCGGGCGGCGGCTCCAGCCCGAGGCGGGTGAGCACGGCGAGGAGGCCGAGGAGGCGGGCGCGGGCGTCGGCGTCCGGGTCGGGGCGGGTGAGCGCCTGCAGGTCCCGCACGTCGAGGACCGGATCGAGGCCGAGGCGCTCGGCGAGGGTGAGCACGGCCTCGTCCTCGCCGACGGGGGTGCCGTCCGCGAGCCAGGTGTAGTCGACGGGCCTGCGGAACCCGTACGCGAGGGTGTGGCCGGCCCGTTCCCGGTCCCACCAGAGGGCGACGACCGGCCAGGGCCCGCCGACGGCGAGGGCGGTGGCCCACCCGGTGGCGATCCGTTCGACCGGCTCGGAGCCGTCGCGCCAGGGGCGCCCCTCGGGGACGAGGAGGCTCCAGCCCGTGCCGGCCGGAACGAGGACCGCGCGCTCGCGCAGCAGGCGGGCCGGTGCGGCGACCGCGTCGGGGTCGGCCCGGCAGAGCAGCAGCACGCCGGTCGGTGTCGCGTCCATGGGTCATACGCTAGGGCAGTTCGCCCGTTCCCGGCGGATCTGACGCGTTGCGCCCGGTCCGCACCCCGTACGGGGCGGAGACGAGGCGCGCCGCTCCCCGCCCGCCGCAGACGGCGGACGGCGAAACGCGGAAGCGGCGGACCGGGCGGGCGGCGGGGTGCGACGGGGCCGGGGACGGGCCCGGGTCGGGGCCCGGGTCGGAGGCGTACGGGACGACGGGGCACGGCGGGCCCTCGGGGGCCTCGGGGGCCTCAGGTTCCAACGGTCCCCGCCCGTACGCGCCCGGCCCCGGGCCCCGTCCCGAGCCGGCCCGTCCGAGCCGGCCCGTCCGAGCAGGCTCGTCCCGAGCCGGCCCCGTGCGGGCGGCCTCAGGAGGCGGGCGTCAGCACGATCTTCCCGAACAGGTCGCCCGACTCCATCCGGGCGAAGCCCTCCCGCGCCCGGTCCAGCGGCAGCACCTCGTCGATCACCGGCCGGACCCCGGTCTCGGCGCAGAAGGACAGCAGGTCCTCCAGCTCGTCCTTGGAGCCCATCGTCGAGCCGACGACCTTCAGCTCCAGGAAGAAGATCCGGGTCAGTTCGGCGTGCGGGGGCCGGTCACCGCTGGTCGCGCCGGAGACGACCAGGGTGCCGCCGGGCCTCAGCGACTTGATCGAGTGGGACCAGGTGGCGGCGCCGACCGTCTCGATGACGGCGTCCACCCGCTGCGGCAGCCGCGCGCCCGGCTCGAACGCGTCGGCGGCGCCCAGGTCGACGGCGCGCTTGCGCTTGGCCTCGTCGCGGCTGGTGGCGAAGACCCGCAGCCCGGCGGCCTTCCCCAGGACGATCGCGGCGGTCGCGACGCCGCCGCCCGCGCCCTGGACGAGCACGGAGTCGCCGGGGCGGACCCCGGCGTTGGTGAAGAGCATCCGGTACGCGGTGAGCCAGGCGGTGGGGAGGCAGGCGGCCTCCTCGAAGCTCAGCTCCTTCGGCTTGGGCAGCACGTTCCAGACGGGCACGGCGACCCGCTCGGCGAACGTGCCCTGGTAGCGCTCGGTCAGGATGGAGCGGGGCTCGCGGGGTCCGACCCCGTGGCCGGTCTGGCCGATGACGGAGTGGACGACGACCTCGTTGCCGTCCTCGTCGACGCCGGCGGCGTCGCAGCCGAGGATCATCGGCAGTCTCTCCTCGGGCAGGCCGACCCCGCGCAGGGACCACAGGTCGTGGTGGTTGAGGGAGGCGGCCCTGACGGTGACGGTGGTCCAACCCGGCCGTGCCCCGGGCTCCGGGCGGTCGCCCAGCTCGAGGCCGTCGAGGGGGCTGTCGGGGTCGATGCGTGCGGCATAGGCGGCGAACATGGCCCCGAGACTAGGTGGGCGCGGTGCGCCGCGGAACCACGCCCCCGTGTGACGCGTGTCCCTCCCCGGGGACCCGGCGCCCACGCCGGGGGGCGCTGAACCCTCCGGCGACGTGACCGTCGCGAGACCCTCGGCCGCGCAGTGGCGCGGTTTCGGCGACGCCGCTTCCGGGGGAAGCGGTCAGGAAGCTGAACCGTCGAGGCCGAGGCGGATCACGGCGAGCGCCTCGGCGATCTCGACGGTCATCTCGTCCCCCGGGCCGAACACCATGCACATGTCCTGGTGGAGTGGTTCGAGGACCTGCCGGGCCTCGGCGGTCCGGCCCTGGGCGAGCAGCAGCATCCCGATGTTGTGCCGCAGCTCCACGGCTTCCTCGCCCACGTCGCTGTCGACGGTCCGCACGACGTTCAGCACGCCCTGGAGCGCGGCCAGCGCGTCGGTGACCTGGCCGAGCTCGGCGCGGCACCGGGCCGCCTGGGCGCGGCAGGCGCGGGCCTGCTCGCCGGTGGGCCCGGCGACACGGGCGTAGGCGTCGGCGAGGGCGTCGAACTCGGGCAGGGCGGCCCGGTAGTCGCCGCCGAGGAGGTGGATCGCCGCCCGCTGGCGGCGCAGCGCCAGGACCTGCCTGCTCTCGGAGCCGAGGGCGAGGGCGGCGGGTGCGACGACCTCGCCGAGCACCTCGGCGGCCTGCGTGAACCGCTCCTCCTCCAGCAGGGCGTCGGAACGCGCGTACGCCTCCTCGATGTCCTCGCGCAGCCGGGCGGGGACCGGCACCGGCGGGGCCCCCGGGAGGACGGCCGTCGGCGCCGGATCACCGGGCGCCGGGGCCTGGGCGCGGGCGCGGGGCGCGAACGGGCGACGGAACACGCCCGTGGGGTCGGGCGCGCCGGCCGGCCCCGTGTCCGCCGTGCCGGGGTCCCGGCCCGGCGGCGGGAGGAACGGCAGCAGCCGCGCGTACACCTCCTGCGTGTCGGCGGGCCGCGCCTCGGGCGCCTTGCGCAGCAGGTGCAGGACCAGCTCCTCCAGCGCCTCGGGGACGTCGGGCCGCAGCTGTCGCAGCGGGGTGGGCGCGGCGTTGACGTGCTGGTACATCAGCAGGTACTCGCTCTCCGCCTCGAACACGAGGCGCCCGCAGAGGAGTTCGTGCAGTACGCAGCCGAGCGCGTACAGGTCGGTCTGCGGGGTGACGCGTCCGCCGCGGACCTGCTCGGGCGACATGTACTGGTGGGTGCCGACGGGGCTGCCGGTGGCGGTCAGCTTGGTGACGTCGGTCCGCAGGATCGCCGCGATGCCGAAGTCGAGGACCTTCACCGTGCCGTCGCGGGCGACGAGGACGTTGCCCGGCTTGAGATCCCGGTGGATCACCGGCACGTCGTGCGCGTACGACAGCACGGTCGCGACCTGCGCGGCGACGGCGGCGGCCCAGCTGACCGGCAGCGGCCGGCCGGGGTCGAGGTAGGCGGACAGCGGTACGCCGTCCACGAGCTCCATCACCAGGAACAGCCGCTCGTACGACGCGTCGAGCACCGCGTCGTACACCTGCGGCACGCCGGGGTGCTGGATGCGCGCGGTGATGCGGGCCTCGCGACGGAAGCGCTTGGCGAACTCCTCGGCCAGCTCCGGGGAGGTGACCGACGCCTGCCGGATGAGTTTCACCGCGACGGGCCGGTCGAGGACGGCGTCGTAGCCCCGCCACACGTCGCCCATGCCGCCGTGGCTGAGCTCCTCCAGGAGTTCGTAACGGTCGGAGATCGCCTCCTGCGGCACCTTGCCCCCGGTGTGCGCGATGAACGGTCACGGTCAGGGGTCAAGTGTGACCGCCGCGTCAGGACGCCGTCCAGGGTTCGCGGTGCGAGAGGGGCACGGGCGCGGTGGTGGACGAGGGGTGGGAGGGCGCGCCGTCCGGTCGGCATCCCGCCGACCGGACCGTCTGAGCCGTACCTTCACCACCGCCGTCGGGCCCAGTCGGGCGGGCGGCTGGGTCCTCACGTCGTGCACGGTCAGCCGAGGCAGCAAAACGCCCCCGCTCCGAAGAGCCGGGGACCACCTGCTGGGGTCGGATCCAGGTGACCTGGAGGACGTAGCCGCACTCGAACCGGGGGACGATCAGGAAGACGAACATGCCTCCGGGGACATCCACGGTTTCGCTCTTCGGCCCTATGCCTTCGTACCTCGTGCCGTCGAGGTAGAGAGCTTCAGCGGCGCGGATCAGCTCGTCGGCTTTCTTCTCGACCTCGGCGATGAAGGCCGGCGGAGCTCCGCCGACCACGTACTCCTCGCTAGGGTCGTACTCCCATCTCCAGGTCACTCGGACACCGCCTTGTACGCGGCGCGGATGATGTCGCCGGAGATCTTTACGTAGCGGCGGCTTTCTTCAAGGGTCTCGGCGGCGTTGGCCATGTACTCGGCGCGGCGCAGCTCACGCGCCGCCTCGGGAAACCGCTCGATTTCGATGTTGGCGGCCCACGCGATCATGAAGAGCTGGAGGGGCTTGATGCTGCTCTGCTCGATGGCGGCGGCGACGGCCCTGCGCTGATCGGCGTCCATTTCCGGCAGTCGCTCCGGCGCGATGGCGGCAAGGGCGGCCCGGAGGGCCTCGGGGGGTCCGCGCGGGGCGCGGAATCAGCTCTGTGTCGTGGTCGGGCTGTGTGCTCACGATGTCCTCCAAGGGATGCCCCGGCCAGCATATCCAGCCGGGGCACACGCATCAGATGTCGTCGTCCAGCCCCTCCTCGCGGCGGATCATCCGCCAGGCCGCCGCAGGAGACGATCTGCGCCAGGAAGCCGTACTTCCTGACGTAATCGTTGAGGTCGGCGCGGAAGCCCCCCGCCGCCTCCTGGTCGTCCCCGTCCTCGCTGTCGAGCAGCGCGGTGGAGCGGGCGACGGCGGGGAAGAGCAGAAGGCACCACCGGCCCTGCGGCCGACTTGCCGCTACGCCATCACTCCTTGTCGGCTGCCATGATGCCGACGCATTCTTCGAGCGCGGCGTGCAACGGCCTCACGAAGGCGGCGAGCTCGGTGTCCGACGCCTTCCCCACCTCCAGCACCGCGCCGACGACCGTCGCCAGGACGGTGGCGGCCTTCAGCGCGTGCACGTCGGCCAGCTTCTCGAGAATGCCCCCGGGGTGCGTGACCGCCAGGGCCTCCTTGCCGGTGGCCGGGTCGAGACCGAGACTGCGCAGACGCGGCGCGTGCGAGCTCATGCGGCGGCCTCCCACGGAACCGGAACGTAGTCCTGCCCCAGCGTCGCCAGGACCGCCGCCCTGCGCCGCTCGCGCTGGAGACGCCGCCGCTCGCGTTCGTCCCGCTCGCGCTCCCATTCGACGACGTACGGGCGGACCAGGGGCATGCCGTCGGCGGTGATGAGGTCCGCCGGGCGCGGACGCGTGATCACGGGCGGACGTTCCGGAGCGGGCGGACGGAGGGTGGGGGGCAGCGGTGGCGAGGATGCCGTGGAGCGGTGGGCACCGCGGGCGGGCAGGAAGAGGGCCAGGATCGCGGCCAGTAGGGTGCGCATAGGTCGACTCCTAATCAGTCGGCTCAGGCCCCGGCTGGGAAGTAGCCGCTTCCCGTCGGGGCCGCTCTGTGTAGGGAACCTACACTAGCGCGGATAACCGCAGATAACTACGGATGCACGGAAACCCGTGGTCACCCACGCTGACGTCATGGAGCTTGACCGCACACGCCCCCTCTGGCGGCAGATCGCAGCGGAGATCATCCAGCGCATCCGGAACGGCACGTATCCGCCGGGAAGCCGCGTGCCCTCCACTCTGGAAATCGCCCAGGAGTTCGGCGTGGTGAATGCGACTGCGGCGAAGGCGATGCGGCATGTCAGGGAGCAGGGGTGGACGCGGGGCGAGGTCGGGCTTGGCACTTTCGTCTCCGACCCCCTGCCGCCCTCCCCCGAAGCTCCCGAGCCCTCCGCATAGCCCGAAGCCACGCACCCCCGGCGGGAGGGCGCACCCGCGACAGGGCACCCCACCGACCGAGTCGGCGGCCACGGGCCTGACGCCGCGCTGCTACTTCACGTCTTTGGCCAGGACGGCGACGGCAACCCCGCCCACCACCCTCGTCAGCACGTAGTTGGTCGAGCTGCTGAAGGCGACACCGATGCCGGCCGGAATCGCCTTGGCCATCGCCTTCTGGGTGAAGGTGATGGACACCCGCTTGAACAGCTGCTTGATCGTGACCAGAGCGGGCCCTGTGAGGTACTGGTAGACCAGCTTCTCGGCGATCTTCATGACCGCCGCCTTGCCGCCCTTCGACGCCATCTTCTCCACCGAGCCCGCCAGAGCGAGGGTGAAGGCGAGGTGCTTCTTGTCCTCGGCACTCAACTCGGTCTCGAACACCTCGACCAGGCACATGCACATGTCGACCTGGAGCTTGAGTGCTGCGGCGGTATCGGCGACACCCCCGCTCACGACTGCGACCGCCGTCCCGATGCCTGGGATGACACCCGGGGCCGCGGTGACCGCCCCAGCTGCTGCCGAGAGCTTGGAGTACCGGCCGATGATCTTGGCCGCGATCCGGCACTTGTCCTCCAGGCTCTCGGGCTTCCGCTCGTTCTTCTCCTCGAAGGCCGCACGGTAACCGTCCACGACCTTGGCGGCCGCCGCCGGTGTCATGACGATCGTCTCGACGGCCTTCTGGAGCCGGGACTCTTCGGGCCCGTCCACCTCGTTGTTCATGTACCCCTCCCCATTCGTTGCACCTCGCGCAGAGGGCAACCCTTGTGCTTCCCGCTGTACTGCTGACGTTCTCGAAGGACGCCCCGGCCGACCTCCCGGCCGGGGCGTACACGTCAGATGCCGTCGTCGAGCCCCGCCTCGCGGCGGAGCATCCGCCAGGCGGCCTTGCGGGCGCTGCGGTCCAGGCTGGACTTGAAGCCCTTGTCGGGACCGAAGTACTGGCGGCCCAGTCCCGCGATGGTGTCGATGTGGTCGGCCATCTTGTCCGCGAAGACGGTGTCGAAGACGAGGCCGAAGTTCTCCTCGTCGTTGACGACGGCCGCCGCCTTCACCTTCGGGTCGGCCGTGGTCTCCTCGAACGGGCGGATGAAGTCCTGCTCGGTGAAATCGGTGCCGAACCGCTCGTTGAACTTCTCGATCAGCTCGGAGAGCAGCGACTTCTCCGCCTCCTTCGCGCCGCCCGAGCCGTCGCCGAAGCCCGGCATCGTCGCCGGCCCCTCGGGGGTGAGGGAGACGTCGTACTCGCCGGTCTTCTCCACCCGCAGGTGGCTGAGGTCGACCTCGCCTATGTCCACCCCGCCGTCCGCGCGGCGCGGCAGCCGGTTGAGGAGGTAGCGGCCGTAGAGGTGCAGCCGTTCCAGCTCGGCGTCCTGGTAGGGGACGATCTGCGCGAGGAAGCCGTACTTCCTGACGTAGTCGTTGAGGTCGGCGCGGAAGCCCTCCGCCGTCTCCTGGTCGTCCTCGTCCTCGCTTTCGAGCAGAGCGGTGAAGCGGGCGACCGCCGGGGAGAGCAGCCGGTACAGCTCGGCGTGCAGCTTCTCCCACTTGGACTGCGAGCCCGCCGCCTTCTCCTTGGCGGCGAAGTACGCGGCGGCGAACTCGTCCATCTCCTGCCCGGACAGGACCGCCGCCTGCATGACCCGGCTCTGCGCGGTGTAGAGGAGGTTGGGGTCGGAGGGGAGGGTGTTCGCCTCCTCGAAGTACGGGCGGAAGGACTCCTGTATGTCCTCGGCGTCGTTGACGAAGTCGAGGACCGCCAGGTCGGCCTGGGTCTTGCGCTCGGCGGTCCGGTTCAGCCGGGACAGCGTCTGGACGGCGGAGATGCCGGTCAGCGTCTTGTTGACGTACATCGTCGTCAGGAGCGGCTGGTCGAAGCCGGTCTGGTACTTCTCCGCCACGACGAGGATCCTGTACTCGCGCTGGCCAGGACCACCGGCCCGGACGGCCTTGTCGTCGGCGCGCGTGTAGGCGAACGCCTTCGGCAGCGCGCTCTCCGACAGCCCGCCGTTCTCCTTCGGCTCGGTGGTCTCCTCGCCGTCGATGGTGAGCGATCCGGAGAAGGCGACGAGGACACCCAGGTCGGGGTACTTGGTGTCGTAGTCCCGGTCCTTGATGTAGCTCTTGATGGCCCGCGCCATCTGCACGGCGGACTGCCGGGAGGCGGTCACCACCATCGCCTTGGCCCGCCCGCCGAGACGGCCCCGGCTGTGCGCCGCGAAGTGCTCCACGATCACCTGGGCGTGCTGGGCGACCGTCGAGTCGTGGGTCAGCGCGTACCGGGCGAGCAGGGGGTTCGCCTTCGACGGGTCGACCTCCCGCTCGTCGGGGTTCTGGTTCACCAGCTTCCAGTACGTGTTGTACGTGACGTAGTTGCGCAGCGGGTCGAGGATGAAGCCCTCCTCGATCGCCTGCCGCATGGAGTACGTGTGGAAGGGCCGGTAGGCCGCCTTGCCGTCGACGTCCTGGAGCGTGCCGAAGAGTTCGAGGGTCTTGGCCTTCGGCGTGGCGGTGAATGCGAAGTAGGAGAGGTTCGCGGCGCGGGAACGCTGCTCGGCCCTCTTCTTGAGCTGCTCCTCCAGGGTGGCGCCCTCGGCCTTGACCGTGGTCGCGCCCGCGTCGTCCGAGTCGGAGTCCAGGCCGAGATCGCGCAGCGCGGACCGTACGGCGGTCGCGGCGTCGCCGGACTGCGAGGAGTGCGCCTCGTCCACGATGATCGCGAAGCGGCTGCCCCGGATCTCGGTGGGGTTGCGCTGGAGGTAGTCGAGCAGCGCCGGGAACGAGTGCAGAGTGACGGTGACGATCTTCCCGGTGTCGCGGGAGAGGGCCCTGGCGAGCTGCTCGCCCTTCGCCCCGTGCTTCTCGTCGATCTTCACGACGAGGCCCGCGGTCTGCTCGAAGCTGCCGACCGTCTCCCGGAGCTGCGCGTCCAGGTTGCGGCGGTCGGTGATGACGATGACCTTGTCGAAGACCGGCACGCCCGGCTTGAGGCCCTTGGCGACGGCCTCGGGGTCGAGTTCGCGGGGGTCGGTGGGGGTGTGCAGGTCGCTGAGGCGGTGGGCCAGCCAGCCGATGGTGTTCGACTTGCCCGAGCCGGCCGAGGCCATGACCAGGTAGTCGTGTCCGGCACCGTGGGTGGCGGCGTGCGCGGTGAGCTTCTTGACTACGTCCCACTGGTGGAACCTGGGGAAGATCATCGTCTTGGTGGTGCCGCCGCCGGGCGTTTTGCTCTTGTGCAGGTGCACGAACCGCTGGAGCAGGTCCAGCCAGTTGTCCGGCTGCCAGACCTGCTCCCAGAGGTAGGAGGTGGCGTACGTGCCGTAGGCGGTCGGGGCCGGGTTGCCGGCGCCGCCCGGCTGACCGGGGCCGTTGGAGCCGGTGTTGAAGGGGAGGAAGCGGGTGTTCTTGCCCTTGAGCTGGGTGGCGACGAAGACCAGGTCCGGGTCGACGGCGAAGTTCGCGACGACACGGCGGGTGAAGATCAGCTCAGTGGGGTCCCGTTCGGTGCGGTACTGCTCCTTGGCCTGCTCCACACCCTGCCTGGTCAGCGGGTTCTTCAACTCGGCCGTGGCAACCGGGATTCCGTTGAGGAACAGGACGAGGTCGAGCCGGTTGCCCCAGTCGGCCTGCTTGGTCGCGTACTCCAGCTCCCGGACGACGGTGAGGCGGTTGGCCCGGTACCCGTCCAGCACGGAGTCGTGGGCGACGAGGTTCGGTTTGAAGTAGGCGACGCGGAGCAGGACGCCCCGGTCCTTAACGCCGTTGCGAAGCACGTCGAGAAGGCCGTTGGTGGTGATGGCCTGGTCCAGGCGGGCGGCGAACCCGCGCTGGGCCTCGCTCGGGTCGCCGCCGTAGACGGTGAGCAGCTCGCCCCACTCGTCGGGCTGGGTCTCCCGGATGAAGGCGAACAACTCGCCGGTGTCCAGGCCGAGATCGGCCCGGTAATTCTGCGGACTTGCCTCGCGCCAGCCGCGCTCGACCATGGCGGCGACGATGGCGTCCCCGAAGGCGGATTCCGTGTGGATGGGGCTCATGGCTACGCGGTGACTCCGTCCGTTACGTTGCGCCCGCTGGCGGTGGATACGTCGAACTGGCCGGTTACGGCGGCGGTGATGAGGGACTGGCGGCGTTCGGTGATCAGCGCTCGCTGTCGTGACAACTCACTCTGCAGGCTTTCGACCTGAGACACCTGGCTCTGCAATTGCGCCAAGCGTTTTTTCGCCTCTGCAGGTTTCAAAACCGGAATGGGGACTCCGCGCAACCTGTCGGCCTTGATACCCAAGGCGGTTGATCCGGTGGCCCTGAGTTCCAGCTCCGCCTGTCCCTGGGGGGAACGCAGGTACCAGTAAAGCCATTCCGGACTACAGAACCTCTGATCGACCCTGAGTACAATCACACGCTGCGCGAGAGCCACTCCTGCATCATCGACCATGGCCACCTGTCCAAGCGGAGCCTCAGTGGTCAACAACACGTCGCTGTGCATGAGTAGCCCACGACGCATCCAATCACTGTAGGCGTCTTCAGCAATATACTCGCGACTTGCAGCCAAGTCGATCTTTCCGTCGCGAATGTTCTTGGCAGTGACCAATGGGATCCCGGATACGGTCTTCTCGGGTGTCGCTCCGCGATAGTCGATCCATCGACTAACGACGCGTCGCAATGCAAGATTGATTGGAAGTGCACCGTCAGCTTGTACTGTGTGTGACGCAAAGCAATTCGACAGCAGTGACGCCTGCCGCTCGCCCAGGAGGCGTGAGAGCTTATTGGAGAGGAGCTGGATTCGATCTAGCTTGCCAGTCTCGGCGTCGAGGAAGTCGGCGATGCGGCGCTGTTCCCCTTCGTCGGGAAAGCTGATCCGCAAGTCTCGAATTTGAGCTTCATTGACGAACGGAAGTGGGCCGGAGCCAGCCAACTCGCCAAGATCGATTATCGACAGTGCGTAGATCCAGAAGCGAGGATCACCCACTTGCGGTACTACAGCCATCAAGTTGTTGTCCATTGCTGACGGTTGCCGCAGTAGTCGCCGAGGGTTCTTAAGAAGGGCTGCGCCGACTTTGGGGAAGACTACTGAGCCACTTGGGGCCAAGCGCGCACCAAGTGAGCTGATGTCTCCACGGCTGACCCAGTTTTGCGCCCCGATCACGCTGTAGCCGCTTCTCCGCGTAGCAAGATCGGCAACCTTCAGAAACGGGTAGTCGCCAGAATTCCTGCCCTGGAAGGTGTGGGGGAACCCCACACCGCTGATGATCCGGGCGACGCGTCCAAGCTTGACCGTAGGGTAGGAAAGCGTCATTCCGTCACCTCACCCAACAGCGCCTGAATCTCCGCCTCCAGCGACTTCAGCTCCGCGTCGATCTCCGCCAGCGGCCTCGGCGGCTTGTACACGTAGAAGTGCCGCGTGAACGGGATCTCGTAGCCAATCTTCGTCTTCGTGTGGTCGATCCACGCGTCCGGCACGTGCGGCAGCACCTCGCGCTTGAGGTACTCCTCGACGTCCTCGCCCAGCGGGACGTTCTCGTAGTCCCGCAGGTCCGTGTCCGGCTCCGGGGTGCCCTTGATCTTCTGCACCTCGCCTTCCGGGTCCCGGACCCCCACCGCCTCCCGTACCGCCTTCGCGAACGGCGCGCCCGACGGCCACGTCAGGCCGGCCGCGACCACGGCGTCCTTCAGGGCGACGAACGCCTCGGACTTCGTCGCCCAGGACGAGCCGAGCAGCGTACGCACCGCCGCGACGAACTCCTCGCTCCGCTCCAGCTTCGCCACCGCCTTGGCCTCCGCCAGTGCGGCCAGGGTCTCCTCCGTCACCTCGAAGCGGAGTTTCAACGGCCGCTCCACGGTGATGCGCTGGTAGCCGAAGTCCTCGTTGGCGAAGACCTTCACCTTGCCGTGCAGCGGGTGCTCGGGGTTCTTCGCGACGTGCAGCGCCTCCGCGTACAGCCGGGTGATGTCCCCGATGTGGTCGGGACGGCCGTTCGTCCCGTCGCCCAGCTCCTTGCGCTTGTCGCCCAGCGACTTGCGCATCTTCACCCACTGGTCGCGCGCGTCCAGCAGGACGACCTTGCCCTTGTGGTCGGCGTCCTTGCGGTTCGTCAGGATCCAGAAGTACGTCGAGATGCCGGTGTTGTAGAAGAGCTGGTCCGGGAGGGCGACGATCGCCTCCAGCCAGTCGTTCTCCAGGATCCAGCGGCGGATGTTGGACTCGCCCGACTCGGCCGCGCCCGTGAACAGCGGGGAGCCGTTGAAGACGATGGCGACGCGGGAGCCGCCCCCGCCGTTGACGTCCACCGGCTTCATCTTCGCGATCATGTGCTGGAGGAAGAGCAGCGAGCCGTCGTTGATGCGGGGTAGGCCCGCGCCGAAGCGGCCGGCGTCGCCGAGCGACTTGTGTTCGTACTCGACCTCCTCCCTGACCTTCTTCCACTCCACGCCGAACGGCGGGTTGGCCAGGATGTAGTCGAACCTGCGGCGGGCGTGGCCGTCGTCGGAGAAGGAGTTGCCGAAGCGGATGTTCTCCGGGTCCTGGCCCTTGATCATGAGGTCGGACCGGCAGATCGCCCAGGACTCGGGGTTGAGCTCCTGCCCGTACACCTCGACCGTCGCGTCCCGGTTGAGGGCCTTGATGTGGTCGTCCGCGGCGCTGAGCATGCCGCCCGTGCCGCAGGCCGGGTCCATGACCGTGCGGACGACACCGGGCACGGTGAGGGCGTCCGCGTCGGGCGCCACCAGCAGGTTGACCATCAGCTTGATGACCTCGCGCGGGGTGAAGTGCTCACCCGCGGTCTCGTTCGACTGCTCGGCGAAGCGGCGGATCAGCTCCTCGAAGACGTAGCCCATGTTGTGGTTGGGCACGGTGTCGGGGTGCAGGTCGAGGTCGGTGAACCTGCCGATGACCCGGTAGAGGAGGTTCGCGGAGTCGAGCTTCCTGATCTGCTGGTTGAACTCGTACCTGTCGAGGACCTCGCGGGCGTTGTCGGAGAAGGCGCCGACGTAGACCTGCAGGTTCTTCGCCGCGTTCTGCGGGTCGGCCGCGATCTTCCGCAGGGTGAGGTCGCTCTTGTTGTAGAAGGAGTGGCCCGAGGCGCGGCGCAGGAAGTGGTCGGTGTCGATGTCCTGGCCCGCGAACCTGGCGACGGTCTCGACGACCTTGTCGCGCGTCGGCTCCAGGACGCACTCCAGGCGGCGCAGCACGGTGAACGGCAGGATGACCTTGCCGTAGTCGGACTGCTTGTAGTCGCCGCGCAGGAGATCGGCGACGGACCAGGCGTGGTTCGCCAACTCCGTGTGCTTGCTGCTGTTCAAGAGGTCCCGGCTTCCTTCCGAAAAGACGCCGCCCGGGCGGGGGACGGCAGGGATCCAGTGTGGTCGTACGTGGTGGGGCGCGTGGGGCGTTTCAGGCGGAACGGCTGTCCGGGGTGCCCGGCGTGTCCGGGCTGCCCGGGGTGTCCGGTGGCAGGAGTGCGCCGGCGGTGAGGCCGGTGGTCAGGGTGGCCGCGGTGTCGGCGGCGAGGTCGGCGGTACGGCGGACGGCCGCGCGCAGCTCGTACACGCGGCGGAACGCCGCCCCGTAGCGCCGCTGTTCCTCCAGCGGCAGCAGCGGTACGCGCAGGCGGCCCGGTGCGACGTGCACGAGGGTGGAGCCGGTGGACGCGGAGGCGATGTTGTCGTCGGCGCCGAGGAACCCGGCCAGGAACCACGGGTCGAGGCGGGCCGGGTCGGGGCGCAGGAGGTGGACGTGCTGACCGAGCAGGGCTCCGGCGTCCCGGTCGTCCGCGACGCGGGTCATGGCGGCCTGGCTGCCGCTGCTCGCGACGGCGCGCACCAGGACGTCCCCGGCGGCGACGGGCTGCGCGGCGTCGGCGTGGAGGTCGACGGCTCCGCCGGACGGGGGGTTGCCGGTGGAGACGTCCTCGGCGGTGAGGACCGGCCGGTCGACGGCGGGGGCGGCGGAGTCCTTGGAGCCGCGGGTGCCGGGCGGCGCCGCCCGCAGCACGGTCAGGGCGCCGCCGCGCGCCAGGTCGGAGACGGTCGCCGTACGCCACTCGCGGGGCGAGTCCCCGGACGGCTGCCAGCCGCCGGGCGCGGAGGCGGAGGTCAGGGCGGCGACCTGCTCGGCCAGTCGTTCGTGCAGGTCGTGGACGCGCCGGGCCAGGGCCGCCGGGTCGATGTCGGCCGCGGTCGCCCTGACGTGGCGGGCCGGGGTGACGTCGACGACGTCGTCGAGGAGGTCGACGACCGGCACCGCGCGGGCGACGCCTGGCTCGCCGGCGTAGGTGCCGGGGGCGGTGGTGAACGCGGCCCACTGGCGGAGGACCCGCTCCGACAGCGCCTCCCAGTCGACGGTGGCGGCGGAGGCCGAAGAGGTGGGGGCGGAGGCGGAGGCGGAGGCGGAAGGGCCGGGCCGGCGGGAGCGCGAGCCGGCGCGGGAGCCGGCACCCGCCGTCGCCGTACCGGTGGCGGACGGCGTGCCCGCGGCGCCGTCCCGCTGCTCGCCCTCCCCGTCGACGAACAGCACCGTCGCACGGTCCGCGCCGCCCGGTTCGGGGCGCTGGAGCACCCAGATCTGCAGGCCGACGTGGAGCGGGTACGCGGCACGCGCCGGGAGGGAGACGACGGCGCGCAGGGCCCCGCCGCGGATGAGTTCCGCGCGGACGCGGCGGCCGGAAGAGCGGAAGGCGACTCCCGGCGGCAGCAGCATGACCGCGTGGCCGCCCGGCTCCAGGTGCGCGAGGGCGTGCTGCACCCACGCCAGTTCGGATTCGAAGCGGGGCGGGACCCCGTACGCCCACCTCGGGTCGTAGGCCAGCTCGTCGTGGCCCCAGTCGCGGTCGGCGAACGGCGGGTTGCACAGGACGGCGTCCACGGTGACGTCGGGGAAGGCGTCGGCGCGCAGGCTGTCGCCGACGCGGATCGCCGTCTCGGCGTCGGGTGCGGCGATCAGCAGCCGGACCGCGGTGCGCCGGCCCTGGACGGGGAGCGAGTCCTGCCCGAACAGCTCCCGCGCGCCCTGCCGGGCGGCGGCGGCGAGGAGCGTTCCGCTGCCGCAGGCGGGGTCGAGGACGCGGGAGGCGCCGGCGGGCAGGAGCCGCGCCATGAGCAGGGCCAGGCCCTCCGGGGTCCGGTAGACGCCGCCGGCGGCGCCCTCGTCCAGTTCGCGTTCGGCCAAGACGTCGAGGGCGGCCTGGGCCCCCGCCTCACGGACGCAGCCCAGCAGCGCGCGGACCGCGCCCGCGTCGTCCGGGCCGTAGTGGACCGGTTCGGCCTCGGGCACGGTGGCCGGGAGCTCGCCCGCGGCCTTCTCCGCCCGGGCGAGCAGCCGGTCGTCGGGCAGGGCGGCGAGCTCGGCCAGCTCCTCCGGTGTGCGGCGGGAAGCGGCGGCCACCAGGGGGAACAGTCGCGCGGCCACTCCCGAGCCGGGCCCCAGCAGCCGTAGTGCCGTCCGCAGCTCCTCGGCCGGCGAGGCGGCGGAGGTGTGCCCGCGTCCCCGCAGCCATGCCTGGACGGCCGGCAGGT
This sequence comes from Streptomyces sp. MRC013, assembly GCF_023614235.1. Lineage (NCBI taxonomy): Bacteria > Bacillati > Actinomycetota > Actinomycetes > Kitasatosporales > Streptomycetaceae > Streptomyces > Streptomyces kordofanensis. The sequence goes on from NZ_CP094264.1 coordinate 1,426,003, forward strand.
CGTAGAGCGGGCTGGATTCCGTGCCCGCGCTGGGAGCCGGGAAGTCGTCGTGGCGGCGGCGCCAGTTGCTGACGGTGGCGCGCGTGACCCCTGCGATGCGGGAGATCTCGGCGGCCGTCACGTGTGCGGCAGGCGCCGGTCGGGGGGTGGCTGCTGGGGCATGGCGTGGGGTTCCGCACCTCTCGGGCCAGTCGAACAGGGACGTTAACACGCTACAACATTCGCCAAGTGCGTCAATCTGTTTGACGTAGCTTTCAAGGCTGCTCTTATCTGGTTGAGCTTCCGAATGGAAGCGTGCAGCGCAACTCCGGGACCGCACCGCCAAGCGTCCTGGCGCCGTACCGCGCCACGCATCCGATCGACTCCCCGGTCGTCGGTGTCAGCCGGATCGCGGACGACGGTCACTTCCTCCACGAGGTTCTCGGTGCCGGCCGCTCCACCTACGCCGACCTCCGCGCGGGAGCCACCCGCCTCCTGGAGATCGGCCACACCCTGCCCGCTCCCGCCGACCGCCTCTACCCGGTGCTCTCCGAACCGCTCGCCGAGGCCTGGTCGGCCGACACCGTGTCAGGTGTCTTCGGGGTGCAGGTCCCGTGGCGCACCTCCGACAGCGGGGGCGGCCACGGCGCGGAAACCGCCCCGGGGGAGAAACCCCGGCTCAGAGCGGTAACGCGTGGTGTCCCGGCATGAGGATGCGAAGCTGCGACACCCGCTTGAGGGGAACGGATGCCCCGACCGCCGCCCGAGGGGCCCCGCGCCCCCTGCCGCCGCCCGTGCGCCCCGGACGCCGAAGGGCCGTGCCCCTCCCCCGCACGGGGAGGGGCACGGCCCTTCGGGCTCCTGTCGGCGCGGACGTCGAGCCCACGGGCGCCCGGCTCGCGCGTCAGCGGCGGGCGACGCCCTCCGCGCGGGCGGCCGCCGCGACGGCCGCGGTGACCGCCGGGGCGACGCGCTCGTCGAAGGGCGACGGGATCACGTAGTCGGCGGCGAGCTCGTCGCCGACCACGTCCGCCAGCGCGTCGGCCGCCGCGATCTTCATGCCCTCGGTGATGCGGGAGGCCCGCACCTGGAGGGCGCCCGCGAAGATCCCGGGGAAGGCCAGCACGTTGTTGATCTGGTTCGGGAAGTCCGACCGGCCGGTGGCCACGACCGCCGCGTACCTGTGCGCGACGTCGGGGTGGACCTCCGGGTTCGGGTTGGCCATGGCGAACACGAACGAGTCCGGCGCCATCGACGCCACCGCCGCCTCGGGGACCGTACCGCCGGAGACGCCGATGAAGACGTCCGCGCCGGCGAGGGCCGACTCCAGCGAGCCGGACAGCCCGGCCTTGTTGGTGAGCTCGGCGAGCTCCCGCTTGACCGGGTTCAGGTCGTCCCGGTCGCGGCTGACGACGCCCTTGCGGTCGGCGACCGCGACGTCTCCCAGACCGGCCCCCAGCAGGAACTTCGCGATCGCCACACCGGCCGCGCCCGCGCCGGAGATCACGGCCCGCAGGTCGCCGAGACCGCGCCCGGTGAGCCTGGCCGCGTTGCGCAGGGCCGCGAGGGTGACGACGGCGGTGCCGTGCTGGTCGTCGTGGAAGACCGGGATGTCGAGGCGCTCCTGGAGCTTCCGCTCGATCTCGAAGCACCGGGGCGCCGAGATGTCCTCCAGGTTCACCCCGCCGAAGGAGGGGGCGAGCCGGACGACGGTCTCGACGATCTCGTCGGCGTCGGTCGTGGCGAGCGCGACGGGCACCGCGTCCACGCCGCCGAACTGCTTGAACAGGATGGCCTTGCCCTCCATCACGGGGAGGGAGGCCTCGGGCCCGATGTCGCCGAGGCCCAGGACGGCCGTGCCGTCGGTGACGACGGCGACGACCTGGGACTTCCAGGTGTAGTCGTGGACGAGTTCGGGACGCTCGGCGATGGCGCTGCACACCTTCGCCACGCCGGGCGTGTACGCGAGGGACAGGTCGTCCTTGTCGCGGACCGGGACGGTGGCCCGCACGGCCATCTTCCCGCCCCGGTGGAGGGCGAATGCCGGATCGAAGGGCTCGTCCGAGACGCCTTGCGCACCGTCGTCGGTATCGCTGGCGCCACGAGGGTTGACGATCTCCGCTGCCATTGGGTTGACCCCTTAATTCTTCATGGTTCGAGGGTGGCCACTCCTGGTTGAGGAGGGGTGGGCGGGCACCGCGTCCGCGCCTCGCGGAAGGCGGTTGGCCCACCCCCGCGGGGACTGGTACGAACGCGCGGGCGCGCCGCACAACGCGCCCTGAGCCCCGGGTGAGGGGTGTAAGGATCCTTCTTACCCGACGGACGCCCCGGGGGACGAGTCAGGCCCCCGTGGGGCCGGTCACCCCCGGGCCCGCGGCGCCGGGCCGGGCCGCCCCGGCGCGGCGGCCCCGGGGGGCGGGGGGCCCGGGCGTCCGGCCCGGAGCGCTCCGCGCCCGGTGACATGACTCATAGGCGAATGTCTGGACAAGTCGTCCCCGGGTCCGGATTGCCGCTGTCATCGCGTCCATATCGCGAGATCGGCAGGAGATTTTCCGGTGCGGTGACGCGCGGTCCGCAGAAGGTCCGGCCTTGATGGACCGGGGCGTTGAGGTTCGGAGGTCGCCCGTTATCCGATTTTGACATGCGGAGCCCCTTGTGAGGGCCGACCCGAATGGCAAGATGCCGTAACCACACGGGGTCACGACGTTCGAAAACGCGTACCGACCCATTGGCATTCCTTTCACCCGCCGGAGGAACCCGACCATGACCGCAAGCACCACCCGCCGCCCGGCCTCCGCGAATCCCCGGACGCCGCGGTCGTCCCGGACCGTCGTGGTCGCCGCGACGGCGGTCGCCGGCGCCCTGCTGCTCACCGCGTGCGGCGACCAGACGCAGAGCGGGGCCTCCGGTGGGGGGACGAAGGCGGCCGCCCCCTCCGCCCCGCTCGCCGACAGGCTGCCGCAGGACATCCGCGACAAGGGCGTCATCAAGGTCGGCTCGGACATCGCGTACGCGCCGGTCGAGTTCAAGGACGAGAACGGCAGGGTCGTCGGCATCGACCCCGACCTCGCCGAGGCCATGGGCAGACAGCTCGGCGTGACGTTCCAGTTCGAGAACGGCACCTTCGACACGCTGATCACCGGTCTGCGCGCCGACCGGTACGACATCGCGATGTCCGCCATGACGGACACGAAGGACCGCCAGCAGGGCATCGACTCGGAGACGAAGAAGAAGGTGGGCGAGGGCGTCGACTTCGTCGACTACTTCAGCGCCGGCGTCTCCCTCTACACGAAGAAGGGCGACGACAAGGGCATCACGTCCTGGTCGGACCTCTGCGGCAGGAAGCTGGTCGTGCAGCGCGGCACGGTCTCCGAGGACCAGGTCAAGTCCGAGTCGAAGAAGTGCACGGACGCCAAGAGGCCCGCGATCGCGATCGAGTCCTTCGACAACGACCAGCTGGCCCAGACCCGTCTGCGCGCGGGCGGCGCCGACGCCGGCTCCTCCGACTTCCCGGTCGCCGCGTACACGGTGAAGACCTCCGGCGGCGGCAACGACTTCCAGATCGTCGGCGAGCAGGTCCAGGCGGCCCCGTACGGCATCGCCGTCGCCAAGAAGGACAGCCGGCTGCGCGACGCGATCAAGGCCGCCATGGACGCGATCATCGCCAACGGCGAGTACAAGAAGATCCTCGACAAGTGGGGCGTCGCCCAGGGCGCCGTGACCGAGGCCAAGATCAACGGCGGTTCCTGATTACCGGTCGGCACCGACAGGCCACTGAGAGGCACCACCACTGTGACAACTGACCTGAAGAAGGACCCGGGGGGCTCCGTCCCGCCCTCCGGCCCCGAGGCGATCAAGGCGATCCCGGTCCGCCACTACGGCCGGTACGCCAGCGCCGCCGTCGCCATAGCCGCCTTCGTCGCGATCGTCTACGCGTTCGCGCAGGGCAAGATCAACTGGGACGCGATCCCCGACTACTTCTTCGACGACCGGATCGTCGAGGGCGTCGGCCAGACGCTGCTCCTGACCGTCCTGTCGATGACCATCGGCATCGTCGGCGGCATCCTGCTCGCCGTCATGCGGCTGTCGAAGAACCCGGTCACCTCGTCCATCGCCTGGTTCTACATCTGGTTCTTCCGGGGCACCCCGGTCCTGGTCCAGCTGTTCGTCTGGTTCAACCTGGGCCTGGTCTTCGAGTACATCAACCTCGGCCCGGTCTACAAGGACGAGTGGTCCGACTTCATGACGCCGTTCCTCACGGCGCTCCTGGGCCTGGGTCTCAACGAGGCCGCGTACATGGCCGAGATCTGCCGGGCGGGCCTCCTCGCGGTCGACGAGGGCCAGACCGAGGCCGCCCACGCGCTGGGCATGAGCCACGGCAAGACCCTGCGCCGCATCGTGGTCCCGCAGGCCATGCGCGTCATCGTGCCCCCCACGGGCAACGAGGTCATCAACATGCTGAAGACGACCTCGCTGGTGGCGGCGGTGCAGTACTACGAACTCCTGCGCAACGCGCAGGACATCGGGCAGGCGTCCGGCGCCCCGGTGGAGATGCTGTTCCTGGCGGCCACCTGGTACCTGATCATGACGTCGATCCTCAGTGTCGGGCAGTACTACCTGGAGCGGTACTACGCGCGCGGAAGCTCCCGCTCGCTTCCGGCCACCCCGTGGCAGAAGGTGAAGACGCACCTGCTGTCGTTCTCCAGCCGGCAGGGAGGCACGGCATGACCGCGACCGCCATGGTGAAGGCCGAGGGCGTCCACAAGTCCTACGGCACCGCGCACATCCTCAAGGGCATCGACCTGGAGGTGGCGCCGGGCGAGGTGTTCTGCCTCATCGGCCCCTCCGGTTCCGGCAAGTCGACGTTCCTGCGCTGCATCAACCACCTCGAGAAGATCAACGCCGGCCGGCTGTACGTCGACGGCGAGCTGGTCGGCTACCGCCAGAAGGGCGACAAGCTGTACGAGCTCGGGGACAGCGAGGTCGCGCTGAAGCGGCGGGACATCGGCATGGTGTTCCAGCGCTTCAACCTCTTCCCGCACATGACGGCCGTGGAGAACGTCATGGAGGCCCCGGTCCAGGTCAGGCGGGAGTCCAAGGCGGTGGCCCGGGAGCGGGCGCTGAAACTGCTGGACCGGGTCGGCCTCGGCGACCGCGCCGGGCACTACCCGTCCCAGCTCTCCGGCGGCCAGCAGCAGCGGGTGGCGATCGCCCGCGCCCTGGCGATGGAGCCGAAGCTGATGCTCTTCGACGAGCCCACGTCGGCGCTCGACCCGGAGCTCGTGGGCGACGTGCTGGACGTCATGCGGGACCTGGCCGAGTCGGGCATGACGATGGTCGTGGTCACCCACGAGATGGGCTTCGCGCGCGAGGTCGGCGACTCGCTGGTGTTCATGGACGGCGGCGTGGTGGTCGAGTCGGGCACCCCGCGGGACGTCCTGACGAACCCGCAGCACGACCGGACGAAGGCGTTCCTGTCGAAGGTGCTCTGACCGGCCCGGCGGGCCGCGCGGCGGAGGGGCGGTACGGGTGCCCGGCACCCCTACCGCCCCTCCTCCGCGTGCCTCGCGGGGGCGTGCGCGGCGCCGGGGAACCGGGGGCGCGGCCCCTTCGCGGTACCGCATGTGGCGCGTGTGGCGTTGAGCGTGCGGGGGCACGATCGGACACGATGCTCCGGGTAACAGCCGAAAGCTCTCCTCGTCCCTTACCCTTGAATCGTCGGACCCAAAACCGCCCCGGTGAGGACTTCTCGTGGAACTGGCCTCCTACTCGGACTACGCCGTACGTCTGGTGAACACCGAGGAACCGGCGCGCGGCAGGGACGCCCTCACCTCCGTCGAGGCGGTGCGGGACCTGTTCGACGGGATGACCCAGATGTCCCGCCGGCTGACCGACACGGACGTGAACCGGTTCCGGGCGGTGCGCGCGCGGCTGCGGGCGGTCTTCACCGCGGCCGACGAGGGCGACCGGTCCCGGGCGGTGGACCTGCTGAACTCGCTGCTGCTGGAGTTCCCGGTCAGCCCGCAGATCTCCGGCCACGACCTGCTCGACGACAAGGGCCACCCCCGTTGGCACATGCACCTGGCCGAGCACCCGTCGAACGCGACCGCCGGGTACGCCGCCGTCGCCGCCATGGGCCTGGCCTTCCACCTCACGGAGTTCGGCGCCGACCGGCTGGGCCTGTGCCAGGCGGTCCCGTGCCGCAACGCGTACCTGGACACCTCCACCAACCGCTCCCGCCGCTACTGCTCCGACCGCTGCGCCACCCGCGCGAACGTGGCCGCCTACCGGGCCCGCAAGCGCCTGGAGACCGAGCGCGCGGGCACCGGCCGCACGGCCGAGAGGAGCCACGCCAGCACGACGCCGACGGACCGCTGACGCCCGGGCCGGACGCCCCGGTACCGCGCCCGCACGCGGCCCAGCACCAGCTCGTCGGGGACCGCTCCGAAGGCCCTGCTGTCCACCGCCTCGGCGGCCCGGTTGTCCCCCAGCACCCACCAGCCGCCCTCGCGCCGCTCCGCCAGCCGCTTGACGATCAGCAGGTCCTGCTGGAGCGGGTGGCGCAGCACGGCCACCGCGCCGGGGCGCAGCGGCGCGCCGTAGTGCACCAGCAGCCGGTCGCCGTGGTGCAGCGCGGGCACCATGGAGGGCCCCGTCACCTCCGCGATCCCGAAGGGCAGCAAGGGCTCGCGCCCCCGTTCCGTCATCAGCGTCCACCGCCTGCCGGGGTTCCCGTGCGTCGTTCCTCCACCAGTCCCACGATCTTCCCGGACTTTCGTCCTAAGCCCCAGGGGGCACTCGCGAAAACCGCTCCCCCACCGAGTAATGTCCCACCTGAGAAGACGATCACGAGGAAGGACAGCTGCATGCTCTCCCGCCTGTTTGCCCCGAAGGTCAGGGTCAGCGCCCACTGCGACCTGCCCTGCGGTGTCTACGACCCCGCCCAGGCCCGTATCGAGGCCGAGTCGGTCAAGGCCGTCCAGGAGAAGATGGCCGCCAACGACGACCCGCACTTCCAGGCCCGCGCCACGGTGATCAAGGAGCAGCGCGCCGAGCTCGCGAAGCACCACGTCTCCGTGCTGTGGAGCGACTACTTCAAGGCCCCGCACTTCGAGAAGTACCCGGAGCTGCACCAGCTGGTCAACGACACCCTGAAGGCCCTGTCGGCCGCCAAGGCGTCGACGGACCCGAAGACCGGCGAGAAGGCCCTGGAGCTCATCGCCGAGATCGACCGCATCTTCTGGGAGACCAAGAAGGCCTGATCTTCGATCACCCCTGCGACCCGCGGCTTCCCCGGTCGCAGCGTCTCCGGGTCCGCACCCGGTCCGCGGTCCGCCGAACACGGCGCCTCCGACGGCCCGGGTGCGGTCCTCTTCTCCCGGCCGGTGCCCCGGCGGAGCGCGGTCCGAAGTCCGCTCGGGGCCGTTCGGGCGGGACGCGCGCGGACGGGGCGTGCAGGAGGTCGCGCGCGTCGAAGGCCGCGCCGGCGGAGGCGACGCCGACCGCCCCGGTCCGCCCCGTGAGGACGCGGTGGACCGCTTCCGCCGCGAGCGGGGCGCTGACGGCGCGGACCTCCCGGCCGCTCGCCACGGCGCGCCGTTCCGCGCCGCCGGAGCGCACGGCGGCGCCGACGGGGAAGGCCCGCGCGGACCGCCCGGGAAGCCCCTCCCCCGGCCACGCCCCGAACGGCGAGAGCCCTCGCCCACCGGCCTCCCGGTTCCGCCACCGCCCCGGTCCCGCCGCAGCCGCCCCCGCCCGGGACACCGGCCGCGGGGCCGGGTGGGGCGGGGGCGGCGCGGAGGCTCCGCGGACCGGCTGCTTGCAGCCAGCGAGGCGAAAAGGCCACCGGCCCGACGATCGACTCGCCTATCGTCGCCCACGGACGCACCCGCGCCCCGCCTCCGCGCACCGCAGGGCGGAGGCGCCCCTCCTTCCACTGCGCCGAGGTCCCTCCGTGCCCCTGCACTACCAAGCCTGCACCTTCCGCTACCCGCGCGGTTCACGACCGGTCCTCGACCGGCTCGACCTGCGGTTCTCACCGGGGCACACCGTCCTGCTGGGTCCCAACGGCGCGGGTAAGAGCACCCTGCTGTCCCTGGGCGCGAGCGCCACCGCGCCCCGCTCCGGGTCCGTCCGGTACGGGCGGCTCGACCCGGCCGACCGAAAACACGTACGGGCCTACCGGCGCAAGGTGTCGTGGCTGCCGCAGCGTCCCGGCTTCCTGCCGGGGATGACGTGCAGGGAGCACGTGGCGTACGTGGGCTGGCTCAAGGGCATGCGAGAGCGCGACGCCTGGCGGGCGGCGTCGCGGGCGATCGAGCGGGGGGAGCTCGCCGACAAGCTCACCGACAAGATCAGGACGTTGTCCGGTGGACAGCGGCAGCGGATCGCCATCGCCCAGGCCCTCGTCCACGACGCCGAACTGCTGCTGCTCGACGAACCCACCGTGGGGCTGGACCCGCACCAGCGCCGCCGCTTCCTCGATCTGCTGATCTCGCTCCGCGGCACCGTCCACGTGATCGTCTCCACCCACGACATCGGCGACCTCGACGAGGCGTTCGACGAGGTCGTCGTCCTGGAGGCGGGCCGGTCGAGGTTCCGGGGGACGGTCGACGAGTTCGCCGCACGCGCCCGGCCCGGCTGTGCTCCGGGCCGGCGCCTGGAGAGCGCGTACGCGTCGCTGCTGGAGGCGGCCGAGTGATCACCTGGGCCACCCTCCGCTCGTCGGCCGCACCCTGGCTGCTGCCGCCCGCCTTCTTCTACCTCGCCCTGTACATCGACGACGCCGCCCACACCGTGCCGTCGGGGTACGGGGTCGAGTCCGGCGAGCTGGCCGCGTACGGCGTGGTGGTCATCGCGCCGGTGCTGGCCGGGGCCGCCGCGTGGGAGTCGGGCCGCCACCGCCTCATGGGCGCCGTGCGGAACACCGGCGCCCGGCGCCCGGTCCGACGACTTCTCCGGGCCGCCGCACCCGCGCTGCTCCTGCACCTCCTCCTCGTCACGGGCGTGCTCGTCATGGCCCGCGGGGCCGTGGGCGTGTGGCCCGGCGGTTCCGGGTGGCTCGCCGCGGCGCACCTGGTGGTGCTGCCCCTGGGCTGGCTGGTGATCGGGTGGAGCCTGGGGGAAGTCCTCCCCAGGAGCGTCGCGGCGCCCGTCGCCGGCATCGGCTGCTGGACCTGGCTGGCCGTACCGCACGCGACCGGCAACGCCTGGGTGCGTCACCTCGGCGGCTTCATCGACGGGACGTCGTCCGTCACCGACGTCCGCGAGCCGGCCGTGTACGCCGTGCCGTGGCTCGTCGTGGCCTGCCTCGCCCTCGCCTGCCGGCTCCCGGTCCGGCCGCGCCGGCGTGCCTGGGCCGTGGCCGTCGGCGGTTTGGTGGCGGTGGGCGCCCTCGCCGCCGGGCGCCTCCTGGTCGCCGACTGGGGCCACCACCGCCCGACGAGTCCCCGCAGCGTCGCCCCGTCCTGTACGGGCGAGGCCCCGCGGGTGTGCGTGCCGCCGGAGTACGAGCCGTACGCCGAGCGGTTGCGCCGGGACGCCCTGGCCCCGCTCGGCCGCCTCCGGGCCGCCGGCGTGGCCGCGCCCCGGGAACTGCGGATCACCTCCGCCGGCGCCCGGCTCGAACCGGGTACGTGGCCGCTGTACTGGAGCCTCCCCGCACGTCGTTCCCCCGGTGCCGACGACCAGTACGCGGCGAACCTGGCCCAGTCCGCGGTGGCCGGGACGGCCGTACTGGCGGGATCGGCCGACTGCCGGCAGCCGGGCTCCCTCGCGACGGCCTGGGCCGCCCTGGTGATCGGGGTGGACGAGCGGGCCGTCCGGCAGGGGATGCCCGCGGCGGACTGGGCTGCGCTCCGCGACGTCCGCCGGCTCCCCGCCGGGGAGCAGAGCCGCTGGTTCCACGCGACCGCCGGAAGCGGAGAGGGCTGCGGGCCCGCTACCCCGTGAAGCACTACACGATCGCCGTGCGCCGATGGTGGACGGTTCCCGCCGCACTCGCCCTGCTGGTCCTCGTCTGCGTGGCCGTGGGGGCCGCCGACATCCCCGTGCCGAGCCTGAACGGCGGTATGGGCAGTACCCAACTCGCCTACTTCACGCCGGTGCTGGTCGTGGTCGCCGTCATGTACTGCCTGGAGCGGCGGCTGTGGGAGGCGGAGAGCACCGCGGCGGTCCCCGTCCACCTCCTCGACCTGGGAGCGCTCGTCCTCACCGTGGTGCTCGCGCACGCGGCGGGGCTGGTGGTGGGCCTGGACGTCGCCCGCAACACCACGCTGCTCCTCGCCCTCGCCCTCCTCGTACGCCGCCTCGCCAACGAGGCGGCGGCGGCCGCCGCCGGGCTGCTGTTCCTGATCCTCAACGTCATGCTCGGGCGTGTCCACGACCCGACGGGGCACGCCGTCCACACCTGGTGGGCCCTCACCCTCCACCCGGCGGGGAGCGTGGCCGCCTGGCTCGTCGCCGCGGTCCTGTTCGCCCTCGCGCTGAAGGCGACCGGAGCGGGGCGCCGGTGACCGGGACGCCGCGCCCGCAGCGGCGGGGCCGGCGGGCGCCGCGGCGTCCCGGGGCCCGCCGCCCACCGCCGTCCTCCCGACCGCGGAGCCCGGACGCCGCCGTCGCCGCGTGCGGCCGGGGCACCGGCCCAAAGCCCGCGTCCCCTACGCGCGGAGGCGCCCCGCGTGGCACCGTGCGGGGCGCCTCCGCGTCGCGGCGGGAGGCGCGGCGTGCGCGGTCACGCCGCCTGGATCAGGTCGCGGGCGAAGCGCGTGCCGGGCGGGAGCTGCCGCAGGATGCGGCCGAGGGCCTGGTCGAAGTCGCCGCCGGTCACCCCCGACTCGTACGCCGCTCCGCCGCAGTGCAGGGTGAGTTGCAGGTCCGTCCGCTCGGGCGATCCGTCGGGGAGCGCCTCGCCCAGTGTCAACAGGCAGCTCAGTGTGGCCTGCTGGGCCGTTCCGTCGGTCAGCACGGGCAGCGGCAGGTCCCATTCGAGTACGCAGCCCGTCAGCGGCAGCCCGCCGCTCTCCCCGGCCGCGCGCAGGTCGGCGAAGCCGCCGCCCGAGTAACGCACCCCCTGACACGGGTGCTGACGTTCCGTCCGTCCGACGTGATGAGGATGGCTTCCGCTCCCCGGCGGTCCCGGTACCAGCCGGTCCAGACGTCGGTCGACTCCGATGACTCCGATGACATGGCGCGGACTGTAGCGGTACATCCGTCCCCGGCGTGACCCCGGACACCCCCGGCGCCCGACTTCAGGTGATCTCGGCGCTGTCGCCCCGGTCGTCCTCCGGCCGTTCCGCGGCCTCGTGCGGCGCCCTCCCGAAGAGGTCGCACCGCGGGTTGTGGCACGGTCGGGGCCGCCAGGTGGGGACCCACGCGCCGAGCACCTTGCTCCGGTGTATGGCCTTACCGACAGGCTGTCCGCAGGAGGGGCACACCGGCTCGGCGGCCGGCGCCTCCCGCGGGCGGCGGACGGTACGGCGTCCTTCGCTGCCCATGCCTCCAGGGTATTGCGGTTCAGCGGTTCCGGCCGTACCGGCGGACGACGACGCCGTTGCCGAAGCTCCGGACGTCGTGCAGGACGAAGTCGGCGAGGGCGAAGCGGACGCCGCCGAACATCGGCATCCCCGAGCCGTAGAGCTGCGGGTACGTCTTGACCACCAGCTCGTCGACCTCGTCCATCAGCTCACCGGCGACGCCGGCGCCGCCGCACAGCCAGATGCCGAGCGGCCCCTCCCGCGCCTTCAGGGCACGGACGCGGGCGGCCAGGTCGTCCGCGACGATCTCCACGTCGGGGTGGGGGGAGGCCCCCATGGTGCGGGAGGCGACGATCTGCCGGAGGTGGCCGTACGGACTGGGCATGCCGGCGTCCAGGCCGAGCCGGTAGCTGCCGCGCCCCTGGATGACGGTGTCGAAGTGCCGGTTGGGGGCGTCGGCGATACCGAGCGCCCGGCGCCCCTCGGTGTTGACGGTCTCGGGGTACTCGGTGGCGAGATAGCCGAGGTACTCCTCGTCCAGGAAGCGGAACATGGAGGAGGCGTCGCCCTCCGGGTCGCCGATGAAGCCGTCGATCGAGCAGGCGACGAGGTACGTCAGGGTGCGCAAACCGTGGTCCTTCGCGTTCTCGGGGGTTCGATGGGGCGGCGTGGCCCACAACCACTACAGTCATAGTGCTACGCCTGTAGTGGTTGCAGCAAGGACGATTTTCGGACACCCGCCCCGCCGGGGCGGAGAGGGAGGAAGGCCCATGGCCGGCAATCCGGCGCGCAGGTTCGCGCTGCTCGACGCCGCCATCGACGTACTGGCCCGCGAGGGGGCCCGGGGGTTGACGTTCCGGGCGGTGGACGCGCGGGCCGGCGTCCCGGCCGGCACGGCGTCCAACTACTTCTCCAGCCGGGACGACCTGCTCACCCAGGTGGGGTCCCGCATCCACGTCCGCATGACCCCGCCGCCCGAGCGGATCGAGGCGGCGATGCGCCCCGAGCCCGACCGCCGGCTGGTCGCCGGACTGATGAAGTGGCTGGTCCAACGCATGACGGAGGAGCGCGCCGGCTACCTGGCGATGCTGGAGCTGCGGCTGGAGGCCACCCGCCGCCCGGCGCTCCGGGCCGAGCTGAGCAGGGCCGTGCGCGAGGAGCTCGACCGCAGCACCCGCTTCCACCTGGACTCGGGGCTGCCCGGCGACGCCGGCACCGTCCTCACCCTCTACCTCGCCATGACCGGCCTGCTGCTGGAGCACCTCACCCTGCCCGGCGTGCTCCCCCGGCGGAGCTGGACCGGACGGTCGACGCCCTCGTCGAACGCATCGTGCCGGAGGCCCGCACGGACCGGGACCGGTAGCCGGAGGCCCGCACGGACCGGGACCGCGGCCCCGCCGCGCACGGCGGCCGGGGAGGCGCTCCTCCGCCCCGTCCGGAGCGGACCGCCCCCCCGCCCGAGGCCGAACCCGGCCCGCCCAGGACCGGGCCCCGCCCGAGCCGGACCGCGGGCGCGCACAATGGGCGGGTGATCCCACGCGACCCCGCCGCCCCGGAGCCGCGGCTCGCCGCCTTGGAGCCGCGGCCGCCCTCGCCGCTGCGGCCGGTCGACGACGACCGGTTCGCCCGGCGCGGACTGCGGCTGCTGCTCAAGCGCGACGACCTGATCCACCCGGACCTGGTGGGCAACAAGTGGCGGAAGCTGGCCCCCACCCTGGCCGCGGCGGCCGGGCGGCCGGTGCTGACCTTCGGCGGGGCGTACTCCAACCACCTGCGGGCCACCGCGGCGGCCGGACGGCTGCTGGGCTTCCCGACCGTCGGCGTGGTCCGCGGCGACGAGCTGGCCGGGCGGCCGCTGAACCGGTCGCTGGAGCGGTGCGCGGCGGACGGGATGCGCCTGGTCTTCGTCGACCGGGCGACGTACCGCGCGAAGGGCGACCCGGAGGTGGTGGCGCGGCTGCTGGAGGACGCGCCGGAGGGCACGGTGGTCGTCCCGGAGGGCGGCAGCGGCGCGGCGGCGGTGCGCGGCTGCGCGGAGCTGGGCCGGGAGCTGCGGGGCCGGGCGGACGTGGTGGCGGTGGCGTGCGGCACGGGCGGGACCCTGGCCGGGCTGGCGGCGGGCCTGGCGCCGGGGCAGCGGGCGCTGGGCGTGCCGGTCCTGAGGGGCGGATTCCTGGGCGCGGAGGTGCGGGCGCTGCAGACGGCGGCGTTCGGCGGCCCGGCCGGCGAATGGAGCCTGGACGACCGCTTCCACTTCGGCGGGTACGGGCGGACGGGCCCCGTGCTGGAGGCGTTCGCGGAGGATTTCGCGGCGCGCCACGGGGTGGCGGTGGAGCGGCTGTACGTCGCCAAGATGCTGTACGCGCTGGTGGCGCTGGCCGAGGAGGGCGCCTTCGCGCCGGGTACGACGGTCGCCGCGGTGGTGACCGGGCGGCCGGATCCGGACGGGGGGCGGCACGCCTGAGCCGCGGGCGGTTCGACCGCCCGGGAGCTGGGTACGTCAACCCTCCGCCGGATCCTCGGGATTGGCCGCCGCAACCCCCTACCCACCGTACGTGCCCATGTGTCTACCATGAGTCACACCCATCGGTCCGGGGTCCCCGGCGACACGGCGGCGCGGATCGCGGTAGCGTCACAGGGACCACGCGTTTCGCGTACCGCACGGCTCCGGGGGATCTCGCTCCCCCGGCCCCCGAACGAGTTTGTGCCACCTTGGAGGTGAGGGTGTCCCAGATCGCAGGCGAGCCCGGGACCCAGGACTTCGTGGAAGTCCGGCTGCCCGCTGCGGGTGCCTACCTGTCCGTGCTGCGTACGGCCACGGCCGGTTTGGCGGCGCGTTTGGACTTCACCCTCGACGAGATCGAGGACCTGCGCATCGCGGTCGACGAGGCGTGCGCGATCCTGCTCCAGCAGGCCGTGGCCGGGTCGGTCCTCAGCTGCGTGTTCCGGCTGATCGACGACTCGCTGGAGGTCACGGTGTCGGCGCCCACCACCGACGGTCGCGCCCCCGAGCGGGACACGTTCGCCTGGACGGTGCTGTCCGCCCTGGCGGGCAAGGTGGACTCCTCGGTCGCCGACGACCGCACGGTCTCGATCAGCCTGTACAAACAGCGCGGCGCGGGACCCGGGCCGGCGTGATGGACGGGGACGGTCCGGTGCGGGACGAGGAGCGCGGCCCACGGGCGGTGGACGCGGCGGAGGGCATCGCGGGCATCCCGGAACAGCAGGCGCGGCCGCACCCGGTGGACGGTCCGGCGGAGGCGCCGGAGCGGACGCGGACGGGTGAGAGCGGGCAGCGGGGCAGGAACCAGCGGCACGACCCGCAGGACCGGAGCGGCGCGCGGGCGATGTTCGTCGAGCTGCGCGGCCTGCCGGACGGTTCGCCGGAGCGGGCCGAGCTGCGCAACCGGCTGGTGCGGATGCACCTGCCGCTCGTCGAGCACCTCGCACGCCGGTTCCGGAACCGGGGCGAGCCGCTGGACGACCTGACGCAGGTCGCGACGATCGGGCTGATCAAGTCCGTGGACCGGTTCGACCCGGAGCGGGGCGTCGAGTTCTCGACGTACGCGACGCCGACGGTCGTGGGCGAGATCAAGCGGCACTTCCGCGACAAGGGCTGGGCGGTCCGGGTCCCGCGGCGGCTCCAGGAGCTGCGGCTGTCGCTGACGACGGCGACGGCGGAGCTGTCGCAGCTGCACGGACGGTCACCGACCGTGCACGAACTGGCGGAGAGGCTGGCGATCTCCGAGGAGGAGGTCCTGGAGGGCCTGGAGTCCGCGAACGCCTACTCGACGCTCTCGCTGGACGTGCCCGACACGGACGACGAGTCGCCGGCCGTCGCGGACACGCTGGGCGCGGAGGACGAGGCCCTGGAGGGCGTCGAGTACCGGGAGTCGCTGAAGCCGTTGCTGGAGGGCCTGCCGCCCAGGGAGAAGCGGATCCTGCTGCTGCGGTTCTTCGGCAACATGACGCAGTCGCAGATCGCGCAGGAGGTGGGCATCTCCCAGATGCACGTCTCCCGGCTGCTGGCCCGCACGCTGGCCCAGCTCCGGGAGAGGCTCCTGGTGGAGGAGTGACCCGGCCCGCCGGCGGTCCGGCGGCCCGTCAGGGGGTGCGGCCGGTGATGCCCAGCGCCCGGGTGGTCGCGGGGTGGACCAGGAGCACCAGCGCCGCCACCGCCGCCACCGCCAGCGCGATCCCCGCCGGGACCGCCGCGCCCGCGCCCGTCAGGAGCGTGTACGCCACCGGCAGCGCCATGATCTGCGTGATGACCGCCGGCCCCCGGCTCCAGCTGCGGCACAGCAGCAGGCCCCGCGCCGCCAGCAGCGGGATGAGGCCGAGCGCGACGAGGGTCGCGCCGCCGGTGAGGGCCTGGGTGAAGCCGTCGGGGGTGCCGACCAGGGCGTTCACGAGGACGTAGACGCCCCCGGCGACGAGGGCGAGCGCCTCCAGCCCGGTCACCGCCGCGGCGGCCGTCACACGGGCGGGGCGCGGCGCTGGGGCGGGGCTGCGTTCGTTGCTGCTCACCCCAGCAGGGTAGCCGCCCCCTCCCGGCCCGCCTGGGCGCGGTACCGCACGGTGGGTAACCTGGCGGGCATGCGCGCACTCCTCGTGGTCAACCCGGCAGCCACCACCACGAGCGCCCGCACCCGCGACGTGTTGATCCACGCCCTCGCCAGCGAGGTGAAGCTGGACGCCGTGACGACGGAGTACCGGGGCCACGCCCGGGACCTGGCCCGGCGGGCCGCCGACGCCGGCGACGTCGACCTGGTCGTCGCGCTCGGCGGGGACGGCACCGTCAACGAGGTCGTCGACGGCCTGCTGCACCGCGGCCCCGACCCGGACCGGCTGCCGCGGCTGGCGGTGGTGCCCGGCGGGTCCACGAACGTGTTCGCCCGCGCACTGGGCCTGCCGAACGACGCGGTCGAGGCGACCGGCGCGATCCTCGACGCCCTGCGCGAGCGGCGGAGCCGGACGATCGGGCTGGGCCTGGCGGCCGGCACCCCCGGGACGGAGGACGAGGGCGTGCCGGCCCGCTGGTTCACCTTCTGCGCGGGCCTCGGTTTCGACGCGGGGGTGATCGGCCGCGTCGAGCAGCAGCGCGAGCGCGGCAAGCGGTCGACGCACGCGCTCTACCTGCGTCAGGTCGTGCGCCAGCTGCTGGCGGACCCGCACCGGCGGCACGGCACGATCACCCTGGAGCGACCGGGCCTCGACCCGGTCGAGGGACTGGTGCTGTCGATAGTCTGCAACACCTCTCCCTGGACCTTCCTGGGGAACAAACCGGTGTACGCGTCGCCGGAGGCGTCCTTCGACAAGGCGCTCGACGTGCTGGGGCTGAGCCGCCTGTCGGGTCCCGCCGTCGCCCGGTACGGGACGCAGCTGCTGACGTCCACCCCGGAGCGCGGTCCCCAGGGCAGACACGCGATCTCCCTGCACGACCAGATCGACTTCACCTTGCATTCCAAGGTCCCGCTGCCGTTTCAGATGGACGGAGACCACCTGGGACTCCGTACGAGCGTGACGTTCACAGGCGTTCGCCGTGCACTGGGTGTGATTGTGTGAGCAGAAGGGCTGTTGACCCTTTATCTCGAACGTATGGACCGGGATCCACCCCATAGAAGTACGGCTGTGACCTAGCCGACACCGAGGAATCAAAAAAAACTTTCTGGAAGGGGTTGTATCCGTCGTCGAGGTTTGCGAGTCTCTTCCTGGCGATCGGGACGGCCCGCAGAACCGGCCTCCACTGAGAGCCAGAACCCCTCCTCGAATCCAGGACCACACCAGTCCGTCTGGCAGTCGGCCCTTCACTTGCGGGGGGATTCGTGAAAGCGTTCACATTCACAAGCAACTTGCATGCAACACCAAGGAGAGGTAGCAGCCATGGACTGGCGTCACAACGCCGTTTGTCGTGAGGAAGACCCCGAGCTGTTCTTCCCCATCGGCAACACCGGTCCTGCGCTGCTGCAGATCGAGGAAGCCAAGGCCGTCTGCCGTCGCTGCCCCGTGATGGAGCAGTGCCTGCAGTGGGCGCTCGAGTCCGGCCAGGACTCCGGTGTCTGGGGCGGCCTCAGCGAGGACGAGCGTCGTGCGATGAAGCGCCGCGCCGCCCGTAACCGGGCGCGGAACGCCAGCGCCTGAGCACCGTCATCGCGCCTCCCGAGTAGCAGCGCGCAGCAGTAACCCACAGCGTTCGAGCCCCGGACCGCACGGATGCGGTCCGGGGCTCGCTGTCGTCCGCACCCCCTCCGGCCGGCCGGAGGGGGCTACTTCTGCGCGCGGACCGGGACGTCCAGCACCACCCGCGTCCCCCGGCCGGGGGCCGGGCGCATGGTGAACCGGCCGCCCAACTCCCCCTCCACCAGGGTCCGTACGATCTGCAGCCCCAGGTTGCCCGCGCGCTGCGGGTCGAAGCCCTCCGGCAGCCCCCGGCCGTCGTCCCGGACGGTGATCAGCAGCCGACCGTCGCCGCGGACCGCCGTGACCTCGACCGTGCCCTGCTCGGCCGGGGCGAAGGCGTGCTCCAGGGCGTTCTGCAGGACCTCGGTGAGCACCATGGACAGGGGGGGTGGCGACCTCCGCGTCGAGGATGCCGAAACGTCCGTTGCGCCGGCAGGCGACCTTTCCCGGTGAGATCTCCGCCACCATCGAGATGACCCGGTCCGCGATGTCGTCGAATTCGACGCGCTCGTCCAGGTTCTGCGACAGGGTCTCGTGGACGATGGCGATCGAGCCGACCCGGCGCACCGCCTCGTCCAGCGCCTCCCGGCCCCGGTCGGAGTCCATCCGGCGGGCCTGGAGGCGCAGCAGCGCGGCGACCGTCTGGAGGTTGTTCTTCACCCGGTGGTGGATCTCCCGGATGGTGGCGTCCTTGGTGATCAGCTCGCGCTCCCGGCGGCGCAGTTCCGTCACGTCGCGGAGGAGGACGAGCGAGCCGATGCGGGTGCCCTTCGGCTTGAGGGGGATCGCGCGGAGCTGGATGACGCCGCCGTTGCCCTCGACCTCCGTCTCGCGCGGGGCGTAGCCGCTGGCCAGTTTGACGAGCGCCTCGTCGACCGGGCCGCGGGAGGGCGCCAGTTCGGCGGTGATCTGACCGAGGTGCTGGCCGACCAGGTCGGCGGCGAGGCCGAGGCGGTGGTAGGCGGAGAGCGCGTTCGGCGAGGCGTACTGGACGACGCCCTCGGCGTCGAGCCGGATCAGGCCGTCGCCGGCGCGCGGCGAGGCGTCCATGTCGACCTGCTGCTCGGGGAAGGGGAAGGCCCCGGCTGCGATCATCTGGGCCAGGTCGGAGGCGGACTGGAGGTAGGTCAGCTCCAGCCGGGAGGGCGTGCGGACCGTGAGCAGGTTGGTGTTGCGGGCGATCACGCCGAGGACGCGGCCCTCCCGCCGCACCGGGATCGACTCGACCCGTACGGGGACCTCCTCACGCCACTCCGGGTCGCCCTCGCGCACGATGCGGCCCTCGTCGAGGGCGGCGTCGAGCAGCGGGCGGCGGCCCCGGGGGATGAGGCGGCCCACCATGTCGTCCTGGTAGGAGGTGGGTCCGGTGTTGGGGCGCATCTGCGCGACGGAGACGTAGCGGGCGCCGTCGCGGGTGGGGACCCACAGCACGAGGTCGGCGAAGGACAGGTCGGAGAGCAGCTGCCACTCCGAGACCAGCAGGTGGAGCCACTCGAGGTCGGACTCCCCGAGGGCGGTGTGCTGGCGTACGAGGTCGTTCATGGAGGGCACGTCTGCGAGCGTACTCGCGCGGTCGAACCTGGTGCTTTGCCGGTCCGTGGGGGAGGATGGAGCGGCAGCCCCTCCTCCGTCGCCGGGCGTGCGGACCGGTCCGACGAGGACGGGTGAAGACCTCCGCCCTCCCCGCACGGGGGGCGGACCGAGGCTCCGGCGCTCCCCGCCCCGGCCGCGCCGAGCCTCACCCGCGGCCGCGGGACCGCACACCCCGGCCGTCGCGGCCCCGGGTTGCGGTGCCGGACGGGTCGAGGGTCCCGTCGCGGCGCCGCGGCCCGTGGGCGCGTCCGGACCCGGGGCGGGCCCCGGCCGGTCCCCGCGCTCCCCCGCCGCGATCAGCCCGGGCGGAGTCTGGGAAGGCGGGCCCCGCTCCGGTAAATTGGTCTATACCTCCCTCCGTGCGCCCCTCCCTCCCTCCTCCCAGATCGGCAGGCCAGCGTGGAAGTCGTCATCGTCCGAGACGCCGAGGCAGGCGGCGAACTCGTCGCCGAGGCGGTCGCGGACCTCCTGCGGCGCAAGCCCGACGCCCTGCTCGGCGTGGCCACCGGCTCGACGCCGCTGCCCGTCTACGCCGCCCTGGCGGCCAGGGTCCGCTCCGGCTCGGTGGACGTCTCGCGCCTCCGGATCGCCCAGCTCGACGAGTACGTCGGACTGCCCACCGGACACCCCGGGTCGTACCGTTCCACGGTGCTGCGCCAGGTCGTGGAGCCGCTGGGTCTGGACCCGGAGGCGTTCATGGGCCCGGACGGCGGCGCCGAGGACGTGCGGGCGGCGTGCGAGGCGTACGACAGGGCGCTCGCCGAGGCGGGCGGCGTGGACCTCCAGATCCTCGGCATCGGCACGGACGGGCACATCGGCTTCAACGAGCCCTGCTCGTCGCTGGCCTCCCGCACCCGCGTCAAGACGCTCACCGAGCAGACCCGGGCCGACAACGCCCGGTTCTTCGGGGGCGACGTCGAGCAGGTGCCGCACCACGTCGTCACGCAGGGCGTCGGCACCATCCTGGAAGCCCGCCACCTGGTCCTCCTCGCCACCGGGGAGAGGAAGGCCGAGGCGGTCGCACGGGCCGTGGAGGGCCCGGTCGCCGCGTCCGTCCCGGCGTCCGCGCTCCAGCTGCACCCGCATGCGACGGTCGTCGCCGACGAGGCGGCCGCCTCCCGGCTGGAGCTCGCCGCCTACTTCCGCCGCGCCTACGCCCACAAGCCCGCCTGGCAGGGACTGTAGGACGCACCCGCGCCGCGCCCGGGAGGGCCCGTCCGGCGCCCGCCCGGCCGGGTGCGCTACGCGCCGGCGACGACCTCCGCCGCCGCGATCCCGCAGACCCGCGCCGCCCCGTGCGTCGCGATGTGCAGGGCCCCGCGCGGCGGGGCGTGGTCGAGGCCCATCTCCACGACGACCGTGTCGGGGCGGGCGGCGAGCAGCCCGTCCAGCGCCTCCGCCATCCACGGGTGGCGGTGCGCGTCGCGCACGACGGCCACGACGCGACGCCCCCCGGCCTCCCGCAGCACGTCCCCGGCGGCGGCGTCCGGGCCGTGGGTCCCGGTCCGCGTCCCCGGCAGCAGCCGCTCCAGTTCGGCGCCGACGCCCCACGGGGTCGCACCGCCCACCGCGGTGTTGGAGCCGGGGACGAAGGACGCCACGTACGGGGCCGGGCGCGGCGGTGCGTACGGCTCCTTCCCGGGCGTCACGCGCAGCGCGCGGCGCGCCGCCGCCAGACCGATGCCGGGGCCGGGCGCGGTCCCCTCCTGCACCGCCGCGCCCGGCCCCGAGCCGGCCCCCCCGGCCCGGTGCGCCCGGGTCCAGGACGCGAGGGCGCGCACCCGCGCCGCCGCGTCGGCCAGCCGCTCCTCGGGCAGTTCACCGGTTCGTACCGCTTCCACCAGCGCGTCGCGCAGGCCCAGTACGGTCCTCTCGTCCGCCGGGTCGCCGCCGACGCAGACGGCGTCGGCGCCCGCCGCGATCGCGAGGACGGAGCCGCGCTCGATGCCGTACGCCGACGCGACGGCCCGCATCTGCATGCCGTCGGTGACGATCAGCCCCTCGTGGCCCAGTTCCCGGCGCAGCAGTCCGGTGAGGATCCGCGGACTGAGGGTGGCGGGGCGGTCGGGGTCGAGCGCGGGCAGCAGGATATGCGCGCTCATCACCGATTTGGAACCCGCGGCGACGGCCGCCCGGAAAGGTGCCAGCTCACGGGCGTACAGTGTGTCCGGTTCCACATCGATACGGGGCAGCGCGAGGTGTGAGTCCACATTCGTGTCGCCGTGTCCGGGGAAGTGCTTGGCGCAGGCGGCCACGCCGGCGGACTGCACGCCCTCGACGTACGCGGCGGTGTGCCGGGAGACGAGTTCCGGGTCGGCGCCGAAGGACCGCACGCCGACGACCGGGTTGTCCGGGTCCGAGTTGACGTCGGCGCAGGGCGCCCAGTCCAGGTCCACCCCGCAGGCGGCGAGGCGGCGGCCCAGCTCGCGGGCGACGGCGCGGGTCAGGTCCGGGTCGTCGACGACGCCGAGCGCGAGGTTGCCGGGGAAGGAGGAGCCGGTGCGCGCCTCCAGCCGGGTGACGTCGCCGCCCTCCTCGTCGACCGCGACGAGGAGGTCCTCGCGCTCGGCGCGCAGCCGGGCGGTGAGGGCGGTCAGCTGCTCGGGCGCGGCGATGTTGCGGGCGAACAGGCCGACCGCGCCCAGCCCCTCGCCGACGCGCCGCAGCAGCCAGTCGGGCGGGGCGGTGCCGGTGAAGCCGGGCTGGAGGACGGTGAGGGCGTCGCGGGAGAGCGTGCCGGAGGCGCCGCGTGCGCGTGGGGCCATGGGACCGGCCGTCCTTTCACCGCGCCGGCCGCGGGTCCCGCGGCCGGCGCCGGAGGAGGGGGAGGGATCGGGACGGCCATCATGCCCGCGCCGCCGCCCCCCGTGGAGCCCCGCGGCGGGCGGCGGGCGCCCGGCCGGGACCGAGACCGGGTCCGGCCCGGGTTTCCGGGAGTGCCGGGGGTGTATAAGAGGAGCTGTCGCGTCCGCCACCGGTCCCACACCCGAGCAGGGACGACGACCCGGGACCGGTCCGTGCCACCATGTGGGCCGCGGCGGACGGGGAGCCGACGGCGGCGGCACAGGAGTCGGAGAGGCGGGCCATGGCCACGGACGGTGGCGGTACGGACACCACGGGCGGACTCCCGTCCGGGAACGGGGCGGCGGACCGCACGGCTCGCGTGCCGAAGTACTACCGGCTCAAGCGCCACCTGCTGGAGATGACCGAGACGCTGCCCCCCGGCACCCCCGTGCCGCCGGAGCGCGCCCTCGCCGCCGAGTTCGACACCTCCCGCACCACCGTGCGCCAGGCGCTCCAGGAGCTGGTCGTCGAGGGCCGCCTGGAGCGGATCCAGGGCAAGGGCACGTTCGTGGCGAAGCCCAAGGTCTCGCAGGTGCTGCGGCTCACCTCGTACACCGAGGACATGCGGGCCCAGGGCCTGGAGCCGGCCTCCCGGTTGCTGGACGTCGGGTACGTCGCCGCCGACGGCGCCCTCGCGGAGCTGCTCGGCACCGGGCCCGGCGGGCGGGTGCTGCGCGTCGAGCGGCTCCGCCTCGCCAGCGGGGAGCCGATGGCCATCGAGACGACGCACCTGTCGGCCGAGCGCTTCCCGGCGCTGCGGCGCTCCCTGGCGAAGTACGGCTCCCTCTACACGGCCCTCTCCGAGGTGTACGGCGTGCGGCCGGCCGAGGCCGAGGAGACCATCGAGACCTCCCTGGCCACCCCGCGCGAGGCCGGGCTGCTCGGTACGGACGTGGGCCTGCCCATGCTGATGCTCTCCCGCCACTCGGTCGACGAGCACGGCGCCCCCGTGGAGTGGGTCCGGTCGGTCTACCGGGGCGACCGCTACAAGTTCGTGGCACGCCTCAGGCGGCCCGCCGGGGGCTAGCGCCGCCGGGGGCGGAGGGCCGGCCCGGCGCCGGGGCGCCGTGGTCCCGGCGGCCCCTTCCGTTCACGGGGGTCACAGCGGTGGCCGCAGTCACACTGTTATCCGGCAACGGGTTCCCCGCGGCCGGGCCGTCCCCTAGATTCACCGCATCCACGGTTGATCACGAGGGGACGGTTCGTCATGTCCGAGGCGGTACGAGGGAAACAACCGGTCGTCACTCCCGTACGGGTGGTGATCGCGCTCTGCCTGGTCGCCCCGTTCGTCGCGATGCTCTGGGTGGGGTCCTACGCCCGGACGGAGCCCGTGCTCATCGGGGTCCCGTTCTTCTACTGGTACCAGATGCTGTGGGTCCTCCTGTCGACCGCGCTGACGATGGTGGCCTACAAGCTGTGGCACCGCGACCAGCGGGCCCGCTCCTCCCGGGACGGGGGTGCGGGGCGGTGAAGGACGGTGTCAACGGCGTCGCGCTCGCCGTCTTCGTCTTCTTCTTCCTGCTCGTCACGGTCCTCGGCTTCGCGGCCGCCCGCTGGCGCAGGGCCGAGAACGAGAACAGCCTGGACGAGTGGGGCCTGGGCGGGCGCTCGTTCGGCACGTGGATCACCTGGTTCCTGCTCGGCGGCGACCTGTACACGGCGTACACCTTCGTCGCCGTCCCCGCGGCGGTCTACGCGGCGGGCGCGGCCGGCTTCTTCGCCGTGCCGTACACGATCCTCGTCTACCCGCTGATCTTCGTCTTCCTGCCCCGCCTGTGGTCGGTGTCGCACCGGCACGGGTACGTCACCACCTCCGACTTCGTGCGCGGCCGGTTCGGCTCCAGGGGCCTGTCGCTGGCGGTCGCCGTCACCGGCATCCTCGCCACCATGCCGTACATCGCGCTCCAGCTGGTCGGCATCCAGGCCGTGCTGGACGTGATGGGCGTCGGCGGCGGCGCGTCGACCCACTGGTTCGTCAAGGACCTGCCGCTGCTCATCGCCTTCGGCGTGCTCGCGGCGTACACCTACTCCTCCGGGCTGCGCGCCCCCGCGCTGATCGCCTTCGTCAAGGACGCGCTGATCTACCTGGTCATCGTGGTCGCCATCGTCTACATCCCGATCAGACTGGGCGGCTTCGACGCGGTCTTCAGCGCGGCGGGCGACGCGTTCGCCCAGGTCAACCCGGTCACCGACAAGCCGCGCGGGGCGCTCGTACCCGGTGAGGCGGGCCAGTGGACGTACGCCACGCTGGCGCTCGGCTCGGCGCTGGCGCTCTTCATGTACCCGCACTCGATCACGGCGACCCTGTCGTCCGGCAGCCGCGACGTGATCCGCCGCAACACGACGATCCTGCCGCTGTACTCGCTGATGCTGGGTCTGCTGGCGCTGCTCGGGTTCATGGCGATCGCCGCCGGCATCACGGTGCAGAACGGCCAGCTGGCCATCCCCCAGCTGTTCGAGGACATGTTCCCGGACTGGTTCGCGGGCGTGGCCTTCGCCGCGATCGGCATCGGCGCGCTCGTCCCGGCCGCCATCATGTCCATCGCCGCGGCGAACCTGTTCACCCGCAACGTCTACCGGGACTTCCTGAAGCCGGACGCCACCCCGGAGCAGGAGACCAAGGTGTCCAAGCTCGTGTCGCTGCTGGTGAAGGTGGGGGCGCTCGTCTTCGTCCTGACGATGGACAAGACGGTCGCCATCAACTTCCAGCTCCTGGGCGGCATCTGGATCCTGCAGACCTTCCCGGCGCTGGTCGGCGGCCTGTTCACCCGCTGGTTCCACCGCTGGGCGCTGCTCGGCGGCTGGGCGGTCGGCATGGTGTACGGCACGTGGACCGCGTACAACGTGGCGGGTCCGACGCAGAAGCACTTCGGCGGCTCGGCGGCGGAGATCCCGGGCATCGGCGAGATCGGCTACGTCGGGCTCACCGCGTTCGTACTGAACCTGCTGGTCACGGTCGTCCTCACCGTCGTGCTGCGGACGGTCGGGGCGCCGGAGGGCGTCGACGAGACGGCGGCGTCCGACTACACCGCCGACACCGGCGACCCGGGCGTCACCCCCGAGCTGCCGAAGGTCGGAACGGGCCACTGAGGCGGGCCGCCCGGACCGCGGAGGGTCCCCGCACCCCGGTGCGGGGACCCTCCGCGCGTGCGTGAGGATGGGCGGATGAGACGCCGCCCCGCCCCGCAGCTCCTCGTCCTCGCCCTGCCGCTGCTCCTCAGCGCCTGCGGCACGTCCGCCGCCGGGGCGCGGACACCCGACCGGGCCGTCCTGGAAGCCCGCGCCGCCGCCCTGCGGACCCGGCCCGAGCACGTGTACGTCACGCGGGCCGACGGCTTCGACCTGGCCGAGCAGTCCGTGGGCGTCCTCGGCGACGACGGGTTCTCCGCCTCGTACGTCGCGGAGGGCGGCCGCACGATCACCCTCTCCGTCGAGCGCGGCGGCGTGGACGCGGCGGGCTGCGCCCGGACGGCCGCGGGTGCGGGCGGCGCCCCCGGGGGCACGCCCTGCGAGAGGGACGGCGCCGGCTGGTACCTGGCCGCGGAGCACGGCCACGCGTACCTGCGCTTCGAGAACGGGCTGCGCATCCGGGTCGGCGCCGACCGCGCCGTGGACCGCGGCACCCTGCGGGGCGCCGCCGAACGCGCCCGCCGCGCTTCGGACGAGGAGCTGGACGCCGTCCTGCCCGACCTCGCCCCCGGCCGGCCCGTCGACCGCGGCGACCTGCCTCCCGAGAGCGACGGCGCCCCGCGGAACGACGTGGGAACGAGCGGCTGATCGGGCACACTGAGGGCCATGGACGCCGCCACGACCCAGCCCTCCGTACCGCCTCCCGCGCCGCCCGCCGCCGGCTTCACCATCCGCCCGGTGCGTCCCGCCGAGCACGCCGCCCTGGGCGAGATCAGCGCCCGCGCCTACCTCGACGACCGCCTGCTGACCCACGGGGCCGACGACCCGTACCTCGACGTGCTGCGCGACGTGCCCCGCCGGGCCGCCGAGGCCGAGGTGCTCGTCGCCGCCGATCCGGACGGCGCCCTCCTCGGCGGCGTCACGTTCGTCCCGTCCGGCGGCACCCCGTGGGCGGACATCGCGGGCCCGGACGAGGCCGAGTTCCGGGTGCTCGCCGTGGACGGCGCGGCGCGCGGGCGGGGCGTGGGCGAGGCGCTCGTGCAGGCGTGCGCGGAACGGGCGCGCGCCCGCGAAGGGTGCGTACGGCTCGTGCTGTCGGTCGTGCCGGAGGCCGTCGCCGCCCGGCGGCTGTACGACCGGATGGGCTTCGCCAGGGCCCCGCACCGGGACTGGGAGCCCCTGCCCGGGCTGCCCCTCCACGTGTACGAGCTGACACTCTGACACAACATGTGGGGGGTGCCGTATCCGACTCCCCCCACATGTATGCTCGTCCTCGCTGTCGCAGCAGGGGAATCCGGTGTGAGTCCGGAACTGTCCCGCAACGGTGTACCGGTGTGCCCTTCGCGTACCCGCGAGTCCGACGACCTGCCGGCAGCGCGCCCGGACCGTCCGGCCCGGGTGCCCAGACGTCCGGGCCTCGCGGAGTGGGCCGGTGGACGCGGTCACGCACGCCCCCGTGCCCAGGGGGCACGGCGCGCCCGCTCGCCGCCGCCCCGCGCGGGGCCCCGAGCCGAGCGAGGGAGAGCCTCCACGTGACCATCGCGCCAGCGGATCCGGCCTCAGCCACCGAAGCCGACGCTCCCGGGACCGCGCTGCTGCGGACCCTGACCGACCTCACCGCGGACCTCCCCGACACCGACCCCGGCCGGGTCGCCGCCGCGGCCCTGCGGGGCCGGCACGCCGGGTCGGACGAGGCCGAGCTCCGGGAGCTCGCCACCGAGGCGGCCGCCGGCCTGATCGCCGAGGACCCGGCGTACTCGCGGCTCGCCGCCCGGCTGCTGGCGCGCACGATCACCGACGAGGCCGCCGGCCAGGGCGCGGTGACGTTCTCGGCCTCGGTCGCCACCGGTCACCGCGAGGGGCTCGTCGCCGACCGGACCGCCGGCCTCGTCGCCCGCCACGCCGCACGGCTCGACGCGATGGTCGACCCGGAGGCCGACGACCGCTTCGGCTACTTCGGCCTGCGCACCCTGTACTCGCGCTACCTGCTGCGCCACCCGATCACCCGCAAGGTCGTCGAGACCCCGCAGCAGTTCCTGCTCCGCGTCGCCTGCGGCCTGGCCGAGGACGACTCGGAGCGCGCGCTCGGCGAGGTGGAGGCGCTGTACGGGCTGATGAGCCGCCTCGACTACCTGCCCTCCTCCCCCACCCTCTTCAACTCGGGCACCAGCCACCCGCAGATGTCCTCCTGCTACCTGCTGGACTCCCCGCGGGACGAGCTGGACTCCATCTACGACCGCTACCACCAGGTGGCACGGCTGTCGAAGCACGCGGGCGGCATCGGCCTGTCGTACTCCCGCATCCGCGCCCGGGGTTCGCTCATCCGCGGCACCAACGGCCACTCCAACGGCATCGTGCCGTTCCTGAAGACGCTCGACGCCTCGGTCGCCGCCGTCAACCAGGGCGGCCGCCGCAAGGGCGCCGCCGCGGTGTACCTGGAGACCTGGCACGCCGACGTCGAGGAGTTCCTGGAGCTGCGCGACAACACCGGCGAGGACGCCCGCCGCACCCACAACCTGAACCTGGCGCACTGGGTCCCGGACGAGTTCATGCGCCGGGTCGCCGGCGACGCCGAGTGGTCGCTGTTCTCCCCGTCGGACGTGCCCGAGCTGGTCGACCTGTGGGGCGAGGAGTTCGACGCCGCGTACCGGGCCGCCGAGGCCAGGGGCCTGGCCCGCAGGACCATGCCGGCCCGCGACCTGTACGGCCGGATGATGCGGACCCTCGCGCAGACCGGCAACGGCTGGATGACGTTCAAGGACGCCGCCAACCGCACCGCCAACCAGACCGCCGAGCCGGGCCGCACGGTCCACTCCTCGAACCTGTGCACCGAGATCCTGGAGGTGACGGACGACGGGGAGACCGCCGTGTGCAACCTCGGCTCGGTGAACCTGGGCGCGTTCGTCGCCGGCGACGGCATCGACTGGGAGCGGCTGGACGAGACCGTCCGCACCGCGGTGACCTTCCTCGACCGGGTCGTCGACGTCAACTTCTACCCGACCGAGCAGGCCGCCCGGTCCAACACCCGCTGGCGCCCGGTGGGCCTGGGCGCGATGGGCCTGCAGGACGTCTTCTTCAAGCTGCGGCTGCCGTTCGACTCGCCCGGGGCGCGCGCCCTGTCCACCCGGATCGCCGAGCGGATCATGCTCGCCGCCTACGAGACCTCCGCCGACCTGGCCGAGCGCAACGGCCGGCTGCCCGCCTGGGACGAGACCCGCACCGCGCGCGGCGTGCTCCACCCGGACCACTACGACGTGGAGCCGGCCTGGCCGGAGCGGTGGGCGGCGCTGCGCGAGCGGATCGCCTCCGTCGGCCTGCGCAACTCGCTGCTCCTGGCGATCGCGCCGACCGCGACGATCGCGTCCATCGCGGGCGTCTACGAGTGCATCGAACCGCAGGTGTCCAACCTGTTCAAGCGCGAGACGCTCTCGGGGGAGTTCCTCCAGGTCAACTCCTACCTGGTGGACGACCTGAAGAGGCTCGGCGTGTGGGACGCGCAGACCCGCGAGGCGCTGCGCGAGGCCAACGGCTCGGTGCAGGGCCTCACCTGGGTTCCGGCCGAGGTGCGCGAGCTGTACCGCACCGCGTGGGAGATCCCGCAGCGCGGTCTGATCGACATGGCCGCCGCCCGGACGCCGTTCCTGGACCAGTCGCAGTCGCTGAACCTGTTCCTGGAGACGCCGACCATCGGCAAGCTGTCGTCGATGTACGCGTACGCCTGGAAGCAGGGCCTGAAGACGACGTACTACCTGCGCTCCCGCCCGGCGACGCGCATCGCCCGCGCCGCGTCGGCGACCCCCTGCCCGCCCCGCAGGCCTCCGAGCCCGACGCCGTGGCCTGCTCCCTTGAGAACCCCGAGTCCTGCGAGGCCTGCCAGTGACGAGCCCCACCCGCACCCCCCGCCCCTCGTCGACGGCGCCGCACGCCGGCAGGGCCAACCTGCTCGACCCGGGCTTCGAGCTCACGCTGCGGCCGATGCGCTACCCGGACTTCTACGAGCGGTACCGGGACGCCATCAGGAACACCTGGACCGTCGAGGAGGTCGACCTCCACTCGGACGTGGCGGACCTGGCGAAGCTGACCCCCGGCGAACAGCACCTGATCGGACGGCTCGTGGCGTTCTTCGCGACGGGCGACTCGATCGTCGCGAACAACCTGGTGCTGACGCTGTACAAGCACATCAACTCGCCCGAGGCCCGGCTGTACCTCTCCCGCCAGCTCTTCGAGGAGGCCGTGCACGTCCAGTTCTACCTGACGCTGCTCGACACCTACCTGCCCGACCCGGACGACCGGACCGCCGCGTTCGCCGCCGTCGAGAACATCCCCTCCATCCGCGAGAAGGCCGCGTTCTGCTTCCGCTGGATGGACTCGGTGGAGAAGCTGGACCGGCTGGAGACCCGGGCCGACCGGCGCCGCTTCCTGCTGAACCTGATCTGCTTCGCCGCGTGCATCGAGGGGCTGTTCTTCTACGGCGCGTTCGCCTACGTCTACTGGTTCCGCTCGCGCGGCCTGCTGCACGGCCTGGCGACCGGCACCAACTGGGTGTTCCGCGACGAGACGATGCACATGGGCTTCGCCTTCGAGGTCGTGGACACGGTCCGCAGGGAGGAGCCGGACCTGTTCGACGACGAACTCGGGCGGCAGGTCGCGGACATGCTGCAGGAGGCCGTGGAAGCCGAGCTGCAGTTCGCCCGCGACCTGTGCGGCGACGGACTGCCGGGCATGAACACCGAGTCGATGCGCGCCTACCTGGAGTGCGTCGCCGACCAGCGCCTGACGCGGCTGGGCCTGGCCCCGGTGTACGGCTCGGAGAACCCGTTCGCCTTCATGGAGCTGCAGGGCGTCCAGGAGCTGACGAACTTCTTCGAGCGGCGCCCGTCCGCGTACCAGGTCGCCGTCGAGGGCTCGGTCGACCTGGACGAGGACTTCTGACCGGTCCGGTCCGGACGCGGCGGCGGCCCGCGCCCTCCCTCGCGGGGGTGCGGGCCGCCGCGGCACGGGTCAGGTGCCGCAGGTGGGCGCCGACCGGGAGCGGCCGGCCCGGTGGACGGGGGCGGGGCGTGCGGCCGCCGGGAGGGGGACGCGTGCGGACCCCGGCGGCGGGGAGCCGGGCGCGGTCGGCCGCCGGCGCCCCCGGGGGTCAGTCGTTGGGGACGACCGGGTAGCGGGGCGTACCCTCGGCCATCTGGCGCAGGGCGTCCTTGCGGTCCCGCTTCGACAGGCGGTCGATGTACAGGTAGCCGTACAGGTGGTCCGTCTCGTGCTGGAGGCAGCGGGCGAAGTAGCCCGTGCCGCGCACCTTGACGGGGTTGCCCTTCACGTCCCGCCCTCGCACGACCGCGTAGTCGGGCCGGGCGAGGGAGGCGTACGCGGTGGGGACGGACAGGCAGCCCTCGTTGGAGTCGTCCAGGGCGCGCCGCTCCGGCGGCAGCTCCTCCAGGACCGGGTTGCAGACGACGCCGACGTGGCGCACGCCCTCGTCGTCGGGGCAGTCGTAGACGAAGACCTTCAGGTCGACGCCGATCTGGTTGGCGGCGAGGCCGACGCCCTCGGCGGTGCGCTGGCTGGCGAACATGTCGTCGACCAGCCGGGCCAGCTCGTCGTCGAACTCGGTGACGTCCTTGCACTCCTTGTGCAGCACGGGGTTGCCGACGACCGTGATCGGGTGCGACGTGCCGCGCTCGCGGTGGGCCCGCTCGCGCTCCTCGCAGTCCTCCGTGTCGACGACGAAGCCCTCGTCGTCCACGGGGAGGGCGTCGTAGTCCCGCTGGTCCGTCTCCTGCTGCGCCATGTCCGGTTTCGCGCCTTCCCTTGAGTACCCGTTCGATGTGCCCGTACAGCCTACGGGCCCGGTGCGACGGGCATCAGCAGACTTCCTCCAGATCCCGCCACTCCCGGCTGTCCGGACCGTCCGCGACCCAGCCGTCGAGGAGTCCGCGCACCAGCCCGGCCGGTGCGGCGATGCCGCACTCCCGCTCCGGCACCCACAGGTCGCCGGCGGTGCGGTGGCCGAGCGGGCCCGGGTGGCCGGGCTCGCTGTGGTCGTGCGGGTCGAGGTGCTCGCCGTCGCCCTCGGCGCTCGGCATCCGCGACTCGGAGCAGGAGCGGCACAGCAGCCGCACGGACGACGTCCAGTCCTCGGCGGCGAAGCCGGCGTCGGCGGCGAGCCGCTCCAGGGCGTCCCGGTCGGCCTCGGTCGCGGCCTCCAGGAGCACCACCCAGGTCGGTACGGGCGACGGGGCCCACAGTTCGATCTCGTCGAACACGGGGAAGCTGTGGCCGGACGCGGTGGTCCGCTCGCCGTTGGGCACCCCGTCGTGGAGGACGACCTCGCCCCAGCGGCGCCCGGACGAGGGGAGCGGGATCGACAGCACCTCCATCCGGGCCGGGTCGAGCCGGCGGCCCCACACCACCTCGGCCTCGCCCTCCGGCGACAGCCGCACGGCGGCGCTGCCCAGTTGCATGCCGGTCGGCTCCCCGCCGGGGGCGTCGCCCGCCGGCACCCTCAGGCCGTACGCCTGCCAGGCGCGCCGGGCGAGCGGCCAGTCCTGGAGGGCCGTGGCGGCGATGCCGACGTTCCACCAGTCGGGCGTCCCGGCCTCCTTCTCGAGCAGGGCGACCGCCCGCAGTCCGGCGGCGCGGGCCTGCTCCCAGTCGTGCCGGAACTTGTGCAGCAGCGCCAGGTTGAACCAGGACTCGGAGAGCCAGGGCTCCAGATCCGCGGCGCGTGTCAGCAGCGCGCCCGCGTCCTCGTACCGCCCGTCCCCGATCAGCGTGAACGCGCGGTCGGTGGCCTGCCGCCACGAGGCGGAGGGCCGATGCCGTACCTTCCCGAAGATCCTCACGATTCCCGCCTGCCGGTCGCTGAAGGTCACTGCCCCCGGACACCCTCTCGTTGGCATCCAACCATGCCCGGTCGCACGCCCGCTCATTACCCGTGGGTTACCCCGGGGCCGGCCCCTCGACGCCGCCGCGGGCGACGACCCTGACGAGGGATTCCACCACCGCCGGGTGGTAGTCCCTCGCGGTCCCCAGGCGGAGGTGCTCCAGCGCCCGGAGCGCCCCCCGGGCGGTTTCCCCCGACAGGTCGTCGTACGCGTTGGCGGCGCGGACGATCCGCGCGGCGAGGGGCTGCTCGGGGTACGGGTCGGCCTGCCGCTCCACGACGAGGGCGACGGCCGCGGGGACCCCGGTCCGGCGGACCACCGCGCCGCCGAGGAGGGCGATGCGGCGCTGCTCGGCGGCGGGCAGCAGGGCGGTGGCGCCTTCGGGGACCGGGTCGACAAGGGACAGCTGGCCGATGTCGTGCATGAGCGCCGCGTACTCCAGGACGGTCAGGTCCTCCCCCGACAGGCCCAGCTCCCGCCCGACGGCCCGGCTGAGCGAGGCGACCCGGTGGGCGTGGCCGGGCGGCGTGTAACCGGCGACCTCGGTGGCCCTGGCCAGGGACGCGATGGTCTGCCGGTAGGTGCGGCGGACCGCGCGGTGGCGGCGGAAGGCCAGCTGGGTGAGGAGCAGCGGCACGCACAGCACGGGGAGCGCCCACAGCCCGGCGGTGGTCACCGTGAGGGCCATCACCGCGCCGGACGCCCGGACGGCGGTCCCGACACCGGGCAGCGCCCTGAGTTCGTCGCGGAGGAGGGGCGCGTACGGCACGGGGCTCTCCCCGCGCCGCCGGAGACCCCGGGGGCGGGCGCGGGCGTGCCGGAGGAGGGCCGCCAGGACGGCGTCGCACAGCGCGGTGAGCACCAGGACGAGCAGCACGAGCGGCACGTGGCGCGGGCCCGGGGCGGCGTGCAGGGGGTCGGCGCAGACGGCGGAGAACGCGAGGGTCAGCACCCGGCGGGCCGCGTGGTCCGGGTCGGGTCCCCGGCCGCGCGCGATGTGCGGGACGAACCCGGCCAGCGCGCCCGTCGCGGCGACGGCGACGACCTGCGGGGCGCCGGGCCCGGCGGGCAGGAGGGCGTAGGCGAGGGCCCCGGCGGCGGCGAGCGGCGCGGGCTCCCGCTCGCCGGGCCCGTCGCGCCACCGGGTGAGCCCCCGACGGCGATCAGCACGCCGAAGGCGAGGGCGGTGCCGGGCCGGTGGACGCCGCTCCAGAGGGTCCACGCCACTCCCCCGGCCACCGCCCCGACGGCGCACCCCCGCATCCCCGCCACCACGCCCGGCGCGCTCACCGCTCCCCCGGCCGGGACGGCCCGGACCCCGCCGTCCCGCCGCCCGCGACACCGGAGGACGAGGGGGGAGCGGTCCCGGGGCCCGCGGGCCCCCGGCGGGAGGGCGGGGGGACGGACACGGGCGGGGACTCGTCGCAGGTCACGACCGTCTGCCAGCCGTGCCGGGCGAGGGCCCGGGCGAGGGCGTCGACCATGACCGGGTCGAACTGGGTGCCGGCGCAGCGGGCCAGCTCCCGCAGGGCCTCGGGGACGGGGCGGGCGCGGTCGTAGGAGCGGGCGGACGTCATGGCGTCGAACGCGTCGGCCACCGCGACCACCCGCGCCGGCTCCGGGATCTCGGCGCCCTGGAGGCCGTAGGGGTAGCCCTTGCCGTCGAGGCGCTCGTGGTGGTGGAGGATCGCGGCGCGCGCCTCGCCCAGGAAGCCGATTCCGCGCACCATCTCGTGCCCGTACTCCGGGTGCAGCTCGATGATCCGCCGCTCCTCCCGCGTCAGCGGGCCGTCCTTGCGCAGTACGCGGGTGGGGACGCCGATCTTTCCCACGTCGTGGAGCGTGCCGGCGAAGCGGAGGACCTCCAGCCGGTCCTCGTCCATCCCGAGTTCACGGCCGATCATGACGGAGGCGCGGCCGACGCGTTCGCTGTGCCCGCGCGTGTACGTGTCCTTGAGGTCCACGGCCTGGACGAGGGCCCGGATCGTCGCCCGGTGCGCGGCGCGCTCCCGGTGGTACTGGGCGTAGGCCCAGCAGGTGACGTACATCGGCGGCAGGGTGAACAGCGCCGCCGGCCAGCCGTACGGGCTGCGCCACAGCACGGCCGTCACCAGCCCGACCAGCCCGTGCGCGGCGTGCGCGGCGAGGGACCGGGCCAGGAGTCCCCGCCAGGCGTCGCGCGGCGGCACCCGCTCGGCGGCGGCGAGGATGCCGCCGTCGAGGGCGGCCAGGACGGCGCAGAACGCCAGGACCGCCACGCCCGCGGGGAGCAGCGCGTACGGCAGGTCGGGGGTCCGGTCGACCGCGGCGGGCCCGCCGAGCAGGGCGGCGGTCCGGGCGGCGGCCCAGACGGCGAGGGCGATCCGCGCGGCCCGCCAGACGCGCCGGGGCCGGGCGGGCGGCCGGTCCCCCACGGGGGAGACCAGCGCCCCGGGCACGGCGGCGAGCGCGGCGGCGGCGGGCGGCAGCAGGAGCGCGGCGGCGAGGAGGACGGGGAAGTGGCACCCGGCGGGGGCGGGCGGGGCGCCGTCGGCCCGGTCCGCGCGGCCGGCGGGCCGGCCGGTGCCGCGCCGCGCCGCGCCGCGGGCGAACCGGCACCGGGGCGGGTGCTCGCAGAGCGCGTACAGCCCCGCCAGGAGCGCCACGGCGCCCCACGGGGTCGCGGACCCGGCGGTGAACGCCGGGAAAGTGCAGGCGGCGGCGCCCAGCCCCGCGCAGGCGATGTACGCGTGCGCGGCTCCCGGAATGCCCGCCACGACCCCTCCCGTCTCCCCTCCGCTCGGACCGAGCGCCTGGCTGGCAGGCTAACGAGCGGGTGCGCCGGGAACGGCGGGACGGAACCGATTAGCACCTTCGGGTGAAAAGCACACGGGACGGGGCGCGGCCGCGCCCCGGCCCTCCGGGTGCGGTGCCCTCACTCCTGGGCGGACGCGGAGACGTCCTGGTCGGGGACGGCCTCCCCGGCCCGGATCATCTCGATCCGCCCCATGACCTTCGCGCGCAGGTCGCTCGGTACGTCGTCGTGCCCGCAGCACCGCTTGACGAGCTTCTTCACCGCCTGCTCGAGCCCGTACTTCTCCAGGCAGGGGGAGCATTCCTCGAAGTGCGTCTCGAACTTGGTGCAGTCGCTGTCGGGCATCTCGCGGTCGAGGAACTCGTAGAGGTGGTCCAGGACCTCCGAGCAGTCCGTCTCGTGCGGCTCTCCGCAGCTCATGAGCCCGAGCCCTTTCGGTCGTCCGTCGGCTCCCCGGCGCCCGCGGGCACCAGCCCGCGCTCCCGGGCGTAGCCCTCGAGCATGCCGCGCAACTGGCGGCGCCCCCGGTGGAGCCGGGACATCACGGTGCCGATGGGCGTGCCCATGATGTCCGCGATCTCCTTGTAGGCGAAGCCCTCGACGTCGGCCAGGTAGACGGCGATGCGGAACTCCTCGGGGATCGCCTGGAGGGCCGCCTTCACGTCGGAGTCCGGAAGGTGGTCCAGCGCCTGGGACTCGGCCGAGCGCAGACCGGTCGACATGTGCGACTCGGCGCGGGCGAGCTGCCAGTCCTCGATCTCCTCGGCCGCGCTGCGCTGGGGTTCGCGCTGCTTCTTGCGGTACGAGTTGATGAAGGTGTTGGTGAGGATGCGGTACAGCCACGCCTTCAGGTTGGTGCCCTCGCGGAACTGGTGGAACGAGCCGTACGCCTTGGCGAACGTCTCCTGCACCAGGTCCTCGGCGTCCGCCGGGTTGCGCGTCATCCGCAGGGCGGCCGAGTACATCTGGTCGAGGTAGCCGAGGGCGTCCCGCTCGAAGCGCGCGTTGCGCTCGCCGTCCGTCTCCCCGGGGCCTTCGACGGACCCCCTGTCGGTCCCAGTGACCGGACCCACCTCCTCCAGCGCCGCGGCGAGACCCGGTGCGGACCCGCTCGAATCGGAGGATAGTCGACCACCCGCCGGCCGTCCCCGCCGATTCCTCTCGCCCGTCACCCGCGCGGAGCCGGTCGCCGGCGCGGACAGCACCGTCCAGTCCAGCCCCGCGGCGCGCGACCGGCTGGGGCAGATGGTCGAACCCATGCGACGGACTCCCTCTCCTGGCCTGACGTCGTTCACCGACGGTCAGGACAACAGCGGGGCCCCGCTCCCCATTCCCGGTCGTCCCGGGAGGTCGCCGAGCCACTCCGCGACCCCTTCGGCGATCCTCCCGAGGGCGTCCTCCTGCGTGGCGGCGGCCCG
The DNA here is from genome assembly GCF_023614235.1 of Streptomyces sp. MRC013. NCBI lineage: Bacteria > Bacillati > Actinomycetota > Actinomycetes > Kitasatosporales > Streptomycetaceae > Streptomyces > Streptomyces kordofanensis. Next base: position 1,462,301 of record NZ_CP094264.1, read on the forward strand.
CTTCGGCACGGCGAAGGAGTGGTCGGCCCACGGGACCTCCACGACCCGGTGCGCGCCGCCGGGGAACTCGGCGGGCTTCCCGAAGGGGTCGTTGCCGCCCTGGACGACGAGCGTGGGCAGGCCGCCGCCGAGGAGTTCGCCGGCACGGGTCCTCTCGGGCCTGCCCGGCGGGTGCAGGGGGAACGCCAGGGCGAGCACCGCCCGGGCGCCCAGGTCGCGGGCGGTGCGGCAGGCGACCCGGGCGCCGGCGCTGCGCCCCCCGGCGACGACGGGCAGGCCGGGCGCCCGCAGGGCGGGCCACAGGTCGCGCCAGGCGGCGTCGAGGGTCTTCGGGGCGGGGGCGAGCTTCCGGCCGGCGACGCGCCAGGGCTGTTCGACGAGGGCGACGGTGGCCGCGGCGGCGCGCGGCAGGTGCGCGGCGAGGGCCTGCAGGTCGCGGGCCTCGACGCCGCCCCCGGCGCCGTGGCCGAGGGCGACGACGAACCGGGCGCCGGGCCCGGCGTCGTACCAGGTGATCCGGGCGTCGCCGGCGCCCGTGGGGACGGTCTCGGTCTGTGTCACGGGGCCATCCTCGCGCGCCGGGCCGGCGCCGCTCAGAAGAGGGTGGTCTCCTCGGGCGCGTCGAGTTCCGCCAGGAGCTCGGGCCCGTTGTTGCGGACGTTGCTGACGGCGGTGGCGACCGGGTAGGCCCGCATCAGCCCCCCGGGCGGCGGGGCGAGCAGGGCGCGCAGCTCCTCGGCGTCCGTGCGGGCCGGGTCCAGCCAGGCGTCCCAGCGGTCCTCGGTGAGCGCGAGCGGCATCCGCGGGTGGATGTCGGCGAGCGAGCGGGGACCTTCGGCGGGGGCCGCGCCGAGGGGGCCCTTCTCGGCCTCGGTGGTGATCACCGAGCAGGTCGCGCGCCAGGCGCCCGGGTGGTCGGGGGGCAGCGTCGGATCGCGCCAGAACTCGTACAGCCCGGCCATCGCGAGGACGGAGCCGTCGACGGGCGTGACGAAGTAGGGCTGCTTGCGGGGTCGCTTCCTCCTGCCCTCGACCTCCAGCCGCCGCTCGTCGGCGCCGGTGACCCACTCGTAGTAGCCGTCGGCGGGGAGGACGCAGCGGCGGGAGGCGAAGGCGCGCCGGTAGGCGGGCTTCTCGTGGACGGTCTCGGCCCGGGCGTTGATCATCCGGGCCGCGCCCTCGGGGGACTTGGCCCAGGACGGTACGAGCCCCCACCTCAGGACGCGCAGCTGGCGGACCGGGCGGGTGTCGGCGGCGTCCTTCAGGGGCCGTTCGAGGACCGCGTACACCTCCTTGGTCGGGGCGACGTTCCAGTCGGGCTCCAGGGCCTCCTCGGGCTCCCACTTCTCCACGCCGAAGATCCCGGCGAGCTCCCCGGGCGTCCGGCCGGCCGCGTAACGTCCGCACATACCACCAAGCCTGCCACGTCCCGCCGTCCCCCGAGGAGCCGTCCACCCCATGGCCACCACGAAGATCCTTGACGACGTCCTGGGCACCCAGCCCGCGCCGGGGCTGTGGCTGGTGGTCGCGACCGCCGCGGCCGCACTGCTGACGACCACGGTGGGGGCGCTGTGGCGGCCCGCGCGGAACGCGGTGACGATCGCCCATGAGGGCGGCCACGGCCTGGTGGCACTGCTCACCGGGCGGCGGCTGGAGGCGATCCGGCTGCACTCGGACACCAGCGGGCTGACCGTGAGCCGGGGCAGGCCGACCGGTCTCGGCATGATCCTCACGGCGGCCGCCGGGTACACGGCGCCGCCGCTGCTGGGGCTGGGCGGGGCGTGGCTGCTGGCGGCGCACCGGGTCACGCTGCTGCTGTGGGTGGCGACGGCGCTGCTGACCGCGCTGCTGGTGATGGTCCGCAACGCGTACGGGATGCTGGCCGTGGTGGTGACGGGTGGGGCGTTCCTGCTGGTGTCGTGGCTGGCGGAGCCGCAGGTGCAGGCGGCGTTCGCGTACGGCGCGGTGTGGTTCCTGCTGCTGGGCGGGGTGCGGCCGGTGTTCGAGCTCCGGGCGAAGCGGCGGCGGGGGGAGGCGCGGGACTCCGACGCCGACCAGCTCGCCCGGCTCACGCACGCCCCGGCGGCGATGTGGATGCTCTTCTTCCACTCCGTGTCGCTCTCCTCGCTGGTCGGCGGGGCCCGCTGGCTGCTCGGCCTGTGACCCTCCCGGCCCACTAAAGTGAGGGGCATGACCGACACTTCCGCGCACCCCGATCCCTGGCCCGCCCCCTACGCGAGCGGCGCGGTCGACGCGACCGTCCCCGTGCCCGGTTCCAAGTCGGTCACGAACCGCGCCCTGGTGCTGGCCGCCCTCGCCTCCGAGCCGGGCTGGCTGCGCCGCCCGCTGCGGTCGAGGGACACGCTGCTGATGGCGGAGGCGCTGCGTGCGCTGGGCGTCGGCATCGAGGAGACGGTGTCGTCCAGCTCGACCGCCGCGGGCGCCCCGGACGGGTGCGGTGAGGCGTGGCGCGTCATCCCGGCGGGACTGCACGGCCCGGCCTCGGTCGACGTGGGCAACGCGGGCACGGTCATGCGGTTCCTGCCGCCGGTGGCGGCGCTGGCGGACGGCCCGGTCCGCTTCGACGGCGACGCCCGTTCGCACGAGCGCCCGCTGCACGGCGTGATCGACGCCCTGCGCGTGCTGGGCGCCCGGATCGACGACGGCGGGCGGGGCGCGCTGCCGATGACGGTGCACGGCGGGGGCGCCCTGGACGGCGGGAAGGTCGAGATCGACGCCTCGTCGTCCTCGCAGTTCGTCAGCGCCCTGCTGCTGTCGGCGCCCCGTTTCAACCAGGGCGTGGAGGTGCGGCACACGGGGCCGCGCCTGCCGTCGATGCCGCACATCCGGATGACCGTGGACATGCTGCGGGCGGTGGGCGCGCAGGTCGACGAGCCGGAGACGGGCGGCGAGCCGAACGTGTGGCGGGTCTCCCCCTCGGCGCTGCTCGGCCGGGACCTGGTGGTCGAGCCGGACCTGTCGAACGCGCAGCCGTTCCTGGCGGCCGCGCTGGTGACCGGCGGCCGGGTCACGGTCCCCGACTGGCCGGCGCGGACGACGCAGCCCGGTGACGCGCTGCGGGAGATCCTCACCGAGATGGGCGGTTCCTGCGAGCTGACGGAGGCCGGTCTCACCTTCACCGGTTCGGGCCGGATCCGCGGCATCGACGTGGACCTCGGCGAGGTCGGCGAGCTGACCCCCGGCATCGCGGCCCTGGCGGCGCTGGCGGACTCCCCGTCGACGCTGCGCGGCGTGGCGCACCTGCGGCTCCACGAGACGGACCGGCTGGCGGCGCTCACCAGGGAGATCAACGCCCTGGGCGGTGACGTGACGGAGACCGGGGACGGCCTGCGCATCCGGCCCCGCCCGCTGCGCGGCGGCGTGTTCCACACGTACGACGACCACCGGATGGCGACGGCCGGCGCCCTGATCGGCCTCGCGGTGGAGGGCGTGCGCGTCGAGAACGTGGCGACGACCGCCAAGACCCTGCCCGACTTCCCCCGGATGTGGACCGGGATGCTCGCGGTCGGGGCCTGAACGGCATGCGCCGCTACGGCAGGAACGCCGACGAGGACGACGTGCGCGTCCGTCCCAACCGCAAGGGGAACCGGCCCCGCACCAGCATCCGCCCGAAGCACGAGGACGCCGCGGAGGGCATGGTCCTCACCGTGGACCGCGGCCGGATCACCTGCCTCGTGGAGGGCCGCACGGTCACCGCCATGAAGGCGCGGGAGCTGGGCCGCAAGGCGGCGGTGGTCGGCGACCGGGTCTCCCTCGTCGGCGACCTGTCGGGCGACAAGGACACGCTGGCCCGGATCGTGCGGATCGGGGAGCGCGCGTCGGTGCTGCGCCGCACCGCGGACGACGACGACCCGTACGAACGGGTGGTGGTGGCCAACGCCGACCAGCTGGCCGTCGTGACGGCCCTCGCCGACCCGGAGCCCCGGCCGCGGCTGATCGACCGGTGCCTGGTCGCGGCGTTCGACGGCGGCCTGGAGCCGCTGCTGGTGCTGACCAAGTCGGACCTGGCCCCGCCGGGCAAGCTGCTGGAGCTGTACGGCGCGCTGGACATCCCGTCCGTCGTGACCAGCCGTGAGGAGCTGTACGGCGGGGGCGCGGCCGACCGGGTGCGCGAGCACCTGGCGGGCCGCACCACGGCGTTCGTGGGGCACTCGGGCGTGGGCAAGACGACGCTGGTGAACGCGCTGGTGCCCGAGGAGCGGCGGCGGTCGACGGGCCACGTCAACGCGGTGACGGGGCGCGGGCGGCACACCACGACGTCGGCGCTGGCCCTGCCGCTGGCGGGCGCCGGGGGCTGGGTGATCGACACGCCCGGCGTGCGGTCGTTCGGGCTGAACCACGTCGACCCGGCGCGTGTGATCCACGCCTTCCCGGACCTGGAGCCGGGCACGGCGGGCTGTCCGCGGGCGTGCGGCCACGACGAGCCGGACTGCGCGCTGGACGCGTGGGTCGAGGAGGGGCACGCGGACCGGGCGCGGCTCTACTCGCTGCGGCGGCTGCTGGCGACGCGGGAGCGGCACGAGGGCGACTGACGCGCACGGCCGGGCGCACGGGGGCTCCGGCGGGCCGTCGCACGGGGCGCGGCACCACGCGCCCGGGCCGCCGGGGGCCCGGGATAGAGTCGGCCGCATGGCCGACTACCACGATGACCTGCGTCTCGCCCACGCCCTGGCGGACGCCGCGGACGCCGTCACCATGGACCGGTTCAGGGCCCTGGACCTCCAGGTGGAGACGAAGCCGGACATGACCCCGGTCAGTGAGGCGGACCGGGCCGTCGAGGAGCTGATCCGCGGCCGCCTCCGGCAGGCCCGGCCGCACGACGCGGTCCTGGGCGAGGAGTACGGGACGGAGGGCACCGGCCCGCGCCGCTGGGTGGTCGACCCGATCGACGGCACCAAGAACTACGTGCGCGGAGTGCCCGTCTGGGCGACGCTGATCGCGCTGACGGAGGACGACGGCCGGGGCGGCCACCGGCCGGTGGTCGGGGTCGTGTCGGCCCCGGCGCTGGGCCGCCGCTGGTGGGCGGCGGAGGGCCTGGGCGCGTACGCGGGCCCCGGCCCGGAGTCGGCGACGCGCATCCGGGTGTCGGCGGTGGCGGGGCTGGCGGACGCCTCGTTCGCGTACTCGTCGCTGGACGGCTGGGAGGAGCGGGGGCTCCTGGAGGGCTTCCTGGACCTGTCGCGGGCGTGCTGGCGCACCCGCGCGTACGGCGACTTCTGGCCGTACATGATGGTGGCGGAGGGCTCGGTGGACATCTGCGCCGAACCGGAGCTGTCCCTGTGGGACATGGCGGCGAACGCGATCGTGGTCCAGGAGGCCGGCGGCAGGTTCACCGGGCTGGACGGCCGGGAGGGCCCGTGCGGCGTCGACGCGGCGGCGTCCAACGGCCTGCTCCACGGCGAGCTGCTGGCGTACCTCGGCACCCGGGACTGAGCCGGGTTCGGGACCCGCGCCGGGGCGGGCCGGGGGCGGACCCCGCGCGGCCGGACGCGCGGGCGGGCCGACCCCCTGGGGGCCGGCCCGCCGTCCGCGGTGGGCGGTCCGGTTCCGTCAGCCGCGCAGTTCCCGGACCGCGGCCTCCAGCCGCTTGCCGAAGTCCGCGTCGGCCCGGCGGAAGTTGCCGACCGCGCGCTCGACGATGTCCTCGCGCGACACCCGGGAGATCGAGCCGGCCAGGTTCCCGATCAGGCGGCCCTTCTCGTCCTCCGTCATCAGCCGGTAGAGGTTGCCCGCCTGGACGAAGTCGTCGTCCTCGGCGTGGACGGGCGCCGGCTGGTCGCCGGTCAGGCCGGTCACCGGGACCGGCTGCCACAGGGGGCGGCCGGTCTGGTGCGGGCCGCCGAAGCTGTTCGGCTCGTAGTTCCTGGCGCCCTTGTGGCGGCCGTCGTACAGGTACCCGTCCCGGCCGTGGGTGCGCGCCTCGGTGGCGTGCGGGCGGTTCACCGGCAGGTGGTCGGCGTTGACGCCGACGCGGTAGCGGTGGGCGTCGCCGTACGCGAAGAGGCGGCCCTGGAGCATCTTGTCGGGCGACGGGCCGATGCCGGGCACGAAGTGCGCCGGGGAGAAGACCGACTGCTCGACCTCGGCGAAGATGTTCTCCGGGTTGCGGTTCAGCTCCAGCCTGCCGAACTCGACGACCGGGTAGTCGGCGTGCGGCCACACCTTGGTCAGGTCGAACGGGTTGAAGCGGTACGTCGCGGCGTCGGCGGCCGGCATGATCTGCACGCCCACCGTCCACGTCGGGTACTCGCCGCGCTCGATCGCCTCGCGCAGGTCGCGCTGGTGGGAGTCGGGGTCCTCACCGGCGAGCCGGTCGGCCTCGGCCTGCGTGAGGTTCCTGATCCCCTGGTCGGTCTTGAAGTGGTACTTGACCCAGAAGACCTCGCCGGCCTCGTTGTTCCACTGGAACGTGTGCGAGCCGAAGCCGTCCATGTACCGGTAGCCGGCCGGGATGCCGCGGTCGCCGAACAACCACGTCACCTGGTGCGTGGACTCGGGTGACAGGCTCCAGAAGTCCCAGACGTTGTCCGCCTCCTGCGAGCCCGTGTACGGGTCGCGCTTCTGGGTGTGGATGAAGTCGGGGAACTTGACGGCGTCCCGGATGAAGAACACCGGGGTGTTGTTGCCGACGAGGTCGTAGTTGCCCTCCTCGGTGTAGAACTTCACCGCGAAGCCGCGCGGGTCGCGCACCGCGTCCGCCGCGCCGAGGCTGCCCGCGACGGTCGAGAAGCGCAGGAAGACCTCGGTCTCCTTGCCGATCCCGGAGAGGAACGCCGCCCTCGTGTACGGCGTCACGTCGGCGGTCACGGTGAAGGTGCCGTAGGCGCCCGCGCCGCGCGCATGGACCACGCGCTCCGGGATGCGCTCGCGGTTGAAGTGCGCCAGCTTCTCCAGCAGCAGCTGGTCCTGGACGAGGACCGGGCCGCCGGCGCCCGCGGTCTCGCTGTTCTGGTTGTCGGCGACCGGCGCGCCGGCCTCCGTGGTGAGCGGTCCCTGCGTCATGTGCGCCTCCTGCGTGTGGGCGACAGTCCTGTCCCCGGCCGAATCCGTCCCCGATCCTACAATAGACATTGTCTAAGTCAAGGCGCCCTCTAAATCAACATCGATTCGGGACTGGCTCCTCCGCCTGTTAGGCTGGACCGCATGAGCGACCTGTTGGAACGCCTGCGCGGCCGCGGCCTGCGGATGACCGCGCAGCGCCGCGTCGTGGCCGAGGTCCTCGACGGAGATCACGTCCATCTGACCGCCGACGAGGTCCACGCCCGCGCCGCCGAGCGCCTGCCCGAGATCTCCCGCGCGACCGTGTACAACACCCTGGGCGAGCTGGTCAGCCTGGGCGAGGTCCTGGAGGTGTCGACGGACCGCCGGGCCAAGCGGTACGACCCGAACGCGCACCGCCCGCACCACCACCTGGTCTGCGCCCGCTGCGGCACGATCCGCGACGTCCGCCCGGGGGGGGAACCCCCTGTCGGACCTCCCGGACTCGGAGCGCTTCGGCTTCACGGTCTCCGACGTGGAGGTCACCTACCGCGGCCTCTGCCCGGGCTGCGCGGGCGCCTGACCCCCGGGGGCCGCGGAGGGTCCCGGCGCGCCGCGCGCCGCCCCCGGCGCTCCGTGCGCTCCTCGCGCGCAGGACGTGAAAACGCCGAAGGCCGGATCCAGGGATCCGGCCTTCGGTTGCAGTAGCGGGGACAGGATTTGAACCTGCGACCTCTGGGTTATGAGCCCAGCGAGCTACCGAGCTGCTCCACCCCGCGTCGGTGAACACCACCTTACGGGACGGCGCGGACCAGCGCAAATCCGTTACTACGCCGTCAGCTCCTGGTGCAGGGCCTCGCTCAGCCGGGCCGCCCGCTCCGCGACCTCCGCCGGACCCAGCTCCACGGCGCGGGCGCACCACCGGCGCCCCTCGGCCAGTTCGCCGCGCCGGGCGGCGAGCAGCGCCAGGCGCAGCGCGGCCCGCCCGTGGCCGGCGCGGGCGGCGCGGCTCCACCACAGGGCGGCCTCCCGCTCGTTGCCGTCGCGGGCGAGCAGCAGCCCCAGGTTGAACGCGCCGTTGCGGCTGCCCGCCTCGGCGGCCTCCCGGTACCAGCGGGCCGCCTCCGCCACGTCGCCGCGTGCGGCGGCGAGCATCCCGACCCGCACCTGGGCGCGGCGGTGCCCCTGCTCGGCGGCCCGCCCGTACCACTCCTCGCACTCGGTCTTCGGCGTCTGCGGCTGGCCGAGCGTGTGCGGCTCGGGCGGCGACTGCCGCGCGTCGAGGACGGTCGCCAGCCGGAACGCCGCCTCGGCGCTGCCGCCGCCCGCGGCGCACCGCAGGTGCCGCTCGGCCTCCTGCTCGTCGCCGTCGCGGAGCCGGGCCATGCCGACCTGGAGGGCCGCCTCCGTGTGCCCGGCCGCCGCGGCCCGCTCGTACCAGCCCAGCGCGGTGCGGTCGTCGCCGCGGCCCGCGTGGAGGATGCCGAGGTTGAACGCGGCGTCGACGCTGCCCGCCTCGGCCGCCTTGGAGAACCACGGCTCCGCCCCGTGCGGGTCGCCCGCCTGGAGCAGGAGGATCGCCAGGGCGTTGGCCGCCTCCCGGTGGCCGGCGTACGCGGCGCGCCGGTACCACTGCTCGGCCTGGGCGGTGCGGCCCTGGGCGGCGGACAGCAGCCCGAGGTTGTAGGCGCCGTTCACGTCGCCCGCGTCCGTGGCCGTGCGGTACCAGCGCTCGGCGGTCTGGTACTCGCCGCGGGCGGCGTGCAGGGCGCCCAGGGCGTTGGCGGCGTTGCCGTCCCCGTCCTGGGCGGCGCGCAGCCACCACACGGCGGCGCTCTCCTCGTCGCCCGCGTCGCGCAGCAGGAAGCCGAGGGCGCAGGCGGCGCGCGACTCGCCCTCCTTCGCGGCCGTCAGGTACCAGCGGCCGGCCTCCTTCACCTCGCCGCGCTTCTCCAGGATCACGCCCAGGTGCAGCGCGGCCCTGCGGTGGCCGCGCGCGGCGGCCTGCCGGTACCACTGCTCGGCCGTCTCCTCGGCCGCCTCCGCCCCGCCGTCGCCGTCGGCCCGCCGCTCCAGGGCGCGGGCGAGCCGGTAGGCGGCCTCGCGGTGGCCCTGCTCGGCGGCGACGCGCAGCCAGCGTTCGGATCCGGCGTCGCCGCGGTGCTCCATGAGGTCGGCGAGGGCGTACGCGCCCAGCGCGTGGCCCTGCTCGGCCGACTGACGCAGCCAGTACTCGGCGGCGGGCTCGTCGCCGCGCTCCCGGTGGTGGCGGCCGAGGGCGTGAGCCGCGGCCGCGGAGCCGGCGACGGCGGCGACGCGCCACCAGCCGGCGGCCTCGTCGGGGTAACCGCGCTGGTGGAGGAGGACGCCCAGGTTGTTGGCGGCGGCGCGGTCACCGGCCGCGGTGGCGGCGCGCAGATAGGGTTCGGCGCCGTCCAGGTCGCCCCGGCGCAGCAGCACGGCGCCGAGGACGCTCATCGACGCGGCGTCCCCGTCCTCGGCGGCCCTCCGGTGCCGCGCCTCGGTCTCGACGGTGTCGGCGGCGGCCTCCGCGAAGTCCATCGCGGCGTCCAGCGCGGCGGGGTCCCAGCCCGCCGTGTTCTCCGGGGGGCGGCGCGGTCGATCGCCTCCGGGGTCCCTCCGGCGTGCCTTCGCTCGAACCGCCCAGTCTCCAAAAGCGCCGCCCTGTCCCCCATGCGTTCCATCGTGGCACCACCCGCAACCCGCCCACACCTGGTATATCGCACCCAGTGGGGTCACTTCAGCGTTTTGTCGACATGCCCACAGAGAGACAAGTCAAACCCGTCGCGCCCGAACTCCCCCCGGAGAGACGGCTTTCGGACCGGCACACGACCAAGGCCCGGATCCTTCGAGGATCCGGGCCTTGGCTTTCAGTAGCGGGGACAGGATTTGAACCTGCGACCTCTGGGTTATGAGCCCAGCGAGCTACCGAGCTGCTCCACCCCGCGCCGTTGTGTGATCCACCGTACCACGGTGCGGGAGGGGCGGTTCGCGGCCCCGCCGCCGGCGCCCGCGGAGGCGCCGGCGGCGGGGCCGCGGCCGGTCAGCCGGTGCCGCCCTGCGCCCCCCGGCCCGTATCCCGGGCGGGAGCGGACGGGGCGGGAGCGGACGGGGCGGTGGTGGACGGGGCGGTGGCGGACGGAGCCGGCGAGGGCTGCGGGTCGGCGGCGCCCTTGCGCCGGGCGTCCGCGTCGGCGGCGCGCCGGAGCGCCTCCGCGAGCGCCTGCTGCGCCTTGCCGTACGCCTCCCAGTCGCCCTTCCTGAGCGCCGTCTCGCCGTCCGTGAACGCCTTCTGGGCGTCCGCGATGGCCTGCTTGAGCGCGGCCTCGCCGGTGACCGGCGGCCTCGGCTGCTGCGGGGTGTCCGACGGCGGCGTCGTGGGCGTCCCGCCCTCCACGCCGAACACCTCGTTGAGCGCGGCCCCGAGGCTGTCCTCGAACCTCGTGATGTCCTTCGTGGCGTCGCCCTCCGGCTTGCTCGCGTCGATGTACGACACGGCCACCTTCTTCAGCAGCGGGTAGAGCGCGCTGCGGCCCTGGGCGTAGACCGGCTCGACGTACAGGAACCCGCCGTCCAGCGGAACGGTGAGCAGGTTGCCGTACTCGATCTCCGAGTCGGCGCCCTTCATGTCCCGGACGAACGTCGCCACGTCGGGCAGGCTGTTGAGCTTGCTCTGCACCTGGGCGGGGCCGGGCACCTCGGACGTGACCCTCAGCAGCCTTATCCGGCCGTAGTCCTTGCTGCCGGCGTCGGCGTCGACGGCCATGAACGCGCCCAGGTTGGGCCGTCCGTTCGGCGTGAACGTCGTCGTCAGCGAGAACCGCTGCCGCTCGTCCCCCGGCATCTTCAGGCTGAGGTAGTACGGCGGGACCGCGTTGCCGTCCTTCTTCGTCGGGTCCGCCGGCACCTGCCACGCGTCGGAGCCGCTGTAGAACTGGGCGGCGTCGCGCACGTGGTACCGGGTCAGCAGCTCGCGCTGGACCTTGAACATGTCCTGCGGGTACCGCAGGTGGGACTTCAGGTCGTCGCTGATGGCGCTCTTCGGCTGCACCGTGCCGGGGAACGCCTTCATCCAGGTCTTGAGGACTGGGTCCTTCGTGTCCCACTGGTACAGCTTCACCGTGCCGTCGTACGCGTCCACGGTGGCCTTCACCGAGTTGCGGATGTAGTTGACCTGGTTCTGCTGGGCCACGACCGTGCGGTTCTGGTTGCCGGCGGTCAGCGAGTCGGCGGTGCTGTCGCCGAGGGTCGTGCGGGAGGCGTAGGGGTAGCCGTTCGTCGTCGTGTAGGCGTCGACGATCCACTGGATGCGGCCGCCGACCACCGCCGGGTACGCGTCGCCGTCGATGGTCAGCCAGGGGGCGACCGCCTCGACGCGCTCCTTGGGCGTGCGGTTGTACAGGATGCGCGAGCCCTCGCCGATGGCTCCCGAATACAGGATCTGCGGCTCGCTGAAGGCCACCGCGTACGCGGCGCGGTTGAACGCGCCGGACAGGCTGACGCCGCTGTCGCCGCGGTAGCTGGTGGTCCGCTCGCCGTTCGCCTCGTAGTCGAGCTCCTTCTGCGGGCCGCCGACGATCGAGTACTGCTCGGTCTTCTCGCCGTAGTAGATCCGCTGCTCGTACGTGGGCATCCGGCCGGAGGTCGGCAGGCCGCTCTCGGTGAAGACCGGGGAGCCCGTGGCGTCCACCGACGTGCCCGTGGCCATGATCGCGCCGTAGCCGTGGGTGTAGGTGAAGTGGTCGTTGATCCAGTTCTGCTTCGGGATGCCCTTGATGTTCAGCTCGCGCAGGCCGACGACGGTGTCCTGGCCCCGGTAGCGGTCGACGTCGAGCGTGACGGGGAACTGGTAGTACTTCCGCTTCTGCTCCAGCTGCTGGAACGTCGGCGAGACGATGTCGGGGTCGACGAGCCGGTAGCTGGCCGCGGCGTCCGAGTCCCGGCGCAGCTGCTCCTTCGACTTGACCGTCGCCTTGCCCGAGTAGTTCTCCGGGACCGTCGTGTCGATCGCGTACGCCTTGCGCGTCGCCTCGATGTTCTTCTTGATGTACGGCGCTTCCTTGGCCTGCTCGTTCGGCTGGACCTGGAACTTCTGCACGATCGCCGGGTACAGGCCGCCGATCAGGATCGCCGACAGCACCATCAGGCCGAAGCCGATGACCGGCAGCTGCCAGGTGCGGCGCCACAGCGTCGCGAAGAACAGCAGGGCGCAGATGACCGCGATGCAGAAGAGGATCGTCTTCGCCGGGAGGTAGGCGTTGGCGTCGACGTACCGCAGGCCCGTCCAGTTGCCCGCGGCCTTGAAGTCGCTGGACTTCACCGCCAGGCCGTAGCGGTCGAGCCAGTACGCGCCGGCCTTCAGCGACACGAAGACGCCGAGCAGCACCGACAGGTGCCCCGTGGCCGCGGCCGTGGCGCGCGCGCCGGGGCTGGTGACGCGCAGCCCGCCGTACAGGTAGTGGGTGAGGGTCGCGGCGATCAGCGACAGCACCGTGGCCGCGAAGCCGAAGCCGAGCAGGAAGCGGTACCAGGGCAGGTCGAACGCGTAGAACGCGACGTCCATCCGGAACTGCGGGTCCTTCACGCCGAAGGGCACGCCGTTCACCCACATGAGCCAGGTGCGCCACTGGCCGGAGGCGGACGCGCCGGCGATCAGGCCGACGAGCGCCGCGACCGCGAGGAGCACCCACTTCTTGTACGGGGCGACGCCCATGCGGTACCGGTCGAGGCTCTGCTGCTCCAGCGACATCGCGCTCAGCGGCGGCCGCAGCCGGTGCGCGAGCCAGATGTTCAGCCCGACGGCCAGGGCCATCAGCAGGCCGAAGACGGCGAACATGCCGACCTTGGTCCACAGCGTGGTGGTGAAGACGGACGAGTAATCGACGGAGCGGTACCAGAGCCAGTCCGTCCAGAACCCGGCGAACATGACGAAGAGCATGGCCAGGACGGCCAGCACCCCCAGTGTCATGAGCAGGGTGCGGGCCCGCCGGGAGGGCCTGCCGACTCTGATCCGTGGCCCGGTCGGGCCTCCGCCTCGGTCCGGCATCTGGAAAGCCAACGTGCGCCCCTCGAGTTCGCGGTCCTGTGTGTCGCCTGCGTGGTTCCGTGGCCCCGGTTCTCCCCGGGCCCCACTGATGCAACTTACTGAAGCTTTACCTGGTTCCCGTCTCCGGGTCGGGAAGAGGCAGGATATTGACCATGTCCAACGTTTCCCCCTCCGGCCCTCCGATGGCCGCCGGCCCGCTCACACGCGCGGTCCTCGAGATCGACGAGTACGCCTCGGGGCTCGGCTGGGACCAGCCGGCCCGCCTGTTCGCCCTGGTCGACACGGCGCGGCTGCGCGCCGACGAGCCGGAACTGGCCGCCCGGCTCGGGCTCGACCCCGGCGGGGCCGCCGCACCGCTCACCCCGATCGTGCAGGACGAGCTGCCGGCCGGGGCCCCGCTGGACGAGTTCCTCGCGACGGTCGCCTGGCCCGACGCGGTCACCGGCTGCGCCCTGACCGTGGAACGGCTGATGCTCCCGCCGTCCGCCGAGGGGTCCGTGCCCGACGGCCTCGACGAAGCGGGGCTCGCGAAGTGGGTCGCGGCCCACCCGGACCGGCAGGAGGTGCGGATGACCGTGGCCGTCCTGCGCGGCGGGGCGCGCGAGTCGGCGATCCGGCTCCGCGAGAAGGACTCCCCCACGGAGGTGCTGACCGGATCCGACCTGGTGCCGGGGCTGGCGGAGGCGCTGGCCGCCACGTTCGAGGGCTGATCCCGGGCCGTCGGCTCCGGCCTGGTGCCGGGGGTGCGGAGCGGGGGCGGCGGGGACCCCGCCCCGGCTGCGTCCCCGGCTCCGGCCTCAGCTCCGCGAGCAGGTGGGGAGGGCCGCGGTGTCGCCCTCGCGCACCTTCTCCAGCGACTCCACCGCGTCCGCGATCGTGTCCACCCTGATCAGCCTCAGCCCGTCCGGGGTGTCCGCCGCGGCGGCCGGGCAGTTGGCGGCGGGGGGTGAGGAAGTACGTCGCCCCGGCGTCGCGCGCGCCCACCAGCTTCATCTCGATGCCGCCGATCGGGCCCACCTCGCCGGTCTCGTCGATGGTGCCCGTGCCGGCGACGAAGCGGCCGCCCGTCAGGGCGCCGGGGGTCAGCTTGTCGACGATGCCGAGGGCGAACATCAGGCCGGCGCTCGGCCCGCCCACGTCGTCGAGCCTGATGTCGATCCGGAAGGGGAAGGTGTGGTCCGTGCCGGCCCGGATGCCGACGACGGCCCGGTCGGCGTCCTCCGCCCGCCTGGTCGTGACGGTGACCTCCTCGGTGGTGGCCGGCTCGCGGCCGGCCTTCTCCGCCGCGGCGGCGTCCGCGGCCGGGACGACGGTGAAGCCGACCGGCTTCCCCGGCCGCCGCTCGGTGACGATCTCCGCCACGTCCCCCGGTTCCCGCACGGGCTTGCCGTCGACCTCCCTGATGACGTCGCCGGCGTGCAGCCTCCCCTCGGCGGGGCTGCCCTTCTGGACGGACGAGACGACCACGCGGGAGGCCACGGGGAGCCCGAGCTGCCGGAGCGCGGCGACGCGGGCGCTCTCCTGGGACTGGCTGAACTCCTCGGCGTTCTCCTGGGTGGCCTGCTCCTCCGTCTTGCCGTCCGGGTAGAGGGTGTCGTGCGGGACGACGACGCTGTCGTGGGCGAGCCAGCCGGCGACGGCCTCGGCCAGGTTCATCCGGTACTCCGCACCGGTGACCCTGACGGTGGTCATGTTCAGATGGCCGGATGTGGGGTACGTCTCGTGGCCGGAGATCCGCAGCACCGGCTCGCCGCCGGAGTCGCCCAGCGTGTTGACCGTGGGACCGGGGCTCATCTCGGAGTAGGGCACCGGGATGAGCACTCCCGCACAGAGCAGCGCGATCAGGGCGAGGGCGGCGGCGAGCATCGTCACGGTGCGGCGTGGCATGGAACGACAGTACGGGACCGGTTCGCCCGTGCACTCCCGGGGCCGCCGTCCGGGGTGATCGTCAGATGGATCCGTCGCGTGGGAGGGGCTTCTCCATCGCGTCGCGGAAGCGCGCGTAGCCGTCCAGCCCGGCCGTGTCCTCGGTGCTGCGGCTCCGTGCCGCCCAGCCGCCCCATATCGTGGCGCCGACGGTGGCCGAGAGCGGTATCAACAACCAGGCGAGTGCTGCCATCACAACCTCCCCAGGTGAAAGCGGCCGGCCGATCAGGGGATCGACCGGCTCTCCCCTCCACGCTGCTGCCGGGGAGGGCGTTGCGCAAATCGGGCTAAGGGCGGCGCCCCGGCGGGTCAGCAGGAGCCGACCCACTCCTCGGTGCCGTCGGAGAAGCGCTGGTGCTTCCAGATCGGGACCTCGTGCTTGAGATCGTCGATCAGCCTCCGGCACGCCGCGAACGCCTCCGCGCGGTGCGGGCACGACACGGCGACGACCACCGCGAGGTCGCCGACCGCCAGGTCGCCGACGCGGTGGACGGCGGCGAGGGCGCGTACGGGGAAGTCCGCGGCCACCTTCTCCGCCACCCGCCGAAGCTCGGCCTCGGCGGTGGGGTGGCCGGAGTAGCCGAGGGCGTCCACGGCGGCGCCGCCGTCGTGGTCGCGCACGGTCCCGACGAAGAGGGCGGTGCCGCCGGCGCCGGCGTCGCCGACGGCCCGGAACACCTCGTCGAGGGAGAGCGGCGTGTCGCGGATCGCCAGGAGCCGGATCGGCTGGTCGGCGGCGCGCTCGCCGGGGTGGTCGGAGCGGAGGGCCATGCCTCCATCGTGCCGTACGCCCCGCCCCGGGAAACCGCCCCCTCGGCCCGGCGGGCACACCGCGGCCGGAGGCGCCCCGCGGGGTTCGCGCCCCGTGTCACAGGCCCCGGCGGCGGCGCGCCCGGCGGACGAGGGCGGCCGTGCCGAGGAGGGCCACCGTGGCGCCCGCCGCGCCCGCGGCCGTGGCGTCCTTGCGGCCGAGGCGGCGGCCGGCGACGGTGTGGCGGCCGGCGACCTCCTCCAGGAGGGCGGCCAGCACCTCCTCGTTGGTCCAGGCCGGCCGCCAGCCGGCGTCGTGGAGCCGGCCGACGCTCACCACCCACGGGTGCATCGTGTACGTGAGGTCGCCGGCCGGCGACGGGGTGAGGCCGATGCGGTGCAGCCGGGTCGCCGCTCCCAGGGCGACGGCGGACGGCAGCTCCATCCGCCGGATGCCGCTGAGCGCCTCGACCTCCTCCTGCTCCAGCCACCCGTCGCAGCCGACGGCGAACTCCCCCGTCGACCTTCTCCAGCGCCGCGTACTCGAGGGCGCTCACCAGGTCCTCGACGTGGCAGAACTGCCAGGCAGGCCGGGACCCGGCCACGACCAGCAGCCGGGGCGACTCGAAGTAGCGGGTCAGGGCGGTGTCGGTGCCGCCGACGAGGACGGCGGGGCGCACGACGGTGACGTTGAGCCCCGGATGCGCGCGGGGTGCCCGGCGCGCCAGGCGCTCGATCTCCAGCAGGTCGCCCACCCCGGTCGCCTCGGCGGTGGCCCGCAGCTCGGCGTCCTCGGAGAGGGGGATGTCGTTGTCGGGGGAGGGCGCCGTACACCATGGCGGAGGTGCACAGGACGACGCGGCGGACCCCTGCCGCCGCGGCGGCCGTGAGCACCGTCTGGGTGCCGCGCACGTTGTACGCGCTGCGGGCGGCGGGGTCGGTCTCCAGGTCGAGGTCGAGTGCCAGGTGCACCACGACGTCCGCGCCGCGCAGCTTCTCGGCGATGGCCGGGTCCCGTACGTCCAGCGTGTGCCACAGCGCCTCGGGGACCTCGCCGCGGCGCTCGTCGATCGCGACGACCTGCCTGACCTCCCCGGACGCGGCGAGGCTCCGGGTCAGCAGGTCGCCGACGCCGGACGCGGCGCCCGTGACCGCGACGACGGGGCCCCGGGCGGCCGGCGGGATTGAGCGGTTTCGCGCTGCGCGAACCCGCGGATCTGGGGAACTCACCAGGCGTCTCCAGCGGTTGTCTTCAGTACGTACGCGGACGACGCGTACGTACCAGGTGACGTCCATCCTGCCGCAGCCGGCGCCCGAACAGAGCACCGAGCCCCGGACCCGGCCGGGATGTCTACGCTGGGTGTGATGTCGGGCAACCGCCGCCGGCACGAGGCCGGCGGCCCAACGAGCCGAGGAAACCCGTGAGCGACACCCCATTCGGATTCGGTCTTCCGCCGGAGGAGCCGGACGACGGCGACCAGGGCAGGAAGAAGCCCGAGGGTGGCGCCGGCCCCTTCGGGTTCGGCGGTCCGCCCGGCGGCCAGGGCGGCGCGGACAACCCGCTCGCCGCGATGTTCGGGTCGTTCGATCCGGCCGACCTGGGTGCGGCCTTCCAGCAGCTGGGCCGGATGCTGAGCTACGAGGGCGGTCCCGTGAACTGGGACATGGCCAAGCAGATCGCCCGCCAGGCGGTCTCCCAGGGCACCCCGGACGGCACGAAGGACGCCAGCGTGGGCCCCGCCGAGCGGAAGGCCGTCGAGGAGGCCGTGCGCCTGGCCGACCTGTGGCTGGACGGCGCGACGTCCCTGCCCTCCGGGTCGGCCACCGCGGTCGCCTGGTCGCGCGCGGAGTGGGTCGAGGCGACGCTGCCCGCCTGGCGGCAGCTCGTCGACCCGGTCGCGGAGCGCGTCGGCACGGCCATGGGCGACGTGCTGCCGCAGGAGATGCAGGCGATGGCGGGGCCGCTGATCGGCATGATGCGCTCCATGGGCGGCGCCATGTTCGGCCAGCAGATCGGCCGGGCCGTGGGCGTCCTCGCCGGCGAGGTGGTCGGGTCCACCGACATCGGCCTGCCCCTCGGCCCGTCCGGGCAGGCCGCGCTGCTGCCGCTGAACGTCACGGCGCTCGGCCGCGACCTGAGCGTCCCGCCGGACGAGGTGCGGCTGTACCTGGCGCTGCGCGAGGCGGCCCACCAGCGCCTCTTCGCCCACGTACCGTGGCTGCGCTCGCACCTGTTCGGCGCGGTCGACGGCTACGCGCGCGGGATCAAGGTCGACACGTCCAAGCTGGAGGACGCGGTCGCGCAGCTCGACCCGTCCAATCCCGAGCAGCTCCAGGAGGCCCTGCAGCAGGGCATGTTCCAGCCGGAGGACACGGCCGAGCAGAAGGCGGCCCTGGCCCGGCTGGAGACGGCGCTCGCGCTGGTCGAGGGCTGGGTGGACGCGGTGGTGCACGCGGCGGCCGGTTCCCGGCTGACCTCGGCGGACGCGCTGCGCGAGACGCTGCGCCGGCGCCGCGCCTCGGGCGGTCCCGCGGAGCAGACCTTCGCGACGCTGATCGGCCTGCAGCTGCGGCCGCGCCGGCTGCGGGACGCCTCGCGGCTGTGGGCGTCGCTCACCGACGCGCGCGGCGTCGACGGCCGGGACGCCCTGTGGGCGCACCCCGACATGCTGCCGACGGCCGCGGACCTGGACGATCCCGACGGCTTCGTCCACCGGGAGCAGATGGACTTCTCCGAGCTGGACAGGATGCTCGGCGAGGCCGCCGACCGGCCCGGCGAGAGCGACGGGGACGACGCCGACAAGTGAGCCTGCACGACGACGCGGTCCTCGTACTGGAGGGGTACGGGGAGCAGGAGGAGCTGCGACGCGCGTACCTGGACCACCTCGCGGCGCACGGGGACGCCGTGTGGAGGTCCTGCGCGGCCGGGCACCTCACGGCCAGCGCGCTGGTGGTGGACCCGAAGCGCGGCCGGGTGCTGCTGACCCTGCACCGGAAGCTGCGCATGTGGCTCCAGATGGGCGGTCACTGCGAGCCGGGTGACCGCACGATGGCGGCCGCGGCCCTGCGCGAGGCGGCCGAGGAGTCCGGGGTCCCGGGCCTGGCGCTGCTGCCGGGCGGCCCGGTGCGGCTGGACCGGCACCCGACGCCCTGCGCCTGGCACCTGGACGTGCAGTACGCGGCGGTGGCGCCGCCGGACGCGGTGGAGGCGATCAGCGACGAGTCCCTGGACCTGCGCTGGTTCCCGTACGACGACGTGTCCCGGGTGGCCGACGGGTCGGTGGTCCGGCTGCTGGAGCGGACCCTGGCCCGCCTGTAGTCCCGGGCGGGGCGGGCGGCGGCCGCGCGTGCGGCCGCCCCCGTCCCGGTCGCGGCGGTTCCGCCGCGCCCCCGGGCGCCGGTCAGTTCCAGGCGTTGTCCTGGTTCCGGCCGTGTGCGCCCTGCTGGCCCACGCCGAACTGGGCGGCGACGCCCTGCCCGATCTGCGCGTTCTGCGGGGGCATCACCTCGCTGGGCTGGACGAGGGCGAAGCCCTGGCCCAGGAAGTTCAGCTCCCAGCCCTCACCGGTGTTGCCGCGGCGCCGGCGGACGTTCGACGAGTGGGTCTGCGCCTGCATCTGCACGCGCAGCGACGACGACCAGGCGACGATCGCGTCCGCGTCGACGTTGACGTACTTGTCCGGGGTGACCTGGAGCATCAGCGGCTGACCGGACGTCATGAGGGCGACCCGGCCGCGGCCGGAGATGTTCAGCTGGTACTTGCCGGAGCCGGAGATGCCGTACTGGCTGTCCACGGCGATGACCTCGGTGTGCAGCGCCGAGTCGAGCGCCAGCACGTAGGCGCTGTCCACGGTCAACCCCTCCTGGTCGACGTCCACGACGTGGATGTGCTGCGCCAGGTTGGCGAGGTAGACGGTGCCCTGCCCGGAGCAGCGCATCAGGTCGAGCCCCTCGCCGGTGCGGGCGCGGGCCGTGCGCTGGGCCTGGTTCTGGTACTCGCCGTCGAAGTCCATCAGCCCCTGGTACGCCACCATGGCGCCCTTGCGGGCGAGGACGTCGTCGTGCCCGGTGAGGGCGACCCGCAGCAGCTGCGGGTTCTGCACGGTGTACCGCTCCTGGCTCTGCTGTTCCGTGTGGCTGAAAAGCGGGCTCTGCATGATCTGTTTCGCTCCCCCCGGCTCAGTGCCGGATCCGCAGGCGGTCGGTGCTGTCCTCGCTCGGCTGCACGACGACGACGCCCTGGCCCGAGAAGGCCATCTGGTACGCCTCGCCGCTGCCCCGCCCGATCAGGGAGGACGCCTTGAAGCTGCGCTTGCCCTTCACCTTCAGCGCCGGCGACCAGGCGACGAGCGCGTCCGGGTCGACGTACGTCTCGTCGTCGCCGCGTCCGCAGTCGACGACGACCGGCGTGCCGCGCGAGGTGAGCGCGACCCAGCCGGTGCCGGCGATCCGCACGTTCCACAGGCCCTGGCCGGCGAACTTCGCCATCCCCTTGACCCGTTCGACGCCCCACTGGAGGTGGGCGTCGAAGGCGAGGACGTTGGTGCCGTTGACGGACAGGGCGTCGTTGTCGAGGTGGACGACGACCACGTCGGCGCCGTAGTCGGCCAGGTAGAGCAGGCCGTCGCCGGAGCACTTCATCAGGGGCGCGCCCTCGCCGGTGACCCACGAGGAGGCGATCTGCCGCACGGCGGGCGGGTTCGGCTCGTACTGGACGAAGCCCTCGTACGCGACGACCGACCCGGTGCGGGCGAACAGGTCCTGGCCGGTGGCCATGGCGACCTTCAGCATGGCGTTGCCGTGGTTCTCCATGCGTACCGCGGCCGGGGTCGGGGCGTAGCCCGCGAGCTGCTGGTTCATTCTTCGGGCTCCCTCAGACCTCGTACGGCTGGACGACGATGAAGTTGCCGGGGGCGCCCCGGAACTGGAGGTTCACGGTCTCTCCGCTGTGGCCCGGGTAGGCGTTGCGGCGCAGCCTGACCTGGCTGGAGAGGACCACCTGGGAGGCGGCCGACCAGGCCACGACGGCGTTGCAGTCGGCGAAGGTGGTCGGCGTGACCGGCAGGACGACCGGGATGCCCTGCGTCTTCACGACGACCGTGCCGGTGCCCTGGAACAGCATCGTGAACAGCGCGCCGCCGGGGATGCCGTGGCCCTCGATGCGGCGGACCTCGTGGTGCAGCGACTCGTCGAACGCGAGGACGTTCTCGGCGGAGACGCAGATCCCGTCGCCCTGGAGCTCGACGGGGTGCAGGTGGGCGCTGTTCTCGGCGAGGAACACCTGGCCGCGGCCGGTGCAGCGCATCAGCTGCATCTCCTGGCCGGTGGCGTTGCCGACGACGCGGCCGGTGAACCCGGCGCCCTTGTAGCCGAAGTCGACCTTGCCCTGGTACATGACCATGCTGCCCTGGCGGGCGAGCACCGGGGTCTGCCCCATGGCCAGGTCGACCCGCATGAGCTGGGCGTTCTGCGGCGTCCATCGCTGCCCCGTGGGCGTCTCCCGGTACTTCCGGATCGCCGCCGCGAGCCCCGCGCCCCGCGGCGCCGCGTGCGGTGCGCCGGTCGGCATGCCCGCGGGCGGCTGCTGGCCGTACGGGGCGGGTGCGCCGTACGGGGCGGGGGCGGGTGCGCCGGGCGGCATGCCCGCGGGCGGCTGCTGGCCGTACGGGGCGGGGGCGCCGTACGGCGGCGTCTGGCCGGGTACGGGGGCGTGGGTTTGCCGGGGGTGCGGGGCCGGGGGCGGCGTGGGCGCCTGCGGGGCCGGGGCGTGCGCCGCGGCCGGGGCCTGCGGGACCAGGGGGCCCGCCATGGTGGGCTGGGCGTACAGCGGCTGCTGCGGCTGCGCGGGGGCCGGGGCCTGCGGCGGGGCCGGAGCCGCGAACGCGGGTGCGGGCCGGGCCGGGGCGGGGCCGCCGGGCGGGGGCGCGAAGCCGGGGGCCGCCTGCGGCTGCGCCTGGGACCCGGGCGCCTGGTGGGGCTGCTCCTCCTCCAGGACCTCACCGCCGAAGTTCTTCAGCAGCGCCTCCAGCCCGCCGTCGAAGCCCTGGCCGACCGCGGCGAAGCGCCAGCCGTCCTTGCGGTAGAAGTCGCCCAGCATGACCGCGCGCTCGGTGCTGAACTCGGCGCCGCCGAAGGCGTAGCGCGCGACCTCCTCACCGCCCGCGACGATCCGGATGTACCCCGGTGCGACCTGCGACATCTGCCCCG
Organism: Streptomyces sp. MRC013; assembly: GCF_023614235.1. NCBI lineage: Bacteria > Bacillati > Actinomycetota > Actinomycetes > Kitasatosporales > Streptomycetaceae > Streptomyces > Streptomyces kordofanensis. The sequence continues at coordinate 1,484,250 of NZ_CP094264.1, forward strand.
CGCCGTCGATCGTCGCCGTGAAGGACAGCTTGTGGATCGCCTCGGGGACGCGGTCGAGCGTGACGCGGAACGACTCGGTGTCGCCGGCCTGCGCGCCGAGCAGCTGGACGGATCCCTCGGGGGTCTTCGGCTGGTTGAAGAAGACGAAGTACCGGTCGTCGGAGAGCCGCTCGTCGGCGTCGAGGCCGAAGCAGCTGATGTCGAAGGTCAGCCCGGGACCCGTGATCTGCACGCCGACGTACAGATCGGTCCCGGCCGTCAGATCACTGATCCGGGCCTTGTGGCCCCGTTGGAATTCCCTGGCCATGCGTTACGACCGTCCCCCATCCCGGATTGGTGTGCGTCGCGCCAGGCTAACGGCTGGGTACGACGGGGGACCACGTCGGCGGCCGGCTCGGTACGGACTCGGTACACGGCCGGTGGCCGTCAGGTGCCGGGCTCTCGCGGAGGGCGGGGCGGACGGTCGACGGCGGCGGCGCCCTCCAGGTAGCCCCGCGCGCGCTCCGTCCGGGGGTACGGCTCCAGGAGCCGCCAGAAGCGGGGGCCGTGCCCGGGGACGAGCAGGTGCGCCAGCTCGTGCAGGAGGACGTAGTCGACGACGTACTCGGGCATGCCCTGGAGCCGGTGCGACAGGCGGATGCTGCCCTCGGCGGGGGTGCAGGAGCCCCAGCGGGTGTTCTGGTTGGTGACCCAGCGCACGGACGCCGGCCGCGCCCGGCCGCCGAGGTACTGGGCGGACAGCCGCTCGGCGCGCGCGGCCAGTTCGGAGTCGCCGGGACGGCGTCTGCTCTCCTGGGCGGCGAGCTTGTCGAGCATGACGTCGACCCAGCGCCGCTCCTCCGTCTCGGGCATCCGGGCGGGGATGAGGACGACGACCCGGTCGCCCTCCCGGTAGGCGGAGACGGTCCGGCGGCGCCGGGAGCTCCTGCGCACCTCGACGGCGGACGTCCGTCCGGCTCGGGCCGGGTCGCAGGCCGGGCTGTACTGGGGGTCGGCGGGCACGTCCCGACCGTACCCGCCCGCCCCGGAGGAATCCTCCGGCGGGGCGGTTCGCACACCGTCCGTCCACAGGTCGGACCATTCGTATGACGAAACGCCCGGCGTTGTGGACGGCGCTCCGCGGGGGTGGCGGCACCGGGGGATGCTGTCGGCGTGGTCGACGAGGGGGGCGGAGATGCGTCCGATGGTGAGACCGGCACTGCGCCGTGCCTGGCGTGACCTTCGGTACGTGCAGTTCGGCGTGGCGTCCGCGCACGCGGTCGTGGTGGGACCGGTGGACACGACGACCGGGAGCGTGCTGGAGCTGCTGGACGGGACGCGCGGTCTGCCGCTGCTGCGGAAGGAGGCACGCGGCCTCGGGGTACCGGACGCCTGGCTGGACGCACTGCTGAACCGGCTGGCGCGGGCCGGGCTGCTGGAGGACACGGCGGCGGACGGCCGGGGAGCCGACGCGCTGCGGTGGGGGGCGGGGGCGCTCGACCGGTTGCGCGCCGACCTCGGATCGCTGTCGGTGGTGCACCGGGGGCCGGGTGAGCCCCTGCGGCGGCTGGCGGCGCGCAGCGGTGTGCGGGTGCAGGTCCGGGGCGCGGGCCGGGTGGGGGCGGCGGTCGCGGCGCTCCTGTCGGCGGCGGGCGTGGGCCGCGTGGACGTGCTGGACGGCGGGCGGGTGCAGCCGTGGGACGTGGCGCCGGGCGGGCTGCCGCCCGAGTCGGTCGGGGAGCGGCGGGACGCGGCGGCCCGCCGGCTGGTGGCGCGGTCGGCGCCGGGCGGCCGCGCGGCCCGGGCGGGCGGGCCGGAGCCGGGGCTGTCGCTGGTGGTCGTCGCGCCGCGGGACGGTCTCGCGGCCTACGCCCCGGATCCGGTGGCGGCCGGCGCGTGGGTGGGCACGGGGATCCCGCACCTGTTCGCGGGGGTGCTGGAGGCGACGGGGGTGGTGGGGCCGCTGGTGCTGCCCGGGGGCTCGGCGTGCGCGCGGTGCCTGGAGCTGGGCCGGGTGGACGCCGATCCCGCCTGGCCCCGGCTGATGGCGCAGTGGAGGTCGGGCCGCCGGAGCGGTGCCGCTCCGGCCTGTGACGCGGGGCTGGCGGCGTCGGTGGCCGGGCTGGCCGCCGCGCACGCGCTGGCCTTCCTCGACGGGGACGTGCCGGCGAGCGCGGGCGCCCGGTGGGAGGTGTCGTCGCCGCTGCTGCGGTGGCGGGCGTCGGTCGTGCGGCCGCACGGGGGGTGCCCGTGCGGGGCGGCGGAGGGGGAGGAGGACCGGGTGGGACGGGAGCGGGCCTCGGCGGCTCTGGACGGGCAGGACACAATGGCGGGATAGCCGCCGTCGGCGGCGCGTGTCAGGCGATGCGGCACGACGGTCTGGGTTTTGGAGGGGCGCATGTCTGATCTTCCCCGGAAGGCGATCACCCGTACCGCCAAGCTGGCCGCGCTGCCACTGGGCTTCGCGGGGCGGGCCACGTGGGGGGCTCGGCAAGCGGATCGGGGGGAAGTCCGCCGAGATCGTGGCGCGTGAGCTGCAGCAGCGCACGGCGGACCAGCTGTTCAAGGTGCTGGGTGAGCTGAAGGGAGGGGCGATGAAGCTCGGCCAGGCGCTGTCGGTCTTCGAGTCGGCCCTGCCGGAGGAGGTCGCCGGGCCGTACCGGGCGGCGCTGACGAAGCTTCAGGAGGCGGCGCCGCCGATGCCGGCGCGCACGGTGCACGGGGTGCTCGTCGAGCACCTGGGCGCCGGGTGGCGGGACCTGTTCCTGGAGTTCGACGACAAGCCGGCCGCGGCGGCGTCGATCGGGCAGGTGCACCGGGCGGTGTGGCACGACGGGCGTCCGGTCGCGGTGAAGGTGCAGTACCCGGGGGCGGGCGAGGCACTGCTGTCGGACCTGACGCAGCTGAGCCGGTTCGCCCTGCTGCTGGGGCCGCTGATGCCGGGGATGGACGTCAAACCGCTGATCTCCGAGATGCGCGACCGGGTGTCGGAGGAGCTGGACTACGGGCTGGAGGCGCGGGCGCAGCAGGAGCACGCCGTCGAGTTCGCCGACGATCCCGACGTGGTGGTCCCCGGCGTGGTGCACCGGTCGGACCGGGTGCTGGTGACGGAGTGGATCGACGGGATACCGCTGTCGAAGGTCATAGCGGACGGCACGCCGGAGGAGCGGGACCGGGCGGGCCAGCTGCTGGCGCGGTTCCTGTTCTCGGGACCGGCGCGGACGGGGCTGCTGCACGCCGACCCCCACCCGGGGAACTTCCGTCTGCTGCCGGGTGAGGACGGTGGCGGGTCGCGGCTCGGCGTGCTGGACTTCGGCACGGTGGACCGGCTGCCCGGCGGGCTGCCGGAGACCATCGGCCTCTGTCTGCGGATGGCCCTGGAGGGCGAGGCGGAGACGGTCTACGAACTCCTGTGCGACGAGGGGTTCGTGAAGGAGTCGATCGAACTCGACCCGGAAGCGGTGCTGGAGTACCTGCTGCCGATCATCGAGCCGGCCGGCGCCGACGAGTTCCTCTTCACGCGGGAGTGGATCCGTACGCAGGCGGCGAGGATCGCCGATCCCCGTTCCCCGGCACACCAGTTGGGGAGGCAGCTGAACCTCCCGCCCGCGTACCTGCTGATCCACCGCGTGACGCTGAGCACGATCGGGGTGCTGTGCCAGCTGAACGCGTCGGTGCGGCTGCGGGACGAACTGGAGGAGTGGCTGCCGGGGTTCCTGCCGGAAGAGCCGCTGGAGGAGCCGGCCTGACGGGACGCCTCACCACCAGGTCGAGTCGAGCCTGCTCTCGATGGACCGGATGTGGTCGCGGGCGCAGGTCCCGCAGAAGTAGAGCCTGGTGCCGTTCTCGACGGAGCAGGTCCAGGCCAGGGGCAGGTCGTCGGCGGTCGCGCCGCAGCGTGAGCACACCACGCTCCGCGCGCGCGACTCCGCCGGTTCGGAAGTCCGCTCGTCCACCACGAGACGATAACCCCGCCGCGCGCGGATGGCGGGCAACGCACCGCGGGGACCGGTCCGGGTGGACCGGCCCCCGCGGGGAGGACGGCGGTCGGCGGGCGCCGCGGCCGGTTACTGCATGACCGCCATGGCGAGCGCGCGGCGGGCGCGGAGCGAGGCGCGTTCCGCACGGCGCTGCATCCGCCGCGCGGCGATCAGGCGCATGCCCGTGCGCTGCTCCTCGGCCTCCCTGAGGCGCTCGCGCATATGGGCACGGGCCAGGGCTTCTGGGATGAGTTGCATTTCTCGGTTCCTGTTCTGGCGCGAGGCGTGCGCGCCGAGGGTGGTGACGTCAGGGGTGGCCGAGCCCATGGGCTCGTTCGCGGAAGAGGTCATCGGAGCCTGCTTCTGGGGGTCGTGCGTGAGGGGGCGGTCGATGGTGCCGGCGACGGTGCTCATGCCGTGACCGGGTTCTTGCGCGGGCGGCCGCGCGGCCGCTTGCGGGCGACCACCACCCCCTGGACGAAGAGTTCGCCGCCCCAGACGCCCCACGGCTCACGCCGTTCCTTGGCGCCCGCGAGGCAGGCCGCCATGAGGGGGCAGGTGCGGCAGAGGGACTTGGCGTACTCGACGTCGGCCGGTGACTCGGCGAAGAAGACCTCCGGGTCGTAGGAGCGGCACGGGACGGGCACGCCGAGGTTCTCGATGGCGTCGTCCAGCGCGGTGAGCGCGGTGAGGGCGGTCACGTCGTGGTCCTCCGTGAGGCCGGGCGGGGGGAGCGTCTGGGAAGGCGGTACGGACGGGGCGTGCGCTTCGAGATGCACGGTGGTGTGTTCCTCGTCTGGTCGGTCCGGCCGGTCGGCCGGTGGGCTGGTACCGGGTTCTGCTGGTCCCGGGGCCCCTTCGCTCTGCTGCGCCCGTTCGGGGCAAAACAGAAGGGCCGCGGATCCCGGGTGGGGTTCCGCGGCCCTGAAGGCGCCGGCCTGATGCTGGATCAGGCTGGATCACTCCAGGGTTCGAGCCCGCGGAAGGCCCACATCGTGTGGTGCTGCTTCGTCTGCTTCGTTTCGTCGACACCGGTCGCCGCGAGGGCATAGGCCGGGGCCTGCGCCGCCGCTACTCCTGCTTCCGGTGCCTCGGTCGGTCGTTCGTCGGCCTCGAAGCCCTCGACGACGGGGAAGGCCGGCACGGGGAACGACGGACGGACGGCCCGCAGACCGGACAGACCGCTGCCGGGGAACGCCGAGCCGGAGAGGCCGAGCGCACAGGCGGAGGCGAACGGGCGATCGGTCATCTCGACGGTGCTGACGAAGCTGGTGTTGATGCTGATCACTGGAATCGCCTCCTCTCGGCGTCTCAAGGGGACCGGACGGAGCCGGACCCGCGGTGTTCGGATGAAGTGCAGCACGACGACAGCGCTTCACGGAAGCCGCTGTTCGCGTGGTTAAGAACCTATGGGGCTTCGTGGGGCGGGCGCAAACTATTTTTCCGACGAGTTGGGGTCAGTCCGCGCCGTCCCCGTCCGATCCTTCCCCACCTGCGCAGATGGCGAGGACATCGGTCCCGAAGCGGTTGAGCTTGCGAATGCCGACGCCGGGGATGACGGCCAGTTCGGCGTCGGTCGACGGGGCGGTCTCCGCGATGGCGATCAGGGTCTTCTCGGTGAAGACGCAGTAGTCGGGCTGCCCCAGCCGGCGGGCCTGGCCGGCACGCCACTGCAGGAGCCGCTCGTACAGGCCCTCGTCCATCTCCGAGGGGCACTCCTCGCAGCGCATCAGCTTCATCTCGCCGGCGGCCGTGAGCGTGGTGCCGCAGACCCGGCAGCGGACCGGGCCCCGGGCGCGCCGGGGACGGGCGGGCCCCGCGCCGCGCTCGGCGCCGTCGGCCGCGCGGACGGTGCGGGCGGCGGGGCTCCCGCCGCCGAGGCGCAGGTCCTGTAGGAAGCGGGACGGTTCGCGGTGGGGGCGGCCGCCGGGCGAGCGGGACAGCGCCCACGACAGGCTCAGGTACCGGCGGGCGCGGGTGACGCCGACGTAGAGCAGCCGCCGTTCCTCCTCGACCTGCTCGTCGGTCCTGGCGTACGCGATGGGCAGCATGCCCTCGGTGAGGCCGACGAGGAACACGGCGTCCCACTCGAGCCCCTTCGCCGCGTGGAGGGAGGCCAGCGTCACGCCCTGGACCGCGGGGGCGTGCTGGGCGGCGGCCCGCTCGTCCAGCTCCGCGACCAGGTCGGCGAGGACGGCCCCCGGGCGGGCGCGGGCGAGGTCCTCCGCGAGGCGGACCAGCGCCGCCAGGGACTCCCAGCGGTCCCGTACGGCGCCGGAGCCGGCGGGGGGCTCGGTCGTCCAGCCCTTGGTGGACAGTACGGCGCGGACCTGCGACGGCAGGTCGACGACGTCGTCGAGTAGCGGGTCGTTCGCGCCGAAGCGGGCGGCGCCGCGCAGGGCGGCACCCGCCTCCCGCACCTCCCGGCGCTCGAAGAACCGCTCGGCGCCGCGCAGCTGGTACGGGACGCCGGCGTCCGCGAGGGCCTGCTCGTGGATCTCGGACTGGGCGTTGACGCGGTACAGCACGGCGATCTCGCCCGCGGGGACGCCGGAGGCGATCAGGTCGCGGATGCGGCGGGCCGTGCCCTCGGCCTCGGTCGGCTCGTCGCCGTACTCGGTGTGGACGGGCTCGGGTCCGGGGTCGCGCTGGGAGACCAGCTCCAGCCGGTGGTCGGCGGCGCGGCCGCTCGCCCGGGCGAGCAGGCCGTTGGCCAGGTGGACGATCTGCGGGGTGGAGCGGTAGTCGCGGACCAGTCTGACGACGGTCGCGTGCGGGTGGCGGGTGCGGAAGTCCAGCAGGTAGTCGGGGGTGGCGCCGGTGAAGGAGTAGATCGTCTGGCCGGCGTCGCCGACGACGCACAGGCTGTCGCGGTCGCCCAGCCACAGGTCGAGGAGGCGCTGCTGGAGCGGGGACACGTCCTGGTACTCGTCCACCACGAAGTGCTGGTACTGGCGGCGGACCTGCTCCGCGATGTCGTGCCGGTCCTGGAGGATGCCGACCGTGAGCAGCAGGACGTCCTCGAAGTCGAGGACGTCGCGCTCCCGCTTCAGCTGCTCGTACATCGCGTAGACCTGGCTGGTCTCCGCCGGGTCGCGGGGGGCCTCGCGCCGGGCCTTGGCGACGGCGGCCGGGTAGTCGGCGGGAACGGTCTGCGTGACCTTCGCCCACTCGATCTCGGAGGTGACGTCCCGCAGCTCGGTGCGGTCGAGGCGGATCCGGCAGCGGGCGGCGGCGTCGGCGACGAGCGGGGCCTTGCGGTCGATGAGCCGGGGCAGGGCGCCGCCGACGGCTTTCGGCCAGAAGTACTGGAGCTGCCGGAGCGCCGCGGAGTGGAACGTGCGGGCCTGGACGCCGCCCGCGCCGAGCTGCCGCAGCCGGCCGCGCATCTCGCCGGCGGCGCGGTTGGTGAACGTGACGGCCAGCACGCTCGCGGGCTGGAGGATGCCGGCGCGCACCCCGTAAGCGATGCGGTGGGTGATCGCCCGGGTCTTGCCCGTGCCCGCGCCCGCCAGGACGCACACCGGGCCGCGGAGGGCCGTCGCCACCTCGCGCTGCTCGGGGTCGAGGCCGTCGAGCACCGCGTCCGCCGACTCGGGGACCTGCGGGAAGAGGGTGGAGTGCGTCGCTGGTGTCACCCCGCCATGCTGCCAGGTCCCCGCGGCGGGCCGCGCCGGCCGTCCACAGGGGCGGGCACCGGTCGTGCCCCGACGGGAATGCGGGGCGCCGCGCGGACGTTCCCCCGGTGCCATCAGGCACTTCAGGCCATATTCCGGATCATCCGAGGAGCGGACGAGACGATGCAGGGAACTGTGACGATGTACAGCACGACCTGGTGCGGGTACTGCCGGCGGCTCAAGAGCCAGCTGGACCGCGAAGGCATCGCGTACACCGAGATCAACATCGAGCAGGACCCGGAGTCCGCCGCTTTCGTGGAGAAGGCCAACAACGGCAACCAGACCGTTCCGACCGTGCTCGTCACGCCGAACGGCGGGGGCGAGGACGTCGTGATGACCAACCCGAGCCTGATGCAGGTCCAGCAGGCCCTCGCCGGCTGAGCCGGCCGGACCGGGGCCCCGGGGCCCCGCGCGAAGACGCCCCTGCCCCCCGCTGGCAGGGGCGTCCGCGCGCCGTGCGCGGCGCGGGGCGGGTCAGCCGGTGGCGCCGGGTCCGGGCAGCGGCCTGCCGTACCACGCCCCGATCAGGTGCGTCGCGATCGAGACGCCGGACGGCGGGAGCACCTCGCCGGACTCGAAGGCCCCCGCCAGGTCCTCGCGTGAGAACCAGCGGGCCTCCTCGATCTCGTCCCCGTCGACCTCGATCTCCGACGACGTGGCGCGGGCCGTGAAGCCCAGCATCAGGCTGGAGGGGAACGGCCACGGCTGGCTGGCGACGTACCGCACCTCGCCGATCGTGACGCCGACCTCCTCGTACACCTCCCGGGCCACGGACTGCTCGATGGCCTCGCCCGGCTCGACGAACCCGGCGAGGGTCGAGAAGCGGCCCTTGGGCCAGTGCACCTGCCGGCCGAGCAGCGCCCGGTCGTGCTCGTCGGTGACCAGCATGATCACCGCCGGGTCGGTGCGCGGGTAGTGCTCCGCGCCGCAGGCCGGGCAACGGCGGACGTGGCCCGCCGCCGCGATGTCCGTGCGCTCCCCGCAACGGGCGCAGAAGGGGTGGAGGCGCTGCCAGTTCTCCAGGGCCACCGCGTGGACCATCAGGGCCGCGTCCCGGGCGTCCAGCAGCAGGCCCGCCTCGCGCAGCCCGGCGTGGCGCGCCGACTGGTCCATCCGGCCGGGCAGCGCGTCCTCCTGGAGCGCGAAGTAGCTGACGCCCTCCTCGTCCGTGCCGAGGAAGTAGCGGGGGGCGTCGGTCTCGGGCGCCTCGAAGGAGGGCGTCATGACCAGCTCGGTGCGCCCGTCCGGGGTGTCGTCGACCAGGACCCGGCCGCCGGAGACGGCGAAGACGCGCGTGGTGGGGCGGCTCCACGCCGCCGCGAGCCACGCCTCGTCGAGGCGGTGGTGGGCGGCGCGGTCGATGCCGCCCGGTGCGGTGAAGCCGATCGGGCGGGGAACGGCCTCGTTGCTGACGGTGCTCACTGGTGCTACCAACTTCCCCGGTTCTGGGTCTCTGTTCGGCCTCGTGTTCAGCGGAGCGCGGCGGCCAGCCCGCCCCACAGGTGGGCGGTCGCCTCCACGCCCTTCAGCAGCAGGTCCAGCTCGACCTTCTCGTTCGGCGCGTGCCAGCCGTCGGACGGCACGGAGATCCCGAGGAACAGCACCGGGGCGGCCAGCACGTCCTGGAGGTCGGCGGCGGGCCCCGAGCCGCCCTCCCGGGTGTAGCGGATCCTGGCGCCGTCGAAGGCCAGGCTCATGGAGCGGGTGACGGCCTGCAGCGCCGGGTGGCCGAGCGGCGTCAGGCAGGGCCGGGTGGCCGCCCCGAAGGCGATCTCGTGGCGGATGCCGTCGGGGACGCGGGCGGCGACCCACTCGCGCACGGACTTCTCGATCCGGTCCGGGTCCTGGCCCGCGACGAGCCGGAAGGAGAGCTTCAGCCGCGCGGACGACGGGATGATCGTCTTGCCGCCGGGGCCCTGGTAGCCGCCGCCGATGCCGTTGACCTCGGCGGTGGGCCGGGCCCAGACGCGCTCCAGGGTGGAGTGGCCGGCCTCGCCGAAGGTGCCGTGCGAGCGGGCCGTGGCGAGCCACGCGGCCTCGTCGAACGGCAGCTCCGCGATGAGCTCCCGCTCCTCCTCGGTGAGCTCGGCGACGCCGTCGTAGAAGCCGGGGACGGTGACGCGCTCGTCCTCGTCGTGGAGGGCGGCGACCAGGCGGGCGGCGATCGTGGCCGGGTTGGGGACGGCGCCGCCGAAGGAGCCGGAGTGGACGTCCCGGTCGGGGCCGTACAGCTCGATCTCGCAGTCCGCGAGGCCGCGCATGCCGGTGCAGACGGTGGGCGTGGTCTCGGACCACATGCCGGTGTCGGAGACGACCACGGCGTCGGCGGCGAGCCGGTCGCGGCGCTCCTCGACCAGGGCGCGGAAGTGGGGGGAGCCGGACTCCTCCTCGCCCTCCACCAGCAGTTTCAGGTTGACGGCCGGGGTGGTGCGGCCGGTGAGGTCCAGGTGGGCGCGGACGCCGAGGGTGTGGAAGAGGACCTGGCCCTTGTCGTCGGCCGCGCCGCGCGCGTAGAGCCGGCCGTCGCGGACGACGGGCTCGAACGGCTCGGTGTGCCAGCCGTCCTCGCGGGCGGCGGGCTGCACGTCGTGGTGGCCGTAGACGAGGACCGTGGGGGCGCCGGGGTCGGCGGAGGGCCACTCCGCGTACACGGCGGGGGCTCCGTCCGTCTCCCAGACCTCCGCGATCGGGAAGCCGGTCCCGGCGAGCTTCGCGGCGAGCCACTCGGCGCTGCGCCGCACGTCCGGGGCGTGCTCGGGCTGAGCCGAGACCGAGGGGATGCGCAGCCACTCGGCGAGGTCGTCGAGGAAGGCGGCGCGGTGCCGCTCTATGTACTTCCGCACGGTCCGGACGGCGCTGTCCTGGGTGTCGCTCATACCGTCGAGCCTATCGGGCGCGCGGAGGCGTCCCGTCGGCCGTCCCGCCCAGCAGCACCCGTTCCAGTTCGGCGCGGCCGGGCAGCCCGTCCGGGCGCACGACCTCGCCGGTGCGCACGTAGACGAACGCGGCGGTGACCGCGTCGAGGGGCAGGCCGTGCAGCTCGGCCCAGGCGAGCCGGTAGACCGCGAGCTGGAGCGGGTCGCCGGTGCGGTGGCGGCTGGTCTTCCAGTCGACGACCTCGTACGCGCCGGAACCGGGGTCGTGGTAGACGGCGTCGATCCGGCCGCGCACGACCCGGCCGGCGAGTACGAGCTGGAACGGGGCCTCCACGCGGTGGGGGGTGCGGCGGGCGTACGGGGTCCTCTCGAACGCCTCCTTCAGGACGGCCAGGTCCCGCTCGTCGGCGATCTCCGGCTCGTCGGCGTACACCTCGCCGCCGGGCAGCTCGTCGGGGCCGAGCAGGGGCAGCGGCAGCTCCTCGAACCGGGACTCCACCCAGGCGTGGAACCGCGTGCCGCGCCGGGCGGCGGGCTGCGGGGGGCGCGGCATGGGACGGGCCAGCTCCGCCGCGAAGCCGTCCGGGTCGGCGGCGAGGCGCAGCAGCTGCGACGCGGAGAGGGAGGCGGGCAGGGGCACCTCGCGCGTGGTGGCGCGGGCGCGCAGCAGCTCACCGGCGAGCGCGTCGAGGTCGCGGTCCCAGGAGGCGACGGTCCGGGCCTCCTCGGGCGCGAGCGGGCCGGCGGCCCGGGGCGTGTCGGTGGTCCGGTCGGTACCGGCGGTCCCGGGCGTGTCCGTGATCCGGTCGGTACCGGTGGTCCGGTCCGTACCGGTGGTCCGGGGCGTGTCGGTGGTCCGGTCGGTACCGGCGGTCCCGGGCGTGTCCGTGATCCGGTCGGTACCGGTGGTCCGGTCCGTACCGGTGGTCCGGTCCGCGCCGGTGGTCCGGTCGGTACCGGTGACCCGGTCGGTACCGGTGGTCCGGTCCGTACCGGTGGTCCGGGGCGTGTCGTCGGCCCTGTTCGTACCGTCGGCGGCGGTGCGCTGGTGGGGGAGGGTGGGCGGGGGCGGGGGCGGGGCGGTCCGGCCCCGCGGGGCGGGGGCGACACCGCCGGGGTCCGTGCCGTCGGCGGGGGCCGCGGTGGGAGGGGCGCCGTCGGGGGCGGAGCCGTCTCCGCCGTCGGGGGGCGCGCCGGGCGCGGTGCCGGGCGCGGGGACACCGCCGGGAGCGGGGCGGCGGGGCTCGCACGGGACGGGGCCGGGGGTCCCGTCGGACGGGGGGGCTTCGTGGTCGTCGAAGGCGTCCTCGGGCGGGGCCTCGTCCGGCCAGGGGGCGTCGGGGGCGTCCGGCCACAGGGGGTCGCCCGGGGCGCCCGGGGAGTCGAAGGCGTCGGGGTCGTCGGGGGCGTCCGGCCACAGGGGGTCGCCCGGGGCTTCGGCGGTCTCCGGGGCCTGCGGGGCGGTCTCGGGCTCGGCGGGGGGTTCTCCAGGTACGCCAGGACCGTGTCGGCGGCGGCGCGGCGGCGGGCCAGGGAGTCCGGGTCCAGCGGCAGCGGCCACGCCGGGCCCTCGCCGGCCGTCCGGAGCGCCGGGTTCTCGGCGTCCTCCTCCGGCTCCTCCGCCCACGCCTCGACCTCCCCGTACCCGGCCGCGCAGTGGTCGTACAGGGCGTGCAGGAAGGCGGAGGGGCCGCGACGGCGCTTCTGGGTGGGCCCCCACCAGTGGCCGGAGCCGAGCAGCATCGAGCGGGGGCGGGTGAACGTCACGTAGCCCAGGCGCAGTTCCTCGGTGTGCTGGTGGTCGCGCATGGCGTCCTTGAACGCCCTGAGCGACTTCGCGTCCCACGTGTCGATCGCGGGCAGGGTCCCGGCGTCGCCGCGCAGGGCGTGCGGCAGCACCTGCGGCTGGGCCGTCCACGCCTCGCGCGCCCTGCCGTTGGGGAACTGGCCGGCCACGAGGCCGGGGACGGCGACCACGTCCCACTCCAGGCCCTTCGACTTGTGCGCCGTGAGGACCTTCACGGTGTTCTCCCCGCCGGGGAGCGCGTTGTCGAGGCCCTTCTCGTACTGGGCGGCCGTGCGCAGGAACCCGAGGAACGCCAGGAGCGTCGCCTCCCCGTCGAGGGACGCGAACCGGGCCGCGACGTCCAGGAAGTTCGACAGGGTCTCGCGGCGGCGGGCGGCCAGGGCGTGCGGGGACGCGGAGAGTTCGACCTCCAGGCCGGTGGTGGCGAGGATCCGGTGCAGGACGTCCATCAGCGGATCGGACAACGAGCGCCGCAGGTCGCGCAGTTCGGCGGCGAGGCGGGCGAACCGGACGCGGGCCTCCGCCGAGAAGGCCGACCCGTCGTCGTGCCCGCCCGGCTCCAGGAACGTGTCCAGCGCGTCCGCGAGGGACACCACCTCGGCGGGATCCACCCCCGCCACCGCCGCCGCCAGGCGCTCGTCCGCGTCGGCGGCCCCGTCGCCGTCGCGGTGGACCAGCAGGCGTGCGCGGCGGCCCAGCAGGGCGAGGTCCCGGGCGCCGATCCGCCAGCGCGGCCCGGTGAGGAGCCGTACCAGCGACGCGTTGGCGCCGGGGTCCTGGAGGACTTCGCACACGGCGACCAGGTCGGCGACCTCGGGGAGGTGCAGCAGCCCGGACAGGCCGACGACCTCGACCGGCACGTCGCGCGCGACGAGGGCGGCCTGGATCTGGGGGAAGTCGGCCGCCGTGCGGCACAGGACGGCGATCTCGCCGGGCTCCCTGCCCGTGCGGACCAGGTGGGCGATGGAGTCCGCGAGCCAGTCGACCTCCTCGGCCTGCGTCGGCAGCAGGGCGATCCGCACGGTGCCGTCCCGTTCGGCGCCCGGGGCGGGGCGCAGCGCCTCCACGCCCGCGTGCATGGCGCGCAGGGGCTCCGCGAGGCCGTTGGCGAGCCGCAGGAGCCGGCCGCCGCTGCGGCGGTTCTCGCTGAGCGCGTACCGGGTGGCCGGGCGCCCGTCCGCGTACGGGAAGTGCTCGGGGAAGTCGTCGAGGTTGGCGACGGACGCGCCGCGCCAGCCGTAGATGGCCTGGCAGGGGTCGCCCACGGCGGTGACGGGATGACCGGTGCCTCCGCCGAACAGGCCGGACAGGAGCCGCCGTTGCGCGACGGACGTGTCCTGGTACTCGTCGAGGAGGACGACCCGGAACTCGTCGCGCAGCTGGGCGCCGACCTCGGGGCGGGTGAGGGCCAGCTCGGCGGAGAGGGCGATCTGGTCGCCGAAGTCGAGCAGGTCCCGCTCGCGCTTGGCGGCCCGGTAGCGGACCACCAGGTCGAGCAGCTCGCGGCGGGCGGCCGCGGCGTCGGGGACCTTGCGGAGGTCGGCGTTGCCGAGGCGGACCCCGGCGAGGGCGGCGAGCAGCTCGGAGTCGTGCGCGCGGAGGTCCTCGGGCCGGACGAGGTGCTCGGACAGCTCGGCGTCGAGGGCGAGGAGGTCGCCGACGAGGGTGGGGAACGACCGCGTGAGCGCGGGGTACGGGCCGGGGGCCTCGCGCAGGACGCGGGCGGCGAGCTGGTGGCGCGTGGCGTCCGCGAGGAGGCGGGCCGTGGGTTCCAGGCCGATGCGCAGGCCGTGGTCGGTGAGGAGCCGGCCGGCGAAGGCGTGGTACGTGGAGATGCGGGGCTCGCCCGGCGGGTCGTCGGGGTCGGCGGGGTCGGGGTCGGTGACGCCGGCGCGGACGAGGGCGGCGCGGACCCGCTCGGCGAGTTCGCCGGCGGCCTTGTTGGTGAAGGTCAGGCCGAGGACCTGTTCGGGGGCGACCTGTCCCGTGCCGACCAGCCACACCACGCGGGCGGCCATCACCGTCGTCTTCCCGGAACCGGCTCCGGCCACGATGGCCTGCGGGGCGGGCGGCGCGGTGATGCAGGCCGTCTGCTCCGGGGTGAACGGGATGCCGAGCAGCTCCTTGAGCTGCTCGGGGTCGGTGATGCGTGCGGTCACCCGGAGAAGGCTAACCGGGGGCGCCGACGGCCCGGTCGGCCGGTCGACACCTCTTCACTTCACCCCATATCCCCCTACACCGCATCACCCTCCCCCACACACCTCATAGCACCCACTTCCCCTCACATCCCGTCACTTCCCCTTGTCGCGTGCTCACTCCACGATGTGGCGGCCCTCGGGGCGGGCACTGCAGGAGGCCCGGAAGGCGCAGGCGGCGCAGTGCTGCCCGGCGGTGGGCGTGAAGCGCTCGTCGAGGACGCGGCCCGCGGCGGTGGCGAGCAGGTCGGCCACCCACTCCCGCGGCGGCGGCTCCTGGGCCTGGACGCGCGGCAGGGCGTCGCCGCCCTCCTTCCCGGGGGCCGGTTGGCGCAGGTGGACCAGTTCGGCGCCGCCGGGTTCGGGGCGGCGGCCGCCGAAGACCTCGTCGACGGCGCCCTCGCGGACGGCCGCCTGGTAGACGGCGAGCTGGGCGTGGCGGGCGACCTCGTCCTTCGTGGGGGCCTGTTTGCCGGTCTTGAAGTCGACGACGTAGGCGCGGCCCCGCTCGTCCCGTTCGACCCGGTCCATGGAGCCCCGGATCCGCACCCGGTGCTCCCCCGCCTCCAGCGTCACGTCGAAGTCGTGCTCGGTGGCGGCGGCGGTCCGGCCGCCCCGGTCCATCACGTGCCAGCGCAGGAAGCGCTCCAGGGCCGCGCGCGCCTGTTCCTTCTCCTGGGCCGACTTCCACGGCGCGTCGAACGCCAGCGCGTTCCACACCGAGTCGAGGCGTTCCATGAGGACCGCCAGGTCGGCGGGGGTGCGGCCGGAGGCGACCTCGTCGGCGAGGACGTGGACGACGTTGCCGAAGCCCTGGGCGGCGGTCGCGGGGGCGTCCGCCCTCACCTCGCGGCCCAGGAACCACTGCAGGCCGCAGGTGCCGACCAGTTGGTCCAGTGCGCTGCCGGAGAGCGCGACGGGCTGGTCGCGGTCCCGGAGCGGGGCGGGCGCGTGCGTGGCGTCGTACAGCCCCCACCAGCGGTACGGGTGGGCGGCGGGGACGAGCGGCTGGCCCTCGTCGTCGGTGAGCGCGGCGAGCCTGGCCAGCCGCCGGGCGGCCGCGTCGCGCAGGACGGGTGAGGCGTCCGGGTCGACGGTGGTGGCCCGCAGTTCCGCGACGAGCGCGGCGACGGCGAGGGGGCGGCGCGGGCGGGTGGTGACGTCCTTCGGCTCGACGCCGAGTTCGGCGAGGAACCGGGAGGGCTGGTCGCCGTCCTCGGCGGGCGCCTTGACGGCGGTGACGACGAGCCGGTCGCGCGCGCGGGTGGCGGCGACGTAGAAGAGGCGGCGCTCCTCCGTGAGGAGGGCGCCGGGGGTGAGCGGTTCGGCCAGACCGTCGCGGCCGATCCGGTCGGCCTCCAGCAGGGAGCCGCGCCGCCGCAGGTCGGGCCAGAGGCCCTCCTGCACCCCGGCGACGACGACCAGGCCCCATTCGAGGCCCTTGGACCGGTGAGCCGTCATCAGGCGTACGGCGTCGGGGCGCGCCTGCCGCTTGGAGAGGGTGTCGGCGGCGATGTCCTGCGCCTCGAGTTCGGCGAGGAAGTTGAGGGCGCCGCGCCCGCCGGTGCGCTCCTCGGCGCGGGCGGCGGTGTCGAACAGGGCGCACACGGCGTCGAGGTCCCGGTCGGCGTTGCGGCCGGCGGGGCCGCCGCGCAGGGCGGCGCGGTGGAGGCGGTTCGGCCAGCCGGTGCCGTTCCACAGGTGCCAGAGGGCCTCCTCGGCGGTTCCCCCGAGGGCGAGGAGGTCGCGCGTCTCGCGGAGCAGCCGCCCCAGGTGCTGCGCCCCGCGCGCGTAGGCGGGGTCGTGGGCGACGAGCCGTTCGGGCTCGGCGAGGGCGCGGGCGAGCAGTGCGTCGGAGGGCGGGGGGCCTTGTCCCCCGCCGCACGCTCCTCGTCGCGCAGGGCGCGCCCGAGGCGCCGGAGGTCGGCGGCGTCCATGCCGCCGAGCGGTGAGGCGAGCAGGGTGAGCGCGGTCTCGGTGTCCAGCCAGGGGGCGGGCTCCCGCACCCCGGGGGCGTCGTCGCCGGAAGCCCCGCCGCCGGCGGACGGTCCCTCGGCGGAGGCGCCGACGGCAGGGGCCTCGCCGACGGCGTCCCCCTCGGCCAGGGCCTCCCCGGCGGCCGGGACGGCGCCCCCGGCCGGGGCGTCCCCCGCCGCGGGCCGCAGGGCCGCCTCGGCCGTGGCGCGCAGGGCCGTGAGGAGCGGGACCACCGCCGGTTCGTGGCGCAGCGCCACGTCCGCGCCGTCCACCTCCAGCGGCACGCCCGCCGAGGTCAGGGCGCGGCGCAGCGACGGCAGGGAGCGCGCGCCGGCGCGCACCAGGACGGCCATGTCGCTCCACGGCACCCCGTCCTCCAGGTGCGCGCGCCGCAGGACGTCCGCGATGTTGTCCAGTTCCGCGGAGGCGGTCGGGAAGGTGTACGCCTCCACCCGCCCGCCCTCCCGGACCGGTACCGGGTCCCGGTGGGCCCGCACCGTGTCGGCGGGCAGGCGCGGCAGCGGCATCCGGGCGGTGAGCAGCCGGGTCGCGGCCAGGACCGCCGAGGCGGAGCGGCGCGCGGTCCTCAGCACGGCGACCGGCGCCGGGCCGCCGTCCGCGCGCCGGAACGCGTGCGGGAAGTCGAGGACGCCGTTGACGTCCGCGCCCCGGAACGCGTAGATCGACTGGTCGGGGTCACCGAACGCGTACAGGGTCCTCCCCCGCCCCGCGAGCGCCCGGAGCAGCCGCACCTGTGCCGGGTCGGTGTCCTGGTACTCGTCGACGAAGACCGCGTCGTACGCGGGGGAGTTCCACGCGCTCGGCGAGGAGCACCGCGCGGTGGACCAGCTCGGCGTAGTCGAGGACGCCCTGCAGGTCGAGGACGTCCAGGTACTCGGCGAGGAACCCGGCCGCCGCCGACCAGTCGCGCCGCCCCGCGCGCGCGGCGAACGCGGCCAGCGCGCGCGGGCCGAGGCCCAGTTCGCGGGAGCGGGCCAGCACGGCGCGCACCTCGTCGGCGAAGCCGCGCGTGGTGAGGCAGGCCCGCAGCTCGTCGGGCCAATGGACGCGGGAGAGACCGGCACGCTCCAAGTCCGGATGCCCGGCGAGCAGTTCGCGCACGGCGACGTCCTGCTCGGGGCCGGACAGCAGGCGCAGCGGCTCGGCGAACAGGTCGGCGTCCTGGTGGGCGCGGACGAGGGCGTAGCAGTACGAGTGGAACGTCGTCGCCTGCGGCCCCCGCACCCCGGGCAGCCGGGCGGCCATGCGGTCGCGCAGTTCGACGGCGGCCTTGCGGCCGAAGGTGAGGACGAGCATCCGCTCGGGGTCGGCGCCCCGCTCGACGCGCGCCGCCACCGCCTCGACCAGGGTCGTCGTCTTGCCGGTGCCGGGGCCCGCGAGGACGAGGAGCGGTCCGTCCCCGTGGTCAACCACCGCCCGCTGCGCCGCGTCCAGGAGAGGAGGGGCCACCGGGTCCGGCGGGGTGCGCACCAGCCGGTACGCGCCGGGGGGACCCGGCCGTACCGGGTCCTGGTGCGGTGCGCGCCGGGTGGTGGAGGGGGAACTCACGTGGATCGCCGGTCCTGGGAGGTGTGCTGAGGTGGGGGTGCGGTGGAGAAGGGGCGCGGCCCCGCCGTATGGCGGAAGCTGTCAATCGTGAGCCATCGCACGCCCGGTGTCGTCGGCGTCACCGCCGTCGGCGCCGCCGGTCCCGTCCCAGCGGGCCCGCCTCATGTCGAGGCGCGGCGGGGAGGCCCCGGCGCCGTGCGCCGCCGTCCGGAGCGGGGTGGCCTCCGCGCGGTAGTGCCCGAGGGCGCGCCGTTCGCGCCCGGGCAGCAGCCGTCCGTCGGCGCGCACCACGCGCCACCACGGCACGGCCCCGCCGTACAGCGCCATGACCCTGCCGACCTGGCGGGGGCCGCCCTCGCCGAGCCATTCGGCGACGTCCCCGTAGGTCATCACCCGGCCGGGCGGGATGACCTCGGCGACCTCCAGGACGCGCTCCGCGTACTCCGGAAGCCGGTCGGGGTGCTCCTCAGCAGTCATCCGCACCATCCTGCACCACGGGTACGACAACGCGGGCACCGCACCCTGATGCCCCTCCCCGCCCCCGGCCGTGCCACCATCTTCCGGGCGGTGACTGGTGACACGAGATCGAGAAGGAACAGAGAAGGCGAGGGGAGAGGACGTGCGGCCTCCCGACGTGGCGAGCGCCTCCGGCGCCGGGCCGCGCCCGGACGGCGCCTCGCGCGGCGGCGGGCCGGAGCGCGGGGCGGACGACCGGCCCGCGCCGCCCGACGCCCCGGGCGAGCAGCGCGGCGACCTCTCCGGCGACGAGCCGCTGCTCGCGGCGCGCGTGCACCGCCCCTCCGACCTGCTGCGCCTGCTCGTCGGCCTCCTCGCGATCACCGTCGTCATCGGCATCGCGGCCTTCGCCAGCGGCACCACCTCCGGACTCGAACAGGACATCAACAAGGGCACCGGGCAGGCTCCGGACGTGTTCGTCAAGGTGGCCGGGCTCGTCTCCAGCATCGCCGTGCTGCTCGTGCCCGTGGCGTTCGCGATCGAGCGGCTGGTCAAGCGGGACGGGCTGCGCATCGCGGACGGCGTCCTGGCCGCCGTGCTCGCGCACGGGGTGACCCTCGCGACGGACCTGTGGGTGGCGCGGACGGCGCCCGCGGCGATCCAGGACGCGCTGACGCAGCCGCAGAGCGGCGGCGGGCTCACCGACCCGGTGCACGGCTACCTGGCGCCGGTCATCGCGTACATGTCGGCGGTCGGCATGGCCCGGCGGCCGCGCTGGCGGATCACCTTGTGGGCGGTGCTGCTGCTGGACGCGTTCACCATGCTGGTGGCGGGCTACACGACCCCCCTGTCGATCGTCCTGACGGTCCTGATCGGCTGGACGGTCGCGTACGGCGCCCTCTACGCGGTCGGCTCCCCGAACGTCCGCCCGACGGGCCAGACGCTCCTGGCGGGCCTGCGCCACGTCGGGTTCCGCCCGGTGTCCGCCATGCGCGCGGAGGGGCTGCCGGAGACCGCCGAGCAGGGCGACCGGGGCCGCCGCTACCTGGTCGCCCTGGAGGAGGGCCCGCCCCTCGACGTCACGGTGGTCGACCGGGAGCAGCAGGCGCAGGGCTTCTTCTACCGGGTGTGGCGCCGGATGACGCTGCGCGGCATCACCACGCGCCGCTCCATCCAGTCGCTGCGGCAGGCCCTGGAACAGGAGGCGCTCCTCGCGTACGCGGCGATCGCCGCCGGGGCGAACGCGCCGAAGCTGATCGCCACCTCCGAGCTCGGCCCGGACGCCGTGATGCTGGTGTACGAGCACCGGGGCGGCCGCTCCCTCGACTCGCTGGCCGACGAGGAGATCACCGACGAGGTGGTGTGCGGCTGCTGGGAGCAGGTCCGGGCGCTGCAGTCGCGGCGCATCGCGCACCGCCGGCTGACGGGCGACGCCCTGCTGGTGGACCACTCCGGCGACGTGGTGATCACGGACCTGCGCGGCGGCGAGATCGCCGCGGGCGACCTGGTGCTGCGGATGGACATCGCGCAGCTGCTCACCACGCTCGGCCTGCGGGTCGGCGCGGAGCGGGCGGTCGCGGCGGCCGTGGAGGTCCTCGGCCCCGACAAGGTCGCCGGCTGCCTGCCGCTGCTCCAGCCGATCGCGCTCAGCCGGTCCAGCCGCGCGACGCTGCGCAGGCTGGCCCGCGAGCGGTCGCAGCGGGAGCGGGAGGCGGTGCTGAAGGCGTCGGAGGCCGCGAAGCGGGCACGGTCGGAGGCGTCCGGCGGTACCGGCCCGAGGACGGGGCGCAGGGCGGTCCGGGCGGAGAAGCAGGCCGAGAAGCGGGCGCTGGAGGACGCGCTGCACGGCGCGCGGGAGGAGGACCTGCTGGCGCAGATCCGCCGCCAGGTGCTGCGCATCAGGCCGCAGGCCCCGGTGGAGCCGGTGCGGCTGGAGCGGATCAGGCCGCGCACGCTGATCAGCCTCATCGCGGGCGCCGTCGCCGCGTACTTCCTGCTGTCGCAGATCGCCAGCATCCCGCTGTCGACGATCAGCGGGGCGGACTGGACCTGGGTCTCGGCGGCCGTCGCGTGCTCGGCGCTCAGCTACGTGGCCGCGGCGATGAGCCTGCTGGGCTTCGTGCCGGAGCGGGTGCCGTTCCCCCGGACCGTGGTGGCGCAGGTCGCCGGTTCCTTCGTCAAGATCGTCGCGCCCGCCGCGGTGGGCGGGGTCGCGCTCAACACGCGGTTCCTCCAGCGGGCCGGGGTGCGGCCCGGCCTGGCGGTGGCGAGCGTCGGGGCGTCGCAGCTGTTCGGGCTGGGCGCGCACGTGCTGCTGCTGCTGGCGTTCGGCTACCTGACCGGTACCGAGCGCTCGCAGGGCGACTTCACCCCGTCGAGGACGGTCATCGCGGGGCTGCTGACGATCGCGGTGCTGCTGCTGGTGGTGACGGCGGTCCCGGCGCTGCGGAAGTTCGTGTCGACGCGGCTGCGGTCGCTGTTCGCGGGGGTGGTGCCGCGCATGCTGGACGTGCTCCAGCGGCCCGGCAAACTGCTGACCGGCATCGGCGGCATGCTGCTGCTGACGGCCACGTTCGTACTGTGCCTGGACGCCTCGGTCCGGGCGTTCAACGACGGCCTCCAGCCGCTGTCGTACGCGAGCCTCGCCGTGGTGTTCCTGGCGGGCAACGCACTCGGTTCGGCGGCGCCCACGCCGGGCGGCGTCGGCGCGGTCGAGGGCGCCCTGCTGGCCGGCCTGGTGCTGGCCGGGGTGCCGAAGGAGGTGGCGGCGCCGGCGGTGCTGCTGTACCGGCTGCTGACGCTGTGGCTGCCGGTGCTGCCGGGCTGGGTCTCGTTCAACCACCTCACGCGGAAGGACGCCCTGTAGGGCCGCGCGGGCGCGGCGGGTGCGCGGGCGCGGCGGACGCGAACGGGCGGCAGGGCCGCGCGGGTGCCGGGCACGAGCGGACCCGCAGAACCGCGCGGGAGCGGCGGGCGCGGGTGAGCGGCGGGCGGCGGGCACGGGTGAGCGGCGGGCACGCGGAGGCCGCCTCGCATCTGCTGGGGGAACCGGCTGCTCCCGCTTGCAGCCGCCGACCGCTCACGCCTACATTGCCGCACGTGCGTTCCTACACCTCGCAGCAGGCGGCGCGCCTCCTGGGCGTGAGCGCCGACACCGTACGCCGCTGGGCCGACGCCGGACGGCTCCCCACGCGCCGGGACGAGGCGGGGCGGAGGCTGGTCGACGGCCGCGACCTGGCGGCGTTCGCCGTCGAGCTGGCCGCGCGGCCCGGCGAGGGCGGCGATCCCCCGTACACCAGCGCGCGCAACGCGTTCCCCGGCATCGTCACCGCCGTGCGGCTCGGTGACGTGGCCGCCCAGGTGGAGATCCAGGCCGGTCCGCACCGGCTCGTGTCGCTGCTGACCCGCGAGGCCGTGGAGGAGCTGGGCCTGGAGGTGGGCGTGGAGGCGGTGGCGCGGGTGAAGTCGACCAACGTCCACGTCGACCGTGTCTGACCGTCCGCGCGCGCGCGCGCCCGGACCCCCGCTCCCCCGGTCCCCCCGGGGGCCCCCGTGTGCCGTGCCGTGCGCCGCTCCCTGGCCGCCCTGCTGGCCGCGGCCCTGCTGCCGCTGACGGCCTGCGCGGGCCCCGGGGACCCGGCGGGGCGGGGCGGGGGCCGGTTGACCGTGCTGGCCGCCGCCTCCCTCACGGACGTCCTCCGGGGCGTCGGCGCCGCCTACGAGGAGGAGCACCCCGGCACGGACGTCGTCTTCTCCTTCGCCGGGTCGCAGGAGCTGGCCTCCCAGGTGCGCCAGGGCGTCCCGGCCGACGTCCTGGTCACCGCCGACGCCCCGACCATGGACCGCCTGGGCCGGGCGGTCGGCGAGCCCGTCGTCGTCGCCCGCAACCGGCTCGCCATCGCCACCGCCGAGGGGAACCCCGAGCGGATCACCGGCCTGGAGGACCTGTCGCGGCCCGGCGTGAAGGTGGTGCTGGCCGCCCCCGAGGTGCCGGCCGGCCGCTACAGCCGGCAGGTCCTCGACCGGGCCGGCGTGGACGTGCGGCCCGTCTCCGAGGAGCCGAACGTCCGCGCCGTCCTCGGCAAGGTCCGGCTGGGCGAGGCGGACGCCGGGCTCGTGTACGCCACCGACGCGGCCGCCGCCCGCGACGAGGTCGACGCGGTCGCCCTGCCGGACGCGCACAACGCCGTCGCCTCCTACCCGGCCGCGGTCCTCGGCTCCGCGCGCGACCCCGGGGCGGCCCGCGGCCTCGTGGCGTGGCTGCGGTCGCCGCGCGCCCGCGCGCTGCTGGCGGCGGCCGGTTTCGAGACGCCGTGATCCGCGCCCGGCGGGTCCCGGTCCCGCTCGCCGTGCCGGCGCTGGCCGCGGTGGTGTTCCTGCTGGTGCCGCTCGCCGGGGTGCTGGCGCACGCCCCGTGGCGCACGCTCGGGGAGCGGCTGGCCGCACCCGCCGTGCGGGAGGCGCTCGGCCTGTCGCTGGTGGTGTCCGTGTGGGCGCTCGCCCTGTCGCTGCTGCTCGGCGTGCCGCTGGCGTGGGTGCTGGCCCGGGTCGACTTCCCCGGCAAGCCGCTGGTGCGGGTGCTGGTGATGCTGCCGATGGTGCTGCCGCCCACGGTGGCGGGCGTGGCCCTGCTGCAGGGGTTCGGGCGGCACGGCCTGCTGGGCGGGGTCCTGGCGGACCGGTTCGGGGCGTCGCTGCCGTTCTCGACGGCGGGCGCGGTGGTGGCGGCGGCGTTCGTGGCGATGCCGTTCCTGGTGATCAGCCTGGAGGGCGCGCTGGCGGGACTGCACCCGCGCTACGAGGAGACGGCCGCGTCGCTGGGCGCCGCGCCGCTGCGGGCGTTCCTCACGGTCACGGTGCCGATGGTCGGCCCGGGGCTGGTGGCGGGGGCGGCGCTGTGCTGGGCCCGGGCCCTGGGCGAGTTCGGGGCGACGATCACCTTCGCGGGGAACCTGCCGGGCACCACGCAGACGCTGCCGCTCCAGGTGTACCTGCTGCTCCAGAACGACCCGGAGGGCGCCGTCGCCGTGTCGCTGCTGCTCCTCGTCACGGCCGCGGCGGTCCTGGTCGCGCTGCGCGGGCGCTGGCTGGGACACGCGGCGGTACGGCGGGCCCCGCGTCCGCCGGCCGTCGCGCAGGAGGAGCGGAACGGCGCCGGCCCGCCCGCCGTCGAGCCGGCCGGCGGGCACCCCGAGGGGGCGGCGTGGCCGCTGTCGGCCGAGGTGAGCGGGGCCGCCGCCGTCCGCCTGGAGGTGCCCGCCGGGACGACGGTCGCCGTCGTCGGGCCGAACGGGGCCGGCAAGAGCACCCTGCTGCGCGCCCTGCTGGGCCTCACCCCGCGCGCCGCCGCCACGTCCCTGCGCCTGGGCGGGCGGGAGCTGGCCGGGCTGCCGCCGCACCGGCGCGGCATCGCGTGGGTGCCGCAGGACGGGGCGCTGTTCCCGCACCTGACGGCGCTGGCCAACACCGCGTACGGGCCGCGCGTCCGGGGCGTGCCGCGGGGCCGCGCGCGGGCGGAGGCCCGGAGGCGGCTGGAGCGGCTCGGCGTGGGCCACCTGGCGCACCGCAGGCCCGGGGAGCTGTCCGGCGGGCAGGCCCAGCGGGTGGCGCTCGCCCGGGCCCTGGCCGCGCGGCCCCGGCTGCTGCTGCTCGACGAGCCGCTGGCCGCCCTGGACCAGACGGCCCGCGCGCGGGTGCGGCACGCGCTGCGGCGGCACCTGGCCGGGTTCCCCGGGGTGTGCCTGATCGTCACCCACGACCCGGTGGAGGCGGTGTCGCTCGCCGACCGCGTCCTCGTCCTGGAGGAGGGGCGCCCGGTGCAGTACGCGGCGCCCGCCGAGGTGGCCCGGCACCCGCGCTCCCCGTGGGTCGCGCGCATGCTCGGCCGCAACGCCTGGCCGGGCACGGTGCGGGACGGGGGCCTGGACACGGCGGACGGCGCCCGGCTGGTCACGGCCGCCGACCCGGCGCCCGCCGACGGCGCGGCCGCCCTCGCGGTGGTGGCGCCCGAGGCGGTGGCGCTGCACCGCGCCCGCCCCTCGGGCAGCCCCCGCAACGTGTGGCGGGGCACCGTGCGGGAGCTGGCCGCGCACGGCGCGCGGTTGCGGGTCCTGGTGTCGGGCGGCCCGGGCGCGCCGTCCGACGCGGTCGCCGAGGTGACCCCGGCGGCGGCCGCGGACCTGGGGCTCGCGGAGGGCTCCGAGGTGTGGCTGAGCGTGAAGGCGACCGAGATCGACGTCGTACCGCTGTAGGCGCGGACGCCCCCCGTGCGCGCCCGCGCGGCGGCCACCCGCATGGGCGCGCGTCGCGGGCGGGGGGACGGCGGGGCGCCGACGATGGACGCATGCCGACCACTCGCCCCGCCCGGCGGACGACCGCCCGCCGCCGCACCGCCGTCCTCGCCGCCGCGGCCCTCCTCGCCGGCGCCGCCGCGGGGTGCGGCGACGGGGGCGGCGGGGACGGGGAGGAGGCCGGCCAGGCGATGAGGGGGCTGGCCGCGCAGAAGCCGTCGTGGAAGCCGTGCGCGCCCTCCTCGACGAAGGGCGGCGCGACGCCCCCGGCCCCGCTCCCGGACGGCACCCGGTGGGAGTGCGCCTTCATGGACGTCCCGCTCGACTACGCCGACCCCGGCGGCGACACGGTCGAACTGGCCCTGATCCGCGCCCGGGCCCGCGACCGGTCGAAGCGGATCGGCTCGCTGTTCTTCAACTTCGGCGGTCCGGGCGGCTCCGGGGTCACCGCCCTGCCGTCCTTCGCCCCCGACTACGAGGCCCTGCGCCGCCGTTACGACCTGGTCGGCTTCGACCCGCGCGGCGTGGGGCTGAGCAGCGGCGTGGAGTGCCTGGGCCCCCGCGCCCTGGACGCGTTCTTCGCCCGGGACGCGACGCCCGACGACGCCGCCGAGGAGAAGGCGTACCAGGGCGGGCTGAAGGAGTACGCGAAGGCGTGCGAGGAGAACTCCGGCGAGGTGCTGCCGCACGTCGGCACGGAGAACGCGGCCCGCGACATGGACCTGATGCGGCAGGTCCTCGGCGACGACAGGCTGCACTACTTCGGCATCTCGTACGGCACGGAGCTCGGCGGGGTGTACGCGCACCTGTTCCCCCGCCGGGTGGGCCGGGCCGTCTTCGACGCGGTCGTCGACCCGGGCGCGACCGCCGAGCAGGGGGCGCTCGGCCAGGCGAAGGGGTTCCAGCTGGCGCTGCGGAACTTCGCCGCCGACTGCGTGCGGCGGGGCGACGACTGCGCGCTGCCCGGCGGCACCCCGCAGGAGATCGAGCGGTTCGTCGTCGACCTGCTGAAGCGGCTCGACGAGCGCCCCGTGAAGGGCATCGGCGACCGCGAGCTGACCCAGACGCAGGCCGCCAACGGCATCGCGCAGGCGCTGTACTCCAAGGAGTACTGGCAGTACCTGGAGCAGGGACTCGACGAGGCGGACGGCGGCGACGGCGCCCTGCTGCTGGCGCTGTCCGACTCGATGAACGGCCGCGACGAGAACGGGGAGTACGACAACCTGCAGGCGGCGAACACGGCGATCAACTGCGTCGACGACCGGCAGCGGTTCACCGCGGAGCAGGTGAGGGCGAAGCTGCCCCGGTTCCGCGAGGCGTCGCCCGTCTTCGGCGAGCTCCTCGCCTGGGGGATGCTGGGGTGCGGCCAGTGGCCCGTCGCGGGCCGGTCGGACCACCCGGACGTGAGCGCCCCCGGCGCGCCGCCGATCCTGGTCGTCGGTACGACGGGCGACCCGGCCACGCCCTTCGAGGGCGCCGCGGCCATGGCCTCGGCGCTGGGCGGGGACGTCGGCGTGGAGGTGACGTACCGGGGCGAGGGGCACGGCGCGTACAACGGCGGCGACGCCTGCGTGCGGCGGGTGGTGGACGCCTACCTGCTCGACGGGAGGGTCCCGCCGTCGGGCACCGTCTGCCCGTGAAGGCCCCACCGGGGCGCGGGGAGCCGGGGGCGGGGGCGCCTACGATGGCTCTCCGGCGGCGGGACGCCCGGTACGCCGGGGAATCTTCGGGGGGTACATGTCCAAGCGGGTGCGGGTGCGGATCGCCGCGGCGGCGGCCCTGGCGGCCCTGGCGGCCGGTACGGTCACGGGCTGCCGGGACGGCGGGGCGGGCGGCGGGCCGGCGGCGGGGAGCACCCCGGGCGTGCCGGGGCTGCCCGCCGCGCTGACCGGCCAGAAGCCGCGGTGGGGGCCGTGCGGGGCGCCGGAGGGCGGGGAGAAGCCGGGACCGGCGTGGCGGTGCGCGGCGGTGGAGGTGCCGCTGGACTACCGGCGACCGGACGGCGAGACCCTGTCGGTGGCGCTGATCCGCAAGGAGGCCCGCGACCGGTCGAAGCGGATCGGCTCCCTGCTGTTCAACTTCGGCGGCCCCGGCGCGTCGGGCGTCGGGATGCTGCCGGGCTTCGCCCCGGCCTACGAGGCGCTGAACACCCGCTACGACCTGGTCGGCTTCGACCCGCGCGGCGTGGGCGGCAGTTCGGCGGTCGTGTGCCGGTCGGACGAGGAGCAGGCGAGCGCCGAGGCGAGGATCGACCCGACGCCCGACACGCCGGCCGAGGAGGCCGCCTACCTGGAGAACGGCTCCGACTTCGGGGCCGGCTGCGCCCGCCGCTCCGGCAGGCTGCTCCCCCACGTGACCACCGGCAACACGGCCCGCGACATGGACCTGATCCGCCACGTCCTGGGGGACGCCGACCTGAACTACTTCGGCATCTCGTACGGCACGCAGCTGGGCGCGGCCTACGCGCACCTCTTCCCCCGGCACACGGGCCGGACGGTGCTGGACGCGGTGGTCGACCCGACCGCCGACGGCGAGGGGCACGCCCGGCACCAGACGAGGGGCTTCCAGCGGGCGCTGGACAACTACTTCGCGTCCACCGGCGAGGACCCCGGGGCGGGCACGGCGCGGGTGGCGCGCCTGCTGGCGCGGCTCGACGGGCGGCCGCTGGGGACGAGCGGCGGCCGGATGCTGACGGAGGGCCTGGCCCTCACCGGCATCGTGCTCCCGCTGTACTCGCAGAGCAGCTGGCCGCTGCTGACGGAGGCGCTGCGGGAGGCGGAGGACGGCCGGGGCGACGCGCTGCTGCGGCTCGCCGACATGTACAACGACCGTGACGCGAGCGGACGCTACGGCACCGACAGCCACGCGCAGCGGGCGATCTCCTGCGCCGACACCGACCAGCGGCCCACGGCCGCCGACGCGAAGGCGCTGCTGCCCGAGTTCCGGCGCATCTCCCCCGTCTTCGGGGACTTCCTGGCGTGGGACACGGCGGGCTGGTGCGCGAACTGGCCGGTGAAGGGCGAACCGGCGGGCCGGGACGTGTCCGCGCCGGGGGCGGGGCCGATCCTGGTCGTGGGCACGACCGGCGACCCGGCGACGCCCTACGAGGGCGCGCGCAGGATGGCGGACGGCCTGGGCGAGGGCGTCGGCGTGCTGATCACCAACGAGGGCGAGGGGCACGGCGCGTACGGCTCGTCGGCGTGCGTGACGCGGAAGGTCGACGGCTACCTGCTGCGGGGCGAGGTCCCGGCGGACGGCACGACCTGCTCGTAGCCGCCCCGCGGGGCGGAGGGCGCCGGGGCCCCGGCGGGACCGGCCCGGCCCGGGCGCCCGCCCGCGGCCCGGCGGGCGGCGGACGCCCCCGCACCCGGGCTCCCTCCGAGGCCGGCGGGGAGCACCGGCCCCGGTCCCGACGGCGGTGCCCGTCCGGCGGCCTCCCCGGCCGCCGGGCCCGCCGTGGGATCCCGCTCGCGGGCCCTTATGGACCGGTCGACTCGGCGGTCTTTGGCCCTGCCCGCCGGACCGCGACCGGGGCAGGGTGGAAGGACCCGAATCCCGTGGAGGTCTCCTTGAGCATCGCGTTCCCGCCGACCGCCTCGGCCGCGGCGGTCGCCCCCGGCACCGGGGTGGCGCACCCCCGGCCGCCGGGCCGTCCCACGGCCGCCGGGCGGGCGTGGCCGCCGCGCCCGGCCGCGCCCTCGGCCCCGTGCCCCGTCCGGTGGCGGCGGTCACCGGCCTCGCCGCACTGCCGCGCACCGGCGCCGCCGCCCGCGAGGTGGTGGGGCACCCCGGTGTCGGCCGCCTCCCGTACGCGGCGGGGACGGCGCTCCGCGACGAGGGGGCGCCGCCCGTCGGGGAGGGGGCCGCGCCGCGACCCGCGGCCCGTGCGACCGCCTCCGGGGCGGAGGCCGGCCCTCTCGGTCCGAGGCCCGCGGTGCTCCCCGTCGTGCTCCTGCCGCCGCCCGTGCCCACCGGCGGGCACGGCTCCTCCCCGCCGCGTACGGGATGCCCGCCGCCGTACGGCACCGGGCGCCGGCCGGGCCGGGGGCGCCGACCGGCGTTCGCCGGAGGTCCGCGGCCCGCCTCGTGGCCCCGGGCGCCCGGTCGGCGGCGGCGTGATGCGTTTCCGGCACACGGACGCGATCTGGTCCGACCACCCCGAACTCACCGCCGGCGCGCTGTGGGCCACCGGCGTCGGCACCGCCGCCGACGTCGGCCCGCGCGTCGCCGGACACACGGCCCGCGCGGCGGCCCGGCTGGCCGGTGCCACCGAGGGCGGCTTCCCCGAAGTGCTGGCCTGGCGGCGGGCCTTCTCCCGGATGGGACTCAAGCCGACGCAGTACCGCTGCGCCGCGGAGTCGCTGCTGCGGCGGCTGAGGAAGGAGGGGGGACTGCCGCGCATCCATCCGGTGGTCGACCTGTGCAACGCGGTGTCGGTCGCGTACGCGGTGCCGGTGGCGGTCCTCGACGCGGACCGCATCGCCGGTCCCCTGCTTGAGGTGCGCCACGCCCGCGGCGACGAACACTACACGGCCTTCGGCGGCGGCACCGAGCACCCCGCACCCGGCGAGGTGACCTTCGTCGACTCCGCCGGACGGGCGCACGCCCGCCGCTGGACCAACCGGCAGAGCGGCCACTCCGCGGTCACCGCGCGCACCAGCCGCATCCTGGTGGTGGTGGAGGCCATGCACGACGGCGGGGCCGAGACCGTACCGGAGCTGCTGGGGACGGTGGCCGAGGAGCTGGCCGCGCACTGGCCGACCGACCCCGTGACGGCCGTCCTCACCCCCCGCGCACCGGAGTTCTCCTTCGGAGAGCCCTGATGGCGCGTGGGGGCCGCAGCGGCGCATGCGGCATCGACCCGGTGGACGAGGAGGGACCGGTGGCGGACGGAACGACCACCGCACCCGTGGCGGCGGCCGCGTCGGCGGACCGCCGGCCCCCGGCCCGCGGCTCCGACTTCCTGCAGCTCGACGTCGGTGACGCGCCCGTCGGCGGCAAGGCGGACTGGCTGGCCCGGCGGCTGCGGCAGGCGATGGCCGACGGCCGGTTGGCGGTGGGCAGCAGGCTGCCGCCCACCCGGATGCTCGCCGCCGAACTGCACGTCTCGCGCGGGGTGGTCACCGAGGCGTACCGGCGGCTGGCCGAGGACGGCCACGTCGAGGGGCGCCGGCGCGGTGGGACGGTGGTGGTCGCGGCACCCCCCGCGCGGCCGGCGGCACCCCGCGGCGCCGGGCCGTGCCGCGGCCCGGCGCCGGTCCCCGTCGACCGGGCGGGGCCGGGCGCGCCGTTCGCCGGGGAACCCGGCGCCGACGCCTTCGACGCGCTGCGCGCCGCCCCCGCGCGCATCGACCTCACCCCCGGGCGGCCCGACCTCACCGCGTTCCCCCGCACGGCCTGGCTGCGCGCCGAACGGGCCGTGCTCGCCGAGCTGTCCGCCGAGAACCTCGGCTACGGCGACCCCCGCGGAGCCCCGCGACTGCGCCGCGCCGTCGCGGCCTGGCTGGCGACCGGCCGCGGCATCCGGGTGGAGCCGGACGAGGTGCTGATCGTCGCCGGCACCGCGCAGGCGCTCACGCTGCTGTCCCCCGTGCTGCGGGCGGACGGCATCGACGGTGTCGCGATCGAGGACCCCGGTTCGCTCGGGACCCGCCAGCACCTGCGGAACGGAGCCCTGGCCACCCCGCCGGTACCGGTCGACGACCGCGGCGTGCGCGTCGACGCGCTGCGCGCCACCGGAGCCCGCGCGGTGCTCCTCACGCCCGCCCACCAGTTCCCCACCGGCGTGGTGACGAGCGGCGAGCGCCGCCGCGAGCTGCTCCTCTGGGCGGGGGACGGCGGGCTGGTCCTGGAGGACGACTACGACGCGGAGCACCGCTACGACCGGCCCCCGGCGGCAGCGCTGCGCGCGTCGTCGGCCGACGTGTGCTACATGGGCAGCGTGTCCAAGCTGCTCGCGCCCGCGCTGCGGATCGGCTGGATGGTCCCGCCGCCCCGCCACCGCGACGCGCTGGTCGACGCGAAGCGCTTCACCGACCTGGGCAACGCCGTGCTGCCGCAGTTGGCGCTCGCCCGGCTGATGGAGTCCGGCGGCCTGGAGCGGCATCTGCACCTCCTGCGCGGCCGTCACCGGCGGCGCCGCGACGCGATGATCGACGCCATCGCCGAGCACCTGCCGGGCGCGGTGGTGCACGGCGCGGCGGCCGGTCTGCACCTGACCGTCACGTACGCGCCGGAGGTGCCCGACACCGAGCTGGCCGCCGCCGCGCTCGCCCGGGGCGTGAAGTGCCAGCCGCTGTCGTGGCACCGGCAGGCACCCGGCCGTCCCGGCCTCGTCCTCGGCTACGCGGCCCCTCCGCGGGGAGCCATCGCCGAAGGGGTGGCGACGCTCGGCGAGGCGCTGCGCGAGCTGGCCTGACGCCGCCTTCGAACGGGTCGGCGGCGCCGTCCACGAGCTCGGCCGCGCCGGCCGCCGGGGGCGACACCGCCGGCCGGAGGCCCGTAGGGCACGAGCTGGAGGCGAGCGAGCGGAAGCCGGTGATCGAGCGGACAGCCCCGCAGGTCTGCCGGGCATCCCGCCGGGGGACGAACCGCTTCCAGATCGCCGACGGCCCCGGGCCGCCCAACCGGCTGTCACCGGCGGGCCAGGACCACGGAAGCACCCGGCCCCGTCCGGGGGCCTGAACCGCCGCTCCCTTCCTCGCCGCCGCCTCCCTCCGCTCACCGCGCCCTGGGTCACCCGGCCGCGTCGGCCG
The DNA here is from genome assembly GCF_023614235.1 of Streptomyces sp. MRC013. Lineage (NCBI taxonomy): Bacteria > Bacillati > Actinomycetota > Actinomycetes > Kitasatosporales > Streptomycetaceae > Streptomyces > Streptomyces kordofanensis. Next base: position 1,515,811 of record NZ_CP094264.1, read on the forward strand.
TTTCGCCCTCAGCATCGGCGTGCTGGACCAGGGGGAGAACTATGGATGTCGGGCCGGGCAGGACGGGTAACCTCTCCAGGTGGCTGACGACTGGTACGTCCTCATCGAGGAGGACACCCGCACGACGCGGCGTTTCGACCGTGGTGAGCTGAAGCTGCACCGCTGGGCCCTGGTGGCCACCCATCCGATCAGCGGTACCCGGGAGCAGGCGCAGGCCGCCGCCGAGGATGCCGCTCTCAACTACCTGCCGGACGTCCTGGCCAGACACGCGCGAAGCGGTGAGACCCCGGCCCGCCGCGCCTTCCTCACCCCGGACGGGGCCTGGCTGGTCTGGGTCAGGCAGCACCACCGCGAGTGCCACATACGCGTGACCACGGCCCGCCTCGTCCACGCGCACGAGGAGAGCCCGGCCCCGCCCAAGACCCTCAAGGAAAAGTTTCGCAACGCCCTGGAGGGCCCCGAACCTCCCCCGGCCCCCTGGACGCCCAAGGGCGGCAGCGAAGCTTCCCCTTGATCGTGGCCCCCTGGAGACGGGGAGCCTGGGGTTCCAGAGGGAGGAGTACCGGGTGGGAAGCGCGTACACGAAGCGGTACACCGAGGAGTTCGAGCGGGACGCGATCGCGCTCGTCGACTCCTCGGGCAAGACGGTCACCGCCGTCGCCCGGGAACTCGGCATCAACTCGGAGCCCCTGCGCGGCCGGTACCGCAAGGCCGAGGTCGACCGGGGCGAGGGACAGCCCGGTGAGCTGACCGGCGCCGAGCGCGAGGAGCTCAGGCGGCTGCGGCGGGAGGACCGTGAACAGCGGCAGACCATCGAGATCCTGAGAAAAGCGACGGCCTTCTCGTGAAGGGAGAACGACCGGTGAGCGGGCCGTACCGGTTGGTCCACGCGGAGAAGGCGACGTACCCGACCGTCCTGCTGTGCCGGGTGTGAAGGTCGCCCGCTCCCCTCAGCGGGCGGTTCGTGGGTCTTTGAGTGGTTCTGCTGCCGCCTGATGGTGTGGCGGCAAGGCGGAATGCCGGTCCACGGGTGCTGATCTGGTGATGTGACCGGGCGAGTGAACGCAAGCCGTACCCGAGTGACTCATCGGACGGGCAGTGGGCTCTGGTCGAGCCGGTGATCACCGCGTGGAAGAACCGGCGCCGCTCGGTCAGCGGCCACCGGGGCGCCTACGCCATGCGGGAGATCGTGAACGCGACCCTCCACCGGGGCGGGCCGGCTGCCGGTAGGCCCGCCTCCCGCACGATCCACCGCCCACGAGCGCGACGTACTGCTGCTTCGCCGCCCGGCGGGACGACGGCACCGACCAGGCCATCCACGACCTCCTGCGCTGCCGGGTCCGTGAACGCGCCCGACGACCGGAGGACCCGACCCTGGTGGTCCTGGACCCCCAGAGCGTCCACGCGGCCGCCGGGGTCCCCGCCGCCACGACCGGTCACGATCCCGCCAAGCGGGTGCCCGGCCGCAAGCGCGGCCCTGCCGTGGACGTCCTCGGCCCGGTCATCGCAGCCGTCGTCCTCGCCGCGAACACCCGCGACAACGCCGCGGGCATCGTCCTGCTGGACCAGGTCGCCGAGCACACCGGTGGCACCGTCCGCAAGGCCCTGGCCGACCAGGGTTTCAAGAACCAGGTCGTCGCGCACGGCGCCGGCCTGGGCACCGACGTCGAAACCGTCGTACGCAACCCGCAGGAGACGGGGTCCGTGCCGCAGCCGAAGCGGTGGAGGGTCGAGCAGACCTACGGGGCCCTGACACCGGAACCCCCACCAGCGACTCACTGCAACCCCAACCAGAAACAGACATCACCTCACAAACCACCCACTGAAGTCCGGGCCGGGCACGCGGCCGTGCGCCACCCGCGTTCGCGGCGAGCTCGGCGACGACCGGGGTCACCGTGGTGTGCGCGCCGGACTCGTGCGGCTGACCCCGGCGGGGAGGCGCTGGGAGGCGAGCCTGCGGGCCGGCCGGGCACCGCGCGGTGCCGACGTGACCGTCGTGCGGGGCTCCCGCACCGGCCGCGGAGGTCGGCGGGTGTCCCCGGAAGAGTGCGTTTCCGTCGTCATGGTCACGAGCCCGGTCCGGCGCGCATACCGCCACCGGTGACGACACCTTTACGCGATGTGGCCGTGCGCCAGCCGTGGGTGTCCTGTCGGGGTCGGCGGTGGGCCAGGTGCGAGGGGAAGGACGACGACGCAGCTTCCGGAACAGGCCGTCGCGCAGCGGGGTCAGGACCCGGCCGACGAGTTACTGCGATCGTTCGGCCGGCAGATCAAGATCCTTCGGCAGCGCGCCGGGCACACCCGGGTCGCCTTGGGGCGGCTCCTCGGCTACGGCGAGGCCCAGATCGCGGCCATCGAGCAGGGACGCCGCATTCCGCGGCCCGACACCGTCGACAAGCTCGACCACCTGCTGGAAGCCGAAGGCATGCTGCTCGCCATGAAGCGGCCCGTAGCCCTGACCCGGTACCCGGCGTTCTTCCGCGACGCGGCCCGGATCGAGGAGACGGCGGTCGAGTTCCACCAGTACGCCCCGCTGATCATGCCCGGCATGCTCCAGACCGAGGAGTACGCCAGGACCGTGTTCATCGTCTGGCGCCCGCGGCGGAGCGAAGCCGAGATCGAGCAGATGGTCTCGGCCCGGCTTGAACGGCACAGGATCTTCGATCGCAAGCCGGCGCCCGTGCTCGGCTTCGTGCTTGAGGAAGCGGTCCTCCAACGGCCCATCGGCGGGGTGGACGTCCTTCGAGGACAACTGGAGCATCTGCTGCTGGCCGGGCAGAACCCCCATGTGGAGATCCAGGTGATGCCGACCCAAGCGACCGATCACGCCTGTGTGGACGGCCCCTTCACCCTCATGGTGCCGGAGGGCGGGGAGCAGGCGGCTTACGTGGAGAGTCAGGGAAGCGGTCGCGTGCTCACCTGTCGGGAAACCGTCCGGGGCATCGCCGCCCGGTAGGGAGTCGTCCGGGCACAGGCGTTGTCGCCCGCCAAGTCCCAGCGCCTGATCGAGCAGTCGCTGCGAGAAGGAGACCTATGAACACCGAGCAGTCCGAGGTCCCACAGCTCCACTGGATCAAGAGCACCCACAGCGGAGGCGCGGGGGGCGATTGCGTCGAGGTGGCCTCAGCCCCGTCCGCCATCCACGTCCGCGACTCCAAGGACACCGGACAGGGCGGCCTCGCCGTCACACCGGGCGCCTGGACGGCGTTCCTCGGCCTCGCCCACCGAGGTTGACCGAAACCCGTACCACCTGACGTGTCGCCGGCCTGGCCGACCGCAGCCGCTCCCGGCGGGGTCGGGCCCGGCAGGCGGAGAATCGCGCATACGGCTGCGCAGACCCCGTGGCCGTCCCTTCGGGGGCGGCCACGGACGCGTTCCCGGGGAGTTCGGTGCGTCCGTGCCGCATCGGCGAGGCGGGCAGCGGACGGACGCCCGGCCAGGTGGGCCCGACGCCCCTCCGGCCCGCCGGTCCCGCGGTGCCCTCCCCGTCGTCCCCCGTCGCGTTCCACCTCGGTCCGGGCGACGTGACCTGGAACGCGCACCACGACGGCGGAGGCCCGTGGCGCCCGGTCGGGCCGGGCGCCACGGGCCTCCGTCCGGTCCCGCCGGCCGGCGGGAGGGATGGTCAGTAGACCGGCTTGTGCGGCTCGATCTGGTTGACCCAGCCGATGACGCCGCCGCCGACGTGGACGGCGTCGGAGAAGCCCGCGGACTTCAGCACCGCCAGGACCTCCGCGCTGCGGACGCCGGTCTTGCAGTGCAGGACGATCTTCTTGTCCTGCGGCAGGTCCTGGAGGGCGTTGCCCATCAGGAACTCGTTCTTGGGGATCAGCCGGGCGCCGGGGATCGAGACGATCTCGTACTCGTTGACCTCGCGGACGTCGATGATGTCGATGTCCTCTCCGTCGTCGATCCACTCCTTGAGCTGCTTCGGGGTGATCGTCGAACCGGCCGCCGCCTCCTGGGCCTCCTCGGACACGACGCCGCAGAAGGCCTCGTAGTCGATGAGCTCGGTGACGGTGGGGTTCTCTCCGCAGACGGCGCACTGCGGGTCCTTGCGGACCCTGACCTGCCGGTACTGCATCTCCAGGGCGTCGTAGACCATCAGCCGGCCGACCAGCGGGTCGCCCACGCCGGTCAGGACCTTGATCGCCTCGGTCACCTGGATGGAGCCGACGGACGCGCAGAGCACGCCCAGGACGCCGCCCTCCGCGCAGGAGGGGACCATGCCCGGCGGCGGGGGCTCGGGGTAGAGGCAGCGGTAGCAGGGGCCGTGCTCCGACCAGAAGACCGACGCCTGGCCGTCGAACCGGTAGATGGAGCCCCAGACGTACGGCTTGTTCAGCAGCACGCACGCGTCGTTGACGAGGTAGCGCGTGGCGAAGTTGTCCGTGCCGTCGACGATCAGGTCGTACTGCCCGAAGATGTCCAGCACGTTGTCGGCCTCGAGCCGCTCCTCGTGCAGGACCACGTTCACGTACGGGTTGATGCCCTTGACGGAGTCGCGGGCGGACTCCGCCTTGGAACGGCCGATGTCGGACTGGCTGTGGATGATCTGGCGCTGGAGGTTGGACTCGTCGACCTCGTCGAACTCCACGATGCCGAGCGTGCCCACCCCTGCGGCGGCCAGGTACATCAGGGCCGGCGAACCGAGCCCGCCGGCGCCCACGCACAGCACCTTGGCGTTCTTCAGCCGCTTCTGCCCGTCCATCCCGACGTCCGGGATGATCAGGTGGCGGGAGTACCTGCGGACCTCGTCTACGGTGAGCTCGGCAGCCGGCTCGACCAGGGGTGGCAGCGACACGGGGACTCCGTTGGTCGTATGTCAGTACGGGACTACCCCCGCGGGGGCGGGGACCAGGGGACTACCTGTCTGTTCGGTAACACTGCCACGGCCCTTCTCATTCCGAGACACCCGGTCCGATCTGCGAGACGATTTCGTCCCAGTACCCGGGCAGGGCCGCGAAGGGGCTCGTCCGCCCGGTGCGGTCGGTGAAGAAGACCGTCCCCGCGCCCTGCCAGCGGGCGATCCGCACGGCCTCGTCGAGGTGGTTGCGCGGCACGCCGTGGACGAAGTGCACGAACCTCTCCGGCGGGTGCTCGGCCGTCCACTCCGCCGCCTGGGACCAGCGGTACTCGGCCCAGGGCCCGGAGAAGGTGACCATCTGGTCGGCCGCGTCCGCGTAGCCGGGGTGCGGGGGGCCGCCGTGGCCGAGGACCAGGTAGGCGCCGTCGGCCTGGTTGACGGCGGCCTTCAGCACGGTGGCGAGCCGCCGGACCCCGGCGAGGTCCCGTCCCTCCGTGGGGCAGCGGTCCAGGAAGTAGCCGTCGACGCGGTACCAGTCGACCTGGCGGTGCGCCTCGGAGACCGCGTCGCTGAACGGCCGGGCGCCCCGGCCCAGGTCGAGGCGGCCGAGGACCCGGACGCCGGCGTTCCGGAGCCGGTCCGCCACCTCCAGGCGGTGCGGGTCGAGCCGGGCGCCGAGACCGCCCGCCACGTCGAGGACGGCCCAGTGCACGGGCGCTCCCGGCCGGGCCAGCTCGTCCCAGTCGGCGAGGGCCGGGAAGGGGTGGGCGCAGCCGGGGATGCCGAAGCCGAGCCGTTCGGCGCCGGCCGCCGACAGACCGGTGCCGGTGCCGGCCGCCGACGGGCCGGTGGCGGCGCCGGTGCCGGTGCCGGCGAGCGAGGGACCGGTGCCGGTGCCGGCGAGCGAGGGACCGGTGCCCGTCATCGACGGGCCGGTGGCGGCGCCGCTGCCGATCACCGCCAGGCCGGTGCCGCTGCTGGTCAGATGCGGCATGCCGCCTCCATCCAGATGTCCGCGAGGGATTCCTCCAGGTGGATGCGGGGCCTCCAGCCGAGCCGGTCGCGGGCGGTGCGCACGTCGGCCTGCTGCCAGGCCCCGCATCCGTCGGGGTAGGGGTGGCCGGTGACCGGCGGCTGGTGGTCGGAGGGCGACTCGGAGCGCTGGGCGCCGATGACGGGCCGCGCGGGCGGGCCGTCCGGCTCGTGGAGGGAGCCCGGGTAACCGGCGACGCGCGCCAGGAGGGAGGCGGCGTCGCGGAGCCGTACGGCGCGGCCGGTGCCGATGTTGACCACTCCCTGCGCCGCCGACAGGGAGGCGGCGTGCACGGCGCGCGCGACGTCCCGTACGTCGACGAAGTCGCGCTGCACGCCGAGGCCGCCGAGCCTCAGCTCCGTGTCGCCGGACTGCACGGCGCGGCGCACGGCCTCCGCGAGCCGGCCGAGGGGCGAGCCGGCCGGGGTGCCCGGGCCCACCGGCGAGAACACCCGCAGGACGACGGCGTCCAGCCCGGAACCGAGGACCAGCTCGGTCGCCGCGAGCTTGGACACCCCGTACGGCCCGCCGGGGCGGGGCACGGCGTCCTCGGCGGTCGACGAGCCGGGCTGCGACGGCCCGTACTCGGACGCGCAGCCGAGCTGGACCAGGCGGGCGCCGCAGCGGCTGCGGCGCAGCGCCTCGCAGACGGTGGCGACGGCGACCGTGTTGTGCCGGGTCAGTTCGCGGGCACCGCCGCGGGTGGTCCCGGCGCAGTTGATCACGACGCCCGGGTGCACGGCGTCCAGGAACCGGGTGAGTGCCCCCGGACTGCCGTTGGCGAGGTCGAAGCGCACGTCGGAGTCGTCGCGGCGGCCCAGGGCGGTGAGGTGTACCGCCGGGTCGGCGAGCAGCCGGTCGGCGACGAAGCGGCCGACGAATCCCGTGGCGCCGAGCAGCAGGACCCTCATCGCGCGCCCCCTTCGCGCCGTGCGGCCGTGGTCGGGGATTGGGGGGTCATGTCGTGTGTCTCCTCGGTGTTTCGCGGATGCGTGGGGCCCGGCGCCGTGCCGGGCACCCCGGGAGTCCCCGGGGCCGGCGGGACGCCCGGGCCTCCGGCCCGTTCTGCATGTGCTGTCTGTGCTGTCTGTGCTGTCTGTGCTGTCTGTGCTGTCTGCATGAATTCACATGGTCCGTGCATGTTCACGTGGTCTGCGGAACCGGCGTCCTGCGTGCTCTGCGGGACCGCGCGGATCGTGGACGCCGGAGGAAGGGTCAGGGGCGGACGGGCACGGCGGCCCGCACGGGCACGGTGGCGACCACCGCCGGGGCGGGCCCGACGGCCCTGCGGAGGGCACCCGGTACTGCGGGGGCGTCCCGGCCCCCGGCCGCCCGCCGTACCGGGGCGGTGGGGTTCCCCGGGAGGCCGGCCTCCCCGCCGCACGGCCCCCGGTGCCGGGGCGGCGACGCCTCGGCGAGGACGGCGGGCCGTCGGCGCCCGGTCCCGACCCCGGCGGAAGGGCTCGCAGCGAGGGCGTGCCCGGAGGGAGGGCGCCGGGTGGGAGCGGCACCGGAGGGGGCGCGCCCGGCGCGCGCCTGCCCGGCCGGGGGTCCTGAATGCTCAGGCATCGCCGCCCCCGTCCGCCGCCGCCGTGGCGGCGAACGCCCGCACGGACACGGACCGGGCCGAAACAAGCCGGGCGGACGCGGGCCGGGCGGATGCGGGCCGGGCGGACGCGGGCCGTACCGACCCGGGCCGGGCGGACACGGGCCGCACGGACACGAACCGTGCGGCCACGGACCGAGCAGGCGCGGGCCGTACCGCCACGGGCCGCGCGGACGCCGCCCGGCGGCCCGGTGCGGCGGGGCGGAGGGGCCGCGGGGTCGTGCGGCCGGCTGTCGGGCGGTATGTGCACGGTCGTACACGGTCCTCCGTGACCAGCGGCGGAGCACCGAAGAAGCGTTTGGCCAGCAGGCGGGGCGGCTCCACCGCGCCGCCCGGCGCGGCACGGCGCGGGCCGACCGCGTCCGGCCCGTCCACGCCGTACCGGTCGAGCGCCGGGGGAGCGGGGTGCCCTCCGGCCGGCCGACGGACGCCGGACGGTCGCCGGGGAGGCGTCGGGTGCGCTCCGGGGCGCGCCCGGGTCGCGGCGGCCCGGCACCCGGACACCGGCCCCGGACCGGAAGGCCCCGGACCGGGAAGCCGCGTGCCGGAAGGCCGCGTGCCGGAAGGCCGCGTGCCGGGAAGCCGCGTGCCGGAAGGCCGCGTGCCGGAAGGGCCCGGACCGGGAAGCCGCGTGCCGGAAGGGCCCGAGCCCGGAGGCTCCGTACCGGGAAGCCGGCCCTGCTGCGAGCCGGTCGCGCCAGGGTCCGGACCCGCCCGAGGCGTACGGGCGCCCGCCCTCCGCGAGCAGTCCGATCCGCACGAGTACACCCCCGATCTCCTTCGTGGACGGCGCCGTCGGTTCGGCGACTCCACGGCGGGACGACCGTAAGCGGGCGGGCGGGCGGCGCGCCGGACGGTTGTCCGTCACGCCACCGGAAGGGGTGAATGGGCGTGACTTTCGCACGCCGTCGGCGTTCTGCTGCGCTAAGACCGCACCCCGTCACCTTCCGTGACGACCCACCCGGGTGGCGGGGCGTCAGTCGCCCGGGTAGGCCCAGGGGTTGGGGCGGCACCTGACGCCGTCGATCTCCAGCGACTTGGTCTGCTGCTGCATCACCGGCGCCGGCGCGCCGGGGGTCTGGCAGGTGCGGTGGTTGTGGCCGAGGCGGTGGCCGACCTCGTGGTTGATGAGCATCTGCCGGTAGGCGAGCATCGCCCCGGGACCGAAGGTCTCGGCGCCCTGCGCCCACCGGTAGGCGTTGATCATGACGCGGTCGGTGGCGGCGGAGTCGCAGGAGACGTTGTCGACGGTCGTGTCGAGCCCGGACTTGGCGCACCAGACGCCGGTCGTCCCCGGGCTGGCCAGCGTGACGACGAAGTCGGGCTTGCCGGTGGAGATCCGCTCGAAGGTCATAGCGCCGCCGTGCGCCCAGCTGCGGTCGTCGTTGAGGGTCTCCTGCACGGCCCGGGCGAACAGCCTGCCGTCGAGCCCGAGCCCCTTCTCCACGTCGACGCGGTACCGGAACTTCCGTCCCCCGCCGGGCGCCCTGTCCGTCCCGGGGACGGCCTCGAACTCCCCGGACCCCTTCATCGCGGGGTCGAGGGGGAACTGCCGGGCCATCAGCTGCTCGTACGTCGCCGGCCCGGCGGGCGCCGCGGGCCGCGAGGGGGCGGCCCGCGGCGGGGTGGTCCGCTGGTCGGAGCGGGAGGCGGCGTCGTCGGCCGCGCCCCTGCCGGGCGCGTCGACGGCCCGGTCCGCCCGGTCCCGCTGCCGGGCGTCGCCGACCTGGCCGGTGACGACGACCGCGAGGACGGTGACGACGGCGGCCGCGGCGATCCCGGTGAGCGTACGGCCCCGGCCCGCGGCCTGCGTCCCGCCGCGGTCGCCGCCGCCGCGGTCGCCGTCCCGGTCGCCGTCCCGGTCGCCGTCGCCCCGGCTCCCGTCAGCGCCGGAACCGGCCGTGTCCGCCGCTCCGGCCCCCGGGCCGCCGGCCGGGGGGCCCTGCGGCCCGGCCGTCCCGGCGGAAGGGTCGCCGGCCGGGCGGGCGGAGGCCTCGCGGGCGCCCGGCGCCGCCGGGGCGTCGAACGCCTCGACGAACTCCCGGCGCGGTCCCGGGGCGCGCGGCGGGCTCTGCGCGATGCCCGGCCGGGGCGTCCCGGCCCCGTACGGGGCGCCGCCCCAGCCGCCGCCCGGCTCGCGCTGCTCGGGGTGCCCGCCCCGCACGTCGCGGGAGGGGGCGTGCACGGGGGTGCCGTGCGGCGGGGTCGCGAGGCCGTAGCCGTACCCGTACTGCCGCGGGGCCGGGTCCCCGGGGGGGCCGGTGGGGTGGGGCCGCCGGCTCCTCCCGCGGGAGGGGAGGAGCGGCCCGCCGCTCCCGTGCGTCCCCCTCCCCCGCCGGCGCCTCCCTGCGGCGGCGGCCGCCGCCGGGTGCGGTCGCGGTGGTCCTGTCGTCCGCCTCCCGGGGGGGTGGGGGCGGGGCCCTTGCGGCTGTGTCGTCCCACGCCCCGTGTCAGCTCCTCGCCCCGTCGCCCCGGCCGTCGCCGTCCCGGTCGGCGATCAGCTCGCGCACCGCCCGGGCGACCGCCTCGGGGTACTCCATCATCGCCACGTGACCGGCCTCCGGAAGCGTGAGCAGCCTCGCGTCCCGGAAGGTCGCGGCGGCCCTGCGCGCCGTGCGGTACGACACGAGCCGGTCCCGTCCCCCGTACACGAGGAGCGTCGGCGCCAGGACCCGTTCCGCCTGCCGCCACAGATTGTGCTGGCCGCCCAGAGTGTAGGCCTCGACGATGCCGCGCGCCGAACGGGCCGTCACGTCCCAGAAGTACGGGAGCCTCAGGCGGTGCTCCATCTCCTCGATCGCGGCCAGCAGCCCCTCGTCCGTGGCCCTGCCGGGATCGCCGTAGCAGAGGGCGAGCGCGCCCCGCACGCGCTGCTCGGCCGTCCACTGCCCGGTCAAGCGGGCGAGCAGCCGCGCCGCGCCGGGGAGGGCGAGCATCGCCATGGGCCACGCGGCGCGCTGGACGCGCAGCTCGGGCAGGGCGGGCGAGACGAGGGTCAGGGTGCGGACCAGGTCGGGGCGGACGGCCGCGACGCGCGTGGCGACGGCACCGCCCAGGGAGTTGCCGAGGAGGTGGACGGGGCCGCGGGCCTCGGCGTCGAGGAGGCGGACGACGGCGCGGGCGTGGCCCGCCACCGAGTGGTCGCCGTCGCCGGGCGGCGGGGAGGCGCCGAAGCCGGGCAGGTCGACGGCGTCCCCGTCCAGGACGTCCTCCAGGAGCGGCATCAGCGCCGACCAGTTCTGCGAGGAGCCGCCGAACCCGTGCACGTACAACGCGGGCGCCCCGCCGGGCGCGCCGGAGCGGCGGCGCACGTTCAGCGTCAGACCCGGGAGCTCCACGGAGCGCAGGCACTCCCCCTCCGCGATCCGCACGGCGTGCGCGCGAGGCGCCGCGGCGGAGGACGCGGGAAGCTCGGTCGAGGACATGCGGCAATGTTACGAGACGATCACGTCCGGGGCGGTGTGTTCGCCGTCACAGATCGCATAGCGTCGACAGGGGGGACCTTCTAGGCTCGTAGCGAGGGCAGAAGCCCGTGAGAAAGGGGAGCTCATGACCGTCGACCCCACCGATCCCGAGACGCTGGCGGAGCTGGCCCGGGAGAACGGCGCGACCGGCACCGCCGCACTGGACGAGGAGACCCCGGAGGCGGACGCGGCCGAACAGCACGCGGAGCTCCGGCAGCAGTCGGACGATCCGCTGTCGCGCATCGACCCGGGCACGGCGAACGAGGCGGACGCCGTGGAGCAGGCCCGGGTGGTGGCACTGGACGAGGACGACTACCGCGACGGCGAGTGAGAGGGGGCGTCCCCGTCGTTCCCGCAGGTCGGGGGTGCGGCGGTGGCCGGCCCGTTCGTGTTCGAACGTTCGGCTACCGCCGCCATCCGGTACGTGAAATTCTGCGTCCGCACCCCGCACGGCCGGATTACCCAAAAGTAGGATGGCCGACGCGGCGCACAGTGCACTTGGATCGATTTTGGGAGGCGGCGTGACAGCCATCGAGCAGACAGAGGCGACGCGCCCGAGGGGCACCCGCCTGCCGCGCCGAGCCCGACGCAACCAGCTGCTGGGCGCGGCCCAGCAGGTGTTCGTCGCCCAGGGGTACCACGCGGCGGCGATGGACGACATCGCCGAGCGGGCGGGTGTCAGCAAGCCGGTCCTGTACCAGCACTTCCCCGGCAAACTGGAGCTGTACCTGGCCCTGCTCGACCAGCACTGCGAGTCGCTGCTCCACTCCGTCCGGACGGCGCTGGCCTCGACGACGGACAACAAGCAGCGCGTGGCCGCCACGATGGACGCCTACTTCGCGTACGTGGAGGACGAAGGCGGGGCGTTCCGGCTGGTGTTCGAGTCGGACCTGACGAACGAACCCGCGGTGCGCGAGCGCGTCGAGCGGGTGTCCCTGCAGTGCGCCGAGGCGATCTCCGACGTGATCGCCGGTGACACGGGGCTGTCGAAGGACGAGTCGATGCTCCTGGCCGTCGCCCTGGGCGGCGTCGCGCAGGTCGTGGCACGGCACTGGCTGGCGAGCGACTCCCCGGTCCCGCGCGACAAGGCCGTACAGCTGCTGACCTCCCTGGCGTGGCGCGGCATCGCCGGGTTCCCGCTGCACGGGGCCGAGGGCCACTGAGCCGGGCGGCGCGGCGCTGTTCGCTCCTGGCGTGCGACGCCGGGCCGTGGCGCGTCGCCTCTCCGGGCTAATGTGTGCAGCGTACGGCGCGGTGATCGCGCAACGCTGACCGTTCGGAGGGACATAGCCGTGGAGGTCAAGATCGGCGTGCAGCACGCGCCCCGGGAGATCGTTCTGGAGAGCGGGCAGTCCGCCGAGGACGTCGAGCGCGCGGTGGCCGAGGCGCTGTCCGGCGAGGCGCAGCTGCTCAGCCTGACGGACGACAAGGGCCGCAAGGTGCTCGTCCCGGCGGACCGGCTCGCCTACGTGGAGATCGGCGAGCCGGCGACGCGCCGGGTGGGCTTCGGCGCGCTGTGACGAGGTGACGCAGGGGCAGGAGGCCCGGCGGGGGCGTCGTCCCCGCCGGGCCTCCTGCCGTGCGCGGCCCCTCCACCGCGGGAGGGTTGTCCTCCGGACGGGTCGGGTAGGACGGGTACGACCGCTCCGCCCGCCCCGTCGGATCCGCGAGGTGATGCTGTGCTCTGGGAAGCCCTCGGCTCCGTCCTGCTGGGACTCGCCCTGTCCTGGGCCGCCCTCCGGCGGCTGGCCGACCGGCTCCCACCGCGCCGTACGGTGCTGGTGACCGGTGTGCTCGGCGCGCTGTTCGGTGCGTTCGTCGCGCACTCCGCGCTCGGCCCCGGCCTGGTGCTCGGCACGCTCCTCGGGGCGGCCGCCGTCAGCGCCGTACTGCTGTCCCTGCTGATCCGGCCCCCGGCACGCCGCCTGCGGCGGTCGGCGGCGGCGTGATCCGCGCCGCCGACCGCCCGGCGGACGCCCCCTAGGCCGCGAGGCCCAGGGCCGCCATGCGCTTCGTGTGCGCCTTGGTGATCCGCGAGAACATCTCCCCGACCGCCGCCAGGTCGAACCCGCCGGCGACGCCGCCGACCAGCATCGTCGACAGCGCGTCCCGCTCCGCCACGACGCGCTGGGCCTGCGACAGGGCTTCGCCCATCAGCCGCCGCGCCCACAGCGCGAGGCGGCCGCCCACGCGCGGGTCGGCCTCGATCGCGGCGCGCACCTTCTCCACGGCGAAGTTCCCGTGCCCCGTGTCGTCCAGCACGGCCAGGACCAGCGCGCGCGTGTCGGAGTCGAGCCGGACGGCCACCTCCCGGTAGAAGTCGCTGGCGATCGAGTCCCCCACGTACGCCTTGACCAGGCCCTCCAGCCAGTCCGACGGCGCCGTCTGGCGGTGGAAGTCGTCCAGTGCCCTCGCGAACGGCTCCATCGCGGCGGTCGGCTCCACGTCGACGGCGGCCAGCCGGTCGCGCAGCCGCTCGAAGTGGTGGAACTCGGCGGACGCCATCTTCGCCAGCTCCGCCTTGTCGGCGAGCGTCGGCGCGAGCTTCGCGTCCTCCGCGAGCCGCTCGAAGGCCGCCAGCTCCCCGTAGGCGAGCGCGCCGAGCAGGTCCACGACGGCCGCGCGGTACTGCGGGTCGGCGGAGGCGCCGGCCCAGTCGAGGGCGGCGATCCCGGTCGGTCCTTCGGGGGCGGTGGCGTTGTCAGGCGTCTCCATGGAGCGCACAATAGCCCGCCGGCCCGGCCCCCCGAGGGCCCGGTCGACGGGTGTGACATCGCCCTCCTCGTGAATCGTCCCGACGCACCTGCGCGATTCCGGGGTACAGTGGTAAGGAGCCTGTCGAGCACGCGGACGCTTTCCGCGCCTGTCCGAGGGGCCGTTTCATGAATGAGGATGCCCGGTCGGTGGCCCGATCGGCTCCGACCCGACAGCCCTCGGTGCGCCTTCGCACATGAGGGGCCCTCAGCGGCATGACGCTCGAGCGACGGCAGTGGTCCCGCGCCACCCGGCTGTGATCTCGCGGTCTGCGGCCGGAGAGTCATCCGGCGCGGTAAGACCCCCAGCGTTCGCCTCATGCCGCGTCTCACAGAAGAGGCGACACCCTGACTACGACCGAGCAGCCCACGACTTTCCGAGAGCTCGGGATCCTCCCCGAGACCGCCGAGGCCCTGGAGGCCGTCGGCATCGTCACGCCGTTCCCGATCCAGGAGATGACCCTCCCGGTCGCCATGTCCGGGACGGACGTCATCGGCCAGGCCAAGACCGGTACGGGCAAGACCCTCGGCTTCGGCCTCCCCCTGGTGGACCGCGTCACCGTCCCCGCCGACGTCGAGGCCGGCCGCGCCCGCCCCGACCAGCTGACGGACGCGCCGCAGGCCCTCGTGGTCGTCCCGACCCGGGAGCTGTGCACGCAGGTCACCAACGACCTGCTCACCGCCGGCAAGGTGCGCAACGTCCGCGTCCTGGCGATCTACGGCGGCCGCGCCTACGAACCCCAGGTCGAGGCCCTGCGCAAGGGCGTCGACGTGGTCGTCGGCACGCCGGGCCGCCTGCTCGACCTGGCCGGGCAGCGGAAGCTCGACCTGTCGCACGTCCGCACGCTCGTGCTGGACGAGGCCGACGAGATGCTCGACCTGGGCTTCCTGCCCGACGTCGAGCGGATCATCAACATGCTCCCGGCGAAGCGCCAGACCATGCTGTTCTCGGCGACCATGCCGGGCGCCGTGATCGGCCTCGCCCGCCGCTACATGTCGCAGCCCACGCACATCCGCGCCACCGCGCCGGACGACGAGGGCGCGACCGTCGCCAACATCAAGCAGCATGTCTACCGCGCGCACTCCATGGACAAGCCGGAGATGGTCGCCCGCATCCTGCAGGCCCGCGGCCGCGGGCTGGCGATGATCTTCTGCCGTACGAAGCGCACCGCGGCCGACATCGCCGAGCAGCTGGAACGGCGCGGCTTCGCGTCCGGAGCCGTCCACGGCGACCTGGGCCAGGGCGCCCGCGAGCAGGCGCTGCGCGCCTTCCGCAACGGCAAGGTCGACGTACTGGTCTGCACCGACGTGGCCGCGCGCGGCATCGACGTCGAGGGCGTCACGCACGTGATCAACTACCAGTCGCCGGAGGACGAGAAGACCTACCTCCACCGCGTGGGCCGCACGGGCCGCGCCGGGGCGCACGGTACGGCGATCACCCTGGTGGACTGGGACGACATCCCGCGCTGGCAGCTGATCAACAAGGCGCTGGAGCTGGACTTCCACGACCCGGTCGAGACGTACTCCACCTCCCCGCACCTCTTCGCCGACCTGGACATCCCCGAGGGCACCAAGGGCGTCCTGCCCCGTGCCGAGCGGACCCGGGCCGGACTGGGCGCGGAGGAGCTGGAGGACCTGGGCGAGCCGGGCGGGCGCAAGCCGCGCGGCCGTCGCCGCGACGAGGAGCGCCCGGAGCCCGCCGAGCGCCCCCGCACCCCGCGGCAGCGCCGCCGTACGCGCGGCGGCGCCCCTCTGGACGAAACCGCCGCCGACGGCACGGCCGCACCGCAGGCGCCCGCCGCCGACGTCGCGGGCGGCGAGGAGGCCCCGGCCGAGCGCCGCGCCCCCCGTCGCCGCCGCCGTACCCGTGCGGGTGCGGCGCCCGCCGCGGAGGCCGCCGTCCAGGCCGCGCGGACCGCCCCGGAGGCGGGCGAGGCCGCGGACACCGCCGAGGGCCGGGCGCCCGAAGCGGAGACCAAGCCCCGCCGCCGCACCCGCAGGACCGCCGACACCGCGATCACCGAAACCCCGGCGACCGAAGCGGCCCCCGCCACCGAAACCGAGACCAAGCCCCGCCGCCGCACCCGCAGGACCGCCGCGTCCGCCGACACCGTGACGGTGCCGGAGCAGGCGTCCGAGGCCGGGCCGAGGCGCCGCACCCGCAAGGCGGCGGTTTCCGCCGATGCCTGAGCGACCGGCCGGAGGGCCCCGCCGTCACCGGGACGGCGGGGCCCTCCGCGTACCCGGCCCGTCGCCGCGCCGGCCGGGAGGGGCCGCCGCCGTCCCGGCCGGGCCGCGGGCCGGACCCCGTGCCGTTAGCCTCGGGGCATGAGCCGGCCGCCCACCTTCGTCCCTCCCCCCTGCGCCCGGGCCCGTCCGCTGCGGACCGCGCGGGGGCCCTTCGCCGTACTGGACGCCGCTCCCTCCGGGCCGGCCAGGGGCACCGCCCTGCTGCTGCCCGGGTACACGGGCAGCAAGGAGGACTTCATCGCCATGCTGGAGCCCCTCACGGGCGCCGGGTACCGGGTGGTCGCCGTCGACGGGCGGGGGCAGTACGAGACGTCGGGGCCGAGCCACCGGGAGGCGTACGCGCGTCGCGAGCTGGCCCTGGACGTGCTGGCGCAGGCCGGGGCCGTCGGGGGCGGGGAACCGGTCCACCTGCTGGGCCACTCGCTGGGCGGGCAGATCGCACGGGCCGCGGCCCTGGAGGACCGGGCGCCGTTCCGTACGCTCACCCTGGTCTCCTCCGGTCCCGCCGGGGTCGCCCCGGGGCAGCGGCGGAGGATCGGCCTGCTGAGCGACGCGCTGGGCGCCATGGACATGGGCCGGGTGTGGCGGGCGATGCGGGCCCTGGACCCTCCGGAGGACGTCGGCGACCCGCTGCGCGGCGACCGCGAGGACCTGCGCCGCCGCTGGCTGCGCCACAATCCCGCCCAGCTCCTGGCGACGGGGCGGCAGCTCGTCACCGAGCCGGACCGCGTCGCCGAGCTGGCCGCGCTGGACCCGCCGCTGCCCGTGCACGTCGTGTCCGGCGAACGGGACGACACCTGGCCGGTGCCCCTGCTGGACGCGATGGCCGAGCGGCTGGGCGCGCGCCGCACGCGGATCGCGGGCGCCGAGCACTCCCCCAACACCGACCGGCCCGTCGAGACGGCGGCGGCGGTGGCGGCGTTCTGGGACGCCCACCCCGTTCAGAACCGCGACTGAAGGTGCTGCCAGAACCCGTCCCGCAGCGCGCGGCGGAGCACGGCGTGGCCGCGCAGGGAACGGCCCAGCAGCCGTTCGGCCTCCACCAGGAGGTCCTGGTCGACGGAGCCGGGCAGGTAGGGGCGGCCGGGCAGCAGCTCGGCCAGCCCCTCGGCGCCCCGCTCCGCCAGCCACGTCGCGGCGATCCGCGCGCCCACGAACCGCACCTCGTCGCGCGACGGCGGCGGCTCGCCCTCGCTCTCGTACGTCGTCACGGGCCGCCGGGTGACGTACGGGCGGCAGAAGTCCAGGTCGAAGACGCGGGCGCTGTCGACCTCCCACAGCAGCGCCTCGGCCTGGTTGCGGCCCTCCGCGGACTCGACGCCCCACAGGTGGACCCGCGCCCCGTAGCCCTGCGCGGCCTCCACGGCGGAGACCAGGTCCTCGTCGCCGCCGACGAGCGCGGCGTCGCTGATGGCGCGGTGGCGGGCGAGTGACTCCAGGTCGGAGCGGATGAGGGAGTCGACGCCCTTCTGCTGGTTGTTGGCGTTGAGGTTGCCGAGGCGGACCTTCACGTCGGGGAGCTCGGCGATGGCCTGCTGCTCGGCGGTGTGGATGCGGCGCCGGGCGCCGTCGTACCAGTAGACGCGCAGCAGCCTGCTGTCCGCGAAGATCGCGCGGGCGGTGTCGATGAAGGCGTCGATGAGGCCCTCGGCGTCCAGGTCGAAGGAGCGGCGGTCCTCGGTGCCGGCGACCAGCAGTCCGGCGGAGGCGTAGACGTAGCCGGCGTCGACGAAGATGGCGTGCGTCGAAGGTGTCTTGGCGACCTCGGCCAGCATCCGCCGCAGGAGCTCGTTGGTGTGCTCCAGGCGCTGGGCGATGTCCTCGTCGTTCACAGGGACCTCATTGTCCGCCTCGGGCCGCCGGGCCGCCGGCCGCCCCTCTTTAGGCAATCGAAAAATTTATTTAGCGTAGGGAATGTTTCAACGGTTGTACATCGTTGCAGATGTCATCACACCGATCCGACGAAGGGAGAAGCCATGCGCTTCGAGATCATGCGGCTCGACGACGTCGACGGCGCCGCCGTCGACAGCACCGTCGTGGACGCGGCCTCCGTCAACCGCATCGTGCGGCAGGCCGCCGCGACCGGCCAGCGGCTCTACATCCGCCCGGCGGAAACCGCCGCCTCGTAGTTCCTCCGGCGGGAGGAGGGTGGGAGCAGGGCGCCGCGCCCCCGTACGGATCGTACGGGGGCGCGGCCGTGCGCCCGGGCGGCGGTCAGGCGGCCTGGATCGTCTGCGTCACCCCGTTGATGATCTGCTGCACGGCGATCGCGGAGAGCATCATCCCGGCGAGCCGGGTCACCAGCACCACGCCGCCGTCCCTGATCACGCGGATGATCACCAGCGAGTACCGCAGGGTCAGCCACAGCACCAGGTGCATCGCGACGATCGCCGCCCACACCGACACCTGCCCGCCCGGACCGTCCGCGTGCTGGACGGCGAGGATCACCGAGACGATCGCGCCGGGGCCCGCGAGCAGCGGCATGCCGAGCGGGACGAGGGCGACGTTCACGTCCTTGGTCTGCTTGGGCTCGTCGGTCTTGCCGGTGAGCAGGTCGAGCGCGACGAGCAGCAGGAGCAGCCCGCCCGCGATCATCAGGGCGGGCACGGAGACGTGGAGGTAGGCCAGGATCTGCTGGCCCAGGATGCCGAACACGGTGATCACGCCGAAGGCGACGGCCACGGCCTGCCAGGCCATCCGCCGCTGCACCTTGGCGGCCCGCCCGGAGGTCAGAGCGAGGAAGATCGGGGTGATCCCGGGGGGATCCATGATGACGAAGAGGGTCAGGAAGAGGGAGCCGAAGACGGCGACGTCGAACACGGTGAGGCCTTGCGGAGGAGGGGAGGGGTGGTGCGCGGCGGGTCGCGCCGCGGCGCGACCCGCCGGGACGGGACGGGGTGGGGTGAAAGGGACGGAGGGTGCAGAGCAGCGGGCCCGCTACGGGCGTCCGCCGGTGCCCGGCACCGGGAAGGCGCCGGTCGCCCGGCGCGTGATCTCGCCGTAGACCTCCGGGTCGGTGGTGAAGTCACCGAGACGGCAGGTCTTGCGGCCGCCGTGGTAGTCGCTGGAGCCGGTGGTCAGCAGTCCGAGCTCGCCGGCCAGGCCGCGCAGCCGGGCGCGGGTCGGCGCGTCGTGGTCCATGTGGTCGACCTCGACGCCGTCGAGCCCGTGCGCGGCGAGGTCGGCGATCACGGAGTCGGACACCGTGCGGCCGCGCTTGGCGGCGCCGGGGTGCGCCA
This sequence comes from Streptomyces sp. MRC013, assembly GCF_023614235.1. NCBI lineage: Bacteria > Bacillati > Actinomycetota > Actinomycetes > Kitasatosporales > Streptomycetaceae > Streptomyces > Streptomyces kordofanensis. The sequence continues at coordinate 1,534,963 of NZ_CP094264.1, forward strand.
GGACGGCCACCCCGCCGGCCGCCTTGACCAGACGGACCGCAGTGAACGGGTCCAGCTCGTGCTTCTCGACGTACGCGCGCCCGCCGTCCGCCAGCCACTCGGGGGTGAACGCGGCGGACACGTCCGGTACGACGCCCAGCTCGACCAGGGCCTGCGCGACGTGCGGGCGGCCCACGGAGCCGTCGCCCGCGATGGCGGCGACGCGCTCCCAGGTGACGGGCACGCCCAGCTCCCGGAGCCTGTCGACCATCGCGCGGGCCCGCGGCACCCGGTCGTCGCACACCAGTTCGCGCTCCCGCGCCAGCTCGGGCTCGTCCGGGTCGAAGAGGTACGCCAGCATGTGGACGCCGACTCCGTCGACGCGGCAGGACAGCTCGGCCCCGGTCACCAGCGCCAGCCCCCGGGGAGGGCCGCCAGCGCCTCGGCGTGGCCCCGCGTGGTGTCGTGGTCGGTCAGCGCGACCACGTCGAGGCCGGCCGCGGCCGCGGCGCGCACCAGGTCGGCGGGGGTGTCCGTGCCGTCCGACGCCGTGGAGTGGGTGTGCAGGTCGATGCGCACGGCACAGGCTCCAGGGCTCGCTGCGGACAGGGGACACCCAAGGATAACCGCCCCCCAAACCGACCATGCCCGGACGAACGGGCCGCCGCCCGGCCGGGGCGGCCGTCAGGAGAGCAGGCGCGGGGAGAGCGCCCCGCAGGGCACCATGTCGACCTCGGGCCCCGCCTCGCGCAGGTCGGTGAGGACCAGCTCGTCGTAGAGCAGGAGCCCGGAGTGCTCCGGCCAGGCGATCGCCCACAGCCACAGGCCGCGCGCCTCGCCCGCGAAGACGGCCCGCCCCTCGGGGACGCCGCCCACGTGCCACAGCGGCGTCAGCCGGCCGCCGGCGAGGACCTTGGCGTGCGGGGCCTCGTCGACGCACAGGTGGGGGCCCGGATCGGGGCCGTCCAGTCCGGCGTACCGGGCGCCGAGCCCCACCCCCAGCTCCTCCGCGACCAGCAGCAGCTCCCCCACGCCGCCGAGCGGCCCCGGACCGGAGCAGGCGACGGCGGTGGCGCGGCCGCCGCTGCGGTCGTCACCCGCGTAGGCGACGCCCGTGTAGAGCCAGCCGACGGGCAGCGGCCACGGCATCCAGACGGGGACCCGCGCCCGGTTCACGGCGACGTGCAGCGCCTCCAGGCTGGGGGGCACCACGGGCTGCAGCGGGTACACCGCGCCGTGCGCCCCGCACTGCCAGCGGTCGGAGAAGAGACCGGGCGCCCGGACCCGGCCTCCGCACTTCGGGCAACTGGGTTCGCCCCTCATAGCGTTCAACGGTCCTCCGCCGCCGCCGCCGCGTCAAGGACGATCACCCGTCCGGTGTGCCGCCCCGCCGCCCGCCGGGCGCGGCGGGGCGGGCTCAGTCGAGGCGGACCGGGGCCCGCCGCGGGTCCCGCAGGTCGGTCCCGGCGGCGAGCCAGCGCTCCTCCAGCGCCCGCGCGCCGTGCACCCGCTTCCACGCCGCCTCGACGGGCGTCATCGGCAGCAGCGGCAGGAACCGCACCGGGTCCGTCCCGCCGTCCGGCTCCAGGTCCGGCACCAGTCCGCCGGGCTCCCCGACGAGCACGGATGTGAACGGCGCGCCCGGCCACAGCGGCTCCCCCACGTCCAGGGACGCGCCCGGGGCGACGACGACCCCCTCCACCTGCGGCGAGGCGGCCAGCACGGCGAGCGGGCGGAGCACCTTGTCGGTGTCGGCGGCCCCGGCCCCCACGGTGAGGAGCAGCTCCGCGCGCGGACCGCGCACCGGGTCGGCGACCGGGTCCGTCGGGTCGGCCATGGGCCGCGCCGACATCCCGAGGGTGGCGTACCGGACGACCGGGCGGCCGCCGCCGTCCTCGACGCCGGTGAAGCGCAGCACCTCGACCCGGTCCGCGCCGAGGAAGGTGACGGAAGCCCGCGCGTCCGGTTCGCCGAGCGACGAGCGGAGCCGCGCCTCGACGAGCGCGAGAACTTTTTCCATACGGGGAGCATAGATCGCGCATCGAACGGGTAGGCAAAGAGATTGACCATCAGTCGGCTGATAGTGTGGGCCGCTGGTCGGGACAGCAGGTGGTGGAGGTGCTCCGCTTCCCAGCGGCAGCTGACGGAGCTCCTTCCGGTCCCGACGACACGTCATCCCCCACGGGGGACCGGCCGGAGGAGGTGGGGCTGCGGTGGATCGAAGTCGACCGTGCAGTACCAGCCGCTCTTCCGCGCCGCGCGGGCAGCTCCCGCCGCGCACCCCCCGCGCACGCCCCACCTCCCGTACGGCCCTCCGCACGGGCGTCTGAGGCGTTCCGGCCCGTTCTCCGCACGCCGGGCACCGCGCACGCTGGAAGAGCGCCTCGCCCCCGCCCGTCTGTAGCGAACCGCGAACGCCGTCCTGCGAACCGCGGTGCCGCCCGCTTCGCGGACGTACGCAACGCCACGTCCCCGTTCCGGGTTGTGCCGGGCCCCGCCGACGGCTTCCCGCGTGAAGGAGCCCGCCATGTCGATGATCCGTGACCTGCGCGCCGTCGTACGCCCGTCGCTGCGCAAGCGCAGCGCCTCGCCGTACAACGCCTACGACCCGACCCGCGACCCCTCCGCCTCGACCGCCGTCGTCGACTGCGCCGTGTACCGCGAGGGACGGCGCCTGGAGGGCGGCGGCCGCCTGACGCCGCGCGAGGCGATGCGGCGCGTCCGGGAGGACGGCGGCTTCGCGTGGATCGGGCTGCACGAGCCGACGGAGTCCGAATTCGCGGGCATCGCGGCCGAGTTCGGACTGCACCCGCTGGCCGTGGAGGACGCGGTCGACGCCCACCAGCGGCCGAAGCTGGAGCGGTACGACGACACGCTGTTCGCGGTCTTCAAGACGATCCACTACGTGGAGCACGCCGAGCTGACCGCGACGAGCGAGGTGGTGGAGACCGGCGAGCTGATGTGCTTCACCGGCCGGGACTTCGTCATCACCGTCCGGCACGGCGGGCAGGGCTCGCTGCGCAACCTGCGGCACCGGCTGGAGTCGGACCCGGAGTTGCTGGCGAAAGGGCCCTCGGCGGTCCTGCACGCCATCGCCGACCACGTGGTGGACGGGTACATCGCGGTCGCGGACGCCGTGGAGCTCGACATCGACCAGATCGAGATCGACGTCTTCTCGCCGCCGGCGAAGGGCGGCACGCGCGGTACGGACACGGGCCGCGTCTACCAGATGAAGCGCGAGGTGCTGGAGTTCAAGCGGGCCGTGACCCCGCTGGCGCGTCCGCTGCAACTGCTGAGCGAGCGGCCGATGCGGCTGGTCGACCCGGACATCCAGAAGTACTTCCGGGACGTCGCCGACCACCTGGCCCGGGTGCAGGAGCAGGTCGTGGGCTTCGACGAGCTGCTGAACTCCATCCTCCAGGCCAACCTCGCGCAGGCGACGGTCGCGCAGAACGAGGACATGCGCAAGATCACCTCCTGGGCGGCGATCATCGCCGTGCCGACGGCGGTGTGCGGCGTGTACGGCATGAACTTCGACCACATGCCGGAGCTCCAGTGGAGGTACGGCTACCCGATGGTGCTCACCGCCATCATCGGCACCTGCTTCGCGATCCACCGCACCCTGAAGCGCAACGGCTGGCTGTAGGGGCCTTCCCGCTGGCTAAGCTGCGGGCATGACTGACGACTCGCTGCTCGCCCGCGCCCTCGTCGAGGAGGCCACCAGGAAGTCCGGCCTCGTCTGGGTGCGCGGCGACGGGCCGGCGCGGGCGCTGTGGCACGTGTGGTACGAGGGCGCCGCGCACGTCGTCGGCGACGGCCCCGGTGAGCAGCCGCTGCCGTCGGGGCTCGCCGACGGGGCGGTGGCCGGGGTCACCGTGCGCAGCAAGGACAAGGGCGGCCGGGTCGTGGCGTGGTCGGCGGCGGTCGCCGAACTGGCGCCCGGCTCGGAGGAGTGGCGCGCGGCGGCGGACGAGCTGAAGGGCAAGCGGCTGAACGCGCCCGACGCGGAGACGATGACCGAGCGGTGGGCCCGCGAGTGCCGGCTGCTGCGGCTGACGCCCCGCGAGGCGGTCACGGACCTGCCGCGGGGCTCCCTGGCGGCGGTGCCGCTGCCGACCCCGGCCACCACCCGCGAACCGGTCCCGGCGGCCCTGCCGAGCCTGCTGCTGAAGCGGAGGAAGCGCCGCTGACCGCTGGCCGGGGGCCGGGGCGGGGGCGTCACCGTCCCGTGGGCGGAGCCGGTCGGGCCGCCGGGAGGGAGGGGCGGGGTGCCTCCCGGGCCGCGAGCGGGGCCCGAGGGCGCGGGTGGCCCGGGGGCGCCGGGCGGCGGGGCGGGCCGCGGAGAGGGGGCTCAGCCGCTGGTGCGGGGCAGCTGGCGGCCGTAGTCGAGGATGTCCTCCTTCTCCGGCTCCACCAGCGGGAAGTCCTCGTTCCAGTCCGACAGGACCACCACGCCCCCGCCGCCGCCGCGGGCGAACTGCAGCGGGAACGGCGTGCCCTCCAGGGACACGTCCAGGGTGCCGCCCTCGCCGTGCTCACCGCCCGCGACCTCGATGGTGCGGACCCCGCCGACCTTGTCGCGGTCGCCCTTGCGGACCTCGCCGTGGACCGTGAGCAGGCCCTTCAGCAGGACGTTCATCTCGGTGAAGCCGCGCAGGTGCTTGTACGAGGGGTCGTCCTGCGGGACCTTGACGTACTTGCCGTCCAGCTTGTCCGCCGCCTCGATGTCCGACTCGGTCGGCTCCTCGGAGTCCTGCGCGTGCCGCCAGAACGCCGCGCCGGCCTTCAGGAAGAGGGCGTCGCCCACGCGCAGCAGCTCGAACGTGGACTTCCGGGTGGTGACGGAACCGGTCGCGCCCCGGGCCTTGAGGCGCATGTTCAGCCGGTACGTGCCGGACTTGCTGACCAGGGAGCCCGCGAGGCGCACCGACACGGCGCCGTCGGCGGCGGCGCGGGCCTTGTCCTCGATCTCGTTCGCCGGGAGCCTGCCGACCCCGTTGGTCCCCTCGTCCGGGTCCTCCGCGCAGGCGGTCAGCGCCGCGGCCAGCCCGAGGCAGAGGGCGAGGGGGAGCATGACGCGTCGGGTACGCCGAACCGGGCGGAGAGCGGTCACCAGCGCTGCCTCTCAGTGTTTCACGGGGGGACGGCCGACCGCAGCGTACCGGGCGGGATCGCGCCCTCCGAACGGAGCCGGACGGACGCCCTGCCCGGGCGGCCCGAACCGTGACCGGCTAGCCTGAATCACCTGACTGCGGGCACAAGCTGCATGTCGACGGCGGTCGTGTGGATGGGAGGAGGCGCGGGACATGGCAGCAGGCGCCGCCCGGATCTTCGTCTCGCACCTCGCCGGGGCACCGGTCTTCGACCCGGGCGGCGACCAGGTGGGCCGGGTGCGCGACCTCGTCGCCATGCTCCGCGTGGGACGCCGCCCGCCCCGGGTGCTGGGGCTGGTCGTGGAGGTGATCGGACGCCGCAGGATCTTCCTGCCGATGACCCGGGTGACGGGGGTGGAGTCCGGCCAGGTGATCACGACCGGGGTCCTCAACGTCCGCCGCTTCGAGCAGCGCCCCACCGAGCGCCTCGTCCTCGGCGAGCTCCTCGACCGGCGGGTCCGGCTGGTCGACGGCGGCGACGAGGTGACCGTCCTCGACGTGGCGATGAGCCGGCTGCCCGCCCGGCGGGACTGGGAGGTCGACCGGGTCTTCGTGCGGCGCGGCGGCCGGGGGGCGCTCCGCCGCAGGGGCGAGACGCTGACCGTCGAGTGGTCGGCGGTCACCGGCTTCTCCCTGGAGGAGGACGCGCAGGGCGCGGAGAACCTGGTCGCCACGTTCGAGCGGATGCGCCCCGCCGACCTGGCGAACGCCCTGCACCACCTGACGCCCAAGCGCCGCGCCGAGGTCGCCGCCGCCCTCCACGACGACCGGCTGGCCGACGTGCTGGAGGAGCTGCCCGAGGACGACCAGGTCGAGATCCTCGGCAAGCTGAAGGCGGAGCGCGCCGCGGACGTCCTGGAGGCCATGGACCCGGACGACGCCGCGGACCTGCTGTCGGAACTGCCGGAGGAGGAGAAGGAACGGTTGCTCACCCTGATGCGCCCGGACGACGCGGCGGACGTGCGGCGGCTGATGTCGTACGAGGAGCGCACGGCGGGCGGGCTGATGACGACCGAGCCGATCGTGCTGCGGCCGGACGCGACGGTGGCGGACGCCCTCGCCCGCGTCCGCCAGCAGGATCTCTCCCCCGCGCTGGCCGCGCAGGTGTACGTGTGCCGGCCGCCCGACGAGACGCCGACCGGGAAGTTCCTCGGGACGGTCCACTTCCAGCGGCTGCTGCGGGACCCTCCGTTCACCCTGGTCTCCGCGATCGTCGACACGGACCTGGAACCGCTGCCGCCCGGCACCCCGCTGCCCTCCGTGGCCAGCCACCTCGCCGCGTACAACCTGGTCGCGGCGCCGGTCGTCGACGACGGCGGGTCGCTCCTCGGCGCCGTCACCGTCGACGACGTGCTGGACCACCTGCTGCCGGAGGACTGGCGGGAGACGGAGTTCGGCCCGGAGACGGAGCGGGAGGCCGCGCATGGGGCCTGACCGCCTCCCGGAACGGGGCGCCGGGCGCGACCGCGCCGGCCAGCGGGAGCGCGCCGTGCCGCGCGCCCGGCTCGACCAGCCGCTGGACCAGCCGCGCGTACGGCGGCCGAGGCTGCTGCCGGAGTACGACCCGGAGGCGTTCGGGCGGCTGTCGGAGCGGATCGCCCGGTTCCTCGGCACGGGCCGCTTCATCGTGTGGATGACGGGGGTCATCATCGCATGGCTGACCTGGAACATCGCCATGCCGGCCGCGCTGCGCTTCGACCCGTACCCGTTCATCTTCCTCACCCTGATGCTGTCGCTCCAGGCGTCGTACGCGGCGCCGCTGATCCTGCTCGCGCAGAACCGGCAGGACGACCGGGACCGGGTCAACCTGGAGCAGGACCGGGCGCAGAACGAGCGGTCGATCGCCGACACCGAGTACCTGACGCGGGAGGTCGCGGCACTGCGCATGGGCCTCGGCGAGGTCGCCACCCGCGACTGGATCCGCTCCGAGCTGGAGGACCTGGTGAAGGAGCTGGAGGGCCGGGGGGCCGTATTCCCGCCGGCCGCGCCGCCGCGGAGTGACGAAGGCGACCGCTGACGGGCTTTCCGGGGGCCGCGGTGGGCGCCGTACCATCGTCCGTATGACGACGGAAGACGCGGTGCGCGAAGCACTGGCGACGGTGAACGACCCCGAGATCCACCGACCGATCACCGAACTCGGCATGGTCAAGTCAGTCGAGGTCGGGGCGGACGGCGCGGTGGCCGTGACCGTGTACCTGACGGTCTCCGGCTGCCCGATGCGCGAGACGATCACGAAGAACGTGAGCGAGGCGGTCTCCCGCGTCGAGGGCGTCACCCGCGTCGACGTGTCGCTGGACGTCATGGGCGACGAGCAGCGCAGGGAGCTCGCCGCCGCGCTGCGCGGCACGACCGCCGAGCGCGAGGTGCCCTTCGCGAAGCCCGGCTCGCTGACCCGCGTGTACGCGGTGGCGTCCGGCAAGGGCGGCGTCGGCAAGTCGTCGGTGACGGTGAACCTCGCCGCCGCGATGGCCGCCGACGGGCTGAAGGTCGGCGTCGTGGACGCCGACATCTACGGCCACAGCGTGCCCCGCATGCTGGGCGCGGACGGGCGGCCCACCCAGGTCGAGAACATGATCATGCCGCCGTCCGCGAACGGCGTGAAGGTCATCTCGATCGGCATGTTCACCCCCGGCAACGCCCCGGTCGTGTGGCGCGGCCCGATGCTGCACCGGGCGCTCCAGCAGTTCCTCGCGGACGTCTACTGGGGCGACCTGGACGTGCTGCTGATGGACCTCCCGCCGGGCACGGGCGACATCGCGATCTCCGTGGCGCAGCTGGTGCCGAACGCCGAGATCCTCGTCGTCACCACGCCGCAGCAGGCGGCGGCCGAGGTGGCGGAGCGGGCCGGCTCGATCGCCGTGCAGACCCACCAGAAGATCGTCGGCGTGGTGGAGAACATGTCGGGCCTGCCGTGCCCCCACTGCGGCGAGATGGTCGACGTGTTCGGCACCGGCGGCGGCCAGCGGGTCGCGGACGGGCTGACGCGGACGACCGGCGCGACGGTGCCGGTGCTCGGCTCGATCCCGATCGACGTACGGCTGCGGGAGGGCGGCGACGAGGGCCGGCCCGTCGTGCTGTCCGACCCCGGCTCCCCGGCCGGCGCGGCGCTGCGCGCCATCGCGGGCAAGCTCGGCGGACGCCAGCGGGGCCTCGCGGGCATGTCCCTGGGCATCACGCCGCGCAACAAGTTCTGAGGCGTCCGCGCCCCGGGCCCACGGCCGCGGGGCGCGCCGGAGGGGCGCCGCCCCGTGCGGGGCGGCGCCCCTCCGGCGCGCCCGGACCCCTCCGGGGCTTCCGGTCAGGCGTACGCGGAGATGTCCGCGACGACGGTGAACGCGAGTCCGTACGCGCTCATCCCGCGCCCGTACGCGCCCAGGTGGACGTCGCGGGCGGTGCTCCCGGCGAGGACCCAGCCGAACGCGGACTCGCGGTAGTGGAACGGCCGCGGCGCGCCGTCCACGGGCAGCGACAGCGTCGTCCAGGCGGGCCCCTCCAGGTCGTGGGCGAGCTCGAACGCGGTCTCCGTCTGCTGGTCCAGCCACTCGTCGCGCAGCGCGTGGTCGAGCTGGGGCGGCCAGGTGTACGCGAGGAGCCCCGAGCCGGCCAGCCAGGCGGCGGAGGACACGCTCGTGGCGTCCAGGACGCCGGTGCCGTCGCCGCGCACGGGGTGGGCCGCGACGGTGACGACGACCGCGAAGGCACCGGGTTCCCGGGCCGCGGCCTCGGGACGTATGGAGGGCTCCTCGCCGTGGCCGGTCGAACCGTGCCGGACGGTGCCGTCCGCCGCCGTGCCCACCTGCGTCAGCCAGCGCGGGCCGGTGAACGCCTCGTCCAGCCCGTACCAGGGGAAGGGCGCCCGCAGGTAGCCGTCGAGGGCGCGGCCCCCCTCGGGCGTGGATGCGCCGCCGGGCACCGGTCGTACCCGCCCTTCCGCCCGTCTCGTGGTCTCCATCTGCCCGGCCGCCTCCTCGATCCGTTCGAACAGGGGGAGAGGATATCCACCCGGGCCCGGCCCGGGCCGCAGGACCGTCCCCCGGAGGGGCGTCCGGTGGCCCGGGTGGCCCAGTCCGTTCAGGTGGCGTCCGCGTCGAAGGGGGGCCGCTCGGCGGCCTCGGGGGCCTCGCGCTTCCTCAGGGGGTCGGGCGCCGCCGGGGCGGGGGCGGTTCCCCTGACGGCGCCGGCGACCTCGTCGATCTCCTTGCGGAGGTCGAAGCTGCTGCGCAGCTCCTGGAGGTCCTTCAGGTCGTGGTTCTCCGACAGCTGCTTGCGGATGAACGTCTTCGGGTTGAGGTCCTCGAACTCGAAGTCCTTGAACTCGGGTCCGAGCTCGCTGCGGATGTCCTGCTTGGCGCTCTCGGAGAAGGTCCGGATCTTGCGGATGAAGCGGCTGATGTCCTGGATGAGCTGGGGCAGCTTGTCGGGACCCCAGATGAGCACGGCGAGGATCACCAGCGTCACCACCTCGAGTCCGCCTATGTCACTGAACACCTTGCTCCTCCTCGGGTCTCCGCCGAACCAAGGTACCCGCTCCGCCCGTGCGGCGGGGCTTCCGCCGGGGCCGCCGGCCGGCCGTCCGCTCAGTCGTCCGCCGACGAGCCCAGGGTGAGGGTCCGGGACGAGTCCCGGCCGCCGCGCCGCACGGTGAGGCGGAGGTCCTCGCCGGGCCGGTGGGCGCGGATCTTGGCGATCAGCTCCTCGGCGTCGTGGACGCGTTCGCCGTCGACCTCGGTGATGACGTCGCCGGGGCGGATGCCCGCCCCGGCGGCGGGCCCGCCCGGGGTGACGGGCGCGCCGCCGTCCCGGGCCTCGTCCGCGACGCGGGCGCCGTCGCCGGTGAACCCCATGTCGAGGCTGACGCCGATGACGGGGTGCGTGGCCCTGCCGGTGTTGATGAGCTCCTCGGCGACGCGCTTGCCCTGGTTGATGGGGATGGCGAAGCCCAGGCCGATCGAGCCGGACTGGCCGTCGTCGATGCCGGAGCCGCTGTCGGCGGCGCGGATGGCGCTGTTGACGCCGATGACGCGGGCCTGCGAGTCGAGGAGCGGACCGCCGGAGTTGCCCGGGTTTATGGGGGCGTCGGTCTGGAGGGCGTCGACGTAGCTGACGTCGCTGTCGTCGCCCTTGCCGCCGCCCGCGGTGATGGGGCGGCCCTTGGCGCTGATGATGCCGGAGGTGACGGTGTTCTGGAGGTCGAAGGGCGCGCCGATGGCGACGACCGGGTCGCCGACGCGGACGCCGTCGGAGTCGCCGAGCGGGAGGGGCGCGAGGTTCGACACCCCGGTGACCCGGACGACGGCGAGGTCGTAGCCGCTGTCGCCGCCGACGAGGGTGGCTCCGGCGGTCTGGCCGCCGCTGAAGGTGACGGTGATGTCCCCGTCCCCGTCCGCGGAGTCGACCACGTGGTGGTTGGTGAGGATGTGGCCGCGCTCGTCGAGGACGAAGCCGGTGCCGGTGCCCTGTTCCCCGCCTCCGCTGACGTGGAGGGTGACGACGCCGGGCAGGGCGCGGGCGGCGATGCCGGCGACGCTGTCGGGGGCGCGGTCCCCGGCGTCCGCGGCGGCCTGGGGCAGCTCGACGGTGGTGAAGCCGCCGTTGCGCTCGACGTACGCGCCGACCGCGCCGCCGAGGACACCGGTGAGCAGCGCGAACACCAGCGCGCCGGCGAGCCCCAGGCCCCTGCGCGACCGCCGCGGCCGCGCGGCGTCCGGGTGGCCGGTGAGCGGCTGCGCGGGCTGCGGCGCGGCGGGGCCGGTCCAGGGGTCGTACCGTCCCCATCCCGCGGGCGCGGGCGGGTGGCCGTGCGGGGGCGCAGGGGTGCCGTGGGCGGCCGCGGGACCGGCCGGGGGCCGCTGTACGGGGGGCGCGGGCGCCCAGGGCCCCGGCTCGCCGTAGGGCGGCGTCCGGTACTCGTCGGGCTCGTGCAGGGAGCCGGTGTTCCCGGCGGGGTGTCCGGGCGCGGCGGCCACGGCCGGGGCGGCGGGCGGGGCCGCGGCCGGCGTTCCGGGCGCGGCGCCGGTCCCGTCGCCGGGGCCGCCCCGTGCCGTCGGCCGGGCCGGGCCGCCGCGGGCGGCGTCCGGCTCGGCCGGGGACGGTCCGGGGGTGCTCCCGGCGGGCGCCGGCCGCGTCCGCGGTGCGGGACCGCCCTCCCCGGCGGCCGGGAGCGCGTCCGCGGCCGCGGACGGGTCCGCCCCGGGCCGCGCCGGCGGTACGGGGTGCGCGGGCCCCGGCGGGCCGTCCGCCGGGCGCGTCGGGGCGGGGTTCGAGGGTGCGGGGCGGTTCCCCCACGTTCGTCTCGGCTGCGTGGGCTTCCCGTCGTCCATGCTCTCCCCGCTACTGGCCACTCAGCGCCCTTCCGGCGCCCCCGACCGTGGATTCAACCAGGTGTGCCGGGGTGCCGCTCACGGTGGCGGGGGGTGTCCGGTACGAAGGGCGGCGGGAGACCGGCACCGGGTCGGGAGCGCTCGCCAGGGGCAGGGCGCCGGCACCGATCAGGGGGGACACCGCGTGGAGGAACGGCGGAGCCGTCGGACGTCCCGTCCGGACCTGCGCACCCGGCAGCAGGGGCCCGGGCCGGTCGGCGAACCGGCCCGGGCCGGCGCTCGCGGTGGAGCGGCGGCGCGGGCCCTCGAGGGGCGCGGCGGGCTGCCCGGCGGACGGCGACCGCAGCGGCGTCACGCTGCTCCCGGGTGCCTCGCCCCGCGCCTCGACCACCCCGGCCGTCGGTATCGCGCCGCCCAGTGCGATCGCCGCGAACGAGACGGCGCTGGCCGCCGCGAACGCGAACCTCCGGCCGAGCCACACGGACCGCTCCACCTCCCGGCCGGGCTGGTGGATCCGGAAGCCCCCGCGCGCGGACGGCGCGCGCCCGCCCGCGGGGAGGTGGCCGAAGCCCCCGGGTCCCGCCCGGAACGGGTCGGGGCCGGGCCGCCCGGTGGTGTCCGGGGGAGACCCGGTGCGCCGGGGGCCGGTCCCCGGGCCGCCGTCCGCGAACGGCGGTCCGCCGCTCCCCCCGGGCAGCCCCTGAAGGCGTGCGAGCAGCCCCGCGGGGGGCGGCGGGGGTGCGGACTCGGCGAAGAAGCTCTTGACGCGGCGCTGCGCGTCGGCTTCGGCCTTGCAGCGGGCGCAGGTCGCCAGGTGGGCGAGGACCCGCTCACGGGCGTCGTGGCCCAGCTCGCCGTCGACGAGCGCGGCGAGCCGGTCCCCCAGATGGTGTTCCGCGGGGGTCGGACGTGCGCCACTCACGCGGCTCCGCCCTCCCCGCCCACGGCGACGAAGGCGCGCCCGGTGACGGGGCGCTGCCCGGCCCGCGCCTCGGGCGACCGGTGCTTGAGCGCCTTGCGCAGGTGCGAGCGGCCGCGGTGGATCCGGCTGCGGACCGTGCCGAGCTTCACGCCGAGCGTCGCGGCGATCTCCTCGTACGACAGGCCCTCGATGTCGCACAGCACGACGGCCGCGCGGAACTCCGGCGCCAGCGTGTCCAGCGCCTGCTGCACGTCCGCGTCGAAGTGGGTGTCGTGGAAGGCCTGCTGGGGCGACGGGTCGCGGCTGGGCAGCCGCTCCGCGGCGTCCTCGCCGAGCGCGTCGAAGCGGATGCGCTGCTTGCGCCGCACCGTGTCCAGGAAGAGGTTCGTGGTGATGCGGTGCAGCCAGCCCTCGAACGTGCCCGGCGTGTACGTCGACAGGGAGCGGAAGACGCGGACGAAGACCTCCTGCGTGAGGTCCTCGGCGTCGTGCTGGTTGCCCGTCAGGCGGTAGGCGAGGCGGTAGACGCGCCCGCTGTGCGTGCTGACGATCTCCTCCCAGGTCGGAGGAGCCCACGCCTGCGATTCCGCATCCGATGCGAAGGTCGCCGTCGTGGCTGCGGTCTCGGTGGCGGCGCGGGTGCTGTCAGCGATCTCGGTCACGGATTTCGGCTCACCCGCCGACCCGAGGAAGCGCCGCAGCCGCAGCGCCCCTCTCCGATCCACAGGCGCAGCCGCACCTCCCCTGTCGGCTCTGGTGGTGTCCAGTGGAGCCCCTACCATAGCCACCTCGCCCGTTAGCTCCGGATAAGAATCTTTACGAGAATTTGGGGCCGACTTCGGTCCTTGGTCCTCCCGGTCCTCCCCACCCCTTCCCAACGCCCGGTCCCATCTGCGGGTTCCCGGCGGCGAGCGGCTACAGTCACCGTTGCCGCCTACGGGAACAGGAGAGGGTCATTACCGCCAACCGGCAGACGAGCTGGGCCTTCGCCGACGCCTTCGCCGCCGAGGACGAAGCGCTGCACTGGGCCCGCGACCGGGCCCGGGAGGCAGGGGTGCCCTCGGTGTCCCCCGGCACCGGTGCCGCGTTGCGGATGCTCGCCGCCACGGCGGACGCCAAGGCCGTCGCGGAGATCGGTACGGGTACCGGCGTCTCCGGGATCTACCTGCTGCTGGGCATGCGGCCGGACGGGGTGCTGACCACCGTGGACCCGGAGCCGGACCGGCAGCAGTTCGCCAGGCAGGCGTTCCGGGCGGCGGGGTTCGCCGGGAACCGGGCGCGCTTCATCCCGGGCCGGGCGCTGGACGTGCTGCCGAGGCTGGCCGACGGCGGGTACGACGTGGTCTTCTGCGACGGCGACCGCGCCGAGTACCCGGCGTACCTCGACGAGTCCCTGCGGCTGCTGCGGCCGGGCGGACTGGTGTGCTTCGAGGGCGTGTTCGCGGACGGCCGCACGGTCGACTCGGGCGCCCAGCCGGTCGAGGTGCTGACGCTGCGGGAGTTGCTGCGCACGGTGCGGGAGAGCGGCGAGCTGGTGCCGTCCCTGCTGCCGGTCGGTGACGGGCTGCTCTGCGCCGTGCGCCGCGGCTGACCGGCGCCGCGACGCCCGCGGACCGTCCGGGCCCCGCGCGCCGCGCGGACCCCGCCCCTCCGGGAACGCGATCGCCCCGGCGCGGTGGGAACACCGGCCGGGGCGAATCGGGAAAACGTGGGCGTAAGCGTCAGCTCGTGACCTTCTTCAGCTCCTCGCCGAGGGCTACGGCCTCGTCCGGGGTCAGCTCGACGACGAGCCGACCGCCGCCTTCGAGCGGAACGCGCATGACGATGCCCCGCCCCTCCTTGGTCACCTCGAGCGGGCCGTCGCCCGTCCGCGGCTTCATGGCCGCCATGCTCGTTCCCCTTCCTGAAACCAGCTCACCGTTCAGCCGACGGCCCCATGGAAGGGCGCGGACCGGCGTCGAACACATTGCTTCCAGGCCATTATCCCGCATGGCGACACCCGATGACCAACATCGGATCGCATCGTTTGCACAATATGATCTCACAAACCCACCCATTTCGGCGATCCGGCTGCCGTACCCCGCCATCGCGGCGCCCGATGCGGGGCGCCGTCGTTTGACGCAGGTCACATGCCGGAGTCCGATGATCTCCGTCATGCTGGGCGGGACACGACCACCGGAGCCGCAAAGGGGACCCCGCCATGGCCGACACCGTGCTGTACGAGGTGAGCGAAGGGCTCGCGACCGTCACCATCAACCGGCCCGACGCGATGAACGCGCTGAACACCGAGGCGAAGGACGCGCTGCGGGAGGCCCTGGAGGCCGCGGGCGCCGACTCCGCCGTGCGCGCGGTGCTGCTGACCGCGGCGGGCCGGGCGTTCTGCGTGGGCCAGGACCTCAAGGAGCACGTGCAGTCGCTGACCGGCGAGGACGCGATGCGGACGGTGCGGGAGCACTACAACCCGATCGTCCGGGCGATCGCCGGGATGCCGAAGCCGGTGGTGGCCGGGGTGAACGGGGTCGCGGCGGGCGCCGGCTTCGGCTTCGCGCTGGCGGCGGACTACCGGGTCGTCGCCGACACGGCCTCGTTCAACACGTCCTTCGCGGGCGTGGCGCTCAGCGCCGACTCGGGCATCTCGTGGACGCTGCCCCGCCTGGTCGGCGCCGCCCGCGCCGCCGACCTGATGCTGTTCCCGCGCTCGCTGTCCGCGCGGGAGGCGTACGACCTGGGCCTGGTCGGCAGGCTGGTGCCGGCCGCCGAGCTGGCCGCGGAGGCGGAGCGGACCGCCCGCGCCCTCGCGGCGGGCCCCACGCTCGCGTACGCGTCGATCAAGGAGGCCATGGCGTACGGCGCCGGGCACACCCTGGCGGAGACCCTGGAGAAGGAGGACGAGCTCCAGACCCGGGCCGGCGCCTCCGAGGACCACCGGATCGCGGTGGAGGCGTTCCTCGCGAAGGAGAAGCCGGAGTACGTCGGCCGCTAGGAGGCCGGGGCCGCGGCGGGCGGGCGCGCGGTGCGGGCGACGCAGTCCGACAGGTGGTCGTCGACCAGGCCGCACGCCTGCATCAGCGCGTACGCCGTGGTGGGCCCGACGAAGCGGATGCCGCGCCGCTTCAGGGCCTTCGCCAGGGCCGTCGACTCGGGCGTGACCGCCGGGACGTCCGCGAGCGTGCGCGGGGCCGGGCGGGCCGCCGGGTCCGGCGCGTGGGACCAGACCAGTCCGTCGAGCTCGCCGGGTTCCCACCCGGCGAGCAGGCGCGCGTTGGCGAGCGTCGCGTCGATCTTGGCGCGGTTGCGGATGATGCCCTCGTCGGCGAGCAGCCGCTCCCGGTCGGCCTCCGTGAAGGCGGCGACCTCGGCGATCCGGAAACCGGCGAAGGCCCGCCGGAAGCCCTCCCGGCGGCGCAGGACGGTGATCCACGACAGGCCGGACTGGAACGCCTCCAGGCTCAGCCGTTCGAACAGCGCGTCGTCGCCGTGGACCGGGCGGCCCCACTCGCCGTCGTGGTAGGGGAGGTAGTCGGGGGTCGAGAGGCCCCACGGGCAGCGCGGCGCGCCGTCCGGCCCGGGCACCGCCCCGCCGGTCACCGGTCGCCCTCGCCGTCCCGCGTGTCGCGGCTCCCGCGGCCGTCGCGCGCCTCGCGGCCCTCGCGTTCGCCGGAACCGGGGAACTCACCACGGCCGGTGGGCTTCCCGTGCCCAGCGGGCTCCCCGCCGCCGGTCGGCTCCTCGCGGCCGCTGGGCCGGCCGTCGCCTGCGGGGCCGCCGTGGCCCGTGGGGCCGTCGTGCCGGGGGGTGCGGCGAAGAGGTCCGCGCGGCCGGAGGCCGTGGCCTGCGCGCCGGCCAGCGCGGACTCCAGCTCCGCGATCCGGGCGTCCCGCTCCGCGAGCTCTGCGGCCAGCCGGTCCAGGACGTCGTCGACCTCGTCCATCCGGTAGCCGCGGGGCGCCAGCGGGAGCCGCAGCGCCTCGACGTCGGCGCGGCTGACCGGCCGGGTGAGCGGCAGCGGGTCGACCAGGTGCTCCGGCGGCGCCTCGGGCAGCACCTCGCTCTCCGCGCCGCCGACCACCGCGAGGGTCACCGCGGCCACGACGACGACCATCGCTACAGCCAAGAACCAGAACACAGTGCGCCTCTCCCGGGACCGGAAACATGGAGCGTAGAACGTCCGGTGCCGATCGTGCCACGCGGTCGCGGCGGTTAGGGTCGCGGGGACGCCACACGAGGAGGACTTGCGGGATGCTGCGCCTGGGACGACGCGAATTCGACGCGCACGAGCCGGTGGTCATGGCCATCGTGAACCGGACCCCGGACTCCTTCTACGACCAGGGGGCCACCTTCCACGACGAGCCCGCCCTCGCCCGGGTCGAGCGGGCCGTGGCCGAGGGGGCGGCGATCGTCGACGTGGGAGGGGTGAAGGCGGGGCCCGGCGAGGAGGTCGACGCCGAGGAGGAGGCGCGGCGCACGGTCGGCTTCGTGGCGGAGGTGCGGCGGCGCCACCCCGACGTGGTGATCAGCGTCGACACCTGGCGGCACGAGGTCGGCGAGGCCGTGTGCGAGGCCGGGGCGGACCTGCTGAACGACGCCTGGGGCGGCGTCGATCCGAAGCTCGCGGAGGTCGCCGCCCGGTACGGGGCGGGACTCGTGTGCACCCACGCGGGCGGCGCCGAGCCGCGGACGCGTCCGCACCGGGTGGCGTACGACGACGTGGTGGCGGACATCCTGCGCGTGACGGTCGGGCTGGCCGAGCGGGCCGTGGCGCTGGGGGTGCCGCGGGAGTCGGTGCTGATCGACCCGGGGCACGACTTCGGGAAGAACACCCGGCACTCCCTGGAGGCGACGCGGCGGCTCGGGGAGATGGTGGAGACGGGGTGGCCGGTGCTGGTCTCCCTGTCGAACAAGGACTTCGTGGGCGAGACCCTGGACCGGCCGGTGAAGGAGCGGGTCGTCGGGACGCTGGCGACGACGGCGGTGTCGGCGTGGCTGGGGGCCCGGGTGTACCGGGTGCACGAGGTCGCCGAGACGCGGCAGGTGCTGGACATGGTGGCGTCCATCGCGGGGCACCGCGAGCCGGCCGTCGCCCGGCGGGGGCTGGCGTGACCGGCCGGGTCGCGCCGGCCCCGCGCCGGACGCGCGGGCTCAGCGCCCGGCCTCCTTGCTGACCAGGGCCACCGCCTCGTCCACGTCGTCCGTCACGTGGAACAGCATCAGGTCGCGCTCGGCGGCCTTGCCCTGGGCGATGACCGTGCCGCGGAGCCAGTCGACCAGGCCCGACCAGTACTCCGTGCCGAACAGGACGATCGGGAAGCGGGTGACCTTGCGGGTCTGGACGAGGGTCAGCGCCTCGAACAGCTCGTCCAGCGTGCCCAGACCGCCCGGCAGGACGACGAAACCCCGGGCGTACTTGACGAACATCGTCTTCCGCACGAAGAAGTAGCGGAAGTTGATGCCGATGTCGACGTGCGGGTTGAGGCCCTGCTCGAAGGGGAGCTCGATGCCGAGGCCGACGGAGACGCCCTTCGCCTCGCGCGCGCCCTTGTTCGCGGCCTCCATGGCGCCCGGCCCGCCGCCCGTGATCACCGCGAAGCCCGCCTCGGCCAGGGCCCTGCCGAGTCTCACGCCGGCCTCGTACTCCGGTGTGCCGGCCGGGGTGCGGGCCGAGCCGAAGACGCTGATGGCGCCGGGGAGTTCGGCCAGCGCGCCGAAGCCCTCGACGAACTCGGACTGGATGCGCATGACCCGCCAGGGGTCGGTGTGGACCCAGTCCGCGTCGCCCGCGGTGTCCAGCAGCCGCTGGTCGGCCGTGCCCGGCTGGATCTGTTCCCTGCGGCGGAGCACCGGTCCCAGCCGCTGCTCCGCGCGTGTCCGCACTCCTTCGGCCTCGGGGTTTCCCACGATCTGCTCCCTCCGCTGAACATCGTCTGCCGGGATCAGCGTAGGGCTGGAAATGTGAAGAGTGGCGAAATCGTGGTCGTCAGGCAGTGAGCCAGTCGTACAGGCGCCGCTCGCAGTGGGTGATCCGGTCGACCGCGACGCGCTCGTCCCGCTTGTGCGCGAGGACCGGGTTGCCGGGCCCGTAGTTGACGGCGGGCACGCCGAGCGCGCTGAAGCGGGAGACGTCGGTCCAGCCGAACTTGGGGCGGGCGGTGCCGCCGACCGCCGTCATGAACGCCGCCGCGGCCGGGTGGGAGAGGCCGGGCAGGGCGCCGCCGGAGTGGTCGTCGACGACGAACTCGTCCACGCCGCAGTCGGCGAACACCTCCCGCACGTGCTTCTCGGCCTCCTCCGGGGTGCGGTCGGGGGCGTAGCGGTAGTTCACGACGACGGTGCACTCGTCGGGGATCACGTTGGTGGCGACGCCGCCGGTGATCCCGACGGCGTTGAGGCCCTCGCGGTACTCCAGCCCGTCGACGACCGGGCGGCGCGGCTCGTACGAGGCGAGGCGGGCCAGGACGGGCGCGGCGGCGTGGACGGCGTTGGAGCCCATCCAGGAGCGGGCCGAGTGGGCGCGCTCGCCCCGCAGGGTGAGGCTGACGCGCAGGGTGCCCTGGCAGCCGCCCTCGACCTCCCCGTCGGACGGCTCCAGCAGGACGGCGAAGTCCCCGGCGAGCCAGTCGGGGTGCGCGGCGGCCACGTGCCCGAGGCCGTTGAGGTGGGCGGCGACCTCCTCGTTGTCGTAGAAGACGAACGTCAGGTCGCGGTTGGGCTCGGGGACGGTCGCGGCGATGCGGAGCTGGACGGCGACGCCGGACTTCATGTCGGACGTGCCGCAGCCCCACAGGACGCCGTCCGCGTCCAGCCGGGAGGGGACGTTGTCCGCGATCGGCACGGTGTCGATGTGGCCGGCGAGGACGACCCGCTCGGCGCGGCCGAGGTGCGTGCGGGCGACGACGTTGTTGCCGTACCGGTCGACGGTGAGGTGCGGGAGGGCGCGCAGGGCCTGCTCGATCGCGTCCGCGAGCGGCTTCTCGGTGCCGCTGACGGAGGGGAAGTCGACCAGCGCGGCGGTCAGTGCCGGACCGTCCAGCGTGAGGTCCAGAGCGGTGCGGAGGGGCGCTTCGGGCGTGGAGTCGGTCATGTGCCGACCCTATCCCGGCCCCTAGTACGGTTGACCGCGTGTCCGAGTCCGCCGTCCCCTCCCCCCGTCCCCGCCGCGCCCGCCGTGCCCGGGTCGCGGCGTCGTTCGCCGTCCTGCTGGCCGTCGCCGGTTACGTGGTGCTGCGGTACGAGTCGGGTGGCGGCGGCGCGCCGCGGTGCACGGTCGGCAGCGGGAGCCACACGTACACCCTCTCCCCGGAGCAGGCGGCGAACGCCGCGACGATCTCCGCCGTGGGCACCACGCGCGGGATGCCCGAGCGGGCGGTGACGATCGCGCTGGCGACCGCGCTGCAGGAGTCGGCGCTGCGCAACATCGACTACGGCGACCGGGATTCGCTGGGGCTGTTCCAGCAGCGGCCGTCGCAGGGCTGGGGGACGCCCCGGCAGATCATGGACCCGGTGTACTCGGCGGGCGTCTTCTACGACCGGCTGGCGGAGGTGCCGGGGTACTCGCGGCTGCCCCTGACGGTGGCCGCGCAGCGCGTGCAGCGCAGCGGGTTCCCCCAGGCGTACGCGAAGCACGAGCCGGACGCGGCGCTGCTGGCCGCGGCGCTGACCGGGCGCTCGGCGGCGTCGCTGACGTGCGCCCCGGCGCGCGGGGTGCGCCCCGGGGACGCGCGGCGGGTGCGGGGCGAGCTGGTGCGGGCGTTCGGCGCGGGCGTGCTCGGCGGGGTTCCGGCGGGCTCCGGCGACGGCAAGGGCGGCGGGGCGCCCGGCGGGACCGCCTCCGCGAGCCCGGTGCCGGGGGGCGGCTCCCGCACGGTGACGGTGCCCGTGCCCGTGCGGACGGGATCCGCCGGGCCGGGGGGCGAGGCGTCGGACGGCGCGCCGCGGCACGGCTGGGAGCTGGCGCAGTGGGCGGTGGCGCGGGCGGACGCGCTGGGCGTCGTGGAGGTCTCGTACGCGGGGCGCGTGTGGAGCGCGGACGAGGCCGACGAGGGGTGGCGCGCGGCGGGGCCCGGCACGGAGACGGCCGGCGTCGTCATCAGGACGGCGGAGTAGGAACCGCGGGGGAACGCCGTAGAGTAGCCGTACCGATCCGCAGAGTGGTCGCGGCGCCCGCCGACGCGGCTCGGTCAGCCGTCCGGGGCGTCACCCGGCCGGACCACCCCGCCCCCGCCGGGCCCTGCGTCCGCCGGGGGCCGCGGCCACCGGCGAACCGCCGCGGACGACTCCGGGGCACCTGCGGAGAGACGGTTCAGCCCGCCCCTCCGGGCCTCCCCGCCCACCCGTCCGGCGGGCGCCGGGAGACCGGCGCATTGCCAACTCTTTACCCGCGGGCACCGCAACCTCCCGCGGCCCCCGAGCGGTTGTCACAGCGTCCGATCGTCGGACAGGCATCACAACCACACGCCCTCTTCCCCGTCGAAGGAGCATCATGTCCCTCCCCCTGACCCGCCGGATCGCCCGTGCCGCGCTGCTCGCCGCAGCGGGAGCGGCCTCCGTGGTCGGTGCGGCCGGCTCCGCGAGCGCCGCGGACCTCCCCAAGACCGCCGACCTCACCGGCGGCGTCACCACCCTCGACACCGCGCAGGTCACCGACACGGTCGGCACCGTCTCGAGGGACGGCTCGGACCTCGCGAGCGGCAAGACCGCCGAGCGGGCCGCCCCGGTCGCGGGCGAGGCCCTCGACACCGCGGCCGAGGCCGCCATGCCGGCCTTCGGCGCGGCCGCCGGCGAACTCGCCCGGGGCGCCGGCGACGCCATGGGCGACGCCTCCGGGAACAAGCTCCCGGACGAGCCCTTCTCCGGGGGCCTGCCGGTCTCCGGTCCGGTCGGCTGACCCGCGCCCGCGGGAACGCGGAAGGGGCCGGGCCGCGCGATGCGGCCCGGCCCCTTCCCGTCTCCGTACGCCGACGGGGCCGGCCGTCACCCGAGGCGCTCGACCGCCTCGGCGACCCGCTCGTCCGTGGCCGTGAACGCGATCCGGACGAACCGCTCCCCCGCCGCGCCGTAGAAGTCGCCCGGCGCGACCAGGACGCCCCGGTCCGCCAGGTACCCGACGGTGTCCCAGCAGGGCTCGTCGCGGGTGGCCCACAGGTAGAGCCCCGCCTCGCTGTGTTCGATGCGGAAGCCGTGCGCCACCAGCGCCGCCCGCAGCTCCGCCCGCCGCTTCGCGTACCGTCCGCGCTGCTCGTCCACGTGGGCGTCGTCGCCGAGCGCCGCGACCGTCGCCGCCTGCACCGGGGCGGGCACCATCATGCCGCCGTGCTTGCGGATCCGCAGCAGCTCGCCCAGGACCGCCGCGTCGCCCGCGGCGAACGCGGCCCGGTAACCGGCCAGGTTGGACCGCTTGGACAGCGAGTGGACGGCGACGACCCCCTCGTACGATCCGCCGCACACGTCCGGGTGGAGCACGGAGACCGGGTCGGCCTCCCAGCCCAGCTCCAGGTAGCACTCGTCGCTGACGACCAGTACGCCGTGTTCGCGCGCCCAGGCGACGACCCGGGTCAGCTCGTCCTTGGCGAGGACCCCGCCCGTCGGGTTGGACGGGGAGTTCAGCCACAGCAGCCGCAGCCCGGCCGGGTCCAGCTCCGTCGGGTCGCCGTAGGCGACCGGGGCGGCCCCGGCGAGGCGGGCGCCGACCTCGTACGTCGGGTAGGCGAGCCGCGGGTGGGCGACCTCGTCGCCGGGGCCGAGGCCCAGCTGCGTCGGCAGCCACGCCACCAGTTCCTTGGAGCCGACGACCGGCAGGACGTTCGTGTGCGCGATGCCGCGGGCGCCGAGCCGGCGTCCGCACCAGCCGGTGATCGCGTCGCGGAGCGCGGCGGTCCCCCAGACGGTGGGGTAGCCGGGCGAGTCGGCCGCCTCGACCAGGGCCCTGCGGACCGGCCCGGGCACGGGGTCCACCGGGGTGCCGACCGACAGGTCGACGATGCCGCCGGAGTGGGAGGCGGCCGTCTTCTTGTACGGCTCCAGCTTGTCCCACGGGAAGACGGGGAGGCGGGAGGAGACTGCGGACACGGTGCTCACTTTCTCGCGGATGCGACGTCTGGCGGGGCGGGCGCCGGCACGAACGCCGCGGCCCCGTACGGCACGGAGGCCGTACGGGACCGACGACGGGGATGAGCGATCAGCCGTTCTGCGGCGGCAGGGCGGCGATGAAGGGGTGGTCGCGCTCGATCAGGCCGAGCTTGGAGGCACCACCGGGCGAGCCGAGCTCGTCGAAGAACTCGACGTTCGCCTTGTAGTAGTCCTTCCACTCCTCCGGGGTGTCGTCCTCGTAGAAGATCGCCTCGACCGGGCAGACCGGTTCACAGGCCCCGCAGTCGACGCATTCGTCCGGGTGGATGTACAAGGACCGCTGGCCCTCGTAGATGCAGTCGACGGGGCACTCCTCGATGCACGCCTTGTCCTTGACGTCGACACAAGGCTGCGCGATGACGTAGGTCACGCTGTCGTTCCTCCTTGGTAGGGCTGGCTCTGCGCGGGAGCGCGGCGTCGTCGATGCCCGCACCTAGTATCTCCGTTCTCGGGGGCGATCCGAACAGGAGGGGCGGACAGAGCTGTGGAGTTCACTGCGGGCGGACGACTCGAGGTCCGGATCACACCTTCCGACGTGGGAAAACGGGTATCCGTCCGCCGGTTGGGCGACCCGGGTTCCCCTAAGGGGACGTTCACCGACACCGTCGGGATCCTCACATCCTGGACCGACGGTGTGTTGCTGATCACACGGAGGACCGGAGAGATCGTCCGTGTGGCGGAGCGCACGCTGGTCGCGGGCAAGGTCGTACCGGCCGCCCCGGCCCGCAGGCGCGGCCCGGCGGCGGGCTTCGGGGAGCTGGCGCGGGTGCAGGCGCGGGCCTGGCGGCCGACGGAGAGCGAACCGCTGGGGGGGTGGACGCTGCGCGCCGCGCGGGGGTTCACCCGCCGGGCCAACTCCGCCCTGCCGCTCGGCGATCCCGGCGTACCGCTCGACGAGGCCCTCGCGCGCGTGCGCGCCTGGTACGGGCGGCGCGGCCTGCCCCCGCGCGTGCAGGCCGCGACCGGCGCCGAGGGCACCCAGGAGGACCTGTGCGCGGCGCTGGAGGAGCGGGGCTGGCGGCGCGAGGCGTCGGCGGAGGTGCGGATCGGGGGCCTCGCCCCCGTCGCGGACCCGGACGCCGGCACCGGCCGCGTGGCCCTGTCCCGCACCCCGGACGCGGCGTGGCTGCGCCGGTATCGGCGGGTGGGCGAGCCCGGCCCCCACGTGGTGCGGGTCCTGTCCTCCGGACCCTCGGTGTGGTTCGCCTCCGTGGCGGGCGCGGACGGGGTGCCGGTGGCGATCGGCCGGTGCGTGGTCGACGGCCGCTGGGCGGGGTTCACCGCCTTGGAGACCGACCCGGCGCACCGGCGGCAGGGCCTCGCCCGGGCGGTGACGGCCGCACTCGCCGTCCGCGCCCTGGAGGAGGGCGCGTCGGCCGCCTGGCTGCAGGTGGGGGCGGACGACGACGCGGCGCGCGCCCTGTACGACGGGATGGGCTTCGCGGTCCACCACCACTACCACCACTTCCGCATCGGCTGAGCGGGTACGGGGAACTCATGGACGACCGCACCGACCCCGGCGGGTGGCGTGCCCGGTTCGCGCGGGCGGCCCGCGAGGAGCGCCCCGACCTGGCGGAGCTGTGCCTGCTGATCGGAGCCGTGGCGGAGCCGGAGCTGGGCGAGGCGGAGCTGGACGCCGCCGAGATCGAGCTGGACCGGCTGGCGGGCCTCCTGCCGTACGGGCCGAAGACGCCGCACGCCTGGGTGGCGGCGCTGGCCTCGCTGCTCGGCGGGCGGTACGGCTTCCGCGGGACGCGGGGCGACTACCGGCGCCTGGAGTCCTCCCTCCTCCACCACGTGCTGCGGCGCCGCCGGGGCCTGCCGATCCTGCTGTCGGCCGTGTGGATCGAGGTGGCGCGGCGGGCGGGCGCCCCCGTGTACGGGGTGGCGCTGCCCGGCCACTTCGTCGTCGGTTTCGGGGACCCGGGCGAGCAGGTGCTGGCGGACCCGTTCGCCGGGGGCCGGGCGCTGACCGGCGCGGACGCGGAGCTGCTGGTGGCGGGCGCGACCGGGGAGCCGCTGCGGCCGTCGACGCTGGTGCCCGCGGACCCCCTCGACATGGTGCTGCGGATCTTGAACAACATCCGCGCCTGGGCGGCCGGGCGGCCCGAGCGCTCCGACACGGCGCTGTGGGCGGTGGAGCTGGCACTGCTGCTGCCGTCGCATCCGGCGCGGCTGCGGTACGAGCGGGCGGGGCTGCTCGTCCAGCGCGGGGACTTCCTGGCGGGCGCGGCGGAGATCGACGCGTACGCGGACGTGGTCGCCGCGGTGGAGCCGGCGGCCGCCGCCGCCCTGCGCGCCCGGGCGCGGGCGGCGCGGGCCCGGCTGAACTGAAGCCCGCTCCCCTCCCCGGACGGCGCGGCGGGGCGCCCCGGCCGGGGAGGGGAACGGGGAAGGGGCCGGGGAAGGGGGCGGGGCGCCGTCCTGGGAGGGGACGGGGGCGGAGGTACGCCCTCCGCTCCCCCGGTTCCCGCCGCCCTCGATCCGCCGGGCGGCTCCGGTCCGGGCGGGTCGCGTCCGATTCGGTGGGAGGGGTCCCGGGCGGCGGCACCGGCCCCGTGGCGGGCGGGGCCCGCGGTTCGCGGGGCCGCGCGGCCCGTCCGCGGCCTCCGTGAGGGTGGCGGCGGGTCCGCCGCCCCGTGCGGGTGCGCGGTGTGGTGGTCGCCGGTCGGCGGGCGTTCAGCTTCCCGTGGAGAGGCAGAACGGGTGGCCCGCGGGGTCCAGCAGGACCCTGCGCTCCTCGGGGTGCGGCTGGATCGCCGGTTCGGTGGCGCCCAGCGCCAGCATCCGGGCGTGGGCGGCCTCCAGGTCGGTGACGCCCAGTTCCATGTGCGCCTGCTTGCCCTGGGAGGGGTCGGGCCAGGTCGGGCGCCGGTAGTCGGCCACCCGGATGAAGCCCAGCCCGGGCGAACCGTCGCGGCCGAGGAGGACGAAGTCGTCGCTGGAGTAGACGACGGGCAGGTCGAGTGCCTCGCCGTAGAAGCGGGCCAGTTCGACCGGGTCGGGGCAGTCGAAGTCGACGGACAGCAGGCGGATCGCGGGTGCGGACGCGGGCGTGGATGCGGGTTCGGTGCTCATGGGCGGGACGCTACGACGGGACCAGGACAGTTCCGGTCCTGGTCATGGTGGACAATCCGGGATGTGACCAGCACCTCCGCCCGCCTGCTGCGCCTGGTCTCGCTGCTGTCCGCGCGGCCGGTGTGGACCTGCCGCGAGCTGGCCGAGCGGATGGCGGTCACCGACCGCACGATCCGGCGGGACGTCGCCAGGCTGCGGGAACTCGGCTACGGCATCGAGTCCGACCCCGGCCCGTGGGGCGGCTACCGCCTCGGCGGCGGGACCCGGGTGCCGCCGCTGAGCCTCGACGACGAGGAGGCGCTCGCCGTGGCCGTCGCCCTGCGCGAGGCCGCGCTCAGCGGCGTCCTGGGCGGCGACCGGGCCGCGCTGTCGGCGCTGCTGAAGCTGCGGCAGGTCCTGCCGTCCCGGATCGCGGAGCGGCTGGGCGAGATGGACTCCACCTTCGTCCACACCCCCCGGCCCGAGGGCCGCCGGATGATCCCGCCCGGCGTGCTGCCGGAACTGGCCGCCGCCTGCCGCCGCGGCGAGCGCACCCGCCTGTCGTACCGGGACCACGCCGGGAGGGCCACCGTCCGGGACGTCGACCCCTACCGCCTGGTGCACACGGGCCTGCGCTGGTACTTCGTCGCCCGGGACGTGGCGCGCGACCGGTGGCGGACCTTCCGGGCCGACCGGGTGGTGCGGGTACGGCCCACCGGGCACCCGGTCGAACTCGTCGACCCGCCCGACCCGGCCCTCCTGGTCTCCCGGGGCATCGCCGGCGTCGTCTACCCGCTCTACGCGACGGTCCGGCTCCCGCACCCCGTGGACCGGGCCCTGCGGCTCGTCCCGCCGACGATCGGCACCCACCGCCCCGACGGCCCCGACGCGACCCTCGTCGAGATCGGCGGCAACGACGCCGACCAAATCGCCGCCTACCTCCTCGGCCTGGGCACCCCCCTGCGGGTCCTCTCCCCCGACCCCGTACGGGAAGCGCTGCTGCGCCGCACCCGGGAACTGCTCGAGGACAACGGGGACGGCGACCGGCCCCGATAGGAAGCGCCGCATCAGGGCGGGTCCGGGCCTCGGCCGCCGCCGGGCGGTCACCCGGCGCCCCGGACGGAGACGACCGGCGGGCGCTCGGGCCCGGCCCGGGCTGCGGGGCCGCAGCGGACGGCAGCCGGGCGGGGGACCGAACCGGCCGGGGCCGGGCGCGGGCGTGACCGGGTGGGCCGACCGGGCGGTGGACGGCGCACGGGTCGGCCGGGCGGCCCGTGCACGTCTCGGCGGGGACCGGGCCGTGGGTGGGTGCCGGGCCGCACGCGGGTGCCGCCCTCGCCGGTCCGGCCCCGTGCCGCCCGGACCCGCCGCCTACCCCTGCGGGTCGAGCTCGATGGTGACCGTGCGCTCGGCTTCCGTCCTGCCGCGCAGGGCCTTGTGCATGGCGGCGGCCACGTCGTCGGCGGACAACTGGTGCTTCGTGCCGTCGCCCTTGGTGACCATGATGCCGTCGAAGGTCCCGTCGAGGAGGCGGTTGATGGCCTCCTTGTCGTAGTAGGGCTCCAGCCTCGTGCCGACCGCCTTCATCGACAGGATCTGCGGCAGCGACCGCTGGGGGCCGAACTGGATCTGCTTGCCGCCGGCCCTGATGGTGACCAGGCCGGACATCGCGGGCTCGGCGAACTCCCTCATCGCCCGGTCGACCTCGGCCCGCCCGATCACCGGCTCGCGGGTGGCCACGGGGAGTTCGACGACGTTCGCCCGCCCCGTCTCGACCTGGGCGCGGAACGCGTCCCTGACGAAGATCATCGACCGCTGGACGTCCAGCGCCGTACCGGCCTCACCCGGCACGGGCACGGCCTTGCCCGGCTCGAACCTGACGGTTCCCTCGGTGACCGCTCCGGAACCGCCGCCCAGGCCGGCCAGGGCGACACCCAGCTTCTCCTCGTCGACCGGGATGACCGGCTCGGCCGTGCGCTCGGCGCCGAACAGGGAGCCGATCACGGAGACGGGGTTGTAGTCGTTGCCGGCGGCGGCGCGGACCGTCTCCTGGCTGTCCAGGGTCAGGCCTGCCTTGTCGGGGGCGAGCGTGCGGTCCCGGCCGCCGATCTCCAGCCGGAGCGGCGCGGCGGCGCGCGCGCCGAGGACGGCGTCCAGCTTCCGTACGGCCTCCTCCTTCGTGGAGCCGCCGATGTCGACGCCCAGGACGGTGGTGCCCTTCGGCACGTCGGCCTGGTTGAGGAGCAGCCCCGCGCCGTAGGCGATGCCGGCGGCGACGACCACGCCCACGGCGAGGAGGACCAGTTTGGAGCGGCCCTTCCCCGCGGGGGGCGGGTGCCGGCGGGGCGGGCCGCGGGGCGGGCCCGGACGTCTCGGGGGCGGGCTCGCCGGAGGCGGGCGGGTACCCCTCCGGGTCGTCCCCGAAGGCTTCGTCGCGGGGGCCGGTCCCGTCGGCCGCGCGGGCGGGCCCCGGTGCCGGGTACGGCGAGAGGCCGGGCGGCCGCCCCCCGGTGTCCTGCGGGACGACGGAGAGGCCGCTCGTGAGCGTGTCGCCCGCCGCCTGGCCGGGCGGCGGGCCGGGGTGCGGACGCTGCGGGGTGAGGATCGCGGTGTCGTCGGACATTCCGCCGCCCGGGGCGTGGGCCTGGGCGGGGGGGCCGGCCGTGCCGGGGACCGCGGAGGCGTCCGGCGGAACGACTCCGGAGACTCCCGGGGTCCCGGGGACTCCCGGGACCCCGGGAACTCCGGGGGTCCCGGGAACTCCGGGAGGCCCAGGGACTCCTGGGACCCCGGGAACTCCGGGGGTCCCGGGAACTCCGGGGGGCCCAGGGACTCCGGGGGGCCCGGGGACTCCGGGGGCCGTCCCGAAGGCTCCGTGGACGGGGCCCGCCGTCTGGCCGGAGGGGGCGGCCGGGGCGCCGGGGGCGTCCGAGAAGTAGGGGAGGCCGGGGCCGGCGGGGTGCTCCTCGACACGGTCCTGCGGCGCGGCGGAGGCCGTCACCGCGTACCCGGCGCCGTTGGCGGCCGGACCCGGCCCGGCGCCGGGGTCCGGCGCCGGGCCGGGGTCCGGTGCGGCGGCGGTGCCGGGGGGTGCGGCGGCGGGCGGCTTGCGCGGGGCGAACCAGTCGTTGGCGGGCTTCCCCTGCGCGGGGGCCGGTTCCGGCTCGTCCGCGTCCGGGCGGGGCGCCCCCGCCGTCCGCTCGGCGGGCCCCTCCTGCTCGGTACCGCCCGCCGGCGCGTCCTGGCCTCCCGATCCCACGGGCTTGCGCATGACGACCGGCGGGATGGGCCTCGAACCCGGAATGTTGATCCGGATGCGGGTGGTCAGGGTCGTTTCGGTCTTCTTCTCCTCGGGCTGCGCGGGCGCACCGGCCCCGGGCGCCTCCTGGGGCCGGGGCGACCCGTAGGGCGGGGTGCCCGAGGGGTAGGCGGCTCCGCCGCGCCCCTGGTGCCCGGAGGGCGAAGTGTCAGTTTCACGACTCACAGCAGGATCTCCCGGTTGGCTCCGCCGCCCGCTCACACACCCACGGACGCCCGGCGGCGCGCACCACCATACTGGCCACCGCCATCGCGCCACTCCCTGCCGGGAGGGGCACCACCGGCCGCCACTCCTCAAGTTCGGGCACGTCCGCCGTCAAGTGGCCCGGTGGATCACCGCTGTTGCGGCGTCGCGAAGAGGGTGGCGCACATCACAGCGATCATCGTGCCGCCGAACACGAACACCAGGTCGACCAGTCCGCCCCAGAGGAGCTTGTCGCCCTCGCCGCGTCCGAGACCGGCCACCACGACGGCCGCCAGCCAGCCCGCGCCGGACGACACCACGCCCGACTGCCCGCCGACGGCGCGCAGCCCCCCGTAGAAGAGGGCCGCCGCCGCCAGCAGGGCGAGCAGCAGCCCGCCGGGGAGCCAGCCGGCCTGGACGAGTGCGCCGGCCAGCCCCACGAGGACGCCCAGCGAGGCGAGCACCGCGTGCGCGAGGACCTTCGCCGCGGCGCTCACGCGGCCACCCCGGCGAACAGGTCCGTCTCCCGCTCCCCCGCCGGAGCGCCGGGGACGCCCCGCGCCAACTGGTAGTGCTCCCGGATGAGGACGGGCTGCCCGAGACCGTTGGAGAGGGCGAAGAACCGGTCCTGCAGGGCGATCTGCGTGGCGTGCGCGCGCAGGGCGGCCGTCTTGCGGTCCGCGTACGCGGTGCCGTCGATCTCGGTGGTGACCAGTTCGTCGTCGACCACGCCCGGCAGGTCCCGGATGTCGGCGACGCCGGGGAAGGCCACCCCGCTCGCGGCGCGCAGGGCGGCGAAGCCCTCCTCGGCGGCCGAACGGGAGACCCGGTTCCAGTAGATCTTCGCGATGGCGTGCGGGGCGCCCAGGCCGGGCGCGTACGACGGGTCGGCGGCCAGGTCGGCGGCGCGCATCGCCACGCGGTGGGCCTGGACGTGGTCGGGGTGGCCGTACCCGCCGTCGGGGTCGTACGTCACGAGGACCTGGGGGCGGACCTCCCGGACGACCTCGACCAGGTGCGCCGCGGCGGCGTCCACGGGGGTGCTCCAGAAGGCGCCCTCGCGGTGGTTCTGCGGGAGGCCCGCCATCCCCGAGTCGCGGAAGCGGCCCGGGCCGCCGAGGAAGCGGTGGTCGGCGACGCCCAGCTCCCGCATGGCGGCGGCGAGTTCGCCGACGCGGTGGGGCCCGAGCCGGTCGTCGCGGTCGGGCGCGAGATGGGCGAGGCCGGGCGGGATGACCTCGCCCTCTTCGCCCCGTGTGCAGGTCACCAGGGTGACCCGGGCGCCCTCGGCCGCGTACCTGGCCATGGTGGCGCCGTTGTTGATCGACTCGTCGTCGGGGTGCGCGTGCACCAGGAGCAGACGACGGGCGGGGAGATCCGTCATGCGGACACCCTACGAGGTCCGCTCCCGAGGGGTGCTCGCGGAACGCGCGGAGGCGGCTTCTAGAACTTGAGGTTGCCGATCATGCCCGCCACGCTGGTGGTGAGCTGGCTCACGGTGGGGGCGATGGAGGAGCTCGCCAGGTAGAAGCCCAGGAGCATGCAGATCACGGCGTGCCCGGCCTTCAGCCCCGCTTTCCGGATGAGCAGGAAGACGACGATCGCCAGCAGCACCACCGCCGAAATCGAGAGTGCCACGGCGGTTCACCTCCATACATGTCGGTCGGAACGGGCAGCGCGCATGTGCCAGGAGGTTGATACCCACCTTGCGCCACGGATCATAACTTTCCGTCTCCGCGCTCCGATCGGTGCACGGCAGCACGGGGGGCGCACAGCCGCTAGTTTCGGTCACGCGGTTCGCCGTTGCGGTGTCCCCGCCCCCTGCCGGTGCGTCCGCCCGCGGCGCCTCGCCAGGGCGCGATCCGGGAGTTCGCCGCGGCGCCCGGCGGCCCGGCCGGTTCCCCGCGCACCTCCCCGGGGGGGGCGGGGCCCGCCGGGCCGGACCCGGGTCCCGGGCCGGGGAGGGGAGGAGGCCCGCGGGCGGCTCCCCCGAGGTCCCGCCCGGCGGGTCCCGGGAACGCCCGCCGATCCGGGGGGCGCGAGCCGGGGACGGCGCGGCGCGGTAGGCCACGCGCCGTGCCGCGCGGCCGAGTTGACGGGTGCGCCCTGCCGGCCCGGCGGTGCGCGGCGGGACCGGTCGCGCGGCGGTGCGCCGGCCGTCCGCGCCCGGACCGGGCGGCCGGCCGGGGCCGCCGTCGGGCGGGCGGCGGGGGGCCTCTCGGGGTTCGGGGTGACGCGGACGCCCCGGGCGGCGGGGGGCGGTCGGTGGCCGGAACCGGCCCGGGAGCACACCGGCGGGGACGCCGGCCGGGCGGCCCGCACGCGCCGTGGAGGGACGCGGGGGGCGGGTGGTGCCGGTGGGGGACCATCCGCCCGCGGATGAGGGGTTGCACATTCGGGGCGTACGGGACGTAGGGGGCGTCCGGATGCCGGAACCGGCCCCGAAGGGCGGATCGGCGGACGATCTGTAAATTGGCGAAATCCATATGTTCCGGCCGGGCAGGCGGGTATGGAGCACGTCCGCGCGGGACTGCGGCGTCCGCCGGGGTGGTGCCGGCGACGGGTCGTACCGCCGTACGGGGCCCACCGCGCCGGGCGGGCCCCGGGGAACGGCGCACGGGGCGGGTCCTCCGGGGCGGCGGCCCGGTGCGGCCCGCGGCCGGGCGGGCCTCCCGGGCGGCGGCACGCCCGTGCGGCCGGTGGCCGGAGGAGGCGGCACGCCCGTGCGGCGCCCCCCGACGGCCGGGGGCCGCCCCCACCCCGCGGCCGTCACGCGTCCCGTGGCCCGCCCGCACCGCGCACCGCGCGGCGCGGGCGCACCCTGCGGCCCGTCGCGTACCGCACACCCCGCGACCGCCACGCGCCCCACCGCCCGCCGCGCGCCCCGCGGCCGTCACGCGCCGGGCGGGCCGCCCCCGCCGGGCGGCGGCGCGGGGGCCGCCCGGTCCCGCGGGGGCTCCGCCCCGCCCGGTACGACGTGGACCTCCTCCGCGAAGTGGCACGCCGAGTCGTGCCGCGCCGGGGTCGCGACGTCCCGGAACGCGGCGGGCACGGCGAGCAGGGGCACCTCCAGGGCACACCGTTCGCGCGCCTTCCAGCAGCGGGTGCGGAAGCGGCAGCCGGACGGCGGGTTCGCCGGGGACGGGACGTCTCCGGCGAGCAGGATGCGCTCGCGGTGCTCCCTCGCCTCCGGGTCCGGCACGGGCACGGCGGAGAGCAGGGCCTGGGTGTAGGGGTGGGTGGGGTGGTCGTAGATCTCGGTGTCGGTGCCCGTCTCGACGATCCGGCCGAGGTACATGACGCCGACCCGGTCGGAGATGTGCCGGACGATCGACAGGTCGTGCGCGATGAAGACGTACGCCAGGCCGAACTCGTCCTGGAGCCGCTCCATCAGGTTGACGACCTGCGCCTGGACGGACACGTCGAGGGCGGAGACCGGCTCGTCGGCGACGATGACGCGCGGCCGGAGGGCGAGGCCGCGGGCGATGCCGATGCGCTGGCGCTGACCGCCGGAGAACTGGTGCGGGTAGCGGTTGACGTGCTCGGGGTTGAGGCCGACGACCTCCAGCAGCTCCTGCACCCTGCGGCGGCGGTCGCCCTTCGGCGCGACCTCCGGGTGGATCTCGTACGGTTCCCCGACGATGTCGCCGACCGTCATCCGGGGGTTCAGGGACGTGTACGGGTCCTGGAACACCATCTGGACGTCGCGCCGCACGGCCTTCAGCGCCCGCCCGGACAGCCGGGTGACGTCCTCACCCCGGTAGCGGATGGTGCCCGAGGTCGGCCGCTCCAGGCCGACCAGCATCCTGGCGACCGTCGACTTGCCGCAGCCGGACTCGCCGACGATGCCGAGCGTCTCGCCGGGGCCCAGGTCGAAGGAGACCCCGTCGACGGCCTTGACCGCGCCGACCTGCTTCCTGAACAGCACGCCCCGGGTGAGCGGGTAGTGCTTGACGAGCTCCCGTACCTCCAGGACCGGTTCAGCGCGCCGCATCGACGGGCTCCTTGTGGAGGGTCTCCCGCCAGAAGTGGCAGGCGCTGCTCCGGTCGGCCGAGACCTCGTACAGCGGGGGGACGTCGGTGCGGCACACGTCGCGGGCGCGGGGGCAGCGCGGGTGGAAGGGGCAGCCGGGCGGGATCGCGGTGAGGCTGGGCGGCAGGCCCCTGATCGCGTACAGCTCCCGGCCCTTGCGGTCGAGGCGGGGGATGGAGTCGAGCAGCCCCTGGGTGTAGGGGTGGGCGGGCGCCCGGTACAGGTCGTGGACGGGGGCGGTCTCGACGATGCGGCCCGCGTACATCACCGCGATCCTGTCGGCGACGTCGGCGACGACGCCGAGGTCGTGGGTGATGAGGACGAGGCCCATGCCCATCTCCCGCCGCAGCTCGGCCAGGAGCTCCATGACCTGGGCCTGGACGGTGACGTCGAGGGCGGTGGTGGGCTCGTCCGCGATGATCAGGGCGGGCTCCAGGGCCATCGCCATGGCGATCATGACGCGCTGGCGCATGCCGCCGCTGAACTGGTGGGGGTACTGGCCGACGCGTTCGCGGGCGGCGGGGACGCGGACGCGGTCCATCAGCTCGACGGCCCTGGCGCGGGCGTCCTTCTTCGACATGCCGCGGTGGACGGTGTACATCTCGGCGAGCTGGTCGCCGACGGTGAGGACGGGGTTGAGGGCCGACAGGGCGTCCTGGAAGACCATCGCCATCCGCGCGCCGCGCACCCTGCGCCGCTCCTCCGCCCCGAGGGTGAGCAGGTCGCGGCCCTGGAACAGGATCCGTCCGGCGGTGATCCGGCCGGGCGGCGTGTCGAGGATGCCCATGACGGCCTGGGCGGTGACGGACTTGCCGGAGCCGGACTCCCCGAGGACGGCGAGGGTCTCCCCCCGTCGACGGAGCAGGTGACGCCGTTGACCGCCCTCGCGGTGCCTTCGCGGGTGCGGAACTCGACGTGGAGGTCGCGTACTTCGAGCAGCATGGCGGCGGCTCCTCAGCGCAGCTTGGGGTCGAGGGCGTCGCGGACGGCGTCGCCGAGCATGATGAACGCGAGGACGGTGACGCTCAGCGCGCCCGCGGGCCACAGCAGCATGTGGGGGGCGTTGCGGATCTGCGGGGCGGCGTTGGAGATGTCGATGCCCCAGGAGACCGTGGGCGGGCGCAGCCCGACGCCGAGGAACGACAGCGTCGCCTCCAGCGCGATGTAGGTGCCCAGCGCGATCGTCGCGACGACGATGACGGGGGCGACGGCGTTCGGGGCGATGTGCCGCAGCATGAGCCGCCCGCCGCCGGCGCCGAGGGAGCGGGCAGCCTGGACGTAGTCGTGCTGCTTGGCGGTGATGACGGAGCCGCGGGCGATGCGGGCGATCTGCGGCCAGCCGAGCAGCACGATGAACCCGACGACGGGCCACACGGTGGTGCCGGTGACGACGGAGAGGAAGACCAGGCCGCCGAGGATGACGGGGATGCCGAAGAACACGTCGGCGGTGCGGGAGAGCAGGGCGTCGCCCCAGCCCCCGAAGAACCCGGCGAGCCCGCCGAGGAGGCCGCCGAGCAGGGCGGCGCCGAGGGTGGCGGCGACGCCGACGGTGATGGAGGCGCGGGCCCCGTGGACGGTGCGGGCGTACACGTCGCAGCCCTGGGTGTCGTACCCGAAGGGGTGGCCCGGCTCGGGGCCCTCCTGGGACTTGGCGAGGTCGCAGTGGAGGGGGTCGGTGTCGGTGAGGAGCTGCGGCCAGATCGCGACGAGCACCAGGAAGGCGATGAGCAGCGACGAGACGACGAAGACCGGGTTGCGGCGCAGCTGGTGCCAGGCGTCGGTCCACAGGCTGCGGGGCCTGCCGCCGGAGCCGGGCGGGGCGCCCTCCCCGCCGGTCGGCCCGGTCTCCCGCCCGTCCAGGGTCTCCGCCTCGCTCATGGCCAGGTCCATGGCGCCGCCGGCGCCGGTGGGGGCGACCGCCTCGCGCGGGTCCCCGTACGGGTTCCCCGCGCGGGGGTCCTTCCCGTACGGGTCAGGCATAGCGGATCCTCGGGTCCAGGACCGCGTAGAGCAGGTCGACGAGCAGGTTCGCCACGAGGAAGACGATCACGAGGATCGTCACGAAGCCGACGACGGTGGGCGAGTTGTTGCGCAGGATGCCCTGGTACAGCTGGTAGCCGACGCCGTGGATGTTGAAGATCCGCTCGGTGACGATGGCGCCGCCCATCAGCGCGCCGATGTCGGCGCCGATGAAGGTGACGACCGGGATGAGGGAGTTGCGCAGCAGGTGCCGGGTGATGACGCGGCGGCGCGGCAGGCCCTTGGCGACGGCGGTGCGGACGTAGTCGGCGCGGATGTTCTCGGCGATCGAGGTGCGGCTGAGCCTCGTGACGTAGGCGAGGGAGACGAGGGCGAGGACGACCCCGGGGAGGAGCAGCTCGTCGAAGCGGGCCTCGGAGGAGACGGACGGGCTGATCCACCCCCGCTTCACGCCGAGGAGGAACTGCAGGAGGTAGCCGGAGACGAAGGTGGGGACGGAGACGACGACGAGGGTGAGGACCAGCAGCCCCGTGTCGAGCGGGCGGCCGCGCCGGAGGCCGCTGACCACGCCGAGGGCGATGCCGACGACGACCTCGACGGCGACGGCGACGAGGGTGAGGCGCAGCGTCACCGGGAAGGCGGCGGCCATCAGCTCGGTCACCCGCTGGCCGTTGAAGGCGGTGCCGAAGTCCCCCCGGAAGATCGCCCCCATGTAGAGGAGGTACTGCTTCCACAGCGGCTCGTCGAGGTGGAGGTCCCTGCGGATGCGGGCGGCCGTGGCGGGGTCGGGCGCCTTGTCGCCGAAGAGCGCCGCGACGGGGTCGCCGAGGGCGTACACCATGAGGAAGATCAGCAGGGTGGTCCCGATGAACACGGGGATCATCTGGAGCAGCCGCCGGATGACGTAGCGCCCCATGTGGCCTCCTCCGGGGGGTGCGGGCGGCGGCTCAGCCGACCTTGATCTGGTCGTACACGGGGACGCTGAACTGGTTGAGCCTCACGTCGGAGAGCCGCTCGGAGTAGCCGGCGCTGCCGTTCTGGTACCAGAGGGGGATGGCGGGCATCTGGGCGGCGAGGACCCGCTCGGCGTCCTGGAAGTGCCTGACGGCGGCGGCCTGGTCGGACTCGGCGTTGGCGCGGTCGACGAGGGCGTCGAAGCGCCGGTTGCTGAACTTGCCGTAGTTGGAGGAGGCGCCGGTGGAGTAGAGGGGCTCCAGGAAGTTCTGGATGAGCGGGTAGTCGGCCTGCCAGCCGGAGCGGAAGGGCCCGGTGATCCGGCCGGCCGTGATCTGGTTGCGGAAGTCCGCGAAGGTGCCGACGGGGTTGACGGTGCAGACGGGGCCGCGGCCGAGGACGTTGTTGACGCTGTTGCAGACGGCGTCCATCCACTGCCGGTGGGAGCCGGTGTCGACGTTCGACGTGAGGGTGATCCGGCCGCCGGGGAGGCCGCCGCCCTCGGTGATGAGCCGCTTGGCCTCGGCGGGGTCGTAGGCGCAGGCGTCACCGCAGGCGTCGGAGTACCCGCCCTTGCCGCCGAGCGCCGGGGAGGTCCAGTCCTTGGCGGGGGTGCGGGTCTTCTGGAAGATCCGCTCGGTGATCTGCTCGCGGTTGATCGCCTTGGAGATGCCGGTGCGGACCTTCTCCATGCCGGGCTTGGACCACTCGGGCCGGTAGAAGGGGAAGACCAGGGTCTGGACGATGAGGGCGGGCTGGTTGATGTACCGGTCGCCCAGGTCGTTCCCGACGTTCTTGAGCTGCTGGGCGGGGATGTCGTCGACCAGGTCGAGGTTGCCGGAGATCAGGTCCTGGTAGGCGGTGTTGTTGTCGGTGTAGACGCGCAGGTCGACCCCGGCGTTCCGGGCCTTGTCGGGTCCCCGGTAGCCGTCCCAGCGGCGCAGCCGCATCCCGCTGCCCTTGGTGTACGAGTCGACGGTGTACGGGCCGTTGCCCACGGGCTTGTCCAGCCAGGCGGCGTGGTCGGTGAAGAACGCCCGCGGCAGCGGCATGAACGCCTGGTAGCCGAGGGTCTCCGGCCAGGTGGAGAACTCGTCCTTCAGGGCGACGGTGAAGGTGCGCTCGTCCTTGACGACCAGCCCGCGCATGGTCTTCGCCCTGGCGGCGCCGGACTCGGGGTGCACCTCCTCGTAGCCGACGATGTCGGAGAAGAACGGGGCGTTGTTCTGCTTGTTGTCGATGTGGGCCCCGTAGTTCCACGCGTCGACGAAGGACCGGGCGGTGACCTTCTCGCCGTTGCTGAAGGTCCAGCCGTCCTCGAGGGTGACGGTGAAGTTCCGGGAGTCGGCCGTCTCGATCCTCTCGGCGACCATGTCCTGGGCCTCGCCCGTCCCCGGGTCGTACCGCTTGAGGCCCCGGAAGACCATGTCGAGGACCTTGCCGCCCTGGACCTCGTTGGTGTTGGCGGGCTCCAGGGGGTTCTGGGGGTCCCCCCAGGACGAGCTCAGGACGCCGTCGCCCCCTCCACCGCCCCCTCCGCCGCAGGCGGTCGCGGTGGCCGCGAGGACGGCGGCGACGGCGGCGGCCCGCACGGCCCTCGTAGTTCCGGGCATGGAGTGCCTCCCTCATCCGCCGGCAGTTGCTGCGCCCCAATACACCGCGGCCGCGGGGGCACCGCACTCCGGCGGCGACCATCCGGTGTCCGCGCGCCCGGGAAAACCGCCCGAACGGGCGCGGCGGGAGGAGGGGGCGGCCCGTCCGGCGGCCGTACGCGACGGTGCCCGGCCCACCGCGGGGGTGGGCCGGGCACCGTCGGGACCGGGAGGGGTCACCCCGCGTGGATGACGTCCTTCTCCTCGGCGAAGTGGCACGCCGACTCGTGCGCGGCCGGGGAGTCCGAGCCCTTGAAGCGCTCGGGGACCGCCAGCAGCGGGACCTCCTGGGCGCACTTGTCCTGCGCCTTCCAGCAGCGGGTGCGGAAGCGGCAGCCGGACGGCGGGTTCGCCGGGGACGGGACGTCGCCGGTGAGGATGATCCGCTCCCGGCCCTCGCGCATCTCCGGGTCCGGCACCGGCACCGCGGACAGCAGCGCCTGCGTGTACGGGTGGGTGGGGTGGTCGTAGATCTGCGTGTCCGTGCCGATCTCGGCCATCTTCCCGAGGTACATCACGCCGACCCGGTCGGAGATGTGCCGCACCACGGACAGGTCGTGGGCGATGAAGATGTAGGAGAGGTCGAACTCGTCCTGCAGCTTCTCCATCAGGTTGACGACCTGCGCCTGGACGGACACGTCGAGGGCGGAGACCGGCTCGTCGCAGATGATGATCTCCGGGTTGAGCGCCAGGCCGCGGGCGATGCCGATGCGCTGGCGCTGACCGCCGGAGAACTGGTGCGGGTACCGGTTGATGTACTCCGGGTTGAGGCCGACGACGTCCAGCAGCTCCTGCACCCTGCGGCGGCGGTCGCCCTTGGGCGCCACCTCCGGGTGGATGTCGAAGGTCTCGCCGATGATGTCGCCGACCGTCATCCGGGGGTTCAGGGACGTGTACGGGTCCTGGAAGACCATCTGGATGTTGCGGCGCACCGCCTTGAGGGCCCGGCCGGACAGCTTGGTGATGTCCTGGCCCTTGTAGAAGATCTCGCCGGCGGTGGCGCTCTCCAGCAGCATCAGCAGCTTGGCGACGGTGGACTTGCCGCAGCCGGACTCGCCGACGATGCCGAGGGTCTCGCCCCGGTAGAGGTCGAAGGAGATGCCGTCGACGGCCTTGACCGCGCCGACCTTCTTCTTGAACAGGATGCCCTGGGTGAGCGGGAAGTGCTTGACCAGGTTGCGGACCCGCAGGATCGGCTCGCCGCGGTCGGCGGCGGGAACGGCGCCCATGGACATGTCCGCCTTCTCGAGGTCAGCCATGGATCGTCTCCTTCCAGAAGTGGCACGCACTGCCGCGGCCGACGAGCTCGGTGCCGTCCTGCTCGGTGACCTGGTGCAGCGGCGGAAGATCGGTGCGGCAGACGTCCTGGGCCTTCGGGCACCGCGGGTTGAACGCGCAGCCGGTGGGGATGCGCGTCAGGTTGGGCGGCAGGCCCTTGATCGCGTAGAGCTCCTGGCCCTTCTGGTCCAGACGCGGGATCGAGTCCAGCAGGCCGCGCGTGTACGGGTGGGCGGGGCGCTTGTAGAGCTCGTGGACGGGGGCCGTCTCGACGATGCGGCCCGCGTACATCACCGCGATCTTGTCGGCGACGTCGGCGACGACGCCGAGGTCGTGGGTGATGAGGATGAGACCCATGTTGTACTCGCGCTGGAGCTCCGCGAGCAGCTCCATGACCTGGGCCTGGACCGTCACGTCGAGAGCGGTCGTCGGCTCGTCGGCGATGATCAGGTCCGG
This sequence comes from Streptomyces sp. MRC013, assembly GCF_023614235.1. Taxonomy (NCBI): domain Bacteria; kingdom Bacillati; phylum Actinomycetota; class Actinomycetes; order Kitasatosporales; family Streptomycetaceae; genus Streptomyces; species Streptomyces kordofanensis. The sequence continues at coordinate 1,574,371 of NZ_CP094264.1, forward strand.
CTCCAGGGAGAGCGCCATGGCGATCATGATGCGCTGGCGCATGCCGCCGGAGAACTGGTGCGGGTAGTCGTTCACCCGGGCCTTGGCGGCCGGGATCTTCACCCGGTCCATCAGCTCGATGGCCTTGGCCTTGGCGTCCTTCTTGGACAGGCCGAGGTGGACGCGGAACATCTCGCTGAGCTGGTAGCCCACGGAGAGCACCGGGTTCAGCGACGACAGCGCGTCCTGGAAGATCATCGCGATCTTGCGCCCGCGGATGCGGCGGCGCTCCTCGGCGGACATCTTGAGCATGTCCTGGCCGTGGAAGAGGATCTCGCCCTTGGGGATGCGGCCCGGAGGCATGTCGAGGATGCCCATGATGGCCTGGGCCGTCACGGACTTGCCGGAGCCCGACTCGCCCAGCACGGCGAGGGTCTCGCCGGAGCTGACCGAGTAGTTCACTCCGTTGACGGCCTTGGCGACGCCGTCCCGGGTGTGGAACTCCACGTGGAGGTCGCGCACTTCGAGCAGCGGCCGGACGTCGTCCGCGGCACCGCGCGGCGCGGGGACGCCCCCGGTCTTTTCAGTGGTGATCACGTACGCCTCCCTCAGCGCAGCTTGGGGTCGAGGGCGTTGCGTACCGCATCGCCGAACATGAGGAACGAGAGGACGGTGATGGAGACCATCACGGAGGGGATGATCAGCACGTAGGAGGCGTTGCGCAGCTGCTCACGGCCGCTGGACACGTCCACGCCCCAGGAGACGGTCGGCTCCGCCAGGCCGACGCCCAGGAAGGAGAGCGTCGCCTCGGCCGCGATGTACCCGCCGAGCGCGATGGTGGCGACGACGATGATCGGGGCGAGGGCGTTGGGCAGGATGTGCCGGATCAGGATGCGGCTGGTGGAGGCGCCCAGCGCCTTGGCGGCGACGACGTAGTCGGCCTGCTTGATGGTGATGACCGCGCCCCGGGAGACCCGGGCGATCTGGGTCCAGCCGAGGAACGCCAGGGCGAAGATCACCACGTAGACCTCGCGCTTCTCGAAGCTGCTGAGCACGACCATCGCGCCGAGCAGGAACGGGACGCCGAAGAAGATGTCCGTGATGCGGGAGAGCAGGCTGTCGACCCACCCGCCGAAGTAGCCGGCGAGCATGCCGACCAGCGTGCCGAGGATCGTGACCAGGGTGGTGACGCCGACGCCGACGAGGATCGACGCGCGGGCGCCGTAGAGCACGCGGGCGTAGATGGAGCGGCCCTGGCCGTCGTAGCCGAGCCAGTCCGGCTGGAAGAAGTGGCCCCAGTTCGGCGGCTGGAGGTAGTGCTTGGCCAGGTCGGCGTCGCGCGGCGAGGCGCTGGTGAACAGCGACGGGAAGAACGCGATCACCAGCAGCAGCGTGATGAGCGCCGCCGATATCAGGAACATCGGCTGGCGGCGCAGGTCGTGCCAGGCGTCGGACCAGAGGCTGCGCGGCTTGCCCGGGGCCGGCCCGGTCTCGGCGACGATGTCGGAGGCCGAGGGCGGGGTGATCGGCTCGGCGTCGGCCTTCCGGAGGGTCCCGCTGTTCTCTGCGGTGTTCTCGGCGGTTGTCTCAGGCATACCGGATCCTCGGGTCCAGGACCGCGTACAGCAGGTCGACGAGCAGGCTCATGAGCAGGTAGACGAGGACGATCAGCGACGCGATGCCGACGACGGTGGCGCCCTCGCGGCGGATGAGCGCGTCGAAGATGGTGTAGCCGACGCCCTTCACGTTGAAGATGCCCTCGGTGACGATGGCGCCGGTCATCAGGGTGCCGATGTCGGTGCCGAGGAAGGTGACCACCGGCACGAGCGAGTTGCGGAGCAGGTGGACGCCGATGATGCGGCGGCGCGGCAGGCCCTTGGCGACCGCGGTGCGCATGTAGTCGGCGCGCAGGTTCTCCGCCATCGACGTACGGGTGAGCCGGGCCACGTACGCCAGGGAGAGGGAGCCGAGCACGATGGCCGGCAGGAAGAGGTCCCCGAAGCTCTCGGAGTCCTGAACGGTCGGGGTCACCAGGCCGAGCTGGAAGGCGAAGACGAACTGCATCAGGTAGCCCAGCACGAAGGAGGGCATGGAGATCAGCACCAGGGTCAGCGTCAGCAGGCTCTTGTCCCGCATCGAGTTGGGCTTGAGGCCCGCGACGACGCCGAGGCCGATGCCCACCAGCACCGTGAAGGCGAAGGCGAACAGCGTGAGGCGGATCGTGACCGGGAACGCCTCGGCGATGATGTCCGCGATGGGGCGCTGGCTGGCGATCTGGACGCCGAAGTCGCCCTGGACCAGGTTGGTCAGGTAGTTCCAGTACTGGATCAGCAGCGGCTGGTCGAGTCCGAGTTGCTTGCGGATGGACTCGATGACCGCCGGGTCGTAGTTCTGCTCTCCCGCGAGCGCTCTGACGGGGTCGCCGGGCAGGGCGAACATCATGCTGAAGATCAGAAAGGTTGACCCGATGAACACCGGGATCATCTGGAGCAGTCGTCGTGCGACATAGCGCCCCATTGGTGCCTCCGTGTGGGGTTGACTGCGGTCCGGCGGCAGCCGCGGGCATGAGGGAGCGGCTGCCGTCGGACCACCGCCGCCGTCGGAGCTCCGACGGCGGCGGTTGACGGCCGAGTGAGGTGGCCCGTGGGCGCTTTTACTTGACGGTGACCTGCGTCAGCTCGAGGTCGCCGTGGAAGTCGACGCTGACGTTGTCGACGCCCTTGCCGTGGCCGCCGTTGATGCGGTAGTTCCACAGCGGGATCGCCGGCATCTTCTCGACGAGCTTCTTCTCGACCTCCTGGTAGGCCTTCACGGCCTCCTCCAGGGAGTTCGCGTTGTCGCCCTTCGCCATCAGCCCGTCGATCTCCTTGTCGGAGAAGCGACCGTTGTTGGACTCGGCCTTGGTGTGGTAGAGCTCCTTGAGGAAGTTCACGTTGACCGGGTAGTCGGCCACCCAGCCACCGCGGTACATGCCCTTGACCTGGTTGTTGTCACGGGCCTCGAGGTCCGTGGGGAAGTCCGGCTTCGGGTCGCCGACGCAGTCCACGCCGGTGGCGTTGCGGATGGACTCGCAGACCGCGGTCACCCACTCCTTGTGGCCGCCGTCGCTGTTGTACTGGATGAAGACCTTGTTGCCGGGGACGCCGCCGCCCTCGGTGACGAGCTTCTTCGCCTTGGCGGGGTTGTACGTGAAGACGTCCGTGCCCAGCTTCTGGTTGCCCTTGACCTGCGGCGGCGTGAAGCTGGTCGCCGGGGTGCGGGTGTTGTTCAGGACGGTCTTGGTGATCGTGTCCCGGTCGATCGCCATCGACAGGCCCTGGATGACCTTGGGGTCGACGCCCTTGAACGGCTTGCTGTAGAACGCCGGGACGAGCGACTGGACGGCCGCGTAGTCCTGCTCGATGGCGCCCTCGCCCAGGTCCTGCTTGTACTTCGGCAGGTCCGTCGGGCCGACCTGGCGGATGATGTCCAGGTTGCCGGAGACGACGTCGCGGTACGCGGCCTCGACGGTCGCGTAGTTCTTGAACTGGATGCCCTTGTTGGCGGCCTTGTTCGGGCCCTGGTAGCCGTCGAACGCCTTGACCTGGATGAGCTTCTTGTGGTCCCAGCGCTCGAACTGGTAGGGGCCGTTGCCGACCGGCTTCTTGCCGAACGCCTTCGGGTCGTCGAAGAAGACCTTCGGCAGCGGGGCCCAGGTCGCGTAGCCCAGCTTGTAGTTGAAGTAGGGGACCTTCGTCTTCAGCGTGATGGTGAAGGTGGTGTCGTCGATCGCCTTCAGGCCCGACATCTTGTCGGCCTTCGGCTCGCCCTTCTCCGGGTGGACGTCGTCGTAGCCCTGGATGTCGGAGAACCAGAAGGAGTTCTGCTGGGCGTTCTTGACGTTGGCGTACCAGTTCCAGGCGTCGATGTACGACTGGGAGGTCACGGCCTCGCCGTTGTGGAACTTCCAGCCCTTCTTGAGCTTGACGGTCCACACCTTGGAGTCCTTGGTCTCGACGGACTCGGCGTTCGTGTAGACGATCTCGCCCTTGGCGTCGAAGTCGAGGAGCTGCGTGAAGAGCGACTGGATGACGTACGAGCCGTTGGTCTCGTTCGTGTCAGCCGGGATCAGGGGCTTCTGCGGCTCGCCGACGTCGATGGACACGTAGCCGGCGGGCTTGCCGCTGCCGCTGCCCTTGCCCTCGTCGCCCTTGCTTCCGCCACAGGCCGTGGCAGCCATGGCAACGGCGATCGCGCCCGCCACCCACTTGGCGCTCTTGACACCGCGCATGGGTTCCTCCTCATGAGTCACTTGTCACTGAAGTGGGGGATATGCGCAGATCGCCGACACCCCTGACGGCGTTCGCGCGGCACCCCTGTGTGTGCTCGTGAGTCGGCGCGCTCCCCACAGCGCGTGACCCGTTGACCCGAGCTCAATGGAGCCAACTATTAAGTACGAGGGGTCCGTAAACCACACTTACAGGGTCTCGTTTTGACAACATCAGTCATGCCCCGTTAGCCAAAATCCGGACAAACCGATCATAGACAGACACCCTCGAAACGGACTGTTAACCCGTGTTCCGGTGAGCAGTGATCGATATGCGGACACTTGGTCGAGGTAAACGAGTTGACGGAGGACCCTCCCGCCTGCCGGGGCGCCGCCGCTCGCGTGACCCGCGCGGCACCCGGCTCGGGGGGCCCGGGGCCGCCCGGCTCGGGGGCCGGCTCCGCCCGGCTCGGGGGCCCGGCTCGGGAGGCCCGGCGCCGCACGGAATCCGGAGGGGATGCGGCCCCGAAGTCGCCGGGGACCGCCGGTCCGGTCGACTTTCCGCCATTCCCGCACGGTGGGAGGGGGCGGCGACGGCGCGCGGTACCGGCCGCGATCGCGGTCCGGGCCGCAGCGCCCGCCCCTCCGGCCGGCCGTCCCCGTCGGGTTCCCCGGCCGGCCCGGGGCGGGGCGGCCGGGGAGGGGCGGTCCGGAAGCGGCCGGGTGGGGGCGATCGGACGGGAACGGCCCGGGGCGGCCGCGGCGGGGCACGGTCGGGGAACCGCGGCCCGAGGGCGGCGGCCGGGACGGGGGAGGTCCCAACGCGGCGGCCCGAGGGCGGCGGCCCGGACCGCTCGCCGGTCCGGCACCCGGGCGCCGGGCGGCCGCACATGCGGAACGCCCGGCCGGGAAGGCCCCGGCCGGGCGTTCACGTCGACCGTCCGCGGCCCGGTCGGCGCGGACGGGTGGGGCGGCGGTCCGCGGGAGCCGCCCGGTCCCGGACCCGGGCGGGTCCTTCCGGGGACTCGCCGCGGGCGACGGCCCGCGGGGGCCGCCGGGGGCGCGTCAGGAGTGCTTGGCGCGGGAGGCGGCGCGGGCGCGCTCGCGCGCGTCCAGGTTGACCTTGCGGATGCGCACGGCCTCCGGGGTCACCTCGACGCACTCGTCGTCGCGGCAGAACTCCAGGGACTGCTCCAGCGACAGCTTCCGCGGCGGGACGATCGACTCGGCGACGTCGGCCGTGGAGGAGCGCATGTTGGTGAGCTTCTTCTCCTTGGTGATGTTGACGTCCATGTCGTCGGAGCGGGAGTTCTCACCGACGATCATGCCCTCGTACACCTCGGTGCCCGGCTCCACGAAGAGGACGCCGCGCTCCTGGAGGTTGGTCATGGCGAAGGCGGTGACCGCGCCGGCCCGGTCGGCGACGAGCGAGCCGTTGTTACGGGTCGTCAGGGTGCCGAACCAGGGCTCGTGGCCCTCGTGGATGGAGTGGGCGATGCCCGTGCCGCGGGTCTGCGTCAGGAACTCCGTGCGGAAGCCGATGAGGCCGCGCGACGGGACGACGAACTCCATGCGGACCCAGCCGGAGCCGTGGTTCGACATGTTGTCCATGCGGCCCTTGCGGACGCCCATGAGCTGCGTGACGGCGCCCATGTGCTCCTCGGGGACGTCGATCGTCATGCGCTCGACCGGCTCGTGGACCTTGCCGTCGATCTCCTTGGTGACGACCTGCGGCTTGCCGACCGTCAGCTCGTACCCCTCCCGGCGCATCGTCTCGACGAGGATGGCCAGCGCCAGCTCGCCGCGGCCCTGCACCTCCCAGGCGTCGGGGCGCTCGGTCTCCAGCACGCGCAGCGAGACGTTGCCGACGAGCTCGCGGTCGAGGCGGTCCTTGACCTGGCGGGCGGTGACCTTGCGGTCCTTGACGGCGGCCTTGGCGTCGGCGCCCTTGCCCGTGCCGCCCCGGCCGACCAGCGGCGAGGTGTTGGTGCCGATGGTCATGGAGATGGCCGGCTCGTCGACCGTGATCAGCGGCAGCGCGACCGGGTTCTCCGGGTCGGCCAGCGTCTCGCCGATCATGATGTCGGGGATGCCGGCGACGGCGCAGATGTCGCCCGGGCCGGCCTTCTCGGCCGGCTTGCGGGTCAGCGCCTCCGTCATCATCAGCTCGGAGATGCGGACGTTCTGCACCGAGCCGTCGCGCTTCATCCAGGCGACGGTCTGACCCTTCTTCAACTCGCCCTGCTGGACGCGCAGGAGCGCGATGCGGCCGAGGAAGTTGTCGGCGTCGAGGTTGGTGACGTGGGCCTGGAGCGGGGCGTCCTCGTCGTAGACGGGCGCGGGGATGTGGTCCAGGATCGTGGAGAAGAACGGCTCCAGGCTGGTGGAGTCGGCGGGGACCGTGCCGTCCTCCGGCTTGGTCAGCGAGGCGACGCCGTCGCGGCCGCAGGCGTAGACGATCGGGAACTCGATCTGGTCCTCGTCGGCGTCCAGGTCCAGGAAGAGGTCGTACGTCTCGTTGACGACCTCGTCGATCCGGGAGTCCGGGCGGTCCGTCTTGTTGATGCAGAGGATGACCGGCATCCGCTGCTGGAGGGCCTTGCGGAGCACGAAGCGGGTCTGCGGGAGCGGCCCCTCGGACGCGTCCACGAGGAGCACGACGCCGTCGACCATCGACAGGCCGCGCTCGACCTCGCCGCCGAAGTCGGCGTGGCCGGGGGTGTCGATGATGTTGATGGTGATCGGGGCCCCGCCGTCCTTGGGGTGGTACTTCACCGCCGTGTTCTTGGCGAGGATCGTGATGCCCTTCTCACGCTCCAGGTCGTTCGAGTCCATCATGCGGTCGTCGACGGAGTCGAGCTGGTGGGCCGCGAAGGCCCCGGCCTGCTTGAGCATGGCGTCGACGATGGTCGTCTTGCCGTGGTCGACGTGGGCGACGATGGCTACGTTACGGATGTCGTGGCGCGTGGGCATGGGTGGCTGGCGCTTCTCTCGGATCGTGGGTGCGGCGTCTCTTTTTCCTCAGTACGCCCGCCGGGCGGACGCGCCACGGCTCTGTCCATGGTACGGGGCTGCCGCGCACTCGGCCTCCCGGGCACGATCGTGCCCGCCGGGAGGCCCGGCGGGCGGTCGATCCGCGTGGTTTCCGCGCCCGTTCGCCGCGGGTTCACTTCTCCTTCGGTGCCGCGAACCCGATGTCCTCGTACCGCGGCGTCGCGAAGCCGAAGGCGCCCGCGTTGACCACGTTCCTCCGGACGGCGACGAGCTCGGGCCGCTGGAAGAGGGGGATCGACCCGGCGGCGGCCCAGATCCGGGCGTCGGCGCGGCGCAGCAGGTCGCGGGCGGCCTTCTCGTCCAGTTCGGCGGCGGCCCGCTCGAAGAGCTGGTCGATGTGGTCGGTGCCCACGCGCGTGTAGTTCTGCTCCACCAGCAGCGAGCCGTCCGCGGCGGGCTCCGGCTTGGCGTGGATCGGCCGGCCGTCCGTGGCGGGGAAGGCGGTTCCGGGCCAGGAGTAGAGGGCGAGGTCGTAGTCGCCGGAGGCGATGTGGTCCTTGAAGAAGTCCTCGTCGGGGACCTTGCTGATCTCGGTGCGCACGCCGATGCGGTCCAGCATCGCCGCGATCCGGCCGCCGACGGTGCGGAGCGTCCCGGAGCCGGGTCCGGAGGGCAGGACGAAGCGGAGGGTCAGGGGCCGGCCGTCCTTGCCGAGGGGGCCCGCGGCGGAGCCGGTCCCGCCGGCCGGGGCGGCGGTGCCGACGGGCGCGTACGCGCCGGGGACGCCCTGTCCGGCCCCGGGACGCCCGGAGGCGGAGGCGCCCCGGGCCCCGCCGGCCTCCCCGGCTCTCCGGGCTCCCGTCCCGGTGAGGGCCGCCGTGACGGCGTGCGCCCGGCCGGGGGCGGTCCCGCCGCGGACGGCCGGGGGCGCGGAGGCGCGCGGGCCGGCGGCCGGCTTGTCCTCGCCGACGATGTACAGGCCCTCGTCGGACGGGAGGTCCACCGTCCTCGCCCCGGCCGCGGTGCCCGGTGCCCGACCGGGCGCCGCGGCGGGCGAGGCGCCCTTCGACGGGGTCCCCGACGCCTCCGCCTCGGTGCCCTCCTTCGGCGGGGCGCTCGCGCGGGCGCCCTCCTTCGTCCAGCCCGCGTCGGCGAGCAGGGCGAGGGCCTCCTCGGTGTCCTGGTCGCCCAGGGCGCCGCTGCTGTCGGCGTACGCGTCCTGCCCGGCCAGCGCCAGGTGGGAGCCGAGCGGTTCCGCGGGCAGGCCCAGCGGGGCGAGTACGGCCTCGGCCAGCTCGCGGCGGTCCAGGGCGCGGGCGACCGCCCGGCGCACCCGCTCGTCGGCGAGCGGGCCCGACTCGCCGTTCAGGGCGAGCTGGGTGTAGGCGGGCTCCAGGGTCCTGCGGACGACGTAGCGGCCCAGGGCCCGCCGCTCGGTCTCGCGCGCGGCGGCGGCCCGCCGGTCCCGGAGCCGCGCGGCGCGCGCCTCGGCGGCCTTCGCCCGGTCGGAGCCGTGCGCGGCGGCCCAGGACCCCAGGGCGGCCGAGGGCGCCTCGGCGCCGGCCCCCCGGGCGATGGGCCCGCCCTTCGCGTCCGACCGGTCCCCGGGTGCGGCGCGGGTGATGCGGGCGGCGACGGGTGCGTCCACCTCGGCGAGGTCGACGGTCCCGGCGGTGAGCGCCTCGGCGCGGCGGTCGCGCGGAACGGCGCGCAGGACGAGGCGTTCGAGCTTGGCGGGCCGGCCCCACCAGCGCGGGTCGCGGACGAGGGTGAGGGCGCCGGCCTTCCGGTCGACCGCCTTCAGCCGGAACGGCCCGGCGGTGCGCGGCAGGCCGGTGCGGGCGCCGTCGTTGAAGGCGTTCGGCGATCCGGTGACCTCCTTCGGGTACAGGGGGGTGAACAGCGACTTCCAGTCGGCGTAGGGCTTGCCGAAGGTGACCCGGACCTCCAGGTCGTCGGCGCCGCGCTCGATCTTCTCGATGCGCTCGTACCCGGCGTTGCGCGCCGTCCAGTACGCGCTGTCGCGCCCGCGCAGGGCACGCCACTGGGCGACGAAGTCGGGGGCGCCGATCTCGCGGCCGTCGCTCCACACGGCCTGCTGGTGGAGCCGGTAGCGGACGACCTGCCGGGGCTCGCGCTCGATGACCTCGGCGGACTCCAGGTAGTCCGGGTTGGGCTGCGGCCGGCCCCGCTCGTCGAGGGTGAAGAGGGCGGGCAGCACGGCCCCGGCGACCCGGGCGGTGGCGGCGTCGGCGTCGGCCTGGAAGGTGTTGAGGGTGGCGGGCAGCGCGTCGACCGCCCAGCGCAGGGTGCCGCCGTCGGCGACCTCGGAGCGGGGTGCGGCCGCGACGTCCGCGGGGACGGCCCGGACGCCGCCCTCGTCCCCGGAGCTGCAGCCGGCGAGTACGGACACGGCGAGCACCCCGCTGGTGAGGAGCGCGGCGGACCGGAGTGCGCGGACGCGGACCTGGGCCATGGCTTGTACCTCTTCGTCCGGATTCCCGAATTTAGGGATGATCACATCTATTGCCCGACCACTGAAGGGGAGGACGCGCGCAGGTCGACGGCGACACGGCGGGGGCGGGCCGGAAGTCCACCCGCGCGGTCCAACGGGTCTTAGGGGAAGCAGCCGGCGCGCCCCCGGACGGGCGGGCCCGCCGGGCGCCGCCGCGACGTCCCGGCCCGCCCGGCCGGGGCCGGGGCGGCCACCCCCGCCGGCGCGGGGGCGGGCGCCGGGCACCGCCGCGGCCCCGCCTCCGGTCGCGGGGGTCCGGCCGCCGCCCTAGCCTCGCTCCTGTGACGCGCAGAGCCCCCCCGGGTCCTCGTGCCCCTCCTCGCCGGGCTGCTGGCGGCGGGGTGCCCGCCGGCGGGGCCCGCCGCCCCGGCCGGGCGCGCGGAGGAGCCGGGCCCGCCGCAGGGGCGGCAGGGGGGCCGCCGCCCGGGCGGACGCGCCGGGGACACGCGTGCCGGAGGCGGCCCGGGCCCCCGACCGGTTCCACGGGGGCCGGCGGCCCCCGCCGCCGGCCGTGCGCGTACGGGACCCCTCCGGGCGCCTCCCGCAGCGGTGGGCCGGCGCGACGGCCCGCCGCTGCGCGCCCGGCGCCGGCGGCGGGCCGTCCGCGGCGGCGTGGGAGCGGCGGCACGCGGACGCCGTCACGGAGCGCCCCTCGCGGGACCGCCCGGACGAGGGGGCGCGCACCGCCGCTTCCGCGCCGAGCACCGGAGCGGAGGCGGGCACCGGAGGCGGGGCCGGGAGCGAGGCCGAAACGGGCACCGGCGCCGGGGGCGGGGCCCGCGCCCGGGCCGGGGCCGGGGACCGAGTCGGGACCGGGGCTCGGGCCGGGACCGCGACCGGGGTGGGAGCCGAAGCCGAGGCCGGGACCGTCGAAGAACACGGCGCGGGCCTGGCGGGGCGGTCCGTGCCCGGCCCGGCGGCCTCCTCCCCGAGCGCTCCCGGACCGGGCGGCGGGGGCCCCGGTGCGAGCCTGGCCGTCCCGTTGGCGCTGGCCGCCGGGGTGCTGGCGGCGGCCGGGTACGCGTACGCGGGCCGGCGCCGACGGGCCCGGACGCGGACGACGCCGCACGGCGGGACGCCCGTGCCGGGCGGCACGGAGCCGGACGAGCGGACGCGGGGCGGTCGTCCGCCGCCCCGTGCCTGCGGGCCGCCGAGGGGGCCGTCGGACAGGCCGCCGGGCTGATCGGGGCCGTGGACCGGTGGGCCGTGGAACTCGCGGGGGCCGCCGGGTGCGCTCGCGGAGGACGAGGCGTGCCCCAGGGGGCGCGGGGTGTTCGGAGGCGGGACTCCGACGACCGGGCGGCCGGGCCGGCCCGTACGCCGCCGGCCCCACACGCCCGGCCCGTACGCCACCGAACCCCGCGCGCCGCGCCGTCAGAACATGCTCAGCAGCTGGTCCACCGTGGGCTCGGCCGATCCCTCCCCGTCGGGGAGGGCCAGCTCGAACCAGACCGTCTTGCCGCGGGGCGTCCTGCGCGAGCCCCAGCCGGCGCTGAGCAGCCCGACGAGCTGGAGCCCGCGGCCGCCCTCGTCGGTGTCGCGGGCGCGGCGGCGCCGGGGTTGGACCAGGCCGGCGTCCCACACCTCGCACACCAGTGTGCGGTCGCGCAGCAGCCGGAGCCGGATCTCCCCCTCCCCGTAGCGCAGGGCGTTGGTGACGAGTTCGCTGACGAGCAGTTCGACGGTGTCGACCAGCGGCTCCAGCCCCCAGGCGGCGAGCTGGTCGCGGGCCAGCTCGCGGGCGCGTCCCACGGACCGGGGCTCGCGCGGCAGGCACCAGTCGCCGACCGCCTCGGCCGGCAACCCGCGGACCCGGGCCATCAGCAGCGCGATGTCGTCCTGGCCGTGCCGGGTGTCTAGGGTGTTGAGGACGTGGTCGCAGGCGTCCTCCAGGGGCCGCTCGGGGCCGGTGAGGACGCCCCGGAGCGCCCGGAGGCCCTCGTCCAGAGGGTGGTCGCGGGACTCGACGAGCCCGTCGGTGTAGAGGGAGAGCAGCGCCCCCTCGGGCAGCTCGACCTCGACCTCCTCGAACGGCTCCCCGCCGACGCCGAGCGGCATCCCCGGCGGTACGTCGAGCAGCCGCGCCTCCTCGCCGGGCGCGACCAGCACGGGCGGCAGGTGCCCGGCGTTGGCGAACGTGCAGTGCCGGGTGACGGCGTCGTACACGGCGTACACGCAGGTCGCGAGGTACACCTCGGACCGCTCGGGGCCGCGCGGCCGGTGGGCCGCGCGCGAGGACTGGGTGCCGATGGGCGCGCCGAGGCCGCGGGCGATCTCGTCCAGGTGGGAGAGGACCTCGGCCGGTTCGAGGTCGAGCTGCGCCAGGGTCCGCACGGCGGTGCGGAGTTCGCCCATGGCGACGGCGGCGCGCAGGCCCCGGCCCATGACGTCGCCGACGACGAGGGCGGTGCGGTGGCCGGGCAGGTCGATGACGTCGAACCAGTCGCCGCCGACCTCGGTGGCGTCGTTGCCGGGGAGGTAGCGGCAGGCGATGTCCAGCCCGGCGGCCTCCGGGTCGCCGGGCGGCAGGAGGCTGCGCTGGAGGATCAGGGCGCGCTCGTGCTCGCGGCGGTAGAGGCGGGCGTTGTCGATGCAGACGGCGGCGCGGGCGGCGAGTTCGACGGCGAGGGCCCGGTCGCGTTCGCCGAACGGTTCGCTGCCCTTCGTACGGGAGAACTGGACGAGCCCGACGACGGTGTCGTGGGCGACCATCGGCACGGCGAGGGTCGAGTGGACGAGGCCGCCGTCGTCGGTGGGGACGAGGACGGGACGGCCGGTGCTCAGGGCGTTCGCGCAGGGCGAGGTGAACGGGAAGCGGTGGACGGAGCCGACCAGGGGCGGCTCGGCCTCGCAGCAGTCGGGACCGGCGGGCGGGACGACGAGGGGCGGCGCGTCGGAGACGGCGCTGGCGAAGGCGACGCGGCGGAGCTGGGCGGTGCGCCCCCCGGTCCGGCCGGGCGGGGCCTCGTCGCCGGTGAGGAGGCCCTGGTAGAGGTCGACGGCGGCGAGGTCGCAGAAGCCGGGCACGGCGACGTCGAGGAGTTCGCGGGCGGTGGTCTCCAGGTCGAGGGAGGTGCCGATGCGGGCGGTCGCCTCGTTGAGGAGGGCGAGGTTGCGGCGGGCGCTGGCGGCCTCGCGGGCGACGTTGTGGCGGCGGGTCACGTCGGTGGTGAGACCGGCGACGCCGATGGGGCGGCCGGATCCGCTGTGCACCCGGTAGAGGTTGACGGACCAGTGGCGGCGGTCGGTGGAGCCGGGAACGGTGCCGGTGACCTCCAGGTCGGTGACGGCCTCGCCGGTCTCCAGGACGCGGCGGAGCGCGGCGGTCATCCGGTCGGCCTCGGGGCGGGAGAGGTAGTCGCGGACGGTGCGGCCGCGGTGGTCCTCGGCGGTGCCCCCGAAGACGGTGGCGAAGCGCTGGTTGGCGCGTTGGACCCTCAGGTCCGTGCCGAAGAGCAGGAAGCCGAAGGGGGATTGACCGAATATCGCCTGGGAGGAGGCCAGGTCGGTCTCGATCCGGTGTAGGGCGCGTACGTCCACGGCGATGCAGACGGCGCCGCGTTCGCCGTACTCGTTCTCGCTCGGCATGACGTACACCTCGGCCACGTGGCGCGCGTACCGCTCGCCGGGGACGCGGAAGGGGACGAGGCCCGTCCACTCCTTGCCGTCGAGGATCTCGGCGATCTTGCGGCGGCCCTGCGACCGCGACTCGGCGGGCATGAGCACCTCGACGGGGTCCATGCCCCCGACCTCGTCGGCGGGGATGCCGAACATCTCCGCGGCACGCCGGCTCCACTGGTCGACGAGTCCGTCGGGGCCGATGGAGAACGACGCCACTCCGACGTAGTCGTAGATCGAGCCAGGCGGGCTGCTCTGCCACACGACGCCGTCCGTCGTCCCGGATATCTCGCTCACGCGACCGTCCCCTCCAGCTCACCGCACCGGACCGGCCCTGCCCGCAGTATTCAGCACCACGGCCCCCGTCGGCACGCCGTTCGCGATCACAGGGTGGTCTCGTTCGTTTTGAGCCGAGCCCGCGGTGATCGTTGTCCCTTACCTCTTCTAACCCGGCGGGGAGGGCTCGAACCACACGCTCCCGCCGGTTCGGCTGTTTCCGTACCCCGGTTCCTACCCTGCCCGGGGCGGCCCGGGGTACGGATCCGGAACGGGATCGGGGCTTCGGGACGGCGGGGGCGGAAGCCTGGGGGTAGGAGGGGGAGCGCACGGCACGGGGAGGGAGCGCGCACGGCGCGGGGTGCGGCGGGAGGAGCGCACGGCGCACGAGGGCGGGTGACGGGAGCGCACAGCGCATCGAGGGCGGGGCGACGGGAGCGCGGTGTACGGGGGTGGTGAGCGCGCGAGGGCGGTGAGCGCGCGCCGGGCGTCCCGGGCGGCGTGCCGGCGGGCGGCCCGCGCGACGCGGTCAGGGATGCGGGGGGCCGTCGTCCGGGGGAAGGCGACGAAGGGCCTCGACGACCGCGGGGACGTCCTGCTCCAGCCAGTCGACGGTGTCCCATTCCGCGCGGGTCAGCCAGCGCAGTCCGTCGTGGTCCTGGAGGGGCCGCGGCTCGCCCGAGAGCACGCGGGCCGTCCACACGTGCAGCACGTAGCCGCGTCCGAGCGGCCAGGCGCCCGGAACGCGCTCCCCCGGTTCCACCTCGATGCCCAGTTCCTCGCGGAGTTCGCGCACGAGGGCCTCACGCGGGCCCTCGCCCGGCTCCACCTTGCCGCCGGGCAGCTCCCAGCGGCCGGCCAGCTCGGGCGGCGCGCTGCGGCGCGCGGCGAGCAGCCGCCCACGGTCGTACACGGCCCCGGCGACCACCACACGATCCGTCATGCGCCGGAGCCTATCCCCGGCGGCGGTCAGTGCGCCGGCTCCCCGATGCGCTCCACCCAGTAGAGCTGCCGGTGGCCGCGCGAGTCGAGGCTGTCGACGACCTTCTGCGCCTCGTCGCGCGTCGCGTACCGGCCGACCCGGTAGTTGTTGCCGTTGCCGTCCTGGCGGATGACCTGCCAGAGAAGAGCCGTACCGCTGTCGGGCATTACGCCGATCCCCCCGCCCGGTCGCCTGCGTCGAAGGATTCCGTCGAAACCGCAATCCGCATATGCCCGAGCTTACGCCTGACCTTCACGGACCGGATACGCGTTTGCACGAAGAGGTACGGATCCGGCCAGGAACCGCGTCCGGGGGTGGCGCACTCGCCCGGGCGCGCCCCGCGGACCGGTGGCGCCGGGCCCCTCGGGCCCCGGCCCTCAGCGCACCGGCAGGTGGTAGGCGACCCGGTAGCGGTCGGCGGGGACGACGACGTCGGCCGTCTCCACCGCCCGCCCGGACGCGAAGTACGTACGCTCCACCACGATCACCACGTGGCCCGGCACCCCCGAGCGCCAGCAGCTCCTCCGCGAGGCCGGGGCGCGCGCCGACCTCCTCCACCACGTTGTCGACGACGACGTCGATCGCGGCCATGCGCTCGACGACCCCGCAGCCGCCCAGCGGTCCTTCCTCGGGGAGCATGACGGGCGTGCGCCCGGTGACGGCGAGGGGTTCCCAAGAGGTGGAGAGCATCATCGGCTCGCCGCCGTCCCGGAAGACGTACCGCGTGCGCATCACGGGGTCGCCGGGCTCGATGCCCAGCCGGGCGGCGATCTGCGCCGGCGCCCGCTCCCGTTCGCTGCCGGACTCCCAGGTGCCCCGCGCGCCCTCCGCGGTCTGCTCCTGGCGGAACGGGGTCACCGGCCCGTGCGCCGGGCGGTAGCCGGAGCGGGCGATCCGGCGCGGTACGGGGCGCTCCCGGACGTACGTGCCGGATCCGGAGCGTCCCTCGACCAGGCCTTCGGCCATCAGGACCTTGCGCGCCTCCAGGGCGACGGTGTCCGAGACGCCGTACTCCTCGCGGATGCGGGCCTGGGAGGGCAGCCGGGTGTGCGGGGGCAGCGAACCGTTGACGATCTTCTTCCGGAGATCGCCCGCAACGCGCAGGTAGGCGGGCTGCTCGCCGAAGGTCACGGGCCACTCCCATCAGGTCGACGACGGCGACAGCCTGGCAACCCGGTCTTCGCCCCCGCAAGTACGGGCCAGCGCTTCACTCTTCGTGAAGTGCGCCGTCCGGCGGCGTACGCCCGCGCTTCGCCACGGAGGGCGCGCGGTGGCGGCCGCCGCGCGCCCCTCGCCCCTTCCCGGCGGCGTCAGCCGGCCGGGGAGGCCGGCGCCTCGGCGGAGAGCTTCAGCGCGGTGTGCGCGTCCCCGCCGAGGCCGAGCGGCGGGGCGTCGTGACCCGGCTCAACGCCTGGGGGCGGCCGCCGAGACCGGCGACCGCCCCTGTCGGATCAGGCTCCGGGACGCGTCAGAACTGCAGCGCCCACGAGTCGATCCTGCCCGAGTCGTAGCGGGCGTTGTCCGTCACCCGCAGCTTCCACGTGCCGTTCGCGACCTCGGAGGAGGCGTTCACGGTGTACGTGGTGTTGATGTTGTCGGCGCTGCCGCCCGTGTTGTAGTCCTTCAGCATGTAGGCGGTGCCGTCCGGCGCGACGAGCTGGACGCGCAGGTCGCCGATGTAGGTGTGCTGGATGTTGACCTCGACCTTCAGGTCGCTCGGGGCGTTGCCCTTGACGTCGGTGACGGTGACCGGGGACTCGACGGTGGCGAGGTCGGCGACCGTGTAGTCGGTGGTGTTCTCGAAGCGGGAGCCGGGCGGCGGGGGCGTGGTGCCGCCGCCGTCGCCGACGTACAGCAGGCGGTTCGGGGAACCGGCGCCGGGGCTGGTGACGACGCCGCTGGTGGCGGAGGAGGTCATCGCCGAGGCGACCTGGGCCGGGGTGGCGGAGGGGTTGTTGGCCAGGTACAGGGCGGCGGCACCGGCGACGTGCGGAGCGGCCATCGACGTACCGGAGATGGTGTTGGTGGCCGTGTCGCCGGTGTGCCAGGCCGACGTGATGTTGGAGCCGGGCGCGAAGATGTCCAGCACGCTGCCGTAGTTGGAGAAGCTGGAGCGGGCGTCGGTGCTGGTGGTCGAGCCGACGGTGAGGCCCTCGGGGACGCGGGCGGGCGAGGAGGTGGACGCGTCCTTGTTGTCGTTGCCGGCCGCGAGGGCGTAGGTGACGCCGGACGCGATGGAGTTGCGCACGGCCTGGTCCAGCGTGGAGTCGATGCCGCCGCCGAGGCTCATGTTGGCGACGGCCGGCTTGACCGCGTTGCGGGTCACCCAGTCGATGCCGGCGACGACGCCGGCGGTGGTGCCGGAGCCCTGGTTGTTGAGGACGCGGACGCCGACGATCTTCGCCTTCTTGGCGACGCCGTACGTGCCGCCGGCGACGGTGCCGGCGACGTGGGTGCCGTGGCCGTTGCCGTCCTGGGCCACGTTGTCGTTGTCCACGGCGTCGTAGCCGTTGGAGGCACGGCCGCCGAACTCGCTGTGGGAGATGCGCACGCCGGTGTCGATGATGTACGCGGTGACGCCCTGGCCGCCCGGCTCGGGGTACGTGTAGCTCTTGTCCAGCGGCAGGGCGCGCTGGTCGAGGCGGTCGAGGCCCCAGGTCGGGTTCGGCTGGGTGCCGGTGATGGTGAAGACCCGGTCCTGGACGACCGACTTGACGGCCGGGTCCGCGGCGAGCTTTCTCGCCTGCTCCTCGGAGAGCGTCACGGCATAGCCGTTGAGTGCGCTGGTGTACGTCTTCTTGATCTTCGCGCCGTACTTGGCCGCGACCGCCTTGCCGGACGCGGCGTCCGAGTCGGCGGTCTCCTTCAGGGTGACGATGTAGCTGCCCTGGACGGCGTTGGGGGCGTCGGCGTACTGGATCACGCCCTCCTGCACCGGCTCGGCGGCAGCCGGGTGCGCGGAGAGGGTGCCCAGTCCGACGGCGGCGGCGGCCACCGCCGCGGCGGCGACCGTGCGTCGCGACGTACGCATCACTGACATGTGAGGGGTCCTCCTCATAGGTGGTGCGCTGCTGTGGGGGATGAGTGGGACAGGTGCATGACAACCCCTGACCCGTGCATGCACGACAGGACGCACCGCTGGGTAGACGGTGCCGACTGCCTTGGTCTGTCAGGCGAAAGGTTCGCCGATCCGCGGGAATCCCACAAGGGTTCGGAACGATCGCCCACGGATTCACCACACGGCTGCCATGCTGGGCACCATGCTGGAGGACGCTCGCTACATCTGTCGAGAATGCGGAACGCGATCACCCGTTTCGGCTCTGACCTGGAACTGTCCTGACTGCTACGGCCCTTGGGACCTGGACTTCACCGCCTCGCCGGTCCCGCGCGGCGAGTTGGCCGGCCGGGTGAACTCGCTGTGGCGGTACGAGGAGGCGCTGCCGCTCTCCGACCCGCACGTCACCCTGGGAGAGGGCCGCACCCCGCTTGTCCGGCTCACGGACACCGCGTCGGCCAAGCTGGACTACCTGATGCCGACGCTCTCCTTCAAGGACCGGGGCGCCGCGCTCCTCGTCGAACTGGCCCGGCGGCTCGGCCCGGACCGGGTCGTCGCCGACAGCAGCGGCAACGCGGGCACGGCGGTCGCCGCGTACTGCGCGCGGGCGGGGCTGGAGTGCACCGTGTACGTCCCGGAGGCCACACCGCCGAAGAAGCTGGAGCAGATCCGGGCGCACGGGGCCCGGGCGGAGGTCGTTCCGGGCGACCGGGAGGCGGCGGCGCGGGCGGCCCGCGGCGCGGCGGGCGCGCCGGGCGTCTTCTACGCGTCGCACGTGGACAACCCGTACTTCCTGCACGGCACGAAGACGTACGTGTACGAGCTGTGGGAGGACCTGGGCGGACGCCTCCCCGACACGCTCGTCGTCCCGGTCGGCAACGGCACGCTGCTGCTGGGCGCCGCCCTGGCGACCGCCGAGCTGCTGGCGGCGGGCCTGGTCGACCGGCGGCCGCCGCTGGTGGCGGTCCAGGCGGCACCGGTGGCACCCCTGGCGCGGGCGTTCGCGGCGGACGCGGCGGACGCGGAGCCCGTACCGTCCGCGCCGACCGTGGCGGAGGGCATCGCCATCCCGCAC
Organism: Streptomyces sp. MRC013; assembly: GCF_023614235.1. Lineage (NCBI taxonomy): Bacteria > Bacillati > Actinomycetota > Actinomycetes > Kitasatosporales > Streptomycetaceae > Streptomyces > Streptomyces kordofanensis. The sequence continues at coordinate 1,593,111 of NZ_CP094264.1, forward strand.
CCGCGGCGCGCCCGGCAGGTCCTGCGGGCGGTGCGGGAGTCGGGCGGCGGGTTTTGTACGGTGACCGACGCCCAGGTCAGGAACGCCCAACTCGACCTGGCGCGGCGCGGCCTGTTCGTCGAGCCGACCGGCGCGGCGTGCTGGGCGGCGGTCACGGCGGAGCCGCCGCCGGGCGAGACGGTGGTGCCGCTGTGCGGGGCGGGCGCCAAGACGGGTCTCGCCGCCGGGGGCTGAGGGCGGGCGGCAGGACGGGCCTCCCCACCGGTGCCGGGACGGGGACCCGCCGGGACGGCGGCCGGGGGTGGGGCGGGACCCGCCGGGTCGGCCGCCGACGGGACCCGCCGCCGGTGCCGGGACGGGAGGTGCCCGGCCCGCGCTCCGGCCGGCCGCGGGTGGCCTCCGGCACCCGTACGTCAGCGAATCGCGGTGATCATCTTCGCCACCGCCCGTTCCCGCTTCAGCCGGTTCTCCGGCGTCGCGGCCGCGGGCAGCCAGAACAACGTCCAGAAGGCCCCGGCGTACCACACCGCCACGGCCAGCGCCAGGCAGCGGGGACTCGTCAGGGAGCTGCTCCCGCCGCCCCCGGTGACGCGCCTGAGGCGGTGGGCCGCGACCGTCAGCGCCGCGTCCGCTTTCTGGGGGTGGCGCGTGGCGATCGCGTCACTGACCGATCGGACGGTGCCGGGATAGCGGTCGTCGAGCAGGTCCATCAGCTCCTCCGCGGCCACCCGGTCCCCGCCCGCGGGGTCCACCGAGCCCGTCCGCAGCATCTCCCCCACCGGCCCCTGGGCGAAGAAGACGCCCTTGAAGACGGTACGCGCATCGGTTTCGAGCGGCTTGGCCCCGGCCGCGCCGGCCCCCGCGGGGACGGGAGGCGGCTGCGCGGCGTTGGCGACGGACACGCCGGCCGCCAGAACCGCGGTGGCGACCAACCAGACGAGCAGCCGGACCTTCTTCAACGGAACCTCCGAGAATCTCCTGTGTCATTTCCCCGTGCACACGGCCCCGGTCGGGGCCTCGGGCAGGTCTCCGGCCTTTCCGGTCGCTTCCGTTCCGCCCCTCCGCCGCACCGCGCGCAGCACTTCCACAGGAGCCGGCAAGGGGTCGTGAACGCTCCGGTACGCGAGGAGGTCGACGGCCGCCATCGTGAGCGAGAAGGTCGTGATGCCCATGAAGAACGCGATCCCCGCGTGGAAGGTGAGCGAAGCCGACAGGAAGGGGCGGCGCAGTCTCCGGGGAACCAGCACACCGATGGCGAGAGCGATCTCCCCGACCAACACGGACCAGGTGAAAAGGGTCACGGAGAACCCGTTCACCAGGATCGGGCGCAGGACCCACTGCTGCCATGCGGTGGCACCGAAGACGGGGTCGGAGAGCCAGTAGTACATCGCCGTCCCGTCCGCCCACTCCTGGACCCCGAGTTTCGCGACACCGGCCTGGAAGTAGACGACGAAGACCTGGACCCGGATCAGGAGCAGGAACGCCAGGGCGGCGAGCCTCCGCGCGTACGACAGCCCGAGGACGGGGTCGTCCGGGTCGCCGCGCACCGGCGAAGTCCAGTGCCAGCGGCGGTCGTCGCAGAGGCCGACCGGGACGAGCAGCAGGGTGGCGACCGCGCACACCTGGTCCCCGCCGTCCAGGACGCTCGCGTTGTTCTGGACGCTGAACGCCACGTACCAGTGGGGGACGCAGGTCCACCGCGGCCGCCAGCCGGCGATCACCGCGAGCAGCACCGCCAGGGCCGCCAGCCTGCCCGCCTCGAGCGAGGGTGCGACGCAGAACAGTCCGATCGCCGGCGCTCCGTCGCACTGCTGCGCCCTGCCGGCCGTACCGGGCGCGGGTGGGACGAAGAGCGTGTCGGGACCGTTGACGGCGAGCGTCAGGAAGGTCGCCGACGCGAGGAGGCTCCGGGACGCCCCCAGCACGTTGCCGAACGGGTCCCGCGCCGTGATCGCCGTGAGCCCTGCTCCGATTCTCAGGAGCATGCGACCTCCAGGTGCAGCACGCGCGTGGTCATGGTGTCCGGGGAGTACTTCTTCGCCCACGCCCAGGGCAGCGGTTCACGCTCGGAGATGCCGAGGGTTCCGCACAGCACCGGCGACGGCGCGTCGTTGCGGAGCCTCGCGGAGACCGCGGTGCCGGCGAGGCAGACGGCCGGGGCCCCGCCCTCGCACTCCACCCAGGTCGCCTTCTTGTCGGCCGCCTGCTGGTACAGACGCCCCAGTTCCACGTTCCGGGCCCGCAGGGCCCTGCTGACACCGAAGAGGTTCGACGGGGAGGCTCCCCCGGTCCGCTCCACCTCGCTCCATGCTCCCGGTTCCTCCTCCACCCACACCGACTGCCGCGGCTCGCGAGGGCTCCGGGTGAAGAACGCCCATCCTTCCGGCAGGAAGGAGCGCACGACCGGTGCCGCGGCGGGGCTTCCGGCGGCTGTCTCGGGAACGACGCTGAACGCCACGTGGAGGAGGCCCAGCACCGCCACCGACGCCAGGACCAGGGCGGTGCGCGCCCTGCGCACCAGGAATCGGGACGAGTCCACCCCGGCCCCTCCTCACGCTCTCCGCCGTCACTTCCCCAGGCCGTTCAGCACGTCGACCACGAAGCGCTCGTTCTCCAGGGTTCGGCTGCCGGAGGCGCCGACGCTTCCCCAGTCGACGTCGTAGTACCGGAACATGGCGAAGTACACGACCACGAAGTAGAAGGCCCCCGCGATCATCGCCGCGCAGTTCGGGCTCACCAGCGCCTCCGCGGCGCCGCTGGATTTCACCACCTCGTCGAGGTGCGCGGCCGCGGTCCCGATCGCCTCCTTGGTGCGCTGCGGGGAGCCCGAGTCGATCGCGGCCGCGACGGCTCCCACCGTGCCGGGGTGTCCGCGCTCGACCTCGGCCATGAGCCCGTCGGTGGCCCGCCTCTGCTCCGGCGAGGCGGGCTTCACCCCCGGGAAGTAGTGCGCGGGGATCCTCGCGGCGACGGGGCCCTGTCCGAAGAAGACCCCCCGGAAGACGGTGGCGGCGTCCCACGGAAGGGAGTCGGCGGCCACGCGCCGGGGTTCGCCCACCGGGCCGGCGTTCGCGTTGCCGACGGCCGCGCCGCCGACCGCGAGCGCCAGGACGAGGGAGAGGCAGGTGAAGCGGCGCCGGGTGGACATGCCCGCACTCCTTACGCAGCTGTTGGCGTTCGACGTCGACGCAGCGGAAGGGGCGACGACCCGGGGCGGTCCGGGAACCCGACCCCCCGTGACTCCACGCTAGGATCGCGGCACTCCGGGCGACAGTCCCTTGGCCGGTGCACGCCACGTCCGGACGGTGCGCGCCGCACCCGGGAGGCGGTCGCCGCACGGGCGGTGCACGCCCGCGCCCGGGTGGTGGTCGCGGAGTCGCCCGCCGCGGGCGGTCCCGCCCCGGTGCGGCCCCGGCCCGGGGGACGCCTCCCGGCACCGGTCGGCTCGAAACCGGCTCCGCGTCGCCCGCGCCGCCGGACCGCCGTTGGCCTGCACGCCTCCCCGAAGCCCTTGGGAACCACGGGACGCCGCGGATCGCCGGTGGGACGCCGGGCACCCCGGCGGGCGAGGCCCGCCGCGTCATCGCCGCCCGGCGACGGCGCGGTGCGGGACCCGGATCGGGAACCCGGCACTTGTGGTGTGCATCACATATCTACGGTGACCACCTCAAGCAACTGGTTGCGGAGGTAACCAGTTCTTCCATGCATGAACCCCGAAGCGGAGACGATCACCCCATGTCCAGCCCTCTCGCCCCGCTCCCACCCGAACCGTGACGACGGCACCGACGCCTCCCGGTACGGCGACGGGATCGATGAAACGACACGAGAGCGAACGTAGCGAGATGATTGAACATGAAAGTAAAATGGTGGACATGGACGTCTCATTATCCGTACGGAGCAGTCAGGCAGCCTCACGGCGCCGACTGGAGTTCGGGCTGCTGGGCCCGCTGGTCGCACGCTCCGGGAACGGGGTGCTCGACGTCGGACCGCCGAAGCGGCGCGTGCTGCTGATCCGGCTGCTACTGGAACGAGGGCATGCCGTGCCGCTGGAGTCGCTCTGCGACGACCTGTGGTTCAGCCGTCCGCCGCGGGGTGCCATCTCCTCGATCCACTCGCACATCAGCAGGCTGCGCGACGCGCTGGAACCCGACCGGGCGCGGGGTGGCGCGGCGAGCGTGCTGGTGCGGGAGTCGATGGGGTACGCCCTGCGGATCCCCCCGGAAGCGCAGGACGCGTTTCGTTTCGAGCGCAAGCTGGGACACGCCCGGCGCCTCCTGGGCGAGGGACGCGTCACAGCGGCCCGGCTGGAGATCGACGCGGCGCTGGCGCTGTGGCGGGGAGCGGCGCTCGCCGACGCCGTGGACCACCCCTTCGCCGCCCAGGAGATCGCCAGACTGGAGGAAGCCCTCCTGCTGGCCCGGGAGTTGCGGGTGACCATCCTGATGCACGAGGGGAATCTGGAGGAAGCCGTCCTGTCGGCCGAGGAGCTGACGTCGCGCACCCCCTTGCGGGAGGTCAGCTGGGAGCTGTTGATGCGGGCCCTGTACATGTCGGGTCGGCCCGCCGAGGCCCTGCAGCGGTACGCCACGCTTCGCAGGCTGTTCTCGGAGGAACTCGGGATGGACCCCGGCCCCCGGCTGCAGCGGCTGCAGGCCGCGATCCTGCGGTAGGACGACGACCAGCTCACCGTCACGTGCTTCTCCGCACCGCCCACGGCGCATGCCCGGCAGCCGAACGGGGACTGACCCGCGAGGCCGTGGGGCGGGGGTCCGTCCGGAAGGCCTTCCGGACGGACCCCGGGGTCACAGCAGCGCCGGGTCCTGGCGGAGGATCCCGTAGAACTTGCTCTGCAGGTCGCGCCCCGGGTCGAGCCCCAGGCTGCGCGAGAGGCGCTCGACCATCTGGCTGTACGCGTCCAGGGCGTCCGCCTGGCGACCCGAGCGGTAGAGGGCGGTGATCAGTTGGGCGCAGAAGCGCTCATGGAACGGATACATGGCGTGCATCTGCTCCAGATCGCGAATCAGTGAGTGGTGCTGATTCAGCTTCAGCCGAATGTCGAACAATCTTTCGGAAGCGGCGATCCGGGTCTGCTGGAGCCGGCTGTAGGCCATACGGCAGATGGCCCCCTGCCCCGTGTCCACGAGCGCCGGGCCCCGCCACAGCCCGGTCGCCGTCGCGAGAAGCTCGGCGGATTTCTCCAATGCCGCGTCCCCCAGCGATTCGGCCTGCTGGACCAGTCCCTCGAAGCGGGCGGCGTCGACCTCGACCTCGGGGCCGGTCAACGCGTAGCCGGAGGGGGAGGTCTCTATGATCGCCCGCAGACCGGGCTTTCCGCTGTGCAGGGCGAGCACCCGGCGAAGCCGGGCGATGTGACCGTGCAGCGAGTTCTCCGCGTTGCGGGGCGGCTCCTCGCCCCACAATTCGTCGATCAGGTCGTTCCGGGACACCGTGCGCCCGGCAGAGAGGGCGAGGACGGCGACGATCGCCCTCAGCTTCTCTCCCGGAATCCTGATGCGCACATCGCCGTCAGACACGTCCAAGGGTCCGAGAATTCTTATTTTCATCGAACATCCACTTCCAAGAGAACTACCGGTCAATCCTGCGAATGAAGCGGCGACACCCGACAGTGGTCTGGTTCTTGTTTCTCGTTCAACGCGTGCGAGTTCTCAGTCCGTAGACCCTCCCCCGGAAGCCCCTCCTGGGACTCCCCTCGGCATCATGGACCACGTTTCTTGTCGTCGGCTTGTTGCTCCGCCCTACCGGATTACCTACTTTTTGGTAGTAACTTCGGGGGCGACGGTGGCCCGACCGGCGCCACGCGGCCTCGAACGCCCCTACGGCGCAGTTCAGCGCGGTCCGGGACGGGCGCCGGCCGCACCTCGGACCGCAGTGGGGGAAGGGTCGGCCGCCGACCGGCCGACCGTGCTGATCAGCACGGGCTGGGAGAAGAGGGTGCTGGGCCGCACACCGAACATCGCGTGGAAGGCGCTGCTGAAGTGGGACGGGCTGGCGAACCCCGCTTCCACGGCCGCGGTGCTCAGGTCCGGCCAGGTCTCCAGCAGGGTGGCCACCCGCAGTACCCGGGCCCACAGCCTGTACCTGCGAAAGGTGGTACCCGTCTCGGCGCGGAACAGCCGGAGGAAGGCGGAGACCGAGAGACCGGCCTCCACCGCCAGTTCCTTGGCAGGCAACCGCTGCCCCCGGGGCCCGTTCAGCCGGGCGGCCGCCCGCCTCACCCGCGGATCCCGGCTTCCGTCGGTGCCGTCCGGGCCGACCAGGTCCAGCCAGTACCGGACCTGTGCGGGCGGCACCCCGTCGCTCAACGAAGCGGCCAGCCGCACCACTTCGGCTTCGTGCTCGTGGTCCCCGGCCAGCCCGGCGTCGCCGGTCATCATCCGGCGGCAGGCCCGCTCCCGCGTCGACGCCGGGTCGAGGTAGTAGAAGACCATCCGCGTCCCGTCGGCGACGACCCGGTGCCGTACCCGTGCGGGCACCAGGACCGTGCGGACCGCGCGCCGGGAGCCGTGCTCCAGTTCGAGCGTGAACTCCGCGTCGACGCCGACCGCCAGACAGCTCACCGCGCTGGAGTGGAAGTCCGGCTTCAACGAGGGCCCGACGTACAGAGCCTGTCCCGGCCACAGCCACAACACAGCCTGCTCAGAGCATGTTTCTGAAAGCTGCGCCGGTCGCATGCGGGCATGCTAGCCCTGTTCCGCTGGTTTCGCCGGGCGCCGTTCCCACGCACGTCACCGGAGCAGTTCCGCACCAGCCGCCCCGGCCACGCCGGTTTCCTTCCCTCCCCCGCGAACGGACAAGACGACATCATGTGGATCGACCGCCTCATCACCGCCCTGCTCTTCATCGTCGGCGCGGTGAACCTGCTGCCCGCCGTGGTCGCGGTGGCCCCGTCCCGGATCTCCACGGCGTACGGGATCTCGATCGACGGAGCCCACTCCGCCGACCTGACCGTGCTGCTGCGGCACCGGGCGGTGCTGTTGGGGCTGGTCGGGATCGGTCTGCTGTGCGCGGCGTTCATCCCCTCGCTGCGAGTGGCCGCCATGGTCGCGGGGGCGGTCAGCATGGGCACGTTCCTGCTCTTCGCCCACGCCGCCCCGGCACTCAACGGCGCCACCATGCGGGTGGCCCGCATCGACATCGCGGCGATCGCGCTGCTCGCCGTGGCGGCCGCGCTGGTGTGGCGCAAAAACGCCTGAACGGCCGAGGAGGCCGGGAGGGCCGGGGAAGCACCCGGCCCTCCCGGCCTCCTCGGCCGCCCGCCGCCTCCTCGGGCACGCGGCGCGCGGGCCCGGTCACGCCGCGCGCCGGGCGCCCCGTTCCATCAGGCCGAGCGCGGCGCTCAGCAGCGGCCGGACGGGACCGGGCAACGGCAACCGGGGGCCCGGGACCGGTGCCAGGGCAGCCGGTCACCGATGTCACCGGTCAGCGCCCCGGCCACATGGGCACCGTGCGCCACGGACATGGCCAGGCCGTGACCGCAGCAGCCCCCCACGTACCAGACGTCCGGACGGCCGGCGAGCGGACCGACGACCGGCAGACCGTCGGTGGTCATCCCGATCTGCCCGGCCCAGCGGTGGGTCACCTCGACCTCGGCGAGGGCCGGGTGCAGTCCGCGCAGCCGCTCCTCCAGCCCCCGCCACACCGCCGCCGAGCCCGAATCGTCGGCCACCGGCACGAGCAGTGGCCTGCCTCCGCCCAGCACCAGCCGCCCGTCGTGGGCGAGCCGGAAGTACGGCGCCATGGGATGGGCGTCGATCAGCGCACAGCCGGTCCGGCCGCCCAGCGCCCGCCGTGCCTCGGCGGGCAGCGGCGCGGTCGCGACGGCGTGCACCAGCAGCGGCAGCACCGTGCCCACCGGCAGTCCCAGTGCGCCCGCCGCCGCGTTGACGGCCAGCACCGCCTTGCGGGTGCGCACCATCCCCCCGGCGAAGACCAGACGGGTCTCGTCGGCGGACGCTCCGGGCCTGAGCGCCAGCAGCGGGCTGTTACCGAGGAAGCGGACGCCCTTGGCGGCGCAGGCGCGGGCCAGGGCGCCGGTGAGGGCCGCCGGGTCGAGGGCGGCCGCGCGGTACAGCAGGCCGGCGTGGTACGGCACGTCCACCCGGTCGCGCAGGTCCGCGGCGGAGAGGACCGGTACGTCCAGGCCGAGCTCCCGGTACGCCACCGCCTGCCGGGAGAGTGCCGTCAGTCCGTCGGCGGTGCGGGTGGCCACCACCTGCTCGCCGGTTCGGCAGGACGCCGCCACGCCGAGCCGGGCGCACACTTCGACGACCTGCTCCACCGCCTCGACGCTGGCCGTGTGCATACGGCGGGCGGTGTCCGGGCCGAAGCGTCGCACGGCCTGGTCGACGGGCGGGCCGACGCGGGGGCCGAGCAGCCCCGTACCGCGCCCGCTGGCGCCCGCGGCCGGGCCCTCGGCGTCGACCACCAGGATGTCCAGGGACGGGTCGCGTTCGGCGAGGTGGTAGGCGGTGGAGAGTCCGGCGAGACCGGCGCCCACCACCGTCACCTCCGCCTCCAGCACCCCGCGCACCCGGGGCGGCGGTGCCGGTTCGCCGCCGGAAGGCTGCGTCGGGGTGGGGCCGGGGCCCCTCCAGCAGGGTCGGCCGGCCGGAGGTCTCGTCACGCTTCCTCCAGGGGCGGTCGGTCGTCGGTCACGGCGGAGGGCGGGACGCCTTCGTCGGCGAGGGCGTGGAAGGACCTGCCGTGCCAGAGCAGGGGGCGGCCGGCCGCCGTGCGCACCGCCGCGATCCGGCCCACCACCAGACAGTGGTCGCCGTAGCGGCGTATGTCCTCCGTCAGGCAGACGGACCAGCCGAGGGTGTCCTCCAGCACGGGCACCGCGAGCACCCGGCGATGGTCCACGTCCGCGAACCGCTCGGCGGAGCCGATCCGGGGGTCCGCGAAGAGCTTCGCGCGCGCCCGCTGCGACTGTGGCAGCAGGTTGACGGCGAACCGTCCCCGTTCCCCGATCACGGAGAGGGTCCGCGAGCCGGTACCCATGCAGGCGAGGAGGAGGGGCGGGTCGGCGGAGAGCGAGGTGACCGCCGAAACGGTGCTGCCCGCCGGGCCGTCCGGGCCCTGCGCGGTCACCACTGTCACGCCGGACGCCAGCCTGGCGTAGAAGTCCAGGCAGGCCTCCTCCCCGACGTGCGGTGCGGTGAACGGGGCGGACCCGTCCCGATCGCCGCAGGGTGCTCCGATGGTGACCTGGCGCATCACCGGGCTCCTTTCTGGAGTGCGTTGGAGAGCTGCCGGTTCCGGGGCGGAGGCGGGCCGTTCAGGGCGGTCCGGCCCCCGGCCGGTGGGCTCACCGCCCCGCCTCGAGCGCGTCGCGCAGGGCGACGAGGGTGGCGCGGGCGGTGGTCCGGTTGCGCGCGGACCGCCGTACCACTCCGGTGAGCAGCGGGGCGACACCCGTGATCAGCCGGCCGTGCAGCCCTCGCCGCCGGTCGTACCACTCCTCCGTCACCTGGCAGCCGCCCGGCACCGCCGTGAAGCGGTAGGTCCAGCGGGAGAGCGGGACGCCGAAGAAGCTGACGTCGAAGGCGAACACCTCGCCGGGAACGGTTTCCAGCACCCGGCAGAGGGTCACCCAGGGCAGCCAGGAGGCGCGGTTGCGGCCGAGGAAACGGGCTCCCCGCCCCAGCCGGCCGCCGCGTCCGAGGAGCCACGCGCCTCGGCACTCCGGGCTCCACTCGCCCATGCGCCGCACGTCGCTGACGGCGGCCCAGGCCGTCCGGGGCGATGCTCTGACGGTCACCCTCTCGGCCACTTCCGGTGCGGTCGTCACGTCGCTCACCGTGTCACCTTCCGAAGTCGCGGACGCTCACCGACGGCCCGGGGCCGGAGTCCTCCGGCCGGGCATCCACCAGTTCCAGCGGTTCATCAGCCGCATGGAGGCCGGCACCACGAGCAACCGGATCACAGTGGCGTCGAGGGCGATCGCCACCGCCATGCCGATCCCGATCTGCTGAATGGGCAGGATGCCCGCGAACGCGAACGCCGTGAAGACCGCCACCATCAGCACCGCGGCGCCCGAGATCAGCGGCGCGGTGGCGGCCATGCCGCGGGCCACGCTGTCGGTTTCGTCCCCGGTGGCGAGGTACTCCTCCCGGACCCGGCTGAGCAGGAACACCTCGTAGTCGGTGCTCAGGCTGAACAGCAGGGTCACCAGCAGCACCGGGACGAAGTTGGTGAGGTTGTCGCTTCTGTCGAAGCCGAGCAGTCCGCTGCCCCAGCCGTCCTGGAAGACCAGCACCAGCACGCCGTAGGTGGCGGCCATCGAGACCAGGTTCATGAGGATCGCCGACAGGGGCAGGAACACCGACCGGAAGGTGAGGAGCAACAGCAGGTAGATGACGGCGAGCATGGTGCCGACGACCGGCAGCATGCTGTCCGAGATCACCTCGTTGGCGTCGACGCCCTCGGCGGTCTCACCACCGGCGTACACGCGCCAGCCGTCCGCCGCCGCCAGTGGGGCGGAGGCGGTACGCACCGACTCCAGCAGGTCGCGCACGGATGTGGAGGAGGCGGTGTCGCCGCCGACCACCTCGACGACCAGGGTGCGTCCGTCGGCCGAGACGAAGTGGCGTACGGCACCGCGCAGATCGGCCGGCAGGGCGGCCGCCGTCCGGGGGGCCAGGGCGGCGAACGGGCGGGTGCCGTCCACCCGGCGCAGCGGGTCGACGACGGAGTCGACCCGCACCGCGCCGGGCAGCTCGGCCAGTTCGTCGTGGAGTCGGAGCAGCCGGGCGGAGTCGTCCGCCGAGCGTTGCCACAGGGGGGCGTCGGACTCCACGACGACCTGGATCGGTGCCGCGCTGCCCTCGCCGAACTGCTCCTTGGCGGTGTCGTACCCCTCGCGCACGGCGGCCCCGGTGGGCACCACCCGGGCGTCCGGGGTGAAGGTCTCCAGCCTCAGCGACGGCACCGCGAGCGCACCCATCGCGACGAGGCTGATCAGCAGGAAGGCGACGGGGCGGCGCATCACCGCCCGGCTGACGCCCACCCACCGGCTCCCGCGGGCGGGCTTCCCCGCGGCGGCGCGGCGGCCGATCGCGCCCCATTCGATCCGGGGACCGAGCAGGTGGAGCAGGACGGGCAGCAGCAGCACGCTGGTGAGGATGGAGAACGCCACCACGACGACGGCGCCGAGCGCCATGGACCAGATGACGTTGAGGTCGACCAGGAAGAGGGTCGACATGGCGGCGACGATGGTGACGCCGGAGGCCACCACCGTCTCCCCGGAGGTCCGCAGGGTGCGGGCGACGGCGCGCTCCACGGCGTCGGCGGACGGATCCGGCCCCTCGGCCCGCAGCTCGTCCTTGAACCGCATGATGACGAAGAGGGAGTAGTCGACGCCCACGCCGAGGCCCAGCATGGTGGCGGCGTTCTGGACGAAGACGGAGAGCTCGGTGTGGCGGGCCAGGACCGCGAGCAGCCCGAGGGTGAAGGCGACCGAGGTGACGCCGACGAGCAGCGAGGCGAGGGCGGCGGCGACACTGCGGAAGAGCAGCAGGAGCACCAGGGCGATCAGCGGCAGGGTGATCAGCTCGGCGCGGAGCAGACCGCGTTCGCTGAGGTGGTTGACCTCGCCCCAGAGCGCCGCCTGGCTGACCAGCGAGACCCGTAGCCCCTGGCGTTCGTAGGCGTCGCTCAGTCCCTCCTGGATGCCCGGCAGTACGCGGCGGGCGGTGCCGTCGTCGAGCCCGGAGCCGAGCCGCACGAGTGCCGTGCGCCCGTCCTCGCCGGTGAAGGCGCCGCGGGCCCGGTCGCCGGTGAGCGTGGTGTAGCCGTAGGAGCCGGTGACCCGCAGTCCGGGGTCGCGGGTGACCCGGTCGACGACGCCCCGGACCCGTTCGTCGAACGCGGGGTCGGCCCGGTCGTACCGGGTGTCCCTGACGACGAGGGTGAGGGAGGTGGCGCCGCGCCCCTCGAACCCGCGGGTGACCCGCTGGGCGGCCGTCGCGGAGTCCGAGCCCGTGACGTACCAGCCGCCGCCGCTCAACGCGTCGGCGAGTTGGGTGGCCCCGTACCCCGCCACCAGGAGCAGCACGATCCAGAGCGTGGCCAGCGGTCTGCGGCGGCGGCGGGTCAGGCGGGCGGTTCCCCCGGCCAGCCTGTCCACGTACCCGCGGTCGCCCGGTCCGCTGCGCGGACCGCCTCCGGAGGGCGGGGCCGCGGTCCGGGTCGTCTGTTCCGTCATGCGCGGATCGCGATTCCGTGGGTGCGGTCGTCGGTGAGGATCTCCATCAGGGCCCGGTTGCCCGCGCGCAGCCGGTCGGTGCGACCGGTGATCTTGTTGGTGATCTGCACCTCGCAGGCGGCGATCTTGGTGTTGAGGCAGTGTTTGATGCCGCCCGGCGGGTTGTAGTAGTTCAGCCCGACGAACTGCTCCGGCCGGGCGGTGAAACGGCCGCGGACGTCGACGGTGTCGTCGCCGCTGGCGAAGTTCCAGTAGAAGTAGCCGAAGTCGGCCCTGGCGGTGAGCGCCTGGCGCAGTGACACCAGGGAGTACTCCCGTTCCCGGTGGCGCAGGACCAGGAAGGTCACCATGGGAGTGGTGACCGGACCGGCGATGCGGGTGCGCCCGGTGACGATCTCCAGGAAGCCGTCGGGTTCCTCGTCGAAGCCGGCGACCTGGCCGAAGGCGTAGTAGTCGGTGTGCCTACTGCCCCAGTTGTGGCACTGGCTGCCGGTCCAGCCGTCGATGTCGACGGTCCGGCCGTCCACGGTGAGGGTGCCGTCGTACACCGCGAGCGGCACGCCGACCAGGTTCTTCGCCTTGGGGAAGCCACCCGTGTACATCTTCGGGGGCAGCAGCAGGAGCGGCGGCTCGTCGCCCTTGTACGTCAGGTCCCAGGCGATCCGGCCGTTGGTGCCGACCGCCTCGCCGCGCAGGGCGCCCGGTTCGAGCACCCGGTCGCCCACACGGGCGCTGAAGGTGTCCCGGTCGAAGGCGCACTCGGCGATCGGGTACTCCTCCTTGGCGACGACGTGCTCCCCGGTGACGCCGTCGAAGTAGATCGCCCACAGTTCGCCGATGGCCGCTTCGGGCATGCCGGTCGGGCTGAAGATGGTGTAGCGGATCCAGAACGCCCGCGGCTCCGTCGGGTGGTTGCCGCGCTGGTAGAAGCTTTCGTAGTGTCCTTCGCGCTGCCCCGGCCGGTAGTACGTCCGGTTGAGGGTCAGCGCGTCGGCGGTGGTGTAGTCGGTGTGCATCGGAATCCGTGTCTCCTCCGGTCTGCCGGTGCGCCGCACGCGTGCACGGCAGACGTGCTGTCGATCCGCCTGTCAGTCCGCCGGGGCGCCCGCGGCCGCCGGTGCGCCCGTGCCGGGGACGGCGTGGCGGCGCTCATGCAGCGTCATGACCATCCCGTACTTCGGCCGCAGGGTGATGGTCGCGTGATTCACCACCCGATGGGACGGGACATGCCGGAAGTCGTACCGCCGGATGAGTGTGGCCAGCAGCAGGTGCGCCTCCATCAGCGCGAAGTGCTTGCCGATACAGAGGTGGGGACCGGCGCCGAAGGGCATGTGCGCGAAGCGGTGGCGGCCCTTCCGCTCCGCCGCGGCGAAGTGGTCGGGCTCGAAGCGCTCGGGGTCGGCCCAGTGGCGCGGGTGCCGGTGGATGTTGAACAGGTTGACCAGGACCCGGGAGCCCTTCGGCACGTGATGGCCGCCGAGCACGGTGTCCCTGAGCGTCAGCCGGGGCACGATCGGCGCCGACGGGTACAGCCGCAGCGCCTCCTCGAAGATCTGCAGCAGGTACGGCATCCGGCGCAGATCCTCCACGGTGGGCATCCGGTCCCCCAGCTCCCGGTCCACCTCCTCCTGCGCACGGCGCAGCACCTCCCGGTGCTGGGAGAGCAGGTAGAAGGCCCAGCTGAGCGTGACGGCGGTGGTCTCGTGGCCGGCCGCGAAGGTGGTGACGATCTCGTCGCGCAGCTCCCGGTCGTCCATGCCCTCCCCGGTCTCCTCGTCCCGGGCGGCGAGCAGCATGTCGAGCAGGTCCTTGGCGCCGCCCTCGGGCGTCCCCGCGGCCCGGCGCTCCTCGATGAGGCCGTACATCATCTCGTCGAGGCCCTCCATCACCTGGTGGAAACGGCGGTTGCGGGGGTCGGCCAGGTGGTGGGCGGGCTGAACGGGTTCTGCAGCCGGTCGAAGGCGTAGTTCACCGCCACGTCCACGGCTTCGGGGCTGAGCTTGTCCCGGGTGCGGGTGACATCGGTACTGAACATGCAGCGGCTGACGATGTCCAGGGTGACCCGCATCATCTCGCCATGCACGTCCACCTCGGCGCCGGAGGCGTAGAGGCGCTCCATGTGGGCGAGCTGGTCGACCGTGGAGTCCACCATGGCGCGGAACATCCCCGAGAGCGCCTGCTTGGAGTAGATCGGCTGCATCATGCGCCGGTTGCGCATCCAGCTCTCGTGGTCGTCGCTGGTGAGCAGCCCCTCCCCGAGGATGAGCCGGAGCGGGTTGTCCGGGCCCAGTTTCCCGTACGTGGCGCTGTCGGTGAGCACGTCGCCGGCCAGCTCGGGGCTGGAGACGCCGTGCACCACGACCGGGCCCAGCCGGTAGCGGACGAGGTCGCCGTGGGCCTGCCATCCCAGGCGCATCGCGTCGAGGATGTCCCTGCGGAAGTCCACGACGCTGCCCAGTACCGGCAGGCCGCCGGCCTCCGGCGCGGGTCCGTCGTGCTGCCGCCCCACCGCCGTCACTTCTGGCCCAGGGCGCACACCCAGCCGAGCGAACGGCGCGGCTCGGCGACGAACCGGACGTTCCGGAAGCCGGCCTCGGCCAGCATCCCGGTCAGTTCGGCACCGGACAGGATGTGCAGCCCGTCCCGCTCCGAGCGCTCGGTGAACTGCCGCCCGAAGAAGCGCTGTACCAGCGAGGGGTCGTCCGCCGCCGCCTCCCTGCTCATCTCCAGGGTGATCGCCACCTGCCCGCCCGGCCGGAGCACACGGTGTGCCTCGGCGAGCCCGCGCATCGGATCCGGCCAGAAGTAGAAGGTCTCGATCGCGCTCACGTGGTCGAAACCGGCGTCGTCGTAGGGCAGGGCGGCCGAGTCGCCGTGCCGGACCTCCACCCGCCCGCGGGCGATGGCGTCGGCGTTGCGGCGAACGGCCTGGCTCACCATGTCCATCGAGTAGTCGACGCCCGCGACGAAGCCCTGCGGCGTCCGCTCGGAAAGCAGCTTGACCGCCATCCCGCCGCCGCACCCCACGTCCAGAACGCGCTGGGAGCGGCGCACCTCCATGTGTTCGATCGTCCACACCGTCAACGAGCGGTGCTGGAGCGTCATCAGGTGGCCGACGAGTCGCCCGGCCGTGCCGTCGGGCTTCCGGAAGTTCGTCTCGACCACTTCCAGGGGTTTCTTGAGCAGCGTGCCGATCATCCGGCTTTCCCTTCGCGGACTTGCGGGTGGGGAGACATTCCCGGCCGGCGGCGCGAGAGAGCCGCCGGATCCCGGCCGGGTCCCGGCCACGGTGGCGGTGGCAGCCGGAGGTCGTCGGCTCGGGGGCCGTGGGCCGGGCCGTGGTGCGTTGCGGCCCTCCGGGGAAGCGGACCGCGGGGGTCCGCTTCCCCGGAGGGCCGATGCGGAGAGGGCAGGATTCGAACCTGCGAGGGCTTGCACCCGATCCGGATCGCCCGGAACCCCGTTGGGCCGCTTCGGGTACCTCTCCTTGCGGCAGGGCCGGAAGACGCGCGTCCTTTTTGCCGGTGTCCATGATTCTGCCGCCCCCTCCTGACATTCCGCTGAGACGGTTCTGAGACGTGGGGTTCACCGGTGTTCAAGAGGCGATCCCTGAGAGGATTCCCCCCGGGAGGGACGGTCTCCGGCGCATGCCGCCCGGAGGCCTCGGCGAGCGGAGAGACCTTGTGCCCGAATCACCCGTTCAGGCCGTGGACGAGAAGAACGATTCCCGCTGCCTGCACGACGGCGAGGCGCGGCGGGTCCTGGCCGGAGCGCGCTGGCGCCGGATGGTGGCGATCGGCGAGGGCAGGGCGGACCGGCGCGCGGAACCGGTCGAAGGTTACGGCAGCGCGTGCTGGCCCGAACGGGTCGCGGACGCCCTGCGGGAGGGGGAACCGGCGGTGGCCTGCCTGAACCTGCTGAGCGGGCGGGTGCGGCAGGCCGCCGACATCCGTTCCCGGCAGCTTCCCGAAGCGTTGGCTTTCGGCGGGGACCTGGCGGTGGTCCAGCTGATGGGCCGCGAGCTGCTGCGCCCGGGCTTCGACGCCGGCGCCTTCCGAACGGAACTCGTCCGGATCATCGTCCCGCTGCGCGAACGCGGTTACGACGTGCTGCTGGTGGACCCCTTCGATCTGACGCGATCGCCCGGGGCACGGCAGCCGGGCGACGAGGTGGTACGGGCTCGGCAGCGCGCCCGGGTCAAGCATTCCCGGACCCTGGCGCTGCGGCACGGGGCGTTCCATGTGGACCTGTCGTCCAGCGGCCCGGTGGGTGACGCCGGGATGTGGGACGGTACCGGGACGGCGCTGAACAGCCGTGGCCACGCCGTGACGGCCGCGGCGGTGGTGCGGGGACTCGGCCGGCACATCCGTCCCCCGGGCCCCGCCCCGCACCCTCCGCCGGCCGGCAAGGCGGCACGGCGCTGAGAGAGGGGGCGCGGGGCCCGGCCGGCCTCACGACGCGGTGGTCGGACGCGCCGGCGATCCACGTCCTGCCGTGTGGTCACGGCACTCCGCGACGCGGCTCAGCTCTCCAGCACCCGCTTGAGTCGCCCCAGGGTGGCGCGCATCCCGGCCAGGTTGGCGAGATGGCGCCGATCGGGACGGGTACCGGTGAAAATCCGGCCGAGCAGTTCGGCGAACCCGCCGCGCCGGCCGGTGCGCAGGTCCTGCCAGTACTCGGTCACCCGGGTCCCGTCCTCCTCCGGCGCGAACCGGTAGCCCCACAGGGCGACCGGGAGCCCGAAGGTGCTGACCCGGAAGGCGAAGACGGCACCCGGTTCCGCGCTGATGACCCGGCAGCCGGTGAACCACACGAACGGCCCCTTGCGATTGAACCCGATGAACCGGGCACCGACCGGGGCGGGGCCGTGCGGCACCCCGCGCACCGCCACGCACTCCGGGCTCCAGCGCCCCATCGACCGCACGTCCGCCACAGCGGCGTACACCCGCTCGGGCGCGGCCTTGACGAAGACGCTCTCCTCGATCTCCCAGCGGCGTTCCACCGGAATCATCGGCTTCCTCCAGGACCGCGCGGCAGATATGTCATGCGCTCATCAGGCTCGGGTGAGCAACAGTACTGCGTTCTGGCCCCCGAAGCCGAAGGAGTTGCTGACGACCACCTCGACCGGCGTCGCACGGCCCTCCTTGGCCACCACGTCCAGCTCGATCTCCGGATCCGGACTCTCCAGGTTGGCGGTCGGCGGGACGAACGAATCCGCCAGTGTCAGCGCGGCCACCGCCGCCTCGATCGCTCCGGCGGCGGCGAGCGAGTGCCCCGTCACGCCCTTGACCGAGGTGACCGCCGGCCGATCACCGAGGACGTTGCGGATCAGCCGGGCCTCGGTCGCATCGTTGATCAGGGTCGAGGTGCCGTGCGCGTTGACGTGGTCCACCTCGTCCGGGCCGACGCCGGCGTCCCGGAGCGCCGCTCGCAGCGCGAGCGCGGCGCCCGTGCACTCCGGGTCCGGCGCCGTCGGGTGGTAGGCGTCGGCGGAGGCACCGTAGCCGCTGACCATCGCGCGGATCCGGGCCCCCCGTGCCCGGGCGTCCCCGGCCCGCTCCAGCACCAGCACGGCGGCACCCTCGGCGACGACGAAGCCGTCCCGGTCCGCGTCGAAGGGACGGGAGGTGCCGCGGACGTCGTCGTTCCGGCGGGACAGCGCGCCCATCTGGCTGAAGCCGGTGACCAGCGAGGGAGTCAGAGGCGCCTCCGTACCCCCGGTGATCACCACATCGCAGGTCCCCGAGCGCAGCAGCTCACGGGCGGTGCCGATGGCGGTCGTGCCCGAGGCGCACGCCGTCGCCGTCACCAGTGACGGGCCGCGGGCGCCGAACTCCATCGACACGTACCCGGCGGCCATGTTGGCCGACAGCATCGGTATGAGCCGGGGGAGACCCGGCGCGGCCCCGAGTCGAGGAGCCTGCGATGCTGCGTCTCCCAGGTCGCGGCGCCGCCGATCCCGTTGCCGAGCACCACGCCGACACGGGCGCCGTCCCAGGTCTGCGGATCCAGGCCCGAGTCGGCCACCGCCTCCACGGCGGCGGCCAGCACCAGCTGGCTGGAGCGGTCGAACTGCCCGGCCCGGCGCCGGCCGAGCACCGCCACCGGGTCGAAGCCGGGCACCTGGCAGGCGAAGTCGGTCGTGATGCCCTCGAGCTCCGGCATCCTGGCGGCCTCCGTGCCGGCACCCTCCCGGATGCGCTCCCAGGACGCGGCGGTCCCGGTCCCGGCCGGGGTCATCATGCCGAGTCCGGTGACGGCCGCGTCGAACCGCTCGTGCTCGCCGCTCCGGCCGCCGCCCATCAGGCGGCTACCGACTTCTGCTCGATGACCCGGGCCGCCTGGGCCAGCGTGGAGTCGGGGCCGACCTCGTCGTTGGTCAGTGCGACACCGAACTCCTCCTCGGCGGCGACGGTGAGTTCGACCAGGGCGAGCGAGTCCATCTCCAGATGTCCGAACGTGTCGTCCGGGTTCAGTTCGTCGGCCTCCAGCCCGAAGCCCTCGGTCAGCAGCTTGACGAGACGGTCGTAGACGTTGCTCATGACGGGCTCCTTGATGTCGGTGGCCGGTCCGCGCGGACCGATGGGGATTCTCGGAGGGGGCCGCGTGGTCAGCGGTGGGCCGGCACGCCGGTCGCCTCGGCGGGAGACGGCTCCACGCCCGCTGCCTCATAGCGCTCCCGGAAGGCGGTGTACGCCGGATGGGGCTCGGGTTCGAAGCGCAGCGCGAACGGCTTCAGGAAATTACCGAAGAGGGCACGGTCCCCGAAGAGGTGGATCGGAATGGCCAGCAGCGCCCACTCCGCTCCGAAGAGCCAGATCCAGGCGAGCACGACGAGCCCCTGGGTCACCAGGCTGTGCATCGCGTTGTAGAGGACGAAGTAGACCCTGGGTATCCGCTTGCCGGGGCTGCGGCGGTGCGCCAAGGCCCCGGGGAGGTAGCCAATCAGGTCGATGTAGACGAACAGGCCGATCGCCGGAAGCCATCGGACCTCGTCGAGGTGGGTGAAGAAGAGGACGGTCGCCACCACCAGCCCGAGCCCGTACTCCAGACGGATCAGCCGGTAGGTGGTGGGCGTCTCGAAGAGGTTCTTGCCGTCCATCAGCGGGGCCCGGGGGCGCTCGGGGAAGGGACGGCCGACTCCTGCACCGCCCTTGCCACCGCCTCGTCGTCCACCACGCCCACCGCTCCGGCGAAGAGGCCGAAGACGACCCGGGCGATGGTCTCCTTGAACACCCGCTGCGCCACGGGATCCAGGATGCCGGCCAGGCTGGGGATGCCGAAGTCGAAGTCGGCGGAGAAGAAGACGAGGCTGTCCGGCCCGTCGGCGGTGATCCGCCAACTGCCGGAGAACCGCTCGAAGTCACCGTCGACCTGCTCGAAGGAGATGACCAGGGCCTCCCGGTCGAAACGGTCGGCCTCGGTCCACCGCAGGATGCCGTTGCGGAAGTACACCTCCCAGTCGCTCGTCTCCTCGTCCCGGGAGATCTTGTGGACGGTCACGCTCCGGACCACGTCGGTGAAATCCGGGTAGCGGGCGAAGTCGTGGACCCGCTCGAACACGTCCTGGGGGCCGGCGCCGCGAATACGGAGGACTACGGATGCGTTACGCATGGTCTCGGCTGCTTCCTGCGGTGGGTGGGTAGCGGACCGCCTGCGCGCGGCACGCCCGGTCGAACGCCTCGTAGAGGAAGTCCACATCGCTGCGGTCCAGGACGGCGGGCGGGGTCAGGCGGAGCACCAGGTGCGAGTTCAGGGAGTGGTTGGCGATCACCCCGTTGTCGATCAGCTCGATGAGCAGGTCGCCGGCCGGTCCCGGCTCGGCGAACTCGATGCCCAGCAGGAGTCCCCGGCCGCGCACCTCGCGCACGGCGTCCCCGTAGTGGTGCGCGGCGATCCTGCGGAGTTCCGGCAGCAGTCCGTCGCCCAGTTCGCGGGCCCTGGTGACGAGGTCCTCCTCCTTCATCGCCGCGATGGCCCCGCGGGCGGCGGCCATCGCGAGCGGAGCGCCGGAGAAGGTGGAGGTGTGCAGATACGGGTCGCGGTCGAAGACGGAGAACGCCTCCCGGGTCGCCACCACCGCCGACACCGGCACGACCCCGCCGCTGAGTCCCTTGCCGACGAGCATGATGTCGGGGGTGACGCCCTCCGCGTCCGCGCCCCACCAGGTGCCGAGCCGTCCCAGGCCGGTCTGGATCTCGTCGAGCACCAGCAGTGCGCCGTTCCGGTCGCAGGCCTCCCGCACGGAGCGCAGGTAGCCGGCCGGGGGAATGACGACCCCGGCCTCGCCCTGCACCGGTTCCACGAACACGCAGCACTCGCCGGGCGCCTCGGCGAGCACCGCCTCCAGTGCCGCGGCGTCACCGAACGGAACGTGCGTGGTTCCCGGCAGCAGCGGCTCGAACGGGGTGCGGAAGACCTCGCTGCCGGTGAGGCTGAGTGCGCCCGCCGTCTTGCCGTGGTAGCCGTTCACCGTGGCGACCAGTCGGCGCCGGCCCTTGGTCCGGGCCAGCTTCAGCGCGGTCTCGACGGCTTCGGCCCCCGAGCCGGCGAAGTGGACGCGGGACAGTCCGTCCGGGACGACGGAGATCAGCGCCTCGGCCGCCAGCGCCGCCTGCGGCTCCAGGAAGACCCGGGTGGCGATCGGATGCGTCTGCAACTGCTCGACGACGTGCCGGATCACCGTAGGGTGCCGGGCACCGGTCAGGAAGACGCCGTAGCCGCCGCAGTTGAGGAAGCGCCGTCCCTCGGCCGTGGTGACCCAGGCGCCCTGCGACTCCACTTCGACGTGGCCGCCGAACATCTCGCCGAGGGTGGCCCGGCCCCGGTTCAGGTGGTCGCGGTACAGCCGGCCGACTTCCTCACGGCCGGGTACGCGGCGGGCACCTGGAAGGGTGGACCGGCTCGGGACGGGTGCCGGTGAGGTACCGGGTGCGATGGTCACGATGGTCTCCTCAGGCCAGACGCAGCGGTTCGCCCGCCGCGTGCGCCAGGTACGGGCGGGTGAAGCTGCTCCGGGACGGCGGGTGGAAGCCGATCCCGTGCGAGGCGGCGGCCAGGACGGCGACGTCGGACGTGGTCATGAACGCCGTCCCGCCCAGCAGTTCCACCGCCTGGTCGCGGGCGTCCCCGAGCGCGTCCTGCGCCGCGTACCGGGCGACCAGCGCCTGGGCGAGGCCGTCGTTGCCGATCTCGCCGTCCCGCACCCGTCGGGCCACGCCCTCCAGGAGCTGGGCGGCCGCCTCCAGGCGGATCAGCGCCCGGGCCCGGTCCGGCTCGCTGCCCCTGCACTGGTCCACGGCACGCTCGACCAGACCGCTGACCATGCCCAGGTAGCAGCTGGAGATGAGCAGTTCGAACCAGATGAGGCCGACGGTCTGAAGCTCGTCCAGCTCGCCCGGGCCCGCCGTGTTGGGCATCATCAGCTGCTCGTCCACGAAGACGTCGGTCAGCCGGATCTCGTCGCTCTCGGCGCCCGCGAGTGCCTGGCTCGCCCAGAACGGGTGCACGCTGAGCCCCTCCGTCTGCCGGGGGATCAGCAGCACCGCCATCTGCGTGGCGCCGTCGGCGGTGGGCAGCGCCGCACTGGCGGTGAGCAGGTCCATGGAGCGGGAGAGGCTGCACGGCTTCTTGGAGCCGTTTATCAGGTAGCCGCCCTCGGTCTTCCGGGCGGTCATGGTCGGCGACAGGATGCCCTGGCCGGGCCGTCCCTCCGCGAACCCGGAGGCGACCAGCAGCCCCTGTTCCGCCACCCCTTCGAGCAGCGCCCACTCCATGCCGCCGCTCTGCACGCTGGCCGCGAGGCTGAACAGGGTGGCCACGGAGAAGTGGTGCATGGTGGTGGCCACCGCCAGGGACGGGGCGTAGGAGGCCAGGGCCCGGGTCACGGCCATCGCCTGGAGCGGGTCCGCGCCGCACCCTCCGTACTCCTCGGGGATCACCAGCGCGGGCCCGCCGCACTGCCGGAAGTGGCCGACGGCCGGGCTCCGCGGTGCCTCCAGCTCCGTCAGCGGAACGCCGGCGAGGCGGTCGAGCAGGCCGGGCAAGAAGGATTCACAGGTCGCGCGTGCTGCTTCGAGTGGGCGCATGCGGATTCTCTCTGCTCTCTCAGTCTTTGCGGGTCTCACCGGTGGTCCCGGCGCTCGGTCGAACCGGGGCCACCGGCCGCGGACGGCGGTCGCCGTCCGCGGCTTGCGGCGCTGTCACCCGGCCGCCGCGTCCGCCTCCGCCTCGTTCCCGCGCATCGCCTGCCAGGCGCCGAACACGGCGTCCCTCGGGCGGATGCCGCCGGCGGAGACGCTCACTCCCTGGATGTGCGAGGTACGCAGGATCGGGTAGTTGGCCTCGCCGTACACTCCGCCGGTCAGGCCGGTGCCGCCGTGCGTGGGCAGCCCGGGCAGGAAGCCGATGTGCGAGTCGTTCACCTTGAGCAGGCCGCCCTTGGTGATCCGGGTGACGAAGTGGTCCACCACCTCGGGGTCGCGGGCCCACACCGAGTTCCGCAGCCCGTAGGGGTTGCCGTTGACGAAGTCCACGAACCGGTCGAGCAGTACGGTGTCCGGGGCCGGCTCGGCGGCGATCACCGGCAGCAGCGGGAAGAAGGTCTCGTGGCGCACCGCCTGGATCTCCCGGGCCTCGGCCATCCCCCGCACCAGGACCACCGTCGGCTCCAGGAAGATGCCCGCGGTGTCCCGGGTGCCGTCGGCCTGCATCGCGTGCCCGCCGCAGACCAGCTCGGCACCGCGGGCGAGGGCGTCGTCCAGGCAGGCGAAGAACTTCTCGTTGCGCAGTACCGGGGTGAGCAGCACTCCCTCGTCCCGGACGGAACCGCCCCGGACCTCGCGGGCCTTCTCGGCCAGCAGGGCCACCAGCCGGTCCGTGACGTCCGGGTGCGCGAGCACCTGGTTGGGGATCATGCACAGCTGGCCGGAGCCGTAGAAGCTCTCGGTCAACGCCTCGGCGGCGTACTCCAGGTCCGCGTCCTTCCACACCACGACCGCGTCGTTGCCGGCGAGTTCCAGGATCGGCTTCTTGCCGGACGCCACGCAGCGCTCCTGGAAACGCATACCGGCCTCGCTGCTGCCGAAGTACATGACGTCGTCGACGAGCGGGCTGTCCAGCCAGGCGGAGAGCACCGGGGCCGGGTCGCCGCAGACCACGTTCAGCGTGCCACCGGGTGCGCCGAGTTCCTGGAGCACCGGCGCGACCACCTCGTGCAGGACGTACATCACGCCCAGCGGGGCGCTGCGCGGAGCCCGTACGACCAGGGAGTTGCCGGCCATCATCGCCGTCACGCCGAGCAGCGCGCTCGACAGCGGGGCGTTCTGCGGCGGGTTGAGGCAGACCACGCCGTCCGGCCTGCGCCGCACGGATATCCGCCGCTCGCCGTGCCGGGACTCGTGCAGCATCTGGCTGCGGTAGAACGCGAGGGACTCGGGCCCGAAGCACTCCAGCGCCCCGGACACCTGCCAGCGGGCCAGCGCCAGCGGGTGGCCCTCCCGCAGCAGGATCTCGATGGTGCGGTCGGCCTTCTCCGCCAGTCGGCGGTGCAGCAGGGCGCCGAACCGGTCCAGCCGCTCCTCGAGCGGGAACGCGTTCCACTCGGCGGTCGCACGGGAGGCGGCCTCGACGGCTTGCAGCACGGTCTCCCGGTCCGCCCGCGCCACCCGCCCGACGATGCTGCCGCCGGGCAGGTCCTCGGGGGCCAGCCGGCCGCTCTCCAGCTTCCTCTTCAGCGTCAGGCTGCTGAAGGCGTCCTCCAGCAGGGCGTCCGAGTCGACCACGTAGACCCACCGGTCACTCGGCACGCTCTTGCCGTCGACGAGCGAGGCGTAGCTCAGCAGGCCGGTGCCGTTCTCCCCGGTGCCGGCGGTGTCCTCGGGATGCGACGCCCGGGGCGTCGTACGGGCGCTGCCCACGCAGATCCTCCGCTCTCCCGCCTCCACCACGGGGACGGGAAGAAATGTCCAACGTCATGGCCCTCGCGACCGACTGTCACAGCCACGCCTGACAATCGGCGGAGACGGGCCTGAGACCGGTTTGTCAGGCTGATCAGAGAGCCCTCCGCGACCATGGGCCGGTGTGTTCGTCGGCTGCTCAGATGACGACAGGGAGAAGCGGATGGTCAGCGTCAACCAGGAGTCCGACCGGGACGCAGTGGTCGCGGTCCTACGGAAGAGCGCGGACAACCCCAGCGCCTTCCTCGCCCTCAACGCCGGCAACGCCTTCTTCACCGATCCGTCGTCCGCCGGGCTGGTCGCCTATCGCGAGGCCGGCCGCTACCTGATCCAGTTCGGCGGCGTCTTCGCGCCGGAGGGCGACCGGGAGCGCCTGCTCCGCGCCTTCCTCGACTTCGCCCGTACGGCCCGCCGCAAGGTGGTCGCCGTCCAGCTCCAGCGCGGTGACGCCGAGTCGTACGCCAGGTGCGGTTTCACCGTGAACCAGGTCGGCTCCTCGTACGCGGTCAGACTGCCGGGGCACACGCTGCGCGGCACCAAGTTCATGAAGCTGCGCAACAAGATCTCCAAGGCCAGGCGAAGCGGTCTCGAGGTGACCGAGGTCCCCTACGCCGAGGCCGCCGGCGAGCTCGCCTCCATCGACCGCGCATGGCTGCGCTCCAAGGGGCGTCACGCCAAGGAGATCGAGTTCCTGGTCGGGGAGTGCGGCGGCCCGGTCCAGCACCACCGGCGGCTGCTGCTCGGCAGGCTGGCCGGCGCCTCGATCGGCTACATCTCCTACTCCCCCGCCTACGGCTCGCATCCCGGGTGGCTGCACGACCTCAGCCGCCGCCGCGCGACCGCGCCACCGGGGGTGATGGAGGCCATCAACCTGCACGCGATGGAGACCTTCCGCCAGGAGGGAGCCGAGTGGCTGCACTTCGGCTTCACCCCGTTCGTCGGTCTGTCCCCCGACCACGAGATCACCGGGGCGAGTCGTCTGACCACCCGCTTCATGCGTCTCATGGCCGAACGCGGCGACAAGGTCTACCCCTCGGCCAGCCAGCTCGCCTACAAGGAGAAGTGGGGTCCCGAGCTGGTGCTCCCCGAGTACCTCGCCTTCCACGGCCGCGCCAGCCTCCCCGCCGTCTGGCAGATCCTCCGCGTCACCAAGTCCATCTGACGCACACCTCGGAGCCGCGGCCGGCCCCGTCCGCGGTCCGTCGTACGACCGCGCTTCCCCATCACCGCCGGGGCGGGTTCCGGCTCCTGCGCGCAACACCCCCACGAGGTCGGGCGGCGCTCCCGGTCGGGGCCACGGGTGCCGTCGGAGGAGGTCGTGCATCACGCCGGCCGGCCGGGCGGCAGATGGCGCGCGCCCCGGACCGCCGGGACGTGGAAACGGGGCCCGTCCCCGGGGGACCAGGCCCCGTCCACCCGGCGCGCAGGCCGGGACTCGCCCGTCACGTCACCGGTCACACGTTGAAGCGGAACTCCACCACAACGGCTTTGACCTGCGGTTGTGCGGGCGCATCCCAGCACCGTCCCAACACGGGACTCTCCACGAAGTACGAGAAGATCCAGAACGCCAGGACTGTGCGCCAAGGATGCCGCCGCACAGAGCTCGGCGCTGTAATAGTTTCTGTACTAGGCTTGCGACCATGAAGTCACCTCGCCCCGGCGGCACGGAGAACATCTCCGTCTCGATGCCCTCGGAACTCCTCGGCGCTCTGCGCACGCGCACCGGCAAGCGCGGGGTGTCCGCGTACGTGACGGCGGCGGTCCGGCATCAGCTCGCCATGGACGGCCTCGCCGAGATCGTGGCCGCCTACGAAGCCGAGCACGAGCCGCTGAGCGAAGCCGAGGTCCAGGCCGCGCAGAGCGAACTGTTCGGAGACGCACCGGCGCCCTACGCGTCGAACGACAGCGCCGCATGAAGGAGCCCGCGGCCAGGTCCCTGGTGCTCGACTCCCAGGCGCTGTCGCTGCTGCTGCGCAACGATCGCCAGACGATCACCCGGATCGAGGCCGCTCGACGCGTAGGCGTGCCCGTCCTCGTGTCGGCCCTGACGGTGGTGGAGGCCGTCCACGGGAAGACGGACACCGCTCGGCTGCACTGGGTGCTCTCCCGGCTTCAGGTCCAGGACGTCACCCAGGCGGACAGCCTCACCGCGGTGCAGCTGCTGAGCGACGCCGGCGGCCTGCACGGCCATAAGTACGCCATCGACGCCCTCGTCGCCGCGATGGCGCTCCGTTCTCCGGCACCCGTTCTCGTACTGACCTCGGATCGCGACGACTGGTCGAACCTGTGCGGCGACCAAGTGCAGGTCAAGGACGTCTGACTTCGGTGTTCACTCAGCTTGAATCCACCTGCTGATCGACTGCTGCTTCGTAGAAGGCGTCCGCGAGGGCGATGATGATCGCGTTGACGGCTGGCCCGTCGGTGAAGAAGTAGTCGGCCATCGTGTTGTGGGCGTCCTGGTTGTCTGCGGCTGCCTCCGTGACGGCCGCTCGGAAATCCGGTGACTCCAGGAACTGGATTCCCCGTGATCTCGGACACCCGCTGGTTACACCGCGAGGGCGTGTGGGTGCCGTTGCCTGGTCTCGGCTGGGGTGAGGCAGCCGAGGGTCTTGTGTCTGCGCAGGCGGCGGCGGTTGTAGAAGGTCTCGACGAAGGCGAAGACCTCGGCGCGGGCGGCGACCCGGTCGGGCCGGATGCGGGCGCCGATCTCTTGAGCAGGGCCCAGAAATTCTCCACGGCAATGTCGTCGAAGCGTGACCCGGTGCGTCCGCAACCGTTCCTCAGTCCCGACCCGCATACCCGGTCGCGAAACCGGGTCGAGGCGTATGCGCTGCCGCGGTCGCTGTGGATCACGCAGTCGGGCTCGCGTCCGCCGCGGCCGTGGGCCATACCGAGGGCGTCCACGACGAGCGCGATCGCCTCCCGCTCGAACTCCTCGGTGTACCGCTTCGTGTACGCGCTTCCCACCCGGTGCTCCTCCCTCTGGAACCCCGGGCTCCCCGTCTCCAGGGGTCCACGACCAAGGGGAAGGTTCAAGCCGTGCCGATCACTTTGCCAGGGACGGCAGCCACCGTCCCATGGTTCAGCCACGGCCCTCGGCCTGCTCCTACCGAGCGGCCTGGGTGGGTACCGGACGCGGCAGCCTGCTCCCCGCGGCGGTCGAATCGTGGTCACGGGGGCTCATCTGAGCGGAACCCAGCACCGGCAGCCCGCCCACTTCCCGGCGCAATCCCAGCACGGGGAAGACCAAGGGGCCCGACTCCGGAGAGTCGAACCCCTCCCGAACCGCATATTTGCCGGATCAGTGACGTGGTGTCATGTCGCTCGCTAGACGTTGAAGCGGAACTCCACCACGTCGCCGTCCTGCATCACGTACTCCTTGCCCTCCATGCGGGCCTTGCCGGCGGCGCGGGCCTCGGCCACCGAGCCGGTGGCGACCAGGTCCTCGTAGGAGATGACCTCCGCCTTGATGAAGCCCTTCTGGAAGTCGGTGTGGATGACGCCGGCCGCCTCGGGGGCCGTCGCGCCCTTCTTGATCGTCCAGGCGCGGGCCTCCTTCGGGCCGGCCGTCAGGTACGTCTGGAGGCCCAGGGTGTCGAAGCCGACGCGGGCCAGCGTGGCGAGGCCCGGCTCCTCCGCGCCGACGGACTGGAGGAGCTCCATGGCGTCCTCCTCGTCGAGCTCGGCGAGGTCCGCCTCCAGCTTGGCGTTGAGGAAGATCGCCTCGGCCGGGGCGACCAGGGCGCGCTGCTCGTCCTTGAACGCCTCGTCCGTCAGCTCGTCCTCGTCGACGTTGAAGACGTAGAGGAACGGCTTGGCGGTGAGGAGGTGCAGGTCGTGGAGGAGCTCCGCCTTCTCGCCGCCCTGGACGACGCCCTGCGAGAAGAGGGTGTCGCCGCGCTCCAGGATCTCCTTCGCGGCCTCGACCGCGGCGACCTTCGGCGCGACGTCCTTCTTGATCCGGGACTCCTTCTGGAGGCGCGGGAGGACCTTCTCGATGGTCTGGAGGTCGGCGAGGATCAGCTCGGTGTTGATCGTCTCGATGTCGTCCTTCGGCGAGACCTTGCCGTCGACGTGGACGACGTTCTCGTCCTTGAAGGCGCGGATGACCTGGCAGATCGCGTCCGACTCCCGGATGTTCGCCAGGAACTTGTTGCCCAGGCCCTCACCCTCGCTCGCGCCGCGGACGATGCCCGCGATGTCGACGAAGTCGACCGTCGCCGGGAGGACGCGCTGCGAGCCGAAGATCTCGGCCAGCTTGCCGAGGCGCGCGTCCGGGACGCCGACGACGCCGACGTTGGGCTCGATCGTGGCGAACGGGTAGTTGGCCGCCAGCACGTCGTTCTTGGTCAGGGCGTTGAACAGGGTCGACTTGCCGACATTCGGCAGGCCGACGATTCCGATCGTGAGCGACACGTTGGCGACTTCCCTAGAAGTGTGGATGGTGGGCCGACCCCCCAGTTTACGGGCGTGCCGGCATCGGCGGTGACGGGCGGGCGGCCGGGTCCGGGCGGGGGACTTCGCGCCAAGGTCGTTCCAAAGGTGTGTCTCGTACCGGCTTTCGGGCCGTCCCCCGCCTACTTTGTCACCGTGGAGCAGCACAGGAGCAGTCCCTCCCGCCGCCCGAGCCCTCCGAGGTCCGTCGCCCTGTTCCGGGGCGGGGCCGCGGGGGGCGTCGCCGGGGTGGTCCCGGTGGGCGGGAAGGGCGCGGCCGACGGGGCCGGCCCGCGGCGCGGCGGCCAGGAGGGTGCACACATGGACGGGTGGTCCGGTGGACGGCGTGGCGGGCGGCTCGACCCCCGGCCGGGGGTGCCGCGCGGGGGGCGGCCCGGTGAGCGGCCGCAGCGGCGCGACGGCCGGCCCGGCGCGCCGGGCGACGTGCGGCCCGTCCCCCGCGGCACCGCGCGCGGGGACCGCGGCGGGGGGCCGGTCGCGACCCGGCCCGGCCCGAGGGAAGGGCTCACCGGGCCCGGCGCGGGACCGCGGGGGTTGTCCGCCGCGGTGCGGCGGTTGCGCGGGCTCCGGCTCACCGGGCTCGGCGGGGGCCTCTTCGCGGCCGCCGCCATGCTGCTCGTCGGGGTTGTCGACGAACGGGTGTTCGGCGGTTCGCCGCTCGTGTACGGGCTGCTGTTCCTGCCGGTCAGCGCGGTGACCGCGCTCTGGGTGCGGGGTGCCGACCTGGTGTCGGCGCCCATCGGCGTACCCATCGCGTTCGCCGTCGGGGTGGTGCCGATCGCCGGCGGGGAGGGCGGGGTGGGGGGGCCACGCGATGGCCCTGGTGACCGCGCTCGCCGTGCACGCGGGGTGGCTGTACGGCGGGACGCTGGTGGCCGGGGTGATCACCTGCGTACGGAAGGCGCGGCTGACGGGGCGGCGCCGGCGGGCGGCCCCCGGATGGCGGTCCGGCGGCGGCCCTGAGCGGGCTCCGGCCCCGAGCCGCTCCGGCCCCGAGCGGGCTCCGGCCCCGAGCCCCTTCCCGGACCCGGGCCGTCCCTGCGCCCTGAGCCCCTGTTCCTCCCCCGCGCACCCGGGCCCCTCCGCCTTCCCCCCGGGAGTGCGGTCCGCGGGGAGCGTGGAAGGCGGCCCCGCGGCACCAGGGGGGGTGGCCGCGGGGCCGCCGGTCGTTCGCCCCGGGCCGGGGCCGGGCGGCCCCACGGGCCGCCGGGGAGGGGTCAGACGGTGGTGACGACCTCGTCGTACTCCAGGCGCGGGGAGCGCGGGTGCCGGGCGTCGCCGCCGGGCCTGCCGATGTTGACGATCATCAGCGGGGTGTGGTCCCCGTCCAGGAACTCCTTCTGGACGGCCGCGAAGTCGAAGCCGGTCATCGGGCCGGCCGCGAGGCCCGCCGCGCGGACGCCGACGATGAAGTACGCGGCCTGGAGCGCGGCGTTCATGGCGGCGGCCGACTCGCGGACCGGGCGCTCGGCGAAGAAGGCGTCCTTGGCCTGCGGGAACGCGGGGAACAGCTTCGGCAGCTCCTCGTGGAACTCGTTGTCGGCGGCGAGGATCGCGACGAGCGGGGCGGTCTCGGTCTTGGCCCGGTTGCCCTCGGCCATCAGCGGGACCAGGCGCCCGCGCGCCTCGGCCGAGCGGACCAGGACGATGCGCAGCGGCGTCTGGTTGAACGCGGTCGGGCCGTACTTGACCAGGTCGTAGATCGCCTTGACCTGCTCATCGGTCACCGGCTCGTCGGTGAACGCGTGGGCGGTGCGGGCCTCGCGGAACAGCAGGTTCTGCGCGGCGGGGTCGAGGACGAGCGACATGGGGCGGTGCCTTCCGACGTACGGGGATCATGGGCGCCGCACGGCGGAGCGCCACGCGGTGTCCCCCTACCGTACGAGGAAATGCGTGAAAGTTCAATTAAATACCGGACGTGCCCCTCCGCTCCCCGTCCTCCGCCTCGGGCTCCCCCTCCCGCGCGAGGGCCGCGTCCAGCCGCGCCCTGGCGCCCTCCAGCCAGTGGCGGCAGACCCTCGCCAGCTCCTCCCCGCGCTCCCAGAGCGCCAGCGACTCCTCCAGCGTCGTCCCGCCCGCCTCCAGGCGGCGCACCACCTCGACCAGCTCGTCGCGCGCCTGCTCGTACCCGATCGCCGCCACCCCGGCACCCGCCGCGCCGGCCGCCGTGTCCGCCGTCATGTCCTCCGACCTCGCCATGCCCCCACCCTACGGCCGGGGTCCGACACCGCCGCCGTCCGCGCGCCGCACCGCGAACTCGCCGTCCGCGACCCGCGCCCTCAGCTCCTCGCCGGGGCCCACCTCGTCCGGCGAGCGCACCACCGCGCCGTCCGGCCGCTGGAGCACCGCGTACCCCCGCTCCAGGGTGGCCGCCGGCGACAGCGCCACCACCCGCGCGCGCGTGTGGGCGAGTTCCGAGTCGGCCCGGTCCAGCAGGTGCCCCAGCACCCGCCGGCTCCGCGCCAGCAGCGCCTCGACCCGCTCCTCCCGCTCCTCGACCATCCGCCGCGGGTGCTCCATCACCGGCCGGGCCAGCGCGTGCGCCAGCCCGCGCTCCTCCCGCTCCAGCAGCCCGCGCACGCTGCGGAGCGCGCGGTCCCGCAGCCCGCGCACCCGCTCCAGCTCCTCCCGGACGTCCGGGACGACCTTCTTCGCCGCGTCCGTCGGCGTCGCCGCCCTCAGGTCGGCGACGAGGTCCAGCAGCGGCGAGTCCGGTTCGTGCCCGATCGCGGACACCACGGGCGTACGGCAGGCGGCGACCGCCCGTACGAGCTGTTCGTCGGAGAACGGCAGCAGGTCCTCGACGCTGCCGCCGCCGCGCGCGACGACGATGACGTCGACCTCCTCCAGCCCGTCGAGCTCCTTCACCGCCCCCACCACCTGCGGCACCGCGTGGACGCCCTGCACCGCGACGTTGCGCACCTCGAAGCGGACGGCCGGCCACCGGCGCCGCGCCACCTCCAGCACGTCCCGCTCGGCGGCCGACGCCCGGCCGCACACCAGGCCCACCAGCCGCGGCAGGAAGGGCAGCGGGCGCTTGAGCTCCGCCGCGAAGAGCCCCTCCGCGGCCAGCGACCGCCTCAGCTGCTCCAGGCGGGCCAGCAACTCCCCGACGCCCACCGGCCGCACCTCCGCGGCCCTCAACGAGAGCTGGCCGCGCGGCGCGTACCACTCCGGCTTGGCGTGCACCACGACCCGGGCGCCCTCGGACACCACGTCCGCCACCGCGTCGAACACCTGGCGGTAGCAGGTCACGCTCACCGAGACGTCGTGGGACGGGTCGCGCAGCGTCATGAACACCATCCCGGCGCCCGGCCGCCGCGACAGCTGCGTGATCTGGCCCTCCACCCAGACGGCGCCGAGCCGGTCGATCCACCCCCCGATGAGCCGGGACACCCGGCCGACGGGCAGCGGGGCTTCGGCGGACGTAGTCAGTGCCATACGGGGAGCGTACGCGCCGCCGCCGACAACCCGCCGCGCCCGCCCGCGGCGGATCTCCGGCCGGTCCGCCCGCCCTTACGATGGGGGCATGACTCCTACGCCCCCTGCCCGCCGGGTCCTCCTCGCCGCTCCGCGCGGTTACTGCGCGGGCGTGGACCGCGCCGTGATCGCCGTCGAGAAGGCGCTGGAGCAGTACGGCGCGCCGATCTACGTGCGGCACGAGATCGTCCACAACAAGTACGTCGTGCAGACCCTGGAGAAGAAGGGCGCGATCTTCGTCGAGGAGACGCAGGAGGTGCCCGAGGGCTCCATCGTGATGTTCTCCGCGCACGGCGTCGCCCCGGTCGTCCACGAGGAGGCGGCCGAGCGCAGGCTCGCGACGATCGACGCGACGTGCCCGCTGGTCACCAAGGTCCACAAGGAGGCCGTGCGGTTCGCCAGGGAGGACTACGACATCCTCCTCATCGGCCACGAGGGGCACGAGGAGGTCATCGGCACGTCCGGCGAGGCGCCCGACCACATCCAGCTGGTCGACGGCCCCGGGGACGTGGCGGGGGTCGAGGTGCGCGACCCGTCGAAGGTCGTCTGGCTGTCGCAGACCACGCTGTCGGTCGACGAGACGATGGAGACGGTCGACGCGCTGAAGGAGAAGTTCCCGCTGCTGGTCTCGCCGCCGAGCGACGACATCTGCTACGCCACGCAGAACCGCCAGCTCGCCGTGAAGCAGATGGGCGCCGAGTCGGACCTGGTCGTCGTGGTCGGCTCGCGCAACTCGTCGAACTCCAAGCGCCTCGTCGAGGTGGCCGAGCTGGCCGGCGCCCGCGCCGCGTACCTGGTCGACTTCGCCGACGAGATCGACGAGGCGTGGCTGGAGGGCGTGTCCACGGTCGGCGTCACCTCCGGCGCCTCGGTGCCCGAGGTGCTGGTCGAGGGCGTTCTGGAGTGGCTGTCGCAGCGCGGCTTCGAGGACGTGGAGATCGTGAAGGCGGCGGAGGAGTCCATCACCTTCTCGCTGCCGAAGGAGCTGCGCCGCGACCTGCGCGCCGAGGCCGCCGCGCTGACGGAGGGCTAGGAGCCTCCCGGGGCCGCCGGTCCCGCGGTCCTCGCGGTGCGCGCCGCCCGTGCGCCGTAACGTGGGGCGCATGAACGTCTTCGGAGTGGACATCGGCGGGTCGGGGATCAAGGGCGCCCCCGTGGACCTGGAGCGCGGCGATCTGGCCGGACCCCGCCACAAGGTACTGACCCCGCGGCCCGCGACGCCGTCCGACGTCGCGGGCCGCGTCGCGGAGGTCGTGGCGCACTTCGGCTGGTCGGGGCCGGTCGGAGTGACGTTCCCCGGCGTGGTGACGGGTTCGACGGTCCGCACGGCCGCCAACGTCGACAAGGGCTGGGTCGGCGTGGACGCCGCGGTGCTGCTCGGCGAGCGGCTCGGCGGGCTCCCTGTGACGGTGCTGAACGACGCGGACGCGGCGGGCGTCGCCGAGATGACGCACGGCGCGGGCCGGGGCCGCACCGGCACGGTGGTCGTGCTGACGTTCGGCACGGGCATCGGCAGCGCCCTCTTCACCGGCGGCCGCCTGGTGCCCAACACCGAGCTGGGCCACCTGGAGCTGAACGGCGAGGAGGCGGAGAGGCGGGCGTCGACGAGGGCCAAGGAGGACGAGGACCTCGACTGGCCGGAGTGGGCGCACCGGGTGCGGGAGTACCTCGCCCACCTGGAGATGCTCTTCTCGCCGGAGCTGTTCGTCGTCGGAGGCGGGGTGAGCCGCAAGGCCGAGCGGTTCCTGCCGCTGCTCGACGGCGTGCGGGCGGAGATCGTCCCGGCGCAACTGCAGAACAACGCCGGAATCGTGGGCGCCGCGATGGCCGCTGCCGCCCGCTGACCGGGCCGGCGCGGCGCCCGGACGGCGGGCGCCGCGCCCCGGCTCAGCCCTTCCCCGCCGCGGGCCCCCCCGCCGCGGGCTCCCCCGCCCCGGGCTTCCCCGTTTCGAGCGCCGCGGCCATCTGGCCCAGCCGCTCGAAGGAGGCCGTGCCGGTGACCACCGTCGTCACGCCCTCCTCGCGCAGCACCAGGGCGTCGTACTTGGGCCCCTCCCAGCGCTGCCACGTCCGCCCCTCGATCTGCTGCACCCCGCCGGTGTCCCGCGCGTCGTGGGTGACCTCGACCACGTACTTCACCGGGGAGTCGGTGGACTGCTCCACGGCGACGTACTCGCGCTCCGGCGTCAGGAAGCCCAGGTGCCAGGCGTCGGCCTCCCGGCGGTCGTACGAGACCGACGTCGCCCGCCAGCCGGCGCCCAGGCCCCGGGGGGCCGCGACCGGGTAGGGGGCGGCGCGCTGGGCCGTCACCAGCTCGACGCGGTAGTCGACCGGCTTGAGCGGGTCCGCCGTGTCGTCGTGCGGGACGAAGAGGTAGATCACTCCCGCCACGGCGCAGATCACCGTCATCGACTGGAACATCCCGCGCACTGTCTGCTTGCCTCGCATACCTGCCACCCCCCCATGGTCGCACCCGGGCCCCCCGCTCATACGTGGGCCCCTCTGCTCAGTTTGTCGACGTACCGATAGAGTCGCAGCACCGTCTTCACCACCGGCCGTCGCCGTACAGAAAGGTGCGCTCCGATGACCGAGCACCATCTGCCGTCCGAGCTCGAGGTGTCCCCCGAGGCTCCCGACCGCAACCTCGCCCTGGAGCTGGTCCGGGTCACGGAGGCCGCCGCGATGGCGGCCGGCCGCTGGGTCGGCCGCGGTGACAAGAACGGCGCCGACGGCGCGGCCGTGCGCGCCATGCGCACCCTCGTCTCCACCGTGTCGATGAACGGCGTCGTCGTCATCGGCGAGGGCGAGAAGGACGAGGCCCCGATGCTGTTCAACGGCGAGCGGGTCGGCGACGGGACCGGTGCCGAGTGCGACATCGCCGTGGACCCGATCGACGGCACCACGCTCACCGCGAAGGGCATGCCCAACGCGATCGCCGTGCTGGCCGCCGCCGACCGGGGCGCCATGTTCGACCCGTCCGCGGTGTTCTACATGGACAAGCTGGTCACCGGGCCCGACGCGGCCGACTTCGTGGACATCGACGCGCCCGTGGCGGTGAACATCCGCCGCGTCGCCAAGGCGAAGAACTCCACGCCCGAGGACGTCACCGTCGTCATCCTGGACCGGCCGCGCCACGAGGGCGTCGTCCGGGAGATCCGCGAGACGGGCGCCCGGATCAGGTTCATCTCGGACGGCGACGTGGCCGGTTCCATCATGGCCGTCCGCGAGGGCACCGGCGTGGACCTGCTGATGGGCATCGGCGGCACGCCCGAGGGCATCATCAGCGCCTGCGCCATCAAGTGCCTGGGCGGCACCATCCAGGGCAAGCTGTGGCCGAAGGACGACGCGGAGCGGCAGCGCGCCCTCGACGCGGGCCACGACCTGGACCGGGTGCTCTCCACGGAGGACCTGGTCCGCGGTGACAACGTCTTCTTCGTGGCGACCGGCATCACCGACGGCGAACTGCTGCGCGGCGTCCGCTACCGCTCCGAGACGGCGACGACCTCGTCGCTCGTGATGCGTTCGAAGTCCGGCACGATCCGGCAGATCGACTCGACGCACCGGCTGTCGAAGCTGCGCGCGTACAGCAAGATCGACTTCGACCGGGCGAAGTAGCCGGAGGGCCGCGTCCGGCGGCGCCCTCCGCAGGGCGGCCGCCGGCCGGGCCCGCGCCGGTACGGGCGGCGGTACGAAGAGGGGCGCTCCCCCGCGGGGGGGAGCGCCCCTTCTCGTGCGGGCCGTACCGCGGTCCGCCGTGCCGTCCGTACCGCCGCCCGGGCGGTCAGCCTGCGGCGGCGATCCGCCGGCCGGTCGACGCCGCCTTCTTCAGCTCCACCTCGCGGCGCCGGCGGCGGGCCAGCACCACCCGGCGCTCGGCGGCGGTCAGGCCGCCCCACACGCCGTACGGCTCGGGCTGGAGCAGGGCGTGCTCGCGGCACTCGGTCATCACGGGGCAGCGGGCGCAGACCCGCTTGGCGGCCTCCTCGCGGGCGAGCCGCGCGGCCGTGGGCTCCTTCGACGGGGCGAAGAAGAGTCCCGCCTCGTCGCGGCGGCACACCGCCTCCGCGTGCCAGGGTCCCGCCTCGTCCTGCCGCGCCGGAACGCGCTGGGACGGGACGGCGGCGACCTGCAGGGGCTGATGCGGCAGTTGCAGCACGGTCTACTCCTGACGACGGCTTGCGCGGGCGAGAGGGACGACGCAGCAAGCCCTACCCGCTGTACGCACGCCTATGCACCGCGTCGCACGTGCTTCCAGAGTGCGGACCGGCCCATGGCCGAAACCCGACGGTCGGCGGGCGGCCCCGGAGGACGTCCGCCGTCAGCGCCCGGAGTGCCCGCGGGTCCGGCCGTGGAGGAGGTCGGCGACGCGTCTGCCGCGCTCGGGGCGGGCCTCGACGCCGCCGAAGACCGAGCAGCCGTTGACCACCACCACCGGGGCCTCGGGATCGGCGGCCTCCGCCGCGTCCACCCGGAAGCTCCCGAAGACGCCCGTCCCGCCGCCGCGCAGGGAGACGTTCTCGGGGACGCGGACCTCGACGGTGCCGAAGACGGAGACGACGTCGACGGTGGTGAGGCGCTGGGTGAAGAACGCCTCGGTGAGGTCGATCTCGACCGTGCCGAAGAGGGAGAACGCGCTCGTGCGCGGCCCGATCCGCCGGCGGCCCCGGCGGGCGCCGCCGGTGAACAGCGCGACCAGCCGCTCCTCCCCGCCGGCCGGGCCCGCCGCGCCGGGCACCGGCTCGGCGCGCTCCCCGGCCGGCGCCTTCCGCCGGGCGCCGGCGGCCCGGCCGGGGCCGGTGTCCGGCGCGCGCACCGCCGGGGCGGACCGCGCGGAGCGGGGGCCGGGCCGCTTCCGGGGCTGTTCTCGGGGATCCACGGCCCCAGCGTAACGAAGCCCGGCGGGCGGGGTGGCGGGCGGGACGCGGCCGGCCCCACCTCGCGGACCGGGGCGCCCGCCGACGTTCTACGCTTGTGGGCGCGTCGCCAAGGGAGGCCGCGCCGCTGTCCGTCGAATGAGGAATGGCCGTCATGCCAGAGTTTGCGTACTCCGACCTGCTCCCGCTGGGTGAGGACACCACGCCCTACCGCCTGGTGACCTCGGAGGGGGTCTCCACCTTCGAGGCCGACGGGCGGACCTTCCTCAAGGTGGAGCCGGAGGCGCTGCGCAGGCTGGCCGAGGAGGCGATCCACGACATCCAGCACTACCTGCGCCCCGCGCACCTCGCGCAGCTCCGGAAGATCGTCGACGACCCGGAGGCGTCGGCGAACGACAAGTTCGTGGCGCTGGACCTGCTGAAGAACGCCAACATCGCCGCCGCGGGCGTCCTGCCCATGTGCCAGGACACGGGCACGGCGATCGTCATGGGCAAGCGCGGCCAGAACGTGCTGACCGGGGGCCGCGACGAGGAGGCCCTGTCGCGCGGCGTCTTCGACGCGTACACCAGGCTCAACCTGCGGTACTCGCAGATGGCGCCGCTGACGATGTGGGAGGAGAGGAACACCGGCTCCAACCTCCCGGCGCAGATCGAGCTGTACGCCACCGACGGCGACGCGTACAAGTTCCTCTTCATGGCGAAGGGCGGCGGCTCCGCCAACAAGTCGTTCCTCTACCAGGAGACGAAGGCCGTCCTGAACGAGGCCTCCATGATGAGGTTCCTGGAGGAGAAGATCCGCTCGCTCGGCACGGCGGCCTGCCCGCCGTACCACCTGGCGATCGTGGTGGGCGGCACGTCCGCCGAGTACGCGCTGAAGACCGCCAAGTACGCCTCGGCCCACTACCTGGACGAACTCCCGGAGGAGGGCTCGGCCCTCGGCCACGGCTTCCGCGACAGGGAGCTGGAGGAGAAGGTCTTCGAGCTGACGCAGAGGATCGGCATCGGCGCGCAGTTCGGCGGCAAGTACTTCTGCCACGACGTGCGCGTGGTGCGCCTGCCCCGGCACGGCGCGTCCTGCCCGGTCGCCATCGCCGTGTCCTGCTCGGCCGACCGGCAGGCCGTCGCGAAGATCACCGCCGAGGGCGTCTTCCTGGAGCGGCTGGAGACGGACCCGGCGCGCTTCCTGCCGGACACGACCGACGAGCAGCTCGCCGAGGAGGGCGACGTCGTCAGGGTCGACCTGAACCAGCCGATGGACGACATCCTGGCCGAGCTGTCCAAGTACCCGGTCAAGACCCGGCTGTCGCTCACCGGCCCGCTGGTCGTGGCGCGCGACATCGCGCACGCCAAGATAAAGGAGCGGCTGGACGCGGGCGAGGAGATGCCGCAGTACCTGAAGGACCACCCGGTGTACTACGCGGGCCCGGCGAAGACGCCCGAGGGGTACGCCTCCGGGTCGTTCGGCCCGACGACGGCCGGGCGCATGGACTCGTACGTGGAGCAGTTCCAGGCGGCGGGCGGCTCGAAGGTCATGCTGGCCAAGGGCAACCGGTCGCAGGCGGTGACCGACGCGTGCGCCGCGCACGGCGGCTTCTACCTGGGCTCCATCGGCGGCCCGGCGGCCCGGCTGGCGCAGGACTGCATCAGGAAGGTCGAGGTCGTCGAGTACGAGGAGCTCGGCATGGAGGCGGTCTGGAGGATCGAGGTCGAGGACTTCCCGGCGTTCATCGTGGTGGACGACAAGGGCAACGACTTCTTCAGGGACCCGGCGCCCGCGCCGACGTTCACGTCCATCCCGGTGCGCGGCCCCGGCCTGGGCTGAGCGCGGAGCGGGACCCGGGGTGCCCGCTGCGCCCCGGTCCGGCGGCGCCCGCGGACTCCGTCCGGCGTCCGCCAGAGTGCCTCCTGGAAGTGCGGCCGCCCGCGGTCTTCACTGATCGGTGAACCACGGGGAACAGGGCTGACGAGACGACTGATCGACTCTTCCGGAGGTCGGACGATGGCGGACACGAGCGGACCGCGCGGCGACGGCGGCACCGGTGGCGGCGGCCACCGGGTCGAGCGCGACTCCATGGGCGAGGTGCGGGTCCCCGCGCACGCCAAGTGGCGGGCGCAGACGCAGCGGGCGGTGGAGAACTTCCCCGTCTCGGGGCAGCGCCTGGAGCGGGCCCACATCGCGGCCCTGGCACGGGTCAAGGCGGCGGCGGCCAAGGTCAACGCGGAACTGGGCGTCCTGGACCCGGAGATCGCGGAGGCGGTGCGGGCGTCCGCGGCGGAGGTCGCGGAGGGCCGGTGGGACGACCACTTCCCGGTGGATGTCTTCCAGACCGGCTCCGGCACCTCGTCCAACATGAACATGAACGAGGTCCTCGCCACCCTCGCGACCGAGCGGCTCGGCGGCCGCCCCGTCCACCCCAACGACCACGTCAACGCGTCCCAGTCGTCGAACGACGTGTTCCCGTCGTCGATCCACATCGCGGCGACGGCCGCCGTGACCGGCGACCTCATCCCGGCCCTCGACCACCTGGCCACCGCCCTGGGGCGAAAATCAGCCGAATTCGCGGAGGTCGTCAAGTCGGGGCGGACGCACCTGATGGACGCCACCCCGGTGACACTCGGCCAGGAGTTCGGCGGTTACGCGGCGCAGGTGCGGTACGGGGTGGAGCGGCTGCGGGCCTCGCTGCCGCGCCTCGCGGAGCTGCCGCTGGGCGGCACGGCGGTCGGCACGGGCATCAACACGCCGCCCGGTTTCCCCGCCGCCGTCATCGCGGAGGTGGCGCGGGACACCGGGCTGCCGCTGACCGAGGCCCGCGACCACTTCGAGGCGCAGGGGGCGCGGGACGGGCTGGTGGAGACGTCGGGCCAGCTCCGCACGGTCGCCGTCTCCCTCACCAAGATCGCCAACGATCTGCGGTGGATGGCGTCCGGGCCGCGCACCGGTCTGGCCGAGATCAACCTGCCGGACCTCCAGCCCGGTTCGTCGATCATGCCCGGCAAGGTGAACCCGGTGGTCCCGGAGGCGGTCCTGATGGTCGCCGCGCAGGTCGTCGGCAACGACGCCGCGGTGGCGGCGGCCGGCGCCGCCGGGAACTTCGAGCTCAACGTGATGCTCCCGGTCATGGCGAAGAACCTGCTGGAGTCGATCCGGCTCCTCGCCAACGCGTCGCGGCTCCTCGCGGACCGCACGGTCGACGGGATCACCGCCAACGCCGAACGGGCCCGCGAGTACGCCGAGTCGTCCCCGTCGGTGGTGACGCCGCTCAACCGGTACATCGGGTACGAGGAGGCGGCGAAGGTCGCCAAGCGGTCGCTGGCCGAACGGAAGACGATCCGCGAGGTGGTCCTGGAGTCCGGGTACGTGGAGCGGGGCGACCTCACCCTCGAGCAGCTCGACGAGGCGCTCGACGTCCTGCGGATGACCCGACCCTGACCGCCGCCTTCCGCTCGCACCGCCCCTGACCGCCGCCTTCCGCTCGAACCGCCCCTGACCTGCGGAGGCGGCGGCCGGGGCGACCGCCGTCCGTGACCCGGATCGCGGACGCGCGCCCCGGCGCGGCCCTAGGATCTGCCCATGACAGCGGACACGACAGGCTCAGCGCGGGAGGTCGGGACGGTGCCGGCGGCGAAGGCCCCGCCGGTGGGAGGGGCGGGCGGCCCCCGTTGGGCGCCGGGCGACCGGATCCTGTGGCGGTACCGGGACAACGGCGACGGCCACGTCCACATCTGCCGCCCCGTGACCGTCGTCCGGGACACCCCCGACCTGCTCGCCGTCTGGATGGCGCCCGGAACCGAGTGCGTCAAGCCGGTGCTGGCGGACGGCACGCCCGTCCACGAGGAGCCGCTCGCCACCCGCTACACCGCGCCGCGCACCACCGCGCGCACCCGGTGGTCCGGCATGGGCGTGCTGAAGCTGGCCCGCCCGGCCGACCCGTGGTCGGTGTGGCTGTTCTGGGCGGACGGCTGGAAGTTCCGCAGCTGGTACGTGAACCTGGAGTCGCCGCGCGTGCGGTGGTCCGGCGGCGTCGACTCCGAGGACCACTTCCTCGACATCTCCGTCTACCCCGACCGCAGCTGGCTGTGGCGGGACGAGGACGAGTTCGCCCAGGCGCAGCGCGCCGGCCTCGT
This sequence comes from Streptomyces sp. MRC013, assembly GCF_023614235.1. Lineage (NCBI taxonomy): Bacteria > Bacillati > Actinomycetota > Actinomycetes > Kitasatosporales > Streptomycetaceae > Streptomyces > Streptomyces kordofanensis. The sequence goes on from NZ_CP094264.1 coordinate 1,634,228, forward strand.
GGACGCCGCCCTGGCCCGGCGGGTGCGGGAGGCGGGCGACGCCGCCGTCGAGGTGATCAGGGCGTGGGGGGCGCCCTTCTCGGACGGCTGGGAGGACTGGCGCCCGGACCCGGGCTGGGCGATTCCGGAACTGCCGGCCGACTGGGACCGCGGTCCGACCCGCGCGGCGCCGTGAGACTCTTGATACACCCCCGGGGGATAACCGTAGGATCGTCCTCCGCCGGACGGCCGCCCCGACCCGCGGCAGCAACGGCCGAGCAGTGGAAGCGAACTGACCGCAAGTCACCCAAGAGGGGGGTGGAACCGTGCCCGAGGCGCGCACGGATCCGCCGTCCCCTGTCGACGCCGCGTTCAGAGCGGGTATAGCGCCTGACAGAGCGATTGCATCGCCCAACCGGCCCGGACGGACGGAATCCCACGCGTGACGGAGCATCCCACCTCCCACGAAGGCCGGCAGCCGCTCGCTGCCCGGCCTCAAGAACGCACCCGGCTCCGGCAGGAGGCCCCCGGGCCCGCCGACGACCCCGTCGCTGCCGCGCCCGCGCACGGCAGGCCGCACCCCGGCGGCTCCTCCGTGCCCTCCCAGCCCGGCCCGCCCGCCCCGGCGGACGCCCCGAGCGGGTCGCGCGCCGCGAACGCGGCCCTCGGGGCGTCCCGGGCGGCCCACGCCGCGTCCGCGGTCCGCGGGGCGGCGGGTGCCGCGGGCGTGTCCGCGCACGACGAGGCGGGGGCGAGGGCGCGTGCGGACGCCGCGCCCGAACGTTCCGGCACCGGTCGGGCGCGGACGCCGGCGGAGGACGCGGCGGACGGCGGAGCGGCGGAGCGCGCCCCCGCGGCCGCCGTCGGCCTGCCGCAGGACCCGGCGGGCACCGCCCGCCGGGAGGGCGACCGGCTGCGGTTCGTGGGCGCCGCGACACGGCGGATCGCGCGCGGCATCGACCTGGACGAGATCGTGCTGGGCCTGTGCCGGGCCACCGTGCCGACGTTCGCCGACGCGATCCTGGTGTACCTGCGGGACCCGCTGCCGGTCGGCGACGAGCGCCCGGTGGAACCGTTCGTGCTGCGGCTGCGCCGTACGGACCGGCTGCGTCTGACGGAGGACGACCCCGGCGACCTGGGCCTGCTCACGGCCGGGCCGGCCATGGCGGCGGACGCCGAGCAGAGCGCGGCCGCGGAGCTGTGCCGGGTCCGCCCCGGCGGACACCTGGCGGAGGTGCTGCGCGGGGTGCGGCCGGTGTTCGGCGACTCCGAGGCCGCCCGGGCGGCGCTGCCGGAGCTGCTCGGCGAGGGGCGCTGCGCGCACTCCGGGCACCGGGCGATCCTCGCGCCGCTGCGGGGCCGCCGCCGGGTGATCGGCGCCGCGGTGTTCCTGCGCAGCCCCGACCGCTCCCCGTTCGAGCCGAACGACCTGCTGGTCGCGGCGCAGCTGGCGACGCACACGGCGCTCGGCATCGACAAGGCGGTGCTGTACGGGCGTGAGGCGTACATCGCGGACGAGCTCCAGCGGACGATGCTCCCGGAGAACCTTCCGCAGCCGACCGGCGTACGGCTGGCCTCCCGCTACCTGCCGGCCGCCGAGACCGCGCGGGTCGGCGGCGACTGGTACGACGCGATCCCGCTGCCCGGCAGCCGGGTCGCCCTCGTCGTGGGCGACGTCATGGGCCACTCCATGACCTCGGCCGCGATCATGGGGCAGCTGCGGACCACGGCGCAGACCCTCGCCGGACTCGACCTGCCGCCGCAGGAGGTGCTGCACCACCTGGACGAGCAGGCGCAGCGGCTCGGCGAGAACCGCATGGCGACCTGCCTGTACGCGGTGTACGACCCGGTCGCGCACCGCATCACCGTCGCCAACGCCGGCCATCCGCCGCCGGTCCTGCTCCACCTCGGCGGCCGGGCGGAGGTGCTGCGGGTACCGTCGGGCGCGCCGATCGGCGTGGGCGGCGTGGACTTCGAGGCGGTGGAGCTCGGCGCGCCGGCGGGCGCGACGCTGCTGCTCTACACGGACGGGCTGGTCGAGTCGCGGCTGAGGGACGTGTGGACCGGGATCGAGCAGCTGCGCGAGCGGCTCGCGGCGGCCGCGCGGCTGACGGGCCTGGACCACCCGCCGCCGCTGGAGGCGCTCTGCGACGACGTGCTCGACATGCTCGGGCCCGGCGACCGGGACGACGACATCGCGCTGCTGGCGGCCCGGTTCGACGGGATAACGCCGAGCGACGTGGCGTACTGGTCCCTGGACCCGGAGGACGCCGCGCCGGGCCGGGCGCGCCGGCTGGTCCGCAGGGCGCTGGAGCGCTGGGGCCTGGAGGAGCTCAACGACTCGGTGGAGCTGCTGGTCAGCGAGGTCGTCACCAACGCCGTGCGGTACGCGTCGCGGCCGGTGACGCTGCGGCTGCTGCGGACGGAGGTGCTGCGCTGCGAGGTGGGCGACGACTCCCCCAGCTGCCGCGGCAGCGCCGGGCGCGGGACACCGACGAGGGCGGGCGCGGCCTGTTCCTGGTCAACCGGCTGGCGCGCCGGTGGGGCGCGACGCGGCTGTCGACCGGCAAGGTCGTCTGGTTCGAGCTGCCGGCGCGGGGCTGAGGCCCACCGCGGAACGCGGGAGGGGGCGGCCGGGATCCCGGCCGCCCCCTCCCGCGTCCGGTCGCGCGGGCTACTGCCGGGCGGGTCCGCCCCCGTCGGGCCCGGTGTCCGGGCCCGGTTCCGTGCCCGGCTGCCCGCCGTCACCCGGATCGGTGGTGCTCGGGGGCGGGGAGGACGGGGACTGCGTGGGCGACGGCGTGGGCCGGCCGGCCGACGGGCTCGGTGCGGACGGGGTGGCGCTCGGCGCGCCGGGGGACGGCGTGCCCGAGGGCTCCTCCGGGTCGTCGTCCGGCGACGAGGACGGAGAGGCGCTCCGGGAGGACGTGGCGGTGGGCTTCGGCCCGGGGTCGTAGAACTCGGTGACGTCCAGGTCGAACCGCGCGTCGGAGCCGCCGCCGAGGGCGTCCAGCGTGTAGTCGGCCCAGATGCGGGCCGGGAAGCCGCCGCCGCTGGCCCGGCCCGAGTCGGCCGTACCGGTCAGGGTGACCTGGGTGCCCTTCTCGGCGTCCTCGCCGAACAGGGCGACCACGGTGGCCAGCTCGGGCGTGTACCCGGCGAACCAGGCCGACTTGTTGTTCTCGGAGGTGCCGGTCTTGCCGGCCGCCCGGTACGCGGGGGTGTTCGCCTCGTGGCCGGAGCCGTTCGTGACGACGCCGGTCAGGACCGAGGTGACGGTGTCGGCGGTCTGGCGGGCGACGACCTGCGCGCCGATCGGGTCGGGCAGCTCGACCGTGCGGTCCTCGTGCTCCGCGGACCTCACGATCGCCGGGGTGACCTTCTTGCCGTGGTTGTCGAGCGTGGCGTAGACGCCGGCCATGTCCCAGGTGGAGGCGCCCATGGTGCCCAGCGTCATCGCGGGCTGCTCGACGAACCCGTCGGTGTCCTTCATGCCCAGGGCGAGGGCGGTCTTCTTCACCTTGCCGGGGCCGACGTCGACGATCATCTGGGCGAAGACCGAGTTGATCGACTTGTTCATGGCCTCCTGGACGGTGACCTCGCCGTAGCTGCGGTCGTCCAGGTTCTCCGGGGCGAACGGGGTGTCGCCGCCCTGGACGGGGCGCCCGCTGGTGCCGTCGTAGCGGGTGTTGGCGCCGATCCGCCGGCCGTCCTGCGTCCTGGACCCGTTCTCCAGGGCGGAGGCGAGGACGAGCGGCTTGAACGTCGAGGCGGGCTGGTAGTCGCGCCGGGTGGCGTTGGACATCCAGTGCTCGGTGGCGTCGACACCGCCGTAGAGGGCGACGACGTGCCCGGTCTTCGGGTCGACGGAGGTCGCTCCGGCCTGGACGGTGGAGTCGACCTCGTCGTCCTCGCGGTCGAGCCGGCTCTCCAGCTGCTCGTCGACCGCCTCGACCAGCTCCCGCTGGCGCCTTTTGTCGATGTTGAGGGTGATGGTCCAGCCGCCGGCCCTGAGGTCCTCCTCCTTGACGCCCTGCTCGACCAGCTCCTGGTTGGCGGCCTCGACCAGGTAGCCGGTCTGGCCCTCCATGCCGGGGGCCGGCTTCGGCCTGTGGGGGACGGGGAACGTCATCCGGGCGCGCTCGGCCGGGTCGAGCCAGCTCTCCTCGACCATGTTGTCCAGGACGTAGTTCCAGCGCTCGGTGACGAGCCTGCGGCCGGTGGGCGACGCGGACGTCCAGTCGTACTGGCTGGGCGCCTGGAGCAGCGCGGCGAGGTAGGCGCCCCGTTCGACGGTCAGCTTGTCGGCGTCGACGCCGTAGTACGCCTGCGCCGCGGCCTGGATGCCGTACGCGTTGCGGCCGTAGTAGCTGGTGTTGAGGTAGCCGGCGAGGATCTCGTCCTTGCTCTGGCGCTGGTCGACCTTGAGGGAGATCACCAGCTCCTTGAGTTTCCGGGTGACGGTCTGGCTCTGGTCCAGGTAGTAGTTCTTGACGTACTGCTGGGTGATGGTCGAGCCGCCCTGCTTGCCCCTGCCGGTCAGGGTGTTGACGACGCCCCGGACCGTGCCCTTGAAGTCGACGCCGGAGTCCTCGTAGAAGGTCTTGTTCTCGGCCGCGACGAACGCCTTCTCGACCGGGTCGGGGATCTCGTCCAGGCCGACGATGGACCGGTTGACCTTGCCGCTGCGGGCGAGGACCGAGCCGTCGGAGTACTTGTAGACGTTGCTCTGCAGCTCCGCCTCGGCGTTGGCGGTGGGGACGGGGACGAGCAGGTACACGGCGTAGAGGCCGCCCAGGAGGAGCAGGAGGAGCACGGAGAACGTGCCCAGCAGCTTCCGCCACGTGAAGAGGCGGCGTATGCCCCCGCCGCTGCCCTGCTCCCGGCGCGCCCCGCGCTGCCGGGACCGTCGCGCCTTCGCTCGGCCCATGGCTCCGTCGCTCCCGTCGGTCGGTGTTCGTCCGTCGTGTTCCGGGCGCCCGTGTCCGGATCAGCTCAGCAAGCTAACCCGCGGCGGTCGGCCGAGACCAACGGATCCCGCCTTTTCCGAACGTGACAATCAGCACCCGCTTCCGAGGAAACCGACTCCCGGGGAGTGGACAAGGTTGCGGGAAGCGTTAAAGTGATATCACTTTGCTTGACCGGAGAGATCACCAGAGCGGGGGGCCATGCCCATGAGCGCGAGTACGAGCACGAACACGATCGGCGGCCGGACGGGGGACGCGGCGGCGCCGGAGGCGTCGCGGGTGCGGGTGCGGGAGTTCACGGCGTACAGCGTCGGCGGCGGGGCGGCGCTGCTGTCGGGCCTGGCCGGGCTCGCGGCGGGGGTGTGCCTCGTCGTCGCGGGGACGGCGGTCGCCGAGGAGACGTCGACGGCCGCGCGGGTCGGGCTGGTCGTGGCGGGCGCCCTGGTGTGCCTGGGATCGCTGCTGACGATGTGCGGGCTCAACATGGTGGCGCCCGGCGAGGCCCGCGTCGTCCAGCTGTTCGGCCGCTACCGGGGCACGGTCCGGGCGGACGGGCTGCGCTGGGTGAACCCGCTGACGTCGCGGGTGGCGATCTCGACGCGCGTGCGGAACCACGAGACGGCGGTGCTGAAGGTCAACGACGCGTACGGCAACCCGATCGAGCTGGCCGCGGTCGTCGTGTGGCGCGTGGAGGACACGGCGCAGGCCATGTTCGAGGTGGACGACTTCGAGCAGTTCGTCTCCACGCAGACGGAGGCGGCGGTCCGGCACATCGCGATCGAGTACCCGTACGACTCGCACGACGAGGGCGGCCTGTCGCTGCGCGGCGACGCCGAGGAGATCACCGAGAAGCTCGCGGCCGAGCTCCACGCGCGCGTGGAGGCGGCCGGCGTCCGTGTCATCGAGTCGCGGTTCACGCACCTCGCGTACGCTCCGGAGATCGCCTCGGCGATGCTCCAGCGGCAGCAGGCCGGGGCGATGGTGGCGGCCCGCCAGAAGATCGTGGAGGGCGCGGTCGGCATGGTCGAGGCGGCACTGGACCGGATCGCGGAGCGCGACATAGTGGAACTGGACCCCGAGCGGAAGGCGGCCATGGTCTCCAACCTGATGGTGGTGCTGTGCGGTGACCGCTCCGCCCAGCCGGTCGTCAACACGGGCACGCTCTACCAGTGACCGCCCGCCGCGAGCGCAAGCAGGTGCTCCTCCGCCTCGACCCGGCGGTGTACGAGGCGCTGGCGCGCTGGGCGTCGGACGAGTTGCGCAGCGCCAACTCGCAGATCGAGTTCCTGCTGCGCAGAGCGCTGGACGAGGCAGGCCGGCTGCCGTCCGCCCCGGCGCCCCTCCCCCGCCGCGGCCGCCCGCCCAGGCGGCCGCCGCCGGAGGGGGACCGGGCCGGGGAGGGGGCGGGAGCGCGGCCGGAGGGCCGCCCGACGGACCAGGGGGGTAGCGGCGGCCCCGGACGCCTCCCGGCGGCGGCCGGTACGGAGCCCGGCGGCGCGCACGGGCCGCCGCCGGGCTCCGTACCGGCCGGGGTTCGCGCCCCCGGCCCCCGGCGGACGTCCCACCCGGGTCCCGGTCCGCCCGGCCCCGGTCCACCCGGGTCCGGTCTACCCGGCCCCGGCGGGGAGCACCCGTACCGGCAGGGCGGCCAGGGCGCCCCGCAGCGCCTCGGCGAGCTCCTCGAACTCGGCGGCCCGCGCCGCGCCGGTGCGCATCGCCAGGGCGATGCGGCGGGAGGGGGCCGGGTCCGCGAAGCGACCGGTCGCCAGGCTCGGGGTGCGTCCGGCCTCGACCCTCACCGCCGTGCGCGGCAGCAGCGTCACCCCGAGCCCGCCCGCGACCAGCTGCACCAGCGTCGACAGCCCGGCCGCCGTCGTGGTGACCGCCGCGCCGTCCGCGCGCCCGGCCTCGCGGCAGACGTCGAGGGCCTGGTCGCGCAGGCAGTGGCCCTCGTCGAGCAGCAGCAGGGGCAGTTCGCGCAGCACGTCGCGCGGGATGCCGCTGCGGCCGCCCAGCGGGTGGCCGTCGGGCGTGATCAGGACGAAGTCCTCGTCGAACAGCGGGAGTTCGGTGACGCCGGGCACTCCCAGCGGCACGGCGAGCAGCAGCACGTCCAGCCTCCCCGCGGTCAGCCCCTCCAGCAGGGAGTACGTCTGCTCCTCGTGGACCTGGAGGTCCAGCTCCGGGTAGCGGTCGCGGACAAGCCGCAGGACCGCCGGGAGGAGGTAGGGCGCGACGGTCGGGATCACGCCGAGGCGCAGCACGCCCGTGAACGGGGCGCGCACCGCCTCGGCCTCCTCCATCAGCTCGCCCACCGCGTCCAGCACCGCCCGGGTGCGGGCGGCGAGCCGCTCCCCCGCCGGTGAGAGCAGCACCCTGCGCGTCGTACGCTCGAGGAGCTGGACGCCCAGCGCCTCCTCCAGGGCCGAGACCGCACCCGAGAGCGCGGGCTGGCTCATCCCTAGCGCCGCCGCCGCGTCCCGGAAGTGGAGGTACTCGGCGACCGCCGCGAAGGCCCGGAGCTGTGCCAGGGTCGGCTGCTTTCCTTTGTGCGCCAGGTGCGTGGGGGAGAACACTGATAACCGCCTTCGATCAACGTAACCCATTCTAGCTATTTCACTGATCAATGTGTCCCGTGCCATGCTGGCGATCGTCCAACCCGCACGGATGACCCCGCAAGGGGGATCCCCGCCTCTAGGAGAGCGTGTGCTCACTGTCGGTGACCAGTTCCCCACGTACGACCTGACCGCCTGCGTGTCGCTCGAGAGCGGCAAGGAGTTCGCGCAGATCGACAGCAAGACCTACGAGGGCAAGTGGCGCGTGGTGTTCTTCTGGCCGAAGGACTTCACCTTCGTGTGCCCGACCGAGATCGCCGCGTTCGGCAAGCTGAACGACGAGTTCGCGGACCGCGACGCGCAGGTCCTCGGCGTCTCCGGCGACTCGGAGTTCGTCCACCACGCCTGGCGCAAGGACCACGCCGACCTGCGTGACCTGCCCTTCCCGATGCTCGCCGACTCCAAGCACGAGCTGATGCGGGCCTGCGGCGTCGAGGGCGAGGACGGCTTCGCGCAGCGCGCCGTCTTCATCGTCGACCCCAACAACGAGGTCCAGTTCACCATGGTGACCGCCGGCTCCGTCGGCCGTAACCCCAAGGAGGTCCTGCGGGTCCTGGACGCCCTGCAGACCGACGAGCTGTGCCCCTGCAACTGGAGCAAGGGCGACGAGACCCTCGACCCGGTCAAGCTGCTGGCCGGCGAGTGACCGACCGGAACGAGTGAACCACCATGTCTCTTGACGCCCTGAAGTCCGCCCTCCCGGACTACGCGAAGGACCTGAAGCTGAACCTCGGCTCGGTCATCGGCAACAGCGACCTCCCGCAGCAGCAGCTGTGGGGCACCGTGCTGGCGTGCGCGATCGCCTCGCGCTCCCCGAAGGTGCTGGCGGAGCTGGAGCCGGAGGCGAGGGAGCGGCTCACGCCCGAGGCGTACGAGGCGGCCAAGGCCGCCGCCGCCATCATGGCGATGAACAACGTCTTCTACCGGACGCGCCACCTCCTCTCCGACCCGGAGTACGGGACGATCCGCGCCGGTCTGCGGATGAACGTCATCGGCAACCCGGGCGTGGAGAAGGTCGACTTCGAGCTGTGGTCGCTCGCCGTCTCCGCGGTCAACGGCTGCGGCCAGTGCCTCGACTCGCACGAGCAGGTGCTGCGCAAGGCGGGCCTGGAGCGCGAGACGATCCAGGAGGCGTTCAAGATCGCCGCGGTGATCCAGGCGGTCGGCGCGACGCTGGACGCGGAGGCGGTCCTGGCCGCCGCCGAGTAGTCGGCCGCCCCGGTGAACGGGGCGCGCGAGGGCCCCGTCGGCAGCCGATGCCGGCGGGGCCCTTCCGTCGTGCCGCGCCGTCCGGCGCCCGGGACCGCCCCGTCCGGGGGGTCAACCGGTGCCGGAGGAGCGGGGGCCGGCGGGACCCGGCGACTCCGGGGACCTCAGCCGCTCCATGAGTTCGCGCACGTCTTCCACCATGAACTCCTTCACCCCGTCGAGCGGCGCGTGGGTCGCCTCCTCGGACGGGTCGCCCGACCCCTCGGCGTGCTCGTGGAGCGTGCCGACGGAGAGGCCGATCACGGCGGGCCCGTCCAGGACGACGATCTCCGCGTACGTCCCGCCGCTGACACTGAAGTACGCCCTGTCCCCCAGCCCCGGCACCGGCTCCGGCCCGGGCTCCTCCGGCATGGCGGCCACCCCCTGCACCGCCTCGAACTCCGGCGCCGGGTCGGTCTTCTTGTGCAACTCGTACCGGAGGCTCGCCTCGTAGCCGGCCGGTGCCTCGCCCAGCTGCACCGAGCAGTACGCCCGGTCGAGCGCCGGATGCTCGTAGGTGTCGGCGGTGGTGGTGGCGCCGCGCTTGCCCAGGGCGGTGACCAGGGCGGACAGCGGCGCCTCCGCGCACAGGGCGTCGGGCGTGCGGTAGTCGCCGAGGTCCGCGCCGCGCGTCTGGTACGCGGTGAGGCCCGCCGCCCACAGCAGGGACGCGCCCAGCGCGCCGCCCAGCCCCCCACAGCCAGGGGCGCCGGTACCGCGCCCCGCCCCACCCGGCCGCCGGGGCGCCCTCCTCGGGACGATCCGCCCCGGCGGCGTACGGAACGCCGCCGGGGCCGCGGGCCGGCACCGCGTGGTGCCCGGACCCGCCCCCGTCGTCGAGTAGTTCGGGTTCGGATATCACTCGGCCTCCGGCCGCTCGTGCCCGCCACCGGTGCCGCCGCCCGGCCCGGGCGGGGCCGTGCCGGTGTGCGCGGCGGCGAGGCGGCGCAGGGCCTGCTCCTCGCCGTACACCCGCAGGTATCCGACGACCGTGTTGGTGACGGCGACCAGCGGGACCGCGACGACCGCCCCGCCGAGGCCCGCGACGAGGCCGCCCGCCGAGACGGTCAGCACGACCGCCAGCGGGTGCACCCGCACGGCCCGGCCGAGGATGAACGGCTGGAGGACGTGCCCCTCGATCTGCTGCACCGCCAGCACCACGACGAGGACCATCAGCGCCGTGAACACCCCGTTGGTGACGAGCGCGACGACGACCGCGAGGGCGCCCGAGATCACCGCGCCCACCAGCGGGATGAACGAGAACAGGAAGACGAACACGCCCAGCGGGACCGCGAGCGGCACGTCGAGGAAGTAGATGCCGAGCCCGATGAAGACCGCGTCGATGAGGGCGACGACCACCGTGCCGCGCACGTACGCGGTGAGGGTCCGCCAGGCGCGCGGCCCGGCACCCGCGACACCCGGCCGGGCCTGGGCGGGCACCAGGGTGAGGAACCACTGCCAGACCTTCTTCCCGTCGTAGAGCAGGAAGAGGGTCGAGAACATCGCGAGCAGCGTCCCGGTCATCACCTCGACCATGACCGTGACGCCGGTGAGGCCCGCGGAGGTGATCTCCTCGGTGTTGGTGCCGATCGTGTCGCTGAGGCTCTGGGCGATGTCGTTGATCTGGCTCTCGGTCACGTGGAACGGGCTGTCCAGCGCCCAGCGCTTCAGCTCCTCGATGCCGTCCCGCACGCGCGCGGAGACGTTGTTGAGGTTGTCCATGACCTGCCACACGACGAACCAGCCGACGAGGCCCATGACGACGAAGCCGAGGACGGCGGTGACCACCGTGGCGAGCCCGCGCGGCAGCCCGAGCCGCCTCAGCCGGCCCACGGTCGGCTGGAGCAGGGCGGTGATGAGCAGCGCGGCGACGAAGGCGAGGGCCACCAGCCGCACCGTGCTGATGACCTTCATCAGCACCCACAGCGTGCCCGCGAGGACGAGCAGCCGCCAGCCGGCCTCGGCGGCGACGCGCACCCCCCAGGGGACGGCGTCCGCGGGGTCGGGCCGGGCGGCGACGGCGGGCGCGTACGCGGGGGGCGCGGGGACGATGTCCCGCCCGCCGTCCGCCCCTTCGGCGCCGGGGGCGGCCCCGCCGGACGGCCTGCGCGCGGGGACGCCGGTGCCGGACGCGACGACGGGGACGTCGGCCTCCGCCTCGGCCCGCGCGCGGCGCTCCTCGAGCCTCTGCCCCATCCGGCTCAGCCCGGTACCGAGCCGGCCGAGCCACCCTGGCACTTTCGACATGACCTTCCCTGCTCCCCACCAGTCCCCCGGAGTTCCGGTCCCCCGACCGTACACGCACGGAGCCCCCCACCGTGGGACGGCGAGGGGCTCCGGAAGTCGGGCTCCGCTGTCAGTACCAGTGGTTGGCCTGCCAGAACGACCATGCGCCGCAGGGGCTGCCGTAGCGGTCGTTCATGTAGTTGAGGCCCCACTTGATCTGGGTGGCGGGGTTGGTCCGCCAGTCCGCGCCCGCGGAGGCCATCTTGGACCCGGGAAGCGCCTGGACCAGGCCGTACGCACCGGACGAGGGGTTCTGGGCGCGGTAGTTCCAGCTGGACTCGTGGTCCACTATGTTGCTGAAGCACTGGAACTGGCCGCTCGGCACCATCTGGCGGGCGATGGCCTGCACCTCGGCGACGGAGTACGAGGACTGGACGGCGAAGTCCGAAGCGTCGCGGGCCGCTTCACGGCTGGCCCGCTCGCGCGCCTCGCGCTCCTTCTCGGCCTTCTCCTCCGCGGCGGCCTTCTTCGCCTCGGCGTCCTTGGCCGCCTGGAGGCGGGCGGCCTCCCAGGCGGACTGCTGGGCGGCGGTGTCGGCCGCGGCGGCCTGCGCCTCGGCTTGCTGCGTCAGCGAGGCGATCTGAACCTGCGCCTGCTGACCGGCGGGTATGTCGGCGAGGAGGGTCGCGTCGGCGGCGGTCGCCTCGAACTTCTCCGACTGGGTCGCCTGCGGGTCGCCCGCGGCGACACCGACGACGGCGCCGACGGTGGTGACCGCGGTGGCCGAAGCCACCGCGAATCCCCGGACCGAGATCCGGCTCACACGGTTTCCTTCCAGCATCGCCCGCACAGGTGACCTCGCGGGCGCGATCGTGCCCCTGACGCTGGTCCCCCCACTCGCTGGGTCACGGGGGACACGGGCCCGGTGGGCGGCTCCCCTGCGGGAGCGCCGCGTGGTGCTCGGGCGGCATACGGCGGACGTCTGTTGAGTTGTGCCGCCACGGGTCCGTGGGGTGTGGCTGTGCCGTATGCGGGGCCTGACGGAAGCAAGACTCTGCCGGAAGGCTCCGACGCAAGGCAATTCCCCGCCGCGTGTGAAAGCTCACACCCCACCCGTCGTGAAAGTTTCGCCCGAAGGGGCGCACGACGCGGCGCCGTCCGGCTAAGCTCTCGCGCTTCGCCGGACGGCGCCCGGGGTCCAGCTCCGTTCTGCGCCTTTTGACCGGCGGCCGGTCAGTCCGGGACCGTCCGGACGCCGGCCTGGGTCCGCATCACGCTCAGATGTGGACGTCTTCGAGCATCTCGGTCACCAGGGCGGCGATCTGGGAGCGCTCGGACCGGGCGAGCGTGACGTGGGCGAAGAGCGGATGCCCCTTCAGCTTCTCGACCACGGCGACGACCCCGTCGTACCGCCCCACCCGCAGGTTGTCCCGCTGGGCGACGTCATGGGTGAGGACGACGCGGGAGTTCGTCCCGATTCTGGACAACACGGTCAGCAGGACGTTGCGCTCCAGGGACTGCGCCTCGTCCACGATGACGAACGCGTCGTGCAGGGAGCGGCCCCGGATGTGGGTGAGGGGCAGCACCTCCAGCATGTCGCGGGCCGTGATCTCCTCGATGACCTCGCGCGACGTCACCGCGGACAGCGTGTCGAAGACGGCCTGCGCCCAGGGGTTCATCTTCTCGGCCTCGGTGCCCGGCAGGTAGCCGAGTTCCTGCCCGCCCACCGCGTACAGCGGGCGGAAGACCATCACCTTCTGGTGCTGGCGGCGCTCCAGCACGGCCTCGAGGCCGGCGCACAGCGCGAGCGCGGACTTGCCGGTGCCGGCCCGGCCGCCGAGCGACACGATGCCGACGTCCGGGTCGAGCAGCAGGTCGAGTGCGATGCGCTGCTCGGCGCTGCGGCCCCGGATGCCGAACGCCTCGCGGTCGCCGCGCACCAGCCTCACGGACCCGTCGGCCGTGACCCGGCCGAGCGCCTTGCCCCGTTCGGACTGCAGGACGAGGCCGGTGTGCACGGGGAGGTCCGCCGCCTCCGGCACGTGGAGCGCCTCCTGGGTGTAGAGGAGGTCCACCTGTTCGGCGGAGAGCCGCACCTCGCACATGCCGGTCCAGCCGGAGTCGGTGACGGCGAGCTCGGCGCGGTACTCCTCGGCGAGGAGGCCCACGGAGGACGCCTTGATGCGGAGCGGCAGGTCCTTCGAGACGACCGTGACGTCGTACCCCTCCGCCTGGAGGTTGCGGGCCACGGCGAGGATGCGCGAGTCGTTGTCCCCGAGGCGGTAGCCGGCCGGGAGGAGGCCCGGGTCCGAGTGGTTGAGCTCCACGCGCAGCGTCCCGCCCAGGTCGCCCACGGCGACGGGGGCGTCGAGGCGGCCGTACCGGACGCGCAGGTCGTCCAGGAGGCGCAGTGCCTGACGGGCGAAGTAGCCGAGTTCCGGGTGGTGCCTCTTGGCCTCCAGTTCCGTCACCACGACGACGGGCAGCACGACCTCGTGCTCCTCGAAGCGGGTCAGGGCGTTGGGGTCGGCCAGCAGGACGCTGGTGTCGAGAACATAGGTGCGCCGATCGTCGGGGCGGCGCTTGGTACTGGTCACCACGGAAGGACAGACCCCCTCTTTTAGAGGCGCGTGAGGCCGGGGTGCGACTGCTGCGGAGTCGCGGTGGGACGGGTCGGGATCGGGCTCCGGTGCACGGGCCGCGACTTCGGCCCTCCGCTTCGCCCGTGCACCGGTGCTGCACGGTTGTCCTGGCGCAAGGAGCCTCCCGGGCGAGCGGGTTCCGTACCGCTCGCTCTGCAAGGGATATGCCCCTGCCGCCACCGCGCCATGCCCGCGACGCCCTTGGCATATGACAATCCGTCCGGCCGGACGTGCCGGAGCCGGGCCGCGTCCTTCGGCGGCCCGGCTCGGGAGGGGGGTGCGGGGGGCGTCCGCCCGCAGGTCAGGTGCCGTAGCGGCGGTGGCGGGCGGCGTAGTCGCGCAGCGCCCGCAGGAAGTCGACCTTGCGGAAGGCCGGCCAGTGGACCTCGCAGAAGTAGTACTCGGAGTGCGCGCTCTGCCAGAGCATGAAGCCGGAGAGCCGCTGCTCGCCGCTGGTGCGGATGACCAGGTCCGGATCGGGCTGGCCGCGCGTGTAGAGGTGCTCGGCGATCATGTCGGTGTCGACGACCTCGGCCAGCTCCTCGAAGGAGGTGCCCTTCTCGGCGTGGTGCAGCAGCAGGGAGCGCACCGCGTCGGCGATCTCCTGACGGCCGCCGTAGCCGACGGCGACGTTGACGAGTATCCCGCCGATGTGCCGCGTCGACTCCTCGGCCTCCTTCAGGACCGCCTGTGTGCGCGGCGGGAGGAGGTCCATCGTGCCGACGTGGTGGACCCGCCAGCGGCCGTCCGCCGCGATGGTGCGGACCGCCTCCTCGATGATGCCGAGGAGCGGCACCAGCTGCTCCTCCGGCCGGTTCAGGTTGTCGGTGGACAGCATCCAGAGGGTGACGACCTCGACGTCGGTCTCCGTGCACCAGCCGAGCAGCTCCATGATCTTGCTGGCCCCGGCCTTGTGGCCCTGCTCGGGGGTGCCGCCGGACGCCTTCGCCCAGCGCCTGTTGCCGTCGAGGATGACGCCGATGTGCTTGGGCACCTGGGCGTGGTCGAGGCGGCCCTCCACCCGGCGCGCGTAGAGCCCGTACACCAGGTCGCGCAAGTTCACCGATCTCACCTCTCGCGTACGGGACCCCGCTGCCGGCCCCGAGACCCGCCACATTACTGGGCGCTCCGGGCGGAGGCCCAACCCGGTGTGTCACAAGTCCGTGATGAGGGAAGGACATCCGTTTGTTCTCGGCGTCCCGGCCCGCGCCGGGCGCCCGGCCCCCGGCGTCCCGTCCGGTGGCGGGGTGCGGGACGTTCCCGGAGCGGGGGCGGGTGCGCCGGGACCGGGTGCGGGGCGGGGGTGCGAAGAACGGGCCGGTCCGTGGGGGGGGATACGGACCGGCCCGAGGGGGGGGCTTCCACCATAACCCTTCGTAAGAGGTGGTGGTGCCGCGACATGCCGTCGCCACGCTCCGGAAGTGCCGGGTCGCGGCACGGGTACGGAACCGGCCCCGGGCGGTCCTCCGCGGGGAGACGCGCGGCACGGGCACCCCGGCCTCGCCCGGACGGGCGGCCCCTACGCCCGGGCGAGGGCGCCGAGGAGGAGGCCCAGCAGGGCCCCGGCGATCATGAAGGGGCCGAAGGGGATGGCGCTCCCGCGGGTCGCTCGGCGGCGCGCGACGAGCCCCAGGCCGTACCCGGCTCCGAGGAGGAAGCCCGCGAAGGCGCCCGCCAGCAGGACGGGCCAGCCGTACCAGCCGAGCGCGGCGCCCAGCGGGAGCGCGAGTTTGACGTCGCCGAACCCCATGCCGTTCGGGTTGACGAGGAAGAGCACCAGGTAGGCGCCGCCCAGCGCGAGCGCGCCCAGCACGGACAGCCGCCACGACCCGGCGTGGCCCGGCAGCAGCGCGGCGACGCCCAGCAGGAGCGGGACGGCGGCGGCGAGCGGCAGGGTCAGGGGGTCGGGCAGCCGGTGCACCCGCCGGTCGACGACCGCGAGGAGCAGCGCGAACGGCGCCAGCAGCAGCCACACCGCCAGTTCGGGCCGCCACCCGGTGGCCGCGGCGAGCAGTCCGCACCCGACGGCCCCGGTGAGCGGCACGCCCACCGCCCGTCGCCGTCCGGGGGCGGCGGTCGGTGGGCAGTCGGCGCAGTGCGCGGGGCCCAGCCAGCCGCGCGGGCCGGAGGCGTAGGCGTGCCCGGCGGGGCAGGCGCCGCGCCGGGGCTCGTCGGGCTCGACGGCGAACCGGTGCGCGGCGCGCCGCACGAGCAGCGCGGCGGCAGCGCCCCACGAAACGGCGGCGGCGATCAGCGTGGCGTACACGACGCCGACCCTAGAAGGGGCCGGCCGGTGGGTCACGGCGCGGGACGGCCGCAACGCACCCGTCCGGCGGGCCGCCGGACGGGCCGTGCGGGTCGCCGACCGGAGCGCGGTGGCGGCGGGACCGCGGAGCCCGGGGGCGCGGGACTGCGGGAACCGGAGCGCGGTGGCGGCGGGACTGCGGGGACCGGGGCGCAGGACTGCGGGAACCGGAGCGCGGTGGCGGCGGGACCGCGGAGCCCGGGGCGCAGGACTGCGGGAACCGGAGCGCGGTGGCGGCGGGGCCGTGGGAGCCGGAGCGGGGTAGCGGTGGGGCGGGAACCTGCGGCGGGGCGGCCCGGGGGCCTACCGTGCGGGGTATGGGATGGCGGAACGGAACGGGCACGCTGCGGATCGGCGGCGGGGCGGCGGTCCCCGTCGAGATCGCCGCCTCGCACCGGACGCGGGCGCGCGGGCTGCTCGGGCGGGACGGGATCGACGGGGCGATGCTGCTGACGCCGTGCGGGAGCGTGCACACCTTCCGGATGCGGTTCGCGATCGACGTGGCGTACCTCGACCGCGACCTGACGGTCCTCGCCGTCGTCCCCGGGATGCGGCCGGGGCGGTTCGGGCTGCCCCGGCTCCGGGCCCGGCACGTGCTGGAGGCAGAGGCCGGGGCGATGGAGCGGTGGGGCGTACGGCCGGGGCTCCGGCTCCTGGTCGACGCACCGGTCACGGGGGACCCGGACCGAGCAGGGTGAACGCCCCGTACGCGGCGGAACCCAGCGCCGCCACGGCGAGCACCGCGCCCGCGTACCGGGCGCGCAGCCGGGCGAGGGCGACGGCCGCCGGGAGCAGCAGCGGGAAGGCGGGCATGATCAGCCGCGGCCGGGACCCGAAGTACGCGGCGCCGACGAGGGACACGGCGACCACGGTGAGCGTGTAGACGAGGACCGGAAGCGGCTGGCGTTGCCGCACGCACAGCCACACCGCCCAGCCGAGCACCGCGAACGCCGCGAGGAGCCCCGCCCCGGCGAGCGGCTGCGGCCCGGTCAGTTGCGCCCCGACGAACCGTGCGAGGGCGGCGCCCCCGTCGACGCCGTTGCCCCAGCCGGCCTGGACGTCGAAGTACCCGGCGGGGTCGCCGACCCGTACCGCGACGTACCCGACGTACGCCAGCCAGCCCAGCGGTGCCAGCAGCACCCCGACGGCGAGGCCCGGCGCGACGCGGCGCTCCCGGACGGCGGTGACGAGCGCGGTGACGCCGAGCGCGGCGATCAGTGCGACGGCGGACGGCCGGGTGAGGCCGGCCAGCACCGCGAGGACGCCCGCCCGGACCCAGCGGCCGCGCAGCACGGCGTGCAGCGACCAGGCGGCGAACGCCGTGAACAGCGTCTCCGTGTACGCCATGGACTGCACGAACGCCGTCGGGTACACGCCCCACAGCACCGCCAGGACGACACCGGCACGCCGCCCCGCGAGGTGCGCGCCGACCGCGTAGACGCCCCAGGCGGCGACGAGCGACGCCGCCCAGGAGACGGCCAGCCCGGCGGGGGCGGCGCCGACGGGGAGCACCGTGGACAGGGTGCGCTCCAGGGCGGGGAGCAGGGGGAAGAACGCCAGGTCGGAGTGGACGGCACCGTCCGGGAGGGCGACCTCGTGGCCGTACCCGTGCTCGGCGATGCGGGTGTACCAGACGGAGTCCCAGCGGCCCGTGAGCCGGTGCCACGCGTCCTCCCCGCTCACGGCGGCCGCGACGAGGAGGACGGCGAGACCGGTGAGGCGCGCCGCCGCGTAGCCCAGCAGCGCGAGACCGGCGGCGTTCACCCGGCCGGGCCGGCCCGGGGGTCGGGGCGGGGCCGGACGGTCGGGGCGGTCCGGGAGGTCGGGCGGGCAGGGGGGTCCGGACGGTACAGGGTGCCGGAGCGGCCGGAGGGGTCCGGACGGCCGCGGTGTTCCAAACGGCCGGGGTGGTCAGGGCGGCCGGGGCGGTTCGGGCGGCCGGGGCGGGGGGCGTCCTCCGTCGCGGCCGCCCGTACGGGCGGGGCCGTTCGGTCCGGGGGCACCGGCCGATTATGTCCAGCACCCGGACGTACCCGTTCGGGGAAGCGGCCGAAAAGCGCTGCGGGGTGCGCCCCGGTGCGGGCGGAGCCGGGGTACCGGGGTGATGCGGTGACCGGTCGTAGCCGGTCCGGGAGCGGCGGTCCCGCGGGCGGCAACGCAGCACCGACGGCCCAGCCGGTGGCGAAAGGCGGGCGGCGTCTCGGCGGGAGCAACCACCACGGGTGCCGAGGCCGCGGCGGGCGGCGGGCGGCGGGGAGGAGCGTCACCGCTGAGGCGCCTCGGAGCGCCGGGGACGGTGAAACGGCCGGATGTCGTGGGAGGGAGGGCGGTGAGCGGCCGGCGGACGCGGGTGTCCCGGACCCGCCGGCCGCTCACCGCCGGATGCGGATCGCCCCGCCCTCCACCGCCGGGCACCGACCGTCCGGCCCTCCACCCCCGGGTACCGACCGTCCGGCCCTCCACCCCCGGCGCCGAACAATCGGCCCTCCACCGCCGGGCGCCGAACGACCGACCGGCCGACCGACCGACGGTGCCGGCCGTCCTGCGCCGTCTAGCCGCCGGTCGGGAAGGAGACCTCCACCCGGCGGTTCTTGCGGCGGCCCTCCTCCGTGCTGTTGTCCGCGATCGGGTACTGCTCCCCGTAGCCGCGGATCTCGTACGCGATGTTCTGCGCCGCCAGCAGCGGCGACAGCACGCCGTGGACGGCGTCGGCACGCTGCTTGGACAGGAGGTCGCCGTGGGCCTCGGAGCCGAGGTCGTCGGTGAAGCCGAAGACACGGATCCTCGTGGCGTTCCGCTTCTTGATCTCCTCGGCGATCGCCGCGATGCGGGAGTTCGCCTCCGGCGTCAGCTTGGCGCTGTCCTTGCCGAACAGGACCTCCGCCTGGAGCGCGAACTTCAGGTGGGTGCTGGTCTCCTCACGGCGCTCCTCGCCGCCCTCGGACTCCACGATGGAGACGATCGGCAGCACCTTCGCGGCCGCCAGGGTGGCCCCCTCGCGCATCTTCAGCCCGGGGGCGGTCGGGTCGATCTCCGGCACCGGCGCGGACGCCTCGGTCCCGGGCGGTACGGCCCCCGGCGTCTCGTCGGCGTGCGCGGCGGAGGGGACGGCGAGGTGGGCGCCGGCGAGGAGCGCGAAGGCGCCGAGGACGCTGGTCAGGGGACGGCGTGTGGGGGCCCGCATCACGAGATCTCGATGGTCGCGGGGGACATCTTCGGCAGTTGGAACTCCACCTGCGTGGTCGTCGCGGGAGGCGCGGGGAACTGAATGAAGACGATGATGGACTCACCCGCCTTCACGGTGGTCACCCCTGTGGTCGTGAGCGGATACCCCTCCGTGTCCCGCAGCACGTAGTAACGCTTCTTGTCCGTCTTGTCGATGAGCGTGGCACCGGCGAAGGACGGTCCGGTCTTCTTGACCTGAAGTTCCTCGCCGTTCCATTCGAGGGGGGCGTCGAGCGTCTCGGACGTGGGGTTCTTCAGGGTTCCCGTCACCGTCAGGAAACCGCCCCGATCCCTGGCGGCGGTGTGGATGACGAGCTCCAGTCCGCCCGCTCCGTTCAGTGTGGCGAGCGTCTTGCCGGTGTCCGGCCCGTTCTCCCCCGCCACTGGACGGGGTCTGGGAGGCAGGGACGGACGATGCGCTTCCCGCTTTGCCCGGTGTCCCCTCCCCGCCGCTGCCGCCTGCGGTGTCACCGCCGCAGGCAGTAAGCAGGAAGGCCAGCGCCGCCGCCGTCATGCCCGTCACGGCACTACGCGCGGTCACTCCGCTTCTCATACCCATGAATGTCATTCTCTCTGCGTTCCTTCGTGGTCAGTCCTCGGCGAGCCGCACCTCGAAAAGGTCGGCCATATCCGGAAGATCCCTCGGGTCCAAGTTGAGGACGGAGCCCTCGCAGTTCAACGACCCCGGTGACGACGGGTTTTCACCGTCGGCCGGTTCCCCGGTCGGCTCCTCGGCTGGTTCCTCAGTCGGTTCCTCGGCTGCTTCCTCGGCCGGTTCGAAGTCACAACGGGGAACGACGACCGCCGTGGCCGTCGCCACGGCGTAGTCCCCTTCCGTACCCGGCAGGATCGTGTCGCCCACCGGCTTTCCCGACTTCACGGTCACCGTGAACCCCCAGCGACCATTGGTGAGTGCGTCGCAGATCTGTACCGTCGCGCCGTTCCGGGCGGCGTAGGTGCGACTCGCTCCGCAACCGTCCTTGCCGACCAGTTCACCGGCGAAGAGGTCCGCCAGCCCGTCGGCGTCGAGACCGTCCATCTCGAAGAGGTCCCTCGACTCCTTGGCCGCTGCCAGCGCGGCGGCGTCCGCCGCCGACTGCGCACCGTTCCGGGTCGCTCCCGCCTGGCCCACCGCGAGGAACGCGAGTGCGAGAAAGAGCAGGCTCACCACCATGAACACGTAGAGCGGCGAGGCTTGTCCGGACTCCCGACCGGGGCGGACAGCGCCTCTCAGCCCCCGATGATCTTGCTGACCTGGGAGCGCAGCCCCGACGCGATGGTGTTGCCGATCCCCGAGCCGACCAGGGCCGCGATGATCACTCCCACCAGGATGATGATCCCCACGTACTCCACCGCCCCCTGGCCCCGGTCCCCCCGGCGCTTCAGGGCGGTCGTCGTGGTGTGCGCCCAGGTGCCCACGTACACCTTGGCCTGGGTCAGGGCCTTCAGTGCGATGTTCGACATGGCGGTCCCCTCCGGGGTCGGGATGGTGCGGGTCTTCGGTGCCGTGTGCGCGTGGTGCGGGGCGGCCCCCGGGGGGCACACGGGTGGAAGCGCGCCCGTACGCAGGGTAAGCCCCCTCCATGATGGGGCCCAGGGCCCCCTCATGGGTCCGAATCGGCGATCGGGACCGGAAACGGTGGTCAGCCACGGCCTGTCGCGCCCCCCGTCGTCTCGCGTCGGCTCGGCAACGAATGTCCCACATCCGCTTGCGGAAGCGAAGCCTCTTCCACACATTCGGCCGGGTGGCGGCCGTGGCCTCCCGCCCGGGGCGGCGGGGCCGCCTGCGGTGCGGTGTCCGTGTCCGGGAACGGGGTGTGTGCGGTCGCAGACGGCCGCCGCCGCGTCCGGGTCGTCTGGGCCACCGTCAGCCGCCCAGCAGGTCGGTCAGGTCGACGCCCGAGCCGTAGTAGAAGCTCAGTGTGATGAGGATCATCGTGGCGGGCAGCATCACCAGCGTCACCACGAGCGTGGTCTTCGGGACCGCCTTCGCCGCCGCGCGGCGGGCGTTCTGGGCGTCGGTGCGGCGCATGTCGTTGGCGATCTGGATGAGCGTGTCGACGATGGGCGCGCCCAGTTCCTCGCCCTGCTGGAGGGCGGTGACGAACATCGACACCTGCTCGGAGGCGTTGCGCCTGCGGAGCTGGTCGAAGGCCTCGCGGCGGCTGACGCCCATGTCCATCTGGCGCAGGGTGATGCGCAGTTCGTCGGCCCAGGGGCCGGAGTACTTCTCCGCGACCCGTTCCAGCGCCTGGCGGAAGCCGAGTCCGGCGGAGACGACGACGGCGAGGACGTCGAGGAAGTCGGGCAGGGTGCGTTCGATGTCGTCCCTGCGGCGCCGGATGGCGATGCGCAGCAGTACGTCCGTCCAGGTCAGGCCGTACGCGAGGACGATCGCCGCGACGACGGGCTGGCCGCGCAGCAGCATCGCCAGGGCGGCGGCCGCGCCGAGGGCCCCGTACACGGCGCGCCGGGCGGCGTACCGGTCGACGGTGAGGCCGCCGGGGTTGCCCGCCATGTCGAGGCGGCGGCGCAGGGCGTCGACGCGCTTGGGGCCCATCAGGCGCAGCACGGACGGGGCCCAGCGCATGCCGAGCCGGTCGACGCCGGAGCCGACGGCGGAGGTGCGGGTGGCGCCGACCTCCAGGGCGACGGCCAGGTCGCCGGGGAGTTCGGCCTCGGCGCGGTACAGGCGTACGCCGTGGAAGACGCCGTACACGGCGAGCCCCGTCAGCGCGGCCAGCAGGAGCACCATGTCCCGTTCCCCTCCTCTCCCTCTCCCCGGCGCATCAGACGCGGACCCGGGACAGCCGGCGGATCATCACGAACCCCGCCGTGTACAGCGCGAACGCGATGACCGAGCCGGCCTGTCCGGCGAACGACCCCGTCATCTCGTCGAGGGCTCCCGGGTTCATGCCGTTGATCATGAGGAGGAAGCCGAGGCCGAGGAGGGGCAGGGCGAAGGCGGTGACCTTGACCTGGGAGAGCAGGGTGGCGACCTCGCGGCGGGTCTCCTTGCGCTCGTCGAGCGTGCCGGTGAGGTTGCGCAGCGAGCCGACGACCTGGCCGCCGGCCCGGTTGGAGAGGACCAGGGTGGTGACCAGGACGACGAGTTCGCGGGAGGGCAGCCGGTCGGCGAGGGCGCCGAGGGCGTCGTCGAGGCTGTGGCCGACGGCGAGCTGGTCGGCGACCCTGCGGAGCTCCTCGCCTGCCGGGTCGTCGAGTTCGTCGGCGGCCATGGAGATGGCGGTGCGGAGGGCGAGGCCGGCCTGGGTGGCGTTGGCGAGGACGCGCGTCAGCTCGGGCAGCTGGTTGATGAACGCCTCGGTACGGCGCCGGCGCTGCCAGTCGAGGAACGCGTCGGCGCCCCACAGCCCGGCCAGGGCGGCGAGGACGCCGAAGAACGGGGCGAACACGGCGGTGACCGCGGCGTACAGGGCCAGGAGGCCCGCGAGGGCGTAGACCGCGTACTCGGCGGGGGTGAGGGCGAGGCCCGTGACGGCGAGCTTCCGTTCCAGGCGGCGGCCCGGCCCCGTCCGGCGCAGCCGGCGGTCCAGGCCGGGGAACCGGCGGCCGCGGGCCGCGGTGGGCGCGGGGCCCGTCCGGGTCATCCGCGCCACGAGCGCCTTCTGCTGCGCCCTGCCCGCGGCGTGGGCGTGCACGCCCAGGACGGCGAGGAGGCCGGCCAAAA
The DNA here is from genome assembly GCF_023614235.1 of Streptomyces sp. MRC013. Taxonomy (NCBI): domain Bacteria; kingdom Bacillati; phylum Actinomycetota; class Actinomycetes; order Kitasatosporales; family Streptomycetaceae; genus Streptomyces; species Streptomyces kordofanensis. Next base: position 1,657,126 of record NZ_CP094264.1, read on the forward strand.
GGGTGACGCCGAGCGTCAGGAGCGGGAGGTTGTCCATCGTGTCGTCTGTCCGTCGATTCCGGGAGGGGGCTGCGGGGGGCGGGGCTACGCGGCGGTCCCGCGCAGGGCCAGTTGGGCGTCGCTGTGGGCGACGCCGAACGCGGCGGGGGCCGGTTCGTTGTGCATGTACAGCCGCTCGGCGACCCGCCGGGGCAGGGGGTGGTGGGTGAAGTGGCCGTGGACGCGGCCGTCGGGGGTCATCGGCCGGGCCTCGAACCGGCAGACCGACACGATGCGGTACTCCTCCCGGCCGTGCGAGTCGACGACCGCGATCTCGGTGATCCTGCGGGAGCCGTCGGCGTGCCTGGTGAGCTGGACGATGACGTCGACGGCGCTGTTGATCTGGTCCCGGATGGCCGCGAAGGGCACCTCCACCTCGGACATGGAGGCGAGGGTCTGGAGGCGCGTCAGGGCGTCCTCGGCGCTGTTGGCGTGGACGGTGGCGAGGGAGCCGTCGTGGCCGGTGGACATGGCCTGGAGCATGTCGAGGGTCTCGCCGCCGCGGACCTCGCCGACGACGATGCGGTCGGGGCGCATGCGCAGGGAGTTGCGGACGAGGTCGCGGATGGTGATGCGGCCCTTGCCCTCGACGTTGGCGGGCCGGGACTCCAGGGTGATGACGTGGGACTGCTGGAGCCGCAGCTCGGCGGAGTCCTCGATGGTGACGATGCGCTCGCCGTCCGGGATGAGGCCGGACAGGGCGTTGAGCAGGGTGGTCTTGCCGGTGCCGGTGGCGCCGGAGACGATCACGTTGAACTTGGCGCGCACCAGCCCGGAGAGCAGCATCACCATGTGTTCGTCCAGCGATCCGAGGGCGACCATCTCGTGGAGCGTGAAGGCGCGGGGGAAGCGGCGGATGGTGAGGACGGGGCCGCTGAGGGAGAGCGGCGGGATGATGACGTTGACGCGTTCGCCGGAGGGGAGGCGGGCGTCGACCATGGGGTTGGACTCGTCGACGCGGCGGTTGACGGTGGAGACGATGCGCTCGATGGTCTGCATCAGCTGCTCGGTGGAGGAGAAGCGCATGGGCAGCCGTTCGAGGCGGCCGTGCCGCTCCACGTACACCTGGTCGGGGCCGTTGACCATGATCTCGCTGACGGACGCGTCCTCCAGGAGGGGTTCGAGGATGCCGAGGCCGAGCGCCTCGTCGACGACGCGGCGGATGAGGTGGGACCGCTCGGTGGAGGAGAGGACGGGGCCCTCGCGGCTGATGATGTGGCCGAGGACCCGTTCGAGGCGTACGCGGCGGTCGGCGGCCGGGAGGGCGGACATCTCCGCGAGGTCGATCTCCTCCAGGAGCTTGCCGCGGTAGGTGCCGACGAGGTGGTCCTCCTCGCCGTCCCTCCCGCCGGCCGGCTCGGAGCCGGTGATGCGTGCCCGCAGGCTCACGGGGTCCCTCCTTCGCTGGTCGTGACGGGCATGGTGGTGGTCCTGGTGACCGGGTCGAAGCTGAGGAGGGGCAGGACGGTGGGGACGGGGACGGTCACGGTCGCCGTGACGTCTTCGCCGTGGGGCGGGGCGCTGACCGTGGCGCCGTCGGCGAGCCAGCCGCTCATGGCGCCGTACCCCGCGGCCTCGCCGTTCCCGCCCTGGGAGGCGACGCGGGCGGCGGCGCGGGCGGCGGTGCCGGCCTGCTGGGCGGCGTAGGCGACGATGCCGAGCTGGACGGCGGCGAGGGCGGCGACCAGGAGGACGCCGATCCAGCCCGCGAACTCGATGGCGGCCTGGCCCCGGTCGGGGCGCTCCCCGCGGTTCCGCGGGGCGCCGGGCCGGTGTCCGGTCACGGGCCTCACTTCTCCCTCTCGTCGGCCGCGGCCGCGTGGGCCCTGACGGTGAAGGGGAGGTTCGCGCCGGGGAAGAGGGCGGGGACGCGGACGCTGACGTCGGCGGTGAACAGGTCGCCCGCGCTGCCGCAGGACGCGCTCGCCGACCAGGCGCCGGACAGCGTCCGCCCGGCCGCGCCGGCGCAGTCGCCGCCGACCGCGCCCGCGCGGGCCGCCTCGTCGGCGGCGTTGCCGGCGAGGGAGTACGTGTAGCCGATGAGCGCCGCCTGCCAGAGCAGGAGCAGTACGCCGAGCACGAGCGGCACCATGCCGGTGAACTCCACCGCCACCTGCCCCCGGTCGCCGTACCGGCGCCGGCGAGCGCCGTCCGGCGCCGCCGTCCGCGCGTGTGCCATGGCCGCCCCTCCCCTCTCCGCTACTTCCTGCGTGTCTTCAGCAGCCTGCCCGGCCGGTCGCCCGCCGACTCCGGGGCCTTGACGAGGCCGAGTTCGCCGGCGAGCGCCCACAGGGCCTGCTTGACGGCCGACCTGGGGTCCAGCTCGTGCATGCGGCCCGCGTCGACGGCCGACTGGAGCTCCTTGAAGGCGGCGGGGACGCCGGTGCGGGCGACGCGGGTGCCGGTGATCCTCTCGACGAGGGCGGGCTGGATCTCCGTGTGGCGGGTGTGGCGGTTGACGACGGTCGTGGTGTCCTCCGCCTTGCGGATCTGGAGCCGGTCCCAGAGGCGGACCATGCGCTTGGCGGCGCGGACCGCGACGACGTCGGGGGTGACGACGAGGAGGGCCGTGTCGGCCATCTCGACGGCGGCGGCGTTCGCGGAGTCCATCTTCGTGCCGCAGTCGACGACGACGACCTCGTAGCGGTGGCGCAGCGCGCTGACGATCTGGCGGGCGGACCGGTCGGCGACCTCCTCGCCGCGTTCGCCGTCGGCGGGGGCGAGGAGCAGGGACAGGCCGGTCGGGTGGGTGTAGAGGGCGTCCTGCAGGACGCGGGGGGTGATGTCCTCGATGGCCGCGAGGTCGACGGCGGAGCGGCGGAACTGCACGTCCAGGTAGGAGGCGACGTCGCCGGACTGGAGGTCGAGGTCGGCGAGGGCGGTGCTGCGGCCGGAGGCGCGGGCGGCGAGGGCGAGCTGGACGGCGGTGACGGTGGTGCCGACGCCGCCCTTCGCGCCGCTGACGGTGACGACGGTGCCGGCCGGCCCGCCGGGGGCGTCGCCGGTCCGGCCGAGGTGGCGGCGGACGCCGGCGGCCCAGGCGGCGGCGGACTGGACGCGCTGGGCGAGCTCCTCATACGCGAGGGGGAGGCCGACCAGGCCGCGGGCGCCGGAGTCCATGGCGGCCGAGTACAGGCCGGGGCTGGTGTCGGCGGTGACGAGGACGACGCCGACGGCGGGGAAGCGGAGGGCGACCTCGCGGATCAGGTCGAGGGCGGGTACGGGGCCGATCCGTTCGTGGACGAGGACGACCTCGGGGAGGCCGTCGACGGATTCGGCGGCCGCCCGGGCGAGGGCGTCGACGAGGGTGGTGGAGTCGCCGGCCGGTGCGGGGGCGGCCTGCTCGGCGTCGGGGAGCTGGCCGAGCAGGGTGGTGAGGGCGCGGGCGGCGTCGGGGTCGCCGGCGGCCGCGAGGACGCGAACGGTCATCGTGCTGTCCGCCCCCTCACTTGTTCTTGTCTTCGCCGAGCGTGTACGTCGACTCGCCGGGCTTCGGGGCGGCGGGGCCGTCCTTCGGCAGCAGGGCGAGGCGCACGTGCTCGGCGAACGACTCGGCGTAGGCGACGCGCTGGGCGTCGGCGGTGGTGAGGGCGAAGGTGATCGGTACGGCCTCGCGGACGCCGCCGGCCGTGCCGCGGTCGCTCCCGCGCCGGTCGAGGGGGTGAGCTTGCCGACGTCGAGGACGCGGGCGCCGGCGACGATGAGCCGGGACTCGGCGACGGCGTTCCTGCCGCGGCCCTCGTCGTCGAAGGTGGCGAAGATGTTCACCCGCGCCCCGGCGGTGATCTTCCCGGCGACGCCGGTGGAGGCGTCGATCATGATGGCGATCTCCTGCTCCCCGCTCGCGAGGGCGGGCCGGTCGGCGATCATGTCCCTCTGGAGCAGGGATCCCTTCCCGAGGTCCGAGACGGCGATCTTGCCCCGGACGGCGGAGAGGTCCCTGACGGCGTTGGCGGACAGCCACCGCTCCGGCATGGTGATCTTCTCGAAGTGGCCGGGCCGGAGGGGCTCGTAGGCCGGCACGTCCGCCTTGACGCGGTACGCCGCGACCTCCGGTCCGACCTTCGCCTGGACGTCGCCGACGATGACGACGACGCCGGCGAACGCGCCGAGGGCGCACAGGACGGACAGGACCAGCAGGATGACGCCGCGGCGCTGACGTGCGTTCATGGGCGGGAGGACCTCGTGGGGTGGCGGGCGGAGGAGGGGCGGGGACGCGGGTGCGGGGGGCGCGGGCGGGGCGCCGGGGCGGGTCACGACGCGCGCCGCGTCGGCGTGCCCGGGGCCGGGGCGGCGAGGGGGCCGCGGGCCTCGGGCGCGTGGGGCGGGGCGAGCGGGGCGGCGCAGAAGCCGCAGCGGTCGCCGAGGAGCTCGACGCCGCACCAGGCGCAGGTCTCGCGGCGCACGGACGACACGAGCTGGTGCAGTACGGGCAGGTCGGGCAGGTACGCGGCGAACTCCACGAGCTTGGCCGTACCCCACCAGGCGGCGGAGGCGGCGGGCCGCGGGACCTCGTCGACGCCCTGGACGCGCCAGGCGGGGGCGAGGGTGCCGGTGACCCAGTCGGCGGCGAGCTGGCCGCGGGCGACGGCCATGCGGGTGGCGAACTCCGGCCCGGGGAACGGGTCGCCGCCCTGGGAGCCGAGGCGGACGAGGCGGGGCTCCGGGTTGGCGAGGACGGCGAACTGGGAGCCGGGCACCCAGGACTTGGCGTGCGCCTTGAGGGTGACGGGGACGCGGTCGAGGCGGGCGACGGAGTTGAGTACGGCGCCGGCGTGGACGTAGTGGGCGAGGAGCCGGGCGGCGGTGGCGAGGACGCCGGGGCCGAAGTCGCAGGCGGACAGCTGGCGGAGCTGGCGGGCGAGGACGGCGACGCCGAGCGGCGGCAGGTCCAGCGGCAGCAGGGCGATGCGGTCGCTCTCCAGGAGGGCGCGCACGGTGTGCAGGCGGTGCACGTGGGGGTGGGGGGTGGAGGCCGGGTAGAGGGCGACGAGGTGCCCGTACCGCTCGACGAGGGCCTGGGTGTCGGCGAGGGCTGCGGCCAGGGACTGGGCGCCGGGCGGGGGGAGTACGACGGCGCCGGGGGTGTGGGGGTCGGACGGTGGTAGCACCAGGTCGGCACTGGTGACGGCAATCGCGGTCGGCACGCTGGTTCCCCGTTCGGTTCCGGCCACCGGTGTTCCCGGCGTGTCGCGGGGGTCCGCGACACCTTTCGCTCCGTGTGTGCTCCTGACCCGCACTTTATCGGCGGGAACGGGGCTGGAGAACCGCTTTCGGACTCCTCATGACAGATCACACGTTCCGCATAAGCCATCAAAACGTGCCAATTGCCCACGCGTTGGGCGGCGCGCCGCCCCGCGGCGGGCGCGGAGCCTCACCACGGCAGGTCGCGCACCTGCTCGACGCACAGCACCAGGAACAGCACCCCGGCCGCGCCCAGCATCGCGTTGCCGAACCACCCGTTGCGCCAGCCGCGGGGGGTGCGGGAGGAGTTGAGCAGCCACAGCAGGGTCAGGGCGAGGAACGGCATGAAGAAGGCGCCGACCACGCCGTAGACGACGACCAGGAAGAACGGCCGGTCCAGGAAGAGCAGCGACATCGGCGGGAAGGTCAGCCACAGCAGGTACGCGCGGAACGGCACCGACCGTTCCGCCGGCACCGCGGCCTCCCCCGGCACCGCGGGGGCGCCGCCCCGACCCCGAAGACGGGCGACGAAGTCCGCGAACAGCAGGCTCACGCCCTGCCACACGCCGATCAGCGAGGTCACGGACGTGGCGAAGAACCCGACGAGGAACAGCTTCGCCGTGGCCGCCCCGTACCGCTCCTCCAGCAGCCCGCCGAGGTCGACCAGGCCCTTGTCGCCCTCGGCGAGGACGATGCCCGAGGTGTGCAGCAGTTCGGCGCCCACGATCAGCATGGCCACGACGAAGACCCCGGTCGTCGCGTACGCGACCCGGTTGTCCAGCCGCATCACCCGCATCCAGCCGGTGTCCCGCCAGCCCTTGGCGTTGACCCAGTAGCCGTACGCGGCGAGGGTGATCGTGCCGCCGACCCCGCCGACCAGGCCCAGGGTGTACAGCAGCGAGCCGTCCGGGAGGGCCGGGACCAGCCCGGCGGGGAGGTCGCCGAGGTTCGGGGCCACCCGTACGGCCAGGTAGACGGTGACCAGGAACATCACGCCGACGAGGACCGTCATGACCTTCTCGAAGACGGCGTACCGGTTGAACCAGACGAACAGCAGCCCGCCCACCCCGCACAGGACCGCCCACCATTTCAGGTCCATGACACCGGGGAACAGCGCGGCGAGCGGCAGGGCGGTGGAGGACATGGCGGCGGCGCCGTAGACGAAGCCCCACACAGCGACGTAGCCGGTGAAGTAGACGGTCGTCCACGGGCCCAGGGAGAGCCAGCCGTCGAGGAGGGTGCGACCGGTGGCGAGGTGCCAGCGGCCGGCGGCCTCGGCGAGGGAGATCTTGATCAGGCAGCCGAGGACGGCCGCCCAGAGAAGGGTGTAACCGTACCTGCCGCCGGCGACGAGCGTGGCGACCAGGTCGCCGGCGCCGACGCCGGTCGCGGCGACCACGATGCCGGGCCCGATGTGCCGCCAGCTCGGTCTGCGCAGCACGGGGGGAGGGCGCCCCGCCCCCGCCGCGCGCCACGCCGTGAGCGGTGTCCGCGGTGTCCGCCATGAGCCGTCGGCCCCTTCCCGTCTCTCCAGTGGTGCGCACGTCACCCAAGCGCCCGCCGGACGGACGCGCAAGGGCACGTACCGGAGCGGCCCTTTCCGGCCACGACCGGAGTTCCTTCTTGACGCGTCCATGCCATCACACCATCCTGCGACGACGGGGTCACCCACCCCGCCCCCCACTCAGGAGACAGCATGCGACTACGCATACCCGGCGGACGGTCCGTCACCCTCGCGGCCGTCCTCGCGCTGGCCGTCGTGGCGCCCCTCACCGCCACCGCGAACACCCCCGACCCGGCCTCCGCCCCCTCCGCCGCCCCGGCCGCCGCCGCCGAGGAGGTCATCCGCCAGTACCGGATCCAGGGCCCGTCCACCCCCGCCGCACGGGCGGCGGTCGCCGCCACCGGAGCCTCGGTCGACGAGGTGGACGAGCGCGCGATCGTCGTCAGCGCCGACTCCGCGCAGGCCCGCGGCCTGCGCGCGCTCGGCCACCGCCTGGAGGCGCTGCCCGCCCCCGGCGCCCGCTCCGACCGCGGCACCGTCACGCCGATGGACTTCCCGTCCGCCGACTCCCGCTACCACACCTACGCGGAGATGACGGCCGAGATCAACCAGCGGCTCCAGCAGTACCCGAACATCATGAGCAAGCGGGTGATCGGCAAGTCCTACCAGGGCCGCGACATCATCGCCATCAAGGTCAGCGACAACGTGGCGACGGACGAGAACGAGCCCGAGGTGATGTTCACCCACCACCAGCACGCCCGTGAGCACCTCACCGTCGAGATGGCCCTCTACCTGCTGCGCGAGCTCGGCGCCGGCTACGGCTCCGACTCGCGCATCACCAACGCCGTCAACGGCCGCGAGCTCTGGATCGTGCCCGACCTCAACCCGGACGGCGGCGAGTACGACATCGCCTCGGGCACCTACCGCAGCTGGCGCAAGAACCGGCAGCCCAACCCCGGCTCCTCCTACGTCGGCACCGACATGAACCGCAACTGGGCCTACAAGTGGGGCTGCTGCAACGGCTCCTCCGGCTCCCCGAGCGCCATCACCTACCGGGGGTCGGCCCCCGAGTCCACGCCCGAGGTGAAGGTCCTCGCCAACTTCGTCCGCTCCCGCGTCATCGGCGGGAAGCAGCAGATCCGGGCGTCGATCGACTTCCACACCTACAGCGAGCTGGTCCTCTGGCCGTTCGGCTGGACCTACTCCGACACCGCGCCCGGCATGACCCAGGACGACCGGGACGCCTTCGCCGCCGTCGGCCGCAAGATGGCCGCCAGCAACGACTACACCCCCCAGCAGTCCAGCGACCTCTACGTCACCGACGGGTCGATCGACGACTGGCTCTGGGGCAACCAGCGCATCTTCGCCTACACCTTCGAGATGTACCCGGGCAGCGCCTCCGGCGGCGGCTTCTACCCGCCCGACGAGGTGATCGAGCGCGAGACCGCCCGCAACCGCGACGCGGTGCTCCAGCTGGTGGAGAACGCCGACTGCATGTACCGGTCGATCGGCAAGCAGCAGCAGTACTGCTCCGCTCCCTGATCCATCGGGCCCACCCGCCCCGCGGGGCGCCCGCTCCCACCCGTCCTCCGCGGCGGCACGGTTCCCGTGCCGCCGCGGAGGCGCGACGGGCGGCCGGCGCGCGGCACCCCGGACCGGGCGGCCGGCGGGCGGGGCCGGCGGTCCGGCTCGTCGCGTGGCGCCCCCGTCGCAGCCGGGCGGGAAACGCCGGCCCGGTCCCCGACCGGGGGTTGGACACGGCCGGGCGGAGTGCGCGACGATCCCCGCACCGGGTGCGACGAGAGGGAGGCCCGATGGCCGCCGGACAGCCGGAAGGACCCGACGCGCTCGCCGCGCGGCTCGCGGACGAGCGGATCGACCACCGCTTCAAGGGCCTCCCGCCGGACGCGGACGGCCTGACCGTCGGCGAGCTCGCCGCCGAGCGGCGCAACGTCTTCGCGGGCGGCTTCACCACGCCGCTCCTGACGCTCTCCGCCGAGGCCCTGGAGCACAACCTGGCGCTGCTGGGGGCGTACTCCGCGCGCCACGGCCTGGCGTTCGCCCCGCACGGCAAGACGACGATGGCGCCGGGGCTGTTCGCCCGGCAGCTGGCGCACGGCGCCTGGGGCATCACGGTGGCCGTCCCGCACCAGGCGCGGGTGTGCCGGGCCTTCGGGGTGCGGCGGGTGTTCCTGGCGAACGAGCTGGTCGACGCGGCCGCCCTGCGCTGGGTCGCCGCGCGGCTCGCGGACGACCCCGGCTTCCACTTCGTCTGCTACGTCGACTCGGTGCGCGGCGTCGAGCTGATGGACGAGGCGCTGGCCGGATCCGCGCGGCCCGTGGACGTGGTGGTCGAGCTGGCGGCGGGCGAGGGCGCCCGGACCGGGGTGCGGACCCGTGCGGCGGCCGTGGACGTCGCCCGCGCGGCGGCGCGGACGGCGTCGCTGCGGCTGGTCGGCGTCGCCGGGTACGAGGCGCAGGTGCCGGACGCGTCCCCGGCGACCGTACGGGCGTGGCTGCGGCGGCTCGTCGGGCTGGCGGCGGAGCTGGACGGGGCGGGGCTCCTCGCGGACGCGGAGGAGATCGTCCTCAGCGCGGGCGGCAGCGAGTGGTTCGACGCGGTCGCGGACGTGTTCGCGGAGGTGCCGGAGCTGTCGGCACCCGTGCTGAAGCTCCTGCGGTCGGGGGCGTACGTCTCCCACGACCACGGGCACTACGAGCGGCTGACGCCGTTCAACCGCGTTCCGGAGGAGGGTGCGCTGGAGCCGGCGTTCCGGCTGTGGGCGCAGGTCGTCTCCCGGCCCACGCGGGAAGAGGCGTTCCTCAACGCGGGCAAGCGGGACGTCTCGTACGACCTGGGGCTGCCCGTGCCGCACCTGGTGAGGTCCGGCCGGGACGGCGCGGTCCGCCCGGCGGAGGGGCTGGCGGTGACGGCGCTGTCGGACCAGCACGCCTGGCTGCGGACGGACCCGGAGGGCACCGGGCCGGAGGTCGGGGACTGGGTGGCGCTGGGGCTGGCGCACCCGTGCACGGTGTTCGAGAAGTGGCCGCTGATCCCGCTGGTGGAGGCGGACGGGACGGCCGTCGACTACGTCCGCACGTTCTTCTGAGGACCGGGTCCCCGGCCTCCGCGGCGGGGCGCGCACGGGTGGAGCCGTCCTCCGGGAGGCCGTCAGGCGCGGGAGGGCTCGCGGTCCTCGGCGCGGCGCGGCGACGGCAGCCACACGCCGCCGGCGAAGTCGGAGCGGCGCAGCAGCAGCTGGGCGCCGACCGCGCACACGACGGCGGCCAGGGCGAAGCCGTACGCGGGGGTGCGGCCGTCGGCCGCGGTTACGTGGACGAGGCCGGCCGACAGGACGGTGACGGCGCGTCCGACGCGGCCGTTCCAGGCGGTCGCGGCGAGCGGCGGCACGGCCCACAGCAGGTACCAGGGCTGGACCATCGGGGAGAGCACCACCAGCGCGAGCAGGGCGAGGCCCAGGGCGTGCAGCGGGTCCAGCCGGCCGCGCGCCACCCACGACGCGAGGTAGGCGACGAGGCCCAGGGCCAGGGTCAGGCCCATGGCCTGGACGGCCCGTTTGACGGGCTCCGGTTCGGCGCCGGACAGGTGGTGCATGGACTCGCCGAGTACGACGCCGAGGTCGCTGCTGAGGGAGAGCGCCGTGTGGATCGTCCCGGCGACGCTCTGGGTGCGCAGCCAGCCGAAGCCGGTGCCGGCGCACAGCGTCGCGCCGACCGCGACGCCGGCGGCCACGGCGCCGGGTCCGAGCAGGCCCTTCGCGATCCGCCGCAGCAGCGGCCCGGACGCCTCGCGGCCGACGGCGGCCCCGATGAACAGCAGCGCGAGCGCGGCCGGCGACTTGACCGTCATGGCGAGGGCGACGAGGGCGCTGCCCGCGACCCAGCGGCCGCGGCGCACCGCGAGCGCGGTGCCCGCCAGGAGCAGGCCGGCCATCAGCCCGTCGTTGTGGAGCCCGCCGACGACGTGGACGAGGAGCAGCGGGTTGAGCGCGCCGAGCCAGAGCGCGCCCGCCGTGGCCCGGCGCGGGGCGAACCGGAGCAGCGCCCAGAACAGCAGGGCGAGCGCGGCGACGGCGACGGCCCGCATCCCGAGCACGGCCGGCACGATGTGCCCGGCCGCCGCGGCGGCGACGGCCTTCGCGAGGAGGAGGAAGGCCGGGCCGTACGGGGCGGGGGTGTCCGTCCAGTGTCCGCCGACGCTCGCGGCGGCCGCCCCCCGAGCCCGTCGGGCGCGAGGACGGACGGCCCGTGGCGGTAGACGTCGTGGCCCTCGACGACCATGGCGCCCTGCGCGATGTAGCTGTACACGTCGGCGCTGTACAGCGGCGGGGCGAGGAGGAGCGGGGCGGTCCACCAGGCGAGCGTGGCGGCGGCCGCCCGGGCCCGCACGGGGACGCCCTCGGCGACCAGCCGCCCGTACCGCCACCAGGCGACGACCAGGAGGGTGAGTCCGGCGAGGGCCAGGAGCGTTCCGGGCCGGGTCGTGTCCTGGGTTCGCGGGAGCCACAGGCCCCACGAGTCCCGGGCCGGCAGTGCGCCCGCGGCCCAGCCGCCCAGGGCCACCCCGGCCGACCCGGCCGCGCCCAGGCGCCTGCATCCGGCGACGCTCCTCAAGGACCACATGGGGAGCCAACCTACCCGGCCGGGCCCGCCGACCCGCCCCGGCCGGCACGCTCCCCGTACGGCCGCCCCGGTCGCGGAAGGCCGTCCCCCGGAAGGCCGTCCCCCGGAAGGGTGCCCCGCGGCCGGAGGGCCGCCACCGGGGAGGGCGCTGCGACCGGTGCGGAGCCGGCCGGGGCCGTCCCCGCCGGTTGCCCGGCGTGGCGCAAAACACGAGGCGTGGCGGACCGCGCGACCGTAAGCTCGCGGCATGCAGGTCATCCAGTCGGCGAAGCTCGCCAACGTCTGTTACGAAATCCGCGGCCCGGTGCTCGAGGAGGCGATGCGGCTGGAGGCGGCGGGCCACCGCATCCTCAAGCTGAACACCGGCAACCCGGCCGCGTTCGGCTTCGAGTGCCCGCCCGCGATCCTCGAGGACATGCTCCGCAACCTCGGCACGTCGCACGGGTACGGCGACGCGAAGGGCCTGCTCGCGGCGCGGCGCGCGGTGATGAGCCACTACGAGACGCGGGGCGTCCCGCTCTCCGTGGAGGACATCTACCTCGGCAACGGCGTCTCGGAGCTCATCCAGATGTCGATGCAGGCCCTCCTCGACGACGGCGACGAGGTCCTCGTCCCGGCCCCGGACTACCCGCTGTGGACGGCGTCGGTGGCGCTGGCGGGCGGCACGCCGGTGCACTACCGGTGCGACGAGCAGTCCGACTGGATGCCCGACCTGGCCGACGTCGAGCGCAGGATCACCGACCGCACCAAGGCGCTCGTCGTCATCAACCCGAACAACCCGACCGGCGCCGTCTACGACGACGAGATGCTGCGCGGCCTCACCGAGATCGCCCGCCGGCACAACCTGGTGGTCTGCTCGGACGAGATCTACGACAAGATCCTCTACGACGGCGCCACCCACACCCCGACCGCCGCCGTCGCCCCGGACCTGCTGTGCCTGACGTTCAACGGCATGTCCAAGAACTACCGCGTGGCCGGCTACCGCAGCGGCTGGCTGGCCGTCTGCGGCCCGAAGGCGCACGCCTCCTCGTACATCGAGGGCCTGACGATCCTCGCCAACATGCGCCTGTGCGCGAACATGCCCGCCCAGCACGCCATCGCGGCCGCCCTGCAGGGCCTGCAGTCGATCGAGGCGCTGGTCGCGCCGGGCGGCCGGCTGCTGGAGCAGCGGGACGCGGCGTACGAGCGGCTGATCGACATCCCGGGCGTCAGCTGCGTGAAGCCGAAGGGCGCGCTGTACCTCTTCCCGCGCCTCGACCCGGCCGTCCACAAGATCAAGGACGACCGGCAGATGGTCCTCGACCTGCTGCGGGCGGAGAAGATCATGGTGGTGCACGGGACGGGCTTCAACTGGCGCGAGCCGGACCACTTCCGCATCGTGACGCTGCCCACCACCGTGGACCTGGTCGACGCGGTCACCCGGATCGGGACCTTCCTGGACGGCTACAGCCAGCACTGACCGTCACATGGACCAGACATAATTTTAGATTGATTCCAATGTAGGATGGCCTTCTGTCCGTGAACAGGAGGCCATCCCATGTACGAGCCGATCCGCACCAAGTCGGTCCACCGGGCGGCCGACGGCGACCGGGACTCCTTCCCGCGCCGCTCCCGGGAGGAGGAGCTGGACATCCAGCTCGCCGGGCACCTCGCGGCGCTGCTCGCCGTCACCGACGAACTGGGCGACCACGCCGCGGCGGAGCGCATCGCCCGGCAGGTGGCCAGGCTGCGCGGCGCGCCGCCCGCCCGGCGCCCCGGGCCGGGCGGCGCGGACCGGTCCGCGCTGCACCGCCGCGCTCACGCCCTCGCGGGGCGCGCCCTGGTCGTCGCGGCCTCCCGCGCCGACACCGCCGTGGCCGTCCTCGCCGCCGAACGGATGGACGCCCACGCGGCGGCCCTGGGCGGGAACGCCCTGGTCGCCACCGGCTGAGCGGCCGGGGACACGCAGACCGGCGGCGGGCGGGCAGCCGGGGCGGGGGGAGGGCCGCCCGCCCGGCCCTTCGCGGAGGCCGGAGGGGCGCGCGGAGGCCGGAGGGCTCCTGTACGCAGCGCCACGAGGAGCGGGGCGGGCCGGGCACGGCGACCTCCCGGGACCCGCTCCCGGCGCCCCGGGGGCGGGGCGGGACCGGCCCGGAAAAGGGCGTCCCCCGGAACGACGATGCCGTTCCGGGGGCCGTCGGCCGCGGCCGGCCGAGATGACTTCACAGGTCAGGGCGTTGTCGTACGGCCCGGCCGCGGGTCTGCGGGGCCGGGGTCAGCCCAGGCGGGAGACGAGCGCGCGGTACTCGTCCCACAGCTCCTTCGGCGTGTGGTCGCCGAAGGTGTCGAGGTGCTCGGGGATGAGCGCCGCCTCCTCGCGCCACACGTCCGCGTCGACCTTCAGCAGGAAGTCGAGGTCCTCCTCGGGCAGGTCGAGGCCCTCGGTGTCCAGCGCGTCGCGCGTCGGCAGGATGCCGATCGGGGTCTCGACGCCCTCGGCCCTGCCCTCCAGGCGCTCCACGATCCACTTCAGCACGCGGCTGTTCTCGCCGAAGCCGGGCCAGACGAACCTGCCCGCGTCGTTCTTGCGGAACCAGTTCACGTAGTAGATCTTCGGCAGCTTGGACCGGTCGGCGTTCTTGCCGACCTCGATCCAGTGGGCCATGTAGTCGCCCATGTTGTAGCCGCAGAAGGGGAGCATCGCGAACGGGTCGCGGCGCAGCTCGCCGACCTTGCCCTCGGCGGCGGCGGTCTTCTCGGAGGCGACGTTCGCGCCGAGGAAGACGCCGTGCCGCCAGTCGAAGGACTCGGTGACCAGCGGTACGGCCGAGGCGCGGCGGCCGCCGAAGAGGATCGCGGAGATCGGCACGCCCTTAGGGTCCTCCCACTCGGGCGCGATGATCGGGCACTGCGAGGCGGGCACGGTGAACCGGGCGTTCGGGTGGGCGGCCGGGGTGCCGGACTCCGGCGTCCAGTCGTTGCCCTTCCAGTCGGTCAGGTGTGCGGGCGTCTCCTCGGTCATGCCCTCCCACCACACGTCGCCGTCGTCGGTGAGCGCGACGTTGGTGAAGACGGCGTTGCCCCACAGGGTCTTCATGGCGTTGGCGTTGGTGTGCTCACCGGTGCCGGGCGCGACGCCGAAGAAGCCGGCCTCGGGGTTGATCGCGTAGAGGCGGCCGTCCTCCCCGAACCGCATCCAGGCGATGTCGTCGCCGATCGTCTCGACCGTCCAGCCGGGGATGGTGGGCTCCAGCATCGCGAGGTTCGTCTTGCCGCACGCGGACGGGAAGGCGGCGGCGACGTACTTGGCCTCGCCCTGCGGCGGGGTCAGCTTGAGGATGAGCATGTGCTCGGCGAGCCAGCCCTCGTCGCGGGCCATGACGGACGCGATGCGCAGCGCGTAGCACTTCTTGCCGAGCAGGGCGTTGCCGCCGTAGCCCGAGCCGTACGACCAGATCTCGCGGGACTCGGGGAAGTGCGAGATGTACTTGGTGGGGTTGCACGGCCAGGGCACGTCGGCCCGGCCGGGCTCCAGCGGGGCGCCGAGGGTGTGGACGGCCTTGACGAAGAAGCCGTCGTCGCCGAGCTCGTCCAGGACCGCCTGCCCCATGCGCGTCATCGTGCGCATGGAGACGGCGACGTACGCGGAGTCGGTGATCTCGACGCCGATCGCGGAGAGCGGCGAGCCGACGGGGCCCATGCAGAAGGGCACGACGTACATCGTGCGGCCGCGCATCGAGCCGCGGAAGATACCCTGTTCGCCGGTGAAGATCTCCCGCATCTCGGCGGGGGCCTTCCAGTGGTTGGTCGGGCCCGCGTCCTCCTCCTTCTCGGAGCAGATGAAGGTGCGGTCCTCGACGCGGGCGACGTCGGTCGGGTCGGAGGCGGCGTAGTAGGAGTTGGGGCGCTTGATCGGGTCCAGCTTCCGGAAGGTGCCCTTGGCCACGAGCTCCTCGCACAGGCGCTCGTACTCGGCCTCGGAGCCGTCGCACCAGACCACCTGGTCCGGCTGCGTGATCGACGCGATCTCGTCGACCCAGGCGGTGAGGGCCTGGTGCTGGGTGGGGGCGGTGCTGGGAGCCGCGTTCTCGCGCGCCACGGTTGCTCCTTGTCGAGGGGTCCTTGGTTGTTGCCCCGTGGGGGCTGCGACCCGGACGCTGCGTGCTTCGCGCTCATCCGGTGCCGACGGCACTCATTTGATCATCCGACGGGAATGTGCATATGTCCAGAGGGCCTCTCACGTGAGCATCGCCACTTGTGTCCCGGTGCCTACGGAGGCGTAGGTAGCATTCCGCCATGACCGCCGCAGCCGTGATCGAGCAGACCGATGCCGACGCCTGCCCGCCCCGCGTACCCGTGAAGCCGCGCCTGCGCGGCTGGCTGCACGCCGGGATGTTCCCCGTCGCGCTGGTCGCCGGGATCGCCCTGACCGCCCTGGCGGACTCGGCGCGCGGCCGCCTCGCCTGCGGCGTCTACGCGCTCACGGCCTGTCTGCTGTTCGGTGTGAGCGCGCTGTACCACCGGGGGGACTGGGGGCCGCGGGTCACGGCCGTGCTGCGGCGTCTGGACCATGCCAACATCTTCCTGATCATCGCGGGTACGTACACCCCGCTGACGCTGCTCCTCCTCCCCGGGCCGACCGCCCGGGTCCTGCTGTGGGCCGTCTGGGCCGCCGCGGCGGCGGGCATCGCGTTCCGCGTGTTCTGGGTCGGCGCGCCGCGCTGGCTGTACACGCCGTGCTACATCGCCATGGGCTGGGCGGCCGTCTTCTTCCTGCCGGACTTCCTGCGGGCGGGCGGCGTCGCCGTGCTCGTACTCGTCGTCGTCGGCGGCCTCCTCTACAGCGCGGGCGGCGTGGTGTACGGCCTGAAGCGGCCCGACCCGTCGCCGCACTGGTTCGGCTTCCACGAGGTGTTCCACTCCCTGACGCTCGCCGCGTTCGTCGCCCACTACGTGGGCATCTCCCTGGTCGCGTACCGGCACGCGTAGACGGCCGCGAGTGCGCTCCCCCGCGCACCCGTGCGCCCGCACGTCCACGTCCCCGCAAGCCCCGCCGCGCATCGGGGCGCCCCGCGCGGGATGCGTGCGCCGGGCGCCCGGGTGCACGCTCAGCGCCCGCCCAGCTGCCGGGCGAGCCGCTCCGGGTCGGTCGTCGGGGCGTCGCAGGCGAAGTGGCGGCAGACGTACGCCGCGGGGCGCCCGCCGACCGGCGGCCGGTCCTTCAGCAGCGGGAACTCGTCGCTGCCCGGCTCCCCCACGGCGACCACGGCGCCCGGGGCCGTGCCCAGCAGCGCCGCCCGGTGCAGGGCGGCGGTGCCCGCGTCGTCCGCCGGGCCCACCACGGCCACCTCGCGCGGCCCGTCCAGCAGCGCCTCCGCCACGGCCAGGCCCCAGCCGACGAACCGGGGGCGCGCGGTCCCAGCGCCCCCACCACGCCGAGCGCCTGCTCCGCGGCGGTGCGGTGCGTCTGCGAGCCGGTGTGCGCCGCGTACGACAGCAACGCCCCGGCGGCCGCGGTCCAGCCGGACGGCGCCGCGTTGTCGGTGGGGTCCTGGGGGCGGCGGATCAGCCGCTCGGCGTCGTGCGCGGTGTCGTACAGCTCGCCGTCCTCGCCCCGGAACCGGTCGAGGACGGCGTCCAGCAGCAGCCCCGCGAACTCCAGCCAGACGCCCTCGCCGGTGACGGCGGCCAGGGCGAGGAAGCCCTCCGCCACGTCGCCGTAGTCCTCCAGCACCCCGGCGTTCGCCCCGGCGCGACCGTCCTTCGAGGTCCGCGTCAGCCGTCCGCCCTCGTCGAGGTGGACGCGGACGAGCAGGTCGGCGGCCTCCACGGCGCGCTCGACCAGGTCGGGGCGGTCGAGGCAGGCGCCGGTCTCGGCGAGCGCGGCGACGGCGAGGCCGTTCCACGCGGCGACGACCTTGTCGTCGCGGCCCGGCCTGGCCCGCTCGTCCCGCGCCGCGAGGAGCCGGCGCCGGATGCCGGCGAGCCGTCCGGCGTCCGCCTCCCCGGCGTCCCGCGGCAGCCGGAGCACGGACGCGCCCTCCTCGAAGGTGCCCTCCTCGGTCACCCCGTAGGACCGGGCGGCGAACGCGGCGTCGTCCTCCCCCAGCACCTCGCGCAGCCGCGCCGGGGTCCACACGTAGTACGCGCCCTCGACGTGCCGTCCCGTTCCGTCGTCGGAGTCGGCGTCCAGCGCGGAGGCGAAGCCGCCCTCGGGCGTGCGCAGCTCGCGCACCATGAAGTCGGCGGTCTCCAGCGCGACCCTCCAGGCCAGGGCGCTGCCGGTGGCCCGCCACAGGTGCGTGTACGCACGGCACAAGAGGGCGTTGTCGTAGAGCATCTTCTCGAAGTGGGGCACGATCCACTCGCGGTCCACCGAGTACCGGGCGAAGCCGCCGCCGAGCTGGTCGTAGATGCCGCCGCGGGCCATGGCCCCGCACGTGTCGGCGGCCATCTGCAGCGCGCCCTCGGAGCCGGTGCGGGCGTGGTGCCGCAGCAGGAACTCGACCACCATGGAGGGCGGGAACTTCGGCGCCCCGCCGAAGCCGCCGTGCCGTTCGTCGTACTCGCGGGTCAGGCCGAGCAGCGCCTGCGCCAGCTCCGGCCCGCCCGGCGCGCCGCCGCCGCCGAGCGCCAGGGAGCGGCCGGACAGCTCCCGCACGATGTTCCCGGCGACCTCCCCCACCTCGTCGCGCCGGTCCCGCCAGGCGGCCGCCACGCCCTCCAGCACCTGCCGGAAGGACGGCATGCCGTGGCGGGGCTCGGGCGGGAAGTAGGTGCCGAAGTAGAAGGGCTCCCCGTCCGGCGTCATGAACACGGACATGGGCCAGCCGCCGTGCCCGGTGGCGGCCTGCACGGCCTCCATGTAGACCGCGTCCACGTCGGGCCGCTCCTCGCGGTCCACCTTGACGGAGACGAAGTGCTCGTTCATGTACGCGGCGGTGTCCCCGTCCTCGAACGACTCGTGCGCCATGACGTGGCACCAGTGGCAGGCGCTGTAGCCGACGCTCAGGAAGACGGGGACACCGCGCCGCCGGGCTTCCTCGAACGCGTCGGCCTCCCAGGGCCACCAGTCGACGGGGTTGTCGGCGTGTTGGAGGAGGTACGGGGACGTGGCCTGCGCGAGTCGGTTGGGCATGTCCCCATCCTCGCGCACCGGCCCCCGCCCCCGCCCCCGCGCCACGGGGACGGGGCGCGAACGGGACGGAGGGACGCCGGCCGCGGTGCCCGCGCGGCCGGGCCGGCTCCGGCGGCCGGGCCGGTGGCGGGTCGCGCCGGCGGTGCGGTCCCCTCCCCGCCCCGGGCCGTACGCGGGTCCCGGAAGCCGCCGGGCCGGACGTGTCGCCGTCAGCCGCCGGACGCGGTGTGACGGGCGTTCCCCGGCGGCCCGGCGGCGCCGTCCGGCAGCTCCCCCCGCGATGCCGCGCCCCGCGGGCCGGGAGAGCCCTGGGACCGGAGGGCGAGGAGGTACCCGGCCTGGAAGCGGCTCCCGGCGCCGAGTTCGTCCATCAGCTCGGCGATGTGCCGCCGGCAGGTCCGCAGCGACATCCCCAGCCGCCGGGCGATCAGTTCGTCCTTGGCCCCACCGGCCAGCCGCGCGGCGATGGCGTCCTGCAACTGGGCCGAGGTGGTCGCGGAGTACGAGGTGGCGAACGGCTCCGCGAGGCTCCAGGCGTGGTGGAAGACCGAACGGAGGAAGGCGACGGTGGACGGCTCGCGCAGGACCACGGCCGCGTCGGGGTCGTCCCACACCGGAAGGAACGCCGTGGCGCGGTCGAAGACCACCATCTTGCCGAAGAGCTCGCCCAGGGTGCGGACCTCCGCGCCGGCCGCGGCCACCGCCCGCACGTACGCCTGCGTGCCCGCGCTGTGCCGGGCCGTGTGCTGGTAGAGGGTGAGCAGCCGTACGCCGCGGCGCAGCATCTCCAGGTCCCTGGGGAGGGCACGCTCGAGGTGGCCGGGCGGACGCCCGCCCCCGGGCTGCACGGTGAGCACCTCCTCGGTGCAGCGGGCCGCGGCGTCGGAGATCAGCAGCATGACCTGGTCGCGGGACCCGACCACCTCGATGGCCCCGGTACCGGCTCCGCGCCGGTGCGCCTCCTCGTACAGCGGGACCAGCGAACCGAGTCTCTGCCGGGTCCGCTCCAGGATCTCCAGGCGGTGCCGCAGCGCGCTCTCCTCCGGGCCCACCAGCTCGGCCGTGGCGGTGTAGGGGCTGACGGCGCGCAGCGGCGCGGGCGACTGCCGGGGATCGCGGACCACCAGCCGGTGGCGCGCCAGTTCGGCGGCCGCCCGTCCGGCCTCCTCTTCGTCCAGGCCGAGTACGGCGGCCAGGGCGGCGGCCGTCGCCGGTCCGTGCTCCAGCAGCCGGGTGTACAGCCGGACCGCCGCGGGGCCGAGCTCCTCGGATCCGGACGCCTGCCCCGGCTCGGGGAGCGGCGACAGCCGTGGCCCGCCCCGTTCCTCGCCGGACGCTCCCCTTTCACGTGTTCTGTCCATTTTCGCTCCCCCTCCTCTTCATGCCACGCACCTTGCTGAGGGCCGCCCGCCCTGGACCGGGAGTTCTTTCCCGGGCGATTCTTGAGTCGCCGGAGAGAAAGACGTCCGCAGGGTTTTCCACTCGCAATTCAGGCCCCAGGTCCTCAGGAGTGCAAAATGAAGTTCGCCCGATTCCTTTGTGCGGCCGCCATGACCACGGCCGTGATGGGGGGCCTCGCGGCCGGAGCTGCGCCCGGCGCCGGGCCGGGTGCGATCGCCGCCTGGTCCCCGGCCGGGTGCGAGGCCCGCCCGGGGGACACCGAGTGGTCCGATCCCGCAACCGACTGCCCTCCGGTCCAGTAGAGCCCTTACGGCCCTGCCGCGTTCCCGCTTCACGCGAAAGCTGCTGGAAAACCCGATGCCGAACCCCTCCCACGGCCGCCGGGAGGCCCGTTTCCCCTGGTGGCCGACGATCTCGGTGCTCTGCGCCGGGTGCGTCGCGACCCTGCTGTACCGGCGGGCCGCCGTCCTGCCGCCTCCCCCGGCGGGCCGCCGCGGCGGCGGCGGCCCCTCCTTCCCCGACGACGCCGTCACCCACCTCAGCACGTCGTGGTGACCGACGGCCCCCGTCCGCCCCACCGCTCCGGGGATGGCGGGCGGGTCGGCCGGTCCCTGCCGGCAGGGCCCCGCCGGCAGGGACCGGCCGTGGAGCCGCCCCCTTTTTTCGCCCCGTCCCGGAATTCCGATCCAAGTCGCGGCGCCGGTCCGCGCATTCCCGCTGGGAAACCGCGGCGGCGGCCCACCGGCCGCCGCCACGGAAAACGCTCGGATAAACCACCAGGAGGAGAGAACATGTCGATCAACCGCAAGCGCACGGCCATGATGGTGATCAGCTCCGTCGCCGCCGCCGGCGTCCTGCTGCCCACCACCGCCTCCCACGCCGCCGAGGCACCCGCGGCCCGGCCGGCCGCGGCCCAGCCGGAGGGGTCGAGCACGATCAGCGGCCGCGGACGGGTCGAGGTGATCACCAAGGTCGTCGAACTCACCGCGAAGCTCTACCACATCGTCAACAACGCCATCGAGCGCAACCAGAACCGCTCGGGCTACGTGAAGTCCCTGATGGAGGGCTCCTTCTACGAGGCCGGCCAGCGCTACAACGTCATGGTCGTCAACAACGCCAACCGGTACACCAGCAACCTCCACGGCGTCGTGTACGACGCCAAGGTCAGCGGCCACCACGGCACCTACCGGGTGATCGTCTTCGAGTCGGGCCAGTTCACCAACCACGGCGACGGGGGCTGGATCAACTGGGCCTTCCGCGGCTGGTTCGACCGCGACGGCGGCTACGTGAACTTCCGCCGCTCCTGGTGACCGGCCGCGCCGCACCCCGGCCCCGGACTCCGCACATCCTTCCCCCGGACCACGGTCCCCGCAGAACAGGAGGTCCCGCCATGCGCCGCACGACCACCCTCACCGCACTCGCCCTGACCACCGCCCTCCTGACCGGAGCCGCCGCGCTCCCGGCCCAGGCCGCCGAGCGCCCCGCCGCCCCGGCGTCCTCCGCCGCCCCCGCGGCTCGGGAGGGCGGCCCCGAAGCCGCCGGCAAGAGCGTCACCGTCAGCGTCTCCATGGACCAGCTCGGCCGCGGCCGCGCGATCACCGACGCCCTGCGCAGCATCAACACCGACGACCGCGGCGCGTTCGTCCAGAAGGCGGTCGACAAGGCGTTCGAAGCAGCCGGCGGGTGGCACAACGTCATGCTGTTCAACCTGAGCCACAACTACGACGACCGGTTCCGGGGCACCCGGCTCTACGCCAACGTCACGTGGGGAAACGTCCACTACGGCCTCTGGGTCTTCGAGTCCGGGGAGTTCACCAACCACGGCGACGGGGGCTGGATCAACTGGGGCTTCCGCGGCTGGTACGAGCGCAACGGCGGGCATGTGAAGTTCAACCGCTCCTGGTGACGCGGCGCGGGGGGCACCGGTCACGGGCCCCCTCCGCCGCGGAACGCCTCCGGCCCCCTCGGGTCCTCACGGATCCGAGGGGGCCGTCGGGCACTCCCGCCGCTCCGGGGAGCCGGGCGGCCGCACGCCGGCCCGGGGCTCCGGCGCCGCGAGGGGCCCGCGGCGGGTACGGGCCCGCCCGCGGCCCCCGCCGCTTCCGGGCGGGCGGTCACTCCCGGGCGGACGCCTCGGCCTGGGCGGGGGACGGCCCCGGCTCCTCGGGTGCCTCCTCGAAGTCGACGCGGTTCATGTGCCGGTTCATCGACTTCATCAGGGCCCACACGGCGACGGCCATGACGGCGAAGACGACGAAGCCGAGGACGCCGGGCGTCACCTTGTTCTCGTCCAGCTCGGCGGCGAGGGGGACGAGCTGGGTCAGTGCCTGGTGTGCGCTCATGTCAGACATTGTCCCGGATGCCCGCGAAGAGGTCGCTCTCGGGGAGGGCGGTGTCCACGAGGGACTTGGCCAGCTCGTACTCCTCCGTCGGCCAGACCTCCTTCTGGATCTCCATCGGGACGCGGAACCAGCCGCCGTCCGGGTCGATCTGCGTGCGGTGCGCGATCAGCGCCCTGTCGCGCGTCTCGAAGAAGTCGGCGCACGGGACGTACGTGGTGAGCGTGCGCTCGGGGCGCTGGAACTCGTCCCAGCGCTGCAGCCACTCCCCGTACGGCGACTCCAGGCCGCGCTCCAGCAGCGCCTCGTGCAGCGCCCGGGTGCGCGGACGGTTGAAGCCCTGGTTGTAGTAGAGCTTCAGCGGCTGCCAGACCGGGCCGAACTCCGACTCCGGGTACTTCTCGGGGTCGGCCGCGCCCTCGAAGGCCACCATCGTGATCTTGTGGGTCATGATGTGGTCGGGGTGCGGGTACCCGCCGTTCTCGTCGTAGGTGGTGATCACCTGCGGACGGAACGCCCGGACGGACCTCACCAGGCGCCCGGCGGCCTTGTCGATGTCCTCCAGGGCGAAGCAGCCCTGCGGGAGCGGGGGCAGCGGGTCCCCCTCGGGGAGACCGGAGTCGACGAAGCCGAGCCACTCCTGCCGGACGCCCAGGATCTCCCGGGCCTCGTCCATCTCCTTGCGGCGCACCTCGTGGATGTTCTCCTCGACGTACGGGTCGCCCTGGAGCTTCGGGTTGAGGACGGAGCCGCGCTCACCGCCCGTGCACGTCACGACGAGCACGTCCACCCCTTCGGACACGTACTTGGCCATCGTGGCCGCGCCCTTGCTCGACTCGTCGTCGGGGTGGGCGTGCACCGCCATCAGTCGCAGCTGCTCAGTCAAGACTGGTCCTCAATGAATCGGTCAGGTCGCTCGGCTCCTATAGTGACGGAATCGGCGCGGGGGATATTCCGCCGTCCGCCGTACGAGAGGAGCGATCATGAGCGTGACGGGAGAGCGGCTCCCCGAGGGCCGGTACGGCCGCGCCGCCGAGGCGCGCACGGACCGCGGGCTCGTGATCGTGGGCTCGGTGCTGGGGGCCGCGCTGCTCGCGCTGGTCGGCTGGTTCGGCTACGACTACATCGCGGGCCAGAAGGTCAGCGCCGAGCTGATCAAGTTCGACGTGGTGGCGGCGGACCGCGTGGACGTGCACCTGGAGGTGCGCAAGGCGGACGGCGCGAAGGGGTACTGCACGGTGCGGGCGCTCGCGGAGAGCGGCACCGAGGTGGGCCGCAGGGAGTTCCGCTTCGACCAGGCCGCGCCGCGCCTCGACCAGGTGGTCACCCTCCGCACGACGAAGGCCGCCACGGCCGCGCAGCTCCTCGGCTGCACGTCGGACTGACCGCGCCCCCGGCGGCGCGCCGGGCCTCGGGTGACCTGCGGAGTCAGGGATTCCGTGACTTTCGTCCTCCCCCTTCGGGCACGCAGTTGTTAGGCTCGTGGTTTCGCCCTCCCGGGAAGACCGCATGCTTCTGGTAGGGCGATGCTTTGTATACCCAGCACCGACGAGGAGCACCTGTGACCCAGACCAGCGACAACGTCACCTGGCTCACCCAGGAGGCGTACAACCAGCTCAAGGCCGAGCTGGAGTACCTGTCGGGTCCCGCGCGAGCCGAGATCTCCGCGAAGATCGCGGCGGCGCGCGAGGAGGGGGACCTGCGCGAGAACGGCGGGTACCACGCGGCCAAGGAGGAGCAGGGCAAGCAGGAGCTGCGGGTCCGGCAGCTCACCCAGCTCCTGGAGCACGCGAAGGTCGGCGAGGCCCCCGCCGTGACCGGCGTGGTCGCCCCCGGCACGGTCGTGACGATCGCCTTCGACGGCGACGAGGACGACACCCTGACCTTCCTGCTGGCTTCCCGCGAGTACGCGAGCTCCGACATCGAGACGTACTCCCCGCAGTCCCCGCTCGGCTCGGGCGTGAACGGCAAGAAGGTCGGCGAGGACGCGGAGTACGAGCTGCCGAACGGGAAGAAGGCGTCGGTCCGCATCCTGGACGCCAAGCCGTACCAGGGCTGATCCCGCACACCGACGCGGCCGGGGGCCGGACCGGACCGGTCCGGCCCCCGGCCGCGTCCCGGGGCGGGGCCGCCGTACCGGACGTTCCGCGCGGAGGCCGCGCGGGTCCCGCGCCGGAGGGGGCCCGCCGCCGGCACGGCCCCGGTCCCGGCCGCCCGGCGGGACGCGCTCAGTCCAGGACCGTGTAGCCGGCCTCCCCCAGCGCGCGCCGCACCTCCGCGCAGTGCTCGGGGCCCTTCGTCTCCAGCTGCAGCTCCACCTCCACCTCCGTCAGCCCCAGCCGCGGGTCGGTGCGGACGTGGCCCACGTCCAGGACGTTGGCGTCGACCACCGTCAGCACGCCCAGCAGGTTGGCCAGCGCGCCCGGCCGGTCCGCCAGGCGCAGCCGCAGGCTCAGGTAGCGGCCGGCCGCGGCCATGCCGTGCCGCAGCACCCGCTGCAGGACCAGCGGGTCGATGTTGCCGCCCGACAGCACGGCCACCACCGGCCCCTCGAACGACCCCGGGTCGGACAGCAGCGCCGCGACCGGGCTCGCCCCCGCCGGTTCGACGACCAGCTTGGCCCGCTCCAGGCACAGCAGCAGCGCCGACGACAGGGCGTCCTCCGAGACCGTGCGGACCTCGTCGACGACCTCCCGGACGATCTCGAACGGCACGTCGCCCGGCAGGCCGACCATGATCCCGTCCGCCATCGTGGGTCCGCAGTCCACCGCCACGGGCCGGCCCGCCGCCAGCGACCCCGGGTACGCGGCGGCCGTCTGCGCCTGGACGCCGACCACCTTCACGTCGGGCCGCAGCGCCTTCACCGCCACGCCGATGCCCGCCGCGAGGCCTCCGCCGCCCATGCCGACGACGATCGTCCGCACCTCCGGGCACTGCTCCAGGATCTCCAGCCCGACCGTGCCCTGGCCCGCGATGACGTCCGGGTGGTCGAAGGGATGGATGAAGACCGCACCCGTGTCGCGCGCGTGGCTCTGCGCCGCCTCCAGCGTCTCGTCGACGACCTGCCCGTGCAGCCGCACGTCGGCGCCGTACTCGCGGGTCGCGGCGACCTTCGGCAGCGGGGCGCCGATCGGCATGAACACCGTGGAGGCCACCCCCAGCAGGGACGAGGCCAGCGCGACACCCTGCGCGTGGTTCCCGGCGGACGCGGCGACCACCCCGGCCGCCCGCTCCTCGGGCCGCAGCCCCGAGATCCGCACGTACGCGCCGCGCAGCTTGAACGAACCGGTCCGCTGCAGGTTCTCGCACTTCAGGTGGACGGGGGCGCCGACCAGCCCCGACAGGTGCCTGCTGCCCTCCAGTGCGGTCATCCGCGCTACCCCGGACAGCATCTTCTGGGCGCCCCTCACGTCGTCGAGCATGACGTGCCGTGCGGGGCGAGTGGTGCGGAAGCTCATGGCAGCAGTCTCGCAGCTCCGGAAGCGGTCCATCTCGTTTGCGCAGCGCAGGTACGGACGCACGGCACTGCGCGTACTGTGTCCCCCACCAAAACCGACCGCCGCAGGAGAGAGTCCCCCGGCCATGCCCACTTCCCAGGACATGACGACTGGTCTTGACACCGGTCTCCTCGATGCCCTCCAGCACCAGGTGGCCGTCTTCGCCCGCCGGGCGGAGCAGACCCGCCTCGGCGGGACCGGGCAGCTCCGCACCACGATGGACCGGGCCGCCTACCTGCTGCTCAACCGGCTCGACCAGGAAGGCCCGATGGGCGTGAAGGCGCTGGCGGCCGGGATGGGCATCGACTCCTCCACGGTGACCCGCCAGGTCGCGCCGCTCGTCGACACCGGCCTGGTCAAGCGGACGTCGCACCCGGAGGACGGCCGCGCCGTCGTGCTGCAGCTGTCGCCGCGCGGCCAGGCCCGCCTGGAGGAGGTGCGCTCCTCCCGCCGCGACCTGATGGCGAGGGTGACGGAGGGGTGGACGGCCGCCGAGCGGGAGGCGTTCTGCACCCTGCTCACCCGCTTCAACTCGGCGCTCTCCGCGCAGCAGTCGGGCCCCCGGGCCGCCGGACCGGAGCCGGTGCGGCCCTCCTGAGGCCCGGCCCGGCAGGCGGCGCGGGGACGCCGCCGTCCGGACCTCGGTGCGCGCCGGTCAGGCCAGCGCCTGCCGGAGGTCGGCGAGGAGGTCGTCGACGTTCTCGATGCCGACGGACAGCCGCACCAGGTCCGCCGGGACCTCCAGCGCGGAGCCGGCCGCGCTGGCGTGCGTCATCCGGCCCGGGTGCTCGATCAGCGACTCCACGCCGCCCAGCGACTCGCCCAGCGTGAACAGCTTCGCCCGGTCGCACACGGCGACGGCCGCCTCCTCACCGCCCGCGACGCGGAACGACACCATGCCGCCGAAGCCGCGCATCTGCTTGGCGGCGACCTCGTGGCCCGGGTGGTCCGGCAGGCCCGGGTAGAGGACCCGCGTCACCTTCGGGTGCCGGGTCAGCATCTCCGCCACGCGCTCGGCGTTCGCGCAGTGCCGGTCCATGCGGACGGCGAGGGTCTTGATGCCGCGCAGCACGATCCACGAGTCGAACGGCCCGGCCACCGCGCCCATCGCGTTCTGGTGGTACGCCAGTTCCTCGCCGAGCGCCTCGTCCGCCGTGACGAGCGCGCCGCCCACCACGTCGGAGTGGCCGCCCATGTACTTGGTGAGGGAGTGCACGACGACGTCCGCGCCGAGCGCCAGCGGCTGCTGGAGGTAGGACGAGGCGAAGGTGTTGTCGACGACGAGCCTCACCCCGGCGGTGCGGGCCACGTCCGCGAGGGCCGCGATGTCGGTGATGCCGAGCAGCGGGTTCGACGGCGTCTCGACCCAGATCGCCTTCGTGCGGTCGGTGAGCGCGGCCCGCACCGCCGCCGGGTCGGAGGTGTCGGCGACCGACCACGCGACGCCCCAGCGCGAGGCGACCTTCGCGAACAGCCGGAACGTGCCGCCGTACGCGTCGTCGGGGATCACCACGTGGTCGCCGGGGACGAGCAGGGCGCGCAGCAGGCAGTCCTCGGCGGCGAGGCCCGACGCGAACGCCAGGCCGCGGCGGCCGCCCTCCAGCGCCGCGAGGTTCTCCTCCAGCGCCGTGCGCGTCGGGTTGGCGCTGCGGCTGTACTCGTAGCCGCCGCGCAGGCCGCCCACGCCGTCCTGCTTGTACGTGGACACCTGGTAGATGGGGGGACGACCGCGCCGGTCAGCGGGTCGGCGGCGTTGCCCGCGTGGATGGCCCGGGTCTCGAAGTTCTGGTGGGTGTGCTCGTCGCTCATGGGGCGAGCGTAGTGCGGCGGACGCGCCCGGCGCCCTCCGGCGGGTGTCCGGGACAATGGGCGCATGGTGGAGATTCTCTGGTTCCTGCTCGCCGTCGGCCTGATCGCCTCGGTCGTCGCGCCCTGGCTGCTGCGCCGCCGCTCCGGCGGCATCCGCCTCGTCGAGCCCGGGGCGCCCGACGCCGCCGACCCGCTCGCCTACGGCTTCGTGCGGCAGGAACTGCTCGACGTCCGCATGCCCGGCCCGGACGAGGACCTGGTGGAGGTCCTCGACGTGGTGCAGCGCACCCAGGACTGGCGGGCCGCGTCGCAGCTGCTGGCCGGCACCCCCGCGGAGGACGAGGTGCGCTGGCAGCGGGTGCAGGCGTTCGCGGGAGCCGCGTCGCTGGAGCTGGCGCAGCGGCCGGGCGCCGGCGGCGCCTGGTTGCGGGCGTGGCGGGCCGAGGCGCCGAAGGACGCGGGCGGCGCGGCCGTGCACGCCGAGTTCCTGGTGCAGCAGGCGTGGCGGACGTCGCGGGTCGGCACCGACGAGTTCCGGATCATCCTGGAGGAGGCGCGGGCCGTGTGCGGGGAGGCGGCGCTGCTGGCGCCGGGCGACCCCGTCCCGTACATCGTCGAGCTGGCCGTGGCCCGTGGACTGGGCTACCCGCACGAGCGGTTCGACCAGGTGTGGGCGAAGGTCGTCGACCGGAACCCGCGGCACATGGGGGCGCACATCGCGGCGCTGCACTACTGGTGCGAGAAGTGGCACGGCTCCCGCGAGGACGCCGACCGGTTCGCCCGGTCCGCCGCCGCCCGCGCCCCGCAGGGCTCGCTGCTGGCCGCGCTGCCGCTGTTCGCGGTGTGGGAGCACCTGCCCGACGTGGCGCTGGTGCGGGACTTCTACGGGACGCAGGTCGTGTCGCGGGCGATGGAGGGCGCGCTGTACGCGGTCCACTCGGCCCGCCCGGACGACCCGATGCTGGCGCACGTGCGCCACCTGCTGATCCACTTCCTGGTGGGCGCGCAGCGCTGGAGCGAGGCCATGCACCAGATCGTGCACGTGGACGGGCACGTCGGGGCGCTGCCGTGGACGATGGGCGAGGACCCGGCGGCGGAGTACGCGGTGTACCGGGCGCTGGCGGTGGCCGGGTACGAGGCGAACGGCGGCAGCCCCGCCACGCTGCCGCACTGACCTTCCGGGGGCGCCGCGCGTCCGGGGGCGGCGGGCGTGCGCCGGGAGGACGCACGTGACCGGCGTGCTCCGGGGCGCCGTGCCCCCGCGCGGACGCCCTCCCCGCGTCCACGGGCTTCCGGTTCCGGCAGCCGCCCCGTGCGCCCCGCCCGGGCCCCGGCGGGCGGCGTCGTCCGCCGGGGTCCGGGCGGGGCGCGGGACGTTCGAGTCTGGGCGACCCCACGGAGGAGGCCCGTCATGTTCCCGTACCGCCGCACGCCGGAGACGCCCGCGCCCGAGCAGGCGCTGAAGGGCCGTCCCGAGCCGGAGTTCACCGTCCCGGACCGGCACACCGTCCTCGGCACGCCCCTGCTCGGCCCGTACCCGCAGGGGCTGGAGGTCGCGGACTTCGGCCTCGGCTGCTTCTGGGGCGCGGAGCGGCGGTTCTGGCAGGTCCCCGGAGTGTGGACGACGCTCGTCGGCTACCAGGGCGGCTACACGCCGAACCCGTCGTACGAGGAGGTCTGCTCGGGCCTGACGGGCCACACGGAGGCCGTCCGCGTCGTGTACGACCCGGCCGCGGTGTCGTACGGGGAACTGCTGAAGGTCTTCTGGGAGGCCCACGACCCCACCCAGGGCCACCGCCAGGGCAACGACGTGGGCACGCAGTACCGCTCGGCGGTCTACACCCACTCCCCCGCCCAGGCCGCCGCGGCGCGGGCGTCCCGCGACGCCTACCAGCGGGTCCTGACGTCCTCGGGGCACGGCACGATCACCACGGAACTGCTCCCGGCGGACGGCCGCCCGTTCTACCCGGCGGAGCCGTACCACCAGCAGTACCTGGACAAGAACCCCTCCGGCTACTGCGGCACCGGCGGCACCGGCGTCGCCTGCCCGGTGGGCGTGGCGCCGGCTCCCACCGGGGAGTGACGGGCTGCCGGGCCCGGACGCACCGCGACGGCGTGCCTGCGGGCCCGCGTCCCTGATGGATCCCGAAGGCGTGGTCCCGGGTGCGTCGCCGGCCGGAGTCGGGCGGAGTCCGGGGGACGTCTCGCCGGTCGGCACGGGGGGCGGGGCCGTTCCGGCCGGACCGGTGGCAGGAGCGCTCCGGCCCGGCCACGTCCCGAACGACGTGCAGGCGGGCGGGGCCGGTGGCGGCACGCGCCTTCAGGACGTGCCCCTCGGCCGGGGTTCACCGGCCGGGCGTTCCGCGCGGACGGCGGTCATCCCTTTTCGCGCAGGCGGGCGATCTGCCGGCGGGAGAGTTCGACGGTGCGCTGCATGTGCCGGTGCAACAGGGCGCGCTCGTCCTCGGTGTAGTCGGCGAACATCGCCCGCCACCCCCGGCCCAGCTCGGACCACAGCTCCGTGAGGTCCCGCATCGCCTCCGGGACGGGCTCCACCCGGACCCGGCGGCGGTCGGTCTCGTCACGGTGCCGGACGACGTAACCGGCCTTCTCAAGACGGTCGACCAGCCGGGTCGCCGATCCGCTGGTCAGGCCGGTGAGTTCGGCGATCCGGCCGGTGGTGAACGGGCCGGGCTCGGCGATCAGCAGGTTGAGGCACTGGACGTCGGTGGGGTGCAGCCCGAGGCGGTCCGCGACCGCCTGGTTGAACATGACGTACGAGGCCAGGTAGCGGCTGGACTCCTGCTGGAGGTCGTCGATCAGCATGCACACCCCTAAATATCTGCGTGACGCAGTCAATGTGTCGTACGGTAACCGCATGACGAAGGAATTCTACCGGTCTGTGGTGGCCGTCGCCGGGGCGACCGGCGCCCAGGGCGGCGCGGCCGCCCGCTCGCTGCTCCGCCGGGGGTTCCAGGTCCGGGCCCCGACCCGCAGCCCCGGGTCGGCCGCCGCACAGGCGCTGAGGGGCTTGGGCGCCGAGGTGCACGCGGCCGACTTCGACGACGGCGGGTCCCTGGAGGCCGCCCCCTGAAGGGGGCCGACGGATTGTTCGCGATGTCCACGCCGTTCGGCTCGGACCCGGAGACCGAGGTCCGGCGGGGCGTCGACCTGCTGGAGGCCGCCCGGGGTGTCGGACACATCGTGTTCACCTCGGCGGCGCACGCCGACCGCGGCACGGGCGTTCCGCACTTCGAGAGCAAGTACCGCATCGAGCAGCATCTGCGGGGGCTGGGCGTGCCGTGGACGGTCCTCGGCCCGGCGGTGTCCATGGACGACCACACGGTCGAACGGTCCCTCCGGGGACTGCGTGAAGGCCGGTTCGTGCTGCCGGTGCCGGTCGACCGGCTGCTGACGCTGATCCCCGCGCGGGACATCGGCGCTTTCGCAGCCCATGTCCTCACGCGGCCACAGGAGTTCGCGGGCCGGCGCATCGATATCGCCTCCGACGAGCTGACCTGCCCGGAGATCGCGGAAGCCCTGATCCGCGCACGCGGCCGGCCGGTCGTCTTCGGGCGGCTGCCGATCTCCCGCGTCGAGGCGTTCTCGGCCGATCTCGCCGCGATGTTCCGCTACTTCACCGAAGTCGGCCTCGATGTGGACGTGGCCGCACTGCGGCGCGACTTCCCGGAGGTCGGCTGGCAGCGCTTCGGCACCTGGGCGGCCGAACGCACTTGGCCGGTCGGCTGATCCCGCGCGGTCGGCACGTCACCGGGTTCGGGACACGAGCGGTCCGTGCGGACTCCCCGGCCGGGAGGGGTGCGGGCCCCGCGCACGGCCGGGCACGCCGTGCGCGGTCAGGAGTGCGACTGGGCCTTCCGGATCGCGGCGGCCGTCGCCGCCGGGTCGTAACCGTCGGGCACGCCGTCGACGAGGAGGACGTCGCCCTCCATGTGGCGGGTGCGCAGGGGGGAGCAGGGCCCGGTACTCCCGCGAGTCGTACCAGCGGCGGGCGTGGTCCAGGGACGGGAAGGCGATGATCACCGGGGAGCCCGGCCACTCGCCCTCCAGGACCTCCCGCTCCGGGGCGCCGTGGACGAGGAAGCGGCCCCCGAACGGGTCCAGGGTGCCCTGGATCCGTTCGATGTAGGTGAGGACCTCGTCGTGCAGGGTCTCCGCCGGGCGCAGGTTGCCTATGGCGTACGCGGGCATGGGTGTCTCCTCTTCGTCGGGGTCTTCGCGGAGGGCCGGTCCGCCCCGTCGCGGGGCCCGCCGGCCTCCGGGCGCCCGGTCGGGAACGGGGCGCGGACGCCGTGTCGGCGCGGCGTCCGCCGGATCGTCGACGGGTCGGCGCGGCGATCCGTCGACGCGTCGATCGTGAAACGGTAGCGGACCTCGCTCGCCGGCGCCCGGTCGTACGGCTCGTCGATCCGGTTCGCGGGGATCCGCCGTGCCAGGGACGCAGCGGGAGATCCCCGGCACGCGAACCCGTGGCCGGAGCGCGGCCCGTGCCCGGGCCTGACCCGCGACGCGACGGGCGCCGGGCACGGGCCGCGCCGCAGGGCGCCTGCCGAAGGCGGGGCCGCTGTCCGGCGGCCGCCCGTGGGGCGGGCGACGGAGACCGTACGGCGGCGTCCCGGGCGGTACCGGCGAGGCCGCCGCCCCTACGGGGAAGGCGGCGGCGCCCCCGCGCGGGGGCGCCGCCGCCTTCCCGTACGGGCGGGGCCGGTGGCCTGCCGGTCAGAGCGCCGAGCCGGCCTTCCACTCGGCCCAGCTCATGTTCCAGCCGTTGAGGCCGTTGTCCGGCGCGATCGTCTTGTCCTTGGAGTTCTTGACGATGACCACGTCGCCGATCAGCGAGTTGTCGTAGAACCAGGCGCCCGGCTGCTTCGGGTCTCCGGCGCCCTTGACGTCGTTGAGGCCCACGCAGCCGTGGCTGGTGTTGACGTTGCCGAAGACCGAGTCGGCGCCCCAGTAGTTGCCGTGGATGAACGTCCCGGACGTCGACAGCCGCATGGCGTGCGGGACGTCCTTGATGTCGTACTCGCCCTTGCCGTCGTCGTCCGTGAACCCGACGGTCGCACCGTTCATCCGGGTCTCCTTAAACTTCTCGGAGATCACCATCTGACCGTTGTAGGTCGGGTTCTCCGGGGAGCCGGCGGAGATCGGGATCGTCTTGACCGTCTTGCCGTTCCGCTGGACCTTCATGGTCTTCGCGGCGACGTCGACGGTCGAGACCTGGTTGCGGCCGATCTTGAAGGTGACGGTCTTCTGCTGGACGCCGAAGACGCCGTCCGCGCCCTCGACCCCGTCGAGCTTCAGCTTCAGCGTGACCGTGGAGCCCTCGGCCCAGTACCGCTCGGGGCGGAAGTCGACGCGCTGGGCGTTGAACCAGTGGCCGACGACCTCCTGGCCGCTGGAGGAGGACACCTCGATACCGGCCTGGACGGCCTTCTTGTCGGTGATCGGCTTGTTGAAGCTGATCGACACCGGCATGCCGACGCCGACGGTGGAGCCGTCCTCCGGAGTGAAGTTGCCGATGAAGCTGTTCGCCTGGGAGACGGTCGTGAAGGAGGAGTTCTCGTGGGCCTCGCGGCCCTCGGCGTCCTTCGCCGTCACGGCGATCCGGTAGGTGGTGGAGCGCTCCAGTTGCTCCGAGGGCTGCCAGCTCCTGCCGTCCGCGGAGATCTCGCCCTCGACCGCGGTGCCCTCGGAGGAGGTCATCGTGACCGAGGTGAGCGTGCCCTCGGCGACCGTGACCTTGGCGTCGTTGTTGATCGACGCGTTGATCGCGCCGTTCTTCGGGGTGATCGATATTCGGGCCTGCGAGGTCTTCTGCGCCGCCGCCTCGTCGACCTGGGCCTGTGAACTGTTCGGACTCTCACTGCTGCCGTCGGCCGCGTCGGCCTCGCCGCCGCCGTCGCAGCCCGTGAGTACCAGCACACCGCTGAGCAGTGCGGACGCGGCCATCAGGCCTCTGCGCCGCTTACCGTCCGTCATCACACGCTTCTCCATCGCCGTCAATTCCCTACCAACACTTCCCCACAACGCCCATAAC
This sequence comes from Streptomyces sp. MRC013, assembly GCF_023614235.1. Taxonomy (NCBI): domain Bacteria; kingdom Bacillati; phylum Actinomycetota; class Actinomycetes; order Kitasatosporales; family Streptomycetaceae; genus Streptomyces; species Streptomyces kordofanensis. The sequence continues at coordinate 1,690,718 of NZ_CP094264.1, forward strand.
ACCCCCTCCGGTTCCACTTCGGTGCGCGGTGTGGGAAATCCCACTGGCCGACACGCCGACGGGCCGCCCGTCCGGGCGCCCGGGTGGAGGCGCGGGCCCCGGGGATCCGGGGGTGGCACACGTCCGGCTCAGCCGGCCCCGCCCCGCCCTTCTTCCCCGCCGCCGCCGTCCGAGTCGTCCGGGCCGTCGCCCGGCCCGCCGTCCGGATCGGCGTCGTCCGCATCGACGTCGTCGAGGCCGTCGTTGTCGAGGCCGTCGTCGTCCAGGTCGTCGTCGTCCAGGTCGTCGTCGTCCAGGTCGTCGTCGAGGTGCCAGGCGTCGGCGTCGGGATCGCGGGCGGCCAGCTCGCTGGTCCAGGAGGCCTGGACCAGCTCCACGCCGGGCACCCCGCCGATCAGCCGGGAGGGTTCGACGAGGTACGCGAGGGCTTCCGCTTCGTCCTCGCGGACGACCGCGCCGGCGTGCGCGCGCTCGTCGTCCGGCATGAACTCGTCGTCCCGGATCCGTAGCAGAGCGGCGTCGGTCAGCCGGCCCCGCTCGGTCACCTCCAGCACCAGATCGACCCGGAGGCGTACATACCGTGAAATCTCAGAAGCGCTCATATGACGGAGCGTAGGACGCCCGGGGCCGGGCTTTTCCGCGACCCGCTGTGTTCACTAGCATCGGCACAACACCCGATTCTCGATTCCGCAAGGGGATCTGATCCTGTGTCCGTCGCACGCCGACCGCTGCTGACCGCCACCGCCGCCGGGACACTCCTCGGGGCCCTGTGGTTCGTCCCCTCGGCGAACGCCACCGGCGGGGAACCGGCCGCCCCGCGGTCCCACCGGGTCGCCGCGCTGCAGGCCGACGCCGCCGACGACGGCCGGATGCCCCGCGGCGGGGCCGCGCAGGAGCTGCGGCTGGCCGACACGGGCGCGGGCGTGGACACGGCGCCGTACGTCCTGGGCGGCGCGGCGTTCCTGGCCGTCGGCACCGGCCTGGTGGCCTTCGCGGTGCGGCGCGGGACGTACGCGCCGCTCTGACGCGTACGCCCGGGGCGCGGGCCCCGTCACGGGGCCCGGCCGTCACGCCAGCGGGCCCGTCACCGGCTCCACCGCGGCGACGACCCCGCCCTCCCGCACGAACGCGTCCGCCGCCTCCAGGTCGGGCGCCAGGAACCGGTCCGGCCCGGGCCCCCGCACGCCCGCCGCGCGCAGGGCGTCGATCACGGCGCGGGACGCGGGCGCCGGGGTGAGGCCGTGGCGCAGCTCGATCGCCCGCGTCGCCGCGTACAGCTCGACGGCGAGGATCCGGTTGAGGTTGCCGATCGCGGTGCGCAGCTTGCGCGCCGCCGACCAGCCCATGGAGACGTGGTCCTCCTGCATCGCGGACGACGGGATGGAGTCGGCGGAGGCCGGGACGGCGAGCCGCTTCATCTCGCTGACCAGTGCGGCCTGCGTGTACTGGGCGATCATCAGCCCCGAGTCGACGCCGGCGTCCTCGGCGAGGAACGGCGGCAGGCCGTGGCTGCGGCTCTTGTCGAGGAGCCGGTCGGTGCGGCGCTCGGCGATGGAGCCGAGGTCGGCGGCGGCGACGGCGAGGAAGTCGAGGGCGTACGCGACGGGGGCGCCGTGGAAGTTGCCGTTGGACTCCACCCGTCCGTCCGGCAGGACGACCGGGTTGTCGACGGCGGCGGCCAGCTCGCGCTCGGCGACGAGGCGGGCGTGGGCCATCGTGTCCCGGCCGGCGCCGGCGACCTGCGGGGCGCAGCGCACGGAGTAGGCGTCCTGGACCCGGGGGGCCTCGTCCACCTGGTGGTGGCCGACCAGGCCGGAGCCCTCGAGGACGGCGAGCATGTTGGCGGCGGCCGCGCCCTGGCCGGGGTGCGGGCGGATGGCGTGCAGCTCGGGGCGGAGCACCCGGTCCGTGCCGAGCAGCGCCTCCAGGGTGAGGGCTGCGGTGACGTCGGCCGTCTTGTACAGCTTCTCCAGGTCGGCGAGGGCCATGACGAGCATGCCGAGCATGCCGTCGGTGCCGTTGAGGAGGGCCAGTCCCTCCTTCTCGCGCAGTTCGACGGGGGCGATGCCGTGCTCGGCGAGCAGCTCACCGGCGGGGCGGACGGTGCCGTCGGGACCCTCGGCGTCGCCCTCGCCCATGAGCGCGAGGGCGCAGTGGGAGAGCGGCGCGAGGTCGCCGGAGCAGCCGAGGGAGCCGTACTCGTGGACGACGGGGGTGATCCCCGCGTTGAGGACGTCGGCCATGGTCCGCGCCACGAGCGGCCGGACGCCGGTGTGGCCGGAGGCGACGGTCTTCAGGCGCAGGAACATCAGGGCGCGCACGACCTCGCGCTCGACCCGCGGGCCCATGCCGGCGGCGTGCGAGCGGACGATGTTGCGCTGGAGCCGGCCGCGCAGCTCCTGGCCGATGTGCCGCGTGGCGAGCGCCCCGAACCCGGTCGACACGCCGTACACCGGCTCGGGCTTGGCGGCGAGGGCGTCCACGGTCTCCCGGGCGCGGGCGAGGGCGTCGAGGGCCTCCCGGGCGAGCTCGACGCGGGCGTTGCCGCGGGCGACCGCGACGACGTCGGCGGCGGTGGTACCGGACGTCCCCACCACGACAGTATGCATATCCATATTCAGCAGCCTACGGACTGAATCGCAACGTGTCACTACTCGTCCGGGGACCGGCCGCTGCCTCCGGGTGGCCGTCCCGACCGCCCCGTCCCGACCGGCCACGACCGCCTCCGACCGGCTCCGGCCCGCTCCACCCCGACCGGACCCGTCCCGCCCCGTGCGGCTCCGCTTTCCCGCGGCGCTCATCCCTCCGGGGGCGCGTCGCGGAACCGCCTGCGGTCGCGCGCGGCGGCCGGCGGCGCGTCGGCGAGCCGCACGACGGCGCCGTCCCGCCCGGCGACCACGGGCCTCGGGGAGCGGACCGCCTTCGCGCGGTACTGGGCGGCGTCCGCCAGCCGGAACAGCCGGCGGGCCGAGCGCACCGGCCCGATCGGGTCGCCCGTCGACGCCACCCCGCAGGCGACGCCCTCCCCGAGTTCCAGCTCCCCGGCCCGTACGCACAGCTCGCCGGCGACCTCGACCACGCGGTCCGCCTCCGGCCCGACCGACACCAGGCAGAACTCGTCGCCGCCGAGCCGGGCCGCCAGCGCGCCCGGGAGCCGCGCCCCCGCACACGACAGCACCGCCCCGAACCTCTCCAGGAGCCGGTCGCCCGCGGAGTGCCCGTGGGTGTCGTTGACGCGCTTGAGACCGTTCAGGTCGCACACGACCAGGCTGACCACGGAGCCGTCCGCCAGGAACCGCTCCATGGCCTCGTCCAGCCGGGTGTCGACGGCCCTGCGGTTGGCGAGCCCGGTCAGCGGGTCGGTGAAGGCGAGCTTGCGCACCTCCTCCAGCCGCTCGGTCTGCGCGAGCCCGGCGGCGACGACCGAGGCGAGGACGGCGGCGAAGTCCGCGTCGTCCCGGTCGAAGACCGGCGCCCCGACCGGGCGGGCGACGTAGAGCTCGCCCCACGCCCGCCCGTGCAGCACGATCGGCGCGACCACGCAGCAGCCCCGTCCGCGCCGCCGCAGCGCCGCCGCCCTCCCCCAGGAGCCGGGTCCGGTCCGGCCAGGGGCCTCCGGGTCGCAGCGCCCGGGGCCGGAGGCGGCCGGCACGCCGTCGGCCGTCTCCACCCAGGCCTCGGGCTCCCCGCCGCCCGCCCACCGCTCGTGCAGGAACTCGGTGATCTCCGAGAACCGGTACACCGGATACGTCTCGCAGTCCGGGAACTCCTCCTCGTCCGGTGTCCGCTGCCCCGCGTTGACCAGGACCTTCAGTCGGCCGAGGTCCCGCTGCCAGACCGAGAGCGCCGCGAAGGAGCCCCCCAGCGCCCGGCACGCGCCGAGCGCGGCGGCCCGCCAGCACTCGCGCGGAGTGTGCGCCGCCGCCATCCCCTGCGCGAGTGCCACCACGGCCCTCAGCCGGACATCCTCACCCATTCCCCCAGCTTAGGGAGGAATCGACGCTTTCCACCCGGGGACCGAACCCCGGTTACGCCAGGTGACCGCACCGCTCCCGGTCCGCTACTCCCCCGGCCAGCGCGGGGCGCGCTTCTCGTTGAACGCCGCCACGCCCTCCCTGCGGTCCCCGGAGAAGGCGACCGACCGCCACGCACCGTCCTCGATCTCCAGCCCCGCCCGCAGGTCCAGTCCGTGGCCCAGGCGCAGGGCCCGCTTGGCGGCGCGCAGGCCCACCGGCGAGTTCGCCGCGATCCGCGCACCCAGTTCCAGTGCGGCGCCGCGCGCGTCGTCCTCGACCAGCTCGTCGACCAGCCCCAGCCCGGCGGCCTCCGCCGCCGGCACCCGGCGGGCGGTGAACACCAGTTCCGCGGCGCGCGCCGCCCCGACGCGGCGCGGCAGCAGCTGCGTACCGCCGCCGCCGGGGATGACGCCCACGGACACCTCGGGCAGTCCGACGACCGCGGTGGCGTCGGCGACGATCAGGTCGCAGGCGAGCGCCAGCTCGAAGCCGCCGCCCAGGGCGAAGCCGCGCACGGCCGCGACGGACGGCATCGGCAGCTCCAGCACGCCCGTGTACGCGGCGCGGGCGGTCGGCCGCTGGCGCATCATGTCGGCGTCCGTGAAGGAGTTGCGCTCCTTCAGGTCGGCGCCCACGCAGAAGGCCCGGTCGTTGGAGGAGGTCAGGACCGTGACCCGGGCCTCGGGGTCGGCGGCGAGCGCGTCGCAGGCGGCGGCGATGGACCGGGCCATCTCGGTGGAGACCGCGTTCATGGCCTTGGGCCGGTCGAGGACCAGTTCCGCCACGTACCCGTGCCGACGCACGGCGACGAACTCCCCGTACCGCTCCTCGGACTGCTGCTCGGACTGCTGCTCGGACATGGCGCCCGCCCTCCCGGTTAACGATCGTTATCGCTTCTACCCGGGGATCTTAGGCTCCCGCCGCGACAGCATCCAGGGCTCGACGACGCCGAGGCCGCGGACGGGCCGCTGCCAGGTGGGCCGCAGGGCGAAGCGGTACGGGGGCGGGGTCCGGCCCTCCTCCGCCGCCCGGGCGGCCTCCTCCGCCGCCCGGGCCTCGGACACGGGCGCCTCGCCCGTGCGGGACAGCTCCTCGGCGAAGGCGCCGTCGACGAGGACGGTGTTCTTGGGTGCTATCGAGGTGAGCCGGCTCGCCAGGTTCACGGTCGTCCCGAACACGTCGCCCATGCGGGTGGTGACCGTGCCGAAGGCGATCCCGACGCGCAGGGCGGGCATCGTCCTGTCCTCCTTCAGCGTCTCGACGAGACGCAGCGAGATCTCCGCGGCCGTGCCCGCGTCGTCGGCGGCGAAGAGCACCTCGTCGCCCAGGGTCTTGATCAGCCGCCCGCCGTGCGCCGCGACCAGGTCGGCGCAGGTCGTCTCGAACGTCTCGACCAGCTCGCCGAGTTCCTCCTCCTCCAGCCGGCGGGTGAGCCGGGTGAAGCCGACGAGGTCGGCGAAGCCCACGGCGAGCCGCCGGTCGACCATCTCCTCGTCGTCGCCCGCCTGCACGACCCGGCCGGTCGCCGCGGCCAGCTGCCGCCGCCAGACGTACACCAGGAACTCCTGGAGCTCCGGCAGCAGCAGCTCCACCAGGGGGTACGTCACCTCGGTGCGGGTCATGCCGGGCTCGGGCGGCTCGGTCAGCCCCTCCAGGAAGGAGTCGATCTGCCACTCCGCGAGCCGCGCCGTCGTCTGCCCCGTCGAGCGGGCCACCTGCACGGCCATCGGCTCGCTCAGCAGTCCCGCCTCGACGAGACCGGCCAGGCGGCGCAGCGCCAGCACGTCGGCCTCGGTCAGCGCCTTGGCCTGGCCGATGTCCGCGAAGCCCATGGCCCGCCAGAAGCGGGAGGCGAGGTCCATGGAGACGCCTGCCGTGCGGGCGGCCTGGAAGGGGGTGTAGCGCCGCTCGGCACCGAGGATCAGCTGCTCCAGGCGGATGGCGAGGGGGTTGTCGGTCGGCTCCGCCGTGTGGTCGACGACATGGTGGGGGGTGGGGTGTCCCGTACCGTCCGCGTTCTCGTCGTCGACGGTCACCGGCCGCCTCCTGCCCGATCCGTGCGCACTGCCCTGCCTGCCGTTCCTGTCGCTGACCCGCCGCGTCGGCCGCCCCGGCCGACCCGGCCGACGGATCGCCTCAACGATACGGCAGGTGTGCCCTGGCTCACGTCCCGTGGACGAACGCGTTCAGTCCGCCGGGCGGAGGTGGACGACGTCGCCCGCCCCCACGGCCTCCCGCCGGCCGTCCGGGCCCGCCACGACCAGCCGCCCGTGCCCGTCGACCGCCTCCGCCTCGCCGGTGAGCGTCCGGCCTCCGGGCAGCTCCGCCCGCACCCTCCGGCCGAGCGTCGCGCAGCCGGCGGCGTACGCGGCCTCGACCCCGGACGCGGCCGGGTCGCCCCCGGCGGCGGTCCACCTGCCGTACCACTCCTCCAGCGACCGCAGGACGGCCCTCAGCAGCGGGTCGCGGTCGGTGCACACGGCGCCGGCGAGGGCGAGCGACCCGGCCGTGGGCACGGGCAGCTCGTCGGCGCGGAGGGTCACGTTGACGCCGACGCCGACGACGACGCCGTGGTCGCCGGCGCGCTCGGCGAGGATGCCGCCGGCCTTGCGCTCCCCGCCGTCGGCGGCGGTCCCGGCGCCGGGGCCGCCCGGGTGCCCGGGGAGCGTGACGAGCAGGTCGTTGGGCCACTTCAGCGCCGTGTCGACGCCGGCGGCCCGCGCCAGCGCGGTGGCCACGGCGACGCCGGTCAGCAGCGGCAGCCAGGAGAGGCGCCCGGCCGGCACGTCCGGCTTGAGGAGGACGGAGAAGAACAGCCCCGAGCGGGCCGGTGCCGACCAGACCCGGTCCAGGCGGCCCCGTCCGGCGGTCTGCTCCTCGGCGACGAGGACGGCGCCCTCGGGGAGTCCGGCGGCGCGGGAGGCCAGGTCGGTGTTGGTGGAGCCGGTGGCGGGCACGAGATCCAGGGACGTCCACAGCGCGCCCGGCCGCAGCAGGGCCCGGCGCAGTGCGGGGGCGCCCAGCGGGGGCCGTTCGAGATCGCTCCAGCGGCTCGCCGGGCCTGTTCCTTGACCAAGGGGGGACGTCATGCAACCCAGCCTAGGTGTGGCAAAGACCGCACTGCCGAACGGCATCCCCGCCGATACTCTACGGGCCAGTAGCCGATGACCCCGTGACCACACCTGACCAGGCAGGGAGCCGCATCCCGATGTCCGAGCGTCAAGAGATCGACATCCACACGACCGCGGGGAAGCTCGCGGATCTGCAGCGCCGTATCGAGGAGGCGACGCACGCGGGTTCCGAGCGCGCCGTCGAGAAACAGCACGCCAAGGGCAAGCTGACCGCCCGCGAGCGGATCGCCCTCCTGCTGGACGAGGACTCCTTCGTGGAGCTGGACGAGTTCGCCAGGCACCGGTCCACCAACTTCGGCCTGGAGGCGAACCGCCCGTACGGCGACGGCGTCGTCACCGGCTACGGGACGGTCGACGGCCGGCCGGTAGCGGTCTTCTCGCAGGACTTCACGGTCTTCGGCGGCGCGCTGGGCGAGACGTTCGGCCAGAAGATCGTCAAGGTGATGGACTTCGCGCTGAAGACCGGCTGCCCGGTCGTCGGCATCAACGACTCCGGCGGCGCCCGCATCCAGGAGGGCGTCAGCGCGCTGGGCCTGTACGGCGAGATCTTCCGCCGCAACACCCACGCGTCCGGGGTGATCCCGCAGATCAGCCTGGTCGTCGGCCCCTGCGCGGGCGGCGCCGTCTACTCCCCGGCGATCACCGACTTCACGGTGATGGTCGACCGGACGTCGCACATGTTCATCACCGGCCCGGACGTCATCAAGACGGTGACCGGCGAGGACGTCGGCTTCGAGGAGCTGGGCGGCGCGCGGACGCACAACGCGACGTCGGGCGTGGCGCACCACATGGCGGCGGACGAGAGGGACGCCGTCGACTACGTGAAGTCGCTGCTGTCCTACCTGCCGTCCAACAACCTGTCGGAGCCCCCGGCCTTCCCGGAGGAGGCGGACCTCGCCGTCACCGACGACGACCGCGAGCTGGACGCGGTCGTCCCCGACTCCGCGAACCAGCCGTACGACATCCACACGGTCGTCGAGCACGTCCTGGACGACGGCGAGTTCCTGGAGACGCAGGGGATGTTCGCGCCGAACATCGTCACCGGCTTCGGCCGCGTCGAGGGCTTCCCGGTGGGCGTCGTCGCCAACCAGCCGATGCAGTTCGCGGGCTGCCTGGACATCAACGCGAGCGAGAAGGCCGCGCGTTTCGTCCGGACCTGCGACGCGTTCAACATCCCCGTCCTGACCTTCGTCGACGTCCCGGGCTTCCTGCCGGGCGTGGACCAGGAGTACGGCGGCATCATCCGGCGCGGCGCGAAGCTCATCTACGCGTACGCGGAGGCGACGGTCCCGCTGATCACCGTCATCACCCGCAAGGCGTTCGGCGGCGCGTACGACGTGATGGGCTCCAAGCACCTCGGCGCCGACCTGAACCTGGCGTGGCCGACCGCGCAGATCGCGGTGATGGGCGCCCAGGGCGCGGTGAACATCCTGCACCGCCGGACGATCGCGGAGGCCCCGGAGGAGGAGCGGGAGGCGCTGCGCGCCCGGCTGATCCAGGAGTACGAGGACACGCTGCTCAACCCGTACACGGCGGCGGAGCGCGGCTACGTCGACGCGGTGATCATGCCGTCGGAGACCCGCTCGCAGATCGTCCGCGGCCTGCGCCAGCTGCGCACCAAGCGGGAGAACCTGCCCCCGAAGAAGCACGGCAACATCCCCCTGTGAGGAGCTTCGATGATCAAGGTCGTACGGGGCAACCCGACCCCCGAGGAGCTCGCCGCCGCCCTGGCCGTGGTCAGGGCTCGCGCCGCGGCGGCGGCCGCCGGGGCCGCGGGCCCGGCGCCGCGGCCCGCGGACGCCTGGTCCGCGCCCGCGCGCATCGCGCGGAGCCTGCCGCCGTCCCCGGGGCCGCGGTCCTGGACGCGGAGCTACTGGCCGGCGTAGCGGCGCCCCGGTCCCCGCGCGTCCCGCCTGAGTACGCGTACTCAGGCGGGACGCGTCCGCGGTCCGCAGGATCGAGGGATGCTGTGGTCCGATCCCGAGAACGAGCCGCCCGAGGAGATGCGGGCCACACAGGCCATGCTCCGCCGGGCCGGCGTCCTGCTGGCACTGGCGATGCTCGTGGCGATGTCCGCCGCGGGCCTGCGCTGACCCCCGCCGGGCGGGCCGGGGCCGGGGCGCGGTCCCGCCGTCGGGCCGGTGCCGGGGCGGCGGGGGCCGGTGCCGGGGCGGCGGGGGCCGGTGCCGGGGCGGCGGGGCTGCATACGATGGCGACATGACTGCCCAGCGCCGTGTCGTCCTCGCCTCCGCCTCCCCCGCCCGCCTCGGACTGCTGCGCCAGGCCGGGTTCTCCCCCGAGGTCGTCGTCAGCGGCTTCGACGAGAGCAGCGTGACCGCCCCGACCCCCGCCGAGCTGGCCCTCGCGCTCGCCGAGGCGAAGGCGTCGCTGGTGGCCGCCCGGCCCGAGGTGTCGGGCGCGCTGGTGATCGGCTGCGACTCGGTGCTGGAGCTGGACGGCAGGGCGCTGGGCAAGCCCGCCGACGCCGAGGAGGCCGTCGCCCGCTGGAAGTCCATGCGCGGCCGGGTCGGCGTCCTGCAGACCGGTCACTGCGTCCACGACACGGCGGCGAAGCGGTACGTCTCCGCGACCGCGTCCACGCTGGTGCGCTTCGGCGACCCGACGGACGAGGAGATCGCCGCGTACGTCGCCAGCGGCGAGCCGCTGAACGTGGCGGGCGCGTTCACCCTCGACGGACGCTCGGCGCCGTTCGTCGACGGCGTCGACGGCGACCCGGGCAACGTCATCGGCCTGTCGCTGCCGCTGCTGCGCCGCCTCCTGCGCCGGCTGGACGTGTCCGTCACCGACCTGTGGGCGTAGGACCCGTCACACGGCTTCCGGGGACTCCCCGGCCGGGGAGCCGGGGCCGCCGGCCCGGTCGTCCGCCCCGGGCCCGGCGGGGGGCCGCGGCCCGTGCGTGACGAGGGCGAGCACCACCAGCCCCATGACCGCCGTCATCCACGCGAAGGCCGCCCAGCCGACGGGGCCGACGGCGGCGGCGCCCAGCAGGGCGTGGGTGACCGCGCACGTGACGAGCAGGACGCGGCCCCACCGGCCGGGTGCGGCGCGCCGGACGCCCGCGCGGAGCAGTACGGCCCCGCACAGGGCCAGGTACGCGCCGAGGACGCCGCCCGCCGCCCAGGTGCCGGCGACCATCGTGTCCGGGTCGAGGCCCGCCAGGGACATCCGCTGGCTCGACTGGACGGCCGCGAGCACGCCGTGCAGCAGCACCGCGCCCACCGCCTCGGCGAGCAGCACGGCGCCCGCCGCGAGCGCCGTCGTTCTGAGGGTCATCGCGGCCACTCCCCTGCCCCTTACCGTCGGTACGGACGACAACGCGCAGGCTACTCACGGGTAAACCCCCGGACAAGGGTGGCGACGCTCCGGCAAAGAATCGTTCCGCCATTCGTAGGGACCCCACAAAGAAACGGGACACCCCGCTGGCCCCCGGAACAGCGACTCCGGCCGCGCCCCCGGGCTACTGTGCTGGCAAGAAGCCCTGTGTGCCGAGGTGACGCGAGGGGTTTCGGGTCTGAGCGGACCTCGCACCACGTTCCGTGTGGGCAACCTCACGACCGGGGAAGAGTCGAAACGTCGTGTCGGCAGTCCCTAAACTCAGCGTGTTTTGGGAATGGAGGGAGCCATCGTGCGCAAGGTGCTCATCGCCAACCGTGGCGAAATCGCTGTCCGTGTCGCCCGTGCCTGCCGGGACGCCGGGATCGCGAGCGTAGCCGTCTACGCCGATCCGGATCGGGACGCCCTGCACGTCCGTGCGGCGGACGAGGCGTTCGCCCTGGGCGGTGACACCCCGGCGGCCAGTTACCTGGACATCGCGAAGGTGCTCCGGGCGGCGAAGGACTCGGGGGCCGACGCGGTCCACCCGGGGTACGGCTTCCTGTCGGAGAACGCCGAGTTCGCCCAGGCCGTCATCGACGCCGGGCTGACCTGGATCGGCCCGCCCCCGCAGGCGATCCGGGACCTGGGCGACAAGGTGGCCGCCCGCCACATCGCCCAGCGGGCCGGGGCGCCGCTGGTGGCCGGGACGCCCGACCCGGTCTCGGGGGCCGAGGAGGTCGTGGCGTTCGCCCGGGAGCACGGGCTGCCCATCGCGATCAAGGCCGCGTTCGGCGGCGGCGGGCGCGGGCTGAAGGTGGCCCGGACCCTGGAGGAGGTCCCGGAGCTGTACGACTCCGCCGTCCGCGAGGCGGTCGCGGCCTTCGGCCGGGGCGAGTGCTTCGTGGAGCGCTACCTCGACCGGCCCCGGCACGTGGAGACGCAGTGCCTGGCCGACACCCACGGCAACGTCGTGGTGGTCTCCACCCGCGACTGCTCCCTGCAGCGCCGCCACCAGAAGCTGGTGGAGGAGGCTCCCGCGCCGTTCCTGACCGAGGAGCAGAACGCCGAGCTGTACCGGGCGTCGAAGGCCATCCTGAAGGAGGCCGGGTACGTCGGCGCCGGCACGGTGGAGTTCCTGGTCGGCAACGACGGCACGATCTCCTTCCTGGAGGTCAACACCCGGCTGCAGGTCGAGCACCCGGTCACCGAGGAGGTCACCGGCATCGACCTGGTGCGGGAGATGTTCCGCATCGCCGACGGCGAGGAGCTGGGCTACGGCGACCCGGAGATCCGCGGCCACTCCTTCGAGTTCCGCATCAACGGCGAGGACCCGGGGCGGGGCTTCCTGCCCGCGCCCGGCACCGTCACCGTCTTCGACCCGCCCACCGGCCCGGGCGTGCGCCTGGACGCGGGCGTGGAGTCCGGCAGCGTCATCGGCCCGGCCTGGGACTCGCTGCTGGCCAAGCTGGTCATCACCGGCGCCACCCGGCAGCAGGCGCTGGAGCGCGCGCGCCGCGCGCTGGCGGAGTTCCGCGTCGAGGGCATGGCCACCGCCATCCCCTTCCACCGGGCGGTCGTGGCCGACCCGGCGTTCGCCCCGCAGGAGGGCCCCTTCGCCATCCACACCCGGTGGATCGAGACGGAGTTCGTCAACGAGATCAAGCCGTTCGCCGCCCCGGCCGAAGCCGAGGAGGAGGAGACCGGCCGCGAGACGGTCGTGGTCGAGGTCGGCGGCAAGCGCCTGGAGGTGTCGCTGCCCACCTCCCTCGGCATGAGCCTGGCCCGCACCGGCCTGGCGGCCGGCGCCCGGCCCAAGCGCCGCGCGAAGAAGAAGGCCGCCTCGGCCGCCTCCGGCGACACCCTGGCCTCCCCGATGCAGGGCACCATCGTCAAGGTCGCCGTCGAGGAGGGCCAGCAGGTCGACGAGGGCGACCTGATCGTGGTCCTGGAGGCCATGAAGATGGAGCAGCCCCTCAACGCCCACCGCTCCGGCACGGTCAAGGGCCTGGCCGCCGAGGTCGGCGCCTCCGTCACCTCCGGCGCCGTGATCTGCGAGATCAAGGACTGACACCCGCCCGACGACGTCGAGGGGCCCGCCGGACGGCGGGCCCCTCACGCGTACGACGGCGTCCTGGAAGGACCGGGGAGGACCGCCGCCGACGACGACCGGGCCGACGCGCGCCGCCGCCCGCCGCAACCGCGAGCGGCTGCGGCGGGCGGCGCGCGGCCTTCGCGGAGCAGGGCACGGACGCCGCGCCGGAGGGCGTCGCGCGGTGCACCGGCGTGGGGATCGGCACGCTGCACCGCCGCCCCCCGAACCGGCACGCCCTGATGGGCGCGGTGTTCCGGAAAGGTCAGGACGCTGTCACCGGCCGCAAGGGACACGTGCCGCAGGACGAGGTCTGCGACACGCGAACCGTCCACGGTGAAATCCCGGGGCGGCACTGCCGGCGGCCCGCTGCCGGGTGCCGACGCCGCACCCTGCGGCTGGCGGCCGAGACGGGGGCGCCGGACTTTGCGGCTGACGGCCGAGACGGGAGCACCGGGCCTTCACGCCCGCGCACGCCGAGGACGGCGCCCGGTCACCCCTTCCCGCCTAATTTCCGCCAACAGTATGGGCGGTTATTGCGGCGTCATGTGCACCGTACATAGACTCCGTCGCCGTCCTGATCATTCAACTGGGGGACCCCGTGTTACTTGCTCGAAACACCATACGGTGGGGCGTGGCTGCCAGCGCCGCCCTGGCCCTTGTCGCCGCGGGGCCCGCGTGGGCTGCTTACAGGTCGGGGGTGGAGAGGAACTATTCCGAGACGAATAGCGGCGACACCGCCATCAAGACCTGCGACATGGAAGCGGACCAGAACTCGGTGGAGGCCCAGTACGTCCGTACTGGCGGTGATACCGTAAACCATCTGTGGGACCACAACGGCGCGGGCCCCGACAACTGCGTCCGGAGCGGCACCGGCAAGGCCATCAACAAGCACCGTACGTGTGAGCAGCGGTTCGCATGGCCGGACGTGTGCGGCAGCTGGGCGTACCGGCCCTGACGTCTCATGGCCATACGCGGGGCGCATCTTGTGAGCGCCCCGCGGTTTTACGTTGCTCGGATTGGGAGTAATGGATGGCGGTCGTGCGGCTGCAGGACGTGTCCCACACGGTCGCGGACCGGGTGTTGTTCGATGGTTTGAGTCTGCACGTCATGGCTGGGGAGTCAGTGGCCGTGATGGGGCCGAGCGGGAGCGGGAAGACCACGCTCCTGTCGGTTCTCTTGGGCTTGATCAAGCCCAGGAACGGCTTGGTTGAAGTTGCGGGCATGGACCTGTCGTCAATGGGGACATCCGCGAGGGCGCGCCATCGCGCCAGTCACGTTGGCATGGTTTTTCAGTTCGGTGAATTACTCCCGGAACTGACGGCGATGGAGAATGTCATGCTCGCCGCGATGCTTGCCGGCAGGAAACGTCGACGGAGTCAGAATGGCGCACGCCAACTCCTCGACGACCTCGGCATCAAGCACCCGGATGAGCCTGTGGGAACCATGTCCGGCGGGGAGCGTCAGCGCGTAGCCATCGCACGCGCCGTTGTCAACCGACCCTCACTCGTCCTTGCCGACGAGCCGACTGGTGCACTCGATGCAGCCAACCGTGACCACGTTGCCGAACTCCTTCACGCGCTCCCCGGCCAATGGGGATGTGGAGTGGTCGTCGTCACCCATGACGAGAGCGTGGCCCGGAGAGCTGACCGGGTGCTGACGTTCAGTCGAGGCCGCCTTTGGGGAAACGCCGTGATGGCCCGCCCGCTGACACGCCAACTCCTTGCCATCGGGATGGCGGCCTCAAGGGCAGGTGAAGGACACCGGTTGCGTGTGGCCGCGCTCCTGCTGGCCACCGTGGTGTGGTGTCTTGCTGTAGGGGCGGGTGCGATCGCCTACGTGACGGGGCAAACCAGCGACGAGAGGGCCCTGGCCCGCGGCCCGCGATTCACCGCCGTCCACCCCGCGGAGCGGCAAACCGCTTGGTGGAAGGAGCGAGGCGATACGGTGGGGGGGATTCAGCACCGCGTGGTGTTCGTCGAGCCCCTCGCCCCGACTGCTGAAGTACCGCCCGGTCTTAAGGCTTGGCCAGCGCCAGGTCAAGCGGTGCTGTCCCCAGCACTCGCAGAAGCCGGTGAAGCCGTTACTAGCCGCTACGGCGAAGATGCGGGGCGCATAAGCCCTGCCGGGCTGGTGTGGCCCGGTGAACGTCTCGCGTACGTACGGCCTGCGCCTTCGCGGGGTGAGTGGGCAGAAGAAGATCGAATCTCCGGTTTTGGTGGCGCCTACCGGTTTGACGACGACTGGGTGGTCGACCCAGGCGGATTCGCCGTGGTCGTAGCAGCCTTCGTCGGCCTCCCTGCGGCCGTGCTCGTCGCGGCTGCCGCGCGTGCCGGTTCGGAAAAGCGTGACGCCAGGAGTCGGGTCGTGCACGCTCTCGGCGGTACGCGCCGTCACATGATGCTGCTGGCAGTTGGTGAGACCGTCGGCCCTGTGGCAATTGGCACGGTCTTGGTAAGCGCCCTTCTCGTGCTGGCTTCCACGGCTGACATGACTGTGCCCGTTACCGGGTGGACTGTGGAATCGAGCATGGTTCGCTCCCGGTTGGGGGTGATCTTGACCGTAGTATGGCTCGCCGCGGTCTTGGTCGCCGTGTCAGCCGCCGCGGTGTCCCGCAGGAGTGACGGTCGCAGCGTTCGGGCCCCGGTGGCCCGTAAGCCGCGTCGGCGGGGGCCGGTTCTGTGCACAGTGGGCATCGTCATGGCGGTACCGATGGAGGTCGGACCACTCGCGCCGAATTACCGCACCAGCCTGCTGCAGTACGCGGCCGGTATCGGATTGGCGCTCTGGTTCCTCCCCAGCGTCGTGGCCTGGATCACGACGCGGTGGGGGAGGTGGTTGGCCGACGGCGCACGCCTACGTGCCGGCCGCCTGGTTGCCGGGCGTTGGCTGGCAGCGTACCCGGGCGTCGTGGTGAGGCTGGTGGCTGCCGTGGTGGTCGGGGTTGGACTGGTAAGCCAAGTACAGCTGTGGAGCAGCCGGGGATCGAACGACACTGCGCGCGCGCAGGCGGTTTACGACGAGTTGGGTTCGAGCGTGCTGATGGTGTCTGCGCGCACCGGGGCCGTGGACGGGCTTGACGAGTTCTCCGCCGACCTGGGCTCTTCTCGCGGAGTTTTCTCCCTGGGGGCTGATCCAGCGGAAAACGTCGTACTGACCGGATCGTGCCGAGCCTGGACCCTGGTGAGTCAGCGGTGTCCCATCGGTAAGGAACGGTGGAACGCGTCGACAAGTGATGCCAGGTTGGCAGCGGTGGCCAAGTGGGGGGCCGGCCACCAATCTCTCGTCATGGCGTCGGGGAGACCGGCGGCGCATGACGAAGTGCTGCGCTTGGTCGTCGTTTCCTCGATGACCGATCGTGATGCCGCGGGAGACATCAAGCGGGCGGCATATCGGCATCTGGGAATGGCTCCGTACTCCACCGTGATCGCCGGCAGTCATGTCGACGGAGCACTACGTTACGGCGTGATTACCCAGTGGACGCTCGTCTTGGGTGCGGTGGGCGTGGTGGTGCTGGCGCTGGCTGCGGCCGTGGCCGCCCTCGATGCATTTGCTGTGGTAGCGGGCCGAATGGTGCCGATCAGCGTGTTGTCCGGAGAAAAGAGCGTCTTCCGAACCACTGCCTGGTGGTACCTGAGTGTGCCATTCGGGCTGGCAGGTGTACTGGCTGTCGCGGTCGCGTCGGTGCTCGGCTACCCCATGGTGGCCAAGGGCGGTGCAGTGTGGTCCGGAGGATTCACTTGGGGGGTTGCAGTGGGCACGCTCGCATTGGGCGCAGTCGTGGGCGCAGTGGGAGCACGATTGGTAGCGGCGCGGGCGCGTGCTGGGCTGCCCTCGGGGGACTGAGAGCCTGTTGGGTGGCCGGTTGATCGCCGGTCTTGGGACTGGTGGGCTCGCATGTTGAGGTGTCGCGTATTCGGCGCGCGGTTGGCGGCTTGATTGCTGACTGTTGCCGGTAGCGGTGGTCCAGCGCGGGTCGATGCGGCCCGGCCAAGCGTCTTGATCGTCGGCCAGCGGTTTCTTCAGAGGAAGTGAGAGGAACCGGCAGGCGAAGGTGGGGTCAGCGTCGTCTCCGTCGCCGTGGACGTGGTGCTCCCAGTCATTGGCGGTGTCTGCGGATGCCTGGAGGGGGAAGAAGCCGGTTCGTCGTGGCTGTCCCGTGTCGGGGTGAGGCTTGTCCTCAACAGCGATCTGCCGGACCATTGTGGCTGTGAGCAGACCGGTTTCCTCGGCGACCTCTCGAAGAACCGCTTCTTCCGGTCCTTCACCTGATTTGGCTCCTCCCGCAGGGACCTGGGTGCCGGCCTCCGGCATACCGATGTGGTCGAACACCAGCAGCTCGGGGACGGCGCGATGCCGGATCACGTATGCAGCGACACGGATTCTGGGTCGGGTCATTCCGGCATTGCCCGTCATCGGCGCCGTTATCGCCGCCGTGGCCACATCCGTCGCCGTTTTCGCTGGAACCGCGCTTGCCGTGGCGCCCAGTGCCTCGGCCGACAGTTGTAACGGGTGCAACCACCCGAGGGTCTGCTTCTACCAGACCCAGCCCGACTGGACCATCGGCATGGCCGACGCCGCGTACCAGGACGTCACGGCCTCCTACCAGACCCTCAGTTCCAGGGCCCGCGGTGCCGACCGGGTGTACAACTCCCGCAACGACGACCGTGCGATGCTCCGCTTCACCAACGGCGGCAGCACGTACTACAAGTGCCTCCCGCCCAACGGAACCATCCAGTTCTCGTCGGCTTCCACCGTCACAGGAATCAGGATCGACACGGCGTCCGCCTGCTGATCCCGCCGGTACGAACACATCAGCTCTACGGTTGACCGATCGAGGCAGACGCGAGGGTGCGTGCCAGGTTCGGTACGCGTCCTGGTGTGTCAGCCCTTGGCGGTTATCAAAAGATGAGCGCCGATCCCGCCGGTAGCTGGTCTTGAGGGAGCGTTTCGTCAACGTGTCGCCGCAGCCTCTGCCCTGGTACGGGGTTCGGGAAGCGCGCCGCCAAACTGGAAGGCGGCGAAGTCGGCGTGGGCCTGCTCGACGGTTTTCGGGTACGCCTCGCACTTGGCGTGCTCGGCCAGCGCCCGGTAGATACTGGCGACGGAGGGGTTCTGACCCTTGCGCTTGCCGGTGGGGACGATCAGGTCGGGCTGGATCTGCTCGACGGACTCGCCGCCCGCGCGGCGCCGCAGCACGGTGTGGAGCATGTCGTCGGTGATGACCGGCGGCCGGTCGCCGTGCCTGCCCTTGCGGGCGGCGGCGTCGAGCCCTTCGAGCGTCGACTCGCGGATGTTCTCCCGCCCGGTCCTTGCCATCGCGGCGAAGAACGCGAACAGCAGCTTGCCGGGGCCGGTGGGGTCGTAGATGCCGAGCAGGGGTCCGACGAACATCTCCAGGACCAGGCCGTGGGCGGTGAGGTGGTCGGCGAGCGCGGTGAACTCGGCGGCGTCGCGGCCGAGGCGCTTCATCTCGTAGACGGTGAAGACGACCCGGCAGCGCGAGGCGTGACCCTTGACATCCCGCGCCGTACGGAGGGCCTCCTCGAACCGGGGGCGGACCCGTACCCGGGTGCTGATCTTCTCGCTGAGGATCTTGTCACGGGGGATGCCGTGCTTGGCGAGCGCGTCGAGCTGGGAGTCGAGTTCCTGGCCGAGAATCGAGCAGTGGGCGTAGCCGATGTGGATGTCCGCGCTCGGCAGGTCTGGGTCGGTCGGCGCTGGCGGCGGGGTGCCCGGTCGCCACGACCGGCCCGGGCTGCGGTCGGCGGGAGGGCACCCGCAGTGCCTTCTTCAGTCGGGGCACCATGGTGAAGCGGCGAGGGTGGTAGGTGGAGGCGACCGCGCCGCCGTGCGAGCGGCAGGGCGAGCCGGGCTGGGCGTCACACTTCGGACAGGCCTGCTGTTCGACGTCGTCGGCGTCCGATCGGTCGTTCGGGGACGGCTGTCGAGGGTCCGTCGTGGATTCGGCGGGACCAAAGTGTCCCGCCTCGCTCGGGGACAGCGGGGCAACCTGGCCGGAGTCGGAACCTATCTCAGGTCGCACACCTGGTCCCGCTGACGCGCTTCCCGGGTCACCGCCACGCCGTCGCCTCGGTTGCATGGATACAGTAGTGCTCGTAGGTGCTCTTGCCACCGGTCTTGGGCACCGCACAGGCGGTGACCTGGAACTCGCCGTCACCCACGCTCACCATGCTGGTGAACTTGTCGTCTCCGTACTCGATCTGGGCAGTGCGCTTGGCTCCCCCTGTGGCCTCTACTGTGACCAGATCCCCCGGGCTCCCGCGTTCGACGCGCGCCCATACCGCCTGGCAGTCCTCGCTGTAGCGGAGCTGGAGAAGGGCCGGGTTGCCGACGGCGGGCTTGTAGGTACGTGCATCTTCGCCGCATCCCTGGTTCTGAGGGTTCTTCCCCTCGCAGGCTTCACCCGGACAGGTCGGTTCGTCGAGGAAGCCCTTCATCAGGTGATCTCCGAGAGGGGTCACGAAGGCAGCTGCCACGGCACCGACGACCGCCACGGCGTAGGCCAGTGTTGTCGCGCTGTTGCGCCTGTTCCGCCCACCGCGTGTGGGCGGTGGTGACTCGGGTTCGGGGGAGGTTGCGGAGTTGTCGCTGGTGTCGTTCGTCGTCATGGGAACCAACCTTGGTGCGCTGACTGGGAGAGCCAGAATCCACCTCCGTTCCCGTAGGGAATAGGCTCACGTCCGAGGCGCGGGAGGCGTAGAAGGCGCGTAGACCGCCTCCTCACGCGCCCCTCGCTCAGCCAACGACAACACCGCGGACCGAGCAACGGGGGCTCGGTCGGAGGCCCGGCCGCCTGGCCCCGCAATCGGGCGTCCGCACCCGGCGCGCCGGCGCCGATCGCCGTTTACGGCCCACTCGCCCTGGCCGTCGTCGTCATCGTCGGGGTGGACGGTGTCCAGGCCGCGCAGCGGACGCAGCCCGTCGACCGGCTGGGAGGCGGCGATCTCGTCCACCCGCTGGAGCGCGTTCTTCATCGCGGTGCCCGTGGTCCGCGTCGGCGGCCGACGCAGCTGCTCCGGGTACGGGTACCGCTTGCCCTCCGGCGCCTTCGACAGCGCCACCAGATCGCCCGGCAACGCCGCATCCGCCCGTCGGGCTGCTTTCGCGACCGCGGTGTGCAGCCGCTTCTCCGCGAGTGTCCGGACCTCCGCCACCTGCCGTGCGAGGACCGAGGCTCCGGGCAGCGGGACCCGGTTCCCGCGCAGCCAGCCCACCGCGTGGTCGAACGACGCCTTCGGCCCCTCCGCATGCGCCGTCCACGCCCGCCCGTGCGTGAACGCCCCAAACGTCCGGCCCCGTCCGTGATCCTTGAACTGGTGGTAGCCGTACGCGTCCCGGATCTCCCACGCGTGCTCGTACGCGGTCTTCAGCCGCTCCGTGTAATCCCTGCGCACGGGACGTCCTCGATCCCCGGCTGCTCGGCCAGGTGATCCACCACCGGCCACGGCACGGCAAGCGGGTCCTCCGGGAACAGCCCGACGTACCGGACTGTGCAGATCTGAAGGGCGGAGCCGAGACGGTTGTGATCCCCGCGCCGCTTCGCGATCAGCTTCCGGTCCTCGTCGGCCAGGAAGAACCGCTCCGGCTCGGACCTCGTCGGCTCCTCGGCGAACCCCCGTGCGCCTCAGCCTGACCGTCGTCCAAAAGCCCCACGGCCACGCGCGGAACGCAGCCAGGCCCTGACAGTGGTCGTGGATCTTCCGTTGAAGATCCACACCAGGTCGGTCGTGCGTGCCGGGCGGTCAAGACCACGTGCTCAGCGCCAGCGGCTGTACCGATGGCTCCCAGGACCGGTTGCGCTGCGACGAGGTCCCCGGCGGTCGTGGTCCGGGCAGCCCGGCGGAACGGGGCGTCCGCCACGCGCACGAGGTGGTGGCCGCACAGGGCAGCACCGAGCCGGGCCCCTCACCGACCGGGGCCGGTCAGGGGGTCGAGGAGCATCGACCTCGAAACGTGCGCTTGGCCCTCCGGCGCCCGATGCTGCGGACAACGGGGCCGCTTCACCCTCCCGGACCGCTCTGAACCGCAGCGCACGGTGACCGAGCGGTCGTCGGAACACCATTGCCGGAGTGGTCTCGCCGTCGCCCGGCCCGCACAGCGCGAGGACGGCGGCGTGCCGCTCGGCGATGAACCCGAAGGGCTCGACTCCCCCGTCCCCGTAGCCGAGCCACAGCTTGCGCCGGCCTTCGGCGAACGCCCGCGGGATCCCGCGGGCCCGGTCCACGGTGACGTCGAGCGCGGCCGCGATCCGCCGCCGGGTCGCACCCGGCTCCAGGGCCTCCCGCCCACCGGCGCGGACGATCTCCAGCGGGTCGTGTCCGGCCGCGCGGACGATCTCCAGCGGGTCGTGTCCGGCCGCGCGGACGGCGGTGGCGAAGCCGCGGCGCAGGGAGTGCCCGGACCAGTGGCCGGACAGGGCGGCGGCGACGGCCGGGCGCTCGACGACTTCGGCGGCGGCCCCCGCGGTCATCCGCCCGGCCGGGTCCCCGATCGGCTCCACGATCCCGGTGCGCTCGTTGCGGCGGGTCGTCGGCGGGGCGATGCGGTCCCAGCGGTCGACGCGGACGAACACGGGCCCTGTGTGTCCGGCGGCCGCGAGGACGGCCGGATGGGCGCGCGGGACCCGGACGGCGAGGCCCTCGCCGGCCGCCTCCCCGCCCCGGCCCCGCGCGGCGTGAGGCCTGAGCCGGCGGGCACCCCGCCCGCTCAGCCCGCGGCCGCCGCCCGGCGCAGCCCGGCCCACTCCAGTACCGCGTAGACCGCCACGACCAGCGCGCCGATCAGCATGAACACCACCCCGAACCCGGAGAGCGGCACCACGTCGCCGAACGCGACGGCGGCACAGGCGGCGGCCGAGGCCCCGTTGACCGCGACGACGGCCCGGACGAGCGGGGGCGGGAGGACCGGGCGGCGGGCGATCCACAGGAGCGCGGCCGCCCCGCAGAGTTGGAAGACCCCGAACGCGACCGAGAACGCCACCGGCATGCCCGTGGCCGACCCGAGCGGCCCGGCGGCGGCCACCAGCGCGGCGCCCGTCACCGCGGTGCTCGCACCGTCCACGCGCAGCACCGTCCGCAGGAACCGGTCCGGGCCCGCCGGGTGCGGGGCCGTGGCGCGTACAGGCAGGGGGTGCGTCATCTCGGGTCTCCTCCTCGGGCGGCGGTGGCCCCACCGTGCCACGCGGCGGGTCGCGGACTCCATGACCTCCCGGGTCATGGACCCGGCGCGGCCGGTGCGTACGGTGGAGCCGTGAGGACCGACGACACGCCCGGTGCGGGGCGGTTGCTGCGCGAGTGGCGGTTGCGCCGGAAGCTCAGCCAGCTCGACCTGGCCCTGAGGGCGGAGACGTCCACGCGGCACCTGTCCTGCGTGGAGACCGGCCGCGCCCGTCCCAGCCGGGAGATGCTGCTCCGGCTCGCCGAGCACCTGGAGGTGCCGCTGCGCGACCGCAACGGCCTGCTGCTGGCGGCCGGTTACGCCCCCGCCTACCGGGAGAGTCCGCTGGACGGCGGGCGGATGGCGATGGCCCGCGCGGCGCTGAGGACGATGTTGCTGCGCCACGAGCCCTACCCGGCCGCCGCCGTGGACGGCGTGTGGAACGTCGTCGACCGCAACCGCGCGATGTCCGTCCTGCTCGGCTCCGTACCGGCGCACCTGACGGAGTCGGGCGGCAACGTGATGCGCCTGATCCTCCACCCGGACGGCCTGGCCCCGCGGTGCGTGAACTTCGCGGAGGTCCGCGCGCACGCGCTGGGCCGCCTGCGCCACCAGGTCGCCGCCACCGGCCGCCCCGAGCTGCGGGAGCTGTACGAGGAGGTGTCCGCGTACCCGCCGCCGCCCGGCCCGGAGCCGGCACCGGAGCCGGTCGACCCGGTGGGGATCGCGGTGCCGCTGCGCGTCCGCACGCCGTACGGGGTGATGTCCTTCTTCAGCGTGATCGCCACGTTCGGCGCGCCCGCGGACGTGACGCTCTCCGAACTGGCCGTGGAGACGTTCTTCCCGGTGGACGAGGAGACCGAGGACCGCCTGCGCGCCTTCGCGGCCGACCGGTGACCGGCCGCTCGCGGCGCCCCGGCCCCCGCGCCCCGGTCCCGTGCGCCCCGGCCCCCGCACCCGCCGGGACCGGGGCGTCAGCGGCGCCGGAGGTCGGCGACGCGGGGCTGGCGCTCCTGCCCGTCCGGCGGCAGCGGGGCGCTGCGCAGCGGGGGGGCCGGGGTGGCGGGCGCCGCGCTGGCCCGGCAGGGGCACGTCCCGGCGGTGGTGGCGGGCCTGCCGGGCGCCCTCCGCGGCGGAGGCGCCGGGGCCGTCGCCCGCGACGGCGATCTGGACGCCCTGGTCCGCGAGGGCCTGGAGCTCCATCGCCGCCCGCTCGTCGTGGGGGGGCGGCTCGTCCGTCACCAGACGCGTGATCATGTCGGTGGGAACGGTCTGGAACATCGTGTCCGTGCCCAGCTTGGTGTGGTCGGCGAGGACCACGACCTCCGACGCCGCCTGGACCAGTGCCCGGTCGACGCTCGCGGAGAGCATGTTCGACGTGGACAGCCCGCGCTCCGCGGTGAGCCCCGCGCCGGACAGGAACGCGCGCGACACCCGCAGCCCGTGGAGGGACTGCTCGGCGCCGCTGCCGACCAGCGCGTAGTTGGAGCCGCGCAGCGTCCCGCCGGTCACGACCACCTCGACGCGGTTGGTGTGCGCCAGCGCCTGGGCGACCAGCAGGGAGTTGGTCACCACGGTCAGGCCGGGGACGCGGGCGAGCCGGCGGGCCAGCTCCTGCGTCGTCGTGCCCGCACCGACGACGATCGCCTCGCCCTCCTGGACGAGGTCGGCGGCGGCGTCGGCGATCGCCGTCTTCTCCGCCGTCGCGAGATGGGATTTCTGCGGGTAGCCGGACTCCCGCGTGAAACCGCCCGGCAGTACCGCACCGCCGTGCCGGCGGTCGAGGAGTCCTTCGGCCTCGAGCGCCCGCACGTCCCGCCGGACGGTCACTTCGGAGGTCTGGACGACGCGGGCGAGCTCCCGGAGCGACACCGCTCCGTTGGCCCGCACCATTTCAAGGATCAACTGACGACGTTCTGCAGCGAACACGAAACCGACAGTAACGCCAGCGGCCGGTGCTCCGCAGACGCGGAGGTCATTTTCGAGAAGTCGCGGACAAACAGGGCCGCCCCGTGCTATGGGCGACCCTGTCCGTGAACGGTCCGCGACCGGCCGGTGTCCCGACTTGCCGGGGGTTGCCGGGGGTTGTCCCCGGCGGCCGGCGCCTCACGCCTCCGCGGTGGGCTTCCGGGCGTGCAACTGCCGTGCCACTTCGGCGATCGATCCCGACAGCGACGGGTACACGGTGAAGGCGTTCGCGATCTGCTCGACCGTCAGGTTGTTGTCGACCGCGATCGAGATCGGGTGGATCAGCTCGCTCGCCCGCGGCGCGACGACGCAGCCGCCGACGACGATGCCCGTGCCCGGACGGCAGAAGAGCTTCACGAAGCCGTCCCGGATGCCCTGCATCTTCGCGCGCGGGTTGCGCAGCAGCGGCAGCTTGACCGCCCGGGCGTCGATCCTCCCCGCGTCGACGTCGGCCTGCGTGTAGCCGACGGTGGCGATCTCGGGATCGGTGAAGACGTTCGAGGAGACCGTCTTCAGGTCCAGCGGCGCGACCGTCTCGCCGAGGAAGTGGTACATCGCGATGCGGCCCTGCTGGGCGGCGACCGACGCCAGGGCGAACACCCCGGTCACGTCGCCGGCCGCGTACACCCCGGGCGCGGACGTGCGGGACACCCTGTCGGTCCGGACGTGGCCGGAGTCCCTGAGACGGACGCCCGCCTCCTCCAGGCCCATGCCGGCCGTGTTGGGCACGGCGCCGACCGCCATCAGGCAGTGCGTGCCGGAGATGACCCGCCCGTCCGCGAGCGTGACCTCCACGCGGTCGCCGACGCGCTTCGCCGACTGGGCGCGGGAGCGGGCCATGACGTTCATGCCGCGGCGCCGGAACACGTCCTCCAGGACGGCCGCCGCGTCCGGGTCCTCGCCGGGCAGGACGCGGTCGCGGGAGGAGACGAGCGTGACGCGCGAGCCGAGCGCCTGGTACGCGCCGGCGAACTCGGCGCCGGTCACGCCGGAGCCGACCACGATGAGCTCCTCGGGCAGCTCGTCGAGGTCGTACACCTGCGTCCAGTTGAGGATGCGCTCGCCGTCGGGCCGGGCGTCGGGGATCTCGCGGGGGTGGCCGCCGGTCGCGACGAGCACGGCGTCGGCGGTGAGGGTCTCCTCCGTGCCGTCCTCGGCGGTGACGACGACGCGGCGCGAGCCGTCGAGCTCCTGCGGTCCGTCGAGGCGGCCGCGGCCGCGCACCACGCGGGCGCCGGCGCGGGTGACGGAGGCGGTGATGTCGTGCGACTGGGCGAGCGCGAGGCGCTTCACCCGGCGGTTCACCTTGCCGAGGTCGACGCCGACGACGCGGGCGGCCTGCTCCTCGTAGGGGGTGTCGTCGGCGACGATGATGCCCAGCTCCTCGTAGGAGGAGTCGAAGGTCGTCATGACCTCGGCCGTCGCGATGAGGGTCTTCGAAGGGACGCAGTCCGTCAGGACGGACGCCCCGCCGAGGCCGTCGCGGTCGACGACGGTCACCTCCGCGCCGAGCTGGGCGCCCACCAGGGCCGCCTCGTATCCGCCGGGTCCGCCACCGATGATCACGATCCGGGTCACTGGGGTCACGCCTCGCGCTCTCGTCACGCGACCCCGCGGACGGGTGGGCCCAGGGGGTCGGGGTTGTCCTCATGGTTGGGAGTACGTACGTCATTGTCCCGCACTGTTCGATCCGGTGACATTCTCCCGCACCCCGCCCCCCGCCTCACCTCCGGGTCTCCCCCGCGGCCCCGCCCGGGGCGGCGGGAGGGGCGGAACCTCCGGGTGCGGCCCAGGGGGGCGGCGCGGGCGCGGCCCAGAGGGGCGACGCGGGCACGGGAACGGCCCCGGGGACGGCCCCGGGGACGGTCCGGGGAACGGCCCGGGGGACGGGAGGAGCGTGCCGGGGCCGGTGGTGCGGGAGCCCGGATGCGAGGTGCGCAGGCACGCGGGGCGGGGCCTCCCGTACCCTCGGTGCCATGTCGCTCTACGCCGCGTACGCCGGCAACCTCGACGCGCGGCTGATGACGCGCCGCGCCCCGCACTCCCCGCTGCGCGGCACCGGCTGGCTGAACGGCTGGCGGCTGACGTTCGGCGGTGAGCAGATGGGCTGGGAGGGGGGCGCTCGCCACGATCGTGGAGGCCCCGCGCTCGCAGGTCTTCGTCGCCCTGTACGACATCGCCCCCATGGACGAGGACTCGATGGACCGCTGGGAGGGCGTCGGCCTCGACGTCTACCGGCGCATGCGGGTCCGCGTGCACACCCTGGACGGCGAGGAGCCCGCCTGGGCGTACGTCCTCAACGGGTACGAGGGCGGTCTCCCCTCCGCCCGCTACCTGGGCGAGATCGCCGACGCCGCCGAGTCCGCCGGCGCGCCCCACGACTACGTGATGGAGCTGCGCAAGCGCCCCTGCTGACCCCCGGGCCGCCCGGCCCTCCGCCGGTGCCGGGCAACGATGCGGACACACTGCGGGCCCCGCCATCTACGCGCGTAGGCCGGGACGGGTTACCCTCGTCCGCGTGAACGCATCTGTTACCCCGGACCAGCACCGGGACGACCCCCGCACCGCCGCCGAGGGCGCCGCCGCGCGCCTGCGCGAGCTGACGGGCGCCGAGGAGCACCACGTCGCCCTCGTGATGGGCTCCGGCTGGGCCCCGGCCGCCGCCGCGCTCGGCGCCCCGGAGGCCGACTTCCCGGTCACCGAACTGCCGGGCTTCCCCCGCCGGTCGTCGAGGGGCACGGCGGCCGGGTCCGCTCGTACCGCGTGGGCGGCAAGCGCGCCCTGGTCTTCCTCGGCCGCACGCACTTCTACGAGGGCCGCGGCGTCGCCGCCGTCGCCCACGGCGTGCGCACCGCCGTCGCGGCGGGCTGCGGGACCGTCGTCCTCACCAACGGCTGCGGCGGCCTGCGCGAGGGCATGCGCCCCGGCCAGCCGGTCCTGATCAGCGACCACATCAACCTGACGGCGGCCTCCCCCGTCGAGGGCGCCAACTTCGTCGACCTGACCGACCTGTACTCGCCGCGGCTGCGCGCCCTGTGCAAGGAGGTGGACCCGTCCCTGGAGGAGGGCGTCTACGTCCAGTTCCCCGGCCCGCACTACGAGACCCCGGCCGAGATCAACATGGTCCGCGTCCTCGGCGGCGACCTGGTCGGCATGTCCACGGTGCTGGAGGCCATCGCGGCGCGCGAGGCGGGCGCGGAGGTCCTCGGCATCTCCCTCGTCACCAACCTGGCCGCGGGCCTTTCGGGTGAGCCTCTCAACCACGAGGAGGTCCTCCGGGCGGGCCGGGACTCGGCCGCGCGGATGGGCGAGCTGCTCACGCGCGTGCTGGAACGCATCTGATCCGGCCCGTCGCGGTCCGCCCGGCCCCCGCACGGGGGCGGCGCGGCCGCGACGGGCGCAAGGGGGCGGGTACCGGACGCCCGGCCCCACCGGCCGCGCGGCGCCGGCGCGCCGCGTGCGCCGGTACCGCGTACGACGACACCAGAGAGGCGGACCCCGTGCAGCAGAACCCGCAGCAGGGCCGGCGGGACCTCATCGCGCAGGCGGAGGCGTGGCTGGCCGAGGACCCCGACGAGGAGACCCGCGCCGAGCTGGCGCGGCTCCTCGCGGACCGGGACGTCGACGAACTCGCCGCCCGTTTCGCCGGCACCCTGCAGTTCGGCACGGCCGGGCTGCGCGGCGAGCTGGGCGCGGGCCCCATGCGGATGAACCGCTCGGTGGTCATCCGCGCCGCCGCGGGCCTCGCCGCGTACCTGAGGGCGAAGGGCCGGGGGGACGGCCTGGTGGTGATCGGGTATGACGCGCGCCGCAAGTCGGCCGACTTCGCCCGCGACACGGCCGCCGTGATGGTCGCCGCGGGGCTGCGGGCGGCGCTGCTGCCGCGCCCGCTGCCGACGCCGGTCCTGGCGTACGCCACGAGGCACCTGGGCGCGGTCGCGGGCGTCGAGGTGACCGCGAGCCACAACCCGCCCCGCGACAACGGCTACAAGGTGTACCTGGGCGACGGGTCGCAGATCGTGCCCCCGGCGGACGCGGAGATCGCCGCGGAGATCACCGCGGTGCGGTCGCTGGCGGACGTGGCGCGCGCGGAGGGCGGCTGGGAGGTCCTCGGCGAGGAGGTCCTGGACGCGTACCTGGCCCGTACGGACCACGTCCTGACGCCGGGCACCCCGCGCACGGCGCGGGTCGTGTACACGGCGATGCACGGCGTCGGCAAGGACGTGCTGCTGGCGGCGTTCGCGCGGGCGGGCTTCCCCGCGCCGGTGCTGGTGGAGGAACAGGCGGAGCCGGATCCGGAGTTCCCGACGGTCGCCTTCCCCAACCCCGAGGAGCCGGGCGCGATGGACCTCGCCTTCGCGAAGGCGCGGGAGGCGGGCCCGGACCTCGTCGTCGCCAACGACCCGGACGCGGACCGCTGCGCGGTGGCCGTGCCGGACGCGTCGGCCGGGGGCGGCTGGCGGATGCTGCGCGGCGACGAGGTGGGCGCGCTGCTCGCGGAGCACCTGGTGCGCAAGGGCGCGACGGGCGTGTTCGCGGAGTCGATCGTGTCCTCGTCGCTGCTCGGCCGGATCGCGGCGGCGGGGGGCGTGGGGTACGCGCAGACGCTGACGGGCTTCAAGTGGATCGCCCGCGTGGAGGGCCTGCGCTACGGCTACGAGGAGGCGCTCGGCTACTGCGTCGACCCGGAGGGCGTGCGCGACAAGGACGGCATCACCGCGGCACTGCTCGTCGCGGAGCTGGCCTCGGAGCTGAAGGAGCGGGGCCGCACGCTGTCGGACCTGCTGGACGACCTGGCCGTCGAGCACGGCCTGCACGCGACGGACCAGCTGTCGGTCCGCGTCCGGGACCTGGGTGTGATCACCGACGCGATGCGCCGGCTGCGGGAGGCGCCCCCGCCGGAGCTGGCGGGCCTGGCGGTGACGAGCGCGGAGGACCTGGCGCGGGGCTCCGGCGACCTGCCGGCCACGGACGGCCTGCGGTACCACCTGCAGGGCGAGTACGCGGCGCGGGTCATCGTCCGCCCGAGCGGGACGGAGCCCAAGCTGAAGTGCTACCTGGAGGTCGTCGTCCCGGTCCCGGACGCCGCCTCCCTGCCGGACGCGCGGGCGCGGGCGGCCCGGACGCTGGACGCGGTGAAGCGCGACCTGGCGGCGGCCGCGGGCATCTGAGCCGCACGACGGCGAGGGGGCGACCCGTACGGGGGCGCCGTGGGCGCGCGAGCCGTACGCGGGGATCCCTGGACGCGCAACCCGTACGGGGCGCCGTGGACGTGCGGGCCGTGCGCGGGGCGCCGTGGACGCGCGGGCCGTGCGCGGGGCGCCGTGGACGCGCGACCCGTACGGGGGGCGCTATGGAGCCGCGAGCCATACACGGGGCGCCGTGGACGCGCGACCCGTCCGTACGCGGGGCGCGGCGCGGAGCCTCCAGCCCGTAGGGGAGGCGCGGTACAGGCGTCCGCTCGTACGACGCGGGGCGCCGCGGATCCGCGGGCCCGGAGGGCCCCGGCGCCCCCGGGCCGTTCACCCGATGGCGAGCAGGACCACCAGGGCGGCCAGGCCGAGCAGGGCGGGGGCGATGACCTCGTACGCCCACCGGACCTCGGGCTCGCCGCCCGCGGTGGGGCGGGCGGCGTTCCGCTCGGCGAGCTCCCGCAGTTCCCGGAGGGTGTCCTCGGTGCCGGCGGAGGCCCCGTCGCCGCCGCGCGCGGCGCGCTTCCGCTGCCGCATGGAGACGGGCACCGCCCACACCTGGTACCTGGTGCCGTCCCGGGTCACGACCTCGGTCGAGTACGTCGCCCGCACCGTCGCCACGGCGGCCCAGGGGAGGACGATGGTGCGGAACGGGTTGCGCACGCGCATCCGGTCGTCGCCGGCGAAGACGGCGGGCCGGAAGGTGAAGGCGACCACCAGCGGCACGCCCAGCAGCAGGGCGGCCGCCGCCGTCCAGGGCGTGCGGCCGTCTCCGCGGAGCAGGGCGTCGCCGCCCATCCACAGGCCGATGCCGAGCAGCAGCGCACCGCCCGCCATGGCCATCGGCGACCGGTAGGAGCGGTCGGCGTAGGCGGGCTCGTACGGTGTCCCGGACTCTCCGGGCCGCTCAGGACTCGTCATGGGCCGATTGTGCCTCACGGCCCCTACGGGGCCCCTGCACCGGGGGTCCTGTCACCCCGCCCAGACCGGAGCCCGTCCCTTCGGCCTGGTGAGCACCCAGGTACGGCAGGCACCGTCGCATGTTCCGGGAGAAGCGTGGCAGTGCCCTGGTAGTCCGCCCCCGCCGCCCATACGGAGCCCTGCTGTATCTCCTGCGGCGCGACCGCTCGCTCGTCCCTCCCGCGTATCCACCGGGTCCATCCCCACTGGGCGGTCACCGCGAGGGCGGAGGAGGCGACGCCAGGTTGCCTGCAGACCCCGTTCGGGGCTGCCGCCCGGCAGAGGCCGCGTACCCCGGTTGGTCGAGCACGCCTCATGGCTGCTCTGTGCCCGAAGGCGTGAACGCGGCACTCGGTGGCGCGAGCCGGGCTGCTTCCAGCAGGCTCTGACGGCGCTGGTGTACCTGCGTGAGAACGAGGCACCACCCAGGCTCGCGGCGGGGTTCGGGATTTCCACCACGACCGCCTGGCGGTACGTCGACGAGCCCCCGGAGGTCCTGGCCTCCTGGGCGCCCGGCCTGCACGAGGCCCCCGCCAGCCTGGGCGGGGGAGACTTCGTCATCGCCGACGGCACGCCCATCCCCGTCGATCACATCGCCTCGGACGAACCGTACTGTTCCTAGAAACACCGCAAGCACGGCATGAACGTCCAAGTCGTCGCGTGTTCGGACGGCACCCCGCTGTGGTCCTCCCGCGCACCCCCGGGCCACACCCACGACCTGACCGCGGCCCGCGCCCACGGCCTCGTCCACGCCTGCCCCACCCGACAGATCCTCGTACTCGCGGACCGCGCCCACCGAGGCGCCGGCGCCACCTTCCGCACCCCGTACCACCACCACCGCGAACACCCCGAGCACCACCGGCAGTCCAACCGCGACCACGCCCGACTCCGAGCCCCGGCGAACGCGCCTTCGCCCAACTCAGGACGTGGCGGCCACTGCAGCGAGTCCACTTTTCCACCCACCACATCGGCACAGCCGTCCAAGCCGTCCACACCCTACCGACCTGCACGTATTCAGAACGAAAACGGTTCAGCCGGGCACCCGGGCGGTGCCGTCGGCGCCTCGACGGACCTTATCCGCACCAGTAGGCCGCGCCGGCTTCGGTCACAGCGAGGAACCGCAGAGTCGAATTGGACAGATCGATCGCCGATGGGCAGACAAGCTCACGAAGCTCCCGGCCAGGCAGGTTGGCCTCGGTCGACAACCTATCTACCAGGAGTTTTCATCCGCTGCTACCAGCGGTATCCGCCCCAACCTCAGCGCTAGGTCGGAAACTGCTCACCAGCTAGTACGCGACCTTCAAGCCAAAGAAACTTCCGGGTCGGGACAGTCCCGGGTTCAATGGGGTCATGACATCTACGAGCTTCCGCGAACCCATGCCCAGAGCACTTGCCGAACCTCCGAACCTGATGGCCTGATTTCGCGCGACACACGCCACGATATATGGCACGCTGCACCCGCCAGGGCGCACCCCGCTCACGCAGGAGCCTTAACGAATATCCATCGACCGGCGGCTTCCCACCGAGGACTCGACCGTCCCATCCTCGAGTTACACAGCCACCAGATGACCTGAATCCGCAGTCCAACCAGAACGCCGGCGGAAACCAGGGAGGTTCTCCATACAAATATCCCCAACCCTATCGAACCCACAGAAAACAACAACCAAAAGGAACCTAAAACTCCGGACAGTAAATCAGCACTGGGGGACTGCTTCTCGTGCGGGGGTATTTTTCCAAAGGGGTCAAGAATGTCGAAGTCGACATCCTTCCCCGTATTCAGAAATTAGCTGTGGGGGGAATGGCGGGAATCTCCGCCGTCCTATCGCTGCACGCCTTCACGTCCGCCCTCAAGTGGCGACCGGACATATACGAGACGACAGCGATCGCCTTTCTCCTGGCAACCGTCACAGGCCTACATATTCTGCACTGCTCACGTGCACTATGCAGTGCATCAAATTCACCACCCACCATTTCCTTTTTTCTTCAATCCCTTCTGACATTGTCTCCACTGCCACTCGTACATGGCGAATGGGCGGGGATTTCCGGCCTGCTCGCCGGGGCATTTCTCATCACGTTGGACGGGAGGACGGCCTGGGCCCTCGCAGGTGCCCTCAGCACCCTGCAGGCATGTGCGACGTTCCTGACCTCAGCCGAAGCCGGAGCAGCTCTCTTCTCCCTCACGATCACCGGGTTGACCGGTTTGACTTTTTTCTGCGTGACGCGGTTGGCTCAGTTGGCCGAACGGCTTCAGGCCGCTCGTGGAGAGGACGCCCAACTCGCCGTCATCAACGAGCGGCACCGTTTCGCGCGAGACCTGCATGACCTGGTCGGTTACAGTCTCTCGACCGCGGCGACGAAGTCTGAACTAGCCTACCGCTTGGCCGAGCGGAGCCCCGACAGCGCCCGTGCGGAACTTTCCCAGGTCATCCAAGTCATTCGGAACACGCACTCGGAAATGCGGAAAGTCGCGCACGACTACCATCACCTGTCTTTGGACAATGAGATCGAATCCGCTCGATCGGTGCTTGAGGCCGCTGGTATCGAACCTCGGTTCTCATCCCTCGGCGTCGACTTCGCTCACCGGTCGAGCAGCGTTCTCGCAGCGGTACTGAGGGAGGGCACGAGCAATGTGCTCAAGCACAGCACAGCCCGTTACTGCGTGGTGCGGCTCTTCCGGCGTGACGACTCCGTCCGGCTCGTCATCATCAACGACGGTCCTACGCCGAAGCGGGAGACCGGTGGAACCCTGCACGGGGTGGGGTTGCGCAGCCTGTCCGAGCGTATCCTCGCGCTCGGTGGCAGGTTGCATGTATCCCGTGGCGGAATAGCGGGTCACGAGGAGTTCAGGCTCGAGGCGATGGTCCCCGACACGCCGGCCGGATTGATTCGTAACGTCATCAGGGGCCGTGGGTCGGTCTGGGGAGAGAGTCGTCTAATCCCATGGATGGCTTCAGATCCAGCCCTCCGCCATCGAGATCCTGATGGCGTCGACTCGGTTTCTGGCCCCTGACTTGGTGACCACCGTCGAAAGGTAGTTCCGTACCGTACTGAGCTCCAAGCAGAGCCGGTCTGCTATTTCCCGGGCGGGGGCCCCTTCAGCCGCAAGCCGGAGCACCTCCGCCTCGCGCCGGGTGAACGGACTAGCGCTGGTTTTCATGGCGACGGCGGCCAACTCCACATCGATCACTCGCTCACCCCTCGCGACACGCTGGATCGCGAAGACGAGTTGGTCGAGGGGGGTGTCCTTCAGCAGGAAGCCGGCGACGCCCGCTTCGACGGCACGACGGATGTTCCCCGGCCTCGCGAGACCGGTGACAATGAGGATTCGACAGCACGGAAGGGTCTCCTTCAACCGGGTGGCTGCGGAGATCCCGTCCAGCCCTGGCAGATCGATGTCGATGAGAGCCACATCGGGCACGGTCTCTCCGGCCCTGTCGATGATTTGATCACCTCGTTCGAGTTCTCCTACGACCTCGATGTCTTCCTCCAGTCGCAGCGCACTCACCAGTGCTTCCCTCAGCAGGTGCATGTCCTCCGCCACCAGCACTCGGATCACGGAAGGTTCCCCCTGGGCCTCGATTGCCGTTCTCGGGCACGTAGGAGCCGCCGGTCGGGCGGCCCCGGGTGCGCCGAAGGTAGTCGTACCCCCCGGTTCTCCGTGCTCAATCGCGAGTTCGCGCCGCCTGCACCGGGCGTACGCGCAGTACGAGCACCCCCGGCACGAGGACGCCGAGCAGCCCCAGAGCCGCGCAGGAAGACACCACCTGGGCCAGCGCTTCTCCCGGCACGAGAGAGTCGAAGTCCACGCCGTGTGGTGCCAGCCGTCTCGACAACACCGACAGGAAGACACCCAGTACAGCGCTCGCGGTGAGAACCGCGCCGACCACGACCACCACCGACTCCCAGAGGAGCATGCGCAGCAGTTGGGCACTCGTGGCGCCGGTCAGCCGCAGCACCGCGAACTCCCCACGGCGTTGCCGAGTGGTCAGAAGCAGGGTGTTGAGGATGCCGATGGCCGAGAAGACGATCAGTGGCGTCATGAGTACACGCGTCCCCACCTCGTTCCGACGCTGTTGCTCGCGCAGCACGGAGATGTCGGCTCCGTCGTCCTCCGCTCTCCCTGCCTCCGTCGGCGTGCCGGTGGAGGACGCGGATGGGGGCGGCACCGGAGGGGCAGCGGTGGCGGACGCGTTCATGGAGGCCTGACTCCTGATGATCGCGTCCGATGCCGCACCACTGCACAGCAGCGCCGCACTGAGCCCCACCGCGATGAGTACGGGGCCGGACATGGCCGCCACCCGCCGTGCGGAACGGATGCTGGTGACGGCAGCCAGGCGCCCCGAGTAACGCGAGAGGAGAAGCCCCGGCAGTGCGCCCGGCACCACCAGGGGGCGTACAAGCAGCGGAGCCAACAACCAAGCCGACAGAAGCAGAAACAGACACAGTCCCACCGCGCCGTTGACGGCCTGGTCGGCACCGCTCTCGTGCTCGTAGCGCTGCCAGACGGCCCCGGCGAGGACCAGGGTGAGCACGGCTGTGGCCATGCGGCCGACGGGCATGACGCCGCGCTCCACCTCCGCCTCGCGCAAGCCGGAGAGCGGAGACGTCCGTGCCGGCCGACGCACCGAGACCAGCGTGGCGAGTACGGCGACCCCAACGGTGCTCAGCACGCCGATCACGAAGCCCTGCGGGGAGAACCCCGCCTCGGGGCCGGGCGGGAAGACCTTGTTGGCGACAAGCCAGTCGAGGGCGGGCCCGGCACAGAGGCTGCCGGCGACGGCCCCCGCGACACCACCCGCCAGTGCGATCACCGACATTTCCGCGACGATCCCCGCCCCCACCTGAATCGGGGTCGCCCCGATCGTCCGCAGTACACCGATCTCGCGTCGGCGCCTGCGGACGACGAGTGCCAGGGTGTTGCCGACCAACAGCAGAGCCGCCAGTCCGGAGGTGCCGCCGACCAGGCCCATCAGGGACTCGGCGGACCGCTCCGGCCCGTGCCCGAGCCCGGCCCGGTGGACACGGTCCACGATTGTTGCGAGCGCAGTGAAGAGGGCGGACATCATGACCACCACGAGAAGCGAACCCGCGTACTGGCCCAGTCGTGAGCGACAGGAGTCGAGAACGAAGGAGAACACCGTTCAGCTCCCCACCGCGGCGAGCCTGGCCGCGATCGTGTCGGGCGCCACGCTCTCGCCGGTCAGGCGGTCCGCCAGCCTGCCGTCCGCGAGGACGAGCACTTCATCCGCCCAGGCCGCGGCCTGCGGATCGTGGGTCACCATGACGACGGTCGTGCCGAGGCCGTCGACGGCGTCACGCAGCAGGGCGAGCACATCACGACCCGAAGCGCGGTCCAGAGCACCGGTCGGCTCGTCGGCGAAGACGATCTCGGGCTCGGTGATCAGCGCCCGGGCCACCGCCACCCTCTGCTGTTGTCCTCCCGACAGCTCCGCCGGCCGGTGCCTGCGACGGTCTCCGAGTCCGACGCGGGAAAGGATGTCGGCCAGGCGCGCGGAATCGGGCCTGCGCCCCGCCAACCGCAGTGGGAGGGCCACGTTGTCGACGACGTTTAATGCCGGTACCAGATTGAACTCCTGGAACACGAATCCGATATGGGCTCGACGCAATCGGGTCAGCCGTCGCTCGGACCATCCCCCGATGTCCCGGTTCCCGATCATGACACTGCCCGAAGTGGGTGGCTCCAGCCCGGCCGCGCAGTGCATGAGCGTCGACTTGCCGGACCCGGACGGCCCCATCACGGCCGTGAAGGTACCGCCCGGAAAATCGTGGCTGACCTCCTGCAGCGCGGCGACCGCGTTGTCCCCGCGGCCGTACACCTTGGAGAGCGCACGCAACCGGACGGCGTGAGGCGAGCGGGTAGTAACGTGAGGCACGGGAGATGACCGCGGAGTCGTCATATGACAAGCCAAGTGGTCCCACACGGGGTTGTCGATGGAGACAGGTCGACAGCGGGGGTAGGGAAAGCTCTACCCTCCCGCACGGGGACGGGGACGGGAATGGTGCACGGGACCGGGGCCGCGCGGTTACGGGAGCGGGCGGCGCAATCGGTTCGGGCCGCCCTGTACCTGGCCACCGGCCTGGCCACCGGCCTCACCTGGCTGGTCGTCTCCAGTGCACTGCTGGCCACCGGAGTCGCCACCTTACCTCTGCTCGTTGGGGTGGTCCCGCTCTGCGCGGTACTCGTCTCGGGCGTACCTCTGGGTATGGTCGAGCGCCTCCGGTTACGTCTGTTCACCGGGGAACGGGACGGGTTCGGCCAAGGGAGCGATCTCTTCGCCCCCGCCCCCCGTAGAACCGACCGCCCGACGCACCTCCGCACAGCCGACGGTCCGATGGTCTGGGTGCGGCAACGGTTGGCGGAGCGGGCCACCTGGTGGGAGTTCGCTTACGCCGTGCTCCACGGTGTGCTCTCGATCATCGAGTTCGTGTTCGTCCTCGCTTCCGTGACGCTCTGCGGTGCCCTGCTGACCGCACCGGTGCTGCGCCGCCTCACCCGTGACGGCAGCCTGCGGGTGGCGGTGTTCCAGGCCGACACGGACGCACAGGCCCTGGTGCTGGTGCTGTGCGGAGCGGTGTCCCTGGTCCTCACCCACCTGCTCCTCACCCGCTACGCCGACGCGCGGGCCGAGGCCACCGTGTACCTGCTGGGCAAGCGTAAGCCGGAGCAGGGCACGGACCAGGAGCAGTACATCGGACGGCTGGTGCGCTCCAGAGCACGGATCATGGACGCGTACGACGCAGAACGCCGGCGCATCGAGCGGGATCTGCACGACGGGGCGCAGCAGCGGCTCACCGGGCTCATCATGACGCTGGGACTGGCCCGGCTGGCCGTGACCGACAGCGGCACGGAGATTCGAGAGCTGGTGGAACGCGCGCACGAGCAGGCACGGCTCACCCTGACCGAGCTGCGCGACCTCGTGCACGGCATCTTCCCGGCAGTCCTCACCGACCGGGGCCTGCCCATCGCGCTCACCGCCCTCGCGGAGAGTTCACCCCTGCCGGTGACGGCGGAGATCGAGCTGGCCGACCGGCTCCCGGAGGCCGTGGAGGCGACCACCTATTTCGTGGCCTGCGAAGCACTGGCGAACGTGACGAAGCACAGTGAGGCGAACGAGGCCCGGCTGTCGCTGCGCATGTCCGGGCCACGCCTGGTGCTCGAGGTTTACGACGACGGGCGCGGGGGCGCGGACGCCGAGGACGGCAGCGGCCTGCTGGGGCTGGCGGACCGGGTGGCGGCTCTGGGCGGCACCGTTCACCTGTCGAGCCCGATCGGCGGGCCGACCCTGTTACACGTGGAGATACCGTGCGCATCGTGATCGCTGAGGACTCCGCCCTACTGCGTGAAGGGCTGGTCCAGATCCTCGTGAAGTTCGGCCACCAAGTCGTCGCGGCGGTGGACAACGCCCCGTCCCTGCTGGCCGCGGTACGTGAACACGCGCCGGAACTCGCCGTGGTCGACGTCCGGCTCCCGCCCGGCTTCCGGGACGAAGGACTGCGGGCGGCGATCGTCCTGCGGCGGGAACATCCTGGCCTCGGCGTACTGGTGCTCTCGCAGTACCTGGAGGCGGACTACGCCTCTGAACTGCTGGGGGCCGGCGAGACCAAGACCGGGACCGGAGCCTCGGGCGTAGGTTATCTGCTCAAGGACCGGGTCGGAGACGTGGTGGACTTCGTTACCCAGGCGCAGCGGGTCGCCGACGGTGAGACCGTGATCGATCCGGAGATCATACGGCGGCTGCTGGGTAGCCGCCGCGGACGTACTTCGGTACGGGAGCTCACGCCACGTGAGACGGAGGTACTCGCTTTGATGGCCGAAGGCCGCTCCAACTCGGCCATCGCCCAGTCGCTGTCGTTCAGTCAGGCCGCCGTGTCGAAACACATCGGGAAGATCTTCGACAAGCTGGAGTTGCCCCCGAGTGACGCGGACCACCGACGGGTGCTCGCGGTTCTGGCCTATCTGCGCCGTTAGGGCGCGTATCGAGTCGTGATCAATCTGTGGGATGTGTCTTTGTGACGCGGTCTGGTCCGGTAGACCGTCGTATGTGACACGAGTGCAACTGACCGACCCGGAGTGGGAGTGCATCGAGCCGTACCTGCCGATCGGTGAGTACGGCCCGTACCCCGAGCGGTTGCGGCAGCAGTTTGAGGGCGTGATCTGGCGGTTCAAGACGGGCGGCCAGTGGCGGGAGATGCCGGCAGAGTTCGGTGCATGGTCGACCGTCCACAACCGCTTCCGGCAGTGGCGTGACGCCGGGGTCTTCGAGGCCCTGCTGGAGGGCCTGATCGCGGAAGCTGCGAAGCGCGGTGAGGTGGACCTGTCCCTGGTCAGCATCGACTCCACCACCGCCCGTGCCCACCACGACGCGGCCGGGATGCACCTCGACGAGGACGTCGTCACCGCCCTGGAGAAAGCCGCCGCCGAGGAGGAGAAGGCCAGGTCAAAGGGGGCGGCCTCGAAGAACAAAGCGGGCAGGAGACCGAAAGCGATCCCGCGCGGGAAGAACGACGACGCGTCCGGCGTCGGCGGAAACTCCGGCTGAAGGCCGCCCTCCTGGGACGCTCCAGGGGCGGGCAGACCAGCAAGGTCCAACCTCGCCGCCGACCGCAAGTGCCGCCCGCTGGCGTTCATCCTGACCGCGGGCCAGGCAGCGGACAGCCCGCAGTTCATCCCCGTCCTGAAGAAGGTGCGGGTGCGCGGGCCCGTCGGCCGCCCCCGAACCCGGCCGGACGCGGTCGCCGGAGACAAGGCTTACTCGTCTCGCGGCAACCGTGCCCACCTGCGCAAACGCCGTATCAAAGCGGTCATCCCGGAGAAGAAGGACCAGGCCGCCAACCGGAAGAAGAAGGGCAGCGGAGGCGGCAGGCCCGTCAGTCACGACACCGAGCTCTACAAGGAACGGAACACCGTCGAGCGGGCGATCAACAGGATGAAGGCATGGCGAGGCATCGCCACCCGCTACGACAAGACCCCGGGGAGCTACCTCGCCGGACTCCACCTCCGGGCATCCGTGATCTGGATCAAGGACCTCACACGAGCCACCCCTTGATCACAACCGAATACGCCCCCTAGGGGCCAGCGGACACGGACGGCCGAGGCTCGTCGAACTGTGCCCGGTACAACGACGTGTACGTGCCTCCGGCCGTCAGCAGTTCCTCGTGGGTGCCCGTCTCCACCACGGACCCGTCCCGCAGGACGACGATGAGGTCGGCCGACCGTACGGTGGCGAGCCGGTGCGCCACCACCAGTGCCGTCCGGCCCGCCATGGCCCTGGCCAGGGCCCGCTGTACCTGCACTTCCGACTCCGAGTCCAGATGAGCGGTGGCTTCGTCCAATACCACGATGCGCGGGTTCTTCAACAGCAGGCGGGCGATGGCGAACCGCTGCCGTTCACCACCGGACAGGTGGTGGCCCCCGTCACCGACCACGGTGTCCAGACCGTTAGGCAGTCGTCGTACGGTGTCCCAGACCATCGCCTCGCGGCAGGCCGCCTCACACTCCTCTTCGGTGGCATCGGCGCGGGCGTACACGAGGTTGGCGCGCAGGGTGTCGTGGAAGAAATGGCCTTCCTGCGTGACGACGCCGATGGCGGAACGCAGCGACTCCTGAGTGACCTGCCGCAGGTCAATGCCGCCGATGCGAACTACGCCACTCGTGGGGTCGAGGAGCCGACACACGAGGTTGATCAGTGTCGACTTTCCCGCGCCGGAAGGCCCGACCACGGCGACCGTCCGACCCGCTTCGATGCACAGGCTGACCTCACGAAGAACGTCACGCTCCCCGGCGGACCGGCCAGTGCCGCATCCCGTCGTTCCGGAAGCGGCGGCTTCCCACGAGGTGAGGTCAGCGGGGGCAGATCCGTGTCGCAGGCTCACCCGATCGAACCGGATGGACGAGGCGTCCGCCGGGAGTTCTCGCGCGCCCGGGGAATCCGCCACCGCGGGGACGAGGTCAAGCACTTCAAAGATCCGCTCGAAACTCACCACTGCGGCGGTCACCTCCGCCTTGGCCTGGGAGAGCGATGTGATGGGTCCGTACAGCCGGGCGAGCAGAGTTACCAAGGCGATCATGGTGCCGACGGAGATTCGCCCGTCGACGGCGAGGAACCCGCCGGTGAGGTAGACGGCCGCAGTGGCCATCGTCGCCAGCCAGGAGACGGCGAGGCCGAGCAGAGAGCCGACGACGGCCAGTCGGATTCCGGTGTCCCGCAGTCTGGCACCCCTGCGGACGAAGGCGCGGTCCTCTTCCTCGGCCCGGCCGTAGAGCTTGGCCAGCATCGCTCCCCGCGCGTTGAACCGCTCGGTCATGAACGTGCCCAGCTCGGCGCTGCCATCCAGCTGTCGGCGGTTGAGCTCGCGCAAGCGGCGGTCGAGAAGGCGGGCTGGCAGGAGACAAGCCGGGACGAGAACCGCGGCCAGCAAGGTGATCTGCCAGGAAAGCAGGGTCATGGTGACCCCTACCGTGGCGACGGCCACCAGATTCGAGAGCAGGGTTGCGGCGGTGCCGGTGAGCGCGCGCTGCGCTCCCTGCACGTCATTGTCCAGCCGGGTGACCAGCTCACCCGTGCGCATGCGGGTGAAGAAGGACAGCGGCATACGCTGCACATGGGCGAAAGCCCTGCGGCGCAGGTCGAGAGTGATCCCTTCGCCGATTCCGGCGGCCAGTCTGCGCTGAGCCAATGTCACCGCCACCGCCACCGTCGCCAGTAACACGATCTCCAGCACGAGAAGAACGATCCGAGATCGGTCGCCCTTCAGCACTCCTTCATCGACGATGCGTTGGGTGAGCAGTGCGGGAAGCACGATCAGAGCGGACTCAAGCACCACCAGGATCAGAAAGGCGGTCAAGTGCCATCGGAAGGGTGCTGCGGTCTCCGCGATGCGCCGCCAAGTGCCGGACACACGAGAATCTTCCGCTGGGGGCCGGCCTTCGGACCGGGACTGCTCCCCCGTATGAGGTGCCGGCTCGCCGTGGACCGTGCCTCCGGTCCCCGCCATGGAATCCTCCTCGTTGCCCGTCGTGCTGGTTGCTGAACGATGGTGCGGGACGGCTCATGCCGCCCCGCACCACCGCTTGGGTTCAGCTCGCTCAGCAGAAGATGCTGATGCCGCTGGTGTCGTTGCAGTGGTTGCTCTGCGTGCTGGCCAGCGCGTCGGCCTCCTCCTGCGGGAGCTCCAGGGCCTGGAGGTCGAGGATGTTCACCATGATGTGCTCCTTCTGTTCGGTACGGGACCACAGCGGCCCCGTAGGAGGTGGGTTGAAACTCCGTCAGAACGCCTTGGCGATCGGCCGGAGGAACGGGAGGAAACTCACAGTGCCGCTCAGCACACTCTTGAGGCCGAGCAGGATGCCTGCGTTTCCAGTGGCGTGATCCATGGAGATCCGCATGAGTTGATAGCCTGGGAAGACGGACTCACCGCGCAGCCCGAGCAGGTGCCAGGAAAGGCGTCCGAGGTGGCGGCGCAGCCGGGCGGCGGTCACCGGGTCGGCGGGGTCCGCGATGCGGTACAGCACAGCCAGTTGTCCGACCCGGCCACTCCAGAGAGCGGGGAGCGCGAAGAATTCGGAGGCGCACGCGTTCCGTGCCGCTTCCATCGATTCCGCCAACCGGGCGTCGTCACGATGCGCGAGCAGTTCCGTACCGACCAGCGCGACTCCTGCGGAGCCACCTTCCAGATAGGGGTTCAGACGCCAGCCCTCGTCTACGTTGAGAGTGCCGAACGTGGAGACCCGGCACCGATCCAGGTCGCGATGAGTGGCTTGGACCGCCGCGTCCAGCCAGGTGGTGTCGCCCGTCGCCTCATAAGTACGCAGCAAGAACAGAGCCGGGCCGGACCACCCGTGCATCAGGCCCGCCGGCCCCGTGGTGGCCTTGACTAGGCCGAGTCCGCCGAGGGCGGATGAGGTGGGACGGGGAAAGGCACCCCGGAACACGGTCTCGGCCACCCGCTCCGCAAGCCTGAGCGAGGCTACCCGGTACTCGTCGTCGCCGGTGACTTCGGCGAAGTGTGCCAGGTTAAGACCAATTCCGGACAGGCCGCTGAAGAGGTTCGGGTTCCGCAGCTTGTCGAGCGCGGGATCCAGGTGTTCAAGAAGCCTCAGCGCCTCCTTGCGGTGGCCCAACCGGTCCAACACATGGGCCACTCCATGACTGCCGTCGAAGAACCCCGGATGGGAAGCGCCGTTTCGATCGATCGCGCTGAGCAGCCATTCGACCGCACCTTCAGGAATCCTGTAACCACATTCAACGAGCGCATGCAGAACCCCCGACGCGCCGAACGCAAAGGTCTCGCCCGCGTGGGAGAACTGGCGTACATCGCCCGGAAAGAGCCGGTCGAGCCGGTCGGGCGTCGCGCTCGCGGTGATCGCCGCGGCTAGCGAGTCCAGCAACGCGGGCCAGTCGGTTTCTGTGCCATCCGCGCCCTCGACGCGTACCCTGGGCTGGCCGACACCCGCCCGCACCGCCTTTGTCTCGGGCAGCGAACTTCCCAGTGCCGTACGGATCGCCGTCATGTACGAGTCGGGAACGGGAAAGTTCTCCCGTACTGCGGTCATCAGATCGAATGCCTTGGCCTGGTCGAGACAGAGGATCGACACCAGGGGCATGAACAGCCACAGACGGAGTACCGCCAGGGCGAATCTGTCGATCTCGGCGCCACGCATGTCGGGCGGAGCCGCGAAGCCCGGTGCCGCCAGGGCCTGCCGGAAGCCCTCCGGGTCGTCAGAGGAGGTTTCGAAGTCGATGAGTGCGGCACGGCCGTCCGCAAGAAGCAGCACGTTGTGCGGATGCACGTCCCCGTACACCACTCCGCGTCGATGGATTTCGTCGAGCACCGCCTCAACCTGCTCGCACGCGTCGACTGCCCAGGCCGTGTAGGCGGCCTTGTCCTCCACC
The DNA here is from genome assembly GCF_023614235.1 of Streptomyces sp. MRC013. Lineage (NCBI taxonomy): Bacteria > Bacillati > Actinomycetota > Actinomycetes > Kitasatosporales > Streptomycetaceae > Streptomyces > Streptomyces kordofanensis. The sequence continues at coordinate 1,733,504 of NZ_CP094264.1, forward strand.
GACGCGTCTGCGCCCAGCAAGGGGTACGTCTGCGCCTCCCTGGCACTCAGGCGCTCACCGTCGAAGTACTCGATTGCCAAGAAGTGGTGGTCCCAGGCCGTGAAATGCTCGTACAGCCGCGGTATTCCCTGTATACCGTCCAGCTTCAGCAGGATGTCCCGCTCGCGCAGCAATCGAGTCACCGCGTCCGAACCGGCCGCGTCCAGCGCTGCATGGGGACGCGCCTCTTTCAGCACCACACGCAGGTCATCCTTCAGGCGTCTGGCCAGGTAAATCCCGCCGCCATTGGAGAAGTGCAGGGGCTTCTGTACCTCATACGGAAACGCGTCCGCCGGTCCAGACGACCCGTCCCGCTCCGCTATGGACTCCCGCAGGACGTCCGGCGGGGTCACCCACTCCGGCACCTCGAACACCGGCTTGCGAAGATCGGGGACGAGTTCCCCGTCCGCTCCCCGCATGGCAGGAACCACATCACCGCTCTCCAGCAGGAGATCCCTCTTGCGGAACCCCCCGTAGCGCGCATATAGAGGGCCTGCCCCGTACCTCACATCGCTCAGGATGTACGGCCCAGGTTCGCCCTCAAGGAGGGCGGAAAGCCTTGTGAGCACATCGCCCAATTCTTTTTCGTCCCGGGGGTATATGGTTACGAGTTTTCCACTCGAACCACGCGGCGCATACTTTGCGTTCTGTCCGAGAAAGGCACGTCGACTCGGCAGGAACTTGAACGCGTATCGGCGCGGAACGCAAAAGTCCCATACTGTTTCAATGATTCGTTCCGCATTCTCCATGACGCCCGAGGCGTGCACCTTCCACCCCTGGTCGACCATACGATCGCCTGCAGGGCACAGTTCCAGCCACAGATCTCCCCTATAGCAACGCCAGCCGTCCGGAACAGGCCGAGTCACCACCGCATACTCTCCGGAACTCGCCCCGCCAACCACATCTCCAGGCCTTCCGGGGGCATCAAAGAACACCGGATCGGCCATGCAGTAGGTTTCATATCGCTTGTCCATCGAATTCTCCCCTCACTCATGGCCGTTCGCACGATCGCTCGACAGACCTGACTTCTCCAGCGCCCCATCGAACGCATGAACAATCATTCCTGCGGAACAGGAAACAAGATAGGGAAGAGCTACTGAAAACCACTAGTAATAACTACTAGGGGTTATGGGACCTCACCCGTTCGAAAGTGACCGGTCGGGCAGGCTCGCTCCCGCCCGCCCCGGCGGGCGGGAGCGAGTGCCCCTTGCGGCAGTGAGCTTTTCCAACCTGGGGACAGAAATTGGCAGGTGAGGTGACAACGTAGTCAAGCCCCTGGTAGATGGGTTTTCGACCAAGAGAACCGTCTCCACCAGAGGCTTCGCGTGCTTGCTTACCCGCCCGGCATCGACGTGTCCGGCTCTGCCCTTCGCTTCCTCGCCCAGGAACTACGGCGACACCGCCGTCTGATCGGCTCCCGTTGGCGGCCGAGCGCCGGCCGCCAGGCTCTCCTCACGCTCGCCCACCTACGGGTGGGACACACCTACGCCCAGCTCGCGGCCGGGTTCGGCATCGGGACCACGACCGCATACCGCTACGTCACCGAGGCCGTCGATCTCCTGGCCACCCTCGCGCCCACCCTGTCCGACGCGGTGCGGACCGCGTCGGCGAAGGCGTACCTGCTCCTGGACGGCACACCTCTGCCGATCGACCGCATCGTCGCGGACCGGCCCTCCTACCCCGGCAAGCACAAGAAGCACGGGATGAACGTGCAGGTCATCACCGGCCCCTCCGGCTGGCTGCTGTGGGCCTCACCGGCCCTACTCGGAGCTGTCCACGATGTCCGCGCGGCCCGCGAACACGACATCACCGACCCCCTCGCCGAGGCCGGCGTCACGTGCTGGGCCGACAAGGGCTACCGAGGCGCCAGTGGCACGGCCCGCACCCCGTACTGGGGACGGTGGGAGACCCTCTCCGCCGGCCAGCAGGCGGTGAACCAGGCCCACGCGAAAATCCGCGCCCCCGTCGAGCAGGCCATCGCCACCCTCAAGTCCTGGCGGCTCCTGCGCAAGATCCGGTGCTCGACCACCCGAATCGCCTGCCTTGTCCAGGCCGTCCTTCACCATGCACCTGACCAGCTCAGGCCGATGATGGAAAAGCCTCATTGACGTTTTCTCAGCGAAATAATCTTCGGGAAGTGGGTTGATCAGGGCGTTAAGGGTTGGGTCGGACAGCGGTGGCCCGGGTGCGGACAGACGTGAAGCCTTTGGTAGGACGGTTCTCACCACAAGATCGTCCGTTGCACCAGAGGCTTCACGTTGGTCACCTATGTTGCCATGCTCGACGTCCCGCGCCACGTGGTGGAATACGTGGCCCGGCTGCTGGCCGGCCACCGCCGCCGGATCGGCACCCCGAAGGGCTCCCGGGCGTTGAGCCCGTTCCGGCAGGCCGTCTTCGTGCTGCGCTGGTTCCGCGAGGCCGGCTGCGTGCACTGCCTGGCCCGCGATGCGGGAATCTCGCAGGCCACCGGCTACCGCTACCTCCACGAGGCAATCGACGTCCTGGCCGACCAGGCCCCCGAGCTGCATGAGGTGCTGGACCGCTGCCGCGCGCGGCAGATGAGCCACGTGGTGCTGGACGGCACCCTGGTCTCCTGCGACCGTGTCGCCGGGACTACCGAGAAGGGCAACGACCTGTGGTACTCCGGCAAGGCTCGGCACTTCGCCGGGAACATCCAGTTCGTGGCCGCACCCGACGGCACCCCGCTGTGGGTCTCCGACGTCGAACCCGGATCCGTCCACGACCTGCGTGCCGCCCGCATCCATGCCCTGCCCGCCTTGTACGCGGCGGCCCGCGCCGGTCTGCCGACGCTGGCCGACGTCGGCTACACCGGCGCCGGCAAGGGCATCCACACCCCGTTCCGTCCGCACCCCGACATCGCTTCCCCGCTCGCGCCGGACAACCGCGCCCACAACCGGCTCCTGCGCGGCATCCGGGCCCTGGGCGAACGGGCCGCCGCTGAACTCAAGCAGCGCTGGCGCGCGCTGCAGCACGTCACGCTCAGCCCCAGCCGGATCGGACGCATCGCCCAAGCCGCACTCGTCCTCAACAACTCAGAGGGCGTTAAGTCCCGTTCCTGGTGATGTGGTGTCGCCCGTTCGTGGGTGATGGAACGGTTCCACGCCCGCGTCGTGTCGTGTGCATGATGGGGTCGCGGACATGGAACGGATGCCGTACGCAACCGACTTGTCCGACGAGCAGTGGGCACTGATCGAACCGCTGGTCACCGCGTGGAAGCAGGAGCGGGTGGCGCGGTCGGCGACCGGGAACCCGGGCTCCTGCGACCTGCGTGAGGTCGTGAACGCGCTGCTCTACCAGAACCGGACGGGCTGTCAGTGGCGGCTTCTGCCGCATGATCTCCCGGCCTGGTCTGCGGTGTTCTACTACTTCACCCTGTGGCGCCAGGACGGCCTTGACCAGCGAATCCAGGAGATCCTGCGCTGCCAGGTGCGGGAGAGGTCCAGACGATTAGAGGACCCGTCCCTGGTGATCATCGATACCCAGTCCGTCCGTGTGGCGGCCGGGGTGCCGAAGAAGACGACGGGACTGGACGCGAACAAGAAGACGCCCGGCAGGAAGCGGGGACTGGCCGTCGACGTGCTGGGCCTGGTCATCGGTGTGGTGGTCCTCGCCGCGAGCGCGCACGACAACGAAGCCGGCATCGCCCTGCTGGACCAGGCGGCCGAGCGGTGCGGGATGCGCCTGGAGAAAGTCCTGGTCGACCAGGGCTTCAAGGACGCCGTGATCATCCACGGGGCGGTGAAGGACATCACCGTCGAGGTGGTCCGCCGCAACCCCGGCGACGAAGGCAAGGGCTTCGTCCCGCAACCGAAGCGGTGGGTGGTTGAGCAGGTCAACGGCACCCTCATGCTGCACCGGCGCCTCGCCCGCGACTACGACCACCGGCCCGACAACGCGGCCTCACGCGTCTACTGGGCCTCCACCGCCGGCATGCTCCGCCGCCTGACCACCCCCACCGCCGCCTGGCGGGACGACGTGGAGCTGGCCGCGTGAACGTCCACGAACTCCTGCGGCTGCTGCAGACCGAACACGACGAGACCACCGCACGAGCCGAGAACCTGCGCGAGCAGATCGAGCGGCTCACCACCGCCCTCGCCGAGACCGAAGCCCGCCTGGCCGAGCTCGCCGCCACCCGCAAGGTCATCGACGGCCTCACCCCACACGACCACGGAACGGCCCCCGCGGAGACCGCCACCGCGACCGTCTACCAGCGCATCGTGACCACGTTCAACGACCACCCCCAGAAGGTGTTCCGCGTCCGTGATCTGCACGAACACCTCGGCCTGCCCACCGACGAGCCCTCGATCAACGTCACCCGCTCCCGCCTGGGACGACTCGTCCGCCAAGGACTCCTCGAACAACCCGAACGCGGCCGCTACCAGAAACGGACTTAACGCCCTCTCATGGAAGTGACAACCGCTGAGAAAACGTCACTGTCCTCGCAAGACGCCTTCGATCACGCGCAGTTGTACAGCATTTGCACCATGTGCAAACCGTGTACGCGCCGCGGGGTCGCGCCTACGCTCGGCGGGCGGAGCACGGTGTCCTCGTGGACATGAACCACGATTCTCCCCGCCTTCCCGCTCGATCAGGCGACTTGAGCATGAAGCTGCACCCCCTCGCGCGCGGGCGTCCGGCTCGGGCGGAAGCTGGCCGCCGTGTGGTTGCGCGAACGCGGCGTGACGTGCGAACGCGCCGACGACACCCTCCAGGTAGTCGCCGAACTCGCCGCCAACGCAGCGCTGCACGGGCGCGTGCCCGGTCGGGGCTTCCTCCTCGCCCTGCGCCTCACGAACGCCGATCGCGTCCTGCGCGTCAAGGTGACCGACACGCGCGCCGAGGCTGTACCCACGTCCACACCGCAGGCTCCTCCGACCGACGGCGAGAACGGACGCGGCCTGCTGATCGTCGCCGCGTCGGCCGACCGGTGGGGCGTGGCGGAGGGGCCGGTACCGCGGAAGACGGTGTGGGCCGAGCTGGATCTCATACGGGAGGACCCCGCCGCGTCGGGCGGGCTTCCGGACACGGACGGGACGGTACCCGCTTCGCCCGTCCCGGAACCTGCGAGGTGAGCGCCGCCACTGTCCGGCGTGAGGGCCGGGCACGCCCCGCCCGAGCGGCCCGCACCGCGCGGCGCGGCCTGGTCCGGCACAAAGGTCGGGGGAACGCCCGTGCGCGCCTTCGCCGGTACGGTGGCGCGGGCCCGCCCCCGGCCCGCCCTCCAGGGCCCGAGCCCCTTCGGCGCATTCGCGCGCCCCGGGTCCGCGGCGGCGGACCTCCCCGTCAGCCGAGCGTCCGGTACGCGCCCTCCGCGCCCACCCGTCCCACGTACTCCGCCAGCCCCTCCGGGGTCTCCCCCGCCCAGCCCACGTAACCGTCCGGGCGGATCAGGAACACCCCCGCGCCGTACACCCGCGCCACGTCCGCGTCGGCCGTCAGCAGGGTCCAGTGCGGCCCCCGGAACGCGTCGAACAGCCGCAGCCCGTTCACCGTCGCGTCCGGCGCGCGGTCACCCGCCCTCACCGGGCCGGGGTTCCCGCGGGTCTCCTCGGTGAGGGACGAGGTGCGGTAGCCGAGGCCGAGTTGGCGGGTCGCCCCGCCCCGGCGGGTCTCGCCGCGGTGCACGCTCCTCGACAGGCGGAGCACACCGGCGGCGATCGGGCGCCGCTCCTCCTCGTAGGTGTCGAGGAGCGAGGCGGGCGCGCCGTCCCGCAGTACCGCGCCGAGTTTCCACCCCAGGTTGTACACGTCCTGGACGCCGGTGTTGAGACCCTGGCCGCCGGCCGGCGAGTGGACGTGCGCCGCGTCGCCGACGAGGAGGACGCGGCCCGCGCGGAAGCGGTCCGCCAGGGCCGCGCGCGGGCGGAAGTCCGAGGTCCACCGCACCTCGTTCACGTCCTCGCGGCGCAGGTGCGAGCGGGCTGCGACGAGGTCGCGCACGGCGTCGGGGGAGAGGTCCACCGCGGTGCCTTCCGGGAACCGCGCCACGAGCTGGAAGTCCTCCGTGCCCGCGAGCGGGCAGATCGCCATGAGGCGGTCTCCGCCCTCGCCACCCCCGGCGACCTCGCCGCCTCCGGCGCCCTCGCCACCGGGGAAGAAGTGCCAGTTGTCGCGGTCCAGGCCGGTGATGCGGACGTCCGCCACCAGTGCGGGGAAGGGGTCGACCGCCTCGCCGACCATCCCTACGCCCAGCGCCCGGCGCACCGTCGAGCGGCCCCCGTCGGCGGCGACCGCGTAGCGGGCCCGCAGTTCCGTGCCGTCGGCGAAGTACACGGTCACCCCGTCCCCGTCCTGCGCGAGGCCGACCGCCTCCCGCCGGAAGGCGACCCGCCCGCCCAGCTCGCGCAACCGCGCCAGCAGGATCTCCTGGGTGCGCCACTGCGGCACCATCCACGGCTCGTCGAACGGCACGCCCTCCGTCGCCTCCGGCGCGTCGAACATCCGGTACTCGCCCACGCGCCGCCCGTCCCGCCAGACCATCCCGACCGGGTAGGTGCCGCCGGCCGCGCGGATCGCGTCGAGGACGCCGAGGTCGTGGAAGACCTCCAGGGTGCGCGGCTGGAGTCCCTTGCCGCGCGAGCCGGGCGACAGGCCGTCGGCCCGCTCGACGACCAGCGCGTCCACTCCGCGCCGGGCGAGGTCGACGCCGAGGGCCAGGCCGCTCGGGCCCGCGCCCACCACCAGTACGTCCACCTGTGCCGCCATGCAGCCACACTCCTTAACGTCGTTAAGTACCGTCGGGTGCGACGATGCCCTTAACGGCGTTAAGCTGTCAAGCGTGAACGTGAGAGACCGCGCGCCCCTCGACCGCAAGCGGGTCGCGGACGCGGCCCTGAAGCTCCTCAACGAGGTGGGCCTGGAAGGGCTGACGCTGAGCGCCATCGGCCGCGAGCTGGGCGTCAAGGCACCCGCCCTGTACTGGCACTTCAAGGACAAGCAGGCGCTGCTCGACGAGATGGCCACGGAGATGTACCGCCGCATGGTCGCCGGCATCCCCCTCCACCCCGCCGACACCTGGCGGGAACGGTTGCGCAAGTCCGCCCACGGCCTGCGCGGGGCGCTGCGCGACTACCGCGACGGCGCGAAGGTCTTCAGCGGCTCGCGCTTCACGGGCGTCGAGCACGCCGAGCGGATGGAGGAGGACCTGCGCCTCCTCACGGCCGCCGGCTTCACCCTCCCCCAGGCGGTCCGGGCCACCACGACGACGTACCTGTACACGGTCGGCTTCGTCACCGAGGAGCAGGGCGTCGAGCCGCTGCCCGGTGAGCGGCGCGAGGGCTACGACCTCGGGGAACGCGCCCGGATGCTGGCCGACTTTCCGCTGTCCGCCGCCGCGGGCGCCGAGATCTTCGCGGACTACGACCGGCACTTCGCGGAGGGGCTGGAACTCGTGATCGCCGGCGTCGCGGCGCGGTACGGCGTCGGCTGACCGGCACCCGGGACGGGCGGGCGGACCCGGAAGCGGGCGGCGGGACCCGGCTCCGACGGCCCCACGAGACCCACGGGATCCACCAGCCCGCCGAGCCCGACGAGCCCGACGGACCCGACGGGCCCGCCGCCGGAAGGGGGCGTCGCCGAGAGGGAGGCGTCGCCGAGAGGGAGGTGCCGCCGAGAGGGAGGTGCCGCCGAGAGGGAGGTGCCGCCGGGAGGAAGGTGCCGCCGGGAGGAAGGTGCCGCCGGGAGGGAGGTGCCACGGAAACCGCCGGGGCGCCCCTCCGCCGCGACCGCGACCGCGGCGGGCGCGCCTCCCGGGTCCCGCCGTTCCACGGGACCCGGAGACGGGCCGGCGGCTCCGGCTCCGGCGCCGCTCAGCGGCTGGAGAGGACCACGAGCCGCCGGGTCGCCCTGGTCATCGCCACGTAGCGGTCCACCGCCCCCGTCACGCCCGCACCGAACCGCTCCGGGTCCACGAGGACCACCATGTCGAACTCCAAGCCCTTCGACAGCTCCGGGGTCAGCGACCGGACGCGGGGCCGGCCCCGGAAGCCGGGGGCGCCGATGACGCAGGCGGTCCCGTCCGCGTGCGTGCCGAGCCAGTCGTCGAGGACCGCGTCCAGCTCCTCTGCGGAGCCGTACTCCACGGGGACGCCGCCGCTGCGGACGGACACCGGCACGTTGGCGTCCGGCAGCACCTCCCGGATGACCGGCTCGGCCGCCGCCATGACCTCCTCCGGCGTCCGGTAGTTGACGGTCAGCGACGCCACCTCGACCCGGTCCAGCCCGACCCTCCCCAGCCGCTCCCGCCATGTCTCCGTGAACCCGCGCCTGGCCTGGGCCCGGTCCCCGACGACGGTGAAGCTCTGGGACGGGCAGCGCAGCAGCAGCATCTGCCACTCCGCGTCCGTCAGCTCCTGCGCCTCGTCCACGACGACGTGCGCGAACGGCCCGGCGAGGACGTCCGGTTCGACGGCGGGGAGCGCGGACTCGTCGACCAGGCTGTCCCGCAGGTCCTGCCCGTGCAGCATCGTCACCGCGCCCTCCCCGTCGGCGTCGGCCGCGATCACGTCGTCGATGACGGCGGACATCCGCTCGCGTTCGGCGGCGACGGCGGCCCGGCGGCGCCGCCCGCGCACGGCCGCCGCCGGGTCGCCGAGCCGCTGCCGGGCCGCGTCCAGGATCGGCAGGTCGGACACCGTCCACGCCTGCCCGTCGGCCCGCTGGAGCCTCCGCACGTCCTCGGGGCCCAGCCAGGGCGCGCACATCCGCAGGTACGCGGGGACCGTCCACAGGTCGCCCACCAGGTCGGCCGCCTCGATCAGCGGCCACGCGGCGCCGAGGGCGCCGGTCAGCTCGTCGTCCCGGCTCAGCGCCCTGCGGAGCAGCCCGGCCGGCACGCCGTCACCGTGCTTGTCCAGCAGGATCGCGACCAGTTCCTCCCAGATCCGCTCCCGCGCCTCGTTGTGCGGCACGCCGGGCTCCGCCGCCCCGAACGCCTCCGCCCAGTCCTCGGCCGTCAGCCGCACCTCACCCCACGGCGTGGTGACGGTCATGCCCTCGGCAGGGGGCGTCTCGTAGAACGCGACGGCCTTCTCGACGGCCTTCACCATGTCCGCGGACGACTTGAGGCGGGCCGCCTCCGGGTCGGCCTCGGGGACCGCCCCGGCGCCCTCGGCGACGAGGTCCCGCAGGGTGCAGGTGCGCACCCCCTCCTCGCCGAGGCCGGGAAGCACGTCGGCGACGTACGCCAGGTACGGGCGGCTGGGGCCGACGAACAGCACGCCGCCCCGGCGGTGCCCGAACCGGGGGTCGGAGTACAGCAGGTAGGCGGAACGGTGCAGCGCGACGACGGTCTTGCCGGTGCCCGGACCGCCGTCCACGACGAGGGTCCCGCGCGATCCCGCCCGGATGACGGCGTCCTGGTCCGCCTGGATGGTGGCGAGCACGTCCCGCATCCGGTCGGACCGGTCGGCCCCCAGGGCGGCGATGAAGGCGGACTGGTCGTCCAGCGCGGCGCTGCCCTCCAGCCCCTCGGCGGTGAACGCCTCGTCCCAGTAGTCGCCGACCCGGCCGTGAATCCATCGGTACCTGCGGCGGCTCGCCAGGCCCATCGGGTCGGCGTGGGTCGCCGCGAAGAACGGCTCGGCCGCCGGGGAACGCCAGTCGACCAGCAGCCGGCGGCCCGCGCCGTCGGTGAGACCCAGCCGTCCGACGTACACGGGCTCCGGGTCGTCCACGCCCACCATGCGCCCGAGGCACAGGTCCAGGCCGAAGCGGCGCAGGGTGCGCAGGCGGGCGGTCAGCCGGTGGATCTCGATGTCCCGCTCCATCGCCTCCCGGCCGGCGCCGCCGGGCGCCCTGCGCATGGCGTCGAGACGGCCGGACAGGTCGGCGACCGACTGCTCCAGGCATTCCGCGACCGCCGTGAAGTGCTCCTCGTCGCGGGCGATCAGCGCGGGGTCGGCCTTGGGCGCGAGGCGGCCGGGGAGGTCGAACGCATGGACGGCGCGCATCTCACCCTTGACAAAATCACTCATATAGCGTGAATCTCGCAATCCTACAGCTTCCGGTATCGGCCTGCGATTGTGCGCCCTCACGGGGGCCTTGCCGCAAGACCCCCGGTGCGCTATACGTTGAAAATGGCGAGGAGCACCGGCTCCCGCCTCTTCCGTCGTCCGGGCCCGTGAATCCCCCGCCGGGGGCCGTCCCGCGACCCCGCGGCCCGGCCCGCCGCGCCCCCGAGCCCGCTGCGGCCCGCCGGCCGCCGCGGCCTCGAGCCGACCGGTCGCCGCCCACCGCGACCGCGCCCCGTGCCCACCAGGACGTGACGCGGCTCACCCGCCCCGTGCCCACCTGGGACTTCCGTACCCGTGGACGCGGTGTCCGCACTCCGGGCTGTACAGGCCGCTACGCGCGTAGATATGCTCCCCTGGTGACCATGCCCACCCATGCACTCGCTGACGTGACCGCGTCCGACAGCACGCTGCGCCGCTTCCTCCACGGGCTGCCCGGTGTGGATGCCGTCGGCCTCGGGGCGCGCGCCGCCGTCCTCGGTACGCGCTCGATCAAGACCACGGCCAAGGCGTACGCCATCGACCTGGCCATCTCGATGATCGACCTGACGACGCTCGAAGGCGCGGACACCCCGGGCAAGGTCCGGGCACTGGCCGCCAAGGCCGTCCGTCCCGACCCGACCGACCGCGCCGCCCCGCACACGGCCGCCGTCTGCGTCTACCCCGACATGGTGGCGACCGCCAGGGCCGCCCTCGCCGCGGCGGGCTCGACGGACGTGAAGGTCGCCTCCGTCGCCACCGCCTTCCCCGCCGGCCGCGCCGCGCTCGACGTGAAGCTCGCGGACACCCGCGACGCCGTCGCCGCCGGGGCCGACGAGATCGACATGGTGATCGACCGGGGCGCCTTCCTCGCGGGGCGGTACCTGAAGGTGTACGAGGAGATCCGCGCCGTGAAGGAGGCCTGCGGCGGTGCCCGGCTGAAGGTCATCTTCGAGACCGGCGAGCTCTCCACGTACGACAACATCCGCCGCGCCTCCTGGCTCGGCATGCTCGCGGGCGCGGACTTCGTCAAGACCTCGACCGGCAAGGTCGCGGTCAACGCCACCCCCGCCAACACGCTCCTGATGCTGGAGGCGGTGCGCGACTTCCGCGCCCTGACCGGCGTCCAGGTGGGGGTGAAGCCCGCGGGCGGCATCCGCACCTCCAAGGACGCGATCAGGTTCCTGGTCCTGGTCAACGAGACCGCGGGCGGGGACTGGCTGGACGACCGCTGGTTCCGCTTCGGCGCGTCGAGCCTGCTGAACGACCTGCTCATGCAGCGCCAGAAGCTGGCCACCGGACGGTATTCCGGTCCCGACTACGTGACGGTGGACTGATCACCATGGCATCCGCATTCGAGTACGCACCCGCCCCCGAGTCCCGCTCGGTCGTCGACATCGCGCCGTCGTACGGCCTGTTCATCGACGGCGAGTTCACCGACGCGGCGGACGGCGCGGTCTTCAAGACCGTCTCCCCCTCCACCGAGGAGGTCCTCTCCGAGGTCGCCCGGGCCGGCGCCGAGGACGTGGACCGCGCCGTGCGCGCGGCCCGGAAGGCGTTCGCGAAGTGGTCGGCGCTGCCCGGCTCCGAGCGCGCCAAGTACCTGTTCCGCATCGCGCGGATCATCCAGGAGCGCTCCCGCGAGCTGGCCGTCCTGGAGACCCTGGACAACGGCAAGCCGATCCGGGAGACCCGCGACCACGACCTGCCGCTGGTCGCCGGGCACTTCTTCTACTACGCGGGCTGGGCCGACAAGCTGAACCACGCCGGCTTCGGCCCCCGCCCCAGGCCGCTGGGCGTGGCCGGCCAGGTCATCCCCTGGAACTTCCCGCTGCTGATGCTGGCGTGGAAGATCGCCCCCGCGCTCGCCGCAGGCAACACGGTCGTCCTCAAGCCGGCCGAGACGACCCCGCTGTCGGCGCTGTTCTTCGCGGACGTGTGCCGCCGGGCGGGCCTGCCCAGGGGCGTCGTCAACATCCTCCCCGGGTACGGGGACGCGGGCGCCGCCCTGGTCGAGCACCCGGACGTGGACAAGGTCGCCTTCACCGGCTCCACCGCCGTCGGCAAGGCCATCGCCCGGCAGGTCGCGGGGACGCGCAAGAAGCTCACGCTGGAGCTGGGCGGCAAGGGCGCCAACATCGTCTTCGACGACGCCCCGATCGACCAGGCCGTCGAGGGCGTCGTCACGGGCATCTTCTTCAACCAGGGACAGGTCTGCTGCGCCGGCTCGCGCCTCCTGCTGCAGGAGTCGGTGCACGACGAGTTCCTCGACGCCCTGAAGCGCCGCCTGTCCACACTGCGCCTCGGCGATCCGCTGGACAAGAACACCGACATCGGCGCCGTCAACTCGCCCGAGCAGCTGGCCCGCATCACGGCGCTCGCGGAGACCGGCGAGGCGGAGGGCGCCGAGCGCTGGTCGCCCGCCTGCGAGCTGCCTCCGAGGGGCTACTGGTTCGCGCCGACGCTCTTCACGGGCGTCACCCAGGCGCACACGATCGCCCGCGAGGAGGTCTTCGGCCCGGTCCTGTCGGTGCTGACGTTCCGCACACCGGCCGAGGCCGTCGCCAAGGCGAACAACAGCCGGTACGGCCTGTCGGCGGGCGTCTGGACGGAGAAGGGCTCCCGCATCCTCGCGGTCGCCGACAGGCTCCGCGCGGGCGTCGTGTGGGCCAACACGTTCAACAGGCTCGACCCGGCGTCGCCGTTCGGCGGCTACAAGGAGTCGGGCTTCGGCCGCGAGGGCGGCCGGCACGGTCTGGAGGCGTACCTCGCCCCGTCGAGCCCGGAGGATGAGCGCCGATGAGCGGCACCGGAGACCAGAACCGCCTGAGCGTCTTCAAGACCTACAAGCTGTACGTCGGGGGGAAGTTCCCCCGCAGCGAGAGCGGCCGGGTGTACGAGGTGACAGACAGCAAGGGGACGTGGCTGGCCAACGCGCCGCTCTCGTCCCGCAAGGACGCGCGGGACGCGGTCGTCGCCGCGCGCAAGGCGTTCGGCGGCTGGTCCGGCGCCACGGCGTACCTGCGCGGCCAGATCCTGTACCGGGTCGCGGAGATGATGGAGGGCCGCAGGGGCCAGTTCGTCCGCGAGGTGGCGCACGCGGAGGGCCTGTCGAAGTCGAAGGCCGCCGAGGTCGTCGAGGCCGCCGTGGACCGCTGGGTCTGGTACGCGGGCTGGACGGACAAGGTGAGCCAGGTCCTCGGCGGCGCCAACCCCGTCTCGGGCCCCTTCTTCAACCTGTCCACGCCGGAGCCGACCGGGGTCGTCGCCGTCGTCGCCCCGCAGGAGTCGTCGCTGCTGGGCCTGGTCTCGGTGGTCGCCCCGGTGATCGCCACGGGCAACACGGCGGTCGTCGTGGCCAGCGAGCGGGCCCCGCTGCCCGCCCTGTCGCTGGCCGAGGTCCTGGCCACCTCGGACGTACCGGGCGGGGTCGTGAACATCCTGTCGGGCCGCACGGCGGAGATCGCCGCTCCGCTCGCCGCACACCAGGACGTCAACGCCGTCGACCTGACGGGCGCGGGTCCCGAGCTCGCCCGCGACCTGGAGGTGGCGGCGGCCGACAACCTGAAGCGCGTCCTGCGCCCCCGGGGCGCGGACGGCGGCGCCGACTGGACCGCCGACCCCGGCACGGGCCGCCTCACGGCGTTCCTGGAGACCAAGACGGTCTGGCACCCGACCGGCTCCCTGGGCGCGTCCGGCTCGGCGTACTGAGCGGCCCCGCCCCGCCGCCCCTCCCCCGGGGGGCGGCGGGGCGCCCCTCCCGGGGACGCCCGTACCCGGGGCACACCGTACGCAGGACGGCCCGCACGCGGGGCGAGCGGCCGGTCGCGCTCCGCGGGGAGGGGGTGGCGCCGCCACCGGGGCCTCCCGGTGGGGTCCCGCTCCGGGCCGATGGTCCACACTGGTGTCCCGTGAGTTCCCCACCGATCCCGACCCGCGTCGTGCTGCTCGCGGGTCCCTCAGGTTCCGGCAAGTCGTCCCTCGCCGCCCGCGCCGGACTGCCCGTGCTCCGGCTCGACGACTTCTACAAGGAGGGCGACGACCCGTCCCTGCCGCTCGTGCCGGGCGGCACGGACGTCGACTGGGACTCCCCCGGGTCGTGGGACGCGGACGAGGCGGTCGCCGCGATCGCCGAGCTGTGCGCCACGGGCCGTGCGACCGTCCCCGTGTACGACATCTCCACCAGCTCCCGCGTCGGCCGCGCGACCCTGGACGTCGCCCGCGCGCCGCTGTTCGTCGCGGAGGGCGTCTTCGCGGCCGACGTCGCGCGCCGCTGCGAGGAGCTCGGGGTTCTGGCGGACGTGCTGTGCCTGTGCGGCCGGCCGTCCACGACGTTCCGCCGCCGGCTGGTGCGGGACCTGCGCGAGGGCCGCAAGTCGGTGCCGTTCCTGCTGCGCCGGGGATGGCGGCTGATGCGTGCCGAGCGGTCGGTCGTGGCCCGGCAGACGGCGCTGGGCGCGTACCCCTGCGGGAGGGACGAGGCGCTGGTCCGGCTCGCCGCCGCGGCGGTGGGACGGCAGCGCGGCCCGAGGACGCCGGAGCCGGTGTAGGCGGCGCGGCGGAGCCGGACGCGGCGACCGTGCGGAGTCCCCGCGGCCGGAGACCGCCGTGGCGCGCGGGACCGGACGCGGCGACCCCGCGGAGCCCTTCCCCGCGACGGGAACACCTGCGCCGGGCAAGCCCCCCAGCTCGCCCGGCGCAGGTGTTTCCGATCCCCCGATGGGATCCCCCGTGATCCCCGCGGGGTCCCCCCCACCTCCCCCGTGGGTTCCCCCCGCCCCCCGTCCTCAGGCCACGAGCTGGCCGAAGGACTCCTCCCGGTCACGGCCGAAGCTGAGGACCTCGTCCTCGCGCAGCCGGCGGAGCGACCGCCAGATGCTCGACTTCACCGTGCCGACGCTGATGTCCAGGATCTCCGCGATCTCCGGATCGGTGCGGCCCTCGTAGTAGCGCAGGACCAGCATGGTGCGCTGCAGCTCGGGCAGTCGGGCGAGCGCCTGCCAGAGCACCGTGCGCAGCTCCGTGCCGCGCATCGCGTCGGAGTCGCCCACCGTCTCCGGCAGCTCCTCCGTCGGGTACTCGTTGAGCTTGCGGCGCCGCCAGGCGCTGATGTGCAGGTTGGTCATCGTGCGGCGCAGGTAGCCGCCGACCGCCGCCTTGTCGCTGATCCGGTCCCAGGCGCGGTACGTCGAGAACAGCGCGCTCTGCAGCAGGTCCTCGGCCTCGTGCCGGTCCCCGGTCAGGTGGTAGGCGGTGGCGTACAGGGAGGCGCGGCGCTCCTGGACGTAGGCGGTGAAGGCGGCTTCCGCGTTCCTCTTCCTCGCCGGGCCCCTCCGCTCCCCCGCGGTCTCCCCGTGCGCCCTGCCCCCGTCGGTCAGGGCGACCACGCAGGGCGCCTTGTGCGGGCGTCCGGGGCCGCGGACGCGTCCCCGCCCCGCCCCGGGCTCCCGGTTCCGTTCGGCGGAGGGGGAGCCCCCTCGGCGCCGGACCGCCCGGTGCTCCGCGCGACGTCGTGGAGACGCGTGACAACTGCGTTCGAAGTGGTGCCGTGCTGCACTGCGTTCATCACGCCCCCCTGTCGTCGTGGAGTCGGCTCGTCCGTGTGGAAAAAAGACTGCCGAGGGGAGTTCATGGCGGTGTCCGCCGACTGTCACAGGCGTGTCACAGGGGCCCGCGGCGCACCGGTCTGGTACTGGAGGGACCGCCGGGGGCCCCGCGGGTCGAACTCGTCTCCCCCATGGGACAGAATGACGCCGTGCCTTTCCTGTTGCTGATCGAGGACGACGACGCCATCCGCACGGCCCTCGAACTCTCGCTGTCCCGCCAGGGCCACCGCGTGGCCACCGCGGCGACGGGTGAGGACGGCCTGAAACTGCTCCGGGAACAGCGGCCGGACCTGATCGTCCTGGACGTGATGCTGCCCGGTATCGACGGTTTCGAGGTGTGCCGGCGCATCCGGCGCACGGACCAGTTGCCGATCATCCTGCTGACCGCGCGCAGCGACGACATCGACGTGGTCGTCGGCCTGGAGTCGGGCGCGGACGACTACGTCGTCAAGCCGGTGCAGGGACGGGTGCTGGACGCCCGGATCCGCGCCGTGCTGCGGCGCGGGGAGCGGGAGACGACCGACTCGGCGACCTTCGGCGCGCTGGCCATCGACCGGTCGGCGATGACGGTGACGAAGAACGGCGAGGAGCTCCAGCTGACGCCGACCGAACTGCGGCTGCTGCTGGAGCTGAGCCGCCGGCCCGGGCAGGCGCTGTCGCGGCAGCAGCTGCTGCGGCTGGTGTGGGAGCACGACTACCTGGGCGACTCGCGCCTGGTGGACGCGTGTGTGCAGCGGCTGCGGGCGAAGGTGGAGGACGTTCCGTCGTCGCCGACCCTGATCCGTACGGTGCGCGGCGTCGGCTACCGGCTCGACGCCCCCGCGTGAGCGTGCGCGGAGGGCGGGGCGGTGCGCCGGGCGGTGCCGCCGAGGACGTACGCAGGGCTCTGGGCGCGGGGAGGCGGTGGACGAGCCTGCGGGTGCGGCTGATCGTCGTGTTCGGCCTGGTCGCGCTGACGGCAGCCGTGTCGGCGTCGGGAATCGCGTACTGGCTGAACCGCGAGGCGGTGCTGACGCGTACGCAGGAGGCGGCGCTCGGCGACTTCAAGCAGGAGATGCAGAACCGCGCGGCCGCGCTCCCGCCGCGGCCCACGCGGGAGGAGCTGCGGCGGACCGCCCGGTTGATGGCCCGGGGCGGCGGCGGGTACAGCGTGGTGCTGCTGGGCGAGCGGGACGGGGGCGAACAGGTCGTCGGGGCCTCGGACCCGGACCGGTTCGCGCTGGACGACGTGCCGGCGTCGCTGCGGGTGGCCGTGGACGAGGAGCAGGAGCTCACGGCCGCCAACAAGCACGCCTACCACGTGTTCTGGCTGCGGACGACGCTGCGCGGCACGCCGTACCTGGTGGGCGGGACGCGGATCGTCGGCGGCGGGCCGACCGGGTACATGCTGAAGTCGCTGGAGCCGGAGCGGCAGGACCTGAACTCGCTGGGCTGGTCGCTGGGGGTGGCGACGCTGCTGGCCCTGCTGGGGTCGGCGCTGCTGGCGCAGGTGGCGGCGACGACGGTGCTGAAGCCGGTGCACCGGCTGGGCGAGGCGGCGCGGCGGCTCGGCGAGGGGAAGCTCGACACGCGGCTGCGGGTGTCCGGTACGGACGAGCTCGCCGAGCTGGCGAGGACGTTCAACAGCGCCGCGGAGAGCCTCCAGAAGAAGGTCGCGGACATGAGCGCGCGGGAGGAGTCCAGCCGCCGGTTCGTGGCGGACATGTCGCACGAGCTGCGGACGCCGATGACGGCGCTGACGGCGGTGACGGAGGTCCTGGAGGAGGAGCAGGACAGTCTCGACCCCATGGTCGCCCCGGCGGTGTCGCTGGTGATCAGCGAGACGCGGCGGCTGAACACGCTGGTCGAGAACCTCATGGAGGTCACGCGGTTCGACGCGGGCACGGCGAAGCTGGTCCTGGACGACGTGGACGTGGCCGACCAGGTGACGGCCTGCATCGACGCGCGGGCGTGGCTGGACGCGGTGGAGCTGGACGCCGAACGGGGCATCGTGGCGCGGCTGGACCCGCGCCGGCTGGACGTCATACTGGCGAACCTGATCGGCAACGCGCTCAAGCACGGCGGTTCGCCGGTGCGGGTGTCGGTGCGCACGTCGGGCGACGACCTGATCGTGCGGGTGCGGGACCACGGGCCGGGCATTCCCGAGGACGTGCTGCCGCACGTCTTCGACCGGTTCTACAAGGCGAGCGCGTCCCGGCCGCGGTCGGAGGGGAGCGGGCTCGGACTGTCGATCGCCATGGAGAACGCGCTGGTCCACGGCGGCGACATCACCGCGGCCAACTCGCCGGACGGGGGCGGTGCGGTGTTCACGCTGCGGCTGCCCCGCGACGGTTCGAAGGTCGCGGCCCGCGACGGGGAGGGCGGCTCCGCGCACGGTGAGGGGGGCGGCCGCGACGGCCGCGGGAACGACGGTCCGGAGGACGGGGGGCAGCACGGTGGCGAGCGGGACGCGCGGGCCTGACACCGGCGGGCGTGCGGCGGGCCGGGGCCCGCGCGCGGAGCACGCCGGCGGTCCGGCCGCACGCCGATGGGGGGTGTCGGCCGGGGCGGCCGTGCTGGCCGCGGTCACCGCCGGGTGCGGCATCCGCACGACGTCGGTGCCGGTCGACGCGGGCGGGGCGCCGTCCCGGGTGCCGTGCAGCCTGTCGGAGACGGCCGCGCGGCCGACGGCGCCCGGCGCGGGGATGCCGGCGCGGGTGTACCTCGTGTGCGCGTCGGGCCTGGAGCCGGTGGAGCGCACCGTGCGGCCCGGGGGCGGCGTACCGGGCGGGGCGTCGCGGGCGGCCGTCGCGCAGGCGCTGCTCGACGCGATACGGGAGCGGCCCTCGCAGAGCGAGCGGCAGGCGGGCTTCACCACGTACCTGGAGGAGCCGCTGACGGTGTCGGCGGGCCGCGCGGGCGATCCGGAGGGCTCGCTGCGGCTGAGCCGGGGGCCGGAGGAGCTGCCGCCGGTGGCGCTGGCGCAGATCGTGTGCACGTACGGGGAGACGGACGCGACCTCGGTGCACGGCGCCGTGGTGCTGGGGGGCCGGGGGAGCACCCGGTGCGGCGCTATGTGTGCGACGGGGGAGTGAAGGACCGCCCGGAGTCCCCGGTGCCGACCCGGGCCCCCTGACCCGCTCCGGCCGTCCGGGCCGGTGGCGCCCGGCTCCGAACGGGCGGGTCCGCGGGTGTCCTGAGGGGGACGGGGCCTTCCCGGAAAGGGGAACCGATCCCGTCGGTGTCCGCGTCTTGGGGGGCGTGCAGCGTCAAGGTCCGGGCGGCATGGCCGTCATCCGCTACCGCGTCGCGGGGCTCGTCCTCCTCTCCCTCCATCTGGTGCTCGTGGGGTGGCTGACGCTGCGACCGCTGGACGTGATGTGGGTGACGGCGGCGAACCTGGAGCCGCTCGCCGGGATAAGGGCCGATCTGGCGCTGGGCCCGGTCGAGGCGGCGCGGCGGCTCGGCGAGGCGCTGGTGCTGCTGGCGCCGCTGGGCGTGCTGCTGCCGCTGGCGGACGCGCGGCTCGACGTGGCGCCGTGGGCGTCGCTGGTGCGGACGGTGTCCGCGGGGGCGCTGGTGTCCCTGGGGATCGAGCTGCTGCAGACGGCGGTGCCGGGCCGGGTGGTGGACGTGGACGCGGTGCTGCTGAACACGGCGGGGGTGGCGCTGGCGCACCTGGCGGTCGTGCCGGCGTTCCGGGCGCGGCTGCGGCGCAGGACGGGCGCGCCGGACCGCGGGGCGCGCACCGGTGCCGGGGCGGGCCGCCGGTCCTTCCCGGAGGAGGGGCGGCGGGGCGGCGCCCTTCGGACGGAGGAGGTCCCTCAGGGGAAGACCCCGAGGATTCCCAGGGTCGGGATCGCCCCGTAGTGGGAAGCTTTGTCCGGGGTAGGCGGGGAGGATGGAGTCATCGGAGGCCCGACGGCGGCCTCCGCGAAGCACCTCACGAAGGAGCCCACCATGGCCGCACTTGCCCGCCCTCGCGACGGACGCGTGATCGCCGGAGTATGCGCGGCGCTGGCACGGCGCTTCGGCACCTCGGCGACCACGATGCGTGTGATCTTCGCCGTGTCGTGTCTGCTGCCGGGTCCGCAGTTCCTGCTGTACCTGGCGCTGTGGATGCTGCTGCCGACGGAGAAGACCGCGACCCCGGCCTGGTAGCGGCCGCGGTCCCCTCGCCCCCGCCGCCTCCCCGGCGCGACGGACGGCGGTGGGCGCGCACCCGGAAGGTGCGCGCCCACCGCCGTCGTACGTCCGGGGCCGGTTCAGCCGAGGCCGGGGACCGGGAGGAGGCCGCCGAGGGGGAGGCCGCCGAGGAGCTTGGTGACCGGGTCGAGCGGGGTGTCGGCCGGTGCGACGGGGGCGGCTTCGGCGAGGGCGGCTTCGGCGGGAGTGGCTTCGGCGGGGGCGGCTTCGGCGGGGGCGGCTTCGGCGAGGGTGCCCTCGGCTCGGGTGGCGGTCTCGCCCGCTTCGCCGGACAGGTCGGAGGCGGTCTGCGCGACCGGTACCGACTCGGTGGCGGTCTCCACGACCTCGCCGGTGGGGATGTCGGTGAGCGCGGAGGCGCTGCCGGCGGCGGAGACGGCGAGGGCGGCGCCGAACACGGCGACACCGAGGGCCTTGGCGGCGGACTGCTTCATCGGAATTCGTCCTCGGGGGAATCGGGGATGAGCGGTTCCGCAAGCTAGCCATCGCGCGCTGCGTCCCGCAAACACCGGAGGCGGCCGGGGCGCGGGGCTCCCGGCCCCGCCCGTCCGCTCCCCGCGGCGGCGTCTCGGACCTCCTCCCGGGCAGACGCGCTGGTGGTGGCGGTCTGACCGAACAGCCGTTCGGGATCCCGCTCGGCGCATCCCGGCCCGGTCACGTCGTCGATCACCGCCAGTCGTTCATCGAAAGGGATGAAGGCGGACTTCATCGCGTTGACGGTGAGCCTCCGCATGTCGTCGAACCTGTGGTCGAACGCCTCGGTCAGCGGCTCGCACTCGCGGCTCGGGCCCGTTCCGGGCGTCAAGCGGTCGTCGATGTCGACGGCGACGACCCCGCCGGGGACGAGGCCCCCCTCCGGGTGCTGTTCGGGGACGTGGCGGACCTCCGCGCACCCGACGCCGTCCTCGTCGAGGTCCTCCGCGCACTCGGCGGCGGTGCGGAGAAGGGCCTCACGGGCACGGGCCTGCGCGACGGCGCAGGTGTGGGCGGGGGCCTCGCGGAACCACCTGCCGGGCCGGTCCGGTCCGGCCCCGGGCGGGGCGCCGTGGCCGCGCGCGGACCGGGGCGACGACCGTGCCGGGGCGCGGTCCCCGGCGAGGTGGTCGTGGGACGGGACCCTCGGGGCGCGGTGGACCCGGTCCGCGGTGGGGGGACCGGGTCCCGACGCGTCGTCTCCGGGCTCCGGTCCCCCCACCCGCGCTCGCCACCGCCCGGCTCCGCCCGGTCCGGGGCGGAGGCGTCCCGGAGGGGCGGCGGGCCGGCGGGGATCACTCGATACGGAACGGTGACCGTGTGTACGCATGGCGTACACCTGGTCTTCTGAGACTGTTCTGTCATGGCACACCACGCACTCGTAGGTCCGGGCCGCGCCCGGCAGCCGCGCCTGGGGCGGGCCGTAGGGGGTTCGGAGTCGGTGGCGACGGTCGGCGGGGTGGTCCTCCTCCTCCCGGACGGCACGCCCGAATCGGCGCGCCGCGCCTCGCCGCTGCACCGCGCCGCACTGCTCCCGCTGGCGCGGCGCCTCGTGCGGGCGGGCCGCGACGAGGGGCTGGTCGCGCACGTGGTGCGGTACCGGGGACGCGGCTGGAACGGCGCCGACGCGCGGCTCGCGGCGGACGCCCGGTGGGCCGTCGCCGAGGTGGTGCGGCGCCACGGCGACGTACCGGTCTGCCTCGCCGGGCACGGTATGGGAGGGCGGGCCGCGCTGCGGGCGGCCGGGCACCCGGCGGTGGCGTCCGTACTGGCGCTGGCGCCGTGGCTGCCGGAGGACGACGTGGCCGCCGAGCCGGAGCCGGTCCGGCAGCTCGTGGGCCGCCAGGTGATGATCGTGCACGGGACGACCGACGCCGCCGCCCACCCCGACCTGTCGTACTGGCTGGCGGTGCGGGCGAAGAAGGCGAACCGGTCGACGTGCCGCTTCGAGGTCCACTCGGACGGGCACGCGCTGCGTCAGCACCACGACGAGGTCGTCGCGCTGGCGACCGACTTCGTGCTGGGCTCGCTCTTCCACCGCCCCTACACCCGCCCGGTCACCGACGCCTTCGCGGCGCCGCCGCCCCTGGGGCTGCGGATGCCGCTGGCGGCCGGGTTCGGCCGTTCGCTGCGGTCCTGAGTCAGCTCTCCTCCGGGTTGCGCCGCGGGTCGGGTTCGCCGCCGGCGATGGTGTCGGCGTACTCGGACGGGTCGAGGGTGCCCCTGCGGTCCGGGTTGATGCCGGGGCTGCCGCCGGGCTGGCCCCCGCCGGTCGTGCCGTAGCCGCCCGGGACGCCGGGGACGCTGTCCGCGTCGGCCGCCTCGCGCGCGACCCGGCGGGTGGCGCGGACGCCGGCGCGGCGCTCGGGGTAGGGGTAGCTGAAGGGCCGTGAGGCCGCCCGCTCCTCCTCCGCCCGGCGGGCCGCCTCGGCGGCCTCCGCCTCGTGGCCGCTCCGCTGGTCCACCTCGCGCACCGGGTCGGCGCCGTGCGCCGGGTCCGCCCCGCGCTCCCGGTCCGGGTCGGGACGCCGTACGGGACGCTGGTCGTCGTTCCTGGTCATGGCCACCGGGTACCCGGCGCGCGCCGCCCGATGCCGTACGGCGCCCGCCTACTGCCCCGAGACGCCCAGCAGCCTGCCGCGGCGGGACAGCAGGAACTTCTTGAACGCCGCCACCGGGGGCGTGTCCGGGCGGCCCGCCTGCCAGGCGACGCCGATCTCGCGGACCGCGCGCGGCGCCGTCACCGCCAGTTCGACGACACCGGGCCGGGGCACCGCGGGCGGTGGCAGCAGGGCGACGCCCAGGCCGGCCGCGACCAGCCCGCGCAGCGTCTCCGCCTCCTCGCCCTCGAACGCGACGCGCGGCCGGAACCCCGCCTCGGCGCACAGGTCGTCGGTGATGCGGCGCAGCCCGTACCCCGGCTCCAGGGTCACGAAGGCCTCGTCGGCCGCCTCCGCGAGCCGGACGCGCCTGCGGCCGGCCAGCCGGTGGTCGTCCGGCACGACGAGCCGCAGCCGCTGCTCGTCGAGGCGGCGGGCGGCCAGGTCGGGGGCGTCGGGCACCGGCGAGGTCAGGCACAGGTCGAGCTCGCCCGCCCGGAGCCGCTCGATCATGGCCTCGCCGTAGTTCTGGACGAGGGTGAAGCGGACCCTGGGGTGGTCGACGCGGAACGCCCGCAGCAGGCCGGGCACGGTCTCCGAACCCATCGTGTGCAGGAAGCCGAACGCGACGCGCCCGGCCGTCGGGTGCACGTCGGCGCGCACGGCCTCGGCGGCCCGCTCCACGTCGCCGAGCGCCCGCTCCACGGACGCCAGGAACGTCCGGCCCGCCGGGGTCAGCGACAGGGTCCGGCCCTTGCGCGCGAACAACGTGACGCCCAGGTCCGCCTCCAGGCGCGCCACGGCCCGCGACAGCGTCGACTGGGGGACGCCGGTCTCCCGCGCGGCCCTGGTCACGTGCTCGTGGCGGGCGACGGCCGCGAAGTACGCCAGACGGGGGGCGAGCAGCAGTCCGGTCTCCTCCTCGTTGCCGGCCGGCGACGGCCGGGGCCGCGACCTGTACTCATGCGTCATGGGAACGATTAAAGCCTTTTCATGCATTGGACGCATGAGCCGGGCGCTCCGTACGGTCGAGGCATGTCTCCCGCCAGTACCGGGGCGTCCGCGGCAGCCGCGGACGCCGACACCCGCCTCGCCCCCGGCCGTCCCGGCCACCGCCGGATGAGCCTCGCCCTCCTCGCCGCCGGCGTCGCGGCGTTCGCCCTCCTCTACTCGACCCAGGCCCTGCTCCCGGCCGTCTCCGCCGATTTCGCGGTGAGCGCGTCGGCCGCCAGCTGGACCGTCTCCGCCGCGACCGGCGCGCTCGCGCTGTGCGTGCTGCCGCTGAGCGCCCTGTCGGAGCGGCTGGGACGGCGGGCCGTGATGACCGGTTCGCTGGTGACGGCCGTCGCCGTGGGCCTGCTGGTGCCGTTCGCGCCGACCCTGGAGTGGCTGATCTCGCTGCGCGCCGTGCAGGGCGCGGCGCTGGCCGGGCTGCCGGCGTCGGCGATGGCGTACCTGGCGGAGGAGGTGCGGCCGAAGGCCCTGGTCGCGGCGGTCGGGCTGTTCGTCGCGGGCAACAGCGTCGGCGGGATGTGCGGCCGCGTCGTGACCGGGTGGGCCGCGCAGCTGTGGGGCTGGCGGGCGGGACTCGCCGCCGTGGGGCTGACGGCGGCGGCGTGCGTCGTGGCGTACCGGCTGCTGCTGCCGGCCGCGCGGCACTTCACGCCCTCGTCGCCGGAGCCGCGCGCGGTGGCGCGGACGGTGCGCGCGCACCTGTCGGATCCGCTGCTGCTGCGGCTGTACGCGATCGGCGCGCTGTTCATGACGGTCTTCGGCGCCGTGTACACGGTGATCGGCTACCGGCTGACGGAGGCGCCGTTCTCGCTGCCGCAGGGGGTCGCCGGATCGGTGTTCCTCGTGTACCTGGTCGGTACGGCGTCGTCCGCCGCGGCCGGCGGGCTGGTCGGGCGCGCCGGGCGGCGCGGGGCGCTGTACCTGGCGGCGGCCGTGACGGCGGCCGGGCTGCTGCTGTCGTCGGCCGGTTCGCTGGCCGCCGTGCTGGCGGGACTGGTCCTCGTCACGGCGGGCTTCTTCGCCGGCCACGCGGTCGCCTCGTCGTCGGTGAGCCGGACGGCGGCCACCGGACGGGCGCAGGCGTCGGCGCTGTACCAGTCGGCGTACTACCTCGGCGGCAGCGCGGGCGGCACGCTCGGCGCTGCCGCCTACCACGCGGGCGGCTGGCCGGGCACGGTCCTGCTGGGCCTGGCCGCCGTCCTCGGCGTCGTCTCCCTCACCCTGTACGGCACGCACAGCGCCCGCGCGGCACGGCGGCGCGGGCCGGAGGGGCGGGGCGGCGCCGCCGGCGCGGGGCGGCGGACGCCGGTCGTCGCGGCGGGCGGACCCCGCTGAGGTGCGGCGCGAGCCGTGCGGTCCCGCCGGGCGACGGGTCCGGCCCCCCCGGCGCCGGGCGGCGGCGCGTCGCCGGACCGCGCCGGGCGGTCGCCGGACCGCCCTCCGCCGCGGGCCGGTCACCGGCGGCTCCCCGGGGTCGGCGGCTTCCCGGGCGCCGGGGCGGGAGCGACCGGCCGGGCGGTACGCGCGCGGTCCGGCTCCCGCGCGACGGGACGTCAGTTGAGGAGGCGCACCGGGCTGCCGGCCAGGTACGCCTCGATGTCCTCGACGGCCTGCCCGTAGTAGGTGCGGTAGTTGTTCCGCGAGACGTAGCCGAGGTGCGGGGTGGCCAGGAGCCGGGGCGCGGTGCGCACCGGGTGGTCCGCGGGCAGCGGCTCGACGTCGAAGACGTCGACGCCCGCCCCGGCGATCCGGCCCTCGTGCAGCGCGGCGAGCAGGGCCTCCTGGTCGACGACGGCCGAGCGGGAGGTGTTGACCAGGTACGCGGTGGGCTTGAGCAGGGCCAGCTCGGGGGCGCCCACCAGGCCGCGGGTCCGCTCGCCGAGCACGAGGTGGACCGAGACGAAGTCGCTCTCGCGCAGCAGTTCCTCCTTCGAGGAGGCCAGGCGGACGCCGACCTCGTCCGCGCGCTCCTCGGTGAGGTTCTCGCTCCAGGCCGCCACCTCCATGCCGAAGGCGAGGCCCACCCGGGCGACCCGGCTGCCGATCTTCCCCAGGCCGAGCAGGCCCAGGCGACGGCCGTGCAGGTCGGCGCCGACCGTGGACTGCCAGGGGCCGTTCGAGCGCAGGGCCTCGTTCTCGGTGACGATCCCCCGGGCGAGGCCGAGGAGCAGGGCCCAGGTCAGCTCGACCGGCGGGGTCGGGGAGCTCTCGGTGCCGCAGACCGTCACGCCGTTGCGTGCGGCGGCGGCGTGGTCGATGGCCGAGTTGCGCATGCCGGACGCGACGAGCAGCTTCAGCCGGGGCAGCCGGTCGAGCAGGGAGGCGGGGAAGGGGACGCGCTCGCGCAGGGTCACCGCCATGTCGAAGTCGGCGAGGGCGGAGGCCAGTTCGTCCTCCGTGGCGAAGTGCTCGGTGAAGCCGACCACCTCCACCCGGTCCTGGACGGGGCTCCAGTCGGCCACGCTGGTGGCGATGGCCTGGAAGTCGTCGAGCACAGCGCATCGAAGCCGCATGTCGGTCGTCTCCGTGTCTTTCCGCGGGTCGGTGGGCCCCGCACCCGGCAGGGGCGGGGCGGTGCCGCCGCGGTCCGCCTGCGCGCCGGTCGGCGGACCGCCCGGCGCACGCGTCTGACGGCCCGGCGGCCTCCGGAGAACCTACGACACGGGCGCGCCGCGGGTCCCGCCCACCCCGGTGCGGGCGCCCGCACCGCTTCCGCTCGGCACTCCCCCGCGTCCCGGGCGTCCCGGACGTCCCGGACGCCCGGGACGGACCGCCCCTTGACGTAACCGGCCCGCTGCACCGAACGTCCTACGGAACGGAGAACCGACCGGACACGAGGAGAAAGAGACGTATGGGGGCAAAGTGTGGGGCATGGCGGCGGCGCACCGCCGTCGCACTGGGCATGACCGGACTGGTCGCACCGCTGACGCTGGCCGTGGGCGCGGGCCCCGCGCAGGCGGCGGCGACGTGCACGACGCAGACCGGGCCGTACCAGAGGCAGGTGGAGAAGTTCCTCGGCAGACCGGTCGACGGCAGACAGTCGCCGGCGGACTGCCGGGCGATCCGGTCGTTCCAGCAGGCGCACGGCATCACGCCGTCCGTCGGCTACGCCGGGCCGCTCACCTGGCGCACGATGGACACGATCCTGAAGCAGCGGGCCGCCGGGAGGACGCCCAACAAGGCGGGGGCCTGCCCGGTCAACAAGGGCCGGATAGCCTGCGTCGACCTGACCCGGCAGCTCAGCTGGGTCCAGGACGGGTCGAAGCTGGTGTACGGGCCGGTGCCGGTCCGCACGGGCCGCGACGGCGCGGAGACCCGCACGGGCGCGAAGAAGATCTACTACCGGTCCCTCAACCACTGGTCGACCCTCTACAAGGTGTGGATGCCGCACTCGCAGTTCTTCGACGGCGGGCAGGCGTTCCACGCGACCACCAAGTCGATGTACAACCCGCCGGGTTCCGGGGGCTGCGTCAACATGCGGCCCGCCGACGCGAAGGCATACTGGAACCTGCTGCGCAACGGGGACGACGTCTTCGTGTACGGACGCAAGCCCGGCACCTGACGCACCGCCCCGGCCCGTGTTGTCAGTCCCCTCCGGTAGCTTCCCGGAGGGGAGGACACGGCGCGACAGGGATGGGACACGATGGCGGAGACGGTGGCACCCGAGGGCCTGGAGGCCCGGCTGGAGGAGTACCGGACGGAGCTGACCGGCTACTGCTACCGGATGCTCGGCTCGATCTTCGAGGCGGAGGACGCCGTACAGGACACGATGGTGCGCGCCTGGCGCGCCCTCGACCGCTTCGAGGGCCGCTCGTCACTGCGCTCCTGGCTGTACCGGATCGCGACGAACGTCTGCACGGACGCGCTCGGCGCGGGCGCCCGCCGGGCCCGTCCGATGGACCTGACGGCGGCGACGCCCGTCGCACAGGCTCAGCTCACCGCCCGCCCCGAGGCCACCTGGCTGGAGCCGGTGCCCGACGGGCGGGTGCTGCCGCAGACCGACGACCCGGCGGAGGCGGCCCTGGCACGCGAGTCGGTGCGCCTGGCGTTCGTCGCGGCGCTCCAGCGCCTGCCGGCCCGGCAGCGGGCGGTGCTGATCCTGCGGGAGGTGCTCGCCTGGAGGGCGAGCGAGGTGGCCGAGCT
Source organism: Streptomyces sp. MRC013 (assembly GCF_023614235.1). Classification (NCBI taxonomy): domain Bacteria; kingdom Bacillati; phylum Actinomycetota; class Actinomycetes; order Kitasatosporales; family Streptomycetaceae; genus Streptomyces; species Streptomyces kordofanensis. The sequence goes on from NZ_CP094264.1 coordinate 1,761,074, forward strand.
GCTGGACACCTCGGTCGCCTCGGTGAACAGCGCGCTCCAGCGGGCCCGGGCGACGCTGGCCGCGTCGGACCCGGCGCGCACGGACGCGGCCGACCCGCTGGACGAGGGGCAGCGAGAGCTCCTGGAGCGGTACGTGGCGGCTTTCGAGGCGTACGACATGGCGGCGCTGACGGCGCTGCTCCACGAGGACGCGACGCTCTCCATGCCCCCCTACGACCTGTGGCTGCGCGGCCACGACGACATCGTGGGCTGGATGCTGGGCGTCGGCGCGGTCTGCCGGGGCTCGCGCCTGCTGGCGACGGTGGCGAACGGCACGCCGGCGTTCGCGCACTACCACCCGGATCCGGAGGGCGGGTTCGGCCCCTGGGCGCTCATGGTCGTCGAGACCGCCGGCGGGAAGGTCTCCGGAATCACGTCGTTCCTGGACGTGGACCGGTGGTTCCCGCTGTTCGGCCTCCCGGACCGCCTGGAGGCCCGAGCAGCCGGTCGGTGAGTCCGGTGAGCGCCAGCAGGGCCCGCAGGCCGGGTCCCGCGTTCCGCACGGTGAGCGGGTGGCCCCGGCGGCGGGCGGCCAGCTGCAGCCGGGCGAGCGCGTCGACGGCGGCCAGGCCCGGGTGCGCGAGCGGGGCCGCGTCGACGACGACCGCCGCGCCCGGGGCGGCGCCGTCGAGGAGCGCGGCCAGCTCACCGCAGAGGCGCGGCGCGTCGGCGGGCCCGATCGGCCCGCCGACGCGCAGGACGACCGGATCCGTGTCCTTCACACCGGTAGGACCCCCGCCGCGCCCGGAACTCATCGGGCGGCCGGGGTCCGGGCCCGGTGGACGGCGGGCGCCCGGGCCGGGTCCGGCGGGCGCCCGGCCGGGAGGCGGCGGCGGGTGCGCCGGCCGGGCGGGGGTCAGGCGACGCGGTCGAGGACGATCGGCCGCGGCGTGAAGGCGGTGCCCGCCGGGGCGACGTCCCAGGCGCCCTCCAGGGCCTCCAGGGCGTAGGCGAACCTCTCCGGGGTGTCCGTGTGCAGCGTCATCAGCGGCCGGCCGGCGGTGACCGTGTCGCCCGGCTTGGCGTGCAGCTCCACACCGGCGCCCGCCTGCACGGGGTCCTCCTTGCGGGCACGGCCCGCGCCGAGGCGCCAGGCGGCGACCCCGACGCCGTACGCGTCGAGACGGGTGAGGACCCCGGAGGAGGGGGCGGTGACGACGTGCCGCTCGCGGGCGACCGGCAGCTCGGCGTCCGGGTCGCCGCCCTGTGCGGCGATCATGCGGCGCCACACGTCCATCGCGGAGCCGTCCGCGAGGGCCCTCGCCGGGTCGGCGTCCTTCAGCCCGGCCGCGTCGAGCATCTCCCGGGCGAGCGCCACGGTCAGCTCGACGACGTCGGCGGGGCCGCCGCCGGCGAGGACCTCGACGGACTCGCGGACCTCCAGGGCGTTGCCCGCGGTCAGGCCGAGCGGCGTCGACATGTCGGTGAGCAGGGCGACCGTGCGCACGCCGTGGTCGGTGCCCAGGCCGACCATGGTGGAGGCCAGCTCGCGGGCGTCGTCGCGGTTCTTCATGAAGGCGCCGGAGCCGACCTTCACGTCCAGGACGAGCGAGCCCGTCCCCTCGGCGATCTTCTTCGACATGATCGAGGAGGCGATCAGCGGGATCGCCTCGACCGTGCCGGTCACGTCGCGCAGCGCGTACAGCTTCTTGTCGGCGGGGGCGAGGCCGTCGCCCGCCGCGCAGATCACGGCGCCGGTCGTGTCGAGGACGTGCAGCATCTCCTCGTTGGAGAGCAGGGCCCGCCAACCGGGGATGGACTCCAGCTTGTCGAGGGTGCCGCCGGTGTGTCCGAGGCCCCGGCCGCTGAGCTGCGGCACGGCGGCGCCGCACGCGGCGACGAGCGGCGCGAGCGGCAGCGTGATCTTGTCGCCGACGCCGCCGGTGGAGTGCTTGTCGGCGGTGGGGCGGGAGAGCGGGGAGAAGTCCATCCGCTCGCCCGAGGCGATCATGGCGGCGGTCCAGCGGGCGATCTCCGCCCGGTTCATGCCGTTGAGCAGGATCGCCATCGCGAGGGCCGACATCTGTTCGTCGGCGACCTCGCCGCGCGTGTACGCGTCGATGATCCAGTCGATCTGCTCCGGGGTCAGCTCGCCCCGGTCCCGCTTCGTGCGGATGACGGAGATCGCGTCCATGGGCTCGGTGTTTCCTTCCGGCGGGCTGCGGCGGGGATCTCCCGCGCGCAGGGGGACGGGGAGCGGCGCGGCCCTTCCCACCGGGTGGGAAGGGCCGCTTCCGGCTCGGGCTAGGCGAGGTGGCCGGGGCCGAACGCCTGCGGCAGCATCTCGTCGAGCGTCCGCACGCCGTCCGGGGTGTCCAGCAGCAGCTCGCCGCCGCCGAACTCGAACAGGAGCTGCCGGCAGCGCCCGCAGGGCACGAGCGTCTCGCCGCGGCCGTCCACGCACACGAAGTGCGTGAGCCGGCCGCCGCCGGTGGCCTGGAGCTGGGAGACGAGCCCGCACTCGGCGCACAGGCCGAGGCCGTACGAGGCGTTCTCCACGTTGCAGCCGGTGACCGTGCGGCCGTCGTCGACGACCGCCGCAGCTCCGACCGGGTAGCCCGAGTACGGCGCGTACGCGCGGGACATGGCGTCCCGCGCCGCGGCGTGCAGGGCGCCCCAGTCGAAGGGCGGCTCCGGGGCGGCGGTCACCCGCCCTGGCCCTTCCGGTACGGCAGGCCGTCGGCCTTGGGCATCCGCAGCCGCTGCGCGGACAGGGCCAGTACGAGCAGCGTCGTGACGTACGGAGCGGCGTCGACGAACTGGCTGGGCAGCGTCTCGGTCATCGCGTGCCAGGCGAAGAGGACGGCGGAGGCGACGGCGGAGACGGCGGCGGCCGCGTACTTCCTCCGGTACAGCGTCCAGACCACCGCGACGACCAGCAGGATCGCCAGCAGGAGCAGCATCGCGTGGACGTTCTCGGCGCCGCCGCGCAGCTTGAGGCTGTCGGTGAAGCCGAACAGGCCGGCGCCGAGGGCGAGGCCGCCCGGCATCCAGTTGCCGAAGATCATCGCCGCGAGGCCGATGAAGCCGCGGCCCCCGGTCTGGCCCTCCTGGTAGAGGCCGGTCGACACGATCGCCAGGAACGCGCCGCCGAGGCCCGCGAGGGCGCCGGAGACGAGGACGGCGATGTACTTGTACTTGTAGACGTTGACGCCCAGGGACTCGGCGGCGACCGGGTTCTCGCCGCAGGAGCGCAGCCGCAGGCCGAAGCCGGTCCGCCACAGGATCCACCAGGTGGCGGGGACCAGCAGCAGCGCGACCACGGTCAGCAGCGACAGGTTGGTGACCAGGCCGCCGACGACGCCGGCCAGGTCGGAGACGAGGAACCAGTGCCTGGCCTGGAGGTCGCCGAGCCACTCCGACAGCCCGGGGACGGTGATGCGGTCGATCGCCCCGACGGGCGGGGACTGCTTGGAGGAGCCGCCGGGGGCCTCGGCGAACGTGAAGTTCGACAGGTACTGGGTGGCTCCGAGGGCCAGGATGTTGATCGCCACGCCGGAGACGATGTGGTTGACGTTGAAGGTGACCGTCATGACCGCGTGCAGCAGGCCGCCGAGCGCGCCGCCGACGAGGCCGAGGACGACACCGGCCCAGGGGCCCCACTGGTAGCCGGCCCAGGCACCGAACCAGGTGCCGAGGACCATCATGCCCTCCAGGCCGATGTTGACGACGCCGGCCCGCTCGGCCCACAGGCCGCCGAGGCCGGCCAGCCCGATCGGCACGGCCAGCTGGAGGGCGCCGGACACCTGGCCGACCGAGGTCAGGTCGTCGGCGCCGCTGACGAGGCGGACCAGCGAGAACAGCGCCAGGCCGGCCGCGACGATCAGCAGGGTGACGGGCGGGGACGGCCTGCGGCGCCCGCCGCCCTTCCGCGGCGCGGTCGCCGTGGGGGTAACAGTGCTCGTGGACTCGCTCATGCCGCCACGTCCTCCTTGTTCTCGCGGGCCTGGGCGGCGAGTTCCTCGCCCACCTTCCGCTGCTGCCGGCGGAGCCCGTACTGCCGGACGAGTTCGTACGACACGACCACCGCGATCACGATGAGGCCCTTCATGATCGTGGTGATCTCCTTCGGGTAGCCGTACTGGTCCAGTGAGGCGGACGCCTTCTCCAGGAAGGAGACGAGCAGCGCGGCGAAGAAGAGGCCGACCGGGTGGTTGCGGCCGAGCAGGGCGATGGTGATGCCCGTGAAGCCGACGCCGGCCGGGAAGGCCAGGCTGTACGTGTGGGTCTGGCCCAGCAGCAGCGGCAGGCCGGTCAGGCCCGCGACGCCGCCGGAGATCAGCATGGCGGTGAGGACCATCCTCCTGGCGTCGACGCCGCTCGCCTGGGCGGCGGACTCGCTGGCGCCGGTGGCGCGCAGGTCGAAGCCGAACCGGGTGCGGTTGAGGACGAACCAGTAGACGGCGCCGAGGGCGAAGGCGACGAAGGTGAAGCCGTAGACGTTGCCGCCCTCGACGGCCAGGCCGGTCATCCAGCCGGACCCGGCGATCTCGCCGGTGGTGAGGTCGTTGGAGCCGGGCGGCTGCTCGCCGAGGTTGGCGGGCAGGATCAGCCAGGCGATCAGACTGGTCGCGATGGCGTTCAGCATGATCGTCGAGACGACCTCGCTGACGCCGCGGGTCGTCTTGAGGAAGCCGGCGACGCCGGCCCAGAAGGCGCCCACGAGGACCGCGACGAGCACGATCAGCAGGACGTGGAGGGGACCGGGCAGCTCCACGGCGGCGCCGACCACCGCGGCGAGCATCGCCGCGAGGCGGTACTGGCCGTCGACACCGATGTTGAACAGGTTCATCCGGAAGCCGACGGCGACGGCCAGGGCCGCCAGGTAGTACGTGCCCGTCTGGTTGAGGATGAGGACCTGGATGTCCGGGTACTCCGCCTCCTGGATCATCAGGGTGTAGGGCTCGACCGGGTCGAGGCCCGAGGCGAGCAGGACGAGCGTGGTGAGGACGAAGGCCACGGCCAGGGCGAGCACCGGGCCCGCGATGCCCAGCAGCACCTTGTCGGACTTCTTCATCGGCCCTCACCGTCCGTGTCGTGGTCGTGTTCGAGGTGGCCGGCGGCCGCGCCCGTCATGGCCGAACCCAGCTCCTCGGGGGTGATCTCGGCGGGGTCCGCGTCCGCGACCAGGCGGCCCCGGTACATCACCCGCAGGGTGTCGGAGAGCCCGATCAGCTCGTCCAGGTCGGCGGAGATCAGCAGCACCGCCAGGCCCTCGCGGCGGGCCTCGCGGATCTGGTCCCAGATCTGGGCCTGCGCGCCGACGTCCACACCGCGGGTGGGGTGGGCGGCGATCAGGAACTTCGGGTGGTGGCTCATCTCGCGTCCGACGATCAGCTTCTGCTGGTTGCCGCCGGAGAGGGACGCCGCGGTGACCTCGACGCCGGGGGTGCGCACGTCGTACTCGCGCACGATCCGCTCGGTGTCCAGGCGGGCCGCCTTCGGGTCGAGGACGCCGCGCCTGCTGTTGGGCGCCTCGGTGACGTGGCCGAGGATGCGGTTCTCCCACAGCGGGGACTCCAGCAGCAGCCCGTGGCGGTGGCGGTCCTCGGGGATGTAGCCGATGCCGCCCTCGCGGCGCTTGCGGGTAGGGGTGCGGGAGACGTCCTCGCCGTCGAGCGTGATCACGCCGGCGTCGGGGGCGCCCATGCCGATCAGGGCCTCGACGAGCTCGGTCTGGCCGTTGCCCTCCACGCCGGCGATGCCCAGGACCTCGCCCTTGTGGATGGTGAAGGTGATCCCGCCGAGGACCTCGCGGACCACGCCGTCGGGGTCGGTCCGGGTGAGGCGCAGGCCCTCCACCCGGAGCATCGGCACGTCCGTGACCGTCGACTCGCGGGTCTCGGGCGAGGGCAGCTCGCTGCCGACCATCAGCTCGGCGAGCTGCCGGGGCGTGGTGGCCCCAGGGTCGGCCGTGCCCACCGTCGTGCCGCGCCGGATGACGGTGATGTCGTCGGCGACGGACAGCACCTCGCCCAGCTTGTGGGAGATGAAGATGACGGTGAGCCCCTCGGCCTTCAGCTCGCGCAGGTTGCCGAAGAGGGCGTCGACCTCCTGCGGGACCAGCACCGCGGTGGGCTCGTCGAGGATGAGCGTGCGGGCGCCGCGGTAGAGGACCTTGAGGATCTCCACGCGCTGGCGGTCGGCGACGCCGAGGTGCTCGACGAGCGCGTCGGGGCGGATGTTCAGCCCGTACGCGTCGGAGATCTCCCTGATCCTGTCGCGGGCGCGGGAGCCGATGCCGTGCAGCTTCTCGGCGCCGAGGACGACGTTCTCCAGCACCGTGAGGTTGTCCGCCAGCATGAAGTGCTGGTGGACCATGCCGATGCCGGCCGCGATGGCGTCGGCGGGGCTCGCGAAGGAGACCCGTTCGCCGTCGACCGCGATGGTGCCCTCGTCCGGCTTCTGCATGCCGTAGAGGATCTTCATCAGGGTCGACTTGCCGGCGCCGTTCTCCCCGACCAGGGCGTGGACGGTGCCCTTGCGGACGGTGATGTCGATGTCGTGGTTGGCGACGACGCCGGGGAAGCGCTTGGTGATGCCGCGCAGTTCCACGGCGGGGGGGCTGGACGCGTTGATGACGCACTCTCCTTGGCGGGGAAGGAGCGGAGAAGCAGGGGACGGGCGGACGCGCTGGGCACGGTGGCGGGGTTCGACGGGGCTCGGTGGGGCCGAAGGTACCGCGCCGAAGATGATTCTACGCGCGTAGCGACCCCTTACGCCGCACCGCACGGCCAGGACGTGGCCCGGGGTCCGGACGGACGGTGGGGAGCCGTCCGTCCGGACCCCGGGCCGGGCCCTGGTGCCGCGACCGGGTTACGGGGCGGTGGGGACCTCGACCTTGCCGGACGCGATGTCGGCCTCGGCCTTGTCGACGGCGGCGACGACCTCGGTCATCTTGGTGAAGGCCGGGTTCGAGGTGGACAGGCCCACGCCGTCGGCGTCGAGGCCGTAGCGGACCTCGCCGCTCTGCGGCTTGCCGTCCTTGACCGACTTGATCAGGTTGTAGACGGCGCCCGAGACGTCCTTGGTCACCGAGGTGAGGATGTGCTCCTTGTACGCGGCGAGGCCGACCTGCTTGTACTGGTCGGAGTCGACGCCGATGACCCACTTCTTCGCCTTGGCGGCGGCCTCGATGGAGCCGGTGCCGGCGAGGCCGGCGGCCGCGTAGATCACGTCGGCGCCCGCGTCGACCTGGCCCTGCGCGGCGGCCTTGCCCAGGTCGGGCTTGGAGAAGCCGCCGAAGTCCGGCGGTTGCGTCAGGTACTGGACCTTGACGTTGACGTTCTTGTCGGTGTCCTTGACGCCCTTGACGAAGCCCGCCTCGAACTTCTTGATGAGCGGGGTCTCGACGCCGCCGATGAAGCCGACGGTCTTCGACTTGGTCACCTTGGCGGCGGCGACGCCGGCCAGGTAGGAGCCCTGCTCCTCGTTGAAGACCAGGTTGGCGATGTTCTTGCCGGTCTTCGACGTGTCGTCGATCAGGCCGAAGGTGGTGTCCGGGAACTTCGGCGCGACCTCGGCGATGGCGGGGGCGTACGCGAAGCCGACGCCGATGACGGGGTTGTTCCCGGCGCGGGCGAGCGAGGTGAGGCGCTGGACCTTGTCCGGGTCGCCCTCGCCCTCGCCGGGCTCGGCCTCCGTGCCGGAGATGCCGAACTCCTTCTCGGCCTTCTCCAGACCGGCGAACGCGGCGTCGTTGAACGACTGGTCGCCGCGGCCGCCGATGTCGTACGCGATGGCGGCCTTGCCGCTCTTCGCGTCGCCGGCGCTGTCCGACTTCTTGTCACTGCCACAGGCGGTCACGCTGAGCGCGAGCGCCGCGGACGCGATGCCCGCGGTGGCGATCCTGGTGATCCGGCGCAAGGGGGGGCTCCTTCGACCTGACCGAAGCGCCTCTTCCGGCGCTGGTTCCGCGGGCGATCGTAACGCGCGTAGATGTCAGATTAAGCCCTGTACGGAAGCTGTTATCGATTCGTCGCGAACAGGCCATCCGCCGGCCCCCTCCCCGCAGGGCGGACCGGGTAGCCGGACGCTTCGGCGTGTCCCGCCGACCGCGGGCCGCCCACCCGGCAACCGGCGGGCGGCAACCGGCGGGCGGCGGGCCCCTGGCCGGAGGGGCGAATTCCGGCCACGTGGAGCATCGCGCGTGCGGAAGCGGTGGCCGGTTCCGCACGCGCGGGGCGTCCCGTACGGGAGCGGTGGGGCCGGGCCGGTGCCGCGGGCGCGGTCCGGGTCCCCCGCGGGCCGCGGCGGCCACCCGGGCGAGGGCCCCGCGGGTGCCGGTGCCGGCGGGCGGTGCCGCGCGCACGGCCGGGGGCGGGGCCCCGTGCGAAACCCGGGCGGGGTTCCGCGCGGGGCCGCCCCGGTCAGGCGCCGGCGTCGATCAGCGCCGCGGCGGTGAACAGCTCCACGCCCACCTTGATCGCGGCCTCGTCCACGTCGAAGTTGCCCCGGTGGAGGTCGAGGTGGCTCGGGTCGCCGGGGCGGCGGACGCCCAGGCGGGCCATGGCTCCGGGGACGTGCTCCAGGTACCAGGAGAAGTCCTCGCCGCCCAGGGACTGCTCGGTGTCCTCCACCGAGTACGGGCCGCGGCGGCGCTCCATGGACTCGCGCAGGAGTTCCGTGACGACCGGGTCGTTGACGACCGGCGGGACGCCCCGGACGTAGGTGATCTGGGACTTCGCGCCGTGCAGGGCGGCGACCTCGTCGACCGCCGCGTGGATCTGGTCCGGCGCGCCGCGCCAGGCCTCGATGTCGAGGCAGCGGACGGTGCCGCCCAGCTCGGCGTGCTGGGGGATGACGTTCGGGGCGTGGCCGGCCTCGATGCGGCCCCAGGTGAGGACCAGGCCGGCGCGGGCGTCGATGCGGCGGGCGAGGAGGGCCGGGACGTCCGCGGCGACCCGTGCGGCGGCGGTGACCAGGTCGGTGGTCAGGTGCGGGCGGGCGGTGTGGCCGCCGGGGCCGTCGAGGGCGATCTCCAGGCGGTCGCACGCCGAGGTGATGGGGCCGACGCGCAGGCCGATCCTGCCGGCGTCCACGCGCGGGTCGCAGTGGACGGCGATGATCCGCCCGACGCCGTCCAGGACGCCCGCCTCGACCGCCCCGAGGGCGCCGCCGGGGAGGACCTCCTCGGCGGGCTGGAAGAGGAGGCGCACGGGACGCGACAGCAGGCCCTGGCGGTGCAGGTCGGCGAGGAGGATGCCGGCGCCGAGGACCGTGGTGGTGTGGACGTCGTGGCCGCAGGCGTGGGCGCGGTCCGGGACGGTGGAGCGGTACTCGCAGTCGACCTTGGTGTCCGGGATGGGCAGGCCGTCGATGTCCGCGCGCAGGGCGAGCATGGGACGGTGGCCGTCCCAGACGCCGACGTCGCAGACGAGCCCGGTACCGCCGGGCAGGACCCGGGGACGCAGGCCGGCGGCCTCCAGCCGGGCCTTGATGGCGGCGGTGGTGCGGAACTCCTGGTTGCCCAGCTCGGGGTGCATGTGCAGATCCCGGCGGAAGGCGATCAGCTCGGTGCGGAGTGACTCCGGCAGCGTGCCGAGGAGGGGCGCATCGACGGGGGCGTCGGCTTCGGGCTCGCGGGACATCAACTTGTTCACCCATCACAGGCTAGGCGTCATCACCACCCAACTTACGTGTGATCTGAAAAACTTCAGCCCCTTAGGGGAAAGAAACCCGGCCGACCGGGCTTGAGAGGGGTCCGAAGTGGGTAAGCTCACGCGTTTCCGGGGCTTGTTCCGCCACTTCCATCCTTTTCGGGCAGATCGGGAGCCCGACGGCCCCTCAGGCTCCGGTGAGCGACAGACCGTGCACCGAGCGTGCCGTCTCGGTCACGGCCGCGAGGAAGCCGCGCGCCCGGGGCGGGGCGCCCGCCCGCAGCCACTCGGGAGCCACGTCGCAGACGGTGATCGCGACGCCCGTGCCGGCCAGGGCCGCCGGGAGGGTGTGCACGACCGTGGAGGGGAAGCTGAGGACCGTACGGGCGAGGGGCCGCGCCGCGCGACCAGCTCCAGCGGCAGTTCGGGGCGGACGATCTCCAGCCCGGTCGTCGCGGCGATGCGGTGCAGCTTGGTCACGCTCTCGCGGCGGTGTGCGAAGTAGCGCTTCACCCCGTGCGCCGCCGCGAGGGCGGTGACGGCGTCCACGTACCGGTCGGGGTCGACCACGCCGGTCTCCACCAGGGAGGTGCCGACCAGGTCGGCGCCCTCGGCGAGCCGGGGCGGCCCGAACCGGGCGCGGGTCCAGGCGAAGCGGTTCGCGCTCACCGCCGTGCCCTCGGGGGCCTCCACCGGCAGGGCGGTGAAGATCTCGACCGTGCGCCCCCGGCCGGGCGCCAGCCTGCGGCGGGCCAGGGCGGTGACCGGGGCGAGGGCCAGCTCGCGCGGGCTGCGGCTGCCGCGCCGGTGCCAGCGCACCAGGCGCTCGCCGCGGGCCAGCTGGGCGGCGTACTCCATGGTGGCCGTGCCGTCGTCGACGACGGTGACGCGGCGCGGCGGGAACACGCCGAGCAGGAGCTGCACGTACCGCGAGAACGGGTCGCCGACCAGGACGCGGCCGGCGTCGCGCAGCAGCGGCGCGAGGTCCCTGAGCGTACGGACGGGGCCGCCGTGCCGGCCCTCGCCGCGGGCCTCGTGCCAGCGGACCGCGACGCCCTCGTCGCGGGCCAGCCGGGCCATGCGGCGCAGCTGGCCCCGCGACATGGGATCGGTCGGCGGGAGGACGACGAGGGTGAGCGGCTCGGATCCGCCAGGCCGCGCGTGCACCCACTCCAGGACGTTCAGGACCTGGACGGGGCTTTCGGCCAGCGCGACGTTCATGCCGGTGGTCATGCCGGGGCCAGGACCCTGCGGAGCTTCTTCATGGGTGCCAGCTCCGACTCGTACACCCGCTTCACCCCGTCGCCGAGGGCGGCCTCGATGGTGCGGATGTCGCGCACGAGGCGGGTGAGGCCCTGCGGTTCGACGGAAGCGGCCTGGTCGGAGCCCCACATGGCGCGGTCGAGGGTGATGTGCCGCTCGACGAAGACCGCGCCGAGGGCGACGGCGGCGAGGGTGGTCTGCAGGCCGGTCTCGTGGCCGCTGTAGCCGATGGGGATGTTGGGGTAGTCGCGGCGCAGGGACTCGATGACGCGGAGGTTCAGCTCCTCGGCCTTCGCCGGGTAGGTGGAGGTGGCGTGGCAGAGCAGGATGTTGGCGGAGCCCAGGACCTCCACGGCGTGCCGGATCTGCCGCGGGGTCGACATGCCGGTGGACAGGACGACGGTGCGGCCGGTGGCGCGGACGGCGCGCAGCAGCTCGTCGTCGGTGAGGGAGGCCGAGGCGATCTTGTGCGCGGGGACGTCGAACTTCTCCAGGAAGGCGACGGCCTCGGTGTCCCACGGGGAGGCGAACCAGTCGATGCCGCGGGCCCGGCAGTGCTCGTCGATGGCGCGGTACTCGGCCTCGCCGAACTCGACGCGGTGCCGGTAGTCGATGTACGTCATCCGGCCCCAGGGGGTGTCGCGCTCGACGTCCCACTGGTCGCGGGGGGTGCAGATCTCGGGGGTGCGCTTCTGGAACTTCACGGCGTCGCAGCCCGCGTCGGCGGCGGCGTCGACGAGGGCGAGGGCCTTGTCGAGGTCGCCGTTGTGGTTGATGCCGATCTCGCCGGTGACGTAGACGGGGTGGCCGGGGCCGACGGTGCGGCCGCCGAGGGCGCGGGTGAGCTGCTGCTGGTCGTTCATGGTCGCTTTCCTTGGGGGAGCGGGACGGGGCGTGGGCGGTGGTGCTCAGTTCGGGGCCGAGGAGCCAGGCGGCGATCTCGCGCACGGCCCCCGCGCCGCCCCGCGCCGCGGTGACGGCGCGGGCCGCGGCGCGCACGGCGGCGTGGGCGTCGGCGACGGCGACCGGCCAGCCGACGAGGCCGAGGCAGGGCAGGTCGTTGACGTCGTTGCCGGCGTAGAGGACCCGCTGGGGGTCGACGCCGTACTCCTCGCACCAGTGCTTGAGGGCGGCGTCCTTGCGGTCGATGCCGTGCAGGACGGGGACGTGGAGCTTGCGGGCGCGGGCGGCGACGACGGGGTTCTTCTCGGTGGAGAGGATCAGCAGGTGCAGCCCGGCCCGGCGGAGCGCGGCGATCCCGAGCCCGTCGCCGCGGTGGACGGCGACCAGTTCGCGGCCGTCGGAGTCGACCAGGACCCGGTCGTCGGTCTGGGTGCCGTCGAAGTCGAGGACGACCGCGTCCACGTCGGCGAGGGTCGGGGTGTCCGCCGGGTCGAGGAGCGGCGCCAGCGCGCGGGCGCGGGCCAGGTCGTGCGGGTCGTCGATCTCCAGGACCCGCGCGGGGTCGGTCGGGACGAGGGCGGTGCGGCCGAAGAAGCGGTGCCGGTGCGCGCGGAAGCCGGCGGCGTCCATGGCGTACGCGGCGCCCGTCTCCAGGTACTCGGGGCTGCGGTCCTGGCGGCGGGGGCGGTGCGCCTTGTCGTGGTTGACGCCCCGGGCGTCCCGGGCGGCGGGGGGCGCCCGGGGGCTCGTGCCGCCAGAGGAAGCCGTGGGAAGGGGGCGACCGTGAGGGCCGTGTCGGCGCCGCCGTCGAGGATCTCCGCGGTGACGCCGTCGACGTCCCCGGAGGTGAGGAACGGGCTGGTGCACTGGACGAGGAGGACCACGTCGGCGGGGCGGCCGTGCCGGGAGGCGTGGGCGTCCAGGGCGTGCAGGACGGCCGCCTCGCTGGTCGCCGTGTCGCCGGCGAGGCCGGCCGGGCGGTGGACCACCTCGGCGCCGGCGCCCGCCGCGGCCGCCGCGATGTCCGGGTCGTCCGTCGAGACCGCCACGTGCGTGACGCGGCGGGCGCCCCGGCAGGCGCGGACGGCGCGGGCGACCAGGGGCACGCCGCCGACCGGGGCGAGGTTCTTGCCGGGGACGCCCTTGGAGCCGCCCCGGGCCGGGATCACCGCCAGTACGGTGCGGGGGGGCGCTCACAGTTCCCCCAGCCGGCGGATGACGGGCGCCACGCGCTGGACGCCGTGCCGGTACGCGCCCCGCGCGGCCTCGCGCGCCGCGTCGCGCAGGAGCCCGCGCACCCCGCGCGTCCCGGGCTCGGACGCGTCGGCGTCCAGGCGGTGGCGGGCGAGGACGCCCGGGAGGTAGCCGGGGGCGGAGGCGGCCGTGTAGTACGGGGCGATCGGCGGCAGGGCGTCCCGCGCCAGCAGGTCGGCCACGCGCCGGCGGGCCGCCGCGAAGGCCGCGTCGGGGTCGTGCGCGGCGCCCTCGGCGGGGGCCGCGCCCTGGTCGGCGAGCCACGCCGGGTCGGGCGCCGGCTCGTGCCCGGCGTCGAGGCGGTCCCAGGAGGTGAGCAGCCCGGAGCCGATGAAGTGGTGGTTGCCGAGCGCCTCGCGCACGCCCAGGTCGGTGAGGACGGCGGTCGGCACCCTCCGGTGCAGGGCCTCCAGGGCGGCCGTCGACGAGACGGTGACCAGCAGGTCCGTGCGGTCCAGGACGTCGCCCATGTGCCCGTACACCAGGCGCAGGTTGGGCGGCAGCGGCAGGGTCCGGGCGAGCTTCTGGTACGGCAGCTCCTCGACGTGCGTCGTGTGCTCGCCCGGCTTGGAGCGGAGCTTCAGCAGCACCTCGCGGCCCGGGTGGAGCCGGGCGTGGCCGGCCAGGCGGCGCAGCAGGTACAGGCGGTCGGCGCGCGGGGCGGGCACGGAGGGCTGCGCGGCGAACACGACGGTGTGCCGCCCCGGCACGGGCCGGTGGGGCGCCCCGCCGAGGAACGGCAGCGCGGCCTCGACGATCGCCGAGGGGTCGGCGCCGACCCCCTCGTACACCGCGCGGAAGCGCCGGGCGTCGTACGGGGAGTTCGCCAGGACGACGTCGGCGCCGTGCCGCAGCAGCAGCCCGTCGGCGAGCTTCTCGTAGACGACGCCGACGTAACCGGTGACGACGACGGGGCGGCGGCGGGGCCCCGCCCCGGCCAGTCCGTGCAGGAACGCCTGCACGGTGCCGCCGACGAGGGCGAGGACGACCACGTCGTACGCCTCCTCCCGCACGGCGCGCAGGAACTCCGCGCCCGTCACCTCCCGGGGCGTGCCCAGGCCGGCCTCGGCGAGCTGCCGGGCGGTCGGGGTGGCGCGGCCGCGCAGCGCGTACCCGGTGACGTCCGGGCCGGCGGCGCCGGGCGGGGGTGGCGGGGCGATCCGGCGCGCGGTGAGCGCGCCCCATTTCCAGCGGGTGTCCGAATCCGCGAGAACGGCGATCCGGGGCGTGGGGGAAGGCACGCCGAGGACGTTAGGAATCCATTTCGGTGCGCGGCCCAACTCGATGGCAACAAACGGTGAACAGCGTCCGGCGGCCGTCCGGTTCAGCGGTACGCCGTCCAGTGTTCACCGCGCATCCCTTCCCCTGTCGCGAAGAATGCGGGGGCCGCCCCCTAACGTCCGGGGAGTGGTCAAGCTCTCCGTCGTCGTGCCGTTCTTCAACGTGCAGAGGTACGCGCCCGACGTCCTCCGAAGCCTGCGCGCGAACTCCCGCGGCGATTTCGAATTCCTGCTGGTCGACGACTGCTCCACGGACGGCACGCCGGAGATCCTCCGACGGGCCGCGCGGGAGCTCCCCGGCGCGGTGCTGCTGCGCCACGAACGCAACGGGGGGCTGGCGACGGCCCGCAACACCGGGCTGGACGCGGCGCGCGGCGAGTACATCGCGTTCCTGGACGGCGACGACTGGCTGGCACCGGGCCACTTCGCCCGCGTCCTGTCGGCGATCGAGGAGCTGGGGTGCGACTTCGTACGCACCGACCACGTCCGCTGCACCGGCCGGGAGCGGTCCCTGCAGCGGGTCCCGGTGGGCCGGCGCGGGGAGGTGCTGCGGCCGCGCGACGCGATCCTGCCGGCCCACCGGTCCACCTCGGTGGACTACCCGTACGCCTGGGCGGGGATGTACCACCGGCGGCTCGCGGAACGCGGGCTGCTGCACTTCACGGACGGGCTGCGCACCGCCGAGGACCGCCCGTGGATCTGGCGGCTGCACCGCGAGGCGGATTCCTTCGCCGTGGTCGGCGGAACTCCGGGAATCTTCTACCGGCGCGGGGTCTCCTCCTCCCTCACGCAAATCGGCGACATTCGCCAGCTGGATTTCATCCGGGCTTTCGACCAGGTGCTGGAGGAAACCGGAAAGGACCCGGAAGCCGACCGGCTGATGCCGAAAGCGGTGCGCACGTACTGCGCGATCATCGCCCACCACGTCGGTTCGGCGGAGCGGTTCGAACCGGTCGTCGCGCGGAAGCTGCGGGCGTGGAGCGCGGCGGCGCTGCGCCGCATGCCGCAGGACGTGCTGGCGGAGGCCCTGGACGAGATGGACGCGGAGCGGGCGGTGGTGCTGCGGCGGCTGCGGCGGCGGCCCGCCCTGGTGGGTGCGGGGGTGCCGGCATGACGGTCCAACTGCTGTACGCCTCCAGCCTGTACGGCGCGGCGACGCTCGCCGCCGCCCTGGACTCCGGCCGCCTGCCGGGGGCCGGGCGGCGGGTGCTGCTGGTGGCGAACAACGCGCCGGTGCCCGAGACGGCGCCGCCGCTCGACCGGATGCCGGGCTTCGAGCGGCTGCGCGGCCGGTTCGACTCGGTGCTGTCCTGGAACGAGGCGATCGCGCCGCTCCACCCGGCCGGCTGGACGCCCCGCCCCGACGACGTGCCGCTGTGGGAGCGGTACCTGCGGCTGCTGTGGGGGCTGGGCGACGAGCGGGTCGAGCTGGTGGTGGAGTCGTTGCAGGTGGCGCCCGCACTGGCGCTGGCGCGGCTGTTCCCCGACGCGCCGCTCGACGTGTACGCGGACGGGCTGATGAGTTACGGCCCGACCCGGGTGCGGCTCGACCCGCTGGTCGGGGAGCGGGTGCGGCGGGTGCTGCACCCGGAGCTGGTGCCGGGCCTGCGGCCGCTGCTGCTGGCGGAGTTCGGCGCCGAGCCGGTGGTGGTGCCGGAGGGCGGGTTCACCGGGGTGCTGGACGAGCTGGCCGGGCCCGAGGGGCTGCCGGAGGTGCCGGACCGGGGCGGCGCGCTGCTGCTGGGGCAGTACCTGGCCGCGCTGGACCTCCTCTCCCCCGCCGAGGAGGAGGAGTCGCACCTGCGGATGGTGCGGGGCGCCGTCGCCCTCGGACACCGCCGGCTGGTGTTCAAGCCGCACCCGGTGGCCCCGCCGTCCTGGACGCGGACGCTGGAGCGGGAGGCGGAGGCGCTGGGCGCGGAGCTGACGGTGCTGGAGCGGCCGGTGCTGGCGGAGGTCGTGTTCCGGCGGATGCGGCCCGACCTGGTGGTGGGCTGCTTCTCGACGGCACTGTTCACGGCGGCCCGCTTCCACGGCATCCCGGTGGCGCGGACCGGCACCGGTCTGCTGCTGGAGCGGCTCACGCCGTACGAGAACAGCAACCGGGTGCCGGCGACCCTCGCCGACGTGCTCCTCCCCGACCTGGACGCGGGCGCGGCCGGGCCGGCGCGGGCGGCGGACGCGGAGGTGACCGCGCTGGTCGAGGCGGTGGGGTACGCGATGCGGCCCCGGGTGCGCCCCGACCTGCGCCCGGCGGCCGAGCGGTACCTGTCGGGCGCCGGGCCGGAGCACGTGGCGCGGTACTTCCGGCGCCGCAGGCTCACCGCCCTGGGGCTGCCGGGCGGCCTGCCGGCCTCCGGCAGCCGCACCGCCCGCCGCCTCGTCCGCCGGGCCTTGCGCCGCTCCCCCCGCCTCCGCTCCCTGGGCCGCCGCCTGGTGTCCTGACGGGCCCGCGCCGCCGCCGGCCGGCGTCCGGGACGCCGTCGCGGTACCGGGCCACCGCACCACGGGCGCACCGGACCGAGCGGAGGGCGGCGGGAACCGCGGTGAGGACGACCGCGCCCGCCGGGAGGCACGACAGACGGCCGCATGGGCAGGCCGGCGCCTCGAAAGCCCCGAAGCGCCGCACCTTGCCGGGTTCGGGGCGGAGGGGGCGGCCCCCGCCCCCCGCTCCGTGCGGAAGGCCCTGGTCGCCGGCCCGGGTCCGCCTCGTTCCCGGACCGGCCCGGGTGCCCTCGTGCCCACCGCCCGCCCGGTGTCCGCCCGCCGCCCCGTGCAGGACGACGCGCGCCGCCCGGGCACCGGGCGGCGCGCGTTCGAGCGCTGCGGCTCCGTGGCACGGCCGGGACCCGGTGGGCGGCGGGCCGCGACGTGGGCGGTGACGTTCCGCCGCGGCGACCGGCACGTGCGCACCGCCACCCGTACCGTGCCGCGTCCCGGCGGAACGGACCCCGTGCCGCGCGGACCCCGTGACGGCCACGGCTCCGGCACGCGCGCGATCAGCCGGGTACGGAACCGGAAGCCCCCGTGACCTGCCCCGAAGCGCTTCCGCACGGGTTGTGGCGCTCCCGGTTCCCGGCAGGGGGTTTAGCTCATACTGCTCCCTGGTCCACTCCTTGTGCGCCGTGAATCCACGCCCGTACCTTCGTCCCGGCCGCAGCGCTGCGGTCGACGAAGTGACGAAAGCGACCTCCGATGCTCACGATTCTCGGCTTCGTCATGATCGCGACGTTCCTGACGCTGATCATGACGAAGAAGATGTCCCCGATCGCCTCACTCATCCTCGTCCCCGCGGTCTTCTGCGTGGTGGCGGGGCAGAGCGGCGACCTCGGCGGGTACGTACTGGACGGCATCGGCGACCTGGCGCCGACCGCGGCGATGCTCATGTTCGCCATCATCTTCTTCGGCATCATGATCGACGTCGGGCTGTTCGACCCGGTCGTGCGCGGGGTGCTGCGCTTCTGCAAGGCCGACCCGGCCCGCGTGGTGCTCGGCACCGCGGTTCTGGCGGCGGTCGTCTCGCTGGACGGCGACGGGTCGACCACGTTCATGATCACCGTGTCCGCGCTGCTGCCGCTCTACCACCGGCTGGGGATCAGCGTCCTCGTCCTCACCGCCGTCACGGCGACGGCGAACGGCGTGATGAACACCGTTCCCTGGGGTGGTCCCACGGCCCGCGCGGCGACGGCCCTGGGACTGGACCCCGGGGACATCTTCGTCCCCATGGTCCCGGCCCTCGCCATCGGCCTGCTGACCGTGTTCGCCCTGGCCTGGACCCTGGGACTGCGCGAACGCCGCAGGCTGGGGAGGCTGACGTCCGGGAGGACCGGTGAGCCGGCGGCCGACGCCGCCGAGGGCGCGGGCACCACGGCCGGGACGGGCGGCGCGGGCCGCGGCGGCGTGTCCCCGGCCGGTGCTCCGCAGGGCTCGGGCGGCGCCGTCGCCGTCGCCGGGACCGGCCCGCAGGCGCCGCCCGTCACCGCTGTGGAGGACGCCGACCCCGGCGTGCTCGACCCGGACCGCCCGACGCTGCGCCCCCGGCTGCTGTGGTTCAACGCCCTGCTGACGCTCACCGTCATGACGGTCCTCATCGGCCAGTGGCTGCCCATCCCGGTGATCTTCCTGCTGGCGGCCGGAGTCGCGCTGACCGTCAACTTCCCCCGGGTGGCGGAGCAGCGCGAGCGCATCGCGGCGCACGCGCCGAACGTCCTCAACGTCTCCGGGATGGTCTTCGCCGCCGCCGTCTTCACCGGTGTGCTGAACGGCACCAAGATGGTCGACCACATGGCGAGCACGCTCATCCACGCGCTCCCCGACGGGCTGGGTCCGCACATGGCCGTGGTGACGGGCCTGCTGAGCATCCCCTTCACGTACTTCATGTCGAACGACGGCTTCTACTTCGGCATCGTGCCCGTCCTCGCCGACGCCGGGGCGCAGCACGGCGTCTCCCCCTGGAGATCGCCCGGGCCTCGCTGGTCGCGCAGCCGCTGCACATGTCCAGCCCGCTGGTGCCGGCCGTCTACGTACTGCTCGGCATGGCCAAGGTGGAGTTCGGGGACCACACCCGGTTCACCGTCAAGTGGGCGGTGCTGGCGTCACTGGCCATCCTGGGCGCGGGCCTGCTGCTCGGCATCGTCTGACGGGGCCTCCGCCCGCCGCGGGCCCGGTCCCCCCGTCCAGCCGTAGCGGTGCTCGGGGCGGCCGGCGCCCGCGTACCGCAGGGACCGGACGACCTCCCCGGCCCGCTCCAGCAGTTTGAGGTAGCGCTGGGCGGTCTGCCGGCTGAGCCCGGTCCGCTGGGCCGTCTCGCCGGCGGACAGCGGCTCGCCGGCCCGGCGCAGCGCCTGCCGCACCAGCTCCGCCGTGTGCGCCGAGTGCCCCTTGGGCAGGGCGTCGGGGCCGGTGGCCACGCTGCCGAGCACCCCGAAGATGCGGTCGACCTCGTCCTGCCGGGCCGTCTCACCGCCACCGGCGAGGGTCCGGCGCAGGGCCGCGTAGCCCTCCAGCTTGACCCGCAGCCCGGCGTACGTGAACGGCTTGATCAGATAGTGCAGGGCGCCGTGCCGCATGGCCGCGCGGAGCGTGGCGACGTCCCGGGCGGCCGTCACCATGATCACGTCGGCCCGCAGGCCCAGCTCCCGCATGCGGTGGACGAGGCCCAGCCCGTTCCCGTCCGGCAGGTAGTGGTCGAGCAGCACCAGGTCGCAGTGGTGGTGCTCCAGCCAGGCGAGTGCCTCGGCGACGGTGTGGGCCCGCCCGGCCGTGCGGAACCCGGGCACGCGGTCGGTGTAGGCGGCGTTGATCCGGGCCACCCGGACGTCGTCGTCGACGACCAGCACGTCGATCACGTCCACGCGCGCGCCTCCTCGGTCCCCCCGCTCGCCCCGCCGGGCTCTCCGTTCCCACCCGCGGCGAGTGCCTCGGGCAGCACGACGGTGAACTCCGCGCCACCGCCCTCGCCCGCCGCGACGGTCACGGACCCGCCGTAGCGCTCGGCGTGCCGCCGCACCAGGGCGAGCCCGATCCCCCGCCCGCGCCGGCCGTCCGGCAGCGGGGGCTTGGTGGACCAACCCTCGGTGAAGACGGCTTCCCGCTGCTCCTCGGGCACGCCGGGACCGGTGTCGCGAACGCGGACCACCGCCGTCGTCCCCTCCGCCCACAGCTCGGCCTCGACCAGCCGCTCGGCCTCCGGGCCGTCCCGCCCGGTGACCGAGTCGAGCGCGTTGTCGATGAGGTTGCCGACGACGGTCACGAGGTCGTGCGGGGCCAGGACGGTGCCGGTCAGGCACGTCCGCGGACCGAGGCGCAGCGCCACGCCCCGCTCCGCGGCGACCGTCGCCTTGCCGACGAGCAGCGCCGACAGCAGCGGGTCGCCGACGCGCTCGGCGATCTGCTCGGCCACCACGCGGTGGGCGCCGACGGCTTCGCCGACGAACTCCGCGGCCTCCTCGTACAACCCGAGCTCCAGCAGTCCGAGGAGCGTGTGCAGCCGGTTCGCGTGTTCGTGGTCCGTGGCGCGCAGGGCGTCGAGCAGGGCCCGCGTGCTGTCCAGCGCCCGGCCGAGCGCCTCCAGCTCGGTGCGGTCGCGCAGGGTCGCGACGGCACCGCCGTCCTGTGTGAGCATCCGGTTGACGACGAGGACCCGGGCCCGGTGCACGGCCATCAGGTCGGGGCCCCGGACACGGCCGGTCAGCACGTCGGTGACGCGGCCGGGACCGAGCAGTTCCTCCAGCGGTGCACCGGTGCCGTCCCCGCCGGGCACGGCCGCGTCCGGCAGGCCGAGCAGGCGCTGGGCCTCGTCGTTGACGAGCCGGACCCTGCCGTGCCGGTCGAGCGCCACCACGCCCTCCCGGATGCCGTGCAGCATGGCCTCGCGTTCGTCGAGCAGGGCGGCGATGGCACCGAACGTCAGGCCGCGGGTACGCCGGCCCACCGCCCGGGAGACGGCGAACGCCGCGAGCACGCCGACCGCGAGGGCGGCGGCGGCGTAGCCGAGCAGCTGGGGGACGGTGGCGACGAGCCGGTCGCGGACGTTCTGGTACCGGATGCCCACGGAGACCGCGCCCACGATCTCCCCGTCCGCGGTGCGCACCGGCGTCTTGCCGCGAGCGGTGCGGCCGAGCGTGCCCGCGTCGATCTGGCGGACGTCGTGCCCGGCGAGGACGCGGCCCGGATCGGTGGAGACGTGCCGTCCGACGAGGTCGGGGTTCGGGTGGGAGTAGCGGACGCCCCGCTCGTCCATGACGACGACGTACTCGGCCCCGGTCGTGCGGCGGACCCGTTCGGCGAGGTCCTGCACCGGGTTGCCCGGCTGCGGCTCGGTGCGCGTGAGCTCGGCGGCGAGCGCGCCCCGGGACGCCACGGTCTGCGCGATGGCGAGGGCCCGGTGGGTCGCCTGGTCGTCGAGGCGCTCGCTGAGCGGGACGAGGAACAGGGCCGTCGTCAGCACGGTGACGACGGCGGCGGTGGCGAGCTGCGTGAGGAGCACCAGCGAGGCGACGCGCCGCGGCCGTCCCGGCATCCGCAGGCGGAGCGGTCTCGAACGTGCCGGGTGGTCCACGACTGCCAGGCTACCGCTCGGTACGGCGTGCGCCGGGCCGGGCACGCGACCGCCTTACGCGTGGGTCGCACGGCGGGCGCCCGCTGAAGGGCGACGGCTACGAGCGGCGGCACGCGGTCGGGTGCGGGATCGACCGCCTCGAGTGCCGCCGGGCCGCTGCCGCCCGGTACGGCGGACCCGCCGTCCGCCGCGGAGCGGCCGTGCCGGTCACAGCCGCCCGTCGACGGCTGCGACCGGCGCTTTCCCCGCAGGACCCGGACCTAGTCGGCCAGCGGCTCCTGGAGCTCGGTCACCCACTCGCTGCGGTCCTCCGGGGACTCCAGGTACAGCTCGCGGGTGCAGCCCGCGGAGCGGTGGCCGTGGGCGGCGGTCCAGGCGGTGAGCACCTGGTACGTGGAGACCACGTCGTCCATCGGCCCGCGGTGGATGACGGTCGCGGCGCGCTCGACGGGCGGCAGCTCGACGAAGTCGACGTCCGGGGCGGTCACGTCCGGCGAGACGACCACCCCCGCGTGGACGCGGACCGCGCCGCCGCCGTCCGGGGCGTCCTCGTAGTACGCGAGGCCCGGACCGAAACCGGTGAGCCCGGCGGCGGACAGCCGGGCGCACAGCTCCTGGAAGAGGGGGCCGATGACGGGACCGATGGCGGTCGGCTCGTAGCCCGCGGCGATCCCGCTCAGCTCGGCCAGCCGTACGGCGGGAAGACTCTTGACGACGACGTCCTGGGTGGGCATGTGCCCCTCGCTCTCGATGGCCCGGAGCCTCGCCGCGACCTGCCCGAGCCGGGCGGTGGTCTCGGCGACCGCCGCCTCCAGTTCGGCCCGCCGCAGCCGCAGCATCCCGCGCAGCTCGTCCGCGCCGACCTCCTCGTCCACGATCGACCGCACCTGGTCGAGCGTGAAGCCGAGGTCCTTCAGCGCGATGACCCGGTTGAGGCGGGCCAGCTGGCCGGCCCCGTAGAACCGGTAGCCGCTGTGCGGGTCGACGCGGGCGGGCCGCAGCAGCCCGATGGCGTCGTAGTGGCGCAGCATCCGGACGGACACGCGGCCGTGCCGGGCGAAGTCTCCGATGGTGAACATGATGTCTCCCATGACACGGCCTCACACGGTGTCAGGGTCAAGCCCGCGGCCCGCCGGGCCCGTCAGGCGCCGCTCAGCGAGAGCTTGGCGGCGAAGCCGAGGAACAGCGCGCCCGCCGCCGAGGTGGCCGCAGCCGACAGGCGCCCGCGGCGGCGGAACGCGGCGGCCAGGTGCGTGCCGGCGAAGATCAGCAGGGAGAGGTAGAGGACGCTCGCCACCTGTGCGAGGGTGCCCAGCACGACGAAGGACAGCGCTGGGTACGGGTACGCCGGGTCGACGAACTGGACGAAGAACGCGACGAAGAACAGGATCGCCTTCGGGTTGAGCAGGCTGATCACGAAGGCCCTGCGGAACGGCCGCTCCCCGGCCCGTGCCGGTCCCGCCGCGCCCGGTCCACGGTCCGCCGCCGCGCCCGCCGCCGGTCCCGCCGCTTCCACCGCGCCCACCGGCCCCGCCGCCGGCGCGGCCTCCCGTACCGCGTCGGCCCGGTCGCCGCGCCCGCGCCACATCGACCACGCGGCCCGCAGCATCCCGACGGCGAGCCACGTCAGGTACCCGGCGCCGGCGTACCTCACGACGCCGAACAGCACGGCGTTCGCCTGGAGCAGCGAGGCGACGCCCGCGGCGGACAGGGTCATGAGGACCGTGTCGCCGCACCAGACGCCGCCCGCGGCGGCGTAGCCCTTCCGGACGCCGCCGCGGGCGGCGACGGAGAGCACGTAGAGCGAGTTCGGACCCGGCAGGAGGACGATGACGAGGAGGCCGGCCAGGTAGGTCGGCAGGTCGGTGACACCCAGCATGGGGCGGAGTGTCGCACGGCCGCGCGCCGCCCCGCCGCCGGCTTCCGCACCGTGGGACGGCGCGGTCCGGCGGAGGTGTCAGAAGGCGTCCGTCGGGACGTACGTGCCCCACACCCCGCGCAGCGCGTCGCACACCTCGCCGACCGTGGCGCGCGCCCTGAGCGCGTCCTTCATCGGGTAGAGCACGTTCTCCGTGCCCTCCGCGGCCTTCCTCAGCTCCGCGAGGGCCGCGTCGACCGCCGCCCGGTCGCGTTCGGCGCGGAGTCCGGCGAGGCGCTCGGCCTGCTGGGCCTCGATGGCCGGGTCGACGCGGAGCGGCTCGTACGGCTCCTCCTCGTCGAGCGTGAAGCGGTTGACGCCGACGACGACCCGTTCGCCGCTGTCGGTCTCCTGGGCGATGCGGTACGCGGACCGCTCGATCTCGCCCTTCTGGAAGCCGTGTTCGATGGCGCTGACGGCGCCCCCGAGCTCCTCGACCTTCCCCATCAGTTCGAGGACGAGGGCCTCCACCTCGTCGGTCATCCTCTCGACGACGTACGACCCGGCGAACGGGTCGACGGTGGCGGTCACGTCCGTCTCGTAGGCGAGGACCTGCTGGGTGCGCAGGGCGAGGCGGGCGCTCTTGTCGGTGGGCAGCGCGATGGCCTCGTCGAAGGAGTTGGTGTGCAGCGACTGCGTGCCGCCGAGCACGGCCGCGAGGCCCTGGACGGCGACGCGCACCAGGTTGACCTCCGGCTGCTGGGCGGTGAGCTGGACGCCGGCGGTCTGGGTGTGGAAGCGCAGCATCCACGACTTGGGGTTCTTCGCGCCGAACTCCTCGCGCATGACCCGCGCCCAGATGCGGCGGGCCGCGCGGAACTTGGCGACCTCCTCCAGGATCGTCGTGCGGGCGACGAAGAAGAAGGAGAGGCGGGGCGCGAAGTCGTCCACGTCCATGCCGGCGGCGACGGCCGTGCGGACGTACTCGATGCCGTCCGCGAGGGTGAACGCGATCTCCTGCGCGGGCGAGGCCCCGGCCTCCGCCATGTGGTAGCCGGAGATCGAGATGGTGTTCCACTTCGGGATCTCGGCCTTGCAGTACTTGAAGATGTCGGCGATCAGCCGGAGGGAGGGCTTGGGCGGGAAGATGTAGGTGCCGCGGGCGATGTACTCCTTCAGCACGTCGTTCTGGATCGTGCCGGTGAGCCTGTCGGCGGGCACGCCCTGCTCCTCGGCGACGAGTTGGTAGAGCAGCAGCAGGAGGGCGGCGGGGGCGTTGATCGTCATCGACGTGGAGACCTTGTCCAGCGGGATGCCGTCGAACAGGACGCGCATGTCGTCGAGGGAGTCGATCGCCACGCCGACCTTGCCGACCTCGCCGTGCGCGATGGGGGCGTCGGAGTCGTGGCCCATCTGGGTGGGCAGGTCGAAGGCGACGGACAGGCCCGTCGTGCCGTTGGCGATGAGCTGCTTGTAGCGGGCGTTGGACTCCACGGCCGTGCCGAAGCCGGCGTACTGCCTCATGGTCCAGGGGCGACCCGTGTACATGGTCGGGTAGACGCCCCGGGTGAAGGGGTACGAGCCGGGCTCGCCCAGCTTCTCCGCGGCGTCCCAGCCGGACAGGGCGTCCGGCCCGTACACCGGTTCGATGGGCAGTCCCGACTCCGACTCGCGCGCCATGTGCTGTGCCTTCCGATAGACCTGCTCGCAGGTACCGATCCTCGCGACGGACTGTAGCGGCGGGCGTGCGGGCGATGGAGGGCCGCACGCTGGGACCTTCCTCACAGGCTCCGCCGGCTCCCGGGCCGCCCCGTCACAGCATCGTCACACCACCCCGGTGTCGGGCGACCGCGGGAGAGGGGGAAGTATCCCTACGGACACAGGACCCGTTCCGGGGGGAGCCTCCATGCACCGTCGCCCGACCTCCGTACGCGCAGGGCTGTCCGCCCTCGCCGTGATCGCCCTGGCCACCGGTTGCGCCGTCCGGACCGCGGGGCCGACCGGGCCCGCCGCGCCGACGGCCGCGCGGGAGCCGGTCGCCGCGGTCGCGCCGCCCTCGGCGCCCGCCCCGCCGCCGCCGACGCCGGTTCCGACGCCGACGCCGGTTCCGACGCCGACGCCGACGCCGTCGGCGCTCCCGCCCTCACCGCCGGCGGCGTCCCCGCCGCCCCCTCCCCCCTCGCCCTCCCGGTCCGCGTCCCCGCCGGAGGGCGGCGACGGCAAGCCGTCGGCGTCCCCCGCGGGGAGGGTGCTGATGGCCGAGGGCGCCGAGAGCGAGCGGGTGCGCGAGCTCCAGGCGCGGCTGCGCCAGATCGGGTACTTCCACCGCAGCCCCACCGCCTTCTACGGCTCCCTGACCGCCGGGGCGGTGACGCGGTTCCAGAAGGGGCGGCGGCTGCCGGCGACGGGGGCGGTGGACGAGGCGACCTGGGCGGAGCTCGTCGGGGCGACGCGGAAGCCGACGCCGGACGAGCTGCGGCCGCCGACCACCAACGAGCTGGACACCCCCGACCCGCGCTGTGCCACGGGGCGGGTGCTGTGCATCAGCAAGGAGAGCCGGACGCTGGCCTGGATGATCGACGGCAAGGTCGTGTCGGCCATGGACGTCCGCTTCGGCTCCGTCAGCACCCCGACCCGCGAGGGCGTCTTCAAGGTGGACCGCAAGGAGCGGACGTGGACCTCGACGCTGTACCACTCCGAGATGCCGTACTCGATGTTCTTCAGCCGCGGCCAGGCGGTGCACTACTCGGCGGACTTCGCGGCGCGCGGCTACGACGGCGGCTCGCACGGCTGCGTGAACGTGCGTGACAAGGCGCGGCTGGCGCGGGTGTTCGAGCAGGTGCGGGTGGGTGACAAGGTGGTCGTCCACTGGTGATCCGGGCGCTCCGGGCACCGCGGCCGGAGCCGGAGGGGTGGAGGAGGGGCGCGGGCGGGACCGGGGGAACGTGCCCCGCCCGCGCCGGGTGCGCCGAACCGTGGGTACGGGGGGAACCCCGGCTCCTTGCGCCGCCGATGACCAGTCGGCTCACTCCATACTGCGCCGCCGGCCCGGAAAGTGTCACACCCTCCGCGCGGCCGGGGACGGCCCCGGCCCGGCGGTCCGCCGGCGGGGGCGGAGCGGGTCCGGCCCGCCCCCGCCGACCGGAGGGACCGGCGCGGCGCACGGGTCCGGCCCGGCGGCTCAGCGAGCCTTGCCGCCGCCCTTGACCGGGGGCTTCGGGCCGGCGGGCTTCTCCTTGCCGGCCGTCCTCCCGCCGCCGCCGTCGCCCGGGCCGGGGTCGGCGTCACCGCCGCCGACGACGCGGTCGCCCGTGCCCGCACCGGCGTCCGTGCCCGGGACCGCACCGACCGCGCCGGTGTCGGCGGACGGCTCTTCGGGCCGGCGGCCGTCGGACAGCACCTGGTCGCAGAACCGCCGGACCCCGCCGCTGGCCTTGGCCACGAGTTCCAGCTGCTGCCGGCGCGCGGCGTCGATGCGGCCGTCCCGGAAGTCGCGGCAGTCCTGCGTGGTCCGGGCCGGCCAGGTGCCGTCCGGCGCCTTGCCGGCCGCGCCGGACCGGTCGTCGGTCCGGGTGCCGCCGGTGGGAGCGCCGCCGCCCGGGGCGGCGCCCCGGGCCGTGGCGGTGCCGGCCGTACCGGTCGGCGGGGCCGGCGGGGCCGGCGAGGCCGGCGGCGTCAGCGGCGGCGGGCTGCTCGGACCGGAGGCCCTTCCGGGCCCGGTGGAACCGCGCGGGGTGGCCGCCGGGCCGTCCGTGGCCTCCGGTCCCGCCGGTACGGAGGCCGCCACGGCGGGCCGGGGCGCCTCGTGGGTCCCGAGCGTGGGCAGGACGCCCGTGCCGGCGGCGACGGAGACGCCGCCCACCGCGAGCCCGGCGGCCGAGGCGGCCAGGCCCCAGTGGGCGGGGCGCATCCAGCCGCGCGTGCGGCCCCGGCGCGGCGGGTGCGGGGCCGCGCCCCTCCGTACCGGGCCGGGGTCGGAGCCCCGCGGCCTCGCCTCGCACGCGGGCCGGGCGGCGCGGAACGCCGCGAGCGCCGCCTCCTCGCCGGGCAGCGCCCCCGAGGGTGCCTGGGCGAGGGGGGGCGGCGGCGTCGCGGGCCCTGCCGAGGGTCTCCGACAGGCGTTCGATCTGCCACTGTGTGTAATCGTCGTCGGCGTCGACCGGCTCACCACGCAGCAGTCGCTCCGCCGCCTCGTGGTCGAGCCACTCATACCGCTCGTCGGCCATCACATGTCCTTCTGCGTCCGCGGGTGCGAATGCGTCACAGCGCGGCCCGCGGCCGGGACGTGCGCGACCGAGCCCGCGCGGGGTCCCGGCGGCGGTGGTACGGCGCTCAGCGCGGCGCCGCCGGGACCACCCGTGCCGAGGAGCTCGGCGAGCCGTTTCAGGCCGCGGTGGGCGGCGGTCCGGACGGCTCCGGGCCGTTTGCCGAGCACCTCGGCGGCGCTCTTGGCGTCGAGTCCGACGACCACCCGGAGGATCACCGCCTCGGCCTGGTCCTGGGGGAGCCGCCCTATCAGGTCCATGGTGTGCCCCGTGGCGAGGGCCTCCATGGCCTCGCCGGCGGTGTCGCAGTCGGCCGGCTTGTCGGTCAGCTCGGTCTCGTCGCCGCCCTGGGCGGGCCGGCGGCCCCGCATGCGCAGGTGGTCCAGGGCCCGGTTGCGGGCGATGCGGGCCGCCCAGCCGCGGAAGCGGTCGGCGTCACCGCTGAACCGGCCGAGGTCCCGGGCGATCTGCAGCCACGCCTCCGACGCCACGTCCTCGGCGTCCACGTCCCCCACCAGCGTCCTCAGATATCCGAGCAGCCGCGGATGCACGGCGCGGTACACAGTACGGAAGGAGTCCTCGTCCCCGTCCTGTGCCGCGAGCACCGCGGCGGTCAGCTCCGCGTCGTCCCCCAGCACTCCCACAACCCGTTCGTCGTCGCGGCAGGCACATCAGGACGGTCCGCCCTGCGCGCAGCAGCACGCTACGTGCTCATGCCGTATCTCGTCCATGTTTGTACAACACGCGGCGGCCCGCGTCTCGGGGTGGTGTGACAGAAAACGCGTCCGCGGCGCTGATAGGAGTACGGGGCCGTCCTGCGGACCCGCGGACGGCGGCCGGGGCCTCTCCTGTGGGGGGTGGCGGCCCCGGTCGTCCTCCTGAAGCGCCGGGCGCGCTAGCCGCTCCGCGCGGCCTCCCCGCCGGAGCCGTCCGGCCCGGTTCGCCCCAGTTCCCCGGCCAGCCGCCTCAGTCCCCGGTGCGCGGCCGTGCGCACCGCCCCCGGCCGCTTGCCCAGGACCCGCGCCGCCGCCGGCCCGCCCAGACCGATCACCACGTGCAGCAGGACCGCCTCCGCCTGGTCCCGCGGGAGCGTCCGCACCAGGGCGAGCGCCTCCTGCGTCGCCAGGGACTCCAGCGCGGCGGCCGCCGTGTCGTGCCGGTCGGGGAGGTCCAGCGCCTCCTGGCCGAGCGCCGCGGCAGGGGGCGGCGCCGCCGCCCGCGCAGGTGGTCCAGCGCCCGGTGCCGCGCGATGGCCGCCGCCCAGCCGCGGAAGCCGCGGCCGTCGCCCCGGAACCGGCCGAGGTCCCTGGCGATCTCCAGCCACGCCTCGGCGGCCACGTCCTCGGCGTCGTCGCCGACCAGCCGCCGCAGGTACCCCAGGAGTCCGGGGTGCACCGCCCGGTACACGCGCGCGAAGGCCCGCTCGTCGCCGCCCTGCGCCAGCGGGACGGCCGCGTCCAGTCCCCCGTCGTCTCCCCCCACACCCCAGCCTGCGTACGACCGGGCCGAAGTGTCACAGTGGGGGTGATCCACGTCACGCCCGGTGAGGCGGTACTCAAGTTTGACCAATGATTCCGGAGGGGATATCCTCCTCCACGTAGTCAACATTGACTACTAGATCCCCAGGGGGCCTGTGTGACCTTTCTGCCCGAGACCGGATACGTGCCCACCGCCGAGGACCGCGCCGGACTGGACGCGTGGTTCGCCGAGTACGACGCCCGCAGCGCGCGGCGCGACGTCGAGGGGATGGCCGACATGGCCGTCTTCCCGCTGAACCTGGTCACCGACGACACGGCCGGCGAGGGACGGTCCGCGCAGTGGGACCGCGACCGGTTCGTCGCCGTCATGACCGGGGTGATGGGCGGGGGCGACGGGGACGTCGCCTTCGAGTCCACCCGGACGCCCGTCTTCCTCTCCCCCTCCATGGCCGTCGTCTTCAGCGACTCGACCGTGACCGCGGGGGGTGAGAAGCGGCAGCTCAGGTACGCCGACGTCCTGATCAGGCGGGGCGGTGCCTGGGCGTTCCAGACGATGATGCAGGGCGGCTGGGGCGGGGCCCTCTGATAACCCGTCAGGAAACGGGGCGGGACCGGTGATAATGCGCGGGTGAACACCGCGTCCCCCGTCCCGCTCCCCGCGGACCGCGTACCGCCCGGCACCGCCGACTGGCGGTCCTCCGACGCCCGGCGCTGGCTCGCCGCCGCGCCGGGCGTCTGGGCCCATCCGCTGTGGGCCGTGCTCCCGCTCGTCCTGACGGCGGTGTGGACGGTGGCGGCGGGCCCCGACCCGTCCTGCACCCCGGCCGAGCCGTGCGGGACGGACTGGCCGGGCCTCTGCGTGTCGGCGGCGCTGCCGCTCACCCTCTACTGGGTCGTGCGGCAGCCCCGGCTCGCCCTGCTCGGCCTCGCCGTGGTCCTGCTCGGGCACCTGGTGGACGGCGCTTCCGCCTCGGCGCTGGGCGAGCCCCGGTGGTTCGCCTTCGTCGTCGCGCTCGCGTTCACCACCGCCGGGCTGCTGCACCGCCTCGCCGTGGCGGGCCGCCAGCGGGCGCTGGCGCGCGAGGCGGCGGGCCCGGTCCTCCACCCCGTGCCGGCGGCGGCGCTCGCGTTCCGCCGCGGGCGGGTCTCGTTCGCCCTCGCGGCGCTGCTGCTGGCCGTCGCCGTGTTCGGGTTCTGGCAGGCGCAGCAGGTCGTCGGCGCCTTCGAGCGGCGGGCCGCCGGGCTGACGCCCGTGAGCGGCCGGGTCACCCTGTCCGACGAGGACGATCTGGTGATCGACGTCGCCGTCGGCGACCGGGTCCACCGCGTGGAGACCTACGTCCCGGAGCAGTACCCCGTCGGCAGCCGGGCCGAGCTGCTGGTGGACGGCGACTGGGTGCGGCTGACGGCGGAGCCGTACGACGTCACCGGCTGGGAGGTGCTCGTCTTCCTCGGGCTCGTCGGCGGGCTGGCGTTCCTCGCCAACGGCGCCGACGGGCGGACCCGGTCCCGGCAGCTCCACCGGGGCCCGCTGCCCGTCCTGCGGGTGCTGGTCCGCGAGGACCACGGCGACGGCAGGACGTGGGTGTACGCAGCGGACGACCCGGCCGCCGAACGGCCCCTCCTCCACTTCCACTCCCTCCACACCTTCGAGGAGGACGGGGAGCGGCGCGATCCGCGCGGCGACGAGGAGGGTTCCGGGGACCACGACGCAGGGGGCGACGACGAGCTGGCCGAGGGGCTGCGCAGGGTCGGCGCCGTCCTCAGGGGCGAGGACCCGCCGCCCCCGCTGCGCGAGGCCGTCCTCTACGGCCCGCCGTACGTCGGCGCGGAGCTCGCCTTCCTCGCGCCCGACGGCGAGGACCACGCCGAGGTGTCCGTCGAGTGCAGCGTCACCGCCGTCAGGCCGGCCGTGCCGGGGCCGTTCGGCGGCGACACGGGCCCGTCCGGGCGGTCCGGCGCGGAGCGGCGGCCCGTCGACGAGGTCGCCGCGGAGCTGGAGCCGTCCGCCGCGCCCCGCACCTGGGGCGCGACCGGCCCGTCCCGCGCCGTCGGCGCGTTCCTGCTGCTGGTGCAGGGCGGCGGCGTGTGGGCGCTGCTGGACGGCGGCGTGTCCTGGCTGTCGGTGTTCCCGCTGGCCGGCCTGTTCCTCGTCGTCACGGCCGCGTCGACGGCGCTCAACTGGCGGCTCACCGCCGACCGCGGCGGGCTGTGGGCCGCCGGGGCGTGGCGGGTGCGGCGGGTCCCGTGGGACGACGTGCTGGCCGTGCGCCACGACCACGGCGCCGGTCTCGTCGTCGCCCGGGAGGGGGACACCGAGGTGGTCCTCTCGCCCGTCGGCTGGCCGTGGCTGGAGCGGCGGCTGGGGCGCGAGCCGTACGGGCCGCGCGCCGCCGACGAGGCCGAGGCGCTGCTGAACAGGCCGGAGCTGCGGCCCCTGGAGGAGGCCACCGCGGCCCGGCAGGGCATGCCGGTGGGGCCGGTCGTCGCGCTCGCCTCGGCGCTGTGGGGCGCGGCGGCGCTGCTGCTCTGAGCGCGCCGCCCGGAGCGGTACCCCCGCCCCGCCCCGCCGGGCCCCTACACCCCGCGGGCCCGGCGAGACAGGACGGCCCGGGTGATGCGGCGTCCTTCGGCGGACAGGTCAAGGGCGCGGCGCAGCCCGCCCGCCGCGCCGTCCGCGAGGGCCTCCAGGACCTCCGCCTGGCGGCGCAGCTCCCCGTCGGCCAGCGGCCCCACGTCCTCCGGCCCGCCCGCGCCGCGGCGGTCCAGGACCCCCGCGAGCCCCGACGAGGGGGCGGCGCACAGCCGGTGGTGCAGCTCCAGGGCGGCGAGGGAGCACGCGTCGGCCCACTTCCGGAGCGGCTCGCGCGCCCAGGCGCCGGGCGCGGCGTCCAGCATGCGCCGTACGAGCGCGGCCTCCTCGGCGCCCGCCGGCACGGCCCGGGCGCCGTCGACGGCGGCCCGCGCCTCCGCGAGGCGGTCCGCCCAGCCGGCGCCCCCGCGCGCGACCGCCGACCACAGGGGGCGGAGCCGGTCGGCGCCCTCCGGGTCGAGCAGCGGCAGGCAGCGGTCGAGGCAGGCCAGCGCGGCGGCGGCCAGCCCCCTTTCGTCGGCCCGCTCGATCAGTTCCACCAGGCTCGGGGTCGTGCTCGTGCTCATGACGTCTCCCGTCGCGGACGCGGTGTTTCTCCTTTACTGCGTCGCCCGGCGGCAAAGCGTCACCGGCCGCGACGCGGACCCCGCCGGGCCGGACCGGGTCCGCACCCGCCCCGGCCCCCGGCGGACCCGCCGTGCGTCAGAGCCGTCCCGCGAGCGCCGAGAACTCGCTCCAGGACAGGGACGGGTCGCGCGGGTCCCACACCTTCTGCGCCAGCGCCCGCAGCGGCATGCGGATCCCGGCGGCGACCCGGTCCTGCGTCTGGGCGTTCGCGAAGTCGCACCACACGGCGAGCCGGCCGCCCAGGATCTGCCCGGAGTACCGCGACGGCACCGGCTGGGTGCCGCGCAGCACCAGCGGCGTCCACGAGGCGTAGATCTCCCGGCCCGTCGGGTAGGTGAACCGGTTCGGCTCGCCCAGGACGTAGTAGAGGTACCGGTCGTTGACGTTCACGACCTTCCGCCCCTCGCGCAGGTACTCCACCGGGGGCCGGGCGCCGATCTCGCGGCCCGTCCAGTACTCGACCTCGACGCGCTCGTCGGCGGCGACCGCCCCGCCGGGGAAGATCCCGTCGTTCCACGCCTTCGGCTGCTTGCCGGCCGCCCGCACGACCGCGGCCCGGTCGTTGAGCCAGTCCGTCGCCAGGTCCCGGACCCGCGCCCCGGGGCCGTACCGGTCGCGGGCCTCGGCGGCCAGCCGGGGGTAGGACGCCTCCGGGTCCGGCGCCATGAGCGCCCGGTACTCGTCGGCGCCGACGTGGAAGTACCGGCCGGGGAACAGCTGCGCGTACTCGCGCAGCAGCTCGTCGACGATCCGCGCCGACTCGGGCCGCGCGATGTCGATCGCCCCCCGCGCGACCGCGCCCCGCGCGTCGCGCAGGCGCAGGGAGGGGTGGGCGGAGAGGACGGCGCCGAGGTGCCCGGGCGAGTCGATCTCGGGGACCACGGTGATGTGGAGGCTCGCCGCGAGGGCGACCAGCCGGCGGACCTCCGCCTTGGTGAGGTGCCGCCGCGACACGACCTCGGGGTGGCTGTCGGACTCGATGCGGAACGCCTGGTCGTCGGAGAAGTGCAGCCCCAGTTGGTTCAGCTTGAGGTCGGCCATCTCGCGGATGCGGGCCTCCAGCCAGGCGGCGGTGAAGTGCTTGCGGGCGATGTCGATCATCAGTCCGCGCTGCGGGCGGTCCGGGCGGTCCCGCACCACGCCCTCCGGCACGACGCCGCCCGAGCGGAGCGCCTGCTTGACGGTCCGCGTCCCGTAGAAGACGCCCGCCTCGTCGGGGGCGGCGATGCGGACGCGGCCGTCGCGGGTCGTCAGCGTGTACGACTCGGGGACACCGGACACCCCTCCGCCGCCGAGGGCCAGCTCGATGTCGCCGGCGCGGGCGGGCGACTCGCCGCGGTGCTCGATGCCCAGCTCCCGCGCGAGCAGCCGCGCCTCGTCGGCGAGCACGCCGCTGCCGCGCGCGACGACCACGCCGCTGCCGTCACCGGGCCGCCATCCGGGCCCCCGGGCGGGCATGTGCTCCCGCACGGCGGGGATGGTGCGCGGCGCGGTGGAGAGCGGGTGGGTCCGCGTGGGGCTGGGGGACGCCTCGGCGGTACGGGAGGGGGTGGCCGCCGTACCGGGGCCGGCGGCATCGCCGTCCCCGCCGGCGCCGCACCCGCCGAGCCCCAGCGCCAGCACGAGGGCCGCCGAGCCGGCCGCCCGGCGACGCCCCCTCCCCCGCCGCCGCGGGGCCGTGGGACGGGATATGCCTGATGTAGGGCCGTTCGGGTGATTAACCGGGCGATCGGAGGCGGTGGACCCGCCGCGAGGCGTAACAAAAGACCTGGCGATGTCCGGTATCGGCCCCTTATCTGCGGGTTCGTTGCGGGCGGTCACGCGCTTGCCTCCTCCCCGAGGCCACCGGGCCCCGGTACCGACGCGCCGAGTGCGTCCGTCTCTTGCATTGAAACTCCGCCTTCCGAGTGAAGTACGGGAAGGCCGGGGACCACAACCGCCCACCGTCGTTACCGTCGCGTCATTTACCTCACAGACGACAACACGCCCCTCGTACCCCCGTCACCCCCGTCACCCCCGTCATCCCTGTTCTGCCCGAGGAGCCCACGCTGTCCCGCGAATCCCTCTCCGCCGCCCCGCAGACCCTCGCCCCCGCGCCGGCCGTGGCGGCCCAGGCCCGCGCCCCCCGTCCCGCCGACCGGCTGGCCCTGTTCAACGCCATGCCCGCCGCCTCCGCCGAGGCGTCCCTGCTGACCTGCTGCGGCAGCCGCCGCTGGGCCCGTCGCGTGGCCGCCCACCGCCCCTACCCGGCCGTCGACGCGCTCCTGGCCGCCGCCGACGAGGCAGCCTACGACCTGTCGGGCGCCGACCTCGACGAGGCCCTGGGCGCCGAGGAGGCGCCCGTGCTGCCGCCCAGCACCTGCCCGGCGGCCTACACCGCCCTGTGCGCGGCGCACGACGCGTACCTGGCGCGTTTCGGCCACGCCTTCGTCGTCTGCCTCGACGCCGACCAGCCCGACGAGCATCCCGGCTGGCTCGTGAGCGGCATCAGGTCACGACTCGGCAACGAACCGGAGAAGGAGCGGGCGGTCGCCGCCGAGGAGCTCCGCCGCCTCATCCGGGTGCGACTTGCCCGTATCGTCACCTGATGTGTCGTTCCGGTCGCCCGCAGTAGGCCGTCCGTGCCTGTTTGGTTGCCTGTTTGATCACACCCCCGGACCCCGCGTGAGGGAAGCGGCGAGTCGTCGCTACCATGACCGGGGCCGGTGGACCGTACCCGGCCGGGTCCGACCGACAGAGAAGCCGGCCGACCCTGATCACCGCTCCCGGAGGGTTTTTCCGTGCCGGCTGGAACGCTGTACCGCGGCCGGGAAGGGATGTGGTCGTGGGTGGCTCATCGAGTCACCGGCGTCCTCATCTTCTTCTTCCTGTTCGTACACGTACTGGACACCTCTCTCGTCCGCGTCTCGCCCGAGGCCTACGACGAAGTCGTGGCGACGTACAAGACGCCGATCGTCGCGCTGCTGGAGTACGGCCTGGTGGCCGCCATCCTCTTCCACGCGCTCAACGGCCTGCGCGTCATCGCCGTGGACTTCTGGGCCAAGGGCCCCCGCTACCAGAAGCACATGCTCTGGACCGTCGTGAGCCTCTGGATCGTGCTGATGGCGGGCGCCCTGTACCCCGTCCTCGGTCACGCCGCACGTGAAATGTTCGGGAGCTGACGCCAGACATGTCCGCTGACCTCTCCAAGACCCCCGCCGACCCGTCCAAGGCCCCCGTCGGCCCGTTCGGCGGCGTGAGCCTGTACGACGCCGACAACCCGGCCCCGCTGATCGAGCCGCCCCGCAAGCGGACCAAGCGGAGCCCGAAGTCGACGCGGGGCAACTTCGAGCTCGCCGCGTGGCTGTTCATGCGCCTGTCCGGCGTGGTCCTCGTCGTCCTCGTCATCGGCCACCTGCTGATCCAGCTCGTGCTGGACGGCGGCGTCTCCAAGATCGGCTTCGCCTTCGTGGCGGGCCGCTGGGCGTCCCCGTTCTGGCAGGTCTGGGACCTGCTGATGCTGTGGCTCGCGATGCTCCACGGCGCCAACGGCCTGCGTACCGTCATCAACGACTACGCCGAGCGCCCGAACACGCGCCTGTGGCTCAAGGGCCTGCTGTACACCGCGACGGTGTTCACCATCCTCCTGGGCACGCTGGTGATCTTCACCTTCGACCCGAACATCCGCTAGGCACGGGCTGGGGCAATCCACACCATGAAGATCCACAAGTACGACACCGTCATCGTCGGCGCCGGCGGCGCGGGCATGCGCGCCGCCATCGAGGCGACGAAGCGCAGCCGCACCGCCGTGCTGACGAAGCTCTACCCCACCCGCTCCCACACGGGCGCCGCGCAGGGCGGCATGGCCGCCGCGCTGGCCAACGTGGAGGAGGACAACTGGGAGTGGCACACCTTCGACACGGTCAAGGGCGGCGACTACCTGGTCGACCAGGACGCCGCCGAGATCCTGGCGAAGGAGGCCATCGACGCCGTCCTCGACCTGGAGAAGATGGGCCTGCCGTTCAACCGGACCCCGGACGGCACCATCGACCAGCGCCGCTTCGGCGGCCACTCCCGCAACCACGGCGAGGCCCCGGTCCGCCGGTCCTGCTACGCCGCGGACCGCACCGGCCACATGATCCTCCAGACGCTGTACCAGAACTGCGTCAAGGAGGGCGTGGAGTTCTTCAACGAGTTCTACGTCCTGGACCAACTGATCACCGAGGTCGACGGGGTCAGGAAGTCGGCCGGCGTGGTCGCGTACGAGCTGGCCACCGGCGAGATCCACATCTTCCAGGCGAAGGCCGTCATCTACGCCTCCGGCGGCTGCGGCAAGTTCTTCAAGGTGACGTCGAACGCGCACACCCTGACCGGCGACGGCCAGGCGGCCGTGTACCGGCGCGGGCTGCCGCTGGAGGACATGGAGTTCTTCCAGTTCCACCCGACGGGCATCTGGCGCATGGGCATCCTGCTGACGGAGGGCGCCCGCGGTGAGGGCGGCATCCTCCGCAACAAGGACGGCGAGCGCTTCATGGAGAAGTACGCGCCGGTCATGAAGGACCTCGCCTCCCGCGACGTCGTCTCCCGCTCCATCTACACGGAGATCCGCGAGGGCCGCGGCTGCGGTCCCGAGGGCGACCACGTCTTCCTGGACCTGACGCACCTGCCGCCGGAGCAGCTGGACGCCAAGCTCCCGGACATCACCGAGTTCGCGCGGACGTACCTGGGCATCGAGCCGTACACGGACCCGATCCCGATCCAGCCGACCGCGCACTACGCGATGGGCGGCATCCCGACGAACGTCCAGGGCGAGGTCCTCAGCGACAACACCACGGTCGTCCCGGGCCTGTACGCGGCCGGCGAGGTCGCCTGCGTCTCCGTGCACGGCGCCAACCGCCTGGGCACCAACTCCCTGCTCGACATCAACGTCTTCGGGCGCCGCGCCGGCATCGCCGCCGCCGAGTACTCCGCGAAGGCCGACTACGTCGAGCTGCCGGAGAACCCGGCGTCCTTCGTGGAGGAGCAGGTCGAGCGCCTGCGCCGCTCCACGGGCACCGAGCGGGTCGCCGAGCTCCGCCGGGAGCTGCAGGAGACCATGGACGCCAACGTCATGGTGTTCCGCACCGAGCAGACGATCAAGACCGCGGTCGAGAAGATCGCCGAGCTGCGCGAGCGCTACCGGAACGTCGCCATCCAGGACAAGGGCAAGCGGTACAACACCGATCTGCTGGAGGCCATCGAGCTGGGCAACCTGCTCGACCTGGCCGAGGTCATGGCCGTCTCGGCGCTGGCCCGCAAGGAGTCCCGCGGCGGTCACTACCGCGAGGACTACCCGAACCGCGACGACGTCAACTTCATGCGCCACACCATGGCGTACCGCGAGGTCGGCGACGACGGCACCGAGACCGTCCGCCTCGACTACAAGCCGGTCGTCCAGACCCGCTACCAGCCGATGGAGCGTAAGTACTGATGGCTACCCCGATCCTGGAGAAGACGGCCGCCAAGGCCGGCGCCTCCCCCTACATAACGGTCACGTTCCGGGTCCGCCGCTTCAACCCCGAGATGTCGGACGAGGCGCAGTGGCAGGACTTCCAGGTCGAGATCGACCCCAAGGAGCGGGTGCTCGACGGTCTCCACAAGATCAAGTGGGACGTGGACGGCTCGCTGACCTTCCGCCGCTCCTGCGCGCACGGCATCTGCGGCTCCGACGCCATGCGGATCAACGGCAAGAACCGGCTGGCCTGCAAGACGCTGATCAAGGACATCAACCCGGAGAAGCCGATCACGGTCGAGCCCATCAAGGGCATGACGGTCCTCAAGGACCTCGTGGTCGACATGGAGCCGTTCTTCCAGGCGTACCGGGACGTGATGCCGTTCCTGATCACGTCGGGGAACGAGCCGACGCGGGAGCGGCTGCAGTCCGCGGAGGACCGGGAGCGCTTCGACGACACGACCAAGTGCATCCTGTGCGCCGCCTGCACCTCCTCCTGCCCGGTGTTCTGGAACGACGGCCAGTACTTCGGCCCGGCCGCGATCGTCAACGCCCACCGCTTCATCTTCGACTCGCGCGACGAGGCCGCGGAGCAGCGGCTGGAGGTCCTCAACGACAAGGACGGCGTGTGGCGCTGCCGCACCACGTTCAACTGCACGGACGCCTGCCCGCGCGGCATCGAGGTCACCAAGGCGATCGCCGAGGTCAAGCGCGCGCTGATCACGCGCCGCTACTGACGCCCCGGCGCTCGGCGCGCCCCCGCGGACGGCCCGCTCCCGTACCACCGGTACGGGGCGGGCCGTCCGCCGTTTTTTGGCCGGTAAGAGCCGTGGGGCGACTGGTTGCAGTGGGCATCTACCGGGGGGCGGGGCGCTCGTTCCGTCCACCCAGTCCGCTTCGTTCCCTCTTCGTCTGCGAGGCCCCCATGCCCGAAACACCGATCGAGTCCGTGCCGGAAACCGTACCGGGAGGGCAGCGGGTCGCGTCCCCGGCCGCCGGGGAGCGGGAGCCCGTGGCGTTCCCCCAGGACCGCACCTGCCCCTACCATCCGCCGACCGCCTTCGACCCCCTCCGCGAGGAGCGCCCCCTCTCCCGGGTCCGCCTCTACGACGGCCGCCTCGTCTGGTTCGTCACCGGCCACGCCGCGGCGCGGGAGCTCCTCGCCGACCCGCGGCTGTCGACGGACTCCACCGACCCGGCGTTCCCCATCCCCACCGAGCGGGCGGCGGTGCTCCGCACCCGGCGGCGGGCGGTGATGCTCGGCGAGGACGACCCGGTGCACAACGAGCAGCGCAGGCCGCTGATCCCCAGCTTCACGCTGAAGCGGATCGCGCAGCTGCGCCCGGGCATCGAGCGGATCGTGCACGAGCTGCTGGACCGGATGGTCGAGCAGGGCCCGCCGGCGGAACTGGTGAGCGCGTTCGCGCTGCCGGTGCCGTCGATGGTGATCTGCGAGCTGCTGGGCGTGCCCTACGAGGACCACGAGTTCTTCGAGGAGCAGTCCCGGCGGGCGCTGCGCGGCCCCCGCGCGGAGGACAGCACCGAGGCGGCCGACCGGCTGGAGGCGTACCTGGGCGGTCTGGTCGACGCCAAGCGGACCGCGCCGGGGGACGGGCTGCTGGACCAGCTCGTGGTGGAGCAGTACGCCACGGGACGGATGGGCCGGCAGGAGCTGGTCGACCTGGCGCTGCTGATGCTGGTGGCGGGGCACGAGACGACCGCCAACATGCTGTCGCTCGGCACCTTCGCGCTGCTGCGCCACCCGGAGCGGCTGGCGGAGCTGCGGGCCGACCCGTCGCTGCTGCCGGCGGCGGTGGAGGAGCTGCTGCGGTTCCTGTCGATCGCGGACGGGATGCTGCGGTTCGCGCGGGAGGACGTGGAGGTGGCCGGGACGGTGATCCGGGCCGGTGAGGGCGTGGTCTTCTCGACGTCCCTGATCAACCGGGACGCCTCGGTGTACGCGGACCCCGACGTCCTCGACTGGCGGCGGTCGGCCCGGCACCACCTGGCGTTCGGCTTCGGCATCCACCAGTGCCTGGGGCAGAACCTGGCGCGGGCGGAGATGGAGATCGCCCTCGGGGCGCTGCTGGAACGGCTCCCGGGACTGCGGCTGGCCGTCCCGGCGGAGGAGATCCCCTTCAAACCCGGCGACACGCTGCAGGGGATGGTGGAGTTGCCGGTGGTCTGGTGAGGAGGCTGGACACCATGCGAATCTCCATCGATCAGGACCGCTGCATCGGGGCGGGCCAGTGCGCCCTGACGGCCCCCGAGGTGTTCACCCAGGACGACGACGGCTACGGCGCCCTGCGGCCGGGGCACGACCCGGACCATCCGATGGCGAGGGAGGCGGCCCGCGCCTGCCCGGTCCGCGCCATCACGGTCGCCGACTCCTGACGGGCGGGCCCGCCCCGGCGGCACGGGCGGGTCCGACCGCGCCGCCGGGACCGCGAGGGGGTGCCGGGCGGGGGCGGAGGGTGTGCGGCACCCCTCCGCCCCGCGGGGGCGGTCGTCGGGCGGCAGGTCCGCTCAGCCGCCGGCGGCGGCCGGCGCCGGCGGCCGGTCGCGGGCGAGACGCCACAGCGATGTCACTTCCGCGGCCCGGGCGGCGTGGAGGGGGTCGGCGGCGTCCCCCGCCCGTGGGTGCCGCGGCCTGGTGTCGAGCCTGTCCACCACGCGCAGGCCCGCCGCATCGATACCGGCCAGCAGTTCGCCGCGCGTCCTGAGTCCCAGGTGCTCGGCCAGGTCGGACAGGAGGAGCCACCCCTCGCCCCCCCGGTGCGAGGTGCGCGCCGAGCCCGTCCAGGAAACCGCGGAGCATGGCGCCGCCGGGGTCGTAGACGCCCTGTTCCACGGCGGACGTGGGCCGGGCCGGGATCCAGGGCGGGTTGCAGACGACGAGGTCCGCGCGCCCGCCGGGGAAGAGGGCCGGGCCCACGACCTCGACGCGTCCGGTCAGGCGCAGCCGGCGGACGTTCTCCCGCGCGCACGCCAGGGCGCGCGGGCCGGCGTCCGTGGCCACGATGCGCTCGACTCCCCGGCGGGCCAGGACGGCCGCGAGCACTCCCGTCCCCGTACCGAGGTCGAACGCGGTGCGGCGGCCCGTGCGGCGGTCCGCCGGCGCGGGGAGCGGCGCGTGCGCGACGAGGTCGACGTATTCGCCCCTGACCGGGGAGAACACACCGTAGTGCGGGTGGATCCGGGCGCCGAGGGCCGGCACCTCCACGCCTTTGGTGCGCCACTGGTGCGCTCCGATCGCGCCCAGGAGTTCCGTGAGCGGGACGGCCGTGGGCCCGGACGGCGGGCCGTACGCCTCGGTGCACGCCCGGCGCACGTCGGGGGCCCTGCGCAGGTCTAGGCGGTAGTCCTCCTCCAGCAGCACGAGCAGCCTGCCGAGTACGCGGGCGCGGTGGCCGCGGGC
Source organism: Streptomyces sp. MRC013 (assembly GCF_023614235.1). Classification (NCBI taxonomy): domain Bacteria; kingdom Bacillati; phylum Actinomycetota; class Actinomycetes; order Kitasatosporales; family Streptomycetaceae; genus Streptomyces; species Streptomyces kordofanensis. The sequence continues at coordinate 1,802,181 of NZ_CP094264.1, forward strand.
CCGGCGGTGCAGGTGGAAGGAGTCCGCGGGGCCGTCACCCCGCCGGGGGGCCTTGCGGTCGACGCGGCGGCCCATCGCCTGCAGGAGCCGGCGTGCGCCGTGGAAGTCGCCCCGCCACAGCAGGGCGGTGCCCTCGCAGGCCAGGCGGTGGGCGGTGTCGGCGTTCAGGCGGTCGTCCGCGACGACGACGCGGCGGGGCGGCGGGGCCGCGCTCTCGGAGTGCCAGCGGGCGGAACGGGGGGTGTCGGACTCGGTCCAGTGGACGGTGGGCACCACGTACTCCTCGTGCTCGAACGTGCGGGGGCACGGAGAGCGCTTCGACGAGGAGCGGGAGGGACGGCCCGTACCGCGGCACGGGCTCGTGCGTCGGGGCCGGCGGGCTACCGCTCCCTCGTCGAAGCGCGGGAGGAGGAGTCGCCGAGAACCATGCCGAGCGTCATGAACGGACCTTTCGAGGAGACGACGCAAGAGGCTCGCACACCCCCGCCGCCCCGGGCAAGCCGCTTCGGGCGGAGGTTCCGACCTCCGGGCCACGCGGCGCCCGCCCGCCGATGAGGGGCCGCGCGGCGGGGGCCGGGAGGGCCGGGCCGGGGCGGGCACCCGTGCGGCAGGGACCGGGAGGACCGGGCCGGGACGCGCGGAGCGGGAGGCGCGGGGGTGCCCGCCGTTCCGGCCGCGGGGCCTCCGGGCGGCGGGCGCCGCCGGCCGGTCCGCCCGTCGCGACGGCGGGCGCGGGAGCGGGGCCCGCCCCGTTAGGCTCGGGTGCCGTGAAGGAACGGAAGGCGTCCGCCAAGGCGCCGAAGAGCGAGCAGACGCGCGCCCTCATCCTGGAGACCGCGCTCCGGCTGTTCGAGGAGCGCGGCTACGACAGGACGACGATGCGGGCCGTCGCCCAGGAGGCGGGCGTCTCCGTGGGCAGCGCCTACTACTACTTCGCCTCCAAGGAACACCTGGTCCAGGGTTTCTACGACCGGATCGCCGCCGAGCACGAGGCCGCGGTCCGGCCGGTCCTGGCCGGCGGCGGGGACCTCGCGGTGCGGGTCCGCGACACGCTGCTGACCTGGCTGGACGTGGCGGAGCCGTACCACCGGTTCGCGGCGCAGTTCTTCAAGAACGCCGCCGACCCGAAGAGCCCGCTCAGCCCCTTCTCCCCCGAGTCGGCCGACGCCCGCCGGGCCGCGATCTGCGTCCACGAGCGGGTGCTGCGGGGTTCCGACACGAAGACCGCACCCGAACTGGCCGACGTGCTGCCGCAGTTGCTGTGGCTGATGCACATGGGACTGGTGCTGTTCTGGGTCTACGACCGCAGCGAGGGCGCCGAGCGGAGCCGCCGGCTCGTGGAGCGGACGGCCCCGCTGGTCGCGCAGGCCGTCGCGCTGTCCCGGTTCCGGGTGCTGCGGCCGCTGGTGCGCCAGGCCCGCGACGTCGCCGCGGAGTTCCTGCCGGGGGCCGGGGAGGCGCTGGGGAGGGACGCGCCCGCGGACGGCGCGGCCCGGCCGCCGGGCGGGGACGGGCCGCCGGAGGGCGCCCCGCGGGGGCCGGCTACAGCCAGCTGAGCTCCCAGAGGCGCCAGATGCCCGTGCCGTCGGACAGGTACTGCGAACCCGTGATGTCCGGGCTGCTCAGCACGTAGTCCTTCTTCTGCCACAGCGGCACCAGCGGCACGTCCTCGGCGACCCGCGTCTGGATCTCCTTGAAGCCGTCCACGGCCCTGGCCCGGTCGACGTGCTGCTGGGTGGCGGCGATGAGCCGGTCGACGCGGGTGCTGGCATAGGCGTTCTGCAGGGTGCTGCCCCGGCCGACCAGGGGCTGGGTGAAGCTGTCCGAGTCCGGGAAGTCCGGGAGCCAGCCGATCCCGTACGCGTCGTAGGCGCCGTCGGCGTAACCCTTCTGGAACTCCTTCCACTCCGCGGAGACGATCTTCACCCGGAACAGTCCGGTTCCCTCCAGCTGGCGGCGCAGCTCGACCGCCTCCGCCGCCGACGTCTCGCCGGCGCGGTGCGCGTAGGTGAGGCTGACGGGTGTGTCGACGTCCGCGTCGCGCAGCAGTTCCCGCGCCCGGTCCACGGCCTCCCGCCCATCGGGGTAGAGGTCGAAGAAGGGCGTGCTGTGGCCGATGAAGCCGCGCGGGATCAGCGAGTACAGCGGCTCCACCGTCGAGCGGTACGGGCCGCTGGCGATCCTGTTGCGGTCGACCAGCGCGGCCACGGCCTGCCGTACCGCCTTCTGCGCCGTCACCGAGCCCTCACGGAGGTTGAAGACGATGCTGCGGATCTCCGCCGTGGGGGCCTCCGTCACCCGGACGCCCTCCTCGTCCGGGTCGAGCGTGGAGAGCGTCTCCGGCGGGAGGTCCCGGTGGGTCACGTCGACGTCGCCGTTGCGCAGGGCGAGGGCGAGCTGCTCGCCCTCGGCGAAGTACCGCACCTCGACCGGAGCGGCGGGGCGTTCCAGGGCGCCCCGGTAGCGGGGGTTGGGCTCCAGCAGCGCGCGGACGCCCGGCCGGTACTCGGCGAGCACGTACGGCCCGGAGCCGTCGACGGCGGTGCCCCCGCGCAGCCGGTCCTTCGGGTAGCGCGTGCTGTCGACGATCGCGCCCGCGCCCGTGGCGAGCTTCAGCGGGAACGTCGCGTCCTTGGCGGCCAGCCTGAAGACGACCTTGCGGTCCCGGGCGGTGACGCTCTCGAGCGTCGGGAAGAGCGCCGCCGGGCCGACGTCGGCGGCGATGCCGAGCATCCGGTCGAACGAGTACTTCACGTCCTGCGCGGTCACCTCGCGGCCGTTGGAGAAGGTCAGGCCCTCCCGCAGGGTGCACTCGTACCTGGTGAGCGACGAACCGGCGAAGCCGCAGACCTCGGCGGCGTCGGGCACCGGGGTCGTGGCACCCGGCTTGAAGGTCAGCAGAGACTGGTAGACGTTGCTGTAGACGGCCCAGGAACCGGAGTCGTACGCGCCGGCCGGATCCAGGGAGGTGACCTCGTCGGTCGTACCGACGGATATCGGCCGCCCCTTGCCGCGGTCCAACGGCAGCAGGTGCCAGAGCCCCGCACCGACCGCCGCCAAGACCGCGCACACCATGATGATCCGGACATGGATCGACCGCATAGTCGTGATTCCTTTCGCGCCCTCCCCTGTGCGATGGCGCAAACTCAACCACAGACGGTTCACGCGGGGAAGGGCGAACTTTCACTTCCCGGTCACGTCGACTCCACCGTCCGGTGCCCGGCGCTCGGTGCCGGCATCCGCCACGCCGCTCGTGCAGCCCCGACCCCCGCGGGCCCCTGCCGCCGAAGCGGGAGTCCTTCGAGCGACTCGCCGAAGTGCGCGAGGTGCCGGACAGGCAGGACGGGGCAGGCCGTACGGAGCCGACGAGCCCCACGGCTCGTCCGACCCGCACGGCTGCTCCCGTACGACGGGCCGGCGGCGCAGCACCCTTGATCGTCTTCTGTGCGGCGCCTGGGCTCTCGTGCCCATGGGGACGGGGGAACCGGGCCGCGGTCGGCGCGCGTGGCACGAGGGGTCGGTCAGGCGTCGTGCGGCCGCAGCCCTGCTGGCCGGGGCGGGGCTGGTCCTTCCGGGCACGGTGTTCGTCGTACTGCCGGGGATGGTGGTCGACCACGATCTCGCCGGGGCGAGCGTCGCCGCGCAGGATCGGCCGAAGGCGGTGAACGATGTCCGCACGACGCTTCTGCAGGTGATCGGCGGCCTGGTCGTGCTTTTCGGCGCGTGCGCCACCTGGCGGCGGCCGCGGGTGAGTCAGGACGGACTGCGCGCCACCCAGGAGGGCTACGTCACCGACCGGTTCAGCCGGGCCGCCGACCAGCTCGGCAGCGACAAGCTGGACGTGCGCACCGGCGGGTTGCACGCGCTGTGGCGGATCGCGGAGCAGTCCGCCCGCGACCGGGAGGCCATCGTCTCCATCCAGGCGGCGTACCTGCGTACCCACCTGCCCTGGCCGCCCGCCGGGCCGGAAGCACCGGCGGCGGACGTGTCCGTCAACGACGTCGCGCCCCTGGAGACTCGCGCCGCCGACGCCCAGGTGGCGCTGACCGCGCTCGGCGTGCTGCGCCAGCACCGGGAGCAGTCCTGGGCCGGTCCCAGCATCACCGACCTGCGCCGGGCGGACTGCGACGGGCTGGGGTTCTCCGAGGTCAACTTCGACCGCGCCTGCATGGAGGCGGCGGGCCTGTACCACGCCCATCTGACCCGGGCGTCCCTGGTCTCGGTCAACCTGCGGCACGCCGACCTCACGACGGCGATCCTCCGCCGGGCCCGCCGCGTCCTGGCCGACCCGCGGGCGGCGAAGCTGGTCGAAACCGACTTGCGCGACGCCGACTTCACCGAGACCGATCCGCGCGAGGCGAACCTGCGCAAGGCCGACGCCCACGGCGCGGCCTTCCACCGCGCCGACCTCCGCATGACCGACTTGCGCGGCACCGACCTGAGCACCGCCGACCTCGTCGAGGCACGCCTGGCCGGCGCCCTGGCCAGTGAGCACACCCGCTGGCCCGCCGGCTTCGACCACGTGGCCGCCGGGGTCGTCGAAGCCGACGACCCCGGCCCCGAGCCCTCGCCCCTCCTCCAGCCGCCCGGGATGACGTGGCGGGCACCGCCGCTGCGGTCCACTCCCTGACCGGGGCGCGCCGGTCAAAACTGCGGCGACCGCGACCCACCGTCCGGTGCCGTTCTCGGTGGCGTCCTGATCGCGCGGGGCCCGGGCCGCCGGCCGGATCCGGGGGCTGATGCCGCCCCCCGGGCCGTCAACCCGGCGGGGACGACGGGCGGGGGCGGGGGCGGTCAGGCGGCCCGGGAGGCCAGTTCCACGACCGTGATGTCGGACGGGGCGCCCACGCGGACCGGCGGTCCCCAGGCACCCGCCCCGCGCGACACGTACAGCTGCGTGTCCCCGTACCGTTCCAGGCCCTCGACGGTCGGGTTGGCCAGCTCCGCGAGGAAGTTGCCGGGCCACATCTGGCCGCCGTGGGTGTGGCCGGAGAGCTGCAGGTCCACCCCGTGCCGTACGGCGTCGTGGATCATCACCGGCTGGTGCGCGAGGAGCACGGCGGTACGGGTCCGGTCGCGGTCGCCGAGGGCGCGCGCGAAGTCGGGGCCGTCGCCGTGGTTCTCGCCGGCCAGGTCGTTGACGCCGGCCAGGTCGAAACCGGCGGCGATCTCGACGCGCTCGTTGCGCAGCGGGCGCAGGCCCAGCCCGCGGACCTCCTCCACCCACTCCTCGGCGCCGGAGAAGTACTCGTGGTTCCCGGTGACGAAGAAGGCGCCGTGCCGGGCGCGGAGGCGGGCCAGCGGCTCGGCAGCCGGGCCCAGGTTCTCGACGGTGCCGTCGACGAGGTCGCCCACGACGGCGATCAGGTCCGGCTGGGTGGAGTCGACCGCGTCGACGATCCGCTGGGCGTGGGCGCGGCCGAGGACGGGGCCGAGGTGGATGTCGCTGACGACGGCTATGCGGTAGCCGTGGGCGGCGCGCGGCAGCTTGGCGAGGGGGACGGTGACCCGCCTCACGGCGGGGCCGCGCAGGACGGTGTGGGCGCCGTTGGCGACCGTGCCCGCCGCGACGGCCGTCGCGGTCACCGCCAGCGCCCTCGCCACGAACAGGCGCCGGGAGGGGCCGGGGGTGCCGGGTCCTTCCCCTGCGCCGCGGCGGCCGGGGCCTCGGGGACGGCCGGGGTCTCGGAGACGGCCCGGGCCTCGGGGGCGGCCGGGTCCTTCGGGGCCTCCGGGGCCTCCGGGGCCTCCGGGGCCTCCGGGGCCTCCGGGGCCTCCGGGGCCTCCGGGGCCTTTGGGGCCTCCGGGACAACCCGGGCCTCGGGAGCGGCCGGAGCCTCCGGGACAGCCCGGGCCTCGGGGGCAGCCGGGGTCTCCGGGACAGCCCGGACCTCCGGGACGGCCGGGGCCGCGACCGCCGTCGCGCATCCGCCCTCCCGCGGCTCGCTGCTCCGCGCCCCCCTCCGGACGGCGCCCCCGCGGGGCCGCCGTGCCCGCCCGCCGCGCCCGGAGCCCCCGCCCCGGCGGTCTCCCCGGCGGAGGGGGCCGGGCCCGCGGCGGGGGCCCGCGCGGCGGCCGCGGGGACGTCGCAGGAGGAGGGGGCGCAGGACCTCGGCGACCAGGAGCGACAGCACCAGGTACAGGAGCATCGCCAGCCACAGGAAGCCCGGCCACGCCAGGGCCTGCTGCAGCGGGAACGGGGCCCCCGCCCGCCCCGCCGTCAGCGCGCCGATCGCCGTCAGCGGCAGGACGAACGCCGCCGCCGTACCCGCCCGGCGCGGCCATCCGCCGGGGCGGGTGACGTCGCGGACCAGGCGGCGCCACACGTACCAGTGCGCGAGCCCCAGCAGGGCCAGGATCAGGGAGATGACCAGCACGACCACCGGGGCTCCTACTCCTCGTCGCGTTCGCGCCTCAGGGCCCGCACTCCGCGCAACCCCATCACGCCAATGGCCGTCCCCAGGAGAAAGGACGTGACGGCAAGGAGAAGATGAACCCAGAAGTACCCGGTGGGGTCACCCGCGTCGTCGAAGGCGAGGCCGCTCGCATCACTCCAGAGGTTCTTGACGAAAGTGATCCAGATGAACCAGCTCCAGACCCCGAACGCGAGCAGGAACCAGGAAGCGGAGCGACCGAGTCTCATGGGGCCAGTATCCGGTGCACCGGTGTCGGCGGGCGCGCGGGGTGGCGGTACTTTCTCGGACGTGCATGCTCTCAAGAAGGCCGCCGTCGCCGCGGCCACCGCCGTGCTGCTCCCCCTCGCCGCCGCCGGCCCCGCACTCGCCGCGCCGGCCCCGCAGCCTTCGCCGCAGCTGAGGCCCCCGAGCGCATGTCGGCGGTCGGCGGCGCCCGGCTCGGCCGGCCGGGCACGCAGGTGGACCTCGCGGGCGGGGCGCCGGTCCTGCCGAAGGAGCTGAGCGGACGGTCCTGGATCGTGGCGGACGCGGAGAGCGGCGACGTGCTCGCGGCGCACAACGCGCACTGGCGGCTCGCCCCCGCGTCCACGATGAAGATGCTGTTCGCGGACACGCTGCTGCCGAAGTTCCCCAGGACGCAGAGGCACCTGGTCGAGACCGGGGAGCTGGCCGGGCTCGGCGACGGGTCCAGCCTGGTGGGGATAAAGGAGAAGCACACCTACACCGTCCACGACCTGTGGCTCGGGGTGTTCCTCCGCTCCGGAAACGACGCCGTCCACGCGCTGGCGCGGATGAACGGGGGCATAGCGAAGACGGTGCGCGAGATGAACGCGCGCGCCGACGAGCTCCAGGCCCTCGACACCGAGGTGGTCTCGCCGGACGGGTACGACGCCCGGGGCCAGGTGTCGTCGGCGTACGACCTGACGCTGATAGCCCGCAGCGGCATGCAGAACAAGGACTTCCGCGAGTACTGCTCGACCGTGCGGACGCGGTTCCCCGGGGAGCAGGTGCCCGGCGGGAAGCGGGGGGCGTTCGAGATCCAGAACACCAACCGGCTGCTGACCGGCGCCGACGGCGTCACGCCGTACAAGGGCATCGCGGGCGTGAAGAACGGGATGACGACGCACGCGGGGTCGACCTTCACCGGGGTCGCCGAGCGCAACGGCCGGGTGCTGCTGGTGACGGTGATGAACCCGTCGTCGAAGGAGCCGTACGCCGTCTACAAGGAGGCCGCGCGGCTCCTCGACTGGGGGTTCGCGGCGGCGGGGAAGGTGCGGCCGGTCGGTGAGCTGGTGCCGCCGAGGTCCGCGCGGACCGGTACCGCCCCCAGCGCCTCCCCCGGCCGTCCCGGCGTGGTGCGGTCCGAGGTCACCGGGGACGCGGCCGAGGCCGCCGTCGCCGGGTCGGGCGGGGCCGGGGTCGCCCTGGGCGTCGCGGGCGGGGTGCTGTCGGCGGTGGCCGGCGCGGCGTTCCTGATCAACCGGCGGTGGCCAGCGCGGAAGGACGGGTAGTCCCCTCCCGGCGGTCGCCCGTGGCGGACCAGGCGGCGCAGAACAGCAGCAGCCGGGCGGTGAAGCTGATCCACAGCAGCAGGGCGACGGGGACGCCGAACGCCCCGTACGTCGACTTCGCCGCCACGCCCCCGAGGTAGCCGCCGAGGAGCGTCTTCAGCAGTTCGAAGCCGACCGCGCCGATCAGGGCGGCGGTGACCAGGTCGTGGCGCGGCGGTTCGACGCCGGGCAGCAGCGTCAGCAGGTACAGCAGGAGCAGGAAGTCCGCGAGGACCGCGAAGGCGAGCACGGCCACGTGGAGCAGGACGCCGCCGGCGCCGTCCTCGGGGACGCCCAGCCGGTCGGCGGTCCACCCGACGGCGGTGGCGCCCAGTGTGGAGGCGGCGAGCGAGACGAGCGCCGTGCCGCCGAGGCCCAGCAGGAGCAGGGCGTCCTTGCCCTTGCGGACGGCCACGTTGCCGTCGTCGGCGTCGTCGAGGGCCCACACGGCGCGCAGGCAGTCGCGCAGGGAGCCGACCCAGCCGATGCCCGTGAACAGCAGCACGCCGCCCGCGACGAGGCCGACCGTGCCGGCGTTGTCGACGAAGGAGCCCAGGTCGAGCTGGTCGGAGATGCCCGGAACCTGCTCGCTGATCTTGTTCTCGGCGGTGTGCAGCCGCCCGTCGTCGAGGAAGGCGGCGCCGACGGCGGCGCCCAGGGTGATCAGCGGGAAGAGGGACAGGAAGCTGATGAACGTGATCGCGGCGGCGAGCCGCTCCCAGTGGGCGCGGTCCAGCGTCTCGTAGGCGCGCCAGGCGTGGGTGCGCAGGAGGCGGGCGGCCCAGGGGCCGATGACGGGAAGCTTGGTCAGCCAGTCCATGGCGGTACGCCTACCACCGGACGGCCCGCGTACCGCCCGGATCGCCCGCCGCCCGCCGGCGTCCCGCCGGGCGGGGTCAGCCGCCCTGCGGGGTGGCGGCCGGCTCGTCGACCGGTGAGCCCTGCGGGGGCACCGTCCCGGCGGGGCCGCGGCCGCCGAAGCCGTACGTGTGCAGCTTGCGCCACACCGCGTCGGCGCCCTGCTCGTACAGGGCGAAGGAGCGCACCGTCCACGCCGCCTCGAAGTCGGCGAGCTCCGCGAAGGCCCGGTCCATCGCCTCGTCGGGGATGCCGTGCGCGACCGTGACGTGCGGGTGGTAGGGGAACCGCAGCTCGCGCTCGAGCGGCCCGGAGGCGTCGCGGATGCGCTGCTGGAGCCGGGCGCACGCCTCGCCGCCCTCCACGACCCGCACGTAGACGACCGGGGAGAGCGGACGGAACGTGCCCGTGCCGCTCAGCCGCATCGGGAAGGGGCGCCCGGCCGCGGCGACCGAGGCGAGGTGGGCCCGGATCCCCGGCAGCCGCTCGGCCTCCACCTCCGTGGGCGGGAGGAGCGTGACGTGCGTGGGGATGCCGTGGGCGGCGGCGTCGCCGAAGCCCGCGCGCCGCTCCTGGAGCAGGCTGCCGTAGGGCTCCGGGACCGCGATCGAAACGCCGAGCGTTACGGTCCCCACGTCGTCCTCCTCGTCCTTCGGTCATGTCCGTGCGGGTGCGCCGGGGCGCGCCCGCGGGTCGGTCGCCAGTGTGGCGCTTCGGCCGGTTCCCCGGCCAGGCCCGTCCGGCTCAGTGCTTGGCGGGCAGGAAGCCCACCTTCTCGTAGGTCCGGGCGAGGGTCTCCGCGGCGACGGCGCGGGCCTTCTCGGCACCCTTGGCCAGGATCGAGTCCAGCGTCTCCGGGTCGTCCAGGTATTCCCGGGTGAGGGTCTGGAAGGGCGTGACGAAGTCCACGACGATCTCCGCGAGGTCCGTCTTCAGAGCGCCGTACATCTTGCCCTCGTACCCCTCGACCAGGTCGTCGACGGGCGTGCCGGTGAGCGTCGACATGATCGTGAGGAGGTTGCTGACGCCGGGCTTGCCCTCCGGGTCGAAGCGGATCACCGTGTCCGTGTCCGTGACGGCGCTCTTGACCTTCTTCGCGGTCGTCTTCGGGTCGTCCAGGAGGTTGATCAGGCCCTTGGGGTTCGCCGCCGACTTCGACATCTTCGCCGTCGGGTCCTGGAGGTCGTAGATCTTCGCCGTCTCCTTGAGGATGTACGGCGCGGGGACGGTGAACGTGTCGCCGAAGCGGGCGTTGAACCGCTCGGCGAGGTCGCGGGTCAGCTCGATGTGCTGGCGCTGGTCCTCGCCGACCGGGACCTCGCCCGCCTGGTAGAGGAGGATGTCCGCGACCTGGAGGACCGGGTACGTGAACAGACCGACCGTGGCGCGGTCGGCGCCCTGCCTGGCGGACTTGTCCTTGAACTGCGTCATCCGGGACGCCTCGCCGAAGCCGGTGAGGCAGTTCATGACCCATGCCAGCTGCGTGTGCTCGGGGACGTGGCTCTGGACGAAGAGGGTGCACCGCTCCGGGTCGAGGCCGGCCGCGAGCAGCTGGGCGGCGGCCAGGCGGGTGTTGGCGCGGAGCTCGGCCGGGTCCTGCGGCACGGTGATCGCGTGGAGGTCGACGACCATGTAGAAGGCGTCGTGGGACTCCTGCAGCGCGACCCACTGGCGGACCGCGCCGAGGTAGTTGCCGAGGTGGAAGGAGCCCGCGGTGGGCTGGATTCCGGAGAGCACACGAGGGTCAGCAGAGGCCATGCGCCCATTCTCTCAGGTCCGGCGGGCGCCCCGGCACTGCCTGTGGACAACCGTGCGACCACGGACCGGGCCCGCCCCGACGGGGGTGCGCCGGGCGGGGGCGCGCGCCGGGGGTGCCTCCGCCGCCGGGGGTGCCTCGCGTACGGCGGCTGCGCGGTCCCCGGCCGCCGCACCGGCCGGGCGGGAGCGCGGCGGCTTCGGGCACGGCCCCGGCACGGGGGTCGCGCGGGCCGGGGGGCGCCGCACGGCTCCGGAACGCCGTCCGCGCCCGCTACGGCAGGACCCGGCACAGCGCGTCGAGGGCGCCCGGCCAGGCGCTGTCGGTGGGGGTGGCGTACCCGACGACGAGTGCGTCCCGGCCGGGCGGGGCGTCCGGGTGGCGGAAGGCGTCCAGGCCCTGGAGGGCGAGGCCCTGGAGGGCGGCGGCGCGCAGGACGGCCCGCTCGCTGCCGGGCGGCAGTTCCAGGACGGCGTGCAGGCCGGCGGCGATGCCGGTGACGCGGACGCCCGGAGCCCGCTCGGCGAGGGCCGCCACGAGCTGGTCGCGGCGGCGCCGGTACCGCAGCCGCATGCCGCGCACGTGCCGGTCGTACGCCCCCGAGGCGACGAACTCGGCCAGGGTGAGCTGGTCGAGGGCGCTCGACGCCCACTCGACCTCGCCCTTCGCCGCCAGCACCTCGCCGACCAGGTGCCGGGGCGGCACCATCCAGCCGAGGCGCAGTCCGGGCGCGAGGGACTTGCTGACGGTGCCCAGGTAGACGACGTGTTCCGGGTCGAGGCCCTGAAGGGCGCCGACGGGCTGCCGGTCGTACCGGAACTCGCCGTCGTAGTCGTCCTCCAGCACCAGCCCGCCGGAGGCCCGCGCCCAGTCGACGAGCGCGGCCCGCCGGTCCGGTGCGAGGGCGCCGCCGAGCGGGAACTGGTGGGCGGGCGTGATCAGGACGGCGCCGGGCCGGAGCCCTCCGTCCCCGGTCAGGGCCTCGGTGCGGGTGCCGAGCCCGTCGAGCGGCAGCGCCGGGGTGCGCAGCCCGGCGGCGGTGAGGGCCCGCCAGTGGACGTCGAGCCCGTACGACTCCACGGCGACCTCCCGGACGCGGCGGGCCCGCAGGACGGCGGCGAGCAGCAGGATCCCCTGGGCGAAGCCGGAGCAGACGACGATCCGCTCGGGGTCGGCGCGCACGCCGCGCGAGCGGGCCAGGTACTCGGCGAGGGCGGTGCGCAGTTCGGGGCGGCCGCGCGGATCGGTGTAGCCGAACGCCTCGTGCGGGGCGTCGGTGAGGGCGCGGCGGGCGGCCTTGAGCCACTCGGCGCGCGGGAAGGAGGCGAGGTCGGGGGTGCCGGGGTGGAGGGTGCGCAGGGGCCCGCCGGTGCGGGGGCGGCCGCGCTGCCACGGCAGGGGCTCGACGGCCTGGGCCCGCCGGGCGGGCGCGGCGGCGCGGCGGGCGACGCGGGTGCCGGAGCCCTGGCGGGCGGTGAGCCAGCCCTCGGCGACCAGCTCGGCGTAGGCGTCGGCGACGGTGTTGCGGGCGACGCCGAGGTCGGCGGCGAGGGCGCGCGACGACGGCAGCCGGGTGCCGGGGGCGAGGCGGCCGGTCCTGACGGCCTCGCGGAGGGCCTCCATCAGCCCGGCGCGCAGGCCGGGCCCCTGGATCTCCAGGTGGAGGTCGGCGCCGAACGCGGCGGAAATGGCCCGTGATCCCGTCATGGGAATGGACCATACCGGCACGCCAACGCGGGCGTACGGTCGAGGGCATGACGACGAACACGCAGCAGAAGCAGCAGGCCCCGGCCCCCGCCGGCACCGCGCCCGCGAACGGCGGTCACGCCCCCGAGCACCCCGCCCGCCTCGCCCCCGCGGAACTCGCCCCGGAGGTGTACAGGGCGATGGTCCGGCTGGACGCGGCCGCCCACAAGGGGCTCGACCCGGTGCTGGTCGAGCTGGTCAAGATCCGCGCCTCGCAGATCAACCACTGTGCGTTCTGCCTGGACATGCACACCAAGGACGCGCTGGCCGCCGGGGAGAGCGTCGAGCGGATCGTGCAGCTCGGCGCCTGGCGGGAGTCGCGGCACTTCTACACGGAGAAGGAGCTCGCCGCGCTCGAACTGACCGAGGCGATCACCCTCCTGACGGAGGGCTTCGTCCCGGACGAGGTGTACGAGCGGGTCGCGCACCACTTCGACGAGCCGGAACTGGCCCACCTGATCGCGTCGATCGTCGTGATCAACGCGTGGAACCGGTTCGCCGTGACGGCCCGCTCGGTGCCGGGCCACTACAGGCCCGGCCAGTACAAGGGCCACGGCGCGTGACCCGACCGCACGCGGCGGCGGCGCGCGCGGAGGAGTTCCGGGCGCTCCACCGCGGCCGGGCCCCGGAGGACCCGCTGGTCCTCCCGGGCCCGTGGGACGCGGCGAGCGCGCGGGTCTTCGCCGAGGCGGGGTTCCCCGCACTGGCGACGCCGTCCGCGGGGGTGGCGGCGTCGCTCGGGTACGAGGACGGGCACACCCCCGCCGAGGAGATGTTCGCGGCGGTGGCGCGGATCGTCCGCGCCGTGGACCTCCCCGTCTCGGCCGACCTGGAGGACGGGTACGGGCTGCCGGCGGGGGAGCTGGCGGCGCGGGTGCTCGACGCGGGCCTGGCCGGTGTGAACCTGGAGGACGGCGGGGCCGGCGGGCTGAAGGACCCGGCGGCGCACGCCGACTGGCTGGCGGAGTTCCGCGCGGCCGTGGGGGGCGGGGTGTTCCTCAACGCCCGCGTGGACACGTACGTGCGGGGCGTGCCGGATCCGGAGGAGACGGTCCGGCGGGCGCGGCTGTACGCGGGGGCCGGCGCGGACGGCGTGTACCCCCTGCTGGCACCGCCGGACCTGCTGCCGGTGCTGCGCGCGGAGGTGGGCGTCCCGCTCAACGCGATCGCCGTCCCCGGCGGCCCGTCACCCGCCGAACTGGGCCGGCTGGGCGCCGCCCGCATCACGTACGGACCGGCCCTGCACCGGCGGGCGACGGCGGCCCTGCGCGACATCGCCGCCGCCCTGCGGGACGGCGCGGCCGCCGCGGCGGAGGTGCCGCGGACCGGCTGAACGGGCCGGGTCCGGGGCGCCCGCCCGGGCGCGGGGACGCGTCCGCGGACCGCGCCCGGACGGCGGGGAGCCCCCGGCGGCACGAGGCCGTCCGGGGGCTCCTCCGGTGGCGCGGGGGCTCTCCCGGTGGTGCGGGGGCTCCTCCGGTGGTGCGGGATCGGTCAGAGGAGGCCGAGGCCGCGCACGGCGTCGCGCTCCTCCTCCAGCTCCTTCACCGACGCGTCGATGCGGGTGCGGGAGAACTCGTTGACGTCCAGGCCCTGGACGATCCGGTACTCGCCGTCCTCGCAGGTGACGGGGAAGGAGGAGATGAGGCCCTCCGGCACGCCGTAGGAGCCGTCGGACGGGATGCCCATGGAGGTCCAGTCGCCCTCGGCGGTGCCGTTGACCCACGTGTGGACGTGGTCGATGGCGGCGTTCGCGGCGGAGGCGGCGGAGGAGGCGCCGCGGGCCTCGATGATGGCCGCGCCGCGCTTGGCGACGGTCGGGATGAACTCCTCGGCCAGCCACTTCTCGTCGTCGACGACCTCGGCGGCGTTCCTGCCGCCGACGGTGGCGTGGAAGATGTCCGGGTACTGCGTGGCGGAGTGGTTGCCCCAGATCGTCAGCCGCTTGATGTCGGAGACGGCGGCGCCGGTCTTGGCCGCGAGCTGCGAGATCGCGCGGTTGTGGTCCAGGCGGGTCATCGCGGTGAAGCGCTCGGCCGGCACGTCCGGGGCGGCGGCCTGGGCGATGAGGGCGTTGGTGTTGGCCGGGTTGCCGACGACGAGGACCTTGATGTCGTCCGCGGCGTGGTCGTTGATGGCCTTGCCCTGCGGCTTGAAGATGCCGCCGTTGGCCTCCAGCAGGTCGCCGCGCTCCATGCCCTTGGTGCGGGGGCGGGCGCCGACGAGGAGGGCCACGTTCGCACCGTCGAAGGCGACGTTCGGGTCGTCGGTGATCTCGATGCCCCGCAGCAGCGGGAAGGCGCAGTCGTCGAGCTCCATGGCGGTGCCCTCGGCGGCCTTCAGGCCCTGCGGGATCTCCAGGAGGCGCAGCTTGACCGGCACGTCGGCGCCGAGCAGGTGACCGGAGGCGATGCGGAACAGCAGCGCGTAGCCGATCTGGCCGGCCGCGCCGGTGACGGTGACATTCACGGGAGTGCGGGTCATGTGCGATCTCCGTAAGACAGCTGGCGGTGGGGGTCCCTGCCCCGGGTGCGGGACGGCCTCCGCGCCGGGGGTGTCCGGTGTCGCCGCACACTCTCTCGACGTGGAGATATCCAGCGTCAGGCTATCCGACCCGGCCTCTCTTGAATCCCCGCCCCCTTGTGGTCCGGCTCACCCGTACGGGGGCCGCCGCACGGGCAGGGGGCCGCCGCACGGCCCGTCCCTCCGTTCCGGAGCGAGGCGCGGGAGCCCGCGGGGGTACCCGGCGGGGCGACGACCATCGGGGTGTACGCGCCGCTCCCGGCACCGGGCGGGGCGCTTCGGGCGGCGCCGGGCCCGGGCGGGGCGCTCCGAGTGGCGCCGGTCCCGGGCGGGGCGCTCCGAGTGGCGCCGGGCCCGGGTGGCCTCGGCGGTGTCCCCGAGCGGCCGCCCCGCGGGCGGGTGCGGGAGCCCGCCCGGTGTTCCTGGTGGCGGCTTCCGGCGCCCGGTGGCGGCCGTCGGCGGACCGGGCGGCGAGTACGGGCGCGGGCGCCGGGGCGGCCGGAACCGGCAGCCGGTTTCCCAGTTGTGGCAGGGTGCCCACACCGTTCCGGAACGGTCACTTCCGTGCCACAGGGGCCGAATGCGCCTTGATCGGGTTTGGCACGTCCATGACGCTGTTGGTGCGCGGCGCCCGTCCTGTACTCGGGGGAGGGGACGGGCGTCGCCACCCGCGCCCCCGCTTCGAAAGCGGCCCCGGCCCCGGGCCCCGGGCCTTGACGGCGCCCGGACCACCGCCGGGCACAGCGGCTCGGCGCCCGCCGGTGCGGCGCTCATCGGTGCGGGAGGTCATCCGGCCCGACGGGGGGAAGCGGTCAACGCACGCACCCGAGGTGGATCACGCCGACGCGCACCCGGCGGCCGCCGATCTCGTACACCACGCGGTAGCGGCCGACGAGGACGCGGAGCACGCCGGAACTGCCGAACGCCCCCCCGGGGCGGGGACCGTCGGCGGGGTCGACCAGTACGGCGACGGTCCGGCCGCGGTCGGTGACGGCGACCGGTTCGCGCGTGGCGCCGACCTCGCGCACGACGGCACCCGGACGGGCGCGGGCTCCCAGATCGAGCACTTCGCCTCCGCCGTGCGCGTCACCCTGCGGAAGTGCGCACCTCCCGCCCCCGGCGCCGACGGTTCCCGGCTCCTCGTCGGCCGGGAGCACGGCGAGAGGGCGCCGATCCGGCGGGGGCGGGACGTGCGGTCGGCCACCCGGCGCAGCCCCGGCCGGCTCCACATCGCCCGGCACCCTGCAGCCGGGCGAACGGTTCCCGGCTACGCGTCCCGGTCGCCCCGCCCTCCGTCCGCGCCGTCCTGCTCGTCGTCACCATTGGCCGGGCCGGGGGTGACGCGGTCGTCAAGCGTGATGGTGACACGGTCGCCGTCGCCGGGACCGAGACGGGTCAGACACTGCTCGATCCGCTCGTAGAGCGTGGTGGCGAACTCCCGGTCGCCGCTGCCGTCCGGCGCAGTGCCGGTGATGGCGTGCAGGCTGATCAGCAGCGCGATCAGGGAACGGCCGGACAGGGGGTGAAGACCCGCTCGTCGGCCTCGTCGGTAACGCGCGGCGGAACGCGGAAGTGCGGGTGGCCCGCGGTGTGGGTGGTGAGGAACTCCCAGGTGTCACGGTGGCAGCGCAGGTCCGCGGAGGAGATGCGGGCCGCGGTCCGCAGCAGGGCGGTGTGCTCCGTGCTCACCCGCACCGGATCGGAGGCTCCGGCGGAGTGATCCTGGAACCGGTCGACCACCGTGCGCAGGCCGGCAAGCTCCTGCGTCAGGGAGGCGAGTCCGGTACGAACTTCCTCCAGGGTGGTGGCGAGATCACCCTTGACCTGCTCGACGGCTTCCCGCACCGTCTCACGCAGCCGGTCGGCGGCATCGCCGCCTCGGTCCTCGGCTCCGGCGGGAGCGGCCGAAGCGGTGAGCCGCTCGTGGAAGGGGCCGAGTTCGGCTACGAGGACCTCGTGAACGGCCCGGCGTACGGACTCCACCGACGGCACCGCTCCCGGCGCGGCCTCTGCCGCTGCCCGTTCTTCGTCCGGTCCGGCTCCGCGGCCCTCCTGCACGTCCGCCGCACCGGTCGCGGCGGCTGGGTCCTGTGTCCCCTCCTCCCCGGCAGAGGAATCGCCCCCGGGCCCGAGGAGGGGATCGGAGGCGTGGTTTTCCTGGTCGGTACCGCGCTGTGCGGGGATCCCGGACCGGAGGACCGCGCCCTCGTCTTCGAGGTCGACCGCGGTGGCGGTCGCGCCGGGTAGGGCGGGAGCGTGCGCCTGACCGGGGAGGGAGAGGGTACCGAGGTGATCGAGGGTGGTACGCAGTTCCGTCAACTCGGCGCGCAACGAGCCGATGGCCTCCTCGGCTTTGCTGGTGAAAGCGTCAGCACCGGAATTGAGCCTGATGGTGCTGTGGAAGTCCTTGCGCATCCGGTTGAGCTCGTCGGTGACGCGGGTGAGTCCCTCGGTGACGGCTCGAGAAGTCGCCGCCTGAGTGGTCCGATTGGAGTCGTCGATCTTGTCGAAGTTCTCGGTGAGGGTCTCCCGCAACCCCTGGTCCCCGTGCAGGACGGCGTTGTGCACCATGGTCAGCATCTGCGCGAGATCGGGCTTCCTGGACATCTTTCCCCTGTCTGTCACTTCGGGTAATCAATTGACTCCTCTGCGCATGGTGCCCGAAGGGGAGCATGACTCGTGGCACAACCGGTCAACTCCTTGAAAAAGAGCGCATATTGGCCACGCCGACGATGCCGGATGACCGATTCCCAGCTCCTCGCCGAGAGATCCGCTTCTGATCCGAGGCGGCCAACTCCGAGGCGCGGCACGGTTGACGACCGCGAGGCCAGCAGTCCGGGACATCCCGGCGTGCCGTAGCGGCGGTCAGGGGGCGCGGGTCGCGTCACGAGCGGACCGCGGCACCGGACGGTCGGCGCGGGAACCTGCGGCAGGCAGGGACCGGGCACAGGAGGCTGGTAGGACCGGGCACAGCGGGCTGGCAGGAGGGACCGGGCTGCGGACACGGCGGAGACGGATGAGGCAGCGGGCCCCCGCCGGCGTCTCCGCCCGCACCGACAGCGGCTACGGCCCTCGCCGCCGGTACACCGGTGCGCCCGGGCCGTCGGCGCCCCGGCCGGGGACCCGGCGTCCCCGGCCGGGAGTGCGCCCCGATCACCTGCGGTGACGGGAACGCCGGGCCCGCTCCCCCTGGATGAATGAGTCCGATGTCTGTGCTGGTCGCGACTATGGCGAAGGGCGCCCGTTGGTCAGTGCGTGAAGACGAACCTGGACGCCCTTCTGGCGGCACTGCACATGTTCATCGACGACCATGCGGCTCCTCGTCGCCGGATCGGGCGACCTCCGAAACTGACGGACGCCGAGTTGTTGTGTCTGGCGGTGACCCAGGTCCTGCTCGGGTTTCCCTCGGCCCGGCACTTCATCCGCTTCGCCCATGCCCGGCTGGGGCACCTCTTCCGCTACCTGCCCCAGCAGTCGGCCTACAACAAGCGACTCAACGCGGCCGGGCCGCTGATCAGCCACGTGATCGAGGCCCTGGCCCGGCAGGTGCCGACCTGGAACGACGACCTGCGGCTGATCGGCTCCACCCCGCTGCCCTGCGCGGCCTTCCGGGAGACGGTCAAACGCTCCGAACTGGCCGGGCACTGCGGCTACGGATACCGCCGCAGCCACTCCCGCTTCTTCTGGGGCTTTCGGCTCTACCTCCTCACCGCCGCGCAGGGCATGCCCGTCACCTGGCGCCTGGCCGACCCCGAGATCGGCGAGCCGGAGGTGACGGCCGCGTTACCGCAGTGCGACCACCACCTCGTCCGCGCGGGGCAGGTGGTCCTCGCCGACAGGGGCTTCGCCGGGAAGGAGTTCGAGACCTTCGTCAGCGAGCGCCTGGGCGCCCACCTCGTGCGGCCGGACCGCAAGGACGAACCGGTCCGGTACGGGAAGACCGCCCGGGTCCGGCAGTGGATCGAGGCCGTCATCGACACCCTCGAAGGCCGGCTCGGCCTCGAACGACACGGTGGCAGAACCCCGGCCGGAGTCTTCGCCCGCACCGGCCGACGCCTCCTCGCCCTGGCCGCCGGCATCTGGCACAACTGGACCACCGGAGCCACAGTCAAACGATCACTGATCACCTGCGACCACCGAGAACATCGGACTCATCCATCTAGTGACCGAGCGGCATCTGCGGCCGGTCGGCAAGGACTGCTTGGTCGCCTTCGGCGGCAACCTCTACCCGGTGCCCGCCCGCAAGGTCCGCCCGCGTCAGCTGGTGGAGATCCGGGCCACGAAACCGCAGGTCATGCTGCACTCGACCGTCGCCGACGCCAGTGGCGAGACGCTGCCGTCCACCCATCTGCGGGCGGTTGGCCGCGGGGTCCGCGTCGTCGGAACCTCCGCTTCTGACTCACTGATGCAGAACCGCGCCGTTCGAGCATCCTGATGAGGGACAACCGCCTTTGTAAGCTGACCGAGTATGCCCATGACAGTGGGAAAGGGGCTGTGGAGTGTCGCGGTCGACACGGGTGTTCACGATGGCGGTCCTGATGGTGAGTGCTGTCGGCTACACGGCGACCGAAGCGATCAACAGCAGTCTGGAGACCAGCCCGGCCGGGCCCGACACGTCGGTTCCGGCAGCAGTCGTCTCCGCTCCGCGCTGCAGCGGTGCGCATGCGGATTTCCCTGCGTGTGACGTGGACCAGATGACATGCGAGAACTCCGCCACTCGCCACCGTGCGTCCCCGAGTCCAACCTCCGCGCCGCCTCGGATCACGTTCCGGTTGTGCTTCGACGGAACGTCGGCCGGGAACTGAACGCTGTCGGCACATCGTCCAGAACGCCATGGTTCGGCACGGATGCGCGTACGGTCTCTCACCCACCGGCCCGAAGGAGGAAGACAGAGTGAGCGAACAGGACCAGGTGGAGGTCGCGTTCGACCGCGTCGGGGCATGGCTGCGCAAGCACGCTCCCATGTCGTACCAGGCGCTCGGGGCGCCTGCTTCCGAAGCGGAGATCGCCGCCACGGAAGCGGGCATGCACGTGGCCTTTCCCGGAGAACTGCGGGCTCTACTGGGGCTGCACAACGGGACGGAGTGGTGTGAGGTGGAGGGTGATGAGGAGGGCGAGCTGAACCCGGCCGCGTTCCTTCCGCATGGTGCGCTCTATTCCCTCGAGCAGATGCGGCAAGCGCACACTCTCTATGCGAATCCCGGACCGGGGATCGGCGACGCGGCGTTGCGCACCCGTGTGCCGTGGGCCGGGGACGACGACGGGTTCTACGGGCTGTACGTGGATACGGAGGGAGGGCAGGTGGGCCGGTTCTCCAACCCTCCGGAGTTCTGGCCCCTGCCGTACGGGACGATCACGGGCTACCTGACGGCCGTCGCCGATTGCCTGGAGTCGGGGCACGGGCCGTTCGCGGAGGATCCACACAAAGTTCCGGGCCTGGCTGCGGGCTGCCTGCTGTGGGAGCGTCCTGGCGGGACTGCGCCGGCATCGGTGGAGTGGGTTCCCGTGCGCTGACCGACCTTGGACGACGTGACGGAGCCCCGGGCCTGCAGGCCCGGGGCTCCGCCGTGCTGCGGCGGTCGGCTACGGCTTGGCCATCTCGCACTTCACGGTGTCCAGCATGGGGTCACAGCCGTCGAACCAGTCGTTGCCCGGGTCGACGTAGAACGCGTCCTTGTCCAGGAGCCGCATGCCGACAGGGAACGGTGGGTTGCCCACCACGCCCATGCGTTCCATGGAACCGGAGTTGACGTACTTGGACATCGAGGACCGGCCGCACTTCTCGGCCCAGGTCGGCGCGTCGTAACGGGTGTCGTCGAGCAGGTGCTCCGTGCCGTCGTCGGTCTTGGCGGCGACGGTCTGGATGCACTCGCCGCCGCCTCCCGCTCCGGCCGGGTTCAGACCGTCGGGGGCGGGCATGCCCGGAGACTCATAGGTGGACGCGAAGGGGTACTCGTCGCAAGAGACCTGGTCCGGGGTCCCGGTGCTCGCGAGTTCCGGGTGCATGAAGGTCTTCGGATGGTTGAGGAACAGGATGTTCGGCACCCAGCCGTCGGTGCGCTTGGACCGGGACTTGGCGCACATCACCTTCCGGGAGTTCTCCTTGTCCCAGCCGGATGCGACGCGGGCCGGATCGCCGGGGATGAAGTGGAGCGGCCGGATGGGCGTGGCGCCGAGAAGGCGGTTCGGCACGCTCTTGTTCTGGATCAGCCAGGTGTGAGCGGCCGCGGCCGGATACTTCGCGGTGTTGAAGGCATAGCCGGGGATGTAGTCCTTGAGGACACAACCGGGGGCGCCGTAGGTCCTGACCTTGTCGCAGCGGACGTTGACCTTCGGAGAGGTGAACGGGCCGGTCCGGTCCTGCCATTCGCCCTTGCTGCCGTCCGGCAGCGGCGGCGGCTCGACACCGGTGTCGAACATGCCGGCGAAGTATACCGGCAGGTCCGCCGACAGGTCGACGTCCTTGGTGCCGGCCGCGTTGGTGACGTTGCCGTTCCACGTGTGCGTCGCCGTACCGGTCAGCATGTGGTTGTCGTTGGGCTGGTTCGGCGCCTTGTTGCCGCCCTTCCAGTACGTGTTGCCGTACCAGTCGAACGGCTTCGGACCGTCGCAGGCGGAACCGAAGCAGGTGGAGACGAGATAGTCGTCCACGTCGGCGGTGTCGAGCAGGACAGCGAAGTCCTCGGCGGGGAACGTGTTGCTGATCGGGTTCCACTGGATCCACGTCTTGATGGTGTTGCCGTTCCGGTCGACCTTCACCATGTAGGCGACTTCGAAGAGTGCCTCGTAGCGGATCGGGTCCACGCCCGGCAGCACCTTCGTCTCCGCGGTGAACTTCGCGTCGATGAACACGCATGCCTCGTCACGGGTGAACAGCGACTTCTGCGCCTCACCGTACAGACTGGGCTGGCACCACGTGTCGGTGACGATCGGGTCCGGGTAGTCGGCGGCCTGGGCCTCGGCCGACTGCTGCTCGCGGGCCGCCTCCCGGGTTCCCGCCAGGGAGCGCTGCTTCTTGGGCGTGAGGGTGATGGTCATGTCACCGGACGTGAACTCGCGCTTCTGCAGTGCGGGGGTCTGGGCGGAGCGGGCCGTCTGGTCGCCCCAGCCCTTCCAGTTCCACGCCGGCAGCGGACCGTCCAGGTAGGCCGGGTCCGGGGCGTTCACGTTCGGGGCCGGCAGCTTGATGTCGACCTTCTGCGCCCGGTTGTAGTCCCGGTTGCCGACGGTAAATCCGTAGTCGCGGATCGGCCCGACGTTCGTCGCGCGGTCCATATTGCGAATCTGGATCTGGTGGTTGCCGTCCTGGGCCGGTGCCGCCGTGAACGCCGCGGTCTGGGTGCTGGTGGCCGCGACGGTCTGCCAGCCCGTGGTGGGGCCGTCCTCGTCGTACGGGTCGACACGGTACTGGACGGTGTTGGCGTCGGTCGTTCCCGTGGAGACGTTGAACGTGCCCGGCGTGCCGGCGCTGCCGCCTCCCCAGTTCTCCGGGTAGGTGGGGGACGTGACCGAGGCCGGAACCGCCGGGGCGGTGGTGTCGACGACGAACTGGGTCCAGGGGGACCAGGCGAGGTTGTAGTGGGTGCCGTCGTAGGCGTTGGTGCGGAACTTGTACGTCCGGCCGTCCTTGAGCTGTCCGGCGGGGACGGTGACGCTCACCGGCTTGCCCTGTGCCCCGTACGGGGACAGGAGCAGCCCCTCGCCGAGAGGGGTGGTGATGGGGGTGTTGGTGGCGGCGTCGTAGACCTGGAAGGTGCCGTTGACCTGGTCGCCGTCCTGGTCGGTGAACGTGTCCCGCAGAACCGGGGTGGTCGTGTTGACCGCCCACACGCCGGCGTAAGACTTGAACGGGGATCCGGCCTGTCGGTTCGTGCCGTCCGAGGGGCGGTAGTTATAGGTGACCGTCAGCTTGGGCTGGTTGGCGGTGTTGTTCGCGGAGTTGACCCGCTTCCACTCCAGGGCGTCGCCCTCGTTGGAGGCCCGCAGCCCCATGCCGGAGGCGTTCCACTTCTGGCCGGCCCAGTATTGGGCGAGGTGGTGACGTCCGCGGTGATCCACCCGTCCGCGGCGCTGCAATCGGGGTTGCCGCGGGTCGCAGTGGAGGTGGCGTACTTTGCGGCCATGGCAGGCTGGTTGGTCCAGCGGCTGGAGGTACTGGCGTTGTTCGCCGTCCACACTTCCCAGGGCTGGGCGGTGCAGTCGGTGTTGCCGGAGTGGAAGTTCCACAGCGACAGGGTCGCCGAGGAGACGAGGGCGTCCGCGATGGGGGCGGTGTTCCAGGTGATGAAGGATCGGGCGGTGCGGTAGGTGCCGTCCGGGTTCTTCGTGCCGGGGTTGCCGAGGTTGAGCTCGGTGTCGGCCGACCAGTCGACCGTCTCGCCCTGCTGCACATAGGTGTCGAAGAGGTTCCCCAGGACCGAGGTCGACGGGTCGACCGTCACGGGGTACGTCGTCTTCGGATCGGCGAGGAACTTCGCATCGGGGGTGACGACCAGGTCCACGACACCGTGGCCCTTGTCGACGACCTTCATCCCCACACGGGCCCGGTTCTCGTGCTTACCGGAGCGCTCGTCGACGGATGCGTCCCACATCACGGGGGCCGGCATCGTCGCCCGCACCTCGCCGGTCCTGGCGTCGGCGAAGGAGACTGATCCGTCGTCGTTGGCCTTCGCGGTCAGGCCCTTGGCTCTGACCGGCAGTGTGTAGGAGTAATCGCCGGCACTCGGCCGTTCGGCGATCTCGACGAACTGCTCGAAGCCGGTACGGGTCGCCTCGATGACCACGTCAGCCCCAGGAGCCGCATCTGGGTAGCGGGCCGTGGTGCCGTTCAGGACGGGGGCGGGCAGACCGCCCTTCCACTGCAGGGTGACCGCCTCGTCTCCGCTTCCCAGCGTGACCAGGTCTCGTGCGGCCGCGTTCCTGGCCGCGGCCAAGGACGACGCCTTCGTTCCCCCCCGGCCCGCCAGGCGCAGCCCCTTGGGATGACTCTTGGCCGTGACACCGCCGTCGGCAGTGGGGGCGAGGGTGGCATCGACCTTCCGCCACTCTCCGTCACGCCATACCCGCTCGGGGCCAGTGGTGAGTTCGGTGGTCAGCGACCCGTCAGGGTTCGCGACCGTGTAGGCGGTAGGGGTCGTCTCGTCGGTGACGACGACCTTCTTGCCGGTCTTCTTCGCTTCCAGGACCGCCCACGCCTTGGAGCCCTTGGCGTGCTGAGCGGCCCAGGCCATGTCGGAAGCAAGGACCTCCTCTTCCGACGGCTGACGAGTCTGGGGCGCTGCCGCCTGCGGTCCGACAGGTGCCGCAACGGCTGCACCGCCGGCGGTGAACGCGGCCTCGGCAGTCAGCAGCAGAGCTGCCGCGATAGCCGTGCGGAATATTCGTCTGCGTCGTAAGGACCTGGAGAACTGTGTGTCAGGAGACACGAAGTGAAACCTTCCTCAGGGGAATTCGGGTATGCGTGCAGGGCACACAGTCGAAGGACGCTATGCACGTCAGGCGGAAGGCACTAGTGCACTTTCAGTCACCCGAAGGAACTCGGGAGTAACAACAGCGACGACGTCTATCTCGCAAGGGGTTGAGGCCTCAAACATCGAGTTGATTACGCCTCGACACAGGGCAAAGAACACGCATTACCGCTCTCCGACCCCCGATTCGCGAAAATCGCATGCCCGAATCACGCATGACGGGAGAATGAGCACCAAACCATCAGACAGAACCCAAATCACCATTTAAAGTGACGTTCTTTGGCTGAAACCGTCGACTGCACCTCGACATCGAAGGCGACTACCGGTCGCAGCCCTGCCCCAGGCTCGCCGTCAACCCTGCCCTGCCTTCGGATACATCCGCACTGCACGGGCCGATCGGCCCTGCCGGATTGGACGACACACCGTTCTCACCTGTGTCAGGGACACACCCGCTCCCACCTTTCCCGCCGACGGTCCGAATCACAGGCGAGCAGCAGCGACCACCAGCGATCTCCGGCCGGGGCAAATCGCAGGTTCGGCAGACCCTCTCTCTGCCGCTTCAACCACCCAGCCCCCTGTTCGCCGATGAGGACGACGGTCCATACAACACCTATAGCGCTGTCCTTGATTGCAAGCCGAATACCAGCGTCTTGGCGCCGATCTGTGACGCCTGCGCATCAATCCCCACCCACCTCTCCCACGCTCAGGGAACTCACGTGCCCGTCTCTTAAATCACCATCTCCTCCGAACTCAGCGGCAGCGTCGTGGGAAAAGGCGCCAACGATGGCCTTTCCGCCATGATCCTCAAGCATGCCGGTTTCCGGCAGATCGAGGACTGGCACGGCCGACGCCACCGGCTTCCCACCGCCACCCCGGTCGCCGACCAGGTCGCCATGCCAGCCACGTTGCCGAGATGCTCCGCGCCGCCCACTATGGTGTCGATCTCGCACCCTCCCTGGACACGGCCGGGATGAGCACCCCGGCAAATCCTTTTGAGTGCTACACAGCCGGAGCCGCGCTCCTTCAGATTACCGACCGGGCAGGTCGACCAAGAACAGCACGGACCTTCACTGACGTTTTCTCAGCGAAATAATCTTCGGGAAGTGGGTTGATCAGGGCGTTAAGGGTTGGGTCGGACAGCGGTGGCCCGGGTGCGGACAGACGTGAAGCCTCTGGTAGGACAGTTCTCACCACAAGATCGTCCGTTGCACCAGAGGCTTCACGTTGGTCACCTATGTTGCCATGCTCGACGTCCCGCGCCACGTGGTGGAATACGTGGCCCGGCTGCTGGCCGGCCACCGCCGCCGGATCGGCACCCCGAAGGGCTCCCGGGCGTTGAGCCCGTTCCGGCAGGCCGTCTTCGTGCTGCGCTGGTTCCGCGAGGCCGGCTGCGTGCACTGCCTGGCCCGCGATGCGGGAATCTCGCAGGCCACCGGCTACCGCTACCTCCACGAGGCGATCGACGTCCTGGCCGACCAGGCCCCCGAGCTGCAGGAGGTGCTGGACCGCTGCCGCGCGCGGCAGATGAGCCACGTGGTGCTGGACGGCACCCTGATCTCCTGCGACCGTGTCGCCGGGACTACCGAGAAGGGCAACGACCTGTGGTACTCCGGCAAGGCTCGGCACTTCGCCGGGAACATCCAGTTCGTGGCCGCACCCGACGGCACCCCGCTGTGGGTCTCCGACGTCGAACCCGGATCCGTCCACGGCCTGCGTGCCGCCCGCATCCATGCCCTGCCCGCCTTGTACGCGGCGGCCCGCGCCGGTCTGCCGACGCTGGCCGACGTCGGCTACACCGGCGCCGGCAAGGGCATCCACACCCCGTTCCGTCCGCACCCCGACATCGCTTCCCCGCTCGCGCCGGACAACCGCGCCCACAACCGGCTCCTGCGCGGCATCCGGGCCCTGGGCGAACGGGCCGCCGCTGAACTCAAGCAGCGCTGGCGCGCGCTGCAGCACGTCACGCTCAGCCCCAGCCGGATCGGACGCATCGCCCAAGCCGCACTCGTCCTCAACAACTCATGGAAGTGACAACCGCTGAGAAAACGTCAATGAGCGGTCGACCAACTTCTTCATTCCGAATACGGTGTCCTGGAACGTGTCCGGGAAGCGCCGGAGACAGCGGGCGAGCACATCAACGACCTCGACGAGGAGGCGGTTGAACAGGCAGGCCACCGCATGCCCGACGGGTTGCAGCACCTCCTCGCTGGATCGAAGTGGGAGTCCGATGACATCCGCGACGACCTGCAGGCATACGTCGCAGGCAAGCTCGGCGAGACCGACGGCATTCTGATCATCGACGACACCGGGTTCATCAAGGGCACTACCTCAGCCGGGGTACAGCGCCAGTACTCCGGAACCGCCGGCCGGACCGAGAATTGCCGAATCGGCGTCTTCGCCGCCTACGCCTCCGCCCGTGACCGGGCTTTGGTCGACCGTGAGCTCTACCTCCCGAAGTCCTGGACCGAGGACCGGGAACGCTGTCGCACCGCAGGGGTTCCCGACGAGCGGGAGTTCGCCACCAAGGGCGAACTGGCCCGGCACATGGTGCTGCGGGCCCTCGCCTCGCCGCTGCCCATTACCTGGGTCACCGCGGATTCCGCCTACGGTCAGGACAACCGATTCCGCCGACTGCTGGAACAGTCGGGTGTCGACCATGCGCTGGCCGTCTCCAAGTCCCAATTCAGTGTGGACTGTTCGCGGATTGAGGTTCTGTTCACACAGGTCCCGGACGAAGCGTGGGAGAAGATTTCATGCGGCGACGGCGCGAAGGGACCCCGCGTCTCCCACTGGGCAGCGGTGAGGCTGCCGGCCGTCGCTGAATCCGACTATCAGGCCGAGGTCCCTCACCGGATGCGGTGGGCACTGGCCCGGCGCGGCATCAGCAAGCCCGACGAGATCGCCTCCTACATCGCCTACACACCCCTTCAGGTCACCGTCCAGGAGCTGGCCCGGATCGCCGGCAGCCGGTGGGCGATCGAGGAGTGCTCCCAGCCCCGAAGAACGAATGCGGCCTGGACCAGTACGAGGTCCGCCGCTGCGCGGGCTGGTACCGGCACATCACTCTGGCCATGCTCGCGCACGCTTTCCTGGCCGCCACGACACACCAGGCCCGGGAAAAAGGGGCGGAGCAGGTGGGACAGCCGGGGCCATCGAGCTCACAGTGGCGGAGGTTCGGCGACTCCTGGCCGCTTGTCGTGCCCGGCCCCCGCACCTGAACGGACATCGAGGACGACATCACGCGCTGAGCTGGTCGAACTGGCGCCGCCGACGCCAAGCAGTTGCCCGCCGCTGTCACTGCCTGGGGCGTTGTCGCACGATCGAGGGGCGGTCTCCATGAGACCACCCCCGCGTGATCGAAGCCCCGCTACACTCCAGCCGCCCGACGAAACCCGCAGATCAGACAGCAAAGTCCTGCTGGAGTACTAGGGACTGTCTCCAGTTGTGATCATTGGGCTTTCAGGAGGCTGCTGATCCAGATGGTCGCTGCGCGGAGATGGAGTCCGGCGAGGTAGCTCTCGGGTGTCTTGTCGTAGCGGGTCGCGATGCCGCGCCAGTCCTTCATCCTGTTGATGGCCCGCTCGACCGTGTTGCGGTCGCGGTAGAGATCGGCATTGTGGGTGACGGGCCTGCCGCCCCGGCTGCCTTTCTTCCTGCGGTTGGCGGCCTGGTCCTTCTTCTCCGGGATGACCGCCTTGATGCGGCGTTTGCGCAGGTGGGCTCGGTTGGCGCGGGAGGAGTAGGCCTTATCACCGGCCACGGCGGCGGGCCGGGTGCGGGGACGGCCGACGGGCAGACGGACCCGCACCTTGCTCAGCACCGGGATGAAGTGGGGGCTGTCGCCAGCCTGCCCGGCGGTCAGAAGGAGGGCCATCGGCCGGCAGCGCCGGTCGGCGGCCAGGTGAATCTTGCTGGTCAGCCCGCCGCGGGACCGCCCGAGGAGGGCGGCCTTCAGCCGGGCCCGCCGTCGTAAGCGGATGCGTTGGCGTTCGGCGCGGACCGGATCGCTTTCGCTGTCCTGCCCGTCTTGTCCCTTCGACGCTCCCCCTTTTGCACGGCCGCCTCCTCGAGTGCGGACAGGGTCTGTTCGCTGACCCGCATGCCGGCGGCGTCGTGATGGGCCCGCGTGGTGGTGGAGTCCACGCTGACCAGGGACATGTCGATCTCGTCCCTGCGGGCGGCTTCGGCGATCGCTTCGTCCAGCAGGGCCTGGAAGACGCCCGCGTCCCGCCATCGCATGAAGCGGTTGTAGACGGTCTGCCAGGCGCCGAACCGCTCGGGCATCTCCCTCCACTGGCTGCCGGTCCGGAACCGCCAGATCACCCCTTCGAACTGCTCACGCAGCCGCTCGGGGTACGGGCCGAACCTGCCGACCGGCAGGAACGGCCCGATGAACTCCCACTCTTGGTCCGTGAGTTGCGCACGCGTCACACCACAGTCCTACCGGACCGGCACCCATCCCCGTGCTTGATCACAACAAGAGACAGCCCCTAGCGCACGGTGAAGCGGACGACCTCCTTGAGGAACGGGATCTCCAGCCACGGCTTCGGCTGGGTCATCAGGGCGAAGAGGACGATGCAGCCGCCCAGCACCCCGTACGTGATCATGTCGGTGAACCGGGACCGTACGGCGAGCATCCCGACGGACGGCAGTGCACGCCGCATCCCGGCGCCCGCCAGCAGCGCGGCGCCGACCAGCAGCGCCCCGATCCGGGGCGCGTGCAGGAACGGGTCGATCCCGATGATCAGCAATCCGAGGGCGGTGAGCCCGAGGACGGTGAGCAGCGGCCACTGCCGGGCGGGAGCGGGCGCGTCACCGGGGGCCGCCCGTCCGCCTCCCTCGGGTCGAACGGTTCCCTCGGTCACCGCGGGCGGCCGCCGCGAGGCGCCCGGCGCGGACGCGTCCTCCTCGGTACCGGTCTCCGGTACGGCGTCCGGGTCCTCGTCGTCGGTCTCCCGGCGGCCCGCGCCTCCGGTCGTGCCGTCCCCGGCAGGGCCGCGCCCCGACGGCGCCCCGGCCCGTACCGGCCCGCCCCCCGGATGCCCGGAGACCATCACGGCACCGGCCACGGCGGCGCCGGCCGCCGCGAGCAGTCCGGCACCGGCCCCCGCCCCGACGACCGTCTCCGCCCCTACGGCGGCGTCGGCGGCATCGGCATCCACATCGGGGGCGCCGGCCCCTTCGGGGGTGCCGGCCCCTTCGGTGACACCAGCCCCGTCAGGGACACCAGCCCCGTCAGGGACACCGGTCCCTTCGGGGACACCGGTCCCTTCGGGGACACCGGTCCCTTCGGGGGTGCCGGTCCCTTCGGGGGTGCCGGGGTCGGTACCGGCCTCCTCCGGACCGGCACCGCCGGCGGACCCGGCACCGGTCCCGTGTGAGGTCGCGGTGGGCGCGTCGTCACCGGACGCCGTGGGCGCCGCGGCCGCTCCCGCCGCGGTACGGCCGGCGGCGCAGGGGGCCGCGGCGTCCGGACCGGCGTCCGCCTCCGGGGCGGGAGGTGTCGTACCCGCGTGGGCGGGGTCCGCGGGCCCGGATCCGTCGTTCGGCATGGGGTGGCCTCTCCGGGGTCAGAGCGCCGCGCGCTCGGCCGCCTCGACGACGTTCACCAGCAGTTGCGCCCGCGTCATCGGGCCGACGCCGCCCGGGTTCGGGGCGACCCAGCCGGCCACCTCGCGCACGCCCGGGTGCACGTCGCCCATGATCACGCCGTTCTCGTCACGGCTCACGCCCACGTCCAGCACGGCCGCGCCCGGCTTGACGTCCTCGGGCTTGATGAGGTGCGCCACGCCCGCCGCCGCGACCACGATGTCGGCCCGCCGCAGGTGGGCGGAGAGGTCCCGGGTGCCGGTGTGGCACTGCGTCACCGTCGCGTTCTCCGAGCGCCGCGTCAGCAGCAGCGGCATCGGGCGTCCGATCGTCACGCCGCGCCCCACCACCACCACGTGCGCTCCGGCGATCTCCACGCCGTGCCGCCGCAGCAGCGTCACGATGCCCGCCGGCGTACAGGGCAGCGGCGCGGGCTCGCCCAGGACCAGCCGCCCGAGGTTCATGGGATGGAGGCCGTCCGCGTCCTTCGCCGGGTCCATCAGCTCCAGCACCCGGTTGGTGTCCACGCCCTTGGGCAGCGGCAGCTGCACGATGTAGCCGGTGCACGCGGGGTCCCCGTTCAACTCGCGGACCACCGCCTCGACGTCCTCCTGCGTCGCCGTCGCGGGCAGCTCGCGCTGGATCGACGCGATGCCCACCTGGGCGCAGTCGCGGTGCTTTCCGGCCACGTACTTCTGACTGCCGACGTCGTCGCCCACCAGCAGCGTCCCGAGCCCCGGCGTGACGCCCCTGGCCTTCAGGGCCGCCACCCGGGCGGTCAGGTCGGACTTGATCGCTGCGGCCGCAGCCTTGCCGTCGAGAATCTGGGCGCTCATGCGCCCATACTCGCGGATGTACCCTCCCGGGTTCCAATCCGGGGCCGTCCGGTGCCAGGTTGCACTTGCACAACACCTCGGCATACGAGCTGGACAAAGTTACCGCAGGTTTATGACGATGATCCGCAGAGTGCCGCGGGCAGTGCCGGGGAGGCGGACGCCAACAGATTCCTTCTTCCTCCGCGATGGCCGCGCCGTCCCCGCACAACGGAGGAATCCCGGAAATGAGCTTCGGCGACCCGAACAACCCCTACGGGCAGCAGCCCCAGCAGGGCCAGCCCGGTTACGGCTACCCGCAGCAGGGCCGGCCCGGTTACGGCTACCCGCAGCAGGCCGCTCCCGGCTACGGCGGCTACCCGGCCGCGCCCATGAAGATGCCCGGCCTGATGACGGCCGCGCGCGTCCTGCTCTTCATCGTCGCGGGCCTGCAGATCCTCTTCGGCGTCTTCGCGGCGATCGGCATCGCCGCCGCCCAGGGTGTCGCCAGCGAGTACGGCAGCAACGACGAGGTCAACATGTTCGCGGGCCTCGGGTACGCGCTCGTGTTCATCCTGCTGGCGCTCGCCGCGTGGGCCATCGTCCTCGGGGTGAAGTTCGGCAAGGGCGGCAACGGCGTGCGCGTCACGACGATCGTCTACGCGGCGCTGTACATCCTGCTCAGCCTGGCGAACTTCACCACCGGTGAGGCCGCCTCCGCCGTCGGCGGCGTCGTCGGCCTCGCCATCGGCGGCATCATCCTCGCCGCCATGGTGAACAGCAGCGCCTCGGCGTGGTTCAACCGCCCGCGCTTCTGAACCGGCTCCACCGGCATCCGCGAAGGCCGTGCCCAGCCCGCGAGGGCGGGGTCGCGGCCTTCGCCGTACCCCCTCTCAGCCGCCCGCCGCGTACGGCGAGGTCCGCACCACCTGGATCAGCCGGCCCCGCACCAGCACGTAGGCGTTGCCGTCCTCGAACTCCAGCCGCCTCCGGTCCGGCCGCACCTGCCGCACGTCGCTCACCGTGTGGGGCAGCCCGCCCACCGCGATCACGTCGCCCACCCGCACCTGGTCCCCCGTGACCTCCACGGTGCGCACGGTCAGCCGGGACATCAGCGGCCCCCGTCCGGGGCCGTGCCGCCCGCCCCCGACAGCGCCCGCGCGAGCCGCCTGGCCGTCCTGGGCGCGCACCGGCCCAACTCCACCAGCGGGTAGGGGGGATCGGCGGCCAGCGAGACGCAGTCGAGCCCCAGCGACGGCAGCGTGACCCCCGCCCCGGACAGCGCGGCGCGCAGCTCGCCGCACGCCTCCTCCGCCTCCCTGATCCGCTCGGCCGCCGCCCGTTCGGCGTTTCCCATGCGCGTTTCCCCTTTCCGGTCCACTTCTCCGTTCCGCACCTCCAGCATCGTCGGGTAGCGGTACGTTCACCAGGGGTGACGACTTTCGACGCGGTGAACGGAAATCGGGGAGCAGGCATGCCCACAGCCAAGGAACTCGACCCGAGCGAGTCCCTCTCGGCCCTCTTCGGCGCGAAGTTGCGGAAGTTACGCCACGGCGCCGGACTGACGCAGCGGCGGCTCGGCGCGATGATCCCGATCGCCCACAGCATGATCGCCCGGTTCGAGCTGGGTACGGAGACCCCGACGCAGCAGGTCGTGGAGGCCCTGGACCGCCTTCTGGCGGCCGACGGCGACCTCGTGGACCTGTGGCTCCACGTCGTCCGGACACCGATCCCGGACTGGGCGCGGAAGTACATCCACCTGGAGCCGCAGGCACACAAGATTCAGACGTACTCCGGCCACACGGTCCATGGGTTGCTCCAGACCCCGGGCTATGCAAGGGCCCTACTGGGCAACGCTGTCCCCGGCGTCGGTAAGCGACTGGAGGGACTGCTGACGGCACGGCTCGCTCGGCAAGGCGTTCTGCGTCGACCGGACGACCCGACGAAGTTGTGGGCCATTATCGATGAAGCCGTGCTACGGCGGCCTGTCGGCGGCTCGGTGGTGATGCGTGAGCAGCTTGGCCATCTGCTCGCTGTTTCAGCGGAGTTGGAGAACGTTACGCTGCAAGTGCTTCCGTTCGAGCAAGGTGCGCCGGCTGTCATGAGCGGTGCGCTCACCGTGCTGTCGTTCCTGGATCGGCAGCCCGTTGCGTACTTGGAGAACTCGCAGTCCGGAGAGTTGGTCGAACACGCTAGGCGGGTCTCCGAGTACGCCCTAGCATTCGACCACTTGTTGGCTCAGGCGTTGTCCCCCGAGGCATCGACCCGCCTGATCCGATCCGCGATGGAGGACCACCGTGACCCACGTATCCCGACCCGACCTCAGCGCCGCCGTCTGGCGCAAGTCCAGCCACAGCAACGCGCAGGGCGGGGAGTGCGTCGAGGTCGCTGACGGCTTCACCGGCACCGTGCCCGTACGCGACAGCAAGAACCCCCACCACCCCGCCCTGATCGTCTCCGACGGCGCCTGGGACGCGTTCGTCGGCTCGCTCAAGTAGCCCGTACGGCGGAACGGCCGAGGCCGCCCGGTGATCGCCGGGCGGCCTCGGTGCGTCGGTGGCGGGGCGCTCAGTGGAAGAAGTGGCGCGTGCCCGTGAGGTACATGGTCACGCCGGCCTTCCGCGCGGCCTCGACGACCAGCTCGTCGCGGACGGAACCGCCCGGCTGGACGACCGCCTTCACGCCCGCGGCCGCGAGGATCTCCAGGCCGTCCGGGAACGGGAAGAACGCGTCGGACGCGGCGTACGAACCGCGGGCCCGCTCCTCGCCGGCCCGCTCGACGGCCAGCCTGGCGGAGTCGACGCGGTTGACCTGGCCCATACCGACGCCGACGCTGGCGCCGCCCTTGGCGAGGAGGATCGCGTTCGACTTGACGGCGCGGCAGGCGCGCCAGGCGAAGGCCAGCTCGGCGAGTTCGGCGTCGGACAGGGCCTCGCCGGTGGCGAGGGTCCACGTCGACGGGTCGTCGCCCTCGGCCTGGAGGCGGTCGGTCGCCTGGAGCAGCGCGCCGCCGTCGACGGGCCTGACCTCGACGGGCGCGGACGGGGCGCCCGGGCAGCGCAGGACCCGGATGTTCTTCTTGCGGGCGAGGACCTCGACCGCGCCGTCCTCGTAGTCGGGGGCGACGACGACCTCGGTGAAGATCTCCGCGACCTGCTCGGCCATGGCGACGGAGACGGGGCGGTTGACGGCGATGACGCCGCCGAACGCGGAGAGCGGGTCGCAGGCGTGGGCCTTGCGGTGGGCCTCGGCGACGTCCGCGCCGATCGCGATGCCGCACGGGTTGGCGTGCTTGATGATCGCGACGCACGGGTCGGCGTGGTCGTAGGCGGCGCGGCGGGCGGCGTCGGTGTCCGTGTAGTTGTTGAAGGACATCTCCTTGCCGTGCAGCTGCTCCGCCTCGGCCAGTCCGCCCCCGCCGTCGACGTAGAGCGCGGCGGCCTGGTGGGGGTTCTCGCCGTACCGCAGGACGCTGCGGCGGGTGTACGCGGCGCCCGTGAAGTCGGGGAAGGCCGACTCGTCGGCGGGCGCGTAGGAGGACGCGAACCAGGAGGCGACGGCCAGGTCGTACGCGGCGGTGTGCTGGAACGCCTCGGCGGCGAGCCGCTTGCGGGCCGCCAGGTCGAAGCCGCCGGCGGCGACGGCGGCGAGGACGTCGCCGTACCGGGCCGGGGAGGTGACCACGGCGACGGAGGGGTGGTTCTTGGCGGCGGCGCGGACCATGGAGGGGCCGCCGATGTCGATCTGCTCGACGCACTCGTCGGGGGCGGCGCCGGACGCGACGGTCGCCTCGAACGGGTACAGGTTCACCACGACCAGGTCGAACGGCTCCACGCCCAGCTCGGCGAGCTGCTCGCGGTGCGCGTCGAGGCGCAGGTCGGCGAGGATCCCGGCGTGCACGCGCGGGTGCAGCGTCTTGACGCGGCCGTCCAGGCACTCGGGGAAGCCGGTCAGCTCCTCGACCCTGGTGACCGGGACGCCGGCGGCGGCGATCCTCGCGGCCGTGGAGCCCGTGGAGACCAGCTCGACACGCGCCTCGTGCAGGCCGCGGGCCAGCTCCTCCAGCCCCGTCTTGTCGTAGACACTGATCAACGCGCGACGGATGGGCTTATTCACCGACATGAACCTTTCGTCCCTCAATGCGGTAGCCGTGCCGGGCGAGACGCCCCACGACCTCGACGAGCAGCGTGCGCTCGACTTCCTTGATGCGCTCGTGGAGAGCGGCCTCGTCGTCCGTGTCCCGGACCCCGACCACGCCCTGGGCGATGATCGGGCCGGTGTCGACGCCGTCGTCGACGAAGTGGACGGTGCACCCGGTGACCTTCGCGCCGTACGCGAGCGCGTCCCGCACTCCGTGGGCACCGGGGAAACTGGGCAGCAGGGCGGGGTGGGTGTTGACGGTCCGCCCGCCGAAGCGCGCCAGGAACTCCTTCCCGACGATCTTCATGAAGCCGGCCGAGACGACGAGGTCCGGCTCGTACGCGGCGGTGGCCTCGGCCAGCGCGCGGTCCCACTCCTCCCGCGTCGCGTAGTCCCGCACCCGGCGCACGAATGTCGGCACGCCCGCGCGCTCGGCCCGCTCCAGGCCCGCGACGCCGGTGCGGTCGGCGCCGACGGCGACGATCCGCACCCGCGAGCCGTACCCCTCGGGGTCGGCGGCGATCGCGTCGAGGAGTGCCTGGAGGTTCGTGCCGGAACCGGAGACCAGGACGACGATGCGGGCGGGGGCGGCGGGGGCCACGGGGGGGACTCTTTTCGCGTGAGCGGTACGTGCGAGGTGCTGGTTTGTACGGTCGTACCAACGCGTTCCGTGCCCCGACACGGGGAACCCTACGAACGCGCCGACCATCGGCAACGATACCGGCACACCGCGCCTCCCCCGCGGGACGGGGGCCGGGGCGGGCGGTAGCGTCTGGTGCGGAGCCGTTTCCCCGTGGCGCCGACAGAGCGGACGGGCGGGGGCGGAGGTATAACGACGACAGGGAAGACGTTCACCACATGCCGGACCGAGGCCGCCAGCCCACCGACGACAGCAACCCGTTCGCGCCGCCGCCCGAGGGGAGCCCCGACCAGCCCTGGCAGCCGCGCCGTTCGGCGGAGGGGGGCGACGGTTCCGGCGCCTCCGGTGACGGCGAGGGCGGCGAAGGGGGGGCGCGAGGGCCACGAGGGACGCTGGAACAGCCGCTGGAGCCCGCGCCAGCCGGGCCGCTCCTCGGACGGTTTCGGCGGCGAACCGCCCCGGCAGGGGCGGCCGCAGCAGGAGGGTCCGCAGCTGCGCTGGGACCCGAAGGACCCGTCGCAGCGGCGTGCGCGGTACGCGCTGCTGGCGGGCATGTGGGGCTTCTTCTTCTCGGTCTTCGACTTCCCCGAGCTGGGCCTGCTGCTGGGCGCCCTCGCCCTGTACTGGGGCGTCAGCTCGCTGCGTGGGCGCGGCCGGGACGAGTCGGCCTCCGCGACGGTGAGATCGCAGACGACGGCGGCGGTGAGCGGCCTGATCACGGGCGCGCTGGCGCTGGTCATCGTGGCGACGATGTTCACCTTCCAGCTGGTGTACCGGGACTTCTACACCTGCGTGGACGACGCCCTGACCAAGGACGGGCAGGTGTCCTGCAACGAGCGGCTCCCCGCCCCCCTGCGGGACCTGATCGGCGTCAAGCGGTAGACGCCCCTCCCGGAGCGGTGGGGGCGGCGGGGGCGGTGCGGGCGGCCGAGGAGCCGTGGACGGCGCAGGCGACGCAGACGGTGAAGACGACGCAGACGACGCAGGCGGTGAGGACGCGTCAGCGGGGCTCCTTTCCATCCTCCCGGACCGGTCGGGTCGGGAGTTCCCCAAGGACGTACCGGTCGTCCTGACCAGCCCGCGCGGCGACGCGCGCCGCCCCGCCCCGTGGCGGTCGGCCGAGCCGCCCCGCCGGACGGCGGCACGGCCGCGGTCACCGCGGCGCCCGCGCCGCACGGCCCCGGGGGAGCCGCGGGGATCACGGGCGAGGTGGTCGGCTTCGTCCCGGACGGCCGCGGGCCTTCCGACGGGGTACGTCAGCGGTGACGACGCGTCGCTGGACGCGGTGCGGGAGGTGGCCGGCCGGTCCGGCCCGCCGGACGCGGCGGTGCAGTCCGTCGGCGCGGCACGCTCGATCCGGTTCGGCCCGCCGGACGCGGCACGCCCGGTCTTCCGGGACGGCGCGCTGGTCACCGTCGCCAGCGCGACGGCGGTGGGGGCCGTCCGCATCCCGGGCGCGCAGGGTGGTCCCGGCCCGCGGGGAGGGCCGGGACCACTTCACGGAGGGCCGCGAGCACGTGGCGGCCTTCGCCGAGGCGGGCCCGACGGACCGCCTGGAGCCCGCCCGACCCGCCACCGGCGAGGGGCGCCCCGCACGGTTCGCCGTTCGAGGCGCCCGCAGGCGCCCTCCCCTCCCCCACCGCTACTCCGGAGTGCCCGCCGGGGACTCCTGCCGCGGGGGTTCCGGGGCCGGGGCCGTGGGGACGGGGTGGGGCGGCCGGGCGCGGGGGTGCGGTCCGGAGCCGGGCCGTGCGTCCCGCGAACCGGGCGCGTCCCCCGGCTCCTGGGACTCCTGTACGTCCCCCGGCTCCTGGAACTCTTGTACGTCCCCCGGGCCCTGCGGGTCCCCCGCGTCCCGCAGGGCCCGGAGCTCCTGGGCGTCCGGCAGGCCCTTCGCGTCCCGCGGGTCCCGGGCCTCCCGGCTCTCCCGGGCCTCCTGCGGTGAGGGCCCCTGCGGTGAGGGCCCCTGCGGCGGGGACGCCGGCGGCGGGGGCGTGGGGTCGGCCGGGTGGGCGTTCCGCTCGCGGGTGCGCCAGATCCGCAGAGTCAGGGCCGTCGGTACGGCCACCACCGCCGTCCACGCCAGTGCCGCCGCACCCGTCCGCCACCACACCGGGCCGAAGTCCGCCAGCCTGGCCGACCCCAGCGGCCCGGACGCCGCCGCCGCGAGCGCCGCCGCCACCACGCCGCAGACCACCGCCGCCAGGGCCGCCGCCCCGGCCGTGCGCGCGGCGCTCCAGGTCTCGTCGCGGCGGGCCAGCGGGGGCGCGGCCTCCTCCGCCGTGCACCACCCGGCCACCAGTCCGGCCGCCAGCGGCACCAGCACCGCCACCCCCGCCGCCCAGCCGCCCCGTGCGCCGCCCGGTACGGCGGCCAGCAGCGGGAAGTCCGGCACCGCGGGCACCCCCGCCACGCCCAGCGGCGTCACCGTCGCGCCCACGCCCAGCTCGAACCCGGGCCCCAGGGCGTACGCCGCGCCCCACACCGCCGCGTTCGGCAGCAGGGCCAGGGCCAGCACCACGACCGCCACCCGTCCGGCCCAGTTGGCCGAAAGGCCCGTCAGGGACGCGTACGCCGCGCCCCCGTGCCAGGCGAGCGACCCCACCACCAGCAGCGCGCCCCCCGCGAGCAGCGCCAGCAGCGCCCCGCCCGCCGCCCGCGCCGCCGCCAGCGACCGGGTGCGCGCCGGCGCCCGCCGCACCCACTCCGGCAGTCGCTGCGGCAGCGGCCCGAGCGGGCGCCCGCACGCGCTCCACGCCCCGGCCGCCGCCGCCAGCACCACGACCGGCGGAACGTGTCCGACCGCGCTCAGCGGACGCGCCTCCAGGGGCCCGCCGAGGGCGTACAGCGCGGCGCCCACGGCGACGACGAGGTACCCGGCGGACACCGCGTACACCGCCCCGGCCGGTGCCGGCCTCGGGCGGGTGCCGCCCGGTTCGAGGACGTCGCGGGCGGCCCGGTGGGCCAGCCACAGCGGCACCGCGGACAGCAGCAGGGGGACGACGCCGACCGGGGCCGGGCCGCCGGACAGGGTGTCGGGCCGTACCAGCTCCACGCCGTGCGCCAGCAGCCACAGGCCCGCCGCGGCGTGCAGGGCGCCGGCCGGGCCGCCGTCGGGGTACGGGGAGCCGATCCACGCGGCCATGACGAGGACGGTGAAGGCGGCGAGGCCCAGCCCGGCCGCGGCCAGGCCGCGCGCGAAGGCCCGTCCCGCCGCGGCGGCGGGACGGGCGCCGTACAGGACGGCCTGCGGCTCGGCGGGGACGGTCGTCCCGGACACGGGGGAGGGAGGGGGGACCGGCGCGGAAACGGACACGGAGACATGCTGCCAACGACACGCGCCGTAACTGCGCAACAGGCGGATGCCCGCTGTGTCGCCCAATATACGTTTATGTACTTTTCCGCTACGCAGGGTGTTCGCGGAGGCTGACGATGACGCAGGGCACGATCGACGGGACGCCGGCGAGGGTGGCACCGGGTCCGCCGCCCGAAGCACCGGACCCGCCGCCCGGGCCGGCTGCGGGCGCGCGGCCCGCGACGCCCGTCGAGGCGTTCGAGGCGCTGTACGCGCACGCCGCGCCCGACCTGGTACGGCAGGCGTACGCCCTGACCGGGCGGCGGCGGCTGGCACGGGAGGCCGTCGAACACGCGTTCCACCGCGCCTGGGACCACTGGCCGGAGGTCGCCGTCGACCGGGACCCGGCCGGCTGGGTGCGGGCGACCGCGCACGACTACGCCCTCTCCCCCTGGCACCGGCTGCGCCCCGGGCTCCGGTACCCCGACCCGCCCGCGGGCGGCGCCACGGTGCGGGCGCTGCACGGCGTCCTGCTGGACCTGCCGCCCTCGTACCGGCGCACGCTGCTGCTCCACGACGGGCTGGGCGTCGGCCTGCCGGAGGTGGCCGCCGAGACGGAGGCCAGCAGCCCGGCCGCCGCGCACCGGCTGCTGCACGCCCGCGGGGCGGTCGCGGAGCGGGTGCCGCTCCTGGCGGACCCGGACGTGCTGCGCGGGGGCCTGGCGGAGCTGCTGGACCAGGGAGCGGCGACCGCCCTGGCGACGCCCCGGGCGGTGCGGGTCGGCGGGGAGTGGCGCGTACGGCTGCGGACCTGCGGTACGGCGGCGCTGTCGGTGCTCATCGTGACGGCGACGGCGTTCACCCTGTCGACGGCCCCGACGCGGTACGAGCCGCCGCCGGTGCCCGCGCGGGCGGTGACGGGCGTCCCGCCCCTGAGCGGTCCGCAGCGGCCGACGCTCCAGGACGAGGAGCTCCGCTCCCACCTGGCCCGGCAGCCGGTGACCGGCCCGGCCCGCCTGGTCCCCTCACCGCACTAGGCGCCCGCCACGCGCAGCGGGCCCGCTCCCGGGGGTACCGGGGCGGGCCCGCTGCGGCTTGCCCGTGCCTCGCGGCCGGGCCCGGACGCTACGCCTGGGCGCCGAGGATCTCGCGGGCGAGCTTCGCCGTCTCGGTCGGCGTCTTGCCGACCTTGACGCCGGCGGCCTCCAGGGCCTCCTTCTTCGCCTGCGCCGTGCCGGAGGAGCCGGACACGATGGCGCCGGCGTGGCCCATG
Source organism: Streptomyces sp. MRC013 (assembly GCF_023614235.1). NCBI lineage: Bacteria > Bacillati > Actinomycetota > Actinomycetes > Kitasatosporales > Streptomycetaceae > Streptomyces > Streptomyces kordofanensis. Next base: position 1,842,246 of record NZ_CP094264.1, read on the forward strand.
GTCTTGCCCTCGGGCGCGGTGAAGCCGGCGACGTAGCCGACGACCGGCTTGGTCACGTTCGCCTTGATGAAGTCGGCCGCGCGCTCCTCCGCGTCGCCGCCGATCTCGCCGATCATGACGATCAGCTCGGTCTCCGGGTCGGCCTCGAAGGCCGCCAGCGCGTCGATGTGGGTGGTGCCGATGACCGGGTCGCCACCGATGCCGACGCAGGACGAGAAGCCGATGTCGCGCAGCTCGTACATCATCTGGTAGGTCAGCGTGCCGGACTTCGACACCAGGCCGATCCTGCCCGGCTTGGTGATGTCGCCGGGGATGATGCCCGCGTTGGACTGGCCCGGGGTGATGAGGCCGGGGCAGTTGGGGCCGATGATGCGGGTCTTGTTGCCCTTCGACTTCGCGTACGCCCAGAAGGCGGCGGAGTCGTGGACGGCGATGCCCTCGGTGATGACGACCGCGAGGGGGATCCCGGCGTCGATGGCCTCCACGACGGCGGCCTTCGCGAAGGCCGGCGGCACGAAGAGGACGGAGACGTCGGCGCCCGTCTTCTCCATCGCCTCGGCGACCGTGCCGAAGACCGGGACCTCGGTGCCGTCGAAGTCGACGGTCGTGCCGGCCTTGCGCGGGTTGACGCCGCCGACGATGTTGGTGCCGTCACCGAGCATGAGCTTGGTGTGCTTCATGCCCGTGGCGCCGGTCATGCCCTGGACGATGACCTTGCTGTCCTTGGTGAGGAAGATAGCCATGGTGTGTCTGTGACCTCGTCCCTTTTACTTCGCAGCCGCGAGCTCGGCGGCCTTGTCGGCCGCGCCGTCCATGGTGTCCACGCGCTGCACCAGCGGGTGGTTGGCGTCCGACAGGATCTTGCGACCCAGCTCCGCGTTGTTGCCGTCGAGGCGCACGACCAGCGGCTTGGTGACTTCCTCGCCCTTGGACTTGAGGAGCTCCAGGGCCTGCACGATGCCGTTGGCGACCTCGTCGCAGGCGGTGATGCCGCCGAAGACGTTGACGAACACGGACTTGACGTCCGGGTCGCCGAGGATGATCTCCAGGCCGTTCGCCATGACCTCGGCGGAGGCGCCGCCGCCGATGTCGAGGAAGTTGGCCGGCTTCACGCCGCCGTGCGCCTCACCGGCGTACGCGACGACGTCCAGGGTGGACATGACCAGGCCCGCGCCGTTGCCGATGATGCCGACCTCGCCGTCGAGCTTGACGTAGTTGAGGCCCTTGGCCTTGGCGGCGGCCTCGAGCGGGTTGGCGGCGGCCTTGTCCTCCAGCGCCTCGTGCCCGGGCTGGCGGAAGTCGGCGTTGGCGTCCAGGGAGACCTTGCCGTCGAGGGCCAGGATGTCACCGGAGGCGACCTTGGCGAGCGGGTTGACCTCGACGAGGAGGGCGTCCTCGGCGACGAACGTCTTCCACAGGGTCACCAGGACCTCGGCGACCTTCTCGGCGACCTCGGCCGGGAACTTCGCCTGCGCGACGATCTCGCGGGCCTTCTCGACCGTCACGCCCTCGTTGGCGTCGACCGGGACCTTCGCGAGGGCCTCGGGCTTGGTGGCCGCGACCTCCTCGATGTCCATGCCGCCCTCGACGGACGCCATCGCCAGGAAGGTGCGGTTGGTGCGGTCGAGGAGGTACGAGACGTAGTACTCCTCGACGATCTCCGGGGCCGTCTCGGCGATCATGACCTTGTGGACCGTGTGGCCCTTGATGTCCATGCCGAGGATCTGCCGGGCCTTCTCGACCGCGTCCTGCGGGTCCGAGGCCAGCTTGACGCCGCCGGCCTTGCCGCGGCCGCCGACCTTGACCTGCGCCTTGACGACCGACTTGCCGCCCAGCCGCTCCGTCGCCTCGCGCGCCGCCTCAGGCGTGTCGATGACTTCACCGGCCAGCACCGGTACACCGTGCTTGGCGAAGAGGTCCCTCGCCTGGTACTCGAACAGGTCCACGCGCGTCCGTCCCTTTTCTGGTGATCGCGGTTCGTTGTCATGCGTGGGCGTGCCGCGCGCCCGTCGTGCGGGCGGAGGGCAACGTGACTGCTCTGTCACAAGGGAGGCGTACACGGTGTCCGTGGACGCGGCATGTCCGCCTCGCAGGTTATCCCCGGAGGCGGTGCCGCCCTAAATCGCAGATCACACCCGAACGGTGATACCCGTCACAGAAGGGAACCCCGGACGGACCGTTCCGCCGGCCGCGGGAGCGCCCGCGGCCGCGGCTCCCACTACGGCCCGGACGGCGGTGGGGCCGCGGTGCGGGCACCCCGGCCGGTGCCGGGCGGAGCGCCGTGCGCCCGGCGCCCCGGCACACGGCACGGGGGCGGACGTACGGGGGCCGGAACGGACGTACGGGGGCCGGGGCTCCGGCGGCGCGGGCTCGCGGCGGCGCCCGGCACGGGGAGCCCCCGGCGGCGGTACGAAACGACCGTACGGGGGCCGGGGCGGCACCCCGGCGGCACCCGGCCCCGGCGGCCCGCGGGGCCGGGGCCCCTGCCCGCCTGACCGGCCCGCCCGCTCGGCCGCCGACGTCCTCCCCCCGGCCCCCCACGGCGCCGGGGGTCACCGCGCGGCCCGGTCAGGCGGGTTCGGGCACCGGTACCGGACGCTTCTCCAGGGCCGCGGCCATCACCTCGGGGAAGAGGTCCGGTGTGCACGCGAACGCCGGCGTCCCCAGCGCCGCAAGGGCGGCGGCGTGTTCCCGGTCGTACGCGGGGGCCCCTTCGTCGGACAGGGCGAGCAGCGTCACGAACCGCACCCCGGCCGCCTTCATCGCCGCGACGCGCTTCAGCGTCCCGTCGCGTGTGCCGCCCTCGTACAGATCGCTGATCAGCACCACGACCGTGTCGGCGGGCCGGGTGATCCGCGACTGGCAGTACGCGAGCGCCCGGTCGATGTCCGTGCCGCCGCCCAGCCGCGTACCGAACAGCACGTCCACCGGGTCGTCGATCCGGTCGGTCAGGTCGACGACGGCCGTGTCGAAGACGACGAGCCGGGTCGCGATCGAGCGCATCGAGGCCAGGACCGCGCCGAACACCGACGCGTACACGACGGACGCCGCCATCGACCCGGACTGGTCGACGCAGAGCACCACCTCCTTCCCCACGGCCTGCGAGGCCCGTCCGTAGCCGATCAGGCGCTCGGGGACGACCGTGCGGTGCTCGGGGAGGTAGTTCCGCAGGTTGGCGCGGATCGTGCGGTCCCAGTCGATGTCCCGGTGCCGGGGCCGGCTGAGGCGGGCGCTGCGGTCGAGGGCGCCGGCGAGGGTGGCCCGGGTGCGTGTGGCCAGGCGCTTCTCCAGGTCGTCGACGACCTTGCGGACGACGGCCCGCGCCGTCTCCCTCGTCGTCTCGGGCATGGCCCCGCCGAGGGAGAGCAGCGTGCCGACGAGGTGGACGTCCGCCTCGACGGCCTCCAGCGTCTCCGGCTCCGCCAACAGCGCGGCCAGGCCGAGCCGGTCGATCGCGTCGCGCTGCACGACCTGTACGACGGGAGCGGGGAAGTACGTGCGGATGTCGCCGAGCCAGCGCGCCACGGACGGGGCCGACCCGCCGAGCCCCGCCGACCGGTTCCGGCGCCCCCGCCGGCCGGTGTCACCGCCGGTCCCCCCGTACAGGGCGCCCAGCGCACCGTCCACGACGGCGTCGGTGCCGGTCAGCGCGCGGCCCGTGCCGTCCGCCGCTCCCCCGCCGAGCACCATGCGCCAGCGCCGCAGCCGCTCGTCGTCGCCGGTCATCGGCCCACCCCCGCGAGTTCGCCGTCCGGCCGCCCAAGGCCCAGCAGCACGTCCAGCAGGGGCAGCACCCCGTCGGCGCGGGCCTCGTCGAGGCCGGGGCCGAAGCCGGGTGCGCCCGCCTCGGTGAGCACCGCGCCGCCGCGGGCGGGGCCGCGCCGCACGAGTTCGCCGAGCGTGCGGCGCACTGCCGGCCCGTACGCGGAGAACGTACGGCGCAGCAGCGGCAGCACGCCCGTGAACGCCTCGGCGGGCACGGCCGTCAGCCACGCGTCGACCAGGGCGAGGAGCCGTTCGTCGTGGACGAGCAGCATGCCGCCGGATCCGTCGCCGCCGGCGCCGCCGACGAACCCCTCGATCCACGCGGCGGCCTCGGCGGGCGCCGTGCCGGGTGACAGCGCGAGGCCCATCAGGCGGGCGGCCTCGTCCTCGGCGAGCCGCCCGTCGTCGAGGAGGAGCCGGGCGGCGCGGCCGCGCAGGACGCCGGGGACCGTGTCGCGCCGGGTGAGCCGCTCCAGGACGGCCGTCCACCGCGCGGTGACCTCACCGGCGTCCGGAAGGAGCCGCACCGCCGTGTGGACGGCGTCGACGTGGCCGCGCATCTCGGCGGCACCGTCCGCGTCCAGCCCCGCGCAGGCCGGCGGCAGGCCGACGCATATCCGCAGGGCGAGGCCGGTGGCGACCTCCGCGAGCGCGGAGGCGTCCGTGGCACGCACGTCCCCGTAGCGGAGGGTGCGGGCGAGGGGCGGCAGGGCCAGGGCGAGGCGGCCGACGTCGGCGTCGAGGGCCGCGCGGTCGGCGAGGGCCCGCACGACCGGGGGCAACGCCTCGGGCAGGTCGGCGAGGAGGCACCGCTCGGCGAGGGCCGTGACCTCGGCGAGGGCCGTGGCGGCGGCGGCCTCCGCCTCGGCCTTGGCGGTGGCGGCGGACAGGACCGTGGTGCCCCATACGCCGGCCTCCGCGACCCGCACGTGGAGTTCGGGCTCCCAGCGCAGCCGCCAGACCTCCCGGAAGGTGCCCGTGCCGCGGGCCCGCTCGGGCTCCCCCAGTCGACGCCGAGGAGGCGCAGCCGGTGCAGGAGGCGGCTGCGGGCGGCGTCGGTGTCCTTGCGCAGGTCGAGGGCGAGTTCCCGCTCGGCCGCCTCCGGCCTGAGGCGCAGGGTGCGCTGGAGCCGGTGCAGATCGCGCTGGAGCGGCACGGCGGGCGCCCCGTCGGGCACCTCGCCCAGGGCGTCGCCGACGACGAGCCGGTCCCGGATCAGGGCGAGCGGCACGTCGGAGCCGTCGCACATCACCGCCCGGACGGCGTCGGTCGTCTCGGTGAGCCCCGCCAGCGGGCGGCCGCGCATCGCGGCGAGCGCCCCGGCGAGCCGCACGGCCTCGACGACGTGGGCGGACGACACCGGGTGGTCCTCCTCGCGGAGCAGCCCGGCGGCCTTCGTCATCCACCGCTCGACCGGCCGGTCGGGCGCGGCGAACAGGTGCTCGTACCATCCGGGCGAGTCGATCCCGGCGCCGTACCCGGAGCGGCGGGCGAGCCTGCGGTGCGTCCACGGCACCCAGGTGGTCTCGGTCCTGACCCTGGGGAGGCCCTTGAGGAGGGCCCGGTCGGCGGTGACGGTGTGCTTCCCGGCGAGCGCCGGGACGTGCCAGGCGCCGCAGACGACGGCGACGGTGCCGTGCTCCCGGAGGGCGGCGCGCAGCCGGAGCCGCATGTGCGCCTCGCGGACGGGGTCGCGGGCGCCGCCGCCGTGCCCGTACGCCTCGCGCAGCGCCGTCATCGCCTCCGCGACGGCCGCGAACGGGGCGAGCGGGTCGCCCGTGTGCGCCGCGCGGTGCTCGACGACGTCCTCCCACCAGCGCTCCGGGTCGTCGTACCCGGCGGTCGCGGCCAGTACGGCGAGGGGGTCGACGCGCAGTCCGCGGCGCCGCCCGTCGGCGGACGGCCCGCCCGTGTCGTCGTCCGCGTCCTCCTCGTCCTCGTCCTCCCAGGTGGGGTCGCCCATCATGGCGAGGGAGTGGGCGGCGGGCAGGTCGACGAAGCGGACGGCGGCACCGTGGTCGAGCGCCCAGCGGACGGCGACCCACTCGGGCGAGAAGGCGGCGAACGGCCAGAACGCGGACCGTCCGGGGTCGTCGGCGGCGTGTGCCAGCAGGGCGACCGGCGGTCGCATCCGCTCGTCGGCGGCGAGCGGCAGCAGGGCGTCGGCCTCCGGCGGGCCCTCGATCAGCACGGCCCCGGGGCGTACCGCGTCGAGGGCGGCGCGGACCGCGCGCGCCGAGCCGGGTCCGTGGTGGCGCACTCCGAGCAGCAGGGGGTCGGTCACGCCGAGACCTCCCGGCAGGCGCGGTAGAAGTCCTTCCAGCCGTCCCGCTCGCGCACGACGGTCTCCAGGTACTCCTGCCAGACGACGCGGTCGGCGGCGGGGTCGCGGACGACGGCGCCGAGGAGGCCGGCGGCCACGTCGGCGGGGCGCAGCACACCGTCCCCGAAGTGCGCGGCGAGGGCGAGTCCGCCGGTGACGACGGAGATCGCCTCGGCGGTGGAGAGCGTGCCGGAGGGCGACTTGAGCCTGGTGCGGCCGTCGGCGGTGACGCCGTCGCGCAGTTCGCGGAAGACGGTGACGACGCGGCGGATCTCGTCCGTGCCCTCGGGTGCGCCGGGCAGGTCGAGGGAGCGGCCGATCTGGTCGACGCGGCGGGAGACGATGTCGACCTCGGCCTCCGGTGTCTCCGGCAGGGGCAGGACGACCGTGTTGAAGCGGCGGCGCAGGGCGCTCGACAGGTCGTTGACGCCGCGGTCGCGGTCGTTGGCCGTGGCGATCAGGTTGAAGCCGCGGACGGCCTGGACCTCCTGGCCCAACTCGGGGACGGGCAGGGTCTTCTCGGACAGGATCGTGATGAGCGTGTCCTGCACGTCGGCGGGGATGCGGGTCAGCTCCTCCACGCGGGCCGTCATGCCCTCGGCCATGGCGCGCATGACCGGACCGGGCACGAGGGCGTCGCGGCTGGGGCCGTGGGCGAGGAGCCGCGCGTAGTTCCACCCGTACCGGATGGCCTCCTCCGGTGTCCCGGCCGTGCCCTGGACGAGGAGCGTCGAGTCGCCGCTGACGGCCGCCGCGAGGTGCTCGGACACCCAGGTCTTCGCCGTGCCGGGGACGCCGAGGAGGAGCAGGGCCCGGTCGGTGGCGAGCGTGGTGACGGCGACCTCGACGATCCGGCGCGGTCCCACGTACTTGGGCGTGACCACCGTGCCGTCCGGGAGCGTGCCGCCCAGCAGGTACGTGGCGACCGCCCACGGCGAGAGCCGCCAACGCTCCGGACGGGGCCGGTCGTCGGCCGCGGCGAGCGCCTCCAGCTCGTGCGCGAACGCGTCCTCCGCATGCGGCCGCAGGGCGTCGGCGCCGGTTCCGGAGCCGGTCCCCGGACCGGTTCCGGCGCGGTCGTCCTCGGTGGTCGCGGACGTGGTCATGGATTCCCCTCCAGATCGTCCAGTCGTTCGACCGGGTCTGGAGTCCACCGTGCACCACGCCACTGACAATCCCCGGCGCGGGCGGGTGCGTGGCCGGCGGGGACGTCGCGGCGGGCCCGCCGCGCGGCGGGCCCACCCGCGGTACTACTTGTCGGCGATCGGGGAGACCGCGACGCAGCTGACGGCGGCGGCCTTGCCGCCCCCGGACGACTCCTTCAGCACCTTGCCCTCGTGGATGATCTTGCAGGTGGCCTTGACGTCCTGGACGCCGGCGGCGATCGGCGTGACGACCGGCGCCTCGACCCCCTTCAGCGTCACCGTCTTGCTCCAGGGGAGGGTCGGCTTGTCGACGGTCTCCAGCTTCGGACTCATCGCGTCCCCCTCGCCGCTGTTGTAGGTGATCGAGTCGATGTTGGCGCCGGTCACCTCGTACGTCACCTCGTACGTCGTGTTGAGCGCGCTGTCGACGCGCTCGGCGGCCTCGTCGGGGTTCAGGGCGCAGGCGCCCAGCCCGAACGTCATGGAGACGGCGGCCAGGACGGCGGCGGCGGATCGGCTCGTGCGGTTCATGTGTTCCCCCGAGAATCGGTTTGTGAGGCCTCAACACTACGTGTGCGCCCGGAGGTTCCCAAGACGGGAGCCGTCGCCGCAGGTCGGCGCCGGTCGAACGGGCCTCGGCGGCCGGACGGGGCGACGGGAGGACAACCCGGCGGGGCGTCGGTCAGCGCCCGGGCCGCGGCCACCGGAACCTGCGTGCCGCCGTCGATGTCAGTGCCGGGTCCTACCGTCGGGGACATGACTGAGCAGGGGGGACGCTGGACGGCCGAACAGGTGCTGGCTCTGGCGCCTGACGCCGCCTCGCGCGCGGCGGGGGGCAGGCTGGGCGCCGCCGGGCCGTGGTCCGGGGCGGGGTGCGCGGACTCCGGTGTGGTGTGGGGGCTGTGCGAGGGCGGCGGCGGCAGGCCGTACCGGACTGCCGTCGACCTCACGGGCCCGGCGTACACGTGCAGTTGCCCGAGCCGGAAGTCCCCGTGCAAGCACGCGCTGGGGCTGCTGCTGCTCTGGGCGGCGGACGCCGCCGCCGTGCCGGCGGGGGCGTCCGTTCCGGACTGGGCGGAGCGGTGGCCGGAGGGCCGCGGTGCGCGGACCGGGGCGCGGGGGCGGAAGGGCGGGAGCGGGCCGGTCGGCGCGGAGGCCGCGCGGCGCCGGGCGGCGGCCAGGGCGGCCCGCGTCACGGCCGGTGCGGAGGAGCTGGAGCGGCGCCTGGCCGACCTGGTGCGCGGCGGGCTGGCCGCCGCCGAGCGGGCCGGGTACGGCCTGTGGGAGGAGACCGCGCGCCGCATGGTCGACGCCCAGGCGCCGGGCCTGGCGGGCCGGGTGCGGGAGCTGGGCGCGATACCCGGTTCGGGCACCGGCTGGCCGGTGCGGCTGCTGGAGGAGAGCGCGCTGACGCACCTGCTGGACCGGGCGTGGCTGGGCGTCGACCGGTTGCCGGAGCCGCTGGCCGCGACGGTCCGCGTCCGGGTCGGCCTGCCCGCCGCGACGGAGGGCCCCGCGGTCCGGGACCGCTGGCTGGTCCTCGCCCAGTACGACACGTCCGACGGCAGACTGACGACGCGTCGCATCTGGCTGTACGGGCGGGACACGGGGCACACGGCGCTGCTGCTGTCGTTCGGGGCGGCGGGCCGTGCCCCGGAGCTGTCGCTGCCGGTGGGCGCGGTCGTCGACGCCGAACTCGTCCGGTATCGGGGGGCCGGGCAGGTGCGGGCGGAGCTGGGCGAGCGGTTCGGGACCCCCGTGCCGGGGGACGCGCCGCCGCCGGGAGGGGCGGTCGGCGACGCGCTCACCGCGTACGGCCTGGCGCTGCGGGACGATCCGTGGCTGGACTCCTGGCCGGCGACGCTGCGGGACGTGGTGCCCGTGCCGGCGGTGGGCGGCTGGCAGCTGGCCGACGCGGACGGCCGCGCCGCGCTGCCCGTCGTCGACTCGGCCCCGGCCGGACCGGGGCTGTGGCGGTTGGCGGCGGTGTCCGGCGGGGCGCCGGTCACGGTGTTCGGCGAGTGCGGTCACCGCGGCTTCACGCCGTTGGCCGCCTGGTCCCCGGACGCACCGGGCACGGTCCCGCTCACCTGACGGCTGGAGGAGAAGACATGACCACCACGCTCTGGGAGGACCTCGTCACCTCGGCCCTCCTGGGCACGGACCGGCGTCCGCCGCCGCTCCCGGCGGTCGCGGGCGCCGGGAAGGCCGGGGACGAGGGCTCCGGAGGCGAAGCCCCCGGGAGCGGGGGCTCCGGGGGCGGGGTCCCCGCCGACCCTGCGGTCGCGCTGCTGGACGCCGCCGCCGCCCAGACCGTGCGGCGGCGGGCCGGACTCCTCCCCGCCGCCGCCGCGCCGCTGCCGCGGCCGGCTCCGCCCGACGGACGTCCGCCGCTGCCCGGGGCCGCGGCACGCCGGCTGGCGCAGCTGCTCGCCGGTCGGCCGCCGGCGGCCGGCGGCCGCCGGGGCACCGCGCCCGACCTGGCCGAGCTGCTGCCGCAGTGGCTGGCCGCCGCCCACGCCTACGGTTACCGCGCCCCCGCGACCGCTCTGCCGGCGCTGCTCGACGCCGCCCGCGCCCGTACCGACCTGCGGCCGCAGGCACTGGCGTTCGGCGGGCCGCGCGCACTGTGGCTGGCCGCGTTCAACCCGGAGTGGAGGTTCGCCCTGCGCGGCGCGTCCGGCGGGGCGGCGCTGCCCGCTCCCGACGACGACGAGGGCGTGCGGCGTTTGTGGGAGGAGGGCCTGTCCGCCGAACGGGTCGCCCTGCTGGCGGCCGTACGGGCGCACGACCCGGCGGCGGCGCCGGGCCTGCTGGCGTCGACGTGGGCGGCGGAGCGCGCCGAGGACCGGCTGGTGTTCCTGGACTCGCTGCGGACGGGCCTGTCGGCGGCCGACGAGGAGTTCCTGGAAGGGGTCCTCCCGGACCGCAGCCGCAACGTCCGGTCCACGGCCGCGGAGCTGCTGTCCTCGCTGCCCGGGTCGGCGTTCGCCGCGAGGATGGCCGCGCGGGCCGCCTCGTGCGTCGGCCTGGACCGCACCAGGCGGCGGCCGGTGATCACGGTGGAGGCGCCGCACGAGTGCGACGCGGGGATGCAGCGCGACGGCGTCGTACCGCAGCCGCCCTCCGGCCGGGGCGGGCGGTCCTGGTGGCTCGGCCAGCTGGTGGAGGCCGCCCCACTGGGCCTGTGGCGGGAACGGTTCGGCGGGCGGACCCCCGAGGAGATCGTCGCGCTGCCGGTGGCCGGCGACTGGCGCGAGGAACTGCACTCCGCGTGGTGCAGGGCGGCGGTGCGGCAGCGGGACGCGGCGTGGTCGCGGGCGCTGCTCGGCTCCGCGTCGGCGTCGCCCGCGGCCGGGCCGGGCCCCTCGTCGTCGGCGGCGCTGCTGTCGGCGCTGCCGCACGGGGAGCGGGCGGAGTGGGTCGCGGCGTTCATCGCGGCGCACGGCCTGTCGGAGGCGTTCCAACCGCTCGCGGCGTGCACGGTGCCGTGGTCCGGGGTGCTGGGGCGGGCCGTGGTCGACGCGCTGGACATCGCACGGGAGGCCGGCAGCTATCCGTGGAGCTTCAGCGGGGTGATGGGGCTGGCGGAGCGGTGCCTCGACCCCCGGGAGGCGGACCGGCTGGAGGTGCTGACGGCGGCGTCCGAGGAGGGGGAGGACGCGGCGCCCGGGGCCGGGGGGTACTGGGCGGAGGCGTTCCAGCGGCTGGTCGCCACCCTGCGCCTGCGCGCGGCGATGCACGCGGAGCTGGCTCCTCCGGAAGCCTGACCGGTCCTCGCGCCGGCCGCGCAGGCGGCCCGCCCCGGCGGTGGACGGACGGACCGGCACGGCGGCGGACCGGCGTGCCCGACGGGCGGGTCAAGGCCTCGGACCGGCGGGACGGTGCCGCGAACCGGCACGGCGGACGAACCGGCACGGCGGGGAGGGGAGGGGGCACTCGCGCCGGGCGCCCCCCGGGCTCAGGCCTCGGTCGGCTGGCGGACGTGGGCGTTGACCCAGTCGACGATGGACGCCGTCGTCGCGCCGGGCGTGAAGATCGCCGCCACACCCTTCTCCTTCAGCGGCGGGATGTCGTCCTCCGGGATGATGCCGCCGCCGAAGACCTTGATGTCCTCCGCCTCGCGCTCCTTCAGCAGCTCCAGCACGCGCGCGAACAGCGTGTTGTGCGCGCCGGACAGGATGGACAGCCCGATCGCGTCGGCGTCCTCCTGGATCGCGGTGTCCACGATCTGCTCCGGCGTCTGGTGCAGGCCGGTGTAGATGACCTCCATACCGGCGTCGCGCAGCGCCCGCGCGATCACCTTCGCACCGCGATCGTGGCCGTCGAGACCCGGCTTGGCGACCACCACGCGGATCGGACCGGTCACACCCATCACTGCCTCCACATGCGTCCCCCGTACCTGTGTGCCGGGGAGGTGAACGAACGTTATCGCCAGCATCCCGCAACCGGCCGTTTCGCGGTCAAGAGCGAGGGGGAAATCACACGTGGGACATGTTCGCCGCGTGTCGTCCCCGCACCGGGTGCGCCACGGGCCGGCCGGGGCGGACACGCTCCGGAGTCGTGACCAGGCCGTCGTGTTTCCGCGCCGCCAGCCGCGCGGCACGGACGCGCGGCGCATCCCCACCCTCGGTCGCGGCGCCTCAGGGCGTACGGGAGGGAACCGCCCTCTGCGTGCCGCCCGCCAGGAGGTCGGCCATGCGGGAACCGCCACCGTCCGTCACCGCGACCGCCCTCCGCGCCGACGCCCTGAGGTCGGCCGTCGTGGAGGCGGTCGTCCTCGCCGGGCACCTGCTCCTCTACCCCACGGGCCTCGCCCCCGCGGGTCTCCGCCCCGGTCGGTGCCCCGCCACCGCGCCGCACGGCACCCGTCCGCCCGTCGTCCTGCTGCACGGGCTCTCCGACAACCGCTCCGTCTTCGTCCCGCTCCACCGGGCCCTCGCGCGGGACGGCACCCGGCACGTCCGGGCCGTCAACCACTCGCCGCTCATCTGCGACCTGCGCACCGCCGCCCACCGGCTCGCCGGCCACGTCGACGAGCTCCGCGTCCGCACCGGCCACGACGAGGTCGACCTCGTCGGGCACAGTCTGGGCGGCCTGGTCGCCCGGTACTACGTGCAACGGCTCGGCGGCGCCCCCCACGTCCGCACGGTCGTCACGCTCGGCACGCCGCACGGCGGCACCTCCGCCGTCCCGCTCGCCGGCGTGCACCCGCTCGTCCGCCAGATGCGCCCCCGCTCCCCCGTCCTGTGCGAGCTGGCGGCCCCGGCCCCCGGTTGCCGCACCCGCTTCGTCAGCTTCTGGAGCGAACTCGACCTCTGGATGTCGCCCGTCGAGGCGGCCCGCCTCGACCACCCCGACCTGGACACGCTGAACGTCAGGGTCGGCGGCGTCGGCCACCTCACGCTCCCGGTCCACCCGGCGGTGACCGCCAGGGTCGTCGCGGAACTCGACCACGAGGACCCCGCTCCGGAACCCGGGACTCCGTGATCGTGGCGCGAAACCGCCACCCCATGTCGAACGGATTTCGAACGTAGGGCCAAGGCTCGGTGTGCGCTCCGCCGAAAGGCGACCGAATGCCCGTTTCCCCGGGCGGTAAACCCCGCCGAAGATTGTCGGTTGCGTAGACCGCCGGGTACAGTCGCGCCCACTGCTTCCCTCCGGGTTCCCGTCAGGGTTGGCCCGGAACTGGTCCTGCTGCCGAGGCGAGAGAGAAGTTGGTGAACGACCAGCACCCCCACGCCGGCTACGTCGGAGACGACGTGTACACCACGGGCAGTTTCACGACCAGCGAGAGCGGCTTCGGCGACGGCGGCCAGGTCCCCGCGTACGGCCTCGGCTCCTACGGAACCGGTGCCCACCAGGTGGCCGACCCCCTCTACGGGGACGTCCCCGGCGGCTACGACACCGGGTACGACGGCCGGTACGACACCACCGGGTGGCCCGACGCGTACACCACGTACGCCGACCGGACCGGCCAGTGGGACACCGCCGCCTGGCCCCGGCCGCAGGACGACCAGCAGTACGCGGCGACGGCGCCCACCTACGGGACGACCGGCCAGTGGTACGCGCCGGAGCCCGGGCCCTACGGGGCCGAACTCCCCGGCGCCGAGGGGTACGGCACCGACCCCTACGCCACGGCCGCGTGGACCCACGTCCCCGAAGGGGCCGCCCCCGTCGGGGCGTTCATCCCCGAGCAGTACGACCCCTCCGCCGTGGACGGCGCTCCCGGGGCCGAACCGGAGGCGGACCCCGCTCACGGGGCCGAGGACGAACCGCGGACCGGTGACTTCGCCTTCGAGACGGACGGCTTCACCGACGACTTCGCCGAGGGCTTCGTCGACGGGTTCGCCGATGAGCTCACCGACGGCGGCCCGTCGACGGAGTCGCTGGAGGTACTCGACGAGGCCGTCGCCCCCGCGCCCGCCGCGCGCCCGGCCCGCCGCGCCGGCGGCAGCCGCGGCAGGCGGCGCACCCCGGCCCGGCGCTCCGCGCTGCTGACCGTCGCCGTGCCCTCGGCGTGCGTCATGGGGGTCGCCGGCATCGCCGCCGCGTCCGTCAGCGGACTCACCGGCACCGAGCAGGACGACGGCACGGCGGTGACCGCCGCCGACCCGGCCTCCCTGAAGCCGGCCGTCGTCAACAGCGCCCTCGACACCCAGCTCGCCGCGCTCGACGCCGAGGCCCTCGACTTCAGCGACCGCGCCAGCCGCACGCAGGAGCGCATCGACCTCAAGGCCCGTCAGGAGGCGGAGCGCAAGAAGCGCGAGGAGGAGGCGAAGCGCCGCGAGGCCATGCGCCCCAAGTTCGCGCTCCCGGTGCATCTGCGCCAGCTGAGCGCCGGCTACGGCCAGGCGGGCGTCAACTGGATGTCCCTGCACACCGGCATCGACTTCCCCGTCCAGTACGGCACGCCCGTGATGGCGGCGACGGACGGCACCGTGCGCACCCAGTGGAACAGCGCGTACGGGAACATGGTCATCGTCACCGCCAAGGACGGTACCGAGACCTGGTACTGCCACCTGAGCAGCGCCAAGATCCGCTCGGGTTTCGTCAAGGCGGGCGACGTCATCGCCTACTCCGGCAACTCCGGCAACTCCACCGGCCCGCACCTGCACTTCGAGGTGCGGCCGGGCGGCGGAACCGCGATCGACCCGGAGGCGTGGCTCCGCGAGCACGGCCTGAACCCGACCGGCTGACCCGAGGTCCGGCCGCCCCGGCGCCCGACGCGCCCGGCACGGGCCGATCCGCCGACCGCCCCGGCCCCCGTACGCCGGCGCCGATCCGCCGACGCCCGGCCCGGCGGTCGGCGCGCCGGTCGGCCGGCCCGCTCGGGAGCCCGCCGGCGAGGGACCGGCCACCCCGCCCGGTCGGCCCCGATACCGGACGTGCCCGGCCGCCCCGGAGGCCGACACGCCGCCCGGTACGCCGCCCCGGGGAGCGGCGTGCCGGGCGGCCGCCCACCGGCCCGCCCGGCTCTGTACCGGCCGCCCGCGCCCTACAGCTTCTCGACCGGCGCGTACCGCAGCAGCAGCCGCTTCGGCTTCCCGTCGCCGAAGTCGACGGTCGCCTGGGCGTCGCCGCCCGACCCGGTCACCGCCGTCACCGTGCCCAGGCCGAACTGGTCGTGCGTGACCCTGTCGCCCACGGCCAGCGCGACCGCCGGCTTGTCCGCCGTACGCCGCGTCGCGAAGCCGGACGGTCCCGAACGGGACCGGGACGCCGACAGGGAGGCCGCCACGCCCGAGGCCGGGCTCGACGGGCCGGCCGGGGCGGCGGAGGTCCTGCCCGTGCGCTTCCACTCCACGTGCTGCGGGGGGATCTCCTCCAGGAATCGCGACGGCGGGTTGTAGGCGGGCTGGCCCCAGGCGCTGCGCATCGACGAACGCGTCAGGTAGAGCCGCTCCCGGGCACGTGTGATGCCCACGTACGCGAGGCGGCGCTCCTCCTCCAGCTCCTTGGTCTGGCCGAGGGCCCGCATGTGCGGGAAGACCCCGTCCTCCAGGCCGGTCAGGAACACCACCGGGAACTCCAGGCCCTTGGCGGTGTGCAGCGTCATCAGCGTGATGACGCCGTCGCCGTCCTCGTCGCCGTCGGGGATCTGGTCGGAGTCCGCGACGAGGGCGACCTGCTCCAGGAACTCGGCGAGCGTGCCCGTCCCCTCGCCCTCCCCGCGCCCCTGCTCGAACTCCAGGGCCACGGCGGCGAGTTCCTGCAGGTTCTCGATCCGCGTCTCGTCCTGCGGGTCCGTCGACGCCTGGAGTTCCGCGAGGTACCCGGTGCGCTCCAGGACCGCCTCCAGCACGACGGCCGGACCTGCGCCGGACTCGACGACCGTGCGCAGCTCCTCCATCAGCGTGTTGAACCGCTTCACGGCGTTGGTGGAGCGGGCCGCCATGCCGTACGCCTCGTCGACGCGCTTCAGCGCCTGCGGGAAGGTGATCCTCTCGCGCAGGGCGAGGGCCTCGATCATGGCCTCGGCGCGCTCGCCGATGCCGCGCTTGGGCACGTTGAGGATGCGGCGCAGGGGGACGGCGTCCTCCGGGTTGGCCAGGACGCGCAGGTACGCGAGGACGTCGCGGACCTCCTTGCGCTCGTAGAAGCGGACGCCGCCGACGACCTTGTAGGGCAGGCCGACGCGGATGAAGACCTCCTCGAAGACGCGGGACTGGGCGTTGGTCCGGTAGAAGACGGCGACGTCGCCCGCCTTGGCCTCGCCGGCGTCGGTGAGCCGGTCGATCTCGTCGGCGACGAACTGCGCCTCGTCGTGCTCGGTGTCCGCGACGTAGCCGGTGATGCGGGCCCCCGCGCCGGCGTTCGTCCAGAGGTTCTTGGGGCGGCGGCCCTCGTTGCGCTCGATCACCGCGTTGGCGGCGGAGAGGATGGTCTGCGTGGAGCGGTAGTTCCGCTCCAGCAGGATCGTCGTGGCGTCCGGGTAGTCCTCCTCGAACTGGAGGATGTTGCGGATGGTGGCGCCGCGGAAGGCGTAGATCGACTGGTCGGCGTCGCCGACGACGCACAGCTCCGACGGCGGGGGCTCCGCGTCGCCGGACGGGCCGACCAGCTCGCGCACGAGCGTGTACTGGGCGTGGTTGGTGTCCTGGTACTCGTCGACGAGGACGTGGCGGAAGCGGCGGCGGTAGTGCTCGGCGACGTCCGGGAAGGCCTGGAGCAGGTGGACCGTCGTCATGATGATGTCGTCGAAGTCCAGGGCGTTGGCCTCGCGGAGCCGCGCCTGGTACATGCGGTACGCCTCGGCGAGGGTCTTCTCGAAGCCGTCCGACGCCTGGTCGGCGAAGGCCTCCTCGTCGATGAGCTCGTTCTTGAGGTTGGAGACCTTGGCGCTGAAGGACTTCGGCGGGTACCGCTTCGGGTCGAGGTCCAGATCGCGGCAGACCAGGGCCATGAGGCGCTTGGAGTCGGCGGCGTCGTAGATCGAGAACGACGACGTGAAGCCGAACCTCTTGGACTCGCGGCGCAGGATGCGGACGCACGCGCTGTGGAAGGTCATCACCCACATCGCCTGAGCGCTCGGGCCGACGAGCTGCTCGACGCGCTCCTTCATCTCGCCGGCGGCCTTGTTCGTGAACGTGATCGCCAGTATCTGCCCCGGGTGGACGTCCCGGCCGGCAAGGAGGTGGGCGATGCGGTGGGTGAGGACGCGGGTCTTGCCGGAACCCGCGCCGGCGACGATGAGCAGCGGCGAGCCCGTGTGGACGACGGCGGCGCGCTGCTGCTCGTTCAGCCCCTCCAGCAGCGCCTCCGGGGTGAGGACCGGGCGCGGTGAGCCGTCCCGGTAGTACGGGTCGCGGACCGGGGGCGCGTCGAACCTCCCCTCGAAGAGGTCGTACGGGACCTCCTCCGCGGCCGGGGGGCCTCGGAGTCCTCGGGCGGCGGGGGTTCCTCCGCGGGGTGGTCGCGGAGGTCCGCCAGGAAGCTGTCGTCAAAGAGGCTGCTCATCGCCTACCGAGTCTAGGCCGCCCCGCCGACAGTACGGAGCCGGAACCGGATCCCCCGCGCCCGGCGACGCGACGGCGGCGGCCCGCCGGGGCCGCGCAGGGCGCGCGGCACGCCGGGAGGGGTCAGGTCCAGAGGACGGCGATGAAGACGTTCGCCGTGGTCAGGGCGCCGACCGCCGCGAAGGGGCCCTTGCCGGCGCGCTCGTCGTCCCGCTTCACGTAGACCAGGCCGAGGACGATCACCAGCAGCGCCAGCTTGACGCCGATCTTGACGTTGTCGACGGCGGAGCCCTGGGCCTGGTTGAGGCCCACCAGGGCCATGCCGGTCACGAGCATGGTCAGTGCGCCGTGCAGCATGCCCGGGACCATGCGGGCCGTACCGGCGCCCATCGCCTTCATCTGGGTCAGGAACCCTCCGAGGAGGGCGGCGATGCCGATGACGTGCAGGGCGACGAAGACGTTGAGGAGGACGTTCATGGGTCGGAGCCTAATCCCGGCCATACCACCGCCCGTCGGCCAGGTCCACCTGCTTCACCACAACGGTCACGGGAGATACGTAGTGAACGGTTCCGATCGGAACGGTGCGACCGAAATCCACACTCAAACCTCCAGGTGAGGCCAATACCGGTCATTTCGCCACTTCGCCCGGGGTTCCGCACCTAGCGTCCTCCCCCAGGCGGCCCGGCCCCCACCGGTCGGAGCCCGCAGCACAGCACCGCACCGAAGGGAAGTGAGCGCCCCCGTGGCAGCGCATAGGAAGCCCAGGCAACGCGTGTTCGGCGGACGGGCCGGCCGCAGGGCCGCCACCCTGGCCCTGGCCGGGGCCGCGACCGCCACCGCCTTCGAGGGCCCCGCGCACGCCGAGCCGCGCCTCACCGCCGCCCAGGTCAAGGCCCGGGTCGACCGGCTCCACCGCGAGGCGGAGGCCGCGACGGAGAAGTACAACGACGCCAGGGAGAAGGCCGACGCGGCGCGGGACCGGCTCGACGCCCTCCGCGACGAGGCCGCCCGGCACACCGAGCGCCTCAACGCCGGCCGCAACGCGCTCGGCGCCACCGCCGCCGCGCAGTACCGCGCCGGCGCCTTGGGCCCCGTCTTCCGGCTGGTGCTCTCCTCCGACCCCGACCGGTATCTGCGGGGCGCCGCCCTCGCCGAGCGGGTCGCCGACCGGCAGGCCGGCGCGGTGGCGTCCCTGCGCGGACAACTCGTCGAGATCGACCGGCTGCGGAAGGAGGGGGACGTGCACGCCCGCGAGCTGAGGACCCACGAGGCCGAACTGAACCGGCAGAAGGCCGCCGTCCAGGACAGGCTCGCCACCGCCCGGGGCCTCCTGGCCCGCCTCACCACCGCCGAACGCGCCGCGTACGGAGCCGTGCCGCGCGCGGGGGACCCGGGCCGCGCCGGCGACGGTGCCCGTGCGGTGACGGCGGCCGACGGGGTCCGGGCGCCGAACCCGCGCGCCGCGCGGGCCGTCTCGTACGCCTACGGGGCGATCGGCAAGCCGTACCTGTGGGGGGCGACCGGTCCGTCCGGGTACGACTGCTCGGGGCTGGCGCAGGCGGCGTGGCGGGCGGCCGGGGTGGCGCTGCCCCGGACGACGTACTCGCAGATCAACGCCGGGCAGCGGATCGCACGCTCCCAGCTCGCCCCGGGCGATCTGGTCTTCTTCTACCCGGGCGTCAGCCACGTCGGGATCTACGTCGGCGGGGGCAGGATGATCCACGCGCCGCGCGCGGGTTCGACGGTGCGGGTCGCGTCGATCGACGAGATGCCCTGGGCGGGCGCCGTCCGCATCGGCTGAACCCGACGCACCCTGCGGGCTCGTCGGTTCATCGACTCATTGGTCCGCCGTTTCCCCGGTCCACTGCGTTGGCCATCGGTTTCCGGGTCTACCGGTCCACTGCGTTGGTCCACCGGTCTCCGGGTCTACCGGTCCACTGCGTTGGTCCACCGGTCTCCGGGGCTACCGGTCCACTGCGTTGGTCCACCGGTTTCCGGGGCTACCGGTTCGGCTCGTCGGTTCTGGCGGCTCGTTGGTTCGCCGGCGGCACGGTCGCGGCCGCTCCCGCTCCCGCTCCCGCTCCCTCCAACCGTCCCGTCAGCCAGGTGAACACCGCGGGGACCTCCCCCGCCCACGTCGACGTGCGGTGCCCGCCGGCGACGCGGCGTACCTCTACGTGTGTCGGGGGCCGGGCGGCGGCACGCAGTTCGAGCCCCTGGCGGTGGCCGTCGTCACCGTCGCCCGTGTAGAGGAGGGTCAGGCGGGGCGGGGCGGACGCCTCCCGGAGGATGGTGAGCGGATTGTTGGCCCGCCGCAGCGCCGGGTCCCGAGCGGTGATGGAGTCGGGTTCGGCGGCCGGGTCGTTGTAGCCGGACATGCTGACCGCGTACCGGTAGCGGTCGGGATGGGCCAGGGCGACCTTCGCCGCGCAGTGGCCGCCCGCCGAGAACCCCGCGGCCGCCCAGCCGTCCGGCGTGGTGACGGCCCGGAAGTGATCGGTGATCATCTTCCGTACGTCGACGCTGACCCACGTCTCGGCGTTGACGACGCCCGGCACGTTGGCGCAGCCCGCGTCGGCGTCGCCGAGGAGCTTGGTGCGGGGTGCGACGAGGATGAACGGCGCCACCTTCCCCTTCCGCATGAGCGGCTCCAACCGCTCGGTGACGCGCAGCCCGGCGAACCAGGACGAGGGGGTGCCGGGGTAACCGGAGAACAGCTCCACCACGGGGAACCTCACGTCCCGGTAGGCGGGGTCGTCGTACTGCGGCGGCAGCCAGACGTACACCTCGGCGGTGACGCCCGACACCCGGCCCCGGAGGAGCGTGGTCCGGATGCGGCCGTCGAGCGGCGCGGCGACCGGCCGGAACGTCTGCCCCGTCTTCGGCAGGTCGGTGATCCGGCGACCGCCGAGCCCGTCCGGACCGAGGTCTGGGGCCGCGTCGACGTGGTCCTCGCGGCCGAGGAGGTCGGCCCAGCCGCTGAACAGGCCGTTGGCGTTGTTCACCGCGACGAAGACCACCAGCATCGCCGTCACCTGGGCGAAGCCCACCATGGCCAGCCGGGCCAGGCAGCGGACGGGGAACGGCCCCCGCACCCGGTTCCACAGCGTGAGCGGCAGGACGACCGCCAGGGCGGCGAGCGCGATCGCGGTCACGAGGAAGGGGGTACCCGTCAGGCTCATCACGGCAAGTAGGAGGGCTCCGGGCGTTCCGCGGTTGCCGCGTCCACGCGGTGATCTGCGCCTGAACGCGCACCGGCCCGTTCCCGGCGCGTTCCCGGCGCGTTCCCGGGGCCGGGCGGGCGGGCGTTGGAGGCCGGGCGGGCGCACGTCCGGAAGACGGGTGGGCGTTGGAGGCCGGGTGAGCCGCCGAAGGGCGCCGGATGAGCCGCCGATACGGGCTGGGCGGAGCCACGGGAAGCCGGGCGACCCGCCGGGAAGCCAGGCGAGCCAGCGGGCACAGGCCGGGCGGCCTGTCGGTGGCCAGAAGTGAGCCCCCTGGTACGGCCCGGACGAACCAGGCGGGGCGTCAGACGGCCTGACGTTCCGCCGGGAACGGGCCGGCAGGGCGCCGGTGCGCCCCGGGCCGACCGGTGCCCCGCACGGGACCGGTGCCCCGCACGGGACCGGTGCCCCACACGGACCGGTGCCCCACACGGACCGGCGGGTCACACCAGCCGGCGGGCCGTCGCCCAGCGGGTCAGTTCGTGCCGGTTGGACAACTGGAGCTTCCGCAGCACCGCGGAGACGTGGGACTCGACCGTCTTCACCGAGATGAAGAGCTGCTTCGCGATCTCCTTGTACGCGTAGCCGCGCGCGATGAGCCGCAGCACCTCCCGCTCGCGCTGGGTGAGCCGGTCCAGGTCCTCGTCGACGGGCGGCGCGTCCGTGGAGGCGAACGCGTCCAGCACGAAGCCGGCCAGTCGCGGCGAGAACACCGCGTCGCCCTCCTGCACCCGGAAGATCGAGTCGACCAGGTCGGCACCGGTGATGGTCTTGGTGACGTACCCGCGTGCGCCGCCCCGGATGACGCCGATGACGTCCTCCGCCGCGTCGGACACGGACAGCGCGAGAAACCGCACCGGGTGCTCGGTGTCCGCCGCCAGCGGGGCGCAGCGGCGGAGCACCTCCACCCCGCCGCCGCCCGGCAGGTGCACGTCGAGGAGGACCACCTCGGGTCGGGTGGCGTTGATGACGGCGACCGCCTGGTCCACGTCGGCGGCCTCTCCGACCACCTCCACCCCGGTCTCCTCCGTGCGTCCGATCTCGGCCTGCACGCCGGTGCGGAACATCCGGTGGTCGTCGACGAGCACCACCCGCGCCCGGCGCTCCGCAGCCCCTCCGGCCGCCTGTCCGGTCGTCGTCATCCGTCCGCCTCCTCGACCCTGTCCATCTCCAACTCGACCTCCGTACCGCCGTCCGGCGCGGACCGTACACGTGCGGTGCCGCCGTAACGCCGCATCCGGCCGATGATCGATTCTCGTACGCCCATCCGGTCCGCGGGGACGGAGCCGAGGTCGAAGCCGGGCCCCCGGTCCCGTACGGAGACGAAGACCGTACGGCCCTCGACCTCCGCGTAGACCTGCACGGGGCCGCCTCCGCCACCGTACTTGGCGGCGTTGACCATCGCCTCGCGCGCGGCCTGCATCTGCGCGGCCAGCCGCTCGTCGAGCGGGCAGTCGCCGACGACCACGACTTCCAGCGGCACGCCGTGCTTGTCCTCGACCTCGGCGGCGGCCCTGCGCACGGCGTCGGCGAGCGTCTCCGGCTCCTCCGCGTCGTCCCTGCCGGTGCCCTCGGGCCGGTACAGCCAGTTCCGCAGCTCCCGCTCCTGGGCACGGGCCAGACGGCGGACCTCGGCGGCGTCTCCGGCACTGCGCTGTATCAGCGTCAGGGTGTGCAGTACCGAGTCGTGGACGTGCGCGGCGACCTCGGCGCGCTCCTGAGCCCGGATGCGCATGGTCCGCTCCTCGGTCAGGTCCTGCGACATCCGTACGAGCCAGGGCCCGGCGAGCAGCGCCATGCCGGCCAGCACCGCTATCGCCGCCGTCAGTGCCGTGCCCAGCTGGGCGGCGGACCCGCGCACCACCAGGAACACCGCGAGTCCCAGGCCGACGAGCGACACCCCGGCCAGGCCGCGGGCCAGCTGGAACAACCGCCTGCCGCGGCCCGACTCGGTCCACCGGGCACGACGCGCGTTGTCGGCCTGCCGCCACACCAGCACGACGCCCACGCCGACGAGGAGGGCCGGCCACACGTACCGGTTCGCCTCGCCGCCCAGGTCGGCCGTGCCGACGAACACGGCCGCACCGACCAGCAGCGCGATCAGCGCGACGGCCTGCCCCCTGTCGGGCTTGCGCAGGCGGCGGCGTCCGTCGGGCGCCGCCTCGAACAGCGTGCGCGGCCCGCTGGGGCGGCCGCCCACGCCGAGCGGCACGGCGATCCAGAACGCCGCGTACAGCAGGACGCCGAGCGGGCCGTCCGCGAGGAACAGCCCGAGGAACGCGAGCCGCACCCACGCCACCGGCAGCCCCAGGTGACCGGCCAGCCCGCGCGCGACACCGCCGAGCATCCGGCCGTCGGCGCTGCGGTAGAGCCTGCGCACGGGCGGATCGTCGGTCGTCTCGGGCATGCGGGCGGCGACGGGCATGGACCGATCGTCACACGCCGCGCCCGCCCGGACATCAGGGTCGGCCCTGAACCGGACCCTGAGAAGTGGTCGGCGTACCCCGACGGTTCCGGAACCCCTGGGGGCGCGGGGACGGAATATCAGGGGTCGGCCAGGGTCGTGGCGGGTGCCGTCGCGGGCGGCGGACGGTCACCATGGTCGTATGACAAGCGCGACGCCCGCCTCGCCGGAGGCGCCCGGCACCCCGCAGCGCCCGCCGCTGCGCCGCACGCCGCGGCAGAGAGTGGTGGCCGGGGTGTGCGGGGGCCTGGGCAGGCACTTCGACCTCGACCCGGTGGTGTTCCGGGTCGTGACGGGCGTGCTCGCCGTGGCCGGCGGCACCGGCCTGATCTTCTACGGCTTCGCCTGGTTGTGCGTCACCGCGGACGGCGAGGACGACAACGAGGCGCGGCGGCTGCTGACCGGTCGGGTCGAGGGGGCGTCCCTCGTCGCCGTCCTGACGGCGCTGGTCGGCTGCGGGCTGTTCCTGTCGATGGTGGGGGGCAACGGCGGGGCGATCGGCTTCGCGGTCCTGCTGGTCTGCGCGGCCGGCGGCGCGGCGGTCTGGTCGCAGCGGCGCCGGCTCGCCGACGGGGGGAGGCGGCCGCCGCGGCGCACCCGGCGGGCCCCGACGCCCCACCGGAGACGAAGGCCCCGCCCCTGCCCATCGCCCCCTCGTGGTGGCGCGACCCGATCGTCAAGGACGGCTCGACCGGGCCCGTACCGCTCGGCTACCTGTGGGGTCCGGTCGAAGGCCCGCACGCCGGCCTGCCGGAGGACCCGCACCGGGCGTGGGGCGCGGTCCCGGGCGCCCCGCCCCGGACGGCGGCCGCCCCGCGAGGGCCGCGGTCCGTCGGCGGACTCGTCCTGCTCCTCGCCGTGGCGGCGGGGTACACGGGCACCGCGGCCACCTGGGACGGGCATCCGCTCGGCGTCAGCCTCCAGTTCGGGCTCGGAGCCTCACTCGCCGTGTTCGCCCTCGGACTGGCCGTCAGCTCGTTCCTGGGCCGTACCGGCTTCGGCACGGTCCTCATGACGGTCGTGACGGCGCTGCTGCTGGCGGGCGCCTCGGCGGTGCCCCCGCAGATCGGCACGGTGTGGACGCGCGCCGAGTGGGCCCCGGCGTCCCTCGTGGACCTGCGGCCCCGCTACGCGCTCGGTTCGGGTGTCGGCACGCTCGACCTCTCCGCCCTGGACGTGCCGCGCGGCCGGACGGTGGAGGTGGTCGCCGAAGCGGGGGCGGGGCGCCTGACCGTCACCGTGCCCGCCGACGTGGCCGTGCGGCTGCGCGCGCGGGCGGGCCTCGGAGACATACGCCTGCCCGGTCCCCCCCGCCACGGGTTCGGCCCCCGACCGGTCGACGCAGCCGTCCAGCGGTGATCCGGGGGTGGCGGTGGACCGGGGCATCACCCGCGTCATCCCCCCGCCGCCGGGTGCCGTCCCGGGCGGCACGCTGGAGCTGAACCTGCGGATCGCCGTGGGACGGGTGGAGGTGGCCCGTGCTGCGTCATGAGTTCCACCCCGGCCGGTTGGTCGCCGGTGTGACGGGCCTAGGGGTCGCCGTCGTGTACGAGGGTGACGCGACGGGCGCCTGGGACGCCCCCTGGTACGCGGGACTCCTCCTCCTGTGCTGCGGCCTGGTGCTGGCGGCGGTGGCGTCCCGGGTCGGCCACCGGGCACGGCGACGCGCCGCGAGGGCCGCCGGGACGGGCGGCGCGGGTCCTCCTACCGGTACGAGCGGCGGCCGCACCACCGAGTACGGCCTTGGGAACACCGGTGCGGCGGTTACCGGTGAGGACGATCACGGTGGTGCAGCACAGTGATCCACTGCGCTGCCGGGGGTCCGGTGAAACGTCTCCGGGCCTGCTTCGGGGCTGGCCGCGGTCCGGCTCGTGCCGGTGGGGTTTCCGAGTGATGGGCGGGTCGAGGCGTACGGGACGTTCGTCGGCGGCCCTCGGCGGCGGACCCGGCCCGCAAGCGGGTCTCGACCGGCCAGCAGTCCACCGCCCGGCAGAACCTCGTCCCCCACGGGGCCGGGATTGAGGACCCGGCCGTCTTCGGGGAGGACGGCGGCGCCTCCGGCCGTCTCCCCCCTACAGCGTCCGAGGTTCCGCGCGCCCCTCGACTACGTACGGCCCGGCGACACCGTCCACATCTCCGCGTGCCCCGCCCCGCACGCGGCACCGGCCACATCCTCGACATGCCCGACGTCCTCCGCCGCGACCGCCTCGCCCTTGCGCATCCACGGCGGCGCGTGCTCCGCCGCGGACCTCACCGCCCGTCACCCGCGCACCGGCGAGTTGCCGTCCACCGTGAAGTTCACGGTGCGGGCCCCGCCGCCACCGGCGAAGTCCAGCGCGGACTCCAGCGCGGGCTGATCCACGACGGACTGCGCACCACCGAGGGCAAGGGAAGCAAAGGCGGGCGCCGCCCCGCCGCGGCGGCCGGCAAGACCGACACCGTGCGCACGCCTGTCTGGAGGGCCGCTCGATCACCGCCCTCACCCGCGACCACGGCGGCAGCCGCGGCGCCGTCCACACGGCCGGCACCGTCCTCCCGCCCGCCGCCCCCGTGGCCTCGTACTCGCCTTCGGGCTGGTGGGGCGGCGGCGTCCGGAACCACCCTGCACGGCCGTGGTCGTTCGCGGGGAAGACGGATACGAGATCGACACCGCTCCGGACCGCCTCAACGTCGTCTTGGTGCACCACATCGCCTTGGTGCACCACCGGCTTTCGACCGGCGCGTTCTGGGCCCTGGGGCGCAGCCGTGAGACGGTCGAGCAGTCCGTCCGCGCGTCCCTCGGCTTCGGGGTCTACCACCCCGGCGGTCCCCCGGTCGCACACGCGCGCGTCGTCACCGACCTCGCGACCTTCGCCCGTTCGTGCGACGTCTACGTCGCTCCTACCCACCGCGGCATGGGCCTGGGTACCTGGCTGGCGGCCACGGTCCGCGACCACCTGGTTCCTTGCCGGCCCAAGCGGGTGCTCCTGTCCACCCTCGACGCGCATCAGGTCTACGAGAGGGTCGGCTCCGTCCCCTTCCCGGATCCGCAGAAGATGATGGTCCTGAACGCCCCGGGGCCTCCCCCGTAGCGCCGCCGTGCCGTGAGGACCCGCGGACTCCCCCGCCCCGACGACCGCCGCGGCTCGCCGGCGACCGTCGCGCCCCGTCGGCGAGCGCCGGGACGGGTGGTCGGCGCCCCGTAACGGCGGAACCGCCGCCCACACCTGTGGACGGCGGCTCCCCGACCGTTCGGGTCACCCCGGCGTCCCCGGAGGCTCCGGGGGCGCGGGATCACTCCCACTCGATGGTGCCCGGGGGCTTGCTGGTGACGTCGAGGACGACGCGGTTGACGTCCTTCACCTCGTTGGTGATCCGCGTCGAGATGCGCGCGAGCACGTCGTACGGCATGCGCGTCCAGTCCGCCGTCATGGCGTCCTCGGACGAGACCGGACGCAGCACGATCGGGTGGCCGTAGGTGCGGCCGTCGCCCTGCACGCCCACGGACCGCACGTCCGCGAGCAGGACGACGGGGCACTGCCAGATCTCGCGGTCCAGGCCGGCCGCGGTCAGCTCCTCGCGGGCGATGGCGTCGGCCTCGCGCAGCAGGTCCAGGCGCTCCCTGGTGACCTCGCCGACGATCCGGATGCCGAGGCCGGGGCCGGGGAACGGCTGCCGCTGGACGATCTCCTCCGGCAGGCCGAGCTCCTGGCCGACCATGCGGACCTCGTCCTTGAACAGCTTCCGCAGCGGCTCGATCAGCTTGAACTCGAGGTCCTCGGGGAGACCGCCGACGTTGTGGTGGGACTTGATGTTGGCCGTGCCCGTACCGCCGCCGGACTCCACCACGTCCGGGTAGAGCGTGCCCTGCACCAGGAACTCGACGGGCTGGTCGCCCGACGCCTCCGCGACGATCTCCGCCTGGGCCTGCTCGAAGACGCGGATGAACTCACGGCCGATGATCCTGCGCTTCTCCTCGGGGTCGGTGACCCCGGCGAGCGCGGCCAGGAACCGCTCCTGCGCGTCGACGACCTTCAACTCGACGCCGGTCGCGGCGACGAAGTCCTTCTCGACCTGCTCGGTCTCGCCCTTGCGCATCAGGCCGTGGTCGACGTACACGCAGGTCAGCTGGGAGCCGATGGCCCGCTGGACGAGCGCGGCGGCCACGGCGGAGTCGACGCCGCCGGACAGGCCGCAGATGGCCCGCCTGTCACCGACCTGCTCGCGGATGGCCGCGACCTGCTCCTCGATGACGTTGCCGGTCGTCCAGGAGGGCTCGATGCCGGCGCCGCGGTAGAGGAAGTGCTCCAGGATCTGCTGGCCGTGCGTGGAGTGCATCACCTCGGGGTGGTACTGCACGCCGTACAGCTTCTTCTCGTCGTTCTCGAAGGCGGCGACCGGCACGACGTCCGTGGACGCGGTGACGGTGAAGCCCTCGGGCGCGGCGGAGCAGGCGTCGCCGTGCGACATCCACACCGACTGCTCGGCGGGGGTGCCCTCGAACAGGGTCGATCCGGTCCTGCTGACGTGCAGCGGCGTACGGCCGTACTCGCGGGCTCCGGTGTTGTCGACCGTGCCGCCGAGGACCGTCGCCATCAGCTGGAAGCCGTAGCACATGCCGAAGACGGGGACGCCGGCCTCGAAGATCTCGCGGTCGATGCGGGGGGCGCCCTCCTCGTACACGGACGAGGGGCCGCCGGAGAGGATGATCGCCCTGGGGTTCCTCGCGAGCATCTCGGCCACCGGCATGGTGGACGGGACGATCTCGCTGTAGACCCGGGCCTCGCGGACCCTACGGGCGATGAGCTGGGCGTACTGCGCGCCGAAGTCGACAACGAGGACTGCGTCCGGGTTGGCGTCGGGCGAGGCGGCAGCAGGGGGCGCTGATGTCACTACGGCGGCCTTCCGGCGGTGGGAGGGGGTCGGTATCAGTCGATTCTACCGGCGTGGCCGACAAGCGTTTCGTCTCACCATCCGAACCGGTTGCCGATCCGGCTGGCAGGGGCGCCGTCCGCGGGTCCATACTTGCCGCCATGCGCACGCACTCGACCTTCGTCTTCACCTATGGCACCGGCTGGTCCGGCTGCCCTGGTCGTGCTGCTTGAGCATCTGCTGACAAGCGACCTCCCAGGCGCCCCGGACCGACAAGGCCCGGGGCGCCTGTCGTCTCCCCGGGCCACAGGACGGCCCGGAGCTCCGCGAGACACCAGGAGCCCCAGCGATGACCCCTTCGAACGCCCCCGCCCGAACGCCCGGCGAGGCCGCCACCTGCAGGACCTCCACCGAGACCACCGGAGCGCGCACGGACGACGCCGCGGAACTGATCATCGGAGCCCGCGAGCGCATCGACGCGCTCGACGACCGGATCATCGGCCTGATCCGGGAGCGGATGGCCGCGTCGGCCGTCATCCAGGAGGCCCGCATCGGTTCGGGCGGCCGCCGGGTGAACCTCGCCCGCGAGATGGAGGTGCTGGCCCACTACAGGGACGCCCTGGGCAGGCCGGGCACGGCGCTGGCGATGACGGTGCTGGAGCTGTGCCGGGGCCGCGTCTGAGGCGGCCCGGACGGGGAGGCCGGCGGGGCGGGGCGCGTTCGGGACGGGGCGCCCTCACCCGTATGGCACGTGACCTGGGCCACACCGCCTTCGTTGGTCCCGGTGTCCGCGCCAGCGCGTGACCTCGTCGGAGGGTGTGGCGCATCGCGTGTGCGCCGTGGGACCGCGCTCCGGCGTATGTGACCGGACGGCAGGGGACAGCGGTCCGGTCAACCCGAAGGGGCGGTCGGCTCCGGGGACGCCCGGAGCCGACCGCCGCCCACGGGCGGCGGCTTCGCGGAAGTCCCTCGGGGGCGGGCGCGTCGTCGCCCGGACGCCCTGTCTCCTCCGCTTCCGCCGTCAGTACGAACCACCGGAGAAGCGGGGCTCAGCCCGCCGACCACAATCCGCGGACCACCCGACCGCCGGATGCCGCACGACCACCGGAACTCCCGGCGCCGCTGGTGACGGCTGCCCTCGCACCCCGCGCCGGGCCTCCCTGGTGACGGTCGCGCGCCGGTCGGGCTCACCGGGGATCCGGCGCCGTGTCCGGGGTGTACCCGACCCGGCGGTCCGGCCCCGGGACGTACCGGGCCCACCCACCCGCCGTGCCGGCCTACCGGGAGCAGGCGGGCCGCTCCTCAGGGTGAGGACTGCCCGGTGTACCGGGCGAAGTCCTCCGAGCACGCGTCGAGGGCCGCCCGGGCCCGGCCGACCGAGGCACCCGCGCCGGCGGACAGCACGAGCTCCGTCGAGGTGGGGGTTTTCGCGGAGTGCCCCGTGCGTACGGTGCACTCGACGGACGACAGGGGGACGGCCGTGTGCGGGGGGACGCTCACGGCCACCTGGACCTCGGCGCCTCGCGCGGTGGCGCCCGCGGCCCCGATCAGCGCCTCCATGCCGGCCACGAGCGGTTCCGCGGCCTCCTCCCGGGAGCCACCGGGCAGGGGCAGGGTTCCGTCCACGGTCCTCACGCCGATGCCCCGCAGCGTCGTGACCGTAAGCCTCAGGCTGCGGGCGCTGAACACCCGACGGTGGTGCAGGACGTACACGGCCGCCAGGGCCGTGCGTACGGTGTCGACGAGCGGTTGCGCGGTCGACGGGGCGGCCCAGCTCCACCGCCGGGCGGCGACCCTGCGCGGGGCGTGGCCCTCCGTGAGGGTGGTCAGGCCCTCGTGCACGGTGTCTCCGAGGTGCCAGCGTCCTCCATGGTCGAGGGAGAACAGGCGGCCTTCGTCGTCGACGGCGAGCAGCGCGTCGGCGTCCGTGCGTCCGAACGGGAACAACCGGGAGCCCGTGGACTCGCCGAGGAGCGCGCAGGGGCGCAGGGCGTGTCTCGCCTCGGTGGGGTCGATCACGCACCCCGTGGCCGCGACGTCGCGGCCGGGTCCCGTCGGGTGCACGCGCAGTCCGTGGAATTCGCGCAACGCCCGCTCGGCGGCCGGAAACAGTGTCCACGTGGCCCCGCCGACCACCGGCTCGGCGAGCGTGACGGTCCGCAGGGCGGCAAGCATGGCGGCGTCCCCGGCGTCACGGCCCTCGTACCAGCCGGCCGCGGTCAGCGGGTTCTCCCCCGGGTCATGACCCGATGACGTCGATACCGAGGCGGCGGAGCAGCGCCGAGCAGGAGCGGCACACCTTAGCGGGGGTGCCGTGCTCGGGGTCGCCCTGGGCACGGATCTTCTTCGAGACGAGGACGGCACCGGCGAAGTGGGCGACGGCCTCGTCGAGGGTGGTCGGTCCGGGATCGTTGCGCTGACGGTCCAGACCCCACAACTGGTCGGACACCAGAGCCGATTCGGCGCAGTATCCGAGGAAGGGCTCGCGCTGCTCCACCGGCAGGGTGTCGAAGAACCGCCGTACGGAGGGGTGGAGTCGGGGTTCGCTGTCACCGGCGAGGTTGGTGTGGCTGTAGATCTGACCACGGACCAGCAGCGACGCCGCTACCCCGGGGACGAGGTCAGACAAAGTAATCCTCCGCGTCTTCCAGGTTGCTGCTCATCAGGTTCATCAGCGCCTCGTACTTCTCACTCCCGAGATAGTAGGCTCCGGTGTGGTGTGAGAAGAAGAACCGCCCCTTCTCGTCCATGAGGACGGTGGAGCCGTCGTATGTGTCGTAGCCGACCGGAAAGAGCTTCGCACCCAGATCGACGGCAAGCTCGCCGATCTCCTCGGCATCCCCCTTGAAGACGAGATGCGGCGTGAAGACGGCGATGTTCTCGGGGGCGGTGTCGATGACGGCACGCAGGAACGCGTGCTCCCTGACGAACGCGAGGGCGGGCGCGGAGGGTTCGATCTCCACACCGTAGGATCGGTACCGCTCCACCACCGTCATGACCGCCTCAGCCGCTTCCTCGCCGACGTCACGGCCGGGATACCATCCGGCTTTCGCCAGCCAGGCATCCACTTCCTCAGCCGAAGAAAGAATCGGCATTCTCACCCTCACTCTAGACGTGTGCCGTGACACCGATCAGCGGGAGAATCCTCGAACAGGACCGGCACGGCTCTTTGTAGTCACCGTGCTCCTTCAGTCCGGTGGGGGAATCCTGCTCCCCGATCCGCAGGGAGTAGACAAGCGCCCCGCTCATCGCGCTGCGTATGTCGTCCGGTGTACCGATCGCTTTCCCGTCCCTGTCTTCTATACTACGCAGCCGGTCCGAGACGAGCGCGATCTCCGCACACTTCCCGTGCCCTGCGCCCGGGTTCTCGCCGTCCGCCCGGATCTGGTTCTCCACCTGGTCGAGAACGTTCTTCAGTGCGGGGTGGACGTCGAGCTGCGACTGGCCGTGGCGTTTCGTGGAGCTGGTGTGGCTCGTCAGCGTTCCCTCGTGCAGGAGCCCGCCCGCGCACGCCTTCACCAGACGGTCCTTACCGGGCGGGTTGTGCCCCGCTTCCTGCTTCTGGGCGTCGTCGGCCAGGGCGCGCGTCTCCCGGACCAGAGCGGCCCGCTGTTCCTCTTCGCTGAGGTGGTTCACATCGAGGGCGTCGCGCCGGTGGTGT
Organism: Streptomyces sp. MRC013; assembly: GCF_023614235.1. NCBI lineage: Bacteria > Bacillati > Actinomycetota > Actinomycetes > Kitasatosporales > Streptomycetaceae > Streptomyces > Streptomyces kordofanensis. Next base: position 1,873,638 of record NZ_CP094264.1, read on the forward strand.
TTCATCTTCCCCGCGCTCTGGCCGTGCCAGTCCGGCTGCGGGGACATCGGTTTCCCGTGGGGCCCGCCGGAGTTCCCGCCACCACCGCCTCCACCGCCACCACCGCCGCCTCCACCGCCGCCTCCCTCACGGCGACCGTCCTCGTCCGCACCGTCCTTCGCGTTGATGGACCGGACCCGGTCACGGACACCGCCGTCGGTGTCCCTGTGCGTCTTGGAGCTTCCGGTGATAGCGGCGGGGACCTTCCTGCCGACGTGCTCACCGAGGTCGTCGAGCGCCTTGGTGAGCTTCTCGGTGACGCCCTCGATGCGTGGCGTCGAGAACGGCGGTGAGCGAGTCCTTTCCCCTGGCCCGCCCGTGGTGGTTCTTGGCCTTGCCGAGCTTGCCGCCGGTCCGGGACTTCATGGTGACCTGGACCGAGGCCAGGTGCGTTCCGGCCTTCGCATGCGCGTCGTGGTCGATCCTGGGACCACCGCCCGGCCCCGGGCCACTCGGATCGTCAGCGGAATCGAGCCGGAGTCCGTCCTGGGCGGCTCGTTCTGTCCGGCCGACGTCGTAACCGTTCTGCACTCCGGCGGCGTTGAGCGCTGTCTGTATCGCGAGGTCGGCCACGACGTTCTCTATCGCGGCGACCGCGGGCTCGGTGAGTACGGTGACGATCTCACCGACGGCGGCCTCCGCCATGTCCTTCAGGATCGCTTTGAAGGCGATGCGCGTCGCTGCGATCTTGGCGCCGGCCAGTAGGGTCGACAGACCGGCCGTCACCGGCGCCAACGCCAGGGTGAGACCCACCGTGGCGCACGGGTCGGCCAGTTCACCCACAGCGGCGATCTTGCGGGCGACGATGATGTCGGCGACGCTGTCCAGCGCACCCGCCACCAGACGGGCGGCTTTGGCCATGTCCTTGTGCTTGCCCTGCACCTTCGCCCAGTGCTGGTCGAGGGCCGTGAGCGATTCGCTCTGCCCACTGGAGAGCAGCACCTGCACGTGTCCGTAGGCGACTCCGGCGTCGTCCTCCGCGTCGTCCGCGAACTCCCGCAAGGAGTCCGCCATATCGCGGTAGGCGTCCTCGTCGACATTGGGCCAGCCCACGCCGACGACATCGAGCATCGTGTCGACACCTTCAGGGATCGTATAACCCACGACGCCCTCCCCCGCTTTCCGCCGCAAAGCGGCTTAAACACCCCACCAACCTCGGCCAACGTACTATGGGACGCATGACGTGAACTAGGGCGCGTATCGAGTCGTGATCAATCTGTGGGATGTGTCTTTGTGGCGCGGTCTGGTCCGGTAGACCGTCGTATGTGACGCGAGTGCAACTGACCGACCCGGAGTGGGAGTTCATCGAGCCGTACCTGCCGATCGGTGAGTACGGCCCGTACCCCGAGCGGTTGCGGCAGCAGTTTGAGGGCGTGATCTGGCGGTTCAAGACGGGCGGCCAGTGGCGGGAGATGCCGGCAGGGTTCGGTGCATGGTCGACCGTCCACAACCGCTTCCGGCAGTGGCGTGACGCCGGGGTCTTCGAGGCCCTGCTGGAGGGCCTGATCGCGGAAGCTGCGAAGCGCGGTGAGGTGGACCTGTCCCTGGTCAGCATCGACTCCACCACCGCCCGTGCCCACCACGACGCGGCCGGGATGCACCTCGACGAGGACGTCGTCACCGCCCTGGAGAAAGCCGCCGCCGAGGAGGAGAAGGCCAGGTCAAAGGGGGCGGCCTCGAAGAACAAAGCGGGCAGGAGACCGAAAGCGATCCCGCGCGGGAAGAACGACGACGCGTCCGGCGTCGGCGGAAACTCCGGCTGAAGGCCGCCCTCCTGGGACGCTCCAGGGGCGGGCAGACCAGCAAGGTCCACCTCGCCGCCGACCGCAAGTGCCGCCCGCTGGCGTTCATCCTGACCGCGGGCCAGGCAGCGGACAGCCCGCAGTTCATCCCCGTCCTGAAGAAGGTGCGGGTGCGCGGGCCCGTCGGCCGCCCCCGAACCCGGCCGGACGCGGTCGCCGGAGACAAGGCTTACTCGTCTCGCGGCAACCGTGCCCACCTGCGCAAACGCCGTATCAAAGCGGTCATCCCGGAGAAGAAGGACCAGGCCGCCAACCGGAAGAAGAAGGGCAGCGGAGGCGGCAGGCCCGTCAGTCACGACACCGAGCTCTACAAGGAACGGAACACCGTCGAGCGGGCGATCAACAGGATGAAGGCATGGCGAGGCATCGCCACCCGCTACGACAAGACCCCGGGGAGCTACCTCGCCGGACTCCACCTCCGGGCATCCGTGATCTGGATCAAGGACCTCACACGAGCCACCCCTTGATCACAACCGAATACGCCCCCTAGTGGTCTGAGCAGGCGTCATGGCGTCGGTCGCGGTCTCCGCCCGGGAAGCCCACCGGCGGTTCCGGTCCGGACGCGCACCGTGGGTCGTCAGTCCGCCCGGCTGTTCCCACAGCTTCCGGCCGCACGCGAGTGGTCCCGCCATGGCCGGTTGCGCCCCGGGCGCCGGAGGCGTCCTGCCGCGTTCCGTCCGCCGTGCCGCCCCGGCCCCGGTGCCGCGCCGCGCCGAGGGGCGGCGGGTGGACGGCGCGGTGCCGTGACCGCCGTGGAGGATGATCCGGGCATCACGTGATGCAGGTCATGTGAAAAGTTCGCGGTCCGCGGGCAACCCCTGTCCGTCGTCGCCGGTCAAGCATGCGACACAGGGGCCGTGCCCGTCGCACGCGACGGCTCGGGCCCAACCGCACCCCGTGCCGCGTCCGGCGGCACGCCCCACCCACAAGGGCTCGACTTGAAGCTTCGCCGTGCCGTGGCCGTCGCCGCCGCGACCGCCGTCATCACGCCCGCCGCCTTCCTCATGGCCCCGACCGCGCACGCGGAGGACGGGGTTCCGTCGACGGCGGAGTCCTCGCCGTCGATGTCCTCCGACGAGGGGACGAAGACCACCGAGCAGGCCCCGTCCGACGCGCCGAGCGTCTCCGCGACCCCGCTGCCGACCGAGGAGAAGAAGCCGGAGGAGAAGTCGGCCGACGGCACCGCCCCGGCGCCCTCCGACAGCACCTCCTCCGGGCAGCCCGCCGGCACCGCCCCGGGCGAGGACGGGGAAGGGGAAGAGGGCGAGGAGCTGCCGTACTGCGAGGAGGTCGACGAGAACTTCGAGGAGAAGGCCCTCGACGTCCGGATCTCCGGCCTGCCCGGCAAGATCGTGGCCGGCAGCGGCTGGAAGGACTTCGACCTCACCATCACGAACAAGTCGAAGCTCGACCTCAAGGAGGTCGTCTTCTTCGCCGAGGTCGAGAACTTCGAAGAGGACGAGTCCAAGTGGCTCAGCAAGTACGTCGACCTGCAGTTCAAGATGCCGAACAGCGACAAGTGGGTCGGCATCGGCCACGAGGAGTGGGCCGGGGGCTACTTCTGGGGCGTCGAGACCATGAAGCCGAAAGACTTCGTGGAGATCGACCTCCGCGTCCGCATCGACAAGGCCGCCCCGGCCGGCGACAGCTACGCCTTCGGCACCGGCGGCTACGTCGGTGACGTCAAGGGCCAGGAGTGCCTCGCCGAGAACAGCGGCGCGCTGGTGGAGTTCGCCGTGCTGAAGCCGGGCAGCTCCGTCGGCGACCCGGGTGAGGCCGCTCCGGGCGACGGCCGGGGCAAGGACGTCGAGAAGCCGGACACCAAGCCGCAGGGCGGCGTCGAGCAGCTCCCCGTCACCGGCAACCTCGCCGAGACCGGCTCCGACTCCATGCTGCCGGTCATCGGGATCGCGGGCGGCGTCGCGCTCGTCGCCGGTACCGGTGTCGTCTTCGCGCTGAGGCGCCGGCAGAACGGTGCCACCGCGTAACGGAGGCACCCGAGGACAAGGGAGGCGCTGCGCTCGGAGGGGGGCGCAGCGCCTCTCTGTGTTCTCGTTTTCCGCTCCGCGCTTTCCGCAGGCGGGTGCCGGCCGGCGCGCGGAGGGCGCCGTACCGCCACGCGTCCGCGCAGCGCGTCGCACACGCCACACCTAGCGCCGCGTGTCACGCCCCACGCCACGTGCCACACTTCACGCCCCACGTCCCACGCCCCACGCCACGCGTCACGCACCCCACGCCACACCCACGCCGTGCGTCACGCTCCACGCCGCGCCGCGCGTCACGCGCCGGGGGTCTTCGGCGGGACCTTCGGCAGGCCCAGGAACGGCAGGCGCAGGGCGGCGAAGGCGTCCCGCGGGACGGCCGGGGACCTGGGCTCGACGGGGGCCAGGCGCACGTAGGGGTCGCCCTGGGCGGGGCGGGGGTCCGGCTCGCCCTTGTTGGGCCAGAGGGACATGGCGCGCTCCGCCTGGGCGGTGATGGTGAGGGAGGGGTTCACCCCGAGGTTCGCGGAGACGGCCGCGCCGTCCACGACGGAGACGCCCGGGTGGCCGTAGAGCCGGTGGTACGGGTCGACGACGCCGTCCCGCGCGGTGGCGCCGATGACGCAGCCGCCCAGGAAGTGCGCGGTCAGCGGGGTGCCCATCAGCTCGCCGACGTTGGAGCCGGCGAAGCCGCCGATCTCCTTCGCGATCAGGGTCGCCGCCCGGGTCGCCTCGGGGATCTGCTTGGGGTTGGGGGCTCCGTGGCCCTGACGAGCGGTGAGCAGGCCCTTGCCGATGCCGCCGGGCTTGAGGTACGTCGTCAGGGAGTTGTCGAGCGACTGCATGACGAGGCCGATGACGGTCCGCTCCGACCAGCGGCGGTTGGACAGGGACCGCAGCGCCTGGACGGGATGGCGGGCGACGTTGCCGAACCAGGCGGCGACGCGGTGCCTCGCGTGGGGGACCTGGAGGGTCGACAGGACGCCCATCGCGTTGGAGCCCCTGCCGTAGCGGACGGGCTCGATGTGGGTGTTCCCGTCCGGGTGGACGGACGAGGTGATGGCGACGCCCCGGGTGAAGTCGACGCGGGGCGCCCCGTGCCGCCTGCGGTAGCGGCGGTCGGTGGTCTGGGCGCCGACGAGCGCCTCGGAGTTGGTGCGGGTCAGCTCCCCGAGCCGGTCGGAGAGGCGGGGCAGCAGCCCCCGGTCCTTCATGCGGTGCAGGAGGGTCTGGGTGCCGTACGTCCCGGCCGCGACGACGACGTACCGGGCGCGGTAGGTGCGCGGGGCGCCCCTGCGGCGGCGGTCGGTGGGGACGGTGCGGACGAGGTGACCGCCCCCGCCGTCCTCGGTCACGGCGGTGACGGTGGTCATCGGGTGGACGACGGCGCCCGCCTTCTCCGCGAGGTGCAGGTAGTTCTCCGTGAGGGTGTTCTTCGCGCCGTGCCGGCAGCCCGTCATGCACTCGCCGCACTCGGCGCAGGCGCGGCGGGCGGGGCCGGCGCCTCCGAAGTACGGGTCGGGGACCCGCTCGCCGGGGGCGGCCCGGGTGGCGCCGTCCGCGTCCCGGCCGTCGCCGAAGAAGACCCCGACGGGCGCCGGGTGGAAGGTGTCGCCGACGCCCATGGCCTCGGCCGCCGCCCTGAGGTGGACGTCGGAGGGGGTCGTGGTCGGGTTGAGGCGGACGCCCAGCATGCGCTCGGCCTGGTCGTAGTACGGGGCGAGTTCGGCCCGCCAGTCGGTGATCCCCGCCCACTGCCCGTCCTGGAAGAAGGCGGGCGGCGGCACGTAGAGGGTGTTGGCGTAGTTGAGGGAGCCGCCGCCGACGCCGGCACCCGCGAGGACCATGACGTTGCCGAGCAGGTGGACGCGCTGGAGGCCGTACAGGCCGAGGGCGGGGGCCCACAGGTAGTTGCGCAGGTCCCAGGAGGTCTTCGGCAGGGTGGCGGGGGTGAAGCGGCGGCCGGCCTCCAGGACGCCGACGCGGTACCCCTTCTCGGTGAGGCGCAGGGCCGCGACGGAGCCGCCGAAGCCGGAGCCCACGACGACGACGTCGTAGTCGTACGCGTCGTCGGGCGCCCCGTGGGAGGCGTTGCCGCCGGAGCCGTTCCGCCCGGCTTCCGGCGGGTTCTGGGCAGGGGGGACCTCGGACATGGCTCTCCTCGTACCGGAAGGGGTGGAGCGGGCGGCCCGCGCCCGCCGTCGTCAGCGCAGGCGCAGGGCCTTCATCAGCCTCAGGCCGCGGTTCATGAGCGACGCGTACCCCTCGTCGTCCATCCCGAAGGACGGGGCGAGCGGCATCACGCGCTGCCGGGCGACCGTCTGGGCCTCCGTGTACCTGAGGATGCCCTCCGAGCCGTGCCGGCGGCCCAGGCCCGAGTCCTTCATCCCGCCCATGGGCGCCTGGGCGCTGCCGTACGCGGCCCCGTACCCCTCGTTGACGTTCACGGTGCCGGTGCGCAGGCGGGCGGCGACGGCGAGGCCGCGGCGGCCGTCCCTCGTCCAGACGCTGGCGTTGAGGCCGTACGCGGTGTCGTTGGCGCGCTCGATCACCTCGTCCTCGTCGGTGAAGCGGTACACGGAGACGACCGGGCCGAAGGTCTCCTCGGTGCACACCGCCATCGACGGGTCGACGCCGTCGAGGACGGTCGGCTCGTGGAAGAGGGGGCCGACGTCGGGGCGGGGGACGCCGCCCGCCAGGACCCGGGCGCCCTTGGCGACGGCCTCCTCGACGTGCCGGGTGACGGCCTCCAGCTGCCGCACGCCGACGAGGGAGCCCATGTCGGCGCCGTACGCGAGGGCGGTGCCGAGCCTCATCGCCCTGGTGCGGGCGACGAACCGCTCCAGGAACGCGTCGGCGACCGACTCGTGGAGGTACAGCCGCTCGACGGAGACGCACAGCTGCCCGGCGGAGGAGAAGCAGGCGCGCACGGCGCCGGCGGCGGCCTTCTCCACGTCGGCGTCCCGCAGGACCAGCATGGGGTTCTTGCCGCCGAGTTCGAGGGAGACGCCGACGAGCCGGGCCGCCGCGCCCCGGGCGACCTCGCGGCCGGTGCGGGTGGAGCCGGTGAACGAGACGTAGTCGGCGTGCCGGACGACCTCGGGGCCGACGACCGGGCCGTCGCCGAGGACGACCTGGAACACCCCGGCGGGCAGCCCCGCCTCGACGAGCAGCTCGCGCGCCCACAGGGCGGTCAGCGCGGTCTGGGTGTCGGGCTTCATGACGACGGCGTTGCCCGCGGCGAACGCGGGCAGCGCGTCGCCGACGGACAGCTCCAGCGGGTAGTTCCAGGGGGCGATCTGGCCGACGACGCCGCGCGGCTGGCGCAGTTCGGTCACCTGGGTGAGGACCGGTACGGCGCCGCCGCGCCGCCTGGGGCCCAGGTACGAGGCGGCGCGCACGCCGTAGTGGCGGGCGGCGATGGCGACGGCCTGGACCTCCTCGTGGGCGTGGAGGCGCGCCTTGCCGGTCTCCAGCTGGACGAGGTCGAGGACCTCCGCCTGGCGCTCCAGGAGCAGGTCGTGGAAGCGGAGCAGGACGGCGGCGCGGCGCCGGACGGGCACGGCCGCCCAGGCGGTCTGCGCGGCGCGGGCGCGGGCGAACGCCTCCGCCACGTCCTCGGGCGCCGACTCGGGCAGCTCGGCGAGGCGCTCGCCGGTGAACGGGGTGTGGTTGGCGGTCCGGCCGGAGCCGACGACGCCGCGGACGAGCCGGGCGACCACCTCGGGCGTCACCACGTCGGCCGCGGTGCGCGCGCCGGCGGGCGCGGGGGCCACGGGGTTCGCGGGTCCGGGGGCGAACACCGTCGCCGACGGGGAGGCCGGCGTGGACGCGGAGGGGGACGTGGGTCCGGTGGCGTTGGCGGGGGCCTGCGTGTCCGTCATGGGGGCGAGGGTATGCCGGACGCGGACGTTTTGGGTACCCGGCGGTAACAACTTTCCGCCGGTCGAGTCCCGCGCCGGTGGCGGCCGGCGGGCGGGTCCCGGTCAGCGCGTCGCCAGCAGCAGGACGCCGAGGGTGACGGCGACGGCGACGGCGGCGACGAGGGCGGCGACGAGGGGTGCGGAGGCGGGGGCGGCCGGCCGGCGGGTCCTCGGGGGCGTGCCGTAGGGGGGAGTACCGGCCGGCGGCGGGACCCCGTAGGGGGTGCCGGCGAGCGGCGGGACCCCGTAGGGGGAGGACCGGCCGGCGGGGCGCCGCCGGGAGGGGGGTGGTAGGGCGGCAGGGCGGCGGGCGGACCGTACGGCGAGGGGGTGCCGGTCACCGGCGGCCCGTACGGCGAGGGCGCGCCGGTCGCCGGCGGCCCGTCCGCCGGGGGTGGCCGTCGGCGGGGACGGCGTCGGGGAGCACCGCGTCCTGGGGTTCGGTGCCGGCGGGAGGCGGCGCGGGCAGGGCGGGCGCGGCGGGGCCGCGGTCGGGCACCCCGGCCATCTGCCCCAGGGGCGAGGCGCCCGGGGCCCCCGCCGCCTCCGGCACGTCCGGGACCTCCGGGGCGGCGGGGACGTACGGGGGCGGGGGCGCGGCGGGCGGGCCCGGGACGGCGGGCGCCGACCTGTGGGGCAGCACCCTCGCCATGTACCGGACCCGGTCCCGGGCTCGCGCGGGTGGTACGGAGTGCGGGCGCGCCCCGTACGGCGCGTCCCCCTGACCCTCCTGCCCGCCCGCCTGGCCCTCGTCGGGCCGGTCGTGTGCCGCCGGCACGTCCGCCGGGCCGGCGCGGCCTGGCACCGCCGCGGCGACCGCCCCCACCGCGCCCGCGGGCCCGCCCACCGCGTACGACCGCAGCAGCCGCTCCGCCTCCGCCCCGTCGATCCTGCGCGCCGGGTCGCGCTCCAGCAGCCCCCGCACGACGGGCAGCAGCGCCCCCGCGGCGGCGGGCGGGCGGATCTCCGCCTCCACCACGGCGTGCAGCACCCCGCCCAGCGAGTCGCGGTGGAACGGCGAGTGACCCGTCATCACCGCGCACAGCAGCACCCCCAGCGACCACAGGTCCGCCGCCGGCCCCGCCCGGTGGCCCTGCATCCGCTCCGGCGCGGTGTACTCGGGCGAACCGACGAACATGCCCGCCTCGGTCAGCGTGGTCGCCCCCGCCAGCTGGGCGATCCCGAAGTCGGTGAGGACGACCCGTCCGGTGGCCTCCTCCACCAGCACGTTGGCCGGTTTCAGATCGCGGTGGAGCACCCCGATCGCGTGCGCGGCGCGCAGCGCGGACAGCAGCGCCAGGCCGATCCGGGCCGCCTCGTACGCGTCCACCGGGCCCCGTACGGCGACCCGCTCGGCGAGCGACACGCCCTCGACGAACTCCATCACGATGTACGGGACGCCGTCCTCCTCCACCACGTCGTGGACGCAGACGATGTGCGGGTGGTGGACCCGGGCCACGGCGCGCGCCTCGCGCAGCGTGGTGTCGACGGCCACGTCGCCGCCGCTCGGGACGCCCGCGTCGACGTGGAGCTCCTTCACGGCGACCGGACGGCCCAGCAGTTCGTCGTGGGCGCGCCACACGGTCCCCATCCCGCCGCGGCCCAGCCGGACCTCCAGGCGGTAGCGGCCGACGATCCGCCGCCGCGGTTCCCCCTGCTCCTGCGGCCTCCACCCTCCGACCGACACGGCCCACCTCCTCCGCTCGCGCCGAGGAGGTCACCCCTCGGCGGGTCGCCAGTGGCGCAGCACGATGTCGAACTGCTCCCGCGTGGTCGCCCAGTCCTCCTCGGGAGACGACATGTACAGCGCGTACTCGGTTCCGTCGTCCGTGTAGTACACCTGGTCTATCGCGTGGCGCTTACCGGGGTGTGTCCTTTTCTCGTACCAGGTGAACTCCCAGAGACAGGATTCCAGCTGATCACGGAACGTATTCCGGTCGAGCCCCACTCGGCGGTACCGCGGCAGTCTCTCCCGCAGGGCCTCCTCCACGTCGAGCATGTGCGCGTACGGGTCCTCGAAGTCCGGCGCGTCGTCGACGCTGACGCGGATGCGGTGCCTGCCGCCGTCCGGGGTGTAGTCGACCTGGCCGCCCTCCGTCCGCCGCTTCCAGCCGGCCGGCACGAGCAGGCTGAAGCCGAGCGGGTCCCGCACCCGCTCCCATCCCCGCGGCACCCCGCCCGGGCCGGGGGACGCGCCCCGCGCGGGGGTGGCGCCTGGGGCAGGGGCGGCGCTCGGCGCGGGGGCGGCGGCGACACCGGTGGTGTGGGGGGCCCGGCCGGCGTCGACGTACCGCATGACGGCGAAACCGGCGCCGGCGCCGAGCACCGCCGCCGCGAGGAGCACGACCGCGACGGCCCTGCGCCGGCGCGCCCGCCCGGGGGCGCCGGTCCGGCCGGGGGCGGGCGGCGCGACGGGGGCGGGGGCCGTGTCGCCCACCCGGCCGGCGGCGCCGTCCGCGACCTCCCGCAGCTCCCCCGGCGTGACGGGGCGGGTCGGGACGGAGTCCCGTGCGGCGGCCGGCGCACGGCCCCGCACCGCCTCGGCCAGCATGCGCTCCGCCTCCGCGGCGGTGGGCCTGTCGGCGGGGTCCTTGCGGAGCAACGCGGTGATCACCGGGGCGAGCGGGCCCGCGTGCACGGCCGCCCCGGCCTCCTCGGTGACCACCGCCTGCATGGTCCCGATCGGCGAGGAGCGGCGGAACGGCGACTCGCCCTGGACGGCCGTGTAGAGGGTGGCGCCCAGCGCCCACAGGTCGGAGGCCGGGCCCGGGTCCGCGCCGCGGACCCGCTCCGGGGCCAGGTAGTCGACGGAGCCGACGAGCTCGCCGGTGCGGGTGATGGTGGAGTCGCCCTCGATGGCGGCGATGCCGAAGTCGGTGAGCAGGACGCGTCCGTCGCGGGCCAGCAGCACGTTGCCCGGCTTGACGTCCCGGTGCAGCACCCCGGCGGCGTGCGCGGCACCCAGCGCGCCCAGCACGTGCAGGCCGATCCTCGCGGCCTCGCGCGGTGCGATCCGGCCATCCGGCGCGGACTTGACCGCGTCGGCGAGGGAGGGGCCGTCGACGTACTGCATGACGATCCACGGGCGGCCGTCGTGCTCCAGCACGTCGTGGACGGTGACGACGCCCGGGTGGGTGATCCTGGCGGCGGCCCGCGCCTCCTTCTGCGTACGGGCGTGCAGGACGGCCCGGTCGGCCTCGGAGACGTACTGGCCCGCCGTCAGCTCCTTCACCGCCACGGTGCGGTGGAGCACCTCGTCGTGGGCGCGCCACACCCTGCCCATCCCGCCCCGGCCGATGGTCTCGCCCAGCCGGTAGCGCCCCGCGAGCACCTGCCCCCCGCCCCTGCCCTGAGTCTGTTCCACGTGTCTCCGCCCGGCCCGCCCCGCTGCTTCGGGGCAAGGTTACGGAGGGTACGCGGCGCGGGGAACCTCGGGGGCGGCGGCGGATGCCGCCCCGGGACGCGCATCCTTCCGATTGGCGTGAATTCGCCACCATCTGCGGTCCGAACGGGTTAACCGGCGGACCGTCAGCGGGTGGCGTGGTACGCCTTGGTGGCCTGCTCGTAGATCTCCGTGACCTTGTCCCGCCCGGACTCGGGGCCGATGACCTGGATGACGTGGTAGCGGTCCCCGACGAGGAGTGCGAGGTTCCGCACGTACACCTGGCGCCCGTTGACGTCCTGCCAGGTGAACTGGCCCTCGGCCATGGCCTGCCGGCCGACGTCGACGCGGCGCAGACCGGTCGCCGTCGCCCAGGTCGAGTCGCGCCACGGCTGGAGCTCGCGCTCCTTGCCGCGCTGGTACTCCAGCGGGTCCGCGCCGGCGGTGCGGACGGTGTCGCGGCCGGGGACGACGATCAGCGTGTAGTCGCCGTCCGAGTAGCGGACCTGCCCGACGTCGTTGATGGGGCTGCGGCGCCAGGTCCGGTCGACGCCGATGCGGAAGCCCTCCGGGTCCTCCCGGACGACGTACCCCTCCGGCAGCGCGGGCGCGGTGGGCGTCCCGGCGTTCGACGAGGGCGCGGGTCCGCCGGGGACCGGGCTCTGCGGCACGGGCTCCGCCTGGCCGGGCGGGACCTGCGCGGGCGGCACGGAGGCGGTCGGCCGGGCCGTGCCGGTGGGCTGCTGCGACCGGTCCTGCGTCCCCGCCCCCGGCATGAACGCCACCGCGTACGCGACGGCGGCCGCGAGGCCGAGCAGCACCACCAGCAGGAGCGTGCGCCCCAGTGCGCGCGGGCTGCCCCCGGACCGCCGCTGCCCGGCCTTCGCGCGGCGGTGCCTGGCGGGCGCCGGGGCCGCGGGGGCGGTGGGGGCGGAGGTGCGGGTGCGGGTACGGGTGCGGCGCCTGCGGACCAGGTCCCCACGGCGGCGGAGGATCGGCAGGCGGGCGGCGTCGGCGGACGGCATGGGGACGACGGAGGCGCCCGCGTCGGGTTCGGGCGCCGAGCGGACGAGGGAGCGCAGCCAGCCGCGCAGCTCCTCGAAGTCGGGGCGCTCGGTCGGGTCCTGGCGCAGCAGCGACTCGACGACCGGGCGCAGCGGGCCGCACTCCTCGGCGAACGCGGGCGGTTCGGAGCAGACCATCTGGACGAGTTCGGCGGCGCTGTCCTCGGGGTACGGGGCGTGGCCCTGGAGGACGCGGAACAGCAGCGCGCCGAGCGCCCACAGGTCCGTGGCGGGGCCGATGGGCGGGGCGAGCCGCCAGGTGCCGTACACGGGACCGGCCTGCTCGGGCGCCCACCGCTCGGTGACGGCGCCGACGACGGCGATCCGCGCCTGGCGGGCCCGCTCGGCGGCGAGCGGCGTGGCGGGGCCGCGGTAGACGGAGGCGGGGTCCGCTCCGCCGTCCGCGCCGGCGTGGTCCCGGTCCGTGCCGGCCCCGGGGCCGGGGGGGCCGGGGCCGGCGCCGGGAGTCGGCGCTCAGGGCGGCCCGGGCGCCGCCGTACGGGGCGACCTCCCCGTCGGAGGGGCCGCCGCCCGCGGAGACCGGGCCGTCCCGCCACGTGCCGGTGAGCAGCGCGCGCGGAGGGCGGCCCCCGTCGTCCCCGTCGTCCCCGTCACCGTGGACGTCGTCGGGGCCGTAGGGGTCCTGGGCGCCGTGGGTGCCGTAGGGGTCGTGGGTCCCGTAGGGGTCGTGGGTGCCGTACCGGGTGGTGCCGTCGTCCCCGTCCACCTCGTCGTCGGCGTCGCCGTCGTCGGCGATGCGGTCCGCGGCCTGGGCGACGTACTGGGGTTCGTAGCCGCTGGGCAGGGCCGGCGGGCCGGGCGGGAGCGGGGCGGGGGCCACGGCGCGGGGCACGGCGCGGGAGACCTCGTACACGTCGTCGTACGGACCGTCCTCGCCGTGGGCCCGCACGTGCCCGGTGACGACCTCGGCCTCACCGCCGTACTCGTCGTACTCGCCGTACTCGCCGTACGGATCGTCCTCGCCGTGCTCGGCGTACTCGTCCTCGTCCCCTCCGTCGGGGCCGTCCGCGTACGGCTCCGGCTCCCCGGCGTCGTGCCCGTGCCCGTACGGGTCGCCCTCCCCCTTCCGGGGAGGGGGCGTCCTCGCCGTCCGGGAGCGGCACCGGCGCGTAGCCGCACAGGGCCTCCTCGGCGGCGCCCGTGGCGAGCCCGCTCAGGACGACCCGGCCGTCGTCGCAGACGAGGACCGTGCGCTCGGTGACGTTGCGGTGCGTCCAGCCGTGGGCGTGCAGCGCGCGCAGCGCCGTGAGCACGTCGGAGGCGATCTCGGCGGCGCGGTACGGGCCGAGCGGCTCGTCGCGGACGAGGGCGGCGAGCGGCCGGCCGGCGACCAGCTCGCTGACGATCCACAGCGAGCCGTCCTCGGTGAAGACGTCGAAGACCTGGTCGAGGCGCGGGTGGTCGGGGATCCGGGCCACCGCCTGCACGGCCTCGACGGCCCGCCGGATGGCCGGATCGGGGGCCGCGCGGACGGCCGTGCGCCGCGGCGCGTGCCCGTACGGGAGGTCGTGGGCGCCGTCCGCGTCGACGACCTCGGCGTCCACGGTCTCCGGCAGGGGCAGCTGCCGGACCATGACCTCCTGGCCGCTGTACGTGTCGAAGGCGCGCGTCTCGACCGGTCCGTACGCCTCGTCGTCGCCGTCCTCGCCGTAGGGGTCGACGGGCAGGCGATAGCGGTCGGCGAGCACCCTTCCCGCGTAGTCGTCCACGGCACCTCCCCAGCAGTGCGCTGTCCCCCCGGCTCCGCCGTCCGCACGGAATCGTGCGGAGCCGTCGATCCCGGTCCTTGCCTGTGCGGTCACCCCTGCGGTGCGCCCTCGTACGGCCCGCGCGTTCTCACGATACGTGCCGCGGGTCAGTCCGTGGGCCGGAACGTCGCGAACGCGGTGTTCCTGAGCGCGGTGCACTCCGGCCCGTCCCACTCGCCGGACTCGCAGGAGATCATGATCGCGTAGCCGTGCGTGGCGTCGACCTTGAAGCCCCTGTTGAGCACCCGTACCCGCTTCCCGTCCTGGTTCCGTTCGAACTGCCAGTCCGCGGCGGTCGGGTAGCCGTTGTACGAGACGGGCCTGATGCCGTGGTGCTCGTAGCCGTTGCTGCTCGCGGCGACGGCCCCCATGGCGGCGGTCCACGCTGCGGCGGCGTCGCGGCCGGGGCTGTCGGTGTAGTCGACCTGCACGCGCGGGAAGCCGCCCGAGGCGCTGAACACCCCGCCGGAGCCGCGGCCCGCCACGTCCGTCATGCGGAAGCCGGCGGGCATGGCCATGGAGAAGTGGAAGCGGCCGTTGGTGACCATCCGGTACCCGGCGGGGAGTGCGGGGCCGGTCCCCGATCCGGCTCCGGGCGAGGAGGACGGTCCGGTGCCCGTGCCCTTGCCGCCCGCCGTGCCGGACCCGCCGCCCGGGGCGGCGGAGCGGCCCTCGTCCCGCTGCCGTCCGGGCCCGCCCCCGGGGCCGCCGTCGCCGGTGCCGCTCTCGGAGGGGCCTCCGGCGCCGGGGCCCGCCGAGGCGGTCCTGTCGCCGCCCGGGGTGCCGCCCGTGCCCCGGGCGGTCGTCCCGCCGTCGCTTCCGAGGGCGAACGCGAGGACGGTGGCGAGGACCGCGAGGACGGCCACGACCGCGATGGTGACCAGCGTGCGCCGGGGCACCACGTCGGTGAGCGGCGCCCGTACGGGGGCGGGCGGACCGGAACGTTCCGCCGTGGGCGGCTTGGCCTGCCGGGCGGCGGCCGCCGCCGCGGCGGCGTTCCGCACCGACCGCAGGGCGCCGCGCAACCGCTCGGCGGTCGCGTCGCCGACCGGGGCGTCGCCGGACGTCGTGGCGGTGGCGTCCGCGGCGGCCGGCCCCGGGGGAGCGGTACGACGCGTGTGGCCTCCGGGGACGGTCCGGGTCCCGTCGGGGCGGCCGGGGCCCCGGTGGCGCGGACGACCTCGTCGAGCAGTGCCCGCGCGCCGGCGTCGTCGAGGCGCTGCGCCGGGTCCTTCGCGAGCAGTCCGTAGATGACCTTGTCGAGCGGGCCGGCGTTCTTCGGCGGGTCCAGCTGCTCGGTCATGACGGCCGTGAGCGTCGCTATGGCCGAGCCCTTGTCGTACGGCGGGTGGCCCTCCACGCAGGCGTAGAGGAGCCCGCCGAGGGACCACAGGTCGGCGGCGGGGCCGGGGCGCTGGCCGCGGGCGCGCTCCGGCGAGATGTAGGAGGGGGCGCCGACGAGCATGCCGGTGGAGGTGATGGACGGGTCGCCCTCGACCTGGGCGATGCCGAAGTCGGTGAGGACGACGCGGCCGTCGTCCGACATGAGGACGTTCGACGGCTTCACGTCGCGGTGGAGGATGCCCTGGCGGTGCGCGGACCGCAGCACGCCGAGGACGGCGAGGCCGACCTCGGCGGCGCGCCGCGGTGTGAGGGTGCCGTCCTGGCGGATGACGTCGGCGAGGGAGCGGCCCTCGATGAGCTCCATGACGATCCACGGGCGGTCGTCCTCGTCGACCACGTCGTAGACCGTGACGGCGCTGTTGTTGCGGATCCGGGCGATGGCCTTGGCCTCGCGCAGGGTCCGGGTGATGAGGCGTCGCTTCTCGTCCTCGTCGACGGCGTTGGGGAAGCGCAGTTCCTTGACCGCGACGGTGCGGCCGAGGGTCTCGTCGACGGCCCGCCAGACCGTGCCCATGCCGCCGCGCCCGAGGACGGCGCCGAGCCGGTAACGGCCCGCCAGCAGCCGTCCCCCCGCCGCGGCGCGGACGGTGCCGGCGGGCTTCTCCGCCGCGTCCGCCCCCGTCCCGCCGGTGTCCGCACCCGCGGCCGGCCCGCCCGACGGCTCCTCGTCGCCCGGGGTCCCGTCGGCGGGGTCACCGTCGCGCGCGGTCCCGTCGGCCGGGGGCTCGTCGCGCGGACCCTCCTCCGCGGGGGTCCCCTCCCGCAGGGTGCCCTCCGCGGGGACCTCGCCCTCCGGAGCCCCGTCGCGCGGGCTCTCGTCCGCGGACACCCCGCCCCGCGCGGTCCCGCCCGCCGGCTCCTCGTCGCGCAGGCTCCCCTCCGCGGGGGTCTCCTCCCGCGGGGGCGTGCTCGCGGGCGCGGTCTTCGCGGGTGTGTCCGCGGCCGGGGCGCCGCCGCCGGAACCGGTGCCCTTCGCGGCGTCACCTGCCGGGGTGCCGCCCTCCGTACCGGCGCCGCCCCCCGCAGGCGCGGTCCGCCAGGTCCCCCCGCCCCGCACCGCCGCGTCCTTCGAGGACGCGTCCTTCGAGGCCGTGCCCTCGTCGTCGCCCCGGCGAGGTTGCCGCGCCGCGTCCCGCGACTGCTCCGCTCCCGACATGCGTCCCCTCTGCGATCCTGTTTCCCGCCCGCGCCTGCCGCGTCCGCGTGATTCGGTAACCCGCCCTGGTGGCGCCTTCATTGTCCCTCACCCGGGGACCGGTGGTTCTCCCGGGTCCGGCGTCGGCGAGGATGGCCGTGAGGGAGGGGGCCGCGCCGTGCCGAAGTCCAGGACGAGACGGGTGGTGTTCTCGGTCGTGGTCCTCTGCGGGCTGACCGCCGGTCAGCCGGCGGCCGCCCCCTCCCCCGCTCTGGCGAGGCTGGTCACGGCGGGGCGCGCCCCGGCCGCCGCGCTCCTCTCCGGGACGCCCGGGGCTCCCGGGGCCGTCCGGTTCGAGACGACGGGACCGGGCGTCGGCCGCGCCGACCACTTCCGCGCGGGCAGCGTCACGAAGACGTTCGTCGCCACGGTCGTCCTCCAACTGGCGGCCGAGGGACGGCTCGCGCTCGACGACCCGGTCGCCGCCCGCGCCCCCGGGCTCCTCCCTCCCCCACTGGGCCGGCGCGTCACCGTACGCCACCTCCTCACCCACACGAGCGGCTTGCCGGACCTCACGCGCCCCACCGGTCCCGCCGTACCGCCCGAGGGGATCGGCGCGGCCCTGGCCTCCTCCGGCTCGAGGCCGCCCGGCGGCTTCGCCTACTCCAACACCAACTACGTCGTCCTCGGCCGGATCGTCGAGCGCGTCACCGGCCGCTCCTACGCCGCCGAGGCCCACCGCCGCATCGTCGTCCCCCTCGGCCTCACCGGCACGAGCTTCCCCGGCGCCCGCAGGACCCTTCCCGTACCGCACGGGCGGGGGTACGACCCGGCCGGACGGGACGTCACGGTCCTGGACCCGCGCGTCGCGGGCGCCGCCGGCGAACTGGTCAGCACCCTCGCCGACCTCAACCGCTTCCAGGCCGCGCTGCTCGGCGGCCGCCTCCTCCCCCGGCCCAGCTGGACGCCCTGCTGGACACCTCGTCCACCCGGGGCCGCTACGGCATGGGGCTCTTCCCCACCCGGCTCCCCTGCGGGGTGACCGTCTGGGGCCACAACGGCCGCATCCCGGGCAGCTACGTCCGCACCGCCGCCACCGCCGACGGCCGACGCGTCCTCACCTTCCGGGTGAACACCGACACCCTGGCCGCCGCCCCGGGGCCGCCCCTGGAACGCTCGGTGCTGGAGGCGGAGTTCTGCCCGCGCGGCGGCGCCGCGGTTCACAGCGGCACGATGTCCGGGGCCCCCAGCCGGGCCGCGTCCGCGGTCTGGTCGTCCGGCTGGCGCTGCGACTCCCGCTCCGCCTCGACCCGCTTCTCGTAGTGCTCCACCTCCTTGGCGACCTGCTCCTCGCCCCAGCCGAGGACCCGTGCCATCAGTTCGGCGCACTCGCGGGCGCAGCCGGTGCCCCGGTCGAAGGTCTCGATGGAGATCCGGGTGCGGCGCGTGAGCACGTCGTCCAGGTGCCGGGCGCCCTCGTGGGAGGCGGCGTAGAGGATCTCCGCGCGGAGGTAGTCCTCGGCCCCGGTGACGGGCCGCTTGAGGGCCGGGTCCCCGGCGACGAGGTCGAGCAGTTCCTCCGCCAGGGTCCCGTACCGGTTGAGCAGGTGCTCGACCCGGGCGACGTGGAGGCCCGCCCGAGCGGCGACGCGGGCCCGGGCGTTCCACAGCGCGCGGTACCCCTCGGCGCCCAGCAGCGGGACCTCGTCCGTGACGCAGGGGGCGACCCGCGTGTCCAGGCCGTGGACCGCCTCGTCCACCGCGTCCCTGGCCATCACCCGGTACGTCGTGTACTTGCCGCCCGCGACCACGACCAGCCCGGGCACGGGGTGGGCGACCGTGTGCTCGCGGGACAGCTTGCTGGTCGCGTCGGACTCGCCGGCCAGCAGGGGGCGCAGCCCCGCGTAGACGCCCTCCACGTCGTCCCTGGTGAGCGGGGTGGCCAGGACGCCGTTGACGCGGTCCAGGAGGTAGTCGATGTCGGCGCTCGACGCTGCGGGGTGCGCCTTGTCGAGGTCCCACTCCGTGTCGGTCGTCCCGATGATCCAGTGGCGGCCCCACGGGATGACGAACAGGACGCTCTTCTCCGTGCGCAGGATCAGGCCCGTCGTGGAGTGGATGCGGTCCTTGGGGACGACCAGGTGGATGCCCTTGGAGGCGCGGACGTGGAAGCGGCCGCGCTCGCCGATCAGCGCCTGCGTGTCGTCCGTCCACACGCCCGTCGCGTTGACCACCTGCCTGGCGCGGATCTCGTACTCGCCGCCCGCCTCCACGTCCTGCACCCGGGCGCCGACGACCCGCTCGCCCTCGCGGAGGAAGCCGACGACCCGGGCGCGGTTGGCGGCGTGCGCCCCGTACGCCGCGGCCGTCCGCACCAGTGTGGCGACGTAGCGCGCGTCGTCCATCTGGGCGTCGTAGTACTGCAGGGCGCCCACCAGCGCGTCCCTGCGCAAGGCGGGGGCGGCCCGCAGGGCGCGCCGGCGCGACAGGTGGCGGTGCACGGGCAGGCCGCGGCCGCGCCCCGAGGAGACGGACATCGCGTCGTACAGGGCGACGCCCGACCCGGCGTACAGGCGCTCCCAGCCCTTGTGCCGGAGCGGGTAGAGGAACGGCACCGGTTTGACGAGGTGCGGCGCCAGCCGCTCCAGCAGCAGGCCGCGCTCCTTCAGCGCCTCCCGCACCAGCGCGAAGTCGAGCATCTCCAGGTAGCGCAGGCCGCCGTGGATGAGCTTGCTGGACCTGCTGGACGTGCCCGACGCCCAGTCACGGGCCTCCACCAGGCCCGTGGCGAGGCCGCGGGTCGCCGCGTCGAGCGCCGTGCCGGCCCCGACCACACCGCCGCCCACGACCAGTACGTCGAGCTCGTGCTCGGCCATCGCGGCCAGGGCCGCGCTCCGCTCCGCGGGTCCCAGTCTCGCCGTCCTCACCGCTGCCTCCCGTCGCCGTCCCCCCGTGTGCCCGGGCTCACGGATTCGATTCTGTCCCCGCGCACCGGCATCGGCCACCGCCCCCGCGCCGCCTGTGGACAACACTCGGACGGCCACGGCCGCGCAATACCGCATAACGGTCATATTTAAGCCTAGTCTGACATTGCGTCCGCTTGTTCCGTCCACCGGACCCGCGCGTCGCGCCCCCTCCGGCTACTGGGAAGGACGGCTCACGCCCATGCCCGCAGACCTCGCCGTCATCGGCCTCGGCCACCTCGGGCTGCCCCTCGCCCAGGCCGCCACCGCCGCCGGCATCGGCACGATCGGCTACGACACCGACCCCCGGCCGGTCGCCGAACTGGCCGCCGGACGGCCCCCGGTCGACGGCTCCCTCACCCCGTCCGAGATCCGCCGGATGCTGTCCACCGGCTTCCGCCCCACCGCGCACCCCGACGAACTGGGCCGCGTCCGCACCGCCGTCATCTGCGCCCCCACCCCGCCCGACGCCGCCTCCCGCACCCTGGACCTGACCGCCGTCACGGACGCCGCCCGCGCGCTCGCCGCCCGGCTGCGCCCGTACACCACCGTCCTGCTGGAGTCGCCCGTCCCGCCCGGCACCACCGAGGACGTCCTCCGTCCGATCCTCGAGGAGGGCTCCGGGCTGTGCGCCGGGCGCGACTTCCACCTCGCGTACTCCCCCACCCGCCTCGACCCCGGGGACCGCGCCGACGGCCACGCCCACATCCCCAAGGTCATCGGCGGCCTCACCTCCGCCTGCACCGAGTCCGCCGCCGCCTTCTACGGGCGCCTCACCGACAAGGTCGTACGGGCCCGGGGCCCCCGCGAGGCCGAGACGGTCAAGCTGCTGGAGACCAACTTCCGGCACGTCAACATCGCCCTCGTCAACGAGATGGCGGTGCTCTGCCACGAGCTGGGCGTCGACCTGTGGGACGTCATCCGGTGCGCCGAGACCAAGCCCTTCGGCTTCCAGGCGTTCCGCCCCGGCCCCGGCGTCGGCGGCCACGGCGCCCCCGTCGACACGGTCGGCCCCCACCTCCCCCTGCGCCTGGTGGAGACGGCGAGCCGGATCAACGAGCGGATGCCCCAGTACGTGATCCGGCGCTCCGCCACGCTCCTCAACGAGCACGGCAAGTCGGTGCGCGGCGCCCGGATCCTGCTCCTGGGCGTCACCTACAAGCCCGACCTCGCCGACCGCGAGGGCTCCCCGGCGCCCGAAATCGCCGGGCGGCTGACGGACATGGGCGCGACGGTCGGCTATCACGACCCGTACGTACCGGTCTGGCGGGTGCGCGACGTGCCGGTCCCGCGCGCCGACTCCCTGTACGAGGCGGCCGCGGACGCCGACCTGACGATCCTGCTCCAGCACCACCGCACGTACGACCTGCAGGGGCTGGCCGTCAAGGCGCAGCTGCTGCTCGACACGCGCGGCGCCACCCCGGTCGGCACGGCGCACCGGCTCTGACCCCGGCCGCCGGCACCACCGCGGCCCGCGGCGCCGTCACGGGGGGCTGCTAGTGTCCGCCTCTGATCCACGCGCAGTCGTGCACACGTCAGGTGCCGGCCGCCCGTTCCTTCCAGGGGGATTCCCGGCATGAGCCAGTCCGTTCCGCCGCCGCAGTCCGGCAACCCGTTCGCCGACGCCCCGGGCACCGGCCCGGCCGCGCCGCAGCAGCCGTTCCCGCAGGCCCCGGCGCCCGCGCGGGACAACCTCGTCCTCGGGCTGCTCGCCGCCCTGGTGGCCGCCCTGGTGGGCGCCGGGGCGTACGGCGGCATCGGCGGCGCCCTCGAACGGGAGATCGGCTACGCGGCGGTGGGCGTCGGCCTGCTCGTCGGCTTCGCCGCCGGCAAGGCCGGCGGCCGCAGCCCGGTCCTCCCGGTCGCCGCGGCGCTCCTGTCGGCGGGCGCGGTCTACCTGGGCCAGCTCGTCACCATCGCGGTCCTCCTCGGCAAGATGGGCGAGGGCTCGTTCACCGAGGTCTTCTTCCAGAACTTCGGCGGTGTGACGGAGCTGTGGAAGCTGGCCGCGGACGGCATGACCTACGTCTTCCTCGCCATCGGCGCGGTGACCGCCTTCGCCGGCGCCAGGAAGGGCTCGGCCTGACCGGCCGCACGGCCGTGCACTGCGGGGAGGGGCCCGCACCCCGTCGGTGCGGGCCCCTCCCCGCGGCGTCCGCGGCGCGGGCCCGGGGTCAGCGGCGGTGCTGCGAGTCCGCGACCGTCACCTCGACGCGCTGGAACTCCTTCAGCTCGCTGTAGCCCGTCGTCGCCATCGCCCGGCGCAGCGCGCCGAAGAAGTTCATCGACCCGTCCGGCGAGTGCGACGGGCCGGTGAGGATCTCCTCGGTCGTCCCGGCGACGCCCAGGTCGACGAGCTTGCCGCGCGGCACGTCCTCGTGGACGGCCTCCATGCCCCAGTGGTGGCCCCGGCCGGGCGCGTCCGTGGCGCGGGCCAGCGGGGAGCCCATCATCACCGCGTCGGCGCCGCACGCCACGGCCTTCGGCAGGTCGCCGGACCAGCCCACGCCGCCGTCGGCGATGACGTGCACGTACCGGCCGCCGGACTCGTCCATGTAGTCGCGGCGGGCGGCGGCCACGTCGGCGACCGCGGTCGCCATCGGGACCTGGATGCCCAGGACGTTGCGGGTGGTGTGCGCCGCGCCGCCGCCGAAGCCCACCAGCACGCCCGCCGCGCCCGTGCGCATCAGGTGCAGGGCCGCCGTGTAGGTGGCGCAGCCGCCGACGATGACCGGGACGTCCAGCTCGTAGATGAACTGCTTGAGGTTCAGCGGCTCGGCGGCGCCGGAGACGTGCTCGGCGGAGACCGTCGTGCCCCGGATGACGAAGATGTCGACTCCGGCGTCGACGACGGCCTTGGAGAACTGGGCCGTGCGCTGCGGGGAGAGCGCCGCGGCGGTGACGACGCCGGCGTCGCGGACCTCCTTCAGGCGCTGCCCGATCAGCTCCTCCCTGATCGGGGCGGCGTAGATCTCCTGCAGACGGCGGGTCGCGGTCTCCCCGTCGAGCCCGGTGATCTCGTCGAGGAGCGGCTGCGGGTCCTCGTAGCGGGTCCACAGGCCCTCGAGGTTGAGGACGCCGAGGCCGCCGAGCTCGCCGATGCGGATCGCGGTCCGCGGCGAGACCACGGAGTCCATGGGGGCGGCCAGGAAGGGCAGCTCGAAGCGGTAGGCGTCGATCTGCCACGCGATCGAGACCTCCTTCGGGTCCCGGGTGCGCCGGCTCGGTACGACGGCGATGTCGTCGAAGGCGTACGCCCTGCGGCCGCGCTTGCCGCGCCCGATCTCGATCTCAGTCACGATGTGTGGCCTTTCCTTCTGCGTCTGCGCCTACCAGTATCCCCGACGGGCGCGCGCAGGGGCGGCCCGGGCGCGGTCCCGGGCCGCCCCTGCGGCGGTGTCGAGCGGGGGTCCGCTCAGCGCTTGCTGCTGTAGTTCGGCGCCTCGACGGTCATCTGGATGTCGTGCGGGTGGCTCTCCTTGAGGCCCGCCGAGGTGATGCGGACGAACCGGCCGCGCTCCTGGAGCTCGGGGACGGTGCGGCCGCCGACGTAGAACATCGACTGGCGCAGGCCGCCGACGAGCTGGTGGACGACCGCGGAGAGCGGGCCGCGGTAGGGCACCTGGCCCTCGATGCCCTCGGGGACCAGCTTCTCGTCGGAGGCGACGCCCTCCTGGAAGTACCGGTCCTTGGAGAAGGAGCGCTGGTCGCCGCGGGACTGCATGGCGCCGAGCGAGCCCATGCCGCGGTACGACTTGAACTGCTTGCCGTTGATGAACAGCAGCTCGCCCGGCGACTCCTCGCAACCGGCCAGGAGCGAGCCGAGCATCACCGTGTCGGCGCCGGCGACCAGGGCCTTGGCGATGTCGCCGGAGTACTGCAGGCCGCCGTCGCCGATGACCGGCACGCCGGCCGCCCTGGCCGCGAGCGCGGCCTCGTAGATCGCCGTGACCTGCGGGACGCCGACGCCGGCGACGACGCGGGTGGTGCAGATCGAGCCGGGGCCGACACCGACCTTGATCGCGTCGGCACCCGCGTCGACGAGCGCCCGGGCACCGTCGCGGGTGGCGACGTTGCCGCCGATGACGTCGACGCCGGAGTTGGACTTGATCTTGGCGACCATCTCGCCGACCAGCCTGGAGTGGCCGTGGGCCGTGTCGACGACGATGAAGTCGACGCCCGCCTCGATCAGGGCCTGCGCCCGCTCGTACGCGTCGCCCGCGACGCCGACGGCGGCGCCGACGAGGAGGCGGCCCTCCTTGTCCTTCGCGGCGTTCGGGTACTTCTCCGCCTTGACGAAGTCCTTGACGGTGATGAGGCCCTTGAGGATGCCGTCGTCGTCGACGAGCGGCAGCTTCTCGATCTTGTGGCGGCGCAGCAGCTCCATCGCGTCGACGCCGGAGATGCCGACCCCGCCCGTGACCAGCGGCATCGGGGTCATGACCTCGCGCACCCGCCGGGCGCGGTCGGTCTCGAAGGCCATGTCGCGGTTGGTGACGATGCCCAGCAGCCTGCCGGACGGGTCGGTGACCGGCACGCCGCTGATGCGGAACTTGCCGCAGATCGCGTCGGCCTCGGCGAGCGTGGCGTCGGGGCGGATCGTGATCGGGTCCGTGACCATGCCGGACTCGGAGCGCTTGACCAGGTCGACCTGGTTCGCCTGGTCGGCGATCGAGAGGTTCCGGTGGAGGACCCCGACGCCGCCCTGGCGGGCCATGGCGATGGCCATGCGGGACTCGGTCACCTTGTCCATGGCGGCGGAGAGCAGCGGGATGTTCACCCGGACGTTCCGCGACAGCCGCGAGGAGGTGTCGATCTGGTCGGGGGCCATGTCCGACGCGCCCGGCAGGAGCAGCACGTCGTCGTAGGTCAGCCCGAGCACCGCGAATTTCTCCGGCACTCCGTCGACGTTGGCAGTCATGACACCTTCCTCAATGGCCTTGATCGGCACGGATGTCCATGCTATCGGCCCGGGCGCGCGTCTCATTCCACGAACAAGATCACCCAATGGTTTTGTACGTTCATACGTATGACATCCGTCATACGGCTCCGCGACAGCGCGCCGGGCCGGGTCCCGCGCCGTGTCCCTACTGGCCGGCCAGGGCCCGCAGGCGGCTGAGCGCGCGGTGCTGTGCGACGCGTACGGCCCCGGGGGACATGCCGAGCATCTGACCGGTCTCCTCGGCGGTGAGGCCGACGGCGACGCGCAGGACGAGCAGCTCGCGCTGGTTCTCGGGGAGGTTGGCCAGCAGGCGCCTGGCCCATTCGGCGTCGTCGCTGAGGAGGGCCCGCTCCTCGGGGCCCAGCGAGTCGTCGGGGCGCTCGGGCATCTCGTCGGAGGGCACGGCGGTCGAGCCGGGGTGCCGCATGGCGGCCCGCTGCAGGTCGGCGACCTTGTGCCCGGCGATCGCGAAGACGAACGCCTCGAACGGGCGGCCCGTGTCCCGGTAGCGGGGCAGGGCCATGAGGACCGCGACGCAGACCTCCTGCGCCAGGTCCTCGACGAAGTGGCGGGCGTCGCCGGGCAGCCGGCTCAGCCGGGTGCGGCAGTAGCGCAGGGCCAGGGGGTGGACGTGGGCCAGGAGGTCGTGCGTGGCCTGCTCGTCGCCCTCCACCGCGCGGTGCACGAGCGCTCCGATCGCCCCCCGCCCGGCGGAGGGCGTCGGGGGGGCCGGCGTCTGGTCGTCGCGCATCGGTCCATGGTGCCTTGACCGCGTCCGCTCCGAGGCACCGCGTCCAGCCTTGTGCACCGAAGCGTTATGAGCAGGTGCGCCGGAAGTCATCCCCTGCGCCCTCCCCTCCCGCTCGATCGACTCGTCCCCGAGGGACCCCACTCCTCAAGGATGCGGCATCACGCAGGAAACAGACATCGGGCCTGCGCCGCCCCGTCCGCCACGCGGCGGACGGGGACCGGGACGGCCTCGCCGGGGCCGGGCTAGCGCACCAGGCCCCAGCGGAAGCCGAGCGCGACGGCGTGGGCGCGGTCCGAGGCGCCCAGCTTCTTGAACAGCCGGCGTGCGTGGGTCTTGACCGTGTCCTCGGAGAGGAACAGCTCGCGGCCGATCTCGGCGTTCGACCGGCCGTGGCTCATGCCCTCCAGCACCTGGATCTCGCGGGCCGTGAGCGTCGGCGCGGCGCCCATCTCGGCGGAGCGCAGCCGGCGCGGGGCGAGCCGCCAGGTCGGGTCGGCGAGGGCCTGGGTGACCGTGGCCCGCAGCTCGGCGCGCGAGGCGTCCTTGTGCAGGTAGCCGCGGGCGCCGGCGGCGACGGCGAGGGCGACGCCGTCGAGGTCCTCGGCGACCGTGAGCATGATGATGCGGGCGCCGGGGTCGGCGGAGAGCAGCCGCCGGACGGTCTCCACACCGCCCAGGCCGGGCATGCGCACGTCCATCAGGATCAGGTCCGAGCGGTCCGCGCCCCAGCGGCGGAGGACTTCCTCGCCGTTGGCCGCGGTCGTCACGCGCTCGACGCCGGGCACGGTCGCGACGGCGCGGCGGAGCGCTTCTCGGGCAAGCGGGGAGTCGTCGCAGACGAGTACGGATGTCATGGCCGTCCTCCGCAGCTGATGCGCGTCACCTTGGGCCTCCAGGCTGGTTACGAATCGTCACCTGTGCGGTTGACGCCCTCGGACACCCGCCCGAGCGCTTTTCCTTCAACCGCCTCCGCACTCTCAACGATGGTCACTCGAAAGAGTTACGGGTACGAGCACCTCTCCAACACTCCGCGTGAAGGGGCGTACGCGGAGCAGAGCGCCGCAGGTCGCCGCCGCTCCATCCAGAGCTATGCCCCATTTAGCGGTTTTTCCTTCCCTTTGGCAGTGTCTGTAGCTAGATTCGCAATGAGTCATATTTACATCTACTGCGACAAGTAGTCCGCTCAGTAAGCTCCGCACCGGTACCAAGGGGACATGCGCCATGGCAGATTTCTCCCGCCTTCCCGGACCCAACGCCGACCTGTGGGACTGGCAGCTGCTCGCGGCCTGCCGGGGGGTCGACAGCTCGCTGTTCTTCCACCCCGAGGGGGAGCGCGGCGCGGCGCGGAGCGCGCGTGAGAACTCGGCGAAGGAGGTCTGCATGCGCTGCCCGGTGCGGGCCGAGTGCGCCGCCCACGCCCTGGCCGTGCGCGAGCCCTACGGCGTGTGGGGCGGCCTCACCGAGGACGAGCGCGAGGAGCTGATGGGCCGGGCGCGCGCCCGGCTGGTCACGACGTCGACGCCGTCGGGGAAGAGCTGACGGCGGGCCGGTCCCGTTTTCTAGAGGAACGTTTCAGCAACCACGTCCCGGCAACAGCGCGCACAGGCGGCGGGCCACCCCTCCCGGCGCCCGGCGCGCACCCGCCGGCGACCGCGCACCCGCGACCGCACGCGCGGGGCCGCCCGGGCCCGTGAGGAGCCCCGCCGCCCCGGGCCGTCCCCCTACGCGCGCGAAGCCGCCTCCGCCAGCCGGTCCAGCGTGGCCGCGACGGCCGGGACCCGCGCCAGGTCCGGCAGGGTGAGGGCGACGATCTCCCGCTCCACCGGCGGCTCGACCGCGACCGTACGGGCGCCCCGGGGCCGTACCGACTCCACGGCCAGCTCCGGCAGGACCGCCACCCCGAGCCCGGCGCCGACGAGGCCCACGACCGCCGGGTAGTCGTCGGTGGCGAAGTCGATGGAGGGGGTGAAGCCGGCCTCCTCGCAGACCTCCACCAGCTGGCGCCGGCACCGGGGGCAGCCCGCGATCCAGGGCTCCCCGGCCAGGTCCCCGATCGCCACGGCGCCCGCGCCGGCCAGCCGGTGCCCCTCGGGGACGAGGCCGACGAGCCGGTCGGCGAGCAGGGGTCGCACCACCAGGTCGTCCCACTCGGCGGCGCCGCCCGCGTACCGGAAGGCCAGGGCGACGTCGCAGTCGCCCTCCCGGAGCATCTCGACCGAGCGGGGCGGCTCCGCCTCGACGAGGGAGACCCGGACGCCGGGGTGCTCGGCGCGCAGGGCGGCGAGGGCGGTGGGGACCAGCGTGGAGCTGCCGCTGGGGAAGGAGACGAGCCGGACGCGGCCGGCGCGCAGGCCCGCGATGGCGGCGACCTCCTCCTCGGCGGCGGTCAGCCCGGCGAGGATTCCCGCGGCGTGCCGTACCAGGGCCTCCCCGGCCTGGGTGAGGCGCATCTCGCGACCGGTGCGGACGAGCAGCGGCGTGCCCGCGGACGCCTCCAGCGCCTTCATCTGCTGGCTGACCGCCGGCTGGGTACAGCCCAGCTCGCGGGCCGCGGCGGAGAAGGAGCCGGTGGCGGCCACGGCGCGGAAGACTCGGAGGTGGCGGGCTTCGATCACCAGTCGACCATAAGGCCTTCTTTATCTTTCCGTGAAATCCCAACTGGATTCTTTGAGCGAATCGGCGCTAGCGTGCGGCCATGGGAGAGATCACCGCGATGCGGGTGCTGACGGTCAACACGGGGCGCCGGGAGAAGACGGAGCACACCGACGCGCCGGGCGGCGAGACGGGGATCGGGAAGGTCCCGGTGGAGGGGCCCGTACGGGTGGCGGACCCGGGCCCCGCAGGGGTCGGCGGCGGGGGCGTGGCCGGGGACGCCGTGTGCGACCTGCGCCACCACGGCGGTTCGCACCGGGCGGTGTACGCCTTCGCGCGCGAGGAGCTGGACCGCTGGGAGGAGGAGCTGGGCCGGCCGCTGCCGAACGGTTCCTTCGGGGAGAACCTGACCACGTCGGGGGTGGACGTCGACGGGGCGCTGCTCGGGGAGCGGTGGCGGATCGGCGCGTCGCTGGTGCTGGAGGTGACGGACGCGCGCGTGCCGTGCCGCACGTTCGCCGGCCGGCTGGGCGAGCGGGGGTGGGTCAGGCGGTTCACCGAGCGCGGGGCGCCGGGGGCGTACCTGCGGGTGGTCGAGCCGGGCGAGGTCCGGGCGGGCGACCCGGTCGAGATCGCGTACCGGCCGGGCCACGGGGTGACCGTGGCGGTGGCGTTCCGCGCGCGGACCACGCGGCGCGAACTGCTGCCGCAGGTCCTGGCGGCGGGTGACGCCCCGCATCCGGAGCTGCTGGAGGCGGCGCGGAGGTACGCGGAGCGGACGCCCCGGACGCCGGTCCCCTGAGCCCCCGGCCCGCACGGGCGGGGCGCCGGCGGGCGGGGCGCCGGCGGGGCACTAACGTGCCGCGTATGACGAGTGCACTGATTACCGGCGCGACGGCGGGCATCGGGGCCGCGTTCGCGCGGCGGCTGGCGGCCGACGGCCGCGACGTGGTCCTGGTCGCCCGCGACGCGGAGCGGCTGCGGGAGCAGGCGACCGAACTGCACGACCGGCACGGCGTCGAGGCGGAGGTGCTGCCCGCGGACCTCGCCTCGGAGGAGGGCATCGCCGCCGTCGAGGCGCGCCTCGCCGACGCGAAGCGGCCCGTGGACCTGCTGGTCAACAACGCGGGGTTCGGCAACAAGGGCCGCTTCCTGGAGGTGGCGATGGCCGACGAGCTGCGGATGCTGAAGGTGCACTGCGAGGCGGTGCTGCGGCTGACGGCGGCGGCGACGGCGCCGATGTGCGAGCGGCGGCGGGGCGGCGTGGTGAACGTCGCGTCCGTCGCCGCCTTCGTGCCGCGCGGGACGTACGGGGCGTCGAAGGCGTGGGTCGTGCAGTTCACCCAGGGCGTGGCACGGGACCTCGCGGGGAGCGGGGTGCGGCTGATGGCGCTGTGCCCCGGCTTCGTGCGGACGGAGTTCCACCAGCGGGCCGGGATGGGCACGGACAACATCCCCGGGTGGATGTGGCTGGACGCCGACAGGGTCGTGGAGGACGCGCTGGCGGACCTGGCCCGCGGACGGACGCTGTCGGTGCCGGACCCGCGGTACAAGGCGCTGATGGGCGTGGTGAAGCTGGTCCCGCGCGGGCTGCTGGGCGGGGTGAGCTCGCGGGCGGGGCGCAGGTACGGCCCGCGGTAGGGCGCTCGGGCGGAGCGGAGCGGGACGGCGGGGCGTTCCGGACGCGGGCCGCTCCGCGTCCGGGGCCGGACCGCGGGGCGGGGCGGCGGGGCGGGGCGCCGGGTCAGCGGGCCGGGTCCTTCGGGCGGAACGCCTCGCGGCCGTGGGCGAGGAACGCGCGGACCGCCGGGTCCCGGGTGTTCTTCCAGACCAGGGCGAGCAGCGCGGGCGCCCGGGCGTCCTCGATGACGCGGGCCGTGAGCCGGTCGTCGTGGTGGGCCGCCATCGACTCGCTGAGCACGGCGACGGCGAGGCCGCGTGCGGCCAGGTCGGCGACGGCGTCCGCCGCGCCGGCCTGCAGGGTGACGGCGGGCCGCACCCCCGCGTCGGCGCAGGCCCGGTCGAAGACGGCGCGCAGGCCGGTGCCGGGCGGCATGCAGACGACCGGGTGGGCGGCGACGTCGCGCAGGGTGGGGCGCCGCCGCTCCGCCAGGGGGTGCCCGGCCGGGACGGCCGCGACGAGCCGCTCGCTGGCGAGGACCAGCGACTCCAGTCCCTCGGGGGGCGGGGCCGGGGTGCCGACCAGCGCCAGGTCGAGGGCGCCCGTGCGGACCGCCGCGACGAGCCGGTCCGAGTCGGCCTCCCGCAGCAGGACCTCCACGCCGGGGTGCGCCCCGTGGAACGCGGCGAGGGCGTCGAACAGCGGGGTGAGCGTGCAGCCGACCACCATGCCGAGCGAGAGCCGGCCCCGTACCAGACCCGTCACCCCGGCCACCGCCCGGCCCAGCGCGTCGGCGGCGGCGAGCGCGGCCCGGGCGTGTTCGAGGGCGGCCTCCCCGGCGGCGGTGAGGGTGGCGATGCGCGTCGACCGGTCGAACAGCTCCGCGCCCAGTTCCTGCTCCAGTCCGCGTATCCGCGCGCTGATCCCGGACTGGCTGATGTGCACCCGCTCCGCGGCGCGGGTGAAGTTCCGCTCCTCGGCGACCGCGACGAAGTACTCCAGCTGCCTCAGGTCCATGACTGGTGATTCTAGTTTCCAGCAGAACCATCTGTTGGACTTCTGAACGGCCGGTGGCGAGGCTGGAGTCCGGAGTCCCGTGCAGGAGGAGACCATGTCGGAGCAGTACGAGAAGGCCATGCGGCCCGAGGACCTCACCCGCCTGTTCGTGGAGCGGTCGAACGCCGGGGACGCGGCCGGGGTCGCCGCGCTCTACGAGGAGGACGCGGTGCTCGCGTACCCGCCCGGGCGGCGGACGGTCGGCCGGGAGGCGATCCGCGCGCTGTGGGAGCGGGTGCTGGCCGACCGGCCGCACTTCGAGCCGGAGCCGCCGCTCCCGACGCTCGTCTGCGGCGACGTCGCGCTCACCTCCACGCCGCCGGGGGACGGTGCCGGGGCGCGGGCGCAGGTGGTGCGGCGCCAGCCCGACGGGAGCTGGCTGCGGGTGCTGGACCAGCCGGAGTTCACGCCGCCGCGCGGCTGAGCCGGGCCGGGGGACGGGCGGGGCCCGGCGCCCCTCGCGGGGGCACCGGGCCTCGTGGTGCGCGGGCCGGGCCGGAGCCGGCCCGCGCGGGGTGACCGGGGGTCAGTGGGAGTGGCCGTGGCCGTGGCCGTGGCCCGCTTCCGCCGGCTCCTCCTCCTTCTTCTCCACCACGAGGGTCTCGGTGGTGAGGAGGAGGGAGGCGATCGACGCGGCGTTCTCCAGCGCCGAGCGGGTGACCTTCACCGGGTCGATGACGCCGGCCTTGACCAGGTCGCCGTACTCGCCGGTGGCGGCGTTGAAGCCCTGGCCCTTGTCGAGCTCGGCGACCTTCGAGGTGATGACGTAGCCCTCGAGGCCGGCGTTCTCGGCGATCCAGCGCAGCGGCTCGACGGCGGCGCGGCGGACGACCGTGACGCCGGTGGCCTCGTCGCCCTCCTTGCCGAGGTTGCCCTCCAGCACCTTGACGGCGTGGACCAGCGCGGAACCGCCACCGGAGACGATGCCCTCCTCGACCGCGGCGCGGGTTGCGGAGATGGCGTCCTCCAGACGGTGCTTCTTCTCCTTCAGCTCCACCTCGGTGGCGGCGCCGACCTTGATGACGCACACGCCGCCGGCGAGCTTCGCGAGGCGCTCCTGCAGCTTCTCGCGGTCCCAGTCGGAGTCGGTCGTCTCGATCTCGGCCTTGATCTGCGCGACGCGGCCCTGGACGTCCTCGGACCTGCCGCCGCCGTCGACGATGACGGTGTCGTCCTTGGTGACGGTCACGCGGCGGGCGGTGCCCAGCACGTCGAGGCCGACCTGGTCGAGCTTGAGGCCGACCTCCTCGGCGACGACGGTGGCGCCGGTCAGGGCGGCCATGTCGCCGAGCATCGCCTTGCGGCGGTCGCCGAAGCCGGGGGCCTTGACCGCGACGGCGTTGAACGTGCCGCGGATCTTGTTCACGACCAGGGTCGACAGGGCCTCGCCCTCGACGTCCTCGGCGACGATCAGCAGCGGCTTGGAGCCACCGGTCTGGATGATCTTCTCCAGGAGGGGCAGCAGGTCCGCGATGGCGGCGATCTTGCCCTGGTGGATCAGGATGTACGGGTCGTCGAGGACGGCCTCCATGCGCTCCTGGTCGGTGACCATGTACGGCGACAGGTAGCCCTTGTCGAAGGCCATGCCCTCGGTGAAGTCCAGCTCCAGGCCGAAGGTGTTGGACTCCTCGACGGTGATGACGCCGTCCTTGCCGACCTTGTCCATGGCCTCGGCGATCAGCTCGCCGACCTGCTGGTCCTGGGCGGAGAGCGCGGCGACCGCGGCGATGTCGGACTTCTCGTCGATCGGGCGGGCCGTGGCGAGCAGCTCGTCGGAGACGGCCTTGACCGCGGCGTCGATGCCCTTCTTCAGGGCGGCCGGGGAGGCGCCCGCGGCGACGTTGCGCAGACCCTCGCGGACCAGCGCCTGGGCCAGGACGGTGGCGGTGGTGGTGCCGTCGCCCGCGATGTCGTTGGTCTTGGTCGCCACCTCCTTCACCAGCTGGGCGCCGAGGTTCTCGTACGGGTCCTCGACCTCGACCTCGCGGGCGATGGTGACCCCGTCGTTGGTGATGGTGGGCGCACCGAACTTCTTGTCGATGACGACGTTGCGACCCTTGGGGCCGATCGTCACCTTGACGGTGTCGGCAAGCTTGTTGACGCCGCGCTCAAGGGCGCGACGGGCGTCCTCGTCGAACTTCAGGATCTTCGCCATGGGAGCGATTCAGCCCTCTCGGTACTGGGTGGAGAAGGAACGGCGCCCCTCGCCGCCCGGCGCACGTGCGGCAGCACAGCAGCGGGGGCCAGGGGCGCGGTTCACGGCACGTGGTGGATTACTTCTCGACGATCGCGAGCACGTCGCGGGCCGAGAGGACGAGGTACTCCTCGCCGCTGTACTTCACCTCGGTGCCGCCGTACTTGCTGTAGAGCACGACGTCGCCGGTCTTGACGTCGAGCGGCAGGCGCTCGCCGTTCTCGAAGCGGCCCGGGCCGACGGCCAGGACGACGCCCTCCTGGGGCTTCTCCTTGGCGGTGTCCGGGATGACCAGGCCCGAGGCCGTGGTCTGCTCGGCGTCGAGCGGCTGGACCACGATGCGGTCCTCGAGCGGCTTGATGGCAACCTTGGAGCTGGTGGTCGTCACGATCCGACCTCCCCCTTCGGAGATCTCACGGGGTCAACTGTCTGAGGTGGCGACCAGGTGGATCCGTCGTCGCGGGTGCCGGACCTGCCCGTCGCTGTGTTGGCACTCTCCTGCGGGGAGTGCCAGAGCCGAGACTATGACCGCGGTTAGCACTCGGTCAAGCGGAGTGCCAGTCACGGGGTCGCGCGCCGCTCTCGCACCGGTACTGACGTGCGACGGAGGTCGAACGGATCTCCGCCGCGGGCGCGTCGCGGCTCACACGTAGTCCTCCAGCCGGGCCACCGCGTACCCGCGCGCCGTGATGGTGTCCACGGCCCGGCGGATCATGTCGGCCATCGATCCCTTCCACTCGCCGCGGCCCCGGAAGTGGGTGAGGACGATGTCGCCGGGGTGCAGGTCGCGGTCCCACTCGCGCCACTCCATGCGGTCCGGGAACGCCTCGGCGGACCACAGCGGCACGGCCTTGATGCCGCAGTCGCGGGCGGCGCGCAGCGTGTCGGCGTCGTAGTTGCCGTACGGCGGGCGGAACAGCGTGGGCCGCTTGCCGTAGCGGCGTTCGATCACGTCCTGCTGGCCGCAGATCTCGCGCTTCTGCTCCGCGTACGACAGCGCGGGCATGTAGGGGTGGGTGAGGGTGTGGTTGTGCAGGGCGACGCCGAGGCCCTGCATGCGCTTGAAGTAGCCGTAGTCCTCCTTGACCAGGTAGTCGCTGAGGAAGGCGCTGTAGGGGATGTCCAGTTCGGACATCATCCGCAGCAGTTCGGGGTCCTTCTCCGCGCCGTCGTCGATGGTCAGGAACACCACGCGGTCGCGGGTGGGGACGGTGGTGAAGACCGGGGGGAGGTCGGGGTCGCCGACCTCGAAACCCTTACGGAAGGTGATCTTCGGCTTCATCTTCGGGGGTCCGGCGGAAGGAGCGGCGTCCGCTTCAGCCCCCACCGCCGGGCGACGGCCGTACGGGCCGCGTGCGCCCGCCGGAACCGTTCCGCGTACGCGCTCAGCGCCCCGGACCCGGTCCGGGCCTGCGGGAGCCCCCCTCCCGCCCCTCCGGGGCCTGCCGGCCCTCGCGGCCGTGCCGGCCCGCCGCCGACGGCGCCGCTCCGGGCGGGTCGGTGCCCTCCGCCGCGCAGGCCGTCCCCAGGGCGGCGGCAAGCAGGGCCGCAGCCACCCGTAGACCGGTCCTATTTACCGATGATGGACGCTTTTGTCGTACTAGCTGCATGGCGCCGCATCCTGTCAGTGCGGCGCCCCGGGACGCGGACGACACCGCCGCCGGGCCGGCACCGTCCCCCGGCCGGCCCACACTGGGCCAGAATGGGACGGGTGACCGATCTCGCCGCCTTCTCCGCGCTCCTCACCGACGAGGGCCGCGACCTCCTCGCCGGCCTGCGCCACCACGACCCCGCCCAGGAGCTGGCCGTCGCCTCCCGGCTGCGCCGGAGCCACCCCGCGGCGCTGGTGTCGGCGGCGCTCGGCCAGGCGCGGCTGCGCCAGCGGGCGGCGGCGAAGTTCGGCGCCGACGACGCGCACCGGATGTTCTTCACGCCGAACGGCGTCGAGCAGGCCACACGCGCCCCGGTCGCCCGGCACCGGGCCGAGGCCTTCGCCCGGCTCGGCGTGCGGAGCGTCGCGGACCTGTGCTGCGGGATCGGCGGCGACGCGGTGGCGCTGGCCCGCGCGGGCATCGCCGTCCTCGCCGTCGACCGCGACCCGCTCACGGCGGCCGTCGCCCGCGCCAACGCCGAGGCGCTGGGCCTCGCCGACCTGGTCGAGGTGGCCTGCGCCGACGTCACGGAGGTCGACGTGTCCGGGTACGACGCGGTGTTCGCGGACCCGGCGCGCAGGGGCGGGCGGGGCAGGGTCTTCGCCCCGGAGGCGTACTCGCCGCCCCTGTCGTGGGCGGTGGAGGCGGCCCGCCGGGCCCCGTACGCGGCGCTGAAGGTCGCGCCGGGCGTCCCGCACGAGGCGGTGCCGCCGGACGCCGGGGCGGAGTGGGTCTCCGACGGCGGGGACGTGAAGGAGGCCGTGCTGTGGTTCGGCACGGCCCCCGGCTCCGTGCGGGCGACGCTGCTGCCGTCCGGAGCGACCCTGACCGCGTCCGCGACGCCGCCCGCCCCGCCGGTCCGGGGGGTCGGCCGCTACCTGTACGAGCCGGACGGCGCCGTGATCCGGGCGCACCTGGTCGCGGAGGTCGCCGCGCGGCTGGACGGCGGGCTGATCGACCCGACGATCGCGTACGTCACGGCGGACGAGCTGCGCCCGACGCCCTACGCCGCCGCGTACGAGATCACCGACGAGCTGCCGTTCAACCTGAAGCGGCTGAAGGCGCTGCTGCGGGAGCGGGAGGTGGGCGTCCTGACGGTGAAGAAGCGCGGCTCGGCGGTGGAGCCGGAGGAGGTGCGCCGCCGGGTGAAGCCGAAGGGGCCGCACGCGGCGACGGTGTTCCTCACCCGTGTGGCGGGGGCGCCGACGATGCTGGTCGGCCGGCCCGCCGCGGCGCCGGAGGGCCGGGGCTGAGCAGCCGCACGGCCAGCCGGTAGTGGCCGACGGCCTTCGCCGCGCCGACGAGCCCGGTGAGCCACAGCAGGAACCCGGCGCCCATCCCGTACGCCACCTCGGCGTACGTGGTGGTGCCCGGCCGGGCCGACGCGGGCACCGCGACGCAGAGCCCCAGTCCCGCCGCGCACAGGGCGAACGACACGAGCAGCCACACCAGGCTCGCGCCGGGCGCCCGGTGCCGGGCGTCGTGTGCGGGGGCGCGGTCCAGGGCGGCCCACCGGAGGAACAGCCGACGCGCCTCCAGGTCCTGCCGCACGCCCCCGACCTGGAAGTACACGGCGGGGACGAGCGCCCCGGCGCCCAGCCCGGCCAGGGCGAGGGACAAGGCGACGCCGAACACGCCCAGGGCCTCGTCGAACACGACGGCGGCGGCTCCGACCAGCCCCCAGCCGGCCTCCATCAGCAGCAGCCACAGCAGGAACACCGCCAGCCGGCCGCCGCCGAACATCCGCTCGCGCAGCTCGCCCATGGCCCGGTCCCGGTCGGCGAGCGACGCCTCGCGGTCGGGCCAGCAACTCAGGTGCGGGGGTGGCGGAGGCGGCGGCAGGGCACGGCGGTTGGGAGACACGGGGAAAGGCTAGACACCGCCGCCCGGCCGCCCCCGCCCGGTCCCCTGGTCCGGCCCGAAACCGCCCCCGTCACCCCTCCGCGGGGCCGGACCCGACGCCGTGCGAGACGAAGCGCCAGCGGTGGACCGGCCGGGTGAGCAGACCGGCGGGGGGCTCCGGAAACTCCGGGACCACGGCGTCCTCCGGGGCGTCCCACCAGGTCAGGACCAGGACCCGGTCCTGCGTCGCCGTGAACGTCTCGCGCCGCAGCGGTACGGCGGGCAAGCGCTGGGCGCGGGCCCACTCCAGGAGGTCGGCGCCGCGGCCGGGGAGGGCCCGGGCCTCCCACATCAGGGTGAGCGTCACGGGTAGAGGTTCTCCCCACCGGTCTCGTGCAGGTGGTCGTGGCCGTGGCGCCCCGGCACGTGCGGGTCCGTGACCGGCAGCGACGAGTCCGCGGACAGCCCCAGGTCGGAGGCGGGCCGGTTGCGGGCGACCATCTCGGCGCCGAGCGCGGCGACCATCGCGCCGTTGTCGGTGCACAGGCCGGGGCGCGGCACCCGCAGCCGGATGCCGGCGCGTTCGCAGCGCTCCTCCGCCAGGGCCCGCAGCCGGGAGTTGGCGGCGACGCCGCCGCCGATCATCAGATGGTCGACGCCCTGGTCCTTGCAGGCGCGGACGGCCTTGCGGGTCAGCACGTCGACGACGGCCTCCTGGAACGACGCGGCCACGTCCCGTACGGGCACCTCCTCACCGGCGCTCCGCTTCGCCTCGACCCAGCGGGCGACGGCGGTCTTCAGGCCGGAGAAGGAGAAGTCGTACGCCGGGTCGCGCGGCCCGGTCAGTCCGCGCGGGAACGCGATGGCGGCCGGGTCGCCCTCCCTGGCCAACCGGTCGATGACCGGCCCGCCGGGGAAGCCCAGGTCCAGCACGCGGGCGATCTTGTCGAACGCCTCGCCCGCCGCGTCGTCGATGGTGGCGCCCATGGGGCGGACGTCGGAGGTGATGTCGGGGGCGAGGAGCAGCGACGAGTGGCCCCCGCTGACCAGCAGCGCCATCGTCGGCTCGGGCAGCGGGCCGTGCTCCAGCTGGTCGACGCAGATGTGCGAGGCCAGGTGGTTCACCCCGTACAGCGGCTTGCCCAGGGCGTAGGCGTACGCCTTCGCCGCCGAGACGCCGACGAGCAGCGCGCCCGCGAGGCCGGGGCCGGCGGTGACCGCGACGCCGTCGAGGTCGCGCGCGCAGACGCCGGCGTCCTTCAGCGCGCGCTCGACGGTCGGGACCATGGCCTCCAGGTGGGCCCGGGAGGCGATCTCGGGGACGACGCCGCCGAACCGGGCGTGCTCGTCCACGCTCGACGCGACGGCGTTCGCGAGCAGGGTGGTGCCGCGGACGACGCCGACGCCGGTCTCGTCGCAGGAGGTCTCGATACCGAGGACGAGGGGTTCGTCAGCCATGGGTCTCAGCGCTCTCAGTGGTCTCGGTGGTCGGGGCGGTCCCGGCGGTCCCGGCGGTCCCGGCGGTCCCGCGCGTCCCGGCGGGGCCGGTGGGATCGGGGAGGCCGACGGAGTCGGTGGGGCCGGGGAGGCCGGTGGGATCGGCGGGGTCAGTAGGACCGGTGGAGCCGGCAGGACCGGCAGGACCGGGGGCCTCGGCGGCGTCCTGGACGGTCAGCCGCATCACGAGCGCGTCGACGTTCCCCGGCTGGTAGTAGCCGCGGCGGAAGCCGATCGGTTCGAAGCCGAAGCGCTCGTACAGCCGCTGGGCCCGGGTGTTGTCCACCCGCACCTCCAGGAGCACCTCCTCGCACTCGAAGGCGGTGGCGTGGTGGAGCAGCTCGGTCAGCAGGCGGGCGCCGAGCCCGGTGCCCCAGTGGTCGCGGGCGACGGCGATGGTCTGGACGTCGCCGAGCCCACCGGCCGCCGCGAGCCCCGCGTACCCGGCGATCCGCCCGGCGCGCGCGCCGCCCCCGCCGTCGGCCGGCTCCTCCGCGACGACGTACCGCCGGGTCGAGCGCGGGCCGCGCGCGTGGGCCAGCTCGGACCAGAACATCCCCTCCGACCAGGCGTCCTCCGGGAACAGCTCCCGTTCGAGGTCCAGCACCGGTGCGATGTCCCACCAGCGCATCCCGCGCAGCACCGGCCCGGTCACCGTGGCGTGACCACCTTGTAGTTCTTCGGCACCTGGGCGTCGGGGCGGCGCAGGTACATCGGCCGCGGCTCCGGCAGCTCCTCGCCGGCCGCGAGCCGCTCGGCGGCGAGCGCGGCGAGCGCGGCGGCCGACTGGTGCTCGGGGTCGCGGGCGTCCGGGAAGACCTCGCCGTACAGCCGCGCCCCGGCGCCGACCGCCGGGAGGCCGGCCACCCGGTCCGCGATGTCGGCGGGCCGGTCGACGGACGGCTCGGTCGCCCGGGTGCGGTGGTCGTCGTACCGGGCCCAGTAGACCTCCTTGCGCCGCGCGTCGGTCGCCACGACGAACGGCCCGTCGATGCCGGAGGCGTACGCGAGCCCGTCGAGGGTGCACAGCCCGTAGGCGGGGACGCCGAGCGCGGAGGCGAAGGTGGCCGCCGTGACCAGGCCGACCCGCAGCCCGGTGTACGGGCCGGGGCCGACGCCCACGACGACGCCCGTGACGGCGCCGGGCCCCAGGCCCGCCTCGCCCAGGACGCGGTGGACGGCGGGCAGCAGCAGCTCCCCGTGCCGCCTCGCGTCGACCCGGCCCGACCGGGCGACGACGGAGCGCCCGTCGTGGAGGGCGACGGTGACGGCGGGGGTGGCGGTATCCATGGCGAGCAACAGCACGCGAACAGCCTACGGCGCCCGCGGGGCGGGCACGGCGCCCCCGTACCGGCCGGGCGCTGGTGCTACGGTCACACCGGTACGGTCGTACGAGAGGTGGAGCAGCGTGGCAGGGAGCAGCTCGGGATGGGTCGCCGGGCTCACGGCGGCGGCGCTCGCGGCGGTCGGCCTCCTCGCCTACCAGGCGTCGGCCACCGCCCCCGCGGATCTCCGGTCCGGGACGAAGGCGACCGGCTCCGCGTCGCCGTCCGCCTCCGCCGGGCACGCCGGTCCGGGCGCGTCGGGGAAGCCCGCGAAGGACCCCCTGGCCCTGCCGCCGGAGTCCGGTTCGGGCGAGCGCGTGGTGTACGCGCTGGCCGACCGGCGGGTCTGGCTGGTCGACGAGGGCGGCGAGGTCGTCCGTACGTTCCGGGTGACGCCGAGCGCGGTCAGCCCGGCACCCGGCACCTACGCCGTGACGTCCCGGTCGGGCGCGGCCCGCGGGTCCGACGGGGTGCGGGTCGAGCACGTGGTGCGGTTCGCGACGGTGGAGGGGATCACGGTCGGTTTCAGCGCGGCCGTCGACGACTCCACGCCCCGTCCGGACCCGGTCCGCCGTACGGGCGGGGTGCGGATGGCGCGGGCGGACGGCAGCGCGCTGTGGGCGTTCGCCACGATCAACGTGAAGGTCGTCGTCGTCCCCTGACGGGCGCGGGGCCCGTCCGACGGGCGCACGGGCCCGTCCGCCCGGGCCGTGGACGCGCCCCTCGGCCGGGCCGCGCGGCCGCGGTCACGCGGCCCGGGGCGCCTCGTCCCCCTCCGGCCGGGCGGCCCCGTCGGGCTCGCCGCCGGCCGGGGCCGGCTCCCGGGCGGGCGCGGGGTCCGGCGGGGTGGAGACGGCGTTCGCGGCGGCGCAGGAGGCCAGCAGGTCGCGCATGGACACCTCCGACGGCTGCCGCCGTTCCGGCTGCTGCGGCATGGTTGCCTCCTGGCTCCGCTGGCGGGACGGGGGAGTTAGGTAGACCTAACCAGCGTTGGTCTCCATGTGACCACGCCCCGGAGGTGCGGCGCAACAACATGCCGACGTCTTGTCGGAAAGTACGGAGCCCCCGGCGCCCCGGACGGGCCGATCAGTGCGGAACGAGGTCCACGCCCTCCCAGCGCGCCCCCACACCGGTCAGCACCACCTCGCGCCGGTCGTCGTCCGTGGAGCCGACGGCCCGGTGGATCACCACGTGCAACCGGTCGTCGGTCAGCCCCTCGACCTTGCCCTCGCCCCACTCGACCACGACCACCGAGTCGGGCAGGGAGACGTCGAGGTCCAGGTCCTCCATCTCGTCGAGGCCGCCGCCCAGCCGGTACGCGTCGACGTGCACCAGCGCGGGGCCGCCGGTCAGGGAGGGGTGGACGCGGGCGATGACGAACGTCGGGGAGGTGACCGCGCCGCGCACCCCGAGGCCCTCGCCGAGGCCGCGCGTCAGGGTCGTCTTGCCGGCGCCGAGCTCGCCGGTGAGCATCACGAGGTCGCCGGGGCGCAGCAGCCGGGCGAGGGTGCGGCCGAGCTCCTGCATCTCCCCGGGCGAGTGGACGGTGAGGCGGGCGGTGGCGGCGGAGGGACCGGCGGTCCCCGTCGTGTCGGTGTGCGCTGCTTCCATGCCGGCCAACCTAACCGGTGCCGGCCTCGGCCCCCGCCGCGTCCGGGGCGAGCGCGCCGGCCCGGACCAGCAGCCCCAGGAGGCGCGCGGTGACCGTCCGCGGGTGCTCCAGCATCACCAGGTGCCCGGCGTCCGGCACGACGACGAGCTCCGCGTCCGGCAGGAGCGCGGCGATGGCCTCGGTGTGCGACCGGGGCGTGACCACGTCCCTCTCGCCGGCCAGGGCCAGGACCGGGACGTCCGCGTCGGCGAGGACCGTCAGCGCGTCGGCCTTGTCGTGCTCGGCGAACGCCGGGTAGAACTCCGCGACCACGTCGATCGGCGTCGCCTCGATCATCCGCTCCGCGAACCGGGCGAGGACCGGGTCCACCTCCCGCGCCCCGAAGCTGTACCGCCTGACCAGCCCGGCGAACAGGTCGGCCGTGGCCCGGCGCCCCCGCTCCACCAGCTCCGCGCGCGCCCCGAGCGCCCGCAGGACGCCGGGCAGCGCGCGCCGCACGGCCTGGGCGGGTGCCGTGGGCAGGCCGTAGGTGAGCTCCGCCAGCCGCCCCGCGGACGTGCCGACGAACGCCACGCCGG
This sequence comes from Streptomyces sp. MRC013, assembly GCF_023614235.1. Lineage (NCBI taxonomy): Bacteria > Bacillati > Actinomycetota > Actinomycetes > Kitasatosporales > Streptomycetaceae > Streptomyces > Streptomyces kordofanensis. Next base: position 1,914,763 of record NZ_CP094264.1, read on the forward strand.
CGACGCGGTCCCGGACGAGCTCCGGGTACTGGTCCACCAGCGCCATGACGGTCATCCCGCCCATGGAGTGCCCGACCAGCACCAGGGGCCCCTCCGGCGCGGCCGCGTCGACGACGGCCTTCAGGTCGCGCCCGAGGCGGTCTATGGAGACGGGCCCGGCGCCCCGCCGGGACCGCCCGTGGCTGCGCTGGTCCCAGTACACGGCGCGCGCCACGCCCCGCAGGGCGGCGCGCTGGAAGTGCCAGGAGTCCTGGCTGAGGCAGTAGCCGTGGCTGAAGACGACGGTGGCGCGCGGGGAGCCGGGCGCCTCCGCGCCGCCGGGGTCCTCGGTCTCGTAGTGGAGGACCGTGCCGTCGTCGGCCACGGCCGTGCCCGGGGTGCCGCGCAGGGTGCCGTACGGGGCGGAGGCGTCCAGGGCGAGGCGGGCCTCGCGGCGGACGCCCCGGCCCACGGTGAGCCGCTCCAGGGCGACCCCCGCGGCCGCGCTCGCCGCGACCACGCCGAGGGCCGCGCCCGCGAACCCGGCGCGCCGCCGCCAGCCCCCGGCGGCGGCCCGGCCGCCCGCCTCCACGAGGGCCGCGCCGGCCGCCGGGGCGGCGCCCGCCCCCGTACCCGTACCGGCCTCCGTCACGGCTCCCCCACTACCCCCGCTCGTCCAGGTGGACACGCGGCACGCGCGCGCCGACGCGCGTGACGATCTCGTACGCGATGGTCCCGGCCGCCCGCGCCCAGTCCTCGGCGGTGGGCTCGCCGTCGTCGCCGGGCCCGAACAGCACCGCGCGGGCGCCCGGCTCGACCGTGTCGTCGCCCAGGTCCACGACGAACTGGTCCATCGCGACCCGGCCGGCCACGGTCCGCACCGCCCCGCCCAGCAGCACCGGGCCGCGGCCGGAGGCGTGGCGGGGGACGCCGTCGGCGTAGCCGAGCGGGACGAGGGCGAGGTTGGTCTCGCGGTCGGTGACGTAGTGGTGGCCGTAGCTGACGCCCAGGCCCGGCGGCGCCTGCTTCACGCACGCCACGCCGGCGCTCAGCCGCATCACGGGCCGCAGCCCGAAGTCGGCGGGGGTGCCCACCTCGGGGCCGGGCGAGATGCCGTACATCGCCACGCCGGTGCGGACGAGGTCGAAGTGGGCCTCGGGGAGGGTGAGGGTGGCGGGCGAGTTGGCCATGTGCCGCACCTCGGGCTCGGCGCCGGCCTTCTCCGCGTACTCCAGCATGGAGTGGAAGCGCGCCAGCTGGGCGCCGATCGAGGGGTGGCCGGGCTCGTCGGCGCAGGCGAAGTGGGACCACAGGCCGGTGATCCGGAGGTGGCCGTCGGCCTGTGCGTCCAGGGCCTCGCCGACGAGGCGGGGCCAGTCGCCGGCCAGGCAGCCGTTGCGGCCGAGGCCCGTGTCGGCCTTGAGCTGGACGCGGGCGGGCCGGCCGGCGGCGCGCGCCGCCGAGACGACCTCGCCGAGGGCCCACGGCCCGCTGACGGTGATGTCCACGTCGGCCTCGACGGCGGCGCGGAACGGCCCGCCGGGCGTCCACAGCCAGCACAGGACCGGGGCGTCGATCCCCGCGGCACGCAGCGCGAGCGCCTCGTGCGGCGTGGCCGTGCCGAGCCAGGCGGCGCCCGCGTCGAGCGCGGCGCGGGCGCACGGCACGGCGCCGTGCCCGTACGCGTCCGCCTTCACGACCGCCATGACCCGGGCGCCGCCCGGCTCGACCCGCGCCCGCAGCGCGCGGACGTTCGCGCGGAGCGCGGCGAGGTCGATCTCGGCGCGGGCGCGGGTGTCGGGGATCTCGGCCTCTCGGGTGGCGCGGGGCTGCGGTGTCGTACTCATCGCGCCCAGTGTCTCAGGTGCGCCCCGGAACCCAGGGCTCCACATCCCCCTGACGACCCCCTCAACCCCACGCGGCACATCCTCCGGGCCGTGGCCGGGCTGTACGACCGGGCGCGCGGGCCGCCGGCGGACCGGCTCATGAGGCTGATGGCGGAGTGTGCCCGGCTTCCTCGCCTCGATGGCCGAGTACCTGGGACCAAACGCCCCCGCACCTGGCAGGAGCTGCACCGCGTGGCCGCGACGCCGGTGCGCGCCTACGCGGGCGGCGCGCTGCCGAAGCCGAGGACCGCATCGCACACGCGAGGACGGCCGCCGACCGGTTGGGCGAGTACGTCGGGCCCCCGGTCTACGACCGGCATTCGCTCACGTTCTCACCCGGCAACGTCCGGATTCACGCGATCAGCGTCGCACTGGAGATGCGCGAGCAGCGCAAGGCCCTGGCCATAAACCGGCGCATTCCCCGCGATCTGGTCGCAGGACTTCCCAACTCCCGTCAGGGACACCATCACATGGACCTCGCCCGGGCATGGCTGTGGGACGGGAACCGCGACAAGGCGTGGAAGGAACTGGAGACGGCCGAACGCGTCGCGCCGCAACTCATCCGCAACCATCCCATCGCCCGGTCAACCCTGCGCAGCATCGTCTACGCCGAGCGAACGGCCACCCGCGAGAAGCTGCGCCGCATGTCGGACCGCTTTCACCTCGACGGATGAGGGTGGTATTCCTCCGGTTCATATCCGGCCCGTAGGCCGCTCCTAGCTTCGGGGTATGGCCGAACAGACCTCCAAGCAACCTTCCACGCGTGGCACCGGGTCAGGCACGGGCGCCCCGTTCCACCCCCGACTCGGTGACCTCGCCCTCGACCTCGCAAAGGGCGGTGAGATCGGGGTCGTGGTCGAGCTGCCGAGCGACGGCGTGAAGTCGTACCACCTGCGGTTGCCCGGTGGCGGGGGTGACTGGCGCGCAAGAGCGGACGGGACCACTCCGCGCCCCGTCGGCGTGCCGATCACGCACGTGACCCCCGACGACGCGACGCGGTGTACGACGCTCGGGCACAACGGGCCGTTCTACCGGTCACGATGCGCCATGAGGACGGGAGCACCTCCGAGTCGCTGCTCATCCTCACCCCGGCGCAAGTCGAGCTGTATCACCTGCAGCTCGAGCGGCTCATCGAGCGCCGCGAGAAGGCGCGGGAGCACCAACGGTGAGCGGGAGGGACAGCTCTCACTCGCCAAGGTGGTCACCGTGCCCCGGGGACGGCATCCGGGAGCGCTCCCCCTCAAGTGGCCCGGGCACGCTGTCGTGCCCGGGCCGGGACGCGCCCTTGCCGGAAGGAGAACGGCCGTGACCACCTCTTCGCCTCCTCACCGCACGCCGGGTGCCGGCGGACCTGTCCACCCGGCCCCCGAGCCCCGGCCGGCGCCCCCGGTCGGGCCCTGCGGCTGCGGGCGGCCGACGGCTGGGAGAGGTTCATGCGCCGCGCCGAGGCCGAGGACCAGAGGGAGACCGAAACGTGAACCCGGTCGGCGCCGACGGCCACGAGAGGCATCCGCTCCTGAACACGAAGGTCCGCGACGTCGCGTCGCGTGGGGAGGGCGTGCTGACAGCCGTCACCCACGAACTCCACCACGACGGCCGCGTGGTCCGTGTCGCCCACATCCGGCCCGCGAGCGGCGTCGAGTGGAGCACCGCAGCCGACAACGTCCAGCCCGCTGATTCACACCACTCCGCCCGGAAAGAGAGGAGCGCCGTGCCCGGCACCACACGGCTCGCGACCGTCCCGCGTTCGGTGATCACGAACCGGCCGAGCCGGGACGACTGGAAGAACGAGTAGCCGACACACCGTCCGGGGCGGCCCAGCCAGCCGGGCGGGGCCGCCCCGGTACCACGATGAGGAGCACCAGCATGGCCACCCGTACCTTCGGCCACGTCACCGTCACCCTCCCCGAGTTGGACGAGCCGGGCCTGTACCTGGCGAACGTCGTGACCCTGGACAGCCCGCACGGCATCGTCCGGGACTTCGCGTACTCGGACGCCGACTTGCGCTCGCTCGAACTCGCCGACACCCGGCTCATCACCGGCCGCGTGTCCGGCGTCCGCTCGAAGCGTGTCGCATTCGAAGCCGTGAGCCTGCACGGCGTCGAGATCGTCGGCAGCGATCTCGGTTCCGTCCGCTGGAGCGGCGGCAAGTTGACCCGCGTCGTCCTGAGGGACTGCAGGCTGACGGGTGCCGCGCCGCCCGGCACGCTGCCTTCCCTGGTCTGACCCCGCAGGGTCCCGTAAGGGCGGGGCCCCCGGCAGGTCGGGGCTCGCCCCTACGGCTGGGCGTACGGGTCCGGGTCGCCGGTGACGCGGTCGAGGCCCGCGAGGAAGCGGCGCTGCTCCTCCCGCCAGTGGACGAAGCGGACCGGCGGGTCGTGCCAGAAGACCAGGCTGACCGGCGGGTCGTCGTACTCGTCGGCCAGCAGCCGGTGCAGGAACCCCGCCATGCCGTAGGGGTGGACGGCGAACGTCGGCGAGGTGTGGCGTCCGCACACGACGACCGGCCAGCGGTCGGGGTCCGGGTCGACGGTGAGCCAGCACAGGATGTCCGGCCCGGCCGTGGTGCCCCAGGCGAGGAGGTCCTCCGGATCGGCGTCCAGCGCGTCCCGGCCGCCCAGCGACCGCCGGGCGTACCGGACGTTCGCGGTCTCCTCGGCGAGGTCGGCGGGCGGCCAGCAGGGGCCCTCCTGCGGCAGCGGGAGCAGTACCGTGGCCTCGCCGTTGATGGACCCGCCGCCGTAGCGGGCCATGAAGTCCCGGTAGTCGGCGGGGAACCGGACGCCCCACCGCTCCTCGGCGGCCGCCCAGTCGATGCGTTCGTCCGCCCCGTGGTCCGACGGCATGATGCGCGCCAGCGCGGCGACGTGCGGGTGCTCCCCCACGATCCCTCCCACCCCTGAGAACGAGCAGATCCTACGGCCCGTCGGCCGGCGCGCGGCCCCACCCCCGTGCGCCCGCGGCGCCCCGGTCCGCGGCCTCCCGCGCCACCACGTCCCGCCACGCCCCCGGCAGCGCCTCCGCCACCTCGTGGGCCGTCAGCGGCGCGGCCGCGGCGACGGGAGCGGCCCCCTCCCCGTGCGCCCCCGAAGCGGCGCGGCGGGCCGCCAGGCCGTGCAGGTACGCGCCCGCCGAGGCGGCGTCCCGCGGGGCCAGTCCCGCCGCCAGGAGCGAACCGGTCAGGCCGGACAGGACGTCCCCGCTGCCCGCCGTCGCCAGCCACGGCGTGCCCGTCGGGTTGACCCGCACCGGGACCTCCGCCGCCGGGTCGGCGACCAGCGTCGTGGAGCCCTTCAGCAGCACCGTCGCCCCGTACCGCCCGGCCAGTTCGCGCACCGCCTCCAGCCGCCGCGCCTCCACGTCCCCGCGGCCGGTGCCCAGCAGGGCCGCCGCCTCGCCCGCGTGCGGGGTCAGCACGGTCGGCGCGGTACGGGCCCGCACCGCCGCCGGGTCCAGGAGGCGCAGCCCGTCCGCGTCGACCAGCACCGGCACGTCCGAGGCCAGGGCGTCCTGCACGCCCGGCGTGTCCGCCAGCCCCGGCCCGACCACCCACGCCTGGACCCGCCCCGCCCCGCCCGGCGGCCCCGGGTGGACCAGCGTCTCCGGGTACCGGGCCAGCACGGCGCCGCCCGCCGGCCCCACGTACCGCACCGCCCCGGCGCCGCCGCACAGCGCTCCGGCGACGGCCAGCACGGCGGCGCCCGGGTAGCGCGCCGACCCGGCGACGACGCCCACGACCCCGCGCCGGTACTTGTCGCTCTCCGCCGTCGGCACCGGCAGCAGCCGCGCCACGTCGGCGTGCTGGAGCGCCTCCAGGTCGGGCGGCGGCAGCAGGTCGCCCAGCCCGATGTCGACGAGCCGCACCGCGCCCGCGTACTCCCGCGCCGGGTCGACCAGCAGCCCCGGCTTGTACGCCCCGAAGGTCACCGTCGCGTCCGCCCGCACCGCCTCCCCGTCGACGGCGCCGGTGTCCGCGTCGACGCCGCTCGGCAGGTCCACGGCGACCACCACCGCCCCGGAGTCCCGCGCGGCCCGCACGACCGGTACCGCGTCCGGGCGCAGCCCGCCCCGCCCGCCGATCCCGGTGATGCCGTCCAGGACCAGGTCGGCGCGGGCCAGCGCGGCGGACGGGTCGCCCGCGAGGCGCCCGCCGGCCCGCACCAGCGCGTCGAGCCCGCCCCCGTGGACCCGCGCGCCCAGCGCCACCGCCGTCACCCGGGCCCCGCGCCGGGCGAGCCGCGCCCCGGCGTACAGGGCGTCACCGCCGTTGTCCCCGCCGCCGACGAGGAGGACGACCCGCGCCCCGTACACCCGCCGCAGCAGTCCCGCGCAGGCGGCGGCCAGTCCGGCCGCCGCCCGCTGCATCAGTGCCCCCTCCGGGAGCCGGGTCGTCAGCGCGGCCTCGGCGGCCCGCACGGTTCGAACGCTGTACGCGGTACGCATGGGCTCAACCTTCGGCGATCACCACGGCGGACGCCACCCCCGCGTCGTGGCTGAGCGACACGTGCCAGTGCCGCACTCCCAGTTCGGCGGCGCGGGCGGCGACCGTGCCGCACACCCGCAGCCGGGGCCGCCCGCTCTCCTCCACGTACACCTCCGCGTCCGTCCAGTGCAGCCCCGGCGGCGCGCCGAGCGCCTTGGCCACGGCCTCCTTCGCGGCGAACCGCGCGGCGAGCGAGGCGACCCCCCGCCGCTCGCCGCTCGGCAGGTACAGCTCCCGCTCCAGGAACAGCCGGTCGGCGAGCTGCGGGGTGCGCTCCAGCGCCTCCGCGAACCGGTCGATCTCGGCGACGTCGATCCCCACCCCGACGATCATTCGACGGTGACCGACTTGGCGAGGTTGCGCGGCTGGTCGACCTCGTTGCCCCGGGCGGTCGCGAGCTCGCAGGCGAAGACCTGCAGCGGCACGGTGGCCACGAGCGGCTGGAGGAGCGTCGGCGTGGCCGGGACGCGGATCAGGTGGTCCGCGTACGGCACGACCGCCTCGTCGCCCTCCTCCGCGATGACGACGGTGCGGGCCCCGCGCGCCCGGATCTCCTGGATGTTCGAGACGATCTTGTCGTGGAGGACGGACCGCCCGCGCGGCGACGGCACCACCACGACGACCGGCAGGCCCTCCTCGACGAGCGCGATCGGCCCGTGCTTCAGCTCGCCGGCGGCGAACCCCTCGGCGTGCATGTACGCCAGCTCCTTCAGCTTCAGCGCGCCCTCCAGGGCCACCGGGTGGCCGACGTGCCGGCCGAGGAACAGCACCGTGTCGTGGCCGGCGAGGGATCGGGCCAGCTCCCGCACCGGCTCCATGGTCTCCAGGACCCGCTCCACGTCCTCCGCGATCCGCGCGAGGTCCCGGATGACGGCGCGGACCTCGTCGCCCCACTGGGTGCCGCGCACCTGCCCCAGGTACAGCGCGACCAGGTAGCAGGCGACGAGCTGGGTCAGGAACGCCTTGGTGGACGCGACGGCGACCTCCGGCCCGGCGTGCGTGTAGAGCACGGCGTCGGACTCCCGGGGGATGGTGGAGCCGTTGGTGTTGCAGATGGCCAGCACGCGGGCGCCCTGCTCGCGGGCGTGCCGCAGCGCCATGAGGGTGTCCATCGTCTCGCCGGACTGGGAGATCGCGACGACCAGCGTCCGCTGGTCGAGGATCGGGTCGCGGTAGCGGAACTCGCTGGCCAGTTCGACCTCGCAGGGGATGCGGGTCCAGTGCTCGATGGCGTACTTGGCGATGAGACCGGCGTGGAAGGCGGTGCCGCACGCGACGATGACCACCTTCGTGGCCTCCCGCAGCGCGGCGGCGGGGATGCGCACCTCGTCGAGGGTCAGCGACCCCTCGGCGTCGATCCGGCCGAGCAGCGTGTCCGCGACGGCCTTCGGCTGCTCGGCGATCTCCTTGAGCATGAAGGAGGCGTAGCCGCCCTTCTCGGCGGCGGACGCGTCCCAGTCCACGTGGTACGGGCGCACGTCGGCGGGTGCCCCGTCGAAGTCGGTGACGACGGCGCCGTCCCGGCGCAGCTCGACGACCTGGTCCTGGCCCAGCTCGATCGCGGACCGGGTGTGCTCGATGAACGCGGCCACGTCGGAGGCGAGGAACGACTCGCCCTCCCCGACGCCGACGACCAGCGGGGAGTTGCGGCGGGCGCCGACGACCACGTCCGGCTCGTCGGCGTGGACGGCGACGAGCGTGAACGCGCCCTGGAGGCGCCGGCACACCTGCCGCATCGCCTCGGGGAGGTCGGCGGTGGACGAGTGGGCCTCCGCGAGGAGGTGCGCGACGACCTCGGTGTCGGTCTCGGAGGCGAGGTGGTGGCCGCGCTCGGCGAGTTCGGCGCGCAGGGCGGCGAAGTTCTCGATGATGCCGTTGTGGACGACGGCGACGCGGCCCGCGTTGTCGAGGTGCGGGTGCGCGTTGGCGTCGGTCGGGCCGCCGTGGGTGGCCCACCGGGTGTGCCCGATCCCGGTGGAGCCGGCCGGCAGGGGCCGGGTGGCCAGTTCCTTGTCGAGGTTGACGAGCTTGCCCGCCTTCTTGGCGGCGGCGAGGCCCCCGTCGGCGAGCACGGCGACCCCGGCCGAGTCGTACCCCCGGTACTCCAGCCGCCTCAGCCCCGCGATGACGACATCAAGCGCCGACTGCCCGCCGACGTATCCCACGATTCCGCACATGGACCGCAGCCTACGGCCCCGGCCGCCGCACACCCCGTCACACCCGCCCGGCCCGCCGTGGCCCGGCCCCGTCGGCGCAGGCCCCGCCCCGTCCCCCGCGCGGCGGGCTCAAGCCCCGTAGTGGTACCGGGCCAGGGCGATCTCGACGCGGTCGTCGTGCGCGCGGTACACGAGGCGGTGCTCGTCGGTGATGCGGCGCGACCACCAACCGGACAAATTGCCCTTGAGCGGTTCGGGCTTGCCCATGCCCTCGAACGGTGTGCGCTCGATGTCCTTGATGAGGCGGTTGGTCTTCTTGAGGATCTTCGGGTCGGCGGTCGCCCAGTGCGCGTACTGCTCCCAGGCCGTGGAGGAGAACAGCTTCTTCACTCGTCGCCCCCCGTGTCCACGAGGTCCCCGATCTGCCCCTCCCCCGCGTCCAGTTCCGCGATGGAGTCCATCAGCACGCGGGCGTTGGCCGGTGAGCGGAGCAGGTAGGCGGTCTCCTGCCACCCCCGGAAGTCGTCCTCGGCGATCAGGTAGGCGTTCCCTTTGCGGGAGGTGATGTGCACCGGCTCGTGGTCGTTGTTGACCTTCTCTATCAGCGGGAACAGCTCGTCCCGGGCCTTGCTGGCGCTGATCGACATGCCCAACCCCCCTCCCGGAGTCGTACGACTTTTCCGTACGGTACGACTTCACCGTACCATTCACCGTCCGCCGGGCATGAGCCTCCTTCCACCCACGTGACCGAGCCCACCCCCCACGGCGCGGCCGCACGGCCGACAATGGCCGTGTGATCACTTCGCCGCCACGAAGCAGCACACCCCCGCCCGGAATCCCCCCGGGCGCGTCCCGGCGTTCCGAGTCGACGCCGTACGTCGACCTGACCCGGGACGAGTGGAGCGCGCTGCGGGACAAGACGCCCCTGCCGCTCACCGCCGAGGAGGTGGAGCGGCTGCGCGGCCTCGGCGACGTCATCGACCTCGACGAGGTCCGCGACGTCTACCTGCCGCTCTCCCGGCTCCTCAACCTCTACGTGGGTGCCTCCGCGAACCTGCGCGGGGCGCTCAACACGTTCCTGGGCGAGAAGGGCGTCCAGCGCGGCACCCCGTTCGTCATAGGCGTCGCCGGGTCCGTCGCCGTCGGCAAGTCGACCGTGGCCCGCCTCCTCCAGGCGCTGCTGGCCCGCTGGCCGGAGCACCCGCGCGTCGAGCTGGTCACGACCGACGGCTTCCTGCTGCCGATGAAGGAGCTCCAAGCACGCGGCCTGACCTCCCGCAAGGGGTTCCCCGAGTCGTACGACCGCCGGGCGCTCACCCGGTTCGTCGCCGACATCAAGGCCGGCAAGGAGGAGGTGACCGCCCCGGTCTACTCGCACCTGATCTACGACATCGTGCCCGGCGGGATCCTCACCGTGCGCCGCCCGGACATCCTCATCGTCGAGGGCCTCAACGTCCTCCAGCCGGCCCTGCCCGGCAAGGACGGCCGCACCCGGGTGGGCCTCGCCGACTACTTCGACTTCTCCGTGTACGTGGACGCCCGGCCCGAGGACATCGAGCGCTGGTACCTGAACCGCTTCCGCCGGCTGCGGGAGACCGCCTTCCAGGACCCGTCCTCGTACTTCCGCAGGTACACCCAGGTCAGCGAGGAGGAGGCACTGGAGTACGCCCGTACGACGTGGCGGACGGTCAACAAGGTCAACCTCCTGGAGAACGTCGCCCCCACCCGCGGCCGCGCCAACCTCGTCGTCCGCAAGGGGCCCGACCACAAGGTCCAGCGGCTCTCCCTGCGCAAGCTCTGAGGCCGGTGCGCGGACGGCCCGTACGGGAACCCCCTCCCGGACGGCCCGCGCGGAGACGGAAGGCGCCCCGCACGGTCCGGAACCGTGCGGGGCGCCTGCGCGTGCGGGGGGTCAGCCCAGCGTCGCCTTGACCGCGTCGGCCAGCCGGCCCGCGACCGACCGGGCCTGTTCGATGTCCGCGGCCTCGACCATGACCCGGACGAGGGGCTCCGTGCCGGACGGGCGCAGCAGCACGCGGCCGGTGGTGCCCAGCGCCCGCTCGGCGTCCGCGACGGCGACGCCCAGCTCGGCGGAGGTCCGCACGCGGCTCTTGTCGACGTCCTTGACGTTGATCAGGACCTGCGGGAGCCGTTCCATGACGCCGGCCAGCTCGGCCAGCCGCCGCCCGGTCGCCGCGACGCGCGCCGCCAGCAGCAGGCCGGTCAGGGTGCCGTCGCCGGTCGTGGCGTGGTCCAGGACGATGACGTGCCCGGACTGCTCGCCGCCCAGCGCGTAACCGCGTTCCTTCATCTCCTCCAGGACGTAGCGGTCGCCGACCGCGGTCTGGACGAGGCGCAGGCCCTCGCGCTCCATGGCCAGCTTGAAGCCCAGGTTGGACATGACCGTCGCGACGACGGCGTCACCGCGCAGCGTTCCCGCCTCGCGCATGGCGAGGGCGAGGACGGCGAGGATCTGGTCGCCGTCGACCTCGGCGCCGGTGTGGTCGACGGCCAGGCAGCGGTCGGCGTCGCCGTCGTGGGCGATGCCCAGGTCGGCGCCGTGTTCGAGGACGGCGGCCCTCAGCATGTCGAGGTGGGTGGAGCCGCAGCCGTCGTTGATGTTGAGGCCGTCCGGGGCGGCGCCGATGGTGACGACCTCGGCCCCGGCCCGGGTGAAGGCGTCGGGCGACACCCGCGACGCGGCGCCGTGCGCCTCGTCGAGGACGACCTTCAGGCCGTCGAGCCGGTTGGGCAGGGCGGACAGCAGGTGGGCGACGTAGTCCTCGGCGCCCTGCCCGTACTCCCTGACCCGGCCCACGCCGGCGCCGGTCGGCCGGTCCCACGGCTCGCCGGTGCGGTGCTGCTCGTAGACCTTCTCGATGCGGTCCTCCAGCTCGTCCGCCAGCTTGTGGCCGCCGCGCGCGAAGAACTTGACGCCGTTGTCGGGCATGGCGTTGTGGGACGCGGACAGCATCACGCCGAGGTCGGCGCCGAGGGACCCGGTCAGGTACGCGACGGCGGGCGTCGGCAGGACGCCCACGCGCAGCACGTCCACCCCGGCGCTGGCGAGGCCCGCCACGACGGCGGCCTCCAGGAACTCCCCCGACGCGCGCGGGTCCCGCCCGACCACCGCGGTGGGCCGGTGGCCCTCGAAGGTTCCCGCCTCGGCGAGCACGTGGGCCGCCGCCACGGACAGGCCGAGCGCGAGCTCCGCCGTCAGATCCGCGTTGGCGACGCCGCGCACGCCGTCCGTGCCGAAGAGTCGTCCCACAACCGTCCTCCGAAAGACTTGCCTATGGACCAAGGAGAAACGTACGCCCCGGCGGCACGGGAGTGCCGCCGGGGCGTACGTACGAGCAGACCGAGCAGGCGCGGTGTTTAGCGCTTGCTGTACTGCGGCGCCTTGCGGGCCTTCTTCAGACCGGCCTTCTTCCGCTCGACCGCGCGGTCGTCGCGGCTCAGGAAGCCGGCCTTCTTCAGCGGGCCGCGGTTGTTGTCCACGTCCGCCTCGTTCAGGGCGCGGGCCACGCCGAGGCGCAGGGCGCCGGCCTGGCCGGAGACGCCGCCGCCCGCGATGCGGGCGATGACGTCGTAGCGGCCCTCGAGCTCGAGCACCTTGAAGGGCTCGTTGACTTCCTGCTGGTGCACCTTGTTCGGGAAGTAGTCCTCGAGGGTGCGACCGTTGATCTTCCACTTGCCGGTGCCCGGGACGATCCGGACGCGGGCGATGGCGTTCTTGCGGCGGCCCAGGCCGGCGGCCGGCTGCGGCTCGCCGAAGCGGGAGGCCAGGGACTCCGAGGTGTACTCGCCCTCGACGGGGGCCTCGGACTCGAAGGTGGTGACCTCGGCGTAGGTCTCCTCGCCCTCGACGGGGTTCTCAACAGTGGTCTCGGCCACGATGCTCCTCAGATTCTCTTCGTCTTGGGGGTGGCCGGACTTACTGCGCGACCTGGGTGATCTCGAACGGAACCGGCTGCTGGGCAGCGTGGGGGTGGTTCTCGCCCGCGTAGACCTTCAGCTTCGAGAGCATCTGACGGCCGAGGGAGTTCTTCGGGAGCATGCCCTTGACGGCCTTCTCCACGGCCTTCTCGGGGTTGTTCGCGAGGAGGTCGTCGTAGCGGACGGAACGCAGACCGCCCGGGTAGCCGGAGTGGCGGTACGCCATCTTCTGGGTCCGCTTGTTGCCGGACAGGTGCACCTTGTCGGCGTTGATGATGATGACGAAGTCACCAGCGTCGACGTGCGGCGCGTAGATCGGCTTGTGCTTGCCCCGGAGGAGCGTGGCGGCGGTGGTGGCCAGGCGGCCCAGGACGACGTCCTGGGCGTCAATGACGTGCCACTGGCGAGTGATATCGCCGGGCTTGGGGCTGTACGTACGCACGGTCGTAGCCTTCGCTTCTTCAGTGAGTGGGTCCTGTCAAGGCCACCACGGACGATCACGACAGCCATGACCACACGTCGGTGACGCAAACCGAGTGCAGGTCGCTGGTCATCGGCCCGGTGGACCGGCGTAACGGCCTCTCACGTGAGATCGAGCAAGCCAGTACGCATAACGAACCAGAAGAATACGCGCCGCCCCGCGTACGGGTCAAAACGATGCCCGTCGAGACCCGCCGGAAGCCCCCGGGAGAGCGGCGGATCCGGCGGGCCGCGCCTACCGCCCGCGCTCCACCCGCCGCTCGTCCCACACCGGCTCCGCCGTCTCCCGCACGACGCCGTCCGACCCGAAGACCAGGTACCGGTCGAAGGACCGCGCGAACCAGCGGTCGTGCGTCACGGCCAGCACCGTCCCCTCGTACGCCTCCAGCCCGGCCTGCAGGGCCTCCGCGGACTCCAGGTCCAGGTTGTCCGTCGGCTCGTCCAGCAGCAGCGCCGTCGACCCCGACAGCTCCAGCAGCAGGATCTGGAACCGCGCCTGCTGCCCGCCCGACAGCCGCCCGAACGTCTGGTCGCCCTGCTTCTCCAGCTCGTAGCGGCGCAGCACCGACATGGCGCCGCCGCGGTCCCTGGAGTGCTCGGTCCACAGGATGTCCACCAGGGTCCGGTGCTCCGGTTCGGAAGGCGCGCTGTCGACGCGGAGCGCCGTCGATGAGGGGTGGCGGTCGGGTGACGGGAGGGCGTGGGTCTGCGCGAAGTGGCCGGGTACGACCCGGGCGCCCAGTTTCCACGCGCCCGTGTGCGCGACCGACGGGTCACCCGCCAACAGCCGCAGGAAGTGCGACTTGCCGGAGCCGTTCGAGCCCAGGACGGCGACCCGCTCCCCGTAGAAGACCTCCAGGTCGAACGGTTTCATCAGCCCGGTCAGCTCCAGCCCGCGGCACTCCACCGCCCGCACCCCGGTCCGGCCGCCCCGCAGCCGCATCCGGATGTCCTGCTCGCGCGGCGGCTCCGGCGGCGGCCCGGCCTCCTCGAACTTCCGCAACCGGGTCTGCGCGGCCTGGTAGCGGGAGGCCAGCCCGTCGTTGTAGGCGGCCTTGTTCCTCAGGGTGTTGACCAGCTGCTTGAGCTGCGCGTGCTTCTCCTCCCAGCGCCGCTGCAGCTCCTCGAAGCGCGCGAACCGCTCCCGCCGCGCCTCGTGGAACGTGGCGAAGCCGCCGCCGTGCACCCACACGTCCGCCCCGGCGGGGCCCGGCTCCACCGCGACGATCTTCTGCGCGGCCCGCGCCAGCAGCTCCCGGTCGTGCGAGACGAACAGCACCGTCTTGCGGGTCTCGCCGAGCCGCTCCTCCAGCCACCGCTTGCCCGGCACGTCGAGGTAGTTGTCCGGCTCGTCCAGCAGCAGCACCTCGTCGGGGCCGCGCAGCAGCGCCTCCAGCACCAGCCGCTTCTGCTCGCCGCCGCTGAGCGTGCGCACCTCGCGGAACTGCGCCCGGTCGTACGGGACGCCCAGCGCCGCCGTGGTGCACATGTCCCACAGCGTCTCCGCCTCGTAGCCGCGCGCCTCCGCCCAGTCGCTGAGCGCCTGCGCGTACCGCAGCTGCGCGGCCTCGTCGTCGACGGTCACGATCAGGTGCTCGGCCTCGTCGACCGCGGCCGCCGCCTCCCGGATGCGCGGCGGCGCCACCGACACCAGCAGGTCCCGCACGGTGCGCTCGTCCCGCACGGATCCCACGAACTGCGGCATCACCCCGAGCCCGCCGCTCACCGCGACCGTCCCGCCGTGCGGCTGCGCCTCCCCCGCGACCAGCCTCAGCAGCGTCGTCTTGCCCGCGCCGTTCGGTCCGACGAGCGCGACGACGGCCCCCTCCCCGACCCGGAACGACACGTCGCCGAGCAGCGCCCGCCCGTCCGGCAGGAAGTACTCGAGATGCGCGACCTCCACATGTCCCATGGGTCGCATTCTGACCGCCGGACGTGCCCGCGCCCAACCGGATTAGGATGCGCGGCATGAGCTTTGGGGGACCGCAGTGGCCGCAGGAGCCGCACCGGCCGGGCGACGGCGCCGGCCACGACCCGTACGGGGGGCGCCGGCAGTACGGGGACGGGCCGCAGGGCGCGCCGCACGGACAGCAGCAGTACGGCGCGCAGCCCCACGGGCAGCAGCCGCCCGCCTCCCCGTTCGGTGCCGGGGGCGACGGCACTCCGGACTGGAGCGCGCTCGCCGAGGCCTCCGAGGCCCGGCAGCGCCGTAGGCGCTGGCTCCTGGCGGGCGGCGGCGTCCTCGCCACGGCCGCGATCGCCACCGTCGTCGCCGTCGCGGTCGTCTCCGGCGGCAAGGACGCCCCCGGACCGGTCGGCGGTGCGGCGGGCGGCTCCACCACCGCGCTCCCCGACGGCGCCGAGCTGCCGACCGAGGGGACGGGCCCGCAGCCGTCGTTCTCCTCCGTCGCCCCGCCGCCACCGCCGGACCCGATGGACTTCATCTCCACCGCCGCCAAGGACAGGGCCCCCTGGACGCGGAGGGCCTGTTCCCCGGCGGGAAGCTCACCTTCGGCGACCGCGTGTACACCAAGGGCGCCACCGGCTCCACCGCGGACTGCGCGTCCGCCGGCAAGGACGGGCTCGGCTCCGTCCTGGAGAAGCACGGCTGCACCCGCGTCATCCGCGCCACGTACACCCGCGACGGAGTCGCCGTCACCGTCGGCGTCGCCCTCTTCGCCGACCGGTCCGCGGCGCTGGGGGCGAAGGAGGACGCCCGCGGCGGCGTCACCCCGCTCGCCGGCGGCGGCGTCGGCGACTTCTGCCGGGCCACCGTCTGCCTGCGCCGCTCCAACGCGCTGGGCCGCTACGCGTACTTCACGCAGGCCGGCTTCACCGACGGCAGGAAGGTCACCCAGTCCGACACGGCCGTCTTCAGGAGCAGTGACGACCTGGGCCGGTTCACCTTCAACCAGATCTACGCCCGCGGTCGCGCCCAGGCGTCAGCAGCAGCCGCCGCGCCCGCCGGCGGGTAGGGACCGCCGATTGCGGGCCTCCCGGTTGCGGGCGGCCAGCAGCTCGTCCGCCGGGTAGCCGACCTCCTCCAGGGTGAGCCCGTGGGGCCGTACGACGTGCACCGCCGAGTCCCGCACCCCGGCGGCCAGCACCTTCGCCGGCCAGTCCACCGGGCGGTGCCCGTCGCCGACGAACAGCATCGCGCCGACCAGCGAGCGCACCATGTTGTGGCAGAACGCGTCGGCCCGCACGGTCGCCTCCAGCACCCCGTTCGGCAGCCGCTCCCAGCGCAGCTCCTGCAGGGTGCGGATGGTGGTCGCCCCGTCCCGCTTCTTGCAGTACGCGGCGAAGTCGTGCTCGCCCAGCAGCCGCTCGGCGGCCGCGTTCATGGCGTCCGCGTCCAGCGGCCAGTCGTGCCAGAGGACGTGCCCGCGCAGCAGCGGGTCGACGCCGCCGGGATCGTCGGTGACGCGGTAGGCGTAGCGGCGCCAGATCGCGGAGAACCGCGCGTCGAAGCCGGCGGGCGCCTCCCCGACGCGCCGGATCCGCACGTCGTGCGCGAGCCGCCCGGCCAGCCGCCGCAGCAGCTTGTCCCGGTGCTCGGCCCACACCTCCCCGGGCAGGTCGACGTGGGCGACCTGGCCGCGGGCGTGCACCCCGGCGTCGGTGCGTCCGGCGACGGTCAGCTCGTACGTCCGGGTGGACCGCGTGACGGTCCGCAGGGCGTCCTCGATCTCCCCCTGGACGGTGCGCCGTCCGCCGGCCTGCTTGGCCCACCCGTGGAAGTCCCTGCCGTCGTACGACAGGTCCAGCCGTACCCGTACGAACCCGGGCTCCACCTCATCGCTCACGCGAACGATCCTCTCAAACCTGGGACAACACGGGACGGGCCCGCCCCCGCAGGGGCGGACCCGTCCGTCAACCGTGGCCGTCGGAACGCTCAGGCGTCCTTCGACTCCTCGGCCGGAGCCTCGGCGGCGTCGTCGGCCCCGGTCTCCTCGACCTTGGCCTCGTCCGCCTCCTTCACCGCGCGCTTGGTCGCGGCCTCGGCCTCGGCGACGGTCGCCTTCTTGGCGATCTCGCCCTCGACCAGCTCGATGACCGCCATCGGGGCGTTGTCGCCACGACGGTTGCCGATCTTGGTGATGCGGGTGTAGCCACCCGGACGCTCGGCGTAGCGCGGGGCGATCTCGGTGAAGAGCGTGTGGACGATGCCCTTGTCCGTGATCGTCTGCAGCACCAGGCGACGGTTGTGGATGTCGCCCTTCTTCGCCTTGGTGATCAGGCGCTCGGCGACCGGACGCAGGCGGCGGGCCTTGGCCTCGGTCGTGGTGATGCGGCCGTGCTCGAAGAGGGACTTCGCGAGGTTCGCGAGGAGCAGCTTCTCGTGCGCGGCGCTGCCGCCCAGACGGGCACCCTTGGCGGGCTTCGGCATGGTGTTTCTCCTTGTGATCTGCACCGGCCGTGTCAGGTACCGGTGTCAGGGCCCCGCGGGCGGGCGCCCGCGGGCAGGTATCAGTACTGCTCGGTCTCGACGAAACCCGCGTCCGCGTCGTCGTCGGCGCCGAAGGCGTCGGCGGCGGCGGTCGGGTCGAATCCGGGCGGGCTGTCCTTGAGGGCCAGGCCCATGCCGGCCAGCTTCGCCTTGACCTCGTCGATCGACTTCGCACCGAAGTTGCGGATGTCGAGCAGGTCGGCCTCGGAGCGGGCGACGAGCTCACCCACGGAGTGGATGCCCTCGCGCTTGAGGCAGTTGTAGGAGCGGACCGTGAGCTCCAGCTCCTCGATCGGCAGCGCCAGGTCGGCGGCGAGGGCAGCGTCCGTCGGGGACGGGCCCATGTCGATGCCCTCGGCGTCGATGTTCAGCTCGCGGGCGAGACCGAACAGCTCGACCAGGGTCTTGCCGGCGGACGCCATGGCGTCGCGCGGGCGCATGGCCTGCTTGGTCTCGACGTCGACGATGAGCTTGTCGAAGTCGGTGCGCTGCTCGACTCGGGTCGCCTCGACCTTGTAGGTGACCTTGAGGACCGGCGAGTAGATGGAGTCGACCGGGATGCGGCCGATCTCCTGGCCGACCTGCTTGTTCTGCACGGCGGAGACGTAGCCGCGGCCGCGCTCGACGGTCAGCTCCATCTCCAGCTTGCCCTTGCCGTTGAGCGTGGCGAGCACCAGGTCGGGGTTGTGGACCTCGACGCCGGCCGGCGGGGCGATGTCGGCGGCGGTCACCAGGCCCGGGCCCTGCTTGCGCAGGTACATGACGACGGGCTCGTCGTGCTCGCTGGACACGACCAGCTGCTTGATGTTGAGGATGAGGTCGGTGACGTCCTCCTTGACGCCCGGCACGGTGGTGAACTCGTGCAGGACCCCGTCGATGCGGATGGACGTGACGGCCGCACCCGGGATCGAGGAGAGAAGCGTACGGCGGAGGCTGTTGCCGAGCGTGTAGCCGAAGCCCGGCTCCAGCGGCTCGATGACGAACCGCGAGCGGTACTCGTCGACGACCTCTTCGGTCAGCGAGGGGCGCTGAGCGATCAGCATGGTGTTTTCCTTCAGTCGTGGACGCCCGCTATTTGACGTCCTCGGATACGGCAAGGGTACGGGCGGAAGGACCCGGAGGGGTCCTTCCGCCCGAACACGTCGACCGCAGGTGCCTGGGCACCTGGGATCAGACGCGCCTCCGCTTCGGCGGGCGGCAGCCGTTGTGCGGGGTCGGCGTGACGTCCTGGATGGAGCCGACCTCGAGGCCGGTCGCCTGCAGGGAGCGGATCGCGGTCTCACGACCGGAGCCCGGGCCCTTGACGAAAACGTCGACCTTGCGCATGCCGTGCTCCTGCGCGCGGCGGGCGGCCGACTCGGCGGCCATCTGCGCGGCGAACGGAGTCGACTTGCGGGAGCCCTTGAAGCCGACGTGGCCGGCGGAGGCCCAGGAGATCACGTTGCCGGAGGGGTCCGTGATCGAAACGATGGTGTTGTTGAACGTGCTCTTGATGTGCGCGTGGCCGTGAGCGACGTTCTTCTTTTCCTTGCGGCGCACCTTCTTGGCAGCGCCCTGACGTCCCTTGGGGGGCATCTCTTAACTCCTACGGGAGGTGGTCGGTCCTACAGCGAAGACCGCGGACAGTCCGCTGCGGACTACTTCTTGCCCGGCTTCTTCTTGCCGGCGATGGCGCGACGCGGGCCCTTGCGGGTACGGGCGTTCGTGCTGGTGCGCTGACCACGGACCGGCAGGCCACGGCGGTGGCGCAGACCCTGGTACGTGCCGATCTCGACCTTGCGGCGGATGTCGGCCTGGATCTCGCGGCGGAGGTCACCCTCGGTCTTGAGGTTGGCGTCCACGTACTCGCGGATCTTGACCAGGTCCTCCTCGGACAGGTCGCGAACGCGGGTGTTCGGGTTCACACCGGTGGCGGCGAGGGTCTCCTTCGCCAGGGTGCGGCCGATGCCGAAGACGTAGGTGAGTGCGACCTCCACGCGCTTGTCGCGCGGGATGTCGACACCGGAAACGCGTGCCATTCACTGGCTCCTGTGTGATCGGGGGTCTTCCGCAGTGCCGCTCTCTGGCCGCCGTACGAGGTACGGACCAGGTCCCCGGCCCCCGCCGGAGGTGTCGCCAGCCGGAACGGCCCGGCGGGCACTGCGTATGTACGGGTTACTTGCGTCGCGCGTGAGCTGCGAGGTGCAGGTAGGTGTAGGTCGGCGTACGTCAGCCCTGGCGCTGCTTGTGGCGCAGGTTGTCGCAGATGACCATGACCCGGCCGTGGCGGCGGATCACCTTGCACTTGTCGCAGATCTTCTTGACGCTCGGCTTGACCTTCATGGGATGTGAGGTTCTCCGGGTCAGTGCCAGCACCCCGCGGAGGGGGCGCGGACAAGATCTACTTGTAGCGGTAGACGATCCGGCCACGCGTCAGGTCGTACGGGGACAGCTCCACGACGACCCTGTCATCCGGGAGGATGCGGATGTAGTGCATCCGCATCTTGCCGCTGATGTGCGCGAGGACCTTGTGACCGTTCTGGAGCTCCACCTTGAACATGGCGTTCGGCAGGGACTCGATCACGGTGCCCTCGATCTCGATGGCACCTTGCTTCTTGGCCACGCTTCGCCCTTCGAATCGGCTACCTTGATCGACTCCCGCTTCCGCGTGCAGGCACGCGGATACACGAGAGCCGACGCATCAGTCTACGCGAGGCCCTTCGAAAAGACGAATCCCCAAGCCTGCCCACCTCACAAGATCCCTAAGCCAGGGGGGCGCGGGGACCGGCCGTCAGGCGAGGGGGTCCGGGGCGGCCGTGACGCCCAGCTCCGCCAGCTTCGCCCGACCGCCGTCCGGAGCGGTGAGGACCAGGGGGCCCTCCTCCGTCAGGGCCACCGAGTGCTCCCAGTGCGAGGACCATGTGCCGTCCGTCGTGACGACGGTCCAGTCGTCCTCCAGGACCTCCGTGCGCGGCGTGCCGAGGGACACCATCGGCTCGATCGCCAGGCAGAAGCCGGGCACCAGCCTCGGGCCCTTGCCGCGCCTGCGCGACACGTAGTTCAGCAGGTGCGGGTCCATGTGCATCTCGCTGCCGATGCCGTGGCCGCCGTAGTCCTCGATGATCCCGTACTTGCCGCCGCCCGGCTTGGGCTGGCGGCGGATGTACGTCTCGATGGCGCGGGAGACGTCCACCAGCCGGTTGCCGTTCCTCATCGCGGCGATGCCGGCCCACATCGACGCCTCGGTCACCCGTGACAGCTCCAGCAGCTCCGGCGCGTGCCCGGATCCGACGAACGCGGTGTACGCCGCGTCGCCGTGCCAGCCGTCGACGATGGCGCCCGCGTCGATCGAGATGATGTCGCCGTCCTTCAGGACGACGTCCTCGCCGGGGATGCCGTGGACCACGACCTCGTTCACCGACGTGCAGATCGTCGCCGGGAAGCCGCCGTGCCCCAGGAAGTTCGACTTCGCCCCGTGCTCCGCGATCACCTTCCGCGCCGCCTCGTCCAGGTCCCTGGTGGTGGCTCCCGGAACGGCCACCTCGCGCGTCGCCGCGTGGATGGCCGCGACGACCAGCCCCGCCTCGCGCATCTTCGCGATCTGCTCCGGGGTCTTGATCTGCACCATGACGGCAAACGCCTTTCTCGGACCTCTGGAGGGTCCAGTGGGGGGCTCTCGGTACAACGATACGGGCCGCACCCGCGCCAACGGCTTCGGCCGCGGCGCCCCGGGAGGACGCCGCGGCCGAAGCGCGGGGACTGCGTGTGATCCCGGGCCGGGCGGAGCCGGGGCGCCGGGGAGCGTACTGCGGGTCGACGGCGACCTACACGGCGTGCTCGCCGCTCAGCGCCGCCATGGCCCGCTCGGTCACCTCGTCGACCTTGCCGAGCGCGGAGATCGTGACCACGAGGCCCTGGGCCCGGTAGTGGTCGATGATCGGCTCGGTCTGCGTGTGGTAGACCTCCAGCCGCGTGCGGACGGTCCCCTCGGAGTCGTCGTCGCGCTGGTACAGCTCGCCGCCGCAGACGTCGCAGACGCCGCCCTGCTTCGGCGGGGAGTACGTCACGTGGAAGACGTGCGCGCTGTCGTTGCGGCAGATGCGACGGCCGGCGATCCGCTTCACGACCTCGTCCTCCGGGACCTCCAGGTCCAGGACGGCGTCCAGCTTCATGTCCGCGGCCTCGAGCATCGCGTCGAGCGCCTTCGCCTGGGCGACGTTGCGCGGGAAGCCGTCGAGCAGGAAGCCGCCCTCGGCGTCCGGCTGCTCCATGCGGTCCTTGGCCATCCCGATCGTGACCTCGTCGGGCACCAGGTTGCCGGCGTCCATGTACGCCTTGGCCTGCTTGCCCAGCTCCGTGCCCTGACTGATGTTTGCCCGGAACAGGTCACCCGTGGAGATGTGCGGAATCGACAGATTCCTGGCAAGGAACGCGGCCTGCGTACCCTTGCCGGCTCCGGGTGGTCCGACGAGGACGATTCGCATCAGCGGAGGAACCCTTCGTAATTGCGCTGCTGGAGCTGGCTCTCGATCTGCTTCACGGTCTCCAGCCCGACACCCACGATGATGAGGATGCTCGTCCCGCCGAACGGGAAGTTGGCGTTCGCACCGCCGAAGCCTGCCAACGCCATCGTCGGCACAAGAGCGATCAGGCCCAGGTACAGCGAACCGGGCCAGGTGATCCGGTTGAGCACGTAGCTCAGGTATTCGGCAGTAGGTCGACCGGCCCGGATGCCCGGGATGAAGCCACCATACTTCTTCATGTTGTCGGCCACTTCCTCGGGGTTGAACGAGATGGCCACATAGAAGAAGGCGAAGAAGACGATGAGGAAGAAGTAGATCACCGTGTGGATCGGCTTGCCGTCCACCAAATGCTGTTGAATCCACGCAGACCACCCCGATGTGCTGTTGCCCGCGAACTGGACGATCAGGATCGGGATGTAGAGCAGCGACGAGGCGAAGATGACGGGAATCACACCCGCCTGGTTCACCTTGA
The DNA here is from genome assembly GCF_023614235.1 of Streptomyces sp. MRC013. Classification (NCBI taxonomy): domain Bacteria; kingdom Bacillati; phylum Actinomycetota; class Actinomycetes; order Kitasatosporales; family Streptomycetaceae; genus Streptomyces; species Streptomyces kordofanensis. The sequence goes on from NZ_CP094264.1 coordinate 1,937,110, forward strand.
GGGGGATGTAGGTCGAGGTGCCGCCGTAGGAGCGGCGGCCGATCATGCGCTTCGCGTACTGGACCGGGATCCGGCGCTGGGCCTGCTCGACGAAGACCACCAGGGCGACCATCACGAAGCCGATCAGGATGACCGTGCCGAACTCGATCCAGCCCTTGGCGAGCTTGCCGCTCTCCTTGATGGCCCACAGGGAGCCGGGGAAGCCCGCGGCGATCGAGATGAACATCAGGATCGACATGCCGTTGCCGACGCCGCGGTCGGTGATCAGCTCACCGAGCCACATGACGAGGGCGGTGCCGGCGGTCATGGTGATGACCATGACGGCGATGGTGAAGATCGACTGGTCGGGGACGATCTGGTCGGCGACGGTGCAGCCGCTGAACAGCGCACCGCTCTTGGCGGTGGCCACCAGGCCGGTGCCCTGGAGGATGGCCAGGGCGACGGTCAGGTAGCGCGTGTACTGCGTGATCTTCGCCTGCCCGGACTGGCCCTCCTTCTTCAGGGCCTCGAGCCGCGGGATGACCACGGTCAGCAGCTGAAGGATGATGCTCGCCGTGATGTACGGCATGATGCCGAGCGCGAAGATGGTGATCTGCAGCAGGGCACCACCGCTGAACATGTCCATCAGGCCGAGCAGGTTCTTGCTGCCCTGCTGGGCCTGCTTGACACATTGCTGGACGTTCTCGTAGTCCACACCGGGGACCGGGATGTGTGCACCGAGCCGGTAGAGGACGATGATGCCGAACGTGAAGAGCAGCTTCTTACGCAGGTCGGGCGTCTTGAACGCCCGGGCGAACGCGGTGAGCACGGTGCCTCCTGCGACCCCCGAGCTAGCGCGTCAGAGGCGACGGGTTTGAAGAATCAGCGGTTACCTGGCAAGGCGGCGCTGTGCTGGCACAGGCCGCCCGAAGATTAATGGCGCCACCCTACCCGGCCATGCGGCACACGGGAAACATCTGTAGTCACCCACGATCCGAACCCGGTGGCCGGACCCCCGCGGCCGGACTCCGCGTCCGGCCCCGGCGCGACCCCTGGGAGGCGGGCGGGAGCGTGCCGGAGCCCACCGGGCGGCGCCGGGGCGCCGGGCGCGGGGAAGGGCCGTACCCGGGGGCGGGGCGGGTGGACGCGCGCCCTCCGCCGGCGGGCGCGTCGCCCGCACCGGGCCGTACGCGCCCTGGGCGGGCGACACGGGCGGGGGAAGGCGGAAGGCCTGGCAGGGCGCCCGGAGGCGCCCTGCCAGGCCTTCACGTCAGCCGGGGCTCAGATGAGCTCGGTGACCGTGCCGCCGGCGGCGGTGATCTTCTCCTTGGCGGAGCCGGAGACGGCGTCGACCGTCACCTGCAGCGCCACGGAGATCTCGCCCTGACCCAGCACCTTGACGAGCTGGTTCTTGCGAACCGCGCCCTTGGCGACCAGGCCCTCGACCGTGACCTCGCCACCCTCGGGGTAGAGGGCCGCGAGCTTGTCCAGGTTCACGACCTGGTACTCGGTCTTGAAGGGGTTCTTGAAGCCCTTCAGCTTCGGGAGGCGCATGTGCAGCGGCATCTGGCCGCCCTCGAAGCGCTCCGGAACCTGGTAGCGGGCCTTCGTGCCCTTGGTACCACGACCGGCCGTCTTACCCTTCGACGCCTCACCACGACCCACGCGGGTCTTGGCGGTCTTGGCGCCCGGGGCGGGACGGAGGTTGTGGATCTTCAGCGGGTTGTTCTCCGCCATGATCAGTCGACCTCCTCGACCGTCACGAGGTGGCGGACGGTGTGCACCATGCCGCGGAACTCGGGGCGGTCCTCCTTGACGACCACGTCGTTCAGGCGCTTGAGCCCGAGCGAACGCAGCGTGTCGCGGTGGTTCTGCTTGCTGCCGATGTACGACTTCGTCTGCGTGATCTTCAGGCGGGCCATTACGCACCCACCCCGGCACGCGCACGCAGCAGGGCCGCGGGGGCGACGTCCTCGAGCGGCAGACCGCGGCGGGCCGCGATCTCCTCGGGGCGCTGCAGGCCCTTCAGGGCCTCCACGGTCGCGTGCACGATGTTGATCGCGTTGTCGGAGCCGAGCGACTTCGACAGGATGTCGTGGACGCCGGCGCACTCGAGCACGGCGCGCACCGGGCCACCGGCGATGACGCCGGTACCGGGGGAAGCCGGCTTGAGCAGGACGACGCCCGCGGCCTTCTCGCCCTGGATCGGGTGCGGGATGGTGCCCTGGATGCGGGGGACCTTGAAGAAGTGCTTCTTGGCCTCCTCCACACCCTTGGCGATGGCGGCCGGCACCTCCTTGGCCTTGCCGTAACCGACGCCCACGGTGCCGTCACCGTCGCCCACCACGACCAGCGCGGTGAAGCTGAAGCGACGACCACCCTTCACAACCTTGGCGACGCGGTTGATCGCGACGACGCGCTCGACGTACGCGGTCTTCTCGGCGGCAGCAGCGCCGCCGTCACGGCCCTTCCGGTCCCGCCGCTCGCCGCCACCGGCACCGCTTCCGCGGCGCTGGGGTCCAGCCATTGGAATTACCTCTCTCTGTTTCCGCTAGCTACGGAACCGGCTCAGAACTTCAGGCCGGCTTCGCGGGCGGCGTCCGCCAGGGCGGCGATGCGCCCCGCGTACCTGTTGCCGCCACGGTCGAACACGACAGCCTCGACACCGGCGGCCTTGGCGCGCTCGGCGACGAGCTTGCCGACCTGCTGGGCCTTGGCCGACTTGTCGCCTTCGCCGCCGCGGATGGACGCGTCCAGGGTCGACGCCGACGCCACGGTGTGACCCGCGGTGTCGTCGATGACCTGGGCGGTGATCCCACGGTTGGACCGGGTGACGACCAGGCGCGGACGCTCGGCGGTACCCGAGACCTTCTTGCGGATGCGGATGTGGCGACGCTTCAGGGCAGCACCCTTGTAGGCCTTGCCCTTGGCAATCTTCACGCCGTATGCCATGGCTTACTTACCAGCCTTTCCGACCTTGCGGCGGATGACCTCGCCCGCGTACTTCACGCCCTTGGCCTTGTACGGGTCGGGCTTGCGCAGCTTGCGGATGTTCGCGGCGACCTCGCCGACCTTCTGCTTGTCGATGCCCTCGACCGAGAACTTGGTCGGCGACTCGACCTTGAACGAGATGCCCTCGGGCGCCTCGACGAGGATCGGGTGGCTGTAGCCGAGCTGGAACTCCAGGTTGGAGCCCTTCGCGGCGACGCGGTAACCGACACCGCTGATCTCGAGCGCCTTCGTGTACCCCTGGGTCACACCGGTGATCATGTTGGCCACCAGCGTGCGGGACAGGCCGTGCAGGGCCTTGTTCTGACGCTCGTCGTTGGGGCGGGTGACGCTCAGCACGCCGTCCTCACCCTTGACGATCTCGATCGGCGCGGCGACGGTGTGGGTCAGGGTGCCCTTGGGGCCCTTCACCTGGACCGTACGGCCATCGATGGTGACGTCCACGCCGGCGGGAACCGTGATGGGGAGCTTGCCGATACGCGACATTGGCTTTTCCTCCGTTCCCGACTACCAGACGTAGGCGAGGACTTCCCCACCCACGCCCTTCTTCTGCGCCTGCTGGCCGGTCAGGAGGCCGTGCGACGTGGAGATGATCGCCACGCCGAGACCGCCGAGGACCTTCGGCAGGTTGGTGGACTTCGCGTAGACCCGGAGACCGGGCTTCGAGATCCGCTTGATGCCCGCGATGGAGCGCTCGCGGTTCGGGCCGAACTTCAGCTCGAGGACGAGGTTCTTGCCGACCTCGGCGTCCTCGACCTTCCAGCCCGTGATGAAGCCCTCCTGCTTGAGGATCTCCGCGATGTGGGACTTGATCTTGCTGTGCGGCATCGTCACGGAGTCGTGGTACGCCGAGTTCGCGTTCCGCAGACGCGTAAGCATGTCTGCGATCGGATCAGTCATGGTCATGAATTGGCCTTCGGCCTCTCTCGCCGGGGTTTCCTGTATGCGCCATCCCTCTCCCCGCTCATGGGCGGGACGGGTGCGGTGCGGGGACCTACGGCGTAGTAAGCGTTATCTAGCGGGCTCGGCCCGCGGGCGTCCGGGCGGCAGGCGCCCAACCCCACAAGCCTACGGCATGTGGAGGAGGGCCCCTGCCGGCCGGTCTGCTTACCGAGAGCCCGGCGTCAACCCAACTGGGCTGACTACCAGGAGCTCTTGGTCACGCCCGGCAGCTCGCCGCGGTGAGCCATCTCACGGAGGCACACGCGGCACAGGCCGAACTTGCGGTAGACGGAGTGGGGCCGGCCGCAGCGCTGGCAGCGGGTGTACGCGCGCACACCGAACTTCGGCTTGCGGGCGGCCTTAGCGATCAGAGCCTTCTTCGCCACGGTCAGTTCTCCTTGAACGGGAAGCCGAGGTGACGGAGGAGGGCACGACCCTCGTCGTCGTTGGTCGCCGTGGTGACCACGGTGATGTCCATGCCCCGGACCCGGTCGATCTTGTCCTGGTCGATCTCGTGGAACATGACCTGCTCCGTGAGACCGAAGGTGTAGTTGCCACGGCCGTCGAACTGCTTCGGGGACAGACCGCGGAAGTCGCGGATGCGCGGCAGCGCGAGCGACAGGGTGCGGTCGAGGAACTCCCACATGCGGTCGCCACGGAGCGTGACGTGGGCACCGATCGGCTGACCCTCGCGCAGCTTGAACTGCGCGATGGACTTGCGGGCCTTGGTGACGGCCGGCTTCTGACCGGTGATCGTGGTGAGGTCGCGGATGGCGCCCTCGATCAGCTTGGAGTCGCGGGCGGCGTCGCCCACACCCATGTTGACCACGATCTTGACGAGGCCCGGAACCTGCATGACGTTCTCGTACTTGAACTCGTCACGCAGCTTGCCGACGATCTCCTCGCGGTACTTCGTCTTGAGACGCGGGGTCGTGGTGGTAGCCATCAGATGTCCTCACCCGTCCGCTTGGCAACGCGGATCTTGTTGCCGTTCTCGTCGAAGCGGTAACCGACGCGGGTCACGACCTTCTTGCCGTCCTTCTCCACGACGAGCTGGACGTTGCTCACGTGGATGGGGGCTTCGACCGTGACGATGCCGCCGGCCTGCGAGGCGCGGCCCGGCTGGTTCGCCTTGGTGTGCTTCTTGACCCGGTTGACACCCTCGACCAGGACGCGGTCCTCACGGGGGAAGGCCGCGATGACCTTGCCCTGCTTGCCCTTGTCCTTGCCGGTGATGACCTGGACCAGGTCACCCTTCTTGATCTTCATGCTTACAGCACCTCCGGCGCGAGCGAGATGATCTTCATGAACTTCTTCTCGCGCAGCTCACGGCCGACCGGGCCGAAGATACGGGTGCCGCGAGGGTCGCCGTCGTTCTTCAGAATGACGGCGGCGTTCTCGTCGAAGCGGATGTACGAGCCGTCCTGGCGGCGGCGCTCCTTGACGGTGCGAACGATGACCGCCTTGACGACGTCACCCTTCTTCACGTTGCCACCGGGGATCGCGTCCTTGACGGTGGCGACGATGACGTCACCGATGCCCGCGTAGCGGCGACCGGAGCCACCGAGCACACGGATGCAAAGGATCTCCTTCGCACCAGTGTTGTCGGCGACACGCAGTCGCGACTCCTGCTGGATCACGTCTATCTCCTGATTGTCTGCCGGTTCCCGGCGCCCGTGGGCGGACCCACGGGGCGCCGAGCCTGGCGGAACGAACCTGAAGGGTTACCCCTTCAAGTGCTTACTTGGCCTTCTCGAGGATCTCGACGACGCGCCAGCGCTTCGTCGCGGACAGCGGCCGGGTCTCCATGAGGAGGACGCGGTCGCCGACACCCGCGGCGTTCTGCTCGTCGTGCGCCTTGAGCTTGTTGGTACGGCGGATGACCTTGCCGTACAGGGCGTGCTTGACGCGGTCCTCGACGGCGACGACGACGGTCTTGTCCATCTTGTCGCTGACGACGTAACCCTCGCGGGTCTTGCGGAAGCCGCGTGCTTCGGCGGTGTTCTCAGTCACGTTGTTCTCGCTCATCAGGCGCTCTCCACCGTCTCGATGCCGAGCTCACGCTCACGCATGAGGGTGTAGATCCGGGCGATGTCCTTGCGGACGGCCTTCAGCCGGCCGTGGTTCTCGAGCTGCCCGGTCGCCGCCTGGAAGCGGAGGTTGAACAGCTCTTCCTTGGCCTCGCGGAGCTTGCCGACAAGCTCCTCGTTGCTCAGCTCGCGCAGCTCGGACGCCTTGGTACCGGCCGACATCACGCCTCACCTGCCTCGCGCCGAACGATCCGGCACTTCATCGGAAGCTTGTGAGCAGCGCGGGTAAGCGCCTCACGCGCAATCTTCTCGTTCGGGTAGGACAGCTCGAACATCACCCGACCGGGCTTGACGTTCGCGACCCACCACTCCGGGGAACCCTTACCGGAACCCATGCGGGTCTCGGCGGGCTTCTTGGTCAGCGGACGGTCCGGGTAGATGTTGATCCAGACCTTGCCGCCACGCTTGATGTGGCGGGTCATCGCGATACAGGCCGCCTCGATCTGGCGGTTGGTCACGTACGCCGGAGTCAGGGCCTGGATGCCGTACTCGCCGAACGCAACCTGCGTACCACCCTTGGACATACCGCTGCGCTTCGGGTGGTGCTGCTTGCGGTGCTTGACCCTACGGGGGATCAGCATGTCGGTCAGGCCTCCGTTCCGGTGCTCTCAGCCGGAGCAGCGGCAGCGGCCTCGGCCTTGGGGGCCTCGGCAGCGGCGTTCTGCTGCGGCTTGCGGCCGCGACCGCCGCGCTCGCCACGGCCACCGCCGCGGGCCGGGCGGTCGGCACCGCCGCGGGCCGGACGGTTGCCGGCGCGGGCGGCGGCGTTCTCGGCGCGAACCTCGGCGATGTTCTTGACGTCGCCCTTGTAGATCCAGACCTTCACGCCGATGCGGCCGAAGGTGGTCTTGGCCTCGAAGAAGCCGTACTCGACGTTCGCGCGGAGCGTGTGCAGCGGCACACGGCCCTCGCGGTAGAACTCCGAGCGGGACATCTCGGCGCCGCCGAGGCGGCCGCCGCACTGGATCTTGATGCCCTTGGCGCCCGCCTTCATCGCCGACTGCATGCTCTTGCGCATGGCGCGGCGGAAGGAGACGCGGGAGGACAGCTGCTCGGCCACGGCCTGGGCCACGAGCTGAGCGTCGACCTCGGGGTTCTTGACCTCGAGGATGTTCAGCTGGACCTGCTTGCCGGTGAGCTTCTCCAGGTCGCCGCGGATGCGGTCGGCCTCGGCGCCGCGGCGGCCGATGACGATGCCCGGGCGGGCCGTGTGGATGTCCACGCGGACGCGGTCGCGGGTGCGCTCGATCTCGACCTTGGAGATGCCGGCGCGCTCCATGCCGGACGTCATCATCCGACGGATGGCGACGTCTTCCTTGACGTAGTCCTTGTACAGCTTGTCGGCGTACCAGCGCGACTTGAAGTCGGTGGTGATGCCGAGCCGGAACCCGTGCGGGTTTACCTTCTGGCCCATTACCGGGTTCCTTCCTTGCTGCTGACGACCACGGTGATGTGGCTGGTCCGCTTACGGATCCGGTAGGCACGGCCCTGGGCGCGCGGCCGGAACCGCTTCAGGGTCGGGCCCTCGTCCACGTACGCCTCGCTGATGTACAGCGACGAGGCGTCCGTCTGGTCGTAGTTGTGCGCGGCGTTCGCGATGGCGCTGTCCAGCACCTTCTTGACCGGCACGCTCGCGGCCTGCGGGGCGAAACGCAGGACCGCCTGAGCCTCCGTGGCGTCCATGCCACGGATGAGGTCCACCACGCGGCGGGCCTTCATGGGCGTGACGCGGATGTACCGCGCCTGGGCCCTGGCTTCCATGGTTGTCCCTTCAGTGTCTGACACGTTCGTCATGGTCTTTCACCCCGCTGGTCAGCGGCGCTTCGACTTCCGGTCTTCCTTGACGTGACCCCGGAAGGTGCGCGTCGGCGAGAACTCGCCGAGCTTGTGGCCGACCATCGACTCGGTGACGAACACCGGGATGTGGGTCTTGCCGTTGTGCACCGCGATCGTGTGGCCGAGCATGGCCGGGACGATCATCGAGCGACGGGACCAGGTCTTGATGACGTTCTTGGTGCCGGCTTCGTTCTGGGCGTCCACCTTCTTGATCAGGTGGTCGTCGACGAAGGGCCCCTTCTTGAGACTGCGCGGCATCTGTGAACCCGCTCCTAGCGCTTCTTGTTCGTCTTGCGGCGGCGGACGATGTACTTGTTGCTCGCCTTCTTGGGAGAACGAGTACGACCCTCCTTCTGACCCCACGGGGAGACCGGGTGGCGACCACCGGAGGTCTTGCCCTCACCACCACCGTGCGGGTGGTCAACCGGGTTCATCGCCACACCGCGGACGGTCGGGCGGACGCCCAGCCAGCGCTTGCGGCCGGCCTTGCCCCAGTTGATGTTCGACTGCTCGGCGTTACCGACCTCGCCGATGGTGGCGCGGCAGCGGACGTCGACCAGGCGGATCTCGCCGGACGGCATGCGGAGGTGGGCCATCGAGCCCTCCTTCGCGAGCAGCTGCACGGAGGCACCGGCGGAACGGGCGAACTTGGCGCCGCCACCGGGACGGAGCTCGATCGCGTGGATCGTGGTACCGACCGGGATGTTGCGGAGCGCCAGGTTGTTGCCGGGCTTGATGTCGGCGCCGGGACCGTTCTCGATCCGGTCGCCCTGGCTCAGGCCACGGGGGGCGATGATGTAGCGCTTCTCGCCGTCCGCGTAGTGCAGGAGCGCGATGCGCGCGGTGCGGTTCGGGTCGTACTCGATGTGAGCGACCTTCGCCGGCACGCCGTCCTTGTCGTGACGACGGAAGTCGATCACTCGGTAGGCGCGCTTGTGGCCACCGCCCTGGTGGCGGACGGTCACACGACCGGTGTTGTTACGGCCGCCCTTGCTGTGCAGGGGGCGGACCAGCGACTTCTCCGGCGTGGACCGCGTGATCTCGACAAAGTCGGCGACGCTGGAGCCACGACGGCCCGGAGTCGTCGGCTTGTACTTGCGGATACCCATTTCTCAGTCCTCGTCCGATATTCGGACGATCCAGACCGCCCTTAGGCGGTCGGACCGCCGAAGATGTCGATACGGTTGCCCTCGGCAAGGGTCACGATGGCGCGCTTGGTGTTGGCGCGCTTGCCGTAGCCGGTGCGGGTGCGCTTGCGCTTGCCCTGCCGGTTGATCGTGTTGACCCCGGTGACCTTGACCGAGAAGACCGCCTCGACGGCCTGCTTGATCTGGGTCTTGTTGGCGCGCGGGTCGACGACGAACGTGTACTTGTTCTCGTCCAGCAGCGCGTAGCTCTTCTCGGAGACGACCGGCTTGACGAGAATGTCGCGCGGGTCCGTGAAGGTCTTGCTGGTGACGACGGCCTCGGTCATCAGACGTCGCTCCCTTCGGTCTCAACGTTCCGACCAGAGACCGGGGCGCCGGACACGAAGGACTCGAAGGCGGCCTTGGTGAAGACCACGTCGTCGGAGACGAGCACGTCGTACGTGTTCAGCTGGCCCGGCTCCAGGATGTGCACCTGGGGCAGGTTGCGGGCGGAGAGCCACGCGGCCTCGTCGGAGCGCTCGGCGACCAGGAGCAGGTTCTTGCGCTCCGAGATCTTGCCGAACAGCGTCTTGGCGGCCTTGGTGGAGATCTCACCCTCGACCACGCCGGTGACGACGTGGATGCGGGAGTGGCGGGCCCGGTCGGAGAGGGCACCGCGCAGGGCGGCGGCCTTCATCTTCTTGGGGGTCCGCTGGGAGTAGTCGCGCGGCACGGGGCCGTGGACGACGCCACCACCGGCGAACTGCGGGGCGCGGGTCGAACCCTGACGGGCGCGGCCGGTGCCCTTCTGGCGGTAGGGCTTCTTGCCACCGCCGCGGACTTCGCCACGGGTCTTGGTCTTGTGCGTGCCCTGGCGGGCAGCGGCCAGCTGTGCGACGACGACCTGGTGGATCAGCGGAACGCTGGTCTTCGCGTCGAAGATCTCCGCGGGGAGCTCGACGGTCCCGGCCTTGTCGCCTGCCGGCGAAAGGATGTCAATGGTGCTCATCGTTACCTCAGGCCCCCTTGGCCGCGGTACGGACCAGGACGAGGCCGCCGTTCGGACCAGGAACCGCGCCCTTGATGAGCAGCAGCCCCTTCTCCGCGTCAACGGCGTGGACGGTCAGGTTCTGGGTGGTGACCCGCTCGTTGCCCATGCGGCCCGCCATGCGGAGGCCCTTGAACACGCGGCCCGGGGTGGCGCAGCCACCGATGGAACCGGGCGAGCGGTGCTTGCGCTGGGTACCGTGACCGGCGCCCAGACCACGGAAGTTGTGGCGCTTCATGACACCGGCGAAGCCCTTGCCCTTGCTCTTGCCGGTGACGTCGACCTTGACGCCCGCCTCGAAGACCGCGGCGGTGATCTCCTGGCCGAGGGTGTACTCGGAGGCGTCGGCGGTGCGGATCTCCACCAGGTGGCGGCGCGGGGTGACGTCGGCCTTGGCGAAGTGGCCCTTGAGGGGCTTGTTCACCTTGCGCGGGTCGATCTCGCCGAAGGCGATCTGGACCGACTCGTAGCCGTCGGTGTCGTTGGTGCGGACCTGGGTGACGACGCAGGGACCGGCCTTGACGACGGTCACCGGGACGACCCGGTTGTTCTCGTCCCAGACCTGGGTCATGCCGAGCTTCTCGCCCAGGACGCCCTTAATGTTCTTAGCCATCTCGCGCGTCACCTCAGAGCTTGATCTCGATGTCGACGCCGGCCGGCAGGTCGAGGCGCATGAGCGAGTCGACCGTCTTCGGCGTGGGGTCGAGGATGTCGATGAGGCGCTTGTGCGTCCGCATCTCGAAGTGCTCGCGCGAGTCCTTGTACTTGTGCGGCGACTTGATGACGCAGTACACGTTCTTCTCAGTGGGCAGCGGCACCGGGCCCGCGACCGACGCACCAGTGCGGGTCACCGTCTCGACGATCTTCTTCGCCGAGGAGTCGATGACCTCGTGGTCGTAGGCCTTGAGCCGGATGCGGATCTTCTGTCCCGCCATGGCTACTCAGTAGTCCTGTCTCTCGTAACGCTCCGGAACCTGGCGGGCTGCCGTCTTCTCCGACCCCCGCGGTCGGGCGTGTCGCACTCCCTCTACGAAGATCTCCCGAAGGATTTCCCAACCAAGGGGGTGCGGGCCTGAGACCGCGGGTCCGGGGGAAGACACCCACCGGGTGCCTGGTCGGCGCCCCGCTGACGCTTCCCGGAAGATTCCCGTACTTCCGCCCCACGCAGGGACGACGAGTACTGTGGGACTCGCTTCCGGTCCTCCCGGCGGGAGGCGCGCAGCATCGGCACTCAACCGAGCAACCCGGACAGTCTGCCACACGGGGCGGCGCGCGCGCCAATCGAGCCGAAGAGAATACCCCGAGGGCCGTATCGATCAAACCGGGGCGCGCGGCCCCGCCCGCGCGGGCGGGTGCGGGGCCCGCGCGACGGACGTACGCGGCCCGCCCCGGCCCCGGGGCGCGTGCGTGAGGCACCTGCACGGCGCCGGCGCCCCGCGCGCGGCCGGGCGGGCACGGGGCGCGTGCGGGCGCCGTCAGTACCGCGACGCGTACGCCACGAAGCCGGCCCACGCGCCGGGCGCGACGGCCAGCCGGGGACCGTCGGCGTCCTTGGAGTCGCGGACGTGGACGGTGCCCTCGGTTGCGGCGACCTCAACGCAATCAACCTCGGGGCCGTTGCTGCTGTAGCTGCTCTTGCGCCACTCCGTCGAGAGGCCCTCGACCGGGGTCTCGCTCATCCTGTCCTCCCAGCGCCTACTCGGTGAAGGCCTCGGCTTGCGCACGCTGCCCCGCACGCGACCAACCGAGCACGGGGCACAGCGGACCGGTCAGCACTCCGAGGCGTACGCCACGAAGCTGGACCAGTTCTGCGGAGTGACGGTCAGGAGAGGACCGTCCGCATTCTTGGAATCACGAACGTGGACGGCACCCTCGGTTATGGCGGCCTCGACACAGTCACCCTCGGGACCGTTGCTGCTGAAGCTGCTCTTGCGCCACTCAAGGGCAGCGCCGTCCCGGGCAGCGGCGATACGGATCATGTCTCTCCCAGCACCTGCTCGATGAAGGCCAGCGACTCCCGCGGGGTGAGAGCCTGAGCCCGGATCATGCCATAGCGCAGCTCAAGCACCCTGAGTTGCTTCGGGTCGGAAGTGGGGCGCCCTCCGAAGGCCCCTTCCGAACGGCCGACGGCCGTACCGTCTGCGAACTTCAGCACCTGCGTCTCACCGTGCATCCCCGCATGTTCCTCACAGTGGGTCGGCATCACCTGGATCACGACGTTGCGCAACTGCCCAAGTTGCAACAGGCGTTCGAGCTGACGCCGCAGAGCCATTCTGCCTCCAAGGGGGCGCCGTAGCGTCACCTCTTCCTGGACAAAACTGAGCATGGGGGCAGGCGAGCGATCGAAGATCGCTTGACGAGCCATTCGACCCGCCACGACTCGCTCGATTTCATCGGTGCTGTAGGCAGGCTGACGCATCGCAAAGAGCGCACGGATGTACTCCTCCGTCTGAAGAAGACCGTGGAGGTTGTGGTCCCCGTAAGCCAACAGCTCCACTGCCCGCGCTTCCATCCGAGCCAGGTCCCGGACCTTCTTCGGGTAGCGGACCTCCTCCACGTCTTTCTTCATCGCGGCGATCAGGCCGTTCGCCCCCAGGACCTTGTCCGCCTTGTCCAGGTACTCGGGGCGGGGGATCCGCTTGCCCGCCTCGACCTTGTAGACCAGGTCGTCGCCGTACCCGATCAGGCGGCCGAACTCCGCCGCCTTCAGGCCGGCGGCCTCCCGGCGCAACCTGAGCTGGCGCCCGACCGTCGCGACGACGGCCGCGCCGGACTCGTCGTCCGGGTCCACCTCCCAGCCGGGGTCGTCCACGTCCTCCCCGGGCCGCCGCGTCCCGTTCGCCTCCACCACCGACCGCCTCGCCTCCGACGTACGCCTGCGGACGCGCACCCGTTCCGCGCCCCCCGACGGTCCCGACAGGAGGCCGCGCGCCACCGACAGTGACTGTACGCACGCGGAGAATCACTGTTCATCCCTTGCCGGTCACCGCCACCATTTGTGACATGAACCACAAGCAGGTCGAACCCCTTGCAGGAACAGGTGACTTCAGCATGCGGTTACCGCCCTCCCGGGCGGGGGCCCGGCTGGCGCGGGAGCTCGCCGCCGGATGGCTGCGCGACCGGACGGCGGCGCGGGGGGTGGTCGACGACGCCCTCCAGGTCGTCGCCGAGCTCGCCGCGAACGCCGCCCTGCACGGAAGGGTGCCGGGGCGGGACTTCCTGCTCGTCCTGCGCCTCACCGGCACCGGCCGCGCCCTCCGGATCGAGGTGGGCGACACGCGCGCCGAGCGGGTGCCCGCCTCCCCGCCCCAGCCCCCTGCGGACGGCAGCGAGAGCGGGCGGGGCCTGCTGATCGTCGACGCCCTGGCCGACCGGTGGGGTGTCGACACGGGGCCGGTGCCGCGCAAGACGGTGTGGGCCGAACTGGACCTCGTACCGGAGCACGGGCGGCCGGGTTCCGGTGGGCCCGGCGGTCTTCTCCAAGGAACGGAAGGAAAGGAAGAACCGCTCCCGACCCCGCCCCTCCCACCCCACGGGCGGCCTCACCCCGTCGGGTGAATGTGGTCAAACCGGCTGGCCAAGAGCGGGGGCGCGCGTTCTACGCTCAGCACGACAACATCGTCTGGCATATGCGTCGGCCCCCGCCGGGACTAGCACCCCCGGGCGGGGGCCTGACCAACGAGGAAGCACGACCTTCCTGATGGATACCAAGAACCCTAGCGCGCCTCCGCGCACCTCGTCCCGGGTAACCGGAAAGCGGGCCGCACACCACCCTTCCGGGGTCGTGCACGTCAACACCCGGCACACCAGCCGCTTCACCGTCGTCGGCAACCACCTCGCCCAGCACCGGGAGTTATCGCTCCTCGCCATCGGGCTCGCCGTGCACATCCAGTCACTGCCGACCGGCACCCGCATCGACATCAAGACCCTCGCCGCCCGCTTCCCCGAGGGCGCCCAGCGGATAGCCGGCGCCCTGCGCGAGCTGGAGGCCCACGGCTACCTGCGGCGCGTGCGGGAGCGGGCCCCCGACGGCCGGATCACCACCCGTACGCTCTCCTGCAACCAGCCCTCCGCCCGCGACCGGGCCCCCGAGGCCGGTACCCGGGCCGCGCCGCCGCCCGCACCCGAGGCCGGTGCCCAAGCTCCGCCACCGTCCGCACCCGAAGCCGGCGCCCAGGCGACGCCGCCACCCGCGCCGCCCCCTGCGCCCGCGTCCGCGCCTGCGCCCATACCCGGTCCCGTACTCGCCCAGGCACCCGGGCCGGCGGCGCCGCCGCCCGCGCCCGTACCCGCACCCGCGCCGCCGTGCGGTACGGGGCCGGCCCGCCCTCCCCGCCGGCCCCCGGCCCCCCTCCCCGTACCGCAGCCCGCCTATCCGTCCCCGTCCCTCCTCCGGGCCGCGGTCGAACTGCTCGCCGGGCTGCACCGCCACGATCCGCGCCTGCTGCTGTCCGCCCGCGACACCGAGCGGCTCGCCCCGGGCGCCGCCACCTGGCTGGAACGGGGCGCCAGCCCCGAGGGGGTACAACACGCGCTGAGCGCGCGCCTGCCCGCCGAACCGCTGTACCACCCGGCCGCGTTCCTGGCCCACCGGCTCACCACCGAACTCCCGCCCCCCGCCACCGGCCCGGTCCGCGCCCCGCACCCGCTCCAGAACTGCGACCTCTGCGACCGCGCCTTCCGGGCCCCCGACCCCGGGGTGTGCGGCGACTGCCGCGCCCTTCCCGCCCCGCCCGAACGGGGGGTCCCGCGGCCAGCCCGCCCCGTGAGGCAAGGTACCGCCCCTTCCGGGACACCCGGCCCCCTCCCGGGGGCCCGGAGCGCGGGCTGCACCCGAAGCCGCGGGCGGGCGGTCCGGGCACCGCGGTGCCGACGGACGGCTTCTCCTGCCGCACGCGGATCTCCCAGGGAGGCGGCCGCCGGGTCGAGCACCTGTCCGAAGTACTGTTGCGGGCGCTGCCCGCACCCCCCCCCTCCCCCCAACGGTCCGAACGGAGGCAACACATGCGCGTCGCGAGGTTCCGCGAGGCGGACACGGCCCGGTACGGGGCCCTGTGCGACGACGGGGCGGTACTCCCGGCCGGCGGGCCGTCCGGGGGCCCCTCCGCCCCCGGCGACGGGGTGCCCGAGGCGCCCCTGGTGTTCCCCGGGTCCGCGACCGGCGCCGTCGGGAGCCGGCCTTGACACCGGCCCTCCTCGGCGCGTTCGTGATCCTCGCCGTCGCCTCCGTCGTCCGCTCCACCGCCGGCTTCGGCTTCTCCCTGGTCGCCGTACCCCCGCTGG
This sequence comes from Streptomyces sp. MRC013, assembly GCF_023614235.1. Taxonomy (NCBI): domain Bacteria; kingdom Bacillati; phylum Actinomycetota; class Actinomycetes; order Kitasatosporales; family Streptomycetaceae; genus Streptomyces; species Streptomyces kordofanensis. The sequence continues at coordinate 1,952,424 of NZ_CP094264.1, forward strand.
CGCTGCTGGTCGAACCGGCCGCGGCGGTCGTCGTGGCGGGCGTCATGGCGGCGCCGCTCAGCCTGTGGATAGCGGTGCGCGACCGGCGCCACGTCGACCGGCGCATCACCGCCGTCACCCTCCTCGCCGGTCTGAGCGGGGTGCCCTTCGGCGTGTGGCTGCTGTCGGTGCTCCCGCCGGACGTGCTGACGGTCGTCATCGCGGTGGTGGTGCTGCTGGGCACGTTCCTCGTCTGGCGGAGGGTCGCGCTGCGGGGCGGCCTGGCGACGATCATCGGCGTGGGCGTGTTCTCCGGGGCGTCGTTCGCCTCCACGGGGATCGACGGCCCGCCGATGGTCGCGGCGTTCCAGAGCATGAGGCTGGAGCCGCGCGTCCAGCGCGCCACGCTGGCGGTGGTGTTCTCGGGCACCAGCCTCGCCGCGCTGGCGGGTTTCGCGGTGAGCGGCCAGCTCACCGCGACGGTGGGGCGGACGCTGCTGGTAGGGGTCCCGGCGCTGTTCGTGGGCATCTTCACGGGCGAGCGGATCTTCAGACGGTTGGACGCGGAGCGGTTCCGCCGCGTCGTCCTGGGTCTGCTCGTGGTCAGCTCGGTCTCGGTGGTCGTACGGGTGGCGATGGCCTAGCCGCCCGGCCGCGACCGCCCGCACCCCCGTCGCTTCCCGCCCGCCGGACCGGGCGCCGACGGGGTGGGCAGGTCGCCGGAGGGCGGGTGCCGCGGCCCGGTGCCGCGGTGCCTGTGAAGGCGGGACCACGGCCTCTTCCGGTTCGACGCCCCGCCTCGTTCCAGGCAACCCGGGGTGTCGATAATCCGTCTAGACGACCGCGCGGACTCCAGCGCCGACCAACGCTCCGCCGCCACCGACGGACACCCACAGCAGCAGTACGGGGGCACAAGTGAACGAGATACCGGGGGGCAGGCCTCACGCTGCCGTTTGCGGCGCGGACGTCCCGGAAGGACGCGACGAGGTCCCGGTCCCCGGCCTCCCGCACCCGACCCGCCGCCGCACCCTCGCCGCCGCCCTCGCCCTCGCCGGGGCCACCGGCCTCGCCGGGACCGTCGGTCTCGCCGGCTGCTCCGTCCCCGCCCCGCGCCGCGCCGCGCCCACCGCCGACCCGGCGCCGGGCCTGTCGATCGCTAGCTCGCGCCGCGCGCAGCTGATGCAGATCCTGGCGCACCCGGACGACGACCTGTACTTCATGAACCCGGACTGCCAGCGCATGGTCGACGCCGGCGTCCCCCTGGTCTGCGTGTACGTCACCGCCGGCGAGCACACCGGCAAGAACCACGTCCCCGGCCGCACCGGAGAGACCGTCGCCGACCGGGAGGACTACTCCTCCGCCCGCCACCAGGGCCTGCGCCAGGCGTACGCGCGGATGATCGGGCTGGACCGGTTCACCCCCTGGCGGAAGGGCGTCGCCACGCTCCGCGGCGACCGCCGGGCCGAGATCAACACGCTCACCCACGGCGACCGCCGCGTCGAGCTGGTCTTCCTCAACCTCGCAATGCACACGCCCCGCCGCTGGACGGCGGTGCCCGGCCTGTGGGAGGACCGCTCGCTGAGCCTGCGGACCGTCGTCGCGACCGGCTCGCCCGTCCGCCGCCCCTCGGACTACGACCACGACGGCCTGATCGACGTCCTCGTCGGCCTGATGGAGCGCTACCGGCCCACCGTCGTCCACACCCTCGACCCCGACCCGGACATCCAGCACAGCGACGAGGCCACCCGGCGGAGGGACTCCGAGCAGCCCGGCTACTCGGACCACGCCGACCACACCGCCGTCGCCTCCTTCAGCTGGGCGGCGATGGTCCGCTGGGTCGCCGAGGCCAGTGCGGACGGCGGCTCCGTACCGGGCTTCGTCACCACCTCGTTCCGCGGCTACTACAACCGGCACTGGCCCAAGAACCTCCCCGAACCGGTGCTGCGAGAGAAGGCGGCGCACCTCGTCCCGTACGGCGGGGACCCGTCCTGGCAGTGCGGCAACACCGCCGGCTGCGGCGACTACATGGTCGGCGGCACGCGCCCCCTCACCAACAAGAAGGGCTGGGTGCGGGCCACGCACCACCGCCATCCGGACCCGGGTCCCGTCGTGGCCGCGGAGCCCGACGGACGGCTCGCGGTGTACGGGGTGCTGGGTCTGCGCGCCGTGCGCTGGCGCGAGACGGAGCGCGGCAGCGGGCAGTGGGGCGATCCGGACGACCTGGGCGGCGGGCCCCTCGCGGGCGGCCTCGGCTCGGCGGCCCTCGCGGACGGGCGGTGCCTGCTCTTCGGACTGCGCTTCGCGGCCCTCGGCGGGCGCGGCGGCGCCGGGAAGCGCGAGGTCGTACTGCTGGAGCAGCGTTCCGCGGGCGGGCCGTTCCTCGCCTGGCGCGGGCTCGGCAACCCGGAGCCCGACGACGACCGCGGGCGCCGGATCGGCGTTCCCGTGGCGGTGACGGACCGGAAGGGCCGCGTGCACCTCTTCGTCCGCAACGCGGACAAGGGCGTCAGCACCCGGGTACGGGGGGCCGACGGCGCCTGGGGGCCGTGGGGGGACCTGGGCGGCGAGGAGGTCCAGGACGGCCTGTCGGCCACCGTGGACCCGGCCGGCCGCGTCCACCTCTTCGCGGCCGCGCGGGACGGCGTCCACCACTGGACCCAGGACGCCCCGGGCCGGCCGGTGGCGTTCCGCCCGGACGTCCGGCTCCCGGTCTCCGGCGGCCCGGTGGCCGTGGCGGCCGCGCCCGACGGCGGGCTGGAGCTGTACTACCGCGCGCCCACCCGCGAGGAGCTGGCGGCGGTACGGATCGACGGGGCCGCCCCGGCCCGCGTGGCGTTCGACGGCTACGGCCCGGTCGTCGCCGCCGCCGCGCCCCGGGGCCCGCTGCTGGCCGGCAGGGACCTGCGCGGCCGCGTCCTCGTGCGCACCGCCGCGGGCCGCCTGGTCGCGCGTGCGCGGGGAGCCGTGGCCCTGGGGTCGGCGGCCCTCCGCCTCCACCCGGAACACGGCACCCTCGTCGTCGGTCTCGGTGCCGACGCCCATCCGTGGGCCTGGGCGCCGGAGCCGCGCACCGAGAGCTGACCCCGGCCGGCACCGGCGGGGCGAGCGCTCGGAAGTGCTCGGCCTTCTCCCCCCTCGGGCGCCTGACAGCGGCCGGACACGACCGTCAGGCCCGGTCCGGGCGGGTTCCGCTTGGCCCGGTGGACGACGTGGACGCCGTGCTCGTTCTCGTCGTTGTCGGCCGTGAGCCGGAGACTCCCGTTCGCACCGGTGTCCCTCCCGTACTCCACGGCCTTCCGGCCGCGCTTCGGCAGTTCCTCCTTGAGGCGTTACCAGACCGTGGAGCTGCCCGGGTGAGGCCGGGGTGAGGGAGCACGGTGGAAGGTCTGGAAGAACTCCTCCCCGTCCCTCCCGGAGCACCCCGTGACGCCCGGCCCGGTCTCGGAGGCCTTGCCCTTGACGCCGATCGGGTCGCAGGTCTCGCTGGACGCCTTTTCCGCCTCGTCGGCCGCGGCGAAGGAGGGGGCGGTGCCCGCGAACGGAAGGTCGTCCGATTCATTCGCACCGCATCCGGCGAGTGTGGTGAGGACGAGGGACACGAGGAGCGCCTGAGCGCCCGATCCGGTCTTCGATCGGGAGCCTCGACGGGTCGGGCGGTGACATGGGCCGGCCATGCGGTCGGGGCGGGTTTCGGGTCCGGTCGCCGGGATGCCTCCGGAACGGCCGGCGCGGGAGCGGGGAGGGGCGTCGGCACGGACCGGGCGGTGGTGAGCGGGCCGAGAGTCCGACCCGTCCCGTGCCCGTCTCCCCGGCCGGGTCGCCGGAAGGGGCGACCGGGTGCCCCCGGCGTCAGCCCGACGGCGCCGGCCGCCCCGCCGGATCTCCCCCTTTTTCTCGGACCCGGCGGAAAATCGCCGGTATCCGGAGTTCCATTCGCCCACGAGGAAATCGGGCGCCGGGAGCGCAATCAGCATTACAAGAATGGCCGAACGCATGACACGTCACACCGTCAACCGTTATGGATTCAGCCGCAGAGACACAACTCCGCCGCGTAAGTCAAGACTTATCTTCAGGGGACTTCGGCCGTACGGTGTGGCCCGAACCGAAGGAGTCCCTGTTGTCGAAAACGGATGATCCCGCCGTGCGTGCCGTCGAATCGGAGCAGAATCATGTTTCCTCCTTATACGGGTTGCTCACCGAGCGGATCTCGGAAGCGCGAGCACAACGGGCGAGTGTGCTGAAAGCCCCGGCGGACGGCGCCGGCGAGGCGTACGAAAGGGAGGTCGCCGCCGAGCGGCTGACCAAGGAGATCGGTCGGCTGGAGGGTGCCGAGAAGGGGCTGGTCTTCGGGCGCGTCGACTGGGCGGACGGCACGGCCCTGCGCATCGGACGGATCGGACTGCAGACGGAGGAGGACGACCTGCCTCTGCTCGTGGACTGGCGTGCGAACGCGGCGCGGCCCTTCTACGAGGCGACACCGGTGCACCCGATGGGCCTGCGGCGGCGCCGGCACCTGCGCCTCGAAGAGCGCACGGTCGTCTCGGTGAGCGACGAACTGCTGGACGGGACCGCCCCGACCGACGAGGACGTCGTGGGGGACGGACCCTTGACCGAGGCGCTGGCGGCGCGGCGTACGGGCAGGATGCACGCGGCCGTCGCGACGCTGCAGGCCGAGCAGGACGGGATCGTCCGCTCCGCCCACCGCGGGGTGACCGTGGTGCAGGGCGGGCCCGGCACCGGCAAGACGGTGGTCGCCCTGCACCGGGCGGCCTACGTCCTGTACGCGTTCCCGCGCGCCGCGGAGGAGGGCGTCCTGGTGGTGGGCCCGAACGCCCGGTTCCTCGACTACGTCTCCCAGGTCCTCCCCTCACTCGGAGAGAACGACGTCGTTCTGGCGACCTGCCGGGAACTGGCCGGAGTGCCCACGGACAGGGTGGACCCGCTCGATACGGCGCGCCTGAAGGGCGGCTCCGACCTCGCCGACGCCCTGGCCGGCCTGCTGCGCGTCCACCAGGCCCCCGCCGGTGACTTCGCCGTGCGGGTCGGACGGGACCCGGTTCGCCTCTCCGGCGAGGAAGTCGCCGCGGCGCGCGAAGCCGCCGTGACCGCCGTACCGGGGCACAACCCCGCGCGCCAGGTGTTCAAAGAGCTCCTGGTCGACGCCGTCATCGACGCGATGCGACGAGACGTGGGCGACCTCCTGGAGCAGATCGACGCCGATGCCGAGAAGATGACGGGCATGGACCTCGACCGGTTCACGGGAGCCGCCCGGCACCGTGCCGAGGGCGCGGCCGACCCGGGGCCGGTCCACGAGCCGGACCTGGACGCCGTCCGAGCCGACCTCCTCGACGACGCCGGCGTCGACCGAGCGGTCGAGGTGTTGTGGCCGCGGCTGGTACCCGGTGACCTCGTGAAGGCGCTCCTGACGGACGCCGGCACGCTCGCCGAGCGCCTGCCCCGCCTGACCGCGCGGGAGCGGTCCCTCCTACTGCGCGGTCCGGACGACCCGTGGACCGACGCCGACGTGCCGCTGCTGGACGAGGCGGCGAGCCTGGTCGACGGTCCTCCCGAGCGGACGTACGGGCACGTCGTCGTCGACGAGGCGCAGGAACTGACCGCCATGCAGTGGCGGATGGCCGTCCGCCGCTGTCCGGCACGGTCGATGACGCTGGTGGGCGACTTCGCCCAGGCGGGCCCGGTCACGGCGGCACGCGGCTGGCAGGAGGCCCTGAGCCCTCACGTCGGACCGCGGTTCGAACTGCACGACCTGACCGTCAGCTACCGCACCACGCAGGAGATCCTGGGGAGCGTCCGGGACCTGCTCACGCGGATCGCTCCGGACCAGAGGCCCGCGCGGTCGCTGCGAAGCGGTGAGAGCCCCCGCGCCGTGACCACACCCGCGGACGGGCTGGTCGCCGCCGTCCTCCGGGAGCTCCGCGCCCAGAGCACCGCGCACCCGGGCGAGCTTCTGGGAGTGGTCTGCGCAGACGCCAGGGTGAGCGAGCTGACGGCCCGGGGCGTCGCCCACCACGCGCGCATCGTGCCGGCGTCCGAAGCACGCGGCCTGGAATTCGACGGGGTCGTCGTCGTGAACCCCGAGGAGATCGCCACGGCCCGCCCCGGTGGGGAAAGGGACCTGTACGTGGCCCTGACCCGGGCCACCAAGCGCCTCTGCACCGTCACCGGCCGGCCCGCCTGACGACCCGGCGCCCGCGTCGTCGCCGCGGGTGCACCCGGCGCGGTGCGGACACCGGCCCATGCGCGGGGCTGCCCGCCGCCTCAGCACTCCCGACCGCACCCGGCCTCACGCGGCCTGGTCCGTCCCGGACGACAAGCCCGGCACCCCACCGACGGGGCCGAGCCGACCGGGCGACGGGCCGCGGCCCCGGAGCGTCCTGCGCGGCCGCCGACCGGCACCCGGTCCGGGTCGCGGGGACCGGTCGGCCCGCTCTCCAGCCCGGTCCGCACCGTCGTGTTCCCCGGCCCGGACGGGGCGACCAAACCTCCCGGCTCACGCCCCCGGCCCGCCGGAACGCGGAAGGGCCCGTACGACCGGAGTCGTACGGGCCCCTCAGCTGCAGCTCTGCGGGCTACCGGGTCAGACGGTCAAGCGGACTTACTTGACGATCTTGGTGACCTGGCCGGCGCCCACGGTCCGGCCACCCTCGCGGATGGCGAACTTGAGGCCCTCCTCCATGGCGACCGGCTGGATCAGCTGGACCGACATGGTGGTGTTGTCGCCCGGCATGACCATCTCGGTGCCCTCGGGGAGGGTCACGACGCCGGTCACGTCCGTGGTGCGGAAGTAGAACTGCGGGCGGTAGTTGTTGAAGAACGGCGTGTGGCGGCCGCCCTCGTCCTTGGACAGGATGTAGGCCTGCGCCTCGAACTCGGTGTGCGGGGTGACCGAGCCCGGCTTGATGATGACCTGGCCGCGCTCGACGTCCTCGCGCTTGATGCCGCGGAGGAGCAGACCGACGTTCTCACCGGCCTGGCCCTCGTCGAGCAGCTTGCGGAACATCTCGATGCCGGTGACCGTGGTGGTGGTCTTCTCGGTCTTGATGCCGATGATGTCGACGGTCTCGTTGACCTTCAGGACACCACGCTCGATACGGCCGGTGACGACCGTACCGCGACCGGTGATCGTGAAGACGTCCTCGATCGGCATGAGGAACGGCTTGTCGACGTCGCGCTCCGGCTGCGGGATGGCCTCGTCGACGGCGTTCATGAGGTTCACGACCGACTCGGCCCACTCCGGGTCGCCCTCGAGCGCCTTCAGAGCGGAGACCTTGACGACCGGAACGTCGTCGCCCGGGAACTCGTACTCGGAGAGGAGCTCGCGGACCTCGAGCTCGACGAGCTCCAGGATCTCCTCGTCGTCCACCATGTCGGCCTTGTTCAGGGCGACGACGATGTACGGGACGCCGACCTGGCGGGCCAGGAGCACGTGCTCCTTGGTCTGCGGCATCGGGCCGTCGGTGGCGGCGACCACGAGGATGGCGCCGTCCATCTGCGCGGCACCGGTGATCATGTTCTTGATGTAGTCCGCGTGACCCGGGCAGTCCACGTGCGCGTAGTGACGCGACTCGGTCTGGTACTCGACGTGCGCGATGGAGATGGTGATACCGCGCTGGCGCTCCTCGGGAGCCTTGTCGATCTGGTCGAAGGCCGAGGCCTCGTTCAGGTCCGGGTACTTGTCGTGCAGCACCTTGGTAATGGCGGCCGTGAGGGTCGTCTTACCGTGGTCGATGTGACCGATGGTGCCGATGTTGACGTGCGGCTTAGTCCGCTCGAACTTCGCCTTCGCCACTGGGGTCCTCCTGTGGAGTGGTTCTGTACGCCTTACTCATCGGCGCCAGGTGATCTTTGCTGGGATGCCGGCCCCGGGGCGTTCCGGCCCTCCCGCTCGCGCGGGGTGCGCCGAAACGCCCCGTGTATCCGGTGACAAGCCTAAAGCGTGAACTCGGCTGAGTTACTCGCCCTTGGCCTTCGCGATGATCTCCTCGGCGACGTTCCGCGGAACCTCGGCGTAGGAGTCGAACTGCATCGAGTAGCTTGCGCGACCCGAGGTCTTGCTGCGGAGGTCGCCGACGTAGCCGAACATCTCCGACAGCGGTACCAGGCCCTTGACGACACGGGCACCGGCACGCTCCTCCATGGCCTGGATCTGGCCACGGCGGGAGTTGATGTCACCGATGACATCGCCCATGTAGTCCTCGGGCGTGGTGACCTCGACGGCCATCATCGGCTCGAGGAGCACGGGGGACGCCTTGCGCGCGGCCTCCTTGAAGGCCTGCGAGCCGGCGATCTTGAAGGCGAGCTCGGAGGAGTCGACCTCGTGGTAGGCGCCGTCGAGCAGGGTGACGCGCACGCCCGTCATCTCGTAGCCCGCGAGGATGCCGAACTGCATGGCCTCCTGCGCACCGGCGTCGACCGAAGGGATGTACTCCTTCGGGATGCGGCCACCGGTGACCTTGTTGACGAACTCGTACGAGGCGTCGCCGCCCTCGATCGGCTCGATCGCGATCTGCACCTTGGCGAACTGACCGGTGCCACCGGTCTGCTTCTTGTGGGTGTAGTCCACGCGCTCGACGGCCTTGCGGATCGTCTCGCGGTACGCGACCTGCGGCTTGCCGACGTTGGCCTCGACCTTGAACTCGCGCTTCATGCGGTCGACGAGCACCTCGAGGTGAAGCTCGCCCATGCCGCCGATGACGGTCTGGCCGGTCTCCTCGTTGGTGTGCACCTGGAAGGAGGGGTCCTCCTCCGCGAGACGCTGGATGGCGACACCCAGCTTCTCCTGGTCGCCCTTGGACTTGGGCTCGATGGCGACCTCGATGACCGGCGCCGGGAAGTCCATGGACTCCAGGATCACCGGGGCCTTCTCGTCGCACAGCGTCTCACCGGTCGTGGTCTGCTTCAGACCCATGACGGCGATGATGTCGCCGGCGCCCACCGAGTCGATCTCCTCACGCTTGTTCACGTGCATGCGGTAGATCTTGCCGATGCGCTCCTTCTTGCCCTTGACGGAGTTCAGCACCGAGGTGCCGGAGTCCAGGCGACCGGAGTAGATCCGGACGAAGGTGAGCTTGCCGAGGTGCGGGTCGCTCATGATCTTGAACGCCAGCGCCGACAGCGGCTCGTCGTCGGACGGCTTGCGCTTGACGACGGTCTCGGCGTCCTTGGGGTCCTGGCCCTCGATGGCCTCGATGTCGACCGGCGACGGCAGGTAGCGCACGACGGCGTCGAGCAGGGGCTGGACGCCCTTGTTCTTGAACGCGGTGCCGCAGAACACCGGGGTGACCGTGGTGCCGGTGCCCTTGCCGGAGGCGATGGTGATGCGGCGGATCGCGGAGTACAGCTGCTCCTCGGAGAGCTCCTCGCCCTCCAGGTACAGCTCCATGATCTCTTCGTCGTTCTCCGCGACGGCCTCGATCAGCTTGCCGCGGTACTCCTCGGCGAGCTCGGTGAGGTTCTCCGGGATGTCGACGATGTCGTACATCTCGCCCTTGGCGGCCTCGGCGGAGTAGACGAGGGCCTTCATGCGGACCAGGTCGACGACGCCCTGGAAGTCGGCCTCGGCACCGATCGGCAGCTGCATGACGATGGGCTGGGCGCCCAGGCGGTCCGAGATCATCCCGACGCAGCGGAAGAAGTCGGCGCCGGTGCGGTCCAGCTTGTTCACGAAGCAGATACGCGGAACGCCGTAGCGGTCCGCCTGACGCCACACGGTCTCGGACTGCGGCTCCACACCGGCCACACCGTCGAACACGGTCACGGCGCCGTCGAGGACGCGGAGCGAACGCTCCACCTCGACGGTGAAGTCGACGTGACCGGGGGTGTCGATGATGTTGATGGTGTGATCGACGTCCTCGAGCGACCAGTGGCAGGTCGTCGCGGCGGACGTGATCGTGATGCCGCGCTCCTGCTCCTGCTCCATCCAGTCCATCGTGGCAGCGCCGTCGTGGACCTCACCGATCTTGTACGAGACACCGGTGTAGAAGAGGATGCGCTCGGTGGTGGTCGTCTTGCCCGCGTCGATGTGGGCCATGATCCCGATGTTGCGGACCCTGGCCAGGTCAAGCGAAGTGGTAGCCATAAGGCTTCAGTCTTCTCTCGGTCTCGATGGGGGTGCGACTACCAGCGGTAGTGCGCGAAGGCCTTGTTGGACTCGGCCATCTTGTGCGTGTCCTCGCGCTTCTTGACCGAGGCGCCGAGGCCGTTCGAGGCGTCCAGCAGCTCGTTCATCAGGCGCTCGGTCATGGTCTTCTCGCGACGGGCGCGCGAGTAGCCCACGAGCCAGCGCAGAGCGAGGGTGGAGGCGCGACCGGGCTTGACCTCGATCGGCACCTGGTAGGTGGCGCCACCGACGCGGCGGGACTTCACCTCAAGAGCCGGCTTGACGTTCTCGAGGGCGCGCTTCAGCGTGACGACCGGGTCCTGGCCGGTCTTCTCGCGAAGGCCCTCCATCGCGCCGTAGACGATGCGCTCGGCGGTGGAACGCTTGCCGTTGAGCAGGATCTTGTTGATGAGCGAGGTCACCAGAGGAGAACCGTAAACCGGGTCGATGATGACCGGGCGCTTCGGGGCGGGGCCCTTACGAGGCATTCTTACTTCTCCTTCTTGGCGCCGTAGCGGCTGCGGGCCTGCTTGCGGTTCTTGACACCCTGGGTGTCGAGCGAGCCGCGGATGATCTTGTAGCGAACACCCGGCAGGTCCTTCACACGGCCACCACGCACGAGCACGATGGAGTGCTCCTGCAGGTTGTGTCCCTCACCCGGAATGTAAGCCGTGACCTCGATCCCGGAGGTCAGACGCACACGCGCGACCTTGCGGAGGGCCGAGTTCGGCTTCTTCGGGGTGGTCGTGAACACACGCGTGCAGACGCCGCGGCGCTGGGGGGAACCCTCGAGCGCGGGCGTCTTGTTCTTCTCGACCTTGTCCTGCCGGCCCTTCCGGACCAGCTGCTGGATCGTAGGCACTACTTCTCCGGTTTCTGTGTGCCGTGTAGTGAAGCTAACCTGGAACGCCCCCCGACCCACGCGGTCGGGTGTGTCGGATGCCGTGCGCCCCCACCGGGGAGATGGGGACAAGCGCGGATCGCGGTGGCCGTCGACGACTCGCCGTGCGGTTGAGGACACGCACAGGAGCCCAGGCACACCCCAGGCACAAGGTCTGAGCGTACCTACCGCACGGACCTGGGTCAAAACAAATGCCCTCGCGCAGCACGGGGCGGTGCGCTGGGAGGACGCGCAGGCGGGGGAGGGCCGGAGCCCGGGTCAGACGCCCTCCTCCCCGGGCGCAGGCGGCTGCCCGGGAGGGCCCGCCGGGCCGGTCGCGCCGGGGCGACGGGGAACGGCGATCCTCGGGACGGTGGGGGCCTTGGAACTGCGGCTCTTGGGCACGAAGGCGTGGCGCCGGGGCGGCGGGCCCGCGCTCCCACCGGGAGGGACGGAGGGGCCCGGGGTCCCGGAGGCGCCGGCGGCCCGCGGGGCGCCGGCGGCGCCGGGCGGTTGCGGGCCGGGCGACGCGGTCGCGGTGTCGGGACCCCGCCCGGCCGTGGGCGCCGCGGAAGGGCCGGCGGGCGGGGAGAAAGGTTTCGGCAGAGGATCGCCCGGAGGTTCGGCGGACGTGCCGGGCCCCGCCGGTCCGGTGGGTGCGGCGGGTACGGAGGGCGCGGTGGACCCCGCCGACTCGACCGACGCGGGGGGCGTGGTGGACCCGCGGGACCCGTCCGGCGCGGCGGGGGGCGGCCCGGCGGAGCGGCCCGGCGGGCGTTCCGCCGTCGCCACCCCTCCCTCCGCCCCCGCGTCCACGCGCACCCGCCCGTCCGCCCCGGTCTCCAGTGCGAGGTCCGGGTCCGCGGCGTAGGGCAGGCGGCGGTCGCGCGGGAAGGGGAGGACGGCGGCCCGGCCGGGCGCCCGGCCGACGAGGCGCAGCGGGCGGCCCCGCAGGTCGCGGGTGTCCTCCAGCAGTGGGGCGAAGTGGCCGGCGGCGTCGCGCCAGCCGCTGGCGTACGCCGCGTACTCGCGGCGTTCGACCTCCTCGCGGAGCAGGACGACGACCTCCTCCGGCGAGTGGGTCTCCAGCAGCCTTCCGAGTAACCCCAGCAGGCCCGGCAGGTCGCCGGGCGGGGAGGGCGGTGCACCGGCGCGGGGGCGCCGTGCGGCCGGCTCTCCGGCCGGTTCCCTCTCCGACGGGTCCTCCCGACGGGCGCGGACCTCGTCCGCACCGTCACCCGCGGGCGGGGAGCACTCTTCGCTCTCGACCTCCAACGCGTCTCCCCGTGTCCCGTCGCCACCAGTCCCACCCAGGGTCGCAGGCGTTCCCGAACGGTGCGCCCGGGGTGCCGGTGATGCGAGATGCGGTCCCCGGACGGTCTCCGGCCTGCGTGAACACGGGGGCAGGCCGTGATCAGCCTACCGGGGGCGGCGCGGGGCGGCCGTTCCGGGCACGGGGGCCCGCGACCAGATCCCGCCGTGCGGACGGCGCCCGGGCGGGCGGCCGTCGCGGGGTGTGAGCCGCGCCCCCGGAAGCCGGGCGGCGGACCGTCCGGCGGGTTCACTCCTTGGCGAGCGGCGTCCGGCGCTCCGGGGCGGCCGGCAGGAACTGGCCTGCCACCTTCATGAACATCTCGCGCTGCTCCGGCGGCACGCCCAGCCCGGCGGCGGCCTCCTCCAGCGTCAGGCGGCGCCCCTCCCCGGCGGTCCGCGACGGCGCTCCGGCGGCCTGCGGCAGCGGGAGGTCGTCCTCCGTGAGCCGACCGGATCTGATCAGCATGTCGCGCACCGGCACGTCCAGAACGTGCGCGAGGCGGCGGGTCGTCTCCAGGTCCGGCATGCTCTGGCGCTGCAGCAGCCGGGTGATGGCCGCGCGGTGGACGCCGGCCTCGTCCGCGAGGCGGGACTTCCCGCCACCGCGGGGGCTGTCGATGTCGAAGCCGCGGCGGCGGATCAGTTCCTCGACCCAGGCGGCGAATTGTTCCAGGTCACTGGCGGTCATGGTGTGGGGTCGCCTCCCTCCGAAGCGACGCACAGAGTATCGCGCTTGCGCGCAAGGAATTACGTGCCCCTACGCGCGCACCGTGCCGATTCCGAGAAGAGTCCGGCCCGACACTAGTTGCGGGCGAGATCGCAACATGTAATGGTGCGTACTCGCAACATTCTCGTCGGGCACTCATCCCGCCGCGCCCAGGAGTCCGCATGCCGTCCGCACCTCCCCCGCCCCTCCCAGAGGTCCTCGAGTCCTTCGGCTGGCGCGCTGCGGCCGCCTGCTCCGGGCTTCCTCCGCACACCGTGTTCGCTCGCCAAGAGACGGAGGCGCGACCTGCGCTGACGGCGTGCGAGCGGTGCCCGGTGGTACGCCGCTGCCTGGAGGTCGTGGCACCCGCCGAGAACTGGTTCGACGGTGTCAGTGGGGGGCATCTGTGGCGCAACGGGCGGCCGGTTCCACTCCGCCGCCGCGATCACGGTGCCTCCGATGTCGGCTGAGGGGCGTTGCGCCCTCGCACGTCCTCCTCGTCGCATACGCAGGACGGCTCGCCCGATCGACCGGATGCACCGGACGTACGGCGTCTACGCCGTCCCGCCCGGGCACCGGACCCCAGGGGCGTACTCCAGGGGCGTACAACGGCTCCGGGCGCTCCCGGCTCCGGCACCGCCCGACCGGCCGCGCCGCCTCTCCGACCCCCGTGCTCACGCCGCACCGCCGCACCGCCGCACCGGAAGCCTCTTCAGTGCCCGTCCCGTCACCGGACCTCCCGGCCCCTCCGGGTCGCTCGCCCGCCTGGCCCGTCCACACCGACCGCACCGCTTCGCCGGGCGGCGGCCCTCCGCAGTGGAAGTCACCGGACTCCACCCGCCCGACCCCCGCACCGCACCGCATCACGTCACCTCTGGGAGGCACTCCATGGCCGAACCGACATCCACCGCGCGCACCGTCCGGGACGCGGCCCTCTGGATCGAGGCGCTGCTGAAGCAGTTCCCCGAACTGCTGGGCGAACTGGCTCCCGGCCGCCCCTCCCCCGGCGCCGCCCCCGAGCGGCGGGCCCCCTCGCCCGAGGCCGCGCGGCGCGTCCGCGAGGAGCGGCTGGACGCCCTGCTGGTGGAGAAGCGGCACGGGCTGGCCGTCCCCGGGTACTCCGCCGCACCCCTGCGCCTCCACGTCTCCGACGCCGTACGCGACATCACCGACGGAGTCGTCGAACTGGACGAGGCCGTCCACGACAAGCTGGGGCTCGGCCGCCCCCGCCGCGCGCGGGTGCCGCAGCGGCTGGTCCGGATCGCCGGGCTGCTCGGACGGATCGCCGACCACCCCCCGCTCGCCGCCCACGTGCGGGACGAGTCCCGTCGGATGGCACGCCGTTGCGCACGCGTGCTGGGTGATGCGGAGTCGATGGTCCGGGTACGGGGCCGCTGTCCCCGGTGCGACTCGGTGTCGCTGCGCGCCTTCCCCGCCCGCCGGGCGGTGCTCTGCGTGAACCCGGCGTGCCGGTGCGACGCCCCGGAGTGCGACTGCCGTACGGACCCGGCGTACCGGCACGTCTGGCACGAGGACGGTTGGGAGGCCCTGGTGGGCGCCGGCGGGGCGGACCGGGCCGAGATCGACTCGTCCATGGACGAGTCGGCGGAGGCGTGGGCCGGCCCCCGGGCCCGGTGACGGCGCCGCCCCCGCACGTCCTGCCCGGCGCACCGGCCGGCCCGCTCCCGGCGAGGAGTCCCCGTACGCCCCCCGTATGACCGACCACCGAAGGAGACCGCACATGACCATCGCCGCCGGCACGTTGATCGACAGCGACCTCGCCGCGGCGGAGGCCGGTGTCGTACCGGCCACCATCCGCAAGTGGGTGCAGCTCGGGCACCTGGTACCGGCCGGGCGGCGGGGCCGGGCGCTCCTCTACCGGCTGGAGGACGTGTTCGCGGCCGAGCGCGCGGCGCGGCGAAAGGGGCCGGCCCGCTGACGGCGGCGGTGCACGAGGCGGTACGGCGGACGGGAGAGGCGGTCATCCCCTGGGGGTGACCGCCTCTCCCGTCCGCCGTACCGGGTCCGGATCAGGGCTCGTCGTTCCCGTCGCGGCACGTGGGGAGCGCCTGCGCGTCGTCGGGTCCGGGGTGCGCCCTGCCTAAGTGGGCGACGGCCTCCTGCCAGCCGCTGGCGAACCCGTGCGTCTCGGCCGCGTCGGAGATCCGCGCACCGATCTTCCCGACCATCGCGGTGAGGGCTCTCGCCGTCTCGGCCGTGTAGACCCCGGACTTCCCTGCCTCGGCGGCCACCTCCACGGCTGCCGCGACCACTTCCGTCAGCCGTCCCCGAGCACTGTCGGCACTGCTGGCCACACGCACCTGCCCTTCCCCGTTCGCGCGACGGGCTGCCATCTGCCTTCACCAGCGTTATTCGAATGTGCGTTTGATTTCAGAGGGTACGCCCACCGCGGTGCCGTGGACCACCCGAAACGCGCCCCTTACGAACGAACACGCACGAGCAAGTTGCGTTCTCGCGCGATCCCAATCACTATGGGTGCAGCGGCGGAGCTGTGCCCGCATCCCTCCAGGGCACCGCTCCGCCGCTCTCGCGTCCGGGCGGCGCGCCCGCGGGCCCCGCGCACCGGACGGCAGGCGCCCCGGCCGCCGTTGGAGCGCCGTGCGCGCCCCGGCCCGCCGCCCGGACGTCGTCAACCCCGTACGAGAAGGAGTGATCCCCCGTCATGAGCTCAGCACCGAGCACCTTCCCCGATGTGGAGGCCATCGTCGTGGACCTCCTCTCCGACCGGCCGGAACTGGCGGGGGCGGTCATCGACGAGACGCCGCCGCCCGGCTTCGACGGCACGCAGCGGGCCGTGATCGTCTCCCGTCGCGGCGGTGCCTGGATCGACGACCTCCACGTCGACCAGCCGCTGATCGAGCTGGAGGCGTACGGCCCCGACAAGACGACCGCGCACGTCCTGGCCAACGCGGCCCGCGCGGTACTGCTCCGGAGCGCCGGCACCGTCTTCGGCACCTCGGTCCTCACCGACGTCGCCGAGGCCGACGGGCCCCGCTGGCTGCCCGACTACGTCCACACCGCCGCGAACCGCTACCTCTGCGTGATCCGGCTCTCCGTCCGTACGGGCTGACCTCCCCGCCCGTATCGGCGGTCGTACGGACCGGCCTCCGCCCGCACCCGCGGTCGTGCGGGCCGACCGCGCCGGCGCCCGCACCCAGTCCAGACCGGACCGGCCGGCCGCGGCGCCCGCACCCCGCACCCGTGCGGACCGGCCGCACCCCGCACCGGTACCGGCCGGCGCACCGCCGCCCGTACCCCACAGACCAGGCCCCGTCACTCCCGGCAGGGCCTTCGCCGTACCCACGGCAACCCCACCGCACCACCCGATCCCCTCCAAGGAGCACACCATGGCAGGCAACTCCGCTTCCGAGATCCGCGTCGCCGGTACCGGCCGGGTCCTGGTCGCCCCCCTGGGCGCCGCCCTCCCGACCGCCTTCTCCGCCAACCCGTCCACCGACTGGGGCAGCGCCTGGGTGGACCTCGGGTACACGACGACCGACGGGGTGACCTTCTCCAAGAAGGACAAGCTCGACCCGGTCGAGACGTGGCAGTCCATCAGCCCGGCCCGGTTCGTCTACTCGGACCGCGACCTGACGCTGAAGTTCTCCATGCTCCAGTTCAACGAGGACACGCTGCCGTTCTTCATGGGCGGCAGCAAGACCGACATCGTCTCCGGCGGCACCACCAACCCGGGCGTCTTCACCTTCGACGTCCCGGACGGCCCGACCTTCGACGAGCGGGCCCTCGGCCTGGAGTTCACCGACGGCAAGAACGTGACCTACCGCTTCGTCATCCCCCGCGGCCAGGTCACCGCCACCGACGACATCAAGCTCGCCCGCAAGGCGGCCGCCTCGCTCGGCGTCACCTTCACCGCGCTGTCGGCCGGCGACGGGGAACCGCTGGCCACCTTCGTCATGAAGGACCCGGCCTACGGCACGGCCCCCACCACCGCCACCGCCTGACCACCGACCCCGCGCCGGGCGGGAGCCCTCCACTCCCGCCCGGCGCACGCTCCACCCCTCCACCCCTCCACCACGAACCGGTCCCAGAGATACGGAGACCCACATGGCCTCGTTCAACGTCAACGCCGCCCGCGCCCAGCGCCTGGAAGCCCTCGGTCGCGGCTGGTCCTTCGAACTGGACGGCGACACCTTCGAACTGCCCACCGAGCTCTCGCGCACGACGGCCAAGGCTCTGCGCCGGCTCGACGACGACGACGTGGACGGCCTGCTGAGGCTGCTGCTCGGCGAGGAGCAGTTCGCGCGCTTCGAGAAGCACGAGGTCACGATGCAGGACATCGCCGCGATCCTGAACGCCTACGGCAAGGAGACCGGGCTCGGCCTGGGGGAAGACTGAGCCTCGACGAGTTCGTCACCGAACACGCCGAGGCTCTCGAAGCCGACCTGCTGAGGCACTACGGCGTGGACCTGCTGGACTGGCACCGCGGCCGGCTCACGGCGCGCCGGCTCGCGGTGCTGATCAAGCACATGCCACGCGACAGCGCCCTGCTGACCGAGACGGACGGCGAGGCGGCCGACTGGTCGACCACCGACTACCTGCTGGCGGCGGTCGTCGACCACCTGGCCGCGGCGAACTGGATGTTCGCGTCCGTCCACTCCGACGAGGACGCCGAACCGCCGGAGCGCCCGGTACCGGTCCCGAGGCCGGGCGACGGGACCACCAGGACGGCGGAAGCGCCACGACCGGCCGAGCCCGCACCGGCCCGGGACCCCGAACCGCCGAGCCCGGTGGAACTGGCCCGGTTCTTCAGTTGACGCTCAGCCCAGCAGCAGGAGACCCGCCACGACGGAGCCGAGACCGGCCACCGCGGTGACGGCGACCGCCGGCCACATCCGGCACGGCGGATAACCGCCCGGCGGATAGATGAAGCCGGGATAGCCGGGGTCGAGATCCACGCGCACGATCTCACCGGGTGTGAACGTCCGGTCGCCGAACTTCCTGGGCGTGCTGGCGATCCACTCCGGCTTTCCCTCCGGCCGCGGCGGCACGCCCTCTCCGACGACCCGGAACCGCCAGGACGGGCCGGCGTCCAGTTTCAGGGCGCCGAGCATTTCCACCGCCACCGTCACACGTCGCCGGTATTCACGCACGGAACTGATCGCGAAATAAGCACTGTAGGCCAGGAACAAAGCCCCGATTCCCATCGCCGCGATGGCAGGCACTAACACTGCGTTCATGCGCGGAGGCTACCAGCCCCGCCAGGAGGAGTGATGACAGAGAAGACGGACGCACAGCTGAGGGCCGAGGTCGATGCGCTGCGCACCGAGTTGAGCCTGAAAGCCGCGAAGAACGACATTTCGTCTTTTATCAGGATAGACAGCGTCAAGCAGATAGCCCGCGCCAGCGACACCTCGAAGATCGCCACCGAGGATTTCGTCAAGCAGGAGACGGCCACCAAGTTCTGGGAGTTCTTCAAGGGCCCCGAGGTCCTCGCCATCTTCCTCGGCTGGGCGATTTTGAAATTGGAACTGACCCCGTTCGTCAACTTCGACCCGGCCATCGAGAACTGGCTGAAGAAGCACGACTGGGAGCGGAACCGGTTCGGCATGCTGATGAAGCTCAACGCCACGGAACTGGAGCGGCGCGCCAACGTCGTCGCCGCCGCCGAAAGACGGCTGGTCGACATGGAGACCGGCATCAGGCGCCTCACGAGGCTCACGCTCGACAGCCGCACCAGACTGCGTGAGCTGGGCCGGAAGGTCGCCGCCCTGGAGACACGGTCGGCGAGCACCCGACAGGCGGTGCGGGACATCCCGGGCTCCCCGGAGATGGCGGTGGCGGCAACACGTACCGCCCGCCTCCAGGCACAGGTGAACCTGCTGTCCGCCGCGCTGGCATGACCACACGTCTCCGTCGCCAGGAACCAGCACTCCACGAAGGGGGCCAGAAATGTCACTGGTACGTTCCCTGAGGAACGCGGCCGGTACTCTTCAGCAGTTCCGATCGAACTCCACATCGGCCGCCACCGCCGTGGGCGCCATCTCGTCCAAGGCCCGATCCGGCGAGCAGGGCCTCATGGGCCTGCGGACCGGGGCGCAGCAGTCCGGGCGGGAACTCAAGAAATTGCAGCAGTTCGCCGACCGGGCGGAGAAGTCGCTTGCGAAGGCCGGGCGCACCGGCCGGACCAGCGGCACGCAGATCGGCACGTTCAAATCCGGGGCGGACAGAGCATCGAAAGGGATGAACGGCCTCAACAAGTCCATGAAGGGCAACTTCATCGCCCGGCTCGTGGAACTGTTCATGCCGCTCATCGAGAAGGTGGTCGACATGGCCACCCGGTCGAAGACCATGCAGAAGGTCCTCCAGGTCGCCTTCGGCGCCGTCAAGAAGGTCATCACCGTCGTCATGAAGGCCGTCGGCCCGATCATGACGGCGGCCGGCAAGCTGATCAGAACGGTCTGGGACGGCATCAGGAAGGCCGTCACGGTCGTCGCGAACGCCGTCTCCCGGGTCGTCTCGACCACGTTCAACGCCATCAAGAAGGTCATCACCACGGTGATGACCGGCGTGAAGGCCGTCGTCTCCAGCGTCTGGAACGGCATCAAGAGCATCATCCTGCCGGTCGTGAACTGGATCAGGGACGTCGTCCCGAGGGCCTTCACCGCCGTCAAGGACAAGCTCTCCAGCATCTGGGGCGGTCTGAAGGACATCGCGGGCCGGGCCTTCGACAAAATCAAGGGCGCGGTGAAGGGCCCGATCAACGCCGTCATCGGCCTGATCAACGGCGCGATCGGCAAACTCAACGGCATCAAGGTCTCGATCCCGGGCTGGGTGCCCCTCGTCGGCGGCAAGACGTTCGGCGTCAGCCTGCCGAGGATCCCCCTGCTCGCCCGGGGCGGCGTGGTCCAGCCCCGCCGCGGCGGCGTCCACGCGATCGTGGCCGAGGCCGGTGAGGCCGAGGCCGTCCTGCCGCTGTCCAAGCTGGACCGGCTGCTGCGCCACACCGCGCGGGCCGCCCGCGCCCGGTCGGCCGGTCGGGATGCCGGTGCGGCGCACGGCTTCCGTATCGAGAACTACTACGAGGCGTCCTCCAGTGATCTGCGCGAGACCGCCTCCGCCCTGCTGTTCCTGTCCAAGGCGCGCGGATGAGCACCGCAGCCGCGGGTCCGGCGGGCGTCCCCCATCCCCTGGCCGGTGTCGCCGGACCGCTGGGTGCCTTCCGTGCCCGGCTCACCGACGCCGCGGGGTCCGTGCAGTCGGCCGTCCGGCGGGTCCGGCAGGCAGCGGCGGCCGTGGACCGCCTCGGGGAGGCACCACCCCGGCGGTGCCCCTCCTGCGCACGCTCCGGGTGAACGCCGAGGGTGCCGGACGTTCCGTCACCCGCCTCGCGGGCTCCGCGACGAAGGCGGCGGCCGAGCTGCGCTCCGGGGCCACGAGGTCGCGGGGAACGTCGTCGACGCTCGCCTCCCTCGCGGGCGCGGCGGGCGGATTCGTCTCCGTGGCGGGGCTCCTCGGTCAGTTCACCGGCCCGATGTCCCGGGCCATGACCGTCCTCGGCATCGGCCTCGGGGCCGCCGCCGGCGCCATGACCGCCGTCAACGTGGCCATGCGCGCCAACCCGCTCGGCTTCCTGGCCGGGCTGGTCGTCCCCGTCGTCACGGCGATCACCGCCTACGCCCTGAACACCGAGACCGGCCAGAAGATCGTGAAGCAGGTCTTCGACCACGTGCTGAAGGTCTTCCGGGGGATCGCCACGTTCCTCGGCCCGGTCGTCACCTCCTGCGGCACCGTCGTCGGCGCGTGCTTCAAGGCCGTGGGGACCGTCGTGACGACCGTCGCCGGGATCGTCGGCGCCGCCGTCTCCGGGGACTTCGGCAGGGCCGGGGCCGCGGTGTCCCGGGCCACCGGGGCGCTGAGCGACCTCGTCCGCCGGCCCTGGAACGCCTTCAAGGAAGCCGTCCGGCCCGTCCTGGAATGGATCACCCGGAGGATCCCCGACATGTTCACCCGGGTGAGGGACGCCACCTCCGGCACGCTCGGCGGCATCGGCGACTTCGTCTCCACCGGCCTCCAGGCGCTCGCCGGTGTCGTCACCGGTCCCGTCAAGGGGCTCATCGCCTTCGCCAACTGGGTGATCGACGGGCTCAACAGCCTCGGCGGCGAGTTCCTCGGCAAGAAGTTCGGCGTCGACCTCGACAAGATCCCGCAGCTCGCGGAGGGCGGCGTCGTCGCCCCCTCGTACGACGGGGCCTCGGCCGTACGCCCCCTGTCCTCGCTCGACCGGCTGCGGCCGGCCGAGGCCGGGCACCGCGTCGACGCCCCCCGCCCCCCGCACCGCGGCCGACTGCACACCTACCGCGAACCGGAGGGCCGCAGCGCCCTCGCGATCGCCGAGGACCTGCTGTTCCTGCACCGGACCGCGGCCTGAGCCCGGCACGGCCGCGGCACCCCGCCGGGGGCCCGGCTCCCGCACCGGACCGCGACCCGAGGGCGCGGCCTGACGAAAGTGAGGTGACGGCCCGTCATGGCCGAGACCACGACCGCGCACCCGGACGAGACCGCACCCGGCTCACTGATCACCCGCGACGGGCAGATCCAGTGGGCCGGACTGCTGATGGGCCCCGGGACGCCGTACCAGATCGACCGTTCCGGCATCACCGGCTGGGACGACCTGCCCACCCTCGACACGGGCGACGTCGCCCGACCCGACCAGCACGGCGCCTGGCCGGGGGCGGTCTGGGCCCAGCCCCGGCTGGTGACCGCCACCGTCTGGCTGGTCCCGCCCACAACGGCGCGGGCCGCCGGCACCAGCGCCGCGTTCCGCGCGGCCACCGGCCCCGAGGGCGGGGAGCACTGGCTCGCGGTGCGCCTGCACGGCGAGACCCTCGCGGTGCGCGCCCGGGTCAGCCGCCGGGTGGTCCCCCAGGACCGGGCGTACGTACGGCAGGGCCTGGCCAAGGCCAGCCTCCAGTGGACGGCGACCGACCCCCGCCGCTTCGGCACCACCGTGCACGAGGGCCGGGCCGTGCTGCCGGTGCCCGAACCCGGCCTGTCCTGGGAGAACGAGGCCGGGAGCGGTCTTCGGTGGCCGCTGGAGTGGGGCACGGACGCGGAGGCGGGCAGCTTCACCGCCGTCAACGAGGGCGACACGGCCGCACACCCGGTGATCGAGTTCCGCGGCCCGGTGCGCCGCCCGACCCTGAGCCGGCTCGGCGACGGCCGCCAACTCCAGTACGACATCGCGCTCGCCGCCGGCGAGGTCCTCACCGTCGACACCGAGGCGGGGACGGTCCGGCTCAACGGCACGGCGTCCCGGCTCTACACCGCGACCCCCACCTCGACGCCCGAGCAGCTGTTCCGGCTGGAGCCGGGCAGTACGTCGCTCGCCTTCCGCTCCGACGACGCGGCACCCGACCCGCGGGCCTCGGTCACGGTCCGCTGGCACGACGCCCACTGGTGACCGGCCCCGCAGCCACGGCCCCCACCGCCCCCGACCCCCGCAACGCACCCTCCAGGAGGACATCATGCCCGTCCGCAGCGCATGGCTGATCAACCGCACCACGACCGACTCCGGCCAGACCCGCTCCGACACCCGGCTCGCCCCCACCGGCACCCTGGCCCCCAGCGGCGCGCTGACCACCGCCTCCGGTGTCGTCCCCGGGTCCAAGGACGGCCGCTACCTCATGGACGGCCTGTACGTCCGCGGCGACACCGCCGGGATGACCGCGAACGTCGCCCCCGGCCGGGCCGTCGTCCAGGGCTCCCCCGCGGCCGGCGCCTACCCGGTCGTCCTGACCGACCACGCGCAGGTCGCCTTCGACGACGGCGACGCGAACAACCCGCGCGTCGACCTGGTGCTGCTGCGGGTGTACGACGCCCAGTTCGATCCGGCCTCCGGGCGCACCGAGGCCGTCCTGGAGGTCCTCAAGGGCGCGCCCGCGCCCAACCCGGAGCCGCTGCCCGTGCCGGAGGGCGCCCTCGCCCTGGCCCGCGTCCACGTCCCGGCCGGCGCGTCCGTCGGCACCGGCGGCCTGGACTGGTCCAAGGCCGTCCAGGACCTGCGCCACACCACGGTCGCGGCCGGCGGCATCCTCGCCGAGTCGTGGAACCGCGACAGCAAGGGCGGCTACGCGGGCCAGTACCGCGACAACGCCAGCCAGCTCCAGCGCTGGGACGGCGCCCGCTGGGTGTCCTACCCGCGGCACATCGGCGGTGTCGCCCCACAGGGTGCGCTGGCGGCCGGCGAGTACCCGGGGCAGTACCGCGACGAGGGCGGCAGGCTCCAGCGCTGGGACGGCGCCGTGTGGCGGCCGGTCGTCCCGGTCACCGGCTGGGCGTTCAACAACGACGGCGGCTACTGCACCTCCACCACCTGGGTGGAAGCCATCGCCGACACCGTCGGCCCGTCCATCTCCACCCAGTTCACCACGCCGGTCTCGGGCATGGTGCTCATCACCGTCGGCTACCTGGGCGACAACCCGGTGGACGGCGCCTGGTCGCAGATGAGCGCGGTCGTCCGGCTGGACGGCGCCGTCGTGCTCCCGGCCGCGGACCAGCGGGCGGCACAGGCGACCGGCAAGAACGGGAGCTCGGTGACGCACACGTTCCGGCTCGCCGGCCTCAAGCCGTACACGGAGTACACGGCGGTCGGCGCGTACCGCTCCTCGGCCGCCAGCAACAACGCCTGGATCGACAACCGGTTCATCCGCGTGGACCCGGTGCTGTGAGCCGCCCCATGGCCCGAGCCGTCGCCACGCCCGTCTACCGGGCGGTCTTCTGCGACCTGCGCACCGACCGGGTCCTCGACGTCCTGCCGCTCACGGAGGCGAGGTTCGACGACTACATCGGCAAGCCGGGCTCCCTGTCGGCGACCGTTCCGCTGCCCGACCCCGCCCTGGCCGCCCGCGCCAGGGAGGCCCTCCGGCCCGGCCGCACGGCGGTCTGGCTGGAGCGGGACGGGGACGTCTGGTGGGGCGGGGTGCTGTGGACCTGCACCCCGGCCACCGACGAACAGGGCCGGATGACCGTGCAGTTCCAGGCGGGCACCTTCGACTCGTACCTGGACCACCGCATCCTCTCGGCCGACGTGGTGCTCCTGCGGGCCGACCAGTTCGACATCGCCCGCGCCCTGGTGGCGCACGCCCAGGAGCAGGACGGCGGCGACATCGGGATCAGCCTGGGCGCCGAGACGTCCGGCGTGCGCCGCGACTTCACGTCCGGCTACACGGCGCTGGCCCGGGTCCGGGAACTGCTCGACAAGGTGGCCCGGCTCGCGGACGGCTTCGAGTGGCGCGTCCACTGCTACCGCGACGGCCAGGGCCGCCGCGTCAAGCGGCTCCAGCTCGGGCACCCGAAGATCGAGTCGAGCCGGGCCGACATCGTCCTGGACCACCCGGGCTCCGTCCTGTCGTACAGCCTGCCGACGGACGCCACCGTGCAGGCGAACGTCTGGGTGGCCCGCGGCGAGTCGGCCAACACCGACCAGGCCCGGGACTCGCTGCCGCTCACCGCCGCGGCGAGCGAACCGGCCGACCTGGCCGGCGGGTGGCCCCGACTGGAGCGCACCTCGGACCACAGCGGGGTCACGGACGTGGCCACCCTCCGCTCCCTGGCCGAGGCCGAACTGGCGCGTCAGCGCCGCCCGGAAATCATCCCCGAGCTGACCGTCGTCCTCGGCGACCGGATCACACCCGCGCTGCTGGGCGCCCGGATCCGGCTGCGGATCCACGACCTGTGGCACCAGGAGGGGCTCGACGCCCGCTACCGGATCGTCGGCCTCGCCGTGAACCCGCCGCAGCGCACCAGGCCGGAGACGGCCACCCTCTACCTGGAAGGAGCCTGACCCTTGGCGATCGTCCCCACCGACCTGCTGGACCGCATCCGCACCCTGGAGCGGCAGGTCCGGGAACTCATGGGCAGCGCGAACACCACGCCCGCCCTCAACCGGATCGACGGGGAGGTCGTCATCGGCAAGGACGGCCGGCTCCGCGTGAAGGTCACCGACGACAAGGACCTGGTCCACATGGGCCGTGTCCAGCCCGACCGCGGCCCGGACACCCCCCAGCAGGGCCTGATGGTCCGCCGGGACGACGGTCCGATGGCTCTGACCGTGCGGACGGCTGAACCGGACCGGCTGGAGACCCAGCAGGTGCAGATCTTCGACTGGTACGGGAACGTCGTCGTCGCCGACGACGCCGCCCGGCGAGGCCTCGCCCGCCCGTACATCCCGTACCCGCTGCCCCGGCCGGTCGACGCGGCCCGCTGGGAGTCCACCGGGAACACGGACTGGACCACGCTCTACAGCGGTCCGGCCATCTCCCAGCACCCGAGGCTGTACGCCCGGATCGCCGTCCAGGGCCCGGCCGGCGCGGAGGTGCGCCTCCTCGTCGACGGGATCCAGGTGGGCCCCGTCGGCGGCCCCGGCGCGGACCTGGAGTTCCGGGAGTCGCTGGCGGCCGGCTTCAGCGCGACGGTCGCCTTCGAGATCCAGGCGAAGGTGGCGGCGGCGGGCGACACCGTCCGCTGCCGTCCACTCGCCCTGTACGGCGTCCAGTCCTGACCCCGGGCCCCGTCCGCGGGGCCGCCCCTCCGACCGCCCCCGCCCCCGGCGGCACGCCCGTACGCCGCCGGGGGGCGGGTGCCGGGCCGGCCCCGGGCCGGGCCCCGGGCCGGGCCCCGGGCCGGAGGGCGGGGCCGTCCCAGCCTCCGCCCGCGCCGCCGCCTCCGCCCGCCGTACCCGCCCGCACCATCACCCACCGGCCCGCCGCCCGCACCGCCGTCGGCCGGGCCCGCACCCGCACTCGTGAAGGAGAGCCCGTGCTCCCCGACTCCATCCCCACCGTCCGCGTCACCGCCCGGTACCTGACCCCGGACGGCACCCCGATGAGCGGCTCCGTCGAGTTCCGCCCGCCGTCCCTGCTCACCCACTCCGCCGCCGACGTCTTCGTCGGCGGACCGACCGTCGCCCGCCTCGACGACCAGGGCCGGATCAGCGTCGTGCTGCCCGCCACCGACGCCTCCGGCTGGAACCCGGTCGACTGGACCTACCAGGTGACCGAGAAGCTCGCCGGCCTCGGCCAGAACCGCGCGTACCAGATCGCGCTGCCCGCCGCCCGGCCGGCGGTCGACCTGGCCGACACCGCCCCGGCCGACCCGAACACCCCGCACTACGTGGCCGTGCCCGGCCCGCCCGGACCGGCCGGCGAAATGGGCCCGGTCGGCCCGGCGGGCCCCGTCCGGTCCGTCAACGGGCGCACCACGCCCGACATCACCCTCACCGCCGCCGACGTCTCCGCCATCGCCGCGGACAGGGCCGGCGTGGCCGGCGGCGTCGCGAGCCTCGGCCCCGACGGCAGGGTGCCGGCGGCACAGCTCCCCCGGTCACGGGCGCGGTCTCCTCGGTCAACGGGCGGACCGGCGCCGTCACCGTCACCGCCGCCGACCTCGGGGCGCTGACGCCGGCCTCCGGCGACACCCGCTACCTGGGCATCGACGCGGCCCCGGTGAAGACCGTCAACGGCCGGACCGGAGCGGTCCAGCTGACCGCCGCCGACGTCTCGGCGGTCGCCGCCGGCGCCGCCGTGCTGACGACCGGCGACCAGACGGTGAACGGCGCCAAGACCTTCGCGGTCCCGCCCTCCACCAGCGCCAACCCCTCGACCGCCAACCAGTTGGCCCGGCGCGGCTACGTCGACTCCGTGTCGGCCGCGGGCACCTGGTCCCCCGCCTCGATGGGCTTCTCGTGCTGGGCGTTCGACCCGGCCGCGTCCTCGGCCTACGCCGCCCAGTACTGCATGAACGGCTACGTGTACCTGATCGGCGTCCCGCTGCACACGGCCACCACCGTGAAGAACGTGGTGTTCTACGTCCCCGGTTACGCGGGCGGCACCCTCGCGGCCACCTCCTTCGCCGGCCTCTACACCGGCGCCGGGGCCAAGGTCGGGCAGACGGCTCCCCTGAACGGCCTGCTCGACAAGACCGGGGGGATGACGGCCATACTGCCGCTGACCACCGCGTACGCCGCCGCCCCCGGCAACTACTGGGTGGCGCTGCTGGTCAACGGCCCGAACCCGAGCAACAGCGGCCCGGCCTTCCTGCGAGGCGCGTCCATGGGCGAGTTCCCGGGCGGCAGCGCCCGGATGACGGGCGCCTTCGTCCGCCACGGCCGGCTCTCCACCACGGGACAGACCTCGCTCCCGCCGTCGTTCCCCCCGTCGTCGGTGATCGCGGACTCCAACGCCATCTGGGCCGCGCTCTCCTGACCTTCCCCACGCCACCGCGCCACGGGCCCCGTGCCGACTCCCACCGGCACGGGGCCCGCCCGCTTTCCGAAAAGGAACCCCCATGGCAGTCCCCCTCTCCCCCGACCGGCTCCTCGCCGCCCTGCGCGCCGAGGGCGTGCGCGTCGTCGAGCGCCCCGGCTGGCGCACCCACCACCGCAACCACGCCGGAGCCTGGGGCCCGGTCAGCGGCGTGATGATCCACCACACCGTGACCAGCGGCACCACCGCCTCCGTCGCCCTGTGCTCCCGCGGCTACGACGGCTTGCCGGGCCCCCTGTGCCACGGCGTCGTCGCCAAGGACGGCACCGTCCACCTCGTCGGCGGCGGCCGCGCCAACCACGCGGGCGGCGGCGACCCCTCCGTACTCCAGGCCGTGGTCACCGAGACGTACGGCACCCGACCGCCCGTCCCCCGCGCCCACCAGGGCAGCCCGGACGCCGTCGACGGCAACGCCCGCTTCTACGGCTTCGAGTGCGTCAACCTCGGCGACGGCTCCGACCCGTGGCCGGCCGCCCAGCTCGACGCGGTCGAACGCGCGAGCGCCGCGCTGTGCCGGGCACACGGCTGGGGCGCCAGGTCCGTGATCGGCCACCTGGAGTGGTCCGACCACAAGAGCGACCCGCGCGGTTTCGCGATGTCCGGGATGCGCGAGCGGGTCCGGAAGCGGCTCGGCGCGGCCCCGTCCCCCCAGAGGCCGACCGCGCCGAAGCCCGCCGCCCCCCGCCACCAGCCGTTCCCCGGCACCGCGTTCTTCCGGTCCGGCCCCAGCTCGCCCGTCGTCACCGCGATGGGCCGCCGGCTCGTCGCCGAGGGCTGCGGCCGCTACCGGGTCGGCCCCGGCCCGCGCTGGTCGGAGGCCGACCGCAAGTCGTACGCCGCCTGGCAGCGCAAGCTCGGCTTCACCGGCTCCGACGCCGACGGCTGGCCGGGCGCCGCCTCCTGGAACGTCCTGGAGGTCCCGTACACCACCTGAACCACGCACCCGTAAGGAGCACCGCCCATGTCGGACGCCGCCAAGCGCACGGCCCGCACCGTCCTCCAGTCCGCCGTCGGCCTCGCCGTCGCGCTCCCCGCGATCGTCGACGCCGCGGGCGTCCCGGCGGCCCTGCCCTGGGTCGCCGGGGCGCTGGCCATCGCGGGCGCGCTCACCCGGGTCATGGCCCTCGACCCGGTCCAGCGTCTCCTGCCCGCCTGGCTGCGCACCACCCCGGTGGGTGCCGATGATCGAGTCTGACCAGCCGAACGGCCCCGTCACCGTCGCGGTCGAACTGGAACGGCTGCGCGGCACGCTGGAGGCCGGGCTCGCCCGCGTCGACGGCTCCCTCGCGCTGCTCGTCCAGCGCAGCGACCAGACCGACAAGCACCTCGCCGACATGGAGTCCCGCATCGACGCCCTGGAGCGCGCCCGCTGGCCGCTGGCGAGCATCGCCGCGCTCACCGCCGGCGCCGGGCTGCTGGCCACCTTCTGGCAGCTCGCCGCCCGCTGACCGGCCCCGTCCGCCGACCGGAGCGCCCCACGACCGGCCTCCGCGGCCCCGCCGCTCCGCGCCCGGTGCCTCCGGACACGCCGAAGGGCGGCCGCCCCTCGCGGGGTGACCGCCCTTCGGTCAGGCGACTCGCTTACTGGTTGTACGGACCGTAGTCGTAGTCCTCCAGCGGAACGGCCTGGCCGGAGCCCGTGCCGAACGGCGAGTAGTCGATGTCGTCGTAGCCGACGGCCGAGTACATCGCGGCCTTGGCCTCCTCGGTCGGCTCGACCCGGATGTTGCGGTAGCGGGACAGGCCCGTACCGGCCGGGATGAGCTTGCCGATGATGACGTTCTCCTTGAGGCCGATCAGGGAGTCGGACTTGGCGTTGATCGCCGCGTCCGTCAGGACCCTGGTCGTCTCCTGGAAGGAGGCCGCGGACAGCCACGACTCCGTCGCCAGCGACGCCTTGGTGATACCCATCAGCTGCGGACGGCCGGAGGCCGGGTGGCCGCCCTCCTGGACCACGCGGCGGTTCTCCTGCTCGAAGCGCGAGCGCTCCACGAGCTCGCCCGGCAGCAGCTCGGCGTCGCCGGACTCGATGATCGTCACGCGGCGCAGCATCTGCCGGATGATGATCTCGATGTGCTTGTCGTGGATCGACACGCCCTGCGAGTTGTAGACCTTCTGCACCTCGCCGACCAGGTGGACCTGGACGGCCCGCTGGCCGAGGATGCGCAGCACGTCGTGCGGGTTCTCGGTACCCACGGTGAGCTTCTGGCCCACCTCGACGTGGTCGCCCTCGCCGACCAGGACACGGGCGCGCTTCGAGATCGGGTACGCCGTCTCGTCGCTGCCGTCGTCCGGGGTGATGACGATCTTCTTGGTCTTCTCGGTCTCCTCGATCCGCACGCGGCCGGAGGCCTCGGCGATCGGCGCCATGCCCTTGGGGGAACGGGCCTCGAAGAGCTCGACGACACGCGGCAGACCCTGCGTGATGTCGTCACCGGCCACACCACCGGTGTGGAAGGTCCGCATCGTCAGCTGGGTGCCGGGCTCGCCGATGGACTGGGCGGCGATGATGCCGACCGCCTCGCCGATGTCGACCAGCTTGCCGGTGGCGAGCGAACGGCCGTAGCAGTACGCACACGTGCCGACCGCGGACTCGCAGGTGAGGACCGAGCGGGTCTTGACCTGCTCGACACCCGCCGCGATGAGCTGGTCGATGAGCACGTCGCCCAGGTCGACGTTGGCCGGCGCGATGACCTTGCCGTCCACCACGACGTCCTCGGCGAGCATCCGCGCGTACACGGACGTCTCGACGTCGTCCGCCTTGCGCAGGACACCGGCCTCGTCGCGCACGCCGATCCGCAGCTTCAGACCGCGGTCGGTGCCGCAGTCCTCCTCGCGGATGATCACGTCCTGCGAGACGTCCACCAGACGACGGGTCAGGTAACCCGAGTCGGCGGTGCGCAGGGCGGTGTCGGCGAGACCCTTGCGGGCACCGTGCGTGGAGATGAAGTACTCCAGCACGGACAGGCCCTCGCGGAAGGACGCCTTGATGGGACGCGGGATCGTCTCGTTCTTGGCGTTCGACACCAGACCGCGCATGCCCGCGATCTGGCGCATCTGCATCATGTTCCCTCGGGCGCCCGAGTTCACCATCATGAAGATCGGGTTCGTCTTCGGGAAGTTGTCGTTCATCGCCTCGGCGACCTCGTTGGTCGCCTTGGTCCAGATCGCGATGAGCTCCTGGGTGCGCTCGTCCTTGGTGATCAGACCGCGCTCGTACTGCTTCTGGACCTTCTCGTCCTGGGCCTCGTAGCCGCGGACGATCTCCTTCTTCGCCTCCGGGACGACGACGTCCGAGATGGCGACGGTGACGCCGGAGCGGGTGGCCCAGTAGAAGCCGGCCGCCTTCAGGTTGTCGAGCGTCGCCGCCACGATGACCTTCGGGTAGCGCTCGGCGAGGTCGTTGACGATCTCGGAGAGCTGCTTCTTGCCGACCGTGTAGTCGACGAACGGGTAGTCCTCGGGCAGCAGCTCGTTGAAGAGCGCGCGGCCCAGGGTGGTGCGCAGGCGGAAGCTGTCGCCCGGCTGCCAGGCACCCGCGCCGCCGAAGTCGTCGCCGTCCTCCTCGACCGGGGGCGTCCAGTCGCGGGGCGGGACGGAGCCGATCGGGAAGCGGATGTCGACCTTCGCCTGGAGCGAGAGCTCCCGGGCGTCGAAGGCCATGATCGCCTCGGCGGTGGAGTTGAAGGCGCGGCCCTCACCCCTGACCTCGCGCTCCTCCTCGTCCGTGGTGAGGAAGAAGAGGCCCAGCACCATGTCCTGGGTCGGCATGGTGACCGGACGGCCGTCGGCCGGCTTGAGGATGTTGTTCGAGGACAGCATCAGGATGCGCGCCTCGGCCTGCGCCTCCGCGGAGAGCGGCAGGTGGACGGCCATCTGGTCGCCGTCGAAGTCCGCGTTGAACGCGGTGCAGACGAGCGGGTGGATCTGGATGGCCTTGCCCTCGACCAGCTGCGGCTCGAATGCCTGGATGCCGAGGCGGTGCAGCGTGGGCGCGCGGTTCAGCAGGACCGGGTGCTCCGCGATGACCTCTTCCAGCACGTCGTACACGACCGTGCGGCCGCGCTCGACCATGCGCTTGGCCGACTTGATGTTCTGCGCGTGGTTCAGGTCCACCAGGCGCTTCATCACGAACGGCTTGAAGAGCTCCAGCGCCATGGCCTTGGGCAGACCGCACTGGTGCAGCTTGAGCTGCGGGCCGACGACGATGACGGAACGCGCCGAGTAGTCGACCCGCTTGCCGAGCAGGTTCTGGCGGAAGCGGCCCTGCTTGCCCTTGAGCATGTCGGACAGCGACTTCAGCGGACGGTTGCCGGGGCCCGTCACCGGGCGGCCGCGGCGGCCGTTGTCGAAGAGCGCGTCGACGGCCTCCTGGAGCATGCGCTTCTCGTTGTTCACGATGATCTCGGGCGCGCCGAGGTCGAGAAGCCGCTTCAGGCGGTTGTTGCGGTTGATGACGCGGCGGTACAGGTCGTTCAGGTCGGAGGTCGCGAAGCGGCCGCCGTCCAGCTGCACCATCGGGCGCAGGTCCGGCGGGATCACCGGGACGCAGTCCAGCACCATGCCCTTGGGGCTGTTGCTGGTCTGCAGGAAGGCGGAGACGACCTTGAGGCGCTTGAGCGCGCGGGTCTTCTTCTGGCCCTTGCCGGTGCGGATGATCTCGCGGAGCTTCTCGGCCTCCTCCTCCAGGTCGAAGGACTCCAGGCGCTTCTGCAGCGCGGCGGCGCCCATCGAGCCGTCGAAGTAGGTGCCGAAGCGGTCGC
This sequence comes from Streptomyces sp. MRC013, assembly GCF_023614235.1. NCBI lineage: Bacteria > Bacillati > Actinomycetota > Actinomycetes > Kitasatosporales > Streptomycetaceae > Streptomyces > Streptomyces kordofanensis. The sequence goes on from NZ_CP094264.1 coordinate 1,984,489, forward strand.
GCAGCTCGCGGTAGAGCAGCTCGTCGCCCTCCAGGTCCTGGACCTTGAGGTTCTTGAAGCGGCTCCACACCTCGTCGAGGCGGTCGATCTCGCGCTGGGCGCGGTCGCGGAGCTGCTTCATCTCGCGCTCGGCGCCCTCGCGGACCTTGCGGCGCACGTCGGCCTTGGCGCCCTCGGCCTCCAGCTCGGCCAGGTCGGTCTCGAGCTTCTTGGCGCGGGCCTCCAGGTCGGCGTCGCGGCGCTGCTCGATCTGCTGGCGCTCGACGGAGACGTGGGCCTCCAGCGACGGCAGGTCGCGCTGGCGGCGCTCCTCGTCGACGTACGTGATCATGTACGCCGCGAAGTAGATGACCTTCTCCAGGTCCTTCGGGGCGAGGTCCAGCAGGTAGCCGAGCCGGGACGGGACGCCCTTGAAGTACCAGATGTGGGTGACGGGGGCGGCGAGCTCGATGTGGCCCATCCGCTCGCGGCGCACCTTGGCGCGGGTGACCTCGACACCGCACCGCTCACAGATGATGCCCTTGAAGCGGACGCGCTTGTACTTGCCGCAGTAGCACTCCCAGTCCCGGGTCGGACCGAAGATCTTCTCGCAGAAGAGGCCGTCCTTCTCGGGCTTCAGGGTGCGGTAGTTGATGGTCTCCGGCTTCTTGACCTCGCCGTGGGACCACTGCCGGATGTCGTCCGCGGTGGCCAGGCCGATCCGCAGCTCGTCGAAGAAGTTGACGTCGAGCACTATGCGTCAATCCCTCTCAGGGTTCGTGTCAATCAATGGTCTGTACGGGTCGCTGGGGGGCCGGCCGGACCTCGCGGGGTCCGGCCGGCCGACCCGTCAGACCTCTTCGACGCTGCTCGGCTCGCGCCGGGACAGGTCGATGCCGAGCTCCTCCGCAGCGCGGAAGACGTCCTCGTCGGTGTCGCGCATCTCGATGGACATGCCGTCCGAGGACAGCACCTCCACGTTGAGGCACAGGGACTGCATCTCCTTGATGAGCACCTTGAAGGACTCCGGGATGCCGGGCTCGGGGATGTTCTCGCCCTTGACGATGGCCTCGTAGACCTTCACGCGGCCGGTGACATCGTCGGACTTGATGGTCAGCAGCTCCTGGAGGGCGTACGCGGCGCCGTAAGCCTCCAGCGCCCACACCTCCATCTCGCCGAAGCGCTGGCCACCGAACTGAGCCTTACCGCCCAGCGGCTGCTGGGTGATCATCGAGTACGGACCGGTCGACCGGGCGTGCAGCTTGTCGTCGACCAGGTGGTGGAGCTTGAGGATGTACATGTACCCGACCGAGATCGGGTCCGGGAACGGCTCGCCGGAGCGGCCGTCGAACAGGCGGGCCTTGCCGGACGGCAGCATCAGGCGGTCGCCGTCGCGGTTGGGGAGGGTGTGCTCCAGCAGGCCGGCCAGCTCGTCCTCGCGCGCGCCGTCGAAGACCGGGGTCGCGACGTTGGTGCGGGGCTCGACCCGGTCGGCGCCGATGGTCTGAAGCCGCTTGGCCCAGTCCTCGGCGAGCCCGGAGACGTCCCAGCCCTGGCTGGCGAGCCAGCCGAGGTGGATCTCCAGGACCTGTCCCGGGTTCATCCGGGAGGGCACGCCCAGCGGGTTGAGGATGATGTCGACCGGGGTGCCGTCCTCCAGGAACGGCATGTCCTCGATCGGCAGGATCTTGGAGATGACGCCCTTGTTGCCGTGGCGGCCGGCGAGCTTGTCACCGTCGGTGATCTTGCGCTTCTGGGCCACGTAGACGCGGACCAGCTGGTTCACGCCCGGCGGCAGCTCGTCGCCCTCCTCGCGGTCGAAGACGCGCACGCCGATGACCTTGCCGGTCTCGCCGTGCGGCACCTTCAGCGAGGTGTCGCGGACCTCGCGGGCCTTCTCGCCGAAGATCGCGCGGAGCAGGCGCTCCTCCGGGGTCAGCTCGGTCTCGCCCTTCGGGGTGACCTTGCCGACCAGGATGTCGCCGGCGACGACCTCGGCGCCGATGCGGATGATGCCGCGCTCGTCGAGGTCGGCGAGGACCTCCTCGGAGACGTTCGGGATGTCCCGGGTGATCTCCTCGGGGCCCAGCTTGGTGTCGCGGGCGTCGACCTCGTGCTCCTCGATGTGGATCGAGGAGAGGACGTCGTCCTGGACGAGGCGCTGCGACAGGATGATCGCGTCCTCGTAGTTGTGGCCCTCCCACGGCATGAACGCCACGAGGAGGTTCTTGCCGAGCGCCATCTCGCCGTTCTCGGTGGCCGGGCCGTCGGCCAGGACCTGGCCCTCGACGACCCGGTCGCCCTCGGCGACGACGACCTTCTGGTTGACCGAGGTGCCCTGGTTGGAGCGGGCGAACTTGGCCAGGCGGTACGTGATGTACGTGCCGTCGTCGTTGGTCACGGTGATGTAGTCCGCGGAGAGCTCCTGGACCACGCCGTCCTTCTCGGCCTTGACCACGTCGCCGGCGTCGACGGCGGAGCGGTACTCCATGCCTGTGCCGACGAGCGGGGCCTCGGACTTGATGAGCGGCACGGCCTGGCGCATCATGTTCGCGCCCATGAGGGCGCGGTTGGCGTCGTCGTGCTCCAGGAAGGGGATCATGGCGGTCGCGACCGACACCATCTGGCGCGGCGAGACGTCCATGTAGTCCACGTCGTCCGGGCCGACGTAGTCGACCTCGCCGCCGCGGCGGCGGACCAGGACGCGGTTCTCGGCGAACCGGAGCTCCTCGGTCAGCGGCGCGTTGGCCTGGGCGATGACGAAGCGGTCCTCCTCGTCGGCGGTCAGGTAGTCCACCTCGTCGGTGACCTGGCCGTCGACGACCTTGCGGTACGGCGTCTCGACGAAGCCGAAGGCGTTGACGCGGCCGTACGAGGCGAGCGAGCCGATCAGACCGATGTTCGGGCCTTCGGGCGTCTCGATCGGGCACATGCGCCCGTAGTGGGACGGGTGCACGTCCCGGACCTCGAAGCCGGCCCGCTCACGGGACAGACCACCCGGGCCGAGCGCGGACAGACGACGCTTGTGCGTCAGCCCGGACAGCGGGTTGTTCTGGTCCATGAACTGCGACAGCTGGCTGGTGCCGAAGAACTCCTTGATGGAGGCGACGACCGGCCGGATGTTGATCAGGGTCTGCGGCGTGATCGCCTCGACGTCCTGGGTGGTCATGCGCTCGCGCACGACGCGCTCCATCCGGGCCAGGCCCGTGCGGACCTGGTTCTGGATGAGCTCGCCGACGTTGCGCAGGCGGCGGTTGCCGAAGTGGTCGATGTCGTCGGTCTCGACGACGATCGTCGAACCGTTCTCGCCGACGGTCTCGGTCTCGCCCGCGTGGAGCTTCACCAGGTACTTGATCGTCGCGATGACGTCGTCGACGGTCAGGACGCCGGCGTCGAGCGGCTCGTCGGCGCCGAGCTTCTTGTTGACCTTGTAGCGGCCGACCTTGGCCAGGTCGTAGCGCTTGGGGTTGAAGTAGAGGTTCTCCAGCAGCGTCTGGGCGGCCTCGCGCGTCGGGGGGCTCGCCCGGACGGAGCTTGCGGTAGATGTCGAGCAGCGCGTCGTCCTGGCCCTGGGTGTGGTCCTTCTCCAGGGTGGCCCGCATGGACTCGTACTCGCCGAACTCCTGCAGGATCTGCTCGGTGGTCCAGCCGAGCGCCTTCAGAAGGACGGTCACGGACTGCTTGCGCTTGCGGTCGATGCGGACACCGACCATGTCGCGCTTGTCGATCTCCATCTCCAGCCAGGCGCCCCGGGAGGGGATGATCTTGGCGGAGAAGATGTCCTTGTCGGACGTCTTGTCGATGGAGGAGTCGAAGTACACACCCGGCGAGCGGACGAGCTGCGACACCACGACACGCTCGGTGCCGTTGATGACGAAGGTGCCCTTGTTCGTCATGAGCGGGAAGTCGCCCATGAAGACGGTCTGGGACTTGATCTCGCCGGTCTCGTTGTTGGTGAACTCGGCCGTGACGAAGAGCGGCGCGGCGTAGGTGAAGTCGCGCTCCTTGCACTCGTCGATGGAGTTCTTCGGGGGCTCGAAGCGGTGGTCGCGGAAGGTCAGCGACATCGACCCGGAGAAGTCCTCGATCGGCGAGATCTCCTCGAAGATCTCCTCCAGACCGGACTTGGTGGGGACGTCCTGTCCGTTCTCCAGAGCCGCCTCGACACGAGCCTTCCACGCGGCGTTGCCGAGCAGCCAGTCAAAGCTCTCGGTCTGCAGCGCGAGGAGGTTCGGAACCTCGAGGGGCTCCTTGATCTTTGCAAAGGAGATGCGCAGCGGGGCGGTGCTTGCGCCGTTGTTCGTATTCGCGGTCGAGGCGTTGCGCGAGGCGGCCAAGAGGGGGTCCTTCCGAGGGCTCGGACTCACTACGCGCGTACCGGTCCCAAGCCGAGCAAGAAGACCCGAAATCCCAGGTCAGGGCATTCGGTCAACGGTGCTCTCGCAAGGGGATGCCCCTGGTGACGGGCAGGGGGCAGCTAACAGGCAGCGCAAAGGGTCAGTGTAGCCACTTGGCCCACTGATGTCCAGGGCGGTCATTCACGACCCTCGTTGTTCTCATCTCCGCGGCACCTCGCGCCTCGGCGCACATCGATACTGCCCGTTCGGTCGTCGATCCATGCCTCGGATGCGGATCGTTGTGACGACGCGTCCTGAGAATTGCGCGCGGCGTGCGGTTCGTCAAGGCCCCCGGCCCCACGGGCGTACGGCGAAGATCACCATACTCCGTCGCGTCCGGGGGCGGGCGGGCGCCGCGGGAACGCCGAGGGGCGACCACCCGGATGGGTGATCGCCCCTCGGAACGCCCCCGGGGAGCGTCAGTGCGAGTCGGAGGACCCGCGGTGGGTCACTTGACCTCGACGGACGCGCCGGCGCCCTTGAGGGCCTCGGCGGCCTTGTCCGCGGCCTCCTTGTTGACCTTCTCGAGGACCGGCTTCGGGGTGCCGTCGACGAGGTCCTTGGCCTCCTTCAGGCCCAGGGAGGTCAGCTCACGGACGACCTTGATGACCTGGATCTTCTTCTCGCCGGCACCGGTGAGGATGACGTCGAACTCGTCCTTCTCCTCCTCGGCCTCGGCGGCCGGGGCACCCGGGACGCCGGCGGCGACGGCCACCGGGGCGGCGGCGGTGACGTCGAACTTCTCCTCGAACGCCTTCACGAACTCGGAGAGCTCGATGAGGGTCATCTCCTCGAACTGCGCGAGCAGGTCTTCCTGAGACAGCTTCGCCATGATGGCGGTCCTTCCACTAATTCGGCGGGTGCCGGATGTACATGTGTGGCGGGCGTACGTGGGGCCCGCTGTGACCGTCGCCCGTCAGGCGGCGGTCAGTGTGCGAGCCGAGTTACTCGGCACCGCCCTGCTCGGCCTGCTTGGCGCGCAGCGCGTCCACGGTGCGGACGAGCTTCGACGGGAGCGCCTGGAAGAGCGCGGCAGCCTGGGACTGCTTGCCCTTCATGGCGCCCGCCAGCTTGGCGAGCAGAACCTCGCGGGACTCGAGGTCCGCAAGCTTCTTGATCTCATCGGCGGACAGCGCCTTGCCGTCAAGGACACCGCCCTTGATGATCAGGTTCGGGTTGTCCTTGGCGAAGTCACGAAGACCCTTCGCCGACTCCACCGGGTCACCGGTGATGAAGGCGACCGCCGTCGGACCAGCGAACTGGTCGTCCAGCGACGTGATCCCGGCCTCGTTGGCCGCAATCTTGGTCAGCGTGTTCTTCACCACGGCGTACTGGGCGTTCTCACCGAGCGAACGGCGCAGCTGCTTGAGCTGTGCCACGGTGAGACCGCGGTACTCGGTCAGCACGGCGGCGTTCGAGCTGCGGAACTTGTCCGTCAGCTCGGCAACCGCAGCAGACTTGTCGGGCCTCGCCATGAGCCTCGGCCTCCTTCCGGGTGATTCGGACCGCGATGGCTGAAGGAAGGAGACTGGGCAAAACGAAACGCCCCGGCGCAGGCGCACGGGGCGTGAACTCGACCGGACGGCACGTCCGGGAGTACATCCACTGTCACCTACGCGGGCCGTCCGCAGCTAGCGGATCCTTCGGCGGCCACACCCCTGCGGGCACAGCTGCGACCAGCGGTCTTTGGCTTCCGTGGAAGAGTACGGGAACGGGCAGCCGTCAAGCAAATCGCCGGAGGTGCCCGAACCGGGCGGCGCCCCGGTGCCGGCGACGCCCCTCGCGAGGGGGGGTTCCCCACCGCGGGGTCGGGGCGACCCACCCGTACGACGCCCCCCATGCGGCGGCGGGCTCCCCCGCCTTCCCCACCGGAGCCGGGGGCCTCCCGGCCCGGTCGGCCGTCCACCGCGGTGTGCGGGCGCGCCGCGAGGACCGGGCTCACCCCCGGGGACCTCCGCGTACCCGGTCCCGTCCACCCCGGCCGTACCGGGAGCCCCCGGGTCCCGCCCGGTCCCGCGCCCGGTGCGGTGGCGTCCCGAGCGATGACGCCCGGTGCGGTGGCACCCGGGGCGGGCTCGGCCTGGCCCGGGACGCCGGTTCTCCCCGCCCCGCCGACGCCCGTCCCACCGGGCTCCGGGGCTCCGGGGCAGGGGCGGCGCCGGCCATCGCGCCCCGGCGCTCCCGCCGGAACGTCGGGGCGCGGTGCCGGCACCGCGTACGGGAAAGCCGGTCCCCGCGCCCCTCCGGAGAGGCGCGGGGACCGGCTTTCGTCGACCGTGTGAGCCGTCAGGCTCAGACCGCGGCCGGGTCCTCCTCGACGAGGAGGTTCCGGGTGCGGTTGGCGTCCAGCGGGATGCCGGGGCCCATGGTGGTGGTCAGGGTCGCCTTCTTGATGTAGCGGCCCTTCGCGGCGGACGGCTTCAGACGGAGGATCTCCTCCAGCGCCGCGGCGTAGTTCTCGACCAGCTTGGTCTCGTCGAACGACACCTTGCCGATGATGAAGTGCAGGTTCGCGTGCTTGTCGACACGGAACTCGATCTTGCCGCCCTTGATGTCCGTCACGGCCTTGGCGACGTCCATCGTGACCGTGCCGGTCTTCGGGTTCGGCATCAGACCACGGGGGCCGAGGACGCGGCCGAGGCGGCCGACCTTGCCCATGAGGTCCGGGGTGGCGACGACGGCGTCGAAGTCCAGACGGCCCTTCGCGACCTCGTCGATCAGTTCGTCGGAGCCGACGATGTCGGCGCCCGCGGCCTCCGCGGCCGCAGCACGGTCACCGGTCGCGAAGACCAGGACCCGGGCGGTCTTGCCGGTGCCGTGCGGAAGGTTCACGGTGCCACGGACCATCTGGTCGGCCTTGCGCGGGTCGACGCCCAGGCGGAAGGCGACCTCGACGGTGCCGTCGAACTTGGTGGTGGCGGTGTCCTTGGCGAGACGGACGGCCTCGAGGGGGGCGTAGTTACGCTCCCGGTCGATCTTGGCGTCCGCGCCGCGGAGAGCCTTGCTGCGCTTCACTTCTTCTCCTGCTTTCAGGTACGGAGTCGTGGTCCGGGCCAGCGCGTGGCCCTTCCACAGGGGTTCGAACGGGGGCTGTTCAGCCCTCGACCGTGATGCCCATGGAACGGGCGGTGCCGGCGATGATCTTCTCGGCGGCGTCCAGGTCGTTCGCGTTGAGGTCGGGCAGCTTGGTCGTGGCGATCTCGCGGACCTGGGCGCTCGTCAGCTTGGCGACCTTGGTCTTGTGCGGCTCGCCGGAGCCCTTCTCCACACCCGCGGCCTTGAGGATCATCCTCGACGCCGGCGGGGTCTTGGTGATGAAGGTGAAGGAGCGGTCCTCGTAGACCGTGATCTCCACCGGGATGACCCAGCCGCGCTGCGACTCGGTCGCGGCGTTGTAGGCCTTGCAGAACTCCATGATGTTGACGCCGTGCTGACCCAGCGCGGGGCCGACCGGCGGGGCCGGGTTGGCGGCGCCGGCCTGGATCTGGAGCTTGATAAGCCCCGTGACCTTCTTCTTCTTGGGAGGCATAGCTCTCTCCGGGTCCTAGTGAGAGTGTTCGGCCGCCGTCCGGTGTCGACAGGCGTCATCCGGATGGAGGCATACCGCACAACGATAACGGGTATGGGCGTGCGTCCAAAAACCGAGCAGGTCAGAGCGCGGAGGACGCCGCTCTGACCTGCTCGAAGCCTGACGGGGAACCGACCGGGGTCAGTTCTTCTGGATCTGGTCGAAGCTGAGCTCGACCGGGGTCTCGCGGCCGAAGATCTCGACGAGGCCCTTGACCTTCTTCGAGTCGGCGTTGATCTCGTTGATCGTGGCCTGCAGCGTCGCGAACGGGCCGTCGGTGACGGTGACGGAGTCGCCGACCTCGAAGTCCAGCACCTGGACCTCGACCCTGCGGGCGGGAGCGGGCTTGCCCTCGGCCTCGGCGGCCTCGCGGGCGGCCTTCTCCTCGGCCTCCGGGGCGAGCATCTTGACGATCTCGTCCAGCGTCAGCGGGTACGGGTCGTAGGCGTTGCCCACGAAGCCGGTGACGCCGGGGGTGTTGCGCACGACGCCCCAGGACTCGTTCGTCAGGTCCATGCGGACGAGCACGTAGCCGGGCAGCTTGTTCTGCCGGACGTTCTTGCGCTCGCCGTTCTTGATCTGGACGATCTCTTCCTCGGGGACCTCGGCCTGGTAGATGAAGTCCTCGACGTTCAGCGAGACGGCGCGCTGCTCCAGGTTGGCCTTCACGCGCTTCTCGTAGCCCGCGTAGGTGTGGATCACGTACCACTCGCCGGGCAGGCCGCGCAGTTCCTCGCGGAGCGCGGCGACCGGGTCGACGGGAGCGGCCGGCTCGGCCTCCTCGTCGCCCTCAGCCCCGCCCTCGGCGGTCTCGCCGCCCTCGGCGGTGTCGCCGTCCTCGCCGTCCTCGGCGGTCTCGCCCTCGTCGGTACCGGCCCCGGTGCCCTCGTCGGTACCGGCGTCCTCGACGGTGTCGGCGTCCTCGGCCGCCTCGCCGGCAGCGGCGTCCGCAGCTTCCGCCTGGTCCTCGTCGGCCGCCTCGACGACGTCGAGCTCGTCCTGGGCGGACTCGTTCAGGTTCGGGTCAGACACGGTGGCTGCTTCTTCCTGGATACAGATGGGTGGAACATGCGAAAAGGGACGCCGGGGTGGGCGCCCTCCGCGGGAATCAGCCGAAGACGTACTTGACTGCTTCCTTGAAGCCGAAGTCGATGCCGGTCACTATGCCGATCATGATGACGACGAAAATGATCACGACCGTCGTGTACGTGGTCAGCTGGTTGCGGGTGGGCCAGACGACCTTGCGCAGCTCGGCGACGATCTGGCGGTAGAACAGCGCGAGACGGCCCAGCGGCCCCTTCTTGGCGCGCTTGCCGCCCTTGCGGGTCTTCTTGGACTCCGGCGCTTCGTCCTCAGCATCAGGCATGTCGATGGAGCCTACGGCGTCCGTCACGTATCTCACCTGATTCCGGGTCGGCCGTGCCGCGCCCGGGTGGAGCCGCACGGCGGTGCAATGAAGTACATACCTGCGCACACATCCTGGCGGTGTGTGTAGCAGGGCCGGAGGGACTTGAACCCCCAACCGCTGGTTTTGGAGACCAGTGCTCTACCAATTGAGCTACGACCCTTTGTGGTTCTCCCCCAACCTACCGCATCCCGAGTGGTGCTCACGGTGCGGTCGGCGAGGGCCAACGAGCAGAGAGTGTACGTGCTCGGCGTCCCCGCGTCGAACAGAAAGCCCCGGCGGGCGTCGCGCCGCCCTCCCGGCTCCCCCTTCCGGCCGCTCGCGGAACCCTCCGGTCCGTCGTGCGAACGGGTGGCCGACACCGCCGTCCACTGGGCGAAACCCGTGTGTCCGGCCCTCCCGTGGTCTGGGACGATGGGCCGCATGAGCGCTGCAACCCCTCCGACCGAGCGCCGGGTCTCCGCCCGCATCGGCGCGATCTCCGAGTCCGCGACCCTCGCCGTCGACGCCAAGGCCAAGGCCCTCAAGGCCGCCGGGCGCCCGGTGATCGGCTTCGGCGCCGGCGAGCCCGACTTCCCGACGCCCGGCTACATCGTCGAGGCGGCCGTGGAGGCCTGCCGCGACCCGAAGTACCACCGCTACACGCCGGCCGGCGGCCTCCCCGAGCTGAAGGCCGCGATCGCCGCCAAGACGCTGCGGGACTCCGGGTACGAGGTGGACCCCGCCCAGGTCCTGGTGACCAACGGCGGCAAGCAGGCGATCTACGAGGCGTTCGCCGCGATCCTGGACCCGGGTGACGAGGTCATCGTCCCGGCCCCGTACTGGACGACGTACCCGGAGTCGATCCGGCTGGCCGGCGGCGTCCCGGTGGAGGTCGTCGCCGACGAGACCACCGGCTACCGCGTCTCCGTGGAGCAGCTGGAGGCGGCCCGGACGGAGCGGACCAAGGTCGTCCTGTTCGTCTCCCCGTCCAACCCGACCGGCGCCGTCTACTCCCGTGAGGACGCCGAGGCGATCGGCCGCTGGGCCGTCGAGCACGGCCTGTGGGTCCTGACGGACGAGATCTACGAGCACCTCGTGTACGGCGACGCGGTCTTCACCTCGCTGCCGGCGCTCGTCCCCGAGCTGCGCGAGAAGTGCGTCGTCGTCAACGGGGTGGCCAAGACGTACGCCATGACGGGCTGGCGCGTCGGGTGGATCCTCGGCCCGAAGGACGTGGTGAAGGCCGCGACGAACCTGCAGTCGCACGCCACGTCGAACGTCTCCAACGTCGCCCAGGTCGCCGCGCTCGCGGCCGTCTCCGGGAACCTCGACGCGGTCGCGGAGATGCGCGCGGCGTTCGACCGGCGCCGCCGGACGATCGTGCGGATGCTGAACGAGATCGACGGCGTGGTCTGCCCGACGCCGGAGGGCGCGTTCTACGCGTACCCCTCGGTGAAGGGGCTCCTGGGCAGGGAGATCCGCGGCAGGCGCCCGCGGTCCTCGGTCGAGCTGGCCGCGCTGGTCCTGGACGAGGTCGAGGTCGCCGTGGTCCCGGGCGAGGCCTTCGGCACGCCGGGCTACCTGCGCCTGTCGTACGCGCTGGGGGACGAGGACCTGGTCGAGGGCGTGTCGCGGATGCAGAAGCTGCTGGCGGAGGCCCGCGACTAGGCGCACGACGCCCCGGTGGGCGGGCCCCGGCCGGATCTGCCGGCCGGGGCCCGCCCCTTCGTTCCGGGGGTACCCGTTCGGAGAAACGGGCTGTTCCGGGGGTCGGTCTGCGGCAGGATCCGGGGATGGAGCACGTCCGCGATCTGAAACTGCTGCCCAAGGCCCACCTGCACCTGCACTTCACGGGCTCGATGCGGCCCTCCACCCTGCTGGAGCTGGCCGACAAGTACGGCGTCCACCTGCCCGGAGCCCTGACCGGCGGGGAGCCGCCGAGACTGCGGGCCACCGACGAGCGCGGCTGGTTCCGGTTCCAGCGGCTGTACGACGTCGCCCGCTCGTGCCTGCGGGAGCCGGAGGACATCCGGCGGCTGGTGCTGGAGGCCGCCGAGGAGGACGTGCGGGACGGATCGGGCTGGCTGGAGATCCAGGTGGACCCCACGTCGTACGCGCCGCGGCTGGGGGGTCTGATCCCGGCGCTGGAGGTCATCCTGGACGCGGTGGCCGCGGCCTCGCGCGACACCGGCCTGGGCATCCGGGTCGTGGTGGCGGCGAACCGGATGAAGCACCCGCTGGACGCGCGCACGCTGGCCCGGCTGGCGGTGCGGTACGCGGACCGGGGCGTCGTCGGGTTCGGGCTGTCGAACGACGAGCGGCGCGGAATGGCGCGCGACTTCGACCGGGCGTTCACGATCGCCCGGGAGGGCGGGCTGCTGGCGGTGCCGCACGGGGGCGAGCTGACGGGTCCGGCGTCGGTCCGGGACTGCCTCGACGACCTGCGGGCGTCGCGCATCGGCCACGGCGTACGGGCCGTGGAGGACCCGCGGCTGCTGCGGCGGCTGGCCGAGAAGGGTGTGACCTGCGAGGTGTGCCCGGCGTCGAACGTGGCGCTGGGGGTGTACGAGAAGCCCGGACACGTGCCGCTGCGGACGCTCTTCGACGCGGGCGTGCCGGTGGCGCTGGGAGCGGACGACCCGCTGCTGTTCGGGGCGCGGCTGGCGGACCAGTACGAGATCGCCCGGCACCACCACGGCTTCACCGACGCGGAGCTGGCGGAACTGGCGCGGCAGTCGGTGCGGGGGTCGATGGCGCCCGCCGACACGCGCGTGAAGCTGCTGGCGGGGATCGACGAGTGGCTGGCGGGCGGGTGAGCGGTCCCGCCGCGGGCGGCGGGCGGTGCCGGCAGCGACGCGTGCGACGCCTCGGTGAACTCCGTGGAGCGCGCTGGTCGTGCGCCGTGGGCGAGCCCGTCCTCACCGGTGGTCCCCCGGTCGGCGTGCGGCGGTCCCGGTTCGCGTTCCGGGGGCCCCTGCCGCCCGCCCGACGGCCCGGGGCCCGGCGGCTCCGCTTCCCGGGCCGGGTCAGAGGCTGACGCCGACCGTCACCGGCTCGTTGACCAGCGTGACGCCGAACACGTCGTGGACGCCGGCGACGACCTCGCGCGCGAGGGCGAGGAGGTCCTCGGTGGTGGCGTCGCCGCGGTTGGTGAGGGCGAGGGTGTGCTTGGTGGAGATGCGGGCGGGACCGGCCCCGTACCCCTTGGTGAACCCGGCCCTGTCGATCAGCCAGGCCGCCGACGTCTTGGTCCGGCCGTCGCCCGCGGGGTAGGCGGGCGGGGCCGCGTCGGGGCCCAGGCGGTCGCGCACGCGGTCCAGGAAGGCCGCGTACTGGGCGTCGTCGAGGATCGGGTTGGTGAAGAACGACCCGGCGGACCAGGTGTCGTGGTCGTCGGGGTCGAGGACCATGCCCTTGCCGGCGCGCAGGGCGAGGACGGTCGCGCGGGCGTCGGCCACGGGGACCCGGTCGCCGGGCTCGACGCCGAGGGCGCGGGCGGTCTCCGCGTACCGGACGGGGGCGCTCAGCCCCCCGGCGTCCTCCAGCGCGAACCGGACGCGCAGGACGACGAACCGGTCGGGATCGGCCTTGAAGCGGCTGTGCCGGTAGGAGAAGGCGCACTCGGCGCCGGGAAGGGTGACGACCTCCTCGGCGCGGCGGTCGTACGCCACGACCTCGGTGAGCGTGGTGGCGACCTCCTGGCCGTAGGCGCCCACGTTCTGGATCGGGGTGGCGCCGGCCGAGCCGGGGATGCCGGCCAGGCACTCGACGCCGGCGAGCCCGGCCTCGACGGTGCGGGCGACGGCGTCGGACCACACCTCGCCGGCGGCGAGCTCCAGCCGCGTGCCGTCGAGGGAGAAGCCGCGGGTGGCGATGTGCAGGGCGGTGCCGTCGAATCCCTTGTCCCCGATGACCAGGTTGGACCCGCCGCCGATGACGAGCAGCGGCGTACCGGTCCGGTCGGCCTCGCGCACGGCGGCGACGACCTCGTCGTCGGTACGGGCGGTGACCAACCGCCTGGCGGGTCCCCCGAGCCGGAAGGTGGTCAGCGGGGCGAGCGGAGCGTCATGAGTAACCTGCACCCGCCCAGCCTACGGTGCCCCCGCCGCGGACCCCGGCCCGCCGGGACGGCCCTGGCGCGGCCGGGACGGAGGCCGGCCGGGGCGCGGCCGGATGCGGTCGTACCCGCCGCCGGTGCGGCGGACCGGTCCCGCCCGGCGGGGCTCAGGCGAGCCGGACCACCGCGCGGGACATGCCCAGCACCTTCTGGCCGCCGCTCGTGGCGGTCAGGTCCACGCGGACGCGGCGGTCGTCGAGCTTGGCCGCGACCTTGGCGGTGACCTGGATCAGCGCGCCCTCGCCGTCGTCCGGGACGACGACCGGCTTGGTGAAGCGGACGCCGTACTCGACGAGCGCGCCCGGGTCGCCCGCCCAGTCGGTGACGACGCGCGCGGCCTCGGCCATCGTGAACATGCCGTGCGCGATGACGCCCGGCAGGCCGACCTCGCGGGCGAACCTCTCGTTCCAGTGGATGGGGTTGAAGTCGCCGGACGCGCCCGCGTACCGCACCAGCGTGGCGCGCGTCACGGGGAACTCGCGAGGCGGCAGCTCCGTACCGACCTCCACCTCGTCGAAGGAGACCTTCGCGGTCATGGTGTCCCTCACTCCCCCTCTGCCGCGCGCGCCACGAGCTTCGTCCACGCCGTCACGACGTGCTCGCCCGCCTCGTCGTGCACCTCGCCCCGGATGTCGAGGACGTCGTTCCCCGCGAGCGACTTGATCGTCTCGATGGTGGAGGTGACCGTCAGCCGGTCCCCCGCCCGTACGGGCCTGCTGTAGGCGAACCTCTGGTCGCCGTGCACGACCCGGCTGTAGTCGAGCCCGAGCCGCGGATCGGAGATCACCCGGCCGGCGGCCTTGAACGTGATGGCGAACACGAAGGTCGGCGGTGCGATCACATCGGGATGGCCGAGCGCTTTCGCCGCCTCCGCGTCGGTGAAGACCGGGTTTTCGTCTCCGATGGCCTCGGCGAACTCGCGGATCTTTTCCCGGCCGACCTCGTACGGCTCGGTGGGCGGATAGCTCCGCCCGACGAAGGACTGGTCGAGCGCCATGTACCCGGTACCTCCTGCGGTCCCTGCTCTGTTCCGGACGTGTCGGGAAACGACGCGAGGCCGCCCCCCGACGGGGGCGGCCTCGCGTACGAGCCTGTTTCAGCGCGTCTCGCGGTGCGCGGTGTGCGCGTTGCAGCGCGGGCAGTGCTTCTTCATCTCAAGGCGGTCCGGGTTGTTACGCCGGTTCTTCTTGGTGATGTAGTTCCGCTCCTTGCACTCCACGCAGGCCAGCGTGATCTTCGGGCGGACGTCGGTGGCAGCCACGTGAGTGCTCCTTGACGGACGGATGGACGGATGGAACGCAGAAATAGTAGCCGATCGAAGGACCGACCCCACAATCGGCTACTGGGAGTAGCGGTGACCGGACTTGAACCGGTGACACAGCGATTATGAGCCGCTTGCTCTACCGACTGAGCTACACCGCTTTGATGTGTGGATCCCTCACCCGAAGGTGAGGATCTCCCCACACCAGAGCCCCAATACGGAATCGAACCGTAGACCTTCTCCTTACCATGGAGACGCTCTGCCGACTGAGCTATTGGGGCGAGCGATGAAGACATTACACGGTCTGCGGCCGTTCACCCAAATCCGTTTGGCCGCGCCCGCGCTCCGTTCCCGGCACCGGCCTCCGGGGCCCCGGGACCGGAACGGGGAGGCGGGGCGGGACGGTCCGGTGGCCCCCGCCGGCCCGCGGACCGGCCGGCGCGCCCCGCGCCGGTACGACTATTGCGCTCCTTCATGAAGCCCGGGTGGCCCCGCCCTAGGCTCGGTCCGCGCCGCGCGGCCCGTCCGCGCGCCCGCCCCGCAGCGCTCCGCGCCCGCCCCGCAGACCCTCGCGACCTCCCGGGAGCCCGATGTCCCCAGACGACCAGCGGCCGCGGGTGCCGGAGGGCGCCGCCACCGGCACCGCCACGCTGCTGTGCGGTGCCCGCCTCACCGACGGGCGGACCGTCGACGTACGGCTCGGCGGCGGACGGATCGAGGCCGTCGGCACGCCCGGCAGCCTCGGCTCCCACCGCGCCCGCGTCGACCTCGCCGGATACCTGCTGCTGCCGGCCCCCGCCGAGCCGCACGCCCACGCCGACACCGCGCTCGGCGGCGACGCGGCAGGCCCGGTCCCGTACGCCGCCGGGGACGTCCAGCGGCGCGCCACGGAGGCGGCCCTGCTCCAGCTGGGCCACGGGGCGACGGCGGTGCGCGCGCACGTGCGGGTCGGGGGCGCCCGGGGGCTGGCGCCGCTGGAGGGCGTGCTGCGGGCGCGGCGTTCGCTGCGCGGGCTGGCCGACCTGACGGCGGTGGCGGTACCCCGGGCGCTGACGGGCGCGGCGGGGGCGGACGGGCTGGCGGTGCTGCGGGACGCGGTGGGGATGGGCGCCTCGGCGATCGGCGGCCGTCCGGACCTCGACCCGGACCCGGCGGGGTACGCGGAGGCGGCACTGGGTCTGGCGGCGGAGCACGGCCGCCCCGTGGACCTGCACACGGACGGCGGCGACCCGACGTGGCTGGCACGGCTGGCGGCGATGGCGGACGGTCTGCGGCAGGGGGTGGTGATCGGCCCGTGCGGCGCCCTGGCGCGACTGCCGTCGGACGCGCGGGCACGGGTGGCGGAGCGGCTGGCGGCGGCCGGGGTGACGGTGGTCTGCCTGCCGCAGGGCGGATGCGCGGGCGCCGGGATGCGGGACGTGGCGCCGGTACGGCTGCTGCGGTCGGCGGGCGTCCGGGTCGCGGCGGGCAGCGGCGCGCTGCGGGACGCGGTGAACCCGGTGGGGCGCGGCGACCCGCTGGAGGCGGCGTACCTGCTGGTGTCGCAGGGCGGACTGCGGCCGGCGGAGGCGTACGGGGCGGTCGGCGGGGCCGCACGGGAGGCGATGGGGCTGCCGCCGGTGCGGGTGGAGGCGGGGTTCCCGGCGGAGCTGCTGGCGGTGCGCGGGGAGCGGCTGGCGCAGGTGCTGTCGCTGGCGTACAGCCGGGTCGTGGTGCACCGGGGGCGGGTGGTGGCGCGTACGAGCGCGGTGCGGGAGTACTGCGACTCGGCGGGGGCACCGGACCTGCCGCGGCAGGTCCGGCCGGACGCGTGTCCGTGAGCGCCACGCACGCGCCCGGGCCGTACGGTCGTGAGCATGCGCATTGTCATCGCTGGAGGACACGGTCGGGTCGCGCGGCGCCTGGAGCGTCTGCTGGCGGCCTCCGGACACGAGGTCGCGGGCATCATCCGGAAGCTGGAGCAGGCGGGCGCCCTGCGCGAGGCGGGCGCCGAACCGGTGCTCCTGGACATGGAGTCGGCGTCCCTGGAGATGGTCGCGGCGGTACTGCAGGGGGCGGACGCGGCGGTCTTCGCCGCGGGCGCGGGACCGGGCAGCGGAGCGGCACGCAAGGAGACGGTGGACCGGGACGCGGCGATCCTGTTCGCCGACGCGGCGGAGCGGGCGGGGGTGCGGCGGCACCTGGTGGTCTCCTCGATGGGCGCGGACCCGGAGCACCGGGGCGACGAGGTGTTCGACGCGTACCTGCGCGCGAAGGGGGCGGCGGACGCGCACGTGCGGGGTAAGGACGGCCTGGACTGGACGATCCTGCGCCCGGGGATGTTGACGGACGACGCGGGCACGGGCCTGGTCCGCCTGGAGGCCTCGACGGGCCGTGGACCGGTCCCCCGCGACGACGTGGCGGCGGTCCTGGCGGAGCTCCTGGAGACGCCGTCCACTGCGGGCCTCACCCTGGAACTCGTCTCGGGCCGGACCCCCGTCCCGGTGGCGGTGAGGGCGGCTGCGGGCGGCTGACCGCGCTCCCCGCTCACGGAGACGGTGCCACCGCAGGCGCGAAACGGCCCCCTGAACGCGTTTCCGCTGATCAGAGGGCCGTTTTTCGCGTGGCGGCGCCAGGATTCGAACCTGGGTAGGCTAAGCCGACGGATTTACAGTCCGCTCCCATTGGCCACTCGGGCACACCGCCATGGGATGTCGCCCCGGAGCTTTCCTCGCGGAGGTGCTCCCCGGCAACGACGTAAACAATACCCGATCCCCGAGGGTGGTCCGCCACCGGGTTTGATCAGCATCGGGGGTGGGCGGGATGGCTAGGCTTGGGGGGCGGTCGGCGCTGGGCCGCCGCTCTCCCACCACCCGACGCAAGGAGCCACAGGACATGGCCGACTCCAGTTTCGACATCGTCTCGAAGGTCGAGCGGCAGGAGGTCGACAACGCCCTCAACCAGGCGGCGAAGGAGATCTCCCAGCGCTACGACTTCAAGAACGTGGGGGCGTCGATCTCCTGGTCCGGCGACAAGATCCTGATGCAGGCGAACTCCGAGGACCGGGTCAAGGCGATCCTCGACGTCTTCGAGTCCAAGCTGGTGAAGCGGGGGATCTCCCTGAAGTCGCTGGACGCCGGCGAGCCGCAGCTGTCCGGCAAGGAGTACAAGATCTTCGCGACGATCCAGGAGGGCATCTCCCAGGAGAACGCCAAGAAGGTCGCCAAGATCATCCGCGATGAAGGCCCCAAGGGCGTCAAGGCGCAGGTGCAGGGCGAAGAGCTGCGGGTCAGCTCCAAGAGCCGGGACGACCTGCAGGCCGTGATCGCGCTGCTGAAGGCCCAGGACTTCGACTTCGCGCTGCAGTTCGTGAACTACCGCTGATCCCGCCGGGGGGCGGGACGGGGGCGGACGCGGCCCGGTGGCCGGTACGCCCCCGTCTCGCGTGCCGGGCACCGGAACCCTCTCGGCGGGCGGCCCGGTCCGGACCGGGGACATGACCTCGCACACGGGAGCCGACGGCCCTCCGGGCGGCACGCCGCCGGTGGGCGGGAAGGCCGCGGACGGGTCCGCGGCGCCCTCGCCGGAGCGGAGGGGCGCCGCCACCGTGCGGGGAGGGCGGCGCCCCGTGCCGGAGGTGTCCGGGTACGTCGCGGGGCGGTCGGGCGACCGCTCCGCGGAGGGGGCCGGGGGTGTCGGCCTCCCGCCGACCGCGCGGGGCGTGGGGGCGGTCGTCGGGCGACGGGTCCGGCGGGTACCGGACGGCCCCTCGTGCGACGTGCCGTAGGACGTGGCCGCCGCGTACGGGGAGGACGGCGGTTACCGGCCCGACGCGGCACTGGTCAACTTCTACGCCGGGGACGCGCGCATGGGCATGCGCCAGGACCGCGAGGAGCGGTCGGCGGCGCCCGTGGTGTCGCTGAGCGTCGGGGACGCCTGCCCCTTCCGGTTCGGCACCGCGGAGGGGCGGGGCCGACCGTACACCGATGTGCGGCTCGGCTCCGGTGACCTGTTCGTCTTCGGTGGGCCGTCGCGGTTCGCGTACCACGGCGTGCCGAAGGCGTACCCGGGTACGGGCGACCCCTCGGCGGGGCCGCGCTCCGGACGGCTCAACTTCACTCCGCGGGAGACCGGGCTCGGCCGCCGGTGGGGCGTCCGGAACGTCGGCGGGGAGGAGCCCTCCCCGCCGGTGCCGTGCGGGCGGCCGCCTCCGGCGGGGGCGGGGCTCAGTAGGGTGCGGCGCATGGCGGAGACTTTGCGACGGTCGCTCGGGGTGTTCGACGCGGTCGTGATCGGCTTGGGGTCGATGGTGGGCGCGGGCGTCTTCGTGGCGCTCGGGCCCGCCGCCGCGGCCGCCGGGAGCGGGCTCCTCGTCGGCCTGGCGCTCGCGGGGGCCGTCGCGTACTGCAATGCGATGGCGTCGGCGCGGCTGGCCGCGCGTTACCCGGCGTCGGGCGGCACGTATGTGTACGGGCGTGAGCGGCTGGGTCCTTTCTGGGGGTACCTGGCGGGCTGGGCGTTCGTCGTCGGCAAGACGGCCTCGTGTGCGGCGATGGCGCTGACGGTGGGGGCGTACGTGTGGCCGGGTCAGGCGCACGCGGTGGCGGTGGCCGCCGTGGTGGCGCTGACGGCCGTGAACTACGGCGGTGTGCAGAAGTCGGCGCTGGCGACACGGTCGATCGTGGCGGTGGTCCTCGCGGTGCTGGCGGCCGTGGTGGTCTCCTCCCTCGGGTCGGGTGCGGCGGACGCCGGGCGGCTGGAGCCGGGCGGCGACGCCTCTCCGGGCGACGTGCTGCAGGCGGCCGGGCTGCTGTTCTTCGCCTTCGCCGGGTACGCGCGGATCGCGACGCTCGGGGAGGAGGTCCGGGACCCGGAGCGGACGATCCCGCGGGCGGTCCCGCTGGCGCTGGGCATCGCGCTGGTGGTGTACGCGTGCGTGGCGGTCTCCGTCCTCTCGGTGCTGGGCGCGGGAAGGCTGGGCGGGTCGGCGGCCCCGGTCGCGGACGCGATGCGGGCGGCGGGCGTGGACTGGATGGTTCCGGTGGTGCGGATGGGCGCCGCGGTGGCGGCGCTCGGCTCGCTGCTGGCACTGATCCTCGGGGTGTCCCGGACGACGCTGGCGATGGCGCGGGACGGCCACCTGCCCCGGGCGTTCGCCGCCGTCCACCCCCGGTTCCGGGTGCCGCACCGCGCCGAGCTGGCGGTGGGGCTGGTCGTCGCGGTGGTGGCGGCGACCTCGGACCTCCGGAGCGCGATCGGGTTCTCGTCGTTCGGCGTGCTGGTCTACTACGCGATCGCCAACGCGTCGGCGTGGACGCTCACCGAACGGACGCGGACGGTGCGGCTCCTGGCCGCCTGCGGGCTGGCCGGGTGCCTGGCCCTCGCCTTCTCCCTGCCGCCGTCGTCGGTCCTGGTGGGCACGGGCGTCCTGGCGGCGGGGGCGGTCCTGTACGCCGTGCGCACCGGGCCGGTGCGGGGACGGGGGCACGAGCAGTAGCCGGGGCGGGCGGCCCTCAGCCGACCGGCGGCCGCGGGCACGTGGTCGCCGCCCGTGCGCGGTGGTCCGGCCAGGGAACGAGGTCGCCGTCGAACCCCTCCTCCTCGGCGAACCAGCCCGTGCCCTCCGGCCACGCCGCGAACCAGGCGGCCACCGTGGGTGCCAGGACGTACCAGGCACGGTCCGGGTCGCCCGGGTTGGGCTCGAACAGCAGGACCGTGCCCTTCTCCGAGCGGCAGTCCACGCAGGCGAGCATCGCGCAGCCCAGGTCGGCTATCGGCAGCACCCCCTCCGGCCACGGCCGGCCGGCGCCGTCGCCCGGCTCGCGCCGGCGGAGGGCCTCGTACCGGGAGACGGCGTGACGCAGGGGGAACAGGCCGTAGTCGGGGCCGAAGCCGCCGTCCGCGACCGTCGTGTGGAGGGCCGCGAGCAGTGGGGGCGGCCGGAACCCGAGGGTGTCCCGGGCGGCCTCGACCTCGGCGGCGGGGAGGGGAGGGGGCGGGTGACCGGTCCTGCCGGCCCACGAGCGGTCGCCGTCGGCCGTGGCCGCGGCGATACGGGCGATCAGCTCTGCGTGTTCGTTCACGTGGTCACGGTGGCACACGCCGCAGACATTCCGCTCGGCCTGTGGACAACCCGGTCGCCGGCGCCCCGCGGGGGCCGGCCACCGGTGACGGCGCCGCCCTCCGGCGGAGGCGCGGGGGCCGGAACCGGCTCGGGGCGGGGGTGCCGTGCGGTACGTCGACGGCCGTGGCGCACCGGGTGGTACCCGTGACGGCGCGGCCGGGGTGGGCCGTCGGCGGAGGGCGGGGCGGCCCCGCCCCGGCGTTCGGGGAGGGTGCGGCCGAACGGCCGGAGCGCCCGCTCTCCGCATGGGAGGCGTCGCGCGGGACGCGGTGGCGCGCGGCGGGAAGGACCCGGGCCGCGCGGCAGGGGGACGGCCGCCGGACGGCGGGGGAGGGCCGGACGGCGTCTCCCGGACCGGTCTCACGGCCGGTGGCCCGCCATCTGCTCCAGCCGGGCGATACGTTCCGCCATCGGCGGGTGGGTGGAGAACAACCGGGCCATGCCCTGCCCCGGCCGGAACGGGTTGGCGATCATCATGTGGCTCGCCGTCTCGATGCGCGGCTCGGGCGGCAGCGGCAGCCGCCGCGTCCCCGCCTCCAGCTTGCGCAGCGCGCTCGCCAGGGCCAGCGGATCACCGGTGAGCCGGGCCCCGGAGGCGTCCGCCTCGTACTCCCGGGAGCGGCTGACCGCCAGTTGGACCACCGAGGCGGCGACCGGGCCCAGGATCATGATCAGGAGCATGCCGAGGAGGCCGGGGCCCTCGTCGTCGTCGGAACGGCCGATCGGGACGAGCCAGGCGAAGTTCGCCAGGAACACGATCACGGAGGCGAGGGCGCCGGCGACCGAGGAGATCAGGATGTCCCGGTTGTGGACGTGGCTCAGCTCGTGCCCGATGACGCCGCGCAGCTCGCGCTCGTCGAGGAGGCGCAGGACGCCCTCCGTGCAGCACACCGCGGCGTTGCGCGGGTTGCGGCCGGTCGCGAAGGCGTTGGGGGCCTGTGTCGGCGAGATGTACAGCCGCGGCATCGGCTGCCGGGCCTGCGTGGACAGCTCGCGGACCACCCGGTACAGCTGCGGCGCCTCGAACTCCCCGACCGGGCGGGCGCGCATCGCGCGCAGGGCCAGCCTGTCGCTGTTCCAGTACGCGTAGGCGTTCGTCCCGAGGGCGAGGAGGACGGCGGCGACGAGACCCGTGCGTCCGAAGGAACCGCCGACCAGGATGATCAGCGCGGACAGTCCTCCGAGGAGTGCGGCGGTCCTGAGCCCGTTGTGCCGGCGGTGCACGGTGCGCCCTCCAAGTGGTGCGGCAGGGGAACCCTTCGCTGGTGTCGCTCCACTCTCCAGTGGACCCTCCCGTACTGGTCAACGCCAGGTGGGGGTGGCGGGTTCCCTGCCGCGCTCCGGGCGGACGCTGAGCCGTTCGGGTGAACGGCGCGGGCCGTCAGAAGAGGGTCGCCGCCGCGAAGCGGAGGACCCACTGCGGGTAGCCGGACAGCAGCACGCCGACGGAAGCCGTCAGCGCGATCGCCACGGCCACCGGGGCGGGCGCGCGGCGCCCCGCGGGGGCCTCTCCGGGGGCGTCCGGGGCCCGGAACAGCAGGGCCGTCCAGCGCAGGTAGTAGTAGAGGGCGACCACCACGTTCACGCCCATGACCGCGGCCAGCCAGCCGAGGCCCGCGTCGACGGCGGCGGAGAAGACGACCACCTTGGCGAACAGGCCGATGACGCCGGGTGGCAGACCGGCCAGGCACAGCAGGAAGAAGCCCAGGGCGAGGGCGGCGGCCGGCCGGGTGGCGTACAGGCCCCGGTAGTCCGCGATCCGGTTGGCCGGGCGGGTACGGGCGACGAGGGCGGCGACCGCGAAGGCGCCCAGGTTCACCACGGCGTACACCAGGGCGTACGCCACGGTGGCGCCGATCCGGCCGTCGCCGGGGTGCGCGGCGGCGGCGATCGGCACCAGGAGGTAGCCGGCCTGGCCCACGGACGACCAGGCGAGGAGGCGGACCGCGCTCCGCGCGCGCGTGGGGGCCTGCCGCAGCGCGGCGACGTTGCCGGCGGTCATGGTGAGCGCGGCGAGCACGGCGAGGGCCGGCCCCCACACGTCCGCGTACGGCGGGAAGGCGACGACGGTCACGAGGACGAGGCCGGTGAAGCCGACGGCCTTGCCGACGACGGACAGGTACGCGGCGACGGGCAGCGGGGCGCCGACGTACGTGTCGGGCACCCAGAAGTGGAACGGCGCGGCGGCCGTCTTGAAGGCGAAGCCGACCAGGGTGAGGGCGACCCCCGCCGCGGCGAGGGTGCCGAGCTGCGCGGGGACGTCGTCGAGCAGCCGGGCGACCTCCGTGAGGTGGAGGGTGCCCGTCGAGGCGTACACGAGGCTGACGCCGAGGAGGGTGACGGCGGTCGCGGTGACGGAGGAGAGGAAGAACTTCAGCGCCGCCTCGCCGGACATGCGGTCGCCGCGCTTGAGGCCCACGAGCGCGAAGGCGGGGAGGGAGGCGACCTCCAGGGCGACCACGAGGGTGGCGAGGTCGCGGGCGGCGGGCAGCAGGGCGGCACCGGCCGCGGAGGACAGCAGCAGGAACCAGAACTCGCCGGCGGGGAGCTCCTCCCCGGTGTCCGCGACGGACAGCAGGGCGGTCAGGAGGGCGCCGCCGAAAACGAGGAGCTGGACGGCGAGGGTGAAGTGGTCGGCGGTGTAGCTGCAGGCGCCGGGGGCCCCGGTGAGGCAGAACGTCGACCGGTCGCCGGAGCGGAGCGGTACGAGCGCGAGGAGCGCGGCGGCGAGGCCGGCGAGGGAGGTCCAGGCGAGGAGGGGCTTGCGGGCCCGCGGGAGGAACAGGTCGGCGACGAGGACGGCCAGGGCGGCGACGGCGGCGACGGTCGGCGGGGCGACGGCGCCCCAGTCGACGGACTGCACGAGGTCGCCGTGGGCGGGCGCCGCGGCCGGGGCGGTGGGGGCGGTCACGACTTGCCTCCTGCGAGGAGCTGCTGCACGGCCGGGTCGGTGAGGCCGAGGAGGACCGCGGGCCAGAGGCCGGCGAGGACGGTGAGGGCGGCCAGTGGGGTCCAGGCGGCGAACTCGTACCCCCGGACGTCGGCGATCGGCGGCCGGTCGGCGGCCGGTCCGGCGCCCATGCAGACGCGGCGGACGACGACGAGGAGGTACGCGGCGGTGAGCAGCGTGCCGAAGCAGGCGACGGCCGCGTAGGTGACGAACGCCGGCCGGCTGAGGCCCTCGGCGGGCCGGAACGCGCCGAACATGGCGAGCATCTCGCCCCAGAACCCGGCGAGGCCCGGCAGGCCGAGGGAGGCGACGGCGCCGAAGGCGAGCAGTCCGCCGAGGCGGGGGGCGCGGCCGTACAGGGCGGCTCCGGTCGCGCCCGCGAGGGTGTCGAGGTCGGCCGTGCCGCAGCGGTCCTTGATCGCGCCGACGAGGAAGAAGAGGAGACCGGTGATCAGGCCGTGGGCGATGTTGGCGAACAGGGCGCCGTTGACGCCGGTGGGGGTCATGGCGGCGACGCCGAGGAGGACGAAGCCCATGTGGCCCACGGAGGAGTAGGCGACGAGCCGCTTCAGGTCGCCCCCGGCCCCGGTCCGGGCGAGGGCGAGGCAGGCGAGTGACCCGTAGACGATCCCGGCGACGGCGAAGGCGGCGAGGTACGGGGCGAGGACGCGCATGCCCTCGGGGGCGATCGGCAGGGCGATCCGGACGAACCCGTAGGTGCCCATCTTGAGGAGGACGCCGGCGAGGAGGACGGAGCCGACGGTGGGGGCCGCGGTGTGCGCGGCGGGGAGCCAGCTGTGCAGCGGCCACATCGGAGTCTTCACCGCGAGCCCGATCCCGATCGCCAGAACGGCGGTGACCTGCAGGGACGTACCGAGGCCGCGGCCGTTGTCAGTGGCGAGCGCCACCATGTCGAAGGTGCCCGCCTCCAGCCCGACGAGGAGCAGGCCGAGCAGCATGACGACCGATCCGAGCAGGGTGAAGAGGATGAACCTCCAGGCGGCGGGCTGCCGTCCCTCACCGCCCCAGCGGGCGATGAGGAAGTACATCGGGACGAGCACCGTCTCGAAGGCGAGGAAGAACAGCAGCAGGTCGAGGACGGCGAAGGTCGCGAGCGTGCCGGCCTCGAGGAGGAGCAGCAGCGCGACGAAGGCCTTCGGGGAGGGGCCGGCGGGCGGCTTGAAGTAGCCGTGCAGCGCGCAGAGGAAGGTCAGCAGCGCGGTCAGGACCAGGAGGGGGAGCGAGATGCCGTCGACACCGAGGTGGATCCGCACGTCGAGTGCGGGGATCCAGCTGATGTCCGTCGTGGCCTGCATCCTCGACGGCCGGTCGTGGTCGAAGCCGAGCGCGAGGGCGAGGGCGGCGGCGAGGACCGCGCCGGTGACGGTCACCCCGTGGCGGCGCACGGCCTGGTCGGGCGACTTCCCCTTCAGTCCGGGCGGGGCCGGCAGGAGGGCCGCCGCGGCGCCGAGGAGCGGGCCGGCGACGAGGAACGCGAGGAGGAACTGCATCACGGATTCGCTGATGTCGATCACGGTTCACGCTCCGGCGGCGGCGAGGACGGCGGCGACCGCCAGGACGACGGAACCGGCGAGCAGGACGCTGAGGTAGGTCTGCACGTTGCCGGTCTGGGCACGGCGCACGGCCGCGCCGAGCAGGCCGGTCGCGGCGCCGGCCCCCCGTACGTACGTGTCGACGACCTCGCGGTCGAGGAAGCGGACCAGCGAGGCCGCCGCGCGGACGGGGCGTACGAACAGGGCGGTGTACACGGCGTCCAGGTGGAAGCCGGTCGCGGCGTGCCGGTGGAGCGGGCCGAGGAGGAGACGGCCGGGGTCGGCCGGGTCGGGGGCGGAGGCGATCGACCCGTATGCCGGGGTGTGGGCGGCGATGGCCTCGGCCTCGGAGACGGCCGGGTCGGCTTCGGGGTGGGCGGCGACGGCGCCGAGGGGCGCGTGCGCGGCGCGGGCGGCGGCCCGGTGCCAGGCGGCGTGGGTGATCAGGCCGCCGGCGAGGGCGAGGCCCGTGCCCAGGACCGCGGTGGTGGTGGTCGGGGTGAGGGTGTTGCCGTCGAACCAGTCGTCGAGGGAGGCGGCGGCCAGGCCGAAGGCGAGGGAGGGGATCGCGAGCACCCACAGGACGGCGTCCATGGCGGCGGGACGGCGCCGTCCGTGGTCGGGGGCCTCGGCGCCCCTCCCGCGGAAGGCGAGCAGCCACAGCCGGGTCGCGTAGGCGGCGGTGAGGAGGGCGGTGAGCAGTCCGGCGGCGAGGACGATCCAGCCCGCGCCGGCCGGGGCCGCGTCCCGGTCGCCGAGGGCGGTGTGCTCGGCGGCGACGAGGACGGCCTCCTTGGAGAAGAAGCCCGCGAACGGCGGGACGGCGGCGAGCGCCAGGAGGGCGACCGTCATCGTCCAGTACGCGTCGGGGGCGCGCCGGGCGAGGCCGCTCGTGCGGGACATGGCGGCGAGCGAGTTGGTGCCCGCGGCGTGGATCACCACGCCGGCGGCGAGGAACAGCAGTGCCTTGAACGCGCCGTGCGACAGGAGGTGGAAGACGGCGGCGCCGCGGTCGCCGACGGCCAGGGCGCCCGACATGTAGCCGAGCTGGCCGATGGTCGAGTAGGCGAGGACGCGCTTGACGTCGTCCTGGGCGAGCGCGGCGAGGGCCGAGCCGACCATGGTGAGCGCGGCCGTCACGGCGAGGGCGGTCAGGGCCGCCGCGGAGGCGGTGAAGACGGGCAGGAGGCGCGCGACGAAGTAGACGCCGGCGGCGACCATCGTCGCGGCGTGGATGAGCGCGGAGACCGGCGTGGGGCCGGCCATCGCGTCGGGCAGCCAGGTGTGCAGCGGGAGCTGGGCGGACTTGCCCGCGACCCCGGCGAGGAGCAGCAGCGCCACGAGGGTGGGGTGGTCGAGGCCGCCCGCGGCGACGGCGCCGAGGACGCCGGTGATCCGGAACGTGCCGGTCTCCGCGGCCAGCGCGAACAGGCCGATGAGGAACGGGACGTCACCGAGCTTGGTGACGAGGAACGCCTTGAGGGAGGCGGCCCGTGCCTCGGGGGTCTCCCAGTAGTGGCCGACGAGGAAGTACGAGCAGATGCCCATGACCTCCCAACCGACCAGGAGCACCATCAGGTCGCCGGAGTAGACGACGAGCAGCATCGCGGAGGTGAAGAGGGAGACGAGCGCCGCGTACGAGGGGTAGCGGGGGTCGTCGCGCAGGTAACCGGTGGAGTAGACCTGCACGCAGGAGGCGACGACGGCGACGAGGACGGCCGTGAGGGCGGCGAACCCGTCGAGGTGGAGCGCCAGTTCGATCGGGACGGAACCGGTCGGGGTGAGCTGGGTGGCCGCGTCGACGGCCTTCCCGCCGCCCTGCCGTGCGGCGACGAGGACGGCGAGGACGAGCGCGGCGACGGTCGGCAGGACGGCCAGGGGGCGTACGAAGCCGGGGGCGGCGCGGCCGAGGAGGAGGCCGGCGGCGGCGCCCAGCAGCGGGAGGAGGGGGACGAGGACGGCGAGGGTCGTGGTGGTCACGCGGTGGCCTCGGCCTTCTCGCCGGTCCGCCCGCGGGCGGCCTCGCCGGCGCCGGAGGTCTCGGGGGTTCCGGGGGGTTCGGCGTTGTCGCGGAGCCGGTCGACGTCGGCGGTGCCGCGGTTGCGGTG
Organism: Streptomyces sp. MRC013; assembly: GCF_023614235.1. Taxonomy (NCBI): domain Bacteria; kingdom Bacillati; phylum Actinomycetota; class Actinomycetes; order Kitasatosporales; family Streptomycetaceae; genus Streptomyces; species Streptomyces kordofanensis. Next base: position 2,011,912 of record NZ_CP094264.1, read on the forward strand.
GACCATCAGCACGATCGCGAGGCCGATGCCGATCTCGGCTGCGGCGACGGCGATGGTGAACAGGGTCAGCGCCTGGCCGGCGTGGAGGGTGTCGCGGAGCCAGACGTCGAAGGCGACGAGGTTGAGGTTGACGGCGTTGAGCATCAGCTCGACGGACATCAGGACGAGGATCGCGTTGCGGCGGGCGAGGACGCCGTACAGGCCGGTGCAGAAGAGGAGCACGGCGAGGACGGCCGGGTAGGCGAGGTGCATCAGCGCTTCCCCTCCGTGTCCCCGCCGCCCCTGCGGGACAGGACGATCGCGCCGACCAGCGCGGCGAGGAGGAGGACGGAGAGCGCCTCGAAGGGGAGCACCCAGTTCCGGAACAGCATCTCGCCGGAGACCCGGGTGGTGCCCTGCGCGGGGCCGTCGAGGTCGATCCAGGTGGTGCGGAAGGCGTCGGTGACGACCCAGACGAGCGCGGCCGCGGCGGCGACGGCCACGGCGAGGGCGGCGGGCCGGTTGCCCGAGTCGGCGTCCGGGGAGCGGCCGATGGGCGCCCTGGTGAGCATGAGGCCGAAGAGGAGGAGGACGACGACGGAACCGACGTAGATGAGCACCTGGACCCAGGCGATGAACTCGGCGGTGAGGAGGAGGTACTCGACGGCGATCCCGCCGAGGGCGACGACCAGCCACAGGGCGGCGTGCACCAGCTGGCGGGTGGTGACCGCGACGACCGCGGCGGCGAGGGTGACGACGCCGACGAGGAGGAAGGCGACCTCCGCCCCGGTGGGCGAGAGGAAACCGGGGGCGGCGAGGGACAGGGCGGGCGCCGCGGCGGGCGTCATGCGGCACCCCCTCGGCGGTGCCGGGGGCGCCCGGGGTGCGGGGCGTTCCGCCGGAGCCGTCCGGGGCGGGGGCGCCGTCGGCGGCCGCGGCGGCCTCCTGCTCGGCGGCGCGCCGGGCGGCGAGCTTGTCGGCCGCCTTGCGGGCGGCGGTCAGCTCCTTCGGCTCCTCCGCGCCCGGGTCCAGGGCGGGCGGTTCCGGGACCGTCCACATCCACTCGCGGAGCCTGTCCCGCTCGTGGACGAGGTCGCGCATGTCCGTCTCCGCGTACTCGAACTCCGGCGACCAGAACAGCGCGTCGAAAGGGCACACCTCGACGCAGATGCCGCAGTACATGCAGAGGGCGAAGTCGATGGCGAAGCGGTCGAGGACGTTGCGGCTGCGTTCGCGTCCGCCCGGGGCGGCGGGCGGCACCGTCTCCTTGTGGGAGTCGATGTAGATGCACCAGTCGGGGCACTCGCGGGCGCAGAGCATGCAGACCGTGCAGTTCTCCTCGAACAGGCCGATCACGCCGCGGGTGCGCGGCGGCAGCTCGGGCTGGACGTCGGGGTACTGCGCGGTGTGGCTCTTCCTCGTCATCGTCCGCAGGGTGACGGCCAGGCCCTTGGCGAGGCCGGAGCCGGGGATCGGAGGCATTACTGGATCACCACCTTGACGATGCCGGTGAGGGCGATCTGGGCGAGGGCGAGCGGGACGAGCGTGGTCCAGGCGAGCTTCTGCAGCTGGTCCTCGCGCAGCCGCGGGTAGCTCACCCGCAGCCAGATCACGACGAAGGCGAGCACGGCCGTCTTCAGGAGCGTCCACACCCAGCCCAGGCCGTAGGCGCCGAAGGGGCCGTGCCAGCCGCCGAGGAAGAGGACGGTGGTCAGACCGCACAGGACGACGATGCCCGCGTACTCGGCGAGCAGGAACAGGGCGAAGCGCAGGCCGGTGTACTCGGTGTACGCGCCGAAGATGATCTCCGAGTCGGCGACCGGCATGTCGAACGGCGGGCGCTGCAGCTCGGCGAGGCCGGCGACGAAGAAGACCAGGGCGCCGACGATCTGCCAGGGCAGCCACCACCACTCGAACGCGTCGAGGATGCCCGGCAGCGACACCGTGCCGGCCGCCATGGCGACGGAGGCGGCGGCGAGCAGCATCGGCAGCTCGTACGCGAGGAGCTGCGCGGCGGTGCGGAGACCGCCGAGGAGGGAGAACTTGTTGGCGGACGCCCAGCCCGCCATGAGCGAGCCGAGCACGCCCACGCCCATGACGGCGAGGACGAAGAAGACGCCCGCGTCGACGACCACGCCGACGGCGCCCTCACCGGGGCCGATCGGGAGGGCGACGAGGACGAGGAGGTACGGGAGGAGCGCCACGGCGGGGGCGAGCTGGAAGACGCGGCGGTCGGCGTCGGCCGGCACCACGTCCTCCTTCTGCGCGAACTTCACGCCGTCCGCGACGAGCTGCGCCCAGCCGTGGAAGCCGCCCGCGTACATGGGGCCCAGGCGGCCCTGCATGTGCGCCATGACCTTGTGCTCGGTCTGCCCCACGACGAGGGGCATGACGAGGAACACGGCGAAGACGACGGCCAGGCGGAGGGCGACGTCGAGTGCGTCGTTCACGCGTCTCCTTCGGGTCGTCGCCGGTCGGGGTCGGGGTCGGGAGCGGGTGTGGGCCTGGAGTCGGTGGCGGGGGGCGACGCGGGGCCGGGGCGGGGGGTCCGGTCCGGCCCCGAGGCCGGTACGGGACCGGTGGCGGGATCCGGGCCGGTGGCCGACGCGGGACCGGGCACCTGATCCGGACCGGGAGCCGCGGGCGCGCCGGACTTCGAGGGCGCGCCAGACCCCGAAGGCGCGTCCGCGGCCGGCGGCGCGTCCGACGACGGGGTCGCGTCGGGTCCCGGCAGCACCTCCAGGGCCGGGTTCGCCCCCGCGACCGGGTTCGCCCCCGCGGCCGCCGGCGCGTCCGACGACGGGTTCGCCCCCGCGGCCGAGGACGCTTCCGGCGTCGGCGGCGCGTCCGACGGCGGGGGCGCGCCCGGAGCCGGAGACGCGCCCGGAGCCGGGGGTTCGCCGGGCCCCCGGGGCGGGTCGGCCGGCGGGTCGGCCGGCGCGGGGGGCGGGGTGGGTCCGGCCGCGGTGTCGTCGAAGGCCGGGCGGGGGTTGTTCCACGGGGCGTCCGCGCCGCGGGTGCGCGGGGTCGCCGGGGCGGCGGGCCGATCCGGGCCTTCGGGGGCCGGGCCCCCGCCCGGTGGCGCGGCGGCCGTGCGCTGCGTGGCCGAGCCCTCCCCCACCGAGCGGCTGCGGCGCTGCGTGGCCGAGCCCTCCCCCGCCGAGCGGGTACGACGGGGGCGGGGGGCGGCCGCGCCCGGCGCCGAGCCCGCAGCCGGGCTTCCCGCGACCGGGGCCCCCGCCCCCGCGCCCGGGGACTCCGCGGCCGCGGCCCCGGCGGGCCGGGCCTCCGTCCGGGCCGCCGGGCCCTCGCCCGCCGAGCGGGCACGGCGCGGCGGGCGGTCGGCCGCGCCCGCGCGCGGGGCGCGGGCCGGGGCGGCCGGGAGCAGGCCCTTCAGCGGACCCCACTCGTTGGGGTCGGGCACGCCGGGCGGCAGCATCTGGCGCCGCCTGGGACCGCCGTGCTCGGACTCGCCCGGCTCCTTGGCGCCCGGCCACGCCTTGGCGACGCGGGCGGCGAGGACGAAGTCCTTGCGGAGGGGGTGGCCCTCGAAACCGTCGGGGAGCAGCAGGTGCGCCGGATTCGGGTGACCCTCGAAGGCGATGCCGAACATCTCGTGCGTCTCGCGCTCGTGCCAGGCGGCGCCCGCGTACACGCCCACGGCCGTGGGCAGGGCCGGGGCGTCGTGCGGGACGGTCGTCCGGAGGAGGAGGCGGCGCACCCGGCCGCTCTCCACCGCGGCGACGTGGGCGCAGACGCGGAAGCCGCTGCCGGGTTCGTCCACGGCGCTCAGCCAGTCGAAGTAGGTGCAGCCCAGGTCGGTGCGGGCGGTCTCCAGCGCCGGGATCCACGAGCCTGCGGGCACGTCGACCGTCAGCAGGTCGTACGCCAGCTCGGCGGTGGCCTCCGCGCCGAAGACGTCGGCGACGGCGTCGGGCAGCGTGTCGTACGCGTTCACTCCGCACCGCCTCCGGGGGCGGGCGGCGGGGTGACGAGACCGCTGCGCAGGGCGGCGGTGGAGGGGCGGGGCGCGTCCCGGCCGTACCGTTCCCGGAGCGACTCGCGGGCGATCTTCTCCTGGAGCTTCAGGATGCCCTGGAGGAGCGCCTCGGGCCGCGGCGGGCAGCCCGGCACGTACACGTCGACCGGGATGATCTGGTCGACGCCCTTGGTGACGGAGTACGAGTCCCAGTAGGGGCCGCCGCAGTTCGAGCAGGCGCCGAAGGAGATCACGTACTTCGGCTCCGGCATCTGCTCGTACAGGCGGCGCACGGCGGGCGCCATCTTGTCGGTGACCGTGCCGGACACGACCATCAGGTCGGCCTGGCGCGGGCCGGGCGCGAACGGGATCACGCCGAGCCGGATGAAGTCGTGGCGGGCCATCGACGCCGCGATGAACTCGATGGCGCAGCAGGCCAGCCCGAAGTTGAAGACCCACAGGCTGTAGCGGCGGCCCCAGTTCAGGACCACCTTCATCGGTTCGGGCGCCAGCCGGGACAGCACGCCCAGCCGCTGCGGCCCGGTCGGCGGCGCGGGCTCGGCCGGCACGCCCGCGGCACCGGCCCCGGGAGTCACGTCCATGTCAGGACGCCCTTCTTGTACGCGTAGAGCAGTCCCACGGCCAGGAAGCCGAGGAAGACGAACATCTCCACCAGTGTGGTGGCGCCGTACCCCGGCTCGGCGAAGACGGTCGCCCACGGGAAGAGGAAGATCGAGTCGACCGCGAAGATCACGTAGAGGAAGGCGTAGACGTAGTAGCGGACCTGGGTGTGGGCCCAGCCCTCCCCCACGGGGTCGACGCCGCACTCGTACGTCAGGAGCTTCTCCGGCGTCGGCACGACGGGGCGGAGCAGCCGCCCGGCCGCGAACGCGACGGCCACGAAGAGCACGCCGATCACGGCGAGGAGTCCGACGGCCGAGTAGCCCTGGAAGTAGTCGGCCGCGAGCCCGGTCTGTTCCGGCACGTCCGTCCCTCTCTCTCCCCGCCCCCGCGGGCGCCGATCCGGCGGTCTGTACCCACGGGAGTCTAGGCCCTGGTGCGGCCCGGCCGATCAGCCGAGGCACGCCGGGGGTGGGGCGGTCCCCACCGGCCCCCACCCGGGTACCCCCTGGTGCCGCCGTGTCGCGGCCCGGCAGGCTGGACCTCATGACCACGCGCAGCGGCCGTCCGGCCCCGGTCCCCCGTCCCGCCGCCGGCCGCACCCGGTTCGGGGCGGCCCTGTGGAAGGAGGTCGCCCACCTGCTGTCGAACCTGCCGGTGTCCCTCCCGTCCTTCGCCTACGTGACGGTGACCGTGACGGCCGGGGTGGCGCTGTCCGTCACGGTGGTCGGGCTCCCGCTGCTGGCGGCCGGGCTGGCGGGGGCGCGGCTGATCGGGCGGGTGGAGCGGATGCGGGCCCGGAGCCTGCTGGGCGTGCGGGTGGAGGAACCGGGCCGTCCGCCGCACCGGCCGGGCGGGGGCCTGCCGGGCGCGGTCTGGAGGCTGCTGCGGGACGCGGCGGCGTGGCGGGCGGTGGTGTACGCGTTCGTGCGGCTGCCGTGGGGGGTGCTGACCTTCGCGGTGACCCTGGTGGCCCTGGTGGTGCCGGTGGTGCTGTGGCCCGCGCTGCCGTACCTGGCGCGGGTGATGGCCGATGTCGACCGGGCGATGGTGCGGGGGCTCCTGGGGCCGTCGGGCGAGTTGGAGCGGCGGGTGGCGGAGCTGGAGTCGGACCGGGGGGTCGTCGTCGACGCGGCGGCGGCGGACCTGCGCCGCATCGAGCGGGACCTGCACGACGGCGCGCAGGCCCGGCTGGTCGCCCTCGCCATGGCCCTGGGCCTGGCGCGGGAGAAGGCCGCCGAGGACCCCGGGGCCGCCGCCCGGATGGTCGAGGAGGCCCACGGCGAGGTGAAGCTCGCCCTCCGGGAGCTGCGCGACCTGGCCCGCGGCATCCACCCGGCCGTCCTCACCGACCGCGGCCTGGACGCGGCGCTGTCCGCCGTCGCCTCTCGGTGCACCGCGCCGGTGACCGTGACGGTCGACCTCCCCGAGCGCCCGGCGCGGGCGACGGAGGGCATCGCGTACTTCACCGTGTCGGAACTGCTGCAGAACGTCTCCAAGCACGCCCGCGCCCGGCACGCCACCGTCGACGTCCGGCGCTCCGGCGACCGCCTCCTCATCCGGGTCGCCGACGACGGACGCGGCGGAGCCGACCCCTCCGGGGGGACCGGCCTCGCCGGCCTCGCCGAACGCCTCGACGCCGTCGACGGACGGCTCGTCGTCGACTCCCCGCCGAACGGTCCCACCACCGTCACCGCCGAACTTCCCTGGCGCACTCAAGGACATTTGAACGATGTTCGCCCGTAGGACCGGAGTTGCTGCGATCCTGGTGGCGACGGCGGGAGCAGCCGTCCGGAGCCGATGGGGAACGGAGGGTCGCCGGACCGTGGACGACGGGGTGCGGGTGGTCATCGCGGAGGACTCCGTCCTCCTCAGGGAGGGCCTGACCCGGTTGCTGACCGACCGCGGGCACGAGGTCGTCGCCCGCGTCGGGGACGCGGACGCGCTGGTCGAGGCGGTGGACTCGCTGACCGCCGACGGCGCGGCGCCCGACGTGGTCGTCGCGGACGTGCGGATGCCGCCGACCCACACCGACGAGGGGGTCCGGGCCGCCGTGCGGCTCCGCCGGGACCACCCCGGGATCGGGGTGCTGGTGCTGTCGCAGTACGTCGAGGAGCGGTACGCGACGGAGCTGCTGGCCGACAGCGGCCGGGGGGTGGGCTACCTGCTGAAGGACCGGGTCGCCGACGTCCGCGAGTTCGCGGACGCGGTGGTGCGGGTCGCCCGGGGCGGGACGGTGCTCGACCCGGAGGTCGTGGCGCAGCTGCTGGGGCGGAGCCGCCGGCAGGGCGTGCTGGCGGGGCTGACTCCGCGCGAGCGGGAGGTCCTCGGCCTGATGGCGGAGGGCCGGACGAATTCGGCCATCGCGCGGCAGCTCGTGGTGAGCGGCGGGGCGGTCGAGAAGCACGTTGGCAACATCTTCCTGAAACTGGGGCTCCCGCCGGGTGAGGAGGACCACCGCCGTGTGCTCGCGGTGCTGGCCTATGTGAACTCCTGAACGCCGCCCCGGCCCGGTCCCCGTCCCGATCCGGGGCGGGGGCCGGGCCGGGAGTGCCGCTCCGGTGGAACACGGGGGGAGACGAAGCATGATGTTCCAGGAAGAACGTACGTCTCAGGAGAACGTCCACTATTCGAACTGTTCAAGGAAGGGAACCCTTACCGACGTAGGGTGGGCCTTGGGGGTGGCCGGTCGGTCCGGCCGTCCTCCGAGCGTTCTCCCGCCGACGGCGGGGAGACCCCTTGTCTCAGGGAGGTCCAGTTCAGTGACCAGCCAGGTCAGCAGCCCGGCCGAGCAGACGGGTGAGACGGCGCGCGAGGCCCCGGTGGCCGCCGGGGAACAGCGCGCCGGGGAGGCGCCGGGCACTCCGGTGCAGCGCGTCCCCGCGAAGGAGATCCGCCGCCTGGACCGCGTGGTCATCCGCTTCGCGGGCGACTCGGGCGACGGCATGCAGCTCACGGGCGACCGGTTCACGTCGGAGACGGCGACGTTCGGCAACGACCTGTCGACGCTGCCGAACTTCCCCGCCGAGATCCGGGCGCCCGCCGGGACGCTGCCGGGCGTCTCGTCCTTCCAGCTGCACTTCGCGGACCACGACATCCTCACGCCCGGCGACGCGCCGAACGTGCTGGTCGCGATGAACCCGGCCGCGCTGAAGGCGAACATCGCGGACGTTCCGCGCGGCGGCGAGGTCATCGTCAACACGGACGAGTTCGCCAAGCGGGCCATGGCGAAGGTCGGCTACGCGACCTCGCCGCTGGAGGACGGGTCGCTGGACGGCTACCGCGTCCACCCCGTGCCGTTGACGACCCTCACGATCGAGGCGTTGAAGGACTTCGGCCTGTCCCGCAAGGAGGCCGAGCGGTCGAAGAACATGTTCGCGCTGGGCCTGCTGTCGTGGATGTACCACCGGCCGACGGAGGGCACCGAGCAGTTCCTGCGGAAGAAGTTCGCGAAGAAGCCGGAGATCGCGGAGGCGAACGTCGCCGCGTTCCGCGCGGGCTGGAACTTCGGCGAGACGACGGAGGACTTCGCCGTCTCGTACGAGGTCGCCCCCGCCACCTCGGCGTTCCCCGCGGGCACGTACCGGAACATCTCCGGGAACCTGGCCCTGTCGTACGGGCTGATCGCGGCCGCGCACCGGGCGGACCTGCCGCTGTTCCTCGGGTCGTACCCGATCACGCCGGCCTCGGACATCCTGCACGAGCTGAGCCGGCACAAGAACTTCGGCGTGCGGACCTTCCAGGCGGAGGACGAGATCGCCGGCATCGGCGCGGCGCTGGGCGCGGCGTTCGGCGGTTCGCTGGCGGTGACGACCACCTCCGGGCCGGGTGTGGCGCTGAAGTCCGAGACGATCGGCCTGGCCGTGTCGCTGGAGCTGCCGCTGCTGATCGTCGACATCCAGCGCGGCGGCCCCTCCACGGGCCTGCCGACCAAGACCGAGCAGGCGGACCTGCTCCAGGCGATGTACGGGCGCAACGGCGAGGCCCCGGTGCCGGTGGTGGCGCCGCGCACCCCGGCGGACTGCTTCGACGCCGCCCTGGAGGCCGCGCGGATCGCCCTCGCGTACCGGACGCCGGTGTTCCTGCTGTCCGACGGGTACCTGGCGAACGGCTCCGAGCCGTGGCGCGTCCCGGACCCGGAGGACCTCCCCGACCCGGGCGTCACCTTCACGACGGGTCCGAACCACACCCTGGACGACGGGACCGCGGTCTTCTGGCCGTACAAGCGCGACCCGGAGACCCTGGCGCGGCCCTGGGCGCTGCCCGGCACGCCCGGCCTGGAACACCGGATCGGCGGCATCGAGAAGCAGGACGGCACGGGCAACATCTCGTACGACCCGGCCAACCACGACTTCATGGTCCGCACCCGCCAGGCCAAGGTCGACGGGATCGCCGTCCCGGAGCTGGAGGTGGACGACCCGGACGGCGCCGCGCGGACGCTGGTGCTCGGCTGGGGCTCCACCTACGGGCCGATCACCGCCGCCGTACGCCGGCTGCGCGCGGGCGGCGCCCCGATCGCACAGGCGCACCTGCGGCACCTCAACCCCTTCCCGGCCAACCTCGGCGAGGTCCTGGAGCGGTACGAGACCGTCGTCGTCCCCGAGATGAACCTCGGGCAGCTCGCCACGCTCATCCGCGCGAAGTACCTGGTCGACGCGCGCAGCCATACACAGGTCAACGGCATGCCGTTCAGGGCCGAGCGGCTCGCCGAGGCCCTCAAGGAGGCCATCGATGCCCAGTGAAGCCCTGACCCTGGTGCCCAAGGCCGAGGGCACGCAGTCCATGAAGGACTTCAAGTCCGACCAGGAGGTCCGCTGGTGCCCGGGCTGCGGCGACTACGCGATCCTCGCCGCCGTGCAGGGCTTCATGCCCGAGCTGGGGCTGGCGAGGGAGAACATCGTCTTCGTCTCCGGGATCGGCTGCTCCTCGCGCTTCCCGTACTACATGAACACCTACGGGATGCACTCCATCCACGGCCGCGCCCCCGCCATCGCCACGGGCCTGTCCACCTCGCGCCGCGACCTGTCGGTCTGGGTCGTCACCGGCGACGGCGACGCGCTGTCCATCGGCGGCAACCACCTGATCCACGCGCTGCGGCGGAACGTCAACCTCAAGATCCTGCTGTTCAACAACCGGATCTACGGCCTGACCAAGGGCCAGTACTCGCCCACCTCCGAGGTCGGCAAGATCACCAAGTCCACGCCGATGGGCTCGCTGGACGCGCCGTTCAACCCGGTCTCGCTGGCGCTGGGCGCGGAGGCCACCTTCGTCGCCCGGACAGTCGACTCCGACCGCAGGCACCTCACCGAAGTCCTGCGGCAGGCCGCCGACCACCCCGGCACGGCCCTGGTGGAGATCTACCAGAACTGCAACATCTTCAACGACGGCGCCTTCGACGCGCTGAAGGACAAGGAGCGGGCCCAGGACGCGGTGATCCGCCTGGAGCACGGGCAGCCGGTCCGCTTCGGCCCGGACGGGTCGAAGGGCGTCGTCCGCGATCCGGCGACGGGCGACCTGGAGGTCGTCGCCGTCACTCCGGAGAACGAGGCGCGGGTACTGGTCCACGACGCCCACGCCGCGTCGCCGACCACGGCCTTCGCGCTCTCGCGGCTGGCCGACCCGGACACCCTGCACCACACGCCGATCGGGGTCCTCCGCAGCGTCCGGCGGCCGGTGTACGACGCGCTCATGGCCGACCAGATCGACGCCGCCGTCGAACGGCGCGGCAAGGGCGACCTGTCCGCCCTGCTCGCCGGCAACGACACCTGGACGGTCGTCGGCTGACGCCGTCCGGGCCGTCCACGGGCCCGGCCCCGGATCCCGCGCGGGTCCGGGGCCGGGCCTTCGCGTACGACCGGCCCCGCTCCGCGGCCCCCCGGCCGGCGGGCGCCCCGGTCCGGGCGCGGCCGCCTCCGGCGGTGCCGCCCGCCGGGACCGGTGACGGCCGCGCCCGGACCGCCCGGCACGGCTCCGTGTGGGACATGTCATGACCGTATGGCGATACGGACATGGCACGCCGCCTCGTGCGGCGTTACCGTCGGGCGGACGGAAAGGCACGGGACGGTGGCGTCCCGGACAGGGAACGGAGCGGCGGGTGGCGGCCAGGAACGGCGGCGGGGGCGGTCGGAGGACGGGGCTCCTCTACGGGGTCGGGGCGTACGGCATCTGGGGGCTCTTCCCCCTGTACTGGCCCCTGCTCGAACCGGCGGGCGCGGTGGAGATACTCGCCCACCGCATGGCCTGGTCGCTGGTGGCCGTGGCGCTCGCGCTGCTGGTCATGCGGCGCTGGGCGTGGATACCCGCGCTGCTGCGGCAGCCGGGGAAGCTGGCGCTCATCACGGGCGCGGCGGTGGTGATCGCCCTGAACTGGGGTCTCTACATCTGGGCCGTCAACGCCGGCCACGTCGTCGAGTCGTCCCTCGGGTACTTCATCAACCCGCTGGTCACCATAGCCATGGGCGTCGTCCTGCTGAAGGAGCGGCTGCGGCCGACGCAGTGGGTGGCGGTCGGCGTCGCCTTCGCGGCGGTGGTCGTGCTGGCCGTCGGGTACGGCAGGCCGCCGTGGATCTCGCTGGCGCTGGCGTTCTCCTTCGCGACGTACGGGCTGGTGAAGAAGAAGGTCAACCTGGGCGGCCTGGAGTCGCTGGGCGCCGAGACGGCGGTCCTCTTCCTGCCGGCCGTCGGGTACCTCGTGTGGCTGGGCGCCCGGGGGTCCGCCACGTTCGGCACGGCGGGGGCGGGGCACATGGCGCTGCTCGCCTCGTCGGGGCTGGTCACGGCGGTGCCGCTGGTGTGCTTCGGCGCGGCGGCGATCCGCGTGCCGCTGTCGACGCTGGGGCTGCTGCAGTACCTGGCGCCCGTCTTCCAGTTCCTGATGGGGGTGCTGTACTTCCGGGAGGCCATGCCGCCGGAGCGGTGGGCCGGTTTCGCGCTGGTGTGGCTGGCGCTGGCGCTGCTCACCTGGGACGCCCTGCGCGGGGTGCGGCGCGCGCGCGTGCGGGCCGCGCGGCCGGCGGCCGGGCCCGCCGTCCAGGCCCCGGCGGAGGACCGGGAGGACCTGGTGAAGGGCCTCGGGGCCCGTTAATCCGCCGTTAGCGGGAGAACAGCGGTTCCTCCTAGCGTCCTTCGTGCACCAGGAGTGCACGACATGACCGCGATGGAGAGGAACCGAAATGAAGGCCCGTTTTGCGACCGCAGCCGCCTCGACGCTGCTCCTGACGGCCGCGCTGGTGTCACCGGCGGCGGCCGGTACCCGGCCCGCCGCCGTCGACGCGCCGACGGCGGCCGCCTGCGCCGGGACCTTGTGGAAGGTCGGTGTCCAGACCTCGGACCTGGGCACGGACCGCTACGTCTACCTGGACTTCTTCCGCAAGGCCAACGGCTACAGCTGGGAGAAGATGGTCGAGCTCGACAACCCGGGCGACACGTTCCAGGAGGACGCCTACGACACCTTCGTGCTGTGCGAGGACAGCGGGCTGGTCCCGTGGAAGTCGAACTACAGCGTCGTCCTGCGCCACGCCGGTTACGGCAAGTCCGACTGGTGGACCGTCAGGTCCGTGGACGTCCAGAACCTCACCACCGGTGAGGAGCAGTGGCACTACCAGTGCGAGGACAAGGTCCTCGGCAAGGAGTCGCAGGGATTCGAGCCGGTGGAATGCGCATGGGTCTCCTAGGCAGCTTCCGCCGGCCGACCGGCGCCGGCGTCACGATCACCGCTCGCACAGCCACCCCTCCTCCGGAAGAAGAGTCCCGATGAAGTACCGCGCCGCCGTCACGTCCGCCGCGCTCACCGCCTCCCTGCTCTCCCTCACCGCGTCCCCCGCCGCCGCCGACGCGCCGCGCGCGGAGGGGACCGGCACGGCCGCCGCCGCGGCCTCCTGCGGCGGCACCGTGTGGAAGGTGGGGGTGAAGACCAGGAACTTCCCCTTCATGGGTACCGACAACACCGTCTACATCGACGTCTACGACAAGGCCGCGGGGTACAAGCTCAAGCGGATGATGGAACTCGACTCGTCGGGCGACGACTTCGAGGAAGGCGCCTACGGCACGTACTACCTCTGCCAGGAGAACGGCCTCGTCCCCTGGAACAACCGGTACAACGTGGTCATCACCGCCTACGGCTCCGTCGAGGGGGGCGACCAGTGGGGGCTGGAGTCCGCCGACGTCACCAACGTCACCCGCGGAGAGGGGCCGTGGCACTACGACTGCGGCGGTGAGATCCTCAATCCGGGTCACGGGGAGTTCTTCTCGGCCGAGTGCAAGTGGGTGAGCTGACCTCCGGGTCCCCCGCCGACGGGACGCGGTGACCGGTACGGACCGCCCGGCCCCCGGCACTCCCCACCCGGCCACCGCGGCCGGTGTCCGCCACGAGCGTGCCGGGGCCCGGGCGGTCGGGGGGTCCGGGCGGTCGGGGGTCCGGGCGGTCGGGGGTCCGCGCCCCTCGGCGGGGACGTCGGTTCCCCGCACCTCCGTTCCCCCGCGGTGTCTCCGCTGCCCGGGGCCGTCCACCGTGCCGGGAGGCGGCGGGAGCCGGCGCGCGTCCGGTGGACGTCGTGGGGCCGGCCCCGGACGGTCAGACGCGGGCGGCGTCCCGTGCGGGCCGCGCGGCGACCACGGGTGGACGCGGACGGGCGCGGGACGGGCCGGTGGGCGCGGGACGGGCGCGGGACGGGCCGGTGGGCGCGGGACGGGCGCGGGACGGGCCGGTGGGCGCGGGACGGGCGCGGGACGGGCCGGTGGGCGCGGGACGGGCGCGGGACGGGCCGGTGGGCGCGGGACGGGCGCGGGACGGGGTGCCCGAGGGTGCGTCCCGCCGCTGGAAACGGATCGCGGGACCTCGGCCTCGCGTTCCGCGCGGACCCCGGCCTGCGAGGAGCACCGGGGGACGGCCGTTTCCGCGTGGGGAGGTCGCCCGCTCCCCGGATTACCACCGTTATGTCCCGCATGCGGCGGTCATCGAGCAGGATCGGCCCTTGACGTACGGCTGAATTGTCGCTGTACATTCAACCCGCACGACCGGACGCCGACCGGAACCGGAAGGCCGGGCGCACCGGTCGCGCACCACAACTCCAGCGCCCCGCGGCACCACCGCCGCGGGGCGTCCCGCACGCTCCGCCACCCATCCCATCCCCACACGGAATCCGGAGCCCCCCATGGCACCCTTCGCGTCCTCCACCCCCAGACGCACCGCCGCGGCCGCCGCCCTCGCCCTCGCGGGCCTGCTCGCCACGGCGGCCCCCGCCGCCACCGCCGCCCCCGCCGCGGCCCGCACGTCGTCCGTCGGCACGGCCGCCGCGCCGGACATCTCGCTGACCGCCGTCAAGGGGCACCTCACCCAGCTCCAGTCGATCGCCACCGCCAACGGCGGCAACCGCGCCCACGGCCGCCCCGGCTACAAGGCGTCCATCGACTACGTGAAGGGCAAGCTCGACGCCGCCGGTTTCACCACCACCGTCCAGCCGTTCACGTACAACGGCGCCACCGGCTACAACCTGATCGCCGACTGGCCGGGCGGCGACACCAACCAGGTCCTCATGGCCGGCTCCCACCTGGACTCCGTCACCTCCGGCCCCGGCATCAACGACAACGGCTCCGGCTCCGCCGCCGTCCTGGAGACCGCGCTCGCCGTCTCCCGCGCCGGGTACCGGCCCACCAAGCACCTGCGGTTCGCCTGGTGGGGCGCCGAGGAGCTGGGCATCATCGGCTCGAAGCACTACGTGGCGAACCTGCCGTCCACCGAGCGCGCCAAGCTCAGCGGCTACATGAACTTCGACATGCTCGGCTCGCCCAACGCGGGCTACTTCGTCTACGACGACGACCCGGTCATCGAGAAGACCTTCAAGGACTACTTCGCGGGCATCGGCGTCCCCACGGAGATCGAGACCGAGGGCGACGGGCGTTCCGACCACGCCCCCTTCATGAACGCCGGCGTCCCGGTCGGCGGGCTGTTCACCGGCGCCAGCCGGGCGAAGACCAGCGCGCAGGCGCAGAAGTGGGGCGGTACGGCCGGACAGGCCTTCGACCGCTGCTACCACTCGTCCTGCGACACGACGTCCAACATCAACGACACGGCGCTGAACCGCAACAGCGACGCCCTCGCGCACGCCGTGTGGACCCTGTCCGCCGGGACGACCGAGCCGCCGACCGGCGGCACGTACCAGAACACCGCCGACGTGGCGATCCCGGACGGCGGCACCGCCGTCACCTCCTCCGTCACCGTCGGCGACCGCACCGGCAACGCCCCCGCCGCCCTGAAGGTCGGCGTCGACATCGTCCACACCTACCGCGGGGACCTCGTCGTCGACCTCGTCGCCCCGGACGGCACCGCGTACCGGCTGAAGAACTCCAGCAGCGGCGACTCGGCCGACAACGTCCGCGAGACGTACACCGTCGACGCGTCGAGCGAGACCGCCAACGGCGTCTGGAAGCTGCGGGTCCAGGACGTGGCGCGGTACGACACCGGCTACGTCAACAGCTTCTCGCTGACCTTCTGAGCCGCCGGCCCCGGACCGGGACGGGCGGCCCGCCGCCCCCTCCCGCGGACGGGGTGCGCACCGGGCCCACCGCCACGACGGCGGTGGGCCCGGTGCCGTACGGGCGGCTACTTCGCGGCGTCGTTCGCCGCGGCGACCAGCGCCTGCTGCGTCACCGCACCGACGTACACCCGGCCGTCGTCCGTCATCAGGGCGTTGACCAGGCGGGTCTTGAAGACCATGCCGGAGCCGAACTCGCCGCCGACCCGCGTGCCCAGCCCGTCCAGGAACTCCGCGGCCCCCTCGGGCAGCGCCCCCGACCCGGCACCCGCCTCCGGCGCGCCGGCCGGGGCGCCGCCCGGTCCGGCCAGCTCGACGACCGTGGTCCAGCCCTCGCCGATGACGTTCGGGCCCGATCCGCCCTTCCCGGGCTCCAGGCCCTCCAGCCCCTTCCGGAGCGCCCCGCCGTCCTTCTCCCGCGCCCCGGCGGCCGGGCCGTTCCCCTCGACGACCTCGGCGCCCTCCGGCGGCGTGAACCGGAACGCCGACGCGTCCGGCTTCCCGAAGTCGACCTCGGTGAAGCCGACGTCGACCGCCGCCGCGCCGCCACCGCTCGGCGTGAGCGTGAACTTCAGCGGCACGCCCTTCTCCGCGTCGACCGCGACCTTCACCGAGCCGATCGTGGACCCGCTCTGCTCGGGCTTCACGACCAGCTGGTACGCGTCGCGCCCGGCGACCCGCGCCGTGCCGCCGACGGTGACCGACGTCGTCCCGTCGACCGCCGCCAGCATCCGGGCCGCGAGCTCCTTCGGCGTGACCGGAGGCCGGGCGGCCTCCCGGCCGTCCGCGCCGCCCGCGTCCAGGCCCTTCTCGTGGTGGACCTCGCCGGACCTGCTGTCGTACGCCCACGCCTCGTCGCCGTCGCGCACGAGGGTGTACTCGCCGTCGCCGTCCAGGACGGTCAGCCGCTGCCGGTCCGGGCCGTCCGCGGCGACCCTCAGCGTGTGCGTGCCGGACGCGAGCCGCATCAGCTGCTCGTCGGCGGACTTCGCCGCGGCCGGGTCCTCGCCCGTCAGGTCGCCGAGGCCGGCGATCGACGGCAGGCCGAGGTCCGTGGTGACCTTCACCGTGCCGGACAGCCGCTGGGCGTCCGCCGCCGCGATCCGCTCGACGAGCTCCTGCGCGGTGATCTCCGGCAGGTCCGGGTCGCCGGAGGCGGCGAGCGCCGGGACGAGCCCGATGGTCGCCGCCGCCACCCCCGCCACCGCGGCCGGGACCGCGTACCGGGCCACCGTCCGCCGCAGGGGCCGCGGGGTCTGTGCGTCGCTGTCGTTCGGTGCCATGTCTGCGCTACCTCCGTGGTCTGGTGTTCCCATTCCACCGGACCGGCGGCGCGAAGACGTCAGACCCGGGCAGCAACCCGGAGTACCTCTCTGGGATGACCCGGCGTCAGGGTCCTCCCCCACACGAGGCCGGGGCTCCGCACGGGCACCCGGTTCAGCCCGCCCGGTGCACCACGAGGTCGCACAGTTCGGCGAGCGCGGCCTTCGCGTACCCGTCCGGCAGCGGGGCCAGCATCGCCCGCGCCTCCCGCGCGTACCGCACCGTGTCGCGGCGGGCCAGCTCCAGCGCCGGGTGGACGCGCAGCCGGCGCAGCGCCTCGGCGTGCCGGGCGTCGTCCGCCAGGTCGCCCTCCAGGAGCTCGACCAGCTCCACGTCCTCGGCCCGGCCGTACCGCTCCGCCAGGGCGCGCAGGTGGAGGACCGGCAGGGTGGCGATGCCCTCGCGCAGGTCGGTGCCGGGCGTCTTGCCGGACTCGTGGGAGTCGGAGGCGATGTCCAGGACGTCGTCGGCCAGCTGGAACGCCACGCCCAGCCGCTCGCCGTACTGCGTCAGGATCTCCGTGAACCGCTCCCCCGCGCCCGCCATCATCGCGCCGAACCGGCCGGAGACGGCGACCAGGGAGCCGGTCTTGCCCGCGATGACGTCCAGGTAGTGCTCGACCGGGTCGCTCCCGTCGCGCGGGCCCGCGGTCTCCAGGATCTGGCCCGTGACCAGCCGCTCGAACGCCTCCGCCTGGATGCGCACCGCTTCGGGCCCGAGGTCCGCCAGGACGTGCGACGCGCGCGCGAAGAGGAAGTCGCCCGTGAGGACGGCGACCGAGTTGCCCCAGCGCGTGTTGGCGCTGTCCACGCCGCGCCGTACGAGCGCCTCGTCCATCACGTCGTCGTGGTACAGCGTGGCCAGGTGGGTGAGCTCGACCACCACGGCCGCGGGGACGATGCCGGGCGCGTGCGGGTCGCCGAACTGCGCGGCGAGTATCACCAGGAGCGGCCGGAACCGCTTGCCGCCCGCCCGCACCAGGTGCTGCGCCGCCTCCGTGATGAACGGCACGTCGCTCTTGGTGGCGTCGAGCAGCCCGGCCTCGACAGCCGCCAGTCCGTTCTGGACATCGGCTTCGAGAGCCTGGTCCCGCACGCTCAGCCCGAACGGCCCGACTGCGGTCACGAGGGGGTCTCCTGTCTGCGGACGATCACACGGATTGTCGACGTGTCGCTGGATTCGCTCACGTCAGCGTATCCGGTCCGGTTCCGATCACCGTGGGCACCTTCCCGCCACCCCCGGTCCGCCCGCGGCCGGCGTGCGCGGCCGGAAGCGCGCCCGTGGAGGGCCGCCGAGCGCCCCCGCGCCCCCGCCCCCTGGTCCCGCCGGGGGCGGCGGACCGCACCCGCGCCCCTCCTTCCCGCCTCCCCTTCGCCTCCTCGCCGCCCTCCTGCCGTCTCCTTGCCGTTCCCGTGCCGGTGCCCCGGCCGGACCCGCCCGGTCCGGTCCGGAGGCCCGTACGAACCGGGCGGCCCGTACGGGCCGGGCGGAGTGACGGCGGGCGGTGGCTGAGGCGGGGGCGGCGTGCGCGGGGCGGGTGGCGGCCCGGAGCGTCCGGTGCCGTCCCGGCGAGGCGCCCGGTGCCGCCCCGGCGGACGGGCCGCGGCGCGCCCCCCGGCCGGGGGAGGCGCGCCCCCCGGTCCGGTGCGCGCGCTCCCCGGGCCGGTGGGGCCGGCGCGCGGCCCGGGGTGACGAGGCCCTCCCCCACCGCGTCTGGGAGAAGCGTGCGCCCCGGCCGTAACGTGTCCCCTACACACGTGGAAAGCGAGGCAAGCACCGATGCCCGAGCAGCCCTCCCCGAGCCCGCTCGACCTGGCCGAAGGCGACCCCTTCGGCCCGCACAACCTCCCGTACGGAGTGTTCTCGACCGCCGCCGAACCCGGCCGCCGCAGGGTCGGCGTGCGGATCGGCGACCACGTCCTGGACGCCGGGGCCGCGGCGCACGCGCTCGGCTCGCCGTACGCCGGACTGCTCGCCCGGCCGTCCCTCAACCCGCTGATGGCCGCGGGCCGCAGGGTCTGGCGCGACGTGCGCCGGGCGCTGACGGCGTGGCTGACGTCGCCCGCGCACCGCTCGGACGTCGAGCCGCTGCTGCACCCGCTGGACGCGGTGGTGCTGCACCTGCCGTACGAGGTGGCCGACTACGTCGACTTCTACGCGAGCGAGCACCACGCGTCGAACGTGGGCCGCATCTTCCGCCCGGACGGCGAGCCGCTCACGCCCAACTGGAAGCACCTGCCGATCGGTTACCACGGCCGCTCCGGCACCGTCGTGGTCTCCGGCACCGACGTGGTGCGCCCCTCCGGGCAGCGCAAGACCCCGGCCGACCCGGCGCCGGTCTTCGGCCCGTCGACGAAGCTGGACATCGAGGCGGAGGTCGGCTTCGTCGTCGGCACGCCGTCGGAGCACGGCCGCCCGGTCGCGCTCGGCGACTTCCGGGAGCACGTCTTCGGCCTGACGCTCCTCAACGACTGGTCGGCGCGCGACGTCCAGGCGTGGGAGTACGTGCCGCTGGGCCCGTTCCTGGGCAAGTCGTTCGCCACGTCGGTGTCGGCGTGGGTGACGCCCCTGGAGGCCCTGGACGCGGCCCGGGTGGCCCCGCCGGCCCGCGACCTCCCGCTGCTGCCGTACCTGGACGACTCCGGCGAGGACGAGCCGGGCGGCTACGAGCTGCACATCACCGTGAAGATCAACGGCGAGGTCGTCGCCGAACCGCCGTTCTCCACCATGTACTGGACGGCCGCGCAGCAGCTGGCGCACATGACGGTCAACGGCGCGTCGCTGCGCACCGGCGACCTGTACGGCTCCGGCACCGTCAGCGGGCCCGAGGCGCACCAGCGCGGCTCCCTGCTGGAGCTGACGTGGAACGGGCGGGACCCGCTCGACCTGTCCACCGGGAAGCGGACGTTCCTGGAGGACGGCGACGAGGTCACGCTCACCGCCTGGGCGCCCGGCCCGGACGGCGTGAAGGTCGGCCTGGGCGAGGTCACCGGCCGGATCACGCCCGCCGCCTGACCCGCCGCGCCCCGGGGCCCGGCACCCGGCTCCGGGTGCCGGGCCCTCCGGCTTCCCCGCGGGGACGCCGTGGCGGCGCGCCGTCCCGGACGCGGCCGGTGCGCGGCGCCGCCGCGGCGGACGGCGCCTTCCGCCCTATGGCCGACTCCGGGTGCGGGCGGCGGCGGCACGGCACATGCTGCTGGGGGCGGGGCGGGGGGCCCGCCCGGACCCGCCGGGTGCCCGGAAGCACCCGCACCCCCGTCCCACGAGGAGTACCGCATGAAGCCGAGAGGGCCCCTGTCCGCCGCCGCCGTCGCCGCCCTGATCCCCCTGACGCTCCTGGCGGGCCCGGCACCCGCGGCGGCCGCCCCCGACGACGACGCCGCCGTGCTCGCCGACCTGATGACGGCGTACAGCGCGACGCAGAAGTACCACCGGGTCGAACGGGCCGTCGAGGACGGCTACCTGCCGCTGCGCGGCTGCATCGCCCGCGCCGGCGAGGGTGGCATGGGCTACCACTACGTCAACAAGGCGTACAACAACACCACCGACCCGGCGAAGCCCGCCGCCCTGATGTACGAGAAGGCGGAGGACGGGACGCTGCGGCTGGTCGGCGTGGAGTGGTTCGTCGAGGACGCCGACCAGGACCTGACGACCGACGACGACCGGCCGACGATGTTCGGGCAGCCCTTCCTCGGGCCGTCCGCGGGAGTGGAGGAGGGCGTGAAGGCCCACTACGACCTGCACGTCTGGCTCCACAAGCCCAACCCCAAGGGGATGTTCCACGAGTGGAACCCCGACGTGCGCTGCGCCGCGGAGAACTGACCCGCACGGGCCGTTCCGCGGGGCCCTTGAGGACCGGGCCGCCCGGAGGGTGATCCCCGCGCGGACGGCCGGGCGGGGCGCGCCACCGCGCCCCGCCCGGCCGTCCGCGTGCGCCCCGGGCTCCTCCGGGGCCGCCGCTACCGGACGAACACCCCCGCCCGGTCCGCGAGGTCCAGGAAGTACTGCGGGGCGAGGCCCAGCACCAGCGTCACCGCGACGCCCACGCCGATCGCCGTCGTCGTCAGCGGCGACGGCACCGCGACGGTCGGGCCCTCCGGGTGCGGCTCGCTGAAGAACATCAGCACGATGACCCGGATGTAGAAGAACGCGGCGATCGCCGACGCGATGACGCCGACCACCACCAGTGCGCCCGCGCCGCCCTCGGCCGCCGCCTTGAACACGGCGAACTTGCCGGAGAAGCCGGAGGTCAGCGGGATGCCCGCGAAGGCCAGCAGGAACACCGCGAACACCGCCGCCACCAGGGGCGAGCGCCGTCCCAGCCCCGCCCACCTGGACAGGTGCGTGGCCTCGCCGCCCGCGTCCCGCACCAGCGTGACCACGGCGAACGCGCCGACGGTGACGAAGGAGTACGCCGCCAGGTAGAAGAGCGTGGACGAGACCCCGGACGGCGTCGCGGCGATGACGCCGGCGAGGATGAAGCCCGCGTGGGCGATCGACGAGTAGGCGAGGAGCCGCTTGATGTCGGTCTGCGTGATCGCGACGATCGCGCCGGCCAGCATCGTGACCACGGCGACGCCCCACATGACGGGCCGCCAGTCCCAGCGCAGGCCCGGCAGGACCACGTAGAGCAGGCGCAGCATCGCGCCGAACGCCGCGACCTTGGTCGCCGCCGCCATGAATCCGGTGACCGGGGTCGGGGCGCCCTGGTAGACGTCCGGCGTCCACATGTGGAACGGCACGGCGCCCACCTTGAACAGCAGGCCCGCCAGCACCATCGCGAAGCCGACGAGCAGCAGCACGTCGTCGCCCGTGGTCGCCGCGAGGGCCGGGGAGACCGTGCCGGCCGCGCCGTCCACGACGTCCGCGATCCGGGCGTACGAGACGGAGCCCGCGTAGCCGTACAGCAGGGCGACGCCGAACAGCAGGAACGCCGAGGCGAACGCCCCGAGCAGGAAGTACTTGACCGCGGCCTCCTGCGACATCAGCCGCTTGCGGCGGGCGACGGCGCACAGCAGGTACAGCGGCAGCGAGAGGACCTCCAGCGCGATGAAGAGCGTCAGCAGGTCGTTGGCGGCGGGGAAGACGAGCATGCCCGCGACGGCGAACAGCATCAGCGGGAACACCTCGGTGGTGGTGAACCCGGCCCTGACCGCGGCCTTCTCGTGGTCGCCGCCCGGTACGGCGGCGGCCTCGGCGGCGAACGAGTCGACGCGGTGGCCGTGACGGGCCGGGTCGAGCCGCCGCTCGGCGAAGGTGAACACCGCGACGAGCGAGGTCAGCAGGATCGTGCCCTGGAGGAACAGCGCCGGCCCGTCGACGGCGACGGCGCCCATCGCCGAGATCCGCGCCTTCGTCGTGCCGTGCCCGGTGAGGGCGAGGCCGACGACCGCGGCGAACGCGCAGGCGAGCGCCGCGCCGCTGAGGAACAGCTGCACGTGGTACCGGGCGCGGCGCGGGACGGCGGCCTCCACGAGGACGCCGAGGACCGCCGCGCCGACCACGATGAGGACCGGGGCCAGCTGGGCGTACTCGATCTCCGGGGCGGGGATCGCGCCGAGCGGTTCGGCGGCCGCCGTCCACGGGCCGTGGAAGTGCGTAGTGCTCACTTGGCCGCCTCCACATCGGGCCGGGGGTCCTTCTGCTGTACGTCGGACATGGTGTGCCGCACCGCCGGGTTGACGATGTCGGTGAGCGGCTTCGGGTAGACGCCGAGGAACAGGAGGAGCGCGATCAGCGGCGCGATCACGGCCAGCTCGCGCGGCCGCAGGTCGGGCATGGCCCGGACCTCCTCCTTCACCGGGCCGGTCATCGTCCGCTGGTACAGCACCAGCGTGTAGAGCGCGGCCAGGACGATGCCGGTGGTGGCGACGACGCCGGCGACCGGGTACCGGGCGAAGGTGCCGGCCAGGACCAGGAACTCGCTGACGAACGGCGCGAGCCCGGGCAGCGACAGCGTGGCCAGGCCGCCGACGAGGAAGGTGCCCGCCAGGACCGGGGCGACCTTCTGCACACCGCCGTAGTCCGCGATGAGGCGCGAGCCGCGCCGGGAGATCAGGAACCCGGCGACCAGCATCAGCGCGGCCGTCGAGATGCCGTGGTTGACCATGTAGAGCGTGGCGCCGCTCTGGCCCTGGCTGGTCATCGCGAAGATGCCGAGGACGATGAAGCCGAAGTGGGAGATCGACGCGTAGGCGATCAGCCGCTTGACGTCCCGCTGGCCGACCGCGAGCAGCGCCCCGTAGACGATGCTGACCAGGGCCAGGACGATGATCACGGGCGTGGCCCACTTCGACGCCTCGGGGAACAGGCCGAGGCAGAAGCGGAGCATCGCGAAGGTGCCGACCTTGTCGACGACGGCCGTGATGAGCACCGCGACGGGCGCCGTGGACTCCCCCATCGCGTTGGGCAGCCAGGTGTGCAGCGGCCACAGCGGGGCCTTGACGGCGAACGCGAGGAAGAAGCCGAGGAACAGCAGCCGCTCGGTGCCGGTCGCCATGTCCAGCTCACCGCTCGCGCGGGCGGCGACGATGTCGGGGAGCGAGAAGTTCCCCGCGGCGACGTACAGCCCGATCACGGCGGCGAGCATGATGAGCCCGCCGGCCAGGTTGTAGAGGAGGAACTTCACCGCGGCGTACGACCGCTGGGCGGCCGCCCTGTCGTCGCCGCCCGCGTGGGCGCGGTCCCCGAAGCCGCCGATGAGGAAGTACATCGGGACGAGCATGGCCTCGAAGAGGATGTAGAAGAGGAAGACGTCGGTGGCCTCGAAGGAGAGGACCACCATCGCCTCGACCATGAGGATCAGGGCGAAGAAGCCCTGTGTGGGCCGCCACCGCCCGTCCACGCGGTCATCGGGGTGTCCCCTGCCCGAAGGGCGTGGGGAAGCGTCGGCGTCGTGCCACCCGGCGAGGATCACGAACGGCACCAGCAGGGCGGTGAGCGCGAGCAGCGCCGCGCCGATGCCGTCCACGCCGAGTTCGTACCGCACGCCGAAGTCCTCGATCCAGGCGTGCGACTCGGTGAGCTGGTAGCGGTCGCCGGCCGGGTCGAAGCGGACCAGGACGGCCGCGGCGAGGGCGAGCGTGCCGAGCGAGAACAGCAGGGCGGTCCACTTGGCGGCGGTGCGCCGTGCGGCGGGCACGGCGGCCGTGACGACGGCGCCGATCGCCGGGAGCGCCGCCGTGGCGGTCAGGAGGGGGAAGGACATCGCGGTCACACCGCCCTCATCAGCAGGGTCGCGGCGATCAGCACCGCAGCACCTCCGAACATCGAGACCGCGTAGGAGCGGGCGAAGCCGTTCTGCAGTTTGCGCATCCGGGCGGAGAGGCCGCCCATCGCCGCCGCCGTGCCGTTGACGACGCCGTCGACGAGGGAGTGGTCGACGTAGACCAGCGAGCGGGTGAGGTGTTCGCCGCCGCGCACCAGGACCACGTGGTTGAAGTCGTCCTGGAGCAGGTCGCGGCGGGCCGCCCGGGTGAGCAGCGAGCCGCGCGGCGCGACCGCGGGCACGGGCCTGCGGCCGTACTGGGCGTACGCGATGCCGGCGCCGGTCAGCAGGACGACGACCGTCGCCGCGGTGACGACGCCCGCGCCCACCGGCGGGTGGCCGTGCTCGAAGTCGGTGACGGGCTCCAGCCAGTTGACGAAGGCGCTGTTCAGGGAGAACAGGCCGCCCGCGAAGACCGACCCGAAGGCCAGCAGGATCATCGGGACCGTCATGGACCTCGGCGACTCGTGCGGGTGCGGCATCGCGCCGGGCGCCGCCTCCGCGCCGGGCTCCACGTCCGCCGTCCGCTCCGGGTCCGGGGCGGGCCGCCAGCGCTTCTCGCCGAAGAACGTCATGATCATCACCCGGGTCATGTAGTACGCGGTGAGCCCGGCGCCGAGCAGGGTGACCGCGCCGAGGATCCAGCCCTCGGTGCCGCCCTTGGCGAACGCCGCCTCGATGATCCGGTCCTTGGACCAGAAGCCCGACAGGCCGGGGAAGCCGATGATCGCCAGGTAGCCGAGGCCGAACGTGGCGAAGGTGATCGGCATGTGCTTGCGCAGTCCGCCGTACCGGCGCATGTCGACCTCGTCGTTCATGCCGTGCATGACCGACCCGGCGCCGAGGAACAGTCCGGCCTTGAAGAAGCCGTGGGTCACCAGGTGCATGATCGCGAAGGCGTAGCCGACCGGCCCGAGGCCGGCGGCGAGGATCATGTAGCCGATCTGGGACATCGTCGAACCGGCGAGGGCCTTCTTGATGTCGTCCTTCGCGCAACCGACGACCGCACCGAAGAGCAGCGTCACCGCGCCGACCACCACGACGGCGAGCTGCGCGTCCGGCGCCGCGTTGAAGACCGCGCCGGAGCGGGTGATCAGGTACACGCCCGCCGTCACCATCGTCGCCGCGTGGATGAGCGCCGACACCGGGGTGGGGCCCTCCATCGCGTCGCCGAGCCAGGACTGCAGCGGCACCTGCGCGGACTTGCCGCACGCGGCGAGCAGCAGCATCAGCCCGATCGCCGTCAGCACGCCCTCGGAGGCCCCGCCGGCCGAGGCGAGCACCGGCCCGAAGGCGAACGTCCCGAACGTGGTGAACATCAGCATGATCGCCACGGACAGGCCGATGTCGCCCACGCGGTTGACCAGGAACGCCTTCTTCGCGGCCGTCGCCGCGCTCGGCTTGTGCTGCCAGAAGCCGATCAGCAGGTACGAGGCGAGGCCCACGCCCTCCCAGCCGAAGTACAGCAGCAGGTAGTTGTCGGCGAGGACGAGCAGCAGCATCGCCGCGAGGAAGAGGTTCAGGTAGCCGAAGAAGCGGCGGCGGCGCTCGTCGTGCTCCATGTACCCGATGGAGTAGACGTGGATGAGCGTGCCGACGCCGGTGATGAGCAGGACGAACGTCATCGACAGCTGGTCCAGCTGGAAGGCGACGTCCGCCTGGAAGCCCTCGACCGGCACCCAGCTGAACAGCCGCTGGTGCAGGGCGCGGTCCTCGGCGCCCCTGCCCAGCATGTCGGCGAAGAGCACCGCGCCGACGACGAAGGAGGCGGCGGCCAGCAGGGTGCCGAGCCAGTGCCCGGCCCCGTCCAGGCGCCGGCCGCCGCACAGCAGGACGGCCGCTCCGAGCAGGGGCGCCGCGACGAGCAGCGCGATCAGGTTCTCCACGATTCAGCGACCCCTCACAACTTCATCAGGCTGGCGTCGTCGACCGAGGCCGAGTGGCGGGCACGGAACAGGGACACGATGATCGCGAGACCGACCACGACCTCCGCGGCGGCGACGACCATCGTGAAGAAGGCGATGACCTGGCCGTCCAGGTTGCCGTGCATGCGGGAGAAGGCGACCAGCGCCAGGTTGCAGGCGTTGAGCATCAGCTCCACGCACATGAACAAGACGATCGCGTTGCGCCTGATCAGGACCCCGGCCGCGCCGATGGTGAACAACAGGGCGGCGAGATACAGGTAGTTGACGGGATTCACTTGGCCGCCTCCTCTCCGTCCCGCCGGCGGCCCAGCCGCTCCTCGGCGCGCTGCTCCAGCGCCCGCAGGTCCTCCAGCGCCCGCGCCGACACGTCGCGGACCTGTCCGCGCGCCCGCAGCGTGCGGTTCACGGTCAGCTCGGACGGGGTGCCGTCCGGCAGCAGGCCGGGGACGTCCACGGCGTTGTGCCGGGCGTACACGCCGGGCGCCGGCAGCGGCGGGACCTGGGTGCCCTCGCGGACCCGCTGCTCCGCCAGCTCCCGCTGGGTGCGGGCCCGCTCGGTGCGCTCCCGGTGCGTCAGCACCATCGCGCCGACGGTGGCCGTGATGAGCAGCGCGCCCGTGATCTCGAAGGCGAAGACGTACCTGGTGAACAGCAGCTCCGCCAGGCCCTCGACGTTCCCCCCGGCGTTCGCCGTGCCGAGGCCTTCGAACGTGTCCAGCGAGGCCCGGCCGATGCCGGCGATCAGCAGGGTGCCGAAGCCGAGCCCGCACAGCAGGGCCAGCCAGCGCTGCCCCCTGATGGTCTCCTTCAGCGAGTCGGCGGCGGTCACGCCGACGAGCATCACCACGAAGAGGAACAGCATCATGATCGCGCCCGTGTAGACGACGACCTGCACGACACCGAGGAAGTACGCGCCGTTGGCGAGGTAGAAGACGGCCAGCACGACCATCGTCCCGGCCAGGCACAGCGCGCTGTGGACGGCCTTGCGCATCAGTACGGTGCACAGCGCGCCGATCACCGCGACCGTGCCGAGCACCCAGAACTGCACGGCCTCCCCGGTCGAGGTGGTGTACGCGGCGGCCAGCGTGTTCGCGCTCATGCCCCGACCACCCTCCCGGACGCGGGCTCGTTCCCGCCGAAGTCCGAGGCGGCCTCCTGCGGGGGCTGCTCGCCCCTGCTGACGGCGACCTGGCGGACCGTGCCGGGCGCGGCCTCGTGGATCAAGCCCCGGTAGTAGTCCTGCTCGTCCATCCCGGGGTGGATGGCGTGGGGCGTGTCGACCATGCCCTCCCGCAGGCCCGCCAGGAGCTGCTCCTTGGTGTAGATGAGGTTCTCGCGGGAGCCGTCGGCGAGCTCGAACTCGTTCGTCATCGTCAGCGCCCGCGTCGGGCACGCCTCGACGCACAGCCCGCACAGGATGCAGCGGGCGTAGTTGATCTGGTAGACGCGGCCGTACCGCTCGCCGGGCGAGTAGCGCTCCTCGTCGGTGTTGTCCGCGCCCTCCACGTAGATGGCGTCGGCGGGGCACGCCCAGGCGCACAGTTCGCAGCCGACGCACTTCTCCAGCCCGTCGGGGTGGCGGTTGAGCTGGTGCCTGCCGTGGAAGCGGGGCGCCGTCGTCTTCCGCTGCTCCGGGTACTGCTCCGTCAGCCGCTTCCTGAACATGGCCCTGAAGGTCACGCCGAAGCCGGCCAGCGGGTTCTGGGAGGGGACCCGTGGGGTCTCCCCCGGGACGACTCAGTGGACACCGTCCGTCTCCTTTCCGTCACTCGCGGTCTCCGCGGGGCCGCTGGCTACCAGCTCGCGCTCACCGCGCGGCCGTCGTCTCGGCACCGGCGGCAGGGTCTGCCCGGGCAGCGGCGGTACCGGGAACCCGCCGGCCGTCGGGTCGAACTCGCCGGTCGCGGAGGTCTCCTCGGGCTCCTCCCCGGCCTTGGCCCTCCGGTCGCGGAACATGTCGGCGACGAAGGACAGCAGCAGCACCCCCAGCACCGCGGCGGCGACGTACAGCACGATCGACTGGAACTCGACGTTCTCGTTGCGCAGGGCGCGCACGGTCGCGACGAGCATCAGCCACACGACCGAGACGGGGATGAGGACCTTCCAGCCGAGCTTCATCAGCTGGTCGTAGCGGACGCGGGGCAGCGTGCCGCGCAGCCAGACGAAGAGGAACAGCAGCAGCACGACCTTGGCGACGAACCAGAGCATCGGCCACCAGCCGTGGTTGGCGCCCTCCCAGAACGCCGAGACCGGGTACGGGGCGCGCCAGCCGCCCAGGAAGAGGGTGACCGAGACGACCGAGACGGTGACCATGTTGATGTACTCGGCCAGCATGAACATCGCGAACTTGATGGAGCTGTACTCGGTGTTGAAGCCGCCGACCAGGTCGCCCTCGGACTCCGGCATGTCGAACGGCGCCCGGTTGGTCTCGCCGACCATCGTCACCATGTAGATCAGGAACGACACCGGCAGCAGCACCACGAACCAGCGGTCCGCCTGCGCCTCCACGATCGCCGAGGTCGACATGGACCCGGAGTAGAGGAAGACGGAGGCGAAGGCCGCGCCCATCGCGATCTCGTACGAGATCATCTGCGCGCACGCGCGGAGCCCGCCGAGCAGCGGGTACGTCGAGCCCGACGACCAGCCGGCGAGGACGATGCCGTAGATGCCGACGGAGGCGACCGCGAGGATGTACAGCATCGCGATCGGCAGGTCGGTCAGCTGCATCGTGGTCCGGTGGCCGAGGATCGAGACCTCGTTGCCCGCCGGGCCGAAGGGGATCACCGCGATCGCCATGAACGCGGGGGGCGGCGGCGACGATCGGGGCGAGGACGTAGACGACCCTGTCCGCCCGCTTGACGACGACGTCCTCCTTCAGCATCAGCTTGACGCCGTCCGCGAGGGATTGCAGGAGGCCCCAGGGGCCGTGCCGGTTGGGGCCGATGCGCAGCTGCATCCACGCGACGACCTTGCGCTCCATCACGATGGAGACGAGCACGGTGAGCATGAGGAAGGCGAAGCAGAAGACCGCCTTGAGCAGCACGAGCCACCAGGGGTCCCGGCCGAACACGGAGAGGTCCTCGGCCGCGAGGAGGGCCGGGTTCATGCGCGCACCTCCGACGGGTCCGTCGAGTCGGGTGAGTGGGGGGCGTCCGGCGCGGCCGGGGAGCCGGCGGCCGGGGCGAGGCGGACCAGGCGGCCGGGGACGGTGCCCAGGTCGGACAGGGCGCCGCCGCCGGTCGAGCGGAGCGGCAGCCACACGACCCGGTCCGGCATGTCCGTCACCCGCAGCGGCAGCTCCACGGACCCGGCCGGACCGGTCACCCGGAGCAGGCCGCCGTCCTCGACGCCGGTCTCCGCGGCGGTGGCGGGCGACAGGCGGGCGAGCGCGGCGTGCCGGGTGCCGGCGAGCGCCTCGTCGCCCTCCTGGAGGCGGCCCAGGTCCAGCAGCATCCGGTGGCCGGCCAGGACGGCCTCGCCCTCGCCGGCGCGGGGCAGCGGCAGCCGGGTCCCGTCGGGGTCGTCGGCCCGTTCGCCGTCCCACGCGCCGAGCCGGTCCATCTCGCGCCGCACGGTCCGCACGTCCGGCAGGCCGAAGTGCACGTCCATGGCGTCCGCGAGCATGTGCAGCACGCGCGCGTCGGACGGCGGCAGCGCGCTCGTCATGTGCTGCGGCCTCAGTGCCGCCTCGAACATCCTGGCCCGCCCCTCCCAGTTGAGGAACGTGCCGGCCTTCTCGGCGACCGCCGCGACCGGGAGGACCACGTCGGCCCGCTCGGTGACCTCGCCGGGCCGCAGCTCCAGGGACACGACGAACGCCGCGTCGAGCGCCTCGCGGGCGCGCGCCGGGTCCGGCAGGTCCGCCACGTCGACGCCGCCGACGAGCAGCGCGGCCAGCTCGCCGGTCGCGGCGGCCTCCACCATCCGGCCGGTGTCGCGGCCGTGGCGGTGCGGCAGCTCCCGCACGCCCCAGGCCGTCGCGACCTCCTCGCGGGCGCGCGGGTCGGTGGCGGGGCGGCCGCCGGGCAGCAGCGACGGGAGGGCGCCCGCCCAGACCGCGCCCGGCTCGCCGGCCCTGCGCGGGATCCACACGAGGCGGGCCCCGGTCGCGGTGGCGGCCCGTACGGCGGCGGTCAGCGCGCCGGGGACGCCCGCGAGGCGCTCGCCGACGACGATGACGGCGCCCTCCGCGCGCAGGGCCTGTGCGGCGGCGGCGCCCGGTCCGTCGAGGTCGGTCCCGGCGGCGAGGGCGTCCAGCCACTCGGTCTCCGTGCCGGGCGCGGCGGGCAGCAGCGTGCCGCCCGCCTTCTCCAGGCCGCGGGTGGCGTACGGGGCGACGGCGTAGGTGCGCTGTCCGTGCCCGCGCCACGCCTTGCGCAGCCGCAGGAAGACGCCGGGTGCCTCCTCCTCGGCCTCCAGGCCGGCGAGGAGCACGGCGGGCGCCTTCTCCAGCGCGCCGTACGTGACGCCCCCGCCGTCGAGGTCCCGGCCGCGGCCGGCGACCCGGGCGGCCAGGAAGTCGGCCTCCTCGGCGCTGTGCGGGCGCGCGCGGAAGTCGACGTCGTTCGTGCCGAGGGCCACGCGCGCGAACTTGGCGTACGCGTAGGCGTCCTCCACCGTGAGCCGCCCGCCGGCCAGGACGCCGGTGCGGCCCCGGACCAGGCCGCGCGCCGCGGCCCGGAGCGCCTCGGGCCACGGCGCGGGCCGCAGGACGCCGTCGTCACCGCGCACCAGCGGGGTGGTGAGGCGGTCGCGGGCCTGCGCGTACCGGAACGCGAAGCGTCCCTTGTCGCACAGCCACTCCTCGTTGACCTCCGGGTCGTCGGCGGCGAGCCGCCGCATCACCTTGCCGCGCCGGTGGTCGGTGCGGGTGGCGCAGCCCCCGGCGCAGTGCTCGCACACGGAGGGGCTGGAGACCAGGTCGAAGGGGCGGGAGCGGAACCGGTACGCCGCGGAGGTGAGCGCGCCGACCGGGCAGATCTGGATGGTGTTGCCGGAGAAGTACGACTCGAACGGGTCGCCCTCGCCGGTGCCGACCTGCTGGAGGGCGCCCCGCTCGACCAGCTCGATCATCGGGTCGCCGGCGATCTGCTGGGAGAAGCGGGTGCAGCGGGCGCACAGCACGCACCGCTCGCGGTCGAGGAGGACCTGGGTGGAGAGGGGGACGGGCTTCTCGTAGGTGCGCTTGCGGCCCTCGAAGCGGGACTCGGCCCGTCCGTGCGAGACGGCCTGGTTCTGCAGGGGGCACTCGCCGCCCTTGTCGCAGACCGGGCAGTCCAGGGGGTGGTTGATGAGCAGCAGCTCCATCACCCCGACCTGGGCCTTCTCGGCGACCGGCGAGGTGAGCTGGGTCCTCACCACCATGCCGTCGGTGCAGGTGATCGTGCAGGAGGCCATGGGCTTGCGCTGGCCCTCGACCTCGACGATGCACTGGCGGCAGGCGCCGGCCGGGTCGAGGAGGGGGTGGTCGCAGAACCGCGGGATCTCGACGCCGATCCGCTCGGCGGCCCGGATGACCAGCGTCCCCTTGGGGACGGACACCTCGATGCCGTCGATGGTCAGCGTGACCAGGTCCTC
Organism: Streptomyces sp. MRC013; assembly: GCF_023614235.1. Taxonomy (NCBI): domain Bacteria; kingdom Bacillati; phylum Actinomycetota; class Actinomycetes; order Kitasatosporales; family Streptomycetaceae; genus Streptomyces; species Streptomyces kordofanensis. Next base: position 2,043,115 of record NZ_CP094264.1, read on the forward strand.
CGGCGGCACCGGGGCGGCCCCGCCGCCGGCGGGGTTCGATGCCATGACGGTCATGCCGTCACCTCCACGTGGTTGTCCGCCCAGGCGGTCGACCTGGCCGGGTCGAAGGGGCAGCCCCCGCCGCTGATGTGCTCCTCGTACTCCTCGCGGAAGTACTTCAGGGAGGAGAAGATCGGCGAGGCGGCGCCGTCGCCGAGCGCGCAGAACGACTTGCCGTTGATGTTGTCGGCGATGTCGGCGAGCTTGTCGAGGTCGGACGGCCTGCCCCTGCCGGCCTCGATGTCGCGCAGCAGCTGCACCAGCCAGTACGTGCCCTCCCGGCAGGGGGTGCACTTGCCGCAGGACTCGTGGGCGTAGAACTCGGTCCAGCGGGTCACGGCGCGCACGACGCAGGTCGTCTCGTCGAAGCACTGGAGCGCCTTGGTGCCGAGCATGGACCCGGCGGCGCCGACGCCCTCGTAGTCGAGGGGCACGTCGAGGTGCTCGTCGGTGAACATCGGCGTGGACGAGCCGCCCGGCGTCCAGAACTTGAGCCGGTGGCCGGGGCGCATGCCGCCGCTCATGTCGAGGAGCTGGCGCAGGGTGATGCCGAGCGGGGCCTCGTACTGGCCGGGGGAGACGACGTGGCCGCTCAGCGAGTACAGCGTGAAGCCGGGGGACTTCTCGCCGCCCATCGACCGGAACCACTCCTTGCCCCGGTGGAGGATGGCGGGGACCGACGCGATGGACTCGACGTTGTTCACGACGGTGGGGCAGGCGTACAGGCCGGCGACGGCCGGGAAGGGGGGCCGCAGCCGGGGCTGGCCGCGGCGGCCCTCCAGCGAGTCGAGCAGGGCGGTCTCCTCGCCGCAGATGTACGCGCCGGCGCCGGCGTGCACGGTGAGTTCCACGTCCAGCCCGCTGCCGAGGACGTCCCTGCCGAGGTAGCCCGCCTCGTACGCCTCGCGGACGGCCTCGTGGAGGCGGCGCAGGACGGGGACGACCTCGCCGCGCAGGTAGACGAAGGCGTGCGAGGACCTGATCGCGTGGCAGGCGATCACGACGCCCTCGATGAGGGAGTGCGGGTTGGCGAAGAGGAGGGGGATGTCCTTGCAGGTGCCGGGCTCCGACTCGTCGGCGTTCACGACGAGGTAGTGCGGCTTGCCGTCGCCCTGGGGGATGAACTGCCACTTCATCCCGGTGGGGAAGCCGGCGCCGCCGCGGCCGCGCAGGCCGGAGTCCTTGACGTACGCGATGACGTCGTCGGGGGGCATGGCGAGGGCCTTGCGCAGCCCCTGGTAGCCGTCGTGGCGCAGGTAGGTGTCGAGCGTCCAGGAGCGGGGCTCGTCCCAGAAGGCCGACAGGACCGGGGAGAGCAGCTTCTCGGGGCTGGTCTCCCCGACGGCGGGTGCCAAGGTCATCCCTTCCCCTCCTCACCGACCGGGCCCGCCGGGTGGTCCGGGTCGGACGCGGAGGTCTGTTGCGGTGCGTCGTGCGAACTGGGGTGGCCGGGTGCCGGGTCGGGGCCGCGGCCGGTCGCCGGGGCGGGGCCGCGGCGGTCCCCGTCGGCCGTCCGGCCGCGCGGGTGGACGACGCGGGGCGGTACGGCCTCGCCCTTGGCGAGCTTCAGCCCGACGAGGGAGGCCGGTCCCGCGCCGCCGCCCGCCTCGACCGCGCCCGGCCTGGGGTCGGGGAAGCCGGCGAGGATGCGGGCGGTCTCCTTGAACGTGCACAGGGGCGCGCCGCGGGTCGGGGTGACGGGCCGGCCGGCGCGCAGGTCGTCGACGAGGCGCCTGGCGCTCCGGGGCGTCTGGTTGTCGAAGAACTCCCAGTTGACCATCACGACGGGCGCGAAGTCGCAGGCCGCGTTGCACTCGATGTGTTCGAGGGTGACCTTGCCGTCGTCGGTGGTCTCCTGGTTACCGACGCCGAGGTGGGCCTTGAGCTCCTCGAAGATCGCGTCGCCGCCCATGACCGCGCAGAGCGTGTTGGTGCAGACGCCGACCTGGTAGTCGCCGCCCGGCCCGCGCCGGTACATCGTGTAGAAGGTGGCGACGGCGGTGACCTCGGCGGTGGTCAGCCCCAGCGTCTCGGCGCAGAAGCGCACGCCGGTGCGGGTGACGTGGCCCTCCTCGGACTGCACCAGGTGCAGCAGCGGCAGCAGCGCGGAGCGCGCGTCCGGGTAGCGGGCGATCACCTCCCGGGCGTCCGCGTCCAGCCGGGCGCGTACGTCGGCGGGGTAGTCGGGGGCGGGGAGCTCGGGCATGCCGAGACTCGTCGCAGTCACGTCGGTCACCGGTCGACGCCTCCCATCACGGGGTCGATGGACGCGACGGCGACGATGACGTCGGCGACCTGACCGCCTTCGCACATCGCCGCCACGGCCTGGAGGTTGGTGAAGGACGGGTCGCGGAAGTGGACCCGGTACGGCCGGGTGCCGCCGTCGGAGACGACGTGCGCGCCGAGCTCGCCCTTGGGGGACTCGACGGCGGCGTACGCCTGGCCGGGGGGACCCGGAAGCCCTCGGTGACCAGCTTGAAGTGGTGGATCAGGGCCTCCATGGAGGTGCCCATGATCTTCCTGATGTGGTCGAGGGAGTTGCCGAGGCCGTCGGGGCCGAGGGCCAGCTGGGCGGGCCAGGCGATCTTCTTGTCGGCGACCATGACCGGGCCGGGGGCGAGCCGGTCGAGGCACTGCTCGACGATGCGCAGCGACTGCCGCATCTCTTCCAGCCGGATCAGGAACCGGCCGTAGGCGTCGCAGGTGTCGGCGGTCGGCACGTCGAACTCGTACGTCTCGTAGCCGCAGTACGGCTCCGCGCGGCGCAGGTCGTGCGGGAGCCCGGTGGAGCGCAGGACGGGGCCGGTGACGCCGAGGGCCGTGCAGCCGGCGAGGTCCAGGTAGCCGATGTCCTGCATGCGGGCCTTGAAGATGGGGTTGCCGGTGGCGAGCTTGTCGTACTCCGGCAGGTTCTTCCGCATCGTCCTGACGAACTCGCGGATCTGCTCGACGGCGCCGGGCGGCAGGTCCTGGGCGAGGCCGCCGGGGCGGACGAACGCGTGGTTCATCCGCAGGCCGGTGATCAGCTCGTACAGGTCCAGGATCATCTCGCGGTCCCGGAACCCGTAGATCATGATCGTGGTGGCGCCGAGCTCCATGCCGCCGGTGGCGATGCACACCAGGTGCGAGGAGAGCCGGTTGAGCTCCATCAGCAGGACGCGGATGACGGTGGCCCGGTCGGGGATCTGGTCCTCGATGCCGAGGAGCCTCTCCACGCCGAGGCAGTACGCCGTCTCGTTGAAGAACGGCGTCAGGTAGTCCATGCGCGTGACGAAGGTGGTGCCCTGCGTCCAGTTCCGGTATTCGAGGTTCTTCTCGATGCCGGTGTGGAGGTAGCCGATGCCGCAGCGGGCCTCGGTGACGGTCTCGCCGTCGATCTCCAGGATGAGCCGGAGCACGCCGTGGGTGGAGGGGTGCTGGGGGCCCATGTTGACGACGATCCGCTCGTCGTCGGCCTTCGCCGCGGACCGGACGACCTCGTCCCAGTCGCCGCCGGTGACGGTGTAGACGGTGCCCTCGGTGGTCTCGCGGGGCTCGGCCTCAGGGGCGCCGGGGAGGGGCGTCCCCGAGGGACCCGACGGGGGGCGGTGGCCGGGGGACGGGTGGGTGTTGGGGGTGGTCACGAGTACGACCTCCGCTGGTCCGGAGCCGGGATCTGGGCGCCCTTGTACTCGACGGGGATGCCGCCGAGGGGGTAGTCCTTGCGCTGCGGGAAGCCCTGCCAGTCGTCCGGCATCATGATCCGGGTGAGGGCCGGGTGGCCGTCGAAGACCAGCCCGAAGAAGTCGTACGTCTCGCGCTCGTGCCAGTCGTTGGTCGGGTAGACGGGGACGAGGGACGGGACGTGCGGGTCGTGGTCGGGCGCGCTGACCTCCAGCCGCAGGCGCCGCCCGTGGGTGATCGAGCGCAGGTGGTGGACGGCGTGCAGCTCGCGGCCCTCGTCGCCGGGGTAGTGGACGCCGCTGACGCCCAGGCACAGCTCGAAGCGGAGGGCGGGGTCGTCGCGCAGGGTGCGGGCGACGCGGACGAGGTGCTCGCGCGCGATGTGGAAGGTGAGTTCGCCCCGGTCGACGACGGTCTTCTCGATGGCGTTCTCCGGGACGACGCCCTGTTCCTCCAGGGCGCCCTCCAGCTCGTCGGCGACCTCGTCGAAGTACCCCCCGTAGGGGCGGGCGGACGGGCCGGGGAGGCGGATCGAGCGGACGAGGCCGCCGTAGCCGGAGGTGTCCTGGCCGTGCGCGGCGCCGAACATGCCGCGCTGGACGCGGATCTCCTCGCCGAGGTCCCCGCGCTGGCCGGGGAGGTTCTGCGCGCCGATCTCCTCGTCGGGATTCGGCTTGCTCGACTGGTCGGTCACCGCAGCAGCCCCTTCATCTCGATCGTCGGGAGGGCCTTGAGCGCCGCCTCCTCCGCCTCGCGGGCCGCTTCGCGCGCGTTGACGCCGAGCTTGGACGACTGGATCTTCTGGTGGAGCTTGAGGATCGCGTCCAGCAGCATCTCGGGGCGGGGCGGGCAGCCGGGCAGGTAGATGTCGACCGGTACGACGTGGTCGACGCCCTGCACGATCGCGTAGTTGTTGAACATGCCCCCGGAGGAGGCGCAGACGCCCATGGAGATCACCCACTTCGGGTCGGGCATCTGGTCGTAGACCTGGCGCAGGACCGGGGCCATCTTCTGGCTGACCCGGCCGGCCACGATCATCAGGTCGGCCTGGCGCGGCGAGCCGCGGAAGACCTCCATCCCGAACCGCGCCAGGTCGTACCGCCCGGCGCCGGTGGTCATCATCTCGATGGCGCAGCAGGCGAGGCCGAAGGTCGCGGGGAAGAGCGACGACTTGCGCACCCATCCCGCGGCCTGCTCGACCGTCGTCAGCAGGAATCCGCTCGGCAGCTTCTCTTCGAGTCCCATGACTGTGCCCTTCAGCCCCTCAGTCCCATTCCAGGCCGCCGCGCCGCCAGACGTACGCGTAGGCGACGAAGACCGTGAGCACGAAGAGGAGCATCTCCACGAGCCCGAAAAGCCCCAGGGCGTCGAAGGTGACGGCCCAGGGGTAGAGGAAGACGATCTCGATGTCGAAGACGATGAAGAGCATCGCCGTCAGGTAGTACTTGATCGGGAAGCGGCCGCCTCCGGCCGGCGTCGGGGTCGGCTCGATGCCGCACTCGTACGCCTCGAGCTTCGCCCTGTTGTACTTCCTCGGGCCGATGAGCGTGGCCATGACCACGGAGAAGATCGCAAACGCTGCTCCGAGGGCGCCGAGCACGAGGATGGGCGTGTACGCATTCACGCTCCTCGCTCCTTCCAGTCGTCCTTGACCGTTGGACCGCGACGGGCGTCCGCTCGCCGCCTCGGAGGAGCCCCCGGCGGACGGACGTCCTCCGGAAGATCGCTTATATGTGAGGCAGTTCACAAGCCCGACTGGAACGCATCCTATGCCCGTCGATCTGTGATCTGCGACACGGGTGCAGCAGGGAGTTTGTGATCTCCGCCACCTGGCGAACGATCACCAAGCAGGAGGAAGGGCGATCTTCACACCGCCCGTGATCAAGTAGCCACGACATGTGACATTTTCATTGATCTCTGCTGGTAGAAGCGCTCTTGCATTATCAAATACTGTCTAGTACACGCAAATTCGATAGGGGCACCCCTAAGTGATAAAGGGGTCCACCCACCCGCGAGGGGGGCCCGGCGGGACGGAGGTGGACGCGCACACCCGCTCCGGGGCGCGGGCGCCGGACGGCGGGCGCCCCGACGTGACCTGCGCCACTCGCACCCGCGGCGCGGAGGGGCGGTGCTGGCCAACCGCGCCCGCCGGTGGTAGGTCAACGGCAATTCGGACGTTTCGCGGAAAGCCCATGATCACGGGCATGATCACGAGAGACCGAAATGTCCGTCAGGGCGTCAGCGGCGGACGCCGGCAACCGGATTCGGCGACCCGGAAACCAACTGTGGCGGAACACACGTCCCTTGATGGAGGACACTCAAGCCTGATAGCGGTTGTCCTCATGTCCCACACCGCTCACATACCCAGCCACCGGAAGCCCCGCCGCAGCTCGTCGAAGCTCACGCTGCGCGCCGGAGTCGCCGGTGGCGTCCTCAGCACCATCGCGGTGGCCGCGTCCCCGGCCCACGCCGAGCCGGTGACCGAGACCCTCGAGATGCCCGCGCTCACCGACCTGGACCTGTCGGGCGCGCTGTCCACCGCCGTCGCCGCCTCCGCGGAGGCGACCGAGCACGACGCCCTCGCCCAGGACCTGCGTGCGCAGGAGGACGCGGCGGCCGTCAAGGCGGCGAAGGAGGCCAAGAAGGCCAAGGCGGAGGCGGAGCGCAAGGCCGAGGCGGAGCGCAAGGCGAAGGAGGCCGAGGAGAAGGCCCTCGCCGAGGCGCAGGAGCGTGCCTCCCGGTCCGACGGGCGCGACTCGCTGCCCGCGCGGTCCGACGGGGACGGCGGCGACAGCGACCACGTCGGCGCCCCGGCGACCGGCTCGGCCGCCGCCATCGTCGCCTTCGCCCGCGCGCAGGTCGGCGACGCGTACGTCATGGGCGCCACGGGCCCCAACGCCTGGGACTGCTCCGGCCTCGTGCAGGCCGCCTACCGCCAGGCCGGCATCGACCTGCCGCGCGTCTCCAGCTCCCAGTCGAGCATGGGCACCTCCGTCTCCCTGGACGACCTCCAGCCGGGCGACATCCTCTACTGGGGCAGCCGCAGCGGCTCGTACCACGTCGCCGTCTACGTCGGCGGCGGCATGTACGTCGGCGCGCAGAACCCCAGCACCGGCGTGGTCAAGCGCTCCCTGGACTGGGACCGCCCGTCCGGCGCCGTCCGCATCCTCTGACGCGGCCCCGCCGCGCCCGAAGGGCCGTCGCTCCCCCGCTCGGGGCGGGAGCGGCGGCCCTTCGCCGTGCGCCCGGGACGGTTCAGGTCGGGCGCGGCCGGGCGGCGGGCCGCCCGCCCGAGGGGCCGCGGAGCGCCGGGACCCTCCTCCCGGGGATCACCGCGCGCACGTACCCCCACGGTCGCGGGCGCGGGAGCCGCTCCCCCTCCCCTCCGCCGTCCGCCCGCGCGGCGGAGGGCGGGTTCGGGCGGAGGCGGTGGTGCAGCGGGGTGCGCGTGCGCCGCGCGTGCCTTCCCCCGCGCGACGGCCCGGCGAGGACCGTGACGTGCACCGAGTCCCGCCAGCAGTAACAGGTGTACGTGTACCCGCCCCGGTCCAGCGGCGGCGGCGTGAACCCCCGGTGCGGGTTCGGCAGCAGCGCCCACATGATCGACAGCGTGAGCAGCAGGGCGCCCGCGGAGAGGATCAGCGCCCCCCAGAAGGCGTGGCCGTCGGAGATCACGCGGCGTCACCCCCCTCCCGGTCGTTCCGGTCGTCCCGGTCATCCCGGTCATCCCGGTCGACGAGCGTGAAGCGGACCGCCTTCGTACGGTCGTCCAGGACCAGGACGCCCCAGTCGTCGGCGAGGGAGTCGACCAGGAGCAGGCCCCGCCCGTGCTCCTGCCCCGTGTACCGGCCGGAGGGCACGGGCAGCGGTAGCCCGGCGGGCCCGTCGTCGTGTACGAGCACGGCCGTCCGCCGCCCCGCGAGGGCCACCTCGACGGTGATCGACGGGGTGCGGCTGTGCCGGTGGGCGTTGGTGACCACCTCGGAGGTGCAGAGCCGGGCCGGCTCGACGAGCCGCGGGAGGTTCGCGGCCCGCAGGACCAGGACCACCCAGTCCCGGGCGATCTTCGGCGTGGTCGGCAGGTTCGGGGCCGTGAGCCGGTAACTCGCGCCCCCCGTCGGTGGTTCGGGAAGCGGTAAGGCTGCGGTGTTCATGTCGTCGTCTCCCAACGCGGTCTCGTACCCGCGCCGCCGCCCCACCGTGGCCCGGCCGCCCGAGCGCACGCCCCGAAGGGCGCACGCCGACGACTGCACTGCGGGATTACGGACGCGCTGCGCGGTGCTGGGAAGACAGTAGCCTCTCCGTATCAACAGTGGTACTACTTCGGATAACTAGTTGAACGAAGTGGACCCTTGTAGGGACACGAGCCACACTGAGACCCGACAGGAAGGGAACCCATGCCACCCAGGAAGGCCCCGACCGCGCGGCAGCGCCGGCTCGGTTCGGAGCTGCGCAAACTCAGGGAGCACGCCGGCCTATCGCTCGTCGACGCGGGAGCGCTGCTCAGCACCGATCGGACCAGCATCAGCAACACCGAGTCGGGCCGGTTCGGCGTGAGCGCCGAGCGCGTGCGCACGTGGGCGAGCCTGTACGGATGCCCGGACGAGAAGTACGTCGAGGCGCTCGCGGACATGGCCGAGGAACGTGGAAAGGGATGGTGGGAGGACTACCGGAACGACCTTTCCGCCGGTGCACTCGACCTGGCCGAGCTGGAGCACCATGCGCGTGCGCTTCGCGCCGTCCAAATCATGCACGTACCCGGGCTGCTTCAGACCGAGGACTACGCCCGGGCCGTCTTCGAGGAAGCCGTTCCGCCGCTCAGCCCGATAGACCTCCGGCGACGACTTTCGCACCGCTTGAAGCGCCGCGACGTACTCGACCGCCCGAACCCGCCGAGCTGCACCTTCCTCATCCACGAGGCCGCGCTGCGCATGACCTTCGGCGGACCCGAGATCGCCCGTTCCCAACTCGACTACCTGCTCAGGCAGTCCGAACGGGACAACGTGACCGTGCGCGTCATCCCGTTCAGCGTCGGGGGTTTCCCGAACGCCGGAAGCTCGACACTCTATGCGTACGGGGTGGTGCCCCAGCTCGACACGGTGCAGACGGACACGCCGCACGGTCCTGCGTTCCTGGACGCCGAGACGCGTCTCGCCAACTACCGAGCCGTTCTTGACCGGACCGAGGAGAAATCGCTCGACCCCGAGCGAACACGTGACTTTATTCGTGAAGTGGCACAAGGAATATGAAGGCGTGGGAATAATGGAAATAAACTGGCAAAAGTCCTCGTACTCAACGGACTCCGAGGGCAACTGCCTGGAGCTCGCCAAGCACGGCGGCGAGATCCTCGTGCGCGAAAGCGACAACCCCGACGTGATCGTGCGCACGAGCCGCGAGAAGTTGCTCGCCTTCCTGCTGGGCGCGAAGGACGGCGAGTTCGACCACCTGCTCTGACCTCCCCGTACCGGCACGAGCGGCCCCCCCGCCACCCGGCGGGGGGCCGCTCGCGGCTCACGCACCGAAACCTGCCGCCCCACACGATCGGGTCAAACTGTTGATACACATACGTAGCAAACGCTATGTTCCGAGGGTGCGCCGTCCAGGCCGAGCCGCGTAGGGCGAAGCTCCCGACGACGCGCAACTCCCCTTTTGTCCGCTCCAGTCGGGAAGGCCCGTGTCGGTGGCTCCTGCCCGGCGGAATCTCGCACCAGCGGGTAAAGGGCGACATCGACCCACGCACGGCTGAAGGGCAACCCATGTACGTGTCACGCTCCCGAGGGGAACCGCCCGGAACGACCCCGCCGCCGACCGACGTGGCCTTCTGGTGCGAGCGCGTGCGGTACCGCTCACTCGCCGCCGACGGGGCCGACCAGACGACCCGCTACGAGGTCGGCACCCCGGCCGAGGCCGTCCGCCGGGTGCGGACCGAGGTGCGCGCCCTCGCCTCGACCCTTCCCCCGGCGGAACGGAACCGCGCGTTCGAGTGGACCGACAGCGGCGGCTGCCTGCACGCGGTCGCCGCACTGCACCGCCACGAACCGTGCGGCTTCTCGCTCAGCGCCGGTTCGGCCTGGGTGGAGTGGTCGGTCCGGCCGTTCCTCCGCTTCCACGTACCCCACTACCGCCTGCTGCCCCTCCTCCCGCCCTCCGGCTCGCCCGTATGCGGCGAGACGCCCTGAGCCGCCGGAAGCTCCACGCAGGAGCGCATCGCAAGCGTCGACGACCCGAGTACGGTCGGCAAGTCGAGTGCGGTCGGCGAGTCGACCGGAGTCGCAGAGGTCGGCCGGTCGTTGAAAGGCCGTGGCCTCGCCGTCCACACGACGGCCGAGCCCTCGACGAGCGAGCTTGGCGAGTTCACCCGCGCCGGGGCGGATCACCTTCACGGCAGCACCCGCGCCCGCACCGCCGCGGTTGCCGCTCGCGCCAGCTGCACCAGCCGGTCGACAACGTCGGCGTCGTAGGCCTGGATCGCTGAGGTGCGCCACCGTTTGCGCAACTCGGTCAGCAACAGCAGCACCCTCCGCTTGGGCGGGTCCAAGAGTTCCCCCCGCACCACACGGTGCACGCTTCCCTGGACGCCCGCGGTCAAACGGTCGTGCATCTGGCTCCTCGGGAGAGTGGCAGTCGCAGCATAGGACGCAAGGCCGCTCCAGCCGCTAGGGTCACCGTGACTGTCAGCCATATACGCCCCCGGAGGTAGTTATGCCTTCCCCTGATCCGGGTCGACCTGTCGAACTGCTGCAGCACTTCGGCAAGGGAGGTCTAAGGCGGTTCGAGCGAGCCAGTGTGGTTGGTGCCAACCTCCCTGAAGCGGCTCTCATCACGTTGGAGACCGTGGGTGTGCCGCGGAGTGTTGCTCCTTACTTCGAAGCGCCGCAGTCTGGCACCCCAGTGGCTCTCGGCGTGTTTGCTGCGCACTCGTCCCGGTCGCGGGCGTACCCTGCAATGGAGTCCTGGCCCAGGATCGGCGGCGACGGATTGGCCAATCTGTGCATACGACCAGATGGCGCCGTGCAGGCTGTTCTGCTGGAGGATGCTGGCGACGACATGTTCGTGAACATGGACGTATCCAAGTTGAACGCCTCTCTGCTGGCCCTGGACCGGGCCCAGCCGCTGATCGCCACATCCGCCGGGCTGACGGAAGCGGCAGCGGTGTTCCGAGACCTGTACACGGAACTACGGCAAATCGATTCCGTCGCGTTCTCCAATCGAGAGAGCTGGTGGCCACGGGTCTTGGACGACGTGCGACACACCCTGAACTTTCCTTTTTCTGCGGCCTTCGAGTATGTGGATCAGGCTGGGGCCAAGCAGGTGGTCACTGAATCCACGGGACCTGGGCAGCCCCATCCTGAGGAGCTTGCCTGGCGACGCTTGGCCGCTGACGGTGTGAATTCGTCTCAGGTCCGCCGCGTCTATAGCGAACTTGAGCCCTGCCTGATGCCTGGCCACTACTGCGCCGTTTGGCTGCAGGAGATGTTCCCGCACGCCGAGTTCACACACAGCTTCGACTACGGAGGAACAGCTGAGTCACGAGAAGAGGGGTTGAAGCAGCTGATCACTCATGCGGCGCAGCAGGCAAGGAGCCGCTGATGCGCTGGGACCGTCCGGCTGCCGGCCGTGAGCCTGCCGCTGCGGCGCTCTTGGGTTGGCTCGCGGATCCGAAGGCTCCGCGTCTGTGTCTTGTGACCGGCGGTTCGGGATGCGGGAAGTCGGCGCTACTCGCGTGGCTCGTGCATCACGGGACGCAGAAGGACGCTCCTGCTGAGCGGACTGTCCACGCGGTGGTCCCTTTCGCCGGGGAAAGCATGCTGGGCACCCTCTGGTCGCTCGCTGACCAGCTTGGTGTGGTAGCGGGTAGCGTGGTCGAACTTGTAGGTGCGATTGAGAATGACACCCGCCGGACGGTCGTCGTCCTGTCCGATCTGCACTCCGGCAACGTGGCTGAGCTTGTGCCTGCGCTTCTACAGCTGCCGCAAGTCCGGCTGATCGTCGAGACCCGCACCGCAAGTCCTGCGCATCGCCTCCTCAGCGGTCTGCACTGTGCGGAGATGGATCTGGACCTTGACCACTGGCGGGATCAGGAGCGCTACGAGCTATGGCGTGCTTCCGTGTCTGACACGCTTGCAACTGCCGCTGTACACAGGGGCGGGACCATGAATCTGTCAGATCCGGTTTCCGTCTGCCAGGCGGACCCGTGGGAGGTCACCGCTGCGTACGAGCGAGACGACGATGAACACGGAGGCCTGCGTCGCGCATGGTTGATGGTGGGACAGTCCCTGTGCCATGAACGCTCAGCACCTGAGCGTGCGCTGCTTCTTCTGACCGCTCTGGGAGACAGCGCCGACCCCAGGCTCACTCCCGTTCTGGCGGAATTCGCCTCCGGATCATCGTGGTATCTGGAGTGGAGCCGTGTTCGTGGAGACGTGGCACCCCCCTGGCCAGGCCCGGTGGTGACGCTGGCCACAGGGGTGGGTCCGCTTGCTGGATGTCTTGTGGTCGCTGACCATCGGTACCTTCGGATTGTCCGCACCACTGATGGGACTCCCCAGGGGCGTAGCGTTCTCCGGGCTGGGCTTCCTCGATCAGTGGCGGTCCTCGACGACGGCACCCTATTGGTACTTGACGAAGCCGGACGGCTGTTTTTTGAGTCGAACTGGGCGACCCGGCCACCCAAAACAGGGCTTGAGAGCCTTATTTATGACGGGCCCTCCGAAATGGATCTTTTTCTCGCATCCTTGGAGAATCACAGCGGTACGGCTCTGTGCACGCTCGGTGGCCCCACCACCGGGTCTGTAATCATTGGCGACAGCACGGGCACGGTGCGGACTTTCGGTGACGTGGTCAGAGCTGAAGTGCTGCACGATGGAGCGGTGACCGCCGTGGCGGGGCTGCATCTGCCCCTTGACGATGAAGAAACGGTTCCCCTTATCTACAGCGGTGGCACCGACGGCATGGTGCGAGCCTGGGCCCTGGGCCACTCCCCTATGGCTGGTCCCCTTGTTCAGCGCCCCTGTCCCGTGGTCTCTCTCGATGTCGCCGTCACAGCGACCGGTCCGTCACTCGTCGTTGCATGGCGGGACGGCGTGGTGGAGTGGATCACCGGGGAGACAGGAGCACGGCAGACGCTCCGTCCCGGTCGTCCTGTCCGTGCGGTCGCGGTGACTGAGGACAGCCGGGTCTTCGTCGGCACGGACGAAGCGCTGACCTGCGTCATGTCACGACGTTCAGCGCCGCCGCATCAAGGACGCATGACGTAGGCCGGGTCTCGACTACTTTCGTTTCACGCACATGCAACGGAGTTGACGGGGTTTCGCTAGTAACCGGAGAGTGGGGCGGTTGGCCATCACGGGGGTGACGTATGGGTAAGCAGTTGCCGGATGACCTCGTCGAGGTCCTCGACCTGGTCGGCATCGACTGGCCACAGATCGATGAGGACGAGGTCAAGTCCTCCGCCAAGGACTACCGAAATCTGGCCGAGGGTATTCGCGAGGCAATCAAGGAAGGAGACAAGGCCGGCGCACACGTCATCAACGGCAAGAGCAGGGGCCACACCGTTCAGGCGATCGACCGCCGCTGGGGTGCGCTCACCACCAGGAACCTCAGCACCTTCGCCAATCGATGCGATGACTTGGGTGATGCCCTGGACACCTGCGCCGAACTCATTCTTACCTGCAAGATCGCAATCATTGCGAAGCTGACGGCCACCGCCGCCACAGCGACAGCGGGCGTCGTCGGCATGTTCCTCACCGGCGGTCTCAGTGGGCTGCTCTCCGCGGCCGCCGTTGGCGCGGCGCGGCTCGTCATCCAAGAGGCGATCGACTATGCCGTTGGCCAAATCACGACGGTGGTCACTGAGGTTTTCTCAGCGGAATGATCTCCGCGAAGCGGGCTGATCGATGCATGTCCGGGTGGATCGGGCCAGGCGGCCCCGGCTCTGGACAGACGTAAAGCCCCTGGTAGGAACAGGTCTGCCAAGATCATGTCCGCTGAACCAGAGGCTTTACGTTGGTCACCTATGTTGCCACGCTCGACGTCCCGCGCCCTGTCGTGGAGTATCTGTCCCGCTTGCTGGCCGCGCACCGGCGGCGCATCGGCACGCCGAAGGGCTCGCGGGCGCTGGGCCCGTTCCGCCAGGCCGTGCTGGTGCTGCGCTGGTTTCGCGAGCGGGGGTGTGTGCACTGTCTGGCCCGTGACGCCGCAATCTCCCAGGCCACCGGCTACCGCTACCTGCACGAAGGCATCGACGTCCTCGCCGAGAAGGCCCCGGACCTGCACGAGGTCCTCTCCCGCTGCCGACGCGCCGGCATGACACACGTGATCCTCGACGGGACGCTCATCCCCTGCGACCGCGTGGCCGGCGTCCGTGAGAACGGCAACGACCTGTGGTTCAGCCAGAAGCACAAGGCATTCGGTGGGAACGTCCAGTTCCTGTCCGCTCCGGACGGCACCCCGCTGTGGGTCTCCGACGTCGAACCCGGCTCGACCCCTGACATCACCGCCGCCCGCACCCACGCCCTGCCCGCCTTGTACAAAGCAGCGGCCAGCGGCCTGCCGACCCTGGCGGACAAGGGTTACACCGGCGCGGGTATCGGCATCCGCGTCCCCGTCCGTCGCCCGAAGGGCAAGTCGGAACAGGCACTCCACGCCGACACCCGCATGTTCAACGCCCTGGTACGGCACGTGAGGGCGCTGGGTGAGCGCACCGCCGCCGAACTCAAGCAGCGATGGCGCACCCTGCAGCACGTCACGCTCAGCCCCAACCGGATCGGCGACATCGCCCGAGCCGCCCTCGTCCTCAACGAAATCTGGAAGTGAACACCGCTGAGAAAACCTCACTGACAGGATCGAAGGCAAGGTCCTCGCCGAGATCGAAAAGCTGTTCACCGACGGAGCGACCTATGACGTCATGGCGTCCGGCGGTGCCGCCATGGCCCAGGATCTCGTCGTTGAGTTCGACGAGTTCGAGCGAGCAGCCGGCGACTACCAGAAGACCGCGACAAACTTCGACAAGAAGAAGGGCGAGTTCAAAGTCGGCGGGAACCAGCGCAAGGTCTCGGTAAAGAAGGACAGCCGGTTCCACAAGCTTGCCACCGCCATGGAAAAGACCGAAGAAGCGATTGAAAAAAAAGCCGACGAAATGGTCAAAATCCTCGAAGACCACGGCGGAAAGATCAACAAAGGCAAGAAAGACCAAAAGGAGGTGGATGAACAACAAAAAAAGGAGATGGAAAAGCCGAGGGTAAGGGGTGACGGCGATGACGACGACACCCCTATGTACCTTCTCAACGCCGACGGGTCTGTACAAGTTCTGAATTACGACGGCACTCGGGAGTCCGTATCCAGGACAGACAGGTCCGGAATTTGGAATGTTCTCGAGCATGACGGAACGGTCTGGCGGGCGCCTAAAAGAGGCAACCCCTACACGGTTCCCAGAGGGTATAAAGGCTCCGCCGTCAAATCTACGAAGATCGCACCAGGCTCCACAAGTTTGTCTCGTGCCACAGAGATCGCCCGGTTCGCAAAAGGGGACTATGGCGGCAGCAACTTTGCGGCCGCTCGTTACGTTCCTCCGGGGAAAAAAGACCCGATAATACTGATAGGCGACAGCGAAGGACCGCACTCCGAACGCCTCATCGGGTACCCGGTGTTGCGCCACGGCCAAGAGCAGCACATCACGAAGGTCTACACAGAAAGAGAACCTTGCCAGAAATCTCCACAATGCGACAAGTGGCTGGACCTGCACTTCCTCTCCAAAAATCCTAAGCTTGAGGTAGAGTATGCCAACGACTACAAACAGAGCATAACTGGAAGCAGTCGCGACAAAGAGCACAGAGATTACATGGCCGAGCTGGCGAAACGCCACAAGCGGCAAGGCCACCCATAGTCAGGAGGAAGCATGCTCGCCAGTATCCCTGCAGGCAAGGTCATCTCGACCTTTGGTCTTGAAAGGGTTACGTATTACCCGCGCACGCCCGGAGCCCACCTGCATGCGCCGACAGCCCATTTCCTCTCCAGTGTCGGACTACCCGAGAACCGATTCTTCTCCGCTCGCCCAGAGCTCGCAGACGAGACGCTCTCCCAGCCCTTTTACGGGCCAAGCGTCAAAGCTTCCTTCGAAAGGGATGGCGCTGAATGCCCTCCAGAAGCTGAAACATGGGAAGAACTGGGTGTGTTTCAGTACGCCATGGTCGCCCTGGATCCCACCAATGGTGCGGTCTACGCGTTTCCGGAGGGAGAAGTCGAGTATGCCCCCATGCACGCAGACGTCTCCTCGTTCGTGCACTCTCTTATCGTGCTTGAGCAGGCCGAGCTTGAGTACAAGGAGATCAAGGACGGCGACTATCAGGCGTACGACCGACTCGTGTCCCGCATGAAGCAACAGATCACAGCAGTGGACGAAACCCCTTTCGCGCACGAAGACGGCGAATGGACTGCATTGTTCGAGGAAATTCGTAACGGCATGTGGAAGTAGATCACGTCGGCCTGGAATTGGAGCGCTTCGAGTTGAAGGTCAGTGATGCGGCACGTCGACTGAGGGGAGCCCCACCGGACGGTCCGGTGCCGGGCAGCCGGTCAGGGTCACGGTGAGGGCCGCCGCAGCGCCCTCGTACGCGTCCTTCATGCTGCACAGCACGATCGACGCGTCCGGAATCCCCGACGAGGACACGCGGCGCCAGACGATCCTGGCCTGCGGAAACGGAATCACCGATCCGGGCTGCCGGATCACGTCCGACGGCGACGGCTCGTACACCGTCGAAGCCCTGGGAATCCCGCCCTCGGACCGTCCTTACCGCGTACTGTACGTGCAATGGGCACCGAGCAGTCCCGGTAGCAAGGAGACCTGGGCCTCATGGCAGCTTCCCACTGGTTAGGCGACCCGCCGGCGGACCGCGAACGCCTGGCCGCCTGGGCGCTCTCCCGGGTCGCGGCGACGGCCGCCGAGGACGTGCACGTGGACGCGGTGGTCGACATCGTGCACGCGGCACGCGACGCCCGGACGGATCTCGGCGGCCGTTTCGGCGGCTGTGAAGTGGGTGAACCGGATGCCGGGCAGGCCGAGGAACGTCGGCGGTTCCGGCTCGACGGAATCTCGCCCCGCCGTCTGCGGGAGGAGGACTGCGACGAGCCGTGGGCAGCGCTGTTCGATCCGGCGCGTCTGGTTCGGGGCATCGCGACGGTGAGAAACGTGCGCCGGGGCCGCGAGTGGGTCGAACTGGTCCTCACTCCGCATGCCGCGTTCGCCGCCCCCGCCGACGCCTGGTTGCCGCCGGGCGCCTGCGACCTGGTGGTCCGGGTGGACACCGCCACGGGCTTCCTCCTGTCCGCCACGGTCGTCGACGAACAGGGCCCTCTCGTGACCGGCAGGATCAGCGGACTGGCCATCCGCGACACGTCACCGTCCCCCGCCGACGCGGGCCGGGTCCTCGCCCGCATGGCCAGAACCCTGGTGGAACCGGCCCGCTTGACGGCCGATGTCCGCATCGAGACCGACACGCACACCGACCTCTCCACGACGCCCGTGCCCTCGGTCCGCTCCTGGACCGTCTCGTGCGGCACGGAAACCCTGACCGTGACAGGGGACTACGCACCGGACCGGACGAGCCCCGCCGCCGCCCGGTTGGCCGAACTGCTGGCACCGGCCCGGATCGTCTCCCACCTGGCACACGTCGAGGCCACGTCCCCGGCGTCCATCACGGCCACGGTCCGCCCCCTGCGGTCCTTCCCGCTCAGCGCCTGGGCCCCGGACGAGAGCCTGACCTGCCGCTTCACCGTGGACCGGACGACCGGTGTCCTCCTGTACGCGGAAGCGACCGAGGGCGACCACACGCTCTTCCGGCACGTCGTCACCTCGTTGGGGCCGTGACACCGCTCAACCGGCGGTGAGCGCTCTGGTCACGGCTCGCACACCCGTCGAGCGCGGGACCGCGCGACCGAAGCCCGGCGCGTCTTCCGCAGGTCGCGCGGCAACCCGAATCGAACGACGCCGACCGCCCGGGTCGTGCTCACTGCTGAACGGCGACGTTGGAAGGGCTCAGCGGCCGCGGGGGTTCAGCCGGGCGGCCAGGGCCCGGGCGAACCGCGTCGCGCCGCCCTCGGTGAAGGGGAGGTTCAGGGAGGGCTCGCACAGTTCCAGTTCCAGGACCATCGGCTTGCCGTCGTCGTCGCGCACCAGGTCGACGCGCGCGTAGAGCAGCGCCTGCTCCAGACCCAGGTGCGACGCCGCGGCGCCGAGCGCGGCCGAGGCGACGGCCCGCTCGTCCTCGTCGGCGTCCCGCGCCCTGCGGGATTCGAACGTCGGCGCGCCGGCCGTACCGTCCGACATGAGCAGCGCGTTCTTGCGGATGGCGTGGCTGTAGGAGCCGTCGAAGTAGATCAGGTCGCTCTCGCCGTCGCGGTCGATCGACGTCAGGTAGGGCTGCAATATGGCGTGGTGGCCCTTCCCCGTCAATTCCGTCATGTGCCGGACGGCCTCGGACTCGCAGGACCGGGGGAAACGCCGGACGTCCCTGGAGTAGGCGCCGACGGTCGGTTTCACCACGACCTCCTCGGTGCGGGGGTGCGCGGTGAGGAACTCCCGCAGGGCCGCCAGCGGGTCCGCACCGGGCGCGACGAAGCTGCTCGGGACGACCGGCACCCCGTATGCGGCGAGGTCGGCCAGGTAGTGCTTGTCCAGGCTCCACCGCACCACCGGCAGCGGGTTGAGGAGGCGCGTCGCGGCGCTCACGCGCTCGCACCACTCCAGGAAGTCGGGCAGCTTGTCCACGTAGCTCCAGGGGGAGCGCAACAGGACCGCGTCGAAGTCCGACCAGTCGACGGCGGGGTCCTCCCAGGAGCGCACCTCGGCCGCGAAGCCGACCGCTCGGCACGCGTCGAGCAGTAGCCGCATGTCGTAGTCGTCGGGGAGGCTGGCTTCGTCGGTGACCAGGGCGAGCGCGTTCATGAGGGCAGTCCAATGCTGGGAGCGGGGGCGGGGGCGGGGGCGGAGCGTCGTCGGTACGACGGCTCGGTGGCCGCGGCGGTCGCACCGGTCACGGCCGTCACGCCGGTCATGATGGTCGTGCCGGTCGCGCCGGTCACGGTGGTCGCACCAGTCACGGCCGTCATGGCCATCACGCCGGTCGCGGCCGTCACGGCCGTCACGGCGGTCGCACCGGTCGCACCGGTCGCGGCGGGGCCGGCTACCACGGCACGGTCTCCCCCCTGTGGACGTAGCCGCCGCTCGGGCCGTCGCCGTCCAGCAGGGCCATGGTGACGCTCGTCCTGGCGCCGTCCGCGACTTCGAGGTCGCCCGCGCCGTCGTTCATGTCGGTCCTGGTGTAGCCCGGGTGGACCGCGTTCACCTTGATCGGTGTGTCGCGCAGTTCGTAGGCCAGGTGCACGGTCCAGGAGTTCACCGCGCTCTTGGAGGCGCTGTAGGCGGGAAGCGACTTGAACATGGGGCTGTAGGCGTAGGAGCCGGGGTCGCTGTGCGTACTCAGCGAGCCGAGCAGGCTGGAGACGTTGACGATGCGGCCGGCGGCGGACCTGTGGAGCAGGGGGAGGAAGGCCGTGGTCACCTCGACGACGCCGAACAGGTTGGTGTCGAAGGTCTCGCGCCACTTCCGCAGCGGCTGTTCCGACGGCTTCCTCCCGTACTCCTCGATCCGGATGCCGGCGTTGTTGACCAGGATGTCGAGGCGGCCGTACTCCTCCTCGACCGCCGCGGCGGCGGCGTGGACGCCGTCCGGGTCCGTCACGTCCAGCACGAGGGGTTCGACGGCGAGACCGGTGTCCCGCAGCCTCTTCGCCGCTTCCCCGACCGCCTCGCGGTCGCGGCCGGAGAGGAGCACCCGGACGCCGTTCTCGGCGAGCTGACGCGTGATCTCGAACCCGATGCCCCGGTTGGCACCGGTGACGAGGGCCAGCTTGGATCGATTCCCGAACAACTCGACCTCCATGTCTCGGGGGGCGGAACGGCCCGCGGGGCCGTCCGGCTACAACGCCGCCAGGAACTTCGCGATCGGTGGTCCGAAGCGCTCGGTGTCGACGAGGAAGGCGTCATGTCCTTCCCGGGAGTCGAGGGGCAGGAACCAGACTCCGGAACCGTCGGCGCCGAGGCCCTCGGCGATCCGGCGCTGTTGCCGGAGCGGAAACAGGATGTCGGTCCGCACCCCTATCACCAGGGCTTTTTCGAGGCGGATCCGGGAGAGCGCCTCGTCGGCGTCGCCGGCACAGGTCTCGCCGAGGTCGAACTGGTCCATGCAGTGGCTCAGGTAGAGGTAGCTGTTGGGGTCGAAGCGCTGCGAGAAGCGCCGGGCGTGGCGCTCCAGGTAGCCCTCCACCTCGAACTCGGGGCCGAAGACGTCCTCGTCGGGGCCGCGATCCCGCCTGAAGCGCGCGCGGCCGAACCGGGTCTCCCACTCCCGGGGCGAGCGGTAGGTGATCATGCCCAGTTTGCGGGCCGTGAGCATGCCGCGCTGCGGGTAGTTCTCCGCGTCGTACCGCCCCCGGTTCCAGTTCGGGTCGAACCGGATCGCCTCGCGTTGCAGGGAGCGGACCGCTATCGAGAAGGGCAGCGAGTGGACCGCTCCGGAGATGTTGACGTGGCTGCGTGCCAGGCCGGGGTGGCGGGCCAGCAGCGACAGCGCGCTCATGCCGCCCATGGACGTGCCGATCACACAGGCCAGGCTCTCGAACCCCAGCGCCCGCACCGTGAAGGCCGCCGCGTCGGCGATGTCCTCCATCGAGAGCTCCGGGAAACCGAGCGCGTAGGGCTCGCCCGTGCTCGGGTCGATCGAGGGCGGGCCGGTCGACCCCCTGCAACTGCCGAGCGAGTTCACGCAGATGACGTGCCACAGGTCCGTGTCGATGGGCTTGCCCGGCCCCAGCATGACCTCCCACCAGCCGGGGGTGGGGTCATCGGGGTGGGAGGCCGCGTGCGCGTCGGCCGAGAGACCGGTGAGGACCAGGACGGCGTTGTCGCGTTCCGCGTTCGGCCGCCCGAAGGTCTCGTAGGCGATGCGCGCGCCGTACAGCACACCACCGCGTTTCATCCTGAAACCGTCGGGCAGGTCGACGAAGCGGGTTGCCGGGGGGATGAATTCCCTCATGCTTCCGTTCCCGTGGTGTGGGGTGGTTTCCGGGTGGAGGGGGATTTCCGGGGGTTCAGGGAGCGTCGCGGCCCGCGTCCAGCGAGGCCAGCCATTCGTCGTCCGATCCCTCGTTCACCCCTTCGAACAGGAAGGTGGACAGATAGCGCTCCCCGGTGTCGGGCAGCATGGCGAGCAGCACCGAACCGTCCGGTGCGTCCTCCGCGACGCGCAGCGCGGTCGCCAGGGTGGCGCCGGCGGAGATCCCGGCGAACATCCCCTCCTCGGCGGCGAGCCGGCGCGCGGTGTCGCGCCCCACCACCTCGTCGACGGTCAGCAGTTCGTCGATCACGCTCTCGTCGAGCACGCCGGGCACGAAGTTCGGGGCCCACCCCTGTATCCGGTGCACGTTCCACTCCCGGCCGGTCAGCACGGCGGCGTTGTCCGGTTCGACGGCGATGACGCGCACTTCGGGGCGAGCGAGTTTCAGCATCTGGCCGACGCCGGTGAGGGTGCCGGTGGTGCCGAAGCCGGTGACGAAGTAGTCCAGCCGCTTCCCGGCGAAATCGCCGAGGATCTCCCCCGCGGTGGTCTCGCGGTGGTACGCGGGATTGGCCGGGTTGTCGAATTGGTTGACCCGGAACCAGCCGTGCTTCTCCGCCAGTTCGTCGGCTATCCGGTTGCCGCCGCTGCTGCCCAGGGAACCGGGGAAGAGGATCACCTTCCCGCCGTAGGCGCGGATCAGCTTGCGGCGCTCCGGCGAGTAGGTGTCCCCCATCACCGCCACGAACCCGTAGCCGCGTGCCGCGGCCACCATCGCCAGCGCGATCCCGACGTTCCCCGAGGTGCATTCCGCGATCGTGTCACCGGGTTTCAGCAGCCCCTTCGCCTCGGCGTCGAGGATGACGGAGAGCGCGAGGCGGTCCTTGACCGAACCGCCGGGGTTGAACGACTCGACCTTCACGTAGACCGTGACATGGTCGGGCGCCATCCGGTTCAGCCTGACGATGGGCGTGCGGCCGATCGTGTCCAGAATGCTGTCGTAGAGAGGCATCCGGAAAACCCTCCTTGGTGAGCGAGTTCGGCGGGATCGGCCTCGGGGACTCCTCGGCGGGGTTTCCGCCGGACCGGGGCCGCGGCCGCGGCGCGGGTCTCGCCGCCGCGGACCGGGACCCCCGCCGGTGCCGTACTCGTGTAACGCGCGGGTGGACGAACTCGTGGGAAACCGCTTCCGCGGCGCCGGCGTCGGCCGGTGGAGCGGGTCAGCCGGCCCGTGCGGTCCTGAAGGCCGGGGCGACCATGTCGAGGATCGTCGAAACCGCCTGCTCGGCGACTTCGGGATCCACCGGGGCGTTGAACTCCGCCAGTTCGACCCCGCGGAGCCGGGTGGGGGGAACCGTTTCGAGCACCATCGCGATCTGCTCCGGCACCAGGCCGTCCGGAACCGTGTAGTCGGCCGGCACGTACCCGGGTTCGAGGACGTCCCAGTCGATGTGCACCCACACGGGCGATCCGCCGATGGCGCTCAGGATGTTCTCCGCGGTCGTCTCCTTCGGGGGGATGATCCGCACGCCGGCCTTCTCCAGGAGTTCGGCCTCGGTCTCGTCTATGTCGCGCGCCCCGACCAAGACCGTCTGATCGGGCCGGAGACCGGCCCCGTGGCCGCTGTCCCAGAGCCCGCACGCGGCGGAGAGCACCATGCCCCCGAGGTAGCCCGTGCCGGTCGTCTCGGGGGTGTTGAAGTCGCCGTGCGCGTCGACGTAGAGGACCACCGCGTCCGGGTGCTCCCGTGCCACGACCGGCAGGGTGGCGAGACTCGCCGAGCAGGTGTTCGAGACCATGACCGTCCGCCTGCCCGCCCCGATGCTCGCGGTGACGGCCTCCCCCAGTCCGAGCAGCGTCTCCCTGGCCTGGGGAAGGCTGACGCTCCAGTCGTCGTCGGCGGCCGGTGCGGGCTCGCCGACACGGCGGCCCCGGAGTCCGTAGCGGCGTTCCAGGGCCTGTGCGATACGGTCCGCTCCCTCGATCATCCGCGGTGCCCGGTCGGCCACCCGGCCTTGGGAAACGATGAGGTCGATCATCGATCAGGATTCCTTTCGGGTTTCAGCGGTCCCCCGGAACGTGAAAGGGCATTCGTCCGTCCGCCCGGTGTCCTCTTCGGCGAGCCCGTACTGGAACCATTCGAGCGCGCCGGTTCCGTAGGACCCCAGGTACGGGGAGTGCGGAACGCCGTCGTAGCGGTGGATCCGGCTGCGGATGTTCGAGCGGACCCTGCGACCGCTCGGCGTGTCCCCGGCGAACACGTCGAACCGTTCGCGCGGGTTGATGACGAGGGCGAAGTTCTCACCGAGGTTGCGGCTGCGGCGAACCCGGTGTGCCGGGCAGCTCATGTTGCAGAACAGCGGCATGCCGTCGAAGCACATGGACCAGGATTCGGATCCGGGGTCCCTGCCGACCTCCTCCGGCCAGGGCGCGGGATCGATCCTGTGCAGTTCCTGGAGGATCTCCCAGCCGAACGCGTGATACTCCTCGACGGTCCGCGCGTCCACGGTGTCCGGTGAGAACACCGCGATCAGCGGGTAGGCGGTGTCGAGCCTGCCGTCCCACTTCTTGGAGATCCCGACGTATTCCCTGAGGCCTTCCGCCAGGTGACGGATCCCGGCTTCCGTGCGGTCCTCCACGAAGATGAACTTCACGAGCTGCTTCCGGAAGGCGTTCCTTGAGAACACGCAGGGGAACCCGGGGTCGGCGAGTCGCTCCCCGATCTCCTCGAAAGCGGCTCGGTGCCACTTCTCGCCGTCTTCTCCGATGTGTTCCTGAGCGACCAGTTTCGTGTTCTGTCCCGACTCGTTCAACTGAGGTGTCCGTTCCTCGGTGAAAGGCCCGCCATCCCGTACGCCGCGACGCCTGCCGCGCTCTCGCGCGCAGGAGTCCGGCACCCCGGTGGGAACCGCGGACCGGCGGGGGCGCGGTCGCCTCGGGGCGGGACGGCGGTGGGCGGGTTCTTCGACCGGACCGGAGGCGGTCACACGCGTGCCGCACCCGGGCCGGCGCAGTTCCGTACCGCAGGGGCTGTGCTCAGTTGTTCCGCTGCTTCGTCGGCCGGCAGGCCGGGGTCATCGGACTTCGTCGGCCGGCAGGCCGGGGTCATCGGACTTCGTCGGCCGGCAGGCCGGGGTCATCGAGGATCGACGTTTCGCCGGGGAACGACGGCCGCCGGCCGCGCGCACGCTGCCGCCCGGAAGAGGCCGAAGAGCATGCCAGGTGATCCCCTGCCACCATTTTCCATCCTCGCTCGTCAGTGAGCTCGTTTCGACCACTGGGCGTTTCCGGGTGGTCACGCTGGCACGCCGCCCGGAGCCCGGTCAAGCCTCGCCCGGCCCTCCGGACGGGTTTCGCCACCACCGTTTCCTTCACAGAACCGGACAGAATGAACGACGGAGGGCGGCTTGAACCGGACCACGACCGGATGGGCCCCGGACGGTGGAATGCTCGTCTTGATTCCGTGATGTCCGGATCGGGAACCGCGGGGAATGGCCGTCGCCGTCGCCCGGTGGAGGCGGGCCCCTTCCGACCCTCCTGAGCTGGGAGGGCGAAGGCGGGGAAACTCCCGGACACGGCCGAGGGGGCGGGCGGCGGGCGGACGGGAGCGCGGAGGAGCCGCCGGCCTCCGAGGGCGGCGACGGCTCCCCGGCGGGGTGCGGATCCTCGCGCGGGGCCGGCCGACGCCCCGCCGACCTGGGAGGCGCGCCCGGCGGCCGCAGGCGCCCGCGCGGGGGTGCCGTCGGGCCGACGTTCCCAGCGGCCCGACGGCGCACGGGCGGCGCCGGGCCGGGAGCCGGCCCCGCCCGGTCCGCGGGTCGGCCGGACATCGCCCCCTGCGGCGGACGCGTCTCGGCCAGAATTACCCGAACATGACAAAAGACTCGTCCGCCCCCGTCTTCACCCGCCCCCGAGGGGCGGGTGCCCCGTCCGGGCGTGCTCCGGGCCCGCGCTCCGGCGGCGGTGGTCCCGGGGGCCGGCCGTCCGCGGCGCGCGGTCTCGCGGGCCGGGACGCGGTCACGCCCTCGCGAGGACCGGCGCCAGGCGGCGGACGGCGTCGCCGACGTCCGAGGCCGACGGCGCCGCCACGTAGCTGAGCCGGATGTGGGGAGCACCGCTGCCGGTGGGGTAGTAGTTGTCGCCCGGGGTGAGGGCGACCCCGTTCGCCAGCGCGGCGGCCGCGAACCGCCTGCTGTCCAGATGGACCGGCAGGGCCACCCAGAGGTGGTACCCGCCGCGCGGCCGGATGGCGAGGGACTGCGGCCCGAACGTCGCCGAGACCGCGTCGACCGCCACTTCCCGCCGGTGCGCCAGGGCCGAGCCGAGCGCGGCCAGGGAGCGCTTCCACGCCGACGCGGTCACCACCTCGAGCACCGTGTACTGCAGGGGCGCGGGCACGAACATCGTGTCGACGACCTGTGCGGAGCGCAGCCTCGCCATGACCGGTCCGTGGGCCGCCAGCGCGCCGACCCGGAGGTTCGGCGAGGTCGCCTTCGTCAGCGACCGTACGTGGACGACGGTGCCGTCCGGATCGTCGGCGATCATCGGGGGCGGCGTCGGCTCGGCGTCCGCGTGCGCCAGGTGACGGGCGAAGTCGTCCTCGACGACGAAGGCCTCGTGCCGGCGGGCGATGTCGCGGATGTCGCGCTGCCGGCCCGCCGTGAGGCTCGCTCCGGTGGGATTGTGGAACAGCGACTGGACTATGACGACGCGCGCCCTGGTGCGCGTGAGCGCCTCGTCGAGGTGGTCGGTGCGGAGCCCCTCGCCGTCGAGGGGGACCGGGACCGTCCGCAGTCCCGCGGCGCGGGCGGCCGCGATCGTCCCCGGATAGGTCGGCGACTCGACGACGACCGGATCACCCGGCCGGCCGAGCGCGCGCAGGGCGGTCGCCAGGGCGCTCTGCCCCGCACCGCAGACGAGGATGTCGTGCCGGCCGAGGCCGCCGCCGATGTCGGCCGCGAACCAGTCGCGCAGCTCGGGTACGCCGCCGACGGGCGGGCGGTCCCACGACTCCGGGCGCCGTGCGGCGCGGGACAGCGCGGTGCCGAGCACGCCGAGCGGCTGCAGCCCGGGGTGGAGGTAGCCGCCGTTGAGGTCGGCGACGTCCGGCTCCCAGGCCGAGAGCGTCTCCAGGAGCGCGGACGTCTCGAAGCCGCTCGGGGGGACGGCCGAGGAGTCGATCCGGTCCACCGGTTCGAGGGCCGCCTCCTGCCACGACGTGTCCCCGGCGGACGCCACGGGGCGCGCCCCGGTGCGGTAGGTGCCTGCGCCGGGGCGGATGGTGACGAGCCCCCGCTGGGCGAGGAGGGACAGGGCCTGCGAGACGGTGGTGGCGCTCACGCCGAAGCGGCGTACGAGTTCGCGGTGGGTCGCGATCCGGGCTCCGGCGGGCAGCTCCCCGATCTCACGTGCCAAGGTGCCGGCCAACTCCTGCGAACTGCTACCGTTGCTCATGGTGACCAATAGTAGCGATATCGAAACCGCCACAGTATCGCCACTGGCAAGCGGTACCGTCCTCGCCGCACTCGGCGTCCTGAGTTTCTCCTTCAGCTTCCCCGGCACGGTGTGGGCGCTCGACGGCTTCGGCCCCTGGAGCGCCACGGGGGTCCGCGGCGTCCTGGCCGCCGCCCTCGCGCTCGCGGCGCTCCTCGTGACGCGGGCGCCCCTCCCGGCACGCGCCGACTGGCCCGCGCTCGCCGTCGTCGCGGGCGGCTGCGCCATCGGGTTCCCCCTGCTCACGACGCTCGCCCTGCAGACGTCGTCCACGGCGCACTCGGCGGTCGTCATCGGGGCGCTGCCGATGGCCACGGCGGTCATCTCCGCACTCGTCACCCGGCGCAACCCCTCGAAGGTGTTCTGGGCCGCGTCCGGTACCGGTGCGCTCACCGTCATCGCCTTCGCCCTCTCCCAGAACCACGGGCGGCCGACCGTCGCCGACCTCTATCTCTTCGGCGCCCTGCTCGTCTGCGCCGCGGGCTACGCCTACGGCGGACGGCTCTCGGCGCGCATGCCGGGCTGGCGCGTCATCGCCTGGGGCGTCGTCCTCGCCGCGCCCGTCAACCTCGCCGTGTCCCTGTGGGCACTGCCGGACGAGCCCCTCCACCTCACCGCGAAGGCCGTCCTCGGCATGGCGTACATCGCCGGCATCTCGCAGTTCGGCGGCTTCGTCGTCTGGTACAAGGGCATGGGCCTCATCGGTGTGGCGAAGGCGAGCCAGCTCCAGCTCGCCCAACCCCTGCTGACGCTCGTGTGGGCGGTGATCCTGCTCGGCGAGCGCCTCAGCGCCGCCGTCCCGCTCACCGCCGTCGCCGTGCTCACCTGCATCGTCATCACGCAGCGAGCCAGGGCCTCCTGACCGGCGCGGCCCCGCGCGTCCGCCGCCGCGCCCGCGGGGCGGACGCGCACCGCGCCCGCGGACCTCGTGACCACCCGCCCCGGGGGAAGGCGGAGCACCACTCGTGCAGGACACCCGGGACACCGTCGAACGGCTCGGCGCACGGCTCGGCGCACGGCTCGACGGGAAGAGCGCCGCGCCCGCCGACACCGCCCCGCTCCTGCGCGTCCCGAAGATCGTCGAGGAGGCCGGCGAGGTCGCCGAAGCCGTCCACGGCGCATACGGGTCCGACCCCCGCAAGGGCAAGAGCCACACCTGGGACGACGTACGGGCCGAACCGTACGACGTGATCCTCACGGGCACGGTCGCCCCGAGGGCCGTCACCCCCCGCGCCGACGAGGCGTTCGGCGAGCACGTCGGCCGGCTCGCCGACCGCTCGCCCGGCACCCGCCCGCGGCGCGGACCCGCCCGCCGGCGGCCACGGACCCCGGCGGGGCGGTCACGAGCGCGGGACGACCTTCGACAGGCCGTTGATGATCCGGTCCATGGCGTCGCCGCCGGTCGGGTCCGTGAGGTTGGCGAGCATCTTCAGCGTGAAGCGCATCAGCACCGGGTGCGTCAGGCCGCGCTGCGTCGCGACCTTCATGACCCTCGGGTTGCCGATCAGCTTCACGAAGGCGCGGCCCAGCGTGTAGTAGCCGCCGTAGGCGTCCTTGAGGGCCCGCGGGTACGCGTGGAGCGCCCGCTCGCGCAGGGCGTCCGTGGAGCGGGCGTGCGCCTGGACGATCACGTCGGCGGCGAACTGCCCGGACTCCATGGCGTACGCGATGCCCTCGCCGTTGAACGGGTTGACCAGGCCGCCCGCGTCGCCGACGAGCAGCAGCCCGCGCGTGTAGTGCGGCTGCCGGTTGAACGCCATGGGCAGGGCGGCGCCCCGGATCGGTCCCGTCATGTTGTCCGGGGTGAAGCCCCAGTCCTCCGGCACCGACGCGCACCACGCCTTGAGGACCTCCCGCCAGTCCAGCTCGCGGAAGGCGGAGGAGGAGTTGAGGATGCCCAGGCCGACGTTGGACGTGCCGTCGCCCATGCCGAAGATCCAGCCGTAGCCGGGCAGCAGGCGGTCCGGGCCGGGGCCGCGCCGGTCCCACAGCTCCAGCCAGGACTCCAGGTAGTCGTCGTCGTGGCGGGGCGTCGTGAAGTACGTGCGGACGGCGACGCCCATCGGCCGGTCCTCGCGCCGGTGCAGCCCCATCGCGAGGGACAGGCGGCTGGAGTTGCCGTCGGCGGCGACGACGAGCGGGGCCCGGAAGGTGACCGGCGCCCTCTCCTCGCCCAGTCTGGCGTGGACGCCGGTGATCCGGCCGGTGCGGGGGTCGGTGACCGGTTCCCCCACGTTGCACCGCTCGTACAGCCGCGCGCCCGCCTTCTGCGCCTGCCGGGCGAGCAGCTCGTCGAAGTCGTCGCGCCTGCGGACCAGTCCGTAGTCCGGGTACGAGGCCAGCTCGGGCCAGTCCAGCTGGAGGCGGACGCCGCCGCCGATGATGCGCAGACCCCTGTTGCGCGACCAGCCGGCCTCCTCGGAGACGTCGATCCCCATCGCGACGAGCTGCTTGGTGGCCCGGGGGGTGAGCCCGTCGCCGCACACCTTCTCGCGCGGGGAAGGCGGTCTTCTCCAGCAGCAGGACGTCGAGGCCCGCCTTCGCCAGGTGGTACGCGGTGGTGGAGCCCGCCGGGCCCGCCCCGACGACGATCACGTCCGCGGTGTGTTCGGAGAGGGTCTCGGTCACGGCGAGTTCTCCCGGGCTGGAAACGGCGTGCCGGAGGCACTGGACGTGGGCAGTCTATGGGGGCCCGCCGTTCACCGACCCGAAGGGCGTCTTCGATGACCGAGTTGCTCCGTGCCGCCGTCCGGCCCCCGGTGGGCCGGACTTCCGCCTGCGGGTGCCCACGGAGGAGGACGCGTACGCCTGGCACCGCGCCTTCGACGACCCCGGGGTGAGGGAGCTCCACGGCGGCCGGTCCGCCGAACTCTCCCTCTACCACGAGCTCACCGCCCGGCAGCGGCGCCACGAGGCCGAACGCGGCTTCTGCCTGTGGACGCTGCTGGACGGGGCGGGCGAGGTCGTCGGCTTCACCGGCGCCCAGCCGTGGCCGCACCCGTGGGGTCCGGTCGGCGAGGTCGAGCTCGGCTGGCGCCTGGCCCGCCCCGCCTGGGGCCGGGGGTACGCGACGGCCGCCGCCCGCGAGACGCTGGAGCGGGTGCGGGCGGCCGGCGTGGGGCGCGTCGTCGCCGTGGTGAACGCGCGCGACGAGCGCTCCGTCGCGGTCGCCCGCCGCCTGGGCATGGTCCTCCGGGACACCGCGCCGATCCCCGGCCGGGAGGCCGAGCGGGGCCACCGCTTCGACCTGGAGCTCTAGTCCCGATGCCGTGTAGTTAGCGTCGGGTGTCCGGTGTCAAGTGGTGCGGCCGGTCGGGATGTCGATGCTGATGGTGGCCTTGTAGCTGGTCCTATCGACGAGGCCTTCGGCGTTGTATCTCGAGATGGCGGGTTTGACGACGCGTGGCCGGGTGCGGATCCGTCGAGTGGGCGTGAGGCGGGCCAGAACCCGGCGGCCGATGGTGTCGATGGGGTCGATCGTCGTGTCGATGATGCCGGCGGCTTGAACGAGCAGGTCGCGCGCTGCGTGCAGGGCGATGGTGAAGCCGGCTCGGTCGGGGTCGGCATGGGTGGCGGTGGCGTCCGCCCTCGCCAGTCGCAGGACCTGGTGGGTGACCAGCAGAGCGAAGGCTTCCCGGGCCATGCCGGCCGGAGTCCGGGCGCGCGGGATTCGGCCGCCGAGGATGGTGGACTCGATCTCGGGGTAGGAGGTCTCGGCCTCCCATCGCTCGTGACAGGGCTTGACCGGTTCGGTAGCGGGGTGGGGGTGGGCGTCGGTGGGTGTCGCGACGAGGCGGTAGGCGCCGGTGCGGCGCCCCCGGGCGGTGCTGACGGTGATCTCGCAGTCGATGACACGGGCCGTGAGCGGCCCCCTTGCGGACAGGTAAGAGCCGTCCGCGAAACGGTGAGGGACCGGCAGTCCGCGGTGCTCTTTCACCCGGACCAGGAGGTGAGCGCTCCTTTGCGTGATCGCCTCGACCAGGACTGGACAGCGAAATTCCGGTCCAGCAACACGATCGTGCCCTCGCGCGGGCTGCAAACCAGGCGTGGGGCATAGGAAGTCTCTTCGGTGGTGGTCGGCCCGAACACGGCGTCCAGGACGGTGCGGGTGCCGCACGGCACCAGGATCAGCAGACGCAGTGAGGGGCATCCCGCTCCACCGTTGTCACCGCGGTGCTTGGGGAACTCGGCACCGTTCGCCGGACTGTCGGCAACGGCCGTCAGCGTCCCGTCGATCACGCAGACGAGCAGGCCGCGCCACCGTGTTCCCAGTTCCCACGGTGCTGATCCCCGCGGCTGGCCCGCGCAGGAGGTCGAACAAGCGCCGCGACGGCACGGTCCCGATCCTTCTGCGGGCTTGAGCCATCGCGCCGGCCGTCGGAGCCGCCGACGTGATTCCTTCCAGTCCGGCCGTCATCCGCTGCCACACCCCCTGCCAACCGGGCCCGGGAAACAGGACCCCGGCCAGCAGCAGGTACACCACCACACGTGAGGGAAGGGCCCGTACCCGCCGCTGAGTCCTGCCGGTCCCGGCCAGCACCGCGTCGACCATCTCGAACGGGACGATCCTCGTCAACTCGCCGACACGGCCGGGCGCGAACGGGCTGCGGCAACCACTACCTCATGAGAAACGACAGACCTGGCGTCCAATGGAGCTCCTGCTGAACGCCGATCTCGGCCCACACGGTTCCAGCAGGGGCTCCCTCCCTACTTCAGGCGCTTGCCACATCACCCCGCACCCTAACTACACGGCATTGGCCCTAGTCCGCGCCGTCGAGGGTCCAGGTGGAGAGCGCGACGTCGAAGGTCCTGCGGGCCTCGGGCCAGTCGCGCTCCCGCGCGGTGAAGTAGACGGCGTACTCCGTGCCGTCCTCGGCGACGTACGCCTGGTCGGCGGCGTGGACCGTCTCGCCCGCCCCGTCCCTGTACGTGTACTCCCAGACCGCTCCGGGCCGCCCCCGGAAGGTGTTCGCCTCCAGCCGCACCCGGCGGTACTCGGCGTTCCGCTCGCGGGATCGCTTCTCCAGGGCGGTGAGGTTCTCCAGCGAGGTGTACGGGGCGTCGCGGACCACGCCGACGAGGAAGTGGCTCATGCCGGTCGGCCCGGCGTAGGTGATCTGCCCCCGTTCCTCGGACACCCGCTCCCACCCGGCGGGCACCGCGAAGGCGAACCCGGCGGTGTCGCTGACCAGTTCGTACCCGTCGGGCACGCCGGCCGGACCGGCGGAGACGGACTGGGAGGGGGACGGGGAGGGGGACGGGGAGGGAGGCGTGGACGCCGGCGCCGGGGCGCTCGCCGTGTCGGTGGGCGCGGTGGCGGTTCCCGGGGCCGGTGCCGTACGGGGGCCGGGGGCGCCGTCGGCGGCCGGCGCGGCGCCGGGGCGGGGAGGGGCGGACGCCCCGGGTCCCCCGTCCCGCAGCATCAGGATCCCGGTGGTGGCCCCGCCTCCCACGGCGAACGCGACCACCAGCGCCCCGGCCCAGAGCAGCGGCCGCCGTCGCGGGGAGGACCCGGTGGGCGCGGCGTACGCACCGGTCCCGCCCGCCGGTCCGGTGCCGGGGTCCGCGGGCGGACGCGGTGCCGGTGCGGCCGGAGGCCGGGGGCCGGAGCCGTCCGGTGCGGGTGCGGGGGCCGGCGGCCCGGCCGGATGGGAAGCGGGACGGCCCGCGGGTGCCGCGGGTGCCGCGGGATGGGCCGGCTGCGGCGGTACGGCCGGGTGCCCGCCGCCGGGACCGCCCGGCCCGCCGGAACCGCCCGCGATCCGCCGCAGGTACGGCGCGACGAGGACCGCGCCCCCCACCCACAGCAGCCCGAACAGCAGCGCGTCCGGGACGCTCGGGGCCACCTCGAAGGCCCCCTCGCCGCCGAGGTCGTCGAGCTCCCCGGCTCCCCGGGCGCCGATCCCGCTCACCCCGGCCACCAGCAGGTACAGCCCGAGGAAGACTCCGCCCGCCAGGGCCTGCCCGCCCCGTCCGGGTACGCGGCGCACCGCCCACAACCCGGCCAGGAGCGCGCAGACGGCCCCCAGGGCGAGCAGCCCGGTCACCGCCCAGCCGCCCCACTCGTCGCCGATCTCGGCCAGCCCGACGCCGCCGTGCTCCACCTCGGACCCGAAGGGCCCGAACCGCCCCCGCAGGTCGTACTCGACCGGCGCGCCCCAGGCGATGCCCAGGACGGCGGCGCCGAGGTTCGGCAGGACCGCCAGGGCGACCAGCAGCGCGGAGCCGTCCACCCCGTCGGTGCTCGCGAACGCCGCGAAGCCGACCAGCGAGCAGAGGGCCAGCGCGGCGGCGAGCGCCCGGACGGCCGCCCCCAGGGCGCGCACCGCCGTGAGGGCGCCGGGCCGGACGGACAGCCACCGGGCGAGGCCGTCGCGGTGGAGGACCCCGGCCGCGACCGCGAGGGCCGCTGCGAGCGCGACCAGCGCGGCCGTCACGGGCGAGACCGACACGGCGATCCCGGCGATCTCCGGCCGGGCGAACAGCCCGAGCAGCAGCACCGCCCCGGCGGCGGACAGGGCGACCCGTACCGACGCGTCGGCGCCGGCCCCCCGTGCGCGCAGTGCGCGGGCCGCCAGGTACAGGGCGCCGACCCACAGGAACGTCACCGTCAGGGGAACGACGGAGAGTTCGGCACCGCCCTGGGCGGGGGCGTCCCCGGATCCGAAGCCGGAGCCGTACCCGTACCCGTCCTCCTCCCCGTACGGGGATGCGGGTGCGTCCGCCCCGAGCCCGAAACCGCCGCCGAACGCCTGGAGGAGCACGGCGAGCGCGATCCGCAGCCGGTCGCTCCAGCCGACGACGACCCCGTCGTCGGGGTCCTGGCCGTACGAGGGGATCGCGAGCGCCACCGCGAGGGCGAGCAGCAGCCCGGTCGGCCAGGCGGCGGCCCGCAGGGCGGGCGCCCAGGGGCCCCGGAACGCCCGGCGCAGGAACACGGCGGCGGGCGAGGGCGCCGCAGGACCGGGCGCGTACCCGGGCGGCGCGAACCCCGGGCCGGGCGGGCGCACGGGCGGTGGCCCCGCGGGCGCGGCGGGCGCGACGGCGGGCGGCGCGGGCGGCCCCGCGGGCGCGGCGGGACCGGCGGGCGGCGCGGCGGCGGCCGGCCGTCCCCGACCGCAGTTCATGCAGAAGCGGGCCTCCTCGGGAGAAGGGGTCCCGCAGTGGGGACAGTGCGGCGCCATGGGCTGCTCCGGGTGCCGGGGGACGGGTCGGTCCCCTATCCTCCCGGCTGGAAACGCACCGTCAAGCGCGTTACTCCTCCAGCGCCTTGGCACCCCGGTGCAGCGCCACGATCCCGCCCGACAGGTTCCGCCAGGCCACCTTCGACCAGCCGGCCCCCTGGAGCACGCCCGCCAGCTCCCGCTGCCCGGGCCAGGCCCGGATGGACTCGGCGAGGTACGCGTACGCGTCCGGGTTGGACGACACGGCGCGGGCGACCGGCGGGAGGGCGCGCATCAGGTACTCCTCGTACACCTTCCGGAACGGCGCCCACGTGGCGTGCGAGAACTCGCAGATCACCACGCGCCCGCCCGGCCTGGTCACCCGGTGCAGCTCGCGTAGCGCCGTGTCCGTGCCGTGGACGTTGCGCAGGCCGAAGGAGACGGTCACCGCGTCGAAGGCGCCGTCGCGGAAGGGCAGCCGCGTCGCGTCGCCGGCGGTCAGCGGGAGCCACGGGTTGCGCCTCTTGCCCTCCCGCAGCATGCCGAGGGAGAAGTCGCACGGCACGACGTACGCGCCGTCCTCCACGAACGGCAGCGAGGACGTGCCGGTGCCCGCCGCGAGGTCGAGGACCCGCTCCCCGGGCCGGGCGCCGACGGCCCGCGCCACCTCCCGGCGCCAGCGCCGGTCCTGGAAGAGGGAGAGCACGTCGTTGGTGAGGTCGTAGTTCGCCGCGACGTGGTCGAACATCGCGGCGACTTCGTGCGGCTGCTTGTCCAGCGTTGCTCGGGTCACCGGCCCATTCAAGCAGGCGGCCCCGCCCCGTCCGCGCGCGGTCACACCGCGCGGTGGACGAGCCGCCCGTCGAGGACGGTGGCCACGCACGAGGACGCGCCGCGCCCGGGGAGTTCGGCGGCGTCCCGCACGTCGAAGACGGCGAACCGGGCCGGGCCGCCCGCCCTCGGCGCCCCGGCCCACACGACGGGCCCGCCCGACGCGAACGGGTCCGGGGAGGGTGTCCCGCCCGGCCGGGCGGCCCGCGCGACGACGCCGAGGCCGGCGCGCCGCACCGCGTCCCGTACGGCCGGGGTGCGCGGCTCCCCGGCGACGGCGACCGCGCCGTGGGCGAGCAGCCACCGCACGCCCCGCCGGGCGCTGCCGCCGCGGCGCGCGTCGGTCAGGCCGAGCGCGGCGAGCGCGGGACCGGTGATCGGCGCGGTGCCCAGCGCGCCGGCCTCGCGCGGGTCGGGGTGGTACGCCTCCTCCAGCAGCTCGGGTCCGTAGGCGTTGACCAGGCCGGGCGTGAGGACGCCGGGCCAGCGCCGCACGCGGGCGTCCGGGCGGGCGGCGGCCAGCTCCCCGTACGGTCCGAGGGCGGCGATCCGCGCTCCCTCGACCAGTACGGCGTCACCGGTGGCGGCGGCCACGTGGAGGGTCGGCACGACCGGCCCGCTCAGTCGGCGGCCAGCAGCTTCAGCCCGGGGTGCGCCGTGCCGCCCTCGATGGCCGTGGACGAGATGTGCGAGGCGACGCGGTCGTCGACCGGGTCGTCCGCCGGGTCGTCGTGGACGACGAGGTGCTCGTAGGTCGTGGTGCGCTGCGCCGGGACGCGGCCCGCCTTGCGGATGAGGTCGATGATCTCCAGCCGGTTGGAGCGGTGCCGGGCGCCGGCGGAGGAGACGACGTTCTCCTCCAGCATGATCGAGCCGAGGTCGTCGGCGCCGTAGTGCAGCGACAGCTGGCCGGCCTCCTTGCCGGTGGTGAGCCAGGAGCCCTGGATGTGGGCGACGTTGTCGAGGAAAAGCCGCGCGACGGCGATCATGCGCAGGTACTCGAGGAGCGTGGCCTGCGTCCGGCCCCTCAGGTGGTTGTTCTCCGGCTGGTAGGTGTACGGGATGAAGGCGCGGAAGCCGCCCGTCCGGTCCTGCACGTCGCGGATCATCCGCAGGTGCTCGATGCGCTCGGCGTTGGTCTCGCCGGTGCCCATCAGCATGGTGGAGGTCGACTCGACGCCCAGGCCGTGGGCGATCTCCATGATCTCCAGCCAGCGCTCGCCGGACTCCTTGAGCGGGGCGATCGCCCTGCGGGGCCGCTCCGGCAGCAGCTCGGCGCCCGCCCCGGCGAACGAGTCGAGCCCGGCGGCGTGGATGCGGCGGACGGCCTCCTCGGCGGTCACCCCGGAGATCCGCGCCATGTGCTCGACCTCGGAGGCGCCGAGGGAGTGGATGACGAGCTGCGGGAACGCCTCCTTGATGGCGGCGAAGTGCCTCTCGTAGTACTCCACGCCGAAGTCCGGGTGGTGGCCGCCCTGGAACATGATCTGCGTGCCGCCCAGCTCGACGGTCTCGGCGCAGCGGCGCAGGATGTCGTCGAGGTCGCGGGTCCAGCCCTTGGCGGTGTCCTTCGGCGCGGCGTAGAACGCGCAGAACCGGCAGGCCGTCACGCAGACGTTGGTGTAGTTGACGTTGCGTTCGATGATGTACGTCGCGATGTGCTCCGTACCGGCGTAGCGGCGGCGGCGGGCGGCGTCGGCGGCGGAGCCGAGGGCGTGCAGGGGCGCGGAGCGGTAGAGGTCGAGCGCCTCCTCCGGGGTGATCCGCCCACCGGCGGCGGCACGGTCGAGAACGGACTGGAGCTCGGCCTTCTCGGTCACCGGGTGCGTACCTTTCGCCAGCTTGCGGACGGACCGGACCAGCGTACGCCAGCGCCTCCGGGGCTATTCCGCGCGGTCCGGGGTGGCGTGCGGGCGTCCGGCGGCGGCGGCGTCGGAGGTGTAGTGGAGGCCGCCGCCCCCGAGGCGCGGGGTGACGGTGTGGGTCCCGCCGGTGCACACGCCGGTGGACGCGTCGCTCGCCGAGCCGTCGGCGACGAGGGTGTCGGCGGTGGCGGTGCGCAGCACGAGGGTGTCCTCGCAGATCCTGTCGCCGAGGATGTCGTGCTAGACGACCCGGCCCACCTCCCGCCCCACCGCGCCGCCGCGCGGGGTCACGGTGAAGGTGCCCGCCGGGATGTCCCCGATGGCACCGGCCCCGGCGGTCACCCGGCCCTTCCACGTCCCGAGGAACGCCCGGGGCACCGTGGCGCCGGCCGACGCGCTGGAGGCGCCGCCGCCGGGCCGCTGGGCGATCGGGGTGCGCCGCCGCCCGGCAGCAGGTCGAACAGGAGGGCCGCGCCCACGAGCACGGCGGCGAGGGCGCTCGCGACGGCGAGGGCGGAGGCGCGGCCGGGCCGCCTCCCGGCGGAACCGGGCGCGGAACTCCTCGTCCAGCGCGAGGTGCTCGTGCACCACCTTCACGGCCACGGTGCGGCCGCCCTCGCTGCGGGCCAGGTGGACGCGGCCCATGCCATCCGAGCCGAGCCCGCCCAGCAGCCGGTACGGGCCGATCGCCCTCGGTTCGTCCGCCTCCAGCGGTCGCATCCGTCCCGCTCCCCCCGCTCCGTGCCCGTGCGCGTACCGACGACACGTAGGGGCCCCGGCGGCCGGGACCACGGGGACCGCCCGCACCGCGGGACCGGCCGGTCCGCCCGCGCCTCCGCCCACCCGGCCGAAGGCCGCGGCCCGCCCCGCCCCCGCCGAAGGCCCGCGGGGGGCCGTCCCCTCCCGGACCGGAGTGCCCCGCCGTGAAACGCCCGCTCAGGTCCCTCGCGGCCGTCGCCGCC
The DNA here is from genome assembly GCF_023614235.1 of Streptomyces sp. MRC013. NCBI lineage: Bacteria > Bacillati > Actinomycetota > Actinomycetes > Kitasatosporales > Streptomycetaceae > Streptomyces > Streptomyces kordofanensis. The sequence goes on from NZ_CP094264.1 coordinate 2,080,242, forward strand.
GTCGCCGTCCCCGGCCCGCGCGGGCGGACCGGCCTCGTTCGACACCCCGCCGGCACCGACCGGGGCGAGCGCCCCGCCCCGCCGGGGCCGGCCACCCGGCCTTCCGCGGGCGCGGGTGCGGGGGACGCTCGCGCCGACCGGGCCGGGGGCGGAGTTCACGGTCGGGAACACCGTCGGCGACGGGACGGGGATCGGCGTCACCACCCCGGCGGGCCGGAAGCCGGGCTTCACCGGCGGGGTGCGGGGCCGGGCGCCCCCGCGGTGTTTCGGGCCCCGGTACGCGGAAAACGGCTTCCCGGTGCCGATCGCCCCGCCGGGCGGAAACGGCTGTCCGGGGAATTACCGGACGGGCACCCGGATGACGGAAGACGTTCCCGATTTCGTCAGGGCGGATTTCCGTACGTTCACCTCGCGGGACGGCCGGGCCTTCACGGGATCGCCGTCGGGTGCGTTCGTCGGCCCGAAGTCGGTCCTGAAGCACCCCGACGCGTTCAAGGCCGTGATCGCCCCGGATCCGGGCACCGTGCCGGATTCGCCGCCGCGGGCGGGGCACCGGGCGGAAAAGGCCGCCGACGCCCCGGAGAAACCCGCCCGGTCCCCCTCCGCCCGGCCCTGCGCACCGGACGGGGACGCGCATCCGGCGTTCCGGATCGGCACGGAGGAGCCCGGCCCGGGCGAGCTCCGCTCCTGCGTCCGGGACCACGGCGGGGGGCGGGCGGGGGCCCGCCCGGAGGTCGTCCGGGGCGGCGGCCACGACGCGCGGACGTACATGCGGACGTACAGGGGGGCGCGGGCGACGGCTCGGTACGGTGGATCGGCGGGCACGTGCTCGCCCCGTCCCCTCCCGGTGACTCAGCCCTCCCCGCCGCCGAGCAGGTCGACCCGCACCTCGGCGGGGAACCCGCTCGTCGGACCGGTCCGGCGGGCGAACTCCCGGACGCCGGCGAGCTGCTCAGCGCCGAAGCGGAAGTCGAGCGTGGTGAAGTACCGCTCCAGCAGCTCCGCGTCGAACGCCTCCCAGCGCGCGGCCTGCTCGGCGACCTTGGCGACCTCCTCCAGCGAGAGGTCCCGCGACGCGAGGAACGCCTCGTGCACCCCCCGCACGACGGCGGGCTCCCGCTCCAGGTAGTCGCGCCGCACGGCCCACACCGCGAAGACGAACGGCAGCCCCGTCCACTCCTTCCACATCAGCCCCAGGTCGTGGACCTGGAGGCCGAGGCGCGGCGCGTCGTGCAGGGAGGCCCGCAGCGCGGCGTCGCCGATGAGGACGGCCGCCTCCGCCTCCTGCATCATCAGGCCCAGGTCAGGCGGGCAGGTGTAGTAGTCGGGGGCGACGCCGTACCGCTCGGCGAGCAGCAGCTGCGCGAGGCGCACCGAGGTGCGGGAGGTGGAGCCCAGCGCGACCCGGGCCCCGTCGAGCCGTTCCAGGGGCTGCTGGGAGACGATCACGCAGGACATGACGGGCCCGTCGCAGCCGACGGCCAGGTCGGGGAAGGCGACCAGCCGGTCGGTGTGGCGCAGGTACTCCACGAGGGTGATCGGCCCGATGTCGAGGGCGCCCTCGACGAGCCGCTCGCTGAGCCGCTCGGGGGTGTCTTTGGTCAGCTCCAGGTCGAGCAGCGCGCCGGTGCGGGCGAGCCCCCAGTAGAGGGGCAGGCAGTTCAGGAACTGGATGTGCCCGACGCGCGGCCGGGTTCGCCGAGATTTGTCCACATCGCGAGGCTAGACCCCGTCCCGTCTGCGGCTTCCCACCGGGTGGACCCGCCCGCCGACCCGATCCGGCACCCGCGCGCCCGAACGTCCGGACGGCCTTGCGCCGGGGTGATCTCCGCCTCTACCCATACGCGGAGACAGCGTGCTACGCTCGACGCAAGTTGCAGTTTGGTTTCCCTTGCAGTACAGAGCCTGCGGAGCATGTGACCCGCAGGCTTTTGTAGTTTTCAGACTTGTTTGCAGGTTCTGGAGCAGGGCAACCCTTTGGCCCAAGGAGGGCTTATGGCTACCGGAACCGTCAAGTGGTTCAACGCTGAAAAGGGCTTTGGCTTCATCGCCCAGGACGGCGGCGGCCCGGATGTCTTCGTCCACTACTCCGCGATCAACGCGTCTGGCTTCCGCTCCCTCGAGGAGAACCAGGTCGTGAACTTCGACGTCACGCAGGGCCCGAAGGGTCCGCAGGCGGAGAACGTCACCCCGGCCTGATTGGGCAGGGTCGGCGATCGCGCACGACTTAGCAGTACCCAAGGGGTCCGCCTCCCGCATTCCGGTGCGGGAGGCGGGCCCCTGCCTCTGTTCCCGGGAATGCGCCCCGGGTTCCCGCCCGCGAGCCGGACCCGGGCGCGCCGCCGCCCGAGGGGACGGCCGCGCGCCGCCCCGCGTCGCCGAGCCGGCCGCGGCCTCGCCCGCGCCGTGGGGTCCGCCGCCGGCTCGGGCCGACGGCCGGTCCGGGTCCGGATTCGCCCCGGACCCGGCCCCGGACGGCCCCGAGCGGTCCCGGGACGCGGCCCGGTCCTCCGGTGAGGTGCCCCGGCCCGGCGGCACCGGGAGGTGGCGGACCGGGCGGCCGGGGCCGGCCCGGTGGAAAGTCGCTGGCCCGCCGCTCCGTCCGGCGGCGAGACTCCCGGCATGGCACTTCACGAGGACGAGATCCCGGTCGACGAGGCGCTGGTCCGGTCGCTGCTGGAGGCGCAGTGCCCGGAGTGGGCCGGTCTGCCGCTGTCGCCCGCGGGCGCGGGCACCGACAACACCATGTACCGGCTGGGCGACGACCTGCTCGTACGCCTCCCCCGCACCCCCGGCAGCGGCCGGTCCCTGCTGAAGGAGCAGGAATGGCTCCCCCGCCTGGCGCCCCTCCTCTCGTTCCCGGTCCCCGAGCCCGTGCACGCCGGGACTCCCACCGGGGCCTTCCCCGCGGCCTGGTCGGTCCACCGCTGGATCGACGGCGACGAGGCCGGTCCGGACACCGTCCGGGACTGGGCCGCCTTCGGCTCCGACCTGGCGGCGGTCGTGGCGGAACTCCACGGCACCGACCTCATGGGGGCGACCCGGGCGGACGGCCTCAGCTGGTACCGCGGAGGCGGCCTGGAACCGTGCGACCGGTGGGTCGGCGGGTGCCTCGACGACTGCCGCGCCCTCGTGGGCTCCGAGATCGACGTCGACGCCCTGGAACGGTCGTGGCGGGCCGCGCTCGCCCTGCCCGGGCCCTCCGGCCCCCACGTGTGGCTCCACGGCGACCTCAGGCCGGCCAACCTCCTGGTCCGGGAGGGGCGGCTTCACGCGGTCATCGACTTCGGAGGGCTCTCGGTGGGTCTTCCCGACGCCGAGCACGCCGCCGTCTGGGACCTGCCGCCCCAGGCGCGGCGGGCCTACCGGGACGCCCTGGACCTCGACGAGGCGACCTGGACGCGCGCCCGCGCCTGGGCGATCGCGGTGGGCGTCGGCGGGATCTCCTACTACCGGCACACCTTCCCCGCCTTCGTCGCCGAGTGCAGGGCACGGCTCCGGTCGATCGTCGCCGACGACGCCGCACGCTGAGCGGCCCTCCGGCCCGGGAGGGAGTGCGCGGGGGCGGACGGGCGGAGGAGCGGTACGGCGCGGGGGCGCGGCGCCGGACCGGGCGAGCACCTCGCCGGGCAGCGGCGCACCGGGCGGCCGGGCAGTGCCGGGGCGGAGCGCCGGGCGCGGAGGCGAGGCCTCCCGGGGGCCGCGCGCCGTCCGGCCCGCCGCCACCCGAGCCGCACCCCCGCCGGCCCCGCACGACCCGTACCCCACCCCCGCCGGCCCGCGCCACCCGCGCGGGTCGCGGCCTCAGCGGCGGCTCGTCCCCGGCGGTGCGGACCCGTCGGGGTCCCCCGCCGCGCCGGCCGGTCCCGGCGCCTGCGGGCACCCACCGCGCACGAGGGCGTCCAGCCCCGTCCAGGCCAGGCGCATCAGCGTCTCCGTCGCCTCGCGGGCGGTCATGCCCGGCACGGTGTTCGCCCAGTCGGCGAGCGACTCCGCGGCGCCGACGAGGGCGCGGGCGAGGCCCGCCGCGTCGCGGTCCGTGAGCGCCGGGTCCCGGCATGTCTCGTGGACCGCGGCGGCGATCAGGGAGGCGACGAAGTCGGCGATCTCCTCCCGCAGCGCCACCGCCTCCGCCGCGAACGGCTCGCTGTGGGTACGGGTCTGGCGGCGCAGCACCGTCCAGCCGTCCGGATTGCCGACGGTGTGGGTGAAGAAGGCGGTGAGGCCCGACCGCAGCCTGCGGTCGGCGGGGGCGTCCGGCCCCGGCTCCTCCGCCCCCGCCCGGACGGCGGCCATCAGGGCGGCGGCCTCACGGCGGACGCAGGCGGTGAAGAGGTCCTTCTTGGAGTTCAGGTAGAGGTACACCAGCGGCTTGGACGCGCCCGCGAGTCCGGCGATCTCCTCCATGGACGCCTCCCGGTACCCCCGGCGTCCGAAGACCCGCACGGCGGCGTCGAGCATCTGCCGCTCCCGCGTCGCCCTCGGGAGCCGCCTCCCCCGCGCCGCGGGGGCCGTCGGCCGTGTCCGGGCCGCTCCCGGCGCCCCCGCGTGCCGCGTGCGCCTCCGTGCCGTCACCCGTGTCGTTCACGCGCGCCCCGCCCTCCTCGTACCCGGCAGCCCGTAAGACTACGGGCCGGCGCACCGCCCCCGAACGCCCCGGTCCCCCGCCGGAGTTCGGCGGGGGACCGGGGTGCGTGCGGGGAGGGGCGTCAGGCCGCGACCGGCGACGCCTCCCGCGTCCCGTACCCGTCGACCGGGGAGGCCGAGGCCGCGTTGTACGCGTCGAGGTCGAGGATCTTCTCGCGCGCGGCGACGACCACCGGGACGAGCGCCTGCCCGGCGACGTTCGTGGCGGTGCGCATCATGTCGAGGACCGGGTCGATCGCCATGAGCAGGCCGACGCCCTCCAGGGGCAGGCCCAGCGTGGACAGGGTCAGCGTCAGCATGACCGTGGCACCGGTCAGGCCGGCCGTGGCGGCCGAACCGATCACCGAGACGAGCGCGATGAGCAGGTACTCCTTGACGCCCAGCTGCACGTCGAAGATCTGCGCGATGAAGATCGCGGCGAGGGCCGGGTAGATGGCGGCGCAGCCGTCCATCTTCGTGGTGGCGCCGAACGGGACGGCGAAGGAGGTGTACTCCTTGGGCACGCCGAGGCGCTCGGTGACCTTGACCGTGACGGGCATGGTGCCGACGGAGGAGCGGGAGACGAAGGCCAGCTGGATCGCGGGCCAGGCGCCCTTGAAGAACTGCAGCGGGCTGACCTTGGCGACCGTCGCCAGCAGCAGCGGGTACACGCCGAACATCACGAGCGCGCAGCCGATGTAGACGTCGGCGGTGAAGGTGGCGTACTTGCCGATCAGGTGCCAGCCGTACTCGGCGATGGCGTAGCCGATGAGGCCGACGGTGCCGATCGGGGCGAGGCGGATGACCCACCACAGGGCCTTCTGGAGCAGCTCCAGGACCGACTCGGCGAACGTGAGGATCGGCTGGGCCCGCTCGCCGAGCTTGAGGGCGGCGACGCCGGCGACGGCGGCCATGAAGACGATCTGCAGGACGTTCAGCTCGGTGAAGGGCGTGATCACGTCGGTCGGGACGATGCCGGTGAGGAAGTCCAGCCAGGACCCGGAGTTCTCCGGCTTCTGGCCGTCCTTCGGGGTCAGGCCGGTACCCGCGCCGGGGTCGGTGAGCAGGCCGAGGACGAGGCCGATGACGACCGCGATCAGCGACGTGATCATGAACCAGAGGAGGGTGCGGGAGGCCAGCCGGGCGGCGTTGTTGACCTTCCGCAGGTTGGTGACGGACACCAGGATCGCGAAGAAGACCAGGGGGGCGACGGCCAGCTTCAGCAGCTGGACGAAGATGTGGCCCACCTTGTCGAGGGTGGTGTAGAGCCACTGGACGTCGTGGCTGCGGGCGATCCAGCCGAGGACCACGCCGAGGACGAGGCCGGCGACGATCTGGGCCCAGAAGGGCACCTTGGGCAGGCGGCGCGAGGGCGCGGGCGCGGTTGAGGGCGCGGACACGGACACACTCCGGGAGGGCGTGAGGAGGTACGGCGGGTTCGGTGGTGCGGCGGGCGCGGTGGCCGCGCACGGGCGGCGCGGCCGCGGGGCCGGCGGGTGGAGCGGCCGCGGGGCCGGCGGGTGGAGCGGGCGGGGCTCAGACCCCGCCGCGACAGGCCGCGGACGCGCAGAGGCACAGGTCGACGTGGAGGGCGCGCCACGAGCGGGACGCTCGCGGTCGTGTGGCGGGGGCGCACTGCGGTCTCCATACGAAGACGTTAACACCTGAACTTTGAGGACCCCAAAGCCATTCTTTTACAGGGAGGCCAAGGTCACAACCTGGGAATGACGACACCCCGGACGGAAGAGGTCGTTCCGGTCCGGGGTGGTGGCGGGAGGCCGCTCCGTGTGACGGACGTTATGCGCCGTCCTCCCGCGTGCGGTTGGCCTCCAGCCGCGCCTTGGCGCTGCCGACCTTCTCCGCGATCTGCGCGGACATCGCCTCGCGCTGCCTGCGCAGCAGGACGAAGCTGAGCGGCGCCGACACGACGACGGAGAGCAGCAGCACCCACGGCACGTTGGCCCTCCCGAGTCCGCGCGGGAGGAGCCCGAAGTGGACCAGCGCGTAGAGGACGACGAAGCAGGCGGCGAAGACGCCGAGGCGCATGAGCGTGTACTTCAGGGCGGCGCTCGACCTGGTGGTGGCGGTCACGTGGGGCCTTCTTCCTTCTCCGTGCTCCGTACCGAGGTTCTCTCCGACCAGTGAAACACGGGCGGAACGGATCATTTCAGGGGGAGCAGCATGATGATGTCGTCCCGGTACTCGCCCTCGCCGACCCGGATGGCGTCCGGGACGCGGCCGACCTCCTTGTAGCCGCACGACGCGTAGAACCGCTCCAGGCCCAGGCCGCCGCGGCAGGTGAGCCGCACCGCCTCGACGCCGTCCATGCCGCGCGCGGCGTCCTCGCAGGCGGCGAGGAGGGCGCGGCCGTACCCCCTGCCCTGGTGGCGGGGGTGCACCATGACGGTGTACAGCCACACCCAGTGGGACATGAGGGAGTGGTCGTTGAGGGCGATGAACGCGGTGGCGGCGACGGAGCCGTCCCCGTCGTACCCGGTGAGCAGCCGCATGCGGCCCGCGCCCATCGCGGTCAGGTGCTGGAGCCACTGCGGACGGATGTCCTCGGGCGTCACCGGCGGGACGAAGCCGACGGCACCGCCGGCGTTGGTGACGTCCGCCCACAGGGCGAGGACGCCGTCGCCGAGGTTCCGGTCGACGGGCGGGTCCAGTACGAAGTCGATCGCCATGCCCCGACGATAGGCGGCCCGGCCGCGGGCGCGGACGGCGCCCCGGGGGCGGCCGGTCCGGCACGCGCCCGCCGCGCGCGGCACCGCCGAGGGGCGGACCGGCGCGGCGGGGCGTGCGACGCGGCCCCGGGCGGCGGGAGGGCGGCGCGGCGCTCCGTCACCCGAAGGCGTGAGCCGGGCGGCGCCCCGCCGGCGTCCGCTCCGGGCGCGGCGAGGGCGAGGGGCGCCCGGGGCGGCGGGGTACGGCGCCCCGTCCGCGCCGGCCGCGCGGGTGCCCGGACGCCGGCCGGGCGCCTCCGGGCGGCGGGAGGACGCGCCGACCGGCCGGGCGCCCCGGGCGGAGGGGAGCGCCGGCGGGTCACGGGCAGGACGGGCACGCGGCCGGGGCCGTGCCACCGGGTGCCCCGGGTGCCGGGAGCGGCGGCCGGGCGCCGGGGCGCCTCCCCGCGGACCGCCGCCGGGAGGTCACAGGCGCATGGGCTGGGGCGACTCGCGGCGGGAGGCGTCCGGACCCGGGTACTCGCGGATGACCTCGTAGCGCGTGTTGCGCTCCACCGGGCGGAAGCCGGCGTCGCGGATCAGCTCCAGCAGGTCGTCCCGCGTGAGCTTGTTCGGCGTGCCGTAGTTGTCCGCGTCGTGGGTGATCTTGTACTCGACGACCGAGCCGTCCATGTCGTCCGCGCCGTGCTGGAGGGCGAGCTGGGCGGTCTGGAGGCCGTGCATGACCCAGAAGACCTTCACGTGCGGCACGTTGTCGAACAGCAGCCGCGAGACCGCGAAGGTCTTCAGCGCCTCCGCCCCGGTGGCCATCGTCGTGCGGGCCTGGAGGCGGTTGCGGATCTTGCCGTCCTTCATGTCCACGAAGTCGTGCTGGTACCGCAGCGGGATGAAGACCTGGAAGCCGCCGGTCTCGTCCTGCAGCTCGCGCAGGCGCAGCACGTGGTCGACGCGGTGGCGGGGTTCCTCGACGTGCCCGTACAGCATGGTGCAGGGGGTCTTCAGGCCCTTGGAGTGCGCGAGGCGGTGGATGCGCGACCAGTCCTCCCAGTGGGTGTCGTGGTCGACGATGTGCTGCCGGACCTCCCAGTCGAAGATCTCCGCGCCGCCGCCGGTCAGCGACTCCAGCCCGGCGTCGATCAGCTCGTCGAGGATCTCCGAGGCGGACAGGCCGGAGATCTTCTCGAAGTGGTGGATCTCGGTCGCGGTGAACGCCTTGAGGGAGACGTTCGGCAGGGCCTTCTTCAGCTCGCTCAGCGACCGGGGGTAGTAGCGCCACGGCAGGTTGGGGTGGAGCCCGTTGACGATGTGGAGTTCGGTGAGGTTCTCCGACTCCATCGTCCTGGCGAGGCGGACGGCCTCCTCGATGCGCATGGTGTACGCGTCCTTCTCGCCGGGCTTGCGCTGGAACGAGCAGTACGCGCACGACGCCGTGCACACGTTGGTCATGTTGAGGTGCCGGTTGACGTTGAAGTGGACCACGTCGCCGTTCTTGCGGGTGCGCACCTCGTGGGCCAGGCCGCCGAGCCAGGCGAGGTCGTCCGACTCGTACAGGGCGATGCCGTCCTCGCGGGTCAGCCGTTCCCCGGACCGGACCTTCCCCTCCAGTTCGCGCTTGAGCCCCGCGTCCATAACGCTCCGCCTCCCACTACGTCGACCCGATGTCACCTGCGCCCGACGGGCCCACCCACCGTACTCCCCCGCCCCGGAGGCGGGGCCACCCGCCGCCACCCCGGGGCTCACACCTCCCCGGGGAGGTCCCCGACGCGGTTCTCCCACTTGGTGGAGAGCACGATCGTGGTGCGGGTGCGGGACACCCCCTTGGTGCCGGACAGCCGGCGGATGATCTTCTCCAGGCCGTCCACGTCGCCGGCGCGGATCTTGAGCATGTACGAGTCGTCGCCGGCGATGAACCAGCAGTCCTCGATCTCCGGCAGGTCCCTCAGCCGGCGCGCCACGTCCTCGTGGTCGGCGGCGTCGGAGAGGGAGATGCCGATCAGCGCCGTCACCCCGAGGCCCAGGGAGGCGGAGTCGACGGTCGCGCGGTAGCCGGTGATGACCCCGGCCGCCTCCAGGCGGTTGATGCGGTCGGTGACGGAGGGCCCGGAGAGCCCCACGAGGCGGCCCAGCTCGGCGTACGAGGCCCTGCCGTTCTCCCGCAGAGCCTGGATGAGCTGCCTATCCACGGCGTCCATATACCTGAAGCCTTCCATTAATCAGCAATACAGCAAGTACGGGTGTAGAATCTAAGGCATGCAGGGGAGGTTCCCTGCGATTGAGTCAATCGATCAACGACGATCCCTCAGGAGATGACACTCACCGTGTACACGATCGAGATGGCCTACGCCCAGATGCGCTACCTGCGGGAGCAGGCCCATGGCTCGCGTGTCCCCACGGCCGTCGTCGCCGCCCGCCGCGAGGCTGCGAGCGAGCGGCGCGTCGCCGCGTTCCGTACGAAGAAGCGCTGACCCCGGCGGCACCGGGCCGTCAGTCCCTCCGGGAGCCACCGAGCTCTCCCTTCCAGCGGCGGTACAGCCGGTGCGGCACCCCTGCCGCGTCCAGCACCCGCCCGGCGACGAAGTCCACCAGGTCCTGGATGTGCGTCGCCCCCGCGTAGAACGCCGGAGAGGCGGGCAGCACCACGGCTCCCGCCTCGTCCAGCGCCACCAGCTGCTTGAGCGTCTGCCCGTTCAGCGGGGTCTCCCGCACGGCCACCACCAGCGGGCGGCGCTCCTTCAGCACCACGCTCGCCGACCTCTGCAGCAGGTCCTTCGACAGCCCCAGCGCCACCCCGGCCACACAGGCCGTGGACGCGGGCACGATCAGCATCCCCCTGGCCGGGTACGACCCCGACGAGGGCCCCGCGGCGAGGTCGCCCGCCGCCCAGTGGCGCACGTCCGCCCCGGCCACGTCCACGTCGAACGCCCGCGGCCCGCCGTCCGCGCCGCGCGACAGCCACTCCCCCAGGTCCTCGCGCCAGTGCGCGTCCCGGAAGGGGATCCCGGTCTCGTCCAGCAGCGTCAGCCGCGACGCGCGGGACACCACCAGGTCGACGGCCTCCCCCGCCGCGAGCAGGCCGCGCAGCACGGCCGCCGCGTAGGGCGTCCCCGACGCCCCGGACACCCCGACGATCCACGGACGACGCTGCTCCTCTGCCTGATCCACGCCGACGAGCCTATCCGTCCGCCCCCGCGGGCCGCCGCGCGCGGGCCCGCCCGGCCCGGGGAGCGTCCACCGGCGGGCGCCGGGGCGCCCGGCGGCCCGGACGCCCCTCAGACGGTCAGGCCGCGCACCACGAGGTCGACGAGGGCGCAGCCGAACAGGGCGATGCCGATGAAGCCGTTGACCGTGAAGAACGCCCTGTTCAGGCGGGACAGGTCGCCGGGCCGCACGATCGAGTGCTCGTAGAGGAACGCGCCGCCGACGATCGCCAGCCCGGCCCAGAACCACGCCCCCGCGCCGGTCAGCAGCGCGTACCAGGCCAGGAGCGCCATCGTCACCGCGTGGCAGCCCCGCGCCCCGTACAGCGCGGCCGGGACGCCGAAGCGGGCCGGTACCGACAGCACGCCGTGCGCCCGGTCGGCGCTCACGTCCTGGCACGCGAAGATCAGGTCGAAGCCGCCGATCCACACCCCGACGGCGAGGCCCAGCACCACGGCGTCCCACGACCACGCCCCGGTGACCGCGAGCCAGGCGCCGACCGGGCCGATGGCCTGCGCCAGGCCGAGGATCGCGTGCGGGAAGTTCGTGAACCGCTTGCCGTAGGGGTAGACGACCATCGGGACGACCGCGGCGGGGGCGAGCGCCAGGCACAGCGGGTTCAGCAGCGCCGCGGCGCCCAGGAAGACGGCGAGGGCGACGAGCGCCCCGGTCCACGCGGACCGCACGGACATCGCGCCGGTGACCAGCTCCCGGCCGGCCGTGCGCGGGTTCCGGGCGTCGATCCCCCGGTCGATGATCCGGTTGCACGCCATGGCGAAGGTGCGGAGCCCGACCATGGCGGCGGTGACCAGGAGCAGCGTCCCCCACGCGACCCTCCCGCCGTGCAGGGACATCGCCGTCAGGGAGGCGATGTAGGCGAAGGGCAGCGCGAAGACCGAGTGCTCGATCATCACCAGGCGCAGGAAGGCCTTCACCCCGCCGAGCGGCCCCCGGGCGGGGACCGGGCCCGCGACGCCGTCGGTGGTCGTCATGAGGCGAGGCTCCCGAGGAACGCGTCGAGGTCGGCCAGCAGTTCGGCGGTGGGCACCGGCCCCGTCTCCACGGTGCGCGGGAGCGAGACGCCGTCGTCGGGCGGGGTTACCCGGGCGGTGAAGGCGTACGCGGCGCCACCGGCCGGGCGGGCGTCCAGCCGCAGCACGGCCCCGCCGTCGACCGTGAACGGCCCGGGCGTGCCGCCGGGCGCCGACGCGGCGGCGAGTTCGGCGCGCAACCGCTCGGCGAAGCCGGCCGGTTCGGCGTCCCGCACGCCGGGCAGCTCGAACCCGTCGCCCTCGCCGCCGTCCTCGACCATGACCGCCCAGACGTCGCCGGGGCCCGCGAACTCCCCGGGGTCCACGCCCGCCCGCTCGGCGGCCAGCCGGACGCCCGGGTCGGCCGGGTCGAGCTCCGGGCGCACCAGCGCCACGTAGGAGGTGCCCGTCCCGATGAAGAGGGCCGGGCCGCCCACGGGTACGGGGCTCACAGGCCGTACTCCTTCCAGCGCCGCGTCACCTTCGCGGCGACCGCCGGGTCGGACCGGATCATCTCGGGCCAGCCGCCGTCCCGCACGTAGCCCTCCTCGGGCCACTTGCGGGTGGCGTCGACGCCTGCCTTGCCGCCCCAGAACTTCTGGTACGAGGAGTGGTCGAGGTGGTCCACGGGGCCCTCGACGACGGTGAGGTCGCGGGAGTAGTCGACGTTCCCCAGCGCGCGCCAGGAGACCTCGTGCAGGTCGTGCACGTCGCAGTCGGAGTCGACGACCACGATGAGCTTGGTCAGCGACATCATGTGCGCGCCCCACACGGCGTGCATGACCTTCTGGGCGTGCTTCGGGTACTTCTTGTCGATCGAGACGATCGCGCAGTTGTGGAAGCCGCCCGACTCCGGCAGGTGGTAGTCGACGATGTCCGGGACGATGATCTTGAGGAGGGGCAGGAAGAAGCGCTCCGTCGCCCGGCCCAGCGGCCCGTCCTCGGTCGGCGGGCGGCCGACGACGATCGACTGGAGCAGGGGGCGGCGGCGCATCGTGACGCAGTCGACGGTGAGCGCCGGGAACTCCTCCTGCGGCGTGTAGAAGCCCGTGTGGTCGCCGAACGGGCCCTCCGGCAGCGTCCTGCCCGGCTCCAGCCAGCCCTCCAGGACCACCTCGGCGTTGGCCGGGACCTGGAGCGGGACGGTCCTGCAGTCGACCATCTCCACGCGCTTGCCCTGGAGGAAGCCGGCGAACAGGTACTCGTCGATGTCCTCGGGCAGCGGCGCGGTCGACGCGTACGTCACGGCGGGCGAGGTGCCGAAGGCGATGGCGACGGGCAGGCGCTCGCCGCGGCGGGCGGCGACCTGGTAGTGGTTGCGGCTGTCCTTGTGGATCTGCCAGTGCATGCCGATGGTGCGGCGGTCGTGGCGCTGGAGGCGGTAGAGGCCGAGGTTGCGGACGCCGGTCTCGGGGTGCTTGGTGTGGGTCAGGCCCAGGTTGAAGAACGAGCCGCCGTCCTTCGGCCAGGTGAACAGCGCGGGCAGCGCGTCGAGGTCCACGTCGTCGCCGCGCAGGACGACCTCCTGCACCGGGGCGTCCTTGACCTTGCGCGGCGGCACGTGGGCCATGGCGCCGAGCTTCCCGAACGCCTCCCGCACGCCGACGAACCCGCTCGGCACCTCGGGCCTGAGCAGACCGCCGATCCGGTCGCCGATCTCCCCGTACGAGGAGAGGCCGAGGGCCTTGAGGAGGCGGCGGTCGGTGCCGTAGACGTTCATCGCCAGGGGCATCGAGGAGCCCTTGACGTTCTCGAACAGCAGCGCCGGCCCGCCGGCCTTTTGGACCCGGTCGACGATCTCCCCGACCTCCAGGTGCGGGTCCACTTCGGCCCTGATGCGCTTGAGGTCGCCTTCTCGCTCCAGTGCCCGGAGCAGCGAGCGCAGATCGTCGTAAGCCATGGTGTCCAGTATCCCGGAGCCCTCCTCCGCCCCGCGCCCGGCCCCGGCCCGGCGTCCCCGGGCCGGGGCCGGTGGCCGGGGAGGCCGGGGAAGCGGAGGCCGGGGGCGCGTACGGCAGGGGGTCCGGGGCGACCCGATACCCTGGAGGCGTCACCGGGATCCGCCGCGTGCGGCCCGCCAGCGGAATCAGGGGGCTGTCCCACATGCTCAGGGCGCTGATGTACATCCTGCCGATCGCGCTGACGATCTACGCGTTCATCGACTGCCTGAACACCCCCGAGGACGAGGTCGAGCACCTGCCGAAGGTGGCGTGGGTCTTCATCATCCTGCTGTTCTGGGTCGTCGGCCCCGTCGTCTGGATCGCCGCGGGCAGGACGCGCCGCGCCCCGGCCGGCGACCGCGCGCCCGGCGAGCGGCAGCGCGGCCGCCGCGGGTGGGTGGCCCCCGACGACAATCCCGAGTTCCTGAAGTCCCTCCGCGAGGGGAACGCCGAGGACCAGTCCCTCCTCGAGGGCTGGGAGGCCGACCTCCGCCGCCGCGAGGAGGAGTTGAGGCGCCGCGAGCAGGGCGACGGCGGCAAGGGCAGGGGCGACGAGGACCCCGGGCGGCACTGACGTCACGGGGGCGAACCGGTGGGGCACCGGTTCGGAAACTCCCGGCGACATCCCGAACACCCGTGGCTATCCTGCACGTGAAGCCGCGGTGGGACGCTTTCCGCCGCGCTGACGCTGCGGGGGGTGGCGGATGGACAGGGAGCTGTACGGCCGTGAGGCGGTCCTGGCCCCGTCCGGCCTCGTCGCGCGCCTGACCGGCCTCACCCCGTACGACTTCGCGGGCGTCCGCCCCGAGCACGGCGACGACCCGCCCGTCACCGTCTTCACCGGCGGCCGCGGCATGGGCAAGACCGCGCTGCTCAAGCAGATCCGCAACGCCTATCGCCGCGGCACCCCGCTCGCCCTCCTCGACTGCGCGCGCGTGGAGGAGCCCGCCGAGCACGGCCCCGGCTGGACGCCGGTCACCGGCGCCCTCGCCGAGCTGGCCGTGCAGCTGTCGCCGCGCGTGCTGTCGGCGAGACCCGTGCGGTTCCCGCGCCTCGCGCTGGGCCTCGCCGCCGCCGCCAGCATCGGCTGGTCGCAGGAGGACGACGAGCGCGCCCGCCGCGACCTCCAGCGCCTCGGCCCGGTCTTGTCGACCGTCGACGAGTCGCGCGGCACGGCCGCCGCCTGGGTCGGCAAGGTCCTCGCCAAGCTCGCCGCCACGGTCGCGGACGGCGCCGCGCCGTTGGCCGGGATCCTCGCGGAGGCGACGGTGGAGAGCCTCCTGGAGGAGGTGTTCGGCCGCTACCAGCGCCGCTCGGAGAGCTGGTACGGCGCCTACCGCGGCGCCGGCGGGAACGGCAGGCTGGGCCTGCGCCGGCTCGCCGCGGACTTCTCGCAGGGTGGCGCCCGCCGCGCCGACGCCGAGGGCTTCCTCGTCGGCACCCTCGTCGAGGACCTGTGCCGGGCGTACGTCGGCCCGACCCGGCGCGGCACGCGGCGCGGCCGCCCGGTGGTGCTGCTGGACAACGCCCACCTGCCGCTCGGCCGCCGCCTCCTCGAACCGGTCCTCCGGGACCGCGCCGACGGCCGCCGCGACCGGGTCGTCCTCGTCGCGGCCTCCCGCGACCGGGACCACGAGGGGCTGCGCCGCGCGACCCGGCTGCGGCTGCCGGAGGTCGCGCACCGGGCGCCCTGCCCGCGCGGCGCGGACATCACGTCGGGTGTCCTCGCCGTGGAGCTGACGCCGCTGAGCACCGCGCAGACGCGGAGCCTGTTCGACCGGTACGACCCGGACGGCCGCACTCCCCCCGAACTGCCCGGCGGGGTGCACCGGCTGACCGGCGGGCGGCCGGCGGGCGTGGCGCTGCTGGGGCGGGCCGCGGGCCAGGTGCCCGCGGAGGCGCGGGGCGCCCTCACGCCGGGCGCCCTGCTGGACCTGGCGATCGAGGTGCGGGAGGACTCCCCGGCCGTGCCGGTCGCCGCGACGCTGCTGGACGAGCTGCTGCCGGGGCTGCGCCCCGAGGAGACGGCCGCGCTGACCGTGCTGGCGGCGGCGCACGACGAGGACTCGGCGCGGGCGCTGGCCCGCACCCGGCTGCGGGCCGCCTCCGTCGACGGCGACGTGGTGCTGCGGCTGCGGGACGCGCTGCGGGCGGACGGCTGGCCGGCCGGGACGGCGGGGCCCGGCGGGGCGGAGGCGGGCGGGGCCGGGGGGACGGGCGCCGCGCCCTCCCACTTCGTCGCCGATCCGCTGCTGCGCGCCCTCCTCCTGCACCGGCTCCGCTTCCACGACGGCGACGCCCCCGCGCACGCGGCGTGGCGGGCCGTCCACGAGACGCTGCTCGCCCACCACGGCCCGCGCCCCACCCCGTACCGGCTGCGCCAGGAGCTGGCGCTGGGACGCGCGGACGGCGCGGTGACCGCGCTGCGGGAGTGGTTCGGGGACCCGGACGCGGGCGGCTGGCTGGACCGGCTGCTGTTCGTCGCGTCCGCGCCGTACCCGCGCGTCCCGCACCGCACCGGCCCCGACCCGCGCCGCGCGGTGGCGCTCGGGCGGGATCCGGGTGCGGTCGGGGAGCTGGCCGGGCTCGACGAGGCCACGACGGCCCTGCACCAGTCGGTGCGGCGGCTGCTGCACGCGGTGTGGCTGCTCACCGACCCGCTGGCGCTGCCCGACGAGGACGTGGTCGAGCGGATGGCGCACGAGCTGCGCCAGCTGTCCGGCCGCCACCTGACCGGCAGCCTTCCGCTCTGGGACGCGGCCACCCACTGGCCGAGGGACATCCGCGCCCGGCGCACGCCGACGTCGCCGCCGGGCAACGAGGACGGAGCCTGACGAGCATGGAGAACCCCTTCCGGTACCGCGTCTTCTACACCGTCCGCCAGAAACTGGTCACCGGCGCGGTGGTCCTCGCCCTGCTCGTCTGGGGCACCGTCGCCGTGGTGCAGCGCCTCGCCGTGCCCGAGGACCGGTCGTGCGCACCGGGCGTGGCCCGGCCGGCGGGCAGCGACGAGTGCGTCGGTGTCGCCGTCGCCGGGGACGGCTACGACTTCGGCCAGTCGCAGCTCACGCAGGTCGCGGCCGCCATCGGCCGGGAGAACGCCACGCTGGGGGAGGGCCGGTACGCCACGGTCGCCCTGCTGCTGCCCCTGACGTCGACGAGCCCGGGGCTCCGCGAGAAGGTGCTCAACGAACTGCAGGGCGCGTTCGCGCAGCAGTACCGGGCCAACCGGCAGAACAACGAGACCCCGAAGGTACGGCTCGTCCTCGCCAACACCGGCAAGGACAACGTCCACTGGAGGGCCGCCGTCGACCGGCTGAAGGCCATGACGGGCGCCCCGCACCGGCTGCGGGCCGTCTCCGGCATCGCGACCAGCAGCAGCGCCGTGCAGGACGCGGTGGCGGAGCTGACCCGCGCGGGCGTCGCCGTCGTGGGCACTACGATCACCGCGGACGACATCGCCAACGGGCCCGGCGGCCACCGCTTCCCCGGCCTCGCCCGGGTCTCCCCCACCAACGGCGACGAGGCGCGCGCCCTCGCCCACTTCGGCCGGGTGGACGCGGAGAAGGCGCTGATCGTCCACGACACGCGGACCGGCGACCACTACACGGAGACCCTGAGGAGCGCGTTCTCCGACCTGCTGGCCCGCTCCCCGTACGAGCCGCAGCTGTTCACTTCCCCCGAGGACCCGAACGACGAGGGGACGACCGCCAACACGTTCCGGCAGATCACGCACCTGGTGTGCCACGCACGCGCGGAGACGGTGTTCTTCGCCGGACGGCACGTACAACTGCGGCAGTTCATCAACGCGCTGGGGGCGCGCGGCTGCAGGGAGCGCCGGCTCACGGTGCTGACCGGCGACGAGGGCTCGTACCTGGGCGCGGACCCCCAGCTGAACCGGGCGGCGCTGGACACGGGGCTGACGGTCCGCTACGCGGCACTGGCCCACCCGGACGCCTGGCGGGCGCGGCCCGGCTACCGGCCGCCGCGGACGGGCGGATCGGCGGCGGCGTATGGGGAGTTCGTCCGGACGCTCGGCGAGGTGGCGAAGGCGCCGGTGGGGCCGATCGGGCGGACCACGCTCGTGGACGGGCAGACGATCATCGCGTACGACGCGATGGCGACGGCCGTGCGGGCCGTCCGGGAGGCGACGCCCGCGGGCGCCGACGTCCCGCCGGTCGAGGACGTGGGGCGGCAGTGGCCGCAGGTGAAGGGTTCGCTGAAGGTGGAGGGCGCGAGCGGCTGGATCTGCCTGGACAACCACGGAAACCCGTACGACAAGGCGGTCCCGGTGGTGGAGCTGACGCGGGAGGCGCCGCGGTTCGTGGCCATGGCGTGGCCGGAGGGCGAGCCGCCGGCCGCGGACTGCCTCCCGCCGCGGCGCCGGTGACCTCGGGTCCCGGCCGCGGCGGTGGCGCCGGCCGGGACCCGCGGACCGACCCGTTCGGCCCCGGCGGGCCGGCCGCGCTACCGCCGCGGAGGGGTCACTCGACGCCCGCGTAGGAGTGCAGGCTGTTCACGAAGAGGTTCACGCCGTAGTAGTTGAACAGCCAGCAGGCGAAGGCGGCCAGCGCGATGTACGACGCCTTGCGGCCCTTCCAGCCGGCCGTCGCGCGGGCGTGCAGGTACGCGGCGTAGGCGACCCAGGTGATGAAGGACCAGACCTCCTTGGCGTCCCAGCCCCAGTAGCGGCCCCACGCGTCGCCGGCCCAGATGGCGCCCGCGATGATCGTGAACGTCCACAACGGGAAGACGGCGGCGTTGACGCGGTACGCGAGCTTGTCGAACGTCGCGGCGGCGGGCAGCCGCTCCATGACCGACCGGGTGAACGCGCCCGGCTTGCCGCCGCGCGCCACCTTGGCCTCGTACCCGTCGCGCAGCAGGTACAGCAGCGTGGTCACGGCGCCGATGTAGAAGACCGCGCCGCAGAAGATCGCGGTGGAGACGTGGATCCACAACCAGTACGAGTCGAGGGCGGGGACGAGCTGGTCGCTCTCGGTGTAGAGCCAGGTGGTGGCGAGGCCCAGGTCGAGCAGGACGGTGGTGACCAGGGGCAGGCCGAGCCAGCGGACGTTCCTCCCGGCGAGGAGGAGGGCGAGGTAGGTGCCGGTCGCGACGGTGGAGAACGTCAGCGAGAACTCGTACATGTTGCCCCACGGCGCCCGCCCCACGGACATGGCGCGGGAGACGACGCCCCCGGCCTCCAGCAGGAACGCCAGCGTGGTGAGCGACACGGCGATGCGCCCGTACAGGTCGCCCTTCTCGTCCCCGGCGGCCGCGCCGGGGCCGTCCGGGACCTCTCCGCGCCCCGGCGGCGCCGCGCGTGACGACCGCGGGCCTGTCCAGCACGGCGGTGGCGCCGGCCTGCTCGCCGCGCACCCGGACGGCGGGCGCGGCGACGGCGGGGGCGGTGAGGGCGGCGGCCGTGCGGCCGACCTTGCTGCGGCTGCCGAGCACCCACTCGGCGATGTGCGCGAGGAACGCCAGGGTGTACACGGCCATGGCCGAGTAGACGAGGACGTTGCTGATGTGCGCCAGGTTCTCGTTGGCGGCGGCGATGGTCACTGCGATGCCCCTTCGGCGGGAACAGCCTCTTCGGCGGGTTCGGCGCCGTCGTCCACGGGGGCGTGGCCGACGGCGTCACGGTTCTCGGCGCCGTCCGCCGCCGCGGCGGGCGCGGTCGGCGCGACGGAGTGGAGCGCGGCCGCCAGCTCGGCCAGCTCCTCGGGGAGCTTCGCGGACTCGCTCCGCCCCAGCGCCGCCATCTCGACGACGGTCACGCCGTCCGGCCCTTCGACGGCCCGGACCCAGACGCGGCGCCGCTGGACGAAGAGCGAGCCGGTGAGCCCCAGGATCGCGGCGACGGCGCCGGCCAGCGCCCAGCCGTCGCCGGGCTGCTGGCTGATCTGGAAGCTGGCCCACTCGCTGATCTCCCGCTCGAAGGTGATCGAGCCGGCCCCGTCGGGCAGCGTGAAGGTCTCCCCGGGCTTGAGCTGCTTCTTCAGGATCTCGCCGTTCGCGTCCTTGAACGGGGTCATCTTGCTGGTGTCCAGCTGGTACACGTTCTGCGGCACGCCCGAGTCGGCGCGCAGGTCCCCGTGGTACGCGGAGACGCTCAGCCGCGGGTCCACCAGGGCGGGGAACACGGAGAACATCTCCCCCGGCCCTCGCCGGCGAAGGTCGGCACGAAGAACATCGGGATGCCCAGCTGGTCCCGCCTGCCGTTCCCGTCCCGGTAGCCGTCCATCACCTTGGCGACGCCCTGGGAGGTGACGTTGGCGTCGAGCGGCAGCAGCGGCACGGCCTCCCGGCTGACGATCTCGCCCCTGCCGTCCCGGACGGTGACGACGGGTGCGTACCCGTGCTCGATCAGGTAGACCTTGGCGCCGTCGACCTCCAGCGGCTCGTTGACCCGGATCACGGCCTCCCTGTCGGGGCCGCCGTCCTCGGAGTAGGTGACCTCGGCCTCGAAGGTGCGGGGCGTGCCGCGCTGCGGGCCGGTCGCCTCGTACGTCCCGGTGAACCGCTTCAGCTCGAAGCTGAAGTGGCTCAGGTCGTCCAGGGAGAACAGCGAGCCCGACCGGAAGTCGTCGTACTGGCTGAGGGTGTTGGCGAAGCCGTCGCCCTCGACGATCAGCTTGCCGCCCTCGGAGCGGAACAGCTGCCCGGCGGCGAAGGCCAGGAGCATCACGATCAGCGCGACGTGGAAGACGAGGTTGCCGGCCTCGCGGAGGTACCCCTTCTCCGCGGCGACCGCGTCGCCCTCCGCATGGGAGCGGAAGCGGTTCTTCCGCAGCAGCCCCAGCGCCGCCCCGCGGACCTGCTCGGGGGTGGCCTCCGTGCGCCAGGTCGTGTACGCGGGGAGGCGGGTGAGCCGCTTGGGCGCACCCGGCGGGCGGCTGCGCAGCTGGTCGGCGAACTGCCGGCTGCGCGGGACGATGCAGCCGATGAGGGAGACGAACAGCAGGATGTAGATCGCGGAGAACCACACCGAGCTGTAGACGTCGAACAGCTGGAGCTTCTCGTAGATCGGCGCGAGCGTCTCGTGGGACTTCTTGAAGGCGTCGACCTTGGTCTCGTCCACGCCGTTCTGCGGGATGAGGGAGCCGGGGATCGCGCCGAGGGAGAGCAGGAACAGCAGGATCAGCGCGACCCGCATGGAGGTGAGCTGCCGCCAGAACCAGCGGATCCAGCCGACGGGGCCGAGGGCGGGGAGGTGCGCGGGGTCGGGGTCCTGGGCGGGGGCGGTGGACAGGTGCTCGCCGGCGGCGCCCAGGGACTGCTCGCCGACCGCCTCCCGCCCGGTCCGCCCGTCCTGCCCGGTCCGCCCGGCGGTCTGCTCGGTGTTGCTCATGGTGACCTCAGATCCCCACCTGGAAACTTCCGGACCAGCTCTGCGTCTCCTGCACCAGCGCTTCCCAGGCGCCGGTCAGCAGGAGCAGACCGGTCAGGATCATCATGCCGCCGCCGATCCGCATCACCCATGCATAGTGCCGCTTGACCCAGCCGAACGCGCCGAGCGCCCTGCGGAAGGCGACGGCGGCGACGACGAACGGCACGCCGAGGCCGAGGCAGTACGCGAGGGTGAGCAGCGCGCCGCGCCCGGCGCTCGCCTCGCTGAGCGCGAGCGCGTTGACGGCGGTGAGGGTCGGGCCGACGCACGGCGTCCAGCCGATCCCGAAGAGCACGCCGATGACCGGGGCGCCGACGAGGCCGGCGGCGGGCCGCCGGTGGAACCGGAACTCGCGCCGGGTGAGCCACGGCATGAACCCCATGAAGAACGCGCCCATGAGGATCATGACCACGCCGAGGACCCTGTTCAGGGCCTCGCGGTGCTCCAGGAGCGTCTGCCCCGAGTAGCCGAACAGGGCGCCGCCGGAGACGAAGACGGCGGAGAAGCCGAGGACGAACAGGCCCGCGCCGAGCGCCATCCGGCCGCGCCGCGCCTCGGCCAGGTCGGTGCCGGTGACCCCGGTCACGTACGAGAGGTAGCCGGGGACGAGCGGCAGCACGCAGGGCGAGAAGAAGGACACCAGGCCGCCGAGGACGGCGACGGGCAGGGCCAGGAGGAGGGCCCCGCTGAAGACCGTCTCGTTCATGGACTACTGCCCGCCGGCCTTCTCGGCGAGCACCGGGGCGATCATCGAGCGCAGCTCCTTCTCGGAGACCGCCTTGAGGGCCCTCGCGGCGATCTTCCCGTCGCGGTCGAGCACGAGGGTCGAGGGAATGGACTGCGGTTGGACGGTGCCCTTGGGGAAGCCGTTGAGGACGAGCTTGCCGTACCGGTCGTAGATGCTCGGGTACGGGACCCCGAAGTCGTTCTCGAACTTGATCGACTTGCCCTTGTTGCTGCGGGTGTTGATGCCGACGAACTCGACGCCCTCGGGCTTCAGCTCGTTGGCGACCTTCACGAAGTGCGGGGCCTCGGCGCGGCACGGGGTGCACCACTCGCCCCACAGGTTGAGGACGACGACCTTGCCCTTGAGGTCGGCGACGTCGATCCGGCCGCCGTCCAGGGTCTCGCCCGCGAGCTCGTTGGGTGCCGGCCGCTTCCCCTCGGGGAGGGTGGCGATGCCGTCGACGTCGGTGACGAAGTTGGTGTTGCCGCCACCGCCGGACGTGCCCTTGGGGCTGCCGCTGCACGCGGTCAGCGCGAGCGCGGCCGCCAGGGCGCCGGCGGTGAGCAGGATGCCTCGGTGGGCACGGCTGTGGCTCATGTGAAAAGTTTCGCATGGCCGTTTCGCGGATCTTGCCCGCCCCCCTGGGTGCCCGTAAAGCCCCTTGTGAAGTCCGGCTAAGTCCGGCCGGCCGGAGGAGGGGCCGTTCCCTCCGCACCGGGATTTCCCGGTCGGGGGAACGGGATTCCCCGGGAATGACGAATCCCCGGCGGGACCGGCCGCCCTCCCTCCCGGGAGCGCCCGCCGCCTTCCCGCCCTGCCCGGGCCCGCGGCCGCCGCCGGGGAGCCGGGGCCGCCCGCCCCGAGGGCGGCGGGGCGCCAACTTCCTTTTCCGATAAAGCCTTTCGACCGGGCCGGCGCACGGCGTCCCCTTTCCGCCCTCCCGCACACGGGACGGTGTTCCGGCCCGGTGTGCGGGAGAGCGGGGAATGCGGGAGAGCGGGAAAGGAGAAAAGGAGGAAGAAGGGGTTTCGCCGTCGATCACGCGGCCCCGGCACGGTGAAACGGCCGCTCCGCCGCCGGGAGCACCGCCCGGGACCGTCAGGCGCCGAACGCCTTCGGTTTTCCCTTCACCGGCTTGGCGCCCGCGAGCAGGTGCGGCGGAACGAGATCGCGGGCCGGTTCGCTGTAGCCGACCGAGACGATGCGGTCCCCGTGGTACGTGAACGTCGTCAGCGACGCCAGCGTGCACTGCCGGCGCCGCGGGTCGTGCCACAGCCGGCGCCGCTCGACGAAGCTCCGCACGATCCAGATGGGCAGCTGGTGGCTGACGCACACCGCCTCGTGCCCGCGGGCCGCGTCGCGCGCCGCGCCGAGCGCGCCCATCATCCGCACCACCTGGTCGACGTAGGGCTCGCCCCACGACGGCCGGAACGGGTTGGTCAGGTGCCGCCAGTTGCCCGGCCTGCGCAGCGCCCCGTCGCCGACGCCGAAGGTCTTGCCCTCGAAGACGTTGCCCGCCTCGATCAGCCGCTCGTCCGTGGCCAGGCCCAGGCCGTGCGCCTCGGCGATCGGCTCCGCGGTCTCCTGGGCCCGTTCCAGCGGGGACGCCACGACGTACGCGACGTCCCGGCCGGCCAGGTGCTCGGCGACCCGGTCGGCCATCCGGCGGCCCAGCTCCGAGAGGTGGTACCCGGCGCGGCGGCCGTACAGGACGCCGTCCGGGTTGTGCACCTCGCCGTGGCGCATCAGGTGGACGACGGTCACCTCCTCCGGCTGCGCGCCCGTCATGCCGTGCCCTCCGTGGCCGCCGCCGCGGCGCGGGCGGCGGCGGGCAGCGCGGCGGCGATCCGCTCGACGGCGCGCTCGTCGTGGGCCGTGGACACGAACCACGACTCGAAGGCGGACGGCGGCAGGTAGACGCCCTGCGCCAGCATCGAGTGGAAGAACGCGGTGAAGCGGAAGGACTCCTGCCGCCTGGCGTCCTCGTAGTCGCGGACCTCGCGGTCGGTGAAGAAGACCGAGAACATGTTGGACGCGCTCTGCAGCCGGTGCGCCACGCCCTCCGCGGCCAGCGCGTCCACCACCAGGGCCTGGATCTCCCGCGAGACGGCGTCGACCTTCTCGTACGCGGCGTCGTCGAGCAGCCGCAGCTGGGCGAGGCCCGCGGCGGTGGCGACCGGGTTCCCGGAGAGCGTGCCCGCCTGGTAGACCGGGCCGGCCGGCGCGAGGTGCGCCATGACGTCGGCCCGGCCGCCGAACGCCGCGGCCGGGAAGCCGCCGCCCATGACCTTGCCGAAGGTCATCAGGTCGGGGACGACGCCGTCCACGCCGAACCAGCCCGCCCGGGACGTGCGGAAACCGGTCATGACCTCGTCGGAGATGTACAGAGCGCCGTTCTTCGCGCAGGCGTCCTTCAGGCCCTGGTTGAAGCCGGGGCGGGGCGGGACGACGCCCATGTTGCCGGGGGACGCCTCGGTGATCACGCAGGCGATCTCGCCCGGGTGGCGGTGGAACGCCTCCTGGACGGCCTCCAGGTCGTTGTAGGGCAGCACGATCGTGTCGCCGGCCTGCGCGCCCGTGACGCCGGGCGTGTCGGGCAGCCCGAAGGTGGCCACACCGGAGCCGGCGGCGGCCAGCAGCGCGTCCACGTGCCCGTGGTAGCAGCCGGCGAACTTGACCACCTTGCTGCGGCCGGTGAAACCGCGGGCCAGGCGGATCGCGGACATGGTCGCCTCGGTGCCGCTGGACACCAGCCGCACCTGCTCGACCGGGGCGACCCGCTCCACGATCTCCTCCGCGAGGGCGACCTCGCCCTCGCCCGGGGTGCCGAAGGAGGTGCCGCGCGCGACGGCCTGCCGCACGGCGGCGACCACCTCGGGGTGCGCGTGGCCGAGGATCATCGGCCCCCAGGAGCAGACGAGGTCGACGTACTCGCGCCCGTCCGCGTCGGTGAGGTACGGCCCCGTACCGGAGACCATGAAGCGGGGCGTTCCGCCCACGGCGCGGAAGGCCCGGACGGGGGAGTTCACGCCGCCGGGCGTCACCTGGGAGGCGCGGTCGAAGAGCGACTGTGAGACGGGGGCTTCATATGAGTACGGCACTTGGGTCCTGACCTGCGGTAACGAGTGGGCTGGCGGCTGGCGTGGGTGCTGCCGCCGGGGCGGCGGCGGGGCGGCCCGGGCACGAGGGACGGGCCGTGTTCCCTTTCACGGCGTCCGGTTTCACGGCGATCGGCCGGGCGGCCTTGCCTCGGCGCGACCTCTTCCTTCACGATCTTGTTTCACGAGGATGTCGCCCCGCTCGGGCGAAGGCCGGGGACCGCGGGGTTTCCCGGCCTCGTTCTCGGCAAGGCGCCGGCCCTCCGCGTCTGCGAAACTGGGGCGTCATAGGGAGAGCTCACGGAAACCATGGTGTCAGAGGCCGGCACGTTCTTGCGGACAGGTGTTTCACCACCCGTTCGCGGGGGAGGTCACTGACACGATGATCGGGTTGCGCGGCGGGGCCGTGTCACCCTGCAAGCAGTCGGGTGGAGATATGCATCGCGGTGGCGGACTGGGCGAGGGGACCGGCGATCTGGGCCCCGAGCGTGCCCGGCGGGGGAGGCACCGGCGACAGCGGGACGATCCCGCCCCGCGGGAACCCGCACGACGGGACGACGGCCTCCAGCGGGAGGCTCCCGCGGGAAGCGAGTCCCTGGGGACGGACTCCCTGGGGGGCAGGGGTGGCCGCATGGGGGTGACCTACAAGTACTTCGGCGCGCCCAACGGCGCGACGGCCGCGCGTGTGCCGATCTCGATGCGGCCCGAGGAGCTCGGCGGCGACGAGCTCGGCATGGGCGGGATGTTCACCAAGATCAAGCCGGAGACCATAGCCGCCATGGTGCTGACCGGCATCCAGGGCATGCCCCTGCACAAGGTGCCGCCGCTGGAGCTGGTGGTGCTGCACCCCGACTACGCGGTGGTGAAGCTGCCGACGACCACCGTCGACCCGCTGCGCGGCGTCGGCGAGGAGTCCGTGGGCGCCGCCGCCTTCATCTGGTCGACGGTCCCGGACCGGGGCGGTCCGCGCGACGCGTTCGACGTGTACCGGCTGCTGCACGAGTGGCAGGACTTCTCGGTACGCCTCCACGAGGCGGGCCACCAGCCGTACTGCCTCGTCTGGCCCTGACGGGCGGCGCTCCGCCCGCGCCCGTCCGGCCCCCGGCCGGGCCCGTGCCGCGCTCCGGGAGCTGACGGGAGCTGAAACGTCCCGGCGGCGGACGCGGGCGCACCCCGAGCACACACTTCGGGGGCGCGCCGGGCACGCACGCCCCGGAAGCGCCCGCGTCCGCGTCCGTCCGCCGCCCGTAGTCCTCGACGGCGGCCGCCGGCAGCCCTCGACAGGGGTTCTCGCCGCCGGGCCGGTGGCGCGGACGGGGACGCCCGGCGTCCCACCCGGCGGCCGGGGCGGCCGGGGCGGCGGACGGCGACGCGGACGGGGCGGACCGGCGGACGGCGACGCGGACGGCGCGGACGGCGCGGGCGGGCCGGACGGCGGCGCGGGCGGGCCGGACGGCGGCGCGGGCGCGGCGGGAACCCGACCGGCCGGACGGCGGCGCGTCCGCGGCGGGACGCGGAGCGCCTCGGGGCCGGGCGGGGCCGGGAAACGGCCTGGCCGGGCCGGGGCGCCCGGTGGCATCCTGACCCGCGTGAACGGACCGGAGATCCACATCAGTTTCGCCCCCGAACTCGGCCTGTTCGTAGCGGCGCCCCGCCGTGCGGGACGTACGGCCCTGGTGACGGACGGGGTGTCGACGCTCGGGCACGTCGTCGAGTCGCTCGGCGTGCCGCTCACCGAGGTGGGCGCTCTGCTGGTGTCCGGTGAACCGGTCCCGGCCGCGCACGTGCCGACCGCCGGCGAGGAGGTCGAGGTGCGGGGCGTGCGGCGCCCGCAGGAGGTGCCGGGGGCGCCGCTGCGGTTCCTCCTCGACGTCCACCTGGGCACGCTCGCGCGGCGGCTGCGGCTGCTGGGCGTCGACGCGGCGTATGAGAGCGAGGACATCGGCGACGCCGCGCTGGCCGCGCGGTCGGCCCGGGAGCGGCGCGTGATGCTCTCGCGCGACCGGGGGCTGCTGCGCCGACGGGAGCTGTGGGCCGGCGCGTACGTCTACAGCCACCGGCCCGAGGAGCAGTTGCGCGACGTGCTGGGGCGCTTCGCCCCGCGCCTCGTCCCGTGGTCCCGCTGCACGGCCTGCAACGGGGTGCTGGCCGAGGCGGACAAGGACGAGGTGCGCGAACGCCTGGAGCACGGCACGCGGCGCACGTACGACGTGTTCGCCCGCTGTACGGCCTGCGACCGCGTGTACTGGCGCGGCGCCCACCACGCCCGGCTGGACGACATCGTCCGCACCGCCCTGCGCGAGTTCGGGGGCGCGGCGGCCTGACGGCGGGGCGGTACGGCTCCGCGGCCCGGCACCCCGACGGCGGCTCCCGGCCCGGCGCCTCCGTGACGGGCCGGGCGCCGGGCGGCCGGGTCGGCTACGGCCGCTCCGCCGTCAGGTAGCGCTGGATCGTGGGGGCCAGCCAGGCGATCACCTCGTCGCGCTCCATCGCGACCGCGGGCGGGAACCGCAGCACGTACCGGGCGAGGGCCATGCCGAGTATCTGCGAGGCGAGGAGCGCGGCCCGGCGCGGTGCGTCCTCCGGATCGGGGCAGAGGCCCGCCACCACCGGGCCGAGGCTGGCCTTGAAGATCT
Organism: Streptomyces sp. MRC013; assembly: GCF_023614235.1. Taxonomy (NCBI): domain Bacteria; kingdom Bacillati; phylum Actinomycetota; class Actinomycetes; order Kitasatosporales; family Streptomycetaceae; genus Streptomyces; species Streptomyces kordofanensis. The sequence continues at coordinate 2,107,578 of NZ_CP094264.1, forward strand.
CCCGCATGCGCTCGGCGCCCGCCTCGTTGGTGACGCCGACGCGGAGCATGCCCGTCAGCACCTCGTCCGCGTCCCAGCGGTCGAGGAAGTGGGCGACGAGGACGGCGCCGACGTGCCGGGCAGGCAGGGCGCCCAGCGGCGGTATCCGCAGGTCGATCTCGGAGGCGGCCGCGAACAGGCCCTGCTTGTTGCCGTAGTAGCGCATCACCATCGACGGGTCGATGCCCGCGTCGCGGGCGATGGCCCGGATGGTGGCGCGCTCGTAGCCGTCCGCGGCGAACCGCTCGCGGGCCGCTTCGAGGATCGCGGCGCGGGTCGCGTCCGAGCGGCGCGGCGCACGGGGGCTCGGCGGGGCGGGGGCTTCCTTCTCCATGCCAACGAGTGTAGGCCAACAAGTGTTGACCCGCCAGGCGCGACGGGTCTACAGTTGCCAACAAGCGTTGTCCAACAGGTGTTGGCCAACGGTCGTTGACCCGTTGTGGGTCGGCTTGAGGAGGCAGCTATGACCAGCACCGCCGCAATCGACGGGTCGAGCACCGGTACCGGGACGCACGCCGACGCGGACGTCGTGGTCGTGGGCGCGGGCCCGACCGGGCTGCTCCTCGCGGGCGACCTCGCCGGGGCCGGGCTCCGCGTCACCCTCGTGGAGCGCCGCCCCCGCACGACCGGGAACCTGACGCGCGCCTTCGCCGTCCACGCCCGGACGCTGGAGCTCCTGGACGCCCGGGGCCTGGCGGACGAACTGCTCGGGACGGGCCCGACCCTGACCCGGCTGCGCCTGTTCGGCAACGCGTCGCTGGACCTCTCGGGGCTGCGCTCCCGCTTCCCGTTCCTGCTCGTCACCCCGCAGTACGAGGTGGAGCGGCTGCTGGAGCGCCGCGCCGTCGCCGCCGGGGTGGAGTTCCGCCACGAGACGGCGCTGCGCGCACTGCGCCGGGACGTCGACGGCGTCACGGCCGAGCTGGTCCCCGCCGGCCACGGCGGCGCCCGGGGCGACGGCTCCGGGACGGGCGGCGCGGCCGTACGGCTCCGCGCCCGTTACCTGGTCGGCGCGGACGGTGTCCGCAGCACGGTCCGGGAGCAGTTGGGCCTGCCGTTCCCCGGCCGCTCCGTGATCCGCTCCGTCGTCCTCGCGGACGTCCGCCTCGCCGAACCGCCCCGGGACGTGCCGATCGTGAACGGCACGGGCGACGCGTTCGCCTTCATCGCCCCGTTCGGCGACGGCTGGTACCGGGTGATGGGCTGGGACCGGCACCGCCAGGCCCCGGACGGCGCCCCCGTCGACCCGGACGAGGTCCGCGGCATCGTCCGCCGGGCCCTCGGCTCGGACTTCGGGATGGGCGAAGCCCGCTGGACCTCCCGGTTCCACAGCGACGAACGACAGGTGCCCGCCTACCGCGTGGGCCGCGTGCTGCTCGCCGGGGACGCCGCGCACGTCCATTCCCCCGCCGGGGGCCAGGGCATGAACACCGGCCTCCAGGACGCCGCCAACCTCTCCTGGAAGCTCGCCGCCGTCCTGCGCGGCGACGCGGGCGACCCGGAGGCGCTGCTCGACAGTTACCACGCCGAGCGTCATCCGGTCGGCGCGGCCGTCCTGCGCAGTAGCGGGGCGATCATCCGCCTCTCCACGGCGCGCACACCGCTCCGGCGCGCCGCCCGTGCCGCCGTCTTCCGCCTGGTCGGCACGGCCGGCCCGCTCTCCGCCCGGGTGACGGGCATGATCAGCGGGATCGGCGTCTCCTACGCCGCCGCGTGCGGCGCCCACCACCTGACCGGGCGGCGGGCGCCGGACCTCTCGCTCGCCGAGGGCCGCCTGTACGAGCTGCTGCGCGAAAGCGCCTTCGTCCTGGTCGCCTCGCGGGGCACCGAGCCGTCCGCCCCGGAGATCGCCACGGCACCCGGCGAGGTCATACGGGCCACGTGGGCGAACGCCGACCGCCACGGCGCCCTGCTGGTCCGCCCGGACGGCTACATAGCCTGGGCGCGGGACTGAGGTGCGGAGCCGCACGCATGGCACCTGAGTCATGGTCATGTACACCCCACACGGTGGAGCGGGCGCGCCTATGCTGACGGCGTACCGCTCGCCGCCGCACCGAGGAGCACGCAGACCATGACCGCCGCCGCACCGCCCGTCGCCGTCGTCACCGGAGCCAGCAGCGGCATCGGGGCCGCGACCGCCCGCCACCTGGCCGCGACCGGCCATCACGTCGTGCTCACCGCGCGGCGCGAGGACCGCATCACCGCCCTCGCCGCGGAGCTGACCGAGGCCGGCCACCGGGCGACCGCGTACGCCCTCGACGTCACCGACCGGTCCGCCGTCGACGCCTTCGCCGCCTCTCTGGACCGCTGCGACGTGCTGGTCAACAACGCCGGCGGCGCGCTCGGCGCCGACCCGGTGGCGACCGGCGACCCGGAGGACTGGCGCCGCATGTACGAGGTGAACGTCATCGGCACGCTCCACATGACGCAGGCGCTGCTGCCCGCGCTCACCGCGAGCGGCGCCGGCACGGTCGTCGTGGTCTCCTCCACGGCCGGCCACGCCGCGTACGAGGGCGGCGCGGGGTACGTCGCCGCCAAGCACGGCGCCCGGGTCCTCGCCGAGACGCTGCGCCTGGAGATCGTCGGCACGCCGGTCCGGGTCATCGAGGTGGCGCCCGGCATGGTGAAGACGGAAGGCTTCGCCATGACCCGGTTCCGCGGCGACACGGAACGGGCGGCGAAGGTCTACGAGGGCGTCCCCGACCCGCTGACGGCCGACGACGTCGCCGACACGATCACCTGGGCCGTGACCCGCCCACCGCACGTCAACGTCGACCTGCTGGTGGTGCGCCCCCGCGCCCAGGCGTCCAACCACAAGGTGCACCGGGAGCTCTGACAACGCCCGGCCCGGGGCGAAGCCGCCGGAGGGCCCCGCCGGAGGGAAGCCGACCGGACGGGGCCGCCCGAAGGCCGGAGACCCGAAAGCCGGAGACCGGAGACCGAACCCGGAGGAGGCCCGGCCGGAGGCCAGGAACCCCCGGAGCGCCCGGCCGGGACCCGAGTACCCGGGCACCCCCCGGAGGCCGGAGGCCCGGAAAGGGCGACCGCCCGCGGCCCGGGCGCCCGAGGAGGCCCGGCCGGAGGCCGAAAGGACGGAGGCCGAAAGGACGGAGGCTGGAAAGACGGAAGTCGGAGAGACGGACACGCCCGGAAGGGGCGGCCGGACGGGCGGTCACCCGCAGGGGGAGCCGCCGGAACCGGGCGGGACCGGCCGGCTCAGCCCTTCACGCAGACGACCTGCTTCAGCTTCGCCACGACCTCCACCAGGTCGCGCTGCTGGTCGATGACCTTCTCGATCGGCTTGTACGCGCCGGGGATCTCGTCGACGACGCCGGAGTCCTTGCGGCACTCCACGCCCCGCGTCTGCTCCTCCAGGTCCTGCGTGGAGAACCGGCGCTTGGCGGCGTTCCGGCTCATCCGCCGGCCGGCACCGTGCGAGGCGGAGTTGAAGGACTTCTCGTTCCCGAGGCCCTTCACGATGTACGAGCCGGTGCCCATGGAACCGGGGATGATCCCGTACTCGCCGCTCCCGGCGCGGATCGCGCCCTTGCGGGTGACGAGCAGGTCCACACCGTCGTACCGCTCCTCCGCCACGTAGTTGTGGTGGCAGGAGATCTCCCGCTCGAAGGTCACCCCGGTCTTCTCGAACTCGCCGCGAACGACGTCCTGCAGGAGCGCCATCATGACCGAGCGGTTGTACTTCGCGTACTCCTGCGCCCAGAACAGGTCGTTGCGGTACGCGGCCATCTGCGGCGTGTCGGCGACGAACACCGCGAGATCCCGGTCGACCAGGTCCTGGTTGTGGGGCAGCCCCCGCGCGACGCCGATGTGGTGCTCGGCGAGCTCCTTGCCGATGTTCCGCGACCCGGAGTGGAGCATCAGCCACACCGATCCGGTCGAGTCGAGGCAGACCTCGACGAAGTGGTTGCCGCTTCCGAGCGTCCCCATCTGCTTGGCGGCCCGCTCCTGGCGGAACCTCACCGCCTCCGCGATGCCTCCGAACCGCGTCCACAGGTCGTCCCACCCGGGCGCCGCGAGGCCCGGGAGCCGCCCGGGGTCGACCGCCTCCTCGTGCATCCCCCGGCCCACCGGGATGGCCCGCTCGATCCGCGACCGCAGCCCGGACAGGTCGTCCGGCAGGTCGTCCGCGGTGAGCGACGTCCTGACGGCCGACATGCCGCATCCGATGTCCACCCCGACCGCCGCCGGGCAGACCGCGCCGCGCATGGCGATGACGGATCCGACCGTGGCGCCCTTGCCGAAGTGGACGTCCGGCATGACGGCGAGCCCCTCGATCCACGGCAGGGTCGCGGTGTTCCGCAGCTGCCGGAGGGCGACGTCCTCCACCGTGGCGGGGTCCGCCCACATCCGGATGGGTACCTTCGCCCCCGGGATCTCGACGTACGACATGCCTCCCCATTCCCCCAGAAAAGTCAGAAAACGCAAAAACCGGTTTCAGGACCGACATAAACGACGGTAGACCGGCAGCGACGGCGCGCGTGCGATACACATTGTGTTCACCGGCCGCCGATCACCGGCAAGCTGTTTTCACCGTGACCCCAGGGAAGGGAGCCCGGCACCGTGCAGCGAAGGGCGTACGCATCCGGTCTGGCCGCGCTCCTCGCGGCACTCAGCGCGACCGCCCTCGCCGGATGCAGCTCCGGTTCCGGGACGGACGGTTCCGGCATCGACGCCAAGACCGGCACCGCCGCAGGCCCCATCGCCCAGCCCGGCCGCTACCGCACCCTCTTCGAACCGTGCGGCTCCGTCCCCCGCTCCACCCTCCGGGACCTGCTCCCCGCCGTCACCGCCCTGCCGGCCGAACAGCGCGACCGCGTCCTGCGCGGCACCGCCGCCGTCACGTACGACACGGACCGCCGCGTCGGCTGCGCGTGGAAGGCGGACGGCCCGGACGCCATCCACCACCTCACCCTCGACTTCGAGCGCGTGGTCTCCTACGACCCGGCCGTCAGCGACGAGGCGCGGGCGCAGGAGGTGTACGCCACCAAGGAGTCCGCCGCCGGGCTGGCCCCCGCCTCACCCCCCGCCACGGACCAGGGCACCGCCTCGCCCCCCGGCCCCGCGGCCGGCACCGCCGGACCCGCGGCCCCCGCCAAGCCCGCCGGAGCCGGTACGCCGGCCAAACACGCCGGAGCCGGCGCCGCCCTCCCCCGCCGCCGGGCGGCAGGCGCAGACCGTCTCCCCCGCCACCTCCGGCACGCCCTCTCCCGCCGCCTCCGCCCCGGCCGGGGACCTGGGGTCCCGGGCACTGACCGACCTGGGTGACGCGGCGTTCCTCGACGACGTCCTCGCCCCGGCCGGCCCGGCCGCCCAGCAGCGCACCGTCAGCGTGGTGTTCCGCACATCGAACGTGCTCGTGACCGTGCGGTACGCGGCCCAGCCACTTCGTGACGGCGAGGTTCCGGACAGTGAGGAGATGCAGGAAAAGGCGCGCAGGCTGGCGCACCGGCTGGCCGAGCGGTTCGACGAGTAGCGGTGTCCCGGGCCCCGGAGCACCGGACGGCTGGACGTACCGGCGGCCCCGGCCGGGCTTCCGGACGGGCTACCGTGGCCGGGCCGGACCGCCCGGACCGGGACCGTCCGGACCGTATGTCCGGGCCGAAGGACCGGGCCGTACGACGGGCCGGCACGAGCGACTCGTACGACAAGCGACAGAGCGACTGAAGGAACCATGCACCGATCAGCCCCGCGTCTCACCCGCATACTCGCCTGCGCCGCCGTCCCGGTGATGATCGCCGCCGCCGGCTGCTCGTCGGACGGCTCCGGCTCCGACGCGTCCGCGTCGCCCTCCGCGCCGGCGACGGGCGCCCCGGCCGCGCCCGCCACGTCGGCGGCGCCCGTGCCGAGCATCGCTCCGGCGAAGTTCGCCAAGCTGCCGGACGCCTGCAAGGCGATCACCGCGAAGACGGTCGAGGACCTCGTGCCGGGCGTGAAGACGAAGTCCGGCACGCCCGGCAGGTCCTCCGACATGAACAGCCGCGGCAACTGCTCGTGGAACGGCCTGGAGGACAAGGGCGTCAAGGGCTCCGACTACCGCTGGCTGGACGTCTCCCTGCTGCGCTTCGACTCGGACCCGACGCTCGGCGGCGGCGAGAAGCGCGCGCAGGACGAGTACGCGGACAAGGTCGCCGAGGTGAAGGCGACGGAGGGCGCCATCGACGTGCGGACCTCGTCCGCGCCGGGCGTCGGCAACGAGGCCCGCGCCGTCAGCTACTCCCTGAAGAAGACCGGCGAGACCTTCCGCTACGGCGTGATCGTGGCCCGCACGGAGAACGTGGTGGTCACCGTCTCCTACAACGGCACCGGTTACGCGGGCGCCGAGGCCCCGGCCGCGGGCGAGCCTCATGGAGGGCACCGTGAAGGCCGTCAAGGACGCCGTAGCCGCCGTGGCCGCCGCCGGCAGGTAACCCCGCGGCGACGACCGGGTGACGGGATCCGGCCTCCCCGGGGGGCCGGGTCCCGTACACGTGTGCCAGGCTGTGCCCGCGAAGCGCAGGTGAACCAGGGAGGGGACCGCGAGTGGCCGCGATGCAACTGACGCGGATGCACCGCGTTCTGATCGGTGTCGTCGTCGCCGGCGCCCTGGTCATCGCCGGGATCGGCTTCGCGGGCTCGTACGCGGCGGTGCGGGAACTCGCGGAGAAGAAAGGCTTCGGCGACTTCTCCCTGGTCTTCCCCATCGGCATCGACGCCGGCATCTGCGTGCTGCTCGCCCTCGACCTGCTGCTGACCTGGCTCCGGATCCCCTTCCCCCTGCTGCGGCAGACGGCGTGGCTGCTGACCGCCGCGACGATCGCCTTCAACGGCGCCGCGGCATGGCCGGATCCGCTCGGTGTGGGGATGCACGCCGTCATCCCGATGCTGTTCGTCGTGGCCGTCGAGGCGGCCCGGCACGCGGTGGGCCGGATCGCGGACATCACGGCCGACAAGCACATGGAGGGTGTGCGGCTCACCCGGTGGCTGCTGTCGCCCGTGCCCACGTTCCGGCTGTGGCGGCGGATGAAGCTGTGGGAGCTGCGCTCGTACGAGCAGGTGATCAAGCTGGAGCAGGACCGGCTGGTCTACCAGGCGCGTCTGCAGGCCCGGTTCGGCCGCGGATGGCGGCGCAAGGCGCCGGTGGAGGCGCTGATGCCGTTGCGCCTCGCGAAGTACGGCGTACCGCTCGCGGAAACCGCCCCGGCGGGCCTGGCGGCGGCGGGAATCGAGCCGGTGCTGCTGCCCCCGAACCCGGCGGCCCGGGAGGCCACCGCGGAGGCCACCACCCTGCCGGTGACCTCCGCGGCGACCGCTCCGGTGGCGGAACTCCCCGGGGCGACGCCCACCGGCCCCCGCCCCGCGGTGCCCGTCCCGACGGCGCCGCAGCCCGCGGACCACGCGCCGCGGCAGGCCCCGGCGGTGCGCCCCGCGTCCGCACCGGCCCGGCCCCCCGCCCCGGTCGGGGACCGGTCCCCGGAGCCGGAGCCGGACCAGCACCAGCACCAGCAGGCTCATCCGCAGCCGCAGTCGGCCCGAACCCCCCACTCCCGGCCCGGACCGGACCCGCAGCCCGGACCCGAGGTACGGACGGGACCCGAGACGCCGAAGGGACCTGACGTACGGACGGGACCCGAGGTACGGACAGGGCCCGAGGTACGGACAGGACCCGGAGTGGGGACGGGACCCGCAGTCGACGCACAGCCCGGACCGCGGCCCGCACCCGAACCGCAGCCCGCACCCGACGCCCAGCCCGGACCGCGGCCCGCACCCGACGCCCAGCCCGGACCGCGGCCCGCACCCGAACCGCAGCCCGGACCCGACGCACAGCCCGGACCGCGGCCCGCACCCGAAGTGCGGACGGGACCCGCGGCCGGCGCACAGGACGGGCCCGAACCGCAGGATGTCGCCGGACCGCACCCCCGGCCCGAACCGCAGGACGCCCCGGTCAGTCACGTCAGCCCCTGGTTCTCCGCGCCCAAACTCCCCCAGGACACCGTCTACGCGGGCTCGTACGACCCTGCCGCGTACGCCGGTCACGCCGACCGCCTGCCGGAGGCGGAGGAAGAGGAGGAGTACGTCCGCGCGGCGTACCGGGCGTTCCAGGCGTACGCCGAGGAGTACGGCAACCCGCCCGCCGCAGACGCCCTGGCCCGCCGCCTGGCGGAGGCGGAAGGCCTTCGGCACCCCCGCGCCGTACCGCTGCTGCGCAGGGTCCTCCCGGACTTCATCACCCGCTACCAGGCCGAGTTGGAAGCCGACCACATCGCCTGACCCGGCGCCGGGCCCGGCCGGACGGCCGACGGCCCGCCGCCGCTCCTCCCACCCGCCTCGTCGCGCGCCGGGCGGCCCGGACCGGGGCGGCGACGGCGGAAGGGCCCCACCCGGGGTGGGGCCCTCCACGCGTCACTCGGGGCGGACCGCCCCCCGCGTCACGCGCCCAGCAGCTTGCGGACCCGCTCCGCGCCGACCGCCAGGAGCAGCGTCGGGAGGCGCGGGCCCGTGTCCCGGCCGACGAGCAGGCGGTACAGCAGGACGAAGAAGTCCCGCTGGGCGGTCTTCAGCTCCGGTGTCGGCTTCGCCTCCGGTTCCAGCCCGGCCATGATCTTCGGCACGCCGTAGACGAGCGTCGTCAGGCCGTCCAGTGACCAGTGGTCGTCCAGGCGCTCCAGCAGGAGCCGCAGCGACTCGCGGCCCTCGTCGCCGAGGGAGCCCAGCAGCTCCGTGTCCGGCTCGTCACGCACGACGGTGCGGGCCTCGGCCGGGACGTGGGTGGTGATCCAGTTCTCCGCGCGGTCCAGTCGCGGCCGCACCTCGTCGAGCGACGAGAGCGGGTTCGCCGGATCCAGTTCGCCGAGGATGCGCAGGGTCTGCTCGTCGTGTCCGGCCGTGATGTCCACGACCGAGGCGAGCGTCCGGTACGGCAGCGGGCGCGGCGTGCGCGGCAGCTCGCCGGCGGCCGTGCGCACGGCTCGCGAATGCGCGGCGGCGTCGGCCGGCAGCGCCGTGCCGTCCGCGACCTTGGCCTCCAGCTTGTCCCATTCGTCGTAGAGCCGCTGGATCTCCTGGTCGAACGCGATCTTGAAGGCCTGGTTCGGCTTGCGGCGCGCGTACAGCCAGCGCAGCAGCGGCGCCTCCATGATCTTCAGCGCGTCCGCCGGCGTGGGGACCCCGCCCTTGGAGGAGGACATCTTCGCCATGCCGGAGATGCCGACGAAGGCGTACATCGGGCCGATCGGCTGGACGCCGTCGAAGACCTCGCGGACGATCTGGCCGCCGACCACGAAGGAGGAGCCGGGCGACGAGTGGTCGACGCCGCTGGGCTCGAAGACCACGCCCTCGTACGCCCAGCGCATCGGCCAGTCGACCTTCCACACCAGCTTGCCGCGGTCGAACCCGCTCAGCAGGACGGTCTCGGAGAAGCCGCAGGCGCAGCCGTACGCCAGCTCCGTCGTGTCGTCGTCGTACGACGTGACGGTCGTGAGGTCGCGCCCGCAGCGGCCGCAGTACGGCTTGTACGGGTAGTACCCGCCGGCGCCGCCCGAGCCGTCGTCCTCGCCGGCCGCGCCGGAGCCCTCGGCGGCCGCCAGCTCGGCCTCGTCGGCCGGCTTCTGCTGCGCCTTGCCCTTGGGCCGGCCGGCGGCCTTGTCCTTCGTCCGGTACCGGTCGAGGATCTCGTCGATCTTCGCGCGGTGCCTCATGGCGTGCAGGATCTGCGCGCGGTAGGCACCGGAGGTGTACTGCTCCGTCTGGCTGATGCCGTCGAACTCCACGCCCAGCTCGGCGAGCGACTCGACCATGGCGGCCTTGAAGTGCTCCGCCCAGTTCGCGTGCGGGGAGCCGGCCGGGGCCGGGACGGACGTCAGCGGCCTGCCGATGTGTTCGGCCCAGGAGGCGTCGACCCCGGGGACGCCGGCCGGGACCTTGCGGTAGCGGTCGTAGTCGTCCCAGGAGATCAGGTGCCGGACCGCGTGCCCGCGGCGGCGGATCTCGTCGGCCACCAGGTGCGGGGTCATGACCTCGCGGAGGTTGCCGAGGTGGATGGGGCCGGACGGGGAGAGGCCGGAGGCGACGACGACCGGTTTGCCAGGCGCACGTCGCTCCGACTCGGCGATGACCTCGTCCGCGAAACGGGAGACCCAGTCGGTCTCGGTGCTGCTCTGAGCCACGATCGGCACGTCCTTGTGTGTTCTGTGCGGGTTTCGAAGGGCTGGTCCGGGGACGGCTGCGTCCCCGGGCCATTCTCCCAGACGGGACGGCCGGGCCGGAGGTCGTCCACAGGCCGGCCGCCCGTCGGCCGGAGGTCGTCCACGGACCGGGGAAGTCGTGGGAAGGAGCCTGCTCGGTCGTGGGACACTTGACAACCGGAAAAGCACCACACGGACACCCCACAAGACCCCGAACACGACCCCGACACAGGAACGGAAGCTCATGGCCTCGGTCCCTTCCCTCGCTTCGACCGTGCAGCAGCGCCTCGCGGACGCCCTCTCGGCAGCCCTGCCGGAGGCCGGCTCCGCCGACCCGCTGCTGCGACGAAGCGACCGGGCCGACTTCCAGGCCAACGGCATCCTGGCGCTCGCGAAGAAGCTCAAGGGCAACCCGCGCGAACTGGCGGCGAAGGTCGTCGACGCGCTCCCGTCGGACGAGGTGCTGAGGGACGTCGAGGTCTCCGGCCCCGGCTTCCTCAACATCACGCTCGGCGACCGGGCGATCGTGGAGACGCTGGCGGCCCGCGCCGCCGACGACCGCCTCGGCGTGCCGCGCGCGGAGAACCCGGGCACCACCGTCATCGACTACGCCCAGCCCAACGTGGCGAAGGAGATGCACGTCGGCCACCTGCGGTCCGCCGTCATCGGCGACGCGGTGGTGCGGATCCTGGAGTTCACCGGCGAGAAGGTGATCCGGCGCCACCACATCGGCGACTGGGGCACCCAGTTCGGCATGCTCGTCCAGTACCTGATCGAGCACCCGCACGAGCTGGACCACAAGGCGGACACGGGCGACGCGCGGGCCTCCGGCGAGGAGGCCATGTCGAACCTGAACCGGCTCTACAAGGCGTCGCGCACGCTGTTCGACTCGGACGAGGAGTTCAAGGCGCGCTCCCGGGACCGGGTCGTCCTGCTCCAGTCCGGCGACCCGGAGACGCTGCGGCTGTGGCAGCGTTTCGTCGACGAGTCGAAGATCTACTTCCACTCGGTCTTCGACAAGCTGGACATGGAGATCCGCGACCCGGACGTGGTCGGCGAGTCGGGTTACAACGACATGCTGGACGAGACCTGCCGGCTCCTGGAGGAGTCGGGGGTCGCGGTCCGCTCGGAGGGCGCGCTGTGCGTGTTCTTCGACGACGTCAAGGGGCCGGACGGCCAGCCGGTCCCGCTGATCGTCCGGAAGTCCAACGGCGGCTACGGCTACGCGGCGACGGACCTGTCCGCCATCCGCGACCGGGTGGGCAAGCTCGGCGCGGACACCCTGCTGTACGTGGTGGACGCCCGGCAGTCGCTGCACTTCAGGATGGTCTTCGAGACGGCGCGCCGCGCGGGCTGGCTCGGCGACCGCGTGAAGGCCGTCCAGCTGGCGTTCGGCACGGTCCTCGGCAAGGACGGCAAGCCGTTCAAGACCCGTGAGGGCGAGACGGTCCGGCTCGTGGACCTGCTGGACGAGGCGGTCGAGCGCGCCTCGGCGGTCGTCCGGGAGAAGTCCGAGGGCCTCCCCGAGGGCGAGCGGCTCACCGAGGAGGAGATCGCCGAGCGCGGCGCCCAGGTCGGCATCGGCGCGATCAAGTACGCGGACCTGTCGACGTCCGCGTCCCGCGACTACAAGTTCGACCTGGACCAGATGGTCTCGCTCAACGGCGACACCTCGGTGTACCTCCAGTACGCGTACGCGCGCATCCGGTCGATCGTCCGCAAGTCCGGCGACGCGCGGCCGGCCGCGCACCCGGAGCTGGGGCTCGCCCCGGTGGAGCGGGCGCTCGGCCTGCACCTGGACCAGTTCGGCGAGGTGCTCGCCGAGGTGGCCGCGGGGTACGAGCCGCACAAGCTCGCCGCGTACCTGTACCAGCTGGCGTCGCTGTACACGACGTTCTACGCGGAGTGCCCGGTCCTGAAGGCACCGACACCGGAGCAGGTCGAGAACCGCCTGTTCCTGTGCGACCTGACGGCGCGCACGCTCCACCAGGGCATGGCGCTGCTGGGCATCCGGACGCCCGAGCGCCTCTGACCCCGGTGCGGCCGGCCCCACGGAGCCGGCCGCACCACGCCCGCCCACTCGGGGCGGGGCCGCTCACGTCCGAGCGGCCCGCCCCGGGCGGGCCGCCGCCGTCGGGCCCGGCCCGACGGCCGGCTCGCCGGTCCGGTGCGGGCGGGCCCGCTCGCGTCGGGTGCGGTACCCCGGCCCCTCACGAGGGCTGCGGGCGGCAGGAACCCGTCGTCTCCCGGGCCACCGGCCCCGGCTGCCCCCGGACCGGCGGCCCGCACTCCTCCCGGGCCACCGGCTCCCGCCGCTCCCGGGCCGTCACTCGTACTCGACGGGAAGCCATCCGCTGCCGCCCAGCGGGTACGCGTAGTGGGGCCGCCCCGCGGCCGCGCTCGTGGCGAAGGGACGGCCGCGGTCGTTGATCAGCAGGGTGCCCCGCCGGTCACCGCTGCTCCACTCCAGTTCGGCGTACCAGCGCACGGAGTGCCCCGCCGTGTGCGCCGTGACCCGCAGCATCTGCGGGTCGGTCGCGGACACCTTGTACGGGAAGTCGGTCGCCGGGATCTCCTTGTCACCCTGCTGCCCGGCGACGGGCACGACACGCGGTCGCGCCGCGTCCAGGTTGACGTCGAGGCTCATGGGCGTCATCTGACCGCCGCAGCCGTCGCCCATCAGGTACGTGGTCCACGGCAGCGGCGCGCCCTTCTCGACGATGCGCACGTGCAGCGCGTGGAGCACCACGACCTCTTCGCTCGTGCCCTGCACGGCCAGTTCCATCATCATCCTGTCGGCCGGCGTCCCGCCCAGAGCGGTGACCCAGCCGCGCGCGTCCTGCGGCGACGGCGGCGGCGGAACCTCGGCGGGCGGCCGGTCCACCATGTACGACTGGTCGCACGGGTGTGGCCAGACGTACGGGCGCACGTCCACGGTCAGCGGTACGCCGCTCTTCTTCCGCTTCGCCGTTTCCCCGCCCGGGTGCGCTGCCCGCGAGGGCGCGGTGGAGGTGCGGGACGCGGTGGCGGAGGGGCTGGAGGCGCCGGTGGAGGGCGAGGACGAAGGGGAGGCGGAGGAGGCCGTTCCGGTGGGGTGGGCGGGGACCGAGGGCCGGGCGGGTGCGGCGCGGTGCCCGCTGTCGACGGCGAGGTTGCCCTTGGCCGTACTGGAGTCCAGGGTTCCGGCGAGCACGGCGGATGCGGCCAACGCGACGGCGGCTGCAGCGGCGGCGGCGAGCACGACCCGCCGCCGCGATCGGTCGCCCGCGGGCCGTCGTGGGGGCGGCGTGATGAGGGTGACGGGACCGGCGTCCGCGTCGGAGTCGCCGCCGGTGCCGGCCCCGGGGGCCCTCGGCGGCGCGGGGTCGGCGAACGGGCCGGGACCGGCGGAGGCCGGGGCCCTTCCCCAGGCGGGGGGCGGGAGGCGGGTCGGCGGGAGACGAGGCCGGCTCGGGGTTCGGCTCGGGGCCCCGCCCGGCGGCCGGTCCCGCCGCGGCGGTCCGGTCGGCGCGAGGCCCGGCGGAACCGACGCCCGGGTCGGCCGGTGCCGCCGAGATCTCCGGTGCCTTCGGTACATCCGGCACGGCAGGTACATCCGGTACGGCAGGTACATCCGGTACGGCAGGTGCGTCCGATACGGCAGGTGCGTCCGATACGGCAGGTGCGTCCGATACGGCCGGGCCGTCCCGGTCCGCCGGAGCGGCCGACGCCCTCGGGGCCGCCGGGCCGGCCGACGCGCCCGCCCCGCCCGGCACCGGCGACCCACCCGAAGCGTCCGACGGTCCCGGCACCGCCGATCCGCCCGACACCGCCGCCCCACCCGACGGGTCCGAGCCGCCCGGTGCGCCCGACCCATCCGGGGAGGCTCCAGACGGGTCCGAGCCGCCCGACGTGGCCGGGCCCGGGGCTCCGGCCGGGGCCGCCTCGCCGTCGCGCTCCCCCTCCGCGCCGGGTCCGTCGCCCGCCGAAGGCGACCGTTCCGGGGCGGTCCGGCTCCGGCGGCGGCCCTCGTCGGCGACGATCCAGCTGCGGTGCAGAGCCACCATCTCGTTCCGCGAGGCACCGCACAGCCGCGCGAGGCGCTCCACGGGGGCGAACTCCGTCGGCACGGCATCGCCGTTGCAGTAGCGATGCAGCGTCGACGTACTCATGTGCGCCCGTTTGGCCAGAGCCCCGTAACTGAGCCCGGATCGTTCCTTGAGCCCCCGCAACGACTCCGCGAAGTCTTCCATCCCGCTCGCCACCGCAGCCTTCCCTCCCACACACATTCCAGGAACGCATTCCAGGCACCTTGCGACCCTGCAGGTCAGGGGGGTTCCGGCGTTCCAGCGTCCCCCATTGTCCCGTGGACGTTGCCCGTGGGACACGGAGCCCGGCACGGTGTGTCCAGCGACACCGGAGACGGGAGCACCGATGCGGTCAGAACACCGCTTCGCACTCGAACTCGTCGACGCCTGCGCCGTCGGCGTACTGATCGCCTGCATCGCGATCGTCATCGCACTGATCAACCACTACTGAACACCGCACAACGGGGAGTACGAACACCATGCGAACCTTCCGCACCCGCACCACCGCCGCCGCCGCGACCGCCCTCCTGGCCGCGCTCTCGCTCACCGCCTGCCAGAGCGGCGGCTCCGACAACGCCGGCGCCGCGTCCGACACCCCGGCCGTCGCGGCCCCCGCCCCCGCGCAGGACGCCGCCCCGGCCCGTCAGACGGACACGGCCGAGGTCGTCCGGGCCGGCCAGACGAACGCGCCCAAGGCCGACAAGGGCAGCCTGCTCACGACGGACAAGAGCAGCACCCCCAAGGCCGGCAAGAGCGCGTACCCCTCCACCGGGAACAAGTCCAACAACCCCTCCGCCTTCGTCACCTGCACCGGTGACAACATGCGGATCAGCGTCACCAAGCCGACCCGCCCGATCAACCACCTGCTGATCACCGCCACCAACACCGGTTCCCGCACCTGCCTCGCCTACGGAGCCCCGATCCTCCGCTTCGACGACGAGCAGGCGACGCCCGACCTCCTCGAGGACAGCCACCCCCAGGCGGTGGTCACCGTCGCGCCCGGCCAGTCCGCCTACGCAGCGGTCATCCTGAGCGGCGAGCGCGCCCCGGAGGAGGCGAACGGCCGGGTCACGGAGCGGCTGCAGGTCCTGTTCTCCCCCCGCAACGGAACCGGTTCGATCGGCTCGCCGGTCCGGGTGAAGCTCCCGGCGGACACGTACAAGACCGACGACGCGGCCACCACGTACTGGCAGCAGACCCTGGACGACGCCCTCGGCTTCTGAGTCGCCGAACGGTCCGGGAGAGGACCGGGGCCGGAGGCCGGAGGCGGAAGGCCGAAGGCCGAAGGCCGGTGGGACGAAGAAGCGGAGCGACACGGGGACAGGCGGGCGATGGGGTCCCAGGGGGCGGCGCTGCATGGCGCCGCCCCCTCCCGCGCGCGGGAACCGGCTTCAGATCAGCGGGTGCGAGGGCTTCCCCTTCACCTCGTCGATCTCCACATGGGCCTTCCGGAGCAGCTGCGTGGCGATGTCCATCAGTGCGCGTGCGCCCGCGATCTCCTCGCCGACCTTCAGCTGACCCGGGTCGGACGGGTGGCGCTGGGCCTGTCCGTGCCCCCTCACCTCGGTCCCGTCCCCGAGCCGTACGAGCGCGGCGGCCCTGGTCCGGTCGCCGTCCTCCCGGAACTCCATGTCGACGTGCCATCCGACCAGCGTGTGCATGAGGAACACCTCCCGTGCCTTTCCTTCCAGGGTGCTCCGCCCGGCTCCGTTCCGCCCCCTCGGACACCAGCCCCACCCCCGCCCGCGAGGGGGCCGTCGCGGGCGGCCCGTCCGGAGAAACCCCTCGCGAGCACGGCCACCACGCCCCCCGGACCCCGGACCCCGACATCGGACCCCCGGCATCGGACCCCGGACCCCGGCCTCGGGTCCCGGACCCCGGCATCGAGCCCACGCCCCCGGACCCCAGGCCTCGAATCCCCGGCGTCGGGTTCCCGGCGGAGCGGCCCCGACCACGGGGTTCCCGGCGGATCGGCCCCGGCCGTCGTCCGAGGGCCCCGCTGCGGCTTCCTCCGGACGTCCCGCTCGGACGCCCCCCTCGGCGGCCATGAGGGACCGCTCCAACGCGACGGCCGTCGCGGGACGACTCAGGACTCCGCGCGATCCCGGCCGCCGCGCGTCCGCGGCGGGGCGGCTCGGAACGCCGTACCGCCCCGGCCGTCGCGGGATGCGCACCGGACCCCGCCCGCGCCGCCCCGCCCGCGGTGCTCCGTCAGCGCCCGAGCCGCCGCGCGACCTCGGTCGCCCAGTACGTGAGGACGATCTGCGCGCCCGCCCGCCTGATGCCGGTCAGGGACTCCAGGATCGCCTGGTCCCGATCGATCCAGCCCTTCCCGGCGGCGGCCTCGACCATCGCGTACTCGCCGCTG
The DNA here is from genome assembly GCF_023614235.1 of Streptomyces sp. MRC013. Lineage (NCBI taxonomy): Bacteria > Bacillati > Actinomycetota > Actinomycetes > Kitasatosporales > Streptomycetaceae > Streptomyces > Streptomyces kordofanensis. The sequence continues at coordinate 2,124,233 of NZ_CP094264.1, forward strand.
ATCTGGTACGCCGCGACCGGCACGTCCACCGCGTCCGCGACCTTCGCCAGGACGTCCAGGTACGGGCCGGCGGGCTTCACCATCACCATGTCGGCGCCCTCGTCCAGATCGAGCGCCAGCTCGCGCATCGACTCGCGGACGTTCGCCGCGTCCTGCTGGTACGTCCTGCGGTCGCCGCGCAGGGAAGAGCCGACCGCCTCGCGGAACGGGCCGTAGAAGGCGGAGGCGTACTTGACGGCGTACGCCAGGATCGACACGTCCTCCCTGCCGATCGTGTCCAGCGCCTCCCGGACCACGCCGACCTGGCCGTCCATCATGCCGCTGGGACCCACCACGTGAACGCCCGCGTCGGCCTGGACCTGCGCCATCTCGGCGTACCGCTCCAGTGTGGCGTCGTTGTCGACGCGCCCCTCGGCGTCGAGGACGCCGCAGTGGCCGTGGTCGGTGTACTCGTCGAGGCACAGGTCCGACATGATCACCAGGTCGTCCCCGACCTCGGCGCGCACGTCCCGGACGGCGAGTTGGAGGATGCCGTCCGGGTCGGTCCCGGCCGTGCCGGTGGCGTCCTTCTTCGACTCCTCCGGCACGCCGAACAGCATGATCCCCGACAGGCCCGCCTCGGCCGCCTCCACCGCGGCCTTCCGCAACGTGTCCCGCGTGTGCTGCACCACCCCCGGCATGGCCCGGATCGGCACCGGCTCGGTGACGCCCTCACGGACGAAGGCGGGCAGGACCAGGTCGGCGGGGTGCAGGCGGGTCTCCGCGACCATCCGCCGCATGGTGGGGGTGGTGCGCAGCCGACGCGGCCGCGCCCCGGGGAAGGATCCGTACGCAGTCATACCTTCACGCTACGCCCGCCCCACCGGTGCCTTTGCCGACGCCCGGTCGGCGCCCCGCCACACCCCCCGACCGGCGGCCTCGGGCACCGCACCCGCGCACCGCGCACACCCCCGACGGCCGGGGGCCGCTCCCTCCTGGTCGACCTGCTCGGCCACGGCGGCCGCCCCGCCTCCGTCCGTCCGTGCGACCACCGTCCCCGCGCCGCTCGGCACGCCCCGCCGTCAGCACGCCGGCCGTCCGCCGGTGAACCTCACGTCGGATACCCGCCAGCGCGAAACGCACGGACCCGGGAGCCTGGACGCATGACCGCGACACCGCCCGCGACCTTCCGCGTCCACGCGATTCCCGCCGGGGAACTGGACGCCGTGCGCACCGGTGGGACCGACGCGTCGGGCAACCGCGTCGAGCGCCTCACCGCCGAGGGGGAGAGCCCGTCCGGTGCTGCCTGCGCGACGCCGCGCCCGGCGACGAACTGCTGCTCTTCGCCCACCGGCCGCCGCTTCCCGACGGCCCCTACCGCGAGACCGGGCCCGTGTTCGCCCACGCCGAGCCCTGCGCGGGCCCGGCCGACACCACCCGTTACCCGCCGGACTGGCGCGGACGGCCGCAGGTGCTGCGGGCGTACGACGAGCGCGGCCGGATCCACGACGCGACCACGACGCACGACGGCCGGGACCCGGAGAAGGCGATCACCGAGCTGCTCGCGGAGCCCGGCGTCGTGCGCGTCCACAGTCGCAACATCGCCTGGGGCTGCTACATGTTCGCCGTCACCCGCCCCGAATGAGGCCGGGGCGGTCGTCCGGCGGCGCCTGCCGTACCGCCGTGAAGCCCCGGTCCCACCACGGCCGGGGGGACGGGTCCCACCACGGCCGGGGGCCGGTCCCCGCCGGTGTCGCGCGGGAGGTTCCCGCCCCGGCCGTCCGCGTGGTCCGGCGGGTCCGTCGTCGGAGGGGTGTGCGAGAGTCCGTCCATGCTCGGGATCGCGGTGGAGACGGAGAACGGCGAGCGGCACGTCCGCGTGTCCACCGGGGAACTGGCCCGGCTGGTCCGGCGCGCCGGCGGTGACGGCGACCGCTTCCTGCTGGTCCGGCGGATACCCGACCCGCCCGAGGTCTTCGCCAGGGTCTCGCGCCGGGCCGGCGGCCCCTACGCGGTGGAGCACCACGACGGCGCCTCCGACCGGCACTCCCGGGCGGTGACCGACAGCCCCTGGGCCGTCGTCCTGGCGATCACCGGCTGGGCGCGCCGGAGGGCCGGCTGGGAGGACGGTCTGGCCTGGTCGCCGCTGGAGACCGGCGCCGTACGGGAGGGGGCGCCGCCCGGCCTCGACGAGGGCGAGCGCGAGCGGCTGGAGGAGTACGTCCGCGAGGTGCTGGTCGGCGGCTACGTCTCCCGCGCCGAACTGGCCGAGTTCGCCGGGGAGTGTCTGGCCACCGGGAAGCGCCGGCCGGTCTCGCCCGAGCAGGCGCGGGCGCTGGCCGACCGGTTGTGGCTGGAGCGCGTCGCGGAGCAGGCCGAGTGGCGGGGCGAGACCGACCCCGAACGGCTCACCCGCGCCTTCACGGCCCTGCGGGAGTCCGGCATCACCGCCTGCGAGGACTTCACCTGCTGCGTCACCTGCGGCCAGGCCGAGATCGGTGACGCCGGCGAGCCCGACGCCCGCGGTTACGTCTACTTCCACTCCCAGTGCACGGACTCCGCCGCGGCCGGCCACGGACTGGTGCTCTTCTACGGCGGTTTCGACGACTGCCCCGGGACCGCCGCGGCCGTCGGCCACGAGGTGGTGTCCGCCCTCGAAGCGGTCGGCCTCCGCACCGAGTGGGACGGCGACCCCGACCGGGCCGTCGTCGTCACCCCACTGGGCTGGCGCCGCCGCCTGGTCGACTAGGTCCCGTCCGTCCGATCCCGGAACCCCGGAACGTGGACGCCGGCCCCGTCGTCGCAGCTGCCCGGCACCACTCGTCCACCGGCGAGCGAACACGCGGTCAGGGCGGTCGCCCGCCTGCATGGTCCGGCGCCCCAGGGGCGAGGCCGACGGCGACGGACGGGCAGACGGGCCGACGGGCGGCCGGGCAGGCGGACGGGGCGGACGGCCGGACGGCCGGACGGGCGGGCAGGCGGGCAGGCGGACGGCCGGACGGGCGGGCAGGCGGGCAGGCGGACGGCCGGACGGGCGGACGGCCGGACGGGCGGGCAGGCGGGCAGGCGGACGGCCGGACGGGCGGGCAGGCGGGCAGGCGGACGGCCGGACGGGCGGACGGCCGGACGGGCGGGCAGGCGGGCAGGCGGACGGGTGACTTCACCCCGTCAGGCACCCGACCGGGCTCCGCGGCCGCCGACGGCCGCCGACGGCCGCCGCACGGGTTGCGACGCGACGTCCGGCGACCGCCGGGACCAGGAGTTGTGCCCGATGGTCCGCCGGATCCAGCCCGCGTACGCGGGTGCGCTGGTGTAGAGGCCCGGCCCGGCCGAACACGGGACACCGGGGGCGCCCGGACCCGAGGCCACTCCGATGAGCTCCCACCGCCCGTGTCGGCCCTTCTGGAGCTGCGGTCCGCCGGAGTCCCCGAAGCACGCCATGGCCGCGGGCACGCGGCTGATCGTGCACAGCCGGGTCCGGTCGGCGTATCCGGGGGCGCATTCGATCTCGGCGCCCCGGCGCGTCCGGAGTTCCCGCAGCCGCTCCGGGAAGTTCAGTTCGGTGTCGGAGGTGGTGCCGAATCCCAGGATCCGGGTGGGGGTGCCGGGCCGTCCGGCCCGTTCCGCGATCCGGACGGGCTTCTCGGGGACGGGGCGGTCCAGGCGGACCAGGGCGATGTCGTCCCTGTTGGCGGCCTTCCCGTCACCGTTCAGATAGCCGGGGTGGAGGAAGGTCCGCTCGATGGCCCGGACGGTCCCCCCGGACTTCCGGTCCGTGCTGCCGATCCGGACGACGCCCTCCAACCGAAGCCCGTCGCCCCGCAGGCAGTGGGCCGCCGTCAGCACCCACTGCGGATCGATCAGCGAGGCTCCGCAGTTGCCGTCGTACAGCCCCTGCTCGGGCGCCGACTCCGGGATCACCGCCATGAACGCGTAATGCTCCGTCGGCTCGGTCCCGTTGACGACGGCTCCGGCGCTGCCGGCCATCAGCGTGGCGCACGCTGCCACCGCGAGTGTGCCGACCGCCGCCGTGCGGGCCGCCCGGCGGCGGACCGGCTCCATGCCGAACATCCGGGGTTCCCTTCCTTCGTTCCTCTTGGCGGTTCCACCCTGTTCGTTCCGACGTCGGCCGGACCATCCGGCCGGCACCCGGGGGCGGTGGGGACGTTCCCCCGCCGGCTGCGGGGGAGGAACCCCCGGACCGAGACGGTGGGAGGCCTCAGCGCGGTCCGCGCCGCGGCGCACGAGGATCACTGCATCGGCTCGGGGAGCCGCCGCGTACGAGGAGTGATCGCCATGCACGGGTACGGGAAGCCGATCGGCCGGCGAGGACTGCTCGCGTTCACGGCGGCGCTCGCCGCCACGGCTGCGGCCGCCCCGGTGGCTTCCGCGGCCCCGCCCCCGTCCTCCGCACCCGGCGCACCTCCGGCCTCCCCCGCGGGCGTCGTACGCTCCCTGGAGCGGGCCGCGCACCCGCTGCGCTCCACGGATCCCGGCGGTCCGACGGCGGACCTGCGGGCGCTGGGCGCCATGGTCGGAGACGCGAAGGTGGTGGGCCTCGGCGAGGCCACGCACGGTTCGCACGAGTTCTTCGCCATGAAGCACCGCGTCTTCCAGTACCTCGTCGAGGAACGCGGCTTCACCGCCTTCGCCCTGGAGATGAGCTGGTCGGCCGGGCTCCGGATCGACGAGTACCTCCAGGGCGGCCCCGGCGATGCGCGGCGGATCGCACGGGAGACGCTGGCCGGATCCCCCTGGGAACGCGAGGAGTTCGTCCGTCTGATCGGCTGGATGCGCGACCACAACAGCCGCCACCCCGACCGCCGGGTCCACTTCACGGGCGACGACCTCGGGGCACCGAAACTCGGCGACCACATCTTCGAACGGGTCCTGTCGTCCGTCGGTACGGTCGGGCCGGAGGCGCTGCCCCGGCTCGAGGAGTTGTACGCGGGGCTGCGCCCCTTCGACGACGTCTTCGCCCACCTGCGCAAGCCGCTCCCGGAACGCGAGGAGAACGCCGCGCGGGCCCGGGAGGCCCTCGACCTGGTCGCCGGGTACCGGGACACCGGTGGGGAGGACTACGCGTGGACCGTGCAGCACGCCCGGAACATCGCGCAGACCTTCGCCTTCGCCACCGTCGACCTCGCCGACCCGGCCTCGGTCACGGCCGCGGAGCGCCTGCGCGACCGGGCCATGGCCGACAACGTGCTGTGGTGGCGGCGCCGGACCGGCCACCGGATGCTGCTGTCCGCCCACAACGGCCACGTCGGCTACCTCTCCACCCGTCCCGACCTGTACCCGCGCACCCAGGGTGCCGTGCTGCGCGACTGCCTGGGCCGCGACTACGCGGCGATCGGCTTCACCTTCGCCGGCGGCTCCTTCCTCACCAAGGACGCCCCCCTCGAGGGCGACTGGAAGCCGACCGCCGTTCCGGCGGCGCGCCCCGGCATGCACGAGCACACCCTGGACCGGGTCGGGTACCGGGACTTCTACCTGGACCTGCGGACGGCACCCGCCGGGGCCCGGACCTGGCTCGACCGCCCCCGGCCGGTCTACGACGCCGGTTCGACCTTCACCCCCGACCCCCTGCCCGCCCTCGCGATCGGCCGGGCCTACGACGTCCTCGTCCACCTCCACCGGGTCCGGGCGGCCGACAGGTTCTGAACCCCGTCCGGCGGCGGACGCGCCGACCGTGACGAGCCCCCGCCGCGTGGGGACCGCGCACGTCACCGCCCCGGTCCGTCCGGCCGGGTCAGCCGGGAGCGGGGTCGTCGTGGACGGTCAGCGCTCCGGCGAGGTCGAGGTCGGTGACGGTGCCGCGCGCTCCGGCGCGGACGAGCAGCACGGCGCCGAGCGCGGTGCTCCAGAACGTCCTGGCCTCCACGTCGAGCGGTCGGCGGGCCCGCCAGCCGCGGTCCTCGACGAGTCGGCTCACGAAGCGCTCGGACTGCCGGAACAGCAGCTGGAGGTGCCGGTCGACCACGGGGGCGAGTTCGGGCCGGGAGACCCCGGCGGCGAGTGCTCGCGCGACCGACGGGAGCGAGGGCATGGCCAGTACGGCGCGGGCGATGTTGCGCCGGAACGTCGCCGCGTCGGGGGCCTGGCGGCCGATGCGCTCGATCCGCCGGGCGTCGTGCAGCAGGCCGAGGAAGGCCGCGTGCACGAGCAGCGAGTCCTTGGAGCCGAAGTAGTAGGTGACCTGGTTGGGGAAGGCGCCTGCCGCGTTCGCGATCTCCGCGACGCTCACCTCGGCGCCGGGCCGCTCCCCGCAGAGCCGTGCGGCCGCCTCGATCAGCCGGAGCCTCGTCGCGCGACCGCGGTCACGCGACCGGGCCGGTGCCGACCGGGCTTCGGTCCTCTTCTCCTCCACCCCGGAATTGTATGTGATACAACAAGACCCCGTCAGCTTGTATCGCATACAAGAAAGGCCGAAGGGCATGCACCGGACCGAAGTCGTCGTGACCGGACTCGGCGCGATCACCCCGCTCGGGGCGGACGCGGCGTCCACCTGGGACGCCCTGCTCGCCGGCGAGTCCGGCATCCGCGGCGGCGCCCTGCGCGGCCACGAGGACACCGGTCTCCCCGACGCCGTCGCGGGGACGATGGCGGCCGACCCCGCCGGATCGCTGCCACCGGTACGGGCCCGGCGGCTCGACCGCTCGCAGCAGGCGGCCCTCGTCGCGGCGGCCGAAGCCTGGGCCGACGCCGGCGCCCCGGCGGTGGACCCGGACCGGCTCGCGTCGGCGATCGGCACGGGCATCGGCGGCGTACGGACGCTGTTGAAGGAGGACGACGCACTGGAGGCGGCCGGGACCCGGCGCGTCTCACCCCGCACGGTCCCCATGCTCATGCCCAATGCGGCGGCGGCGCTGATCAGCATCGAGTACGGCGCACGGGCCGGGGCGTACACGCCCGTCTCGGCGTGCTCCTCCGGTGCCGAGGCGATCGCCCTGGGGGCCGCGCTCATCCGCGCCGGTGAGGCGGACGCGGTCATCGCGGGCGGGACCGAGGCCGCGATCACCCCGATCACCGTCGCAGGCTTCGCCCAGGCACAGGCGCTGTCGCGGTACGGCGCCGAACCCGCTTCGGCGTCCCGGCCGTTCGCCGCGGACCGCAGCGGATTCGTCCTCAGCGAGGGCGCCGCCGTCCTGGTGCTCGAAAGCGCCGAGCACGCCGCCGCCCGGGGCGCGCGCGTCCACGCCGTACTCGCGGGCGCCGGGATCGCCGCCGACGCCCACCACATCACGGCGCCCGCCGCCGACGGATCCGGCCAGATCTCCGCCATGCGGAAGGCCCTCGTACAAGCCGGCCTGGCTCCCGGGCGGATCAGCCACGTCAACGCCCACGCCACCGGAACCCCGCTCGGCGACATCGCCGAGGCGCACGCGATCAGGGAGGTCTTCGGCCACGCCACCGTGACGGCCCCCAAGGCGTCGCTCGGCCACCTCTTCGGCGCCGCCGGCGCGATCGAGGCGCTCATCGCCGTCCTCAGCGTGGAGCACGGCGTCATCCCGCCGACCCGCAACCTCACCGCGACCGGCGTCGACCCCGACATCGACCTCGACGTCGTCACGGAGCGACGGGACACCCCCCAGGAGGCCGTACTCAGCAACTCCTTCGGCTTCGGCGGGCAGAACGTCTCGCTCATCGTCACCGGCGCACGGCGCCACGCGCCCGCACCGGACCACCCGCACACCGCCGACGGCCCATCACCGGCGGCCCACGGGCCGAACCGCTCCGGATCAATAGGTACGGGTACTCGGGGTCGCTCCCCGATGAGTCGTTAGTGTGACGCAGGAGTACTGCTGGGGCGTGGGAAAGACCCGTTGGGGAGGGGCGCCGATGTCGTGGGACGAGTGGGAGCGGCTCAAGACCGAAGCCGCCGAGCGCCGGGCGACTGGGATGCAGCTCAACCAGTTGCCGGCTCCGGACCCGTCCGGTGGCGGGGGCGGCAGTTCCTCCGGAGCGCTGAGGACCCGGAGGAAGGCCTGGAGCCAGGCGGGTGAGGGCGTCAACGGCCTGAAGTCCGACATCGGCGAGGGCCTGAAGAAGTTGGAGGCCGGGCAGTCGGGCGTGGGGGACACGTCCGGGTGCCAGTCGGCGGCGGCGCAGAAGGAGTTGTACGACTCCTGGAAGGCGTACGTCGGCAAGCTGAGCGGCCGCTGCGGCACGGTGGGCGGACTGCTGGAACGGGCCGGGCGCGATCTGGCGATGACCGACAAGGCGATCGAGGAGGAGTTCGCGAAGGTCAAGGCGCGGTACCAGGACACCGGGGCCGTCGGCGGCCGGGCGAAGGGCCGGTGACCGACGGCCGTGGACCTGACGGCGCTGAAGAAGTTCAAGCCCACCGCGTACGAGGATGCCGCCGACGGCTACCGCGCCACCGGTGAGACGGCCGGCAAGGCCAAGGACGCGGTCGACGTCCGGATCTCCTCCGGAATGCGTGCGCAGCTCGAAGGCGAGGCGGCGACCGCGGCCCTGAACGAGCTGAAGGAGCTGTCGGAGAACTTCCACTACGTGCAGACCGAGTGCGGGCTGGTGAGCACCGCGCTCAACGGCTTAGCGCACGACATGGCCGCGGCCAAGCGGAAGCTGGAGGCGGCCCTGGCGGACGCGCGGGCCGCCGGCTGCACGGTGCACCCCGACGGCTCGGTCGGCTTCCCGGCCGGCGGCCGGGCGGTCGACGGCAAGGTCCCGGAGGGCGGCACCGTCAAGGGCACGGGCGGCCCGGCCTCCCCGACGGCCGACGCGCTCTACCGCCAGGCGGCCGACGCGCACCCGAACCCGAACTACGGCAAGGCACTGGAGTTCGCGAACCGGATCGCCGACGCGGTGAAGGAGGCCGCGGACGCGGACGCGAAATGGGCCCCGAAGCTCCGCGCGCTCAAGGCCGACGACGACCTGACCGTCTCCGACCGCGACTGGACGGACACGCAGTCCGACGCGGACGGCGTCCGCGACGCGGGCAAGGGCTACCTCGACTCCCTCCCGCACCCCCCGAAGGACGGCAGCCCCAAGGACAACGCGGCCTGGTGGAGGGGACTGACGCCCGAGGAGCAGTCCGCGTACCTGTCGCTGAACGCGGCGCAGGTCGGCGCGCTGGACGGGCTGCCCTCCGCCGTCCGCGACGAGGCCAACCGCGTCGTCTTCGACCAGAAGTACGCGCAGTACCGGCTGGAGCTGGCCTCGATCCCGAAACCGCCCGCCAACGAGTGGACCTGGATCACCGCGGGCAGGTTCCCGGTCAAGGTGCACACCGACGAGTGGATGGACTGGCAGAGGCAGTACGGCGAGCGCTACGAGCACCTCACCAAGTCCCTCAAGGGCATGGACAGCATCCAGAAGCGCTTCGACCGGACGGAGACGGGCCCCGGGGGTCTGCCCGAGGCGTACCTCCTGGGGTTCAGCGCGGAGGGCAACGGCCGGGCAATCATCGCCAACGGGAACCCGGACACAGCCGACCACCAGGCGGTCTACGTGCCGGGAACGACGTCGAACCTGAGCAACATAGAGGGCAACGTCGACCGGATGATCAGCACGTGGCGCGTGGCCGACAGCGAGGCCGACGGCAGGAGCGTGTCCACGATCACCTGGCTCGGATACGACGCCCCGCAGGACATCTACAAGGACGCGCCGTTCAGGCACTACGCGGATGACGGCGCACCCGCCTTCAACCGGTTCCTCGACGGCCTGGAGGAGTCGCACACCGGAGGCTCGGGGACCCACCGGACCGTGATCGGCCACTCCTACGGCACGACCCTCGTGGGTTCCGCCGCCGATCACGGCACGCTCAACGCGGACGACGTGATCACCGCGGGCAGCCCCGGGGTGACGGTGGCCAGGGCCGAGGACCTGGACGTGCCCCGGGGGCACGTCTGGAACCAGGAGGCGGATGGGGACATCGTCCCCGACATCGGCCGCTGGGGACACGGCGGTCATGAACGGGGAAGCTACTGGGTGATCCCCAGCGACGAGTGGTTCGGCGCCCATCAGATGGCCACGGACACCGAAGGCCACAGCGGGTACTGGGACGAAGGCTCCCAGAGCCTGCGGAACCAGGGCCTGGTGGTGGCGGGGAAGTACGACGACGTGAAGCTCAAGTAGCACCACCCCCGGGGTGTGGTCCCGGCGGTCCCGGCGGCCCGACCACCCCGTGCTCCGAACCGACCGAAGCGAGGCATCTCGGATTGAAGGCCAAACTGGGCGCGTCGGCGCTCCTCATCTCCATCGCCCTGACACCCCTCACCGGATGCGGCATGAACGAAGACAAGAGCACCGTCCCCTCCGCGGGCACCAGCACGTCCCGGGCCGCGGCCGACGAGATCAAGAAGCTGTCCAGCGAGATCTACGATCTCGTCGGCGTCAAGGGGAAGGCGTCCGACGCGAACCCCGGGGTCATGGACTGCGCGGGAAGGGATCGGGAGAAGTACTTCCGGGTGTTCCACTCGTGGAGCTTCTATCCCGCCTCACCCGGCCAGCTGGACGAGGCGATGGAGCGGCTCAGGGCGGAGTTGCCGAAGAACGGCTGGAAGATCTCCGAGTACGGCCCGGACACCAGCAAGAACGGGAACCTGTCGCTGACGGCCGACAACGACGCGAAGAAGACGAGCGTCAACGTGTCCCAGCGCGCCAAGAACGACCCTCCCAAGCTCAGTCTGATGCTCGTGTCCGGCTGCTACGAGATCCCGGCCGGCCAGGAGATCGAACGCTTCTGAGCCCGGGGAAGCCGGTCCGCCGGGACCGGTCCGTGCCCCGGTGAAGAACCGGTACGGCGCGTACGGGCCCGGCGGCGGGCCGTGGACGCGGTCTTCTCCGTGGTGCGGACCGACTCCCCCAGTCGACGACACCCCCGCTCCTGGCGTTGAAGGACGTTCCCACGTCGCGGTTGCTCGTGATCGCGGGCCGTGCGGGTGCGTTCAAGGAGCCGGCGGGCGGGTTCGGTCGAGGAGTTGGCGGGCGAGTTCGGTGAGGGGGTGGTCGGGGCCGTAGAGGCGCTCGCGGTCGGCCAGCACCCTCTCGAAGAGGGCGGTGGCCGCGTCGATGTCGCCGGCGAGCTGGTGGGCGTAGCCGAGGTTGCTGCGGACGGTGATCGTCTCGGAGTGGTCCGGCCCGTAGACCCGTTCGTAATCGACGAGGGCCTGGTGGTAGAGGCCGATGGCTGTTTCCAGGTCGCCCGTGTCCCGGTGGCAGCCGGCCAGGTTGGCACGGGCGTTGATGGTGTGCGGGTGGTCGGGGCCGTGGAGGCGCTGCATGTCCGTCAGGTTCTGCCGGTGCAGGTCCCGCGCCCGTGCCGGCTCGCCCCGCAGGGCGTGGAGGTAGGCGAGGTTGGCGCGGGCGACGAGGGTGTCGGGGTGGTCGGGGCCGTGGACGCGCTCGTGGTCGGCCAGGTTCCGCTGGTGCAGGGGGGGTGGCGGTCTCCAGGTCGCCGGCGGCCCGGTGGGCGCTGGCGAGGAAGCTGCGGGCCGCGAGCGTGTCCGGGTGGTCGGGCCCTTGGAGCCGGGTGCGGATGTCCACCGCGTGCCGGGCGCACTCCACGGCCTCACCGGTGTGGCCGTCGCCCTGCAGGAATGCCGAGGCGGCCACGAGCAGGCCGGCGGTGTGCGGATCCTCCTCCTCCGGGGTCCGGTCGGTCAGGGCCAGCAGGTGCGGCAGGAGCTCGCGCCACCGGGGCCACCCGGCGACGTCGAACAGCGGGTTCTCCGGTAGCGCCCGCTCCAGCAGCCGGGTGGCGCGTTCGCGGGCGGTGGCGATGGCCCGGACGGTGCGGTGCGGGTCGGCGGGATCGGGCAGGCGTGCCACGGCCTGGACCAGGCGGTGCACGGTCACGGTCTGCCGGGTCAGGGTGATCATGCTGTAGCTGTGGAGGAGGGCCAGGGCTTCGTCGACGGCCCACGGGTCCTCCCCCAGGTGCGTGGGGAGGTCTTCGAGGACGTCGCGCGGTAGCGGGACGGGAGCGAGCCAGGCGAACAGCCGCAACAGGTCTCCGGCCAGGGGCTGCTGGTCCGTTATCGCTTGGAGCGACAGCTGCCAGACCCGGGCGACGGTCCGCTGGTCGTCCGCTTCCTGGCCGCCCGTCGAGGCGGCGGCGAACATGCGGCCCGGGTAACGGCGGAGGCGGTCGAGGTAGGCGGCCGGGCTGATGGCGGTGGACTCGATGTAGGCGGCGGCCTGCTCCAGGGCCAGGGGCAGGTGCCCCAGTTCGTCGGCGAGGTCGGTGAGGATTCGCTCGTCGCCGGGTCCGTCGGGTCCGTCGGGTTCGATGATGCGCGTGAGCAACTCCATCGCGGCGTCGGAGGGCAGCGTGTCCAGCGGGAGGGGCTGGGCCAGTCGGCGCCAGCCGGTGGGCCGCCGGCTGGTGATGACGTACCGCCCTGTGGCCATGCCCAGCACCGGGGCCAGGTCACGTGGGGAGGCGGCGTCGTCGAGTACGAGGAGCCAGTCCTGGTGGGCCTGTAGCCAGCTCAGGGCCCACTCGGCACGCTCGGTGCTGGTCGCGGCGGCCAGCTGGTGATGGGGGTCGAGCCGGGCGGCGAGGTCGGCGAGCCCGTGGGTGAGGTTGGAGGCGGAGTCCGCGCTGATCCACCACACCGGGTTGAACCGGTGCCGGTGCCGGTGGGCGAACTGCAGGGCCAGGGCGCTCTTGCCCGTCCCGCCCAGGCCGTGCACGACCGGGGGCACCGTCGGACCGGCCTCGTCCAGGGCGGCTTCCAGAAGGGCCAGGGGCTCGGTCCGGTCGACGAAGTTCGGGTTCGCCGGTAGTGGCAGGTTGGTGGTTCCCCGCGGCGCCGGAACGTCGGCGGGCCGCCGGACGGCGTCAGCCGGCAGGTGGACGGTGCGGGCGTCGATCGTGACGTGGTCGCCGGTGGACACGATGCCGCTGTTGGTGCCGACGGCCACCGACTGTCGGCCGGAGGCCTCGACGTGGGGCCCCTCGTTCACCGCTGGATGGTGGCGCCGTCACCGGTGCTGATGACGCCGTTGTTCGTCTCCACCGCGACGGAGCCGTCCCCGGAGGCGGTGAAGGACCGGGCCGGGAGCAGTCGGGCCAGTTCCGCGGCCAGCTCGGAGTCCTGCCGCAGGATGCGACGCACCTGGACGCGCAGGGCGGCTTGGGCGTCCTCGTCCTGCGGGTCCTCGGCGACCTCGTCGATGGCCTGTTCCAGCCCTTCCCGGTTCTCCTCCCGACTCCACAGTCGCTGCACGATGCGCTGGCCCAGGGACACCGTCGCGTCGGCGGCCGTGTCGGTGGTCCGGACGAGCACGGCGCTCCCGTAGGCGGTGACGGCGGCGGTGACGTACGGCACCAGTTCGTTGGCGACGGTCAAGGCGTCCACGGCATTCCCCCTCTGTCGGTTCCCCAGCATGCTAAGGCCACCTGCGGCCCGGTGGCCTGACGGGCCGCCACCTGACGGCCCGACGGCCGGGAGCGTCGGAAATCGGTGCGGGGCGGGGCGACGGTGGCGTGGGACAGATGCGCGGTTACACGCCGAAGGTCGGCGAGACCAGCGTGCGCGCCCGGTCCCTGCAGGACGCGCAGACGGTCGTGACGGAGCACGTCACCGACCTGCCGGCCCGCGGCCGGAAGCGGCCTCGCAGGGCGCCCTGACAGCCGACAAGGCGTTCTCCGCCGGCACCGTCGCTCACGCCCTCGGCACCCGGGGTAGCCGGCAGACGGCCGTCACCGTCCAGGGCGGACGGGTCGAGGTCTCGATCACCAGGCGCCGCTGGTGGCGATGGCGAAACGTCTCCTACTGAGCCGACCGGACGTAGATCCGGGTGGTTCCGGGCTCGAACTCGTGGGTGAAGAGGTCGATGCAGCGTTGAAGGTACTTGCCTTCCGGTGTCTTGAGGCCATCGGGGCACAAGCTGATCCTCCGCAGCCCTTTCACAAGGGTCTCCGGTTCGGGCAGCCCGAGGTGACGGAAGGCAGCCGCAGGGCGGTAGTCCTTCCCCTTGGGATGGAAGTTCTCGATCATCCTGGTGTCATCGCGGATGAGCCCGCCGGTGTACGCCTCCGCTTCGGCGGTCTCGAGGACGAAGGACAACAGGCCGGTGTCGTAACGCTGCCCGACCTTGTAGCCGGCCCGGCGGTCCGACGCTGTTTCCGGAATACGAATGCCGATCTGATCACTCATCCACGCGGGAGTCACTCCTTCCTCCCAGCAACAGGTCGTCTCCTGTTCCGACAGGTCCGACGAGATGTCCTCGGCGACCCAGGAGACCACACCGAGCGTGGTGGCGGCACAGGCGAGAAGTGCCAGGAAAACGACGAACGTGGTCGGCACGCGCCGCCGACGCATGGGCTGCCTCCCTACAGCGGCCTGGCTGAAGTTACCCCCGGACTGGTGGACACCGGCCCGGCATCGAATGTTGGCAGGTCCTGGCCGGGTGCGTGGGCGGGGGTGACGTGCCGGTTCCGGGACCGCTCCCCGGGGCCCTCCGTCCGTGCCGGGATCCCGCCGAAGGCTCCGGGTCACACCAGATCAGTACGCGGTCAGGTAGGCCCGGGTACGACCGCCCGCCATGTCGTCGACATGGGCTTCGATGCCCTGGACGTGCCTTCACCGAGGGGATCACGTGGCCACGGTCCCTGAGGGGACGCCGGCCGTCGGCGTCGGTCAGTTCCGCAGCCAGACCCGCAGCGGGCCGATCGTCTCGAACCCGTGGCGGATGGCGGCGTCCAGGTCCTCGCCGTGCTCGTAGCCGACCACGGGCAGGCCGGGGAACAGCCCGTGCACCGCGTTCAGCACCGCCGGCCAGACCGCGTCACCGCCGCCCTCCCGCGCGAAGACGTTGGAGATCCCGACCACCTGCTCGCTGCGGGTCGCCACCGCCCCGGCGACCACGTGGCCGTCGGCGGAGCGACCGGCGAGCACGAAGGTGGACGGATCGTCGAGCAACTCGGGCCGGAACAGGTCCTCGTCGCCCGCCCCGCCGTCCCAGGCGAGCGCCCAGGCCCGCAGCGCCTCGGGGCTGCGAACCACGTCCCAGGCGGGGTCCGGAGCGGCGGCCGGAGCGCCCGCCGGGCGGTGGATCCACTGCGCGTCGAACAGCACCCGGAAGCCCGCCCGCGCCAGGTCGAGGTCGGCGAAGCTGTCCTTGACGCAGGCGCCGGGCGCCCCGGTGTCGATCCGGACCAGCAGCGCGGCCCCATCGGCACCCGGCACCAGCGTCACCGCGTCGGGGTAGTACGGCGGCGTCCGGACCGGAGCGGACCACGCCTGCCGGCCGAACTCGCCGTCCACACCGTGCGATCGGCTCATCACCGCGCACCACTCCGCGTTGTTGCGGGCAGCCGCCTCGACCAGGAACCGCTTCGTCTCCGTCACGGGTGTGGATCCTGGCCCGTCCGGGCCCGTGCCGTCGAACGGTTTTGGCGCGGCCGCGAGACGAACGCTCCGTGCTCTCCCACCGGCTCCCGGGGAACCACATGGCCGCGGCTCCCGGGAATCGTGTGACCGCGGCTCCTGGCGAACCACGTGACCGCAGCCCCGGAGGCCCACGTGACCGCGGCTCCCGGGAATCGCGTGACCGCCGGCGGCCGTTGCCGTTTCCGGGGTGTCGTGTCGGTACCGGTCACCCGGCCCGCTTCACCGCGAGTGCCCTCCTCCTTCCACGAACCCCCGGCTCAGGGGTTCGGTTCCTTCGGAAACGGCGGTTCCCGCGAGGACGCGGAAGCCGCCGACAAGGCGCGCCCCAAGCCCTGCTCACGGCGCCCGGTGCAACCGGTCGGGTTTTCCGGCGCCCGGACGTGCCGGATCCGGACGGACACCGAGGGCCGGCGGCCTTGTGCACGTCGCTCACCCCGCCGCCGTCGTAGGTGTACGGGTAGTGGCCGGGTATCCGTCGACGGGCGCCCGAAAGCGGTCAGCCGGCTCCTCCACCGGCGGCGTCCCGCACCTCCCGCCCGCACCCCCTGGTTCCGGCGCGCAGCCCCCGGCACCGGCCCGACCGCTCAAACACCCATGGCTCCTCGCCCCCGCCCCCGAGCCCTCGACCGCCCCTGCTCCCCCACCCCCGAGCCCTCGACCGCTCCTGCTCCCACGCCTTCAGGAACCCGCGGCGGTCGGCAGGCGGTACGCGGCCACCAGCAGTGCGTCGGCGGCGCGCGGCCCCCTCCCCCCGGGCAGTACGTCGACGGTGACCCGCGTGAACCCCGCCCGGTCGAGCAAGTCGCTCCACACCCGCCCCCGGAGCACCCAGCGCCGCATCGTGGCCGCCCCACCGCCCGGCGTCCGCGCCGGAACGTCGACGGACCGCACGTCGGGCCGCGCGGGCGTGCCGCCGAGGTGGTGGCCGAGGGTGGAGAACACCAGCCGCCCGCCGGGCCGCAGCGCGGCGGCCGCCGCCGGCAGCAGCTCGCGCGGTTCGGTGAAGTCCACCGCGCCGAAGACGCTGTACAGCACGTCGTACGCCCCCGGCCGTGCGCGCAGGTGGCCCACCGCGTCGGACCGCACGATGCGCAACCGGGGAGCGAGGTGCCCGTACAGGTCGACGGCCATGGCGTACTGGGCGGGTGACGCGTCGACCGCGTCGACCCGGGCGGGCCGGTGGCGGTCCGCCAGGTGGGCGGCGTGCCGGGCGGCCCCGGCTCCGAGGTCGCCGACACACGCCCCGGTAAGGTCACCGAGGACTTCGGGGCCCGGCCCGCCGTCCTGGGCCCAGTTCCAGCGGAAGTCGTCGGGCACGGCCCGATCGGCGGCGTGGCGAACGCGGCCGTAGTGGTGCCAGAGGTCTGCGGTACGGGTGGTCATCCCCGTGATCCTCGCGGGCGCGGCCGTCGCCCCGGTACGCCGCCCGGGGGCCGCCCGTGCGAGTGGTGCCGGGAAGGCCCCGGGCGAGCCGCGGAACACGAACTCGAAAAGGAGACGGACGCCCCGGAGGGCGCCCGTCCTGCGGGATGTCAGAAGATCTCGATCCGGCTCACCTTGTGGACGTGGCCGGGGTTCCACGAGTTCCACTTCTCTATGGTGACGCTTTCGATCGCCGGATTGTTCAGGCTGCGCTGGAACTGGATCTCCGCCTTGTTGTTTCCCGATTCTATCCAGTTGACACCGTAGATGGCGACGGCCACGGCTCCGCGGTCGGCGAAGCAGAGAACGGACATGCCGCTGTTGTTGTGGATTTCGAGGTAATCGGTCCGGTCACAGTTCACGCGGTGGATGGGCATGGCGTAACCGTCGACCGGAGCACTGGCGAAGGCCGGTACGGTCGTGCTGGCCAGGGCGGCCAGCACGGTGGCCGCAACTCCGAGGGACCGATGCAAGGGCAGCTTCACACTTCCTCCTCTACTGCGGGCAGACCCCCCGACCGTAACGCACACGGCCCGTGCCCG
Source organism: Streptomyces sp. MRC013 (assembly GCF_023614235.1). NCBI lineage: Bacteria > Bacillati > Actinomycetota > Actinomycetes > Kitasatosporales > Streptomycetaceae > Streptomyces > Streptomyces kordofanensis. Next base: position 2,141,547 of record NZ_CP094264.1, read on the forward strand.
AGATACTCTTATCAGCCGTTCTCCCGTGCGGTGCTCTTGGCAAAAACACGTACAGGTAAATGCCGGTGGGGTGAAAACCGGCCGCCGCCCGACGGGGCCCGGAACTCGTCTCATGTGGCATGGGGTGGGTGCGGCATGATGCCGTGCCATGGGTGTTGGTTTGTCGAAGCGGTTGGTTTCCGACGAACTCTGGTCGCTCGCCGCGCCGTTGCTGCCTTCCTTCGCCTCCCGTCCGCAAGGCGGAGGCACGGCCCCGGTGGATGAGCGAGCGGTCTTCACGGCCGTCGTGTACGTGCTGGCCAGCGGCTGCGCCTGGCGGCACCTGCCGGAGACGTTCGGCGTCTCGCCGGCGACCGCGCACCGCCGGTTCTCCGCATGGACCAGGGACGGGTTGTGGCGGCGGCTGCATCGGGTCGTCTCGGACGACCCCGGGGTCCGCGGCGAGGTGGACTGGACGGCGGTGATCGTGGACGCGGCCTCCGTCCGGGTGGAGAAGGGGAGGCACTGACCGGGCGCGACGCGGTCGACCGGGGCGAGAGGCAGCAGGCTCCCCGTCCCGCCCGGCGCCCGGGGCCCGCCTCCCGCTCCCGGTTCCCGGTGTCCCGGGCGTGGACGTCCACGGCGGCCGGACGCCCATCCCGTCGGTGCCGGCAGGCCCGCTGCCCGCAGGGAGGTCGGTCGGCCGCGAAGAGGCGCTGCGGCTGCTCACCGATGTGGGCGTGGAGTCGTGCGGCATGCGCGATCCGGATCGCGAGCTCGGCCTGCCGTGACCCGTACGGCACGTGCCTCAGATGCGCTCGGGTCGGTCGCGGGGCAAGGTGGTTATGTGTCCATGCCGCGTGTGGTCGCGAACGACCTGGCGCCGGATTGGGGCGGCGCGAGCGGGCCGGGGGGCCGCGTTCGCACGGAAGCCGCGGAGGCGGTTATGAATGACGCTTCGCCAGAACCAGAACCTGCTGAGCCTTCACCGGAGTCTCGTGAGCCTTCAAGAGATTCGCTCGGAAGTAAGCTGCGCTCCCATATCGGCTGGTGGGTGGGGGTCGCGTCGGCCCTCATTGGCATTTTCGCATTCTTTCTAAACCAATTCGAGAGTGACGCGCCCGCATTTAGCGAGTGGCAAGATCAAGTAAATGCAATTTGCCAGCAGGAAATCCCCTCCATCGGCCCCGAGATGGAAGAGGCAACCGAATCCTTCGTGAAAATGGATGAAAAGCCGAATCCAGCGCAATCTGAACGCGACGCGGTTTCTGACAAGCTTGAGGCGACCGGAAGCTCCTTCCTGCACCTTGCAGGAAGCTGGCGGGCACTTGAACGACCCGATGATCACCAGGAGGGGATCAACGATCTGATCCGGGCTGTCTCTGACTTGGGTTACTCCTACGGTGCCGTTGCATACGCCGTTAGCCGTAATGAGGATACAGAGCAGCTTATTACGGAACAGCTCGGCCATCACAGACTGGTCGCGCTTGAAGTTCAAGCCCTCAAGTTGGAGCAGTGTCAGGAGCTGGTGGGTAAACCCGAGGATTGGTAGAAGGGTTGCCCTCAATCCTTGAGTCGCGTCCAGAGGCGTCGTACCAGTCGCCGCATACGTTCAGTGATCCGGTCGCGGGCAGGTAGGCACGGCGGTGTTCGGGTGTCGGGCCCAGGGCTTCGGCGTAGTCACTTGACGTCCGTTTCGTGGCCGTGTGAGTCCGAGCAGGGCGAGTGGTCGGCGGGTGTCGCGGGCGTCGTGCCGCAGCGCGGAGGCGAGGTTCGTCTTGTCGGCCAGGCGGAGGGCGCCGATGGCGAGGTTGCGCCAGGTGGCCGTGGCGCGAGGTGCGGTGCCGGTCCGCAGTTGGGAAGCGTCCTCGGCGAACGTCACGTCCCTGACATGGTGCAGGGCCTCGATCTTCCAGGGGCCGCGGATCAGCCGGGCGAGTTCGGTGGGTGTGGCTTGCTCGGCGGGGAGGCTGGTGACCGCGTCAATGATCTTGATGCTGATCTTGCCGGTCTTGCGGTCCACTCGGCGACGCTTGAGCTGGACGGCTTGGCGGGCCCCGGGGAAGAGCAGGTTGTTCACCGTGTACACCTTGATCCGGCGGATCTCGCCCCGGCCGTGTCCGGCGTCGCGGGTGCGTGACTGCAACGGAATCTGCCTCCACGGAAGAGACATCAACTGTTTGCGAAGCTCCTTCTGGTTTCCCTCCGCGATCACGATGTGGTGCGCGTGACGGCCGAGCAGGTACTGAGCATGCTCGCGCTGGGTGTGCATCGCATCGCTGGCCACGACCACGCCCGCCAAGTCGGCGATGGTCTCCAGCAGAGGCAGGAAGCAGGTGATCTCGTTGGTCTTCTCCCCCACGTCGAGCTGAGCCAGGTCCAGGCCGCGCACATGATCGCAGGCGGCGAGCAGGTGGATCTTCCGGCCCTCGGCCCTTACCGCTCCGCGCAGGCTCTTGCCGTCGACCGCCAGACCGCGCAGTCGGCCGTCGGTGCCGGCGCGCCGGTCGGCCGTCGGTGCCGGCGCGCCGGTCGGCCAGCCAGCGGCCCACCGCCTGGTCTAACGCGTCGCCGTCGATGCGGCCCAGCAGCCGCCGCACTGTCGTTTCCGCAAGCAGGCTCCGCCTCGGGCACAGCAGGTCGGGCCGTACGCCGAGGCGTTCCAGGACGGATCACGGGGCGTCGAGAACCCCATGATCTTGGAAACCGTGCCTGTCGTGCTCTGAGGACGTCGATAAGAGCAGATCGCCACGAACCCGGCATCACGCGACTACGCCGAAGCCCTGCCCTCGGGAAAGGATGATCAACCGGACAGATCGACTACATGCAATGACCTTGCCTCCGTCCCTGGCACCGAATTCTTTGATCGCCGTGTTCGTGCTTTCGACCGCGTACTTGCCGTCTCGCGCCGCGCCCGGCATCAGGACTTCTTGAATTTCCTTCGCCGCCGCCTTCTTCACTCGCGGACTGGAAGTCAGATCCGGCCCGCTGCAGTCGCCGCCCCCTCCTCCCGAGGCGGCCTGGTTCAGCTGTATCCGAGTGGCCTTACGAGTAGCCGCCTCGGCTTTCAAACGCTTCCACTCCTCCCAGGCCATGAATCGTCTCCGGGTTGTCTCCGTGGACGGCATACGGGGCGGACTGTGCGAGTAGAAGCCGATGACCGGCCCCCGGCCCCCGGCCGGCGACCGGGATCGGGCTTCTGGAGGACCACCGGCTCACACCGACGCCGTGGGCCGCGTCGGGAAGCACTTCCCAAGGCGCGTGCGGCCGAAGGACGCCTGCCGTCGTCACGGGGCGGCCGGGTCCAGTTCGGCCCAGACGGTCTTGCACGGGGCCGGGCCGTGGCGGACGCCCCACCGGTCCGCCAGCTCCTCGACCAGCAGCAGCCCGTACCCGGACTCGCCCAGGACCTCCGCCGCCAACCGCCCTCGAACGGGCGTCAGTTCGCCCCGCGTGTCGGTGACCTCCACGCACAGCGTCCCCGAGGCGGCGGCGGAGAGGGTCAGGCGGAAGTCCCGGCCCGGTACGCGGCCGTGCAGCACGGCGTTCGCCGCCAGCTCGGCCACGACCAGCCGGGCCGGGTCCGGCGGAAGTCCCCAGTCCTGCAACTGCTGGGCCGCGAGCAGCCGGGCGAGGCGCGCGCCGCGGCGGGTGGCGGAGAACCGCATGGAGAACCGGCGCGGCGCGTCGGGAGCCGCCGGCTCGGCGGGGGCTCCGCTGGTGGAGGTGATTCGGTGATTCACGTCACCCAGCGTGTCCGCGTCTGCATAGCCTGTGAAGCAGGACCGGCCGGGCGAAGGTCGGCTGTCCGCACGGCACCCGTTTCCGTCCGGGCGGTACGGGGTGTCCGGGCGGGGGCGTACGGAGTTGAACCGGGAAGGGCTCGACGGGAGGGCGGGACATGGGCGACTGGGACGCGGGACCGGAGGACGAGGAGGCCGGGGCGGTCGTCAAGGCCGTGGCCCGCCAACTCAAGCTATGGCGCGAGGCGGCCGGGCTGACGCAGGCGGAGTTCGGCGCGGCCATCGGGTACGGGGAGGAGCTGGTCTCCTCGGTGGAACGCGGGCGGCGCATCCCTCGACCGGAGTACCTGGACGCGGCGGACCGGGTACTTGAGGCGGGCGGCCGGGTCGTGGCGATGGGGCGGGACCTGGCGGAGACCCGGTACCCGAAGAAGGTACGGGACCTGAAGAGGTTGGAGGCGGACGCGGTAGAGCTGTGTGCCTACAACAACTCGGTCATCCATGGGTTGTTGCAGACGGAGGAGTACGCACGAGCGGTGTACGCCGGAAGCCGACCGCCTTTCATGGAGGGCGAGTTGGAGCAGCGCATCACCGCCCGGATGTCACGACAGGAGATCGTGCGCGAGTCCGCAGGCAGTCCTCTTTTCAGCTTCGTCCAGTGTGAGTCAACGCTGCGTCGCCCCGTGGGAGGCACAATGGTCATGCGCGCACAGCTCGAACGGCTGTTGGAGGTCGGCCGCTTGCGTAACGTAGATCTACAGGTTCTTCCACTGGCCCGTGAGGAGAACTCCGGCCTCGGCGGTTCGTTTAGGTTGCTCAGGCTGAGGGGCGGCAGCACGGTCGGACATGCCGAAGTGCAGGAGATCAGTCGTGTGATCACTGATCCGAAGCACGTGCAGGTCTTGGACATGCGCTACGGGACCATCCGTGCACAGGCTCTCACCCCGCGTGAGTCACTGGCCTTCATCGAGAAAATGCTGGGAGAGTCATGACCTTCAAGCCGCCTGGTAGAGCCCGGACCAAGCTGGAGTGGATAAAGAGCAGTTACAGCACCGCTGACGGCCCTGACTGCGTCGAGGTCGCCTGGATCAAGAGCAGCTACAGCACCGCTGAAGGCCCCGACTGCGTCGAGGTGGCGACCGTTCCCGACCGGATCCTCGTACGGGACTCCAAGAACCCCGCCGGTCCCCGCCTCGCCCTCACCCCCGCCACCTGGGCGGCCTTCCTGCCGTACGCCTCCGGGCACTGACACGGCAAACGGGCGTGGCCCGCACCCGAGTTCACGGGTGCGGGCCACGTCCGCGATCAGTCAGCGGCCGGGGCCGCCTCCTCCGCCGGGTCGCCGCCCCGCGCCTGCTGCAAGGTCTCCGCGATCGCGGCGAACTCGGCCAACGCGGCCTGGAGGTCCTCCACTATCTCGGCGGCCAGCACCTCGGGGGCGGGCAGGTTGTCCGCGTCGTCCAGGCTGGGGTCGCGCAGCCAGGTGATGTCGAGGTTGGCCTTGTCGCGGGCGGTCAGTTCCTCGTACGTGTACGCCTTGAAGCGCTCGGTCTCGACGCGCTTGGAGCGGTCCTCGCCGGGGCGGTAGCACTGCACGAAGTCGTCGAGGTGGGCCCGGGTGAGCGGGTTCTGCTTGAGGGTGAAGTGCTGAGCCGTACGGAAGTCGTAGACCCACAGCTTCTCGGTCCACGGCTGGTTGGGGCGGGCCGGCCTGCGCTCGAAGAAGAGGACGTTGGCCTTGACGCCGCCCGCGTAGAAGATGCCGGTGGGCAGGCGCAGCAGCGTGTGGACGTCGTACTCCTTCAGCAGGCGGCGGCGGATGGTCTCGCCCGCGCCGCCCTCGAAGAGGACGTTGTCGGGGACGACGACCGCCGCCCGGCCGTGGATCTCCAGCAGCGAGGCGATGTGCTGCATGAAGTTGAGCTGCTTGTTGGTGGTGGTGACCCAGAAGTCGCGGCGTTCGTACGCGATGGCCTCGCGGGCGGCGGAACCGTCGTCGCCGTAGACGGTGATGGACGACTTCTTGCCGAAGGGCGGGTTGGCCAGGACCAGGCTCGCGCGCTTGTCGGGCGGGGCGGCGAGGGCGTCCCGGGTGCGGACGAGGGCCTTGCCGGTGGGCTGGCCGATGCCGTGGAGGAAGAGGTTCATCGCGGCGAGACGGGCGGTGTTCCTGACCAGTTCGGTGCCCCAGATGCCGCCGCTGCTGAGGTGCTCGCGCTGCTCGGGGGTGAGGCGGTTGCCGTACTCCTGGAGGATGTACTCGGCGGCGGACAGCAGGAAGCCGCCGGTGCCGCAGGCGGGGTCGGTGATCGTGTCGTCCGGGGTGGGTCGGACGCAGTCGACGATGGCCTGGATCAGCGGGCGGGGCGTGAAGTACTGGCCCGCGCCGGACTTGATGTCCTCCGCGCCCCGGGAGAGCAGTTCCTCGTAGGCGTCGCCCTTGATGTCGGTCTTCTGGCCCGACCAGCTCTCCTTGTCGATCAGGTCCTTGACCAGCCGCTTGAGCTTCGCGGGGTCGTGGATGCGGTTCCTCGCCCCGTTGAAGATCAGGTGGAAGGTGGTGCCGGGTATCTGGGCGCCGAGGTCTTCGAGGAGCTGGGTGTAGGCGGCTTCGAGCTTGGCGCCGTCGTTGTTCAGCAGCTCGGGCCAGCCACGGCCCTCCCAGACCGTGCCCTCGGGCATGATCTGCTCGCGGAACATCGGGGGGCGGGACTGCGCCTCGTGCGCCATCTTGAGGAAGACGAGGAGCGTCAACTGCTCCACGTAGTCGATGGTGGAGACGCCGTCGTCACGCAGGACGTGGCAGTAGCTCCAGAGCTTGTCGACGAGCCGACGGGCCTCGGTCGTGGTCACGAGGGCATCTCCAGGTCAAGGGTGGGCTGGGTGGCGGTGGTGAGGGCCGGGCCGTCGGCCCGGGGCGGCGGGGGCGCGTCCGCTGCGGGTGCGTTCTCTCGCTGGGTGGGGGCCCGGCGGGGGCTGCGGCGCTTGGACTTGGCGGCCCCGGTCGCTTCCCGCTCCGTACGGATGCGGTCGAGCAGGGCGGTAGCGGGCTCGTCGGCGGGGTCCTGGGGGACGAGACGCCCCGCGAAGGCTTCGGCGAGGAGGGAACGGCGGAGGCTCGTGGCTCGGCCTAGGGCTGCACGTACGATTTTTTCCGCACTCTCAATGACCGATAGCTGGCGCTCCACCTCCTGCACTATCCGCTCTTGATGGGCCTGCGGAGGGATCGGCACCGGGAATTGCTTGATCTTCCGAAGACTGATCGAGGCCAGATTCACGCTCTGCTTGCCGTTCACTTCAAACCAGTGACGCCCAAAGCTGTTGGCGTGCCACGCCAAAATTTTAGAGCTGAGGACACCGCCACGAATCCTTGCCCGGAAGACGTGGTTCTGGTGAATGCAGCCTTCGATCTGCCCCTCCCAGATCCACCCTCGTCCGAGCTTATCGCGATCCCCTCCCTCATTCAGCAGCACGTCGCCCGACTGAAGAGTCAGTGCGGATACTTTACTAGGCGTAGCACGAATGGTAGCGATATTCGACAAGTCCAAACGGCCACGCTGCACATTGGCCACACGGAGATACGGGACCTCCGGAAGCTCAGGGTCAGACTGCTTTTTAGCGTCTTTCGTGATTCCGCCGACGACTTCAGCGAACTCACCCAGGCGGCTCCACGTCCAGCCTTCCGGCAAGGCCGAAAGTTCCCCGTCAATGCAATCGGCAGTTGAGGGAGTGGATTGCTCCGCCGCCGGAAGCAGCCCGAGCAACTTCCCATTGCAAGCTTCGAGAAGCAGGCGCTCGCCGTACACGGAGAGTTTGCGCAAGCTCGCTTGCAACAGTTCCACGCCTCGCGCCAACTGGGCAAGGTGATCTTCGAGCACGGCGACGATACGCCGCTGCTCCTCCAGCGGAGGCAAGGGAAGGGGCCATGCCTTAATGATCTGTTGACTAATATTCTTTTGCGTGGCCCCTTTCCCTTTCGCTGCCAAGTCGTCACGCTGACCAAGAAGGTAATAAAAAAGATAGGAGGTGTCAACGGCATCTGAGCGAGGGACCGCGAAAGCGATCGCTTGATTGGTCGCCATATCGATGCCAGCGACGCCCATCTTTCCAATCGAACCATACATGGCCAGCAAGAGCGAACCCGCCGGAACGATTTTCGCCGCACTGTTTTCGAGGCCAGATTGCGTGATGCGTCGAGCAGTTACGTTAACGACACCGTCGTTGAGATCCCCGATCACCGCCCAGGGAATTTCTCCGTCATAGAAGGCAGAAACTCCAGCCTTGGGTGTGCCGCCACTTCCCCATACGGCCACTTCGTCGAGCGTCGCCCAAGCCCACCCCTCCGGCAGTTCCGTGGAAACACCGCACCCACTCACGCGCCCAACTCCCGTCCCAGTTCATCCAGAATCTCAGCCGCGCGATCCGGCCCGAACTCCCTCAGGAATCCGTCCACGCCCCCGCGCTCGTTGAAGGGCAAACCCTTCAAATGCGCGGGTTCGATCGCGGCGTCGGTGGCGATCACGTCGACCATGCGGTCCAGCCACCACGTCTGCTCCTCGGTGAAAACGGCTCCCGCCTGCTCCTGGCGGGCCCGCCAAGCGGCGTACCGCTCCTCCACCAGCGCCCGGTAGGGCCGTACCTCCTCGTCCAGGCCCAGCTCGAACCGCAGCAGCCCGATCAGGTCGACCACGCCCGCCGATCCGCCCGGGTGCCGGGCGGCCTTGCCGAGCTGCACGTACGCGTCGTACAGCCGCGCCGGGGTCCACTGGAACGGGGGGCGCTCGATCTTCCGGGCCAGGTCCTTCAGCCGCCGGTAGACCTCCTTGGGGTCCCTGCGGTCGCGGAAGGCGATCTCGAACGCGGTGGTCTCGTCCCGGTGTTCGTCCAGGTACTGCTTCCAGGAGGTGACGCGCCGCATGGCCAGTTCGTCCGGCGTGATGCCGCGCACCTCCCGCACCTCGTCCACGCTCACCTCGTCTATGACGATGTCGTGGGCCCGGCGCATGGACATCAGCCGGTCGCGCAGCTCGCGGTTGGCGGCGATCGGCTTCAGCGCGTCCAGCATGTCCCGGCGTACCTGCTCCTCGCCGCCGATCCGCCGGGCCCGTTCCTGCTGGTCGGGGTCGACGGACCGGACCAGGCCGCCGACGATCTCCGTCAGCGGCCGGCCCGCGAGTTCCGCGACCTCCTCGCGCTCCTCGGCGGTGAGCTGCTGGTCGAGCCGGGCCAGTCGGCCCGCCAGGGTGGCGATCTCGTCCTCGGTCATGGCCAGGCCGGCCGTCTTGGCCATCAGCCGCTCCAGCGGGATCTTCCGCTCGGAGATCCGGTTGAGGGGGCGGGCGTCCACGCGGGGCGAGTCCGTCACCCCGACCGCGTCGACGATCACGAACCGTTCCTTGACCTCCGCGTCCGGGGTGACGGCCTGGAACTCCGCCGGGTCGACCGTCCGCGAACCGCGCCCCTTCATCTGCTCGAAGTACGCCCAGCTCTTCACGTCCCGCAGGAAGAAGACGCACTCCAGCGGCGGGATGTCGGTCCCGGTGGCGATCATGTCGACGGTGACCGCGATGCGCAGCTCGGGGCTGTTGCGGAACGCCTTGATCAGCTCCGCGGGCCGCTTCGCCGCGTGGGTGATCTTCTGGCAGAAGTCGTCGCTCTCGCCGAAGACCTGACGGACCATCCCCACGATCTCGTCGGCGTGGTTGTCGTCCACGGCGAAGACCAGCGTCTTGGGCACGTGGGTGCGGGCCCGCCGGGCCTCCCCCTCCCCCACCGGGGGGAAGATGTCGGTGAACAGGTGCTCGCGGAACGTCTCCAGCACCAGCTTCAGCTGTCCCTTGCTGATGACCTGCCGGCCGAGCTGGGACGCCTTCCACTCCAGGTCCTCCTCCAGCTCCTGGTACCGCTCGCGGCGCGTCCTGCGCTCCCGCATCGGGACGACCGTCTCCGCCGGGATGGTCCCGCCGTTCTCGCCCAGTTCGGTGCGGATGCGGAAGACGTCGAAGTCGACGTTGACGCGGTCGGCGACGGCCTGCTCGTACGGGTACTCGCTGACCAGGTTCTGGAAGAAGAAGCCGAAGGTCTGCTTGACGGGGGTGGCGGTCAGGCCGACCAGGTGGGCGTCGAAGTACTCCAGGACCGCGCGCCACTTGCCGTAGATGGAGCGGTGGCACTCGTCGACGACGACGAGGTCGAAGGCCTCCGGCGGCAGGTCCGGGTTGTAGCCGACCTGGACGGGCTCCTTCACCAGGTCGTACCGGTCGAGGGCCGCGTCCTCCTTGTCGGCGCTCGGCACGTCGCGGCCGGTCAGCGCCATCCACAGGCGCTGCACGGTGGAGACCACCACGTGCGCGGAGCCCAGCACGGTGTCCCCGGCGAGGCGCTGCACCACGTACAGCTCGGTGAACTTGCGGCCGTCGTCGGGGGTGTCGAAGTTCTCGAACTCGGTGGCGGCCTGGCCGCCGAGGTTGTTGCGGTCGACCAGGAACAGGACGCGCCGGGCGCCGGCGTGCCTCAGGAGCCGGTAGGTCTCGCTGACCACCGTGTACGTCTTGCCGGCGCCGGTCGCCATCTGGATCAGGGCGCGCGGGTCGTCCTTGGCGAGGGAGCGCTCCAGGCCGGTGATGGCCGTGAGCTGCGCGGGGCGCAGGGGCGCGGGGTCGAGGAAGGTCCCCGGCAGGCGGCGCAGCCGGGCGCGCAGCGTGGGCGCGGCCGGGTCGGCCTCGGCCTCCTCGATCCAGCGGGCGACGGTCTCCGGCCGGTGCACGGCGAAGACCTCGCGGGTGCGCGGGGACGGGTCGAGCGCGTTGTGGAAGCGGACGGTGTTGCCGTCGGCGACGTACCGGAAGGGCAGGCTGGCACGCCAGGCGCTGAGCTGCTGGCTGCGGGTGAGGCCGGTGGCGTAGCGGGCGGCCTGCCGCATGGCGGCCTCCAGGTCGGCACCCTCCCGCTTGGCCTCCACGACGCCGACCAGGCGCTGGTCGACGTAGAGGAGGTAGTCGGCGCGGCCGACGGCGGTGGAGACCTCCCGGACGGCGACGCCCCGCCCCGCGAAGAGGTTCTTGGCGGCGTCGTCCTGGACCGTCCAGCCCGCCTTCTCCAGCATCCGGTCCAGCTCGGCCCTCACCTGCGCCTCGCTCATCGGCGGGCGGGCGGCCTTCTGCGCGTACGCGATGAACTCGTCGCGCCGCGAGGCCCCGTCCAGCGGACGGGCGGCCGAGCGGGACTCCACGTCGGGGGCCGCCAGCTCGGTGATCCTCTCGCTCAGCTCGGCGATCAGGTCGTGCAGCGCGGCCCGTTCGGCCTCGGCGCGGGCCAGTTCCGCCTCGGCCTGCTCGCGGGCGGCCCGTTCGCGCTCCAGGCGGCTCTGCCTTCCGTCGTAGCGGAGGCGGGCCTCCTCCAGCCTGCGGCGGTAGGCGTCGAGTTCGGTGCGCAGTTGCTCCAGCTCGCGCAGGTCGGCGGCGGTCGTCGGGGCGGGCGCGGCGGAGGGCGGCGCGGGCGCCAGGAACACCCGGTGCGCGGTGTCGGACGGGTCCGAGGCGCGGTGGAGCCAGTCGCCGAGGCGGAAGCACGTCTCCACGCAGCGCAGCGCCTCGCGGACGTTGGCGTAGTACTCGTGGACCGCCCGGTTCCCCGTCTCGCGGATCGCCTCGAACCAGGCGCGCACCTGCGGGACCAGGACCTCGGCCCGGACGAGGGCGTTGATCCGGTCGACCTGCCGGTTGCCCGGGACGGTGACGCCGAGGAGGGTGACCAGGTGCCGGGCCATGACCTCGCCGAAGAGGCGGGCCTTCACCATGGCCGCGTGCGGGTCGGTGTGGACGTACGACTCGGCGGAGCAGCCGAGCGTCACCAGTAAGGGCTCGTGGCGCAGCAGGTGGCCGAAGTTGGACGAGCCCGCCGCCAGGCGCGCGACCTGCTCGTCGTACTCCCCCGGACGGTTCCCCGTCGTACCGTTCACCGTGTTCTCCCCCCACCGGATACAGCGTCCACGTCCCGAGCAAAGCCTTGCAGCGTACATGAACTGGCGTGTGGGGGTGGGGGATTGGGGGAGATCGGCCGCCCCCGGGGTCCCGATCCGGGGCGGGCGGGGGTTCCGCGGCCCGGACGGGCCGGACGGCTTGGACCGTCTGCCGTACGCCGCCTGCCGCGCCACCGCCTGCACCCCGCCACGGTCAACTCAGGTTGACGATCGGGAGAGAAGTCAACTAAAGTTGACGCATGACCGGAGTGGACATCTCATCGATCACCGACAACGCCGATCCGATCGAAGCGCTGCGCGAGGCGGCCGCGCTGCGCCGCCGCCTGGAGGGTCAGGAGGAGGTCCTGGTGTACCGGGCGCGGGTGGCGGGGGTGACGTGGGCGCAGATCGCGGAGGCGCTGGGGGTCTCGAAGCAGGCCGTGCATAAGAAGTACGGCGGACGGCGCCTGTTCGGCCGGACGGAGGCGTGACGACCGTGGCCCCGTCCCTCGACGACCTGGTACGGCGGACGGCGGAGCGGCTCGGCGCCCGGCGGCGCGGCGCCGTCGTGGTGGGTGCCGTGCGGGGCGGGCGGTCCGCGCTGCACGGCGCGGACCCCGGCACGCTGTTCGAGATCGGTTCCGTCACCAAGACGTTCACCGCCCTGACCCTGGCCCGGCTCGCCGTGCGCGGCACCGTGGGGCTGGACCAGCCGCTCCGCGACCTGCTGCCCCGCGACATCACGCTCCCCGAACGCGGCGGCGAGGCCGTCAGGCTGGTCCACCTGGCCTGCCACACCTCCGGCCTGCCCCGGCTGCCCAGGGGCCTCCTGCCGCGCGGCCTGTTCCGGACCGACCCCTACGCCGGCTGCACGGGCGAGTTCCTGCTGGACGGACTGCGGCGCACCCGCCTGCGGTCGGTGCCCGGCACCCGCTTCCACTACTCCAACCTCGGCGCCGGCCTGCTCGGGCTCGCCCTGGCACGCCGTACCGGCACCGACTACGACGCGCTCGTCCGGGCCGAGGTCTGCCGGCCCCTCGGCATGACCGACACCCGCGTGGTCCTCGACCCCGGACGCGCCGCGCGGCTGGCCGGCGGCCACTCCCGCACCGGCCGCCCCCGCCCGCCCTGGCACCTGGCCGCCCTCGCCGGCGCCGGCGGCCTGCACTCCACCGTGCCCGACCTGCTCGCACTGGCCCGGGCCCACATCGACCCCGCACCAGGGGAACTCGCCGAAGCCGTCGCCCTCACCCGCGCCACCGCCCACCGCGTCAACGCCAGGGCCGCCGTCCACCCCGGCTGGATCTCGGCCGACCTGCCCCGCGGCCGGCACCGGACCCTGTTCCACAGCGGCGGCACCGGCGGCTACCGCAGCCTGCTGGCCGTGGCCCCCGGACACCGGGCCGCGGTCGTCGTCCTCAGCGCCGACGCCCGTTCCGTGGACCGTCCGGGCCTCGACCTGCTCGCGCGGATCGTCGACGCCGGGCCCGACCCGGACCCCGTCCCGGCCGCCACCGGCGCCTGACCGGCGGGGCGCCCGGACCGCGTACGGGCGCCGCCGCACGACGCGTACGGGCCGCCGTGCGACGCGTACGGGCCGCCGGTGCGGGCGGCGCCCGCCGCCGGTGCTCCGGGGCCCCGCCCCGCCGGGCGCGCCGCGTGCCGCGGCGCCGTTCAGCCCTCGGGAGCCGCCCGGCGGCGCTTGGCGTAGGCGACGGTCAGCACGCCCAGCAGCGGCCCCCAGAGGACCAGCGGCGCGTAGCAGAGGTAGAACCACGCGGCCTCCCAGCCCCCGGCCCTGCCCGGGTAGTCGGACGGCACCTCGCCGCCCCGGATCGTCACGTCCATGACCTCGGTGACCGGGACCGCCACGGTCCACAGGAGGGTGAGGACCATGGCCTCGGCGGCGGCGGGTACGACGGCCGCCCCCACCGGGACCCGGCGGCCGCGCAGGAAGGGGACCCAGCGCGGGAACACCTCGCCCCAGCGGGCGACCAGCCCGACCGCGGTGAACGCGAGGACCTCGGACACGACCGACAGCAGGACGACGTACGCACACTCGCCGGGCGAGACCCCGTAGGAGAACGCGGCGGGGAGCCGCCAGACGCTGGACGGCAGGACCGTGAACGGCACGGCGTACGCGATGAGCCGCGTCCGCCGGGACACCCCGTCGACGGGCCGGTGGGCCGCCCGCCACGCGGCGCGGAACCGCCCCGGGCGGGCGGAGGCGGGTTCCTCCGCGCGAAAGGTCGTCCGCATACGTGCTCCTCGGCTCCGGCGGGCCGCCGGCCGGCCCCCTCGACACGAAGGTCGCAGGTGGAGGGGCGGCCGGGCATCGGCCCGCGGGCCACCCGGCTCCGCCGCGCGGCCGACCCGGCGGTGCTACCGCAGGCGGACCCCGGCCCGGAGCGGTGCGCGCGGCTCCTCGACCGGCAGCAGCCCGTACGGGGCCGCGCCTCCGGGCGCCGGCCCTCCTCGGGGCCCCGCGGGGCCGGTCCGCGCCGGCCCTCCCGGGACGACGGCTCCCGCCCGTGGCCCCCGGCCGCACGCCGACGGGGCGGAGGCGCACCCACCGGGTGCCCCTCCGCCCCGCCACCGGTCGGGAACCGGCCCCGTCGGGCCGGGAGCGGTCAGGTCGTCGTCGTCCGTCTGCGCCGCGCCCCCGGGCGCCGCTCGGAGGGCCGGGTGACCGGGCCTCCCGCCTCCAGCGCCGCCGCGCGGCGCTTCGCGCCGAACTCCGCCAGGGCCTCCGCCAGCTTCGTCACCGACGGCTCCGGCGACAGCACGTCCACCCGCAGGCCGTGCTCCTCCGCCGTCTTCGCGGTCGCCGGGCCGATGCAGGCGATCACGGTCACGTTGTGCGGCTTGCCCGCGATGCCGACGAGGTTCCGCACCGTCGACGACGACGTGAACATCACCGCGTCGAAACCGCCGCCCTTGATCGCCTCGCGGGTCTCCGCCGGCGGCGGCGACGCGCGCACGGTCCGGTACGCCGTGACGTCGTCGACCTCCCAGCCCAGCTCGATCAGCCCGGCCACCAACGTCTCCGTCGCGATGTCGGCGCGCGGCAGGAACACCCGGTCGATCGGGTCGAAGACCGGGTCGTACGGCGGCCAGTCCTCCAGCAGCCCCGCCGCGGACTGCTCCCCGCTGGGCACCAGGTCCGGCTTGACGCCGAAGTCGACCAGGGCCTTCGCGGTCTGCTCGCCCACCGCCGCGACCTTGATCCCGGCGAAGGCGCGGGCGTCGAGCCCGTACTCCTCGAACTTCTCGCGGACGGCCTTCACGGCGTTCACCGAGGTGAAGGCGATCCACTCGTAGCGGCCCGTGACCAGGCCCTTGACCGCGCGCTCCATCTGCTGCGGGGTGCGCGGCGGCTCGACGGCGATGGTCGGGACCTCGCTGGGCACGGCACCGTACGACCTGAGCTGGTCGGAGAGCGAGGCCGCCTGCTCCTTGGTGCGCGGGACGAGGACCTTCCAGCCGAACAGCGGCTTGGACTCGAACCACGCGAGCTGGTCGCGCTGGGCGGCGGCGCTGTGCTCACCGACCACGGCTATGACCGGCTGGTGGCCCTGCGGGGAGGGCAGCACCTTCGCCTGCTTCAGCGTCTGCGCGATCGAGCCGAGCGTCGCCGTCCACGTCCGCTGCCGGGTGGTCGTGCCGGCGACGGTGACCGTCAGCGGCGTGTCCGGCTTGCGGCCCGCCGTGACCAGCTCGCCGGCGGCGGAGGCGACGGAGTCCAGCGTCGTGGAGACCACCACCGTGCCGTCGGACGCGCCGACCTCGGCCCAGCAGCGGGCGCTCGCGGTGCGGGCGTCCACGAACCGGACGTCCGCGCCCCGGGAGTCGCGCAGCGGGACGCCGGCGTACGCGGGCACGCCGACCGCGGTGGCGATGCCGGGCACCACCTCGAAGGGGATGCCGGCGGCGGCGCAGGCGAGCATCTCGGCGCCCGCGTCGCCGTCGAGGCCCGGGTCGCCGCTCAGCGCACGCACCACCCGCTTGCCGCCCCGCGCCGCCTCCATGACAAGATTGGCGGCGTCCCTCAACACCGGGACTCCGGCGGTCATTGACGCCTCGTCGACAACCGTCAGCTCGGGCGTGCTCACACCCGCCCGCGCGTGGCCGCGTACGACGTCGAGCACATCGGGTTCGGCGATCAGTACGTCCGCGCCCGCCAGCGCCTCGACGGCGCGCAGAGTCAGCAGCCCCGGATCCCCGGGTCCGGCGCCGAGGAAGGTGACGTGCCCGCACGCGGAGAACGCCGAGGAGGCCTTGGATGCAGTGATGGGGCTCAAAGTGCTCGCTCCCCCATAAGACCGGCCGCGCCCTTGGCGAGCATCTCGTCCGCGAGTTCGCGGCCGAGGGCCACCGCGTCGTGGTGCGACGTGGGTACGGGACCGGTGGTGGACAACTGCACCAGCGTGGAGCCGTCGGTGGTGCCGACGACGCCGCGCAGGCGCATCTCATGAACATCCTGGTCGCCGGCCGGCAGGTCGGCGAGCGCGCCCACGGGGGCGGAGCAGCCGGCCTCCAGGGCGGCGAGCAGGGACCGCTCGGCGGTCACGGCCGCGCGGGTGCGCGCGTCGTCGAGCAGGGCGAGCGCGGCGACGAGGTCGTCGTCGCCGGCCGGGCACTCGACCGCCAGGGCGCCCTGGCCCGGGGCGGGCAGGACGGTGTCGACCGGCAGGAACTCGGTGACCTCGTCGATCCGGCCGAGACGGCTGAGGCCCGCCGCGGCCAGGACGACCGCGTCGAGCTCGCCGCCGTGGACGTAGCCGACGCGGGTGTCGACGTTCCCCCGGATCGGGACGGTCTCGATGCGCAGGCCGTGGTCGCGGGCGTACGCGTTGAGCTGCGCCATGCGCCGCGGCGAGCCGGTGCCGACGCGGGCCGTGCCGCCGCGGGCGGACGCGGCCAGCTCGGCCAGCGGGAGCCCGTCGCGGGCGACGAGCACGTCGCGCGGGTCCTCGCGGACCGGGACCGCGGCGAGCACGAGGCCCTCGTGCCGCGCGGTCGGCAGGTCCTTGAGGGAGTGGACGGCGAAGTCCACCTCGCCGGCGAGCAACGCGTCGCGCAGCGCGGCGACGAAGACGCCCGTGCCGCCGATCTGCGCGAGGTGCTCGCGGGAGGTGTCCCCGTACGTGGTGATCTCGACGAGCTCCACGGAGCGGCCGGTCAGCCGGCGGACGGCGTCCGCGACGTGCCCGGACTGGGCCATGGCGAGCTTGCTGCGCCTGGTTCCCAGCCTCAGTGCCCTCTGGGTGCTCTGGGCCCTCTCGGTCATACTCGCCCTCGGTTCACGTCGGCGTCGGTCAGGTCGGCCCGCGAGACGGCGGCGACCGTCTCCGGGTCGAGGTCGAAGAGCGTGCGCAGCGCGTCGGCGTACCCGGCGCCGCCGGGCTCGCTGGCGAGCTGCTTCACGCGCACGGTCGGCGCGTGCAGCAGCTTGTCGACGACGCGGCGCACCGTCTGGGTGATCTCGGCGCGCTGCTTGCCGTCGAGGCCGGGCAGGCGCCCCTCCAGGCGGGCCACCTCGGTCGCCACCACGTCGGCGGCCATCGCGCGCAGGGCGACGACGGTCGGGGTGATGTGCGCGGCGCGCTGGGCGGCGCCGAAGGCGGCGACCTCGTCGGAGACGATGCCGCGGACCCGGCCGACGTCGGCGGCCATGGGCGCGTCGGCGGACGCCTCGGCGAGGGTCTCGATGTCGACGAGGCGGACGTTGTCCATGCGGTGCACCGCGGCGTCGACGTCGCGGGGCATGGCCAGGTCGAGCAGGGCCAGCGGGGCCGTGCGGCCCGCCGCGGCGGTCTCGACGGCCGCGGCGGTGAGGACGAGGCCGGTCGCCCCCGTGCAGGAGACGGCCAGGTCGGCGCGGGCCAGCTCGCGGCCGACGTCGGCCATGCGGACGGCGCGGGCGGCGACGCCCGTGCCGCCGGGTTCGGCGAGCGCCCGGGCGAGGCGCTCGGCGCGCTCGACGGTGCGGTTGGCGACGACGACCTCGCCGGCGCCGACCCGGGCGAGGGTCGCCGCGGCCAGCGACGACATGGAGCCGGCGCCGATGACGAGGGCGCGCTTGCCCCCCGCCCAGGCCGGCACGGGCTCCCCGGCGGCGAGCTGCTCCAGGCCGAAGGTCACCAGGGACTGCCCGGCCCGGTCGATGCCGGTCTCGCTGTGGGCGCGCTTGCCGACCCGCAGGGCCTGCTGGAACAGGTCGTTCAGCAGCCGGCCCGCGGTGTGCAGCTCCTGGGCGCGCGCGAGGGCGTCCTTGATCTGGCCGAGGATCTGGCCCTCGCCGACGACCATTGAGTCCAGGCCGCAGGCGACGGAGAACAGGTGGTGGACGGCCCGGTCCTCGTAGTGGACGTACAGGAAGGGCGTGAGCTCCTCCAGGCCGAGGCCGCTGTGCTCGGCGAGCAGCGTGGACAGCTCGGCGACGCCGGCGTGGAACTTGTCCACGTCGGCGTAGAGCTCGATGCGGTTGCAGGTGGCCAGGACGGCGGCCTCGGCGGCCGGCTCGGCGGCGAGGGCCTCCTGGAGCAGCTTGTTCTGCGTGCCGGAGTCCAGGGAGGCCCGCTCCAGCACGCTGACGGGGGCGCTGCGGTGGCTGAGGCCGACGACGAGGAGGCTCATGCCGGCATCACGGCGGGGACGTCCCCGTCCGTTCCCTCGTGGCCCGCGGCCGCGGGGGCGGCCTGCGGGGCGGCGGACGCGACGGAGGGGGCGGCGCCCACGGCGGCGGACGGCAGGCCGGCCTCGCCGACGCCGACGACGGCGCCGTCCTCACCGGCCTTGCGCTGCTCGTGGAAGGCGAGGATCTGGAGTTCGATCGACAGGTCGACCTTGCGCACGTCGACGCCGTCCGGGACGGACAGGACGGTCGGCGCGAAGTTCAGGATGGACGTCACCCCGGCGGCGACGAGCCGGTCGCAGACCTGCTGGGCGGCGCCGGCGGGCGTGGCGATGACGCCGATCGAGACGCCGTTCTCCTCGACGATCCGCTCGAGGTCGTCGATGTGCTGGACGGGGATGCCGGCGACGGGCCTGCCGACCATCGACGGGTCGGCGTCGATCAGCGCGGCCACCCGGAAGCCGCGGGAGGCGAAGCCGCCGTAGTTGGCGAGGGCCGCGCCGAGGTTGCCGATGCCGACCATGACGATCGGCCAGTCCTGGGTCAGGCCCAGTTCGCGGGAGATCTGGTACACGAGGTACTCGACGTCGTAGCCCACGCCGCGCGTGCCGTAGGAGCCGAGGTAGCTGAAGTCCTTGCGCAGCTTGGCGGAGTTGACCCCGGCCGCCGCGGCGAGCTCCTCGGACGAGACCGTGGGCACGGAGCGCTCCGACAGCGTGGTGAGCGCCCGCAGGTACAGCGGGAGGCGGGCGACGGTGGCCTCGGGGATGCCTCGGCTGCGGGTCGCCGGTCGGTGGGTTCGGCCAGTTGCCACGGTGCTCCTGCGGGATGAGCGGGGCTGCGGGCGGCCCCTCCCGAGACCGCCCCGTCGAAAGCAGGCTATGTCTTTGTGAACGCGTGCACAAAGATGATGTCCGCTTTGTCCATGCAAAGTGATCGGGGTCACGCGTCCTCTTCGCGCCACCGTGGAACCAAGGGGAAGCTCGACGCGTTCGATCTTCGAATAGGGCAAAGCCGTGCACACTCCCTGCGGTGACGCCCCCGAAACCGAACAAAAAACACCCGATGGTAACCGTCTTCGGCCACCGCCGCCGCCGGGCGCCGACGGCCCCCGCTCCCGGCCCCGGCCGGCCCGCGCTCAGCCCAGCAGCGCCGCCCGCAGCCGCCCCGGGTCCACCCGCCAGAAGGTGTGCTGCTCCCCGTCGACCAGCACGACGGGGATCTGCTCCCAGTAGGCCCGGTGCAGCTCCTCGTCCCGGGTGACGTCCCTCTCCTCCCACGCGGCGCCCGTCTCCGCGCAGACGCGCTCGACCACCTCGCGCGCGTCGTCGCACAGGTGGCACCCGGGCTTCCCGATGAGCGTCACGGTCCGCGGACCGGCCGCCCCCTTCCTCGCACGTCCGAACATGCACCCATTGTCCGCCCCGGGCGCACCGCTTCACACCTTCGCCGCCGGGGGTTCACACGACGGCATCCCACGAGTCGGGCGATGGCGAACACTCTGGCTATGCTCACGCCATGGCCGCACTCGCATGGCTCTCCCCCGCAGGCGCCCCGCCACCGCGCGCAGCGTGCTGGCCGGCGAGGCCGCCGCGGAGGCGGCGCGCAAGACCTCCCGGCAGCTGGAGCTCCTGGACCGGGCGCTGGCGGAGCCGGCGGCCGAGTTCCCGGTGCGCGGCGACGTCCGCGCGGCCGCCTTCTTCGACCTGGACAACACCGTCATGCAGGGCGCCGCCCTCTTCCACTTCGGCCGCGGCCTCTACAAGCGGAAGTTCTTCCAGCGCCGCGAGCTGGCCCGGTTCGCCTGGCAGCAGGCGTGGTTCCGGCTGGCCGGCGTCGAGGACCCGGAGCACATGCAGGACGCCCGCGAGAGCGCCCTGTCGATCGTGAAGGGCCACCGCGTCTCCGAGCTGGCGGCCATCGGCGAGGAGATCTACGACGAGTACATGGCCGGCCGGATCTGGCCCGGCACCCGCGCCCTCGCCCAGGCCCACCTGGACGCCGGGCAGAAGGTGTGGCTCGTCACGGCGGCGCCCGTGGAGACGGCGACGATCATCGCCCGGCGGCTCGGGCTGACCGGCGCGCTGGGCACGGTCGCCGAGTCGATCGACGGCGTGTACACGGGCCGCCTGGTCGGCGAGCCGCTGCACGGCCCGGCCAAGGCGGAGGCCGTACGGGCCCTGGCCGCCGCCGAGGGGCTGGACCTGGACCGCTGCGCGGCGTACAGCGACTCGCACAACGACATCCCGATGCTGTCGCTGGTCGGCCACCCGTACGCGATCAACCCGGACGCGAAGCTGCGCCGGTACGCCAAGGACCGCGAGTGGCGGCTGCGCGACTACCGGACGGGCCGCAAGGCCGCGAAGGTCGGCCTCCCCGCCGCGGCGGGCGTGGGCGCGCTGGCCGGCGGCACCGCCGCCGCCGTGGCCCTGCACCGCCGCCGCCGCTGACCGCGGGGCCGGCCCGCCCGCGCCGGGCCGGGGCGCGCCGGAGCGCGGAGGGCGCCATTCCACGGGTCATACCCCCCGCACGCGCCCACCAGTCGCACCTACCGCGCTCGACCACAACAGAGCATCGGGTAAACAAAAACCGAACTAAATAAACAAGAAAACGGTCACCAGGTGTGACCTATTGCATCTCTCGGCTGTAACAAAAGCGACTGAATCGACGATTTGAGCAACTCGGTGTAGCGCTCCCTGCACGAAGCGTTATTCTCCTGAGACGCACTCGGAACCCCCACACGTCGTCACGACGGGTGAAAGGTCCCGCACTGCACGTGATGGAAGCTCTGCCTCTGGGAGTCCCGTGTACCCATACGTCGGGGTTGACGCCTCGGGCCTGGCTGCGCTGCGCACGATGGTCCTCGGCCACCTGCGCGGCTTCGTCCCCACCGCGTACGCCGTCCCCGCCCTCTCCGCACCGGCCCCCGCCGGCTCCTGCTACGCCCTGGCCGACGGCGGCGCCGCGGTCGTCGCCAGAAGGGGCGGGCGCAGCGGCGCCGGCGCCTCGACCACCGCGCGCCGGCCCACCGCCGACAGCGACGGCGGACGCATGATGGAGCTGGTCGAGCGCGCCCAGGCCGGCGAGGCCGAGGCCTTCGGCCGCCTCTACGACCAGTACAGCGACACCGTCTACCGCTACATCTACTACCGCGTCGGCGGCAAGGCGACCGCCGAGGACCTGACCAGCGAGACCTTCCTGCGCGCCCTGCGCCGCATCTCCACGTTCACCTGGCAGGGCCGCGACTTCGGCGCCTGGCTGGTCACGATCGCGCGCAACCTGGTCGCCGACCACTTCAAGTCGAGCAGGTTCAGGCTGGAGGTGACCACGGGCGAAATGCTCGACGCCAACGAGGTCGAGCGCAGCCCCGAGGACTCCGTCCTGGAGTCCCTCTCCAACGCCACCCTCCTCGAAGCCGTCCGCAAGCTCAACCCCCAGCAGCAGGAGTGCGTCACGCTCCGCTTCCTGCACGGCCTGTCCGTCGCCGAGACCGCGCGCGTGATGGGCAAGAACGAAGGGGCCATCAAGACCCTCCAGTACCGCGCCGTGCGCACGCTCGCCCGGCTGCTCCCCGAAGACGCCCGCTGACCCCCCGGGCCCCGTCCCGGGCCCGGCCCTCCCCTCCCTCCGAACCCGCCCCGGTGGCCACCTCATGACGCGCTGGTCCGATCATCTTCCGTCCGTAACCCATGTGCCGCGACGCTCGTTGTGCGGGCTGCAGGCTCCCTCTGGTCGCGCCCCGTCCACAGCCACCCACCCCTTCGTGTGGATGTGTCCGGCGTGTGCAACCTTCCGGATCCCCTGGGGAGTCGACCGTCATGACGAGAGGAGGTGCCGCCAGTGATCGCGAACGTATCGGCGCACCGGCGGGCGAACGCCTTCGCCCAGGCCCTGGAAGATCAGGCGGCCCAGCAGCCCGAGGCGTCGGCCGAACCCAGCGAGCTCGGCCGGCTCCTGACCCTGGCGAACGGCCTCGGCGAGCTGCCCAAGCCCACCATGGACCCCGAAGTGAAGGCGGTGCAGCGAGCCCGGCTCGTCGCCGCCATGGAGGCGACGTCCCAGGAGGGCGCGGCCACCGGCGGTGCGTCCGCGGACCCTACGGTTCCGGAGCAGCGGACACCGAACGGCCGCGGCGCGCACCGCACCGCCGCCCTCCGGAGACTGCGGCCCCGCACCCGCTGGACGAAGGGCCTGGCCGCCGGCGGCCTCACCGTGGGCGTGGCGGCGGGCGCCCTCGGCGGGGTCGCCGCCGCCAGCTCCGACGCCCTCCCCGGTGACTCCCTGTACGGGCTGAAGCGGGGCATGGAGGACCTGAAGCTCGGCCTCGCCGACGACGACGCCGACCGCGGCGAGATCCACCTCGCCCACGCCTCCACCCGGCTCAGCGAGGCCCGCCGCCTGCTGGAGCGCGGCCGGTCCGGCGAGCTGGACCCCGAGTCCCTCGGCGAGATCCGCCGCACGCTCGACGGCATGCAGCGCGACGTCTCCGAGGGCCACCGCCTGCTCCGCCTCGCCTACGAGCGGGACGGCCGCATCGGCCCCATCGCCACGCTCGACTCGTTCGCCCGCAACCACCGCGGCACCTGGGACGGCCTGCGCTCCAAGCTCCCGCCCCAGCTCACCGACACCAGCGACCAGGTGACCTCCGCCTTCGACGCCATAGACCAGCAGGTCGCCCCGCTCAAGTCGCGACTGCCCGGCACCCCGGAGAAGAACGGCCGCAGCCCCGGCGGACCCGGCACCACCACCGGCCCGACCGGCCCCGGCCCCTCCCGCCAGGCCCCGCCCGCCCCCCACGCCCAGCCCACGGGCGGCACGGAGAGCAGCCCCGGCCCGTCCGGCGGCTCCGGCCCGGACATCGAGGAGGGCCTCATCGGCGGCGGCACGGGCGGCCTCCTCGACCCCGGCCCGCCCACCAACCCGGCCCCGCCCTCCCAGGACCAGCCCCAGAAGCCCCCCGCACCCGCACCCGAACCCGCACCCGACGTGACCCTCCCCCCGCTGCTCCCCGGCATCCTCCCGGGCCTCGGCATCGACGGCGAGGACACCCGCTGACGACCCGCACCCCACGGCGCCGGGCGCCGCTCCCCGCGGAGCGGCGCCCGGCGCCGCACCCGTACGGTCAGAAGAACACCGACCTCCGGCGCACCAGCAGCTTGTACAGCGTGTGCTGGATCTGCTCCCGCACCCGGTCCGTCAGGTTGAACATCAGCATCGGGTCCTCCGCCGCCTCCGGCGCGTACCCGTCCGTCGGAATCGGCTCACCGAACTGGATCGTCCACTTCGTCGGCAGCGGCAGCACGCCCAGCGGCCCCAGCCACGGGAACGTCGGCGTGATCGGGAAGTACGGCAGGCCTAGCAGCCGCGCCAGCGTCCTGGCGTTTCCGACCATGGGGTAGATCTCCTCCGCGCCGACGATCGAGCAGGGCACGATCGGCACACCGGCCCGCAACGCCGTCGACACGAAACCGCCCCGCCCGAACCGCTGCAGCCTGTACCGCTCGCCGAACGGCTTCCCGATGCCCTTGAAGCCCTCCGGCATCACCCCGACGACCTCACCGCGCCGCAACAACCGCTCCGCGTCCTCCGCACACGCCAGCGTGTGCCCGGCCTTCCGGGCCAGCTCACCGACGACCGGCAGCGTGAACACCAGGTCCGCGGCGAGCAGCCGGAGGTGACGGCCCGCCGGATGGTGGTCGTGGACGGCCACCTGCATCATCAGCGCGTCCAGCGGCAGCGTGCCCGAGTGGTTCGCCACGACCAGCGCCCCGCCCTCCGCCGGGATGTTCCCGACCCCCCGCACCTCCACCCGGAAGTACCTCTCGAACAGGGGCCGCAGCAGCGACATCAGAACCTGGTCGGTGAGCTCCTCGTCGAAACCGAACTCGTCGACCTCGTACTCGCCCGTGAGGCGGCGCCGCAGGAACGCCAGCCCGCCCGCGATCCTCCGCTCCCAACCGTTCCCGCCCGCCGCGCCCGAGGCACCCCCGCCGCCCCCGGCCTCCGACGGGCGCGGACCGCACGCGCCGTCCCGCGGCCCGGACGGCACCGCGGCCACCGGCCCGCCCTGTTCCGGCAGCGGGGTGACCCGGCGGGCCGAAGCGCCCCGGGAGGCCCTGCCCCGGCCCGTCCGGGGCGCACCACCGCGCGACCGGTCCTCGTCGAAGGGGATGACCTCGGCGTCCGCCATCGCTAACCCGTGCTCCTCGTCCCGGCGGCTCCGCGCCGCTCCACCGTCCGCGCCGTCCGCGCGGCCACACCGTCACCGAGCCGGGCCGCCGCCCCGTCGACGGCCGCCGCCAGCACGGCCGGCGGCAGCGGACCGGGCCCCCGGTGCCGCACGAAGTCCGCGAGGGCCTCCGCCGCCGTGCGGGCGGGCCGGAACCCGAGGGTCTCGCGCATCTGGACCGTACTGACGACCCGGCCGTGCGTGAGGAGGCGGATCTGCTCGGTGGGGAAGTCGCTCACACCGAGCGTCCGCAGCACCGTACCGGCCCAGGCGAGGGCCGGCGGCAGCAGCGGGAGCGTCGGCCGGCCCAGGCGGCGGGCGCACTGCGACAGGGTCAGCACCCCGTCCGCCGCGACGTTGAACGTGCCGCTGTTGAGCGTGCCCCGGCGCGGCTCCGACGCGGCGACGCCCAGCACCTCCAGCACGTCGTCCTCGTGGACGAGTTGGAGCCGCGGATCGTACCCGAACGCCGTGGGCAGCACCGGCAGCGAGAAGTACCGGGCCAGCGAGGAGCCGGCACCGGGACCGAGGACGTTCGCGAAGCGCAGTACGCACACGGCGACGTCGGGACGCCGCCGGGCGAAACCCCGCACGTACCCCTCGACCTCGGCGAGGTCCTTCGCGAAACCGCCGCTCGGCAGCGACTTCGGCGGGGCCGTCTCGACGAGGACCGCCGGGTCGCGCGGAGCCGCGCCGTACACGACGGTGCTGGAGCGGACGACGACACGGCTGACGGTGGGACACTTCTGGCAGGCGCCGAGCAGCTGCATCGTGCCGATGACGTTGGTCTCCTTCGCCGCGGCACGGCCGCCGCCCGCCGCCGGGCTCGCGGCGAGGTCCAGGTGGACCACGGTGTCCACGCCGTACTCGGCCAGGACCCGGCCGATGGCGGGCTGCCGGATGTCGGCGCGCACGAACACGGCGCCCCCCAGCGGATGCTCCGGAGCCACGGCGTCCACCCCGACGACCCGGTCCACACCGGGATCGCGTACGACACGCCGCACGAAACGGCCGGCGAGCTGCCTGGCCACCCCGGTGACGAGCACGACCCTGCCCACGTTCGGCGCCCTCCGTTCGGTCCTCAGACGCGTCCGGCTGCCACCGTAACGGGTCGGCGCCGCGCCACGGCGACCACGGGCCGCGGCACGTCGGAACCCGGACCGGCCGGAGCACGACCGCGGCCCTCCCACCGAACCGGTGGAAGGGCCGCGAGGCGCACGTACAGCCGCCGCCTACTTCTTGTTACGGCGCTGAACACGGGTGCGCTTCAGAAGCTTGCGGTGCTTCTTCTTCGCCATCCGCTTGCGCCGCTTCTTGATAACAGAGCCCACGACTACCCTCGCTCACT
Organism: Streptomyces sp. MRC013; assembly: GCF_023614235.1. Lineage (NCBI taxonomy): Bacteria > Bacillati > Actinomycetota > Actinomycetes > Kitasatosporales > Streptomycetaceae > Streptomyces > Streptomyces kordofanensis. Next base: position 2,167,443 of record NZ_CP094264.1, read on the forward strand.
TCTCGGAACACCCCCGCATGGGCGGGGATCTCGGTGCGGGGCGTCTGGGCCCACACGACCTACGTCGGCCTAGCCTACCCGCCTGAACGCCGAGCTCGTAATCCGAGGGGGAGGAGAGAACTCCGGGCTACGCGGTCTCCGCCCCCACGAAGGAGTCGCGGAGATACGCGTGGACCGCCTGCTCCGGCACCCGGAACGACCTCCCCACCCGGATCGCCGGCAGATGCCCGCTGTGCACCAGCCGGTACACCGTCATCTTCGACACGCGCATCACCGAGGCGACTTCCGCCACGGTCAGGAACTTGACCTCGTTGAGAGGAGTCTCGCCAGCAGAAACCATGACCCACCTGCACCTTCCGCACTGACGCCACCGGCTTCCCCTCCGGTGACTCTTCGTCGCCGTGCGCTCACGCCCCAGACTAGGGGCGGTTGATACGGGTGGGGAAGAGGAGCAGCCGCACGCCGCCTACCCCGACGGACACGCCCGGTCGAGGACGTAACGGGCGAGCGGGCCGTACCCCCCGGACCGCACGGCGTCGTCGAGCGGCACGGCCACCGCCACCAGCCCCTCGGCCTCCCCGACGAACGGTGCGGGATCGTCCGCGTCGGCCAGCCCGATGGCCTCGAAACCCAGCTGACCTGCCCCGCAGACCCATCCGTGGTCCCCCACCACCAACTCCGGGAGAGGGCCGCCCGCCTCGGCCGCGGCCCCCAGCACCACCCTGACCGGCAGGGGCGAGTGGGTGTGCGCGCCGGGTCCGCGACCGCCGCCCTCCCCGCCCGCCTCCCGCACCAGCGCGACCCCCCGCGCGTAGTCGAGGAGACGGGGGCGTACGCCGAATCGGGTCGCCATGTCGACACGTCTCCCCTGCGCCGGGGTGAGGACGGGACAGCCCGCCGACGACACCGCGTCCGCCAACGCGGCGTAGAACCCCAGCAGCCGATGGGGGTGCCCGGTCCCGAACAGCACCGGCGCGCGGCGCCGGACCGCGCCCGCGAGCCGCCCGGCGAACGCGTCCAGCGCGCCGAGGGTCCGCTCCGGGTCGATGACGTCCCGCCCCGTGCGGAACCCCGGGTCCCCGGACACCCCGCACCTGTCGGCCATGAGGCGCAGCAGGTCCCGCTCGCTCCACCGCCCCTCGGGGTCGAGCCCGAGCGTGACCCGCGGGTCGCGGGCGGCGAACAGCCGGTAGTTGCGCAGGCTCCTCTCACGCGCGGTGGCCACGGTCCCGGCCAGTCCGGCCGCCAGCAGATGCGCGCGCAGCGCCCCGGTAGTCAGCACCCCGCCGATGGTGCCGCACGGACCCGGGAACCGCTCCCGGAACCACCGGGTGCCGCACGGCCGGCGTAACGGCGCCCGGCCCGCCTACGGCTGGGCGAGGAGCCCGCGCAGCGGGAACACCGCCCTGCGGGTGGCCAGCACCGCCTGGTCCAGCCGGTCCCCGGGATCGTAACCGTCCTCCCAGGGCCGCCAGCCGACGGGCCACCGCCCGTCGGTCATGCGCCGCGGACCGGGCAGCCGGGTCCGCGCGTACACGAAGTCCCGCCAGGACTGCGGGATGACCGTCTCAGGCGGTACGTCCGCTCCGGCGACGATGCCCACCAGGTGCGCCCACGACCGCGGCACCACGTCCACGACCGCGTACCCGCCGCCGCCGAGCGCCACCCACCGGCCGCCCTCCACGTACTCCTCGGCGAGGTCCCGGCAGGCCGACTGGACGGCCCGCTGGGCGTCGAGGGAGACCGCCAGGTGGGCGAGCGGGTCCTCGAAATGGGTGTCGGCCCCGTGCTGGGTGACGAGGACCTGCGGCCGGAAGTCCGCGAGCAGCTCGGGGACGACCGCGTGGAACGCCCGCAACCAGCCGGCGTCACCGGTGCCCGCGGGCAGGGCGAGATTGACGGCACTGCCCGCGCCGGGCCCCGGCCCGCCGGTCTCCTCGGGCCGGCCGGTACCGGGGAAGAGGGTGCGGGGATCCTCGTGGAGGGAGACGGTCAGCACCCGCGGATCGTCCCGGAAGACGGCCTGCACACCGTCGCCGTGGTGGACGTCCACGTCGAGGTAGGCGACGCGCTCGGCGCCCAGTTCGAGGAGCCGGGCGATGGCCAGGGCCGCGTCGTTGTAGACGCAGAAGCCGGCGGCGGAGCCGGGCATGGCGTGGTGGAGGCCGCCGGTGAAGTTGACCGCGCGGTCCGCCTCGCCCCGCCACACGGCCTCGGCCGCGCCGACCGAGAGCCCGGCGATGCGGGCGGACACCTCGTGCATCCCGAGGAACGCCGGGTCGTCGACGGTGCCCAGCCCGTACGCCGGGTCGGCGCGGCGGGGATCGGCGGACGCGGCGCGCACCGCGGCGACGTAGTCCTCCCGGTGGACGAGCCCCAGCGTGGAGTCCCCGGCCGGTCCGGCCGACCCGACCTCGACGGCCCGGTCGACGCCGAGGGCCCGTACCAACTCCATGGTCAGCGCGAGCCGCACGGGGTCCATCGGGTGGCCGGGGCCGAAGTCGTACCCGGTCACCGCCTCATCCCACATCAACCGTGCGCGGACGCTCATGACCGCCACCGTATCGGTCGCCGTGCCCCGCGAAGGACCCGGCGTACGGGAGCGCCGCGAGCAGGAGCACCAGCGGCAACCACGGCCCCGCGCGGACTCCACACCTCCCCGAGGGCGCCGACGAGCGGGGACCCGACGAGGGTGCCCCCGTACGTGAAGACGTCGAGCCGCGCGACGGCCGCGCCGGCGGCGAGCCCGGACGGGCCCGGCGCTCCGGCCGTCTGCCACGTCCGCTCCCCGGCGCCGACCGCGGCGAGGGCGAGGAGCACCAGGGGCTGCGCCCACCGCAGGACGGCATGGGCGGGGACGCGCCGGACGAGCGCGCCGGTGACGGCGCTGCCCGGTCCGGCGAGCACGGGCACACCCGCCAGGTGGGCGGGCAGGAGCGGGTCGGGAACACCGTACTGCTGCTGGACCGCGGGGACGCGGGTGGCGAGCAGCGCGAGGGCGGTGCCCTGCACGAGGAACGAGGGGGCCAGCGCACACCGTCCGCGCCGCAGCCGCGCATCGGTCACGGCGGGAGAGGGTGCGGCGGGAAAGGGCGCGGCGGTGCTCTGCCGCCGGACAGCGTCGTCACAGGATGAGCGCGGGCAACCGGGCCATGTCGTCGAAGTACCCGTCGGCGCCGGGCAGTTCACCGGGATCGCTCATGGCGGTGAAGGCGTAGACGGCCATGCCCGCGGCGCGGGCGGCCCGGACGCCGAGGGGGCTGTCCTCGACGACGGCGCACCGTTCGGGGGCGACGCCCATGCGCTCGGCGGCGTGGAGGAACAGGTCGGGGGCCGGCTTGCCGCGACCGACGTCCTCGGCGCTGAACACGGTGCCGGGCGCGAACCACGGGTCGAGCCCGGTTCTGCGGTGCCCCGTGCGGATGCGTTCGTGACCGCTGGAGGAGGCGACGCAGTACGGCACCCCCGCGGCGACGAGCCCGCCGAGGACGTCGGCCACCCCGGGCACGGCGGTGAGGTCGCGTTCGAAGGCGGCGAAGACACGGGCGTGGAAGGTGGCGTCGAAGTCCTCGGGCAGCCGCCGTCCGGTCCGTTCGAGGATGGTGTCGTGAACGCGGTGCAGTGCGCCCCCCATGTAGTCGCGGAGGGAGTCCTCGTAGGTGGTGGGGTACCCGAGTTCGGTCAGGTACCCGGCCAGGATGGCGTTGGAGAGGGGCTCGCTGTCCACCAGGACGCCGTCGTTGTCGAATATGATCAGGTCGTGGCGCATGAACCCACCCTCAACGCGGAAATGCCCCGGTCCGGGAAAGCCAGAGGCTTCCCGGACCGGGGCTCAAGAATTGTTCGGCGGTGTCCTACTCTCCCACAGGATCCCCCCTGCAGTACCATCGGCGCTGAAAGGCTTAGCTTCCGGGTTCGGAATGTAACCGGGCGTTTCCCTAACGCTATGACCACCGAAACACTATGAAGATACCGACACTCCACCGGCACACCGGGAGGTCGTTCCTTCAGAACAACACAGTGGACGCGAGCAACTGAGGACAAGCCCTCGGCCTATTAGTACCGGTCAACTCCACCCATCACTGGGCTTCCATATCCGGCCTATCAACCCAGTCGTCTACTGGGAGCCTTACCCTCTCAAGGAGGCGGGAACACTCATCTCGAAGCAGGCTTCCCGCTTAGATGCTTTCAGCGGTTATCCCTCCCGAACGTAGCCAACCAGCCATGCCCTTGGCAGAACAACTGGCACACCAGAGGTTCGTCCGTCCCGGTCCTCTCGTACTAGGGACAGCCCTTCTCAATATTCCTACGCGCACAGCGGATAGGGACCGAACTGTCTCACGACGTTCTAAACCCAGCTCGCGTACCGCTTTAATGGGCGAACAGCCCAACCCTTGGGACCGACTCCAGCCCCAGGATGCGACGAGCCGACATCGAGGTGCCAAACCATCCCGTCGATATGGACTCTTGGGGAAGATCAGCCTGTTATCCCCGGGGTACCTTTTATCCGTTGAGCGACGGCGCTTCCACAAGCCACCGCCGGATCACTAGTCCCGACTTTCGTCCCTGCTCGACCCGTCGGTCTCACAGTCAAGCTCCCTTGTGCACTTACACTCAACACCTGATTACCAACCAGGCTGAGGGAACCTTTGGGCGCCTCCGTTACCCTTTAGGAGGCAACCGCCCCAGTTAAACTACCCATCAGACACTGTCCCTGATCCGGATCACGGACCCAGGTTAGACATCCAGCACGACCAGAGTGGTATTTCAACGACGACTCCACCCCAACTGGCGTTGAAGCTTCACAGTCTCCCACCTATCCTACACAAGCCGAACCGAACACCAATATCAAACTGTAGTAAAGGTCCCGGGGTCTTTCCGTCCTGCTGCGCGAAACGAGCATCTTTACTCGTAGTGCAATTTCACCGGGCCTATGGTTGAGACAGTCGAGAAGTCGTTACGCCATTCGTGCAGGTCGGAACTTACCCGACAAGGAATTTCGCTACCTTAGGATGGTTATAGTTACCACCGCCGTTTACTGGCGCTTAAGTTCTCAGCTTCGCCCCACCGAAATGGAGCTAACCGGTCCCCTTAACGTTCCAGCACCGGGCAGGCGTCAGTCCGTATACATCGCCTTACGGCTTCGCACGGACCTGTGTTTTTAGTAAACAGTCGCTTCTCGCTGGTCTCTGCGGCCACACCCAGCTCCGAGTGCAAGACTCATCACCAGACATGGCCCCCCTTCTCCCGAAGTTACGGGGGCATTTTGCCGAGTTCCTTAACCATAGTTCACCCGAACGCCTCGGTATTCTCTACCTGACCACCTGAGTCGGTTTAGGGTACGGGCCGCCATGAAACTCGCTAGAGGCTTTTCTCGACAGCATAGGATCATCCACTTCGCCACAATCGGCTCGGCATCAGGTCTCAGCCTTCACGTGCGACGGATTTACCTACCACACGGCCTACACCCTTACCCCGGGACAACCACCGCCCGGGCTGGACTACCTTCCTGCGTCACCCCATCACTCACCTACTACCAGTCTGGGCCACCGGCTCCACCACTCCGCACTTGTCCGAAGACGCACACGGCGGTTTCACGGGCTTAGCATCGCTGGGTTCAGCGCTGACGCTTCAAAGCGGGTACCGGAATATCAACCGGTTGTCCATCGACTACGCCTGTCGGCCTCGCCTTAGGTCCCGACTTACCCTGGGCAGATCAGCTTGACCCAGGAACCCTTAGTCAATCGGCGCACACGTTTCCCACGTGTGTATCGCTACTCATGCCTGCATTCTCACTCGTGAACCGTCCACAACTCGCTTCCACGGCTGCTTCACCCGGCACACGACGCTCCCCTACCCATCACAGTCCCCGTTAGGAGTATGTACTGCAATGACACGACTTCGGCGGTACGCTTGAGCCCCGCTACATTGTCGGCGCGGAATCACTTGACCAGTGAGCTATTACGCACTCTTTCAAGGATGGCTGCTTCTAAGCCAACCTCCTGGTTGTCTCTGCGACTCCACATCCTTTCCCACTTAGCGTACGCTTAGGGGCCTTAGTCGATGCTCTGGGCTGTTTCCCTCTCGACCATGGAGCTTATCCCCCACAGTCTCACTGCCGCGCTCTCACTTACCGGCATTCGGAGTTTGGCTAAGGTCAGTAACCCGGTAGGGCCCATCGCCTATCCAGTGCTCTACCTCCGGCAAGAAACACACGACGCTGCACCTAAATGCATTTCGGGGAGAACCAGCTATCACGGAGTTTGATTGGCCTTTCACCCCTAACCACAGGTCATCCCCCAGGTTTTCAACCCTGGTGGGTTCGGTCCTCCACGAAGTCTTACCTCCGCTTCAACCTGCCCATGGCTAGATCACTCCGCTTCGGGTCTTGAGCGCGCTACTACACCGCCCTATTCGGACTCGCTTTCGCTACGGCTTCCCCACACGGGTTAACCTCGCAACACACCGCAAACTCGCAGGCTCATTCTTCAAAAGGCACGCAGTCACGACGCAAGAACCGAAGTCCTTGCGCGACGCTCCCACGGCTTGTAGGCACACGGTTTCAGGTACTATTTCACTCCGCTCCCGCGGTACTTTTCACCATTCCCTCACGGTACTATCCGCTATCGGTCACCAGGGAATATTTAGGCTTAGCGGGTGGTCCCGCCAGATTCACACGGGATTTCTCGGGCCCCGTGCTACTTGGGTGTCTCTCCAACGAGCCGCATGAATTTCAGCTACGGGGGTCTTACCCTCTACGCCGGACCTTTCGCATGTCCTTCGCCTACCCATACGGTTTCTCACTCGTCTCACAGCCGGCAGACCATGAAAAAGAGATCCCACAACCCCGCACACGCAACCCCTGCCGGGTCTCACACGTATACGGTTTAGCCTCATCCGGTTTCGCTCGCCACTACTCCCGGAATCACGGTTGTTTTCTCTTCCTGAGGGTACTGAGATGTTTCACTTCCCCTCGTTCCCTCCACACTGCCTATGTGTTCAGCAGCGGGTGACAGCCCATGACGACTGCCGGGTTTCCCCATTCGGACACCCCCGGATCACAGCTCGGTTGACAGCTCCCCGGGGCCTATCGCGGCCTCCCACGTCCTTCATCGGTTCCTGGTGCCAAGGCATCCACCGTGCGCCCTTAAAAACTTGGCCACAGATGCTCGCGTCCACTGTGCAGTTCTCAAGCAACGACCAGCCACCCACCACCCCCAAGCCACACCTGGAGTTCACTGGGACCGGCATCGCAGAAGGGCAAGCAAACACTCGCACCCTCAGACACCCAACAGCGCGCCCAACACCCCCGGCCCCTCCCCGTGTTCCACGCCGAAGCAGTACTAACAAAGGAAGATCCCGAGTGTGCCGAATAGTCAACGTTCCACCCATGAGCCACCAGCACCGGACGTTCGCCGATGTACTGGCCTCTGACCAGACCAGACGGCCTGGTAAGAAGTGCTCCTTAGAAAGGAGGTGATCCAGCCGCACCTTCCGGTACGGCTACCTTGTTACGACTTCGTCCCAATCGCCAGTCCCACCTTCGACAGCTCCCTCCCACAAGGGGTTGGGCCACCGGCTTCGGGTGTTACCGACTTTCGTGACGTGACGGGCGGTGTGTACAAGGCCCGGGAACGTATTCACCGCAGCAATGCTGATCTGCGATTACTAGCGACTCCGACTTCATGGGGTCGAGTTGCAGACCCCAATCCGAACTGAGACCGGCTTTTTGAGATTCGCTCCACCTCACGGTATCGCAGCTCTTTGTACCGGCCATTGTAGCACGTGTGCAGCCCAAGACATAAGGGGCATGATGACTTGACGTCGTCCCCACCTTCCTCCGAGTTGACCCCGGCGGTCTCCCGTGAGTCCCCAGCACCACAAGGGCCTGCTGGCAACACGGGACAAGGGTTGCGCTCGTTGCGGGACTTAACCCAACATCTCACGACACGAGCTGACGACAGCCATGCACCACCTGTACACCGACCACAAGGGGGCACCCATCTCTGGATGTTTCCGATGTATGTCAAGCCTTGGTAAGGTTCTTCGCGTTGCGTCGAATTAAGCCACATGCTCCGCCGCTTGTGCGGGCCCCCGTCAATTCCTTTGAGTTTTAGCCTTGCGGCCGTACTCCCCAGGCGGGGAACTTAATGCGTTAGCTGCGGCACGGACGACGTGGAATGTCGCCCACACCTAGTTCCCAACGTTTACGGCGTGGACTACCAGGGTATCTAATCCTGTTCGCTCCCCACGCTTTCGCTCCTCAGCGTCAGTATCGGCCCAGAGATCCGCCTTCGCCACCGGTGTTCCTCCTGATATCTGCGCATTTCACCGCTACACCAGGAATTCCGATCTCCCCTACCGAACTCTAGCCTGCCCGTATCGAATGCAGACCCGGAGTTAAGCCCCGGGCTTTCACATCCGACGCGACAAGCCGCCTACGAGCTCTTTACGCCCAATAATTCCGGACAACGCTTGCGCCCTACGTATTACCGCGGCTGCTGGCACGTAGTTAGCCGGCGCTTCTTCTGCAGGTACCGTCACTTGCGCTTCTTCCCTGCTGAAAGAGGTTTACAACCCGAAGGCCGTCATCCCTCACGCGGCGTCGCTGCATCAGGCTTGCGCCCATTGTGCAATATTCCCCACTGCTGCCTCCCGTAGGAGTCTGGGCCGTGTCTCAGTCCCAGTGTGGCCGGTCGCCCTCTCAGGCCGGCTACCCGTCGTCGCCTTGGTGAGCCGTTACCTCACCAACAAGCTGATAGGCCGCGGGCTCATCCTGCACCGCCGGAGCTTTCCACCACCATCGGATGCCCGAAGCGGTCGTATCCGGTATTAGACCCCGTTTCCAGGGCTTGTCCCAGAGTGCAGGGCAGATTGCCCACGTGTTACTCACCCGTTCGCCACTAATCCCCCACCGAAGCGGGTTCATCGTTCGACTTGCATGTGTTAAGCACGCCGCCAGCGTTCGTCCTGAGCCAGGATCAAACTCTCCGTGAATGCTTCCCGGTCATCCGGGCAAACACCCGCGTTGAGCGGGACCGGAAGAAGGAATGATCCTCCCGATCCACAGCATCCTCGCTGTGTTCTTCAAAGGAACCACGTCTCACAGAGACGGGGTTATCAACATATCTGGCGTTGACTTTTGGCACGCTGTTGAGTTCTCAAGGAACGAACGCTTCCCTCGTACTCACCCTCTCGGGCTTTCCTCCGGGCGCTTCCCTTCGGTTTCTCCAGCCTAGCAGATCCGTTTACCGTCTCCGCCACCCGCTGGAGCGGGCCACCGGACCGTTCCCCGCTTTCGCGTTTCCCTTTCCGGCGATTCCGACTCTATCAGATCCTTTCGGCCCTGATTCCCCGTCAGAAGGGGTTGTCCTCACAGCCTTCCGGCCGCTCCGACGACGTGAACCTTAGCGAATCCACAGGCCCGACGCTAATCGGGCTTCCACTCTCTCGAGCGGGGATTCTTCATTCCACAAAAGCACGTGCAAAGCGTCGCGACGGAGAGTCGCTCGCCGGGGGTGTTTTTGCGGGATGGCTGTCCGGGGACCGACCGGGGTCGGCGCTCACGTCGGACAACTCGGAGAACAGTACGTATCGGCCGCACCGCTGTCAACCCGTCCCCCTACCCCGGCAGGGTGAGGGTCATGACGGCGCATGCGCACAGCCTCCTGTGGTGGACCGCCGCTCCGGCGGCCGTCCGCGTTTCCCCCTCCGGGCGGGACGGCCGCGGGAAGCGGCGGTCCCGAACGGAAGCGAGAGGGACATGACGCGGATCTTCAGCGGGATCAAGCCGACCGGGCACCTGACCCCGGGCAACCCCATCGGCACCGTCCGCCGGTGGGCCGAGGAGGACCAGTGCCGGGCGGAGGCGCTGTTCGGCGACGTCGACCCGGCGGGCCGTGGCGCGGCCGGTGGTGGACCGCGCCTACCGGGCGGTGGGGCCGGTGCCCGCCGTCTGACGGAACGCGGCCCGGTAGTCGCGCGGGCTGGTGGCGAGGTGCGCCGCGAAGTGCTGCCGCATGGTGACCTCGCTGCCGAAGCCCGCGAGGCGGGCCACCTCGGGCAGGGGGTGGTCGGTGCGTTCGAGGAGCTTCTGGGCGGCGGCGACGCGCTGGGCGACGAGCCAGCGGAGGGGGTTGTGCCGGTGGTGGCCCGGAAGTGGCGGGCGAAGGTGCGCGGGGACATGCCGGCGCGGGCGGCGAGGGAGGCGACGGTGTGCGGTCGGTCGAGGTGGGCGAGGGCGTGGGCGCGTACGGCGGCGAGGGCGTCGGCGTCGCGGTCGGCGCGCGGAGTGGGGTGCTCGATGAACTGGGCCTGGGTGCCGGTGCGGAACGGGGCGGTGACCATGGAGCGGGCGATGGCCGCGGCGGTCTCGGCCCCGTGGACGGTGCGGACGAGGTGGAGGCAGAGGTCGACGCCGGCGGCGGTGCCGGCCGAGGTCCACAGGCCGCCGTCCTCGACGAACAGGGCGTTCGGTTCGACGGTGACGGCGGGGTGGCGGCGGCGGAGGCGGTCGGCCAGGTACCAGTGGGTGACGGCGCGGCGGCCGTCGAGGAGGCCGGCGCGCGCGAGGGCGAACGCGCCGGCGCACAGCGCGGCGACCGGGGTGCCCGCCCGGTGGGCGCGGCGCAGGGCGTCGAGGACGGGGGCGGCGATGGAGCCGTCGGGGTCGACGAGTCCGGGGACGACGACGAGGTCGGCCTCGTCGAGCCAGGTCAGGGGGCGGTCCGGGGTGAGGGCCATGTCACCGTCGAGGGGGACCGGCACGCCGGGCTCGACGGCGGTGCGGCGCAGCTCGAACGGGGGGACGCCGCGGTCGGCGCGGTCGACGCCCCAGACCTCGGTGATGACGGAGACGTCGAAGGCGCGTACGCCCGGGAAGGCGAGCATCGCCACGCGGTACACGGACATGGGACCAGGATCGCATCGGGGTGTCGGTATCCCATCGACGGGTGTCGTCACCGCCACTGGTGACGGTCCGGGCGGAGGTCGGAGGATTCCGGCATGGAACTGAACGGAAGTGTCGAGGTCGAGATCGCGGCTGACGCCGCGCTGGTCGTGGTGGACGTGCAGAAGGGGTTCGCGGACCCGTACTGGGGGCGGCGGAACAATCCGGCGGCGGAGGGGAACATCGCCGCGCTGATCGACGTGTGGCAGGGGTCGGGGCGGCCGGTCGTGTTCGTGCGGCACGACTCGGTGAACCCGCGGTCGCCGCTGCGGCCGGGGCAGCCGGGGAACGACTTCCAGGACGTGGTGGAGGAGCGGCGGGGGAAGGGTGCGGGGCCCGAGCTGCTGGTGGCGAAGTCGGTGAACTCGGCGTTCTACGGCGAGCCGGACCTGGACGCGTGGCTGCGGGAGGCGGGGGTGCGGCAGATCGTGATCGCGGGCGTCCAGACGAACATGTGCAACGAGACGACGGCCCGGATGGGCGGGAACCTCGGGTACGACGTGCTCTTCCCGCTGGACGCGATGCACACGTTCGACGCGACCGGACCGTTCGGGTGGTCGCTGACCGCCGACGAGCTGTCGCGGGCGACGGCGGTGTCGCTGCACTCGGAGAAGTTCGCGAGGGTCGTGACGACGGCGGCCGTGTTGCGGGGCGCCGGGGTGGAGGTGGCCGGGACGGTGTGACCGCCGGGCGCGCCGCCCCTCCTGGCCGGGACAGACGGGACGCCGGGGCGGTACGGCCCCGGCAGCCGGGGGCCACGCCCCTCCGGCCGGGGACGGCGGGGGGCCGGGGGGCGGGGCAGGGTCAGCCGTTGCCGGAGCCCAGTTCGCGGCTGCGGTCGCGGGCGGCCTCCAGGGCGGCGATGAGGGCCGCCCGTACACCGTGGTTCTCCAGCTCGCGGATGGCGCTGATGGTCGTGCCGGCGGGGGAGGTGACGGCCTCGCGGAGCTTGACCGGGTGCTCGCCGCTGTCGCGGAGCATCACGGCGGCGCCGATGGCGGCCTGGACGATGAGGTCATGGGCCTGGGCACGGGGCAGACCGAGGAGGATGCCCGCGTCGGTCATGGCCTCGACGAGGAAGTAGAAGTAGGCCGGCCCGGAGCCGGACAGGGCCGTCGCGGCGTCCTGCTGGGACTCGGGGACGCGGAGGGTCTTGCCGACGCCGCCGAAGATCTCCTCGGTGTGGGCGAGGTGCGCGCCGGTGGCGTGGGTGCCCGCGGAGATGACGGACATCCCCTCGTCGACGAGGACGGGGGTGTTCGGCATGACGCGGACGACCGGGGTCCCGAGGGCGAGGCGCTCCTCGATGAACGCGGTGGTGATGCCCGCCGCCGCGCTGACGACCAGGTGGTCGCGGGTGACGTGGTGGGCGAGTTCGTCGAGGAGCCGGCCCATGTCCTGGGGCTTCACGGCGAGGATGAGGGTGTCGGCGCGCCGGGCGGCCTCGGAGTTGGGGACGGCCTCGACGCCGTAACGGGTGCGGAGCTCCCCGGCGCGTTCGGGGCGGCGGGCGGTGACGAGGAGGTGGGCGGTGGGCCAGCCGGCCCGGATCATGCCGCTGAGGAGGGCCTCTCCGATCTTTCCGGTGCCGAGGACCGCGACTGTCTGGGTCATTGCTCCGCTCGCCTTGCCGTGGGGTGACTGCCGGCGCCATCCTCCCACCCGGCCGGTCGGTGGTCGCGGTGGTCGGCGGCGGTGCCGGCTCCGGGCCGTGGTACGGGGCCGGGGCCGCGGGGCTCCGGGGGGCGGTACGGGGGCGGGGCGGAGGTGAGGCTGCACGGCCTCCGGGCGGGGCCGGGGCCGCGGTACGGGGCCGGGGCCGCGGTACGGGGCCGGGGCCGCGGTACGGGGCCGGGGCCGCTTCAGGGGGTGCGGCGGCGGAGGGTGGCGGCGCCGAGGGCGAGGACGAGGAGGGCGCAGCCGGTGACGACCAGGACGTCGCGGAGGAAGTCGCCGGTGACGTCCGGGTGGCGGAGGACCTGGTTCATGCCGTCGACGGCGTAGGACATGGGCAGCGCGTTCGAGACGGCCTCCAGGACGGGCTGCATCCTGTCGCGCGGTGTGAACAGGCCGCAGAGGAGCAACTGCGGGAAGATCACGGCCGGCATGAACTGGACGGCCTGGAACTCGGACGCGGCGAAGGCGGAGACGAACAGGCCGAGCGCGGTGCCGAGGAGCGCGTCGAGCAGGGCGACGAGGAGCAGCAGCCAGGGTGAGCCCGCCACGTCGAGGCCGAGGACCCACACGGCGACGGCGGTGGTGAGGGCCGACTGGACGGCGGCGAGCAGGCCGAAGGCGAGGGCGTAGCCGGCGACGAGGTCGGCTTTGCCGAGCGGCATGGCGAGGAGCCGTTCGAGGGTGCCGGAGGTGCGTTCGCGTAGGGTGGCGATGGACGTCACCAGGAACATCGTGATCAGCGGGAAGATCCCGAGCAGGGACGCGCCGATCGTGTCGAACACGCGCGGGCTGCCGTCGAAGACGTACCGGAGCAGCGTGGTCATCAGCACCGGGACGAAGAGCATCAGGGCGACGGTCCGCGGGTCGTGCCTGAGCTGGCGCAGGACTCGGGCGGCGGTGGCCAGGGTGCGGAAGCCGTTCACGGCTGCTCCTCGAGGGGGGTGCGGGCGGTGGCCGCGGCGGCGGTGTCGACCATGTGGAGGAAGGCGTCCTCGACGGTGCCGGTGCCGCTGCGGCGGCGGAGGGCCTCGGGGGTGTCGTCGGCGAGGAGCTCGCCCTCCCGCAGGAGGAGGAGGCGGTGGCAGCGCTCGGCCTCGTCCATGACGTGGGAGGAGACGAGGAGGGCGGCGCCCCGGTCGGCGGCGATGCGGTGGAAGAGGTCCCACAGGTCGCGGCGGAGGACGGGGTCGAGGCCGACCGTCGGCTCGTCGAGGACCAGGAGGTCGGGAGTGCCGAGGAGGGCCACGGCGAGGGAGACGCGGCTGCGCTGTCCGCCGGAGAGCCGGCCGGCGAGGGCGTCGGCGTGACCGGTGAGGTCCACGTCGGCGAGGGCACGGGTGACGGCTTCGGCGCGCCGGTCGCGGTGGCGGCGCCCGGGGTGGAGGACCTGGGCGAAGTAGGCGAGGTTCTGCCGGACCGACAGGTCGGCGTAGACCGACGGGGACTGGGTGACGTAGCCGATGCGGGAGCGGAGCGCCGGGTCGCCGGCGGGTCGGCCGAGGACGTTCAGGGTGCCGGTGACCTCGGCCTGGGCGCCGATGACGGCGCGCATGAGGGTGGTCTTCCCGCAGCCGGAGGGGCCGAGGAGGCCGGTGATCCGGCCCGGGGGTACGGAGAAGTCGAGGCCGCGCAGAACGGTGCGGCTCCCCCGGACGACCGTCAGGTCCCGGGCCTCGACGGCCGCGCCAGAATAATTCACCATGTGATGAATAATGATGCTAGGGACGGGGAGTGTCAAGGCACACCCGGCCCCGACACCGAGGCGGCGGGGCCGCCCGGGTACGGCGCCCGGGGCGGCTCCCCGCCATCCCGGTACGAGGGCGGGGCGGCTCCGGCGGGACCGGGCGACCGGCGCGGGCGGGCCGGTGCGGGCAGGTGGATGCGGGCAGGTCGGCGTGAGTCGCCCGGTACGGGTCGATCGGCACAGCTGGACGGGCGCGGGCGGGTCAACGCGACCCGGCCGGCACGAACCGGTCCGCACGAACCGCCCGGAGGCGCGGCGACGCCGGCCGGCACGGGGCGCGGCCGGGGCGAGTGGGGCCGGGGCGAGGGGGCCGACGCGAAGGGGCCGACGCGAAGGGGCCGACGCGAAGGGGCCGACGCGAAGGGGCCGACGCGAAGGGGCCGACGCGAAGGGGCCGACGTGGGCGCCGTGCGCCGGGCGCCGTGCGCCGGGCGCCACCGCCGGCGCGTGCCGGGTGGGAGTGGGGGCGGGCCGCGCGGGCCACCCGGACGACGCGGCACTCTCCGCCTGCATCTCCCCTCCCCCTCCCCCTGCTCCTCCACCTCCGCCTCCGCCTCCCCCTCCGCCTGCCCTTCCGTCTCCGAGGACCCGACACCACGACACCCCGCGAACACGCCGTCGGGTACGTCCCGGAGCTCGGATCGGCGGCGGATCGCTCGGAGGGAGCGAGCCCCCTCCCGCGACGCCGAACGGCACCGCGCGGCACCGACTGGCGCCATCCGGCACCACTTGACGCCACTTGGCGCCACTTGGCAGCACCCAGTGCCATGCGGCGTCACTTCAGCTTCCGAGGGACCCCCGCAAGCGCATGACGCCACAGCGGCCTGGGGCACCCCGCACCCACCTCCGCAGCTCAGGCGCCCTCATTTCGGCCCGCGCCCGTCAATGCGCCACCCGGGCTTGCACATGGCACCACAATGGCGCCATAATGGCGCCATGGACCTCACGCCGTATATCGACACCCTCCACCGCGAGCTCGCGGTGGCCGCCGAGGCCGGCGGGGAAGACGCCCGCGAGCTGGCCGAGCGGCTCACCGCTCCCCTGGAGTCGGCGACCCGCCTGGCGATGCTCAACGTGCTCTCCGCCGCGATGGACGAGATCACCCGCGAACTCGCTCCCGGATCGGTCGACGTACGGCTGCGCGGATTGGACCCGGACTTCGTGGTGACGCCGCCGCCCACCGGCGACGGCGCCCCCGCGGAACCGACCGCGCCCGCCGAACCGCCCAGGACCCCGGCCGACGGCGACGACGGCGGCACCGCCCGCGTCAACCTGCGTCTGCCGGCACACCTCAAGGCCCGTGTCGAGGAGGCCGCGAGCCACGAGGGCCTGTCGGTCAACGCCTGGCTGGTGCGCGCCGTGTCGGTCGCGGTCGACGGCGGCACCCGGCCGCGTACGACGGGGAGGATCCAGACCATCGGACAGAGCGTCACGGGCTGGGTCCGCTAGCCGCCCCCACGCCCGACCCACTCCACCCCTCACCACGTCCCACCAGCGGGAACGTGGCCACGACCCAAGAGAACGGGACAGCCATGCCTTCTTTCGACACTCCCGAACCGATCTCGGCCACGGCGCACGTGGAGGCCGGTTCCATCCGCTTCGCCGCGGGCGACCGCCCCCACACCGTCGTCGAGGTGCGGCCCCGCGACGCCGGGCGGGACCAGGACGTCCGCGCGGCCGAACAGACCGAGGTCGCCTGCGCGGACGGCGCGCTGACCGTCAGGACGCCCAAAGGGCGCCACCTGTTCGGCCGTACCGGCGTCGTCGACGTGACGGTCGAACTGCCCGCGGGCTCGCACGTCGACACGACCGGCGCCTGGACCCAGGTGCTCGGCGAGGGCCGGCTCGGCGAGGTCCGGGTGAAGACCTCGTCCGGCGACGTCCGTCTCGACACCACCGGCCCGCTGCACCTGACCGCCACCCACGGCTCGATCGCCGTGGACCGGGTCGAGGGCGCGGCCGAGATCACCACCAGCTCCGGCAGCCTGCGCGTCGGCACCGTCGACGGCCCCGCCGTCCTGAAGAACTCGCACGGCACCACGACCGTCGGCGCCGTCACCGGCGACCTGCGGGTGAGCAACGCCCACGGCGGCATCGACATCGGGCGCGCCGGGGCCTCCGTCACCGCCACCACCGCCACCGGCACCCTGCGCGTCGCCGAGGTCGTGCGCGGCACCGTCCGGTTGGAGACCTCCCACGGCGCCATCGAGGTCGGAGTCCGGGAGGGCACCGCCGCCTGGCTCGACGCCGGCTCGAACGCCGGCCAGGTGCGCAACGCGCTCACCGCGTCCGAGGCCCCGGAGGGCACCGAGGAGACCGTCGAGATCCACGCGCGCACCCGGTACGGCAACATCGACGTCCTCCGCGCCGGAGCCTGAACGCCGCGTACCCGGCCGTTCCCGCCTCCCACCCGCACCGTCCCCGCCCTCGAACGGAGGACTCCATGTCTTCTTTTGTCATGCCCACATCCAAAGTGCCCGGCAGCCGCACGGCTCCGGCCGCCGTGTCCGCCGTCGGCCTGCGCAAGTCGTACGGCGGCGGGGCCGTCCTCGACGGCATCGACCTGCACATCCCGGCCGGCTCGGTCTTCGCGCTGCTCGGGCCCAACGGCGCCGGCAAGACCACCACGGTGCGCATCCTCTCCACGCTCGTCGCCGCCGACGGCGGCCGGGCGCAGGTGGCGGGCCACGACGTCGCCGCGTCACCGGACGGGGTACGCGCCGCGATCGGCGTGACCGGGCAGTTCTCCGCCGTGGACGGACTGA
This sequence comes from Streptomyces sp. MRC013, assembly GCF_023614235.1. Lineage (NCBI taxonomy): Bacteria > Bacillati > Actinomycetota > Actinomycetes > Kitasatosporales > Streptomycetaceae > Streptomyces > Streptomyces kordofanensis. The sequence goes on from NZ_CP094264.1 coordinate 2,184,577, forward strand.
TCACCGGTGAGGAGAACATGCTCCTCATGGCGGACCTGCACCACCTCCCCCGCGAGGAGGGCCGCCGCACCGCCACCGAACTGCTGGGGCGTTTCGGCCTGGTGGACGCGGCGAAGAAGCCCGCCGCCACCTACTCCGGCGGCATGAGGCGCCGCCTCGACATCGCCATGACGCTGGTCGGCGGCCCGCGGATCATCTTCCTCGACGAACCGACCACCGGTCTCGACCCGCGCAGCCGCCGCGACATGTGGCGGATCATCCGCGAACTGGTCGCCGACGGCGTCACCGTCCTCCTCACCACGCAGTACCTGGAGGAGGCCGACCAACTCGCCGACCGCATCGCCGTGCTCGACGGCGGCAGGATCGCGGCGGAGGGCACCGCCGGGGAACTGAAGCGGCTGGTGCCCGGCGGGCACGTGCGTCTGCGCTTCTCCGACCCGGCCTCCCTCCGGAGCGCCGCCCTCGCGCTGCGCGGGACCGCCCTCCCCCGGCCCCCCGCCCCCACCCGGGCGGGGCACACTCCCGCCGACGAGGCGCTGACGCTGCGGATCCCCGGCGACGGCAGCCCGCGCGAACTGCGCTCCATCCTCGACCGGCTGGACTCGGCCGGTGTCGAGGCGGACGGGCTGACCGTGCACACCCCCGACCTCGACGACGTGTTCTTCGCCCTGACCGGCGGCACCGACCAGCCCCAGGAGGCCGACCGATGAGCTCCCTGCCCCTCGCCGTGCGCGACTCGTCCACGATGCTGCGCCGCAACCTCCTGCACGCGCGGCGCTATCCGTCCCTCACCCTGAACCTGCTGCTCACCCCGATCGTCCTGCTGCTGCTCTTCGTCTACGTCTTCGGCGACGTGATGGGCTCGGGCATGGGCGGCGGGGACCGCTCCGACTACGTCGCCTACGTCGTGCCGGGCATCCTGATGATGACCGTCGGAGGCACCGTGGTGGGGACCGCGGTGTCGGTGTCCAACGACATGACCGAGGGCATCATCGCCCGCTTCCGCACGATGGCGATCCACCGCGGGTCCGTGCTCGTCGGGCACGTCCTCGGCAGCGTGCTGCAGTCGGTCGCCAGCGTGGTCCTCGTGGGCGCCGTCGCCGTGGCCGTCGGCTTCCGGTCGGTGGACGCCACGGTCCTGGAGTGGCTGGCCGCGCTCGGGCTCACGGCGCTGGTCGCCCTGGCCCTCGCCTGGATCGCGGCCGGGATGGGCATGGTCAGCCCGAACGCCGAGGCCGCCAGCAACAACGCCATGCCGCTGATCGTCCTGCCACTCGTCTCGAGCGCCTTCGTCCCGGTCGACGCGATGCCGGGCTGGTTCCAGCCGATCGCCGAGTACCAGCCGTTCACCCCGGTCATCGAGACACTGCGCGGGCTGCTGCTCGGCAGCGGGATCGGGCACGACGGGTGGCTCGCGGTCGCCTGGTGCCTGGCCCTCTCCGCGCTCGGCTGCCTCTGGTCGAGGGCGGCCTTCGACCGCGACCCGAAGTAGCCCGGACGACCGCGGACCGGCGCCCCGCCCTCGCGGTCCCGGGTCCGCGGGCCGGCGCCCCGCCCCCACGGCCCCGGGTCCGCGGGGCGGGGCGCCGGCCGCACCGGCTAGCGGCGGGGGCGCTTCCCGCGGGCCGCCGGGTTGCCGGTGCGGGTGGTGCGACGCTTCTCGTACCGGGCGCGGGCCGCCTCGTACTCGGCGCGTACGAGCTTCTCGCCGGGGGCCTCGAAGAGGGAGCGGACGAAGTAGGCGAGGAGCGAGCCGAGGAAGCCGATCGCCTTCAGGCCGCGCAGGGCGTCCTCCCGGGCCGGGTCGGCGGGGCGGCGGTCGAAGCCCGCCCACGTCCGCTGGAAGGCGACGGCCGTGCAGACCGCGAACATCACGACGACCAGGCCGTCGGCGAAGCCCCCGAGTCTGGCGAGGGCCAGGCCCTCGTACGCGAGGCGCAGGACGAACGCGCCCGCGGCGGCCGCGGCCAGGGAGCCCGCGGCGACACCGGCGCGCCGCAGCGCGTACCCGCCGTCGTGGCCGACCCAGGTCGTGCCGAAGAAGCGGAGGGGTTCGGGCCGGGGACCGCCGGACGCCTCCGCCGCGCGGGCCGCGCCGGCGGTACCGCCGGGACCGGTGGTGCCGGTGGGGTCCGCGGGGGCGGTGGTGCCGGTGGGGTCCGCGGGGGCGGTCGGGTCCGTGGGGTCGCTCACGGAGCGATTATCCCCCGTCGGCCGGTGCCGCCGCGGTACGCGTCAGGCGCAGCGCACCGTCACGTACCCGTCGACCCCGGTCCGGACGTACGCGTCCGACACGTACTGGCCGTTGGCGATGTTGTTCCAGATGTTCGACGTGCCGTACGGACCCGAGACCCAGGTGCCCGGCGTCTGGCAGTTGATCGGCACGTTCACGCCTTCCGGCAGGAGCTTCACGATGCCGTAGTGGGTGCCGGGGCCGCTGCGGACGTTGAGCCGGACCCCCGGCGCGACCGGGTAGCGCTTGACCGAGTTCGTGTCCATGTGTACCTCCCCCGGGCGCCCGCTCCGTGCGGGCACCCCTGTGGTGGGGAGGCTAACAAGCCGGACCGACATCGCACGCATCATCGACTAGGCTCCGTGCGTCGCGCGTCCGAGCGAGCACACACGGGGGTGGACGATGCCGCCGCTGCACAGCCCCGGGGCGGTACCGGAAGCGGAACATCCGGAGTACGCCGGGAGGTACCGGCTGGAGGACTGGCTGGGTTCGGGCGGCATGGGGGTCGTCCGGCTGGCCACGTCCGACTCGGGCCTGCGCCTCGCCGTAAAGGTCATCCACGCCGAGCACGCGGCGGACCCGGAGTTCAGGGCGCGTTTCCGGCAGGAGGTCGACGCCGCGCGGCGGGTCAGCGGGGCGTTCACCGCGCCGGTCGTCGACGCCGACCCGGAGGCCGCGAGGCCGTGGATGGCGACCCTGTTCATCGACGGGCCGACCCTGTCGGAACGCGTCAAGCGGAACGGGCCGATGGACACGGCGGAGCTGCGCCGGCTCGGCGCCGGACTCGCCGAGGCGCTGCGCGACATCCACCGGGCGGGGGTCGTCCACCGGGACCTGAAACCCAGCAACGTCCTGCTCGCGGCGGACGGGCCGAAGGTCATCGACTTCGGCATCTCCCGGCCGAGCGACAGTGCCATGCGCACCGAGACCGGGAAGCTCATCGGCACGCCGCCGTTCATGGCGCCCGAGCAGTTCCAGCGGCCCCGGGACGTGGGGCCGGCGGCGGACGTGTTCGCGATGGGCGCGGTACTGGTGCACGCGGCGACGGGACGGGGGCCGTTCGACTCGCACAGCCCCTACGTGGTGGCGTACCAGGTGGTGCACAACGAGCCGGACCTGACCGGTGTGCCGGACGAGGTCACGCCGTTGCTGCGGCGGTGCCTCGCGAAGGACCCGGCCGAGCGGCCCGCGCCGGAGCAGGTGATGGTCGCCCTGCGGGTGCCCGACGGCGGCATCGGCGAGGGAGGCCGGCACGGGGCCGGCGGCCCCGAGGAGAACCGCCGCGGGGCGGGCCGGGCCGCGGGACCGCCCGGGCGGAACAAGGCAGGGAGCCCTCCCGACGGCGGACCGGCGGACGACGGGCCGACTGGGGGCGAGCCCGTGGAGGACGGGCCGGCGAGTGGCGAGCCCGCGGGCGGCGGGTCGGCGGACGGCGGGGACGCCGGTGGGGCCCCGGCGTTCGGGCGGCGCCGGCACGGGCCCGGGACGCGACGGCTGGTGTGGATCGCCGCGGCGGTCGCGGCGGCCGGGGCCCTGGTCGGGGGCTGGTCGCCGTACGGGGCGCGGACGCCGTGCGCGGCGCCGGACCCGCCGTCGTGGTGCGGGACTTCCGGGCCTGGGCGGTGCCCCTCGGTACGGGTGGCACGGGACGTACGGGTACCGAGGCGGCGCCGCCGGTGTGCGCCGCGGCGGACGGCGCGCTGTACTGCGCCGCTCCCGGGGTGAAGGCCGCGCGGCTGGACGCGGTGGACGGGACGGTGGCCTGGTCGGTGCCGGCCGGGGCGCCGGCCGGGGCGGAGGAGGGCGCCTCCGTGGTGGTGGCCGGGGGGCTGGTCCGTGTGGTCAGCCCCCGTACGGCGGCCGGCGGCGAGGCCCGGCTGGAGGCGCTCGACCCGGCGACGGGCGCGGTCCGCTGGGGCGTCGGCCTCGGCTCGTACGCCCAGGTCGTGCACGGCGCCGACATGGTGCTCGTCGTCCACGGGGACGGGCGGGTGCGGGCGCTCGACGCCGCGACGGGTGCCGGGCGGTGGGTGGGCCGGCCCGCGGCGCGCGGCGCGCAGTGGGTGGCCGGAGCGGCGGGCGGACCGGTGTTCGCCGCGGCGGTCGCGGAGAACGGGGCGTCGACGCTGGTCAGCGCCGTGGACCCGGCGGACGGCAGGGTGCTGTGGCTCGAACGGGTGCCCGGTTCACTGACCCCCGTGCAGGCGACGGAGGAGGCGCTGGTGCTGCTCTCCGCCGACAGGGACCTGTACACCGACGCCGTGGTGCGGCTGGACCGGGACGACCGGGGGGTGCGGCGGGTCGCGCTGACGGCGGCGGCCGACCAGGCGCAGGCCGTGGTGGACGGGGACACCGCGTACGTGGTCGGGTCGGGCGGGTCGCTGGCCGCGGTCGACCTGGGCACCGGACCCGGACGGGGGCGGGAACTGTGGCGGCTGGAGACCGGTGCGGCGCGGGTGTCGCCGCCGGTGGTCGCGGCCGGCCGGGTCCTCCTGATGGCCGGCGACGGCCGGGTGCTCGGGGTCGACGCCGCACGCGGGGTACCGGTCGGGCAGAGCGGGCCGCGGATGGCGGCCGGGATCGTGCCGTCGCTGGCCCCTCCGGTGGTGTCCGGGGGCAGGGTGTACGGCGGGGCGCCGGACGGGGCGGTCTTCGCCGTGGACCCGGCCGGGTGGTGACCCGCCGCGGGGCGGCCCGGCACGGGCGGTGCCCCGGCACCCCGCCCGGCCCCCGCCCGGCAAGGCAGCCCGGTACGGTCGACGGCCCGTGCGGCTGACGGCCCGGTGCGGACAGCGTCCCGACGCCGGGTCCGACACGGATGACGCCCGGCGGGCGACCGCCCGGTGCGGCCGACGGTCCGGCACCGGCGACCGCCGGTGCCCCGGCGCGGGGCCGGCCGGGCCGCCGCCGCCCCGTCAGGGGAGCTTCGTGACGTCGCGGACGGCGCCCTTGTCGGCGCTGGTGGCCATGGCCGCGTAGGCGCGGAGCGCCGCCGAGACCTTGCGGGTGCGGTTCCGCGGGGCGTACACACCGGCCAGGGCGGTGCGGCGGGCGGCGAGGGTCGCGTCGTCGACCAGCAGCTCGATCGTCCGGTTCGGGATGTCGATGCGGATCCGGTCGCCGTCCTCGACCAGTGCGATCGTGCCGCCGGACGCCGCCTCCGGCGAGGCGTGGCCGATGGACAGGCCGGACGTGCCGCCCGAGAAGCGGCCGTCGGTGATCAGCGCGCAGGTCTTGCCGAGGCCGCGGCCCTTCAGGAACGACGTCGGGTAGAGCATCTCCTGCATGCCGGGGCCGCCCCTGGGGCCCTCGTAGCGGATGACGACGACGTCGCCGTCCCTCACCCGCTTGTTCAGGATCTTCTCGACGGCCTCCTCCTGCGACTCGCAGACGACCGCCGGTCCCTCGAACGTCCAGATCGACTCGTCGACGCCGGCCGTCTTCACGACGCACCCGTCGACCGCCAGGTTGCCCTTCAGGACCGCGAGGCCGCCGTCCTGGGAGTAGGCGTGCCCGGCGGAGCGGATGCAGCCGCCCTCGGCGTCGATGTCCAGCGCCTCCCAGCGCTCCGACTGGGAGAACGCCTCCGCGGAGCGCACGCAGCCGGGCGCCGCGTGCCACATCTCGACGGCCTCGGCGGACGGGGAGCCGCCGCGCACGTCCCAGGTCTTCAGCCAGTCCGCGAGGGAGGGGCTGTGGACGGCGTGCACGTCCTCGTCGAGCAGGCCCGCGCGGTGCAGCTCGCCCAGGAGGGCCGGGATGCCGCCGGCGCGGTGCACGTCCTCCATGTAGTACGTGCGGTCCTTCGCGGCGTTCGGCGCGACCTTCGCCAGGCAGGGCACGCGGCGCGAGACGGCGTCGATCTCCTCCAGCCCGAAGGGGACGCCGGCCTCCTGCGCGGCGGCCAGCAGGTGCAGGATCGTGTTGGTGGAGCCGCCCATGGCGATGTCCAGGGCCATCGCGTTCTCGAAGGCGGCGAACGTGGCGACGTTGCGGGGCAGGACCGACGCGTCGTCCTGCTCGTAGTACCGCCGGGTGATCTCGACGACGGTGCGCGCCGCGTCCTCGTACAGAGCGCGGCGGGCCGTGTGGGTGGCGAGGACGGAACCGTTGCCGGGGAGGGACAGGCCGATGGCCTCCGTCAGACAGTTCATCGAGTTGGCGGTGAACATGCCGGAGCAGGAGCCGCAGGTCGGGCAGGCGTTCTCCTCGATGCGGAGGATGTCCTCGTCGGAGACCGCGTCGTTGACCGCGTCGGAGATCGCGTCGACCAGGTCGAGGGTGCGGACCGTGCCGTCGACGAGGGTGGCGCGGCCGGACTCCATGGGGCCGCCGGAGACGAAGACCGCCGGGATGTTCAGGCGCAGCGCCGCCATCAGCATGCCGGGGGTGATCTTGTCGCAGTTGGAGATGCAGATCAGCGCGTCCGCGCAGTGCGCCTCGACCATGTACTCGACGGAGTCGGCGATCAGGTCGCGGGAGGGCAGCGAGTAGAGCATGCCGCCGTGGCCCATGGCGATGCCGTCGTCGACGGCGATCGTGTTGAACTCGCGCGGGATCGCCCCGGCGGCGCGGATCGCGTCGGCGACGATCCGGCCGACGGGCTGGAGGTGCGTGTGGCCGGGGACGAACTCGGTGAAGGAGTTGGCGACGGCGATGACCGGCTTGCGGCCGATGTCCTCGCCCGGTACCCCGGAGGCGCGCATGAGGGCGCGGGCGCCCGCCATGTTGCGGCCGTGGGTGACTGTGCGGGACCTCAGCTCGGGCATCCTCGCTCGCTCCTCGTCAGAGAGACTGGCTCCTCCGAGCGTACGCCGCCGCTCCAGGTGGTGGACGCCGTGTCCGCATGTCGGGACGGGCAGCTCGCCCACCGGGCACACCGCCCGCACCCGCTTCCCCGCCGGGCAGACGGTCCACCCCGTTTCCCGCCGCGCCCGCCGCCTCCGGACCGCGCCGGCGTCCCGGCCCCGCCCTCCGTCAGGCCTCCGCGAGGTACCGCTGCAGGGTCGGCGCGACCATCGCCACGATCGCCTCCGGCTCCGCCGACGCCAGCGGCTCGACCCGGACCACGTACCGCAGGATCGCGATGCCGATCATGTGGGCCGCCGCCAGTTCCGCCCGGAACCGCGGGTCCGGTACGTCGAGGTCCTTCGCGACCCGCTCCAGCAGGCGCCGCAGCACGTAGCCGCGCAGCACCCCCGCCGCCGCCTCGTGGGTGAGCGCCGAGCGGACGACCGCCAGGAGCGGTGCGCGCGTGGCCGGGTCCTCCCACACTCCGAGGAAGTACCGGGCCAGCCGCTCCCCCACGCCGTCGGGACCGGCGCCGACCACGGCGGGGACGAGCAGCGCGGGTTCGAAGGAGACCTCGACGGCCGCCGCGAAGACCTCCTCCTTGGTGCCGAAGTAGTGGTGGACCAGGGCCGCGTCGACACCGGCGGCCCTGGCGACGCCGCGCACCGACGTCCTGTCGTAGCCCCGCTCGGCGAACTCGGCGCGGGCCGCCTCCAGGATGCGCTCCCGGGTGCCGGGCCCGTCCGCGCGCCCGGCGGCGGGCGGCCTGCCCCGGCCCCTGCGCGGCGCCGTGCCGCCGGTCACGGCAGGCGGGCCGACGGCGCCAGGTGCCGACGGGTGAAGGCCAGCGCCTCGGCGAGGTCGGCTTCCCGTTCGGCGGCGGACATGGCACGCCGCGTGTTGACCTCGATGACGACGTGCCCGTCGAAACCGGTGCGGACGAGGTGCTCCAGCAACTCGGCGCAGGGCTGCGTGCCGCGGCCCGGCACGAGGTGCTCGTCCTTCGCGGAGCCGCGCCCGTCCGCGAGGTGGACGTGGCCCAGCCGGTCGCCCATCCGGGAGACCATCGCCATCGCGTCCGCGCGGGCGGTCGCCGTGTGGGAGAGGTCGACCGTGTAGTGGCGGTAGTCGTCCTTGGTGACGTCCCACTCGGGGGCGTACGCGAGCATCTCGCGGTCGCGGTACCGCCAGGGGTACATGTTCTCGACGGCGAACCGCACGTCCGTCTCGCCCGCCATCCGCCAGATCCCGGTGACGAAGTCGCGGGCGTACTGCCGCTGCCAGCGGAACGGCGGGTGGACGACGACCGTCGACGCGCCGAGCCCCTCCGCCGCCGCCCGGGCCCGCTGGAGCTTGGTCCACGGGTCGGTCGACCAGACGCGCTGGGTGATCAGCAGGCAGGGCGCGTGCACGGCGAGCACGGGCACCCCGTGGTAGTCGGAGAGCCGGCGCAGGGCCTCCACGTCCTGGCTGACCGGGTCCGTCCACACCATGACCTCGACGCCGTCGTAGCCCAGGCGCGCGGCCACCTCGAAGGCCGTCGCCGTCGACTCGGGGTAGACCGAGGCCGTCGAGAGGGCGACCTTCGCACGGGGTGCGCGCCCCGACGGGCGCTCCGCTTGCTCTGCCACGTCTGCCACGAGGGAAAGGGTACGGGTCCGGTCCGTCACTCGGGGAGGTGGTCGAGGCGGCGCAGGATGACGCCCTCGCGCAGCGCCCAGGGGCAGATCTCCAGCACCTCGACGCCCAGCAGGTCCATCGCGGCCTCCGCGACCAGCGCCCCGGCCGGCAGCTGCCCGGCCCGGCCCTCCGACACGCCGGGCAGGGCGCACCGCTGCTCGACGGTCATGCCCGCCAGCTTCGGCACCCACTCCTCCAGCGACGCACGGCTCAGCACGCGCTGCCCGTACAGGCCGTCGGCGGAACCCGGCGCCCCGGCGATCCGGGCGAGCTGCTTGAACGTCTTGGACGTGGCGACCACGCGGTCGGGTCCGCCGAAGCGGGCGAACTCGCCGACCGTACGGGCTATCTCCGCGCGCACGTGGCGGCGCAGCGCCTTCACGTCGGCCGTGCTCGGGGGTCGCCGGGCAGCCAGCCGGCGGTGAGCCGCCCGGCGCCGAGCGGGAGGGAGACGGCCGCGTCGGGCTCCTCGTCGACGCCGTACGCGATCTCCAGGGAGCCGCCGCCGATGTCGAGGAGCAGCAGTTTCCCGGCCGACCAGCCGAACCAGCGGCGGGCGGCGAGGAAGGTGAGCCGGGCCTCCTCCGGCCCGGTGAGGACCCGCAGGCCGACGCCCGTCTCCGCCTTCACGCGCGCGAGGACGGCCTCGGCGTTGGCGGCGTCGCGGACGGCGGAGGTCGCGAAGGGGAGGACCGCCTCGCAGCCCTTCTCCTCGGCGGTGCGCAGCGCCGCCCCGACGATCGCGACGAGCCGGTCGACGCCGGAGGTGCCGATGGCGCCGTCCGCGTCGAGCAGCTCGGCCAGGCGCAGCTCCGCCTTGTGCGAGTGAGCGGGTCGCGGCCGGGCGCCCGGGTGGGCGTCCATGACGAGCAGGTGCACCGTGTTCGAACCGACGTCGAGGACTGCGAGTCTCATGCCTGCACGCTACTGCGCCCGTGTGACGGGCTGCGCCTACTCTGGACGGGTGCCAGAGACCAAGAAGGCCAAGCCGGGCGAAACGGGCCCCGGCGAGAAGTACGAGCTCCCGGAGGCCGGGGGCGGCGCCCCGCAGGAGGACGACGAGAAGGGTCTGGACTTCCCGCGCGCGTGGGTGGAGTTCCCCGACCCGGCCGACGAGGACCAGGTCTTCCGCTGCGACCTGACGTGGCTGACGTCCCGCTGGACGTGCGTCTTCGGCAGCGGCTGCCGGGGCATCCGGGCGGGCCGCGCCGACGACGGGTGCTGCACGCTGGGCGCGCACTTCTCCGACGAGGAGGACGAGGAGCGGGTCGCCGGGCACGTGGAGCGGCTCACGCCGGAGCTGTGGCAGTTCCACGGGGTGGGGACGGAGTCGGGCTGGGTGCAGCTCGACGAGGACGGCGAGCGGCAGACGCGCCGCTGGAACGGCTCGTGCGTCTTCCAGAACCGCCCCGGCTTCGCGGGCGGCGCGGGGTGCGCGCTGCACATCCTGGCGCTGCGGGAGGGGCGCGAGCCGCTGGAGACCAAACCGGACGTGTGCTGGCAGCTCCCGGTCAGGCGGACGTACGACTGGATCGAGCGGCCGGACGACACGAAGGTGCTCCAGGTGTCGATCGGCGAGTACGACCGCCGGGGCTGGGGCCCCGGCGGCCACGACCTGCACTGGTGGTGCACCTCCGCCGCCTCGGCGCACGGCGCGGGCGAACCGGTGTACGCGACCTACCGGCCGGAGCTGACGGAGCTGATGGGCAAGGCGGCGTACGACGTGCTGGCGGGGTTGTGCGAGGCGCGGCTGGCGTCCTCGCTGCCGCTGGTGGCCCCGCACCCGGCGGACCCGGCCGGCCCCGTGCCGTAGCCGCCGGTCACCGCGACCGCGCGGCGGGCTCCGGCGGCGGGGACGCGGGCGGCGTCGTGGCCGGAGGCGGGGCGTCCGTCGCGGGCGGCGGGTCGGAGGACGGCGGGGGCTCCGCCGCCGGGGGCGGCTCGCTCGCCGCGGGCGGGGCGGGCGGCGGACCGGGCGGGTCGGACGGCGACGGGGCGGACGGCGCCGTGGGGCGGCCCGCGGACCCCGGGCGGACCGGAGGACGGTCGGCGCCGTGCCCCGTGAGGGCGACGACCACGCCGGACGGGGCGACGTGGATGCGGGCGCTCCACGGTCCGCGCGGTTCGCGGGCGCGGTCGAGGGAGACGTACACCGTGGCCGACCGGCCGGGCCCCAGCGTGCCGGACGTACGGCTGACGCGGAGCCACGGGGCGTCCGTCCGCAGGGACCAGTCGACGGGGCCGTCCGCCGACGCGGTGAGCGTCAGCACCGTGGCGTCGCCGCGTGCCCGGGCCGCGACCGCGACGCGGCCGGTGCCGAGCCGGCCGGAGAGCACCGGCGTGGGGGCCGGGCCGCCGACCACCTCGACCGAGACGTCCGCTCCCGGGCGGGCCGCGCGGGCGCCGGCACGGGTGCTGCCGGCGTTCGCGTAGAGGCTGTCGTCGCCCCGCGCACCGGCCCCGGCGGAGACGCTGAGGGCCTGGCCGCCGCGGTCCTCGCCGGTCCCCGCGTCGCCCCGGTACGCGGCCCAGAGCGCGAGGACCGGCGCCGCGACGACGGTGGCGATGACGGTGGTGGTCACGGCGCGGGCGCGCATCCGGTCGCGGCGCGCGGAGTGGTCCTTGGGGTCGAGGGGGAAGCCGTCCCGCCCGAAGCGCGGCCCGGCGGAGCGCGCGCGGGGGGCGTGCCGCGTCGCGGCGCGGACCGCCGGGCGGGGGGCCGGTACGAGCGGGAGCGTGGCGGGGGTGACCGTGGAGCCGGGCCAGGCTCCGGCGGCCTCGGCGCGTTCGGCGGCACGGCGGCACACCGGGCAGTCGTCGACGTGCCGGACGAGCTCCCCGCGCAGCGCCGCGGACAGCGGCGCGGGGTGGCCCCCGGCGAGCCGGACGACGGCGGGGCAGGCGCCGGTCCCGACGACGGCGAGGGCCGCGCGGGTGCGCTCCACCTCGCACGCGGCGGCGGACAGCAGCTCGCGGGCGGCCTGCGGGGTCGTGCCGAGGACGGCGGCCACCTCGGGGGCGTCCAGTTGGTGCCGTACCGCGAGCTCCAGGGCCTCGCGCTGCTCCGGCGTGGTGCCGGCCGCCTCGGGCCAGGCGAGGAGGGCGAGCTCGCCGCGGCGCTGCCCGGCGGTCTCCTCACCGGCGCCGGGGGGCTCGGGGGCGGTCCGCCGCGGGGGCGTGCCGTACCGGGCGCGCCGCCGACGGGCCAGCTCGCGCAGGCAGGACCAGCGGGCGAGCGCGTAGAGCCACGCCCTGCGCAGTGACGGGTCCTCGGGGCGGCGTCCGTGCCGGCGCTCCGCGACGGCCAGGACCTCGCCGAGGACGGCGGTGGCCGCGTCGTGGTCGCACAGCACGGAGAGGCAGTAGGTGAAGAGGCCGTCGAGGTGCGCCTCGTGGGGGGCGGGCGGGCGCCGCGAGGCCGCCCGCCCGTCCCGGGGCGCACGGCGCCGTGCCCGGTGCGCCCCGGGGGTGTCCGTAGGGTTCTCCAGCCTGCTGCTCGTCACCCGGCGACCGTAGGCGCCCCGAGGCACACTCTTCGCACCCCTTCGGCACTTTTAAGCCTTACGGGTGAACGTATCCCTCGAAAGGGGACAGAGCGATTTGCCAACGTCCCCCGGCGGTTCTAAGGAGCGCCCGCTCCGGCGGAGGGTGGCCGCGGTACCGCCCGGGACCCGTGCGCCGGGAGGGGCGCGGGGGCCGGGGGAGGCGCGGGGCCGGAGGAGGCGCACGCGCCGAAGGGGACGCACGGGTCCGCTCCGGCCGGCGGCGGGGAGGGCGCCGCGGCCCGCCGGCGCCCGGGCGTCGGACGGGGCCGCGGGGGTGCGCGCCCTCCGGCCGCGCGGCGACGGGCGGCGGCCCGCCTTGTCGGTGGCGGCGGCTACGGTGTGTCGCATGGCTGCCCGTACGAGACCCGCCAAGGACCGTCCGTCCTACCGCTGCACCGAATGCGGCTGGACGACCGCCAAATGGCTCGGTCGCTGCCCCGAGTGCCAGGCGTGGGGGACGGTGGAGGAGTACGGCGGCGCACCCGCCGTCCGGACGACGGCGGCCGGCCGGGTGTCGACGGCGGCGGTGCCGATCGGCCAGGTCGACGGGCGGCAGGCCACCGCCCGCTCGACGGGCGTGGACGAGTTGGACCGGGTGCTGGGCGGGGGGCTCGTGCCCGGCGCGGTCGTCCTGCTCGCGGGCGAGCCCGGCGTCGGCAAGTCGACGCTGCTGCTGGACGTGGCGGCGAAGGCGGCGAGCGCGGATCACCCGACGCTGTACGTGACGGGCGAGGAGTCGGCGAGCCAGGTGCGGTTGCGGGCCGACCGGATCGGCGCGCTCCACGACCACCTGTACCTGGCGGCGGAGACGGACCTGTCGGCGGTGCTGGGCCACCTGGACGCGGTGAAGCCGTCGCTGCTGGTCCTCGACTCCGTCCAGACGGTGGCCTCGCCGGAGATCGACGGGGCGCCCGGCGGCATGGCGCAGGTGCGGGAGGTGGCCGGGGCGCTGATCCGGGCGTCCAAGGAACGGGGCATGGCCACCCTCCTGGTCGGCCACGTCACCAAGGACGGCGCCATCGCGGGGCCGCGGCTGCTGGAGCACCTGGTGGACGTGGTGCTGCACTTCGAGGGCGACCGGCACGCCCGGCTGCGGCTCGTGCGGGGCGTGAAGAACCGGTACGGCGCGACCGACGAGGTGGGCTGCTTCGAGCTGCACGACGAGGGCATCACGGGCCTGGCCGATCCGAGCGGGCTGTTCCTGACGCGGCGTGCCGAGCCCGTGCCGGGCACCTGTCTGACGGTCACGCTGGAGGGGCGGCGGCCGCTGGTGGCGGAGGTGCAGGCGCTGACGGTGGACTCCCAGATCCCGTCGCCGCGGCGCACGACGTCGGGCCTGGAGACGTCCCGCGTGTCGATGATGCTGGCGGTGCTGGAGCAGCGGGGGCGGATCAGCGCGCTCGGCAAGCGCGACATCTACAGCGCGACGGTGGGCGGCGTGCGGCTGTCCGAGCCCGCGGCGGACCTGGCGATCGCGCTGGCTCTGGCGTCGGCGGCGTCCGACACGCCGCTGCCGAAGAACCTGGTGGCGATCGGGGAGGTGGGCCTCGCCGGGGAGGTGCGGCGGGTGACGGGCGTGCAGCGGCGGCTCTCCGAGGCGCACCGGCTGGGCTTCACGCACGCGCTGGTGCCGGGGGATCCGGGGAAGGTCCCCGCGGGGATGCGGGTGCTGGAGGTCGCGGACATGGGCGAAGCCCTCCGGGTCCTCCCCCGTACCCGCCGGCCGTCCGCCCCGGCCGCGGAGTAGGCCGCCGGCCGCCCGGCCCGGACCACGGGCGGGCGGGGGGCGGGCGACGGGCGGGGGATTTGTCGGCGGAGCCCCTGGTGCGGTGGGGGTCGCTAGACTTTGGGCTGGTCTCGCCCACCCGTACGAGCCGGAGGAGTGCAGTGGCAGCCAACGACCGGGCAACACCCGGAAAGTCGGGCGGAGGCTCCGGCAACGAAGCGCTGATGCGCGCGTCCCTCAGCGCGGTCGCCCCCGGCACGGCGCTGAGGGACGGACTGGAGCGCATCCTCCGCGGCAACACGGGCGGTCTGATCGTCCTCGGCATGGACAGGACCGTCGAGTCGATGTGCACCGGCGGTTTCGTACTGGACGTGGAGTTCACCGCGACCCGCCTGCGCGAGCTGTGCAAGCTCGACGGCGCGCTCATCCTCGACAAGGACATCACCAAGATCCTCCGCGCCGGCGTCCAGCTGGTCCCCGACGCGTCGATCCCGACCGAGGAGACCGGCACGCGGCACCGCACGGCGGACCGGGTGTCCAGGCAGTGCGGCTTCCCGGTGATCTCCGTGTCGCAGTCGATGCGTCTGATCGCCCTGTACGTGGACGGCGAGCGCCGCGTCCTGGAGGAGTCCGCCGCGATCCTCTCCCGCGCCAACCAGGCCCTCGCCACGCTGGAGCGGTACAAGCTGCGCCTCGACGAGGTGGCCGGGACGCTCTCCGCGCTGGAGATCGAGGACCTGGTGACGGTCCGGGACGTGACGGCCGTGGCACAGCGCCTGGAGATGGTCCGCCGGATCGCCACGGAGATCGCGGAGTACGTCGTCGAGCTGGGTACGGACGGCCGCCTCCTCGCCCTCCAGCTGGACGAGCTGATCGCGGGCGTCGAGCCGGAGCGGGAGCTGGTGGTGCGGGACTACGTGCCCGAGCCGACCGCGAAGCGGTCCCGTACGGTCGCGGAGGCGCTGACGGAGCTGGACGCGCTGTCCCACGCCGAGCTGCTGGAGCTGCCGACGGTGGCCCGGGCGCTCGGCTACAGCGGTTCGCCGGAGACGCTGGACTCGGCGGTCTCGCCGCGCGGCTACCGGCTGCTGGCGAAGGTGCCGCGGCTGCCGGGCGCCATCATCGAGCGGCTGGTGGAGCACTTCGGCGGGCTGCAGAAGCTGCTCGCGGCGAGCGTCGACGACCTGCAGGCCGTCGACGGCGTCGGCGAGGCGCGCGCCCGCAGCGTCCGGGAGGGCCTGTCTCGGCTCGCCGAGTCGTCGATCCTGGAGCGGTACGTCTGACGGCGGGGCGGGGGCGCCGGCCCCCGCCGCTCAGTCCTTCGCCAGTGTGATCGCCGACCGCAGCACGCCCTTCACGCCCGGCACGGTCGCCTCCGCCAGGTAGGTGCCCGGCCCCGCCGTCCGCGCGGGCGGCGTGGCGCAGCGGGGCGCGCTGTGGCGGCGGTCCCACTCGACCGTGTAGGTGGCGGTGCCTCCGGCCGGGACGGCGACGTACACGCTGCCCGGCCCCGCGGGGCAGTCGTCGGACGACCAGATCTCGTCGCCGCCCTCGTCGCTGATCGTCAGGACCGCGGTGGCCGGGCCGAGGTCGGTCTTGCACGCGGTCGACGAGGTGTTCCGCGCGGTCAGCCGGAACCGCGGCTTCTCGCCGGGGGCGTACGAAACCTCCGTGCTGCGGAGCGCCAGCCGCAGCGCGCCCGAGGGGCAGTTCGGCAGCGGTGAACCGGCCGGGACCTGCTGGGCGGAGCCGGATCCGCGGCCGCCGCCCGCGCCCGCGTCCGCGCCGGAGCCCGCGCCGGTGCTCCCGCCCGTACCGGAACCGCTTCCGCCGGAACCGCTCCCGCCGGTGCCGGTGCCGCCGCCGTTCCCGGGGCCGCCCGTGCCGGACGAGCCGCCGGAACCCGTGGAGGTGCCGGATTCGTCACGGCCGCCGGGCTGCGTGCTGATGGCGGGACCCGAGGGGACGGGCCCGGCGTGATGGAGGGGGCGGGCGAGCCGGCGTTGGCGTCGTCGCCCGGCCGGGACCCGCCGCCACCGGGGCCGAGGAACCACACGGCCAGCGCGACGAGCAGCGCGATCACGGCCGCGACGACCGCCCTCCGCCGCCAGTAGATGGAGGAGGGAAGCGGCCCGACCGGATTGCGCAGAGATCCCACGGCGGAAACTGTACGAGAGATCGCGGCCGGCTCCCGCGCCACCCGCCGCTCCCGCGTCAAGTTTTACCGATGATCACACCTGCGTGGCCGGTTTACGAGGACGCGCGGGCGTGTCCCCGGCGGATGGCGCTGAACGAGTGATTCCGGTAGCCGGGTACCGTCCGGTGTATGAGTGAGGACCTCTATCGCGCCGTCACCGACTTCGCCCGGGACACCCCCGCCTGGGTGCACGCCTTCACCGGGACGGGCACCGACGCCGGGCTGCTGGTCTTCGGCGTGCTGTTCGTCGCCGCCTGGTGGCGGGTGCGGCCCGCCGACGGGCGGGCGGTGGCGCTCGCCCTGCTCGCGCCGGTCGCCACCGTCTTCGGCTACGCCGTGAGCGAGACGCTGAAGTCGCTGGTGGACGAGGAGAGGCCGTGCCGCGCCGTGGTGGGCGCCGCCGCGTCGATCGCGCCGTGCCCCCCGTACGGGGACTGGTCGTTCCCGAGCAACCACTCGGCCATCGCGGGCGCGTCGGCGATGGCGCTCGCGCTGGCGTGGCGGCGGATCGCGTGGCTGACGGCGCCGCTGGCGGTCGTGATGGCCTCCTCCCGGGTCTTCGTGGGCGTGCACTACCCGCACGACGTGGCGGCGGGCCTCGTGGTGGGCGCACTGGCGGTGGCCGTGTTCGTACGCCTGCTGACGGGCCCGGCGGAGCGCCTGGTGGAGGCGGCGCGCACGGGCCGTCCGGGCGCCCTGCGGCGGCTGGTCGGCCCCGGCCCCCGCCCCGCCCCGGCGGTGGCGGTCCCCCGGCAGCGCGACCGCCGCACGGCCGAGCTCCTGGAGGGGGCCGCCGGCCCGGCCCCCGTCCCGCGGAGGACCGCCCCGAAGCGGGGCCGGCACCGGATCCCCTGAGGCGCGCGGCGGCCGGGTCGGGGCGGAAGCGCGGAAAACCCGCCCGCCCGTGTCAGGATCGGGGGGTCATGACTCTTACCGAGACTCCTGAAGCAGCCCCCTCCCCCCGGCCGGGCGGCTCCACGCGCCCGTCCTCGCCTGGTTCGAGCAGCACGCCCGCGACCTGCCCTGGCGGCGTCCCGAGGCGGGCGCCTGGGGGGTGATGGTGAGCGAGTTCATGCTCCAGCAGACCCCCGTCAGCCGGGTCCTGCCGGTGTACGAGCAGTGGATGGCGCGCTGGCCGCGCCCCGCCGCGCTGGCGGCCGAGGCACCCGGCGAGGCGGTCCGCGCCTGGGGACGGCTGGGGTACCCGCGCCGCGCCCTGCGGCTCCACGGCGCGGCCGTCGCCATAACGGAACGGCACGGCGGCGACGTGCCGAGCGACCACGCCCAGCTGCTGGCGCTGCCGGGCATCGGCGAGTACACGGCGGCGGCGGTGGCGTCCTTCGCGTACGGCAGGCGCCACCCCGTCCTGGACACCAACGTCCGCCGCGTCCTCGCGCGCGCGGTGACCGGCGTCCAGTACCCGCCGAACGCCACGACCGCCGCCGAGCGCCGCCTCGCGCGCGCCCTGCTGCCGGACGACGAGGCGACGGCGGCCCGCTGGGCGGCGGCCTCGATGGAGCTGGGCGCGCTGGTGTGCACGGCCCGCAACGAGGACTGCGCGCGCTGTCCGATCGCGGACGCCTGCGCCTGGCGGCTCGCCGGGAAGCCCGCCCACGACGGCCCGCCGCGGCGCGGCCAGACGTACGCGGGCACGGACCGGCAGGTGCGCGGCAGGCTGCTCGCCGTCCTGCGGGAGGCGACCGCCCCGGTGCCGCGGGCCGCGCTGGACGCGGTGTGGCACGACGCGGTGCAGCGCGCCCGCGCCCTGGACGGCCTGGTCGCGGACGGCCTCGTGGAACCCCTGGACGGCGGCCGGTACCGCCTCCCCTCCGCCTGACCGGCGCCCCTCCCCTCCCCCTCGCGCACCGCCGCGGGGAGCGCTGTTACACAACCGATGGACAGCCGTGCGTCCGCCGAGGGGCTCCCCGCACACTGCCGTGACAAGCGCTCCGTAGCTTCTCGGGGTGTCAGCGCGGGGACCGGCCGAAGGGGCCGGAGGCGCTGCCGGACCACGGTTTGCCACGGGGAGACGGAGGCGGTTGGGATGTCGCACGGCGAGGTGCTCGGGTTCGAGGAGTACGTGCGCGTACGGCAGGACGCCCTCCTGCGCAGCGCCCGGCGGCTGGTGCCGGACCCGATCGACGCGCAGGACCTGTTGCAGACCGCCCTCGCCCGCACGTACGGCCGCTGGGACGGCATAGTCGACAAGACGCTCGCCGACGCCTACCTGCGCCGCGTCATGATCAACACCCGGACCGAGTGGTGGCGCGCCCGCAGGCTGGAGGAGGTGCCCACCGAGCAGCTGCCCGACGCGTCCGTCGACGACGTCACCGAGCAGCACGCCGACCGGGCGCTGCTGATGGACGTGCTGAAGGTGCTGGCGCCCAAGCAGCGCAGCGTCGTCGTGCTGCGCCACTGGGAGCAGATGAGCACCGAGGAGACCGCCGCGGCGCTCGGCATGTCGGCCGGTACGGTGAAGAGCACGCTGCACCGCGCACTCGCCCGCCTCCGCCAGGAACTGGAGAGCCGGGACGCCCGCGCCCCGCACGGGGCCGGGCCCGCGCGGGGCGCGGTGTGCGGGCGGTGAACGGGCGTCGTCACGGACGGGGGCAGGAGCGGTGCGCGGTCTGAGGAGCGGACGCGGGGGCGGCGGGGGGCCGCGGAGGAGGGCGGCCGGGCTCGCCGCCGTCGGCCTGTCCGGGCTGCTGGCGGCCGGCTGCTCCACCGGTGGCACCGGTGTGCGCGACGAGGGCGCCGCCCCCGCCGGGCGGGGCGCCCGGTCCGTGCAGCCCCCGCCGACCGCCCCGGCGTCGGCGCCGTTCCGGCGGGTCGACGCGATCGCGCTGCTGAGGACCGACCCGAAGGTCGGGGACCGGGTGAAGCGGGACCTCAAGCCGTGCGCCTCGACCGCCTACCCCGTCGACACCGTGTACGGGAACCTCACCGGGACCGGTGTGGCGGACGTGGTCGTCAACGTGCTGACCTGCGGCGACGCGGTGGGCGTCGGCACGTACGTGTACCGGGTGCGGGGGCAGCGGTACGAGAACGTCTTCTCGCTGGAGGAGCCCGCCGTCTACGCGGAGATCGACCGCGGCGACCTGGTCGTCACCAAGCAGGTGTACGCGAAGGACGACCCGATCGCCTACCCGTCCGGCGAGGACGTGATCACCTACCGGTGGTCGGCGGACCGGTTCACCGAGCACTACGCGGTGCACCACGAGTACAGCAGGGCGGCCGAGGGCGGGGGCGTCGAAGATCCCGCGCCGACCGCGCCGAGCGGGAACTGAAGGCGCGGGAGGGCGCGGTATGGCGCAGACGCACGTGCTGTTCGTCGAGGACGACGACGTCATCCGGGAGGCCACGCAGCTGGCCCTGGAGCGGGACGGCTTCTCGGTCACGGCGATGCCGGACGGGCTGTCCGGACTGGAGGCGTTCCGGGCGCGGCGGCCGGACATCGCGCTGCTGGACGTGATGCTGCCCGGCATGGACGGGGTCAGCCTGTGCCGCCGCATCCGGGACGAGTCGACCGCTCCGGTGATCATGCTCTCGGCGCGCGCGGACTCGATCGACGTGGTGCTGGGCCTGGAGGCGGGTGCGGACGACTACGTCACCAAGCCGTTCGACGGGGCCGTGCTGATGGCGCGCATCCGCGCCGTGCTGCGCCGCTTCGAGAACGCGGGAGGGGCGGCGGGCGCCGGGGACCGGGGCGGATGCGGGCCGCTGGCCTTCGGGGACCTGGAGGTCGACACCGAGGGCATGGAGGTCCGCCGGGGCGGGGCGCCGGTCGCGCTGACGCCGACGGAGATGCGGCTGCTGCTGGAGTTCTCGTCCGCGCCGGGCACCGTCCTGTCGCGGGACAGGCTGCTGGAACGCGTCTGGGACTACGGCTGGGGCGGTGACACGCGCGTGGTCGACGTCCACGTGCAGCGGCTGCGCGCCAAGGTCGGCCAGGACCGGATCGAGACGGTCCGCGGCTTCGGCTACAAGCTCAGGGCCTGACGCCGATGAGGCAGCCCGCACTGCGGACCGGCGTGCGGTGGAAGATCTCCGTCGCGATCGCCGCCGTCGGCGCCCTGGTCGCGCTCGCGCTCAGCCTCGTCGTCCACAACGCCGCCCGGGTGTCGATGCTCGACAACGCGCGCGAGGTGCAGATGGAGCGGCTGCTGTTCGCGCAGCGCGTGTACGAGGCGTCCAAGCCCAGGAAGCCGCGGTTCGGCACCGAGCTGAACGATCCCCGCCTCCCCCGGGAGCTGGGCCGGCTGACGGCGCGCAGGCACCGCGGTACGTACGTGGAGGAGCACGGGGACGGCACGCCGGACGTCTGGGCGGCGGTGCCGCTGGACAACGGCGATGTGCTGTCGCTGCGCACGCCGTTCGCGGGCCGCAGCGCGACGGTGATGCGGCGGTTGGACGAGGCGCTGGTCGTCGGCTCGGTGTCGGTCGTGCTCGCCGGCTCGGCGCTGGGCGTGCTGATCGGCGGCCAGCTGTCGCGGCGGCTGCGCAAGGCGGCCGCCGCCGCGGGGAGGGTGGCGCAGGGCAACACGGACGTGCGGGTGCGGGAGGCCGTCGGCGGGGTCGTGCGCGACGAGACGGACGAGCTGGCGCGGGCGGTGGACGCCCTGACGGACGCCCTGCACGAGCGGATCGAGGCGGAGCGGCGGGTCACCGCGGACATCGCGCACGAGCTGCGCACCCCGGTCACGGGCCTGCTGACGGCCGCCGAGCTGCTGCCGCCCGGCCGGCCGAGCGAGCTGGTGCGGGACCGGGCGCGGGCGATGCGCACCCTGGTCGAGGAGGTGCTGGAGGTGGCCCGGCTGGACAGCGCGTCGGAGCGGGCCGAGCTCCAGGAGATCGCGCTCGGCGAGTTCGTCGGCCGCCGGGTGGCGCTGCTGAACCCGGACGCGGTGGTGCGGGTGGTGCACGAGTCGCGGGTGAGCACCGACCCGCGCAGGCTGGAGCGCATCCTCGGCAACCTGCTGTCCAACGCCGTCAAGTACGGCGGGCCGCCGGTGGAGGTGACGGTCGAGGGCCGGGTGGTGCGGGTGCGGGACCACGGTCCCGGTTTCCCGGAGGCACTGCTGCGGGAGGGGCCGAGCCGGTTCCGCACGGGCGCGAGCGACCGGGGCCGCGCGGGCGCCGGCCACGGACTGGGGCTGACGATCGCGGCCGGCCAGGCGCGGGTGCTGGGCGCCCGGCTGACCTTCCGCAACGCCGCCGCGCCGGACGGCACCGCCCCGGGGGTGGGCGGTGCCGTCGCGGTGCTGTGGCTGCCGGACCACGCTCCGACGGACACGGGGAGCTTCCCGGTGATCCGGTTCCCGGCGGAGGACTGAACCGCGGGGGAGCGCCCGGACGGATCAGAAGGAGACGCCCTCGGTGCGCAGGAACTTCGCCGGGTTGACGGCGGAGCCGTAGTTCGGCGTCGTGCGGATCTCGAAGTGCAGGTGGGGGCCGGAGGAGTTGCCGGTGTTGCCGGACCGGGCGATGGACTGGCCGGTCCTCACCTTCGAGCCGATCGACACGTTGATCTTCGAGAGGTGGGCGTACTGCGAGTAGGTGCCGTTGGCGTGCCTGATCACGATGGCGTTGCCGTACGCCGGGCCGTCGCCGCCGCCGTTGGGGCCGGCCTTGACGACGGTGCCGCCGTGGACGGCCTTCACCGGGGTGCCGACCGGGACGGCGAAGTCCTGGCCGGAGTGCTTGTGCGACCACATGGCGCCGCCCTGGTTGTAGCTGGCGGTCAGGGTGTAGCGGGTGACCGGCTTGACCCAGCCGACGGCCTTGACGGCCTTCCCGGCGGCGGCCGCCTTCTTCGCGGCGGCCTTGACGGCCTTCGCCTTGGCGGCCTGGGCGGTCTTGGCGGCGGCCTGGGCCTGGGCCTCGGCCTGGGCGGCGACGGCGGCGGCGGTGTCCATGGCGAGCGGAGCCTCGGCCCCGGCCGCGACGGCCGACGCACCTGCTCCGAACACCGTGGCGACTCCCATGCCGGCGGCGGCGAGGGCGACGGCGGCGTTGCGGGTGGAGTGCTTGGCGCGCTGCGACATACGAGGTGAACCTCCGAGCTAGGGGCGGGAACCGGCCCGAGGCGAGCGACGCGCCGGGCTTCGGTCATCCTTGGTACCGGCTTCTCCCGACATGTCTCAAACGCCGGTTCTACGACGCGGAGTCGTAGTGTTCGACGTGTGACGCGGACACTTGACGTCTCGGTCGATTCCGTCACCACCCCTGGGATATACACCCGAAAAGGGCATCCATCCCGTATCCCCAAGGCAGGTGGGCGCCGTCGCCCCCGCACCGGCGCACATTCGACCCCCGCGCGCCGGTCTTTCGCACCACCCGCCCCCCTCATGCCCACCCGGACGGGAGATCGACATGCGGAGAAACTCACTATTCCTCGTAGTACATCCGAATTGACCTGTGCGCATCGTCACGGAGGGCGGGTCCGCCTTCTTCCGGAACGCCCCCTGCTTCGGGATCCTCCGGCCATGGGACCCGTGACGCGCACCACGCAGACGCGCAAGACCCCCGCCACCCGAGCCACCGCGCTCGGCCTCGCCGCGCTCCTCCTCTGGGCCGCCCAGGGCCTGGCCGGCGCACCCGCCGGCGCCGGGCCGTCCGACACCGGCCTCAAGGGCGCCGTGGACGCGATCCTCGCCGACCCACGCCTCGACGGGGGCGCCGCCGGGGTCGTCGTCGCCGACGCCTCCACCGGCGCCGCGCTGTACCGGCGCGACGGCGACGACCGCCTCGTACCCGCCTCCAACACCAAGATCCCCACGTCCGCGGCGGCCATGGCGCTCCTCGGCCCGGACCACCGGTTCCGCACCGAGGTGCTGGCCACCGGCCGCCTGGACTCCGGCGTCCTCCACGGCGACCTCCACCTGCGCGGCACCGGCGACCCCACCACCCTCGCCGCCGACTACGACCGGCTCGCCGCGCGCGTGGCCGCCGCCGGTATCCGCCGGGTCACCGGCCGCCTCGTCGCCGACGACACCCGCTTCGACGCGAACCGGCTGGGCCGTTCCTGGGCCGCGGACGACGAGTCCTCGTACTACTCGGCGCAGATCTCCGCCCTCACCCTCGCCCCGGACACGGACTACGACTCCGGCACCGTCATCGTCGAGGCCTCCCCCGCCGGCGCCCCGGGACGGCGCCCCGCCGTCACGCTCACCCCGCGCAACGACCACGTCCGCGTCGACAACCGCGCCACCACCGTCGGCGCCGGCCGCCCGGACACGCTCACCGTCGAGCGCGCCCACGGCACCAACACCCTCGTGGTCCGTGGCGGGATCCCGGTCGGGGCCTCCCCCGTCCGGGAGTGGGTCGCCGTCGACGACCCGACCGGGTACGCGACCGCCGTCTTCGCGGACGCGCTGGCCGCCCGCGGCATACGGGTCGAGGGCCCCACCCGGCTCGGGGTGAGGACCCCGGCGTCGGCCAGGCCGGTGGCGGTGCACGAGTCCATGCCGCTGAAGCGGCTGCTGCACCCGCTCATGAAGCTCTCCAACAACATGCACGCCGAAGCCCTCGCCAAGGCGGTCGGGTACGAGGTCTCGGGCAGCGGGAGCTGGGAGGCCGGCCTCGCCGCCGTCGGCGCGTACCTGCGGGAGGAGGGCGTCGACACGGCCGGGCTGCGCCAGGCCGACGGCTCGGGCCTGTCCCGGATGAACCTCTTCCCGGCCGCTCGCCTCGCCGAGCTGCTCCTCGCCGTCCAGGACGCCCCCTGGTACGCCGACTGGTACGCCTCCCTGCCGGTGGCCTGCGACCCGGACCGCATGGTCGGCGGCACGCTGCGGAAGCGGATGTGCGGCACCCCCGCGGCCCTGAACGCCCGCGGCAAGACGGGCACCCTGACCGGCGCCTCGGCCCTCTCCGGGTACGTCACGGACGCGGCCGGCCGCCGACTCGTCTACAGCGTGGTCCTCAACAACCACCTGGCGGCGTCGGTCAAGGACGTCGAGGACGCCGTCGTGGTGACCCTCGCCTCCTCCGACACGGCGCGGGGCCGGATCACCGGGCCGGCCCCCTCCCCCGAACGGCGCGCGGCCCCGCCGGGAGCCGCGCTCGAGTGCAGTTGGCGGAAGCCCGGGGCGTCCTGCTGAGGGACGGCGCACGAAGGGCCCGCCCCGGACCGTGGGTGTCACGGTCCGGGGCGGGCCCCGGCTCACCGCCGCGCGGCGGCGTCGCGCGTCAGGCGTCCTTGGAGAGGTTCGGCCCGCCGCCGGCCGCCTCGATCGGCGGAGCGTCCGGCAGGGCCGTCTTCTCCTCGCCGCGGAAGGTGAACTTCTTCTCCTCGCCCTCGCCCTCGGTGTCCACGACCACGATGTGACCGGGGCGCAGCTCGCCGAAGAGGATCTTCTCCGACAGCACGTCCTCGATCTCGCGCTGGATCGTCCGGCGGAGCGGACGGGCGCCCAGCACCGGGTCGTAGCCCTTCTTCGCCAGGAGGATCTTCGCGTCGCCGCTGAGCTCCAGGCCCATGTCGCGGTCCTTCAGGCGCTCGTCCACCTTGGCGACCATCAGGTCGACGATCTGGATGATGTCTTCCTGGCTGAGCTGGTGGAAGACGACGGTGTCGTCGACGCGGTTCAGGAACTCGGGGCGGAAGTGCTGCTTCAGCTCCTCGTTGACCTTCGCCTTCATCCGGTCGTAACCGGTCTTGACGTCGCCCTGGGCGGCGAAGCCCAGGTTGAAGCCCTTCGAGATGTCCCGGGTCCCGAGGTTGGTCGTCATGATGATGACCGTGTTCTTGAAGTCCACGACCCGGCCCTGGGAGTCGGTCAGGCGGCCGTCCTCCAGGATCTGCAGCAGGGAGTTGAAGATGTCGGGGTGGGCCTTCTCGACCTCGTCGAAGAGGACGACGGAGAACGGCTTGCGGCGCACCTTCTCGGTGAGCTGGCCGCCCTCCTCGTAGCCCACGTACCCGGGCGGGGAGCCGAAGAGGCGGGACACGGTGTGCTTCTCGCTGAACTCCGACATGTCGAGCGAGATCATCGCGTCCTCGTCGCCGAAGAGGAACTCGGCGAGCGTCTTGGACAGCTCGGTCTTACCGACGCCGGACGGGCCGGCGAAGATGAACGAGCCGCCGGGGCGCTTCGGGTCCTTCAGGCCGGCCCGCGTACGGCGGATGGCCTGCGACAGGGCCTTGATGGCGTCCTTCTGGCCGATGACGCGCTTGTGGAGCTCGTCCTCCATGCGGAGCAGGCGGGAGGACTCCTCCTCCGTCAGCTTGAAGACCGGGATGCCGGTGGCGGTGGCGAGGACCTCGGCGATCAGCTCGCCGTCGACCTCGGCGACGACGTCCATGTCGCCGGCCTTCCACTCCTTCTCCCGCTTGGCCTTGGCGGCCAGGAGCTGCTTCTCCTTGTCTCGGAGCGACGCGGCCTTCTCGAAGTCCTGCGCGTCGATCGCGGACTCCTTGTCCCGGCGGACGGAGGCGATCTTCTCGTCGAACTCGCGGAGGTCCGGCGGCGCGGTCATCCGGCGGATGCGCATCCGGGAACCGGCCTCGTCGATCAGGTCGATCGCCTTGTCCGGCAGGAAGCGGTCGGAGATGTACCGGTCGGCCAGCGTGGCCGCCTGGACCAGCGCCTCGTCCGTGATGGACACCCGGTGGTGCGCCTCGTACCGGTCGCGCAGGCCCTTGAGGATCTCGATCGTGTGCGGCAGCGACGGCTCGGCGACCTGGATCGGCTGGAAGCGGCGCTCCAGCGCGGCGTCCTTCTCCAGGTACTTGCGGTACTCGTCGAGCGTGGTGGCGCCGATGGTCTGGAGCTCGCCGCGGGCGAGCATCGGCTTCAGGATCGACGCGGCGTCGATGGCGCCCTCGGCGGCGCCCGCACCCACCAGGGTGTGGAGCTCGTCGATGAACAGGATGATGTCGCCGCGCGTGCGGATCTCCTTGAGGACCTTCTTCAGGCGCTCCTCGAAGTCACCGCGGTACCGGGAGCCGGCGACCAGCGCGCCGAGGTCCAGGGTGTAGAGGTGCTTGTCCTTGAGGGTCTCGGGCACCTCGCCCTTGACGATGGCCTGCGCCAGGCCCTCGACGACCGCCGTCTTGCCGACGCCGGGCTCGCCGATGAGGACCGGGTTGTTCTTCGTGCGGCGGGACAGCACCTGCATGACCCGCTCGATCTCCTTCTCGCGCCCGATGACCGGGTCGAGCTTGGACTCGCGGGCCGCCTGGGTGAGGTTCCGGCCGAACTGGTCGAGGACCAGGGACGTCGAGGGCGTGCCCTCGGCGGGACCGCCGGCGGTGGCCGCCTCCTTGCCCCCGGAGTAACCGGAGAGCAGCTGGATGACCTGCTGGCGCACCCGGTTGAGGTCGGCGCCGAGCTTCACGAGGACCTGGGCGGCGACGCCCTCGCCCTCGCGGATCAGGCCGAGCAGGATGTGCTCGGTGCCGATGTAGTTGTGGCCGAGCTGAAGGGCCTCGCGGAGCGACAGCTCCAGCACCTTCTTGGCACGGGGCGTGAAGGGGATGTGACCGGACGGGGCCTGCTGGCCCTGGCCGATGATCTCCTCCACCTGCTGGCGGACCGCCTCGAGCGAAATCCCGAGGCTCTCCAGGGCCTTAGCGGCGACACCCTCACCCTCGTGGATCAGGCCCAGGAGGATGTGCTCGGTGCCGATGTAGTTGTGGTTGAGCATCCGGGCTTCTTCCTGAGCCAGGACGACAACCCGCCGCGCGCGGTCGGTGAACCTCTCGAACATCGTTAATCGCTCCTCAGAGCGGTCAGGCAGTAAGGGGTCGGTCCCCTCCCTGTCCTTCCGCAGCTTAGTCCCGCAAGCGGGGACCGCTCATTCCAACTGCCGACACCCGTCGATGGCCTCCTGACCCGAACGCCGACAACTGCTCCAACCCGATGGTGCGAGACGATGTTCCCGCAGGCCAGGCAGATACCCGTACCGGCAGTACGCCGATGGCGAACGTGAAACGTCCGCGCCCGCGTGTCGTCCCTCCCACTAGGCATGTCTTACCCGCGGACGGCGGCGGTCCATGCGGCGGACCCCCACCGCCTCAGCTACGGGCGAACACCCTTGCGCCGCGGCCCGCCACCGTAGGCTCCGGGAGCCTCGCACCGGGTGACGCTTCCCCCACCCCACGTGACTTCGGGCGGCCTCCGGGAGTTCCCCCGGCATGGCCGCGACCGTTCCCGCTTCCCGCGCGCCCCTGGCCGGACACCGGCCGGGCGGGTCGCCCGTGGCGCGGTGGTACGAGGAGGAGCTGGGCTGGACCACGACCGGCGGATCGCCGGTACGGCTGCCGACCGGGCTCCGCTTCGACGTCCTCGACCTCCCCGCCCCCGCCGGGCTCGCCGTGGTGCGACGGGTGCGCGGCGACTGGCCCGTCGCGGTCGCCGGGCGGCGGGCGCGCATCCTCGTGGCCGCGGGGAGCGCCGGGGAGCTCCCCGGCCTCCTCGACTGGCTCGAGTGGGGCGGGGTCGGCCTGGACCTGGCCGCCCGGGGAGCGGGCGGCCGGATGACCGCCCCCGTCCCTCCGGGGTGGGACGCGTCCGGCGCGCCCGGTGGCGCGGTGTGGCTGCGGCCGCCCGACCCGGGCCGCGAGGTGGAGGCCACGCTCGTGGGACTCCCGGGTGCCGCGGGGCGCGCGGGGGTCCCGGACGGCTCCGGACTCGTACGGCTCGTCGCCGCGGCGGCGGTCGAGTGCCACCGGGCCGGACTGCTCGCCGCCGGAGCCCGCGACCGCACCCGGAGCCGGGGCGCCGCCCGGGGGTGAGGGCGCCCGGGGCCGGGTCACCGGCGCGGGCGGTGGGGTCGCCCGCGCGGGCGGGGCGGGCGGCGGCCGGGGATCAGGAGGCCGCCGTTCAGCGGTTGGCGTCCTCGTACGCCTGCTTGATCTCGGCCGGCACGCGACCGCGGTCGTTCACGTTGTAGCCGTTCTCCTTGGCCCACGCGCGGATCTTCGCGGTGTCCGGGCTGCCGCCGGCGGCAGCGGCGGCACGACCCTTGCCGCGGCCGCCCGCGGTGCGGCCACCGGTGCGCCGCCCGCTCTTGGTGTACGGCTCGAGCAGGGAACGCAACTTGTCCGCGTTGGCGGCGGTGAGGTCGATCTCGTAGGTCTTGCCGTCCAGAGCGAACGTCACCGTCTCGTCCGCCTCGCCGCCGTCGAGGTCGTCGACAAGAAGGACCTGAACCTTCTGTGCCACCGGATTTCCTTTCATCGAAAATAGCAGTACGCGGAAAGGAAACCGCCTTTCTCCGGAAAACACAAACCCTCGGGGCGAGGTTCCCGACCACGAGGGCACGGGAAACATGTGCGATTCGGACATAGGGATCGGATCCAGCGGGGCGGTCACAGGTGCAGAAGCATCCGACTGTTACCCAAGGTGTTCGGCTTCACCCGTTCGAGACCGAGGAACTCGGCGACGCCCTCGTCATAGGAACGCAGTAGCTCGCTGTAGACGTCTCCGTCGACGGGCGTCTCGCCGATCTCGACGAAGCCGTGCTTGGCGAAGAAGTCCACTTCGAAGGTGAGGCAGAATACCCGGCGCACTCCGAGCCAGCGGGCGGTCTGCAGCAACTTGCCCAGCACCTGGTGGCCGACACCGGCGCCCTTGAAGTCGGGGTCGACGGCGAGCGTGCGGACTTCGGCGAGGTCTTCCCACATCACGTGGAGCGCGCCGCACCCCACGACGGTCGCGTCCTCGTCCCGTTCGGCCACCCAGAACTCCTGGACGTCCTCGTAAAGCGTCACGGTCGCTTTGTCGAGAAGGATGCCCCGGGCGACGTACGGATCGACGAGGCGGCGCACGGACGGGACGTCGGCGGTCCGCGCGCGGCGGACGGTGACGGCTCTCCCCGGGCGTTCCCCGGCTGCTGCGGGGAGGGCGGGGGCGGCGCGGCGGGGTCGGGCGTGGAGGGCATGGCTGCGAACGCTACCGCCGCGTACCGCCCGGCCCGCCACCGCCCTCGCCCGCGGCGCCTCCGGCCCCTCCTCCCGCGGGGCGCGGGGCGCCGGCCCGCGGGCCGCCCGGGGCGGGGGTGCCGGGGCCTCCGGCCTCCGGCGCTCCGCTGGCGGGCCCCCCGGGGCGGCGGGCCGGCCGGGGCCGTCGCCGGCGGACGGCACGGGGCCGGGCGGCACCGGTCCGGGGGCGGGAGGGGAGGTCCCGGGGGTGGCCCGCGGGTCCTCCCCGGGGGGGCCGGGCGGTGTCCCCGGGGGCGCTTTGCGGAGTCGTACCGCCGAATCCGTCCGCCGGGCTTTCCACGGGGCGTTCGGCGTCGCTTTGCGGGCCGGTGGACGCAGTGGCGCTTCCGGAGTGCCCTTGGCCCGTTCCCCGGCCGGCGCTTTCGTCCGCACGGGGGGCGCCGACGTCCGAAGCGGCGCCCCGCGCCGGTGCATTCGGGGGTTCTCCCGGTGCGGAGGGGGAGGTTTTTCCGGCGGTTTCGCGTTCCGGCGGCGCGGTGCCTTCCGGCACTCCGGCTGTTCCTTCCGGAGTGCCGCGCCGGGCGATGCGGATCGCGTCGTTGAGCGCTTCCCGCTGCTCGGGTGACATCATGCCGAAGAAGGCGACGAGTGCGGCGGCCGGGTTGTCGCTCCGCGACCATGCTTCGTTCATCAGTGCGGCCGAGTACGCCGCCCGCGTGGACACCGCCGTATATCGATAGGCCCGCCCGACGACTTCTCTCCGCACCCAGCCCTTCTGGTGGAGATTGTCCAGCACGGTCATGACCGTGGTGTAGGCGATGGACCGCTCCCTCTGGAGATCCTCCAGGACTTCCCGGACGGTGACCGGGCGGTTCCATTGCCAGACGCGCGTCATGACGGCGTCCTCCAGCTCTCCCAATTGACGGGGCACACCGCCACCATAGTGGGAGTTATCCGACTGAACGGCTATTGACATAGCAAAGAGGACGTACGGCGCGCTCCGCGCCGTACGTCCTCCGAGCGGCCCTCAGGGGGTCACGCCCTGGCCGGCCCCGAGGGACCCTCGGGGAGACCCTCGGCCTCGGCGCGCGCGAACGCCGCGTCGACGGCCGCGTCCTCCTTGGACTTGTTCGGGCCGCCCTGGCTCTTGACGATCGTCACCACGATCGCGGCGAAGAAGGCGGCCATCACCACGGGCGGAAGGAGCGCGGATACGTAGTCCATGGCACCCAGCCTAGCCAGCCCGCGCCCGGTACCCCGACGGGGGCGGGGCCGGGGGGCGCCGGGGTGGGAAGACCTCGGACGGCTTGGGCACCGGACGCCCCGCGGGGGCGGGGGCGGGCGGTTTGGGCGGCCGCGGCCTCCCCGGCTCCTCCGGCGCCCCTCCGCCGGCCGGGCCGCACGGAGCGGGGACGGCCGGGGGGCGCGGGGCGGAGCGGGCCGGGCGGCGCGGGGCGGGGCCGCCGCGGGGCGCCTCACCGCCGGGCGGGGCCGGGCGCGGAGTACGCCCCGGGGCTCGCGGCCCACCGGGGCCGGACGCCGGGCCGCCTCGTGGCCCGTGGGGCGTGAGCACGGTGACGACCGTACGCGCGAACAGGACGAATCGGATGGACGGGCGGTGCCGGGCGCGTTCGGCCCCCGCGCCGCTCCGGAACCGCGCCCGGTCCCCGCCCGAACGCTCACATGCGGAAGGCGTTCCGCTCGTACACCAGGCGGAGCCCGATCAGCGTCAGCCACGGCTCGTGCTCGTCGATCGCCCTCGCCTCGCTCAGCACCATCGGGGCCAGCCCGCCCGTCGCGATGACCGTCACGTCGGCGGGGTCGCCGTCCGGGCCGACCAGTTCCCTCCGCATGCGCTCGACCACCCCGTCGGCCTGGCCGGCGAAGCCGTACAGGATGCCCGACTGCATCGCCTCGACCGTGTTCTTGCCGATCACCCCGCGCGGCCGCGTCACCTCGATCTTGCGGAGCTGGGCGCCCCGCACGCCGAGCGCCTCGACGGAGATCTCGATACCGGGGGCGATCACCCCGCCGAGGTACTCGCCGCGCGCGCTGACCGCGTCGAACGTCGTCGCCGTACCGAAGTCGACGACGATCGCCGGGCCGCCGTACAGCTCGACCGCCGCCAGCGAGTTGACGATCCGGTCGGCGCCGACCTCCTTGGGGTGGTCGGTCAGGATCGGCACCCCCGTCTTGATGCCGGGCTCCACGAGCACCGCGGGCACGTCCCCGTAGTAGCGCCGGGTCACCTCGCGCAGCTCGTGCAGCACGGACGGGACCGTGGAGCAGATCGCGATGCCCTCGATGCCGTCGCCCAGCTCCACGCCGAGCAGCGGGTGCATGCCCATCAGGCCCTGGAGGACCACCGCCAGTTCGTCGGCGGTGCGGCGGGCATCGGTGGAGATCCGCCAGTGCTCGACGATCTCCTCGCCGTCGAAGAGGCCGAGGACGGTGTGGGTGTTGCCGACATCGATGGTGAGGAGCATCCGTCAGCCCCGGGCCTCTCGCAGGTCGAGGCCGATGTCGAGGATCGGCGAGGAGTGGGTCAGGGCGCCCACCGCGAGGTAGTCCACACCGGTCGCGGCGTACGCGGCGGCGTTCTCCAGGGTGAGCCGGCCCGACGACTCCAGGACGGCGCGGCCCGCGACGAGCGCGACGGCCTCCTCGGTCTGGGCGGGCGTGAAGTTGTCCAGGAGGATCAGGTCGGCGCCCGCCTCGAGGACCTCGCGGACCTGGTGGAGGGTGTCCACCTCGACCTCGATCGGCACGTCGGGGAACCGCTCCCGCACGGCCTTGAACGCCTGGGCCACGCCGCCCGCCGCGACCACGTGGTTGTCCTTGACCAGCGCGGCGTCGGAGAGCGACATGCGGTGGTTGGCGCCGCCGCCGCAGCGCACGGCGTACTTCTCCAGGGCGCGCAGGCCGGGAGTGGTCTTGCGGGTGTCGCGGACCTTCGCCCGGTGGCCCTCCAGGGCGTCCGCCCACGCACGCGTGGCGGTGGCGATGCCGGAGAGGCGGCACATGACGTTGAGGGCGCTGCGCTCGCCGGTCAGCAGGTCCCGGGTGCGGGTGGTGACGGAGAGGAGCTTCTGGCCCGCCTCGACGCGGTCGCCGTCCAGGACGTGCCGCTCGACCTCGAACTCGTCGGTGCAGACGATCGACAGCACCGCCTCGGCGACGTGGACGCCGGCGACCGTGCCCGCCTGGCGCGCGGTGAAGTCCGCCGTGGCGACCGCGGACTCGGGGACCGTCGCCACCGTGGTGACGTCCACGCCGCCGTCCAGGTCCTCCTCGATCGCACGGTACGCGAGGTCCTCGACGAGGACCGGGTCGAGCCCCGAAGCGGCGAGGAGCTCGGCGAGCGCCGGGTCGAGCCCGCACTCGTACGCCTCGTCGTCCCCCGGGCCGGCCGCGCAGCCGCAGCCGTCGCCGCAGCCGCCGCCCGCCCGGGCGGGCGCCCCGGCGCCGGGCGGGAGGACGTCCACGGGCTGCGGGTGTTCTTCGGGCGTGGTCATGCGTGCTGCTCCCTGCGGACGGCTGCCTGTTCGGCGGGCTGGATGGTCGGGGGGAAGTCTTGGGCACCGGTCGTGCGGACGTCCAGGCTGCGGTCCGGGCGGAGGCGTACGACGAGGTGGCGGCGCCAGGCGGCGTCGTCCCGGTCGGGGTGGTCCTCGCGCCAGTGGCAGCCGCGGGTCTCCTCGCGGCGGCGGGCCGCGGCGACCAGGACGCGGGCGACGCACAGGAGGTTGGTGGTCTCCCAGGACTCGACGCCGGGTTCGGCCGTCTTGTGGCCGCCCCCTCGCCGCCGAGGGCCTCGCGGTGGATGGCGTCCAGCCGCCCGGCCGCCTCCGCGAGGCTGTCGGCGGAACGCAGGACGCCGGCGCCGAGCGTCATCACGTGCTGCACGCGCGCGCGGACGGCCGGGTCGAGCAGCGGCAGGACGCGCGGCGCGGGGTGCGCGGCGGGATCGGCCGCCCGCGCCCCCCGGGCGGCGGCCGCGATGTCGTCGGCGATGCGCTCCGCGAAGACCAGGCCCTCCAGGAGGGAGTTCGAGGCGAGCCGGTTCGCGCCGTGGACGCCGGTGCAGGCCACCTCCCCGCACGCGTACAGGCCCGGCACGGTCGTGCGGCCGCTGAGGTCGGTGCGGACGCCGCCGGAGGCGTAGTGGGCGGCGGGGGCGACCGGGATGGGCTCCGTCACCGGGTCGAAGCCGTGCCTGCGGCACGCGGCGAGGATGGTGGGGAAGCGGGACGCCCACATCTCGGCGCCGAAGTGGCGGGCGTCGAGGTACATGTGGGCGGCGCCCTGCTCGCGCATCCGCCGGATGATGCCCTTGGCGACGACGTCGCGCGGGGCCAGCTCGGCGAGTTCGTGCCGCCCGACCATGAACCGGACGCCGTCCGCGTCGACCAGGTGGGCGCCCTCGCCGCGTACCGCCTCGGAGACCAGCGGCTGCTGGCCCTCCGCCCCCGGGCCGAGGAAGAGGACGGTGGGGTGGAACTGGACGAACTCCAGGTCGCTGACCTCGGCGCCGGCGCGCAGGGCGAGCGCGACGCCGTCACCGGTGGAGACCGCCGGATTGGTGGTGGCGGAGAAGACCTGGCCCATGCCGCCGGTGGCGAGGACGACCGCCGGGGCGTGGACGGCGCCCACGCCGTCGTGCCGGCCCTCGCCCATGACGTGCAGGGTCACGCCCGCCGCACGGCCGTCGACATCGGTGAGGAGGTCGAGGACGAGCGCGTTCTCGACGGTGCGGACGGCTCGCTCGCGGACCGCGTCGACGAGGGCCCGGGAGATCTCGGCACCCGTCGCGTCCCCGCCCGCGTGCGCGATGCGGCGGCGGTGGTGGCCGCCCTCCCGGGTCAGCTCGATGGTGCCGGAGGCGTCCGTGTCGAACCGGGCGCCGGTCGCGATGAGGCGGCGCACCGCGTCGGGGCCCTCGGTGACCAGCGCGCGGACCGCCTCCTCGTCGCACAGGCCGGCGCCCGCGACGAGGGTGTCCCCCATGTGCTGCTCCGGGGTGTCGCCGTCGCCGATGGCGGCGGCGATGCCGCCCTGCGCCCAGCGGGTGGACCCGTCGTCGAGGCGGGCCTTGGTCACGACGACCGTACGGAGTCCGGCCGCCGTGCAGCGCAGGGCCGCGGTCAGCCCGGCGACGCCGGAGCCCACGACGACCACGTCGGCGTCGATGGCCCAGCCGGGCGCCGGGGCCTGCAGTCGTATGCCGGTCATGAGGGGGCTCCGAAGGTCAGGGGCAGGTTGTCGATCAGCCGGGTGGTGCCGACCCGGGCGGCGACGAGGAGGACCGCGTCCCCGGTGTGGTCGTCGGGGACCTCGGTGAAGTCGGCCGGGTCCACGAGGGCGAGGTAGTCGAGGCGGAGCGGCGGCTTCTCCTCCGCGGCCTCGTCCAGGACGGCCCGGGCGGCGGCGCGGACCGCGTCGGCGCCGCCGCCCGGGCCGTGCTGGGCCGCCTGGGCGACGGCGTGGGCGTCGGCCGCCGCGCGGGACTCGCCGATCCGGGACAGGGCCTCGGCGCGGCTGGGCGGTGCGGGCAGGGTCGCGGCACGCGCGCGCAGCGCCTGCTGGGCGGCGAGCCGGTCCCGGGCGGCGAACAGCGCGGCGGACAGGGCGAGCGCGGTGCGGCGCTCCCGGGCCGACAGGTAGCGGTTGCGGCTGGACAGGGCCAGGCCGTCGGGCTCCCGGACGGTGGGCACGCCGACGATCTCCACGCGGAACGCCAGGTCGTGCACCATGCGCCGGATCAGGGCCAGCTGCTGGGCGTCCTTCTGACCGAAGAACGCCACGTCGGGGCGGGTGAGGTGGAGCAGCTTGGCGACGACCGTCAGCATGCCGTCGAAGTGGCCGGGCCGGGAGGCGCCCTCCAGCCGCCGTCCCATGGGACCGGCGGAGACGCGCACCTGCGGCTCGCCCCCGGGGTACACCTCCTCCACGGAGGGCGCGAACACGACGTCGGCACCGGCCGCCCCGGCGACCCGCACGTCGGCGTCGAGGGTGCGGGGATAGCGGTCGAGGTCCTCCCCCGCCCCGAACTGCAGCGGGTTGACGAAGACGGTGACGACGACGAGCCCGTCCCGGCCGACCCGCTCCCGCGCGGTCCGCACCAGCGTGGCGTGGCCGTCGTGGAGCGCGCCCATGGTCATGACGACGGCGATCCGGGGGCGGGGGCCGGCCGGGGCCGCCTGGGCGGGGGCCGGGGCCGGCCGGGGGCCGGGCGGACGTGGTCGGCGGGTTCGACGCGGTCGGCGGGGCCGAGGGAGCCGGCGAAGCCGACGGGGTCGGAGGGGCGGACGGGCCCGGCGGGGTCGCAGAGGCCGGGGCGGCGGGCGGGGCCGGCGAGGCCGAAGGGGCGGACGGGGTCCGGTCCAGGAGCCGGTCCAGTGCCTCGCGGGTGTGGACGAGCGCGACACCGGGGCGGCCGCCCGGAGCCCCGCCGGACGCCCTGGCAGCGTGTGACGACGGACTCATCGGCCGGTGTCTCCTTCCGGGCCTTCGGTGCCGGGGCGTCCTCCGCCGGCGGGTCCCGCGGCGAGGACCCCGAGCAGGGCCTCCGCGAGCTCGGGCTTGAGCAGACCGTGCGCGAGGGCCCGGTCGGCGGTCGAGCGGGCCATCGCCAGGTACCCGGCGACCGTGGCCGGGGCGTGCTTGCGCAACTCCGCGACGTGCGCGGCGACCGTACCGGCGTCACCGCGGGCGACGGGCCCGGTCAGGGCGGCGTCGCCGGACCGCAGCGCGTTGTCGAGGGCGGCGCCGAGGAGTGGGCCGAGCATCCGGTCGGGTGCGCCCACCCCGGCCCGGCGGAGCAGCTCCATCGACTGGGCCACCAGGGTGACGAGGTGGTTGGCGCCCAGGGCGAGGGCCGTGTGGTAGAGGGGGGCGGGCCTCCTCGGCGATCCACTCGGGCTCGCCGCCCATCTCGATGACGAGCGCCTCGGCGGCCAGGCGCAGCTCGTCGGGGGCGGTCACCCCGAAGGAGCACCCGGCGAGCCGCTGGACGTCGACGCCGGTACCGGTGAACGTCATGGCGGGGTGCAGGGCGAGCGGCAGGGCGCCGACCCGGCGGGCGGGATCGAGTACGCCGACGCCGTACCGGCCGGAGGTGTGGACGAGGAGCTGCCCGGGCCGTACGGCACCGGTCCCGGCGAGGCCCTCGACCAGACCGGGCAGGACGTCGTCGGGGACGGTCAGCAGAACCAGCTCGGCCCGCTCCAGCACCTGGGCGGGCGGGACGACGGGCACCCCGGGCAGCAGCTCGGCGGCGCGCCGCCGGGACGCGTCGGACACACCGGAGACGGCGACCGGGCGGTGTCCGGCGAGCCGCAGGGAGGCGGCCAGGGCGGGCCCGACCCGGCCGGCGCCCACGACGCCTACGGCGAGCCTGGCGGGGCGGGGTTCTGCTGGTGGGTTCACGGGGCGACGGCCTTCCGTTCCAGTCCTCGGCGGGTACCGGACGATTTTTCGTCATGCTACGCCAGCGTTTGCCG
Source organism: Streptomyces sp. MRC013 (assembly GCF_023614235.1). NCBI lineage: Bacteria > Bacillati > Actinomycetota > Actinomycetes > Kitasatosporales > Streptomycetaceae > Streptomyces > Streptomyces kordofanensis. The sequence continues at coordinate 2,221,140 of NZ_CP094264.1, forward strand.
CCGCTTCCGCACCGTCCACAGGCCGCCCCCGCCCGGTCCGATGATCCCACGTGGCTGTGGACGACGCGTGGGCATGATCGGAGCATGAACGATGCGATGGGTGATGACGGCGGCCTCCTCGGACGAGAGGACGGGACGGCGGCGGAGCGACGGGGAGCGCCGGAGGACGCGGCGCGCGGGAAGGAGGCGGAGGCCCGGGACGGGGAGGCCGCGCAGCGGCGGCGCCGGGTCGCGGCGTGGCGGGCGGCCGGCCGGCTGCTGCACCGGTCGTCGACGGAGGCGACACCGGGCGAGTGGCTCGCGGTGCTGGCCGCCGAGGGGCCGTCGGTGTACGACCTGGACGCGAACGTCGACGTGTACGGGGACGGGATCGTCGGGCACCTGGAGCGGCGGGTGGCGGAGCTGCTCGGGTTCCCGGCGGGGGTGTTCTTCCCCACCGGGACGATGGCGCAGCAGGTGGCGCTGCGGTGCTGGGCGGGGCGCACCGGCAACCGGGTCGTGGCGCTCCACCCGCTGGCCCACCCCGAGGTGCACGAGCGGGGCGCGCTCGGGGCGTTGAGCGGGCTGCGGACGGTCCATCCGACGCGTGCCGGCCGGCCGCCGACCGCGGACGAGGTGCGGGCGGTGGAGGAGCCGTTCGGGACGCTGATGCTGGAACTGCCGCTACGGGACGCGGGGTTCGTGCTGCCCGCGTGGGAGGAACTGGAGGGGGTGGTGGAGGCCGCCCGGGAGCGGGACGCGGTGGTGCACTTCGACGGCGCGCGGATGTGGGAGACGACGGCGCACTTCGGACGGGACCTGCCGGAGATCGCGGGCCTGGCGGACAGCGTGTACGTGTCCTTCTACAAGTCTCTGGGCGGGCTGTCCGGAGCGGCGCTGGTGGGGCCCGAGTCGTTCGCGGAGGAGGCGCGGGCGTGGCGCCACCGGTACGGGGGCAACGTGTTCCAGCAGCACCCGGTGGCGCTGGCGGCCCTGCTGGGCCTGGAGCGGGAGCTGCCGAGACTGCCGTCGTACGTGGCGGGAGCGCGGAGGGTGGCGGCCGCGGTGCGGGAGGGGTTCGAGGCGGCGGGGCTGCCGTGGTTCCGGGTGCACCCGGAGGTGCCGCACACGCACGAGTTCCAGGTGTGGCTCCCGTACCCGCCGGAGGTCCTGTCGGAGGCGGCCGTCCGCCAGGCCGAGGAGACGGGGACGGCCCTCTTCCGGCGCTGGTCCGAGGGGAGGCCGGGTGGTGTGCCCGGCGTCGCGATGACCGAGGTGACGGTCACGGCACCGGGGCTGGAGTGGACGGCGGACGACGTGAGGGAGGCCGTGCTGGAGTTCATGGGGTCGGTGCACCGGGTGATACGGGAGGGGTGAGCGGCGGACGCTCGGGGCGCGGGGCTGCTCCGCGGTGCCGGCCCGGGAGGAGCCGGACGCCCGGAGCGGGCCGGTCCACGGAGCGGTGGGCCGCGTCGGGCGGCGGGGCCGAGGCGGTCCCCGCCGCCCGACGGGCTCGTCGGACGGGTCGGGCGGCGGGCGGCGGGCGGCGGTGGTGAGGCGAGCCGCGTGGGACGACGGACGCCTGACACGCCGTACTGATCGGCGCAGGGGGCGGGCGGCGGACGCCTGGGGCGGGCCGCCCGGATGCCGGGACGGACCGCCCGGCGCAGCGCGCCGCCCGGCGGGGGGTGCCGCCCGGCAGGGGGTGCCGCCGGGGCGCGTACGCGGAACCGCGCCGCGACCGGGGAGGCGCCGGGAGCGCGGCCGCGATCGCGGTCACCACCGGAAGCGCGGTCGCGGCTGGGGATGTGGCCGCGGTCGCGGTCGCGGCCGGGATGCGTCCGAGGGGGCCGTGGCCGCGGGCGCGCCGATCGACGAGGGCCGTCAAGCGACCGTCCCCTCCCTCCGGCGCACCGCACCATGGGGGCGTGAGTGTGACGATAGACATCACGGGCCTGCCGCCCGAGCGGCTCGACTTCGCGATCTCGCCCCTCGCCGAGCTGGGAGTGGCTCTGCACGCCCTGGCCGAGCCGGCGCACCACCCGGGGCTGCACGGGTGGGCGACGGCCACGACGGCGGGCCTCAAGCCCGACCTGGCCGATCGGCTCCACGAGGCGAACTTCCTGTGGACGGTGACGCTCTCCGACGTGTTCCAGCCGTACGCCGGGCTGCGGGGCCGGGACGGGCGGCCGGGCGCGACGCTCGCGGAGGAGCTGGACCTGCTGGACCGGTTGGACGAGGAGCGGTTCGTCACGGCGGCGCTGGAGTTCAGCTGTTCCGCGTCGTACCCGGCCGGTGAGCCGGTGCGCCCCGCCCGCGTACTGGAGCTGGCCGCCAACCGGGGGGCCCCGGCAGCTGGACTTCACCCGCCGGCTGCTCGACGACCCGAGCGGGGTCCGGGCGTGGCTGCGGCGCCTGTTCGAGGACTGCGACCAGGCGTTCTTCGCGGACACCTGGCGACGGGTCGGACCGGGGCTGGCGGCCGACGCGCGGGAGAAGGGCGAACTGCTGCGCCGCAGGGGCCTGGCCGAGACGGTCCGCGCGGTCTCCCCGGCGGTCGCGGTCGAGGAGGAAGGGGGGCGGCGGCGCATCCGGGTGGACAAGATGGCGCACGGCCGGACGACGGCGGTGGACCCGGCGGTCGGGGTCGGGGTGACGTTCGTGCCGACCAGCTTCGGCTGGCCGCACCTGCTGGTGCTGCACGCGCCGGGCTGGCGGCCGGTCGTGCAGTACCCGGTCGGCGCGCCGTCCGTACCGGGGCCGGCGCCGGTGGAGCTGCTGCAGCGGCGCATGAGGGCGCTGGCCCACCCCCTGCGGATGCGGCTGTGCCGGCGGCTGGCCCGCGGTTCGTGCACGACCAGCGAACTGGCCGACACGCACGGGATCACCCTGCCGGAGGTCTCCCGGCACCTGTCGGTGCTGAGGAAGGCCGAACTGGTGACGGTCCGCCGCCGGGGCCGCTACGTGCTGCACCAGCTGGACGTGGCGGCGGTGGCGCGGATCGGCGGCGACTTCCTGGAGACGGTGCTGCGCTAGCCCAGCCTGATGTGGCGCAGCCCGACCGCGGCGCGGCGCAGCCGGTGCCGGAGCGGCCCGTGGGTGTCGGGCAGCGGGCGCAGTCCGGCCCGGGCGGCCACGGCGTCGGCGACCTGCGGGACGGTCAGCCGGTCGGTGTGGACGTGGTGGGCGAACTCGGGACGGGAGAGCCGCTCCAGGCAGTGGTCGAGGCGGGCGACGGCGAAGCTCTCCCGTTTCAGCCCGCGCCCCAGCCCGCGCTCGGTCAGCCGCCGCAGGACGGTCTCGCGCCGCGCGAGCAGCGCGAAGTGGTGCACCTCGTGGCCGTCGTCGCGCAGCCTGCCGACGATCTCGTCGAAGTGGCCCGGCTCGACGAGGGTCATCGGCGCGATGACCGGCCCGGCGCCGTGGCGGCGCAGGACCAGGTCGAGCACCTCGTGGACGCCCTGCCGCCAGGCCCGCAGGTCCTGGAAGTCGCCGCGCAGCGGGCGCGGGGTCATGCGGTGCAGGCCGAAGCCGACTTCCTCCGGGTCGCACACGACGCTTCCGGGCAGGCGGCGGTGGAGTTCGTGGGCGGTCTGGGTCTTGCCGCCGCCGAAGGGGCCGTTGAGCCACAGCAGCATCAGGACGGCCTCCCGCCGCCGGCGCGGACCAGGCCGGTCTCGTAGGCGAGGACGACGACCTGGACGCGGTCGCGGAGCTCCAGTTTGGTGAGGATGCGGCCGACGTGGGTCTTGACGGTCGCCTCGGAGAGGACGAGGCGGGCGGCGATCTCGCCGTTCGACAGTCCCTGGGCGACGAGGAGGGTGACCTCGCGCTCGCGGTCGGTGAGCCGGGACAGCGCCTTGTGCTCCGACCCCGGGCCGGTGGTGCTGGGCAGCATCGGGGAGAACCGGTCCAGGAGCCGGCGGGTCGTGGAGGGCGCGACCACCGCGTCACCGCTGTGGACGGCGCGGATCGCGGCGAGGAGCTCGCCGGGCGGCACGTCCTTGAGCATGAACCCGCTGGCCCCCGCCTTCAGCCCGGAGAAGGCGTACTCGTCCAGGTCGAAGGTGGTCAGGATGAGGACGCGGGGCGCGCCGGGCCCGGCGCAGATGCGGCGGGTGGCCTCCACCCCGTCGAGCTTCGGCATGCGGACGTCCATGAGCACCACGTCGACCGGTGTCGACTTCAGCACCTGCAGGGCCTCCACCCCGTCGCCGGCCTCCGCCACCACCTCCATGTCCGGCTGGGCGGCCAGCACCATGCGGAAGCCGGTGCGCAGCAGCACCTGGTCGTCGACGAGCATCAGACGGATCGTCATGTCTGGGTCCTGTTCCTGACGGGAGGGGTCGGGGTCGTGTCGGGGACTTGCCGGGGCCTGGGCCGGGACCTGGGCCGGGGCCGGGGCCGGGACCGCGGTCTCGCGGGGCCGGGGGCCGGGGTCCCACGGGCAGGCGGCCGGAGGCGCGCGCGACGCGGTGGAGCGCGGCCGGACGGGGCGGGGCCCTCACCGGTGGGCGGGTTTCAGGGGGAGCAGCGCGCTGATCCGGAAGCCCCCGCCCGGGCGCGGGCCGGCGTCCAGGGTGCCGCCGACCATGCCGACCCGCTCGCGCATGCCGATCAGGCCGTGCCCCCTGCCGTCGGCGCCGCCGTCCACGCACGTCTCGTGCGCCGCGCCCCGGCCGTCGTCCTCGACGAGCAGCCCGAGGCCGTCGTCGAAGTACGTCAGCCGCACGCGCGCGCCGGCGTCCGGACCGCCGTGCTTGCGGGTGTTGGTGAGGGCCTCCTGGACGATGCGGTACGCCGTGAGCTCCACCCCGGTGGGCAGCCGCCGCGGGGTGCCCTCGACCCTGAAGTCGACGGGAAGGCCGGCGGTGCGGACCTGCTCGACGAGGTCCCCGATCTGCTGCACGTCCGGCTGCGGGACGTACTGCCCCGCCTCCTCCGGCTCGCCGGTCCGCAGGATGCCGAGCAGCCGACGCATCTCCGCGAGGGCCTGGCGGCCGGTGGAGGAGATGGTCTCCAGCGCCTGCCGCGCCTGGTCCGGCGCGGCGTCGAGGACGTAGGCGGCGCCGTCCGCCTGGACGACCATGACGGAGACGTTGTGGGCGACCACGTCGTGGAGTTCCCGCGCGATGCGGGCCCGCTCTGCGGCGACCGCCACCTTGGCCCGCGCCTCCCGCTCCCGCTCCAGCCGGTCCGCGCGCTCCTCCAGCTGGGCCAGGTAGGCGCGGCGGGTGCGCATCGAGTCGCCGAGCACCCAGGCGAGCACGAACGGCACCGACATCACGACGGTGAAGAACGCCTGCCCGGCGGCGGAGACGTTCTGCATCGGCCACCGCAGCTGCGAGAGGGTCGCCGCGCACGCCCCGCCGACCAGGGCGAGCCGCGACGCCCAGCGCGGCCCGTCGTGGGCGGCGACGCTGTAGACGGCGACGAGCATCGCGAAGTCGGCCGGGTTGGGCGGGAGGTCCACCAGGAGCTGTACGCCCCCGAGGGCCACGGCCAGCAGCAGCATCGCCTCCGGTGCGCGGCGGCGCAGCGCCACGACCGGACCGAACGCCAGGACGACCGCGGCGGCCACCGGCCCGTCCGGCCCGGCCTCCGGGACCGACCACACCCACAGGACGGAGAAGCCGGACAGCATCACCGCCCAGGAGCTGTCGACGCCCGTGGGGTGCCTGCGGAGGAAGTCGTAGAGGCGCTGCACGTAGCAAGGGTAGGGAGACCGGGCAGCCGCGCGGGTCAGCCGGGAGTGCGATCCGGTTCACCGGCCCCTACTCCCCAGGGTGGACACTGTGCCCGTGGCGGACGGGACGGCGAGGACGGGCGGAGGGAACGACGTGACCTGGGACGACCGGTCGTGGCGGGGCTGGCGGGCGGCGACGGAGGACGCGCTGTACGGACCCGGCGGGTTCTACCTGCGCCCCGAGGGGCCCGCCGGCCACTTCCGCACCTCCGTGCACGCCTCCCCCCTGTACGCCGCCGCCGTCGCCCGGCTGCTGGAGCGGGTCGCCGCGGAGACCGGACCGGGGGCGGGCGCGGGCGGTGCGGACGAGGTCGCGTTCGTCGACGTGGGCGCGGGCCGCGGCGAGCTGGTGACGGGGGTGCTGGAGGCGTTGCCGCCGGACCTGCGCGTACGGGCGTACGCCGTGGAGCGCGCGCCCCGGCCCCCGGGCCTGGACCCGCGCGTCGAGTGGGTCGCCCGGCCGCCCGCCGGGGTGCGCGGGCTGCTGTTCGCGAACGAGTGGCTGGACAACGTGCCGGTCGACGTCGCCCAGGCCGACGACGACGGCACCCCCCGGTACGTGGAGGTGCGGCGGGACGGCTCCGAGCGGCTCGGCGCCCCGGTGACCGGGGCGGACGCGGAGTGGCTCGACCGCTGGTGGCCGCTGCGGGAACCGGGCGGGCGCGCCGAGATCGGCCGGCCCCGCGACGAGGCGTGGGCGGCCGCGGCGGGCGGGCTGTCGGCGGGGCTGGCGGTCGCGGTGGACTACGCGCACACGGCGGACGCCAGGCCCCCCTTCGGCACGCTGACCGGCTTCCGCGCCGGCCGCGAGGTCCCGCCCGTCCCGGACGGCACCTGCGACCTCACGTCCCACGTGGCCCTCGACGCGTGCGGGGCGGCGGCGGCCGGGCCGGCGGAGCTGCTGCCCCAGCGGGAGGCCCTGCGGCGGCTCGGGGTGTCCGGGGAGCGGCCGCCGCTCGCGCTCGCCTCGTCCGACCCGGCGGCCTACGTCCGGGCCCTCGCCGCCGCCGGCCAGGCCGCCGAGCTGACCGCGCGCGGCGGTCTGGGCGGTTTCACCTGGCTGCTCCAGCGGCGGCCCGGCGGGGGATACTGAGCGGCATGACGGAGACCACCCCGCCCAGGGGGACCACCCCGCCCAGGGAGACGACGGTCGGCATCGGCGGCGCCGCGGAGAGCACCGACATGGTGCTGAACATCGGCCCCCAGCACCCCTCGACGCACGGTGTGCTCCGCCTCCGCCTGGTCCTCGACGGCGAGGTGATCCGACACGCGGAGCCGGTGATCGGGTACATGCACCGCGGCGCCGAGAAGCTGTTCGAGGCGCGCGACTACCGGCAGATCATCATGCTGGCCAACCGCCACGACTGGCTGTCGGCGTTCTCCAACGAGCTGGGCGTCGTCCTCGCCGTCGAGCGGATGCTCGGCATGGAGGTCCCGGAGCGGGCCGTGTGGACGCGGACCCTGCTCGCCGAGCTGAACCGGGTCCTGAACCACCTGATGTTCCTCGGCTCGTACCCGCTGGAGCTGGGCGGCATCACCCCGATCTTCCACGCGTTCCGGGAGCGGGAGGACCTCCAGCGCATCATGGAGGAGGTCTCCGGCGGCCGGATCCACTACATGTTCAACCGGGTCGGCGGGCTGAAGGAGGAGCTGCCCGCGGGCTGGCCGGGCCGCACCCGCGAGACCGTGGCTGCCGTCCGCTCCCGCATGGACGTGTACGACCGGCTGGTCCTCGGCAACGAGATCTTCCGCGGCCGCACCCGCGGGGTCGGCGTGCTCTCCCCGGAGGCGGCGCACGCGTACGGGGTGAGCGGCCCGATCGCCCGCGCCTCCGGCGTCGACTTCGACCTGCGCCGCGACGAGCCGTACCTCGCGTACGGGGAGCTGCGGGACACCCTGAAGGTCGTCACCCGGCAGGAGGGCGACTGCCTCGCCCGGTTCGAGTGCCTGCTGGAGCAGACCCACAACGCGCTGGACCTGGCCGACGCCTGCCTGGACCGGCTCGCCCAGCTGCCGCCCGGCCCGGTCAACCAGCGGCTGCCGAAGGTCCTCAAGGCCCCGGAGGGCCACACGTACGCCTGGACGGAGAACCCGCTCGGCGTCAACGGCTACTACCTGGTCTCCAAGGGCGACAAGACCCCCTACCGGCTGAAGCTGCGCTCCGCCTCGTACAACAACATCCAGGTGCTGTCGGAGCTGTTGCCGGGGACGCTGGTCGCGGACATGGTGGCGATCCTCGGGTCGTTCTTCTTCGTCGTCGGCGACATCGACAAGTAGGCGCCGCGCGGGGACGGCGGCGGAGGACCCGGGTCCTCCGCCGCCGTCCCCGCGCGCGAGGGCGTCCTACGAGCTGACCGCGTTCCGCAGCCCGGCCACGTCGAGCTGCTCGGTCTCGTCGTGCGCGGTGAGGTCGATGACCTCGCCGACGGCCTGCTCCCCGTCCCGCCGCGCGGCCGGCCGCGCGGCGGCGAGCGCCTCCTCGCCCACGACGTCCGCCAGGTCCTCGTCCTGGACGGCGGCCTCGACGGCGGCGGCGGGCTTGCCGGCGCCGTGCCCTTCGGTCCCCTTCCGGGTGCCGAAGAAGTCGAAGCCGCCCACGGGGCGCGGGGCGGGGCGGCGCTGGGCGGTGTGCGGGACGACGGCGGCCGCCGCGGGGACCGGGCGCATCGCGAGGGCGGACGTCCCGGTCGTGCCGGTGGTCGCCCCCGAGGGACCGGGCACGGCCCCGGCGGCCCTGCGGGCCTCCTGGACGGCGGCGTTGTGCGTGAGGCGGCCCAGGGCCTGCGCGGCGCGGAGGTAGTCCTCCCGGGTCGGCGCGGAGGGCGCGGACGCCGGGCCCCCGCCGGCCGCCGGGGCGCCGGAGGCGGAGCCCAGGGCGAGCCGGCGGCGGCCCTCCAGGGCGCTGGCGCGCTTGGTCTCGGCGGTGGCGTACCGGCGCAGCAGTTCCGCGTGCTCGTTGCGGAGGGCGGCGAGTTCGACCCTCTTGGCGCGCAGCTTCGCGTCGAGCCTGGCGCGCAGCTCGCGGGCCTCCTCGAGGTCGGCCTCCAGGTCGGCTATGCGCTCCTCGGCCCTCCACTGGTCGCCGGCCCGGGCGCGGGTCAGTTCGGCGACGCGCCGACCGGCCGCGCGGTCCCAGGTGCGCATGAGGGCCGCACCCGTCACGGCGGCGGCCGCCGTGACGGCGACGAGCAGGCGCAGTCCGAGCGGATCGGCCAGGAGCCAGGCACCCCCGGCGCAGAGGACGGACGCGCCGGCCACAGCGGAAGGCGGCAGCAGCCGGTGCAGGGGTGGGGAATGGCGGTGGCGTCCACGTGGCATGGCCTGAAATTTACCGCGCGTACGAGCCTTTTGGGGTGTCGGCCCGGCATTGTTTCGCCTATGTGATCGTCCGGGCCGCTCCTTCCGCTTCCCGTGCCGGCGGCCGTCACCCATCGGTCAGCCCCTTCTCCTCCAGGTAGGCCTCCGCGACGTCGGCGGGCTTCGCACGTTCGGCGTCGACCTTCCGGTTCAGCTCGACCAGGTCGGCGGTCGACAGCACTTCGGTGATCCTGCCGAGGGCGGCGGCGATCCCGGGTGACCCGGCCTCCCGCGCGTTGACGACGGGCAGCACGTTGTCGGCGTTCTGGAGCCCGCGGTCGTCCTCCAGGAGCACCAGTCCGAAGGCGTCGAGCGTGGCGTCCGTCGTCGTGGTGAGCACGAGCTGGTCGACGCCGTCCTTCACGGCCTGCTTGGCCTGCGGGGTTCCCACGCCCTTGGGGTCGACGCCCGCCACGTCGATTCCGTACACGGACTTCAGGCCGGGCGCGCAGAACGGCCGCACGGTGCACTCGTCCCCCGCCGCGATCCTCACCCTCAGCTTCGAACGGCCCAGATCGGAGAGCGACTCCAGCCCGTGCCGGGCCGCGAACTCCCGGGTCACCGCGAACGCGTTCCGGTCGACCGCCCCACCCGCCGGGAGGACCTTCAGCCCGCGCGGCGCCGCGAGCCTCTCCAGGGCCGCCACGGTGGCCGTCACGTCACCGGAGGCGACGGGCTTCTCCCGGGGCGCGTCCGGGCCGTTCGCCTTCGCGTTCAGGAACTCCGCGAACGTGGCCGCGTATTCCGGCACGACGTCGATCTCGCCCTTCTCCAGGGCCGGTTCGTACAGCTCGCGGTTCTCGACCGTCCTGACGGACGTGCGGTACCCGGCGTCGGCGAGGACGCCCGCGTACAGCTCCGCCAGTACCTGCGACTCGGTGAAGCCGGCCGAGCCGACGACCACCGTGCCCCCGGCCGCCGGGCCGGACGGCGCTCCGGGGGCCGCGCCGCGCTCCTCCAGGCTGCTTCCGCCGCATGCGGCGAGGCCACCGGTCAGCGCGAGCGCGCCCAGGGCCGCACCGGCCACGCGGGGGTTCGTGCTCCTCACGATCCAGCTCTCCGTCCGTTCGGTCCACGGCCGGCGAGCACCCTGCCCGCCGCCACCAGCACGCCCTCGACGAGCAGGGCGAGAGCGCCGACGAGCAGCGCCCCGGAGAACACCTGCGCGGTGTCGTAGGTGTGGAAACCGGCGGTGATGATCCGCCCCAGGCCGCCTTCGCCGGCCATCGCGGCGAGCGTGGCCGTGGCGATCACCTGCACGGCGGCCAGCCGGACGCCCGTCATCACCAGGGGGAGGGCCAGCGGCAGCTCCACCGTGCGGAACAGCCGGCCGCCCGACATCCCCATGCCGCGCGCCGCCTCGACGACCGACCGGTCCACCTCCCGCACGCCCAGGTAGGCGTTGGTCAGCAGCGGCGGTACGGCGAAGAGCACCAGTGCGAGGACCGTCGGCACACCGCCGTACCGGCCCAGCGGGGTGAGCGTCAGCAGCACCAGCACCGCCAGCGTGGGCACCGCCCGCCCGGTGTTCGACACGTTCACCGCCAGGGCGCCGCCCCGGCCGACGTGCCCGAGCCAGAACGCCAGGGGCAGCGCGACCAGGCAGGAGACCAGCAGGGACACGCCGCTGAACCACAGGTGCTCCCCCAACCGGTGCCACACCCCGTCCGCGCCCCGCCAGTTGGATCCGGTCGTCAGCCACGTCCAGGCCCCGCCCACCACGCCCATCGTTCAGACCGCCTTCCCCGCTCCGCTCGCCCCACTCGCGCCGTCCGGCACCCGCGTGCCGCCCGCGCCGTCCGGCGTCTCCGCACCACGCGCCTCACCCGCACCGCTCGGCGTCCGCGCACCACCCGCCTCGCCCGCCGCGCCGCCCGGCACCGGCCGCCCCGCCGCCGGTGCCCGCCCGCGCGGTGCGCGCGTCCACGGCGTCAGCAGTCGCTGGAGGCCCAGCAGCAGTACGTCGGCGGCCACGGCCAGCAGCACGCACAGCACCGACGCGGTCAGCACCTGGGCCTTGAAGAAGCTCCTGAGGCCCCCGGTGATCAGCGTGCCCAGCCCGCCGTAGTCCACCAGTGCGCCCACGGTGGTCAGCGCGACCGTCGACACCGTCGCCGTCCTCACCCCGGCCAGCAGCGCGGGGAGGGCCAGCGGCACTTCGACCTCCCACAGCATCCGCCCCGGGCCGTACCCCATCCCCCGGGCGGCCTCCCGCACCTCGGCGGGCACGGCGGCGAGGCCGGCGAGGGTGTTCCGGACGAGGATCGTGAGCGAGTACAGCACCAGGCCCGTCACCACCAGCGCCGCCGACAGTCCGAACAGCGGGAGCAGCAGCGAGAACATCGCCAGCGACGGGATCGCGTACAGCAGGGTCGTCAGTCCCAGCACGGGCCCCGACAGCGCCGGTCTGGCCCGGACGAGCAGCGCCAGCGGGACGGCGACGGCGACCCCGACGAGGACGGACACACCGGTGATCCACACGTGCTGCACGGTCGCGTCGACGAGCTCCTGGGCGCGGGAGCGCACGTACTGGGGGCAGATCCAGTCGTTGGACGCCAGACAGCCGCTCACCGCTCCCCCTCCCCGCTCTCCGGACGGGGCGCCGCCTCCCCGCCGTCGATGTGGTGTTCGATGGCACCGACCCTAACGCCCGGCACCGACACCCGTCCGGAAGGACGCCCCGGACCGGCACCACGGGTCCGGCACCGCGACACGGCACACGGCCACGCGGCACACCGCCGCACCGACAAGGGGGAGCAGTGATCCGCTTCGAACACGTCACCAAGCGGTACGCGGACGGCACGGCGGCCGTGGACGACCTGTCGTTCGAGGTGGCCCGGGGCGAGCTGGTCGCCCTCGTCGGACCGTCCGGCTGCGGCAAGACCACCACCGTGAAGATGGTCAACCGGCTCGTCGAGCCGACCTCCGGCCGGATCCTCCTCGACGGCCGGGACGTCGCCGACGCCGACCCCGTCGAGCTGCGGCGCGGCATCGGGTACGTCATCCAGCAGGTCGGCCTCTTCCCCCACCGCACGGTCCTGGAGAACACCGCGACCGTGCCGCGCCTCCTGGGGGTCGGCCGCGCCAGGGCGCACGCGCGCGCGGCGGAGCTCCTCGACCTGGTGGGCCTCGACCCGCGCACCTTCGGCGACCGCTACCCCGACCAGCTCTCCGGCGGCCAGCGCCAGCGCGTCGGCGTCGCCCGCGCCCTCGCGGCCGATCCGCCGGTCCTGCTGATGGACGAGCCGTTCGGGGCGGTGGACCCGGTCGTGCGGGAGCACCTGCAGAGCGAGTTCCTCAGGCTCCAGGCCCAGGTACGCAAGACGGTCCTGCTCGTCACGCACGACCTGGAGGAGGCGGTCCGGCTCGGCGACCGCATGGCCGTGTACGGACACGGCACGATCGAGCAGCTGGACGCGCCCGCCACCGTCCTGGGCGCCCCGGCCGGCCCGTACGTCGCGCGGTTCGTGGGCGCCGACCGGGCCCTGCGGCGCCTGTCGGTCACCCCGGTCGAGGAGGCCCACCTGGACCGGCCGCCCGTCGTCCGCCTCGACGACCCCCTCCCGCGGGATCCGGACGGCGCGCGGGCCGTGGTCCTCGACGCCGACGGCCGCCCGTACGGCTGGCTGCCGGCCGCCGCGGGGACGACCGGCCGGTCGGGTTCCGTGCGGGAGCACGCCCGGCCCATGGAGGCGCGGGTACCGCTGGGCGGGTCCCTGCGGGAGGCGCTCTCCGCGATGCTCCGGTACGACGCGGGCTGGGTCGCCGTCGTGGACCCCGCCGACGGCGGCCGCTACCTGGGCGTCCTCACCCCGGAGCGGCTGCACGGGGCGCTGCGCCGGTCGGTGGGCGGCCTCACGCCGCGCTGAGTCGGCCGCTCAGCCAGACCAGGGCGGGCGGTATCTCGCGGTTCCAGGTGCCGAAGTTGTGGCCGCCGCTGTCCAGTGTGATCGACGAGACGCGCGCGGGGGCCCTCACCTTGGCGATGAAGTCCCGGGTCCCCTTCAGGTTCCCCTCCCCCCGCCGGGAGGTGGTCACCAGGAACGACGACCTGCCCTGCGGCAGGTGGTCGAGGCTCCACAGCAGGTCGGCCCGGTTCCGCAGCCCCGCGTCGCCGCGGAACAGGTCACCGGTCGTGACGTCCTCGGCGGCCCTGTAGTACGCCGAGAGGCCCGCGCCCGCCGCGAACCGGTCCGGGTGGTGCAGCGCGATCTTCAGCGCGCAGTACCCGCCGGTCGAGTTGCCGATCACCCCCCAGTTCCGCGCGGCCCGGCCCACCCGGTACGCCTCCGAGACCGCCCTCGGCAGGTCCCGGGCGAAGTACGTCTCCGTCCGCGGCCCGCCCGGCACGTCCACGCACTCGGTGTCCCGCGGCGGCGCGACCGTCGGGCGGAGCATCACCAGGACCATCGGCTGCATCCTCCCGGCCTCGGCCTGCTCGTACGCGGTGCGCGGGTAGCGCAGCCCCTTGAGGAGGTTCTCCGCGGTGCCCGGGTAGCCGGTGAGGACCACGGCGGCGGGGAAGGTCCGCCGGGCGTGGGCGGGCTGGAAGTACTCCGGCGGCAGGTAGACGTAGGCGGGGCTCTCGATGCCGGACGTCCCGCCGGAGATCACGACCTTCTGTATCTGGCCGCCGACCTGCGGTCGGTGGCCGCCCGGCACGTCCATCGGGCGCTTCTCGACGACCCTGACGCGGCCGCCGGACGGGTGGTCGACCACCACCCCCGGCTCCCGCTCCCGGCCCAGGAGGTCCGCCCAGGAGCCGTAGAAGAGGAAGTGGTTGTTGGCGGCCAGGCCCACGGCGGCGAACAGCGACAGCTGGGCCGCCAGGAGCAGGCCGACCCTGCCGAGCACGGCGTGCCGGGACCGCCGGGCGAGCCGCGGCCACAGCCACACCGTGGCCGTGAACAGCGAGACGGCCGCGAGGACGGCCAGTACCAGGAGCTTGTTGCCGGTGAGACCCATGCGTCGTCCAAGTCTTCTTCGTTCGCCGAGATTTTCCGCGGCGCGAGTGAACCGCCCGCGCGGACGCGCCGTCCTAGAGAACGCACATCGTCCGGCTGTCCGGCCCCGGCGCCGCTCGGGGCGAAGGGACGCGTCAATCTCTCGCAGAGCCACAGGAAGCCATGTCTGTCACGGTAGATGGGGACAAGTCGGAACCGGTTCCGACTCGGATGCGCCGGTTCCTGCGCGGGCCGCGGGCCGGGAGGGTGCCCTCGCTGGTCGGCACGGCGTGCACGTTCGTCGGCCTGGTCGACATCACCGCCGGGGTCTTCCCCCGCTTCCGGACAAGCCGGTTCCACGACCTGGTGGAGGTCCTGCCGGGCACCCTCGGACCGCTGTCCGCCGCGCTCTCCCTCAGCGCCGGCGTCCTGCTGCTCCTGCTCGCGCACGGCCTGAAGCGCAACAAGCGCCGCGCCTGGCGGGCCGCGGTGGTCCTGCTCCCGGCCGGCGCGGTGGCGCAGTTCCTGTACCGCCACTCGGTCGTCGGCGTGCTGCTGTCGCTGGCCCTGCTGGCGCTGCTGCTGCGCCACCGCGGGGAGTTCGCCGCGCTGCCGGACCCGCGCAGCCGCTGGCGGGCACTGGCCAACTTCGTCCTCATGGGCGCCGGTTCGCTCGGCCTCGGCCTGGTCGTCGTGAGCGTCCACCCCGGCAAGGTCGTCGGCGACCCGAGCCTCAGCGACCGCCTGGAGCACGTGCTGCTCGGCCTGGTCGGCGTCGAGGGGCCCGTCGCGTACGGCGGCAGCGTGTCGTGGACGGTCGGCTACTCGCTCGGCGCACTCGGCCTGCTCACCGCCGTCACCACCGTCTACCTGGCCTTCCGCCCCGAGCACCCGGTCGCCCGGCTCACCGCGGAGGACGAGGCCCGGCTGCGGGCGCTGCTCGCCGGGCACGGCGGCCGCGACTCGCTCGGCCACTTCGCGCTCCGCCGCGACAAGGCGGTCGTCTTCTCCCCGAGCGGCAAGGCCGCCGTCACGTACCGCGTCGTCTCCGGCGTGATGCTGGCCAGCGGCGACCCGATCGGCGACGTGGAGGCCTGGCCCGGCGCCATCGAACGGTTCATGGACGAGGCCAGGGCGCACTCCTGGACCCCCGCCGTCATGGGCTGCTCCGAGACCGGCGGCCAGGTGTGGACCCGCGAGACCGGCCTGGACGCGCTGGAGCTGGGCGACGAGGCGGTGGTGGAGGTCGCGGATTTCTCGCTCGCCGGGCGCGCCATGCGCAACGTGCGCCAGATGGTCAAGCGCATCGAGCGCAACGGCTACGAGACCCGGGTACGACGCGCCCGTGACCTCTCCGAGGGCGAGCTGGAGCGCGTACGGCGCGCCGCGGCCGACTGGCGGGGCACCGACACCGAGCGCGGCTTCTCCATGGCCCTGGGCCGCATCGGGGACCCGGCGGACGGCGACGCGGTGATCGCGACCGCCCACAAGGCGGACGGGACGGCGGACGCCTCCCCGTACGGAGACCTGAAGGCGATCATCCACTTCGTGCCGTGGGGGCCGGACGGCATGTCCCTGGAACTGATGCGCCGCGACCGGTCCGCCGACCCCGGCATGAACGAGCTGCTGATCGTCGCCGCCCTCCAGGCGTCCCCGGGGCTGGGCGTGACGCGGGTGTCGCTGAACTTCGCGATGTTCCGCTCGGCGCTGGCCCGCGGCGAGCGGCTGGGCGCCGGCCCGGTCCTGCGGGTCTGGCGCGGACTGCTGGTCTTCCTGTCCCGCTGGTTCCAGATCGAGTCGCTGTACAAGTTCAACGCGAAGTTCCAGCCGCGCTGGGAGCCCCGCTTCGTCGTGTACCGCGCCGCGCGCGACCTGCCGCGCATCGGTTTCGCCGCGATGCAGGCCGAGGGCTTCGTGAACGTGGCCCCGCCCCGCCCCTTCCGCCGCCTCCGCGCCGGCCGCCCGGCCCGCCCGGGCGCGTCCCTCGCCCCCGCCGCGCCCGAGCAGGGCGTGCGCGCGGCCTGACGCCCCGTCCGCCGCCCGCGGCGGGGTCCCGGGCCGGGGCCCCGGGACCCGGCCCGGTCACCGCCCCGCCGCCCGTCCGGGCCTAGGCTGGGGGCATGAGTACGCTGAGCGGACGGGGCACGGTGCAGGGGCTGCCGGAGTGGGACCGCTGCGCGGTCATGGGCGTCGTCAACGTGACGCCCGACTCCTTCTCCGACGGCGGGCGCTGGTTCGACACCGCCGCCGCCGTCGAGCACGGCCTGGAGCTGGCCGCCCGGGGCGCGGACCTGGTGGACGTGGGCGGCGAGTCGACGCGGCCGGGCGCCACCCGGGTGGACGAGGACGAGGAGCTGCGGCGGGTCGTACCGGTCGTGCGCGGCCTGGCCTCGCAGGGGGTCGTCGTCTCCGTCGACACGATGCGCGCGTCGGTCGCCCGCCGGGCCGTGGAGGCGGGCGCCGTGCTCGTCAACGACGTCAGCGGCGGCCTGGCCGACCCGGACATGGTCCCGTCCGTCGCCGCCGCGGAGGTCCCGTTCGTCGTGATGCACTGGCGCGGCTTCAGCGAGGACATGAACGGCCTCGCCGTCTACGACGACGTGGTCGCCGAGGTCGTCGCGGAGGTCCGGGCGCGCGTGGAGGCGGTCGTCGAGGGCGGCGTCGCCCCCGAACGGCTCATCGTCGACCCCGGCCTGGGCTTCGCCAAGCGGGCCGAGCACGACCTGGCCCTCGTGGCCCATCTGGCGGAGCTGCGGGCCCTGGGCCGCCCCCTGCTGGTCGCCGCCTCCCGGAAGCGGTTCCTGGGCCGCGTGCTGGCCCGGAAGGGGCACGCCCCGCCGCCGGCGCGGGAGCGGGACGCCGCGACGGCCGCGGTCTCCGCGATCGCCGCCCGCGAGGGCGCCTGGGCCGTGCGCGTCCACGAGGTGCGGGCGACGGCGGACGCCGTCCGGGTGGCCCGCGCCGTCGAGGGCGCCGCCTCGTGAGCGGCGCCCGCACCGACGTCAGGGCGGTCGAGCTGGCCAACACCGCCTTCTACGAGGCGGTGGAGCAGGGTGACTTCGAGGCGGTCGCCGACCTGTGGCTGGACGAGCAGTACGGCGAGGTCTCCTGCGTCCACCCCGGCTGGCCGGTGCTCTCGGGCCGGGGCGAGGTGCTCCGCTCGTACGCGCTGATCATGGCGAACACCGAGTACATCCAGTTCTTCCTGACCGACGTGAAGGTGTCGCTCGCGGCGGACACGGCGGTGGTGACCTGCACGGAGAACATCCTCAGCGGCGGCCCGGCCGAGGACGGAGCCGAACTGGGGCCGCTGGTGGGGCAGCTGGTCGTCGCGACGAACCTGTTCCGCCGCACCCCGGAGGGCTGGAAGGTCTGGTCCCACCACGGCTCGCCCGTCCTGGCGGAGTCCGGGGACGACGAGGACGACGGCGACGCGGTGTGAGCGCCGCGAGCGGGTAGACGGGGCACCGGGGAACCGCCGACGGAGCCTGCGCGGGCGCTGTCAGTGGACGCGGGTAGATTCGAGGGGTTGCGACCGGGCCGACCGCACCGGACCGGCAGCATTCCGGACCTACGACAGCAGGAGTGATTCGCGTGGATCGTGTCGCGCTGCGCGGCCTCAGGGCCCGCGGGCACCACGGCGTCTTCCCCAAGGAGCGGGAGGAGGGCCAGACGTTCATCGTGGACGTGGTGCTGGGCCTCGACACCCGGCCCGCCGCCGCGGAGGACGATCTGGAGAAGACCGTCCACTACGGCATCGTGGCGGAGGAGGTCGTCGGCGTGGTGCGGGGCGAGCCGGTCGACCTGATCGAGACACTGGCCGAGCGCATCGCCCGGCAGTGCCTCGCGCACGAGGGCGTCCAGGAGGTCGAGGTGTGCGTGCACAAGCCGGACGCCCCGATCACCGTCCCGTTCGACGATGTGACCATCACGATCACCCGGAGCCGCGTATGAACCGCACCCCCAGCGACCCGACGGTACAGCCGGTGCCCGCCTCCGTGACGGAGCAGGTCGACGCCGCCGACACGACACTGTCCAATCCGAAGCCGGCCGTCCTCTCCGTCGGCGGCAACCTCGGCAACCGCCTGGAGAACCTCCAGGGCGCCGTCGACGCCCTGGAGGACACGCCCGGCGTACGGGTCAAGGCCGTGTCGCCGGTCTACGAGACGGAGCCCTGGGGCGTCGACCCGGACACCCAGCCCCCCTACCTGAACGCCGTGGTGGTGGTGAAGACCACGCTGCCCCCCTCGTCGCTGCTGGAGCGGGCGCAGGCGGTGGAGGAGGCCTTCCACCGGGTGCGCGGGGAGCGGTGGGGCGCCCGCACGGTCGACGTGGACATCGTCACGTACGCGGACGAGGTCTCCGACGACCCCGCCCTCACCCTGCCCCACCCGCGCGCCCACCAGCGGGCCTTCGTGCTGCGCCCGTGGCTGGACGTGGAGCCGGAGGCCAGGCTCCCCGGGGCGGGGCGGGTGGCGGACCTGCTGGCCGGGATCGCCCAGGAGGGCGTAGCCGTCCGCAGCGACCTGGAACTCCGCCTACCCGACTGACCGTTGCCCCTGTCGGAGGGGCAGGCGGAGGAACCGACGGACGCGAAGGACACCGGTGAAGCAACTGAGGGTCAAGGTACTGGCCGGACTCTTCCTGGCGGCCGGGGTCCTCGCCTGGGGCGGCGCACGGCTGTGGGACTCGTTCGGCACGCTGCCGAGCGTCCCGCTGGCCGCCCCGATCGTGCTGGCCGTCATCGCGGCGGTCCTCACGGCGACGGCGCTGTCCCTGCGCTCCCGGCTGAGGGCGCAGCGGGAGCGCCGTCCCGGCGCGAAGGGCGTGGAGCCCCTGATGGCGGCCCGTGCGGTGGTCTTCGGCCAGGCCAGCGCGCTGGTCACGGCCGCGGTGAGCGGCATGTACGCGGGGGTCGGGGTCTTCCTGCTGGGGTTCCTGGACGTCCCGGCCCGCCGCGACCAGGTCTTCCACGCGGGCTTCGCCGTGCTGGCCGGGATCGCGGTGATCGCTGCGGCCCTGTTCCTGGAGCGGGTGTGCCGACTCCCCGGGGACGACGAGCCTCCGGGCGCCTCTCCCTCCACGGCGTAGCGGCGGCCGTGGGGACCCCCGCCGGGCCTCCCCGCGGGGCCGCGAGCGCGCGGCCGCGGCGCCCCTCGGCGGGCGCGGCCCGCGGGGGCGCCCTCAGCGCGCCATGATGAGGCTCATCGCCTCGGTGCGGGTCGCCAGGTCCCGCAGCTGGCCCCGTACGGCCGAGGTGAGGGTCTTGGCTCCCGGCTTGCGGATGCCGCGCATGGACATGCACATGTGCTCGCACTCGACGACCACGATCACGCCGCGGGGGTCGAGGATCTCCATCAGCGAGTCGGCGATCTGCGTGGTCAGCCGTTCCTGCACCTGCGGGCGGCGGGCGTACACGTCCACCAGCCGGGCCAGTTTCGACAGGCCGGTGATCTTCCCGGAGGACGAGGGGATGTAGCCGACGTGGGCCACGCCCCGGAACGGCACCAGGTGGTGCTCGCAGGTCGAGAAGACCTCGATGTCCTTGACCAGCACCATCTCGTCGTGGCCGAGGTCGAAGGTCGTGGTCAGCACGTCCTCCGGCTCCTGCCACAGTCCCGCGAACACCTCCTTGTACGCCCGGGCCACCCGGGCCGGCGTCTCCCGCAGACCCTCCCGGTCGGGGTTCTCGCCGATCGCGATGAGGAGTTCGCGCACGGCGTTCTCGGCGCGCTTCTCGTCGAACTCGCCGATCGTGCCCTCGCCGTCCAGCGTCACCGCGTCGGTCATGTGCTCCTCGTTCCGTCGTGCCCTGGAATGCGCGAACGCCGCGCCCCTCCAGGCTAGAACCTGCGGGGACGCGGCATCCATTCCGGGTGGGGCCGGGGTCAGGACTCCGGACGGTCCTCCGGGGCCGCCTCGGTGGTCTTCGCCGTCTCCACCGGCGCGGCCGCGGTCGCCGTCGCGGAGGTGGCGCCGTTGGTGAGCGCCAGCTCCTTCGGCGAGAGCACCGGCGGGCGCGTCGACGGCGTGCGCCGCGAGGAGCCGGTCCACGCCGGGCGCGGCGGGCGCTTCACGATCGGGGCGAAGACCTCGGCGATCTCCTCCTTGCCGAGCGTCTCCTTCTCCAGGAGCTGGAGGACCATGTTGTCGAGGACGTCGCGGTTCTCGACGAGGATCTCCCACGCCTCGTTGTGCGCCGTCTCGATGAGCTTCTTGACCTCCTCGTCGACCAGCGCGGCGACCTCTTCGGAGTAGTCGCGCTGGTGCGCCATCTCGCGGCCGAGGAAGGGCTCGGTGTTGTCGCCGCCGAACTTGATCGCGCCGAGCCGCTCGGTCATGCCGTACTGGGTGACCATCGCGCGGGCCGTGGCCGTGGCCTTCTCGATGTCGTTGGCCGCGCCCGTGGTCGGGTCGTGGAAGACCAGTTCCTCGGCGGCGCGCCCGCCCAGCATGTACGCGAGCTGGTCGAGCATCTCGTTGCGCGTGGTCGAGTACTTGTCCTCGTCCGGAAGGACCATCGTGTAGCCCAGGGCGCGGCCGCGGGACAGGATGGTGATCTTGTGGACGGGGTCGGAGTTCGGGGACGCCGCGGCGACGAGGGCGTGGCCGGCCTCGTGGTACGCGGTGATCTTCTTCTCCTTGTCCGACATGATCCGGGTCCGCCTCTGCGGTCCCGCGACCACGCGGTCGATCGCCTCGTCCAGCATCTCGTTGTCGATGAGCTTCTTGTCGCTGCGCGCCGTGAGGAGCGCCGCCTCGTTCAGCACGTTCGACAGGTCGGCGCCGGTGAAGCCGGGCGTGCGGCGGGCGACGGCGGCCAGGTCGACGTCGGGCGCGACCGGCTTGCCCTTCTGGTGGACCTTGAGGATCTCCAGACGGCCCTGCATGTCCGGGCGGTCGACC
Organism: Streptomyces sp. MRC013; assembly: GCF_023614235.1. Taxonomy (NCBI): domain Bacteria; kingdom Bacillati; phylum Actinomycetota; class Actinomycetes; order Kitasatosporales; family Streptomycetaceae; genus Streptomyces; species Streptomyces kordofanensis. Next base: position 2,242,071 of record NZ_CP094264.1, read on the forward strand.
GCGATCTGGCGGTCGAAGCGGCCGGGTCGCAGGAGGGCCGGGTCGAGGATGTCCGGGCGGTTGGTGGCGGCGATCAGGATGACGCCGCCCTTGACGTCGAAGCCGTCCATCTCGACGAGCAGCTGGTTCAGCGTCTGCTCGCGCTCGTCGTGGCCGCCGCCGAGGCCCGCGCCGCGGTGCCGGCCGACGGCGTCGATCTCGTCGACGAAGACGATCGCCGGGGCGTTCGCCTTGGCCTGCTCGAAGAGGTCGCGGACGCGGGAGGCGCCGACGCCCACGAACATCTCGACGAAGTCGGAGCCGGAGATCGAGTAGAACGGGACGCCCGCCTCGCCGGCGACGGCCCGCGCGAGGAGCGTCTTGCCCGTTCCGGGCGGGCCGTAGAGCAGCACGCCCTTGGGGATCTTGGCGCCGACGGCCTGGAACTTGGCGGGCTCCTGGAGGAACTCCTTGATCTCGTGGAGCTCCTCGACGGCCTCGTCCGAACCGGCGACGTCGGCGAACGTCGTCTTGGGGGTGTCCTTGGTGATCAGCTTGGCCTTGGACTTCCCGAAGTTCATGACGCGGGAGCCGCCGCCCTGCATCTGGTTCATCAGGAACAGGAAGACCAGGACGATCAGGACGAAGGGCAGCAGCGACAGCAGCACCGAGACGAAGGCGCTCTGCTTCGTCGGCGAGACCGTGTAGCCCTTGTCGATCTGACCGGCCTCGTACTTCTTCTGCAGCGTCACGGCGAGGTCGGAACCCTGGGTCCCGATGTAGCTCGCCTGCACCTTGTCGCTGCCGTCGATCTTCTGGCCGTCCTTGAGGTCGACCTTGATCATCTGCTCGTCGCCGGTGGTCAGCTTGGCCTGATCAACCTGGTTGGTGGCGATCGCCTTGATGACCTTGGCGGTGTCCACCGTCTTGTAGCCGCCCGACGAGCCGACGACCTGCATCAACACGACCACGGCGAGGACGGCCAGCACGATCCACATGACCGGCCCACGGAAGTATCGCTTCACGTCCATCCATACGGAGCGATGCCGCCCCGTCCCTCCTGCCCGTAGGTAAATGCCGCTGTGAGAGTGTGAGACTACGTGCTGGCGTCTGGATCAGCACGAGTGTGGAAAAAAGCTGTTCTTCGGACGGTACCCCAGCTTTGTCGCCCGTGGCCGCCTTCCCCACGTCCAACGCGGAGAAGACGGCCGTGGTTCCCGGACCGCCGCGGCCCCGGTCGTCAGCCGCCGTAGACGTGCGGCGCGAGCGTCCCGACGAACGGGAGGTTGCGGTACTTCTCGCCGTAGTCCAGTCCGTACCCCACGACGAACTCGTTGGGGATGTCGAAGCCGATCCACTTCACGTCGATCGCCACCTTGGCCGCCTCGGGCTTGCGCAGCAGCGTGCAGACCTCCAGGGAGGCGGGCTCGCGCGAGCCGAGGTTGGACAGCAGCCAGGACAGGGTCAGTCCGGAGTCGATGATGTCCTCGACGATCAGGACGTGCTTGCCCTTGATGTCGGTGTCCAGGTCCTTGAGGATCCGGACGACGCCCGAGGACTGGGTGCCCGCCCCGTACGAGGAGACGGCCATCCAGTCCATGGTGACGGGGGTGGACAGGGCGCGCGCCAGGTCCGCCATCACCATCACGGCGCCCTTGAGGACGCCGATGATGAGCAGGTCCTTGCCCGCGTACTCCGCGTCGATCCTCGACGCCAGCTCGGCCAGCTTGGCGTCGATCTCTTCCTTGGTGATGAGCACCGACTTGAGGTCGGCGCCCATGTCGTTCTGGTTCACCCGGGTCACTTTCGTTGCAGCCTGCGTCAGCCTGGACCGGCCTGGACGGCCTCCCGGCCGACGCCTCGGCCGGTTCTCGGTCAGCCTTGCCGGATGACCAGTCTGCCACCCTGGCGTCGGGCGACGACGCGGCCGGGCAGATTGATCGCGCCCTGACCCCGCCATCCGGTGATCAGCCGGTCCAGTTCCTCGACGTGCCGGGCGAACAGCGAGCCGGCCGGGGCGCCCTCGGCGATGGCCGCGCGGCGCAGGACGCGGCGGCGCACGGCGGGCGGCAGCGCGTACAGCTTGGCGCACTCCAGCAGCCCGGCCTCGTCGCGGACGGAGGCGTCGGCCTCGGCGGCCCAGTGGTCCAGGGCGTCGGCGTCGTCGCGGCAGAGCTGCGCGGTACGGGCGAGGGCCTCCACCACGCCCTTGCCGAGCGACTTCTCCAGGGCGGGCAGTCCCTCGTGGCGCAGCCGGGACCGCGTGTACGCCGGGTCGGTGTTCATCGGGTCGTCCCAGACGGGCAGGGACTGGGCCAGGCACGCCTTGCGGGCGGTCTGGCGGTCGAGGTGCAGGAAGGGGCGGCGGTAGCGGCCGGCGCCGGAGACGGCGGCCATGCCGGACAGGGAGCGGATGCCGGAGCCGCGGGCGAGGCCGAGGAGCACCGTCTCCGCCTGGTCGTCGCGGGTGTGGCCGAGCAGGACCGCGGCGGCGCCCAGGCGTTCGGCGGCCTCGTCCAGGGCCGCGTACCGGGCGTCGCGGGCGGCCGCCTCGGGCCCGCCCTCGCGGCCGACGGTCACCGCGACGGCCTCGACCGGGTCGAGCCGCAGGGCGCTGAGCCGGGAGACGACCTCGGCGGCCCGCAGGTCGGAGCCGGGCTGGAGGCCGTGGTCGACGGTGACGGCGCCGGCGCGGACGGTCAGCTTCCGCGCCTCGAAGGCCAGGGCGGAGGCCAGTGCCATGGAGTCGGCGCCGCCGGAGCAGGCGACCAGCACCAGCGGCGGCCCGCCGGCGCCGGTCGCGGCCCGTCCGGGGGCGTCCGGGTGCGCGGGGGCGGCCGCCGCGGGGCAGGCGGCGGTGTTCCGGGAGACCTCGTTGAGTACGTCGTGGAGTACGCGGCGAACCGCCAGGCGTATCGCCGCGACCGCGGGATGGGGACCCATGTCCGGTGCCCTTCGTGGAGTTGGGGTGCCTCGGTGTGGAGTCTTGCCGGTCGGAACGGGTGGTTCGACCGATCGGATCGTCACTCAGCGTGTGTCGATCGTGACAGAACACGGCCGTTACCCGAGCATCGCACGCCCACCACCCGTCCACGGTCCCTCGGACGGGTGATTGGGACGGCGCCGTTCCGGGGACCCCGGGCCCGGCCCCTCACTCCGCCCGGCCGTGCACCCTCGCCACCCACTCCGCCGGCCTGGCGATCTCCGCCTTGGTCGGAAGGGTGTTCGGGGAGGTCCACACCCGGTTGAAACCGGCCATGCCGACCTCGTCGACGACGGCCCGGACGAACCGCTCGCCGTCGCGGTACTGGCGCAGCTTGGCGTCCAGGCCGAGCAGCCTGCGCAGCGCCGCGTCGAGGCGGGACGCCCCCGTGCGCGGCGCTGCTGGAACTTCTCGCGGATCTCCGCGACGGACGGCACGACCTGCGGGCCGACGCCGTCCATCACGTAGTCGGCGTGGCCTTCCAGAAGCGACATGACGGCCGTGAGGCGGCCGAGGATCTCGCGCTGCTCCGGGGTCTGGACCAGCTCGACGAGGGAGCGGCCGCCGTCGTCCTCCTCGGCCTCCGGGCGGGCGCCCGTGAAGGCCTGGACGGCGTCGCGGAGACGTTCCAGCACGGCCGCGGGGTCCATCTCGGTCGCTCCGAGGAACGCCTGGATCTCGCCGCGCAGGTGGTCGCGCAGCCACGGGACGCCGGTGAACTGCGTGCGGTGCGTCTCCTCGTGGAGGCTCACCCACAGGCGGAAGTCGTGCGGGTCGACGGCGAGCTCGCGCTCGACGTGGACGATGTTCGGCGCGACGAGCAGGAGCCGCCCGCCGCCGTTCTCCCCCCGCGGGCAGCTCGCGGGTGGCGGGGGCGAAGGTCTCGTACTGGCCGAGGACCCGGGAGGCGAGGAAGGACAGCAGCACGCCCAGCTCCACGCCGGTCATCTTGCCGCCGACCGCGCCGAGGACGGCGCCGCCCGGACCGGCGGAGCGGCGCTTCGCCATCTTGTCCAGCAGCGGGGCGAGGAGCTCGCGGAAACCCGCCACGTTCGCCCGGATCCACCCGGCCCGGTCGACGACGAGGACGGGGGTGTCCTCGGGTTCGTGCCCCTCCGGGACCATGCGGGTGAACCCGCGGACGTGCTCCTCCGAGGCCTTGGCGTGCCGCCGCAGCTCCGCGACGACCTCCCGCGCCTCGTCGCGGCTCACCTCCGGTCCCGGCCGCACCAATCGGGTCGCGGTCGCCACCGCGAGATTCCAGTCGACCATCCCGGCACCACCGATGCTCGTCATGCGTCAACCGTACGTGCTCCGCGCCGCGGGGGAGACCCAGCGGACGCCCCGGCCGCCCCGGATCAGGCGGCGGTCAGCGCGGTGGCGAGGGCGTCCAGGGCGGGCCGGGCCTCGTACGGGGACCGGGTGTTCGACGCGAGGAAGGCGAACGCCAGGAGGCGGCCGTCGCGGGTCACCGCCGTGCCCGCCAGCGCGTCCACGCCCGCCAGGGTGCCCGTCTTCGCGCGGACGAGGCCCGCGGCCGGGGAGCCGCCGGTGTAGCGGTCCTCCAGGGTGCCGCTGAAGCCGCCCACGGGGAGACCCGTCAGGACGGGGCGCAGCTCGGGGTGGGCGGGGTCGGCGGCCCGGGCCAGGAGGGCGGTGAGGAGGCGCGCGGAGACGCGGTCGCGGCGGTCGAGGCCGCTGCCGTCGGCGAGGACGGCGCCGTCCAGCGGCACGCCGAGCCGCCGCAGCCGCTCCCGCACCGCCCGCCCGGCGCCGTCGAAGCCGGCGGGGTGGCGGGTCGCCCGGGCCGTCGCCCGGGCCAGCGCCTCCGCCAAGTCGTTGTCGCTGTGCGTCAGCGTGCGCTCCACCAGGGCGGACAGGGGGGCCGAGTGCGTCGCGGCGAGCCGCACCGCCCCGTGCGGGGCGCGGCCGGGCGCGGGGGCCGCCGGCACCCTCACCCCCCGGGCCGCGAGCAGCTCCGCGAAGGCGCGCGCCGTCTCCCGCGCCGGGTCCGCCGCGCGCGGGGCGGGGCCGGACGTGGAGCCGTCGAGGCGCCCCGCGCGGGTCATGAGCGCCGTGACGGGGGCGATGTTGTCGTCGGCCCCGATCCGGTGCCGCACCGGCCCCTCGTACAGGGAGGTGTCGTACGTCAGGGCCGCGGGCGCGGCGCCGCGGGCGCGCAGCGCCTTCGCGGTGGCCGCCGCCAGGGCCTCCAGGCGGCTCCCGTCGAGCGTCGGGTCGCCGCCGCCGACGAGGGTGACCGTGCGGGCGTCCCGCGTCGCGACGACGGCGGTGGTGAGGCGGTGGCCGGGCCCCAGGGCGGAGAGGGCCGCCGCCGCGGTGGCGATCTTGACGGTGGAGGCCGGGACCACGGGCGTCGCCGCCCCGTACCCGTACAGCGGGCGGCCGGTCGCCGCGTCCACCACGGACGCCGTGCGCGTGGCGCCGAGACCGGGGGCGCGCAGCAGCGGGTCGAGCACCCCGGCGAGGGCGGTCGCGGAGGCGCCCCGGACTCGGGCGGGCGCCGCCAGCGGCGCGAGGACCGCGGGGGCGCTCGGCGCGGGCGCGGGCGCGCGGCCGGCGGAGGGGCCCGGCGCGGCGGCCCGGCCGTGATGTGCGCCACCTGTGGCGACCCGGGCGGCCGCGCGGTCCCGTTCGGCCGTACGCTGACCCCCGTCCCAGGGACCGGCGAGACCCGCCGCCGTGGCGGCCAGGGCGACACCGGCGACGGCGGAGCCCGCGGCCAGCCGCAGCACGTTCCGCTCCAGCACGGCTGACCAGCCCCTTTCGCGAGCACTCGACTGCGTGAGGGACACTTAACCACTGAGCTGGGCCACGAGCACGGCACCCCGGTGATCACGGCGGTCCAGTGACCCGACATTGTGATTGATCTTGGAGGAGCCACCCGTGGAGTTCGACGTCTGCATCGAGATCCCCAAGGGTTCGCGGAACAAGTACGAGGTGGACCACGAGACCGGTCGCATCCGTCTCGACCGCCACCTGTTCACCTCGACCGTGTACCCGGCGGACTACGGCTTCGTCGAGGGCACCCTGGGTGAGGACGGCGACCCGCTGGACGCGCTGGTCATCCTGGACGAGCCGACCTTCCCCGGTGTCCTGGTCAAGTGCCGCGCGGTCGGCATGTTCCGCATGACCGACGAGGCCGGCGGCGACGACAAGCTGCTGTGCGTCCCGGCGTCGGACCCGCGCATGGAGCACCTGCAGGACATCCAGCACGTGCCGGAGTTCGACCGCCTGGAGATCCAGCACTTCTTCGAGGTCTACAAGGACCTGGAGCCCGGCAAGTCCGTCGAGGGCGCCGACTGGGTCGGCCGCGCCGAGGCGGAGGCCGAGATCGAGGCGTCCGTCAAGCGCCTGAAGGAGCAGGGCGGCGCCCACTGAGACGGCTCCCCCTTCCCGCACCGCTCCCCCGGTCCCGGCCCCGCCGGACCGGGGGAGCGGTGCTGTGCGGACCGGGAGGCGGACGCGCTCGGTGCTCCGCCCCCGGTCCGGCCACCCGGCCCCCTTCCGCACCGCGCGGCACCCCGCCCCGCGCGCCCCGGGCCCCGCATCCCTCCCGCCCCGCGCGCGCCGGGCGCCCCGGGTGCCCGCCCCCGGGCGGACCGGGGGTACGCCCTTCCGACACCCGCGCGCCCCTTGGGCTCCACGAGGCCGAGAGGTGCCCGTACATACTTGGACGGTGCGGGCGCCGCGCGGGTACGAGCGGTGCCGGGAGTAGGGCGCGGCGTCCCGGGCATGCGGAGACGAGCGGTCGGAACGATCAGGCGGGAGTGGGCGGGCACAGTGGTGGCGGAGCCGCACGGTTCGGAGGAGGACCGCAGACCGCAGCCGGACGAGGCGCACAGCGCCTTCACTCCGCCTGCCGGCGTGGAGCCGCCGGGCCCGCCCGAGGACGACCACCCCAGCTCGGAGTTCGCCGTCCCGGAGGGGTTCGCGGCGGAGCCGTCCGAGGAACCGGGGAGGTCCGCCTTCGCTCCGCCGTCGGCCTTCGACGCCCGGCTGGCCCACCCGGCGTACACCCCCGCGCAGGCGCTGCCGAAGGTCCGGCTGTCGAAGGACGCCCCGTGGCAGGACCGGATGCGGACCATGCTGCGGATGCCGGTGGGCGAGCGGCCGCTGGCCGAGCCGGCGCAGCGGCACGAGGAGGGCGCCGCCCCGGCCGCGCCCCGCGTGCTGGACCTGACGCTGCGCATCGGCGAGCTGCTGCTGGCGGGCGGCGAGGGCGCCGAGGACGTCGAGGCGGCCATGTTCGCGATCTGCCGCTCGTACGGGATGGACCGCTGCGAGCCGACGGTCACCTTCACCCTGCTGTCGGTCACGTACCAGCGGTCGCTGGTGGACGATCCCGTGACGGCGAGCCGGATCGTGCGCCGCCGCGGCACGGACTACACGCGGCTGGTCGCCGTGCACCAGCTGGTCACGGACATCAGCACCGAGGGCGTCGACGTCACCCTGGAGGACGCCTACCGGCGGCTGGCGCTGATCCGCCGCAACCGGCACCCGTACCCCGGCTGGGTGCTGACCCTGGCGGCGGGCGGGCTGGCCGGTGCGGCGTCGGTGCTGCTCGGCGGCGGCGTGACGGTGTTCCTGATCGCCGCCGCCGGGGCGATGCTCGGCGACCGCCTGGCGTGGCTGGCGGCGGGCCGGGGGCTGCCGGAGTTCTACCAGTTCGCGGTGGCGGCGGTGCCGCCCGCGGCGCTGGGCGTGGCGGTGAGCCTGCTGCACGCGGGGCTGCGGCCGTCGGCGGTGATCACGGGCGGGCTGTTCGCGCTGATCCCGGGGCGGGTGCTGGTCGCGGCCGTGCAGGACGGCCTGACGGGCTTCTACATGACCGCCTCGGCGCGTCTGCTGGAGGTCGTGTACTTCTTCGTCGCGATCGTGGTGGGCGTGCTGACGACGCTGTACGTGGGCGTCCAGCTGGGCGCCCAGCTCAGCCCGGAGGGGGACCGTCGCCCCGGTGGAGCGGCCGGGGGTGTCGATCCTCGCGGCGACGGCGCTGTCGCTGACCTTCGCGGTCCTGCTCCAGCAGGACCGTTTCACCGTGGTGTTCGTGATGCTGAACGGCGCGGTGGCGTGGTCGGTGTTCGGGGCGGTCGCGGTGACGGCCGGGGGGTCGGCGGTGCTGGCCACGGCGCTGGCGGCCGGGCTGGTGGGCCTCTTCGGGCAGCTGATGGCGCGGTACGAGCGGTCGACGTCGCTGCCGTACGTCACGGCGGCGATCGGGCCGCTGCTGCCGGGCTCCGCGATGTACTACGGCGTCCTCAACATCGCGCAGAACAACATGGACGCCGGCTTCGCGTCGCTGGCGCGCGCGGCGGCGCTGGCGCTGGCCATCGCGATCGGCGTGAACCTGGGCGGCGAGCTGGCCCGGATGTTCCTGCGGGCGCCGGCGGCGGCGGCGACCCGCCGCGCGGCGAAGCGCACGAGGGGCTTCTGACGGCGGCGGCCGGCCGGGCGACCGGCCGGCCGCGCGTGCCGGTGCGGCGCCCGCTCCCGGGGCGCCGGCGGGTTCAGCGCCTGGCGTGGCGGCCGCGCTGCGCGGGCGCTCCGGGGTCGCCCGGGGCCGCCGCGGACAGTTCGGCGGCCTTCTTCGCGTGGGAGCGGCCGCGGACGAACTCGACGACGATCGGGACCACCGAGAGCAGGACGATCAGGATGAGGATCGCCTCGATGTTCTCCTTGATGAAGCCGATCTGGCCGAGGAAGTACCCGGCGACCGTGATGCCGGCGCCCCACAGCACGCCGCCGATGATGTTGTACGCGAAGAACGTCCGGTACTTCATCCGGCCGGCGCCCGCGACGATCGGCGCGAACGTCCGCACGATCGGCACGAAACGGGCCAGGACGATCGCCTTCGGCCCGTACTTCTCGACGAACTCGTGGGCCTTGTCGAGGTTCTCCTGCTTGAAGACCTTGGAGTTCGGGCGGTTGAACAGCTTCGGGCCGAAGAACCGGCCTATCGCGTAGCCGACCTGGTCGCCGGTGATCGCGGCGATCACGATCAGCGTGCAGACCAGCCACAGCGGCTGCTGGATGTAGTTGCCCTCGGCGACCAGCAGGCCCGCCGTGAACAGCAGCGAGTCGCCCGGCAGGAAGGCGAAGAAACCCGACTCGGCGAAGACGATGAGCAGAATGCCGGGCAGGCCGTATTCGGAGATCAGGTAGTCCGGGCTGAGCCACTCCGGGCCAAGCGCAAGGGTCATCACGGGTTCCGGGCTCCTGGGTCGATGGGCGGGGACGGCTGCCCAAACGTATCAACGCTCCCGGCTCGCCCCCGGTTCCACCGGCCCCACGGACGCGCGGCCGGGCGGTGCGCGCGAACCGGACGACCGGATCCCGCCCCCGCCGGTCACCCCGCGTCACCGGTGGGAGGGCGCCGCCGGAGGCCCGTGGAACCTCCGGCGGCGCCCCGCGCCCGCTCCCGCCCCGGGCGCCCCCGTGCGCGGGCGGAAGCGGGCCGCGCCCCTACGCGCGGCGGTCGGCGTTCGCGTGGATGGCGTCCCGCAGGTGCTCCGCGAGGCCGGGGCGCATGGCGTCGTAGAACGACTTGAAGCGCTCGTCGGCGACGTACATGTCGCCCAGGCAGCGGTGTATCTCCTGGGGGCACTCGTAGAACCAGCGGCAGATGTGCTGCCGGTGCTCCTCGGCCATGGCCACGGCCCGCTCGCCGGAGGGCTCCTCGCCCTCGTCCATCAGCGCCCCGTAGCGGTCGCCCCAGTCCTTCGCCTCGTCCTGGAGGCGCTGCCAGTCCTCCTTGGTGTAGCGGGCGGTGCGCCGCTGGGACTCGCGGTAGGCCTCGGTGTCGCCCCACCGCTGCTCGACCTCCTCGGCGTACTGCTCGGGGTCGTGCTCCCCGAACACCTCGAACTTCTCCTCCGGGGTGAGGTTGATGCCCATCTTCTTCGCCTCCATGGCGTGTTCGACGGCCTCGGCCATCCTCTGCAGTTCGGCGATCCGGGCGGTCAGCAGACCGTGCTGGCGCCGCAGGTGCTCCTGCGGGTCCGTGTCCGGGTCGTCGAGTAAGGCCGCGACCTGGTCGAGCGGGAAGCCGAGCTCCCGGTAGAACAGGACCTGCTGCAGCCGGTCGAGGTCGTCGTCCTCGTAGCGCCGGTGCCCGGCGCGGCTGCGGCCGCTCGGGGAGAGCAGCCCTATCTCGTCGTAGTGGTGCAGGGTGCGCACCGTGATCCCGGCGAAACGGGCGACCTGTCCGACGGAGTAGCTCATCGCTCACCGCTCCTTCCTCGGTACGCCCCTCAGCCTGGTTCCTCACGCCGCGTGAGGTGCAAGCGGCTTTTCCGGGGAGGGCGTCAGTCCCGGTCCCCGGGGTGCGGGGAGCCCGTCGCGTACGGGTTCTCCCGGCCGTCCGCGAGGACGCCGACGAACGGGGCGCCCTCGCCGGCGAAGGCGTACGCCCCGCTCTCGACGCGCTCGATCAGGCCGCGGGTCCAGGCGGCGCCCGCGTCGGCCTGGTGGAGCCAGAGGTTCATGATCTCCCCGATGTGCCCCAGCTGCTCGGCGCCCTCCCCGGGCAGGTACTCCCCGGTGACGGTGGCCCGCCAGCGCTCCAGGTTCGCGACCCGCTGCCGGAGCAGGGCGACCGCCTCCTCGCGGGGCAGGTCGACGATGAAGCCGAGGGCGGCGGTGAGGCCGTCGGGCTTCTGGTCGTGCGCCGTGAGGGCCCGGCGGAGCAGGGCGAAGTACTCCTCGGTGCCCCGGTCGGTGATCTCGTACTCGGTGCGGGGCGGGCCGCCGGCGGTGCTGGGCGCGGTCTCGTGGGCGCGCAGCAGGCCCTGCTTCGCCATCTGCTTCAGGGCGTGGTAGATCGAGCCCGGTTTGGCGTTGGACCACTCGTGGGCGCCCCAGTACTCCAGGTCGTTGCGCACCTGGTAGCCGTGTGCCCGCCCGTGCTGGCGGACGGCGCCGAGCACCAGCAGCCGGATCGCCGACATCCGCTTCCCCGTCCTCCGTAGCGTGTGGAACCGATGCCGACCAGGGTACGGGCAGGGCGGGGCCGCCCCGGGGGAGAGCGCGCCGCCCCTCGGCGGGCGCGGCGGCCCGTCCTTCCGGTGGGGCGCGGCGGCCCGGGGCGGGGACCGCCGCGGCCGGGTCCGGTCCGCGGGGAGGCCTGCGGGCCGGATCAGATCGGGAAGGTGCTGCGCGCGTGCTGGACGGAGATCCACTTCTGCGTGGTGAACGCCTCGACGGTCGCGTCGCCGTTGAGCCGCCCGACGCCGGAGTGCTTCTCGCCGCCGAAGGGCACGATCGGCTCGTCGTGGACGATGCCGTCGTTGACGTGGATCATGCCCGTGTGGATGCGCCGGGCGAACCGGACCCCGCGCTCGACGTCGCGGGTGTGGACGCCGCCGCTCAGGCCGTACGGGGTGTCGTTGGCGATGCGGACGGCCTCCTCCTCCCCGTCGAACGGGATGAGGAGGGCGACCGGGCCGAAGATCTCCTGGGTGAGGACGGGGGCGTCGGCCGGGATGTCGGCCAGCACGGTCGGCGCGACGACGTTGCCCTCGCAGGTGCCGCCCGCCAGCACCGTGGCGCCGGCCGCGACGGTCTGCTGGACGGCGGCCATGACCGACTCGACCTGGGAGGAGTTGATCAGCGGGCCGACGTGCGTCTCGGGCTCGGACGGGTCGCCCGTCCGCAGGGCCCGGACCCGTGCGACGAACTTCTCGGTGAACTCGTCGAGGAGGGACCGGTCGACCAGGACGCGGTTGGCGGCCATGCACGCCTGGCCCTGGTGGACGAAGCGGCTGAACACGGCCGCGTCGACGGCGTAGTCGACGTCCGCGTCGTCGAGGACGACGAGCGCGCTGTTGCCGCCGCACTCCAGGACGGCCCGCTTGAAGTGGGCGGCGCACACCGTGGCGACGTGCCGGCCGACGCGGTCGGAGCCGGTGAAGGAGATGACGCTGGGGACCGGGTGCTCCAGCAGCGCGTCGCCGATCTCCGCGATGTCGGTGACGACGACGTTGAGGACGCCGGGCGGCAGCCCCGCCTCCTCGAAGACCTTGGCCAGCATGGTGCCGCCGAGGACCGGGGTGTTCTGGTGCGGCTTGAGCACCACCGCGTTGCCCAGCGCCAGCGCCGGGGCGACGACCTTCAGCGAGAGCAGGAAGGGGAAGTTGAAGGGGCTGATCACGCCGACGACGCCGACCGGCAGCCGGTAGACCCGGTTCTCCTTGCCGTCGATGGGCGACGGGAGGATCCGGCCCTCGGGCCGCAGCGACAGGTGGATCGCCTCGCGCATGAACTCCCGGGCGAGGTGGAGTTCGAAGGCCGCCTTGCCGCGCGTGCCGCCGAGTTCCGCGACGATCGCCTCGGCCAGCTCGTCCTCGCGGTCTTCGATGATCCGCAGGGCCCGCTCGAGAACGCCGCGCCGCGCGTACGGGTTGGTCGCGGCCCACCCGGTCTGCGCCCTCTCGGCGGCGCGGTAGGCCTGGTCCACCTCGTCGACGGTGGCGACGGTTATGGAGGCGAGCTTCTCCTCGTTGTACGGGTTGAAGTCGATGATGTCCCACGAGCCGCCACCGGCCCGCCATTCACCGTCGATGTACTGCAGGGCCAGATCTCTGAAGCAGGACATGGCATCCCTTCCGAAGGCCGTGTGGCCCGCAGGGCCGCTTCCGGGCACTTGTGACGGGACGTCATATTACTTATCCGTCAGATGAGTTGAAGAAGGCCTCGGAGGAGATCTCGACTCTCCTCCGGACCGGGGCTGTCCGCGTGGAGCTGCTCCACCGCGCGCTCGTACTGGGCGACCTCGTCGCGCTTGTCGATGTACAGGGCGCCCGTCAGCTGTTCCAGGTAGACGATGTCCGAGAGGTCGGACTCGGGAAACCGCAGCATGGTGAAGGCACCGCTCTCCCCGGAGTGCCCGCCAAAGCTGAACGGCATGACCTGGAGCGTGACGTTGGGCCGCTCCGACATCTCGATCAGGTGCTTCAGCTGGTCGCGCATGACGGACCGGTCGCCGTAGGGGCGGCGCAGCGCGGCCTCGTCGAGAACGGCGTGAAATCGCGGGGCGCGCTCGGCTACGAGGACCTTCTGCCGCTCCAGGCGCAGCGCGACGCGGCGGTCGACCTCGGCCGCCGAGCCGGTGGGGCACATCCCGCGGGCGACGACCGCGTGCGCGTACGCCTCGGTCTGCAACAGGCCGTGGACGAACTGGACCTCGTAGACGCGGATGAGGGAGGCGGCGCCCTCGAGGCCGACGTACGTCTGGAACCACCCGGGCAGGACGTCGCCGTAACGGTGCCACCAGCCCGCGACGTTGGCTTCCCGGACGAGGGCCAGCAGCGCCTCGCGCTCCTTCTCGTCGGTCACCCCGTAGAGCGTGAGCAGGTCCTCCACGTCCCTCGCCTTGAAACTCACCCTTCCCAACTCCAGCCGGCTGATCTTGGATTCGGATGCGCGGATCGAGTAGCCGGCGGCCTCCCGGGTGATGCCGCGCGATTCGCGCAGCCTCCTCAACTGCGAGCCCAGCAGGATGCGCCGCACCACGGAACCGCCGGATTCGGTCGCGGTCACGTTTCCAACCCTCCCCATCGCCGATTTGTACGACGGAGCACCCCCGAGCTCCGAGCAAGCGGATTCTGCCACCAAAACACTTCACCCCGTACGCGCGCGATTACGGAACAGCGAGGACTTCGGCCACGGACGCCGGACGGGCCGGAGAAGATATGGCAAGAAACACCACGGGGCGGACAGCTCGGGCACGTGCACGTGCATCTGCCCTTGCATCTGCCTCCGGCTTTCGGAACGATGGACACCGCGCATCCGCGTAGTCGTTCGTGTTGTCGCACCAGAGCCGCGAATCCGGGGAGTGCCTCGCATGGGGACCAAGGGATCGACCATGCTCAAGCCGTTACGGCAGGGGCCTCCACCGGTCGGCGCCGCGTCCGCGTCCAGTTGGGCGTCGTGCGCGCTGGCCGCCCGGTACGAGGCGGTGCGCGGGGCGCGCCAGTTCACCCGCACGGTCCTCGGGCAGTGGAAGCTCGACGACCGGCTCGACGACCGGCTCGACGACGTCTCGGTCGTCGTCTCCGAACTCGTCACCAACGCGCTGCGGCACGCGCTGCCCGGCGGCGCCCCGCACGAGCACCCGCTCGACCCGCCCGTGCGGCTCCACCTGATGCGCTGGGCGGGCCGCCTCGTCTGCGCGGTGCGCGACCCCAGCCCGGACACGCCCGCGGCGCGCGCGTCCGGCGAGGACCTCTCGGCGGAGTCGGGGCGCGGGCTGTTCCTGGTCGAGTCGTTCAGCGACGGCTGGGGGTGGCACCCGCTGGCGGGAGCGCTGCGCGGCAAGGTCGTCTGGGCGCTGTTCCGGCTGGCGGACCACCCGTAGCCGGACGCCGGTGCGCCGCCGCACCGCAGGAGACGTCGGCCCGAGGCCACGGGGGACTCGTCGCCGATGAGAAGGGGCTCCGTCCGCGGAGCCCCTTTCCGCGCGCCCGGGTGGGGCGGGAGGGTCATCCGCCGACGAGGTGGTCGAACTCGCCGTCCTTGACGCCCAGCAGCAGCGCCTCGATCTCCGCGGGGGTGTAGACCAGGGCGGGCCCCTCGGGGAACCGCGAGTTGCGCACCGCCACGTCCCCGCCGGGCAGCTTGGCGAATTCGACGCAGGAGCCCTGCGAATTGCTGTGCCGGCTCTTCTGCCAGACGACCCCGTGAAGCTCCGCGGCCGCCATGCCGTTGTACACGTTCAACACGTGGTGCACAGGACGCTCCCCGAGTCGCAGAGGTATATGAGTGAGTGATGTTGCTGGGGTCAACTATCTGGATCATAGCTGCGTTCACCTGCGACTGCGTGAGCAGATGCACGTGCACAGGCGGTGTTCCCCCGATTACTGAGACGTGCGCCGGGGCCTCCCGGCTGCGCCTTTTCCGGACGCACGGGAAAGGGGCTCCCCCGCGCGTGGAGCGCGGGGAGCCCCCGGGCCGAAAAGACGCTGCTCCGCCGGAACCCGGCCGGGTTCCGCTCCGCCCGCTTTCAGCGGGCCGCCGACGGGTACGGGAGCAGCGCCATCTCACGGGCGTTCTTCACGGCCCCGGCCAGCTGCCGCTGCTGCCGGACCGTGACACGGGTCACCCTGCGGCTGCGGATCTTGCCCCGGTCGGAGACGAACCTCCGCAGCAGCTCGGTGTCCTTGTAGTCGACGTACGCGATCCCGGCCCGGTCCAGGGGGTTCCCCCTGTTCGAGCGGGGCCGGGCACCCGGGGACGAACCGGGGCGGGCCCCGGCCGGCCCGCGGTCGGCGGAACGGTGCTGGGGCATGGGGGGTCAGACCTCCAGGAGGGTGTCGAAGGCGGACGGGAGCCGCTTCCAGGCCGTGCGGCCGGCGGCGTACTCCGCGTCGGTGAGCAGGCAGGAGCCGAGCAGCTCGGCGAGGTCCTCGCGGTCCAGGCCGGGCGAGGTGAAGACGAGGTGCTGGCAGCGGTCCCCGAACTCCGGGTCCCAGTCCAGCGCGGCGGCGGCCCGCCGCACCGGCGGTACCGCCTCCCAGGCGGCGTCCGGCAGGGCGGCCAGCCACTGGCCGGTGCCCTCCACGCACAGGGCGCCGCCCGCCGCGTCCCAGGCGAGCAGCGCGTCGGGCCGGTCCGCGAGCCAGAAGCGGCCGCGGCTGCGCACGGCGGCGCAGGTCAGGTCCTCCAGCGCCGCGTACAGCCGCCCGGGGTGGAAGGGCCGGCGGGCGCGCCACACGAACGTGCCCACGCCCGCCGCGTCCGCCTCCTGCGGCAGGAGCGCGCAGGCCGGGTGCTGGGCGGCGGCCGCGGCCTCCACGTCGAACCCGGCGAGGACGGCGGCGGCCAGGTCCCCGCCCGGTACGGCCACGTGGCGGGCGGTCGGGTGGAGCTGGGCGAGCAGCGCGCGGTCCTCGTCGTCGGCGTCCGGGCTGTCCAGGACGGCGAGCACCGGCGCGTACTCCAGCTGGCGGGCCCAGGTGTCGGCGACCGTCCGCCGGTCCGAGGCGGCGGCCGCGAGCCCGGCGTCCGCCAGGTCGTCGCCGTCGCCCAGGTACGGCAGGACCAGCGCGGGGTCCACGGCGGTGACGACCCCGGTCAGGTCGAGCCCGGAGGCGGCCACGACCTCGGCCGTCCCCTTGGGCTCGACCGAGTCCCACAGCTCCACGACGGCGAGCCGGGTCAGGCCGGCTCCGGCGAGCCGTTCCAGCTCGGGCACCAGGTCCTCGCGGAGCGCGCAGCAGGCGCAGTCGTCGACCAGCGGCGCCTCGCCGGTGGAGAGCACGCCGGTCGCGTCGCGGACCGTCCGGACGACCGTGCCGCGCTCCGCGGCGGTGGACAGGTCGTGGTGGAGCGCGACGCTGCCCGGTACGGAGGCGAGCAACCGGTCGACGGCGGCGCGCCGGGCGTCGGCGTGGAGTCCGCCGACGAGGGCGACGGAAAGCGGGACGGACGGCATCAGCGGACCTCGCGCCGCCCGGCGCTCCCGGCGGGACCGGAGGCGCCGGCGCCCGCCGCGCCGTAGCGGCGCTCGAAGCGCTCCACGCGCCCGGCCGTGTCGAGGACGCGCGCCTGGCCGGTGTAGAAGGGGTGGCTCGCCGAGGAGATCTCGACGTCGACGACCGGGTAGGTGCGGCCGTCCTCCCACTCCACGGTCTTGTCGCCGGTCATGGTGGACCGGGTGAGGAAGGCGAAGCCGCCCGCCCGGTCGCGGAAGACGACGGGGCCGTACGGGGGGTGGATTCCGGGCTTCACGGGGGTCAGCGCTCCTCTCGGAAGTTGACGTGCCGGCCGGCGACCGGGTCGTACTTGCGCAGGGTCAGGCGGTCGGGGTCGTTCCGGCGGTTCTTGCGGGTCACGTAGGTGTAACCGGTTCCGGCGGTGGACCGGAGCCTGATGATCGGGCGTAGTTCGTCGCGGGCCATGGGGGTACAGTAAATGGAAACGGTTTCCATTTCCAAGAAAGTGTTCCGAGAGGTAGGTCACCTTGTCCGCCCACTGCCAGCTGACCGGCGCCCGTCCGGGCTTCGGCAACGACGTCTCCCACTCCCACCGGCGCACCCCCCGCCGCTTCGACCCCAACATCCAGCGCAAGCGCTACTGGCTGCCCGGCGAGGGCCGCCACGTCCGGCTCACCCTCAGCGCCCGCGCCGTCAAGACCGTCGACGTGATCGGCGTCGAGGCCGCCGTCGCCCGCATCCGCGCCCGGGGGGTGAAGGTCTGATGGCGAAGAAGAGCAAGGTCGCGCGCAACGAGCGGCGCAAGGCCGTCGTCGAGCGGTACGCCGCCCGCCGCGCCGAACTCAAGGAGCTCATCCGCCGTCCGGGCACCCCGGAGGCGCAGCGCCTCGCCGCGCAGGCCGAGTTGCGCCGCCAGCCGCGCGACGCCAGCCCCACGCGGATCCGCAACCGGGACGCCGTCGACGGCCGGCCCCGGGGCCACCTGCGGAAGTTCGGCGTCTCACGGGTCCGCCTGCGCGAACAGGCGCACGCCGGTTTCCTCCCCGGCGTGCGCAAGTCCTCCTGGTAGTACCGCGGATCCCTCCTGGTAGCTTGGCGCGGTCCGATCAACCGACAAGGGGGACTCGATCGTGCGGAAGCCGGTACGGAAGGGTGCGGCCGCCGCCGCGGCGCTGGTCTCGGCCGTCGCGCTGAGCGCCTGCGGCTCGGACGGCGGGGACGCGGCGCCCGGCGGCAAGGGCGCCTCGGCCCCGCCGTCCGCCGGAGCCTCGAAGACCGCCCGCGGCGTGACCCTCGCCGACGCCGAGGGCGTCTGGACGGGGACGACGGACGGCAAGCCGGTCACGCTGACGGTCGGCGGGGGCGGTCAGGCCGTGGCCGTCAGCGAAGCCCACGTCTGCCAGGGCACCGCGAAGGAGGGCGAGACCCTGACGCTCGACCTCACCTGCAAGGACGGCGGCACCGACCGCACGTCGGGCACGATCCGATCCGCCGACGGCAAGCGGCTGGTCGTCGCCTGGGACTCCGGGAAGACGGACACGCTCTCCAAGCCGGTCCCCGGCGGCCTGCCCACGAGGATGCCGTCCCTCCCGCCGCTGTCCTCCCTGCCCCCGCGGTCGTAGGGCCGCCCCCGCGCCCCGCCCCGCGCACGGATCAGGGTGCCGCGCGCCCCGTGTCGGCGCGGTCGGCCGCGGCCCTGCCGTGGTCCCAGCCGGCCGGGTCCACGGCGCCCCGGACCCGGGTCGTCGTCGTGCCCGGGAACATCCGGTCCGCGCGGGCCGCCACCGCCACCTCCCGCGCCGCCAGGACCGGCAGCAGCGTCGGCTCCCCGGCGGTGATCCGGCGGGAGGCGGCCGACAGGCGGTCGCCGAGCCGCTGCGCGTACGCCAGCAGGAACGACTGCCGGAACGTCTTCGTGCGCCTGCGGCCCCCGCCCGCTGCGCCGCCTCCGCCTTCGCCATCGCGGCCTGCCCCTGCACCAGCAGCGAGGTGTACAGCAACTCCACCGCCTCCAGGTCCGCCTCGTAGCCGACCACCGCCGAGAAGGCGAACTCCTCGTGCCACACGGCGCGGCAGCGGTTCGCACCGGCGACCGCGTCCAGCAGGATCGCCTTCGCCGTCTCGTACGGGGGCTCCACACCGATCCGCACGGCCGCCGGGCCGTCCGGGGCCGGGCCGCCGCGCGCGGCGAGCGCGGCCTCGTCCAGGCTGTGGCGGGCCATCAGCTCCTGTGCCTTCGCCGTGAGCGCCTCCGCCTCCTCCGGGTAGTCCGTCGCCTCCGCCTTGGCCAGCAGGGCCCGGATCCGGGCCAGCGTGCGCGGCTCGCCCTCGACCGGCGCCGTCGGCGGGGCGGCGCCCGGCGGCGGGGCGACCGGTTCCAGGGCGGGCAGCCGGGCCAGCAGGCGGTACAGCTCCAGGACGGCCGTCGCGTGCGAGAACCGGTCGGCCCGCCACGGCTCCGCCTCCAGCGCGGCGAGCTGCTCCCGCCAGCGCGGCGGCAGGTGCGCGTACCCGGTGGACTCGCCGACGATCAGCGCGGACGCCAGGCGCACGTGGTGGCCCTCCAGGTCCCGGCGGACGAGCCGCACCACGTCGGCGGGCTGCCAGCCGCGCGTCCAGGCCCGGCGCAGCAGCTCCTCGCCGCGCCGCGCCAGCTCGGCGTCGGCGGCCGGATCGGCGGCGAGCAGCGAGGCGGCCGTGTCGAGGGCGGCGGTGCCGTCCGCGTACAGGGCGGTGCCGAGGGCCCGCCCGACGGTCGTCCCGCCCCCCGTCCCGGCGCTCACGGCCGCCGCCCGCCGCGGGCGCGGCGGGCCTCCGCGCGGCCCGGCCCGGCGGGCGCGGCCCCGCCGGCCGCTTCCGTGTGCCCCGCGAACATCAGAACGCCTCCCCGTGCGTACGCCGTCTCCACCACGGCCACCATGGTCGCAGCGCGCGCGTCCGCGGGACGAGGGACCCCGTCCCGCCGGTGGCCGCCGGCGCCCCTCCGGCCGCGGGGACCGGCTCGCCCCGGGCACCCGGGACGGGGCGGGCGGGGCCGGCGGGACGGGCAGGACGGAAGGGACGGGCGGGGCGGGAGCGTGCGGACGGGCGGGGCGGGCGGGGGGAGGGGCGCCGTCCAGCGCGAACGGTGCGTCGTGCCCCCGGTGGGGGCGGTGCGCCGGCGCGGTCGCGGGGGATTGTCAGTGCCGGGTGCCAGACTCGCACTCGTGAGCGAGCGGTGGGCGCTGGAGGGTGTCGAGGGCGGCGGGGCGAGGCTCGCCCCCCTCGGCCCGGACGGCCTGCCCGCCGGGCCCGTCGTCACCGAGCCCGATCCGGTGGCGGCGGTGCGGTCGCGGCCGGAGGTCGGCCGGTGGGTGTGGCGGTCCACGGCCGGCCTCTATCCGCGACTCCTCGCAGCGGGCGTGCGCGTCGGGCGCTGCCACGACGTCGAGGCCGTCGAGCACCTGCTCCTCGGCCACGAGGGGCGGCTGGGCGAGCCCCGGTCGGCGGCGGCCGCCTGGGCGCGGCTGCACCACCGTCCGGTGCCGCCCGACCGGCCCCCGCAGGCGGCCGGGCCCGGCGCGCAGTCCCCCCTGTTCGAGGCGGCCCCCGGCGGTCCGGAGGTGCCGTTCGAGGGCCTGCTGGAGGTGTACGCGGAGCAGCAGCGGAGGCTCGGCGCCGCCGAGCACCCGAACCGGATGCGGCTGCTGGCGGCGGCCGAGTCGGCGGGGACGCTGGTGGCCGCCGAGATGCACCGGGCGGGCCTGCCGTGGCGGGCGGACGTGCACCGGGCGGTGCTGCACGAGCTGCTGGGCGAGCGGTACGCGGGCGGGGGCGAACCGCGGCGCCTGGCGGAGCTGGCGGCCGAGGTGTCGGCGGCGTTCGGCCGGCCGGTGCGCCCGGACCTGCCCGCGGACGTGGTCAGGGCGTTCGCGGAGGCCGGGATCCGGGTCCGGTCGACGCGCCGCTGGGAGCTGGCGAAGGTGGACCACCCGGCGGTGGAACCGCTCCTCGCGTACAAGACGCTGTACCGGATCTGGACGGCGCACGGCTGGGGCTGGCTGCAGGACTGGGTGCACGACGGCCGGTTCCGGCCCGAGTACGTGCCGGGCGGCGCGGCCAGCGGGCGGTGGACGACGAACGGCGGCGGCGCCCTGCAGATCCCGAAGGTGATCCGGCGGGCGGTCGTCGCCGACGAGGGGTGGCGGCTCGTCGTCGCCGACGCCGACCAGCTGGAGCCGCGCGTGCTGGCGGCGATCTCCCGCGACCCGGGGCTGATGGAGGCGGCGGGGCACGACGGCGACCTCTACACGCGGTTGTCGGACCGCGCCTTCCCGGGCGGCCGCGACCACGCCAAGCTGGCGCTGCTCGGCGCGATCTACGGCCAGACCAGCGGGGACGGCCTGAGGAACCTGGCGGCGCTGCGCCGGCGGTTCCCCCGCGCGGTGGCGTACGTCGACGACGCGGCCCGCGCGGGCGAGGAGGGCCGGGCGGTCCGCACCTGGCTGGGCCGGACGAGCCCGCGGGCCGCGGACCACGAGGAGGACGGGGAGGCGGGCGTCCCGCAGGACGGCGACCGGCCCCCGGCGGGCCCGGGCGCGGACGCCCGCGCCCGCGGCCGGTTCACGCGGAACTTCGTGGTGCAGGGCAGCGCCGCAGACTGGGCGCTGCTGATGCTGGCCGCGCTGCGGCGGGCGACCGCCGGTATGCGGGCCGAACTGGTGTTCTTCCAGCACGACGAGGTGATCGTGCACTGCCCGGCGCAGGAGGCGGAGGCGGTCACCGCGGCGGTCCGCGCCTCCGGCGACCTGGCCGGGCGGATCGCCTTCGGCGAGACCCCGGTGCGGTTCCCGTTCACGACGGCGGTGGTGGAGCGGTACTCCGACGCGAAGTGACCGCGCGGGCGCCCCGGCGGTCTCCCGCCCGACCCCGCCGCTCGGGGCCCCGCCGCCCCGGGGCGCGGCTTCCCGGGGCGGCCCGGATGCCCCGCACGCAGCGTCCGGCCGTCCGGGCGCG
Organism: Streptomyces sp. MRC013; assembly: GCF_023614235.1. Classification (NCBI taxonomy): domain Bacteria; kingdom Bacillati; phylum Actinomycetota; class Actinomycetes; order Kitasatosporales; family Streptomycetaceae; genus Streptomyces; species Streptomyces kordofanensis. The sequence goes on from NZ_CP094264.1 coordinate 2,263,482, forward strand.
CCCGGATGCCCGGGTGCACCCCGCCGTCCGGGTACGCCCCGCCGTCCCGGTACGTCCGGCCGCCCGGGTGCCCGGGCGCGCCCGGCCCGCCGGGCGTCCCGTACGCGGGTATCCCGTACGCGGGTATCCCGGCACGGCCGGCCCCGGACGCCCCGGAATCCGGACGCCCGGGTGCCTGATCCGCCCCCGGCGGGGTACGCGAGCCCCATGGAGCCTCTCATCACGTACAGCGTGGAATTCGCCGCGAAGGACCACATCGTCGGGATCGGCCCGCTGGTGGCGGGCATCCTCCTCGTCGGCTTCCTCATCGGCGGCTTCTGGCTGGGCCGGCGGATCTGGAGCAGGGAGCCCGCGCCCCCGACCCCGGAGGAGCAGCCGCACCGGCCGCCGGACGCCGGGCTGCCCGGTGAGGTGGAGGGTCACCGGCGGCCCGCCGAGGTGCCGCAGGGCGAGCGGCGGATGATGCCGTACGAGCTGAAGCACGAGAACACCGAGCCGGACATGTCCCCCCTGACCGACGACGACCGCAAGTGGCGCGGGGCGCCCAGCGGCGGCTTCGGCAGCGGCGGCCCCACCACGGGCGGCTGACCCCGCTCCGGCCGGGCGCCCGGCGCCGTCCACAGCGCCCCGCCCGCGCCCGGGACGCATGCCGGCACCGGTCCGGGGCACCCGGGCGCCATGGCGACGACGGGAACGGGGACCGTGCGGCTCTCGGCGCGCGACGCGGCGCGGACGGCCGCCGTGGTGGTGGCGCCGACGCTGGCGGCCGGGGTGATCGTGCGCCGGCGCGGCGGCATGGCGCTGGCGGAGCGGTACGCGGCGGACCGCCGGGCGATCGGGCTGCTCACCGAGTTGCGGCGGCGGTACGGGGCCGGCCCGCTGCGCGCGGACGTGGCCGGCCGGCACTTCGCGCTGGTCCTGCGCGCCGCCGACGCCGTACGCGTCCTGGAGGGCACCCCGGATCCGTACTCGCCGGCCACGCGCGAAAAGCGCGCCGCCCTCGAGCAGTTCCAGCCGCACGGGGTGCTGATCTCGCGGGGCGCGGAGCGGACCGAGCGGCGGGCCCTCAACGAGTCCGTCCTGGAGACCGGAAACCAGTTGCACAGCCTCGCGCCCCGGCTGGTGCGCGCCGTGCGCGAGGAGGCCGGGCTGCTGCTCCGGTCGGTCGCCTCCGACTCGGGCGAGCTGGCCTGGGACGACTTCGCGGCGGCGTGGGACCGCACCGTGCGGCGGGTCGTCCTCGGCGACGGAGCGCGGGACGACACCGCGCTCACCGCCGTGCTGGGCCGCCTCCGCGCGGCCGCCAACTGGTCGGTGGCCGCCCCGCGCCGCACCGGTCTGCGGGAGCACTTCGAGGAGCGGCTGCGCGCCCACGTGGAGCGCGCCGAGGCGGGCAGCCTCGCGGAGGCGCTCGCCGCCGCCCCCGCCGGGCCCGGCCTCGACCCGGCCGGGCAGGTGCCGCACTGGCTGTTCGCGTTCGACGCGGCGGGCATCGCCGCCTTCCGGACCCTCGCCCTGCTGTCCACCCACTCCGCGCAGGAGGCCCGGGTGCGCGGCGAGGCGACCGCCGCCGACCCGACCGAGCCGCACCTGATGCCGTACACCCGCGCCTGCGTCCTGGAGTCGGTGCGGCTGTGGCCGACGACGCCCTTCCTGCTGCGCGAGGCGGTGCGGGAGACCGACTGGGGCGGCGGCAGGCTTCCGGCCGGGACCGAGTTCCTGATCTACGCGCCGCTCTTCCACCGGGACGCCGCCCTGCCGTACGCGGACCGGTTCGCCCCCGGGCCCTGGCTCGACGGGACCGCGCGGGAGACCGCCGGGCTGTTCCCCTTCAGCGCGGGGCCCGGCGCCTGCCCGGGCGAGGACCTGGTGCTGTTCCTGACGTCGACGCTGCTCGCCGCGCTCGTGGAGCGGCACGCCTACCTGCCGGACCGGCCCGGGCGGCTGCGCCCCGACCGGCCGCTGCCGCGCACCCTGGACCACTTCGGGCTGCGTTTCGCGGTGCTCCCGCGCCCTTGACCGGGCGGCTCCGGCCGGTTCCCGGGAATTCCGGTGCGGACCGGACCGCTGTGACATGATGCGGCGAAGTGGCCACGAAGAGTGATCGGAAGGGTTGTCATGGCCTCAGGTACCGGAAAGTGGGAGCGCGTCGCCTTCGCTCCGCACCCCGGCCGCGGGCGTGCCGGGGCGGACCCCGCCGCACGTTCCCGGGCCGCCGACGCGGTCCCGGTCTTCGCGGCGCTCGCCCGGCAGTGGCGGTCGGAGGGCCGCGTGGTCCCGGGGGCGCGGGACCACGAGTGGGAGGTCCTCGTGGGCCGCCCGGCGTGGCCCGGGCACTGAACCCCCGCCGCGGTGCCCGGCCGGGAGCCGCGGCGGGGCCGCGGCGACGGCCCCGAGGGGGTCCCGGCGGCGGCCCTCCGGCGCGCCTCCGCACGCCCGCGCCGGTCAGCCCCGCGCGGGTGCGCCGGCGCCCGACGGCCGGGTCCCGGACCGGGTCCCCGGCACCGCCGCGGACCGCCGCACCGCCCCCAGCCGCCGCTCGACGCCCCGCACGAGCCGCTCGGCGGTGTAGGCCGCGCCGTACACGAAGCGCATGGCCGGGCCGTACGCCGGGGCGGTCAGGAGCCCCGCCAGGAACAACCCGGGGCAGGACGACTCGAAGTGGCCGCTCACCTCCGGGGCGCCGCCCGTGCCGACGGTGCGCAGCGCGCCGCGCACGTCCTCCGGCAGCACCTCCACCCGGTCCAGGCGGGGGGCGAACCCGGTCGCGGCGATGACGTGGTCGGTCTCCACCTCCGTCACCGGCGCGCCGGACCCGGAGCCGTCGGCGAGGACGAGCCGGACGCGGTCGCCGCGCGGCCCGGCCGGCGCGGCGGCCACGAGGGTCCTCCCCAGCCGCACGTCGGACACCGCCTCGAAGCGGCGCCGCAGCCACCAGGCGCCGGCCGGGCCCAGGGCGGTGCCGAAGACGCGCTCGCGGGTCGGGCCGGGCAGGTGCCGGAAGACGCCGGGCGCGCGCGCGTACAGCAGGTTCCGCCACCCGCGGCCCAGGCCGGTGTGCGGGGCGAGGACGGCCTCCCGGACGCCCCGGCGCAGGGGCGGCGGGACGGTGTTCCACACGAGGCGGCGGGAGCGGGCCACCACGCGCGCGCGGGCGCCCAGCTCGGCGAGGAGCACCGCGGTCTCCAGGGCGGCCTGCCCGGCCCCGAGGACGGTCACGTCCCGGTCCGCGAAGGCGGCCAGGTCGGCGTGGTCGCCGCTGTGGGAGGCCCGGTGCGGCATCAGCGGGCGCAGCGCGGCCGGTACGTCGGCGAACGGCGCGGCGCCCAGCGCCAGCGCCACCGTGCGGGCGCCCGCCTCCTGCCCGTCCTCGGTCGTCACGGTGAACCCGCCGTCCGGGCGGGGGCGCACGGCGACGACGGCGCGCGGATCGACGGCGGGGACGGCCCGCCGGGCGAACCACTCGCCGTACGCGGCGAAGAAGCCGGCCGGCAGCGGCACGCCGTGCTCGGCCGGCACCCCGCGGGCCGCGGCGTACGAGGCGAGGCGGTACACGCCGGCCGGGTCCGACAGGTCCGACGCCCAGGGCTCCGACTTCAGGAGCATCCCGGGCGGCATGTCGCGCCAGGAGCGCATCACCCGGCCGTGGACGCGCACGCCGAGGCCGCGCGCGGCCGCGTGGGCGGCCACCGACAGTCCGTACGGGCCGGCGCCCACGATCACCAGGTCGTCGTCGTGCATCGGTCGCACCGCTTTCGTCATCGTCGGGTGGAGGGGGCGGGGTCCGTGCGGGCCTCCGGGGCGGGGGCCGGCGGCCGGGGCGGCACCGGGGCGCGGGAGGCCGCCGCGCCGCGCCGGGACCGGGGCACCGCCCAGGCCCGGCTGACCAGGTGGGCGGCCCACGCGCGGGCCATGGCGCGCGCGGGCGCCGGGTCGTCCGCCGCGTACCAGGCCGTCTCCAGGCCGCCGGGCGGCCCGTACGCGCGCGAGCGGCGCCGGGGCGAGGCGAGCACCGACAGGGCGGCGTAGTTCTCGACGGCGAACCGGCGCCCGTACGAGCGGGCCAGGTCCGGCACCGGGCGCCCCGTCAGGTCCAGGTGGAGGGCGCGGACCACGTCCAGGCCCCGGGCGTCGGAGAACAGCCGGAACTGGGCTCCGGGCCGGGGGTTGAAGTCCAGCAGGTGGTACGCGCCGGTGCCGGGGTCCCGGCGGAAGTCGAGGTCGGCGACGCCCCGGTAGCCGAGCGCGGCCACCAGGCCGCGGGCCAGGCGCTCCACCGCCGGGTTCGGCGCCCACACCCCGACGGCGGTCAGTCCGGCCCCGTCCGGCCAGGAGCGGACCTTCCGGCCGGTCGCGGCGACGCCGCACGCCCCGGCGCCGTCGCAGTACGCGTGGAAGAACCAGTCGCCGTCCCGGCTGGCGGGCAGGTACCGCTGCAGCAGGAGGGGGCTGCCCGCCTCCGCCGCGCGCGCGTGGAGGTCCCGCACCTGGCGGACGGAGCGGGCGAGGACGGTGCTGCGCAGCCCGGAGCCCGGGGGCAGCAGCCAGGGGCGGCTCCACTTGGCCACGACGGGCAGCCCGAGGAGGGCGGCCATGGCGCCCGCCTCGCGGGCGTCGGCGGGGGCGAGGGTGCGCGGGTGCGGGACGCCGAGGCGGCGGCAGGTCGCGGCGAGCGCCGCCTTGTCGGCGACGAGCGCGGTGAGCCCCCGCGGCTGCTCGGGCAGCAGGAACCGGCGGGCCGGGCCGTCCGCCTCGCGGCGCAGCTCGTCCAGGGCGACGGCGGTCGCGTCGTCCAGGGGCAGCAGGACGGCGGGGGCGCCGGCGAGCGCGTCGGCGACCCGGGCGAGGGCGCGGCGGACGCCCGCGGTCCCGCCGCCGGCGGGGTGGGGGTGGCACCGGCGCACGTACCGGGAGTGCGCCACGGGTCCCGCCGGGGAGCCGGTCACCACGTGGACGGGGACGCCGGCGCGGCCCAGGGAGCGGACGGCGCCGAGCGTGCCGTGGTGGAACGGGTTCCGGTCGAGCCGCACCAGCACGGCGGCGACCCGGGTGTCACAGAGCGGCACGGAAGAATCCTCGTCTCGCTGCCCCGACCGGGCGATGGAATCCACTGATGGGCTAGGGAAACGCCGGACCGGATTCCCGGCCGGTCCCCGGGGAATAGGTTCGGCCCGGACGGACGGGTGACGGAATGGCGGACGGCGTGGCGTGACGCGGCGCCCGGCGGAGGAGTGCGATGACCATCCGGAACGGAAAGACGAAAAACTGGCTGGGGGCGTGCGCGGCCGGCCTGCTGCTCTCGGGTTCCGTGCTGACGGCGCAGGCCGCGCGGGCGGCCGGGCCCCCCGGGGAGCCCGGCCCGGCGGCCGCGGGCGGGACGGCGTTCGGCGCCTACCTGCACTACGGCCCCGCCGGGATCCGGCGCATGGAGGAGCTGCGGGAGTGGCTGGGCGGCACCGAGCTGCGGGTCGGCCACACCTACCTGCCGGGCGACCGCTGGTCCAACATCTCCGGGCAGGTGGGTTTCCTGGAGGAGTGGGCGCGGTGGCGGCGGGCCCGCGCGGACCGGATGTTCGTCCTCAACGTGCCGATGCTGGAGCTCAACGAGACCCGGCTGCCCGACCCGGTGGTCCGGCGGATGCTGCGGGCGGGCGCCGAGGGCCGGTACGACCGGCACTTCCGGGCGCTCGCGGAGCGGCTGGTGGGGCTGGGCGTGCCGGACACGGTCCTCGTCCTCGGCTGGGAGATGAACGGGTCGACGTACGGCCACCGGTGCGGGCCGGACCCGGAGGCGTGGAAGGAGTACTGGAAGCGCATCGTCACCGCCATGCGTGAGGTGCCCGGCCAGGATTTCCGGTTCGACTTCGCGCCCAACCGGGGCCGGGACGCCATTCCGTGGACCGAGTGCTATCCGGGCGACGACGTCGTGGACATCGTGGGAATGGATTCCTACGACCAGCCGCCGGCCCGGACCTTCGACGAACAGGTGGAGGAACCGTACGGGCTGCGCGACCACGTGGAATTCGCCGCCGCCCACGGAAAGCCTATCTCCTATCCCGAGTGGGGCCTGTTCCGAAACGGCGACAATCCCGAATACATGCGGCGGATGCTCGAATGGATGAGGGAGCACAGACCGCTGTACCACTCGATCAGTGACTACTGCCCGCACGGCGTGTGGCAGTGCCAGAGCAACCCGAGGTCGTCGGAGGTGTTCCGGTCGGAGCTGTCGGCGCCCGCGCCCGCGCCGGAGCCGACGCGGCCCGCGCCCCCGGAGCCGCCCCGGCCCACCGAGCCGGCGCCCCCGCCCGGCGGACCGGACGGGTCCGGGTGCGCCGCGCCCGCCGACCCGCCCGCCTGGGTCAGGAAGCTGCTCGATGCCGGCCTGTGTGCCCGGTGGGAGCGGCGGGCCCCCTCCCGGACCTGAGCGCCCGCCTCAGCCGGAGCGCCCAGGGCCGGTCGCGGAGCCGGTCCGCCGCCCAGCTCCGGCCGCCGGCGTACGCCGCCCGCAGCCACAGCACGGGCGCCGCGCGGCGGCGCGCCAGCAGCAGCCGCCGGTTGCGGACGGCGGACGGGCGCCAGTGGTGCTTGTACGGCTCGTCGCCGCGCAGCAGGCTCAGCGCGCCGCAGCCCGCCTCCCCGGCGAGCCGGAGGCCGTTGCGCAGCAGCAGCGCCCCCGCGTCCACCTTGAGGGAGCGCAGCACCGGGTCGGCGCCGTACAGGTAGCCGCCGGACAGCCGGGGCGAGAGCAGCGTCAGGTCGACCGCGACCACCTCGCCGTCCACGAGGAACTCCGTCACGCGCGCGTGGCCGCCCTCCGCCATCGCCCGCACCGCGCGGCCGAGGTGCTCGGCGAACCGCCCGGTGAGGTGCTCCGCCGTCACGCCCCGACCGGCCCACTGGCGCCGGTGGAGGTCGAGCAGGCGGCGCAGCGCGCGGGGCACCTCCTCGGCGGGCACGGCCCGCACCCCGACGCCCTGCCGGTCGATCCTGCGGAGCTTCGCCCTGGCCCGCTGGCCCCCCGCGGACGGCAGCCGGGCGACGAGCTCGTCGACGGGCACCGGCGGCAGCTCCAGGCACACGGAGTCCGGCAGCCGGGCGCGCGGGCCCGGCCAGCAGGCGAGGAGCCGCTCGGCGACGGCGCCGGGGCGGACCTCCCGCAGGTCGACCACCGCGCCCGCGGCGAGGTCCGCGAGCGCGGTCGCCAGCGAGGGGACGGCCTCGGGGCAGCCCTCGTCGGCGAGCACGTCGCCGTAGTCGGTGAGGGCGCCGCCCAGGAACGCCAGGGTGGGCACGCGCGCCCGGGTGAGCCACAGGGGGCGGCGGCGACGAGCCGGCCGTCACCGGGGCGGCGCACCAGGACCAGGCGCAGCCGGCCGGGGGCGCCGTACGAGAGCCACCAGGAGTGCAGCCAGGCGTGCGTCTGGAACGGGGTGGCGGCGGGGCACCGCCCGTACAGGTCCGCCCACTCGGCGGCGAGGCCGGCGAACCGCCGGTCGTCCCGGCAGACGGTGACGGTGAGGTCCCCGGCCCACCGCGCGCCGGCCGCCGGGGAGCGGGTGTCGGCCGCGCTCATGCGGTGCCCGCCTGCGACGCGTCCCCGACGGCGGGCCCCGGCACGGCGGTCCCCCGCCCCGCGGCGCCGGCGGCGGGACCGGCCGCGGGCGCCCGCCCCGCGCTCCCGCCCGTCCCGGTCCCGCCCGCCGCGCTCCCGCCCGTCCCGATGCCGCCCGGCGCGGTGTCCCGCTCGGGGCGGACCAGCAGGAACAGGCCCCCCAGGAGGCCGCCCCCGCAGGCGCCCACCAGGGCCGCCAGCGGGGCGGACGGCGAGACGGGGCCCGCCGGGGCCGTCGCGCGCGAGAACGGGACGACCTTCACATGGGTGCTGGCCTCCGTGTGGGTGCCCTTCTGCACCAGCGCCCGCGCCACCCCGTCCGCCATGGCGACGGCCGTCGCGGGGCGGTCGGAGCGGGCCGTGATGGAGATCATCGGCGCGTCGGGCGAGGTCGCCGCCGCCACGCTCGCCCGGAGCGTCGCGGGCGACACCCGTGCCCACACGGCGGCGTCCTGGGCGAGGGCGACGTCCGTGGCGACCCGCCCGTACGCCTGCGCCAGGCCCATCGCCCCGGCCGGGTCGGACCGCTCCTCGGGGACGACCACGACGTAACTGGTGGCCGCGTACTCGGGCGTGCTCAGCAGTCCGTACGCGCCGCCGGCGACGGCACCGGCCAGCACCGCGGCCGGCAGGGTCCAGGCGCGGCCCGGGCGCCCGGCCCGGGCGGCCCGGCGGGCGAGCCCGGCGAGCGGGCGCCGTACGGGGAGGGTTCGCGGGATCATCGGTCACTCGCCTTCTCGGTGGAGGGTCCGGTACAGGGTCGTCAGCTGCCGCGCGGTGTGCGCGATGTCGTAGCGGCGCACCGCCGGGGGCACCGGGCCGCGCCCGGGCCGCGCCGCGTGGGCGGCCCGGGCCTCGCGCACCGCCGCGGCCACGTCGGCGGCGGTGCCGCCGATCCGCCGGGCGGAGGGCGCCTCCCCCGGCGGGAGGTCGTCGAGGGCGGGGCAGGCCGCGTACCGGACGGGCAGCCCGGCGGCCAGCGCCTCGACCACGGCGAGCCCGAACGCCTCGTCGGCGGACGGGGACACGAACAGGTCCATCGCGGACAGCAGCGCCGGCAGGTCGCGGGTGACGGCCCCCGCCCACACGACCCGGCCGGCCGCGCCGTTCGCGGCCGCCAGCCGCTCCAGCCGCCCCCGCTCGGGCCCCTCGCCGACGAGGAGGAGCCGTACGTCCGGCGGCAGTTCCGCGACGGCGCCGACCAGGACGTCGAACCGCTTGCCCGGCACCAGCCGGCCGACGCCGCCCACCACGTACGCGCCGTCGGGGACGCCGAGCCGGCGGCGGGCGGCGCGGCGGGCCGCCTCGTCGTGGGCGAGGCCCGCCGCGTCGACGCCGTTGGGGACGACGCGGACGCGGTGCGGCGGCACGCCCCAGTCGGCCAGCCGGCGGGCGACGGTGTCGGAGACGGCGACCGTGGCGCTGCCCAGGCGCTCCGTCGCCAGGTACAGGGCCCGCGCCCCGGCGCCCAGGGGGCGGCCCTCGATCTGCGTGGCGCCCAGGGAGTGCTCGGTGGCGACGACGTGCCGCACGCCGGCGAGGCGGGCGGCGATCCTGCCGTACACGCAGGCCCGGTACAGGTGGGTGTGGACGATGTCGTAGCGGCCGCGCCGGACGAGCCGGACCAGGCGGGGCAGGGCGGTCAGGTCGCGGTTGCCGCGCATGCCGAGGTGGGCGACGGGGACGCCGTCCGCGCACAGCGCGTCGGCGACGGGGCCGGGGTCGGTGAGGGTGACGACGTCGCCGCGGACCGGCAGGTGGCGCAGCAGGAGCCTCAGTTGCTGTTCGGCGCCGCCGATGCCGAGGCCGGTGATGACGTGCAGGACCCTCATGACGCGCGGGCCCCGGCGGCGGGCGGTGCGGCGGGGACGCTCCGACGCGGCACCCGCAGGTGCCGCTTGGCGTGCAGCCGCAGGGCCGTGTCGCGCTGTCCGACGTGGACGCGGGGCAGGGCGTGGTCGCCGCTCAGCGCGCCCGGGTCGATGGCGCAGGCGTACGCGTAGCCGGCCTCCCGCGCGGCGGCCGCCGTCCGGGCGTCGACGTGCCCGTACGGGTAGCAGAACCCGGCGGGCGCCTCGCCGGTCAGGTCCCGCAGCAGGTCGCGGCTGCCGCACAGCTCCTCGCGGAGCGCCGCGTCGTCGGCGGGCGGCAGGGAGACGTGCCGCAGGCCGTGCGAGGCGACCTCCATGCCGGCGTCGGCGCAGCGGCGGAGCCCCTCGGCGGTGAGGAGGGGCTTGCGGGGGCCGAGCGGGTCCCAGGCGTTGTCGCCGCCGAGCAGGCCGGGCAGGGCGAAGACGGTGGCGGTGCAGCCGTGGCGGCGCAGCAGCGGGACGGCGTGGCGGAGGAAGTCGGCGTACCCGTCGTCGAAGGTCAGCCCGACCAGTCCGGCGGCGTCCCCCGCGCGCGGGCGCCGAGGAGGTCGCGCACGGCGACGCCGCGCAGCCCCCGCGCGCGCAGCCAGCGCAGCTGGGCGTCGAGCCGCCGGGGGGTGACGGTGATGCGGTACGGGTCATCCCCGCCGGTGTCCACGGAGTGGTACATCGCGATCCAGGGGGGCGGCGGGGTGCGTCGGAGCATGGCGGTGCCTTCGCGGGAGGGGGCGGCCGCGCGGGAGGGCGCCGCGCGGCGCCACGCGCGTGGGGTGGGGTGCGAGGGGCGCGCGCAGCACGTGCGCGGCGAGGACGAAGACGACGAGGACGGCGACGGCCGTGAGGACCGCGCCGGGCAGCGGGCGGGTGCTCCACGAGGCGCACAGCCGGCCCGCGGCGGCCGCGGCCGCGGCCGCCGCGGCGAGCCGGGCGAGACCGGCGGCGACGGCGCGGGCGGAGACCGGCACCCCCGGCGGCGGGCGCCGGCGAGGAGGAGCGCCGCCGTGAGGGTGATGCCGGCGGCGTTGGCGAGGGCGATCCCGGGGGCGCCCCAGCGGCCCGCCCACACGGCGCCCAGGGCGGCGTTCGCGGCGACGCCGAGGCCCATCGCGGCGGCCGGGAACCACAGCGGGCGGGACGCGCAGAAGTAGCACCGGCCGAGCGCGCCGACCAGGGTGTGGCCGAGCAGGCCCAGGGCGTACACCCGCATGACGGAGGCCGTCGCGGCGGTGTCGGCGGCGTCGAACGCCCCGTGCTGGAAGAGGAGGGCGACGATCTGCGGGGCGGCGGCGACGACGGCCGCCGCGCCGGCGAGGACGACGGCCCCGGCGAGCAGCAGGTCCCGCTCGGCGCGGCGCCGCGCCGCCGCCCGGTCGCCCGCGGCGGCGGCCCGGGCGACGACGGGGAAGCTGACGGTGCACAGCATCAGCGACAGCACCATCGGCAACTGGGCGACCTTCTGCGCGTAGTTGAGGTGCGAGATCGCCCCGGGGGGCAGCGGCGCGGCGAGGAACCGCTCCACGAGCACCTGGGACTGGCGCCCCACGGCGAAGACGGCGACCGGCACGACGAGCGCGAGGGCCACCCCCGAGGCCGCCGCGGCGGCGCCCCGCTCCCGGCCGGGCGCACCGGCGGCGCGCTCCCTCAGCCGCCGCACCAGCGAGGGCGCCTGGACCAGCGCCATCAGCGCGCCGCCCGCCGCGACCCCGGCGGCCGCGGCCCGGACGCCCCGGGCGGGGCCGAAGAGGACGACCGCCGTGACGATGCCGGTGTTGTACGCGACGTAGATCGCGGCCGGGGCGAGGTACTGCCCGTGCGCGCGCAGCGCGGCGCTGAAGTACCCGGCGAGCGCGAACGACAGGACGCAGGTGGCGGTGAGCCGGGTGCAGTCCACCGCGAGCCGCCGCTCCGGCAGCCCCGGCGCGAGCAGCGGTACGAGGAGGGGCGCGGCGGCGGCGACCAGCGCGGCCACCGCGGCGGCGCCCGCCGCGGTGGCGGGCAGCGTGGTCCGCACGAGGGCCGGCACCGGGTCCGGCCCCCGCGCCCCGGCCCCGGCGCGCAGGGCGAGGGCGCGGCTGAACGCGGGGACCAGGACGAGCGCCATGGCGTCCTCGATGAGCAGCGTCGACGCGAACTCGGGCACCGTCCAGGCCACCAGGAACGCGTCGGTCTCCGGCCCCGCGCCGAAGGTGCGGGCGAGGAGCCGGTCGCGGAGGAGGCCCAGGAGGGCGCCCGCGGCGGTGAGCGCCGCCGTGAGCAGCGCCGCGCGGGCGAGGAACCGGTTGGACGGCGCCCAGGCGGGGCCGCCGGGCCGTGCCTCCTCCGCCGGTGCGGCGGCGTCCGCCGTCACGCGCACCCTCCCGGGGCCGGACCGGCCGGCGGGCGGGTGTCCGGACCGGCCGGCGGACCGGCGTCCGGGCCTGCGGCCAGGCCCCACCAGGCCGCCGCGCCCAGCACCACGGCGGTCAGGACCGTGGACGGGCCGCCGATGTCGGCGTACAGGAAGTCGACCAGCTGCCACCCCAGCAGGCCCGTGGCGACCAGGGCGCAGTCCAGGCGGCGGCCCGTGCGACGGGCGGCCGGGAGGCGGCGCAGGCCGTACACCAGCAGCGCCAGCCAGCCGCCCGCGATCGTCAGCAGCCCCAGCAGCCCCTGCTCACCGAGGACCAGCAGGTACATGTTGTGCGGCGACAGCAGCGGCTGCCGCCGGAAGGCGACGCCCGCGCCGGCCGTGTCGCCGCCCGACGACAGGGCGAGCGGCGCGTGGCCGTCGCGGTGGGCGGGGAAGCCCTTCAGACCGACCCCGGTGAGCGGCCGGTCGCGCCACATCCCGGCCGCGGCGGCCCACAGCGCGTACCGGTCGGTGACGGACCGGTCGGGCGCGGCGGCGACCCGCGCGATGCTGGCGGCCCGCTCCTGGACCATCGCGGAGCCGACGCCGAGGCCGCCGACGAGGACCACGGCGAGCGCCCCGGCCGCCAGGGACGCCCCGAGGACGCGGCGCGGCCCGGTCGCCGCGAGCTGGGCCGCGCAGACGAGGGCGGTGGCGATCCAGGCGCCCCGGCTGAACGACAGGGCGAGCGGGACGGTCAGGAGCGCCGCGCAGACGAGGGCGACGGCCCGGACGCGGCCGCGGGCCGGTGCGCCGAGGGCGAGGCCGACGGCGGCGACGACGCCGTACGCGACGACGGTCGCCATGCCCATCACGTCGGTCGGGCCGAACGTGCCGACCGCCCGGACGTTCTCGCCCCGGTACGAGGCGCCCGTCCCGGTGGCGTACTGGACGACGCCGAGGCCGCCCTGGACGAGGGCGAGGCCGACCAGCGCCCAGGCGAGGGCGGTGAGGTCGCGCCGGTCGCGCAGGGTCAGGACGACCGCGGCCGGGACCAGCACGAACACCTGGAGGTGGCGGACGAGGCCGGGCAGGGCGGCGGCCGGGTCGTGGGCGGTGGCGGCGGCGGCGCAGATCCCCACGACGGGCAGGCCCAGGACGACCGCCGCCGCGCGCGTGAGGGGCCGCACGCGCGCGCGGGCGGCGCGGACGAGGCACCACAGCACGAGGACGCCGGACGCCGCGTCCGCGACGGTGCCGCCGCCCTGCCCGGGGGGCCCGCCGGGCGGCACGGCGAGGAGCGCCACGACGGCGAGGAGCGGCACCAGGTGCGCCCGGCGGGCCGGGGCGGCCGCCCGCACCCGCGCGGACACGGGGAACCGGAGCCCGTACGGGGCGGGGGCGGGGGCGGCGGGCGCGGCCATCAGCCGCCCGCCGGACGGATCAGCGTGGCGGCGGTGCGCAGGAGGATCCGCACGTCCTGCCAGAGGGACCAGTGGTCGATGTAGTGGTTGTCGAAGCGGCAGCGGTCCTCGATGGAGGTGTCCCCACGCAGCCCGTGCACCTGTGCGAAGCCGGTCAGCCCCACCGGCACGCGGTGGCGGTCGGCGTACCCGGGGTGGAGCCGGCTGAACCGCTCGACGAAGTAGGGGCGTTCGGGACGGGGTCCGACGAGGCTCATGTCGCCGCGCAGGACGTTCCACAGCTGGGGAAGCTCGTCGAGCGAGGAGCGGCGCAGGAAGGAGCCGACGGCGCCGAGCCGTTCGTCGCGGGCGACGCTCCAGCGGGTCGCGGCCTCGTGCTCGCTCTCGGGGCGCAGCGTGCGGAACTTCAGGAGGGTGAAGGTCCGTCCGCCCTGCCCGACGCGCTCCTGGCGGAACAGGACGCCCGGCCCGTCCGCGAGGCGTACGGCGGCGGCGCACAGCAGCAGGACGGGCGCGGCGGCCAGCAGCAGCAGCCCGGCGCCGACGACGTCCAGGGCCCGCTTCGCCGTCCGCCCGGCGCGGGTCCCGCCGGGTTCCAGGGGCCGGATCCCGTATCCCCACAGGTGCCGTCCCATGGGCCCGGGGGCGGGCCCCGCGCGGGCGGGGGGCGCCGACGAGCCAGGTGGCGCAGCCGCTCCGGTGGAACAGGGCGGCGAGGTCGGGGTGGGGGGCGCCGCCCCCGTCCGCGGCGAGCAGGACGTCGCGGACGCCGTTCTGGACGACGGCCCGCCGGACCTCCTCCGGGGAGGTGAGCACGGGCGGCACCGGCCCGGGCGGCACGGCGCCGGCGGGTTGCGGGACGTCCCGCCCGGCCTGCGCGACGAGCCCGACGGCGCGCAGGCCGTACTCGGGGTGCCGGTGCAGCAGCGCGGCGAGGCGGTGCGCGGCGGGCGCGTCCCCGGCGACGAGGACGGCGCGCGGCCGGTCCCGGGCGACGCGGCGGTCCCGGCGGTGGACGGCGCCCCGGAAGGCCGCGGTGGCCGCGAGGTGCAGGGCGTACGCGGTGGCGAGCGCGCCCGGGCCGAGGGCCAGCCCGGGCGACCGGGCGGCGAGCAGCGCGGCGGCCGCGCACCACAGGAACGCGAGCCGCGCGGCGACGGCGGGGAGCTCGTCGAGGAGGGCGGGGTACGCCCCGGCGCGCACGGAGCCGAGCGCGGCGGGCCGGTACAGCCCCGCGCCCGCGTGGAGGGCGGTGGCGGCGGCGGTGAGCTGGAGGAGCAGGGCCGCGGACCGCTGCCCGGGGGTGAGGGCGGCCGCGGCGGGCAGTACGGCGAGGCAGTCCGCGGCGACCAGGGCGGCGGCGAACGGGGCCCGCGGGAGGGGGCGGGGGCGGGTCGCGGCGGTCCGCGCCCGGCCGCCGCGCTGCGGGGCGAGGGCGGCCGGCCGGGCGGCACGGGGGCCGGGCGCGCTGGTGCTCTCCGTGGTCACTGGACGGTCGGCCTTCCGGGTTCGCGGTGGCGCGCTCCGGCGGCCACCTCGCGGTACACGTCGGCGATGGCGGCGCCCGCGCGGCGTACGTCGAACCGGTCGAGGACGTGCCGGTGCGCCTGGCGGCCCAGGTCCCGGCGGAGGCCGGGCCGCCGCAGGAGCCGGACGAGCGCCGCGGCCAGCGCGCCGGCGTCGCCGGGCGGTACGAGGCAGTGGGCGGCGTGGCCGGGGGCCAGGCTCTCGCGGGCGCCGTCCACGTCGGTGAGGAGGACCGGGAGGCCGGACGCCATGGCCTCCAGCGGGGCGAGGGCCATGCCCTCCCAGCGGGACGGCAGGACGGCGAGGTCGGCGGCCCGGTACCAGGGCAGCGGGTCGGCGACGGCCCCGGCGAGGACGACGGACGGGTCAGCGGCGGCGCGCAGTCCGCCGGCGGCGGGGCCGTCGCCGACGAGGACCAGCCGGGCCCCCGGCACGCGCGCGCGGACGGTCCCCCAGGCCCGCAGGAGGACGTCCTGCCCCTTCTGGCGGCACAGCCGGCCCACGCACACCACGACGGGCGCGTCGGCGGGCACCCCGGCGAGGACCGCGGCGCGGGCGGCGGCCCGTTCGGCGCCGGACGGGTACGGGCCGAACCGGCCGGTGTCGACGCCGTTGTGGACGACCGTCCAGGAGGCGCGCACGCCGGCCCGCTCACCGCGGCGGCGCTCGGCCTCGCTGACGCAGACGACCCGGTCGGTCCACCGGGCGGCCCACCGCTCCCAGCGGCGGGCCAGGACGGCGACGGCCCCCTCGACCGCCTCGAACGACCAGGCGTGCGGCTGGTACACGGTGGGGACGCGGCCGCGCAGGGCGAGGCGGGCGGCGAGCCCGGCCTTGGCGCTGTGCGCGTGGACCAGGTCGGGGCGCACGAGCGCGACGAGTCCGGCGACGGCACGGCTCTCCGCGACGACGTCCCGGCCCGGTTCGCGGCGGGCCCGCCAGGGGTGCACCTCGGCGCCCCCGGCCCGGGCGGCGGCGGCGAGCGGGGTGCCGGGCGGGCAGGCCACGGCGACGCGCATGCCCTGGGCCACGTGGGCGCCGACCACGTCGGCGACCACCCTGGCGACCCCGCCGTCCCCGGGCTGGACGACGTGCAGTGCGGTGAGGGGAGGGCGCACGTGTGTCCCTTCGACGAAGTGGGCGGGCGGGGGGCCGTCAGACGCGGGCGTCGGCTTCCAGGAACAGCGCGCCGAGCCACAGGTAGTCGCGTGCGGCGCCGAGGCGCACGGCGGTGTCGCTCGCGCCGCGGCGGAGCGCCGGGGAGAGGTCGATCACGTCGGAGTCGTATCCGAGGGTGTTGCGGTGGGCGGGCCGGCGGCGGATCTGCGTCCCGCCGGAGTCGGTGACGGTCGAGTCGAAGGCGTCGCCCGGGGCGTTCGCGGAGCCGGTGAGCGGCACCGTCCGGCCCGGGTGCGGTTCGAAGGCGACGTGGTCCCCGGCGAGGCCGCGGTCGCCGTCGTACACGACCGTCCCCAGGCGGCCGGAGCCGCCCATCGGGACCCGCATCGGGCCGGTGTCCAGGCGGAACGAGCGGCGCCCCTCGGCGAGGGTCTCGAACCCGTCCCAGAGCGAGAGGTGGCGCAGCGGCGCGTCCTCCTGCGCGTACGCCACGACGAGCGTCCAGCCGCCCCAGGCGCCGACGGCGGTCCGACCCATGGCGACGTTGATCTGGGCGACGGTGTACATCCCGGGGCCGGAGTCCCTGACGAGCCGCGTGACGTCGGCGGTGGCGTGGAAGGCGTCGGCGCCGTTGGCGGTGCGGTGGCCGACCAGGGAGTCGGCGAGGACCTCCTTGTAGGCGCCGCCCGGTTCGGCGACCAGGACCCGCCCGCTGTCCTTCGGCGGCTTCTGCTCGCCGACCCGGAGGTTGCCGCCCCAGTACAGCCGGGCGTACGTGACCCGGGCCTCCTCGGGCAGGACGAGTTCGGCGCGGGTGGAGTTGAACGTGTTCGGGTCGTCGTCCACGTCCGCGTAGAACATGTCGTACTGGTGGTTGGCGGCGGCGCCCTCCCCGAGCCGCGCGGCGACGCAGGGGTCCTCCGCCGCACCGCCGCCCGCGGCCGAGTGCCGGCAGGTGACCGCCGAGTTGGCGGCACGGGCCAGGCCCCCGTGCTGGACGGCGTGGTACCGCTGGGCGAACGGGATGCGCGGCCGCTCCCCGGCCCGGGGCGCCGCGGCGGCGGGCAGCGCGGTCGACAGCGCGGCGCAGGAGAGGAGGCAGACCAGCACACGCCGTACGGCTGGGGCCACTGGGATCCGCATGGGGTTCTCCGCGTTGAGGGGTCGAGGAAACGAGGGGGAGGAGTTGAGGGGTGGAAAAACGGGTGATAACGGAACGTACTGACGCGATGTCAGGCACGTTATAGCCAGATCGGTGAAACGCGAAGCATTGGTGACATTCGTGGCGTAGCGCGCGTTTCCCCCGGCGTGTTCGCCGCGCCCGGGGCGCGGCACGGTCGTCTTTCCGTACCGGTCGGAGAATCGGACCGCCCGCGTCATTCGGGTGCAGTACCGGGAATTCCCGCGGTACGGGGTTTCCGGGGCGCCGGGGGCTCGTTGGAGGGGACGGGCGCGCGCCACCGCGACCGGCCGGGTGCCCTCCCGGCGGCGCGGGCCCTCCCGCACCGCGCCCCCTCCAGGAAGGACCCCCGAATGAAGCCCGTGAAGGTGGCCGCGATCCTCGCCGGCTCCGTGATGGCGATGGGCGTGGCGGCACCGGCCCTCGCCGCCGACGCCCCCTCCGGCCCCGGTCCGGGCGGAACGGCCGGCACCCCGGGCGAGCGGGGGCCGGCCGAGACGGTCCCCTCCGACGACGTCGGCGAGGTCGCCGACCAGAAGCTGGTCGGCAAGGTCGCGGACGCCGTCGGCGGGATCGGGGCCCCGCAGAAGGCCGCGCCGCTGCTCGGCGGACTGCCGCTCGGCGGCTGACCCGCGCGGGCGGCCCACGGCCCGCCCGCCCCGGCCGCGGAAGGACCCGCCGCGCGGCCCCTCCCCGCACGAACGGAGAACCCCCATGCCCCGCATCGCCGAAACCGCCGCGGTCCTCGTCTGCGCGGCCGCCGCCGCCCTGGCCGCAACCGGCGCGGCCACCGCCCACACGGAGGCCGGGGCCCCCGCCGCACGCTCCGCCGGTGCCGCCGCCCGGAGCCCCCTCGAGATCCCGGTCGACCGGTGCGGCGACGCCCCCGGCCCGGCCGGCCTCCTGAACCCGGCGGTCGGCGAGACCCGCGCCCACGGCGGCTGACCCCCGCCCCCTCCCCCGCCGCCCGACCGACCGCGGACGCGGGTCGGGCCCGGCCGGGGCCGCCCGCCTCCGCTCCCGGCGGAGGCTCCCGAACGGCAACCCGCACCGCCAGCCCCTTCCCGCGCGCACGCACCCGACCCCGAGAGGACCGGTGGGAACCATGACGATGACCCGCGACTCGCAGACGCGGCCCGCGCCCGCCCACGCCCGCCCCGCCGCCCCGCAGGCGGGGGGCGGCGGGACGGCGGCGGGCCACGGCCTCGCCTGGCTGCTGGTGGTGACCGGCGCGGCGGGCGTACTCGCCTCGTGGGTCATCACGCTCGACAAGTTCAGGCTGCTGGAGGACCCCCACTTCACACCCGGCTGCAGCCTCAACCCCGTCGTGTCGTGCGGCAGTGTCATGGAGAGCGATCAGGCGGTGGTCTTCGGGTTCCCCAACCCGATGCTCGGCCTCGTCGCGTACGGCATGGTCGTCGCGATCGGCGCCGGGCTGCTGGCCGGCGCCCGCCCCCGGGACTGGTTCTGGCTCGGCCTCAACGCGGGGACGCTGTTCGGGGTCGGCTTCTGCACCTGGCTGATGTGGCAGTCCCTGTACGAAATCAACGCCCTGTGCCTGTGGTGCTGCCTCGCCTGGGCCGCGACGATCGTGATGTTCTGGCACGTCACCGCGGAGAACGCGCGGCACGGCCGACTGCCCGCCCCGCGCGGGGTCCGGCGCTTCCTCGACGACCTCCCCTGGGTCCCTTCCGTCCTGCACCTCGGGAGCGTCGGCATGCTCGTGCTGACCCGCTGGTGGGACTTCTGGACCGCCTGACGCCCACGACCCGCCGTCCGCACGGGACACCGTCCGCACGGGACGGCCGGTCCGGGCAGTCGCCCGTACGCGGACCCCGCCCCGCCGACGGCGACCGTGGGCGGGCCGCACGCCCCCCGGTGCCGCCCGTACGCCTCCGATGGCCGCCGTACGCAGGCCGTACGCCTCCGGTGACGGCCGTACGCCCCTGCCGATGGCCGCCGTACACGCAGGCCGTACGCCTCCGGTGACGGCCGCACCCAAGCCGCACGCCCCTGCCGATGGCCGCCGCACCCAAGCCGCACGCCTCCGGTGACGGCCGTACGCAGGCCGTACGCCCCTGCCGGTGGTCGCCCACAGACCCCGCTCCCCGGCTCCGCCGCCGGAAGCCCGCGCCGAGTCCACTGCAACGCGGCCCCGCGGCCCCGCGGCCGTGGGGTCCTACTCCCCCGCGATCCCACGGCCCTCGGACCGAGCCCGCTTCAACGCGGCCCCGCGGGCCTCGCGGCCGTGCGGCCGTGGGGCCGTGCGCCCCGCAGTCGCGCGCCCCGCGACCCCGCGGCCCCGCGGGCCCGTCGAGGCCCGTCCGGTGTGAGCCGCGCCCACGCCCTGCGGGGCACATTCATGCCCTGCGGGGTGACGCGCTCACGGCCTGCGGGGTGACGCGCTCACGGCCCGTGGGTCAGCACGCTCACGGCCCGTGGAACGGCGCGCTCACGGCGTGCGAGCAGCGCTCACGGCGTGCGAGCAGCGCTCGCAGCGTACCGGGAAGGGGGCCGCCGTTCGCCTCACCCCCCGTCCGGGGTATCGGCCCCCGGAACGCGCGCCGTGAAGAGTTCGCTGCGGTAGGGGACGGCGAGTTCGCCATCCTCCTCGTGGGCGGCGACGAGTGCGGCGAGCCGGTCGAGCAGGACCTCGCCGTGGGCGACGAGGCCGCGCTGGACCTGCGTCGACGACTTCGCGAAGCCGATGAAGTCCTCCGCCGCCATCGGCCTCGTCCAGTCGGCGGTCGCGACCTCCACCTCGCTACCCGAAGAGGAGAAGGCCTCGCGGAGTTCGGAGGCGAAGTCCAGGCTGCGGTAGTGGCGGCCGTAGCCGGGGCTCAGTTCCTCCAGCAGGCTCTCGTACGCGTCGAGAAACGCGCTCGCCGAGAAGTCGCGGTTGTTCTGGATGATCGCGACGACGCCCCCGGGGCGCAGGCATCGCCGGGCCGCGCGCAGGAACCGCGGCCGGTCCATCCACTGGAAGGACTGGGCGGCGACGATCAGGTCGACGTCGACGGCCTGCTCCAGGAAGGGCTCCGCCCCGCCGACGGCCCACCGGACCTCGGGGAACTTCCGCCTCCCCGTGGCCACCATGTCGGACGACAGGTCGACGGCCTCGTACCGGCAGTCCGGCCCCAGCAACGGGATCAGCCCCTCCAGTGCGATGCCCGTGCCCGTACCCGCGTCGACGACGTGCCGCTCGGCCCTCCGCGGCGTCCGGCGCGCGATCTGCCGCATCAACTCGTCCGGATAGCGCGGGCGGTGACGCTCGTAGTCCTCGGACAGCGTGTCGAACTTCTGCTTCCCCGTCTCCACGTCCGCTCCCGTCTCCTCCGGTCGAGGGCTCCCGATGCCGAACACCGCGATGCCTACCCCGCCCCTGTGCCGTCCGACCCGCTCACGCGGCGCCCGTACGGGCCGGGCCGCTTCCCGCCGACGTCACCGGTTCGCGTCCGGAGCACCGCCGTGCCTTCGGCCCGCGCCGCCACCCCGCCCCACCGCGACGGACCGCAGGGCGCCCGGGACGCCGCAGAAAGCCCGAAGACCGGATCAAACGATGTCTGATCTGATCTTCGCCGGAGCCGCCTTCAGGATCCGAACCCGAGACCTACGCATTACGAGGGCTGGTAAAGGTGTGTTGAGTGAGGTTTTTTCAACGAAATGATCTCCGCGAATCGCGCTGATCGGTGCAGGTCCGGCTGGATCGGGCCGGACGGCCCCGGCTCTGAACAGACGTAAAGCCCCTGCTAGGACCAATACCAGTGACTTAAGGATTCCGGACGCGTCTGGCCTTGGAGGATGAGGTAATAGGGGCGGTGCGCCAGTGGGGGGCGATGGTTACGGCGTCGTCCGGGTCGCGGGTGGGCTGGGGCCACGTGCGGTGCTCGTCGCGTTTGACGCCGAAGTTGGACATCTTGCGTTTGACGACGCGGGGGTTGGTGCGTCGGCGTCGCGGCGGTAAGAGCCGGGCCGCTATTTCGTCGAGTCCGTGGGCCAGCGCCGCCGCGAGGTGGTCAGGGGAAAAGGCCGCCTGCGCGGTGACCTGGCGGCGCGCGAGGCGGATGGTGCGGGTGAAGGACAGCCTGTCGGGGTCGAGGCCGGCCGCTTCGGCGGCGTCGTGCATGAGCGCGCGAATGGCGTGATGAACAAGCAGGTGACCCCAGACTTCCTGCTCGACCCCGCCGGGTGACCGTGAACGCAGGACCTCGGCGGGCCCGCGCTGGTGCGTCTTCAGCTCGTCCAGCGCGTTTTCGAACTCCCACCGTTCCTGGTAGAGGGCGGCCAGCTCCGTCGCCGGGGCGGCCTTGGAGTCGAGGACCGTGGTGATCAGGCGGTAGGGGGCTTCCGGACCGGGCCTGCCGGGATCCTCCAGCGTGTACTCGATGACCCGCACCACTTCCGGATCAGCTCGCTTGCGATGGTCCTTGGCTGCGACGATCTCGGACAGGTAAGAGCCGTCGGGCAGCTCCTCGCGCACGGGCAGCACCTGGTGGGCGCGGACGCGCCACAGCAGGTCCGCTCCGCCGGCCGCCGCGGCCCGCCACAGCTCCAGGCCGGTGAAACCGCGGTCGGCCAGCAGCAGGTCACCCGCCCCCAGGCTGCCGAGCACCTGCCGGGCCAGTACGGGTTCGGACACCGTGCGAGGTCCCAGCGCGGCGGCGGTGATGGCGTGAGTGCCGCACTCGGCCAGCGCCACCACCCGTACCTGCGGGAACGCACACCGCTCGGTGCGATGTGTTGTGGGGCGCCCGAAGTAAGCGGCGTTCTCCTCGCTGTCCGGCACGTCGAACACCGTGCCGTCGACGGCCATCACCCGCCAACTGCGGTAGAAGGCCCCCGGCGACGACTCCGCCGCCAGAGGCCGGGCCACCTCGGCGAACAGGGCCTTCAAGGGCTCGGGGCCAAGTCTCGCGCGGGCCCGTGAGATCGCCGCCGTGGTCGGCACGTTCCAGGACCCTGACCAGCGCTTCACCCATGCCAGCCCATGCGTCAGCAACCGGGCGACCTCTTCATAGCCCTGGCCGGAGAACAAGCACATCGCCAGCACGAAGTAGACCACCACGCGGGGCGGCAGCAACCGGTTGCGCTGACCGGACCGGCCGCACTCGGCCACAACCCTGTCCACCAACTCCGGCGGAAATGACCTCGTCAGCAGCCCGACCGCAATGCGATCCGACAGCCGCTCATCCGTCTCCGGCTTAACCTGTCCCGGCCGCGGCATCTCAGCACCTCCCGACCAGACATCCTACCGACTTGAAGTCTTAAGTCACTGGTATTGCTGCTAGGACAGGTCTCACCATAAAATCATGTCCGTGACCACCAGAGCCTTCACGTTGGTCGCCTGTGTTGCCACGCTCGACGTCCCACGCCATGTCGTGGAGTACCTGTCCCGCTTGCTGACCGCACACCGGCGGCGCATCGGCACACCGAAGGGCTCACGGGCGCTGGGCACGTTCCGCCAGGCCGTACGGGTCCTGCGCTGGTTCCGCGAGCGCGGCTGCGTGCACTGCCCGGCCCGCGACGCCGCAATCTCCCAGGCCACCGGCTACCGCTACCTGCACGAAGGCATCGACGTCCTCTCCGAGAACGCCCCGGACCTGCACGAGGCCCTCGCCCGCTGCCGACGCGCCGGCATGACACACGTGATCCTCGACGGCACACTGATCGAGTCCGACCGCCTCGCCGGCCTCCGGGACAACGGCAACGACCTGTGGTTCAGCCAGAAGCACAAGGCATTCGGTGGGAACGTCCAGTTCCTGTCCGCTCCGGACGGCACCCCCCTGTGGGTCTCCGACGCCGAGCCCGGCAGCGTCCCCGACATCACCGCCGCCCGCCTGCACGCCCTCTACAAGGCCGCCGCCGAAAGCCTTCCGACTCCGGCGGACAAGGGCTACATCGGCGCGGGCATCGGCATCCGCATCCCGGTCCGCCGCCCAAAGGGCAAGTCCGAACAGGCACTTCACGCCGATACCCGCATGCTCAACATGCTGCTGCGGCATGTCCGGGCCCTGGGCGAGCGCACCACCGCCGAACTCAAGCAGCGACGGCGGACCCTGCAGCACGTCACGCTCAGCCCCAACCGGATCGGCGACATCGCCCGAGCAGCCCTCGTCCTCAACAGAACCTGGAAGCGACCATCGCTGAGAAAACCTCAATGCGCTAAAACTGCTGTTCAGAGCCTTGGCACGGGCTCGCTGGCAACGGGGAGCGAACTCGCGACCGACGCACTGCGATGCACAGACTGCAAGTCTCCGATATGCCCGGATTTCAAGGTCAACGAAGACAAGAAACCCCAGGTCAAAGGCTTGACCTGGGGTTCACGATAGAGCCGCCTTCGGGATTCGAACCCGAGACCTACGCATTACGAGACCATGAGGGTTCGTGTTGCCTGGTGCCTTGCCGTGCTACGTGGTGACGTTTTTCCTGATCAGAGCATGTACAGCAGGTTGGCCTGTGCCACCCCGTGATGCGCTGTCCAAAGGCGTCTGTCCACCGGCTGTCCACCGGTGAGGCTCTCGCTGGCCCGGCAACGAGACTGCCGCTGGCTGCCAGCGATGCTATCGGCCGGCTGGAGAGACGAGCGAAGATCACTGTGAGACCTCGACAAGCCATCCGCGTGGGTTCCACCGCATCCTATTGCTGCCCGTGCCGCCGGGATGGGCGCGTCGATCCAGTCGAGGAGGTCGGTGAAGGTCGCCGCGTTGTTGGGGGCGACCACAGGAGATCAGCAACCCACCGCACCGCACGGCGGTCCCTCGATAGAGTGATCTACCTGACACTCTTGACGGGGAGCGATGGCATGAGCGTGGTGCAGGTCCGATACGTCCGCAAGGTGCTCGAAGAGCGCTTCACGGATCTGATCGACCTGACGGACAAGAAGTGGCCCACAGATAAGCACCGCGAGGATGACCTCCTCAGCCGTAGCCTCGCCGCCCTCGCCACCCAGATCGAGCACCCCTGTAGCGACGCGATTGCCGCCCAGTCCGTCTTCGACGGGCAAGACGACCGCGGACTCGACGCCATCGCCATCGAGTTACGGTCCGCACAGCCTCGGATCACCCTCGTCCAGGCCAAGTGGAACCACCAGGGCAGAGCCAAGTTCGGCGAGGACGAAGTCCACAAGATGCTGCGCGGGCTGGACCTGATCCTGCACCTCGACTTCAGCCGGTTCAATCGCCGCTTCCAACGGCATGTACCGCAGCTTGAGCAGGCCTTCGACACCGAGGGCGGAACACCGAAGATCACCCTCGTACTCGCGCTGATGCGCACCGAGCCTCTCAACTCCGAAGTGCTCCAGCTCCTGCAGGACGGCATCGACAAGCACAACCGGGTCGTGGACATGGTCGACTACAAGATCCTCGATCTGCGTGACTTCCACCGCGAGATCCTCGGCACCGCCGCTGCACCGAAGATCGACACCCGTGTGCGCCTCGAAGGTTTCGGATACGAGTCGATGCCGTACCAGGCCATGTACGGCACGATGTCCATACCGGAAGTCGCCGCCCTGTTCACCGAGCACCGCCGGGGGCTGTTCGCCAGGAATATCCGTGACGCCCTGGACCTGACCGATGTCAATGTCAAGATCCGGAACACCCTACTCGAACACCCCGAGCACTTCTGGTACTTCAGCAACGGCATCACGATGCTCTGCGACAGCGTCAAGCCCGCCGGGCCCTCGGTGGTGCCGGGCGGCGTGGGTGACTTCAACCTCAAGGGCGTCAGCGTCGTCAACGGGGCCCAGACCGTGAGCGCGATCCACAAGGCCTACGCCACCGACGCCGAGAAGACCTCCAAAGGCCGGGTGCTGGTGCGTCTGATCTCCCTGGAGAATTGCCCACCCGGCTTCGGCGACCAGGTCACCACGAGTACGAACACGCAGAACCCCATCGAGGACCGCGACTTCAAGTCCCTCGACCCGGGCCAGATCAAGCTGCGCGAGGACTTCGCGCTCTTACTGCACCGCAGCTACGTCATCAAGCGCGGCGAGCCGAAACCCGACCGCGAACACGGCTGCTCGATCACCGAGGCAGCCGAGGCACTTGCGGCCGCTCACCCCAACGCGGAGTTCGCGGCACTGGCCAAGCGCGACCTCTCCGCACTCTGGGGCGATGACACCTATAAGGAGCTTTTCGGCTCTTCACCCGATGCGCACAGGGTGTGGCGCTCGGTCCAACTGCTGCGTGCGGTCCGCGACCGGCTCACCGAACTGCGGGAGGGGCTGCGCGGACGGGCAGAGGCAGCGGCAAGTTACGGTGACCTTTTGATCACTCATGTCGTGTACCGCCAGCTCGACACCAGCACCATCCAGGACCCGGACACCGACTGGGACGTGCAGCTCGCTCGTGTTCCCGTGCTCGTCGAGGACGCTCTCGGCTGGGCTCTGCAGGCCATCGACAAGGAGTACGGGCCCACCAGTCACGTGATCGCGGCCGTACGGAACACCGAGCGTATGCAGAGGGTGGCGCGCACCGCCGTACGAGGCATGCTGGCCGGCCACCCCGCCCCGCCGCTGGACGCGGAGTACCAGGTCGCGGACAGCGACGAGCCGAAGGGCCGGCAGGTGGATGCCGTCAAAACGCTGGTGACCGCCGACCGCATACCTGATGGCACAGTGCTGGAGTTCCGTCCGAGCAGCAGGCCGCAGCGTCGCGAGATGACGGAGTGG
Organism: Streptomyces sp. MRC013; assembly: GCF_023614235.1. Taxonomy (NCBI): domain Bacteria; kingdom Bacillati; phylum Actinomycetota; class Actinomycetes; order Kitasatosporales; family Streptomycetaceae; genus Streptomyces; species Streptomyces kordofanensis. The sequence goes on from NZ_CP094264.1 coordinate 2,289,212, forward strand.
CTGGCCGAGGACCCCGCCCGGGGTCTGGCCGTGTGGCGGAATTCCGCTTCGAAGCAGCTGCAGTGGCAGGCCGACATGCAGTGGTACTCGCCCAGCGGTCTGGTACGGCACATGCGCCGCATGGCGTCGGGGAAGGACACCTCAGTGCAGGGCCCCGAGCACTGGTACGTCCCCGAGGAGGGATCACTCAGCTTCCTCGCCGACGCGGTGCGCGCCGAGCAGGGCCTGGTGGTGAGCGAGACAAGCGAAGAAGAGTAGGGCTCCCACCTGCTGTGATGCGTGTCCCTGGCAAGCCGCGTAACACACGCCGCGTCCCGCTCTTCACGCTCGGCGGACGATTGTCAGTGGTGCGCAGTAGGCTCACCCCTCGTCCTGAAGGGCGGGGCCTGTCCGCTTTCACGGCCGTAAAATCGCTGGTGGAGCGGGATCGATCACTGGCTTTCGTTCGCCGCACGAGCCCTGATACACAGAGATGAGTGGACCTTGATGGAGGAGCTGACCTTGGACCTGGAGAACCCGCGTCCCACGGAACCGGATGCATCCCCGGAGGCGGTGCCCCAGCCCCAGGTCACGACGCTCGGCGAGGGCCAGATCGTCGACTACATCACCAACACTCCGGTCAAGGACTCCCCGAAGGAGAGGGTCCGCCAGCGCATCGCGCGGGCCCTGTTCCACGAGCACGGCATCTCACCGGGGGACATGGCGGCGGACTTTCCCATCACAGTCAGTACGGACGGGGCCCGCACCCGGAAGAAGAAGGCCGACATCGCGATCTTCGCACACGGCACCGAGCACTCCGAGGAGAACCTACGCCGGGTCGTGGTCTGCAAGCCGGAGCCCAAGCGCGGCAAGAATGTGGTTAAGCTCCGTGAGCCCGCCCAGGCGCAGAAGGATCTTCAGGAGCTCAAGGACCTACTCGGCGCCGAGGATCGCCCGCAGTGCACCGACGGCATGTGGACCGACGGGGTCGACTTCTTCTTTCTCAAGAAGATCGTCAACAGGTTCGGTGCGACCTATGAGGACCGCAGCGACTGGGATGTCGCGCCCGAGAGCGTCGGCAGCCGTACGGTCGTCTCCCATCAGCGGCTGCGTCGAGCCGAGCCGGAGATGCTCAAGACCACCTTCCGCCGCTGCCACAATTACATTCACGGCAATGAAGGCATGCCGAAGGACGCCGCGTTCTGGCAGTTCCTCTACCTGCTCTTCGCCAAGATGTACGACGAGCGCAAGAGCCGCGGAACGGGCCGCGCCCGATTCCGGACGGACATGACGGAGCCGTTCTCCGACGAAGGCCGGGCCGCCATCCGCAAGCGGATCGAGAGTCTCTTCGAGGAGGTCAAAGCCGAGTACGCGCCGCTGAACGTCTTCAAGCAGACGGACGAGATCACACTCTCCGACCGGGCCCTGGCGTTCATCGTGAGCGAGCTTGCCCCGTACGACCTCGGCGGCACCGATGTCGACGCCAAGGGCGTCGCCTACCAGGAGCTGGTCGGCACCAACCTGCGCGGCGACCGTGGCCAGTACTTCACTCCGCGCGGCGCCGTTCGGCTGATGGTGGAGATCCTCGACCCGAAGGAGGACGAGACCGTCCTCGACCCGACCTGCGGCACCGGCGGCTTCCTTCAGGCCACACTTAACCACCTGCACCACACCTGGCAGAAGGAAGACGGAACATACGGCTTCCCGGACAGCCCCGAGCAGACGGAGCGCTACCGGGACAAGCTCCGCGCCTACGCCGACAAGCACCTGTTCGGTTCGGACTTCGATCCGTTCCTGGTGCGCGCCACCACCATGAACATCATGACCCTGGCGAACACCACAGGGAACGTCTTCCACATGGACTCCTTGGCCTTCCCACGAGGGCACCTGTCGGGTGTGGAGCCCGCGAAGGCGAAGATCCCGCTCGGTGAGACCGTGGACGTGCTGCTCACCAACCCGCCCTTCGGCGCGGACATCCCGATCAGCGACGAGTCGGTCCTGGGGTCGTTCCGAGACGGCGTCGCCAAGTCCTGGGGGCGAAACAAGGACACCGGCGAGCTCGTAGAGAGCATCAGCAAGCCGACGAGCATGGCTCCCGAAGAGCTGTTCATCCAGCGGGCCATCGAGTGGGTGAAACCCGGCGGCCGTGTCGGCATCGTCCTGCCCAATGGCGTTCTGTCCAACCCTGGCCCCACTGCCGAAGCCATCCGCCGCTACATCCTGGAGCAGTGCTGGGTCCTCGCCAGCGTCGAGCTGCCGGTGGAGACCTTCATCGTCGACGCCAACGTCAACATCTTGACTACGCTGCTCTTCCTGAAGAAGAAGACCGCCCAAGAGGTGCGCAACCACCGAATCGGCACCGAGAAGCCCTACCCAGTGTTCATGGCCGTCGCCGAGAAGGTGGGCTTCGACCGGCGCGGCAATGAGCTGTACAAGCGCCACCCGAATGGTGACGTGGTGATGGAGGCGACGGTCGAGCGCGAGCGGATCAGGATCAACGGAAAAGACGAGGTTCGCGAGCTGAAGCGGAGCCGGCCAGTCGTCGACAACGACCTGCCGGTCATCGCAGAGAAGTACCGGGAGTTCCGCGCGAAGTACCCCATGCCAGGAGCCGATCCCCGCGCCGCTTCCACCGGCGGCCAAGCATGATCACCAGAGTCGAGGCGTACCAGTACCGTTGCTTCCGTGCGCTGGCGGTGGATCTCGGCCAGTTCCAGGTACTCGCCGGACCCAACGGCGCTGGCAAGACGACCCTGCTGGACATCCCGGGGCTGCTAGGCGATCTGCTGCGACCGCGGCAGACCGTGGCCGACGCGTTCCTCGTGCCGCAGGACAACGCGGCCGTCCCCCGCACACACACGCTCCGGGAGCTGGTGCACTGCAACCGTGGCAATACCTTCACGCTCACGGTGGAAGCACAGCTGCCCGACGAGCTCGCCCGGGAGTTCGCGGCGGAGACGGCCGGGCCGCACCCCCCAACCCACCTGCGGTACGAGGTGAGCCTGGAAATCTTCAACGACACGCTCCAGGTCGCCGAAGAGTATCTGTTGCTGTTCAACGAACATCGCAACCGGCCGCTACTCGGCAGCACCCTGCAGGGACGGCCTACCGGCGCGAACCGGATGCCGGCGCACCGCGAATGGCGTTACGTCGTCCGTCGCGAGCGCGGCGACGACCCGTACTTCCGCCCGGAGCTGCCACGCAAGGCACCCGGTGCCACCAGGCGCGTCCCTGCGGACCAGCTCGCTCTGGCGACGCTCCCGCAGGACCGCGACCAGTATCCCGCGGCCCTCTGGTTCATCGAGCTGGTCCAGCAGGACGCCGTCTCGTATGCCCCCGACTGGGGGGTACTACGCAAGGCATCCCCTCCCGGCGACCGCCTGTTGCCGCTGCGTGGTGACGGCCGTAACGTCCCATGGTTGGCGCTCGGCCTGCGGGAACAGGATCCGGACAGCTACCAGGCATGGGTGGAGCACGTCCAGACCGCGCTGCCCCAGATCGACACGGTGGATGTGCGCGTACGGGACGAGGACCGTTACGCCTACTTCGACGTCCAGTACCAGGGCGGCCACCGCGTTACTAGCAGCGGCCTGTCCGATGGCACCCTACGGGTGCTGGCGCTGACCCTTTTGCCCTATCTTCCGGAACCTCCACGGATACTCGTCACCGAAGAACCTGAGAACGGCATCCATCCACGGGCGATCGAGACCGTCGTCCAGTCGCTGGCATCGATGTACGACACTCAGGTTTGGGTATCCACCCATTCGCCGCTGGTTCTGGCTCACGTAGAGCTGAGTGACGTGCTGGCCGCCCGCCTCAACGGTGACGGACAGGTCACCGTTGTCCCGGGCGACCAGCATCCGCGGCTCAAGGACTGGCAAGGGGCACTCGACATCGGCACGCTGTTCGCGGCGGGGGTACTGAGTTGACGACGGAACGACGGGTCATCTTCCTGCTGGCCGACGGGGCGATGGAACAGATGCTGCTCGGCTTCTTCGGCCGGGATCAATTCCACAAGCGGCTCGGTTGTGCCTCGTTCACGTACGAGACGGTCGTGGCCCCCACTAAGGATCCGGGCGTCTACAACACAGCGCGTGAACTGCTCCGACCGTACGAGCGCGACGAGTTCTACGCCGTCGTACTCGTCGACGCCCAGTGGGAGGGCAGCCCCGGCGCAGCCGCGATCCGAGCGCGGGTCGAAGAACAGCTCGACGGGGTATGGAAGAGCTCCGCCGTGATCGTTCTCGACCCCGAGCTAGAGGTGTGGTTCTGGCGCGATCACCCCGAGCTCGGAACGGTACTGAATCTCCCCCGACAGCACCGCGGCACGCCGGTCCGGGAGCTATTGCCCGCCATGGGGCCCGCTTCCTGGCCACCTGGTAAGGCAAAACCGACCGACCCCAAAGAAGCGTTGCAATTCCTGCGGAAGAGCAAGCAGTATCGCGCGGACAAGTCCAACGCCGTCTTCAAGCGGGTTGCCGCGCTGTCCACCAACGGCTGCACCGATCCCGCGTTCCAGCGCCTACAGTCCACCCTCCGCACCTGGTTCCCCCCGGAGTACGCCTCGTGAAGCTCGTCAGCCTGTCCCACCCGGTCACGTCGGATTGGCTCGCCGACCAGGGGTTCCGGCTGGATCCTTCGCCCTATTTGTCGGGGGCGTTGGAGGCTCGGAAGCTGTTGGAGCGGTTGCCGAATACCGTGCGTCTGAACAACATGACCGCGGGACACAATGGGGGAATTTTCAACGGACCGAAGTTCAGCAGGGTTTACCTGGATGACCTGAACCACACCGTGCCCTTCTTGGGTAGCACCGATATGATGGAGGCAGACTTCAGCTTTCTGCCCCAGCTGAGCACGAAGGTCGCGGACAAGTTTCCGTACCTCGAAGTCAAGCCGGGCATGACGCTCATCTCGTGCTCAGGAACGGTTGGGCGGATGGCCTACGTACGCCCAGACATGGCCGGCATCTGGTCTTCCCAGCACGTCATGAAGGTGGCAGCGAACACAGAACGGATCCCGTCCGGCTACCTGTACACCTTCCTGCGCAGCAAGTTCGGCGTCCCGATGATCGCGAGTTCGGCGTACGGCGCGATCATCCAGCACATCGAGCCGCACCACATCGCCGACCTGCCCGTACCTCGGTTCGAAGAGAAGTTGGAAGAGCGGATCCACCGCATGGTGGAGCTCAGCGCCCGCCTGCGGGCACACTTCCAAGCTGGACTGGTGGCCGCAACGGAGGACTTCTTCAGGAGCGTCGACCTGCCCGAGCTGATCGACATTCGCTGGCATCAGCAGGATCGGGACCTCGGGTTCGAGGTAGAGGAGGTCGGGCCGACCACCCTGCGGGCGCTCAACTTCGCTCCGCGGGCTATGCGACTCATTGACAAGTTGGGTTCGGTACCAGGTAAGACATTGGGCGAGATCTGCGCGGGCGGCACACTCAGGACCGGTGCCCGCTTCAAGCGCATTGACGCCGATCCCACGCATGGCGTGCGGCTCGTGGGACAACGCCAAGCGTTTTGGATCCGGCCCGAAGGACGTTGGATCAGCGCTGCACAGGCTCCTGACGACATCCTGCAGCAGGATGAAACAGTGCTCGTTGCAGCCCACGGAACCCTGGGGGAGAACGAGGTCTACGCTCGCTCGATCCTGGTCACAGGGAGCTGGTTGGAGAATGCGTTCAGCCAGGACTTCGTCCGCGTTCTGAGCGGCGACGAAGAAGTGACGGGCGCGTATCTATTCGCACTGTTCCGCTCAGATGCCATGTTCCGGATCCTTCGATCCATGAGCGTGGGGGGGAAGCAGCAGGAATACCACTCCCGGCTGCTGCGCGATCTTCCCATCCCCCTCGCCGCCCCCGAAGACCGCCACCGCATCGCCGAAACAGTCCGCCGCGCCTACCGTAACCGCGACCGCGCCGACGTCCTCGAAGACCAGGCGCTCGCCCTGCTGACCGAAGCCATCGAGGGGGCCGCTGCCTGATGGGAGCCAGGATCGTTGCCGTTGGGGAGGCCGTCAACGATGCCGAGCGGCGGGTGATCGCGTATCTGCGCGATCAGGGACCGGACGACTGGACGGTCCTGCACTCCGTCGAAATCCCGCAGCAAGACGAGCTGTTCGAGGTCGACCTCGTCGTCGTCACCGGGCACGCCGTGTACGTCATCGACGTCAAGGGCACCCGGGGCCGCATCGAGGTCGAGGGAAGCCGGTGGCATCCAGCGAGGCGCGCGCCGTTCAGGAGCCCGTTGCCAAAGCTGCGCGGCCACGCCAAGAAGCTGAAGAGCATCCTGGAAAACGCGCACCCACAACTGGCCCGTGTCTACACGGATGCGCTCGTCGTGCTGCCGGCCCCTGACGCAGTACTGGTCGATCACACGCCGGACCAACGGGACCTCAAGGCGACCGTGACGCTGCCCGAGCTGATCGGTCGTCTCGCCGACGCCGGCCGCGTTCCTGTAGCGACCCGTCCTGTGGATGCCGACATCTCGGCTCACCACGCGACCATCGTCGGCACTGTCCAGGGCAGCTCCCGTGCCCCGTCCGGCCCGCTCCGCTTCGGGAGCTGGGAGGTGATCGAGCGGCTCAGCGAGTCCCAGCGCGCTCCCGGCATCGACGTACTGGACGAGTACCGGGCGAAGAACGCCCTTGCTGTGCAGGGTTCGGGCACGGTACGGCTCTCGGTACGCGCCGCCGACCCGTACGCTCCCGCCGCGGACCGGTTGATGCGGCAGAAGCAGATCGGGATCGCGTACGAAGCACTCGGCAAGCTGCCTCCCCACCCGCATATCGTCGGGGTGCGGGACTTCTTCGCGCTGGATGACGAGAGCGCGTACGTCACCGTCTACGACGACGTTCCGGGCCATGCCCTGCGGCTTCATCTGGGTGAGGGCGCCGACGATCCTCTCACGGCGGACGCGAAGTTGCGGACCATCCGTCACATCCTGCTCGGCCTGGCCCACGCACACAGCCGCCGCATCGCGCACCGCGAGCTCAGCCCGTCCACCGTCCTGATCACGCAGGACGGCCGGGCCGTGCTGACGGGCTTCGACTACGCGAAGACGGCGCAGCAGCGCGGCCACACCGTAATGCACCAGGCCCGTGCCGCGGCCGAGGCGGCATACCTGGCGCCTGAGTGCCATGCCGATCCGAGACGGATGCTCGAACCCGCGGATATCTACGCCGTAGGCGTCATCGGCTTCGAGTTGCTCACCGGGCATGTGCCGTTCTCCTCCGCCACGGAGCAGGCCAGTGCGGGCGGTCGGCTGCCCGCCAGTGAACTCGAAGCCGCCGGTGTTCGCACCGAGCTGGCGCACTGGCTGCAGACGTTGTGCGCCACGGATCCCCAGGAGCGCCCGACAGCTGTCGAAGCTCTGCGCAGACTGGATCTTGCGGTGGGCGCGCAGCGTGCCCCGCGGAAACGTCTGAGTTCCGCGGCTCCCCCCGCGCCGCCCGGCACTCCGCCACCGGCACCTGCGGCAGCTGCCGACGGGCCCCGCGACCCATCGTTCTTCAAGAACCTGGCCGCCGACTTCCAGCTCGGCACGAAGTACATCGTGCGCAACCGGCTGGGCCGCCCCGGTTCCTTCGGTGTCGCCTACCGGGTGTACGACACGATAAGGAACGTCGACCGGGCAGTGAAGCTCGTCCTGCACGACCGCGACTCGCCGCTGGAGCGGCTGCGTCGCGAGGCGAGCGTTCTGGAGCGTCTGACCAGCGCTCCGCACCCCAATGTGGTGGCGATGGTGGACGCCGACCGGTTGCTGCCTCCGGACAACTACCCCTATCTCGTGTTCGCGTTCGTCGAGGGCAGGGACGTCAGCGAGGTGATCCGCGACGGTCGGCTCGGCCCGGCCGATGTACTGCGCCTCGGAACCGATACGGCCCGGGGGCTCGCGCATATCCACAGGCTCGGGGTGTGGCATTGCGACATCAAGCCCAGCAACCTGCTGTGGACCGACGACGGCGTCAAGCTCATCGACTTCGGAATCGCCAAGACCGCGGACTCCTCCGAGGGGCACACCCACACCAGTCCCCGCTATACCCCGCCCGATCTGGATGAGGTGCCTGCCGACGGCAGCGGATTCGCCGATCGTGATCTGTTTGCCCTGGGCGTCACGATGTACGAGGCTCTCACGGGCGGGCAGTACCCGTGGGGAGACGCCGGTCAGCCGCCGCCCGGCATGCAGGCCCTTGATCCGCGCACCATCTTCAGCGGCTTCGGCGATCTCTCGCCCGGGCTGGTGGAAATCCTGCTGAGGGCCGTCTCGCCGTACCGTGCGGAGCGCTTCAGCTCGGCCGAGGAACTACTCTCCGCGCTGGAGGCTCTGGGAGCCGCCCGTGTGCCTGTGCCTCGGTCCGCCCAGCCAGAGGATGCCGACCCTGCCAGTGTGTCCCCGGCCGCCCCGGCTGCCGAACCGGCGCCCAACACCAACCCGTACGTAGCCCACTTGCAGACGCTCTACAGCCAGAGCCACCGCAGCAACCGCGGCACCCGCGGCCTCGACCCTCAGGGCATGCAGGTGTACGTCGAGACGGCCCTGGACCGCGCGTTGGTCCCTGCTCTGCGCGCGGGAAAGCACGCGCTGGTCATCGTCACCGGTAACGCGGGCGACGGGAAAACCGCATTCCTGGAGAGCTTCGAGGCCCAGGCGCGCAAACTCGATGCCCAGTTCGGACCCGATCGCCTCAACGGCAGTGATTTCACGCTCGACGGACATCGCTTCCGAACCAACCACGACGGCAGCCAGGACGAGGCCGATGCCGCCAGCGACGACGTACTGGAGGACTTCTTCGCACCGTACGCCGGCGACGACGCCACCGGCTGGGCGGGGCAGGGGGAAACTCGCCTGATCGCGGTGAACGAGGGACGCCTGGTGGACTTTCTCAGCCACCACCACGAGCGCTTCCCGCTCCTGTCCAAGCTGGTCAACATCGGCCTGGCGGGCGGGGAAACCGGTGACGCGGTCGCCGTGGTCAACCTCAACACACGTGATGTGACCGCCCGCCCGGCCGACGAGGAAGGCAACCCTGTCGACGACGAGTCGATTCTGGAGCGGATGCTGGACCGCATGACGCATGAGCGCTTCTGGGAGGTGTGCGCGTCCTGCGACATCGCCGATACCTGCTACGCGCGGCACAACGCCCAGACGTTCCGCCACCCCGACGCGGGTCCACAGGTCAAGCGTCGGCTGCGCAGGGTCTACGAGCTCACCCAACTGCGCGGCCGACTCCACATCACCCTGCGCGATCTGCGTTCCGCTCTCGCCTACACGCTCACCTCGGGACGAGACTGCGCGGAGATTCACGCAGTGCACGCGGCAGACGAGGCGCAACCCCTGCTCGACAGCTACTACTTCTCCGCCTACCTGGGCACCCCACCGGCTCCGAACGGACTGCCCAGAGAGCGGGACCGACTGCTGAGGCTGCTTCGGGAGACGGACGTTGCCGCTCCGCCCCAGCCGCAGCTGGACCGGCGGCTCGACTACACCGGGCTCATCGACGACCGCGCCTTGGTCGCCATCGACGGACGCTCCGATCGGGACAGGCAGCTGATCGCGGCGCAGTTCGCCATGCTGGCGCGGTCCACCTCCGCGCTGTCGGAGGACATCCTCGCGCACCGCCGCCATCTGGGCGCGGCCCGGCGGCTGCTCTACTTCGAGCTCCGGGACGACGCGCGTGCCGAGCGCATGCTGCCCTATCCCTCCGCGCTGCGATTTCTTTCTCTGCTCGCCTCACCGACGGCTGCTGCGGCGGCCCGGGACGAGCTGCTGTACGCGCTCAACCGGGGAGAGGGGCTGGCAGCGCCGGACCGGATCGGTGAGGCCATGGCGTTGAAGCTGCGTACCGTGCCGCACGGCACGGTACGCAGCTTCCGGCTGTTCCCCGCTGCTGGCTTCACGCTGGAGCCCGGGGACGCCCCGGCCTCGATATACGTCGAAGGCAGCCGGACAGCACTGCGACTGCGCTACCAGGATCCTGACGGACGTCAGGGAGCGGAGGCTGAACTGGCCATCGGGCTCGACCTGTTCGAACTGCTGCAGCGCTTCGCCCAGGGGTACCGGCCGGGCGTCGCCGACGTGCAGGGGCAGCAGCTCGCCCTCTCTGTGTTCAAGAATCGGCTCGCCTCGGTGCCGTACCAGGAAGTGTTGCTCACCGCCCACGGACACGATCTGCGCCGGGTCCACCGCACACCGGATCATGCGCTGCACATGGAGGACCTGTCCGCCGTGTCCGGTGACGGGAATGAGGAGGAGACATGGCGCTGACCAGTGTGCACAGCAAGTTCCACCATCCCGGGGTGAGCCGTGTCGACTACAAGACGCTCCACATGGACCGGGTTCTGACCGCTTTCCTGGCACGCTTGTGGCATCGCGGTCTGCCGAGCAAGCTCAGTCGCGCCGGAGATCTCACCGTCGACGACTTCGTGGACCTCTTCCTGGCCAACCCTGATGTCTTCGAGGGCTTCGACCGGGACACGACGACCCGCTGGGTGAACACACACCTGATGGATCTGGTCAACCGGGGCCGGGTGAACGAGGCCGTGGCGGGCCCTCGCCCTCTTCACGGCTTCACCTACCGCTTTCGCAACAGTCGCAAGTCCCGTCCGTACGGGGCCGATGAGCAGCTCTATGAGATGCTCGCCGAGGCGCCCAGTGCGCTGCAGGAGCTGCGGTCGTTCTTCTTCTCTGACGTGGACCGGACCACCGGTGCGATCAAGCCGGGTCCTGACACCGACGTGGAGACGCAGGCGCTGCTGCACCTGGTGAGCAAGGCGTACGGCAAGGTCGAGGACCGGCCGGACACGAGCAAGCCCCGCAGGCCCTATCCGCTGTTGTGCCAGGAGCCCGCGCGGCTGCTCGCGGAGGACGTCATGCGACTGCTCTACCACCAGGAGCACATGCCGCGCACGGTCCTGGTGGAGTACTTGAAGATCCTCTTCGCCTTCCATCTGGCGCTTTACCACCTGCGGATGATCAAACTGCTGCCCAGAGCGGTGGCCGCCGGCGCCGTGGACACCTCGTGTGCGAGTGGGCACAAGGGAGCGGATGCGGCCCATCAATGCCCCTACCGCGTCCACCTCTTCGTGGACGTCGAGGGTGTCCCCGGCACCCCGGCTGCCCTTCTCGCAGAGCACAGCGCCAGCGTGTGGTACGGCCGCATCCAGCGGTTCGTCAAAGCCACGTTCGAGGTGAAGAAGCTGGACGAGTTCGCCGAGCACCTGATGACCAAGCGTCGCAAGCTCACCGCTCCCCAGGACCGTCCCTACTTCTCGGCCGCCGAAGTCCTGACCTTGCTGGGCAAGGGATACAAGAGTGAGCGGGACAACTTCTTCGACCAGCGCGTGAACGGGGTGCTGGACGACGAGACCGACCCGCCCTCCGAGGTACGGCAGATCGCGGACCTGGGCCTGAGCCCGTTCGACGAATACATCGAGATGCTGCTGCACTACAAGGGCCGATACCACCGCGGATACATCGTCGACTGCCTGGACTCCCTGCTACTGAAGAACCGGCCCGGCGCGCTGCTGACCCAGCCGCGTGGCACCCGGGGCGAGCGCCGCTTCGTCCTCGACGCACGGCTGCTGGAGATTCTGCTGCAGATTTCGCTGCTGCGCCCTGGGCCCGACGGGAATCTGTCGACCTCACCCATGCGTATCGACGAGTTCCTCGCCGTACTGCGCGAGCGCTACGGCCTGTACGTCGACCAGCTGCCCGACTCGGACGGCTTCACGGGCGCCGACCTCGACGACCAGGTCGCGCTGCGAGCGAACTCCACCGCTTTCACCCATCGCCTCCGCGAGATCGGCTACTACCAGGACATGTCGGATGCCTATCTGACGCAGACCATCACTCCTCGCTACTCCATGGGTACGACGCCCGGCGCGGAGGTGGTCCGGTGAGCACTGTGGGACTGACCGAGCCGAGCACCGCAGATCTGCGCGATGCGCTGGAGGGCGTGCTGGTGCCCCGGCTCACGTCTCTGCTCGCCTCGCGCGACGCGGGCCACTGCATGCGGGTGACCGAAGTGGACGCCGCCCTCGCGGCGCGTCTGGTGCGCAGGCTCAGGAGCGCCAACGGCGCAGGGGCCGAGGTGTGTCTGCTGGGGCCGGCACGGGACACCGAGGAAGTCAGCGAGCTGCGGGATGTCACGGTGACCAGCACCAAGCTGGTCGAGCTGCGCAACCGCACGGAGCAGCCTCAGTCGGACGGCGCTGCCGGACCCCTTCTCGTCTTCGTGCCGCCGGGGCTCAGGGCCAGCGCAGAGGACTCCTTCGGTGTCGCGACCTTCGAGGAGATCTCTCTCGGGGACAGCTACGACCTCCTCGCCGCTCAGCTGCTGGACGAGGTGCCGGCCACGCTGCGACCAAGCGTGGAGGAGCTGCTCGCGCTCCTGGGCGAGGTCCCCGACCAGCGCGCGAGTGCACGGGCCCGTGCCGCGTACCTGCTCACTCTCAAGGCCAACGGCTACGGAGAACAGGCCGCCGGGGCCGCGGTCTTCCATTTCGGCCTGGTTCCGGACTTCGAGCTGTTCGCCCAACCGGGCGAGGTGCGGGAGCGAGCCGACCGCAATCGCGACCTCGTCGACAAGCTGACCGAGTCCGCCCGCTCGGAGCGACAGCGGGTACTGGAACTCGGGCTCATTGACTCGGAATTCGCCGGCCGCCTGGCCGGATTCGTGGCCCGCTGCGGGCTGGAGGACCGCGTCGCGTGGACGCGGCGTATCGTTATCGACCGGGAGAACTGGGCGCTTTCTTTCGGGAACTGGCGCCTCGACGACCGCCAGCGTGCCTCGGTCTCCATCGATGTGCAGGAACTCGGACTGCCCCGCGCAGGTGACGTGCCCGACGATCTGGCCGCGTACCCCGCGTTGTCCGCCATAGCTGGCCAGCCCTACCTGTTGGCCGGTCCGAAGGGCGTCAGCGAGCTTCTCGCCCACTTCACAGTCGACCCCGTCCCCCGCAAAGTGGAGGGGCTCGCCCGATTCCGTGTGGAAATCGCGTCGGAGAAGTCCGGACCGATCGGCCGCAGCACCTCAGTGAAGAAGGCTGCCAAGGCCGAACACAAAGCGAAGCTGCCCAAACTCACGAAGATCGACTGGGACGAGGGGTGGCACTACCTCACCGTCACACCGCTCGACGACCAGGAACAGCCTCTCGATGTCGAGTCGGCCAGCGACGGTCTGCCAGGGGGGCAGAGCGAGCGGTTCTACGTCGTGCCCGATGCGGAGACGGAGGAGCCACCAGAGCGCAGTGCCGGCCGGTACGAGGGTGTCGTACAGGCCCTGCGCGACCTTCAGTTCCAGGCGCTAGCGAACGGTGACGACCCGGCACGTGTCGCACTCGGCGAAGTCCGGTGGAAGGCAGGCACCGGCCGCGCCCAGCAACGGACGCTGAGCGCCCGGGTCAGCGCCGCCGGGACGGTGGACATCCGTCTCTCCCCCACCCTCACTGTGCTTCAGCAGCGCATCCTCGCGGCGGCAGACCGGCCGGGGCTGTGGCAGCTCAGCCTGGGACCGGCGAGTGCCGGAGATCCTGTGCTCGATGCCGATGACGGGTTGGTGGCCTCGCTGACCGGTCGGACGGCCGAAGCCTTCGAAGCCTTCCTCGCGGCGAGGCGGGGCTATTTCTCCGCACTCCGCGGCGCCGGCGACGCAGCAGAGGAAGAGAGTCTCCTGGTCACCGAGGCCGTCGACTTCTCGGCGGTGCGCATAGAGCTCGCCGCATATGCGCAGGCGTACACCGAGCTCATCGCGGCGCAACTGCACCACCTGGAGCGGGCCGGGGACACGGAGCGGGCGTCAGTTCTCGTCCGTCTCGCCCAGATCCTGCAGTTCGACTGCGTGGCCGCGACGCTCACCGATGGGCTTGGACAACGCCACCACGTCCTGCTCGTGGCTCCTACGCACCCGCTACGCGCCCTGTGGCTGGCGACCTGGTCGGCCCTGGGCGCCGACTGGATCACGCGGCTTACGGGCGCCGACCGGCGCCAGGTCATCGCCGCTCGCGGCTCGCTGATGGACGAGCTGTCCTCGCTGGGGTTTCCCTTCGCGGTGCCGCGGCGGGACGGACGCCTCCTGGTGGCTGCGGAGAACCTCACTCCGTACTGGGGGGCCTATCTGCCCAGTGAGGTGGAAGACCCACGCGGGCTGCTCGGCCAACTGGCCTCAGTTCTGCGACTGCCGGCTGCTACATCCGGTACCGGTGCCGGGTCCACCGGTCTGTCAGGCACGCATCTCGCAGACCGCGTGGAGCGCTATGTGCGCCTGCATCCGTATGTCCACACCCTCGTGATGAACGTGGTGAATGCGGGGCGCGGTGAGCTGCTTGCCGACATGCTGCTGGAGCTCCAACGGCGGGAGGTGACGCGGTCTCTGCGCTTCGACCTGCGTCTGTGTGTTGGCGATCCGGAGGCGCCGGAGGCGGGAGAGGCGCTCGCTGAGCTGCTGCGCGCGGAGGCCCAGGTCTCCGCCGCCGAGGCGGAGGCGTTCCTCAACCCGTCGGGGGGCGCGTTCCAGGCGAAGCTGGCCTTCTCCGTCCGGTCGGTGGACGAGTTCACTGCCAACCCTGGTGACTTCGACGCGCACCTCACCGTTCTCATCGATGCCTTCGGCGGGGAACAGCTCGGCTCAACCCAGCACGAGGACATCGCGCACGCGCCGGTCCACGGACTGGTGCAGGCGATGGCATCGCGGTACGTGAAGAACGAACAGCAGGTCGCGTGGCGCAAGTTCCCCCGGCACGGCGAAGCACCGGTTCTGGACGATGCCGAGGACCTCACCACGCTTCTCGGCCACCTCCCCGCGCTCATGGCCTCGGCCGCCGCGAGTGTCGCCACCGCAGGCCGCGCACTGCGGCACGTCCCCTGCACCGTGCTCGCCCTGGAAACCGCGGACCGCGCTCTGCTGTACCAGGCCCATCAAGTCAGCGACTGGGTCGTCACCATCGACCGGACCTTGGGGCTGGAGTACTTCGACCACTCCGGCGATGACGGACGCCCCGAGTACGTCATCGACTACGTGCCGCAGGCAGGCGGAACTCTGGGCCACCAGATCATGGTCAGCTCCAAGTCCGTGGACGAACTGCGCGCCCTGCTCGGTCCGGTCGCCGCGGACCACGACCTGGATGTCGACCAGCGGCACCTTCACACATTCTTCGATCAGTTGCGGCTGCTGTCGGGGAACCTGGCCTTCAAGCTGGCGTCCGCCGCTCCCACCCAGCGCACGGAAGTCCTCGGCCTCTCGCTCGCCCGGCTCTACCTCGACTACCAGGGGGTCCTCACCAACCAGATCATCGTCCCATTGGACGCACATCCAGAGCTGTATCGCGAAGCACGCCGCCAGGTGCGAGAACTGGGGGACTCCCTCTCCTTCCACCGCAGCGATCTGGCCCTGTTCCACCTCGACGACCGGCGCAGGACGATCACCTGCCGCCTGGTCGAGGTCAAGTGCTACACAGCCCTGAACAACATCGGCGCCTACCAGCAGCTCAAGGCGAAGGTCGCCGAGCAGCTCGAGCGCAGCCAGGACGTTCTCGCGACCGCCTTCGACCCGCATCGCAGCACTCCGGACCGTGTCGACCGCGGTGTGAAGAACCTCGCGCTCAGCTCCTTGCTCCGCTTCTACCTGACACGTGCCTTCCGCCACGGCACGATGGGCAAGGCCCCGTACGAAGCAGCACACCGCCTTCTGGACCGCCTCGACGACGGCTATACGCTGCAGTTCACCCGCAGTGGACTGGTCTTCGACCTCGCCCGATCGGGCACCGACCGGGAACTCGACCACGCCATAGAGTTCCACCGCATCGGCCGCGACCTGATCAAGGAACTGATCGACGCGATCCCGACTGTCCAGAACAAGGTCCAGCCGCAGCCTCAGGACCTCGAACCGTCTGATGACGTTCCCGATGGCAGCGGCGGTGATCCAGCTGCCACCCTGTCTCGGCTCGATCTGACGGTGCCCCGGATTGCCGACGCCGCGTTCCGCGCGCCAGAGGTCGAAGACGTATCCGCCCCGCCGGCAGCGGACCGAGAGACACCTGCCTCCCCAGAAGCTGTGGAGGCGACATCAGGAGCGGCCCCCACGGACACCGCTCCTGGCCCTCAGCAGCCGTCCCCGTCGACCACGCTGAGTGAGTCGCCACAGACACAGGCAAGGCCGGAGCCCGCGCCATCGCGGCCAGCCGTCAGTTCTACGGCGTCCCATGACGCACCGGCTACCGACGTGCCCCGCGTAGTTCCCTCACTCGTTCCGGACGCGTTCCTCGGCGTCATGCGCCCGTCCCCTCAGTACGGCGTACTCGGTGACATCGCCGGCCGCACCATCGCCCTCGACCTCTATGAGACCCACACCATCAGCCTGTTCGGCGTCCAGGGCGGCGGCAAGAGCTACACCCTGGGCAGCATCATGGAAATGGCCTCCCTCCCGGCACCCCCCGTGAACGAGCTACCGCATCCGCTGGCGACCGTGGTCTTCCACTACAGCCAGACGCAGGATTACGCGCCCGAGTTCACGTCCATGACGCATCCGAACGACGACGAGACGCAGCTCCGAACGCTCAAGGAGCGCTACGGAGCACAGCCCAAAGCCCTCCAGGACGTCCTGCTCCTCGTGCCGGCGGCCCAGCTCGCAGAGCGGCGCTCCGAGTACCCAGGTATCGAGGTGCAGCCCCTCACCTTCGCGTCGAACGAACTACAGGCCGCGCACTGGCGCTTCCTTATGGGCGCGGTCGGCAATCAGTCCGTCTACATCCGCCAGCTCACTCGCATCATGCGAGCCCACCGGGACAACCTGAACCTGGCGGCCATCCGCCAGGGCGTGGAGGAGTCCGAACTACCCGATCACCTGAAGCGGCTGGCACAGGAACGGCTCAACCTCGCCGCCGAGTACATCGACGACACAACACGCCTGACCAGCCTGGTCCGGCCGGGTCGGCTGATCATCGTCGACCTGCGCGACGAGTTCATCGAGAAGGACGAAGCACTCGGACTGTTCGTCGTCCTGATGCAGCTGTTCGCGGAAGCCCGCGACGGCGGCGAGCACTTCAACAAGCTCGTGGTGTTCGACGAGGCTCACAAGTACATCGACAGCCCGGACCTGGTGTCAGGGCTGGTTGAGACCGTCCGAGAGATGCGCCACAAGGGCATGAGCATCCTGGTCGCCAGCCAGGACCCACCCTCGGTCCCGATCTCCCTGATCGAACTCTCCGACCATGTCATCCTGCACAAGTTCACCTCTCCCGCGTGGCTCAAGCACCTGCAGAAGGCCAACGCCGCACTCTCCACACTCAGTTCCGACCAGATGTCGCGACTGCAGCCTGGCGAGGCATACGTGTGGGCGAGCAAGGCCACGGACCCGGCGTTCACTCACGGGGCCGTACGCATCCGATGCCGCCCGCGCGTGACCAAGCACGGTGGGGCCACCAAGACGGCTGGCGGAGGACAGTAGGCCGGGCCTCGGTCACGGGCATTTAGCCGAAGCACCGCATTTCAGCAGCCGCATCCAACAGGGAGAAGCATGTCGCGCAGCACGTCCGGAGAGCTCACGGCGCAGCGGGAAGAGTGGTTCCGTGAGATCCAAGAGGGGCTGCTGTGGCACGTGAGGGATGTCCCAGCCCTGGGCAAGGACCGCCTGCGCGACGACCTCGGTGAGCCCAGGCTCATCGGCTCCATGCTGGTCGCGCGGGTCGCCGTCCAGCTCGCCCGGGGCGAGAGCACATCGAACATCCGTGACATGCTCGCCGCCAGCCCGCTATTCGCGGCGCCCGGCCCTGATACCGAAGAACTCACCAAACTCATCGACAAGATCCAGTTCGGGTTCGAGCACGACGGACTGGCCAACACCGTTGTGGTACTCGACGGCCTGGGCCTGCTCCCCTGGAGTCCGGAGAGCACCTACATGCTGCTGATCGAATACTGGGCTGCCCAGCGGGGCCGTACTGTGCCTCGTTCGCGTGTGGAACGGGAGCTGAGCGAACTGTGGGACACAGCGGACTCACGTGTCCTCGCGGCGCACTCCTCGCTGCCCGCTTTCCCGCTGGAGGGGTACCCCGACCTGTGGGAGAGGCTGAAGGCCGAGCCGGATTTCCGGGTCGGCAATGCCGGAGCTATGACGCTGACCCAGCGTGGTGGCGGCGACCAGGCCTGGGAGCGCTGGATGTCCACCCGCCCCTGGAGCACTCTCAAGGCCCGCCACTTGGTGAGCCTTGGCGGCGATCTCGTACGCTGCCAAGCCGCGCAGCGCGCTCTGGGCCGTCTCCTCGATCAGGCTCCGCCAGGCGATGAGTTCCGCGGAGTTCTCGTGCGGACCGCGGAGATCATCCAGGAGCAGCTGGAACGCATCGCGCTGGCCGTGGAGGGCATGAGCGCCATCGAGTACGAGCTGCTGCGTGAGCGCAGCAAGGACGAGCACTTCCAGGACGGCTGCCTCGCCACCTTCCAGAGGCATCTGCTGAAGCGATACCAGATCTTCTACCCCTTCCTTGAGCACGAAACAACACACGGCACATGGGGCCCGCTCCCGTGGTGGTCGATCGCCCTTCACGACGAACGCGAACGGCAGGCGGCGGAGGAGCTGCTTGTGCGCGGCGGCATGCAGCTGAGCATCATCGCCAAGACCCACGATGCTGACGAACTCGTCATCACCTGCCAGGAGCCGGGACTCGGGCCGTCGGGGCTCGCCGCCCGCCTCCGCTTCGACCTCCGCGACGCCGTGCACGCCTGCGAGCTGCTACTTCTTGCCCGCCGACAGTCCGTGGCGGTGGACTTCCTCACGGAGCACATCGACGAGTGGGACGATCGCAAAGTGAGCCTCGTCGGCACTCTGGATATCGCAATAGGTGGCGACATCGGTGCGACGCTCGCCGACGTCGCGACGCGTGCCCTGCGCCGACTCATGCCAGGTGCATCAGGACCAGCCCTCTACCATGACGCGGTCCCAGCGCTTGAGCGACTCCTGAAGTCGTCACGGCTCCCCGAGATCTGCCGCCACCCGAGGTAGCGGCAGTCCCGCTGCGCGGCGCTGGCGCATGGGCCTGCCACGCGTCGTGTCCCCGTCTCTCTAGTCCAGGAGGAGCCGGTCGGCGTGAAGCGCAGGTGGAAGCAGGGATGCCGGGCAGCCACGGGGCATCACGCACAGGTACCCACTGGAATACCCGCAGGCCAGTTTCGATTGCTTCTCCTGTAGTGATCGCACGAGGGGGACGTTGGTGACCGACCTGAAGCTGTTCCGGCTGGATGCCGACGGCCAGGACGTCGAGCTGCGCGGCTCCACGGTGACGCTGGAGGTGGAGCTGCAGCGGCGGGTCGAGGCAGGCATGGAGGCCATGCTCGGCATCCGCTTCCTGGCGTCGGAGTACCCGACGGGGCCTTGGCACCGGGGCCGGATCGACTCGCTGGGCCTGGACGAGAACGGCACACCTGCGCTGATCGAGTACAAGAAAGGCGCCGACAGCGGTGTCCTATCTCAGGCTGTCTCCTACCTCTCGTGGTTGGACTCCGCGCGCCACGAGTTCGAGGCACTGGTCAAGGAGAAGCTGGGCTCCGAGGCCGCCGAGTCGATCGACTGGCGGAACCCTCGGATGGTCTGCATCGCCGCTGGCTTCTCGCACCACGACCGAGTCGCGGTGCACCGTCTGCGCGAGCGGGTCGACCTGGTGCGCTACCGCGTCTTCGAGGGTGGGCTGCTGAGCCTGCTACTGATCGAGTCCACTCCCGGATCCACGAGACCGGTCTCGGATCGTCGCCAGAGCCGCGAGCGGGAGGTCACGGCTCGTGCCGCTGGCGGAGGCGGGAAGGCATCCGCTCAGGCAACTGCCACCGCAGGTGCGGTTCCTGGCTGCCTGCAGGACCTGTACGCCGAACTGGACGAGGCCCTCACCGCCTGGGGCGAGGTCGAGGTGGCTCAGCTTCGGCACTACATCGCGTACCGCCGGATGGTGAACGTCGCCTCTGTCATCTTCCGTCCGAAGCACGAGGCGATCCTGGTCTACCTCAAGGTCGACCCGGACACGGTCGAGCTGGAGGAGGGCTTCTCGCGCGACATGCGTGGTATCGGCCACCTCGGGACCGGCGACCTGGAGGTGCGTATCGCGTCGGCAGCCGACCTGGAGAAGGCTGGACCGCTGATCCGGCGGGCGTTCGAGGCGGCCTGACGCAAGTGGAAGGGCGGCTGGTGCGTCGGTTTCTCGATGCACCAGCCGCCCTCATCCGTCTGCGGTCCGTCGGCCCCGGGCCGGTCGTTCTCACGCTCATGCCTCCGGTCCTGCAAGGACGAAGTCGTCCTGGGTCAGCTCCGCTCGGAGCCTCGCCTCGGCGACGTCGGCGTAATGCGCGGAGAGCTCGACCCCCATGAACTGCCGGCCCTCGCGCAAGGCGGCGACGCCTGTGGAACCGCTGCCGGTGAAGGGATCGAGGACGGTGCCGCCTTCGGGGCAGATCTGCACGAGCTGCTGCATGATCTCGACCGGCTTCTGGGTGATGTGGACGCGGTCCTTGCGGGGTTGGGAGGCGATGAAGTGGCCGGGCAGGTAGAGGTCCCGGTTCTTGTCGAGGCTGCCCTTGACGCCCCAGATGATGAACTCGGCCGACTGCTTGAACCCGCCCTTGCGGGGCCGGCTGGCGGGCTTGATCCAGGGGATGGTTCCGCTCCAGGTCCAGCCTGCCATCTGCAGGGCGTCGGACGTGGTGGGCTCCTGGCGCCAGTCGGAGAAGACCATGGCGACGGAGTGCTCGGTCGCGGCCCTGTACGCCTCGGTGAGCAGTGCGGTCAGCCAGCTTCGATAGCTCCGCTGGTCGCGGTTCTCGCCGGGGAAGTTCTGCAGGTCGTGCGCCGATCCGGCCGTGACGTACTTGGCGCGGGCGGTGCGGCCGGTGCGGTCCGAGCTGGTGCGTCCGCCGGAGTTGTACGGGGGGTCGGTGATGACGGCGTTGACGCTCTCGTCCGGGAGGGTCTTCAGCACGGTGAGGGCGTCGCCTCGGTGCAGCGTGTAGCTCATGTGCGGGGCCTCTTTCAGGGCACGACGGGACTGGGCCCGCTCCGGAGGGTGGTCAACAGCACGCGGTCGGAGCGGGGTTGCGCCGGAGGTTAGCCGCGATTTCCGGCCGCGCCTAACGAGCCGGTGCCGTGGTTCGGGCCCGGTTCGGCGGTCGTTTGGTGCGGCCGGAATCCCGGTCTAATGTCTCGCCACGTCACCGAGGCGGAGCCCGGCTCCACCCCTGCTGACCTGTGCTGATCCGTGTTTCCGCGTCCAAGGACGCAGGCTGGAAGGCACGTTGACTCCCCGTTCCCGAAGCCGTGAGGAGACCCGGTGCACCGCCTGAGATTACGAGCGCGGCTGGCTGCCGCGCATGACCTGAACCCGGTGTCCGGGAGCTACCAACTCCCCTGACCCGGGCCCGCCCTGAGAGGCGGATTCACATCGGCGCGGTGTCGACGGCTTTGCACGAGAAGTCGGCACCGCGCCTCCTACGAACCGCGAGGAGCCGCTGCGATGCAGCACGCCCTGATACGCCCACGCCCTGACCCAATTCCGCTGCCCGGCCGGGTTCTCTGCCCCGGCGAACGGCGGCGGCGATGAAGAAGACCACCGGAGCGGTCGTCGGTCTCTTCGCCTCCGGTCCGCTCCTGCTGGCCGTTCCCGTCCTCGCCATCGGGGCCGGGACTGCTACGGCCTCCTGCTCGACCGGCGGTCCACAGGCTGTGGAGACCTCGGCCGTTGCCGCTCAGGTGAAGGCGATCCTGGACGGCGGCGGCAAGGGCACGGTCTCCGTGCCGGGCCTGGGAGACCCGGCCGAGCAGATCCCCAACGCCAAGACCATCCAGGCCACCGGCGTCGCGATGAACATCCCGGCCCGGGGCCAGATCGTGGCCCTGGCGACCGCCCTGCAGGAGAGCGGCCTGCGAAACCTCACCTACGGCGACCGCGACTCACTGGGCTTGTTCCAGCAGCGACCGTCGCAGGGCTGGGGCACCGCGAACGAGATCCTCGACCCGGTGCACGCCTCGACGAAGTTCTACGAGGCGTTGGAAAAGGTCTCGGGCTGGCAGTCCCTGTCCGTCACCCAGGCAGCCCAGGCGGTGCAGAGGTCCGGCTTCCCGGAGGCCTACGCGAAGTGGGAGCCCTTGGCCACCGCCTTGCAGCAGGCGATCGAGCCGCTGCTGTCGAAGGCCGGCGGCACGTCACCGAGCCCTTCGCCCTCCGGCTCGGACAGCACGGCCAGTGCCGCGTCGAGTACCGCAGGCGGCTGTACGGCCGGCAGGGACGGCACCGACTTCGGAACCATCCCGCCCGGCGCGGTGCCGACCGGATACAAGATCCCGGCAGACGCTCCGCCCAAGGTCCAGACAGCGATCCGCTGGGCGCTCGGCCAGCTCGGCACCCCGTACCAGTGGGGCGGGAGCTGCACCGACTCCCACGGGAGCGACCCCATGGGCCGCTGCGACTGCTCCTCGTTGATGCAGCAGGCGTACAGGGCCGCCGGGGTCACCCTCACGCGGACGACGTACACGCAGGTCAAGGAGGGCAAGCCGGTATCGGTCGACGCTCTCCGGCCCGGTGACCTCGTCTTCACCGAAGGGACCGCCGAAGTCCCGGAACACGTCGGGATGGTCGTCGGCCAGGGCCTGATCGTGCACGCCCCGCGCACCGGCGACGTGGTCCGCCTCACGACCCTCGCGTCCTGGAAGCCGCAGATTCTCGCGGCCCGCCGAGTCGTCTGACCGGCGCTTCTCCCCCTCCTGCACTGGCGCTTCGCCCCCTCGGGCGTTGGCGTGCACTAAATCGAACTGGAGTTCACAACTATGTACCTCGTCGACACGGTCGTCCAGCTCGCCTACGACCCCGGGATCAAGCCGAACGAGGGCGGGCTGCCGGGTCTGTCGGTCCTCAGAGGGCGTTAAGTCCGTTTCTGGTAGCGGCCGCGTTCGGGTTGTTCGAGGAGTCCTTGGCGGACGAGTCGTCCCAGGCGGGAGCGGGTGACGTTGATCGAGGGCTCGTCGGTGGGCAGGCCGAGGTGTTCGTGCAGATCACGGACGCGGAACACCTTCTGGGGGTGGTCGTTGAACGTGGTCACGATGCGCTGGTAGACGGTCGCGGTGGCGGTCTCCGCGGGGGCCGTTCCGTGGTCGTGTGGGGTGAGGCCGTCGATGACCTTGCGGGTGGCGGCGAGCTCGGCCAGGCGGGCTTCGGTCTCGGCGAGGGCGGTGGTGAGCCGCTCGATCTGCTCGCGCAGGTTCTCGGCTCGTGCGGTGGTCTCGTCGTGTTCGGTCTGCAGCAGCCGCAGGAGTTCGTGGACGTTCACGCGGCCAGCTCCACGTCGTCCCGCCAGGCGGCGGTGGGGGTGGTCAGGCGGCGGAGCATGCCGGCGGTGGAGGCCCAGTAGACGCGTGAGGCCGCGTTGTCGGGCCGGTGGTCGTAGTCGCGGGCGAGGCGCCGGTGCAGCATGAGGGTGCCGTTGACCTGCTCAACCACCCACCGCTTCGGTTGCGGGACGAAGCCCTTGCCTTCGTCGCCGGGGTTGCGGCGGACCACCTCGACGGTGATGTCCTTCACCGCCCCGTGGATGATCACGGCGTCCTTGAAGCCCTGGTCGACCAGGACTTTCTCCAGGCGCATCCCGCACCGCTCGGCCGCCTGGTCCAGCAGGGCGATGCCGGCTTCGTTGTCGTGCGCGCTCGCGGCGAGGACCACCACACCGATGACCAGGCCCAGCACGTCGACGGCCAGTCCCCGCTTCCTGCCGGGCGTCTTCTTGTTCGCGTCCAGTCCCGTCGTCTTCTTCGGCACCCCGGCCGCCACACGGACGGACTGGGTATCGATGATCACCAGGGACGGGTCCTCTAATCGTCTGGACCTCTCCCGCACCTGGCAGCGCAGGATCTCCTGGATTCGCTGGTCAAGGCCGTCCTGGCGCCACAGGGTGAAGTAGTAGAACACCGCAGACCAGGCCGGGAGATCATGCGGCAGAAGCCGCCACTGACAGCCCGTCCGGTTCTGGTAGAGCAGCGCGTTCACGACCTCACGCAGGTCGCAGGAGCCCGGGTTCCCGGTCGCCGACCGCGCCACCCGCTCCTGCTTCCACGCGGTGACCAGCGGTTCGATCAGTGCCCACTGCTCGTCGGACAAGTCGGTTGCGTACGGCATCCGTTCCATGTCCGCGACCCCATCATGCACACGACACGACGCGGGCGTGGAACCGTTCCATCACCCACGAACGGGCGACACCACATCACCAGGAACGGGACTTAACGCCCTCTGAGTGCTGCCTCGGCGAATCCGCGTGTGCTCGTCGCAGTCCACGATCACGGCCTTATCGTTCCGCGAGGGCATCACTCCGGAGGGCCGAAAGTGAGCAGTGGCACGTCGTACAGTTCGGGGTTTCGGGGCCGAGTCATGGCCGGTGAGATCACTTCCACGACGAAGAGCTCGCTGAGAAACTGGACCTTGGCGCTCAGGAGGTGGCTGGTACGGCCGTCGGCCGACTGTGCCTTCAGCCCGGCGGCGACGTGGATATGCGGCAGGATGCCTCCCGTCTCCGGATCGTGGGCGATTGTCCCAGCACCGAAGGCTTCGACGTTGGTGACATACGTCCTGGCCCAGACCGGGGCGTCCGGGTCTTCGAGTTTCTCGCAGGCGCCGACGATCTCCGCTTCGGCGAACGCACCGATGAACGAGGGAATGTAGCCCTGCCGCACTCCTTGGTCACGGCAGAACGCGGAGAGCGCGTCGAAGAAGTCCTCGCCGTGGTCGAAGGTGACGCCGAACGTCCGGCCGGTGGTCAGTTCATGGGCACGCATGCGGGTCCTCTCGGGCGTGGCTGACGTGCGGGATCAGCGCGCGAAAACAGCGAACTTCTCAGCGATGCTCTCGCGGGCCACGTCCTGGGCGAGCAACGCCTGGAGCAGGAGGCGGGCCTGGTACGGGCCGAGGTCGCCGGCCGGGATGAGCCCCCGGCTGATCAAGTCCTTCTCCGACCCGGGGAAACCGTATGTTCCGGTCAGGACCGGGCCGTTGCCGATGCGCGAGGCGAGGACCACGGGAACACGTACGGCGAGCCGTTCGAGGCTCTCGACGAGTCGCTGTGGGGCGTGTCCCACGCCGAAGGCAGCGACGACGAGCCCGTCGCACTGGCCGGACCAGGCTTCGAGCAGCGTCCCGTCGTCGCCGAGACTGACCGTGTAAAGGCCCACGCGTGGGTCACGGACGGCCGGTGCCAGGGGAACGAATCGATCGGGCAACGGGGAAGCCAGCCGTACCCGGTCCTCCGCGATCCGGCCGATGGGTCCGGCGCCGGGTGACGCGAAGGCGGCAGGGCTGGTGGTGTGCGCCTTACGGACATGCCGTGCCGCGTGGATCTCGTCATTCATAACGACCAGCACCCCGGCTCCACGCAGTTGCGGGTCGGCTGCCGCGACGACGGCCGCGTACAGGTTGGCCGGTCCGTCAGGGCCGGCCATGGTGGGGTTGCGCATGGCACCGGTAACGACGACCGGCTGGTTGTGACCGTGACGGAGGTCGAGGAAGAACGCCGTCTCCTCGATGGTGTCGGTGCCCTGTGTGATCACGATCCCGTCGACGCCGCCGCCGTCGAGGACCTTGTCGATCTCGGTGCCGAGCTCCGAGAGGTCGTCGAAGGTGAGCGAGGCACCGGGCACCCGGCGGAAGTCGTGCACGCGCAGGTCGATGCCGTGGCCATCCAGGCCGGGGACAGCCGCCAGAAGGTCATGGGCGGAGAGAGCCGGCACGACTCCCCCGGTCGCCGGGTCGGTGGTCATGGCGATGGTGCCGCCGAGAGAGTAGACAGCCACCGTTCGTGTCACGCCTGCCATCGCCCCAACTTCCGATCTACGCAGCCTGGTTGGATCTCGTCCTCGGAGATCTTTCCGTGCAGGCTATCGGGTCGCTCCCCCAGGGTCACCGGCCTCGGACCGCAACTCGGCCGCCACGTACGCGCAGGCCCGGTCCAAGGCATCAAGGCTGAGGTGGCGGCTTCGTGGCC
Organism: Streptomyces sp. MRC013; assembly: GCF_023614235.1. Taxonomy (NCBI): domain Bacteria; kingdom Bacillati; phylum Actinomycetota; class Actinomycetes; order Kitasatosporales; family Streptomycetaceae; genus Streptomyces; species Streptomyces kordofanensis. Next base: position 2,315,182 of record NZ_CP094264.1, read on the forward strand.
GGGCGAGGCCGGTGGTTCCCACAGCGGCAAGCTGTCCGCAGCGGTGGGTCAACCACTCTCGGTCAAGGCCGAGATAGTCCGAAGTCGCCGCCAAGCGCTCCCCGGAGGTCGATCCCATGGTGACGCTATGTGCTCGCGCGTGGCCCGTGATGCCCGCGAAGGCCCGCAGGGATCGCGCCCCGGAAGTCAGAGCGGTCTGGGGCGCGGATTCAGCGCGTACCCAGGTCGCTATGGCGGCCCGGTGACCAGGAACTAGCGCGAAGCCCTCCGTCTGCTGGAGGTCCGTCTCGTCGGTCACCCAGGTCGTGATGCCGTACGACTCCATCAGCGCGATCGCGAGGAACAGCAGCACGCGCTCGTACATGGGCGAGGCGGCGACCTCTTGGTGGGGAACGCAGAAGGCTCGTCCGACGCCGTCGTGTGCTCGCGCGGGAGCCATCAGCTCAAGGTAGCGGTGTTTGTGCTCGAAGAGCAGCCAGGTCGCGGCTTCCTCCCCTCGCTGTTCGCGGGTCCAGAAGACCGGATCGCCGGCCAGTTGGTCGCGCTGGTCGAGGATGAACCGGGCGCATGCCCGCGAGCCGACGAGCATCTGGGAGCCGTCGGTGAGGCCGTCGAGAGTGACCGACTGACGGCCTACTCCTGGCAAGTCCTGTGACGGAAGGCCCAGTTCTCCGTAAAGCGCCGCGTCGTCGCCAAGGATGGCGGAGTCGAACCCTGCCGCAGCCCAGAGGATCCCCAAGGTGAAGTCGTCGAACTCGTAGGCCATGGGAATGGCGAAGGGGCTTCCGGCTTCGTCACGGACGCCCCCGCGCGCGTCCGTGACGAAGTACCGCTGTGTTCCGTCTCCGCTGTGGTGCACGGCGAGCAGGGCCCTGAGCGGCATCCGACTCCATGCCTCGGCCTCCCCGCTCGACGCGAGAAGCAGAGCGTCGCCCTGTAAGGAGGCGACTGGCCCTGTCAGCGTGGGAAGCGCCGTAGGCGGCAGGTTCCGCCCGGCGGGCAGCAGGAGCTGCCCGTGTCCGTCAGGAAGCGTCAGGTGGTTGCCCGAGCTGTCCGCCATCGACGACGGCCGGTCGGCACCCGGTAACGGTCCCAGGAGGCCGTCAGGCACTCCAAGGGCCTCGCTCCACTGTGCGAGCTGGCGACGGTCGCGGATCTTCTTCCGGCCGCGCTCCAGCCGACTCACTTCGGCTTGGTCGATGTTGACGAGCCGGGCGACCGATGCCTGTGAGAGGCCGGTGTGTTGCCGGAAGAGCCTCACGACCACACCGAGATCCCAGGCACGGATCGCTGCCACGACTGCGGGTTCCACCCAGAACTCACGTCCGACTCGGGGTGCTGCACCACCCCCCTGGCAGGGCCCACACCGCAGTCCTACGTTGAATCGGCTGAGCGTCGCACGGCACACCGAACAGTGCCGTTCCACCCCGCGAGCCATCCCGGTCTCACCCCTAGGTGATCAGGCGTATCCCCCAGCTGCCGAACTTTTCACAGGACTACTTTGCCGCGTCGGCCGATCACCCAAACACGGCAGCGGAAGCTCGGTAGCAAGGTGGCCGGTCCCTTGAAAGCCCTTCTTCGGGTTCCTGAACCGACCCCTCAACTGCACTCCGGATCCACGCAGTTGGTTCGCCGCCCGTTAGCACAACCTGCTGATCCGTCAACTCTCCTCGCTCCGGAAACCTGCGGACAACCTGTCCGCTCACGATGTGTGCGAACTGGAAGGGTCTTCACCACGAGATGCCGGTCATCCGAGCGCCCCCGACCAGATCGGTCGGCGCAGCCGCGCGGGGCCCGCCGAGTCTCCGCGATCAACTGCACGGCGGGTGCCAACCGGCCTTGGGAGTCAGTCCCGAGGGATTCCCGGCACACGTTCCAAGACCACTTCCGCCAGACGAGAGGAGTTCAGCGTGACCGCTGTCCAGACCCCCGAGAGGACCGAGCTGGGCAAGTTCTTCCAGGTCTCGGTCCGGCAGTTCGACGCCGGCCAGGTCGCGCCCGAGATGTTCTCGGCCGCCATCGACGCCGAGTGGCACCAGCTCCTGGGCAAGCCCGAGTACGCGGAGTTCTGCGCGCAGAGCGCCGGCCGACTGATCAACCACGTGGAGAACACCGGCTACGGCCGGATCTCCTGGGTCGACGCCTACGTGGAGATGTTCGGCCCGCTGCCCGAGGTGTGGTTCACCGGCGCGGACGGGGTGCTCGACGAGCGGGCCATGGCACGCTACCGCGAGACCGGCGAGGTGTGGGCGGAGTGGGACTGCAGCCCCATCCCGGGCGACGGCGGCGACGTCGCACCGAAGATCTCGGCACTCGCGGCCGGATGACGACCGGCCCTCTGACCGGAGCGTCCTGGTCCCGTGCCAGGGCGCTCCGCCTGGTCGAGGCACGTACCACGGCTCCGCGGACCGTGGACATCACGGGCTACATCGACCGTGTGTCCGCGCACTGCCCCTACCTCGCGCCTTCCCTTCGACACGGTCTGACGGCCTGGACGGTGTACGAGATCGCAAGCAGCGATCCCGAGTCCGTGGAAGCTGGTCTGTTCCATGCGGGAGTGCAGGCCGCGGAGTGGGTTCGTCCACTCGCGGCTCGCCCGAGAGGCGCTCTCGTTTGTGAGAACGTCGTCATCCTGGGGGACGTCCAAGGAGTCGAACACCGTGAGTTGATGGCGTGGCCGCACTGGGCGCTGAAGAACCTGTATGGCCCTGTCGGTGTCATGTTCGGGAAGTTCCAGGGAGGCGAGCAGCGGCTCGACAGATCAAGCCGCCCGATCCCGCCTCCCCCGTGTTCGTTCCTCCCTGTTCGCCCCGCCGTGAGAGCCCGCGACCCTCAGTTCCTGAAGGACACCCCTGATCTCGCGGATGCCCTCTCGGTCGCGGTAGACGATGGGAGCGATGTCCTCGAGCGAATCTCACACGATTGGCAGGCGGTAAAGGCATGGTCGCGTTCCCTCCCTGTCCCCCGGAAGCCCTCGCAGCCGCGGAAGCCGCCTGCGGCGGCACTGTCGACCTGAAGGAGCTGACCAACCGGCGTGGCTCCGCGGTCTGGAAGGCCGCCGGCCCCGAGGGCACGGTCGCGGTGAAAATCGGATACGACGACGGTGTGGCCGCCACTCTGCGAGAGGCAACCACCCTGGCGGCTATGGGCGTTGCCGGATACGAGGCGGTCTCCGGTTCGTACGACAGCGGCTCGTGGCTCGTCACGCCCTGGTTCACCGGTCCCTCCACCTGGGCGGTCTTCACCCCTACTCGCGAGGGCACGGGCGGACGTGAGGCCGCTCTCCGAGGTGGCGCTGATCTGTGCCGGTCAGTCGCCGACCTGCACGCCTCCGGTTGGATCCACGCCGACCTCCAGCCTTCCCACGGCATCCACACCCCGGCGGGCGTCCACCTGATCGACTTCGCCTGGTCCTGGCGTGAGGGCGAGGAGCCGGTCAGCGGCTTCAGTGGTGGCATCGTGCATCTCATGGCACCGGAACTCGCTGCCGTTGTCGCACGCGGAGACGGTCCGGTGACGCCGACGCGCGCAAGCGACACGTACGCCCTCGCCGGTGTCCTGTGGACGTGCGCCTCGGGAGGCTGGCCGCTCGACTACAAGGCCGCGGGTATCGACCGGAAGGCCGCGGGCCCGGACGGGGTTCGAGACGCGATCGCCACTGGCCGTCTGCCGTTCGCACCGGCCGTGTGGCCCGAGCTCCAGGACGCCCTCCGGCCCGCGCTCGCTGCCGTACCCGAGGACAGGCCCACGGCCGGCGAGCTGGCGGAGCTCCTGCTCAAGGTCGAGCCGTGATCTCGCTCCGCGAGGTGACCCTGACCGACGCACCAGCGGTCCGCCGCATCTACAGCGCCGCTTCCGTGAGGTACCTGTCGCGAGCGCCCCTGACCGCTGAGAGCGCTGCCGCTTGGGTGACCGATCGCATCGCCGAGAGTCGTGCGACGCCGCGGATGCTGTACTGCTTCGGCATCGATCACGCTGACGACCTGGTCGGTGTGATCAAGCTACGCCCCGCCCGTACCTCGGCGGCGCTCAGCTACATCCTTCGAGATGACGCATGGGGTCACGGGTACGCCACCACGGCGGTGGCGCTCGTGCTCGACTTCGCCTCCACCACGCTCGGCCTGGCCTCCGTTGACGCCAAGCACCACCCCGACAACCACGCTTCCGGGCGGGTGCTGGTCAAGTCCGGGTTCATCCGCACCGGTCGCTCCGCGGAGGCCATCACGTACATGAGGAACCTCGCCCCGGGGGCCAGGAGCACGGTCCCCATGCGCGAACGGCTGTCGGACGGGGCGACGACAGCACGCTCATAAACACTCATAAGCAGGAGGGCTGTTCACCGTCATTGTGGAGTGCGGGCCGACCGCGCGCTCCGCATCTCGCGGTGGCTCCCCATGGAGGTGAAGCCGTGCGTAGGCAAGGGACCACGTCTGGCAAGGGCCGGATGATGACCTTGGCGCTCAACACCAGGCGGTCCACAAGGACGCCTCGGCTCCGGTGCTCTCTGGCGGCCGAACCGGTCGCTGCCGGCGTGGCACGCCGTATCGTCCACCGCTGCTTCAGCGGCTGGCCGGGCCCGGACGCCGTCAAGGACGACGGCCTGGTCACAGGCCGAACTCGTCGCCGACGCCGATAGAACCACAGGGGACTCCGGCGCGACGGGGTGAAGCCTGGTAGGCCGATGACGATGTCGTCGTCGAAGTGATTGACCAGGCTGTCGCCGACCCCCGCTGAGGGGCACCGGCGAAATCTCCGAGGCCGACCGAAGCCTGCTCCTGGTCGCGCTCACCGGGCACTGCGGCTGCACGCCGGCCCTGCCGAACGCCGCTGAGCTCGTCGCACTTCTCGCCACACCTGCTGTGTGGCACAGCCATGCCAACTTTCGTTCACATTGTGAGGAATGAGGCGCTATGAGTACCTCTTTACGGAGGCACGGCCCGGATTCGAACCGGGCCCCCTTCCGCCGCGTGGTCGTCACCGGCGGCTGTGGATTCGTCGGTTCACACCTGTGCGATCTGCTGCTCGACAGCGGTGTCGAGGTGGTGTGCGTGGACAACTTCCTTACGGGCACGGAGGACAACGTCGCGCACCGTCAGCTGGACGACCGGTTCGAGTTGATGGTCCACGACGTCACCGACCCGATCCCGATACCCGGGGAAGTCGATCTCGTACTCCACCTCGCCTCGCCGGCCTCTCCGCAGGACTACCTGCGTCTGCCGGTCCAGACGCTTCAGGCCGGTTCCCTGGGAACCTTCAGCGCCTTGGAGTTGGCCAGAGAGAAGAAGTCCCGCTTCGTACTCGCCTCCACCTCCGAGGTGTACGGCGACCCGCTGGAGCACCCTCAGCGGGAGTCCTACTGGGGCAACGTCAACCCGGTGGGGCCGCGCAGCGTGTACGACGAGGCGAAGAGGTTCGCGGAGGCGGCGACCACCGCCTACCGCGCCGAGCACGGTGTCGACACCGCGATCGTGCGGATCTTCAACACGTTCGGGCCGCGGATGCGCGCGGAGGACGGGCGAGCGGTACCGAACTTCATCCGCCAGGCGTTGGCGGGCGAGCCACTGACCGTCACCGGCGACGGCTCGCAGACGCGGTCCCTGTGCTACGTCGGCGACACGGTCAGGGGCATCCTCGCCGTCGCCGCGGGCAGCCACCCCGGCCCCGTCAACCTGGGCAATCCCGCCGAGACCACGGTCTTGGAACTCGCACACCTGGTGCGTGAACTGACTGGCTCCGCCGCACCCGTCGAGTTCGTCGACCGCCCGGTCGACGACCCGGAGCGCCGCAGACCGGACATCGCCCTCGCCTGGGAGCAGTTCGGCTGGAAGCCGGAGACCGATCCCCGCAAGGGCCTGAGCACCACCATCGACTGGTTCGCCGCACAGCTCAACGACACCGCAGTGAGGGAACGATGACGCGTCACGCACCACGAATGACGGAGTCCGCCGAGGCCCTGTCGCACAGGCAGCAGCTCGGCGACGGGTTCCTCCAGGACTTCCGTGCGGACGGCTACGCGGTCTTATCCCAGAAGATCGCGGGAGAGTCCCTCGAAGCCCTCCGCACGGAGGCTGATGCCCTGATCCGGCGCTTCACCCAGGACGGGTTCCGCTCGGACGACTACTGGCACTTCACCCCCGCGGGCACGGACGCGCCCGTTCTTTACCGCATCCACAACCTGGAGAACCAGGGCTCCCCGGCGGCGACACGCCTCTACGCCGACGACAGCCCTCTGCACCCGATGGCCATCGCCATCCTCGGCGGGCCCGTACGCGCCACCGCCTGCGCCATGATCGTCAAGCTGCCGGGAGTGGCCGCTCCAGTGCCCTGGCATCGTGACCGGACCAATGTTCCTCCGCACACCGTGTGCAACCTCAGCGTCTTCCTCGACGACTCCGACGTGGGCAACGGATGCCTTGAGTTCGTTCCTGGCTCCCACCTGACGCCCGACGCGGAAGAGGCCGAGGCGCTCCAGGCGCGGGGTCCGGTCCGCGCCCTCCCGCTCTCGGCCGGTGACATCGCCGTACACGACGTACGTATCGCCCACGCCTCGCGCCGCAACACCTCCCCGAGGATCCGCCGCAGCATCGTCATCGAGTTCGCCCCCGCCGACCGGGAGCTGTCGTGACCATCCCCAACCCCACTGGCGAGAGTGCCAGGGTGCGGGTGGCCACCATCACGGTGGGCACCAACGAGTCCCGTTGGCTGGAGCCTTGCTTCGCCACGCTCCTGGACAGCGACGTCCCCGGGATCGACCTGACGGTCTGGTACGTGGACAACGACTCATACGACGGCAGCACGGCCTTCGTCAAGGACCGTTTTCCCGAGGTGCGGGTCATCCAGAACGAGAGCAACGTCGGCTTCGCCCGCGCCAACAACATCGGCATGCGCGCGGCCCTCGCCGACGGCGCCGACTACGTCTTCCTCGTCAACCCGGACACCCAGACCCCGAAGTCGCTGGTGCGCGACCTGGCCGAGTTCATGGAGACCTGGACCGACTACGGCGTGGTCGGCCCCATGCAGTACGAGTACGACGAGTCGGGCAGCACCGCTTTGGGCGCGTACAACGACTGGTCGAAGTCCGCTCTGCGCTGGGGCGAGCAGCACGCCTTCGCCGGCGACTGGCCGAACCACCCCTCGCCGGCCAGCCCACCCGAAGGCCGGGCCCCGAACACCCTGGAGCACGCGTACGTCCAGGGCTCCGCCTTCTTCGTACGTGCCGCGCTGCTGCGCACCGTCGGACTCCTCGACGAGGTCTTCCACACGTACTACGAGGAGACCGACCTGTGCCGCCGCTCCCGCTGGGCCGGATGGCGCGTCGCGCTCCTGCTCGACGTCGGCATACAGCACTTCGGCGGTGGGGGAACGGCTGGCAGCAGCTATCGGCGCGTCCAGATGCGCCGCAACCGCTACTACTACCTCCTCACCGACATCGACTGGCGCCCGCTGCCCATGCTGAGCCTGGCGTCCCGGTGGCTGAGGGACGATCTGCGCGGACGTGGCGTGGGCGGAGTGACCACCTGGTGGCGCGGGACCTGGGAAACCGCGAAAGCCGTGTGCTGGCTCGTGCGCCGCGCACCTCTGATCCGGGCCCGGCGACGTGCCCACCGCCGGCTCGGCTCGCCGACGGGCAGCCACGCTCAACCGCAGGCAAGGGGTGCGCAATGACCACACCCCGGATTCTGTTCGCCGGCGTCTTCCACTGGAACGCGGGCTCCAGCCACATGATCGCCGAGTACGCCCGGGTCGCCTCGGCATCCGGATGCGAGGTCGGCGTCTCAAGCCAACTGTCGCGCCTGGACGGCACGGTGAACGGCCACCTGCCTCTCGTGGACGACATCAGCTGGGCCACCCACCTGGTCCTCGTCTTCGAGAGCAGGCAGTTCCTCTCGCCCGAGCAGCGTGAACTCTGCGAGGCCGTGCCGCGGCAGCGGCGCATCATCATCGATCCCGACGGCCACTGGGGCCCGTACGTCACCGCCGGCGCGGACGACAACGCGGGTGCCGACACCATCGAGTCCTGGCACAAGCTGTATGCCGACCTCAGCGATCTGATCCTGCAGCCGCGCATGAACGAACGCCTCCCCGACGGGGCCGAGTTCTTCAGCTACTTCGGAATGCCGGACATCCACCGGCTCGCCAGCGACCTCCCGCACCCGCGGGCACTGCCGTACGAGCTGCAGTACGTCGGCGCGAACTGGTGGCGCTGGAGCGAGATGACCAGCCTCATCCGGGCCGCGGCCGACGCCCAGCCGCCGATCCGACGCATCCGCGTGTGCGGACGCTGGTGGACCGGCGACCCGCACCCCGTCCACCAGACGGCCACCACCAACGTGCCCGGCTGGATGCGGGATCACGGTGTCGAGGTGGCGCCACCCGTTCCGTTCGGGCACGTGGTCTCCGCCATGTCCCAGGCGGCGATCACGCCGGTACTGGCTCGTCCGCTGCTCTCGCGGATGGAGCTGCTGACCCCCCGCATGTTCGAAACCCTCGCCTCGGGCAGCATCCCCGCGCTCTGGCCGGACCTGGGCTACCTGTCCGCGCTCTACGGCGACGACGTGGAGCTCTTTCTGCTCGACGACGATCCGGCCGACAGCCTCGCCCGGATGATCCGTGAGCCGATCCGGTACCGCGAGCGGCTGGCGACCATCCAGCGCCGAGTACACGAACGCTTCAACTACCGCGCGGTTCTGGCGGAACTCATCCGGTTCACCCGATGATCCCTGAGAGGTCTGCTGTGTCCAACGTCCTGATCACCGGCATCACCAGCTGTGAGAGTCGCGGCGTCGAGGCCCTGGCCCGCTCCATCATCGAGCAGCTGAACACCGAAGGCCCCGGGGGAGGCGACAACGTCACCGTCCTCACCCAGACCCCGGTGCTCGACGCGGAATCCCTCGCCCCCACCAGCGCCCGTTGCGTGGCCGACCCGTTCGTCGTTTCCCGCTCCTGGCAGCAGATGCGCCCCCAGGAGAGCCCCGCCGAACTGGCCGAACGCCGCGAACAGCTCTTCGCCCAAACCGATCTGGTCATCGCGACCGGGGGCGACCTGCATACCTCGGACTACGGCGTCTCCACGCCGTACCTCCGGGTCCTCACCGCCGCGCAACAGCGGGACATCCCGACGGCCATGATCGGCCAGTCCGTCGGCCCCTTCGACGACCCGGCCGATGCCGAGGCATGGCTCGCGGTCGCCAGCCGGTGCGATCTCCTCACCGTCCGGGAGAGCGTCTCCCTCAACTACCTCGTGGGCAAGCTCGGCCTTCCCGAACACCGTGTGCGGCTGTCCTCCGACCCCGCCTTCCTGCTGCCGGCCGCTACCGGCGAGCGAACAGCGGCCGTGCTCGGGCCTCTGGGGCTCGCCCCCGAAGACCCCTACCTCTGCCTCGCCCCCAGCCAGGGCATCACCCGCTTCAGCACCCTGGAGGAGTCCCAGCACGCGGCAGCACTGACGCGACTCGCCACCTCCCTCGTCCGCACCCGGAAGATGCCGGTCGTCCTCGTGCCGCACTGCCACGACTCCCGACCGCACAACGACGACCGGATCCTCGCCGCCCGTATCGCCGAAGCCGCCGGGATGCCCGAGGTCATGGCGCTGCCCGGCGCGCTGACGGCATCCGACTACAAGGGCGTGCTGTCACAGGCCGAACTTGTCATCTCCGAGCGCCTGCACGCCGCGATCGGCGCACTGTCCGGCGGCGCCCCGGCCATCGCGATCGGCCACTCGCACAAGTTCAACGGAGTGCTCGCCGAAACCTACGGTCACACGGTCGACGTCGACGGCATCCACGCGGACGTCCGCGCTTTCGCCCAGAACGCCACGGTCATCGGCCGGATCGTCAATGACACCGACGCGACCGTGCTGCGCACCACCCTGCGTCAGCGGCTCCCGCTGATCGCGGACCGCGCCCGCAGCGACTTCGCTCAGATCAACAAGCTCCTCGGAGCCTGAACCACCAGTCGCACAGGCGGTCCGCCTGCCCGCACCACATCGCGCACGACCCGCCGCAGCCCACTCCGGGGCCGCGGCGGACCCCACTCACCAAGGGAGACACGCCATGCCCACACATCTGGTGACCGGCGGCGCCGGCTTCATCGGGTCCCACCTTGCCGCGTCCTTGATCGAGCGCGGCGACGACGTCGTCGTCCTGGACAACCTCGACGGCGGCAAGACCGAGAACGTGCCCGACGGCGCGACCCTCGTCGTCGGCTCGGTCGCCGACCAGGCCACGGTCGCAGAACTCTTCGCCTCGTACCGCTTCGACGGTGTCTACCACCTGGCCGCCTTCGCCGCCGAAGGCATCAGCCACGCCGTCAAGCACCACAACTACTCCGTCAACCTGCTCGGCAGCATCAACCTGATCAACGCCTCGCTGGCCGCCAAGGTCAGGTTCTTCGGCTTCGCCTCGTCGGTCGCCGTGTACGGCCACGGACACGTCCCCATGCGCGAGGACGAGCGGCCCGTCCCCGCCGACAGCTACGGCAACGCGAAACTCGCCGTGGAGCGCGAACTCGCCGTCACCATGCAGCTTCAGGGTCTGCCGTACTTCGCCCTGCGCATGCACAACGTCTACGGCGAGCGGCAGAACATGGGCGACCCTTACCGCAACGCCGTCGCCATCTTCCTCAACCAGATCATGCGCGACGAGCCGATCAGCGTGTACGGAGACGGCAGCCAGATCCGCGCCTTCACCTACGCCCCGGACATCGTCGGCACCTTCCTCGCCGCCGACCAGCCGGCCGCCTGGGGCCAGGTCTTCAACGTCGGCTCCTCGCACACGAGCACCGTGCTGGACATGGCGCACGCCGTGCGCACCGCCATGGGCGTCCCCGACCACCCCATCAAGCACCTGACGGCCCGCGACGAGGTCCACGCCGCGTACACCGACAACAGCCTCGCCCGTAGAACGCTCGGCGACTGGACCGACACCCCGCTCGCCGAAGGTCTGCGACGCACCGCGGCCTGGGCCCGTGAGCACGGCCCCGTGGAACCCGCGACCTCCCTCAGCATCGAGAACGACACCGCGGACCGGCCCGAGTGGTTCACCTGGGCCGCCGGACGGGCGGCCACGTCATGACGCGCAGCACCCTGGCCGTCGACGTCGGCGGCGTCCTCTACTACGACGAGCCCTTCGACCTCGCCTGGCTCCAGGGCGTCTGGGAGCTCACGCGCGCGGACGATCCCACCTGCGCCATGGACGCCTTCCTCCAGGCCATGCGCGACTTCTACCAGGGCCGCGCGCCCGGATCACCCCCGCCCAGCCTGTTCCCGCCCAACGGCACGAAAAGCTGGCAGGACGTCCGCGAACGCTGGACCTCGTTGGTCCAGCCCGTTCCCGGAGCCGTCGACGCCCTCAGCCACCTCGCCGAGGAGTACGAGGTGTGCATCGTCGCCAACCAGCCCCCGGAATGCCTCGCCGCCCTACGCACCCTCGGAATCGAGCAGCAAGTCCAACTCGTCGCGCTCGACTCCCTCGTCGGCTACGCCAAACCCGACCCCCGCCTCTTCAAGTGGGCCATGGACCAGCTGAGCTGGAAGCCGGAACACACCACGGTCATCGGCGACCGGCCCGACCACGACGCCGCTCCGGCACTCGCTCTCGGCTGCTCGGCAGCGATCGTCCACGTCGACAGCGGCTGGAGCGCGCCTGCTGGGGTCGCTCCCGAGATCGTGACCGCATACCGAGAGCTGAAAATCCAACGCGTCCACACAACCGAGGGAAGCGCGAGGCACTGGGCCATCGCCGCCCTCGGAGAACTGGCCGATGTGCTGCGGACCATCAGCCACCAAGAGCGCAGCCCACGCCCCCGCCAGGAGGTGCGCCCATGACCGTCGGCGCCGACTTACCTCTCACCATCGTCATCTGCAGCAACCGCCCCGACAGCCTGCCGGCAGCTGTCACCCGCACGGCCGCGACCATGGGCCCCAGGGACCGCATCCTGGTCATCGCGGACATGCCCGCCCGGCACCTGCCCCCGCTGCCCACAGACGCCTCGCCGCCCCCGTCCCGCATCCGCGTCATCTGCAACGAGGGGAACCAGGGCCTCGCCCACAGCCGCAACAAGGCCATGAAGGAGGCCACGACGCAGCACGTCGTCTTTCTCGACGACGACATCGTCCCCACCACCGAGGCACTGACCCGGATACGCGAAGCCCTGACCGCCGGCGCACACGTCACCGGGACGAGGATCACCGCTCACCTTCAAGGGCACCGCCGCCCGTGGTTCCTCACCTCGGGACAACTGCACTACCTCGGCTCCCACGCGCCGGCCCAGCCGGCGTCGATCTGGGGCGGCAGTTTCGCCATCGATGTCGAGCACGCCCGCTTGCTGGGTGTCGGCTTCGACGAGCGCCTAGGCCGGATCGGTGGCTCCCTCATCTCCGCCGAGGACACCACCTTCGTACGGGAGATGACCGCGCGCGGTGCGACCGCGACGATCCTGCACGACGCCGAGGTGCAACACCTGATCCCCGCTCACCGGCTGACCCTGTCCTACCTGCTGCGCCGCGCCTTCTGGCAGGGCCGCAGCGAAGCACGGCGTAACGACGCGCGGCGAGGCATCGCCAAGGAATGGAACCGCAACCGCTCGGGGGACGGCACCCGTCCGGTGCGGGCCACCCTCGCCCTGCTCTACACCGTCAGCGTTCTTCTCGGAGTTTGCCGGGAGGCCGTCACACGGAGCCGGACCAGCGCCGCCGACGCCGAGCCCAGGAGCGACCGATGAAGGTAGCCATGGTCATCCCGCCGTACCGGTACGGTGCCGACCCCAGCCAGTGGATCACTGTGCCGCCCCAGGGCTACGGCGGCATCCAGTGGGTCGTCGCCACGCTCATGGACGGACTGCTGGAGGCCGGGTGCGAGATCCTCCTCCTCGGAGCTCCAGGAAGCCCGGTCCAGGACGGCGTCACGGTGTCCGGCGCAGTGGAGACGGCCGAGATCCACGCAGCCATCGAAGCCTTCGGCCCGGACATCGTCCACGACCACTCGAACACCGCCGCACTGCCGGCCAACAACCACAGACCCACGGTGAGCACACACCACCTCAACAGCGTGCCGGAGCTCCAGACCAACGGCATCTACCTCTCCCGCGCACAACGCACTGCCGCAGGGTCCGTCTCCGCCCCGGTGATCCGGCTACCGGTCAACCCCGCACGCTGTCAGTTCCAGGAGGTGAAGAACGACTATCTCCTCTTCCTCGGCCGGGTCTCCGCGCACAAGGGCGTGCGCGAGGCAGCGGCGTTCGCACACGCCGCCGACGTGCCGCTGACGGTCGCCGGACCGGCCTGGGAGAAGGACTACCTGGACACGCTGCTGGCCGACTTCCCGCACACCGTCCGCTATGTGGGCGAGGTCGGCGGCAGCGCCCGTACCCGGCTGATCGCGCGCGCCCGAGCGCAGCTCGTGCTGTCCCAGCCGTGGGGAGGACCGTTCGGCGGACGATGGATCGAGCCCGGTGCCACCGTGGTCTCGGAGGCCGCCGCCAGCGGTACCCCGGTGATCGCCACGGACAACGGATGTCTGCCGGAGATCGTCCCCGGCGTCGGAACGGTGCTGCCGACCGGGCGGGAGATCACACCCGGCGACGCGAAGGAGGTTCTGGCGTCGCTGCCCACGGCCCAGGCCGTGCGCGAAACAGCAGTGGATCGATGGGGCCACCACGCCATCGCCCGCCAGTACCTGGCGGTCTACAAGAGAGCGGTCAGCGGCGAGGTCTGGACGTGACCTCGGAAGGTCACGCCGTGCGCTGCTTCGCCAGACGCTGACGGCGCGCTTCATAGAGAACGACGGAGGCGGCGTTCGACGCGTTCAGGGAGCTGGCCGAGCCCATCATCGGAATACTGATCACGTGGTCACAGAGCTCTCGCCAGGCCGCGCTGAGGCCCGCGGTCTCGTTGCCGATGAGCAGCAGGACCGGTTGGGTCAGATCGAATTCCGAGACCTCGGCATCGCCGTCCTCGTCCGTGCCGACGACGGCAACCGGCCGCCCCTGAGCGCGCTCCTTCTCCAGCCACTCCATGACCTCGTGGTGCGACTGGCTCCGCACCACGGGCACGGCGAAGAACGATCCCGTGGAGGCACGCACCGACTTGGGGTCGTACGGGTCCGCCGCGTGCCCCGTCACGATGAGCCCGCTCGCGCCGAAGGCGTCGGCCGACCGCACGATGCTTCCGATGTTGCCGGGCTGCGTCGGCCGGTCAAAGACCAGACCGAGGAAGTCGTCACGAACCTTGATCCGCGAAAGGCTGTCCGGTGCCATCTCGACCACCGCCAGGACCTCCGCGGCCCCGTCGGCCTTCTCGCTCAGCTCGGCGAGCAGTTGTGGCGCCATCGCGACGCGCTCGGCGCCGACACCGCGCAGTAGATCCTCTGCCCATCGGGAGAGCGGACGACTGGCGTCGTAGAGCAGGGACCGAACGGTCCAGCCGTGCTCCACGGCCATCGTGATCGGCCGCACCCCCTGGACGAGGAACTCCTTGGCACGCCCTCGCTTGGTGCGGTTGTTGAGCAGCGTCTGCAGCTGCTGGAAACGGGCATTGCGGGTCGTGATCCGCTGCACTGCCACCCGTCCTCCAAGCCGAAGATGATCGTTGCGAACCCGGTTGTCCCAGGCGGAACACGGCACCGGGCACCCAGCAGGTTACACGGACTGGATCGTGACTGTACGTGTCCATCCGTTGTGCAGGCCTCTCGGCTTCGGGCGGCAGCGCAGACGAGGTCGCCCTGTTGGCGACGGCTACGACCTCGCCGGGAACGACCAGCTGACTTCCAACGGCTTCTCTACGACCGGACCATCCCTCAACCCGCGTGCAGTTCGGCCACGAGCCGTTCCGTCTCGAGGTCGCTGGGGACGGCCGCTTGGGATCACAGCCTCATGCAGCCTGATGTCGCTTCCCAGCAGTTGCTGCGCCGAACGACGACCGCGAGTCGGCCGGCAAGGCGTACGAGCGTCACACTCGGTTCGTCGGACGGCAGCGTCACCCACGTGAGGTGAAGGCAGTGCATCCGCACGGTAGTCGCCCGTGTCCTCGGCCCAGGGCTCCGACGTGATCTCAAACCATGTCGTCTTGCCCGAGGGTTCCGGTTGCATCCCCCAGTCGGCCGCCAAGGCGCTCACGAGCAGGAGGCCCCGACCGTTTTCGTCGTTCGGCCCTGCCTCAGAGGGCGTTAAGTCCGTTTCTGGTAGCGGCCGCGTTCGGGTTGTTCGAGGAGTCCTTGGCGGACGAGTCGTCCCAGGCGGGAGCGGGTGACGTTGATCGAGGGCTCGTCGGTGGGCAGGCCGAGGTGTTCGTGCAGATCACGGACGCGGAACACCTTCTGGGGGTGGTCGTTGAACGTGGTCACGATGCGCTGGTAGACGGTCGCGGTGGCGGTCTCCGCGGGGGCCGTTCCGTGGTCGTGTGGGGTGAGGCCGTCGATGACCTTGCGGGTGGCGGCGAGCTCGGCCAGGCGGGCTTCGGTCTCGGCGAGGGCGGTGGTGAGCCGCTCGATCTGCTCGCGCAGGTTCTCGGCTCGTGCGGTGGTCTCGTCGTGTTCGGTCTGCAGCAGCCGCAGGAGTTCGTGGACGTTCACGCGGCCAGCTCCACGTCGTCCCGCCAGGCGGCGGTGGGGGTGGTCAGGCGGCGGAGCATGCCGGCGGTGGAGGCCCAGTAGACGCGTGAGGCCGCGTTGTCGGGCCGGTGGTCGTAGTCGCGGGCGAGGCGCCGGTGCAGCATGAGGGTGCCGTTGACCTGCTCAACCACCCACCGCTTCGGTTGCGGGACGAAGCCCTTGCCTTCGTCGCCGGGGTTGCGGCGGACCACCTCGACGGTGATGTCCTTCACCGCCCCGTGGATGATCACGGCGTCCTTGAAGCCCTGGTCGACCAGGACTTTCTCCAGGCGCATCCCGCACCGCTCGGCCGCCTGGTCCAGCAGGGCGATGCCGGCTTCGTTGTCGTGCGCGCTCGCGGCGAGGACCACCACACCGATGACCAGGCCCAGCACGTCGACGGCCAGTCCCCGCTTCCTGCCGGGCGTCTTCTTGTTCGCGTCCAGTCCCGTCGTCTTCTTCGGCACCCCGGCCGCCACACGGACGGACTGGGTATCGATGATCACCAGGGACGGGTCCTCTAATCGTCTGGACCTCTCCCGCACCTGGCAGCGCAGGATCTCCTGGATTCGCTGGTCAAGGCCGTCCTGGCGCCACAGGGTGAAGTAGTAGAACACCGCAGACCAGGCCGGGAGATCATGCGGCAGAAGCCGCCACTGACAGCCCGTCCGGTTCTGGTAGAGCAGCGCGTTCACGACCTCACGCAGGTCGCAGGAGCCCGGGTTCCCGGTCGCCGACCGCGCCACCCGCTCCTGCTTCCACGCGGTGACCAGCGGTTCGATCAGTGCCCACTGCTCGTCGGACAAGTCGGTTGCGTACGGCATCCGTTCCATGTCCGCGACCCCATCATGCACACGACACGACGCGGGCGTGGAACCGTTCCATCACCCACGAACGGGCGACACCACATCACCAGGAACGGGACTTAACGCCCTCTCAACACTTCTTGGCAACGATGCATCCGTGTCCGTGACTTCGACGCGAAGCCGCTCGTCGGCCCGCGTCACGGAGACGTCGCACGGAGCGTCTGTGTAAAGGACAGCGTTGGCGATCACCTCGCCGGCCAGCAACTCGACGGTCTCCAGTGTCTGGTCCGACAGGGCAAGCCCCAGATCCCGGGCTAGCGAAACAACTTGGCGGCGTGCGGCCGGGACAGCGTCGACAGCAGCCGCAACCGTGAATCCGTACGTCGGACGTTCGGGACTGCGACGCGCCATGACGACAACCTCACCTGGTAGTGGCCTCAGTGACAAAGAAGCCTTCCACCCGACAAGGGCTGTGGGAGGACAGTCTGTCCGTAGGCACGCCCGGCAAGACGCCTTGACGCTTCGACGTGTTGTGGTACGGGTCGGCTTCTGTTGAGGCCGCGAACACCGGAAACACACGTCGCGTAGACCGTACCCCTCCGCACCTCGCGTCAGACCACCCTGCTGTGGCTACGGCTTCGCTCGCGGCATCCAATTGGCTGATGTGCATGGGGCAGTGCGCGAAGCCAGGTCTCCGCCGTCGTCACCGAACGCGGAGTCGGTGTCCTGTGCAACGCTCCGCTCAACTGCAACGGGCGTGGATTCATCAACCGGATGTCCGACCTCTGCGGTACCGCGAAGCGCACGGCATCCACGACATGGTGGTTGGCGACCAATTATTCGGAGCATTGCCGCCGGTTGTCCGCTCCATCTCACCGTGGGGTCACGACGATCCACAACTCACTAACAGGAGAGGTCGGCGCGCGATGCACGAGGTCGGCATCAAGTTCGCCATGCACATGAGGGTGCGTTCGACCCACTTGGCAGTAGCCGCTGCACCCACAGCCTGAAGGAGATCAACATGGCCACCTGCCGAGGCGTCAACGTCTCCTCCTGCCAGGGCCCGCAGGACTGGGCTTCCCGCCGGTGAGGCTCATGCGGGCGGCATGGAGAAGAGACCATCGCCTCCGAACTCGTAGGGCTCTTCCAGCCAGACGCCCTGGTATTGATCGCCCGGGCTGAAGTCTCTGAAGTTCCGGCTGAGAAACACCTCAGCCTCCGTGTATACGGCGGTTGCGAGGTGGAGGGCGTCCATGCCCTTGATGCGCGGTCGCTCGATGCTGATCTTGCGTGCGAGGAGGCCGATGCGGCGGGTGACGTCGACCAGGGTCACGTACGGCTCCTGCAGCAACTGGCGGATCCGCTGCTCGCCGCCCGCGTCTTGCTGACCATGGTTTCCGGTGCCGCGGGCCTCGGCGAACATCGCGGTGGAGGCGATGATCTGCACCTGTCTCTTGCGGGCCGCGTGAA
This sequence comes from Streptomyces sp. MRC013, assembly GCF_023614235.1. NCBI lineage: Bacteria > Bacillati > Actinomycetota > Actinomycetes > Kitasatosporales > Streptomycetaceae > Streptomyces > Streptomyces kordofanensis. Next base: position 2,333,042 of record NZ_CP094264.1, read on the forward strand.
GCCACGTCTCGACTGTGGCGCAGCTGTGTTTCCCTTCGGCCCAGTCTATGTAGCAGCAGGCATCGAGGTAGGCCCGCTGCGGGCGGTCAGACCTCGCCACGGATCACCGCCAGGTGCTCCAAAGCCCCGAGACCGCCGGTCATGTCCGGCCAGAATCCGCCGCGCAGGTCGTCGGTCGACAGCGACGGCTCGGTGGGCAGCAGTTCGATCTCATCCACCCGGATGCTCACCACCTGTCCCTGCGCGTTCTCAGTGATCCGTCCCGTGACCTCCACCCGGTCACGCCCCCAGGCCTGACGCAGCTGCTCACGCTGCTCCTTCGCGCAGATGAGCGGGATCCGCTCGTGTCCAACTTCCGACCACAGCACTGCCCGCAGCTTGTTCCTCGCGTCGGACAGTCCTCCGAGGTGCCCACGCCTGGAGCCGATGGAGGTGTAGCGGGCCTTGACGGCGTCCCTGAGGTTGCGGCGGGCGCGTTCGGTCACCTCCGTCTCAAGGACGGCTTCGCCGTCTTGGCGTAGGACCAGGCGCATGCCGACATCGCGGGAGGCGCCGAGCGTGCGCGCCACCGTAATTCCCAGATGGGCCGCGTTCGCCGTCCAGTCCGGCGGGATCTCCGGGCTGGTCTCTGCCGCAGCAAAGCCACTGACCGTCTGGTGCAGGACACGATCTACCTGCTCGTAGCTGGACTCTTCCGGCACGTGAAGAGGTGCCAGCGCGGCGCGGGTACTTCCCAGGCCCAGCTGGGTGAACGTCCACCGTGTGTGTCCGGGTCGGCGCCGTGCCGCGTGTGGGGGGTGGGCCGCCAGAGAACGCCCTATCTCTGTGCTCTCCAGCTCCTTGAGCAGCAGCAGCAGCGCCTCCACTGCCTTCAGCGTCTCCGCCGCGTCCATGCCGGCGTGGGGGCCGCGTAGCGTGATGTCCAGCTCGGACCCCATGGCGCTGCCTCCCCTCGCTGTATGTCGCCCGTGCTGCGTCACTATGCCGCCATCCACGGTTATCCTCCCCCAACGCCCCCGATGGTTCACCCCGAGGAGTGGCACCGTATCGCCAGCCTCGCCATGGCCGACAGACCACGTGGCCTCCTGCCTGGTCACCGCGGTCGTGCAGGAAGCGGCGACTTGCCCGCAAGGGGCGTGGCTTGCTGCGCCGACACCTGATGACGCGGATGCCGCCTAACCGCACGGGGCAGGCACGGGGCGTCGCCGGCCTGCCAGAGGGCCCACGCTTTCAGCGCGCGGGTGCCGCGAGTGTCACACTCCTCGGCGAGGGCGCGGCAACCCGCACACCGACGATCTGTGGACCTGGCTGATCATCGCCGCACGCGCCCAACTCCGCCTCACCTGCCCGCTCGCTGAGGATCTGCGCGGCCCCTGGGAACGGCGGCGCAGCCTCGTCGACTCATCCCTGCCCGAGCCTCCGGGGGTTCCGCCACCTCCACGTGAAGACCCGCCCGCCCCGCCAGCGCGCCCAAACACGCCCGACCTGGGCCCGGACGTCCACCCGGCTCGAATACCGCAGGTCAGCAGGACGCCACGAGCCCGGGAAGGCCATGAAACGAGTCGAAACCCTCACTGAGCATGTCCGCCTGAAACAGCAGCGAGGTTAAAGATCAACCTAGGCGCACAGGTTGTGCTGCTCACCTCTGGCTTCGAGCCCGCCGTCCGACTGCTGGCGCTCGAGCCCGAGCAGCCTAAGCAGGTCGGCAGTCACTACCCGGTAGGCGTTACCGAGCCGCAGCACCTTGACCGGGTATGCCCCCTGCTTGGCGAGCCCGTATCCGGTGGAGCGGCCGATCATCAGCGCCCGGTTCGCGGTGTCGAGGTCGATGACCGCCGGAAGAGCGAGCAGCTCGTCACTCGTCAGCCCTCGCACCTCACGGGAAGAAGCGGGTGCCGTCATGATGCTCTCCTGATGCCTTCAGGTGCCGCAATGTCGGGCCCAGGTGTATCACGTAGTTGCGGCAGCACTTTTCAGCGCCTTAAAGTGCATCTATGAAACCCGGTCACTGGCCAGCGGCGTTCACCGCCCGGATCGCCCAAGAGATGCGCGAGGCGCGCAAGGCCGCCGGCCTCACCATGGGCGAGGTCGCCCAGGGGTGTGCCGACCGCGGACTAACGGAGGTCACCGAGCAGTCCGTGAAGAACCTGGAGTCCGGCCGCAAGGCGAGCATGACCATCGCCGACTTCGTCGTGCTGGCTGACGTCCTCGGCGTCCCGCCCGTGACCCTCCTCTTTCCACTCGGTACCTCCGCCACGGTGGAGGTCCTCCCGGGAAGGGAGGTCTCCACCTGGGACGCGCTCGCGTGGTTCACCGGCGAGACCCCCATGGACCAGCCCGCTCCCGAGGGCACCGCCCGCGATGTCCTCGACGTCTTCCGCAACCACGGCGATCTGGTGTCCGCCGCGAGAGCCTCCACCGCCCTGGCCAAGGAGAGGCGGCGCGCGGCGAGCACCACCTTGGACCGGGCTCGCAGAGCCACACTCTTGGAGCGCGCCGAGGGCTACGAGGAGCACGCCTTCGAGGACTGCCAGGAGCTGCGCGCGTTCCGAGGCCGGATGCGCGAGCGCGGCCTCGTACCTCCGGCCCTGCCCGACGAACTGGCCTTCGTCGACCAGCCCGACATACCGACCCATCCGGAGGACGGCGAGTGAAGAACGGCACCATCACCCGGCGGTGCCGGTGCACCGATCCCGCGACCGGCAAGGACTACGGGGCCTCATGTCCCAAGCTCAAGTCGCGGCGACACGGCGTCTGGAGTGTGTTCCAGGAGCTGGACCCCGCTCAGGACGGCCGCCGTCGCCGGTTCCGTCGCGGCGGCTTCGAAAGCTCGGCCAAGGCCCAGGAGGAGCTGGACAAGGTCCGCGCTCTCATGGCCATACCCGAGGAGGACGACGCCTGGGGCAGGACCCAGATCAGCGACCTCATCGAGAGCTGCCTCAAGGAGAAGGAGCCGCTCCCGGACTACGACGAGACCCGTCGCCGCTTCCAGACCGGGCAGACCCTCAACTCGAAGACCACCGTTGCCGAGTGGCTCGACACCTGGCTCGCCGGACGCAAACGCCTGCGTCGCGGCGGGGCGGCGCGCTACGAGTGCGACATCCGCGTCCACCTCAAGCCGCACTTGGGCCACCTGCGGCTGGACAAACTCCGCGTGCACCACGTCAACACAATGTTCGACGCGATCAACGAGCGCAACATCGAGATCCAGGAGCAGAACGCCCAGCGGCGCGCGGTGCGCGACGAACTCAAGGCGACGCCGTGGAAAGGCGCTGAGAACCGGGCCCGTCGCAAGTGGCTGCAGGCGCAGCTCGACGCCATGCCGCCGTTCCGGCGCATCACCGGCCTCAACACCCAGCCGCATATCCGCGACACCCTGCGGGCCGCGCTGAACGTCGCTATCGCCCAGCAGGTGATGCCCGCCTTCAACCCGGCCGCCCACGTCGAGTTGCTGCCCGGCACCAAGCCGAAGGCCCTCATCTGGACCGACGAGCGGATCGCCCACTGGCAGGAGACCGGCGAGAAGCCCTCCCCGGTCATGGTCTGGACACCCGAGCAGACAGGTCAGTTCCTCGACTTCGTCGCCGAGGACCGGCTGTATCCGCTGTGGCGGCTCATCGCTTTCCGGGGAACACGACGCGGTGAGGCTTGTGGCGTCCGCTGGGTGGATCACTCGGCCGCCGCGCAGTCCCTGGCCATCGCCACCCAACTCGTCCAGGACGGCTGGGAGATCCACGAAGGTGCCCCCAAGACCGACAGCGGCATCCGTCTGATCGCCCTCGACGACGAGACGCATCAGGTCCTGCTCAGGCACAAGGCCGGCCAGGAGCAGGAACGGGAGGCGTGGGGCGATGGCTGGCATGACACCGGCCGCATCTTCACCCAGGAGGACGGTTCCCTTCTCCACCCCGGCAAGGTCTCCGACCTCTTCGAGCGTCTGGTTGCCGCTGCCGGTCTGCCTCCGATCCGGCTCCACGACCTGCGCCATGTCTCCGCGACGCTCATGCTCGCGGCCGGAGTCGACATCAAGGTCGTCTCCGAGACCCTCGGGCACTCGGACACCCGTATCACCCGCGACATCTACCAGGCTGTCCTGGACGATCTCGCCCGCGACGCCGCCGAGAAGGTCGTGCAACTCGTGCCCCGGGCCCGGAAGCCCCTCAAGGTGGTCAAGGACACCGAGGCTGCAGCCCCCAGCCGCAGGCCGAGGATGACTCCGCCCCGGAAGGCCAAGGGAGCAGACGAGGAGTGCTCCGCCTGAGTGAGCGATGAAGAGCAGCCCCCGGTCAGCGGTAATCTGACCGGTCGCGTACAGACTCGGCAGCGGGGCGGTCACCCTGCTGCTCCTGTGGTGGGAAACCCGCCACTGACGTTCTGGCGGGCCTGCTCCGCACGGGCCCGCCTCATCTCGACGGCATGCCATCGACATGGAACGATCGAACGATTGTTTGCGGGAGAGCTCGCCGCCGGACAGGCTCAGCCAATGACCGACTGGGCGAACAGGACACCGCCGGCGAACGCGCCGCCTCCGGCGAGCACGGCTGTCGGCCACGGGCTCCCCGACAGCCCGGTCAGGACCGCCGCCCCGACACCGGCCAGAACGCCTACCACCAGGACCACGGCGGCGCGCACGCTCAGCAGCGCCTGCGGTTCACCTCGTTCGCCGAGGCTGCTCACTGTCCCTCCCCCATCTCAAGGGTTTTGCGGCGCAGGACTTCGTTGCCGAGCCGGCGCAGCTTGCGTCGCACCCGGATACCGTCCTCAGGTTGCGCTCCGATCAGTAGCGGGGCCTCCAGCCAGGTGATGGTCGAATCCTCCGCCCAAACCCGGGAGACATCGCGCTCGTTCGGCTTCAGCTGCCTCGTGGCGTAGCGGACGTGCGGGTTGTCGAACTGATCCGGCCATGCCACGGCCCTGTTCAGCACGGCCGTTTCCGGGCCGGGTGCCAGGTCCTGGGGGACGAAGTCGCCCAGATACTGAATGCGTTGGCCTCGGAGGGTGCGGTCTCGTTCCAGACCTACGCCCGTGCTGGCGTATGCGCGCAAGGCCTTGTGCAGAGCAGCCGGGTCAGATGGGTCTGCGGCATCGATCAGCCCCTCCAGGATCGCTAGCGCCAGGGCTTGGCAGCGTTCGTCCAGCCGGTCGGTCAGCTTCAGCTCGTTCCTGATGAACGTACGCAGCGGCAGGGTGAGGTTCCCCCGAGATGCGGAGGGCGGTGACAGAGGGTCAGATAGGACTCATAGAGAGGAGCCCTGCTGATGCCTGCGCCGAGGAAGTACCCGCTGGAGTTGCGTGAGCGTGCGGTGCGGATGTACCGCGCCGCGGAGCCGAAGCCCGTGATCCGCCGCATGGCCGAGGAGATCGGTGTCCATCACGAGGCCCTGCGCGGCTGGATCCGCCAGGCCGAGGCCGACGCCGGCGAACGCGACGATCTGCTCACCAGCGACGAACGCGCCGAGCTGGCCGCGCTGCGCAAGGAGAACACCCAGCTCAAGCGGTCGAACGAGATCCTGCGGACGGCCTCGGCTTTTTTCGCGGCACAGCTCGACCCGACCCGGCCCGGGTGACCGCGCTCTTCGACGAGCACGAGCACCTGGAGGTCGAGCCCACTCTCCGGGAACTGCACATCCCTTCCTCCACCTACTACCGCTGGCGCCGGGCGGCGAAAGAGCCGTGCGAACGGCGCCGCCGGGACACCGAGCTGACCGGGCAGATCCAGCGGATCCACACCGACTCCGGCGGCGTCTACGGCTCGCCCCGCGTGCATGCCGTCCTGAAGCGCGAAGGCGTCCTCATCGGCCGCAAACGAGTCGAACGGCTCATGCGCGAAGCCGGCCTCGCCGGGATCAGCCCCCGCCGGACGGGCAAGGGCTTCACCCGCCGCGACCGGGACGCCGAACTTGCCCCCGACCTGGTCAGGCGCGACTTCACCGCGGACGGACCGAACCGGCTGTGGGTCACCGACCTCACCATGATTCCCACCGGCGAGGGACCCTTGTGGCTGTCGGCGATCAGGGACGCGTTCTCCCGCCGGGTGGTGGCCTGGGAGACTGCCGCCCGCGCGGACGCCGACCTCGTACTGACCACCCTCGAGTACGCCCTCGCGTCCCGCGAGGTCGAACCCGGGCAGTTGATCCATCATGCGGACCACGGCTGCCAGTACACGTCCGTGAAGCTGACAACACGCTTGATGAGAGCAGGAATTGAGGCATCCATGGGCTCCGTCGGGGACTCGTACGACAACGCCCTCGCGGAGAACCTCTGGATGCTCATCAAGACCGAGGGCCTGCGCGGCCGCACCTTCGCCACCCGGGCCGAGGCGAACCTCGCGCTCTTCGAGTACATCGACGGGTTCTACAACAGCCGGCGCATCCAGAAACGCCTCGGCTACCTCAGCCCGGTCGAGTTCGAAGAGCAGCACTACGCCGAGCAGGCAGCGACCGAACGAGCGAACCTGAAACCCCGCCAACCTGCTCTGACCAGCTGATCAGCCCCTCCCGAGCAACGGGGGAACCTCAGGGAGTCACCCGTGGCGTACGCAGTCAGCGCTCTCTTCGCCCAGCGCACCAGGCGGTAGCCCCTGGCTTCGTCGAGGATGACAGCCGCCCACTTCAGGGCGTCGCGCATCAGAAAGGGAACTTCCCAGTCCGCGAGGCTCGCCCGAACCACCGCGCTGAGACGACTGGTGATGCCGAAGGCGGCCACGGTCTCCTGGACGGAACTGATCAGGGGCGCGATATCCAGCTTCATCCATGGGGCCGCCGCGATCCTTGCCTGGACGTCCAGGAGGGGCTGGCTGATGCTGCGGGCGTACTGCGCGAGCAGATGCTCGGTGTGCGCGACAGGAACGAGTGTTTCCAGGACGGCCCGCGGAACGAGTGGCGGCTGGAGCACCGAAGCGGCGAGATCCGCGAGGCCGCGCTGGACCGCGACAGTGCGGGTGTCGATGGCCGGGAACCTCATCTGGCTGGCAAGGCTCGCGACGGAGGTGACCGTGCCAGTGAGAATGGTCGCGGACTTTACGGCAGGGACGATGGCTGGCTGCGGCAGAACGACGGTGGAAGTGAGCTGCGCCGCGATCTCAGACACCCGAGATGCCGTCGCGACGACTGCTGCGGGAGCAGTGGCCACGGCCCGTACAGAGTCCATCGTCTGAGCGAGCTGTGCCGCGATATCTGCGTATGGCCGGCAGATCGCTGTCGCGGCTTCCACCGCTGCGGCAGCTGTCGAGTGCACCTGCCGCAGGGAGGCGATCACCTCGGCCGCGTCAACTACGGCCGACTTGGCTGGCTCATCCGTGACGAGCACCAGTGCCTTGCTGGTGCTGCCCTCCAGCGCGGAGGCCTTCTGCGGACTGGGCTCCGCAGCCTCGCCCCCCGCCGGGGCGGCGTCAGAGGAAGCGGTGAGGGACATCTGTGCTCCTTGCCTTTTGACAACTCTCTGCCTAAAGGCAATGGCGCTGGTCTCAAGCGACAAAGATTCTGACACCAGGTGAAGTGATGTACATCACTTACCGTCTGGTTAGACAGGTCGCTCGACCACCGTCAGCAACGCGGCGGCAATGCTGATCAACGCCTTCGCCTCGTCCGCGCTGTACTTGAATGCCGAGGTGACGGCATCCGCGTGTACCGATCCGCTCGCCTGGTCCTCGACGACCGAGCGGATCGCCGCCCACCGCTCGTCCTTTCCGCGCAGGCGGCTGTCCTTGTTGAGCGGCCACGTCCAACCGCTGTGGAGCCTGATCCACTCAAGGGTTCGGCGAGCGTCCAGGATCGCACCGTCGATGTCGTCGTCGAGGAGCCGACGCTGCGCGGACCGCAGGTGCTGCGCCGGCTCGGCCCGCGGGTCGTCCTCCAATGGAAAGGGCACCCTCATCTCGAAGGCGACCGACGGGCCGAGAGCGTTGATCTGGTCGATCCAGCGACTCCTGGCAACGCTGAAGTGCAGCACTTCCGTCGTGCTACCGGGGTATCCGGTCGCCTGGGGCAGCGTGCCTGTCACCTCCAGCTCCATGCGCAGGTCTCCGTCGCGAGCCTCGTTGATCGCGTGGAGCTGTGCGGCGGTGAGCAGGAACTTGAGGGCGCGGCGCTCGATGCCGATCTCGGGCGTGAACGGCAGCATCTCCGTTACTCGGCCGAGGAGCGTTCGCTGGTACGACCTATGAATGCCGTAGAGGTCAGCTTGAAGCGCCAGGAACCTGCCGACCTCCTGAGCGGGTGGGGCCTTGACCTCCAACCCCAACTGCAAGCAGATCGTGCCCATGCCCCTGAGAAGCTGGACGCTCTCCGCCTGGACACCGAGGGTGAAGTCCCCGACTCCGCCATCGAAGCGCATAACGTTCACGACCGGGCTCCTCCGTACTAATGCCTCCGGCCGATTCTTCACCAGTAGCCGTCTCGGCTCCCCCGATTTATGGGAACCCCCCAACGGCACTGCTTCTGGCAACCCGTCGTACCAGGCCCGGCAGCCCCATCGCCTCCGGCACGTCAGCCCGGTCCTCGTACACCGGCTCGTCCACCGCTCCGCACGCTCGCTGCACGCTTGTCCACCGGTTGTCCACCGGAGCCCCCGACCGGCGGCCCTCAGGCCGGTCAGATGCGGCGAGACCCGTTCACGGAAAGTAATAGGTCCAGGTCAAATGGTGTCTGACCTGGACCTAGAAAGAGCCGCCTTCGGGATTCGAACCCGAGACCTACGCATTACGAGTGCGTTGCTCTGGCCAACTGAGCTAAGGCGGCGCGCCGCGCGCTCCCCTGAGGGGTGCAGCAGCGAGCACAAGTCTACACAGGTGGAAGGGGTGCTCACGCACGCCCTTCCACGGAGGGGCTACGCCCGGCGGCAGCGCTTGGACGGGGGCGGGGGCGTGCCCTCCAGGAGGTAGGCGTTGATCGCGGTGTCGACGCAGTCGCTGCCGCGGCCGTACGCGGTGTGGCCGTCGCCGTCGTAGGTGAGGAGGGTGCCGGAGGAGAGCTGGGCCGCGAGGGACCGGGCCCACCCGTAGGGGGTGGCCGGGTCACGGGTGGTGCCGACGACGACGATCGGGGGCGCCCCCTCGGCGGTGGTGCGGTGCGGGGTGCCGGTGGCCTTCGTGGGCCAGTACGCGCAGGTCAGGGAGGCCCAGGCCAGTCCGCGGCCGAAGACGGGGGACGCCTTCTCGAAGGCCGGCACGGCGGCGGCGGCCGCCTCGGGGGTGGTGAAGGCGGGCGGCTGGTCCAGGCAGTTCACGGCGGCGTTGGCGGACATGAGGTTGGAGTAGCCTCCGTCCGGGTCACGTTCGTAGTAGCTGTCGGCGAGGGCGAGGAGGCCGGATCCCTCGCCGTCCACCGCCTGTGCGAGGGCGGTGCGGAGCCGGGGCCAGGCGGCCTCGTCGTACATGGCGGTGATCACACCGGTCGTGGCGAGGGCCTCGCCGAGGGGCCGCTCCTCGCCGGTGGGGACGGGTGCGCGGTCCAGCCGGGCGAGGAACGCCTTCATGCGGGCGGTGGCGTCCCGCACCGACGCGGTGCCCAGGGGGCAGTCGGAGCGGGTCAGGCAGTCGGCGGCGAAGGCGCGGAAAGCCGTGTCGAAGCCGGCCGCCTGGTCGAGGTTCATCCGCTCGGCGGTGAGGGACGGGTCCATGGCGCCGTCGAGGACGAGGCGGCCGGTGCGGGACGGGAACAGCTCGGCGTACGTGGCGCCGAGGAAGGTCCCGTACGACGCGCCGACGTAGTGGAGCCTCCGGTCGCCGAGCGCGGCCCGCAGCAGGTCCATGTCGCGGGCCGCCTCCGCGGTGGACACGTGCGGCAGGATCCTGCCGGACCTCTTCGCGCAGGAGGAGGCGAACCTCTTGAAGGCGGCGGTGAGCAGACCGGTCTCCCGCCGGTCGTCCGGGGTCTGGTCGACCTGCGTGTACGCGTCCATGGCCGGCCCGTCGAGGCACCGGACCGGCTCGCTGCGGGCCACGCCGCGCGGATCGAGGGCGACCAGGTCGTACCGGGCGCGGACCGGGGCGGGGTAGGCGAGGCCGGCGTACCCCTGGAGGTAGCCGATGGCGGAGCCGCCGGGACCGCCCGGGTTGACCAGCAGGGACCCGATCCGCTCGCCGGGTCCGGTGGCCCTGGCGCGGGCGACGGCGAGCTCGATCCCGGCGCCGTCCGGCCGCGCGTAGTCGAGGGGCGCCCGGAGCGTGGCGCACTGGAAGCCCGGTACGCCGCAGTCGCGCCAGCTCAGCCGCTGGGCGTAGTACGGGCGGAGCGCGACCGCGTCGGGCGGGGCGGCGGGGGCGGTGGCGCGCGGCGCCGGGCCGCCCGCGGGGGCGCCGCTGCCGGTGCAGCCCGCCGCGAGGAGCAGGGCGAGGGCGACGGCGGACGCGAACGTGCGGGGCAGGCGGCGTGGACGCATCCACCGGAGCGTAGCCGCACGGTCGCGGCGGGCGGCCGGGTGTCCGCGCGCGTCCTACCCGTACGGGCTAACCGGCTCGCAGGGCCATGGTCATGGCCTCCACGGCGAGCAGCGGCGCCACGTTCCGGTCGAGGGCCTCGCGGCAGGCGAGGACGGCCTCCATCCGGCGCAGGGTCGACTCGGGTGTGCTTTCGCGGGCGACCCGGTCGAGCGCGTCGCGCACGTCCTCGTTGGCGACCGCCGTGCCCGTGCCGAACTGGAGGGCGAGGACGTCCCGGTAGAAACCGGCCAGGTCACCGAGGGCGAGGTCCAGGCTGTCGCGCTGCGTACGGGTCCTGCGGCGCTTCTGCCGGTCCTCCAGATCCTTCATCGCGCCCGCCGTGCCGCGCGGCATGCGCCCGCCCTGTCCCCCGCCGAGGGCGGCCTTCAGCTCGTCGGTCTCCTTGACGTCGGTCTCCTCGGCGAGGTGCTTGGCGTCCTCCGCCGCGGCGTCGACCAGCTCCTGGGCCGCCTTGAGGCAGGCGCCCACGTCCCGCACGCGCAGGGGCAGGCCGAGGACGGCGGCGCGGCGGGCGCGGGCGCGCTCGTCGGTGGCGAGGCGGCGGGCGCGGTCGATGTGGCCCTGGGTGGCGCGGGCGACGGCGGCGGCCGTCTCCGGGTCGATGCCGTCCCGCCGTACGAGCACGTCGGCGACGGCCTCTACCGGCGGCGTGCGCAGGGTGAGGTGGCGGCAGCGGGAGCGGATCGTGGGCAGCACGTCCTCCAGGGACGGCGCGCACAGCAGCCACACGGTGCGGGGCGCGGGCTCCTCGACCGCCTTCAGCAGGACGTTCCCGGCGCCCTCGGTGAGACGGTCGGCGTCCTCCAGGACGATGACCTGCCAGCGGCCGACGGCCGGGGAGAGCTGCGCGCGCCGCACCAGCTCGCGGGTCTCCCTGACGCCGATGGACAGCAGGTCCGTCCGGACGACCTCCACGTCGGCGTGGGTGCCGATCAGGGCGGTGTGGCAGCCGTCGCAGAACCCGCAGCCCGGTTCCCCGCCGAGCGCCCGGTCGGGGCCGACGCACTGGAGGGCGGCCGCGAAGCAGCGGGCGGCGGTGTCCCGTCCGGCCCCGGGCGGCCCGGTGAACAGCCAGGCGTGCGTCATGCTCGACTTCGCCGCCTCGGGCGGCTCGGCCCCCTGCGACTCGGCCGTGACGAGGGCGTCCGCGTCGCGCGCGGCGGCGGCGAGCTGCGTCCGGACGCGGTCCTGGCCCACCAGGTCGTCCCATACGGGCACGGGTCACCGCCCTCTCCTCGCACCGGGGTCCCTCCCCGTGCCCCCATTGTGACGGAGCCCTCCGACAGCGCGGTCCGCCCGGGCGGAGCGCGGCCGGCCCCGGACGGCCGGACGGCCGCGGATCCGGGCCTCCGCCGGACGGCCGCGGACCCGGTCGGGGCCGGGCCTCAGCGGCGTCCCCCGCCCCCGCCGTCCTCGTCGTCCTGGCCGCCGAGGAGTTCGTCGGCCAGGGACGGCAGGTCGTCCAGCGGGGTCTCCTCCGCCCAGTCGGGGCGCCCGCGCCGCGGCCTGCCCCGCTCGTCGACCTGGGGCAGTTCGCGGGTCCGCTCGTCGCCGCCGGGCGGCCGGGGCGCCGTCGCGGGCCGCACCTCGTCGCGGAAGAAGCCGGGCGGCACGCGGTCGTCCGGCCGCTCGTCCCGCACGGGCGGCAGGACCGCCGTCTCGGCGACGTCCGGGGCGGGGTCGGCCTTGCGCATGTCGATGGGGCGGGTCTCCTCATCCGGACGCACCGCGGGCTCCTCGGCCTTGCGCATGTCGATGCGCTGCGTCTCCTCGTCGTCCTTGCGCAGGCCGATGTGGGGCGTGGGCAGGGGCTGCGTGATCTCGTCGGGCCGTACGGCCGGGGTCGGCACCGTCACGTCGTGCGGCGAAACGGCCGGCCCGGCAGCGGCGGCTGCCGCAGCGGCGGCGGCCGCCTCCGCGGCCTCGGCCGCCGCCCGGCGGCGGGCCTCCTCCGCGCGCAGCAGGGCCTCCTCGGCCCTGCGCTGCTTCTCCCGGCGCCGCTCCTCTGCCTCGGCGCGGAGCCTCGCCTCCTCCTCCGCGCGCTTGCGCAGCCGCTCCTGCTCCTCGCGCCGGGCCCGCTCCTCGGCCTCCCGGCGCAACCGCTCCTCCTCGGCGAGGCGGCGCGCCTCGGCCGCGCGCCGGCGGGCCTCCTCGGCCTGCCGCTCGGCCTCGCGGCGCCGGGCCTCCTCCTCCTCGCGGCGCTTGCGCTCCTCCTCCTCGGCGCGCAGCCTGGCGAGCTGTTCCTGGCGCTCCCGCTCCAGGCGCTCCTCCTCCGCCTTCCGCCGGGCCTCCTCCTCGGCCTTGCGGCGGGCCTCCTCCTCGGCGGCCCTCCGCGCCTCCGCCAGGGCCTTCACCTCGGCCTCGGACAGCGGCAGCATCCGGTCGAGCCGGTGGCGCACGACGGTGGTGACGGCCTCCGGCTCCCGGCCCGCGTCCACGACGAGGTACCGGGCGGGGTCGGCGGCCGCGAGGGCGAGGAAACCGGCCCGCACCCGCGCGTGGAACTCCGCGGGCTCCGACTCCAGCCGGTCGGGCGCCTCCGTGAACCGCTCGCGGGCGGTCTCCGGCGCCACGTCCAGCAGGACGGTCAGGTGCGGGACGAGTCCGCCGGTCGCCCAGCGGGAGATGCGGGCGATCTCCGTCGGGGACAGGTCCCGGCCGGCGCCCTGGTAGGCGACGGACGAGTCGGTGTACCGGTCGGAGATGACGACGGCGCCGCGCTCCAGGGCGGGGCGGACCAGCGAGTCGACGTGCTCGGCGCGGTCGGCGGCGTACAGCAGCGCCTCCGCGCGGTGGGAGAGCCCGGCGGAGGAGACGTCCAGCAGGATCGACCGGAGCCGCTTGCCGACGGGGGTGGCGCCCGGCTCGCGGGTGACGACCACCTCGTGGCCCTTCGCGCGGATCCACTCGGCGAGCGCCGCGACCTGGGTGGACTTGCCGGCGCCGTCGCCGCCCTCGACGGCGATGAAGAAACCGGTGGGGGCCGGGCCCTGGGCCGGGTCGGCGCCGCGCAGCGCGTCGCGCAGGTCGCGGCGGAGCGGTACGCCCGACCGGTCGTCGGTCCGGGCGAGGAGGAGCGCGGCGACGGGCAGCAGCAGCGCGCCGACCAGCATCAGCGTGAAGGCGGCGCCGCCGTGCGCGAGGACGACGTCCCCGCCGGCGAGGCGGCGCGGGCCGATGGCCGCGGCGAGCAGGGGCGCCGCGAGCGCGCCGAGGACTATCGCCACCCGTACGGCGGCGTGGAGGTGCTCGGTCAGGCGCGGTTTGCGGAACTCCTCGGTCTCCTGGTCGATCAGCGTGTGCCCGACGTTCGCGGCGACACCGGCCGACAGGCCGGCGGCGAACGCGAGGAACAGCACGGTCGCCGTGTCGGGCACGAGGCCCGTCACCAGCAGCACGATCCCGGTGACGGCGGTCGCGAGGGCGAGGAGCCGGCGCCGGGACAGGGCGGGCAGGACGGCGCGGGCGGCGCGGACGCCCACGCCCGTGCCACCGGTCAGGGCGAGGACGAGCAACGCGTACGTCACGGGGCCGCCGCCCAGCTCGGCGGCGTGCAGCACGGCGACGGCCGCGGCGGAGGCGACCGCTCCGGCGACGGCGGCGCAGGCGAGGACGAGCAGCGGTATGGCGCCCGTGCGGCCCTTCTCCGGCCCCGCGTCCGTGGACGGCCGACGCAGTCCCTCCAGCGGGGAGCGGGGGCGCGGCGTCTGGGTGTCGGGCAGCCGGAGGAAGTACAGGAAGGCCAGGGAGCCGGCGAACAGCCCGGCCGCCGCGTACGAGCCGAGCGCCGCCTGGTGCCGCGCGAACCAGTCGACGCCGAGCGCCAGCAGCCTCGCGGCGAGGGCGGTCACCAGCAGGGCGGCGGCCGCCAGCGGGATCGCGGCGAAACCGGTGCGCACCGAGAGCCGGCGCAGCGCGCCCAGGTGGTCCGGCAGCGGCCGCACCGCGGCGCCCTCGGACGGCGGGGCGGGCAGCAGGGCGGGGGCGGCGCTCTCCTTGGCGATCGTCCAGAACCGCTCGGCGGCGCCGGCCAGGAAGACCGTGATCAGGAGCAGGAGGACGGCGTGCGCGGGCGTCCAGACGATCCAGAGCGGGGCGACGACGAGCAGCGCGATCCGCACGCCGTCCGCGGCGATCATGGTCCAGCGGCGGTCGAGGGGACCGCCGGACGCGACGAGACCGCTCATCGGGCCGAGCAGCACGGCGCCGAGGAGCAGCGTGGACAGGGCGCGGACGCCGAGGACGGCGGCGACCGCGAGGGCCGCGCCGCGCACCCCGCCGCCGAACGTCTCCGGAACGACGGCCGCCCGCACGGTCAGGAGGATCAGGACGAGCAGGGCCAGGGCGTCGGCGACGCCGCCGGCGAGCGACGCGCTCCACAGCCGGCGCAGCGGCGGGTTGCGCAGCAGCGCCCGTACGGCGCGCTCGCGGGAGTCCGCGGCGAGTGCGGCGTCGGAGACTTCGGGATCTGAGGTGGGGCCCAGGGCCGTTGGCTGCTCGGCTCGCGTCATCCCCTCAGCCTATCCGCCCGGACCGACGCTCATACGCCCCGGCGGGACGCCCCGGCCGAGCGCCCCGGGAGTGCCCGGGGGAGGCGCCGGGCCGGGGGCCGCGGGCCGACCGGTCCGCGGCCCCCGCGGTCACCCGTCGGAGGCGGCGGTCCTCGCCGCCGCCGTCTTCTTCGCCGCCGTCTTCTTCGCCGCGGCGGTCTTGGCCGCGGTGGTCTTCTTCGCGGCCGTCTTCTTCGCCGCGGTCTTCTTGGCGGTGGCCTTCTTCGCGGTGGTCTTCTTGGCCGTCGCCTTCTTGGCGGTCTTCTTCGCCGGGCCCTTCGCCCGCTTCTCGGCGAGCAGTTCGAAGCCCCGCTCCGGCGTGATCGTCTCCACGCTGTCGCCGCTGCGCAGGGTCGCGTTGGTCTCGCCGTCGGTCACGTACGGCCCGAAGCGGCCGTCCTTGACGACGACGGGGCGCTCGCTGACCGGGTCGTTGCCCAGCTCCTTCAGCGGCGGCTTGGCGGCCGCGCGTCCGCGCTGCTTGGGCTGGGCGTAGATCGCGAGGGCCTCCTCCAGGGTGATCGTGAAGAGCTGCTCCTCGCTCTCCAGCGACCGCGAGTCGGTGCCCTTCTTCAGGTACGGGCCGTAACGGCCGTTCTGCGCGGTGATCTCGGCGCCCTCGGGGTCCGTGCCGACGACGCGCGGCAGCGACATCAGCCGGAGCGCGTCCTGGAGGGTCACCGTGTCGATGGACATCGACTTGAAGAGGGAGGCCGTGCGCGGCTTCACCGCGTTCCTGCCGGTCTTCGGGGTGCCCTCGGGCAGGATCTCCGTGACGTAGGGGCCGTAGCGGCCGTCCTTGGCGACGATCGTGTGGCCGGTCGCCGGGTCGGTGCCCAGCTCGAACTCGCCGCTCGGCCTGGCGAGCAGCTCCTCCGCGTACTCCACGGACAGCTCGTCGGGCGCCAGGTCGGCGGGGACGTCGGCGCGCTGGTGGCCCTCCTCGCCCTTCACTCCGCGCTCGATGTACGGGCCGTAACGACCGACGCGCAGCACGATGTCGTTGCCGACGGGGAAGGAGGAGATCTCCCGGGCGTCGATCGCACCCAGGTCCGTGACCAGCTCCTTCAGGCCGCCGAGGTGGTCGCCGTCGCCGTTGCCCGCGTCGGCGGCGCCGCCGGTGCCCGTCCCCGCGCCCTCGCCGAAGTAGAACCGCTTCAGCCACGGCACGGCCTGGGCCTCGCCGCGCGCGATGCGGTCGAGGTCGTCCTCCATCCTCGCGGTGAAGTCGTAGTCGACGAGCCGGCCGAAGTGCTTCTCCAGCAGGTTGACGACGGCGAAGGAGAGGAACGACGGGACGAGCGCCGTGCCCTTCTTGAAGACGTAGCCGCGCTCCAGGATCGTGCCGATGATCGACGCGTACGTCGACGGGCGGCCGATCTCGCGCTCCTCCAGCTCCTTGACCAGCGACGCCTCGGTGTAGCGGGCCGGCGGCTTGGTGGCGTGGCCGTCCGCCGTGATCTCCTCGGCGGTCAGGGCGTCCCCCTCGGCGACCTGCGGGAGGCGGCGCTCGCGGTCGTCGAGCTCGGCGTTCGGGTCGTCGGCCCCCTCGACGTAGGCCTTCATGAAGCCGTGGAAGGTGATCGTCTTGCCGGAGGCGCTGAACTCGGCGTCGCGGCCGTCCGAGGAGCGGCCGCCGATCCTGACGGTGACGGAGTCGCCGACCGCGTCCTTCATCTGGGAGGCGACGGTCCGCTTCCAGATCAGCTCGTACAGCCTGAACTGGTCGCCGGTCAACCCGGTCTCGGCGGGCGTGCGGAAGCGGTCGCCGGAGGGGCGGATCGCCTCGTGCGCCTCCTGCGCGTTCTTGACCTTCCCGGCGTACGTGCGCGGCGCGGCCGGCAGGTAGTCGGCGCCGTACAACTGGGTGACCTGCGCGCGGGCGGCGGCGACGGCCGTGTCGGACAGCGTCGTGGAGTCCGTGCGCATGTAGGTGATGAAGCCGTTCTCGTACAGCTTCTGCGCGACCTGCATCGTCGCCTTCGCGCCGAAGCCGAGCTTGCGGCTCGCCTCCTGCTGGAGGGTGGTGGTGCGGAACGGCGCGTACGGGGAGCGGCGGTACGGCTTGGACTCGACCGAGCGGACGGCGAACCGCGTGTCGGCGAGCGCGGCGGCCAGGGAGCGGGCGTCCGCCTCGCCGAGGTGGAGGACCTGGTCGCTCCTGAGGCGGCCGTCCGGGCCGAAGTCGCGGCCCTGGGCGACGCGGCGCCCGTCGACCGAGGCGAGGCGGGCCGTCAGGACCGACGGGTCGGAGGGGTCGCCGGCGCGGCCGGTGCCGAAGGTGCCGGTGAGGTCCCAGTACTCGGCGGAGCAGAAGGCGATGCGCTCGCGTTCCCGCTCGACGACGAGCCGGGTGGCGACGGACTGCACGCGGCCGGCCGAGAGCCGGGGCATGACCTTCTTCCACAGGACCGGCGAGACCTCGTAGCCGTACAGCCGGTCCAGGATGCGGCGGGTCTCCTGGGCGTCGACCATCCGCTTGTTCAGCTCGCGGGGGTTGGCGACGGCCTGCCGGATCGCGTCCCTGGTGATCTCGTGGAAGACCATCCGGTGGACGGGGACCTTGGGCTTGAGGACCTCCAGGAGGTGCCAGGCGATGGCCTCGCCCTCGCGGTCCTCATCGGTGGCCAGGTAGAGCTCGTCGGACTCGGCGAGCTGCTCCTTCAACTTCCTGACCTGGGCCTTCTTGTCGGCGTTGACGACGTAGACCGGCTGGAAGTCGTGCTCGACGTCCACGCCGAGGCGGCGCACCTCGCCGGTGTACTTCTCGGGCACCTCCGCGGCGCCGTTCGGGAGGTCGCGGATGTGCCCGACGCTCGCCTCGACGACGTAGCCGGGGCCGAGGTAGCCCTTGATCGTCTTCGCCTTGGCAGGCGACTCGACGATGACGAGTCGGCGGCCGCCCTGTGCGGTCTCGCGTGTCGGGGACAACTCTTCGCTCTTCTCTCCGGTCGGCGCTCGGTGCGTGTGCGGCGCGGCACGGCCCCGCCTGGGGCGCACCGCGGGCGCTGCGGGCACTGCGCCACGGCTGTGACGCTGCTGTCGCTGCGGAGTGTGACGGTACAACCCGCCCCCGTGTCAAACGGCGAAAGCCCGCAACGGCCACTCGAACGGTAACCCGACTTCCGCCCTTCCTGCCGCCCGGACTCCCCTCACGGCACGGAGGGCGGTGTTCCGGCCGAACATGCCCCGTGCCGTGGAGCCGGTCGCGCGCCGGGCCGCCCCGGCCGCCGGTCCCCGTCCGATCCGCCCTGCTCAGAGGCGTGCGTTCCCGGTCGCGGCGGTGCCGTCCGCGCCGGTCGCCGGAGCCGGGCCGGGACGGCGCGGGCGGGCCCGGCCGGGGCAGCGGAGGCCGGAGGCGGGGAACGCCGCGCCGGTCCCGGCGCGGGCGCGGCGGCTGTGGCCGGGCTCACCCCGTGTGCCGCCGGGATGCGGGGCGCCGCGGACCGCCGTCCGGACCGCCGTCCGCGCCGGAGCCGCGTCGGTGCCGCGCCGGAGCCGCGCCGGGGCTCGCCGGCGGGGGCCGCGCCGGCGGGGGCCGCCCGCTCCCCGGGGCCGGGTCCGTGCCCGCTGCCGGGGTCCGTGCCCGCTGCCGGTCCGCTTCCCGGCTCCCGGGCGGCGCCTGCGCTCGTGTTCCGTACCCGCGCCGTGGCGCCGGTCCCCGGGCTCCGCGGGGCGCACGCGACCCGTACGCACGGCCGGCGGGCGCGGAGCCGCGCGGACGGGCCTGCGTCCGTGGGCCGGGCGAGCGGGCCCGCGTCCCCGTACCGGGCGGACGGAGCTGCGCCCGTGGGCCGGGCGGAGAACTCGCGCCCCCGTACCGGGAAAGCCCGCCCCCGCACCGGGTGAAGGCTCGCCTCCCCGTACCGGACGGGCCGCAGTTCCGCAGGGTGCGGGGAGCGGCGGTGGCGTGCCCCGCGCCGCTGCGGGTCAGCCCCGTCCGTCCCGCCGCGCCGGCTCCAGGAAGCCCTCCTCCACGAGGAGGCGGATGGCCCGGGGCGTGCGGTCGCGCAGGGTGACCGGATCCTCGCCCATCAGCTGGGCGATGGCGTCCAGGATGCGACCCGCGCCGAGCGTGCCGTCGCAGACGCCGGCGAACCCGGCGCCGACCGCGTCGACCCTGGTCGCCCGCCGCATCCCGCGGTTCTGCCGCAGGACGACGTGCTCGGGGTCCTCCGCGCCCGGCGGTCCCACCTGCTCCTGCACCACCTCGGACGCGAGCACGAAGTGGTCGGCGAGCAGGGCCGCGTCGTCCCGCGCCCGGAGGTAGTCCTGGCGGGCGAAGTGCGCCCGCACCGTCTCGCCGAGCGGCTGCTCAATCGGGTGCGGCCACTCCTCGACGAGGACGGACGGCTCCTTTGCCCCGGACTTCCGCAGGGTGATCCAGCCGAAGCCGACCGCCTTGGTCCCGCGTGCCTCGAACTCGTCGAGCCACGCCTCGTACCGCTCCCGGTACTCCTCCGGGGCGGCGCGGTGGTCCCCGGCGTCCCGCAGCCACAGCTCCGTGTACTGGGTGACGTCCTGGACCTCCCGCTGGACGATCCACGCGTCGCAGCCGCGCGGCACCCACGAGCGGACGCGGTCCTTCCAGTCCTCCCCCTCCACGTGCTGCCAGTTGGCCAGGAACTGCGCGTAGCCGCCGTCGTTGAGCCGCTCCCCGGCCTGTCGGACGAGGGTGCGGCACAGGTCGTCGCCGCCCATCCCGCCGTCCCGGTAGGTGAGCCGGGCCCCCGGGGAGATGACGAACGGCGGGTTCGACACGATCAGGTCGTACGTCTCCGACGCGACGGGTTCGAACAGCGAGCCGGCTCTCAGGTCGGCCTCCGGCGCGCCGGACAGCGCGAGCGTCAGCCGGGTGAACCCCAGCGCCCGCGGGTTGAGGTCCGTCGCCGTCACCCGGGTGGCGTGGCGCGTGGCGTGCAGTGCCTGGATGCCGGAGCCGGTGCCGAGGTCCAGCGCGGAGGCGACGGGGGCGCGCACGGTGAGCCCGGCGAGCGTGGTGGACGCGCCGCCGACCCCGAGGACGACGCCCTCGCCCCTGCCGCCGGCCCCGCTCGCGCCGCCCACGGCGCACCCGAGGTCGGAGACGATGTACCAGTCCTCGCCGTCGGGTCCGCCGTACGGGCGCACGTCGACCGCGGCCAGGACCTCGTCGCCGTCCCGCACCACCCAGCCGTCCGCGAGCGCCTCGTCCAGCGGGAGGGCGGCGCGCGCCCGCTCGTACGGCGTCCGCTGCTGGAGCAGGAACAGCCGGACGAGGGTGTCCAGCGCCCCCTCCCCGCGGGTGGCGCGCAGGGCGGGCACCGTCTCGCTGCGGGCGAGGGCGGCGTAGGCGGACGCGCCGAGCCGGTCGAGGAGCCCGTCGGCGGTGAAGTCGGCCGCGAGGAGGGCGGCGCGCAGGCGGCCGGCGTGGTCGGGTACCGGGAGGTCGGCGGTCAGGCTGGTCGTACTCACACGCCCATTGTGACCGGCGCCACGGGCGATGACGAACGGCCCGGCCCCCCTATGGACGACCGGGCCGAACGGGTGCGGCGGGTACCGCTACTCGGAACCGGCGCTCGCCGAGGCCGAGGGGCCGGCCGGTGCGGAGGGCTTCGCCGACGCCGAGGGCGCCGCGGACGCGCGGCCGGAGACCGCGGCGGACGGGGACGCGGGGGACGGGGACGCGGACCCGGTGCCGGGCCTGGCCGCGGGGCCGCTGGTCGTGGTGGGCGCGGCGGACGGCTTGGCCTTCCGGCACCCCGGCTGCTCGGCCATGGCCCTGCCCAGCTCGCCGGACTGGAGCCTGGCCAGCGCGTCCTGGTCCATCTTCTCGATGCGCTTCAGGCCCTTCGCGACGCCCTGCAGGCCGTCGGCGAACTTCTGCTGGTCGCTCGGATCGAGGGCGTCGACCTGCTTCCTGAGCCCCTCGTAGGCCGTGGCGGTGGCGTTGAGCTCCCTGATGGCGTCCTGCCGGAGCTTCTCGCCGTTCTCGACGGGCGGGACGCCGGCGCTCTCGACCGCCTTGGCCAGCGCCTTGTCCGTGTCGGCGATGTCCCGGAACGCCTTCGAGTCCGCCGCCTGCACGTCGGCGGGCTTGCCGTCCGCGGCCGTCGAGATGATGGTCTGCTGGGCGTCGGCCCGCTTCTGGATCTGCGGCTTCGCCTGGTCGCAGAAGGTCTTCGCCCAGGCCTCCACCTTCTTGCCGTCGTCGGCTTCGTCCCCACTGCAGCCCGACAGCGCGAGTACCAGCACCGCACCGCCGGACAGAGCGGCTGCAAGCTTCTTGTTCACCGGATCGGTCCCTTCCGAGGCTCTCGGCCCCGGAACATACACGCCAAGTGGGCGACACCGGCATGCCTCATGACCACTGCGTACACTTTTTCACCGTTTGCATCAAGAGAGAGAAGGCTCACCGCAACGGCCCCGTACCGGGCCGCCGCTGCTCTACGGCGCCGCGGACGAACGCGCCTGACCGGGTGTCGCACCGGGCGCGGACGCCGTCACCGGACGGGGGCGGCCTCGTCCGGTGGGCCGGGGACGCGCCCGGGCGTGTCCCCGTCACCGCCGGCGACGGAGCGGCGTTTGGAGGCGTACACCGCCGCGACGACGACGGCGATCGCGACGGCCGCCACGCCGGCCCGCACACCGGTGTCGGCGCCGGCGCCGTGGCCCAGCCGGACCACGGCGGGCGCGATGAGCAGCGCCACCAGGTTCATCACCTTGAGCAGGGGGTTGATCGCCGGCCCCGCGGTGTCCTTGAAGGGGTCGCCGACCGTGTCGCCGATCACCGCCGCGGCGTGGGCCTCGCTGCCCTTGCCGCCGTGGTGGCCCTCCTCGACCAGCTTCTTGGCGTTGTCCCAGGCGCCGCCCGAGTTCGCCAGGAAGACCGCCATCAGCAGGCCGGTGCCGATGGCGCCGGCGAGATAGGCGCCGAGCGGACCCACACCGAGCGCGAAGCCGACCGCGATGGGTGCCATGACGGCGAGCAGTCCGGGCGTCGCCAGCTCGCGCAGGGCGTCCTTGGTGCAGATGTCGACGACCCGTCCGTACTCCGGCCTCTCCGAGCGGTCCATGATCCCCGGGTGGTCGCGGAACTGGCGGCGCACCTCGTACACCACCGAACCCGCCGAACGGGACACGGCGTTGACGGCCAGGCCGGAGAAGAGGAAGACGACCGCGGCGCCGAGGATGAGGCCCACCAGGTTGTCGGGCTCCGAGACGTCCATGCCGAGCGTCGTCCCGGCGGCCCCGGCGCCCACGTCGGCGACGGCGGTGGCGATGGCGTCCCGGTACGAGCCGAACAGCGCCGAGGCCGCGAGGACCGCCGTGGCGATGGCGATGCCCTTCGTGATCGCCTTGGTGGTGTTGCCGACCGCGTCGAGGTCGGTGAGGACCTGCGCGCCGGCGCCCCGGACGTCACCGGACATCTCGGCGATGCCCTGCGCGTTGTCGGAGACGGGGCCGAAGGTGTCCATCGCGACGATGACGCCGACGGTGGTGAGCAGTCCGGTGCCGGCGAGCGCGACGGCGAAGAGCGCCACCATGACCGACGCGCCGCCGAGGAGGAACGCCCCGTAGACCGCGAGGCCGATCAGCAGGGCGGTGTAGACGGCCGACTCCAGGCCGAGGGAGACGCCGGCGAGGACGACGGTGGCGGGACCGGTCAGCGACGACTTCGCGACGTCCCTCACCGGCCGCCGGCCCGGCTCCGTGAAGTACCCGGTCAGCTGCTGGATCAGCACGGCGAGGACGATGCCGAGGGCGACCGCCGCGAGCGCCAGGACGCGGGGGTCGCCGCCGTGCGCCCGCACGGCCGCGTCGGTGACGCCCTCCAGCTCCGCGAACGAGGCCGGCAGGAGGGTGAAGGCGGCGATCGCCACGAGCACGAGCGAGACGGCCGCGGAGAGGAAGAAGCCCCGGTTGACCGCCGACATGCCGCTGCGGTCGGCGCGCCGGGGCGCGACCGCGAGGATGCCGGCCATCGCGGTGACGACGCCGATCGCCGGGACGACGAGCGGGAAGACGAGGCCGAGGTCGCCGAGGACGGCCGTGCCGAGGATCAGCGCGGCGACCAGCGTGACCGCGTACGACTCGAAGAGGTCGGCGGCCATCCCGGCGCAGTCGCCGACGTTGTCGCCGACGTTGTCGGCGATGGTGGCGGCGTTGCGCGGGTCGTCCTCGGGGATGCCCCGCTCGACCTTGCCGACCAGGTCGGCGCCGACATCGGCGGCCTTGGTGAAGATGCCGCCGCCGACACGCATGAACATGGCGATCAGGGCGGCGCCCAGGCCGAAGCCCTCCAGGACCTTGGGCGCGTCCGCCGCGTAGAGGAGGACGACGCAGCAGACGCCGAGCAGACCGAGGCCGACGGTGGACATGCCGACCACGCCGCCCGTGCGGAAAGCGATCCTCACGGCCTTCCGCGAGACGGCCGCCGGGTCCCTTCCGGGTTCACCCGGTGCCGGCGCGGCCTCGCGCGCCGCCGCCGCCACCCGCACGTTGCTCCGTACGGCGAGGCGCATGCCGAGGTACCCGGTGACGGCGGAGAAGAGCGCCCCGACGAGGAAGAACAGCGAACGCCCCAGCCGCTGCGCCCAGTCGTCGGCCGGAAGCAGCATGAGGAGGAGGAAGACGACGGCCGCGAACACCGCCACGGTCCTCAACTGCCGTGCCAGGTAGGCGTTGGCGCCCTCCTGGATGGCGGCGGCGATCCGCTTCATGGACTCGGTGCCCTCGCCGGCTGCCAGCACCTGGCGGACGAGCAACCGGGCGACGAACAGGGCGGTCAGCGCGACGAGGGCGATCACGGCCACGACGACCCGGTTCTCCCCGGTGAGAACCGCGGCGGTGGACGGGAGCGGGCCGTGGGCCCGCTGTGGGTCGAGGAGCCCCGCCATTCGTCCTCCTCGGCGTCGGAGCTCGAGCCGCGGACGGCTCGGGGAGCGGAATCCGGCCGGTGCCGGGTACCGGACAACAGGATCGAGCGCGCCCTTCCGGTCGGCAAATGATCCGTTTCGCGCATTCCTCCGGAAGCAGCAACGCGATGGAGGCGCCGGACCGCGGACGCTTCTCGAAAAGACCCCGGAAGAAGAGCGAAGGCCCTGCTCGGCAGGGCCTTCACAAGGGATCGTGCGGTGTGCGGGGCCCTAGCGGGAGTCCGCGGAACCCGACCTGGACCAGCTCATCCGAATGAGTCCGCCGCGTTCCCCCGCAGACACCTCCACATCGTCGACGAGCCCGCTGATCACCGCGAGCCCCATCTGGTCCTCGCCCCCCGCGTCGTCGAAGTCCCGGACCGGCGCACCGCTGCGCGAGCCGGGTACGCCGGTCGCTTCGGCGGCCGCGACACCGGCGCCGGGCACCTCGTCGCCGACCTCGATGGAGAACGCCTTCTCCTCCTCGGTCAGCCGCACCCTCACGGGCGCGGTGACGCCGTTGCTCCGGTGCAGCCCGACGGCACGGGAGCAGGCCTCGCCGACGGCGAGCCTCACCTCGTCCAGCACGGCTTCCCCGACCCCCGCCCGGCGTGCGACGGCGGCCGCCACCAGGCGGGCGGTCCTGACGTGCTCGGGCTGGGCGCTGAAGCGGAGTTCAACGGTGGCCATGCGGTCCCCCTCGGGCGTACGAGCGTGCGTCCCAGGGGCCCGGGCCGGCTGCCCGGTACCCCTGCCGTTCCACCGGATGCCCCGGAGCCTCCGGCACATCCGCACCACCGGGGCACGGCGCCGTCGGCGGCGCCACCGCCTCCGGCGCGCCCTGGAGCCGTACGGATCCCGTGCCCTCCCGCAAGGGCGTATGCCCTGCGGCCGGGCCTTCACGCCCCGCCCGGGGGCCCGGGAGCCCGCTTCGGGCTCCCGCCCCGCTCCCTCGACCGGCGAAGGGCGGGACGACCCGCACGCCGAGCTCTGGCGGGAGCCCGGCGCGGGCCTACGGCGGCACACGGCCGCCGCGACTCCGGGTCCCGGCCGCTCGGACCCTCCGCGCACGACCGGCGCCGGAACCCGCGGAACGGGTCCGGCACGGCCGTGGAGACCTGTGCGGCCGCGGAGACCGCTGCGGCCGCGAGGTCCGAGGGCTTCGGGACGGTCCGGTACGCCGGTGGCCGGGGCGTGCCGGACCACCGGTCCGGGCCCGCGGCGCCGCCGACCGACCGCGGTCGGGGGCCGCGGGGGCGCCCCGGAGGCGGCCGACGGCACCGGCGGCGCCCGGCCCGCACGGGGCCGGACGCCCGCGGTCCCGGCCTCAGTCGGTGGCGGCGACGGCCTCGTCGACCGTGGTGTGGATCGGGAACACCTTGGTCAGGCCCGTGATCCGGAAGATCTTCAGGATGCGCTCCTGGTTGCAGACCAGGCGCAGCGAGCCCTCGTGGGCGCGCACGCGCTTCAGCCCACCGACCAGGACCCCGAGGCCGGTCGAGTCCAGGAAGTCCACACCCTCCATGTCGACGACCAGGTGGTAGCTGCCGTCGTTCACCAACTCGACCAACTGCTCGCGCAGCTTGGGCGCGGTATACACATCAATCTCGCCACCGACCTCGACGACCGTACGGTCGCCACCAGGGCCGGACACATTGCGAGTCGACAGGGACAGGTCCACGGATCCTCCAGCACCTTGCTATCGAGCGGTCGCCCCCGGGTCTCCCCGACGGAGTCAGGGGACGGATCGCCAGCCGCGATGGCATTCAATCACTTACCAGCAGCCATGCACGACGCCTTGGGAGCATTGTCCGTCACGCCGGTGACACACTCGGTGCCGATGGCCAGGAATCACCGCCCCAGTCGTCCCCCCGAGAACGGGGACACCCGCCCCTCCCCCGGTACGGTCCTCGACCGGCTCGCCGCGCGGGCGAACCGGGCTGCGCGCATCACTCATACGGAGCACCTGCCCCCGAGGGAGGGCCGGCATGCCGTCTGGCCCGACCGCATCCGGCCGGAAGTGATCAACGCCATTCACCGGGCCGGGATCGACCGTCCGTGGGTCCACCAGGCGGCCGCCGCCGAGCACGCCCTGGACGGCGAGTCGGTGGTGATCGCCACGGGCACGGCGTCCGGGAAGTCCCTGGCCTACCTCGCACCCGTCCTGTCGGTGCTCCTCGAGGGCGCCGAGGCGGCCGACGGCCGGGGCGCCACCGCGCTGTACCTGTCCCCCACGAAGGCGCTGGCCGCGGACCAGCGGCGCGCCGTACGGGCCCTCTCGGCCCCGCTCGGCAGACGGATCCGCCCGGCCGTGTACGACGGGGACACGCCGTTCGAGGAGCGCGAGTGGGTCCGCCAGTACGCCAACTACGTACTGACCAACCCCGACATGCTCCATCGGGGTGTACTCCCGTCCCATCCGCGCTGGGCCTCCTTCCTGCGTGCCCTGCGCTACGTCGTGATCGACGAGTGCCACACGTACCGGGGCGTCTTCGGCTCCCACGTCGCACAGGTGCTGCGCCGCCTGCGCCGCCTGTGCGCCCGATACGGCTCCGAGCCCGTCTTCCTCCTCGCCTCGGCCACCGCCGCCGAACCCGCCGTCGCCGCGAACCGCCTCACCGGCCTGCCGGTCCGCGAGGTGGCCGACGACGCGTCACCGCGCGGCGAGCTCGTCTTCGCCCTGTGGGAGCCGCCGCTCACCGAACTGGAGGGCGAGAACGGCGCCCCGGTCCGGCGCACCGCGACGGCCGAGACGGCCGACCTCCTGACCGACCTGACGGTGCAGGGCGTCCGCTCCGTCGCCTTCGTCCGCTCCCGCCGGGGCGCCGAGCTGATCTCGGTCATCGCGCAGGAGCGACTCGCGGAGGTGGACCGCTCCCTCGCCCGCAGGGTCGCCGCCTACCGGGGCGGCTACCTTCCCGAGGAGCGCCGCGCCCTGGAGCGGGCTCTGCACTCCGGCGAAATCCTCGGCCTCGCCGCGACCACCGCCCTGGAACTGGGCATCGACGTGTCGGGCCTGGACGCGGTCCTCGTTTGCGGTTACCCGGGCACCCGTGCTTCCCTCTGGCAGCAGGCGGGGCGGGCGGGACGGTCCGGTGAGGGCGCCCTGGCCGTGCTGGTCGCCCGCGACGACCCCCTGGACACATACCTCGTCCACCACCCGGAGGCGCTCTTCCGACGCCCGGTGGAGTCCACCGTCCTGGACCCCGACAACCCGTACGTCCTGGCACCGCACCTGTGCGCGGCGGCGGCCGAGTCACCGCTCTCCGACGACGACCTGGCGCTGTTCGGCCCGGCCGCGGCGGAGCTGCTGCCGCAGATGGAGGCCGCGGGCCTGCTGCGGCGGCGGACGTCCGGCTGGTACTGGACGCGCCGCGAGCGCGCCGTCGACCTCATCGACATCCGGGGCGGGGGCCGCGATCCCGTCCGGATCGTCGAGGAGGGCACGGGGCGCCTCCTCGGCACCGTGGACGCCCCGGCCGCCCACACCACCGTCCACGAGGGCGCCGTCCACCTCCATCAGGGCCGCACGTACCTGGTGCGGCACCTCGACCTGAAAGAGTCCGTCGCCCTCGTCGAGGAGGCCGACCCGCCGTACTCCACCACCGCCCGCGACACCACCGCCGTCTCCGTGCTGGAGACCGACACCGAGGTCCCGTGGGGGGACGCCCGCCTGTGCTACGGCTCCGTCGAGGTCACCAACCAGGTCGTCTCCTTCCTCCGCCGCCGCCTGACGACCGGTGAGGTACTCGGTGAGACCAGACTCGACCTGCCGCCGCGCACCCTGCGCACCCGGGCGGTGTGGTGGACCGTGACGGAGGACCAGCTCGACGCCGCCCGGGTGAACCCGGAGCAGCTGGGCGGGGCCCTCCACGCCGCCGAGCACGCCTCGATCGGCCTGCTGCCGCTGTTCGCCGTCTGCGACCGGTGGGACATCGGCGGCGTGTCCGTCCCGCTCCACCCCGACACGCTGCTGCCGACGGTGTTCGTGTACGACGGCCATCCGGGCGGTGCGGGATTCGCCGAGCGGGCCTTCCACACCGCCCGTGCCTGGTTGGACGCGACCCGTGAGGCGATCGCGTCGTGTGAGTGCGACGCGGGCTGCCCCTCGTGCATCCAGTCGCCCAAGTGCGGCAACGGCAACGACCCGCTCCACAAGCGCGCCGCCGTGCGCCTCCTCACCGAACTCCTCCGGAGCGCCCCGGAGGAGCCGGCGGCCCCGGAGGAGGCCCGGAAAGCCCGGGAGGGAACTCGGAAAGCCCGGGAGGACCCCCGGGAGACCCGGGAAGGGGCCCGGAGGGCCCGAGGGGACGTGGAGACCCAAGGGGACGGGGAGACCCAAGGGGACGGGGAGACCCAAGGGGACGGGGAGACCCAAGGGGACGGGGAGACCCAAGGGGGCGGGGAGACCCGAGGGGCCAGGGAGACCCGGGAGATCCGGACGGTTCGAAGGAGAGCTCGGGAAGCCCCGGAGGAGGGCCGGAGGGAATCCCGGGAGGTCCGGGAGGGCCCGGCCCTCCCCCAGGCCCCGGCCACGCCTCCGGAGGGCCCGCCCTCGACCTGACCACCGGGGCGTACGGACCGAACCGCACCTGGGCCTCCACCTCCGCGATCTCCCCCCGCAAGACGCACCGCACCACCTCCGCCCGCTGTGCCCGGGCGACCCGGCCGGCTGCTTCGCAGGCGTCGCCGGCGCCCCGCAGGGCGTGGTCGGCCGCCGCGAGAGCCGCCAGGTCGGCGGCGCCGCCCGCCCGGTGCCGCGCCGCCACGGCCTGTCCCAGAGCGAGTACGGCGGCGAACACGACGCACAGCGCGCCCGCCGCCATGGCCGACCACACGGTCGTCGAGCCGCGGTCGCCGCCGTCGCTCAGGAGCCGTCGCCCACGGCCGCCCCGCCCACCGCGTCCTCCGCGAGCGCGACCGCCTCGGCGCGAAGGGTCAGCCCCCAGGAGGCGGGTCCCGGCGCGGGCGCCTCGACCCGTACCCGCCACAGGTCGCCCGTGCGTTCCACCGCCACCCGCGCCCCGTCCGGCGCGGCCGTCCGGGCCGCTTCCACCGCCGACGTCTCCGGCTCCGACCGGGCCACCGCCCGGGCCCCGGCACGCGCCGCGTCCACGCACTGGATCTGCGCGGCCGCCGCGACGAGTCCCCAGAGGAGCACCATGGTGAACGCCACCAGCGCGGGCACCGCCAGAGCCGCCTCCGCCGTCACCGAGCCCCGGTCCGCGCGCCACCGGCCGGAGCCCCCTCTCAGAACGGGGCATCGAGCGCCCTCTCGATCGTCGACCGCAGCCCCGACGCCACGGTGTCGCTCGTCACGACCTTGTACAGCACGGCCGCGAAGGCGCACGCGGCGATCGTGCCCATCGCGTACTCGGCCGTGTTCATGCCGGTGTCCCGGCGCATGCCCGCCCGGGCCTTCGCCCAGCCCCGCTTCGTCCACTCCACCATCCGATGCCACACGGCAACCTCCTTGTCCCGTATCCATTGGTGTCGTCGGCGCCGGCTCCGGGAGCCGGCGCCCTCACAGCAGCCGGCCGGCCAGCCCGATCACGACCGGCGCCACACCGACCGCGAGGAAGGCCGGCAGGAAGCACAGCCCCACCGGCGCCGTGATCAGTACCTGCGCCCGCTGTGCCCGGGCAGCGGCGGCTCTGGCCCGGTCGGCGCGCAGCCCCGCGGCCAACCGGGCCACCGGTGCCGCCGCGGGGGCGCCCGAGGCGGCCGCCCGTTCCAGGCAGCGGGCCAGCGGCCGCGCGCCCGGGAGGCTCCCCAGCCGTTCCCACGCCTCACCCGGGTCCCCGCCCAGCGCGAGTTCCGCCGCGGTCCGCCTGAGCCGTTCGCCCACGGGGCCACCCATCGACCGGCCGACCGCTTCCGCCGCCTCGCGGGGCCCCGCCCCGGCCGAGAGACAGGCGGCGAGCAGTTCCGCGGCGAGCGGCAACAGACCGGCCGCCTCGGCGTCGGGGACTGGGGGGCGGGTGCGCCGCCGCAGCCTCCGTACGCCGTACGCCCCGGCGGCACCGATCGCGCAACCGACGATCCCGTCGAACAGCACCCACCCGGCGGTCACCGCCGTGACCGGACCGGCCCACCGGTGCACCTCTGCCGCGACGCGACTCGCCCACCGGGGCCGGACACGGCGAGGGCACCCCGCTCCGGCTTGCATCACGAACCGTCCGCGCGCCCGGGAGGCCCGCCGGGCGCGAACCGCCGTCCACGTCGTCCGCAAAGCGACCGCGACTACCGCGGCCACCGCCCACGGATGGCGGACGGCCTCGCCGGCCTCCCAGGTCACGGCTCCTCCCCCGCTCCGACGATCCGCCCGGCCCACCACAGCCCTCCCGCTTCCAGGGCGCCGCCGACCACGAGGCAGGCGAGGCCGGCCGGGGTGTGCAGGAGGACCCTCAGCGGGCCGGCGCCGAGAGCGGCGCCCATGGCGAGGCCCGCGACGGGCAGCAGGGCGAGGAGGACGACGGTGGCCCACGCGCCGGACAGCTGGGCACGCAGCCGTTCCCGCTGCTCCCGCCGCTCGCGCAGCGCCGCCTCCAGCCGGTCGAGTCCGGCGGCCAGCCCCGCACCCCCGTCCACGGCGACCTGCCAGCACGCTGCCAGGCCGGCCAGTCCGTCGGCGCCCTCCGCCCTCGCCGCGTCGCGCAGTGTCTCGGGCACATCGCCGCCGAACCGTGCGGCGGCCGTCACGGCGGGCTCCGCGGCACCCAGCGCTCCGGTGGTGCGGGCGGCGAAGCACAGCACCCGTGCGGGCTGGCCGCCGGCCCGCAGCTCCGCCGCCATGACGGCATACAGCTCGATCACGGCATCGGCACGCCGGTCCCGCTCCTTGCCGCGAGCCCGCGCACGCAACCGCCTGCCGGCCAGCGGCACGGCGGCAGCGCCCGCAAGGAGCGGCAGCGGAGACTCGCCCAGCAGGGCCGGCACGAGCGCGACCACGGGGCACAGCCACTCCGGCCGGAGCCGCGGTACCTGCCATTCCGGGTGCCGACCGGCCGGTGACGGGCTCGTGTGAGCCGCGCCGTCCGCGAACAGCCGTCTTCCCCGGCGCGGTCCCCGCCCCCGTCCCGCGCGGAGCAGGGCCGCCGCGCCCGCGCACAGCGCCGTCGCGCCCACCGGCCGGCCCGTCACCACCGCACGCCTCCGATCAGGGCACGCAGTCTCTCCCCGCCCCGCTCCTCCGTGAAGCCGCTCGGCGCCCACCGCAGCGCGGGCACGGTGACGACCAGCCCGTCCGGCCCCCGCTCCAGCACGTGGACCTCCGCGACCCTCCGGCGGCCGCCCGGAGCGCGCACGAGGTGCACCACGGCGGACAGGCCGGCGGCCAGCTGACTGTGCAGGGCGGCCCGGTCGAGTCCAGCGGTCGTGGCGAGGGCCTCAAGGCGTACGGGTACGTCCGCCGCGGTGTTGGCGTGCACCGTCCCGCAGCCCCCCTCGTGGCCCGTGTTCAGCGCGGCCAGCAGGTCGGCGACCTCCGCGCCCCGCACCTCGCCGACGACCAGGCGGTCCGGTCGCATCCGCAGCGCCTGGCGGACCAGGTCACGGAGGGTCACCCGGCCGGCGCCCTCCTGGTTCGGCGGGCGCGCCTCCAGCCGCACCACGTGGGGGTGGTCGGGGCGCAGCTCCGCCGAGTCCTCGGCCAGGATGATCCGCTCGCGCTCCCCCACGATCCCGAGGAGGGTGGACAGCAGCGTCGTCTTCCCGAAGTTCTTATCAAGACACCTTTGTTGCGGCACACTAGGTGGGCATGAAGACCACCCGCACGGCCGACGGCCGGGTACGCGCCGTCATCTACGTCCGCATCAGCCAGGACCGTTCCGGCGCCCACCTCGGCGTCGACCGACAGCGCGAAGACTGCGAGGCCCTCGCCGAACGGAACGGGTGGGACGTTGTCGAGACCTACGTCGACAACGACATGTCGGCGTACAGCGGCAAGCCGCGCAAGGACTACCGCCGCATGCTTGCCGACCTCGAAGACGGCGTCGCCCCCGTCGTCATCGCCTGGCACACCGACCGGCTCCACCGCTCTCCCACCGAGTTGGAGGAGTACATCGACATCTCCGAGCGGCGCGGCGTGACGACCCACACCTGCCAGGCCGGACCGATTGACCTTGCCACCCCTTCGGGGCGCATGGTCGCCCGGATGCTCGGCGCCGTCGCACGGCACGAATCCGAGCACAAGGCCGAGCGCGTCGCCCGGGCCCGGCTGCAGAAGGCGAGGGCCGGCGAATGGGGCGGAGGTATCCGCCCGTTCGGCTGGGGCGTACCGACCGGCGAAACCACCACGCGGGTCGACAAGCACACCGGCGAGGAAGTCCAGGTACCCGTCCTGGACATGAGCAAGCTCGTCCCGGAGGAGGCCGCTGCCGTCGAGCACGGTATCGACAGTCTGCTGGCCGGCGGGTCCATCAACGCCTTCACGAAGTGGCTCGCCGACAAGGGACTGACCACAACGCGCGGCAACCCGATCACCCAGCAGGAAGCACGGGACATGCTCGTCCGCCCCAGGAACGCCGGGATCGCCATCTACCGGGGCGAGGAGATCGGCCGCGGCACATGGGAACCGATCGTCGACGAGGCACGCTTCAGAGCCGTCGTAGCGCTCCTGGCCGACCCGTCACGGCGCACGACCCCCGGCCCCGAGCCGAAGTGGTTCGGGTCGATGATCTACAGGTGCGGTATCGACGGCTGCAACGAGACGATGATCTGCACTCGATCCGGCGGCGCCGGACACCCCAGCTACCGCTGCCAGACCCGTCACGGCGGCTGCCGCCGCGGCGACAAGCTCGACGGGTACGTCCAGGACCTCATCATCGAGCGGCTGTCACGGCCGGACGCTCACGATCTTCTCCTGCCAGGCCCCGGGGACGTCAACGTGGCCGAGCTCCAGGCGGAGAGCGAACGGATCCGGCGGCGCCTCACCGACCTGGCGGGGCTGTTCGGCTCCGGTCAGATCACCATGGCGCAGTTCACCGAGGGCTCGGACACGGCACGAGCCCAGCTGGAGGGGGTCAACCGGCAGCTCGGGAAGGCGGCGGTGAAGGACCCGCTGGTGCCGCTGGTCGGGGCGCCTGACGTGCGGGCCGCGTGGAAGGCCACGCCGTTGGACCAGCGGCGCGCTGTACTGCGGGCTCTGATGACGGTCACGGTGCGGCCGGCGCGACGCGGCCGGATGCCCGACGGCGGCTACTTCGACTACGAAACCATCGATATCAGCTGGCTGCGTGCAACACGCTTGGGCGACTTGCGGTAGCAGAGCAGGGGCTACTTACTCAGTCGGCAATGACCTATCCGAGAGAACCCTTGAAACCTTCTCCCGTAGGTCACGAAGCTCGCGCGCCATTTCTTCTACTTCAGGATTTCGGAGGTAACCCCTCTCTTCAAGGCGCGCCGCCA
Source organism: Streptomyces sp. MRC013 (assembly GCF_023614235.1). Lineage (NCBI taxonomy): Bacteria > Bacillati > Actinomycetota > Actinomycetes > Kitasatosporales > Streptomycetaceae > Streptomyces > Streptomyces kordofanensis. The sequence goes on from NZ_CP094264.1 coordinate 2,366,338, forward strand.
CATTAGTGACGAGCTCTTCTGAATGTTCTTCAATAAGCGCCTCAAGCACAGCCTCAAGCACATTTTCGGGAATGTCGAGGCCATGCTCAAGCCCCTTCCCCTTCGCGCCTTCCTGTTCAGCACGCTGCACCGTCTCCTCGACGGGCTGAGCTGAAAAGACGTACTCCCACTTGGCCGGGATGAAGTCCAGCGTGGCATGCTCGACGGTGACCTCCTGCGCGCGAGTAAGAAACTCCGGCGAAGGGTCCACCGCCAGGACGCGACGGAGGTATGTAACCGGGTCCATTCCCGCGGGGCCTTTATCACCGACCTCTTCCGATTCCCCTGCGGGTGGGGTGACTACAAAATCTCCTGCTGGAGGTAGCATAAAGTAGGCGAATGGCACGTCAAAGATTGCGCAGAATGCATTCACTTCATCCAGGTCAAACTTTCGCGACCTACCTCCTTGATAGGCACGCTCCGCAGCGCTAACGCTGGCGTTCGACCACGGTCGCCCCGTGTACTTCCCCAGAAGGATGCCTAGTTCCTGCTGAGTCCATCCGCGCGAGCGCCTGGCACGGAGGAGGTTGTAGGAGACCAGTTGGCTGACCGACCACGTCTTCACGAGGCTCTCGGGTGCTTCCTCGGGGGCTGGTCCAGCGTAGAGCGGGTTCTGCGTCATGCCGCCCACTGTAGACCGGCAGTCAACGAAACCTGAAGAGGCGACTTCGAGTCTGGTTGACTTCTGGCCATCGGGGCTCCTAGTGTCAACGACATGCAGAATGACTCAACGGAGCCGTTCAGCGGACCACCGCTGCGCCGTCTTCGGGTCGCCAAGGGGTTGAGCCTGCGGACAACCGCTCAACGCTCGGGCATTGACCCTGGGCACCTGTCCAAGGTCGAGCGGGGGGAGAAACAGCTCTCGATCGACTCCCTGTACCGCCTGGCCAAGGTTCTGGAGCTCCAGGAGCTCCACACCCTGCTTCAGCCCTACGTGCAGCAAAGGGCTTCGGCGTGACACGCCGCTCAGCAGATCCTCCGGCGACCAACGACAACGGCGCTCGGGGTGCCACCCGAACGCCGTCTGTCGAGCACATCCACGAATCCGCCTACCAGCAGATCGGAAGCTCGATGACCACTGTACCGACCGGCGGGCACCCCGCCCAGCCAAAGACCGGCCACGTCACCGCTACGACACCGTTCGGCGCACGCGTCGCCGCCGACATCCTCGGCGAGCTGCCGCAGCTTGCCCAGCGCGTCACGGCCACCGAGCTGGCCGCCGTATGCACCGACGCGGCCATACAGGCCGGGATCCTCCCGACGAACGGTGAGCACCCCGCCGTCACCAGCATCCGCACCGCCCGCGCCACCGCCAGCGGGGAGTACGCCGACTTCCTCGACCTGCTGCTCACCGAGTTCGAGCGGACCGGCGACCCCGAGGGCGTCGCCCGCCAGCTCGCCCGCGGCCTGGACCGTGACCGGCTGCTGCGCCTGTGCGTCGAGGCCCGGGTGAGGATCGTCCCCGCGGACGGGCCGAACGCCCGGATGCTGTCCGTCAGCATCCTCACCGACGCCGGCCCGGACGGGGTGCGGGAGTTCTTCGTCCCGCAGGGGCAGAGCGACCGCGACACCCTCGGCCTGCTGCGCGCCGCGCTCGCCCGGCAGGCCGCCCGGTGAGCGCGGCCCCGAAGGCCGCGGCGGCCGGGGACACCCCCGGCCGCCCGGCCCGGCCCGCCGGCTACTGGGAGCGCATCGACCGACTCGTCGCCCAGGCCCCGCCCCTCACCGACGACCAGCGCGCCGCGATTCGCGCAGCGTTCTACGCCTCCCGGCAGCAGGAGGCGGCGTGAAGGGAGCAGATGCGGCCCGAGTGCCGCCACTGGATCGGCGCCGAGCAGCGCCACTGCCGCAGAAATGACGGCGTCCGCCGCTTCGTGAGCGGCCTCCGCTGCCCTGAACACACCCCGCGCGCCCTGCAAGGTCTGCCCGAGATCCCGCCCGGCCCCGGATGGCCGGCTCGCCGCCAGGAGGCATCGTGACCGACCGCAAGCCCGGGCAGTGGCCCGTCGACCACCCCGCACACATCGAGCCGGCCCCCGCTCCCGCCCGTGACGAGCTGCCCCAGCTGCCGCGCCGGCAGGTCACCGTGGCCGTTCCCGAGGTCCGCCTCGTCGTCACGGTCGACCTCACCGGCCGCTACAACACCAGCCGCGAGGTCGCCGCGGCCCTCCACGACCAGACGCGCCACTCCGTCGACTGCCACACCGTGATCGTCCACGTCGGGGAGGACGCCCTCCGGGCCTTCCCCGGTCTCGGCAGCGCGATCGCCGCGCGCTTCTTCCTCGCCGCCCGCCAGGTCGAGATTCACGTCCCGGCCGGTACCAGGTGGGCGTACGTCGCCGCCGAGGCGCAGGAGCACATGCGCCGCTACGCCGCCGACCACGCCCAGATGCTCGCCAAGACGCGGGCGTCCAGCTGATCCGGAGAACGCAGCGCGGCCCCGGGCCACTCGCTCCTGGCCCGGGGCCGCGTGCACTCACGGAATCGTCGGTCCCGCTCGTAGAAGAGAGCACGTTCGTGACCAGCACCACCGCCCTCCCACTCTTCGGGGAGGACAACACGCAGACCGAGGCGGAAACCCGGCCGCCCGAGAACCTCGGCATGGCCGCCACCACGGCCCGGCTCGTCGTCTGCCGCAACAGCCGGAACGAGGACGGCGAGCCCCTCGCCCTGCTCGTCGCCGACTGCCCGTTCTGCGACCACCAGCACATCCACCCCGCCGGCACCGCCGCCGCGCCCCGCGTCTGCCTCCGGCGTTCGCGGTGCGTCGGCCGCCCGACCGGCGTCTACTACTTCCCGGCGGTGCACCAGTGACCCAGGCGCCGGTAGCCGAACACCTCATCATCGACGAGCAGCTCGTCCACGCCTCGCTGGCCTACCACTTCCAGGACGTCCCCGGGCTGCTCAGCATCTGCTCGGACGCAGACCGGTGGGTTGGCCGACGCTTCACCACGGACGAAGTGGGCATCGCTTCGGCCGCCCAGTACGTCACCGAGCTCGACGCCCGCTTGCCCAAGGGCATCTACGCCCAGGTCACCACCCTTCGCGAGCACCCCGCCAAGGGTCGCGGCGGTAAGGACCTGGCGCACGGGCTGACGTTCCTGTGGGCGGACGGCGACTTCGGCACGACCGGCCATAAGCCCGGCCTGGACGACATGCCTCACCCCGTCGACGCCGACCACGTCCGTGAGATCGTCCTCGCGTCGGGCCTGCCCGAGCCGTCCGGGTGGTGGCTCTCCGGCGGAGGGTACAACCCGATCTGGGCCCTCGCTCAGCCGTACGTCATCACCAACGGTGATGACCGCACAGCCGTCGAGCGCTTCACGATGGGCCTGCAGGCCGTCCTCGGCGGCTGCGCGTACTCCCACGGCTGCTCCTGGGACACCCAGATCGGCAACCTCGACCGGCTCATGCGGATCCCCGGCACGGTCAACCGCAAAGCTGAACCCCGGTACACAGGAAGCTTCCCTGGCACCGGCGAGCCCGTCGACCTGGCCGTCATGCAAGAAGCCGTTCACCGCCTGGAACCCGACGCCCGGGCCCTGTTGGAGAAAGCCGCTGCGGAGAAGCGGGCACGGCACGACGCACGCACAGGCCGCACCACCCTGGCCACGCCAGCGCCCCGCCGCGCGGCCTCTTCCCCGCTCCGGCGGCGGCACGAGCGTCTTCGACATCCTCGCCTCCGAGCTGACGTTCCGGGACATCCTCGAACCCGAAGGCTGGACCTACCGCGGTACAGCCGCTGACGGCAGGGAGAAGTGGCTCCGCCCCGCCGGCGCGGAGGGCACCGCAGACAGCGAGTACAGCCTCGTCTGCGATGACCACGTGGCCGTGAACTGGTCCGAACGGTCCGGCCTGCCCGTCGGGCAACAGCCCCCCGGGAGGAAACTCACCGTTCCCACCCTGTGGGCGCACCTGCACTACGGCGGGAACGAGCGCGAAGCCACCCGCGACGTGCTGCGCGCCGCATTCGACCAGGACGCCCAGGCGCCGGCCCGCACCCTGCCCGCGGCCGTACTCACTCGCGTCCGGCAGCACTGCCGTCCGCCGACACAGCGCCGCGACGTCCCGCCCCCACCGGGCGATATGTGGACCGGCGACCCGCTCAACGACACGGCAGCAGCCGAGCCTCCGGAAGAGAGCGAAGACGCCAAGCGGCCCCGCGGCCTGCTGCCGGAGGAGTTCTGGAGCCGCCGTGCCGTGCACCAGCACATCCGACAGGCCGCGCACGCCGAGGGGTCCAGCGGCGACGTGCTGTTCTACTCGCTGCTCGCCCGCATGTCCGCAATGATCTCCCACCGCATCGCCGCCGTGTCCGGAATCGGCGGCCGCGCTTCCCTCAACATGTTCGTGGCGATCGTGGCAGCCTCCGGCGGCGGCAAGTCGATCGGCACGAAGGTGGCCCGGTCGCTGCTCCCTCCCCTCGACCCCGAGTTCCGGGACGGTCTCCCGATCGGCTCCGGCGAGGGCATCGCCGAGGCCTTCATGGGAACGGTCGATGAGGAGACCGGCGAGATCCACGCCAAGGGCCCGCTGAAGGGCGACCCCGTCACCAAGAAGGTCCGCAAGCAGGTCCGGCACAACGCCTACTTCTACGTCGACGAGGGGCAAACTCTTGCCCGCCTGGCCGAACGCGCGGGCAGCGTCCTCGGGGAGACCCTCCGCCGCGCCGCGATCGGTGAGACCCTCGGTCAGACCAACGCGTCCGAGGAGCGAACCCGGTACGTAGCCGCGGGCTCGTACAGCCTGGGGATGGTCGTCGGTTTCCAGCCTTCAACGGCGATGCCGGTCATCGCGGATGCGAGCACGGGCACGCCGCAGCGCTTCCTCTGGGCGTGGGCCGCTGACCCGTCGATCCCTGACGAGCCGCCGGCTTCTCCTGGCCCCCTCCCGGTGAACCCTGCGTCGCTCCAGCCCACCGACGAGCTGGACATCGTGCTGCCCGAGCGGATCCGCCGCTTGCTGTGGGCTGAGCACGTCGCTCGTAACCGAGGCGAGTTGGAGATCGATGAGCTCGACGGCCACGCCAACCTGATGAAGGTGAAGCTGACCGCCCTGTTGGCGTTGCTCGACGGAGGGCGGACGGATGCGACGGAAGAGGACTGGGAACTCGCTGAGGTCGTGTGGCAGTCCTCATGTGCCGTCCGCGCGACGCTCATCCAGCGGGCTGAGCGCGAGGCCGAGGCGGCGCGGCGCCGCGAGCAGGACGCCAAGGTCGCCCAGGAGCTCCGGACCCACCAGGCCAAGACCGACACGGACCGCACGCTGCAGCGCATCGCCCGCCTTGTGAAGAAGCACGCGTCCGCGGTCGGCGGCATCACCTTCGGTGAGCTGAACCGGCGGCTGCGGAGCAGTGATCGCGAGTTCCTCCGCCGAGCCGTTGAGGTAGCGGAAGCCCATGAGTGGGTGTTCGTCGAGGGGGATCGGGTCTGCGTGCAGACGGAGTGATCGATGTGGACGTGTGGACATGTGGACAGCCGTCCACGTCTGCCCGTCCCTCGATACCCCACCCGCCCCTAACTAGTACATAAACGGACAAAAGAAGAAGTAATTTCACTCACGCGACGCGAGACAGGCAGACGTGGACAGCCGTCCACGTTGTCCACGTCCACATCCCGCGTCCACGTCCACACCGGAGGAACACCGCATGATCCCCAACACCGGCCGATACCTGGCCCAGTACCGCCGGCAGGCCTCCCAAGGCCGTCAGCACTTCACGACCAAGCCCGTCATCGCCTGGGACTCAGACGGCGTCGCCCAAGTCGTGGACCACCGCACCGGACGACTCGTCGACGCCGACAGCTACAGCGACTTCGCCCGAGTCATTGAGCAGGACCCGGCCCCCGTCGTCGCCGCAGTACCCGGCGGAGGCTGGCTGGTCGAGCACCTCAGCGACGACGAGGGCACCTGGGTCGAACCCGTCCTCCTGTGGAACGTCCGCGCCGACGGCACCGTCGACCCCCAGTGCATGTCCTCGGACGGCATCAGCGGAGACCCGACCAGCGACCCCAGTTTCGTGCGCCTCTACCACCCCGACCACGAGCCCACGGACGACAACTCCGACTGACTTCCCTCCAGCGCCGGCCGGGACCGACAGGCCCGCCCCGCCCTGGGGCACCACTTCCCGGCGCCGGGAAGTGGCGCCCGCGCATACGAGCGCCGGACGGTTCGGGACGCTCCGAACCGCCCGGCAACACCCCCACCCGCCTGACGCCGGCCGGGCCCGCGGTCATCGGGCCCGGCCTCCCATCCAGCATCCCATCAACATGGAAGAGGCCCCGTGACTGAGAAGTTCCGCGACTGGCTCGGCCAGAACCGCCACCTGTCAGCGATGATCACCGTCTTCACCGACACGCCAGGTGCGTGGACTACTGCCGACGAGCTGCACACGGAACTGCATCGCCGCAGCGTCGACAGCCGAGAGTGCATATACCTGGCTGCAGCTAAGGACGCGTGGCTCGCTGCCGTCGAGCAGTGGGAGTACGACTGCGCCGACTGCGGCACCGACAGCACCAACGAGCGGTACATGGTTCACGACCACGTCTGGGCGGCGGCCGGTATGTGCCCCTTCGGGTTCCTGTGTATCGGCTGCCTTGAGGTGCGCCTCGGTCGCTCCCTGAACGCTGCGGACTTCCTTAACGTCCCGCTCAATCACGCCCCGGGATATCGGCGCAGCGAAAGGCTCGCTGCCCGCTTGGCCTCCCGTACCTGATCCGCACACCACAGAAGGAGTCCGCCATGGCAGGCGAGACCGTCATCACGGTCGTCGGCAATCTCGTCGACGACCCCGAGCTGCGCTTCACCCCTTCCGGTGCCGCGGTCGCGAAGTTCCGCGTCGCGTCCACCCCCCGCACCTTCGACCGCCAGACCAACGAGTGGAAGGACGGCGAGCCGCTGTTCCTCACCTGCTCGGTGTGGCGGAAGGCAGCCGAGAACGTCGCCGAGTCCCTCGCCCGCGGCACCCGCGTGATCGTGCAGGGCCGCCTCAAGCAGCGGTCGTACGACGACCGCGAGGGCGTGAAGCGGACCGTGTTCGAGCTGGACGTCGACGAGGTCGGCCCGAGCCTCGCCCGCGCCACGGCGAAGGTCGAGAAGAGCCAGGCCGGAGTCGACCAGCTCGCGCACGGCCCGCAGCAGCAAATGGGGGGCCGCCGGTGACCGCCACCGACAGGAGGGGAGAAGCACCGGCGTGTCCGCCTGGCGGTGCCCAGCAGGGCCGCCGAATCCTAGGCGTGGACGGCAAGTCCTACCCGGACCGGCGGCTCACCCCGAGCGACCGAACCCGGCTCGTCAGCGCCGTGCATCGGCTCAAGCACCTCGAAGGACTGTCCGTCCGCGAGATCGTCGCCCGCCTCGCCGAGGACTACGGCATCCGCCGGTCGGTCGGCTGGACGTCGGAGGCGCTCCGCAAGTGGACCTGCCCGGCATGCCCCGGAGGTGTTCAGGAGTCCGGAACTGGAGAACCTGAACACTTTGGGGGGCCGGCGTGATGACCTGCGAGTCGTGCGGTGAGGAGACCGGCGGCCGGTACTTGTGCGAGCGGCACGCGGTCGCCCTCGTCAAGGGCCTTGCCGCCCTGCCCGACCTCCATGCTGAGTTGGCCGCGCACCTCATGCCCGCCCGCCGAGGCATGGCCGAGTACACCGCCGCTGCCCCGCCCGGGCCGCGGTCGCCGCTCAACGAGGATGTCCTCGACCTGGCGGGCCCCCACGGCCACATGACCGCCGTCATCGAGTCGTGGCGCGAGGACGTGCAGCGTGTCCGCTGGCCCGAGCGAAGTGCGCCGCCGCGCACCGGGTTGGCGGCGGCGTGCCGGTGGCTGGTCATGGAGATCGAGTGGATCGCCGCCCGCTATCCGGCCGCCGGCGACCTGGCGCGCGAGGTGTGGGAGCTGGAGCGGGCCGCGCTGTCGATCGTTGGGGATCCGGCGCCGCAGCGGCAGCGGCTGGGTACGTGCGTGGCGGTCGACGGCGAGGGCGTCGTGTGCGGCGCGGTCATTACGCGCCTGCCGGGGCAGTCCCGGGTGCAGTGCCGGTGGTGCTCGTACGTGTACGAGTCGGAGCGGGACTGGCTGCTGCTCCTGCACTTCCAGGCGAAGGAACCGGCGTGAGCATCACTAAGGCCCTTGCATATAAGGGGGTTAGTGGTAACCTAGGGGAGGTGGAAACACCCCCTTGGCGGGAACGGCTTCGCGCGGAGGACGAGCTGCTGGAACAGCTCGAAGCCCAGACGGAGCAGGCCCGCAGACGACGAGCGGCAGCTCTCAAAGAGGGGGCTCAGGACCTTGGCAGCGTGTACGCGCTGGCGAAAGCTCTGGGCCTCAGCTGGACGGCCGTCGCTCACGCGATCAAGAAGTACACGACAACCGCATAGAAACGGGGCCGGACGACAGCTCCCGGGTGCTGGAACACCCGAGGCGCGCGCGCCGCCCGACCCCTACCGCACCGGAGCGCTGACACGCTCCGGCACTTGCCCACGAACGAGAACGGACCTCGTCATGGACCACCAGAACCTTAGCGCGCCCGTATGCGCGCAGATCAGCGGCGGCCGCCGCCTCGTCGCGGCCGGGTACGTCCGCCGCGCGCCCCAGCCGCAGCCCGGCGACCACAAGGCCGCCGCCCTCGTCCCCGAGCAGGACGAGACCCTCCGCCAGGAGCGCGCCCAGGCGCTGGCCGACGCCCGCCCCTCCTACGCGGCCTCCCTCCTCGCCGCCATCGCCGACCAGATCGGCGACCGCCGCATCTCCCACGAGACGGTCACCGGCGACCTGTGGCTGCGCGCCTCCGCCGCCGCGGTCCGCCGCGTCCTCGACGGCCTGTGCGAGCACACGGCCACCCACGCGGTCGTCGTCGCCATGACCTCCCGGCCCATGCCCCGCCCCGGCGAGACGAACGGCGAGTACGCCCTCCGCCTCCGCGACGCCGCCCGGGGGCTCTGATGACCAACCAGACGACCGAGGCCGGCCGCGCCACCGAGCTGCGCGCTCTGCTGGCCGTCGTCCGCGACGCCATCGCCCTCCCGGCCGCCGCCACCTTCACCGACGCGCAGACCCGCGCCCGCACCCTCGCCGACCGGGCGATGTACGCGGAGATCGCCATCGACCAGGCCCTCGCCCACGGCGACGACACGGCATGGGCCGTCGAATACCTGCGGGCCCGACTCGCCGACCACCCCGCGACCGCCTACCGGCACCTGGGCGAGACGGAGGCCACCCGATGAGCGCCCGGACCGTCACCGTGAAGACCCTCGACCACGGGCCGGTGACCGTGACCGAACCGTCGTGGTGCACCGGGCACGCCGGTCAGCCGGTGGAGTTCCGCACCGACCTGTGCCACACCGGGCCGCTGCGGACGCTCAGCTACGACGAGCGGGCCCTGTGGTACGCCGAGGTGGTCGCCTACCCGTTCGCCGTCGACGAGCGGCGCGGCCCCGGCCTGTACGTGGAGGCCGCCCCGTTCGCCCGGACCCTGGCGCCGGCCGATGTCGACCGCCTGGCGGCCGTCCTGGTGGAGCACGCGGCTCGGCTGCGGCACATGGCCCGAGAGCTGGCTGTCCTCCGGGGTGGTGTCCGGTGAAACAGGACCGCACCCCGACCGAGGCCGAGCGCGTCGCCGACCTCCAGCAGCAGGCCGCCGCCGACTACGCCGCCGCGCAGGACCCCGCCCGGCAGGCCGAGGCGCGCACCCAGCGCGCGCTGGCCATCGGCCACGCCCAGGAGTCCGCGGCCGCGAACACCCGCCGGTGACGCCGCCCCTCGCACGCCGGGCCGCCCTCTACTGGGCCGCCCGCGCCGCCCGCCTGCAGGCCGCCTTGGACCGCCACGGCGTCCCCATCGACCCGGCCGTCCGCGCCACCTACCAGCGCTACTACGCCGCCGCCCGCGCCGCCGGCTGGACCGACGCCCAGATCACCAACCACCCGACCACCTGAACGGAGCCACCACCATGCAGAACACCACCATCCCGACCCCGTCCTTCGCCTGGGCCGACACCATCCAGCCCGCCGCCGACCTCCTCAACCGCCGCCCCCGCTCCTGGATCGGCCACTCCGGCGAGACCATCACCGGCCCGGAGGTCGCCGCCCACCTCGACGCCGTCGCCGACCTCCTCACCACGGCCGGATGGGTCCGCACCTACACCGACACCACCGACCGCATCACCATCCCCGACCCCGAGGGGATGAGCGTCCCCGCCATGCTCCGCACCCTCCTGCGTACCGCCCGCCAGCTCCTCGGCCGTGACGACCCGCGCCGGACCCTGTGGTCCGCGATGTACCAGACCGGCGACACCGACACCGCGCACGTCGCCGGAAACGTCCTCGCCGCCATCTTGCGGGCCCGGACCGGCGCGTCCGGCCCCGTCTCCTACACCTCCTGGGCCGAGCGGCCCCACCGCACAGGGGACGACATCGCACAGCTCCTCGCGACCGGCGCCGACCTCGCCCACCAGCACGGCCCCACCACCTGACCGCCTCCGTCGTCCGGCCGGGCCGCACGAGCCCGGCCCCCGCTCACCACGAAGGGACCCCCACATGGCCCGCTTCTCCCGCGCCCGGCTGAGTGCCGAGGCCGAGCACTACACCCGCGAGGCCGCTCACGCCGACCGCGCCGCGCTCAGCGGCGAGCAGGACGCCGCCGACACGGCCGCCACGGACACGCACCGCGCCTGCGCAGACCGCGCCGCCCAGACCGCCCGCGCCCGTGCCGCCGAGTACCGGCACATCGCCGCACAGCTCCGCGACGGCCACATCCCCGACGGCATCCACCTCACCTGACCCGCCCGGCCGGGCCCGCCCACCCGCGGGCCCGGCCCCTCCTCCACCCGGAGCAGCACCATGGCCAAGACGACCGCGCCGCGCCGCCGCGTCCCGCCCATCCTCATCGGCGCCAGCCTCCTCGCCGCCCTCTCCCTCATCTGGTCCGCCTACGCCATCACCGACCTCATGAACGCCGGGCGCTTCGGCCTCAGCGTCGCCGTCGCCGGGGACATCGCCTGGCTCACCGTCCTGTGGGCCGAGTACCGCGGCGTCACCATCACCATCGGCAAGACGACGATCCGCCCCGCAGAAGCCGGCTGGGCCATCGCCGCCGGCGTCGCGATCCTCCTCGCCCTCCACGGATACGACGCGCGCAGCTGGGGCCAGGGCGTCGCCGGGCCGTTCGTCGTCCTCGTCGGCAAGCTCGTGTGGGCCTACGCCCTCGCCTCCCTCCGCGACCCCGCCGCGCTCACCGCCGAGCAGGAAGCGGAGATCCACGCGGTCATGCGCGACTCGGAGTTCACCGCCCGCCTCAACGCCGCCGAACGCGACCGCATCGACCGCGAGGCCGACGCCGAGATCGCCCGCATCCGCGCCGAAGCCCGCATCACCCTTGCCCGCGATGAGACGGACTTCGAGATCACGCTGGAGCGGCTGGAGAAGCGCGCCCGCATCGAGCGGAACAGCCCCCTCGCACTCACCGTGAGCCCCCGGGCTCAGCTCACCGAGCCCGCTGAGCCCCCGGCTCACCGCCCGGCTGAGCCCGTGGCTCACCTCGCTGAGCCTGAGCCCGTTCACCGGCTCTCCTCGCAGGTCACCACGCCTGAGCCCCCGGCTCAGCCCGCTCAGCCCTTCGGGTTCAGCGCCCAGACCAACCCCCAGTCGGCTCAGCGCGCCGCCAGCGTCGAACGCGTCGCTGAGCTCCTGGCTCAGGACCCTGGGCTCACCTCCGGGCAGGTCGCTGAGGCGCTGAGCGTGAGCCCCGCCACCGCGAAGCGCTACCTGCGCGAGGCCCGGCGGGGGGGCATCTGATGGCCGCGCTCTGGCCGCTCTGCGCGGTCGCCGCCGCGCTCGGCCTGTACGCCTGCCGCCGCCGGCCCGCCGCGCCCGCGCTCCTGCCCCTCCTCCTCGTCGTCCTCGCCGCCCTCACCGCGGCCCTCCTCCACTGAGGCACCCCATGACCATCGCCACCCTCGGCGGAGTCACCATCGGACTCGCCATCCTCACCGCCACCCTCATCCGCTGGTGGCCCGGCCTCAAAAGCCTCCAGACCAACCCCCTCGGCTCCGCCGCCGGCCTCCTGCCGTTCCTCGGCGGCTGGGCCTACGGCGCCCTCGCCATCCTCAGCCTCGCCGGCATCGTCGGCTGGATCGCCGACGGCGTCCTGTGGATCTCCAACTGGCTCGGCGACGTCGCCATCGTCTGGGGCGTCGGCGGCACCACCGGCCCCGCCGGCCGCGCCACCTACCAGCCCCTCACCGGCACCGGCGTCGCCCTCATGGTCATCCTCACCGTCGCCGTCATCGTCGCCGCGAAGAAGTCCACCCGCGGCCGCGACATCAAGGCGGGCGCCTGGTGCGGAATCTGCCTCGGCACCTCCGCCGGCGTCGCCGGAGCCGCCGCCGTCCCCCTCGCCCAGGCCGTCAACTGGGCCGGGGGAGCGCTGTACGGGGCCGTCGGATGACCGCCATCGACCCACCCGCCGACACCCTGGAGACCGCAGGGGAGCCGACCATGGCCGCGCGGGCCGCCGGAGGATGCGTCATCGGCGCCCTCAGCATCGGGGGAGCGGCCCTGATCGTCCGGACCGCCCCGGAAACCGCCTACGTCATCGTCGGGTCGATGCTCACCGTCGGCTGGCAGCGCGGCCGCGCCTGGCACACCGGCCGCCGCGACGCCGCCGACGAGGCACCGCAGCCCGCCGACGAGACCGCCGACGCGCCGGGCCCGGACGTCGCCGACGCGCTCCGGACACTCGCCGCGGAAGGGGGTAGCGGGGTTCTCCTCACCCGGCTCCGCGACCATCTCGGACTGCCCGCCGACCGGGCCGGCACCAAGACGGTGAAGGCCCTCCTGGACGAGGTGCCCATCCCCACCCGGGCGGGTGTGCGCACCCCCCACGGCAGTGGGCCCGGCGTACACCGCGACGACATCCCACCCCCTCCCCCCGACGAGGCCGACACCCCTGTTGGCGGTTGTTTGTGCAGGTCAGACGCCAACACCAACGCCAACAACACCCCGGAGAAGGGGGCCGGAGAGGGGATACGTGTAGAGCCCATCGGAAATGGCCACCACATCGTCCGCCACCCCGCCGACACCGCCCGACACCACACCACCCGCACCTGACCACGCGTCGGGGCGGTCGCCCGCTCGCCAGCTGACCGACCGCCCCGCACCCCATCCCACAGAGAGACAGGACCACCATCATGGCACTCCGCAAGACCATCTCCCTGTCCGAGTTGCGCGACCGCCGGCCCTCCCCGCAGGACGAGGAGAACGGCGACACCTACCAGGCCAGCCGCGGCTGGTGGCACACCCCGACGGACAAGCCCACCACCGGCACCCCGAAGAAGGGATGATGAACGACATGACGGAGCTCGCCCACCGCGACGCGCACCTCACCGCCGAGGACATCGCCCGCCGCCTCGCCGCCATCCACGCCGCCAGCGACGATCCCGAGGCCGCCCACGGCCTGGTCGACGACCTCCACCTTGACGTGTTGGCCACCATCGCCGCTGGCGCACCGGACGCGCCGCTGCTCGCCGCGGCCGCACTACGTACGGAGACCATCAGCTTCCCCCGCTGGTGCGCCTGACCACCTGCCACACTGAACCCGGCCCCGTCGTGCCCCCGTCACGGCGGGGCCTGCCGCATCATGAAGGCATGGACTCCGCGCACATACCGCCCGGCTACTACGGAACCCGCGATGTCGCCCGCGCCCTGAACACCAGCCCCGGTGGCGTCCGCAACCTCGTCTACCGAGGCCGACTCAAGCGCGTTGGCGGCACTGAGCGCCACCCCTGGTACCGAGCCGAAGACGTTGCCGCGCTTGCCGTCGAGCGTCGCGCTCGTAACGCCGCTTGACCGCAGGTCAGCCCCTATGTGACGATCTCCGTGTACACCTGTGCCCTCAACCGGCCCCCAGGCCCCGCCAATGCGGGGCCTTCGTCGTTCCCCGGACGTATCACCACCTCACACGGCAGCATGGCCTCGACACCGCACCTGCATCCCAGGGGAGACCATGCGCACCCGCACCACCACCGTCGGCATCGTCGCCGCTCTCGCCCTCGCCCTCACCGCCTGCAGCGGCAGCACAACAGCCGACAACGGCACGAGCCCCGAGCCCTCTCTCAGCGCCCAGGACTGGGACAAGGCGCGCGAGGCGGCAGGTATCCCGCCTAAGCCCACGGCCGAGGTACGCAAGGCGTATCTGGACGCGCTCACCGCCATCCACCCCGAGATCATCAAGCCGGGCAAGGAGGACCAGGCCGTGAGCCGGGGGCTGAACCAGTGCAGCTCCATCAAGGGCTCAGACGACAAGGCGAAGGTGGCACAGCAGGCCCTGGAGCGGTTCACCATCACCACGCGGCTGCCTGAGATCGCAACCCCGGACACGGGCAAACGCCTCGTGGACGTCGTGCACACGCACCTGTGTCCCGACTTCTGACAGAGCAGAGGAGGGACACCCGATGCCCCGACGCCCGCCGAGCCGCTGCGCCCAGTGCGGCACCCGGCGTACCGCGTCGGGGAGCTGCCCCACCTGCCGCCCCTCGCAGCGCATGGCCAGGCAGACGCAGGCCGCCTGGCGGTGGGTCTACGACGATGCGCGGTGGCCGCTGCTGCGCGATCAGGTGCTGTCCGAGGAGGCGTTCTGCCGAGCGGGATGCAGCAGCCCTCCCACGGTCGTGGACCACATCCGCCCGCACCGCGGCAACGAGCAGCTGGCGTTCGACCGGGCCAACCTCCAGGCCATGTGTAAGCGGTGTCACGACGCCAAGACCGCCCGAGAGACGGGGTTCGCCGGGGCCGGCAGCCGCCCGCGCGTCACCACCCGGGTAACGCTCGTGTGCGGTCCGCCCTGCAGCGGCAAGACGTCGTACGTCCGCGAACACGCCCAGGACGGCGACCTGGTCGTGGACTGGGACGCGCTCGCCCAGGCACTGGGATCCCCCCACCCCTGGGCCCACCCCGCCCCCCTCACCCCCTTCATCGCCGAGGCACGCGACGCCGTGATCGCCCGGCTCGACCGGCGCCACGCAGTCGAGCGAGCATGGATCATCGCGACCGCGCCGCGCGCCGCCGACCGGGAGCGCCTCGCCCCCGACGGCGCGGCCGTGGTCGTACTCGCGACTCCGGAGGAGGAGTGTGTGCGCCGGGCTCGCCGCGATGAGCGTCCGGCCGATACGATCGACGCGATCGAGTCGTGGTGGCGTACCTACCGGGCCGATCAGCCCGCCTCACCGAGGTGATTCCGACCCCCGTAGGGGGGTGGCGGATCTTGCCGGTGGGGGGGATCCCGCGCGCAGGCGGGGGTGGCGCGCGCATAGCCGCGAGTTACGGCCGCCTTTATGAGGACCCAGTAGTCAGACGTCGACTCTCAGCGACCAGGGGGTGAGCGGACATGGGCGTACGCGGCCCCGTCCCCCAGCCGGACACCGTCCGGGCCCTGCGCGGCAACCCTGGCGGCCGGCCCGCTCCGAAGCGCGTGACGGCCACGCCCGGGGCACCGAGCGCGCCGTCTTGGCTGGACACGGAGGCCCGCGCCGAGTGGCGCCGCATCGTGCCCGAGCTCGACCGCCTGGGCGTGCTGGCCAAGGTCGATCGCGCTGCCCTGTCCACGTACTGCGCGGCCTGGTCCAAGTTCGTGGCAGCCGAGCAGCTGCTGCAGGGCGACGACCTGGTGGCCGAGCGGCGCGCGGGCAACGGCCCGGCCAAGCATCCGGCCTGGCAGGTGTGGCGGGAGGCGGCGACGACGGTGGCGGCCCTGGCGAAGGAGCTGTTCATCACGCCGTCCTCGAGGCTGCGCTCGGTGAAGCCGGAGGGCGATGACGATGAGGGGGACGACATCCTCGACTGAGCAGCTGCGTACCCGCCTGACGGCGGAGATCGACCAGGCCATCGCCGGGTGGGTCGATGAGGGCCTGGTGCAGGGCACCGAGTGGCTGGCGGAGGGCCGCCGGCCGCTGCTGTGCACGCCGATCCCCGCCCCGGACGGCACCTGGTTCGATCCGGACGCCGTGGTGCGCGTCCTGAAGTTCTTCCGGCTGCTCAAGCAGCTGATCGGCCGTCACGCGGGCCGGGAGTTCGTCCTGCTGGACTGGCAGGTCCGGTACCTGATCGCCCCGGTGTTCGGCCTGAAGCGTCCGGACGGCTACCGGGTGATCCGGACCGTGTGGTTCGAGATCCCCCGCAAGAACGGCAAGTCCACGATCTGCTCGGGCCTGGGCCTGTACCTGTTCGCCGCGGACCGGGAGCCGGGCGCCGAGGTGTACGCGGCCGCCGGCGACCGCGACCAGGCGAACATCGTGTTCCGCGCGGCGGCGAACATGGCCGCCGGGTCGCCGCCGCTGAAGAAGCGGCTGGGCCGTCGGGGCATCCAGAAGAAGTTGCTGGAGCACCCGGGCACCCACTCGATCTTCCGGGCCCTGTCCTCGGAGGGCCTGCGCGCGCACGGCCTGAACGTCCACGGCGGCGTGATCGATGAGGTCCATGTCCACCGGAACCCGGACGTCGTGGACGCCCTGGAGACAGGCGTAGGCTCCCGTGCCCAGCCGCTGATCATCTTCATCACGACGGCGGACGACGGCTCTGAGGCCGGCAGCATCTACGCCACCAAGCGCGAGGAGGTTGAGGCCCTCGTCGGTGGGCACGCCGAGGATCCCACCGTGTGGGGCGTGGTGTTCGGCGCGGATCAGTCGGCCGAGGATTTCGATCCGTTCTCCGAGGAGACGTTGCGCACCGCGAACCCGGGCTACGGGGTGACGGTGCTCGCCGACTACCTGGCGAGCAAGGCCGCGCAGGCCGCGCGTTCCCCGGCGCAGCTCAACCGGTACCTGCGGCTGCACCTCAACGTGCGGACCAAGCAGACCACGCGGTGGCTGCGGATGGAGGACTGGGACGAGTCCTCCCGCACGCCCGCGGGCGACACCATCGCCGTGGACCTGGACGCGCTGGAAGGCCGCGCGTGCTACGGCGGGCTGGACCTGTCCAGCACCACCGACATGACCGCGCTCACCCTGTGGTTCCCGCCGGAGGACCCGGAGGACCCCGACGAGCCGCACATCTGGGTGCCGTTCTTCTGGCTGCCCGAGGACAACCTGCGGGACCTGGAGCGGCGCACCAAGGTCCCGCTGGAGCGGTGGGCGGAGGACGAGCCGGGCTACCTGGGCACCGCGCTGCGGCTGACGGAGGGCAACGTCGTGGACTACCGCGCCGTCCGGGCCCTCATCACGGAGGAGCTGAAGCCCCGGTTCGACATCCGGGCCATCGGCTACGACCGGTGGAACGCCACCGAGACCATCAACGAGCTGTCCGAGGCCGGCATGGAGATGGAGCAGGTGTCCCAGGGCTACGCCGGACTCAACGAGCCCTGCCGCCAGCTGGAGCGCCTCGTGCTGTCCCAGCGGATCGTCCACGGCGCCCACCCGATCCTGCGCTGGCACGTCGACTGCGTCGGCATCAAGACCAACACGGACGGCTACGTGAAGCCGGTCAAGCCCGACCGGCAGACGTCCAGCAAGCGCATCGACGGTGTGGCCTCCGGGCTCAACGCGCTGGCCATGCACCTGATGCGCGCGGAGCCCGAGACGGTACCGGAGCCGAAGATCCGGATCATCGGCGCCTGACCGGCGCCCGGGAAGGGGCGAGATGCACGACCGGATCCAGTGGCTGTGCGAGCTGGCCGGGATGGCGGCCGGGGCCGCCGGGATGGTGCTCATCAGCGCAGCCCTCGGCGGTCTGCTCGGCGCCGGCCTGGCGCTGCTCGTGCTGTCCGTCCCGCTGCTCGTCATCGGCAACATGAAGGGAGGTGGCTGATGCCGCTCATCCGCAACCTGCTGCAGCGCGGCCTCGGCCGCCAGGAGCGCAGCAGTCGGGGCATGCCGTCCCTCACCGGCCGGTCGACGGCGGCCGGCGTCACCGTCACCCCCGAGCGGGCGCTGCAGGTCGCCGCGGTGTTCTCCTCGGTGCGGCTGCTGGCCGAGACCGGGAGCATGCTGCCGGTCGGGGTCTACCAGCGGTCCGGATCGATCCGGATCCCGTCCATGGAGCACCCGCTGGCGCCGCTGTTCACCTACCAGGCCAATCCCCAGCTGGAGGCGGGGGAGTTCTGGGCGCAGGTCCTGGGCTGGATGCTCGTACGGGGCAACGCCGCGGTGTACGTGGAACGGTCGAGCGGCGGCATGCCGATCGGGCTGTGGCCGGTCTCGTGGACGAGCGTGGAGCCCCGCCGGGTGAAGGGCACCGGGGAGCTCGTCTACAGAATCACGCTGGACGACGACGAGTGGGCGCCCATCCGCGAGGCCGACGGCCTGGTGAGGAGCGAGAATCTGCTGCACTTCCGGGCGTTCGGGCTCGGCGGGGCGGAGGGCCTGTCCCCCATCGGCATGGCCCGGCAGTCCGTCGGTACCGGGTTCGCCGCCACCTCCTACATCGGCGCTTTTTTCGCCCGCGATGCCTCCCCCGGCGGCGTCGTCTCCGTCCCCGGCGCGCTGACCGACGCGCAGTGGGAGCGGCTCACCCGCCAGTGGAACGAGCTGCACGAGGGGTACGACAACAGCCACCGCCTGGCCGTCATGGAGGCCGGCGCCAAGTGGGAGAAGACCAGCCTGTCCCCGGCGGACGCCCAGTTCCTCGAGGTCTACAAGCTCACGAGGAGCGAGATTGCCGGGATCTTCGGTGTGCCGCCGCACATGATCGGTGACGTGGAGCGCTCCACGTCGTGGGGCTCGGGCATCGAGCAGCAGTCCCTCGGCTACGTCATCTACTCCCTGCTGCCGTGGCTCACCCGCCTGGAGCGCACCGCGGGCCGCTTGATGGGCGACCCCGGCCTGTACCTGAAGTTCAACCCGGACGCGCTGCTGCGCGGCGACATCACGCAGCGGTTCGGCGCGTACGCGCAGGCCCGCCAGTGGGGGTGGATGTCCGTCAACGAGATCCGCGCCAAGGAGGACGAGGCGCCGATCGAGGGCGGCGACGACTACCTGCAGCCGCTCAACATGGTTCCCGCAGGCTCGCCCGCGCCGGCCGAGCAGCGGGCCCTGCCCGGGCGTCAGGTCCGCGCGGAGGAGTCGGTGGAGTCCCCGGCCGCCGAGGACATGCCGTCGTGGATCCGGCGGCACTACGAGGCGATCAGCACGTTCTTCGCCGAGCAGGGCGAGCAGGTCTTGGCCGCGCTCGGCGTACGGCCCGACACCCCGGCGGAGCAGCTGGTGGACCTGGTCGCCGACAACGAGGCGCTGACCGAGTTGCTGCTGCAGTTGGCGCGCGGCCTGGCCTCTGAGGTCGGCTCGTCCACGGCGGCCGCGCTCGGCGGGACGTTCGTGGTGGAGGAGACGGTGCCGGCGCTCGCCGCGTCGGCCGCGTCGACCGCGTCGAACGTCAACGCCACCACCGTGAAGGAGCTGGCGAGCACGATCCGCGTGGCCGACAGCCCCAGCGAGGTGCAGGACTCCGTACGGAAGATGTTCGACGGGATGACCAAGGCCCGGGCTCAGGTCCTCGCCCAGGCCCGCGTCTCCACGGTGACGTCGTTCGCCTCGCACGAGGGCGCCAAGCACGCGGGCGCACGCACCAAGACGTGGCGGGTGTGGGACTCCAACCCCCGCAAGACCCACCAACGGGCGGATGGCCAGACCGTCGACATCCGCGGCGAGTTCGAGATCGGCTCGCGGCGCGGCCGCTGGCCGCATGATCACCGGCTCGGCGTGGACGAGATCGCCGGATGTACCTGCCGGCTCCAGTTCAACCTGTGAGGAGGCGCCGTTGTGCGCACACGTGAAGTGCGGGCTTTCCCGCTGACGGACCTGCAGATCCGGGCCGCCGACGACGCCGCGGGCACGCTGCGGTTTCGGGGGCGCGCGATCGTCTACGACTCCCTGTCGGAGGACATGGGCGGCTGGCGCGAGCGCATCGTCCCCGGCGCCGCCACCCGCACCCTGTCCGGCAACCCCGACGTCAGGTTCCTCATCAACCACGACCCGAACCTGTTGCTGGCCCGTACGGCGGCCGGGACGGCGACGCTCGTGGAGGACGACGCCGGGGTCCTGGTCGAAGCCGACATGGCGGACGTGTCCTACGCCCGCGACCTGGCGGTGTCCCTGGAGCGCGGCGACATCAACCAGATGTCGTTCGGGTTCTGGGTCACTGCCGACGGCTGGGCGGGCAACATCCACGAGGTGTTCGGCATCGACCTCGACGGCGGCGACGTGAGCGTCGTGACGTACCCGGCGTTCGCCGCGACGTCGGCCGAGCTGCGGTCGGCGGCCGCCCGGCAGCTCGGCCAGGCGCCGCGCCAGCCGGACCCCGAGCAGGTCACCCGCGCCATCGCCGAGGTCCGCGCGGGCAAGGTCCTCTCGGCCACCAACCGACAGCTGGTGCAGGACGCCCGCGACGCGCTCGACGCGCTGCTGGACGCCGCGGACCGCTCGGGCCCGGCGCCCGAGCCGTACCCGCTGGAGCGGGCCCGGCACCGGCTGCGCGAGTACGAGCTGCTCGCCCAGCTGTAACCCCCCTTTCGTCGTCCCGGCCGACCGGCCCCGGACGCACCCACCACAGAACGGAGAGCGCCCATGCCCACCAGCGTGGAACTGCGCCAGCAGCGGGCCGGCATCGTGGAGTCGATGCGGGCCATCACCGAGCGCGCCGAGGCCGAGAACCGTGGCCTGAGCGGCGAGGAGCGCCAGTCCTACGACCGGCACGAGGACGATTTCCGCAGCCTGACCGAGCGCATCGAGCGCCAGGAGGCGGAGGAGCAGCGGGCCGCACAGATGGCCGAGCCCATCGGTCGCGGCGCCCGGCGCCCCGACGACGGCGGCCGCGGCACCACCGAGCAGCGCGCCCAGGAGCGGCGCGCCGCGTTCTTCCAGGCCCTGCGCAGGGGCGCCCGTCTGGCGCCGGAGCAGCGGGCGCTGGTGGAGAACACGGCCGGGGAGATCCTCGTCCCGGAGGACCTGGAGACGGAGATCCACCGGGCCCTGCCCGACCTGACGATCATGCGCGGCATCGCCTCGCAGCGCACCGTCACCACCAACCGGGTGAGGCGCCGGTCGCTGGCCGAGGTGTCCGTGGGCTGGGGCAAGCTCGAGACGAACGAGCAGACCCTCACCGACTCGATGCCGTCCACCCCGACCGAGGAGTACACGTACATCGAGGACCTGTACGGGCTCGCGAAAATCGGCGAAGACGAACTGGATGACAGCGACGTCAACCTCGAGGCGTTCGTCCGCGACAGCTTCGCCCGGGCGTGCGCGGAGGCGGAGGACACCGCGTTCACCGTCGGCGCCGGCCACGCCGCACACCAGCCGGTCGGCTACATGACCACGGGCGGCGGCGTCCCCACCGTCACGGCGGCGGCCGCCGCGGCCGTCTCCACCGACGACCTGAAGAAGCTGATTTACGCCACTCCGGCGCAGTACCGGCGCAACGGCCGGTTCACCCTCTCCTCCGGAACGGAGCTGGCGATCTCCCTGCTGAAGGACGGCAACAACCAGTACATCTGGCAACCGTCCGCCCAGGCGGGACGGCCCAACTCGCTGTTCGGCTACCCGGTGGACAACCAGGAGGACATGGCGGCCGTCGCCGCGTCCGCGCGCGTGGCCGCGTTCGGCGACTTCAACGCCGGCTACCGGATCTACGACCGGCAGGGCATGACCGTCAAGGTCCTCGACCAGCTCTACGCCGAGGAGGGCATGGTGGGCTGGAAGATCCGCAAGCGGGTGGGCGGGGACGTCATCCGCCCGCAGGCCCTGCGCATCCTCGTCATGGCGGCCGCCTGATGAAGATCGAGATCACCTCCGTCACGTCCGTGTCCGACGGCGCGGGGCGCCGCTACCGCCACGGCCAGGTCGTCGACGTCGATGACGAGCTGGCCGCGGCCTGGATCCAGGCGGGCCACGCCACGCGGGCCACCGCCAAGCCGGCCGCCGGAGCGAAGGTCGGCCAGGGCAAGGGCGGCCAGCGGCGGGGCACCCGGCAGGCGCCCCGCACCACGTCCACCGCACCCGCCGGGCCGCCGTCCACCCCGCCCGGGGAGAACGCGCGCACCGGCACCACCGACGAGTGAACGGGAGGTGAGCCGTGGCATCCCCGTGGGCCACACCGGAGGAGCTGCGGCTCCACCTCCGCCTCGCCACCATCGACGCCGAGCAGGCAGCCGTGAAACTCGCGGAGGCGGAGACCGTCATCCGCGGCGAGCTGGAGCAGAGCATCGACGCCGTCGCGGACGACACGGCCGTCCTGGTCGGCACCGGCCGCCGCGTCCTCACCCTGCCCGAACTTCCCGTGACCGCGGTGACGACCGTCCTGGTGGACGATGCCGCGCTCACACTGGCCACCGGCTACCGGTGGAACCGGTACGGGCTGCTCACCCGGCTGGACGGCTGCTGGCCGCTGGACGCGGACATCACCGTCGTCTACAGCCACGGCTACACGGTCATCCCGCCCGTGATCCGGCAGGTGTGCCTGCAAGTCGCAGGGCGGGCCTGGGTGCGCTCCACCACCGCCGTGACCGCCGAGTCCCTCGGCGACCGGTCTCTCACCTACGACAAGGACCGCTCAGGGCAGGCCCTGAGCGACTACGAGCTGCGCATCCTGCGGCCCTACATGCGCGGGCCCGCCAGCCGCTGACCGAGAGGGGCACCCGGTGGACATCTCCCACCTGCTCAACCGGGAGCTGGCCGTGTGGCGGACCGTCACCGCCGACGACGGCGCGGGCGGCCAGAGCAGCACGCGCGTCCAGCACGGCACGGTGCCGGCCAAGGTCGACCAACCGTCCGCCACCGAGCAGATGGTGGCGATGCAGGCCGGCTCCGGCCACTCCCATTCCATCTACCTGCTGCCGGACGCCGACGTACGCCGTGGCGACGAGCTGCGCGGCGCCGACGAGGGGGGCGCCACGCAGACCTTCCGGGTGCTGGCCGTGGTCCGGCCCTCCGCCCCGGTGTACGCCAAGGCGCTGTGCGAACTCACCCAAGAGGGGAACTGATCATGGCTGCACTGTCCATCACGCGGGCGCCGGTTGTCGGCGGCCTGCCCGATCTCGCCGGGGCCGCGGTCGCCGCGTCGGCCCTGGGCGACACCGCCCCGGTGGGCACCGGCCGGTGCCTGGTCGTCGTCAACGCCGACGCCTCCCCGCACACGGTCACGGTGGCCACCCCGGGGACCGTCTCCGGACTCGGTGTCGCCGACGCCGTGCTGACCGTCGCCGCCGGCGACACCGGCATCCTGCCGCTGCCCCGCCTGTTCGCCCAGGACAACGGGCGCGCCTCCATCACCTACGACGGCGTCACCTCGCTGAGCGTCGCCGTGCTGGAGCTCGGCACGTGACCGGCGCCGCCCCGCAGCGGCCGCACGCCGCCGCCGAGCCGCACGAGTGCAAGGAGCGCGCCGAGGACGGCGCCCGCCCCGGCACCGAGCGGCTGGTGTGGGCCGTCCTCGCCGTCGCCGCCGAACTCGCCGCCATACGCCGTGACCTGCGGCGCACACGGTAGGAGGAGACCATGGCCCGACGCAGACGGCGCGGCCGCGTCGTGCACGTCGACGTGCGCGGCCTGGAGGCGCTGCGCGACCAGCTGGAGGAGCTCGCCCCCGCGCTGCGCACGGCAGCGGTACGGGCGGTGCGCGGCGCGGCCGAGGCGATCGTGGACGGCACCCGCGAGAACGTGCGGGTCGACTCCGGCAACCTCCGCGACTCCGTGGCCGCCCGCTACCGCGACGGCGGGACGCGGGCGCAGGTCGGCTGGTGGGACCGCGACGACAACTACGCGGTCCACAACGAGCTGGGCACCAGCAGCATGCCCGCGCAACCGGCGCTCGGCCCGGCCGTGGAGGCTGAGCGTGCCCGCATCCGCGCGCGCGTGCGTGACGAGGTCCGCCGGGAACTGCCGTGATCGCGCCGTCCCCGATGCTGCCGGTCCAGCGGGCGGTGTACGGACGGCTGAGCGGCGACGCCACGCTGGCGGGTCTGGTCAGCGGCGTCTACGACTACGTCCCCGAGGACGTCACCTGGCCGTACGTGGTGATCGGCGAGGCCATGGAGGTCCCCCACAACTGGCTGGGCGGGTTCGGCCGGCAGACCACGATCACCGTGCACGTGTGGACCCGCGCCCGCGGGCACAGCCCCGGGCTGGCCATCGCCGCGCGCATCACCGAGCTCCTCGACCACCAGCCGCTGACCATCGCCGGCGGCCTTCACCATCTGTCCACCCGGTACGAGTTCAGCCAGGCCCTCACCGACCCCGAGCCGCCCGGAGACATCCGGCACGTGGTGCTGCGCTACCGCGTCACCACCCAGCAGCAGTCCACCTGACGCCGCCCCTCCCGGCGGCCCTACCCCTTGCGGAGGACCCCTATGAGCGTGCCCGGCATCGACGCATTCGGCACCCAGCTCCAGCGTGGCGACAGCGCCTCTCCCGAGACGTTCACCGCGATCGCCAACGCCACGAACATCTCGGCGCCGTCCCTGGCCCGGAACACCATCGACGTCACCTCGCACGACAGCCCCGACGGAGTGATGGAGTTCGTCGGCGGCCTGATCGACCCCGGCGAAGTGAGCGTCGACATCAACTACGCCCCGGCCCTGCACGACGTCCTCGTGGAGGACCTCTACGACACCGACCCGCGGAACTACCGGCTGGTGTTCCCCGACACCGCGGGCACGACCTGGCAGTTCGCCGCGGTGCTGACCGGGTTCGAGGCGACCGCCCCGTACGACGACAAGCTGGCCGCCACCCTCACCTACAAGGTGTCCGGCAAGCCCACTTTCCTCTGAGAGGCACCACCATGGCACTTCTGACCAAGGACCAGATCGCCCAGGCAGACGACCGGCAGTGGGAGGACGTCCCCGTCCCGGAGTGGGGTGGGGAGGTCCGCATCATGGGCATGTCCGGCACTGACCGCAACGCCTACCAAGCCTCGCTGGTGGTGATGGGACCCAACGGCAAGCCGTCGGGCATCCGCCTGGAGGACCAGACCGCCAAGCTCGTCGCCCGCTGCCTGGTCGGCGAGGACTTCAAGCGCCTCTACACCGACAAGGAGGTCAAGGCACTCGGTGCGAAGAACGGCGGCGTCCTGGAGCGGCTGGCCGACGTCGCCAAGCGGTTGTCGGGCCTGGGTGACCGGGCGGTGGAGGACGCGGCGGGAAACTCCGAGCCCGCCCAGAGCGGGTCTTCTGCTTCCGCCTAGCGGCCCACCTCGGCATGACCGTGGGCGAGCTCCTCGGCCGCATCAGCTCCACGGAGCTGACCGAGTGGATGGCCTACGAGCAAATCGCCGGTCCGCTGGGCCAGGAGCGGCTGGACGTGCTGCACTCCATCCTCGCCGCGACCGTCTCCAACACGGCCCGGGCCAAGGGCCGCAAGGCCGCGCCGGCTGACTTCATGCCGCAGTGGGACCAGGGCGCCGGCCGGGCCGGTGACTGGCAGCAGATGCTCGCCACCGTCACCACCCTGCACGTGCGATGGGGCGGCACCGACCAGAGGAAGGGGGCGGCGTCGTGACGCTCGATGAGCTGCTGGTGGAGATCGGTATCAGCACGGGCGACCTCACGTCCGGGGCCGCCCGGGCGGCGGGTGACGTGGAGCGGTCCCTGGACGGCATCGGGGACGCGGCCGAGGAGGCCAGCCGCGACGTCGAGACGGCCGCCGGCCAGGCGGCCGAGGCCCTGGACGGGGTGGGCGCCTCTGCGGCCGAGGCGGCCCAGGGCGCCGAGACCGCCGCCGGCCAGGTAGAGGGCAGCTTCCGGGGCATCGCCGCGGCCGCCGCCGGCGCCGCCGTGGGCGGGATGTTCATCGCGGGCCTGACCGAAGCGATGGACGCCAAGAAGGCCACCGCGAAGCTCGCGATCCAGCTCGACCTCACCGGGCCGGAGGCCGAGCGCGCAGGCAAGCTGGCGGGCACCGTGTTCTCCGCCGGGTTCGGCGAGTCCATCGGGGAGGTCCACGAGGCGCTCGGCGGCGTCGCCCAGGCCATGGGCGGCATGGGCAAGGTCACCGACGCCGAGCTGGAGTCGATGACCCGCTCCGCCCTCATGCTCGCCTCCACCTTCGAACTGGACCTGGGTGAGGCGTCCACGGCGGCCGGTCAGCTGATCAACCAGGGCTTGGTCAAGGACGGCAAAGAAGCGTTCGACGTTCTCACCCGTGCCGCGCAGACCCTGCCCAAGAGCATGGTGGCCGACATCCCCGCCACGGTCATCGAGTACGGCAAGCACTTCCAGCGGCTGGGCCTGGATGCGCAGACCGCGTTCGGCATGATGAGCCAGTACGTCAAGGCCGGCGGCCGCGACATCGACCAGGCCGCCGACATCCTCCACGAGTTCGCCCGCATCACCAGCGAGGAGACCGACCGGGCCGCCGAGGGCTTCAAGGACCTCGGGCTGGACGCGGGGCAGATGCTCACCGACATCGGCAAGGGCGGCAAGCCAGCTCAGGAAGCCCTGCAGAAGACGCTGACCGCGCTGCGCGGGGTGAAGGACCCGGCGAAACAGTCGGCGCTCGCCGTGCAGCTGTTCGGCGACATGGCCGGTGAGGGCGCCGATGCGGTGTGGGCGATGGACCCGGCGACCGCCGCGGCCACGTCCGGCATGAACGAGGCCGCCGGCGCCGCGGAGAAGGCCACCGGGGCGATGGCCGCCACGCAGTCCCTGGACGCCATCTGGCGCACGATGTCCACCACCCTCGGCGAGCTGTTCGGCCCCGCCCTCAAGGTCGTGGCCGACTTCCTCACCGAGCACCCCGGACTCATCAAGATCCTCGTTCCCGTACTGCTCGGGCTGGCCCTCGCCATCGGTATCGCCGTCATCGCCCAGTGGGCGTGGAACACCGCCCTGTGGGCATTCCCCGGCACGTGGATCATCGCGGGCATCATCGCCCTGATCGCGGTCATCGTCCTGATCGTCGTCTACTGGGACGAGATCGTCGCCGCCACCGGCCGGGCATGGGACTGGATCAAGGAGAAGCTGGGCGGGGTCTGGAACTGGATCAAGGAGACGCTCGGCTCCGTATGGGAGTGGGTGTCCACCGCGACGGGCGACGCCTGGCGCTGGATCACCAGCCTGATCCAGACCGGGGTCGCCGCCGTCATGCGGTGGATCGGCACCCTCAGCGCCATCCCCGGCAAGGTCTCCGGCTGGTTCGGGCAGATGGTCGCCTACGTCCGCGGCCTGCCGGGCCGGA
This sequence comes from Streptomyces sp. MRC013, assembly GCF_023614235.1. Taxonomy (NCBI): domain Bacteria; kingdom Bacillati; phylum Actinomycetota; class Actinomycetes; order Kitasatosporales; family Streptomycetaceae; genus Streptomyces; species Streptomyces kordofanensis. Next base: position 2,393,523 of record NZ_CP094264.1, read on the forward strand.
TCGCGTCCGCGGCCTCCGGCATGTGGGACGGCATCAAGAACGCGTTCCGGGGCGCCCTCAACTGGATCATCTCCAAGTGGAACAACTTCAGCTTCAGCGTGGGCGGCGGCAGCTTCCTGGGCATATCCATCCCCCGCATCACCATCTCCACCCCCGACATCCCCTACCTCGCCGAGGGCGGCATCACCACCGGCCCCACCCTCGCGATGATCGGTGAGGGCCGCGAGGACGAGGCCGTACTGCCCCTGTCCCGGCTCGACGGGATGCTCCGCGGCGTCGCCCGCTCCGTGCAGGACACCGGCCGCGACGGCGGACCCGGCGGGGAGGTGCGGGTCGTCATCGACGTCACCGGCGCCGACCGCGAGATGCGGTCGCTCATGCAGCGCATCGTCCGCGTCGACGGCCGCGGGTCGGTGCAGACCGCGTTCGGCCAGCCAGGCCGGTAGGGAGGCAGGCACATGGTGTTCCCTCTGGACCGCCGCACGTGGATCTACGTGGTCGGTGTCGGCTGGACGGACATCACCAGCGACGTCTACGAGCGGGAGCCGATCACCATCACGCGCGGCCGCGGAGACGAGGGCGTACGGGTCGAGCCCTCCCGCTGCTCCCTCGTCCTGAACAACCGCCTCGGGACGTACTCCCCGCGCAACCCGCGCTCCCCATACGCCGGGAAGATCGGCCGCAACACCCCGATCCGGGTCACGGTCGGCGGGCCCACCAGCTGGCTCGACATCCCGCCCGGCACGACCGGCCGGGCCTCCACCCCCGATCACGCCTCGCTCGACATCACCGGGGACCTGGACGTCCGTATCGACCTGTCCCCCGAGACGTGGGCCGGCGGCCCGTGGGAGACCGACGCCATCGAGCTAATCGGCAAGTACCGCCTCACGAGCAACCAACGGTCCTGGCGCATGGTCCTGGTCAACAACGGCAAGCTCGAGTTCGTCCACTCCACGACCGGCAGCGACACCCATTTCTGGCAGTCCGAACCCGTCCCCCACGTAGCGGGGCACCGCGGCGCGGTCCGCGTGACCCTCGACGTGAACAACGGCGCCGGCGGCCACACCCTGACCTTCTACACCGCGCCCTCCATCGCCGGGCCGTGGACGGTCCTGAGCAGCGAGACCCGCAGCGGCACCACCAGCCTCTACGCCTCAACCTCGCCGCTGGAGGTCGGCGACCTCTCCGCGCTGGCGTTCGAGGCGATCGGGCGCCGGATCCACGCCGCGGAGGTCCGCAACGGCATCGGCGGGACGGTCGTGGCCGCTCCCGATTTCACCGCCCGGACGCCGGGCAGCACCTCGTTCGCCGACACCGCCGGCCGGACGTGGACGGTCAGCAGCGGCGCGTCGATCACCAACCAGCACGTGCGGTTCGTGGGCGAGGTGGCGTCCTGGCCGACCCGCTGGGACGTCTCCGGGCAGGACGTGTACACCACGATCGAGGCGGCCGGCGTCCTGCGGCGCCTCGGCCAGGGCCGCAAGGCCTTGGCGTCGACGCTGCGCCGGCGGATCCCGGCGTACTCGCCGCTGGCGTACTGGCCGATGGAGGACGACGACGGCGCCACCACCGCCGCGTCCGGCCTGCCGGGCGGCAGCCCCCTGTACACCCTGGGCCTGGAGTTCGGAGCCGAGGACTCTCTGCCGGGTTCCTCCGCCCTGCCCACCGTCAGTACGGGCAGCCGCCTCAACGGCGCCGTGCGTGCGCCGTCGCCGGACGTGCCGAGCACGGAGTGGCACCTGGAGTTCGTCTACCGGCTCGACACCGCCCCCGCCAGCAAGACGTGCATCCTCGGCGCGTGGGGGACGGGCAGCGTCAGGCGGTGGTACCTGTACCTGCAGTCCGGCATCGCCACGGTCGAGGGCTACGACGTGGAGGGAAACCTCCTGGTCAACCGGGCCGTCGGCATCGGCGGCGATCTGTTCGGGCAGTGGGTGCGCTGGCAGCTGTACGCCCAGCAGGTCGGCGGCAACGTCGAGTACACCACCCGGTGGGTCGTCGTCGGCAGCAGCGGCGGCAGCTCGGCCGGCACCTACCCGGGCACCATCGGCCTGATCACCGACGTGGTCGGCCCGCCCGACGCCTACGCGGCCGGCGCCGACGGCATGGGCATCGGGCACATCGCCGTGTTCGACACCGCCGACACCACCGCCTACAACAGCGCGGACCACGGGTTCTCCGGGGAAACCGCGCTCAGCAGGCTCGCCCGGCTGACCACCGAGGAATCCGGCACCGTCACCGTGCGGTGGATCGACGGAGACTCCTACCTCGACTCCGAGCGGATGGGACCGCAACGGCCGGAGACCCTGCTCGACCTCCTCGATGAGGCCGCGGCCGCCGACGGCGGCCTGCTCTACGAGGACCGCACGCGCCTGGGCCTGGTCTACCGGGACCGGACCTCCTTCTACAACCAGCGCGTGGCCCTCGCACTGGACTACGCCTCCGGCCGCGAGGTGGCCCCGCCGCTGGAGCCGACCGAGGACGACCAGCGCATCCGCAACGACGTCACGGTGAAACGGCGCGGCGGGTCGTGGGGGCGGGCGGTCCTGGAGTCCGGGCCGCTGTCCACCCTGCCGCCCGAGGAGGGCGGGGTGGGCCTGTACGACGAGGAGATCGAGCTCAACATCACGGAGGACGCGCGGGCCCAGCGGCTGGCCGAGTGGCGCCTGCACCTGGGCACCTGGGACGAGGCCCGCTATCCGACCGTGCGAGTCGCCCTCCACGCCGCGCCGCACCTCATCGACCAGGCCGCCACCCTCGACGTCGGGGACAGGCTGACCATCTCCAACCCGCCGCCGTGGCTGCCGCCGGATCTCATCGACCTACTCGCCTACGGCTACACCGAAACGATCACCCGGTACACCTGGCACCTGGAGATGAACTGCGCCCCGGCCGGACCATGGAAGGTCGGCGTTGTCGCCGATGCCGAGGCCGGGCGGGCGGACACCGGCGGCTGCCAGCTGACCGGCACGATCACCGCGTCCGCGACGTCGGTGGCGGTGACCACCACCGGCAACCGCCGCTGGATCGACAGCGCCACCTACCCGGGCGACTTCCCGTTCCTGGTCCGTGTGGGCGGGGAGGTCATGCAGGTCACCGCCGTCGCCGGCACCACCAGCGCCCAGACGCTCACCGTGGTCCGCGGCGTCAACGGCCTGACCAAGGTGCACGCGGCGGGCACCGCCGTGGTACTCGACCGGGCTCTGCGCCCCATCCCATAGAGAGGACTCCCCCATGCCGATCCTGGCCGGCCGGAAAGTCACCGCTGACGAGTTCAACCGGCTGAGGACGGGCCTGTACTTCGCGCAGGCGACATCGTCGCTCACCCGCGTCGACGCCACCTACGCGGACGTCCCCGGCGCGTCGGTGACGTTCACGACGACCGGCGCGAACGCGGAGTACGCCGTGTACGCCGTGTTCGACTGCGCCGTCGGCACGGCGGCCGCCACGAACCGCATGCTGGGCCGCATCGTCACCGACGGTGTCGCTGAGGGCGGGTTCGCGATCCACGAGATGGACCAGACCGACCGGGACACCGTCGCGACGCTGGCCCGGGGCACGCTGGCCGCGGCCGGCTCCCACACGATCAAACTACAAGGGGCACTCAGCTCGGCTGCGGGCTCCGGCACGTTCCAGGCGTTCACACAGGTCCTCGTCATCGTCTCCGAACAGCCGTAAGACCCACCCTCTACCCGCCCGCCCGCCCGCCCGCCCCGTGCCGCTGCGGCCCGGGGCGTTTCTCATGCCCTGGAGCACTCACCCTTGAGCACCCCGATACCGGCGACCTCCCCCGTCCCCGCCGCGCCGACCGGCCGCCCGGTCGTCTTCGTCATCCCGCACGCGGACGACGAGGTCCTGTGGATGTGGCTGATCATCGCCCACCACGTCCTCGCCGGGCGGCACGTCGTCACCGTGCTGGCCAGCGACGGCGCCAGCAGTACCGTCCACTCCTGCCTCAACGGCACCCGGGCCAACGGCTGGTGGCCCGCCTCGTGGCACTACCCGGCACCCGGTCACGAGCGGTACGCCCCGCTCACCACCGCCGAGTTCGTCGGCGGCCGCGACGCGGAGTTCGTCGACTCGTGCACCGCGCTCGGCGTCCGCCCCGAGGATATCCACCTGGAGACCGGCTGGCGGCAGACCGAGGTCACCGTCGACCGGGCCCGTGAGCTGATCCTGCGCTGGCACCAGACCTACCCGGACGCCGGGATCTACACGACCTGGTGGGGCGACACCGACCCCACCCACGCCGCGCTCGGCACCGCCCTGCGCGCCCTGGCCCTCGAAGGCGTCCTCACCGACGCCCGGTGGGCCGTGCGCCGCGCGCAGGGACCGACCGCGCCGGGCGCCGTGGAGTACCTCGTGGCCGCAGACCTGCGCGCCCAGGCGCTGCGCATGGCCCGCTGCGCCGTGCAGGCGTACCGCGCGTGGGCGCCGGAGCAGGGCCGGTACGCCATCGGCTACCACTCGGTGCCCAACGAGTTCGCCGCGGTGGAATCCGGCGGGCCTGTGTGGATCGTCAAGAACCCCTGAGGAGGACCTCATGGCCTGGTATCCGGGCGCGACGAAAATGGAGCTCCAGCCGGAGAGTGACGGACAGGCGGCGATCCGGCCGACGCAGGTGATCCTGCATAGCCTCGCCGCCCCGTGGACGGCCCGGCGGGCGTACGAGTTCTGGCGGGACAGCTCGTCCCTCGAATCGCATTTCGGGCTGGGTTTCGCGGGCGACCTCGCCCAGTACATCGGCACCGAGACCCGCGCCGACGCCAACGCGGCCGCGAACCGGCGGCCGGACGGCACCGGTGCGGTGTCGATCGAGACGGCGTCCAACCTGCAGCACACCGACCCGTGGACCGGCGAGCAGATCGAGCAGCTGATCCGGCTGGGGGTGTGGCTGCACCAGCGGCACGGCATCCCGCTGCGGATCTGCCGCACCCACGACGAGCCCGGGTTCGGCTACCACTCCCTGCACCCGGCGTGGTCGGTGGGCGGGACCGCCTGCCCCGGCGCCGCGCGGGTGAAGCAGTTCCGCGAGGTCGTGTTCCCCGGGATCGTCGCCCGGGCCACCGCCCAGACCAGCACACCCCCCGAGGAGGACGACATGGCCGCAGTCGACGTGTGGGCCTACAAGAACACCACGATCGAGACGCGGGACGCCTACGAGATCCTGCGCAGCACCAACCGCACCGTGCAGGCCCTCGCCGCGCAGGTCGCCGCGCAGACCGCGGCCATCCAGGCCCTCGCCGCGCAGCTCGGCGACGACGTGGACACCGCGGCCGTCGTCGCCGCCGTCCAGCAGGCCATCCGCGACGCCGTCATCACGGTCGACGTCGACGTCACCGCCGCCCCGGCCGGGGCCGGGCGGTAACCCCCTCTCGCAGATCGGAGAACCACCTCATGACTACCTCAGCGTTCTGGAAAGCCGCCGCGGAGAGGGCGGTGCGGACCTTCGCGCAGGCCGTCCTCGGCGCCGTCGGCGCGGACCAGCTCGGCCTCCTCGATGTCGACTGGGGCCAGGCCGCCGGCGTCGGCGGGCTCGCCGCGGTCCTCGCGGTGCTCACCGCCGTGGCGACATCCGGCGTCGGCCCGGCCGGGCCCGGCATCACCGAGACGCCCACCCGGCGCACGCCGCTGTCTGGGCTCTGACGTGCGGTGCCGGGCGGCCCGGTGGCTCAGCAGCCGGCTGGGCCGCCGCGGCAGAGCGCTCGCCCTCCTCGGCGCGGGCAAAATCTTGTTCGGCCTCGGCTACGTCACCCATCCCGAGCCGGACCCCCGCGGGCTCGGGCTGCTCACGCAGTGGGCCGACATCCGTACCTGGGCCTGGCTGTGGATCGTGTGCGGGGCGGTCACGTTCGCGGGGGCGTGGGTGCGCATCGGCCGGGACCGGTGGGGGTTCATCGCCGCCCTGGTCCCCCCGTTCGTGTGGGGAGCCGCGTTCGCGTGGGGTGCCATCGTCGGTGACTACCCGCGGGGTCTGGCCCTGTTCGGCTGGTATGCGACGAGTCACGTCGGGATGATCCTGTGGGCGAGCACGGTGCCGGAGCACTCGGTGCCCCACCGGCGCGGGGAGCGTGGTAGATGAGCGGCGGGTGGGGGGTGGTGGCGGGCGTCGTCGGGTCGGTGCTCGGCGCAGTCGCCCTCGTGGCGAGCGGCCTGTTCGCGGCGCGGGCCACGCGCGCGGCCGCGCGCACGACGGCGGAGGCGCAGCGCTACCAGGCGCAGGCGGCCGCCGAGCCGGCGCAGCGGGCCGCGGACCTGGCCGCGTTCCGGGAGATCCGGGAGGGCCTGGAGCGGCGCCTGGAGCGGTCGGAGCGGCGGATCGAGAGCCTCACGTCGCTGGTGCGCTCATTCGCCGGGTACGTGGCCGAGCTGACCGGGCAGATGCGGGAGCACCACATCGAGCCGCCGGCACCGCCCGAGCGGATCGACCAGTACAACCGGACCGGAGTGTGAAGTGCCCCCTGTTCTCCCCCTCACGGGGAGAACAGGGGGCACTTTCGTCGTTCAAAGGGCACTGTATGAGTAAGGCCTTGCCCCATACCCTGTGAGTGTCGAGCTGCACAGAGGAAGGGCAAGGCCGTGTCGCCTCATGCTACCCCGGACCCGTACACCGATCCGATCACGTTCGGGCAGAGAATGCAGATCCTTCGCGAGCGCCGCGGGATGAGCCGCGTCGTCCTCGCTGGGCTCCTCGGCCGGTCCCCCGACTGGGTGAAGCAAGTCGAGAAGGGCCGCATCCACGCACCGGGCATCGACGTCGTGCTCGGCATCGCCGAGGCCCTGCGCGTCCGGAACCTCGCCGACCTCACAGGACGCCCCGACATGCACGTAGACCTGTTCGTAGGCCCCGGGCACCCGCGCCTGGACGCTGTCCGCGCCGCCGTGGACACCCTCCCCTTCACCACACGCACGCAGGCACCCCCGCCCGAGCACCTCCGGGCCCGCCTGGCCCGGGCGTGGACGGCCCGGCACTCCTCCCCGAACCACCGGCAGGCGCTCGGGGAACTGCTGCCCAACCTGATCCGGGACGCCCAACTCGCCGCGCAGCAGGCCGAACAGCCAAGCCAGTGGCGAGCCACACAGGCCGTCCTCGCCGAGGTGTACAGCCTCGCCCAGTTCTTCCTCGCTTACCAGCCCGACGCGGCGCTGCTGTGGCGGGTCGCCGAGCGAAGCATGATGGCCGCCCAGCAGTCCGATGACCCGCACGCCATCGGCGTCTCGGCGTGGCTCCTCGCCCAGGCCCACCGCGACAGCGGCCCCCGCCACCTGGACTCCGCCGACTCCGTCACCCGCGAGACACTCGCCTACCTGGAGCCGCTCCTCCCCGACGCGACGAACGACGTCCTCGCCATCGCCGGCGCGCTGCAGGTCGAGGCCGGGCACACTGCGGCCCGGCGCGGGCAGGCGGGCGACGCATGGCGGTACTGGGACACCGCCCGCCAGATGGCCGACCGGCTGCCCGACGACTACTTCCACCCGGTCACGAGCTTCTCTCAGGCCGTCATGGGCGCGCACGCCGTCACGGTCGCCGTCGAACTGCACTCCGGGCCGGAGTCCGTACGGCAGGCCGCCCGGGCGGACGCGGCGACGATCCCGTCCCGGCCGCGCCGGGCCCGGCACCGCATTGAGGAGGCCCGTGGCTACCAGCTCGACGGGCAGCCGGACGTGGCCCTCGCGACGTTGGCGCAGGCGCATGAGGCAGCGCCGGAGACGATCCGGTACAACGGCTACGCGAGGCGGATCATCCTGGAGGAGACGGAGTCCCGGGTGACGACGCGGCGTCGACGTGCTGCGGATCTCGCGGTGCGAGTGGGCATGCTCGCCGCGTAACGGAGGGGGTGGCTTTCTCCCCTCTCTCCTCACCTGCGGCTCTTACCTTCAGCATCGGAACGGTCACACCCGGCACCGATGGAGGGCATGTCCCGTGATGACGCTCAGGGTCTACTCAGTACGCGCCGACGGCACCGCGACCATCGTGCGTGAGCGCCATGAGGTCGACCCCGCGAAGAGTATCCCGACGACGCACGGCTTCCCGCCGTGCTCCTGCCCCCGCTGCGCCCTGACGGACGTTGAGCACGAGGCCGCCAGGTGACCGGTCCCGTGCCGCTGCCGCGGTGGTGTGCGGCCTGCCAGCGGGTCATCGACGGCCCGGCCGACACCTACAGCCCGGACAGCGGATCGGGCGCCGCTCCGGCCGTGTACTTCCACCCCGGCTGCCACCCGTCGCGGCGGCCGCTGTCCGCCCCCGGCCCCGGCCCGGGCCGGGCGGTGCGGCCGCGCTGACTCCGCCTGCCGCTGCCACCGACGGCGGAACGGCGGCGGCAGACGGACCGCCCCGGCCGGCGCCTTCCCCGTGGGCCCGGCCGGGGCTCTGACCGCTCCTAGACTGACCGGGCCGCGACGAGAGGAAACGATCACGAATGCGCCCCGCCCGCTTCACCGAGTTCGTCATCAGCACCGTCAAGAACCAGCCTGCCGCCACCCACGTGCAGACCCTCGCCGAAGCCGGCGATACCCGGCATCCGTACGGCGTCACCATCACCCCGGCCAGTGGCCGCGAGATCCTGTGGCAGTTCACCGGGCAGCTCCCCGAGGGCGCCAAGCACGACGACTTCGCGGACGAGCCGGTGACCGGCACGGCGCCCGCCGTCGGCCCCGCACCGCAGGACGCCGACGCCCCCGAGGCATGGCTGTCCGCAGTCCTCGCGCACGCCGAATGCCCCGAGATCGCGTCCATCGAACGCTGGTCCACCCGCCCCAACCCCGGCCCGCAGCAGGGCCTCACGCTCACCTTCCACAACGGCGCGCGGATCTTCGCCCGCGTTCTCTGACCCTCCCCGATGCCGTCCGGGCGCCGGGGAGCGCACCACCGCACCACCTCTGTCAGCACCACCACATCCATGGAGGCCTGATATGTGCACGTGTAACCCCAGCTGTCGTCCTGACCCCGCCCGCTGCGCGGGCAACTGCCCGTCATGCGGCGCCACCGTCGGTTCCGAGAAGGGCCAGCCCACCACCATCCACCAGGGGCCGGACGGCTCTACCTGCAGCGGCAGCGGCCAGCCCGCGAACTGACCCCCTCCTGCGCCCCGGTCGGCGACCCCACAAGGTCCCGGCCGGGGCTCTTCCGCGTCCGCCTTGGAATCGAAGGCGGGTAGTTGCACGCACCGCCGCAAGCGCCATACTGCCGGAAACACGCAGGTCCAAGCCTCGCGATGAGGCGCCGAGAGCACCGTGGAGTACTGCTGCCAGCATCTCGAACATAGGTATGTCTTGACTGCGGTTTCGGGTTCCCCGTGCCCGTGCCACCGCTGACCAGGTACGACACCCGGTTCTCCACGAGCGCCCGCAGGACGCGGTCACCGCGTGGCGGCACCGTCCCGGCACGGACGAGCTCGGCGAGGGTGAAGGCGCGCGGCCGCACCACGCGCAGGGACAGACACGTCGAGCCGACGGCGACCGGCGGCAGCACCGCGTGCATCCGCGTGCCGTCCGGCAGCCGGGCGTCCACCCAGGGGCGGGCGTCGTCGAGGCGCCGTCCGGCCACCGCCGCGAGCCGCTGGGCGAGCCGGCGCACGGCTTCGGCGTCGGGGAAGGAAACGCCGGACGGTTCGAGTCCGTCGCCCCGGTCCACCCACACCCGGTCCGGTGCGGACACGAGTACGTCGGTGACCGCGGGGTCGGCGAGCAGCGGCTCCAGCGGCCCCGTCCCCACCAGTTCGCAGCGCAGCTCCTCCGCGGTTCCCAGGACCTGGGTGTCCCCCAGCAGCCTTCCCTGGGCCCGCAGCGCCGCCGCCACCCCGGCCGGTGTCGGTTCGGTGCCGCTCTCCGCGAGCCGCTGCCGTACGGCCTCCAGCAGTCCGGCGGTCACGACAGGGCCTCCGGTGCGAGCACGCACTCCCAGAAGGCGGAGCAGAACCGCCCCAGCGGTCCGGAGGCGCTGCCCCCGGGCGGAGACCCCCCGTCCAGCGAGGCCAAAAGTCCCGGTTCCTCCGGCAGCTCTCCGGCTAACGGCAGGCCGAGCACCTGGGCGACCCACGTCTCGTCGACTCCGGCGGCGTACGGGCCGCGCACGACCACCCGCAGATCGTCGAGGACCATGCCCGCCATGGACGCCACCCTCCTCGCCGCGGCGACCGCCCTCAGCTCCCCGGGCACGACGAGCAGCCCCACGTCGATCTGGGCGAGCGCTTCGACGGTGGCGTCGTCGATGCGGCGCGGCAGGTCGACCACCACGGCTCCGCCCCGCCGGCGTGCCGCCGCGAGTACGGACCGCATGGCCTCGGGAGAGACCCCCGCGGTGTCACCCCGGTCCCAGCTCAGGACGCGCAGGCCGCGCAGGGAGGGCAGCGACTCCTCGAGTGCCGCGCCGGCGACCCGCCCTTCGGAGGCGGCGAGATCCGGCCATCTCAGCCCCTCCTCCCGCTCGGCTCCGAGGAGGACGTCGAGCCCGCCTCCGAGCGGGTCGCCGTCCACGAGCACCGTGCGGTGCCCGCCGCGGGCGGCGCCGACGGCCAGGGCACACGCCAGGGTCGAAGCACCCGCCCCTCCCCTGCCGCCCAGCACCCCGACGGTCGTCGCCTGCCGTCCGACTCCCTCGGCGACGTCGGCGATCCGGTCGACGAGCCAGCCCTCCGCGTCCGGCAACCGCAGGACGCACTCGGCCCCGAGCTCCACGCCCCGCCGCCACACGCCGGGGTCGTCCCGGTCGCGGCCCACGAGCAGCACGCCCGGTCTGCGCGACGCTCCCCGACAGCGTGCCGCCGCGTCGTCGCCGACGATGACCAGCGGCGCCGCCTCCCACGTGGCCTTGCGGTCCGGCGGCCCGTGGTGCACCACGGGCTGGCAGCCCGCGGCAGCGCACAGCCTGAGCAGGTCGTCGAGCAGTCCGACGTCCTCGGTCACGATCAGCGGTGCCGCTCGCCGGCTATCCGCGGCCGTCGAGCGGTCGGCCGTCCTTGGTTCCGCCATGTCCTCCACCCCTCTTCCGCTTGCCCGCGGCACCCGTTCGGCGCCGTGTCCGCGCTCATCCGCACGTGGCCCGCACGTACCGTCCGCGCGCGCTGCGCACGTGATTCCGGAACGCTCGGGAACCGGGTTCGCCGCACGCCGACGGGACCGGAGACCGGTGATTCCACGTCACGGCCACGCGGCCGGAATCACGGTGACGGACTTCCGGAAATAAAGTGGATCTTGCTAGAAAACTGTGGATAACCCGCTACTTGTGAATATCCCGATCACCCGCACCAGCGACTTCCCTGGAGCAGCAACTCGGCTACCGTGAGTGAGGAAGAGCGGCGTGCCGGAGTCGGCACCGCAGAAGCGCGGAGGAGCGGGGATGAGGATGTCCGGACAGCGCCGGCGAGGGAAAACCCCTCGGGACATGCGACGACCCCCGCCGGGGGAGAGCGGGGGTCGTCTTTCCGGCCGACTCGGGGGGGAGGAGCCGGTCCGGTTCAGCACGGTCGCGAACGATCCGTGACTTCCATGGTGTACCCGAGAGCCTTCTCAAGCAAACCCACACGCCCCAGCGTACGCCGAATGGCGGGCACCTATGCTCAGGCTCGTGGAAAACCACTCCTCGCCTCGCACCGCCGCCTTCTTCGACCTGGACAAGACGGTCATCGCGAAGTCATCGACACTGACGTTTTCTCAGCGGTTGTCACTTCCATGAGTTGTTGAGGACGAGTGCGGCTTGGGCGATGCGTCCGATCCGGCTGGGGCTGAGCGTGACGTGCTGCAGCGCGCGCCAGCGCTGCTTGAGTTCAGCGGCGGCCCGTTCGCCCAGGGCCCGGATGCCGCGCAGGAGCCGGTTGTGGGCGCGGTTGTCCGGCGCGAGCGGGGAAGCGATGTCGGGGTGCGGACGGAACGGGGTGTGGATGCCCTTGCCGGCGCCGGTGTAGCCGACGTCGGCCAGCGTCGGCAGACCGGCGCGGGCCGCCGCGTACAAGGCGGGCAGGGCATGGATGCGGGCGGCACGCAGGTCGTGGACGGATCCGGGTTCGACGTCGGAGACCCACAGCGGGGTGCCGTCGGGTGCGGCCACGAACTGGATGTTCCCGGCGAAGTGCCGAGCCTTGCCGGAGTACCACAGGTCGTTGCCCTTCTCGGTAGTCCCGGCGACACGGTCGCAGGAGACCAGGGTGCCGTCCAGCACCACGTGGCTCATCTGCCGCGCGCGGCAGCGGTCCAGCACCTCATGCAGCTCGGGGGCCTGGTCGGCCAGGACGTCGATTGCCTCGTGGAGGTAGCGGTAGCCGGTGGCCTGCGAGATTCCCGCATCGCGGGCCAGGCAGTGCACGCAGCCGGCCTCGCGGAACCAGCGCAGCACGAAGACGGCCTGCCGGAACGGGCTCAACGCCCGGGAGCCCTTCGGGGTGCCGATCCGGCGGCGGTGGCCGGCCAGCAGCCGGGCCACGTATTCCACCACGTGGCGCGGGACGTCGAGCATGGCAACATAGGTGACCAACGTGAAGCCTCTGGTGCAACGGACGATCTTGTGGTGAGAACCGTCCTACCAAAGGCTTCACGTCTGTCCGCACCCGGGCCACCGCTGTCCGACCCAACCCTTAACGCCCTGATCAACCCACTTCCCGAAGATTATTTCGCTGAGAAAACGTCACTGACCTTCGGCAAGTCCTTCTATCAGGGCGGCCTGATCAACCGCCGCGACGCACTGCGCACCGCCTACACGCAGTTCGTCTTCCTCGCGGGGGGCGCCGACCACGACCAGATGGAGCGGATGCGCGCGTATCTCTCCAGGCTCTGCAAGGGCTGGAACGTCCAGCAGGTCAGGGAGCTGGTCGCGGAGACACTGCACGAGCTGATCGACCCGATCATCTACGACGAGGCCGCCTCGCTCATCGAGGAACACCATGCCGCAGGGCGTGACGTGGTGATCGTCTCCACTTCGGGTGCCGAGGTCGTGGAGCCGATCGGCGAGATGCTGGGCGCGGACCGCGTGGTCGCGACCCGGATGATCGTCGGCGACGACGGCTGCTTCACGGGGGAGGTGGAGTACTACGCGTACGGGCCCACCAAGGCCGAGGCGGTGCGGGAGCTGGCCGCCTCGGAGGGGTACGACCTGTCGCGGTGCTACGCGTACAGCGACTCGGCGACGGACCTGCCGATGCTGGAGGCGGTCGGGCATCCACACGCGGTCAACCCGGACCGCGTACTGCGCCGGGAAGCGGCGGCGCGGGAGTGGCCGGTCCTCGTCTTCAACCGTCCCGTCCGGCTGAAGCAGCGCCTCCCCTCCTTCCGGATGCCGCCGCGCCCGGCCCTGGTGGCGGCCGCGGCGATCGGCGCGGCCGCCACGGCGGGGTTCGTCTGGTACGCCAGCAGACGCCGCCGGTCGACGTCGACCCAGACCGCACCCACTGCCGCACTTGTCCACCTATGAAGGCAAAAGTAAAGATATCGGGGTAGGGCTTTCCCCCTGCGGGTCCCGGTAGTACAAAGGACTTACGGCCCGCGAGACCGAGGACATTCGAGAGGATGCCCTGTTGAGCAGGAAGGCCCACGGACCGAACAGCACGGAAACCGAGCACCCACGCGACGTCGACCCGTCGATTACGGGCCAGCCGCACCAGGCGTAGGGCAGAGTTCCCCGCCTGATGGGCACCTATCGAGGACGCATGGTAACTCGGTGGAAGTGCCAGCGGCGGTACCGGAAACCGGTACCGCCGCACCCCTGCCGGGATCCGGTACCTCCTCCGGTCCGGAACGGGGCCCTCCGGGTGCGGTCCGGCGTACCGACCGGGTTCAGGCGGCGCCGCGCTGAAGCGCCTCGCACACGGCCGTCGACTCCCGGACGCCGAGTTCCACGGCCCGGCCGCAGTGGGCGATCCACCGGGCCATCCCCTCGGGCGTCCCGGACAGGTAGCCCTCGAAGGCCGCGACGTACGCGGCGCGGCCCGGTTCGGCGTGGCCGACCTCGGCCGGGCAGATCGCCTTGGGGTCGAGCCCGCTGCCGATCAGCACCAGGCGTTCGGCGGCCCGCGCCACCAGGCCGCTGTACGTGGTGAAGGGCCGCAGTGCCAGCAATTCGCCGTGCACCACGGAAGCCGTGACGAGCGCCGGAGCGGAGGTGCCCCCGACGATCAGCTCCGCGAGGCCGTCCAGCCGCGCGGCGACCTCGGCCGCGTCCGGCAGGGGTGCCACGATGAGCGGCTCCTCGACCACCTCACCGGCCTGCCGCGGCCGCCCCACGGACCGTGCGGCGTCACCGGCCGCCACCAGGTGCAGCCTGGCCAGGACCCGGAGGGGCGACTGCCTCCAGATGGAGAGCAGCTGGCCGACCTCGACACCGAGCCTCAGCGCCGCGCCGACCGTCCGCGCCTGCGCGTCCCCGCTGAAGTCGCTGCGCCTGCGGACCTCCTCCAGGGCCCAGTCGGCGCCGGACAGCGCCGCCGAGGCGCGCGCACCGCGCAGGGCGGCCTCCGAGGAGACCTTGTTGCTGCGGCGCCGCATGACGCGGTGCCCGTACACCCGGTCGACGGCCTTGCGCACGGAGTCCACGGCGTCGGGGACGCCCGGCAGCGAGGCGAGGGCGGCCAGCGGGTCGGAGGCATGCGTACTCATAAGGAGCGAGGCTACGCGCCCGCACGACACCGACCCGCGAGTAGTGGTGTTCCTCATAAGGATCGACCACGACAAGTCATGGAAGCACTACGCTAGGTGAACATGAAGATCGCTTTTGTTGGGAAGGGCGGCAGCGGCAAGACGACGCTGTCCTCGCTCTTCATCCGCCACCTGGCGAGCACCGAGGCCCCCGTGGTCGCGGTGGACGCCGACATCAACCAGCACCTCGGGGCCGCGCTCGGCCTCGGTGAGGACGAGGCGGGCACGCTCCCCTCGATGGGCGCGCACCTGCCGCTGATCAAGCAGTACCTGCGCGGCAGCAACCCGCGGATCAGCTCCACCGACACGATGATCAAGACGACACCGCCCGGCGAGGGATCGCGACTGCTGCGCGTCCGCGAGGACAACCCGGTGTACGAGGCCTGCGCCCGCCCGCTGCGGCTGGACGGCGGCGTGATCCGGCTCATGGCGACGGGACTGTTCACCGAGGCGGACCTGGGAGTGGCCTGCTACCACTCGAAGGTCGGCGCGGTGGAGCTGTTCCTCAACCACCTGGTCGACGGCTCCGACGAGTACGTCGTCGTCGACATGACGGCCGGTTCGGACTCGTTCGCGTCCGGGCTGTTCACCCGCTTCGACATGACGTTCCTGGTTGCGGAGCCGACACGGAGGGGCGTCTCGGTGTACCACCAGTACACCGAATACGCACGGGACTACGGGATCACCCTGAAGGTCGTCGGCAACAAGGTCCAGAGCCGGGACGACCTGGAGTTCCTGCGGGACGAGGTGGGGGACGACCTGCTGGTGTCGATCGGGCAGTCGGACTGGGTGCGGTCCATGGAGAAGGGGCGGCCCGGTCCGTTCGGGGCGCTGGAACCGGAGAACCGGGAGGCCCTGCGCGTGCTGCGGGACGCCGTCGACGCGACGTACGGGCTGCGCGACTGGGAGCGCTACACACGCCAGATGGTGCACTTCCACCTGAGGAACGCCGAAAGCTGGGGGAACGCGAAGACGGGCGTCGACCTGGCCGCGCAGGTCGACCCCGCCTTCGTCCTGGGGGAGCAGGTGGTGCGGATGTCGGTCTAGTCCCGATGCCGTGTGGTTAAGGTGCGGGGTGATGTGTCAAGCGTCTGAAGTAGGGAGGGAGCCCCTGCTGGAACCGTGTGGGCCGAGATCACTGTTCAGCAGGAGCTCCATTGGACGCCAGGTCTGTCGTTTCTCATGAGGTAGTGGTTGCCGCAGCCCGTTCGCGCCCGGCCGTGTCGGCGAGTTGACGAGGATCGTCCCGTTCGAGATGGTCGACGCGGTGCTGGCCGGGACCGGCAGGACTCAGCGGCGGGTACGGGCCCTTCCCTCACGTGTGGTGGTGTACCTGCTGCTGGCCGGGGTCCTGTTTCCCGGGCCCGGTTGGCAGGGGGTGTGGCAGCGGATGACGGCCGGACTGGAAGGAATCACGTCGGCGGCTCCGACGGCCGGCGCGATGGCTCAAGCCCGCAGAAGGATCGGGACCGTGCCGTCGCGGCGCTTGTTCGACCTCCTGCGCGGGCCAGCCGCGGGGATCAGCACCGTGGGAACTGGGAACACGGTGGCGCGGCCTGCTCGTCTGCGTGATCGACGGGACGCTG
This sequence comes from Streptomyces sp. MRC013, assembly GCF_023614235.1. Lineage (NCBI taxonomy): Bacteria > Bacillati > Actinomycetota > Actinomycetes > Kitasatosporales > Streptomycetaceae > Streptomyces > Streptomyces kordofanensis. Next base: position 2,409,731 of record NZ_CP094264.1, read on the forward strand.
ACGGCCGTTGCCGACAGTCCGGCGAACGGTGCCGAGTTCCCCAAGCACCGCGGTGACAACGGTGGAGCGGGATGCCCCTCACTGCGTCTGCTGATCCTGGTGCCGTGCGGCACCCGCACCGTCCTGGACGCCGTGTTCGGGCCGACCACCACCGAAGAGACTTCCTATGCCCCACGCCTGGTTTGCAGCCCGCGCGAGGGCACGATCGTGTTGCTGGACCGGAATTTCGCTGTCCAGTCCTGGTCGAGGCGATCACGCAAAGGAGCGCTCACCTCCTGGTCCGGGTGAAAGAGCACCGCGGACTGCCGGTCCCTCACCGTTTCGCGGACGGCTCTTACCTGTCCGCAAGGGGGCCGCTCACGGCCCGTGTCATCGACTGCGAGATCACCGTCAGCACCGCCCGGGGGCGCCGCACCGGCGCCTACCGCCTCGTCGCGACACCCACCGACGCCCACCCCCACCCCGCTACCGAACCGGTCAAGCCCTGTCACGAGCGATGGGAGGCCGAGACCTCCTACCCCGAGATCGAGTCCACCATCCTCGGCGGCCGAATCCCGCGCGCCCGGACTCCGGCCGGCATGGCCCGGGAAGCCTTCGCTCTGCTGGTCACCCACCAGGTCCTGCGACTGGCGAGGGCGGACGCCACCGCCACCCATGCCGACCCCGACCGAGCCGGCTTCACCATCGCCCTGCACGCAGCGCGCGACCTGCTCGTTCAAGCCGCCGGCATCATCGACACGACGATCGACCCCATCGACACCATCGGCCGCCGGGTTCTGGCCCGCCTCACGCCCACTCGACGGATCCGCACCCGGCCACGCGTCGTCAAACCCGCCATCTCGAGATACAACGCCGAAGGCCTCGTCGATAGGACCAGCTACAAGGCCACCATCAGCATCGACATCCCGACCGGCCGCACCACTTGACACCGGACACCCGACGCTAACTACACGGCATCGGGACTAGCCCTCCCGGCGCGCGCCGGACGGTGCCGTCGCCCGGGCGGCCACCTGGCCCGCCTCCTTGCCGCTCGGTGACGTCGAGGTGTTCGCCGGCGGGGCGGCGAGGAAGCGGTTCCATCCCTCGGTCGGTGGCTGTCCCACCTTCAGCGTCCGCAGCTTGGCGAGGACGGCCGGGTCCTGCGCGTCCAGCCAGTCCGTCAGTTGACGGAACGACACGCAGCGGACCTCGGGCTTCACGCAGACGTGAGCAATCGTTTCCTCGATGGCGCGCATGTAAGTGCCGCCGTTCCAGGACTCGAAGTGGTTCCCGATGACCACGGGTGCGCGGTTGCCCTGATAGGAACGGTTGAACGCCTGGATGAGGCCGTCCCTCATCTGGTTGCCCCAGAACTGGTGCATGGCGGGGTCGCCCTTGGTGGTCCCGGACTGGTTGACCATGAAGTTGTAGTCCATGGCCAACGTCTCGAAGGACCGGCCGGGGATGGGGACGAGGTGCATGGACAGGTCCCACAGGGGCCCGTCCTTCCCGGGCCAGACCTGCTTGTTGACACCGCTGGTGTCGTAGCGGAAGCCCAGCTCGCTCGCGGCGCGTACGAAGTTGTCGCGGCCTTCGAGGCACGGCGTCCGGGCCCCGACGAGCTCCTTGTCGTAGTCGAAGGGGAGCGGATCCTCGGCCACCAGGCCGGAGTTGGTCTTCCAGTTCTTCACGAAGGACTTCGCCTGGGCGATCTCGCTCTTCCAGTCCTCGACGGACCAGGTGCCGACACCGCCCTGAGGGCCGCAGAAGTGCCCGTTGAAGTGCGTTCCGACCTCGTTGCCCTCCAGCCAGGCCCCGCGCAGCTCGCGCACGGTGGCGCGGATGCCCTCGGTGTCGTTGAACCCGATGTCGGAGCGGCCGGGGGCGTGGCCGGGCGGGTTGTAGAGGGCGGCCTTCTCCTCGGGAAGCAGGTAGACGCCGCTGAGGAAGTAGGTCATCGTCGCGCCGTAGCGCTTGCCGACACGGCGGAAGTGGGAGAACAGCTTCTGGCTGTCCTCGCCGGCGCCGTCCCACGAGAAGACGACGAACTGGGGCGGACGCCGGCCCGGAGCCAGGCGGGTGGGCTTGGCGAGGCCGGGCTGGGCTCCGGTGTAGGCGGTGGAGCCGTCACCGATCAGCCGAACGCGGTTCTTGGGCGGTACGGCGCCCTTCTGCGGTCCCTGGGCGCCGGGGCCGGAGGGCCCCCCGGAGCCGCCGCACCCCGCCAGTCCGGTGACCAGCGCCACCGCGACGGCACCGACAGTGATCCTCTTCCTGACAGCCCTCATCGGCCCACCCTTCCGTTTCGCCGGTTTCCTGCGGGAGCGCCGTCAACGTCGCATCGAGAACCGCACAAAATTGGTACGACGAGCCGTATAGAACGACTAATCACTTCGACGGGTGATTCATTGGCCCGTTCGCCCGCCGGGGGGAGATCTCCTTCGTCACTCTGCGTTACCATTCGCTTGCCGGGGTCGCTCCGGGTGTCGCGCCGAGCTCCGCGCAGGATTCCGACGGCCGCCCGGTTCGGCCCGGCGACGGAGCCGGAGCGGCGGGCGCCCGCGCCCGAGGCCGAGGGGAAGGGGCGCTTCGGCCGTGCGCACCCAAGAACGCGACCGCCTTCCACCCACCCGCCAGGGAGGTCTAAACCAATATTCGGGAAGCCCTTGTCACCCCGGCATCCTGCTGATGAGCTAGGCACCGGGACCCATCGGACGCCCTGGGAATGGGAGATGTCGTGAGCAACGAGAGCCTGGCCAACCTTCTGAGGGAGGAGCGGCGGTTCGCCCCGCCCGCCGAGCTGGCCGCACGGGCCAACGTGACGGCGGCGGCGTACGAGCAGGCGGCGGCGGACAGGCTCGGCTTCTGGGCCGAGCAGGCACGCCGTCTCACCTGGGCGACCGAGCCCACCGAGACACTCGACTGGTCGAACCCGCCCTTCGCCAGGTGGTTCGCCGACGGCAAGCTCAACGTGGCGTACAACTGCGTGGACCGCCACGTGGAGGCGGGCCTCGGCGACCGGATCGCCCTGCACTTCGAGGGTGAGCCGGGTGACGGCCGCACCCTCACCTACGCCCAGCTCAAGGACGAGGTGAGCCGGGCCGCCCACGCGCTGACGGAGCTCGGGGTCCGCAAGGGCGACCGGGTCGCGGTCTACCTGCCCATGATCCCCGAGGCGGTCGTGGCCATGCTGGCGTGCGCGCGGATCGGCGCGGTGCACTCCGTGGTGTTCGGCGGCTTCTCGGCGGACGCCATCGCGGCCCGCATCCAGGACGCCGACGCCAAGGTGGTCGTCACCGCCGACGGCGGGCACCGGCGCGGGAAGCCGTCCGCGCTGAAGCCCGCCGTCGACGAGGCGCTGAGCCGGGTCGACGGGGTCGAGCGCGTGCTCGTGGTGCGCAACACCGGGCAGGAGGTGGCGTGGACCGAGGGGCGGGACCTCTGGTGGCACGAGATCGTCGACCGGCAGAGCGCCGAGCACACGCCCGAGGCGTTCGAGGCGGAGCACCCGCTCTTCATCCTGTACACCTCCGGCACCACCGGTAAGCCGAAGGGCATCCTGCACACCTCCGGCGGCTACCTCACCCAGGTCGCCTACACCCACCAGGCCGTCTTCGACCTGAAGCCGGAGACCGACGTCTACTGGTGCACCGCCGACATCGGCTGGGTCACCGGCCACTCGTACATCGTGTACGGGCCGCTGGCCAACGGCGCGACGCAGGTCATCTACGAGGACACGCCGGACACCCCGCACCGGGGCCGGTTCTGGGAGATCGTGCAGAAGTACGGCGTGACCCTCCTCTACGCGGCGCCGACGGCGATCCGGACGTTCATGAAGTGGGGCGACGACATCCCCGCCGGGTTCGACCTGTCGAGCCTGCGCGTCCTGGGCTCGGTGGGCGAGCCGATCAATCCGGAAGCGTGGATCTGGTACCGGGAGCACATCGGCGGCGGCCGCTGCCCGGTCGTGGACACCTGGTGGCAGACCGAGACCGGCGCGATGATGATCTCGCCGCTGCCGGGGGTGACGGAGACCAAGCCCGGGTCGGCGCAGCGGCCGCTGCCCGGCGTCTGCGCGACCGTCGTGGACGACGAGGGGCGCGAGGTGCCCGACGGCGGGGGCGGCTACCTGGTGCTCACCGAGCCGTGGCCGTCGATGCTGCGCACCGTCTGGGGCGACGACCAGCGGTTCGTGGACACGTACTGGTCCCGGTTCCAGGGCGTGTACTTCGCGGGCGACGGGGCGAAGAAGGACGACGACGGCGACATCTGGCTGCTGGGCCGGGTGGACGACGTGATGCTCGTGTCGGGCCACAACATCTCCACCACGGAGGTCGAGTCGGCGCTCGTGTCGCACCCGAAGGTCGCGGAGGCCGCCGTCGTCGGAGCCGTCGACGAGACGACCGGCCAGGCCATCGTGGCGTTCGTGATCCTGCGCGGCAGCGTGGCGGCGGAGGCCGAGACGGACGCCGACGCGCTCGTCGCGGAGCTGCGCGACCACGTCGGCGCCACCCTCGGCCCGATCGCCAAGCCGAAGCGCGTCCTGCTCGTCGCGGAGCTGCCCAAGACCCGATCGGGCAAGATCATGCGGCGCCTGCTGCGCGACGTCGCCGAGAACCGCGAGCTCGGCGACGTCACGACGCTGACCGACTCGTCGGTGATGGGCATGATCCAGGCCCAGCTGCCGGCGGCGTCCAGCGAGGGCTGACGGACCGCGGACCCCTGGGCACGTGGAGGGGCGCCCGGCCACGCCGTGCCGGGCGCCCTTCTCGCGCGTAAGGTGACGGTGGTCGGATAAGCCCTCGCGTCCTGCCTGTAGGGTGTGCACCGCATCCACAAAACGATGAAAATCCCATGGGGCGCCGGGAAGTCTGGTCGGCATGTGACTCGCCATGTCCACCGACACCACCGGAGGTCCCGTACCGTGGCCGCGCCCAAGACGCCCGACACCGACGGCACCGACGGCACCCCCGCCGGCGACGGCAGCCCGAAGAGCACCGGAACCACCAGGAAAGCCGCAGGTACCGGAAGCAGCACCGTCGCGACGGCCGCAGAGCGCAGGGTCCTCGGCCGGCTGTCGTTCCCCGAGCGGACCTTCGTCCTCGACGCCCTGCGCACCGAGACCGTCGGCGGCGTCCTGCTGCTGCTCGCCGCCATCGCGGCCCTCGTCTGGGCGAACACCCCGCTGAGCCACGGCTACGAGGCGGTCCGCGAGTTCCACGTCGGGCCGTCCGCACTGGGGCTGGACCTCTCCGTCCAGCACTGGGCGGCCGACGGCCTCCTCGCGATCTTCTTCTTCGTCGCCGGCATCGAGCTCAAACGCGAGATGGTCGCCGGCGAGCTGCGCGACCCCAAGGCCGCGGCGCTGCCCGTGGTCGCCGCGCTCTGCGGCATGATCGCCCCGGCCCTCGTCTACGTGGCGGTCAACGCGGCCGGCGACGGCTCCCTCGGCGGCTGGGCCGTCCCGACCGCCACCGACATCGCCTTCGCGCTCGCCGTGCTGGCCGTCATCGGCACGTCGCTGCCCTCCGCGCTCCGGGCGTTCCTCCTCACGCTCGCCGTCGTCGACGACCTCTTCGCCATCCTGATCATCGCGGTGTTCTTCACCGGCGACCTGGACTTCGCGGCACTCGGCGGGGCCGCCGCCGGCCTGCTCCTCTTCTGGTTCCTGCTCCGCAGGGGCGTCCGGGGCTGGTACGTGTACGTGCCGCTCGGTGTGGCCGTCTGGGGCCTGATGTACAACAGCGGCGTCCACGCCACGATCGCCGGTGTCGCGATGGGCCTGATGCTGCGCTGCACCCGCCGCGAGGGTGAGGAGCAGTCCCCCGGCGAGCGCGTCGAGCACCGGGTGCGCCCCCTGTCCGCCGGTTTCGCCGTGCCGATGTTCGCCCTGTTCTCGGCGGGCGTGGCGGTGTCCGGTGACGCGATGCGGGACGTGTTCACCCAGCCGGAGACGCTGGGCGTGGTGCTCGGCCTGGTGGTCGGCAAGACGGTCGGCGTCTTCGGCGGCACCTGGCTGACCGCGCGTTTCACCCGGGCCCGACTCAACGAGGACCTGGCGTGGGCCGACCTGTTCGCCGTCGCCACCCTGGCCGGCATCGGTTTCACCGTGTCCCTGCTCATCGGCGAACTGGCGTTCGAGGGTGACGCGAGGCTGACCGACGAGGTCAAGGCGGCCGTCCTCACCGGATCGCTGATCGCCGCGCTGCTGGCCGCCGTCCTGCTGAAGCTGCGCGTCCGCACGTACCGGGCGATGGTCGAGGCGGAGGAGCGCGACGAGGACATGAGCGGCGTCCCCGACGTCTACGAGGTGGACGACCCGGAGCACCACCGCCGCCTCGCCGAGATCTACGAGCGGAAGGCCGCGGAGCACCGGCGCCGGGCCGAAGAGGCGGGGGCGGCGCGCACGAGGGGCGACGGTCCGGCATGATCTGAGGTCAGACCGTAGAGGAGAGAGGGAGCGAGACGATGAGCGACCCCGCCGGGAGGACCGGTACCGCCGGGAACGGTGCAGAGCACGGTCTCGGTCAGCTGGTCGCCTCCGCGACCGCCGAGATGTCGGCGCTGGTGCACGACGAGATCGCCCTGGCCAAGGCCCAGTTGCGGCAGGATGTCAAGCGCGGTGCCATCAGCGGTCTGGGGTTCACGGCGGCGGGCATGGTGCTGCTCTTCTCGCTGCCGATGCTGAGCTTCGCGCTCGCGTACGGGTTCCGGGCCTGGACCGGCTGGCACATGTCGGTCTGCTTCCTGCTCTCCTTCGCCGTGAACGTGCTCGTCGCGGGCCTGCTGGGCCTGATCGGCGCGGTGTTCGCGAAGAAGGCGAAACGCGGCAAGGGCCCCCAGAAGACCGCCGCGTCCGTGAAGCGGACCGCCGCGGTGCTGCAGAACGTCAAGCCGCACCCCCGCCCCGACGCCTCCGCCGTCGGGGAGAAGACCGCGGTTGTGGCACGCTCGTCCGCATGACCGTCCCTGAGAGCAGTACCGGTGCCCCCGGCGGCCCCGTCCGGATCGACGGCCCGTGGACGCACCGCGACGTGGCCGCCAACGGGGCGCGCTTCCACATCGCGGAGATGGGCGACGGTCCGCTCGTCCTGCTGCTGCACGGTTTCCCGCAGTTCTGGTGGACGTGGCGGCACCAGTTGCCCGCGCTCGCCGACGCGGGGTTCCGGGCCGTGGCGATGGACCTGCGCGGTGTGGGCGGCAGCGACCGCACACCGCGCGGCTACGACCCGGCCAACCTGGCGCTCGACATCACGGGGGTCGTGCGGTCCCTGGGCGAGCCGGACGCGGCGCTGGTCGGCCACGACCTGGGCGGGTACCTGGCGTGGACGGCCGCGGTGATGCGGCCCAAACTGGTGCGGCGCCTGGCCGTCTCCTCGATGCCCCATCCGCGGCGGTGGCGCTCGGCGATGCTCTCCGACGTCGCGCAGACCCGCGCCGGTTCGTACGTGTGGGGCTTCCAGCGGCCGTGGCTGCCCGAGCGGCGGCTGGTCGCGGACGGCGCGGCGCTCGTGGGGCGGTTGATCCGCGACTGGTCCGGTGTGCGCGAACCGGACGAGGAGGTCCTCGGCGTGTACCGGCGGGCGATGGCGATCCCGTCGACGGCGCACTGCTCGATCGAGCCGTACCGGTGGATGGTGCGCTCGCTGGCCCGCCCGGACGGCATCCAGTTCAACCGGCGCATGAAGCGGCCCGTCCGGGTGCCGACGCTCCACCTGCACGGCTCCGCCGACCCGGTGATGCGCACGCGCAGCGCGGCGGGCTCCGGCCAGTACGTCGAAGCGCCGTACCGCTGGCGGCTGTTCGACGGGATCGGCCACTACCCGCACGAGGAGGACCCGTTGGCCTTCTCGGCGGAACTCGTCAACTGGCTGAAGGATCCCGAACCGGACCGCTGAGGCGCGGCCGGGCGGCGCCCGGGCCCCGGGTGCGCGGCCCGTCCGGGCCGCCGTACCGCGATCGCCGACCTGCCCGGCGCGTAGGCCGATTGGCCGTCCCCCGGGCGGTTACCGACCCCGGACCCCGGGCACACGTCCGGGTATGGGCTGGACGCACGACCATGTTGACGCCACACACAACCGCCTCCCGGCCGCGGTGCCCCCTCCCGAGAGGAGCGGCGGCCCGCGCGACCCGCAGCTGGAGGCCCGCCTCGGGATCCCTCGCATCCTGCGCCGCCGGGCCCGGTGGGTCTCCGCGCGCCTGCGGCACCAGCGCGACTGACCTCGCGGCGCCCGGCCGCGCCGGGCCCCCGTCGCGGACGGACGTCAGCACCGCCTGCGGGTGACCGGGCCGGCGCCCGGTCCCGGCCGGATCGTCACAGGGCGCAGCTCTGGCTGTCGACCTGCTGACCGGCGCTCAGGCCGAGTGCGATGTCCTCGCGGATCTCGTCGACCGTCAGCGCGTACCCCGTGCTGGCGTCGTCCAGGGACCGCGCGAAGATCACGCCGTACACCTTGCCGTCCGCGGTGAGGAGCGGACCGCCGGAGTTGCCCTGGCGGACCGTCGCGTAGAGCGAGTACACGTCGCGGCGGACCTCGCCGCGGTGGTAGATGTCCGGGCCCTTGGCGTTGATGCGGCCCCGGACGCGCGCCGAGCGTACGTCGTACGCACCGTTCTCGGGGAAGCCCGCGACGATGGCGCTGTCGCCGCTGCGCGCGTCGGTCTCGGTGAACTCCAGCGGCCTGGCCTCCAGGTCCGGCACGTCGAGCACCGCGATGTCGCGCTGCCAGTCGTACAGGACGACCGTCGCGTCGTACAGCCTGCCCCGGCCGCCTATCTGGACGGTCGGCTCGTCGACGCCGCCCACCACGTGCGCGTTGGTCATGACGCGGCGCTCGCCGAAGACGAAGCCGGTGCCCTCCAGGACCTTGCCGCAGCCGCCGGCCGTGCCGACGACCTTCACGATGGACTGCTGGGCGCGCGCGGCGACCGGGCTGTCGACGAGCGCCGGGTCCGGCGGGCGGACCTCCTTGATCGGCTCGTTGGCGAACGGGCTGAAGACCTGCGGGAAGCCGTTCTGCGCGAGGACCGACCGGAAGTCGTCGAACAGCTTGGGCGCCTGGGCGGGCATCACCCGCGACACGCCCAGGAAGACCCGGGAGTCGCGGACCTCCCTGCCGAGCGGCAGGGCCGTCTGGGCGAGGAACGTGCCGATGAGCCAGGCCACGAGGAGCATCGCCGCCACGTTGACCAAGGCGCCGCCCGTGGCGTCCAGGGCGCGGGCGGGCGACCAGGTGATGTGGCGGCGGAGCCTGTTGCCCAGGTGGGTGGTGAGCGTCTGCCCGACCGACGCGAGGACCAGGACGACGGCGACGGCCACGATGGCCGCCGTCGTGGAAACCTCGGCGTCCCCGGTGAGCGGCCCCCACACCAGCGGCAGCAGGTAGACGGCGGCGAGCCCGCCGCCGAGGAACCCGATCACCGACAGGACGCCGACCACGAACCCCTGTCGGTACCCGACGATCGCGAACCACACGGCGGCGACCAGCAGCAGGATGTCCAGCACGTTCACCGTCATTAGCCTCGCAGATTCGTCTCCGGCGGCCCCGTGCGGCCGCGGAACCCAGCAGTCAGCCTGTCATGCGCGCCGGTCGAGCGGGACGCGCCTCCCCCGGTCCCACGGCTCCTCCCACCCCGCGAAGTGCAGGATCCGGTCGATCAGCCCCGCGGTGAACCCCCACACCAGGGTGGACTCCACCAGGAACGCCGGGCCTTCGTGGCCGCTGGGATGGACGGCCGTGGAGCGGTGGGCGGGGTTCGCGAGGTCCGCCACGGGGACCGTGAAGACCCGTGCGGTCTCGGCCGGGTCCACGGCGCCGACCGGGCTCGGCTCCCTCCACCAGCCGAGTACGGGCGTGACGACGAAGGCGCTCACCGGGATGTAGAGGCGCGGCAGGGTCGCGAAGACCTGGACGCCCGCCGGGTCGAGACCGGTCTCCTCCCGCGCCTCTCGCAGGGCGGCGCGCAGCGGGCCGAGCGCGGCCGGGTCGCCGTCCTCGGGGTCGATGGAGCCACCGGGGAAGGACGGCTGCCCGGCGTGCGAGCGGAGGGTCCCGGCGCGCTCCGTCAGCAGCAGCTCGGGGCCGCGCTCCCCCTCGCCGAAGAGGATCAGCACGGCGGCCTGACGGCCCCCCTCCGGTGGCGGCAGGAACCGGCTGAGCTGCTCGGGCGCGACCGTGTGCGCCGCCTCGACCACGGGCTTCAGCCAGGTGGGCAGCCCTTCGGCGCTGACGTCCACGGACGGCAGCCCCCCGGCACCGCCGGCGTCTTCCCTCGTGCGTGTCACAGGCACCCCCGGATCACCCAACGCGCTCCGGCCACTCGATCGTTCCGCCCTTCAGACCGGGTCCCCGGTCGCGTCCGCGCCGTCCGCGGCCGAGGGGGCGGCCGGGCGGCCCGGGTAGTCCGGCGGCGGGGTCAGGCGCTGGCCCGGATACCCGCCCATCTCGTACTTCAGCAGCTTCCGCGCCTTCTCCGGGTCCGTCTCGCCCTCCCCGTACGCGGGGCAGAGCGGCGCGATCGGGCAGGCGCCGCACGCGGGCCTGCGGGCGTGGCAGATGCGGCGCCCGTGGAAGATCACCCGGTGCGAGAGCATCGTCCACTCGGACTTCGGGAAGAGGGAGCAGACCACCGCCTCGACCTTCTCCGGGTCCTCCTCCGCCGTCCACCTCCAGCGGCGGACCAGCCGCCCGAAGTGCGTGTCGACGGTGACGCCGGGGACCCCGAAGGCGTTGCCCAGCACGACGTTCGCCGTCTTGCGGCCCACTCCGGGGAGGGTGACCAGGTCCTCCAGACGGCCGGGGACCTCGCCCCCGAACCGGTCGCGCAGGCCCGCGGAGAGGCCGATCAGCGACCTGGCCTTGGCCCGGAAGAAACCGGTCGGCCGGATGACCTGCTCCAGTTCCTCCGGGACGGCCGCCGCCATGTCCTCGGGGGTGGGGTACCTGGCGAAGAGCGCCGGCGTGGTCCGGTTCACCCGCAGGTCCGTCGTCTGGGCGGACAGGACGGTCGCCACGAGCAGCTCGAACGGGTTCCGGAAGTCCAGCTCCGGATGGGCGTAGGGGTACACCTCGGCCAGCTCGCGGTTGATCCGCCGCGCCCGGCGGACCAGGGCGAGGCGGGACTCCGGCGCATCCGCCCCCTTCGCCGTCCCCGAGCGCTTCCGCCCGGCCTTCCCGGCCGGCTCCGAGGCTTGTTCGCCCATGGCTGAATTCTGCTCCCCCGACACTCTCCCGGCCTCCTCGGCCCGCCCACTCACCGGCGAATTCGACACCCGACCAGCCTAAGGTCCCCCGCCGGCATCCGCCCTGGACACGGGCGATGTGGACCCGATCGGGCCCCTGCCGTACGGACACGCGTACCGGTACGCCAAACTTGTCGTGATTGATCGCACGACGACTAACCTGCGGGGACCGGCCCCGCGGGCCGCGTCGCGCAGCGTCCCCCGGAAGAGCACCGCGCGGTCCGGCATCATGGGGACCGATGCCCCGAGCAGGTCGACATAGGAGAGAACTCGTGGACGACGTTCTGCGGCGCGCCCCGCTCTTCGCGGCGCTCGATGACGAGCAGGCCGCGGAGCTCCGCGCCTCGATGAGTGAGGTGACGCTCGCCCGTGGTGACGCGCTCTTCCACGAAGGCGACCCGGGCGACCGGCTCTACGTGGTCACCGAAGGCAAGGTCAAGCTCCACCGCACGTCCCCCGACGGCCGCGAGAACATGCTCGCCGTCCTCGGCCCGGGCGAGCTGATCGGCGAGCTGTCCCTGTTCGACCCGGGTCCGCGTACGGCCACGGCGACCGCCCTGACCGAGGTGAAGCTGCTCGGCCTGGGCCACGGCGACCTCCAGCCCTGGCTGAACGCCCGCCCCGAGGTGGCCTCGGCGCTGCTGCGCGCCGTCGCACGCCGCCTGCGCAAGACCAACGACCAGATGTCCGACCTGGTCTTCTCCGACGTGCCGGGCCGTGTCGCCCGGGCGCTCCTGGACCTGTCGCGCCGCTTCGGCGTGCAGTCGGAGGAGGGCATCCACGTGGTGCACGACCTCACCCAGGAGGAGCTGGCCCAGCTCGTCGGCGCCTCGCGCGAGACCGTCAACAAGGCGCTGGCCGACTTCGCGGGCCGCGGCTGGCTGCGCCTGGAGGCGCGCGCCGTGATCCTGCTGGACGTGGAGCGCCTGGCGAAGCGCTCGCGCTAGCCGCGGGGCGCCCACGCGCCCGTACGCGTCCGAAGGGCCGCCCCGCGGTTCACCGCGGGGCGGCCCTCGTTCACGTGCGGCCCGTACGGACCGGGGGCGTCAGTTCCTCTTGCCGTCCACGATCACCGGCGTACCGGTGCCGGCGCCGCACGGCACCGCGTACACCGGGTTCTTCGCCGCGGCCTCCTTGTACGCCTCGATGCACTGGTTGAGCAGGACCTTGTCGCTCAGCGAGTTGTTGAGGATCTTGTTGGCGCGGGCGATGCCCTCCGCCTCGATCCGGCGGCGCTCGGCCTCCGCCGTGGCCGTGCGGGCGGCCTCCTGGGCCCGTTCGGTGGCCTGCTGCTGCTGGATCTTGCGGTCGATCTGGTCCTGGAGGCGGTCGGACGGCTTCACGTTCCGCAGGTTCACGGTCGTCACGTCGATGCCGCGCGGGGCCAGGCGCTCCCTGATCAGCTCGCCGATCTCGGCGTTGATCTTCTCGCGAGCGGAGGTGTAGCCCTCCTCGCTCGTGTGGCGCGCGAAGACGTTGCGGACGATCTCGCGGCTGTCCGGGAAGACCAGCCGCTGCTGGATGGCCGACTCGTTCCCGGCCAACCGGTACAGCTCGACCGCCTTGGCCGGCGTGACCGCCCACTTCACGGTGAGCTCGGCGTACATGACCCCGCCCTGCGAGGAGCGGACCTCCACCACGTCCTTGTCGGAGAGGCTCAGGTCGACGGGGCGGGTCGAGAAGGTGGTGACGGTGGTGAACGGTGAGACGGCGTTCACGCCCGGCTTCATCGGCGTGCCGACCTTGCCGAACGTGACCGGGACGCCGACCTCGTACGCGCCGACGACGTGGATGCAGCTGGCGGCCCCGGCCAGCAGCCCGGCGAGCAGCGCGCCGACCGCGCCGAGCCGGAAACCGGAGTGCCCTCCGCCGCGCCCGACGAAGTACAGCACCACCGCGGCTATGAGCAGCAGGATGGACAGGACGAACACGAAGACCCCCCGTGGAGCGACACGACCGGTACGGCGACGGATGTGAAGGAAGCGTAAGTCACGCTCCCCCCGCCGGGACCCCGCCCGCCGTTCCGAACGCGTACCGGCTCCGCCACGCCCCCGTGTCAGATCAGTCCGTGCCCCGAGAGGTACTCCAACTGCGCGCGCACCGACAGTTCGGCGGCCGGCCACAGGGACCGGTCGACGTCCGCGTACACGTGCGCCACGACCTCCGCGGGGGTCGTGTAGCCGTCCTCCACGGCGGTCTCCACCTGGGCGAGCCGGTGCGCGCGGTGCGCCAGGTAGAACTCCACGGCGCCCTGCGCGTCGTCCAGGACCGGCCCGTGGCCCGGCAGGACCGTCCGCACCCCGTCGTCCACCGTGAGGGAGCGCAGCCGGCGCAGCGAGTCCAGGTAGTCCCCGAGCCGCCCGTCCGGGTGCGCCACCATCGTCGTCCCCCGGCCCAGGACCGTGTCGCCGGTCAGCACGGCGCGGTCGGCCGGCAGGTGGAAGCTGAGCGAGTCGCCGGTGTGGCCGGGCGTCGGCACGACCCGCAGCTCCAGGCCGCCGACCGTGACGACCTGCCCCGCGGACAGGCCCTCCTCGCCGAGCCGCAGCGCCGGGTCCAGGGCCCGCACCGGCGCCCCGGTCAGCTCGGCGAACCGCGCGGCGCCCTCCGCGTGGTCGGGGTGGCCGTGCGTGAGCAGCACCAGGGCGACGCGCGTGCCGAGGCGCTCGGCCGTGTCCCGTACGCGCACGAGGTGGCCCTCGTCGAGCGGTCCCGGGTCGACCACGACGGCGAGCGGGGAGTCCGGCTCCGCCAGGACCCAGGTGTTGGTGCCGTCCAGGGTCATCGCGGACGGGTTGGGCGCCAGCACGTTGACGGCCCGCTCGGTGGCGGGCCCGGACACGACGGCGCCGCGGGGCCGGCCGGGGAGGGCGGCCGCTTCGGTCATGCGGCACCCCCGGAGGGCGCGCCCGGCACGTGCTTGGTGAACTCGTCGTGGCCGGGCCAGCTCAGCACCACCCGGTCGCCGTCCAGCCCGGCCCGCGCGAGGACGGGCGCGAGGTCCCGGTCCCGGGCGGCCTCCAGGGCGGCGAGCGGGGAGTCGTACGCGGTGAGGGTGCGCAGGGTCGCGATGGTGGGCGGCATCATCAGCAGCTCGCCCCGGTCGTAGCCGGCGGCGGCGTCCGCGGGGCGGATCCACACGGACAGGTCGGCCTCGGAGGAGGCGGCGGGGGTCCCCCCGGCCGGGGCGGTGTCGGGGGCCTGGGTGAGGGTGCGCTGGCCGGCGGGGAGCGCGGCGACGAAGAACCAGGTGTCGTAGCGGCGCGGCTCGAACTCGGGGGTGATCCAGCGGGCCCAGGCGCCCAGCAGGTCGGAGCGGAGGACGAGGTCGCGGGAGGCGAGGAACTCCGCGAAGGACAGCTCCCGCGCGACGAGGGCGACACGGGCGGCCTCCCAGTCGTCACCGGTCGTGTCGCCGACGACCGAGTCGGGCGTGGGACCGGCGAGGAGCACGCCCGCCTCCTCGTACGTCTCGCGGACCGCCGCGCACACGATGGCCTGGGCCTCGGCCGGCGTCGCGACGCCGAGGCGCTCGGCCCACTCGGCGGGCCCCGGCCCGGCCCAGCGCACCGGGTGCTCGTCGCGGGGGTCGACGCCACCACCGGGATAGGCGTACGCGCCGCCCGCGAAGGCCATCGAGGAGCGGCGGCGCAGCATGTGCACCTCGACGGTGCGGCCGGCCCCGCGCAGCAGCAGCACGGTGGCGGCGCGCCGGGGCTCCGCGACCGCCAGCTCGCCGGCCGCGAGGGCACGGATCCGGTCGGGCCATTCCGGGGGGTACCACTGACCATTGGACATGGGCGGAGCCTATGCCGATCGGACCGGATGTTCGAGAGCCGGTGGGCGAGGGGGCGGGGGGCCGGTGCCGGGCGCCGCCCCGCCCGTACGGCGTGGCCGGCCCGCCCGGGGCGGCCGGCCGCGCACCGGGCCGGTCAGGCCTCCGGCAGGAGCTCCACCTGCACCTCGACCTCCACGGGGGCGTCCAGCGGCAGGACCGCCACGCCCACCGCGCTGCGGGCGTGGACGCCCGCCTCGCCCAGGACCTCGCCGAGCAGCTCGCTCGCGCCGTTCAGGACGGCCGGCTGCCCCGTGAAGTCCGGCGCCGAGGCGACGAAGCCGACGACCTTCACGACCCGCGCGACCCGGTCCAGGTCGCCCACCACGGACTTCACCGCGGCCAGCGCGTTCAGCGCGCAGACCCGGGCCAGGTCCTTGGCCTCCTCCGGCGTGACCTCCGCGCCCACCTTGCCGGTGACCGGCAGCTCGCCGTCCACCATGGGCAGCTGCCCCGCCGTGTACACGTACGCACCGGACCGCACGGCCGGCTGGTACACGGCCAACGGCGGCACCACCTGGGGGAGCGTCAGGCCGCGCTCCGCGAGGGCCGACTCGACGCGCCCGGTCACGGCTTCTCCCGCTTCAGGTACGCCACGAGCTGCTCGGGGTTGTTCGGGCCGGGGACGACCTGGACCAGCTCCCAGCCGTCCTCGCCCCAGGTGTCCAGAATCTGCTTGGTCGCGTGCACGAGAAGGGGCACGGTCGCGTATTCCCATTTCGTCATGGGCCGACTGTATCCGCTGCCGCGCACCGCCCCGGGGCGGCCTCCTGCACGGGCCGCGGCACCACTGGTTACGCTCCCCCTGTGAGCAGGCTCCAGGTCGTCAGCGGCAAGGGCGGTACCGGTAAGACGACGGTCGCCGCCGCCCTCGCGCTCGCCCTCGCGGCGGAGGGCGGGCGGACCCTCCTCGTGGAGGTCGAGGGCAGGCAGGGCATCGCGCAGCTCTTCGGGACGGAGGCGCTCCCCTACGAGGAGCGGAAGATCGCCGTGGCACCGGGCGGCGGGGAGGTGTACGCCCTCGCCATCGACGCCGAGCGGGCGCTGCTCGACTACCTCCAGACGTTCTACAGGCTGGGGGCCGCGGGCCGCGCGCTGGGGAAACTCGGCGCGATCGACTTCGCGACGACCGTCGCACCGGGCGTGCGGGACGTCCTGCTCACCGGCAAGGCGTGCGAGGCGGTGCGCCGCAGGGACGGGACCGGGCGGTTCGTCTACGACCACGTCGTGATGGACGCCCCGCCGACCGGCCGCGTCACCCGCTTCCTGAACGTCAACGAGGAGGTCGCCGGCCTGGCCCGGATGGGCCCGGTCCACAGGCAGGCGCAGTCGGTGATGCGGGTCGTCAAGTCGTCCGACACGGCCGTGCACCTGGTGACCCTGCTGGAGGAGATGCCCGTCCAGGAGACCGCGGACGGCGTCGCCGAGCTGCGCGCCGCCGGACTCCCGGTGGGCGACGTCCTCGTGAACATGGTCCGGCCGCGCCTCCTCGACGAGGACGCGGTACGGGCCGCCTCCGGCGGCCGGCGCGCCGACGTCGCCCGGGCGCTGGCGACGGCCGGGGTGGACGGCGCGGAGCGGCTGGCGGGCCCGCTGCTCGCCCAGGCGGCCGAGCACGCGCGACGGGTGGAACTGGAGCGGGAGCAGCGGGAGGCACTGGCGAAGCTCCGGCTGCCCGTGCGCGAACTGCCCCTGCTCGGCGGGGGTGTGGACCTCGCCGGGCTGTACCGCCTGGCCCGGGCAGTGCGGAGGGACCTCGGGGTGAGCGACGTATGACGGCCGCCGGAGCGGTACCGGACGCGGCCGCCGCGCCGCGCGCCCTGGAGGTCGACCCCCTGCTGGACGACCCGGCGACCCGGATCGTCGTCTGCTGCGGCGCGGGCGGGGTGGGCAAGACGACGACGGCCGCGGCGCTGGGGCTGCGGGCGGCGGAGCGGGGCCGCAGGGTGGTCGTGCTGACCATCGACCCGGCACGCCGGCTGGCCCAGTCGATGGGCATCGAGGAACTGGACAACACCCCGCGCCGGGTGCCGGGCGTCGAGGACGGCGCCGGCGGTGAGCTGCACGCCATGATGCTGGACATGAAGCGCACGTTCGACGAGATCGTCGAGGCGCACGCGGACCCGGAGCGCGCCCGCGCGATCCTGGCGAACCCCTTCTACCAGTCGCTGTCGGCCGGCTTCGCGGGCACGCAGGAGTACATGGCGATGGAGAAGCTGGGGCAGCTGCGGTCCCGCGACGAGTGGGACCTGATCGTCGTGGACACCCCGCCGTCCCGGTCGGCCCTGGACTTCCTGGACGCACCGAAGCGGCTGGGGTCCTTCCTGGACGGCCGGCTCATCCGGACGCTGACGGCGCCGGCGAAGGCGGGCGGCCGTGCGGGGATGAAGTTCCTGAACGTCGGCCTGTCGGTGATGACGGGCACCCTGGGGAAGCTGCTGGGCGGTCAGCTGCTGCGGGACGTGCAGACGTTCGTGGCGGCGATGGACACGATGTTCGGCGGCTTCCGCACGCGGGCGGACGCGACGTACCGGCTCCTGCAGGCACCCGGTACGGCGTTCCTGGTGGTGGCCGCGCCCGAGCGGGACGCGCTGCGGGAGGCGGCGTACTTCGTGGAGCGGCTGGCCGCGGAGGACATGCCCCTGGAGGGCCTCGTCCTCAACCGGGTGCACGGCAGCGGTGCCGCCGGGCTGTCCGCCGAGAGGGCGCTCGCCGCCGCCGAGAAACTTGGCGGGGCACGCATGGCGGCCCCGGACGGTGGGCAGACTCCCGTCGGTGACCCGGCGGTCACCTCCCCCGAGTCCCACGCGTACGAACCGACGACCGAAACCCCCCGTGACGACGCGGAGCTGGCGGCGGGACTGCTGCGACTCCACGCGGAGCGGATGCGGGTGATCGACCGGGAGCGGCGTACGCGCGACCGGTTCACCGCCCTTCACCCGGAGGTACCCGTGACGGAGGTCCCCGCGTTCGCCGCCGACGTCCACGACCTGACCACGTTGCGCGCCGTCGGCGCGCACCTGGCGTCACCCCCGCGGGGTCGCTGACGGCTGCGCGCCGCGGCGGTCGTCAGCCGGGGCGCCCGGCAGGCCCGGGGAACGGCGCGGGGGGTGCGGCGCGCGGATCCGCGGCGGGCCGGCCGGCGCCCCGCCGGTCCCGGCCAGGAGGAGGCGGGTCAGCCGGCCGCCGCGTACGTCTCGTACGTCTCGTCGTCGTCCAGCGCGACGGGCAGGACGCCCGCGCCGCGCTCGTACTCCGTACGCGCCGTCTCCAGGAGGCGCCGCCAGGAGGTGACGGTCGGCCTCCTCCGCAGCAGGGCGCGCCGTTCACGCTCCGTCATGCCGCCCCACACGCCGAACTCGACGCGGTTGTCCAGCGTGTCGGCCAGGCACTCGGTCCGCACCGGGCACCCGGTGCACACCGCCTTGGCCCTGTTCTGCGCCGCTCCTTGGACGAACAGTTCGTCCGGATCGGTAGTGCGGCAGGCCGCCTGCGCACTCCAGTCAGCTACCCAGCCCATGCCGGCGCCGTCCTCTCCCGAATATCGAGGCTCCCCCACGGCGGCAACGGCATATTCACCGCTGCCGGTTGAGGACGTTACGGAAGGTCGACACACCGCAACACCCCCTTCGGGCCCAATCTTGAATGGCCCGAACGGACTATGTGTGCGCGGCAGATCACCCAGAGGAGTGACCCGAGGGCAAACGGGCCGAAACACGCGGAGCGGGGCGTATCCTCACCGCCCGCACGGGGTGTACCCGTGCGCCCGCCGGGAGACGGGCGGTGCGCCGCGCCGTCGCCGAACGCGAGGACGGGGCCGGCACGGCCTCGCGGGGAGACGGCGCCGTGGTGCTGTGGGGGGGGGGTGCGTCGACCGCACGGGCGCGCCGACACGGCCGCCGTAGCGGTTGCGGCCAGCTTAGGCCAGGGCATGTACACATGTCCGGCGAATGAGAACGTAGGCTTCCCCCATGCCAAAGAACCGCTCGGGCGGGGGTCTGACCGCGACCCAGCAGGCCGCCAAGTTCCTCGGTGTCAGCGTGCTCTCCGGAGTCGTCCTCGCCGGCATCGCGATGCCCGCGGCGGGAGCCCTGGGCCTCGCGGCGAAGGGGACGGTCCAGGGGTTCGACGAGATCCCGGCCGACATGAAGAGCCCGCCGCTGAGCGAGCGCACCCGGATCCTGGACGCC
The DNA here is from genome assembly GCF_023614235.1 of Streptomyces sp. MRC013. Taxonomy (NCBI): domain Bacteria; kingdom Bacillati; phylum Actinomycetota; class Actinomycetes; order Kitasatosporales; family Streptomycetaceae; genus Streptomyces; species Streptomyces kordofanensis. The sequence continues at coordinate 2,428,977 of NZ_CP094264.1, forward strand.
GAGGGCGGTCTGATCGCGACGGTCTACTCCCGCGACCGCACGGTGGTCCCGCTGAAGGACATCTCGCCGTACATGCAGAAGGCGATCGTCGCGATCGAGGACTCGCGCTTCTACGAACACGGCGCCATCGACCTCAAGGGCGTCCTCCGCGCGGTGAACCGCAACGCGCAGGAGGGCGGGGTCGCCCAGGGCGCCTCGACGCTGACCCAGCAGTACGTGAAGAACGTCTTCGTCGAGGCCGCCGGCGACGACCGCGACAAGTTCGCGCAGGCCACCCAGCAGACCCTGGGCCGCAAGATCCAGGAGCTGAAGTACGCGATCCAGGTCGAGAAGGAGCTCGGGAAGAAGACGATCCTCGAGAACTACCTCAACATCACGTTCTTCGGCCAGCAGGCGTACGGCATCGAGGCGGCGTCCCAGCGGTACTTCTCCAAGCACGCCAGGGACCTGACCCTCGGCGAGGCCGCGATGCTCGCCGGGCTCGTCCAGTCCCCCAGCCGGTACGACCCCGTGAACGACGTCCAGGAGGCCACCAACCGCCGCAACGTCGTCCTCCAGCGGATGGCCGCCGTCGGCGACATCAGCCAGGCCGAGGCCGACCGGGCCAAGGCGGAGCCGATCGAGCTGAAGGTCACGCAGCCGAAGAACGGCTGCATCACCGCGCGCGACGGCGCCGGCTTCTTCTGCGACTACGTCCGCGAGGTCTTCCTCTCCGACCGGGTCTTCGGCAAGACCCGCGAGGAACGCGCCAAGGTCTGGAACCGCGGTGGGCTGACCATCCGGACCACGCTCGACCCGCAGGCGCAGAAGGCCGCCCAGGACTCGCTCAAGGAGCACGTCTACCAGGACGACAAGGTCGCCGCGGCGATCACCATGGTCCAGCCCGGCACGGGCAGGATCCTCGCGATGGGCCAGTCCAAGCCGTACGGCTTCGGCAGGAACGAGACGCAGATCAACTACTCGGTCAACCGGGGCATGGGCGGGTCGAACTTCGGCTTCCCGACCGGCTCGACCTTCAAGCCGTTCGTCGCCGCGGCCGCCATCGAACAGGGCAAGCCGCCGACCCAGGTCTACCCCTCGCCGTACAGGATGCCGTACCCGGACTCCGTCCAGTCGTGCAGCGGGAAGCCCTGGCGGAACGTGCGCGACGACACGGTCGAGAACGAGAACGAGTCGGAGGTCGGCCCGTACGCGCTCAGGGAGGCCATGGAGAAGTCGGTCAACACGTACTTCGTCCAGATGCTCGGCGAGATCGGCATGTGCCCGGTCATCGAGATGACCGACAAGCTCGGCGTGGTCATGGGCGACGACGAGAAGCTGCCCGAGAAGCCGTCCGCGCTCACCCTCGGCTCGCAGGGCATGTCGCCGCTGACCATGGCCGCCGCGTACGCGTCGTTCGCCAACCGCGGCACGTACTGCACGCCGACCGCCATCGAGTCGATCACGAACACCAAGGGCCGCAGCCTGAAGGTGCCCCGCTCGGCGTGCAGGCGCGCGATGACCGAGCGGACCGCGGACACGATAAACACGCTGCTGCGCGGTGTGGTCGACTCCGGTACGGGCCAGGAGGCCGGACTGCAGTCCCGTGACAACGCCGGCAAGACGGGCACGACGGACAGCCGCCGCAACGCCTGGTTCGTCGGCTACACCCCGAACCTGTCCGGCGCCGTCTGGGTCGGCAGCCCCACCCAGCAGGTGAAGATGGAGTACATCACCATCGGCGGGCGGTACCACGACAAGGTCTTCGGCGGGAAGGTCCCCGGCCCCATCTGGAAGGACGCCATGTCGGGCGCCCTGGAAGGGCACCCGGCCCCGGACTTCACCGACATCCCGATCCCGGAGACCCCGAAGCCGCAGCCCCCGGACCCGGGCCGCGACGGCAAGCCGGGCGGCGGCGAGAAGCCGGGAGACGGCCAGAAGCCGGGAGACGGCCAGAAGCCGGGAGACGGCCAGGAGCCGGGAGACGGCCAGGAGCCGGGAGACGGCGACCGGCCGTTCCCCGAGTTCTCCTTCCCGGTCGACATCCTCGGCGGCGGCACCCACACGGGTGGCGGAGGCAACGGCGGCCACGGAGGCAACGGCAACGGCCCGGGCGGCCGGGACTGGTAGGGCCGGAGTGGCACACCCGGGCCGGCAGCCGAGGTCGGGCGACCGGAACCGGTGGGCCGGAACCGGTGGCCGGGACCGGTGGGCCGGGGCGGGCCCGGTAAGGCGGGAGCCGAAACCGGCGACCGCAGCCGGTGGGTCGGCGCCGGTGAGCCGGGGCCGGTGAGCCGGGGCCGGGCGGCCCCTGCCGGTGAGCCGGGGCCGGTGGGTCGGAAGCGCGAGAGGGCGTCCCCCGCCCGGGGGACGCCCTCTCGCGTGCTTCGGGATCCTCCCCCGCCGCTAACCCGCCAGGAGCCGCTTGACGACGGCGGCCACGCGGCCGCCCTCGGCCTGCCCGGCCACCTGCGGATTCACGATCTTCATCACGGCGCCCATCGCGCGCGGCCCCTCGGCCCCGCCCGCCTTCGCCTCCTCGACGGCCCGCGCCACGACCTCGTGGAGCTCGTCGTCCGACAGCTGCTTCGGCAGGTACGCGTCGAGGATCTCACCCTCGGCACGCTCCCGCCCGGCCTGCTCGGCGCGACCGCCCTGGGCGAACGCCTCGGCCGCCTCACGGCGCTTCTTCGCCTCCCGGGCGATCACCTTCCGCACCTCGTCGTCGGAGAGTTCGCGGGACTGCTTGCCCGCGACCTCCTCCTTCGTGATCGCGGCGAGGGTCAGCCGAAGGGTGGAGGAGCGGAGCTCGTCGCGCGCCCTGATCGCCTCCGTGAGGTCTTCCTGCAACTTGGCCTTGAGCGTGGTCATGCGGACCAGCATGACAGGTGGCCCGCCGCGCCCGCCCGCCCATTTCCGGGGCGTCGCGCCCCCTCCCCCCGTCTGCGACCATGGACCCATGCGCGCGCGATACGGAGTACCCCTCGGCATCACTGCACTGGGCGCCGCCGGTCTGGCCTACGCCGCCGGTTTCGAGGCCCGCTCGTTCCGGCTCCGCAGGGTGACCGTCCCGGCCCTGCCGCGCGGCACGCACCCCCTGCGGGTGCTCCAGGTCTCCGACATCCACATGGTGAGCGGGCAGCGCAAGAAGCAGCGCTGGCTGCAGTCGCTGGCGGGCCTGCGCCCCGACCTCGTCGTGAACACCGGCGACAACCTCTCCGACCCCCAGGGCGTGCCGGAGCTGATGGACGCGCTGGGTCCCCTGCTCGACTTCCCGGGCGTGTACGTCTTCGGTTCGAACGACTACTACGGCCCCAAGCTGCGCAACCCGGCCCGCTACCTGTTCGAGAAGCTCCAGGGCCGCCACGGCCTCAACGGCAACCCGCCGGCCGTCGGCGTCGTCCACAATCCGTGGGAGGAGATACGCGACGCCTTCGACGCGGCGGGCTGGCTGGACCTCACCAACGCGCGCGGCCGCCTCAAGGTGGAGGGCCTGGAGCTGGCGTTCACGGGCCTCGACGACCCGCACATCAAACGGGACCGGTACGAGAGGGTCGCGGGCGGCCCGGAGGCGGACGCCGACCTCTCGGTGGGCGTCGTCCACGCACCGTACCTGCGCTGCCTGGACGCCTTCACCGCCGACGGCTACCCACTGGTCCTCGCCGGTCACACCCACGGAGGTCAGCTGTGCGTCCCCTTCTACGGTGCCCTGGTCACCAACTGCGATCTGGACACGGACCGCGCGAAGGGCCTCTCCACCCACCGCGCGGGCGGCCACACGGCGCACCTCCACGTCTCCGCGGGCTGCGGCACCAACCGCTACACCCCGGTCCGCTTCGCCTGCCCCCCGGAGGCCACCCTCCTCACCCTGGTCCCCCGCGACTGAGGTCCCCGGGAAACCGGATTTCGTCTCCGGCCGCAGGTGGGCTAGAGTAAACGTCGTCGCCGCGGCAACGACGGCGACATCGGGGTGTAGCGCAGCTTGGCAGCGCGCTTCGTTCGGGACGAAGAGGTCGTGGGTTCAAATCCCGCCACCCCGACAGAGAAGTACCAGGTCAGGGGCCTGATCCGCTTAGCGGGTCGGGCCCCTGAGGGTTTGGGGAACCTCTCCGGCGGCCTTTCGGGAGCCGAGTCTCGGACTCGGCTCCCGAAAGGCCGCCGGATGGACGCCTCGGACGGCCGGACGGCCGGACGGTGGTCGGCGGGCGCCGCCCCGTGAGCGGACGGCCCCCGTCACCGGCTGGCAGACGGTAGTACGGCGCAGTCGTGTCCGCGGCCGGTCCAGCGCGCCCCGCGCCCTGCCGCATCCGCGGTGCAGGAGCGGTCCGAAGCCCACGGCAGACTCGTGCGTGGAGGAGCACGCCCTCGTTCACACCCCCGGCAAGCGCGGGCACAGATCGCCCGCCCCCGGAGGATCCCCGGGTGAAGCCCGCGCGGCGCACGGCCGAGAAGGTCGTCGGGAAGCTTCGGGCGGACTGGTCGCGCCAGCGGTCGCGGGGGAGCCCCGGACACTCCTGAGCGGTACCTCGCCGCCATGTGCGTCTCGGCGGGCGCGGCCGCGTTCTCCGGCACGGTCGTGTACTGCGGAAGGCGGCACACCCGGCGGACGGACCGAACGCCATACTGCTGCCCCTGCCCATCAGGCGGCTCCCCGGGGCACTTCCCCCGCCGGACGCACCGGCGACGTCCTGGACGCATGGTCGCCGCCGTCGAACCCGTCGCCGCCGGAGTCGACGATGTCGCGCGGACGAGCGCGGAACCGCAAACCGTCCAGGTCCTCCACCACGACGTCTGCACGGTGCTCCCGGCCACCGACCCCACCACGGTCCCCACCGCGCTGCGGCGAGTACCGACGCGCCGCCGGTGAGACCGGGACGACCGTCCCTGCGGGTGCGGTGGGCACCGGTGCCCTCGTGGGCGCCCCGCACGAGGTGACCGCGGAGACGGGTTCGGCGGCTCCGGTCCGGCTCGGGGAGGGCCGCCCGTAGGGTCACGGCCTCGTGGGCGCGGCGGTGGCGGTCGTACCGGCGCCTGCCTTCGCGGCGAGCCGGGCCGGCTTGCACGGAGCCGGGCCGTGACCGGGCCGGGCCGAGGTCGCGCGGTCCTCGTGGTGCGACTCGGCCGGCCCGGTCACGGCCCGGTTCTCACGCTTCCCCGAGGAAGACCCGCACCTGGACCGGAAAGTGGCCGTGCCGTGGTAGTACCAGCGGAAGTACGCCACACGACACACGGCCCCGGCCCCGGCCCCGGCTAGCCGAGGATCGTGCCGCGCTCGTCCCGGCTGCAGTACACGTCGGCGCCGTCCGAGCCGTCGCGGAGGCAGACGCGGATCGTGTAGTCGGTGCCGACGGGGAGACTGAGCTGGATCGCCGTGCCGCACCCGTTGTTCGAACCGTTCGCGTCCTGGGCCCACTGGTAGCCGTAGCCGTCGGGCCACAGGTGGGCGACGACCCGGTAGCCGTCGGCGGAGCCCATGTCGCAGGCGTAGAAGGCCCTGGTGCTGCTGACCTCGGCGACCCCGTACCCGCCCTTGGGGGAGGTGCGGCTGTAGGTGGACGCACTGGCGCTGCCCGCTGTGGCCAGTACTCCCGCCATCGCCAGAACCGTGCTCGTGACGGCGAAGGCCGTCTTTCGTGTTCGCGACATCGTTTCGTCTTCCTTTCCTGGAGTTGTTCGCACACGCCGCGGGGCGGGGTCGCACCGGGCGTCCGGCCTCGGCTCCCGGCCCCCGGCGCGCCGTGGAATCCGGCGCGGCCTCCCGTGCCGCCGCACCGCGGGGCGCCGCCGTCGTCCGTACGGACCGGGTGCGGCAGCAGGTGGTACGGCGGGACCGGAGCCGGGTGGACGCGGCCCCCGCGGACCACGTGGGCGCGGGCCCGTGGGACCGCCGGGTCCTAGCAGGCCGGGATGTAGCCCAGGGGGACCGCCACCTTGGTGACCTTCACGTAGGGGCTGTAGATCCACCCGGTGGTGGTGTAGTACCAGAGGTTCCCCGAGTTGTTGACGTGCTCGCAGTAGATCTCCACTCCCCGGTTGTGCGCGAGGTGGCGGGTCACCGGGCACTTCGCCGCCGGGCCGTTGTGGACCGCCGCCCGCTCCTTGACGATGACGCCCAGCGCGTGGACCACCTCTTCGCCGCGCCAGCCGCAGGAGTCCGACGCCGACCGGGACGACTGCCCCGACGGAGCCGGCTGCCCCGCCTGGGCCGGGACGGTGAAGAGCCCGAGGGCCAGGAGGACGATCGGGAGGCCCACGAAAGCGGAGAGCCAATTCGATTTCACGGATTCGCCTTTCTTGAGGACTGCGGGTTCTCTGTGGTTGTTCGTTCCGGACGTGCGCCGTGAACGCCGTCGTCGCGGTTCCCGACCGGTCTCCACCGCGACGGCCCGTCGCCGGCCGGTACACGGATCCGGTGAGTCCGACGGGTTCGCCGGTTTCGGTGGACCCGTCGAGTCCGGTGACGGGGTGACGTTCTCGGCGGTGACGAGTACGGGACGGCCCGAATTCCCGCGCTTCGCGCTTCCCGTCGTGCGGGAGGCGGGCACGCCCGGGAGTCCCGCCTTTCCGGAATCCCCTCCGGGCGGTGGACCCGGGATGGTTCCGGAACGGCTGGTCGCCTTTGCGGTGCCCGCGGTGGCGACCCCTTTTCGGTTGGGCGGGACGGATCTTTCCGGGGCGCCGGAACCGGCGCAACGGGGGGCGCCCGTCCCGGACGGCCCGCCGCTGTCCGGGCTGGTCGGAGGGGCGTCCGGATCCTGTCCGGAGGAGCGTCCGGACAGGGCCGCGGAGCACCCGGGCCCCGCCCGGAGGGCGCGTCAGGACGTCACGCGGGTCGGACGACGCGGTTGCCCGCGCGCGGGGCGGCGGTCAGGATGACGGCATGGGGAATCAGGAGGGGGTGTTTCCGCACCGGGTGCGCGATACCGCAGAGTTCGTGGCTTTGATGCGGGACCTGAAAGAACGCTCGGGACTGACGTACCGGCAGCTGGAGGAACGTGCTGCCGAACGGGGCGAGGTGCTGGCGCGCAGCACGCTGGCCGACGCGTTGACCGGCAGGACGGCGCCGCGCCCGGAATTGCTGACCGCATTCGTCCGGGCCTGCGGTGAAGAGGACCGGCTGCACATGTGGCTCGCGGCGCGGGAGCAGGCCGTCGGTTCGCAGCGCGCGGACACCGGTGGGCCGGGTCTCCTCCGGGACGCCCCGCCGGGGAAGGCCGCCGGGAGGCGTGTGGCCGCGGTGGCGACGGCGGCCGCGCTGCTGGGCGGCGTCGGCGTGTGGCTGGTGACCGCTTCGGGCGGGGAACCCGCCGGGGACGGCATCGTCCGCGGCGCGGAATCCGTCTCCCCCGCTCCCGGGGCGGACCCGCTGTCCGGCTGGGTGCGCATCCGGCCGGCGACGGCTCCGGGGCTGTGCCTGACCGACGGGCGGGTCCGGGACCGGCGGTACACGCCCCTGGTGGCCGTGCAGCGGCCGTGCGACCGGGTCGCGCCGCAGGGCACCCTGCTGGAACCGGTCGGCGGGAACGCCTACCGGATCCAGTGGCACCACCCCGACTACGGAAAGGGCTGCCTGAGGGTCCTGCCCGGGGAGCCGGTGCGGGACTGCTGGAGCCCCACGACGACTGCGCCCGGGGCAGCCGCTTCCACGTCGAGCCCTCCGGGCCCCGGGGAGGCGGCGGATACGTCTTCCGCGTGGACGGCCACGGGTGCGTGGGCATCAGGGGATCCGACCCCTCCGAAGGGGCCGAGGCCACCGTGGAGCGCTGCACGGGGAAGGGCGGCCAGGTGTTCGCCGTCGAATCCGCGGGGTGACGGAGCGGCGGCGGTCACGCCGGAGCCGTAGTACGACGAGGACGTAGGACGACGAGACCGTAGGACCACAAGGCCGCGGCACCACGAGACCGCAGTACTACGAGACCGCAGGACCACAAGGCCGCGGCACCACGAGACCGCAGTACTACGAGACCGCAGTACTACGAGACCGCGGCACCACGAGACCGCGGAGCGAGCACCCGGAGGTCCCGGCCCCGGTCACCGCGGCCGTTCCTCACGGGCGGGCCGGCGCCCCGACGGGCACCTCCGCCCACACCGTCTTCCCCACGGACCGGCGGGGCGCCCATCCCCAGCGCGCGGCCAGGACGTCCACCAGGAACAGCCCCCGGCCGGACTCGTCCTCGGGGTACGACGAGGGCGGGGCCTCGGGCGGCCGCTTCGCGGAGGCGGCGTCCGCGACCTCGACGCGCACCAGGCCCGCAGTCGCGTCGAGGGCGAGCCGGAGGCCGAAGTCCCGTCCGTGGACCCGGCCGTGGCGTACGGCGTTCGCCGCGAGCTCTCCGACGACGAGGGCGACCGCGTGCGAGGCGTCCGACGCCGGCGGATGGCCCCACTCCGCCATGTGCCGGACGGCGAGGTGCCGGGCCAGCCGCGCACCTCGCGACGTGGCGGCGAACCGCCGCATCGGCACGGTCGGTTCACCGGTCCCCTCGTCACGGGTGGCGTCCTCCGCCGCGAGGCGCGTGACGCTCCGCGGGGGCGCGGTGCTCCGCAGGGGCTCGTCCCCCAGGGTCGTCGTTCCTGTCAGCACGGCCTGTCCGTCCCTCTCCGTCGAGCCGAGGCATCCGATGGCGTGAGCGAGTCGTCACGTTCCGTACTCAAGAGTCGGTCGATCCCCCTACGCTCTCCAGGTGACGCAGCCTTACTTTTCAGTCCGTAAGGAATGGAAGTGACGTTTTGGCCAAGGAAATCGACCCCAGCGCGTCGATGGCGGCACTGTTCGGCGCACGGGTGCGCAGGCTCCGCACGGCGGCCGGACTGACCCAGGCCGAACTCGGTGCGAGGGCGCACGTGGTGAGCACGCGGATCACGCAGATCGAGCGGGCGTCCGGGGCGAAGCCGACGCTGGAGCTGGCCCGCGCGCTGGACGCGGCCCTCGACGCGGACGACCTGCTGGTCGAGTTGTGGCCGTACGTGCACCGGGAGGCGTTCCCGGACTGGTCGCGGAAGTTCATGGAGTACGCGGAGCGGGCGGTGGCCTTCCGCGAGTACGCGGCCCACGTGGTGCCGGGGTTGTTGCAGACGGAGGACTACGCGCGGGCGGTGCTCGGTCTGGACGCGCTGCTGAACGGCGAGGAACAGCTGCAGGAACGCGTCGTGGCCCGTATGGGGCGACAGGAAAGACTGGATTCACCCGACCGGCCGGAACTGTGCGTAATCCTGGACGAGGCGGTACTGAGGCGTCCCATCGGCGGCCGCGCCGTCATGCGGGGGCAGTTGGAGCGGCTGCTCGACTCCGCCGGGAAACGCCGCGTCACCGTACAGGTACTCCCCTTTGACCAGGGCGGACACGAGGCGATGGGCGGTTCGCTGACGGTCCTGACCCTGCCGGACGGCTCGGAGGTGGCCTACACGGAAGGGTCGCACTACGGCCAGCTCGTCGAGGAACCGTGCAACGTCAGCCGCTACAAAGTGATTTACGATCAGTTACGGGTGGCAGCTCTGCCCCCGCTCATGTCGCTCGACATGATCCGATCCGTGATGGAGGACAACCACCGTGGAGCGAAGGTTCCGTCCCGATCTGAACGGCGCCGTGTGGCGCAGGAGCAGCTACAGCAATCAGGCGGGCGGCAACTGCGTGGAGGTGGCCGACGGGTTCCGGGCCGTCGTCCCCGTCCGTGACAGCAAGGTTCCGTACGGCGCGGCGCTGTGCTTCCGGACCGCTGCCTGGACCGCGTTCGTGGGCGGGGTGAAGTCCGGGCGGCACCGCCCCTGAGCCGTCCGCGTCGCGGTGGACCGCGGTGTCGCGCGGAAGGCCGCCGCGGTGGCGGAAGGGCACGGCGGGCCGCACCGGTCGCCGCGGCGGGCCTCCCCGTCCCCGGCGCTTCCGGGTACTTCCGGCACTTCCCGGCGCCTCCCGCCCGGTCCGCCGGACTGCCGGTCCGCCGGCGCGTACGACGGCTCCGGGCCGGGAGGGCGGGGCGTACCGCGCGCCGCCCCGTACTCAGCTCCGGCGCGTGGAGCGGCGCACGGCCACGGTGCACGGGACGACCACGTTGTCGGGCTGCTTGCCGTCGAGCACGTCGATCAGCGTGGCCACGCACTCGACGCCCAGTTGACGGGCGTCCAGGCTGAGGGCGGTCAGGGGGACCTCCCAGTCGGCCGACCCGCCGGGCTGGTCGCTCGCCCGCATCACGCTGATCATGAGGTCGTCGGGGACGGCCAGACCCAGCCGGCGGGCGGCCACGACGAGGGCCTGCCCGTAGGTCTCGTTGAGGCAGTGCACGGCGTCGGGGCGGCCGGGCGCGGTCAGCAGGCGGAGGGCCGCCTCGACCGGGTCCTCCGTGGCGGCGGGGGTTTCGATGAGGGGGTCCTGCCCCGTCCCGGCGCACCACCGGCGGTAGAGGCGCTCGCAGTCCTGGGTGTAGGCGTCGGGCTCGAAGCCGGAGAGGAGACCGACGCGGGCGGCGCCGGCCTCCCGCAGGTGGGCGAGGATCTCGGTCATGCCCTGTTCGATGTCGCTCTCCACGGTGGGGACGCCGTCGTATCCCGGATCGATGGGGCGTCCGTCGGTGACCACGGGCATGCCGTGGCGCGCGCAGTCGGCGAGCAGCGGATCGTCCCGTACGGGGTCGACGATGATCAGCCCGTCCATGGGGACGCGGGCCCACAGGCCGGAGGCCGGGTCGCCGGGGACGACCACGAGGGCGTAGTCCCGTTCCACCGCGGCCATGGTGGCGCCCGCGGCGAAGGCGGCGTAGTAGGGGCGGTAGGTGCCGGCCCAGGGGAGGTCCGCCATGTGGCCGACGACGAGTCCCAGGATGCCGACGCGCCCGGAGACCAGGCCCCGGGCGACGGGGTCGGGCCGGTAGCCGAGCTCCGCCGCGGCGCGGCGCACCCGTTCGCGGGTGGCCGGTGCGATCTGCCCCTTGCCGCGCAGGGCGTGGGAGACGGTGGTGATGGACAGGCCGGTCGCCTCCGCCACGTCGCGGATGCGGACGCGCCGTCCCACCCCCTTCGAGTGTGCCGGTGTACGGCTGGTCATGCCTGTGCGGCCCTCCCTCTTGGCCCCGGCGCGGCCCCGCTGCGCGGGTCCGCAGCAGACCGCCCCCCGACTCCCCCGCCCAAAACGTTTTGGTATCGCCGGCCTCGACCTATTGACGCGCCCGAAACGTTTTGGGCACTGTAGCGCACCACCGGTTCCCGGCACTCCCCCTAGGAGCTCCATGCGCCCCCTCCGCCCCTTCGCCGTGCCCGCGCTCGGCACCGTGCTGCTCGCCGCCCTCACCGCCTGCGGCGGTTCCCCGTCCGGCGGCGGCGACTCCACGGCCCACACCACCGACTCCAAGGGCTCCCGTACCTACGGCCGGTGCCAGGTGACCGGCGTCCCCGGCTCGATCACCCTCAAGACGGTCGAGAAGGACACCCTCACCGTCGTCGGCGACCTGCCCACCCCCGGCTGGTGGAACGGCGACACCGTCGCCCAGATCGACGACGGCTACGAGTACTGCATGGCCGCGAACCTCGCCTACCGGGCCGGCCTGCCCCGGCTCACCGTGCGCAACGTGCCCTTCGACGCCCTCGTCGCCGGCAAGGCGAACGACTTCGACCTGGCGCTCGCGGAGATATCCATCACCGACGAGCGCCGCGAGGTCGTCGACTTCTCCACCCCCTACTTCGCCTCCAACATCGGCGTCCTGGTGAAGGCGGGCTCCAAGGTCACCGAGACCGCCATCGGGGACCTGCAGCTCGGCGTGAAGCAGGGCACCACCGGGGCCGACTTCGTCCGCGACCGCCTGCGCCCGAAGAAGGCGCCGAAGGTGTTCGCGAAGGACGCCGAGCTGCAGGCCGCCGTCCAGGCCGGCCTGGTCGACGCCGCGCTCACCGACGTCGCGATCGTGCTGGGCAAGGCGAACGAGTCCAAGGGCAGGCTCCGGGTGGTCGGCCAGTACGAGACCGGTGAGTCCTACGGGGCGATCTACCCCAAGAACAGCGCGAACGCCTCCGCGCTCGACACGGCGATCGAGGGACTGAAGAAGGACGGCACGCTCGCCCGGCTCGGCTCGACCTACCTCACCAAGGCCTTCGGCGGAGACCCGGAGTCGATCCCGCTGTGGAGCGCCAAGTGACCCTGACCTCCGACCTGCCGGCGGCCGGGGAGAAGGAGCCGCCGAAGAGCGCGCCGCCCCCACCGGCCCTGCCGCTGGCCGCCACCGCGGTGGCGGCCGTCCTGGCCACGGTGGCGCTGACCGCCGCCACCGCGGTGACGGTCGCCCGGGTGCTGCCCCGCACGCCGGTGCTCCTCGGCGCCGCCGCGGTGGCCGCCGCGGTGCTCGTCCTGCTCGGGCCCGCGGTACGGGCGGTGCGCTCGGCGCGCGCCGCCGCCGCGGACTGGGGCGGGGGACGGCACGCCGACGCCCGGCGGGCCGCCTCCGAGGCCCGCGAGGACGCCTGGACCGCCCTCGGCTGGTGCCTGGCCGCGCTGGTGCTGCTCGGCTCCGTGTGGTTCCTGTGCAGCAACGACCGCGCCGTGCAGCACACCTTCTTCGACGGCCGGGTCATCGGCCTCAGCTTCCGGGAGATCGCGTCCGCCTTCGGCACCAACCTCTTCATCGCCGTCGTCGCGCAGGTCCTGATCCTCGCCTGGGGTCTGGCGCTGGCCCTGGCCCGCATGGCACCGGGCCGGGCCGGCCGGCCGCTGCGCCTCCTGGCCACCGCCTACATCGACGCCTTCCGCGCCGTCCCGGCGATCATCGTCATCTATCTGATCGGCTTCGGACTGCCGCTCACCGAGGTCCCCTTCCTGAGCTCGCTCGGCCCGGTCTGGTTCGCGATCCTCGCCCTCACCCTCACCTACGGCGCGTACGTCGCCGAGGTCTTCCGGGCCGGCATCGAGTCCGTCGACCCGGGCCAGACCGCCGCCGCCCGCTCCCTCGGCCTGTCGCGCGGCGCCACGCTGCGGCACGTGGTGCTGCCCCAGGCGACCCGCCGCGTCGTCCCTCCGCTGCTCAACGACTTCATCAGTCTGCAGAAGGACACCGCCCTGGTGAACGTCATCGGCACGATCGACGCCTTCAACCAGTCGAAGATCTACGCGTCCAACCACTTCAACCTCTCCTCGGTCACCGTGGTCGCGGCGCTGTTCGTCCTCATCACGATCCCGCAGGCACGGCTGGTGGACCGGCTGGTCGCCCGGGGCCGGCGACGCGGCAAGGGAGCCTGACGTGCCCTTCATGGAGATCGACGCCGTCCACAAGAGCTACGGCGGCACACCGGTCCTGCGCGGCATCGACCTGGACGTCGAACAACACCAGGTCGTGACCCTGATCGGCGCCTCCGGCAGCGGCAAGTCGACGCTGCTGCGGTGCATCAACGGCCTGGAGGACATCAGTGCGGGCGAGATACGGGTCGGCGGCGAGACCGCGTCGGGCCGCGGCACCGACCTGGACCGGTTGCGCCGCGACGTCGGCATGGTGTTCCAGCACTTCAACCTCTTCCCGCACATGAGCGTCGTGCGCAACGTCGCTCTCGCCCCGATGAGGGTGGCGGGAGTACCCCGCGCCGAGGCGGAGGAACGCGCCCGCGTGCTCCTGGACCGCGTCGGCCTCGCCGACAAGGCCGACCGCATGCCCGACCAGCTCTCCGGCGGCCAGCAGCAGCGCGTGGCCATCGTCCGGGCGCTGGCCACCCGGCCGCGGGCCCTGCTCCTGGACGAGATCACCTCCGCCCTCGACCCCGAACTCGTCGCCGAGGTCCTCGCCATCGTCCGCGAACTCGCCCACAGCGGCATGACCATGCTGCTGGCCACCCACGAGATGGGCTTCGCCCGGGAGGTGTCGCACAAGGTGTGCTTCCTGCACCAGGGCGTGCTGCTGGAGGAGGGACCGCCCGAGCAGATCTTCGGCGACCCGCAGCAGGAGCGCACCCGCGCCTTCCTGCGCCGCATCGTCGAGGCGGGGCGGTTGTGAGCGGGCCCCGCGTGCTCGTCGTGGAGCACGAGGACGGTACGGGCCCGGCCCGGGTCGGCGAGCGCCTCACCGCGCGGGGGCTCCGCCTCGCCCTGTGCCGCCCCTGGGCGGGCGACGCGCTCCCCGCGGCACTGGACGCCTTCGACGGACTGCTCGTCCTCGGCGGCTCCATGGGCCCCCACGACGAGGACCGGGCTCCCTGGCTGCCCGCGGTGGGCGGCCTGCTGCGCCAGGCCGTCGCGAGGGACCTGCCGACCCTGGGCATCTGCCTCGGCATGGAGCTGCTCACCGTGGCCTGCGGAGGCACCGTCGGCCGCTCCGCGCGGCCGGAGGTCGGCCTGTGCGACCTGACCGCCCTGCCGCACGCCTCGCGCGACGAGCTGTTCGCCCCCCTCGCGAACGGCGACACGCCCCTGTGCGCCGTGCAGTGGCACTGGGAGGAGTCATCCGTCCTGCCCGAGGGCGCCGTCCCCCTCCTCACCAGCGAACGCTGCGCCCACCAGGCGTACCGCATCGGGACGGCGGTGTGGGGCGTCCAGTTCCACCCCGAGGTGCTGGCCGGGGACATCGCGACCTGGGGCACCGACGACGACGGCCCGCTGAGGTCACTGGGCGTCGACCCGCCCTCGGTCGTCGCCCGGGTGGCCCGGGAGGAGGAGCGGCTGCGCGCGTTGTGGGGCTCCTTCGCCGAGCGGTGGGGCGGCATCGTGGCGGCACGCGGATCGGCACCGGCCCGCCGGTGACGGGAGCGCCCGCCGGTGACGGCGCCGCCGGGCCCGCGGCGCCGGCACCGGCGGGTGCGTCGTGGCGCGGGTCGGCCCCGGGCGGGCACCGGTGCGCCGGCCCCGTCCGCGGGCGTCTCCGGCGCCGGACGCGGTCGTCGGCCCCCGCCCGGGGGGGGCCGGGCAGGTGCCCCGGTGCCTACAGCAGGTTGTAGATGCCGTAACCCGTGCCGATCTTCACCGGCTTGGTGAACGGAGCCGCCGCCCGGCCGGTGCCGGAGTACCGGAACAGGTCACCGGCGGCCGAGCGGGCGACGAGGTCGGACCTGCCGTCGGCGTCGAGGTCCCCGACGGACAGGAGGCGGTCGTACGTGTTCCACCCGGCGCCGATCCTGGTACGGGCCTCGAAGGGCGCCTTGTTGTTCCCGGTGCCCTTGTAGAGCCACAGGACGCCCGTCCTGTCGCGGGCGACGATGTCGTCCCCGCCGTCACCCGACAGGTCCCCCTGGCCGGCGATCTCGGTGTAGGCGTCCCAGCCCTTGCCGACGCGCACGCGCGTGTCGACCAGGCCGCTCGCGTGCCCGACGTAGGTCCACAGCACACCGGCCTCGTCGACGGCCATGAGGTCGGCGTCCCGCGTGCCGCCGAGGTCTCCCGGGGACAGGACGTCGGTGTAGATCGTCCAGCCCCTGCCCACGTCCTTGACGTGCGCGCCGGACCCGTCGGACCAGACGTACGACAGCTTCCCGTCCTTGTGGAGGTTCCAGGTGCCGTCGCCGTAGCCGTCCTCGTCGTTGTCCACGTGGACGACCGCGGCGGCGAAGGAGTAGTCGACCCCGACGTCGTAACGCGCCTCGAAGCCGCCCCGGCCGTTCGGGAAGTACAGGTAGAGGTTCGACGTCTTCTTGTCCACGGCGGTCATGGAGAACGTGGGAGTCGCCACCGCGCCGGGTGCGGCGGCGCGGCGCCGGTCCGCCTGCCCGGGGGAGGCGGTGCGGTACCGCGCCTCCTCGGTGGCGCGCGTCTTCTCGGCGCCGGCCGTGCCCCTCCCCTCGGCCGCCGCGGCGGTACCGGCCGCGGCGGCCATCGCGGTGGCTGCGGCCGTGAAGGCGAGTAAGCGCTTGAGACGGTTTCCGGAATTGCTCGATGCCATGTCGATTCCCCTCGGTGCCCGGGCGTTCGCGGATGACGGCCGGCCCGCGCCGGCGGTTCCCGGGCACTGTCCCACGGTCCGTCAGATATATCGCGGGAAATACGATCCGCTTGAAATCCGGACCGTTTCGCCCGCCCATTCGGTACGTCGGCCCGCGCGTTTCGGCCGGGACCGGACCACTGCGGCGGAACGGCGCACGGGTGGCGGGGACCGCGGCCGGCCCGCCGACGGGCCGGGAACCGTCCGGACGACGGTGATCCCCCTGCCCGCGAGCCGGTGTCGTCCCCGTCCGGCCGGACGGGAGAAGCCGGTGTTCCCCAGCGGGTGGAGCCGGGGGAACCCGCTGCCGGTTCGCCGTGCCCACCCGGCGGCACGGCGGCGCGGGCGCGACATCGACGCAGGAGCCCGAGCCCGCCGACGGCCCCGGCCCGCGCCCGCTGTTCGCCGCCCGTCGCCCGCCATCCGTCGTCTGCCGCCCGCCGTCCATCGCCGGGCGGCGGGACCCGGAGCACGGGGCACGGGGGCGCCGTGCGGGGCGGCAGGGGGCCAGCGGGCCGGGACGAGGGCGGGGCGGCGGCCGAAGGCGGCAGGTCGGGCGGCGGCCGAAGGCCGTCGTGGCCGTGGTCGCGGTCGTGGTCGTCGTGGGCACGGGTGGGGCCGGGCGGCCGGGGCGGAGTTTTCCACAGGATCGGCGGGATGTCGGAGGGGCGGAGCATGATGGACGGCATGACTGAGCCGAGCAGCGTGTCCGCGTCCACGACCACCCGCGCGACCGGGCCCGTGTCCGGGCCCCCGCGGACCGGCCCGGCCGGCCGGGCCGCCGGGGCGGAGTGGTCGGCGTTGCCCGACTGGGAGAAGCGGTTCCGCGCGTCGCGGGTGTCCCTGCCCGAGTGGGCGCCGGACGCGCCGGACCGGGCACTGTTCGTGTCGAACGCGACGGGGACCCACGAGCTGTACGCCTGGGACCGGGGGACGGGCCGGCAGCGGCAGGTCACGGACCGGCCGAACGGCACGACGGACGGGGCGCTGTCGCCCGACGGCGAGTGGATCTGGTGGTTCGCGGACACGGACGGCGACGAGTTCGGCGTGTGGATGCGGCAGCCGTTCGCGGGCGGCGCGGACGAGCCGGCGGTGCCCGGACTCGCCCCGTCGTACCCCGCGGGCCTCGCCCTCGGCCGGGACGGCACGGCGGTCGTCGGCCGGTCCACGGAGGAGGAGGGCAGCACCGTCCACGTCGTCCGGCCCGGCGGGGAGCCGGTGGAGGTCTACCGGCACCGCGGATCGGCCGGGGTCGGAGACCTGTCGTACGACGGGACGCTCCTGGTGATCGAGCACACCGAGCACGGCGACGCGATGCACGCCTCGCTGCGCGTGGTGCGGCCGGACGGCTCGCTGGTGGCGGAGCTGGACGACACCAAGGGCGGCACGAAGGCCCTGGGTCTGGCGGTGATGGGCTTCGCCCCGGTCGACGGCGACCGGCGTCTGCTCGTGGGGCACCAGCGGCGCGGCCGGTGGGAGCCGATGGTCTGGGACGTCGCGTCGGGCCGGGAGACGGAGCTGGACCTGGACCTGCCGGGGGACGTGAGCGCGGAGTGGTACCCGGACGGGTCGGGGCTCCTGATCGTCCACGACCACGCGGCGCGCACGGAGCTGTGGCGGTACGACATCGCGTCGCGGCGGCTGTCGCGGGTGGACACGCCGGCCGGTTCCGTCTCGGAGACGACGACCCGCCCGGACGGCACGGTGGAGTACCTGTGGTCCTCGGCGGCGGTGCCGCCCGCGGTGCGGTCGACGACCGGCGCGGTCGTCCTCGCCCCGCCCGGCCCGCAGGCGCCGCCCTCGGTGCCGGTGGAGGACGTGTGGGTGGAGGGCCCCGGCGGCCGGGTCCACGCGCTGGTGCAGCGGCCGGCGGGGGCGGCGGGCCCGCTGCCGACCGTGTTCGACCTGCACGGCGGCCCGGCCTGGCACTACAGCGACGCGTTCTCGGCGGTGCCCGCCGCGTGGGTGGACCACGGGTACGCGGTGGTACGGGTGAACTACCGCGGCTCCACCGGGTACGGGCGTGAGTGGACGGACGCGCTGCGGCACCGGGTGGGTCTGATCGAGTTGGAGGACGTGGCGGCCGTTCGCGAGTGGGCGGTGTCGTCGGGCCTCGCCGACCCGGAGCGGCTGGTGCTGACGGGCGGCTCGTGGGGCGGCTACCTGACGCTGCTGGGACTGGGAACGCAGCCGGACGCGTGGGCGGTGGGCATCGCCGACGTGCCGATCGCGGACTACGCGGCGGCGTACCGGGACCAGATGGAGGCGCTGCGGCCACTGGACCGGACCCTGTTCGGCGGCTCCCCGGAGGAGGTGCCCGAGCGGTACCGCGCCTCGTCCCCGATCACGTACGTGGACCGGGTGCGGGCACCGGTGTACATCGCTGCGGGCGTCAACGACCCGCGCTGCCCGATCCGGCAGATCGAGAACTACGTGGAGCGGCTCGCGGCGCGCGGCGCGGCGCACGAGGTGTACCGGTACCCGGCGGGCCACGGCTCACTGGTGGTGGAGGAACGGATCGCGCAGCTGCGACAGGAGCTGGAATTCGCCGCACGGCACCTGCCCGCCGCGGGCGGGACCCGGCCGGGAGGGGGGTGACGGCGTTCCGTACCGTGGAGGGGTGTACCGGTTCCTGACGACACCCCGCTGGTGGGGGATCAACGTCTTCGTGCTGCTGGCGATCCCGTTCTGCCTGTTCATGGGGGTCTGGCAGCTGGGCAGGTTCGAGGATCGCGTCGACTCGCACCGGGAGGCGGGGCAGCGGGCCGCTTCCCGGACCGCGGAGGCGGCGGCACCGCTGGCCGAGCTGCTGCCGGTCGACAAGGAGACGTCGGGCCGCCAGGCGACTGCTGGCGGCCGGTACGGGAGGCAGTTCCTCGTGCCCGGCCGGGAGCTGGACGGCAGGACCGGTTCGTACGTGCTGACGCTGCTGCACACACCGGAGGGCAAGGTCCTGCCGGTGGTGCGGGGCTGGCTGCCGGAAGGGGCCGCCGCCCCGGCGCCGCCGCCCGGCGAGGTGACCGTGACCGGTGCGCTCCAGGCGTCCGAGCACGCCGGGAGCGGCGGCGTCCGTGCGGCGGGCGGTCTGCCGGAGGGCCAGCTGGGCATCATCAGCGCGGCGTCACTGGTCAACATGGTGCCGGACGACGTGTACGACGCATGGGTGACGCTCGGGGACTCCCCCGCCGGACTGACCCCGGTCCCGGCGGCCGCGGCGGCGGGCACCGGCCTGGACCTGAAGGCCTTCCAGAACCTCGGCTACACGGGCGAGTGGTTCGCCTTCGCGGGCTTCGCCGTGTTCATGTGGTTCCGCCTCTTCCGCCGGGAGGCGGAAGCGGAACGGGACCGCGCCCTGGGCCTCGACCCGGAGTCCCCGGCCGCCGGCTGACCGCGCCACCCGGCCCGTACCCGCCCGGCCCACCGGCCCGCGGGGCGGGCGGTCGCCCGCGTCCCGTCCCCGCCGCGCCTTCGTGCGGGTCCGTCGCCGCGCCCACGTACGAGCCCGCCGCCGTACCGCACCCTCACGCGAGCCGGTGCGGCCGACGGCTCGGCGGGAGGGTCACCCCGCCGGGAGGATGCCGGTGCGGTAGATGGTGCCGGCGCAGGCATCGGGGACGGTGGCCACCGCCTGGGAGCCGCCCGCCCCGGGGGTGTACGTCACGCTGACGCTGCCGTCCGCGGCGCCCTCCCGGCGCATCAGCTGCGGTTCGACCGCCGCCGCCGTTCCGGTCTCCGCGCCGCCCTCGTCCATGCGGGTGCCCGCGCCGTCCGCAGTCGGCTGGGGTTCCTCCGGGGAGGCGGACGGCGTGGGCTCGGGCGACTGGCCGCCGCCTCCGCCGGTACCGCCGTCGCCGTCTCCACCACCGCTGCCCCCCTCCGCCGGGCAGGTCCCGCTCGGCACCCAGGCGAACCTGACCTCGTACGCCCCGGAGGGCTTCAGCACCAGGCTGCCCACCGCCGTGGACGGGTCGGGCAGGCCGGGCGCCCCGTCCCCGGACGTGTGCCCGACGACGCTGACGCGCCCCGGGTCGGCCGCGCCGCTCGTGGCGAAATCGACCGTGCCCGCGGTGTGGACGGAGCAGTCGCGGGCGGAGACGTTGGTGACGCGGAACGCGCCGTGGACCGTGCCGTCCCCACCGGGAACGCCCACGTCGGCTGCGCTCACCGCGAGTTGGCCCGCCTCGCAGGCGGGGAGCGCGGCCGAGGAGGGGGCCGTGCCACCGGGGGCGCCGTCCGGGCCGCCGGGGGCGCCGGCACCGGCGGACGAGGGGCTGCGCTCGGGGCCGGCGCCGTCCTCGGCGGAACCGCCCGGCCGGTCGGAGGGAGCGCCGGAGGCCGAGGCGGCGGGGCCGCCGGTGCCGCCCTCCACCTGCGCGCCGTGGCCGGCGTTGACGGGGTCGGCGTCGGAGGCGCCGTCGGAGGCGGCGACGTGCACGAGCGCGGGCACACCGGTGCCGAGCAGGATCACCGCCGCGGCCGCGCCGACCAGCGCCTGCCGCTTCCGCGCCCGCCGCGCGGGGACGGCCCGCCGCAGGTGGTCGAGCGCGCCCGCGGAGGGCTCCAGCCCCTCCACGGCCCCGCGCAGCATCCGCTGCAGCGCCAGCTCGTCTCCGTCGAACCCGTCGCTCCCGAGTCCGTCCCCCAGGGGCCGGAAGCATCGGGGCCGGGGGCGGCGGGTCCTCCGGACGTGTTCCCCGCCGTCTTCCCCGCCGCTTCGGGGGCGTCCCGCGGGACAGTCCGCGGGGCCGTGCCCTCCCGGTCGTCGGCGGCGGGCTGGGCGGGGGTGGTCCGCGCCGGGGTGCCTCCGGCGGCTCCCGAGGCGGGGGGAGGTGTCCCCGGAGATCGGGGTGTCGGGATTTTCAGGGGTGTTCACTGCGTGGTTTCCAGTCCGGTAGTCCGACGGCCCGTCCGACCCGTTGTGCTCGTGGTCTTCCGTCCGGTCGCTCATGTCTTCGCTCCCATGACGACGCGCAACGCGGCGATGCCGCGGGAGCCGTACGCCTTCACCGACCCGAGCGATATCCCCAGGGTCTCGGCGACCTGCGCCTCCGTCATGTCCGCGAAGTACCGCAGAACCAGTACCTCCCGCTGGCGGCGCTGCAGGCCGCGCATCGCCGTGATCAGCGCGTCGCGCTCCAGCTGGTCGTACGCGCCCTCCTCCGCGCTCGCCATGTCCGGCATCGGCTTGGAGAGCAGCTTCAGCCCGAGTATGCGGCGGCGCAGCGCGGACCGGGAGAGGTTCACGACGGTCTGGCGGAGGTACGCCAGGGTCTTCTCCGGGTCGCGGACCCGCTTGCGGGCGGAGTGGACGCGGATGAACGCCTCCTGGACGACGTCCTCGCAGGAGGCCGTGTCGTCGAGGAGCAGCGCGGCGAGACCGAGCAGCGACCGGTAGTGGGCGCGGTACGTCTCGGTGAGGTGGTCGACGGTGGTGCCCGACGTCGTCTCGTCGGCGCTCCCACGGGCGAGCGGGACGCGGGCACGGCGTGTGGCGGGCACGGGCGCGATCACCGGCATGCCGCCGCGCCACCGGTCGCGCGGGGACTGCCGGGGCGGCCGCAGGAGCGGGACGACCGCCGCGCCGCCGCGCGCGGGGGCCGCCTGTGGGACGTCGAGTACCTTTGCCACGCCTGTTGGACGCGCCGCCCCTCGTCAGGGTTGTACGCGCACGCCGCCGTGATCGACGGTGCGTCGTTCGCCCTCATGCGTATCCGATCTCCCCATCGCCCCGTTCACGCGGCAGCACGTGGGGCGACCGCGGAGACGCTCTCCGCCGGCCACCGGTTGCGGCGAGAGGGCGGGAGCATCGTCGAACATGCCATCGCCCCGGTCCGATCGGCATCGGCCGAAGGATTTCGCACAGGGCGCTCACAGATCCTACAAAGGTGCGGAACCGCCTTCACCGGGCACCGCCCCGAGGGACGGGGCGGTGCCCCGCCCGGGTGGTCCGCGCGCCCCGGACGGTTCCGGGCGCGTCACCTCCGCGGAGGCCGCCCGCCGCGGGCGGGACCCCGGGAAGCGCCTTCACCGCGGGGCGCGGCGGACCGGTCCGTGCCGACGGCCCCGTGACGCCGACGGCACCGGCGGGACCCCGCGGCCGGAGCCGTACGAGGCCGGGTTCTGCGGGCCGGGGAACCCCGAGGACCGGAGGCCTGCGGCACCCGGGCGTGCGGCACCGAGGGCCGTACGGCATCAGGAGCCGTACGGGACCGGGGAGCCGTACGGGGCCCGGCGTGAGAGCCCCGCCGCCCATGCCGCGTGGCGTGCTCGTCCCGGCCCGCGGGGGCCGGCGGCCGCGGCGGGGTCGGAGAGCCCCGGCACCGGCGCGCACCGGCTTCCGCCCCGTCACGGGACCGGGACGCCCCAGGACCGGCCCGTCGCAGGACCGGACGCCCCGGGACCGGCTCGTCGCAGGAGCGGACGCCGCGAAGCCGCCCCTCACGAGGCCGAGGCCTCGCGCAGCCGCCCCGCCGCGGGGTCGGGACCTCACGGAACCGACCCGGCACAGGACCGGCCCCGCACGGGGCCGGGTCCGCCGCGGGGCCCGGGTGTCCCGGTGGTCAGCGGCCCGTGCCGCCGTACACGACCGCCTCGGCGGAGTCGCTGTCCAGGCCGAAGGCGGTGTGGACGGCGCGGACCGCCTCGTTGACCTCGTCGGCCCGGGTGACGACCGAGATGCGGATCTCGGAGGTGGAGATCACCTCGATGTTCACACCGGCGTCGGACAGCGCCTCGAAGAAGGCCGCGGTGACGCCCGGGTTGGCCTTCATGCCCGCGCCGACGAGGGAGATCTTGCCGATCTGGTCGTCGTAGCGGAGGGACTCGAAGCCGATGGAGGCCTTCTGCCTCTCCAGGGCGTCGATGGCCTTGCGGCCCTCGGTCTTGGGCAGCGTGAACGAGATGTCCGTCAGACCGGTGGCCGCGGCGGAGACGTTCTGCACGACCATGTCGATGTTGATCTCGGCGTCCGCGATGGCGCGGAAGATCGCGGCGGCCTCGCCCGGCTTGTCGGGCACGCCGACGACGGTGATCTTCGCCTCGGAGGTGTCGTGGGCGACACCGGAGATGATGGCCTGCTCCACCTTGCGGTCCCCTCGCGGTTCGTTGCTGACCCACGTGCCCTGGAGCCCCGAGAAGGAGGAGCGGACGTGGATCGGGATGTCGTATCGGCGCGCGTACTCGACGCAGCGGTGCAGCAGCACCTTGGAACCGGAGCTGGCGAGCTCCAGCATGTCCTCGAAGGAGATCCAGTCGATCTTCCGGGCCTTCTTCACAACCCGCGGGTCGGCGGTGAAGACGCCGTCGACGTCGGTGTAGATCTCGCACACCTCGGCGTCCAGCGCCGCGGCGAGGGCCACGGCGGTGGTGTCGGAACCGCCCCGGCCGAGGGTGGTGATGTCCTTCTTGTCCTGGGACACGCCCTGGAAGCCGGCGACGATGGCGATGTTGCCCTCGTCCAGCGCGGTGCGGATGCGGCCCGGCGTGACGTCGATGATGCGCGCCTTGTTGTGGACCGAGTCGGTGATGACGCCGGCCTGGCTGCCCGTGAACGACTGGGCCTCGTGGCCCAGGTTCTTGATCGCCATGGCCAGCAGGGCCATGGAGATGCGCTCCCCGGCGGTCAGCAGCATGTCGAACTCACGCCCGGCGGGCATGGGCGACACCTGCTCGGCGAGATCGATCAACTCGTCCGTCGTGTCGCCCATCGCGGAAACGACGACGACCACCTGGTGGCCGTTCTTCTTCGCTTCGACGATTCG
This sequence comes from Streptomyces sp. MRC013, assembly GCF_023614235.1. Classification (NCBI taxonomy): domain Bacteria; kingdom Bacillati; phylum Actinomycetota; class Actinomycetes; order Kitasatosporales; family Streptomycetaceae; genus Streptomyces; species Streptomyces kordofanensis. The sequence continues at coordinate 2,452,591 of NZ_CP094264.1, forward strand.
CTTGGCGACGCGCTTGATGCCCTCGGCATCGGCGACGGAGGAGCCTCCGTACTTCTGCACGACAAGGCCCACGTGCGCTCCTCGCTCAGTCCGTTTGCGGTCGGCTCAGTCTAACGAGCGGCCGGAGAACGCCTCCGGGATGCCACATCCTGAGATGTCCCGCCCGCGTGACCGCCCCGGGGGCGCCGCCCGGCCGCGCGGGGACCCTGCCCACCCCCGGCACTCCCACGCCGGATGTGTCCCGGCTCACGCCGCGGGGCCGGGCGGGCCGGCGGCGGACGGGCCGGGACCCGGCGGGCCGAGGCCGCTTCCGGCTCCGGCCGGCGGACGGGCCGGCCGGAGCCGGGCGGTCACTTGCGGGAGTGGAGGCCCAGCGGGGCGGCGATCTCCTGGAACATCACGCGGCCCGCCTCCTCCGCCAGCGCCTCGTCCGCCACGTCCTCGTCGGTGTCCAGCCCGTCCAGTGCCTCCAGCGGCTGGTCCAGCCGGACGTGGGAGACCAGGGACTGCAGCGCCCGCAGCGTCGCGGAGGCCGTGGGCCCCCAGTTGGAGAAGTACGAGAACTGCCACCACCACAGCGCCTCGGTGGTCCGCCCCGCCCGGTAGTGGGCCAGTCCGTGCCGCAGGTCGGTGACGATGTCGGCCAGGTTGTCGGAGATCCGGCACGGCACCGGCGCCCTGCGCGGCTCGTACGGGTCGAAGACCTCGGAGAAGACGTCGACCGGGTCCAGGAGCACGGCGAAGCGCTCCCTCAGGTCGTCGACGTCCATGTCGGGCCCCGTGTCCGGCTCGTAGCGCTCCTCGGGGAGGATGTCCTCGTGCGCCCCCAGCCGGCCCCCGGCGAGCAGCAGCTGCGAGACCTCCAGCAGCAGGAACGGGATCGCGCTGTCGGGTTCGTCCCCCTTGGCCACCTCCGTGGTGGCCACGATGAAGGACTCGATGGAGTCGGCGATCTGGACCGCGAAGCTGTCGGGATCCAGCGAGTGGGCGTGGAGCGTGGCGTCAGACATCGAGGAGTCGTCTCCCTTCGAACGCGCGACCGAGTGTGACCTCGTCGGCGTATTCAAGGTCTCCGCCAACGGGCAGTCCGCTGGCGAGGCGCGTGACCTTCAGGCCCATGGGCTTGACCATCCGCGCCAGGTACGTCGCGGTGGCCTCCCCCTCCAGGTTGGGGTCGGTCGCCAGGATCAGCTCGGTGACCGTGCCGTCAGCCAGCCGGGCCAGCAGCTCCCTGATCCGCAGGTCGTCGGGGCCCACGCCCTCGATCGGGCTGATCGCGCCGCCGAGCACGTGGTACCGCCCCCGGAACTCGCGCGTCCGCTCGATGGCGACGACGTCCTTGGGCTCCTCGACCACGCAGACGACCGCGTCGTCCCGGCGCGGGTCGCGGCAGATGCCGCACCGCTCCTCCTGGGCGACGTTCCCGCAGACGGCGCAGAACCGGACCTTCTCCTTGACCTCCAGCAGCGCGTGCGCCAGCCGGCGCACGTCCGTCGGCTCGGCCTGGAGGACGTGGAAGGCGATCCGCTGCGCGCTCTTGGGACCGACGCCGGGCAGCCTGCCCAGCTCGTCGATGAGGTCCTGGACCACGCCTTCGTACAACGGAACGCCTCTCCGGGAGTGCAGTCTTGCTCGTTACGGTAATCGCTGCGGGTGCGCCGCAGAAGACTCGGCGTGAACCCGCCGCGCCGGCGGGGTGGGCGGCCCGCGCCCGCCGCGTCAGAAGGGCAGGCCCGGCATGCCGCCCAGCCCCTGGGCCAGCGGGCCGAGCTTCTGCTGCTGGAGCTGCTGCGCGTTCTCGTTCGCCGCCTGCACGGCCGCGACGACCAGGTCCGCGAGCGTCTCCGTGTCCTCCGGGTCCACCGCCTTCGGGTCGATGACCAGCCCCCGCAGCTCGCCCGCCCCGGTGACCGTGGCCTTCACCAGGCCGCCGCCCGCCTGGCCGTCGACCTCCGTGCGGGCCAGCTCCTCCTGCGCCCGCGCGAGGTCCTGCTGCATCTTCTGGGCCTGCTGGAGCAGCTGCTGCATGTTGGGCTGGCCACCACCGGGGATCACGGTCACTCCTGCGCGTCGACGATTCTTCGGTCACGGCCGAGCCTACGTGGTCACCGCGCGACGCGCCCCACGCGCATTGGCTCACTCTTTCGGGTGAGTCACTGGCGCGCCCCCTACCTGATCACGGCCCTCTTCCGTGCGGAAAACCCGTGATTCGGCCACCGGTGCCCTCCATTCGGCGGTAGGAAGGGCTCCGCACGATCCGCACCCCCCACCACAGCCCACGTCCGCCGATCCCTTCCCCACACCACCCACGTCATCGCACGTCACGCAGAGTCACGCAGAGCGCAGAGGAGTGCCCCGGTGAGCCAGCCGGAGATGCAGCCCGGGGGGCCCGCCCGGGGGAGGACCTGACGGGACGGCCGTTCCCGCTCGGCGACTGGGGGAGCCGGCCGAGCGGCTGCACGAGCTGTACCGGTGGGTCGAGGCGAACGCCCTGCGCACCACCGACTGGTACCTCGCCGACCGGCTGTGGAAGCGCCGAGGCGCCCGCGCCCTGCGGGCGGGTACGGCGTTGGGCGGTGTCCTGGGCGCCGCGCTGCCGCTGCTGGACCTGACGGGCGCCCTGGACGGCGCGGCCGGCTGGGGCTACCTGTCGCTGCTGCTCTCCGCGGCGTGCCTGGCGTGCGACCGGTACTTCGGGGTGACGTCGGGCTGGATGCGGGACGTGGCGACGGCGCAGGCGGTGCAGCGCCGTCTGCAGGCCCTGCAGTTCGACTGGGCGTCGGAGAGCGTCCGGGAGGTGCTGGGCCCCGCGGAGGGCACGGCCGCCGAGGCGGCGGAGCGCTGCCTGGGAGTGCTGCGGCGGTTCTCCGAGGACGTGACGGAGGTGGTGCGGGCGGAGACGGCGAGCTGGATGGTGGAGTTCCGGGCGGGCCCGGCGTCCCTGGTCACCCAGGCCCTGAACAGCGCGCCCACGCGTTCCGAGGCGGGGTCCGGCCAGACGGGGGGCCGCTTCCCGCTCCCCCCGGCGGCCCGCCCGAACATGCCCCGCCAGCGCCCTCCGGAACCCCGCTGAGCCGCTCCCTCAGCTGAAGACGATCATCGACCCCTGGCCCAGGCTGCGGGTGACCGCCGCGTGCAGGCCCAGCCAGACGTGCCGCTCCCGCGCGAAGGGGTCGTCGTCGTGCGGGACGGGCGCCGCCGGCTCCTCCAGCGACGTCGGGCGGTCGGGCGGTCGGGGCGCGGCCGGCGGGTTGGCCGGGTCGATGCCGATGGACGGGGCCACGTACTCCAGCTCCCGCAGCAGCCCCTGCGCGGAGCCGAGCGGGCCGCCCCCGGCGAGCAGCTCCTCGGTGGAGAGCGGCGCGGGGAAGTCCACCGGCACGTAGGCGCCGGCGTGGTCGTAGTGCCAGACCAGGTGGGACCGCTGGGCGGTCTGCTCGAACATCTCCAGCAACTGCCCGTAGTCGCCGCCCAGTTCGTCGACGGGCGTCACGGCGAGGCCGCAGACCTGGAGCAGGTAGGCGCGGCGCAGGAAGTGCAGGGCGTCGTAGTCGAACCCGGCGACCGGCGCCACGTCGCCCGACAGGCCGGGCATGTAGGCGAAGACGGGCACGGTCGGCAGGCCCGCCCCGGCCAGCGCACGGTCGTACGCGGCGATCTCCTCGGCGAAGGGGTTGTCGGGGCTGTGGCACAGCACGTCGACCAGGGGGACCAGCCACAGGTCACAGGCCAAGGTGGGCTCGCTCTCGGATCGGGGCGTCTGCCGGGGCGGCGGCACAGGCCGGTCCTGTGCCGCGGGCGTAGGGTCACAGTGATACCCGGCGGCACGGCCGCCGAAGCACCGGCGCTACGCGGGGTGTTCGGGCGCCCCGCGGGGCACCGGGAGCTGTTCCAGGTGGTCGGCCCAGCTCAGCGAGTGGGCGTAGTACGCGTCGAGGACGGCGGCGACCCGCCGGGCCGGGCCCGCCGCGACGGCTTCCGCCAGCTCCTCGTACCCGCACCACAGACGGTCCCGCGACCGCCGGTCGCCCCTCAGGTACGGGACGGCGAACACCCACGCCTGAATGTGCAGCCGGTGGAGGAAGTCGGCGATGCAGCGGTTGGCGACGAACCCGCTCAGCTCCCGCCAGAACCGCACGTCGTAGCCGATCAGGACGTCGAGGTCCCCGGCGCGCGCGGCCCGCGCGGCCGCCTCGGCCCGCCGCCGTACGGAGACGAGCACCTCGTCCGGCACGCGCCCCCACCCCGCACCGCCCTCCATGTGGCGGCGCAGGACGCCGTCGACGACCAGGGAGCGGGCCTCGACCATCGCCCGGTAGTCGTCGACCGTGAACCGGTGGACGCGGAAGCCCCTGTGCTGGTCGGAGTCGAGCAGCCCCTGCGCCGACAGGTCGACCAGCGCCTCCCGCACGGGCGTCGCGGACACGCCGTACTGGTCCGCGATCTGCTTGACCGTGAACTCCCGGCCCGGCTGGAGACGTCCCGCGAGCACCTCGTCACGCAGCGCGTCCGCGATCTGCTGGCGCAGGGTGCTGCGGGTCACAGGTCCGCTCACGGGCATGGGCAGGTCCCCTCCGTCCGGTTTCGGACACCTTAAGCCAGCCGACGGGGACCGCCGTGGGAACCGGGTGGAACGGGGCCGCCGCAGCCGGGCCGCGCCGGGGGAGGGAGCGGGTCGGGACACGGGTGGGGCCGGGCGGCCGGGTGGGCCGGGGGAGGGCGGGGCCGGGCCGGGAGTCCCGGTGGGGGCGGTAGGGGCGGGGGCCGGGCGGCTCCGACGGGGCGGCGGGGTGAAAAGCGCTCGCCGCACCGGGAGGGAATCGGGTTTCGTGTGCGGTGAGCGCCAGGCCCGGCACGGTGCCGGGCCGCCCGTTCCCCACGGACGGCACACCACCGCCCGCGCGGTGGGGACGCGGGCACCGGCGCGGCATCCGGGAGGCCTCCGTGACCACCGCCACCGCTCCCCGCGGGACCGTCCACCTCGCCGTCTACGACACGTTCGCCGACTGGGAGACCGGCCACGCGACGGCCTGGTCGGCCCGCGGCGGCTACGCGATCCGCACGGTCGGCCCGACGGCCGGCCCGGTCACCACGATCGGCGGCCTGCGGATCACGCCCGATCTGGCCCTGGCCGACCTGCGCCCCGAGGACAGCGCGATGCTGGTCCTGACCGGTGCCGACCGGTGGGACGAGGGCGACGAGCTGGCCCCGTTCGCGGCGAAGGCCCGCGCGTTCCTCGACGCGGGCGTGCCGGTCGCGGCGATCTGCGGTGCGACCGCCGGGCTGGCCCGCGCGGGGCTGCTGGACGGCCGCCCCCACACCTCGTCCGCCGCGGCCTACCTGGCGGAGACCGGCTACGGGGGCGGCCGGCACTACGTGGAGGCGGACGCGGTGACCTCCGGGGACCTGATCACCGCCGGGTCGACGGAGCCGGTCGCGTTCGCGCGCGAGGTCCTGGGCCGGCTGGGCGTGTTCGAGGGCGAGCGCCTCGACGCCTGGTACCGGCTGTTCCACCACTCCGACCCGGCCGCGTACGAGCTCCTGGACTCCGGGGATCCGGCCGGCGCCTGAGTGGGTGCGGGCGGGGGCGGCCCGGGCGCGCTCCGCCCGGACCGGCCGGTCCGGCCGGCGGGTCCCCGCCGTCGGGTAGGGTGCCCGGGACGCCACGAGGGCGCACGAGGACCGAGGGGTGGGACGCATCGACGCCAGGCAAGGACGGGTGCTCCCCTCCGAGGGCGGTACGGCGATCACGCCGCGGCCGTAACAAGACCGCCGGGAGCACACCGCGTACGCGGCCCCGAGAGGTTTCCACGTGTCCACGACCCCCGCATCCCGCCTCCCCCACGGACGCACTCCCGGTACCGCCCCGGCGCACGGTGCCGCTTCCGCTCCCGGTACCGCCCCGGCGCACGGTGGCACGACCCCGCATCCCGGGCCGGCCGGTGTGGTCGACGCCCTCCGCACCGCCGGGTGCGTGTTCGCCGAGGAGGAGGCGGAGTTGCTGCTCGCCGCCGCCCGGACCCCCGCCGAGCTGACCGCCATGGTGGCGCGCCGCGCCGCCGGGCACCCCTGGAACACGTCGTCGGCTGGGCCGACTTCGGCGGTCTGCGGATCGCCGTCGACCAGGGCGTGTTCGTCCCGCGCCGCCGCACCGAGTTCCTCGTCGAGCGGGCCGCCGCGCTCGTTCCGCGCGCCGGCCGCCCGGTCGTCGTCGACCTGTGCTGCGGTACGGGCGCGCTGGGCGCCGCCCTCGTCGCCGCCCTGGACGGCGCCGCCTGCCTGCACGCCGCCGACATCGACCCGGCGGCCGTGCGCTGCGCCCGCCGCAACCTCGCGCCCCTCGGCGGCCGGGTCCACCACGGCGACCTGTACGGCGCCCTGCCGCCCTCCCTGCGCGGCCGGGTCGACCTGCTGCTGGCCAACGTCCCGTACGTACCGACCGACCAGATCGCCCTCCTCCCCCAGGAGGCCCGCCTCCACGAGTCCCGCGCCGCCCTCGACGGCGGCGCCGACGGGCTGGACGTGCTGCGGCGGGTGGCGGCGGAGGCCGCGCGCTGGCTGGCGCCGGGCGGGAGCCTGCTGTTCGAGACCAGTGACGCCCAGGCCCCGGCGGCCGTCCGGATCGCCGAGGCCTCCGGCGCACTCGCCGCCCGGATCGCGACCTGCGAGGACCGTCACGCGACAGTGATCGTCGCGACCCGGGCGTGAAGCCGACGCCCGGGGGACCGGATTCGGCGCCCGGGGGACCGGCGGTCCCTGCCCAGCCCACCGGTCCCGTCCTGCGTGCCGGTGCCTCGATGGGACCGGCACGCCGGCGGAGCCGGCGAACGAAAGGAGCGACTCGCGCCATTCACCGGGGGTTTCAGGACGACCACCCGGCTTTGTGATCACGCCCACAGGGCGGCGGCCGGAGGCGGACCAGCGCCGGCGGACGACCGCGGGTGGTGGGCGCCGCACCGGGGCCGCGCGGACCGGCGCCCCCGCGAGCCGCGCCCGCGGTCACGCCTCCGCCCACGAGTGACCGGTGAGGACGTGTCCGTGGAAAGCGACAGCACCGCGACCGGCACCACGCCGGCCGCGGCCGTCGGGGGCGCCACCGTCCGCTACCGGACCGTGGTCGCCCTCGACGGGGCGCACGTGGACTTCCGCCCCGGCACCACCGCCCGACCGGCCCGCCCCGCGCGGAGGCGCGACAGGGGGCTCACCCTCCGCCCGGCGAACCGGGGCGGTTCAGCAGCAGCGCCACGACCGCGCTCTGCAGCAGCAGCGGGTGCACGAACCGCCCCGGCTCCGTCGGCGGGCACCGCCACGTCAGCGGCCAGGTGGACCCCTCCAGCGCGGGCACCGGTACGTAACTGATCCGGCCCGCCTCCCCGTTGAACCGCACGGCCACCCCCGGCCAGGGCCGCCGGTGCGTGCTGCCCGGCGGCAGCAGGAAGTACATGTCCTGCCGCCCGTTGACCCGGCGGACGATGGGCCCCGGATCGCCGTCCGTCACGGCCTCCAGGCAGTCGGCCACGAGCCGCCCGCCGAGCCCGTCGAGCCGTACGGCGTCGAAACGCACCCCCGCTTTGTGGAGTTGATGTCCCGAGAGCGGGACCCAATCGAGCTGTTCGCGGCAATTCCTCGAAATCACCAAGCCAGTGAGGTTTTCTCAGCGGTGTTCACTTCCAGATTTCGTTGAGGACGAGGGCGGCTCGGGCGATGTCGCCGATCCGGTTGGGGCTGAGCGTGACGTGCTGCAGGGTGCGCCATCGCTGCTTGAGTTCGGCGGCGGTGCGCTCACCCAGCGCCCTCACGTGCCGTACCAGGGCGTTGAACATGCGGGTGTCGGCGTGGAGTGCCTGTTCCGACTTGCCCTTCGGGCGACGGACGGGGACGCGGATGCCGATACCCGCGCCGGTGTAACCCTTGTCCGCCAGGGTCGGCAGGCCGCTGGCCGCTGCTTTGTACAAGGCGGGCAGGGCGTGGGTGCGGGCGGCGGTGATGTCAGGGGTCGAGCCGGGTTCGACGTCGGAGACCCACAGCGGGGTGCCGTCCGGAGCGGACAGGAACTGGACGTTCCCACCGAATGCCTTGTGCTTCTGGCTGAACCACAGGTCGTTGCCGTTCTCACGGACGCCGGCCACGCGGTCGCAGGGGATGAGCGTCCCGTCGAGGATCACGTGTGTCATGCCGGCGCGTCGGCAGCGGGAGAGGACCTCGTGCAGGTCCGGGGCCTTCTCGGCGAGGACGTCGATGCCTTCGTGCAGGTAGCGGTAGCCGGTGGCCTGGGAGATTGCGGCGTCACGGGCCAGACAGTGCACACACCCCCGCTCGCGAAACCAGCGCAGCACCAGCACGGCCTGGCGGAACGGGCCCAGCGCCCGCGAGCCCTTCGGCGTGCCGATGCGCCGCCGGTGCGCGGCCAGCAAGCGGGACAGATACTCCACGACAGGGCGCGGGACGTCGAGCGTGGCAACATAGGTGACCAACGTAAAGCCTCTGGTTCAGCGGACATGATCTTGGCAGACCTGTTCCTACCAGGGGCTTTACGTCTGTCCAGAGCCGGGGCCGCCTGGCCCGATCCACCCGGACATGCATCGATCAGCCCGCTTCGCGGAGATCATTCCGCTGAGAAAACCTCAGTGTGCGCGCCGGAGCTAGCGTTTCCCCATGACTGCGGAGGAACCGCGGAAACGGTTCCGACCTGGGAAAACACCTTGCCGTGCAGTCGAATTCGGCGGCGATCAGTTGAGATCGGTCGAGACCGGTCGAGTCCATGCGTGGAGCGAATATGGCTGGGCGAGAGAACAAGGAAAAGGCGACCCCGACGGCACAACTCGTCGCGCACATGACGCGCACCCTGCGGAAGCAGAAGGGGCTGACCCAGGAGCAGCTCGGTGAGATGTGCGGCTTCTCCGGAGGGGCGATCAGCGGCGTCGAGACGTGCGCCCAGCCGGCCAGCGACCAGATGCTGGTCAAGCCGGAGGCGGCCATCGGCGACGGGATGGGCTTCTTCGAGGAGGCCCGGTTGTACCTGCGGATCGAGAAGTACCCGGTGCAGTTCAAGGAGTACGCGCTGCTGGAGCGCGCGGCGGTCAATCTGTACCTGTTCGCGACCCCGGTCGTCCACGGCCTGTTCCAGACGGAGGAGTACGCACGGGCACTCATCGCCGGTGGGTTCCCCATCCTCACGGAGGAGCGGGTGGAGGAGCTGGTCGACGCGAGGATCGCGCGGAGGGAGGTCTTCGACCGGGAGCCGCCCACGCTTGTCGAGCTGGTGCTGGACGAGGCGGTACTGCTTCGGCCCATCGGTGACCGGGGCGTCATGCACCGGCAGCTGGAGTTCCTTCTGGAGTGCGCCCGCAGGCGCAACGTAACGATTCAGGTGCTCCCCCTCGACTGCGCGCTGCACGGGGAGTACGCAGGAGCACGTGGCGAGCTCAACGTCCTGGAGACACAGGAGCACGAACACCTGGTTTACCTGGAGATCCAGGACGAGAGCCTCCTGGTCAGTGATCCGGCAAAGGTGAGCACGTGTATGCAGCGGTATGCGAGGATCCGTGGGCAGGCCCTTACCGCACGTGAATCGCTGGGCCTCATCGAGCGGTTGGCAGGAGAACAGCAGTGACCAGCACCCTTCAGTGGTTCAAGTCGAGCTACAGCAGCTCCAGCGGCGGTGAGTGCGTCGAAGTGGCCTTCGACTGGCACAAGTCGTCATACAGCAGCGACGCGGGCGGCAACTGCGTCGAGGTCGCCGCCTGCCCCCACGCCGTTCACGTCAGGGACTCCAAGGTCCCCGACGGCGGTTCGTTCGCCGTCGCGCCCTCGGCGTGGGCGGCGTTCCTCGCGGACGCCACCGCCACGCCGTGAGAACCGTCATCGCCGGGCGGCTGGTCGAGCTGCCCGGCACCATAGCGGCGATCCGGGCGGCCCTGGACGAGGACCGGGCGCGGGCGTTCGACGCGGAGATCCCGCACGTCCCCGTGGCGGAGCTGCCCATCGCGCTCGCCCGGTGGGCGCTCTCCACGACGGACGCCGACCGGGAGGACGCCGAGCTGTTCGACCGCCTGGCACGCGGCGAGGGCGTACGGGAGTGAACTGCTACCGCCTCCAGTACGCGCCCCCGGCAGACCTCGCCCTCGACTCCATGGACACGTCCCTGCGCACCCGGTTCGACGCCGGAATGCACGGCCGGCTGGCCCCGGACCCGTACGGGTCCGGCTCGGTGCCGATAGGCCCGGACGAGGACCGGCGGGAGGCGACCGTATCGGGTGTGGTGATCCGGTACTACGTGAGCCGCGGCGTCTCGACGGTCACGGTCGTCCGCGTCGTGTACCTCTGAGGGGCCCTTTCCTGCGGGCCCCGGCGGGGACGGACGGGCGGGACGGCACTTCGCGCACCTCACCTCCGACTCATCGAAGGACCCACAGGTCACGCCCGTGAGCATCCGTACGACGCATCGAGCTTTGCTGAGCCGCCTGCTGCCCGGTGACAGGACGGACGACCTGGCAGTACGCCAGGGGCAGTTCCACACCGTGGTCATCGGCTCGGACCGTGTCGTGTGCCTGCCCCGCACCCGGGCAGCGGCCGCCCGGCTGCCTCAGCGGGCGGCCGCACTTCACGCGCTCGCCGGCCTCGGCCTCGGCTTCCGCACACCCGAGCCCCTGCTCCGGGGCGGCGCCGAGGAGGTGCCGTTCCTGGTGCTCGGCCGCATTCCCGGGGAACCGCTGGAGGCCGACGCCCTCAACGGTGCCCGGGTGGTCGACACCGTGGCGGCGCAGTACGTCACGCTGCTGTCCGATCTGGTCCGTGCCGGCACCGACGAGACGGTACGAGCGGTTCTCCCCCGGGCACCGGAGGACCGGTGGCGGCGGTTCGCGGGGAGCGTGCGCGCGGAGCTGTTCCCGCTCATGTCCGACAGCGGGCGCCTGCGGGCCGAACGGGAACTCGCAGCACTCGACGGCCTCCCCCGCATCACCCGAGCCGTGGTGCACGGCGACCTCGGTGCCGAGAACGTCCTGTGGGAGTGGACGCACGGCCTGCCGCACGTCTCCGGCGTGCTCGACTGGGACGACGTCGCACTCGGTGACCCGGCCGAAGACCTCGCAGCCATCTGCGCCGGCTACGGACCCGAGTTCCTGGAGCGGGTGCTCGCCCTGGGCGGTTGGTCGGACCGCGGCCTCCTCACCCGCATCACCGCGATCCGCGGCACATTCGCCCTGCAGCAAGCCTTCTACGCCATCCGCGACGGCGACGAGGAAGAACTCGCGGACGGTCTGGCCGGCTACCGCTAAGACACCCCGGCGCCTCCCGCTTCACCAGCACTTCGCGTCGACGGCGGCACGGTGAGCCCGTGCGGTCACGGCGTTGGCGTCGCATCGGACCGCGCCCGCCCGCTCCCACACCCGGGAAAAGGGCCGCTGCGGCCGGGAACACCGCGTAGCCTGCGCGGCTGTGGACAGGGAACGCAGCGCTCGGCAGCTCCGGCTGATCGGTGAGACGGTGGAGATCGCGAAGGCCCTCGGGGTGGAGGTGTGGCTCCGCGGGGGTTGGGCCATGGATTTCTTCATCGGCGAGGTCACGCGTGACCATACGGACATCGACTGGTTCGCCTGGGCGAAGGACGCCTCTCCTCTGACCGCAGCTCTGCTGCGTTCCGGCTATGAGCCCCTGTCCGGGCCACCTGCCGACCAGCAGCTCGATTTCCGCAAGCAGGGCGTGGAGAGCAGCTTCGCGCTTCTGGCCGAGGACGGGCTGGGGCGCGTCGTGGTCGCCGGTGGTCCCTGGGCCGGGGAAGTGTGGCCGGAGGGCATGCTCGACGCTTCCGTCGGCCGCGTCGGGGCGCTGCGGTGCCGGGTCATCAGTCCCCGTGCCCAGATCGAGATCAAGCGGATGATGCCCGTCTGGGTCCCGGGGCTGGTCCGCCGTACGAAGGACGCCGAGGACATCGCCCGGTTGGAGGCGGCCCTGCGCGAGCAGGGCACCGGTCCGGCATGAGGGCTTGAAGGCGCGTGGTCGCCTCCGTCTCCGCGAGGACCTCTCCCCCTTCGGAACACCGCGAGGCCAAGAGGACCGCCGAGTCCGGGCCGACCGGGCACGGTCCGCCCCGGAGCCTGACCGGGCCTGCCGGCTTCCTGGTATCCGGCGGCGCCCGGGGGTTGACCGTACGGGCGCCGAAGCCTCCGGGTGCGGGGCGGACGCGCGGGGCTGGACGGCCGGACGCGAGGGGCCTCGGCGGGGGCGGATGAGCCGGATGAGCGGAAGACCGGAGGGGGCCGGATGAGCGGGGGTGCGGGGGCGCGGGAGAGCGGGGGCGCGGGATAAACCCTGCGGGCGGTCCGGGGGTGCGCTACGGTGCACCCATGAGACGAGACGGTACGTCTCGTCTAGATGGTGATCCGATCACCTCCGAGGGGAGCACCCGTGCACCGTGAGCACTTCGTCGACGCCGCGCCCGGCGTCCGGCTGTGGGTCGAGGAGCGGGGGGACCCCGAGGCGTCCGCGCTCCTGCTGGTCATGGGCGCGCAGGCGTCCGGACTCGGCTGGCCCGACGAGCTGGTGGACGCGCTGGCCGCGCACCACCGGGTCATCCGGTACGACCACCGCGACACCGGCCGCTCCACCTGGTCGTACGAGACGGAGCCGTACGCGATCACCGACCTCGCGGACGACGCGCTGGCGGTGCTGGACGGGCTGGGGGTGGGACGGGCCCACGTCGTGGGCATGTCCCTGGGCGGCATGCTGGCCCAGCTCCTCCTCGCCGACCACCCGGAGCGGGTCCGCACCGCCACCCTCATCGGCACCTGCGCGCTCAGCACCACCCCGTACACCGCGCCGGACGGGACCGCCACGCCCGTCGAGGAGCTGCCGCCCGTCGACCCGCGCATCCTGGAGATGTGGGCCCGCCTGCCCGAGGGCCCCGGCCCGGAGGGCGGTCCGGAAGGCGACCTGGACCGGCGGGTCGAGCACTGGCGGCTGCTGAACGGCGACGCGATCCCGTTCGACGCGGAGGCCGCGCGGGACATGGAGCGGCGCGTGCTCGCGCACACCGGGCACGCCCGGGTCGGTACCGCGCACGGACGGGCCGACCACTCGGGGATGCTCCGCACCGAGGCGCTCGCCGCGACCGACGTGCCGACGCTGGTCGTGTCCGCCCCGGCCGAACCCGTCTTCCCGCCGCCGCACGCGCAGCACCTGGCGCAGGTGATCCGCGGCGCGGAGCTGGTGGAGATCCCGGGCATGGGGCACGCGCTGCCGCGACCGGTGCTGGAGCCGCTGGCGAGGGCCGTCCTGCGCCACACGGCGGCCTGACGGTACCGGCCCCGGCCGGGGCCCCGGCCCCGCGCCGACGGGTCCGCCCGGTCGCGCGGCCGGGGCCGGCGGAGCGGGGGCGCGGGGTGCGGGGCACCCGCCGTGCCGGGCCGGCAGGATGCGCCGGGGACCCGCCGCCCTCGGCGGCCCCGGGCGGAACCGCGAACGGCACGGGACGGCGCGGAGGCGGGCGGCCCCGGTCGTGGGACCGCCCGCGGCCGGGACCGCGGTCCGGCTCAGCAGTACAGGTTGGCGCCCGGGGCCACGCCCAGGATCTGCGCGAACTGCTGGTACTTCGTCACCCGGCTCTGCACCTGCGCCGGGTTCCTCCCGTCGCACTCGAGCGCGCCGTTGATGGAGCGGATCGTCTGGCCGAAGCCCGCGCCGGTCACCATCGCGTTGTGCGGGGTCATCGTGCCGGGGCCGTTCTGGGTGTTCCAGTACCACAGGCCCGTCTTCCAGGCGATGGCCGCCTCGCGTTCGACGCGGTACGGGTTGTTCAGCAGGTCGATGCCGAGCGCGTCACCGGCCGCCTTGTAGTTGAAGTTCCAGCTGAGCTGGATCGGGCCGCGCCCGTAGTAGGCGGCCTGGCCGGCGGGGCAGCCGTAGGGCTGGCTCCGGTCGCAGTAGTGGGGGTAGTTGGCGGTGTTCTGCTCCACGACGTGGACGAGGCCGCCCGTCTCGTGGCTGACGTTGGCCAGGAAGGCCGCCGCCTCCTGCCTGCTGACCGTGGCGCCGCCCGTCGTCGCGAAGGCCGGGTACGCGCCGAGCGCCGCCTTCAGCCCGCTGTAGGTGTAGAACGGGTTCCTGTTCGGGAACATCTGGTTGAACTGCGCCTCGGACACCACGAACCCGGACGGCGACGGGTCCGGTGCGGGCGTCCCGTTCCCGCAGACTCCCTGGTCGGCCCAGACCTCCGCCGTGCCGGGGCGCTCGTTCTGGGTCCACCACTTCGCCTGCCAGTTGTGGCCGCCGTACGAGGCGACGCCGCCGCCCCAGTAGACGGCCGACGAGTTCCAGGGTGTCGCGCAGTCGACGGCGGAGGCGGGGGCGGGCGGCAGGAGGGCCGTCAGACCCACCGCCATGGCGAAAGCGGCCAGCAGGGAGCCTAATCGTCGCGACATGACATCGCTCCTTCGTGTAAGGGAAGACCGCGGCCACTCCACCGCTTCGACGCGAACCCCGTCAAGGACGCCGAACCGGACAGAACGCCCCCGGCGCGGCGCGGAAGGAACGCCCCGGCACGGCACCGGAAGGAGGGCCGGAGCACGGAGCGGCGGAGGACGGCCGGGAACGGCCGGTCGTCCTCCCCGCACCCGGGCACCCGCACCGGGCGCACGCGACGGCATGGCCCCCGGCCGGCGCCCGGACCGCCCGCGGGGGAACACCCCCGGTCGCTGCCCCGACCGCCCACCGGCCCCGGCCCCGCGCGGGCACCCGGTCCGCCCGCCGGGGAGCGGGCTCCGGCCGGGGCCCCGCCGCCGGTCAGCCCGGGATCCGCAGCACCAGCAGCGCCACGTCGTCCTCGTTCTGCTCCGGCCTGGCCCGCTGGAGCAGCTCGTCCGCGAACGCCTCCACGGGCCGGCGCGCCAGCGCGGCGGCGTGCCGGCGCAGCCGGTCCAGGCCCTCGTCGAGCGAGCGGCCCGGCTCCTCGATCAGGCCGTCCGTGTACAGCAGCAGCGTCGATCCGGGCGGCAGCTCCGCCCGCGCGTCCGTACGGGCCGTCCTCCCCCGGTACTCCCCGAGGCCCAGCAGGACGCCGTGGCCCTCGGAGAGGTACCGCGCCATCCCGTCGTGCGTGACCAGCAGCGGCGGCGGGTGCCCGGCGTTGGTCCAGGACAGCTCCCACCGCCCGTCGTCCGACACGGCCATCCGGCCGAAGACCATCGTGGCCATGGTGACCTCCGCGATGTGCAGCGAAGCCTGGTCCAGCCACTCGACGATCTCGCTCGCCGGTCCCTTCTGCGCCCAGGCGTACGCGCGCAGCATGTTGCGCAGCTGCGCCATCCCCGCCGCCGCGTCCAGGTCGTGGCCGACCACGTCCCCGATGGCCAGCGCCAGCACCCCGTCGCTCAGCGTGAAGGCGTCGTACCAGTCGCCGCCGACGTGCGAGGCGTCCGGCGCGGGCAGGTACCGGGCCGTGATCCCCAGCCCGGGCACGGTCGGCATCTGCGGCAGCAGGTGGCGCTGCATGGTCTCCGCGACCTTCCGCTGCCGCTGGTAGAGGCGGGCGTTGGCCAGGGCGAGGCCGGCCCGGCGCGTGATGTCCTCCAACAGGGCCACGTCGGCCGCCGTGAACGCCTCCGACCGCTCGGACCGGCCCAGGGTGAGCGCCCCGAGGATCTCCCGCAGACCGCGGATGGGCGCGATGACCGCCGAGTGCATCCCCGTCGACTCGAACAGGCGGCGCTGCTCCAGCGCGATCCCCGAGTCCGGCGGACCCTGGTACGTCTTCGGGCCCGCCAGCGCCGACGACTCCCCGCGCAGCGCCCGCGACAGGGGCATCGGCGACTCCCCCGGCACCGGGGGCATCGGGCCCTCCAGCTCCTCCACGTGCACCAGGGCGTCGCCCCTCGCGTGCACCACGGCGGTGCGCCACACCTCGTCCGGCTCCCTGAGCAGGTCGATGACCGCCCAGTCCGCGAGCCGGGGCACCACCAGGCCCACCAGCCGGTCGAGGGCCTCGTCCACGTCGAGCGTGGACGTCAGCGTCGTGGTCGTCTCGGCCAGCAGCGCCAGCCGGTCCAGCTCCGACATCGACGCGGCGGGCCGCCGCGGGAACGGGAGGGTCGACGGGGCGGACTCGGAGGCGTCGAAGATCACCAGGGTGGCCGGTTCGCACCCGTCCCGGACCCAGGGCGTGGCCAGCCACGACAGCAGGAGCAGCGACCCGTCGCCGCGTTCCGCCCACTGGCCCGGGCCCTGGGCCGTACGGCCGGCGAGGGCGGCCTGCCGCAGCGCGCAGTGCGCCCTCGGCGTGGGGTCGCCGTGCCGGTCGCGGTGGAGCAGCTCGTGCGCGTCCCAGCCGACGAGCTGCGCGGCGGGCCGGCCCAGGAGCCGCTCGGCCGAGGTGTTGACGGCGGTGATGCGACCGCTGTCGTCCAGCAGGCAGGCGCCCGCCGTGAAGGAATCCAGCACCGGGGCGAGCACTTCCCCCGGGGGGCCGGGAACCCCTCACCGGACACGCCCGCCGTCTCCGCGGCCGTCATCTGCTCGCCTCCGCCCTGCCCGGGGACGCGCCCCGGTGCCTCTTCCCCCACTCTTCCCTACCGCCGGACGCCGACGCCCCGGCCCCTCCTCGGCGGGGACCGGACGCCGGCGCCCGCCTCGACGGAGTCGAACCCCGTACGAACTTACGGCACCGCCGCCCCCCACAGGCCCCATCGTGACCCGACGCATACCGCCGAACATCCGCGGCGGGCGAGCGGAGCGCTCGTGGAGGCCTTCGAGGGCGGACGTGGGTGCGGGGGACCTCCGACGGGGGAGGCGCGGGTGCGGCGACCCTCCGGCGGAGGGTGGGCGGAAGCCCCCCGTCCCGGCGGTCCCGGGGGACCCGCAGCACGGAGGGCTTCGCGCGGGCCGCGCCCGCGATGCCTACAGGAACGAGTTGATCTCGATCGTCTCGGTGCGGCCGGGACCGACGCCGATCGCGGAGATCGGGGCGCCCGACATCTCCTCCAGCGCCTTCACGTACGCCTGCGCGTTCTTCGGCAGGTCCGAGAAGGCCTTCGCCTTGGAGATGTCCTCCGACCAGCCCGGCAGGTACTCGTAGACCGGCTTGGCGTGGTGGAAGTCGGTCTGCGAGTACGGCAGCTCCTCGACGCGCCGGCCGTCGATCTCGTACGCCACGCACACCGGGATCCGCTCCCAGCCGGTCAGGACGTCCAGCTTGGTGAGGAAGAAGTCCGTCAGGCCGTTCACCCGGGTCGCGTAGCGGGCGATCACCGCGTCGAACCAGCCGCAGCGCCGGTCGCGGCCGGTGGTGACGCCCCGCTCGCCGCCGATGCGGCGCAGCGCTTCGCCGTCCTCGTCGAACAGCTCGGTCGGGAACGGGCCGGCGCCGACGCGGGTCGTGTACGCCTTGAGGATGCCGATCACGCGGCTGATCTTCGTCGGGCCGACGCCGGCGCCGGTGCAGGCGCCGCCGGAGGTCGGGTTCGAGGAGGTCACGAAGGGGTACGTGCCGTGGTCCACGTCGAGGAGGGTGCCCTGGCCGCCCTCGAAGAGGACGACCTTGCCCTCGTCGATCGCGTCGTTCAGGATCAGCGTCGTGTCCGCGACGAACGGCTTCAGCCGCTCCGCGTACCGGAGCATCTCCTCCACGACCTTGCCGGCCTCGATCGCGCGCCGGTTGTAGACCTTGGCGAGGAGCTGGTTCTTGACCTCCAGCGCCGCCTCGACCTTCTGGGTGAGGATCGACTCGTCGTAGAGGTCCTGGACGCGGATGCCGACGCGGTTGATCTTGTCGGCGTACGTCGGACCGATGCCGCGACCGGTCGTACCGATCTTCCGCTTGCCGAGGAACCGTTCCGTCACCTTGTCGAGGGTGACGTTGTACGGCGTGATGAGGTGGGCGTTCCCGCTGATCAGAAGCTTGGAGGTGTCGACGCCGCGCTCGTTCAGCCCGCTCAGCTCGGAGAGCAGGACGGCCGGGTCGACGACGACGCCGTTTCCGATCACGGGGGTGCATCCGGGAGAGAGGATGCCGGAGGGGAGGAGGTGCAGCGCGTACTTCTGGTCGCCCACGACGACCGTGTGGCCGGCGTTGTTGCCGCCCTGGTAGCGCACCACGTAGTCGACGGATCCACCGAGGAGGTCGGTGGCCTTCCCCTTGCCCTCGTCACCCCACTGAGCACCGAGCAGCACAAGTGCGGGCACAGGCGTACACCCCTTCCGGGCGGGGCATGTCCAAGGGGCCAGGGGCGGAGGACGTCGTACGGCGGTGTACGACGGCAACCCGAGCCGCTGGACCGGTGCCCCGGAATAGACGAAGCCCCTGGCGCAATAGCGCAAGGGGCTCTTGCACAAAGATGCTACCCGAGGAAGGACCGAGGTGTCGGCTCCCGACCAGCTCCTGGTGGTCATCGACCCGGTCGCGCGCCGCTGCGACGGCGAGTCCGTACGGATCGCGAGGGATGTGCTGTGCGGTGGCGCGGCCGCGCGGGTGTGCCTGCCCGACACCCCGCAGGAGTTCGCGCGGGCCCTGGCGCGGCGGGGCTCCCGGCGCCCCGTGGTGGTCGGCGACGACCGGGCGCTGGTGCGGGCCGTGGCCCTGCTGCACCGGGGCGGCGAGCTGGGCGGGCAGGCCCTGTCGCTGGTGCCGGTGGGGCCGCGCGAGACGGTGTGCCTCGGCGTGTCGCTGGGCGCGCCGCCCGGTGCGGTGACGGCGGCGCGGGCGGTGCTGGACGGGGTGGCGCGGCGGCTCGACCTGCTGGTGGACGACGGGGGCGGGGTGGTCGTGGGCGGGGTGCGCGTCCCGGAGGGGGCCCCGTCGCCGGAGCCCGCGGCGGCGCCCGAGGACCGCTTCCGCCCGTCGGGCGGCCGGGCGCCGGTGCCCTCGGTGTGGGGGACCTGCCGCTCGCTGGTGCGGACGCTGGTGGGGCCGGGTGCCGGGCGGGCGCCGCGGGTGTGGGGGCAGCGGTTGCGGGTGGAGGCGGACGGGCTGCTGCTGGCCGACGGGGACGACCCGGTGGAGGGCGTGACGGTGGTGGCGCGGGACGGGGCGGCGGAGGTCGTGGTGCGTTCCCGGTCGGCCGCGCCCCGGTGGTCGGCCGCCCGCGCGGTCACCGTGTCGGGCCCGGCCGGCACGGGCTTCCGTTACCGGGCGGACGCCGAGCCGGCCGGTCCGGTGCGCAGCCGCACGTGGACGGTGCGCCCGGCCGCCTGGTCCCTGCTGGTGCCGGCGCCGACGTCGTAGGGCGTCCGGGCACGGGACCCGCTCCTCCCGGCCGGGGCACCGCTCCCGCCGGGACGACCGGGGCCGGGCGCGGGACGGCGGGGGCGGGCACGGGACGGCGGGGGCGGCGCCTGCGGCGTGCGTCACGGGGGAGGCTTTGTCCCGTCGCGCCCCCCGCGTCCCGGAACGTCGGCTTCGAGGATCGGGTTCCGGCCTGTGACCGGGGAGGCCGATCCCGGTCCCCCCTTGCTACGTTGGCGTCTGAGAAGGATCTCGCAGGCAGGGACGGAATCGAGCCACGGCACGGGGGAGGCGCCTTCATGGCATGGGACGAGTGGGAGCGGCTCAAGAGCGAGGCCGCCGGCAGACCGTCGACGGCGATGCGGCTCAATCAGGCTCCCCCGGGAGGGGGGCCCGGACCGCAGGGCGACCTCAAGGTCAACCAGCAGGATCTCGCCGCGGTCGGCGACAGCGCGTTCAAGCTGTTCGACAGGCTCGGCAAGCACGGCCGCGACGCGTGGTCCGTGAGCCAGTCCGCGGCCAAGGACCTCACCACGCAGGGCTTCGCCCTCGGCGGCGCCCTCGACCACGTGCAGGAGCGCTGGGAGAAGCAGCTCCAGTCGCTGCTCGACGCCTGCGCGCACATCTCCAACCACATGGACTTCACCCGCAACGCGCACGCCGGCGACGAGTACCACATCGCCACCACGGTCAGCAGCATCGCGACGCTGGACGAGGGCTTCACGGAGGGGACGCGGCGCCGATGAACCTGGACACGCTGCGCAACGGCGACTTCGCCCGGCTCGACCAGGCCATCACCGCCTGGTCCGGCGTGGTGGAGAAGCTCAAGGGGCTGGAGACGGACGCCCGGGACGACATGAAGGCGAAGGCCGACAAGGCGAACTGGGCCGGCGTCAACGCGACGGTCACCCGGGAGTTCGTCGGGAAGACGGCGGGCGAGTTCTCCGACGCCCACACGCAGGCCAAGACCGTCCACGACATCCTCAAGGACACCCGCGACGAGCTCCAGGGCTACAAGGAGGAGCTGGAGCAGGTCCTCTCCCGCGGCCTGAAGAAGAACCTCACCGTGACCCCCGCCGGCAACGGCGGCTTCACGGTCACCATGAACATCCACCCGGACCGGGCCGCCGAGGGCCACGAGGTGCCCGACCACTCCCAGCAGGACGTGGACCACCTCCGCGACGACGTGGCGCGCATACTGGGCCGTGCCACCGAGAGCGACGAGTCCGCGGCGCGGGTGCTGCGCGCCATCGTCGACCAGGCCGAGCACGGCTTCTCCGGCGCCGGGTACCGGGACCGCGACACCGCGGCCGACGCCCTGAGGAAGGCGGAGGAGGCGGCGAAGCTCATCGCGGAGAAGGGCGACGAGATGTCGCCGGAGGAGTTCCGGAAGCTCAACTCCACCCTGTCGCTCTACAAGGACGACCCGCTCTTCCAGGAGAAGTTCGCCACCGCGCTCGGCCCCAAGCGCACCCTGGAGTTCTGGGCCGACCTCTCCAGCCCCGACAGCCCCGGCGAACTGTCCCGCACGCAGCTCGACCAGCTCGGCGACTTCCAGAAGAACCTGGGCGTCGTCCTGGGCGGCGCCACCCAGTCGGACAGCCCCGCCATGCGGCAGTGGGAGAACGACATGGTGAAGCTGGGCGGCGAGCGGTTCAACTCGCGCCACGGCGACGCCTACGGCTTCCAGATCATGAGCAACCTCATGCGCACGGGCGACTACGACGACCGGTTCCTCAACAGGTACGGCGCCGAACTGGTCGCCATGGAGAAGAAGATGAGGATCCCGGACCGCTTCTACCAGATGGAACCGGTCCCGAAGATGAACTTCATAGGCGACGCGGAGTTCGGCCGCGACCCGATGACCGGCTTCATGACCGCCCTCGCCAACAGCCCCGGCGCCGCGACGGACTTCTTCAACGCGAAGGAGCCGCAGGACAACGCGGAGTGGGTGCTGAAGGAGCGCCCCTCGTTCGACGACTCGCCCCTGAAGGACGGTCCGAACGAGGCCCTCGACGCGACGGGCAGGGCCATGTTCGCGGCGGTGTCGGGCGTGTCCGACCCGAAGGCGCCGAACGTCGAGTTCCCGCCGCACTCGCCGGAGCACCGGGAGGCGATGAAGCGGACCCTGGGCATTCTCGCCGGCGCGGGCAACGACTTCCCGCCCGAGTTCCGCGACGACATGGCACTCGCCCTGGGCAACCACGGCGACTGGGTGCACAGGGCGATGAGCGACCCGGTCGGGCGGCACGAACTGGACGCGGGCCATCTGATGGAGGTCAGCAAGCAGATCTCCCGGAACCGGGACGACTACCAGACCCTCACCCAGGTCATGCACCAGTCGATCGTGTCCGACATCATCACCGAGAAGACGCATCCCGAGGACAGCCTCGACCGTGCCGGACGCACCGTCGGCTTCCTGGAGGAGGCCCGCTACCAGGCGACCAACGGCGAGAAGGGCGAGAAGCTCGCCGACGCCTCCTGGGAGAAGTCCTGGCGCTACCACATCGTGGGCGGTCTCGTCACACCGTGGCACCCGGCCGGCGACGCGCTGCAACGTGGTGTGGACCTGGTCACCGCGAAGATGCTGGAGGACGAGCAGAACAGGATCAACGCCCAGGCCACCGCAGACCACACCGAGACCTACACCCAGCGCAGCGGGGAGCTGCGCATGCTCGCCGACGTCTGGTACGAGAACAACAAGGAGTGGGCGGAGAACCCGAACCACGAGGGCTTCTCGAACCAGCACGGCGTCTACGGGAAGATCGAGTCGGCCGCGAACGACGGCAACAAGAAGGGCGAGGGGGTGGCGGGAGTCCAATGAGCGCGAACCCGTGCCGTGTGGCCGCTTCACTGGCCGCCGCATGCCTGGTGGCATCCCTCGCCGGGTGCGGCGGCGGACGCGCGTACACCGTACCGGCGGAGGCGTGCGGCGTGCCGATCGACGCGAAGAGGATCGAGCCGTTCCTCTTCGACGGCCGGAAACTGGAGGTCGCCGGCGGTTCCGTGATCGACACCGGGGAGAAGAGCTGGGGCCGGTGCTGGATCCGGGTCGACGGCAGGCAGGTCGTCGGTCTTCAGGTCGAGAAGGTGGACCGGCTCCACGACCCGATGGACGAGTCGGAGGAGTTCCGCTTCCGCAACCGGACGAAGATGGCGGACCTGCCGTTCCCCGGCCTCGGCGCGCTGGGTGACGCCGTCTCCATGGTGAGCACCGCCTGCGCCGCCCCGAACGCCGACCACCTCATCACCTACGTGCACGTCGACGGGGAAAGCGGCGGGGACGTGGCTGAGCGGCGCAAGGACCTCCGGGCGCTCACCCTCGACATCGTCCCGAAGGTGAAGAAGGCCATGGGCTGCACCAAGTGACCGGACGGGCCGCCGCCCCGCCGCCTGGGCGGAGGGGCGGCGCCTCCCCGCACGACGAACGCCGTCAGCGGCGCCGGACTGCACGAGTCCTCCGGCGCGCCCGGGAGCCGCAGGGGACCGCGGACACCCGGTACCAGCAGAACCAGGAGTGGGCCGAGGACCCGGCCCACGAGTGCTACTCGAAGGAGCGCGGCATCCACCAGCAGATCGACGGGGCCGCCGACGACGGCGACGAGAAGGCCGAGGGGGACGCGGGCGTCCGGTGAACGGGAGGACGACTCGTCTCGTCACCGCGTCCGCGCTGGCCTGCCACCTGGCCCTGGCCCTCACCGGGTGCGGCGGGGGACGCCAGTACACGACGCCGCCGGAGGCGTGCGGCGTGCCGGTCGCCGAGGAGTCGCTGGACCCCTTCCTCGTGGACGGCGAGGAGGTCGGGGCGGTGGGCGATTCCCTGGCCGACCCCACCGGGACGTATCCGGGGAACTGCGAGCTGCGGGTGGACGGCCGGCTCGTGTTCGGCGCCCATCTCTACGCGGAGGAGGAACTCGTCGACCCGATGAGCGGCGGTCCCTGGACCCGGCGGTTCGACGCCCCCCAGAAGATGGAGAACCTCCCCTTCCGCGGCCTCGGGGCGGTGGACGGCCGCAGGGCCATGATCAGCGCCGCCTGCGGCGCCCCTGCGGTGGACCACCTCGTCCTGGACCTCTACACCAGTCCCAGGGCCGGGGGTGACGAGGCCGAGCGCCGCAGGGACGTCACGGCCCTGGCCCTCGGCCTCGTCCCCGAGATGAAGAAGCGGCTCGGCTGCACCGAGTGACCCGGCGGGCCGCCGCCCCGCCGCTCAGGCGGAGGGCGGCGCCTCCTCCCCGCGCCGCCGCCATCGGTCCATGATCTGCCGCAGCTCCCCGTGGAGGAACTGGAAGAACTCCGCCGTCTCCGCCAGCCGGGCCCCGGCCGCCGTGTCCGGCCCCAGCGCGTCCGCGCCCTCGCGGGCGGTCTTCTGCCAGCGGTTGAGGAACTCGTCCCGGCGGGTGAACACCTCGTACCACATGCCCTCGTGGAGCACGTACCGCTCGCGCCGGGAGCCCGGATCGCGCTCGCGGCCGATCATGTCGACCTGCGCCAGGTAGCGCACGGCGCCCGAGACGGCGGCCGGGCTGACCTTCAGCCGCTCGCCCAACTCGGCGGCGGTCATGGCCGCCTCCTCGGAGACGAGCAGCGCGGCGAAGACCCTGGCCGCCATCCGCTGCATCCCGGCCTGCGCCAGCTCCCCGGCGAAGCGCTCCACGAAGCGGCCCACCGCCTCCTCGTCGCGTTCCGGCCGCTCCGCGAGCCCGTCGTCGGTCCCCATGCGTCCATCGTCTCCCGTCGTCCTGCGTCCGGCCGATTTTATACTCTTTCTTAACTTCACAAATCTGTGAAGGAAGGCGTAGCGTCGAAGCATGACGAACGCCATCAGCGTCACCGGACTGCACAAGTCCTTCGGGCGCGCCCACGCCCTCACCGGGCTCGACCTGACCGTCGCGGCCGGCGAGGTCCACGGCTTCCTCGGCCCCAACGGCTCCGGCAAGTCGACCACCATCCGGATCCTCCTCGGACTGCTCCGCGCCGACTCCGGCACCGCCCGCCTCCTCGGCCGCGACCCCTGGCGGGACGCCGTCGAACTGCACCGCCACGTGGCGTACGTCCCCGGTGACGTGACGCTCTGGCGCAACCTCTCCGGCGGCGAGGTGATCGACCTGTACGGCAGGCTGCGCGGCGGCCTGGACCGGACGCGCCGCGCCGAGCTGGTCGAGCGGTTCGAACTGGACCCGACGAAGAGGGGCCGCACGTACTCCAAGGGCAACCGGCAGAAGGTCGCCCTCGTCGCCGCGTTCGCCTCCGACGTGGACGTGCTGATCCTCGACGAGCCGACCAGCGGCCTCGACCCGCTGATGGAGGGCGTCTTCCAGGCGTGCGTGCGCGAGGAGCGCGACCGGGGCCGCACGGTGCTGCTGTCGTCGCACATCCTCAGCGAGGTGGAGAGCCTCTGCGACCGGGTGAGCATCATCCGCAAGGGCCGCACCGTCGAGTCCGGCTCGCTCGCCGAGCTGCGCCACCTCACCCGCACCACCGTGGAGGCCGAGCTGGCCGCCCCGCCGAACGGGCTCGCGCACCTGCCGGGCGTCCACGACCTGCGGGTGGAGGGCACCCGGGTGCGCCTCCAGGTCGACACCGACCGGCTCGACCCGGTCCTGCGCTCCCTCACCCAGGTCGGGGTCCGCTCCCTGACCAGCGCACCGCCCACCCTGGAGGAGCTGTTCCTGCGCCACTACGAGGACCGGGCGGTGGCCCGGTGAGCGCGGCCGCCACCGCCGGTGCCCGCACCGGGGGCGCCCGCCACCTCGCCGGCACGGGCCCGCTGCTGCGGCTCGCCCTGCGCCGCGACCGGGTGATGCTGCCCGTGTGGGCGCTGGTCCTGGGCACCGTGGTCACCGGCGGCGCGGGCTCGATCGACGCCCTCTACGGCACGGTCGCCGAACGCGCCGAGGTCGCCGCGTCCATGACCGCCAACGGCTCCCTGCGGTCGATGTACGGCCCGGTGTTCGGTGACTCGACGGGAGCGCTCGTCGCCTGGCGGTTCGGGGTGTTCGCCTCGGTCCTCGCCGCCGTGATGAGCCTGGTCGTCGTCGTCCGGCACACCCGCGAGGAGGAGGAGACGGGCCGGCAGGAGATGCTGTCGGCCGCCGTGGTCGGACGGCGGGCGCCGCTGACCGCCGCGCTGCTCGCCGCGCTCACCGGCAACACCGCGCTCGCCCTGGCCGTCACCGCCGGACTGGCCGGCCGGGGCGCCGGCGGCGCCCTCGCGCTGGGCCTCGCGGTCGGCCTGACCGGCATGGTCTTCGCCACGACGGCGGCGATCACCGCGCAGCTCACGGAGAGCGCCCGGTCGGCGAAGGGCCTCGCGGCGGCCGTGCTGGGCGCCGCGTTCGTGCTGCGCGCGGCGGGCGACGCGGGCCGCGCCGACGGTGGTTCGGTCCTCACCTGGCTGTCGCCGGTCGGCTGGGCCGAGAACGTCCGGGCGTTCGCCGGGGACCGCTGGTGGGTGCTGCTCCTGCCGGTCGCCGCCGCCCTCGTCCAGGGCTTCGCCGCGTACGCGCTGGCCGGGCGCCGCGACCTCGGCATGAGCTTCCTGCCCGCCCGGCCCGGCCCGGCCGAGGGGCGGCTCGCCACGGCCGGCGCGCTGGCGTGGCGGCTCCAGCGCGGCTCGCTCGCCGGGTGGACGGCCGGGTTCCTCACCGCCGGGGTCGTGTTCGGCGGGATGGTCGAGGGCGCCGCCGACCTGGTCGGGGACGACCCGAAGGCGCGGGAGGTCTTCGAGCGGATGGGCGGCGCGCAGGCCGTCGACGACGCCTTCCTCGCCGCCCTGCTGGGCCTGTTCGGGATGGCCGCCTCGCTGTACGCGGTCGGGTCGGTGCTGCGGCTGCACGGCGAGGAGGTCTCGCAGCGCGCCGAACCGGTGCTCGCGGGCGCGGTGGGGCGGCTGCGCTGGGCCGCCGGGCACCTGGCGGTCGCGTTCGCCGGCTCCGCCCTGCTGCTCCTCGCGGCCGGGCTCGGCATGTACCTCTCCCACGGGCGGGACCCCGGCGCCGTACTGGGCGCGGCCGCCGTCCAGCTGCCCGCCGTGTGGTTCCTCGGCGCGCTGGCGGTGCTGCTGTACGGCACCCTGCCGCGGGCGGCGGCCGCGGCGTGGGGCGCGGCCGGGCTCTCCCTGGTGATCGGCTGGGTCGGGCCGGCGCTGGACCTGCCGCAGGCCGTGCTGGACCTGTCGCCGTTCGGGCACCTGCCGAAGCTGCCCGGCGCCGACATGGCGTGGCCGCCGGTGCTGGCCCTGTCGGCCGGGGCGGCGCTGATGGTCGCGGCGGGGCTCGCGGGACTGCGGCGCCGGGACGTCGTCACGGGGTGACCGGCGGCTCCCCCGGGCCGCGGCCACACCGCCCGGCCGGCCCGCCCGGCGGCTCCCCGGGCGGCGCGGCCCTCCGGGAGCGGGGGGCCGCCGCGGGCCCGGGGCCCCCGGGCGCGGGGGCCGGCAGGGGAGCCGGGGCCCGGGAGCGGGGCTCAGCGCGGGGTCACCAGGCGGGCCTCGTAGGCGAAGACCGCGGCCTGGGTGCGGTCCCTCAGGCCCAGCTTCACCAGGATCCGGCTCACGTGCGTCTTGATCGTGGACTCCGCCACCACCAGGCGCTCCGCGATCTCCGCGTTCGACAGGCCCCGCGCGATCAGCACCAGGACCTCCGTCTCCCGGTCCGTCAGGTCGCCGACCCGGGACAGCGCCGCCGCCCTCGGCGACTCCACGCGCTTGGCGAACTCGGTGATCAGCCGCTTCGTCACGGCGGGCGCCAGCAGGGCCTCCCCCGCCGCCACCACCCGCACCCCGTCCGCCAGCTGCCGCGCCGACGCGTCCTTCAGCAGGAACCCGGACGCCCCGGCGCGCAGCGCCTGGTACACGTACTCGTCGAGGTCGAAGGTGGTCAGCACGAGCACCTTCGCGTCGCCGTCCGCCGCGACGACCTCCCGTGTCGCGTCGATGCCGTTCATCTCCGGCATGCGGATGTCCATCAGCACCACGTCCGGCCGCAGCGCCGCGGCCTGCGCGACCGCCTCCCGCCCGTCGACCGCCTCGCCGACCACCTCGATGCCCGGCATCGCGTTCAGCAGGACGGAGAAGCCCTCCCGCACCATCACCTGGTCGTCCGCGACCAGCACCCGGATCGTCACGCCGCCCCGTCCCTCGCCACCGGTACGAACACCGCCACCTCGTACCCGCCGTCGTCCGTCGCGCCCGCCGTCAGCTCGCCGTCGAGCATCGCCACCCGCTCCCGCATGCCGGCGATGCCGTGCCCGGCGCCCGGCGACGGCTTGACCGGGCCGCGCGGCGGGCCGTTCACCACCCGCAGCCCCAGCCCGCCCAGCACGTAGCCGACCTCCACGCGGGCCGCCGCGCCCGGCGCGTGCCGCAGCACGTTCGACAGCGCCTCCTGCACGATGCGGTACGCGGACAGCTCCACGCCCTGCGGCAGCACCCGCACCGCGCCGGTCACCGCCTTGTCGACGTCCAGCCCGGCGTCGCGGACGTTGGCGATCAGCGCGTCCAGGTCGGCGAGGGTCGGCTGCGGGGCGTCGGGCGCCTCGTAGTCCTCCGCGCGGACGACGCCGAGGACGCGCCGCAGCTCGGCCAGCGCGGCCACCGCGTTCTCCCGGATCGTCAGGAACGCCTGCTCCAGCTCGGGCGGCGGGTTCTCCACCCGGTACGGGGCGGCCTCCGCCTGGATGGCGACGACCGACATGTGGTGGGCCACCACGTCGTGCAGCTCCCGCGCGATCGTGGTGCGCTCCTCCAGCAGGGTGCGCATCGAACGCTCCTGCGCGGTGGCGGTCCGCTGCGCCGTCACCTCCTCCCGCGCCGCGCGCCGCACGTGCCACACGGTGACCGCGAGCAGGGCGAGCGCGGCGGCGAACAGCAGCTGGGCCGTGGCGTCGCCGTCGTCCCCGTCGCCGAGCACGGCCCCCGCGGACAGCCCGTACACGCCGGTGACCACCCACATCCACGCCGCCGCGCGCGGCCGGGTCCGGGCCGCGACGAGCGTCACGACGACGAGGTGCGAGAGGAAGGCGGCGGGCGACCACACCCCCCAGCCCCCGGCGACGACCGCGTACACCGACGTGGCCAGCAGCGACGCCCAGAAGGCGGCGACGGGCCGGACCAGCGTGAGGAGCACGGGCACCACCGGGACGAGCGCGGTGGGGAGGAAGCCCGTCGTGCCGTACCCCGCGGCGAGGACCAGCAGCGCGGCCGCGGCGACCACGAGGTGCGGCACCCACAGCAGCCGCCGGCGTATCCGCTCGGGCAGCCGCCGGGCGAGGGGGCCGTCCGGGGGCGCGGGAGGGAGGGGCCGGTAGGCGAGGGCGTCCTGCACGAGGTCCTCCCGCAGGCCCCGGAGCAGTCCCACCGCGTGGTGGAACTCGGGGCTGCGGCCGGCCGGGGCGATGCGCTGCGTCGTCTCGGTCACGACAACCACCGTACGGACGCGGACGCCGCGGGGCGTCGGACCGGAGGGGGTTTCCCGGCGTCCGTCCTGAGTACTACGGCGGCACCGCGGCGCGCCCGCACCGACCTCGCGGCGGGCCCGCACCGGCCCCGCCCCGTCCCGGGACCTGCCGGGCACGTCCGCACCCGCGCCGGGCGCGGGGGCGCGGGGGCGCGGGGGGCGCGGGGGCACCGCGTCACCAGGCGAGTTGGGCGATCTCCTCCGCGACCACCGCGCAGGCGTCCGCCGCCGGGTCGATCAGCGGGAAGTGCCCCACCCCGTCCAGGACGGTCAGCCCGACCGTCTCGCCCGCCCGCGCGGCCGCCTCGGCGTACGCCTCGGCGACCGGCAGCGGCACCACGCTGTCCTCGCGGCCCTGCACGACGGTGGTGGCGATGCCCGTGGGCAGCAGGGCGGCCGGGTCCGCCGAAGCGGCCCGCTCCGCGAACCGGTCGCCGCCGCCCAGGAGCTGCGCCACGGCGCCACCGCACACGTCCAGCTCCACCGCCCGCCCGAAGTGCGCGATCGGCGCGAGCGCGACGACCCCGCGCAGCTCGGGCGGCTCCGGCCGCCGCCACGGCGAACCGGCCGGCAGGACGTGCCGGGCGGCGGCCCACAGCGCGAGGTGGCCCCCGGCGGAGTGGCCGGTGACGACCGTGCGGCGCGGATCCGCCCGCGGCAGGTGCTCGGCGGCCAGTGCGGGCAGCGCGTCCAGCACCGCCGCCACGTCGTCGAACGTCTCGGGCCACCGCCCCGCCACCGGTTCCGTGCCCCCGGGCGCGGGGAGGCCGGCACCGCGCCGGTACTCGACGCTGGCGACGGCGAACCCGCGGCGGGCGAGGTGGTCCGCGAAGGGGGAGACGTGCCGCCGGTCGTACCGCGTCCGCCAGGCACCGCCGTGCAGGACGACGACGAGCGGGACCCGGCCGCCCCGGCCCCGGGGCGCGTGGAAGTCCACGACCTGGTCGGGGTGCGCGCCGTACGAGGCGGTGGAGTCGGGGTCGACGGCCGGGTGCGACAGGGCCGACGCCTCCTCGGCGGCGTCGCGGGCGGCGGGGTCGGGCATGCTGCTCGGCCTTTCGGTGAGGGGCCGGACCGGCCCGGCCTGCGGGGACCGTACCAGGGCGGAGGTCCCCGCAGGCCGGCTCGGACGGCGGCGCTACCGCCCGGCGCACACCTCCGCGAGCACGCGGGCCGCGCGCTCGGTGTCGGCGAAGCCCACGTACAGCGGGGTGAAGCCGAAACGCAGCACGTCGGGGCGGCGCAGGTCGCCCACGACGCCGCGCTCGATCAGCCGCGCCATGACGGCGGGCGCGTCCTCGCAGGCCAGCGCGACCTGGCTGCCGCGCTCCGCGTGCGCGGCCGGGGTGAGGGAGGTGAGCCGCCCCTCGGGGACGTACGCGCGGACGCACTCCAGGAAGAAGTCCGTCAGCGCGAGGCTCTTGGCCCGCACCTCGTGCACCGACACCCCGTCCCACACGTCGAGCGCCGCCTCCAGCGCCAGCATCGACAGGATGTCGGGCGTACCGACCCTGCCGCGCCGCGCGCCGTCCGCCGCCGCGTAGCCGGGGGACATCGCGAACGGGTCCGCGTGGGAGTTCCAGCCGGGCAGCGGCGAGTCGAAGCGCCGCTGGTGGCGCTCGGCGACGTACAGGTACGCGGGGGCGCCGGGCCCGCCGTTGAGGTACTTGTACGTGCAGCCGACGGCCAGGTCCACGCCGTTGGCGTCCAGGTCGACGGGGAGGGCGCCCGCGCTGTGGCACAGGTCCCACACCGCGAGGGCGCCCGCCTCCCGCACGGCGGCGGTGATGCCGGGCAGGTCGTGGAGGCGGCCGGTGCGGTAGTCGACGTGGTTGACGAGCGCGGCGGCCGTGCGCGGGCCGACCGCGGCCGGCACGTCGCCGGGTGCGACGGGCACCAGGCGGCGGCCGGTCATCCGGGCGGCGGACTCGGCGATGTACCCGTCCGTGGGGAACGTCGTCGCGTCCACGACGATCTCGTCCCGGCCGT
This sequence comes from Streptomyces sp. MRC013, assembly GCF_023614235.1. NCBI lineage: Bacteria > Bacillati > Actinomycetota > Actinomycetes > Kitasatosporales > Streptomycetaceae > Streptomyces > Streptomyces kordofanensis. The sequence goes on from NZ_CP094264.1 coordinate 2,483,251, forward strand.
CGCCGGCCAGGCGCACCGCCCCGACCAGCGCCTTGAAGACGTTCACGCTGGTCGAGTCGCCGACGACGACCTGACCGGGCGCCGCGCCGACGAGCGGGGCGATCCGCTCGCCGATCCGCTCGGGCGCGGTCCACCAGCCGCTCTCCTCCCACGAGCGGATGCGCAGCTCGCCCCACTCGTGGGCGACGACGTGCGCCATCCGGGCCGGTACGTGGCGGGGCAGCGCGCCGAGCGAGTTGCCGTCGAGGTAGACCACGCCGTCGTCGAGCGCGAACAGGTCGCGCCGCTCCGCCAGCGGGTCGGCGGCGTCCAGCTCGGCGGCCCGCGCCGCCGGGGCCGGAGCGGTCGGGGCCGGGGTGTCGCGGCCGTCGGTGTTCCGGATGAGGTCAGACATGGCTGCGGGCCGTCCACAGCTCGGGGAACACGTTCCTGCCGGCCCGCTTCTCCAGCCAGGCGACCCCGGCGGAGCCGCCCGTGCCGGTCTTGGAGCCCATCGCACGGCGGGTGGCGACCAGGTGGTCGTTGCGCCAGCGCCACACGAGCTCGGCCACGTCGGTGAGCGCCTCGCCCAGGTCGACCAGGTCACGGTGGTCCTCCGGGGCGGCGTACAGCTCGGCCCAGACCTCCTCGATCCGCTGCGACGGCTCGTACCGCTGCGTCAGGTCCCGCTCCAGGACCTCCGCCGGCACGGGCAGGCCGCGCCGCGCCAGCAGCCGCAGCACCTCGTCGTACAGGCTGGGCTCGGCGAGCGCCTTCTCCAGCTCGGCGTGGACGCGCGGCGCGCCGCGGTGCGGGACCAGCATGGAGGCGGACTTGTCACCCAGCAGGAACTCCATGCGGCGGTACATCGCCGACTGGAAGCCGGAGCCCTCGCCGAGCGCGGACCGGTACCGGTTGAACTGCCCGGGCGTGAGGCGGGCGATCGGGTTCCAGGAGGCGTTCAGCGCCTCCAGCTCGTGCGCCGAGCGGCGCAGGGCGGCCATCGCGTCGGGGATCCGGTCCTCGCGCAGCGCGCGGCCCGCGGTCTCCCACTCGTGGACGATGACGGTGAACCACAACTCCATCACCTGGGTGGTCACCAGGAACACCATCTCTCCGGGGTCGTCGGAGCGCGGGTGCTGGAGGTGGGTGAGGACGTCCGCCCGGACGTAGTCCTCGTAGGGCGTGGTGCCCGCGAAGTCCAGGTTCGGCGTGTCCGAACCGGTCTCGGGGCCGGCAGGGGTGGTAGGCGAAGTAGACATCGCTGTCTCCGTCAATGCGTGCTACCGGGTAGCGGTCCGCTCCTTCCGTGGGTGAGGGAGCCCCGGTCCCCTCGGGACCGGGCGTGATCCACGCCGTCGGTCCCGATCGCATCATGACACGAACACCTCTGCGGTGTAACGGCCGCCTTCGCGGGCCTGACACCGCCCCCGGCCTGCGGGGGCGGCGGGACGTCAGCCCAGGGTGTCGGCGGCGAGCGGGGAGGAGTCGCGCAGGAACGCCGAGCAGCGCTCGTACTCCTCCTGCTCGCCGATCTCCCGGGCCGCCCGCGCCAGGGCGTGCAGCGAGCGCAGGAACCCCCGGTTCGGCTCGTGCTCCCACGGGACGGGTGGAAGGTGTACCCCCATGGCAGGAGTGGCCGGACAGCCTCGCGACCCGGTTGCCGGAGCGGAACCCGGAGCGGGCGGGGGCCCCGCCAGGGCCTGCTCACGGAGTGGACGGGCCGGAAGCCCCTGACGGGCGAGGCGCGCAAACCCGCCAGGACACGTGCCGCTGTGCACGACGGCGGCGACCCGAGGGCCGCCGCGTCGGGGCGGTGGAGTGCCGGGCTTCCGCCCAGACCGACGGGATCCGAACTCACGGGTTCCTTCGCCCCGCACGCGGTTCGGTCCCGATCCCTGCCTGCGGGGTTACCGTTTCGCCCGGTCACAGCGCTGGTGTGTGGTGGGTTCGCACGATGTTGCGGAGGCGTGGCGGCGGGGCGGCTCGCGGGTGCCTCCACGTGGTGCAGATTTGTTGCACCTGCTTCGAAAACACCACCGGGTCTGCGCCGCAAGCCCGGGAATCAGCGCCGCTCAAACAAGTCATTTGCCGCCCCGCCTGCGGAGGCACCCTCCGGCGTGGTGGCATTGCTGGACGTCGGGATACCCGTGTCGACCGCTGCTCGCCGCTCCGAAGGGCATGGATGAGACACACCTTTCGCCATCTGTTCAGGACCCTTCCCCCGCTGTCTCGGCGGCACGTACGAGCCGTGGCCTGACCGACGCGGCCAGGCGGTGTCCAACGCGGACCGACCCGCGACAGAGACAGGCCGGACCACCCTTCGAACCATCGGGTGGACGAGGGTGGTCCGGTGGGTCCGGCTCCTGGTCAGTCTGCGGCCGGACGCCAGTGGGAGGCACCTCGCGCCGATGACCAGGCCCCACATCCCCAGATTCCAGCACTGAGGATCAGCACGCCACCCATGAGGTAGCCGAGTACCGGCCACGACAGCTGTGCGCCGACCACAGGGTCTGTGTAGGGACCGGAGAGCCAGAGGTACACGACCGCCCCGATGACGGCCGCGAGAACGGTGGGCATGAGCAGGACCCACGCCGCGACCGAGACAAAGAGTCCGCGACGCCCCGTGAGTACGCCGAGCGGGGCGAAGGACCTGCTGTGACGGAGGAACTCGGCGATGCTGTTGAGACCGATGGCCAGACCAACGACGATCAGCGCGAAGCAGCCGAGAAGCATGATCCAGTTCACCCGGGACTCGCGGAGCAGGGAGCTGCTCAGCCAGCCCCCGCCGGGAGCCTCCACCACGGTCGCCATGGCGAGGTGGCGGTTGGCCGCCCGCTTCACCGCGGCGACATCCAGGTCCTTCCCCGACACCGACATGAGCACCAGTTGGCTGGATTCCTCGGCTGACACCTTGCCGAGGAGCGGACCTTCCCTCAGCTGGATCTGCCCACTGGGGGCGTGCCACCGTGCGAGTTCGGCCAGCCTGTTGTCACGGTCCACGACTGTTGCCGGGGAGCTGTTCTTGCTGCACGCCCGGTGGATGACCCGGAGCTGCTCGCATGGTGCCTGAAGCACGGACTGTACGGTTCCGTCGGGAACCGGTCCAGTACGTAGGGAGAACACCGCCACGTCCTTGGGTACGTCAGCGAGAAAGGCCGGCGTGCGGGTGTCGCCCCGCGGTGTCGCGACGGTGACGACGCTCGTGCCGACGCGTTCGGCTGTCGCCTTGGCTGCGATCATGGGCTCGCTCAAGCGACTCGTGTTGAGCTGGACCTGGCCGATCAGACCGATGGCGACGACGAATCCGGCGACCAGCCGGGCGGTGACACCGGGTTGTGCGACCAGCCACCGTCCGGCGATCAGAGTGCCCCTGCCGCCGTACCGGCGTCCGATCCGCGTGAGAAGTCGTCCCAGGGCAGCGGCTGCCAGAGCGAGAACGGACGGCAGGGTAGCGAACACGGTCAGCACTCCCACGAAGTAGACGGCCAGGAACAACCTCGGGCTGTCGGCCGCGAGGAGTCCGGGACCTCTGGTCGCGAGCAGTAGTGCCACCGGAAAGAGCGCGGGCCACCAGCGGGGCATCCTGCGGCTTCCACCTCCGGGTCGGGTGGTGGGGTGCGACGTGTTGTGCCGGTGCAACACGATCACTACGAGAAGGACCAACAGAACGCACGCGAGGGCCGTCAGCACCAGCGGTACGGTGGCGGTGCGGGTGGTCTCGGCGGGGACGACGAAATCCGTGAACGGAAGGGTGGCACCCGCTGCGACCAGGGCCACGAGCCCTCCGAGGCCGAGCGCCGCGCCGAGGACGACCGGAAGCCCCGCTTCGCCCAAGTTGACCAGCGCCCGGGCCGTCGAACTGGCGCCGAGAGCGTCCAGCAAGGCCGCCCTTCGGTCCCGCGCCTCGCCGCCCACCCTGGCCGCGATCACCACGAGCACTCCGGCGGGGAAGATCATGAGACCGACGACGGCGAGCGCGAACAGCTCCAGGGGCTCGACGAACAGGGGATCGCCCACGAGGGGGCCCGGGGCACCGTAACCGGTGATCGTGAACATCCCCTCCTCGTCGACCAGGGGCTCGGAGGGTCGAACGTAGGCCAGTCGTTCCGAGGGGGTGGAGAGACCGGCCTCGCTGATTCGACCCGCGTCTCGTCCCAGCCGGTCCGTGATCCCTTCCACCGCGCCGACCTCCGCAAGGGCCGGTGACAGCACTGCCTCGCCTGGGCCGGGCCAGGCCTTCACACCGGGTGGCGGAGGGGCATCAGCGGACAGTGGAACCACCGAAATCACGGAGTACTGCAGGCCGTCCACCACATCGAAGCCCGGCTTCCACAAGGCGATGGGCTTCTCGGCGGGATGCCCTTCAAGCACACGCGGGCTGCGCGCTTCTGACTTCCGCGTCATGTCTTCGTACACGGCAGTAGCGGTGACGAGTGCTCCTCCGCCCAGCACGAGGGCCGCCGCCGCGCACAACAGTGCGACGGCTCTGATGAGGCCTCCGCGCGAGCCCGCGCCCGCGGCCCGGCCGACCCGCAGTAGCTGTACGCCCAGTCGTTTGCCCCCCATCACGCCTCACCGCCGGCCTCGTCGGTCAGGATCAGGCGCCCGTCCGACAGTACGAGACAACGATCAGCCCGGTTGGCGATCTCGATGTCGTGGGTGACGACCAGAAGCGCGCAGCCCCAGCGGTGGGGAACCGAGAAGAGCAGCTCGGCCACGGCATCTCGGTTGCGGATGTCGAGGGCACCCGTCGGTTCGTCCGCGAGGAGAATCGTGGGCTTGTTGATCAGAGCTCGCGCCACTGCGACTCGTTGTCTTTCTCCCCCGGAGAGCTGAGCCGTGGGAGTGCTGTCAGCGGGGACACCGAGCTCCTTCAGCAGTGTTGCTGCGTGGGCGTACGCCTCGGTGTGCGGAACGCTCGCCAGCAGTGCGGCCAGCGCCACGTTCTCCACCGGTGTGAGCTCCGGCAGCAGTTCACCGAACTGGAACACCACACCCATGTGGTCGCGCCTGTGTCGCGCCAGCTCGCGCCGACCCAGGCCGGTGATGTCCGTGCCCGCCACACTCACGGTTCCCTCCTGGGGCTTGACCAGCCCCAGAAGACACGCAAGCAGAGTGCTCTTGCCGCTCCCGCTGGGTCCCATGACCGCTACGGACTCACCGACCGCCACGTCGAATTCGGCGCTCTCGAGCAGTTGCCGGTCCCCGATCCGGCAGGACAGTCCATGCACGTCGAGGGAGGGCCTACCCGTTCCCTCCGTGCTCCGGCTCATGGCCGTAACGGCGGCCCCTCTGTCTGACATCCCAACCTCATTCGCGTGAACGGAATCGGGCCGACCGCTGAATGCGGTCGGCCCGATGACTTGAGCAGGCGGAGCCGATGATTACAACTTACGGCAATCAGCTCCGGCCACGATCACGCAGCCCAGGGGCCGCAGGTGTCGGACGCCCACTGTTCCTGACGGCACGCGCGAATCTGGTAGATCGACGTACCCCCGGTCGAGGACACGACAGTACCGGCACCACTTTTGTTCCAGAGAGTCTTGGTGACGCCCGGATCCGCCTTGCGGTAGTACTCCCCGTAGGCGGAGCGGCTGTCACCGCTCGTGTCCTTTACATTGGCGGTGTCATTGGACACGCTCTTCGTCGAGGTGTACGCGTAGGAGCCGGCCGTCGACGAGCTCAGCGCGAACGCCGGGGCGCTACCCAGAACGGCCACCGGGCCAGCGCCGGCTACCGCGAGGCGTGCAATTCTCTTGTTCATCTCGTTCCCTCCCTGAGGCCCTGACGGGCCTCCTGTGACGGGCTCTCGCATGAGAACCCCGGAGAGGGGTCGAACACTTTGCGGGGTCGAATATCCACCGCAGGCGAAGCCATTGACTGAAACGTTTCTCCAACTCGACTTCAATGACTTAAACATGATCTTGGAATGGGAACGTCCGCTCGTGCGTGCAGGAGGCACCGCCCGCCTTCGGCCGAGTGTCACCTTGCACGCCGTTGGCGGGGTAATCGCGGCCCAGGAAGGCGGCACGTTCCTCTCCTGTCGACATTTGACCGCGTGAACAGGCCGTCAGCTGGCAGGCCGACGCGGCTCGACGGCCGTGGGCCGTTCGTGGTTCGAATGTTCGTCGGGGGCGACTCCATCGCGCGGCTGACGCGTGCATCTCACCAGGCTGGTTCCGGCTGTGTTGCCAAAGAGCCTTTTCCATCCTCAGTTCGTGCTGGTGAGGTGAAGGGTGAGGACTGCCTGGACGAGGCGGGTGATGCGGGTGGTCGAGCAACGTATCTTGCGCAGGAGGCGCCAGGTCTTCAGACCCGCGATGGCAGGTTCGACAAGGGCCCGGATCTTCGCGTGGGACCGGTTGACGGCCTGCTGACCTGCAGAGGGCCGCTCCCAGCGGCCCCAGATGGGGACACGGACTGCAGCTCCGGCTCCTCGGTAGCCCTTGTCCGCCCAGCAGGGGACACCGGCTTCGGCGAGAGCCTCGATGATGCCGTGCTCGCGGGCGGCGCGGATGTCGTGGATGGCGCCTGGCAGGGCCGGTGAGGCCCCCAGGAGTCTGCCCGCCGGGTCCGTGAGGATCTGCACGTTCATGCCGTGCTTCTTGTGCTTTCCGGAGTAGAAGGGCCGGTCCACAGCGGTCCGGTCGATCGGCAGCAGCGTCCCGTCCAGCAGTACGAACGCCTTCGACGATGCGGTCCGTACTGCTTCGGCAAGGCTGGGAGCGAGTGCGGCCAGGACCTCCACGGCCTCGGTGATGTACCGGTAGGCGGTCGTGGTCCCGATATCGAACCCGGCCGCGAGGTGGGCGTACGGGTGGCCGTGGCGCAGGTGGGCGAGCGCGAGCAGAGCCTGCCGGCCGGCGTTCAGCCGACGCCACCGGCTGCCGATCGCACGGCGGCGTTCACGAAGACGGGCGGTGAGGAAACGAAGATGCGCGCTGGACAGGTCCAGTCCGGACGGGTAGACAAGCATGTGAAGCCTCTGGCGGAACAGGTGATCTTGGTCGTGAACCCGTCTACCAGGGGCTTCGCTCGTTTGTCACGCCAACCGCCAGACTGGATCCGCAGGTTGGAAAGGGCTCACTGACGTTTTCTCAGCGAAATAATCTTCGGGAAGTGGGTTGATCAGGGCGTTAAGGGTTGGGTCGGACAGCGGTGGCCCGGGTGCGGACAGACGTGAAGCCTTTGGTAGGACGGTTCTCACCACAAGATCGTCCGTTGCACCAGAGGCTTCACGTTGGTCACCTATGTTGCCATGCTCGACGTCCCGCGCCACGTGGTGGAATACGTGGCCCGGCTGCTGGCCGGCCACCGCCGCCGGATCGGCACCCCGAAGGGCTCCCGGGCGTTGAGCCCGTTCCGGCAGGCCGTCTTCGTGCTGCGCTGGTTCCGCGAGGCCGGCTGCGTGCACTGCCTGGCCCGCGATGCGGGAATCTCGCAGGCCACCGGCTACCGCTACCTCCACGAGGCAATCGACGTCCTGGCCGACCAGGCCCCCGAGCTGCATGAGGTGCTGGACCGCTGCCGCGCGCGGCAGATGAGCCACGTGGTGCTGGACGGCACCCTGGTCTCCTGCGACCGTGTCGCCGGGACTACCGAGAAGGGCAACGACCTGTGGTACTCCGGCAAGGCTCGGCACTTCGCCGGGAACATCCAGTTCGTGGCCGCACCCGACGGCACCCCGCTGTGGGTCTCCGACGTCGAACCCGGATCCGTCCACGGCCTGCGTGCCGCCCGCATCCATGCCCTGCCCGCCTTGTACGCGGCGGCCCGCGCCGGTCTGCCGACGCTGGCCGACGTCGGCTACACCGGCGCCGGCAAGGGCATCCACACCCCGTTCCGTCCGCACCCCGACATCGCTTCCCCGCTCGCGCCGGACAACCGCGCCCACAACCGGCTCCTGCGCGGCATCCGGGCCCTGGGCGGCATCCGGGCCCTGGGCGAACGGGCCGCCGCTGAACTCAAGCAGCGCTGGCGCGCGCTGCAGCACGTCACGCTCAGCCCCAGCCGGATCGGACGCATCGCCCAAGCCGCACTCGTCCTCAACAACTCATGGAAGTGACAACCGCTGAGAAAACGTCACTGTGCGATCTGACTCCTTGTCCTGCCAGGAACATACAATCGATGCCCGCCGGACTCCTTCCAGGAAGTCTCTACCGCCTTACGGAAATCGTCGATTTCTTCCGCAACCAGCGTCCTGCGGCCCCCGCAGTTCCATCCGTACGGTGCCCGGCCGCCGGGGAGCCTACCCTGCGTCGCCGGCCCCAGGTGCTTGCGCGTCGTACGTCGTGAGGCGCCCGCCGAGGACTTGTCGACAACGGTGACCTCGATCCGTGCGACGAACCGGCCGCTCTGCGTGGAGAGGTCGATGTTCGACGCGGAGACGGAGTCGAAGACGAGGTGGTACTTCCGCGCTCGGCGTCCCCGTACTCGTGGACCCGTGCCTCCGGTTCGCGCGACCGGCGTGTGAAACGATCGATGTCCCAGACGACGACACCGTCGATCCACCCGACCTTCAGGTCTTCCAGCATCTGCCAGGACTCGGGGCGTACCGTCGTGTGCTTGTACGCGGAGAGGTCGTTGCCCTCGTAAATCCTGGTGACATCCCGCCTCGGGCAACGCAGTACAGTCGGCGGTCCTCCTCTTTCCTCGCGACGCCCGGCCCTTCAGTCTCGCCACCCTTGCTGATCCGGATGCGAACGCCCACTTGTACGGCCACGGAAGTCCCCCGCCGTGCCGCCATGCGCCGGACCGTCGCATATCGCCACCGGTTGCGCCCGGCGTCGTTCCCATCTCCACTTGGACCACGGCCGATTCTCCTTGCGGGCACTCCGGACACCCGCCCCCGGGTGGCAGACTGCTTCCATGACGACGCACAAGAACCTGCTCGGTGGCCCGGAGCCGACCTACCTGCCGGAAAACGAAGAGGCGTACCGCCTCCTGAATGAGGGATCCCGGTCACCGGTCGAAGTGGTGGCGAAGGACCCCACGTTCTCGCTCGCCTGGGCGATGCTCGCCGACGATGCTTTCGAGGCGGGCCGAGTGATCGAGTCGTACGCGTACGCGCGCACCGGTTACCACCGTGGTCTGGACGCATTGCGCCGGGCCGGTTGGAAGGGGCACGGCCCCATCCCTTGGGAGCACCGGGCCAACCGCGGGTTCCTGCGCTGCCTTGCCGCCCTCGCCCGTGCCGCCGGCGAGATCAACGAGAAGGACGAAACGGAGCGGTGCTGGCAATTCCTCAAGGACAGCAGCACCGAGGCATACGCCGAGCTGAAGCGGTAACGATCACCGCAGTCGGGATATCCGTGCCTCTGTCGCTCAGGAAACGGCGGCATGGAACGGGGAAGGCGCACGATCACGCGTAGTGCTGTGCTCCCACGGCACGGGGCCGTGGCCCTTCCAGCCGCTGCGGCGCAGCGTCCAGGCCCCGGTGGTAGCCGGTGCGGGCGTACGCGTACGACTCGACGGTGCGGCCGCCCTGGTACGCCGCGTCCGCGAGGTGTGCCCAGGCGAGCGAGGACGCAGGGTGCTTCGCGGCCACCTCCTCGGGCGCGGTGCCGGACGCCAGCAGCTCGCGCGGCTCCGGGCCGTTGGGCAGGTGGGTGAGGGGTCGGTCTCCCCAGGAGGTTCTCGTGAATGGCCATCCCAGTCTCCTACGGCCGGCCGGGCCGCCACACGGGTCGGGGTGCGGACCACCGCGTCGGCCCCGCGGGCGGCCAGGGCTGATCCGCGCGGAGCCCTTCGCCGTGTACGCGTGTCAGGCCGGACGGGGCGAGGGCCGGCCGTCTCCGACGTCCGCGCTGCGGCGGCGCGCCCACCGGTCCCTCACGGTCTCCGGGACGGCCAGCACACCGACGGTCGGTGTGGTCGGACACGCCCCGCTCGACGCGTGGGCGGACCCCTGCCCGGCACCTCGGGCGCCGGGCAGGGGTCCGTGCCGCAGACCGTGGGCGACCCCGGGTCCGGCACCCCGTGCGGCTCGGGCGGTGGTCCCACCGGAAGGAGCCGGTGCCGCGTGGCACGCCCGCCGCACCGAATCCGTACGTGGTGCCGCGTGCCGTGGGGCTCCTGCGGAGCGGGCCCGATGGGCGGTGCCGGGCCCGGTGCCGTGGTGCCCTACTTCAGCTTCGTCCCCGCGGAGCGCAGCGCCCGGCACGCCTCGACGACGCGCTCGGCCATGCTCGCCTCGGCGAGCTTGCCCCAGCTGCGCGGGTCGTACGCCTTCTTCGAACCGACCTCGCCGTCGACCTTCAGGACACCGTCGTAGTTCCTGAACATGTGGTCCGCGACCGGGCGGGTGAAGGCGTACTGCGTGTCGGTGTCGATGTTCATCTTGACGACGCCGTTCTCCAGCGCCGTGGAGATCTCCTCCTGCGTGGAGCCGGAGCCGCCGTGGAACACGAAGTCGAACGGGTCGGCCTTGCCGAAGCGCTCGGCGACACCCTGCTGGAGGTCCTTCAGCAGCTCGGGGCGGAGCACGACGTTGCCCGGCTTGTACACGCCGTGGACGTTGCCGAAGGAGGCGGCCAGCAGGTAGCGGCCCTTCTCGCCCAGCCCGAGGGCCTCGGCGGTGCGGATCGCGTCGTCGACGGTCGTGTACAGCTCGTCGTTGATCTCGTGGGAGACGCCGTCCTCCTCCCCACCGGTCGGCGTGATCTCGACCTCGAGGATGATCCTGGCGGCGGCGGCCTGGGCGAGCAGCTCCTGGCCGATGGCCAGGTTGTCGGCGAGGGTCTCGGCGGAGCCGTCCCACATGTGGGACTGGAACAGCGGGTTCTCCCCCTTGGCGACGCGCTCGGCGGAGACGGCGAGCAGCGGGCGCACGTAGCCGTCGAGCTTGTCCTTGGGGCAGTGGTCGGTGTGGAGCGCGACCGTGATGCCGTACTTCGCGGCGACGACGTGCGCGAACTCGGCCAGGGCGACCGCGCCGGTCACCATGTCCTTGTTGTGCTGTCCGCCCAGGAACTCCGCGCCGCCGGTCGAGATCTGGATGATGCCGTCGCTCTCGGCCTCGGCGAAGCCGCGCAGGGCGGCGTGCAGGGTCTGCGACGACGTCACGTTGATGGCCGGGTAGGCGAACTTGCCTGCCTTCGCCCGGTCGAGCATCTCGTTGTAGACCTCGGGGGTTGCGATGGGCATCTGTCCGCTCCTTGTGATCTGCGGTTGCGTGCGTTGCTGATCCCTGACCTGGGGGGCGACGTCATCGTCGCACCCATCTTCCCAGACGGGCTCCGAGGCTCCTTCCCCCGGACGCCCTCCGATGATGCGCGAGGCGTGCGCCGTTTCACGTGAAACGGCGCACGCCTCGCGGGTCGTGAGCGGGTCAGGCCAGGCCCAGCTCCTCCAGCGCGTACGCGTACCGGTACGGCACGCCGGCCGTCCCGCTGATCCTCTCGCCGGCGCCGGTCGCCCGGTCCACGATCGTGGCGACCGCGACGACCTCGGCACCCGCCTCCCGGACCGCCTCGACGGCCGTCAGCGGGGAGCCGCCGGTGGTGGAGGTGTCCTCCACCACCAGGACGCGGCGGCCCTTGACGTCCGGTCCCTCGACGCGGCGCTGCATGCCGTGCGCCTTGGCCGCCTTGCGGACGACGAACGCGTCCAGCGTGCGGCCGCGCGCGGCGGCCGCGTGCAGCATCGACGTGGCGACCGGGTCGGCACCCAGGGTCAGGCCGCCCACCGCGTCGTAGTCGAGGTCGGCGGTCAGGTCGAGCATGACCTGACCGACGAGCGGCGCGGCGGCGCCGTCCAGCGTGATCCGGCGGAGGTCGACGTAGTAGTCGGCCTCCAGACCCGAGGAGAGGGTCACCCTGCCGTGCACCACGGCCTTGTCCTTGATCTGCTGGAGCAGATCCGCTCGTACGTCCATGCCCCGAGCTTAAGCCGCGCCGGACGGGCCACACGTCAGAGGCGGCGCCACGTCCAGACCGACGCGACCTCCAGCGGGTCGATGGGGGTGACGAGGCGCGGCGCGGTGTTCAGTCCGTTCGGCGGGCCCGACTGGGGCTCCACGCACACGGCGGCCTCCTGCTCGTCGTACACGACGACCCACGGGACGCGGCTGGTCACCTTCAGCTCCAGCCGCCCCGGCCAGGTGAGGGTGGTGTCCACCCCGTCCGGCGTGCCGAAGCAGTCGTCCCACGGGCCGGGTCGGGGCGCGATGCGGCGGCCGGTGGGCAGGTGGTCCTCACCGCGCTCCTCCTGCCACTCGGGCGAGAAGTCGATCTCGACCGCGCTGCCGTCGAGGACGCGGTTGAACCACGGGTGCCAACCGGCCTGCGCCGGGAAGGAGTCGCCGTACGTCTCGATCCCCAGCCCCAGGGTGAGCGAGGTGCCGCTCAGCTCGAAGGTCTGGGTGACCCGGCCGGGGTACGGCCACGGGCCGGCCAGGTCGTACGTGAACGCCGCCTCCGACCGGCCGGCGCGGACCGTGCGCCAGGCGGTGTCGCGGCCGGTGCCGTGGATGGCGTGCGGTGGGGCGTTGAGCGGCAGCCGGTGCCACGTCGCGCCGTTCAGGAAGCGCCCCCGGTCGGTCCGCCCGCACCAGGGCACCATCGGGAAGCAGCCGTACCGCTCGCCCTGGCGCAGCAGTTCGGTACCGGCCACGCGCAGGCTCGCGATGCGGCAGCCGTTCTCCGGCGTGATGGTCAACTCGACGTCTCCGGCGTCCAGCCGGACCTCTTCGCTCATGCTCACACCGCCCGACCCTACGTGCGCCGGGGCCGCTTCCGGCGGTGCAGTACGCGGCCGAGGACCATCACCGAGGCGAGGACGAGGACGGCGGCGGGGACGAGCCAGCGCAGCACACCGGCCCCGGCGGACGTGTCGGGACCGGGTACGGGCGCGTACCGGCCGCGCGGCGGGGCGTGGTCGACCTCCTCGGCGCTGCGCCCGATCATCGTCCGGCGGGCGTGCGCGGCCTCGGCGGGCGGCTCGACGTCGTCGACCGGGAAGTCGTCCGCGGCGAACGGGTCCGGTGAGGACGGCGGGACGGGCGCGTCGAACACACCGGGCCGCTCGACTCCGGCGGAGCCGGCGCCCCCCGTGTCCTCTCCGTCCCCCGTGCCGTCGAGGTCCGCGCCGGCGGCGGCACGCGGGCCCTCGTCCGGGGCGGCCTCCTCGACGGCGGTGCCCGTCCCGGCCGTGGCCGCGTCGTCGCCCGGGGTCCGGTACGCCTCCTCCGCGAGGGCCTCGCCGAAGCGGTCCAGGAGGCGGCGCGCCGTCGTCGCGAGCGTGTCGCCGGGGAGTTCGGCCAGGCGGCCCTCGGCCCTCGCGGTGCCGGTGAACGCCAGGCCGGTGCCGCCCTCGGCGGGGGCGAGCCGGGCGGTGAGCGTGACCTTCACACCGCCGCCGCCGCGCGCCCTCCACGCCCTCGCCCTCCACGTCGTACCCGCCGTCGTCCCGCACGGCGAGGCGCAGCGTGCCCCGGTAGGTGATGGTCTGCCCGCCGGTGCGCACCCTGAGGCGGCCCGCCAGCGGGTCCGCCGACGCGTCGGCGTCCTGCTGGAGCCCCGGGACGCAGCGGGCGACGCGCACGGGGTCCGTCAGGACGGACCGGAGGAACGGCACGGGGACCGGGACGAACACCTCATGCTCCATGGCAGCCGAGCCTACCCACGCCGGGCCGTCCCGTACCTCCACCGCGCGCGGCCCGTCGCGAACTCGGCGGCCGGAAGCGGGGACGGTCCGCACGGCGACGCGCCGGGACCGGACCCCGCCCTCCTCACGGCACCCTTCGAGGAGGGCGGGACCGACGGCGTGCGGGGGCGCCGCGAGCGTGTCCCCGGCCCCGGCGTCCGCCCTCACTCACACGGGCGCCGCCGGCTCCGGTCCCGCAAGGCGAACCCGACGCTGGTCCGGGTCACCACCAGCTGCCCCTCCTGGGGGTACGCGTGCCAGGTGCGCCACCGCACCCGGCCTCCGTCCCGCCGCGCCAGCATGGCCGTGAACGCGTACGGCGAGCCCGGGAACGTCCCGGCCAGGGCCTGCGGGTGGTCGGCGACCAGCCCCAGCAGCTCCTGCGCCCGTTCCGCGAACACCCCGGGCGCCAGGGTCTCCACGTGTGCCGCGAACTCGTACTCCCACCCTCCGACCCGCCTGGACACGCCCAGGGGAAGCGGCGTGCTGCTGCCGGGCATGCAGGCGACCGTCTCCGAGCAGCCGACGCCCCCCTCCTCCAGCAGTACCTGGTGGGACGCCCCGAGGAGCCTCATCTGGAGCCTGGTCCCGCCCAGTTCGAGATCGAGCACGGCGAGGGCGGGCAGGGCCTCCTTCCCCAGCGTCCAGGCCAGATCGGCCGCACGCGTGTCGGTGTACGCAGTCTGAAGGGTGGTGAGCATGGGACAGCTCCGCAAGCACGGTGACGTGACGGTGGACCGGGGGGTGGCGTCGCCCCCGCGAGACGTTCCGGGGACTCGAGGTACCGGCTCGATGTCCGCGCGGGTCCGAGGGCTCGAGGTACTCGACTACGAGCGAATCACGAACCGGCGATGCTCACAGCGTCTTGGGCCAACTCGGTTGCGAATACATCCCCTCGGGGGCATGGGGGCTCAACTGTTCACCCTTCCAAGGAAGATGGGGCGCCCGTTCTCAAACAAGGCGGTGCCCGGCGGGTGTTGGAACCCGCCGGGCCTCCGTCGCCACCGGCTCGGCCGGCGGGCCGGCCGCCCCTCGTCAGCCGCCTCCCCACCCGCCGTCCCCGCCGCGGGAACCCCCTCCCCCGCCGCGGGAGCCCTCTCCCCCGCCGCGGGACGCTCCACCGCCGGAGTCGGCCCATGGGGTCCCCCCGCCGGCGTCACCGGCCGTGCCGCCTCCACCGCCGTCGCCGCGACCGCGCGGGGAGCGGCCCCCCGTGAGTGCCATGAACCCCGTCAGGAGCAGCAGCACCGCGCCGGACACCACGATCGTCCCGGACATGTCGGCCACCTCCCTCCCTCAGGAGCCCCCGCCGCAACCGCCGCCGCCACCGCCACCGCACGACGACGAGCTTCCCCCGCTCCCGCACGACGACGACCCCCCGCCGCACGAGGAGCCGCCCCCGTCCCACCAACCGCCCCCGCTGCTTCCTCCGCCGTCGCGCGACGACGAGGCGTGCCGGCGGCGCCCGCTCCCCCCGCCCGCCGCACGCGCGACGGCGAGGACGATCCCGAGGATCCCCACCAGCACCGCCATGCCGATGATCACAGCCAGTACCATCCCGTGCCTCCTCCCCCGTGTGGTGTGTGCCTGGGGGATGCCCCTCCCGGCGACGCGCCCAACCCGGACTTGAGGAACTTCAGAGGTTTCGTCCGCCCGCGCGCGCCCGTGCTTGAGGCGGCGCCCCGTTTGCCCGCAGGATGGCGCCATGACCAGAGCACCGCTCAACCGCCGCCTCACCGGGTTCGGTACGACGATCTTCGCCGAGATGTCCGCCCTCGCGGCCGCCACCGGCTCCGTCAACCTCGGGCAGGGCTTCCCCGACACCGACGGCCCCGAGGAGATCCGCGAGGCGGCCGTGCGCGCCCTGCGCGAGGGGCGCGGAAACCAGTACCCGCCCGGCCCCGGCGTCCCCGAGCTGCGCACCGCGATCGCCGACCACCAGCGGCGGCGGTACGGCCTCGCGTACGACCCCGACACCGAGGTCCTGGTCACCGCGGGCGCGACGGAGGCGATCGCCGCGTCCCTGCTGGCGCTGGTCGAACCGGGTGACGAGGTGGTCGCCCTGGAGCCGTACTACGACTCCTACGCGGCGTGCGTCGCCATGGCGGGCGGCACGCGCGTCCCCGTCCCGCTGCGCCCCGACCCGGCGGGCGGCCGGTTCGTGCTCGACCTGGACGAGCTGCGGGCGGCCGTCACCGACCGCACCCGGCTCCTCCTGCTCAACACCCCCCACAACCCCACCGGCACCGTCCTCACGCGCGAGGAGCTGGCCGCCGTCGCCGCGCTCGCGGTCGAGCGGGACCTGCTGGTCGTCACCGACGAGGTCTACGAGCACCTGGTCTTCGACGGGGCGGAGCACGTGCCGATCGCGACGCTCCCGGGGATGCGGGAGCGGACGGTGACCATCTCGTCCGCAGGGAAGACCTTCTCGTTCACGGGCTGGAAGGTCGGCTGGCTGACCGCGCCGCCCGCGCTGACGGCCGCCGTGCGCACCGCGAAGCAGTTCCTCACGTACGTGGCGTCGGGGCCGTTCCAGTACGCCGTCGCGGAGGCGCTGCGGCTCCCGGAGTCGTACTTCGACACGCTGCGGGCGGACCTGGAGGGCAAGCGGGACCTCCTCGCCGCGGGGCTGGCGGCGGCCGGTTTCGAGGTGTACCGGCCGCGGGGCACGTACTTCGTCACCGCGGACGCCGCGCCGCTGGGCGAGGAGGACGGCGTGGCGTTCTGCCGGGCGCTGCCCGAGCGGTGCGGGGTCGTCGCCATCCCCAACGCGGTCTTCTACGACCACCCGGAAGCGGGGCGGACGCTGGTCCGGTTCGCGTTCTGCAAGAAGGAGGCGGTGCTGCGGGAGGCCGCCGACCGCCTCGCCCGCCTCCGGCCGGAGCCGCCGGACGCGCGGCCGGGGCGGTGACTCGTACGGTCACCGCCCCGGCCGGATCGCGCCCGCGGGGGCCGCGGGGCCGCTCAGACCTCGTCGCCCTCGGCGCCCTCACCGGGCTCCAGGCCCAGCTGCTCCACCATCCACTTGTCGAACTCGATCGACGCGCGGACCCAGCTGACGGTCGACGACACGAAGTGCTCCAGGCTGACGCCCATGCCGATGAGCATCTGCGCCTCGCCGATGAGCCGGACGGTGGCGCCGCCCTGCTCGTCCTCGTGGAGGTGGGTGTAGATCTTGGGCCACAGGGTGCGGCGGTTCCAGTCGTCGATGGTCTCCAGGATCTTGGTGCGGTCCTCGACCGGGTGCGGGCGGTCGTAGAACGTGCGC
Source organism: Streptomyces sp. MRC013 (assembly GCF_023614235.1). NCBI lineage: Bacteria > Bacillati > Actinomycetota > Actinomycetes > Kitasatosporales > Streptomycetaceae > Streptomyces > Streptomyces kordofanensis. The sequence goes on from NZ_CP094264.1 coordinate 2,500,145, forward strand.
ACGGAGAAAACCTGCTGCTCCGCCTCGCCGCGGAACATGAAGTAGGTGCGGAAGTCCTCCCACGGCGCCGCGAGGTCACCCTCGTCGTCGACGACGTACTTGAGCTCCATCTGCTCCAGGAGCTGCTTCACCAGGTCCTGGTCGGGGACGACGGGGCCCGCCGGCCCCGCGGCCTGGGGCTGGGGCTGTCCCCCGAAATTCGGAATCGAGGACGGGTCGATGCTCACCGGGTACTTCCCTTCGTACGGATAGCCGCCATCCTCCCCCATCCGGACCCGTCGGTGGCAAGCCCGACCGGCCGCGATCCGCTGCGGGCTGATCCGGCCGCGCCCCCGCCGGGGCGGGGCGCGGCCGGATCCGGCGGGGTCACCGCACCGGCGCCACCGAGAGGTCGCCGTCCACCCGGTCCACGCGGACCGTGTCGCCGTCCCGGATCCCGCCGGACAGGATCTCCCGCGCCAGGCGGTCCCCGATGGCCGTCTGGACCAGGCGGCGCAGCGGCCGCGCGCCGTACGCCGGGTCGTTGCCCTCGTCGGCGAGCCACTCCAGGGCCGCCGGGGCGACGTCCAGCGTGAGGCGGCGCTCCGCGAGGCGGCGGGCCAGCCTGCCGACCTGGAGCCGTGCGATGCGGGCGAGCTCGTCGCGAGTGAGCGCCGAGAAGACCACGATGTCGTCCAGCCGGTTCAGGAACTCCGGCTTGAAGGAGGCGCGGACCACCTCCAGGACCTGCTCGCGCTTCTCCGCCTCCGTCGTGGTCGGCTCCATCAGGAAGTGGCTGCCCAGGTTGGAGGTGAGCACCAGGATCGTGTTGCGGAAGTCGACCGTGCGGCCCTGTCCGTCCGTGAGCCGGCCGTCGTCGAGGACCTGGAGGAGGACGTCGAAGACCTCGGGGTGGGCCTTCTCCACCTCGTCCAGCAGGATCACGCTGTACGGGCGGCGGCGCACCGCCTCCGTCAGCTGGCCGCCCTCCTCGTAGCCGACGTAGCCGGGGGGCGCGCCGACGAGGCGGGCGACGGAGTGCTTCTCACCGTACTCCGACATGTCGATGCGGACCATCGCCCGCTCGTCGTCGAAGAGGAAGTCCGCGAGCGCCTTGGCGAGCTCCGTCTTGCCCACGCCGGTCGGGCCCAGGAAGAGGAACGAACCGGTCGGCCGGTCGGGGTCCGCGATGCCGGCGCGCGTGCGGCGCACGGCGTCCGAGACGGCCCGGACGGCCTCGGTCTGCCCGATCAGGCGCCTGCCGAGCTCCTCCTCCATGCGGAGCAGCTTCTGCGTCTCGCCCTCCAGAAGCCGCCCGGCGGGGATGCCGGTCCAGGAGCCGACCACGTCCGCGATGTCGTCGGGGCCGACCTCCTCCTTGACCATCTTGTCCGTGCCGCCGGTCGTCTTGGCGGCCTCCTCCTCGGCCTCCGTCGCCGCGGCCAGCTCCCGCTCCACGGCCGGGATCTCCCCGTACAGCAGCTTGGACGCGGTGTCGAAGTCGCCGTCGCGCTGGGCGCGCTCGGCCTGCCCGCGCAGGTCGTCGAGGCGCTCCTTCAGCTCACCGACGCGGTTGAGGCCCTGCTTCTCCTTCTCCCAGCGGGCGGTCAGGCCGCGCAGCTCCTCCTCCTTGTCGGCGAGGTCGCGGCGCAGCTTCTCCAGGCGCTGCACGGAACCGGGGTCGGTCTCGCTCTTCAGCGCCAGCTCCTCCATGCGGAGGCGGTCGACGGCGCGCTGCAGCTCGTCGATCTCCACGGGCGACGAGTCGATCTCCATCCGCAGCCGGGACGCCGCCTCGTCGACGAGGTCGATCGCCTTGTCGGGGAGGAAGCGGGAGGTGATGTACCGGTCGGAGAGCGTCGCGGCGGCGACCAGCGCCGAGTCCGCGATCTGCACCTTGTGGTGGGCCTCGTACCGGCCCTTCAGCCCGCGCAGGATGGCGATCGTGTCCTCGACGGTCGGCTCCGCGACCAGGACCTGCTGGAAGCGGCGCTCCAGCGCCGGGTCCTTCTCGATCCGCTCGCGGTACTCGTCGAGCGTGGTCGCGCCGACCATGCGCAGCTCGCCGCGGGCCAGCATGGGCTTGAGCATGTTGCCCGCGTCCATGGCGGAGTCGCCGCCGGCGCCCGCGCCGACGACCGTGTGCAGTTCGTCGATGAAGGTGACGACCCGGCCGTCGCTCTCCTTGATCTCGGAGAGGACGGTCTTCAGCCGTTCCTCGAACTCGCCCCGGTACTTCGCCCCGGCGACCATGGCGCCCAGGTCGAGGGCGACGAGCCGCTTGTCGCGCAGCGACTCGGGGACGTCGCCCTTGACGATGCGCTGGGCGAGGCCCTCGACGACCGCCGTCTTGCCGACGCCGGGCTCGCCGATGAGGACGGGGTTGTTCTTGGTGCGCCGCGACAGCACCTGCACGACGCGGCGGATCTCCTGGTCGCGGCCGATGACCGGGTCGAGCCTGCCCTCGCGGGCGGCGGCGGTGAGGTCCGTGCCGAACTTCTCCAGTGCCTTGTACTGGCCCTCCGGGTCCTGGGTGGTGATCCGGCGCGTACCGCGGGAGGCGGTGAAGGCGGTCAGCAGCTTCTTCGCGTCGGCGCCCTGCCGGGTGAGCAGCTCGCCGGCCGGTCCGCCCTTGGCGGCGATGCCGACGAGCAGGTGCTCCGTCGACAGGTACTCGTCGCCGAGCTCGCGGGCGCGGGCCTGGGCGTCGGCGATGACGGCCAGCAGGTCGCGGTTGGGCTGCGGCGGGGCGACGGTCGACCCGGTGACGCTCGGGAGGCCGGCGAGGAGCCGCTCGGCGCCCGAGCGCACGGCGGCCTGGTCGGCCTCGACGGCGGCGAGCAGGTCGGTGAGGTTCTCGTTGTCCTGGCCGGAGAGCAGCGCCAGCAGCAGGTGCGCCGGGGTGAGGTCCGGGTGTCCGTCGGACACGGCGCGGTTGGTGGCGGCGGTGAGAGCGTCCCGGCTCTTGTTGGTCAGCTCGGCGTCCACTTGTGCTTGGTCCTCCTCGGTTGCCGGTGTGGGTGCCCACCGGACATGACTCAGCCAACGTCCATAAAATTGAGTCTATTCCACTCAAGGTGGTGAGGGCCAGCGACCACCGGTAGGTTCCGGCCCATGGCGATCGACCTGCGCAACCCCGGCGCCTCCTACGTCAGCTTCTGGCGGGAGCGGCACATCTGCACCCTGACGACCCTCCGCCCGGACGGCACCCCGCACGTCGTGGCGGTGGGCGTGACGTACGACCCCGAGGGGGGCGAGAAGGGCGTCGCGCGCGTGATCGCCAACAAGAACAGCCGGAAGGTGGCCAACGTCCTGGCCGCCGGCCCCGGCGGTGCGCGGGTCGCCGTGTGCCAGGTGGACGCCGGACGCTGGGCGACGCTGGAAGGACGCGCGGTGGTCCGCACCGAGCCCGACGCCGTCGCGGACGCCGTCGCCCGGTACGCCGAGCGGTACGGGCGCACACCGGCGCCGAACCCGGACCGGGTCGTGGTCGAGATCGCCCTCACCCGGGCGATGGGCCGCGCCTAGGGGAGCGCGCGGCCCGTGGGCGGGGTCCGTTCCGTGCGCGCGCAGCACAGCGGCGCCATCGTGTTTCAGGTCCACGATGGCGCCGCTGTGTGGGGGGAAGCGCCTGAACGATCTGTAACGACGGGGGAATCGCTCAGGCGCTGCGGGGGTGGCGGAGGTGGTCTGGGCCTCGACGAGCTGGTGGTCCCGCTGGTCGAGGTTGACGAAGATCATTCCGTAGCGGACCGCGCAGCGGACGGGCTTCGGCGCGCCGCGCGGCCGGCGGAGGCACCGGTAGGCGCGGATGTCCTCGTCCTCCCCGCGGGTGATGACGATCGGCTCCCCGAAGAGGGTGACCATCAGCGAGTCGCCACCCTGCGGCACTGCGGTGACGAGGTCGATGAAGTGCCACCCGGACCGGTAGGCGGACGCCATCTCGCGGCGGAAGCGGGGGTCGTCGGGGACGTTCATGCGACGGCACCCGCCGACGCGGATCCGGTGCCCTCCGAGGAGCGCCCGCCGGAGACCGGCAGAGGGGCGACCTCCCACGAGGGCTCACCCGTCCTCGTCGGCTCGGACTCCCACGAGGGCTCACCCGCGCTCGCCGGCTCGGACTCCCACGAGGGCTCACCCGCGCTCGCCGGTCCGGACTCCCACGAGGGCTCACCCGTCCTCGTCGGCTCGGACTCCCACGAGGGCTCACCCACCCTCGCCGGTCCGGACTCCCACGAGGGCTCACCCACGCCGGCACTGCCCGCGGACACTGTTTCCCACGACGGTTCGCCGCTGAGGTCGACGACACCGCACGCAGCCGCCGCGGCGACAGCTATGACGCTAAGTGCACGAACCATCCTGGTCATGGACGATCTCCACCTCTTTTTGTCCTTACCTCCTCCCCCGCGTTTACGACGATGGCTCACTCCGAACGCTTCCACCAGCCGATACAGGCATCATGTTCCTGAAATACAGGACCCTGAGGGGGGTGCAGATGCGGCCAGAATCGGACAATCCGGAAACCGGGCACAGTCACGACGAGCCGTGCGAAGCCGGAAGGCGCCTGTACGCGGCCGCCCTGCGCGACGGTCGGATAGCCCGTTCCGAGATCGAGGCGGCACCCTGCCTCATCGACCTCGCCCTGCTGCATCCGGATCCGGACGACCCGCAGTGGCTGCGGCCCGTACCCCCGTCCATCGCCCTCAACCAGTTGATCCACCCCATCGAGCGGGAGATCCAGCAGCGGCGGCAGCGGGCGCTGTCGCTGACCGACGCGTTCGAGCCGTTCATGACGATCACCGCGGCGGCCCCCCGCACCAGCGACGCGATCAACGTCCTCGAGGGACTGGCCGTCATCAACGCCGAACTCGACCGCGTGACGGACGAGTGCGCGGTCGAACTCCTCACCATCCAGCCCGGCAGCGGGCGCAGACCCGAGAACGTCAAGGCCGCCCTGCGCCGGGTGGAACCCCTCCTCGGCCGCGGCGTCCGGATGCGGACCCTCTACCAGCACACGGCCCGGCACCACTCGGCGACCATGGGGTACGTCGAGCGGATCACCCCGTACGGCCTGGAGGTGCGCACGCTCGAGGAGATCGTCGACCGGCTGATCATCATCGACCGCAAGGTCGCCTTCATCCCGGCCCGCAGCGACCGCCAGGTCGCGCTGGAGCTGCGCCACGAGGGGCTGGTGCAGTACCTCGTCGGCGTCTTCGAGCAGTTCTGGCTGCACGGCATCCCCTGGGAGGAGGAGATCGTCACGTACACGCCCGCCCTCGACGGGATAAGCGGCACCCAGCGTTCCATCGCCAAGCTCCTCGTCGAGGGCCATGTGGACGAGGCCATCGCCCGCCGCCTCGGCATGAACGTCCGCACCTGCCGCGCCCACATAGCGAAGCTCGCCTCCGTCCTCGGCAGTGGCAGTCGTGCCCAGCTCGGCTACCTCATCGCCCGGTCCGGGATCCTCGACCAGGAGCAGTGCCCGGAGTCGGAGTGCGGCCAGGGGCAGGACCGGGAGCAGGTGCCCCGCCACGGCTGACCGGCCGCCCCTCCCTGGTCACCCCGCCACTCCGCCGAGCGCTCCGCCGCCCGGCCGTCCCGGTGCGGCACCCCGTCGCGCCGTGCCCGGACCTCCCGCCGCCGGGCCCCCCGCCGTCCGGCCCCTCGATGCCCCGCCCCGCCCCGGTGCCTCGCACCCGGCCGCCCCGCCGCTGCCCGCCGCCCCACCGGGTGCCTCGCCGGCGCCCCGGGCGTTCGGCGTGCGGCCTCCACCGCCTCGGCGCCGCCCTCTGATCCGGCGGGCCGCCGTACGGGACCGCCGTACGGGGCCGCCCGTCCGCGCGCCGGCTCCCGGCCGGGTACGACACACCGGTACGTGCCGCCCGCCGCCGTGGCGTCCGTCCGCGCCCCGTGTCCCGCCACGGGAACACCGCCGGGACCGCCTTCCCCTCCGTGCGCGTCAGGGTGCCGCCACATGCGCGAAGCCCCTCCGGAGAGGGGCCCCGCGCCGGCCTCCGGTGCTCCCCGCACCCTCCGCCGCGTACTACTCGCCGCCGCGCCTGCCGCTCGGCCGCCACACCACCAGCGCGCTCGTCTGCTGGACGTCCTGGTAGGGCACCAGGTCCCGCCGGTACGAGGCGTGCACCTGCGCCTCCCGCTGACGCATCGCCACCGCCGCGCCCTCCAGGGCCGAGGTCAGCTCGGCCACACGGGCCTCCAGGGCGGTGACCTGGTTCTCCAGCTCGATGATGCGCTTGATCCCGGCCAGGTTGATGCCCTCGTCCTGCGACAGCTGCTGCACCTGGCGGAGCAGCTCGATGTCGCGGGCCGAGTAGCGCCGGCCCCGGCCGGCCGTACGGTCCGGGGAGACGAGCCCCAGCCGGTCGTACTGGCGCAGCGTCTGCGGGTGCAGCCCGCTGAGCTGCGCCGCCACCGAGATGACGTACACCGGGGTCTCGTCGGTCAGTTTGTACGGGTTGCGTCGGCGTGCGTCCATTACCTCAAGCCCCCTTCGCGGCTTGGAACAGATCCGCCCGCGGGTCCTCGCCCGCGGTGGCTCGACGGTACGCCTCCAGAGCCTCGCGCGCCTCGCCGTCCAGCTCCTTCGGCACGGCGACCTCGACCGTCACCAGCAGATCGCCGCGTGTGCCGTCCTTGCGGACCGCGCCCTTGCCACGGGCCCGCATCGTGCGGCCGTTGGGCGTACCGGGGGGATCTTCAGCGTGACCGGTGGCCCGCCGAGGGTCGGCACCCTGATCTCACCGCCGAGGGCCGCCTCCGGGTAGGAGACGGGCACGGTGACGGTGAGGTTGTCGCCCTTGCGGCCGAAGACGGGGTGCTCGCCGACGTGGACGACCACGTACAGGTCGCCGGCCGGGCCGCCGCGCTCACCGGGCGCGCCCTTGCCGCGCAGCCTGATCCGCTGCCCGTCGGAGACCCCCGCCGGGATGCGGACCTGCATGGTGCGCGACGACTTGGCGCGGCCGCTGCCGTGGCACACGTCGCACGGATCCTGGGCGATCAGTCCGCGGCCCTTGCAGTCCATGCACGGGTCGGTCAGCGAGAAGCCGCCGCCCGAGCCCCGCGACACCTGGCCGGTGCCGACGCACGTCGGGCAGACCCGGGGCGTGCCGTGCTTGTCGCCCGTGCCGGAGCAGGCCCGGCAGGGCTGCTGGCTGGACATGCGCAGCGGAACGGTGGCCCCGTCGACCGCCTCGGTGAAGCTGAGCCTCACCTCGGACTCCACGTCCTGGCCGCGGCGCGGCTGCGTGCGCGCACCGGCGGCGCCGCCCCGGTTGAACAGGCCGCCGAAGACGTCTCCGAGCCCGCCGCCGAAGCCGCCGGCGCCGCCCGCCCCGCCCTGGCCGCCGAACAGGTCGCCCAGGTCGAAGTTGAACGTGCCGCCCGCGCCGCCGGGACCGGGCCGGAAGCCGCCGTTGCCGAAGAGGGCGCGCGCCTCGTCGTACTCCTTGCGCTTCTTGGGGTCGCCGAGGACGTCGTTCGCCTCGGAAATCTCCTTGAAGCGGGTCTCGGCGGCGGTGTCGCCCTTGTTGGCGTCCGGGTGGAACTCGCGGGCGAGCTTCCGGTACGCCTTCTTGATCTCCGCCTCGGTGGCGTCCTTGGGGACGCCGAGGACCTTGTAGTAGTCCTTCTCGACGAAGTCCTTCGTGCTCATCGACGTCCCTCCTCCCGGACGGCCACCATGCCGGCTCCGGGGCCGGCGGTCCCGTGACCGCCGGCCCCGCTGATGTCAGCCCTCCTCGGGGCCACCGCTCTCCTCGTCGGCCGACTGCTCTTCCTTCGAGGCCGGCGCGGCACCCGGCTGGGGCTCGGCGACGGCGACACGCGCGGGACGGATGGTCCGCTCGCCGATCCGGTACCCCGGCTGGAGGATCGCCACGCAGGTCGTCTCGGTGACGTCCGGCGCGTACGAGTGCATCAGCGCCTCGTGCACCGTCGGGTCGAAGGGCTCGCCCTCCTTGCCGAACTGCTGGAGGCCCATCTTCGCGACGGTGGTCTCCAGCGACTCGGCGACCGACTTGAAACCGCCGACCAGCTCGCCGTGTTCCCGCGCCCGGCCGATGTCGTCGAGCACGGGCAGCAGTTCGGACAGGAGGTTCGCGATGGCGACCTCCTTCACCGCGACCCGGTCCCGCTCGACCCGGCGGCGGTAGTTCTGGTACTCGGCCTGAAGCCGCTGCAGGTCTGCGGTGCGCTCGGCGAGCGCGGTGCGGGCCTGGTCCAGCTGGGCGGTCAGGCCGACCGACTGGTCCGTCTGGTTCGCGTCCCCGGCCGGGGCCGCCGCGCCCTCCTCGGCGGAAGGGCTCTCGGCGGCCTCGACGGCGTCGTCGGAGGCGGCGCCGGAGGGGACGTCGGGCTTCTCCTCGAAGCCCGGGGTCTCCTCCGTCATGCGGCCCCACCCTTCGGCTTCTCGTCGTCGACGATCTCGGCGTCGATCACGTCGTCGTCGGCCTTGGCGCCCTCGGCACCCTCGGCGCCCGCCTGGGCGCCGCCCGCCGCCTGACCGGCCTGCGCGTCGGCGTACATGGCCTGGCCGAGCTTCTGGGAGACGGCCGCGACCTTCTCGGTGGCGGTGCGGATCTCCGCGGTGTCCTCGCCCTTCAGCTTCTCCTTGAGCTCGTTCACCGCCGCCTCGACCTCGGACTTGACCTCGCCCGGCACCTTGTCGGCGTTGTCGGCGAGGAACTTCTCGGTCTGGTAGACGAGCTGCTCGCCCTGGTTGCGGGTCTCGGCGGCCTCGCGGCGCTTGTGGTCCTCCTCCGCGTACCGCTCGGCCTCCTCGCGCATCCGGTCGACCTCGTCCTTCGGGAGGGAGGAGCCGCCGGTGACGGTCATCTTCTGCTCCTTGCCCGTGCCGAGGTCCTTGGCCGTGACGTGCATGATGCCGTTGGCGTCGATGTCGAAGGAGACCTCGATCTGCGGGACGCCGCGCGGGGCCGGCGGGAGGCCGGTCAGCTCGAACATGCCGAGCTTCTTGTTGTACGCGGCGATCTCGCGCTCGCCCTGGTAGACCTGGATCTGCACCGACGGCTGGTTGTCCTCCGCCGTGGTGAAGATCTCGGAGCGCTTCGTCGGGATCGTGGTGTTGCGCTCGATGAGCTTGGTCATGATGCCGCCCTTGGTCTCGATGCCGAGGGACAGCGGGGTCACGTCGAGGAGCAGGACGTCCTTGACCTCGCCCTTGAGGACACCGGCCTGGAGCGAGGCGCCGATCGCCACGACCTCGTCCGGGTTGACGCCCTTGTTGGCCTCCTTGCCGCCGGTCAGCTCCTTGACGAGCTCGGCGACGGCCGGCATGCGGGTCGAGCCGCCGACGAGGACGACGTGGTCGATCTCGGAGAGCTGGATGCCCGCGTCCTTGATGACGTTGTGGAACGGGATCTTGCAGCGCTCGAGCAGGTCGGCGGTGAGCTGCTGGAACTGGGCGCGCGTCAGCTTCTCGTCCAGGTGCAGCGGGCCCTCGGCGGACGCCGTGATGTAGGGGAGGTTGATCGAGGTCTCGGTGGACGAGGACAGCTCGATCTTCGCCTTCTCGGCGGCCTCGCGGAGGCGCTGGAGCGCCATCTTGTCCTTGGAGAGGTCCACGCCGTGACCGCTCTGGAACTGCTTGACCAGGTAGTCGACGACGCGCTGGTCCCAGTCGTCACCACCGAGGTGGTTGTCGCCGTTGGTGGCCTTCACCTCCACGACGCCGTCGCCGATCTCCAGCAGCGAGACGTCGAAGGTGCCGCCGCCGAGGTCGAAGACGAGGATCGTCTGGTCGTCCTTGTCGAGGCCGTACGCCAGGGCGGCGGCGGTCGGCTCGTTGACGATGCGCAGGACGTTCAGCCCCGCGATCTCGCCGGCCTCCTTGGTGGCCTGGCGCTCGGAGTCGTTGAAGTACGCCGGGACGGTGATGACCGCGTCCGTGACCTTCTCGCCCAGGTACGCCTCGGCGTCCCGCTTCAGCTTCTGCAGGATGAACGCGGAGATCTGCTGCGGGTTGAAGTTCTTCCCGTCCAGCTCGATCTTCCAGTCCGTGCCCATGTGGCGCTTGACCGAGCGGATGGTCCGGTCGACGTTGGTGACGGCCTGCCGCTTGGCGACCTCACCCACGAGGACCTCGCCGTTCTTGGCGAAGGCGACGACGGACGGCGTGGTCCTGGCGCCCTCGGCGTTGGTGATGACGGTGGGCTCGCCGCCTTCCAGAACGCTGACGACGGAGTTAGTCGTGCCCAGGTCGATGCCGACCGCACGTGCCATTTCGATTCCTCCAGCTGACTTGAGCGGAACAGACTCAAGGATGCACCACTCGCCTGCCGCGGTCAACGGACCTGAGTCGGCCGGGCTCAACTTTTATCCGGCCCTTATGCGCAACGGGCGGCGCGTCGGACCGGGCTCGGGCAGCCGCCCGCCCTATCCTTCACCGCACCGGACCATTCCAACCATCCACACCTTCCTCGCCTTCCACATCTTCCGCACCTTTCACCCCACGCCGTCCGGGCCCCGCGACGGCGCCACGACGCCCCCACCGCCCCGCCACGGCCTCCCAGAACGTCAGGTGTCGCGCCATGCACCCCAAGCGCATCCTGGATCTGACCCTCGGCTCCGTCCTCCTCGTCCTCGCCGCCCCCGCGCTCCTCGCCGCCGCGGCCGCCCGGGCCCTGCGCCGCCCGCCCGGCGGCGTCTTCCTGCGGGAGACGACGACCGGCCTGCACGGCCGGCCCTTCACCCTGCGCACCCTGCCCGTCCGCCGGCTGCGCCTCGACGCGCTGTCGCGCCTGCCCCACGTCGTACGGGGCGAGATGTCGCTGGTGGGACCCGCCCCGCTGGCACCGGGCGCTCCCGGCGCGGGTGCCGCCTGGCGGCACCGGGTCAAGCCGGGACTGACGGGACTGGCGCAGGTGAGGCGGGGCTCACCCCTGCCGTGGGACGAGCCCCTGCTGCTGGACCAGCACTACGTGGAGCACCATGGGATGGGACTGGACGCCGTTCTCCTCCTGCGTACGCCCGCGGCCCTGATCGGCGCGGCGCGGCGCCGGGGCGACGGGCGGCGGCGGGCCCACCCGAGCGACGCAGATCACCGCGTACGCGGCTACAGTGCGGCGGAATAACTGGGTACGCTCGACAGCGAACCCAATAAGTTACCGCTTAGTAGTGCCGAAACCCCACCTCGCAGGCCCGAGGAGCCCCCATGCAACTCGCCGCGATCATTGTGTCGCTGACCCTGACCGTGGTCGGCGTTGCGCTCTTTGCCCGAGCGATCGCGCACATCTACCGGTTCGTCCGGATCGGCCAGCCCGTGCCGGCCGGCAGCCGCACCGACGACTGGAAGGCCCGCACCGCCACCGTGGTCCGGGAGTTCCTCGGCCACACCCGGATGAACCGCTGGGGGATCGTCGGCTTCGCGCACTGGTTCGTCGCGGTCGGCTTCCTCACCCTGCCGCCCACGCTGGCGCAGGCGTACGGGCAGCTCTTCAGGGCCGACTGGACCCTGCCGGTCATCGGCGGCTTCCTGCCGTTCGAGATGTACACCGAGCTGATCGGCCTGCTGACGGTCCTCGGCATCGCCGTCCTAATCGTGATCCGGCTGCTGAGCCTGCCGTCCCGGCCCGGCCGCAAGTCGCGCTTCGCCGGCTCCAAGGCGTGGCAGGCGTACTTCGTCGAGTACGTCATCCTCACCATCGGCCTGGTCATCCTGGTCCTGCGCGGCCTCGAGGGCGCGCTGCACCACGTCGACTCCTACGACCCGGCCTACTTCGTGTCGTACCCGCTCGTCCTCGCCTTCGACGGGCTGAGCACCGGCACCCTGCAGAACCTGGTCTACCTCGCCGCCATGGTGAAGATCAGTGTCTCCCTGATCTGGATGATCACGGTCTCGCTCAACACCAACATGGGCATCGCCTGGCACCGCTTCCTCGGCTTCCCCAACATCTGGTTCAAGCGCAACGCCACCGGCGAGACCGCGCTGGGCGCCCTGCTGCCGATGACGTCCGGCGGCAAGGAGATCGACTTCGAGACCGTCTTCGACGACGAGGAGGGCGCCGAGGAGACCGTCTTCGGCGTCTCCCAGGTCGAGCACTTCACCTGGAAGGGCATCCTCGACTTCTCCACCTGCACCGAGTGCGGCCGCTGCCAGTCGCAGTGCCCCGCCTGGAACACGGGCAAGCCGCTCTCCCCGAAGCTGCTGATCATGTCGCTGCGCGACCACGCGCACGCCAAGGCGCCGTACCTGCTCGCCGGCGGCGGCAAGACCATGGAGGGCGAGGAGAAGGCGTCCGCCGAGGCCCTGGAGGACGTCCCCGCCTCCGCCCTCGCCGAGGCCGAGCGCCCGCTGATCGGCACCGCCGAGGAGAACGGCGTCATCGACCCCGACGTCCTGTGGTCCTGCACCACCTGCGGCGCCTGCGTCGAGCAGTGCCCCGTCGACATCGAGCACGTCGACCACATCGTCGACATGCGCCGCTACCAGGTGATGATCGAGTCCGCGTTCCCGTCCGAGGCGGGCACGATGCTCAAGAACCTGGAGAAGAAGGGCAACCCCTGGGGCCTGGCGAAGAAGCAGCGCGTCGAGTGGACCAAGGAGGTCGACTTCGAGGTCCCGATCGTCGGCAAGGACGTCGAGGACCTCTCCGAGGTCGACTACCTGTACTGGGTCGGCTGCGCCGGCGCCCTGGAGGACCGCGCCAAGAAGACCACCAAGGCCTTCGCGGAGCTGCTGCACATGGCGGGCGTCAAGTTCGCGATCATGGGCGGCGACGAGAAGTGCACCGGCGACTCCGCCCGCCGCCTGGGCAACGAGCCGCTGTTCCAGCAGCTCGGCCAGGAGAACGTCGCGATGCTGAACATGGCGTTCGGCGAGGACGAGGACGAGCCGTCGACGAAGAAGCCCAGGTCGTCGAAGAAGATCGTCGCCACCTGCCCGCACTGCTTCAACACGATCGCGAACGAGTACCCCCAGCTGGGCGGCGACTTCGAGGTCATCCACCACACGCAGCTGCTCCAGCACCTCGTCGACGAGGGCAGGCTCACCCCGGTGACCCCGGTCGACGGTCTGATCACCTACCACGACCCGTGCTACCTGGGACGGCACAACAAGGTCTACACGCCGCCGCGCGAGATCATGTCCGCCGTCCCCGGCCTGCGCCAGCAGGAGATGCACCGCCACAAGGAGCGCGGTTTCTGCTGCGGCGCCGGCGGCGCGCGGATGTGGATGGAGGAGCGCATCGGCAAGCGCATCAACACCGAGCGCGTCGACGAGGCCCTGTCGCTCAACCCGGACATCGTGTCCACCGCCTGCCCGTTCTGCCTGGTCATGCTGACGGACTCGGTGAACGGCAAGAAGAACGACGGCCAGGCCAAGGAGTCGCTCCAGGTCGTGGACGTGGCGCAGCTCCTCCTGGAGTCGGTGAGGACCCCGGCGCCCGAGGCCCCGGCGTCCGACGCGGCCCCGGAGCCGGAACCGGCGAAGTAGCCCCGGCCCCCGGTACCGCCGATGGGAGGACGGCCGGGTCCGCCCCGAGGGGACGGACCCGGCCGTTCCGCCGCCGGGCCCCGGTGCATGTCACAGCTCGGCAGCAAAGAGGGCCCGCCCCGCGCACGGATACGCCCGTACGGGCGGAACCGGGTACGTTCGTAGGCGTGGCTGGATTCAGGATCGGACGCGGCCGGGACAACCGCACCCCGCACCAACAAGGGCAGCAGCCCCCGCACCCGCGGCAGGGGCCGTACGGCGGCGGCGACGCGCCGCCGTACGCCCCGCCGCAGCAGTGGGCGAGGGACGGCCGCACGCACGGCGAGCCCGAGTACTTCGGCGACCCCCACCAGCAGGCCGCGCCGCACCCACACCACCCGCCCCATCCCCAACAGGCGTACGCCCCCCACGCGCACACCGCGAACACCCCGGGCCACACCCAGGTGTTCAGCGTCCACGAGGACCCCTACGGGCCGCCGGACGCCCACCGGGCGGACCCCGCCGCCCCCTCCGGGCCGCGCCTGCCGTGGCAGCAGCTCCTGACCGGCATCGTGACGCGCCCCGGCCCGACGTTCTGGCGGACGCGGGACCACGCGGTCTGGCTGCCGGCCCTGACGGTCACCTTCGTGTACGGCCTGCTGGCGCTGTTCGGCTTCGACAAGGCCCGCGAGGAGACGATCAACTCGACCATGTCGACCGCGGTGCCGGCCGTCCTGATCACCGGTGTCATGTTCGTCGTGGGCGGGCTGATCCTCGGCGCGGTGACGCACACCCTGGCCCGCCAGCTCGGCGGCAGCGGGGCGTGGCAGCCGACGGTGGGCCTGTCGATGCTGATCATGTCGTTGACGGACGCCCCGCGCCTGCTGTTCGCCATGTTCCTGGGCGGTGAGAACGGCCTGGTGCAGGTGATCGGCTGGCTGTCGTGGCTGGCGGCGGGCGCGCTGTTCACGGCCATGGTGAGCAAGTCCCACGACCTGCCGTGGCCGAAGGCCCTGGGCGCGTCGGCGATCCAGCTGGTGGCACTGCTGTCGCTGGTCAAACTGGGGACGCTGTAGGAGCCCCGGGGACACCGCGGGAACCACCGCGAGGGGGAGGGGCCGGCGGCCCCTCCCCCTCGCGGTCTTCCGCCCTCAGGCGTCGAGGACCTGCCCGGAGCGTCGGACGACGGGCCCCTCGGCGCTCCAGGGGAAGTTGATCCAGTCGTCGGTGCGCTTCCAGACGTACTCGCACTTGACGAGGGAGTGGGGCTTCTCGTAGATGACGGCGGACCGGACCTCGGCGACGTGTCCGAGGCAGAAGTCGTGGACGAGCTTCAGGGTCTTGCCGGTGTCGGCGACGTCGTCCGCGATCAGGACCCGCTTGTCGCCGAAGTCGATCACGTCGGGGACGGGCGCGAGCATCACCGGCATCTCCAGCGTGGTGCCGACGCCCGTGTAGAACTCCACGTTCACGAGGTGGATGTTCTTGCAGTCCAGCGCGTAGGCGAGCCCGCCGGCCACGAAGACGCCGCCGCGGGCGATGGAGAGCACCACGTCGGGCTCGTAACCGTCGTCCGCGATGGTGCGGGCGAGGTCGCGCACCGCACGCCCGAACCCTTCGTACGTGAGGTCCTCCCGCGCACCGCTCATGCTCACACCTGCGTTCGATGGAAGTTCTGGAAGGACCGCGAGGCCGTGGGGCCGCGCTGCCCCTGGTAGCGGGACCCGTACCGCTCGCTGCCGTACGGGAACTCGGCCGGCGAGCTGAGCCGGAACATGCACAGCTGGCCGATCTTCATCCCCGGCCACAGCTTGATCGGCAGGGTCGCGAGGTTCGACAGTTCCAGGGTGACATGCCCGGAGAACCCGGGGTCGATGAAACCCGCGGTCGAGTGGGTGACGAGCCCGAGCCGCCCGAGGGAACTCTTCCCCTCCAGCCGGGAGGCGATGTCGTCGGGCAGGGAGATGACCTCGTACGTCGAGGCGAGCACGAACTCGCCGGGGTGGAGGATGAACGCCTCGTCCCCGTCCGGCTCCACCAGCCGGGTGAGGTCGGTCTGCTCGACGGCGGGGTCGATGTGGGGGTGGCGGTGGTTCTCGAACACCCGGAAGTAGCGGTCGAGCCGCACGTCGATGCTCGAGGGCTGCACCATGGATCCGTCGTACGGGTCGATCCGCACCCGCCCGGATTCGATCTCGGCCCGGATGTCCTTGTCTGAGAGAAGCACGTCCCGAGGATACGCAGAGCGCGCGGGGCCGCCCCAACCGGACGGACACCCGCGCGCTTCCCACCAGCGGCGACGGAGTCGTACGGGCCGCTAGGCCCGCTCGGCCGCCCCCACCGGCACGGCGTGCCGCAGCCGCGCGCACCGGGGGCAGCGGATGAGCCGCCCGGGCCCGATCCGCCCGGTACCGAGGTTCTGCATCGGGAACGTCGCGGTGCTGAACACGTGCCCCTCGGCACACCGGACGACGGTTCGCTCCATGGAGTCCATCAAGCCCTTTCCCCAACAAGCGGTGGACGAGACAGCCACATTAGGGGATCAACGGGACACCACTCCACGCGGCACCCCGGCCCTCACCCTATGCCCCGACTCCCCACCCGAAACCGCCGGCCCCCCGCCCGGCACACGAGAACCCACGGCACGCCACACCGGAGGCTGCAAATGGGGTACAGTGAGCGACGATGCGGCTCGCACCAACGGCCGCTCTGCGGGTGTAGTTTAATGGTAGAACATGAGCTTCCCAAGCTCAGAGCGCGGGTTCGATTCCCGTCACCCGCTCCATAGCGAAGGCCCTGGTCAGAGACCAGGGCCTTGTCTGTTGTCTGGACCACGCTAGGCGTCGCGCACCAGATCCGCACCAGATGACGGGTCGGCGCCCTTCCGGCGGGCGGCCCGCACGAGCTGATCGAGGCCGCTCGCCACTTCCTGCTGCCGGGTCAAGTCCGAGTGCTGGTAGATCAACGCGGCCTTCTCCGACGACTGCCCCGCGCGGACCATCGTGTCCTTGAGCGTGGCGCCCGAACGGGTCGCGAGGGTGTGCCCGGTGTGGCGAAGGTCGTAGAACCGGAAGCCCTCCGGGAGGCCGGCCGCGGCACGAGCCCGGCGCCACGTGCGCCCGAAGGTCGAGCGGCGGAACGGCTTGCCCTTCTCCCCCACGAACAGCAGCCCCTCCGGCCCCTTCTCCGCGTACCAGTCGAGATGGCGCCGGAGGTCGGTCCGGAGGAAGGCCGGCAGGACGACGACCCGCCTTCCGGCTTCGGACTTGGTGGGCCCTTCCGCACGCTTGCCGGTGGTCAGCTCGGGCGCGGCACGGCGTACCCAGATGGTCATGGCGTCCAGGTCGACGTCCTTGCGGCGCAGCTCGGCCTGTTCCTCCGGGCGCATGGGCCCGTAGGCCCCGAGGAAGACCATCAGCCGCCAGCGGGGCCCGACGGCGTCGGCGAGCGCGTCGACCTGGTCGACGGTGGCGATCTGCCGTTCGGCGGCGGCCTCCTTGCCCGCGCCCCGGATGCGGCACGGGTTCCGGCGGATCAGCTCGTCGTCGACGGCGGTTTCCATGATGGCCTTCAGGAGCCGGTACGCCTTGGCAACGGTCGTGGCACCCGTGGCCTTGAGGCGTTCGGTCCGCCAGGTGCGGACACGCGGGGCGGTGATCTCGTCGAGGTCCAGGTCCTCGAAGGCGGGGAGGAGGTGCAGCCGGAGGAGGCGCCGGTACAGCTCGTCGGTCGTGGCGGCGAGCCCGCGTTCGTCGACCCACTGGAGGGCGTACTCCTTGAAGTTCACGGCGCCCGCGTCCGGGTCCTGCCAGTTCCCGCGCGACAGGTCGGCTTCGATCTGTGAGAGCCAGACCTCCGCGTCCCGCTTGGTCGCGAACGTCTCGGGCGAACGGAATTCCTGCCCGTCCGGCCCCTGGTAGCTCGCGGTCCAGCGACCGGAGCGGTACTGACGTACGGCACCGAACCGACGCCGGGTGCCCTTCTTGTTCCCCATCAGGCCGCCCTTCCGTAGCGGGAGCGCCGGCGGCGGATCGGCTGGACGGTGTTGCCCTCGATGTACGCCTCCAGGACCCGCGCCGGTATGCGGACGTGGCGGCCGACCTTCACGAAGGCGATCCGGCGTTCCGCGATGAGCCGCCGGGGGAAGCGGGCGGTGGTGCCAAGGCGTTCGGCGGCCTGCTCGACGGTCAGGAGGACGTCACTCACGACCGGTCTCCTTTCATGGCGTACAGGGCTTCACGGGCGGTTTCGCTGTTGGGCTGGAGGTCCCGGGCGAGGGACGCGGAAAGCCACTCTTCGGCGGGGCTGAGGCCGGTACCGGCGTAGGCCCAGTGCGCGAGGACGTATGTCGTCTCCTCCTGGCCGTCCGGGTCGTCACCGGCCGGGCGTTGTCCGTCGGGGAGGGAGGCGAGCGCCTGTGCGCGGCGCCATGCGGCGCGGGCGTCGCGGAGGGCGCCGAGGGTGGTGGAGTAGCGGCGGGACTTGGTGGAGAAGTGGCCGCGGAAGCCGAGCATGTGGGCCCAGGCGCGCAGGCGGAGGTGTTGCAGGTCTTTGTGGGCGCCGAGGGTCCAGGCGGTGCGGATGAGGCGGCGGGCGTGGTCGTTGATGTCGAGTTGGGCGAGTTCGGCGGCGAACTTCAGCGGCCGGTCGAGGGCGCCCGTCGCGGTCTCGGCGCCCTTGGTGGCGTACTTGGCGATGTAGGCGGCGACAGCCCGTTCGGTCAGTTCCCGGCCGCCGTCGAAGTCGGCCGAGCGGATCGTACGGATGTCGAGTTGGCGGCCGAAGGCGAAGGTGTGGGCGCGGCCGTCGATGACCGGCCCGTCCACGCGGGCGGCGGTGGCGGCGGCCCGGATGGCGTCGGTCAGCAGCTCGGCGGTGGCCCAGGGCGGGGGCGGGGTGTCGCCGCCGTCGGGGCCGTCGATGCGGATGACGGCGTGGAAGTGGACGGCGCCGCGCTTTTGGTACTCGGCGACCTTGGCGAAGGACACGCGGGCGTGTTCGCGGAAGGCCCGTTGGGTGAGGCCGGCGCGCTTGGCGACCTCCCGGCGCAGGTAGATGGAGAAGCGCCGCCACAGCGGACCGGCGTGCGCGTTCCACAGCACGGCGGCTTCGTAGTCGTAGGTGTCCGGGTCGAGGGGCGTGCCCAGGGCCGGGTCCTGGTCGTCGTGGCGGGTGCCGCAGCGGCAGGGGCGGATCGTGCCGGCCGGGCCGGTGGGGCGGTTGTGGACCGGGCCGAAGCCGGGAGCGGTGAAGGTGGCGAAGACCCGCGGATGGGTGGCGACCTGCTCGGGGACGCCCTTGCCGCCGCGCAGCCCGGCGGTGATCAGGTGGAAGGTGTCGCGGCGGTAGACCTCGGCGCAGGCCGCGCAGCGGGTCGTACGCCGGTTGTTGCAGCGCACGAGGAGCTGTCCGGCCGGGAGGGCCGACGAGTCGAGGTGGCGCAGGACGCGGCCGATCTCACCGGTACGGGTGTTCACGTCGTACTCGGTGCGGTGGCCGTCGAGGCGGATCGGGTGCGTACAGCCGCCGAGGCCGGCGAGTTGGCGCAGGAGCGCGGGCATGGTGCCGAGGGCGGCCAGTTCGCCGAGTTCGCGGAGCGGAGGCGGAGTGGCGCGGGTGATGATGGCTTTCTCCTTCTGGTTCGGCTGGAGGGAGAGGGCCCCGGGGTGGCGGATGCTTGGCGGTATCGAGGCCGCCCCGGGGTCCGGTGCGTCAACGGCGGTACTGGTCGCGCAGCAGCGAGCGCAGGACCGCGGCGGCGACGGCCACGGAGACGGCCGTGACGGCGACGGCCGCCAGGAGCGCGGTCAGCACGACGCCGCCGACGAGGACGGCCGCGACCGCTCCGGTGCTGACGGAGACCTGCGGGGCCGGACGCCGGTCGGGCGCCCGGTCGGCCGCGGTGGGGGTGTGCGCGGGCGGCGGGGTGGGGCTGTCGGGGTACTTGGGCAGGAACACGGCGAAGCTCTCCTTACCTACTCGTCTAGTCATGTGAGCCGTTGATGATGTCCACGCCGGAGCGCGTGCCGGACTCGATGGCCGGGGCCATGAAGGTCTGCGACAACCAGAAGCCGAAGAGGGCGATCACGACGACGATCCACGTACGGACGCCGAGGAACTTGACCGCTCCCCAGGCGAAGAAGCCGAGGACGACGAGCGGCAGGCTGATGGTCACGGTGTGCGGGTCCCTTCAGCGGACGGGGCAGCGGTGGGTACGGGCGGCCAGCTCGGCGGCGGCACGGCTGTCGTAGTCGGCGGAGAAGCCGCAGCGCGGAGCCGTGCAGGCGGCGGCGTGCTTCTCCCGGCCGCGGCCGTCGTAGTAGGTGCCGACCTGTACCGGGCCGATGCGGATGACGGAGCGAAAGCGGCGACGGGCGGTCATGCGGGTCTCCTCTCAGAGGTGGGCGGCGATGGCTTCGGCCAGGGGCGCGGGGACGCCGAGGCGGGCGCGCAGGGTCGAGGTGTCGATGGGTGCTCCGGTACGGGTGCGGTGCTCGGCGGCGACCTTGCGGGCGTGCTCGACCAGGGCGGCCGGGACGGCCACGGCGGGCCGCGCGGGTGGTGCTTCCACGGCGGCGGGCCGGGTGGACGGTTCCTCGGGCGGGGGTTCGGGGCCGTCCTCCTGGTCCTCGGTGCCCTCGTTGCGCTGGGCGGACTCGGTTTCCTTGTCCGCCGTCGGCGGCGGGGAGTGGGCGAGGAGGGTTCCGCCGAGGAAGGCGACCGCGGGCCAGCCCGCGACGAGGATGCGCAGCCAGGCGGGGACCTGGTCCATGTCGAGCAGGCCGGCGGTGGCGACGTTCGCGCCGAGGGAGGCGGCGAGCGCGATCACGAACCAGCACCACCCGGCCGCTTTCGCGTCGCCGGTCCGCAGCCGGCGCCAGGCGGCGACGAGCAGCAGGTCGACCGATACGGGGTAGGCCCATGCCTTCCACCCGTCCTGCCCGGCCGCCGAGGCGAGGTCGTGCAGGTGGGCGAAGGACAGCGCGGCGGCGATGACCGCTTGGACGAGCACCGCGTCGACGCGGGCCAGGTGGACGCGCATGCGGCGGCTCCTTTTCGGATTCGGGCATGGGAGGGGTAGGGACGTGGCGTGAGACGGTCACGCCGACCGGGTCGGGAAGGGGACGATCAGCCGGTCGCCGGACGCGGTTGGACGACCGGAGCCGGGGGTTCGACCGGCCGTACGGGCATGTCGGGCCGGAAGGGCTTGAGCGCGGGCAGGTCGGGCGCCAAGTGCGCCGCCTTGCGGCAGATGTCGGCGGCCTCTCCGAGGGAGAGGTACGGGGTGCGGATGCGGGACCAGCCGCCGGAGGTGTCACCGGCCACGGCCAGGCCCGGCCGTTCGGGTGCGATGGCGCAGGCGGCCATGACCGCTTCGGGGGCAATGTCGCCGAGCGCCATCTTGGCGGAGGCTTCGTCGTTGACGCGGTGGCAGACGCGGCCGGTCAACTGGGCCCGCAGCATGGTCGCCCCCTTGCCCAGCTCGGCGCCGAAGCGCTGCCCGCACACCTCCAGGTAGATGCCGGCGGCCCGACCGAGCTGAGCGAGACGGATGAGCTGGGTGACCATCTCGTCCCGGCGTTCCTCGTCCTTCTTCGTGGCGACGAGGAAGAGTTCCGCCACCTCGTCCACGAACAGCACGATCGGTGTGGGCCGTTCGTTCTCCGGCAGGCCCCAGACGTCGGAGGTGATCTCCTCCGCCGGGGTGTCGGGTGCGATGCCCTGCCGGGCCTTGATCAGGTCGTACCGGTCCTCCATTTCCCTCACGAGCACGGGCAGCAGCTCGGCCGCCTGTTCTGGGTCGGTCGCGAGAGCCGACAGTCGGGCGGCGAACGGCGCCAGCTCCACGCCCCGCTTGCAGTCGATGCCGACCAGGGCAACCGGCTGACGGGCGAGGCCGGCGACGAGGTGCCGCAGGTACATGGACTTTCCGGACAGCGTCGCACCGAGGGTGAGTTGGTGCGGGATGGTCCGGTAGTCGCGTACGAAGGGGGTCGCGTCCTCACGCAGCGCGACGGGCACTTTCAACAGCCCGGCGTCGACCTTGCGGGGCATCCGAACCCGCCGCAGCACGTCGAAGCCGACGAGCCGGAGTTCGATGACACCCGGCTTGACCGTCCTGACGTACACGGCGTGCACCCCCCAGGCGTGCCGCAGCCGTTCGGCCGAGGCCGCCACGTCCGCCGGCTCCTGCCCCGGAGCGAGCCGCAGCCGGAGCCGTAATCCGGTCGAGGTGGGCCGGATCATGCCCCGGCGGGGCGGCACGGGCCGGACCTCACGGCGAGTGGCGGCCTTGACCGCCAGGACCCGCAGCCGGGAGGGCGCCACGGTCAGACCGCACGCCTCCATGACCGAGCCGTACGAGCCGAGCAGCCGGACCGTGGAGACCGGCAGGCCGACCGCGGACCAGTAGACCGCCGGATGCTTGGCCCGGGCGTAGGCGGCCCCACCACCGAGCGTGGCGAGGGGGCCACCCACCTCCAGGAGCGTCGCCAGGTCCGTCATCAGGCGGCCCCCACGGCGGCCGGGAACGCGGCCGGGGTGACGGCGGCGGCACGGAAGGCGATGCCGTGCCGCTGCTGCCCGTTGAAGACGCTCTCCCACGGGCGGGCCACCAGTCCCGGCAGCGAGACCGGCGAGCCGAGGACCAGTCCCTCGGAAACGCCGCTCTCCGGGACCGTGACCTTGAGCAGCGACGATTCCCCGTCCTCGATGTAGACGACGCCGACCGTCATCAGCGCCTCACCGCTCACGGCGTCCTTGGCGACCTCGCCCGTCTGGCGGTCGCGAACCTTGGGCTCGGGAGCCTCGGTCAGCAGGATCGTCGCGGCCGAGGTCTCCACGCGGATGGTACGCAAGACTTCTCCCCATCTACTCGTCTATACAAGATGTGACCTTCGAACCCGATCTCCGGGAACGACGACCACCTTGCCACACAACTTGCCCACTCGTCTATACGAGTATGCCTGTTGGGGTGTACGAGTTCGGAGAAGCACCCCCGCGCACCGCCACCGCCCACGCGATCAGGTCGCCGGGAGCTGGTACGACAGGACGTAGGCGTCCGCCGCCATGACCGTGTCGCAGACCTCCACGGGTCGCCCCTCCGTGTCGTACGCGGTCCGGATCAGGTGGATCACGGGCACGCCGGAGGCCAGCCGGAGCGTCTTGACCTCGTCCGGCGAGGGCATCCGGGCGCGGATCTCCTCTTCGAAGTGGTCCAGGCGGTGCCCCAGTTCCTCAAGGCGGGCGTAGATGCCGCCGGGTCCCGGGTTGGGTTCGGCGATCGGTGTACCGCGTGCGATGTCGAGCGGCAGGTACGAGGTGGCGAACTCCACCGGGCGGCCGTCCAGCAGGTAGCGCCGGCGACGGGCGAGCACACGGCGCACGGACCCGAGCCGGGTGGAGACGTCCTGGCCGGCCTTCTCCTCCTTGACCTCCAGGCTGTCGACCTGGGGGTGACTGCCGGCCGCGTCCGCTTCCACGATGAACGCGGACTTGCCCTGCTCCCGGTGGCGCCGGGCGAACCGGTCGGAGGCGAGCCGTCGCACGGGCGGCCGGGGTCGCACGAAGACGCCCTTGCCGTGTTCGGCGTGCACGAGCCCTTCTCCCTGGAGGACGGAGAAGGAGTTGCGGACGGTCATCCGGGACACCCCGTAATGCTCCACGAGCTCGGCTTCCGAGGGCAGCTTCTCGCCCTCCTTGAAACGGCCGCGGTCGATGGCTTCGCGCAACTGGTCGGCGATCTGCCGGAAGACCGCACGATCACTCGTGGGGTCGAGGGCACCCAGCAGGCCGGAGCGGAGAGGGGACACGTGTACTCCTTTAGGTATCTAGACGAGTGGGCGAGTGTTATTGCTACGGTGGAGAGCCTAGCCAGCCGAGAGGGCCGAGGACCGTGAGCACCGACCGTCCGCATTCCGTGAGCGTCGCCGGAGTCATCGTCGACGACCAGGGCCGGGCCCTCCTGATCAAGCGCCGCGACAACGGCCACTGGGAGCCCCCGGGCGGAGTCCTCGAACGCGAGGAGACCATTCCCGAAGCCCTCCAGCGCGAAGTCCTGGAAGAGACCGGTATCAAGATCGCGCTTCCCGCGACCCTGACCGGCGTCTACAAGAACATGACGGGCCTGATTGTCTCCCTGGTCTTCCGCTGCGAGGCCGCCGACGGCACGCCCACCACGGGCGAGGAGACCCGCGCGCTGCGCTGGGCCACCCGTGAGGAAGTCACCGAACTCGCCGACGAGGCGTACGCGATCCGCGTCCTGGACGCACTCGACGCGATATCCCCGCCGGCCGTCCGCGCCCACGACGGAGTGAAACTCGTCTAGCCCGAACCCGCTGCACATGGCGGCCTACCAGCATGAAGGAACTTGTATGCACGAGTATACGAGTACGGCCCGGGTCTGGGGACTGTCTTGCCCAGGTTTCCCCGAAGAGGTCAGCCGAGCCCGCCGCTGGACCCGCGACATCCTGCGCGGATCTCCCCTAGTCGACGACGCCGAGCTGATCGTGAGCGAACTGAGTGCGAACGCCGTCCTCTACACGGCCAGCGGCTCACACTCCGGCAGCTTCCACCTGGCGGTCGCCGTCTCCCCGCGGGTCGTGGCCCTGTCGGTGACGGACGAAGGAGGGGCCGGTACGGTCCCGAAGGCCCGGCGGCAGGGCGAACGGGCCGAGCACGGCCGTGGCCTGAGCATGGTCAACGCACTCGCCCACCGGGTCGTCGTCCACGACAACCACGGTGGCTACACGGTCACCGCGGAACTCCTCACCGGAGCCGGCTCCCCGGAAGACCGCCCATGCTGAAATTCCTACGCCACCGCGCATCGAACGCGGACGGCCCATTCCTCCCCTACCGGTGCACGGCCGCCGCCTATCCCCTGCACGAGGTCCGCGCCATCCCACTGGGATCACACGACGCCGCGAGCCCACGTCTGGCACTGCGCTGGTTACAGGAGCGCACACGCCACATCACGGACCAACTCGACGCCCCTCACGCACAACCGGGCCTGCACTGGCTGACCGACGACACCGAGCATGAACGCGCCCTCGCCTACCTGACCGCAGGCACCGGCTACCAACTCACCCTCCACGACGAGAGCGCCCGCTACGTCCTCGCGGTCCACCCGACGGGAGCGACCTTGTGAACAGCCCCACCCGCGGCTACTGGTGCGAATGCTGGGCCCAGGACCTCACCACTACCGAGGCCCCGGTACTCCGAGCGTCCTTTGATGCCTACTCGGCATCCCAGGCCAACTGAGTTACAACCTTCTCTACGGGTTCAAGCCCCGGCTGCGCTCCGCTCCGCCGGGCGGGCTCCCGGCTCCGCTCCGCGCGACGCTCCTGCCTTCGGCCCGCTCCGCGCGGGCTGCGCCGACGCCCGCCTACAGGTGGACAGGGCCGAAGGCGATGAGTCGAGCACCGTCCGCACGGGCGCGGTCAGAGCCTGATGCCTCCGGCGGGGGATCGGCCGGCACCGGGATGGTGGGGGCACCGTCGCCGACTGCGGGTCCGTAGGAGCGTGCGTGGGGGAGCTTCCATCCCGTCCGCCGTCGACCCAGGCAAAGCCGAGCAGACGCGGCCCAGGGCGTCAAGGTCGTTCGTCCAGTTGGGCGCTCCACCTTGACGCCCTGGACCACGCCCGCTCCACGGTGTGTGGGTCGACGGCGGACGGGATGGGGGCTGGGGTGAGTGGTGGGTGAGCGAACCATCCACGCGCCGGAAGTCACGCAACTGGCGCGACCGTGTGACCTGCGGAGAGATCGTTCCGCCACCCCGCGCCACATGTCGCGCCACCTGGTCGCTACGCATAAAGTTCCGCCTGCTACGCAAGAAATGACTGCTTGTCATTCTGCATTCGTGCGTAGTAAAGTCATCTTCGGCACCTGACGCCCAATCAGTCCTACCGTGGGCTTGCGTCAGCATGTGCAAGGAGGGGACCCCTATGCCCAAGATCCACATCCCCGTCATCGGCTACAAGCAGGGTGGTCGTCAGATGATGACT
The DNA here is from genome assembly GCF_023614235.1 of Streptomyces sp. MRC013. Classification (NCBI taxonomy): domain Bacteria; kingdom Bacillati; phylum Actinomycetota; class Actinomycetes; order Kitasatosporales; family Streptomycetaceae; genus Streptomyces; species Streptomyces kordofanensis. Next base: position 2,525,580 of record NZ_CP094264.1, read on the forward strand.
ACCGCGATGTCCGCCGTTGACCTCGTCTCGATGGTTGCCAAGCCGGAGGCGTGGGACCCGGTGAAGACCACGACCCATGGCAACCGCCCCCGCGACAACAACCACATGGCCGGCATCGTCAACTACCTCGAGACCGAGGAAAAGTTCGTACTCGGAGCGGCGGTTCTGTACCTCACCTCGAAGGAGGCTGAGTTCAAGCCCATCCCCGTTCCTGGCGTCACCACCGAAATCGATGCAGCTCAGGTCGGTACGCTCGCCATTGACATCGGCGCAAAGTTCGACATCGGTGACGGTCAGCACCGCATCGGCGCCTACGAGAAGATCGTGCAGAGCCGCGACGAAGACGACCCCCTGATCGAGCGTCTCCGGACCTCCGGGCAGCCTCTGATCATCGTGATCGAAGACGACCCCAAGCACCGCGCCCAGGACTTCGCGGACCTCCAGCGCAACGTCAAGGCGCCGACGGCCTCGATGGGTCAGTCGATGGACCGTCGCCAGCCCATCAACCGGGAGCTCGCTGACCTCTTCGACGACGTTCCGCTCCTGCAGGACAGGGTTGAGTACTTCAAGGACAACCCGGGCAAGTTGTCGGCTAAGGCGTTCAGCTTCAAGACCGTCCGCTACGTGTCGGGCCTGCTGTTGGTTGGCAATGGGTATCGGTCCCCGGCGACCATGGACAAGGCCGTCAACGCGCACTTCGAAGGGGACAAGAGTGACCCCGAGAAGGCCCGCGCTGCCCTGAAGGACTTTTGGACCGGTTTGGGTGAACTGGTGCGCTTCGCCGACGTCGTCGACGGCAACGTCACCGTGCCCGAGCTGCGTGAGGCCACCTACCTCACTTCCGCCAGCGTTCTGTATGCGATCGCATTTGCCGTTCACGCGACCATCGCAGATGGCAAGACCAGTGTCTCCGAAGCCGTCCACGCCCTGGACAAGGTCAACTTCGACCGAACCACCAAGACGGCCGACATCAAGCCCGAGGACACCATCTTCGCCGGCAACCTCATCGACCCTGAGACTGGCAAGCTCGTGGCTGGCCGCACTGCCTGGGAGTCGGCGGGCGCCCTTCTCTTCGCGGAGATCGCCGCTTCCATCCACGGGAGCGATGCCATCCCTGCGCAGTCCTCCGCGGAAGAGACTGCTAGCGCCTGATCCAAGTCCCCTCGTCATACCGACAGGTCCTCGCCCCGCATCTTGGGGGCGAGGACCTGTCGGTATGACTGTTGATGTCGGTGGTTGTCAACGACATTGGGCCGGGGTTCGAAGCGTTTGTGCGCTTAAAGGTGCATCTATGTGTAAAGCGTCGTACAGGTCGACCGTGCATCGGAATCGGGTGCTCGAATTTGACATACGATTTCCATGCGCGCATCGTACGTATGATTGCGCCTTGTCTGTGAGGCGCGGCAGTCTTCGAGGGGGAGGCCCGTGAGCGAGATGGCATGGGACACCGTGAAATGGCAGCTCAAGCCCGGAGATCAGATCGAACGCAAGGCGCTGCACAGCAAGTACGGGGGGCGGACCCAGGGAGGCATTGGGCCGTCAGCCAAGACGCCCAATGTCTTCGTCTTCACGGACCCCGTCGCCGGCGAGAAGCACGGCTACTACGACGACTGGATGCCGGACGGCCGCTTCCACTACAGCGGAGAAGGGCAGTACGGGGACCAGCGGATGATCTCCGGCAACGCCAGCATCCTGAACCACCAGGCTGAAGGACGCGCGCTGCGCGTCTTCCAGGGCGCCCGCGGAACGGTCACCTACCGCGGCGAGTTCACCATTGACCAGGAGAACCCCTGGTACTCGGCAGACGCCCCCGAGACCAACGACGGCCCTCTCCGTAAGGTCATCGTCTTCCGGCTAAACCCGGTAGACACCACGCCGCAGGAGCCCTCCACCAAGCTGGGCAGGCTGTTCGTCTCGCAGCCCAACCAGGTCGACGACCTCCCCTTGGAGCGGAACGAGAACGAGACCACGTTCGTCAACCCGAACCAGGAGCCCTACGAGGCCGACCGCAAGGAAGCCCACCTGGTCAATGCGTTCGCCGACTACCTGACCAGTAACGGCCACCAGTCCGGCCGGCAGCGCATCCTGCCCCCTGGTGAGAGCCGCCCGCTCTTCACCGACCTCCACGCCAAAGGGCTGGGCCTCCTGGTTGAGGCAAAGGGCAGCGTCACACGCGAGAACATCCGCATGGCTATCGGGCAGCTCGCGGACTACAGCAGGTTCGTCGATCACACCATCCGCGCCATCCTGCTCCCTTCCCAGCCGCGGGAAGACCTCCTGGCCCTGGCTAAGACGCAGGACTGCGCCGTGATCTGGCCCGAGGGCAAGGGGTTTGTCAGCACTAATCCCAAGGCACTCCCGTAACCGCGGTCGATACCGCAGCGCAGTACCGCAACCCCAGCAACCGTCACTACCCGCTAGAGCCCTTCCAAGGCCCTGTGGAGGCCCATGTGACAGTTACCGACCGATCCACATGGAGCTACGGATCAGAAGGTGCGGCCGTGGTGTGCGCACCACGGCCGCACCAGAAGTGCACCGGGTGGAGCGGAGAGCAGCGGTCAACCGCAGTCCGTGCAGGGGCGCGATCCTACGTCGAGGACAGCCGTTTCAGCAGGTCACAGCTCCAAAGCGGCCGTAGGCACCAGTGATTCCCAAGCTCAGAGCGCGGGTTCGATTCCCGTCACCCGCTCCAAAGCGAAGGCCCTGGTCGGTGACCGGGGCCTTGTCTGTTGTCCGGAGCTCTCGGAGCCCTCGCGTGCCCCGTCTCGCGGGAATGCCCACCCCGGGGGCGTGCGCCGCACTGTCCCCACGCCGGCGAGTGCGGCTCCGCCCGCGTCTGCGATGGTCACAAGATCGAGGTGGTCACGAGGTCAAGGGGCTGCGCGGATGGCCGCTGGACCCGTTTCGTTGCAGGGGAGGCGGGTGGGGAGCCATCCGGTGACACCTGACATGCCAAATCACATGATCGCACTCACTTCCTGACGCTGTAAGTGGAACCGAGGCGGGTCTGCGGACACTTGTGGTTGTGGAGTTCCCATTGAACGAACGGATCCGGTCTGGAGATCGGGCTGCGTTCGGCGAGATCTTTGACGAGCACGCACGGGTCGTCTACGCCCACGCCGTCCGGACGACGGGCGACCGGACCGTCGCCGAGGACGTCATGTCCCTCACCTTCCTTGAGGCGTGGCGGTTGCGCGACAAGCTGGCGGAGGAAGTCGGCAGCGTCCGCGGCTGGCTGCTGGGCATCGCGACCAACGTGATGCGCAACACGGCCCGGGCAGCCCGCAGGCATCGGGAAGCGATGTCCCGGTTGCCTCTCCCGGAACCGCTGCCCGACTTCTCCGACGAAGTTGTCGGGCAGATGGCCGACGGTCAGCGGCTGGCCGCCGTCGCCCGAGCACTGCGGCGCCTGAAGCGAACGGAGCGCGAGGTGTTCACCCTGGTCGCCTGGTCCGACCTTGGATACGCAGCCGCCGCCGAAGCACTGGGGGTTCCGGTCGGCACCGTACGGTCCCGGCTCTCGAGGGCCAGGGAAAAGCTGCGCGGACTCGTCGAGGAAGAACTGGCAGCCGATGTGCACAGTGTGGGACCACGGCGCCGCAGCCGACACATATCCGACAGCGGGGTGGCCACGACCCACCCTTCCCGCAGGAGGGGGACACGATGAACGCGGAGCAGCGGGAGCGGTTCGAGCGTGAGCAGGCACAGGAGGCTTTGCCGGCGCCGTCCTACCCGGAACTCCCCGCCGGACGTGTGGGGGCCCGTCGCCGGCACCTACTGAGCGAGGTCGACCGCCAGGCCGGGGTGCGGTCTCACCGTCCCGCCCCGCGGCTGCGTCGGCGGATGGTCCTGGTGCTGGGAACCGCCGTGGCCGCCGGTGCCGCCGTCGTCGTTCTCGGCATGGGCTCCGGCACTTCCGGTGGACCCGGACAGACGTCCCCGGCCACCGCGGCATCGGTCCACCTGCTTGAGAGGGCAGCCCTGGCCGCCAACGCCACGCCCGGGAAGAAGGCACGCGCCGGGCAGTACGTGTACGTCAAGACGGTCGGCCACACATCGGTGCTGTCCGAGAACCAGAACGGGCAGATGGCTCTCCTGCGCGAGAGCGAGGACATCGAGCAGTGGACGTCGGTGGACGGCGGCGAAAGCACGCTGCAACGCAAGGAAGGGAAGGACCGTGTGCTTCCGGGTTCCGAGGGCGGGGGAAACCTCAACTCGCCGACGTACGGTTTCCTTTCCACCCTGCCCACCGATCCCGAAGCTCTGCTGGAGGTGATCCGCGACGATGCCGAAAAGAACCACGGCGCCGGTTCGGGCTCCACGACGGGACCGGACCAGCAGTCCTTCGTCGCCATCGGCGATCTGTTGCGCAGCGGTGCCGCCGGCCCGGAGCTCACCGCCGCCCTGTACCGGGCCGCTGCCCTCATCCCCGGAGTAGACGTCGCGCCGGAGGCCGTGGACGCCGCAGGACGACGCGGCGTCGCCGTCGTCCGCGTGCACGCCGGCGAGCGCAGGGAATGGATTTTCGACAAGAGCACGGCCCGCCTCCTGGGCGAACGGACCGTACTGCTGGAAGACAGCGCCTGGGGAAAGAAGGGCACGGTCGTGTCTTCCGTGGCACTCGTGGCCAGCGGCATCGTCGACGACGCTGGCCAGACCCCGTGAGGAGCCTCGGGAAGTACACCTACGTGCACCGAGGCCGACGGCCGCACAAGAGCGAACATCAGGACGAATCTAGCTGAAAAGCCGTCCCACTTGATGAGCATTTTCAGCGTTGCCTCCACGGTGAGGGCGGCTTTGGCGACGACGGCCATGAGGTTGGGGCTGCAGCGGGCGCGTCGGAAGATCCGCCAGGACTTCAAGCGGACGATTCCGCGTTCGACGGGTGCCCGGGCGGCGGAGAGGGCTCGGCTGACCGTCCGCCCGGTGGGGGTGAGTTCGCCGTTGGGCGGGCGGCGCTTCGCGGTGGTGACCCGGTCGTCTGCACCGGTGTAGGCCATGTCGGCCGGGATCGGGACTCCTCGGTGTTCACAGATTCGGATGATCTTGTGGGTGCGGGCGGCCGTCAGGTCGTGGGTCCGGCCCGGCAGTGCCGGTGAAAGCCAGAGGATCTCTCCGGCGGGACCGGTGATGACCTGCACGTTCACACCGTGCCGCTTGTGCTTGGAGGAGTAGTCGGCTCGTCCGTCGCCGACCCGGTCGCACTCGGCGAGGGTGCCGTCCAAGAGCGCGTACTCGGGGTTCGCCTCCCGCAGGGTTTCCAGCAGTCCCGGTGCCTTGTCCGCCAGGTGCCGGACGACGGTGGTGACGTAGGCGTGGGCGGTGCCGACGGATATGCCGAAGCCTGCGGCGATCCGCGCGAGCGTGTCGTGCCGGCGGGGGTAGACCAGGGCGACGAGAGCACCCTGGTGGGGACACCGGTCCGGCCCCCGGGTCCGGGCGCCGGTTGCCCGTACCCCCGGGTCGGCGACCGCGACGGGTGGGGCGCGCGACCGGCGGCGCGACCGGGCCCCGGCGCGGCCCGCTCGCGACCGCCACCGGTCCCCGGCCGGTGGGCCGGCAGCCCGTACCACGCCCACGGGCCGGGGCCGACCGGGCGGCGGGGCCGGGCCGGGTGCGCCCCGGTCGACGCTCCCGCCCCGGCGTTCGGCCACCGGTCCGGCCCGCACGGGTCACCGGGTGCGCGTGAGGACGTGGCCCATCGGCACGATGTCCACGTCCCTGACGCCGTAACCGGCGAGGTGTTCGTCGACGAACGCGACGAGGGCGCCGCCGTCCGGCAGGGCGACAAACGAAAACCCGGCGGGGGTGACCGGCCTCGTTCGTCGTCCGGGTGCCCGCGGACCGTCGTGACCCGTGTGCGTCCCGGCTCGCCGGGCAAGCCGGGTCGGCACGGACGCGGCCGGCCGCGGAAGCGACCGGCTCCGGGGGCGTCCCTTCCGCACCACCGGTCCGCGACCTGCCCGGGGTGCCGGACGAAGGCGCCGGTGTGGTCGCCGGGACGGCGCGCTCCCGTCCGCGGCCTCCCCGAAACGCCGCGCACGGGCGAATCGATATCTGCCCCGGCGGGGCGAGGTTTCAACGGATCGCACGGTGAGGTTTTTCACCGCAACGACAGGACATAAATTCCCGACCCGCACGGGACGCCGAAACGTGCTACTGTCGATGTCAGTTGCAGTTGTGGTTCCCACATTTCAAGCGTCCCAGTCGGCTCCTGTTCCACTGAGGTTTTCTCAGCGGTGTTCACTTCCAGATTTCGTTGAGGACGAGGGCGGCTCGGGCGATGTCGCCGATCCGGTTGGGGCTGAGCGTGACGTGCTGCAGGGTGCGCCATCGCTGCTTGAGTTCGGCGGCGGTGCGCTCACCCAGCGCCCTCACGTGCCGTACCAGGGCGTTGAACATGCGGGTGTCGGCGTGGAGTGCCTGTTCCGACTTGCCCTTCGGGCGACGGACGGGGACGCGGATGCCGATACCCGCGCCGGTGTAACCCTTGTCCGCCAGGGTCGGCAGGCCGCTGGCCGCTGCTTTGTACAAGGCGGGCAGGGCGTGGGTGCGGGCGGCGGTGATGTCAGGGGTCGAGCCGGGTTCGACGTCGGAGACCCACAGCGGGGTGCCGTCCGGAGCGGACAGGAACTGGACGTTCCCACCGAATGCCTTGTGCTTCTGGCTGAACCACAGGTCGTTGCCGTTCTCACGGACGCCGGCCACGCGGTCGCAGGGGATGAGCGTCCCGTCGAGGATCACGTGTGTCATGCCGGCGCGTCGGCAGCGGGAGAGGACCTCGTGCAGGTCCGGGGCCTTCTCGGCGAGGACGTCGATGCCTTCGTGCAGGTAGCGGTAGCCGGTGGCCTGGGAGATTGCGGCGTCACGGGCCAGACAGTGCACACACCCCCGCTCGCGAAACCAGCGCAGCACCAGCACGGCCTGGCGGAACGGGCCCAGCGCCCGCGAGCCCTTCGGCGTGCCGATGCGCCGCCGGTGCGCGGCCAGCAAGCGGGACAGATACTCCACGACAGGGCGCGGGACGTCGAGCGTGACAACATAGGTGACCAACGTAAAGCCTCTGGTTCAGCGGACATGATCTTGGCAGACCTGTTCCTACCAGGGGCTTTACGTCTGTCCAGAGCCGGGGCCGCCTGGCCCGATCCACCCGGACATGCATCGATCAGCCCGCTTCGCGGAGATCATTCCGCTGAGAAAACCTCACTGGGACTGCTTTTTTATTTCCGGTCGTTTTCCGGACGGGTCAATCATCTCGGCGACGCGGAATCCGCGCAGTGCGGGTCCGCTGCACCCCGAAGGAGATATGACATGGCTACTGAGGTTTTCTCAGCGGTGTTCACTTCCAGATTTCGTTGAGGACGAGGGCGGCTCGGGCGATGTCGCCGATCCGGTTGGGGCTGAGCGTGACGTGCTGCAGGGTGCGCCATCGCTGCTTGAGTTCGGCGGCGGTGCGCTCACCCAGCGCCCTCACGTGCCGTACCAGGGCGTTGAACATGCGGGTGTCGGCGTGGAGTGCCTGTTCCGACTTGCCCTTCGGGCGACGGACGGGGACGCGGATGCCGATACCCGCGCCGGTGTAACCCTTGTCCGCCAGGGTCGGCAGGCCGCTGGCCGCTGCTTTGTACAAGGCGGGCAGGGCGTGGGTGCGGGCGGCGGTGATGTCAGGGGTCGAGCCGGGTTCGACGTCGGAGACCCACAGCGGGGTGCCGTCCGGAGCGGACAGGAACTGGACGTTCCCACCGAATGCCTTGTGCTTCTGGCTGAACCACAGGTCGTTGCCGTTCTCACGGACGCCGGCCACGCGGTCGCAGGGGATGAGCGTCCCGTCGAGGATCACGTGTGTCATGCCGGCGCGTCGGCAGCGGGAGAGGACCTCGTGCAGGTCCGGGGCCTTCTCGGCGAGGACGTCGATGCCTTCGTGCAGGTAGCGGTAGCCGGTGGCCTGGGAGATTGCGGCGTCACGGGCCAGACAGTGCACACACCCCCGCTCGCGAAACCAGCGCAGCACCAGCACGGCCTGGCGGAACGGGCCCAGCGCCCGCGAGCCCTTCGGCGTGCCGATGCGCCGCCGGTGCGCGGCCAGCAAGCGGGACAGATACTCCACGACAGGGCGCGGGACGTCGAGCGTGGCAACATAGGTGACCAACGTAAAGCCTCTGGTTCAGCGGACATGATCTTGGCAGACCTGTTCCTACCAGGGGCTTTACGTCTGTCCAGAGCCGGGGCCGCCTGGCCCGATCCACCCGGACATGCATCGATCAGCCCGCTTCGCGGAGATCATTCCGCTGAGAAAACCTCACTGGCACCGTGAAGTGGTTCAACGCGGAAAAGGGCTTCGGCTTCATCGAGCAGGACGGTGGCGGCGCCGACGTGTTCGCCCACTACTCGAACATCGCCGCCCAGGGCTTCCGCGAGCTGCTGGAGGGCCAGAAGGTGAGCTTCGAGATCGCGCAGGGCCAGAAGGGCCCGACGGCCGAGAACATCGTTCCCGCCTGACGCCGACGCGCACCACGTAGCCGGGGCCCGCATCCTTCGGGGTGCGGGCCCCGGCCGTACGCGTTCCCCGCGGCGGCGCCGCGTACGGAGGAATCCCGGAACGTACGAGGAAATTCCGGAGCCCGCGGCCCGCCGAAATAGGACGCCTCCGGGCCGCACCGCTGCCAACCCGGATCCCTCCCCCACACCACCCCGCCCGGTTCCGCGACTGTGTCCGCATGGACCCCCTGCCGACCAGATTCGCCCCCGGGTTCCATTCGGCCCGTTCTCGCGATTCTCCGCGCCGCCTGTCCGGGGCGGGAATTCCTTGATACGTGCCGTATCAAGGAAGGTTCCCATGAACCGCACACGTACGAACGACCGCTTCCGCGCCCGCGACGGCGGCACCGGCTCCGGCCGGAACGCCGACCGCTCCGGACCGGCGGCCTCCGGCCGCTCCGGGCGATCCGGCGTCCGGGCCCGCCGGCCCGCCGCGGTGCGGGGCGAGTTCGCGCTCCCCCGGACGCTCACCCCCGCGCTGCCCGCCGTCGAGGCGTTCACCGACCTCGCCGTGCCGGAGCAGTTGCTCGCCGCGCTCCGGGCCGAGGGCGTGACCGTACCGTTCCCGATCCAGGGCGCGGCCCTGCCCAACGCCCTCGCGGGCCGTGACGTCCTGGGCCGCGGCCGCACCGGCTCCGGCAAGACGCTCGCCTTCGGACTGGCCCTGCTGGCCCGCACCGCGGGCCGGCACGCCGAGCCCCGGCAGCCGCTCGCCCTGGTCCTCGTCCCGACGCGGGAGCTGGCGCAGCAGGTGACCGACGCGCTCACCCCCTACGCCCGGCCGCTGAGGTTGCGACTGGCCACGGTCGTGGGCGGCGTGTCGATCGGCAGGCAGGCGGGCGCGCTGCGGGGCGGCGCCGAGGTCGTCGTCGCGACTCCGGGCAGGCTCAAGGACCTCATCGACCGCGGCGACTGCCGGCTGGACCGGGTGGACGTCACCGTGCTGGACGAGGCGGACCAGATGGCGGACATGGGTTTTCTGCCGCAGGTATCCGCGCTGCTCGACCAGGTGCACCCCGACGGGCAGCGGATGCTGTTCTCGGCGACCCTGGACCGCAACGTCGACTCCCTCGTGCGGCGCTACCTCCACGACCCGGTCGTCCACTCCGTGGATCCGACGGCGGGAGTGGTGACGTCGATGGAGCACCACGTGCTGCACGTCCACGAGACCGACAAGAACGCCACGGCCACCGAGATCGCCGCGCGCGACGGCCGCGTGATCATGTTCCTGGACACCAAGCACGCCGTCGACCGGCTCACCAAACACCTGCTCAAGAGCGGTGTGCGGGCCTCCGCGCTGCACGGGGGCAAGTCCCAGCCGCAGCGGACCAGGACACTGGCCCAGTTCAAGGAGGGGCACGTCACGGTGCTCGTCGCCACGAACGTCGCCGCGCGCGGCATCCACGTCGACGACCTCGACCTCGTCGTGAACGTCGACCCGCCCGCCGACCACAAGGACTACCTGCACCGCGGCGGCCGCACCGCCCGCGCGGGCGAGTCCGGCAGCGTCGTCACCCTCGTCCTGCCGCACCAGCGACGCGACATGGACAACCTGATGAGCCACGCGGGCATCCGCCCGAAGACGGCGTCGGTGCGGTCCGGCGACGCCGAACTGACCCGCATCACCGGCGCCCGCACGCCGTCGGGGATACCGGTCGTCATCACGGTGCCCGCGACCGAGCGCCCCGGGCGCGGCACCGCCTCCCGCCCGAGGCGCCACCGCCCCTCCCGGGCGGCGCGCCGCGCCGTCCCTCCCCGGCCCGCTCTCGGCCCGGCCGCCTGAACCCCGTGCACCAGCAGGCGCCCCTTCCGCAGGAGCCCTTCGTGACAGCGGCCCGAACGCAGTCCCGCCCCGCCGCTCCTCTCCCTCTTCCCCTGTGAGGTCCCATGCGCTGCGTCATCGCCCGCTTCCCGTTCCACCTGACGAAGGCCGGTGTGCTGGAGACGATGAAGGGCGTCGGGCCCGAACCGGTCACCGGGGAGTCCGTGACCATCGGACGCCGCCGGTACCCCGTCAAGCAGGTGGGCGCGGCCATCATCCGCCAGGACCGCCGCGACTTCAGCGCCGGTGAGGTCGTACGGGCCATGACCCGCCTCGGCTTCGCCTGCCGGCCGGCCCCTCGGGCCGCTTCCGCGGACGTCACCCCGCTCCAGCGGGCGTCCGCCCTGCTCGGCGCTCCCGCGTCGGCCTGACCGACGGGCGGACGCGGGCCGCCTCCGAACAGCGGTGGGGGCCCGACCGGCGCGTTCCGGTCGGGCCTTCGGCGTGCCGTGCGCGCGGCCCGCCGCGGTGACGGCGGGTCAGTGGTCGGAGTAGCTGAAGTCGCCCACCGTCCAGGCGCTCACGTCCTCGATGGCCACGCGGTACATCCCGCCCGTCTCCGGGATCCCCACCGGCCCCTGCAGGATCCGGGCGACGTGGAAGTGCAGATGGGTCGGCGGGCCCTCCTTCGGTACCGACGTGCTGAAGGCTCCGGCGAACTCGCCCAGGCGGGCCGAGTCCGCCAGGACCTCCGACACACGCTGCCGCCACACCGCTTCGGGAGCCAGTCGGCCAGTGATGACGGCCCCACCCGCGACCACGCTCAGGGACATCTGGTTGCTCTGCCCGGACTCGACCTTGGCGGCGATGTCGACGAGCAACTCGTCAGGCTTAGACATGAGAGCCGATTCTATTTACCCGCCGCCGGGACGGCTCAAGCGGTGGCGCCGGCGGGCGGGAGCGGCGCTCGCCACCCCCGCCCGGGCGGCGCGCCGGGCGGACCCGGAGGCGCGGGCGGACCGGCCGGCCGCGGACCGGTCCGGGCGCCGTCGTACGTGGCCCGGAGGTGCCCGCCCCCGGGGCGGCGGACGGCCTCCGAGCCCGGTGCGCGCCCGCCCGTCGGCCGGCCGTCCGGGGCCGTCCGCCCGTCGTCTCCGGGCTGGTTGCCGCTCACCGCCGCCTCCCCCGTGTCCGTACTCCGTCGCAGGGCAGGCCGTCCCCCTCGGTCCGCGGGCCGCTCGCCGATTCCCGGCCCCGGCGGCGGGGGAAGGCTGCGTCCGGGCCGCCTTCCCCCGCCGTCGGCGCGCCGGTCGCCCGGCGGACCGCGGTGCCGCGCTCCCGGCCCGCGCTCGGCCACCGGACCGGCGCCGGAAGGCCGGGAGGCGGCACGGGACCGCGGTGTCCGGTGCCAGCGGTTCCGCCCGCCCGTGCGTCCGCCCGGGCGCCCGGGGGGTTCGGGCCGTACGGCGGGCTCGGGCCGGTCCTGCGGCCGGTCCGGCCCGCCGTTCGGCCTCCCGCGCCGGAGGTCGGGGCGGTCCGGAAGGTGCCGGACGGGGTGATCCGAGTGGCGTTGGCACGGTGTCGTACGGGAGGCGTGGGGGCCGCCGCGGCGGCTGCGGGGCGCCTGACCGGTGAGGGCGGAGCGGGGACGGTGGTGGCGGGGTGCCGGGCGGGTGACCGGCCGGGAGCGGACCGCGTAGTCTGCGGGAAGGGACGCCGCGGGCCCTCCACCGGGGCGTACGTCGCCCGGGGCCCGCGCACCGGGGCGGCGGGGCGCGAGGTCCGCCCGGCGCCGCCGCGTTCCGAAGTCCCCCGCCGCCGTACCGAGGAGATCGCCGTGCACGAGGACAACGAGCTGCCCTCCGGGGGCCACGCCGACGTACGGATCGTCGCGGCGACGCCCGAGGTGGCCCGCAGGGTGGCGGAGGTGGTGCGCCGCTGCTTCGCCTCCACGGAGCAGCGCAGCTACCCCGCCGGGCCGGAGGGCGGGACGCTGCTGCACCTCAGTGTCGACACGACGCAGCCGGCGGGCCCGGCAGGGTCCTGGCTGGAGAGCAGCGAGTCGGCGTCCGAAGGGCGGCGACCGGAGGAAGGACCCCGGCGCGACGGCTCCTGACGGGCGGTCCGGCCGGAAACGACGCGTGCGGGGGCATCCCGTTCGGGCGCCCGGGCTTGTAGGTTCGGGGCATGACGAAGCCTGACGCACTGCTCGTGGCTGTCGCGGCCACCGTCGAGTCGGAGCGGTCCAACCAGATGTCGCTCACCGTCGTGGTCGACGGCGCGGTCGTCACGGGACGGCTCGCTCCCGAGGCCGCGTGGCGGGAGCGGGTGGCGGAGGTCCTGCGGGACTCGGAGCGGCTGGGCGGGTTCGCGGGGGCGTTCGCGCCATCCGCGGAGGGCCCGCGCCCGCCGCGCGACAGGGCACCGACGCACCTGCACTTCCACGTGGCGAGGATTCTCCAGGGCACGCTCGGCATCCCGGAGACGGGCGGCATGTACCGCGTGGCCATCGAGGACGTGAGCGCCTGGACGGTGGGCGACTTCAGCTACACCGACGGCTGAGGGGCGCCGGCCGCCCGGCCGGGCCGGACGGTCGGCGCCCCCGCGGCCGGCCGGGTCAGTCCGGCAGGCCGGTGGCGGGCGCCGGGGCCTGGGTCACGCAGGTGAAGCCGAGGCGGCGCAGCACCCTGGTCATCTCCAGGGCGGTGAAGTCGCGGCGGTCCTGGCGGGTGATGACCTCCCCGACCTGCTTGACCGGGTACGTGCGGCGGCCGATGACCGCACACGGGCCGACCGCCGGTTCCGGACGGACGTCCGCCATCAGCGCCTCCACCTCGCTCGTCACGAAGTCGAACGGGAAGCGGGCGATCACACAGCGCATGGTTGCCTCACGGGGTCGGGGCGGAGGGACGGGCGCGCCGCGGCGCGGCGGGGCGTCACCGCCGGTGCGGCGTGCGGCGCGGGCGGCGGCGCGTTCCGGACCGGCGGCGGGTCGAGGAGTCCGGAGCGCCGGGCTCCCGGGCCGGGGGCGTGGGGGGCGTGATGACGACCGGTATCCCCGACGGCGTGCGGGCGCCGGTGATGCGGGTCAGTTCGGCGTCGCCGGACCGCACCGACGCCGTCTTCGGGCGGATGCCCGCGTGGCTCATCAGGTTGTCCATGTCGCGTCGCTGGTGCGGCAGGACGAGGGTGACGACGCTGCCGGACTCGCCCGCGCGGGCGGTGCGGCCGCCGCGGTGCAGGTAGTCCTTGTGGTCGGCGGGCGGGTCGACGTTCACGACGAGGTCGAGGTCGTCGACGTGGATGCCGCGCGCGGCGACGTTCGTGGCGACGAGCACCGTGACGTGCCCCTCCTTGAACTGGGCCAGTGTCCTGGTCCGCTGCGGCTGGGACTTGCCCCCGTGCAGCGCGGAGGCCCGCACACCGCTCTTGAGCAGGTGCTTGGTGAGCCGGTCGACGGCGTGCTTGGTGTCCAGGAACATGATCACGCGGCCGTCGCGCGCGGCGATCTCGGTGGCCGTGGCGTTCTTGTCGGTCTCGTGGACGTGCAGCACGTGGTGCTCCATCGACGTCACCACTCCCGCCGTCGGATCCACGGAGTGGACGACCGGGTCGTGGAGGTAGCGCCGCACGAGGGAGTCGACGTTGCGGTCCAGGGTCGCCGAGAACAGCATCCGCTGCCCGTCGGGGTGCACCTGGTCGAGCAGCGCGGATACCTGCGGCAGAAAACCCATGTCCGCCATCTGGTCCGCCTCGTCCAGCACGGTGACGTCCACCCGGTCCAGCCGGCAGTCGCCGCGGTCGATGAGGTCCTTGAGCCTGCCCGGAGTCGCGACGACGACCTCGGCGCCGCCCCGCAGCGCGCCCGCCTGCCTGCCGATCGACACGCCGCCCACGACCGTGGCCAGTCGCAACCTCAGCGGCCGGGCGTAGGGGGTGAGCGCGTCGGTCACCTGCTGCGCCAGCTCCCGCGTCGGGACGAGGACCAGGGCGAGCGGGCGCTTCGGCTCGGCGCGGACGCCGGTGAGGCGGGCGAGGAGCGCGAGGCCGAACGCGAGGGTCTTCCCGGAGCCGGTACGCCCCCGGCCCAGGACGTCGCGGCCGGCGAGGGAGTTCGGGAGGGTCGCCGCCTGGATCGGGAACGGCGCCGTCACCCCCTCGGCCTCCAGCGCGCAGCAGCGCGGGGGGAAGGCCGAGGTCCGCGAAGGCCGCGACGGGCGGCAGCGGCGGGGTACGAGTCACCGGCGGGGTGAAGTCACCGGGCGGGGGCGGGGCGGGGCGGCGGCGGGACTGCGTCCGGGAGCCCGACTTGGAGGACTTCGGCGACTTGGACGATGTCGAGGTCGCGGAGGCCGCCGCGGACTTCGCCGACTTGGCCGATGCCGACGTGCTCTCGGGCTGGCCGGCCGTCGCTCGGCGGGCCGGCGCGGCGGTCTGCCGGGTTCCCGGGTGGTGGCCCCGGACAGGGGACGTACGGGTCATGGAGTGTTCCTCAATACGATATCGAGGAATTCACGGCCCTCGATGCAGCCGGGCGGGCAGCGGCACGCCCGGCCTCGGCCGGGCGGCGGCGCCGGGGAACGGCGCGGGGCCCGCACCCAAGGTGCGGGCCCCGGCGGCGTCGGAACGCCTCGTCGTCAGGCGGGGACGATGTTCTCCGCCTGCGGGCCCTTCTGGCCCTGCGTCACGTCGAAGGTGACCTTCTGGCCCTCCTGCAGCTCGCGGAACCCGTTGGTCGCGATGTTCGAGTAGTGGGCGAACACGTCCGCACCGCCACCGTCCTGCTGGATGAAGCCGAAGCCCTTTTCCGCGTTGAACCACTTCACTACGCCAGTAGCCATAATTCTTCTCCTCACGGGGAATTTCTGGACCCGCACCGTGCGAGCCTCGCGTCGCCGCGATGATTGCCCCGCGCCGGATCGAAAGAACCGGCCACACAAAAGTGCTCCTCCGCCGTGGGGCGAGGGGGCACTTTGAAGCTCTGGGAACCACAACTGCAACTGGCTACGACACTAGCACGCGGATTTCGCATCCGCACGGAATTCGGGCAGGTGGTTTTCGCGGCGGAGGAAATCTGCCGCCCGGTCCGACGGAAATCTGCACCGGCCGGAATAGACATTCACCGCTCGCGGCGGCTACCGTTCCCGCGCGAGGCACACCCCGCTCGTGAGACCGGCCTCGACCGGACGCCCAGGACGAAAGGCGCGCATGGCTCCAGGAGCGCGGCACCACCCCGCCGACAACCTCGACGACGACGACTACCCGGCCTACACCATGGGCCGTGCCGCGGAGCTGATCGGCACCACCCCGGCCTTCCTCCGCGCGCTCGGCGAGGCCCGGCTGATCACCCCGCTGCGGTCGGAGGGCGGTCACCGCCGGTACTCGCGCTACCAGCTGCGGATCGCCGCGCGGGCCCGCGAACTCGTCGACCAGGGCACCCCCATCGAGGCGGCCTGCCGGATCATCATCCTCGAGGACCAGCTGGAGGAGGCCCAGCGGCTCAACGAGGAGCTGCGGACCCGGTCGCGGATGGAGCCGGACGGCACGGGGGACGGAGCGCCCGCGGACCGCTGAGAAGCCCCGGGAGGTGGCGGGAGGCGGCGGGAGGCGGCGGAGCCCCACCGGAGGCGGCGGGAGGCGGCGGAGCCCCACCGGGGGCGGCGAGGGGCTCGCGGAGCCGCCGGGGCCCCGGGGGCCGCGCCGGGAGCCCCCGGGCCCCGCCGGGGGGCGGCGGGGGGCCGTGCGGACCGGTCGGTCACACGGCGTGCTCGTCGCTCTGCCCGCACAGCCAGGCCAGTACGTCGCGCACCCCCTGTGCGTACGCGCGGTCCCGCGGCGGGCACACCGGGTCGTCGAGCAGCACCGCGGCGGCGTCCGCCTCCGCGGTCAGCCGCCACAGGGCTGGCACCTCGCGGGTGGGCACGCCCGTGACCGGTCCGCTTCCCTCGCGGGCCAGCGCCCACCGGTAGGCGGCGGCGGCTCCCTCGGACACGGTGTCGGGCGGTTCGGCCCCGGTGCCGCCGGGAGCGGCGCCCTCTCCCGCCCCCTCCCGCCGGGGGTCCGGCTCCGGCGCGCGTCCGGCGTTCCGCGGGACGTGACGGCCCGGCGCGGGCCCGCCGGCGGGGTCCCGCCGTACGGGGGCCCGGGCGGCGACGGAGCGGTACGCCGACTCGACCTCCTCCGCGGGGCGGACGCCGATCCGGTTCGGCCGTGCTCGCGTTCGCGTCATGTGGCGGGTCGTCATACGCGTACACCCCATCCTCGTGGCTCGCGGCTGCGTGTCCCTGACTCTCCGGGTCCCCTCGTTCCGGCGGGATATACGCCCCGCGTGCGGCCGGAGCGCGGGAACGGCCGGGCCGCCCGGCCGGCGGACCGCCGCGGGGACCGCCGCGCGCAGACCCCGCGGGGGGCCGCGCCCTCCGGTCGACGCCGCCCGGGCGCCCGGCGCATGGTGGTTGCTAGGACCGACGAACGCTCTCCGGCCCTCCCGGGAGGCGCTGGACCGGCCCCGTGCTCCGGCTTCGGCCCCGGCCAGCGCCACCGTCCCTCCGGCGAGCCACGCGGTACGGCGAAAGGGGTGCGGCATGACCGGCTGGGCGTCGTGGACGACGGTCAACGTCTTCTCGGGCACGGGGGGTGTCCGCACCGTGGAACTGGGGGTGCTCACGGGCAACCTGAGCGTGCACACCACCTGGCACGGCACCGAGGCGGACGTCGCGGTCCAGTACAGCGGCGGCTCCGACTGGTACACGATGGCCGGCAGCCCCGTGCCGTGCTCCTCCGAGGAGGAGAGCCGCGCGCTGCACCAGGCGGCGGTGGAGGCCGTGCAGGCGGGCCGCGGCGCGGTCCTGAGCCGCCCGGCGCACCGCCCCGGGACCGGCTGAGCCGCCCGGCGCACCCCGTCGGGTGCCGCCCGGCCGACCGCCGCCCGGCGCCGTCCTCACGCCGCCGGGTGGCGCAGCAGCGCGAGCGCCGGGTCGACCAGCTCCCGGTACCGGCGTTCGGCGAGCCCGGCCGGCATGCGGCGGAGCGCCGTCTCGCGCAGGACGCGGGCCACCGGGTTGCGCCAGCGGGCGACCGTCCCGCCGTGCCGGGAGGCCAGTTGCACCGCGCGCACGCGGCGGTGCCGCAGCGCGCGGTACCGGTCCGACGCGCCTTCCGCCCCCGGGCGGAGGGCCAGCGCCAGCGCGTACGCGTCCTCGACGGCCATCGCCGCGCCCTGCCCCAGGTTCGGGGTCATCGCGTGGGCCGCGTCGCCCACGAGCAGCACCCGCCCCCGTCCCCACACCGGGGCGTCCAGCTCCTCCAGGTCGTGGTGGAGGGGCGGCGGCCCGGTCAGCGAGTCGAGGAGGCGGGCCGGTGCGCCCCGGTGGTGGGCGAAGACGCGGCGGAACCCGTCCGGCCACCCGGGCGCGGGCGCCCGGCGCGGGGCGGAGCGGACGAGGTAGTAGTACAGCCGGTCGCCGGGCAGCGGCACGAGCCCGCACGTGGTGCCGGGGCCCCAGGACTCGACCGCCGTGGCCACGCCCGGGTTGTCGGTGAGGCCGCGCCAGCAGGTCGCACCGCTGTGGCGGAGGGCCGGCGGGCGGGCGGCGGCGTGCGCGCGGACGGTGGAGCGGATGCCGTCGGCGCCCACGACCAGGTCGTACGTCCCTCCCGGCGCGGACGGCGCGTCGCCCTCGAAGCGGACGGCCACCGAGGTGCCCGTGGAGCGCAGCGACGCGACGGCCCGCCCGTGGACGGGCCGGGCACCCGGCGGGAGGGCCTCCAGGAGCGCCGTGTGCAGGGCCGTGCGGGACAGGGCGCGGATGTGCCCGTACCCGCCCCCGAGGTTCTGGGGCTCGACGCGCCGCAGCACCGTCCCGTCCGCCGCCGCCACGTCCATCGACGGCAGCGGCAGGCTGTGCGGCGCCGCGTCGACGCCGAGCGCGGCGAGCACGTGGAGGGCGTTGGGCGCCAGGATGATGCCGGCGCCTGCGGGCCCGGGACGCGGGGCGCGTTCGACGACGGTGACGTCGTGGCCGGTGCGGGTCAGGGCGAGCGCGGCGGCCAGTCCGCCGATGCCGCCGCCCGCGACGAGGATCCTCACGCCCGTCCCTCCCCCGCCGTGCCGACGACCCGCCGCAGTGTCGTTTCGAGCAGCCGGACCCGGTCGGCGCGGTCCAGTTCGCCGCGGAGCCCGGCGACGAGGATGCCGAAGTAGAGGGAGAAGTACGCGGTGAACGCCGCCTCCGGGTCGATCGGCGGGGCCGTCCCGGCCCCGCCGGCCCGCGCGAACTCGCCGGCCACCCAGACGCGGAACTCCGCCATGCGGCGCTCGGTGGGGCCGTCGGGGTGGTGGTGGAAGAGGGACGCGGAGAGGTACTGGCGGGACAGCTCCGGCTGCCGGTCGTAGCTGTCGTACAGCTCCGCGGCGACGTGCACCAGGCGCGCGACGAGGTCGCCGTCCTCGGGGAGGGTGGCCAGGGCGGTGTCGAGGGCGCGGCCGACGTGCTCGTCGAGGAGGGTCTCGACCAGGGTGCCGAGGTCGGGGAAGTGGACGAAGAAGGTTCCGGCGGCGACGCCCGCCTCGGCGGCGACCTCCCGCGTGGTGAGGCCGTTCGTGCCGCGCCGTTCCAGTACCCGCCGCGCGGCCGCGAGGAGCGCCTGCCGCGTCCGCTGCTTGCGCTGCTGCCGTATCCCCATGGGGATGGTCGGAGTCTCAGACATGTCGCCGAGCATACTCACTGAGCGCGATCAGCGAAAAAAGGGGGACGCCCGCCGCGCCGGTTCCGCCCCCTCCGCTGCCACCGGGGGTGGCCTTCCGCAGACCGCCTGCCGCGACCGGCCCGCGCGCCGTATGGTCCTCACGGCGGCAGGACGATCCGGTGCGCGGGGGTGCGTGACGATGGGTGGGAGCACGGTGTCGGTACGGCGGTTCGAGGAGCACCGGCCGCGGCTGCGGGCGGTGGCCTACCGGCTGCTGGGGTCGCTCGGCGAGGCGGATGACGCGGTGCGGGAGGCGTGGCTGCGGCTGGACCGCGCCGGCGAGGGCGACGCGGGGGGCGACGTGCGGGACCCCGGGGGCCGGTTCACCGCGGTCGTCGCCCGGGTCTGCCTGGACCGGCTCCGCGCCCGCGCGGCCCGCCGCGAGGAGCCGCTCCTGCGCGAGGACGGACGGGTGCGGCTGCCCGACCCGGTCGTGAGCCGGGCGTCCGGGCCGGCTCCCGAACAGGCGGCGCTCGTCGCCGACGAGGTGGGCTTCGCCCTGATGATCGTGCTGGACACGCTGGCCCCGGCCGAGCGGCTGGCGTTCGTGCTGCACGACCTGTTCGCGGTACCGCCCGAGGACGTCGCGGAGGCGCTGGGTTGTACGGCCGCGTCGGCGCGGCGGCTCGCCGACCGCGCCCGCCACCGCGTCCGTACGGCGGCGCCCCCGCCGGACGGCGACGCGGCCCGCCGCCGGGAGGTGGTGGAGGCGTTCCTGGCCGCGGCCCGCGGCGGGGACCTGGACGCCCTGCTCGCCGTACTGGACCCGGACGTGGTGGCCCGCTCCGACGGCGGCACGCTGCGCCCGAGCGTGCTGCGCCGCGGCGCGGCGACCGTCGCCTCCCAGGCCGTGGTCTTCGCCCGCCTCGCGGAGGCCGCCCACCCGGTCCTGGTCAACGGCGCTCCGGGCGTCCTGGCGGTGTCGGAGGGCCGGGTGGTCTCGGTGATGTCCTTCACGATCCACGGCTCCCGCGTCACGTGCCTGGACCTCCTCACCGACCCCGGCCGCCTCGGCCACCTGGACGTCGACGCCCTGGTGGGGTGAGGCGGGGCCGTCGCGGGTCAGACCCCCGACGGCTCCCCGGTACGGACGGCGGTACGGCGGGCGGAGCGGGTGTCGAGGGCGGTGACCACCTGGGCGTGGAAGCGGTCCACGGCCTGGTCGACGCTGCGGATGAAGCCCGTCTCCGCGTTGCCGCGACCCGTGCCCATGCCCTTGAACAGGGAGAGGCGGAAGCCGGTGATCCGGCCGCCGTCCTTCGGGAGCAGGTCGCCGGGCTCCGGCCGGAGGTGCTCCAGGGTGCCGCGGGGGCCGGGGCCCCCGCCCTCGGCGAGCGTCTCGACGTGCAGGTCCGCCGGCGCCGTCGCGAGCTGCCGGACCAGGCGCTTCGCCCAGGTCAGCGGAGAGCCCTGGGCCGGCGCGTCGACCTCGATCGACGTACGGAGCTTCTGCGTCCGCAGGTCCGCCACGAACACCAGGACCCCCGGCGTGCCGTCGACGCGCGCCTCCGCGTGCAACCGTCCCTCCGCGCACAACCGGTCGGCCAGCGCCCTCCGGCGCGCCCCGGGGTCGACACCGCGCCGGCCCCGCTGCACGGGCAGCACCTTCTGCCCCAGCTCGCCGCCCAGGCGCAGGCACACCTGGCGCACCAGCCGTTCCCAGCTCTCCACCACTTCCAGGGCGCGCGGGTCGCCCTGGCAGAGGGTCTCCTCGTCGATCGCGCGGCGCACCGGCACCCACGCCGCCCCCATGTTCTGGAAGCCGTGGCAGCCCGAGTTCTCGTGCTGGAGGTAGTGCAGCAGCTCGTGGAGGAGCCAGGCGTGCGCGGCGTTGCCGACGCCCTCGTGGCGGATCAGCATCTGCGCCTGGTGCGCGACCTCCGCCCAGGACAGGTGCCACAGGGCGACCCTGTGCCTGCGGCGCCGGTCCGTGCGGACGTCGACCAGCGGGCTGCCCTCCAGCGCCACGTCGTTGGAGAGCGTCAGCACCGCTTCGTAGCCGCGCCGCGCGGCGATGTCCATGTACGCCTGGACCTGTTCGGACCTGAGGGCGTTGCCGTTCGTCTTCGTCTCGACCAGCGCCGTCCAGAGCTTGCCGGCCCGCTCGACGCGGACGACCCCGTCGGGGCGCCTCGGAGTCTCCCCGTGGGGCAGCGACACCTCGGTGAAGGTCTCCATCCGCCCGGCCGGCGCCCCGAACCCGGCGGTGAGCCGACGCCCGAACTCCGGGACCTGCGCCATCACGGACAGCAGCACGGACGTCGCCCGCACCTCCCGCTCGCGGTCGCTCCTCAGCGCCGGGGCGGGGAAGAGCCTGGCGGTGCGCCACGCGTCGTTCTCGGCGAGCGACCTCCTCGGCGCCTTGGGGAGGGTGACCTTCTTCTTGGCGGTGCGCGGGCGGGTCCGCGCGGGCCCGCCCCGCCGGGCCGGTCCGTCCGGCGGGGCGGTGTCCGCCGCGTCGCGGGGTCCCCCTCGGCGCCGGGACCACCACCGGCGCGGCCGCCCCGGCCGGCGCCGCCGGCCCGTCGGCGCACGCCTCCGCCTCCGCCTGTGCCTCCGCCTGCGCCTCCTCCGCCTCGTCGTCCTCGACGTCGACGCCGAAGTCCGCCGCCAGGCCCGCCAGCCCCGACGCGTACCCCTGTCCCACCGCCCGGAACTTCCACTCGCCGGCACGGCGGTACAGCTCGCCGAAGATGAACGCGCTCACGGCTCCGGCGTCGTCCACCGCGAACCGCAGCAGCGTCTCCCCCGACCCGTCCGCCAGCGTCAGCCGCACGTCGTCGAGATCGCCGAAGCGGGCGCCGCCGTAGCGGCTGGCGGCCACGACGACCCGTTCGACCTCGGCCGGGACGGCGTCCAAGTCGAAGCTGATGCGGTCCTCGCTGCCGTCGGCACCCGGCGTCTTGCCGAGGAGCTGCACGCTGCCGTCCGCGGCCACGGGGTGGTTGTAGAAGTAGAAGTCGGCGTCGCCGCGCACCTTCCCCTCCGCGTTCAGCAGCAGTACGGAGACGTCCGCGTCGCCCTCCCCGGTCGGGCTGCTCCAGCCCAGGCTCAGCACCACCGAGCCGACGTCCTCCCCGAGCGCCGTCAGTCCGACGTTGGCGCCCCTGACCATCTCGTGCACGTGGCCCCCCGGATGCACGGCCGCGACGGGACGCACCCCGACGGCCCCTCACATGGATGTGCGGTGCGTCACACGATCCCCTCAACCGGAACCCTATCGGCCGAAAGCCCTTCCCGTGCCGATCCGCCGGAAGTCGCCCTCCGCCCGCTCCCGTACGCCTCCGTGATGACGCTGCGTGTCCGCGTACTCCTCAGGTACGAGGCAGGACCCACATGGCGGGGGACTCGTGGAACCTCCGGCCGCTCATACCGTCTTGACCGGTAAGAACTGGACGGCGGAATGGATGTGACTGTGCGTCGGATACCGGATACGGCAGGCCCCGCGGTGGGGGGCAAGGCGTTCGCCCCCGAGTATCAGGGAGCCCTGGGGTCGCTGTCGGTGAACTCGTCGCTGACCGAGGTCCTGGACCGCGGCGTCCGGGGGGTGCGGGACGCCGAGGCCGCCGGGGAGCGGCGGGAGGCGGCGCGGTGCGGGCTCGCGGTCGCGGAGGCGTACCGGCGGCTCGGACGCGTCGAGGACGCCGACCGGGCGTGGAAGGCCAGCTACCGGGCCGCGCGGGACGCCGGGGACGCGGGGGCCATGGCATGGGCCCTGTGGAGCGGCGGCACCCTCGCCCGGCAGCGCGGCGCCCTCGCCCTCGCGTACCGGCTGCTGCGCCTCGCCGCCGACATGGGCGAGCGCGGCGGGGACGTCGTCGTCCGCGGCTACTCCCTCGCGGGCCTCGCCGAGACCGGGCGGATACAGGGCGACTACCAGGCCGTCGGCGAGCTCCACGAGCAGCTCCTCGCCGAGGCCCGGCGGCGCGGAGAGGCCCGGCACACCGTGTGGGCGCTGGAGGGCATCGCCCAGATGCACCGCAACACCGGCTCGTACGACAGGGCGCTCGCCCTGTTCGAGGAGGCCGCCGAGACCGCCGAGCGGGCCGAGGACCGGCGCGGCTGGGCGTGGGCCCTGCGGGGGATCGCCGACGTGGTGTCCGTGCGGGACGGGGACGTGGAGCGGGCGCTGCGGCTGCTGTCGGAGGCCGAGGCGGTGTGCCGCGACATGAAGCTGTCCAGCGCCCTGTCGTACAACCACAAGATGCGCGGCAACGTCCTGTACCGGGCCGGCCGGTACGAGGAGGCGCGCGACACGTACGCGCGGGCGCTGGAGGGGTTCCGCGCCATGGACGAGCCGCGCGGCACCGCGCTGTCCCGGCTGGGCCTGGCCAAGTCCCGCGCCCGGCTGGGCCGCGACGCCGCCGAGACCGCCGCCGAGCTGGCGGAGCTGCGCGGCGTCCTGGACCGGATCGGGCTGCGGCACGCCCGCGACATGGTGGAGAAGGCCGCCGCCGAGCTGGGCGTGGGGCCGTTGCCCGCCGCCGGGGAGGGGACGGGGCGATGAGCGCGCTGCCGATCCCGGCGACGACGGCCGCGCCCGGGGCGGGCGCCCGGTCCGGCACCCCCGGCGCGGACCCGGCCCCCGGCGCGCACGCCGGCGCCGCCGCGCTCCTCCTGCGCTGCCGGGCCCTCGTGCGGCCCGCGCTCGCCGCAGCCGTCGGGCGGCTCCACCCGTGGACCGGGGAGATGGCCGCGTTCTGCCTCGGCTGGAGCGACGTGACCGGTACGCCCGCCCCCGGCGCGTCCGAGGGGAAGGGCGTCCGCCAGGCCCTCGCCGTGCTGGGCGCCGAGGCGGTCGGAGCGGACGGGCGGGTCGCCGTGGCGGGCGCCGTGGCCGTGGAACTGGTCCACGCGTTCTCGCTGCTCCACGACGACATCATGGACGGCGACACGGTGCGCCGGCAGCGCGAGACGGTGTGGAGGGCGTACGGCACCGGCCCGGCCGTCCTCGCCGGCGACGCCCTGTTCGCGCTCGCCGTGCAGTCCCTGGCCGAGGTGCCCGGCGCGCACACCGGCCCGGCCGTGCGGCGCCTGAGCGGGACGCTCACCGACCTGGTGCGCGGCCAGGCGGAGGACCTGTGCTTCGAGGACCGCCCCTGGACCGGCCCCGACGCGGTGCGGCCCGACGCGTACCGGGCGATGGCCGAGCACAAGACCGGCTCCCTCCTCGGTTGCGCGGCCGCCCTCGGGGCGCTGCTCGGCAGAGCGCCCGACACGACGGTCACCGCCCTGGACCGGGCCGGGCGGCACCTGGGTGTGGCGTTCCAGGCCGTCGACGACCTGCTGGGCGTCTGGGGCGACCCGGCGGTGACCGGCAAGCCCGTCCACGGCGACCTGCGCCGGCGGAAGAAGACGTACCCGGTCCTCGCGGCCCTCGCCGCCGACACCCCCGCCGCCCGCGAACTGGCCGCCCTGCTCGACGCGCCCGGCCCGGCCGGCGCCCTCGACGACCGCACCGCCGCCCGCGCCGCCTGCCTCGTCGAGCGGGCCGGCGGGCGCGACGCCGCCCTGGGCGAGGCGCGGCGGCAGCTGGCCGCCGCCCGCCGCTGCCTGCGCGGCGTGCCCCTCGCCCCCGGCGCCTCCCGCGACCTCGACGCGCTGCTGGCGTTCCTGCTGCACCGGACGGTGTGAGGGCCCCGCCCCCGTACGGCGCTCACCGCCCGGCGCCCGCCGTACGGTGCGGGCCGTCCGTCGGCGGGCGTGGGGGCATAGCGGAGCGTTCGGTAGTGAAACCACCCTGATCTGCGCTTCCGTACGCCCTGTCTGGGTTGTGGTGAATTTCTGCGATTCCGGGTTTGCTGGGAGGCGTCTGCTCGCGGGCGGACGGGGCAGACGCGCCGGTCCGGCCGCCGGAGGGCGCTTCCCGGCGCCGCCCACGCCACCCGTGAACGCCGTCGACTGCATGCGCCACGCCACCGGCTCGTGAGGGCGTACGAGCCAGCCGCCGATCCAGGGATGCGATTTTATGATTGCCGAAACGCTGACAGTCGGGTCCGACTTCTTCGCTCCCCGCGCGGCCATCGACGACCTGCTGCGCGAGTTCCTGACGGAGAAGGCGGACACCGCGTCGGTGCCCCGGCAGGCGGCGCTGGCCATGCTGTTGCGCGACTTCCTCGACGCCGGCAAGCGGATCCGTCCGCTGCTCTGCGTCGCCGGGTGGCGGGCGGCGGGCGGCGGGGAGGACCCCGGGCAGGCCGTCAGACTGGCCGCCTCCATCGAGCTGGCCCACGCCTG
Organism: Streptomyces sp. MRC013; assembly: GCF_023614235.1. Taxonomy (NCBI): domain Bacteria; kingdom Bacillati; phylum Actinomycetota; class Actinomycetes; order Kitasatosporales; family Streptomycetaceae; genus Streptomyces; species Streptomyces kordofanensis. The sequence goes on from NZ_CP094264.1 coordinate 2,550,865, forward strand.
CGCCCTGATCCACGACGACATCATGGACGGCGCCAGCAGCCGCCGCGGACGGCCCACGGTCCACCGGCGGCTGGCCGACCACCACCACCTGCCGTCGACCGCGGAGCAGTTCGGCCTCGGCGGCGCCATCCTGGTGGGCGACCTCGCCCTCGTCTGGTCGGACGAACTCCTCCACACCACGCTCATGCCCGAGGCCCACCGGGTCGCCGTGCTGCGCTGCGTCGACCTGGCGCGCAGCGAGCTGATCGCCGGCCAGCACCTGGACCTCCTGACCACCGGCGACCTCGGGGTGGACGTCGAGACGACGCTGACCGTCGTCCGCTACAAGACGGCCAAGTACACGGTCGAGCGCCCCCTGCAGGTCGGGGCCGCCCTGGCCGGTGCCGACCAGCGGGTCATGGACGCGTGCACCGCCTACGGGGTGCCCCTCGGGGAGGCCTTCCAACTCCGGGACGACGTGCTCGGGGTGTTCGGGGACCCGGAGCGGATGGGCAAGTCGCACCTGGACGACCTGCGCGAGGGGAAGTGCACCAGTCTCGTCGCCCACGCCGTGCGCGCCGGCTCGCCCGCCCAGGCGGACCGGCTGCGGGAGCTGATCGGCGATCCGCTCCTGGGGGAGCGGGAGGCGGCCGAGGTCCGCGGCATCCTCACGGACACCGGGGCCCGGGCCGCGGTCGAGCGGATGATCGAGGAGCGGTACCAGCAGGCCCTGGCCGCCCTCGCCGCGGCGCCCTTCCCCCCGACGTCGTCCGCACGCTGGCGAACGTGGCGGAGGCGGCCGTGCGCCGGACGGCATGAGCACCGGGGAACGGTCGGACGGACGCCCACCCGGACAGGAAGCACGGAGCCGAGCGATGACGACGATGACGACGGGCACACGCGGGACGGTGTGGCGGACCGTCTGGCGCGAGATCCACCTGAGCTGGCTCTTCATCCGCTCCGACCGCTGGACCACGATCTTCCCGGCCACCTGCTTCGTCCTGGCGGCCGCCGTGCACACCCGGCTGTCCCCGGGGGAGACGGCGGTGGCCGTCGCCCTGGGCACGCTGTACTTCTGGCTCTTCGTCTACGAGCACACCCTGGCCAACCAGCTCGTCGGCGTCGAGGAGGACCGCGTCAACAAGCCCCTCCGGCCGCTGGTCTCCGGCCGGAGCAGCATCAGGGGCGCCCGGCTGCGCCTGATCGCCGTCCGGGTCGCCTTCCCCGTCTACGGCTACTGCCTGGGCGTGCTGGAGTGGGCCCTGCTGTGGCAGGTCCTCTCACTGCTCCAGCACGAGTGCGGGTGGGGGCGCCACTGGCTGGGCAGGAACCTCTACGCCGGGATCGGGGTCGTCGCCCAGCTCGCGGCCGCCTGGGAGATCGTCGCCCCCGTCACCCCGGACGCCTGGCGCTGGATCGCGACCCTGACGGTCACCGTCACCCTCCTCATGTCCGTCCAGGACCTCCGCGACATCACCGGCGACCGCGCGGTCGGCCGCTCCACCATGCCGCTGGTCTTCGGGGAGTGGAACACCCGGGTCTTCCTCTGCGCCGGCTTCGCCCTCGGCCCCCTCGCCATCCACCACTTCCTGATGGCGCCCGCCGGTCCGCACTGGTGGGTCCTCGCCACCGACGCCGTGCTGGGCGGACTGAGCCTGCTGCTGGCGTTCCGGGTGGTGCTGCGGCGCGGGCGGCGGAGCGACCAGCACACCTACCGCCTGGTGGAGCAGTGGTACACCCTCGCCCTCGCCGCTTCCCTCTACATCCTTCGCTGACCGGGAGGCGCGACGTGCGGACGGAGTCGACGCAGCAGCCGCCGCGGCTGCGGATCAGCGACGTGTGGAAGGCGTACGGCGGCAGGCAGGTCCTGCGCGGCGCCGGCCTCGACGTACCTCCCGGTGCCCTGGTCGGGATCGTCGGCGAGAACGGCGCGGGCAAGAGCACCCTGCTCCGGATCGCCGTGGGGCAGATGCGGCCCGACCGGGGGACGGTGGAGCGGAGCGGGGCGGTGGGGTACTGCCCGCAGCACGCCGTGCTGAACGACTCGTTCACCGTCGGACAGCACCTGCGGCTGTTCCAGGTGGCCTACCGGCTGCCGACGCTGGAGCGCGCCCACGAGCTGATGGACCTCCTCGCGTTCGCCGACTGCGGGCGGCGGCGGTCCGGGGAGCTCAGCGGAGGGACCCGCCAGAAGCTGAACCTGCTGCTCGCCCTGATGCACGACCCGCAGCTGCTGGTGCTGGACGAGCCGTACCAGGGCTTCGACTGGGACACCCACCAGCGCTTCTGGGCCCTGGCCACCCGCCTGCGCGACCAGGGCCGGTCGATCGTCGTGGTCTCGCACCTCCTGCACGACCTGCACCATTTCGACGCGGTGGGCCACCTGCGCGGGGGCCGCCTCGACATCGAGGAGCTCAGCCGATGAGGTTCCACCGGACGGCGTTCACCGAGATGCTGCGCTGCACCCTGCGGGGCCACCTCCGCAACCGGATGGCCGTGCTCCTGGCGGTCGCGTTCATCCCCGCCTGGATCGCCGTGGCGCGCCTGTGCGCCTCGGACCGGGCGGTGCGCTTCCCCCTGGACTCCGCCGGCACCGCCGTCCTCGCCCCGGCGAACCACGTCAGCCAGGTCGCCAACGCCCTCGCCGCGGTCACCCTGGTCACCGGGTTCATGATGTTCATGGAGACCTTCAAGGCCGGGGAGACGGACCGCCGGCTCCTGCTGGCCGGCTACCCCCGGCTCCCCATGCTGGCGGCGAAGGTCACCGCCGCGGCCCTGGTCGCCGCGGTCCTCGCCCTGTACACCACGGCCGTGCTGTGGGGCTCCCTGCCCGTGCGGCGGCCGGGCCTCCTGGCCCTCGCCGTCCTCGGCGCCGGCCTCGTGTACGGCGGCATCGGCCTCCTGCTCGGCGCGCTGGTGCGCGGTGAGCTGGAGGGGTTCTTCCTCGTCATCATGCTCAGCCTGGTCGACACCGGACTGCAGAACCCGGTCCTCAACGTCGTGGACCTGGCCGGGCTGACCGCCCTGCCGCTGTACGGCGCGAACCAGTCGGCGCTGACGGCGGCCTTCACCTCCCTCGCCCCGTGGCCCCAGGTCCTGCTCTCGCTCGCCTGGTCCGCCTCGACCGGCGCCCTGGCCCTGCTCGTCTTCCAGGTCCGCGGCCGCTCCCACCACGGGACCCGCCCGGCCCCGGCCGCCGGCGCCCCCCTGCCGGCGGCCTCCCGCTGACGGAGGCCGCCGGGCCCGGTCTACGGACGGGGCGGGGAGGTGTCCGGCGGGACCCCGTCGGACCCGGCCGCCACGGCCGCGTGGTCCCGGTGGTGGACGTAGCGGCCCAGCGCCGACAGGGGGAAGACGTGCCGGTAGTAGTCGTACCTGCAGGCCACGGCCCGGGGGACGAGCGTGCCGGTGAACTGCGGCTCCTCCCAGGTGCCCTGGTCCGTCTGCCGCTCGGTCAGCCAGCGCACCCCGTCGCGGACCGCGGCGCTGTCGCGCTCCCCCGCGGCCAGCAGGGCGAGCAGGGCCCAGGCGGTCTGCGAGGGGAGGGACGGACCGCGGCCGGCGCGCTCCGGATCGGCGTACGACTCCCACTCCTCGCCCCAGCCGCCGTCCGGGTTCCGCACCGACGTCAGCCAGGCGACGGCCCGCCGGACGGAGGAGTGGTGGGCGGGGATCCCGGCGGCGAGGAGTGCCGGGACGACGCAGCCGGTCCCGTAGACGTGGTTCACCCCCAGCGCCCGTACCAGGCTCCGCTCTCCTCCTGCTGGTCGAGGAGCCAGCGGACGGCCCGCCGGGTGCGGGGATGGTGCTGCATCCCGAGGGCGGCCAGCATCTCCACCGCGTGGGCGGTGACGTCGGCGGTGGGCGGGTCGACGCAGTACTCGCCGAAGTCGAAGAAGGGGAGCCTGCCGGGCAGGGTGCTGGTGTTGTCGGCGTCGAACGCCCCCCACCCGCCGTTCCGGCTCTGCATGCCGAGGATCCACCGCGTCGCCCTGCCCACCGCCGCGTCGACCCGCGCCCGGTCGGGGTGGGCGACGCGGCGCAGTGCGAGGACCGCCTCGGCGGTGTCGTCGTTGTCGGGGTAGCTGCGGTTGTGGAATTGGAAGGCCCAGCCGCCGGGGGCGAGCCGGGGGCGCCGCACGGCCCAGTCGCCGGGCCGCTCGGCCTGCCGGGTGAGCAGCCAGTCGGCGGCCCCGACCAGCGCGGGGTGGTCGGCGTCCAGACCGGCGTCGAGCAGTGCGGTGAGGGACAGGCAGGTGTCCCAGACCGGGCTGTGGACGGTCTGCAGCTCCCGTACGCCCTCCTCGGGCCAGACGGCGCAGTCCTCCAGGAAACCCCAGGCGGCCTTGAGCGCCGGGTGGTCCTGCGGGTAGCCGCACAGGTGCAGGGCGAGGACCACCCAGGTGGTCATCGGGGTGCACGCGCCCCAGCTGCCGTCCGTCTCCTGGCGTTCGAGGAGCCAGCGGACGCAGGCGTTCGTCGCGGCCCTGCGCAGCGGAGGGGGCAGACCCTGCGGCCGGCGCGCACCGCGGCGTTCAACCGCCGGAAGGCGCCCTCCCAACCGCCGGCCGGGGCCGGCGCGCGCCCGGGGGCGCCGGACGGGGCGAAGAGCTCGTCGATGCCGAAGGGGGCGGGCCGTACGGGCCGGTGCGCGCTGATGACGGCGAGGGCCACGAGCGCCGGGCGCATGACGGCGCTGAAGGAGTAGACGTTCAGGGGCGCCCACGCCGGCAGGGAGATGATCTCCGGGGGGATCTCGGGGAGGTCGTCCCAGCTCCACCAGCCGAACATGGCCAGCCACACGCGGGCCGTCAGCTGGGCGGCCGCGACGCCGCCCCGTTCGCGCACCCACGCCGCGCACCGGAGCATGTGCTCCTCGTCCGGGCGGTCCCCGGCGAGCCGGAGCGCCACGTACGCCTGGACGGTGGTCCCCAGGTGGCCGGCGCCGCCGAAGACGAGGGGCCAGGAACCGTCCGCGCTCTGCCGCGACCTGATCCACCGGCCGCTCGCCGCGGCCACCCGCTCGTCCGGGACGCCCAGCAGCTGCCGCAGGAACAGGTCGTGGGCGTCGTAGCTCACATCGGTGTGGAAGGGGCCCTTCCACCACCCCTCGGCGTGCTGGCAGGCCAGCAGGTGGTCCGCGGCCCGCAGCACCGCGCGCCGGGCCGCCTCCTCCGTCTCGTCGGCCGGGGGGCGGGCGAAGCTCACGCCGCGGCCCTCCGCCGGAAGCGGACTCTCCGATCGTGACGCGCCGTCGGCTGTCGTCGTCATGGTCTTCCTGCACCCTCCGGTGGTCCGGAACCGTGTACGCCGCACCGGCCGCCGCCCACGCCGGGGGCCGCCGGGGGGCCGCCGGGCGGCGCGGTCACACCGCGCTACGACGGCTTCCAGGGCGAAGGTCACAAAGTAACCCGCAAGCCGCGACAGGATGCTTCCCGCGCGGGAAAACCACCCGTCCGGCCCACACGGCCCTGGAGTCCTGGCTCAGACACCGGGGAGCAAATAACCCGCCGGTAGCTTTCAGGGCTTCGCGGCCGCGGTCTTCTTGGGCTGGCGGGGGCACGGTCTTCGTCTTGTCGAGGCGGCCGTACACCGTCGACCGGGGCACGCCGAACATGTCGGCGACCTGCTGGACGGTCTTCTCCCGTTCGCCATGGAGCCGTTGGGCGAGCGCGGCCTGGTCCGCGGTGAGCTTCGGTGGGCGCCCGCCGACCCGGCCGCGAGCACGAGCAGCGGCGAGTTCGTCGTTGGTGTTCGCCACGATCAGCTCGCGCTGGAGCCCGGCGAGCACGGACAGCATCCCGAACATCGCCCGGCCCCTCCGTCGTGGCGGTGTCGATGTCTTGCTCGATGACATGCAGCCCGACCCTGCGCTCGCGCAAGTCGGCACCGAGGGTCACCAGGTGCAGCACGGACCGGGAGAGCCGGTCGAGCCGGGTGACCTTCAGCGTGTCGCCCCCGCGCAGCAGCCGGAGGACGAGATCGAGCTTCGGCCGGGACGCCTTCGCGCCGCTCGCCTCGTCGACGTGGATGTTGTCGCGGTCGACGCCGGCCCGCAACAGGGCGTCGATCTGACGATCGGGGTTCTGGTCAGCGGTCGAGACCCGCGCGCAGCCGACGGGCACGGGTCGGAATCCATCGGGCAGACCGTACACCGACGTTGATTTTCGGCACGAGGTGCCGACACTGCCCACCTGTGGGTTCGTGGTCACCGGGGCGAGTGTCGACAGACGGTCGTTTGCCGACACCCGGCGTCGAAGGTGAGGTACCAGGCAAGCGCTCAGCCTGGGATGAGTGCGTCCCACTGATCGCGGGTCGGGCCGTCGTGCGTTGGCGCGAAGTCTGGGTGGGCGGCCAGCCAGTCGGTAACGGCTCGGTTCACTTCGTCGGTGCCGTAGGCGTCGTCGGCCGGTTGCAGGAGGTGGCGTACCTGGGCACGGGCTCGCATGACGACGGGATCGTCAAAGGCGCAGGCGGTCAGCGCAGCAGCCCGTCGATCCGAGGGTGGCGAACTCTCTCCGAGACGTTGCTCGTTGGCGCGGTCGGCCGTCACCTGTGCGTCGAACAACGGGCGGAGGGCCTGTGTCGTCCAGGCGTGGTAGCCGATGGGGTCCGCGGCGATCTGGTCGACATGGGCGGCGAGGTGCTGGGCGGCGCGCAGGCCGACGGCCACGCCATGGCCCGAGGTGGGGTTGGTGTGGATCAGGCTGTCCCCGGCGTTGACCAGGCCGGTGACGATGGGTCCGTCATCGTCGGCGAGGGCGGTCCAGCGGTTGTCCAGGCCGGCCATCGCCAGGACGGCGAACTGTGGTTCGGGGGCCAGGTCGAGCCAGGCGGCGGTGGCGGGGAAGAGACGGGCGACGGCCTCGAACACGGCGGGGTCGGTGAGCGCGCCGCGGGTCGGATCACTCGTGGAGAGCACCAGGTGCGCCGCGAAGACGTCGTTGTCGGACGGAAAGACGCCGGCGAGGGCGAACGGTGCGGCCGAGCCGGTCTTCACCCGTCCGGGATCACGCGGGCCGTCGGCGCGCAGGCGGTACCAGCGGCACAGATAAGCGATCCCGGTGCGGTGGCTGTCGATCACGGGCGGGCGGCAGCCGGCCGCGGTCAACCAGGAGGGGACCGGCGAGCGGCGGCCGGCCGCGTCGACGACGAGGTCCGCCTGGTGCATTTCCGCGCCCACCCGTACGCCGGTGACCCGGGGAGGGCGGCTCCCCTCGAAGGTGAGGGCGCGCACCCGGCAGCCTTGCCGCACCTCGACGGTGGGTTCCCGCCGCACCGCCGCGGTCAGGGCGGCCTCCAGCACGATGCGGCGGGTGCGCAGGGTCACCAGGTCCTCGTCGCCGGCCCGGTGCGGCGGACGCTCATCGAACCAGTCGAAGTCGTGGTATTCCCGGACTCCGCGTGCCAGCAGGTCCGTATAGACATCGGGGGTCTCGGTGCGCAACACGGTGCGGACGGGCGCGAGGAACGAGTGGGGATGGTTGGCCTGCGGGACTCGGGGCCTGTCCCAGTGGAAGAAGTCCCGGTTCAGGTCGTCTCCGGCCTGCCGTGCAGCCTGCTCGAACAACGTGACCGTATGGCCCCGTCGGCCGAGCATGAGCGCCGTCCCCAGCCCGCTGATTCCCCCACCGGTCACCGCAACCCGCGCCACCGATCTCCCCTTCGCGCCGTGTTGCGGAATGAGCCTACTACTAGACGATCTTCAGTTCGAAAACAGCGTCGTCCGTCGCGGTGCGGGGGCGGGGCATGGCGGCGGCCGGTGCCAGGTCGAGCCGCTTGCCCGTGTCCGGGCGGAGGGTGCCGTACGGGTTGGCGTCGGACCAGAACAAAGCGGTCAGCCCACACCGATCCTCGTCGGTGAGCTTCTTTGCCCATGCCGGTTCGGCCAGCACCTGCTGGAGCAGCACGGTGTTGACGTGCACGAGTGCGGACTGCAGCAGGTGCAGCGCGAGCATCGACGTCTCGGCGTGCTCCTTGTCGGGGCCGGTCAGGGCACCGTCCTTGCCGGGGCCGGTCAGGGCACCGTCCTTGCCGTAGTGCAGCACGGTGTTCGCGCTGTTCCAGTTCTCCACGACGTGGAGCCCGCTGTGGATCTCGCGGCGCAGGCCGCTCGGCGGTGTCCCGGAAATCCGAGGGGTACGTCTTGATCGCCCGCGCCCGCCAGGCGGCCAGCAGCTTCTCCGAGCAGCCTGCGAACAGCCCGTCGGGCAGAGCGAGTCTGCGCACGTCGTTCAGCTTGGTGATCTCCGTCGGCAGGGAGTCCAGGCCGACCGCGCCCGGGTCGTGCTTGAGCGCGGCCAGCAACGCAGTGCCGGCCTCGTTGTCCTCCCCGACCAGCCCAGCAGCCCGGCCGTGCCCGCGTCGCCCAGGCGCTCGATGGTCCGGGTGCGGAGCGCCTTCTCCCACCGGCCCCGCGCGGCGACCAGAACCTTCTCGATCCTGGTCCGGCCCGGAGGCTCGGTCTTCCTCTCCCGGCACTCGACCAGCAGGGCCTCGTGCTGCCGGTCCTCCACCAGTTCGACCGGGCACACCTCGCTGGCCAGCACTCCGTCAGCTGTTCCTCGTCCGCGAGGGTCGCCGGGCGGAAGCCCAGTGCCTCGCGGATTTGCTTACGGTGCCGCCTCGCGCCCGCCAGGTCGTACTCCGCAAGCTCGGCCGCCGGCGCCTTCACCAGTTCGGCGACATGCTCCACCGCGGGCTGCGGGAACTCCTCGACGAAATCCGGGAACCGGGCCTCGATCTCGAAGGACTTGAGCATCAGGCAGAAGCCGAGCCGGGTCGGGCCAGACCTGTTCGCCGCCACGTCCCAGTCACCGTCCACCAGCGTCCAGCACGTCTTCCGACGACCACTCTTGTCGCGCACCCGCCCCTTCGCCGTCGCCTCTCCGGGCGTTCACCCGGTCGGCTCGACGAGGTGCCCGGCGTCGGGAAACGGCGGATCTGAACCGCTGAAAGCCACCGGCACTCGCTCCCCGGCGTCTGGGCCGGGGCTCCGGGGCCCACACGGGGGCGCGGGGGCGCGGTGCCCCCTTTCCGTCGGCCGCCCGGCTCGTACGGGGGCGCGGCGCGCCGTTCCCACCACCCGCCCGGCCCGTACGAGGGGCGCGGCGGACCCGGGACGCGCCCGGGGCTCCGGGAGGGGGCGGTGCGGGCGGCCCCGGGGGCTCCCGCGCCTCACACGTCCACCACCACCGCGCACGACCACCCGTACGCGTCCGGGCCCATCCGCAGTCCGCGCCACGCCGCGTCCCCGGGCACGGCCCCGGTGACCGGGAGGCGGGCGAGGCGGACGACCGCGAGGCGTACGTCCAGCTCCCCGCCGGCCGACTCCACCTCCACGTCGACGGGCACCTCGCCGTGCGCGTCCAGCCGGTGGACCACCTCGTCGAGCAGGTCCGCGAGGAGGTCGTCGTCGCTCCCCTCCTCGAACCGCAGCCGCCGCGCCGCGTCCGCGTGCGCCGCCGACACGTCGGCGAAGCACTCCACCAACCCGAGCACGGCCTCCCCGAGGCACTGCTCCCGGTTCGCGCCCCACGCCTCCACCCGCACGTCGCCGCCGTGCGCCACGGTCCGGTGCCCGCCCTCTCCGCGCCGCCGCACCGGCGCCTCACCGTCCACGGCGCTCCTCCCCACCGGTGCGCGCCGACCGGGATGCCGCTCGCGACGGCCCTCGGCCCGACGGCCCGGCGCGCCTCCTCGGTGCCGGGCTCGTCGGGCGGGACGCACGGCTCCGGGAGGGCGTACGGGCGGAGGGCGTACCGGTGCGCCCCGCCGCCGGACGGCGGGCGCGGGACTCCCCGGCCGCACCGGCGGGGTCCGTCGACGGGTTCGGCGCCGCCGCCGGGAGGCCGCCCGGGGGCCGTCCCGCCGATGTGCGGGCCGCTGCCGGCGGCCGCCCGGTGGGCGAAGGCGCCCGTCGGCGCGTCCGGGCCCCCGCGGAGGAGCGCCGGTCCGTCCGTGCCGTCCGGGGCACCGGACCAGGTGGCGGCGGCTCGTTCCCGCCCTCCGGGGCGTGGCGGCGCGGGGCGGACGCGTGGTCGTCGGAAGCGGAACTCTTCGGGTCGGTACCGGCCATGCGCCCCGCAGTACCCCTGTGGCACGCCCCCATGCGCGGGACGCCCCGCACCCGCGGCCGACGGGTGCGCCGCGCACCGCCGCGCGCCCTCGCGCACCACCGCGCGCGGGCCACCGCCGTGAGGTCGGGGCCCGTACCGCTCTCCCCGCCCCGTCCCGCCGTACCCCAAGCGCCGGGCGGTGCCGCACCGTTCCGTGCGCCGGAGCGCCGTTCCGTATCCCGAAGCGCCGGGCGGCGCCGGTACAGTGCGACGATCGCACGAATCCATCCACGGGGGCTCCCATGGCACTGTTCGGCAACGCCCACACCGTCGACCCGGCGAACGCGCAGCAGGAGTACGCGCGGCTCCTCGGCCCCGGCGAGCAGGTGCACGCCGCGTTCCTGCTGATCCGCGACACGATCCTGTTCACCGACCGCCGCCTGATCCTCGTCGACAAGCAGGGGATCACGGGCAAGAAGGTCGAGTACCACTCGATCCCCTACCGCAGCATCACCCACTTCGCGGTGGAGACCGCGGGCACCTTCGACCTCGACGCCGAGCTGAAGATCTGGATCTCCGGCAGCCCGGTACCGGTCCAGAAGACGTTCACCAAGGGCGTCGACATCTACGAGGTGCAGGCGATCCTTACGCAGTTCGTGGCACGGTGACGGCGGCGCGCCGCCGCCGTCGCGGCCGGCGCGCACCCCGTACGTAAGCTGGGCCGATCCAGCGTGGGCGCCCGGGCACGCGGGCGCGCGCGGACGGCGACGAGGCAGGCGGGCGCGGTGATGGCGGACGACCAGCGGTGGCAGATGCGGATCGGCGAGGTGGCCGAGCGGACCGGCCTGTCGCTGCGGGCGATCCGCCACTACGAGGACGCGGGGATCGCCGCCCCCTCCGCCCGCACCAAGGGCGGTTTCCGCCTGTACACCGCGACCGACGTGGAGCGGCTCCTGCTCGTGGCCCGGATGGGGTCGCTGGGCTTCACCGTGGACGAGGTGCGCGGCCTGCTGGAGCTCACCGACCGGCTGGCCGCGCCGGACGCCCCGCCGCCCGGGGAGGAACGGGAGCGGCTGCGGACCCGCCTCGCCGCGTACCGGGCGGCCGTCGAGGCGCGGTGCGAGACGCTGCGCCTGCGGCTGCGCGGGGCCGAGGAGCTCTCCGCGTTCCTGCGCGGCCGCCTGGACCCGGTCGGCTGACCCCGCGGGCGTCGTCCCGCGGGGGCGCCCGCCACACGCCCCGCGGGCGCCCGCCTCCCGCCCCGGGGCCGGGGTCAGGCCCCGGCGGCCGTCCGCGGCGGTCGGTCCTCCGCGCCCGCGGCACCGACCAGCGAGAACACCGCGCCCTGCGGGTCCACGAGCACCGCGAACCGGCCGAACGGGCCCTCCGCCGGCCCGGAGACCACCTTTGCCCCCGTGGGTCGTGGCCCGCCCGACCGCCGCGTCGACGTCGTCGACGGCGAAGTACACGCCGACGAACGGCGGCGTCTCCGGCGGGAAGCCCTCGCCCATCCGCCTCCGGCCCAGCACCGGCTCCTCCCCGACCCGGAAGACCGCGAGGTCCGGGTCCGGGTCGGGGCCCGCCGGCCGCCCCACCGTGAACGGGAAGACCGCGCAGAAGAACGCCTCGGTCCTCGCCGTGTCCCGCGTGTTGACCTCGGCCCACCGGTACGCGCCGGGCACGTCCCGCGCCTCGAAGGCCGGGTGGGCGCCCGGCTGCCGGACGCCGAAGACCACCCCGTCCGGGCCGTGGGCGAGCAGGGCCGGTCCGGATCCCCCGGGCGCCGCCGGCCCCGCGGCGACCCGGCCGCCGTTCTCCCGCACCCTGCGCGCGACGGCCCCCACGTCGGGCGACGCGAAGTGGAGGCACCAGGCGGACTGCCGCGCCTCGCCGCACCGGCCCGGGACGGGCGGGACGACGGCGGCGACCGCCCTGCCCCCGGCGTACGCCCGCACGTGGCCGCCGTGCTCCGTGACCTCCTCGCGGAAGGTCCAGCCCAGTACCCCGCCGTAGAAGTCCCTGGCGCCCTCCAGGTCGGTGAACATCGCGTCCGCCCAGACGGGCGTGCCCTCGGGTGGTCCGGCCATGACGATCCCCTCGCGGCCCGCGAGCCGCTTCCTCGGTGTGGTGGGCCACGCTATCCACCGCACCCGCGCGAGGCGGCGCACGACGCGGCGCCGGGGCGGCGGGAGGCGGCGGGCGCCGGCCCGCCCGCGACGGTCGCCGTGGAGGCGGCGGACGCGGCGGCGCGGCCCGGGGGGACCGCGCGCCCCGCCCGGCGGCGAGGTGGGATCGGGGCACACGCGTTCCCGCACGGGCAAGGCACTCCCCTCGTGGCCCCCCGCCCGTGTTTTTTCGAGTTAACAGTGACGCAGAGTGCCTGCGCAAGCCCTCTCCGGCTCCGGGCCGCCGGACCGGGTCGGCACAGTACGGGCCCGTCGACCCGACCGCGCGGGGACGGCGGACGCGAACGTGGGGTACGGGGTGGACGACGACGGCGGCGGCGAGGAACGCACCGCGGCACCCGAGCCGGGAACGCCGCGGCAGGAGGTCGCCTCCACGGTGGAGAGGACGTTCCCGGAGCGGCTGGTCTCGGGCCGGGCCTTCGCCGCACTGGTCGGGGAGCGCGGCGGCTCCCTCCCGCACAGCTGCTTCTCCACCGTCCTCGCGGGCAAGGCCACCCGCCCGTCCGAGGACGTCCTGAGGGCGCTGGGCCTGGGCTTCGGCGTGGACCGGCGGTTCTTCAAGGAGGAGTCCGAGGTCGTCGACGACGTGGTGGCGGGCCTCCGGTTCCTCGCGAAGCGCCGTACCGGCGAGATCGGCGGCCCCCGGCCCGGGACGCGGAGGGCGCGGCACTCCCGGCGGAGCTGCTGGAGTCCGCGCTGCCACTGCTCGGGGAGGCCCGGGTCGCGGACTCCCCGGGGCGCCCCGGCGGACGCCGACGGGAGCCGCTGACCCCGCGCGTCCGCACCCGGCGGCTCCCGGGGCGGCCCCGGCCGGACGGCGGGCCCCGCCGGGCTCACGTCCCGCCGGGCACCCCGCCCAGGGCCGCGCCCGCCGTCACCGCGCCCAGGGACGCGGCGACCGTCACCGCCACGTTGGCGGCCGCGTACCGGAGGGAGCCCGCGCGGGTCAGGCGGAGCGTCTCGTACGAGAACGTGGAGTACGTGGTCAGCGCGCCGCACAGGCCCGTGCCCAGGAGGGCGTACGCGGGGCCCGCCACCGCCGCGCCCGCCAGGACGCCCAGGACCAGGGAGCCCAGGACGTTGACCGCCAGGGTGCCCCAGGGGAAGACCGAGTCGCGGCGGAACCGGACCGCCCGGTCGGCCAGGTACCGCAGCGAGGCGCCCAGCGCACCGCCCACCAGGACCAGCAGCCACGTCACCCGGCCGCGCCCCCGTCCGCGCACCGGACCGCCCCGCACCGCTCCGGGACCACCGGGCCGTCCGGCTTCGCCGGGAGCTCCCGGACCCGCGCGTCCCCGCCGGCGGTCACCGCCGCCACCGGCGGGTCTCCGCCCGGCGGCACCGGCCGCGCGACGCGGACCCTCGGCCGGGCGTCGGAGCCCTCCCCGCCCCGCAGGGCGCCCGCTCCGACCGGGCCCGCCCCGCGAACCCGGTGTGCAGTCCCCGCGCACCGCGGTCCGCGCCGCCACCGGTCCGGTCCCCCGGCGAGGACCGTCGACCGCGTCGCCGCGCCGGACGGCCGGGCCCGCTCCGTCACGCCCGCCCCCTCCGCGCCGACTCCCGCAGGAACCGCGTCGCCCGCGCCGCCACCGCGACCGCCAGCAGCGCCGCGGCCGGCGTGCCCGCCAGGTAGGCGAACGCCGTCGGGGCCTCCCCCGCTCCAGCAGCGCGCGGGTCTCCAGGGCGTACGCCGAGAACGTCGTGAACCCGCCCAGCAGCCCCGTGCCGACCAGGGGACGCAGCAGGCGGTGCGGGCGCCGCGCCTCTGCGAGCACCGCCGTGAACACGCCCATCAGCGCACAGCCTGCGACATTGGTCCACAGGGTCGTCCAGGGAAGGAACCCGGTGCGGCGGGCAGCGCCAGCGCCAGCGCGTACCGCGCTGCCGCGCCCAGCGCCCCGCCCAGGGCGACGGCACCGAGCAGCGGGCCGTCGAGGGCGGCGGCCCGGAGCGGGCGGGCGCCCCCGGAGCGGACGGTGCGCCCGCGGAGGACGGTGCGCCCGTCGGACGCGCGGCGGTCCACCGGCGGAGTCGGGGTCATGGCCGGGCAGCCTAGTCGCGGCCGGACCGGTGCCGCCGCGCACCTCCCGCGGGTGCCGGCGGGAGACCGGCCGGCCCCCGGCCGGTTCAGGGCCGGGGTTCAGCCGGCGGCCAGGAGGCGGTTCACCAGGCCGTCCACGTCCATCCGCTCCTCGCCCTCCGGCACCACCTCGTACGTCCGCTCCAGGAAACGCGCCAGGGCCTCCTCGCCGACCGTGAAGTCGGCTTCGCCGCACAGCTCTATGTGCACGCCCGGCCATATCCGGACGTCCCCCTCCCCGACCTCGTGCCGCATCCCCTCGCGCAGCATCCCCCGGTCCAGCCGCCACTCGGCGTACACGTAGTCGCCGTCCGTGAACGCCACCCGCACCGCGTACGGGTCGGTCTCGTCATAGGTCATATGGGCCAGCACCGGCAGTTCGTGAAGGCGCATGAAGAGCTTGTCGTGCAGGACCGCGTTCATGGGTTCCTCCCGAGGGTTTCAGGGGCGGGCTCCTAAGACGTTCCCTCCCAGGTGCCCCTCAGGGACGGCCCCTACCCTGTCGGCCGCGAATCGGCCCTGACGTGCCCGGACGATCAGCCGGCGTCCGGTGGGGGCGTGATGTGCCGCATGTCGGCTTGGAAGCTCCCCGAGGGCCGCCGGCCGGAGGCCGTCGTGCCGTGCCGGGGGCGTTCCGCGGGGCCGGTGACGGGGTGCGCCGGGCCGGGAGCGACCCCGTCCGGAGGACCCCCGGACGTTCCCCCGGGGAAACCCGGCCCCACCCTGGCCCTCCCTTCCGGGGCGGCCCCGGGCGGTCGTCCCGGTGGCGGCGGGGTGCGCGGGTGACGGCGCTCCGGGTGGGTGCGGGGCGTCCCTCCGGGCGGGTGCCGGGGGTGGCGGAGGGTACCCCGGATGGGGCACGCCAGGGGGCGGGGAGCGCTCCGGCTTCCTACCGTGGCTGAATGATCGTCAGCTCTTCGGCCCGTTTCGCCGCCGGTCTCGTCGCCCTCCTGCTGCTCGTCCTGCTCCTGCCTCTGCTCGTGCTGTCGTCCGCCGCGTCGGCCGCCGCTCCCCGCCCGGCCGAACCGGAGCCTCCGCGTCCTGGCCCCCGCGCCGACCCGGCACTGCTCCACCGTTCCGGCACCCAGGTGCGGCTGCCCCCCGGCACCACCCCGCCGCCCGCCCTGTCGGCGCGCTCCTGGCTGGTCGCGGACGCCGGCACCGGTGACGTCCTCGCCGCCCACGAGGCCCACAGACGGCTGCCGCCCGCGTCCACCCTGAAGGCCCTGTTCGCGCTCACCGTGCTGCCCAGGCTCTCGCAGACCGCCCGGCACACCGTGTCCGAGCGGGAGCTCACCGGCATCGGCGCGGGCAGCAGCCTCGTCGGTGTGAAGGAGGACGTGACGTACGGGGTAGCGGACCTCTGGCGCGGTGTGTTCCTGCACTCCGGCAACGACGCCGTCCGCGTCCTGGCCGGCCTCAACGGCGGCTGGGAGGCCACCGCCCGCCAGATGGAGGCCACCGCCCGGGCCCTCGGCGCGCTCGACACGGAGGTCGTGTCCCCGGACGGGTACGACGCGCCGGGCCAGGTCTCGTCCGCGTACGACCTCGCCGTCTTCGGCCGCGAGGGGCTGCGCGACCCGGACTTCGCCCGGTACTGCGCACTGCCCTACGCGATGTTCCCGGCGGACGGCTGGTCGTACGGCATCCGCAACACCAACCGCCTGGTCACCGGTGACGACGGCGTCGCCAAGTACCCCGGCGTCCTCGGGGTGAAGAACGGTTACACCAGCCGTGCGGGCCACACCCTGATCGCCGCCGCCCGGCGCGGCGGGCGCACCCTCGTCGTGACGGTCATGGACCCTCGCTCCGGCGGCGCCAACGCGGTGTACGAGGAGGCCAGGCAGCTGCTGGACTGGGGGTTCGGGCCCGGCGCGAAAGCCCGTCCCGTCGGTTCGCTGCTGCCGCCCGCCGCCGCGAGGCCGGTGCCCTTCGTGACGCCGAAGGCGCCGGTCGCGCCCGGGACCGGCAGGGTGGCGGCCCCGGGGAGGCCACCCGGCGGGACGCCCTCGGCCCGCGCCCCCGTGTCCGCGCCGCCTCCCGCTCCCGCGTCCGCTTCCGGCAGGACGTCCGCCGCCGGGTCCGGGGCCCCGCCCGTCGCCCGCGGCGCGTCCGCCCGGGAGGCCGCCCCGCCCGGTGACGCGCCCGGCGCGCCTGGTCCCGGCGCGGCCCGTCCGGCGGTGCGGGCGGCGGCGGCCGACGGCGGTCCGCCCGACCCCCGGGTGCCCGCCCTCCTGGTCGGTTCGGCGTGCGTGGCCGCCGTGACCCTGTGGACGGTGCGCCGTCGTGCGGCCCGCTAGGGGCGGGCCGGGGCGCCGGGTCAGGAAGCCGGGCCGCTCCCGTACGGGCGGGTCAGGATCTCCATGGCCTGGCCCGACGGGTCCAGGAAGTACAGGCCGCGCCCGCCGTCGTTGCGGTTGATCTCGCCGGGCTGCGTCCGGTGCGGGTCGGCCCAGTAGGTGATCCTGGCCTGCTGGATCCGCTCGAAGGCCGCGTCGAACTCGGCCTCCGAGATGAGGAACGCGTAGTGCTGGGAGGTGAGGTCCTCCTCGGGGACCGTCGCGAAGTCGAGGGTGACCCCGTTGGCGGTCTGCACCGGAAGGAACGGCCCCGTCTCCGGGCCGACCTCCAGTCCGAGGATGTGGGCGAGGAACTCGGCGGACTCCCGCCTGTCCCGCGCGGCGATGATGGTGTGGTTGAGCTCTACTGGCACGGTGGAACGCCTCCGTCGGGCATCTGGCGGCACCTCCATGCCCCACCCGGTCGGTGACCGGCACGCGGTGCCGTGAACCCGAGCCTAGGAAGGCGTCCCATACGAGTCGAGTGGTTTCCGGCCAGTTCGGGCACCACCGCCGCCCCGGCTCCGGCGGCCCCGTGGGGAACCGGCGCGGCTCCGGCGCCGACGCGCCGGGCGGCAGGACGCGGACGGGCGGCGCGCGAACCCCGCCCGGCACCGTCCCCGGTGCTCACGGGGCGGACGGCAGCAGGACGTTCCCCGCGAACGCGACGAGGTTGGTCCGCAGCCGGTCGATCCGCTCCCCCACCCCGAGCGACTCCTCGTGGCGGGTGCGGAGCGCGGGCTGCCGCCTGCCGCGCACGTACAGCGAACAGGCCAGGTCGGAGCAGACGTAGACGCCGACGGTGTTGCCGTCCCGGCCGGAGGCGCCCGCGCGCGGCGCGACGAGCAGCGTGACGCCGGAGGAGGCGTGCCCGGTGAGGCAGATCCGGCAGAGGCTCGACTTCACGGCGCTGGTGCGGGCCTTCTCCGGCACCCGCAGGGTGATCCCGAGGGGGCCGGCGCCCGCGTCCGGCACGGCGCCGGACGGCAGGACGAGGTGGGCGCGGAAGGGGGCGCCGGGATCGCGCCAGCCGAGGAAGTCCAGGTCCTCCCAGGGGAGGCCGGCGAAGTCGGCCGGGAGCCTGAGGCGGGCCGCGTCGCCCTTGGAGCAGTTCACGAAGGACGCGCGGATCTGTTTCTCGGAGAGGGGTTCCACGCGGGCCCACCGTACGGAAGGGCCGGGCCGGAGCGCACCCGCTTTTCCGTTTTGATGGCTCTGCGTGGGTACTCGGTGACCATGAGTACACAGACGGCCGCCGGCACCGGCGGCGCCCAGACGCCCGCCTCCCCCCAGCCCATCTCGCTCTTCCGGGACATCCAGGGCAGAGTCCGCACCTGCAGGCCCGCGCGCACGGACAGAGAGTGCGAGGACCCGGCGGCGCAGGAGTGGCACATAGTCCTGGGCGAGGACTGAGACCGCTCTCCGCCGGACGCGCACGGGCCCGTGGACGCCCGCCGGACCCGTACGGCCCCGCGAGGTCCCGGACGGGCGCTCGCGGGGCCGTGCGCGTCCCGTCCCCGGTGCCCGGGCCGGGACCGGCCCGCCGCCCCCGTCACCGGCGCCGCGGGCGCGCCGGCCACCGGGGCGGGCCGTGCCCGCCGCCCGGACCGGCGGTCCCGGCCCGGCCGCCGGCGCCCGCGGCCCCTACTCCTCGTCCCCGCCCTCGAGGTCGCCCTCGGCCTCCAGGTACACCTGCTTCAGGGCCTCCAGCACCCGCGGGTCGGGCTTGGCCCACATGCCGCGGGACTCGGCCTCCAGGAGCCGCTCCGCGATGCCGTGCAGGGCCCACGGGTTGGCCTCCTGGAGGAAGGCGCGGTTCTCCGGGTCGAGGACGTACGCCTCGGTCAGCTTGTCGTACATCCAGTCGGCGACGACACCGGTCGTGGCGTCGTACCCGAAGAGGTAGTCGACGGTCGCGGCCAGTTCGAAGGCGCCCTTGTAGCCGTGGCGGCGCATCGCCTCGATCCAGCGGGGGTTGACGACGCGCGCGCGGAACACGCGGGACGTCTCCTCGACCAGCGTCCGCGTGCGCACCGTCTCCGGGCGGGTCGAGTCGCCGATGTACGCCTCGGGCGCCGTTCCGCGCAGCGCGCGGACGGTGGCGACCATGCCGCCGTGGTACTGGAAGTAGTCGTCGGAGTCCGCGATGTCGTGCTCGCGCGTGTCCGTGTTCTTCGCGGCCACGGCGATCCGCCGGTACGCCGTCTCCATCTCCTCGCGCGCGGGGCGTCCGTCCAGGCCCCGGCCGTACGCGAAGCCGCCCCACACCGTGTACACCTCGGCGAGGTCCGCGTCGGTGCGCCAGTCGCGGGAGTCGATCAGCTGGAGGATGCCGGCGCCGTACGTGCCGGGGCGGGAGCCGAAGATGCGGGTCGTGGCGCGCCGCTCGTCGCCGTGCTCGGCCAGGTCGGCCTGCGCGTGGGCGCGGACGAAGTTCTCCGTCTCGGGTTCGTCCAGGGAGGCGGCGAGCCGCACCGCGTCGTCCAGCAGCCCGATCGTGTGCGGGAACGCGTCGCGGAAGAAGCCGGAGATGCGCAGCGTCACGTCGATCCGGGGGCGGCCGAGCTCGGCGAGCGGGATCGGCTCCAGGCCGTTGACCCGGCGCGAGGCGTCGTCCCAGACGGGCCGGACGCCCAGCAGCGCCAGCGCCTCCGCGACGTCGTCGCCGCTGGTGCGCATCGCGCTGGTGCCCCACAGGGAGAGGCCGACCGAGGTGGGCCAGTCGCCGTTATCGCCGCGGTACCGCTCCAGCAGCGAGTCGGCGAGGGCCTGCCCGGTCTCCCAGGCGAGGCGCGACGGGACGGCCTTCGGGTCGACGGAGTAGAAGTTCCGGCCGGTCGGCAGGACGTTGACCAGGCCGCGCAGCGGCGAGCCGGACGGCCCGGCCGGCACGAAGCCGCCGTTGAGCGCGTGCACCGCGTGGTCGAGCTCGGCGGTGGTCGCGGCGAGGCGCGGCACGACCTGGCGGGCGGCGAAGTCGAGGACGGCGGCGACCTGCTCGCCGTGCCCCTCCGCCACGGCCGCCACCGCGGCCGGGTCCCAGCCGGCGTCCTCCATGGCCTCGACGAGGGCGCGCGCCCGGGCCTCCGCCTCGTCGGCGGTGGTGCGGGTCGCGGCGGACTCGTCCAGGCCGAGCGCCTCGCGCAGGCCGGGCAGCGCCTGCGTGCCGCCCCAGATCTGGCGGGCGCGCAGGATGGACAGGACCAGGTTGACCCGCTCGGGACCGGTCGGGGCGGCGCCCAGGACGTGGAGGCCGTCGCGGATCTGCGCGTCCTTCACCTCGCACAGCCAGCCGTCGACGTGCAGGAGGAAGTCGTCGAACCCGTCGTCGTCGGGCCGGTCCTCCAGGCCGAGGTCGTGGTCGAGGCGGGCGGCCTGGATGAGGGTCCAGATCTGCGCGCGGATGGCGGGCAGCTTCGCCGGGTCCATGGAGGAGATCTGCGCGTACTCGTCGAGCAGCTGCTCCAGGCGGGCGATGTCTCCGTAGGAGTCGGCGCGGGCCATCGGCGGCACGAGGTGGTCGACGAGCGTGGCGTGGGCGCGCCGCTTGGCCTGGGTGCCCTCACCCGGGTCGTTGACGAGGAAGGGGTAGACCAGCGGCAGGTCGCCGAGGGTCGCGTCGGGGCCGCAGGCGGCGGACAGCCCGGCGTTCTTGCCGGGCAGCCACTCCAGGTTGCCGTGCTTGCCGAGGTGGACCATGGCGTCGGCGCCGAAGCCGCCGTCCGACGCGGGGGGTGGCGATCCAGCGGTAGGCGGCCAGGTAGTGGTGGGAGGGCGGCAGATCCGGGTCGTGGTAGATCGCGATCGGGTTCTCGCCGAAGCCGCGCGGCGGCTGGATGAGGATCAGCAGGTTCCCGCGGCGCAGCGCGGCGAGGACGATGTCGCCCTCGGGATTGCGGGACCGGTCGACGAACATCTCGCCGGGCGGCGGGCCCCAGTGCTCCTCGACGGCCGAGCGCAGCTCCTCCGGCAGGGTCGCGAACCAGCGCCGGTAGTCGGCGGCCGGGATGCGGACCGGGTTGCGGGCGAGCTGCTCCTCGGTGAGCCAGTCCTGGTCGTGGCCGCCGGCCTCGATGAGGGCGTAGATCAGCTCGTCGCCGTCGCCGGACGCGAGGCCCGGCACGTCCTCGCCGCCGAAGTCGTACCCCTCCTCCCGCAGCCGGCGCAGCAGGGCGACGGCGGAGGCGGGCGTGTCGAGGCCGACGGCGTTGCCGATGCGGGAGTGCTTCGTCGGGTACGCGGAGAGGACCAGCGCCAGGCGCTTCTCGGCGTTCGGGATGTGCCGCAGCCGGGCGTGGCGGACAGCGATCCCGGCGACGCGGGCCGCGCGCTCGGGGTCGGGGACGTACGCGGGCAGGCCGTCCTCGTCGATCTCCTTGAAGGAGAACGGGACGGTGATGAGCCGGCCGTCGAACTCCGGGACGGCGACCTGGCTGGCCGCGTCGAGCGGGGAGAGGCCCTCGTCGTTCTCCTCCCAGTCGGCGCGCGACCCGGTGAGGCACAGTGCCTGGAGGACGGGCACGTCGAGCGAGGCGAGCGCACCCGCGTCCCACGCCTCCTCGTCGCCGCCGGCCTGGGCCTCGGCGGGCTTGGTGCCGCCGGCGGCGAGGACGGTGGTGACGACGGCGTCGGCGCCGCGCAGCCGGTCCAGCAGCTCCGGCTCGGGGGCGCGCAGGGAGGCGACGTACAGCGGGAGTGCGCGACCGCCGGCGTCCTCGACGGCGTCGCAGAGGGCGCCGACGAAGGCGGTGTTGCCGCTCATGTGGTGGGCGCGGTAGTAGAGCACGGCGACGGTCGGGCCGTCGGTGGTGCGGGGGGTGCGCTCCAGGGGGCCCCAGGTGGGGGCGGCGGCCGGCGGGTCGAAGCCGTGGCCGGTGAGCAGGACCGTGTCGGACAGGAAGCGGGCGAGCTGCTCCAGGTTGTCCGGGCCGCCGTGGGCGAGGTAGGCGTGCGCCTCGGTGGCGACGCCGATGGGGACGGTGGACGCCTCCATCAGCTGGGCGTCGGGCGCCTGCTCGCCGGTCAGGAAGACGACGGGGCGTTCCTGGGCGCGGAGCAGGTCGATGCCCTCCTCCCAGGCGCGCAGCCCGCCGAGGAGGCGTACGACGACGAGGTCGGCGCCGTCGAGGAGGTCGGGCAGCTCGTCGATGGGGAGGCGTGCGGGGTTGGCGAACCGGTACTCGACCGGGCCGCCGGCCGCGCGGGCGCTCAGCAGGTCGGTGTCGGAGTGCGAGAGCAGCAGGATCACGGCGTGCCGGGCCTTCCTCGGGGTGTCCTCGCCCCGGGTGGTCGTGGGTGGCGGGAGTTCCTGACTCGCGGGACCGGGGAGGCCCTGCTCACAGTGGCGGGACCGCGCCGGACTCGCACCGGGCTTCCTCCCTAGGGTCCTGGGACCCTGTGCCGTCTGCATAGTAGAGGCTGCGCGTATGCTCGCCGCCATGCCGCCCAGCCGCTCAAAGCCCCGGAACGGGGGCGAAACCCACATACGGGACCGTGTCCGCGACCGCGCCGACGCGTGCCCCGGTGCGCTGCGGCTGCACCGCGCGGACGACGGCGGGCTGGCCCGGTTGCGGCTTCCGACCGGGGTCCTGACACCTCGGCAGGCGGATGCCCTGGCCGATGCGGCGGACCGGTTGGGCGACGGCCGGATCGGGATCACCTCACGCGGCAACATCGACCTGCGCGGCCTGCCCGAC
The DNA here is from genome assembly GCF_023614235.1 of Streptomyces sp. MRC013. NCBI lineage: Bacteria > Bacillati > Actinomycetota > Actinomycetes > Kitasatosporales > Streptomycetaceae > Streptomyces > Streptomyces kordofanensis. The sequence goes on from NZ_CP094264.1 coordinate 2,573,203, forward strand.
GACTGCGGGTCCACCCTCGCGGACCTGCTCGGCGAGGCGGGGCTGCTGCCGTCGGCGGCGCACGAACGGGTGCGGAACGTGGTCGTCTCGCCCCTGTGCGGACTGGACGGACGGGCACTCGGGGACGCCCTGGCGTGGGCGCGGGAACTGGACGCGCTGCTGTGCGCGCACACCTGGACGACGGGTCTGTCCGGGCGCTTCCTCTTCGCCGTGGACGACGGGCGCGGGGACGTGGTCGGGCTGGGCGGCGATGTGACGTTGCTCGCAGAGTCGGGGGGCCGCGCTCTGGTACGGATCGGGGGCCTGGCGTGGCGGGTGGCCGCACAGGACGCCCCGCCGGCCGCGCTGGCCGCCGCGGAGGCGTTCCTGACGGTGGCCCGGGAGTCGGGCACGGGTGCCTGGCGCGTGGCCGACCTGCCCGGCGGCCGCTTCGTGGAGGCCGCCGTGACGGAGCGTCTGGCCGGTGCCGGGGTGGCCGCGTCACCGGCCCGGGCGGATGCGCCGCCGGTGGCCGCACCGCCGGAGCCCGGCCTGGTCGGCGACCGCGCCGTGTCGGTCGCGGCGCCCCTGGGGCGGGTCTCCAGCGGGCAGCTCCGCGCCCTCGCGGCGGAGCCCGCCGGCGAGGTGCGGGTGACCCCGTGGCGGGGCTTCGTCGTGGCGGGCCTGCCCGGCCGCGCTGCGGCGGAGGAGCGGCTCGCGGCCCTGCACGACGCCGGGTACCTCACCCGTCCCGGCTCGCCCTGGCTGGCGGTCACCGCCTGCACGGGGCGGCCGGGCTGCGGCAAGGCGCTGGCCGACGTACGGGCGGACGCCCGGCCGCTGGACGACGCGGCGCTCCGGGGGCTGCCCGCACACTGGTCCGGATGCGACCGGCGGTGCGGTCACCCGCAGGGCGACTGGGTGGACGTCCTGGCCACCGGCGACGGCGCGTACGGCATCACCGTACGGACCGCGCGACGAGACAACGACGACGCACAGGCACAGAGATGAGCGGGAGCACAGTGTTCGACTACGAGAAGGACGGCGCGGAGATCTACCGCCAGTCCTTTGCCACGATCCGCGCCGAAGCGGATCTCGCGGGGCTGCCCGACGACGTCAGCCGGGTCGCCGTGCGGATGATCCACGCCTGCGGCATGGTCGACCTCGTCCGCGACCTCGCCTACACGCCGGAGGCCGTCTCCCGCGCCCGCGCCGCGCTCCGCTCCGGCGCGCCGATCCTGTGCGACGCGCAGATGGTCGCCAGCGGTGTCACCCGCAAGCGGCTCCCCGCCGACAACGAGGTGGTCTGCACCCTCTCGGACCCCTCCGTCCCGGATCTCGCCGCCGAGCTGGGCACGACCCGCAGCGCGGCGGCCCTGGAGTTGTGGCGCGACCGCATGGAGGGCTCGGTCGTGGCGATCGGGAACGCTCCCACCGCCCTGTTCCGGCTGCTGGAGATGGTCCGCGACGGCGCTCCCCGCCCGGCCGCGGTGCTCGGCATACCGGTCGGGTTCATCGGCGCCGCCGAGTCCAAGGACGCCCTGGCGGCCTCGGACCTCGACCACATCGTCGTACGGGGCCGGCGCGGCGGCAGCGCCATGGCGGCCGCGGCGGTCAACGCGATCGCGAGCGAGGCGGAATGAGCGCGCACGTTTCACGTGAAACCTCCGCCGGGACGGGCACGGGGGCCGGCGGCACCGGAAAGCTGTACGGCGTCGGTCTCGGCCCCGGCGACCCGTCGCTGATGACCCTGCGCGCGGTGGAGGTCATCGCCCGGGCCGACGTCGTCGCGTACCACTGCGCTCGCCACGGCCGGTCCATCGCCCGGTCCATCGCGGCGGAGCACATCCGTGAGGACCACGTCGAGGAGCGGTTGACGTACCCGCTCACGGTGGAGACGACGGACCACCCCGGCGGCTACCGGGGCGCGCTGGACGACTTCTACGAGGAGGCGTCGGCACGGCTCGCCGCGCACCTCGACGCGGGCCGGACGGTGGCGGTGCTCGCCGAGGGCGACCCGCTGTTCTACGGCTCCTACCAGCACATGCACAAACGCCTCGCGCACCGCTACGAGACCGAGGTCGTCCCCGGCGTCACCTCCGTCAGCGCCGCCGCGGCGACCATCGGCAAGCCGCTGGTGGAGGCCGAGGAGGTCCTGACGATCGTTCCGGGAACGCTGCCCGAGGACGAACTGACGGCCCGCCTCGCGGCGACCGACTCGGCGGTGGTGATGAAGCTGGGCCGGACCTTTCCGGCGGTGCGCCGCGCCCTGGAGCGTACGGACCGGCTCGCGGACGCCCACTACGTGGAGCGCGCCACCATGGAGGGCCGGCGCACGGCGGCGCTCGCGGACGTGGACCCCGCCTCGGTGCCGTACTTCTCGGTGGCGGTGCTGCCGTCCCGCGTCGACACGGGTCCGGCCGAGCCCGAGCGGGGCGAGGTGGTCGTCGTCGGCACCGGCCCGGCGGGGCCGCAGTGGCTGACGCCGGAGAGCCGCGGCGCGCTCGCCTCGGCGACCGACCTGGTGGGCTACACGACGTACCTGGACCGGGTGCCGGTGCGGCCGGGCCAGCGACGGCACGGGTCCGACAACAAGGTGGAGTCGGAGCGGGCCGAGTTCGCCCTGGACCTGGCGCGCCGCGGACGGCGCGTGGCGGTCGTGTCGGGCGGTGACCCGGGGGTCTTCGCCATGGCGACGGCGGTCCTGGAGGCCGCGTCGCAGGAGGAGTACGCGGACGTGCCGGTGCGCGTCCTGCCGGGTGTGACCGCGGCCAACGCGGCCGCGGCCAGGGCGGGTGCGCCGCTGGGACACGACTACGCCACGATCTCCCTGTCGGACCGGCTCAAGCCGTGGGAGGTCATCGCCGGGCGCCTGCGCGCGGCGGCCGCCGCCGACCTGGTGCTGGCGCTGTACAACCCGGGGTCGCGCAGCCGTACCTGGCAGGTGGCCAAGGCCCGTGAGCTGCTGCTGGAGCTCCGCGCCCCCGACACGCCGGTCGTGGTGGCGCGGGACGTGGGCGGCCCGCAGGAGTCCGTCCGGGTGGTGTCGCTCGTCGACCTGGACCCGGCCGAGGTCGACATGCGGACGCTGCTGCTCGTCGGCTCGTCGCAGACGCGGGCCGTACGGCGCGGCGACGGCACCGCGGTGGCCTGGACGCCGCGGCGGTATCCCCAGGCACCGGCGGGCGGCGTCTGAGGGGCACCGGACGGGGGCCGGCCCCGCCCTTCCGCCGTGCGGCTTTCCTATGCGGCGGCCGGACTCCTTCCGCGCCGCGCGCCCCGGCGGGCGGGGCAGCGGCCCCGGGCGGTCAGCCGGTCGAGGCGGCCACCCAGGCGGCGGCCTCCTCCACCGTCGAGACGACCGGGACGCCGTCGGGGACGGGCGGCCGGCGGACGATCACCACCGGCACACCCGCCTCGCGGGCGGCCGCCAGCTTCGGGGCCGTGGCCGCGCCGCCGCTGTCCTTGGTGACCAGCACGTCGATCCCGTACGACCGCAGGACCTCGCGCTCCCCGTCCAACGTGAAGGGGCCCCGGTCGAGCAGGACCTCCATCCGCGCCGGGTGCGGCGGCTCCGGCGGGTCCACCGAGCGGACCAGGAACCACGCCTCGGGCACGTCCGCGAAGGCCGCCAGACCCATGCGGCCCGTGGTCAGGAACACCCGCCGCCCGAGCCCCCGCACGGTGCGCGCCGCCTCGTCCAGGGACGCGACCGGGTGCCAGTCGTCGCCCTCCACGGGGGTCCACCCGGGGCGCCGCAGGGCGAGCAGGGGAACATGGGACCTGGCGGCGGCCCGCGCCGCGTTGAAACTGATCGTCCCGGCGAAGGGGTGAGTGGCGTCGATGACCGCGTCCACCTGGTGCTCCCGCACCCAGCGGGCCAGACCGCCGGCACCGCCGAAGCCGCCCACCCGCACCTCGCCCGGCAGCGGCTTCGGGGCGGCGACCCGGCCCGCGAGCGAGCTGGTCACCCGGACGCCGTCCGCGTCCAGCCTCTCCGCCAGGCGGCGGCCCTCGGTCGTGCCGCCGAGGATCAACACGTGCATGGGACACCGTCCATGAGTACGAGCGGGGGCGCACCGCCCAACTCAAGCACACCGGCCTCCGGCCCGGCTGGACGACCGGCGCCTGTGCGACGGCGGCCGCCACGGCCGCCTACACCGCCCTGCTGACCGGGGACTTTCCCGACCCGGTGACGATCACGCTGCCGAAGGGGCAGACCCCGGCCTTCGCGCTCGCCGCGGAGGAGCACGGCGGCTCGTACGCGATGGCGGGCGTCGTGAAGGACGCAGGCGACGACCCGGACGTGACGCACGGGGCGCTCGTCCGCTCGACGGTACGGCTGCTGCCGCCCGGCTCCGGCGTCGTGTTCCGCGCCGGGCCCGGGGTCGGCACCGTCACCCGGCCGGGCCTCCCCCTCGCCGTGGGCGAGCCCGCCGTCAACCCGGTACCGCGGCAGATGATCCGCGACCACGTGGCGCGGGTCGCCGCCGCGCACGGCGGCACCGGCGACGTGGAGGTCACCGTCTCCGTGGACGACGGCGAGGAGATCGCCCGTTCCACGTGGAACGGGCGCCTCGGCATCCTCGGCGGCCTGTCCATCCTCGGCACGACCGGGATCGTCGTGCCGTACTCGTGCTCCGCGTGGATCGACTCCATCCGCCGCGGTGTGGACGTGGCGCGCGCCGCGGGCCGCACCCATGTCGCGGGCTGCACGGGATCGACCTCCGAGAGGACCGTCGCGTCCCTGTACGGCCTGCCGGAGGACGCCCTCCTCGACATGGGCGACTTCGCGGGCGCCGTGCTGAAGTACGTCCGCCGCCACCCGGTGGACCGGCTCACCATCTGCGGCGGCTTCGCGAAGCTGTCCAAACTGGCGGCGGGCCACCTGGACCTGCACTCGGCACGCTCCCAGGTCGACAAGGCGCTCCTCGCGGACCTCGCCCGCGAGGCGGGTGCAGACGAGTCCCTCGCCGCCGAGGTCGCCGTCGCCAACACGGGCCTGGCGGCCCTGCAGCTCTGCGCCGCCCAGGGCGTCCCCCTTGGCGACCGGGTCGCGGAGACCGCTCGCGACCAGGCACTTTCCGTACTCCGCGGCGCTCCGGTCGTGGTCGACGTCGTCTGCATCGACCGCGCGGGCACGATCGTGGGCCGCAGCGCCCCCCGCTAGGCCGCCTGGCCTCCCGTCGGACCCCCGGGCCCCGGGCCTTCCGGGGCGGGTCCGGCGCGCCCGACCCGGTCGGCGCCCGGCTGCCTGCGGGCCGCGGCGGGTCCGTCCCACCGAACCGTCTGCGCCACCGGACGGACCGCCCCACCGAACGGACCGTGTCGCCAAACGGACCGCCCCACCGAACAGACCGTGTCGCCGAGGGTGCCTGCCGTCGGGGCTCGCGCCACCGAGCCCGGCAGCCGTACGGGACGGCCCGGCCCGGTGCCCTGGCACGAACCGGTGGCCGCCCCGCGCCGAAATCCTCCGGCCGCCGGTCCCGCGGTCGGGGACGTCCGGCGGGCCGGGGCGGACGCCCGGTGGTCCCGGCCGTGGTCGCACCGGATCACGACCGCTAACGTGACGGCACCGTCGTGGTCGAGAGGGGACCGGTGTGCACCCGCGGAACGGACCCTACGAGCAGGGGATGCTCGATGTCGGGGACGGCAACCTCCTCCACTGGGAGACCCACGGCAACCCTTCCGGCAAACCGGCCCTCGTCGTGCACGGCGGACCGGGCTCCGGCAGCGATCCGGGTGCCGTGCGCCGCTTCGACCTCACCCGCTACCGCGTCGTCCTCTTCGACCAGCGAGGCTGCGGCCGCAGCACCCCGCACGCGAGCGACCCTGCCACCGACCTGGCCGTCAACACCACGCACCACCTCCTTTCCGACATGGAACGGCTCCGCCTCCACCTGGGCGTCGACCGCTGGCTGCTGTACGGCGGCTCATGGGGGGCGACGCTCCTGCTGGCGTACGCCGAGGCCCACCCGGACCGCGTCACGGAGATCGTCGTTCCGGCCGTCACGACGACCCGCCGCTCCGAGATCGCCTGGTTGTACGAGGGTGTGGGCCGGTTCTTCCCGGAGGCCTGGGAGCGGTTCCGGGAAGGTTCGGGCACCGACGCGGACACCGCCGCCGACTTGGTCGCCGCGTACGCCCGCCTGACCGGTCATCCCGACCGGGACGTGCGGGAGAAGGCCACGGCCGACTGGTGCGCCTGGGAGGACGCGGTGGTGTCCCCGGAGGAAGCGGGGACCCCGTACGCGGACAGGCCGGACGTGGGCCGCCTCGCGATGGTCCGCATCTGCGCGCACTACTTCTCCCACGGCGCCTGGCTGGAAGAGGGCGCCCTGCTGCGTGACGCGCACCGGCTCGCAGGCATCCCCGGTGTCCTCGTCCACGGCCGGCTGGACCTGGGCAGTCCGCCCACCACCGGGTGGGAGCTGGCCCGCGCGTGGCCGGACGCCGAACTGACCGTCGTGGCGGACTCCGGCCACCTGGGCACGGAGACGACCCGCGCGCACGTCCGCGCGGCCCTGGACCGCTTCGCCTCGGGGCACCCTGCCCTGTGACCCCGCAGGCGCAAGCCGCCGTGCGGGCTCGCGCCCCGTGCGCGACCATCGGTTCACGAGCACCCGTGGCCCCGGCTCCGTCTCCCGGTCCGGAGCGGACGCCTCCCTCCCACGGGGCCCGTCGGCCGCGCTCGCCGGAGCACCGGCCCGGCGGGACCCCGGGAGGTGAGCGCTCCCCGGTCCGTACGGTGTCGCCGGCCGCACGGGCGCCGACCGCCGCCTCGGCGGCGAAGGCACCGCCGCAGCCGTCCGGCGGAAGGCGACCTCCGTCGGCGGGGCACGGCCGCAGGCCCGCGGGCGGAAGGCGCGGTGCCCCCTCGCACCGCCCGTCGGGCGGCCCGGACGTCGGCGGGAGGCGACCGGACCGTGCGGGAAGGCCGCGCCGCGCCGACCGGTCGCGGACCCCGCCGGGTCCACGGAGCCGACTCGGGCGCGTGCAGGGGAACAGGAGGTGGAGTACGCGGCCGAGGCCGCGAAGGGCAAGTCGAAGTTGTGATCGATCCATGTACCGAGGGTGACGGATCGAGGGGATCCACCCTGTGGAACGTCCACAGCTTTCTGGAAAAGTATGAAAAAGCAAGGGGAGTTGTGGAAGACCTGTTCCCAGAAACGCGGTGGGTCGCTAGCTTCCCCCTGAACCTCGTCCGTACGGAAAGGATTTCCGTGAACGCGTCCCCTCGCAGAGTTGTGGCCGCCCTGGCCGCAGCCGCGCTCACCACCCCCCTCCTGCTGGCCTCGGCCTCCCCCGCTTCCGCCGAGCGCGTCACTCCGGCCAAGGAGGCGTCGAAGCTCGCCCGCAAACTGGTCGACTCGGCCTCCGCCGGCAGCGCCCACCAGCACCTGCGGAAGTTCCAGCAGATAGCCGACACGGCCGGCGGCAACCGCGCGGCGGGCACGCTCGGTTACGACGCCTCGGCGGCGTACGTGTACCAGCAGCTGAAGAAGGCCGGGTACGACGTCTCGTACCAGGAGTTCCCGTTCATGTACACCGAGACGCAGGAGCAGAAGCTGGCCGTCGTCTCGCCCTCCCCCCGCGACATCGCCGTCTCCGCGATGACGTACACCAAGTCGACCCCGGTCGGCGGCACGAGGGCCGCGCTGGCCGGCGCCCCGGTCGACGCGGACGGCTCGCACGGCTGCGAGCCGACGGACTTCGCCGCGGGCGCGTTCACCGGCAGGATCGCGCTCGTCCAGCGCGGCGGCTGCGCGTTCGCGGTGAAGCAGGCCAACGCCGCCGCGGCCGGCGCCGTCGGCGCCCTCGTCTACAACAACGTGGAGGGTGCCCTGAGCGGCACGCTCGGCTCCGCCGCGGACGCGAAGATCCCCACGGGCGGCATCTCGAAGGCGGACGGCGAGGCCCTCGCCGCCGCCGTGGCCGCCGGCCCGGTGGAGGTGAACCTGGAGCTCCGCCAGCTCCACGAACAGCGGACCACGCGGAACGTCATCGCCGAGACCCAGCGGGGGAACGCCGCGAACACGGTGATGCTCGGCTCCCACCTCGACTCGGTCACCGCCGGGCCCGGGATCAGCGACAACGGTTCCGGTTCGGCCGGCCTGCTCGACGTGGCCCTCAAGTTCGCCAAGTACAAGGACAAGACCACCAACAAGGTGCGGTTCGCCTGGTGGGGCGCGGAGGAGATCGGTCTGCTCGGCTCCGAGCACTACGTCGGTGCCCTCGACGAGCTCGGCCGCAAGGAGATCAAGCTCTACCTGAACTTCGACATGATCGCCTCGCCCAACTACGGTCTGTTCGTCTACGACGGCGACGACTCGGACGGCGTCGGCGCTCCCGCCGGCCCGACGGGCTCCGCCCAGCTGGAGCAGGACATCAACGCGTTCCTCGACCGGCAGGGCCACCCGCACGAGGGCACGGACTTCACCGGGCGCTCCGACTACGGCCCGTTCGTCGCGGTGGGCATCCCGTCCGGCGGTACGTTCACGGGTGCCGAGGGCATCAAGACCGCCGCTCAGGCGCAGAAGTTCGGCGGGACCGCGGGTGTCGCGTACGACTCCTGCTACCACACGGCGTGCGACGACCTGGACAACATCGACATGAAGGCCTTCGACGTCAACATCGATGTCATAGCCAACGCCGTGGGCACCTACGCCCACGACCTGAGCTCGCTGCGCAAGCCGGTCGAGTCCGTTCCGACGAGCGGCGGCGAGGGCAGCGGCGGCGGCCTGCACGACAACCACGGTCACGAGGCCACCGAGTGACATCCGGATGGCCGCCGCACCGCCACCGGGCCAACGCCCCGTAGCGGCACGGTGTCCCTTCCGGCGGGTGGCGGTCCTTCCCCCATGGGGCGGCCGGACCGCCACCCGCCGGGCCCCATGGGCGGAATGTCCCGTTCGCCATGATCGCCGCGTCCCTCGCGAGAGGGCATCCGTCGTCTCCCGGCTGCGCCGGACGCCGCTTGCCCGGTAGGCTTTCCGTGTGATCTTCAAGCGCATCGGTAACGGGCGGCCGTATCCCGACCACGGCCGGGAAAGCACCCGGCAGTGGGCGGATGTCGCGCCGCGTCCGGTCCGCCTCGATCAGCTCGTCACCACCAAGGGCCAACTGGACCTCGAAACGCTCCTCGCCGAGGACTCGACGTTCTACGGTGACCTCTTCGCGCACGTCGTGAAGTGGCAGGGCGATCTGTACCTCGAGGACGGCCTTCACCGCGCCGTACGCGCGGCCCTGCAGCAGCGGCAGGTACTGCACGCACGCGTGCTGGAGCTCGACTGACCCCTTCGGGAAAGACTCCTTCCGGAGCGTTTCCCACCCGTCCGGCCCTCAGTCGCTGATCGTTTAGTAGGCATAGTCACCAGGTCGCATTACGCTGCGCCCATGAGCATGCTCACTCCCCCCGGCATGGGCGGAAAGTACCGCATCACGGGCACCACGTACCCCCGTATGCGCCGGCCCCGCCGCGGCCGGATCGCGGTCGCCGGCATCGCCTCGGCTGCCGCGCTCGGCCTGGCCGGCTGGGGGACGTTCCAGCTCATCGACGTGTTCGGCGGCGGGAGCGGAAAAGCGGTGCGGTCCACGACCGCCGGTGCCTGCGAGTCGGCGAGCCCCTCGCCCGCCGTTCGGGCCGTCGGTTTCCCGAAGCCGGCCGACATCACCGTGAACGTCTACAACGCGACGCCGCGGAGTGGACTGGCGAAGGCCACGGCGGAGGAACTCAGGAAGCGCGGCTTCACGATCGGCAAGGTCGGCAACGCGCCGATCGCCTACGACAAGAAGGTACCCGGCACCGGCGTCCTGCTCGGTGCCCGAGGGGCCGCGAAGGGCGCCTTCCCGGTCCTGGGAACGCACCTGAAGGGCGCCTCGGCCAAGACGGACACACGGGCGACGGCCGACGTCGACCTGATCATCGGCACGGCGTTCAGGTCCCTGGCGGCCCCGCAGGACGCGACGGCCTCGATGACCGCCCTGCTGTACCCGAAGCCCGAGCCCGAGCCCGCGGACTGCGCCCCGAAGCCCCGGTAGCGGCGGCCGGGACGCGCACCGGGCCGGGGTGCCGGCGCCCCGGTGCGGCCGCGCCCGCCCGCTGTCCGGCCTGTACGCGCGCAGGCCGTTCCCCGGTCCAGCCCGCTCTCCGGCCCCGCCCGGCCTCCGGAGCACGCCCGGACCGGCACAGGACGACCGGCCGCCGCACCCACCCGGCTCCCGGGAGGGAGCCATCCACCCGGCTCCCGGGAGGGAGCCATCCGCCCGGCGCCCCGGGAGGGGCCCCGAACAGCGGGAGACGGCGCTCCGGCCGCCGCACCCGCCCGGGGCCGCGGGGACTACTCCGCCGCGCCGTACATCCGGTCACCGGCGTCGCCCAGACCGGGGACGATGTAGCCGTGCTCGTTGAGGCGCTCGTCGACCGAGGCCGTGACGACCGTCACCGGCGCGCCCTCCAGGTCGCGCTCCATCACCGCGACGCCCTCCGGGGCAGCCAGCAGGACGACCGCCGTCACGTCGTCGGCCCCCCGCCCGATCAGTTCGCGGATCGCCGCGACCAGCGTGCCGCCCGTGGCCAGCATGGGGTCGAGGACGTAGACCTGGCGCCCGGACAGGTCCTCGGGCATCCGCGTCGCGTACGTCGACGCCTCCAGCGTCTCCTCGTTGCGGATCATTCCGAGGAACCCGACCTCGGCGGTCGGCAGCAGCCGCACCATCCCGTCGAGCATGCCCAGCCCGGCACGGAGGATCGGCACCACCAGGGGCCGCGGGTGCGACAGCTTCACCCCGGTCGTCGCGGTGACCGGCGTCTCGATCGCCACCTGCTCGGTGCGCACGTCCCGTGTCGCCTCGTACGCGAGCAGGGTGACCAGTTCGTCGGCGAGCCGCCGGAAGGTGGGCGAGTCGGTGCGCTTGTCACGCAGCGTGGTGAGTTTGTGCGCCACCAGCGGGTGGTCGACGACGTGGATCCGCATGCCCACAACAGTAGCCCGCACTGGTATCAACCCACCTCCGGGAGGGAAGGCGGAGTCGGACGGACGCTCCCGGGGTGGTGGTGTGGTCATGTCTGACCAGGAAGGACCCGGCGGCCGCCGGTCTGCGGACGACGCGGAGCGCAGGCGCCGCAGAGCGCAGTTCCTGCGCGACCTGAACGAGGCGCGGGCGCTGCGCGAGCGCGTCCAGCCGCGCCGCGCCAGAGCGGCGCGGATGCGGCAGGTGATGCGTATGCGGACGTTCCGCTGGTGATCCGGCGCCGCCTCCGGCGGAACCCGGCGGCCCCGCCGCACCCCCTCGGCCTCGCCCCCGGTCACGGCCGGCGGCACGATCCACGACGCCGGCGGCACGACGTACGAAGACCGGACCGCCGCCGGTGACGTACCGCACACCAGTTCGTCGCCCGCCGGTCACACGCCGCGTGTACGCTCCCGGCGGATCCGCGGCCGACACCTCGCCGCTCCCCTTCCCGATCATGGTGGCATCCGGTGGGAGAGGACCGGGGCGGCATGGCGCCGACCGGGTCGCGGGCTCAGACTGGTGCACGACGCAAGAGCGGAACACCTCTCCTCAAGGCCCCGCGTCTGCCACGATGCCGAGTGGGCGGGGCATTCAGGAGCGTGCCGCCCGATCGTCACACCTCTGATCAGTGGGAGAGTCACGGTGTACTTCGCCGCACTGCTCACGCTCACCGAAGACGGGTGGGTAGCGAGCGACACAGAGCTCGACGATGTGGAGACCCTGGCGGATCTGACCGACCTGGCCCGCGAAGCCTCGCCGGACGCCGACACGGTGCTCGTCTTCATCGAGCAGGAGGACGCGTGGTTCGGCATCGTCCGGGTGGAGGGCGAGGACGACCCTCGCATCTTCGTGTCGGACGGGGCCGCCGCCGCCCGCTCCTCGTACGGGGAGATCCTGACCAAGGAACTGCTGGGCGACGACCGGGCCGACGACACGGCCGACCTGGACGCGCTGGACCTGGACGGCACCGAGGACGGGGAGCCGGACGACACGGAGGAGGAGACGGAGGCGGCGGCAGGGACCGTGCCCGCCGCGCCGGTCGGCGACCGGCTGATCCTGGACGACCTGGGCATGTCGGAGAAGGAACTCCTGGCTCTCGACGCCGACGCGCTCACCGAGATCGCGGACGCGCTGGGCGCCTCCGAGATGCTGGAGGCCGTCCGCTAGTGCACGCCCCTTCGAGGGGCGGCCCGTCGCTGCCCGACCCCATACCCGCCTCCACCGGCGCCTCCGGAAGCGCCCCCGGCCCGGTGCGCGCCTCCTGGCGGGCGCCCATGGAGCGGGCGCTGGCGGAGGCCGAGCGTGCCGCGCTGGCCGGCGACGTGCCGGTCGGCGCGGTGGTGCTCGGCCCGGACGGGGTCCTCCTGGCGACCGGCCGCAACGAGCGCGAGGCGACCGGCGATCCGACCGCGCACGCCGAGGTGCTGGCACTCCGCCGGGCGGCCCGGCGGCTCGGCGAGTGGCGGCTGACCGGCTGCACACTCGTCGTGACGCTGGAGCCGTGCGTGATGTGCGCGGGCGCCCTCGTCCAGTCCCGGGTGGACCGGCTGGTGTTCGGCGCGGTCGACGAGAAGGCCGGCGCGGTCGGCTCGCTGTGGGACCTCGTGCGGGACCGGCGGCTCAACCACCGCCCCGAGGTCGTCCACGGCGTACTGGCCGAGGAGTGCGCCGGGTTGCTCACCCGCTTCTTCCGCGGCCGCTGAGGGACGGATCCGGACGGCTCCCCGCCCGAGCCGCCCCCCCCGATACGGATTTCTGCGTCGAGGCACCTTTGGGCTAAGCTCTCCCTCGGTAGCGTGTCCGAGCGGCCGAAGGAGCTCGCCTCGAAAGCGAGTGTGGCGCAAGTCACCGAGGGTTCAAATCCCTCCGCTACCGCCAGCAGCACCCCTCTGACATGCGGAAACGCGCCTCAGGGGGGTGTTTTGCACTTCCGGGCCGAGCGGGCTCGGGAGCGCCCCGGGAACGGTGGGCGCATCCGGTCCACTCGCAGCGGCCTCCGGCGGGACGGGACGTGGAGGAGCGGGTCGCGCAGCCGGGCCCGGCCGTCACGGTGCCGGCTTCGGGATCGCTCCGGGGCGGACGGGCCGGTCCGTCCCCCATGCGCACCCGTGTCACACGCACGTACCGCCACCCCGGCCGACCGCCCACGGGGCGCGGCCTCCGGCCCCCACGTGGCGGCCGTCCCCGGCCGGGCACCGCTCGGCCGTCGCCCGTCCCGGTCCGCCGCCGTCTCTCCAGGCCATCCGCAGGACCAGGTCATCCGCGGCCCCCCTTCTCCCACCCCGCCACCGGCCCCGCGGCCCCGGGGCGCACGGTGCCGCCCCCGATCCGCCCGATCCGCCCGGGACGGCCGGCCGCGGCCGTGACCCGCGCACGGGACCGCCCGCCCCGCACGCCGGGAGCGGTAACCGGCCGGGACTTCCCGGGCTTTGGTCCACCGGTACTCGGTTAGACTCACCCGACCGCCGAGGAGACCGCAGGGGAAGACGGGGAGACGGGGACGATGGCGCAGGCGAAGAAGGTCACGCTGTACGCCCTCGCCGTCTTCGTGCTCTACACGATCATCCGGTCCCCCGAGCGTGCCGCCGAGCTCGTCCAGATAGGCTTCGAGGGCATTTCGAGCGCCGCCCTGGCGGTCGGTGACTTCATGACCGCCCTCATCGCCTAGGAGCCCCGAGTGATCCGCCACCTGGTCCTCTTCAAGCTCGACGAGGGCGTACGGCGCGACGAGCCGCGCGTCGAGGCGGCGGCGCGGGCCTTCCGGGAGCTGGGCGGAACCATCCCGGAGCTGAGGTTCTGGGAGTGTGCCTGGAACATCGCCGACCGGCCGATCGCCTACGACTTCGCCGTCAACTCCGCCGTCGAGGACCTGGACGCCCTCGCGCGGTACCTCGAGCACCCGGCCCACCGGGCGGCCGCCGGGCAGTGGCGCGAGTTCGCCACATGGGTGGTCGCGGACTACGAGTTCTGAGGCTCCCCCGACGGCCTCCCGGAAGGAGCCCCGCACCCTCGGGTGCGGGGCTCCCCTCGTGGCGACCGCCTGCGGACCCCCCAACACGGCATTATGGGGTGCTTGCACACAGCGGACATGTCTTGTGATGCTATGACCGCTTTTGACGGAGGACTTGACCGAAGTTGACCGCTAGCCGTGAAAGGGTGGCGTGAACGTGCCGGCCAGTACCACGCCTCACCAGGTGCCACCCCAGAACGAGCCGCAGAACGAGCCCGCCAGGGCCTCCGGGCCCGCCCCCGAGCAGGACGCCCGCATCCGCAGGAACGCCGACACCCGAGCGCTCACCCAGGTCCTCTTCGGCGAGCTGAAGAAGCTGGAGCGCGGCACCCCCGAGCACACCCGCGTCCGCTCCGCCCTCATCGAGGCGAACCTGCCGCTCGTCCGGTACGCGGCCGCCCGCTTCCGCTCCCGCAACGAGCCCATGGAAGACGTCGTCCAGGTCGGCACGATCGGGCTGATCAACGCCATCGACCGGTTCGACCCCGATCGCGGCGTGCAGTTCCCGACCTTCGCGATGCCCACGGTCGTCGGCGAGATCAAACGGTACTTCCGCGACAACGTCCGCACGGTCCACGTCCCCCGCCGACTGCACGAGCTGTGGGTGCAGGTCAACGGCGCCACCGAGGACCTGACCACCCTCCACGGCCGGTCGCCCACGACCGCGGAGATCGCCGAGCGGCTGAAGATCTCCGAGGAGGAGGTCCTGTCCTGCATCGAGGCCGGGCGCTCGTACCACGCGACGTCGCTGGAGGCGGCCCAGGAGGGCGACGGGCTGCCTGGCCTGCTCGACCGGCTCGGCTACGAGGATCCGGCGCTCGCCGGCGTCGAACACCGCGACCTGGTGCGGCACCTCCTGGTCCAACTGCCCGAACGCGAGCAGCGGATCCTGATGCTCCGTTACTACCGGAACCTGACGCAGTCCCAGATCAGTCAGGAGCTCGGAGTCTCCCAGATGCACGTGTCGAGGCTCCTGGCCCGCAGTTTCGCCCGCCTGAGATCTGCAAACAGAATCGACGCGTAATTCGAACAGGTCCACCCCTTCAGTCCATGACCAGCTGCTCCAAAAGCCGCAGACCCCTTGTTTCCCCCATGGATTCACCGTCACGATGTCGACAAGTCACTACAGCGCGTTGCCGACATGTGACATTCTGCTGGAACCGCGTTTGCCGCAGTCTCGGCGCCGGTATTCACGTGGAGGCTGCGTTCCTCCGATGGTCGCGGCTCCCGCGACCGTCCGCGACCTCAAGGGGGTGGCATGTCCGCAGAACAGGGCAGCTCGAAGGTTCTCACGCTGACGCAGAGCGAGCCGGCCGCGCTTCCCGACTCCTCGGAAGCCATCGACACGCGCACGCTCTCCCGCTCCCTGTTCCTCCGCCTCCGCGCGCTGGAAGCCGCGGGCGCGGCGGCGGACAGCCCGGAGCGGACGTACGTGCGCGACACGCTCATCGAACTCAACCTGCCGCTCGTCCGGTACGCGGCCGCCCGCTTCCGCTCCCGCAACGAGCCCATGGAGGACATCGTCCAGGTCGGCACGATCGGGCTGATCAAGGCGATCGACCGGTTCGACTGCGAACGGGGGGTGGAGTTCCCGACGTTCGCGATGCCGACGGTCGTCGGGGAGATCAAGCGCTTCTTCCGCGACACCTCCTGGTCGGTGCGGGTGCCGCGCCGCCTCCAGGAGCTGCGGCTGGCGCTGACGAGGGCCGGCGACGAGCTGGCGCAGAAGCTCGACCGCTCCCCGACCGTGCCCGAACTCGCCGCGGTCCTGGGGGTGTCGGAGGAGGACGTCGTCGACGGCCTCGCCGTGGGGAACGCCTACACCGCGTCCTCGCTCGACTCGCCGTCGCCGGAGGAGGACGGTGGAGAGGGCTCCCTGGCGGACCGCCTCGGCTACGAGGACAGCGCGCTCGAGGGCGTCGAGTACCGGGAGTCGCTGAAGCCGCTGCTGGCCAGGCTTCCCGCACGGGAGCGGCAGATCATCATGCTGCGCTTCTTCGCCAACATGACGCAGTCCCAGATCGGCGAGGAGGTCGGCATCTCGCAGATGCACGTCTCGCGCCTGCTGACGCGCACGCTGTCGCAGCTGCGCGAGGGCCTCATCTCGGACTGAGGATCGCCGAGGGCCAGCGAGGACCGCCGAGGACCTTCGGTGCGCCCGCGGGGCGGTCCCGCAGGCGCACCGGCGACGGACGGCGCGCAGGGTCGCCGGAGCGCCGCCGAACCCGCCCCGCACGCGCCCGTACGCGCCGGCACGCGGGCGTGAGAGCCGCGTACGGCACGAGGAGAGGCGCACGGTCGCGTAAGGGGTGTACGACAGTTCGCAAGGGGAGCGCGGGGCGCGCGGTCGGCGTGCCCCGCCGCGGCGGGACGCCGTGACGCCGGCTCCCCCGCGCGCCGGACGCCGCGGCGCCGACCGCACGCGGGGGCCGGTGTCCCGGGATCAGCCCAGCGCGAGCCAGGCGACCGTCGCGACGACCACGGCCGTCACGACGAGGCCGACGATCAGGCCGACGCGGGGGCCGGACGACTGGACCACGGCCTGCTGCTGCCGCTGCGGGGCGCCCTCGTCGACGAAGGCGCGGAACATCTGGGTCGAGCCCGCGGGGTCGTGGGAGCTGCCCTGGGGACCCTGAGGGGCGTGCGGGTTGTGTGCCATGGGGCAGGACCCTAGCGAATCACGCCCTTCCACCCCACCCCGGGCACCCCGAGTGGGGTCACGGCCTTTCTTTGCCGGTTCTTTGGCCGCATACACCCCCGTTTCATTTGCCCCCGGCAACCACACGAACATATCGTTGCCCTAAGCAACGAGATGTGGAGGACCTGGTGGCGGCACGCGGCCAGTACGAGGAGCTGGCCCGTCAGATCAGCGCGGTCGGGGTCGTCAAGCGCGGTGTCGCACGGATCCTCCCCGCCGAGTGCCCGGGGGCGCGGCCGCCGTGCTGGCCCTGCTGGACCGGCACGGGGGCATGCGGCTGGGCCGACTCGCCGGGGTCCTCGGCGTCGACGCCTCCGTGACCAGCCGTCACGTCGCCCTCGTCGTGGAACACGGCTGGGTCGAGCGTTCGCCCGACCCGGACGACCGGCGCTCCCGCATTCTGCGCCTCACCCCCGCCGGCCGGGATGTCCTGGACGACCTCGGGCGGCGTACCGCGGATCTGTTCGCGGACCGCCTGCGGGACTGGGACGACGAGGAGGTCGGGCAGCTCGTCACCCTGCTGGCCCGCCTCCGGTCGTCCTTCGGGGACGGCCGGGCGCACCCGGTGGGGGCGCCCCCCACGGCGGGCCCGGAGGCCGAACCCCCCGAAACCGGGGGTCCCAGGACCGGGCACCCCGAGACCGAGCAGACGACGACGCACGCGTGAGGAAGCACATGGCCACGACCACACCGCCCGGAGTGCGGGACGGCGACGCCGACGAGGCCGCCGGCACACCGATGACGCACCGGCAGATCATGGAGGCGCTGTCCGGGCTGCTGCTCGGCATGTTCGTGGCCATCCTGTCGTCGACGATCGTCTCCAACGCCCTCCCCGAGATCGTCACCGACCTCGGCGGCGGCCAGAGCGCCTACACCTGGGTGGTGACGGCTTCGCTGCTCGCCATGACCGCGACGACCCCGCTGTGGGGCAAGCTCGCGGACCTGTTCTCGAAGAAGCTGCTGGTCCAGCTCTCCCTCGTCGTGTACGTCGTCGGTTCGGTCGTGGCCGGCCTGTCCCAGAGCGCCGGCATGCTGATCGCCTGCCGGGTCGTCCAGGGCATAGGCGTGGGCGGTCTCTCCGCCCTCGCACAGATCGTGATGGCCGCGATGATCTCCCCGCGCGAACGCGGCCGGTACTCCGGCTACCTCGGCGCCGTCTTCGCGGTCGCGACGGTCGGCGGCCCGCTGCTCGGCGGCGTGATCACGGACACCGCATGGCTCGGCTGGCGCTGGTGCTTCTACGTCGGCGTCCCCTTCGCCGTCCTGGCCCTGCTCGTCCTGCAGAAGACCCTGCGGCTGCCGGTCGTCAGGCGCGAGGTGAGGGTCGACTGGTGGGGTGCCGCCCTGATCAGCGCCGCCGTGTCGCTCCTCCTCGTCTGGGTCACCTTCGCGGGTGACAAGTACGACTGGGCGTCCTGGCAGACCGCCGCGATGGTGGGCGGCGCGGCGCTGCTCGGCGCGCTGTTCCTCGCCGTCGAGTCCCGCGCCGCGGAACCGATCATCCCGCTGCGCCTGTTCCGCAACCGCACGATCGCGCTGGCCTCCCTGGCCTCGCTGTTCGTGGGCGTGGCGATGTTCGCCGGAACGGTGTTCTTCAGCCAGTACTTCCAGCTGGCGCGGGACGAGTCGCCGACGATGTCCGGCGTCATGACCATCCCGATGATCGCGGGCCTCTTCGTCTCGTCGACGGTCTCCGGCCGGATCATCACCGGAACGGGCCGGTGGAAGGCGTGGCTGGTCGGCGGCGGCGCCCTGGTGACGGCGGGCCTGGGCCTGCTCGGCACGGTCCGGTACGACACGGAGTACTGGCACGTGGCGCTGTTCATGACCGTGCTGGGGCTGGGGCTGGGCATGATGATGCAGAACCTGGTCCTGTGCACCCAGAACCAGGTCGCCCCGCAGGACCTGGGCGCCGCCTCGTCGGTCGTCACGTTCTTCCGCTCCCTGGGCGGCGCCGTGGGCGTCTCCGCGCTGGGCGCCGTCCTGGGCGACAGGGTCACGCGGTACGTGACGGAGGGCTTCGCCGCCCTCGGCCCGAAGGGCGCGGCCCTCGGCCACGGCGGCACGGGCGGTGGCGGCATTCCGGACCTGGACGCCCTGCCGGCGCCGGTCCGCCGGGTGGTGGAGGACGCGTACGGGCACGCGGTGGCCGACGTCTTCCTCTACTCGGCGCCGTTCGCCCTGGTCGCCTTCCTGGTGACCCTGCTCATCCGCGAGGTCGCCCTGAAGGACTCGTCCAGCTGACTCCCCGGGCACGCCGCCTCCGGGCGCACCGCCGGCGAGCGGGGGGACCGTGCCGGGCCGGTGCGCCCGGGGGCGGGCGCCCCGGACACGCCCCGCGCCGCCCGGCGCGGGGCGCGCCTCACCGGCCCGGGAGGTGTCCGGAGACGTACGGCCGGGCGCCCCGTACGGGCACCCCCGTACCCGTCCCGGCACCCGACCCTCCCTAGCGTCCCCCCTGGGCCTCGATGCCCGAGATCAGCAGCTCCACGGCGAACGCGAAGTCGCGGTCGCGCATGTCCTCGACCGTCCCGCCGCCGCGCGCCTCCGCCACCTCCCGCGCCGAATCCATGACGCGGGCCGTCTCCGGCCGGCCGTCGATGGCGCCCATGGCGCGGGTGAAGTACTCGTCCTGGCTCAGGCCCGCCTCCGCGCAGCGCTCGCGGAAGTGACCCTCGATCGTGCCGAAGCCGTACACGAACTGGAAGACCGCCGCGATGCCGCCCGCCCGGCGCTCGGGCGGCAGGCCCGTCCGGCGGATCAGCCGCAGGACGCACAGGGACAGTCCCGACCAGTTCGGTCCGATGTTGAGGAAGCGGCCCATCAGCGGCGACAGCCACGGGTGGCGGACCAGCAGGGCGCGGTAGCCCTGGGCGAGGCCGCGCAACTGGTCGCGCCAGTCGGCGTCCGGGTCCCCGTCCAGGTCCGGGAGGACGACCTCGCCCACCACCGCGTCGCTCGCCAGCTCCAGCAGGTCGTCCTTGGAGTCGACGTACCAGTAGAGCGACATCGCGGTGACGTTCAGCTCGGTCGCCAGCCGGCGCATGGAGAACTTCGCCAGGCCCTCCGCGTCCAGCAGCCGCACCGTCGCCGCCGTGATCCGCACGCGGTCCAGACCGGACGGCTGGTCGCCGCCCGCCCTGCGGCCGCGCGGCGCCGCCGCCTTGCCGTCCAGCCAGACGCTCGTACGCGCCGGACGCTTCGTGTCGCGGTCGGCTGCCGCCGCCATGGGCTTCCTCCTCGTTCCGTGCCGCCGATGCTATGCCGGGGTGTCGCCGCCCCGCTCCGCGCGGCGCAGCAGCAGCGCCGCGAGCAGGCCGCCCGCCAGGACCGCGGCCGCGCCGACGAGTTGGCTGGTCTCCAGCCCCGCCGCGAAGGCGTCCGCCACCCGCGCGCGCTCCGCCGGCCCGCCGGCCGCCGCCAGCGCCGCCGGCAGGGACGCGGCCGCCACCGGGGCGAGCGCCGCGAACCGGGCGTTCAGCACGGCTCCGAGCACGGCGACGCCGAGGCCGTTGCCGAACTCCGCGAGGGTGCCGTTGATCCCCGCGCCGACGCCCGCCTTCTCCGGCGGGATCGCGCTCATGATGGCGTTGGCCATGGCCGGCATCGACAGGGAGACGCCCGCGCCCATGACGACCAGGCCGAGCAGCAGCCCGCCGTAGCCGCGGGAGCCGAGGAGCGCGATCGAGGCGAGGCCGCCCGAGACGAGGGCCATGCCGAGGGCGATCGTGGCGGGGGTGCCCAGCCTGGTGACCAGGCGGGCCCCGGCGCCGCTCAGGTTGAGCACCACGACGGTCAGCGCGAGCGGCGCCGTCCGCAGGCCCGCGTCGAGCGGGCCGTACCCGAGGACGAACTGCAGGTGCTGGGTGAGCAGGAACAGCGACCCGGTCATGCCGAAGGCGACGAGGACCGTGCCCGCGACGGCGCCGACGAAGCGCTGGTTGCGGAAGAAGTGCACGTCCAGCATCGGGTACGGGGTGCGCAGCTCCCAGAATGCGAACGCCCCCGTCACGAGGAGGCCAAACGACGCCGACACCAGCACGTGGACGGAGAGCCAGCCGTGCTCGGGACCGTTGATGATCGCGTACACCAGGGCGGTCATGCCGGCCGTGGACAGCGCCGCGCCGAGCAGGTCCGGCCGGTCGCCCTGCTTGTGCCGGGACTCCGGTACGAGGACGGCGACGGCGACCAGGCCGAGCGCCGCGACCGGCAGGTTGATCAGGAAGATCGCGCCCCACCAGAAGTGGTCGAGCACGAAGCCGCCGAGGAGCGGACCGGCGGCGAAGCCGAGCGAGCTGACGGTCGACCAGATGGCGATGGCCTTGATCCGCTCGGTGTCGTCGAAGATCTGGACGACGACCGCGAGGGTGGTGGTCATCAGCAGCGCCCCGCCGACCCCCATGCCGGCGCGGGCAGCGATCAGCTGGGTGGAACTCTGCGCGAGGCCGGCGGCGAGCGAGCCGAGACCGAACAGCGCCAGACCGGTGAGCAGCATGCGCTTGCGGCCGTAACGGTCGGCGGCGTTGCCGGCGGTGAGGAGGAGGCCTGACTGGACGAGCGCGTACGCGTTGATCATCCACTGGACGTCGGCGGTCGAGGCGTCCAGCTCCCGGGTGAGGGACGGGATGGCCACGTTCAGGACGGTGTTGTCGAGCAGCACGGTCAGCTGGGCGAGACAGATGACGCCGAGGATCAACCAGCGCTGCGGGTGGCCGCCGGAGGTGGCGGCGGGATTCGGGTTCTCGGCGGTCGTCGCCGTCAACGGGTACTCCTTGTACGGTGTAAGGGAAACATCTCCCTTACACCGTACAAGGCTTTCTCCCGCGCCGTACACCGATATCTCCCGGCCGACCGGATCAGGACGACCCCGCTCTTCCAGCCGGGCACGGAGCAGGCGCGCGCCGAACGGTCCGCGTCCCGGACGACTCCGACTCCGACTCCGGTCAGACTCCAACCTGACTCCGGTCCCGGCGCACGCCGCCGCGCCGGAGGACCCCCGTTGCACGGAGCCGAGCCGGCGGCCCGCCCGCTCCCGCCCCCGCCGGTGGGGGCCGCCGCAGCCCGGCACGGCACCGGACCGGAAAGCGGCCGGCTCCAGGTGGCGACCGGCCCCGGACGGCGGGGACGGCCGCCACGCAGAGGACCCGGCGGTATCGGCCCGGCAGGCCGGAGGGCTTCCCTCCGGAACATCAGTGGCCGGCGGCGGACTCCGCCGCCGTGAGCGGCCGGGTACGGCTGAAGGACGTCGAACACGCCGATCCGGAGGAGCCCTTCGCACAGGAGCACGATCCCGCGGCCGTACGGCGGTCGAAGTCCTCGCCGCGGGAGCGGGAAGCCTTCATGACCCACTGGGCGGCGCGGGCCCTCGGGGACCCCACCGTCCTCGTGCAGACCGTCACCGTCGACGGGGAGCCGGTGGGCAACGTGGTGGCGGGGCGGGGCGAAGGTCGTCGGCGCTTCATCGGGCACCGGCTCGGCAGGCGGTACCGGGGCCGCGGCATCGGTACGCGGGCACTGACGCTGCTCCTGGAGCGAGAGGGGACCCGTCCCCCGCACGCCGATCCCTTCACCGGGAACACAGGTTCGGCGCGGCTGTCGGAGTGGGGCGGCTGTCGGAGCGGTACGGCTTCCGGCGCACCGGGACCGTCCGGTACGGCGAGCACGAGCACGTCATGCTGGCGCTCGCCGGCAACGCCCCCTGAGCCCACCGCCCACCCCGGCCCCGGCCCCGGCCCCGGCCCCGGCCGGGCAACGCTCTTGCCGTGGAGCGGGCGGCCCCCGAAGGCCGACGGCCCCGCTCCCCGAGGCGACGGGGGTGCGAACGGCCGGATCCGGTTGCTGCGCTCCACCGCTGTACGGCCCGACAACGCCAGAGGCCCGGACTCTCGTCCGGGCCTCTGTCCTGCTGTGCACTCGGCAGGATTCGAACCTGCAACCTTCTGATCCGTAGTCAGATGCTCTATCCGTTAAGCTACGAGTGCCTGCCGGTGATCTTTCTTACCGGCTTTCCTCCCGGGTTTTTCGGCCCGGTCGGCGTTGCGAGAACAACATTACATGACCTGCGCCGCGACGCGAAATCCATTAGGCGAACCCGCATGGAACCGGACAAATCATCCAGCGGACCCGTCCGGAAGCGTCGGGGAACGGCGGAAGCCCCGGCCGTGGGGCCGGGGCTTCCGTGGTGCGGAGGCGGAGGGATTTGAACCCTCGATGGGCTTTAAGGCCCAAACCGCATTAGCAGTGCGGCGCCATAGACCGGACTAGGCGACGCCTCCAGCGCACCCGCTCGCGCGTGTGGTGCGTGCAGATGATGACACAGCACGGGGCCGCGCCACCAATCGCCGTCCACGGTACTAGGCGTCGGGGCCGCAGGGCAAAGGCCCACCGTCGCGCAACGCTGCGCCCGGTGCGGCGTTAGAGGGGGTGGGGGAGCCGGCCACGCCGGCCTCCCGCACGGTTCCCGAACCCCTGGAGTGCACCATGCTGCGCCGTCTCGTCCTGACCTCCGCCGCCTCCGTCGTCGCCCTCGGCGTCGCCTCGCCCCTCGCCGCGGCCGCACCGCTGCCGCCGCTGCCGCTGTTGCCCCCGCTGCTCTCCTCCCCCGACTCGCTGACGATCACCGTGGAGCGGTCCGGCAACCCGGCGGCCGACGGGACGTTCCGGCTGGAGTGCGACGGCGACCAGGGCGGCGGCACCCACCCGCGGGCCGACCGGGCCTGCGCGCGGCTGGAGGCGCTGTCCGCGAACGGCCGGGACCCGTTCGCGCCCGTCCCCCAGGACCGGATGTGCACCCAGCAGCACGGCGGCCCGGCCACCGCCCGCATCACCGGCACCTGGCACGGCCGGAAGGTCGACGCCCGCTTCGCCCGGACGAACGGCTGCGAGATCGCCCGTTGGGAGAATCTCCAGCCCGTCCTCCCGATGGCGCGGTCGTAACGCGGCGCCGCGCTCACCAGCGGTTACGGGCCGGGGACACACGGCACGCGCACACAACCCGGCGCAGAGCCGCCCCTCGTCCGCCGCCCCGTGTACACCCCCAACCCTTAGACTCCTTTCCGTAAGCGGCAGTAGGTCAGTGGGAGGAAGCGTCGTCGTGAGCAGCAGGCCATCCCGAGGCGCTGCTCGCCTCGCAGCCATACTCGACGCCCTGCCCGACGGGCTCGTCCTCGTCAACACCAACGGCACGGTCGTCAACGCCAACACCATCGCGCTCGAGATGTTCGAGACGCCCGGTACGGCGCTGGTGGGGCGCGGTCTGCTGGACCTGCTGCCCTCGTTCGACTCGCGCCTCATCCCCGGCTCCATGCGGCGCCCCGAGGCCGTGGACCGGCTGGGCCGGACGAAGCCGACCCGCATGGTGGCGCGGCGGACGGACGGGGACGAGTTCCCCGTCGAGGTCACCAGCGCCGGCCTGGAGGACGGCCGCGAGGCGTACGACTCGTACGGCCCCAGCTCGTACAGCGGCGACGAGCTGTTGATGATCGTCGTCCGCGACCTCTCCGGGACCATCGACACCGAGGCCGAGCTGGCCCGTTCGCGACGCCAGACCGAGATGATCCTGCGCGCCGCCTCCGAGGGCGTCGTCGGCACGGACACGGAGGGGCGCATCGTCCTGGTCAACCCCGCCGCCGCCCAGATCCTGGGCTGGCGGGCCAGTGACCTGGGCGGCAGGGAGCTCCACCCGCTGATGCTGCACTCGCGCGCTGACGGCGAGCCCTTCCCCTACGACGAGTCGCCGCTCGCCGACACGCTGCGCTCGGGACGGAAGCACCGCGTCCGGGGACAGGTCGTCTGGGCGAAGAACGGCTCCGCCGTTCCGGTGGACCTGACGACCGCACCCGTGAGGGACGGGGACCAGCTCGTCGGTGCCGTCATGACGTTCGCGGACCGGCGGCCGTACGAGCAGCTCGCCGAGGAGCACGCCGGCCGGATCGCCGCGCTCGAGGAGGAGCACGCCGCGAAGGCCGCCGAGACCGCCGAGAAGCACGAGGCGGAGATCGCCGCGTACGAGGAGCGGCTCGCCGACGCCGGGAAGAGGTGCGCGTCGCTCGCCGGGCGGCACGCCCAGCTGACCGCCGTCCTGGGCGAGTCGCTGCGCGGGCCGCTGGAGGAGCTGCGCCGCGAGCTGGGCACGCTCGCCTCGGACCCCGGCGGGCAGCTGTGGCCCGAGGCCAACCAGATCCTCCACCACCTGGCCGCCGGATACGCCCGGATGACGACCCTGGTCGACAACGTCCTCGGTTTCCAGCGGCTGGACGTCGGCGAGGAGGAGCTGCGCAAGGAGCCCGCGCTGCTCGACGCGGTCGTGGCGAGCGGCATCGACGGCGCGGTCGAGCTGATCGGCCCGGGGCGGGTGCAGTTCGCGGTGCACGCGCCGCCGATCGAGGCGGAGATCGACGGCGCGCGCCTGGCGACCGCCCTGGCGCACCTGGTCGCCGACGTCGCGGGCGTCGACTCCACGGGCAAGGCGCGCGTCGTGGCGGACGGCGGTTACGCCGACTCGACGATCGTGGTGGCCGCGGCGCAGCGCGGTGAGGTCGTGCGGATCGAGGTGCGCGGGCCGTACGCGGGCGGCGACCCGGTGCACGAGCCGATCGTGCGCGGGATCGTACGCGCGCACGGCGGCGTCCTGCAGACGCACGAAGTACCCGGTGCGGGCGGCAGCGCGTACGTCCTGGAGGTGCCGCTGGGAGCGGGCAGGGGGGCCGACGCCCCGGCCGCTCCCGAGGGGGACGACGGGGTCGCCGCCGGGTCCGGGGCCGAGCCGGCCACGGGCGGCGCGGGCGTGGTGGTGCTGCCCGCCCAGCAGTCGGGTCCGGGACAGGGCTCCGCTCCGGGCCCCGACCCCCGTCCCGGTGACGCCACCGCGGGAAGCGGGCGCCGGCGGGCGCGGCGCGCCTCGACGGACGCGTTCCTCGACAGCCCGGTACGCGCGGAGGACCCCGTGGCGGCCCCGCCGACCGGTCGGCGCCGTGCCGCGTCCCCGGAGGACGCGGCGGGGGAGCGGCCGCCCGCGCCGGGGACGGGAGGTCCCGAACCGACCGGGCGCCGCCGCGGGCGGCCCAGTGCGGCCGAGGCCGTGCCGGCGGAGGGTTCCGTCGTGATGGCCTCCGAGTCGGCGCAGGCCCGTCCGGTGGCGCTGGGAAGCACCGTCCCGCCGCAGGGCGTCGCCCCCGCGGGTGACGCCCTGCCGGCGCTGCCACCCGCTCCGGTGTCTGGGCAGGCACCCACGGGGCGCCGTGCGCGCCGGGCGCTCGCGGTGGGCCAGGGCCGCACCGGGGCGGCCGGCGAGGGCGCGGGGCGGCCGGCCTTCGCCCTGCCGCCGGCGGAGGCGGACCGCTCCCCCGCCCCGCCCTCCCCGGTCGGCCGGGGTGCGCGACCGGTCGCGCGGGTCGAGGAAGGCCGTCACGACGCCGTGCACGCGGTACCGGGCGCCGACCACACCCCGCCCCAGCCCCACCCCCTTCCGATCCTTCCGGACGCGCCGGTCCCGCCCGGTACGTCGGTCCCGCCCGGTGTGCCTGGCGCGGTCCCGCCACCGGGTGCGCCCGGCGCCGTCCCGCCCTCGGGTGCGCCCGGCACCCGGACGGGCCCCGGCGCCCCCGTGCCGCCCGGCACCACCGCGCCCCGGAGCGCACCCGTCCCCCCGGGTCCGTCCGGTGCGCTCGTGCCGTCCGACGTGCCCGTACCGCCTGCCACCCCGGCTCCCGACGGCGCCCCCGTGCCGCCGCCCGCCGCGGACGGTCCGCCGCCCGCCGCCGGCACGCCCGCCGACGCGGCCGGTTCCACGCAGGGCCGGGCGTTCAACGTCCGTACCCTGGGCCAGGGCGCGCCGTTCGCGCAGACGAACGGCGCGGCGCAGCACCAGACGCCCGCCCAGGGCACCGGCAGCGGTTCCGGGCGCCGCCGCAGGCTGGCCGCGCCCCCGGAGACCGGCCCGCGGCCCGCGCCCGACGCGGCGTCCGCCGCCGCACCCGCGGCCGGGGGCCCCACCCCGGCACCGCACGCCGCGCCCCCCGCCCACCAACGCCTCGCCGCGCCCGCCGCCGAGGGACGCGCCTACGAGATAGGGGCACCCGACGAGGGCGCGGACGAGGGTCCCGAGCCGCTGGACGGACCGGGCGGCGCCGTGGAGGTCGCCAACGAGCCGCAGCCGCAGCCCGTCGACGACGAGCTGCCACCCGAACCGCTGGACAACCCCCGACGCCTCCTCGTCTGGCCGGCGCCGGACGTCGTCACCCAGCAGGCGCTGACCGATCGTGGTTACCGACCGGTGATCGTGCACTCCCGCGAGGAGGTCGACGCGCAGATCGCGGCGTTCCCGGCGGCCCTGTTCGTGGACCCCCTGACCGGGCCCATCACGCGTACCGCCCTGCAGTCGCTGCGTCAGGCCGCGGTCGCCGCCGGGGTGCCGGTGCTGCTGGCGGCCGGCCTCGGCCAGGCCACCCGTGAGGCCGCCTACGGTGCCGACCCCGCCGTACTCCTCAAGGCGCTGGCGCCGCGCGACAGCGAGCAGCACCCGTCGCGGGTCCTGCTGATCGAGGAGCACGACGAGATCGCGCACGCGCTGACGGCCGCCCTGGAACGGCGCGGCATGCAGGTGCAGCGGGCGGCGGTGGACGGCGAGGCGGTCGCGCTCGCCACACGGCTGCCGCCGAACCTCGTCGTCATGGACCTGATGCAGGTGCGGCGCCGCCGGGCGGGGATCATCGACTGGCTGCGCGCCAACGGCCACCTGAACCGCACACCGCTCGTCGTCTACACCTCGGCGGGCCTCGACGAGGCGGACCTTCCGCGGCTGGCGTCGGGCGAGACGGTGCTGTTCCTGGCGGAGCGGTCCACCAACCCCGAGGTGCAGTCGCGGATCGTCGACCTGCTCGCGAAGATCGGCACCAACTGACGCGGTGAGGGGGCGGTTCCCGTCCGCCCCCTCATCCGCGTACCCGAAGGGCCGGTCAGAGCCGGGTGACCTCCAGCTCGCCGGCCGCGTACTGCCTGCGGATCACCTTCTTGTCGAACTTTCCGACGCTCGTCTTCGGTACCGCGGGGACGACCGCCCAGCGCTCCGGCAGCTGCCACCCGGCGATGCCCGACTCCGCGAGGAACGCGCGCAGCGCCTGGTAGCCAGGGGACGTGCCGTCCCTGAGGACGACCGTCGCGAGCGGGCGCTCGCCCCACCGCTCGTCCGGAACGGCCACGACGGCGGCCTCGGCGACGTCCGGGTGTCCCATCAGGGCGTTCTCCAGCTCGACCGAGGAGATCCATTCGCCCCCCGACTTGATGACGTCCTTCGCACGGTCCGTGAGGGTGAGGTAGCCGTCGGGGCTGATGACGCCGACGTCGCCGGTCCTCAGCCAGCCGTCCCCGCTGAACTTGTCCTCGGGGCGCAGCGGCTCGCCCGCCGCGCCGCCGTAGTAGGCGCCCGCGATCCACGGGCCGCGGACCTCCAGCTCACCGGCCGACTCGCCGTCCCAGGGCAGCACCTCACCGGCCGGACCGACCAGCCGCGCCTCGACACCGGCCGGGAAGCGGCCCTGGGTGACGCGGTACGGCCACTCCTCCTCGTCGGACAGACCGGCCGGCGGGAGCGCCATGGTGCCCAGCGGTGAGGTCTCCGTCATGCCCCACGCGTGGCAGAGGCGGACGCCCAGTTCGTCGTACGCCTCCATGAGGGAGGGCGGGCAGGCGGCACCGCCGATGGTGACGTCGGCCATGGAGGAGAGGAGGTCGGGGGCGGGCGGTCACCTCGGCGAGGAGGCCCTGCCAGATGGTGGGGACGGCGGCGGCGTGCGTGGGCCGCTCCCTCTCGATCATCTCGGCGAGCGGAGCGGGCTGGAGGAAGCGGTCCGGCATCAGCATGTTCGCCCCGCTCATGAAGGCGGCGTGCGGTAGGCCCCAGGCGTTCACGTGGAACTGCGGTACGACGACGAGAGTCGTGTCGCGGTCGGTGAGCCCCATCGAGTCGGACATGTTCACCTGCATGGAGTGCAGGTAGACGGAGCGGTGGGAGTAGACGACGCCCTTGGGGTCCCCGGTGGTGCCGGAGGTGTAGCACATGGCCGCTGCCTGGCGTTCGTCCAGCTCGGGCCAGTCGAAGGTGTCCGGCCGGCCCGCCGTCAGCTCCTCGTAGTCGTGGACCTGCGCAATCGATTCGTCCAGGACGGAGCGGTCGCCGGACCCGGAGACGACGACGTGCTCGACCGTCGGCAGGTGCGGCAGGAGCGGTGCGAGGAGGGGGAGGAGGGAGCCGTCGACCAGGACCACCCGGTCCGCGGCGTGGTTGACGATCCAGATCAGCTGCTCGGCCGGCAGGCGCAGGTTGAGCGTGTGCAGGACCGCGCCCATGGAGGGGACCGCCAGGTACGCCTCGACATGCTCGGCGTTGTTCCACATGAGGGTCGCCACCCGGTCGTCGCCGGTGACACCGAGTTCGTCGCGCAGGGCGCCGGCCAGCCGCGTGGCCCGGACGCCGGTTTCGGCGAAGCTGCGGCGGCGCGGCTCCGGTCCTCCGGTCCAGGTGGTGATCTGCGACTTTCCGTGGATCTTCATCCCGTGGTGGAGGAGGCGGGTGATGGTCAGCGGTACGTCCTGCATGGTGCTCAGCACGGCGTCCTCCCGGTGTGCGCTCGCTACGCGGCGGTGTGGTCTGGAGATTCTGCGCGCATACCAGGCGGTATGTCACTACCCAGAGGCCTGCGGTTTCACGTGGAATCCCGACGTTTCACGTGAAACACCGCTCGTGGGCGTCCCCTGCGGGCCGTGCCCGCCCGGACGCGACCCCCGGGTGCGGCGCGCCGTCCGTCTCACCGCACCGGTGCGAGGTTCGAATCCTCCCGGAGTTTGCCGAGCGCGCGGGAGACGGCGCTCTTGACCGTGCCCACGGAAACCCCGAGCACCGCCGCCGTCTGCGCCTCGCTGAGATCCTCGTAGTACCGGAGGACGACCATGGCGCGCTGCCGGTCGGGAAGCCGCAGGACCGCGCGCCACATCGTGTCGTGCAGAGCCTGCCGCTCGGCCGGGTCGGACTCCGGCACGCCGTGCGGCTCGGGCAGCTCGTCGCACGCGAACTCGTCCACCTTGCGCTTGCGCCACTGCGAGGTGCGCGTGTTGATGAGGGCGCGGCGTACGTAGCCGTCGAGAGCACGGTGGTCCTCGATGCGCTCCCAGGCCATGTACGTCTTGGTGAGGGCTGTCTGCAGCAGGTCCTCGGCATCACTCGGGTTGGCGGTGAGCGAGCGGGCGGTGCGCAGCAGGAGGGGCCCCCGGGCCCGCACGTACGAGGAGAAGGACGGGTACGCGGTGGCGGCCGTGCGGGCTCCGGTGCAGACGGGGCCAGTAGTCGCGGTCATGCGACCACGCTAGGAGCGGGCGCCCGCCCGGGGATCGCCCCCAGGTCCCGAAACGTCGTCCCCCTCAGGTCGTAGGGGCGGTGCAGGCTCCACCTCCTGCAGACGGAGGAAACGGCCACCAGGTCAGGGTTCCGCGGCCGGGGACGACGCGCGGCCCGCACGCCGACGCCTTCCGCGCCGGTGCGCAGGCACCCTGTCCTCTCCCTCAACACCGGCCCTGGAGGCAGCTACGCGCGCCTGGCCGAGCTGGGGGCGGCCCGTCGCCTCCGCCGAAGAACTGCGGGTCCGGGCGCCGGGCGAGGAGGAACGGTCGGCCCTGAACCTGGCCGCAGGCACACCCGTACTGAAGATCTGCCGCACCGCACTCACCGAGGGCGAACGCCTCGTGGAGGTCCACCAGATGCCTCAGGACGCCGGTTCACGCGCGCTCGAATGCCGCCTGCGCAGCTGAGCTGTTACGGCTTCCTCCACCTCATGGATCCCTCTTCCTCATCAAGGCACCCGCCGCGCGCACAGCGCGGCCCGTCGTCCGGGCCTGCACTCCCTCCCCCGCCCCGCCCCGCTCCAGCCCGGCCGTCGGCCGCACGCCTGACAGCTCGGGTTGATGGGTGGCGAGCCCCCTCTGTGACTGGGGCGGTCGGCTCCACGGCTTCAAGCAGCCGCTTGGGGACGGGTCTCGAGATCATGGCCCCGACACCGTGCTTCACCGGGCAGGCCCACGGACTGCCCGGCGCGCCGGAAGCTCGCGGGGCCGTGATCACTCGCCCCAAAGCAACTCCAGCCCGAAGCCGTTCCGTCGGCCTACTCCTGAATCGGCAGGCGTGGATGGGCGAACACGAAGAACATGTACGCAACGGCCGCTGCCGTGCCCACCGACAAGAGCGCCAGGCCGGTCAGAGGCTGCGTACGACTGACACCCTGCCGTGAGGCAGTGCGGTATCCGACGGCACCCGGGACGAAGCCGGTGAGGCCGAGCAGCAGGGCCAGAGCCCAGACGAGCGTCCGGAGGGGCAGCAGAACCAGAACGCAACGGAAGCCGCACCGAAAACGACGGAACGGCTCATCCGCCCCGGTCTGTCACCGGCCGGATCATCCGTGTGGGTCGTGCTCTGAATCGGAACGGCAGGGCAGAGAGGCTCAGCAGCCGCCCCGCCAACCACCGGGCCCCTCGCGTGCCCGGTCCAGCGGGAAGGCACGGGGAACTCGGACCGTCACGCTGTCCGGACATATGAAGGGCCCCCGACCGCTCGGCTGGTCAGGGGCCGTTCCCTCTGGCGGTGGGTGTGGGATTTGAACCCACGGTGACTCGCGCCACGACGGTTTTCAAGACCGTTCCCTTAGGCCGCTCGGGCAACCCACCCTCGCCCCGACTCGCCTGCTGCGGAGCGGGCTACAGACTACCGGCTGGCCGGCGGGGACGGGTGCGCACCGGTCGACAGGAGCGATGAAGGGGGGCCGGGGGAGGCCGCATCGGGTGGTGCGCGCCGACGGCTCCGTTCCGAACGGCCGCGCGCGGGCCGCTCGCCCGCCGCGCACCGTGGACGACGCGTACGGCGGCGGGGCGAGGGGCCCGCCCCGCTACCACGTCCTCGCCCTGGGAAGTGCCGCCGCACGGCGTTCCGCAGCGTCGGAGCGGGGACGATGCACACGTACGGGGTGACGGCATCCGAAGCGGCATCACGCGTACGGGTGAGCGTCGGGACAGGGAGCCGGGGTACGGAGCCGCTCTTCCGGGAAGCGTGAAGGATCGGCTCGAAAACAAGCCTGACGAGTGAAAAAGCAGCCTGACAAAGGCGTTTCCGAAAGGAAGCGGTTCCACGGAACACGTTTCCGGTCGTCTTCGACCACTAGTGTGCGCGTGTCTACACAAGGGTGAACGCCCGTATTGTCCAGAATGTTGGCAACTGCCCCAGTTGAAACTATGAAGTTTCGTTGCCGAGGAGCATGACATGCAGGTTCGCAGGTGGCTCCCAGACCAGCCCACCCGTATCGGCCGGCACGACTGGCCGGACGAGGGGGACAACGGAACACACATGCGACTGCGGGCCGGCTCCATCGTGGTACTCGACCGGCAGGCGTGGCGGATCCTGGAGATCAACGGCTACACGGGCGACCGGTGGCCGGACTCCTACGAGAAGGCCTGGCGCGACCACGTGGAACTGTGGTGGCACGCCAACGAACTGCGGCGAGCCAACAACCAGGCGGTCAAACCGGCCCCCGAGCGGGCCGAGTTCTACAAGCGCCCGGTGATCCTGGTGCTGCGCAACGAGAACCTGCCCCGGTCCACCCCGAAGCACTGGTGCGCCCCCGCCAGCCACGACTGGCAGGTCCTGCCCGAGCACTACGCCGTCTGCCGCGCCTGCGGCGAGCTGCCGCCCTGCCGCCACGGCGAGTACCGCTGGGAGGGCGGCCCCCGCTGGCCGGAGCAGAACGGCGGCATCCCGCTCATGGTGCCGGAGTACTGCTGCATGGGGTGTGCCGAGCCGATCAGGCCGCGGATGCGGACCGTGCGCTTCCCCGGCCCGAACCTCTGGTACCCCGACCTCGGGGAGGACACGGCCGTCTTCCACGCCCGCACGGCCTGCGCCGACCAGGTCGACTGCTACCGCGTGCAGTGGCAGACCGAGTACGACCCGCGTTCCTCGGCGCACTCCGCCGCCGTGGAGTTCCCGGGCTTCGAGCAGTTCGTACTGCCCCGGACGCGCAACGCGCCGGACGTCGCCCCGCACGGCCAGTCGAGCGGCGCGGTACCGGCCGGCCCGCCGGCCCCCGCCGACACCGAACCGGCACACCAGCCCGCGCACCAGCCGGCACCCGCGGCCCCCGGCGCGCCCGCGGCGGAGGCCGCCGCGCCGGGGTCCGCGCCCGCGGCCGAGGCGCCCGTTCCCGCCGTCGAGGGTGCCGGACCGGCCCTCCGGGCCGCGGAGGAGCTGGGGCTGTCCCTCGCCGAGCGCCCGGCGTTCCACAACGCGGAGCAGGCCGCCCGGGTGATCGAGGAACTCACCGCCGCGGTCCGCAACATCGCGCTCTGCCTGAACGATCCGGCCGCCCGCGCCCGCCCCTGACCCTCGGGGACGGGCGCCGCGTCCCCGAGGCCGCCACCGGCCGGCCCGGGGCGCGGTGAAGCGGTGGAGGGGAGGCCCCACCGCCCCGGACGCGGAGCCGCGGGACGGGGGACCGGCGGGGTCAGTCGCCCTTGCGCTCGCCGAGGGTGACCCGGACCTGCTTCTCCCGGCCGGCGCGCTCGTACGTCAGGACCACCGTGTCACCGGGCCGATGGGTCCAGATCTCGCTGATCAGCGTCGGCCCGCTGTCGATGATGCGGTTGCCGAAGCGGGTGATCACGTCGCCCGGGCGCAGGCCGGCCTTGGCCGCGGGGCCGTTCGGGGTGATCGACGGCGTACCGCCCCTGCTCTCGACGATCGTGGCGCCCCCGCCCTCCTCCGACATGTCCACCGTCGCGCCGATCATCGGGTAGACCGGCTCACCCGTCTTGATGAGCTGCTCGGCGACGTTCTTCGCCTGGTTGACCGGGATCGCGAAGCCGAGACCCACCGACCCCGCCTGGGACTGGCCGAGACCGCCCGAACCGGGGGACTGGATGGCCGAGTTGATGCCGATCACCGCGCCGCGGCCGTCCAGGAGGGGGCCGCCGGAGTTCCCGGGGTTGATCGACGCGTCCGTCTGGAGGGCGCTCATGTACGAGTTCTTGCCGCCCGAACCGTCGCTGGACGCGACCGGGCGGTTCTTGGCGCTGATGATGCCGGTCGTCACCGTGTTGGACAGGCCGAACGGCGCACCGATCGCGATGGTCGAGTCGCCCACGGCCACCTTGTCGGAATCCCCCAGCGGCAGGGGCGTCAGGCCCCGGGGGGCGTTGCGGAGCTTCAGTACGGCCACGTCGTACCCCTGGGCCCGGCCGACCACCTCGGCGTCGAACTCCCTTCCGTCCGAGAAGGTCGCCGTGACCGTGCCGGCCTCGGCCGCCGAGGCCACCACGTGGTTGTTGGTGAGGATGTGGCCCTCCCTGTCGTACACGAAGCCCGTGCCCGTGCCGCCCCCGCCCTCCGAAGCGCCGGACTTCGCCTCGATCGTGACGACGCTCGGCAGGGCCTTGGAGGCGACCGCGGCGACCGTGCCGGGTTCGCGCGTGAAGCCGGCCGGGGTGTCGCCGACCGAGACCGTCGTCGAGGTGCCCGCGCCGCCGTCGCGCTCCGCCGCCCAGTACCCGATGCCGCCGCCGACGCCGCCGGCCAGGAGGGCCGCGGCCAGGACCGTCGCGACGAGCCCGCCGGAGCGCCTGCGCGGCGGGGCCGCGGCGGGCGCGGCCGGGTAGGTGCCCCACGCGTCGCCGAAGTGGCCCGCGGGGCCGTGGGCGTACGCCTGGGCGGCACGGGCGTCGCCCGGCGCGCCGTACGGCGGGTGGGCGGGCGGTGCGGCGGGGGGCGGGGGCGCCGCGGGGTGCGCGCTTCCGGACGGCCCCGCCGGCCCCGGCCCGGGGACCCCTGCTTCCGGCGGCGCCCCCTCCGGCGCCCGCCCCGCGTTCCCGGGAGGGGGCGTGGGCGCCGCGGGACCCGCCGGGGCGCCCTGCGGAGCG
Organism: Streptomyces sp. MRC013; assembly: GCF_023614235.1. Lineage (NCBI taxonomy): Bacteria > Bacillati > Actinomycetota > Actinomycetes > Kitasatosporales > Streptomycetaceae > Streptomyces > Streptomyces kordofanensis. The sequence continues at coordinate 2,607,852 of NZ_CP094264.1, forward strand.
GACGCGGACGGGGCGTCGGGGGCGGACGGAACCGCGGTGCCCTCGTTCTCGGTGCTCACAGCTCGTTCTCCTCGGTATCCACGTCGTCGTATCGGCACGAACCCGCCGTGCGGTCTCCGGACTCAGCTTTTCCTACCGCTCGTCAGGCCACTGTAAGCGGGAGCCACGCCTCCGCCACCCACCCTTTATCTCCGACAATCGGGACACGCTCCGATGCGGCCGGTGCGCACCGCCAGCCGGGCTCCGCCCACCGGGCGAACGGTGACACCATGACGCGGTGACCCACGCAGCCCGGCACACCGTCCAAGTCGTCGCCCACCGGGGCGCATCCGAGGATGCGCCCGAGCACACCCTCGCCGCGTACGTGAAGGCCATCGAGGAGGGGGCGGACGCCCTGGAGTGCGACGTGCGGCTCACCGCGGACGGCCACCTGGTCTGCGTGCACGACCGCCGCGTGGACCGCACCTCCGACGGGCGCGGCGCCGTCTCGGCGCTGGACCTGGCCGACCTGGCCGCCCTCGACTTCGGGTCCTGGAGGAAGGGCAGCCGCGAGAGCCCGGACCGGGACGGCCCCGAGTACACCTCGGTCCTGACCCTGGAGCGGCTGCTGGAGCTCGTCGCCGACGCGGGCCGCCGCGTCGAGCTCGCCGTCGAGACGAAGCACCCCACGCGCTGGGCGGGCCGGGTGGAGGAGCGGCTGGTCCGGCTGCTGCGCCGGTTCGGCCTCGCGGATCCGCCGACCCCCGCCGAGTCGGCCGTACGGATCATGAGCTTCTCGTCCCGGTCGCTGCGGCGGGTCGCGGCGGCCGCGCCCGCCGTCCCGACCGTCTACCTCACCCAGTTCGTCGCGGTCCGGCCGCGCGAGGGCCGCCTCCCGGGCGGCGCCCGGATCGCCGGGCCCTCGATCCGGATCGTCCGGAACCATCCCGCGTACGTCGAGCGCCTCCACGAGGCGGGGCTCCAAGTCCACGTGTGGACGGTCGACGCACCCGGGGACGTCGACCTCTGCGCCCGGCTCGGGGTGGACGCCGTCATCACCAACCGCCCCGGGCGGGTCCTGTCCCAGCTGGGACGCGCCTCCCGTTAGTCACGCGGAGTGCTCCGGCGCGTTCACTCCGTGGCGAATCGTGTCGGATGCGTCACTCTATGTGGAGCGGCCGGTTTCCGTCCCAGATCAGGAGGGCATCCACACCGTGGCGTGGGGCGAAGGAGGTCTCGGGGGTGGCGTTGGTGATGGCACAGGGAGTGCCGGCGTCGTCGAGCATGGCCGTACCCCACGGCCCTGCGGGCGTGGGCGAGGCGAGGCGCCGCGTGCGGGAGCAGCTGCGGCGCGGCGGCGTCCCGGAGGCGGTCGTCGACGACGCCGTACTGATCCTCTCCGAACTGCTCAGCAACTCCTGCCGGTACGGCAGGCCGCTGGACGCCGCCGAGATCGGTGGGGGAGCCGTCCGGGCCGCCTGGCGGATCGACGCCCACGGCACCCTGACCCTCGAGGTGACGGACGGCGGTGGTCCCACCCGGCCGATGCCGTCCACGCCGTCGGTGACCGCGCGCGGCGGCCGGGGACTCAACATCATCAACGCGCTCGCCCAGGACTGGGGGGTGCGCGACGGCGCCTCCGGCGAGGTCACGGTGTGGGTCCTCGTGGCGGGAGCGCCGCCGCGCCACGACGGCGCCGCCGCACGCCCCGCCGGCCGGAACGACGGTCTCACCGCCCCGCCCCTCCCCCGCGTGAACGGCGCGCGCCGCGCGCGCCCGGCCAGGAGGGCGGCCTCCCGGCCCGGCACCGGTGCGGCCGCGAGCGCGGTGCCGCTGGTGGGCGACCCGGGGTTCGCCGACGCGTACGAGGACGTGGACTGACGCCCGCCGCCCTCCCGTACGGCTAGGCTCGCGGCCGACAGAGACCGCGTTCCAACGGGAGACCCACCCATGGCCAAGAAGCGCCCCCAGAAGAAGGCCGCCGGCGCACCGCAGGTGACGGACGGGGAAGTGCCGGTCGTCGGCGCCCGCGAGCCCTGCCCGTGCGGTTCGGGCCGCCGCTACAAGGCCTGCCACGGCCGGGCCGCCGCGCACGCGGTGACCGAGCTCGTCCAGCGCCCGTTCCAGGGCCTGGCCGGCGAGTGCGACTGGGTGGCGCTGCGCGAGCTGGTGCCGGCCGCGACCGCGCCGCTGCACCCGCAGGGCGGGCTGCCCGAGGGCGTGCCGTCCGTCACGCTCGCGACCGTCCTGCCGATGGCGTGGCCCGCGCTGCGCCGGGACGACGGCTCCGTGCTGCTGGCGCTGCAGAACGACACGTCCTCCGGTGACCTGAGCCGCGACCTGGCGGACACGCTCCAGCGCGCGCTGGAGGCCGAGCCCGGCACCCCGGTCCCCGCGCGCCGGGTCCCGGCGGAGGGGCCCCGGCTCCAGGACCTCCTCGACCCGGGGGCCGGCTTCGAGCCGGTCGTCCACACGGGCTTCGAGTTCTGGGTGCCGGAGTCCGCGGAGGGCGCGTCACCCGAGGTCGCCGCGTCGCTGGAGCGGGCCAACGCCGCCGCGATCCCGACCGTGAGGCTGCCGGGCGCGGAGGCCGCGTACTGGTGCGAGACGCCGGAGAAGAACCACCTGCGCTGGGTCATGCCGCACCCGGAGGAGGAACTGCTCGACGCGCTCGCCCGGCTGCACGCCGCCGGGGCGTCTTCGCTGGGTGAGGGCACGCGCCTCGTCGGGTCGTTCCGGGCCCACGGCCTGGTCGTCCCGGTGTGGGACCTCCCGAGCGGTATGACGGCGGAGGACTGCGAGAAGCCGGCCGCCGCGTTCGCGGAGCGGCTCGCGGGCGCGCTGGCGGCGGAGGAGCCGCTGACGGCGGAGGAGCGGCGGGCGCGCGGCGGGCTCACCAACCGCCAGGTCACCCTCAGCTGAAGCCCCGGTGGGCAGGGCGGGGCCCCGGCGGCGGTTTCCGACCGCGGTTCCCGGCGGCTTACGGAACCGAATCCCCGCCGAATCCCCACCCCCGATAAACGGTTGTCCGAATAAGAGAGATCGGATTTGCCAACCGCCGGTCTCTTGTTACCGTTCTAGAAGCCCGGTCGCTGGTGCATCCCCCGTCGCCAGCGGCCGGGTTCTCGCATTTCCACGAGTCCCTTCCCCGGCGCCGCGTCCGGCCCGTGGGCGGTTGCCGCCCGTCCCGCTGGAAGGCGGCTCCCCGGGCTCCCGCCCGTCGCGGACTGCGCGGACGCCGCGCGGCCCGCGGACCCCACCGGCGCCGCCGTCACACGGGATCCCCAGGTGGAGGGCCCGCCGTCCGCCGTCGCGGCGCGTTCCGGGTGCGGAGTGCGCCCGGCCGCGCCCGCGGGGTCGGGGTCCGGGCGCCGCTCCACGCCACCGTGTCGCGGTGGCGCGTCCGCGTCCGGGCGCCGGCCCCGTCGGCGGGCGCGGGGGCGCGCCGGCCCTTTCCGGTGGGCGCGAGCGGGCCCGCGGTGCACGGGGAGGCGGCGGCCCCGCCGTCCGCGGTGCCGCCGGTTTCAGACAGAAAAGCGGTCGGGCCGAACCCTCCGGGGGCGAAGTTCCGCAGCGGTGCACGGGTGGGCGCGGGGGGCGTGGCCGTCGACGGGAGCGGCGGACGTCCCCCGGAGCCCCGTCGGCCCCGTGCCCGTCGACGGGAGCGGCGGGGCGGCGGGGGCGGCCACGCGGGCACCGGGCCGGACCACGCGGAGGGCCGGCTCGTTCCACCTCCCCGGGCGGCCTCCTGCGCCGCCCGGCGAAGAGCCCCCGCCGGTGGCGGGGCCTTCCTCGGGGCCGCGTCCGCCTCCCGTACGGACGGCGGGACTTCCCACCCGTACGGGTGACCCGCCCGGCGGCGCGGGCGCGGCCGCTCAGTACCGCAGTCTGCTGCCCCCGTCCGGGGCGCCCGCGCTCGCCTCGACCAGTGCGTCCACGACCGCCTCCACGTCCGGGAGCCACGGGGCCCCCGCCACGGGCGGCCGCTCCCAGCGCACCCCGCCCGTACCGGTCTCCGACGGCGGCAGCACCAGATAGCCGCCGTCACCGTGGAACCGGAGCGAACTCGGTACGCAGTCCTTCGCGTACAGCAGCTCGCCGAGCCGCTCCAGGGAGTACGGGGCCACCAGCAGCGACCAGCGCGTCGGTGTCGCCACCACGGGCCCGAGCCGCAGACCGCGCCGGTCGAGCACGGCCAGTGCGCGCGCCGCCGCGACGGCCGGGAGGCTCACCGCGCACGGGGCACGACCGCCCGTGGCGAGCAGCAGGGGTGCGTCGGGGCGGTTCGTCCACCACCAGCGCACCATCCGGGCGTCGGTGGTGGCCGCGAGCAGTCCGGGGTCGAAGGGGTGCGCGCCGGGGACGACGCAGTCGGGGTCGGGGCAGGCGCACGCGCGCGTCCCTTCCCCGGGACCGCCCACCGCCCTGCCGGTCTTCGTCGCCCTGGTCGGCTCGGCCGCCTCGAGCCCCACGCCGGGGAGCACGGGCCAGTGCCACTCGGTGGCGCAGTGCAGCGCCGCGTCGAGGAGGGCCGGCCTCTTCCTGCGCCCGAACCGGAGCCTGCGCCGCATTCCGGGGATCTCGCGCATGAGCGCTCGTTCCTTTCCGTTGAACGCCGAGGTCCACATCACAACACGTGTGCGTTACTTCACTGTGCGTACGGGGCGGCGAATCGCCGCCCGGTCCGCCGGCGGGGGGTGCCGAGCGGTCGGACGACACCGTCGGGGGCCGGCGTCTGCTGGGGCCGTGGAGCGGGTGGCGCGGGATCGCGCGGGACACCGTCCGCACCACCGGGGTGGGCGCGTCCCCGTGGGAGAGGACGTCCGGGCTTCCCGCGGAGTTCCGGGACCGCCCCGGCTCTCCCGGCACCCCGCGATCGCGCATCCCGCCCGCCCGGCACGACGCAGCCCCGTGTCCGTTCGGTGTCGCCTCGGGGGGTGCCCCTTGTCGAACGCGCTCAGTCGACCGTAAATCCTTTCCACCAGAGCCATTTTTCGGCCAGGTTCAACACCACACGGACACCGCATGTCTCACCGGACAATGCTGGACATCTCCTCACGTGTACGTGTACATCTGGATGCAGCGGTGACGGCGCGCCATGACATACGGATTGACATGGGGGTTTGCGATGCTGTGGAGCAAGGGGAAGCAGCCGGGAAGCCGGTTGCCATGAGCACCCCCCACCTGCCGAAAGTGGCCGGAACCGGTCCAACGGTCCCCGCCCCTGCCCACACTGCGTCACCTCTTTCGGGTATCCCCGCCGCGGCATCCGAACCCGGTGCCCCGAACGGGGACCGGCCGCCGGACCTGACGCCCCTTCAGGGGCTCGCCGAACGCCTCGCCCGCACCCGCACCCTGGACGAGGCGCTCCGGGAACTGCTGGGCGCCGGTGCGACCCTCGTCGGGGCCCGCCGCGGCATGGCCGTCCTCGAACCGGCCGACGGGCGGGGGCCCACCGCCACCGTCGGGCTCGGCCTCGCCCACGCCGACCTGGGCGCCATCGAGACCCTCCCCCGGAGCACCACCCCCCACGGACGCCTCCTCGACGGTCTGCCCGGCGGCCCGCTCCCCGATCCCCGGCCGTCGTCCTCGGAGCACGGGGCACCGACCGGCCGCGGCGCCGGAGGAGCGGCGATGCCCCCGTCCGGTGCGCCGGGCGCCGTCGCCACCCCCGACATCCCCGGCGACGAGCGCCTGGACCCCCGTCACCGCGAGGTCGCCGCCCGCCTGGGCTTCGCCGCCAGCTACGCCGTGCCGCTCACCGCCGAGGGGACCGGCCGGCTGGGCGCCGTCCTCTGGCTGTACGACGAGCCGGCCGAACCCGACGGGCACCGCCGCCACCTCGTCGGTCTGTACGGACGGTACGCCTCCGAGCACCTGGCCCGGCTCCTGGAGCTGGAGCGCGGGCGCGCCGAGGTCAACGCCCTCACCGAGGAACTGCTGCCCACCCGGCTGCCGCATGTCCCGGGCGTCCGGCTGGCCGCGCGGCGCGTCGCCGGTTCGCCGGGTGGCCACTGGTACGACGCCCTGCCGCTGCCGGAGGGTGCGCTGGGCCTGGCGGTGGGATCCGTCTCCGGTACGGGGCCGGGCGCCCTGGCCGCGGCGGGACGGTTGCGCGCCTCCCTGCGCGCGTACGCCGTGCTGGAGGGCGAGGACCCGGTCGCCGTGCTGTCCGACCTGGAGCTGCTGCTGCGGCTCACCGAGCCCGCGCGGTCCGCCACGGCGCTGTTCGCCTGCGTGGAGCCGGTACGACGGAGGATCGTCCTGGCCGGAGCGGGGCACGCGCCGCCCCTGGTCGTCGGCGACCGGCGTACCGAGTACGTCGAGACCTCCGTGTCGGCGCCGATGGGCATGCTCCCCTGCTGGGAGGCACCGAGCGTGGAGCTCGACGTACGGCCGGGGGAGACGGTGCTCTTCTACACGGACGGCCTGCTGCGCCGGATCAGCGGCTCCGTCGACCGCGCATTCGCCCTGTTGCACGCCGCTGCGGCGAGCGTGCCGAGGGCCGAGCGGGCCGATCCGGGGGCGGTCGCCGACCACGTGCTGCGCCTCGTGCTCGGCGGGTCCGTGAAGGACGGAGGCCGGGACCGGCGGGCCGGCGCCGGGGACGCCGTCGTGCTCGCGGCCCGCTTCGACTAGGACGGCTCCGGGCCGGCATGCCGGGAAGCGCCCCGTGCGGCGCGGTCCCCCGGCGGGTTGCGAGCGGACGGACCGCCCCGGGTCTTCCTGCGTGCGCCCGTACGATGGGGGCGTACCTCGGGCTCCCGCCCCGGGGAAGGGGGCGGTGTCGTACCCGAGGAGGCGGACCCATGGCCGACGCACTCGCTCCGGAGACCCCGGACGGCGGCGAAGAGCCGATCAAGCAGCGCAAGAACGGCCTGTACCCGGGCGTCTCCGACGAGCTCGCCGAGAACATGCGGTCGGGATGGGCCGACACGGAGCTGCGCGACCTGCGGCCGATCGCCCAGGCCGCCCACACGGCCGCACGCCGCGACGCGCTCTCGGCCCGCTTCCCCGGCGAGCGCCTGGTGATCCCCGCGGGCCATCTGAAGACGCGCGCGAACGACACGGAGTACGGCTTCCGCGCCGCCACCGAGTACGCGTACCTCACCGGCGACCAGACCGAGGACGGCGTCCTGGTGCTGGAGCCCCGGGACGGCGGCGAGGGCCATGACGCGACGCTGTACCTGCTGCCGCGCTCCGATCGGGAGAACGGCGAGTTCTGGCTGTCCGGCCAGGGCGAGCTGTGGGTGGGCCGTCGCCACTCGCTGGACGAGGCCGCCACCCTGTACGGCGTTCCCACCGGCGACGTGCGCGAACTGCCCGGCAGGCTGAGCGGGGCCACGGGCCCGGTACGCGTCGTGCGCGGCTACGACGCGGGCGTCGAGAGGGCCCTCGCCGACAAGGTCACCGCCGAACGGGACGAGGAGCTGCGGGTCTTCCTCTCCGAGACCCGGCTCGTCAAGGACGACTTCGAGATCGCCGAGCTGGAGAAGGCGTGCGCCTCCACGGCGCGCGGCTTCGAGGACGTCGTCAGGGTTCTCGACAAGGCCGAGGCGACCTCCGAGCGCTACATCGAGGGCACCTTCTTCCTGCGGGCCCGCGTCGAGGGCAACGACGTCGGCTACGGCTCCATCTGCGCCGCGGGCCCACACGCCTGCACCCTCCACTGGGTCCGCAACGACGGCCCGGTCCGCTCCGGCGACCTGCTCCTGCTGGACGCGGGCGTCGAGACCAGCGAGCTGTACACCGCGGACGTGACCCGGACGCTGCCGATCTCCGGCACGTTCACCGACCTCCAGCGGAAGGTCTACGACGCCGTGTACGAGGCCCAGGAGGCCGGCATCGCGGCGGTCAAGCCGGGCGCGGCGTTCCGCGACTTCCACGACGCCGCACAACGCGTGCTCACCACGAGGCTCATCGAGTGGGGTCTGCTGGAAGGTCCGGTCGAGCGCGTCCTGGAGCTGGGCCTCCAGCGCCGCTGGACCCTGCACGGCACCGGCCACATGCTCGGAATGGACGTCCACGACTGCGCGGCGGCGCGCACCGAGGCCTACGTCGGCGGCACCCTGCAGCCGGGCATGTGCCTGACGGTCGAGCCGGGCCTGTACTTCCAGGCGGACGACCTGACCGTGCCGGAGGAGTACCGGGGCATCGGCGTCCGGATCGAGGACGACCTCCTGGTGACCGAGGACGGCAACCGGAACCTGTCGGAGGCGCTTCCGCGCCGGTCCGACGAGGTGGAGGCGTGGATGGCGCGCCTGAAGGGCTGACACCGCCGAGAAATCAGGCGTCCCCCCGCCGGATCGGCTTCCGGCGGGGGGACGTTTCACGTGGAACGGGCTCTGTTTCACGTGAAACAGAGCCCGGGGCCCTCAGGTCGTCAGCACCAGAGGCGCGTCCGCCCGCCACTTCACGATCTTGTCGAAGGAGACCACGGCACCGCCCCGCCCCGCCCTGTTCCCGAAGTGGACGTGGTCGGCGAGCTCCTCGATCAGCCGCAGGCCGCGCCCGCTCTCGGCGTCGGCAGGCGGGGGGGCGGGGACGACGTCCACCGGTTCCTGCGGGAAGCCCGGGCCGGAGTCGGCCACTTCGATACGGCACTTCTCACCGTCCAGGTACGCCGTCACCCGGAATTCGACGGACCCCTCCCCGGCGTGCTCCACCGCGTTGGCGCAGGCTTCGCCGAGGGCCAGCGACAGGTCGTAGGAGGTGTCCGGGTCGACACCCGCGGTCTCCATGGTGCCGAGCAGGAGACGTCGGGCGAGCGGAACGCTCGCAGCCTCGCGCCGCAAGTGGAGAGACCACCAGATGCTCATGCTTCAGCCTCCTGGCTGCGGCTCGACGTATCGTTACGTATTGCCCCGTATGCGGCGCATAAGCGTCATGCCGCCGCCCGGTCCCCCGATCAGTGGACGCGCTTGCTCCGGACGCCGCTGCGCGGGGGGCCCGGGGCGCCTTCGGGACGCCGGAGCCAAAGGCGGCGCACCGGACCTGCCGTCGGGGCCGCCGGAACCCGGTGGGATGATGGCCCGGCCATGTCCGTCCCCCTTGGTCCACGGTTGCTGAGGACCGCGGTGTTCACCGCGGTCTGCGTCGTGCTGTCCGCACTGGGACACTCCCTCGCCGCGAGCCAGGCCGTTCCCCGGTGGACGCTGAGCGTCGGTTTCGCCGGCGTCCTGGTCCTCGCCCTGCCGTTCAGCGGGCGCGAGCGCTCGCTGCCGGCGATCGCGACGGCCCTGGCCGGCGGGCAGCTGGCGCTCCACACCCTCTTCGGCGCCGGGCAGGGGCACGCCGCTCCCGCGGGCGTCGGCGGACCCGCGGACGACGCGTTGGTGCGGGCCGCGGCCCGGTTGATGTGCGGTGGGGGGACCAGCGAGCGGATCACCCTCGACGAGGCGCACCGGATCGTGACGACGGCGGGACTCGACCCGGCGGCGGCCGCGGCCGCCGCCGGTCCGGCCCCGGTCGGCACCCTCGACCAGCTGGTCCTGCCGAGTCTGCCCATGATCCTGGCGCACCTGCTGGCGGCCCTCCCCGTCGGCTGGCTGCTGCGCCGCGGCGACCTCGCGCTGCTGCGTCTGCACCGGCTGGCCGACACCACGGCGCGGGGCGCCGCCGAGGCCGCCGAGGAAGCACTCGTACGGGCGCTGCGCACGGCACTCGTCCTCGTGCTCGCACTGCTCGCCGGGGTGCGGTCGCCGCTCGCGACGGAGCCCCGGACGGCGCGGACCGGCGAGGACGGTCCACCGGCCCCGGCGACCGGGGCGCTCCAGCACACGGTGATCAGGCGCGGCCCCCCGGCCGTCCTCGCCCTCGCGACCTGATCCGGTCCGACCGGCCCCGGCCCTCCCGGGGCCCGGCGCGGCACACCCGCGCCCCGGCGGCCCGACGCGTCGGCCTACCCCGACGTGCCCGGCTTCCGGCACCTCCGGCGTGTCCACCTCCGACGACGCGTCCGAGGGGCACGCCCGCGACCGGACCGGCGCCACCGCGCCCGTGCGCGCGCCGGCGCCCTACGCCCTTCCCCTCCCGTGGAGTGTTCCGACATGAACGTCACCCGTCTGCCCTCGCGCCTCGCCCTCGTCGGCGGCGCCGCCGTCTCGTCCGTCCTGCTGCTCTCCCCCGCCGCCCACGCCCATGTGACCGTCCAGCCGCAGGGCCAGGCCGCCAAGGGCGGTTACGCCACGGTCAACTTCAAGGTGCCCAACGAACGGGACGGCGCCTCGACCGTGAAGCTGGAGGTCACGCTCCCCCAGGACCACCCGTTGGCGTCCGCGATGCCGCAGCCCGTGCCCGGCTGGACCGTCGCGGTCGAGAAGGCGAAGCTCGACACCCCGCTGGTCGTGCACGGCAGGAAGATCACGGAAGCGCCCTCCAAGATCATCTGGACGGCGAGCGGCTCGAAGATCGGCCCCGGCCAGTTCCAGCAGTTCCCGGTCTCGCTCGGCCGTCTGCCCGAGAGCACCGACCGGCTCGTCTTCAAGGCCCTCCAGACGTACGACGACAAGGAGGTCGTGCGCTGGATCGAGGAGGCGGAGGAGGGCGCCGCCGAGCCCGACTCCCCCGCGCCCGTCCTCGAACTCGCCTCCGCCGAGGAGGACGGGGCGGAGACCGGGACGGCATCCGCCGACGCGATCGACACCACCGCACGGATCCTCGGCGCCGTCGGCATCCTGGTCGGGGCGGTCGGCGTCGCCTACGGCGTCCTGGCCGGCCGCCGCCGCTCCGCCTGACCCCCGACGACGCCCGCACCCCTACCGATGTGAGAGAACACGTGATGCGCAACGCCCTCAACGCCGCGCGGCCCCGTCGGGCGGCCCGCCGCCTCCGGCTCACCGCCGCGGCGCTCGCCGCCGCGTCGGCCCTGGCCCTGTCCGCCTGCGACACCGCGGCCACGGGCGGCAGTCCCGTCACCGACGTGTCGGTGGCGCCCGACGCCGGGAAGCCCGGCACGGTCCTGGACCGGCCGTTCGAAAAGCCGGACCTCGTCCTCACCGACACCACCGGCAAGCCGTACGACCTGCGGGAGCGCACCGAGGGCAAGCCGACCCTCGTCTACTTCGGCTACACCCACTGCCCCGACGTGTGCCCGCTGACCATGAGCAACATCGCCGAGGCGATGAGGCGGCTGCCCGCGGCCGACCGCGACAAGCTCGAGGTCGTCTTCATCACCACCGACCCCGAGCGCGACACCCCCGCCGAGCTGGCCAAGTGGCTGCCCTCCGCGGGCGACCCGAGCTTCGTCGGCCTCAGCGGCGAGTTCCCGAAGATCCAGGCCGGTGCCCGCCGGCTCGGCATCGGCATCGACCCGCCGTCCAGGGACAAGGACGGGAAGGTCGTCTCCATGCACGGTGCGCAGGTGATGGCGTTCTCGCCGAAGACCGACCGCGGCTACGTGGTCTACGGCGAGGACACCACCGCCGAGCAGTACGCCGAGGACCTGCCGAAGCTCATCCGTGGGGAGAAGCCGTGACCCGCACCACCACAGCCCTCTCCGCCGCACTCGCGCTCCTCACCGGCCTGGTGCTGGGCGGCTGCTCGTCCACCGGGCCGGCGGGCGGCAAGCCGCGGCTGGAGGTCGGCGGCGCCTTCATCCCGGAGCCGGTGAACGCCGACATGGCGGGCGGCTTCCTCACCGTCACCAACTCCGGCGACGCCGGTGACACGCTCACCTCCGTCACCAGCGACCTCTCCGACGACGTGCAGTTGCACGAGACAAGGGACCGGAAGATGCGGCAGGTCGAGTCCTTCGACCTGCCCGCGCACGGCGAGCTGAGGCTGGAGCGCGGCGGCAGCCACCTGATGTTCATGGACCTGAAGCGGACCCCGAAACGGGGCGACAAGGTCAGGGTCGAGCTGCACTTCGAGGAGTCCGGCCCGATCGAGGTCGAGATCCCGGTCGAGGCCAGGACCCACGACCCGCGGCGGTCCGGCGGGCACACGACGCACGGCCACCGGCACCGGTCGCCGCAGCAGCACGACGGCACGCGGCACTGAACGACGAGGACCCACCATGACGGCCCACACCCCCCGTCCCCGAGCCGCCGCACGTCCGGTGCGCGGTCGTCCGCCGGGCCGGTGGACGACCGCGCACCGGGTGCTGGCGCTGCTGCTGTCCACCGCGGCGCTCCTCGGCACCGCGCTGTCCGGCGCGGCGTCGGCGCACTCCGTGCTGACCGGCAGCGACCCGGCGGACGGGGCGGTGGTGGCCACCGCGCCCCACCGCGTCACGCTCACCTTCTCGGAGCAGGTCGCCCTCGGCGAGGACGACATCCGCGTGCTCGAACCGAGCGGGAGGCGGGCCGACGGCGGGGAGCTCCGCGACATGTGCAGCGGCTCGGTCGTCAAGTACGGCGTCGACCTGCGCGACGGGCTGCCCGAGGGCACGTACACCGTGGCGTGGCGGGCCGTCTCGGCGGACAGCCACCCGATCTCCGGGGCGTTCACCTTCTCCATCGGCGAGCCGTCCGGGACGAAGGTCGTCCTGCCGCGGCAGGAGCCGGGCGGCGGGCTCGTCGGCCTGCTGTACGGCGTCGGGCGGTACGTGTCGTACGCGGGCTTCGTGGTGATGGCGGGCGGCTCCGCGTTCGTCCTGGCCTGCTGGCCGCGCGGCGCGTCCGTACGGCCGGTGCGGCGGCTCGTCGCCTGCGGCTGGGCGGCGTTCACCGCGGCCACGCTGGCGCTGCTGGTGCTGCGCGGGCCGTACACCGGGGCGGGGGAGCCCGCCGGCGCCCTCGATCCCGGGGTGCTGCGGGAGGTGCTGGGCACCGGGACCGGTGCCGCGCTCGTCTCGCGGCTGCTGCTGGCCGCGGTGGCGGGGCTGCTCGTCGCGGTGGTCTTCGGGCCGTACGCGCGGCCCGGGGGGACGGGCGGCCGACGGGTCGGGGTGTACGGGCCGGCGGTCGGCTGGGCGGTCGTCGCCGTCGGGACCGCCGGGACGTGGGCGCTGTCGGAGCACGCGTCGACCGGCCTGCAGACCGGGCTCGCCGTGCCGCTGGACGTACTGCACCTGCTCGCCGTCGCGGGCTGGCTGGGCGGCCTCGTGACACTGGTCGTCGCGCTGTACCGGGAGCCGGCCGTCGAGCGCGACGCCGTTCGGCGGTACTCGCGGCTGGCGGCCGGCTGCGTGGCGGTGCTGGTGGTGACCGGGCTGTACCAGTCGTGGCGGCAGGTCGGGACGTGGACGGCGCTGACCGGTACCGCGTACGGGCGGCTGTTGCTGGTGAAGGCGGGGCTCGTCGCCGTCCTGCTGGCCGTCGGCTGGGGCTCCCGGCGCTGGACGCGGCGGCTCGCGGAGACGGCCGGCGCGCCCCCGCGCGCGGAGGACGACGGCGCGGAGCGCGAGGACGCGGGCGCGGCCCGCGGCGCCGCCGACCCGGTGCGCGCCGCCCAGCTCGCGCGCCAGCGGGCCGCCGTCGCGGCGGCCCGCAGGCGGCGCGCGCGCGACGCGGACCCGGCACGGGCCGGGTTGCGCCGCTCCGTGTTCGCCGAGACGGCCGTCGTCGTGGTGCTCCTCGGGGTGACCACCGCCCTCACCTCGACCGAACCGGGCCGCACGCAGGAGCAGGCCGACCGGATGCGGGCCGCCGCCGCGACCGCCGTACCGGACCGGCCGGTCGACCTCGGCCTGCCGTTCGACACGGGCGGACCGGACGGCGCCGGCACCGTGCGGCTGGTCCTCGACCCCGGCCGGTCCGGGGGAACACGCTGCGGGTCGCCGTCGACGGGGCGGACGGCCGGCCGCGGGACACGGCCGAGCTGAAGGTGTCGTTCACGCTCGACGCCCAGGGGATCGGGCCGCTTCCGGTCGTGCTCGACCGGACTGCCGCGGGCCGGTGGACCGCCCGCTCGGCGCGGCTCCCGATGCCGGGGGACTGGCGCGTCCGGGTGACGGTGCGGACGTCCGACGTCGACCAGACCACCATCGAAGAGAACGTGAAGATCGGTTGACCTGACCATGAGTGACAACCTGGAGATCTCGAGGCGCCGGCTGCTCGGCACCGTGGGCGCCGCCGGGGCGGCGGGGCTCGCGCTCGGCGGTGTCGGCGGCGCCGCCGGGTACGCGGCCCTCGGCGACGGCGGGGGCGGGCCGGCACTGGCCGCTGTGGGCTCGGCACGGGTGCCGTTCCGCGGCGCCCACCAGGCGGGGATCGTGCAGCCGGCGCAGGCGTGCGGCCACCTGGCGGCGTTCGACCTGGCGCCGGGTTCGGGCCGCGTGGAGGCCGCCGCGCTGATGCGGCGGTGGTCGGCGGCGGCCGAACTGCTGATGGCCGGCGAACCGGTGGGCGGCGCGGACGGCGGGGTCGCGCGGGACGCGGGGCCGTGCTCCCTGACGCTCACCTTCGGGTTCGGCGCCTCCTTCTTCGACCGCACGGGACTGGCGGCGCGACGCCCGGAGCAACTGGAACCGCTTCCGGTGTTCTCGTCCGACCGGCTCGATCCGAAGCGGTCCGGCGGCGACCTGTGGGTGCAGATCGGCGCCGACGACGCGCTGGTCGCGTTCCACGCGCTGCGCACCGTCCAGCGGGAGGCGGGCGCGGCGGCGAGGGTGCGCTGGCAGATGGACGGCTTCAACCGTTCGCCCGGCGCCACCGCCCGCCCCATGACGACCCGCAACCTGATGGGGCAGATCGACGGCACGGGCAACCCGAAGCCGGCCGACCCCGGTTTCGCCGGGCACGTCTTCGTCGCGCCCGGCGGCACCCAGCCCTGGATGACCGGCGGCTCCTACGCGGTGGTGCGGCGGATCCGGATGCTGCTCGACGACTGGGAGAAGCTCCCGCTGGCGGACCAGGAGGCGGTCATAGGCCGGCGCAAGTCCGACGGCGCCCCGCTGACGGGCGGTACGGAGACGACGGAGCCGGACCTGGAGAGGGTGGGACCGGACGGCAGGCCGGTGATCCCGGCCGACGCGCACGCGCGGATCTCGGCGCCCGAGCAGAACGGCGGGGCGACGATGCTGCGCCGCCCGTTCTCGTACCACGACGGGATCGGCCCGGACGGGACGCCGGACGCGGGGCTGCTGTTCGTCTGCTGGCAGGCGGACCCGCGGAAGGGGTTCCTGCCGGTGCAGCGGAAGCTGGACCGGGGCGACGCGCTGTCCCCGTTCATCCGGCACGAGTCGAGCGCCCTCTTCGCGGTGCCGGGCGGCCCCGCGGAGGGCGAGTACGTGGGGCAGCGGCTGCTGGAGGCGTGACGGCGCGGGGTGCGGGCCGCGGCGGGCACCGGCCGGAAGCACCGGCGGCGCGGGGTGCGGGCGCACTAGGGTGACCGGTATGTCGGCCACGCGATTCACCTATCTCGGCCCCGAGGGGACCTTCACCGAGGCGGCCCTGCGCACGCTGCCGGAAGCCGCGACGCGCGAGCTGGTGCCGGCGGTGTCGGTGCCGGCCGCCCTGGACGCCGTGCGGAACGGCGAGGCGGCCGCCGCGCTGGTGCCGATCGAGAACTCGGTCGAGGGCGGGGTCACCGCCACCCTCGACGAGCTGGCGTCGGGCCGGCCGCTGGTGATCTACCGCGAAGTGCTGCTGCCCATCGCGTTCGCCCTGCTGGTGCGGCCGGGCACGGAGCTCGCCGACGTGAAGACGGTGACCGGCCACCCGGTGGCGCAGCCGCAGGTGCGGAAGTGGCTGCGCGCCCACCTGCCGGACGCGGTGTGGGAGTCGGCCGCGTCCAACGCGGACGGGGCCCGGTTGGTGCGGGAGGGCCGGTACGACGCGGCGTTCGCGGGGGAGTTCGCGGCGGCGACGTACGGGCTGGAGGCGCTGTTCACGCAGATCCACGACGCGGAGAACGCCGAGACGCGGTTCGTGCTGGTGGGGCGGCCGGCCCGGCCGGCGGCGCCGACGGGCGCGGACAAGACGTCGATGGTGATCTGGCTCCGGGACGACCATCCGGGCGCCCTGCTGGAACTCCTCCAGGAGTTCGCGGTGCGCGGCGTCAACCTGATGCTGATCCAGTCGCGTCCCACGGGCGCGGGGATCGGGAACTACTGCTTCGCGGTGGACGCCGAGGGGCACATCGCGGACCGGCGGGTGGGCGAGGCGCTGATGGGGCTGAAGCGGATCTGCCCGAAGGTGCGCTTCCTGGGGTCGTACCCGCGGGCGGGAGGGACGGCCGACGGGGTGCGGCTCCCGCGGCCCGGCACGTCGGACGCCGACTTCACCGCGGCGGCGGACTGGCTGGCGCGCTGCCAGGACGGCCGGGGCGACTGAGGATTCCCGGCCTCCCAACGGAGGCGGAGTTATCCACAGGATAGGGAGGTGACCTGGGGACAAGTCGATATCCCACCTTCCCCTCCGCATGTCAGAAACGGACAAATTCGGAAAATTTCCGCATAGAGCGATCAAGGCTCGATCAGCCACTCCATGCACTCACGTCATCTTAATTTTCCCCCACCAATCCCTTAGAGGAAAAAATTCCCGCTCGAATGAGCACCTGGAGCGAGTTTGAGCAGGAAAACAGGCTCACCACCCCCCTCCTCAGACGATCGATCCGGAAATCCACACCCTTTCCACACAGCCTGTGGATAACTTCCCCTCGCGCGACCACCTCTGTGGAAAAGTTACGCATACGAGGCCACGTTCGCCCGGATACCGGCATTCTTCACCGCGATCATTGACAAGCCCGGCAATCAAGGCAAAGCAATGCCCCGTGAAGGGGCGGCACACGTGGGGGCGGCCGGCGCGCACCGGTAGCCTGGAGGGGTGATTGACCTTCGCCTGCTCCGTGAGGACCCCGACCGTGTGCGCGCCTCCCAGCGCGCCCGTGGAGAGGACGTCGAGCTCGTCGACGCCCTGCTCTCCGCCGATGAGCGGCGCAGGTCGTCCGGCGTCCGCTTCGACGAACTCCGCTCCGAACAGAAGTCGCTCGGCAAGCTGATCCCCAAGGCGTCCCCCGAGGAGAAGGCCGAACTGCTCAGGCGGGCCGAACAGCTCAAGGCCGACGTCAAGGCCGCCGACGCCGAACAGCACGAGGCCGACGAGGAGGCCCGGCGCCTGCTGCTCCGGCTCGGCAACCTCGTCCACCCGGACGTCCCGGTGGGCGGCGAGGAGGACTTCGTCGTCCTGGAGACGCACGGCACGATCCGCGACTTCGCCGCCGAGGGCTTCGAGCCGAAGGACCACCTGGAGCTCGGCGAGGCGCTGGGCGCCATCGACGTCGAGCGCGGCGCCAAGGTGTCCGGCTCGCGCTTCTACTACCTGACGGGCGTCGGCGCCCTGCTGGAGCTCGCACTGGTCAACGCGGCAATCGCGCAGGCCACGGAGGCCGGGTTCGTCCCGATGCTCACGCCGGCGCTGGTCCGCCCGCGCGCCATGGAGGGCACCGGCTTCCTCGGCCAGGCCGCGGAGAACGTCTACCACCTGGAGAAGGACGACTTCTACCTGGTCGGCACCTCCGAAGTGCCCCTCGCCGCCTACCACATGGACGAGATCCTCGACGCCGACAGGCTGCCGCTGCGGTACGCCGGCTTCTCCCCCTGCTACCGCCGCGAGGCCGGCACGTACGGCAAGGACACCCGCGGCATCTTCCGCGTCCACCAGTTCGACAAGGTCGAGATGTTCTCGTACGTCGCGCCGGAGGACGCCGAGGCCGAGCACCGGCGGTTGCTGGAGTGGGAGAAGCAGTGGCTGACCGCGCTGGAGCTGCCGTTCCAGGTGATCGACGTGGCCAGCGGCGACCTGGGCGCCTCCGCCTCGCGCAAGTACGACTGCGAGGCGTGGATCCCGACGCAGGGCAGGTACCGCGAGCTGACCTCCGCGTCGAACTGCGACAGCTTCCAGGCCCGGCGCCTGTCCGTGCGCATGCGCGACGGCAAGAAGGTCCAGCCGCTCTCGACGCTCAACGGCACGCTGTGCGCCGTCCCGCGCACGATCGTGGCGATCCTGGAGAACCACCAGCTGGCCGACGGCTCGGTCCGGGTGCCCGGGATCCTGCGGCCGTACCTCGGCGGACGGGAGCTGCTGGAGCCCGTGGCCAGGTGAGCCCCTTCCCCTACCGGCTCGTCGCGACGGACCTCGACGGGACGCTGCTGCGTCCCGACGGGACCGTGTCGCGGCGCACCCGGGACGCGCTCGCCGCCGCCGCGGCGGCGGGCGCCGCGCACATCGTGGTCACCGGACGCTCCGTGTCCTGGACCCGCCACATCCTCGACGACCTCGGCTACGACGGCCTCGCCGTGTGCGGCCAGGGCGCCCAGGTCTACCACGCGGGCGAGCACCGGCTGCTGACGTCGGTGACGCTGGACCGGCGGCTGGCGGCGCTCGCCCTGGCGAAGCTGGAGGCCGAGATCGGTCCGCTGGCGCTGGCCGCCGGCCTCGACGGCCCGGACGGCGAGTTCCTGGTCGGTCCCGGCTACCGGCTGCAGGACGACACCGTGCCGTGCCTTCCCCTGGAGGACCCGGCGGACCTGTGGTCGGCGCCGCTGAACAAGGTGTACGTCCAGCACCCCGGCCTGGACGACGACGCCCTGGCCGCCGCCGCGCGCCGGGTCGTCGGCGACCTCGTCGACGCCGTCGTGGCGGGCGCGGGGATAGTGGAGATCCTGCCGTTGGGCCTCAGCAAGGCGACCGGTCTCTCCCTGGCGGCCCGCCGCCTGGGCCTGGGGGCGGCGGACGCGATCGCGTTCGGCGACATGCCCAACGACATCCCGATGTTCGCCTGGGCCCGGCACGGCGTCGCCATGGCCAACGCCCACGACGCCCTGAAGGACGTGGCCGACGAGGTCACCGGGGCCAACGACGCGGACGGCATCGCCGCGGTGCTGGAGCGGCTGCTCTCCCGCTGAGTCCGGGCAGGGGACGGCCGCCGGCGCGCGGCGGCCGCCCCGCGCCCGGGGTCCGGCGCGGGGGCCGTCAGAGGTTGATCATGTGCCCGGCGAGGCCGTGCACGGCGTCCTTCACCGCCTCGCCCAGCGTCGGGTGGGCGTGCACGTTGCGCGCCACCTCGTGGACCGTGAGGTCCCACCGCTGGGCCAGCGTCAGCTCGGGCAGCAGCTCCGTGACGTCGGGGCCGATCAGGTGGGCGCCGATGATCTCGCCGTACTTCGCGTCGCTGATCAGCTTCACGAAGCCCGTCGAGTACCCGAGGCCGTGCGCCTTGCCGTTCGCGGTGAAGGGGAACTTGACGACCTTGACGTCGAAGCCCTTCTCCCGCGCCTGCTCCTCCGTCCAGCCGAAGCTGGCGATCTGCGGCTGGCAGTACGTCGCGCGCGGGATCATCGGGTAGTCGAGCTCCATCGTCTCGGCGCCCGCGATCGTCTCGGCGGCCACGATCCCCATGGACTCCGCCGTGTGCGCCAGCATGAGCTTCGCGGTCACGTCGCCGATGGCGTAGACGTGCGGCACCGACGTGCGGCAGCGGCCGTCCACCTCGACGGCGCCGCGCTCCGTGAGCCGCACGCCCGTCGCCTCCAGGCCGTAGCCCGTGACGTTCGGCACGAAGCCGATCGCCTGCAGGACCATATCGGCCTCCAGCACCCGCTGCGCGCCGTCCTCGCCCGCGACCGTGACGCGGACCTGCGGACCCGACTCGTCGATCGCCTCCACGCGCGTGGAGGTCAGGACGTCGATGCCCATCCTGCGGTACTGCTTGGCGAGCTCCGCCGAGACGTCCCTGTCCTCCAGCGGTGCCATCCGGTCGAGGAACTCGACGATCGTGACCTTCACGCCGTAGTTGCGCATCACGTACGCGAACTCGATGCCGATCGCCCCGGCGCCCGCGATGACGACGGAGCCCGGCGGCTCCTCCTCGAGGATCAACTCCTCGTACGTGACCACGCGGTCGCTGCGGCGCGTACCGGGCAGCAGGCGCGGGGTGGCCCCGGTCGCGATGATGCAGTCGTCGAACGAGATCGTGGTGGTCGAGCCGTCCGCCCCGGCCACCCGGAGGGTGTGGGCGTCGAGGAACGTGCCCCGGCCCGTGAACTCGGTGATCTTGTTCTTCTTCATCAGGTAGTGGACGCCCTTGACCCGGCCGTCGGCGACCCGGCGGCTGCGCCGGAACGCCTCGCCGTAGTCGAAGGAGACCCGGCCCTCGACCCTGATGCCGAACGTCTCCGCCTCATGGGTGAAGATGTGCGCCAGCTCGGCGTTGCGCAGCAGCGCCTTGGTCGGGATGCAGCCGACGTTCAGGCAGACGCCGCCCCAGTACTTCTCCTCGACCACCGCGACGCGCTTGCCCAGCTGGGCCGCGCGGATCGCGGCGACGTAACCGCCGGGGCCTGCTCCGAGCACAACGACGTCGAAGCGGTCTGACATGGCTTGCTCCCCAGGGTGTGAGTGCGGGTCGTGCGGGCCTGTCGTGCCCGTGGCCCACAGTAATCCCGCCCGGTCCCGTCCGCCGCGCCGTCCGCCGCCCGGGGGAGGCCCCGGCGGGCCTACTCCTCGCCCGCCAGGACGAGGGTCCGCAGCTTCCGGCCGGCGAGCCAGGTGGCGGCGGCGGTCACCACGACCAGCAGGACCGCCGCGACCGGCAGCGTCACGTCGGAGGAGACGAGCCCCTCGCCGCGGGTCACCTCCTCGGCGACCGCGAGGGCCCACTGCTGGACGCTCAGCGTCCGCACCCCGGAGACGAGGCCGCCGAACAGGTTCTCCCAGACCAGCGTGTAGACGAGGCCGAGGACGACGGCGTGCCGGCTGACCGTGCCGAGGAGGAGGAAGAGGGCGCTGTACGCGATCGAGGCGACGAGCGCGGCGACGGTGTACGCGACCGCGACCTGCTGGCCGTTGCCGTTGAGGACCAGGCCGGCGACCAGGGTGGGGACGGCCGAGAAGACCATGGTCACCGCGACGGCGACCACCAGCTTGGTGAAGATGATCACGGGGCGCTTCACCGGCTTGGCGAGGAGGTAGACGACCGAACCGTCGTCGATCTCCGGGCCGATCGCGCCCGTGCCCGCGATGACGCCGATCAGCGGCACCATCGTGGCCAGCGCGAACCCGCCGAGCAGGTCGGCGGCGATCTGGTCGTCGGCGCCCTGGAAGAGGCGGACGGCCGCCGAGACGGCGACCAGCAGGGCGGGGAGGGCGAAGAGGACGGCGGCGCGGCGGCGGCCGAGCAGGCCCCGGTAGGTGAGCCGGGCGACTGTGGGGTGGTACATGGTCGAGGGCTCCCTTCAGGCCGCGACGAGGTAGGAGAAGACCGACTCGAGGGACTCGTCCGAGGGTGAGACCGTGAGCAGCCGGATGGAGTGCTCGCGGGCGACCCGCGGCAGCAGTTCGGTGAAGCGGCCGAAGTCCACCGCCTGCACGCGCAGGCCCCCCTCGCGCACGTCCACCTCGATGCCGGCGGTCGACGGGTCGGCGATGAGCGCGGCGGCCAGGGCCCGGTCGTCGCTGGAGCACACCAGGTAGCGGTGCGGGCGGTCGGTCATCAGGCGGCGGATGCGGCGGAAGTCGCCGCTGGCCGCGTGCCGCCCGGCGACGACGACCTCGATGTGGGAGGCGAGCTGCTCGACCTCCTCCAGGATGTGCGACGAGAACAGGACCGTGCGGCCGTCCGCGCCCATGTGCCGCAGCAGGTCCATCAGCTGCATGCGCTGGCGCGGGTCCATGCCGTTGAACGGTTCGTCGAGGAGGAGGACGGAGGGGTCGTGGACGAGGGCGGAGGCCATCTTCACCCGCTGCCGCATGCCCTTGCTGTACGTGCCGATCTTCCGGTCCTGCGCGTACTCCATCTCCACGGTGGCGAGCGCGCGCCGCGCCTCCGCGTCGCCGAGGCCGTGCAGTTCGGCGTTGGCGACGACGAACTCGCGTCCGGTGAGGAAGTCGTACATCGCCTCCCGCTCCGGCACGACGCCGATGTGGCGGTAGACGGACTCGTTGCGCCAGACCGGCTCCCCGTCGAGGGCGACGGTGCCGGTCGAGGGGGCGAGGAAGCCGCCCATCATGTTGATGAGGGTCGACTTGCCGGCGCCGTTGGGGCCGAGGAGGCCGGTCACGCCGGGGCCGACGGTCATGGTGACGTCGTTGACGGCGACGACGTTGCCGAACCAGCGGGACGCGTGGTCGATGCGGAGGGTGGTCACAGTCCGACCTTTCGGTAGCGGCGCATCAGGGCGGCGTACGAGCCGGCGATGAGCGCGAGGACGACCAGCAGGTACACCGTGCCGGCGGCGGTGCCCGGCCCCGTCTCGCCGGGGAAGGACGTGGTGGCGCCGAGGAAGGCGGTCTGCACGCCGTCGACGAGGGTGGTCGGCGAGAACAGGCCCAGCCAGACCACGGCGTCCGGGTTGCCGGTGGACCAGGCGATGGCCTGGACGGTGGTGACGGCGCCGTACGAGATGAACAGCACGGCGATCACGGCGGCGACGCCGAAGCCGCGGCGGGGCGTCAGGGCGGCCAGCAGCAGGCCGATCCCGCCGAAGAGGAGGGAGAGCAGCGCCACGGACACCAGCCCCTGGGCGAAGTCCCCGGTCTGCTCGGCGAAGTCCATCTTCGCCAGCAGCGCCCCCGCGTAGAGGACGAGCAGCGGGGAGGCGGTCAGGACGAACAGGGCGGACGCCATCGCGCCGTACTTGGCGAGGACGTAGTCGGCGCGCTCGATGGGACGGGAGAAGTACAGCGGGACGCTCCGGAAGCGCAGGTCGCGCGAGACGGACTGCGGCGCCTGGGAGGCCACGTACAGGGCGATGACCAGCTGCATGTAGATCGCGTAGCTCGTGTAGTCGACGCTCAGGGAGCGGGACTTCGCGAAGACGGCGATCGCGACGACGATCAGCGCCGGTACGCACATGACGCCGAAGAGGAGCATCGGCAGCACCTTCGACTTGGCGCTGCGGCCGAGGCCGTACGCCCCGCGCAGGGACTGCGCGTACAGGGACCTGCGGGCGTAGGCGCGGCCGAGGCGGGGGCCCTCGTACTCGCGGTATCCGATGTCGTGGATCCGGGTCTCGGTACTCACCGGGTCTGCACCTCCGGGGACTGGCCGGCCGCCGCCGTGCCGGGGCGGAACACCTCGGCTATGCGGTGGCGGCGCTGCTCCATGCGGACGAGGCCGAGCCCCAGCTCGGCGACGGTGTCGCGCACGATGTCGTGGATCTCCTCGCCGGCGGCCTCCAGCAGCAGGACGTGGCCCGCGCCGGGCAGGCCCTCCTCCGCGCGCGCGTGGAGCGCGACCCCGGCGGCGGTGAGCGCCGCGCGCAGGGCCGCCGTGCCGTCGGGGTGGGCGTCGGAGTCGGTGACCTCGACGGCGAGGGTCGTCGTGGTCCGGGTGAAGTCGCTGGTGGAGCTGGAGCGCAGGAGGCGGCCGCCGTCGATGACGACGACGTGGTCGCAGGTCCGCTCCAGTTCGCCGAGCAGGTGCGAGGTGACCAGCACCGAGATGCCGAAGTCCGTCCAGACCCGGCGGATCAGGCCCAGCATGTCGTCCCGGCCGACCGGGTCGAGGCCGTTCGTCGGCTCGTCGAGGAGGACCAGCCGGGGGTCGTGGACCAGCGCCTGGGCGAGCTTCACCCGCTGCTTCATGCCGGTGGAGTAGCCCCCCATGGGGCGGTACCGCTCCTCGTACAGACCGACGTGGCGCAGGATGTCGGCGGTGCGCTCGCGGGCGGAGGCGGGCGGGAGCCCCGACATGCGCGCCATGTGGACGACGAACTCGGTGGCCGAGACGTCCGGCGGCAGGCAGTCGTGCTCCGGCATGTAGCCGACGCGCTCGCGGATGGCGGGACCGTCCGTCGCCACGTCGAGACCGAGCACCTCGGCGCGGCCCTCGGTGGCGGGGGACAGGCCCAGCAGGATCTTGATCATCGTCGACTTGCCGGCTCCGTTGGCACCCACGAGTCCGGTCACGCCGGGCCCGATGTCCAGGGAGAGCCGGTCGAGGGCGGTCACCCGGGGGAACCGCTTGCTGAGGCTTTCGGTGGCGATCACAGTCACGTTCCGACCGTAGTGGCGTACGCCGCGGCGCACGTCAGCCCTGACGGCTGGATCCCCGTCCGACTCCAGGAGTACGCGCCCGTACGGGAGGGACGGGTCCCTTCGGGTTCCGCGCGGGCCGGCCGCGCATCCCCTGCGCCGCCCCCGGGCATCGTCACGTTCGTCGGTGCCGGGGGGTCGGAGGGCGGGCCGCGTGCGGCGCCCGCGGGACGGGAGGAGTGGCGTGAGTCTGCCGAGGGGCGCCCGCGAGCGCCGGATCCGTACGGGCGGGGTCGAGCTGTGCGTCGCCGAGCTGGGCGATCCGGACCGCCCGGCCGTGGTCCTGGTGCACGGCTACCCGGACTCCAAGGAGGTGTGGTCCGGGGTCGCCGCGCGGTTGGCCGACCGGTTCCACGTCGTCCTGTACGACGTGCGGGGGCACGGCCGGTCGACGGCGCCGGTGCCGCTGCGCGGGGGGTTCGCGCTGGAGAGGCTGACGGACGACTTCCTGGCGGTGGCGGACGCGGTCAGTCCCGGCCGCCCGGTCCACCTGGTGGGGCACGACTGGGGTTCGGTGCAGGGCTGGGAGTTCGCCACGGCCGGGCGCACGGAGGGCAGGATCGCCTCCTTCACGTCGGTGTCGGGGCCGTCCCTGGACCACCTCGGCCACTGGATCCGGGAGCGGGTGGGGCGGCCGACGCCGCGTCGCGCCGGCCAGGTGCTGGAGCAGGGCGCCAGATCCTGGTACGTGTACCTGCTGCACGTGCCGGTGCTTCCGGAGCTGGCCTGGCGGGGACCGCTGGGCAGGCGGTTCCCCGGCGCGCTGCGGCGGGCGGGGAAGGTGCCCGGGGAGGGCTACCCGACCGGGTCGCTGCCGTCCGACGCGGCGCACGGCACGTGGCTGTACCGGGACAACGTCCGCTCCCGTACCCGGCGGCCCCGCCCGGACCCGTACGCGCACGCGCCGGTGCAGCTGGTCACGCCGACCGGGGACCCCTTCCTGTCGGAGCGGCTCCACGACGACCTGGCCCGGTGGGCGCCGCGGCTGGTGCGGCGCACCCTGCGGGCGGGGCACTGGGTGCCGCTCACCCACCCGGACCGGCTGTCCGCGTGGATCGCCGAGTTCGTCACGGCGCAGGAGGGGGAGGATCCGGGGCTGCCGCCCGCCGTGGCGTCGGGACGGCCGTACGCCGACCGGTTCGGCGGGCAGTTGGTACTGGTGACGGGCGCGGCGAGCGGTGCCGGGCGGGCGACGGCCCTGGCGTTCGCGGAGGCCGGGGCGCGGGTGGTGGCCGTCGACCGGGACGCTCGGGGCGCGGCGCGCACGGCGGAGCGGGCACGGCTGCTCGGGGCGCCCGGCGCGTGGGCCGAGGCGGTGGACGTCGGCGACGAACGCGCGGTGGAGGAGCTCGCCGCGCGGGTCACCGCCCGGCACGGCACGGTCGACGTGCTCGTGAACGACATCGACCCCCTCCCCTCGGGGTCCCCTCCCGAGGACCGGGAGGCCCTCGGCGTCGGCCTGCGGGGGGTCGTCCACGGCTGCCGCGCCTTCGGCCGGCGCATGGCGGCGCGCGGCCAGGGCGGCCACATCGTGAACACGGTGCCGACGGCCGGGCCCCGGCCCACCGGGCCGGATGTGTACGGGGCGTGGGAGGAGGCGGCGGTACTGGCGCTCAGCGGGTCGCTGCGGGCGGAACTGGCCGGGCGGGGCGTCGGCGTCACGGCGGTCCGCGTCGGTTCCGCCACCGCGGACGCCCCGCCGGCGGCACGCCCCGCCGGGATGCCGGGGGCGGGACGGCCGCACGGGCGTACGGTACGGACGCGCACGCCGGGGGGCCGCTCGCCGGAGGCGGTCGCCGCCGCGGTCCTGCGGGCGGTGGCGGAGAACCGGGCGGTGGTGCCGGTCACGCCGGGAGCCCGTGCCGCGCGCCTGCTGTGCCGTGTCGCTCCGGGCGTGCTGCGTGCCCTGGCCGGGGGAGGCCGCGGTGAGCCGAGCGGACCGGCCCGGGGCGGCGGGCGGCGGGCGGCGGGGTGACGGGGCAGGGCGGCAGGGCCATGGGACGGACGACGGGCGACGGGCGGCGGGGCGGCCTGTTCCGCCTGCCGGGAGTGCCTCCGACGCCGCCGGGAAACGGGCCGGGTTGTCCACAGAATCGCCAACAAACCTGTGGATAAGCAGAGTTGGCTGTGGACCAAACCTGTCCCGCGGTTTTTCTGTGGCACGGCGGCGTGATCCCTGCCACGCTGCCGCCATGGACGGACGACGCACCGTGAAGGTCTCGAAGTACCTCGCGCGGCACCTGCGCCACCAACCCGAGCGGATCGGCCTCGTCCTCGACCCGCAGGGCTGGGTCGCCGTCGACGACCTGCTGCGGGCCATGGCCGGGCACGGCGTGCCGCTCAGCCGGGCCGAGCTGGAGCACGTCGTCGCGGTGAACGACAAGCGGCGCTTCGCCCTCGACGGCGACCGCGTCCGCGCGAACCAGGGCCACACCGTCGACGTGGACCTCGGCCTTCCGCCCGCCGTTCCGCCCGCGTACCTCCACCACGGCACCACCGCCCCCCGGCTGGACGCCATCCGGACCGAGGGGCTGCGTCCCATGGGCCGTCACCACGTCCACCTCTCGACCGATCCGGGGACCGCGGCGGGGGTCGGGGCCCGGCGGGGCCGGCCGGTCGTCCTCACCGTGGACGCGGGCACCATGCACGGCGACGGCCTCGTCTTCCGCGTCAGCGCCAACGGCGTCTGGCTCACGGACGGCGTTCCCCCGCGCTACCTGCGGTTCCCGGAGTGATCACGACGCCCGTGCGGCTCCCGGCTCCGTCCCGGCAGCGGGAAGCCCCGCGTATCGTCCGGGGCATGCGTCTGAGCACGGTGATCCTCCCCGTCCACCGGTGGAGCGAGGGACAGAAGATCTGGCGGCGGGCCGAGGATCTCGGGTTCCACGCCGCGTACACCTACGACCACGAGCCTTGTCCCCGGAGGGTGGGCACCGTTCGTGTCGTCGTGCGGCGGGTGTCAGGTAGCTGACTGCCGTTCGTGGGTGATCGGTGCCTGCTGCCCGGGGCGTGAGTGCCTGCGGCGGGTGTGGTGGCGGGTGGTCCAGCGGAAGACGGCCCGGCGGCAGGCGCGGACCCCGTCGAAACGGCGGGCTCCGCGGAGCGTGTCGCGCTTGAGGGCCGCGTTGAACGACTCGGCGAGGGCATTGCCCGCGCTCGTGCCCACCGTGCCCACGGACTGGGTCGCTCCCCACCCGGCGCGGGCCGCGGCGGATTCACGACACCTGTACCGCGCCCCGTGATCGCCGTGGAAGACGGCGCCGGCCAGGCTGCCGCGGACCCGAACGGCCACCCGGAGCACATCGGCGACCAGCGAGGTGCGCATACGGTCGGCGATGGACCAGCCCACCAGACGGTGTGAGAAGCAGTCGATCACCGTCGCCAGATACGGGAACCCGCCGTCGCCCACCGGCAGGCAGGTGATGTCGCCGACGTACCCGAGGTTCGGTGCGCTCGCGGTGAAGTCGCGCCGCAGCAGGTCCGGCACGGGGGCGGCGGACGGTTCGGGCACCGTGGTGACCTGGCGCCTGCGCAGCCGCAGCCCGGCGATGCCGTACTTGCGCGTCACCGCCCGACGCGCTCGTGGTTCACGCGCTCGCCGTCGTCGCGCAGCTCGGCGGTGATCCTCGGGCGGCCGTAGGTGCCGTCCCACTCGGCGTGCACGGCCCGGATCCGCTCGGCCGGCGCGGCGCTGGCCCGTTCGCGTGCGGCGCGGGCCGTGCGGCCCGTCCGCCACTTGTGAAGCCGGAGCGGGCCACCTCCAGCACCCGGCACAACCGCTTCACGCCGAAGGCGCGGTGGTGGCCTTCGATGAACGAGCGGTTGCTCACCAGGTCGTCTCTTGTGCGAAAGACTTCGTCGCCTCGCGGAGGACGTCCCCTTCCGCGGCGAGCCGGTGCATCTCCTCGCGCGCTGCCGCCGGCTCCCGGCGCAGGGCCTCGTTCTCGGCCTGAAGTTCTTCGGCCCTCGACGGGGAATCCACCGTGTCCTTCTCCGTGCTCGTACTCGTCGTGCCGCCCCCGCCTCGGCGGGCCCGTTCGGCCCGCACCCCGTTACGCGCCGTCTCGCGGCTGATCCCCAGATCCTTGCCGATGCCCTCGAAGGTGTGGCTCGGGTCCGACAGGCACAGCGCGACGGCGCCCGCCCTGAACTCGGGCGAGTGGACCGTCATCACCACAAAAGGCGCCTCCTGATCGGCCCCTGCCGGGGCCGGTCTCAGAGGTACCCACCACTCGGGGAGAGGTCCCGACGTGCATCAGGGGCACCTTGGCCCCGACCGAAGCGGATCAGAGCGCGATGAGCCGGACGCGACCACCGCACAGCTTGGCCATGTCGTCGATGTCCGACGTGAGCATGGCCACCGGGCCTGGCTGGCGGAGCGCGAGCTCGGCGACGGTGGCATCGATCGCGTACTTGTGACCGTGCAGGCCGGCCTCTTTCAGCAGGCCGGCGGCGGCTCCGGCCGCCTGTTCGGTCACCGCTTCCACCTTGACCTGGGAGAGCACCCAGTTCAGTCGGGCGGTGTTCACCCGGGCGTGCATGACTTCCACGATGGTGTTGGCACAGACCACGAGATCGGCAGCCATCGAGTGGAAGGATCGGATCATCGCGAGCACGGCCCGGTCCTGTGAGATCCAGGCGG
This sequence comes from Streptomyces sp. MRC013, assembly GCF_023614235.1. Classification (NCBI taxonomy): domain Bacteria; kingdom Bacillati; phylum Actinomycetota; class Actinomycetes; order Kitasatosporales; family Streptomycetaceae; genus Streptomyces; species Streptomyces kordofanensis. Next base: position 2,636,391 of record NZ_CP094264.1, read on the forward strand.
ACAGTCCTTGGGAGTCCAGCACGACGGTCTCGATGCGGTGGTTCACGCGGCGCTCGCCGACTCCTCGTGTTCGGCCGTGCCGAAGATCCTGGCCTGGGCCGCGGTCAGCTCCTCGTCGGTGAACGCGCCGTGCTCATCCTCATAGCGGCGCAGCTCCTCACCGAGAAGCTGGTGCCTGATCTGGCGGGCAACCGCCTCCGCGACGTAGCCGGAGACGTTGTCCGTGAGCCTCTTCAGCTCCGCCACCTGCTCCGTGGGCAGAGTGACCGTGATGCGGGTCGTATCAGCCATGGAGCCAGCATACTGCGGTATGCACATCATCTGCCGGGCCTCTCCCTGCGCGAGCTCAGCGCCGTCCCGCACCGAGCAGCTCACGCGGACGGCCGCCCGTCACGGACGCTCCAGGGCGCGGATCGCCCTCGTAGTACCAGGGCTTGCGCCGACGCAGCAGCGCCTCGCCGTGCTCGCTCCAGACGAACCCGGGCTTCCTCGGCAGCTTCCGGAACACGGCGTCCGCCGTCTCCGGGTGAGCGGCGGCCGGCCGGCGGATCGGCAGTGGCGTGATCGGCTCCCCACGCAGGTACGTGCGCAGCAGGTCCTGGCGCCGGCTGCGACCGGCGAGGTCCGGATCAGCGAAGAGGTCCCGCAGCATCCCGTAGTCGGCGTGGGAGTTGAGCCCGTCGGCCTGGTCGTAGATGACGCCGACGGTGTCCGAGCCCGCCAGTTCTGGCGGCAGCTCGAAGAAGGGCAGGTCCCGGCCGGGGAGCCGCTTGCGTCGGGCACGGCCGGGCCGTCCGGCGACGGCGGCCTGTTGGCGGTGGCGGTGGTAGGCGTTGAGGGGGTCCCCGGTTTCGGCAGGCGGAAGGACCAGCTCGTCACTGCCGCAGAACTCGACGAACGCAGCCCGGTCCTCCCGCATCCGCCGCCACCCCTGCCCGGTCTTCTCTGGTTGCGGAGGACCAGCTCGGGATGGTGCGTGGCCAGTCGCAGAGCCGCCTGGGCGATGTCGGTGGCGCTGGACCTGGGGTAGGCCGTCATCGCCCCGGACACCGGCCACGCCCCGCCGGCCGCGTGGACGGGCACCAGGCATGGAGGAATCCACCCTTGGACACGCCGCGGAACGCCGCCCGCCCGACGTTCGAGTACGTGCGGTACTCCAGGTCGTAACGTACCCACGACGCCGCGGTGGCGGCCTGCGACGCGGCGCCGGCGCGGATTCCCGCACCTGCTCCGCCGGCATGTCTACGGCAGCGGGAAGCCCCGCGTATCGTCCGGGGCATGCGTCTGAGCACGGTGATCCTCCCCGTCCACCGGTGGAGCGACGGACAGAAGATATGGCGGCGGGCCGAGGAGCTCGGGTTCCACGCCGCGTACACCTACGACCACCTCTCCTGGCGGACCTTCCGGGACGGTCCGTGGTTCGGGGCCGTCCCCACCCTCACCGCCGCGGCGACGGTGACGCGGAACATCCGGCTGGGCACCCTTGTGACCTCGCCGAACTTCCGCCACCCGGTCACGCTCGCCAAGGAGCTGATCTCGCTGGACGACGTCTCCGGCGGCCGGATCACCCTCGGCGTCGGCGCGGGCGGCACGGGTTTCGACGCGACGGTGCTCGGCCAGGAGGCGTGGACGCCCCGGGAGCGGGCGGACCGGTTCGCCGAGTTCGTGCCGCTCCTCGACCGGCTCCTCACCGAGGACGCCGTCACCCACGAGGGCGGTCACTACTCGGCCCGCGAGGCGCGCAACGTGCCGGGGTGCGTCCAGCGTCCGCGGCTGCCGTTCGCCGTGGCGGCCACCGGCCCGCGCGGGATGCGGCTCGCCGCACGGTACGGCCAGGCGTGGGTCACCACCGGGGACCCGAAGCTGTTCGAGACGGGTACGCCGGAGCAGTCCCTGGCGGCACTCCGCGACCAGGTGGAGAGGCTGGGCGAGGCGTGCGCCGGGATCGGCCGGGGGGTGGGAGAACTGGACAAGATCCTCCTCACCGGATTCACCCCGGAGGCGAACGGCGTCCTGGAGTCCGTGGACGCCTTCGCGGACTTCGCCGGGCGCCACGCGGAGCTGGGCTTCGACGAGATCGTGGTGCACGCGCCCGTCCCCGACTCCGTGTTCGCCGCCGACGAGGCCGTCTTCGAACGGATCGCCCTTGAGGGGCTCGCGCAGCTGAACGGCTGAGCCGCCGGCCCGGCCGGGGTGCGCCCCGGCCGGCTCGTCACCCGTTCCGCCCGGCGCCGGAGCGCGGCTCGAATGTGCGGGGTCCCGCACGTCCGTGCGCCGAAGGGGCGGCTCGTCCGGGACAATGGGTACGTGACCTCACCGACGACCTTCTCCAGCAGCCGTCCGATGTCGCGGCGGCGGCCCCGGCTGATCGCCACCGACCTCGACGGGACGCTCCTGCGCGACGACAAGTCCGTGTCGGACCGGACGGTCGCGGCGCTCGCCGCCGCCGAGGAGGCCGGCATCGAGGTCTTCTTCGTCACCGGGCGGCCCGCCCGCTGGATGGGCGTGGTCAGCGAGCACGTCCACGGCCACGGGCTGGCGATCTGCTCCAACGGGGCGGCCGTCGTCGACCTCCACGCCGGGGGGAGGATCGTCGAGGTGCGGGCGCTGGAGCGGCCGACCGCGCACGACGTCGTCGAGACCCTGCGCAGGGAGGCCCCCGGCGCCGCCTTCGCGCTGGAGTTCGCCGACGGCATCCGCCACGAGCCGGACTACCCGCCCCTCCACCTGGACGTCGCCGTCACGGTCGGCCCCGCCGAGAAGCTGCTCCACGAGGACGTGCCCGGCGCCGGGGCTCCGCTGCTGAAGCTGCTGGCCCTCCACCGCGACCTCACGCCCGACGGCTTCCTCGCCCTGGCCCGCACGGCCGCCGGACACCGCGCCACGATCACGCGCTCCAGCCCCACCGCGCTGCTGGAGGTGAGCGGTCTCGGCGTCTCCAAGGCCAGCACGCTCGCCCTGTGCTGCGCCGAGCGCGGCATCTCGGCCGACGAGGTCGTGGCCCTCGGCGACATGCCCAACGACATCGAGATGCTCACCTGGGCGGGCAGGTCCTACGCCATGGGCAACGCCCACCCGGACGTCGTCGCGGCCGCCTCCGGCCGGACCTCCGCCAACGAGGAGGACGGCGTCGCCGCCGTCATCGAGGCCATCCTCGCCGGCGACTGACGCCTCCCGCCGTGCGCCTACGGCCCGAGGACGGGGCGGGCGTCCCCACTCCGCGCGCCGCTCGGCACGGACGCGCCCACCGGTGCGCCGAGGCGCGGATCCGCCGCGCGCTCCCGCTCCCGCATCCGCCGCAGCGGCCCCTCCACGGCGACCAGGTCCTCGTGGGAACCGCGTTGGACGACCCGGCCGCCCGACAGGACCACCACCTCGTCGACGGCGTCGAGCCCGTGCGACCGGTGCGTGATGAGGACCGTGGCACGGCCGCGCGTCGCCCGCAGCAGGTCCCCGGTGAGCGCGTCGGCCGTGTCCGGGTCGAGGTGCTCGGCGGGCTCGTCGAGGACGAGGATCGGGAAGTCGGCGAGGAGCGCGCGGGCCAGGGCGAGCCGCTGCCGCTGGCCTCCGGAGAGTCGCGCGCCGTGCTCGCCGACCGGCGTGTCCAGACCGTCCGGCAGCGCGTCGACCCAGTCCAGCAGCCGCGCCCCCGCCAGCGCCCGGCGCAGTTCGCCGTCGCTCGCACCGGTCCTGGCCAGCCGCAGGTTCTCGCGGACGGTGCTGTCGAAGAGGTGGGCGTCCTGGGCGCACAGTCCGACGAACCGGCGTACGTCGTCCCCGTCGAGCGCCGTGGCGTCGGTGCCGCCGAGGCGGTACGCACCGGCCCCCGCCTCCACGAAGCGCAGCAGCACCTGCGCCAGCGTCGTCTTGCCGGCCCCGGACGCACCGACGACGGCGACCCGCCGTCCCGCCTCCAGGCGCAGGTCGAGCGAGACGAGGGCGTCCCGCTCCTGCCCCGGGTGGCGGGCCGAGACCCCGCGCAACTCCAGCGGGAAAGGGCTCGCGGGCACCGGCGCGGGCCGTTCCGGCTCCGCCACGGGAACGGGTGCGTCGAGCACCTCGAAGACCCGCTCGGCACTGCGCCGCACCCGTCGGCGGTACCGCACCGCCGACGGCATCCCCGCCACGGCCTCGAACGCGGCGAGCGGGGTGAGGACCACGACCGCCAGGGCCACCCCGTCGAGCCGCCCGTCGCGGACCGCCCCGACGCCGACCAGCGCGGCCGCCACCACGGTCAGCCCGGTGACCAGCGCGACGAGCCCGCCGCCGAGCGCCGACGCGGTGGACTGGCGCGCGGCGATCCGGGTGAGCACCCCGTCCGCCCGCCGGGCCCGTGCCACACGGTCCCGCAGCGCACCGGCCACCGTCAGCTCGGCGCAGCCGCGCAGCAGGTCGGCCACCCGGCCGGCGAGGGCGCCGCGGGCGGGGGCGAGCCGTTGCTCGGCGCGGCGGGCGACGGCGTCGCCGAGCGCCGGGACGGCGACACCCGCGAGGAGCAGGCCGGCCGCGAGGACGGCACCCGCCTCGGGCAGCAGCCACGCCGTGACCCCGACGGCGCCGGCACCGACCAGCAGCGCCGCCCCGGCGGGCAGCAGCCAGCGGAGCCAGTAGTCCTGCAGGGCGTCCACGTCGGAGACGAACCGCGACAGCAGGTCGCCGCGCCGGGTGCGGCGCAGTCCGGCCGGGGCGATGCGTTCCAGGCGCCGGTAGGCGGCCACCCGGAGGTCGGCCAGCATGCGCAGTACGGCGTCGTGCGACACGAGCCGCTCGGCGTACCGGAACACCGCCCGGCCGATGCCGAAGGCCCGGGTCGCGGTGACGGCGACCATCAGGTGGAGGACCGGCGGCTGCTCGGACGCCCGTGAGATCAGCCAGCCGGACACGGCCATGAGGCCGACGGCCGACGCGAGGGCGAGGGTCCCGAGCAGCATCGCCAGCGCGAGGCGGCCCCGCAGCCCGCCCGCCGTCGTCCGGACCCGGGCGAGGACGCGCCGCCGCGGACCGGTGGGGCCGGGGGCGGCGGGTCCCGGACGGGCGGCGGGCCGACCGCCGACGAACCCGAAGGCGTCGTCTACCATGTCGGCGCCCGCGTCGGCCACCGCGGGCGGCGCACCGGCCGCGCCCCGGCGTCCGGTCTCCGCCTCCGCGGCGGCCGGGCGCAGCGCGACCACCCGGTCCGCCACGGCGAGCAGCGCGGGACGGTGCACCACCAGCAGCACCGTCCGGCCGGCGGCGAGCCGGCGCACCGCCTCCACGACGGCGGCCTCGGTCGCGCCGTCCAGCGCGGCGGTCGGCTCGTCGAGGAGCACCACGGGCCGGTCCGCGAGGAACGCCCGGGCCAGGGCGAGCCGCTGCCGCTGCCCGGCCGACAACCCGGCGCCGTCCTCACCGAGCACCGTGCCGACGCCATCCGGCAGATCGGCGACGAAGTCGGCGCCCGCCTCCCGCAGCGCCGCCCGTACGGCGTCGTCGTCCGCGCCGGGCCTGGCCAGGCGGACGTTCTCAGCGATCGTCCCGGCGAACAGGTAGGGCCGCTGCGGCACCCAGGCCACCCGTTCCCGCCACCGTTCCGGGTCCAGCGCCACGAGGTCCACGCCCCCGGCCCGCACGGTGCCCGCGTCCGGTGCGGTGAAACCCAGCACCACGTCCAGCAGCGTGGACTTGCCCACGCCGCTCGGCCCGACCAGGGCGACCGTCTCACCCGGCTCCACCACGAGCGACGCCCGGTCCAGCGACGGCCCGGTGCGTCCCGCGTGCCGTACGGTCACCGCGTCCAGCTCGATCCGCACCGGTCCCCGGGGGAGTACCTCCGTTCCGGCTTCCCGCACCGGGGACTCCAGGACCGCGAAGACCTCCTCGGCGGCCGACAGCCCCTCCGCCGCCGCGTGGTACTCCGTGCCGACCCGGCGCAGCGGCAGGTACGCCTCGGGCGCGAGGATCAGGATGACCAGACCGGTGTACAGGTCGAGGGTGCCGTGGACGAGGCGCATGCCGATGCCGACGGCCACCAGCGCCACCGAAAGCGTCGACAGCAGCTCCAGCGCGAACGACGACAGGAAGGCGATCCGCAGGGTGCGGAGCGTCGCCTGCCGGTACTGCGCGGTGATGGAGCGGATCGACTCGGCCTGCGCCTTCGCCCGGCCGAACACCTTCAGGGTCGGTAGCCCGGCCACCACGTCGAGGAAGTGGCCGGACAGGCGGGACAGCAGCCGCCACTGGCGGTCCATGCGCGCCTGTGTGGCCCATCCGATGAGGATCATGAAGACCGGGATCAGCGGCAGGGTCACCACGATGACGGCGGCCGACACCCAGTCCTCGGTGACGATCCGTGCGAGGACGGCCGCCGGGACGACGACGGCGAGGCCCAGCTGCGGGAGGTAGCGGGCGAAGTAGTCGTCCAGCGCGTCCACGCCCCGTGTGGTCAGCGCCACCAGGGAGCCGGTCCGCTGGCCGCTCAGCCAGCCGGGACCGAGCGCTGCGGCCCGTTCCAGCAACCGGCCGCGCAGCTGGGACTTGACCGCCGTGCCGGCGCGGTGGGCGGCCAGTTCGGTCAGCCAGGAGACCAGCCCGCGGCCCACGGCGACCGCGGCGAGCAGCAGGAGCGGCGGGGCGAGGTCGTCGACGGCCGTTCCGTGGCGGAAGGCGCCGACGACGACCTCGGCGACGAGCATCGCCTGAGCGACCACCAGCACGGCCCCCACCAGGCCGAGGAAGACCACCGCCAGCAGGAAGAGGCGGGTGGTCCGGGCGTACCGGAGCAGTCGCGGGTCGATCGGTTTCACGTGAAACATCCCCTGCCGGTGGTGCCTAGTGGGTGTCGGCGATGTGCTGCGTGCCGATGCGCTTGCGGAACACCCAGTAGGTCCAGCCCTGGTAGAGCAGGACGAGCGGTGTGGCGACCGCCGCGCACCAGGTCATGATCTTCAGGGTGTACGGACTGGAGGAGGCGTTGTCCACGGTCAGGCTCCAGTCCGGATCCAGTGAGGACGGCATGACGTTCGGGAAGAGCGTCAGGAACAACACGGCGACCGTCGCGGCGATCGCGATGCCGGAGAACGCGAAGGACCACCCCTCGCGTCCCGTCCTGATGGCTGCGACGGCCCCGAGGAGCGCGGCCGCGGCAACGGCCGTCGCGGCCAGGCTCGCCCCGTCGCCGTGCTCCGCCTGCGTCCAGGCGAGGAAGGCGAAGGCGGTCACGGCGGCGGCCAGACCCAGCGTCCAGGCCAGCTTCCCGGCCCGCGCCCGGATGTCGCCGACGGTCTTGAGCGCGGTGAACACCGCACCGTGGAAGGTGAAGAGGGTCAGGGTGACCAGCCCACCGAGCAGCGCGTACGGGTTGAGCAGGTCGAAGAGGGTGCCGACGTACTCCTTCGACGCGTCGATCTCGACGCCCCGCACGATGTTGCCGAAGGCCACGCCCCACAGCACCGCGGGGATGAGGGAGGTCCAGAAGATGGCCTGCTCCCAGTTGTGCTGCCAGCGGTGCTCGGGTCGCTTGACCCGGTACTCGAAGGCGACCCCGCGCACGATCAGGCAGAGCAGGATGGCGAGGAGCGGCAGGTAGAAACCGGAGAAGAGGGTGGCGTACCAGTCCGGGAAGGCGGCGAAGGTGGCGCCGCCCGCGGTGAGCAGCCACACCTCGTTGCCGTCCCAGACGGGGCCGATGGTGTTGATCAGGACGCGCTTCTCGGTCCGGTCGCGAGCGAGCAGCCTGGTGAGGACGCCGACGCCGAAGTCGAATCCCTCCAGGAAGAAGTAGCCGGTCCACAGGACGGCTATGAGGACGAACCAGACGGTGTGGAGTTCCATGCCTCGCTCCCCTTCCTCAGTACGAGAAGGCCATGGGGCGGTCGGCGTCGCGGTCGTGGCCGCCGATCGTGGTGGGCGGGTCGAGGTCGGCTTCGGTGAGTTCCGGAGGACCGGCCTTGACGTACTTCGCGAGCAGCCTGACCTCGATCACGGCGAGCACCGCGTAGAGCAGGGTGAAGGCGGTCATCGAGATCAGGACCTCGGCCTGGGAGGTGCCGGGGGAGACCGCGTCGCTGGTGCGGAACACGCCGTACACGGCCCAGGGCTGGCGGCCCATCTCGGTGAAGATCCAACCCCAGGCGCCGGCTATCAGCGGGAAGGCCAGCGTCCACAGGGCGACGAGCCAGTACAGCCTGGTCAGCCGGTGGTCGAGGGGCTTCCCGAAGAGGACGAGGTGCGGCACGTCGTCCTCGCCCACGCGCAGGGCCCGCGGCAGGAGGAACTTCCTGCGGGTCAGCCAGAGCCCCAGGAGGCCGAGCCCGAAGGAGGCCATGCCGAAACCGATCATCCAGCGGAACGACCAGTAGGTGACGGGGATGTTGGGCCGGTAGTCACCGGGGCCGTACTTCTGCTGTGCGGCCTCGTTGGTGTCGTTGATGCCGGGCACGTGCGAGGAGAAGTCCCCGTTGGCCAGGAAGGACAGCACCCCCGGGATCTCGACGGCGACCTTGTTGTGGCCCTCGTCGACGTCCCCGTAGGCGAAGACGGAGAACGGGGCGGGGCCCTCGCCGTCCCACAGCGCCTCGGCGGCGGCCATCTTCATGGGCTGCTGCTTGAACATGACCTTGCCAAGCATGTCGCCGCTGACCGCGGTCAGCAGGCCCGCCACCACCACGGTGACCAGACCCAGCCGCAGCGAGGTCTTCATCACCGGGACGTGCTTCCGGCGGGCCAGGTGGAAGGCGGCGATGCCGACCATGAACGCGCCGCCGGTCAGGAAGGCCGCGGTCAGGGTGTGGAAGACCTGGGTGACGGCGGTGTTCTGGCTCAGGACGGCCCAGAAGTCGGTCAGCTCGGCGCGCCCCGACTCCTCGTCGATCCGGTAGCCGACCGGGTGCTGCATCCAGGAGTTGGCGGCCAGGATGAAGTAGGCGGAGAGGACGGTGCCCACCGACACCATCCATATGCAGGCGAGGTGGACGCGCTTCGGCAGCTTGTCCCAGCCGAAGATCCACAGTCCGATGAAGGTCGACTCGAAGAAGAACGCGATCAGCGCCTCGAAGGCGAGCGGCGCCCCGAAGACGTCACCGACGAACCGCGAGTAGTCCGACCAGTTCATCCCGAACTGGAACTCCTGCACGATGCCGGTGACCACGCCCATCGCGATGTTGATCAGGAAGAGCTTGCCCCAGAACCGGGTGGCCCGGAGGTACTTCTCCTTGCCGGTGCGCACCCACGCGGTCTGGAGACCGGCGGTGAGCGCGGCGAGTGAGATGGTCAGGGGGACGAAGAGGAAGTGGTAGACGGTGGTGATCCCGAACTGCCACCGCGCCAGCGTCTCCGGCGCCAGAGCCAGGTCCACGACGGTCTTCTCCTTACGGCCTAGCAGCCCTGCGGCCTCGCGGCCCCACGGCCTTCCGTCCGCCTGCCGATTCCGGTTGATCGCGGGAGGAAGCAGGCGCGCTTGTGAATGCGTTCACAATCACAAACATTATGACCCACGTGGAGCAGTAGCTCCAAGGGGGGGTCCCCTTCCTACTCTCCCGCCGCCTCGTCGGGGCCCGGGCGCCCCCGGACACGCCTCCCGATCCGCCCGCCCCGCGGCCGCGGCCACGGCAGAGCCCCCCGTGAGCGGACTGCTCACGGGGGCTCTGCCGATCGGTCTCCCCCGCCCGCCGGCCGGGCCGTGGGGCCCGCACCCGGGACGGAGGACGGGGCCGGCCGGTCCGTACGGCGCGCCCGGTACGCCCGGCGGTCCGCGCCGCCCCGCCGCCACCCGCGGCGGCGGCCCGGCCTTCCGGAAAGGACCGACGCCTCCGTACCGCCCGTACCGCTCGCGCCGACCGCGCGGCCGGGTCCGGCCGGCGCCTCAGCGCCGGCCCGCACCGCTCAGAACCTCTCCTTGCGGAACGCCTCGGCCACCCGCAGGAAGATGTCGTTCGCCTCGACCTCGCCGATCGTGACCCGGACGCCGTCGGTCGCGAAGGGCCGCACGACCACCCCCGCCTCCTCGCAGGCGGCGGCGAACTCGCCGGAGAGCCCGCCGAGCGGCAACCAGACGAAGTTGGCCTGCGTCACGGGCAGCCGCCAGCCCTGGGCCGCCAGCGCCTCGACCACCCGCGTGCGCTCGCACACCAGCGATCCGACACGGCCCTGCAGCTCGTCCTCGGCGCGCAGGGAGGCCACCGCCGCGTCCTGTGCGACCTGCGTGACGCCGAACGGCACGGCCGTCTTCCGCAGCGCGGCCGCCACCGGCTCGTGGGCGATCGCGAAACCGATGCGCATGCCCGCGAGGCCGTACGCCTTGGAGAAGGTCCTCAGCACCGCCACGTTCGGCCGGGTCCGGTAGAACTCGATGCCGTTGGGCACCTGGTCGTCCCGGATGAACTCGATGTACGCCTCGTCGAGGACGACCAGGACGTCCGACGGCACCCGGTCCAGGAACCGCTCCAGCTCGGCCCGGCGCACCACCGTCCCGGTGGGGTTGTTGGGGTTGCAGACGAAGATCAGGCGCGTGCGCTCGGTGACGGCCCCGGCCATCGCCTCCAGATCGTGCGCCCCCTCCTCGGTGAGGGGGACCATGACCGGGGTGGCCCCCGCGATCTGCGTGACGATGGGGTACGCCTCGAAGGACCGCCAGGCGAACATCACCTCGTCGCCCGGGCCGGCCGTGGACTGCACCAGCGACTGGGCGATCCCGACGGAGCCCGTACCGGTCGCCAGGTGCGTCACCGGCACCCCGAAGCGCTCGGACAGCTCGTTCATCAGCACGGTGCACGCCAGGTCCGGGTAGCGGTTGAGGTTCGCCGCCGCGGCCAGCGCCTTCTCCATGACGCCCGGGAGCGGCGGGTACGGGTTCTCGTTGGAGGACAGCTTGTACGCAACGCGGCCTTCGGCGGCGGTGGCCGGCTTCCCCGGCTTGTAGGTGGGGATCTTGTCCAGCACAGCGCGCAGCTTGGGGCTTGTCTCGCTCACTGTGGTCCTCCTCGACCGTGTGTGCACCATGGATACTGCACACCTTATGAGGATTCCGTCCGCCTGCGAATGGCCGCGTGGGATCGATACGCGGTGCGGAGCGGGCCGGAGCGGCGGCCGGGTCCCGTCGCCTCCCGCTGCGTGGGGGCGCGCGCCCTACTGGCGCGAGCGGGTGATTCGCGCCGTGGTGCGCGTCCCCCGTAGAGGTGAGTTGAGTGCCTTCCGCCCCCGCACCCGGCGGCTCGCCCTATGGGGGTCGGCAGCTGCCCACCTGCCGAAAAACCCGCCAACATCCTTGTATTTCAATGAGCTTGACGGACTCGGACCTTGCAGAAACGTACCTGCAGAGACCGGATCACACACTCGTCGCGGTCCGTTGCCGTCCCCTTACTATCAGCACGCCATGACAGCAGCAGGGAAGCACCAGGTGAGCCGGGCGCAGGCCCGGGGGAGCCGGCAGGCGCGCGCGGGCATCCGGGATGTGGCCGCCGCGGCCGGCGTCTCCATCACGACTGTCTCCGACGCGCTCAACGGCAAGGGCCGGCTCCCGGACGCCACCCGCCGCCACGTCCGCGAGGTGGCCGACCGGCTGGGCTACCGGCCCTCCGCGGCCGCCCGCACGCTCCGTACCGGCAAGTCGGGCCTCATCGGCCTGACCGTGACGACCTACGGGGATGAACCTTTCACCTTCACCGAGTTCGCGTACTTCGCCGAGATGGCCAGGGCGGCCACCTCGGCCGCGCTCGCCCGCGGCTACGCCCTCGTCATCCTGCCCGCCACCTCACGCCGCAGCCCGGCCGACGTCTGGTCGAACGTGGCCCTCGACGGCACGGTCGTCGTCGACCCGTCCGACCACGATCCCGTCGTCGCCGAACTCGTCCGGCAGGGCCTGCCCGTCGTCTCGGACGGCCGCCCCGCCGGCTCGCTCCCGGTGACCGCCTGGGTCGACAACGACCACGAGGCGGCCGTCCTCGGCCTCCTCGACCACCTCGCCGAGGCCGGCGCCCGTCGCGTCGGCCTGCTCACCGGCACCACCACCGACACGTACACGCGGCTGTCCACCACCGCGTACCTCAACTGGTGCGAGCGTGCCGGCCAGGACCCCGTGTACGAGGCGTACCCGGCCCACGACCCGTGTGCCGGCGCCGTCGCCGCGGACCGGCTGCTGGCCCGTCCCGACCGCCCGGACGCCGTGTACGGGCTGTTCGACCCGAACGGTACCGACCTGCTGGCCGCGGCACGGCGGTACGGACTGCGCGTCCCCGACGACCTGCTGCTCGTCTGCTGCAGCGAATCGACCGTGTACGCCGCGACCGAACCGCCGGTCACCACCCTGTCGCTCAAGCCGCGCCGCATCGGCACCGCCGTCGTCCAGTTGCTCATCGACGCGATCGAGGGTGTGGAGCACGATCGGCCTGTCGGGCAGGTGATACCGACGGAGCTGATCGTCCGGACGTCGTCGCAGCGCAGGCCGCCGCGCACGACGGTGAGTCCGCCGCGCCGACCGCACCGGGAGTAGGACACCTCCGGCCGGACCCGAGCGGAACGGGGCAGAATCCTCAACGGGCAGGCGAAGGCCGGGCAACGCCCGGGTGAGCACCCCTTCCCCCTCGGGTCAAAACCTGAAAATCAGGACGAGAACCCCGAGGAGTCGGACGTGCTCCCCGATTCATCACCCCTGGTGCGTCACAGAGCACAAGCCTCATTCCTATGATGGGCGCACGACAGCGCGGACCGCTCCGACCAGGCCGGCCCGCGATGTGAGGGCGTCGCGACGGTGGTGGAGGGGTCGATGACTCAGGGGGCCGGTCAGGGACCCGTGGTGCGGACGGCGACGTTGCGCGACTTCCGCGTACCGCCGTATGCCCAGGTGCCCGTGGAGGGCCACTCCGAACATCCGCAGCCCCGGCCCGCCCCGCACCACCCGGCGCCCCGGCAGGCGGCGAGGGAAGCCCTGCAGCACGCTCCCGAGCAGCCGCCCCGGCCCCGTACGGCCCCCCCGCCGCACCCGGGCAACGCTCTCCCCGACGACGGGTACCCGGACGGCTACACCCCGACCGAGCGCGACCTGCCGGTCATCAACCGGGGGGACACGCTCCAGGTCTCCGTCGCCGCGCCGCCCGACCCGGCGGCCGCCGCCACTCCGCTCGTCGGGCAGGGCCCCGGACCGGGCCCGCTGTACGTCGTGGGCGACGTCCACGGCTACTTCGACGAGCTCCTCGTCGCCCTGCGCGAGCAGGGCCTCGTCGACGGGGACGGCCACTGGACGGCCGGCAACGCCCGCCTGTGGTTCCTCGGCGACTTCACGGACCGCGGTCCGGACGGCATCGGCGTCATCGACCTCGTCATGCGGCTCTCCGCCGAGGCCGCGGCCGCGGGCGGCTACTGCAAGGCCCTGATGGGCAACCACGAGCTGCTGCTGCTCGGCGCGAAGCGATTCGGCGACACCCCGGTGAACTCCGGTGCCGGGACGGCCACTTTCCAGGCGGCCTGGCTGCTCAACGGTGGCCAGAAGAGCGACATGGACCGCCTGCAGGACGTCCACGTCCAGTGGATGTCCCGCCTGGACGCGATCGTCGAGCAGGACGGCCACCTGCTGCTGCACTCCGACACCACGGCGTACCTGGAGTACGGTGACACCGTCGAGGACGTGAACGACACCGTCCACGAGATCCTCACCCGCAACGACGCCGACGAGTGCTGGGACCTGTTCCGCAAGTTCACCAAGCGGTTCGCGTTCCGCGACGAGGGCGGCGCCAACGCCGTGCGCGAACTGCTCGACACCTACGGCGGGCAGCGCGTCGTCCACGGCCACAGTCCCATCCCGTACCTGCTGGGCGAGGTCGGGACCGAGGACGCGGAGGGCGAGGGCACCGGCCCCGTCGTCGAAGGCCCCCACGTGTACGCGGACGGCCTCGCCGTCGCCATGGACGGCGGTGTGACCATGGCCGGGAAGCTGCTCGTCCAGCAGCTGCCGCTCCCTCACTGAGCGCACCGGGAAGGGGAGTTCCAGAGCCTCCGCCGCCTTCGCGGTACACCGGCTCTCCCCGGCGCCCTCCACGCCGCCTCTCCGCGGGCCCCGCGCCTCGGAAGCGCGGGGGCCTCGCGGAAGCGGTCCCGGGGGGCCGCCTCGTCCGCGAGCGCTTCCCGACGGAGCACCACGCATGACGCCCGGTCCGCCCGGGCCCGGCGGCCGTGGTCCGTCGGCCCGCCGCCCATTCCCGGAACCACCCGCGCCGCGGGGCGGGCGGGCGGGCCGCGCGACGGGACCACCCGTACGGACGGCCGGCACCGCGTCCCGTCGAGCACGGCGTCCCGCTCCTCCGCCTCCGCTCGATCACCGAGTCGGCCGGCGCGTCCGCCTCCGTTCCCGGGGCGGCCGCCCCTGACCCGGCGCCGACTCCACCGGCCCCGGCCGGCCCGGTCCGCGGCCTTCGGGCCACGGGCCGGACCGGCGAACGGACCGACGGGCCACTCGGGTCAGTCGGCCAGCGGCAGGTAGACGCGGTTGCCCGCCTCGGCGAACTCCTTGGACTTCTCCGCCATCCCGGCTTCGATCTCCTCCTGCCCGAGGCCGCCGCCGTGCTCCCGCCGGATGTCCTGCGAGATCCTCATCGAGCAGAACTTCGGCCCGCACATCGAGCAGAAGTGCGCGGTCTTCGCGGGTTCCGCCGGCAGCGTCTCGTCGTGGAACTCACGCGCCGTCTCCGGGTCGAGGGCCAGGTTGAACTGGTCCTCCCAGCGGAACTCGAACCGCGCGTCCGACAGCGCGTCGTCCCACTCCTGCGCGCCGGGGTGGCCCTTGGCGAGGTCCGCCGCGTGCGCCGCGATCTTGTACGTGATGACGCCGGTCTTCACATCGTCGCGGTTGGGCAGGCCCAGGTGCTCCTTGGGCGTGACGTAGCAGAGCATCGCGGTGCCCCACCATGCGATCATCGCCGCGCCGATGCCGGACGTGATGTGGTCGTACGCCGGTGCGACGTCCGTGGTCAGCGGGCCGAGCGTGTAGAACGGCGCCTCCTCGCAGATCTCCTGCTGGAGGTCGACGTTCTCCTTGATCTTGTGCATCGGGACATGGCCCGGGCCCTCGATCATCGTCTGGACGCCGTGCGCCTTGGCGATCCGGTTGAGCTCGCCCAGCGTGCGCAGCTCCGCGAACTGCGCCTCGTCGTTGGCGTCGGCGATGGAGCCGGGCCGCAGGCCGTCACCGAGCGAGAACGTCACGTCGTACGCGGCGAGGATCTCGCAGAGCTCCTCGAAGTTCTCGTACAGGAACGACTCCTTGTGGTGCGCCAGGCACCACGCGGCCATGATCGAGCCGCCGCGCGAGACGATGCCGGTCTTGCGGCGGGCCGTCAGGGGCACGTACCGCAGCAGCACGCCCGCGTGGACCGTCATGTAGTCGACGCCCTGCTCGGCCTGCTCGACGACGGTGTCCTTGTAGATCTCCCAGGTCAGTTCCTCGGCCTTGCCGTCGACCTTCTCCAGCGCCTGGTAGAGCGGCACGGTGCCGATCGGCACGGGGGAGTTGCGCAGCACCCACTCGCGGGTGGTGTGGATGTTGCGGCCCGTGGAGAGGTCCATGACCGTGTCGGCGCCCCAGCGGGTCGCCCAGGTCATCTTCTCCACCTCCTCCTCGATGGAGGAGGTGACCGCGGAGTTGCCGATGTTCGCGTTGACCTTCACCAGGAACCGCTTGCCGATGACCATCGGCTCGATCTCCGGGTGGTTGACGTTGGCGGGCAGCACGGCCCGGCCGGCCGCGATCTCCTCCCGCACGACCTCCGGGGACACGTTCTCGCGGATCGCGACGAACTCCATCTCCGGTGTGATCTCGCCCCTGCGGGCGTACGCGAGCTGCGTCACCGCCTGCCCGTCCCGGCCGCGCCGCGGCCGGCGCGACCGGCCGGGGAACACGGCGTCGAGGTTGCGCAGCCCGTCCCGCGACGAGGCGTGCTTGATGCCGTCGTCCTCCGGACGGACGGGGCGGCCGGTGTACTCCTCGGTGTCGCCGCGCGCGGTGATCCAGCTCTCCCGGAGGGGCGGGAGGCCGCGGCGTACGTCGGTTTCGACATTCGGGTCGGTGTACGGCCCGGACGTGTCGTACAGGGTCACGTCCTTGCCGTTGGTGAGGTGCACCTTGCGGACCGGCACGCGGATGTCGGGGCGCGAACCCTCGACGTACCCCTTGTGCCAGCCGATGGACTTCCCGCTCTCCTCGGTGCCGGAGGCAGGCGTGCGTGCGTCCTGAACGGTCATCCTGACCTACTCCCTACGCCGGCATTACCCGGTAACAGGTTCGGCGGTCGACGCAGCCGCTTCCATCGGCGATGTTTCACATGAAACATCGCGGGGACGGAGGTCAGCGTCCTCTCAGCCCGGTGCTCCGAGCTCCCGCGTGTACAAAGGTGCGACCACGCTAGCGTCATTCCGGCCACGCTGAACAGAGGGCCCCTTCGTTCTTGCGATGATCGGTCGGTGACTTCCTCGCATCAGCACCCGGAAAACGGGTCGGGACACGGCCCCGAGCACGGTCCTGGGCACCGCCCGGATCCCGAAGCGCTCGCTCACGTCCACGCACATGCCCACGGACCGGCCGCTCCCGTCTCCAAGCATCTGCGCAAGGTCATCGCCGCAGTGCTGATCCCCTTCGCCACGGCGGTGCTCGTCGGCCTCGCGGTGCTGTGGCCGGGCGGCGCCCCGCCACACGAACGTACCGGTGTCGGGTTCGACCGGCAGACCGAGACGGGCGAGGTCGTCCGCGTCGAGCGGGTCGACTGCAAGGACGTGAACGCCGCTCAGGTCCCACCGACCGGTGACACCAGCACCCCTCAGGGCCGGGAGGCGGTCAACGCCCAGCAGGGGCAGTGCAAGCGCGCCACCATCGAGGTGACCAGTGGTCAGGACAAGGGCCGGCGGTTCGTCGAGATCGTCCAGCCCGACGCACCGCGGCAACTGGAGGAGGGCCAGGGCGTGGTCGTGGCGTACGCGCCGGATGCTCCGGAGGACCTTCAGTACTCGGTGACGGACGTCGACCGGAAGTTCCCGTTGCTACTGCTGTCGGCGGTCTTCGCCCTGGCGGTGGTGGCGGTGGGCCGACTGCGCGGTGTGATGGCGCTGATCGCGCTCGGGACCAGCTTCGTCCTCCTGACCCTCTTCATCCTGCCGGCGATCCTCCAGGGGTCGAACCCGCTGGTCGTCGCTGTGGTCGGGTCGAGTGCGATCATGCTCATCGCGCTGTATCTCAGTCACGGGTTGAGCGCCCGTACGTCGGTCGCGGTGCTCGGCACGTTGATCTCTCTGCTGATCATCGGCCTGCTCGGCTCGCTGTTCATCGGCTGGGCCCGGCTCAGCGGCAACACGGACGACTACACGGGCCTGATCCACGGGCTGTACCCGAACATCGACATGTCCGGCCTGCTCCTCGCCGGCGTCATCATCGGTTCGCTCGGGGTGCTCGACGACGTGACGGTCACTCAGACTTCGGCGGTGTGGGAGCTGCACCAGGCGGATCCGGCGATGGGGCCGCGCGCGTTGTACCGGGCGGGCATCCGGATCGGGCGGGACCACATCGCCTCTGTGGTGAACACCCTGGTGCTGGCGTACGCGGGTGCGGCACTGCCCTTGTTGCTGCTGTTCTCGATCGCTCAGAGCAGTGTGGGGACGGTGGCCAACAGCGAGCTGGTGGCCCAGGAGATCGTCCGTACGCTGGTCGGTTCGATCGGGCTGGTGGCATCGGTGCCGGTGACGACGGGCCTGGCGGCTCTGGTCGTCTCGGCCGATCGGGCCCCGGGGGCCTCGGCCTCGGCGCGTACGGGCCGGGGGCGACGTCGCAGGAAGTAGCGACGGGCGGTACCGGCGGAAGGGCGCGGTGGACGGCCGCCCATCCGGACGGGCCCGATTCCCCCGGTGGAGCCGGGCCCGTCCGGCTCCAGGACGTCACCGGCCCCTCAGCCGGCGTTCTCGTCGGCGAGGATGCGGCCGAGCACCTCGTCCAGGCCCTCGTCGAAGTCGCCCAGCGAGCGCTCCTGTCCCAGGGGCACCAGTTTGTCGGTGCGGTCGAGGAAGGCGACGAGAGGCGGCGCGCTGGCCCGGAACAGCGCTTGGTCGGCGCCGACGCGCAGTCGGATGTGGACGTCGGAGAGCTCCTCGGCCTCGGACGGCTCGATCCGCACGTCGCCGTCACCGGTGGCGTCGTTGATCCCGTCGACGAGCAGCTCGCGCCCGAAGGTCCAGGTCACCGGTGCGTCGCCGGGCAGGTGGAACGTCATCCGGACCGCGAAGGGGTCCTTGGTCTCGTACCCGAGCTCGACCGGGATCCTGAAGGAGAGCTCCTCCGAGACGATGAAGCTCATCAGGACCTCGGCCTGAACCGACTCGCGCATCACGTACCCCGCTGTAGATGAATGTCTCGATGCAGTTCTGAAAACAGTAGCCATGACAAAACTGGCCAGGATTGATCCCTCCTGGCCCTCTTGACGTAATGCTCCTGCAAGCGCTATCAGACCACAAGGAGTGATTTTTCAGATACTGATAGAGACAGCGAGCGATCGGAGGAACTCCCCGATCTCATTGCGCAGCCGCTCCGCTTCGAGGAGCATGCTTTCATCCTGAATCAGGGGTACGGAAACAACCCTGGCCCGGGCTTTTTCCCGGCGGTCCGTCCACTTCTGGTGGGAGGGGGCGGGCCCTGCGGCAGGGTGGTCGGAGACCGCCAGGAGTTCGATCTCGCCGTCCCGGTAGACGGCGAAGCAGACGGGGGCACCGACCGTGTCCCACCCGTGCACCAGGAAATCTTCGATCTTGCCGCGACGATTCTGCAGGGAACCCGCCTCAGCCAGTCTCCTGGCGGCGTCGCCCAGGGTGAACAGCCCTTTCTCACGCGTCAGGTAGCCCTCGTGCGTCAGGGTGCGCAGCAGGTGGTAGGCCGTGGCCAGAGGCAGTCCGGTCTCGCGTGCGAGTTGCTTGGCCGGGGCCCCGCTCTCGTGGGATCCGACGGCCTCCAGCAGTCTGAGCGCCCGCTGCACCGAGCCGATCAGGGTTGGGGCGGTGGAAGGAGAAGCCATGACCGAAGGTCACCCCCAGGGCATGTTGCCCACGAGCGATCGCCGCTGACACCGCCGTACGCGTCTGCTTCTCTTTCACAGCACGCACATACAGTCGCAACAGTCGTACAAACCGCTGGTAAGGCGTTCAGTCAGCCCCTGAATTCAAGGGCCGCGGAATCCCTGCCACTCTAATGGCAGGCCCCGTTCCGGAGTGAGTTCCACCGGATCCGTTCCCCCGGCCGGGCTAACGACCTCCTTCACCAGCCGCCGTCTGAGGACGGCGGCGATTTCCTGAACTTCCGTACGACGTAAACCAGTCCGCCGACGAGGGCCACGAAGGCCAGCGCCTTGAACAGCAGACTCACCACGAAGTAAGCAACGGTCGCGAGCGCACCGCCGAAGAGGACGACGGCGGCCACGGGTATCGCCACCCACTTCACCCACCACGGAAGCCCCGCGAGAAGTCCCCTTACCGCCATAACCTGCCTCGTCTCTGCGTCGCAACGGTGAACACCTCCGATGCTAGGGAGGTGGGGGCCTCCGGCGGGGATCCGCTTCCCCCGTAATCCCCTGACCCTTCCCCTAGGGAGGACCGGGCGGACCGGGGACCGAACCCTGCCCTTCGGCGGAAGGGACGTCAGCTCTCGGGCGGGGAGAACACCACGAGGACCCGCAGGTCCTCGGTGATGTGGTGGAACCTGTGCGGCACCCCCGCCGGGACGTAGACGACGCTGCCGCGTCCCACCTGCGTGGTCTCCGTCCCGACCGTGATCGAGCCCCGACCGCTGACGACGAGGTAGACCTCGTCCTCCTTGTGCGGCTGCTGCGGATCCAGTTGCCCGGCGTCGAGCCCGTACAGCCCCACGGACATGCTCCGCTCACGCAGGAACTGGAGGTACGCACCGTCGTTGGCGACGCGCTCGGCTTCGAGCTCGTCCAGTCGGAATGCCTTCATCGCCCGTTCGCCTCTGCCTCGGTCCGATCATGTCTGCCACGATCAGACACATGATGAATTTCGTAGTCAAGACGCTCGCGAACGCGGGTGCTCTGGCGGTGGCGGTCTGGCTGCTGCAGGACATCACCCTCACCGGCGAGAGCACCGGCCGCAAGGCGCTGGCACTGTTCCTCGTCGCCCTCGTCTTCGGCGTGGTCAACACCCTCGTCAAGCCTCTTGTGAAGTTGCTCACGCTCCCTCTGTTCGTTCTCACCCTCGGTCTGTTCACGCTGGTCGTGAACGCGCTGATGCTGCTGCTGACCTCGTGGCTCGCCGAGAAGCTGGACCTCGGCTTCCACGTGGAGGGCTTCTGGACCGCGGTCCTGGGTGGTCTGATCGTCTCGGTCGTGTCCTGGGCGCTGAACGTCGTCCTCCCGGACGGACGCGACTGATGGAGACGCCCCCCGGCTGGGGCGACGGCACCCTCGCCGTGCGGGCCGGGCTACCGGAGCCGCACAAGCACGAACCGACCCTGCCGGGTCCGGTCTTCGCCGCGCATTTCCACCTGCCGGGCGAGCCCACCGGTCCCTACACCTACGGGCGCGACGAGAACCCGACCTGGACGCTGCTGGAGCGCGCCATCGGGGAGCTGGAGGCTCCCGGGGACGGTGCGGTGGAGACCGTGGTCTTCGCCTCCGGCATGGCCGCGATCTCCTCGGTGCTGTTCTCCCGGCTCGGGGCCGGCGACACCGTGGTCCTCCCGGCCGACGGCTACCAGGCCCTGGCCCTCGTGGGCGAGCAGTTGGAGGCCTACGGGATCGAGGTGCGCAGCGCACCGACAGGTGGCGACGCGCAGTTGTCCGTCCTGGACGGTGCGAAGCTGTTGTGGCTGGAGACGCCGTCCAATCCCGGCCTCGACGTGTGCGACATCAGGCGGATGGTGACGGCGGCCCACGCCGCCGGCGCCCTGGTCGCCGTGGACAACACCCTCGCCACGCCCCTGGGGCAGCGCCCCTTGGCGCTCGGCGCGGACTTCTCGGTGGCCAGCGACACCAAGGGCATGACCGGACACGGTGACCTCCTGCTCGGCCACGTCACCTGCCGCGACGCGGAGCTCGCCGCCGGCGTGCGTCGCTGGCGGAAGATCGTCGGAGCGATTCCGGGTCCGATGGAGGCATGGCTCGCCCATCGCTCCCTCGCCACCCTCCAGCTACGGGCCGACCGGCAGTGCGCCAACGCACTGGTGCTGGCCCGGGCGCTGGCGGCGCGAGACGACGTGGCGCACCTGCGCTACCCGGGACTTCCCGGCGACCCCTCGCACGAGGTGGCGTCAGGGCAGATGCGCCGTTTCGGGTCGGTGGTGTCGTTCGTCCTGGACGACCGGCAGCGCGCGGAACGGTTCCTGGAGACGCTGCGCCTGGTGGACGACGCGACCAGCTTCGGCGGAGTACGGTCGACGGCCGAGCGGCGGGGCCGGTGGGGTGGCGACGCCGTGCCGCCGGGCTTCGTCCGCTTCTCGGTCGGCGCGGAGGACCCCGACGACCTCGTCGCGGACGTGCTCCGCGCCCTGGACGCGACGGCCGGGCTCCGCTGACGGGAGGGCGTACGTCGCGAGCCGTGCGGAACGGGCGGTCCGAACCTCCCCCCTGGTGGCTCGGACCGCCCCGTATCCGTGCCCGGTACCGCTCCGAACCAGGCAGTTTGACTCTACGTCAGATTCCGATCACACGAACGACAGGTGCCTATCGACATATTTATAGTTGTACGGGTCCGGGGGGCGCCGGCCGGGGGGAGGGAGGGCATGGATCTCAGCCTGCTGCGGACCTTCGTCACGGTGTACCGAGCCGGCTCCTTCACCCGTGCCGCAGCCCTCCTCGGCCTCTCCCAGCCCGCTGTGACCAGTCAGATCCGCGCCCTGGAACGGCATCTCGGCCGGACCCTCTTCCTGCGGCAGGCCCGTGGTGTCACCCCCACGGCGGTCGGTGACGAACTCGCCCACCGGGCCGCCCCTCATCTGGACGCGCTCGTGGAGATCGCCGAGACCGGCCCGTACGGGCGGGTCGGGGCTCGAACCCTCCACCTCGCCGGACCGCCCGAGATCGTCTCGCTTCGGGCGTTACCCGCTCTGACGACCCTCGTGTCCGAGGGCCTCACCCTGCGGACCGCTGTGTTCACCGCATCCGAGGAGAGCCTCGACGGTCTGGCCGCCGGGCACCACGACCTGGTCGTCTCCACGGCACGGCCACGGGGCGGGCCGCTGACGGCGACACCGCTGTGCGACGAGGAACACGTACTGGTGGCCGCACCACGCTGGGCCGCCCGGCTGGCGCAGGACACGCCGCACGAAGGTTCCACGATCCTGAACCGGTTACCGGTGATCGAGGTCCACGAGTCACTGCCGTTCGTGGCCCGGTACTGGTCCGCCGTCTTCGAGTCGAAACCCGCCGTGTCCGCCGCGGTCGTCGTCCCCGACCTGCGGGCCGTCCTGGAGAGCGCCGTCTCCGGCGCGGGCCTCGCCGTCCTCCCCCGCTATCTGTGCGAGGGAGCCCTGGAGAGCGGCTGCCTCGTCGCGCTGCTGGAGCCACCCGTCCCGCCCCTGCGGACGTACTTCCTCGCCGTCCGCGTCGGCACGCTGGCCCTGCCCCACATCGCCAGGGCCCAGGAGACACTGCTGCGGGCGGCGATCGAGTGGTGACCACCGACGGCCGCAACCCTGCCGGCGTTTCAAGGGGAACACCGCGGGCCATTGTCATGCCATGACCGAACGTCCAGTGGTCAAGCGCACCGCACGGGCCGTCCTTCTCGACGGTGACGACCTGATCCTGATCAAGCGCACCAAGCCGGGAATGGATCCCTACTGGCTCACGCCGGGCGGAGGCGTCGAGCCGAGCGACGCGACCGTCGTGGACGCCCTGCACCGGGAGGTCCACGAGGAACTCGGTGCGAAGGTCACGGACGTGGTTCCCTGCTTCGTCGACACCGTCGAGCACATCGAGGACGGCGGTGTCTCCGGGGTGAAGGTGCAGCACTTCTTCGTCTGCCGCCTGGCGTCCATGGACCCGAGCCGACGGCACGGACCCGAGGTGGACGAACCGGTCGGCGAGTACGAGATCGTCCGCGTGCCGTTCAGCCGGGTCGGCATCGCCGCCGTACACCTGGTCCCTCTGTCACTGCGCCACTACCTGGACGGCAACATCGAAGGCGTACGTGCCATGCACGCCCCCGATCTCGGTTGACCGGCCCACCGTCCGGGCGGTGACGAGCCGCCTCACGGACCGCAGCCGAGGCACGCGGAGCGGTCGGTGATCTCGCCTTCACCCCCGCACCGGGAGCGTCCGACACCGGTACGAGCCGTCGGGGGCCTGCGTGTCGAGGCCGGGAGGGCGGACAGGGAACCGCGTTTCACGTGAAACCGCCCGCTCGCCGGACCGTTCCCGTCGGGTGCAGCCCTGTTCGCGGGCGGGGACCATCCGTGCCGCGAGCCTCCGCAGGAGGTCTGACGAACCGGCCGACGAGGCGGGCTCCTCTCACCGGTCAGGAGCGTCGGAAGCACTCGGCGCCTCGACGTGAACGGCGGGATAGCCTCCCCCTCATGGATGATTTCGACATCAGGCGTGCGTCTGCGGCTGACGTTCCCGCCATTGTGGCGATGCTCGCCGACGATCCGCTCGGCGCCCAGCGGGAGTCGCCCGATGACCTCTCCCCCTACCTCAAGGCCTTCGAGCGGGTGGCCGCGGACCCGAACCAGCACCTGGTCGTCGCCGTCCGCGACGGGCAGGCCGTCGGCACCCTCCACCTGACCGTCATTCCGGGGCTGTCCCGGCGCGGCGCCACCCGCTCCCTCATTGAGGCGGTGCGGGTGCACGCCGACGCGCGTGGCTGTGGGCTCGGTACACGACTGATCCAATGGGCCATCGCGGAGTCGCGCCGCCACGACTGCGTCTTGGTCCAACTCACGTCGGACGCATCCCGTACGGACGCCCACCGCTTCTACGACCGTCTGGGCTTCATCGCCTCACACATCGGTTTCAAGCTGGCCCTCTGAACGCCGTTTCACGTGAAACGTCAGCGCGCGCCCCGCCAGCCCCCTTCGTCCACACCACCCGGGACGGCGTCCTCCGGCCCGTACGGTTCACGGGTGAACACGAACGACCCCAGGTCCAAGTGGCTCACCGAACCGTCCTCGCGGCGGACCACCCGGAGCACCTCCCCGTCGTAGTAGCCGTCGAGTCCGAGCCACGTGCCGTCCGGAAGCGGCCGGAACCGGGAGCCCCGGCCGACATCGCGCAGGGGCTGCAGTTCCACACCACCGTCCGCGAGCGCCTTCAGTCCGTAGGCGTAGGTTCCCCAGTACCAGGAACCGGTCAAGCAGAGTGTCGGAGCATCATCCTCCGGCAGGGGGCGCCACGGTTCCGGGAACCGGGGCTCCGCCTCGACGACGATCCGTACGAGGTCGGAGACGAGCGCGCCGAGCTGCGGTCCGGACGTCGCATTGGCCAGGACGACCGCGGCGACGTCATCGTCCACACTCAGCCAGAGGCCGGCGACGAAACCCGGCAGCGAACCGGAGTGGCCGACGAGCGTCCGACCGTCCCGCCGTATCAGCTGCACACCCAGCCCGTAGCCTCCGTCCCAGTTCTCCGTAATGGGCGGTGCGGCAGGCGTGCGCATCTCCCGTACGGACTCCGCGGACAGCACCCGAGCGTCCCCTCCGGCAAGGAACGAGGCGAACCGGCAGAGGTCGGCGGTGGTCGACCACAATTGCCCGGCCGGAGCCATCAGGCCCAGGTCCTCGGCTGGTTCCGGCAGGAGCACATCCGCCCACGGGTGGACCGCCCAGCCCTTCGCATACGGTGCCACCGGCTGTGACGTCGTCCGGTGCATGCCCAGCGGTTCCAGGATCTCGGCGCGCAGCGCCTCCTCCCACGGAATGCCGCGCACCGCGGACACCAGCGAACCCAGCAGGGCGTAACCGGTGTTGGAGTAGTGGTGACCGCGCCCCGGCGGGTGTGCGAACGGCCGCTCCCCGAGGACGTCGGCAAGACCGGGACGCAGTCCACCCGGTGTCCGTTCCCACCAGGGAGCCGGCGACTCGGCCGACAGGCCGGCGGTGTGGCTCAGAAGCTGGGCGATGGTCACACCGCCCACGCCCGTGTCCGGCAGGTGCTTCTCCAGTGGGTCCTCCAGCCCGAGCACCCCCTCGTCCCGCAACCGCATCACCAGAACGGCGGTGAAGGTCTTGGTGATCGAACCGACCCGGTACTGCGTGTCGGTGGCGGACGCGACGTCGCCCCACGCGCCCGCCCACACCATCCGGCCGCCGCGGGCGATCGCCCCGACGAGTGAGGGCGTCCGGCCTTCGGACTGGCCGACGGCGATCCGGTGGAGCAGCGAGCGCTCCGTGGCGGGCAGGAGCGGTACGGAGGATGATGTCATGAGCCCAGATGTACAGCACGGCGCGAAATCTGTGGACCTCCGAGGAGCGTCGGCATCGACGGCCTGGTCGATTGAGGAGGCTCACACGGTCGTGACGCCGGGCGAGGAGGTCGTGCCTGTCATCGGACGACGACTCCGACGTCGCGGAGGACCGGTTCTCCGCGCGCGGAACCGTGGCGGGCGGCATCCTGCCGGAGTCGGCCGTGCGGTACCGGATCCAGGTCGTCTCCGGCCGCTCAGGACCGACACTTCGTCGACGGGTGGGGAACTGCTCGATGAAAGGCGCCGCCTCTTCGGCTGGGTCCACCGGCGCCGCTCCGGAACCGACTGGCGAAGGGCCGGACAGCCGCCCCAAGGGCAGCGGCGTGGAATCCCCGCGAGCGCGGCCTGGTCGCCGGAGAACGACAGCGCGCACCGGGCCGCTTCCCGGTGCGGCACTGTCCGGAGCGGACGGCACCGCGGAACGCGAGCTCCGCGACCGGTTGGCGCGAATCGTCCCCCGGGGAGCCCGGCCCGAAGACCGCGCGTCCGCACTGACCGGCTCCTGTACGGCACCCGCTCGTACGCACCGCCTTTCCCGGTGTCACAAGGGGTCGAGCCCCATGTGGCGGCGGGCGCCGGGGGCCGGTGGGCAGCCGTCAGCGTCCACAGGGCCGTCCGCGGGATGCGGACGACGATGTCGGTCACCGCGGTGCCCACCGCAACCCCGGGTGATGCGGTCCTCAGACCATCGGCACCAGCAGGTGAGCGGCGAGCACGATGATCAGGACGCTGGACGCCAAAGCGGTGGTCAGCCTGCTACGGGCGCCGATCAGCGCCCGTCCGAGCAACGCTCCGCCTCCGGCGAGGAGGACCTGCCAGCCGGCGGACGCGACGAACGCGGCGGCCGCGAACGAAGCCGCCTCCAGCCCGCCCGGTCGTCCGTCCGTCCCTCCGCCCAGGACGAGCGCGGTGAAGTAGACGACGGTCAGGGGGTTCATCAGAGTGATCCCCAGGAACGTCAGGTACGCCCGCCCGGGCCGGAGCGCCCCGCCCTCCACCTCACCCCCCGCCGCGTGCCGCCTCCGGTACCGCCCGACCGTGATCACCGCGCCTCGCAGCGCCAGCCCGATCAGGAGCAAGGCGGAGGTCCAGCGCAGCGGCACCGCGACCGGTTCCAGCAACGGCGTGAGCACCGAACCGCCCACCGTCGCGATCAGCGCGTAGACCCCGTCGGCGGTGGCCACGCCCAGGCCCGCGCAGACACCGGTCCTCAGGGACGACCGCGCGGTCACCGCCACCAGGTACACCCCGACGGCGCCTACCGGCAGGGCGATCCCGAACCCGGCGACAGCCCCGGCGACCAGCGCGCTGATCACGCGACCGCAGACATCGTCCCCGATCGCCTGCCGACCTGCTGTCGACCCGGCCGGCGTGTGGCGGGAATCGACAGCGGAGGGCGGGAGCAGGCAGTCGTCATGCTCCTCATCCTCGACACCCCTGCAAGACAGCGGCAACCGGTTTTCGCCCCCGGAGGCACGCGCCACCGCGCCCTCCCGGCCGACCGCACCCTCCACCACCGGCTACGGAACAGACCCGGACGTTCTGCAGCCCCTCACGACACGACAGCGGAGAAAACGACGCGAAGGCAGGGAACCCGCACCACGGGCATCAGGTCTGGGCCATGTCGACGAAGCGGGAGTAGTGGCCCTGGAAGGCCACGGTGATGGTGGCCGTGGGACCGTTGCGGTGCTTGGCCACGATGAGGTCCGCCTCGCCGGCGCGGGGCGACTCCTTCTCGTAGGCGTCCTCGCGGTGGAGCAGGATCACCATGTCCGCGTCCTGCTCGATCGAACCGGACTCCCGCAGGTCGGAGACCATCGGCTTCTTGTCCGTACGCTGCTCGGGACCCCGGTTCAGCTGGGACAGGGCGATGACCGGGAGCTCCAGCTCCTTCGCGAGGAGTTTGAGGTTGCGCGACATGTCCGAAACCTCCTGTTGACGGCTCTCGGCGCGTCGGGAGCCGCCGGACTGCATCAGCTGGAGGTAGTCGATGACCACCAGCTTGAGATTGTTCCGCTGCTTCAGTCGGCGGCACTTGGCGCGGATCTCCATCATCGACAGGTTCGGGGAGTCATCGATGTAGAGAGGGGCCTGCGAGACGTCCGGCATGCGCCGGGCCAGCCTGGTCCAGTCCTCGTCCGTCATCGTCCCGGACCGCATGTGGTGCAGCGCCACCCGGGCCTCGGCGGACAGCAGGCGCATCGCGATCTCGTTGCGGCCCATCTCCAGGGAGAAGATGACGCTCGGCAGGTTGTGCTTGATCGAGCAGGCGCGGGCGAAGTCCAGCGCCAGCGTCGACTTGCCCATGGCGGGACGTGCCGCGATGACGATCATCTGGCCGGGGTGAAGGCCGTTGGTGAGGGAGTCGAAGTCGGTGAAGCCGGTCGGTACGCCGGTCATCTCGCCGCTGCGGGAGCCGATCGCCTCGATCTCGTCGAGGGCGCCTTCCATGATGTCGCTGAGCGGGAGGTAGTCCTCGCTGGTGCGCTGCTCGGTGACGGCGTAGATCTCGGCCTGCGCCTGGTTGACGATCTCGTCGACGTCGCCGTCCGCGGCGTATCCCATCTGCGTGATCTTGGTGCCGGCCTCCACGAGGCGGCGCAGCACCGCGCGCTCGTGGACGATCTCCGCGTAGTACGAGGCGTTGGCCGCGGTCGGCACGGACTGCACCAGGGTGTGCAGGTACGACGCGCCGCCCACTCTGGTGATCTCACCACGCTTGGTGAGCTCGGCGCCCACGGTGATGGGGTCGGCAGGCTCGCCCTTGGCGTAGAGGTCGAGGATCGCCTGGTAGATCGTCTCGTGGGCGGGGCGGTAGAAGTCGTGGCCCTTGAGGGTCTCCACGACGTCCGCGATGGCGTCCTTGGAGAGGAGCATGCCGCCGAGCACGGACTGCTCGGCGTCCAGGTCCTGCGGGGGAACGCGTTCGAAGCCGCCGGCGCCGCTGTCCCAGGGACCGCTCTCGGCTCCCCGCTCGTGCTGCTCCTCGCGGCCGCGGCCTCCGCCTCGCCCGCCGAGGGGCGCTTCGGCTGCGCGCTGACGGGAGACGGGCAGACGGTCGCTCGGGCCTCTGCCGGTCCAGGGGTCGTCCAAGGGCTCCGGAATGGTCACCGGCCCACCTCCTCCCGTCCGCACCGCGGACCTTGGCGTGTCAGTCTTTCTACGCCACGGCTCTGACAAACAAGAGGCACCAACTCCACCTCGCGGCACGTCGGGCGCCGGACCACGGTAGGCCCGCGGGCACCGACAGCCAATCTGGTTATCCACAGGGCCTGTGGGCGAACGTCTCCATACTGTGGAGAACTTGCCGGATCCTGTGCACGGACCGGGGGACAGCCGTGTGGACAAACTCATAGCGACATCCACAGAGCTACTCTGACCTGCGGTTTTTCCATCCACCGGCTGTGGGGGAGAAAAACTTTTCCCGAAGGCTCAAGATCTGCGCAAACAGCGCACACGACTACCGCCGAGCCATAGGTCGGTAAGAGTCCACTCCGTGTTGCACCTCTTACCTGTGGACGATTACATTGAGCGCATGCCCCAGGCTTCCCCGGCTCCCGAGAACCTCCGCCGCTCCTACGACCGCGAGATCCTCGGCCTCGCCGTACCGGCCTTCGGGGCGCTCGTCGCCGAGCCTCTGTTCGTCCTCGTCGACAGTGCCGTCATCGGCCGTCTCGGCACCCCCCAACTGGCCGGCCTGGGCGTCGCGGCAGCCCTGCTCTCGACGGCCGTCAGCGTCTTCGTCTTCCTCGCCTACGCCACGACGGCGGCCGTGGCCCGACGTGTCGGCGCGGGCGACCTCCCGACGGCGATCCGCCAGGGCATGGACGGCATCTGGCTCGCTTTCCTCCTCGGCCTGGCGGTCATCGCGGTCACCCTGCCGACGGCCTCCCGGGTCGTCGAGGTGTTCGGGGCATCCGGCACCGCCGCCCCTCACGCCGCGACGTATCTCAGGATCTCCAGCCTCGGCATTCCCGCGATGCTCGTCGTGCTCGCCGCCACCGGTGTCCTGCGCGGACTCCAGGACACCAGGACCCCGCTGTACGTCGCCATCGCCGGCTTCGGCGCCAATGCCGCTCTGAATGTGGTGCTGGTCTACGGCGCAGGGCTCGGAATCGCCGGCTCCGCCTGGGGAACCGTGATCGCGCAGTGCGGCATGGCCGCCGCATACCTCGTCGTCGTCGTCCGCGGGGCCCGGCGCCACGGCGCCTCCCTTTGGCCTGACGCGGCAGGTATCCGGGCTTGCGCCCGGGCCGGGGTCCCCCCTCCTCGTGCGCACCCTCTCCCTGCGCGCCGTGCTGATGATCGCGACCGCCATCGCAGCCCGACTCGGTGACGTCCCGGTGGCCGCGCACCAGGTCATCCTGTCGCTGTGGAGCCTGATGGCTTTCGCCCTCGACGCCATCGCCATCGCGGGGCAGGCCATCATCGGCCGCTACCTGGGCGCCGGGGACACCGAAGGCGCCCGTGCGGTCTGCCGCCGCATGGTGTGGTGGGGCGTCGTCTCGGGGGCGGTTCTCGGCATCCTCCTCGCGGCCACCCGTCCACTGTTCGTTCCGGTCTTCACCGGGGACGACGCCGTACGGGAGGCACTGCTGTCCGCGCTGCTGGTCGTGGCGCTCTCCCAGCCTGTCGCCGGGGTCGTCTTCGTCCTGGACGGAGTCCTGATGGGAGCCGGGGACGGCCCGTACCTGGCGGGCGCAATGGTGGTCACGCTGGCCGTCTTCACTCCGGCCGCCCTGCTCGTCCCGGAGTTCGACGGCGGGCTGACGGCTCTGTGGTGGGCGATGACCCTGATGATGACCGTCCGGATGGTCACACTGTGGCTGCGGATGCGCTCCGGCCGCTGGCTGGTCCCCGGCGCCGCCCGCTGACGGGCCGGCGTTCGGCAGGACGTGTGTTTCACGTGAAACACGGAGAAGGGCCGCACCCGAGCGGGTGCGGCCCTTCAACGCTCAGCTCTGCGAAGGCAGCGCTCAGGCGGCGACAACCTCGACACCGAGGTTCGCGGCGACCTCGGGGTGCAGGCGCACGGAGACCTGGTGCGAGCCCAGGGTCTTGATCGGCGCCCCGAGCTCGACCCGGCGCTTGTCGACGTCCGGACCACCGGCGGACTTGATCGCGGAGGCGATGTCAGCCGGGGTGACGGAGCCGAACAGACGGCCCGCGTCGCCGGAGCGAACGGCCAGACGCACCTTGACGGACTCGAGCTGGGCCTTGATCTGGTTGGCCTGCTCGATGGTCGCGATCTCGTGGATCTTGCGGGCGCGGCGGATCTGCGCCACGTCCTTCTCGCCGCCCTTGGTCCAGCGGATCGCGAAACCGCGCGGGACCAGGTAGTTGCGAGCGTAGCCGTCCTTGACGTCGACGACGTCGCCGGCCGCACCGAGGCCGGAGACCTCGTGGGTAAGGATGATCTTCATCAGTAGGTCACCCTTCCTTATCGCGCGGTGGACGTGTAGGGCAGCAGCGCCATCTCACGGCTGTTCTTGACGGCCGTGGCGACGTCACGCTGGTGCTGCGTGCAGTTGCCGGTCACGCGACGGGCACGGATCTTGCCGCGGTCGGAAATGAACTTCCGCAGCATGTTCGTGTCCTTGTAGTCCACGTACGCGGTCTTGTCCTTGCAGAACGCGCAGACCTTCTTCTTAGGCTTGCGCACAGGCGGCTTCGCCATGGTGTTTCTCCTGTGTGATCAAGAAGTGGGTTACGAGCCCGGCCCTAGAAGGGGGGCTCGTCCGAGTAGCCGCCGGAGCCGCCGCCCCAGCCGCCCTGGCCGCCCTGCTGGCCGCCGGCCGGCGCGCCACCGCCGGCCCAGGGGTCGTCGGCGGGAGCGCCGCCGCCCTGCTGGCCGCCCGGAGCACCGCCCCAGCCGCCCTGGCCGCCCTGCTGGCCGCCGCCGTAGCCGCCCTGGCCGCCGCGGCCCGTGGTCTTGGTGACCTTGGCCGTGGCGTTCTTGAGGCTCGGGCCGACCTCCTCGACGTCCAGCTCGAAGACCGTGCGCTTGACGCCCTCGCGGTCCTCGTAGGACCGCTGCTTCAACCGGCCCTGCACGACGACGCGCATGCCTCGCTGGAGCGACTCGGCGACGTTCTCGGCCGCCTGGCGCCAGACCGAGCAGGTCAGGAAGAGGCTCTCGCCGTCCTTCCACTCATTGGTCTGACGGTCGAAGGTGCGGGGGGTGGACGCGACGCGGAACTTCGCGACCGCCGCACCGGAAGGGGTGAAGCGCAGCTCGGGGTCGTCGACAAGATTGCCGACGACCGTGATGACGGTCTCGCCTGCCATGGGGAACCTCTCGGCGGGTTTGCTTCTGGCTGCTTGCTGCTACTCGGACCCGATGACCAGTGAGCGGAAGGCTCAGTGGGTCTCGGGGCGGAGGACCTTGGTCCGGAGGACCGACTCGTTCAGGTTCATCTGGCGGTCGAGCTCCTTGACGACCGCAGGCTCGGCCTGCAGGTCGATGACCGAGTAGATGCCCTCGGGCTTCTTCTTGATCTCGTAAGCGAGACGACGACGGCCCCAGGTGTCGACCTTCTCGACCTTTCCGTTGCCCTCGCGGACGACGGAGAGGAAGTTCTCGATCAGCGGGGAGACAGCGCGCTCCTCGAGATCGGGGTCGAGGATGACCATCACCTCGTAGTGACGCATGTGGAACCCACCTCCTTTGGACTCAGCGGCCACGGTCGTTCCGTGGCAGGAGGGTCGTGATGCGTACGCAACGGTAGTCGTGCCCACTGACAACGCCCGCGGACGACGGCCGGGGACCGGCTCGCTTCCGGGCGTGGGCAGACACCGGTGCAGACCGTACAGAGTACCCGCACGGCGGCTTCCGGTTGAAATCCGGTGGTCGGAGGACGCAACCTGTACGCATCGGGTGCGGGCGGCGCCGCAGCGCGCCGCCCTCCGACAAGCCGGGAGGTGCCTCATGGCTCAGGCATTCCAGCGTCACCGCCCCTCTTCCCTCCTCGCCACGGACGGCAAGCCCCATCCGCTCCAGGACACCCTGATGGCGGTGACCCTGGTGTTGGGCGCGCTCGCCTTCGTCACGGCCCATTTCCACGGCCTCCACCTGATCAGTTCGTGGGCCGGCCTCATCGGCGTCCTCACGGGCGCCTACGGCCAGTACGTCTCCGAGACCACCCGGGAGCGCACGTTCCTGATCATCGGGCTGGGCGCGGCGGCGGTCGGCTTCTTCCTGGGGATGGCCCGCGGCGGCCTGTTCGGCGGCGTGATCGGCTAGCTCCCCGCGGTGCGGGCCCGGTCGGGGCGCTCCCCCGTGCCAGTAGGCTTCGGCGCGAGAGCTGGAACCCCTGTACCGACGGGGGACACACCTGCCGAGGAGCGCCCCGCATGAGCCTGACCCTGAGGACCATCAGCCGAGAGCAGCATCTGGCGTACATCCAGAGCCTTCCGGCCGCGAGTCACTGCCAGGTTCCGGCGTGGGCCGACGTCAAGACCGAGTGGCGCTCGGAGAACCTGGGCTGGTTCGACCGGGACGGCCAACTGGTCGGCGCCGGCCTGGTGCTGTACCGCCAGCTCCCGAAGATCAAGCGGTACCTCGCCTACCTCCCCGAGGGCCCGGTGATCAACTGGTACGCGCCGAACCTGGACGACTGGCTGCGGCCGATGCTCCAGCACCTCAAGCACCAGGGCGCCTTCTCCGTCAAGATGGGCCCGCCGGTCGTGATCCGCCGCTGGGACGCCTCGGCGATCAAGGCGGGCATCCAGGACCCCGAGGTCAAGCGCCTGCGCGACGTGGAGGCGACGCACATCGAGCCGCGCGCCTTCGAGGTGTCCGACCGGTTGCGCAAGATGGGCTGGCAGCAGGGCGAGGACGGCGGCGCCGGCTTCGGCGACGTCCAGCCCCGCTACGTCTTCCAGGTGCCGCTGGCCAACCGCTCCCTGGACGACGTCCTCAAGGGCTTCAACCAGCTGTGGCGGAGGAACATCAAGAAGGCCGAGAAGGCCGGCGTCGAGGTGGTCCAGGGGGGTACGAGGACCTGCCCGAGTGGCAGCGGCTGTACGAGATCACGGCCGTCCGGGACCGCTTCCGGCCGCGCCCGCTGTCGTACTTCCAGCGCATGTGGACCGTCCTCAACGACGAGGACCCCAACCGCATGCGCCTCTACTTCGCGCGGCACAACGGTGTGAACCTCTCCGCCGCGACCATGCTCGTGGTCGGCGGGCACGTCTGGTACTCGTACGGTGCCTCCGACAACATCGGCCGCGAGGTCCGCCCGTCGAACGCCATGCAGTGGCGCATGCTGCGCGACGCCTACGCCATGGGCGCGACCGTGTACGACCTGCGCGGCATCTCGGACTCGCTCGACGAGACCGACCACCTCTTCGGTCTGATCCAGTTCAAGGTGGGCACCGGCGGCGAGGCCGTCGAGTACATCGGCGAATGGGACTTCCCGCTCAACAAGCTGCTGCACAAGGCGCTGGACATCTACATGTCGCGCCGCTGACACCGTCGCGCTTCCGTACGCTCGTACGCGTCCCGCACACCCCGTTCACCCCGACACCCACACCCACACCCACACCCACAGCCACAGCCACAGCCACAGGAAGGGTCCGGACCGACCATGGCGCTCACCCTGTACGTCGACACCGCTCGCTGGCGGGCGCATCAGAAGTCCGTGATCGACCAGTTCCCCGGCATCGTCCCGGTCTGCAAGGGGAACGGCTACGGCTTCGGCCACGAGCGCCTCGCGGAGGAGGTGAACCGCTTCGGCGCCGACACCCTCGCCGTCGGCACCACCTACGAGGCGGCCCGCATGAAGGACTGGTTCGGCGGCGACCTGCTGGTGCTGACGCCGTTCCGGCGGGGTGAGGAACCGGTTCCGCTGCCGGACCGGGTGATCCGGTCCGTGTCGTCCGTCGACGGCGTGCACGCCCTCGTCGGCGCCCGCGTCGTCGTCGAGTGCATGAGCTCGATGAAGCGGCACGGCATCGGCGAGCACGAGCTGGGCCAGCTGCACACCGCCGTCGAGGACGTCCGCCTGGAGGGCTTCGCCCTGCACCTGCCGCTGGACCGCGTCGGCGGCTCGGACGCCGTCGAGGAGGTCATCGGCTGGATGGACCGGCTGCGGGCGGCCCGGCTGCCGCTGCACACGATGTTCGTCAGCCACCTGCGTGCGGAGGAGCTGGCCCGCCTCCAGCAGCAGTTCCCGCAGACCCGGTTCCGCGTCCGCGTCGGCACGCGGCTGTGGCTGGGCGACCACGAGGCGACGGAGTACCGGGGCGCCGTCCTGGACGTCACCCGCGTCACCAGGGGCGACCGCTTCGGCTACCGGCAGCAGCGGGTGCCGTCCGACGGCTGGCTGGTGGTCGTCGCCGGCGGCACCTCGCACGGCGTGGGCCTGGAGGCGCCGAAGGCCATGCACGGCGTGATGCCGCGCGCCAAGGGAGTCGCCCGCGCCGGCCTCGCCACGGTCAACCGGAACCTCTCCCCGTTCGTGTGGGCGGGCAAGCAGCGCTGGTTCGCGGAGCCGCCGCACATGCAGGTGTCGATCCTCTTCGTCCCGGCGGACGCGCAGGAGCCGAAGGTCGGCGACGAGCTGGTGGCCCACCTGCGGCACACCACGACCCAGTACGACCGGATCGTCGACCGCTAGGCGGCCGGACGGGCGGACGGATCCGCCGGCCGCCTAGCGGTGCCGCCCGTCCGGCGCGCCGACCCGGCGGCGGCCCGGCCGACCGCGAAGACGTCCTCGGCACCGTCCAGGACCCCTCCGGACGGGTCGTCGGAGCCGTCCCGCCGGACGGGGTCCCGCTCGGGCCGCAGGGCGTCCCGCACGATCAGGGCGCACAGGTACAGCGTCCCGGCCAGGTGCAGGACGATCGCGAAGTGGTAGCCGTCCTGCGGCAGGCCCTGCTTGTGCTCCGTCGTGACGTACACCAGGTACATCCAGATGCCGAGGAAGTAGGCCACCTCGCACGCCTGCCAGACGAGGAAGCCCCGCCAGCGCGGCCGGGCCAGCGCCGCCAGCGGGACCAGCCACAGCACGTACTGCGGCGAGTAGACCTTGTTCGTCAGGATGAACGCCGCCACGACCAGGAAGGCGAGCTGTGCGAAGCGGGGGCGGCGCGGCGCCGCCAGCGCCAGGACGGCGATCCCGGCGCAGGCCAGGAGCATCAGCGCGCTCGCGATCGTGTTGACCGTCTCGATCCGCGGGTCCAGGCCGAAGCGCTGTGTGAGGATCAGCCAGAACGAGCCGAAGTCGACGTTCCGCTCCCGGCTGAAGACGTAGAACCGCTTCCAGCCCTCCGGCGCGAGCACCATGACGGGCAGGTTCACCACCAGCCACGCGCCCGCGGAACCCAGCAGGGCAACGGCGAACTCCCGCCACCTCCCGGCCCGCCAGCACAGCACCAGGAGCGGTCCGAGCAGCAGGAACGGGTAGAGCTTCGCGGCCGTGGCGAGGCCGAGCAGCACACCGAAGGCCAGGGCGCGGCCGCGGCTCCACATGAGCATCGCCGCGGCGGTCAGGGCGAGGGCGAGCAGGTCCCAGTTGATGGTGGCGGTCAGCGCGAGGGCCGGTGCGAGGGCGACCAGCAGGGCGTCCCAGGGGCGCCGCCGGTGCGTCCTCGCAACGCACACCGCGAGCACCGCGGTGCAGACCAGCAGCATGCCCGCGTTGACCGCCCAGTACATCTGCTCCCGGTGCTGCAAGTCGCCGCCGCCGGGCGTCAACCAGGCCGCGACCTGCATGAACAGACCGGTGAGCACCGGGTACTCCAGGTACTGCATGTCACCGGCGAACCGGTCGGCGTAGGGGATGAGCCCCTCGGAGAAACCGCGCGCCACGAACAGGTGCGGGATGTCGGAGTAGCAGGCGTGGGTGTACTGGGAGGCGGCGCCGCGGAACCAGGCCCAGTTGTAGCAGGGCAGCTTCTGCACCATGCCGAGCGCGAACGCGCCGATCGCGACGAGCGCGACGACCCGCACGGGGGTGAGGACGTCCGTGCCGAGCCGGGCGCGGCGTCCGACGGGGCCGCCGATCACCTCGCTGCCCGCGGCGGCGACCTCGTCTTGGCGGGTGGGGCACACGACGGGCCGCCCGTCGCCGGGGGCGCTCGTCTTCTGGGGGCTCGGCATGGGGGACATCCTGCCGTACGGGGCCCGAAACGCGGCGAGGGCCGCCGCACCCGGCACGCGAGCGCGTGCGGTGCGGCGGCCCTCGCCGGGGCCTGTCGCCGGCGGTCCGGCGGGAGCGACCCGGCTAGCCGTCCACTCCGCCGAACCAGCCGCCCGAGCCCCCGCTGCCGTTGCCGTTGCCGTTGCCGCCGTTGGGCGGCGGCTGACTCGTCTCGCCGCCTTCCGTGGTCCCGCCCTCGGTGCTGCCGCCGTCGCCTCCGGTCGTACCGCCGTTGTCGGTGCCGTCCGTCGTTCCGCCCTCGGTGGTGCCGCCCGATCCGGTCTCGCAGTCCCAGTCGAGCGGACCGCAGCTCTTGCTGGGCTTCCCGGTCTCCCCGGGCGGGCTCGACGACGGCGACGAGGACGGCGAGTCCGACGGCGACGGGGTCGCGGACGGCTTCTCGCTCGGCGTCGGCTCGGGGCTCTCGGCACCGCCGCCGTACACGGGCTGGGCGCCCAGGTCCTCCGGCGCGGGGAACCGCTCGACCGACATGCCCTTGTGGACCTCGGTCATGTACGCCTTCCAGATCTCGGACGGGAACGACGAACCGTGGACCTTCTTGCGGCCGCCGGTACCGAACATCTCCTCGAACTTACGGTTCTTGTTGGAGGCGTCGTCGTCCAGGCGGTACATGTCGATCGCCGTCACCATCTGCGGGGTGTAGCCGACGAACCAGGCCGACTTGTTGCCGTCCGTGGTGCCGGTCTTGCCGGCCGCGGGGCGGTCCGGGAGGCGGGCCTTCGTGCCGGTGCCCTTCTCGACGACGTCGACGAGCACGTCGGTGACGTTGCTGCTGACGGCGGTCGAGAAGGCGCGGCTCGGCTTGTCCTCGTGCTGGTAGATCACGGCGCCGTTCTTCTTCACCTGGGTGACGGAGTGCGGGTCGCGCTGCTCGCCGTTGGACGCGAAGGTCGCGTAGGCGGAGGCCATGCGGATGGCGCTCGGGTCGGAGATGCCGATGGAGAACGACGGGACGTTGCCCTTGGCGAGGCTGCTCTCCAGCAGGCCGGCCTCGATCGCGGTCTTCCTGACCTCCTTGATGCCGATGTCCATGCCGAGCTGGACGAACGGCGAGTTGGCGGAGTGGATCATCGCCTCGCGGAGGTTGATGTCGGGGTAGCTCCTGTCGTCGTCGTTGACCTGGAGCCACTCCCTGTCGTTCTCGTCCCTCCAGATGCTGCCGTCGTAGTCGCGGATCTTCAGCTTGTTCTTGCCGTTGTAGATCGCCGTGTCGGGGTCGATCAGCGTACGGTCCTCGGGTCCCTGCTCCCGGCCCTTGCGGGGGTCCCGGACGCCGTACTTCATGCCCGCGGCGAGGACGAACGGCTTGAACGTCGAACCGACCTGGGCGCCGGTCTGGTCGGCGTTGTTGGTGAAGTGCTTCGTCGCGTCGGTGCCGCCGTAGATGGCGACGATGGCCCCCGTCTTCGGGTCGACGGTGGCGCCGCCGAACTGCACGTGCGTGTCGGTGTCGGGGCGCTTCTCCGGGTCGATGCTCTCGGCGTAGACCTTCTTGATGGTCTTCTCGAGGGCCTCGACCTTCTTCTTGTCGAAGGTCGTCCTGATCTCGTAGCCGCCCAGGGACAGGTCCTCGGCGGTGATGCCCCGGTCGTTGTTGTTGATGAAGTACGCCTTGGCGAGGTCGACGAGGTAGCCGACCTGCCCGCTGAGCTTCGCCTGCTTCTGCAGGGGCTTGACCTCCGGGAAGGTCGTGATCGACGCCCGCTTGGCGGGGGCCAGCTTCCCGTCCTTGACCATCTCGTCGAGAATCCAGCGCCAGCGCTCCGTCGCGCGCGCGGTGTTGGCCTCGGCGGTCGCCCTGGGGTCGATCTCGGGCGCGCCGGCCGGGTCGTAGTAGGTGGAGCCCTTCAGGAGCGCGGCGAGGAACGCGCACTGGCTCTCGTCGAGGTCCTTGGCGTCCTTGCCGAAGTACGTGCGGGCGGCCGCCTGGATGCCGTAGGCGCCCCGCCCGAAGTAGGAGGTGTTCAGGTAGCCGGCCATGATCTCCTTCTTGGTCAACTTGTTGTTGACCTTGATGGAGATGAACAGCTCCTGGAACTTCCGCTCCAGCGTCTGGGACTGGTTGTTCAGCCGGTTGTTCTTGACGTACTGCTGGGTGATGGTCGAGCCGCCCTGGGTCTGCCCGCCGGTGGCCATGTTGAACAGGGCGCGGCCGATGCCCATCGGGTCGATGCCGGCGTCGGTCCAGAAGGTCTTGTTCTCGGCGGAGACCACGGCGTCCTGGATCCCCGTCGGGATCTCGCTGTAGTCGATGATCTGCCGGTTGACCTCACCGCCGGTGGCGGCCATCTGCGAGCCGTCCGCCCAGTAGTAGACGTTGTTCTCGGCCGTGGCCGCCTTGTCCTGGTCCGGCAGGCCCACCCACGCGTACGCGACGGTCGCGGCGCCCATCATCGTCGCGACGAAGGTCAGGAAGGCCCC
This sequence comes from Streptomyces sp. MRC013, assembly GCF_023614235.1. Taxonomy (NCBI): domain Bacteria; kingdom Bacillati; phylum Actinomycetota; class Actinomycetes; order Kitasatosporales; family Streptomycetaceae; genus Streptomyces; species Streptomyces kordofanensis. The sequence goes on from NZ_CP094264.1 coordinate 2,675,381, forward strand.
CGTCACGAGCTTCCAGGACGGGACCCAGCGGCGCCAGCCGTACCTGCCGTGGCGGGGGTAGTCGATCAGCCGCTTCCTGCCCGGACCGCCGCCCCCGGGGCCCCGCCCCCCGCCGCCGGCGCCGCGGCGTCCGCCGCCGTGGCCGCCGGTGCCGCCCGCGCCCCCGGCGGAACGTCGCCGGCCACCGCGCTGGGCGGCCCGTCGCGCCTCGGCGCGGCCGCCGTACGGCCGCTCCCCGCCGTACGCGTCGGAGGGAGATCCTGTACTGACATCCCGCGCCGGGGCCGATCGGCGGCCAGGCTGCTGGGCAGCGCGCCGGGCCGCGGCGCGGCCGCCACCCTGCGGCTGCGGCGGTTTGCGACGGTGCTCGCTCATCGAACGACTACTCCTCGGGCAGGCGTTTACGCCTGGAAGCGGCAGCTGAGTTCCGGTCCCCCCGAAATGGATCGGACGAGCCCGCCGGGGCCGCCCGCCATGCACTCACGACGGGGACGCCCCCCCGTCCTCGCGTGGTTCCCGGTGGTATGCATGCCGCACAGACTACGCACGGTCAAAACCGCCCTTGAGCCGAAGTTCACCCCAAACCAGGCAACTCGCTTACAACGAATCACCGATGTGACGCCGTTCACGATCGTTCCGCTTGTCGATGTGGAACCGTCGTTCTATCGTCAGGATGTATCGAGTCGATACATCAGGACGGCATAAAGAGCGTCACGGAGGAGGAAGCGGCTGGTGAGCAGACGCTCCGGCATCCTGGAGTTCGCCGTCCTCGGTCTGCTCCGAGAAGCCCCGATGCACGGATACGAGCTGCGCAAGCGGCTCAACACCTCGCTGGGCATCTTCCGTGCGTTCAGCTACGGCACCCTCTACCCCTGCCTCAAAACCCTGGTCGCAAACGGCTGGTTGGCCGAGGAGCCGGGCAGCGCTCCCGAGGACGCCCTCGCCGCCTCCCTCGCAGGACGACGCGCGAAGATCGTCTACCGGTTGACCGCCGAAGGTAAGGAGCACTTCGAGGAGCTCCTGGCCCACACGGGACCGGACTCCTGGGAGGACGAGCACTTCGCGGCCCGCTTCGCCTTCTTCGGCCAGACGGAGCGCGAGGTGCGGATGCGGGTGCTGGAAGGCCGCCGCAGCCGCCTGGAGGAACGGCTGGAGAAGATGCGCGCCTCCCTGGCGCGCACCCGCGAGCGGCTGGACGACTACACGCTCGAACTCCAACGACACGGCATGGAGTCCGTGGAGCGCGAGGTGCGCTGGCTGAACGAGCTCATCGAGAGCGAACGGGCGGGCCGGGACCAGCGACGGCCCGGGCCGGAGACGTCGGCGGACCCCGTGGAGCAGAACAAGAGATCTGGAGAGACGGGCGGCCTGCCCCGGCACGGGGGCGGTACCCGGCCGGATCCGTCCGACGACACCACCAAGTGAAGCCCTGCGCACCGCAGGGTTTCGTCGAGAACAAACAGGGAGCAACCGGAATGGGTTCGGTTCGCGTAGCCATCGTCGGCGTGGGCAACTGCGCCGCCTCGCTGGTGCAGGGCGTCGAGTACTACAAGGACGCCGACCCGGCGGGCAAGGTGCCGGGGCTGATGCACGTCCAGTTCGGCGACTACCACGTGCGGGACGTCGAGTTCGTCGCGGCCTTCGACGTGGACGCGAAGAAGGTGGGTCTCGACCTCGCCGACGCCATCGGCGCCAGCGAGAACAACACCATCAAGATCTGCGACGTGCCGACCACCGGCGTGACGGTCCAGCGCGGCCACACCCTGGACGGTCTCGGCAAGTACTACCGCCAGACCATCGAGGAGTCCGCCGAGGAGCCGGTCGACGTCGTCCAGGTCCTCAAGGACCAGCGGGTGGACGTCCTCGTCTGCTACCTGCCGGTCGGTTCCGAGGACGCGGCGAAGTTCTACGCGCAGTGCGCCATCGACGCCAAGGTCGCCTTCGTCAACGCCCTCCCGGTGTTCATCGCCGGCACCAAGGAGTGGGCCGACAAGTTCACCGAGGCCGGTGTGCCGATCGTCGGCGACGACATCAAGTCGCAGGTCGGCGCTACCATCACCCACCGCGTCATGGCGAAGCTGTTCGAGGACCGGGGCGTCGTCCTGGACCGCACGATGCAGCTGAACGTCGGCGGCAACATGGACTTCAAGAACATGCTCGAGCGTGAGCGGCTGGAGTCCAAGAAGATCTCCAAGACGCAGGCCGTCACCTCCCAGATCCCCGACCGGGACATGGGCGAGCGCAATGTCCACATCGGCCCGTCCGACTACGTGGCCTGGCTCGACGACCGCAAGTGGGCTTACGTCCGCCTTGAGGGTCGCGCCTTCGGTGACGTCCCCCTGAACCTCGAGTACAAGCTCGAGGTGTGGGACTCCCCGAACTCGGCGGGTGTCATCATCGACGCCCTGCGCGCCGCGAAGATCGCCAAGGACCGCGGCGTCGGCGGCCCGATCCTCTCCGCGTCCTCGTACTTCATGAAGTCCCCGCCGGTGCAGTACTTCGACGACGAGGCCCGCGAGAACGTCGAGAAGTTCATCAAGGGCGAGGTCGAGCGCTAAGACCGACCCCGCAGGAGGACCCTCCTCCAGGTGCTGAGGCCCCCGCGGCGCGTGCCCGGGGGCCTCACCCGTGTGTGAGGCTTGCCGCCATGCCCGTCGTACGTGATCTGCGCGTACTCCTGCGCCTGACGAACTTCCGCCGGCTCCTCGCCGTACGGCTCCTCTCCCAGGGCGCCGACGGTGTCTACCAGGTCGCGCTGGCCGCCTACGTGGTCTTCTCACCGGAGCGGCAGGCGTCGCCCGCCGCGATCGCCTCCGCCATGGCGGTCCTACTGCTCCCGTACTCCCTGGTCGGCCCGTTCGCCGGCGTGCTGCTCGACCGCTGGCGTCGCCGCCAGGTGCTGCTGTACGGCAATCTGCTCCGAGCGGCCCTGGCCGGGGGAACCGCGCTGCTGGTCCTGGTGCCGGTGCCCGGCTGGCTCTTCTACGCCTCCGCCCTCTCCGTGACCGCCGTCAACCGCTTCGTCCTGGCGGCTCTCTCCGCCTCCCTGCCACGGGTCGTCGACGGGGACCGCCTGGTGATCGCCAACTCCCTCTCCCCGACCGCGGGCACCCTGGCCGCCACCGCCGGCGGCGGTGCGGCCTTCCTGGTGCGGCTGACCACCGGCTCGGACGCCGTCGTCGTCCTCCTGGGTGCCGCGCTCTACCTCTCGTCGGCGCTGACCTGCCTCCGTATGGAGCGCGGACTTCTCGGACCGGATCCGGACGCCGTCCCGGCGCGGATCGGCGCGGCACTGGCGTCGACCGCCCGCGGGCTGCGGAGCGGGCTGCGCCACCTGTCGGAGCGCCGGCCCGCCGCCCGGGCGCTGGCCGCGATGGCCCTCGTCCGGTTCTGCTACGGGGCGCTGACCGTGATGGTGCTGATGCTCAGCCGGTACGCCTGGACGTCGACCGAGGCCGGAGGGCTGGCCCTGCTGGGGCTCGCGGTCGCCCTCTCCGGTGCGGGGTTCTTCGTCGCGGCGGTGGTCACCCCCTGGGCGACGGCGAGACTGGGCGTGGGCGGCTGGATGGCCGGATGTGCCGGAACGGCTGCGGTACTGGAGCCGGCCCTGGGTCTCCCGTTCGCCCCGGTGACCACGATGGCCGCCGTCTTCGTCCTCGGTTTCACCACCCAGGCGATCAAGATCTCCACGGACACGGTCGTACAGAAGGCGGTCGACGACGCCTATCGAGGGCGGATCTTCTCCCTCTACGACATGCTCTTCAACGTCGCGTTCGTCGCCGCCGCCGGTGCGGCCTCCCTCGTCCTGCCCGCGGACGGGCGTTCCCCTCTGCTGGTCCTCGCCGTCGCCGGGTTCTACGCGCTCTGCGCCTTGGCCCTCACCCGCCGGACCCGGAAGGGCGGTGTTTCACGTGAAACACCGCCCTTCCGGGTCCGGGGGCTTCCCGGCCCGAGGTCGTGTTCCACGTGAAACACGGCCGGTGGGATCAGCCCTGGGAGGCCCACCACTCCTTGAGCGCGGAGACGGCCGCCTCGTGCCCCATCGGGCCGTTCTCCAGCCGGAGCTCCAACAAGAACTTGTACGCCCGCCCCACGACGGGGCCGGGGCGGACGCCGAGGACTTCCTGAATCTGGTTGCCGTCCAGATCCGGGCGGATCGAGTTCAGCTCCTCCTGCTCCTGTAGTTGCGCGATGCGCTGCTCCAGGCCGTCGTAGGCCCGGGACAGGGCGCTCGCCTTGCGCTTGTTCCGAGTCGTGCAGTCGGAGCGGGTCAGTTTGTGGAGCCGGTCCAGTAGGGGACCGGCATCGCGGACGTACCGTCGGACGGCGGAGTCGGTCCACTCACCGGTGCCGTACCCGTGGAACCGCAGGTGCAGTTCCACCAGCCGCGAGACGTCCTTGACCGTCTCGTTGGAGTACTTCAGCTCGGTCAGTCGCTTCTTGGTCATCTTGGCGCCCACCACCTCGTGATGGTGGAAGGAGACCCTGCCGTCCGGCTCGAAGCGCCGTGTACGCGGCTTACCGATGTCGTGCAGGAGCGCCGCCAGCCTCAGTACGAGGTCGGGGCCGCCCTCCTCCAGGGCGATCGCCTGCTCCAGCACGGTCAGCGAGTGCTCGTACACGTCCTTGTGCCGGTGGTGCTCGTCGCTCTCCAGACGCAGAGCGGGCAGTTCGGGCAGCACACGGTCCGCGAGACCGGTGTCGACGAGCAGCGCCAGCCCCTTGCGGGGGTGCGCGGACAGGATCAGCTTGTTCAACTCGTCCCGCACCCGCTCCGCGGAGACGATGCCGAGCCGCTCGGCCATCTCCGTCATGGCGGTGACGACCTCGGGGACCACCTCGAAGTCGAGTTGGGCCGCGAAACGGGCCGCACGCATCATCCGCAGGGGGTCGTCGGAGAAGGATGCCTCCGGGGTGCCCGGGGTGCGGAGCACTCGTGCGGCGAGATCCTCCAGCCCCCCGTGCGGATCGACGAACTCCTTCTCGGGCAGGGCGACGGCCATCGCGTTGACGGTGAAGTCACGGCGTACGAGATCTTCCTCGATCGATTCCCCGTAGGACACCTCGGGCTTGCGCGAGGTGCGGTCATATGCCTCGGAGCGGTAGGTCGTCACCTCGATCTGGTAACCGCCCTTCTGGGCTCCCACGGTGCCGAACGCGATCCCGACCTCCCAGACCGCCTCGGCCCAAGGCCGGACGATCTTGAGTACGTCCTCGGGGCGGGCGTCGGTGGTGAAGTCCAGATCGTTGCCGAGCCTGCCGAGCAGAGCGTCCCGTACCGAGCCTCCGACCAGCGCGAGGCGGAACCCCGCCTCCTGGAAACGGCGGGCGAGGTCGTCGGCGACCGGTGACACACGCAGCAGCTCACTGACCGCGCGTCGTTGCACCTGGCTCAGGGCAGTCGGGTTGTCTTCGTTGGCGTTCGGCACAACAGAACAGGGTACGTGCCCCCGCCACGGGCGGCCTCCCGGATTCCCACGCACCGCCGCCCTCCCCGGACGGGCGTACGGCCCTCCACAGCACTGCGCCGCGCCACATCTCGTTACCATGCCTGGACGCAAGGAGCGGCAGGACCCAACGGCACCAGACAAGAGGGACGGACGAACGCGTGGCCGAAGCGGCAGACCTCCAGGGTATCGATCCCTCCCCTGCCCGCCGCCGGCTGCGGCGGGTGGCCGCAGTCGGCGCCGCCGTCCCCCTCCTGGCCGGGCTCGTGCAGCTGCCCCTCCCACCCGCCGCTGCCGCGACGGCGCCGACGTCCGCATCGGCGACGCCGACGACTGCCGCGGCAGAGACCCTGACCGTCGCTGTGTCCCTGGACACACTCTCGCCGAGCGCACCGGTCAAAGGGGACAACCTCACACTGAGCGGCACGGTGACCAACGGGGGCAAGGAGACGGTGAGCCAGGCGCAGATCGATGTGCGCCTCGGTGCGCGGCTCTCCAGCCGCGGCGCGATCGAGGACGCCGCACGACGCGCCGGCTTCTCCCAGGGCAGGGACGGAAGACCCCTGGGTGACGCGCACCTCGTGCGGCTCCCCGAGATCCCGTCCGGCACCAGCCGCGAGTTCACCCTGACCGTGCCGGTCGACAAGCTCGGTCTCGACGATCCCGGTGTATACCAGGTGGGCGTCTCCCTCTCCGGCCGCACGCCGAGCGAGCCGTACGATCAGGTGCTGGGCATCGACCGGACCTTCCTGCCCTGGCAGCCGACCGCCGCGAAGAGCAGGACGCAGATCAGCGTCCTGTGGCCGCTGATCTCCTCGCCCCGCCTCTCCGCCGAGACGGGCTCCGACAACCAGCAGACGCCGGTGTTCGAGAGCGACGGCCTGGCCGCGGAACTGGCGCCCGGCGGTCGGCTGGAGCGAATGGTCGCGCTCGGGGCCGAACTGCCCGTCACCTGGGTCATCGACCCGGACCTGCTGGCCACCGCCGAGGCCATGACCAGCGAGTACCGGGTCAGGAACGAGGACACCACCGTCGCGGGCAGGAACCAGGCCGTCGCGAAGCGGTGGCTGAACTCCCTGGGTGAGGCCGTGCGGGGCGACAAGGTGATCGCGCTTCCGTACGGCGACCCCGACCTCGCGTCTCTCGCCCACCGGGGCAGGCGCGTCTCGGGCTCCCTGAGCCACCTGCGTCCGGCGACGGAACTGGCCGAGTCGACGGTCGAGACGATCCTCCACGTGAAACCGTCCGTCGAGTACGCCTGGCCCGCCAACGGAGCCGTCGACCCGTCGATCGTCGATGTGGCGACCTCGGCCGGGGCCGACAGGGTGATCACCCGCAGCGACAGCATGCGGGAACGCCTTTCGTACACACCGAACGCCGCCCGTCCGATCGGCGGCGGGACGACCGCGGTCGTCTCCGACGCGCTGCTGTCCACCGCCTTCGAAGGCGACATGTCCCGCGCGGGCGACTCCACGACGGCGATCCAGAGATTCCTCGCGCACACGCTCACCGTCACCCATGAGCGACCGGACACAGGCCGCAGCATCGTCGTCGCCCCTCAGCGGATGCCCACGGCCTCCCAGGCGGAGTCCCTGGCGAGCGCCTTGCGGATTCTGGGTTCGGAGCGCTGGTCGCAGTTCTCGGATCTGATCACCGCAACGACCGCCAAACCCGACCCCAGGGCGACGACGAGCGTGCCGTCCGCCGGGAAGTACCCCAAGGCGCTCAGTCGGCGTGAGCTGCCGGAGGCAGTGTTCCGGCAGATGCGGAACACCCGGGACAGTCTGGAGAACTTCCAGGTCATCCTCACCGCCGCCTACCGCGTCGTCACTCCGTTCGGGAATGCGATCAAGCGGGAGATGTCCACGTCGTGGCGGGGCCGCCCCGAGCAGGCCGTCGAGTACGGCAGGGGCGTCCAAGCCCACCTGGAGAGCCTCACCGACGAGGTGAAGCTGATCGAGAAAACGGACCTGACGCTCTCCGGGCGCAGCGCCACTATCCCGGTGACCGTGCAGAACAAACTGGTGCAGGGGGTCGAGCACCTGGTGTTGAGGCTGAGGTCGACCAAGCCGACCCGTCTGAAGCTCAACGGCGGCGAGACGGTCGCCGAGCTCCCGGTGCGGATCGAGGGCGGTCACAGCCAGTCGGTGAAGTTCACCGCCTCCGCCAACGCGAACGGTCCCGTCCCCGTCGAGGCTCAGCTGTACACGGAGGACGGCCGGCGGTACGGCGCCGCCATGACCTTCACCGTCAAGGTCTCCGAGATCACGTCGACGGTGATGCTCGTCATCGCCGGGGGAGTGCTGCTTCTGGTCCTCGCCGGTGTCAGGATGTACAGCCAGCGCAAGCGTGCCGCGGCACGACGTGATGACGCCGACACGACCGAGGAGGCCGGCCCCGCCCAGCCGGTGGCCGGGAGCGCTGCTCCGGTGCAGCCGAGTGACCCCGCGACGGACACCGGACCGCAAAGCACCGACCCGTCGGGCCCGGGTGAGAAAGTGGAGCACTGAGCGATGTCGTGGCCGGCCGGCCGGGGACGATGAGGTGGGGTAACCATGAACGCGCCGTACGACGGTGACCGCGGCCAGGGCGCGGCTGGCGGCAGTACGCCTCCGGGTGGGACACCGTCCGTTCCGACTCCGGAGTGGACGGCGCCCGCCGGCCCGCCCGCTCCGCACGCCCCCCACCCGCACGATCCCTACGTCCAGGATGCCTACGACCACGATCCGTACCGCTTCCACGACCTCTCCTCGCAGGACCCCGTCGACGAGGTCCTGTACGACCGGGCCGCGCATCCGCCGCCTCCGCCCGGCACGGAGCCCCGACCGCTCTACCAGCAGCCCGCCGCTCCGCAGTACGCGCCCGATCCCCGGGTGTGGGCCCAGACGCCTCCGCCCGAGCCCTCCGGTCCCTCCCGCCGTCTCCCCTACGGCGACGACGCCCGAACCGTGCAGTTCACCGGGGTCGACGACCTGGTGACCCATGCCTCCGAGGGGAAGCCGACGGCCGACGTCTTCGCGCATCTGTACCGGGACCAGCAGCTCCAGGGCCAGTCGACGGCGGCCCCGCCGGCCCCCGAACCGGTGGAACCGGACGTCTCCGAGGAACCGGTGGCGGCCCCGCCGAAGAAGCCGGGTGGAAAGGCGTCCGGGCTGCTGAAGTCCAGCGCCGTGATGGCGGCGGGCACCCTGGTGTCGCGCCTCACCGGCTTCCTGCGGAGCCTGGTGATCACCGGCGCCCTGGGAGCGGCGACGCTCGGCGACGCGTTCACCGTCGCCTCCACGCTCCCGACGATGATCTACATCCTGACCGTGGGCGGCGGCCTCAACTCGGTCTTCGTGCCGCAGCTCGTCCGCTCGATGAAGAACGACGAGGACGGTGGCGAGGCGTACGCCAACCGGTTGCTGACCCTGGTGATGGTCGCCCTCGCCGTGATCGTGGGCATCGCCGTCTTCCTGGCGCCCCTGCTCGTCCACGCCATGTCGCCCACCCTCGCGAACGACCCGGACGCCAACAGCGTCGCCGTCACCTTCGCCCGGTTCTGCCTGCCGACCATCTTCTTCATGGGCGTCCACGTGGTGGCGGGACAGATCCTGAACGCCCGCGGCAGGTTCGGCGCCATGATGTGGACGCCGGTCCTCAACAACGTCGTCGTCATCTTCACGTTCGGCCTCTTCATCTGGGTGTACGGCGCCTACTCCGAGACGAAGATGGGCGTGGACGTCATTCCCGACGAGGGCGTGCGGCTACTCGGCGCCGGCATGCTGCTGGGCCTCGTCGTCCAGGCCCTCTCGATGGTCCCCTACCTGCGCGAAGCGGGCTTCCGCTTCCGGCCGCGCTTCGACTGGAAGGGCCAGGGCCTCGGCAAGACGGTCGGGCTGGCCAAGTGGACGGTCCTGTTCGTCCTCGCCAACCAAGCGGGCGTCGTCGTCGTCACACAGCTCGCCACCGCCGCCGGAAAGGCATCCGGCGCGGACGGGGCGGGCATCCTCGCCTACTCCAACGCCCAGCTGATCTGGGGCATGCCGCAGGCGATCATCACCGTCTCCGTCATGGCCGCGCTGCTGCCCCGCATCTCCCGTGCGGCCCACGACGGCGACCCCGGTGCCGTCCGGGACGACATCTCGCACGGCCTGCGCAGCTCGGCCGTCGCGATCGTGCCGGTCGCCTTCGGCTTCCTCGCGCTGGGCATGCCGCTGTGCACCCTGCTCTACGCCTCCAGCGGCCCGGAGGCTGCCACGGGCATGGGCTTCATGCTGATGGCGTTCGGCCTGGGCCTGGTCCCGTACTCCGTCCAGTACGTGGTGCTGCGCGGCTTCTACGCGTACGAGGACACCCGCACGCCGTTCTACAACACCGTCATCGTGGCGGCCGTCAACGCCGCCGCCTCCGCCCTCTGCTACTTCGCGCTCCCCGCACGGTGGGCCGTCGTCGGTATGGCCGCCGGCTACGGCGTCGCCTACATGGTCGGTGTGGGCGTCGCCTGGCGACGGTTGCGCAACCGGCTGGGAGGCGACCTCGACGGGGCCCACGTCGTACGGACGTACGCCCGCCTCTCCATGGCCTCGGTCCCCGCGGCACTGGCCGCCGGCGCGGTCGCGTGGGGCCTCCTCGCCCTGCTCGGGAAGGACGCGCTGGGCTCCCTCGCGGCACTCGCGGCCGGCGGAGCCGTACTGATCGGCGTGTTCTACATGGCGGCCCGCAAGATGCGCATCGAGGAGCTCAACGCCATGGTGGGCATGGTCCGGGGCCGTCTCGGCCGCTAGAGCACGGGGCCGACGCACAACCATCGGCGCCCACCGCGTGTCGTGCACAGCGGTGGACTGTGGGCACAATTGGCATGGCTGTTGGATATGGCGCATCGGATGGGGAGGCGGGAACGACGGTGGCGGAACGTAGCACGGCTGCCGTCGACGTGGCCGACAACAGCGGTGACGACCCGCTGGCCGCCAAGGCGGACACGACCACGGCCGACGGGGCGGAAGCGCAGGACGCGACGGACATGTCCCCCCCGGACACCGGCGGCGGGCGGGAAGCCGCCGACGGCACCGTCGCGAGCTCCCCGGAGCTGCACAGCGGGTACAGACTCGCCCGCCGCTACCGACTCGAGGAGTGCGTCACCCGACTGGACGGTTTCAGCAGCTGGCGTGCGGTCGACGAGAAGCTGCGTCGCGCCGTCGGCGTGCACGTCCTGCCCGCCGACCATTCAAGGGCACGGTCGGTCCTGGCGGCCGCGCGCTCCTCCGCGTTGCTCGGTGACCCCCGGTTCGTCCAGGTCCTCGACGCCGTCGAGGAGAACGACCTCGTCTACGTCGTGCACGAGTGGCTGCCGGACGCCACCGAGCTGACCGCCCTGCTCGCCGCCGGCCCGCTGGAGCCGTACGACGCCTACCAGCTCGTCAGCCAGGTCTCCCAGGCGATGGCCGCAGCGCACCGCGAGGGCCTGGCCCACCTGCGGCTCACGCCGAGTGCCGTGCTGCGCACCTCCACCGGCCAGTACCGGATCCGCGGCCTCGCCGTGAACGCGGCGTTGCGGGGCATCACCGTCGACCGCCCGCAGCGCACCGACACCGAGGCGATCGGCGCCCTCCTCTACGCCGCGCTGACCCAGCGGTGGCCGTACGAGAACGACGCACACGGCTTGTCCGGACTGCCCAAGGGCATGGGTCTGATCGCACCCGACCAGGTACGGGCAGGGGTCCACCGGGGCCTGTCCGACCTCGCCATGCGGGCGCTCGCCAACGACGGCGCGACCGCCTCCCGCCAGGACCCCCCTGTACGACACCGGACGAACTCGCCAAGGCCGTCGCGGCCATGCCCCGCATCCGCCCGCCGGAGCCCGCCTTCCCCCCGGCCCCGGAGTACCAGCGCACGACCTACCAGCAGGGCACCTACGGCCGTCCGCAGCAGCCGAGCATGGCCGCGCAGCCCGTGCTCCCTCCGCCCGCCCCCTTGGAGAGCCGCACCGGCAAGGTGCTGAAGTGGACCGTCTCCGCGCTGCTGATCGCCGCGCTGGGGCTCGGCAGCTGGCAGGTGGCCGACCGCCTGCTCGACCAGCGCGGCGCGAACGGTGGCCCCGGCACGACGGAGCCGTCCCCCGGAGCCTCGGCCGACGACAAGCCGATGCGCCCGCTCCGCCCGTTGAAGATCGTCGACGCCCGGGAGTTCACGCCCGGGGGCTCCGGCATACAGCTCGACCAGGTGGAGAACGCGGTCGACGGCGATCCCCAGTCGGCGTGGGTCACCCCCGAGTACCACGGCTACGCCAACTTCGGAAACCTGCCGAACCGCCGGGGCGGCAGCGGCATCGTGGTCGACCTCGGCAGGGAGCAGAACATCTCCCGGCTCCGCGTCGGCCTGTACCGGAGCGGTCAGACGGTGCAGCTCCGCGCGGCGGGAGAGGCGGCCACGGGGTCGAGCTCTCTCTCGGACTTCCCCCGGGAGCTCACTTCCCCGAAGCGGGCGGACGGCAACCTGGACGTGGAACTGGACAAGCCCGTCCGCGCCCGCTACGTGCTGATCCACATCACGGAGCTGCCCACGGACGGCTCACCCGGCAGGTATCGCGGCGGTATTTCCGAGGTTCAGCTTCTGGGTTGACCGCCGCCCGCACGAGAATCCTCGTGGAGTGGGCTCGAGCAACCGGAGAGAAGGGCGCATGGGAGCGGGAACAGAGCAGGAGCCCGGCGACGCGGACCTGCTCGCCCGGCACGTCGCGGGCGACCCCGACGCCTTCGGTGAGCTGGTGCGACGCCATCGCGATCGGCTCTGGGCAGTGGCCCTGCGCACGCTCGGCGACCGCGAGGAGGCCGCCGACGCCGTCCAGGACGCCCTCGTCTCGGCGTTCCGGGCTGCTCACACCTTCCGTGGCCAGTCCGCCGTCACCACGTGGTTGCACCGCATCACGGTCAACGCCTGCCTGGACCGGGCACGCAAGACCGCTTCGCGTCGGACGACGTCCGTGGACGACGCGGAACGGTTGGAGCGACTCCTGGAGCCCCACGAGTCGGCCGAGGCCCCTGCCGAGCGGCAGGACCTACACCGCCAGCTCCTGGCCGCCTTGGCGAAGCTTCCGGCCGACCAGCGCGCCGCCCTGGTTCTCGTCGACATGCAGGGCTACGCGGTGGCCGAGGCTGCCCGGATACTCGAAGTGCCGGTGGGAACGGTGAAGAGCCGCTGCGCCCGGGGCCGCGCCCGCCTCGTCCCGATGCTCATCCATCTACGCGGCGGCCCCGTGGATAACACCGGTATCGCCGGGGGAAGGAACCGGACGCCGGGGACATCCGTCCCACCGGCGTCGGGACCCAAGGATCCAGGACCAAATGGCCCTGCTGCTGTGAAGGGCGGAGGTGGACGCGCGTGACATCCACGGCCGACACGACTCGGCACCCGGACGTCTCGGAGATCTCCGATCTCACGGAGGGGATCCTCCCGCCGTCCCGTACGGCGTACGTACGCCGCCATCTGGACCGCTGCGGCCTCTGCGCCGACGTGCACAGCTCCCTGGAGGAGATCCGCGGCCTCCTCGGCACACTGCCCGGCCCGGCCCGTATGCCGGTCGACGTGGCGGAACGGATCGAGGCCGCGCTGGCCGCCGAGGCGCTCCTCGACGCCAGCGCTCCGGACGACGTCACGTCCGTTCCACGTGAAACCACGCACGGAACCGCTGAAACGGACACGGGTCGGCTCAGGGCGGCGGAGCGCGCCGTGTCCGCACCGGCCGGCCGGCCCTCCGGCTCCACCGGGCCCGGCCGCCCTCCGGTCCGGCGGCGCCGCCACGTGGTTGTGAGCGCCGTCTGCGGCTTGGCGGCGGTCGGCCTGGGTGCCTTGTTCGCCCAGACGGTGGACACGGACAGCGAAGCTCCCAGCACCCTCCGCGCCGGAAGCGCTACGGCCTCCGACGACACCCGGTTCTCCGGAAGCGTGCTCACGGACAGGGTGCGGGCCCTCCTCGCCGTTCCCGAGCAGGACCGTACCGCCATGTCCCCGCGCCTCCAGCCGGGGTCCGAGTCCCCCGAAGTCGTCAGCCCTCTGATCGACAAGGCGAGCCCTCAGCTTCCCGGCTGTGTACAGCAGGGGATCGACCGGAGTGAACAGCCACTCGCCGCGGAACGCGGCGAGTACCAGGGACGGCCCGCCTATCTCGTGGTGTTCCCGCACGCCCGGGACGAAAACCGGATCGACGTCTACGTCGTGGACGCCTTCTGCACGACGGCGAAGAACGCATCCGACGCTGCGGACATCTTCCTCAAGCAGTCCCACCCCCGCCCCTGACCAACGCGCCCGAAGCCGTACGGTTCCACGGGAATGCGCGGCCCGTAGGATCCGTTGGGCGGGATGAGAGTCTTGATCCGGTCCCGTAAGCAGTAGGTAGCCTGCAGAGACGAGGAAGAAACCCGTGAGCGACGTCCGAAACGTGATCATCATCGGCTCCGGACCCGCCGGTTACACGGCAGCGCTCTACACCGCGCGAGCGTCACTGAAGCCGTTGGTGTTCGAAGGTGCCGTCACCTCCGGCGGCGCCTTGATGAACACGACCGACGTGGAGAACTTCCCCGGGTTTCGTGACGGCATCATGGGCCCCGAGCTCATGGACAACATGCGGGCCCAGGCAGAGCGCTTCGGCGCGGAGCTTGTTCCCGACGACGTCGTCGGCGTCGACCTCACCGGTGACGTCAAGACCGTGACGGACACCGCCGGAACGGTGCATCGCGCCAAGGCGGTCATCGTGGCCACCGGTTCCCAGCACCGCAAGCTCGGTCTGCCGAACGAGGACGCTCTTTCCGGCCGTGGCGTGTCGTGGTGCGCCACCTGCGACGGGTTCTTCTTCAAGGGCCACGACATCGCCGTCGTCGGCGGTGGTGACACGGCGATGGAGGAGGCGACCTTCCTTTCCCGCTTCGCGAAGTCGGTCACGGTGGTGCACCGCCGGGACACCCTGCGGGCCTCCAAGACGATGCAGGAGCGCGCCTTCGCCGACCCGAAGATCACGTTCGCCTGGGACAGCGAGGTCGCCGGCATCCACGGCGACCAGAAGCTCAGCGGTCTCACCCTGCGCAACACCAAGTCGGGCGAGACCTCGGAGCTGCCGGTGACGGGCCTGTTCATCGCCGTCGGCCACGACCCGCGCACAGAGCTGTTCAAGGGGCAGCTGGAACTGGACGACGAGGGTTATCTGAAGGTGGACGCGCCGTCCACACGCACCAACGTGAGGGGTGTCTTCGCCGCCGGTGACGTCGTCGACCACACCTACCGCCAGGCGATCACGGCCGCCGGCACCGGCTGCTCCGCCGCCCTGGACGCCGAGCGCTTCCTGGCCGCCCTCTCCGGCGCAGAGAAGCCGACCGCGCCGGAGAAGACCCCCGTGGTCTGAGTCCTCGATTCCCCACTCCCATCCCCCGCACAACGAAGGAGGCCGCCGTGGCCGACCTCAAGGAAGTGACCGACGCCTCGTTCGAGGAGATCGTCCTCCAGAGCAAGAAGCCCGTACTGGTGGATTTCTGGGCCGCCTGGTGCGGCCCGTGCCGTCAGATCGCTCCCTCCCTCCAGGCGATCGCCGATGAGTACGGCGACCAGATCGAGGTCGTCAAGCTGAACATCGACGAGAATCCGGCTACTGCCGCGAAGTACGGCGTCATGTCGATCCCTACCCTGAACGTCTACCAGGGAGGCGAGGTGGCCAAGACGATCGTCGGTGCCAAACCGAAGGCCGCGATCGTCCGCGACCTGGCCGACTTCATCAGCGACGAGGCCGCCAAGGCGTGAGCCCGACCCGCTTTCGCGCGGAACGCTGTTTCACGTGAAACGCCGACGGCCCGTTCCGAAGGGACGGGCCGTCGGCGCGGGGCGATCAGAGCGGGCGCAGCGCCGGTTCCTTCTGGACGGCGCCGAGTAGACGGTCCAGGGCCAATTCCACGTCTTCCTTCCACGACAGGGTGCTGCGCAGTTCGAGCCGCAATCGCGGATAGACCGGATGGGAGCGCACGGTCTTGAAACCGACGGACAGCAGGTGGTCGGCGGGCAGGACACAGGCCGGCTCTTTCCAGCGGGCGTCCCCGAACGCCTCGATGGCCCTGAACCCGCGCCGCAGCAGGTCCTTCGCCACCGTCTGCACCAGTACCCTTCCCAGCCCCTGCCCCTGATAGCCCGGGGTGATCCACGCGGTCATCAACTGCACGGCATCGGGGGACACCGGACTGGTCGGAAAGGCCGTGGAACGCGGCACATAGGCGGGCGGCGCGTACAACACGTATCCCACCGGAACCTCATCCACATAGACGACGCGGCCACAAGAGCCCCAGTCGAGGAGGACGGCGGAGATCCACGCCTCCTTTTCGAGTTCCGGCGTTCCCGCTTTGACGGCGGCTTCCCCGCTGACGGGGTCGAGTTCCCAGAAGACGCAGGTACGACAGCGCTCGGGCAGATCCGGAAGGTTGTCCAGTGTGAGCGGTACCAGCCGACGCCCCATGAAGGTTGTCCCTCACTTCCTTCGCCTGCCGTCCCGTGGACAGCGAATGCGCATATCCGAACGCATCGTATCGATCGGGTGATGACTCGCATACGGGAAGACGCCTAAGGGCGGACCTCGCCCGGGGGAATCCCGGAGCAAGCCCGCCCCCTGTTCCTGACCTACGACGCAGGTCAGCTCCGGTTGTCCGCACCCGGATCTTCGGAGGCCCCCTTGTCGAGAACCCGCCCCTCACCGGGGGCGAGGGTGCCGAGGATGCGGTTCAGATCCTCCATCGAGGCGAACTCGACGACGATCTTGCCCTTCTTCTGGCCGAGATCCACCTTCACCCGGGTCTCAAAACGGTCCGAGAGACGTGTGGCGAGTTCGCTCAGCGCCGGAGAGACCCGGGTGCCGGCCCGAGGTCCCTTCGCCTTGGCGTTCCTGCGCGGCTCGGAGGCCATCAGCGTGACGATCTCTTCGACCGACCGGACCGAAAGCCCCTCGGCGACGATGCGGTGCGCCAACTCCTCCTGCTCCTTCGGGTCCTCCAGGGAGAGAAGGGCCCGTGCATGACCGGCGGACAGCACTCCGGCGGCGACCCGGTTCTGGACAGGAGGGGGAAGGCGGAGCAACCGCAGTGTATTGGAGACCTGGGGACGGGACCGCCCGATGCGGTCCGCCAGCTGGTCGTGCGTGCAGTTGAAGTCCTTCAGCAGCTGGTCATAGGCGGCAGCCTCCTCCAGCGGGTTGAGCTGCGCCCGGTGCAGGTTCTCCAGCAGTGCGTCCAGCAGCAGCTTCTCGTCCTCGGTCTCACGGACGATTGCCGCGACGCGCTCCAGCCCGGCCTCACGGCAGGCCCGCCAGCGGCGCTCGCCCATGACGAGTTCGTACCGCTCCGGGGCGACCTGGCGGACGACGACGGGCTGGAGGAGACCCACCTCCTTGATGGAGGTCACCAGTTCGGCGAGGGCGTCCTCGTCGAAGACCTGCCGGGGTTGGCACGGGTTGGGTGCGATGAAGTCCACCGGCAGTTCGGCAAAGTGGACGCCGGCAGGCGTCCCCGCCACGGGGTCACCCTCCGGCCGCTCCCGTACTGCCGCACCGCTCTCGGTGGACGCCGAATGGGGCAGAGTCGTCACCTTGGCGGCGGCGATGCCCCGCTCGGCACCCAGCGCCGGGATGGCCGCAGGCGATGTGGACGCCGTTCCGACCGTAGCGGTCTGCCTCTCCTGCGGAGCGGCGGGAATCAGTGCGCCGAGCCCGCGTCCCAGTCCCCTACGTCGCTCACTCACTGGATCCCCTCCGACATGCTGTGCTGACTGTGCTGATACTGGTGACCGCCTGTGTGGGCGTGCTGAGCGTCATACCGGATGCCCACCCCCCGGAAGGCGATCTCACGGGCGGCTTCCAGATAGGAGAGCGCCCCGCTGGAGCCCGGGTCGTACGTGAGTACCGTCTGCCCGTAGCTCGGGGCCTCCGAGATGCGGACTGATCGCGGAATGCTGGTGCGCAGCACGTCATCACCGAAGTGGTTGCGCACCTCCTCTGCGACCTGTGAGGCGAGTCTGGTCCGGCCGTCGTACATGGTGAGCAGGATCGTCGAGACGTGGAGGCCCGGGTTGAGATGGGCCCGCACCAGGTCGACGTTGCGCAGAAGCTGCCCCAGGCCTTCCAGCGCGTAGTACTCGCACTGGATGGGGATCAGCACCTCCGCGCCGGCCACCATGGCGTTGACCGTCAGAAGGCCGAGGGAGGGCGGGCAGTCGATGAGGATGTAGTCCAGCGGCTGCTCATACGTCTGGATTGCCCGCTGGAGTCGGCTCTCTCGCGCCACCAGTGACACCAGTTCGATTTCTGCGCCGGCGAGATCGATGGTGGCAGGGGCGCAAAAGAGACCTTCGACGTCCTTGACCGGCTGCACCACGTCGGAGAGCGGCTTACCGTCCACAAGGACGTCATAGATCGAGGGCACCTCCGCATGATGGTCGATCCCCAGTGCCGTGGACGCGTTGCCCTGGGGGTCAAGGTCGACCACGAGGACGCGTGCCCCGTGTAGGGCGAGGGAAGCGGCGAGATTGACCGTTGTGGTGGTCTTCCCCACGCCGCCCTTCTGGTTGGCGACGACCATGACGCGGGTCTGGTCTGGCCGGGGAAGGCCTTGACCGGCGCGCCCCAGGGCCTGCACGGCCAGGGGAGCGGCGGAACCCGTGGAGGCGTCATCCAGCGGCGGGTGCGTTTCACGTGAAACGTCGTCCCGGGGCGATTCGGTGCGGGGGCCGGGGACCGGGTCGGTCATCGGCCCCGCGATGTTGGCGTCGGACCGCAAGGATTCACTCTCCTCGGCTTCGGACTCGCGATGAACAGAGCCTGCCATGGCTCCCGGGTCGTGAACCAGCGAGGCCCCGGGTTCTGTGGAGGAGCCCACTCTTGTGGACAACTCCATCGCCCCGTCGAGGGGCCTGCGGAGTCGTGGCGTGGCGACCATACGACCGCGACTGAAGATTCCCGGCAACAGTGAGCGAGGTTTCACGTGAAACACGATGCACGCCCCGCAGAGTGGGGGCGTTACGACACTCTGAAACAGGTCATATGAGGACTAAAGCGCCACTCAACGGCGGCGGCGTGAAGTCCTCGCGGCCTTTGCCCGCTTGGCGGCGAACCGGACACCACCGGGGCTTTCTCCGACCTCCACACGGACCACGGTGGACATCGGGTCGACGACGCCCCCTCCAACCTGCAGCACAGAGGTACGGACGACACCCAGCTTGCTGAGAGCGGCCCGCGAGTTCTGAACTTCCTCCTCCGCTGTATCCCCCTTCAGGGCGAGCATCTCACCGTAGGGACGCAGCAAGGGCACGCCCCAGCCCGCCAGCCGGTCCAGCGGGGCGACGGCGCGGGCTGTGACCACATGAACCGGGGGGAGCTTGCCCAGCACCTCCTCGGCACGGGCGCGCACGACGGTCACATGGTCCAGTCCCAGGAGCTCCACCACTTCCTGGAGGAAGTTCGTCCGCCGGAGCAGGGGCTCCAGGAGGGTGATCTTCAGATCGGGGCGTACGAGTGCGAGCGGGATACCGGGCAGACCGGCCCCGGAACCCACATCGCAGACGGTGACGCCTTCAGGCACCACCTCGGAGAGCACTGCGCAGTTCAGCAGGTGCCTTTCCCACAACCGCGGCACCTCACGGGGGCCGATGAGACCGCGCTTCACCCCTGCCTCCGCGAGCAACTCCGCGTATCGAACCGCTTCCGGGAAGAACTCGCCGAACACCGTGTGCGCCTCCTGGGGCGCAGGGGGAAGTTCCTCTGCCTCGGACACGGGAACCGTCCTTCCGTACCGCACTGGGTGGCTGACTATCGGGCTGACAGAGATCGGCCCCGCCTGCGAACAGACGGGGCCGACACTACGGGGGATCAGGCAGGGAGCACGACGACGAAGCGCTGCGGCTCCTCGCCCTCGGACTCGCTGCTCAGACCGGCGGCGGCGACCGCGTCGTGGACGACCTTGCGCTCGAAGGGGGTCATCGGCTTCAGCCTCACAGGCTCGCCGGTGTTCCTGGCCTCGTCCGCGGCCTTGGCACCCAGTTCGGTCAGTTCGGCGCGCTTCTTGGCCCGGAAGCCGGCGATGTCCAGCATGAGCCGGCTACGATCACCGGTCTCACGATGCACCGCGAGGCGCGTGAGCTCCTGCAGCGCCTCCAGCACCTCACCGTCGCGGCCTACGAGCTTCTGCAGGTCGTGGCCCGTGTCGCTGATGATCGAGACCGCGGCGCGGTCCCCCTCGACGTCCATGTCGATGTCACCGTCGAGGTCGGCGATGTCGAGCAGGCCCTCGAGGTAGTCGGCCGCGATCTCACCCTCCTGCTCCAGGCGGGTCAGGGTGTCGTCACCCTGGGAGGCGAGCGTGGTGCCTTCCGTCACGGATGGACTCCTTCTTACTTCTTCGACGACGGGTGCTTGGGCCGCTGCTGGCCCTTGCGCTGTCCGGACTTGGCTTGACGTGCGGAGGCGGTCTTCCCCGGCTGTTCGGACTTCGCCTCGCCCGTCTTCTCCAGGGAGGGCTTGGCGGTGCCCGGCTGCACGGTGGCGGCCTGGCGCTTCGCCTTCGTCTGGCGCTTGGGCTGCTGGCGGCGCACCGCCGCGGCCTCCGCCTCGACCTCGGCCGGGTCGGCCCTCCGCACCGTGCCGTCCGCCTGGGCGGTGAAGCCGGCCTTGGTGAGGCTGCCGATGAAACGGCGCTCGTTGTCGTTGCGGTCCGGCCCCTTGGCGACGATGGCCTGGATGACGTTGCGCTTGCGGCGGCCGCGCACTTCGCCGTGGTGGCTGATGCTCTTGAGGAGTCGCTGCAGGTAGTGGTCCTGGGCTTTGCTGCCCGGCGTCGGGTTCTGGTTGATCACGTACATCTGCTGGCCCATGGTCCACACGTTGGTGGTCAGCCAGTAGACGAGGACGCCGACGGGGAAGTTGACGCCCATCACGGCGAAGATGAGCGGGAAGATGTACATCAGCATCTTCTGCTGCTGCATGTACGGAGTCTTCACCGTCAGGTCGACGTTCTTCTGCATCAGCTGGCGCTGGGTGAAGAACTGCGACGCCGACATCAGCACGATCATGATCGCGGTGACGACGCGGACATCGGTCAGCGAGGCGTTGAGCGCCCCGACCGTGCCGGGGTCGTCCGTGAACTTCGCGGCGATCGGCGCACCGAAGATGTGGGCCTCACGCGCGCTGTCGACCAGCTGCTGGTTGAGGCTGCCGATCGTGTCGCCCGAGGCGATCTTGCTGAGCACGTGGTAGAGCGCGAAGAAGAACGGCGACTGCAGGAGGATGGGGAGGCACGAGGAGAGCGGGTTGGTACCCGTCTCCTTGTAGAGCTTCATCATCTCTTCCGACTGGCGCTGCCGGTCGTTCTTGTAGCGCTCCTGGATGGCTTTCATCTTCGGCTGGAGCGCCTGCATGTTCCGCATCGACTTGATCTGCTTCACGAAGAGCGGGATCAGGCAGATACGGATGAGGATCACCAGGGACACGATGGACAGACCCCAGGCCCACCCCGTGTCAGGCCCGAAGATCGCCCCGTACAGCTTGTGGAACTGGACGATGATCCACGAGACAGGTCCGGTGATGAAACTGAACAGATTTCCAATCGTGTCCACTAATCAGGCTCCTTGAGCGTTGGGCGAGGTCTCTGCGGCCGGGCTCGCCCCGTCGGAGCGCCCACCCCTGTCGCCGCGCAGCCGTGCGCGCAGCAGTTCGTGCCAGCGGGGGCGCCTGCGCGGCGGCACGTGGTCCACTCCGCCGGGCGACCAGGGATTGCAGCGCAGGATGCGCCAAGCGGTGAGGGCCGTGCCCTTGACGGCGCCGTGCCGGTCGATCGCGGTGTATCCGTAGTGGGAACACGACGGGTAGTACCTGCAGACGGGGCCCAGGAGGGGGCTGATCGTCCACTGGTAGAACTTGATCAGGGCCAGCAGCGGGTACTTCATCGCGTGCCCCCTCCCAGGAGCCGCTGGAAGGCGGCGTCCAGGTCTCGGGCCAGCTGTGCGTGGTCGGCGTCACCCGCGCCGGGCAGCGCCCGTACCACCACCAGGCTACCGGGGGGCAGCAGGACGAGGCGCTCTCGCACCAGGTGCCGCAGCCTGCGCTTCACCTGGTTGCGGACGACCGCCCCGCCGACGGCCTTGCTGACGACGAAACCCGCACGCGTCGGGGGAGCACTCTCCCCCGACGCGTGCGGGTCCGTTGCACCGCTGCGTAGGTGGACGACGAGGCTCGGGCGGCCTGCCCGACGCCCTCGCCGTACAGCGATCGCGAAGTCCTCGCGCCGCCTCAGCCGATTCTCGGAAGGCAGCACGTCATGACCTGACCGCGATCAGGCGGACAGGCGGGTGCGACCCTTGCTGCGGCGGGACGCGAGAATCGCGCGGCCAGCACGCGTACGCATGCGCAGGCGGAAGCCGTGGGTCTTGGCGCGACGACGGTTGTTCGGCTGGAAGGTGCGCTTGCTCACTCGGGGGCTCCAGAAATGATTCGTGGGGTGGCGGGGTATCGCTTGGCTGTCACCGTGCGCCCACGAGTAGCTCGCAATACGCCCGAGTGCACCGCTGAACGGTCACGCGATGTGACCTTTGCCCATCGGAGGCAGGCGGCAGCAGCCATCGACAACTCGACCTGGTTACGGTACGCGCGGCTACGCCATCCGGTCAAACCAGCGGCCCGACGGCGCACACTATGCACAGGCTGTGGACAACAACTTGAACCACGCGAGCCGCCGCGACTACCGTGACGGGACCCGCATTCCTTTCCTGCCTGTCCTTCCCATCCCGTCCCGAGAAGCACACATTCGCGGGACCTGCGAGAGAGCGTGCCCCGTGGCTGACGTACCTGCCGATCTTGCCGCAGTGTGGCCACGAGTGCTGGAGCAGCTCCTCGGCGAGGGGCAGCAGGGCATCGAGCCGAAGGACAAGCAGTGGGTCGAGCGCTGCCAGCCCCTCGCGCTGGTGGCCGACACCGCCCTCCTCGCCGTCCCCAACGAGTGGGGCAAGCGCGTTCTGGAGGGCCGCCTGGCGCCGCTGATCAGCGACACGCTCAGCCGTGAGTGCGGTCGGCCGATCCGGATCGCCATCACCGTCGACGACTCCGCGGGCGACCAGTCCCCGCCGTCGGCCCCCCGGAGCGGCACCAACCGGAGCGCCCGCGTTACGAGGACGGCGGGCAGGGCTACGACGAGCGCGGCCAGGGAGATCCGTACGACGTGTACGGGCGGTCCGGAGCGGACGACGGGCTGCCGTCCGTGCGCCCCGCCTACCCCGACTACCAGCAGCAGCGCCCGGAGCCCGGAGCGTGGCCGCACGTCCGGGAGGACCTGCCCTGGCAGCAGCCGCGTCCGGTCGGCTTCCAGGACCGCGATCCGTACGCGACGGTCCGCCCGCAGCAGCCGCACCACGACTACGGCGCCCCGCAGGGCCCCGAGCACGGGGGATACGACTCCTCCCGCACGGAGCGAGGGGAGCAACCCGACCCACGGGACCGGAGCCGGCCGGGCGGGCCCGCGGCCTCCGGAGGCC
Organism: Streptomyces sp. MRC013; assembly: GCF_023614235.1. Lineage (NCBI taxonomy): Bacteria > Bacillati > Actinomycetota > Actinomycetes > Kitasatosporales > Streptomycetaceae > Streptomyces > Streptomyces kordofanensis. Next base: position 2,698,345 of record NZ_CP094264.1, read on the forward strand.
CGGGGGTCCGGGGCGGGGCCGGGGGCCGCGGCGTGCCGGGGCCCGGACCGGTCGGCGGCCACGGACCCGGGGCGGGCCCGGGGCCGGTGGGCGGCGTGGGGGGGGCCGGGCCGGAGCGGTTCCGGCGGCACGGGCGGGCCCGGGGAGCAGCACGCCCGGCTGAACCCGAAGTACCTGTTCGACACGTTCGTCATCGGTTCGTCCAACCGCTTCGCCCACGCGGCGGCGGTCGCGGTCGCCGAGGCGCCGGCCAAGGCGTACAACCCCCTCTTCATCTACGGGGAGTCGGGCCTCGGCAAGACGCACCTGCTGCACGCGATCGGGCACTACGCGCGCAGCCTCTACCCGGGGACGCGGGTGCGGTACGTGAGCTCGGAGGAGTTCACCAACGAGTTCATCAACTCCATCCGCGACGGCAAGGGCGACACGTTCCGCAAGCGCTACCGGGACGTGGACATCCTGCTCGTGGACGACATCCAGTTCCTGGCGAGCAAGGAGTCGACGCAGGAGGAGTTCTTCCACACCTTCAACACGCTCCACAACGCCAACAAGCAGATCGTGCTCTCCTCCGACCGGCCGCCCAAGCAGCTGATGACGCTGGAGGACCGGCTGCGCAACCGCTTCGAGTGGGGCCTCACCACGGACGTCCAACCGCCGGAACTGGAGACGCGCATCGCGATCCTCCGGAAGAAGGCGGTGCAGGAGCAGCTCAACGCCCCCCCGGAGGTGCTGGAGTTCATCGCGTCTCGGATCTCGCGGAACATCCGGGAGCTGGAGGGCGCGCTGATCAGGGTGACGGCGTTCGCGAGCCTCAACCGCCAGCCGGTGGACCTGGTGCTCACCGAGAGCGTGCTGAAGGACCTGATCCCGGGCGGCGAGGACACGGCGCCGGAGATCACCGCGGGCGCCATCATGGCGGCGACGGCCGACTACTTCGGGCTGACGGTCGAGGACCTGTGCGGCTCGTCGCGCAGCAGGGTCCTGGTGACGGCGCGGCAGATCGCGATGTACCTGTGCCGGGAGCTGACCGACCTGTCACTGCCGAAGATCGGTGCGCAGTTCGGCGGGCGGGACCACACCACGGTCATGCACGCGGACCGGAAGATCCGTGCGCTGATGGCGGAGCGGCGCTCCATCTACAACCAGGTGACCGAGCTGACGAACCGCATCAAGAACGGCTGACGGCGCGCGGAGGGGCGTCCCGGGGAGGGCTCCGGGGCGCCCTCCGTCGTTCCCGGACACCGTGCGGACCGATCCCGCGGAGGCGGTGCGCACGGAGGTCCTGTTCGAATAGCTGTGGCGGTCACACCTTCCTCCACAAGTTCGGGGACTTTTACTCATCCACAGGGTGGGGACTGAGAAGTTATCCGAAACTTGTCCACAGCCTGGGTGAAGACGAGACGATCCTCGCAGTTCAGACCCCTGTGGACTTGTGATCAACTACAATCCACAAGCTGTGGAAAAACATCCTGTCCACAGACGCCGATCACTGTTGTCCACCGGCGTCCCACAGGCACCGGTCTGCGGTCCACAGCTTCTCCACACAGCCGTCCACTGTTCGGCAACGAAACACCCCTGCTCACCACGACGAGTGAAAGCGGTCACACCAACGAGCCGGATTGGGCTGTGGGGAACCTGGGTAAAACTGGGGACGCCGCTGGGGAGAAGTCGGCCCTGCCTGTGCATCGGGTGTGCAGAACTTCGCGGTGTCCACAGCGGACCCTGGTTGTCCACGGCTGTCGCCCACAGGGACGGTGGACAAAATTTCCGCTGTGACCTGCGTGGACAGGGTTATCCACGGTTTCCACAGGCCCTACTACTACTCCCACTCAGAGTTAGCTGGGATTCCGTCTGGAAGCAGGGCCTGTGCACAACTCGACGCCGGCGCCCCGACTGCGGCTCGCCGCGACTTGACCCCCGAGCCGCACCGGCTGTCGGCGGCGTACGTCAGACTGGTCCCCGGCATCCCCGAAGCGGCCGCTGCGGCGGTGGACGGACGGATGCCGGACGAGGAAGGCCAGCAGGGCGAGCCAGTAGCAGCAGGAGGCGGCTTACGTGAAGATCCGGGTGGAGCGCGATGTACTCGCGGAGGCGGTGGCCTGGGTGGCCCGCAGCCTCCCGGCCCGTCCGCCCGCGCCCGTGCTCGCGGGCCTTCTGCTGAAGGCCGAGGACGGCGCGCTGAGCTTCTCCAGCTTCGACTACGAGGTCTCCGCACGGGTCTCGGTCGAGGCCGAGGTCGAGGAGGACGGCACGGTCCTGGTGTCCGGGCGGCTGCTCGCCGACATCTGCCGCGCCCTCCCCAACCGGCCGGTGGAGATTTCCACGGACGGTGTACGGGCGACGGTGGTCTGCGGGTCGTCCCGCTTCACCCTCCACACACTGCCTGTGGAGGAGTACCCGGCGCTGCCGCAGATGCCGACCGCCACCGGCACGGTGCCCGGCGAGGTCTTCGCCTCCGCCGCCGCGCAGGTCGCCATCGCCGCGGGCCGTGACGATACCCTGCCCGTCCTGACGGGCGTGCGCATCGAGATCGAGGGCGACAGGGTCACGCTGGCCTCCACCGACCGCTACCGCTTCGCGGTCCGCGAGTTCCTGTGGAAGCCGGAGTCCCCGGACGCCTCGGCCGTCGCCCTGGTGCCCGCCAAGACCCTGCTGGACACGGCCAAGGCGCTGACCAGCGGTGACACGGTGACGCTGGCGCTGGCCGGCTCCGGTGCCGGCGAGGGGCTGATCGGTTTCGAGGGAGCCGGGCGCCGCACCACCACCCGGCTGCTCGAGGGTGACCTGCCGAAGTACCGGACGCTGTTCCCGACGGAGTTCAACTCGGTCGCGACGATCGAGACGGCCCCGTTCGTGGAGGCGGTGAAGCGCGTGGCGCTGGTCGCCGAGCGGAACACCCCGGTGCGGCTCAGCTTCGAGCAGGGCGTGCTCATCCTCGAGGCGGGCTCCAGCGACGACGCACAGGCTGTGGAGCGCGTCGACGCGCAGCTGGAGGGCGACGACATCTCGATCGCCTTCAACCCGACGTTCCTGCTCGACGGCCTGAGCGCCATCGACGCTCCGGTCGCCCAGCTGTCCTTCACCACCTCCACCAAGCCCGCCCTGCTGAGCGGCAAGCCGGCCGTGGACGCGGAGGCGGACGAGGCGTACAAGTACCTCATCATGCCGGTCCGGCTCAGCGGCTGACCGGGCGGGCCGACCCCACGGGTGTGCACCCGCGTCCGGGCGTAGTCTCGGACGCGGGTACGAACTCGCACACGACGCGTAAGGAAGATCTGATGGAGCTCGGTCTCATCGGCCTCGGCAAGATGGGCGGCAACATGCGCGAGCGCATCCGCCGCGCGGGCCACACCGTCGTCGGCTACGACCGCAACCCGGACCTCGCCGACGTCCACAGCCCGAGGAACTGGTGGACGGGCTGGAGGGCCCGCGCGTCGTGTGGATCATGGTGCCCGCCGGTGAGGCCACCCAGTCCACCGTCGACCGGCTGGCGGAGCTCCTCTCCCCCGGTGACGTCGTCGTCGACGGCGGGAACTCCCGCTGGACGGACGACGAGAAGCACGCGGAGGAGCTCGCCGCCAAGGGCATCGGCTTCGTCGACTGCGGCGTCTCCGGCGGCGTGTGGGGCCTGGAGAACGGCTACGCCCTGATGTACGGCGGCGACGCCGAGCACGTCGCGAAGGTCCAGCCGGTCTTCGACGCGCTGAAGCCGGAGGGCGAGTTCGGCTCCGTCCACGCGGGCAGGGTCGGTGCCGGCCACTTCGCGAAGATGGTCCACAACGGCATCGAGTACGCGATGATGCAGGCCTTCGCCGAGGGCTGGGAGCTGCTGGAGGCCGTGGACTCCGTCACGGACGTCCGCGAGGTCTTCCGCTCCTGGCAGGAGGGCACGGTCATCCGTTCCTGGCTGCTGGACCTGGCCGTCCGCGCCCTGGACGACGACGAGCACCTGGAGAAGCTGCGGGGCTACGCCGCGGACTCCGGCGAGGGCCGCTGGACGGTCGAGGCCGCCATCGACAACGCCGTCCCGCTGCCCGCGATCACCGCGTCGCTGTTCGCGCGGTTCGCGTCGCGCCAGGACGACTCGCCGCAGATGAAGATGATCGCCGCCCTGCGCAACCAGTTCGGCGGGCACGCGGTCGAGAGCAAGTAGCACGCACAGCCGGGAGAGGTCGGCGCACACCATGCACGTCACGCATCTGTCGCTGGCCGACTTCCGCTCGTACGCCCGGGCCGAGCTCCCGCTCGATCCGGGCGTCAGCGTGTTCGTGGGGGCCAACGGGCAGGGCAAGACGAACCTGGTCGAGGCGGTCGGCTACTTGGCGACACTCGGCAGCCACCGGGTGTCGTCCGACGCGCCCCTCGTCCGGATCGGCGCCGAGCGGGCCGTGATCCGGGCGGCCGTCCGGCAGGGCGAGCGGCAGCAGCTCGTCGAGCTGGAGCTCAACCCCGGGAAGGCCAACCGCGCCCGCGTCAACCGGTCCTCGCAGGTCAGACCGCGTGATGTGCTGGGGATCATACGCACCGTGCTGTTCGCGCCCGAGGACCTCGCCCTGGTGAAGGGCGACCCCGGCGAACGGCGGCGCTTCCTCGACGAGCTGATCACCGCCCGGTCGCCGCGCATGGCCGGCGTGCGGTCCGACTACGACCGGATCCTCAGGCAGCGCAACACCCTGCTGAAAACCGCCGCGATGGCCCGGCGGCACGGTGGCCGCTCCATGGACCTGTCCACCCTCGAGGTGTGGGACCAGCACCTCGCGCGGGCCGGCGCCGAACTGCTCGCACAGCGGCTCGACCTCGTCGCCGTGCTCCAGCCGCTCGCCGCCGAGGCGTACGAGCAGCTGGCCCCCGGCGGCGGTCCGGTCGCCCTGGAGTACCACGGTTCGGCGGTCGGCGACGCCTCCGGGCCGGCCGGCCGGGAGGAGCTGTACGAGCGGCTGCTCGCCGCGCTCGCCGGTGTGCGCAGGCAGGAGATCGAGCGCGGTGTCACCCTCGTCGGGCCGCACCGCGACGACCTCGGCCTGGTACTGGGGCGGATGCCGGCGAAGGGGTACGCCAGCCACGGCGAGTCCTGGTCGTACGCGCTGGCGCTGCGGCTGGCCTCGTACGACCTGCTGCGCGCGGAGGGCAACGAGCCCGTGCTCGTGCTGGACGACGTCTTCGCCGAGCTGGACGCGAGGCGGCGGGCGCGGCTGGCGGAGCTGGTCGCGCCCGGTGAGCAGGTGCTGGTGACGGCGGCGGTGGACGACGACGTGCCGGGGGTGCTGGCGGGGGCGCGGTACGCGGTGTCGGAAGGGGCGGTGGAGCGCGCATGAGCACACAGCCGCAGTCGCCGGCGGGCGCGGTGCGCGTCCCGGTCCCCGAGCCGTCCGGCGTGGACCTCGCGCGCGTGGCGCTGCGCGCGGCGAAGGAGCAGGCGAAGGCGCGGGGCGCCGCCGCCCGGCAGAAGAAGCAGGCGCGCCGCGGCGGCGGGCTGCGCTCCGGGGCGCGCGCCGACGGGCGCGACCCGCTGCCGCTGGGCGCGGCGATCAACCGGCTGATCACCGAGCGCGGCTGGGAGGCGCCCGCGGCGGTCGGCGGCGTCATGGGGCGGTGGCCGCAGATCGTGGGCGAGGACCTGGCGAAGCACTGCGTGCCGCTGCGGTACGACGAGGACCCCGACGAGCGCGTCCTCACCGTCCAGTGCGACTCCACGGCATGGGCGACACAGCTGCGGCTGCTCGCCCCGCGGCTGGTGGCCCGGCTCAACGAGGACCTGGGGCACGGGACGGTACGCCACATCCGCGTGCTCGGACCGGGCGGGCCGCGCCGCGGCTACGGCCCGCTGCGGGCGCCCGGGAGCACCGGGGCCGGCGACACCTACGGCTGACGGCCTCCCGCGGGGCGACGGCCGGCCCCTCGAACGGGGGAGCGCGGCCGGGACCGGACGCCCGGCCGCGCTCCCGCGCACGCGCCGGGGTGCCCGCCCGCCGGCCGGTGAGCGTCGGCACCGGCGCGACCTGCGGCGCGGGGGGTCGGCCGAGGGCCCCGGACGGCTGCGGAGGGAGAGGTTCCGGAGGTGGTCGCGGTGGTTGCGGGTGGTTGACGGGCCGAAGCGCTGAGTGGCCGTGTGAGCCCCTTGGAGCCCCGTACCAGATATGGGGAGTCGGTGGGCGCCGGTTCAGAGCGGCACATGCGGACCCAGGCACCGGCAAACCCCCATGACTGTCAGCGCTACCGGTAGACTGGTAGGTAATCCCGCCCACTGCGGAACATGTCGAACGACGCAGCCACTCCGGGGCCTCCCGGGCGGTGGTTCGCGCTGTGCCAGAAAGGGCGCTTCGTGGCCGATTCCGGCAACCCCAACGAGAGCATTCCGTCCACTCCTGCCGGCGAGAGCGGCGCGGTCCCGGCGTCGGGCTCCCCCGCGTACGACGCCAGCGCGATCACCGTCCTCGAGGGACTGGACGCGGTCCGCAAACGGCCCGGCATGTACATCGGCTCGACCGGTGAGCGTGGACTCCACCACATGGTTCAGGAGGTCGTCGACAACTCCGTCGACGAGGCCCTGGCCGGCCATGCGGACACCATCGACGTCACGATCCTGGAGAACGGCGGCGTCCGCGTCGTCGACAACGGCCGCGGCATCCCGGTGGGCATCGTCCCCTCCGAGGGCAAGCCCGCCGTCGAGGTCGTCCTGACCGTGCTGCACGCGGGAGGCAAGTTCGGCGGCGGCGGCTACGCGGTCTCCGGCGGCCTGCACGGCGTGGGCGTCTCCGTGGTCAACGCGCTGTCGACGCGGGTCGCCGTCGAGGTGAAGACCGACGGCCACCGCTGGACGCAGGACTACAAGCTGGGCGTCCCCACCGCGCCCCTGGCCAAGCACGAGGCCACCGAGGAGACCGGGACGTCGGTCACCTTCTGGGCGGACCCGGACGTCTTCGAGACCACCGACTACTCCTTCGAGACCCTCTCCCGCCGCTTCCAGGAGATGGCGTTCCTCAACAAGGGCCTGACGATCAGGCTCACCGACGAGCGCGAGTCGGCCAGGGCGACGATGAACGCCGACGACGCCGACGCCTCCGCCGAGGCGGTGGAGGAGCAGCCGGCGCGCACGGTGACGTACTACTACGAGGGCGGCATCGTCGACTTCGTCAAGTACCTCAACTCCCGCAAGGGCGAGCTGATCCACCCCACGGTCATCGCGGTCGAGGCCGAGGACAAGGAGCGGATGCTCTCGGTCGAGATCGCGATGCAGTGGAACTCGCAGTACACGGAGGGCGTGTACTCGTTCGCCAACACGATCCACACCCACGAGGGCGGTACGCACGAGGAGGGCTTCCGCGCGGCGCTGACCGGCCTCGTCAACCGCTACGCGCGCGACAGGAAGCTGCTGCGCGAGAAGGACGACAACCTCACCGGCGAGGACATCCGCGAGGGCCTGACCGCGATCATCTCGGTCAAGCTGGGCGAGCCGCAGTTCGAGGGCCAGACCAAGACCAAGCTGGGCAACACGGAGGCGAAGACCTTCGTGCAGAAGGTCGTCCACGAGCACCTGTCGGACTGGTTCGACCGGAACCCGAACGAGGCGGCGGACATCGTCCGCAAGGCCATCCAGGCCGCCACCGCGCGCGTGGCCGCCCGCAAGGCGCGGGACCTGACGCGCCGCAAGGGCCTGCTGGAGTCGGCGTCCCTGCCGGGCAAGCTGTCCGACTGCCAGTCGAACGACCCGACCAAGTGCGAGATCTTCATCGTCGAGGGCGACTCCGCCGGCGGCTCCGCCAAGTCCGGCCGCAACCCGATGTACCAGGCCATCCTGCCGATCCGCGGCAAGATCCTGAACGTCGAGAAGGCGCGGATCGACAAGATCCTGCAGAACACCGAGGTCCAGGCGCTGATCTCCGCCTTCGGCACCGGTGTCCACGAGGACTTCGACATCTCCAAGCTCCGCTACCACAAGATCATCCTGATGGCGGACGCCGACGTCGACGGCCAGCACATCAACACCCTGCTGCTGACGTTCCTCTTCCGCTTCATGCGGCCGCTGGTCGAGGCCGGCCACGTCTACCTCTCCCGCCCCCCGCTGTACAAGATCAAGTGGGGTCGGGACGACTTCGAGTACGCCTACTCGGACCGCGAGCGCGACGCGCTCGTCGAGCTCGGCAAGCAGAACGGCAAGCGCATCCGCGAGGACTCCATCCAGCGCTTCAAGGGCCTGGGCGAGATGAACGCCGAGGAACTGCGCATCACCACCATGGACCAGGACCACCGGGTGCTCGGCCAGGTCACGCTGGACGACGCGGCCCAGGCCGACGACCTGTTCTCGGTGCTGATGGGCGAGGACGTGGAGGCACGGCGCTCGTTCATCCAGCGCAACGCCAAGGACGTCCGCTTCCTCGACATCTGAGTCGGTCTCAGCTGACCGCACGAAAGGACTGAAGACCAGCAATGGCCGACGAGAACACCCCCGCCGTGACACCCGAAGAGGAGCCCGCCGTCCCCGGCGCGGGCCTCCGCGTCGAGCCCGTCGGGCTCGAGACCGAGATGCAGCGCTCGTACCTCGACTACGCGATGTCCGTCATCGTGTCGCGCGCGCTGCCCGACGTGCGGGACGGCCTCAAGCCCGTCCACCGGCGCGTCCTGTACGCCATGTACGACGGCGGCTACCGGCCCGAGAAGGGCTTCTACAAGTGCGCCCGCGTCGTCGGCGACGTCATGGGCACGTACCACCCGCACGGCGACACCTCCATCTACGACGCCCTGGTCCGCCTGGCCCAGCCGTGGTCGATGCGCATGCCGCTGGTCGACTCCAACGGCAACTTCGGCTCCCCCGGGAACGACCCGGCCGCCGCCATGCGCTACACCGAGTGCAAGATGGCGCCCCTGTCCATGGAGATGCTCCGGGACATCGACGAGGAGACCGTCGACTTCCAGGACAACTACGACGGCCGCAACCAGGAGCCGACGGTCCTCCCGTCGCGCTTCCCGAACCTGCTGGTCAACGGCTCCGCCGGCATCGCGGTCGGCATGGCCACCAACATCCCGCCGCACAACCTGCGCGAGGTCGCGGCCGGGGCCCAGTGGGCGCTGGAGCACCCCGAGGCCACCCACGAGGAGCTGCTGGACGCGCTGATCGAGCGCATCAAGGGCCCCGACTTCCCGACCGGCGCCCTCGTCGTCGGCCGCAAGGGCATCGAGGAGGCGTACCGCACCGGCCGCGGCTCCATCACGATGCGCGCGGTCGTCGAGGTCGAGGAGGTCCAGAACCGGCAGTGCCTGGTCGTCACCGAGCTGCCGTACCAGGTCAACCCGGACAACCTCGCGCAGAAGATCGCCGACCTGGTGAAGGACGGCAGGATCGGCGGCATCGCGGACGTCCGCGACGAGACCAGCTCCCGCACGGGCCAGCGCCTCGTCATCGTCCTCAAGCGCGACGCGGTCGCCAAGGTCGTCCTTAACAACCTCTACAAGCACACCGACCTCCAGACCAACTTCGGCGCGAACATGCTCGCGCTGGTCGACGGGGTGCCGCGCACGCTCTCGCTGGACGCGTTCATCCGCCACTGGGTGACCCACCAGATCGAGGTCGTCGTCCGCCGCACGCGCTTCCGCCTGCGCAAGGCCGAGGAGCGGGCCCACATCCTGCGCGGCCTGCTCAAGGCGCTGGACGCGATCGACGAGGTCATCGCCCTGATCCGGCGCAGCGACACGGTGGAGGTCGCGCGCGGGGGCCTGATGGGCCTGCTGGAGATCGACGAGGTCCAGGCCAACGCCATCCTGGAGATGCAGCTGCGCCGCCTGGCCGCCCTGGAGCGCCAGAAGATCGTCGCGGAGCACGACGAGCTCCAGGCGAAGATCGACGACTACAACTCCATCCTCGCCTCCGAGTCCCGCCAGCGGCGGATCGTCAGCGAGGAGCTGGCGCAGCTGGTGGAGAGGTTCGGCGACGACCGCCGCTCGCAGCTCGTGCCGTTCGACGGCGACATGTCCATCGAGGACCTGATCGCCGAGGAGGACATCGTCGTCACGATCACCCGCGGCGGCTACGTGAAGCGGACGAAGACCGACGACTACCGGTCGCAGAAGCGCGGCGGCAAGGGCGTGCGGGGCGCGAAGCTGAAGGAGGACGACATCGTCGACCACTTCTTCGTCTCCACCACGCACCACTGGCTGCTGTTCTTCACCAACAAGGGCCGCGTCTACCGCGCCAAGGCGTACGAGCTGCCCGACGCCGGCCGGGACGCCCGGGGCCAGCACGTCGCCAACCTGCTGGCCTTCCAGCCGGACGAGCGGATCGCCCAGATTCTCGCGATCCGCGACTACGAGGCGGCGCCCTATCTGGTCCTCGCGACCAAGGCGGGCCTGGTGAAGAAGACCCCGCTCAAGGACTACGACTCCCCGCGCTCGGGCGGCGTCATCGCCATCAACCTGCGCGAGCGGGACAACGGCGCCGAAGGCCTCGCCGACGAGCTGATCGGCGCGGAGCTGGCCTCCGCCGAGGACGACCTGCTGCTCATCAGCAGGAAGGCCCAGTCCATCCGCTTCACCGCGACGGACGAGGCGCTGCGCCCCATGGGCCGGGCCACCTCCGGCGTGAAGGGCATGAGTTTCCGCGAAGGCGACGAACTCCTCTCGATGAACGTCGTCCGTCCCGGTACGTTCGTCTTCACGGCCACGGACGGCGGTTACGCCAAGCGGACGCCCGTCGACGAGTACCGCGTCCAGGGTCGTGGCGGTCTCGGCATCAAGGCTGCGAAGATCGTGGAGGACCGCGGTTCGCTCGTCGGCGCGCTGGTGGTCGAGGAGGGTGACGAGATCCTCGCCATCACGCTGTCCGGCGGTGTGATCCGCACGCGCGTCAACGAAGTCAGGGAGACCGGCCGTGACACCATGGGCGTCCAGCTGATCAACCTGGGCAAGCGCGACGCCGTCGTGGGCATCGCGCGGAACGCCGAGGCCGGCGCCGAAGCCGAGGAGGTCGAGCAGACCGACGCGGCGGAGGGCGCGGGCACGGACGCGGAAGGGACCGAGGGCGCCGTCGGCACCGGCGCCGCGGTCGAGGCAGCCGGGGGCACGGAGTCCTCGGCCGGGGAGCACGAGGAGTAAAGCGTGAGCGGAGCCACGGGCGCCGGTTCGGCCGCTTCGAGGAAGAACGGTGCCCGTGGCCCTGCCACGGACTCCCAGGGGGTTGCGGTGACCGACCCGCGCGGGCCGCAGGCCCCGTACGAGACGTACGACGAGGGCCCGCTGCCCGGTGAGCGGCCCTCCGCCGGCCGGCCGGCCCAGCCGTACCGCCCACCGCAGGCGTACGCGGCCCAGGACGTCCGCGGGGACGACCGGACCGGGGAGCGGGTGCGCCGGCCCCGTACGGGCGCCAGGACGACGCCCCGGACGCGCAAGGCGCGGCTGCGGGTGGCCAAGGCCGACCCGTGGTCGGTGATGAAGGTCAGCTTCCTGCTCTCCATCGCCCTGGGCATCTGCACGATCGTCGCGGCGGCCGTGCTGTGGATGGTCATGGACGCGATGGGCGTCTTCTCGACGGTCGGCGCGACGATCAGCGACGCGACCGGGTCCACCGAGAGCAACGGGTTCGACCTGCAGGCGTTCCTGTCGCTGCCGCGCGTCCTCCTCTTCACATCGGTGATCGCCGTGATCGACGTCGTACTGGCCACGGCACTGGCCACGCTGGGCGCCTTCGTCTACAACCTGGCGGCCGGCTTCGTGGGCGGAGTGGAGCTGACGCTCGCCGAGGACGAATAGCGATTTTGGCTGGAGCCGCCCTGTGCGCTAATCTTCAGAGGTCAGCGCGCAGCGCGGAGGGGCTATAGCTCAGTTGGTTAGAGCGCATCCCTGATAAGGATGAGGCCACAGGTTCAAATCCTGTTAGCCCCACAGAAACGTAGGCCCCGGTCGGGAGACCGGGGCCTACGGCTTTTCCAGGCCCGTACGGTCGTGCGAATGGGACGCCGGGGCGGTGTCGTACTGCCGTGCGCAGCTAGGTCACCGATTGGTATCGATCGGTGTGTATAGTCGGGCGCCATAAGGACTCCCACGTCAACGAAAGACGAGGTCGCGCGGTGAAGAAGCTTCTCCTGGTCGCACTGGCCGCCATCGGCGGGCTCCTCGTGTACCGCCAGATCCAGGCGGATCGCGCCGAGCAGGACCTGTGGACGGAGGCGACCGACTCCGTGCCCGCGGGTTCGTGAGCGCTCCACACGCATGAGGGGCCCCGGCTGCTGGGAAGCGGCCGGGGCCCTTCTCGTCGTGGGGCCCCCTCCGCCGCGGGTCCTTCCCGTCGCGGAGACCGAACGGATCCGCCGCGGGTTCGCCCGAGCGAACCCCCGCCCGTCTAAGCGGAGGGCGGGGCCGTCCCCGGTCCGGAACACCGACCGGGGCGTCGGCCGGAGCGCAGGGCCGTACGCGCGGCCGCGGACCGGCGGGGCGATCGGCGGCCCCGGGCGCCGGCGGTGGACGCCGGGCAGGATGGTGCGGGCAGGGAGACGAGGAGGGGAAGCGCGTGGACGTGCGAGGACGGGCCGGCGGCGCGGCCGGGGCCGACGGGGCGGGAACCGCCGCGGGACGCGTGGCGGCGACCGGCCGCGCGAGGGGGGTCCGCTGCGGGACGGGGGTCCGGACCGCGCGCGCCGGCGCGGTGGCGGCGCTGGCCGGGGCGGTGGTCCTCGCCTCGGGGCCACCCGCACCGGCGGCCCCCGCGGCCGGTGCGCCCGCCCCGTACGCCTTCGCCGGGGACGCCCGGACGGTCCGGGGCTCCTCGACCACGAGCGACGCCCCCCGCCTGACCGCCGGCCCGGTCTACCGGGACGACCTCCCCCGGGACGGCAGGCTGGTCTACCGCGTCGACCTGGACGCCGCCGACCACGCGTACGTCTCCGCCGTCGCCGTACCGCCCCCGGGCGCCCGGCCCTCGTACCGGGACGGGCTGAAGGTCTCCCTCCAGAACCGGGACGGTTCCGACTGCGGCAGCGGAACCGCGCGGTTCGGCTCCGCGGGGTTCGCCCGGCCGATCGCCGCGTACGCCGACCGCACGCTCACCCCGGGCCGGTCGCTGTGCCGGGAGGCCGGCTCGTACTACGTCGTCGTCGAGCGCGAGGGCGGGGAGTCGTCGACGGGGGAGCCCTGGGGATTGGAACTCCGGCACTTCCTGGAGCCGGGGCTGGGGAAGGCCGGCCCGACCGCGGCCCCCGGCGACTGGCCCAGCGCCTCGCCGGAACCACCCGCGGGCGGGCCCCGCGAGCGGGCCGGCGGCGCCGGTTTCTCCGACGCGCCCGGCCTCACCGAGGGCGAGTGGACCGACCGCATCGAACCCGGCCAGAGCCGCTTCTACCGCGTCCCCGTCGACTGGGGCCAGCAGCTGTTCGTCAGCGCCGACCTCGGCAGCTCGTCCGGTGGCGGCTTCGTGGCCGGTGCGCTGCCCGTGTCGCTGTACAACCCGGCGCTGGGCCCGGTCGTCGGCGAGGACTCCCTGGCGTACGACGGCAGACAGAAGTCGGTGGCCCTCGACCCGCTGCCGCCGGTGGCGTACGAGAACCGCTTCAGCTCCGACCCCAGGGTCGGCGGCCTGCGCTTCGCGGGCTGGTACTACCTGCGCGTGAGCCTCAACCCGGGGGTGGGGGAGGAGTTCGGCGACGGGCCGTACGGGCTGACCCTGCGCGTCAACGTCGAGGGCGGGGCCGCGGCACCGCCGCCGTACGCCGGTCCGGCCGGGGTCTTCGAGGTCACCGGGGAAGACCGGAGGGCCGCGGCCGCCGGGGAGAGCGGCGCGCGTGCGGGGGACGCCGGCACGATGAGGCTCGTCGCGGCGGCGGGCATCGGCACCGGGACGGCACTGCTGCTCGGTCTCGGCCTGTGGACCGCGCTGGCGCGGCGCCGTCCGGGTGCGACGGCCGGTCCGGGACCGGCGGCCCCGGCGGCGGGCGGCCCCGCACCGCCGTCGCCGGGCGGGCCGGTGCGGTGAGGGACGCCGCGGGACGGGTGGCTCAGATCCGGGTGAGCGCCCAGAAGCCGACGGCGTAGCAGACCAGGGCCAGCAGGACGACCGGAACCGCCACCGCGCGCGGAGGACCCGGCCGGCGCGGGACCGTCACGGGGGCGGGCGCCGTGACGGTAGGGGGAGGGGGCGCGTGCCCGTTCGGCGCGGGCGCGCCCGGGTACGGTGCCGGTGCCGGATACGGATACGGGTACGGCGCCGGGGGGTGCGGGGAGTGGGGGTCGGGCGGCGGGGGAGCCGCGACGGGCCGGGGCGGGGCGGGGCGCGGGAGTGGCGGGGCCAGGTGGAAGCCGCCCGTCCCGGACGGCGACGGCAGCCCCCGCGTCGCGGCGGCCGGCCGCCCCGGTACGGGAGGGGGTGCGGGCACCGGGGTGGGCACGGGGCCGTCCGGGCCGTACCCGGGCGGCAGCGGGCCGAGCTGGTCGAGGACCTCCACCGGCTCCTCCCCGTCCACCGGGCCGGGCAGCAGCTCCACCGCGGACGAGAGCGCCTTGCGGGCGCCGTTCGCGGTGCGGAACCGGGCCTCGGGGTCGGGCTGGAGCAGTCCCGCCAGGACCTGCCACAGCGGTTCCGGGATGCCCTGGGGCGCACCCGGGGTGCCGTGCGTCTGGAAGTGCGCCACGAGCGCCCGGGAATCCGGCTTCCGGCCCTGGAGCAGGTACAGGGCGACCAGGCCGACCGCGAACAGATCGGCGGGGAAGTCCGGTTCGGCGCCCATGAGCTGCTCGGGCGCGAAGTAGCCGGGGGTGCCGACCACGTAGTCGGTCTCGGTCAGGCGCGGCTCGCCCTTGCGCATCGAGATCCCGAAGTCGGACAGCCGCAGGTGCGGCCGCCCCGTGCCGGTGGCCTCCAGCAGGATGTTCGCCGGTTTGATGTCGCGGTGCACCACCCCTCGGAGTGCACCGCGGCCAGGCCGGACAGCAACTGGTCGAGCAGGGTGCAGACGAACCGCGCCGGCAGCGGACCGTAGTCCCCGACCATGTGCGCCAGGGAGCCGCCGCCGACGAGGTCCATGGTGAACAGGACCTTGTCGTCGTCGGCGGCCCAGCTCGCCGGGGCGAGGACGTGCGGGTGGTCTATGCGCAGGGCCTGCTCGCGCACGAAGCGCAGCAGTGTGTGGGCGTCGCTCTGCTGGAGCACCTTCGCCGCGACGTACCGGCGGCGGCGCTGGTCCCAGGCACGCCAGACGGCTCCCACGCCGCCCCGCCCGATCGGGTCGACCAGCTCGTACCGCCCCGCGAAGACCTCGCCCATCGCGCCGTGTCGCTCCCCGTTCCGTGGCCGCCCGTCACCGCGGCGCGCCGTACCGCCGTCCGCCCCCGCCGCGTCCTTCGTCAGCTCTGGTGCGACTCGTAGTGCGCGACCGCGTCCGCGGTGCGGCCGGCGCCGTACACCCGGAGGAACTCTGCCAGTTCGGGATGGGTGGGGGCGAGCGAGTCGGCGGCGTCGATGATGTCGCCGGCCGCCGCGACCGAGCGCAGCAGCGACTGGATCTCCCGGACGACGCGGCGCACCGTGGGCGCGCCCGAGCCGACGGCGGTCTGGCCGGAGGCAGTCAGCACCGAACCGCCCTGCGACTTCCTGATCTCCTCCATCCGGTCCGTCGCCTCGACGGCGCTCACACTGCCGTCGGCGACCTGGCCGGCGAGCTGCTGCAGGGCCTGGACGCGCTGGACGACGGCCGGGTTGCCGATCTTCGCACGCTGACCGCTCATCAGCTGTGACAGCATGGGGGCGGAGAGTCCCAGTATGGCGGCGAGCCGGGCCTGGTTGAGGCCGAGGTCGTCGATCAGCCGACGGAAGAGCGCCCCCAGCGGTTCGCCGTACCAGCTGCGCTGGAGCTCTCTGGCTCTGGCGGTCGCTTCCTGCTGTGCAGCATCCATTGCGTCTCCCCATCGCTCCGGTTCGCTGCTGCGAACCTTGCGGAGCATCTTACGGAGAGGGGTTGCCCACGGGGAGCCCCAATCTTTTTGCGGGACACCCCCGGTCACCCGGTACTCTGGTCTGCGACCGCCGCCTCCCGGTGGTCTCCGGGGCCTTAGCTCAGTTGGTAGAGCGCTGTCTTTGCATGGCAGATGTCAGGGGTTCGACTCCCCTAGGCTCCACTCCCTTGCACCCCTCTGACCTGTGAGAACACGGTCAGGGGGGTGTTCTTGTCCCGATGTCCCGATGTCCCGATGTCCCGCGTCGTCCGCGTCGACGGGTCGTCCGCGTCGACGGGTCGGGGCGGTGCAGTTGACGCGATCCCCGGAGGTCCGCGTTCCGGACTTCCGCGGGCCCCGCGCTCCCCTCCCGCCCGTCCCGGCGGATGGCGGACCCTGCCGCGCGCGGGAGGCGGGGCCGGTCGGAGCCCGCCGACCCTTCGGGAGGGGGACGGCCGCACAGGCCCGTACGGGTGGTGTTCATCGGAAGATCTGCGAACGGGCGGCGTCGCTCCGCTCGATCCCGAGATGCGCGCACATCATGAGGAAGGTATGTAGATCGCCCAATCCTCAACGCGACGGGAAAGCGAGGGGCCATGGCCGCCGACAGGGTCACGCACTTCTGGACCGCAATCGTCTCCTTCCTCCGTGGGCTCCTCGCCCTCGCGGGGCTCACCCCGCCCGTCGCGCACCGGTGCGGCGGCGCCGCCGCACCCGCCGCACCCGCCGCCCGTACGTCCCGCACCGCGGCCGCGGCCCTGCCGGTGCAGCGACCCGCCGCAGCGCCCGGGGCCGGCGCCGGCCGGGGGGTCGGGTACGGGGTCGGCGGGGGCCGGACACCGCGCGGGTGGGCGCTGCCGCCGACGATCAAGCAGCGCATCCGCGCCGAGGCGCACGGCGCCTCACCCGCCGTGCGCCGTCTGCCCGCCGCCGACGTCCCCGCGCCGGTGTGCCCGGCCGACGCCGGACACACCGCCGCGGCCGCCCTCGTGGGGGCGGCCGCCGCGCACTAGCCGCGGGGCCGGCGGGTGCCGGGCGGCGTCAGCGGAGCCCGTCGCCGTTCTCCGGCTCCTCCGCGTCGAAAGCCTCGGACGCCTCGACCGTCTCCGCCCTCGCGGAGGCCGGCTCGCTGCCGTCGACCGACGTGAGCGCGGCCCCCTCGGAGACCTCCGTGGGCGGTTCGGCCAGCCAGTCCGGGTCGGCCTGCCCCTCCCACCACTTCCACACCGCCGCGGCGCCGCCGAGGACCAGGCCGAGGACGGCCACCCCCTTCATCGCCCGCCGGTTGCGGACGCGGCGCTCGTGCCGGCGGACCAGTTTCCTGACCTCCTTCGCCGTCACCTGGCCGCGCAGCGCGGCGAGGGCGGCGGTCGAACGGGACACGGCCTCCTCGCGTGCGGGCCCCGCGGCGGCCATCACCTGCTCCAGGCGGGGGGCGGTGTAGGAGGCGGCCTGACGCGCGGCCCTCCGGGTCCGGTGCGCCGCTCGGTGAGCGGCCGCGTCGAGCTTCGGCGGTACGTGCGGCGCGACGTACACGCCGTAGTGGACGCGCGCCTGCCGGGCGGCTTCGGAGACCTTCGGCGCCATCCTGACGCGCGCCTCGCGCGCGTACAGCGCCGCCTGCTCCCTGGCCGCGCCGGCGTAGGGCGCCACCACGTCCGCGGCGTGCAGCACGCTCTCCTTGGCCGAATCGGTGGCGGCGCGCACGCTGTCCATGCGGGTCACGGGATCCTCCTCCTCGGTGGCGGTTCGATACCTCACCTTTCCGCCGTTTTGGAAATCATGCCCCTCCGGTTCGGCGTCGGCATGCGGTGCGGGCATCCGGGGCATCCCCGCGTGACCCTCCCGGCTTTTGTTCCCCGCCGCGGCTTCCGTGCGAGGATCGGACGTGTAAGAGGAGACCTAAGGAAGGCACATCGTGGCCGAGCAGCTTTACGCCACCCTGAAGACGAACCACGGCGACATCGAGGTCCGGCTCTTCCCGGACCACGCACCGGTCACGGTCCGGAACTTCGTCGAGCTCGCCAGGGGTGAGCGCGAGTGGACGAACCCGGAGACGGGTCAGAAGACCACCGCCCCCCTGTACGACGGCACGGTCTTCCACCGCGTCATCAGCGGCTTCATGATCCAGGGCGGCGACCCGCTGGGCAACGGCACGGGCGGCCCGGGGTACGAGTTCAAGGACGAGTGCCACCCGGACCTGGCCTTCACCAAGCCGTACCTGCTGGCCATGGCCAACGCCGGCCCGGGGACCAACGGCTCGCAGTTCTTCATCACCGTCTCGCCGACCGCCTGGCTGACCGGCAAGCACACGATCTTCGGCGAGGTCACCGACGAGGCGAGCAAGAAGGTCGTCGACGCCATCGCCGGCACGCGGACGAACCCGCGCACGGACCGCCCGGTGCACGACGTGGTCATCGAGACCGTCGTGGTCGGGGCACGCTGACGCCCGGGTCATCCGCGGTCGCCCCGGTTCCCCCGGGGAACCTTTCCGCCCCGCTCGTCCGTAGGGACGGGCGGGGCGTCGGCACGAGTACGAGGGGATCCCATGGAGCACGACCGGGCGGCGAGCGGGCTGCCGAGCTGTTACCGCCACCCCGGGGTGGAGACCGGCATCCGCTGCACACGCTGCGAACGGCCGATCTGCCCGGACTGCATGGTCGAGGCCTCGGTCGGGTTCCAGTGCCCCGGGTGCGTGCGGAGCGGATCGGGCACGGGCCACCGGCCGGACGCCGCCCGGCCGCGGAACATCGCGGGCGGCGCCGTCACCGACGGCGACCAGCAGCTGGTCACCAAGGTCCTGATCGGGACCAACCTGCTGGTGTTCCTGGGCGGCCTGCTCCTCTCGGGCCTCGTCGACGAGCTGATGCTGATCGGGCTCGCCTTCGACCCGGAGCTGCTCCGGGTGGTGGGGGTGGCCGACGGGGAGTGGTACCGGTTCCTGACGGCGGTGTTCCTGCACCAGGAGGTGTGGCACATCGGCTTCAACATGCTCGGCCTGTGGGTGCTGGGCGGCCCCCTGGAGGCGGCCCTCGGCCGGGTCCGCTACCTCGCGCTGTACCTGCTCTCCGGACTCGCGGGCAGCGCGCTCACCTATGTGCTGGCGGCGCCGAACCAACCGTCCCTGGGCGCGTCGGGGGCGGTCTTCGGCCTGATGGGGGCGACATTCGTGCTGCTCCGCCGGCTCAGGTACGATCCGCGGTCGGTGCTGGGCCTGATCGCGCTGAACGTGCTGATCACGGTCGTCTTCCGGGACACCATCGCCTGGCAGGCCCACCTCGGCGGCCTGGTCGCCGGTGCGGTCGTCGCGTACGGCATGGTGCACGGCCCGCGCGGAAGGCGCCTGCTGCTGCAGTGGGGGGCGTGCGGACTGGTGCTGGCCGCGACGGTGGCGGCGGCCGTCATGAGGACGGCCGCGCTCGGCTGAGCCCAGGCTTTCCCCAGAGTTGTCCACAGTCGGTGACGATGCTGCTGCAAGATGTCGGGAACACCTGCACCCCTCGCCGCTGACCTGGATGTTTCCGGGGCGGCGAGGGGTTCGGACGGCGGGTTCCGGAGGCGGGTGCAGCCATCCGGACACCAGGGCCACCAGAGTTATCCACAGATCATCTGAACTTTTCCACGGCTGTGCACAACGCTGTGGATAACCCGTATGGGTGATTGACGGTGCGGTGATCCGCGCCGACCCGTCACTTCCACTGGGTGGAGACGGCGAAGCCGGCGGCGATGAAGCCGAAACCGACCGCGACGTTCCAGCTCCTCAGCGACTCCATGGGGAGCGTGCCGTCGGTGACGAAGAAGACCACGATCCAGGCCAGCCCGATCGCGAACAGCGCCAGCATGACCGGAGCGACCCAGCTGCGGCTGGTCAGTTTGATGGCGGTCGCCTGCTTCGCGGCGGGGGGCGGCGTGAAGTCGGCCTTCTTGCGGATACGTGACTTCGGCACGAGGAACTCTCCTGTCGATGCGCTGCGTGACCGCGCGGAAACGGTGACTCTTGCTGGTAGGGGCCGGGAGCGAGGTGGTCCGTCCCCCTGCCCGGGCGTCCGTTAGCGTAGTGCTTCCGCGACGCCTGAGGAGATAAGGGTACGTTGAGCAATTCCGCCGACTCTCCCCCGGAGCCGGCCCGGCGCGACGGGTGGCAGCCGGTGAGACTGCTGACGGCCGCCGTCTTCGCGCTCGCGGGCCTGATCTTCGTCACCAGCTTCAACACCGCCAAGGGCACCAACATCCGCACGGACGACTCCCTGCTGAGGCTCTCCGACCTCGTCCGGGAGCGCAGCGACAAGAACGCCGGGCTGGAGGAGTCCACGGCGGCCGTACGCGACCAGGTCGACGGGCTGGCCCGCCGCGACGACGGATCCAGCGACGCCGAGGACGCACGGCTCGGCGTCCTGGAGAAGGCCGCGGGGACCACGGACGTCTCCGGCGACGGCCTCACGGTCACGCTCAACGACGCCCCGCCGGACGCCCGGGCGGCCCCCGGCTACCCCGAGCCGCACGCCAACGACCTGGTCATCCACCAGCAGGACCTCCAGGCCGTCGTCAACGCCCTCTGGCAGGGCGGCGCCCGGGGCATCCAGGTCATGGACCAGCGCCTGATCTCCACCAGCGCCGTGCGCTGCGTCGGCAACACCCTGATCCTCCAGGGCCGCGTCTACTCCCCGCCCTACAAGGTCACGGCCGTCGGCGACACCGGCAGGCTGCGCAAGGCCCTCGTCTCCTCCCCCGCGATCCAGAACTACCAGCTCTACGTGAAGGCGTACGGGCTGGGCTGGAAGGTCGAGGAGCGCGGGACGACGACCCTGCCCGGCTACTCGGGCACGGTGGACCTGCGGTACGCGCGACCGGCCCCTTAGCACGGAACGTCCGTGTTTTCCCCAGGGGCCCCGCCGGCGGGGGATCGCCCCTTACTCTGGTGCGGTACCGAAGGAAGGGACGGCGGACGCCATGTACGGCTGGATCTGGAGGCATCTCCCGGGCAACGCGTGGGTGCGGGGGCTGATCTCGCTCCTGCTCGCCCTCGGTGTCGTCTTCCTGCTCTTCCAGTACGTGTTCCCCTGGGCGGAGCCTCTGCTTCCGTTCAACGATGTGACGGTGGACGGTCAGTGAGCGCGCGCATCCTCGTCGTCGACAACTACGACAGCTTCGTCTTCAACCTCGTCCAGTACCTGTACCAGCTCGGCGCCGAGTGCGAGGTCGTCCGCAACGACGAGGTCGAGCCGCGGCGTGCGCAGGACGGCTTCGACGGCGTCCTGCTCTCGCCCGGCCCCGGCACGCCCGAGGAGGCCGGGGTCTGCGTGGACATGGTCCGGCACTGCGCCGCGACGGGCGTCCCCGTCTTCGGCGTCTGCCTCGGCATGCAGTCGATGGCCGTGGCGTACGGCGGAGTCGTCGACCGCGCACCCGAGCTGCTGCACGGCAAGACGTCCCCGGTGGTCCACGGGGGGCGGGGCGTGTTCGCCGGTGTGCCGTCGCCGTTCACCGCGACCCGGTACCACTCGCTGGCCGCCGAACCGGCCGCGTTGCCGGACGTCCTGGAGGTCACGGCGCACACCGAGGACGGGATCGTCATGGGGCTCCGGCACCGTGAGCACGCCGTGGAGGGCGTGCAGTTCCACCCCGAGTCGGTGCTGACCGAGCACGGCCACCTCATGCTCGCCAACTGGCTGGAGCGGTGCGGCGACACCGGTGCGGTCGGCCGCTCCGTGGGCCTCGCGCCGGTGGTGGGCAAGGCCGTCGCGTGACCTCCGCGCGCCCGGGGCCCGACGCGGCCGGGAGCGGCTCGGAGGGCTCGCCCTGGTTCCGGGCCGCCGGTCGGCCCCAGCAGGAGGAGCCGGTGCCGGAAGCCGTGCCGGAGCCCAGGGAATGGCGGCAGCCGCACCGGACGCCCGCCGGGCCGCCCGGTGCGCCGGGGGCGCCCGACGCGTACGAGGTCCCGTACGAGGCGTACGGGGCGCCCGCGGCCCAGGGCGCCCCGCAGGCCCCGTACGCCGTGCCGCCGCAGTACTACGCCGCGCCCCGGCCGCCGTCCGGCGACGTGCCGCCGGGCGGGAGGCCCCGGTCGCACGAGGCCCCGCAGCCCCAGCCGTGGCCGCAGGAGGGGTACGACCGTCCCGACCCGTACCCGCAGCCCCACGCCCCGTACGGGGCGGACCTGCCGGCCGACGTCGGCACGACGGCGGTGCTTCCCGTCGTCGACCCGGCCGCCGGTCCCGACCCGGCTCTCACCGGGACCGGCGCCCCCGGCGCCGCACCGGCGGCCGACCACGCGCCGCGAGGCGCCGGGGAGCCGCGGACCGGGGGACGGGCCGAACGGCGCCGTGCCGCGAAGGGCCGCGGTGGCCGCCGCCGCGCCTCCGGACCCCCGCCCCCGCCGGTCTCCCCGACCGGTGCGCCGCTGTCCCGGGTCGAGGCGCGTCGCGCCGCCCGCGCGGCGAAGGACGGCTTCGGCGTGGTCGTCAGCCGCGTCATGGGGGAGATCTTCATCACCTTCGGCGCGATCATGCTGCTCTTCGTCGCCTACCAGCTGTGGTGGACGAACGTCCAGGCGGGCCTGGAGGTCGACAGGGCGAAGGACCGGATCGCGGAGGACTGGGCGAAGGGCGGCTCCGCGAGGAAGCCGGGCGCCTTCGAGGCCGGCGAGGGCTTCGCGCTGCTCCACATCCCCAAGCTGGACGTCGTCGTACCCGTCGCCGAGGGCATCGACAAGGAGAAGGTCCTCGACAGGGGCATGGCCGGCCACTACGCCGAGGGCGCCCTGAAGACCGCCATGCCGTCCGACGAGGAGGGCAACTTCGCGGTCGCCGGACACCGCAACACCCACGGCGAGCCCTTCCGGTACATCAACCGGCTGCGCCCCGGGGACCCCATCGTCGTGGAGACCCGCGAGGCGTACTACGTCTACGCGATGGCCAGCATCCTTCCGCAGACCTCGCCCTCGAACGTCGCGGTGCTCAAACCGGTCCCCGACGGCTCGGGGTTCACCGGACCGGGCCGGTACATCACGCTGACCACGTGCACCCCGGAGTTCACCAGTACCTACCGCATGATCGTGTGGGGCAAGATGGTCGAAGAACGGCCGCGCAGCAAGGGCGTACCGGACGCGCTCGCGGGCTGACACCTCAAGACGGGACAGATGTTGTGGCACGTGCGCGCAGCCGGATCGCCGGCGTCATCAGTGTCTTCGGCGAACTGCTGATCACCGCAGGCGTGCTGATGGGGCTGTTCGTCGTCTACTCGCTGTGGTGGACGAACGTACTGGCCGACCGCGAGGCGGACAAGCAGGGCGACGCGGTGCGCGACAGCTGGACCGACACGAGCCCCGGAGCCCTCGACACGAGGGGCGGGGTCGGCTTCCTCCACGTCCCGGCGATGGGCGGCGACGAGGTCCTGGTGAAGGAGGGCACCAGCCCGGACGTCCTCAACCACGGCGTGGCCGGGTACTACACCGATCCGATCAAGTCGGCGCTCCCGAAGGACAGGACCGGCAACTTCGCGCTCGCCGCGCACCGCGACGGGCACGGCGCCAAGTTCCACAACATCCACAAGCTGAAGGCCGGCGACCCGATCGTCTTCGAGACCAGGGACACCTGGTACGTCTACAAGGTCTACGGGATCCTGCCGAAGACCTCCCGTTTCAACGTGGACGTGCTCCAGCCCGTCCCGAAGGAGTCGGGCAGGGCCAGGCCGGGCCGGTACATCACGCTCACCACCTGCACGCCGATCCTGACCTCGGACTTCCGGTACGTCGTCTGGGGCGAACTGGTCCGCACGGAGAAGGTCGACCACGAACGGACCAAGCCGGCCGAGCTGCGCTGAGCCCGCCGCGGCGGCGCGGAGCCCGGGGCGGCCCGACGGCGACCCGTGCCCGCGGTGCGGCGGGGGCCTGCATAGAGGTACGGCGGGGGCGGGAGAGCGCCCCGTACGCGGCGCGTCAGCGGGCCGTACGAAGGGCGCCGCGAAGGACCCGCACGGGCTCGGCGGAGGGCCGGGCGCGGGGCGGCCCGGCGAAGGACCTGCACGGGAGCGCGGCGGCGGGCCGTACGGGAGCGTGCGGTGAAGGACCCGCGCGAGGTACGGGCGGGGTACGGCGGGCGGGACCGGCGCGAGCGCGGGTGCGGCGACGGCCCGGCACCCGCTGCTCGGGTTGCCGGGCCGTCGCCGTGTCCGTCCGTCGTGCTCCGCCCCTACGGCTCGGGGCGGTAGGCCGCGCCGGTCACGCCGCCGAACCAGCCGGAGTCGTCGTCGCCCTCGCCGTCGCCGCCACCCGGGTTGCCGCCGTTGCCGCCGTTTCCGCCGTTGCCGTTCCCGCCCAGGCTCTGGGTCTTCACGGTGACCGGCGTACCCTGGTCGACCTTCTTGCCCGGCTTCGGGTTCTGGTCGACGACGAACACCATGTCGTTGTCGGGGCCCTCGCCGACGACCAGCTGGAGACCCCGCTGCGCGAGCACCTGCTTCGCCTGGCCCAGGAGGAGGCCGGTGACCTGGGGCACGTCGACCTGCTGCTGCTGCGGCCCCTTCGACACCTTCAGGGTGATCGACGAGCCCTCGGAGACCCGCTCGTCCGGCTTCGGGTTCTGGTCGACCACCTGGCCCGCCGGCTTGTCGGAGTCCACGTCCTCCCTCACCACCTGGAACTTCAGTGTCTCCAGTTGCGCCTTCGCGTTGTCGAACTGGCTGTCGACGACCCTCGGTACGGACACCTTCCCCTTCACGGCGATGGTGATCGTGACCTCGGTGCCCTTCTCCTGCTCCGTGCCGCCCTCGGGGTCCTGCTTGATGACGGTGCCCTCGGGCTTCTCCGACTCCTCCGTCACGACCTTGACCTTGAACTCCTCGTTCTCGAGGTTGGTCGTGGCCAGGTCCCTGGACTGCTCCAGGACGTTGGGCACCTTGACCTTCTCCGCGCCCTCCGACACCCAGACCTCGATGGGGGTGTTCTCCCGCATCTGCGCGGTGCCGTCCGCGACCGGGTTCTGGCGGCAGACCGCCCCCTTGGGCTGGTCGCACCGCTCCCCGCCCATGTTGGTGACCCCGACGCCGACACTCTTGGCCGTCTTCTCGGCGTCCGCGTACGGCTTGCCGACGAGGTTCGGGACGGTCACCTCGCGGGCGCCCTCACCGCCGAAGACCGTCCTGCCGATGAGGATGGCGCCGACGAGCACCAGGACACCCGCGAGGACCAGCAGGACCGTCGAGAGGTTCGACTTCTTCTGCGGCTGGCGACGGCGCCCGGCGCCCCGGTCGTCGTAGCCGTAACCGCCGTCGTCCGGGTTCATCGGCGGCAGCATCGACGTCTGCGCGCCCGCGTCCGCCGGGCGCATGGCCGCCGTCTGCTGTTCCGGGTGCGGATAGCCGTAACCGCCGGGCGTGCCCAGCGCGGCCGTCGCGGCGACCGGCTGGCCGTCCAGGCACGCCTCGATGTCGGCGCGCATCTCGTCGGCCGACTGGTAGCGGTAGTCCGGGTCCTTGACCAGCGCCTTCAGGACGATCGCGTCCATCTCCGGAGTGATCTCCGGGTCGAAGACGCTCGGCGGCTGCGGCTCCTCCCGCACGTGCTGGTAGGCGACCGCGACCGGGGAGTCGCCGATGAACGGCGGACGGACGGTGAGCAGCTCGTACAGCAGACAGCCGGTGGAGTACAGGTCGGAGCGGGCGTCGACGGTCTCGCCCTTCGCCTGCTCCGGGGAGAGGTACTGCGCCGTGCCGATCACGGCGGCCGTCTGCGTCATCGTCATGCCGGCGTCGCCCATCGCACGGGCGATGCCGAAGTCCATGACCTTGACCTGGCCGGTGCGCGTCAGCATGACGTTCGCCGGCTTGATGTCGCGGTGGACGATGCCCGCGCGGTGCGAGTACTCCAGGGCCTGGAGGATGCCGACCGTCATCTCCAGCGTGCGCTCGGGGAGCAGCTTGCGACCGGAGTGGAGCAGCTCGCGCAGGGTGGACCCGTCGACGTACTCCATCACGATGTACGGGATGGACACGCCGTCGACGTAATCCTCGCCGGTGTCGTACACGGCGACGATCGCCGGATGGTTGAGCGAGGCGGCCGACTGGGCCTCACGGCGGAACCGGGCCTGGAAGGACGGGTCGCGGGCCAGGTCGGCCCGGAGCGTCTTCACGGCGACGGTGCGGCCGAGCCGGGTGTCGTGGGCGAGGTAGACCTCGGCCATGCCACCACGGCCGAGCACCGAGCCCAGCTCGTACCGGCCGCCGAGGCGACGCGGCTCATCCATAACTGTTCCAGCCCTCTCCGTCAGTCCCGGCCGCAACCGTGTGTGTGGTCCGGCGGTGTGCTGTCCGCGCAAAGGCTACCGGCCACCGGGAGCCGATCCGTCCGGTACCGGAAGCTGATACGGGACCGGTACACAGGGTCCGCCGTCACCTCCGGCTGTCCAGCACCGCCTTCATCACGTCACGGGCGATGGGTGCGGCCAGGCCGCCGCCGCTGATGTCGTCGCGGGTCGCGTCGGAGTCCTCCACGACCACGGCGACCGCGACCGGGGAGCCGCTGTCCGTCTTCGCGTACGAGATGAACCACGCGTACGGGCGGGCCTTGTTCTTCTCGCCGTGCTGCGCCGTACCGGTCTTGCCGCCGACCGTGACGTCCCGGATGCGGGCCTTTGTGCCGGTGCCCTTCTCGACGACGTTCTCCATCATCTTCTGGACGAGCTGCGCGGTCTCCGCCGACATCGGCCGGCTCATCTCCTCGGGCTCGTTCTTCTCGATCACGTCGAGGTTCGGAGCGACGAGCTGGTCGACCATGTACGGCTTCATCAGCTTGCCGTCGTTGGCGATGGCCGCGGTGACCATGGCCATCTGGAGCGGGGTGGTCGCGGTGTTGAACTGGCCGATGGCCGACAGGGCGTTGCCGCCGCGGTCCATCGTCTTGTCGTAGACCGAGGCGGCGGCGCGGACCGGGGTGTCGATCTCCGGGTTGTTGAAGCCGAACTTCTCCGCCATCTCGACCATCTTGTCGCGGCCGACCTCGTCGCCGAGCTTCGCGAAGACCGAGTTGCACGACACCTGCATCGCGTAGTTCAGCGTGGCGTTCTCGCAGCCGCCCGCGTGATTCTTCATCGGCACCCTGGACAGCGGCAGGAAGTACGGCTCCGGCGTGTCCGTGGGCGCGTCGATGTCCCTGACCTTGCCGTTCTCGATCGCGGCGGCGGCCGTGAGGACCTTGAACGTCGAACCGGGCGGGTAGATCTCGCGGAGCGCCCGGTTCAGCATCGGCTTGTCCTTGTTCCTCTTCTCGTCCAGCGCCGTCCAGGCCTTCTCGTCCTCCCGCGAGTAGCCGGCGAAGGTGCCCGGGTCGTACGACGGGGTGGAGACCAGGGCGAGGATCCTGCCGGTCTGCGGGTCTATCGCCGCGACGGCGCCCTTCTTGTCGCCCAGGCCCTCGAAGGCCGCCTTCTGGGCGGCGGCGTTGAGGGTGGTGACGACGTTGCCGCCCTTCTTCTGCTCGCCCGTGAACATCGAGAGCGTGCGGTCGAAGAAGAGGCGGTCGTCGTTGCCGGTGAGGATCGAGTCGTTCAGCTTCTCCAACTGGTTCGAGCCGTACGCCTGCGAGGCGTACCCGGTGACCGGAGCCCACATGGGGCCGTTGACGTAGGTCCGCTTGTACCGGTAGAGCGGGTCCTTCGAGTCGACGGAACCGGTGATCGGCTTGTCGCCGACGATGATGTCCCCGCGGACGGAGGCGTACCGCTCGATCGTGACGCGTTTGTTGCGCGGGTGCTTGTTCAGCTCATCACTGCGGGCGAACTGCACCCAATTGTCCCGCAGGAGCAGCGCGAGCACCAACAGGCCGCAGAAGATCGCGATGTGGCGCAGGGGCTTGTTCACGGGCGGACCACCTGGGTCATCTCGGCGTCGGGGTTGGGGGCGGGTGCGGGCGCGGGGCGGCGCGCGGTGTCGCTGATGCGGAGCAGGATCGCGATCAGGGCCCAGTTGGCGATCACCGACGAACCGCCGTACGCGAGGAACGGCATCGTCATGCCGGTCAGCGGGATGAGGCCCATCACGCCACCGGCGACCACGAAGACCTGGAGCGAGAACGCACCGGAGAGGCCGGTTGCGAGGAGCTTGCCGAAGGGGTCCCTGGCGGCGAGCGCCGTACGGATGCCGCGCTCCACGATCAGGCCGTACAGGAGGAGGAACGCCATGACACCCGCCAGACCGAGCTCCTCCCCGACGGTGGCGAAGATGAAGTCCGAGTTGGCGGCGAAACCGATGAGGTCCGAGTTGCCCTGGCCGAGTCCTGCGCCGATCGTGCCGCCGGAACCGAAGGACATCAGCACCTGCGTCATCTGGTCACACGCCTGGGACGTCTCGTAACACGAGAACGGGTCCTGCCACGCCTGCACGCGTGCCTGGACGTGGCCGGCGAAGGACGCCACGGTCACCGCGCCACCGACGGACATCAGCAGACCCATGACGATCCAGCTCGTACGCTCGGTCGCCACGTACAGCAGGATGACGAACATGCCGAAGAACAGCAGCGACGTGCCGAGGTCGTTCTCGAAGACCAGGATGGCCAGGCTGAGCGCCCAGATGGTGAGGATCGGGCCGAGGTCGCGGCCGCGGGGAAGGTAGAGGCCCATGAAACGGCGACTGGCCAGGGCGAGCGCGTCGCGCTTCACCATCAGGTACCCGGAGAAGAAGACCGCCAGGACGATCTTGGCGAACTCACCTGGCTGGATGGAGAACGGGCCGACCCGGATCCAGATCTTGGCGCCGAGGACGTCCGCGCCGAGCCCCGGCACGAGCGGCAGCAGCAGCAGCACGATCGCCACGACCATGGAGATGTACGTGTAGCGCTGGAGCACCCGGTGGTCCTTGAGGAACACCAGCACCAGCAGGAACAGCGCCACGCCGATCGCGGAGTACATCAGCTGCTGCGGGGCGTCGCCGCTGTGGCTGCCGTAGCGGCGCATGGAGTCGGCGATCAGCCGGGGCGACTGGTCGAGGCGCCAGATCAGCACCAGGCCCAGGCCGTTCAGCAGGGTCGCCAGCGGCAGCAGCAGCGGGTCGGAGTACTTGGCGAAGCGGCGCACCAGCAGGTGCGCGATGCCCGCGAGGAGGCCCAGGCCCAGGCCGTAGCCCAGCATGCCGGCGGGGATCTCGCCGTCGAGGGCGAGGCCCACGTTCAGGTAGGCGAAGACCGGGATCGCCACGGCGAAGCCGAGCAGCATCAGCTCGGTGTTGCGGCGGCTCGGCGCGTCGATCGCGCCGATGGTGGTCGTGTTGGTGACAACGCTCATGGTGGTGGAAAGGCCCCCCTACGGGTGCTTACTGCTTGCCGCAGTTCGAGGCCAGCCTCTTCTCGTCCTCCGTGAGGGTGGGGCCCGGGGAGGGGACGGCTGTGGTGGGCGTGGGCTTGGGCTTGCTGGTACCGGCGGAGCCCGTGGTGCCGCCGGCCTGCTCCTCGCTGGGGGGCGCGGCCGCGCGGGCCTGCTCCTGCTTCCGGCAGGCGCTCGCCTGGACGCCCAGCTCTCTGATCTTGGCCTCGGCCTTCGCCAGGCTGTTGCCGGGGATCGTCTCCTCGACCTTCTTCTGCTGGTAGGCGGGGAGGTACTTGAGTTCGATGTCGGGGTGGTCCTTCTCCACCTTCGACAGCGAGATCCACGCCAGGTCCTGGCTGATGCCCCGGTACAGCGCGACGTGGCCGTCGTTGGCACCGATGTAGTACTGGGTCTGCGTCCAGCGGTAGCCGCCGTACGCGCCGCCGCCGATGAGCGCGACCACCAGCAGCGTGAAGAAGATCCGCTTGAACCACCTGCGGCCCGTTCGCGGCTTGCTGAGGTCGGCGTCGCCGTACGCGCCGTAGCCGCCCCCGGGGGGCATGCCGCCGTAACCGATGTCGTCGCCGCTGCCGGGAGGGCCGAAGCCGCCCGCCGGCGGCGGACCGGACCTGCCCAGGCCGGACGCGCGGCCCGCCGGGGTCTGCATGGCGCCGCCGTCGTTGAGCTGCGGCTGGTTCTCGGCGACCGCGCCGACGACCACCGGGCTGTCACTGGGCCGGCCGGAGGCGGTGTCGCCGCCGTCCACGTCCAGGACGTCCGCGACGATCACGGTGATGTTGTCGGGGCCGCCGCCGCGCAGCGCGAGCTGGATGAGCTCCTGGACGGTCTCGTGCGGGTTCTGGTAGCCGGCGAGCGTCTCCTCCATCGTCTGGTGGGAGACGACGCCGGACAGCCCGTCGGAGCAGATCAGGTACCGGTCGCCGGCGCGGACCTCGCGGATGGACAGGTCCGGCTCTACGTGGTCGCCGCTGCCCAGCGCGCGCATCAGGAGGGAGCGCTGCGGATGGGTGGTGGCCTCCTCCTCGGTGATCCTGCCCTCGTCGACGAGGCGCTGGACCCAGGTGTGGTCCTGGGTGATCTGCGTGAGGACACCGTCGCGGAGGAGGTACGCGCGCGAGTCGCCGACGTGGACGAGACCGAGCCGCTGACCGGTCCACAGCAGGGCGGTCAGGGTGGTCCCCATGCCTTCGAGCTGGGGGTCCTCCTCGACCATCACGCGTAGCTGGTCGTTGGCGCGCTGCACCGCGGTGCCGAGGGAGGTCAGGATGTCCGAACCGGGGACGTCGTCGTCGAGCGTGACGAGGGTGGAGATCACTTCGGAGGACGCGACCTCGCCCGCGGCCTGGCCGCCCATGCCGTCGGCGATCGCGAGCAGGCGGGGGCCGGCGTATCCCGAGTCCTCGTTGCCCTCGCGGATCATGCCCTTGTGCGACCCGGCGGCGAAGCGCAGTGACAGGGTCATGCGCACCTCGCCCGTCGGCTCGGGGTACAGCCGGTCTCGAGCCACACTGCCCACCCTCCGGTCGGGAGCCCCCTCCGGTCCCCTGGGACCGACGCGGCTCGCTCGCTCCGCTCGCTCATTGTCGTACTACTTCCGCAGCTCGATGACGGTCTTGCCGATGCGGATCGGCGCGCCCAGCGGAATCGGGGTCGGCGCGGTGAGTCGGGTCCGGTCGAGATAGGTGCCGTTGGTGGACCCGAGATCCTCGACGATCCACTGGCCGTCACGGTCCGGGTAGATCCTGGCATGCCGACTGGAGGCGTAGTCGTCGTCCAGCACGATCGTGGAGTCGTGGGCCCGGCCCAGAGTGATGGTCTGGCCCTGGAGCGCGACCGTCGTACCGGTCAGCGTGCCCTCGGACACGACCAGCTTGGTCGGGGCGCCGCGGCGCTGCCGCTGCTGGGGGGCGCGGCCCCCTGGCGCCCGCCCTGCTGCGGCCGCGCGCCCTCGCGGCGCGAACCGCGCTGCGTGACCCGCGTCCCGAACAGGTCGCTGCGGATGACCTGGACGGCCACGATGACGAACAGCCACAGTACGGCGAGGAAACCCAACCGCATGACCGTGAGGGTCAGCTCTGACATTGCCCCCGCTTCACCCTTCGGCTTGCCGGTAAACGATGGTGGTACTGCCCACGACGATCCGCGAGCCGTCGCGGAGCGTAGCGCGGGTGGTGTGCTGGCCGTCCACCACGATGCCGTTGGTGGATCCGAGATCCTGGATCGTCGAGGGCGTTCCGGTCCGGATCTCGCAGTGGCGGCGGGACACGCCGGGGTCGTCGATCCGCACGTCGGCGTCGGTGCTGCGGCCCAGCACGAGGGTGGGGCGGGAGATCTGGTGGCGCGTGCCGTTGATCTCGATCCAGCGGCGTACCTGTCCGGCACCCGGTGCGTGGCCCGGGAGGCCGGGCGGGCGGTGTGCGCCGCCGACGCCGGGCGGCGGCGCGGCGGGCATCGGCGGGGCGCCGGTGGGCGGGTAGCCGTAGCCGCCACGGCCGCCCCGGCCGTGCGGCGGGCCTGCCGGGGGCGCGCCGTCGGCGGGCTGCGCCGATTGCGAGGAGCTGGCCGCCAGCGTGCGGCTGCGGACGCGGTAGAGGCCGGTGTCGAGGTCGTCGGCCTTCTCCAGGTGGACCTTGATGGGGCCCATGAACGTGTACCGCTGCTGCTTGGCGTAGTCCCTGACCAGGCCGGCGAGCTCGTCGCCGAGCTGCCCCGAGTACGGGCTGAGGCGCTCGTAGTCGGGTGTGCTCAGCTCGACGATGAAGTCGTTGGGGACGACCGTCCGCTCGCGGTTCCAGATCGTCGCGTTGTTGTCGCACTCGCGCTGGAGGGCCCCGGCGATCTCGACCGGCTGGACCTCGGACTTGAAGACCTTGGCGAAGGTGCCGTTGACCAGGCCTTCGAGTCGCTGCTCGAACCGCTTCAGGACTCCCATGGGGCACCTCCTCCGTCGTTGCAGTCCTGGTACTGCTTACCGATCGTATCCACGCGTCGGGAAATCGGCTGGTTCCCCTTCCCTGCCCTGTGGACGAGTGTCACCTCTCACATCTCCCGTACGGATCGTAGAGGTGGTCTGCGCACAGTGTCCCGCACCCGGGACCCGCCCGGGGCGCGCGGGGCGGAGCGTTCCGGTCCGCGCCGATCGAGCACGTCGGGCCCGTCGCCCGGTGGCCGGGTGTCCATGTGTACGTCTCCGTGGCGTGCGTGGTGTGCGTGACGTGAGCGAAGTGCACCGTGGAGGGCGGTGCGCGTGCGCTCCGGTGCCGTCCCTCCCTCTCCTCCTTGTTCGTCCGCCGGTCACCCGAAACAACGGATGTGAATCCACCCCCTGCGACGTGCTAATCTTCAGATGTCGCCAAGCGGTCGCGCCGAAAAGACGGGGCCCGGGGCGACGACACCCAAATGCGCGGGTGGCGGAATAGGCAGACGCGCTGGATTCAGGTTCCAGTGCCCGCAAGGGCGTGGGGGTTCAACTCCCCCCTCGCGCACTGAGGGACACCGACGAAAGTGTCCTTGCAGCACCGACGAAACGGTCGGCATCGTGATCACGATGCCGACCGTTTCGCTTTTCCCTGCTGGTCAGGTGGGGCGTGGTGCGGTTTGCACGCGTGACTGCCCGGAGGCTGGGGAGCCGTCGGGCAGTCGTGTTCCGGGTTTTCGGTTGTTGGCCTTCAGTCGGCTTGCCGGGGCGTGACCCCTCTCACGCAGTCGTCTCGGTGAGGTAGCCCTTGGGTGTCCAGGGGCTTGGTCCTGCGGCGGCGGGTGGGGCGGCGGTGGGGCTGGCCGCCGTGGAGCGCGATGTTGCCGGCCCGGGTGGCGAGCTTGCGTTTGTTGGCGTGGGCGAGCTGGAAGGCCAGGAGGACGGCCTGGGCGGCGATGCCGCGGATGCGGCGGGTGCCGGCGGACTCCAGGCGCTCGTAGAGGGGGTCCTTGCCGAAGCCGTTCCTGTCCTCGACGGCGTTGTCGTTCATGCCCTCGACGGCGTTGCGGAGCCGGGAGTGGACGCGCTGCCATTCCGCGGTGCCGTACTGGAGGGGTCGCCAGAGCTGGGCGCCGGCCTCGGGCGGGAGGGTGACGGTGCGCTGGGTTCAGGCCGGGGGTGAACCGCTCCGGGATCGGCGGGGGCTCTACGTGTTGACTCCAGCCGCCGGTCGGGGCCGGTGCCGAGCGCGGTAGCGGGTTTCGTGTTCGTGGGACGGGACGTCTCCGATCGCGGAGCGGAGGCGCTGGTTGGTGAACCGGTCCACCCATTCCGCGGTGGCGAGTTCGACCTCGGCAAGGCCGTGCCAGGGTCTGCGCGGTTTGATCGACTCCGTTTTGCAAAGGTCGGTCTGGGACTTCATGAGGGTGTTGTCCGGGCGTCGCCGACGGTGCCGATCGAAGCATCGACGCCGGCCTCGAGAAGGCGGGCGGTGAACGTGGAAGACGTCTACCGGCTGCCCGCATCCGAGTGATGCACCGAGCCCTGGCTCAGCGGGAGTTCGGGAACGGTCCCGACGCCACGACGCCATGTCCAGGGCATCGAGTACGAAGCTTGGCCCGCTTGCCGGTGGCCGCGGACCAGCCGGCGGTCGTCCGCGAGTACACGTCCACGACGAAGGCGACGTGGACGATCCCGGACCAGGTGGCCACGTGGACGATCCCGGACCAGGTGGCCACGTAGGTGAAGTCGGCAACCCACCGCTGGTTCGGACGGGACGCGGTGAAGTCGCGCATGAGCGGGTCAGAGGCCCGCTCGTCGTCGCGGATGGCGGTGCGGATCTTCCTCCCGCGCCGGGCGGCCGGGCGCCCTGAAGGCCGGGTTCGCGCAT
This sequence comes from Streptomyces sp. MRC013, assembly GCF_023614235.1. Classification (NCBI taxonomy): domain Bacteria; kingdom Bacillati; phylum Actinomycetota; class Actinomycetes; order Kitasatosporales; family Streptomycetaceae; genus Streptomyces; species Streptomyces kordofanensis. The sequence continues at coordinate 2,732,375 of NZ_CP094264.1, forward strand.
CAGCCGGGCCACCGTGCAGCGGGCTGCCGGTATGCCTTCGCGGTGCAGCCGCCGCCAGACCCTCCGCACCCCGTGGACGCCGGAGCTGTCCGCGTGAACGCGGCTGATCCGCGCCTTCAGCTCCGCGTCGCGAACCGACCGTGAGCCGGGGATCCGGTTTTCGGCGGCGTAGTAGGTGCTCGGTGCGTTCTTCAGCCCGTGACCGGTCAGGCCCCGGCGGATCGGCCCGACTCCGCACACCTGGCGGTGTGCGTCGACGAACGCTGCGAGCGTTTCGACGGCCGGTCGAGCTCGGCCGTGAAGGAGGCCGATGCCGCCCCCGAAATCTCGTTCGTCCGCCGCAGCCCGGCGTTCTCGGCCCGCAGCCGCTTGACCTCCACGGCCTCCTCGGACGTGGCACCGGGCCGTCGGCCGCCGCCGACTTCGGCCTTGCGGCCCCAGGTCCGCACCGTCCCAGCCGCACCGATCCCCAGCTTGGCTGCGACCGCCTTCATCGGGGACTACTCGGTCGGGTGGTTGGGACGGATCTCCGCGACCATGCGCACCGCGCGCTCACGAAGCTCGGGCGGGTAGGGGGACGGACGGGCCACGACTCGCTCCTCTCAGGGAACCGGGCCCCCGTCAGGCCCGGAGTGTTTCGTTCGTCACTGTCCCTTTCGTTCGGGTCGGTCCAACAGGTCGGTCGGGCGCCCCGCGGCCCCTGACGGACGCCCGGCGGTGGCCGTCAGCGCGGCGCGGACCGAGTCCAGGAGCGCGGTCCGCGCGCTGTGCAGGAAGAAGTGGTCGCCGGGCAGGAGACGGCGGGTGAAGCCGCCCGTCGTCTGCTCGTGCCAGGGGTCCACCCGGTCGGCCGGCACCTCCCGGTCCTCCGTTCCGGCGAAGGCCACGACGGGGCACCCGAGTGGTGGCTCGGGCCGGTGAACGTACGTTTCGACGACCGAGAAGTCCGCGCGGATCGTCGGCATGAGCAGGTCGAGCAGCTCCGGTTCGGCGTACACCTCTTCCGGGACGGCGCCCAGTTCGCGCAGCCTGCCCACCACGACGTCGTCCGGCTGGTCGTGGATCTGCCGGTGCCGGCGCCGGAGCTGGGGAGCCGGGGCGCCGGAGACGAAGAGGACGCGCGGCTCGGCGGCGCCGCGCCTCCGCAGCGCCCGGGCCAGTTCGAACGCCAGCAGGGCGCCCATGCTGTGCCCGAAGAGCGCGTAGGGGACGTCGAGTTCGCCGGACAGCGCGGTGGCGAGCTCGTCGACGAGCGGTTCAGCCCGTTCGAAGGCCTTCTCCCTCCAGCGGGTCAGCCGGCCGGGCAGCTCGACCGGGCAGACTTCGACGTCGTCCGGGAAGAGAGAGGGCCACGCGGCGTAGATCGAGGTCCCGCCTCCGCCGTACGGAAGGCAGAAGAGGCGGACGGACGGTGCGGCCGGGCGCCGCGCGGCCACGATCCAGCCGTGGGCACGCGTCGCTCGGGGGGTGGGGTTCGGTTCATGTCGAGGTCTCCGTGACAGATCGGCTCAGCCGGCGAGCAGTGCCCGAGCTTCTTCCCCGGACAGTTTCCCGATCCCAGCGAGGAGATGGTCCTCGATGACGAGAGCGGTGTCCTCCAGCGTCTCGTCGTCGAAGGAGACACGGACCGGCAGCTCGGTGCCGAGCGCCTTGCACAGGTGGACCACGGCACGCATGGCCGTGAGCGAGTCCCCGCCGAGGGCGGAGAAGTCGTCGTGGACACCGACGCGCTCGACCCGGAGCGTGTTCGCCCAAAGCTCGGCGACGGCCTCCTCGACCGGCGTGCACGGCGCCTCGTAGGGCGGGAGGTCTTCGGGAAGGTGCGCGAGTTCGGTGACCTTCAGGCGGTCGGTGACCTGGTCGACGACCTGACGGGGCTCGGTGTGCCCACCGGCGAAGCGAGTACGCGGCACCTCGTGACGGTCGAGCAGCTCCTGAAGGGCGGCACGCGGCGCCGACAGGTCGAGTCGGCCGGTGGTCTCGAGGACGAGGGGCACGTTGTAGGGCGCGCTCCCCGGGGTGAGACGGTCGAGGAACCAGAGTCGCTGCTGAGCGAAGGAGAGCCGGTGCGGCCCGGATCCGAGGCGCGGGACGGGGATGTGCGCGGCGGCCCGGGGAGGCCGGCGGCACGGGCGGCGAACCGCGCCACGGTGGGGACCTCGAACAGGTCGCGGACGCCGATTTCCACACCGGGCCGTCCCGCGGCCCGGGCGACGGCCCGGGTCGCGAGGAGGGAGTGCGCGCCGAGAGCGAGGAAGTCGTCGTGGACGGAGATCTCGGGCGGGCCGGGCAGTTCGGCCCGGACCCGCGCGACGGTCTCCTCGGCGGCGTTGCGCGGGGCGACGTGCTCGGCGGCCTGGGCGCGGTCGCCGTGCGCCGGCTCCGGGAGGGCTCGGCGGTCGACCTTGCCGTTCGGGGTGACCGGCAGCGCGGGGAGGGTCACGTACCGGGACGGGACCATGGCGGCGGGCAGCCGGGCGGCGAGGCCGGCACGCAGTGCGGCCGGGTCGGCGGGGAGACCGTCGTGGGTGGCGACGTGGCCGACGAGACGGCGGCCGTCACCCTCGCCGCGCACGTCGACGACGGCGGCCCGCACGGCCGGGAGGTCGACCAGGGCCCCGGTGATCTCCTCGGGTTCGATCCGCACCCCGCGGATCTCGATCTGGGAGTCGACGCGGCCGGGGTACTCCGGTTCCCCGTTCTTACGCCACCGCACGATGTCACCGGTGCGGTGGCGCCGCTCGCCGTGGCCGAAGGGGCCGGGAACGAAGCGTTCGGCGGTGGGGTCCGGCCGCCCGCCGTGGCCGCGGGCGAGGCACGCGCCGCCGAGGTGGAGTTCTCCGGGCACCCCGATACCGGTCCCTCGCCCCCACGGGTCGGGCACATGGAGGCGGGTGTCGGCATCGGCCGGCCGATCGGCGGACGGGAGCCGTCGGGCGGAACCGCGGACACGGGGTGGACGGCCGCGACGGGGCGGTGCGTGAGCCGCGCCGGGCCCTGCCGTCGACTGTCGTCGCCCGTAACCCGGGCCCGGCCGGGGCGGCGCGGGCGGTGAGGAAGGCGCCGATCACCCGATCCAGAGCGTCGCCGTCGAGCTGGACGAGAAGACGTCGCAGGGTGGGGCCCTGCCCGTTGGACCGCCTCCGGGCCGTCCCCGACGGCGTTGGCCGGTCCCGCTCGCGGTGGGAGGGACGATGCGGTGGGCCGCCGTCCTCACGCACGGAGGTAAGGGCTGGACCGTCGGGTTGCGGCGGCGGGTGTTCCCGGCGGGGGAGGGTCGGGTTCGCCCGGGGTGCTGGTCGCCGGAGTGAGCCCGGATGGCCTGCGGGCGGCCCAGGCCACTGGGGAGGGTGTGGGTGCCGGTGGCGATGCCGTAGGGGCGCGCGGTGGCGGTGGCGGTGGCGGAGTGGGGGTGGTGGGGTGTCGGCGTGCGCGGCGGCGTGGCACGGGTGTGCACGGCGGTCGCGATGCCGGTCCTCAGGAGAGCGGTCCTCACGGCGGCCGGGGAACCGCAGCGGCCCGTGGCGGAGACGGGGGTGTGTGAGTGAGGGTTATCCACAGGGGAAGACGGACGGGTGCCGGAGGGGTACCGTCGTCGCACATCGGGTCGAAATCACGTGATGGGGGGGCGTATGGACGAGATCCGGGCCACGGTACCCGCGCAGCGGACGGGTAGTGGCGGGGTCGCGGGCGCGGGCGCGGGGACGGCCGGTGCGGTCGGGGCCGGAGCTGCGGGCGGAGGCCGGATTCCGGTTGTGCCGGGGTTCGCACGGCACCCCGCCGGGGCGTACGGGCTGGGCGGGACGGGAGGGCCGAAGGCGTACGGCAAGGCCCTGCGTGAACGGGTGCCGCGCGCCGCGCACGACGTGCTGGCGCTGCGCGCCGGGCGGCCCGACGCGGTGCGTGCGGTCGAGGAGTCCAACCGCGGCCGGGTGCCCGCGTTGGCACCGATACGGGTCGGGCGCATGGTGGCGACGCCGTTCGCGTTCCTGCGCGGCACCGCCGGGCTGATGGCGTACGACCTCGCGGGCACACCGGTGACGGGCATAGGTGCGCAGATATGCGGGGACGCCCACGCGGCCAACTTCGGCCTGTACGGCGACGCGAGCGGCCGACTGGTCATCGACCTGAACGACTTCGACGAGACCGTGGTCGGCCCGTGGGAGTGGGACGTCAAGCGGCTCGCCGCCTCCCTGGTGCTGGCCGGGCGGGAGACCGGGGCCGACGAGGACGTGTGCCGGGCGGCCGCGTACGACGCGGTGGGCGCCTACCGGCGGACCATGCGGCTGCTGGCGCGGATGCCGGTGCTGGACGCGTGGAACGCCATCGCCGACGAGGAGCTCGTCTCGCACACGGACGCGCGGGACCTGCTCGGCACGCTGGAGCGGGTGTCGGAGAAGGCCCGCCGCAACACGGGCGCCCGGTTCGCCGCGAAGGCGACGGAGGTCTGCGAGGACGGTTCGCGCCGGTTCGTGGACGCCCCGCCGGTGCTGTCGCGGGTGCCGGACGCGGAGGCCGCGGCGGTCGCCTCCGCACTGGGCCCGTACCTGGGGACGCTTCCTCCGGACCGGTTGCCGCTGCTCGCCCGGTACGCGATCCAGGACGTGGCGTTCCGCGTCGTCGGCACGGGCAGCGTGGGCACCCGGTCGTACGTGGTGCTGCTTCTGGACCACCGGGGGAGGCGCTGGTGCTGCAGGTGAAGGAGGCCAGGCCCTCGGCGCTTGCACCGTACCTGCCCGAGGCCGGGTTCGAGGTCGAGGACGCCGGGCACGAGGGGCGCCGGGTCGTACTCGGTCAGAAGCGGATGCAGGTCGTCAGCGACAGCCTGCTGGGCTGGACGACCGTGGAGGGGCGACCGTACCAGGTGCGGCAGTTCCGTAACCGGAAGGGCAGCGTCGACCCGGCGGCGTTGGCGGCCGACCAGGTCGACGACTACGGACGGATGACGGGCGCCCTGCTGGCGCGGGCACACGCGCACAGCGCCGACCCACGGCTCATAGCGGCGTACTGCGGCAAGAACGACGAGTTCGACGCGGCCGTCGCCTCCTTCGCCGTCGCGTACGCGGAGCGCACGGAGGCCGACCACGCCGACCTGGTCGCGGCCGTGCGGACCGGACGCGTCGCCGCCGAGCCGGGCGTGTGACGGGTTGGGCGCCGATCGCCCGTAGTCTGGTCGGGTGACGACCCCGAGCGACGATCCGACCGGCGCCCCCTTGGACGAGGCCGCGGCCGCCGAACGGCCCCCGCAGTCCGGGCGGCAGGGCCCGACGACCGCCGCGTCCGGTGCTGAGGAGGCGCCCGGCGCAGCCGAGGCGGGCCGGCGGCAGGAGGCTCCCCAGGCGCGGCTCGCCCGTGCCGTGCGGGCGGCGGAGCAGGCGCTGATCGAGTTCGAGATCGCGGTGGAGACCTTCCGGGTCGAGGTGGAGAACTTCTCCCGGCTGCACCACCAGAAGCTCGGCCCGATGTACGCCCGCCTCGACGAGCTGGACGCCCTGATCGCGGAGGCGCGGGCGGCGCACACCGGTGACCCGGAGGACCTGCGCAGGGCGCAGGAGGCCAGGGCCCTGGTGATGCCGATGCCGGGGGTCGACGAACTCTTCCACGGCTGGATCGACTCCGAGGGCCTGTCCCCGGAGGCCGCGGCCATGCTGAACGAGCAGCCCGTGCAGGCGCCTCGTCGGGTGCGGCCCGGCGACGAGGCGCGCAGGATCTACCGCGACCTCGTCCGCAAAGCCCACCCTGATCTGGCGGCCGAGGAGGCGGAACGCAAGCGGCGCGACGCGTTCATCACGCGCGTCAACGCCGCGTACGCCCGTGGGGACGAGGCGGGGCTGCGGCAGCTCGCCGACGAGTGGGAGGCGGGGCCGGCACCCGTCGTGCCGGCGCTGGGCGAGAGCGAGGAGCTGTACGCCCGCTTGGAGTGGCTGGCGCAGCGCAAGGAGATGCTGACGGTCGTCGCGCGCGAACTGGAGGAGAGCGCGATCGGCGCGATGCTGCGGATGGCACCGGACGACCCCGACCGGCTCCTCGACGAGGTCGCCGAACAGTTGCTGGCCCAGGTGTCCGAGCGTGAGGCGGAGCTCGCGGCGCTGACGACTTCCCCGTATCCGCCGCAGAAAGAGGAATGACCTGTGAACTTCGCACCGCTGCCCGCCGTGCCCGCCGCGTCCGTGCCGGACGACGCCCTGGTCCTGGACGTACGCGAGGCCGACGAGTGGGCCGCCGGGCACGTCGAGGGTGCCCTGCACGTACCGATGAGCGAGTTTGCCGCTCGCTTCGGCGAGGTGACGGAGGCGGTCGCCGACGGACGGCGCGCCTATGTGATGTGCCGGGTCGGCGGCCGCTCCGCCCAGGTCACGCAGTACTTGGTGCAGCAGGGTCTCGACGCGGTGAACGTCGACGGCGGCATGGTCGCCTGGGAGGGCGCCGGCCGACCCATGGTGAGTGAACACGGCGGTCCCGCGACTGTCGCGTGACCGACCCCCGGACGGCACCGCGTGGGACACGGCGGTCTCCCCCGAGCTCGTGGAACTCAGAGAGGACCGCGGTGGTCGGGGCCGTCGAGGCCGGGGCCGGGGATCGGGGCTTGAAGCCCGGAGTCTGGGACCCAGGGGCGTCGAGACCGGGGACGCCGCAACGGGGAGCGTTGGGCTTCCGGGGTGTCGAGGCCGGAGGCGGCGGGTCCCGGTCCGCGCAGCCCGGGACCCGGGGCGTTGGGGTCGGGCGTGTCGGGGTTCGGCGCGTCGGGACCGGGGACGCCGGGGTTCAGGGGCGCTGGAGGCCGGGGTGGTGTGCGGCGCGCGCTGCAGGCACCACCACCGCCCCCCCGGCACGTCACCGGTCGAAGTCGAGTTCGACTTCCGGTGTCATCGCGTGTGACTGACACGCCAGCACGTAGCCGGCCTCCGTCTCCTCGGTCTCCAGCGCGTAGTTGCGGTCCATCCGGACCTCGCCCGAGACCACGAACGCCCGGCAGGTGCCGCACACGCCGCCCTTGCAGGCGTACGGCGCGTCCGACCGGCCGCGCAGTACGGTCTCCAGCAGAGCCTCGCCCTCCTGGACCGGCCATGTTCCGGACCGGCCATCCAGGGTCGCGGTCAGCGTGGCCGTAGGCACCTCGCCCGGCGTGGGGCGACGCGTCGTCGACGAGCCGTCGTCCACGTGGAAGATCTCCTGGTGGACCCGGTTCTTCGGCACGCCCAGGCCCCGCAGTGCCCGTTCTGCGCCCTGGACCAGCCCGAGCGGGCCGCACAGGAACCAGCCGTCCACCCCGTTCACCGCCAGCAGTGCCGGAAGGAGGCGGGCCAACCGCTCCTCGTCCAGTCGGCCGGACGGCAGCCCCGTCTGCTGCTCCTCGCGGGACAGCACCGTGACCAGCTGGAAGCGGTCGGGGTAGCGGTCCTTCAGGTCGGCGACCTCGTCGAGGAACATCGTCGACGAAGCCGTGCGGTCGCTGCGCACGAGGCAGAAGCGTGCCTGCGGCTCCCGCGCCAGCAGCGTCGCCGCGATCGACAGCACGGGGGTGATGCCGCTGCCGCCGACGATCGCCGCGAAGTGCCCGGGCCGCGGCGGCAGGACGAACCTGCCCATCGGCTCCATGACCTCCACCGTGTCGCCGACGGCGAGTTCCTTCAGCGCGTAGGTGGAGAACTCGCCGCCCTCGACGAGCCGGATGCCGACGCGCAGCACCGGGTCCTCACCGGGGCCGGCGGCGCGCGAGCAGATCGAGTACGTGCGCCGGATCTCCTCGCCTTCGGCGGAGGTCCGGCGCATCGTCAGGTGCTGGCCGGGGACGTGGCGGAACGCCTCCCGCAGCTCTGGCGGGACGGCGAAGGTGACGGCCACCGAATCGTCCGTGAGCCGCTCGACCTCGCTCACCCGGAGCGGATGGAACATCTACAACTCCTTGAAGTGGTCGAAGGGTTCGCGGCAGGAGGCGCAACGGCGCAGCGACTTGCACGCGGTCGAGGAGAACCTGCTCAGCAGCTCGGTGTCGGTCGAGCCGCAGTGCGGGCAGCGGATGGCGAGGGTGAGCGGCACGGGTCCGTCGGACCGCTGCCGTCGGGGTGGTGCTATGCCGAACTCGGCGAGCTTGCGACGCCCCTCGTCGCTGATGTCGTCCGTGGACCAGGCGGGGGAGAGGACGGTGACGACCGAGACCTCCTCGACGCCCCGGTCGTGGAGGATCCGCTCGATGTCCGAGGACATCGCCTCGATCGCCGGGCAGCCCGTGTACGTCGGGGTCAGCTCGACCTCCACCCTGCCGGGACCGAGGACCCGCACGCCTCTCAGCACACCCAGGTCCTCCAGGGTGAGCACGGGCATTTCGGGGTCCGGTACCGAACCGGCAAGCCGGCTCAGCTCCTCCTCGAGCGGCGTCATGGTCACCATGACGCTCCCGGGTGGCTGCGGTGCAGGTGCTGCATCTCGGCGAGCATCCGCCCGAACGACTCGGTGTGCACGCCCTGTCGGCCGGCGCCGGCGCTCCACGCGGTCGTCCGGGGTCCTTCGGGAAGGGGGGAGGGTGGCCCGGGTCAGCACGGCGGAGACCGAGGTCAGCCAGTCGGACTCCAGCTCCCGCCAGTCGATGTCGAGGCCCTCGACGGGCCGGAACATCTCCCCGGTGAAGCGCCACAGCGCGTCGCAGGCCGTTCGCATCCGGCCGTGGCTCTCGGGGGTGCCGTCACCGAGGCGGAGCGTCCACTGCTCGGCGTGGTCCTGGTGGTAGGTGACTTCCTTGACGGCTTTCGCGGCCAGGCCGCGCAGGGCCTCGTGGACCTCGTCGTCCGGGCGCGCGTCGGCGGCGGCGAGGCGCCCGTACAGCAGGCGCTGGTAGGTGGAGAAGTACAGCTGGCGGGTGATCGTGTGCGCGAAGTCGCCGTTCGGCTGTTCGACGAGCTGGGTGTTGCGGAACGACCGCTCCTCGCGGAGGAAGGCCAGCTCGTCCTCGTCACCGACGAGGGAGAGCAGGAAGCGGGCCTGACCGAGCAGGTCCAACGCGATGTTGGCGAGGGCGACCTCCTCCTCCAGCACGGGCGCGTGGCCCGCCCACTCCCCCAGCCGGTGCGACAGCACCAGTGCGTCGTCGCCGAGCGCGAGGGCGGCGGTGTTCAGGGAGGTCGTCACAGGTGCTGCACCCCCTCGGGGATCTCGTAGAAGGTCGGGTGCCGGTAGGGCTTGTCGGCGGACGGCTCGAAGAACGGGTCCTTCTCGTCCGGTGACGACGCGGTGATCGCGGTGGCCGGGACGACCCAGATGGACACGCCCTCGTTGCGCCGGGTGTAGAGGTCCCGGGCGTTGCGCAGAGCCATCTCGGCGTCCGGGGCGTGCAGGCTCCCCGCGTGGGTGTGGGACAGCCCGCGGCGCGAGCGCACGAACACCTCCCACAGCGGCCAGTCGCTGGTCGTCATGCCGTCGCCTCCCCGGTGTCGCCGGACTCGTCGCCCTCGTTCCGATCGGTGTGCTTCGCGGCGTACGCGGCCGCGGCCTCCCTGACCCAGGCGCCCTCTTCGTGAGCACGGCGGCGCTGGGTGATCCGCTGTTCGTTGCAGGGGCCGTTGCCCTTGAGGACCTCGCGGAACTCCGTCCAGTCGATCACGCCGAAGTCGTAGTGGCCCCGCTCCTCGTTCCACCGGAGGTCCGGGTCGGGGAGGGTCAGGCCCAGGGACTCGGCCTGCGGGACGCAGATGTCGACGAAGCGCTGGCGCAGTTCGTCGTTGGAGTGCCGCTTGATCTTCCAGGCCATGGACTGCGCAGAGTGCGCCGACTCGTCGTCGGGCGGGCCGAACATCATCAGCGACGGCCACCACCAGCGGTTGACGGCGTCCTGCGCCATCTCATGCTGGGCCGGCGTGCCCCGCGAGAGGGCGAGCAGCGCCTCGTACCCCTGGCGCTGGTGGAAGGACTCCTCCTTGCAGACCCGGACCATCGCGCGGGCGTACGGCCCGTAGGAGCAGCGGCACAGCGGCACCTGGTTGGTGATCGCGGCGCCGTCCACGAGCCAGCCGATCGCGCCGACGTCGGCCCAGGTCAGCGTCGGGTAGTTGAAGATCGAGGAGTACTTCTGGCGGCCCGAGTGGAGCTTGTCCAGCAGTTCGTCCCGGCTGACGCCCAGGGTCTCGGCGGCGCTGTACAGGTACAGGCCGTGGCCGGCCTCGTCCTGCACCTTGGCCATCAGGATCGCCTTGCGGCGCAGCGAGGGCGCGCGGGTGATCCAGTTCGCCTCGGGCTGCATGCCGATGATCTCGGAGTGCGCGTGCTGGGCGATCTGCCGCACCAGGGTGGCGCGGTACGCCTCCGGCATCCAGTCGCGCGGTTCGATGCGCTCGTCGGCGGCCACGGCGGCGTTGAACACCGCCTCGTAAGCCTCCTGCGAGTCCGCAGTCACTGCCGTCATCGGGCCCCCTACCGACCGATCGTTCGGTTGAATGGCTTCAATGGTGAGTCGACGGCCCGTATGGTGTCAACCCTGTGGATAACAGGGGCGGAGAGACGCGGAGCGGGGCGGGATGGAGTCGTACGACAAGTGGCGCGGACGCGCCCGGGGCGATGCCGGCGGTGAGAGCCCCGACCGCACCGGACTGGCGGCGCTCTCCCTGCCGTACCAGGTGGTGGGAGCCGTCGCCCTGGCGGTGATCGGACTGGTCGCCTGCTTCCACGTGGGTGTGGTGTTCCTGCACGTCGCACCGTCGAACACGCTGTCGAAGCGGTACGGCGGAACCGTCGACGACTGGGTCATGCCGGAGTTCGAGCAGAACTGGAAGCTCTTCGCCCCCAACCCGCTCCAGCAGAACGTCGCGGTCCAGGTCCGCGCCGAGGTGGCCCGCGACGGCACCCGCGAGGTCACCCCGTGGATCGACCTGACCGCCGAGGACGCCGCGGCGATCCGCGGCAACCCCTTCCCGAGCCACGTGCAGCAGAACGAGCTGCGCCGCGCCTGGGACTTCTACGCCAACCAGCACGACGGCGACCGGGTGGACGCCCTGCGCGCGGGCCTCTCCGAACGCTACGTACGGCGCATCGCGATGATGCGGCTGGAGGAACACCGGCTGGGCGGGAGGATCGAGCGGATACAGGTGCGCTCGTCGACCACGAGAGTGGCCGCTCCGCCCTGGAGCCGGGAGGAGACCGACACGCGGCCGTACTACCGGGTCCAGCCCTGGTGGACGGTGACCGCCGCCGACCTGCCCGGTGGCGTGACCGGTGGCCGCACGGTGGAGGGGGTCCGGTGAATCCGGGCAGCGCACTCCCGTCCGCGGGCCGCCGCGAGCGCCCCGACCGGCGTCTCGCCAGGGCCGTCCAGCGGCTCACCGGGACCGTCCTCGGCCCGTACCAGAGCGCCGTCGTCCGGATCGGCTTCGCCGCGACCTGGCTGGTCTTCCTCCTCCGCGAGTTCCCCCACCGCCACGAGCTGTACGGGCCCGAGGGCCCGTGGGGCTGGCACATGGCGCGGCAGCTGATCGCGGACAACCACTCCTTCAGCGTCTTGATGTGGACGGACTCCGTCCTGTGGTTCGAGGCCGTCTACGCGGCCGCCGTGCTGTCCGGCGCGCTGCTGCTGGTCGGCTGGCGCACCCGGGCCACGTCGGCGCTGTTCATGGTGGGGGTCCTCTCGCTGCAGAACCGCTCCGTCTTCATGGGCGACGGCGGCGACAACGTCATCCACCTCATGGCGATCTACCTCGTCCTCACCCGCTGCGGACGCGTCTGGTCGCTGGACGCGCGCCGCCGGGCCCACCGTCCCGCCGGGACGGGGGCCGACCCGGCCGGGGTGGTGCTGTGGACGGTGACGGGCTTCGGTCTCGTGGCGGTGCTGCTGTTCCGCGACAGGAGCGGCGAACCGTGGATCGTCGTCCTGCTGTGGCTGCTGTGGCTCGCCCAGGGCGCGTGGTGGCTGGTGTGCCGCCTCGCCCCCGGCCAGCCGCGCGTCCTGCTCGACGTCCTCGCCAACCTGCTGCACAACGCCACCCTCGCGGTGATCATGGCCGAGGTGTGCCTGATCTACGCGACGGCCGGCTGGTACAAGATCCAGGGTTCGCGCTGGCAGGACGGCACCGCCCTGTACTACCCCCTGAAGCTGGACTACTTCAGCCCCTGGCCCGCCCTGTCCGGCCTGCTGGCCAGTGCCAGCCTGGTGGTCATGGCCATCACCTACGGCACGGTGATCGTGCAGGTGGCCTTCCCGTTCACCCTCTTCAACCGCCGGGTCAAGAACGTCCTGCTCGCGGTGATGATGATGGAGCACGCGGGGATCGCGGTGCTGCTCGGGCTCCCCGCCTTCTCCCTCGCCATGATCACCGCGGACGCCGTCTTCCTGCCGACGGTCTTCCTGCTGTGGCTGGAGGGCCGGGTCCGCCGCCTCGGGACGCGGCTGCGCCCCGGCCGGACGGCGGCGGGACGGGACCCGGCACCGGACGCGCCGGCCCCCCGTACCCTCGTCGGGTGAGCAGCGATCCCCGGACGGACGTCCCCCTCCAGTACGACGACGGCTACGGCCCCGGGGTCGGGGTCGGGCCGCACCCCCGGCCCTGGCCGCAGGACGAGCGCTACGACCCCGAGCTGCTCGCCGGGGGCGACCGGCGCAACGTCGTCGACCGCTACCGGTACTGGACGCGTGAGGCGATCGTCGCCGACCTGGACACCCGCCGCCACGACTTCCACGTCGCCGTGGAGAACTGGGGCCACGACTTCAACATCGGGTCGGTCGTCCGGACGGCCAACGCCTTCCTGGCCAAGGAGGTGCACATCGTCGGGCGCCGCCGCTGGAACCGGCGCGGCGCGATGGTCACCGACCGGTACCAGCACGTGCGCCACCACCCCGACACCGCTTCGCTGACGGCTTGGGCGGAGGCCGAGGACCTGCCGATCATCGGCATCGACAACTTGCCGGGCGCGGTGCCGCTGGAGCGTACGGAACTGCCCCGCCGCTGCGTGCTGCTGTTCGGGCAGGAGGGGCCGGGCCTCCTCGGTGAGGCCCGGAAGCACGCCCGGGCGGTGTGCTCCATCGCCCAGTTCGGCTCGACCCGCTCCATCAACGCGGGAGCGGCCGCCGCGATCGCCATGCACGCCTGGGTGCAGCGGTACGCCCGGATCGAGGACTCCCCCGCCTGAGCGCGGAGGAGCGGGGGCGCCCGGTGCGGCCCCGCCGCCCGGGTCACACCGAACGGAACGCCGGGGCCGCATGCGGGGGCCGCCGCGGGCGGCGGGTCACGCCGCCCGCCGCAGGATCACGCCGGGCGGCGGACCTCCACCACCCGGAAGCGGTTCGCCACGAAGGCGCCGTCGCACAGGGCGGCGTTCGCGGCGGGGTTGCCGCCCGAACCGTGGAAGTCGGAGAACGCGGCGGTCTGATTGACGTAGACGCCACCCGTCAGGTTCAGCGACAGCTGCGCCGACTCCTCCAGGCAGACCTCCTCGACCGCGCGCTCCACGTCCGGGGAGGTCGTGTACGCGCCGACCGTCATCGCGCCCTTCTCGCGGACCGTGCGCCGCAGCAGCTCCAGCGCGCCGGCGGTGGAGTCCACGGCCACGGCGAAGGAGACGGGGCCGAAGCACTCCGACATGTAGGCGGCCTCCGCGTCCGGCTTGGAACCGTCCAGCTTGACCACGAGCGGAGTGCGCACGACGGCGTCCGGGAAGTCCGGGTTGACGACCTCGCGGGAGGGCAGGGCGACCTCGCCCAGACCGGCGGCCGCCTCCAGGCGGGCCTTCACGTCCGGGTTGACCAACGCGCCCAGCAGGCCGTTCGCCCGGGCGTCGTCGCCCAGCAGGCCCTCCACGGCGGCGGCGAGGTCGGCGACCACCTCGTCGTACGACTTCGGGCCGGCGTCGGTGGCGATGCCGTCGCGGGGGATCAGCAGGTTCTGCGGGGTCGTGCACATCTGGCCGCTGTACAGGGACAGGGAGAAGGCCAGGTTGGCCAGCATGCCCTTGTAGTCGTCGGTGGAGTCGACGACGACCGTGTTGACGCCGGCCTTCTCGGTGTAGACCTGCGCCTGGCGGGCGTTGGCCTCCAGCCAGTCGCCGAACGACGTCGAACCCGTGTAGTCGATGATCCGGATCTCCGGGCGGACGGCCAGCGTCTTGGCGATGCCCTCACCGGGGCGCTCGACGGCCAGCGCCACCAGGTTCGGGTCGAAGCCCGCCTCGGCCAGCACGTCACGCGCGATCCGCACCGTCAGCGCCAGCGGCAGGACCGCGCGCGGGTGCGGCTTGACCAGGACGGCGTTGCCGGTCGCCAGGGAGGCGAACAGGCCCGGGTAGCCGTTCCACGTCGGGAAGGTGTTGCAGCCGATCATCAGGGAGACGCCGCGGCCGACCGGGGTGAAGGTCTTGCGGAGCTCCAGCGGGTCCCGCTTGCCCTGCGGCTTGGACCACCCGGCCTCCTGCGGCGTCCGGGTCTGCTCCGCGTACGCGTACGCCACCGCTTCCAGGCCGCGGTCCTGCGCGTGGGGGCCGCCCGCCTGGAACGCCATCATGAACGCCTGCCCGCTGGTGTGCATCACCGCGTGCGCGAACTCGTGCGTGCGGGCGCTGATGCGGGCGAGGATCTCCAGGCAGACCAGGGCGCGCGTCTCCGGGCCGGCATCCCGCCAGGCTCCCAGGCCGGCGCGCATCGCCGGCAGCAGCACGTCCGCGTCGGCGTGCGGGTACTCCACGCCGAGCGCCGGGCCGTACGGGGAGACCTCCCCGCCGGTCCAGCCGTCCGTACCGGGCTGGTCCAGGTCGAAGCGGGAGCCGAGGACCGCCCGGTGGGCGGCGAGGCCGTCCGCGGCGCTCAGCGAGCCGTTCTCCCCGTAGGCCTTCGGGTGCTCCGGGTGCGGGGACCAGTAGGCGCGCGTACGGATCGCCTCGAGCGCCTGGTCGAGCGTGGGACGGTGCCTCTCGGACAGGTGGGCGGGGGTCAGCTGCGCGGCGGCCATGGCGGACCAACTCCTCGATGAGCTGGGCAGGGATAGGCGGACAGAGCTAGAGTAACCGAACGATCGGTCGGGACAAGGGGGTCTCTCCGACCTGTGGAGGACCCATCGGGGAGGATCACTGACATGACCGGCACCGAGGCCAACGCACAGACGGCCGGCACCGCCGTCGGCCGCGACCGGGCCGTCGCCGTCGTCGGCACGGGCACCATGGGCCAGGGCATCGCGCAGGTCGCGCTCGTCGCAGGTCACCCCGTGCGCCTCTACGACGCCGTGCCGGGCCGTGCCGGGCAGGCCGCCGAGTCCGTCCTCGCACGGCTGGACCGGCTGGTCGCCAAGGGCCGCCTCACCCGGGAGGAGCGGGACGCCGCCGCCGCACGCCTCCACCCGGCCGCCGCCCTCGGCGAGCTGGCCGACGCCGCGCTCGTCGTCGAGGCGGTCGTGGAGCGCCTCGCGGTCAAGCAGGAACTCTTCGCCGCCCTGGAGGAGGTCGTCGGCGACGACTGCCTGCTCGCCACCAACACCTCCTCGCTCTCCGTCACCGCCGTGGGCGGGGCGCTGCGCCTCCCCGGCCGCTTCGTCGGCATGCACTTCTTCAACCCGGCGCCGCTGCTCCCCTCGTCGAGATCGTCAGAGGCTTCGCGACGGACGCCGCCTCCGCCGCGCGCGCCCGCGAGACGGCCCGCGCCTGGGGCAAGACCCCGGTCGCCTGCGCCGACACCCCGGGCTTCATCGTCAACCGCCTCGCCCGCCCCTTCTACGCCGAGGCGTTCGCGGTGTACGAGGAGCAGGGCGCCGATCCGGCCACCATCGACGCGGTCCTGCGCGAGTCCGGCGGCTTCCGCATGGGCGCCTTCGAGCTGACCGACCTCATCGGCCACGACGTCAACGAGGCGGTGACCACGTCGGTCTGGGAGGCGTTCTTCCAGGACCCCCGGTTCCGCCCCTCGCTCGCCCAGCGGCGCCTGGTCGAGGCCGGGATGCTCGGCCGCAAGTCCGGCCGCGGCTGGTACGCCTACGACGAGGGGGGCGCCCACCGCCCCGAGCCGCACACCGCCGAGCCGGCCGACCCGCCCGCGTACGTCGTCGCCGAGGGGGACCTCGCCCCCTGCGGCGAGCTGCTCGACATGATCCGCGAGGCCGGGATACCCCTCCGCGAGGAGGAGGAGGACCGGGGCACGCGCCTGGAGCTGCCCAGCGGGGGCCAGCTGGCGCCGGCCGACGGCCAGACCTCCGTCGAGTTCCGCGACGTCGTCTACTTCGACCTCGCCCTCGACTACCGCGAGGCGACCCGCATCGCGCTCGCCGCCGGCCCGGACACGTCACGGGAGACCCTCGACCAGGCGACCGGCCTCTTCCAGGCACTCGGCAAGAAGGTCAGCGTCATCGGTGACGTACCGGGCATGATCGTCGCCCGGACCGTGGCGCGCCTCATCGACCTCGCGCACGACGCGGTCGCCAAGGGCGTCGCCACCGAGGAGGACGTCGACACCGCGATGCGGCTCGGCGTCAACTACCCGCTCGGTCCGATCGAGTGGAGCCGCAGGCTCGGCAGGAACTGGGCGTACGGCCTCCTGGAGGAGCTCCACCAGCGCGACCCCTCGGGACGGTACGCCCCCTCCCTGGCGCTCTACCGCCACTCCTACGCGGACGGGGAGGGGGAGAGCGGGCGATGACGACCGTCAGGCGCGACACCTACACCCCCGAGACCCTCCTCTCGGTCGCCGTCCGGGTCTTCAACGAGCGCGGTTACGACGGCACGTCCATGGAGCACCTCTCCCGGGCAGCCGGGATCTCCAAGTCCTCGATCTACCACCACGTCGCCGGCAAGGAGGAGTTGCTGCGGCGGGCGGTCAGCCGTGCCCTGGACGGGCTGTTCGCCGTGCTCGACGAGGGGCCCGCCACCCGCGGCCGGGCCGTCGAGCGGGTCGAGTACGTCACCCGGCGCACGGTCGAGGTGCTGGTCGACGAACTGCCGTACGTGACGCTGCTGCTACGGGTGCGCGGCAACACCCGGACCGAGCGCTGGGCCCTGGAGCGGCGCCGCGAGTTCGACCACCGCATAGCCGATCTGATGAAGGCGGCCGCGGCGGACGGGGACCTCCGCTCCGACATGGACATAAAGATCGCGACCAGGCTGCTGTTCGGCATGGTGAACTCGCTCGTCGAGTGGTACCGCCCGCAGCCCGGCGACGGGGCCGGCCGCCGGCAGGTGGCGGACACGCTGGTCCGCATGGCCTTCGAGGGCCTGCGCACCGGCCACTGACCCCCCGCGGCGCAGCGGGCCCCGCCCGGGGCGGGGCCCGCTGCGCCGCGCCCCTACACCCCGTCGGCCGTGAGCCTGCGGTTGAGGTCCGTCTCCTCGAACACCAGCAGCGTGCGCGTGGACAGCACCTCCGGGATCGCCTGCAGCCTGGTCAGGACCAGCTCGCGCAGGGTGCGGTTGTCCGGTGTGTGCACCAGCAGCAGCACGTCGAAGTCTCCGCTGACCAGGGCGATGTGCGCCGCGCCCGGAAGCGTCTGCAACTGCTCGCGGACGGTGCGCCACGAGTTCTGCACGATCTTGAGCGTGATGTACGCGGAGGCTCCCTGGCCCGCCCGCTCGTGGTTGACGCGTGCGCTGAAGCCGCGGATCACCCCGTCGTCGATGAGCCGGTTGATGCGCGCGTAGGCGTTCGCGCGCGACACGTGGACCCGCTCGGCCACCGACCGTATCGACGCCCGCCCGTCCGCCTGGAGGATCCGCAGGATGGCGCGGTCGACGGCGTCGAGCGGGCGGGGCGCCGGAGCGCCCTCGCCACCCTGCGAATCCTGACCCCGACCGTTGGCCATTTGTTCAGCGTCCATATCCCCCCACCTTTCCTTCGTGGACGAGATGCCCTGTCCCCGGGCTGTGCAAAACCGTTTGTCCACAGGATCGGGGGCCCTGTAGCCAGAATGGCTCCACGACCGAACAATCGGTAGGTGAGGCGTGCCACATTCGCGCCGTCCCCGGGGCTTACGCCCACTCCCACGAGGAGGTGCTGTCATGACGGTCCAAGAGCTGCCCGGCGCGGCCTCTTACCGTCCCGGTCCGCCGCCGGCGTGGAAGCCGCGCACGGACCCCGCGCCGCTGCTCCCGGACCCCGAGCCGTACCGGGTGCTGGGCACGGACGCCGCCGCCGACTTCGCGCCCGACGTCCTGCGCCGGCTCTACGCCGAGCTGGTGCGCGGCCGCCGGTACAACACGCAGGCGACCGCGCTCACCAAGCAGGGACGGCTGGCCGTGTACCCGTCCAGCACGGGTCAGGAGGCCTGCGAGGTGGCCGCCGCGCTCGTCCTGGAGGAGCGGGACTGGCTGTTCCCGTCGTACCGGGACACCCTGGCCGCCGTGGCGCGCGGACTGGACCCCGTCGAGGCGCTGACGCTGCTGCGGGGCGACTGGCACACCGGATACGACCCGCGCGAGTGCCGCATCGCCCCCCTGTGCACCCCGCTCGCCACGCAGCTCCCGCACGCCGTGGGCCTGGCCCACGCCGCACGCCTCAAGGGCGACGACGTCGTGGCGCTGGCCATGATCGGCGACGGCGGCACCAGCGAGGGCGACTTCCACGAGGCGCTGAACTTCGCCGCCGTGTGGCAGACCCCCGTCGTCTTCCTCGTGCAGAACAACGGCTTCGCGATCTCCGTGCCGCTCCACAAGCAGACCGCTGCCCCGTCGCTCGCCCACAAGGCGGTCGGTTACGGCATGCCGGGCCGGCTCGTCGACGGCAACGACGCGGCCGCCGTCCACCAGGTCCTCTCCGAGGCGGTGGCCCGCGCCCGGCGCGGCGGCGGCCCCACGCTCGTCGAGGCCGTGACGTACCGCCTCGACGCCCACACCAACGCCGACGACGCGACCCGGTACCGCGGGGACGCCGAGGTCGAGGCGTGGCGGCGGCACGACCCGGTCGAGCTCCTGGAGCGGGAGCTGACGGAGCGCGGCCTCATCGACGAGGAGGGCATCCGGGAAGCGGCCGAAGAGGCCGAGACGATGGCCGCGCGGCTGCGCGAGCGGATGAACGCCGACGCCCGGCTCGACCCCGTGGACCTGTTCACCCACGTCTACGCGGAGCAGACCGCGCAGCTGAGGGAGCAGGCCGCGCAGCTGCGGGCCGAGCTGGACGCCGAAGCGGAAGGCGACGACCGATGACCACCGTGGCAGCCAAGCGGGCGGCCAAGCCCGCCACCATGGCGCAGGCCCTCCAGCGGGCCATGCGCGACGCGATGGCCGAGGACCCGACGGTGTACGTCATGGGCGAGGACGTCGGCACGCTGGGCGGCGTCTTCCGCGTCACCGACGGACTCGCCGAGGAGTTCGGCGAGGACCGCTGCGCGGACACGCCGCTCGCCGAGGCCGGCATCCTCGGCACGGCCGTCGGCATGGCGATGTACGGGCTGCGGCCGGTCGTCGAAATGCAGTTCGACGCCTTCGCCTACCCCGCCTTCGAGCAGCTCCTCAGCCATGTCGCCAAGATGCGGAACCGCACGCGCGGCGCGATGCCGATGCCGCTGGTCGTCCGCGTCCCGTACGGCGGCGGGATCGGCGGTGTCGAGCACCACAGCGACTCCTCCGAGGTGTACTACATGGCGACCCCGGGGCTCCACGTCGTCACCCCCGCGACGGTCGAGGACGCCTACGGACTGCTCCGCGCCGCCATCGCCTCCGACGACCCGGTCGTCTTCCTGGAGCCGAAGCGGCTGTACTGGTCGAAGTCCGACTGGTCGCCCGAGAGCCCGGCCGCGGTGGAGCCGATCGGCCGCGCCGTGGTGCGCCGCAGCGGCCGCAGCGCCACGCTGATCACGTACGGCCCGTCCGTACCGGTCTGCCTGGAGGCGGCCGAGGCGGCACAGGCGGAGGGCTGGGACCTGGAGGTCGTGGACCTGCGCTCGCTGGTGCCGTTCGACGACGAGACCGTCTGCGCGTCGGTGCGGCGCACGGGACGCGCGATCGTCGTGCACGAGGCCACCGGCTTCGCCGGGCCGGGTGCGGAGATCGCCGCCCGGGTCACCGAGCGGTGCTTCCACCACCTGGAGGCCCCGGTGCTGCGGGTGGCCGGGTTCGACATCCCGTACCCGCCGCCCATGCTGGAGCGGCATCACCTGCCGGGTGTGGACCGGGTCCTGGACGCGGTCGCCCGGCTCCAGTGGGAGGCGGCGAGCTGATGACCCAGGTGCTGGAGTTCAGGTTGCCGGACCTCGGTGAGGGGCTCACCGAGGCCGAGATCGTGCGGTGGCTCGTCTCGGTCGGGGACGTCGTCGCCATCGACCAGCCGGTCGTGGAGGTCGAGACGGCCAAGGCGATGGTGGAGGTCCCCTGCCCGTACGGCGGCGTCGTCACCGCCCGCTTCGGCGAGGAGGGCGAGGAACTGCCGGTCGGCGCTCCGCTGCTGACCGTCGCCGTCGGTGCCGCGGAGGCACCGGCCGCCTCCGGGGAGCCTAGGCAGCCGGATGCGACCCCGGAGGCGGAGACCGTCGGGGGGTGCGCCGCACCCGCCGACGAGGGCTCGGGGAACGTGCTGGTCGGCTACGGCACCAGCGCGGCGTCCGCCCGCAGGCGGCGCGTCCGCCCGGCGGCGCCGATCGCCGCGTCCGCGCCCCGGGCCGCCGTTCCCGCACCGGCGCCCGCCGCGCCTGCGGAGGGACCGGTCCCGGTGGTCTCGCCGCTCGTGCGGAAGCTCGCCCGGGAGCGCGGGGTCGACCTGCGGCGGCTGCACGGTTCCGGCCCGGACGGGCTGATCCTGCGGGCCGACGTCGAACGGGCCTCGGCCGCCGCCGCGGCCCCGGCGGAGACCGCCCCGGCGCGGCCCGTGCCGACCGCCTCCGCCGCGGGGGCGGCCGTCGCCGAGCGGATTCCGCTGCGCGGGGTGCGTGGAGCCGTCGCCGACAAGCTGACCCGCAGCCGCCAGGAGATCCCCGACGCCACCTGCTGGGTCGACGCCGACGCGACGGAACTCATGGCGGCGCGAGCCGCGATGAACGCCGCCGGGGGACCGAAGATCTCCCTACTGGCGCTGATGGCCCGGATCTGCACGGCCGCACTCGCCCGCTACCCGGAGCTGAACTCCCGCGTCGACCTCGACTCCCGTGAGATCGTCCGGCTGCCCGAGGTGCACCTGGGCTTCGCGGCCCAGACCGACCGCGGCCTGGTCGTGCCCGTCGTCCGCGACGCTCACACCCGCTCCGCCGAGGACCTCACGGCGGAGTTCGCCCGCCTCACCGAGGTGGCGCGCGCGGGCACCCTGTCCCCGGCCGACCTGACGGGCGGCACGTTCACGCTGAACAACTACGGCGTGTTCGGCGTCGACGGCTCCACGCCGATCATCAACCACCCCGAGGCGGCGATGCTCGGCGTCGGCCGGATCATTCCGAAGCCGTGGGTGCACAACGGCGGGCTGGCCGTCCGTCAGGTCGTGCAGCTGTCCCTCGCGTTCGACCACCGGGTGTGCGACGGCGGTACGGCGGGCGGCTTCCTACGGTACGTCGCCGACTGCGTCGAGCACCCCGCGGTGCTGCTGCGCACCCTGTAGGCCCGGGGCCCGGCCGTCCTCTCCCGGAGGCCGGGCCCCGTCAGGACGCCGGGGCGCTGTCCGCTCCGCCACGGCGGCGACCATACTGGGCACGTGACCCGATTCGACGCCGTCGTGCTGGCGGGAGGAGCCGCGAGGCGGCTCGGTGGCGCGGACAAGCCCGGCCTGAGCGTCGGTGGACGCACCCTGCTCGACCGGGTGCTGCACGCCTGCCGCGACGCCGGGCGGGCCGTGGTGGTCGGCGGCCGGCGGCCGACCGCCCGGCCCGTCGTCTGGGCCCGGGAGGAACCACCGGGGGGCGGACCCGTCGCCGCCCTGGCCGCCGGGGTGCGGCACGTCGACGCCGACGCGCTCGTCGTCCTCGGTGGCGACCTTCCGTTCCTGGACCGCGCGGCCGTACGGCACCTCGTCGGCGCTCTCGCCGCGTCGACCGCCGAGGCCGTCCTGGCCGTCGACGAGGACGGCCGCGACCAGCCCCTCGTCGCCGCCTACCGAACCGAACCGCTGCGCCGCGAGATCGCCCTCCTCGCCACCGAGCACGGTCCCCTCTCCGGGTTGCCCCTGCGTCTGCTGACACAGGAACTGGACCTCGCCCGGGTTCCCGCCCGGCCGCTCGCCGCCTTCGACTGCGACACCTGGGAAGATCTCGCCGCGGCCCGGGCCCGCATCAGGGAGCATGGGAACGTGCTGGACGAATGGATGACCACGGTCAAGGCCGAGCTCGGCATCGAACTCGACGTCGACACCACCCTGCTGCTCGACCTGGCCCGCGACGCCGCCCACGGCGTCGCCCGGCCCGCCGCGCCGCTCACCACCTTCCTCGTGGGGTACGCGGCGGCCAAGGCGGAGGGCGACGGACCGCAGGCCGTGGCGGAGGCGGCCCGGAAGGCGGCCGCGCTGGCGGACCGCTGGGCGAGCGAGGCCGACGCGGGATGACCGAGCCGGACGTCGACGGCGTCGACGAAGCCCTCGCCCTGGTCGGCAGAGCGCAGACCCGCCCCGCCGGGCCCCCTCCGCCCGGGCCCCGCGACACGCCGTGGAACCAGGCCCGCGCCGTCGCCGCCCGGGCCGGCCGCCACACGGCCCTCCGCACCCGCCGCGTCCCCCTCCACGAGGCGCTCGGACGGGTCCTCGCCGCGCCGCTGACCGCCCTCACCGACCTGCCGCCGTTCGACACCTCCGCCATGGACGGCTGGGCGGTCGCCGGTCCCGGGCCGTGGGAGGTCCGCACGGACGACTCGGTCCTCGCCGGCCGCGGCGGGATCCCCGTGCTGCCCGACGGCGTCGCGGTGCGCATCGCGACGGGCGCCCGCGTCCCCGCCGACACCACCGCCGTCATCCGCTCCGAACACGCCCGCGCCGAAGCGGCGCGCGGCGACCGCTCCGGCACCGGGCCGGGCGGCCACCTGCACGCGCGGTACGAGGTGGTGCCCGGCCAGGACATCCGCCCGCGCGGCCAGGAGTGCCGCAGGGGCGACGAACTGCTTCCCGCCGCCACGGTCGTCACCCCGGCCGCGCTCGGCCTGGCGGCCGCCGCCGGGTACGACGAGCTGGCCACCGTCGAACCACCCCGCACCGAAGTCCTCGTCCTCGGCGACGAGTTGCTCGCCTCGGGCATCCCGCGCGACGGGCTCATCCGGGACGTGCTCGGGCCCATGCTCGGCCCCTGGCTGCGCTCCCTGGGCGCCGAGATCGTCGCCGTGCGGCGCGTCGGTGACGACGAGGAGGCGCTGCACGAGGCCGTCGCCGGAACGAGCGCCGACCTCGTCGTCACCACCGGGGGCACCGCCGCCGGGCCGGTCGACCACGTCCGCCCCGTCCTGCTCAAGACGGGTGCCGAGCTCCTCGTCGACGGCGTACGGGTGCGGCCGGGGCACCCCATGCTGCTGGCCCGCCTCGCCGCCTCCCGGTACCTCGTCGGCCTGCCCGGCAATCCGCTGGCGGCCGTCTCCGCGCTGCTCACCCTCGCCGAGCCGCTGCTGTGCGGCCTCTCAGGGAGGGTCGCCCTGGAGCCACTCTGGGCACCCGTGCGCGACGAGGCGCGCGGCCACCCCCGCGACACCCGCCTGGTGCCCGTCGCCTTCCGCGCCGGGGAGGCCGTACCCCTCCGCTACACCGGTCCCGCCATGCTGCGCGGGCTCGCCGCCGCCGACGGGCTCGCCGTCGTACCGCCGGGCGGCGCCCGGCCCGGCGACGAACTGGAAGTCCTCGACCTCCCGTGGACGGCGTCCACCCCGACCCCGGCCCAAGGGGGGCGTTTCACGTGAAACATCCCAGCAGGGAAGCCCGCGCTAGCCAGGAGGAGGACCAGCTGGCCACCGGCCGGATCAGTCTGCCGAGGAGGATCGTCGAGCATCCGCTGAGGCAGGTGGGCCAGCGGCTGGCCCTCGCCCTGCTCGTCCTGCTCGTGACGGTCCTGATCGTCGTGGCCGACCGCAGCGGGTACAAGGACAACGTCGACGGGCAGGTCGGTCTGCTCGACGCCGTCTACTACGCCACGGTGACGCTCTCGACGACCGGGTACGGCGACATCGTGCCGGCGAGCGACGCCGCCCGGCTGGTCAACGTGCTGGTCGTGACCCCGCTGCGCGTGCTCTTCCTGATCATCCTGGTCGGCACCACCCTGGAGGTACTGGCCGAGCGCACCCGTGAGGAGTGGCGCCAGAAGCGTTGGAGGTTGGCCTTGCGAGACCACACGGTCGTCGTCGGATTCGGTACGAAGGGGCGCTCCGCGCTGGAGACCCTGATGGCCACGGGGCTGAAGAAGCAGCAGGTCGTGGTGGTCGACCCGAGCAGCAAAGTGATCGAAATGGTCAACGCGGAGGGGTTGACCGGCGTCGTCGGCGACGGCACCCGCAGCGATGTGCTCCTCCGTGCCGAGGCCCAGAGGGCCCGCCAGATCATCGTCGCCACCCAGCGGGACGACACCGCCGTCCTCGTCACCCTCACGGCACGTCAGCTCAACAGGGGCGTCAAGATCATCGCCGCGGTGCGTGAGGAGGAGAACGCCCCGCTGCTGCGCCAGTCCGGGGCGGACGCCGTCATCACCAGCGCCAGCGCCGCGGGACGGCTGCTCGGTCTGTCCGTGCTGAGTCCCAGCGCGGGAACGGTGCTGGAGGACCTGATCCACCAGGGCACCGGCCTCGACATCGTCGAGCGGCCGGTGACCAGGGCGGAGGCCGGCCGGAGCGTCCGGGACACCGAGGACCTGGTGGTGAGCGTACTGCGCGGCCACCGTCTGATCGGCTATGACGATCCGGAGGCCAGTCCGCTCCAGCTGACCGACCGGGTCATCGCGATCAAACGGTCGAAGGGGGCCAACGGCGTGGCGGCCCCGCTGAAGGGCGCGGCGTGGAACGGCTCCTCGACGGCCACACCGGCGGAGTAGCCTCGCGGCCATGCGTGCGATCACGATTCCCGAACCCGGCGGCCCCGAGGTGCTCGTCTGGACCGAGGTGCCCGACCCCGTCCCCGGAGAGGGCGAGGTCCTCGTCGACGTGGTGGCCGGAGCCGTCAACCGCGCCGACCTGCTCCAGCGGCGGGGCTTCTACGACCCTCCGCCGGGCGCGTCCCCGTACCCCGGCCTCGAGTGCTCGGGGCGGATCGCCGCGCTGGGGCCCGGCGTCTCCGGCTGGACCGTCGGCGACGAGGTGTGCGCGCTGCTCGCGGGCGGCGGGTACGCCGAGAGGGTGGCCGTCCCGGTCGGCCAGCTGCTTCCGGTGCCGAAGGGCCTCGACCCGGTGACGGCGGCGGCGCTGCCGGAGGTCACCGCGACCGTCTGGTCGAACGTCTTCATGGCGGCCCGCCTGCGGCCCGGCGAGACCCTGCTGGTGCATGGCGGTGCCAGCGGCATCGGGACGATGGCGATCCAGCTCGGCAAGGCGGTCGGCGCCCGGGTCGCGGTGACCGCCGGCGGTCCGGAGAAGCTGGCCCGCTGCGCCGAGCTGGGCGCGGACATCCTGATCGACTACCGTACCCAGGACTTCGTCGACGAACTGCGCCGGGCCACGGACGGAGCGGGTGCGGACGTCATCCTCGACATCATGGGCGCCAAGTATCTGGAGCCGAACGTCAGGGCGCTCGCGGTGAACGGCCGACTCGCCGTCATCGGCCTCCAGGGCGGCGTCAAGGGCGAGTTGAACCTCGGGGCGCTGCTCGCCAAGCGGGCCGCCGTGACGGCGACCTCGCTGCGCCAGCGGCCGCCGGAGGAGAAGGCGGCCATCGTCGCCGCCGTACGGGAGCACGTCTGGCCGCTCGTCGAGGCGGGCACGGTCCGCCCCGTCGTGCACCGCACGCTTCCGCTGGCGAAGGCGGCGGAGGCCCACCGGGTGCTGGAGGACGGCGCCCACGTCGGCAAGGTGCTGCTGATCAGGGACGCGGACGCCTGACGGCCGTTCGGCGGGCGGCCCGGCACACATGCCGTGTGCCGGGCCGCCCGTGATGCCGTGGGCTCACAGGTAGGGGCCGCCCGACCGGGCGCGGCCGTGCCCCTCGTCGTCCTGCGACACGGCCATGCCCGGGGGAAGGGCCCGACGCATCTGCTCCAACTGGGCGCGGGCCGCCATCTGCTGGGCGAACAGCGCCGTCTGGATGCCGTGGAAGAGGCCCTCCAGCCAGCCGACCAACTGGGCCTGGGCGATCCGCAGTTCCGCCTCGGACGGGATCGCCTCGTCGGTGAACGGGAGGGACAGCCGCTCCAGTTCCGCGACGAGCTCCGGAGCCAGCCCCTCCTCCAGCTCCTTCACCGAACTGTGGTGGATCTCCTTCAACCGGACACGGCTGGCCTCGTCGAGGGGGGCCGCCCGCACCTCCTCCAGCAGCTGCTTGATCATGCTGCCGATCCGCATGACCTTGGCCGGCTGCTCGACCATCTCCGTCACCGGGGTCTCGCGCGCCTCGTCGTCACCCTCGCCGCCCCCGCCGAGCGCCATACCGTCCTGCCCGACGATGAGGACCTGCGGAGTCTCCTGCGACCGTTCATTCCTCGGCATCTCCATGCCGCCATTCTCTCGTACGGACACGCCACCACACGGTGTGCCCCCGGGCGCGGACGATCCACCCCGCACAGGGGGCGCGAACCGGCGCGATCCGCACCGCACGGCCGCGCATCGGCCCGGGACGGCCGCGTACGGGGCCGAGGCGGTCGTACACCGGCCCGGGGTGGCCGCGATCCGGGCTGAGGCGGCCGCGATCCGGGCCGGAGCGGCGCCGCGCCCCCCCGCCGCCGGGAGGCCCGGCGCGGCGGGACGAACCCGCCACCGCGCCCCGGGGGCCGGCCCGGCGCTGGCCGGGACGTCAGACGTGGCGGACGCGGAGGCCGATGAAGCCCAGGCCGATGCCCATCAGGGTGAGTCCCGCTCCGAGCGTCAGGACGGGGACGCGCCGGTCGACACCGGTCTCGGCGGCCCGGCCGTGCGGCTCCCAGGCAGCCGTGGAGGGGCTGTCGTACGGCGGCACGGCGGCGGGGGAGCCGCCGTCCGATACGCCTTCCGGCCCCGGGTCCCAGCCGTCGTGGTGGCCGTGGTCCGTCGCCGTCCCGTCGCGCGTGCGGTCGGCGGCCGGGGAGGCGGACGGGGCGGAGGTGGGATCCGGCGACGGGGACTCGGGCCGACCGGGCCGCTCCCGTCCGGCTGCGGCGGGCCGTCCCGCGAGCGAGGGCCGCGGGCTGCCGGTGCCCGGCCGGGACGGGGACCCGGCTTCGGGGCCGCCGGGGCCGGGGGGAGGAGGGACCGGCCGGGGGGCTCGACGGGGAACCGGTCGGGGAGCCGGTGGGAGGACCCGGCGGGGTGGAGGCCCCCGGACCGGGCCGGCCCTGCGGACCGGACGCGGTGGGTGTCGGAGCCGTCCCCGTCCCCGGCGTGGGGACGGTCATCGCGGTGGGCCCGCCCGCCGTGCTCGACCGCGACGGGGACGCGCCGCCGTCCGCGTGTGCGGCGGGGACCAGGCAGCCCGCCGCGCACAGGAGGAGGGAGACCAGTGCGAGCGCCCGTCCGGCATGGACCCGTGGAGCCATCGGACGACTCCCTTCGCGCGGCGTTTCCCGTTCCCGCCCACGATCACACACGGCACCGCACCGGGGCCTCCCGAAACGGCCGAATGGACCAGTGCGCGCGGACGAACGCGGAACGAACGGCGGGGAAACCCCGCAGCGGCCCCGTCCGCCGGCCGCGGTCCCGCCCCCGCGGCTCCGCTACCGCCGGCCGCGGTCCCGTCGCGGTCGGCCGTGGCCCGTCCGCCGGCCGCGGTCCCGTCCCCGTGGGCCGCGGCTCCGCTACCGCTGGCCGCGGCCCGTGGAGACCTCCAGCGTGAAGCCGGCCTCGTCCGCGTTGATCTCGGTGTCCTGCGGCGGGTACTGGGTGAGGACCGTCCCGTCGCCGTAGACGTTCTCGTCCACCCGGATCTCCTTGGTGATCTTCCAGCCGGCCGCCTGGATGCACTCCTTGACCGAGGTGATGTTCCGGTACCGGAAGTCCGGGACCTTGAACTTCTCCGGGTCGTCGCCCTCGCCGGGATCCGTGCACTCCTTGGTCTCGATGCGCTTGCTGAGGTCGGGGCCCTTGTAGTCGGCGCCCTCGGTACCGGTACCGGCGCCGGCGCTCGGCTGCGTACCCGCCACCGTCGTGCCCGACGGGTCCTCCTTGTCGAAGGCGAGCGCGGTGATCGTCCCGCCGACCGCCACCAGCGCGGCCACGATCGCGCCCACGAGCAGCGGCGTGTTCCGACGGCCGCCCCCGTCCCCGGCACCGCCGGTCGCCGCCGGCTGGTAGGGGGCGGACGTCTGGTAGGCGGGCGCCGGGGCCGTCGGCTGGTGCGGGTAGCCGTACGCCGCCGGCGCCGGCGCGGGGGCCGGGGTCGGCGGCCCGTACGGGCTCGGCGCCGGTGCCTGGTACGGCGTCCGGACGCCCTGCGCCGCAGGGTCCGCGTGCGACTGGTCCAGCGGCGGGAACACCGTCGAGCCGACGCCCGCGCCGCTGCTGACCGGGGCGCCCGGGACGATCACCGGCGCGCCGGCCCGCCCGGCGGACAGCACGCGCAGGCACTCGTCGCGCATGGCGGCGGCGCTGGGGAACCGCTCGTTCGGGTTCTTCTTCAGCGCCCGCGCGACGAGCGCGTCCATCGCCGGCGTGATCGACCGGTTGACGGAGGACGGCGCGACCGGCTCCTCCTGCACGTGCGCGTACGCGATGGCCAGCGGCGAGTCGGCGTCGAACGGCAGCCGCCCGGTCAGCAGCTGGAACAGCATGATGCCGACCGAGTACAGGTCGGAGCGGGCGTCGACGCCGCGGCCGAGGGCCTGCTCGGGCGACAGGTACTGCGGCGTGCCGACGACCATGCCGGTCTGCGTCATCGACGTGACGCCCGACTGCATGGCGCGGGCGATGCCGAAGTCCATGACCTTGACGACGCCGCGCTTGGTCACCATCACGTTGCCCGGCTTGATGTCGCGGTGGACTAGGCCCATCTCGTGGCTGGTCTCCAGCGCGGCCAGCACGTCCGCGGTCACCTTCAGGGCCTTGTCGGCGGGCATCGCGCCGTACTGCCGGACGTCGTCCGCCAGCACCGAGCCGAGCGGCCGGCCCTCCACGTACTCCATGACGATGTACGGCATGACGCCGCCCTCGCCCATCGAGGGGTCGCTGAAGACGACCGTGTCCTCGCCGGTGTCGAAGACCGACACGATGTTGGTGTGCTGGAGCTTCGCGACGGCCTGGGCCTCGCGCCGGAACCGCTCGCGGAACGACTGCTCTCGGCCGAGTTCCGTGTGGAGGGTCTTGATGGCGACCTGCCGGTCCAGGGCGCTGTCGTACGCCAGGTACACCGAGGCCATGCCGCCTTCACCGAGCAGGTCGCGCAGCTGGTAGCGACCGTTCGCCACCGAACCGCCCGCATAGCGGCCCTGTGCGCCGTCCTGGCTCATCGTGCTTCCCCCTACGCGCGCGTGTCCGCGGTGATCCCGGATTTACGGGCCAAGTCTGCCCCAGGCCGCGGACACGTCAAGCCGGGCACCCGTTCCGTGACCGTACGCGTCGGAAGCGTCCCGGAAGCGTTACGCGGGCCCCGCCGAATTTGCACAGGCGCACGGGAAGCCGATTGGATGGCCGGTCCATCCCGAACCGGCGCGTCACCCGGAGGCTGTAGCGTGACGTGGCGAAGTACCCCTGAAAAGACGGCGGCACACCGCTCGCGGGCACAGCGCGCGGACAGCAACGGAAATGACGGCGAGGACGATGGCACCCGGATCCGAAGCAGGTGGTGGCGGAGTGTCGGACGACGGAGCGTCGGGGCGCGGTGACGCCGTCGAGTTCGGTGCCGGCGGCCTGGTCGGCGACGGCCGCTACCGCCTGACCCACCGTCTCGGCCGCGGCGGCATGGCCGAGGTGTTCGCCGCGGAGGACGTGCGGCTGGGCCGGACGGTCGCCGTGAAGCTGCTCCGCGCCGACCTGGCGGAGGACCCGGTCTCCAAGGCCCGCTTCACGCGCGAGGCGCAGTCCGTCGCGGGGCTGAACCACCACGCGATCGTGGCGGTGTACGACTCCGGCGAGGACGAGGTGAACGGCCAGGCCGTGCCGTACATCGTCATGGAGCTGGTCGAGGGCCGCACCATCCGGGAGCTGCTGGTCAGCGCGGAGGCGCCGCCGCCCGAGCAGGCGCTCATCATCGTGTCGGGCGTGCTGGAGGCGCTGGCCTACTCGCACCAGCACGGCATCGTGCACCGCGACATCAAGCCGGCGAACGTCATCATCACCGGCAGCGGCGCCGTCAAGGTCATGGACTTCGGCATCGCCCGGGCCCTGCACGGGGCGTCCACGACGATGACGCAGACCGGCATGGTCATGGGCACGCCCCAGTACCTGTCGCCCGAGCAGGCCCTCGGCAAGGCCGTCGACCACCGTTCCGACCTGTACGCCACGGGCTGCCTGCTGTACGAGCTGCTGGCGCTGCGGCCCCCGTTCGTCGGCGAGACGCCGCTGTCCGTCGTGTACCAGCACGTGCAGGACACGCCGGTGCCGCCGTCCCGGGTGTCCGACGGGGCCCCGCCGGAGCTGGACGGGCTGGCGATGCGGGCGCTGGCGAAGGACCCGGACGACCGGTTCCAGAGCGCCGAGGAGATGCGCGGGCTGATCCAGTACGGGCTGCGCATGCTCCAGGAGGAGGGCGGCCACACCGGTACGTGGAACACCGGCCCGATCGGCCCGCACGAGGACGGCCACACCCCCGCACGGCGGCGTCGCGGCGACCGCCGTGATGGGCGCGGCGGGCACCGGCGGCCCCTCGACGCCGCCCCGGCCGATGCCGCTGCACGGCGACACCTCGCAGGCCCCGATCCTGCCCCCGGTGAACCCCGACGACGGCGCCTACACGGGGGGGCACGACCGGGGGCGCGGGGGCGGCGGCCGCGGCAGGGTGCTGCTGTTCGTCGCGTTCGCGCTGGTCGCGGTCGTGGCCGGGATCGTGTACGCGGTCAAGGCGAGCGAGACGCCGACGGGCACGGAGATAAGGCCGAGCACCAGCCCGACGCCGTCCGTCTCGAGCAGCACCACGCCCTCGCCGTCCGCCTCGGAGTCCGAGGGGGAGACGCGGCGGCCCGACACGTCGACCGGCGGGAGCGGCGGCTGGACCCCCCCGTCGCAGAACCCGGCGCCGCCGTCGTACAGCCAGGACCCGACGCCCTCCACGAGCGGCGACACCGGCGACGCGGGCACGACCGGCGGCTCCGCCGACGGCGGGACGACCGGCTCGACCGACACGGGCGGCGGTACGACGGGCGGCTCCGCCGACGGCGGGACGACCGGCTCGACCGACACGGGCGGCGGTACGACGGGCGGCTCCGCCGACGGCGGGACGACCGGCTCGACCGACACGGGCGGCGGCGACAGCACCGGGACGACCGGCTCCGGCCAGCAGGGCGGGACCACGATGGGGACCGCGTCCGGCGGCGGCGGCTTCACCAGCGGCTGAGGCGCCGGCGCCCCCTCAGCCCGCGAACGCGTCGCACACCGCGTCGTACTCGCGGGTCCACCAGACCGCCAGGGCCGACGCCGCGGGGAACTGCGGGTCGGCCCTGGCGTCGTGCAGCTGGTAGTGCCACCGCAGTATCCAGAAGTCGTTGAGCCGCTCCCACCACACCCGGTGCACCGCGGCGGCCATCTCCGCCGCGTCGGCCCCGGCGGCCCGCCGGTAGGCGCGCGCGTAGGCCCGGACCTTCGCCAGGTCCAGCCTGCCCGCCGGCTGGACGTAGAAGATCATCGCGGCCCGGACCGCCTCCTCGGCGCGCGGCTGCACCCCCAGCCGGTCCCAGTCGACGATCGCGGCCGGCTCGGCCCCCCGGTACAGCAGGTTCAGAGGGTGGAAGTCGCCGTGCACCCAGCCGCCCGCCGCGGGCGCGGCCGGACGCCGGTGCGCGTGTGCGGCCAGCAGGCGGCGGCGCTCCAGGAGCCGGTGCTCGGCCAGCTCGTCGAAGGCGACCCGGCGGTGCCGCCTCCCGGCCAGCTCCAGCAGCTCGTCGATCAGCCGGAACGTGTCCTCGGGGTCGGCGCTGCCGTACGCGCGCGCCGGCGTCCGGGGCGAGCCGAGGACGCGTTCCAGGCAGGTGTGGACGAAGCCGAGCAGGGCGCCGAGCCGCCGTGAGCCGGACGCCGTGAGCCGGGCGCCGTCGAGGTGGTGCCCGTCCACCCAGGGGTGCAGGGCGTAGCAGCGGCCGCCGAGCCGGAAGACGGTGCGGCCCTCGGCGTCCGGCAGCGCGGGCGCGACCGGGACGCCGAGGGCGTGCAGCAGCGCGGTCGCGCGGTGCTGACGGGCGATGGTGGCCCGGTCGGAGGTGGGGGCGTCCAGGTGCTGCTTGAGGAAGAAGGTGCCGCGCGTGGTGGTGAGGCGGTAGCCGCGGTTGAGGAGGCCCTGGGCGACCGGCGTGCAGGAGAGCGGCTCGCCGTACCCGCGGTAGTGGCGCAGCAGCGCGGACACCGGAGGGAGGGGCGGGGCCAGCGGTGCCCGGGGGGCGCGGGGCGCGTCCGCAGCGGCGGGCGGAGCCGTTACACGTGAGCGCGGCACTTTTCGGATGTTAGGTCACTATGAGATGACCCGGGTCACATCACGGTCCCGTGAACTCTTCCCGACGACGGGGTGGGCGGGATAACGTGCCGGTGTCCCGGCAGCCTGTGAGGCTGTTACCAGTGAGTTGCCCGAGCCGCGTCGCCGACGAGACCGGGCACGGCCCCGGCATTGCCCGACTTACTTGGAAATCCAAGGAAAATCGCAGGTCAATAGGGGTTCGCGGATTGCCGCCCACTGGGTAACGTGCTCACCACAGGGCGCTCGCCGGGACACTGTCACGCCTGTCTCCGGCCGAGGGCACCCACCCCGTGCACCGCGCACGGACCAGGCGAGCCGCTTTCCCGAGCTCCACAGGAGCGGGGAACCCCAGGCCACCCGGCGGATCCCGGGAGCCCGGACAGACGGAGGAGCACGCACGTGACCGTGGACAGCACTGCCGCGCGCCAGCCGCGACGCAGCAGCGGCACCAGCAGCGGCGCCAAAGCCGCTGCGGGCGGTGCCACCAAGCGCGCCGCGCGCGCGAAGAAGCCGCGGAGTTCCGACTCCGAGCCGCCGCTCGTACAGCTGCTGACGCCCGAGGGCGAACGCGTCCAGCATCCCGAGTACGACGTCGACCTGACCGCCGAGGAGCTGCGCGGCCTGTACCGCGACATGCTGATGACCCGCCGTTTCGACGGCGAGGCCACGGCGCTCCAGCGCCAGGGCGAGCTGGGCCTGTGGGCCTCGCTGCTCGGCCAGGAGGCGGCGCAGATCGGCTCCGGCCGGGCCCTGCGCGACGACGACTACGTCTTCCCGACCTACCGCGAGCACGGCGTCGCCTGGTGCCGCGGGGTCGACCCGACGAACCTCCTCGGAATGTTCCGCGGGGTGAACAACGGCGGCTGGGACCCCAACGGCAACAATTTCCACCTGTACACGATCGTCCTCGGCTCGCAGACCCTGCACGCCACCGGTTACGCCATGGGCATCGCCAAGGACGGCGCGGACTCCGCCGTGATCGCGTACTTCGGGGACGGCGCCTCCAGCCAGGGCGACGTCAACGAGTCGTTCGTCTTCTCCGCCGTCTACAACGCCCCGGTCGTGTTCTTCTGCCAGAACAACCAGTGGGCCATCTCCGAACCCATCGAGAAGCAGACCCGCGTCCCGCTCTACCAGCGCGCCCACGGCTTCGGCTTCCCCGGCGTCCGCGTCGACGGCAACGACGTCCTGGCCTGTCTCGCGGTCACCCGCTCCGCCCTGGAGCGCGCCCGCCGCGGCGAGGGCCCGACGCTCATCGAGGCGTTCACCTACCGCATGGCCGCCCACACCACCTCCGACGACCCGACCCGCTACCGGCACGACGACGAGCGGGCCGCCTGGGAGGCGAAGGACCCGATCCTGCGCCTGCGCCGCCACCTGGAGGCCCAGGGCCACGCCGACGCGTCCTGGTTCGAGGAGCTGGAGGCGGAGAGCGAGGCCCTCGGCAGGCACGTCCGCGAGGTCGTCCGCGCCATGCCCGTGCCGGAGCACATGGCGATGTTCGACAACGTGTACGCGGACGGGCACGCGCTCGTCGACGAGGAGCGCGCGCAGTTCGCCGCCTACCAGGCGTCCTTCGCGAACGGAGAGGGCGAGTAGTCATGGCTGTCCAGAAGCTTCCCCTCGCGAAGGCGCTCAACGAGTCGCTGCGCACGGCCCTGGAGGCCGACCCCAAGGTCGTCGTCATGGGCCTGGACGTCGGCAAGCTCGGCGGCGTCTTCCGGATCACCGACGGTCTGCAGAAGGACTTCGGCGAGGACCGGGTCATCGACACCCCGCTCGCCGAGTCCGGCATCGTGGGCACCGCCATCGGCCTCGCGCTGCGCGGCTACCGGCCGGTCGTGGAGATCCAGTTCGACGGATTCGTCTTCCCGGCGTACGACCAGATCGTCACGCAGCTCGCGAAGATGCGGGCCCGCTCGCTCGGCACGGTGAAGGTGCCGGTCGTCGTCCGCATCCCGTACGGCGGCGGCATCGGCGCCGTCGAGCACCACTCCGAGTCGCCCGAGTCGCTCTTCGCGCACGTCGCGGGCCTCAAGGTCGTCACCCCGGCGACCCCCTCCGACGCCTACTGGATGCTCCAGCAGGCGATCCAGAGCGACGACCCGGTCATCTTCTTCGAGCCCAAGCGCCGCTACTGGGACAAGGGCGAGGTCGACACCGAGGCCATCCCCGGCGAGCTGCACGAGGCCCGGGTCGCCCGCGAGGGCACGGACCTCACCCTCGTCGCCTACGGCCCGATGGTGAAGACCTGCCTGGAGGCGGCCGCGGCCGCCGCCGAGGAGGGCCGGTCGATCGAGGTCGTGGACCTGCGCTCGATCTCCCCGATCGACTTCGACACCCTCCAGGCCTCGGTCGAGAAGACCCGCCGCATGGTCGTCGTCCACGAGGCCCCGGTCTTCTTCGGCTCCGGCGCGGAGATCGCCGCCCGGATCACCGAGCGGTGCTTCTACCACCTGGAGGCCCCGGTGCTGCGGGTGGGCGGGTACCACGCGCCGTACCCGCCGGCCCGGCTGGAGGAGGAGTACCTGCCGGGTCTGGACCGGGTGCTCGACGCCGTCGACCGCGCGCTGGCGTACTGAGAGAGGACAACCCGTGATCCGCGAGTTCAAGATGCCGGACGTCGGCGAGGGTCTCACCGAGGCCGAGATCCTCAAGTGGTACGTCCAGCCCGGTGACACCGTCACGGACGGGCAGGCCGTCTGCGAGGTCGAGACGGCGAAGGCGGCCGTGGAACTGCCGTGCCCGTTCGACGGGGTGGTGCACGAGCTGCGCTTCCCCGAGGGCACGACGGTCGACGTCGGCGAGGTCATCATCTCCGTGAACGTGGGCGGGGACGCGCCGGAGGCCCCCGCCCCGGCCCCGGCCGCCGCCCCCGCCCCGGAGGAGGCCGGGGACGAGCCGCAGGGCCGCCAGCCGGTCCTGGTCGGCTACGGCGTGGCCGCGTCGTCCACCAGGCGGCGCCCGCGCCGGCAGGAGCCCGCCACCGCTCCCGCCCCCGCCGCCCGCGCGGCGGTCCAGGGCGAGCTGAACGGCCACGCCCCCGCCCCGGTGGCGCCCGCCCCGCAGGCCCGCCCGCTGGCCAAGCCGCCCGTCCGGAAGCTGGCCAGGGACCTGGGCGTGGACCTGGCGACGGTCGTCCCGACCGGCCCCGGCGGGATCGTCACGCGCGAGGACGTCCACAAGGCGGCCGCCCCCGCGCAGGCCCCGGCCCCCGCGGCGGCCGACGAGGCGCGGTCCGCGCCCGCCGCCGCCCCGGCGGACGCGCCGGCCGCGGCCGGCGCGCGGGAGACCCGCGTCCCGATCAAGGGCGTGCGGAAGGCCACGGCGCAGGCCATGGTCGGGTCGGCGTTCACCGCGCCGCACGTCACCGAGTTCATCACGGTCGACGTGACCCGCACCATGCGGCTCGTCGAGGAGCTGAAGACGGACAAGGACATGGCGGGGCTGCGGGTGAACCCGCTGCTGCTGGTCGCCAAGGCCCTGCTCGTCGCGATCCGCCGCAACCCGGAGATCAACGCCGCCTGGGACGAGGCTGCCCAGGAGATCGTGGTCAAGCACTACGTCAACCTGGGCATCGCCGCCGCCACCCCGCGCGGCCTGATCGTGCCGAACGTCAAGGACGCCCACGCCAAGACGCTCCCGGAGCTGGCGTCGGCGCTCGGCGAGCTGGTCGCCACCGCCCGCGAGGGCAGGACGACCCCGGCGGCCATGCAGGGCGGCACGGTGACCATCACCAACGTCGGCGTCTTCGGCGTCGACACCGGCACGCCGATCCTCAACCCCGGCGAGTCGGCGATCCTCGCGGTCGGCGCGATCAAGCTCCAGCCGTGGGTGCACAAGGGCAAGGTCAAGCCGCGCCACGTCACGACGCTGGCGCTCTCCTTCGACCACCGGCTCGTCGACGGCGAGCTGGGCTCGAAGGTCCTGGCCGACATCGCGGCCGTCCTGGAGGACCCCAGGCGCCTGATCACCTGGGGGTGACGCACACCCCGCCGCCCGAGGGGGCCCGGACGCGACCGAGCGTCCGGGCCCCCTCGGTCCGTCGGGACCGGTCCGCGTGCCGGACGCGCCCCCCGCCGCGTCCCGCCCGTATCTATCCTGTGCGCATGCCATCCGCCGCGCACCCGCCCCCGCCCGCCGCCGCACGGGTCCACACCCACGTCAGGGAAGCGGTCCTCGACCGCCGCTTCGAGGGCGGGACGCTCCTCACCGAGGGGCAGCTGGCGCAAGCCGTGGGGGTCTCCCGCACCCCCGTGCGCGAGGCGCTGCTGAGGCTGGAGACGGAGGGGCTGCTCAAGCTCTACCCCAAGAAGGGCGCCCTGGTCCTCGCCGTCTCCGCGCAGGAGGTCTCCGACGTCGTGGAGACGCGGCTGCTCGTCGAGGAGTTCGCCGTCCGCAGGGCCGTACCGGCGCCCGCGCCGCTCCTGGCGCGACTGGAGGAACTCCTCGCCGAGCAGCGGCGCCACGCGCGCGAGGGGGACCTCCGGTCGCTGGCCGCGTCGGACCGCCGCTTCCACGCGGAGATCGTCCGCCACGCCGGCAACCGGATCCTGTCGAACCTGTACGACCGGCTGAGGGACCGTCAGCTCCGCATGGGGGTCGCCGTGATGGAGGCCCACCCGGACCGCGTCGCGAAGAACATCGCCGAGCACGCCGGGATCCTGGCGGCGCTGCGCGACGGCGACGCCGAGGGCGCGGTGCGCCGCGTTCGCGCCCACACCGGCAGGGTGAGGACCCTGCTCCGGGGCGAGGACCGGTGAGCCCCCTCCCCTCCCCGGCCGCCGCACTCCCCGCCGATCCCCCCGGGGCCGCCGGGCGGTCCTCGTGTGGGGCGCCGGCGTCTGCGTGTACCTCGTCGCGGTGGTCTTCCGCACCTCGCTGGGCGTGGCCGGGCTCGACGCCGCCGACCGCTTCCACGTCAACGCCTCCGCGCTGTCGGCGTTCTCGATACTCCAGCTGCTCGTCTACGCGGGCATGCAGATACCCGTGGGCCTGCTGGTGGACCGGCTGGGCACGCGGAGGGTCCTGACGCTGGGCATCGTGCTGTTCACGGCCGGGCAGCTCGGCTTCGCGCTGTCCCCGTCGTACGGGACGGCGCTGGCGGCCCGTGCGCTGCTGGGCTGCGGCGACGCGATGACCTTCATCTCCGTGCTGCGGCTGGGCAGCCGCTGGTTCCCGGCGCGGCGCGGCCCCGTGGTCGCGCAGGTGGCGGCGTTGTTCGGGGTCGCCGGCAACCTGCTGTCGACGATCGTGCTGGCGCGGACCCTGGACGGGCTGGGCTGGACGGCGACGTTCGCCGGCAGCTCCCTGGCCGGGCTGGTCGTCCTGGTGCTGGTCACCGTCTTCCTGAAGGACCATCCCGAGGGCTTCGAGCCGGAGCCCGTGCCGCACGCGGGGGCCGCGTACGTACGGCACCAGATCGCCTGTGCCTGGCGGGAGCCGGGCACCCGGCTCGGCATGTGGGTGCACTTCACGACGCAGTTCCCCGCCATGGTGTTCCTGCTGCTGTGGGGGATGCCGTTCCTGGTCGAGGCGCAGGGCCTGTCCCGGGGGCGGGCCGGCGAGCTGCTGACGGTGGTGGTGCTCTCGAACATGGTGGTGGGCCTCGCCTACGGGCAGCTGATCGCCCGCCGCCACGCGGCGCGCGCCCCCCTGGCGCTGGGCACCGTGGGCGCGACGGCCCTCGCGTGGGCGGCCACCCTGGCGTACCCGGGGGACGACGGGGCGCCGATGTGGCTCCTGGTCTCGCTGTGCGCCGTCCTCGGCGCGTGCGGACCGGCGTCGATGATCGGCTTCGACTTCGCACGGCCCGCCAACCCGCCGCAGCGGCAGGGCACGGCCTCGGGGATCGTCAACATCGGCGGGTTCACCGCCTCGATGGCGGCGCTCCTGGCGATCGGCGTCCTGCTGGACGCGACCGGCGGCAGCTACCGGGCGGCGTTCTCGTCGGTCTTCGTCCTGCAGGCGCTGGGCGTCACCCAGATCCTCCGGCTCCGCGCCCGCACGGCGCGCCGGGAACGCGAACGGCCGGCCGCCGACCGCGTGGAGGCGGCCCGCGTCCCGGCGTGAGGCCCGGACGCGCCCCGCGGGGACGCTACGGCGTGACGGCGAAGTGGGCCAGGATGGCGCCGGCCAGGTCCTCGTCGCCCTCCACCTTGACGCGGTCGGCGACCGCGGCGGGACGCACCCGGCCGCAGGCGAGGCGCACGTACGTCTCCCAGTCCGTCGCCAGCGTCACGGCCGGGCCCAGCGACGGCGCCCCGTCGACCCTGCCGCGCCCCTCCGCGTCGACGCGGACCGTCCGCAGGAACTCGACGGGGCCGCTCACGTCGAAGACCACGGCCGTGTTCGGCGGGGCTCCCGCGTCCTTCGCGACGACCTTCGGCAGGATGGCCAGCAGGTTGTCCCGCGCGACGTACGCGCCGGGGGAGTCGAGGTTGCCGGGCTCGCCGAGCGCCGCGCGCAGGTCCTGCTCGTGCACCCACACGTCGAAGGCCCGCATCCGGTACGCCACTTCGAGGCTCTGCTCGGCACCCAGCGGGGCGCGCACCAGCGCGTCGGGGGAGCGGTTCTCGTTGCGCAGCATGCGGGCGCGGCGGATCATGACGTACTCCAGCTCGGCCGTCATCTCCGGCGCCGTGTGGTGCCGCCGCACGTCGACCGGCACCTCCATGTAGCGCGCGAAGTCGCCGCGCACGTGGTACAGGTCGCGGGGCAGGGAGTGAATCGGGCGCGGATCGCCCAGCATCTCGCACTCCATGCCGATGATGTGGGAGACGATGTCCCGGACCGACCAGCCGGGACACGGGGTGGCGCGGTTCCACTCGCCCTCGACGAGCGGCTGCACCAGCTCGGCCACGGCCTCGATGGAGTGGGTCCAGGCGTCGGCGTAGGTCTGGAGGCTGGGATGGACGGTCACGGGACCCCTCGTGCGGCTTGGTACGCGGGCTGGTTGCAGCGGCGTCCGCCGGAGGGCCCCGGAGGCCTCCCCTGGACGCGGTCCTCGGGGGAGAGATCCCCCGGGAGAGAACAGTACGCCCCCTTCGGCCCCTCGGCAGTGCTTTCGTGTGACGATCGTAGGCCTGTATGGACGGCCTCAACGCCAGGACGGTGGTAGTGTGCGCGCCTCTCTGATCCAGATTGCGGTCAACCCGGACGAAACGGCGGACGCGCGCCGACGGCGCGCCGCCGCGCTCGTACGGGAGGAGTCGGCGTCGGACCTGGTGGTCCTGCCGGAGCTGTGGCCGGTCGGCGCCTTCGCCTACGAGGCGTTCGCGGCGGACGCGGAACCGCTGCGGGGGCCGACGTACGAGGCGATGGCGGCCGCGGCCGCGGAGGCGCGGGTGTGGCTGCACGCCGGCTCCCTCGTCGAGCGCGACGGGGACGCGCTCTACAACACGTCGCTGGTCTTCTCCCCCGACGGGGGGCTCGCGCGGACGTACCGCAAGATCCACCGGTTCGGGTTCGACCAGGGCGAGGCGGTGCTGATGTCGGCGGGCCGCGAGCTCGCCGTCGCGCCGTTCCCGGAACTGCCGTTCGGGTTGGCGACCTGCTACGACCTGCGGTTCCCCGAGCTGTTCCGGGGGCTGGTGGACGCGGGGGCCG
Organism: Streptomyces sp. MRC013; assembly: GCF_023614235.1. NCBI lineage: Bacteria > Bacillati > Actinomycetota > Actinomycetes > Kitasatosporales > Streptomycetaceae > Streptomyces > Streptomyces kordofanensis. The sequence continues at coordinate 2,772,519 of NZ_CP094264.1, forward strand.
CGGCGTTCGTCGTCCCGGCGGGGTGGCCCGCCCGGCGGCGCGGGCACTGGTCGCTGCTGGCGCGGGCCCGGGCGGTGGAGAACCAGGCGTACGTGCTGGCGTGCGGGACGGCCGGGACGCACGCGGGGGTCGAGCAGGCGGGGCACAGCGTGGTCGTGGACCCCTGGGGCGAGGTCCTGGCGGAGGCGGGCCCCGGGGAGGAGGTCCTGGTCGTGGACCTCGACCCCGCGCGGGTCGCGGCGACCAGGGAGCAGTTCCCCGCCCTGAGGGACCGCGTGCTGGGCGTCACGGCACCGGGCCGGCCGGAGGGCGGGAGCCGGTAGGGGCGCCGTCCGCCGGCGCCCCGGCCCCCGGCCGGCCCGACCCGGGGAACGCGCGCCCGCCGCCGGGGCGGACGCCGCGGGGTGGCACCCTTGAGGGATGAACGAAAGCGTTTCCGCGTCTCGGCGCGTTCGGGTACGAGCTCCTGAGCTGGTGGGCGAGGGGGGCTGGCTCAACACGGGCGGGGCCTCGTACCGCCTCGCCGACCTGCGGGGGCGTATCGTCATCCTCGACTTCTGGACCTTCTGCTGCATCAACTGCCTGCACGTCCTGGATGAACTGCGGGAGCTGGAGGAGAGGCACCGCGACACCGTGGTGGTCATCGGCGTGCACTCGCCGAAGTTCGTGCACGAGGCCGACCACCGGGCCGTCGTCGACGCCGTCGAGCGGTACGGGGTCGAGCACCCCGTGCTGGACGACCCGGGGCTGGTGACCTGGAAGCAGTACGCCGTGCGGGCCTGGCCGACCCTGGTCGTGATCGACCCGGAGGGGTACGTCGTCGCCCAGCACGCCGGCGAGGGCCACGCGAAGGCCATCGGGACGCTGGTCGCCGAGCTGGAGGCCGAGCACGGGGCGAAGGGCACACTGCGGCGCGGTGACGGCCCGTACGTGCCGCCGGAGCCGGTCGCCACGCACCTGCGCTTCCCCGGCAAGGCCCTCGTCCTGGACTCCGGCAACCTCCTGGTCTCCGACACCACCCGGCACCGCCTCGTCGAGCTGGCCCCGGACGGCGAGACGGTGGTGCGCCGGTACGGCGACGGGCGGCGCGGCCTGGCCGACGGCCCGGCGGAGTCGGCCCGGTTCAGCGAGCCGCAGGGGATGTGCGCGCTGCCGGACGGGCGGATCGCCGTCGCGGACACCGTCAACCACGCGCTGCGCGCCCTGGACCCGGCGACCGGCGAGGTGTCGACGCTCGCGGGGACCGGCGCCCAGTGGATGCAGGGCTCCCCCACCTCGGGTCCGGCCCGCGAGGTCGCCCTGTCCTCGCCGTGGGACGTGGCGTGGTGGCGGGACCGCGTGTGGATCGCGATGGCCGGCGTCCACCAGCTGTGGGCCTACGACCCGGAGGCGGGGACCGTGGAGGTCGCCGCCGGGACGACCAACGAGGGCCTGGTCGACGGCCCGGCCGGCGAGGCGTGGTTCGCGCAGCCGTCCGGACTGGCGGCGGCCGGGGACCGGCTGTGGGTCGCGGACTCGGAGACCAGCGCCGTGCGCTGGGTCGACCCCGGGGGCGCCGTCCACACGGCCGTCGGCACCGGCCTGTTCGACTTCGGGCACCGGGACGGCGCCGCCGGCCAGGCGCTGCTGCAGCACCCGCTGGGCGTCACCGCCCTGCCGGACGGCTCGGTCGCGGTCTGCGACACGTACAACCACGCGCTGCGCCGCTACGACCCGGGGACCGGCGAGGTCACGACCCTCGCGACGGACCTGCGGGAGCCGAGCGACGCGGTCCTCGTCGGCGAGGACCTGGTGGTCGTGGAGTCGGCGCGGCACCGGTTGACGCGGCTTCGGCTGCCGGAGGAGGCGGTGCAGGTCGACGCGGTGGCGCACCGCACCCAGCGGGAGGCGACGGTGATCGCGCCCGGCACGCTCCGGCTGGACGTGGTGTTCCGCGCGCCGACCGGGCAGAAGCTGGACGACCGGTACGGGCCGTCGACGCGGCTGCTGGTCTCCTCGACGCCGCCGGAGCTGCTGGCGGACGGCGCGGGCGGCGGCACGGACCTGTTCCGGGAACTGAAGCTGGACCCGTCGGTGACCGAGGGCGTCCTGCACGTCTCGGCGATGGCCGCCTCCTGCGACGACGACCCGGAGAACGCGTACCCCGCGTGCCACGTGCACCAGCAGGACTGGGGCGTCCCGGTGCGGGTCGAGGAGGGCGGCGCCGCGCGCCTGCCCCTCATCCTGGCCGGACTCGACGAGGCGTAGCCCGGCCCGGGGCGGCGGCAGCGGTTCCGCGGCGGCCCGGGAGCGGTTTCGGGGCGGCCCGTACGGCTCGTGTGACGGGTGACCGGTGCCGGGGGCGTCCCGGCGCGGCGTCCGGCGCGGTGGCCCGGGTCCCCGGCGGGGCGCGCCCCCGGACCCGGCGCCGTCAGCGCGCCGGCCGTGCGGAGGGGCCGGCCGTGCGCGTCGACGGGGCCGCCGGGGACCACCGGCGGCCCCGTCCGCGTACGGCAGGAACCGCTCCCCGGCGGGAAGCGCGCCGGCCGCCGTCTCCACCGGCCGGCGCGGACGCCGGTGTCAGAGCATGCGCCCGTCGTCGCGCAGGGGGTCGGGCTCCGCCACCGGGGCCACGGGTGGAACCACCGCCCTGCGCCGACGCGCGATGCTCGTGTACGCGGCCACGCCGATCAGGCCGACCGCCATCATGATCAGCCCGGCCACGTCCAGGTTGAATCCGCTGATCTGCCAGTCGGCCGCGAACGCGAGGATCGCGCCTCCCGCGATGAGCAGCAGGCATCCGCCCAGGCCCATGGTGTGCCTCCTCGTGTGTGAACTCGTCCCGAAGTCCTGCGTCTTGCGGGTACCCGCTGCCGCCCCCGCAACGCCTACGGGAACGCGGTCACTTGAGGAAGGCGGTCAGGGCGTTGGCGAGGTGGTGCGGGTCGTCGGCGCCGCACAGCTCGCGCGCGCTGTGCATGGACAGGCAGGCGACGCCGATGTCGATGGTGCGGATGCCGTGCCGGGCGGCGGTGATCGGACCGATCGTCGTGCCGCACGGCAGGTCGTTGTTGGAGACGAACGACTGCCACGGCACGCCCGCCTCCTCGCACGCCGCGGTGAACACGGCCCGCCCCTCGCCGTCCGTCGCGTACCGCTGGTTGACGTTCACCTTGAGGATGGGGCCGCCGTTGGGGCGCGGGCGGTGCGTCGGGTCGTGCCGCTCCGCGTAGTTGGGGTGGACGGCGTGGCCCACGTCGGAGGAGAGGCAGACGGTGCCGGCGAAGGCGCGGGCGCGGTCCTCGTAGGTGCCCCCGCGGGCGTAGACGGATCGTTCCAGCACCGTGCCGAGGAGGGGCCCCTGCGCGCCGGTGTCGGACTCGGAGCCGTTCTCCTCGTGGTCGAAAGCGGCCATGACGGGGATGTGGGAGGTCGGGCCGGCGGTGGCGACGGCGGCGAGCGCGGCGGTGCAGGCGTGCACGGACAGCAGGTTGTCCAGGCGCGGCGCGGCGAGCAGCTCGCGGTCGCGGCCCAGGTAGGCGGGGGGCTCCACGGAGTGGACCATGAGGTCCCAGCCGGCGACGTCCTCCGCGTCGAGTCCGGCCTCCTCGGCGAGGAAGCCGATCAGGTCGCCCTCGTGGACGTCGTCGCCGAGACCCCAGACGGGCTGCATGTGGCGCTGGCGGTCCAGCTTCAGGCCCTCGTTGACGCCCCGGTCGAGGTGGATGGCGAGCTGGGGGACGCGCAGCAGCGGCCGGCCGACGTCGACCAGGCGGTGGCTGCCGTCGCGGAGGGTGAGCCGGCCGGCGAGGCCGAGGTCGCGGTCGAGCCAGGAGTTCAGCAGGGGCCCGCCGTAGATCTCGACGGCGACCTGCCGCCAGCCGTGGGCGCCGCTGTCGGGCTGCGGCTTGACGCGCAGGTTGGGGGAGTCGGTGTGGGCGCCCACGATCCTGAACGGCGTGTGGGCGGCGGCGCCCTCCGGCACGTGCCACGCGACGATCGCGCCGCCCCGGACCACGTACCTGCCGCCGGCCGCGCCGTCCCACGCGGCGGTCTCCTCCACCTGGCGGAAGCCGGCCTTCTCCAGCCGCTCGGCGGCGGTCGCCACGGCGTGGTACGGGGACGGCGAGGCCGTGAGGAACGTCATCAGGTCGTCGGTGTGGCCGCGGTCGAAGCGGGTGGGAGAGCTGCTCATGCCCACACCATACGGGCGGGCACCGGGGCGGGCGCAGGGGTTGGGGGGCGCGGCGCTGTCAGTGGTGGCTGCGAGTATCGACGGGGAGGACACACCGTTGACCGACGCGTGACCGGAGGTGCACTGGTGGAGACGACGACTTCGGCCGCCCCGCCCGGGGCCGGGCCCGCCCGTCCTGCGGCGCCCGTCTGCGCGGCCTGCGAGGCCCCCGGCGCGCAGTGGAGCGCCCCGCTGATGATGCCGCTGTGCCCGGCCTGCACCAGGGCGGGCACGGGTTCGGCGGACCGCGACCCGGTGCGGCTGGGCGACGTGCTGCGGGTGACGGAGGCGGCGCTGCGCGCGTCCGGCCGCGGCCCGGGGCGGGTCCCCTCGCCGCGCACGGGCTCGCCCATGACGTGCCGGTACTGCGGGGGCGGGGCGCTGTGGCACCGCACGGTGAACGACCGGTGGGTGGCGATCGAGCCGGGGGTGCGCCCGGTGGCCGGGGTGCCGCGCGGCAGGCGCTGGTACATAGCCGGGGACGGCACGGCGGTGAACCTGCACGGCGCCGCCCCGGTGGACACCTGCCGGGTGAGCCACTTCGACGTGTGCCCGGGGCGCGCCCGGGGCTGAGGCGCCGGGGGCGGGCGGGGCGGGAAGGGGCGCGGCCCGCCCCCGGACCGGGCCGTCCGGGGGGCGGGCCGCGAGGTCGCGGTCGGGGCGCCGGTCAGAAGGCGGCCTCGTCCAGCTCCATCAGGGAGTTGTCGACGCCCTCGGCGACCAGGCGCTCGGCGGAGACGCCCGGCAGGATCGTGGCGGCGAAGAACTTCGCCGCGGCGATCTTGCCCTGGTAGAAGGGGACGTCCTTCGCGGAGGCGCCGGCGGCCAGCTTCTCGGCGGCGACGGCGGCGCCGCGCAGCAGCAGGTAGCCGACGACGACGTCACCGGAGGCCATGAGCAGGCGCGTGGTGTTCAGGCCGACCTTGTAGATGTTCCTGACGTCCTCGCCGGTCGCGGTGAGGTCGGTGAGCATCCTGCCGACGATCGCCTCCAGGTCGACGGCCGCCTTGGCGAGCGCCTCGCGGGCGCCGGCCAGCTCGTCGCCTCCGGTGCCGACCGCCAGGAACTTCTTGATCTCCTCGGAGAGCGCGTTCAGGGAGGCGCCCTGGTCGCGGACGATCTTCCGGAAGAAGAAGTCCTGGCCCTGGATGGCCGTGGTGCCCTCGTAGAGGGTGTCGATCTTAGCGTCCCGGATGTACTGCTCGACCGGGTACTCCTGGAGGTACCCGGAGCCGCCGAACGTCTGGAGCGACTGGGCGAGCTGCTCGTAGGACTTCTCGGAGCCGTACCCCTTCACGATCGGCAGGAGCAGGTCGTTCAGGCCGTGCAGCGCCCCGGCGTCCTCGCCGGCCGCCTCCTTGACCTGGATCTCGTCCTGGATCGCGGCGGTGTACATGACGAGGGCGCGCATGCCCTCCGCGTACGCCTTCTGCGTCATCAGCGAGCGGCGCACGTCGGGGTGGTGGGTGATGGTGACCTTCGGCGCGGTCTTGTCCATGAAGTTCGCCAGGTCGGGGCCCTGCACGCGCTCCCTGGCGTACTCCAGCGCGTTGAGGTAGCCGGTCGACAGGGTGGCGATGGCCTTCGTGCCGACCATCATGCGGGCGAACTCGATGACGCGGAACATCTGGCGGATGCCGTCGTGCTTGTCGCCGACGAGCCAGCCCTTGGCGGGGTGCCTGTCGCCGAAGGTCATCTCGCACGTGTTGGACGCCTTGAGGCCCATCTTGTGCTCGACGTTGGTCGCGTAGACGCCGTTGCGCTCGCCGAGCTCGCCGGTCTCCCAGTCGAAGTGGTACTTCGGGACGAGGAACAGCGACAGGCCCTTGGTGCCCGGACCGGCGCCCTCGGGGCGGGCCAGGACGTAGTGGAGGATGTTCTCCGACATGTCGTGCTCACCGGAGGTGATGAAGCGCTTCACGCCCTCGATGTGCCACGAGCCGTCCTCCTGCCGGACGGCCCTGGTGCGGCCGGCGCCCACGTCGGAGCCCGCGTCGGGCTCGGTCAGCACCATGGTGGAGCCCCACTGGCGCTCGACGGCGATCTCGGCGATCTTCTTCTGCGCCTCGTTGCCCTCCTCGAAGAGGACGCCGGCGAAGGCCGGGCCGGAGGAGTACATCCACACGGCCGGGTTCGAGCCGAGGATCAGCTCCGCGTACGCCCAGACCAGCGAGCGCGGCGACGTGGTGCCGCCGATCTCCTCGGGCAGGCCGAGCCGCCAGTACTCGGAGTCCATGAACGCCTTGTAGGACTTCTTGAAGGACTCCGGTACGGGCGCGGTGTTCGTCTCCGGGTCGAAGACCGGCGGGTTGCGGTCCGCGTCGGCGAAGGACTCGGCGAACTCGTTCTCCGCGAGGCGGCACAGCTCGTCCAGGACGCTCTTGGCGGTCTCGACGTCCATCTCCTCGAACGGACCGGTGCCGTACACCCTGTCGCGGCCGAGGACCTCGAAGAGGTTGAACTCGATGTCGCGGAGATTCGACTTGTAGTGCCCCATGGCGACGGCTCCGTAAGGATCGGGAGGCAGGTTCCTCGTACATCTACCAGCTGGTAGTCACGATGATGCTACCCGTGGGTAATAAGGGCAACCCCTGCCGCCCGAACTGTGACGGGCTCCGCGCCTACACCCGGCGCAAGGCGGCGGCGAGCGCCCGCGCGGTGGCCAGGTTGCAGTTGCCCAGCGTGATGAGCGGCGGGCTGCCGTAGTCCCGTCCGAGCGACGGCAGCTTGACGTCGTGCGACCCGAGCAGGATCCGCAGCTCGTTCACGAGGCCGCGGGCCTCCTCGTCCTGCTCCAGGTCGTGGTCGATGGCCATGGGACCTCACCCTTTCCGTGCGTGGTGTGACGAACCGGTCACACGATGCCGCGATCACCCCTACCGTCGGAAGGGGCCGGGACACCACGGCGCGAGGTGTGAAAGGTGATCTCCGATGGCGCGAGGGCAGCGGAAGGACATCGACGGGTCGGAGAGCGTCCCGTGCTTCTACGGCAAGGAGCTGCGCTTCCAGCGCGAGCGGTCGGTGCTCACCCTGGAGCAACTGGTCGAGGGCAGCTTCTACGGGGCGACGTACCTGAGCGAGATCGAACGCGGCCAGCGCCGCATGCCGGTGGACCTGGCCCGGCACGTGGACCGCGTCCTGAAGACGGACGGGTACTTCGAGCGGTGCTGCGAGGACGTGCGGCGGGCGCGGCGGCAGGGGCACGCCGAGTACTTCGAGCGCATCCTGGAGGCGGAGAAGCACGCGCTGACCATCGATGAGTGGTGCCCGACGGTCTTCCCGGGACTGCTTCAGACCCGGGAGTACGCCTGGGCGGTGGTGCGGGCGACGCATCCGCTGGAGACCGACGAGGAGACGCAGGCCAAGGTCGAAGCGCGACTGGAGCGTTCGCGTCTCTTCGAGGACGACCACAAGACACCCCAGTACTGGGTGGTGCTGCACGAGTCCCTGCTACGCCAGCCGGTGCTTCGGCCTGAGGGCATGGCGGAACAACTGGGCCGTGTCGTCGACCTGGTGAGGCGGAGGCGTGTCTTTACGCAGGTGCTTCCGCGGAGCGCGGGTGCGCACCCCTTCATGTTCGGTACCGCCATGGTCATGACTTTTGCCGATGCCCCGCCGCTGGTCTACACCGAGTCGCTGCACACAGGACACACAATCGACGATGCGGCTCTCGTGGCGGCGTATCGAAGGTCGTACGATCTGCTGAGGGCCGCCGCGCTTCCGCCGGAGGCGTCCCTCGCCATGATCGAATCAGCGGCCGAGGAATTCCGAAATGCCAAGCATCCAGGTTGACTTGAGGGCCGCCGTCTGGCGGAAGAGCAGCTACAGCAATGGATCGGGCGGGAACTGCGTCCAAGTGGCCGCCGGCTTCCCCGGCGCAGCCGCGTGGCGCAAGGGCAGCCACAGCAACGGAGACGGCGGCGACTGCCTCGAAGTCGCCGGCGACTTCCCCGGCCTCGTCCCCGTCCGGGACTCCAAGGTGCCGGACGGGGGCGTGGTCGTGGTGTCCGCGCGCGCCTGGGTGCCGTTCGTCGAGGCGCTGAGGGACTGAGCCCTACGCCGCCTCCGCCTTGCGGGTCGCGTCCTCCAGCCAGTTCAGGTACCACCCGGCGAAGGTGGTGCCCATCGGCTCCAGGTCGGCGTCGTCGCAGCGCGGGTCGTCCCACATGGTGCCGCGTTCGGGGCCGGACACGACCAGCCACTGGCGCTGGGCGCAGCCCACGGTGGACAGGCAGATCGCGCCGACCGTGATCTCGTCCGTCCGCAGGACGGCGCCCATGCGCTCCTCCCAGGCGTCGTTCGCCGCTTCGAACGCGTCCTCGTCGTCGTACTCCTCCTCGTCCGGCCGCTCGTCCACCAGGGCGTCGAGGACCCCGGGGGCCACCCGCTCCACCGGGAACGGCTCCGCGAGGCGCCGCGCCAGCGTCATGTCGCCGCCGTCGCCCTCCCACTCCCACGCCCCGTCCTCACCCCGGCGGACCGGGAAGACCCCGTACGCCGGGCCGGCGCCGCCCGCGCCGACGTGCAGCAGGAAGTCCCGGTACTCCTCCGGCAGCCGCACCCCGCAGTACTCCTCCAGGTCCGCCACCTCCGCCTCGGTCAGCGGGTCCTCCAACGGGCGGTCGCCGTGCGGGAGGCCGAACACCGCCTCGGCGCCCGGTGACTTCGCCAGCGCGAGGACCCGTTCGCGTACCCCCGTCCAGATGTGCGCGCTCATGAGGGTGAGGCTAGAACGCTCCACTGACAGACTGGGCCGATGCGGAAGTGGCTGGTGGTGGGGGCGGGGCTGAACCTGGCACTCGGGGTGCCCGGCCTCGTACCGGTGTGGCTGGTCTGGTACATGTTGTCGAACTGGCCGCTGGCGGACCTGGGTTGGACGCGGGGGGAGCCGACCGAGAACGACGGCGTGTGGCCGTGGTTCGTGATGTTCGGGCCCTTCGTGCTGCTGTTCGCGCTGGTCTGGTGGTTCGCGAACCGGCCCGTGCGGCGGCGGGCCGGGGGAGCGGCGCGCTGTACTGGTCGACGGCCGTGGCGGCGGTCTTCACGCCCACGGTCGCGCTGATCGTGGCGAGCCTCCTGTAGCCCGCGGGGGCGTCCGCGTACGGCCGGGCACCCGTCACGGGCGCGGCCCGCACTCAGTACCCTTGCGGGCATGTACGGCTACGAGCAGAACCCGGGCGCCCAGCAGCAGTACGCCCCGCCCCAGCAGGGGTACGGGCAGCAGCCGCCGCTGTACCCGGAGCCGTCCCCGCCATCCCTCACGGACGCCGTGCGCGCGTTCACCACGGGCTCGCTCTCCGCCGAGGACTTCCAGCAGATCTTCGCCACGTCGAGGGTGTACTGCCCGCGCGGCGACAACCCGGGCTTCCTCGCGCTGCACAACACGCAGCAGCCGGTCATCCCGATGTTCACGTCGCTCAAGCAGCTGCGCCGGTACGCCGGCAAGGAGTCCAAGTACTTCGTGATCACCGGCGCCGAGGTCCTGGACCTCCTCCCGACCGGGTACGGCTTCGTCCTCGACATGGAGGGCGACCACCGGATCGTCTTCGACGCGAAGGCCGTCGAGGAGATGGTCGACTTCGCGATGCGCCGCATGTACGGCTGAGAACGCGGTCCGGGCCCGGGCCGTCCTGTGCCCGACCCGTCCTGTGCCCGGGTCGTGCCGTGCCCGCGCAGCGTCGTGTCCCGGCCGCCCCGTCTCCCGGCCGCCCCGTCTCCGGGCCGTGGCCGCACTTCCCCTCCGCCACGCCGCGCGGACGCGGCGGACCTGGCACCGGGCGCCGGCGGACGCCCGGCGGGACGCTCCGGAGAATCGATTCCCCGCGGCCGGCGGGGCGGTCGGCGCCGTGACGGTGCCGTTCCCCCTCCGCCTCGGCCGGGTGCCGGAGCGTACCCGTCCGGTCGCACCGCGTGCCCTGCGACCGAACGGCCCCCTCCTGCGTCTCACCGGTGCGCGCCGGATCGGGAGCGGGGTCCAGGGCGCCCCACTGGCAAAAAGTTCAACATTCAACTAAAGTGGGAGTGCGCCGCTCCACCGACCCCCCGGAGGCCCGTCATGCCCGCCGTCACCGTCGAGAACCCGCTGACCCTGCCCCGCGTCGCCGCACCGTCGGATGCCGCCGCCCGCCCCGTACTGGGCGTGACCACCGCACCCAGCGGCTTCGAGGGCGAGGGCTTCCCGGTCCGCCGGGCGTTCGCGGGAATCGACTACCAGCACCTCGACCCGTTCATCATGATGGACCAGATGGGCGAGGTGGAGTACGCGCCGGGCGAGCCCAAGGGCACCCCCTGGCACCCGCACCGCGGCTTCGAGACCGTCACCTACATCATCGACGGGGCCTTCGACCACCAGGACTCCAACGGTGGCGGCGGCACCATCACCAACGGTGACACCCAGTGGATGACGGCCGGCTCGGGCCTGCTCCACATCGAGGCGCCGCCGGAGTCCCTCGTCGTGTCCGGCGGGCTCTTCCACGGCCTCCAGCTGTGGGTGAACCTCCCCGCCGCGGACAAGATGATGGCCCCGCGCTACCAGGACATCCGCGGTGGTTCCGTCCAGCTGCTCACCTCCCCGGACGGCGGCGCGCTGCTGCGGGTCATCGCCGGGGAGCTGGACGGCCACCGGGGCCCCGGCATCACGCACACGCCGATCACCATGGTCCACGCGACGCTGGCGCCGGGCGCGGAGGTCACGCTGCCGTGGCGGAACGACTTCAACGGCCTGGCGTACGTCCTCGCCGGGCGCGGTTCGGCCGGTGCGGAACGGCGTCCGATCCACCTGGGGCAGACGGCCGTGTTCGGCGCGGGCTCCTCGCTGACCGTCCGCGCCGACGGGAAGCAGGACTCCCGCACCCCCGCCCTGGAGGTCGTCCTCCTCGGCGGGCGGCCCATCCGGGAGCCCATGGCCCACTACGGCCCGTTCGTCATGAACACCCGCGAGGAGCTCCTGCAGGCGTTCGAGGACTTCCAGTCCGGCCGCTTCGGCCGCGTCCCCGCCGTCCACGGAATGGGCGAGGACCGGCCGCTCTGACCCCGGCTGACGGTACGTCACCCGTGCGGGCACCGCCGGAATGCGGGGCCCGCACGTCCGTGATGCGCTGGGGGAGTGCCACCGCCCCTGCTCCCCGAGCCCGTCCGCCGCCTCGCCGCCTGGTGCGTCGTCGTCCTCCTCGTCACGGGTGCCGCGGTCGTCGTCGTCCGCCTGTGCGTCACCTTCCGGACCGCCGTCACCCCCGTCCTCCTCGCCCTCCTCGGCACCGCCCTGCTCGGTCCCCTCCACCGCCGGCTCCTCGCGATGCGCGTCAACCGCTCCCTCGCGGCCGGGCTGACCTGCGCGGCCCTCGTCGCCGTCCTCGGCGGCGCGACCTACATCGTGGTCGCCGCGCTCGTCGACACCGGCGATCAGATCATCGTGTCCCTGCGCCGCGCCGCCCGGGACCTCGCCGGCCCCCTCGGCGCCGCGGGAACCTCTCTGGAGGACATCGCCGCCAACGCCAGGAACCTCCTCGGCCGGTTCGGCGGGACCGCCGCGTCCGGCGTGCTCAGCGGCATCAGCGTCGTCGGCGAGGTGATCGCCATGGCGATCCTCGCCCTGTTCCTCGTCTTCTTCTTCCTGCGGGACTCCGGCCGCGTGGTCGGCGCTCTGCGCTCGCTCGCCCCCGCGTCCACCGGCGACGTGGTGGAGGCCACCGCGCGGCGCGCGTTCGAGGCCGTCGAGGGGTTCATGCGCGGCACCACCCTGATCGCGCTGATCGACGCGGTCCTCATCACCGCCGGACTGCTGGTGCTGCGCGTGCCGGGCGCGGTGGGGCTGGGCGCGCTCGTCTTCGTCGGCGCCTACATCCCCTACCTCGGCGCGTTCCTCTCGGGGGCCGTCGCCGTGCTCGTCGCCTTCGCGGACCGGGGGCCGGTCATCGCCCTGTGGGCGCTCGGGGTCGTCCTCGCCGTGCAGGTGGTGGAGGGGAACCTGCTGCAGCCGCTCGTCCAGAGCCGTACCGTCCAGATGCACCCGGCCGCGATCCTGCTCGCGCTGACCGCGGGCGCGTCGGTCGCCGGCATCCTCGGCATGCTGCTCGCCGTGCCCCTCACCGCCGCCGCGTTCGGCGTCCTCGGCGAGGTGCGGCGGCACTACCGTCCGGCGGCCGGCTCCCCGTCCTCGTAGAGCTCGAACCAGATGGACTTGCCCTCGCCCCGCGGGTCCACTCCCCCAGGTGTGCGCCAGCCCCTCCATCAGCATCAGCCCCCGCCCCGACGAGGCCATCTCGCCCGGCCGGCGGCGGTGCGGCAGCTCGTCGCTCGCGTCCGCGACCTCCACCCGCAGCCGGCGTCTGCCGCGCTCCCCGCGCGCCTCCGCCACCAGCCGGGCGTCCCCGTCCGTGTGGAGCAGCACGTTCGTCACCATCTCCGACACCATCAGCACCGCCGAGTCGACCTGGTCCCCGTCCGCCCAGTCGTGCAGCAGCTCCCGCACCTGCCGCCGCGCCGTCGAGATCCGCTCCGGCTCCGCCTGCGCCACCGTCAGCACGGTGCGCCGCGGAGGGACGGGCCGCCCCGCCGTCCCGCCCTTGCGGGACAGCAGGAGCACCGCGATGTCGTCCTCCCGGCGGTCCGCGAGCGGGCCCGTCGTGTGGTGCGAGCCCGGCCCGTGCACCGCGTACACCAGGGAGTCCGCCAGGGTCTCCAGCGAGTCCCGGTACGGGTCGTGCTCCTCCAGGAGCCTGCGGACCCGCTGCCAGCCCGTCTCCATGTCGTGCCCACCGGTCTCCAGCAGACCGTCCGTGCAGATCATGAGCGTCTCACCCGGTTCCAGCGTCATCCGGGTCGTCGGGTAGTCCGTGTCCGGGACGATCCCCAGCGGCAGCCCGCCTTCCGTCGGCCGGATCACCACGGCGCCGTCCGGCATGACCACCGCCGGGTCCGGGTGTCCGGCGCGGGCGATGTCCAGCGTGCCCGTCACCGGGTCGACCTCCAGGTACAGGCAGGTCGCGAACCGCGCTCCGTCGGTGTCGCCGTCCGCGTCCTCCGTGATCCCGTGCAGGAACCGCGACGCCCGTGAGAGCACCGCGTCCGGCCGGTGCCCCTCCGAGGCGTACGCGCGCAGGGCGATCCGCAGCTGGCCCATCAGGCCCGCCGCGCGCACGTCGTGCCCCTGCACGTCACCGATCACGAACGCGGACCGTCCGCCGGGCAACTGGATCATGTCGTACCAGTCGCCGCCCACCTGCAGCCCGCCGCCCGTCGGCACGTACCGCGCGGCCACCTCCATGCCGGGGACCGCCGGGCCCAGCACCGGCATCATCGTCCGCTGCAGGTCCAGCGACAGCTCCCGCTCCGACTCCGCCACTCCCGCCCTGGTCAGCGCCTGCGCCAGCATCCGCGCCACGGTCGTCAGCACCGACCGCTCGTCCGGGGTGAACCCCACCTGGTGGGCGAAGGTCGCCATCCACGCGCCCATCGTCCGGCCGGCGACGACCAGGGGGAGGAACGCCCACGACCCCCGGCCGAGCCGTCGCGCCAGGGGCCACGTCGAGGGGAACCGCTCCCGGTACTCCTCCTGCGTCGACACGTACACCGCCCGTCCGGTGCGGACCACCTCCGCCGCCGGATCGTCCGAGTCCAGGGGCACCTCCGAGAACAGGTTCTCGTCGCCGGGCTCGTACCCGTGCTGCCCGATGACCGTCAGCCGGTCGCCCGTGACCCTGAAGACCGCGAGCCCGTTCGGGGAGAACCCCGGCATCGACAGCGACGCCGCCACCCGCAGCACCTCCGCCGTCGACCGCGCCTCCGCCAGCGCCCGGCCCGCGTCCAGCAGGAACGCCTCCCGCGACCGCCGCCAGTCACCCGTCACCGGCGTGTGCGCGGCACTCCCCGGATCCGGCTCCGCGACCTGCTGCAACGTACCGACGAACCGCAGCCCGGTCTCGTCCGACGTCGGCTTGGCCCGCGACCGCACCGTACGGACCACCTGGCCCTTCTCGTCCATCACCCGCAACCGTGCCTCGGCGAGGGTGTCCTCCGCGAGCGCCAGGCTGGCCACGGCGCCGAACTCGTTCCAGTCGACCGGGTGGACCCGGGAGCGCACGACGCCCTCCGCCACCGCCACGGGCTCGGCGGGCAGCCCGAGCAGCCGGGCCGCCTCGGCGTTGAGCTCGACGGCCCCGACCGCGTGATCCCACCGCCACAGACCGGTCAGGATCGCGGCCAGAAGCTCCTCGGTGCGCATTGTCCCACTTTAGGAAGATGAACCGAAGTGGCGCCACTGTGCGGAAGCCCGGAACCGGCCGCCCGGTACTCTGGTCCGTGTTTCACGGGAAACGGTCCGTGTTTCACGTGAAACACCGCCCCCGACCCGCGAAGACTGGATGAACGACGATGCATCGGTACAGGTCCCACACCTGCGGCGAGCTCCGCGCTTCTGACGTCGGCACCGACGTCCGGCTGAGCGGCTGGCTGCACAATCGGCGAGACCTGGGCGGCATCCTCTTCATCGATCTGCGCGACCACCACGGCATCACGCAGCTCGTCGCCCGGCCCGGCACCCCCGCGTACGAGGCCCTCGACAAGCAGACCAAGGAATCCGTCCTGCGGGTGGACGGCAAGGTCGTCTCGCGCGGCGCCGAGAACGTCAACACGGATCTGCCGACCGGTGAGATCGAGGTCGAGGTCTCCGAGGTGGAGGTGCTGGGCGCCGCCGGGCCGCTGCCGTTCACCATCAACACGGACGACGGCGTCAACGAGGAGCGCCGCCTGGAGTACCGCTTCCTCGACCTGCGTCGCGAGCGCATGCACCGCAACATCATGCTGCGCACCGCGGTGATCGCCGCGATCCGGCGGAAGATGGTCGCCCTCGGCTTCAACGAGATGGCCACCCCGATCCTCACCGCGACCTCCCCCGAGGGGGCCCGCGACTTCGTCGTGCCCTCCCGCCTCAACCCGGGCAGGTTCTACGCCCTGCCGCAGGCCCCGCAGCAGTTCAAGCAGCTGCTGATGGTCTCCGGTTTCGACCGCTACTTCCAGATCGCGCCCTGCTTCCGCGACGAGGACGCCCGCGCCGACCGCTCGCCGGGCGAGTTCTACCAGCTCGACGTGGAGATGTCCTTCGTCGAGCAGGAGGACGTCTTCCAGCCGATCGAGAAGCTCATGACCGAGCTGTTCGAGGAGTTCGGCGGCGGCCGCCACGTCACCTCGCCGTTCCCGAGGATCCCGTTCCGCGAGGCGATGTTGAAGTACGGCTCCGACAAGCCGGACCTGCGCGCGCGACTGGAGCTCGTCGACCTCACGGACGTCTTCGCGGACTCCGGGTTCAAGGCGTTCGCCGGCAAGCACGTCCGCGCCCTGCCGGTCCCGGCGGTGCAGGACCAGCCGCGCAAGTTCTTCGACTCGATGGGCGAGTTCGCCGTCGAACACGGTGCGAAGGGCCTCGCCTGGATCCGCGTCGGCGAGGACATGGCACTCAGCGGCCCGATCGCGAAGTTCCTCACCGAGGACGACGTCAAGACGCTCGTGGACCGCCTCGGCCTGAAGCCCGGGCACGCCGTGTTCTTCGGCGCCGGCGACTTCGACGAGGTCTCCAAGATCATGGGCGCGGTCCGCGTCGAGGCCGCCAAGCGCGCCGGCCACTTCGAGGAGAACGTCTTCCGCTTCTGCTGGATCGTCGACTTCCCGATGTACGAGAAGGACGAGGAGACCGGGAAGATCGACTTCTCCCACAACCCCTTCTCGATGCCGCAGGGCGGCATGAAGGACCTGGAGGAGAAGGACCCGCTGGATATCCTCGCCTGGCAGTACGACATCGTCTGCAACGGCGTCGAGCTGTCCTCCGGCGCGATCCGGAACCACGAGCCGGAAATCATGATCAAGGCGTTCGAGATCGCCGGGTACGACCGGGACACCGTGGAGCAGGAGTTCGCGGGCATGCTCCGGGCGTTCCGCTTCGGCGCCCCGCCGCACGGCGGCATCGCCCCCGGCGTCGACCGCATCGTCATGCTGCTGGCCGACGAGCCGAACATCCGGGAGACCATCGCGTTCCCGCTCAACGGCAACGCCCAGGACCTGATGATGGGCGCCCCCACGGAGCTGGACGAGGCGCGCCTGCGCGAACTGAACATCGCGCTGCGCAAGCCGGTGTCGGACAAGTAGGCCCGGCGCGGGCCCCGGGAACCCCGAAGGGATCCCGGGGCCCTTCGCATGCCCGCGGTGGCTCCGGGACCGGCCGCTGCCGGTTCGGAGCCGCCGCGGTGGGGCGGACCGGGGCGGCGGGCATCGGCTCGGGTGGGCGGCGGTGCGTCGGTCCTGCCGGAGGGACGGGTACCGGTCCGGGCGGCCCGGGGCCGGGGCGGCATCGGCCGTGTGGAGTCGTGCGTACGGGGGCGTTCCGGGGAGGGGGGCGTTCCGGGCGGGGCCTCCCGTGGGAGCTGTGAAGGGGAAGACCCCGCGCGACACCCGAAGCCCGCACACCGAAAGGCCCGACATGCCCGTCCTGCGACGCCTCCGCCTCCGCCCCCTCGCCGCGACGCTGCTGCTCGTGCTCCTGCCGCTGAGCGCCTGCGCCGACGGCGACGGCGGTGAACCCGACGGCGGCCTCGCCGGCGGGCCCGGCGAGGCCGCCGGGAGCCGGGGGGGCGCCTCCCCGCACGCCGCGCCGGGGCCGCCCGCCGCGCCCGCCGAGATCCCCGGCCTCGGCCCGGCCGTCCGTGCCGCCGTTCCGCCCGACAGCCGCCAGGCCGTCGTCGTCCGGGGGCACGGCCGCGACGTGAACACCGGTACGGTCACCCTGTACGAACGCCGGCCCGGCACCGGCTGGACCGCCGTCTCCGAACCGTGGCCCGCGCACAACGGCGTGCGGGGCTGGACCGACCACCACGTCCAGGACGACCTGCGCTCCCCGATCGGCGTCTTCGGCCTCACCGACGCGGGCGGCCTCCTGCCGAACCCGGGCGCGAAACTCCCGTACGACCAGGACGGCCGCTTCACCGCCACCGGCAGCGGCTCCCTGGGGGAACCGCTGGAGGGGTCGTTCGACCACGTCGTCGCCGTCAACTACAACCGCGTACCCGGCACGACGCCCCTCGACTGGACCCGCCCACTCGGCCAGGAGCGCGGCGGGGGCATCTGGATCCACGTCGACCACGAGGGTCCCACGCAGGGCTGCGTGTCCCTGGAACGCGCCCACATGCGGGAGCTGCTGAGGTGGCTGGACCCGGCGCACAGGCCGGTGGTGGTGATGGGCGACGTGCAGAGCCTGGGCCGCTGACCGGGATCCCGGCGTCCGGCCCCGTCCGGGCCGGCCGGTGACGGACGGGGGCACGGCGTCCGGGCCGGGACCCCCGGCCGCCGAGGGCCGGGTCGGGCGGCCGGGTCGGACGGGGCGGTCGCCGAACGCACGGGACCGCCGCCCCGGGGGCGGGGCGGCGGTCCCGGGGCGGTTCCGTCAGGCGTCCTTCTTCGGCTCCTCCAGGCGCGGGAAGAGGACCGCGCCCTTCGTCACCGTCGCGCCGGGCGGGAGCTGGCCCCAGGTGCCGGCCTCGGCGAGCGGCTGGTCGGCGAGGGCGCCCAGGGCGGGCTCCGCGCCGAGCGACTCCCACAGCTTCCCGGATGTCTCCGGCATGACCGGGTTCAGCAGGACGGCCACCGCGCGCAGCGACTCGGCCGCCGTGTAGAGGATCGTCGCCAGGCGCGCGCGGCCCTCCGGCGAGTCGTCCTTCGCGACCTTCCACGGCTCCTGCTCCGTGATGTAGCCGTTGACCTGCTTCACGAAGTCGAAGACCGCCAGGATGCCGCCCTGGAAGTCCAGCTCCTCGCCGATCCTCCGGTCGGCCTCGGCGACCGCCCCGGCCAGGCCGTCCCGGATCGCCCGCTCGGCGTCACCGGCGGCCGTGGCCTCCGGCAGGGCGCCGTCGAAGTACTTGCCGACCATCGCCGCGACGCGCGAGGCGAGGTTGCCGTAGTCGTTGGCCAGCTCAGAGGTGTACCGGGCGGTGAAGTCCTCCCAGGAGAACGAGCCGTCGCTGCCGAAGGCGATCGCCCGCAGGAAGTACCAGCGGTAGGCGTCCACACCGAAGTGCGAGGTCAGGTCCTGCGGCTTGATGCCGGTCAGGTTCGACTTCGACATCTTCTCGCCGCCGACCATCAGCCAGCCGTGCGCCGCGACCTTCTTCGGCAGGGGCAGGCCCTGTGCCATCAGCATCGCGGGCCAGATCACCGCGTGGAAGCGCAGGATGTCCTTGCCGACCAGGTGCACGTCGGCCGGGAACGTCGACTCGAACTTCGCCTGGTCGGAGCCGTAGCCGACGGCCGTCGCGTAGTTCAGCAGGGCGTCCACCCACACGTAGATGACGTGTTTCCGGTCCCACGGGATCGGGACGCCCCAGTCGAAGGCCGAACGGGAGATCGACAGGTCCTGCAGGCCCTGCTTGACGAAGTTCACGACCTCGTTGCGGGCCGACTCGGGCTGGATGAAGCCCGGGTTCGCCCCGTAGAACTCCAGGAGCTTCGGGCCGTACGCGGAGAGCTTGAAGAAGTAGTTCTCCTCCTTGAGGATCTCCACCGGCTTCCTGTGGACCGGGCAGAGCTTCACGCCCTGCTCGTCCTCGACCAGGTCGCCGAGGAGCTTGTACTCCTCGCAGCCCACGCAGTACGGGCCCTCGTAGCCGCCCTTGTAGATCTCGCCCTTGTCGTACAGGTCCTGCACGAACTCCTGGACGCGGTCCGTGTGGCGCCTCTCCGTGGTGCGGATGAAGTCGTCGTTCCCGATGCCCAGGTGCTCCCAGAGGGGCTTCCACGCCTCCTCGACGAGCTTGTCGCACCACTCCTGCGGGGTGACCCCGTTCGCGTCGGCCGTGCGCATGATCTTCTGACCGTGCTCGTCCGTGCCGGTGAGGTACCACACCTTCTCGCCGCGCTGACGGTGCCAGCGCGTGAGCACGTCGCCTGCGACGGTCGTGTAGGCGTGGCCCAGGTGAGGAGCGTCGTTGACGTAGTAGATGGGGGTCGATACGTAGAAGGCCTTCACGCCTTCGTCCCCCTGCTTCTCGGATCCAGTGGCCGCCATGCCGAAATCCTATCGGTCGGCCGAAGCGCCCTTCGCCTCCTTCCGCCCCGCCGTTCCCCCGAGGGCCGGGGGCGGACGGAGCGGGGGAGGGCCGGGGACACGGCGGGGGCGGGGGCCGGCCGCGCCGGCCGGCCCCCACCCCCGCCGGCGGCGCCTCAGACCGGCCAGGAGGCGAGGAGCTCCCGGTAGAAGCGGGCGTGCGGGATCTCGCGGGGGGCGGGGCCGGCGTGGAAGAAGGCGGCGTTGTCGACGTCCAGCCTGCGCAGGTAGTCGAACGCCTTGCCGTCCTCCTCGCCGAACGCGACGAACTGCCAGAACACCGGCCGTCCGGTCGCCGCGGCCTCGGCGAGGGCCTGGGTGGCGGCGGTCCTCGACTCGGGGGCGCCGTCCGTCTGGAAGACCACCAGCGCGGGCCGGCCGGGGTCGGCCCCCTCGTGGTGGGCGAGCACCTCGCGGACGGCGCGGTCGTAGTTGGTGCGGCCCATGCGGCCCAGGCCCTCGTGCAGGGCGTCGATCCGCCCCTCGACGTTGTCGAGGGTGAGGTCGCCGGTGCCGTCGACCTCGGTCGAGAAGAACACGACGGGTACGGTCGCGTCCTCGTCGAGGTGCGCGGCGAGCGCGAGCACCCGCTCGCCGAGCTGCTGGGCGCTGCCGTCCTTGTAGTACGGGCGCATCGACCCGGACCGGTCGAGCACCAGGTACACCGTGGCCCGCGTACCGGCGAGGCCCCGCTTGCGCAGCGCGGCACCGGCGGCCTTGTACGCCTCGACGACGCCCTCGGGCGCCACGGCCTTGACCCGCCGCAGCGCGACGGCGGGGTGCCCGGCCCTGTCCTCAGGCTCCGGGGCGGTGGCCTCCGGGGCGGTGGCCTCCGATTCCGGGGCGGCGGTCTCCTCCGGAGCGGTGGCGGCCGGTACGGCGTCGCCGTCCGCGCCGGGGGCGCCCAGGTCTCCGGGCTCCTGCGGCGCGGCCCCGGTGACGGTCCCGGACCGGGGAGCGGTCGTGTCGTCCACCACGGCCTGCTCCGCCAGGGCAGCGGTGTCGGCGTCGGCTGCCCCGGGGGTGTCGGCCGCCTCGGGGACGTCGGTGGTCTCCGCTCCGGAGGGGGCGGCTTCCCGGGTGCCGGCGGCTCCCTCCCCGGCCTCCTCGCCGTCGCTCCCGCCGGAGGCCCCGGTCCCCGTCTCGGTTTCGGCCCCGGTCCCGGCCCCCGTCTCGGCCCCGGCCTCCGTCTCGGCCCCGGCCCCCGTCTCGGCCTCGGCCCCGGCCTCCGTCTCGGTCTTGGCCCCGGCCTCGACTTCGCCCTTCGACCCGGTTTCGGCCCCGGCCCCGGCCCCGACCCCGGCCTCGACCTCGGGCTCCGGCCCGGCCACGGCGGCCTCCGGTTCGGCGGCCTCGGTCCCGGGCACCTGTGCGGGCGGTTCCCCAGCGGTGGGTACGGCCGGTTCCGGCGCCCCGGCGGCCCCCTCCTCCGCGGTCGGGGCCCCGGGTTCCCCGGCGGCCGGGGTCTCCTCGGAGTCGGTCCGGGCCGCCGGGACCGCGGACTTCGGGGCTGCGGGCTTCGGGTTGTCGAAGGAGGCCGCCACCAGTTCCGCCGCGACCTCTTCCGGGGTGGGGTCCTGGCGTTCCACCTGGGACGGGACCGCCGGCGGTTCGTCCTGGGACACCGTGCGTTCCGCCTGGGGCGGGACGGAGGGAGTGGCCGTCGACTCGTCGCGCCCCGCCTCGCGGTCGCGTCCGAACACCTTGCGCAACAAGCTCCGAATGCCCATGGGCCATGGCCTTTCGCATATTGGGTGCCGTGTATGTCCGTACTGCTGGGAATACCTAGAATCATCCCTGGCCAGGGCGGACACGTAAGGTTAGCCGTCCGGAGTGGCGCGTACGGGTGCCGTCCGCCCACGTCAAGACCACCCTCGACGCCTTCCGTTCACCGCGTGTTCACTCTCCTGCCCCCGCTCTGCTCAGGGGCGCGTCTAGCCTCGCCGCCGGACGACCACGACATCACGTCGGCGCGGTGCGCGCCGAAGGAGGAACATCGTGCGCAAGCTGCTGCCGCTGCTCACCGCGACCCCGCACGCCGGCGGCCGGTCCGCCCTGACCTGCCGCTACCGCTGCGGTGACGCTTGCTTCCACGAGGTGCCCAACACCAGCGACAACGAGTACGTCGGCGACGTCATAGCCGGGGCCCTCTCCCGCCGTTCGCTGGTGCGCGCCGCCGCCGTAGTGACCGCCGCCACCGCCGCGGGCGGCGCCGTCCTCGGCGCGGGCGCCCCGGAGGCCCACGCCGCGCAGGCGGCACAGGCGGCGCACCGCCGGGGCACGTCGCCGGGCGCGCGCGGCCTGCGCTTCGCGCCCGTCGCGCCGAACACCGCCGACCAGGTCACCGTTCCGCGCGGCTACAGCCAGAGCGTCGTCATCCGCTGGGGCGAGCCGATCCTGCGCGGCGCACCCGCCTTCGACCCGGACAGGCAGTCCGCCAAGGCGCAGGCCGGACAGTTCGGCTACAACAACGACTTCCTCTCCCTCCTCCCCCTGCGGGGCGAGCCGGGCCGCCAGGTCCTCGTGGCGAACCACGAGTACACCGACGAGGTCCTGATGTTCCGCGGGTACGACCCGCAGAACCCCACCCGCGAGCAGGTCGAGATCGCCTGGGCCGCGCACGGCCTGTCCGTCGTGGTCGTGCAGGAGGAGTACCGCACCGGCAGGCTCACCCCGGTCACCCGGCACCCGCTCAACCGCCGCCTCACCGCGACCAGCGTGTTCGAGCTGACCGGCCCCGCCGCCGGCAGCGACCTGCTGAAGACGTCCGCCGACCCGTCGGGCCGCAAGGTCCTCGGCACCCTCAACAACTGCGCCGGCGGCACCACCCCGTGGGGCACCACCCTCCACGGCGAGGAGAACTTCAACCAGTACTTCGCGAACGGCTCCACCGCCACCGACAAGCGCTACGGCCTCAACACCGGTGCCACCGAGCGCAAGTGGGAGCGGTTCGACAAGCGCTTCGACGCCGCGCAGGAGCCCAACGAGTCGCACCGCTTCGGCTGGGTCGTCGAACTCGACCCGTACGACCCCGACTCCACGCCCCGCAAGCGCACCGCGCTCGGCCGGTTCAAGCACGAGGCCGCGCAGCCCCGGCTGACCCGGGACGGCCGCCCGGTCGTGTACATGGGCGACGACGAGCGGTTCGACTACTTCTACAAGTTCGTCTCCGCCAAGCGCATGATGAAGGGCGACTCCCGCGCCGCCCGCGAGCACAACCTGACCCTCCTCGACGAGGGCACCCTCTACGTCGCGAAGCTGACCGGCGACTCGCCCGCCGCCGAGGTCGACGGCACCGGCAAGCTCCCGAACGACGGCGAGTTCGACGGCTCCGGCGTGTGGATCCCGCTCGCCACGGGCGACGTGTCGCACGTCCCCGGCATGACCGCCGACGAGGTGTACGTCTTCACGCGCCTCGCCGCGGACAGGGTCGGCGCCACCAAGATGGACCGCCCCGAGGACGTCGAGCCCTCACCCCGCACGGGCCGCGTGTACGTCGCCCTGACGAACAACTCGCAGCGCGGCACGGACGGCAAGCCCGGCGTCGACGAGGCGAACCCGCGTGCCAGGAACAAGCACGGCCAGGTCCTGGAGCTCGCCGAGCACTGGGACGACCCGGCGGCGGACGGGTTCGCGTGGCGGCTCTTCCTCGTCGCGGGCGACCCGGAGGACCCCTCCACGTACTTCGCCGGGTACCCGAAGGAGGGGGTGTCGCCGATCTCCTGCCCCGACAACCTCGCCTTCGACGCGTACGGCAACCTGTGGATCTCCACGGACGGCAACGCGCTCGGCACCCACGACGGCCTGTTCGGCGTGGCCGTGCACGGCGAGCGGCGCGGTGAGCTGAAGCAGTTCCTGACCGTCCCGGTGGGCGCCGAGACGTGCGGACCGATCATCCAGAACCGCCGGGTGCTCGTCGCCGTGCAGCACCCGGGCGAGGTCGACGGCGCGTCCGTGGAGAAGCCGGCCTCGTCGTGGCCCGACGGGCCGGGCAGGCTGGTGCGCCCGGCCGTCGTCGCCGTCTACCGCGAGGACGGCCGCCCGATCGGCGTCTGACCGCGGCCCGGCGCCCGGCGGGCGCCGGGCCGGTTCCCGGACGGCCCTGACCGGTCCGGTCCGGTCCGGCCCTGACCGGTTCTGGCCGACTCCGTCCGGTCCCGTTCCGTCCGGTCCCGTTCCGCCCTGCCCTGCACCGGCCCACCCCCGTCGGCCCGCCCTGCCCGACAGCGGCCGGGCGGGCGGCGGGGCGGGCCGGGGCCGGGGCGGGCCTCCCGCGAGGACGCCCGCCCCACGGCGGGTCGCGGGCCGGGACCCTTGCGCGGCCGGGCCGCGGGCGCGCACCGAACCGGTTCGCACGCGTACGCCGAACCGTGCCGTGGGCGCGCACACCGGGCCGGATGCGTACGGCGGACCGGTCCCGTGTTCCGGGCCGGATGCGTACGGCGGACCGGTCCCGTGTACCGAATCGGCCCCGCGTGCCGGACCGGGGACCCTCCCCATGCCGGGCCGGCGGGGTTCACGAGGCGCTGCGGGCCTGCGCGCGCCACTTGGTGAACTGCTCCACGGGATCCCCCGTGTACGACCACGGCACCCGCGACACCCGTGTCCCCAGCAGCTCGAACAGGCCGTCCGCCACCTCCAGCCGCCCCGCGTGGCACGCCGCGTGGGCCAGGTAGTTCAGCAGCTCGACCTCCTCCGGCCGGACCGGTCCCGGCGCCCGGCCGCCGATCCAGCGCTCCCAGGTACGCTGCACCTCCGTCACCGCCAGCTCGTGCTTCCAGTGCTGGTCGAAGCCCCGCACCGACCCGGGACCCCGGCCGAGCGCCCCGTCCAGCACGTACCGGTACTCCTCGACGCGGGCGATCTGCACCAGCACCGGCAGCGGACAGCCGGGCGGCGCCGCGCCGGCCGCGTCGCGCGCGAAGTCGTACATCGAGCCGTGCGTGCCGTGCCACCGCGCCGACCAGTAGCGCAGCAGCTGCACGTGGCCCTCCGTGTTGTGCGGGTCGCGCCGGCGCAGCTCGTCCCACCAGCGGCGCAGCTCCGCCCGGCTCACCCCGCCCTCGTACAGCCGGGCCACCGTCAGCAGCGACACCCACGGCATCGGGTCCGCGGGCCGGACGTCCGCCGCGAACAGGCAGGCCAGGACCGTGGAGTCCAGCCGGGTGCGGTCCACGGCGCTGCCCCGGCCCGCCACGATCGCCGCGTCGAAGACCCGTACCACCTCGGTCGCGGCCCGCAGCACCGCCGCGTCCGGGTCGTCGGGCTCGGCGGCCCGCCAGCCCTCGACGGCCGACGTGCCGGCCGCCGCGTGGGCGAGCAGCCGGATGCGGTGGGTGCGCCGCGGCCAGTCGTCCCCGGTCTCCCGCAGCAGGTCCCGTACGCCCTGCCAGCGGCCGACGGCGATGTCGTGGCGCACGTCGCCGAGCGCCTCGTCCCCGAAGTACGGGTCGGGTTCGAGTGTGAGCCGGTCCTCGCGTGCGGAACGGCCCGCCCGGCCCATGAGCCCGGTCCGCCTCGTACTGCGCCCGTGCCGCGGCTTCCCGGAGCCGCCCCGGTCCGGGCGTCCCCCTCCGGTGGCGCGGTGGCGTGCGGCCATGCCTTCTCCCCCCGATCGCGTGGTCAGTCGCGTGGTCGGTCGCGTGGTCAGAAGTCGGTCGCCAGGGTCTCGTCGGCGGCCGGCCGGTGCCGCCGCGGTACGTCCCCGTACGGCGTGTCGCTCTTCGCCGCCAGTGCCCGCACCGCGTCCAGCTTCGCCGGACGGTAGTACGAACTACCCCGCCGCCAGTACCAGAACATCGGAATGAGTCCTGCCGCGAGTCCCCCGAGACCGATGGCGAGCGGCGCGGCGGGCAGCTCCACCAGCGACTCGTAGAAGACCCACGACATGAAAGCGGCCCCCGCCAGCGGCCACACCCCGCCCAGCAGCAGCTCCCGGACCGACGACAGCAGCACGCGGCGGTACGCGACGACGGCGGCGAGCCCGGCGAGCCCGTGGGAGAAGGCGAGCTGCAGGCCCATCGCACCGACCGCGCCGGACACGACGTCACCGACCGAGTCGAACGCGTTCGACGCGGCGAACAGCGCCAGCGCGACCCCGCCGACGGCGGCGACGGCCACCCACGGGGTGTTCCGCCGCCGGTGCACCAGCCCGAACGCGGACGGCACCGTGTGGTCCCGGCCCATCGTGAACAGCGTCCGCGTCACCTGGATCAGCGTCGTCTCCAGCGTCACCACGGTCGACAGCACCACCGCCACCACGAGCAGCCTCCCGCCGACCCCGGGCCAGACCGCGTCGCAGAGCAGGGCGAGGGTGCCGGCACCGCTCCGTGCGGTGGTCCCCTCCGTCGCCAGCACCACGTTGACCGCCAGGGTGAACGCCTCGAGCAGCAGGAAGACCGTCCCCGCCCCGATGAACACCGGCAGCACCGACCGGCGCCGGACGCCCCGCGCCTCCTCGCCGGGGCAGCCGGTGGCGTGCCAGCTCCGGTAGGAGAACGCCGCGACCAGCGCGCCCGCGGCGACGCCCGACACCCCGCAGAAGTCCCCGGACCCCAGCCACGACCAGTCGAACGCGGCCGCCGTGCCGTTGCGCGCCACCGCGCCCAGCACGAACAGCAGGAGGACCGCCAGCTCGACGCCCGAGACGATCGTCCGCGCCCGTGCGGTCAACCGGGCCCCCACCAGTGCCACCAGCAGCATCATCACCAACCAGCACGCCCCGGCCGCCGTCGCCGGCCAGGTGCCCCTCGCCAGCTCGGGGTCGAACAGGGTGAGCGTCAGCATCCCCGCCGGCAGCGCGCCCGCCACCATGAACAGCGTCGTCGACACGACCAGCGCCCACCCGCACAGGAAGCCCAGGAACGGATGGAGGGTCCGTCCCACCCACGAGTACGCGGCGCCCGCGTTCACGTCGAGCCGTTCGAGCCTTCCGTAGGCCAGCACGATGCCCAGCACGGGCAGCACGCAGTACAGCAGCGCGGCGGGGGCGGCGAGCCCGGCGGCCCCGACGAGCACGGCGGCCGTCACGACCGGCGAGTAGGCCGGGATGCCGCCCGCGGCCGCCCTCACGACGGTGCCGAACGTGCCCGGCACATCGGGTCGGAACCCTCTGCCGGAAGAGTTGCGCATGCCGAACGTCCTTGACTGGCAGGGGAAATGTCGCGGGGGACAGCCGCATCGTAGTGCCGCTCCCGGAACCCGGAGGTCGGGAGCGGTCCACACGCGCCACACCCTCGGCGCCGGCCGGCCGGAGGGCCGGCCCGCCCACCGGTCCCTCGCCCGCGGACGGGTTCGGCGGCGCCGTCCCGGGCCCGACCGCCGGCACCTCCGCCTCCGCGGGTCTTCCACACGCACGAGTGAACCCCACCGTTCGACCCGCGTACCGCCCGCGTACCGCCCGCGTTCCACCCGCGTTCCACCGCTGTCCGCCCGCGGGCCCGACCCCGGCATCCGGCCACCGCCCCGGCGCGGCCGCGGGCGGACCCGCCGGGACGGAAGGGGACGGCCGGGCCCCGGCGCGGCCGCGGGATGCGGCCGCACCCGCGGCACGGGAGCGGCACGGGAGCGGCCCCGGCCGCGCTGCCGGGTGCCAAAGCCGCTCCCGTACGGGAGGCCGGAGCTCCTCCCCGTGTCGGGGAGCGGAGCCCCTCCCGAGCCCGGGTGCCGGGCCGCCCCCGTCGGAGGCCGGAGGCCGGAGGCCGGAGGGCGGAGGGTGGCGGGCGGATTCCGCGTCGGCGAGCACGCCGCGAAGTGACCCCCGCCACCCGGCCGCCCCCCGGCCGGCCGGTAGGGTTCCGGCCCGTGAGCAGGCCATCCAGCAGCCAGGACGCCCCCCGTCCCGCCGACACCGTCACCGTCGTGGGCATCGGCGCCGACGGCTGGCCCGGCCTGCCCGAGGCGTCCCGCGCCGCCCTGCGCGCCGCGGACGTGGTCCTCGGCGGCGGCGCCCGCCAGCTCGGCCTGCTGCCGGCGGAGGTGACGGCCGAGCGCGTGCCGTGGCCCAGCCCCCTGCGCCCGGCCGTCCCCGCCCTGCTCGCGGCGCACGCCGGCAGGGCGGTCGCGGTCCTGGCGAGCGGCGACCCCATGTTCCACGGCGTCGGCCGCGCCCTCGCGGAGGTCCTCGGCCCGGACCGGCTGCGCGTCCTGCCGCACCCGTCCTCCGTCGCGTACGCCTGCGCCCGCCTGGGCTGGCCGCAGGAGGACACCGAGACGGTCACCCTGGTCGGCCGCCCCCTCGACACCCTGTCCGCCGCGCTCCACGACGGCCGCCGCCTGCTCGTGCTGAGCGCCGGCGCGGGCACCCCCGCCGAGGTGGCCGCCCTGCTGCGCGCCCGCGGCTACGGCCCGAGCCGCCTGCGCGTGCTGGAGCAGCTGGGGCACCCGGACCGCGAACGCGCCCTGCGCGGCACCGCCGACGGCTGGCCGCACCCGCCGGGCGATCCCCTGAACATCGTCGCCGTCGAGTGCGTCCGCGCCCCCGGCGCCCCGCGCCTCGGAGCCGTACCGGGCCTCCCCGACGACGCGTACGAACACGACGGGCAGCTCACCAAGCGCCACGTCCGCGCCGCGACGCTCGCCGCGCTGGCGCCCGCGCCGGGCGAGCTGCTGTGGGACGTCGGCGGCGGCTCCGGTTCCGTCGGCGTCGAGTGGATGCGCGTCCACCGCGCGTGCCGTGCGATCGCGGTCGAACGCGACCCGGTACGGGCGGAGCGGATCACCCGCAACGCCGCCGCGCTCGGCGTGCCGGGCCTGCGCGTGGTCACCGCCGCCGCACCGGACGGACTCACCGGCCTCGACGCACCGGACGCCGTCTTCGTCGGAGGCGGCCTCACCACGCCCGGCCTGCTCGACGCCTGCTGGTCGGCGCTGCGCCCCGGGGGCCGGCTGGTCGCGAACACCGTGACGCTGGAGTCGGAGGCGCTGCTCGCCGAGCGGTACCGGCGGCACGGCGGCGAACTCGTCCGGCTCGCGGTCGCGCACGCCGTGCCGGTGGGCGGCTTCACCGGCTGGCGGCAGGCGATGCCGGTCACGCAGTGGTCCGTAACGAAGGCGGGAGCAGAGGAACAATGACGGTCTACTTCATCGGCGCGGGCCCCGGTGCCGCCGACCTGATCACGGTGCGGGGCGCCCGCACCCTCGCCTCCTGCCGGGTGTGCCTGTACGCGGGCTCACTGGTCCCGGAGGAGCTGCTGGCCGAGTGCCCGCCGGACGCGCGGCTCGTCGACACGGCCCGCATGGACCTGGACGCCATCACCGCGGAGCTGGTCGCCGCCCACGCGGCGGGCCACGACGTGGCGCGGCTGCACTCCGGCGACCCGTCCGTGTTCAGCGCGGTCGCCGAGCAGATGCGGCGCCTCGACGCGGCGGGCGTGCCGTACGAGGTGGTGCCGGGCGTCCCCGCCTTCGCGGCGGCCGCGGCGGCGCTGAAGCGGGAGCTGACCGTCCCGACGGTCGGCCAGACCGTGATCCTGACCCGGATCGCCCGGCAGGCCACGCCCATGCCGGAGGGCGAGGACCTGGCGACGCTCGGCCGCAGCGGGGCCCTGCTGGTGCTCCACCTCGCGGCACGGTACGTCGACCGCGTCGTCGCCGAGCTCGTCCCGAACTACGGCGAGGACTGCCCGGCCGCCGTCGTCGCCATGGCGAGCCGCCCGGACGAGGTGGTGCTGCGCGGCACCCTCGCGGACATCGCCGCGCGGACGAAGGCGGCGGGCGTCACCCGCACGGCGGTGATCATCGTCGGGCGGACGCTGGCGGCGACGGAGTTCCGCGACAGCCACCTGTACTCGCCGGAGCGGGACCGGCACTCCTGCGGGTGATCCGCCGTCGGGCCGGGACGCCTGCGGGTGATCCGCCGTCGGGCCGGGACGGACCCACCGCCGGGCCGGGATGAGAAACCCCACACGGGAAAACCCGGGAACGGGGGCAACCGCGTTGAATGCCCCGGTTCGGTCGGCGGTGGAGCATTCCCTTCCGTGACCGGCCGGGCCGGGTGGGTCCCGGCTCCCTTCACCGTGCGGCGGTTCGGTCCCTACGATCGTTCGACCACCGACGTGCTCCGTCGCGTTCACGACTTCCGCTCCCGAGAAAGAGCATCCGTGAAGACCAGACGTACTCCCGCAACGGCCGTCGCCGCTGCCGTCATCGCGCCCGTCGTCCTCCTCGCCGCCTCCCCGGCGTACGCGGCGACGGCGACCCCGCCGCCCGCGCCGCCGGCCGTGTCCGAGCCGTCCGGGGCGCGGGGGCCGTCCGGGTTCGGGAAGGGCAGGTCCGTCGCGGACCTGGAGAAGGCCGTCGCGGAGGCCCGCAAGGCGTACGACGCCGCGATGGCCGCCAAGGCGGCCGCCTACGAGAAGCTGCTGGTGGCGGTCTCCGACACCACGCCGGAGGCCCTCGCGGCCGCCGCCGCCGGGAAGGAGGCCATCGCCGCCGCCGCCGCGCACACCGCCGCGGTGAAGGTGCTGGAGGAGGCCGAGGCGAAGCTCGCCGCCCTGCCGGACACGGCCGCCCCGGAGGCGCGGACGGCCGCCGAGAAGGCCGTCGCGGACGCCCGGACCGCCGTCGAGGAGGCCGCCGCGGAGAAGACCGCCGCGGACGGGAAGCGGGCCGAGGCCGGCAAGGCCCTCGACGACATGCGCGTCGCCGCCTTCCGGGCGGACCACCTGGCGGGGGAAGCGGTCAAGAAGGCCGCCGCCGACCTGGCCACCGCCGAGAAGGCGCTCGCGGACGCGAAGAAGGAGGAGGACGACGACGGCATGTGCGACGGGGACGACCGCCTCGTCGCCGAGCTGACCGGCCTGCCCGAGAAGGTGACCGCGGGCAGCACCGTCGACCTCACCGTCCGCGTCACCAACAACACCGGCGAGGCGGTGGACCGCGCGTACGCCCAGGTCACCCTCGCACCCGGCACGAAGGACCTCGTCACCCTCTTCGAGCCCCAGTACTCCACGGGCGCGTCCGCCACGTGGCGCGACTGGAACTCCTGGGGCATCGCCGTGAACGTCGGCGGGCTGAAGCCCGGGGCCCACGCCGACCTCAGGCTGCGGCTGAACCCGGCTGCGACGCTGAAGGACTGGTCGGGCCGCGTCGAGGTGAACGGCTGGTACGAGCGCGGCGACGACTGCGGCGCCAACACCACGCTGAAGCTCCACAGCTTCCAGGTCGTCGCGGCCCCGGTCGCGAGTCCGCCGCCGGCCCCGTCGCCGCAGGGCGGCACGACCACCCCGGTCGGGACGACCACGACGGCCACCACGCCGACGGCCGGGACGCTTGCCAGGACCGGTTCGTCCGATGCCCTGAACGGTCTCGCCGCCACCGCCGGCGCGGCGATCACCCTGGGCGCCGCCGCGGTCTACGGCACGCGCCGCCGCCGCTCGACCGGAGCCTGACGCCCGCACGCCCCGGGCGCCCCCACCCCGGCGGGCGCCCGGAACCCGATGGCCGGAACCCGATGGCCGGACCCACAGGCCGGAACCCGAAGGTCCCGACCGTCGGCAGCCAGGCCCGGCGGGCCGGGGCCTTCCGCACGCGGTGCGCGCACCACGCGCGCGGTGAGGGTGTGCCCGACCGCCGCCGTCCGGACGGGCGGGCACCGCCGAGCCGGACACACCGTCCCGCACCCCCGCGGAACCACGGGGCCCGCAAGGTCCCGCCGCGTCCCGCCGCGTCCCGCCGCGTCCCGCCGCGTCCCGCCGCGTTCGGGCACGTCCGGCCGCGTCCGGGTGCTCAGCCCAGGATGCCGCGGTCGTAGGCGGTCGCCACGGCGGCCGCGCGGTCCTTCACGCCGAGCTTGCCGTACAGGTGCGTCAGATGGGTCTTCACCGTCGCCTCGCTGATGAACAGCTCGCGTGCGATCTCGCGGTTGGAGGTACCCCTGGCGACCAGTTCGAGTACTTCGCGCTCGCGGGCCGACAGGGCGCGGTCCGCCGGCAGGGCGGGCCTCCTGACGGCCGATACCAGGCGGGAGGCGACGGCGGGCGACAGGACCGCCCGCCCCTCGGCCGCCGCCCGGACCGCCGCGAACAGGTCCTCGCGGGGCGCGTCCTTGAGCAGGTAGCCGGTGGCGCCCGCCTCGATCGCGGGGATCGTGTCGGAGTCCGTGTCGTACGTGGTGAGGACCAGCACCTTCGAGCGGGCGCCGCGCCGGGACAGCTCCGCGATGGCCTCCACCCCGCCCCCGGCCGGCATGCGCAGGTCCATCAGCACCACGTCCGGGTCGAGGCGCAGGGCGAGTTCGACGCCCTCGACGCCGCCGGCGGCCTCGCCGAGGACGTCGAAGCCCGGGTCGGAGGCGAACATGCCGCGCAGCCCGTCCCGCACCACGGGATGGTCGTCGACGATCAGCAGGGTGACGGCGGTGGTCCGGTCAGTCATGGCGCACCAACGGTACGCGGGCGCTGACGGCGGTCCCGTGGCCGGGTTCCGACTCGACGGTGACGGTGCCCGCGATGCGCTCCGCGCGGGCCCGCATGCCGTCGAGGCCGAAGCCGCCGGCGCGGGTGCGCGGCGGTACGGCGAGCGGGTCGAAGCCGCGCCCGTCGTCCCGTACGTCCAGGGTGATCTCGTCGTCCATGTACGAGAGGGTGACCCCGGCGCGGCGGGCGCCCGCGTGCCGGGCCGCGTTGGAGAGGGCCTCCTGGCCGATCCGCAGCAGGGTCGCGGCGACCTCGTCGTGCAGCGGCTCCTCCGTGCCGGTCACCGTGAACCGGGCGTCCGCGCCCGTTCGGTCGGCCCACTCGGCGACGGCCTTCTCCAGCGCCCGGGGGAGCGTGTCGTGCTCCAGCGCGGACGGGGAGAGGTTCTGCACGGAGCGCCGCGCCTCGCCGAGGGAGCGGCGTGCCAGTGCCTGGGCCCGGTCCAGGTGCTCGCGCGCCGCGTCCGGGTCGGCGGTGGTGGCGACGGCC
Source organism: Streptomyces sp. MRC013 (assembly GCF_023614235.1). Taxonomy (NCBI): domain Bacteria; kingdom Bacillati; phylum Actinomycetota; class Actinomycetes; order Kitasatosporales; family Streptomycetaceae; genus Streptomyces; species Streptomyces kordofanensis. Next base: position 2,804,725 of record NZ_CP094264.1, read on the forward strand.
TGGAGCTGGGCGATGACGCCGGTCAGGCCCTGGGCGATCGTGTCGTGGATCTCGGCGGCGAGGCGGCGGCGCTCGTCGGCGACGCCCGCCTCGCGGGCCTGGACCACGAGTTGGGCGTGGAGGGCGGCGTTCTCGGCGAGGGCGGACTCCAGGGCGGCGATCGTCCGCGCCCGCTCGGCCGCCTTCTCCGCCTCCTTGTCCTCCAGGTGGTCCATGACGACGGCGAGGGCCGCGTTGAGGACGAACAGCGCCCCGAACGCGGCCCAGTTCATCGGTGAGGCGGGCGGCAGGCCGCCGGACTGGGAGCCGGCCATGGTGACGGCGGTGACCGCGAGCCCGACGCGGGCGGCGCGCGGCGGGAGCAGGCGTCGGGCCTCGAAGTAGCCGAGGCAGGCGTAGACGGCGAAGAACGGGTTCAGCCAGGTGAGGACGAACGCGAGGAGGGTGCGGAGGGTGAAGTACACCCGCCCCGCGGCCGTCCCCTCCGGCAGCCCCCGCCCGGCGGCCCCGGCCCCGGCCCCGGCACCGGCACCGGCACCGGCGGTACGACCCGCACCACCCGTACCACGGGGCACGTCCGACCCGCCGGGGCCGCACGCACCGCCGGGGCCGCCCACCTCACGGGGGCCGCCCACCTCACGGGGGCCGCCCACCTCACGGGATCCGCCCGCCTCACCGGATCCGCCCGCACGGCCGGCCCCGCCCGTACCGCCGACCCCGTCCGCATCGCCCTGCGGCCGGGGCGCGGCCCGCGTCCACCACAGCTGGAGGACCAGCGAGGCGAGGAGCGGCACCCCGGCGGCGTACGCCTCCCGCCGGGTCATCACCAGGTCGGCGGTCGCGGCGGAGAGCAGCGTCGCGAGCCCCAGCAGGGCGTACGGGCCGTACCGGAAGAACTGCGCCCACCGCTCCTCCAGCGTCGTCGTCATGCGGACCTACTCCCAGGTGAACCAGCGTCGCGCCGCGGCCGTCAGCACGGCGCTCCAGAGCGCCATGATCCCCAGGTGCGTCCACGCGGGCCAGCCCCCCGCCGCGGCCTGGTCGAGGGCCCGCGCGGCGGCACCCAGCGGCGTGAGGTGCACGATCCGCTGGAGGGCGTCCGGCATGGCGGAGACCGGCAGCCACACCCCGGCGGTGAACATCGAGGGGAAGAACACCACCGACCCCACCGCCTGCGCGATCTTGACGGTGCGGCTGACGGCCGCGACGGTCCCGCCGAGCGCCAGCGTGGTGAACGCGGCCAGGACGAAGGCGGCGAGGTACCCGGGTGCGTGGCCGGGCAGCGCCACGCCGAACACGGTCCGCCCCACGGCGAGGGCCAGCAGCCCGGACACCACCACGGCGGCGCCGTGCAGCACCACCTGCGCCCCGACGAGGGCACCGGGCCGCACCGGCGTGGTCGACATGCGGCGCAGGATGCCCCGCTCCCGGTAACCGCTGAGGACGGGCGGCATGGACTGGATGCCGGACGTGACCAGCGCCAGCAGCACGGTGACGGGGACGTACAGGTCGATGACGCGCAGACCGCCCAGGTCGGGCGACGGCTTCCGGAACGAGGGGACCGCGCCCAGCACGCACAGCAGGGCCGTCGGGAAGACCAGGATCCAGAACAGCGACGCCGGCTCCCGGAGGAAGAGGCGCGCCTCGGACCGCAGTACGGCGGCGGCGCTGCCCCTGACGGCGGCGCTCCGGGTACGGGCGGGGGCGGGGGCGGGGGCGGTCATGCGTCCAGTCCCGTCAGGTCGAGGTAGGCGTCGTCCAGGGTGGCGTCGGCGACGCGGAGGCGGAGGGCGGTGACGCCCCGCCGGGCGAGGAGCGACAGCACGGCGTCGACGGTCTCGTCGGTGCCGTGCAGGACGATCCGGCCGCCGTCCCGCTCCGCAACGGAGGCGACGGAGGGCAGATCGGCCAGCAGCCGGACGTCCAGCGGTGCGGAGGGCGTGAAGGAGACCTCGGCGTTGCGCGCGCTGCGCCCGATGAGCCCGGCCGGGGTGTCCAGCGCGGTGACCCGCCCCCCGTCGACCAGGGCGATCCGGTCGCACAACCGCTGGGCCTCCTCCATGAAGTGGGTGACCAGCAGCACGGTGACCCCGCTGTCCCGCACGTCCTCGACGAGCCGCCAGGTGTCGCGTCGGGCGCGCGGGTCGAGCCCGGTGGTCACCTCGTCCAGCACGACGACGCGGGGGCCGCCGACCAGGGCGAGCGCGATGGACAGGCGCTGCTTCTGGCCGCCGGACAGCTTCGCGAAACGCGTGTCGAGCCGGTCGGCGAGCCCGAGGCGCTCGGCGAGGGCCCGCCAGTCGGCCGGCTCCGGATGGCAGGCGGCGTACAGTTCCAGCGCCTCCCGCACGGTGATCCTCGGCTGGAGCTCGCTCTCCTGGAGCTGCACCCCCAGCAGCCGGGTGACCGCGTCGCGGTCGGCGGCGGGGTCGTACCCGGCGACGCGCACCGTCCCCCCGTCGGGCCGCCGCAGCCCTTCCACGCACTCGACGGTGGTGGTCTTGCCGGCGCCGTTGGGCCCGAGGATCCCGAAGACCTCGCCCTCCTCGACGGCGAAGGTCACCCCGTCGACGACCGTCCTGCCCCCGTAGACCTTGCGCAGGTCGTCGACCTCGATGATTCCCATGCCCAGGAGCCTCCCGCCCCCGGGCACCCGGCGGCATCCCCCACCCCGCCGGACCCGGCGTCAACCGATCGGTCGACCCCGCATACGACCCCGCCGGCGCCGCCCCGCCCGGCACCACCCCTCCCGACGGGCCGGCAGGGGTCCCCGGCCACGCCCCCGGCAGGTCCGGCGGAGGCCTTCCGGCGGCCCGGCGGACCTCGTCAGCGAGCCGTGTCGGGGCGGGCGGTGTGGTCGGGGTGGCCCGGGGTGCGGCGGGCCTCCTTCATCTCCGCCTCGTACAGGTGGCGGCGCCCCTCGGCCAGTTCCCGCACGGCGGCGCCTTCGAGGTCCTTGAACGGCCCGTAGTACGTGTCGTCGTAGGCCTCGACGATCTGGAAGGTCCAGTGGCCGGGGATGACGTTGCGGCCCAGGACCTCCGTCGCCACCCGCTCGGCCCACTCCGGGCGACCGGCCTCGCGCAGCAGCGCCACGGCCCGGTCCAGTTCGAGGTCCGCGGTGCCGGTCAGCTGGTGGAACGAGTAGAGGTGCCCGCGCGCCCGCTCCGTCGTCTCGAGGGCCTTCGACAGGGAGCCCAGGGCCTCCACCAGAACGTCGCTGAGGCCCTCGGGTCGCTGGTGGGCACGGTCGGGGCCGTCGTGGTGCGTGTGCATGATCCTGCCGTTTCGCCGAGGCTGCCGGAGGGGCGGGCGGGTGCCCGCCGCCGGGCGCGGACCGGTCCGCCCGGTGCGGGTGCCCCGTCGCCGGCGGGAGAATCCCGGATGTCGCCGAACGATGTACGGGCCGCGGGGCTCCGCCCCGGTCGCAGGTGCGGCCCGCGCCCCGCGTGGTACCCGGGCGGTACGCGCGCGCCCCGTCGCGCACACCGTACGAAGGGCGACCGATGCAGACCTTCCTGCCCTACGCCGACTTCCGGGCCTCGGCGCAGGCCCTGGACCGCCGCCGGCTCGGCAAGCAGCGGGTGGAGGCGCTCCAGATCCTGCGCGGCCTGACCGTCGCCGGTTACGGATGGCGCCGGCACCCGGCGGTGCGGATGTGGGCGGGGTACGAGGAGGCGCTGGTCCGCTACGGCCTGGAGGTGTGCCGGGTCTGGCGCGACCTCGGCCACCAGGACAGCTGCGCGGCCTCCCTCGTCTCCGGCTGGGCCGGACTGCGCCCGCACACCCAGGTGCGCGGCCAGGCGGTCCTGGCGGACGCCGGGGAACTGCCGCCCTGGCTGGGCGACGACGCCTTCCACCGCAGCCACAGGTCGGCACTGATCCGCAAGGACCCGGCCGCCTACACCTCGCTCTTCCCCGGGGTCCCCGACGACCTGCCATACGTCTGGCCGCCGTCGGACCGCCGCACCGACCTCCACCCCGCCTGACCGCCCCGGCGCCCGCGAAGGACCGGACCGCCCCACTGGCCCCGAAGGACCGGACCGCGCCCGGGGCCCGGCCCCCGAGCGGTTCACCCGCACCCGGCCGCAGAGGTCCTGGGAGGCCCACCTGCCGCTGTGTGTCGCCGCCTGTTGCGCGTCGCCGTCCGCCGCCCGCTGCCCGTCCGCCGCCCGCCGCCCTTCCGCTGCGCGTCGCCGTCTGCCGTCGCCCGATGGCCGGTGGCCGATCGGCGACCCGCAGGCCGGGGTCGGCCTCCGCGAAACCGCTGCGCCGTACCGGGAGGGCCGCGGCGGCGGGACGGAAGCGATCGCCACCGGCTGCGGGCCCCACCCGCCGGACGCGCCCGCCGGACGCGCCCGCCGGACGCGCCCGCCGGATGCGGGCGCCGGATGCGGGCGGCGGCGGGACGCGACCCCGGAGGACGCGCCGGCGAGTACGCGCGCCCGGCGGTCCACTGCGCGCCCCGGTGCGATGTGGCACGATCAAAGGAGTGAGCAACAGGCCTGCCGCAGCACAGAACTTGAGCGACCTCGCACGTCTGCGCCGGGTCCGCGACCGGATCGACCGGGAGTACGCGCAGCCGCTGGACGTCGAGGCGCTCGCCCGCGGCGTGAACATGTCGGCCGGGCACCTCAGCCGCCGGTTCCGGCTCGCCTACGGCGAATCGCCGTACTCCTACCTGATGACGCGGCGCATCGAGCGCGCGATGGCACTGCTGCGCCGGGGCGACCTCAGCGTCACCGAGGTCTGCTTCGCGGTCGGCTGCTCGTCGCTGGGCACCTTCAGCACCCGCTTCACCGAACTGGTCGGCATGCCGCCCAGCGTCTACCGGCGCCGGGCGGCGAGCGCGCCGGCGGGAGTGCCGTCCTGCGTGGTGAGACAGGTGACCAGACCGATCAGGAATCGAGAAGCGCCGGCCGCGAGGCCCCACTTAGCCTGAGCCCCATGGACATCACCATTCACACGAGCTTCCTCCCCCACGACGACCCGGACGCCTCCCTGGCCTTCTACCGGGACACCCTCGGCTTCGAGGTCCGCAACGACGTCGGCCAGGGCGTGATGCGCTGGATCACGGTCGGCCCTCCCGGCCAGCCCGGCACGTCCATCCTCCTGGCGCCTCCGGCCACCGACCCCGGCATCACCGACGACGAGCGCCGCACCGTCACCGAGATGATGGCCAAGGGCACCTACGGCTGGATCCTGCTGGCGACCAAGGACCTCGACGCCGCCTTCGAGAAGGTGGTGGCCGACGGGGCCGAGGTCGTCCAGGAGCCGACCGAGCAGCCGTACGGCATGCGCGACTGCGCCGTCCGCGACCCCGCGGGCAACATGGTCCGCATCCAGGAACTGCGCTGAACCGTCCGGTGACGCGGCCCCGCCCGGCCCCGCCCCGCCCCGGCCCTGCCCGGCCCCGGCCCCGGCCCGTACGGACCCCGGCCGCCGGCGCACGGCCCGGCGGCCACCGCCACCGGCTTCCCCGAGCCCACCGCCCCCGGCCGTCCGGCCACCGCCCCGGCACCCCCACCTCCACCACTGCCACCCCCGGCCCCACCCGCCCCACCGGCCCCGATCCCACGCCTGACGGGCTCCGGCCTCCGTACGCGGTCCGCCCGCGACACCGGGCACCAGCCCGCCCGCGACACCGGGTCCGGGGCCGACGAGGCCGCCCCGCCCGGACGGCGGGGACGGACGGACCCCGAGAGGGGCCGGAAGAACGCACCGGAGCCCGCCAGGTCTCACCGGAGACCGCCAGAACCGGCGGAGTCCGCCGAAGCCCGCCAGAGAACCGCCGAGAACCGCCGAGAACCGCCAGAGGGAGACACGATGAGCAGGGCCGAGAGGACGGATCCGCAGCCGTCCACGCCCCACGCCGCCGACAGCCACGACCTGATCCGCGTGCACGGCGCGCGCGAGAACAACCTCAGGGACGTCAGCGTCGAGATACCCAAGCGCCGGCTCACGGTGTTCACCGGTGTCTCCGGCTCGGGCAAGAGCTCCCTGGTGTTCGACACGATCGCCGCGGAGTCCCAGCGGCTGATCAACGAGACCTACAGCGCCTTCCTGCAGGGTTTCATGCCGGCGCTGGCACGGCCGGAGGTCGACGTCCTCGACGGGCTGACGACCGCGATCATCGTCGACCAGCAGCGGATGGGCGGCGACCCCCGGTCCACGGTCGGCACCGCCACCGACGCCAACGCGATGCTGCGCATCCTCTTCAGCCGACTCGGGCAGCCGCACGTCGGCCCGCCCGGCGCCTTCGCCTTCAACATCCCCTCGGTCCGGGCGAGCGGGGCGGTCACCGCCGAGCGCGGCGACGGCAAGACCGTGAAGGTGACCTACACCCGCACCGGCGGCATGTGCGCGCGCTGCGAGGGCCGGGGCACCGTCACCGACTTCGACCTGACCCGGCTCTACGACGCCTCCAAGTCGCTCGCCGAAGGCGCGATCACCGTCCCCGGCTACGGGGAGAAGAGCTGGAACACGCGGCTCTTCAGCGAGTCGGGCTTCCTCGACCCGGACAAGCCCGTCCGCGACTACACCGAGGCGGAACTGCGCGACTTCCTCCACCGCGAGCCGACCAAGGTGCGGATCGGAGGCGTCAACCTCACGTACGAGGGGCTGATCCCGCGGGTCAGGAAGTCGTTCCTCGCCAAGGACCGGGAGGCGATGCAACCGCACGTCCGGGCGTTCGTGGACCGGGCGGTCACCTTCACCACCTGCCCCGACTGCGACGGCACCCGGCTCTGCGCGGCGGCCCGGTCGTCGCGGATCGAGGGTGTCGGCATCGCCGACGCCTGCGCCATGCAGATCAGCGACCTGGCCGAATGGGTCCGCGGCCTCGGCGAACCCTCCCCGGGCTTCCCGGACGGGCGGTACCCCACGGTGGCACCGCTGCTCACCGCGCTGCGGCAGACCCTCGACTCGTTCGTGGAGATCGGCCTGGGCTACCTCGCGCTCGACCGGCCGTCGAGCACGCTCTCGGGCGGTGAGGCGCAGCGCGTCAAGATGATCCGCCACCTCGGCTCCTCGCTCACCGACGTCACCTACGTCTTCGACGAGCCGACCGTCGGCCTGCACCCCCACGACATCCGGCGGATGAACGGCCTGCTGCTGCGACTGCGGGACAAGGGCAACACGGTGCTCGTCGTGGAGCACAAGCCGGAGACGATCGCCATCGCCGACCACGTCGTCGACCTCGGCCCCGGCGCCGGTGCGGCGGGCGGCACCGTCTGCTTCGAGGGCACCGTCGAGGGGCTGCGGGCCTCGGGCACGGTCACCGGTCGCCACCTCGACGACCGGGCCGCCCTCAAGGACACCGTGCGCGAGCCCGTCGGCGCGCTCCGGATCCGCGGCGCCACGGCGAACAACCTGCGCGACGTCGACGTCGACATCCCGCTCGGGGTGCTCGTCGCCGTCACCGGTGTGGCGGGCTCCGGCAAGAGCTCGCTCGTGCACGGGTCGCTGTGCCGGGAGCCGGGGCCCGCCGGCACGGACGTGGTGTCGGTCGACCAGTCGCCGATCCGCGGCTCCCGGCGGAGCAACCCGGCGACGTACACCGGGCTGCTCGACCCGATCCGCAAGGCGTTCGCGAAGGCCAACGGCGTGAAACCGGCGCTGTTCAGCGCCAATTCCGAGGGCGCCTGCCCCCGGTGCAACGGCGCCGGCGTCGTCTACACGGACCTGGCGATGATGGCCGGCACCGCGACCACCTGCGAGGACTGCGAGGGTAAGCGGTACCAGGAGTCGGTGCTCGAACACCGCCTCGGCGGCAGGGACATCAGCGAGGTGCTCGCGATGCCGGTGACCGAGGCCCGGGAGTTCTTCGGCGCCGGCGAGGCGCGTACGCCGGCCGCGCGCGCCGTCCTCGACCGGCTCGCCGACGTCGGACTCGGCTACCTCACCCTCGGCCAGCCGCTCACCACCCTGTCCGGCGGGGAGCGGCAGCGGCTCAAGCTGGCCGCCCGCATGGCCGAGGAGGGCGGCGTCTACGTCCTCGACGAGCCGACCACCGGCCTCCACCTCGCCGACGTCGAGCAACTGCTCGGCCTGCTCGACCGGCTCGTCGACTCCGGCAAGTCGGTCATCGTCGTCGAGCACCACCAGGCGGTCATGGCGCACGCCGACTGGATCGTCGACCTCGGCCCCGGCGCCGGCCACGACGGCGGCCGGGTCGTCTTCGAGGGCACCCCCGCCGCCCTCGTCGCCGCCCGCTCCACCCTCACCGGCGAGCACCTCGCCGCCTACGTCGGCGCCTGACCGGCCCCGCGCCCCCGGCCCCGCACGACCCCGAGCCCGGCCCCGCGCCCGATCCCGCAGCCCCGTGGACCCGCGGTCACCACGAGGGTGACCGCGGGCGCCGGTGGCGAGCCGGCGGTGGTGCCGGGGAGGGCGCGGTGCACGGTGGCACCGCTTTTCACGCGAGGTGGTTGAACCTGGAGCCCTCGCCCGCGTACAGCGATGTCGACTGACGGTTGAAGGGGGCGGTGACGGAGCCCGTCGAGCGGTAGACGTACGTGCCGCCCGTCCCGTACGCGATCATGTCCGGGCGCCCGTCGCTGTCGACGTCACCGGCGCCGACCAGCTGGGTGAAGGCGTTCCAGCCGCTGCCGACCCGCACGCGGGCGGCGAAGCCGCCGGCGCCGTTGCCCTGGTACAGCCAGAGGACGCCGGAGGTGTCGCGGGCGACCAGGTCCCCGGAGGCCGTACCGGCGATGTTCCCGACGGCGGTGAGCTGGTTGTAGACGCCCCAGCCGCTGCCGACGCGCACGCGGGCGGCGAAGGGGGCGGTCGCGGAGCCCGTGCCCTTGTAGAACCACAGGACGCCGGCGGTGTCCACGGCGAGGAGGTCGGCACGGCCGTCGCCGTTGAGGTCCGAGCCGCCGGTGAGCTTGGTGTAGACGCCCCAGCCGCCGCCGATCCGCGCCCGGGCGGCGAACGCGCCGTCGCCCCTGCCGAGGTAGTGCCAGAGCACGCCGGAACCGTCGAGGGCCACCAGGTCGCCGACCTCGTTGCCCGCGATGTCGCCGACGGCCTCGATCTGCTTGTACGTCTGCCAGCCCCGGCCGACCTGGGTGCGCCGGGCGGACACGACCTTGCCGTCCACCGGCCGGTCCCGCAGGTCGTCGCGCCACAGCACACCGGCGGCGTCCCGGGCGAGGACGTCCGTGGAGCCGTTGTCCGTGTAGTCGTGCGGGTTGGCCGAGCGGACCACGTTCATGAGCCAGCCCTGGTAGGCGGGCTCCCCGGAGCCGTCGAGGAGCCTCGCCTCGGCCTCCACCCCGTACGAGCCGTTCGGCGCGTCCACCCCGTCGACGGTGCCGTCCCAGGAGAAGGAGAAGCGGGTGCCGGTGGCGGGGGCGTTCACGCGCGTGCGGAACTCCCTGCCGGTGACGACGTGGGTGAGCGTGACGTCCAGGTAGGCCTCGCGGTGCGACAGCGTCCACCCCATGGCCACCTCGCCGCCGGTCGTGTCGAGGTTCACCGTGTCGGGGACGTGGACCTGCTCGATCTTCAGCTCGGCCGGCTCGGCCGGCTCGCCCGCTTCCGCCACCTTGGTGACCGTCGGGGCGCCGTCCGCCGCGGCCGCGATCCGGAACAGCCCCTCGCCGTCGGCGGCCCGGCCGCCGCTCACCAGCACGCTGCCGTCGCCCGCGGCCGCCGAACCGGTCGCATGGTCGATGAGGTCGCGGACCTCGCCGCTGGTCAGGGAGACCGCCCGGGCGGGTGTCGAGGAGTTGCCGTACACCAACCAGCCGCCCACGAGGTCCATGTACCACTCGCTGTCGCGGGCGCCCAGGACGGTCCGCCTCTGCTCGCGCGTCCTGCGGTCGACGGAGGTGACGAACAGCCCGGTGCCGCTCTGGTAGTCGAGCCAGGCCACGTGCGAACCGGAGAACATCAGGTGGCTGAAGTCGTACCCGGACTCGACGGAGGCGTACGTCTCGACCACGGTCCCGGTCGCCACGTCGACCAGCGCCCGGCCGCCGGTCCTGGCGTCCGCCGGGCCCGTCTCGTACCCGACGAGGGCGATCCCGCCCCGGACCGCCGAGCCGATGAAGTCCGTGGCGTCCGCGGGCAGCCCCGACACCCTGCGGCTCGTCGCCGTGGCGCCGTCCTTGGTCACGACGTGGAGTTCCGCCGCGCCGTCCTTCGTCACCTGGGCGAGCACGCTCGTCGGGCTCAGCACGGCCACGTAGTTGCCGTTGAGGGCGCCGAGGTCGATGTCGACGCCCGGGGCCGAGGGGTCGGCCATGTTCCGCAGGGTGAGCGAACGCATCTGGACGTTCCAGTTGGCGTCGCCGAGGACGACCACGTCGCCGCCCGACGTGGTGAAGCCGCCGTTCTCGGGCGCCCGGAGCCGGGTCGGGGCCCCGCCGTCGTACGGCGTCCAGAGCAGGTCGGTGGACCCGTCCTGGGTGAAGGAGTAGGAGAGGAACCCGGTGGTGCCCGCGCCGTGGAGGTTGGAGCCCGTCGGGAAGAGGGGAAAGGCGGTGGACCGCTCGGCCGAGGCCGGGCCCGACACGGAGCCAGGGCCGGTGGCGGAGGCGGCCGGGGCGGTGGTCAGCGTGCCGGCGCCGAGGGCCGTGACGGCGAGGACGGCGGTGACGGCCATGGCGAGACGGGTGGAACGGAATTGCAAGGTGGACCCCCACGAGAAGAACGGGCACGGAAGTGCCGTGCCCGGTCAGACTCATGGCTGATTCGTTCGGTTGTACGGGAATTTCGATGAACCGTTCGACCTCGTCGGGGCGGATGTCGGCACCCGTCACCCGAGCCATCCCCTCCGCCCGCTCACTCCACCACCCCGCCCGTTGGCCTGTGTCCTGCCCTGCGCGCCGCCCTGTGCGCTGGCTCAGAACCGGCCGCACCGGCGAAGCCGTGCGCCGTGCGCCGCGCGCCGCGCGGCGGACGGCGGACGGCGGACGGCGGACGACCGGGATGACGGACCTGCTGACCGGGTTGCTCCGTGCTGTTCCGTGCGCGCGGGGGCTCGGAACGGGAACAGGCGGAGGCCGGCACCGATCGGGTCGGCACCGGGCGCACCCTCACCTCTCCTGCCGACGGTCCGTTGGCCCTGGACACCGCCCACTGACCCGGACACCGAGGGACGCACGACGGCGAAGGGCCCCACCGATGATCGGCGGGACCCTTCTACCTCGTGCCCGGTAAGGCCTGGCGGAGGATACGAGATTCGAACTCGTGAGGGGTTGCCCCCAACACGCTTTCCAACTGTGTTGGAGCCTTGCGGGGCCTCGTACAGGGGCGTTCACCTGGGTTCACCGCCGGGTGGACGCCGGAGCGGCTACGGGCTTCGGCCCCGGCTGAACGGCCTTGAACGGCACTGAATGAGACGGAAACTGAGACGGGCTGCGAACCGGGCTGGCTGGCATCGCGGCTGTTGAGGGGAGCCTCATGGCACTGGTCCGCAAGGGATCGCGACGGATCATCGTCGACGGCACGGTCTACCGCTGGCGGCTGCGGGGCCGGCCGACGTACTGCCGGGGGTTGGCCTGGTCGCCGTGTGCGTTCGCGGTGGAGCATGCGGACACTCCGGGGGCGACGCTCGTGGTCGTCGCCGACCAACCGCACCCGAGCAACTGGACCGGCCGCGAGGCTGAGCCTGTAGTGCCGTCCCGTGTCGCCGCGGCTGTTCGGCTCGCCCTGAGCAAGGGTTGGACCCCGACGACTCCGGGCTCCTCGTTCCACCTCGACCAGTCCACCGGCTTCACGCCCTCGTCCTAAGCGGTGTTGAAAGCAGCCACCGCTTTAGGAGAGAGGCTGGGTGATCTGCGGGCTGAGCTGCGGCTTTGCTAAGCGAGGTAGCGGGCGACTACCCGACCGCGGGACACCGGCGCTGACCGTGACTGACCCCTGCATCTGGCACGGTTGTGGCACGAACCTCAGCCGACGACAGTCAGCCACGACGGCGGGCGCGCCGACCGACCAGGCGCGCGTGTGCCTCGCTGCACCCCCACCGGTCTCAGCCACGTTGTCGAGTAGTGCCGGCCAGTCCTTCCGCGGCGAGCGGAGTGGTACACGGCTCCGGAGGCCCTTTGTGGCATAGGTGAAGCAGGAGGTGGGCGGGTTCTCTGTGGCGTAGACGGCAGCTTCAGCCCACGGATAGTCCATAGCTCCGGCGAGTGTCGGCCGAGTACCTGGCGGCCCGCCAAGTACTCGGCATGCTCGCTCGATCCGTCTGTCACCCGTCGCAGAGCCCCCGGGCTAGCAGCTGCTTGCGGGTCGACTGTGTGGCGTGTGTCACATGCGCCCTAAAAGTCGGCCAGCTGTCCTCGGGAGGCTGTTACGGTGTTCTTGCTATGAGGGTGCGAGGCTGAAGAAGCCCACTACGGCTCATGACCGTTGGCATCCGCAGAAGAGGGAGGTCCGGGTTCGAGTCCCGGCTGGTAGCTTAACAGGTAGAGCGTCCTCTTTTCATCTTTTACCAGCCCGCTCGCTGTATTGCCGAGTTCAACTCGCTACTACTCAGATTGAGCGGGCTGTAGTACGTCTTCAAAAATCCCGGCAACTTACGCCTTTTCTGGGAAATGTGCTTAAGTGTCGGGTGTTGGGACTCAAAGTCCTCCAGGCATATATCTGCCCAAACTTCGCGTTTCAATCTATCCCTGAGTAGATAGTTCATTTCCTGGGATATCCGCTTCGTGACAGCGAGCGCGAGAATCAACTCGCCGTGCGAGAAGGTCACCGGAACCCCCGGGGTGATGCGCGTCTGTGGATGCTCTCCGGTTACCCTAATCCACTGGTCTTGGGCGCTCTGACTGAGGCCGCCGGCTGCTCGCACGAGGCGCGCCTCGGGCATTCCTCCAGCGTGAATAACTGCGTTCCTCATCTGGCGAATCAGATGAAATTGCTGCATGGAGTCCTGAGGGAGGCCCTTCCCCACCTTTCTTTCGAAAGTTGCATGCATGGAGTACGCCTTCGTGCTGTCGGCCTCTCCTTGAGTCATTTGCCCCGCTCTGATGAGCAGGTCAAAGCAGGTGTGCACAAAATCCTCGTGGATTGCCAGGGCATACGGAACCGCCATCGCGCTGAGGTGCGTCTCTGCCTCGGCTAGGAGCGATTGCGCGTTCGCGGTAGACAAATTCATGCGCCTGATGTGAGGTACAGCTGGGAAGATCTCAGGCAATAGACGAGTACTGCCCGCGGTTAACCGAAGAGTATTCTCGGCAAGTCGAGAGCCAGCTAGAAGTGCCATAATTGCGTCGCTGGCGCGAATTCTATCTTGTTCATACGCGCGATACTCAGGAAAATGAACAAGGCTCACGCTAGATTCCTTAGTTGGTTAGCCACAGGTAATCACCTGTCCCAATCACCCCATCGAATTCCGGCACGGTGAGAGAGTCACTGAAGACAGCGTACTCGACGCCTTGATGACGCACTTGGGCGCTGTGAGAGATCTCGAATTGCATGCAACGATGCCTAGAGTAGAGTTCTTCCGTGATTCGGGCCTCGGCATCATAGGTAAGGAACCACTTGATTGGAGTTTCTCCCAAGAGAGTGGCTAGCTCGGTATGGTCTCCGGAGCTCAGGGAGTCCATGTACAGGCGATCACCCTGCACTAGATAGGGTGGATCCACGTAGGCAATGATGTCCTGCCCTAACACGGCGAGGCTGCGAATATGGTCCCTACCGTCTTGCTGTGACAAAGAAACTCTGTCACCGTAACGTCCCAGGAACTCGATACGTTCTGCTAGAGCTTCACGATTGAATCGGGCATCAATCTTCCACTTTCCAGTCTGCTCGAAACCGCCAATCGGGCGGGCGCGCAATATACCGGATCGGTTACATCGGTTGAGGAAAAACGTTGCGAAGCCGAGCTCCAAGTCGTTCTTTCCTATGGGGCTCGCGTAGATAGCCGAATTACTCCGCCACGCCTCGACAGTCACCTCAGCGCTACGGATCATTGAGGCTAACTCATTGCTCTTTCCGAAGACGCAGCGCCAGAAGGCCGCGATCCCAGGATCTGCGTCATTCAAGTGAATGCGCTCCACGGCGCCGTCTACGAGGAGCTTTAAGGCGGCGCCGGCTCCGCCGCAGAATGGTTCTGCGTAGTGCTTCGGTTGGGGGTTTTGGGCGCGAATGAGTTGACTGATGTAGCCCGCGAGACGGGCTTTCCCGCCCGGGTAGCGCAGAGGGCTGATGTACCTCATTACTTGTGATTCTCTCCCAAGGAAGCATCAAGCTTCATGAGCATTGGTGTGTAAACTGCGCTCAGCTTGGTGATGTCGAGGATCATGGGTTCGACGTCCCACTGATGCATGAAGGCGTGGAGATTTTTAACAGAAAGAGCCCCATCGTTTTGAGACATTCGGCGAGCCTCATCTAGATCCCGATCGCTACTATCAGGGTCTATGTGCAGCAATGCCAGGCGGATACGGTCGCGCAGCCTGTCTTGCTTTCTCCGCCATCCTTTCTTTTCGGCGAGCTCGGTGACGGTAATGTCGATCACTGCGCGGATCATGATAGCCGCTACGTTCGGAGACTCTGTAATGATGACTTTCTTCGCCTCGTTGAGTACTTTTGCGGTTCGCGGGCTGACGTTCCGCAGCACAACATTCTGGAAGACACGCTTGTCTTGATTTGGGCGCCCGACAGCAGGAAGTCTTTTCTCCGGCGTGGCCGTTTGACTGGGTGGTGTGACGGACCGCTGAATAGCGGTGGGCTGCGTAGCGTCAGTACCTGGTACTAGGCGGGGTTGTGCAAGGCGATCTGAATTCTGAGGAAGATGGTCCTTTATTCCAGCGATGTACTCACGGCGTTGATCTTTGTTCTTGACGTGGGATACCGAAAGGTGAGATGCCAGATCAGAGAAGAGCTTACGAACTGAGCTATGCATAGCTTCTGGTTCGTAATCAGCAAGAATACCCTTCTCAGTGAATTCGATTCCCAAGGCGTTTCGAACCTTGGAGTCGCTGAGTACCCGAGCTAGTGTCGTGAGGCGAGTAGATCGGACCTTCTCGACGTCCGCAAGAAGTTCTCGGTCGTGGGCATACCAGAGGTAGACCTGATGGATGAAGCGCAGCGCCCTTTCGGAGGGGTTCTTCTTCTTCGCGTACCGGGTTACCTGTTCGTGGTTCCATCTGACAACACCTACGCCACCATTCTCTCCAGTGTGCCGGAGTGCGATCCAATGGCGTGCTGCGTCTCTATTGGGCGAAACAATGCATCGCACCGTGTGAGGGATTGTGTTTCGATTTCGGCGGGCAATGATCGCGATTTGCTTCCGGATCTCGGGATCATCTACTAGTGTCGAATCTAATAATGCCTTGAGCGCCGAAATTCTCCGATTCCCTTCAATTACTACCATGTCGCCTTCTTCCTGCACGACGATGGTCAGTTCAGTTGGGTTCAGACCCTTGGAGGCGATGTCTTGGGCCAAGTTCACCCATTTATCCGGATCTGTCGCAAGGAGAGCTGAGATGGCCTCGCGTGTCGTTGATGTGGGCACGTCGTGCCGAGGATTCTGCTTGTCAAGGGTGAGGTCTGTGACCGCGAAGTCCTTCTGCTCCATGGTGATGATGTTCTCATTTGGGTCGCCAACTGCGGTAGCGATCTAGCAAAGTTGCCCCGCTGAAGAGCCTGCCGAGGCGGAGCGGGTTTGGCCGGTGGCCTGCCCGGTCTGGGGTCGAGCATGATCAGGGGGCCGTACGCTGGTTGGCAACTCGGGCAGGCTGTGGACCTGCCCGCAATGTGCACGAGTGGCCCCCTGGTCTTGCTCGACGCGGGACCCGGACCGGGGAGGTGGCTAAAGCCGTGGAGCCCCCAGCCACGGCGTACCCCTCCTCTGGCATCAGGCGGCTGATTGCTCTGCGCGCGGCACGGGCGTCGGTCGGGCTGGAGCGGGGCGGAGACAGGAGCGCAGGTCCGGCCGGGGGCCGGGCCGCGCGCGGGGAGCGGAGCGAGCCGCCTTGAACCCGTAGAGAAAGTTTGAATCACGCTCGGGCCTCCTGGTGATCGCTGGGGCTCGTGCATCCGGCTCCCGTCGCCTCGTGGTGTAGAACCCTGGGTATGGGGAGTGAGCGGCGGGAGCGGATGAAGGCGCTGGGGATGCGTCTTCGGGAGCTGCGTGCGGGGGTCGGTCTGACGGGTGCCGCGCTGGCTCAGCGGGCCGGGGTGGGACAGCCGACCGTGTCCAAGGTGGAGACGGGGCGCATGGTTCCGAGTGCTGATGTGCTCGACCGGCTCTTGCGCGCCCTCGACCTCGACGAGTCGACCGCCCGTGAGGTCCGTGACCTCCTGGCCGCCGTGGAGGCTGCCGCGGACTTCGATCCGGTACCGGATGAGGGTGCTCCCGCCGGGGCCGTCCTTGATGAGGCGGTGCGGTCGGCTCGGCTGGTGCGGTCGTTCCAGTGCGTCGTCCTGCCGGCCCTGCTCCAGAGTGCGGAGTACGCCCGGCACGTCTTCGCGAGTGCGCCGAACGCGACTCCGGAGGGTGTCGGGCGGGCGGTCGCTGCTCGGGTGGAGCGGCAGAGCGTGTTGTACGAACCGGGGCGGGAGTCGGTGTTCGTCCTGACGGAAGCGGTGTTGAGGACCTGGCCGGGGACTCCGGCGCTGATGCTCGCCCAGCTCGACCGGCTGCTGGCCGTCGAGAGTCTGAGCACCGTACGGCTCGGGGTCGTCCCGTGGTGCCGGCCGGTGCCGGTTCTGCCTCGGCACGGGTTCACGTTGTGCGACCGGCGGACGGTCGTGATTGAGGCGTTCGCCGATGAGCGGGTGTCGACCGACTCCGCCGAACTGGCCGCGTATGAGGAGACGTTCAGCCGCTTCGAGCGGACTGCCGTCTTCGGCGACGAGGTGCGGGACCTGCTGTTGCGCGTGATGAGGGAGTTCCGGGACATGGGAGACACCCTCACCCCATAGAGGAATAATTCCTCGAAATGCCTAGCGTGCCGCTCGCTCATGGGAATACTCTGCCGCTGCGCTGTCTAGACCCCTAGACGCAGAGAGGGAGTTCGTCATGCCTGCCAAGTGGTTCCGCGCCTTCCCCGGCCTGGCCGAGCAAGTGACCCACGCCCGTCACTTCGTGGCCACTCTGGTCACGGGGAGGGGGCCGGTCGACGACGCCGTCCTGATCGTCAGCGAGTTGGCGGCCAACGCCGTGCGACACACGCTGAGCGGTTCGGCCGGCGGCCGGTTCTTCGTGATCGTCGGCTTCGATGACGACCACGTGCGCATCGAGGTGGTCGACCAGGGCGGCAAGCGCGTCCCGGAACTGCGCGACGCGACCGACCAGGAGGAGGAAGGCGGGCGCGGGCTGCTGCTGATCGCTTCCTGCGCCAAGAGGTGGGGCGTACGGGACTGGGCCGACGGGCGCTCCGTGTGGGCCGACCTGGCGCTGGGGGATGCGTGAACGTGCTCTGCTCGTCGACGGTCGACGGCCGCCCCATAGGTGGTGGCGGGTGACTCCCCGGGGTGTACCTCGTCGGCGGTCCCGGTTCTTCGTGGTCGGCGTTCGTACGGGACGGCGCCTGTCGCCCATTCCGTCTAGGGCCCTAGACTCCTGGTTACTTCCAGGAGGTGTGATCATGTCGGACGAGTTGCAGCGGATCATGGCGATCGATGATCCGTACCTGCTCCTGCGTGAGGTCACGACGAGGTTGGCCGCCGCGCAGCAGGAGGTGACCGAACTCGCCCGGCTCCGCCGCCGCGTGGTCCAGGACCTCCACGCGCAAGGGCTGTCCTACGCGCAGATCGCCGAGAAGGCCGGTCTCAGCCGCGGGCGGATCCATCAAATCCGGCACACCGGGCCGGCGCCTGAGGGGGCCTTCCTCGGTACGGGCGCCGTCACCGTCGTGACCCCGCTGCGGTGGGACGACGTGAAGAAGCGGCCGGTCGTCGCCATGGCCGACATGAACTCCGGCAAGCGGCTGGAGGAGCTGGCGAAGTCGTACGGGCTCGACGTCAGCTCCGGCCACGTACTCGTGAGCGGTGAGGTCGACCTCAACCGCAACGGCCTGGTCGTCGTCTGCGGACCGGCCATGTCGCAGGCCATGCGGGACCTGTACGCCCAAGATCCGGTCCTCGGCTGGGAGCACCCGGAGGGTGAACCGTGGGCGCTGGTGGACCGGCGTACCGGTGCGAAGTACAACGCCGGGGCGGACCTGGAGCCGCGCCGCCCGCACGATGTCGGGTACCTCGGTCGCCTGCCTCGCCCGGACGGCAACGGCTCGGTGCTCGCCATTGCCGGAATCCACACGGCGGGCTCCCTCGGCGTCGTCCACCTGCTCACCTCGGACCTGAGCACCTTGTGGGGGCAGGTGGGGGAGCGCCATTTCTCCACCCTCGTAGGCGTCGAGTACGACCCCGAGACCGATGAGCCGCAGTCGGTCGAACTGCTCTGCCCCCTCTACCTGCACGACGAGGAGACGGCGGCGTGAACGTCGACCTCGCCTCCCTGCCTGCCGAACCCGGGCAGGAGAACGAGGACTTCGCGGCCGTCGCTCCCGGTGCGGCCGTCCTCCTCGACGGCGCCGGCGTGGCCGGGGCGGAGACCGGATGTGTCCACGGCATCGCGTGGTTCTCCTCGACGCTGGGCGGGCTGCTGCTGGGCAGCATCACGGCGCATCCCGCCCGGCCGCTCGCGGACTGCCTCGCCGATTCGATCCGCGGCGTTCGGTCCCTGCACGAGGACACGTGTGACCTGACCTACCGGGCCAGTCCGACCAGTACGGTCGTCGCGATCCGGGCCGGTGCGGGCACCCTGGAATACCTCGTCCTGGGTGACTCGACCCTCCTCTTCGCCGACGGGGAGGGGAAGGCGACCGCCGTCACGGATCAGCGCCTGGACGAAGTAGGCGAGCGGCTTCGTGCACCGGTCGACGAACTGCCCACCGGCTCACCCGAGCACGCCGCCGCCCTGGCCGAGTACCGCGACGCCCTGACGGGGCTCCGCAACCGGCCGGGCGGCTTCTGGATCGCCGGCCCCGACCCGCGGGCGGCCGAACACGCCCTTACGGGGACGGTGCCGCTGGACTCCTTGACGTCCGTGACGCTGCTGAGCGACGGCGCGACGCGCCTCGTCGACGAATTCGGCCTCGCGGACTGGCGGGACGTGCTGGGCATCCTCGGTTCCTCCGGTCCGGATGGGCTGATCCGCCGGGTGCGGGAGGTGGAGGACGACGACCCCGACGGTCGGCGCTGGCCGCGCGGCAAGGCGCGCGACGACGCGACGATCCTTCACTGGGCGCTTGGGTAACGGTGCTCTTGTAGCGCATCTGTGCGTCCACTGAAGCCCGTTCGTATACCCCCCTAGACAGTTGACGGGGTGTCGCGTTACGGTAGTCGTCAACCCCCCTAGACAGATAGGACGGGTCGCCCTTCTGCTGTCTAGGGGGGTATTCAGTTCGGTGCGGTGCCGCACGACGGATACCGCCGACCCTGTGAGGTTCAAAGAATGCGTGTCATCCCCGTGGACACCTCGGCCGCGACGCTCCTCGTCACCAAGCTGCCCGAGGTGAAGGTGAAGGACCGGCAGACCGGTGAGGTCGCCGTGGACCCGGTGAACGGGCAGCGGCTGATGGTGCTGGAGCTGGTGTTCATCGCGTCCGGCGGCTCGGACATGATCAAGGTCACCGTTCCCGAACAGGGCATCGGCGAGGGCCTGGTCATGGGCACGCCGGTCATCCTGTCCGGCCTGGTGGCCCGGCCCTGGGAAAGCGAGTTCGGCGGGCGCAGCCGGCACGGCATCGCCTTCCGGGCCGACGCGGTCATGGTCAACGCCCCGGCCTCGGTGCAGGGCTGATGACCATGGCCGACGTCGTCCGGGTGCTGCTGCCGGTTGTCCTGGTCCTGGTCGTGCTGCTGGCGGTGCGCCGCCGATCGCCGGTCCTGTTCTGGTGGCTGGTCGGGTATCCGCTCGTCGCGCTGCGGGTGCTCGCCTCGTACCGGGCGACGATGGACGCCTGCGGCCTGACGGTCCCGGCCTCGCCCGTCCGCCGGGCCACGGCCCGGATGGTGGGGCGGCAGGCGGCTCCCGTACCGCCCCGCCGGTCGCTGCCGCGGCCGACCGGGTCCGGCCTCGTGATGCGGCTGCGCATGGCGGCCGGGCAGGCGCCCGAGGACTTCACCGCCTCGGCCGACCGGCTGCGGCACGCCTGGGGCGCCCACGCCGTGCACGTCCGCCCCACCAAACCGGGCTGGCTCGAACTGCGGCTCGTCGGCTGGGACGTGCTCGCCGAGGTACGGCCTCCTCGGCGTCGGCTGGCGGCCGGTCCGCTCCGCCTGCCGCTGGCGCTGCGGGAGGACGGCGAGTGGCACGTACGGGACTTCCGCACCGTGCCGCACGAACTGATCCTCGGCGCCACGCAGTCGGGCAAGTCCGTCTACCTGCGCAACCTGCTGTGCGGGCTGGCCCGGCAACCGGTCGTCCTCGTCGGCATCGACTGCAAGTGGGGTGTCGAACTGGCGCCGTTCGCACCTCGGCTGTCGGCGCTCGCCGACACCCCGGACCGGGCGGGCGAACTGCTCGACGCCCTGCTGGAGGAGATGGAGGCGCGGTTCCGGCTGATCGGCCTTTCGAGCGGGGCCGGCCCGGACGCCGTACTCACCTCGGACGTGTGGGGACTGCCGGAAGCGGTACGGCCGGTGCCGGTCGTGCTCGTCGTCGACGAGGTCGCGGAACTCTTCCTCGCCGCGAACAAGGACGACGAGAAGCGGCGGGACGCCATGGTCACCAAGCTCATCCGCCTCGCCCAGCTCGGCCGCGCGGCCGGCATCTACCTGGAGGTGTGCGGGCAGCGGTTCGGCTCCGAACTCGGCAAGGGCGCCACCATGCTGCGCGCCCAGCTCACCGGCCGGGTCTGCCACCGCGTCAACGACGAGACCTCCGCCACCATGGCGCTCGGCGACATCGCGCCGGAAGCGGTGTTGGCCGCCACCGCCATCCCGGCCGAACGGCCCGGCGTCGCCGTCGTCGGCGACTCCTCCGGCGGCTGGTCCCGCGTCCGCTCGCCTCATCTCTCCCTCGACGACGCGGCGGCCGTCTGCCGCGACACCTCCGCCCTGGTGCCGGAACTGCCTCGGCTCGATCCCTTCCGGCCCGTCGTCGCCATCGAACCGGCCGGGTCGTTCTCCGCACCGGCCGTGCCTCTCACCCACCCGGTGACCGAGTAGCCGCGCCCCTCCTCCCCTCACGGCCGGCGCGACCGCCTCGCGCCACGTCCCTACCCCTCCCATGCCGGAAACCGGAAGGAACCCCATGTCACGTCCCTCCATCGCCGAGGTCAGCGCGCTCGTCGCCGACCTGGCCGCGCTCCGCCGGGGCGGCACCTCCGCCGAGTACGCCGAACTCATGGACCGGAAGGCGGAGCTGCTGGAGCGCATCGCCGCCCACACGCCCGGCGACGACGAAGCCGCCGAGGTGGCCCGCCTCGCCCGTGAGCGCGCCGATGCGTTCAAGTCCGCCGACTGATCGCACAGAAGGGAACCCCAGCCGATGCGTGCCCATCTGGCCCGTGTGGACGCCGTGCTCGTCCAAGCCGCCATCGCGGGTGCCCTGTCCTTCTCGCACCTGCACGACCTCGCGGCGGCGGCCGGACAGAGCGGCTGGAAGGCGTGGGCCTACCCCGTGAGCGTCGACCTGCTGCTGGTCGCCGCCTGGCGCCGGATGCGTCAAGCGCAGCAAGCAGGACGGACGGCCCAGGGGCCGCGGCTGTGGTTCCTCGTGGCACTGGCCGCGTCCCTCGGCGCCAACGTCGCCACCGCCGGACTCCTCGACCTCGACCACGTCCCCGCATGGCTCCGCGTCGTCGTGGCGGGCTGGCCTGCCGTCGCTTTCTTCGGCGGGACGCTGCTGGCCCATACGCCTCACGGACCGGAAGCTTCGTCGGCGCCGGTCCCGACTCCTGACCGGGTTCCGGCCTCGACTCCGGCTCCGTCGACGACGGGCACGGACACGGAACCGCAGTCCGTCCTGGACGCCGTCGACGCGCCCGGCCGTGAAGCGCTGCCGGTGCCGTCCACCACCTCGGAGCCTCCGCCCGAACCCGCTCCCAAGCCCGCCGTTGCCGAACCGGTCGCCAGTCCGGCCCCGGCATCGACCCCGCCCACGCCTACGCCCCCAACCTCCGCCGCCCTGCCGCCCGCCCTCGTCGACCGCGTCCGGACCCTCGCCGAGGAGCACCGCTCCACCACCGGGCGCCCCGCCGACCCCGACGCCGTACGCGCCCGGCTCGGCCTGCCCCCATCCATGACCGCATCCGTCGCCACCTACCTCTGAGAGGAGCACCAACCATGAACCCGCGCTTCCGCAACGTCCGCCGCATCGGCCCCGTCAACGTCGCCTCGTATCTCGTCCGCGGTCGCAACCGCCACGTGGCCGCCTGTACCGCGCCGCGCTGTGACTTCTCGGCCGAGTACGACAGCCGCGCCGCCGCCGAACTCGCTGCCCGTACCCACCGCTGCCCGGCCTGACAGGAGCGCCGTCGTGGACGTTCCCCTCTGGTTCGCCCTGCTCGTCGTCGGCGCCTTGGGCGTCAAGCTCGTCCGTCCGCCCTGGTGGCTCGTCGCCGTGCTGCTCCTCGGCGGCTACCTCCTCGCCGACAGCCTGCTTGCCCCCGTCATCGACTCCGCCGTCAAGTAACCCCCGGAAGGACCGCGCTCATGTTCCGACCGAAGCTCCCCACCATGCCGCAGCCGACCGGCCCGGTCCTCCCGTCCGCCGCCGTCGAGCCGCACTCCGTCGCGCCGGCCGCCCCGGTCGTCCCGGTCGCCCCGGTCACCTCGGTTCCTCCGCCCGTCCCCGCGACGTCGGCACCGTCCCGCACGACCGCCCAGCTCACCCCCGGGAACGTGCTCGCCCTCGTCGGCGCCGGTACCGCCGTGGCCCTGGTCGTCGGCGCGGTCCTGGTCTCCATGCTCCTCGCCGTGGCCGTCACGGCTGCGTCCGTGGCCGTGTGCGCTGTCGTCGTCCGCTCCGTCCTCAAGGACCGCTGACCTTCTTCGTTCCGCTCGCTCGGTTGCCCACCCTGTCTAGTCCCCTCGACAGGGTGGGAGCCCGTCCCGCTCCCGCTCTCCCAAGGAGGAACCCGCACATGCACCCCGCGGCTCCGGCCGGAGCCATCCGCCGGCTTGCGGCCCTCGCCCGACACGGCGACCTCAGCGCTTACGCGCGCCAGATCCAGCGCCTCGGCGGCTGCGAGCGGCCCGTCCGGATGGAGGGCTACCGGCTCGACGTCCACTCCGGTACGGGTGAGATCGTCCGGGAGATCGCCGACCGCGACCTTCCGGCCGGACAGCTCCTCATCCGCTGCAACAACCGCCGCGCCACCCGGTGCGCCTCCTGCGCCGAGGTGTACCGCAGGGACACCTTCCACCTGGTCACGGCCGGACTGAGCGGCGGCAAGGGCATCGGCCCGTCCGTCGCCCGGCATCCGCGGGTCTTCGTCACCTTCACCGCCCCGTCCTTCGGTCCCGTCCACAACCGCCCCGGCGGCGGCCGGTGCCGCTGCGGTCGCCTCCACGCCGAGGACGATCCCGCCCTCGGCACGCCCCTGGACCCGGACCGGTACGACTACCGCGCGGCCGTCCTGTGGAACGCGCACGCCGGGGCGCTGTGGGGCCGCTTCGCCACCTACCTGCGCCAGCAGCTCGCCTCCCGCGCGGGCCTCAGCCGCTCGGCGCTGCGCCATCACCTCAAGGTGTCGTATGCCAAGGTCGCCGAGTACCAGCGGCGCGGCGCCGTCCACTTCCATGCCGTCATCCGCCTCGACGGCCCCGACGGCGCCGAGGACGACCCGCCAGCCTGGGCCACGACCGAACTCCTCACCGATGCCATCCGCTCCGCGGCTCAGCTCGCCGAGGCACCCGGCCCGGTCCTCGACGGCCGCGCGTACGCCTTCCGCTTCGGCGACCAACTCGACATCCGCCCCATCCGCTCCGCCGACTTCACGGGCACCTCGGAACTGTCCAGCCGCGCCGTGGCCGCCTACATCGCCAAGTACGCCACCAAGGGCGCCGAAACCGCGGGCACCCTCGACCGCCCCATCCGCAATCCGATCACCGACCTGATCGGCTCCGGCGTCACCGACCACGCCCGGCAGATGATCCTCACCTGCTGGCATCTCGGCACCCGGCCCGAACTCGAAGACCTGCGCCTGCGCAAGTGGGCCCACATGCTCGGCTTCCGCGGCCACTTCTCCACCAAGTCCCGCGCCTACTCCACCACCCTCGGCACCCTCCGCCAGGAACGCGCCGACCACAACGAAGCCGCGGCCCGTGAACGCGCGGCCGACGCCGGCCACCCGCTGCCCGACCCGGACACCGTCCTCGTCCTCTCCCACTGGCGCTTCGCCGGCACCGGCCTGACCGACGCAGAGCACCTGCTCGCCCATGGCGCTCCGCCACCTGATGCCGCACGACCGACCGTGACCTCTGACGTTCCCCTCCTCGACCAGATGGGAGATGCCTGATGACCGTATTGACGACCGCTGAACCGTCGGCCGACACCATGAGCACCGACGGTTCCGGCCCGGTGCTGCTGACCGTCGAAGAGGCCGCGCGACGGCTCCGGATCGGCCGTACGACGTGCTTCCGGCTCGTCATGTCCGGAGAGATCGAGTCCGTGACCGTGGGGCGGCTGCGGCGCATTCCGGTCGACGCTCTCCCGGCGTACGTGGCGAAGCTGCGTCGTCCGGCCGTCGCCGCATAAGGGGTGGGGGAGATGGCAGAGAAGAAGCGCACCCGTCAGCCCAACGGGGCCTCGTCGATCTACTTCGGCAAGGACGGCAAATGGCACGGCCGGGTGACGGTCGGCGTTCGCGACGACGGCAGGCCCGACCGCCGCCACATCGAGCGGAAGACCAAAGCGGAAGTGACCAAAGCCGTCCGCGAAATGGAGCGGGCGCGCGACGAGAGGAAACTCAGGAAGCCGGGGCAGAGCTGGACCCTCCAGGCCTGGCTGGAGCACTGGGTCGAGAACATCGCCAAGCCGTACGTCTCCGAGAACACGTACGACGGGTACGAAGTCGATGTACGCGTGCACCTGGTGCCCGGCCTGGGTGCCCACAAGCTCGACCGCCTGGAGCCCGAACACCTGGAACGCTTCTACCGGAAGATGCAGGATTCCGGGAGCTCTGCCGGCACCGCCCACCACGTCCACCGGACGATCCGGGTCGCCCTCGGTGAGGCGGTCCGGCGCGGACACGTCCCGACCAACGCGGCCGAGATCGCAAAGGCTCCACGGCTCGAAGAGGAGGACATCGAGCCGTACACGATCGAGGAGGTTCAGAGCCTGCTCGTCGAGGCGTCGAAGCTGCGGAACAGCGCGCGGTGGGTCGTCGCCCTCGCCCTCGGGTTGCGGCAGGGGGAAGCGCTCGGGCTCCACTGGGAGGATGTCGACCTCGACGCGGGGTACGTCCGCATCCGCAAGAACCGGTTGCGGCCGAAGTACCGCCACGGCTGCGGCGGGACCCCGTGCGGCAGGGCCGCGGCCGGCTACTGCCCCCAACGCGAGCAGATCCGGCGTGAGCACAAGTCCACCAAGTCGCGTGCCGGGCGCCGAATGATCGGACTGCCCGACCCGCTGATCAAGCTCCTTTGCCAGCACCGGGAGGAGCAGGAACGCGAGCGGATCGCTGCCGGCGCCGACTGGGAGGGCAAGGGATACGTCTTCGCCTCACCCACCGGCGGGCCGCTGAGCCCGAACACCGACTACCACGTCTGGAAGCGGCTGCTTCGGGACGCCGGTGTGCGAGACGGTCGTCTCCACGACGCCCGCCACACCGCCGCGACCGTGTTGTTGATCCTCGGCGTCCCGGACGTCGTGATCGACTCGATCATGGGGTGGGAGCCCGGGGGAGCGGCACGGATGCGCGCCCGGTACATGCACGTGACGGGGGTCATGCTGCGCAAGGTCGCCCAGCAGGTCGGGGACGCGCTGTGGGAGCCGCCCGCCACCGGTGGGAAAACCGACTGAGACGGAAACCGAGACGGAGAAACGCCAGAGGGCCGGATCGCTTTCGCGGTCCGGCCCTCTGAGCTGGCGGAGGATACGAGATTCGAACTCGTGAGGGGTTGCCCCCAACACGCTTTCCAAGCGTGCGCCCTAGGCCTCTAGGCGAATCCTCCGCCGGGAACATTACATGACTCCCAGGGGTGGTCGCGAACTCGTTCCCCGGCCGACGGATCGGGTACCCTGGGCGCAGCCCCTCACGTGGCGCTATCTGACTGAACTCCCCCAGGGCCGGAAGGCAGCAAGGGTAGGTCGGCTCTGGCGGGTGCGTGGGGGGCGCTTGCGTGGGGGCGGGAGGAGTCGCCGGCGGGGATCCCGGTGCGGTCCGGTTGTCGGTGCGGCCCGATATCGTCGTAAGCGTGTCGTCCCTCGCGCTGTACCGCCGCTATCGACCCGAGTCCTTCGCAGAGGTCATCGGGCAGGAGCATGTCACCGACCCGCTGCAGCAGGCGCTGCGGAACAACCGGGTCAACCACGCGTACCTGTTCAGCGGTCCGCGCGGCTGTGGCAAGACGACCAGCGCCCGCATCCTCGCGCGGTGCCTGAACTGCGAGCAGGGGCCCACGCCGACGCCGTGCGGCGAGTGCCGGTCCTGCCGGGACCTCGCGCGCAACGGGCCGGGTTCCATCGACGTGATCGAGATCGACGCCGCGTCGCACGGCGGTGTGGACGACGCCCGCGACCTGCGCGAGAAGGCGTTCTTCGGACCGGCCTCCAGCCGGTACAAGATCTACATCATCGACGAGGCGCACATGGTCACCTCGGCGGGGTTCAACGCCCTGCTGAAGGTGGTCGAGGAGCCGCCGGAGCACCTCAAGTTCATCTTCGCCACGACCGAGCCCGAGAAGGTCATCGGGACCATCCGGTCGCGGACCCACCACTACCCCTTCCGGCTCGTGCCGCCCGGCACGCTGCGGGAGTACCTCGCCGAGGTCTGCGGGCGCGAGCAGATCCCCGTCGAGGACGGTGTGCTGCCGCTCGTCGTGCGGGCCGGCGCCGGATCGGTGCGCGACTCGATGTCCGTCATGGACCAGCTCCTCGCCGGCGCCGGCGAGGAGGGCGTGACGTACGCCATGGCCACGTCCCTGCTCGGGTACACCGACGGGTCGCTGCTCGACGCGGTCGTCGAGGCGTTCGCGACCGGGGACGGCGCGGCCGCGTTCGAGGTGGTCGACCGGGTCGTCGAGGGGGGCAACGACCCCCGCCGGTTCGTCGCCGACCTGCTGGAGCGGCTGCGCGACCTGGTGATCCTCGCCGCCGTGCCCGACGCCGCCGACAAGGGGCTCATCGACGGGCCCGCCGACGTCGTCGAGCGCATGCAGGCGCAGGCGTCCACGTTCGGCGCGGCCGAGCTCAGCCGGGCCGCCGACATCGTCAACGGCGGGCTCACCGAGATGCGCGGCGCCACCTCGCCACGCCTCCAGCTGGAGCTGATCTGCGCGCGCGTGCTGCTGCCCGCCGCTTTCGGCGACGTGCGGTCGGTGCAGGCCCGCCTGGAGCGGCTGGAGCGCGGGGTACGGGTGCAGCCCGGGCCCGCCGCAGGCCACGTGCCGGTGCCCGGCGCCCCCGTGCCCGGCGCCGTCACGGTGCCGGGTGCCGCGTACGCGGGTGCGGTGCCCGGCGGCCCGGCGGCGGGGGACGGGACCGGCGCCCCGGCCGCCCCCGCCCCGGCGCGGTACGCGGACCTCGTGGAACCCGCCCCCCCGACGGCCCCCGCCGGGCCGTCCGCCGTCGGGCCGTCCCCCGCCGGGCCGTCCGCCGTCGGGCCGTCCGCCGTCGGTCCGTCCGCCGCCCGCGCCCCGGGCGCCTGGCCCCCCGCCGCGTCCGGTGCCGGTGGTGCCGCCGGTGGTGCGGACGTACGGCAGCCCGGTGCCTGGCCCTCCGCCGCCGCACCCGGCCAGGGCCGCCCCGCCGCGCCCGCCCGGCCGCAGCGGCCCCAGGCACCCGCCCCGGCCGCCCCGGCCGTTCCCGCCGCCCCCGGCGCCTCCGCCGACATGGCGCAGGGCGCCGCCCAGGTCCGTGCCATGTGGCCCGGGATCCTCGACGCCGTCAAGAACAGGCGCCGCTTCACCTGGATCCTCCTCAGCCAGAACGCCCAGGTCGCCGGGTTCGACGGCACCACCCTCCAGCTCGGCTTCCTCAACGCCGGCGCCCGTGACAACTTCGCGGGCAGCGGCAGCGAGGAGGTCCTGAGGCAGGCCCTCGCCGAGCAGTTCCACGTCGACTGGAAGATCGAGGCGATCGTCGACCCGTCCGGCGGCGCCGGGCCGGTCCCCTCTCCCCAGGGCGGCCACGGCGGCCCCCTCCGCCCCGCGGCCCCGCCCGCACCGCAGGCCCCTCCGCCCCCGCAGGCCGCGCCCCGTCCCGCGCAGCCCGCCCCCGCCGGCCCCGCCCCGCACCGGCCGCCGCGGACCGGCCCCGGCCCCGCCGGTCCCGGGTCCGGCCCCGCCGGCCACGCGGCCCCGCCCCCGGCCCCGCCCCAGCCGGTCGCCCCCGAGGACGACGTACCGGAGGAGGACGACCCGGACCTCGTCGACTCCGCGCTCTCCGGCCACGAACTGATCGTCCGCGAGCTCGGTGCGACCGTGGTGGAGGAGTACACGAACGAGTAGGGGCGGCCCGCCCGGCGGCCCGCACGAGGAGCGGGCCGCCCTCCGGGCTACCCTGACTGGCGTGAAGGTCCTCGTCATCGGCGGCGGCGCCCGCGAACACGCCCTGTGCCGCTCCCTCTCCCTCGATCCCGACGTCACAGCCCTGCACTGCGCGCCCGGCAACGCCGGAATCGCGGAGGTCGCCGAGCTCCACCAGGTCGACGCCCTCGACGGCGCGGCCGTGGCCCGCCTCGCCGGTGACCTGGGGGCCGACCTGGTCGTCATCGGCCCGGAGGCGCCGCTCGTGGCGGGCGTCGCCGACGCCGTGCGCGCGGCGGGCATCCCCTGCTTCGGCCCCTCCGCGGAGGCCGCGCGACTGGAGGGCTCGAAGGCGTTCGCCAAGGACGTGATGGCGTCCGCGGGCGTACCCACGGCCCGCAGCTACGTGTGCGCCACCCCCGCCGAGATCGACGAGGCGCTCGACGCGTTCGGCCCTCCGTACGTCGTCAAGGACGACGGCCTCGCCGCCGGCAAGGGCGTCGTGGTCACCGAGGACCTGGAGCGGGCCCGCGCCCACGCCCTGTCCTGCGACCGCGTCGTGGTGGAGGAGTACCTGGACGGGCCCGAGGTCTCCCTCTTCGCGATCACCGACGGCACGACCGTCCTCCCCCTCACGCCCGCCCAGGACTTCAAGCGCGCCCTCGACGGCGACGAGGGTCCCAACACGGGCGGCATGGGCGCCTACTCGCCGCTGCCCTGGGCCGACCCGAAGCTGGTCGACGAGGTCGTGGAGACGGTCCTGCAGCCCACCGTCGACGAGCTGCGCCGCCGCGGCACCCCGTTCTCCGGCCTGCTGTACGCGGGTCTCGCGATCACGTCGCGCGGTGTGCGGGTCATCGAGTTCAACGCCCGCTTCGGCGACCCCGAGACGCAGGTCGTCCTCGCCCGGCTGCGCACTCCCCTCGCCGGTGTCCTGCTGCACGCGGCGACCGGCTCCCTCGACTGCGAGGCGCCGCTCACCTGGCGCGACGAGGCCGCCGTCACCGTGGTCGTCGCCGCGTGCGACTACCCCGGCACCCCGCGCACCGGCGACCCGATCACCGGCCTGGACGAAGTCGCGGAGCTGGACGCCCCGCACGCGTACGTCCTGCACGCCGGCACGAAGCGGGACGGCGACGCGGTGGTGAGCGCCGGCGGGCGGGTCCTGTCGGTCACCGCGACCGGCGAGGACCTGGCGCAGGCGCGGGAGCGGGCGTACGCGGCGGTCGGACGCATCCGGCTGGACGGCTCCCAGCACCGCACGGACATCGCGCGGGCGGCCGCGGAGCGGCGGTAGGCACGGGGCGGACCCGGGTACGTGCTCCCCGGGCCCGCCGTACACCCCCGAGCACCCCGAACCACCCCCGGCCCTGCCCAAGCCATTCCATCGAGTGACGGCTGCCTCATCCGAATGACGCCCGCGGACACCCCAACTAGGGTGCCGCGCAGGCATTCCGGCACTTGGCCCACTGACATTGCGGTGTCGGTGGCGGGTGTCACAGTGGGGGAGTGAGTAAAACCGCCGCAGGGGTGGAGGGGGTGACGTACGGCCGTGTTCGGTTCCGGATCGGACGGCGGCGACGGGCGCGCGACGCGCGTCGCGGACGCCTTGGGTGAGGAGCGGGGAGCGCGGGCCGCGCGCGCCCGGGCCCTGGCCGTGCTGCGCGTGCGCGGCAGGGCCCTGGCCGTCGCGCTCCTGCCGGCGGCCCTGGCGACCGTACTGCTGGCCGGCGGGGTCACGGGCAGTCTGGAGGGCCCCGGCTGGGACACCGCCCGGTGGGCGGTGTCCGCTGTCGCGGTGGTCGTGCTGCTGTCCGCGGCGGGGGTCGGAGCGGCGATCGCGCGGGCCCGGCCGGCGCTCACGCCGACGGTGGAGATCGCGGAGTCGTCCGCGCCCGACCTGTACCGGATGGTGCGGGACCTGGCGGTGCGGCTGGCGGTGCCCGCGCCGTCCGCGATAGCGCTCACCCCGGACTGCGATAGCTGGCTGGAGGACCGTACGCACCGGGCCCACCGCACCTCCGGCGGGGAGGCGCGCGGGGCGTCGGACGCCGCTCCGGTGCTGGTCATAGGCTCGCCGTTCCTCTGGTGGATGCGGGTCGGCGAGCTCCGGGCGGTACTGGCGCCGGTGGTGGCCGGTACGGGGCCGTCCGCCGACCCCGACATAGCCGCCGCGCGGCGGTTCGTGCGGGGTCTGGACGCCGCTGTGGCGCTGCCCGGCCGACCGGGCCTCGGCGCGGTGCGCCGTCCGGGCGCGCGGGCCGTGGGCGCGGTGGCCCGGATGATCCTGAGGGCCGTGCGGGACCACGCCGCGGAGATGGAGCGGGGCGCCGCGGCCGCCGCGTCGGAGCGGGCGCAGACGGTGGACTACGGGCTGCGGATCGTCGCCCAGGAGCAGGTCGGCCTCGCGTACGCGGGGTGGGACCGGCTGCTGACCCGGGTGGCGCTGCCCGCCTGGCGCATGGGGAGGTGGCCCTCCCGGCTGGACGCGGGCGTCGTCTCGGCCCTCACCGAGCTGTCCCGGCGCGACCGGCTCGCCGAGGGGTTCGCGTCGCGGCTCGGCGAGCGGCCCGCGTGCGACCTGCTGGAGGAGCCGGGTCTCGTCGACGAGGCCGCATCTCTGCTGGCCGCCCGCCTCTTCCACGGCGGGCCCGCCGAGCCGGGACCCGACTGGGCGCCGGTGGACTGGCATCGGTACCCGGAGGAGGTCGTCGACCGGAAGTGGCGCACCGAGGCCGCGCGCCTCCACCGCGTCCTGGATCGCCTGGGCGCCCGTACCGCCCCGGAGGGGCCGACGCTGACCCGGGTCATGGACCACTTCTCGACGGCCGACGGCACGGAGGCGCTGGCGGCGGCGCTGAGCGCGGAGCTCTCCCGCGAGGAGCGCTCGCCCCGCGGGAGCACGGCGGGGCGGGCGGTGCCCGCCGCGTCCGCGCCGGCCGGGGACACCGCCCCGGCCGCGGAGGGCGACCGCGCGGCGGCCGCCGGCCGGAGCGGGGACGGCGCCGGCCCGGACCCCGGCGGGGACCCGGGTTCCGACGCGGGCGCCGCCGCGTCCGCCGGGCCCGCGCTCTCCGTCCCGGCGACCGACGAGCTGCCCCTGCTGCCGCTCCAGCCGCCGCGCAGCGGGCGCGAACTCCTGACGGACCACGTGCTGGCCATGGTGTGCTGTGCCGCCGTGGACACCGCCGGCGCGGCACCCGGACTGGACTGGCTGGACGGCCCCGTACTGCTCGTCGGCGTCGGCGTCGGCGACGGCGACGGCGGCGGCGGGCGTCGGCGGGCCGACGTGACCCCGGGGGTCCACGCGCTGGTCGAGGACGCCGACCCCGCGCCGCTGCGCGACTGGCTCGCCTCCGTCGGGGCGCGCCCCGAGAAGCCCGTGCGCCTCGTCTGACCCCCGTGTGCGTGCTCCCCGTCCGGGCCCGCCCCGCAGGACGTGCGGCACTCCTCGTCCGGCCCGCCCCGCACTTCGGGCGGTACTCCTCGTCCGGCCCGCCCCGCACTTCGGGCGGTACTCCTCGTCCGGGCCCGCCCCGCACTTCGGGCGGTACTCCTCGCTCGGCCTCGTCCCGTACGCCGTGTGGTGCTTCCCGTTCGGCCTCGTCCCGTACGCCGGCTCCGTGCCCGCGGCCCCTCCCCGAAGGCCCGCCCCTCGCATCCGCGCCCCGGTCCCCGAACGCCCACGTTCCGCACCCGCGACCCGTCCCCGACGACCCGCCCGCGCACGCCCGCGCGCGCCCGCGGCCACCCGAATACACGACCACGCGGATACACGGCCACGCGACGCTGCAACACCGCGGTCATGCGACAACGCGACCATGCGGGGCCGCGGCGGTGCGAAGCCGCGGCCATGCGGGGCCGCGTCTATGCGACACCGCGACCGTAGGCCGAAGCGAGCACACGTATACGCGATCACGCGATCACGCGTGTACACGTATCGCGTTTCGGGACATCCCCTTCCGTTCACGCCAATTCGCGACGACGGGTGACGGAGTGCATGCGTAATGTGATGTGCTGTGGACCGGCGTTGAACGCGTCGGAACGGCCGGGCACCGGGGGAGCCGAAGGAGGGGCGCAGCATGGGGGCGGAGCAGGTTCGGCGGTGGGAGTCGGGGGCCCTGGCCCACGCCGCGGACGACCCGTTCGGTCAGGGGCCGCTGCCCTGGCTGCGCGGCACCGAGCAGTACGTGGGCGAGGACGGCCGGATCACCCCCTGGTACGCGCAGCCCGCCCCGCCCCGCGCCGCGCCGGGCGGCGGCCCCCGCGCGGCCGACGACGTCCACCTCCAGATCAAGGGCTTCGCCTCGGCCGGCGCCGTCTCCCCCGGTGAGGCGATCGACTTCCACGTCACCGTCAACCCGCCGCAGCAGTTCTCGGCCGACGTCTACCGGGTCGGCCACTACGGCGGGGACGGCGCCGCCAAGATCACCACCAGTCCCCGCCTCTCCGGCATCGTCCAGCCGGCACCGCTCACCGCCGACCGCACGGTCTCCTGCCACCACTGGTGGCTCTCGTGGCGGCTGCAGGTCCCGTCGTACTGGTCGACCGGGGCGTACGTCGCCGTCCTCACCACGGCCGACGGGTACCGCTCCCACATCCCCTTCACCGTCCGCGACGACCACCCGGCCGACCTGCTGCTCGTCCTGCCCGACCTGACCTGGCAGGCGTACAACCTGTACCCGGAGGACGGCCGCACGGGCGCCAGCCTCTACCACGCGTGGGACGACGGGGGCCGTCTCCTGGGCGAACCGCACGCCGCGGTCACGATCTCCTTCGACCGCCCGTACGCCGGCCAGGGCCTGCCCCTGCACATCGGCCACGCGTACGACGTCATCCGCTGGGCGGAGCGCTACGGCTACGACCTCGCCTACGCCAACGCCAGCGACGTCCACTCCGGCCGCGTCGACCCCGCCCGCTACCGGGGCCTGGTCTTCCCCGGCCACGACGAGTACTGGTCGGCGCCGTTGCGCCGAGCCGTGGAGGAGGCCCGCGACGGCGGCACCTCCCTGGTCTTCCTCTCCGCCAACACCCTGTACTGGCGGGTCGAACTGACCCCGTCCCCGTCCGGTGCCCCCGACCGCCTCCTGACGTGCCGCAAGCGCCGGGGCCCCGGCCGGCCGGCGCTGTGGCGGGAGGCGGACCGGCCCGAGCAGCAGCTGCTCGGCATCCAGTACGCGGGCCGCGTCCCGGAGCCGCGCCCCCTCGTCGTGCGCAACGCCGGGCACTGGCTGTGGGAGGCGACCGGCGCCGACGAGGGCGACGGGCTGCCGGGGCTCGTCGCGGGCGAGGCCGACCGGTACTTCCCGCGCACGGCACTGCCCGCGCACCGGCGCCGCATCCTCCTCGCGCACTCCCCCTACCGGGACGCGGGCGGGGCCGTGCGCCACCAGGAGACGTCCCTGTACCGGGCCCCGTCCGGGGCGCTGGTCTTCGCGTCCGGCACGTTCGGCTGGTCCCCGGCCCTGGACCGGCCGGGTCACGTCGACACGAGGATCCAGCGCGCCACGGCGAACCTGCTGGACCGCATCTGCAAACGCGACTAGAACATCCCCGCACCCCCTGACCGCGGCGCACCTCCCCGCGTACGGGAGAATCGGAGCCGACGGGACAGAACCACGGGGAGGAACCGTGTCCGGATTCGTAGAGAAGCCCGAGCCCCTTCAGGTGCCGGGCCTGGTGCATCTGCACACCGGGAAGGTGCGCGAGCTGTACCGCAACGAGGCGGGCGACCTCGTGATGGTCGCCAGCGACCGCATGTCCGCGTTCGACTGGGTGCTGCCCACGGAGATCCCGGACAAGGGGCGCGTCCTCACCCAGCTCTCCCTGTGGTGGTTCGACCAGCTCGCCGACCTGATCCCCCACCACGTGATCTCGTCGGAGGTCCCGGAGGGCGCCCCCGACGACTGGGCGGGCCGCACGCTGGTCTGCAGGTCGCTGCGGATGATCCCGGTCGAGTGCGTGGCCCGCGGCTACCTCACCGGTTCCGGTCTGGCCGAGTACGAGGAGTCGCGCACGGTCTGCGGCCTCGCCCTCCCCGAGGGCCTCACCGACGGCTCGGAGCTCCCCGCCCCGATCTTCACGCCCGCGACGAAGGCCGCGGTCGGCGAGCACGACGAGAACGTCTCGTACGAGGAGGTCGCCCGCCGGGTCGGTGCGGAGACCGCCGCGCGGCTGCGCCAGACGACGCTCGCCGTCTACAGCCGCGCGCGGGACGTGGCGCGGGACCGGGGGATCGTCCTGGCGGACACGAAGTTCGAGTTCGGCCACGACGAGGACGGCGGGCTGGTCCTCGCGGACGAGGTGCTCACCCCGGACTCCTCGCGGTTCTGGCCGGCCGCCGAGTGGCAGCCGGGCCGCGCGCAGCCGTCGTACGACAAGCAGTACGTGCGGAACTGGCTGACCTCCCCGGAGTCCGGCTGGGACCGCCGCGGCGAGCAGCCGCCCCCGCCGCTGCCGCAGGAGGTCGTCGAGGCCACGCGCGCGAAGTACGTCGAGGCGTACGAGCTGCTGACCGGTACGGCCTGGTCGTAGCGGCGGGAGGCCGGCGGGGCCGGTGCGGGTACACCGGCCCCGCCGGGTCCGGCGCTCCCGCTTCCGGGACGGCGGACACGGCGGTTCCGGGAACGCCGAAGGCCCCGGTCCGATGACCGGGGCCTTCGCTCTGGAGCGGACGACGAGATTCGAACTCGCGACCCTCACCTTGGCAAGGTGATGCTCTACCAACTGAGCCACGTCCGCCTGCGCCGCAGCGCGAGAACCACTATACCCAACCTCGCTCGCGTGCGAGACGCACCGCCGTGTGACGGTTCTCCGCACCGAGCTTCAGCACGGCGGAGGAGAGGTAGTTGCGGACCGTTCCGGGGGAGAGGGACGCGCGCCGGGCGATCTCCGCCACGGGGGCGCCGTCGGCGGCGAGTTCCAGCACCTCGGCCTCGCGGGCGGTCAGCGGGGAGTCGCCCGTGGAGATGGCGTCGGCCGCCAACTCCGAGTCCACGTAACGGCTTCCGGCGTGGACGGTGCGGATGATCTCGGCGAGCCGCTGGGCGCTGACGGTCTTCGGCACGAAGCCGCGCACCCCGGCGGCGAGGGCCCGCTTGAGGTGCCCGGGGCGGCCGTGGCCGGTCAGGATCATGGTGTGGCAGCCGGGGAGCTCGGTCCGCAGTGCTGTGGCGACCCTCACACCGTCGGCGCCCGGCATCTGGAGGTCGAGCACCGCCACGTCGGGGCGGTGGGCGCGGGCCATGGCGATCGCCTCCGGGCCGGACGCGGCCTCGGCGACGACCTCCAGGTCGTCCTCCAGCCCGAGGAGCACGGCGAGCGCGCCCCTGATGAGGTGCTCGTCGTCGGCGAGCAGGACCCGTACGGTCATGACAACCCCTTCCCCGCCGGTTCGCCCGCGGCGGGGAGCCGGTCCTCGCCCGCGAGGGGCACCCGCGCGGTCACCCGGAACCGCCCGCCGCCCGGGGGCCCGGCCTCCAGCGCCCCGCCCAGCACCACGAGCCGCTCCCGCAGCCCGGCCAGCCCGGACCCGGCGGTCCCGCCGGGCGCCTCCGGCTCCCCGGCCGCCCCGGTGCCGCCCGGCGTCCCGCCGCCGTGCGGGGGGTCTCGCGCCCGCGCCGTCGTTCTCGACGACCAGCACCGCCTGCCCCCCGTCCGACGGTGCCGAGAGCGTCACCCGGCAGTGGCGGGCGTCGCTGTGGCGCAGGACGTTCGTCGTGGCCTCCCGGACGACCCAGGCCAGGGCCGACTGCGCCGCGGCGGACAGGTCCGCGTCCGGGTCGCGGACGTCGATGCGGCAGTGTATGCCCGCCGCGGCCAGGACGCCGCGCGCCCCTTCCAGTTCGGTGTGCAGGTCGGCCTCGCGGTAGCCGCGCACCACGTCCCGCACCTCCCGCTGGGACTCGCGGGCGATCCGCTGGACCTCGACCATCTCGTCGACGGCCCGGTCGGCGTACCCGCGCCGGGCCAGCCGCACGGCCAGTTCGCTCTTGAGGGCGATGACCGAGAGGTTCCGCCCCATCACGTCGTGGAGGTCCCGCGCGAACCGCAGCCGCTCCTCGGCGACGGCCAGCCGCGCCTGGAGCCGGTGGGCGGCGTCCAGCTCCCACACGGCCCGCAGCAGCCACCCGGAGAAGCCGCTGGTGAAGGTGAAGACGACGGTGCCGAACGCGGCCGGGAACACGTACGTGGCCGTGTCGACGGGCGGCAGCCCCACGACCAGCGAGGCCGCGAAGAGCCCCGCCACCGTGACCACCGTCAGACCCAGCATGTGCCGTACCCGCACCGTGCACAGGGCGAGCGCCCCGACACCCCAGCTGGCCAGGCCGGCCACCACGTACATCGACATCTCGAGGTCCACGTCCGGCCTCGCCCGCCGCAGTGTCAGCACCGCGCCGCAGCCGGCCGCGGTGAGCACGGCGACGGCGACGGCGAGCCGCTTCGGGCGCCCGCGCCGGCCGAGCTGCCAGCTGAGCGCCCGCGACGAGAGCACGGCGACGACCACGGTGTGGAGGAGCACCGCGAGGGACAGCCACCCGCCGACCGGCCCCGCCTCCCCGGTCGCGGCCAGTGCGGGCAGCCCGCCGACGAAGACGGCCACGCAGGCGAGCCCGTGGTACGTCCAGCGCGTGTAGAGCTCGACCTTCTCCGGGTTGCTCCTGCGGGTCCACCAGCCCGTCAGCGCGGTCATGCTTCCGTGTCCCTCCCCCTCAGCGGCGCGGCTCCCACCGGAACCGCCGCCGCACGGCGAACAACGCCGCGGCGGTCCAGGCCAGGGCGGTCGCCCCGGCCCGTACGAGCTCCCCCGCGTCGGCCCCGCCGAGCCACCCGGCCCGTACGAGCGCCACCACCCCGGTCACGGGCAGCAGCGCGCACACCGCCTCGACCCGCTCGGGCAGCGCCTCCAGCGGGACGAACAGCCCGGAGCCGAACGCCGACACCAGGAACAGCGGCATCGTCGTCAGCTGCGCGCTCTCCACGGTCCTGGTGAGCGTCGCCGTGAGCGCGGCGAGCGCGCCCAGCAGCACTATGCCCACCAGCATGCCCGCGACGAGCAGTTCGGGCCGCCGCGGCGCCCGCACGCCGAGGAACGCCACCGCGGCCACCGACATGATCACGCACTGGGCGAGGGCGAGCGCCACCGAGGGCAGCGCCGTCCCGGCGAGGATCTCCGCGTCGGAGACCTCCCCGGTGCGCAGCCGCTTCAGCACCAGCTCCTCGCGCCGGCTGACGTAGGCGGGAACGAGGTTGAGGTAGACGACGATGACGAGGACCATGCCGAGACCACCGGTCACGGCGGCCTCGACCAGGGTCATCCCCGTCCCCTCCAGGCCGGTCCCGTCGAGGGCGGCGCGGAGGGAGCCGATCATCAGCAGCGGCATGAGGAGGGTGACGAAGAGGGCGGTCCGGTTGCGGACGAGGAGGAGCAGTTCGGCGCGGGCGAGCGCGCCGAGCCGCCCGGCCGCCGTGGTGCCGGTGCCGGACCGGCGCGGAGCGGTCGTGGTGGCCATGTCACACCCCCGCCGGCTCGGCCGCGGCGCCGGAGCGGGCGATCTCCAGGAACGCCTCCTCCAGGGACGCCGACCGGGCGTCGAGCGCTTCGAGCCGTACGCCCCGCTCGTCCGCCCACCGGAGCAGCTCGGCCAGCGAGGACTGCAGGTCGTGGGTGCGGACCTCGACGCGCCGCCCGTCCGGCAGGGCGGCCCGCAGGGAGAGCGGGAGCTGTGCGGCGGCCACCCCGGCGGGCAGCTCGAAGCGGATGCGGGCGGGCCGGGAGGCGGTGACCTCGGCGGGGGTTCCGGAGGTGACGATCCGGCCGCCGTGCATGATCGCCAGCCGGTCGGCGAGGGCCTCGGCCTCCTCCAGGTAGTGCGTGGTGAGCAGCACGGTGGTGCCGGTGTCGCGGAGGTCCCGCACGAGGTTCCAGGTGTCGCGGCGGCCCTCGGCGTCGAGCCCGGTGGTCGGCTCGTCGAGGAACAGCACCTCGGGCCGTCCGAGCAGGGCGAGCGCCAGGTCGAGGCGGCGCCGCTCGCCGCCGGAGAGCTGCTTGACGCGGACGCCCGCGCGGCCGGCGAGGCCGACCGTCTCCAGGGCCTCACCGGTGGGACGCGCCCCGCTGGTGCAGCCCGCCCACATGCGGACGGTCTCGGCGACGGTCAGGTCGGAGGGGAAGCCGCCCTCCTGGAGCATCACGCCGATGCGCGGCCGGACGGCGGCGCGCTCCCGGTACGGGTCGCGGCCGAGGACGCGGACGCGGCCGCCGCTCGCGGGGGCGAGACCCTCCAGGAGCTCGACGGTGGAGGTCTTGCCCGCGCCGTTGGTGCCGAGAAGGGCGAAGACCTCACCGCGGGGGACGGCGAAGGTGACGCCGCTCACGGCCTCGAAGCCCCCCGTGTAACTGCGCCGTAGTTCTTCGGCCTCGATCACGTGGCCGTGCGCGGGGCGGTCGCGGCCCGTGTGGTGGTCGTAGCTGGTCATGGCTCCAGCCTCGGGGTGCCCGGGGACGCCCGGCAGTACGCGGTGTCAGCGGCCGGCGATGACAAATGTCATGGGGAGGGGCGGCCCCCGGGGACGAACGGCGAAGCCCGGCCAGACGGTGAAGCCCCCACCGAATGACGAAGACCCCGGTCTGATGACCGGGGCCTTCACTCTGGAGCGGACGACGAGATTCGAACTCGCGACCCTCACCTTGGCAAGGTGATGCTCTACCAACTGAGCCACGTCCGCATTGCTCCCGACCGGCTCTCACCGGGCGGTGCGAACACCACTCTACCTGATCCACCGGAGTGGTAGGTATGTGGTGCGGAGCGGGTGACAGGAATCGCACACTGCGCCTTCCCCCTGGAAGGGGGATGTTCTGCTACTGAACTACACCCGCACGCTCCGTGAGGCGCTCGGCTTTTCCGCCGCGCCCCTCGGCGTGCTCCAGACTCTAGCCGATCAAGGGGGGTGCCACGCAACTCGATGCCCGGGGCCGACCCCGGCCCGCCGTCCCGGCCGGTCGGCGTCCGGGACGGCGGGCCGGGAGGGGTGCGGCGGCGCGGCGGCGTCCCGCGCGGGAACGCTCGCCCCGGCCTCAGTTGGCCTGGTGGAAGGCTTCGTAGATCCGCTTCGGGATGCGCCCGCGCGCGGGCACCTCCATCCTGTTGGACTGCGCCCAGGCGCGCACGGCCGCGGGGTCGGGGTCGACGGCGGTGTGCCGGAACGGCTTGCGGGCCTTCTCCGTGCCGGACTTCTTCCGCCCCGCCTCCATGTACGGCTCGAGGCTCTTGCGCAGTTTCTCTGCATTGGTTTCGCTGAGGTCGATCTCGTACCACTTACCGTCGAGGCCGAACCTGACCGTTTCCGCCGCTTCTCCGCCCTCGATGTCGTCGGTGAGCGTCACCACTACGCGCTGCGCCACGGATATCGGTCCTTTCCCGTGGTAAGCCGCCGTTCAAGGTGTGTTCTGTCACACGTGTGACGTGCGGCGATACCTGATTTACATGGTGTATTCCTTTGTACATCCCGGAGTGCCGCACTGGGAAGACCCGGCAATTGTCCCAGCGTGTCCTCCGGCAATCGCCGCACCTGATTCTTTTCCCGGATTTTCCCGCGTGCTCCCCGGCGCCGGGCCGCCGGGCCGCCGGGGCGTCCGCGGCGCCTGCTCGATCCCTCCCATCCATGATCACTTCGTGCGTTTGTGGGATCCTCTGGAAATCTACTCGCGTAGAATTTGTCGGCAGGTACGCTGAGGGAACCGCCCACGCAACACACCACCGGGAGTGCCAGTGGCACGCGTCGTAGTCGACGTCATGCTCAAGCCGGAGATCCTCGACCCGCAGGGACAGGCGGTGCAGCGCGCACTGCCCCGCCTCGGTTTCGAGGGGATCGCGGACGTCCGTCAGGGGAAGCGTTTCGAACTGGATGTGGAGGGTCCGGTCGACGACGCCGCCCTCGCCCGCATCCACGAGATGGCCGAGACCTTCCTCGCCAACACCGTCATCGAGGACTTCGTCGTCAAGGTGGAGGAGGCGTGACGTCCCGCATCGGAGTCGTCACCTTCCCCGGGACGCTCGACGACCAGGACGCCCTGCGCGCCGCCCGGCTCGCCGGCGCCGAGCCGGTCCCGCTCTGGCACCGCGACAAGGACCTCAAGCAGGTGGACGCGGTCGTCCTGGCGGGCGGCTTCTCCTACGGGGACTACCTGCGCGCCGGGGCGATCTCCCGGTTCTCGCCGGTCATGGAGACGATCGTCGAGCAGGCCAGGGCCGGCATGCCGGTCCTCGGCATCTGCAACGGCTTCCAGGTCCTGACCGAGGCGCACCTGCTGCCCGGCGCCATGCTGCGCAACGACCACCTGCACTTCGTCTGCCGCGACCAGAGGCTGCGGGTGGAGAACGCCGAGACCGCCTGGACCGCCGACTACGAGCGGGGCCAGGAGATCTCCGTACCGCTGAAGAACATGGACGGCCGGTACGTCGCCGACGAGCGCACGCTCGACGAGCTGGAGGCCGAGGGCCGGGTCGCGTTCCGGTACCTGGACGTGAACCCCAACGGCTCGCTGCGCGACATCGCGGGCGTCACCAACGCCGCGGGCAACGTCGTCGGCCTCATGCCCCACCCCGAGCACGCCGTGGAGCCGCTCGTCGGCACGGGCCGCACGGACGGGCTCGGTTTCTTCACCTCGGTCCTCAAGAAGCTGGTCAACGCCTGATGGGCCTCGACGCCGGAACGGCCGCGGGAGCGACTGGGCGCCCCGGCCCTCGACATCTGCACCACCCCGCGCGAAGGAGCGACCGAGCGTGACCCTCGACACCGTCAAGCACGCCGCCGAGACGCCCGACGTCGAGCAGCCGTGGGCCGAGCTGGGCCTGAAGAAGGACGAGTACGCGCGCATCCGCGAGATCCTCGGCCGCCGCCCGACCGGCGCCGAGCTGGCCATGTACTCGGTCATGTGGTCCGAGCACTGCTCGTACAAGAGCAGCAAGGTCCACCTGAAGCAGTTCAGCGAGAAGAAGCCCGACTCCGACGCGATGCTCGTCGGCATCGGCGAGAACGCCGGCGTCGTCGACGTCGGCCAGGGGTACGCGGTCACCTTCAAGGTGGAGTCGCACAACCACCCCTCGTACATCGAGCCCTACCAGGGCGCGGCCACGGGCATCGGCGGCATCGTCCGCGACATCCTCGCGATGGGCGCCCGCCC
This sequence comes from Streptomyces sp. MRC013, assembly GCF_023614235.1. Taxonomy (NCBI): domain Bacteria; kingdom Bacillati; phylum Actinomycetota; class Actinomycetes; order Kitasatosporales; family Streptomycetaceae; genus Streptomyces; species Streptomyces kordofanensis. The sequence continues at coordinate 2,846,510 of NZ_CP094264.1, forward strand.
GGTCGCCGTCGTCGACCCGCTGCGGTTCGGCGCCGCCGACCACCCCGACACCCGGCGCGTCCTGCCCGGCGTCGTCGCCGGCATCGGCGGCTACGGCAACTGCCTGGGCCTGCCCAACATCGGCGGCGAGGTCGTCTTCGACCCCTGCTACCAGGGCAACCCGCTGGTCAACGCCGGCTGCATCGGCGTGATGAAGCACGAGGACATCCACCTCGCCAAGGCGTCCGGCGCGGGCAACAAGGTCATCCTGTACGGCGCCCGGACCGGCGGCGACGGCATCGGCGGCGTCTCGGTCCTCGCGTCCGAGACCTTCGACGACACCAAGCCCGCGAAGCGCCCGGCGGTCCAGGTCGGCGACCCCTTCCAGGAGAAGCTCCTCATCGAGTGCACCCTGGAGGTCTTCGGGGAGAAGCTGGTCGCGGGCATCCAGGACCTCGGCGGCGCCGGCCTGTCCTGCGCCACGTCCGAGCTGGCCTCCGCGGGCTCCGGCGGCATGCGCGTGGAGCTGGACCGCGTCCACCTGCGCGACGCGACGCTCTCGCCCGAGGAGATCCTCATGAGCGAGTCGCAGGAGCGGATGTGCGCGATCGTCGAGCCGCAGTACGTCGACCGCTTCATGGAGATCTGCGAGAAGTGGGACGTCGTCGCCACCGTCATCGGTGAGGTGACCGACGGCGACCGCCTGGAGATCTTCTGGCACGGCGAGCAGATCGTCGACGTGCCCCCGGGCACCGTCGCCCACGAGGGCCCGACGTACCACCGGCCGTACGAGCGCCCGGAGTGGCAGGACGCCCTCCAGGCCGACGACGCGGCCGCGCTGCCCCGGCCGGAGACCCCCGGGGAGCTGCGCGAGCAGGTCCTCAAGCTGGTCGCCCACCCCAACCAGGCGTCCAAGGCCTGGGTGACGGACCAGTACGACCGGTTCGTGCAGGGCAACACCGTCCTCGCCCAGCCCGAGGACTCCGGCATGATCCGGATCGACGAGGAGACCAACCTCGGCGTGGCGATGGCGACGGACGGCAACGGCCGGTACGCCAAGCTCGACCCGTACGCGGGCGCGCAGCTCGCGCTGGCCGAGTCGTACCGCAACGTCGCCGCCTCCGGCGCCAGGCCGCTCGCCATCTCGAACTGCCTGAACTTCGGCTCGCCCGAGGACCCGGCGGTCATGTGGCAGTTCGCCGAGGCCACCCGCGGCCTCGCGGACGCCTGCCTGGAACTGGGCACGCCCGTCACCGGCGGCAACGTCTCGCTGTACAACCAGACCGGCGACGTCGCCATCCACCCGACGCCCGTCGTCGCCGTCCTCGGCGTGATCGACGACGTGACGCGGCGGACGCCGATCGCCTTCGCGGAGGAGGGCCACCTCCTCTACCTGCTGGGCGACACCCGCGAGGAGTTCGGCGGCTCGGCCTGGTCCCAGGTCGTCCACGACCACCTCGGCGGCCTGCCGCCCAAGGTGGACCTGGAGCGCGAGCGGCTGCTCGGCGAGATCCTCGTCGCCGCCTCCCGCGACGGCATGGTCGACGCGGCGCACGACCTGTCCGACGGCGGCCTGGTCCAGGCGGTCGCCGAGTCCTGCCTGCGCGGCGGGAACGGCGCGCGGCTGGTCGTCCCGGACGGCCTGGACGCGTTCACCTTCCTGTTCAGCGAGTCGGCGGGGCGCGCCGTCGTGGCGGTGCCGCGCGGCGAGGAGCTGCGCTTCACCGACATGTGCGGCGCGCGCGGGCTGCCCGCGACGCGCATCGGCGTCGTGGACGGCGACGCGATCGAGGTGCAGGGCGAGTTCACCATCCCGCTCGCGGAGCTGCGCGAGGCGCACGAGGCGACCATCCCGGGCCTGCTGGCCTGAGACCCGGACGCCCGGACCGCACGCACTGCGGAGGGCCGGCCCCGCGACACCGCGGGGCCGGCCCTCCGCGGCGTCGCGGCCCCGGCCGGGCCGGTGCGCCGTCCGTCCCGGGGAAGCCGGACGCCGCCCCGCGCCACGGCCGCCCGGCGCGGCGGCGGGGACGTCCGGCCGGGGCGGGAACGGCGGATGTGCGGCGGACACGGCCGCGGCCCGGCGGAGCGGCGGTAACCTCGGGGCATGCCAGAGCCGAGGAAGCGCGCCCGCCGGTACGACTCCGCGAAGACCCGTACGGCGGTGACGGCGCAGTTCACGCACGTGCGGGACGGTGTCGCACGGCTGACGGAGGAGCAGTCGCGGCTGCCGACGCGCCTGGGCGAGTGGACGGTGCGCGAACTGGCCGCCCACATCGCGCTGGTGCTGCGGTCCGTCGTGCGGGGTGTGGCGGCACCGGAGCCCGCTACGCGGGACGCGGGGCTGCTCGACTGGCCCGCGGCGACCCGGAGGTTCGCGACGGCGGTGGACGAGGACACCCGCGAGCTGGCCGAGTGGGCGGACGAGGCGGGCGGGCTGACGGAGCTGTACGCGCGCACGGCGGACGAGCTGGCCGAGGCGTTGGAGGCGCCGGACGAGCGGCTGATCGCGACGCGGTTCGGGGGGATGCCGCTGGGCGACTTCCTGGTGACGCGGACGGTGGAGCTGACCGTGCACACCGACGACCTGAACGCCGCGACGGGACTGGCCGTCCCGCACGACCGGCAGGCGCTCGCGACCTGCACGCGCGTGCTGTCGGACGCGCTGGCGCTGAAGGCGCCGGGCGGCTCGGTGGAGCTGCGGGTGCCGCCGTACGCGGTGGTGCAGTGCGTGGAGGGCCCCCGGCACACGCGCGGGACGCCCCCGAACGTCGTCGAGACCGACCCGCTGACGTGGGTCCGCCTGGCTACGGGGCGGACCTCCTGGCAGGAGGCGCTGTCCGGGGCCCGCCTCCACGCCAGCGGCGAACGCGCCGACCTGGCGCCCTGGCTCCCCGTCCTGGGCTGACCCCGTCCCCGCGCCGGCGCGGGGACGGAACCGGTTCGCCGCGCGACCCGTCAGAACGGCATGCGGATCAACAAGTGCCTGCTTCCCGTACTCGCCGCCACCGCCACCGCCCTCGCCGGCTGCGCCGGCGGCTCCGGCTCCGGACCGGGCTCCGGAGACCGGCCCGACATCCCTCTCACCGGAACCCACTGGGCCCTCGACGCCCTCACCGCCGACGGCGCGAAGAAGACCGCCCCCGCCCCGGGGGCCTACGTCGAGTTCAAGCCGGACGGCTCGGTCCAGGGCACCGCCGGATGCAACCACTTCTTCAGCGAGGACACCGTCGTCGACGGCGACACCGTCACCGTGGGTCGGGTCACCATGACCAAGAAGGCCTGCGAGAAGCCCGTGGGGGACTTCGAGGAGGCCTTCCACGAGGCGTTCACCGGCAGGCTCGAAGCCCGCCTCGACAGCGGCGGCGACCGCCTCACCCTCACCACCCGCGGCGGCGACACCCTCGTCTTCTCCGAGCGGCCGGAGGCGCCCCTGAAGAACACCAGGTGGAGCGTGGAGACGCTCGTCGAAGGGGGGACCGCCGCCTCCCTGCCCGCCGGTGTCAAGGGCAGGCCGCACCTCACCATCGGCGCCGACGGCACCGCGCGCGGAAACCTCGGCTGCAACAACTTCACCGCCACCGTGAAGACCGAGGGGGACCAGCTCACCTTCGGCTCGCTCGCGGTGACCCGCCGCATCTGCGCCCGGCCCCAGAACGAGCTGGAGCGGAAGCTGTACGGAACGCTGGGCAGCGGACCGGTGACGTACCGCGTCGAGCAGCGCGCACTGACGGTCACCGCGCAGGACGGCTCCGGGTTCGAAGCCCGCGCCACGACCCCGTGAGGTGCGAGGTCCGTCACACCGGACACGGCCTGGAAGGGCCCCGGAAGCGGGGAAACGCCGCCTGGACAGGGGGCCCTTCCCGCTGCGGGGCCCTCCGGGCGGCTCCGTCCCCAATTCGGACCAGTGGTCGACCTCGCCTACACTCGGTGGCGTGCCACGTGGTGACGGTCGACTCAATCACGATCTGCTTCCCGGCGAGAAGGGCCCCCAGGACGCTTGCGGCGTCTTCGGCGTCTGGGCTCCGGGCGAAGAGGTCGCAAAGCTCACGTACTTCGGGCTCTACGCCCTCCAACACCGGGGTCAGGAATCGGCCGGAATAGCGGTCAGCAACGGCTCCCAGATCCTCGTCTTCCGGGACATGGGACTCGTCTCCCAGGTCTTCGACGAGACCTCCCTCAGCTCCCTGCAGGGTCACATCGCGGTCGGTCACGCCCGCTACTCGACCACCGGCGCGTCCGTCTGGGAGAACGCCCAGCCGACGTTCCGGGCCACCGCCGACGGCTCCATCGCCCTCGGCCACAACGGCAACCTCGTCAACACGGCGCAGCTCGCCGAGATGGCCGCCGGCCTCCCCAAGGGGAACGGCCGGTCCGACCAGGCTGCCGCCACCAACGACACCGACCTCGTCACGGCGCTCCTCGCGGGCCAGACCGACGAGGACGGCGAGCCGCTGTCCGTCGAGGAGGCCGCCGCCAAGGTCCTGCCGCAGGTCCAGGGCGCCTTCTCCCTCGTCTTCATGGACGAGGGCACGCTGTACGCCGCCCGCGACCCGCAGGGCATCCGCCCGCTGGTCCTCGGCCGGCTGGAGCGGGGCTGGGTCATCGCCTCGGAGACCGCCGCCCTCGACATCGTCGGCGCCAGCTTCGTCCGCGAGATCGAGCCGGGCGAGCTCATCGCCATCGACGAGAACGGCCTGCGGACGTCCCGGTTCGCGGAAGCCAAGCCCAAGGGCTGCGTCTTCGAGTACGTGTACCTGGCCCGCCCGGACACGGACATCGCCGGCCGGAACGTCTACCTCTCCCGGGTGGAGATGGGGCGGAAACTCGCCAAGGAAGCTCCCGCCGACGCCGACCTCGTCATAGCCACGCCCGAGTCCGGCACCCCCGCCGCGATCGGCTACGCGGAGGCGAGCGGCATTCCGTTCGGCGCGGGCCTGGTCAAGAACGCGTACGTCGGGCGGACCTTCATCCAGCCGTCCCAGACCATCCGCCAGCTGGGCATCCGCCTCAAGCTGAACCCCCTCAAGGAAGTCATCAAGGGCAAGCGCCTGGTCGTCGTCGACGACTCGATCGTCCGCGGCAACACGCAGCGCGCACTCGTCCGGATGCTCCGCGAGGCCGGCGCCGCCGAGATCCACATCAGGATCTCCTCGCCGCCCGTGAAGTGGCCGTGCTTCTTCGGCATCGACTTCGCCACCCGCGCCGAGCTGATCGCCAACGGCATGACGGTCGACGAGATCGGCAAGTCCCTCGGCGCCGACTCGCTCGCGTACATCTCGCTCGACGGCATGGTCGAGGCGACCACGATCGCCAAGCCGGACCTCTGCCGGGCCTGCTTCGACGGCGAGTACCCCATGGAGCTGCCCGACCCCGAGCTGCTCGGCAAGCAGCTGCTGGAGACGGAGCTGGCCGCGGGCCTCGCCGCCACGGCCGCCGCCGACGCGCTCCGCCGCCCGTAGGCACCCACGCCCCCGCCGTACGACCGAAAGTTCTGTAGCCATGTCTCAGGCCACCAGTGCCACAGGCGGCGCCAGCTACGCCGCCGCGGGCGTCGACATCGAGGCGGGCGACCGCGCCGTCGAGCTGATGAAGGAGTGGGTGAAGAAGACCCGGCGCCCCGAGGTCCTCGGCGGCCTCGGCGGTTTCGCCGGCCTCTTCGATGCCTCCGCCCTCAAGCGCTACGAGCGTCCCCTCCTCGCCTCCGCCACCGACGGCGTCGGCACGAAGGTCGACGTCGCCCGCCGCATGGGCGTGTACGACACGATCGGACACGACCTCGTCGCCATGGTCATGGACGACATCGTGGTGTGCGGCGCCGAGCCGCTGTTCATGACCGACTACATCTGCGTCGGCAAGGTCCACCCCGAGCGGGTCGCCGGCATCGTCAAGGGCATCGCCGAGGGGTGCGTCCTCGCCGGCTGCGCCCTCGTCGGCGGTGAGACCGCCGAGCACCCCGGTCTCCTCGGCCCCGAGGACTTCGACGTCGCCGGCGCCGGCACGGGCGTCGTGGAGGCGGACCGGCTGCTGGGCGCCGATCGCATCCGTACGGGTGACGCGGTCGTCGCGATGGCCTCCTCGGGTCTTCACTCCAACGGGTACTCGCTCGTCCGCCACGTCCTGTTCGACCGGGCCGGCATGGCGCTGGAGCAGCACGTGGACGAGCTCGGCCGGACCCTCGGCGAGGAGCTGCTGGAACCCACCAGGATCTACTCGCTGGACTGCCTGGCGCTCACCCGGACCACCGAGGTGCACGCCTTCAGCCACATCACCGGCGGCGGCCTGGCGGCCAACCTGGCGCGGGTCGTCCCGGACCACCTGCACGCCGTGGTCGACCGGTCGACGTGGGCGCCCGGCGCGGTCTTCGACCTGGTCGGCAGGGCCGGTCGGGTGGAGCGGCTGGAGCTGGAGAAGACCCTGAACATGGGAGTCGGCATGATGGCCGTCGTCCCCGCCGAGTCGGTGGACGTCGCGCTGGCGACGCTTGCGGACCGGGGCGTCGAGGCCTGGGTCGCGGGTGAGGTCACCGAGCGCGGGGACCACGCGGCCGGTGCCGCCCTGACGGGTGACTACGCGGGCTGAACAGCACCAAACCCGGTCCGGGGCGGAACCCCGGACCGGGTTGGAAGAGTGCGGGCGTCAAGCGCCGCGACGCTGCGATGACGGACCGGACTCCTCGTCCTCGTCATCGTCGTCGTTGTACAGCTCCGCATAGCGGGCGTACGGGTCGTCTTCCTCGTCGTCGTCCTCGAACGGCTCTCCGTTCGGAGGCTGACTCGAAGTCGATGCGCCCAGCTCGCTGGCCAGCCGTGCGAGGTCCGTCCCACCGCTGTTGTACTTCAGCTGGCGGGCGACCTTCGTCTGCTTGGCCTTGGCCCGGCCGCGCCCCATGGCTCGACCCCCTCGGTGACGGGGCTCGACGGCCCCAGAGTCTTGACACGCGTTCATGGTGCGGAACGGACTCTCCGCGGAGAGACCGGCCCGTGGGCTTTAACGGTACCTGCTTCCGCGGCCATACGGTACGCCGCCCGCATGACGCGCCTCGGCGCCGGACCCGCGAGGCGCCCCGTCCTCGCTGGTCAGCTGCGATTCTAGCTTCTTCCGAAGGTCGACCCGCCGACCGGGGTGAGCCATCTCTCCCCGACGGCGGGCGCAGGATTGTGCGAACCCACCAATGCGGAGAGTGTCCGAAAGGCGCCTCTGAGCACATGTGCGGCGTCCGCCGGATGGCCTGTCAAGGGAGCCCACCCGGCGGACGTGCGTTCCATGACCGGAAACGGCCCGTGCGCGGTGCTACGCGCGGCGGGCGTCGGCCATCCGCTGCTCGGCGATCCGGTCGGCCGCGGCGGCCGGCGGAATGCCGTCTTCCTTCGCACGTGCGAAGATCTCCAGCGTGGTGTCGAAGATCTCCGCCGTCTTCGCCCTGCAGCGGTCGAAGTCGAAGCCGTGGAGTTCGTCGGCGACCTGGATCACACCGCCCGCGTTGACGACGTAGTCGGGCGCGTAGAGGATCCCGCGCTCGGCGAGGTCCTTCTCGACGCCCGGGTGCGCGAGCTGGTTGTTGGCCGCGCCGCACACCACCCGCGCCGTCAGGACGGGCACGGTGTCGTCGTTGAGCGCGCCGCCGAGCGCGCACGGCGCGTAGACGTCCAGGCCCTCGGTGCGGATCAGGGCGTCCGTGTCGGCGACCACCCGGACCTGGGGGAACCTGTCGGTGACACGGCGCACCGACTCCTCGCGCACGTCCGTGACGAGGACCTCGGCGCCGTCCCGGACCAGGTGCTCGACCAGGTGGTGGCCGACCTTGCCGACGCCCGCGACGCCGACCCTGCGGCCGCTCAGCGTCGGCTCGCCCCACAGGTGCCGGGCGGAGGCGCGCATGCCCTGGAAGACGCCGAAGGAGGTGAGGACCGAGGAGTCCCCGGCGCCGCCGTTCTCGGGGGAGCGGCCGGTCGTCCAGGGGCACTCGCGGGCGACGACGTCCATGTCCGCCACGTACGTGCCGACGTCGCAGGCCGTGATGTACCGGGCCCGCCCAGGAGGCCACCATCCGGCCGTAGGCCAGGAGCAGCTCCTCGGTCTTGACGACCTCCGGGTCCCCGATGATCACGGCCTTGCCGCCGCCGTGCTCCAGACCAGCCAGGGCGTTCTTGTACGACATCCCCCGCGACAGGTTGAGCGCGTCGAGGACGGCCGCCTCCTCGGAGGCGTACGGGTAGAAGCGGGTGCCGCCGAGGGCGCTGCCCAGGGCGGTCGAGTGGATGGCGATGACGGCCTTCAGGCCGGAGGCGCGGTCCTGGCACAACACGACTTGCTCGTGGCCCCCCTGCTCCGACCGGAACAGGGTGTGCAGGACGCCGTCGGTCACATCGGTCACGGTGGTGACTCCCAAGTACGAAGCGGCGGTATCGGTTCCTCCGGGGGGTGGGGAGGGACCTGTCCGCAAGAGGGTAAGTCCTACCTGGCCGTAAAGCCGACGCAGTGCGCAGGATCACCTTCCCGGGGGGCGCCTGCGTGGAAGGATGCGGCGCATGTCGGCTGTCTCCTCGGTCCTCGTCCCGTACGCCTCCTACCTGCGCGTGTACGAGCCCCTGGCCGCCTTCCCGGAGCCCGAGCGCGCCCACTGGGCCCGCTACGCGGAGCGCGTCCTGCGCGGCGGGGGGCCCACGGCCCAGGACGAGTTGCGGCGCTCCCTCGCCGACCTGGTGCCGACACCGCCCGTGCCCGTGCCGGTGCACGAGAGCGCGGAGGCGTTCGTGGCGGAGTCGGCCGGCGCGTTGTGCGTCTGCCCGTGGCGCACGCGGCTGCGCTCCTGGCTGGCCCTGGGAGAGGCGCAGGAGCTGCTGCCGCGGTCCGTGCTGGACGCGGCGCTGCCGCCGCCGGTGCGGAGGCAGGCCGCGGCGGACCACGAGCGGTGGCGGGAGCGGAACCCGGACGCGCGGCCGTGGATCAGGAGCGCGGTGTGGCAGGTGCCCGTCCGGTGGTTCGTCCTCTTCGCGGACGAGGAGCGCGAGTACGCGCCGGGCGGCGGAGGGGAGGCGCCGGTGCTGCGGTACCGCACGCCGATGGTCCAGGCGCGGCGGCGGGTGGCGCGGTCGCTGCGGACGCTGCGCGAGTCGGTCGACGAGGGGCCGCTCACCGAGGGCCTGCTCGACGTGGGCCGGTGGCTGGAGGAGTTCCACCCGCGTTCGCTGGTGGAGCTGGACTACGGCGGCCTGGTGCACGCCCTGCCGGCGGAGCTGCTCGCCGGGGACCGGTCCGCGGCGGACGTCGCGGCGGGCATCGCCGCGCTCCGGGACGGCGACGGGGCGGCCGCGGGGGCGGCCTACGAGCGGCTCGCAGAGCGGTGGCGCGCGGTGCGGCACCGGCAGTTCGCCAACTGAACGGAAGATTCCCGGGCCGGGCTGTTGCATCGGGCACTGTTGCGCTTGAGTCTTGTGTGACGTCAGGTGATGGAGGGATCCCCTTCGAACCGGGCCTTTGTCCCAAGGGTGATGGATCGCACTAACAGTGGCTCTTGCGCCCATCGCCCAACCTCGTGTCAAAATAGGACAAGGAGTCCGGGGAGGGCTCTTTCCGTCCAACTATGGGTGGAAGGCTCAGCATTGCACGCTATGGGGGGTCTGGTGGCTCCTGATCGCTCTGTGACTGATCGTCACTGTGACGTGACTGTCCGCTATGGCATGGTCCATCGACTTCCGCCGTTGATGGATGCCTGAGAGGGCAATTCCATCGGTTTGGCCGAAGGTGGCTGGACAGATGGTGTAGTTGTAGTGCCGAGGACAAGCCGTTCGTCCTATAACCGACTCGGCCCGCGTCCGCCATTTCGGGCAACGCGGGTCAAGGTGCAGAATTTAGAGGAAAGAACCGAGAACGTCGGTTCTCCCGAGGAGGCCGCTCATGACCGCTCGCACCCCTGATGCTGAGCCGCTGCTGACCCCCGCCGAGGTCGCCACGATGTTCCGCGTGGACCCGAAGACGGTGACCCGCTGGGCAAAGGCGGGCAAGCTCACGTCCATCCGCACGCTGGGCGGGCACCGCCGGTACCGCGAGGCGGAGGTCCGTGCGCTGCTCGCGGGCATCCCGCAGCAGCGAAGCGAGGCCTGAACACCCTTGTGAACCGGGCTTTTCCGGGTCCCCCAACCCGGTCCGCCCACCCCATGCGCCACCGACGGCCACCCGCCCCAACGGGCTGACGTCATCGATCGCGCCGGACTCCGCCGGGTCCGGCGCGATCTTTTTTGTGTGTCCATGCGCACATGGGGCGCGGTGCAATTGCACACTTTAAATGGGGCGGGTGGTCGGGAGGGGCGGATGGGTCGGCTGTAGGGAAAAGTTCCGTGACTCGTGTCACACCGCACCGTGGCTCCGACACCCCGTCAGGGGCGGCTGCCGTGCCGGAAGCCGGGCTGCCCGGGTCTCCCCCTTTCCCGCGCAGCCCGCGGGAGCGCCCGCCCCCGGGGTGGCGACCGGGCCGGCGGTACGGGCGGACGGCGACGGCCGGGGACGAGCCGCGTGGGAGCGCACGGCCCCCGCCTCCACGGTCCCCCGCCCGGTCGCGGGTCCCGGTTCGGCCGGGGGCGGTTCGTGCGGCCGCCGCTCCCGGTCCGGCCGCACGCGGCTTGTCCGGCTCCGGGTCGCCCGCCCGGTCGTGGGCCGCCGCTCCGGGCCGTCCGCCTCCGGCCGGGACCGGCCGCGTCCCCGCAGTCCGGGCCGTCCGTCTCCGGCGGCCGGCACCGATCCGCCGGCGGGCGGTACCGGCCCCGACCGCCGGCGCGCGTCGTGCGGGACGACGGGAGGGCGGCGGGAGCGCGGCAGAGCACGACGGGGACGCGACGGGAACACGACTGAGGCCCGCACCTCTCGGTGCGGGCCTCGTCGATCGATGCGGTCCTGACGGGATTTGAACCCGCGGCCTCCACCTTGACAGGGTGGCGAGCACTCCAAACTGCTCCACAGGACCAGGTTTCGCAGCCGCTTGCTCCCCGGCTGCGAGAGAGACTCTACAGCAGGCCGGACCGTGCGGTCGAACTCACCCGCGGCGACCGTCCCGTCACCACGTCGCGCGGCCTCACGGGGCCAGCGCGTCGATCGCCTTCACGATCCGCTTGTCCGACACCGGGTACGCCGTCCCCAGCGCGTGCGCGAAGTAGCTGACCCGCAGCTCCTCGATCATCCACCGGACGTCCAGGACCTCCTGCGGCACCGGACGCTCCTCCGGGAACTGCTCCAGCAGCCACGCGTACTCGTCCTGCATCTCGTGGACCTTCTCCATGCGGGTGGTGTCCCGCTGCACCGACGTCGGCATCTGCTGGAGGCGGCGGTCCACCGCCACCAGGTACCGCATCAGGTCCGGCAGGCGGCGCAGGCCCGTGGCGGTGACGAAACCGGGGGGCACGAGCGCCGCCAGCTGCTCCCGCACGTCCTGGAGGTTGTTCACCAGGGCCGGGCTGTTCGCGGCCTTCAGGCGCCGCTCACAGGCCTGCCAGGCGGCCAGGACCTGCTGGACCCGGTCCACCGTCCGCACGGTCAGCTCCACCAGGTCGGCGCGGACGCCGTCGTACAGCTTCCGGTACGCCTCCTCGTCCCAAGCCGGTCCGCCGTGGTCGGCGATCAGTCTGTCCGCCGCAGCCGTCGCGCAGTCCTCGAACAGGGCCTGCACCGAGCCGTGCGGGTTGCGGGAGAGGGCCAGCTTCTGCTGGTTCGTCAGCTTTTCGGACGCGAACTTCGCCGGGTTCACCGGGATGTTCAGCATGATGAGCCGCCGGGTGCCCCGCCACATCGCACGCGCCTGCTCGGCCTCCGTGTCGAAGAGGCGCACGGCGACGGTCTCGCCCTGGTCGACGAGGGCCGGGTACGCCTTCACCGGCTGGCCCGCCCGGCGGGTCTCGAAGACCCGGGTAAGCGTGCCGATCGTCCAGTCCGTCAGGCCCGAGCGCTCCAGCGACCCGCCCGAGCCCGAGGGGCCCGCGGAGGCGGCCGCCGCGGCCTTCGACAGGGCCTGGCGGGCCTTGGGGCGCAGCGTCAGCCTCAGCGCCTCCAGGTCCTTGTCCTCGGCGAGCTTGCGGCGCCGCTCGTCCACGATCCGGAACGTGATCTTCAGGTGGTCGGGGACCTTCGCCCAGTCGAAGTCGTCCGGGCCCACCGGGACGCCCACCATGCGGTGGAGCTCGCGGGCCAGGACGGACGTCAGGGGCTCCGCGCTCGGCGCGGTCCGCTCCAGGAACCGCTGCGCGAAGTTCGGCGCCGGCACGTAGTTGCGGCGGACCGGCTTGGGGAGGGAGCGGATCAGCTCGGTCACGACCTCCTCGCGCAGGCCCGGGATCTGCCAGTCGAAGCCCTCGTCGACGACCTGGTTCAGCACCTGGAGCGGGATGTGGACGGTGACGCCGTCCGCGTCCGCGCCCGGCTCGAACTGGTACGTCACGCGGAACTTCAGCGGTCCCTGCCGCCACGAGTCGGGGTAGTCGGCCTTGGTGACCGCCCCCGCCTTCTCGTTGATGAGCATCTCGCGCTCGAAGTCGAGCAGCTCCGGCTCGTCGCGGCGCTTGTGCTTCCACCACGAGTCGAAGTGCGCGCCCGACACGACGTGCTCCGGGATCCGCCGGTCGTAGAAGTCGAACAGCGTCTCGTCGTCCACGAGGATGTCGCGGCGCCGCGCCCGGTGCTCCAGCTCCTCGACCTCGGTGAGCAGCTTCCGGTTGTCCGCGAAGAACTTGTGGTGGGTGCGCCAGTCGCCCTCCACCAGGGCGTGCCGGATGAACAGCTCGCGCGACGCCTCGGGGTCGACGCGCCCGTAGGTGACCTTCCGCTGGGCGACGATCGGCACGCCGTACAGCGTCACCCTCTCGTACGCCATGACGGCCGCCTGGTCCTTCTCCCAGTGCGGCTCCGAGTACGTGCGCTTCAGCAGGTGCCCGGCGAGCGGCTCGATCCACTCGGGCTCGATCCTGGCGTTGACCCGCGCCCACAGCCGGGACGTCTCGACCAGCTCGGCCGACATCACGAACCGCGGCGGCTTCCTGAACAGCGCCGAGCCGGGGAAGATCGCGAACTTGGCGTTCCGCGCGCCCAGGTACTCGTTCCTCCCCGCGGGCTTCCCGCCCTCCCCGCCGGTGGTCTTCACGTCCTTCACGCCGACGTGGGAGAGCAGGCCCGCGAGGAGCGAGACGTGGACGCGCTGCTCGTCGGCGTCCTCCTCGTTGGGGTGCATCCCCATCTGCTTGGCGACGGTGCGCAGTTGACTGTAGATGTCCTGCCACTCGCGGATGCGCAGGTGGTTCAGGTACTCCGCCTTGCACATGCGGCGGAACGCCGACGACGACAGCGCCTTCTGCTGCTCGCGGACGTACCGCCACAGGTTGAGGAAGGCGAGGAAGTCGGACGTCTCGTCCTTGAACCGGGCGTGCTGCTGATCGGCCTGCGCCTGCTTGTCGGCGGGGCGCTCGCGCGGGTCCTGGATGGACAGGGCCGCCGCGATCACCATGACCTCGCGGACGCAGCCGTTCTTGTCGGCCTCCAGCACCATGCGCGCCAGGCGCGGGTCGACGGGGAGCTGGGCGAGCTTGCGGCCGAGCGGGGTGAGGCGCTTCCGGGGGTCCTTCTGCGCCGGGTCGAGCGCGCCGAGCTCCTGGAGGAGCTGCACGCCGTCGCGGATGTTGCGGTGGTCCGGCGGGTCGATGAAGGGGAACTTCTCGATGTCGCCGAGTCCGGCCGCGGTCATCTGGAGGATGACGGACGCGAGGTTCGTCCGGAGGATCTCCGCGTCGGTGAACTCCGGGCGGGCGAGGAAGTCGTCCTCGGAGTACAGCCGGATGCAGACGCCGTCGCTGGTGCGGCCGCAGCGGCCCTTGCGCTGGTTGGCGCTGGCCCGGCTGATCGGCTCGATCGGCAGCCGCTGCACCTTGGTGCGGTGGCTGTAGCGCGAGATCCGCGCCGTGCCGGGGTCGACGACGTACTTGATGCCGGGGACCGTCAGGGACGTCTCCGCCACGTTGGTGGCGAGGACGACGCGGCGGCCGGCGTGCTGCTGGAAGACGCGGTGCTGCTCGGCGTGGGACAGGCGCGCGTACAGCGGCAGGACCTCGGTGTTCCGCAGCTTCCTCTTCAGCAGCGCGTCCGCCGTGTCGCGGATCTCCCGCTCGCCGGAGAGGAAGACCAGGATGTCGCCCGGGCCCTCCGCCTGGAGCTCGTCGACGGCGTCGCAGATCGCGGTGGTCTGGTCGCGGTCGGGCTCCTCGGAGTCCTCCTCCAGCAGCGGCCGGTAGCGCACCTCCACCGGGTACGTCCGGCCGCTGACCTCGACGATCGGCGCGTCCCCGAAGTGCCGGGAGAACCGCTCCGGGTCGATGGTCGCGGAGGTGATCACGACCTTGAGGTCGGGGCGATTCGGCAGCAGCTGGGCCAGGTAGCCGAGGAGGAAGTCGATGTTGAGGCTGCGCTCGTGGGCCTCGTCGATGATGATCGTGTCGTAGGCGCGCAGCTCGCGGTCGGTCTGGATCTCCGCGAGGAGGATGCCGTCCGTCATCAGCTTCACGAACGTGTCGGGGCCGACCTGGTCGGTGAAGCGGACCTTCCAGCCGACCGCCTCGCCGAGCGGCGTGCGCAGCTCCTCCGCGACGCGCTCCGCGACCGTGCGGGCCGCGATCCGCCGGGGCTGCGTGTGACCGATCAGGCCGCGCACGCCCCGGCCGAGCTCCAGGCAGATCTTCGGGATCTGCGTCGTCTTGCCGGAACCCGTCTCACCGGCGACGATCACGACCTGGTGGTCGCGGATCGCCTCCAGGATCTCGTCCTTCCTCCGGCTGACGGGCAGCTGCTCCGGGTAGGTGATCTCGGGCACGCGGGACGCCCGCTCGGCGGTGCGGGCCGCCGCCTTCGCCGCCTCGGCGGCGATCTCGTCCAGGACGGCCTGCCTGGCCTCGGGCTTGCGGATGCGGCGGGCGCCTTCGAGACGGCGGCCGAGCCGATGGGCGTCGCGCAGCGGGACCTCGGTCAGCAGGGTCTGGAGGTCGGCGAAGGAAGTAGACATACCGTTTCCCAGGATCTCACCTGCGGCTCGGGAGTGGCGAACCCATTTCCCCGTACCATTCCGGGCGAGCCGAACAACGGACCACCGACGAGGAAGGCGCCCCTCCGATGCCCCGTACCGATGCCCGGCGACGCGGCGCGGGGGCGCGCGCCGTGTGGGTGCTGGTACTGGTGCTGATGGGGCTGCCGGTCCGCGCGGACGCGGGGGACCGGCCGTACGGGGACCGCGCGCGTCCGGCGCACGCCGCCGCGGACCGCTCCCACCCGGTGGACCGCGCCGCCGCGGACGCCCCGGCGGCCGCCTCGCCCGGGGACGGCCGGCCGCCCGGCTGCCGGGACGGCTCCCGGCCCGACGGCGGGGTGGTCCCCGCCACCCCGCCGCGCGGACCGTCCCCGGGCGGGCCGCTCCCCGTGGCGCACGACGCGCGCGGCGCCGCGGCCCCCGCCGGGTGCGGGGCGTGGGAACCGGCCGCGACCGGCCCGAAGCGGGCCCCGCCCGCGCTCGCACCGCCTTCTCCGATGGACCTGTCGATCCTGCGCGTGTAGCGGGCGGTGTCCTCCCGCCGCACCGCCCTCCCACCCGCCAACCGCACCGCAGGAGCACACCCATGTCCACGAAACCGTCGTCCCTGAAGCCGTACGCCGTGGGAGCGGGGGTCGCGGCCGCCGCCGGGCTGCTCGCGTTCGCCTCGTACACGGCCACCAAGCCCGCCGACCGGGAGGACCCCGGTGTCTCCGCCGCCGCGCCGGCCTCCTCCTCCGCCCCCGCCGCCGGGGAGGACGCCCGCCCCGGGCCGGAGCGGTCGGCCCGCCGCGAACCCGGCGACGCCCTCGCCGTGGGCCGCGCCGACGCGCCGGTCGTGCTGGTCCAGTACGCCGACTTCAGGTGCGGGTACTGCGGGAAGTTCGCCCGCGACACCGAGCCGGAGCTGGTGGAGAAGTACGTCGAGAAGGGCGTGCTGCGCATCGAGTGGCGGAACTTCCCGGTCCTCGGCGAGGAGTCGGAGGGCGCCGCCCGGGCCGCGTGGGCGGCGGGGCGGCAGGGGCGGTTCTGGGAGTTCCACCGGGCGGCGTACGCCGAGGGGGCCGGGGAGAAGGGCTTCGGCGAGGACCGGCTGGTGGCCCTCGCGCGGGAGGCCGGCGTGCCGGACCTCGCCCGGTTCACCCGCGACCTGGGCGGCGCTGAGGCCCGGCGGGCGGTGAAGCGGGACCAGGAGGAGGGGTACGCCCTGGGCGCGACGTCCACCCCGACGTTCCTGGTCAACGGGCGGCCCATCATGGGCGCCCAGCCGCTGGAGACGTTCACGGCCGCGATCGACGCGGCGGCGGGGGCCGGCCGGTGACGGACGTCGGCTACCTGGCCGCGTTCCTGGGCGGCCTGCTGGCGCTGGTCAGCCCGTGCGGTGCGCTGCTGCTGCCGGCGTTCTTCGCGTACTCGATCGACTCGGCGGCCCGTTTGCTCGCCCGCACCGGCGTCTTCTACGCGGGTCTGGCGACGACCCTGGTGCCGCTGGGCGCGGCCGGCTCGCTGGCGGGGCGGTTCTTCCACGGCAACCGGGACCTGCTGGTGGCGGCGGGCGGCTGGCTGGTCGTCGCGCTGGGCGCCGCGCAGGTGCTGGGCCTCGGCTTCGCACCGCGCCGGATCGCGGAGGCGAGCGGCCGGATCCGCCCGACGACGGCGGTGTCCGTGTACGCGCTGGGCCTGGTGTACGGGCTGGCGGGGTTCTGCGCGGGGCCGATCCTGGGCGGCGTCCTGACGGTGGCGGCGCTGGGCGGCAGCCCCGTGTACGGCGGGCTGCTGCTGGCGGTGTACGCGCTGGGCATGGCCGTGCCGCTGTTCCTGCTGGCGCTGCTGTGGGAGCGGTACGACCTGGGGCGCCGCACCTGGCTGCGCGGGCGGGCGGTGCGGTGGGGCCGGCTGGAGCTGCACACGACGTCGCTGCTGTCGGGCGCCCTCTTCGTGCTGCTGGGCACCGCGTTCCTGGTCTCCGACGGCACGAGGGCCCTGCCGGGTCCGCTCTCCGTGGACGCCTCCTTCGAGGTGGAGCGCCTGGTCGCACGGGTGGGCGGCGCGGTGCCGGACCGGATGCTGCTGCTGGCCGCGGTCGCGGTCGTCGCGGTGGTGCTGGGGGTGCGCGGCTGGCGGCACCGCGGGCGGGCCTGACGCCTCAGGCGCCGCTGTCGAGGACGTCGCCGACGATCTCCGTCACACGGTGCTTCAGCTTGTGCCGGCGGTCGCAGTACCGCCTCGGGAACCACCGGCGGTCCTGCACCAGCGGCCTGTCGCACCACGCGCGGAGCACGGTCCGTCCCCGGTTCGCGAAGTCCCCCGCGGCACCTACCCCAACGGCCCCGGCCCGCCGGGGTGGCGGACCGACCGGAGACCGGCCGGTCCGCCACCCCCGGGAGGACCGCGGTGGGGCGGGGCGACCGTCTCAGATCCGGTCCGTGGGGTGGGCGCCGCCGCCGGTCCCCGGGCTGGTGCCGCGGGGGTTCGTGCCGTGCGACTTGGAGCGGCGGGGGATGAGCCCCAGCAGGCCCAGCAGGCCGGCGAGGCCCCACAGGCCCCAGCCGCCGTTGTCGTCGTCGTTGTCGCGGTTCTCCTGGGCCAGTACCTGAACCGCGGCGGTCTGGTCCGCCACCGGTGCCTGGGCCGCCGCGGTGGCCGCGGCGGGGCCCGCGACCAGCGCCGCGGTCAGGAAAGTACCGACAATCGTGCGTCGCATGGCTCCTCCTTCGCCGATCACCGGTTCGGCCCGTGCCCGGGCCCCCGGCCGCGTTCGGTTCCACGACCGCGTCCGGACCGGTCGTCGTCGTACTCGATCTTCTCCTTGCGCACCTGCTCGGTGACGTCCTGCTGTTCGGTGACCTTCTCGGTCTCCAGGCGGACGCGCTCGACGGGGACGGACTTCTTGCCCACGGTCGGGCGCTCGGCGTGCAGGGTCACCTCCTGCTCGGTGTCCTCCATGGGGGCCGCGCGCTCGCCGGGCCGGACGGGCTCGCGCACCACGCGGACCTCCTCGTGGCTCACCGGCACGCTCGTGGTCACGTCCTCCGTGACGACGTACTTGCGCAGGCGGGCACGTCCCGTCTCGTACTGCTCCGTACCGACCTGCACCTGCTCCTCGGAGCGGGTCAGGCCCTCGTCGCCCGCGCCGGAACGCATCGCGGCGGCCGGCTGGCGGCCCTGGTGGGCACGGCCCGAGGCCATGCCGCCGGCGGTCGTGCCCGTGGTGCCCGCCGTGCCCGCGGTGCCGCCCGGGACGAGCCGGTAGTGGCGGTAGAGGCGCTGCTCCTCGGCGGCGTCGAGGTGCTCGTCGACGTCGATCCGGGGAGCGTCCTTGATCATGTCCTTGACGTACGGCACGTGGAGTTCCCCACCCCGCCGACGGGCGCCGGCCAAGGGGACGAAGGTCTCCTTGGTACCGAACATGCCGGTCCTGACGGTCACCCACTCGGGGGTGCCGAGCCGGTCGTCGACGTAGACCTGGCCGATCGTGCCGATCTTCTCACCGTTCGAGTCGTAGGCCGTCTCACCCTGGAGTCCTTCCACGGGAAACGCCCTCTCGTTCTGGGCCATCCTGGATCCTTCCTGGCTGCGGGCCCGCCTCCGGAAGGCAGCGAGTGCGATGGGCCGGGCCCTGGATCCATTGCCGGTGACTCCGGAGCGCCCCGCAACTCGGGTTACGCCGGGGAGCCCCCTCCGCGCACCGGGCCGGGGCCCGCTCTCCCGGCCGGCCGGCGCTCCTCCCCTTGGGCCGGACGGGTGAACCCGGGCGGACGGGACCCGGTGGCGGCGGTCCGCACCGGGCGGTGGCCGGCGGGCGCGAACGGCGGGCGCGAACGGCGAAAGGCCCCGTCCGGAGACGGGGCCTTTCGGCTGGTGGCTGGGGCCGGGGTCGAACCGGCGACCTTCCGCTTTTCAGGCGGACGCTCGTACCAACTGAGCTACCCAGCCGTGCGGCTCTTCCGAGCCGCAGCGGTCCTGACGGGATTTGAACCCGCGGCCTCCACCTTGACAGGGTGGCGAGCACTCCAAACTGCTCCACAGGACCAAGCTTCGCGCGATCACTAGTCTCGCACAGGGTGAAGCGTGCCCCCAACGGGATTCGAACCCGTGCTACCGCCTTGAAAGGGCGGCGTCCTGGGCCACTAGACGATGAGGGCTAAAGGCCCGCCTGGGCGCTTCTTCAGCGCGTCGGGGACGTGAGAAGCATATGGGATGGGGGGACCGTTCGCCAAAACGGTTTACGGGCGGGGCACCGGGGCGGGGGACCGGACCGGCGGCGGGACCGGCGTGCCGGAGGGCCGCGGCGACTCCGCCGGGGTGCCGCTCGGTGCCGGGGACGTGCCCGGCAGCGCCTCGTCCGGGACGTGCCGGGCCACCTCCGCCGTGGTCAGGCCGAGCCCGCCCAGGGTGATCTCGTCCCACGCCTGCAGCCGTCGTGTGTCCCGGTCCAGGTAGAGCACCGACGCCTGGACCTTCTCCGGCTCCTCCCTCTCCACCGCCCGCAGCCCGCCGCCCCCCGTCGACCCCTCGACCTTCAGGCGGGTGCCGTTCGGCAGCACCTCGTCGACGCGCCGGTGGACGTGCCCGGACAGGACCAGCGGCACCGCGCCGTCCGTCTGGTGGGCGGCCACCGGGTTGTGGACGACCGCGACGTCCACCGGGGTGCCCGCCCGCGCCTGCGCGCGCAGGGCCCGCGCCAGCCGGGCGCCCGCCGCCCGCTCCGCGTCGTCCCCGGCCGCCACGACCGACCGGTCCGGCGTGAACTGCGGGTCGCCGATGCCCGCCACCCGCACCCCGGCGACGGTGACGGCCCGCCCCCCGTCCAGGACGTGCACGTTCCGCAGCCCCTCCAGGTACTCCTGGGTGGCCGCCGAGTCGTGGTTGCCGCGCACCCACACGTACGGCGCGCCGAGGCCGCTGATCGGGTTCAGGAAGACGTTCTCGGCGGTGCTGCCGTGGTCCATGGTGTCGCCCGAGTCGATGATCAGGTCGATGTCGTACTGCTTCACGAGCGAACCGACGATGTGCCACGACGCCGGGTTCAGATGGATGTCGGAGACGTGCAGCACCCGGATCGTCGCCGGGTCGGGCTGGTACGTCGGGAGGGTCGACGTCGCCTCGTACAGCCTGGTCACGTTCGTGACGAGCCGGGCCAGTTCCCGCTGGTAGACGTCGAACTCGGTGACGATCGACCGCGCGTTCCCGACGACCGACGGGGCGCTGCTGAGGAGGCCCGAGAAGCGGGGCTCCAGGACCGACTTGGGGTTCCAGGTCGCGTACGCCGAGGCGCCCGACGCCGCCAGCAGCGCCAGTGCCAGCCCCCCGGCCGCCAGGGCGCGGCGCGGACGGCGGTAGACGGCGAGGCCGAGGGCGGTGGCGCCGGTGACGACGGCGACGCAGGAGCGGACGGCCAGTTCGCGGGCGCCGTCCAGGACGTCCGCGGCGATCTCCTCCTGGAGGCCGGAGATCCGCTCGGGGTGTTCGACCAGGGCCCGGGAGCGGACCGGGTCGAGCCGGTCGACGTCCACGGCGAGGCGGACGGGCGCCGTGTGGGACTCCAGGTCGAGGGCGCCGAGCGGCGAGACGTTGACCTCCGTCCCGCCGGTGAGGGACGGGCGGAGCGTCATGCTCGTGTCCACCGGTCCGACCGGGACGTGCACCGCGCCGAAGGCCAGCAGCCCCAGCCACGCCCCGGCCGCGGCCACCGCCAGCAGCCCCAGGGCGCGGGCGGGGGAGCGCGGCGCGGGGGCGGGCGCGAGCGGAGGCGCCGAGGAGCCGGCGCGGCGCGGGGCGCGGCCTCCGGGGCGGTTCCCCGCGCGGTCCCTCACGCGGCGCAGGGCTCGGGCGACACGGGCGTACGAGACGCGGACGACTGCTCGGGCCATTGGGGCCGTATGCCCGCGGAGACGCGCGGCCATGCCCGGGCGCGCCCGGTACGCCTCCCATCCACGACAATGGCCGAGTGCTGGAGATGACGCGCGAGGAGTTCGAGGAACTGGTGGCCGAGGCGCTCGACCGGATCCCGCCGGAGCTCACCCGGCTGATGGACAACGTCGCCGTGTTCGTGGAGGACGAGCCGCCCGCGGACGACCCCGACCTGCTGGGGTTGTACGAGGGGACCCCGCTCACCGACCGCGGCGAGTGGTACGCGGGCGTGCTGCCCGACCGGATCACCGTCTACCGCGGGCCGACGCTGCGGATGTGCGAGTCCCGTGAGGACGTGGTCGCCGAGACGGAGATCACCGTCGTGCACGAGATCGCCCATCACTTCGGCATCGACGACGCGCGGCTGCACGAACTGGGGTACGGCTGACCGGTGCGCCGCCGGGGCGTGTCCCCCGCGGGGGGGGGGGAGTTGGGCAGGGGGACCCCGCCCGTCCCCGGGGCTCCCGTCCCGGCCCCGGGGATCCCTCCCCGGACCCCGCGTCCCGGTCCGGGAGTCCCGCCCGCCTTGGAGGTGCCCCGTGCGCCAGCTGCCCGCACCCGTCCGATGGGCCGTCACCGCGGTGGCGGTCGTGGCCTCCGCCGGTTCCGCCGGCGGTTGCATGAGCGTGTCCGACGACAGCGTCGAGCCGGTGGCGAGCAAGGCGGCGGTCCCCTCCGGGACGGCGGCGGCCGGGGAGGAGGCCGGGATGGCGGCGTCCGGCGGCGGACACGAGCCGCGCGGCGCGGGGGGCGCGGGCGGGGCCGCCGCGGGCGGCGCCGAGCCGCGGGCGGTGCCCTCCGTCCCCGCCGCGCCGCGCCCGTCGCCCGGCCGGGGCGGCGGGGACGGCGGGGACGGCGGAGGCGCGGGGCACGGCGGGAGGCCCTCGCCCGGTGCCCGCCCCGGCGGCGGGACGGGCGGCCCCGGGGGCGGCCCCGGCGGCGGGACGGGCGGTCAGGACGACGGCACGGGGCCCGGCCGGCCGTCCCCGTCGCCCTCCGCGCCCGACACCCCGCCCGAGCCGACCCACCCGGCGCCGCCGCAGCAGAGCGAGCCGCCGACGGCCGGGCCGACCGACCCGCCGTCCGAGTCACCCCCCGCCGACTCCCGGATCGACGCGATGCGCGACCGCCACCTGCCCGGCCACTGGCTTGAACCGACCGCATCGCCGCAGGTCACGTCCGTGTGACGTGATCGGCTTGCACGGAGCGGGGGAGGGTGCGTATGGTAGTAGATCGTTTGATCCCATTTGCCCGGCGCCATGACCGAAGCGCGCCGCGTGTGGCGCGTACTCTCCCTTGCCGTGGCTGACCGCATCGAGGCGGTCGATTTGCTAAGCAGCGAAACACGGAGTTGACGGGCGCGTGCCGAGACTCCGGAAGGTTTCGCATTTCGCATGTCCATTTCCAGCACTGACACCGTTCTGAACGAGAACGCCGAGATCCCCGCGACGGCCACGACCGACGAGCAGGCCCCCGCCGCCGTCGAGGCCCCCGCCGACATCGACGCCGACGCCCCCCGCGCCGGGGACGAGGCACCCGAGGCGGAGGCCCCCGAGGCCGGCGCCGAGGCCACCGTCACCTTCGCGGACCTCGGGCTTCCCGAGGGCGTCGTCCGCAAGCTCGCCCAGAACGGCGTCACCGTCCCGTTCCCGATCCAGGCCGCGACCATCCCGGACGCCCTGGCCGGCAAGGACATCCTCGGCCGAGGCCGCACCGGCTCCGGCAAGACCCTCTCCTTCGGCCTGCCGCTGCTCGCCACGCTGGCCGGCGGCCACACCGAGAGGAAGAAGCCCCGGGGCGTCATCCTCACCCCGACCCGCGAGCTCGCGATGCAGGTCGCGGACGCCCTCCAGCCGTACGGCGACGTGCTCGGCCTGAAGATGAAGGTCGTCTGCGGCGGCACGTCGATGGGCAACCAGATCTACGCCCTGGAGCGCGGCGTCGACGTCCTCGTCGCCACGCCGGGCCGGCTGCGCGACGTCATCAACCGCGGCGCCTGCTCGCTGGAGCAGGTCCGGGTCGCCGTACTCGACGAGGCCGACCAGATGGCCGACCTGGGCTTCCTGCCCGAGGTCACCGAGCTCCTCGACCAGGTCCCGGCCGGCGGCCAGCGCATGCTCTTCTCCGCGACCATGGAGAACGAGATCGCCACGCTCGTCAAGCGCTACCTGAACGACCCGGTCAACCACGAGGTCGACAGCGCCCAGGGCAACGTCACGACCATGAGCCACCACGTCCTCGTGGTGAAGCCGAAGGACAAGGCGCCGGTCACCGCCGCGATCGCCGCCCGGAAGGGCCGCACGATCATCTTCGTCCGCACCCAGCTGGGCGCCGACCGCGTCGCCGAGCAGCTGCGCGACGCCGGTGTGAAGGCCGACGCGCTGCACGGCGGCATGACGCAGGGCGCCCGCACGCGGACGCTGGCCGACTTCAAGGACGGGTACGTGAACGTCCTCGTCGCCACGGACGTCGCCGCGCGCGGCATCCACGTCGACGGCATCGACCTGGTGCTGAACGTCGACCCGGCCGGCGACCACAAGGACTACCTGCACCGTTCGGGCCGTACGGCGCGCGCCGGGCGCTCCGGCGTCGTGGTCTCCCTGGCGCTGCCGCACCAGCGCCGCCAGATCTTCCGCCTCATGGAGGACGCGGGCGTCGACGCCTCCCGCCACATCATCGGCCAGGGCGGCGCCTTCGAACCGGAGGTCGCCGAGATCACCGGTGCCCGGTCGCTGACGGAGGTGCAGGCCGACTCGGCCGGCAACGCCGCCAAGCAGGCCGAGCGCGAGGTCGCCGAACTGGCCAAGCAGCTGGAGCGCATGCAGCGGCGTGCCGCGGAGCTCCGCGAGGAGGCCGACCGGCTGATCGCCCGTGCGGCGCGCGAGCGGGGCGAGGACCCGGAGAAGGCCGTGACGGAGGCCGCGGAGGCGGCCGCCGCGGAGACGGCCCCGGCCGTCGAGGCCGAGGCGTCCGTCCCCGCCCAGCGGGAGGACCGTCCGTCGTCGTACGAGCGCCGTGGCGAGCGTCCGTCGTTCCACCGCGACCGTCGTGACGAGCGGGGTGACCGCCGTGACGACCGGGGTGGCGACCGGGGCGGCTCCCGCCGCGACGAGCGCCCGTCGTCGTACGAGCGCCGCGACGAGCGCCCCTCGTTCCACCGCGACCGCCGCGATGACCGGGGTGACCGTCGTGACGAGCGGGGTGGCGACCGGGGTGGCTTCCGCCGTGACGAGCGTCCGTCGTTCAACCGCGACCGTCGTGACGAGCGGGGTGGCGACCGGGGCGGTTTCCGCCGTGACGAGCGTCCGTCGTTCAACCGCGACCGTCGTGACGAGCGGGGTGGCGACCGGGGCGGTTTCCGCCGCGACGAGCGCCCCTCGTTCCACCGCGACCGCCGTGACGAGCGTCCGTCGTCGCACGAACGCCGTGACGAGCGTCCGTCGTTCAACCGCGATGGCCGTGACGAGCGGGGTGGCGACCGGGGCGGTTTCCGCCGCGCCGACCGCCCGTTCAACCGCGACCGCCGCGACGACCGCCCGGCCGGCGGCCACCGCGCGGGCGGCCACGACCGTCCGTACGGCCGCCGCGACGACCGCCCCGCGGGCGGCCACCGGGGCTCCGGCTCCTTCGGCCGACGCGACGACAAGCCGCGCTGGAAGCGCAACGGCTGACGCTCCGTAGGTCCCCTCGGACGGGCCCGCACGCGACCTCCGGGCGCCGCGTGCGGGCCCGCCCGCCTTCCGGGACGGACCGGAAGCGGGTGTTGTGCCGATACCCGATCGGCTCACGCCCCCGGGCGGGCTATGCTCGGGGACGACCCGTCGAGGGCCCTTAGCTCAATTGGCAGAGCAGCGGACTTTTAATCCGTTGGTTGTGGGTTCGAGTCCCACAGGGCCTACCAGACCGAAAGCCCCGCGGGGCTTCGACCGGCGTTCCACGCCCCGGCCGCCTCCACAGCGGCCGGGGCGCTCGTGCGTCCGGCCCCCTCCCGTGGCCGTGGCGCGGTGCACGGGCGGTCGAACCGGTGTCCGCGTAGAGCCCGGGCCGGCGGGAGGAGCGCCGGCCGGCCGGGTCCGTGTGGCGCCCGGAGGCGGGCCGGGGCAGGCTGGGGGGACGGGGGCGGGCACGGCGCCGTGCCGCTGTCGGCCGGTGGAGCGGCTCCGCCCGGAAGCCCGCCCGACCAGGGAGCGGACCGCATGATCCATCCAGCAGGCGTCAGGGAGTGGCGGCACCAGGACGTCGTGGACCCGAAGGGGCACGAGATCGGTGTGCTGGAGGCGGTCTACGTGAGCACCGCCACGGACGAGCCGGCCATGGCCACCGTCCGCACGGGGCTGCCCACCCGCCGGCGCCCGGTGTTCGTCCCGCTCGACGACGCGACCGTCGGACCGGACTACGTCAGGGTGCCGTACGACGAGGGCACGGTCCGCAAGGCTCCCGCCATCGGGACCGACGACGTGCTCGCCGCCGAGGACGAACAGGCCGTCTTCCACCACTACGGCATGGCCTACCGGCCCGGCGCCGCCGGCGAGCGGCGGCTCGCCCGCCGCTGAACCGTCCCGTCACACGGAGGAGCCCCCGGAATGGCGATCTTCTTGTTCTTCGTCCTCCTGGCCGTCGTGCTCGGCCTCGTCGGCGTCGCTGTCGAGGGCATGACATACCTTCTGGTCGTCGGCGCCGTCGTCCTCGTGGTGGACCTGGTCTTCCTCGGCGCCCACCTCTCCCGGCGCACCGGGAGGCGCTCGGTGCGGTAGGCGTCCCGCGGGTCAGTGCCGCGTCCCCGTCCTCCCACCGGCACCGGTGTCGACGAGGATCTGCCGGGCCTGTGCGACGTTGTCCGCCCGGACGGCCTGCGCCATCGCGGCGCGCGCCGCCTCCAGGGGGGTGTCCGGCGGCACGACGAGCAGCGAGAAGTGGTCCCCCTCGCCACGGGTGATCAGGACGGTGTCGTCACCCACGGGGAACGAGGTGATGTGCACCACCCGGTCGTCGATGACCAGGCGGACCGGCAGCCCGTCCCAGGCGGCGGCGTCCAGACCGACGCGGGCGATCGGCCCCAGGTGCTCGGCCAGGGCGCTGATCAGGGCGGGCAGCTCCTCCGTGATGTCACGGGAGCGCGGCCACCACGCTCCGTCGAGGACGCCTTCGCGGGAGCCCGTCGTCTCCAGCCGCAGGAGCGCCGTGCCGGGTCCCACCGCCTCGTGACCGGTGTACGGGAGGTGCCCGGGGGCGGTGGGTGTGTCGAAGTCGGCCATGCTGATGTCCGCCTGTCTGCGGGATCCGGTCCCCGTGGCGAACCGGACGTTCACCTTCCTCCCACCGTACTCCGCTCCGCGGGCCCGGTCGCCCGTCCGCCCGGCCACCCGGGGCCGGGCGGACGGGCGGGGGGCCGCCCCGGAGGTCCGGTGCGCCCGGGGGGAAAGGAGGCCGGAGCCCCCCGGAGGGGCTCGTCGAGCGCCTCCCGGCCGGTGGGACGGGGAATTGGTAAACGGTCTCTCCGGGATGGCGTAAGGTGGTGTTCACCGACGCGGGGTGGAGCAGCTCGGTAGCTCGCTGGGCTCATAACCCAGAGGTCGCAGGTTCAAATCCTGTCCCCGCTACTGAAACCGAGGGCCCGGTGCACAGCACCGGGCCCTCGGCGTGTCGACGCGGCGGTGCGTTCGGCCCGATATGTACGGTGTGTCACCGCAAGGCCGCGCTGTGCCACGTCGATTGACGCACCGTCAGGAGAACGGCGGGGGCTTTTCGGAAGTCGTGCTCCGCGAGGGTTGGTTCTTTTGCCGCCGGTTGTCCTTCTACGGGGCTTTGTTCCGGTGTGAATCGGGTCAGTTGCCCGAAGGAACGGCTTGGAATGCGGACCTCGCTTCTATTAACGTTCGATAACGCAGCGCGGTCGCGTCAGCCGCCGCAAGAGGTGGCACCGTGCGCATGCGCCGAATCCCGCGAGGGAACCGGGGAACCACCGCACCTGGGGTGAATCGGGCCTTCACCGGCTCGTAGGAGACCTTCCTGCTCCGAACCCGTCAGCTAACCCGGTAGGCGGAGAAGGAAGGAAAGGAGCGCGCCCCCGTGGCGTCCAACAAGCCTGCCTCCGAGGCCCCCTTCGGCCCGTACGGCACGATCGGTCACCCCACCGCTCCGGGAACCCCGGGCACCGCCGCGCCCGCGGCCGCCTCGGAGTGGAACCCGACCGAGGACACCGTCCGCCCCGTCCGGGGACGGCACCGCGTGGTCAAGCAGCGCGGCGGCCTCGCCCGCAGCTCCACCGTCCTCGGGGTCGGCGTCATCGCCGCCGTCGGTGCGGGCGGCATGGCCACCGCGCACGACAAGCCCCGCGTCGCGATCTCCCTCCCGGACGTGGGCCTCCCCGACGCCTCCTCGCTCCCCGGCGTCGGCGCGCTCGTCGACGGCGACGCGGACGACGCGCCCGACGAGGCCCCGGCCCCCGCCGGTCCCACCGTGCTCACGCCGTCCCCGGGAACGGCCCCGCCGGTGCCGACGCGGGCGAGACACTGCGGGCGCGCATCCTCCAGCAGGCCGAGCAGCAGCAGGCGTCCGCCGAGGCCGTGGTCCGCGCCGCCGCCGAGGAGGAGGCCGCGGAGGAGGCCGCGGAGAAGGCCGCCGCCCGGCAGGCCGCCGCCGCGGCCGAGGCGAAGGCCGCGGCGGCGGAGCGCAGGCGGGCCGAGGCGGAGGCCGCCGCGAAGGCCGAGGCCGGGCGCCTGGCCGAACTCGCCGCGAGCTACGCCCTGCCGACCTCCTCCTACACGATCACCTCCACGTACGGCCAGGCCGGCTCCATGTGGTCCTCCGGCTACCACACCGGCCTCGACCTGGCCGCCCCCACCGGCACCCCGGCCAACGCCGTCCACAGCGGCACCGTCAAGTCGGCCGGCTGGTCCGGCGCGTACGGCTACCGCGTCGTGCTGGAGCTGGAGGACGGCACCGAGGTCTGGTACTGCCACCTCTCCTCGATGACCGTCGGCGCCGGGCAGACCGTCGGCACCGGCGACACGATCGGCCGCGTCGGCGCCACCGGCAACGTCACCGGACCGCACCTCCACCTGGAGGTCCACACCGCCTCCGGTGACGGCGTCGACCCGCTGGCCTGGCTGCGCGGCAAGGGCCTCACCGTCTGACGCCCGGCGGCGCCCCGTCCGCCCCGGGCGAGTCCCGGCGCGCCTCACAGCGGGGCCGGACCCGGGGCGCTCCCCGGCGACGGTTCCCCGTGGTCCCGCAGGACCCTCCGGTTCTGGGGACGCCCTCCGGCACCGGTGGCGGGCCCCCGCCCGGGGCACCGATCCGCCCTTCCGGCCGTCCGCGGTCCGGCGCCCGCACCCTTCCGGCGGCCCCCGGGCACCGGACCGCGGTCCTCCGGCCGTCCGCGGTCCGGTATCCGCGGCCTCCCGGCCGTCCGGTGCCCGCCGCCCGCGGGCGGCCCGCCCGGACGGCCGGTGCCGGGGGCCGGGCGGCGCGGCCCGCCCGGCCCCGCACCGTCTCACCGGCGGTACGGGTTGTAGCCCGCGTAGTCGCGGTGCGGCGGCGGCGTCCACGCCCGGCCCGTCGCGCGCGCGGCGAACGTCAGGGCCGGGGCGGCCACCTCCTTCCGCTGCCACATGTGGTGCAGCAGCTCCTGCTCCCGCGCCGTGAAGTCCCGGTCGGCCGACCCCCGCCGCGCCCGGTGCCGCAGGAACGCCAGGGAGGTCGCGAACGCCTCGTACTCGCCCACCGACCGCGCCGCCGCCGGGCCGAACGCGCGCGCCGCGTAGGACCGCGCCAGGCTCCGCGCCCGCATCGACGACAGCGCGAGCGGCTCGTCCGCGGACAGCCAGCCGGCCGCGGCGTACGCGGGCAGCTCGCCGCACACCGTCCGCAGCTCCCGCTGGCGCGTCCACACCACCAGCCACGTCAGCAGCCCCAGCGCCGGCAGCATGAACGCCCCGTACACGAGGATGAACCCCCACGGCCCGAACGCCGTCGAGCCGTTCCACAGCGCGTGCACCCCCATCGCCAGGAACAGCCCCAGCAGCGGCAGCGACGTCCGCAGCACCACGCGCCGGCGCGCCGTCGCCGCGGCGACGCCGAAGCCGATGCCGGTGAACACCGTGAACAGCGGATGCGCGAACGGCGACATCACGATCCGCACGAAGAACGTCACCGCCGTGACCGACTCGAAGCCCGACGTACCGAACTCCTGGTCCTCACCGAAGGCGCTGCCCAGGTACAGGATGTTCTCGGTGAACGCGAAGCCCGTCGCCGTGAACCCGGCGACGACCACGCCGTCGACCAGCCCCGTGAACTCCCGCCTGCGGAAGAGGAAGATCAGCAGGATCGCGGTGGCCTTCGCGCTCTCCTCCACGACGGGGGCGACGACGGTCGCGCCGAGCGTGTCCGCCGCCGCCGGGTCCGCCGTCGCCACGGCTATCCAGCGCGTCGCGAAGGTGTTGGCGAGGATCGCGACGAGCGCCGCCGCGAACGCCCCCCAGGCGAAGGCGAACAGCAGGTTCCTCCACGGGCCCGGATCCACCCCGTCCAGCCAGCGGAACGCCGCCGCCAGCAGCGGTACGGGCAGCAACGCCAGCCCGAGGCCGACCAGGAAGCCCGTCGTGCCCGTCTGCTCCCGCACCAGCGCCAGGATCACCAGGGCGCACAGCGCGAGCACCAGGCTCACCGCCGACAGGCGGACCGCCCTGCTCCGCCAGAACGCGCCCCGCGGCTTGTACCGCCAGCGGGACCGGTCCGGCAGGGCGTCGAACGACGGCCGCGGATGGTACGCCGGGATGGCCGGCTGGGCGGGGCCGGCCGGCGGAGGGGTCCGCGGTGCGAAGCGGGGCGCGTGCGAATCTGACACCCGGTCGACCCTAGACGGCCGCACCGACACTCCGCGAGCGCGTTGCGGACGGCCGCGGCCGGGCCGTCACCTCCGGGCGAACAGCAGGTCGTGGACGACGTGCCCCTTCTCCAGGCCCTGCCCCTCGAACCGCGTCAGCGGCCGGAAGTCGGGCCGCGGGGCGTACCCCCGCCGGGCGCCGTGTTCACGAAGTCCGGGTGGGCCGTCAGCACCTCCAGCATCCGCTCCGCGTACGGCTCCCAGTCCGTCGCGCAGTGCAGGACCGCTCCCGGCCTCATCCGGGTCGCGACGAGGTCCAGGAAGGCGGGCTGGATCAGCCGCCGCTTGTGGTGGCGCTTCTTCGGCCACGGATCGGGGAAGTACACCCGGACGCCGGCGAGCGCGGCGGGCGGCAGCATCTCGCGGAGCAGGATGATCGCGTCGCCGTTCGCGACGCGGACGTTGGTGAGGCCGTTCCGCTCGACGAGGGCCAGCAGGTTGCCCTGGCCCGGCGTGTGGACGTCCACGGCGAGGACACCGGTCGACGGGTCGGCGGCGGCCATCCGCGCGGTGGCCTCGCCCATGCCGAAACCGATCTCCAGGACGACCGGCAGCCCGCCGAACACCTCGTCCGGGTCGAGGACGCGCCGCCCGTCGACGTCCAGCCCCCAGACGGGCCACAGGCGGCGCAGCGCGCCGGCCTGGCCCGCGGTGACGCGGCTGCGGCGCGGCTGGAAGCTGCGGATGCGGCGCTCGAAGTGCGAACCGGCGGGGTCGGGCGCGGGTCCGTTCCCGTCGGGGAACATCCGGCTGCCGCGGCGCGACGCGGGCACGCCGGAGACCCCGCCGGAGACGGGCGCGGGGCCGCCGGGCGCCCCGGGCGCGGACGCCGGGGGCGCGGCCGCGGGCGCTTCCGGGGCGCCGGGCCCGGCGGGGGCGGGGTTCGTGGGGTGCGTGCTCGACGCGGTCTTCTCGGACACAGTGCCCTCGATTCTACGAACCCTCCCCGCGTTCCCTACCCGGCCAGGTGCGCCAGGGCCCGCCGGGCCACCTCCCGCCCGATCGGCAGGGACGCCGTCGCCGCGGGCGAGGGGGCGTTCAGCACGTGCACCGTGCGCGGCGCCTCCCGGATCAGGAAGTCGTCCACCGGCGTCCCGTCCCGCAGCACCGCCTGCGCCCGCACGCCCGCCGGGGCCGGCCGCAGGTCGGCGGCGGTCACCGCGGGCAGCAGCCGCCGCACCGCCTCCGTGAAGGCCGCCTTCGACAGCGACCTGCGCAGCTCGCCCGCCCCGTACCGCCAGTGCCGCCGGGCCATCGCCCACGTACCGGGCCAGGCCAGCGTCCCGGCCAGCTCCCCGGGGCGCACGACGAGCCGGCCGTACCCCTCGCGGGCCAGCGCGGGCACCGCGTTCGGCCCGACGTGGACGCCCCCGCGGACGCCGCGCGTCAGGTGCACCCCGAGGAACGGGAACGCCGGGTCCGGCACCGGGTACACCAGGCCCCGCACCAGCTCCGGCCGGGCCAGCGCGTAGTACTCGCCCCGGAACGGCACGATCCGCACGCCCGGCTCGTCCCCCGCGAGCCGCGCCACCGCGTCGCAGTGCAGGCCCGCGCAGTTCACCAGCGCCCGCGCGCGCACCACGGAGCCGTCCGCCGTGCGCACCGCCACGCCCCGGGAACGCCGGTCGACGGCGGTGACCCGCGCCCCGTACCGCACCCGGGCGCCGGACTCCGCGGCGAGCCGCGCCGCCACCGCGCCGTAGTCGCAGATCCCCGTCGTGCCGACGTGCAGGGCGGCGACGCCCCGCACGTCCGGCTCGTACGCGCCGATCTGGGCCGGCCCCAGCTCGCGCACCGGGATGCCGTTCTCCCGGCCGCGCTGGGCCAGGGCGTGCAACCGGGGCAGCTCGGAGCGGTCCGTGGCGACGATCAGCTTGCCGGTGACCTCGTGGGGCAGCCCGTGCTCGGCGCAGAACTCCGCCATCTCGGCGCCGCCCCGCACCGCGAACCGCGCCTTCAGGGAGCCGGGGCGGTAGTAGACGCCGCTGTGGACGACGCCGCTGTTGCGGCCCGTCTGGTGGCGGGCGGGGCCGGGCTCCTTCTCCAGGACCGTCACACGCGTACCGGGCGCGGCCCGCGACAGCGCGTACGCCGTCGACAGCCCGACGATCCCCGCGCCGACCACCAGGACGTCGCAGTCGAACACGCCGCCGCCGAACCCGGACACCTGTGCCACCTCCCACCCCGATAGTGCACTGGCCCGCCGGCGACGCCGCTAAACCAGCCGCACACGGCGGTGGGAGACGGATCACGCCGGGCGGGCACGCACTCCGCGCCCCGCCCGCGCGGTGAGGGGACCGCGCCGGCCCCTACGCCGGGGCCGTCAGCAGCGGCCGGGCCCGCTCGCGCAGCTCCGCCACGCGCGGCTCGTCGCCGTACGGCTCCAGGCGGTGCAGCAGGTCCCGCACGTACTCCGTGGTGCGGGCCGACGAGATGCGCCCGGCCACCTCCACCGCGCGGGTGCCGGCCGCGCAGGCGGCGTCGAGGTTCCCCGACTCCAGTTCCGCCACCGCGCTGACGACCAGCCGCAACCCGTGGGACCGCACGTACTCCTCCGTCGGGCTCGACAGCGCCTGCTCGGTGAACCTGCGCACCTGGTGCGGCGCCTTCAGGTCGCGGTAGCACTCGGCGGCGTCGGCGGCGAACCGGTCGTACGTGTAGAAGCCCAGCCACGAGGGGTCGGCGTCGCCCTCCCGCGACCGCTCCAGCCACCCCTCGGCCGCCTTCAGCGCCGTCCCGGCGGCCGCCGCGTCCCCCGCCTTGGCGTGGGCGCGGGCCTCGACGAGGCGGAAGAACGACATGGTGCGCGCCGTGGCCAGGCCGCGGTTGCGCTCCACGGCCGCCTGGGCCAGGTCCACGCCCTCGTCGGCGAAGCCCCGGTAGGTGGCCTGCAGCGACATCGACGCCAGGACGTACCCGCCGAGCGGCACGTCCGCCGCCGCGCGCGCGAGGCGCAGCGCCTGGATGTAGTACCGCTGGGCGGCCTCCTGCTGACCCGTGTCGAAGGCCATCCACCCGGCCAGCCGGGTCAGCTCGGCGGTCGCGCCGAACAGGGCCCGGCCGACCTCGTCCGAGTACGAGCCCAGGAGCAGCGGCGCCGCGTCCATGCGCAGGCACTCGGGCACCATCGACGAACGCCAGTCGCCGCCGCCGTACTTGGAGTCCCAGCGGCGGGCGTCCTCGGCGGCCTCCCGGAGCTTCGCCACGTCGCTGTGGCCCACGCGCGCGGGCACGCCCTCCGCGGGGGGCTCCTCGACCGCCGCGACGGGCGCCGCGCCGGCCCGCGCGCCCGGAACGGCACCGCGCGCCGGACCGCCCGAGCCGCTCTCCGCGGGCGGCACCCTCCGCTCCACGGACGGGTCGGCCGGCGTGATCAACCACCGCGACACCGGCACCGCGTACGCGCTCACCGCGAAGGAGCCGGCCAGGGACTGCCAGATGCCGCCCGCGCCCGCGCGGCGCCCCGCCAGGTCCAGCCGGTACAGCTCCGTCGCCGACCTCACCGCCTCGCCCACGTCCCGCGGGAACGCCAGCCCCACCTCGGGCGCCGGGTCGGCGTCGGCCAGGCCTATCTCGTGCAGCGGCACCGGCCGCCCGAGCTTCTGCCCGATCGCGGCGGCTATGAGGTGGGGCGCGGCCCCCTGCGGGATCATGCCCTTCGACACCCAGCGGGCCACCGACGTCTTGTCGTAGCGCAGGGTCAGGCCGCGCTGCGCCCCCAGGTCGTTGACGCGTCGGGCCAGCCCGGCGTTGCTGATCCCGGCGAGGGCGAGAACGGTGCCGAGCTTCTCGTTCGGTCCACGTAACTCTCTGGACATGCGCCACCCCTCGACACCCAGACGGCTGCCGCGCCGCCGGTCGGGGCGCGCGGCATTCGTCAACCCAGCGTAGTTCGCCGCATCCCCACCGTTAAGGGGTGGCGTTCCCTCTGGCGGGATTGTTGTGCGTGCGGGAATCCGGCGCGCCGGGCCCTCCGCCGCCGTGCCCCCGGTGTGTGGCCGTGCGCCCGCCCGTGCGCTCTGGCCGGTGCCGCGGGGGAGGGATTGCATGGTGCCGCGTGGGTCGGCCCGCTGGCGGGAACCAGTGGGCCGGGGGGACACCGCCGTCTCATTCCCCGCGGGCGGCGGCCGGTCCGGGGGGCGAGCGGCGCCCTCCGGGCCGCACGCGCGGACCCCGGGTGAGGCCGGAGCGCCCGATGGGTGTTCCGGCTGGGCGGAGCGCGGAGAATGGCCGAATAACGCCTGCGGTTCGACCGGTCCGGTCCCTCGTCGCCCCCTCGGTACGGCCGGCCCGCCGGGTGCGGGAGCGGGCCGGCCGGCCGTGCGCGCGCACCGCCCCCTCGCTCCGCCAACCGCCAAGGGCGCGTTCCCTTTGCGTACGCGCCGCCCCGGCGGCCTCCCGCGCGCCGCTGCCGTGGCAGCATGTCCCCGTCGGCTCCCCCGTCGCACCAGCCGCCGCCGCGGCGCGCGCCGGACGGGCCGCGAGTGGCTGAAGGTGCCCACGGGCTGTGGAGGCGGCGATGCGCTGGCTGGTCGGGTGGAGCAGTGCCGCCGCGAGCTTCGGCACGAGGGGCGCGGCCGTCCCCGCCGAGGACGGCGCCGCCGTGCAGCCGGTCGGCGGGCAGCTTTTGTGGGACGGCCCGGACCCCCTGTGGGCCGTCGGCGACTGGCGCCCCGACGAGGTGCGCCTCGTCAGTGCCGCCCCCGACGTCCGCCTCGCCGTCCTCGGCTGCTGCGCCGCCTCCGACGACGAGCTGAGAGTCGGCCTGTTCGCCGCGCGCGGCGGCGCGCTGCGCCACCTCACCGCCTGGCACGGCAGTTACACCGCCGTCGTCCGGACCGGCCGCCGCGTCACCGTCGCCTCCGACCTCGCCGGCGCCCGCCCCGTCTTCCACACCCCCTGGGCCGACGGCACCGCCTACGCGACCGCCGCACTGCCCCTCGCCGACCTCGTCGAGGCGCAGCTCGACATCGGGCACCTCGCCGCGCTCCTCGCCTGCCCCGAGACCCCCGAGGCGCTGCGCGACTCCACCCCGTACGCGGGCGTGAAACGCGTCCCGCCCGGCCACGCCCTCGTCCTGCGGGAGGGCTCCCGGGAGATCACCGGGTACGAACCCGTCGCCTCCCTCGCCGTCGCCGCGCCCCGGCACGACCCGGACCACGCCGTCGAGGGCGTACGGGACGCCCTCGTCGAAGCCGTGCGCGCCCGACTCACCGCCCCCCGCCACGCCCCCGCCGCCCCGCCGCCCGACCCCGGACCGGTCCCCGGCATGGGCCCCGCCGACCGGCGCGCCGCCCGCGGTGAGACGCTCGCGCCCGGGATCGGCGCCGACCTGTCCGGCGGCAGCGCCTCCAGCACCCTCGCCCTCCTCGCCGCGGGCCTCCCCGGCGTACCCGGCACCATCACCGGGCACGGCGGCGCGGGCGCCGGCGAACGCCTCCTCGCCGTCACCTTCAACGACCTCGCCGCGAGCGCCCGCGAACCGGCCCACACCGCCGAGCTGGAACGCGCCCGCGCCCTCGCGGAGGATCCCCGCCTCCACCACGTCGTCGTCGCCGCGGCCGAGGAGGCCCTGCCCTACGCCGACCTCGACGTGCCGCTCACCGACGAACCGGGCCCCGCCCTGGTCGCCGCCGCCCGCCACCGCCGACGCCTCGCCGCGGGCAGCGCCGACCACTTCACCGGCCACGGCGCCCGCCAGGTGCTCGACGCCCACCCGGCCCGCCTCGCCGACCTGCTGATGGACCGCCGCCGCCGCCACCTGCTCCGCCCCGTCACCGCCCTCGCCCGCGCGACCGGGTCGACGGCCGGCTCCCTCCTCGTCCCGATCACCGTCTACCGGGCCGCCAGCCGCCTCGCCCGCACCTCCTACCGCGCCGGGCTGGAGGCCGCCGCCGACCGCCTCCTCGACGCCAACCGCGGCCTCGCCACCGGTACCGCCCCCGGCCCGCTCGACGCGTCCCTCGCCGCCCTCGCCTGGTCGCGGCCCGGCCCCGCCGCCCGCTGGCTCACCGGGGAGGCACTCGCGGAAGTATCGGTTCGCCTCCACCAGGCCGCCACCCGCCCCGCCTCCGTCCAACGGCCCGGCGAGGCCCGCGCCCGCGCGGCCCTGGCCCGGTACGCCGCCGACCACCGCGTCCTCGAGCAGGCGGCCGAGGTCCGCAGCCAGCGCCTGCACGCCCCGTTCCTCGACAACCAGGTCGTACGGGCCTGCCGCGACCTGCCCGAGTCGCTGCGGGTACGGCCCGGCGCCCGCGCCGACGTCCTGCGCGCCGTACTCGCCGGCACCGGCATCCACGACCTGCCGCCCGGCTGGGGCGCCCCCACCCGCGCCCCCTCCCCGGCCGCCGTCCGGGCCGGGCTGCGCCTCGCCCTGCCGCGGCTGCTCGCCCTGTTCGAAGCACCGCTCCTCGCGGACGCCGGGCTCGTCGAGGCGCGCGTCGTCCGCACGGCCCTGCGCGCCGCCGCCGACGGCGAACCCGTCCCCCTGGACGGCATCGCGGACCTGGTCTCCACCGAACTGTGGCTCCACCGCCTGCTGATGCGCCGCGGCACCTGCTGGTCCGGCACGGCCGCGCCCCGCCGCCGCGCCGTCGCCGCGGGCGTACCGTCCCGGCCCACCCTCCGCTCCTGACCGGCGGGCCCGGCCGGCCCGTCGAGGGCGCCCGCGGGGAGGGCCTCCGCGCCGGCCGCGCCCCGGTGCCGCCACCGGGACCGCCGCTGGGCTGTCCGGACGCCGTCGCCGACGCCGGGGGCGCGTTCGGGTGTCGGGGCTGTTGCCGGGGTGTGTTCGAGCGCCGGGGCCGGGGCGTGCCCGGGTGCCGCCTCCGCGGTCCCCGGCCCCGGCCCGCCGCACCGGTGGAACCGTGCCGCCCGCCGGCCCCGCGGCGCGCGTCAGCCGCCCGCGCAGTCGATGCGGGCCTCCGCCCAGACCGCCGGCACCAGCGCGCCGGACGGCCGGGACGCCTCCGCCACCAGGCGGATCGCGGAGCGGCCGGTGACGTCCACGCGGACCGGCACCGCGGAGTCGCGGCCCTCGACGACGGGCGACCGCCACAGCCGCACCCCGTCCGCCCACACGGAGAAGCGCGCCGCACCGAGTCCCCCCGACACGTCGTCGATCCCGGCGAGCGCCCGGTACGTGGAGCACTCCCGGTTCAGGTCGATGGTCACCGAGGACCTCGAGTGCACGGTGATGCCGTGCCCGTACGTCGTGCCGCCGACGGTCGGCCCGTGCCGCCGCCACACCCAGCCGGACCCGCCGAGCCGCAGTTCGGGCCCGGTGTGGTCGCCGAACACGTCGTACTCCAGCCGCGCCACCCGGTACGTGACCGGCTCGGGTGCCGGCGCCGGTTCGGGCGCCGGAGTCCGGACGGGCGGCGGAACCGGGGCGGGGGCGGGATCCGGAACCGGTGCCGGCACGGAGGCAGGTGACGCCTTCGCGGGGGCCGGCGCGGGCACGGGCCCCGCCGCGTCCGCCCCCGCCCTCGCCGGGACCGCGGCACGCACGGGCGCGGGGACGGGGACGGGGAGCGGTTCCGTTCCCGGGACCGACGCCGGCACGGGACCCGTCCGCGGCGGAGGGGGCGGCTGGGGCGCGGACGACCACGGCTGCGGTTCCACCGGAGGGGACACGACGGACCGCGCGGCCGGTGGACGGGCCCCCGGTCCCGGTACGGGGCCGAGGCCCCTCGCCAGCACCCACCCCAGGCCGGCCGCCGCGACGGCCAGCAACACCACCGCGAGCCCCGCCCTCGCCGGCGCCCCTCCCGGGGCGGCGGTGCCCGGGGTGACCGGCGCGCCCGCGCCCGCCGGACCGGCGGCGCCCCCGGAAACGGCTCCCCCGTCCTGAAGGAGTACCCGGCGGCGATCCAGCCGACGACCGCGACCGGCAGCAGCACGGGGAGGCCGCCGTCGGCCCGCGCCAGCTCCCCGACCGCCGAGCGGCACCCCGCGCAGCCCTCCAGGTGCCCGCGCAGTCCCCGCCCGGCCCGGCCCGGCAGCCCACCGCGCGCGTACGCGCCGAGCCGGTCGGCGTACCGGGCGCAGACGCCGCCCGCCGCCAGAGCCCGGTCGACGTGCGCCTGGAGGCACGCCCGCCCGAACCCCTCGCGGGCCCGGTCCGCCAGAGCGGCCGCGGCACCGGCGGTCAGCCCGAACAGCGGCGCGACCTCGTGCGGCGACTCCTCCTCGACGACCGTGTGCCACAACATCGCCTGCCACCGCTCCGGCAGCGACCGGAACGCCCGCACGGACGGCGACCGCTCGGCCTCCCGCACGGCCCGCACGGCCCGCACGTCCGCACCCGGCTCCACGGCGCCCCCGCCGGCCGGCTCCGGCGTCCGCGCGGCCTCCGCAGCGAACACCCCGAAGCCCCCGACGAGGCGCTCCCGCCGGACGGTCCTCGTCCAGCCCGCGGCCGCCTGCCGGACGGTCGCCAGCAGATGCGCCCGCACGGCCTCCTCCGGGCCCGCACCGCGGCGGAACGCCTGCCGGGCCCACGTGAACACCTCGGCCGTCAGGTCGTCGGCCGCGTGCCGGTCCCGGCAGCACGTGCGCGCGTACCGCCGCACCGCTTCCGAGTGGCGCCGGAACAGCTCCCGGTACGCCGGGTCGTCGTCCTCGCGCAGCCGCCGGACCAGCTCCGCGTCGGACGGCGGCGGCTCCACCGGCGCCCCGCCGCGACCCGCGACGGCGTCCGGGGCCCCGGCCGGCCGGACGCGTCCCCGTCGCGGCACGGCGCCCGGCCCGTCCTCCCGGAACGCGCTCCGGAGCGACCACCCGCCGCCCCGGGCCGGGGCCCCGGCCGGAGACCGCCCGCCGGCCGCTCCGGCCGCACCGCCGCCGAGCGGTCCACCGCCACCCTCACCGTTCAACGCGACCGCCCCCGCACCCCGCCTCAGACCGGAACACCGGCCCAGAGTGCCACGGCGCCGCCGGGCGGCCGCCACCGCGGAACCGTTCACCACCCGTCCGGGGAGGAGTCGTCGTACAAGCACTCCCACGGGCACGTGCCCGGAGCGGGCTTCCCCGTCACCGACGCGAGCGGAGCCCCTCCAGCATGATCTCCAGCAGCCGCGTCGAGGCCGCGCTCTGCTGCGCCGGATCAGGCAGGGACGGCGCTCCCGTCGCGATGACCAGCAGTACGTCCGCGACCGTCACGTCCCGCCGCAGTTCGCCGGCCTCCCGCGCGCGATCGACCAACTGGCCCACCACGTCCAGCAGCTCCGACGCACCCGTGTCGTCCGGCCCCCCGGCCGCCGGCACCGTGCGCGGCGCCGCCACCCGCAGGGGCGCCGACGCGGCCGCGTCCCGCTGGTGCGGCACCTGCGCGCCCTCCACCGGGGGTGCCTCCTCCCCGTCCACGCCCACCCGCAGCACCTGCGGCGGCAGCAGCCGCCCGGCACCCGACGCCACGGACGTGCGCAGGAAGCGGGCGAGCGCCGCCCAGGGCTCGTCCTCCTGCCCCA
The DNA here is from genome assembly GCF_023614235.1 of Streptomyces sp. MRC013. Classification (NCBI taxonomy): domain Bacteria; kingdom Bacillati; phylum Actinomycetota; class Actinomycetes; order Kitasatosporales; family Streptomycetaceae; genus Streptomyces; species Streptomyces kordofanensis. The sequence goes on from NZ_CP094264.1 coordinate 2,885,811, forward strand.
GGGCGGCCCGCGCCTGGTCGGCGAGCCGGGCCGTCTCCTCCTGAGCTATGCGCCTGACCAGCACGTCCTTGCTCGGAAAGCGCCGGTAGACCGTGCCGACGCCGACCCGGGCGCGGCGTGCCACGTCCTCCATCGGCGCCCCGTACCCCAGCTCCCCGAACACCTCGCGCGCGGCGCGCAGGACGTGTTCGAGGTTCCGCTGGGCGTCCACGCGGAGCGGCGCGGGGCGCACGGCCCCGACCGCGCCCCTCCCCGCCGCGGACACACCGCCGACGGCCTGCGCGGTCCGCGCCTGCCCACGCGAATCCTGAATGTGCATGCGTTCCCCCGGTCGCTTCGACGTCTCCCCCCGGAGACTCCCCGCCCTGACATCCGGGGCCGGCCCGACAACGCTCAGGTCATGCGCAACGACCCGGGCCCCGACGAGATATGAACATAGTTGAGGCGCAGTCAATTCAGAAGGGGTAGTTCCGTCCGGTGCGCCCCCCGATCGGAGCAAGGCCCGGAAGGCTCCCGTTTCCCTTCTTCCGGGCCACCTCCCCACCCGTCCCGAACTGCGCAATCACCCCCCACCGGTCCGGGCGCCGCTCCGCCCCGCGCGAGGTCCGCGGTCACACGATCCGTTCAGCCTGTGGACAAACCCCCGCGCCCGTTGCGTCATGGGAGGGTGACGGCTGCAACCCCGAGGGGATCCGACGAGTCCCCGGCCCGTGTGCGCGTTCTCGTCGTCGGCGGCGGCTACGTCGGCATGTACACCGCCCTGCACCTCCAGCGGCGGCTCAGGGCCGAGGTGAGGAGCGGCGCGGTCGAAGTCGTCGTGGTCACCCCCGACCCGTACATGACCTACCAGCCGTTCCTCCCCGAGGCGGCCGCCGGCAGCATCTCCCCCCGCCACGTCGTCGTGCCGCTGCGGCGCGTCCTGGACCGCTGCCGGATCGTCATCGGCGAGGTCACCTCCCTCGACCACGACGGACGCACCGCCACCGTCACCACCCTCGCCACCGAGGAGGAGGCCGCCGGTCCGCTCGAGCTCGCGTACGACGAGCTGGTCCTCGCGCCGGGTTCCGTCTCGCGCACCCTGCCCGTCCCCGGCCTCGCCGACCACGGCATCGGTTTCAAGACCGTCGAGGAGGCCATCGGCCTGCGCAACCACGTCATCGAACAGATGGACATCGCCTCCTCCACCCGCGACCCGGCCGTCCGGGACGCCGCGCTGACCTTCGTCTTCGTCGGCGGCGGGTACGCCGGCGTCGAAGCGCTCGCCGAGCTGGAGGACATGGCCCGCTACACCGCGCGGTACTACCACAACATCAAGCCCCAGGACCTGAAGTGGGTGCTCGTGGAGGCCAGCGACCGCATCCTGCCCGAGGTCGGCGAGGCGATGGGCCGGTACACGGTGCGGGAGCTGCGCGCGCGGAACATCGACGTGCGCCTGGAGACCCGCCTCGAGTCCTGCGCGGACCGGGTCGCCGTCCTCAGCGACGGCAGCCGCTTCCCCACCCGCACGGTCGTGTGGACGGCCGGCGTCAGGCCGGCGCCCGTCCTCGCCGCGACCGGCTTGCCGCTCGACGCCCGCGGCCGCCTGGTGTGCACCCCGTACCTCACCGTCGAGGGGGTCGACCACGCCTGGGCCGCCGGGGACGCGGCCGCCGTCCCGGACGTCACCGCCCCCGAGCCGGGCAGGGAGTGCGCGCCCAACGCCCAGCACGCCGTCCGCCAGGCGAAGGTCCTCGCCGACAACCTCGCCGCCTCCCTGCACGGCCGGCCGCTCCGGCAGTACGCCCACAGGTACGCCGGCTCCGTCGCGTCGCTCGGCCTCCACAAGGGCGTCGCCCACGTCTACGGGCGCAAGCTCAAGGGCTACCCGGCCTGGTTCATGCACCGCGCCTACCACCTCAGCCGCGTCCCCACCTTCAACCGCAAGGCGCGGGTGATGGCGGAGTGGGCCCTCGCCGGGCTGTTCAAGCGGGAGATCGTCTCCCTCGGCTCCCTGGAGCACCCGCGCGCCGAGTTCGCGCTCGCCGCGGGCCCCCCGTCCGACACGGCCGTCACCGCCGACTCGTCGCCCGACGCCCACGACACCGACGGCGGGGGCGGCCCGGACGACCCGAGGGGCACCGATGGCCGGGGGGGCGCGCGCGGCCCCGGCGGAACCGGTCCCGCGACCGAGTGACACCCTCTGTCGGAGCGCCCCACCACACTGGACGTGTGACCATAGGTGTGCTCACACCTGCACAGAGTGACCCACCACGGCGACGACACCACGAGGCATGGAGATCCGTGAACTTCACGCGTTGGAGCGCCCGCTTCCCCGGTACGCAGCGCCGCGCGGCCGCGCGCGGCACCGACGGCGGCGGTTCGCCGGCACGGCGAGGGGAGGGCTCCGTGCCCGCGGCGCGCGGCGAGTACGGCCGGCAACCGGCTCCCGGGCCCGGCGACGACCCCGCGGCGCCCCCCGACGCGTCCGGCGGGCCCCCCGCGCCCCCGGTGCCCGAGGACTTCTCCGTACGGGAGATCCTCGGCCACCTCCCCGGCCTCGTCGCCCTCACCTACGGCGCCGACCACCGCATCGCCTACGTGAACGACGCCTACGCGGCCGCCTTCGGCCACCGCGCCCCGGGCGTCACCGCCGCCGGCGGTTGCCCCGAACTGTCCGACCTGGGCCTCCTCCCGCTGATGGACCAGGTGCTGCGCAGCGGCAGGCCCCGCACGGTCAAGTCCCGCCGGACGAAGGACGGGGGCTCCTACACGGTGTCCTGCCTCCCCCTCGACGGCCCCGCCCACCGGGAGCGGACCGAGCGCCCCGGCGGCGTCCTCGTGCACGCCGCCGACGTCACCGACCACGCCGAGGCGGCCGAACGGCTCCGCGCCAGCGAGCGCCGCCACCGCGAGACCGCCGTCACGCTCCAGCGGTCCCTCCTCCCGCAGGAGCTGGAGCAGCCCGACGACCTGAGGGTCGCCGCCACCTACCAGCCGGGCGGCGCGGACGCGGCGGTCGGCGGCGACTGGTACGACGTGATCACCCTCGGCGCCGGCCGCACGGCCCTCGTCATCGGCGACGTCATGGGGCGCGGCGTGCGCGCCGCCGCCGTCATGGGCCAGCTCCGCACCGCCGTCCGCGCCTACGCGCGACTGGACCTGCCGCCGCACGAGGTGCTCCAGCTCCTCGACGGCCTCGCCGCCGAGATCGACGCCAGCCAGATCGCCACCTGCGTGTACGCGGTCCACGACCCCAACGAGGGCCACCTCGTCTACGCGTCCGCCGGACACCTGCCGATCCTCGTGCGCGACGAGGACGGCACCGTCCGCCGCGCCGACGACCCGACCGGACCGCCCCTCGGCACGGGCGGCTGGCTGCACACGTCCGGGACGATCGCCCTCCCGCCCGGCTCCACCGCCGTCCTCTACACGGACGGCCTGGTCGAGCGGCGCGGCGAGGACATCGACGAGGGCGTCGCCGCCCTGGAGCGCGCCCTGTCCGGTGCGACGGGCGCCCCCCAGGTCGTCTGCGACCGCCTCCTGCGCTCCCTGGGCGTGACCGCCGAGCACGACGACGACGTCGCGGTCCTCGTCCTCCAGCACCCGTCCCGCACCGGTTCCGACGCGGAGCTGTTCCACAACGCCGCGCTGGACCTGCTGGGCGGGGTGGAGGCGGCTCCGCGCGCCCGCGCCTTCGCCACCGGGGTGCTGTCCAGCTGGCGCTTCCCGGTGGAACTGCGCGACCTGGGCGTCCTCGCGACCAGCGAGCTCGTCGCGAACTCCCTCAAGCACGGCACGCCGCCGATGCGGCTGCGCCTGCGCCGCACCGACCGGCGGCTGATCATCGAGGTGACGGACGGCGACGACCACCTGCCGCGCCGCCGCCGCGCCGAGACGGAGGACGAGGCGGGCCGCGGCATCTCCATCATCGCCACGATCGCCTCGTCCTGGGGCAGCCGCCGCACGCCGGGCGGCGGCAAGACCGTCTGGTGCGAGTTCGCCCTGCCGGGCTGACCCGCCGAGGTCAGGCGCTCGTCCCGACCGCCCGCTCCCCGGCCGCGTGCCGGGCGACGACCCGTGACCGGACCGCCGCGTACGGATGGTCCTGCGCCGGTGTGAGCCCCCGGCCCAGCCGCAGCGCGAGCACGCTGACGCCCAGCGAGAAGAGCACGAACGTCACGATGTACGGCCCGTGCAGCGCCGCTCCCATGGGCCCGCCCACCGCCGGCCCGAGCGCCAGCGCCAGCTGCTTCACCAGGGCGAACGCCGAGTTGTACCGCCCGACCGCCGACTCCGGCGCCAGATCCGCCACCAGCGGTGCCACGGTCGGCGACAGCATCGCCTCGCCGAGCCCGAACAGTCCGTACGTGGTGATGAACGCCGCCGTCGCCACGGCCCGGCCGCCGTGCCCGAGCCCCGCGTACCCGGCGATCACCCACGCGACGGCCCAGATCAGGCCCACGGCCGCGATGACCCGGGTGCGGCGCCCGCGCTCCACGAACCGCAGCACCAGGAACTGCGCGACGACGATGACGGCCGTGTTGGCGGCCAGCGCCATGCCGAGCGTCGACGGCTCGATCCCGGCCGCCTCCGTCCCGTAGGCGGCGAGCCCCGACTCGAACTGCCCGTAGCAGGCGAAGAAGAGCACGAAGCCCAGGACGCACAGCCGCACCATCGCCCGGTGCCCGAGCAGCGCCCGCAGTCCGCCCGGTCCTCCGGCGGCCGCCCGGCCGGGCCTCGCGTCCCCGATGGCGGGGGTGCGGGGCATGCGCACGGTCGCGGAGACGGCCGCGAGCACCAGGAACATGGCCGCCTCGATGGAGAACAGCAGCAGGAAGCTGCCCGGGCGGCTCTCGTCGACGAGCTGGCCGCCGATGAGGCCGCCGATGCTGAGCCCCAGGTTCTGCAGGAAGAACTGCAGGGCGAACGCCCGCGTACGGGTCTCCGGCGCGGTGCTCCAGACGATCATGGTGGCCAGCGCGGGCTGCATCACGGCCGTACCGGCTCCGAGCAGCGCCGCGGCCCCGACGACGGCGGCCACGCCGCCGGCCACGCCCATCGCCAGCGCGCCGACCGCCGCCAGCAGCGCCGCGCCGACGAGCACGGGGAGGGGTCCCCGCCGGTCGATGGCCCTGCCGGTGAAGGGCAGCACGGCGAGGGCGGCCATGGCGAACACGGCCAGCACGGCGCCCGCCGCGCCGGCCCCCAGCTCCCGCACCTGAGCCACGTACACGTACAGATACGGAACGGTGAACCCGAGTCCGAACGCGCTCAGCGCGTTGCCCGCCTGGATCCGGCGCATCGCGGCACCCCTCGCCTTGGTCACACTCACCCACTTCGAACTTGTAAGACTGAAGCCTCAAGACTTCAAAGCTAAATTTCAATGATTGACTGTACACCTTGAAGGACTTCGAAGCCAAGCCGATCGTGGGATACTCCTCGGCATGCCCCCAGCCCAGGAGCCGAGCGCCGAACCGAGCCTCGACGAGCAGATCGCCGCCTACCAGCGCGAGTACCGCGACCTTGACCCGCAGGTCGAACAGGTCATCTCGGCGCTCGGCCGGCTGAACCGCCGGATGAACGTGGCGTACGGACGCCAGCTCGCCGAACTCGGCATCGGCAGCACCGAGTGGGAGGTCCTCAAGACCCTCGTCCTCGCGGGCGCCCCGTACCGGATGGGACCGAGCGAGCTGGCGAAGCGTCTGGGCCTGACGCCGGCGGCGATGACGCACCGCATCGACCGGATGGTCGGCGAGGGGCTGGTGACCCGGGACCGCGACGAGGCCAACCGGGTGCGGGTCATCGTCGAGGTGACGGACGAGGGCCGCGCCAAGTGGCTGGAGGCCATGCGGATGGCGACGGCGTTCGAGGAGGACCTGCTCCAGGACCTCTCCGGTGAGGAGCGGGGTCTCCTGGGCGAGCTGCTCGTCCGGCTGCTGCGCCGGGTCGAGCACGCGCAGCCGGACGCGGGCGGGCGGCTCACCGACCTCGACGGCTGACACGACCGTCGGCGGGTGTTGGCGACGGTTTGACACACCCTTCGCCTGTCCGTAAGGTTCTCCGGGTTGCCACGGGACCGGAACGGTTCCGCGGTGGCCCTTCCGCCGCGCGAAGCGGCACCCAAACTCAAGCACGATCTCCTGACGGAGTGGATTCCGGCATGCCGTAATTCATTTCAGCGGCCCGATTATGAGCCGCAGGGGGAATCCGCTAGGGTTTGAAACGTCGGAGCGGCCGGAAGGCTGTGAGGGCAACCCCTTCTGACGGGGATCAGGGCCGAAAGGATCTGATAGAGTCGGAATCGCCGGAAAGGGAAACGCGAAAGCGGGGAACGGTCCGGTGGCCCGCTCCAGCGGGTGGCGGAGACGGTAAACGGATCTGCTAGGCTGGAGAAACACCGAAGGGAAGCGCCCGGAGGAAAGCCCGAGAGGGTGAGTACGAGGGAAGCGTTCGTTCCTTGAGAACTCAACAGCGTGCCAAAAGTCAACGCCAGATATGTTGATAACCCCGTCTCTGTGAGACGTGGTTCCTTTGAAGAACACAGCGAGGATGCTGTGGATCGGGAGGATCATTCCTTCTTCCGGTCCCGCTCAACGCGGGTGTTTGCCCGGATGACCGGGAAGCATTCACGGAGAGTTTGATCCTGGCTCAGGACGAACGCTGGCGGCGTGCTTAACACATGCAAGTCGAACGATGAACCCGCTTCGGTGGGGGATTAGTGGCGAACGGGTGAGTAACACGTGGGCAATCTGCCCTGCACTCTGGGACAAGCCCTGGAAACGGGGTCTAATACCGGATACGACCGCTTCGGGCATCCGATGGTGGTGGAAAGCTCCGGCGGTGCAGGATGAGCCCGCGGCCTATCAGCTTGTTGGTGAGGTAACGGCTCACCAAGGCGACGACGGGTAGCCGGCCTGAGAGGGCGACCGGCCACACTGGGACTGAGACACGGCCCAGACTCCTACGGGAGGCAGCAGTGGGGAATATTGCACAATGGGCGCAAGCCTGATGCAGCGACGCCGCGTGAGGGATGACGGCCTTCGGGTTGTAAACCTCTTTCAGCAGGGAAGAAGCGCAAGTGACGGTACCTGCAGAAGAAGCGCCGGCTAACTACGTGCCAGCAGCCGCGGTAATACGTAGGGCGCAAGCGTTGTCCGGAATTATTGGGCGTAAAGAGCTCGTAGGCGGCTTGTCGCGTCGGATGTGAAAGCCCGGGGCTTAACTCCGGGTCTGCATTCGATACGGGCAGGCTAGAGTTCGGTAGGGGAGATCGGAATTCCTGGTGTAGCGGTGAAATGCGCAGATATCAGGAGGAACACCGGTGGCGAAGGCGGATCTCTGGGCCGATACTGACGCTGAGGAGCGAAAGCGTGGGGAGCGAACAGGATTAGATACCCTGGTAGTCCACGCCGTAAACGTTGGGAACTAGGTGTGGGCGACATTCCACGTCGTCCGTGCCGCAGCTAACGCATTAAGTTCCCCGCCTGGGGAGTACGGCCGCAAGGCTAAAACTCAAAGGAATTGACGGGGGCCCGCACAAGCGGCGGAGCATGTGGCTTAATTCGACGCAACGCGAAGAACCTTACCAAGGCTTGACATACATCGGAAACATCCAGAGATGGGTGCCCCCTTGTGGTCGGTGTACAGGTGGTGCATGGCTGTCGTCAGCTCGTGTCGTGAGATGTTGGGTTAAGTCCCGCAACGAGCGCAACCCTTGTCCCGTGTTGCCAGCAGGCCCTTGTGGTGCTGGGGACTCACGGGAGACCGCCGGGGTCAACTCGGAGGAAGGTGGGGACGACGTCAAGTCATCATGCCCCTTATGTCTTGGGCTGCACACGTGCTACAATGGCCGGTACAAAGAGCTGCGATACCGTGAGGTGGAGCGAATCTCAAAAAGCCGGTCTCAGTTCGGATTGGGGTCTGCAACTCGACCCCATGAAGTCGGAGTCGCTAGTAATCGCAGATCAGCATTGCTGCGGTGAATACGTTCCCGGGCCTTGTACACACCGCCCGTCACGTCACGAAAGTCGGTAACACCCGAAGCCGGTGGCCCAACCCCTTGTGGGAGGGAGCTGTCGAAGGTGGGACTGGCGATTGGGACGAAGTCGTAACAAGGTAGCCGTACCGGAAGGTGCGGCTGGATCACCTCCTTTCTAAGGAGCACTTCTTACCAGGCCGTCTGGTCTGGTCAGAGGCCAGTACATCGGCGAACGTCCGGTGCTGGTGGCTCATGGGTGGAACGTTGACTATTCGGCACACTCGGGATCTTCCTTTGTTAGTACTGCTTCGGCGTGGAACACGGGGAGGGGCCGGGGGTGTTGGGCGCGCTGTTGGGTGTCTGAGGGTGCGAGTGTTTGCTTGCCCTTCTGCGATGCCGGTCCCAGTGAACTCCAGGTGTGGCTTGGGGGTGGTGGGTGGCTGGTCGTTGCTTGAGAACTGCACAGTGGACGCGAGCATCTGTGGCCAAGTTTTTAAGGGCGCACGGTGGATGCCTTGGCACCAGGAACCGATGAAGGACGTGGGAGGCCGCGATAGGCCCCGGGGAGCTGTCAACCGAGCTGTGATCCGGGGGTGTCCGAATGGGGAAACCCGGCAGTCGTCATGGGCTGTCACCCGCTGCTGAACACATAGGCAGTGTGGAGGGAACGAGGGGAAGTGAAACATCTCAGTACCCTCAGGAAGAGAAAACAACCGTGATTCCGGGAGTAGTGGCGAGCGAAACCGGATGAGGCTAAACCGTATACGTGTGAGACCCGGCAGGGGTTGCGTGTGCGGGGTTGTGGGATCTCTTTTTCATGGTCTGCCGGCTGTGAGACGAGTGAGAAACCGTATGGGTAGGCGAAGGACATGCGAAAGGTCCGGCGTAGAGGGTAAGACCCCCGTAGCTGAAATTCATGCGGCTCGTTGGAGAGACACCCAAGTAGCACGGGGCCCGAGAAATCCCGTGTGAATCTGGCGGGACCACCCGCTAAGCCTAAATATTCCCTGGTGACCGATAGCGGATAGTACCGTGAGGGAATGGTGAAAAGTACCGCGGGAGCGGAGTGAAATAGTACCTGAAACCGTGTGCCTACAAGCCGTGGGAGCGTCGGGGTTTTCGGACCCTCGTGACTGCGTGCCTTTTGAAGAATGAGCCTGCGAGTTTGCGGTGTGTTGCGAGGTTAACCCGTGTGGGGAAGCCGTAGCGAAAGCGAGTCCGAATAGGGCGGTGTAGTAGCGCGCTCAAGACCCGAAGCGGAGTGATCTAGCCATGGGCAGGTTGAAGCGGAGGTAAGACTTCGTGGAGGACCGAACCCACCAGGGTTGAAAACCTGGGGGATGACCTGTGGTTAGGGGTGAAAGGCCAATCAAACTCCGTGATAGCTGGTTCTCCCCGAAATGCATTTAGGTGCAGCGTCGTGTGTTTCTTGCCGGAGGTAGAGCACTGGATAGGCGATGGGCCCTACCGGGTTACTGACCTTAGCCAAACTCCGAATGCCGGTAAGTGAGAGCGCGGCAGTGAGACTGTGGGGGATAAGCTCCATGGTCGAGAGGGAAACAGCCCAGAGCATCGACTAAGGCCCCTAAGCGTACGCTAAGTGGGAAAGGATGTGGAGTCGCAGAGACAACCAGGAGGTTGGCTTAGAAGCAGCCATCCTTGAAAGAGTGCGTAATAGCTCACTGGTCAAGTGATTCCGCGCCGACAATGTAGCGGGGCTCAAGCGTACCGCCGAAGTCGTGTCATTGCAGTACATACTCCTAACGGGGACTGTGATGGGTAGGGGAGCGTCGTGTGCCGGGTGAAGCAGCCGTGGAAGCGAGTTGTGGACGGTTCACGAGTGAGAATGCAGGCATGAGTAGCGATACACACGTGGGAAACGTGTGCGCCGATTGACTAAGGGTTCCTGGGTCAAGCTGATCTGCCCAGGGTAAGTCGGGACCTAAGGCGAGGCCGACAGGCGTAGTCGATGGACAACCGGTTGATATTCCGGTACCCGCTTTGAAGCGTCAGCGCTGAACCCAGCGATGCTAAGCCCGTGAAACCGCCGTGTGCGTCTTCGGACAAGTGCGGAGTGGTGGAGCCGGTGGCCCAGACTGGTAGTAGGTGAGTGATGGGGTGACGCAGGAAGGTAGTCCAGCCCGGGCGGTGGTTGTCCCGGGGTAAGGGTGTAGGCCGTGTGGTAGGTAAATCCGTCGCACGTGAAGGCTGAGACCTGATGCCGAGCCGATTGTGGCGAAGTGGATGATCCTATGCTGTCGAGAAAAGCCTCTAGCGAGTTTCATGGCGGCCCGTACCCTAAACCGACTCAGGTGGTCAGGTAGAGAATACCGAGGCGTTCGGGTGAACTATGGTTAAGGAACTCGGCAAAATGCCCCCGTAACTTCGGGAGAAGGGGGGCCATGTCTGGTGATGAGTCTTGCACTCGGAGCTGGGTGTGGCCGCAGAGACCAGCGAGAAGCGACTGTTTACTAAAAACACAGGTCCGTGCGAAGCCGTAAGGCGATGTATACGGACTGACGCCTGCCCGGTGCTGGAACGTTAAGGGGACCGGTTAGCTCCATTTCGGTGGGGCGAAGCTGAGAACTTAAGCGCCAGTAAACGGCGGTGGTAACTATAACCATCCTAAGGTAGCGAAATTCCTTGTCGGGTAAGTTCCGACCTGCACGAATGGCGTAACGACTTCTCGACTGTCTCAACCATAGGCCCGGTGAAATTGCACTACGAGTAAAGATGCTCGTTTCGCGCAGCAGGACGGAAAGACCCCGGGACCTTTACTACAGTTTGATATTGGTGTTCGGTTCGGCTTGTGTAGGATAGGTGGGAGACTGTGAAGCTTCAACGCCAGTTGGGGTGGAGTCGTCGTTGAAATACCACTCTGGTCGTGCTGGATGTCTAACCTGGGTCCGTGATCCGGATCAGGGACAGTGTCTGATGGGTAGTTTAACTGGGGCGGTTGCCTCCTAAAGGGTAACGGAGGCGCCCAAAGGTTCCCTCAGCCTGGTTGGTAATCAGGTGTTGAGTGTAAGTGCACAAGGGAGCTTGACTGTGAGACCGACGGGTCGAGCAGGGACGAAAGTCGGGACTAGTGATCCGGCGGTGGCTTGTGGAAGCGCCGTCGCTCAACGGATAAAAGGTACCCCGGGGATAACAGGCTGATCTTCCCCAAGAGTCCATATCGACGGGATGGTTTGGCACCTCGATGTCGGCTCGTCGCATCCTGGGGCTGGAGTCGGTCCCAAGGGTTGGGCTGTTCGCCCATTAAAGCGGTACGCGAGCTGGGTTTAGAACGTCGTGAGACAGTTCGGTCCCTATCCGCTGTGCGCGTAGGAATATTGAGAAGGGCTGTCCCTAGTACGAGAGGACCGGGACGGACGAACCTCTGGTGTGCCAGTTGTTCTGCCAAGGGCATGGCTGGTTGGCTACGTTCGGGAGGGATAACCGCTGAAAGCATCTAAGCGGGAAGCCTGCTTCGAGATGAGTGTTCCCGCCTCCTTGAGAGGGTAAGGCTCCCAGTAGACGACTGGGTTGATAGGCCGGATATGGAAGCCCAGTGATGGGTGGAGTTGACCGGTACTAATAGGCCGAGGGCTTGTCCTCAGTTGCTCGCGTCCACTGTGTTGTTCTGAAGGAACGACCTCCCGGTGTGCCGGTGGAGTGTCGGTATCTTCATAGTGTTTCGGTGGTCATAGCGTTAGGGAAACGCCCGGTTACATTCCGAACCCGGAAGCTAAGCCTTTCAGCGCCGATGGTACTGCAGGGGGGATCCTGTGGGAGAGTAGGACACCGCCGAACAATTCTTGAGACGGGAAAGCCCCGCACCTGACGGTGCGGGGCTTTCCCGCGTTTCCGGTTCTTTCATACCGACGGTTGTGTCAGGTTCCCGGTGTCGGTGTCGGTGTCGGTGTCGGTGTCGGTGCCCGGGGCGGGTGCGTGTCGTACGCCGGGCGGCAGTGACGGGACTGCGACCCGGGGCCGCCGCCCCAGGTCGCGACCCTAGCCGCGGACAGCCGAAGGTCCCGCCGGGCGCTTCCCGAGCTTCTCCGCGACCCGCTCCCGGAGGAGCTCGTACTCCTCGCGCAGCCGGACGAGTTTCGGCGGCCGGGGAACGACGACGCCCCCGGTGACGATCTCCTCCGGCCCGAACTGCTCACGGGTGAGATCGACCTCCACGCCCATGCCGAGCCGGTTCCACCAGTGGTAGTCCGTGCGCACACCGTCCACCAGCACCTCGCCGCGGATCAGCTCGCCTCCCAGCAGGTCGTTGAGGACCATCGCGGTGACACCGCACTGGTCCCGGGCAGGGTTGTCCGGCCTCCAGCGCGCCCGGAACTCGGGCGTGCACGTGTCGGCGTCCCAACTGCTGCGAACTGCCTGCTCGATGTCGGTGAGGAGCAACGGTGCCGTCATGACGGCCATCCTTGCAGCCGGCGCTGACAACAGCCGGCGGCGGCGAACCCCGCAGGCCCGCGTGACGGGGGCGGCCGCGGACTCCTGCGCGTTCACGGAGCTCGCCGCGTCGCCGGTGGCCGCGAGGAGCCGGCCGCGGTCCGCGGCGGCAGGCGGACGGGCGGCGGTGGAACGCCCTCGGCCGGGAGGGGGACGGGCAGCGGGGCGTCCCCTCCCGGGAGGAACGGGCGGCGGTGGACGGTGGGACGTGCGGGGTGCGACGTCGGGGCGGTGCGGTTATGCGGTTGCCCCGGCTCGAGGGCACTGGGGAGGATCGGGAGATGACGTACCTGATACGCCCCGTGCGGGCCGGGGAATGGCGTGAGGCCCGTGCTCTGCGGCTGGACGCGCTGAGGGATCCGGCGGCGCCGCTCGCCTTTCTGGACACGTACGAGGCCGCCGCAGCGCGGCCCGAAGCGTACTGGCGGGAGCGGACCGAGAGCACCGCCGAGGGCAGTGGGACGGGGCGGCAGGTGGTGGCCGTCGCGCCGGACGGGCGGTGGGTCGGGTCGGTGACCGCGTTGCTCGAGCCGCGGGGCCGGGAGGTGCTGTTCGGTGCGGTGCCGGAGGTGGACCAGGTGCACCTCGTCGGCGTCTACCTGCGGCCCGGGGCGAGGGGTGGCGGTGTGGCGGAGAAGCTGCTGGGGGCGGCCGTGGACTGGGCGTGGTCGCTGCGGGACCCGGTGGTGCGGCGGGCGCGGCTGTACGTGCACGAGCGGAACGGGCGGGCGGTGGCGCTGTACCGGAAGGCGGCGTTCCTGCCGAGCGGGCGGACCCTGCCGGTGGAGGGGGAGCCGGGTGTGGTGGAGCGGGAGTACGAGGTGTGGCGGCCGGACGGGTGCGCGGGCGGCGAGGGGCAGCCGGGACGGTAGGGGCCGTACCGGTGCGAGGCCGGAGCGGTTCTGGAGTCCGGAGGACGGGGGGCGGTCCCGGGGCTCAGGGGGTCGGTGCGGTGAGGGGTTCTCGCCAGCGGGCGCGGGCCTGCTCCCGGGAGCGGAGCAGTGCGAGGGGGGGGAGGCCCCGGTCGTGGCCGGTGGCGAGGAGTTCCGGGAGGCGGGGGACGGGGGCGACGGCGGCCACGTCGTCGAGGACGAGGGTCATTGGTGGGTCGAGCCGACCGTCGGATGACCGTGCGGCCATGCGGCGGCCGTGCTCGACCACGTGCGAGGTGAGGGCGGTGAGGAGGGGCATCGCCCCGGGGTCGGTCCGTGGCGCCTCGATCGGCTCGCCCACCACGTAGAGCGTTCCCCCTTCGACGGCGAATGATTCCAGGGCGAGCGCGTCGGTTCGGTTCGCGGTGCACGCCTCGCGGATGTGGACCGAGGAGAGGGCGGAGAGGGCACGGAGCGTCAGCGCCCGTGCGGCCTCGCGGCGTTCGGGGTGCGCGGTGAGCGCCGACTCCAGGAGGCCCGCGTGGCTGTTGGTGGCCTTGGGGTGGGTACGGAGGACGCGCACCGGCTCGTGGGCCGCGCCGTGGTGCTGCGCCCAGCGGTGCACCTGCTTGAACGGCCGGCCGTCGACGGCCGCGGCGTGCAGCCAGCAGTGCAGCAGGGTCTCGGCCGTGTCGGCGACGGCGGCGTCCAGACGGGCCGAGGGGCGTACGGGGGCGAGGAGCGCGGCGGCGCGGGACGCCGCCGTGGCGGTGTCCTCGCAGCCGTCCGCGGGCGACCAGTGGAGGCGTGCCGGGGTGTCGCAGAGGTGGCCGGGGTCGTAGAGGACGACCGGACCGAGTTCGGCGCGCGCGTCCTTGGTGTCCGCCCACAGGGTGGGGTCGGACGTGACGACGAGGGCGGGGCCTTCGGCGTCCAGGACGGCCCGGAGGGCGTGCGGGCGGCGGGTGGCGCGGTCGCCGTAGAGGAGGAGGGGTGCCGGGGTGCGGGGTGTGGGGAGGGCGGCGGCGGGGGCGCGCGGGCCGGAGGCGTCCGGTGCGGTCGCGGTCGGCGTCGTACGGGGCCCGGGTACGGATTCCGGTGCGGGTGCGGACGTGGAACCGGGTGCGGGGGTGGCCGTGGCGGCGGGCGTGGGGCCGGCCGGCTCCGGAGGGGCGGCCGGGGCGGTGGCCCGGGGCGTGGCCGCGCAGGCCGCCGCCGCGGCCGGACGGGCGGGGCGCCGGGCGCGGGCCGCCGCCCGTACCGCCCGCCAGCGGGCCACCGTACCCACGACGAACACGGCCAGCACCGCGGCCACCATCAGTTCGCCGATCAGCAGTCCCCAGAACACCCCGGGGCCGGGGAGCTGGTCGGCCGGCGTCAGCGGCCACGCGCCCGCCAGGTCCTGCGGGGCGGTGAGCAGGTGGCGCAGGGCCAGCGGGGTGCGGGCGAAGGTGGCGCCGCGCGGCCAGGAGCCGTGCGTGAACAGCCCGGCCAGGCCGGTCGCCGTCCACGCCGCCAGCGTCACGCCGAGCAGGAGCCCCAGCAGTGCCATGAGCAGTCCGTCGGGGATGCCCCGCTCGGCGGCTCCGCCCCGGCCCGGGCCGCGTACGTCCGGTGCGCGGTCCACGTCACGCCACCGTCGATTCGGGCGAGCCGTTCATCTGCCGCTCCATGAGGGCCGCGCGCTGCTCCGCCTCCCATTCGGCGGCCTTGACGTCCTCGGGCAGCTCGGGCGGGGCCGATTCGGTCATGGCGCGGTCGGTGTAGACGAGGGGCCGTTCCGCCTCGGTGATCAGGTGTTTGACGACCTGGACGTTGCCGTTGACGTCCCAGACGGCGATGCCGGGGGTGAGGGTCGGGATGATCTCCACGGCCCAGCGGGGCAGGCCGAGCACCCGGCCGGTGGCGCGTGCCTCGTCGGCCTTCTGGGCGTAGACGGTGCGGGTGGAGGCCATTTTGAGGATCGCCGCGGCCTCCCGCGCCGCCGCTCCGTCGACCACGTCGCTGAGGTGGTGGACGACGGCGACGAAGGACAGGCCGAGGCGCCGGCCGAACTTCAGCAGCCGCTGGAAGAGCTGCGCGACGAAGGGGCTGTTGATGATGTGCCAGGCCTCCTCGACGAGGAAGATGCGCTTCTTCCGGTCGGGGCGGATCCAGGTGTGCTCCAGCCACACGCCGACGATCGCCATGAGGATGGGCATGGCGATGGAGTTGCGGTCGATGTGCGACAGGTCGAAGACGATGAGCGGCGCGTCGAGGTCGATGCCGACGGTCGTCGGGCCGTCGAACATGCCGCGCAGGTCGCCGTCGACGAGCCGGTCGAGGACGAGCGCGACGTCGAGGCCCCAGGCGCGTACGTCGTCTATGTCGACGTTCATCGCCTCCGCCGACTCGGGTTCGGGGTGGCGCAGTTGCTCGACGATGTCGGTGAGGACGGGCTGGCGGTCGGTGACCGTCTCGTTGACGTACGCGTGGGCGACCTTCAGCGCGAAACCGGACCGCTCGTCGAGGCCGTGGCCCATCGCGACCTCGATGATGGTGCGCAGCAGCGCGAGCTGGCCCGTGGTGGTGATGGAGGGGTCGAGCGGGTTGAGGCGGATGCCGTCGTCGAGGGCGGCCATCGGGTCGAGGCGGACGGGGGTGATGCCCAGCTGCTCGGCGATGAGGTTCCACTCGCCGACGCCGTCCTCGCCCTGCGCGTCGAGGACCACGACCTGGCGGTCGCGGAAGCGGAGCTGGCGCAGGACGTACGTCTTCTCCAGCGCCGACTTGCCGTTGCCGGACTCGCCGAGGACCAGCCAGTGCGGGGCGGGGAGCTGCTGCCCGTACAGCTGGAACGGGTCGTAGATGTAGCCCTTGCCGCTGTACACCTCCCGGCCGATGATCACGCCGGAGTCGCCCAGGCCGGGTGCGGCGGTCGGCAGGTAGACGGCCTGGGCCTGGCCGGTGGAGGTGCGCACGGGCAGGCGGGTGGTCTCCACCTTCCCGAAGAGGAAGGAGGTGAAGGCGTCGGTGAGGACGGACAGCGGATCGCGCATCATCAGGCCCCTATCGTCCTGTCGGCTCGTCCTGTCGGCTCGTACGGCACCCGCGGCGCCCGTGCCCGGCGCGGCGGCCGTGCCCCATGGGGCGGCCGCCGGTTCACCGGCGGATGCCGGTCGCGAACGGGAGCGTGTTCACGAAGGCGCGGTGGTGCTCGCGGTCGCACCACTCCAGTTTCAGGTACGACTTGCCGGCGGACGCCCTGATCGTCCGCTTGTCCCGGGCGAGGGCCTCGGGGGATCGGGAGGAGACGGTGATGTACCCGACGAGGTTGACGCCCGCCGCGCCGCTGGCGAGGTCCTCGCCCCGCTGGTCGAGCCGGCCGTGGGCGGCGATGTCGCGGGGGTCGATCGTGCGGTTCATCTTGGCGGCGCGGCTCGCCTCGGCCTCGTCGTTGGTCTTCTCGGTGAGCATCCGCTCGATGGCGATCTCGGTCGGTTCGAGGTCCATGGTGACGGCGACCGTGCGGATCACGTCGGGGGGTGTGGACGAGCAGCGGCGCCAGGAAGTTGACGCCGACCGGGGTCATCGGCCACTCCTTGATCCAGGCCGTGGCGTGGCACCAGGGGGCGCGGGTGGTGGACTCGCGGGTCTTCGCCTTGAGGTACGTCGGTTCGACGGCGTCGAGCTCGGCCGGCCAGGCGTTGCGCCTGGACATGGCCTGGATGTGGTCGATCGGGTGGTCCGGGTCGTACATGGAGTGCACGAGCGACGCGAGGCGGGACTGGCCCAGCGGCTGGCGGACGCGGATGTCGGCCTCGGCGAGGCGGGCGCAGATGTCGGTCAGCTCGCGGGCCATGACGACGGCGAGTCCGGCGTCCTTGTCGAGCCGCTGCCGCCGGCCGCCGGTGTGGCGGGCGGCGCGGGCGATGGCGTGGGCCTCGGCGGCCAGCTCGCGCGTGTAGTGCATGCAGGCGACGAGGTACGCGCGGTGCTGCTCGCTGGAGGTCGACACCATGGAGAGCAGCTGGTCGTAGGAGTCGAGGAGCCAGCGCGGGGCGCCCGGGTCGCCGCGCTGGGCGACGTCCTTGGCGTGGGCGTCGGGGTCGGCGGGGAGGGTGCGGGCGAGCATCTGGATGCGGGTGACGAAGCCGTCCCCGTTGGCGACGTGCTTGAGGAGGGTGCCGAAGCGGTCCACCAGGGCTTCCTGGTCCTCGCTGTCGCGCAGGCCGACGCCGGGGCCCTCGATCTCGATGGCGGCGGTGACGGTGCGCCGGTCGGCGTGGAGGAGTACGGCGATCTCGTCGGGGCCGAAGGGGGCGGAGAGCCAGTTGATGCGGCCGATGCCCGGCGGGGGGCCGATCTCGACCTCGCGGCCGTCGAGGCGCGTGCCGGCCTCCATGGCGGCGGAGCGGTACGTGGTGCCCCGGCGGAGGACCCGCTTGTAGCTGCGGTTCACCTCGTACCAGCGGTAGAAGGTGCGGCCGCGGTAGGGGACGTACACGGCGGCGAGGGCGAGCATCGGGAAACCGACGAGCAGCACGATGCGCAGGGAGAGGACCGGGACGAGGAGGCCGCACATCATGCCGACGAACGCGCCGGCGATGATCAGGGCGATCTCGCCGGTCTCGCGGTTCTTGCCGATGATCGCGTTCGGCCGGGCGCGGCCGATGAGATACGTGCGGCGGGGCGTGATCGGATGGGACTGGGTCGTCACCGCCCTCCACCTCCTGGACTGTTGTTGCCGGTGTTGCCGGTGTTGCCGACACCGCGACTGGTATGCGGGCTGTTGACGGTCGCGGGGGTGCTGGGCGCGGTGCGCGGCGGGGGCGTGCCGGCGGGGGCGCCCGTGTGGGTGCCGCGGTTGCCGTGGGCGGCGACCCCGCCGGAGACGGCGACCCCGCCGGCGCCCTGCTGGTGGCTGCGGGCGCTGTGGGTCTTGATGCCCTGGGAGACCAGCGCGGCGGGGGAGGAGATCACGGCGGCCGCCTGGGCGCCGTCGGTGGCCTGCTTCCGGTTGGTGCGGGCGGTGGCGATCTCGTCGCCGAAGCCGGGCACGAAGCGGTAGATGGCGGCGGAGGCGAAAATCGCCAGCAGGATGATGGCGAGGCCGGAGACGACGGCGGAGAAGGCGTCGGGGCCGTCGCCGGAGGAGAGCGCCCCGGCGAGGCCGAGGACGATCACGATGACGGGCTTCACCAGGATGACCGCGATCATGATGCCGGCCCAGCGGCGGACGTGGCCCCACATGTTCCTGTCGACGAGCCCCGCGTAGACGACGGTCCCGAGCAGGGCGCCCACGTAGAGCAGGGCGGCGCGGATGACCAGCTCCAGCCAGAGGACGCCCGCGGCGAGGATCGACACGAGCGCGACGACGATCATCATGATCGGTCCGCCGCCGATGTCGTCGCCCTTCTTCAGGGCGGCGGAGAACGACCCGAAGAACTCGTCGGTCTGCCCGCCCGTACCGGAGGCGATCACCTCGGTGACGCCGTCGGTCGCGGAGACGAGGGTGTGCAGGACCAGCGGCGTGAACGCCGAGGCGAGCACGGTCAGCCAGAGGAAGCCGACGGCCTCGGAGAGCGCCGTGCTCAACGGCGCGCCCCGGATGGCCCGCTTGGCGACGGCGAGCAGCCAGAGGACGAGGGTGAGGATGGTGGAGGCCGCGAAGACGACGGCGTACTGCTTGAGGAACTGCGGGTTCGTGAAGTCGACGGCGGCGGTGCTGTCGACGGCGGCGCTCAGCTTGTCCACGGTCCACGCGGCGGCGTCGGCGCAGCCGCGGGCGAGGGAGGAGAGGGGGTCGACGGCGCCGCCGGGATCGAGGGGGCCGACGGAGCGGGAGGTGCCGTCGAGCTTGTCCTTCTTACAGTAGTCACGGGTGAGCCCGACGACGAGGTCGCAGGGGTCGCTGCTGCCGCTGGGCGACGGGCTGGGACTCGGTGCCGGTGAGGGGTCGGCGCCTGCACGCGAGGCGAACGCGATGACAAGAGTTTGGACCGTTCCGGCCGCTACCACGTAGGGGGCGAGCGATCGGCTCTGCTTGCGGGGACTACCGGGCATAGGTGAAGCCTCCGTATCCGGCGACCGCCTCGGCGATCTCGTCCGCGGTGGAGGCACGGTTGTCGCCGTTGACCGGCGTCGGTCCCTCCTTCTGGCTCGACGACTGGATCTTCCAGTCGCCGCCCACCCACTTGAGCTTCTGGGTGATGGTGAACCAGGTCTGGGTCACCGGTTTGGTCGATGTCTCGCCGGCCATGCCGACCAGGCCGGTGCACCACACCTCGACGGTGGCCGCGTCGCCGTTCATCTCGAGCAACTGCGTGCCGACCGGCATGGTGCGGGAGACGAACGTCAGACCGGGCGGGGTGGAACCGTCCTCGTTGAGCCCGACGTTCTTGAGGAAGCCGGGGGAGTACGCCTTGTCCAGGGCTGCCAGGAGCCCGTCTACGGCGGCCGGATCGTGGACCGCGCGAAGGATGGAGTGCCGGTTTTCCCTCTGGAACATACCGGCGGAGCCGAGCGCCACCGCGTAGTTCGCCGCGGCGCTCTGGGCTCCCTGCTCGTCGCGGGCGAAGCCCGCCGGGATCGTGCCGTTCTTCCCGGTGACGGGTTTCCTGCCGGTGGCCGCCGTGGGGGGCGGGGCGCCCTCGCGGGGGGCCTTGGCCGTGCCCTCGCCTTCGCCGTCGCCGGAGCGGTTCGCGAAGGCGATCGCGGCGATCAGCAGCACGACCACGCCGACGACCGTCACCAGTGACCGCGAGGAGCGCTGCGGGCGCCGCGCCGGGCCTCCGAAGTCGTCCCCGAAGCCGTTCCCGAAGTCGTCGGCGGGCTCGTTTCCGGGGAGGCGGGTGCGGGTCCGCCCCGTACCGCCCCGGCCGCCCCTGCCCCGGCCACCTCCGCCTTCGTACTCGTCGCCGAAGCTCATGACGGGTACGCCTCCTCGAACGACGACTGCTGCCGTGATGCTGTCCGCGTCGCGTACGCGGTGTGGTGAGTGGACATCAGGAGACGCATCCTTCGCGGGCGCCGGAGCGGAAGGCGGGTCGGGTGGAGCGGCGGGCTAGACGGCCATCCCGTACACGATGGTGAACAGCGTGCCGAGTGATCCGATGATGAAGACGCCGGTCAGGCCGGCCACGATCAGGCCCTTGCCCTGCTCGGCGCTGAACGTGTCCCGCAGCGCGGTCGCGCCGATGCGCTGCTTGGCCGCCCCCCAGATGGCGATGCCGAGGCACAGCAGGATGGCCACGGCCATCACGATCTCGATCATCACACGGGCCTGGTTGCCCAGGCTCCCGAAGGGCCCCCAGTTCGGGGCGATTCCGCCAATGATGGTGGTGATGTCGCCCTTCTCGGCCGCCAGGTACATGTAACTCACCGCCCCTGTTCGGTAGGTTGACGACCCGCCGGGTGCGCGGGCCGTCAACTATCTTCGCTGATCGAACCGCCGACGTACGACGTCTTGGCGGGTCTCTTTACCCGGACTCCGCACGTTTGACCGGCCCAGCCTCCCTGACCTGCGTGAGTGGGGTGCGCAACGCGTGCGGATATACGGATGACCACTCTGTTTATCACGCAGTGTGACCATGGGCAATGACCGCAGTTGTCCCCTGATCGGCGATTCGCCCGTATACGACGGCGCCGCCGTCGGAGGGGCTTCCGGCGGCGGCGGGCGCGGTGCGCCTGGGTGGGTGCGGGCCGAGCCCCGGCGGGGGCGGTACCGGCCCGTCCCGCGGTGCTAGCCCGTCTTGACGAGGAAGTAGCCCAGGACCGCGATGGCGAAGGCGGTCATCGCGATGACGGCGATCGCGGCGGCCGTTCCCCCGGGGTCTCCGAGCCGGCTCACCTTGTTCCCCATGGTGTTCTCCCGTGGTGCTGGCCCCGGCCCGGTTGCCGCCGGGGTGTGAACACAGCCGTTTGCGACTGCGGGCACAGCGTAACGGGCGTGGTCCAGACCAGATGGAGGGGGTCGAGTGGAGGGGGCGGCGGAGGCGGTCGGGGGCCTGCGGCCGCCGGGCCGGAACGGGGGCGCGGTGCCCGCCCTCGCGGTGCGAAGCGGGCGGGGAGTCTCCGGCAGTTCCGGTGTTTGTCCAGGTCGGGGTAGGACGGTACGTCGCGGCCCATCGGTGGGCGGGGAGCGGGGAGCGCCCGGCGAGAGGGTCCCGGAGTGTGGTGCGCGGTGCCTGCGGCTGCGGTGGGTGTGGTGTGGGGGTGCCGCGTTCTCGACAGAGACTGACTCTTTTGTTTCTCTGATGTTCATTCGCGTACGCCATGTGTTCGCTCGCGTCCGGATTCGTCCTCCCGTCGCCGTCCATCGGGCACGGAAGGACCCGCACGCGACGCCGAGTGCCCGCCCACCGCCCGCCGGCCACCACCCACCACCCGCCGGTCTGCGCCCCCGCAGCCCGGTCCGCTCGTCCGGCCGGTGCCGGTTCCCGGAGCCCCCGGAGCCCCCGGAGCCCCGAACCCCCGACACCTTCGCCCCCGTGCCGCGCCGCCGGTCCGGACGCCGCGAGGCACCCCACCCGGGCCCTCGACGAAAGCCGGAAGAGAATTCGACGGCGATGTCGAGAACCCGTGTTCGGCTCCGTCCCCGGGGTGAACGCGACCACAATGGGCCGCACGAGCACCGAGGAGAACCACGATGGCCAAGTACCTGCTGCTGAAGCACTACCGCGGCGCCCCGGCTCCGGTCAACGACGTGCCGATGGAGCGGTGGAGCCCGCAGGAGATCTCGGCGCACATGCAGTACATGAGCGACTTCGCGGCCCGGCTGCAGGAGACGGG
Organism: Streptomyces sp. MRC013; assembly: GCF_023614235.1. NCBI lineage: Bacteria > Bacillati > Actinomycetota > Actinomycetes > Kitasatosporales > Streptomycetaceae > Streptomyces > Streptomyces kordofanensis. The sequence continues at coordinate 2,907,861 of NZ_CP094264.1, forward strand.
CGAGTACGTCGACGGTCAGGCGCTCGCCCCCGAGGGAACGTGGGTCCGCTACGGCGGCGAGGGGCGCCCGCCGGTCACCGACGGGCCGTTCGCGGAGACCAAGGACCTCATCGCCGGCTGGATGATCGTCGACGTCGACAGCCACGAGCGCGCCGTCGAACTGGCCGGGGAACTGTCGGCCGCTCCCGGGGCGGGCGGCAGGCCGATCCACGAGTGGCTGGAGGTGCGCCCGTTCCTGACCCTGCCGCCCTCCGTCACGGAGTGACCTCCCCGATGGACGAAGCCCTGCTCAGGAGCCTCATCCCGAGCGTGCTCACCCTCCTCGTCCGCCGCGGAGCCGACTTCGCGGCGGCCGAGGACGCCGTGCAGGACGCCCTCGTCGAGGCGCTCAGGGTCGGGGCGGCCGGGCCCTCCCCGGGCTCCTCGGGCGGGGAGCACCCCGTGCGGGACCCGAAGGGCTGGCTGGTCGCCGTGGCCTGGCGCAGGTTCCTCGACGCGACGCGGGCCGACGCCGCCCGCCGCCGGCGCGAGGACCGCGTCGAGGGGGAGCCCGCGCCCGGACCGGCGTCCGCGGTGGACGACACGCTCCGGCTGTACTTCCTGTGCGCCCACCCGTCGCTGACCCCGGCATCGGCGGTCGCGCTCACGCTGCGCGCCGTCGGCGGGCTGACCACCCGCCAGATCGCCCGGGCCTACCTGGTGCCCGAGGCGACCATGGCGCAGCGGATCAGCCGCGCCAAACGCACCGTCTCCGGCGTGCGCTTCGACCGGCCCGGCGACGTCGCCACCGTGCTGCGCGTCCTCTACCTGGTCTTCAACGAGGGGTACTCCGGCGACGTCGACCTCGCCTCCGAGGCCATCCGGCTCACCCGGCAGCTCACGGCCCGGGTCGACCACCCCGAGGCGGCCGGGCTGCTCGCCCTCATGCTGCTCCACCACGCCCGGCGCGCCGCCCGGACCGCGCCCGACGGCAGCCTGGTACCGCTCGCCGAGCAGGACCGGAGCCGCTGGGACACCGCGCTGATCGCCGAAGGCGTCGGGATCCTCCAGGCGGCGCTCGCCCGCGACCGGCTGGGCGAGTTCCAGGCCCAGGCCGCCATCGCCGCCCTCCACTCCGACGCGCCCGCCGCCGAGGAGACCGACTGGGTGCAGATCGTCGAGTGGTACGACGAGCTCACGCGCCTGACCGACAGCCCCGTCGTGCGGCTCAACCGCGCGGTCGCCGTCGGGGAGGCCGACGGACCGCGCGCCGGCCTGGCGGCGCTCGCGGAGCTGGACGCCTCGCTGCCCCGCCACACCGCGGTGGCCGCGTACCTCCACGAGCGCGACGGCGACCCGGTGACGGCGGCACGGCTGTACGCCGAGGCGGCCCCCAAGGCCCCCAACCTCGCCGAGCGCGCCCACCTGACCCGCCAGGCCGCCCGGCTCAACGCCGGCCTGCGCCGCTGACGGGCCGCGCCCGGCTCCCGCGTACCCCGGCTCCTCACCCCGCGAGCCGGTCGAACTCCCCGTCCCGCACCCCGGCGGCGAAGGCGTCCCACTGGGCGGCGGTCGTGGTGACGACCACGCCCGGGTCGTCCGCGCTCCGCAGCCGGAGGACCCCGCCGGGGCCGCGCTCCACATCGGGAAGGGGCAGCCGGCCGGCGTTGACGGCGTCCCGCCACGCCCGCCAGGTGGCGGGGGCCAGGGTGAGCACGGCGCCGGTGGGATCGCCGCTCTCGACGAGTCTGACCGCACCCCCGGGAGCGGGCGCGAGGTGTATGCAGGCGTCGCCGGTGGCGCAGTGGGAGGACTTCCGCCAGGTCTGGCCGTACGCGTTACGCATCGGGGATCCCTTCACAGCTGTCCGGCGATGTGGTGGATGAGGTCGCGGGACTCCTCCGGCCCGAGGGCCACCGCTTCCATGCGGTCGAGGAGGAGCCGGTACTCCTCCAGTTCGGGCGGAGAGTCCAGCAGGACCGGGCCGTGCGACTGGTCGAGGTGGACGGTGTCGAGCTGCGGTACCGGCCCGCAGGCGAAGTTCACCGACTGCCCGGCGCCGGGGAAGGCGCCGACGTCGAAGGGGATGACCAGGACGCTGATGTGGGGCCGCTCGCTCATGTCCAGTACGTGCTGGAGCTGCGCCCTGGCCACCTCGGGGCCGCCGACCTTCATGCGCAGGGCGGCTTCGTGGATGATCGTGCTGTACGGGATCGGCCGCGGCCCGTGGAGGACGGCCTGGCGCCGGATGCGGTGGGACGCCCGGTGCTCGACCTCCGGCGGCGGGGTGACGGGAAGCAGTTGCCTGAAGATCTCGCGAGCGTGGTCGAGTGTCTGCAGCAGACCGGGGATGTGGGTGGTGTACGCCGTGCGCAACGCGGTCGCGTGGTGCTCCAGCTCCGCGAGGTCGAGCAGGCTCGGCGGCAGTATCCCGCGGTACTCCTCCCACCAGCCCTTCGTGCGCTCCCCCGCCATGGCCGCGAGGGCGTCGACGTACGCCTGGTCGGTGCAGCCGTACGTACGGGCCATCGCGCGCACGCGGTCGGGACTCACTCCGAAGCGCGCCCTCTCGACATTGCTGAGCTGCCCCGAGCTGGTGCCCAGCCGTTGGGCCGCCTCGGTCGAGGTGAGACCCGCGCGTTCGCGCAGGCGGCGCAGCTCGGCGGCGATGCGGGCGCGCCGCGCGGTGACGGGCGGCCGTGAGGTCATGCGACTCCTCCCGGGGAACAGCTGATTGGTCCGGTCACCCACACGGGCGTTTCCGGTACGAGAATCCTTGGATCCCCGCAAAGAATCTTTGCGACACCTCTAGTGTCCGTACCAGGCCACCCGCCAGGAAGCGCACCGGTCGACGGGCCGGCAGAGCCACCGGGCACACGCATGTTCGCCTCAACTCTCCCCACTCACCGGAGACTTCCATGTCCTTCACCGTAACGCCGCCGTGGGCGTACACCCTCCAGCTCCCGCAGGATCCGCGCGGCCCCGGCATCGCCCGGCGCACCGTCCGCACCGTTCTGGCGGCCTACGGGATGCAGGCCCTGACCGCCGTCGCCGAACTCGTCACCAGCGAGCTGGTCACCAACGCGTAGCTGTACTCCGACGCCCCGTACAGCCTCCACCTGGACGCCACCGGCCCGGGGCGGCTGCGGGTGAGCGTCCGGGACGGCAACCCGTACATCCCGGCCCCGTTCCGGGGCGGTACGGCCGCTCCGGCGGAGGACGGCGACGAACGCGGGCGCGGGCTGCGGCTCGTGGAGCTGTGCCGACGACTTCGGAGCGCGTCCGCTGGGCGACGGCGGCCCCTTCGGGGAGGGCGGCGGGAAACTGCTGTGGGCCGAGTGCGCGGAACCGGCGGCGGACGCGGGTGACGGCTGACACGGGTGACGGCCGGTGTCCGTGCGGCGGACCGGCCGCCGATGGGCGGGAACCCTCAGTTCCACGGGACGGTCAGCCAGGGGCTGGCGGGGTCGGACATCAGGACGCGGTGGCCGGTGAGGGCGGTCTCGTACCACTCGCCGAACTCCTCCTCGTCGAAGTGGAGGCAGCGGCCGAGGACGTACGCGGCGGAGAAGTCGGCCCAGGAGCGGTAGTTGGTGCGGACGAGCCGGCCGGCCCGGACGACGGCCGCCTCGGCCTCCGCGAGGGTGCCGTACCGCGCGCCCAGGCCCCAACGGGCCATGCCCGCGGCCCGCCCGTAGTCCCACGCCTCGGCGGTCCGGACGTACCCGTCCTCCGGGAGCAGGCCGTCGGCGCGGAACCGGGCCTCGTAGCGGGCGATGCGGCCCACCAGCCGCCGGACCCCGGCGACGCGCGACTCGATCGCGGTGGGGGACACCGTACGGCTCGCGATCACCCCGTCGGGGGTCAACCGGGGCTGCGCGGCGGCCTCGGCCCGAGCGCGGACCACGCGCTCCGCCGTGTCGCGCCAGTGCTCCAGCGACACCGGGCCCGCGTAGTCCTGCACCAGTGAGCGACGCACCTGGAGGACGAACTCCCACACGTCGCTGACCATGTCGGCGCTCAGGAGCCGTCGCAGCGCGTTCGACCAGTCCTCGCGGGTCGTGATGCCCCACCACTCCTCCAGCCGCTGCCTCTCGTGCCGGATGCCGCCACCGTGGTAGCCCATGGTGTTCCAGAACTCGCCGTTCCGTACGGAGAGGTGGGCGCCGGTCGCGAGACCGAAGGCGACGGGGCCCTGGAGGGGGCCGCCCACGTCGAGGCGGTGCACCGCGTCCTCGGCCAGCCCGACCCGCTGGACCCTCGCGTCGTGCTGCAACCACAGCGCCCGGCCCTCGGGCGTCGCCGGGAGGACGCCCTCACACGGGCTGCCCGGGTTCACCACGAGGTACGGCGGATCTCCCGGCTCCCACACGCGGGCGAGCCAGCCGAGGCTCTGCTGGGTGAACACCGGATCCGGGACGGGCGCGGGGAGCATGCCGGTGGTGTGGACGGCCAGGCACTTGGACCTGGTGTGCGGGTTCCAGTAGGGCAGGAACAGCACGCGACCCGGCCGCGCCTCGACCTCCGCCCGGGGCTGCGCCAGGTACAGGTGGGACCGGGCCACCACGTCGTAGTAGGCGGGCCAGTCCCCGCGCAGCCGCGCCTCGTACAACGCGCGCTCGATGCCGCTGGGCGGCTGCCAGCCGGGTGGGGTGCCGTGTTGTTGGTGCGTGGGGCTCACTTCGGGTGCCTGTGGTCTGGTCGGTATGGGATTGGTGATGTGGAGATGAGGGAATCGATCCTTGTCGCCTTTGCCGGAAGCCCGCTAAGAAACGGTGCATGGTAGTCATGGGCGTGCGGTGCCCCTGCTCGCTTCAGGATTCCCCTTGATTGATTGTTCTGCGGGTTAGTGGCCGTACCACTTTTCTTGTTGGTCCTCTATCTGGCTCAGCAGGGCCTTTTGCCTGGGATCCGCAGACAGTTCGGTCGCCCTGAGTCGCAGCATCTCCAGTTCTTTCAGTGCGCCAAGGTCTTCTTCCGTCATCAAGTCGTTGTTCGTGCGATTTTCGCCGGAAGGGTGTGATGTCTAATTTGGTTTTTTCATCTCTTGGAGGGTGTCGCGCACGATCGCAATCAATTCGTCGTCGCTGACGTCGCCTTCCTCGCGCAGTGCGGGGTCGATTGAGTAGTCCTCCAGTGCGTAGAAAACTCGATCAAGGAGTCGCCCCAGAGGTTCTTTCAGTCGCTCGCGTCGTCCTAGGGCGCGGCGACGTGCTGCCAGCCAGCCCCGGGCAAAACTTTCCGGCGTAGCAGATCCCTCACACAGCGCCTCCATGAGAGAAATCTGCTCAGCAGTTGCTGACCCATACTCCACTTCTTGTAGTGAGGGCGCGTGCGGTCTGTCCGCGTACAGAGCTGTCGGCCGTCACGCGTTCCAAGAGATAGCCGTCCTCTTGAGGTGGGGCGGAGGCGAGAAAATCGCTGAGGAAAAGTTCAGTGACGTTTTCTCAGCGAAATAATCTTCGGGAAGTGGGTTGATCAGGGCGTTAAGGGTTGGGTCGGACAGCGGTGGCCCGGGTGCGGACAGACGTGAAGCCTCTGGTAGGACAGTTCTCACCACAAGATCGTCCGTTGCACCAGAGGCTTCACGTTGGTCACCTATGTTGCCATGCTCGACGTCCCGCGCCACGTGGTGGAATACGTGGCCCGGCTGCTGGCCGGCCACCGCCGCCGGATCGGCACCCCGAAGGGCTCCCGGGCGTTGAGCCCGTTCCGGCAGGCCGTCTTCGTGCTGCGCTGGTTCCGCGAGGCCGGCTGCGTGCACTGCCTGGCCCGCGATGCGGGAATCTCGCAGGCCACCGGCTACCGCTACCTCCACGAGGCAATCGACGTCCTGGCCGACCAGGCCCCCGAGCTGCATGAGGTGCTGGACCGCTGCCGCGCGCGGCAGATGAGCCACGTGGTGCTGGACGGCACCCTGATCTCCTGCGACCGTGTCGCCGGGACTACCGAGAAGGGCAACGACCTGTGGTACTCCGGCAAGGCTCGGCACTTCGCCGGGAACATCCAGTTCGTGGCCGCACCCGACGGCACCCCGCTGTGGGTCTCCGACGTCGAACCCGGATCCGTCCACGACCTGCGTGCCGCCCGCATCCATGCCCTGCCCGCCTTGTACGCGGCGGCCCGCGCCGGTCTGCCGACGCTGGCCGACGTCGGCTACACCGGCGCCGGCAAGGGCATCCACACCCCGTTCCGTCCGCACCCCGACATCGCTTCCCCGCTCGCGCCGGACAACCGCGCCCACAACCGGCTCCTGCGCGGCATCCGGGCCCTGGGCGAACGGGCCGCCGCTGAACTCAAGCAGCGCTGGCGCGCGCTGCAGCACGTCACGCTCAGCCCCAGCCGGATCGGACGCATCGCCCAAGCCGCACTCGTCCTCAACAACTCATGGAAGTGACAACCGCTGAGAAAACGTCATTGTTCCCCATGCTTCGTCAACGGTCTCGAATATTTCGGCTCGGCCTGTATCGAGGGCCCCATGGGCGGGCTTACTGGGGTTTTCGCATGCATGTTGCATCATATGAATTATGTGATGCTTTGGTTCTGCTCTTGTGCGTTCTGCGCCAGGTCTGTAGTCGAGCCCCGATGGCCCTCAAGAGGAGGACAAGATTTTCTGCTTTTCGGTCTCGTAGATCTCCAGCGCGTGAGCCTCGTGTTCGTAGTAGGACTCCCAGAAGCCAACCTGACTCCACGGTTGCGGGCGCAAGGCAAATGATCCGGTTTCGAACTGGAAATATTGCCAGGTTGGTGGTAGGCGGTGGCACGTCACGGTAAAAACTCTACTGTCGAAGAGGGCGGGGCCCTCCCCTGTGATGAATTCGACGCGAAAAGCCGTACCGCCGCCATTATGTGAGAGCACTTCGAGAACTATGTACTCCCGACCTTCTTTGAGTGCGTCGACTCCTTGGAGAACTTTCGGGTTCGGTGTTTGAGGGAGGGTAAATTTAGCGCGCATCCTGATTACCTTCTGTTCATGACTACCTTGTAGTCGTATAGGAGGATTTTGCCCGTTTCGGGGTTGTAGTAATAATGCACCTGAAAGTCTCCATAGGGGGACTGGTGGGTTCTCGTGCTGTATTTTCCCCAATCCTCTAGGCTGCTGCCATCCGCAGTCATCAAGCTTCGTACCGCAGGGTTCCCGATGTCTATGCCATCAATCACGCGACGAGACCCGGCGATTGCCTCCGCAGTAAGCCATCCTTCTTCGGTGAAGATTGATTGGGCTGATTCCCTGCGTAGTTGATCGGCGAGATTTTCCCCTTCAAGTGAACCGGATATGAAGTTTCCGTTGGCCTGCTTCCCCTCTTGGAGAGGGCAAGGCGCCAGCCCCAGCGGGTCGGTCCAGGTGTGAGGATTGTCGACGTACGCCGCCGGGTTCGGTGCCGGGGCCAGCCCGAGCGGGTCGGGGCTCAGGTATCTGGCGGTCTCCGGGTCGTAGTGGCGGAAGACGTTGTAGTGGAGGCCGGTCTCCGGGTCGTAGTACTGGCCGGGGAAGCGGAGCGGGGTGTACGTGGTGCTGGTGGAGGACCAGGTGGTGGTGCCCCACAGCGTGGTGCGGGTGTGCCAGGCGAGGGCGCCGGACTCGTCGACGAGTTCGGACGGGGTGCCCACCAGGTCGGTGACCACGGCGAAGAAGCGGGCGTCGACGGCCTCCTGCGGGGCGTCCCGGCGCAGGAGGCGCTCGGTCTGGGCGAGGGGCTGGAGGCCCTTGTGGTCCCAGGTGAGGGCGACCGGGTGGGGGAGGTCCGGGGAGTCGGTGGTCTGCTCGCAGAGCGTGGTGCCGTCCCAGGTGAAGACGGTCTCCTCCAGGACCGTCTCGCCGTCGTCCGCCAGGCGCCGCTTCGCGGTGCGGCGGCCCAGCGGGTCGTACGCGTAGCGCCAGACCGTGCCGTCGGGGGTCGTGACCGAGGTGAGGCGGTCCTCCGGGTCCCAGGTGTAGCGCCAGGTGTCCGGTCCGCGCGACAGGCGGGGCTTTTGGCGGAGGACGACGCGGCCCTGGGCGTCGTGTTCGTAGCGGACCCGGCCCGCGCGGGTGATGCGGGTGCCGGTGTACGCGCGGGGGCCCGTGGCCTCCCGGCCGGGGTGGGAGGCGGGCCAGGACGCTTCGGTCTGGTTGCCGGCCTCGTCGTAGGCGTACCGCTCCGTCCAGTCCGCCGCGCGGACCGCCGTCACGCGGCCGGCCGCGTCGAGGTCGAAGCGGCGGGGGCCGGAGAGGAGGTCGTCGACGCCGGTGAGGTGGCCGTCGGCGCGGTAGGCGTAGGCGCGCTCCTGGAGGGTGCGGCCGGGCGCGCCCACGTGCTGGCGGGTGAGGCGGCCCAGTTCGTCGTAGGCGTGGGTGAGCCGGAACGCGCCGGAGAGGTGACGGGACGTCTCCCGGCCCGCCGCGTCGTACGCGAAGGCGAGGGTGCGGCCCGACGTGGTGAGGTGCGTGCGGCGGCCCGCCGCGTCGTACGTCCACTCGCTCACCGCGCCCGTGGGCGTCGTGCGGTGCGTGCGGCGGCCCACCGCGTCGTACGCGTACCGCAGTTCCCTGCCGTTCACCGTCTCCGACAGCAGGCGGCCGTGGCGGTCGCGCAGACGGGTGAGGGTGGCGTCCGGGGAGACCGCCTCGGCCAGTTCGCCGAAGACGTCGTACGCGAAGGTGGTGACCGTCCCCGCCGCGTCCTTGCGGACGGTGCGGCCCAGCGCGTCCCGCTCGTAGCGGACCGTCTCGCCGAGGCCGTCGGTCCGGGCGGTCAGCCGGCCGGCCGGGTCGTGCTCGTACGTCAGCGTGCGGCCGTCGAAGTCGGTCTCCGACCGCAGGCGGCCCGCCTCGTCGTACTCGTAGGTCCAGGTCAGGCCCTGCGGGTTGCGGACCTCCACCAGGCGCAGGTCGGTGTCGTGGGTGAACTCGTAGCGGACGCCGTCCGGGCCGGTGCGGGCCTTCAGCAGGTCGAAGTGGGTGTACTCGAAGCGCGACACCCCGCCGAGCGCGTCGGTGTGGGTGAGGCAGTTGCCCTCGCCGTCGTAGGTCCACCTCTGCTCCGCGCCGTCCGGCTCGACGCGGCGGGACAGCAGGCCCTCGGGGGTCCACTCCAGGCGGGTCGTCGCGCCCAGCGGGTCGGTGACGGCCGTCGGGCGGCCCAGGGCGTCGCGGGTGCAGCGGGTCGTCGCGCCCAGCGGGTCGGTGACGGCGGCCGGGAGGCCCGCGGCGTCGCAGCGGACCGCGGTGGTGTGCCCGAGCGGGTCGGTCACCGACAGGAGGCGGCCCGCGTCGTCGTACGCGAACGCGGTCGTCGCGCCCGACGGGTCGGTCACCGAGGTGCGGTTGCCGCGCTCGTCGTACGTCTGGCGCACCACCCGGCCGTCCGGGTGGACGATCCGCACCGGCAGGCCCAGGTCGTTGTGATCGGCCCTCGTCGAGCGGCCGTCGGGGTGGATCACCTCGGTGAGGTTGCCGCGCTCGTCGTAGGCGAAGCGGGTCGTGAGGCCCAGCGGGTCCGTGCGGGACAGCAGGCGGTTGCGGTGGTCGCGTTCGTACCGGGTGGTCGCGCCCAGCGGATCGGTCTCGGCGACGATCTGGTGGGCGGGGTTGACCAGGTAGCGGCGGGTGGCGCCGGCCGGGGTGGTGACCGTGGTGACGCGGTGGCCGGTCTCCGGGTCGGTCTCGTCGTAGGTGAAGCGGTGGGCGAGGTGGCCGTCCTGGCCGCCCTGGGCGACGCACCTGTCCAGGTCGTCGTAGGCGTAGTCGTAGCGGCTGCCGTTGCGGTCCGTCCAGGAGGTGATCCGGCCGCGGTCGTCGTAGGCGAAGCGGAGGGGCAGGCCCGAGGAGTCGACCACGTCGGTCAGGTGGCCGTCCGTGTAGCCGTAGCGGACGAGCTCCAGGTCCGTGCCGTCCGGCGCGCCGCCCGCCAGGTGCAGGGCCGTGACGCGACCGTCGCGGGTCGTCAGCCTCAGGTGGGGGCCGCCGTGGTGGACGATCGACGCGGGGGCGCCGGCCTCGTCGTACTCGAAGGTGATCAGGTTGCCGTTGCGGTCGTCCACCTGGCCGAGCAGGGCGCGGCCGGGCCGGTGCTCGGTGAAGTGCCAGGTGCTCCCCGTCTCCGGGTCGGTGACGGTGTAGCCGCCGTCGGCGTCGCGGCTCAGCGGCCGGCGCGGGCCGTGGCCCGGGAGCGTCGGCACGCCGGGGGCGGGGTGCGGGTACGACAGGAGCAGCCCGTCGTCGCACACGAGGACCACGCCCTGCGCGTCGATCTCCAGCCGCTGGTCCGCCGTCGAGGCCCACGACGGGCCGAACCAGCGGCCCGCCCGGTAGTCCGAGGCGGCCCGGCGGCGGAAGACCAGGGGGAGGACGCCGGGGAGGACCACGTCCGTCTGGGGGAGGAACACGGCGCCCGTCGCCAGGTCGACCGGGTCGGTGTTCCCGGAGCAGACGGCGTCGTTGGTCCGCGACTGCCGCGTCGGTTCCGCCGTCCCCCGGCGCGCCGCCTGCGCCGCGTCGTCCGCGCCGTGCCGTGCCGCGCCCTTCGCCCCCGCCGTCGCCACCGTCTTGAGGCCGCCCGCGCCCTTGGCGCCCAGGAGTTCGAGGATCAGACGGCCGCCGGCCTCGCTCGGGTCCTTCTTCGCGGCTTCCCAGGCCCTGTCCAGCGCCTGGTCGGGGTGGACGGTCGTCGTCACCAGGCCGGCGAGGGTCATGCTGGTGTTCTTGTAGTACTCGGCCGGGTGCGTGACGTTGTACGGGTCGATCGGCAGGAGCGAGCGGACGAAGTTGGTCAGGCCGATCGTGCCCTTCACCACGCCGCCGACGAAGTGGGTCCTCTCGATCCCCTGGGCCATCGCGGTGTCCTGCAGGGCGGCGAGCACCGTCTGGCCCGCCGACGGGTCGGGGGCGTGCCGCAGGGCGGCCTTCACCGAGGCCGCGGCGGCCCGCGCGGCCTCGTCCCGCTGCCGGCGCGCCGCCGCGAGGACCTCCTCGGCCTGCTCGCGCGGTCCCGCCCCCGGATCGGTGAACTCCGGGGGCCTGGGGAGCGGACGGTCCGACGTGAGGGAGGCGTTGTACGCGTCGACCTTCGCGTCGTGCGCGTCGACGGCCTTCCTCGACTCCTCGCGGCCCTTCCGGTGGAGGTCGATGGCCTCCTGCGCCATGGCCTGCGCCCGGGTGAGGACCTTCGCGTACGCTCCCAAGGCGGCCGCCGCCTCGCCGCAGGCGCCGGCCGCCCGCAGCCAGTCCGCGGGCAGCATGGCCGACCTCTCGCGGAACGCGTCGGCGGCCTCGCCCTTCCAGTCGGCGGAGTCCAGGCGCCTCAGGGCCTGGCCGACCGTGTCGAAGGCGCTTTCGAAGTCGCGGAGGTTCTTGGCCGTGGCCTCGATCGCGTCCGGTCCGCCGTGCACGAGTTCGTCGGCCTGCTCGGTCTGGCCGAGGCGCTGCTCGCGTACGTCCACGCCGAGCGACGAGGCGGTCTCGTCGCCCCAGTCCTCCAGGTCGTCGGCGACCCCCTCCGCGCCGACGCTCTCCAGGAACGCCCCGGTCCCGTCGGTCGCGCGGTCGATCGCCTGGCCGACGAAGCGCTTGGTGCCGTCCCAGGCGTTCCCCAGACCGTCCCAGACGCCACCCATCAGCCCGCGTCCTCCGGTGATCCCCCGGCACGCCGGACGGCTTCGTCCGTCGGGTCGAACGCCTCGCGCTGGAGCGCTTCCATCCGCTCGCGTTCGCGGCTGTCGTAGACCCCGAGGTCCTCCAGGGAGTTCGCGAACTGGTGGTTGACGTCGTAGGCGACGTCGCTCCAGACCTGTTTCGACTGCCGGTGGGCCTCGTCGAACGACTCGCCGCTCCAGTCGGCGCCGTCGGTGGGCCTCTGGTCGCGGATCTCCTCCCAGCTCTTGGCCTGGACCTCCTCCTCCGACAGGTGGGGGTTGCCGTTGACGCCGTTCACGACGACCTTGATCGTGCCCTTGACGTACTGGTCCTGCTCGTGGAGCCCGCCCGCGGCGAGGCCGACGGCCACCGCGAACTCGTTGCCGCGCTGCATGAGGGTGCGCACGCCCCAGCCCCAGCGGTCGCAGAAGGCGCCGAACTCGTCGGCCAGGCCCCGGTGCCCCAGCTCCATCGCGGACAGCGCGAGCCCGGAGAAGCCGTTCCCCGTCGCGGCGTTGCCGATCGAGGTGAGGCCCTTCAGCTCCCCGTGCGCCTTGTCGATGCCCTCGGCCAACAGCCGGGCCGTGTCCGGCGGCAGCCTCAGTTCCGGTTCACCGCTCATGGAGTCCCCCCTCGCGCTCGTCGTCGAGATCCACCGCCGCCGCGTCCGGCACCACGCCCCGGGCCGGCGGGAACAGCACCCCGTCCGCGCCGCCCGCGTCCAGCGCCACGCCCCCCGGGACGCCGAGCAGCGGCACCATGACGTCCAGCAGCCGCGCGCCGAGCACCGTGCGGTACTCCCACACCCGGTCCGCCTCGCCCCTGGCGCGCGCGAAGCGGGCCAGGGACTCCTCGTGGGAGAAGGCGCAGATCCAGCGGACGCCGCCCAGGTCCGCCGTCCACAGGCCGCCGCCGTCGGCGAGCGGGACGAGGACGGCGGTGCGGCGGAACTCGCCCAGGAGGACGGCGAACTCCCGCCGGGCTTCAGTCATCGCGTCTGGAAATAATCGTTGCAGTCGCGGTCTCGGCGGCCGCCGCCCCGGTGCCGGAGCCGACGCACCCCGCGGCGCGTCCAGGTACGCGATCCGCGACGACCTGCGCGGTTCCCCCGTCACGATGACTTCCTCATGGTCCGCCCCCCCATGTGGCCATGAGGTGGATCATCACATGTACCGGTTTTCGGGTGCAATGAGGTTCCGTGCTCACTCGGGTAGGGGATCGACACCTAGACTGGTCGGGGCGCGGATGGCTGTCCTACTGCATACGGGGGTTTGACGGTGCGTAAGACGTGGCTGGTGGGCGGGGTCGTCCTCGGGGCCTGCCTGAGTTTCGTCGCGCTCCTGGTGGTCGGGACCTACGTCGTCGCCGCCCAGCTCGCCGGCGGGGGAGGCGTGCGGGGGGCGGTGGGACTGGTCAAGGGCGCCGTCCCGGCCGCGTACCAGCCGCTCGTGCAGCGGTGGGGGAACCTCTGCCCGGCGGTCAACCCGGCCCTCCTCGCCGCCCAGCTGTACCAGGAGAGCGGCTGGAACCCCCGCGCGCAGAGCCACGCCCAGGCGCAGGGCATCGCGCAGTTCATCCCCGGCACCTGGGCCGCGCACGGCGTCGACGGGGACAAGGACGGCGACCGGGACGTCTGGGACCCCGACGACGCCATCCCGTCGGCCGCCTCCTACGACTGCTCCCTCGCCCGGTACGTGAAGGACGTCCCCGGCGACCCCACCGACAACATGCTCGCGGCGTACAACGCCGGTGCGTACGCGGTCATCAAGTACGGGGGCGTCCCCCCGTACAAGGAGACCCGGAACTACGTCCGGATCATCCGCTCCCTGGAGAAGAGCTTCGCCCGGCCGGTCGGCCCCGTCGAGCCGTCGCGGCAGGCCGCCGGGGCGATCTACTTCGCGCAGAAGCAGCTCGGCAAGCCCTATCTGTGGGGCGGCGAGGGCACCCCCGAGCAGGGCGGCCGGTTCGACTGCTCCGGGCTCACCCAGGCCGCGTACCGCACCGTGGGCATCGAGCTGCCTCGCGTCGCCAACGACCAGTACAATGCCGGCCCCCACCCCTCGCGGGACGAACTGCTTCCCGGGGACCTCGTGTTCTTCTCCGACGACCTGACGGACTCCCGGGCCATCCGGCACGTCGGCATGTACGTCGGCGGCGGGTACATGATCAACGCGCCCTACACCGGCGCCGTCATCCGCTTCGACAAGATCGACACACCGGACTACTTCGGCGCCACCCGCGTGACCAGGGACGGGGCGCAAGCGCTCCCGCAGGGCGACGCCGGCACCTGACCGGGGCGGCCCGGCCGCGGGCCGGTATCTCTCTTCGGTAACGTCGTGTGAGTGTTTGGTGGAGCGCGGAACGCCCCCTCACACGGGTCGTTCCCCCGACTGACCGCACCCACCGCACCGCAGCACAAGGCAAGGGGCCGCAGCGCATGGCCGAACTCGCATCGGACGGTACGAACCCCGATGTCAGCCTGCTCTACGACATCAACGGGCTGGCGAAGGCCGCCCCGGGCTGGTTCGACCGCGTCATGGGGTTCGTCGGCGAGTACGGGATCATGCTCGGCCTCGTCCTCGTGGTCCTCTGGTGCTGGTGGAGCGCCCGGCGGCGCGGCACGCCGGAGGACTCCGTCTCCGCGACCGCCGGAATCGTCTGGTCGCCGCTCGCCGCCGTGATCGCCCTGCTGGTCAACATCCCGATCCGCGGCTTCGTCGAGCGCCCCCGGCCGTTCCTCGACCACGAGGGGCTGGAGGTCCTCGCGAGGGGCAAGACGGACTTCTCGTTCGTCAGTGACCACTCCACCATGGCCATGGCCGTCGCGGTCGGCCTGTTCATCGCCGACAAGCGCTTCGGCCTCACCGCCATCGTCCTCGCCCTCGCGGAGGGTTTCTGCCGCGTCTACATGGGCGTCCACTACCCGACCGACGTCGTCGGCGGCTTCGCCCTCGGCACCGCCGTCGCCCTGCTCCTCGCGCCCGTCGCCCTGACGCTGCTGACGCCGCTGACCTCCGCCCTCGCCCGCTCCCCGCGCGCGGGAAGGCTCGTACGGTCCCGGAAAGCTCCCCGGGGCGGCCCGCGGCACGAGACGGTCGCGCTGGCGGACCCGCGCCTCGGGGCGGGCGGCGGTGAGGAACGCGGCCTCGCCGCCTAGGACGGACCCCGGAGTGCCGCGCTGCGCCCCGCGGCCGGTCCGGCTCCCCCGCCGAGGGGCTCGCCGGTGGGGGCGCGGCGGGCGCGGCGGGCAGGAGGACGCGGGCGCGCCGGACCCGCCGTCCGGTGCGGTCCGGCCGGTCCGTTCGGTCCGGCCGCGGGCCCGCGGCAGCGGTGCGTGGCGGCCCGCGGCGTCATCCCTGCGCGGGCCGCTCCTGTTCCGACGTGTGGGCGGCGGCGTCCGTCCGGGCCCGTTCGCGGGAGCGGCGGGCCGGTCCGCACCAGCCGCAGGCGCAACGCGCGAGGGCGAAGGCGCCGCGTTCGGTGATGGTCGTGCGGTGCGGAACGTCGGCCGCGGTCCCCGGTGCTGATGGCGCGTCATGCGTGTGCACGGGTTCACGGTACCGGGGGACGAGGGGGCGTGACGGGGGGTGGGAGCGGTCGTTATGCGAGTGGGTCGTCCCGGTCGCCGAGATCGCGGGCCGGAGGGCGGGGCCCCGGCGGGCAGCGGCACGGTGTTGGGGGTAGGCGGGCGATGGTGGTGCGGAGACTCGGACGGGCGGGCGGCGCGGACGCCGCCGCCACCGCGGTGGCGGCGGCGGTGGCCGCGGCACTCGCCGGGTGCTCGCCGGGTGCCGCCGACGCCGTCCCGCCCGCCGCCCCGCGCGCGGGAGCGGTCGCCGCGAGCGGCGAGCGGGACGGCGCCGGGGGCGGTCCGCTCCACGCCGTGCGCTCCGCCCCCGACCTCCTGGAGCGGGCCGGCACGTCGAAGGCCGGGACGGCCCTGGAGATGACGACGGGCGGCACGCGGCTGACCATCGAGGGCGAGGGGGTCTACGACTTCCGCGCGGGCCGCGGCCGGGTGCGGATCCTGCTCCCCGAGGACGGCGACCGGCCGCGCCGCGGGATCACCGAACTGTTCACGCCGGGCGCGCTGTACATGAAGAACCGCGGCGCCGGCGTCCCCGTCGACAAGTGGGTGCGGGTCGACACGACCACCCTCGCCGACGGCAACCTGGTCACGGGCGGCGCCACCGATCCCGGCGCGGCGGCCGGCCTGCTGAGGGCCGCGCGGGGGGTCGCCCACGTGGGCGAGGCCCGTGTCGGGGGCGTGCCGGTCGCGCACTACCGGGGGACCACCGACATCGGCGCCGCCGCGAGGCTCGCCCCGCCACGGCTGCGCGGGGCGCTGGCGGCCGCGGCGAAAGGGTTCACCACGGACACGGTGCCGTTCGACGCGTACCTGGACGAGGCGGGGCGGTTGCGGAAGGTCCGCCACCGGTTCAGCTTCGCGAACGGGGAGCGGGAGGTCGACGTGGTGTCGACGACGGTGCTGTACGGGTTCGGCACGCCCGTCGACCTGTGCTTCCCGCCGCGGCGGGACATCTACGCCGGGAAGATCGCCGGTTGAGCCGGAGCCGGAACGGACTCTGATCCGTGGGGCGGGGGAGACCGCGGGAGACTATTCGGAAGGCTCCGAGAATGGCCCGGACGAGTCATGCGCGGTGCGTGTCGCGCTCCCTACTCTGGGAAGCCGACATCGGCCTGGAAGAGGTGAACGCGCGTGGTCCCGCCCCTGAGCACGACGACCGTCCAGGACCATGTGGCACTCGCCGAGATCGAGTTGTGCGGCGAGCTGATGATCGCCGCCTCGGCGACCGAGGCGGAACGGCTCAGCGACGACCGGATCGACGAGGTGCTGAAGGTGGCCCCGGGGGTGGCGGGCCCGGCGGGGACCCCGGCCGGAGTGTGAGGACCGGAGCGCGAGCGGACAGGCCTGCACCTGTCGTGCAGGCGATCGATCAATTTCGGACAGCGCCGTAAGTCAGGTCCGCATCATCCGGGCGATCGCCTTCGTGGCCTCTTCCACCTTCGCCTCGATCTCGTCGCCGCCCTTCACCGCCGCGTCGGCCACGCAGTGGCGCAGGTGCTCCTCCAGCAGTTGGAGCGCGAAGGACTGCAGCGCCTTCGTCGACGCCGAGACCTGGGTGAGTATGTCGATGCAGTAGACGTCCTCGTCGACCATCCGCTGCAGACCCCTGATCTGGCCTTCGATCCGACGCAGCCGCTTGAGGTGCTCGCCCCTCTGCTCGTGGTACCCGTGCACCGCGTGGTCGTGGTCGGCGCGGGCCTGCCCGGCCTCCGCGACCGGGAGACCGGCCGGCTCGGTGGTCGTCATGGGGTCCTCCCGTCGTCCGCAAAGGGTGATATACCCCTCGCGGGTATATGGTACCGATCCTCACAGGATTGTGCGGGGCCGGTTCTGTTCACTGTGCCCTATGGGCGACACTGAGGAAGCCGGTTCGCCGTGGCCGGATGATGCGCCTAGCATCAGCCTGACCGACACCCATGCACCGAAGGACCCCACGTGCGCTTTCGTCTGACCCCCCGGGAGACGAGCTTCTACGACATGTTCTCCGCTTCGGCGGACAACATCGTCACCGGCTCGAAGCTCCTGATGGAACTGCTGGGAGCGGAGGCGCCCGCGAGGGCCGACATCGCGGAGCGGATGCGTGCGGCCGAACACGCCGGGGACGACGCCACCCACGCGATCTTCCATCAGCTGAACTCCTCCTTCATCACGCCGTTCGACCGCGAGGACATCTACGCCCTGGCCTCGTCGCTCGACGACATCATGGACTTCATGGAGGAGGCGGTCGACCTCGTCGTCCTCTACAACATCGAAGAGCTGCCCAAGGGTGTCGAGCAGCAGATCGAGGTGCTGGCCAGGGCCGCCGAGCTCACCGCGGAGGCGATGCCGCACCTGCGCACGATGGACAACCTCACCGAGTACTGGATCGAGGTCAACCGGCTGGAGAACCAGGCCGACCAGATCCACCGCAGGCTGCTCGCCCACCTCTTCAACGGCAAGTACGACGCCATCGAGGTGCTGAAGCTGAAGCAGGTCGTGGACGTGCTGGAGGAGGCCGCCGACGCCTTCGAGCACGTGGCGAACACGGTGGAGACCATCGCCGTCAAGGAGTCCTGAGGTCCCGTGGACACCTTCGCACTGGTCGTGACCGTCGGGGTCGCGCTCTTCTTCACCTACACGAACGGCTTCCACGACTCGGCGAACGCCATCGCCACCTCGGTGTCGACCCGGGCGCTCACACCGCGCGCCGCCCTGCTGATGGCCGCGGTCATGAACCTCGCCGGCGCCTTCATGGGCAGCGGGGTCGCCAAGACCGTCAGCGAGGGCATCATCGCCACGCCGATCGGCGACAAGGGGATGGGCATCCTCTTCGCCGCGTTGGTCGGGGCGATCGTCTGGAACCTGATCACCTGGTACTTCGGGCTGCCCTCCTCGTCCTCCCACGCGCTCTTCGGCGGCATGGTCGGCGCCGCCCTGGCGGGCGGCACGGAGGTCATCTGGTCCGGTGTGGTCGAGAAGATCGTCATCCCGATGTTCGTGTCGCCCTTCGTCGGCCTGATCATCGGCTACCTGGTGATGGCCGCGATCATGTGGATCTTCCGCAAGGCGGGGCCGCACCGGACGAAGCGCGGCTTCCGGATCGCGCAGACCGTGTCCGCCGCCGCCATGGCACTGGGCCACGGCCTCCAGGACGCCCAGAAGACGATGGGCATCGTGGTGATGGCGCTGGTCATCGCCGACGTCGAGCAGACCGGGGATCCGATCCCGCTGTGGGTGAAGGTCGCCAGTGCGCTGATGCTGTCGCTCGGTACGTACGCGGGCGGCTGGCGGATCATGCGGACGCTGGGCCGGCGGATCATCGAGCTCGACCCGCCGCAGGGGTTCGCCGCGGAGACGACGGCGGCGTCCGTCATGTACTCGGCGTCGTTCATGTTCCACGCGCCGATCTCCACGACGCACGTGATCACGTCCGCGATCATGGGCGTGGGCGCGACGAAGCGGGTCAACGCGGTCCGCTGGGGCGTCGCGAAGAACATCATCCTGGGATGGTTCATCACCATGCCGGCCGCCGCGGCGGTGGCGGCGGTGAGCTTCTTCGCCGTGTGGGCCCTCTTCGGTTAGCGGTCCCCGCCGCGGCGCGGCCGGCGGCCTCCGCCGCGGTACGGGACGAAAGCGGGCCCGCCCTCCCCGGGAGTAGGGGGGAGGGCGGGCCCTTCGTCCCGCGGCGGCACCGCCATGCAGCGCCGCGGGACGTCTGTGGGCGGGAGGATCAGCCGAAGCGGCCGGAGATGTAGTCCTCCGTGGCCTGGACCGACGGGTTGGAGAAGATCCGCTCCGTCTCGTCGATCTCGACCAGCTTGCCCGGCTGGCCCACGGCGGCCAGGTTGAAGAACGCCGTGCGGTCGGAGACGCGGGCGGCCTGCTGCATGTTGTGGGTCACGATGACGATCGTGAACCGCTCCTTCAGCTCTCCGATCAGGTCCTCGATCGCCAGGGTGGAGATCGGGTCCAGGGCGGAGCAGGGCTCGTCCATCAGCAGGACGTCCGGCTCGACCGCGATGGCGCGGGCGATGCACAGGCGCTGCTGCTGACCGCCGGAGAGGCCGGAACCGGGCTTGTTGAGGCGGTCCTTGACCTCGTTCCAGAGGTTCGCGCCCATGAGGGAGCGCTCGACGATGTCGTTCAGCTCGGACTTCCGGTAGTTGCCGTTCAGCCGCAGGCCCGCCGCCACGTTGTCGAAGATCGACATGGTGGGGAACGGGTTCGGCCGCTGGAAGACCATGCCGACCGTACGGCGCACGGCGACCGGGTCGACATCCTTGCCGTACAGGTTCTGGTCGTCCAGCATCACCTTGCCCTCGACGCGGCCGCCGGGGGTGACCTCGTGCATCCGGTTGAGGGTGCGCAGGAAGGTGGACTTGCCGCAGCCGGAGGGGCCGATGAAGGCCGTGACGGAGCGGGGCTCGACGGTCATCGAGATGTCGTCGATCGCCTTGTGGTTGCCGTAGTACGCGGAGAGGCCGCTGACGTCGATTCGCTTGGCCATCTTCAATCACTTCCCAGTGTGCGCCGCGACCCGGTGGAAACCGGGCGCGGAGCCGAATGTCGAGGCCTTAGCGGCCGGTCTTCGGGGCCTTCCAGCGGGCGATGCCGCGGGCCACCAGGTTGAGGATCATGACGAAGGCGATCAGGACGAGCGCGGCACCCCAGGCGCGGGCCACGGCGGCGTCCGTACCGACGGTGTACTGCTCGTAGACGTAGAGCGGCAGTGACGCCTGGGCGCCTTCGAACGGGTTCGGGTTGATCTGCTTCGTACCGAAGACGAGGAGCAGCACGGGGGCCGTCTCGCCGGTGATACGGGCGATCGCGAGCATGACGCCCGTGGTGATGCCGCCGATCGCGGTCGGCAGGACCACCTTGAGGATCGTCTTCCACTTGGGGACGCCCAGTGCGAGGGAGGCCTCGCGCAGCTCGTTCGGGACGAGCTTGAGCATCTCCTCCGTGGAACGGACGACCACCGGCATCATCAGGATGGCCAGCGCCATCGACCCGGCGAAACCGGAGGGCCCGAAGCCCAGGATCAGGTTCCAGGTGGCGAGGATGAAGAGGCCCGCGACGATGGACGGGACGCCCGTCATGACGTCGACGAAGAAGGTCACGGCCTGGGCCAGTCGGCCCCGGCCGTACTCGACCAGGTAGATCGCGGTCAGCATGCCGACCGGGGCGGCGATGACCGCGGCGATGGCGACCTGCTCGATGGTGCCGAGCAGCGCGTGGTAGACGCCGCCGCCCATGTCGGCGTCGAGGACGCCGTTCATCGAGTGGGAGAGGAAGTACCCGTCGACGACCTCCAGGCCCTCGCTCACCGTGACCCAGCCGAGGGAGGCGAGCGGGACCACCGCGAGGACGAAGCAGACCCAGACGAGGCTGGTCGCGACGCGGTCCTTGGCCTGGCGGGCGTTCTCGACCGCGGTGGTGATGCCGTAGGTCGCGACGACGAACAGCAGGGCGGCGATCATGCCCCACTGGATGCGGCTCTCCCAGCCGGCGGCGAGGCCGACGCCCGCGCCGGCGGCTATGGAGCCGGCGGCTATGGCGGCCGGGGCCCAGCGCGGCATGCGCGCGTGGGCGAGGGGGGAGTGCTGACGCACGGGCGCGGCGGCCGGGTGCTCGCCCTGGATGACGTGGCTCATGCGTTGGCCCCCGAGTACTCCTTGCGGCGCGCGATGATCCAGCGGGCGGCGCCGTTGACCAGCAGCGTGATGACGAAGAGGACGAGACCGGAGGCGATCAGCGCGTCGCGGCCGTACTCGTTCGCCTCGTTGAACTTGGCGGCGATGTTCTGTGCGAACGTGCCGCCGACCGGGTCGAGGATGTGCCCGGAGATGACGAAGCTGGGGGAGAGGACGACGGCGACGGCCATCGTCTCGCCGAGCGCGCGGCCCAGGCCCAGCATGGAGGCGCTGATGATGCCGGAGCGGCCGAACGGCAGGACCGACATGCGGATGGTCTCCCAGCGGGTGGCGCCGAGGGCCAGCGCGGCCTCCTCGTGCATCCGCGGGACCTGGAGGAACACCTCGCGGGTGACGTTGGTGATGATCGGCAGGATCATGATCGCCAGCAGGATGCCGACGGTGAGCATGTTCCGCGCGACGCCTTCGTCGGACTTGTCGAAGACGTACGTCCAGGCCATGTACTGGTCGAGCCACTTGTTGAGGCCGTCCAGGTACGGCACGAGGAAGATCGCGCCCCACAGGCCGTAGATGATGCTCGGCACGGCGGCGAGGAGGTCGACGATGTACGCGAGCGGGGTGGCGAGCTTGCGCGGCGCGTAGTGCGAGATGAACAGCGCGATGCCGATGGCGACCGGCACGGCGATGACCATGGCGATGATCGAGCTGACCACCGTGCCGAAGGCCAGGACGGCGATGCCGAAGACGGGCGGGTTCCCGGCCGGGTTCCACTCGGAGGTGGTGAGGAAGTTCCCCTCGTTGCCGGCGATGGCGAGGGCCGCGCGGTAGGTGAGGAAGACGGCGATCGCCGCCATGATCACGAGCAGGGTGATGCCGGAACCGCGGGACAGCCCGAGGAAGACCCGGTCACCCGCCTGGGAGGGGGTGGACGCCTT
Source organism: Streptomyces sp. MRC013 (assembly GCF_023614235.1). Classification (NCBI taxonomy): domain Bacteria; kingdom Bacillati; phylum Actinomycetota; class Actinomycetes; order Kitasatosporales; family Streptomycetaceae; genus Streptomyces; species Streptomyces kordofanensis. The sequence continues at coordinate 2,929,611 of NZ_CP094264.1, forward strand.
CGAAGGCGTTATCTCGTTCCGCCCCGGGGGCGGTGGTGTGTGTGTGGTGGCTGTGGCCATCGTTCTCGTTCTCCGGTCTGCGGAGCCTCGACGGCTCCTGGCGGCGGTGCACCGGATGCCGGGGCCGGCTGCCCGGAGGCGGGCGGGCCGGCCCCGGCGGGGTCGTCAGGAGAGGGTGGGGATGATCTCGCGGACCTTGGTCGCGATCTCGGTCGGCAGCGGGGCGTAGCCGGCGTCGGAGAGGACCTTCTGGCCCTCCTCGCTGGCCGCGTAGTTGAGGAACGCCTTCAGGGTCGGCAGGGTTTCCGCCTTGTTGCCCTTGTCGCAGGCGATCTCGTAGGTGACGAGGATGATCGGGTAGGCGCCCTCGGCCTTGGTCTTGTAGTCGAGGGAGAGGGCCAGGTCGTTGCCCGTGCCCTTGACCTTGGCGGCGGCGATGGCCTTGGAGGCGTTCTCCGTGGTGGCCTCGACCGGCTGGGAGGCACCGGTGTTCAGCTTGACCGTGCTGATGCTGCTGGCCTCGGCGTAGGAGAGCTCGAAGTAGCCGATCGCGCCGTTGGTGTCCTTGACGGCGGCGGCGACGCCGGAGGAGCCGTTCGCGGCCTGGCCGCCGGGGGCGGGCCACGACTTCGTCTTCGGGTCGTGCTTCCAGTCGGCGGCGGCGGCCTCGCTGAGGTACTTGCCGAGGTTCTGCGTGGTGCCGGACTCGTCGGAGCGGTGGAAGGCCTGGACCGCCACGTCGGGCAGCTTGACGCCCGGGTTCAGCTTGGCGATGGCGGGGTCGTTCCACTTCTTGATCTGCGAGTTGAAGATCTTGGCGAGGGTGGGGGCGTCGAGGACGAGGTTGTCCACGCCGTCCAGCTTGTAACCGATGGCGATGGGACCGCCGACCATCGGGAGGTTGATGCCCTTGCCGCCCTTGCAGATCTTCTGGGAGTCGGCGACCTCCTCCTCCTTCAGGGCGGAGTCGGAGCCGGCGAACGCCACCTGGCCCTGGTTGAACTTGGTGATGCCGCCGCCGGAGCCGATGGCCTGGTAGTTCACCTCGACGCCCTCGCAGGCCGCCTGGAAGTTCTTGACCCACAGGTCCATGGCGTTCTTCTGGGCGGTCGAGCCCGCGGCGAGGAGCTGGCCCTTGGCGCCCTCGCACTTGACGTCCGACGCGGCGGAGGGCTTCTTCTCGCCCCCGGGGTTCGTGTTGTCGTCCGAACCACACGCCGTGAGAACCAGGGCGCCGGAGACGGCGAGGGCGCCGAGCGCGGTGGCGCGAAGCCCGTTCTTGCGATGAAGCTTCACTTTCGGGTGTTCCTTCCAGTAACCGCCGAGCTGCGTGGCCGCATGGGGGCTGGTTCCGTGATCCGCGTCCATGGCCGGTCGTACGGCGGCGTGTGCCGGGGTAGGTGGTGAAGTTTGTGAGTCACCTCGTGCGGCTGAAATTAGGCAGAACAGGTGAAGCGGCCGACGGGAGCGCGTGAACGCGAGGTGAACCATGCTGTAAGTGCCGGTGAGTAGCCTTACAAGCCTTGCTCCCTCACGCCCCGCCTGTCGCATCCGCCACATACGTCACAGCTGCATCAGGGGTCACAGAGTGGCCAGGAACCAGGTGACCAGAGGACGGTCCTGAGGGTGGGACAGCAGCTCCCGGGCCTCCTCCGCGGGGAGCCACCGCAGGGCGTCCACCTCCCTGCCGGGGACGAAGGACCCCGACTTCGCCTCCGCCGACCAGTAGGTGACCTCCTTCTCCCGTCCGCCCGCCCGGTAGCGGACCGTGCCGAGCCGGGCCCCCGGCTCGCACACGCGGCCGGTCTCCTCGCGGACCTCCCGCACCGCCGCCGCCCGCAGCTCCTCCCCGGCCTTCACCTTGCCCTTCGGGAACGACCAGTCGTCGTACTTGGGGCGGTGGACCAGGCACACCTCCACCGTGCCGTCCGCCGTCCGGCGCCACAGGACGCAGCCGGCCGCGCGGACGACGCCGGCGCGGCCGCTCACTGCGCCGTCACCGCCGTGCGCCGCCAGGCCCGGTGGAAGGCGGCGCGGGCGGCCTCCACCTCGTGGCGCTGGTCGGCGTGGAGGACGCCGAGGGCGTACGCCGTCGCCGGGGCGATGCGCGGGGTGTGCGCGGCCGCCGCCGCGGCCGCCGCGGCCTCGGCGGCGTCCCGGTGCCGGTCCAGCGCGGTCGCCGCCTCGTACAGCTCGGGGACCGGGGAGCACCGCACCTCCAGCGCGTACCGGTGGAGGCGCAACAGGAGGCGCACCTGGTGCCAGTGCGCGTCCTGGGGCTCGCCGCCCACGGCCGGGCTCACGGGGAGGGCGGCCACGGCGTCCAGCAGGCGGCGCTCCACCGTCGCGGCGGGCACCGGCAGGACCTCCTCGGCGGCGGACGAGGCGGCGGGCCCGAGCGGCACCTCGGACGCCAGCAGGGCCACCGCGTCGGCCACCGCGTGGAACCGGGACGAACCCAGCGCCTCCAGGGCCGCCGAGTGGGCGCGCGTCCGGGCGAGGGTGAGCTGCCGCTCCAGCAGCGCGCCGGCGCGCGCGGCGCCCATCGCGATCGCCTCGCCGCCGGTGCGCGAGGCGCCCGAACGGGCGCCCCGCGGCGCCGGCACGGACCCGCCGGTCAGCCGGGACAGCGCGTCGACGAGCCGGACGAGCCGGGAGGTGCAGGCGTGCTCCTGGGCGAGCGTGCCGGAGAGCCAGGTCAGCTCGGAGCGCAGGCCGTCCGCCCACACCCCGTCCAGGAGGGGCCGGAAGGTGTGCAGCGTTCCGCTGATGCGGCGGGCGGCGGCGCGCAGGGCGCGGGTGGCCTCCTCCGCGCCGACGGTGTCCGAGCCGTTGCTCTCCATGTGGAGGCGCAGGGCGCGCAGGAAGTCGTTCGCCCGGGCGTGGAGGTACGGCGCCAGCACCTCGCCGGCGGACACCTGGCGGTCATGGTTGTGCACGTCGGCGCCTCCGGGCGTCTATGAGCATCTGCTGGACGTGCCGCAGCGGCCGGCCGTCGGAGTCCGTCGCGTGCCGGGTCCACTCGCCGTCGGGGCCGAGGTGCCACGACGAGGTCGTGTCGGCCATGCCGGTCTCCAGCAGACGGATCAGGGCCGCGCGGTGGGCCGGGTCGGCGACCCGTACCAGTGCCTCTATGCGGCGGTCGAGGTTGCGGTGCATCATGTCGGCGCTGCCGAGCCACACCTCGGGCTCCCCGCCGTTGCAGAAGGCGAAGACCCGGGAGTGTTCGAGGAAGCGGCCGAGGACGGAGCGGACCCGGATGTTCTCCGACAGGCCGGTAACGCCGGGGCGCACGGCGCAGATGCCGCGTACCCAGACGTCCACGGGCACGCCGGCCTGCGAGGCGCGGTAGCAGGCGTCTACGACGGCCTCGTCGACCATCGAGTTGACCTTGATGCGGACGTACGCGGGGCGGCCCGCGCGGTGGTGGGCGATCTCCTTGTGGATCCGCGACACGAGGCCGTCGCGCAGCGACTTGGGCGCGACGAGCAGGCGGCGGTAGGTCTCGCGGCGCGAGTAGCCGGACAGCCGGTTGAACAGGTCCGACAGGTCGGCGCCGACCTGCGGGTCGGAGGTGAGCAGGCCGAGGTCCTCGTACAGGCGGGCGGTCTTGGGGTGGTAGTTGCCGGTGCCGACGTGCGAGTACCGGCGCAGCACCTCGCCCTCCTGGCGGACGACCAGGGACAGCTTGCAGTGGGTCTTCAGCCCCACCAGGCCGTACACGACGTGGCAGCCGGCCTCCTCCAGCTTGCGCGCCCACTTGATGTTGGCCTGCTCGTCGAAGCGGGCCTTGATCTCGACGAGGACGAGGACCTGCTTGCCGGACTCGGCGGCGTCGATCAGGGCGTCGACTATCGGCGAGTCGCCGGAGGTGCGGTACAGGGTCTGCTTGATCGCGAGGACGTCCGGGTCGGCGGCCGCCTGCTCCAGGAAGGCCTGCACGGAGGTGGAGAAGCTGTCGTACGGGTGGTGCAGCAGCACGTCCCGCTCGCGCAGCGCGGCGAAGACGTCGGGCGCGGACGCCGACTCGACCTCGGACAGGTCGCGGTGGGTGCCCGCCACGAACTTCGGGTACTTCAACTCGGGCCGGTCCTGGCCCGCTATGTCGAACAGCCCCGTCAGGTCGAGCGGCCCGGGCAGCGGGTACACCTCGGCGTCCGAGACCTTCAGCTCCCGCACGAGCAGGTCGAGGACGTACGGGTCGATGGACTCCTCCACCTCCAGCCGCACCGGCGGACCGAAGCGGCGCCGCATGAGCTCCTTCTCCAGGGCCTTGAGGAGGTTCTCGGTGTCGTCCTCCTCGACCTCCAGGTCCTCGTTGCGGGTGACCCGGAACATGTGGTGGGCCAGCACCTCCATGCCGGGGAAGAGCTCCTCCAGGTGCGCGGCGATGACGTCCTCCAGCGGCACGTACCGCTGCGGCGACGCCTCCAGGAACCGCGACAGCAGCGGCGGCACCTTCACGCGCGCGAAGTGGCGGTGGCCGCTGACCGGGTTGCGGACGACGACGGCGAGGTTCAGGGACAGCCCGGAGATGTACGGGAAGGGGTGCGCGGGGTCCACGGCCAGCGGCGTGAGCACCGGGAAGATCCGCTGCCGGAACAGCGTGAAGAGACGCGCCTGCTCCTTCTCGGTCAGGTCGGGCCAGCGGATGAGGTGGATGCCCTCGTCGGCCAGGGCGGGGGCGACGTCCTGCTGGAAGCAGGCGGCGTGCCGGGCCATGAGCTCCCGCGAGCGGGTCCAGATCAGGTCGAGGACCTCGCGGGGCTGGAGGCCGGAGGCGGAGCGGGTGGCGACGCCGGTGGCGATGCGGCGCTTGAGGCCGGCGACCCGGACCATGAAGAACTCGTCGAGGTTCGAGGCGAAGATCGCGAGGAAGTTCGCCCGTTCCAGCAGCGGCGTCGCGGGGTCCTCGGCCAGTTCCAGGACCCGCTCGTTGAAGGCGAGCCAGCTGCGCTCGCGGTCCAGGAAGCGTCCCTCGGGCAGCCCGGTGCGCACGCCGTCCCCGTCGTCGTACGCGTCGAGGTCGGCGTCGGCGTCCGGCGCGAGGTCGGCGGACGCGCCGGCCGTGCTCCACCGCCGGTGCGCGGCTATGGACCCCACGGCCGGCCGCGCCTGCGCGGTGGGGGACTGCACCTGCTGGACCGGGACCTCTGCGGGCTGCTGGTTCATGACCCCATTCTTCCGCGCCGGGAGCTGGTCAGGCGCGTCGGACGGGCCGTGGAGGCGGACGCGGCGGGCTTCATTGGCCGAGCTTCGCAAGCGTGTCTGAATGATCGGTGAAGAGGACGTGACGTCCCGGGTGCCGGGCCGTGGGGGCGAAGTGTGCGCGAAGGCCGGTTCTGCGGCCCTTTCCCCCTTCGGGGCGCCGTGCGCGGAAACGTCGGGAGGGTGAACGCGCCCGGCGCCTCCCACCCGTGTGCGCCGCGCCCCCGACCGGGGTCCGGACCGCCTCCGGGACCGGCTCCCGCGGCCCCGGGCGCCGCGGTGCCCTTCCCGGGGCGCCGTGCGCTCCTCCCGGGGCTCCCGGGCCGCACCGCCCTTCCCGGGGCCCGCGCCGTCCCGTCGGTCCGCGCCGCCCGGTCCCCACCCCTTCGGGCCGTACCCGGCCCGCGGGGGCGGTGCCCGCGGGGGCGGTTCGGGGCGTGGCTCCGCGCGGTACGTGGCGGTACGTGGCGGTACGTGAAGGGGGCTCCGACGGTGTCCGGGCGTTGGCCGCTGCGGCGCATGAGCCGTCGGAGCCGCCGCGGAAGGGACCGGGGGTCGTTCGGCTCCGGTCCGTGGTCGGTGGTGCCGCCGGGCTTCCGTCACGGAGGGAGGGCGCGGTGACGGAGGGGGCCGAAGCCGGCGCGGCCGCGCGTCCGCCTCGTGATCCGCCCGATGCGGGGGCGGGGCCTTCCGCGCGGCCGGTGCACGGGGCGGGGCCGTCAGGCGTACCGCACCGTGCGGCGCCGATGGCGCTCCCGCAGCCCGGCGGTCCGCCCGCGGAAGGTCCGCCGCCGGCCGGCTGCCGGGACCGGGCGGACCGGCCGCCGGACGTGCAGGCGGCCCACGACCGGGCGGCCGTCGACCGGCACGCCCGCCACCGTACGGCGGTGGTGCCCGCGGACCTTCGCCGGCTGCGTGCCGCACACCGGGCAGGACGCCGCGTCCCCCGATGCGCGAAACCCGCGTGCAAGGAAACAAGCCGAAGATCGCCGAAGGCCGTGAGCCGCCGGCGCCGACGTATATCTTCGCTGTCGGTTCGATCGCGGCCTCGGGGAGGACGCCCGCACGTCTTTGCGCTCCTCCGTTCTCCGGTTCGTGTCGCGTGAAGGTCACGGCATCGCCGCAGGGGAAGGGGAACGTCCGTGGAGCGGAAACCGGCGGGGGCGGCGCTCCCCGGGGCGGCCGTGACCGTCGACGGGATCGGAGTCGCCGGTGCGGCGCCGGCCGGATGCGGGGTGGGGGGCTCTGCCCGCCCGTGAAGGGCGACGGCTGCGAGGGGGCCGGGCCGATCCGACCGGCACCGCCACGGCGGCGTTCCACGTGAGCCCGTGCGGATTCGACGGCCGGCCCGGCCCGTACCGCAGCGGTCACACCTGTGACGCCGCCCGGTTCACGGACGCCGACCTCGTCCGGTCGCCGGGTGCGTACACGGTGAAACCGACAGTCGGAGCTTCGGCTTTCAGGTTCCAGGACCGCGACGAGGCCGGCCCGGTGCGGAAGCGCGGCTTGCCCACGGCAGTCGGATGAGGTGACCCGTGGGGCGGCCGGGTCCGGCCGCCCCGCTCGCGCAGGAGAGGAACCACCATGCACATGGAAGACGACGCGGCGATCACCGCCATCGGGGTCGGCAAGACCTTCCCTGTGGGGAAGCACACCGTGACCGCGCTGCGCGACGTGTCGCTGTCGGTTCCCGCCGGCACGCTGACCGCGTTGACCGGGCCCAGCGGCTCAGGGAAAAGCACGCTGCTGCATCTGATCGCGGGCTTGGAGCGGGTGGACGCCGGCACTCTCGATGTCCTGGGCAGGCAAGTGCACGCGTGCACCCCGGCCGAGTCGGCCGCGTTACGCCTTCGGGAGATCGGTTTCGTTCACCAGGACTTCGGTCTCCTCGCCGACCTCACCCTGATCGAGAACGTGCGCCTTCCGCTGGAGGCGACGGGCACCGCCCGCGGGAACGCGGCGGCAGCGGCACGTGAGGCGATGGCCCGCGTCGGTCTGGAGGGGCTGGAGCAGCGGTTCCCCGCCGAGGTCTCCGGTGGCCAGCAGCAGCGCGCCGCCATCGCCCGCGCCATCGTCGGAAACCGCACGCTCGTCCTGGCGGACGAGCCCACGGGGGCGCTCGACTCCGCGACGGGCGCGGAGATCATGGATGTGCTGGCCCGACTCCGCGACGAGGGCGTCACCGTCGTTCTCAGTACGCACAATCCGGCCAATCTCTCCCACGCCGACCGGGTGGCCGTCCTCCGCGACGGCATGCTCCTCTCCCTCACCGCCCCGGGGGAAGGAGCGGCATGAGCAAGAGGTACCTGCACGTGGTGGGCAGGCGCACCGTCGTCGGCCGCGGCGGCAGGCGCACCGGGCTGCTCGTGCTGCTGGCGCTGCCCGTACTGCTCGCCACCTTCGCAGCCGGGCTGTTCGCCTCGGCCGCCCCCTCGGCGGAACAGCGGGCCGTCAACACCCTGGGGCGTGCGGACGGGTCCGTCACGCTCACCGACCCCGCGACGAGGGGTGAGCTCGCGGAGGAACTGCGACAGCGCGTGCCGGGGATCACCGTCCTGGCGATCGACGACAACAGCGGGTTCCCGGTGTGGGCGAAGGACCGCACGGTTCCTGTGCGATACGTGGAAACCGACTGGTCGTCGCCCTTGACGCACGGCCGCTACCGTTTGCTGGAGGGACGCTTCCCGTCGAAGCCGGGAGAGATCGCGGTCAGCCGGGCACTTGCCGGCGCATACGGACTGGACCTGGGCGGCAGCCTGCCCTACCGGTGGAAGCGCGACGCACCCGCACGGATCACCGGGCTGGTCGAGAGCCCGCAGGCCCACGCCGCGTACGACTACCTCGCCGCCCCCGGGCAGCTGCGGGCCTGGCCGGGGACCGGCAGCGACACCACCAACGTCGTACCGTCCGGCTACGGCCTTCTCCTGGCGGGTGACGCACTCCGGATGGAGGCGGCGCGGAACGCCGTCGGTGAAAGAGGTCTGCGGTTCGAGAGCCGATCGGACGTCACCGCGTCCCGAACGATGATCGAACGCGAACCGGCCCTGCTGCTCGTCCCCGGAACCGTCCTCCTCGGGGTCGTCGCCGCCGGGGCGTTCGCCCTGCGCATGCGGCGCACCCGGGCCGAGTTCGCGATCCTTGCCAGCATCGGCGTGCCGGACCGTGATCTACGGTACGCCGCCGTCTCCGGGGCGGTGTCGGCCAGTGTGATCGCCGTTCCCGCCGGGTGGCTCGCCGGGAGTCTGCTCGCCCTTGCGGCACGCCCGGTGCTTCCCCGCTTCACCGGCAAGGACACCGCCCCCTACGACCCGCTTCTCATTGGGGGCCTGCTGACCGTCCTGCTGTCGGTCGCCGTGGCTGCCCTGGCGGCCGTACCGACATCGCGGTACCCGGCGGGGCTCCCCGCCCGCGAGCGGGCCCGCACCGCCCTCCGTGACGGCGGGCGAGCCCGCCCGTGGCTCCCGGCGCTGTGCGGCGTGGCCGCGCTCGGGATCGCCCTCGCCGTGGTCCTCCAGGACGACGAGACGCTTTCCGCCGTCGCCGCCGTGACGGCCGTGGTGTCCCTGGAGGCCGCCGCCCTCACCCGGATCGGCGACGTGCTGCGTGGCCTGGCCCGTCTGGCCGATCGCGGCCTCAGCGCGCGTATCGCCCTGCGTGCGTTCGCCCGCGACCCCCGCCGGCCGGTCTCGGCGGTCGTCATCGGATCCGTCGCCCTCGCCCTCACCGTCGGCGTCCTCGGCACCCTGTCCAGCGCCACCGCGCAGGGACGTGCCGCCTACGTCGGCAGCCGCCACCTCGACCAGGTGGAAGCCCTGCTCTTCGCCGGCAGCGACCCCAGCGCCGTCGAGCAGGCCCTCGCCACCGTCTTCCCCGAAGGAACGCCGATCATCCGGGGCACGTACCCGGTCGACGAAAAGCTCCTCAAAGCCTCCGCCACCCCCGCCCTCACACCACCCTGGAGCGTCGCCTGGCAGGCGGGCGGAGAGTTTGCCAACAGGACGCAGACGATCGAAGTCGTCGACGACGAGGAGACGTTCAAGGCCCTGACCGGGCGGGCCTGGACCGTTCGCGAACGCAGGGCCCTCGAGGAGGGCCGCATCCTGGTCCTGGCCCCCGAGTACGTCGTCGGGGACCGGGTCGCGATCTCCAGGCCGACCACCCCGCTCACCGACCCGCACCCGTCGGACACCCGCCGCGACGTCGGCGGCGCCGTCCTCTCCGATCCGGTCGACGCCACCACCCTCACCCGGGCCTCCGCCTACATCACCACCGAAGCCGCACGCGCTCTCGGCGCGACGACCGTGGACTACTCCGTCATCGCATCCCCCGCCGGCCCCGTGCCCGATTTGGAGGAACGGCTCGTCAAAGCGCTCGAACCGGTCGACGTCCTGATGTCGGACGTCCGCATCGAAACCGGCCCCGAACTCACCCCGCCCTCCCTGTGGTACCTCCTGCTCGGCCTCGCGCTCGCCGCCGTGGTCACCGTTCTCGGCATCACCGTGACCTCCTCGGCGACCGAACTCCGGCCCGACCTGGTGCGCCTGCACCGTGTCGGCCTGTCACCGGGCACCCTGCGCCGCATCGTCGTCTGGCAGTCCGTCACTGTCGCCGCCCTCGCGGGAGTCCTCGGCACCGCCGCCGGCTGGGGCCTGACCGCCGCACGGAACTGGCCCGAGGACATCCCCGTCGTCATGGACTGGACAGCCGTCTCCGCCGTTACCGCCCTCACCATCATCCTCGGCGCGGTCTACGGCGCGCTCGCCGCACCACGCCGCCTCGGCAACACCCTCAACCGCACCGAGATCTGATCGATCGGGCCTCTTCGGAGGCCCGTACGGCCGAGCCGGTGCGGCACGCCGGGTGATCGTGAACGTCGGCCCGACGCAGCGGCCGGTTCCCGACCGGCTGCGGGGGAGAGGCGTTCCCCCTGCCCTCGTTCGCACCGCGCCCGCGGGGACGAGACGGACGAGGGAGGAGCCGGTACGGTCCCGAAGTCGTTCGCACCGCGCCCGCGGGGACGAGAGGAACGACTCCCCACGACGAGCGGGGCGTCCTCACGGCTGTGGCGTACGACGCTGACCAGCGGGTGTGTCCGGCGGCGTCTGCCGGAGGCCCGCGGTGTCCCGCCGGCCACCGCCCGTCGCCGGTTCACCGCCTGGACCCAGGCCGGGCCGTGGCGCCGCCCGTACCGGGCGGCGCCGGGGAACCCGGTGTCCGGAGTGGGGCGGACCGGGCCTCGACGATTGCCGACGCGGCGAGCGTGCGGGCGGAGAAGGGGCCTCACCGACCGGACGCGCCCCGGTCGCGGCCGGAGGGGCAGCGGGTTCCGCTTCCGCCGAGCGCGCGGAGGTCGCCCGCCGCCTCACCGTCCCCTACGGGCGCAAAGCGGCCGCTTCCCGGCCTTCCCCGACGTGCGGCGGTTCCGACCCGCGGCGAGGAGTCCGCGAGACCTGCCACACGGAACCAAGGCATCGCGCGCCGGCCCGAAGGGAACGAACATGTCGTTCTCGGCGTGAGAATCAGCCACCCGGCGCGTTCTCCAAGGAATTTCCGGATGGTTGGTTGTAGAGGGCCGATCTCTCGACTGCTTGCGACGTGTTTCATATCACAGATTTCGTGGATTTGTTTACAGCGCGCATGAACATTCGGGGCGGTAACGTCTGCCGCGGCGCGGGGGGTGCACCCTTCCGTGAACCGCCGGAGGGGGAAGCGTGTCGAAAGCGAAGGGGGTCTTCCCGGCCCTGGGCGGGACCTCGCCGGCCGCGGTGCTCGGAATGTGCGCCGCGCCGGTTCCGGCCGCGAGCCGTGAAGAACCCGGCGGCGCGGCCGTCGGTCTCCGCATGAATGGGGACACCGATTCCGTCTACGCGTCCGCCTGGAGAAGCGGGGAATTCCGCCGGGGGGCTGCGGGAAGACATTCGAGTGGCCGTCACCGAGTGGGGAGGCCGACCGCGCTTCGGCCCCCGGACCGGAGCACGGCCGGGGACGCGCAGGCGAACGCCTGCAGCGGCGGCCGGTGCCGGGAGTCCGGGCCGGGCAGCGACACCGCGGCCACCGCCCGCACCCCGGCGCGTCCCGCGCGTGCCCGGACCGCGGTCGCGGGAAGGGGCCGTGCGCGTGGGGCGGCACCGGTGGCCGCCGGTGCCGACGCCTGTGGCGGCCTGGGCGCCCCGTGGTCCACGTGCGATCCTGCTCCTCGCGGGACGTCGAGCCGCGTGGGGGCCGACCGGCGTCAGGACCGCCGGCGCGCCGTCTCCGGCTCCTGCTCCGCCGGCAGCCGTCTTCGATCTCCGTCGATCCGCGGCGTCCGGTCATCGTGCCGGCGGTCCGTCGACGCCCGGCGCGGCGGCGGAGGAGCGGAACGTCACGGAACCTGACACAGGGCCGCCCTCGCAGTTCGCGACTCTCGAAACAGGCCGGTGCGGTCGCCTCCGCGGTGAGGGGCCGGGAGGCCGACTGGCTGGTCTTCGATCTCATGCCGGCCGAATCGCGGAGTCCGTGCGTCGAAGAATGCGCACGGGCGAATGCGGAGTGAGCTGAAAGGCCCTCCGCCTGTTCTCGCGTGCCCTCAGTCGATCGATTTCAGGACTCGATGATCCCGTTGACCTCCTCTTTACAGGCTCACACGTTCTCCGGTGCCGCGGCAGTGCAACCGAAGCGGCCGCGGACGCGGCCCCGTGCCGTACCGGTTCTGGTCTCGGCGGTGGTTCTCCTCGTCTACGCGTATTTCGCCCTGCGGGAACACCAGCGATTCGGCACCACCGGCTACGACCTCGGCATCTTCGGGCAGGGTGTCCGGGCTTACGCGGAGCTGCGCACGCCGGCCTCCGAGATCAGGACGGCGACAGCGCCGACCGCCTTCTCGGGGGAGGCGTATCCCCTGCTGGGTGACCATTTCCATCCGATCCTGGCTCTCCTCGCCCCGCTGTACCTCCTCGCACCCCGTGTGGAGTCCCTGCTGCTCGCGCAGGCCGCACTGGTGGCCGGGTCGGCCTATGTGATGGCGAACGCCGCCGGGCGGCACCTCGGACGGCCGTGGGCGGCCCTGTCGCTGGGACTCGCCTACGGCTTCTCGTGGGGCCTGCAGGAACTCATAGCCTTCGACTTCCACGAAGTGGCCTTCGCCGTGCCGCTCCTGGCGCTGGCGTGCTCGGCGTACCTCGACGGCCGGTGGGTGGCCGCCGCCTGGTGGGCGTCCGGTCTTCTCCTGGTCAAGGAGGACCTGGGCCTCACCGCGGCCGTCCTCGGCGTCCTCCTGCTCCGCCACCACCGGCGGGCCGGGCTGGCGCTCTGCGTCGGCGCCACCGCGGCCACGGGGCTCGTCACGCTGGTCGTGGTACCGGCGCTCGCTCCGGACGGCCGGTACGGCTACCTGAACCAGCAGTACCCGTACGGGTTGCTCGACGGCTGGTCGGTCAAGAGCCAGACGCTCGTGGCACTCCTGGCCGTCACGGCCGGACTGGTCCTCCGCAGCCCCCTCGGCCTTCTCACGCTCCCGACCCTGCTGTGGCGTCTCACCTCGCCCAATCCGGCCTACTGGGATGCGGCCCTGCACTACTCCGCCGTCCTCATGCCCATCGCCTTCGCCGCCCTCGTCGACGCCCTGCGCAAGGACGCACGGCTGCCTCTCCTCATCCCGCTGGCCGTCATGGTGCTCATGCTCCCGGCGAAACCGCTGGGGGACCTGGCGACGCCGGACTTCCGGCGGGTGAGCCCCCGGGAGGCAGCGGCCCGCGCAGCGGTGGACCGGGTGCCCACCGGGGTCAGGGTGGCCGCGAGCAACAGCCTGGCCCCGCACCTGATCGACCGCACCCGCACCTACCTCGCGGTACGGCGTGTCCTGCAGGAGCACACGGACATCGACTGGATCGCGGTGGACGTACGCGAACCCTTTCCGGCGGGTGAGGCCGCGGCAGTGGTGCGGATAGCCGAGGCGAGGGGCTGGGCGCGTGTCCACTCCGACGGCGACATGGTCGTCCTCAGGCGTCCGGCCGCCTAGGTACCGCCGTCCGCCCCGGAGGCGGGTGCGGGGCCGCCCCGGCACGGACGCGGGGTGGGGGTCCGCCGTCGCGGTCCTCGACGTGAACCGGGCGAGGCGCGGCCTCCCACCGTCGGCCCGTACGAGGGCGGGAGGCCGCCCTCCGCCGGAGGCGCCGGCCCCTCGGGGGACGTCCCGCCGGGGCGGGCCGGGTCACGTCTCCGTGCGGTACATGAGGTCCACCTCGTGGGTGGCGAAACCCATCCCCTCGTACACGCGCAGCGCCGCGGTGTTGTCGGCGTCGACGTACAGCATCGCCGTCGGCAGGCCCTGCGCGGCGAGGTGGCGCAGGCCGATCGCGGTGAGCGCCTTGCCGAGCCCCCCGCCCTGCGCGTCGGGGGGAGACGCCGAGGACGTACACCTCGCCGAGCCGCTCCTCGGCGTGCACCTTCGTCCAGTGGAAGCCGGCCAGGGCGCCGTCGGACTCGCGTTCGGCGAGGAAGAAGCCCTTCGGGTCGAACCACGGCTCGTTCCTGCGGTCGTCCAGGTCGCGCTGGGTCAGGGCACCCTGCTCGGGGTGGTGCGCGAACGCGGCGGCGTTGACGGCGAGCCACGCGGCGTCGTCCCGGCCGGGGACGAACGTGCGGACCGCCACCCCGGCCGGCAGGACCGGCTCGGGGACGTCGAGCGGGGCCAGGGGCCGGCGCAGCTGCCGCAGCTCCCGGAAGAGGGAGAGGCCCAGCACCTGCGCCAGGTGGCGGGCGGCGGGCTTGCCGCCGTGCGCCCACACCCGCAGCCGCTTGCCCGACTCCGCGAGCAGCGCCGAACCGAGCGCCCGCCCGTGGCCGCGCCCGCGCTGCGCGGGCGCGACGACCAGCTCGGCGGCCGGGGCCTCGATCGGGTCGGTGCCCTCCAGCTGGGCGTAGCCGGCGAGCCGGCCGGAGACGTGGAGCAGCAGGTGCCGCACGCCCTCACGCCGCCCGCCGCTCCCGGCGGAGTCACCCTGCGCCGCGGTGAAGGCCTTCAGCTGGAGCCTGCCCTGCTCGGACACGGCCTGCACGCCGTCGACGCGGGCGGCGTCGGCGAGCAGGTCGAGGACGTCCCGGGCCTGTCCGGGGGTGAGCTCGTCGAGGATTTCGATGCGGCGGCCCGCCTCGGGGGCTGTTGCGCGAACGTCAGTGGTCATGGGTACGAGCCTACGGGGGGAGGGTGCGGCCCGGCGGGTGACGGCAACCAGGTCGTAACCCGGGTCCCCCTGTTGTGCTACGCGCGTTGACCTTAGGCTGCGCTCGGCAGACCAGGAGCCATGACCCCCGGCGTCGCCTGACGCCGCGTGAGGTCGTGTGGCGTCGAAGGGGAAAGGGACACATGTCAGCTACACGGCACGAAAAGCCCATGGGGCGGCGGATCATCGCCGCCGCGGCCGGCGTCGCCGCCCTCGGCGCGCTGGTGGCGGCCCTCCCGGCCGGCGCGGCCGAGGGGGCCGGCGCGGACGGCCGGACGTACGGCGGGAAGGCCCTCGGCCGCACCGTCGACGTGCAGCTGCTCTCCTTCAACGACCTGCACGGCAACCTGGAGCCCCCGGCCGGCTCCTCCGGCGAGGTCACGCACGTCCACGAGGACGGCACCACCGAGAAGATCAAGGCCGGCGGCGTCGAGTACCTCGCCACGCACCTGCGCGACGCCCGCAGGGGCAACCGCTACTCGATCACCGCGGCGGCCGGCGACATGATCGGCGCCTCGCCCCTGGTCTCCGGACTGTTCCACGACGAGCCGACGGTCGAGGCGCTCAACAAGCTGAAGCTCGACGTCAGCTCGGTCGGCAACCACGAGTTCGACGAGGGCGCGGCCGAGCTGGCCCGCATCCAGAACGGCGGCTGCCACCCCGTCGACGGCTGCGCCGAGGGCACGACGTACGAGGGCGCCGCCTTCCCCTACCTGGCGGCGAACGTCACGAACGAGAGGACCGGCAAGCCGGTCCTCGACCCGTACTTCGTCTGGGAGAAGAGGGGCGTCCGCATCGGTTTCATCGGAGTGACCCTGGAGGGCACCCCGAACATCGTCAACGCCGAGGGCATCAAGGGCCTGAAGTTCGGCGACGAGGTCGAGGCGATCGACAGGTACACGAAGGTCCTGGAGCGCAAGGGCGTCAGGTCCATCGTCGCCCTGATCCACGAGGGCGGCGCCCCGGCGTCCTCCGCGTACAACTACGACTGCGACAGCCCCGGCCCGGGCGACGGCATCTCCGGTCCGGTCGTCGACATCGCCAGGAGGCTCAACCCGCAGGTCGACGCCCTGGTCACCGGTCACACCCACCAGGCGTACGCCTGCACCGTCCCGGACCCGGCGGGCAAGCCGCGCACGGTCACCTCCGCGGCCTCGTTCGGCAAGCTGTACACCGACACGACCCTCACCTACGACCGCGCCACCAGGGACATCGTCCGCACCGCCGTCGCCTCCGCGAACCACGTGGTCACCCGCGACGTCCCCAAGGCCGCGGACATGACCGGCCTGATCGCCAAGTGGAACGGCCTGGCCGCGCCGATCGCCAACCGCCCGGTGGGCCACATCGCCGCCGACATCGGCGGCCGCGGTTCGAACGCGTACGAGAAGCCGCTCGGCGACCTGATCGCCGACGCGCAGCTGGAGGGCCTCGCCCCGGCCGACAGGGGCGGGGCGCAGATCGCCTTCATGAACCCGGGCGGCATCCGCGCCGACCTGGTGCACGCCAGGTCCGGCAGCGAGGCGGCGGACGGCATCGTGACGTACGGCGAGGCGTACACCGTGCAGCCGTTCACCAACATGATGACCACCGTCGACCTGACCGGCGCGCAGATCATCACCGCGCTCCGGCAGCAGGTCAGCGGGGCGAACGAGGCCTCGCCGAAGATCCTGCAGGTGTCGAGGGGCTTCACGTACACCCTGGACACGACGAAGACCGGCGCCGCCCGCGTCGACGCGTCCTCGGTGAGGTTGAACGGCAAGCCGCTCGACCCGGCCGGGACGTACCGCGTCGCGATGAACGAGTTCCTCGCGGGCGGCGGCGACGGCTTCCCGGCCCTCGGCCAGGGCACGAACAAGCTGGTCGGCGCCTCCGACCTGGAGGTCTTCACCGCCTACCTGGGCGCGCACTCCTCGCCGGACGCCCCGCTGAAGCCGCCGGCGGCGGACCGGATCACGGTCGTCGGGTAGGACCCCCGGCGATCCGAAGGGGCGGCGGACGGGACCGGTCCGCCGCCCCCCTCCTTTCCGGGGCGGGCGGGGCGGCGCCGGCGGAGTCCTTGCCGGGCGGGAGGAGCGGGGCGGACGCCCCGTCCGGGGGCGGCGGGCCACCCGCCGGGGCGGGGCCGGGCGCCCCGTCCGGGGGCGTGCGGGAGCAGGGGCGGCGGGACGGGATCCGGCGGCGGTGTCCGGGCGGGGCCGGCGCGGAGCGGCGCGGTGGGCGGGTCAGCCGCCGCGGAGGGCGTCCAGGCCGGACTTGAGGGTGTCGACCGGGATGGCGAAGCCGAGACCGACGCTGCCGGCGCCGGCGGGGTCGGTGGCGGCGTCCGGCGAGTACATCGCCGAGTTGATGCCGATGACCTCGCCCTTCAGGTTGATCAGGGCGCCGCCGGAGTTGCCGGGGTTGAGGGCGGCGTCGGTCTGGATCGCCTTGTACGCGGCCGGCGGGGAACCGGTGGCGCCGCCGTGCCCGGACGTCCGGTTCCGCCGGTCGGTCCGCCCGCTGTCGCCGCCGTCCCCGGTGACGGTCACGTCCCGGTCGAGGGCGGAGACGATGCCGCTGGTCACGGTGGTGGTGAGGCCCTCGGGCGAACCGATCGCGACGACCTGGTCACCGACCCTGACCGTGTCGGAGTCCCCGAGCACGGCCGCCTTGAGGCCCTCGGCGCCGCGGAGCCTGATCAGCGCGAGGTCCTTGACGGGGTCGGTGCCGACCACGTCGGCCGCGCGGACGGTGCCGTCGCCGAGCCGGACCTCGATGCCGGAGGCGCCCGCGATGACGTGGTGGTTGGTGACGACCTCGCCGTCCCCGGTGATGACCACGCCGGACCCGGTGGAGCCCCCGGAGCCGGAGGCGGCCCTGATCTCCACGATGCTGGGGGAGACGGCCTGCGCGACCCCGGCGACCGCGTCGGCGCCCGATCGCGGGACGGTCGCCCCGGAGGCCCCCGCGGGGACGGCCGCCGTGCCGTCGGCCGCGAGGTTCTGGGCGAGGGCGCCCACCCCGCCCCCGACGACGGCGGCCGCGACGGCGACGGCGGTGATCAACCCGCCCGGCCGCCCGGCCCGGTGGCGGCGGTGCCGCCGGGTGCCGGCGCGGCCCGTGGGCGCGTGCGCGGGCGGCGGTGGGACCGGGCCGTGGAACCCGGCGTACCGCTGTGGTTCGTCGTTCCCCTGGTGGCCGGCGGTGCGGCCGTCGTGGTCCGTCATGTGCACGCCTGGCTCCGGCAGATGAGAGGTCCCTGACGAGGCCCCGGGAGGGGCGGTGGAACCCCGTATGCCCGGCACGAGGACGGACATTCGAGGCGCGGGCGGCGGAGGTGCGGCGGTGCGGGGAGGCGGAGGTCCGGAGGCGCGGCGGTGCGCGGAGGCGGAGGCGGCGGTGCGGGGAGGCGGAGGTCCGGCGCCGCGGAGGTGCGGAGTCGGTGGTGCGGCGCCGCGGAGGTGCGGGAGCCGGCGGCCGCGCGGAGTCGGAGGTGCGGTGGTGCGGGGAGCCGGCGGCCGCGCGGGCTTCCGGCCGCTGACGGGCCGCCAGTGCGGTGCCGCAGTAAATGCGGGATTCACCGCGGCGGAGCCCCTACCGTGATCGTCGCGGGCCGCGGCGAACCACTCCGGCCGCCAGGGCGAGGTGTACGCGTTCACTGCGGCAGCGCCGGAAGGGCGGGGCGGGCGTGACGACCGAACCAGTGACCGAACTCGGAGCAGGGGGCGTGCTTCGGTTGCCGCGCGCCCGCGTCGTGCCTACGTGCGCTCCTCCGGCCTCGTACACCGCGGCGGCCGAGCGGTACCTCACCGGTGCGGGCGTGCGAAGTCCTCCGCGCGGACCTACCGGATCCCGCTGACGACGTGGGGTGGACGTTCGCCGCCGAGCGCGACCCGGCCGCCCGCCGCCGCGGGTGAGCCCTCAAGGGTCGACCTGGCGGCTATCTGCTCCCCGGTGTCCGAACCAGGGCTACCGAACCGTGAACCAGGTCTTGTCGCGCTCTCGGTCGCGCTTGCGTTCGCTCCCCATCTCCTGGATCACACGTGCTCTTCCCGCTCTTCCCGACGGACGGAGAAGGCACCCGCGGCAGCCGCCAGGACCGCCGACTCCGCCGCCCGTTCCGGGAGTTGCGGATCCGGATCGGCACGCAGGAGCACTAGCCGGTGGTAGAGCGGCGCCGTGGCGGCGATCAGCAGGCTCCGCGCGTCCGTGTGCTGTGCGGGAAGCTCACCGCGCTCGACGGCGCGCTCGACGAGGATCTCGCACTGGGCGTACCGGTCCGTCCACAACCGGGTCTGGGCCCGCGCGGCCCGTTCGGAGTGGAACGAGGCGGCCATCAGGGCGACGGCGAACGACGGCCGTACGACCAGGGATTCCTGGATCTCCTGGTTGAGGGCCGTCAGATCGCCGCGCAGCGAGCCGGTGTCCGGCGGCTGCCACTCGACCTCGCCGGCGGCGTCGATGACGTCGACGAGCAGGCCGCCGACATCGCGCCAACGCCGGTAGACCGTGGCTCGGTGCACTCCGGCGCGCGTCGCGACACCCTCCATCGTGAGTCCTTCGTGACCGCCTTCAGCGAGTTCGGCGCGCACCGCATCGAGGACCTGGGCGCGGATGCGGGCGGTGCGACCGCCCGGACGGCGGTCCGACGTCGTGTCCAGTGGGTCTGTCATCGGCGATCAGTATCCGGTTGATCAAGGCGGCAGGGCCGTGCCAGCATCTTAACGCGACAGTTGTCGCTCCAGGTTCACCGGAGAGGAACCGCCTCCACGATGCCGCCCGTTCCCGCTGACCCCACCGTGCTCCACCCGATGCCCGGGCACCCGCGCGTGGTTCTGCTCAAGCCGCTGGTGGAGTCGCCGCTGATCGAGGTCGGTGACTTCACCTACTACGACGACCCGGACGACCCGACCGCGTTCGAGACGCGCAACGTCCTGTACCACTACGGCCCCGAACGGCTTGTCATCGGCAGGTACTGCGCGTTGGGGACGGGCACCCGGTTCATCATGAACGGCGCCAACCATCGCATGGACGGTCCTTCCACCTTCCCGTTCCCCACGATGGGGGGCTCCTGGGCGGAGCACTTCGACCTGATCACCGACCTGCCCGGCCGGGGCGACACAGTCGTCGGCAACGACGTGTGGTTCGGCCACGGCGCCACGGTCATGCCCGGTGTACGCATCGGCCACGGCGCGATCGTCGCCGCCGGCGCCGTGGTCACCGGCGACGTCCCCGACTACGGCATCGTCGGCGGCAACCCCGCCCGGCTCATCCGCACCCGCTACGACGCTGCGGACATCGCCCGGCTCCTCGCCGTGGCGTGGTGGGACTGGCCCGTGCAGCACATCACCGGGCACGTACGGACGATCATGTCGGGGACCGTCGCCGACCTGGAGGAGGCCGCCGCGCGGGTCGACCAGCCCTGACAGCGCGTCCTCGCCACACCGCCCGCTCCCGTCCCGCACCGGAAACGAGTGATCGCCCGTGTCCCGTCCCCGCGCCCATGTCGCGATGGTCGGCGTCCCCATCGTCAGTCACGTCCTGCCCAGCCTCGCGCTCATCCGTGAGCTGGTGGACCGCGGGCACCGGGTCACCTACGCCAACGACCCGTTCGTGGCCGACCGGATCGAATCCACCGGCGCGGAGCTGGTGCCGTGCACCTCCACGTTGCCCGTCGAGGACAACGACTGACCCGCCGATCCCATCGCAGCGGCGAGCCTCTTCCTCGACGACGCCGTCCAGGCGCTCCCGCAACTGCGCGCCGTCTACGACGACGATCCGGCCGACCTGTACCTCTACGACATCGGCGCCTATGCCGCGCGCGCCCTCGCCGAAGCCCAGGGCCGTCCCCTCGTGCAGCTGTCCCCGACGTTCGTCGGCTGGGACGGCTACCAGGAGGAAGTCGCGGCTCACCTGCGGAAGTCGCCGGGCGCCGATGCGTACCGGGACAGGTTCGCACGGTGGCTCGCCGACTGCGGTGCGACCACTACGGACGTGGACACGTTCTCCGGCCCGCCCGCCCGAGCCCTCGCCCTGATCCCGAGAGCGATGCAGCCGCACGCCGATCGAGTCGACACCGACACGGTGACCTTCGTCGGCCCCTGCTCCGACGCCCGAGCGGACACGGACGGCTGGACCCGCCCGGCGACCGCGGACAACGTGCTGCTGGTCTCGCTCGGCTCGGCGTACACGCGCCAGCCCGCGTTCTACCGCCGGTGCATCGCGGCCTTCGGCGGGCTGCCCGGCTGGCACGTCGTACTCCAGATCGGCAAGTACACCGACCCCGGGGAACTCGGCACCATCCCGCCCAACGTCGAAGTGCACTCCTGGGTCCCGCAGCGGGCGATCCTGGAACAGGCCGACGCCTTCGTCCCGGTCGACCGTCCTGGTGGAGCGCGCCGGCGCGAGGTCCGGCCGGCTCCCGTCCTCCCCGGCTCCCGCCCTCCCCGGCCGCCGACCGGTACGGCTGCGCGGAGCCGTGGCCGTCCCGGATTCGTTCCGCACCCGCGTCATGCCGTCTTCGAGCAGCGTTCGGACCCCGATCAGGTCCTCCGGCTTCCCGTCCTGCCGCGTCGGTGCTCCTCCGCCCACCCGAGATCACTCGTCCAACTCAACGAGACGCCCAGTAAGGGGAAACGACGACCACGGCAGTCACACGGCGCCACGTGTCCGTTGGCCGTAGCCATACGGGAACAGGGCCGGGGAGGCAGCCGCGCGCAGGCGGCTACGGGCCGCCGCAGCCGCAACTGCGGCGGACCACCAGCGCCGACGGGAACTGCTTCACGCGCTCCCGGCGCTCCGCGGACGCCTTCAGTCCGTCGTCCAGGACCAGGTCCACCGCGGCACGGGCCATCGCCGGCCGGTCCGACGAGACCGTCGTCAGCGGCGGGTCCGTCAGCGCGGCCTCCTTCACGTCGTCGAACCCGGCCACCGCCAGGTCCCCCGGCACGTCCAGCCGCAGTTCCCGCGCCGCGCGCAGTACGCCGATCGCCTGGTCGTCCGTGGCGCAGAAGATCGCGGGCGGCCGGTCGGGGCCCGACAGGATCTTCAGCGCGGTCTCGTAGGCGTCGTACCGGTCGTAGGCGGCCTGGTAGAGCCGTCCCTCGACGGAGCGGCCCGCCTCCCGCATGGCGCGGCGCCAGCCCTCGACGTGGTCGGCCACCGGGTCGCCGACGGACGGCGTCGACTCGATCCCGCCCAGGCACGCCACGTACGCGTGGCCGTGCTCCAGCAGGTGGCGGGTGGCCAGCCGCGCACCGCCCACGTCGTCCGTCACGACCGCCACGTCGTCCAGTGCCTCCGGACGCTCGTGGAGCAGTACCACCCGCGCGTCCCACGCCTCGATCTCCTGCGCGGCGGGCTCGCTCATGCCCTGGCTGACCAGGATCAGGCCGGCGACCCGCATTCCGAGGAAGGCGCGCAGGTAGTGGATCTCGCGCTCGTCGCGGTAGTCCGAGTTGCCGACGAGGACCATCTTCCCGCGGTCCGCGGCGGCCCTCTCCACGGCGTGCGCCATCTCGGCGAAGAACGGCTGCCGCGCGTCCGGGACGATCATGCCTATGAGGTCCGTGCGCCGGGACGCCATCGCCTGCGCCACCCGGTCGGGCCGGTAGCCCAACTCCTTGATGGCGGCGAGGACACGCTCGCGCGTGGCCGGGGCGACCGGCCGGGGTCCGTTGTTGATGACGTAGCTCACGACCGCGGTGGAAGTGCCCGCCAGCCGTGCCACGTCGTCCCGCGTCACCTTGGCCACGCGCGGCAGTCTACGCGGGGTGACCTACCTCCGTGCAGGTCGTGCGGCCGCTTCCGTCCCGCTCTCCGTCCGGGGGACCTCCGGCGCGGCCTCCTCGGCGCGTCCGCCCGCCCGCGCCTTGCCCGCGGAGCGCTCCGCCTTCTCCGGCGTCACGAACCGGTAGCCGACGTTGCGCACGGTGCCGATCAGCGACTCGTGCTCCGGCCCCAGCTTGGCCCGCAGCCGCCGCACGTGGACGTCGACCGTGCGCGTGCCGCCGAAGTAGTCGTACCCCCACACCTCCTGGAGGAGCTGCGCGCGGGTGAACACCCGGCCCGGGTGCTGGGCGAGGTACTTCAGCAACTCGAACTCCTTGAAGGTGAGGTCGAGGACCCGGCCCTTCAACTTCGCGCTGTAGGTCGCCTCGTCGACCGAGAGGTCGCCGCTGCGGATCTCCATCGGGGAGTCGTCGGCGATCTGCCGGCGGCCCGTCGCGAGCCGCAGCCGCGCCTCGACCTCCGCCGGGCCCGCGGTGTCGAGCAGCACGTCGTCGATGCCCCAGTCGGCGGTGACGGCCGCGAGCCCGCCCTCGGTGACGACCAGGAGCAGCGGGCACCCGGGGCCCGTCGAGCGGAGCAGCCGGCAGAGCGAACGCACCTGCGGCAGGTCGCGGCGGCCGTCGACGAGGACCACGTCGGCGCCGGGGGCGTCCACGAGGGCGGCCCCCTCGGCGGGGGCCACCCGCACGTCGTGCAGCAGCAGCCCGAGCGCCGGGAGCACCTCGCTCGACGGCTGCAGGGCGTCGGTCAGCAGCAGCAGGGAGCTCATCGCGAACCACCTGCCGGGGTCGTCGTCCCGCCGGTCGTCCGGTCGGCGGTGGTCCCGCCGGCCGTCGTCCGGTCGGCCGTCGTCCCGCCGGTCGTCGTTCCGCCGGTCGTCGTCCGGTCGTGCACGGTCGGCTCGCCCATCACGTCGGTTCCTCCTCGGTCCGTACGAGGACGCTGCGGCACTGCTTCCTCCGGTGTCCCACCGGGGCCCCGCGCCACCGGGCCCCGTCCACCCGCCCGTGACCACGGTGGGAAAACGCGAGAGGACCCGGGGGCTGCGTCGCCTCGGATCCTCCGTCGGCCACGATAACCCACGGAAGGGCCGGGACGGAGGGCCCGTTCCACAGTGTGGCCGTCCCCCCGCTCACACGCGCCCCGGGTACGGGCTCCGCGCGAACCGCGGGCGGAGCGCGCCGGCAGGCCCCACGCGGCCCTCCCGGGTCCCGCGGCCCTCCCGGCCCCTGGAATCCTCCCGGGCCGCGCACCGGCGCCCGGGGCCACGGCGGTACGGCGGCGCCGCGCACGGCTCACCGGGCCGCCGCGTACGGCTGGCTCCACCGGGGCGGCGGTCCGCCGGGGGTCCGGGTGGACCGCCGCCGGGAGCTCCGGCGCGGAATGCCGGGAGCGGGCCGTCCGCGCAGGTCGCCCGGCGGCTCACCGCACCGGCCGGGCCGTCCGCGTCCCCGCCGCCCCGGGCGTGGCCCATCATGGAGCCTGACGAAAGGAGCCCTCCCATGGCAGCCGGGACCATCCGCTACTGGGCCGCGGCCAAGGCCGCCGCCGGTACCGCCGAGGAACCGTACGCCGCGGAGACCCTCGCGGAGGCGCTGGCCGCCGCCTGTGAGCGGCACCCGGGAGAGTTTCCGCGGGTGCTGCGGAGGTGCTCCTTCCTGGTGGACGGCGCCCCCGTGGGAACGCGCGGGCACGAGACGGTACGGCTGGCGGAGGGCGGCACGGTAGAGGTGCTCCCGCCGTTCGCAGGAGGGTGAGCCGCACGGCATGAGCAGCGATCAGCAGTACCCCTACGATCCGCGCGATCCGTCGCCGTACGCGGACCGGCCGCACGGGGAGGGCTCCTTCGCGGAGCCGTTCCCCGCAGGGCCGTCCTCCGCCGACGCGGGCGCCGCGGGTGTGGACGTGGCGCAGACCTGGCAGGGCCAGACATGGGACACCCACTACCAACCGGTCGTCCAGCCCGGACAACCGCAGCCGCAGCCGCAGCCGCAGCCGCAGCCGCAGCCGCAGCCGCAGCCGCAGCCGCAGCCGCCGCCGCCGCAGCCGCCGACGGCGGACGGCGCCGGCCCCACGCCGTACGGCTCGAACGGCCACCCGCTGCCGCCGGGGCCCCCGGCGGGGTACGAGGCTCCGACGGCGTATCTGCCGCCGGTCACCGGCCACGGCCCGGCTCCGGTGTCCCGTGATTTCGCCCCGGCCCCTCACGGTCAGGCGGTTCCGGCGGGGTACGAGGCTCCGACGGCGTATCTGCCGCCGGTCACCGGCCACGGCCCGGCTCCGGTGTCCCGTGATTTCGCCCCGGCCCCTCACGGTCAGGCGGTTCCGGCGGGGTACGAGGCTCCGACGGCGTATCTGCCGCCGGTCACCGATCACGGTCCGGCTCCGGTGTCCCACACCCCGGCCGCCCCCGCGCACGACCGTGCACCCCGGCCCGGCACCCCGGCCGCCCCCGCGCCCGGCACCCCGGCCGCCCCCGCCGCCGAGCCCGGGTACGGCGCGCCGACCACCCTCGGCAACGCCCGCATCAGCGACGCCCAGCGAGCCCGTGCCGAGGGCCGGTCGCCGATCATCGACCCGGGCATCCGGCCCGCCGGGCTCACCGCGCTGCTCGGCGTCCTCCTCGCCGGGGGCGCCGCCCTCGGCCCGTACGCGCTGCTGGTCCCGCTGGTGCTGCTGCAGGCGGTCACCGCGGCCGGCTGGTTCCGGCTCAACGGCATGTGGCCCGCCCGCCAGGGCATAGCCCTCGCGTTCCTCGGCGGCGCCGTCGCGGACGCCGCGCTGCTCGCCACCGGTCCGGAGCACGCGCCCGCCGCGATCCTCGGGACCCTCGGCGTCTGGGTCCTCCTCGTCCTCGTCCTCCAGCTGCGCAGCCACGCGGCGGCGGAGGAGCGGATGTACGGGCTGACGGCGACCGTCGTCTCCTCGGCGCTCGCCGTCGTGGCCGCCGGCTTCCTGGCCGCCGACCCCGGCGCGGTCGTCGCCGGCGCGCTCGCCGTGGCCGCCGCGACGGTCACCCGTGCGCTGCCGCTGCCCGGCCCCGCCTCCCCGGTGGCCGCCCTGCTGGCGGGCGCGGGTGCGGGGGCCGCGGCCGGCGCGGCGACCGGGCCGGGCGCGCAGGCCGCCGTGGTGGGCCTGGCCGCCGGGGTGTGCGCGGTGATCGGGCTGAGGGTGGCCGCGTACGACTACCCGTCGCGGTTCGTCCACATGACGGCCGGTGTCGCCCTGCCGCTCACGGCCGCCGCACCCGTCGTGTACCTGCTGGGACGTGCGCTGGCCTGACCTTCCCGCCGGTCCCGGCACGGTGCCGTGCCGGGACGGCGGCGTGTGTGGCGCCCGGGGCGCCGGGGAACCAATGAGCGATCCGCGTTCGTCGACCATTCAGTCGGCGGGTGCCGGTCACCGACAGGGCGGGGGAAACACCGAACCATGCGAGCACTGCGCACACTGCTGATCATCGTCGTCGTCCTCGGCGGGCTCTTCACGGTCGCGGACCGGCTGGCGGTCGCCGCCGCGGAGTCGAAGGCGGCCGACCGGATCCGGGCCCGGCAGGGTCTGTCCGGCACGCCGGACGTGTCGATCCGCGGCTTTCCCTTCCTCACGCAGGCCCTCGCCAAGGAACTGGACCGGGTCGACGCGGCCATGACCGGCGTCGAGGTGACGGCGGGCGACCGCAGGGTCCGGGTCGGCGAACTGAGCGCCGAGCTGCACGGCGTGCGGCTGGAGAACGGCTACTCGCGCGCGGTCGCCACGTCCGCGACGGGCACGGCCCGCATCTCGTACGAGGAGCTGCGCAAGGCGTCCGACCACGACGTCGTCCTCGGCTACGGCGGCAACGGCAAACTGAAGGTCACCGGCAGCGTCGAGGTGCTGGGGCGGAAGGTGACGCGCAGCGTGCTGTCCACGGTGAGCGTCGTCGACGGCCAGACGCTGCGGGTGCGGGCCGACAGCGTGCCGGGCGAGGGCATTCCCGGCGTCGAGGAGCTGGTCCGCGAGCGAACCGACTTCGACCGCGAGGTGAGCGGATTTCCGGCCGGACTGAAAATCCGGAAGGTCCAGGCCTCCCCCGACGGCCTGGAGGTCACGGTGGCGGGCCGGAACGTGGTCCTGGCGGGCTGAGGGAGCCCCGCGGCGACCCGGGCGCCGAGCGGGCAGCGGGTCCCGCCGACACCTCGGGACCACATGGCGAGACGGCTCCGTCCGGCCCGCAGACGAACCGCGACGGCGCCCCTCCGCGGACCGGCCCCGGGTCGATCCCGGGGGGTTTCTCGTCCCACCTCGTGGATGTTCGCGTCTCATCATGCGACACGCCGGTGACACGGCCGCCGGTCCGTCCCTACGATCGGACCCATGACGAAGCGACGGGCGGACCTCACGAAGCGGCGGGCAGTAGACCTGTGCCGCGTCGCCGCCATGCTCTGTCGCGCCGTCTGAGCGGGCTCTCGCGCCCCGCGCTCCCCGGCCCTCCCGCCCGGAGGGCCCTGCCCCGCCGGAGCAGCCCCGCACCCCCGCGTGCGCGGAGCGCCCGGCGCCCCTCGACGCACCCGCATCCCCCCGCAGACTGCCCCGGAGGAGAAGACCACATGAGCCGCAGCGACGTCCTGGTAGACGCCGACTGGGTCGAGGCCCACCTCGACGACCCGAAGGTCGTCCTCGTCGAGGTCGACGAGGACACGTCGGCGTACGACAAGAACCACATCAAGAACGCCGTCCGGATCGACTGGAGGAAGGACCTGCAGGACCCGGTCCGCCGCGACTTCGTCGACCGGGAGGGCTTCGAGAAGCTGCTCTCCGCGAAGGGCATCGCCAACGACGACACCGTCGTGCTCTACGGCGGCAACAACAACTGGTTCGCCGCCTACGCCTACTGGTACTTCAAGCTCTACGGCCACGAGAGCGTGAAGCTCCTCGACGGCGGCCGCAAGAAGTGGGAGCTGGACTCCCGCGACCTGGTCGACGGCTCCGAGGTCCCGGACCGCCCGGCCACCGAGTACAGGGCCAAGGCGCAGGACACCTCGATCCGCGCCTTCCGCGACGACGTCGTGGCCGCCATCGGCAGCCAGAACCTGGTCGACGTCCGCTCGCCCGACGAGTTCAGCGGCAAGCTCCTCGCCCCGGCGCACCTCCCGCAGGAGCAGTCGCAGCGCCCCGGCCACGTGCCGAGCGCCCGCAACATCCCGTGGTCGAAGAACGCCAACGACGACGGCACGTTCAAGTCGGACGACGAGCTGAAGGCCCTCTACGCCGCCGAGCAGGTGGACCTGGAGAAGGACACCATCGCGTACTGCCGCATCGGCGAGCGCTCCGCGCTGACCTGGTTCGTCCTGCACGAGCTGCTCGGCCGGGAGAACGTCAGGAACTACGACGGCTCGTGGACCGAGTACGGCTCCCTCGTCGGCGTGCCGATCGAGCTCGGCCCCGCCCGGTAACCCACCCCATCCGCGACCAGTAAGGACAGGTACGACATGTGTGGAGCCCAGGTCGGCGGCCCCGACGCCTCCTCGATCAAGCCCGGTGAGACCACCATCCAGGGCCAGGTGACCCGCGACGGGGAGCCCGTGACCGGCTACGTCCGGCTGCTCGACTCGACCGGCGAGTTCACCGCCGAGGTCCCGACCTCCGCGACCGGCCAGTTCCGGTTCTACGCGGCGGAGGGCACCTGGACCGTCCGCGCCCTGGTGCCGGGCGGCACGGCGGACCGCCGCGTCGTCGTGGAGACGGGTGGCCTCGCCGAGGTCGCGATCGCCGTCTGAGACGGCGGTACCGCCGAACGGCCGAAGGGCCGCACCTCCTGGGGGTTGGACGCTCTCCGGGACTCGAGGTGCGGCCCTTCGGTCATACCCTGGAGGCGTGTACGCACGTCGCCGGCGCGCCTACTTCGCGCTGATGGGCACCTGCCTCGCCCTCTTCGTCAGCGCGTGCGCCCTCGTGCGGCTGTGGTCCGTGGAGGTGGCCGCGGGGATGGTCTTCGCGGCGATGCTCCTGCCGCCGCTCGCCGCGTGGACGGCGAACCGGCGGGGTCCGGACGACCGCTGGTGGGACGACCCGACCGGCGACCGGCAGTCCGACGAGTGGTGGGACGAGCTGGACGGCAAGAGGAAACCGGGGCCGTAGCGCGGGTGCCGACGGCGCGGCGGACCGCGGGGCCGTGGTGCCCCGCACCGTCGGCACCACGGCCGGTAGCACGCCTCCGGTGCGCCCGCCGCCGAGGAGGAAGCACTCGGGAGGGGCGGGTGGTGGGGGAGCGCCCGGGAGGGGCGGGTACCGGCAGCCGTCAAGGGGCCGCCGCCGGCCGGTACGGCCGGTGCGGGCCGCCGGGAGGCCGGCGGCGGAGAAGGGGGAGGGCGCCGCAGGCCCCGGGGGAAGACGCCGGTGGCCGACCGGACCGCACCCGGAGGGACGGGAAGGCCCAGCGCGCCCGTCTTCCCGGGCCGATCCGTCGTGCTCGCCGGCCCGCGGGTTCTCCGCGGACGCACGCGTGCGGCGATGCGCCTTGCCTGAACGCTGCCGGTGCTCGATGGAGCGGACCGATGGTACGGGGCGGGCTGGGCCTGCCGTCATGCCGACCGGACGTGCGGCTGCGTCCGGGCCGTTGAACTGGTTGTCCGTCTAGGAGGACGACGGAGCCGGGTGCGACGGTCGGGACGCACGGCCGCCCGCGGGGGGTGAAGGAAGAGGACACCGCCGGGGCGGCGAGGCGTGCGCCTCGGCCGTCAGGTCCCACGCTGCCCGTCCAGCCGCGCCGGACGGGGCCCGGAGCGGCTGGACGCCATGCCTGCTCGGCGTCTTCGGCGTACCTGGACGCCGAGCAGCATGATCAGCGGTTCTGGTGACCCTTGGGGAGGACCACCGCGGTCGCGTGGGCGTTGTCCTCGTCGACGATGTGCACCGACTCGTGCTCCTCCTCCTTGACGTTCTCGGAGCAGTCGATGTTGTTGTTCGCGGCCGAGAGGATCGGGATGTCGATGACCTCGATGACGTCGCAGCTGAGGACCTGGCTGCTGTTGTCGAACTTCGTCGTGTCGTCGTCGGCGGCCTGAGCGGTGCCGGCGGCACCACCAGCCACGGCCAGGGCGGCGAACGTGCAGGCGAGGGCGCTCTTGAGCTTCATCCTTCTCTTTTCCTTCTGAGTCTGAGAGATTTTTATGTCGTTGCGCCGACAGGGCGGAACGCCTGTGTGGCCGATACTCGGCCTCGGGTTCGACCGCAATGCCGGATTGTGGTTTTCCATGCCGTCAGAGTGCTGATGTCGGTAAGACATCAGATCCGCTTTCCGGCATCACCAATCAGTAAACGAAGCGCCGCCTCCGGGGGTATTGCTCCGACTGGGTGATGTCAGCGCCGCGACTCGTGCGTGACGCTGTGGCTCTGCTCGGAGTGGTAGTTCTTCGAGCAGTCGATGTTGTTATTCGCGGCGGAAGCGATCGGGACGTCCAGGACTTCCAGGCTGAAGCAGGAAAGAATCTGGGTCTCGTTGTAAAACTTGGGCGCGTCGTCCGCTTGCGCCATGCTGCCGCCGCTGCCCGCCAGAAGAGCTGCGGCGGACAGGGAGAGCGCCGCGAATCCCTTTTTACGCATGAGGACCTCCACCAGGCCTGGTCTCGTCGCCGGCACGTCTTCGGTGCCGACGGGCAGGAGAAAATACCCACCCGCTTCGTTGAACGACGGCAGGCACGGCGAGGCATTCCGCCATAAGAGTGGTGAAGTCGTCGCCCCGGCGGCGAAGAGGGCCGCGGGGGGAAAAGCGGTACCAGCCTGTCCGTGAGAAGGATTGAGAAAGACAGCAGGCTGGCACCGCCGCTTCGGAGGCGAGGAGTACCCCTCCGAAGGCGCCGAACCGGGGCCGCGGCCGTGGTCCTGGGAGGCCCGCGCATCCGCCGCTGCGCTTCGGCATCCTGTGCAACCCGCCGCGGCGGGGCGAAGTTCTCCGGAGTCACCCGGATGCGGGATTACCACGACAAGCGGCGACCGCCGCCGAGCCGCTTCCGCACGCCGGCGCGCGCCGGGAGGACCCGCCCGGCCGGGAACACCCCGGCGGGCGCCGGTCAGTAGACGAGGGCCTGCGCCCCGTCCTCCACGACCTCGCTCAGGAACACCTGGGCGCCGGCGATCCGCACGCCCTCGATCACGTCCTCCTCCGTGATGTCCCGGCGGGCCGCGCACTGCGTGCACAGGGTGATCCGGCCGACCGCGCGGATCGTCTCGATCAGGTCGGGCAGCGGCGCGGCGTGCGGCAGCTCGAACCCGGCGGCCCTCCCCGGCAGCGCGAACCAGGAGGACTCCCCGGTCAGCCACAGGGAGACCTCGACGCCGCTGGCCGCGGCGACCGCCGCCAACGTGAACGCCTGCGAGCACCGTTCGGGGGCGTCGGCCCCGGCGGTCACCTTGATCACGAGCTTCTTCGCCATGCCCCGAACTGTAATGCGCACGGGCGCGCCCCCTCCCGCCGCACGCCGGCGGGGCGTGCGGCCGGGACCCGGGGCGCCCGGGCGGCCCGTCCCGGAAGGACCCCGGTCCCCCTTCCCGCAGGGACCGGACCTCCGCGGAAGGGGGCCGAACGGCGGCGCCCGGGCGGCTCCCGCGGGCGTGCGGGCGGTTCCCGCCGGGCGGCTCCCGCCGACCGGGCCGGCCCCGACCGGACCGGCCTCCTCCGCGCCCCGCCCCACCTCACGGGGGCGGGCCGGCCCCCACCCATTAGGCTGGGACCAGGTCCCCGTACCGGACCGCCCGTCGCCCATCCGAGGAGCCCCCCGTGCTTGAGGCCTTCTTCTCCGCCCTGCTGGTCCTGGTCTGCGTCGGCGTCCTCGCCTTCGCCTGGCTGACCGTGAAGAAGCTCTACCAGGGTCAGCGCTGACCCCCCGCACCCGCACAGATCGCCGGAGCAGCCTGACACCATGATCCAGATCCCGTCCGACCTGCACCCGGACCTCGTCCCCCTCGCGTTCCTCCTCGGCACGTGGGAGGGCGCGGGCGTCTCCGACTTCCCCGGCGCCGAGAAGTGCAACTTCGGCCAGTCCGTGACCTTCGGCCACGACGGCCGGGACTTCATCGAGTACACCTCCCGCACCTGGGTCCTGGACGCCGAGGGCGGCAAGGTCCGCCCGCTGGAGAGCGAGAGCGGTTACTGGCGCATCGGCAAGGACCGCAGGGTCGAGGTCGTCATGGTCCGCGACCAGGGCGTCGTCGAGGTCTGGTACGGCGAGCTCGCCGAGAAGAAGCCGCAGATCGACCTGGCGACCGACGCCGTCGCCCGCACCGCCGCCTCCGGCCCGTACAGCGGGGGCAAGCGGCTCTACGGGTACGTCAAGAGCGACCTGATGTGGGTCGGCGAGAAGGCCACCCCCGAGGTGCCGCTGCGCCCGTACATGTCGGCCCACCTGAAGAAGGTCGTCACCCCGGAGGAGGTCGAGGCCATGGCGAAGGGCCTGGGCGACCTGCCGGACGACGGCATCGCCTTCTTCCGGTAGCCCCTGCCGAGCCGGCCGGTGCTCCTACACTGGAGCGCGTGGTGAGCACCGACTGGCAGAGCGACCTCAGGCAGCGCGGCTACCGGCTGACGCCGCAGCGCCAGCTCGTCCTGGAGGCGGTGGACGTGCTGGAGCACGCGACACCCGACGACATCCTGACCGAGGTGCGCAAGACCGCCTCCGGCGTCAACATCTCCACCGTCTACCGGACCCTGGAACTCCTCGAGGAGCTGGGTCTGGTCAGCCACGCCCACCTGGGCCACGGCGCGCCCACGTACCACCTCGCCGACCGCCACCACCACCTGCACCTGGTCTGCCGGGACTGCCAGGGCGTCATCGAGGCGGACGTGTCGGTGGCGGCCGGTTTCACCCGCGAGCTCCTCGACGCGTTCGGCTTCGACACCGACATGAAGCACTTCGCGATCTACGGCCGGTGCCGGGGCTGCACGCGGAAGGCGCGGACGGGGGCGCCGGAGGACGGGTCGTAGGCTGGACGCCATGCAGCGCCCTTCACCGACCAGCCCCCTGCTGTCCCTGCCCGGTGCCGTCCCCGCCGAGGGGCGGGACGAGGGCGTCGCCGCGCACTACGGCGACCCCTTCCGCGAGCAGCGCGCCCTCGCCGCGGGAAGCGGCCTCGTCGACCTCTCCCACCGGGGCGTCGTCACCGTCGGCGGCGAGGACCGGCTGAGCTGGCTCCACCTGCTGCTCACCCAGCACGTCAGCGAGCTCCCGCCCGGCCGCGCCGCGGACGCGCTGATCCTCTCCGCGAACGGCCACGTCGAGCACGCCCTGTACCTCGTCGACGACGGCACGACGGTGTGGGCGCACGTCGAGCCCGGCACGCGGGAGGCGCTCCTCGCCTACCTGGAGTCGATGAGGTTCTTCTACCGCGTGGAGATCGCCGACCGCACGGACGACGTCGCCGTGGTCCACCTCCCGGCCGGCTCGATCGCCGGAGTGCCGGACGGGACCGTCGTCCGGGAGACCCCGCACGGCCGGGAGCTGTTCCTGCCGCGCGGCGAGCTGGAGGCGTACGCCGCCGCGCACGGCCCGCTCGCCGGGATCCTCGCGTACGAGGCGCTGCGCGTGGAGGCGCACCGGCCGCGGCTCGGCTTCGAGACCGACCACCGCACGATCCCCCACGAGATCGGCCTCATCGGCCGGGCCGTCCACCTCCAGAAGGGCTGCTACCGGGGCCAGGAGACCGTCGCCCGCGTCCACAACCTGGGGAGGCCGCCGCGCCGCCTGGTCTTCCTCCACCTGGACGGCAGCGAGGTGCACCTGCCGCAGCACGGCGCGCCCGTACGGCTCGCCTCCGACGGCCCGGAGGGGCGGCAGCTCGGCTTCGTCACCACGGCGGTCCGCCACCACGAGCTGGGCCCGATCGCCCTGGCGCTGGTGAAGCGGAACGTGCCGGTCGACGCGCCGCTCCTCGCCGGCGGGACGGCGGCGGCGCAGGAGCCGGTGGTGGAGCCGTAGGGCTCCGTACCGGTCGGGGTCAGACGTCGACGATCACCGTGAACGGGCCGTCGTTGGTGAGCGAGACCCGCATCCGCGCGCCGAACCGGCCCGTCGCCACGGTCGCCCCCATCTCCCGCAGCCGCGCCACGACCTCGTCGACCAGCGGCTCGGCCACGTCGCCGGGGGCCGCCGCGTTCCAGGTGGGGCGGCGGCCCTTGCGGGCGTCCCCGTAGAGGGTGAACTGGGAGACCACCAGCAAGGGCGCGTCCACGTCCGAGCAGGACTTCTCGCCGTCCAGCACGCGCAGTCCCCACAGCTTCCGCGCCAGCCTCGCCGCCTCGTCGGGGGTGTCCTCGTGGGTGACGCCGACGAGGACGCACAGGCCCTCGCCGACGATCTCCCCGACCGTCTCGCCCGCGACCTCGACCCGGGCCCCGTCGACCCTCTGCACCACCGCTCGCATACGGCCCAACCTACCGGGGCCGAACGGGTGCACAGGACTGCGCGCCGCATGAGGGAGTGGCACCATGCCTGTCAGGCGGTGCGCCTGAAGCACCGGTCGAGGGGACGGAAACATGAGCACACCTGGCACCGGGCGGCAGCCCGGCCCCACCACGGCCGCCTGTGCCGGTCCGGCGCTGGAGCGGGCCCGTCCGCCGATGCAGCGGTCCGCCGCCGGGCCGTCCGCCGCCGGAGCGGGGACGGCGGGCGGGACGAGGCGGGGAGCCGGCCTGGCCGCGCCGGAGGCCGTACGACCGCCGGAGTCCACCATGTCGCCCGACCTGAGGACACTGCACCTCGACGAGTTGCGGACACTGCGGCGCGACTCGCACGCCGACGAGGCCGACCTGAGTTACGTACGCCGGTTGCTGCAGGGCCGCATCGACATCCTCCGCGCGGAGCTGGCGCGGCGGGCGGCGCCGGAGGTCCCGGTGGTGGACCGGCTGCCGGAGATCCTCGTCGACGCGCCGTCGGTCCGCCGCCCCGCTTCCGCGCGGCACCTGACGCTGTCCACGCCGAAGAGCGAGGAGTACCGGGTGCTGGCGGCCGAGATGCTCGCCGAGGTGGAGCTGTCCGACCTCGGCGCCCGCACGGACACCGAACTCCGCGAGGCGATGGGGCGGCTGGCCCGGCACGAACAGGTGGTCTCCCGCCGCCGCCAGGAGCTCCAGCGCACGGCGGACGACTGCGGCGCGGAGATCGCCCGCCGGTACCGGGAGGGCGAGGCGCAGGTCGACGACCTGCTGGTGTGAGGCGGTGGCGGAGGGTGGAGAAGACCCTGCCGGGGGCCGGGCGGAGGGACCGGCAGGTGTCGTGCCACCGCGTGCGCGTCACTTCGTGCGGGCGCGGAAGAGCACGCCCGACAGGCCCAGGGCCACCGCCGCCAGCCCGCCCCACCACGCCAGCGCGATCCACGGGGCGTCGCCCACCGGCCGGTCGAGCAGCAGGCCCCGCAGCGACTCGATCACCGGTGTGACCGGCTGGTGCTCCGCGAAGCCGTGCAGCCAGCGCGGCATCGTGTCGATCGGGACGAACGCGCTGCTCGGGTACGGCAGGAACATCATGAAGAAGGTGAACCCGCTCGCCGCCTCCGGGGTGCGCGCCAGCAGCCCGGCCGCCGCCGACAGCCACGACACGGCCAGCACGAACGCCAGCAGCAGCCCCAGCGCCGCCGCCCACCCGGCGAACCCGGCCTCGGGGCGGAAGCCGATCAGGAACGCGACGCCGACGACGAGGGCCGTCGACAGCACGTTCCGCAGCACGCTCGCCCCGACGTGCCCGGCGAGGATCGGCGTCGCCCCCACGTCCAGCGAGCGGAACCGGTCCACAATCCCGGCCTTCATGTCCTCGCCGACCCGCACGGCGGTGGTGGACGCGCCGAACCCGGCGCACAGCAGCAGGACACCGGGCACGACGTACGTCACGTACGAGGTGCGCGTGCCGGTGTCGATGGCGCCGCCGAAGAAGTAGACGAACACCAGCATCAGCATCACCGGCAGCACCATGGCGGTGATGAGCGCGTCGGGGTTGCGGCGGCCGAGCCGGACGCTCCGGCCGACGAG
Source organism: Streptomyces sp. MRC013 (assembly GCF_023614235.1). Classification (NCBI taxonomy): domain Bacteria; kingdom Bacillati; phylum Actinomycetota; class Actinomycetes; order Kitasatosporales; family Streptomycetaceae; genus Streptomyces; species Streptomyces kordofanensis. The sequence continues at coordinate 2,964,783 of NZ_CP094264.1, forward strand.
GGTGAGGGCGGCGTCAGACACGGTGGGGCTCCTTCGCGGCGGTTCCGGTTCCGAGGACGGTGGCGGTGGCGGCGGTTCCGGTTCCGGCTCCGGCTCCGGTCAGGGCGAGGAACACGTCGTCGAGGGTCGCGGTGCGCACCGCGAAGCGGGCGATGTCGGTGCGGTCCGGATCGAGCGCGTCGAGCAGCGCCCGCACCTGCGGGGCGGTTCCGTCGGTGGGGAGTCCGAGCACGAGGCCCTCGGGGGGACCGGACGGGACCGGTTCCCGCGGGGCCGGTGCGGACGCCACGGGGCCGGAACCGGCGGGCGTCGCTCCGCGGGCCACCGCCCGCGCCCCCGCCGCGAGGCGGCCGTACGCCTCCGCGTCCGCGGCCACCAGGTCCAGGCGGTGGCCGGCCACGCGGGACTTGAGCGCGTCGGCCGTCCCCTCGGCGACGATCCTCCCCCGTCCACGACGGCCACGCGGTCGGCCAGCCGGTCGGCCTCCTCCAGGTACTGGGTGGTGAGGAAGACCGCCGCGCCGCCCGCCGCCAGATCCCGTACGACCTCCCACAACTCCTGGCGGCTGCGCGGGTCGAGGCCGGTCGTCGGCTCGTCCAGGAAGACCACCTCGGGCTCCCCGACGAGCCCGGCCGCCAGGTCGAGGCGGCGCCGCATCCCGCCCGAGTAGGTGCCGACGAGCCGGTCGGCGGCGTGCGCGAGGTCGAACCGCTCCAGCAGCGCGGTGGCGCGGTGCCGGGCGGCGCGCCGGGACAGCCCGGACAGCCTCGCCGTCGTGCGCAGGTTCTCGGCGCCGGTCTGCTGGTCGTCCACGGCCGCGTACTGCCCGGTCAGGCTGATGGCCCGGCGGACGCGGGCGCGTTCGGCGACCACGTCGTACCCGGCGACCCGCGCCCTGCCGCCGTCCGGCGGGGTGAGCGTGGCCAGGACGCGGACGGTGGTGGTCTTCCCGGCGCCGTTCGGGCCGAGCAGGGCGAAGACGGTGCCGCGCTCCACGCGCAGGTCGAGCCCGTCGAGGACGGGGACGTTCCGGTACGACTTGCGGAGGCCGAGGGCCTCGACGGCGGCACCGGTGACGGCTTCCGCGGCGGTGCGGGCGGTATGGCCCGGCATGGCGTTCCCCCTTACTGCGTATGTCATACGCGCTACTGCGTAAGGCTTACGCATTACTAGGATGGGTGTCAAGCGGCCCGGCGCCCGGGCCGGGGTCCGGAAGGGGTGGAGCCGGTGGCGGACGGTGGCGGTACGGGGCTCACACCCGGCCTGGAGGCCGCCTGGGGCCTGCGGGAGCGCCCCGCCAAGGGACCCAGGCCCGGCCTGAGCGTGCACCGGATCGTGGACGTGGCGGTCGCCCTGGCCGCGTCGGAGGGCCTCGCGGCGGTCTCCATGGGGCGCGTCGCGAAGAAGCTGGGCGCCTCCACCATGTCGCTGTACCGCCACGTCGGTTCCAAGGACGAGCTGTACGTGCTGATGCTGGACGCCGCGATCGGCGCGCCCCCGGATCCGCCGCCGCCCGGCACCGGCTGGCGCGACGCCCTGGCCCGCTGGGCGTGGGCGCAGCGCGAGATGTTCCAGCGCAACCTGTGGGCGCTGCACGTCCCCGTCTCCGGCCCCCCGGTCACTCCCCACTCGGTGGCGTGGTGGGAGGCCGGCATGGCGGCGATGGCGGACACGCCGCTGGACGAGGGGGCGAAGGTCTCGGTGGTGCTGCTGCTCGGCGGGTTCGTGCGGAACGAGACCCGGGTGATGGCCGACATCGCCGCGGCGGCCGCGGCGACGGGCGACACGCCCGAGCAGGTGATGGGCCGCTACGGCCGCACGCTGCGGCTGCTGGCGGACCCCGGGCGGTATCCGGCGGTGGCGCGGGCCCTGGAGTCCGGCATCATGGACGGCCCCGGCGACCCGGACGACGAGTTCCGCTTCGGTCTGGCCCGCCTGCTGGACGGGGTCCAGGTGCTGGTGGAGCGGCAGCGTGGCTGAGGGGGGGCGCGGGGCCGGTGAGGGGCGCGGGGGCGGGTGGCGGCTCGGCCGCCGGCCCCGGCCTGCGGGAGCGGAAGAAGGCTCAGACCCACCGGGTCATCTCGGATGCGGCCGTCGCCCTCTTCCTGGAGCGCGGTTTCGACCGGGTCTCCGTCGCCGAGGTGGCGGCGGCGGCCGGGGTCTCGAAGCCGACGCTGTTCCGGTACTTCCCGGCCAAGGAGGACCTGGTCCTCCACCGGTTCGCGGACCACCTCGACGAGGCCGCGCGCGTGGTCGCCGCCCGCGGGGAGGGCGTCGGGCCGCTGGCGGCGCTGCACCGGCACGTCCTCGACGGCCTCGCCCGCCGCGATCCGGTCACCGGGCTGAGCGACGAGCCATCCGTCCTCGCCTTCCACCGGCTGCTGTACGGCACCCCGAGCCTGGTGGCGCGCTTGTACGCGTACCAGGGCGAGTCCGAGCGGGCGCTCGCCGGGGCGCTCGGCGGGGGCGTCGGGGCGCGGCTCGCGGCGGGGCAGGTGATCGCCGTGCTGAGGGTCCTGGCGGAGGAGAACTGGCGGCGGATCGAAGCCGGGGAGAGCGCGGAGGCGGTTCGTCCGGACGCGGTCGCGGCGGCGGACACGGCGTTCCGCCAGCTGACGGGGGGACTGGCGGACTGGGTCCGTTAAAACGTTACTAGGTTAAAAAAGAGACCCGGTTGCTTTATTCTCGGGGGAATGACGCCACTCGACCACGAGCTGCTCCGGGAACGGGCCTTCCACGACCTCTGCCGCGCCGCGCTGACCCGCATGGCGGACGGCGCCGCCGAAACCGTCGTCACCGGCGAGGACGTCTCCGCCTCCGGGGCCGACGCCGAGAACCTCGGCTACCACCTGCGCAGCCGCGCCAGGGAACTCCACGAGGAACCACCCGGCCCGCTCTTCTTCGGCCGCCTCGACCACGCCGACGGCCGCAGCCACCACATCGGCCGCCGCCGCGTCGCCACCCACTCGGCCGAGCCGCCGCTCGTCGTCGACTGGCGGGCGCCCGTGGCCCGGGCGTTCTACCAGGCCCGGCCGGAGGACCCCCAGGGGGTGCGGGTCCGGCGGCGCTTCGGCTGGGCCCCGTACAGCAAGGGCGACTCCGCCGACCTGACCGGCCTGGAGGACGAGCACCTCCAGCACCCGGCGCCCGGAACCACCCCCGCCGCCGACGTGGACGGCCTGCTCGCCGCCGAGATCGAGAGACCGCGGGTCGGGCCCATGCGGGACATCGCCGCGACCATCCGGCCCGAGCAGGACGACCTCGTCCGCGCCCCGCTCGGCACCTCCCTCTGCGTCCAGGGCGCCCCCGGCACCGGCAAGACCGCCGTCGGCCTGCACCGCGTCGCCTACCTGCTCTACACCCACCCCCGGCGCGTCCAGCGGGACGGGATGCTCGTCCTCGGCCCCAACCGGGCCTTCCTCGCGTACGTCTCCGAGGTGCTGCCCGCCCTCGGCGAACGGGACGTCCGCCAGACCACCGTCGACGAGGAGATCGCCCGCACCGTCGGCCACACCCCGCGCGCCGAGGACACCGCGGCGGCGGCGGCCGTCAAGCACGACGCCCGGATGGCCGTCGTCCTGCACCGCGCCCTCCACGCGCGCGTGAGGCCCCCCTCCGAGGAGCTGGCCGTCCCGGACGGCACCTACCGCTGGCGCGTCCCCGCCGACGAGCTCGCCGCCCTCGTCGAGGGCGTGCGGGCGGAGGCCCCGCCGTACCCGGTCGGCCGGGAGCGGTTGCGCAGCCGGGTGGTACGGGCCCTGCGCGCGCGTGCCGAGCGGCGCGCCGGACCCGTGGGCGCCGCCTGGGAGCGGCGCGTCGGCCGGTCCCGGCCGGTGGCGGCGCTGCTCGACGCCTGCTGGCCCCGGGCCGTACCCGAGCAGGTGCTCGCCGAGGTGCTGGCCGACCCGTGCGACCCCGCGCTGACCGGCGCCGAACGCGAGGCGATCCGCTGGGCCCGGCCCCCGCGCTCGTACCGCTCCGCCCGCTGGACCGCCGCCGACCTGGTCCTCCTCGACGAACTGGCCGGGCTGATGGAACGCCCCGCCGGCCACGGCCACATCGTGGTCGACGAGGCGCAGGACCTGTCGCCCATGCAGTGCCGGGCCGTCGCCCGCCGGAGCGCCGCGTCCGGTTCGCTCACCGTGCTGGGCGACCTCGCGCAGGGCACCACCGCGTGGGCGGCCCGCGACTGGCGGGAGCAGATGGCGCACCTGGGCCGCCCGGACGCCCGCGTCACCGCCCTGACCGCCGGCTACCGGGTGCCGGGCGCCGTCGTGGACCTGGCCAACCGGCTGCTCGGCGCCCTGCGCGTGGACGTGCCGCCCGCCCGCGCGGTGCGCCGGGACGGCGAGGTGGCCGTCCGGGCGGTCACCGACCTGGACGCCGCCGTCGTGGACGCCGTGCGCGCGGCACTCGGCCGGGAGGGCTCCGTCGGCGTGATCGCGGCGGACGCGGCGTGCGGGCGGCTGCGCGACGCGCTGGCGGCGGCCGGGGTCGCGACCGGGCACCCCGGCGAGGTGGCCGCCGACGCGCCCCGCACCACGGTGGTGCCGGCCGGACTGGCGAAGGGCCTGGAGTACGACCACGTCGTCCTCGCCGAACCCGCCGCCGTCGCGGAGACCGGGCCGCGCGGTCCGAACCGGCTCTACGTGGCCCTCACGCGCGCGGTGTCCCGGCTGGACGTCCTGCACGCCCGGCCGCTGCCGGCGGAGCTGCGCGCGGCGCCCTGACCCCGTGGCGCCGGGCCCGCCGCACGGGCCCGGCGCGGGGGCGGTACGACTACGATCGGCCGTGTGGAGTGGGGGGACGGACACCGCGCGGGCCGTGCGCGCGCCCCGGAGCGGGCGCCGTGACGCTCGTCGTCCTCGGCGCCGACGCGGCGGTCGCCCGCGCGGCGGCCGGCCTGCCCGTCGACGTCGTCCACGTACGGCTGCCCGGCGCCGCGCCCCTCGACGCGCCCGCCGCCGCGTACCACGCGGCCGACTACCAGCACGGCCCGACCTTCCGGGCCTTCGTCGACGAGGTGCTGCGGCCCCTCGCCCCGGCCGCCGTCGTCTCGCTCACCGAACTCGGACTCGAACCGGCGGCCGCCGCGGCCCGCCGCCTCGGCGCGGCCGGGACGCCCCCGGAGGTCGTACGGGCGACGCGCGACAAGCTGGAGATGCGGCGCGCCCTGGAGCGGGCGGCCCCGCACCTGAACCCGCCGTTCGCCGCCGGCGACGACGCGGAGGCGGTGGCCCGGCTGTTCGGCGGGGGCGCCCCCGTGGTCGCCAAGCCGGTGGCCGGCACCGGCAGCAACGCGGTCGCGCTCGTACGCTCGGCGTCCGCCCTGCCGAAGGACCGCAGGACCCGTGCCACGCTTCTCGAACGGTACGTCGACGGACGGGAGTTCAGCGTCGAGACGCTCTCCTCGGGCGGGCGCCACACCTGCCTCGGCATCGCGGAGAAGCACACCGAGGGCGAGGCGTTCGTCGAAGTCGCCCATCTGATGCCGCCGCCGTCACTGGACGCGGTCGGGCGGCGTCGGGTGGAGCGGGCGGTCGCGGAACTGCTCGACGCGGTGGGGCTCACGGACGGCCCGGCGCACACGGAGGTCAAGGTCGACGGCGCCCGCGTGACCGTCGTCGAGACGCACACCCGCCCCGGCGGCGACGGCATCCCCGACCTCGTCCGCCTCACCCGGGGCGTCGACTGGCGGCGCGCCGCCCTGGGCTGGGCGATCGGCGAGGGCCCGCGCGAGGAGCCGGACGGGGCACCGGCGGCGGCCGCGGCGACCGTGTTCGTCACCGCCCCGCCGGGCCGCGTCACGGCGGTCGCCCCGCCGCCCGAGCCGACGCGGTGGCGGCTGCTGCGCTGGGACGTGCCGGTGGAGCCGGGCGACCCGGTCACCCCGCTCAGGTCGTCCGCGGACCGGCTCGGCACGGCGGTGCTGACGGCGGACGGCACGCGCGCGTGCGCGGCCGCGGTCGACGAACTGCGGTCCCGGGGGACGGTGAGGACGGGCACCTCGAAGGGCGAGGCGTGACACACCGAAGCGATCGGCCGGGCGGAACCCCGGGCGGTCCGCCGCCCCTGCCGGTCCGCGCCCCCGCCGCCCGCCGCCCGCCGCCCCGCCGGTCGTCCGCGGACTTCGAAGGCCGCCGCACGGACGCCTCGGCGGTCCCGAGCGCGGCTGCGTTCCCGCCGGGCGCCGGCACACCCCCTCGGCCGGGAGGCACACCGGACGTTCCACGGTCCCCGGGCCCGGCCGTGCGCACCCGCAGAAGAGCGGGGCCGCCCGCACGGCGCGGGGGCCGGACGACCGTGCCCCCGGAGGGCCGTGACGGCGAGTCGCGCTTCCGGGGGCCTACGACCGGCCCGCGGCGGGCGGGCGGCCGGTGTGCCGCCGCGGCGCGGGCGGGCGGCCGGCGGAGCGCAGCGTCCGCTCGGAGACCTCGGCGCGGACGTCCGCGCCGGGAGGCGGGGCGAGCCTGATCCCGGCACCGGTGAGGATGCCCAGGTCCAGCTCCCAGGCGACCCGGGAGCGCCGCTCCCACACCGCGAACGCGGTCCGCACGTGCTGCCGGGCCCGCGCCTCCGTCATCCCGGTGACCTCGACCAGGTGGGCGAACGCCTGCGCCTCGACGCCGCGGACCCGGGCGTACCCGTAGTGGGTGACCGTGTGGCAGTCGGTGCACAGGCAGATGAGCCGCTTCAGGGTCTGCACGCGCGCACGCTCGTCGTACGCCCACCGTTCGTGGGCCTCCAGCAGGCGCCGCCGCTCCCGGTCCTCGCCGGCGCCGCAGACCTCGCAGCGCCGCCCGGCCCGGCGGGTGATCATCCGGCGGAGCCGTTCCCAGTCCCGCCGGTCCACGCAGGACCGGACGTTGGTGAACCAGCAGGTCTGTGGTACCAGGTCGACGAAGAGCCCGTTCCCCAGGTCCCGGTCCTCGCCGGGCAGCAGGTCGGGGACGTCCGGCGCGGCCGCCCACCGCTCCAGCCCCGCCATCCCCGGCCGGGGCGCGTACCAGCGCCCGGCCGACGGATCCCACCGCGCCCCGCCCTTCTTCGCCTCGTCCTTCTCGGCGAACGGCACGTCCAACCAGATGCGTTCGGCTGCCACGGCGTCCCTCCCCGTCGACGTCCCCGCCCATGCTGGCACGGTCGGCGGGGTGCGACGAGGGGGGCCGGTCGGTCGGCGCGGACGTCCGGCGGCCGGTCCGGGCGGGCGGCGCCCCCGCCACCGGGGTGCGGCCCGCGCCGCCGGGGCACGGTGGCCGCCACGCCCCCGGGGCGTGGAGCCCGGGGCGCCGGAGCCGGGCCCTGTGCCGGGCCGGACGGGTCCGGGGCCGAACCCGGCCGCGTTCGGAGGCGCGGCCACCGGGTCCGGGTCCGTGCGGAGAGCCTCAGCGAGGACCGAATCCGCCGTACGGCCGCAGGGGGATGATCTGGAAGTCCGACATCCCCTTCTGCGCCAGGGGAAGCGCCGCCACGGCCGCTTCGGCCTCCTCCGGCGACTCGGCTTCGAGGAGGAAGCAGGCGCCCCGGGTGTCCCCGCGCAACCAGATCTGACGCAGCGCCCCGTCGGCGTAGAGCCCCCGGACCGTCTCGACCTCCCGGGGGAGGACGGCGGCGAAGTCCTCGTCGCTGAACCGATCGCTGTAGCGCCGCGTGATCACCATGAATTGCACGCGCCGAAGTTACCAAGGTACGGCGGCGTGAACCGAACGCGATGGCGAAGGAGGTCACCTCGACCCGGATCCGTGGCCGGACCGGTGACCCGAGTCCGGTGACCCGGGTCCGGTGGTGCGGGTCCGGTGGTGCGGGCTCCGGCTTCGGCGGGCCTCCCTCGGCCGCCGACGGGACGGCGGCGGGTCGCGGGTGCGCGGCGGGCGCGGGTGCGCGGCGGAGGCGGGCGGCGGCCACCGTCCGGGGCACCCGGCCGGTGACCGCCGCCGTTCGAGCCCGCACCGTCGGTGCGGGCGGGGCGGCTCCGGTGCGGGCGGGGTGGCTCCGGCACGAGAGGGGCTGCCGCTCGTACGGGCGGGCTGACCCCGGTACGGGGAAACCGCTACCGGCCCGGACGGCCCCGCCGGCCCGGGGAGCCGCCCCCGAACGCGTGCGTACGACGCCGACGGGGCCGGTCCCGACGGGTCCGCTGCCGCAGCGGGCGGGGGCCGGGAGCGCGGACCGTGCACCGGAGGACGCCCTCGCCGCCTCCCGCCGGGGACAGCTTCACCACGGCCGGCGCCGACCACTCCGACAGCCGGGCCGGCGGCCGGATCGGCGCCCCGGCGCATAACTTCCGCTAGCGTCCGCTTGCAATTGTTAGCGAAGGTGGTGCACCATCGGGGTATGGCATCACTGAACGTCGGCAACCTCGGCGAGTACCTGCGCGAGCAGCGGCGCACCGCGCAGCTGTCGCTGCGGCAGCTCGCGGAGGCGGCCGGGGTGTCGAACCCGTATCTGAGCCAGATCGAGCGCGGGCTGCGCAAGCCGAGCGCCGAGGTGCTCCAGCAGGTCGCCAAGGCGCTGCGGATATCGGCCGAGACGCTGTACGTGCGGGCCGGGATCCTCGACGAGCGGGACCGCGAGGAGCTGGAGACGCGGGCCGTCATCCTCGCCGACCCCTCGATCAACGAGCGGCAGAAGCAGGTGCTGCTCCAGATCTACGACTCCTTCCGCAAGGAGAACGCGCTCGACGCGCAGAGCGGCACCGGTGATGCCGGAGCAGCCGCAGGACCGACCGAACTCTGACTCCACCACGCTCGCGCGCACCGTCGCGCGACGAACCCGCGACACGGGAGGACCACAGACCATGGCCATCATCGACGAGCTGCGTACGCCCCTCTACTTCGCCGCCGGTACCGCCGACCTCGCCGTGCAGCAGGCCCGCAGGATCGCCGCCGAGGCCCCGGCCCGGCTGGACGCGGTGCGCAACACCGACCCGAAGGCGGTGCAGGAGAAGGTCGCCGCACAGGCGAAGGAGGCGCAGGCGACGCTCCAGACCAAGTTCACCGAACTGATCGGCGGCCTCGACACGGACCTGAAGAAGCTCGGCGGGACCGCCCAGAGCCTGGCCCTGCGCGGCGTCGGCGCGGCGGCCGAGTACGCCGTGAAGGCCCGCGAGGCCTACGAGAAGGTCGCCGAGCACGGCGAGCAGGCCGTCAGGGCCTGGCGGGGTGAGGCCGCGGAGGAGATCACCGAGATCGCCATCGCCGTCGAACCCGACTCCGTCCCGGGGGCCGGGGCCGACAAGGCCGAGCCCACCGGCAAGGCCGAGCGCGCCGACGAGACCGCGGGGACCGGGCAGGCCGACGCGGGGGACGCCGACGCCGAGGCGGCCACCGGGCCCGGTGCCACCCGGAAGGGCCCCGTCCGGAGGGCCGCCACCCGGAAGGCCACCCCTTCGGGTGGCGCCGACGAGAAGTGACCCCGAGCTGAGCGCCCGGCCGGGGCCGGCACCGGACCGGTACCGGCCCCGGCCGGGTACCGCCCCGGTTGCCGGGGCGGTGTACGGGTAGCTTGGCCGCGAACGCCCCACCCATCCGACAGGCGGTACCCACCATGCTGATGTCCGGCTTCAACTCGCTGCTCGGGCTGCTGTCCCTCGCGATGCTCGTGTTCGCCGTCGTCGCGCTGGCCCTCGCCGCTCTGGCACGGGAGGACGCCTACCGGGCCGCGGACAAGCAGACCAAGCCGTTCTGGCTGATCATCCTGGGTGTCACGGTCGTCGTGAACATCTTCCCGATCCTCCTGGTCCTCCAGCTCGCCGGACTCGTGGCGACCATCGTCTTCATGGTGGACGTCCGCCCCGCTCTGCGGCGGGTGTCGGGCGGCGGCCGGCGCGGATCCAGCAGCGACGGCCCGTACGGCCCCTACAACGGCGGCCGGTGACCGTCACCGGGCGGCCGGCCGCCCGGTGACGCGACCGTCAGCGGGCCGCCCTGTCCAGGAGCAGGACCGCCACGTCGTCCGTCAGCTCCCCGGCGTTCAGCTTGCGGACCTCCGCCACCGCGGCCTCCAGGAGTTCCTCGCCGACCAGGCCGCGGGCGAGCTGGCGGTTGATCATCTCGATCATGCCCTCCTGGCCGAGGCGCGGCGAGCCGGGACCCGCAGAGCGGCCCTCGATCAGGCCGTCCGTGTACATCATCAGGCTCCACACCCCGCCCAGCTCCACCTGCAGCCGCGGCCACCGGGCCCTCGGCAGCAAGCCCAGCGCCGGACCGCCGTCCTCGTACGGGAGCAGCCGGGCGCCCTGCGCGGGGCGGGCGAGGAGCGGCGCGGGGTGACCGGCCAGGCACACCCCGGCCCGCCGCCCGTCGGGCGCGATGTCCACGGTGCACAGGGTGGCGAAGACCTCCTCGCTCTCCCGCTCGTGCTCCAGCACCCGCTGCAGCGTCGACAGCAGTTCGTCCCCGCACAGCCCCGCGAACGTCAGCGCCCGCCACGCGATGCGCAGCTCCACGCCGAGCGCCGCCTCGTCGGGGCCGTGCCCGCACACGTCGCCGATCATCGCGTGCACCGTGCCGTCCGGGGTGCGCACCGTGTCGTAGAAGTCGCCTCCCAACAGGGCGCGCGAGCGGCCCGGCCGGTAGCGGGCGGCGAACCGCAGGTCGGATCCCTGGAGCAGCGGCGTCGGCAGGAGTCCGCGCTCCAGCCGGGCGTTCTCCTGGGCCCGCAGCCGCGACTCGGCCAGTTTCACCTGCACCGAGTCGGCGCGCTTGCGCTCCACCGCGTACCGGATGGCCCGGCTCAGCAGCGGCCCGTCCAGCTCCTCCCGGAACAGCCGGTCCTGCGCGCCCGCCCGTACCGCCTCCGCCGCCAGCTCCGCGTGCTCCGACCCCGCCAGGGCGAGTACGGCGTGGCGCGGAGCGACGCGCAGGACGTGCCGCAGCACGGCCAGGGGGTCGTCGTCGCGCCGCACGTCGGCGGGCAGGTCGAGGTCGACCAGGACGCAGTGCACGTCGTCGGTGAGCAGCCGCTCCGCCTCCGTGAGGTTCCGGGCGGTGCGTATGCGGATGCGGCCGCCGACGGCGTCGACCAGTTCGGGAACGGTGAAGGTGCCCGCCGGATCGTCCCCGATCACCAGCAGGGTGAGGTCGCCGTTCGCCACATCGAGCGTGTTCGCCCTCTGCCGCTGTGCGGGCAGGGACGCGGGTACGGGCATCGGTTCGGTTTCCTTCCCTCCCCCGAGGGTGCGGCGGAGCACCGGACGACACCCCGCCGACGGGGACCATAGCGGCACCCGGCGCCCGAACGGAATGGCGATCAGTTAAGAGACCGCGGCATATGCCATGCAAGGGGAGGGAGTCGGCCATTCCCGCATGAGAAACATCACGCGGGGAACGCCTTCCACCTGCGGTCCTTACCCCCGGGCCCCCGGGACCGACACCTCCCGGGCACCCGCGGGCCGCGGTCGGCACCGCTCGGGCGCCTGCGGGTTGCGGTCCGTACCGTCCGTGCCCGTGCCGCCGGGCGCCCGCGGGTTACGGTCCATGCGGTCGGGCATGTGCGGGCTGTGGTCCGCGCCGCCGGGTGCCCGCGGTGCGTACCGGTGCCGTCCGGCGTTCCGCCTCCGTCCTGCCCGGGTGTCCGCTCCCGTACCGTCCGGGCGCCCGTCCCCCGCCGTGCGGGTGCGCGTGGTCCGGTCGGTGCGGGGCGGGTCACCTGTCCGGGCGGACGACCCCCAGGATCGGCATCGAACCGGCCCCCGCCACCGTGATGTGCCGTCCCGGCCGCGGGGCGTGGACCATCATCCCGTCCCCGATGTACATCCCCACGTGGCTGGCGTCCCCGAAGTAGACGATCAGGTCGCCGGCCCGCATGTCCCGGATCGCCACCCGCGGCAGCAGCCGCCACTGCTCCTGCGACGTGCGCGGGATGCCGCGGCCGGCCGCGCCCCAGGCCCGCTGCGTGAGCCCCGAGCAGTCGTACGCGTCCGGGCCCTCGGTCCCCCACACGTACGGCTTGCCGACCTGTGCCATGGCGAATCCGATGGCCTCCGCGCCCTGCGCGCTCGCGCTGCGGCTGGTCTCCTTCAGGGCACCCGAAGCCAACCATGCCGCCTGCGCGTCCATCTGCGCCTGTCGCTCCAGGTGCCGCAGGCGCTCCCGCTCGGCTGCCTCCAGTTGCGACTCCAGCCTCTCCGCCGCGGCGATCTTCTGGGTTATCAGCTTCTTCGTCTCGGCCTGGCGGACACGGTTCGCCTCCAGGCGGGCCCATTCGACGCTGGCGTCCCTGGTGTACGTCTCCAGGTCCTCCTGGCCGCGCCGAAGCTCCGCCAGCAGGTCCCTGGTCGCCTTCTGGCCCTGCGCGAGGCGGTCGACGCCCTCCAGGAACAACCGCGGGTCGTCGGTGAGGACGAGCTTCGCCTCCTCCGGGATCCCGCCGTTGCGGTACTGGGCGCGAGCGGCCGCGCCGGCGCGCCGCTTCAGCCCGGCGATCCGCTCCCGGCCGTCCACGATCGCCTGGGACAGCTTCGCGATCTCGGCGGACTGCTTCTTCGCCCGCTCCTCCGCGAGGTTGTACGCGTCGGTCGCGGAGGACGCCTGCCGGTACAGCGCCTCGATCTCCGCGCGCACCTCCTCCAGGCTCCTCCGCGGCTGCTGGGCGCCCGCGCCGGGAGTCGGCGCGGGCACGGGCGCGGCGTGGGCCGGCCCGGCGAGAACGGTCAGGGCGCACACAGCGGTGATCGCGATGGTGACGCGACGGCGTCGATTCACAGGCTTCCCCCTCCGGACGTCGACCGGCCAGGCGGCACCGCACCCCATCTGATTTACCGTCAGTAACCCTCGGTGCCGCTGGCGATCGTGCCATGTCACCGGTGAAAGTAACAGGGCCGGGAAAGGAGTCCCGGTGGCCTTCCACAGGTTGGAGGCGAGTGGCGCCACCCGGGCGGTCGTCCACAGGGAGGGGTTGCGCCGCCGTGGGGCGCCGTGCTTCTACCGGGACGCCACGGACCATCCCCGCGGGGCCAGCGCGTTCCAGCGCACCGTCAGCTCGCCCTGGCGCCAGCGCCGGTGCCCGTCGGTCAGCGGCCAGTCCGCCGCCAGGGCCGAGGCCGTCGCGATCCACCGCTGCCGGGCGCCCAGGGAGGCGTACGGGGCGGCCGCCGCCCAGGCCCGGTCGAAGTCCCGCAGGAACGCGTGGACAGGCTCGCCCGGGACGTTCCGGTGGATCAGCGCCTTGGGGAGCCGCTCCGCCAGATCGGAGGGCCGCTCCAGGGAGCCCAGCCGCGTGGCGAACGTCACCGTGCGCGGCCCCTCGGGACCGAGCGCCACCCAGACGTGGCGGCGGCCGATCTCGTCGCAGGTGCCCTCCACGAGGAGGCCGCCCCGCGCCGCGAGCCGCCCGCACAGGCGGCCCCACACGTCCGCGACCCCGTCCTCGTCGTACTGGCGCAGGACGTTCGCCGCGCGGATCAGGTCGACCGGGCCGTCGACCGGAACCTCGAAGCCGCCGTGCGCGAACGACAGGCCCTCACGCGCGTGGGGCCGGGCGGCGGCCACCCGCGCGGGGTCGATCTCCACCCCCACGACCCGGACGCGCGGGTCGGCGTCCCGGCGGAGGCGCTCCAGCAGCTCCACGGCGGTCCAGGGGGCCGCACCGTAACCGAGGTCGACGGCGACCGGCGGGGCGGCGGAGCGGCGCAGGGCGGCGCCGTGGGCGTCGGCGATCCAGCGGTCCATGCGGCGCAGCCGGTTGGGGTTGGTGGTCCCGCGCGTGGGACTCCCGACGGGGCGTGTCATCCGCGGAGCCATGCCCACGAGCGTAGACGCTTCCCGGAGCCTGTCTCCGGGGCCTGTCCCCGGATCGCCCCGGGTTCCGCCGGGAACCTCGCGGCCGGAGGCGCCCTGCCGGGGGTCCCCTGCGCCGCCGCGGAGGCTCGGCGGAGCCCTGGGAGGCCGTGGCGCCGTCCCGGGACTCCGGCACCGTTCGGGACTCCGGCACCGTTCGGGACTCCGGAGCCGCTCGGTGCCCCCGGCGCCGCCTCGGGCGCTCGACGCCGTCCCGGGGCCCGACGCCGTACCGGAGGTCCCGGCCCCGTCCGGAGACACGGTCCCGTCCGGAGACACGGTCCCGTCCCGGAGGGCCCGGGCCCGCCCCGTGAACCCCGGTGGCGTACCGACGATCAGGGCCGTGCCGTGAAGGCTCCGGTGCCGTCTCAGGGCTTCCTGCTGAGTCCCCGGTACGGGGAGTCCGTCCCGCAAGGTTCATCCTTGTCCAGAAAGCGCCTGATTCGTCCCGGTGGGTTCCGGTACCCGCCCACCGAGCCGGTACCGGCGGCGTTCCCTCCGGAAGGCACCGGGACCCCGGAAGGCGCCGGACTCCCGGAAGGCACCGGGACCCCGCTGCCCGCCCCCACCCCAACCCTGGGCCCCACCCCTGGGCCCCACCCTTGGGCCCCAACCCTGGGCCCCGATCCGGGAACCCCGAGGCCCCGGCCCGGTATCCCTGAACTCCGAGCCCCGAAGCCCCCGAAACCCCCCCGAACGCCCAGGCCCCGAAACCCCGACCCACGACCGTCCGCGGCCCGGCGTAATGAATTGGCAAAGCGGAAATGAAAGCCCGTCCCCGCGCTGTTGTGGCGGGGCGGAAGGGCCCGCGGGCCCTGCTCCGCCGTGCCGCCCCGACCCTGCCCCTGAGCGGAAGGACCGACGACGTGAGCCAGTACGTGTCCCGGTTCGCCGGCACCCTGGTACCGCCGCCCCGGCTCAGGCTGTCCGGACGGCACCGCCGAGGGCCGCGGCGGGTCGCCATGCTGAGCGTCCACACCTCCCCGCTCCACCAGCCCGGCACCGGCGACGCGGGCGGTATGAACGTCTACATCGTCGAGCTGGCGAAACGTCTCGCCGCCATCGGCATCGAGGTCGAGGTCTTCACCCGCGCCACCGCGGGCGGCCTGCCCCAGTCCGTCGAGCTCGCCCCCGGCGTCCTCGTGCGGCACGTCGAGGCCGGCCCGTACGAGGGTCTCAACAAACAGGACCTCCCCGCCCAGCTGTGCGCCTTCACCCACGGCGTCATGCGCGCCTGGGCCGGCAACCGGCCCGGCCACTACGACCTCGTCCACTCCCACTACTGGCTCAGCGGCCACGTCGGCTGGCTCGCCGCCGAGCGGTGGGGCGCCCCGCTCGTCCACGCCATGCACACCATGGCCAAGGTCAAGAACGCCGCGCTCGCCGAGGGCGACACCCCCGAGCCCGCCGCCCGCGTCATCGGGGAGACGCAGATAGTCCGCGCCTCCGACCGGCTGATCGCCAACACCTCCGGCGAGGCCGAGGAGCTGGTCCGCCACTACGACGCCGACCCCGCGAAGGTCGCCGTCGTCCACCCCGGCGTCAACCTGGACCGCTTCCGTCCCGCCGACGGCCGCGCCGCCGCACGCGCCCGCCTGGGCCTGCCGCAGGACGCCTTCGTCCCCCTCTTCGCCGGCCGCATACAGCCGCTCAAGGCCCCCGACGTCCTGCTCCACGCCGTCGCCCGGCTCCTCGACGCCGACCCGTCCCTCCGCCCCCGCACGGTCGTCCCCGTCGTCGGCGGACCCAGTGGAAGCGGCCTCGCCAAGCCGGAGGGCCTGCAGAAGCTGGCGGCCCGGCTCGGCATCGCCGACGTGGTCCGCTTCCACCCGCCCGTCGCCCAGCAGGAGCTGGCCGACTGGTTCCGCGCGGCGAGCGTCCTCGTCATGCCCTCCCACAGCGAGTCCTTCGGCCTCGTCGCCATCGAGGCCCAGGCGACCGGCACGCCCGTCGTGGCGGCCGCGGTCGGCGGCCTGCCGGTGGCCGTGCGGGACGGCGAGACCGGCTTCCTGGTCGAGGGCCACGATCCGGCCGACTACGCGCGCCTGCTGGCCCGGTTCGCCGCCGACCCGTACCTCACCGGCCGCCTCGGCGACGCCGCCGCGCACCACGCCCGGTCCTTCGGCTGGGACCGGGCCGCGTCGGCCACCGCCGAGGTGTACGCGGCTGCCGTGCACGAGCGCCGCCGTCGCGTACGCTCGCCCCATGGCTGACGCACAGCAGATCATCGAGTCCGCACTGCGCGACGCCGACCTGGCCTGGGAGTCACCGGAGCCCGGCTCGTACGTCGTCACGCTCCCCGGCACTAAGAAGCTGTCCACCACGCTCTCGCTGCGCCTGGGCGACCACTCGCTGTCCCTCAACGCCTTCGTCATCCGCCACCCGGAGGAGAACGAGGCGGCCGTCCACCGCTGGCTGCTGGAGCGGAACCTGAAGCTGTACGGGGTCGGATACGCCATCGACCCGCTCGGCGACGTCTACCTCACCGGCAAGCTCCCGCTGTCCGCCGTCACGCCCGAGGAGCTGGACCGCCTGATGGGGTCCGTCCTGGAGGCGGCGGACGGCGCGTTCAACACCCTCCTGGAGATGGGGTTCGCCTCGGCGATCCGCAAGGAGTACGAGTGGCGGGTCTCCCGCGGCGAGTCCACCCGCAACCTGGACGCCTTCAGCCACCTCACGCAGCCGTCGAAGTGACGCCGTAGCCGGCCGGCCGTATCCGGCGGGCACGCCCGGAGCAGCCGCCCCCGCCCGCGCCACCGCACGGCCCGGGGCGTACGGCCCCCGGCTTCACCGCACGGCCCGGGGCGTACGGCGCCCCCGCACCCGTACGCCCCCGCGGTCCCCGTACCGCCGCCCGGCGCGGTCTCACACCACCTTGAGCCCGACCCCCTCGACGCCCGTCTTCCCGGCGTCCTCGACGTCCGTCCGCTCGGCGCCCGTGTCCTCGGGGTCCGCGCCCGCACCGGCCACCGGCTCGGCGTCCGCCCCGGGTCCGTTCAGCGGGCCCCGCAGCAGCGCGTACCCGGCGGCGGCCACCAGGGCGACGACGGCGCAGCCCAGCCACAGGGCGTCCGGTCCCGGCCCCTCGACGACCCAGCCCGCCGTGACCGGTGCGACGAACCCGCCGACCGACCACGCCATCCCCATCACGCCCTGGTACCGGCCCCGGGCGTGGACCGGCGACAGCCGGGCGGTGGCGGCGGCGCTCACCGGGATGTAGACCATCTCGCCGATCGTCCACACGACCACGGTCGCCGCGAACGCCAGGGGCGACCCCGCCAACGCCGTCGTGCCCATGCCCACCGCGAACAGCAGCGCCGAGAGGATGAGCAGCGCGGCCTGTGACCGCCCCTCGGTGATCCGGTTGACGAGCAGCTGGAAACCGACGATGACGACGCCGTTCACCGCGACGACCGCGCCGTACGCGTCCGGTTCCAGCCCCTCGGCCGTCATGGTCAGCGGCAGGCCTATCCACACGGTGCTGAAGACGGTGCACACGAGCAGGCTCAGCAGCACCAGCGTCCGGAACGGCCCGTCCCGCAGCACGTCCAGCGTCGTCATCCGGGGCTCGGCGGCACGCTTCCCCTCCGCGCCTTCTGCGTTCGACGGCGCCTCGGGACGGGTCTCCGGCAGCCGTACGAACACGATCAGCGCGCACAGCACCGTCGCGGCGGCCTCCACCAGGAAGAGCGTCCGGTAACCGAGGAACAGCGCGGCGCCGCCGCCGATCGCGGCGATGGCGAAGCCCAGGTTGAGCGCCCAGTAGTTCAGGGCGTAGGCCCGCCGCCGGTCGTGCTCCGGCACCTGGTCCGCGATGGTCGCGCCGATGGCGGGCCGCACCGACTGCATCGCGACGCCCATCAGCAGCACCACCGCCGCGACCGCCCAGGCGCTGGTCACCACGGCCAGCGCCGCCGCGCACCCGGCGGCCGCCAGGTGCCCGGCCACCATCGTCGGCCGGCGCCCCCACCGGTCGCTGAGCACGCCGCCCAGCGGCGCCCCGGCGATGCCGCCGAGCCCGTGCAGCGCGACCACGAGCCCCGCGTACCAGCCGGAGAAACCCAGCTCCTGGGTGAGGAAGAGCGACAGGAACGTCAGGACGAACGCGCCGGTGCGGTTCACCAGCGTCGACAACCACAGCCACCAGAACCCCCCGGGGAGCCCGGACACCGTACGACGCGCCGAACGTATGAGCGGGATGATGATCACGCGGATTCCCCCTGTAAGCGGCCGACTGCCTACCTGGAACTTACGAGCCTCACGGCCCGACGGCCAGTGGATTGACGGGGACCGTCAAGCGTCCGGCGTCCGGGGCGTGAAGGGCGTCCACTAACCTCGTACGCATGGCCGACGCACCGTACAAGCTGATCCTCCTCCGCCACGGCGAGAGCGAGTGGAACGCGAAGAACCTGTTCACCGGCTGGGTGGACGTCAACCTCACCGAGAAGGGCGAGAAGGAGGCGGTCCGCGGCGGTGACCTGCTGAAGGACGCCGGCCTGCTTCCCGACGTGCTCCACACGTCGCTGCTGAGGCGCGCGATCCGCACCGCGCAGCTCGCCCTGGAGACCGCCGACCGCCACTGGATCCCGGTCCACCGCTCCTGGCGGCTGAACGAGCGGCACTACGGCGCGCTCCAGGGCAAGGACAAGGCGCAGACGCTCGCCGAGTTCGGCGAGGAGCAGTTCATGCTCTGGCGCCGCTCGTACGACACCCCGCCGCCGGCCCTCGCCGACGACAACGAGTTCTCCCAGGCCGGCGACGCGCGCTACGCGGCGATCCCGCCGGAGCTGCGCCCCCGCACCGAGTGCCTGAAGGACGTCGTCGCCCGCATGCTGCCGTACTGGTACGACGGTGTCGTCCCCGACCTGCTGGCCGGTCGCACGGTCCTGGTGGCCGCCCACGGCAACAGCCTCCGCGCCCTGGTCAAGCACCTGGACGGCATCTCCGACACCGACATCGCGGGCCTGAACATCCCGACGGGCATCCCGCTGTACTACGAGCTCGACGCCGACTTCAGGCCGGTCACCCCGGGCGGCAGGTACCTCGACCCGGCCGCGGCCGCAGCCGCCATCGAGGCCGTGAGGAACCAGGGAAAGAAGAAGTAACCTCCCGCGAACAAGCCCCCTGCCTGCGGGGTCTCCGCGGGGAGGGGGCTCGGCGCTGTCTCCGGGCCGTCTCGGGGTTGCCTCCGAACTGCCTCGGGGTTGCCCCGGGACGCCGGGTGCGGGGCGGCCCGGGGACCCGGGTGCACGGGCTGATCACCCCTGGACCGACCCTGCGAGCCGTCCCTCCCGGTCCGGGGCCGGCTCCGCCGCGCCGCGGCGACCCCCGCCCGCGACCGGACCGTCCGGCGGCGGTGTGACGAACAACCGGCGCCGACCGCGTGCACCGCGCGGTGCACGCGTGCGCATACTGGTGGAGATGACAGAGCCAGCTGCCCCGAGGCGTTACCTGCCCACCAGTCCCTTCAAGGCCCCGGTCACGCCCTCACCCAAGCACTTCAGCGTGGGTGACCAGGTGACACGACGTGTACGGCCTCGGCCGGGTGGTCGGCGTCGAGCACGGAATCGCGGCGCTCGTGGATTTCGGTTCGACGCGAGAGCGGATCGTCAGTCCGTACGCCAAGATGAGCAAGCTGTAGCACCGCCGTGCCCCGGCCCCGGCCTGCCGGGTGCCTCCACGACCCAGTGACGAACGGGAGACCCCCATCGACCTCACCGCCGTGTTCTCCGCTCCGGAGGACGCGCCGCGCTCGGCAACGGCGGCGTCGCCGCCCCCGACGACGGACCTCTTCCGGGCTCCCGATTTCGGGGAGGACGACCCGTCCCCGCCCCCCGCTCCCCGACGTCACGGCACCCGATCGGCCTCCGAACCACCGGCCTCCGAGCCATCGACCTTCGAGCCATCGACCTTCGAGCGATCGGCCTTCGGGCGATCGACTCGCGAACGGCGGAGCGGCGCGGTGAACGACGCCGCCCGCGATCGATCGCGGCGCCCGGCGCGGGCGTCGCGGTGACGCAGACCCCCGGGGGTGACGCAGACCCCCTCAGCGGGGATGCGAACCCCTCAGGGGTGACGTAGACCTCTCAGGGGCGACCAGATTCCCCCAGGGGTGACGCAGACCCCCTCGGGAGGTGGCGCAGCCCCCTCAAGACGACGCGAATCCCCTCGGGGAGCGACGCGGGCTTCTCCAGGGGAGCGGCGCGGGTCCCCTCAGGCCAGGCCGGTCGCCCGAGCCGCGTGAATCGCCAGCCACACCTCCGCGAGTCCTCCGCTGGAGGTGAGGTCGCGGCCGGATATCGCGGAGAAGCGGCGCAGACGGTAGGCGAGCGTGTTGGGGTGGATGTGGAGGGCTTCGGCGGCCGCCTCGGTACGCCGGTCCCGTTCCAGCCACGTACGGGCGGAGGCCAGCAGGTGGGTGTCGTGCGCGGCGTCGTAGGCGATGACGGATCCGAGCACGTGCTCGACGAGCGCGGCGAGGACCGCCGGGTCGCCGGGCAGCCAGCGCTCCAGGTCGCTGTCGCCGTACACGACCAGGGCCCGTCCCGACTCCACCGCCTCGGTCAGCGCCCAGGCGGCCTCGCGCTGGGCGACGCGCAGGGCGGCGCCTGCCTCGAACGGCCGGCTGCGTCCCGTCGTGACGCCGGGCAGTGCGGCGACGTGGTCGGCGAGCGCCGGTGCGCCGAGGACGTAGTGGTCACCGCCCCGGTGCAGCAGCAGGTGGGGGTGGTCGGCGAGACGGGCGAGGAGTTCCCCGTCGGTGGCGTGACGGATCCGGAACAGGGCGCAGGTGCCCGTGACGTCGATGCCGTGCCGCAGCAGGCGGCGCCGCGCCGCGTCGGGCGGCAGGTCGTTCTGCAGCAGCTCGGCGAGGGTCTCGGCGCCCTCCCGGCGTGACGTCTCGCGCTCGCTGCGGACCATGGCCAGGCGCAGTGCGGCGACCGTGGCGATGTGCTGGGCGACGGCGAGCCCGGCCGGGCGCGCGCCCTCCCGCTCGTAGGCGACCAGGAAGCCGGCGGGGCCGTCCGGCGCGGGTACCGGCAGGAGGAAGCCGCCGGGGATGGTCGGGGGCACGTCGGCGGCGGGGGAGCCCGGTGCGAGGGTCCCGGGCCGGGGCAGGACGGCCGGGTCGGGTACGGGCGGCATACCGGGCAGCAGGGGGCCGCCGCGCGGGGTGCTGAGGTACAGGTCGTAGCCGGAGAGGCGCTCCAGGCGGCGGAAGAGGGCGGGGGTGTCCAGGTCCTCGGCGGCGAGCCAGCGCAGTGCGCCGAACACCTGCAGCTGCGGCCCGAGCCGCTGCTGGGCGCCTTCCATGACGGCGGCGGCGACCTCCTGGGCGATCACGACGAACGGTACCGACAGGGGCACTTCGAGCACCGGGAATCCGCGTTCGTCGGCGGTGGCGAGGAACTCCGGCCGCAGGGGCGGGGCGTGCAGGCGGGCCGAGACGGCGAGGGCGCTGACCCCGGCGTCGTCGAGGCGTTCCAGGTAGGCGCGCTGCGCGGCGGCGGCCCAGGGCAGCGCGTACCCGGTCGTCATGATCATCTCGGCGCCCAGGAGCCAGGGCGTGGGGTCGACCAGCTCGCTGGGGTGGGCCCACGACAGGGAACGCCGCAGGCCCGACGCGCCCGCCAGCACCTTCAGCTGCAGGGCGGGGAGGGCGAGCAGGTCCTCGACGAGCACCCTGCCCGAGCCGCCCGCCGGTGCCTCCGCCGGGCCTTCGGGCCCGGCCGGGGTGATGCGCCTCTCCGACACCCTCCTCGCCGCCTCCGCTTGTCCGCAGTCACAAACAGCCTCACACCCATTCGTGGCGGGCACAATTGTTCCTCCGCCCGCGCGTGCGGAGACTGGGTGGGCACCACGCCCGGAACCACGGATTCCGGGGTGGACGAAGGGAATGCGATGGGCACGAGTTCCTCCCCCGGCGGCGGTATCACCGAGGTCGAGACCGCAGGCGTCGAGCGGATCCCCGACGCCGATCGCACGGCCCGCCCGCTCGACCTGTTCCGGCTGGCCTTCGGCGGTGCCAACACCTTCGCCACCTGCGTACTCGGTGCCTTCCCGATCCTGTTCGGGCTCTCCTTCCGGCAGGCTCTGGCCGCGACGCTCCTCGGCCTGGTCGCCGGTGCCCTGCTGCTGGCCCCGCTGGCGCTGTTCGGGCCGGCCAACGGCACCAACAACGCCGTCTCCTCCTCCGCGCACCTGGGCGTGCACGGCCGGGTCGTCGGCTCGTTCCTGTCCCTGCTGACGGCCATCGCCTTCTTCTCCATCTCCGTGTGGTCCTCCGGCGACGCGCTCGTCGGGGCCGCGCACCGGCTGGTCGGGCTGCCCGAGTCGGGCCTCTCGTACGCGGTCTCGTACGCGGTGTTCGCGGGGCTCGTGCTGACGGTGTGCGTGTACGGCTTCCGGTTCATGCTGTTCGTGAACAAGATCGCCGTACTCGCCGCCTCCGCCCTGTTCGTCCTCGGCGCCTTCGCGTTCGCCGGTGACTTCGACCCGGGCTACGCGGGCGCCTTCGCCTCCCCCTCGGCCCCGATGTTCTGGCCGGCGTTCATCGGATCGGCGCTGATCGTGCTCTCCAACCCGGTCTCCTTCGGCGCCTTCCTCGGCGACTGGTCGCGCTACATCCCGGCGTCGGCACCGCGCCGCCGCGTCATGGGCGCGGCGTTCCTGTCGCAGGTCGCCACGCTGCTCCCGTTCCTCTTCGGCCTGGTGACCGCCTCGGTGATCGCCACGAAGGCGCAGGAGTACATGGACCCGGCCGCCCCGAACTACGTCGGCGGGCTGCTCGCCGTCTCCCCGGGCTGGTACTTCCTGCCGCTGTGCCTGATCGCCCTGATCGGCGGCATGGCGACCGGCACGACCGCGCTGTACGGCACCGGCCTGGACTTCTCCAGCGTCTTCCCCCGCTTCAGCCGCGTCCAGGCGACGCTCCTCATCGGCTCGCTGTCGATCGCGTTCATCTTCGTCGGACGCTTCGCGCTGAACCTCGCCCAGTCCATCTCGACGTTCGCCACGCTGATCATCACCTGCACCGCCCCGTGGCTGATCGTCATGACCATCGGCTACCTGACCCGGCGCGGCTGGTACGACCCGGACGCCCTCCAGGTCTTCAACCGCCGGCAGCGGGGCGGGCGGTACTGGTTCACGCACGGCTGGAACTGGCGGGGCATGACCGCCTGGGTGGTCGCGGCCGCCGTCGGCCTGCTGTTCACCAACCTGCCGGGCCAGGTGGTCGGCCCGCTGGGCGACCTCGCCGGCGGCACCGACGTCTCCCTCCCGGTCGGCCTCGCCCTCGCGGCCGTCGTCCACCTCGGCCTGCTCTTCGCCTTCCCCGAACCGCGCGCGGTGTTCGGGCCCCGGGGGCCGCTGCTCGTCCCCGCCTCGGACGCGGAGGTGCCGCCGATCGTCGACGCCGCGAACCGCGCCGCGGGGAACGGCGCCGCCGCGCCCGTCGACTGATCCGCCGCCGTCCCCGGCACCCGGCATCGGCGGGAGGGTCCGTGACCGGCCGTGCCGGCCGCGCTCGCCCCGGTGTTCGGCCGGGGCGCGGCGACGGCCGCTCCACCGCCCTGCGTACGTCCTCCCGCGCCGGAGCGCCCGCTCCCGGAGGGCCGCCGCACACAGGGGCCCCGTGGCGATTCGACTCGCCACGGGGCCCCGGGGACGGCGGAGCGGTGTCGGCCTCCGGCCCCTGATCCGCTAGCCGCAGTTGCCGCTGCACGAGCAGGAGCCGCCCGACTGGCAGCCGCAGCTGCAGCCGGAACCGCACCCGCAGGCGCCGAGCAGGGGAAGGTGAATCGTTTCGACGGGGGCTTCCTGCTCGAACCGGGTCTTCGGGGAATCTGCCATGGCTTCCTCCTCAGCGGGGACCTGTGTCACCTCGCCCCATTGCACGCCCGCCGGTGAGGGCGCATCAACGGCGCACGGAGGCGCCGCCCCGTCTTCGCGCCCCTGGCGTACCACCGGGCGCCCCCGGTCCCTCGCGGCACCGCCGCCGCACTTCGGGCCCCGGGGCGGCGTCCCGCCCCGGCGGGGCTCAGGCCGCCGAGGCCCGGGCCCCGGGTCAAGCCCCCGGGGCGCCGCTCCCGCGCGTCAGGAGGGCCTCACGCCCCCTCGACCGGCGCCTCCGGCTGCTGGATCTCGTCCGCGTGCTCGCCCGTCACCAGGTAGACCACCCGCTTCGCCACCGACACCGCGTGGTCCGCGAAGCGCTCGTAGTAGCGGCCCAGCAGCGTGACGTCGACGGCCGTCTCGATCCCGTGCCTCCAGCGGTCGTCCATCAGGTGCTGGAACAGCGCCCGGTGCAGCAGGTCCATGTCGTCGTCGTCCTGCTCCAGCTGGAGCGCCAGGTCGACGTCCTTGGTGATGATGACCTCCGCCGCCTTGGCCATCAGGCGCTGCGCGAGCTGGCCCATCTCCAGGATCGTGGCATGCAGGTCGCGCGGGACCGCACGTTCCGGGAAGCGGAGCCTGGCCAGCTTCGCCACGTGCTGCGCCAGGTCGCCGGAACGCTCCAGGTCGGCGCTCATGCGCAGCGAGGTGACGACGATCCGCAGATCCGTCGCCACCGGCTGCTGACGCGCCAGCAGCGCTATCGCGCGGGCCTCCAGGTCGTGCTGGAGGTCGTCGATCTTCTGGTCGGCGGCGATCACCGCCTCCGCCAGCTTGAGATCCGCGTCGAGCATCGCCGTCGTGGCGCGTCCGATCGCCGACCCGACCAGTCGGGCCATCTCGACCAGTGCTTCGCCGATCGAGTCCAGTTCCTCGTGGTACGCGTCCCGCATGGATGTCCCTCTCTCACTACGCTCGGGGTCCCGATGGGGCTGGGGAATGTCCGGACCCCACGTTCCCACGGTCACGGAGCGACGCGTCCGGGGCCTCCCTCCCAAGTGAACCGCCACCATCCCCTCAGTGAACTCTGGGCGACGAGTGTTCGATCAGCTGCTCGAACGGCTGGGAGTGCGCCGTTGACCGTGCCTAACCTTGATACATGGACGTGAACGCGGCGGTCGCCGCAGTGGCAGCGATCGCCGGGTTGCTCACCGGTGCCATCGCCGTGCTCGCGTTCCGCTGGAGCGAACGCGACCAGGCGAGGCCCACCCGTACGTCGCTGCACACGGACGCGGTGCTGCCCCCCGGCGTCGACACGGTCCTGTCCGTGCTGCGCTCCTCCGCCGTCGTGCTCGACGAGGCCGACTCGGTGGTGAAGGCCAGCTCGGCGGCGTACGCGCTCGGCCTGGTCCGCGGCGGGAAGCTGGCCGTGGAGCCGATGCTCCAGATGGCCCGCGACACCCGGCGCGACGGCGAGATACGGCAGGTGGAACTGGACCTGCCGCGGCGCGGTACGGGCCGGGGCGACGCCCTCGCCGTCTCCGCGCGCGTGGCGCCGCTCGGCTCCCGGCTGGTGCTCCTCCTCGTCGAGGACCTGACCGAGGCCCGCCGTATCGAGGCGGTGCGCCGCGACTTCGTCGCGAACGTCAGCCACGAGCTGAAGACGCCCGTCGGCGCCCTGTCGCTGCTGTCCGAGGCGGTCATGGACGCCGCCGACGACCCGGAGGCGGTGACCCGGTTCGCCGGCCGCATGCAGATCGAGGCGACCCGGCTGACCAACCTCGTGCAGGAACTGATAGACCTCTCCCGGGTCCAGAACGACGACCCGCTGGAAGACGCCGAGCCCGTCTCCGTCGGGGAGCTGGTCGACGAGGCCATCGACCGCTCCCGCCAGACGGCCACCACCAAGAACATCGCCATGGTCGCCGGAGGCACCACGGACCTGCGGGTCTGGGGTCACCGGGGCCAGCTCGCCGCGGCCCTCGGCAACCTCGTCGAGAACGCCGTCAACTACTCCCCGGCCCACACCCGCGTCGGCATCGCCGCCCGCCGCGTCACCGCCCCCGGCGGCGACCTCGTCGAGATCGCCGTCACCGACCAGGGCATCGGGATCCCCGACAAGGACAAGGAGCGCATCTTCGAGCGCTTCTACCGCGTCGACCCGGCCCGCTCCCGTGCCACCGGCGGCACGGGCCTCGGCCTGGCCATCGTCAAGCACGTGGCCGCCTCGCACGGCGGCGAGGTGACCGTGTGGTCCACCGAGGGCCAGGGCTCGACCTTCACCCTCCGCCTCCCCGAGGCGGGCGCGGGCCGCAACCGCCGCACCCCCAGCCCTGACACCACCAACGAACCGCTCACCGCCCCGGAGGTCCTCCCGTGACCCGAGTGCTTGTCGTCGAGGACGAGGAGTCCTTCAGCGACGCCCTGTCGTACATGCTCCGCAAGGAGGGATTCGAGGTAGCCGTCGCGACCACCGGGCCGGAGGGGCTCGACGAGTTCGAGCGCAACGGCGCGGACCTCGTCCTGCTCGACCTGATGCTCCCCGGGCTGCCCGGCACGGAGGTCTGCCGCCAGCTTCGCAGCCGGTCGAACGTGCCGGTCATCATGGTCACCGCGAAGGACAGCGAGATCGACAAGGTCGTCGGCCTGGAGATAGGCGCCGACGACTACGTCACCAAGCCCTTCTCCTCGCGGGAGCTGGTCGCCCGCATCCGCGCGGTGCTGCGCCGCCGCGGCGAGCCGGAGGAGAGCGCCCCGGCGGCCCTGGAGGCCGGCCCCGTGCGCATGGACGTGGACCGGCACGTGGTGACGGTGGACGGCACCAAGGTGGACCTGCCGCTGAAGGAGTTCGACCTGCTGGAGATGCTGCTGCGCAACGCGGGCCGCGTGCTGACGCGGATGCAGCTCATCGACCGGGTGTGGGGCGCCGACTACGTGGGCGACACCAAGACCCTCGACGTGCACGTGAAGCGGCTGCGCGCCAAGATCGAGCCGGACCCGGGCGCCCCGCGCTACCTGGTCACGGTCCGCGGCCTGGGCTACAAGTTCGAGCCGTAGAGACGACGGGCCCGTCCCGTACGACGCGGAGGGCGCCCCACCGGTCACACCGGTGGGGCGCCCTCCGCGTCGCCGGGGCCCCCGCGCGTACGCCGGGGCCGTGCGTCAGTGGCCGCTGCCGCCCGTGCCGTGGGCCGGCTCCGTCGGGGCGTCCGAACCGCCCGGCGACGCGTCCGGCGCACCGGAAGGGGAGCCGGACGGCGAGGCGGCCGGCGAGCCCGACGGCGAGGCGGCCGGGGACGAGGGCAGGGGGGTCGGCCCGAAGGTGTCGTAGTAGCTGCCCGTGGCGTGGACCAGCGCGTGGAGCTTCACGTCGCCCGTCTCGCTGAGCCGGAAGACGACCTCCTGGGCGCCGCCCCTGGCGGAACCCTTCAGGCCCTCGACCACGACGGAGGCGTTGCCCTTGCCGCCGAGGATCAGCGACCCGCCGGCGGGGACGGTGAGGGGGCCGGAGCCCTTGGCGGGCTTCAGTTCGACCTTGGTGCCGGAGCCGGGGAGCTGGACGGCCTCCAGCGTCTCGGCCTTGGAACCGCCGTTGAAGAGGGTGGCGGAGACGGCCGCCGGGCCCTCGGCACCCTCGGCCGGGGTGATCACGACGGCGTTCAGGACCTCGATGTCGCCGACGGTGGCGGTGGCGTTGTCCGGCTTGATCTGGAGGCTCTGTGCGTCGTGGCCCGCCCCGCATGCGGTGAGCGAGGCGACGGAGATCATGAGGGCGGTGGCGGCGAGGGCGCCGCGTCGAAGGCTGCGGCTCACGGCGGCGGCAACTCCTAGACGTACGGACTGGAGGACGGGCACGGTCGGTGGAACAACGTGCGACCTTTCCGGACCGGACCGGCAGGACCCGGTCGGGAGACGGTCAGCAGGCCCAGGTTACCGACCCCCTGTCACCGCCTCGCACCCGACCCGCCCTGTACCGCAGCCGGTGCTCCCGCCGCCGGGCGCGGCGGCCCCGCGGCGCCCGGCGGGAGCGGCTTCCCGGCCCCGTGCGCATAACCGGCTTGATCAATTCTGCGGCGCTCACACATTCCCCACGGAAAAGCCACCCGCGATCAATTGGGGAAAGCGGCCCGGCATCCACTCGTACGAGTGACCGACAACCGAACGAAGTGTGGGAACTGGACGCCTCCGAATCGGACAAAACGGGATGTTATTCCTCTCTGGCGGCCTTCCGGGTGGTCGTGTCCGGGGCGTTTCGGACCCCGGCCATAGCCGCTCCGACCTGCGAATACCCATCCCCGGGGGGTTGCCGCAGCACGCCCCCGGCGTTGTTGTCAAGCCCCGAGATATGCCCTGACCTGCGGAAACGCCATTCAGAAGAGGCTGTGTCCGTGTTACTCTGGATAGCCACGGAAGGGGTACCTGTCACATGACGTTCAAGGTTGGCGACACCGTGGTCTATCCCCATCACGGGGCCGCGCTGATCGAGGCCATCGAAACTCGTCAGATCAAAGGCGTGGACAAGACCTACTTGGTGCTCAAGGTCGCCCAGGGTGACTTGACGGTGCGTGTCCCGGCGGACAACGCGGAGTTCGTCGGTGTGCGCGATGTGGTCGGTCAGGACGGGCTGGACCGGGTCTTCGAGGTGCTCCGCGCACCGTACGCCGAAGAGCCCACGAACTGGTCCCGTCGCTACAAGGCGAACCTCGAGAAGCTCGCCTCGGGCGATGTGATCAAGGTGGCCGAGGTGGTGCGCGACCTGTGGCGCCGCGAGCGTGAGCGCGGTCTCTCCGCGGGGGAGAAGCGGATGCTCGCGAAGGCGCGTCAGATCCTCGTCAGCGAGCTCGCGCTCGCGGAGAACACCAACGAAGACAAGGCCGAGACTCTGCTCGACGAGGTTCTCGCGTCCTGACGCCGAGGTCCCCGGAGCCCCGGTGCGGCCGCACTCGCCGGAGAGGGCGCCCCGACCGGGGCCGCGCGCACCGAAAACCGGAGTGATCCACCCCCTGTGCGGTACGTCACCCCGCGGTGCGCCCCACATGGTGGAAGTGGCAACCACTGTCGCGGTGCCCGATGACATGCTGTCAGAACACAGCTTCGTCGCCGGGCGCCGCGGCATGTTCGCGTCCCTGCCGGGTCCCGGCCTTCGACGGCCGGGCGCTCGCTCGACCGGCGTCACGGAAGGGGCCGGTCCGGAGGTCGCGCCCGCGCTGTGGCCATACCCATGTCGGCCGAGTGAACAAACCTGCCGGAGTGCAACCGATGTCAGACGCAGCACCCCCCGCCCGCACCGCGGCGGTCATCCCCGCCGCGGGCCGAGGCGTACGGCTCGGACCGGGCGCCCCCAAGGCGCTCCGCGTGCTGGGCGGCACCCCGATGCTGATCCACGCCGTGCGGGCCATGTCCGCGTCCCGCGCGGTGTCCCTGGTCGTCGTCGTCGCACCGCCGGACGACGTCGCGGGCGTGCGGGTGCTCCTCGACGAGTACCCGGTGCCCGAGCGCACCGAGGTCCTCGTCGTCCCCGGCGGCGCCACCCGCCGGGAGTCCGTGCGGCGCGGACTGGAGGTCCTGCCCGACACGGTCACCACCGTCCTCGTCCACGACGCCGCCCGCCCCCTCGTCCCGGTCGACACGGTCGACGCGGTCATCGAGGCGGTACGGGTCGGGGGCGCGGCCGCCGTCGTCCCGGCCGTACCCCTCGCGGACACCGTCAAGGAGGTCGAACCGGCCCCCGACGGCACCCCCGAGCCCGTCCTCGGCACGCCGGAGCGGGCCCGGCTGCGCGCGGTGCAGACCCCCCAGGGGTTCGACCGCGCCACCCTCGCGCGCGCCCACGCGGAGGTCGCCGGTGAGGCCACCGACGACGCGGGCATGGTCGAGCGGCTCGGCGTCCGGGTCGTCGCCGTACCCGGCCACGAGGAGGCGTTCAAGGTGACGCGGCCGCTGGACCTGGTGCTGGCGGAGGCCGTTCTGGCGCGCAGGAGGAGGGTGAACGATGGGTTCTGAGGGCCTCCCGCTGCCGCTGGTCGGCATCGGCACCGACATCCACGCCTTCGAGCGCGGCCGCGAGCTGTGGTGCGCGGGCCTGCTCTGGGAGGGCGAGGAGTACGGCCTGGCCGGGCACTCCGACGGGGACGTGGCCGCCCACGCGGCGTGCGACGCGCTGTTCTCCGCCGCCGGGCTCGGCGACCTCGGCGCGCACTTCGGCACGGACCGGCCCGAGTGGTCGGGCGCGTCCGGGGCTTCCCTCCTCGCGGAGGCGGCGCGGATCGTCCGCGCGGAGGGGTACGAGATCGGCAACGTGGCCGTGCAGGTCGTCGGCGTGCGGCCGAAGATCGGCAAGCGCCGCGCCGAGGCGCAGAAGGCGCTGAGCGCGGCGGTGGGCGCGCCGGTCGCCGTCTCCGGGACCACCACCGACGGCCTCGGGCTGACCGGCCGGGCCGAGGGTCTGGCCGCCGTCGCCACCGCGCTGGTCGTACGCCGGCCGTAGGGGCGGCCGGGGCCGCCTCGCCCGGTCGCGGGCCGGGCGGGCCGGCCACGGGCGGACGTGCGCCGCAGGACCCCGGCCCCGGCGGCCGGGGCCGGGTCGACATCCCGGCCCCGACGGCCGCGCCGTGGGACCGGGGCTCCGGCACGCCCGCGGGCGCACGGCACGCGCGGCGCGGGGCCCCGCGGATCCGCGGTCCGAAGCCGTGCCGGGGCCCCGAAGGGGCGGGGGGCCCGTCCGCCGGACGCCCCGCGCGTTCTCCACGGTGCCCCGGCCCCCGCCGCGGGGCCGGGCGTACGGCTCCGGCCGGGGCAAAAGCCCCCTCGCGGGACCTCGGCGCCGGGACGCGGCCGGAGACGTGGGCCCCACGCCCGCCCCCGGGCCGCCGGGGCGGCGGGGAGATCAGGCCGCGAGCTCGGTGCGGGCCGCCTCCAGCCCGGGGGACGCGCTGGCGTCGGCCGACCGGGCGAGGAGGGCGTCGGCCGTCGCCAGGGCGTCCTCGATGCGGGTGGTGGCGGTGGTGACGCACAGCGTGTAGGTGATGTCGTCCAACTGCTGCTCGAGCCCCGTCTCGCCGCGGCTGTGCGCGATGCGCAGGTCCGCGTAGCGGGCGAGCAGGGAACGCAGGTGGCGGGGATCGGGTGTCAGCACGTCGCAGACCTCCATCGATGGGCCGGGACCGCGCGCCTACCCCGTCTTCGATCAAGCATGCGCGGGGGCCGCGGAAAAGGTGCGGCCGGAGTTTCGAACTGACGGGTGTGGGAAGCGGAACCGCCCACTACTCTGGACCGGTGACTATTCGGCTGTACGACACCAACGCCCGGCAGATCCGCGACTTCGCACCCCTCGAGCCGGGGCGCGTCTCGATCTATCTGTGCGGCGCCACTGTGCAGGCGGCCCCCCACATCGGCCACATCAGATCCGGGTTGAACTTCGACATCATGCGTCGCTGGTTCGCCTACCGCGGCTACGAGGTCACCTTCGTCCGCAACGTCACCGACATCGACGACAAGATCATCGCGAAGGCCGCCGACCAGGGCCGCCCGTGGTGGTCGATCGGGTACGAGAACGAGCGGGCGTTCAACGACGGCTACCGTGTCCTCGGCTGCCTGCCGCCCACGTACGAGCCCCGTGCCACCGGGCACGTACCCGAGATGGTCGAGATGATGCGCGGTCTCATCGAGCGGGGGCACGCCTACGAGGCGGAAGGCAACGTCTACTTCGACGTGCGGTCCTTCCCCGGCTACCTGGAACTGTCCCGGCAGGACCTGGACGACCTGCGCCAGCCGTCCGGCGAGGGGGAGACCGGCAAGCGCGACCCGCGGGACTTCGCCATGTGGAAGGCCGCCAAGCCCGGCGAACCCAGCTGGGAGACGCCCTGGGGCCGCGGCCGGCCGGGCTGGCACCTGGAGTGCTCGGCCATGGCCCACAAGTACCTGGGCGGGGTCTTCGACGTCCACGGCGGCGGCCTGGACCTGGTCTTCCCCCACCACGAGAACGAGATCGCCCAGGCCAAGGCGTACGGCGACGAGTTCGCCCGGTACTGGGTGCACAACGCCTGGGTGACCATGAGCGGCGAGAAGATGTCGAAGTCGCTCGGCAACTCCGTCCTCGTCTCGGAGATGGTCAAGAAGTGGCGCCCCGTCGTCCTGCGCTACTACCTCGGTACCCCGCACTACCGGTCGATGATCGAGTACAGCGAGGAGGCCCTGCGCGAGGCGGACGCCGCGTACGCGCGGATCGAGGGCTTCGTCCAGCGGGTCGTCGAGAAGGCCGGCCGGGCCGTCGAGCCCGCGGACGAGGTGCCGCCGGCGTTCGCCGAGGCCATGGACGACGACCTGGGCGTCCCGCAGGCGCTCGCGGTGATCCACAACACGGTACGCCAGGGCAACAGCGCCCTCGCCGCCGACGACAAGGACGCGGCCACCGCCCGCCTCTCGGAGGTCCGGGCGATGCTCGGCGTCCTCGGTCTGGACCCGCTCGACCCGCACTGGGCGGGCGAGGGCGGCGACGCCCAGAGCCTGCACGGCGTCGTCGACAGCCTCGTGCGGATGGTCCTCGACCAGCGGGAGGCGGCCCGCGCCCGCAAGGACTGGGCCACCGCCGACGCGATCCGCGACCAGCTCGGGCAGTCCGGACTCTCCGTCGAGGACGGCCCGGACGGTCCCCGCTGGACGCTCGGCGCCCGCTGAAACGCCCCTCGATGTGCCGCCCGGCCCGGCCGGGCGGCACACTGGCGTATGTACGACTGTGAAGTGTGACGACAGACAGGTAGGTCATGGCCGGGAACAGCCAGCGCAGGAACCGCCGCACCAGCAACAAGAAGGGCGCGACGGTCGGCAGCGGTGGCAACCGGCGCCGTTCGCTCGAGGGCAAGGGCCCGACGCCGCCCGCGCACATGCGCAAGGGCCACGTGAAGAACCGCGTCGCCAACGCGAAGGCCAAGCAGGCCGCGCGCCGCCCCGTCGCCCGGCGCGGCGGCAAGGGCCAGTCCGAGATGGTCGTCGGCCGCAACCCGGTCTACGAGGCCCTGCGCGACGGCGTCCCCGCGACCACGCTCTACGTCCAGCAGTTCATCGACAACGACGAGCGGGTGCGCGACGCGCTCAAGCTGGCGGCCGACCGCGGCGGCATCCACCTGATGGAGGCCCCGCGCGCCGAGCTCGACCGGATGACCGGCGGCCTGAACCACCAGGGCCTCGTCCTCCAGGTCCCGCCGTACGAGTACGCCCACCCCGAGGACCTGGCCGCCGCCGCGTACGACGAGGGCGAGGAGCCGCTGATCGTCGCCCTCGACGGCGTCACCGACCCCCGGAACCTCGGTGCGATCGTCCGGTCCGTGTCGGCGTTCGGCGGGCACGGCGTCGTCGTCCCGGAGCGGCGCGCCGCCGGCATGACGGCGGGGGCGTGGAAGACCTCCGCCGGCACCGCCGCCCGCACGCCCGTCGCCCGGGCCACCAACCTGACGCGCGCGCTGGAGGCGTACCAGAAGGCCGGGCTGACCGTCGTCGGCCTCGCCGCCGAGGGCGAGACCGAGGTCGGCGACCTGGAGGCGCTCGCGGGCCCGGTCGTCATCGTCGTCGGCAGCGAGGGCAAGGGTCTGTCCCGGCTCGTCGGGGAGACCTGCGACCACCTCGTCCGCATCCCGATGCCGGGCGGCGCGGAGTCGCTGAACGCGGGCGTCGCCGCCGGTGTGGTGCTGTACGAGGCGGCGCGCCGCCGCGGCTGACCGCCCGGGCCCCGGGCGTCCGCCCTTCGCGGGTGCCCCGTCCGCGCCTTCCGGTGCCCCCGGTACCGGGGGGCGCGTCGTGATCTTGACGGGTCTCGGACATTTGGGGGCCGCCGGAGCAGTGTCCTAAAGCGCCACCGCTCGGTTAGACGGGTGTGGACACCAGAACGCCCCGGCCCGGCTTCGATGATCAGCCTGCGCTGAACATGGTCAAGGTGCACAGCGACCCCGCGCAGGTCATCGTGAACCACGCCAGTTTCCGGGTAGAGCTCGCCCCGGTCCGAAAGCCCCGGTTCGCCGACCCCGGCCGCGTCCCCGCCGTGAGCGGCGGGAGCCGGCGGCGGGCGCCCGTCGTGTGGAGCGGCAAGTCCTCGCCCGGTGACCCCGGCGCGACCGGGCTCCTCCAGGCCGTACGCGACTCCGCCGCCGTCGACACCCTCGACCGCACGGCGGCCGTCCCGCGCGTGGACGTCGAGGCGGGCGCCACCAGGACGCTCCCGCGCGTCGGCAGCTCCGGTGACACGCTGCCGACGCCCGTCGTCGGCGGGCGTCGCGACCCCGGGGCGCCGCTGCTGCCGCCCATGCGGCGCGCCGAGGGCGCCTACGACGCGCGTCCCGAGGACACCGCCGCCCCCGGCGACGACGACTCCCGGTACGAGCCGGCGTACGAGGCGGACCACGGACCCGACGGCTACGACGACGGCTACGACGACGAGGACCGCGACGCGTACGCCGAGGAGTCCGCCGCGCACCACCGCCACGCCTACTACCCCGGCCGCCGGATGAACCTCGGGGTCGTGCTGCTGCCCCTGCGCGTCTTCCTCGGCCTCATCTCCGTCTACGCCGGCATGGGCAAGCTCTGCGACCCCGTCTACTTCGACGGCGGCGAGCGCGGCTCGCTGGTCCGGTGGCTCACCTCGCTGGAGCCGTGGCCGCTCGCCGAGCCCCTGCGGGACTTCGCCCTGTCCCATCCGGTCGGCGCGGGCCTCAGCGTGGCGTTCACCCAGGTCGTCGTGGGCGTCCTCACCATCCTCGGACTGTGGCAGCGGGTCGCCGCCGCGTTCGGCGCGCTGCTGTCGGCGGCGCTGCTGCTGACGATGAGCTGGCGGGCCGTACCGGTGTACGAGACGCCCGACATCATCTACCTCGCCGCCTGGTCGCCGCTGCTCATCGCCGGGGCGCCGGTCTACTCCGTCGACGGCCGCCTCGCGGGCGAGGCCTGGCGGACGCTCGGGCCGCGCGCCGCCCTGTGGGCGCTGCGCCGCCGCGTCCTGCGCCGCGGCGCGGTCGTCGCGGCCGTGGTGGCGGGGCTGACGCTGCTCGTCGGCTCGGTGCTCGGCGGGGCCGTGCGCTCCTCCGACCTGATCACCGTGCCCGGCCCGGACGCCGACCCGACGAACCACCTGCCCGGCCGGCCCCTGCCCGAGGAGCCCGCGGAGAGCGGATCCGCGAGCGCGTCGGCGGAGGCGCCGGAGCCGTCCGAGTCGGCCTCCCCCTCCGAGTCGGCCACCCCGAGCGAGAGCCCCACGGCCGGCCGGGAGGCGGAGGAGGAACCGGTGCACGACGGCGGCCGGGTCGAGGAGGAGCCCACCGCCACGGAGGGTACCGGCGAGGTCCTCCAGGAGCCCCGCCCCGAACCGCCGCCGGTCACCAGCGCCGGCCCCACGTCCGGCATCGGCGGCTTCGGCGGCGAGGACTTCGGCTCGGACGGCACGGAGGACGGTTCGTCCGGCGGTTCGTCCGGCGGCTCCTCCGGCGGGGACATCGGCGGCAACCGCAACCCGCTGGGCGGTCTCCTCGGGTGACCGGGCGGCCCGGGGCCTTCCCGCCCCCTCCGGGCCACGGAACCCGGAGGCGGCCGGCGCGAGGGCGCGCCGGCCGCCTCCGGCCGTTTCCCGGAAACGGCAACGTCCGTTGCCATTCCCAGGACGGCCGGGGTCCAATGACGGGCATGCGGTACGAGACGCCAGAGCACCGGTCCGTGCGGCGGCCGGCCCCCTCCGCCCCGCGTCCCGCCGACATGGAGCAGGCCCTCGCCCGGGTCGGGCCCCGGCTGAGGGAGCTCCGGCGGAGGCGCGGGGCGACCCTCGCCGAACTGTCCGGTGCGACCGGGATCTCGCGCAGCACCCTCTCCCGGCTGGAGACCGGGCAGCGGCGGCCCACGCTCGAACTGCTGCTGCCGCTCTCCCGGGTCCACCAGGTGCCGCTGGACGAGCTGGTCGGCGCCCCCGACGTGGGGGACCCGCGCGTCCGGCTCAAGCCGCGTACCGTGCACGGTTCGACCGTCGTGCCGCTCACCCGGCAGCCTGGTCCGATGCAGACGTACAAGACGGTCATCCCGGCGTCCCGCGCCACGCCCGACCCGCGCGTCCACGAGGGACACGAGTGGCTGTACGTGCTGGCGGGCCGGCTGCGGCTGGTGCTCGGCGACCACGATCTGGTACTGGGACCCGGCGAGGCCGCGGAGTTCGACACGCGGGTGCCGCACTGGTTCGGCAGCACCGGGGAGGGCCCGGTGGAACTGCTCAGCATCTTCGGCCCCCAGGGACGGCGGATGCACGTACGGGCGCGGACGCGCCGCGACGCGGTCGCGACGGACGGGCCCGGCCGGACCGGGTGAGGGGCCCGGCCGGCGCGCACGCCGCGGCCCGCCGTGGGGGAGGGGCCTCCACCGCCGGGGCGCGGCCCCTCGTCACGCCTGCGCGGTGCCCGGGACCCGCTCCCGCGCGGCCAGCTCCCTGGCGGCCTCCGCCAGGTCCTTCGCCGTGTCGATGGCCCGCCAGTAGGCGCCCTGGGGCAGGGGGAACCCGGCGAGGCGCCGTTCGCGGGCGAGCCCGGGGAAGGTGGTCCGCTCGTGATCGCCGCGCTCGGGCAGCAGCTCGCGGAAGGCCGCGGAGAACACGTACACGCCCGCGTTGATCAGGTACGGAGACGGGGGCGCCTCGATGAAGTCGGTGATGTGCCCGAACGCGTCGGTCTCGACGGCACCCCAGGGGATGCGGGGGCGGGCCAGGGCGAGCGTGGCGATGGCGTCGCGCTCGGCGTGGAACCCGGCCATCTCGCGCAGCGAGAACCGGGTCCAGATGTCGCCGTTCGTCGCGTACCAGGGCTCGTCGGGGTACGGCAGGTGGGCCGCCGCGTACTTCAGGCCGCCACCGCGGCCCAGCGGCTCCTCCTCGACGACGGTGGTGACGTGCAGGGGCGGTTCGGCCTCGTCGAGCCACCGCCGCAGGACGTCGGCGAGGTGGCCGCAGGAGACGACCGCGTGGGTCACGCCCTCGGCGGCCAGCCACGACAGCTGGTGGCCGATGATCGGGATCCCGGTGCCCGGGATCTCGACCATCGGCTTGGGGCGGTCGTCGGTGTAGGGGCGCAGACGGGACCCCTGGCCGCCCGCCAGGACGACGGCCTGCGTCGGAGTGGTGTGCATACCGGGCACGATAGGCGTACCGCGGTGGTCACGGGGCGCGCTCCGCCGCTCAGCTCGCCGAGGCGACGCCACCGGCGAACGACGTGTCGCAGACGGGCCGCGAGTAGGACTGCGCCTCGGTCGGGCCGTAGACGCGGACGGCGGCGGCGCCCAGGTCGCGGGCGATCGACCCGCAGTGCCCGGCGAGGGACGGGCTGTCCTCCACGGCGCGCTGGAGGTGCGTCAGGGCGACACCCGGGTCCTCGCGCTCCAGCTCCGCCAGGAGCCGGTCGCGGAGCACGTCCTGCGGGGCGCGCGGCGCGGCCGACCGCACCGGGACGTTCTCCGCGGAGGCGGTGAGGATCTGGGTGGCGGAGCGCTGGCCCGTCCAGGGCACGCTGGAGACCGCGAGCGTGCCGGAGAGGACCAGGACGACGGGCAGGACGAGGGCGAGGGAACGGCCGATGCGGCGTGCTGTCTGGTTCACGGAGGCGAGCGTAGCGCTCGGTGAAGTTTCGGGGACGCTCGGTCACTCTGACGAGGGAGGTTTCTCCGCCCTACCGTGCGACCCGTGTTGACGGGAGTCATCCGAAATGACCGATGCGCCGGGGTATTTCCGTATCGGGGGGCGCGGGCGGCTCCGCGCCAGGGGGTGCGGCTACGGGCGGCTCGCGCCGGGAGGTGCGGTCGCGGGCGGCTCCGCGCGGTGCCGCCCGCGGCCGGACGGGGTCAGTCGCTGAGGCGCTCGCCGGTGGAGGTGGAGAAGACGTGCAGCTCGCCCGGGCGCGGGACGACGTGCAGCTCGGAGCCCTTCTCCGGGACGGAGCGGCCGCCGACGCGGACGACGAGGTCCTTCGGCTCACCGCCGACGAGGGCGGAGCCGTACACGTAGCCGTCGGCGCCGAGCTCCTCGACGACGCTGACGGAGACGGCGAGGCCGGCCGGGGCGGAGGCGTCCTTGGACAGGGCCCGGGCGGCGTCGGCGCCCCCGTGCTCGACGACGTCGAAGTGCTCGGGCCGGATGCCGACCGTGACGGTCGTGTCGCCCCTGGCGGTGGCGGCGGCGAGGGCCTCGCGCGACACGGGGACGACGCTGTTGCCGAACGTGACGCCGCCGTCGGTGATCGGCACCTCGACCAGGTTCATGGCGGGGGAGCCGATGAAGCCGGCGACGAAGAGGTTGGCGGGGCGGTCGTACATGTTGCGCGGGGTGTCGACCTGCTGGAGCAGGCCGTCCTTGAGAACGGCGACGCGGTCGCCCATGGTGAGGGCCTCGACCTGGTCGTGCGTGACGTACACGGTGGTGATGCCGAGGCGCCGCTGCAGGGAGGCGATCTGCGTGCGCGTGGAGACCCGGAGCTTGGCGTCGAGGTTCGACAGCGGCTCGTCCATGAGGAAGACCCGCGGCTCGCGGACGATGGCGCGGCCCATGGCGACGCGCTGGCGTTGGCCGCCGGAGAGCGCCTTCGGCTTGCGGTCGAGGTACTCGGTCAGGTCGAGGATCCTCGCGGCCTCCTCGACCTTCCGGCGGATCTCCGCCTTGTTGACGCCGGCGATCTTCAGGGCGAAGCCCATGTTGTCGGCGACGGTCATGTGCGGGTAGAGCGCGTAGTTCTGGAACACCATGGCGATGTCCCGGTCCTTCGGCGGCAGGTGGGTGACGTCGCGGTCGCCGATGCGGATCGCGCCGCTGTTGACGTCCTCCAGGCCCGCGAGCATGCGCAGGGAGGTGGACTTGCCGCAGCCGGAGGGCCCGACGAGGACGAGGAACTCACCGTCCGCGATCTCGATTTCGAGCCGGTCGACGGCGGGCCTGGTGCCGCCCGGGTAGAGCCGGGTGGCCTTGTCGAACGTGACAGACGCCATGGTGACGGGTCCCTTCACCGGCAGGAACGTGCCGGACGATCCGAGTAAAGGAGGTGTGCCTCGTCGGCCCGGGGAGGGCTTCCCGGTGACGCTACCCGGTGGGACGGACTCTGTCAGCGGCTCGGGCCCGGCGGGATTCCCGGCGTCGGCACACCCGCGGTTGGTTACACTGACGAGGCTGCCGCCTTAGCTCAGTTGGCTAGAGCGCTTGACTTGTAATCTTGAGGTCGTCGGTTCGATTCCGACAGGCGGCTCCGTGAGGACTCCCGGCCCGTTCGGCCGGGAGTCCTCGGCTTGTGCGGTCTCGGAGGCGTGGAGATGGGGCCGGTGTGGCCGGTGTGTCCCTGTTGCGAGCAGACGTTCATCCGGGTGTACCGCTTCAAGGACGGTGGTGAACCGTTCCTGCTCTGCTCGGAGTGCGACGCCTTCTGGGGGCCCGACGACGTGGTGGGCGAGGGGACGGCCCCGTCGCTCGACGACGTGGTGGCGGCGCGGCTGGGCGTCGCGCGGAGGCCGTGTGGACGGGGCGCGCGCAGGCGGACGTCCCGGAGCCCCGGGAGTGAGCGGGGCGGCCCCGGCCGTGCGCGCCCGCCGGACCCCGCGGGCGCGCACGGCAGGGGGAGCCTGGACCGCGGGGTCCGGGACGGGAGAGGGTGGGGGGATGATCCGCAGCGCCACCGAGGCCGACGTGCCCGCCGTCCACGCCATGATCCGCGACCTCGCCGAGTACGAGAAGGCGCTGCACGAGGTGCGGGCCACCGAGGGGCGGCTGCGGGAGGCGCTGTTCGGGGAGCGGCCCGCCGCGTACGCGCACATCGCGCAGGACGAGGACGGCGAGACGGTCGGCTTCGCGCTGTGGTTCCTGAACTTCTCCACCTGGCGCGGGGTGCACGGCGTCTACCTGGAGGACCTGTACGTACGTCCCGAGGCGCGCGGCGCAGGGCACGGGAAGGCGCTGCTGCGGGAGCTGGCGCGGATCTGCGTGGAGCGCGGGTACGAACGGCTGGAGTGGTCCGTCCTCGACTGGAACACCCCGTCGATCGGCTTCTACCGGGCCCTGGGCGCCCGGCCGCAGGACGAGTGGACCGTGTACCGACTGACCGACGGGGCGCTCGCGGAGCTCGCCCGGGGATAGGTCCCGGGACCGCGAGAGGCCCCAGGGCCGGGTGGGGCCGGTTCTGCGGCCGGACCCTGCGGAGGGGCTCTACGGGGGAGGTCCCTACGGGAGCCCTGACGGGGAAGCCCCAGGGGAGAGGCCCCACGGGACCGGGACGCCGGTCCGTCGTGCGGCGGGTCGCCGGGGCGCGGTGTGCCCGTGCCGCTCCCGCAGCGGGAACCGCCGACGCCCGCGGCTCCTCCCGGTGGCCGGCCCCGTCCTGCCGGGGCCGGACGGGGACGCCCTGCCGCGGGGGCCGGGGCCGCCTAGATGATCGATTCCAAGGGGTCAGTGATCGTACGAGGTGAGCGAGCGGAGGGTGTCTTGTCCGGTGTGGTCGTTGTGCCAGATCACGGTTGTCAGGGCGAGTATGCGCTGCATGATGCGGGCGATCACGCCGCGGGGTGTGCGTCCTCGGTGCTGTTCGAGGTCGAGCTGTCCCTTGAGGGTCTCGTTGACCGACTCGATGACCTGCCGCAGCGGCTTGAACAGGGACCCACCGGGCCGCTGCCGTTCGCCCTTGCGGGTCGGCCGTAGCAACCGGATGCCCTGCTGGGCAAGTTCCTCCTCGAAGATGCGGCCGTAGTGATTCCTGTCGCCGATCAGGGTCTGGCCGGGCCGGGTGCTGACCAGGTGGGATTCCGCTGCAAACAAGTCCAGCAGGGTTTCGCGTTCGTCGGCCTTGGCTCCGGTCAGGGCGAAGGTGACGGGCAGGCCCTGGAGGGTGCACACCAGGTGCAGCCGCAGGCCCCAGAAGAAGCGGCTGTGGCTGGCGCAGTAGCCGTACTGGGCCCATCCGGCCAGGTCGGAACGCTTCACGGTTTCCCGTGAGCGGCCACATTCCACGGGTGTGGAGTCCACGATCCACACATCGTCACTCCACGCCGAGGTGCTGGTGGCCAGGACCCGGGTGACCCGACGGAGCAGTTCGGCGGCCTTGCGCAACCGCTTGTTGTAGCCGGATTGCTGTGGCAAGTACGGGGAGAGATGCCGCAGGTGGGCCCGGGCATGCCGGAGCCATCTGGCCT
Source organism: Streptomyces sp. MRC013 (assembly GCF_023614235.1). Lineage (NCBI taxonomy): Bacteria > Bacillati > Actinomycetota > Actinomycetes > Kitasatosporales > Streptomycetaceae > Streptomyces > Streptomyces kordofanensis. Next base: position 3,005,567 of record NZ_CP094264.1, read on the forward strand.
CGGAGGTGAAACCGAGCATGGCCTGCATCATCGCGAGGGTGACCGGTTCAGCGTCCGTGAGCCGCGGCGTGATCCCCACAGTCGGCCGCCACGGCGCCAGGTCCGGACGCTCCTTTAGTAGATCGTCGGTCGTCGCATAGAGTGCCGTCGCGAGGGTGTCCAGGTTGTTCGTCACACAACGATCTTGGACACCCTCGTTCTCGTCTCTGCAGGCGCCCCTCGAAAGGACCGTGGCATGTCCAGCGACCGTCTCATGCGCATCCACAGCGCAGAGTTCCAAGCCATGGCCGAGAGGGTCCTGCGGGCCACCGAGCTCACCTCCCGCCTGAACGCCCTGCCTTTCGAAGACGAAGCGGGCAAGGCGGAGCTGTTCGGACAGATCCTCGGCAAGCCACTGCCGCCGAGAGTCACGATCTATCCACCCTTCTACACGGACCATGGCCTGAACCTCGACCTCGCCGATCGCGTCTTCATCAACCAGAACTGCACGTTCCTGGACTACGCCGGCATCCGGCTCGGCGAGCGCGTGATGATCGGACCGAAGGTCACGTTCATCACCAGCGGCCACCCGGTTGATCCCGAGGAGCGGCGGCTATACCTCACCGGCGCTCCCATCGACGTCGCGGAGAACGTGTGGATCGGTGCCGGTGCCACAATCCTGCCCGGCGTCAGTATCGGCCGTGATGCCGTGGTCGCCGCCGGTGCGGTCGTGGCCGATGACGTTCCGCCGGCAAGCCTGGTGACCGGCAGTAAGGCAGCCGTGCACCGGCAGTGGTGACAACCCCATCGGAGTCACGCCGCGCCCCCGTCTACTGGCAGTCATGCATCACATCGGAAGGCTCACGCCCGGCCCGAAGCAACTGGCTCCAGTCCAAGGGCGAGAGACCCTTCACTCGCTCACCCCGCGCGGTCACCGACCCCTTGGAATTGATCATCTAGGGGACGCGGGGGAAGCGGGCCTGGAGGTCCCAGACGACGGGGTTGTCGGCGAGGCCCTCGTGCATGTCGACGAGGTCGGCGATCAGGTCGTGGAGGAAGTCCCGTGCCTCCCGGCGCAGTTCGGCGTGGCCGAAGGTGAGCGGCGGCTCGTCCCCCGGCATCCAGTCGGCCTCCACGTCCACCCAGCCGAAGCGGCGCTCGAACAGCATCCGGTCGGTGGACTCGGTGAAGTCCAGTTCCGCGTACTGCGGCTGCGCCGCCCGGCTGCCGCGAGGGTCCCGGTCGAGCCGCTCGACGATGTCGCACAGCGCCCACGCGAAGTCCAGTACCGGCACCCAGCCCCAGGCCGTGGACACCTCCCGGTCGGCCCCGGTGTCCGCCAGGTACACGTCCCCGCAGAACAGGTCGTGCCGCAGGGCGTGCACGTCGGCCCGCCGGTAGTCGGTCTGAGGGGGGTCGGGGAAACGGCGGGAGAGGGAGTAGCCGATGTCGAGCACGTACGCGATGGTGTCACGTCCCCGGGCCGCCGCGTCCGGCGGTGCGGCCGGAGGGCGGGCAGGCGGGCGGGCGGGTGACCGGGTGGCAGGGTCGTCGGGCGGGCGGCGCCGGGTGACCGGGCGGTGCCCGCGGCGCACGCCGCCGCGGACCGCCCGCCGGCCCCGCGGCGGTGCCCGGCGGGCGCGAGCCGGGCCGGGGTCGAGGGAGGTGCGGTGGGCGAGGGCAAGGGCGCGGGCCGGAGTCGGTGCCGGTGCCGGGGTCGGTGTCGGGGATGGGGTCGGTGCCGGGGTCCGGGGACAGGGGATGAGGGTCGGGGACAGGAGAGGTGCGGTGAACCGGGCGAAGGGCGCGGGCCGGAGTCGGTGCCGGTGCCGGGGTCGGTGCCGGGGTCCGGGGACAGGGGATGAGGGTCGGGGACAGGAGAGGTGCGGTGGGCCGGGCGAAGAGCGCGGGCCGGAGTCGGTGTCGGGGACGGGGACGGGGGCTGCGGGGCGGGCCGGAGTCGGGAACGGGGGGGATGCGGGTCGGGGTGGGCGCCGGCCGCCGAAGCGGGCCGCACGCCTAGGATCACCGGGTGACCCACGGCAAGGGGCGGAGGCGCCGCCCCGTCCGCGCCTCGCTGGCCGCGCTGACGGCGCTGCTGCCGGCGGCGGCCGGCTGCGCGGGCGGCGTCACCGGCACCCCCGGTGCCGCCGGGGTGCGCGACCCGTACTTCCCGCGCCTCGGCAACGGCGGCTACGACGTACGGCACTACGCCCTCACCGTCGCCTACGACCCCGCCACCGGGCGCCTCGACGGGACCGCGGAGATCACCGCACGCGCCACCCGGGCACTGAGCGCCTTCAACCTGGACCTGGCCGGGCTGACCGTCCGCGGCGCCACCGTCGACGGGGACCGGGCCTCCGTCCGGCGCGCCGGACACGAGGTGACGCTCCGGCCCCGCACCGACCTCGACGACGGAGCCGTCTTCCGCACGGTCGTGCGCTACTCGGGCGTCCCGCGCACGATCACCGACCCCGACGGGTCGGAGGAGGGCTGGCTGCGGACGGCGGACGGGGCGGTCGCGCTCGGCGAGCCGACCGGGTCCATGGCGTGGTTCCCCGGCAACCACCACCCCTCGGACAAGGCGACGTACACGGTCACGGTCACCGTCCCGGCCGGCCTCCAGGCCGTCGCCAACGGACTGCCCGGCCGGGCGGTCACCCGGGAGGGCCGCACCACCACCACCTGGCGGACCGCCGAACCGATGGCCAGCTACCTGGCGACGCTCGCCGTCGGCCGGTTCGACGTCACCACCACCCGCACCCCGGCCGGGCTGCCCGTGCTCACCGCCACCGACCGGACCGTCACACGGAGGAGCGCGGACCTGCTGGCCCGGCTGCCCGGGATGCTGGACTGGCTGACGGAGCGGTTCGGGCCGTACCCCTTCTCCTCCGCCGGGGTGATCGTCGAGCGGCCGGGCGACTCCTCGTACGCCCTGGAGACCCAGACGCGGCCGGTGATCCCGCAGGACCTGCTCACCGCCGGGACCCTCGTCCACGAGCTGGCCCACCAGTGGTACGGGAACTCCGTGTCGCCCGCGTCGTGGCGGGACATGTGGCTCAACGAGGGCTTCGCCCAGTACGCCGAGTGGCTGTACGCGGAGGACTTCGGGGGCAGGCCCGTGCAGAGGAGCCACGAGGCGGCCTTCGCCGCCCCCGCCAACTGGGAGTTCCCGCCCGCCGCGCCGCCGACCGCCGCCGACGTCTCGGGGGCGCCGGTGTACGGCCGGGGCGCGATGGTGCTGCACAAGCTCCGCCAGGCGGTCGGCGACGACGTGTTCTTCGACCTGCTCCGCGGCTGGGCGGCCGGGCGCCGGCACGGCAACGCCTCGACGGCCGACTTCACCGCGTACGTGGAGGAGCGGACCGGCGAGGACCTGACCGGGCTGTGGGACACCTGGCTGTACGGCCGGGGCCGGCCCGACGCGCCCTGAGCGGCGCGGGGCTACAACCGCTTGCGGAGCACCAGGCAGTCCCGGCCCGGCCGCCGGTCCCTGCGGCGGCCGACCTCCTCGTACCCGAGGGACCGCCAGAAGAGGAGCGCCTTGCGGTTGTTGTCCAGCACGGCCAGCTTGACGCCCTTGCGGCCGAGGGCCCGGAACCGCTTCTCGACGATCTCCGCCAGCTCGCGGCCGAAGCCCATGCGGTGGTCGCGGCCGTGCACCATCAGCAGCCCGACCCACGGGTCGGGGTCGTCGGGGTCCGGGTGGTGGGCCAGGGTCACGGCGATGCCGATCACCCGGCCGGCCGACCGGGCCAGCAGCACCTCGGCGCCCGGCTGCGCCAGCTCCTCGGCGAGCGAGACGGCCACCTGCTCGGGCCGGATGTCGTCCGGGTCCGGGAACTCCCCGCTGAGCTGCTGGAACTCCCGGTTCGACGCGTAGAGGCCGGTGATCTCGGTGAGGAGCGGGCCCGGCAGGGCGCCCTCCTCGCCGAGCTCCAGCGGTTCGACGATCATGTGCCCACAGTAGGCAACGACGGGCCCCGGGGCGGCGACCGCCACCGGGGCCCGTCGTCGGCGTGCGCGCGGACGCCCGCGCGTCCGCGGCGCCGCGTGGGTCAGATGCCCACGCCGAAGTCGCGGGCGATGCCCTCCAGGCCGGAGGCGTAGCCCTGGCCGACCGCGCGGAACTTCCACTCGGCGCCGTGCCGGTACAGCTCGCCGAAGACCATGGCGGTCTCCGTCGCGGCGTCCTCGCTGAGGTCGTAGCGGGCGATCTCGGCGCCGCCGTTCTGGTTCACGATGCGGATGTACGCGTTGCGGACCTGGCCGAAGTTCTGCGAGCGGGGCACCGCGTCGTAGATGGAGACCGGGAAGACGATCTTCTCGACGTTCGCGGGGAGGCCCGCGAGGTCGACGTTGATCTGCTCGTCGTCGCCGCCGCCCTCACCCGTGCGGTTGTCACCGGTGTGGACGATGGTGCCGTCGGGGGTGGACTTGTTGTTGAAGAAGACGAAGTGGGCGTCGGAGGCGACCTTGCCGGCCGCGTCGACGCCGATCGCCGAGGCGTCGAGGTCGAAGTCGGTGCCCGTGGTGGTGCGGACGTCCCAGCCGAGGCCCACCGTGACGGCGGTGAGGCCCGGAGCCTCCTTGGTCAGTGAGACATTGCCGCCCTTGGAGAGGCTTACAGCCATGGAAGTCCCTTTCCTTCATCTGAGCGCTCCGTGCGTCACTGCTGATAACGCCCGCGGGGACGGGGTGGTTCCACAACCGCCCGCCGTCGGCGGAAAAGCGCGTGACGGGGTGGGCGCCGGCCGGGGAACATGGAGGGCATGCCCGGTCCCCACGTCATCAGAGGTTCGGTCTCCCTGCCGGAGTCCGAGCTGGTCTGGCGTTTCTCCAGGTCCTCCGGGCCGGGCGGCCAGCACGTCAACACCAGCGACTCCCAGGTGGAGCTGCGCTTCGACCTCGCCCGCACGGAGGCGCTGCCGCCGGTCTGGAAGGAGCGTGCCCTGGAGCGGCTCGCCGGGCGGCTGACCGGCGGGGTCCTCGTCGTACGGGCCTCCGAGCACCGGTCGCAGTGGCGCAACCGGGAGGCGGCGGCCGCACGGCTGGCTGGGCTGCTCGCGGAGGCCACGGCGCCCCCGCCGCGGACCCGGCGTCCCACGAAGGTCCCGCGCGGCGTCAACGAGCGGCGGCTGCGGGAGAAGAAGCAGCGGTCCGAGACCAAGCGCGGACGCTCGGCGCGCGACTGGTCGTAGCGTCCACGGGGCGCCCCGGGGCGGGGCCGTCGCCGCGGGGCGGGACTCGCGCCCCGCAGGTACGCCAGGGCACCACCCCGAGGGATGTGGTGCCTGCATCGGAGGTACGTCAGCGGCCCACCCCGAGGGGTGTGGTGCCTGCCCCGCAGGTACGCCAGGGCACCACCCCGAGGGATGTGGTGCCTGTGCCGGAGGTACGTCAGGGGCCTACCCCAGGTGGCGGTACCTGCCCCGGAAGTACATCAGGGGCGTGCCCTCCGGGTTCGGGAAGGCGGCCGTCAGGACGCGGGCGAGCACCAGCGTGTGGTCCCCGGCCTCGACGCGCTGCTCCGTCCGGCACTCCAGCGTCGCCAGCGCCCCGCCGACCAGCGGCGCCCCCGTCAGCTCCCCGCGCGTGCAGGGGACGTCCGCGAACAGCAGGCGGTCGCTGACCCTGCCCTTCATCGCGAACCGGCCCGCGATGTGCCGCTGGCCCTCCGCGAGGACGGAGACCCCCCCACAGCGGCTGCTCCGCCAGCAGGTCGTCCATGCGGGAGCCGTTGCGCAGGCTCACCAGGACCAGCGGCGGATCCAGGGACACCGACACGAACGCCGTCGCCGTCATGCCGACGTCCTCGTCCATCGGCGGTTCCACCGCCGTCACCAGGACGACGCCGGCCGCCAGCCGGGACATCGCCGCACGGAACTCCTCGCCGCTCACCCCTCCAGGATGGGGCGGGCGAGGGTCTGACACGGGGCTTCGGGTGGTCGGCAGCACACCCGGAACGCTAACCTCGTCCGCCACCCGGCCGCATCGGACCGGAGGACCAGTCCGAGCCCCGGCGGACCTAGGTCCTCCGATGCGGTTTGCTTCCGGGATCTCCCCGACTTGGCCCATGTTTTTGTGACTTAAGTCACAGAGGGAACTAATTGTTGACCCTGTGTACCGGCGGCACAGCTCGCTGTGATTCAGTGGCCGGTGACACCGCACGAGAACGCCGCTGACGCATCTGGAGTTGTTGCTGTCGAGGTCTCGGGGGAGAGCGAACAATGGAGACCGAGTCGGAACCGTACGTCCGTCTTGCGACCCTGCGGCAACTGCACCAGGCCGTCGCCAACCTCAACACGGCCCGCAGCCTGGCCGAAACGCTGCAGACCGTCGCCGACGGCGTCATCACCGGCCTCGGTTACGAGCTGGCCTGCGTCAACCTCGTCCGCCCCGACGGCGACCTCGTCGTCGCCGCGCTCGCGGGCAACGCCGCGGCGGACGCCCTGATCACCGGCCGGGTCGGCTCCCGCCTCTCCTGGGAGCGGCGCCTCCACATGGGGGAGAGCTGGGGCGACCTGCGGTTCATCCCCTACGCCGAGGGCTGGGTCCTCACCGACGACGACGTGCCCCAGTGGCACACCGACGGCCCCGAGCCCCGCTTCGAGGGCGAGTGGCACCCCGGGGACCGGCTCTACGCGCCCATGTACACCTCCGGCGGCCAGCGGGAGCTGCTCGGCGTCATCTCCGTCGACCGCCCCCGCAACGGCCGCCGACCCGGCGCCTGGGGGCGCGAGGCGCTCCAGATGTACGCCTCCCAGGCGGCGATTGCGATCAGCAACGCCCGGCTGCGAGCAAACATGCAGCGGGCGCTCGTGCGGCTGGAGCGCGAGCAGCAGGCGCTGCGGGCCAGCGAGGAGTCGTTCCGGCAGGCCTTCGAGTACGCGCCGTCCGGGATGGCCATCGCGGAGATGGGCGGCGACCAGCACGGCCGGCTGCTGCGGGCCAACGACGCGCTGTGCCGGCTCCTGGGCAGGCCCGCCGCGGTGATGCGCCGGTACTCCTTCGCGGACCTCGTCCACCCCGAGGACGTCGGCACGCTGCTGCGGACGTCCGCCGAGGGCGGCCGCGCCGAACTGCGCCTCGCCCGCCGGGACGGCACGTACGTCTGGGTCTCCCTGCGGAACTCCGTGGTCGCCGACACCGCCGACGGCCCCCGCTTCCTCCTCACGCACGTAGAGGACATCGAGGAACGCAAGCGCCACGAGCTCCAGCTCGCCCACCGCGCCTCCCACGACGCGCTGACCGGCCTGCCCAACAGCGCGGAGCTGCGCGCCCGGCTCAGCGCCCGGCTGTGCTCCCGCCCCGGAGACCGCGTCCGGACCACCGCGGCCGAGGCGGCCGGCTTCGAGCCGGCGTACGGCGACCCGCACGGCACCGGCGCCGCCGACGCCCCCGGCGCGTACGAGTACGAGTGCGCCTACCGCGGCGACGGCTTCGACTTCGGCCCCTCCGGCGGCGCCGGCACCGGTCCGTACGACGGGCACGTGCACGCCGTCGCGCCCGACGGGGACGTCGACGACGGGACGAAGGGCCTCGCGGTCCTCTTCTGCGACCTCGACGGCTTCAAGTCGATCAACGACCGGTTCGGGCACCACACCGGGGACGCCGTCCTCATCGAGGTCGCCCGCCGGCTGACCGCCGGGGTCCGCGACGGGGACACGGTCGCCCGGCTCGGCGGCGACGAGTTCGTCGTCCTCGCCGACGGGCTCGGCGCGGCCGACGCCGCGGACCTGGCCACGCGCCTGCGCAACGGCATCATCCCGCCGATCCGGGTGGACGGACGGGCGGTGCGGGTGGGCGCCAGTTTCGGCATCGGCTGGGCCGAGTGCGGGATGTCCGTCGAGGAGGTCCTGAACTCCGCCGACCAGCGGATGTACGTGGAGAAGCGGTCCCGGTCCAAGACGCACCGCCGGGCGGGGTAACCCGTTCGCGGTAGGCTCGCCGGGGTCGGCGACGACTGGCGAGCACGGATGAGGAGTGACCAGGGATGGCTGCCGGAAACCAGGGCAACGGTGAGGGCACGCCCGAGGACGACGACCCGTTCGGCTACCTGTACGCGGACGGCCAGCCCTCCGGCGCCCAGCGGGGTGCCCGGCAGGGCGGCTACGGGTACCCCGGTCCCGCCGGCGCCCAGCCGGGGCGCCCCCGCACCTCGTACAACCAGGTCAGGGCGGTCGGCGAGCGCCCGCGCCCGCAGGTCCCGCCGCAGCCCCAGGCGCAGTACGGGCAGCAGCCCGGCACGCCCTACGGGCAGCCGCACCCGCAGTACGCCGCGCCCGAGACGTACCCGGGCGGCGCCCCCGTCCGGCCCGCCCCGGACCGGGGCGGCGGCCGCGGCGGCCGGAGCGGCGGCCCCAACACGAGGGGCCTGCTGATCGGCGCGGTCGTGGTGGTCCTGGTCGTGGTGGCCGGAATCACGGTGGCGTTCCTCGCCAACGAACCCGGCGGGACCGATGCGGCCCCCTCCCCGGCCCCCTCGGTCTCCGCGTCCCAGGGCACGCGGGACCCGGACCCGTCCCCGTCCTCCGGCCGGGACGCCGTGGAGCTGCCGAAGCGGGACGCCGCGACGCTCCAGCTCACCCCGCCCGCCGTGCTCGGCACGGACGTGAAGGGCGCCCGGGGCGCGGGTGGCGCGTACGTGATGTTCAACGGGGTCGGCGGCGCGGCCAGCTGGAAGGTCGACGTGCCGCAGGACGGTCCGTACACGCTGTTCCTCACCTACAGCGTGCCCGGCAAGGACGCGAAGGCGTCCCTCACCGTCAACGACGGCCAGCCGCGCGGGATCAGGATGTCGAACTTCGCGCACGCCCCCGAGGGCGACTGGGAGAAGGGCTGGACCCGGACCTACTCCTGGGTCCAGCTGAAGAAGGGCGAGAACACCCTGAAGATGTCCTGCGAGCCGGGCGACCAGTGCGAGGCCTACCTCGACCAGGTCTGGCTCAAGCCGGGGCACCAGAGCGGCGCCGGCTGACGGTCCGCGGACGGCAGGCCGTCCACGGGCGGGACGGGCTCTGCGCGCGGGGGCGGTGGTTTCGCGGTGCCCGCGGGGGCGGTGGTTCCGGCGGTGCCCGCGACGCGCGCGGGTCCTCCCACCCCCCGCGGCGGTGCGGCGCGGTGCGTCAGGCCGCGGTGGCGTGCTCCGTCACCGTCACCCGTTCCAGCAGTTCCCCGTACCGGTCCGGGTCGAACTCGCCGGCGGCCGGCGCGCAGACGGCGGCCGTCGCCAGGGCGGCGGCCCGGGCCAGCCGCTCGGGCCACGCGCGCCCCCTCGGCAAGGGCGGAGAGCAGCCCGGCGACCACCGCGTCGCCCGCACCCGTCGGGTCGCCCGCGACGCGGGCGGGCGGGGCCGCGGCCCAGGTGCCGTCCGGGGTGGTCGCGAGGAGCCCGTCCGGCCCGAGCGACGCGACGACCGCGTGGGCGCCGCGACGGCGGGCGTCGCGGGCGGCGCGCAGCGGCTCGCGGTAACCGGTGAGGGCGGCCAGCTCGTCGGCGTTGGGCTTGAGCAGGTCGGGACGGGCGGCGACGCCCCGGCGCAGCGGCTCACCGCTCGTGTCGAGCAGGACCGGTACGCCGGCGCGGCGGGCGCGGCGCACCAGCTCCCCGTACGCGCCGACGTGGACGCCGCGCGGCAGGCTGCCGCAGAGGGCGACCGCCCGGGCCCCGTCGAGCAGCCCCTCGTACGAGGAGACGAGCGCCGCCCACTCCGCGGGGGCGATCACCGGACCGGGTTCGCTGAACCGCGTCGCGTCGCCCGTCGCCGCGTCGGTGACGGTGACGGTGCGGCGCGTGGAGCCGGAGACCGGCACCAGGGCGTCCCGTACGGGCAGTGGGGCGAGCAGGCCGCGCAGGGTGTCTCCGGCGGGGCCGCCCGCGAAGCCCGTGACCACCGCCTCGTGGCCGAGCGCGGCGAGCACGCGGGCCGCGTTGACGCCCTTGCCGCCGGGGCGCTCGACCACCTCGGTGACGCGGTGTGCGGTGTGCGGGGTGAGCGCGGGCACCGTGTAGGCGAGGTCGAGCGCGGTGTTGAGCGTGACCGTGAGGATCACCGGTTCCCCCCACTCCCGGAGGTCGTGGGCCGGTGTCGTCGCGGCGCCCGGCCCGGAGGATTCGCGGCCCACGATCATGCCAAACGCGGGGCGGCCCGCCCAATCCCCCGGAGGGGCCGGACCGCCGCGGGCCCCCGGGGGTCAGCCCGTCCGGGGGTGGACCACCCACTCGCCCCTGCGCATCACGCCCTTGAGGACGAACCCCTCGTCGAGGACGACCAGGTCGGCGTCCTTGCCCGGTTCGATCGAGCCGATCCGGTCGTCCAGGCCCAGCAGCTTCGCCGGGTTGGCGGAGAGGGCGCGGACGACCGCCTCGACGGGCAGCCCGTCGACGGTGGCGGCGCGCCGGAAGGCCGTGTCGAGGGTGAGGGTGGACCCGGCGATGGAACCGCCGCCGACGAGCCGGGCCACCCCCTCCCTGACCTCGACCTCCAGCGGCCCGAGGCGGTAGGTCCCGTCCCCGAACCCGGCCGCGTCCATCGCGTCGGTGATGAAGGCGACCCGGTCCGCTCCGGCCTGCCGGAACGCCAGCCGCAGCGCGGCGGGGTGCAGGTGGACGCCGTCGTTGATCAGCTCGACGGTGACCCTCTCGTCCTCCAGGAGGGCGGCGACCGGACCCGGGGCCCGGTGCCCGAGGCCGGGCATCGCGTTGAACAGGTGAGTGGCGACGGTGGCGCCGGCCTCGACGGCCTCGACGGTCTGCTCGTAGGCGGCGTCCGTGTGGCCGACGGCGGCGATGACGCCGTGCTCGGCGAGGAGGCGTACGGAGTCGAGGCCGCCGGGCAGCTCGGGCGCGAGGGTCACCATGCGGGCGTGGCCCCGCGCGGCGGCGACCAGCGCGCCCACCTCGGCCGGGTCGGGGTCGCGCAGCAGGGCCTCGCTGTGGGCGCCCTTGCGGCACGGGGAGATGAACGGGCCCTCGAAGTGGATGCCGGCGATGTCGCCCTGTTCGGCCAGTTCGGCCAGTTCGCCGGCGCGGCGGGCGAGGAAGCCCAGGTCGCCGGTGACGGTCGACGCCACGAGGGTCGTCGTGCCGTGCGCCCGGTGGGTGCGGACGCCCCGCAGCACCTCGTCGAGGGTGCCCGAGGTGAAGGACGCGCCGCCGCCGCCGTGGTTGTGGAGGTCGACGAAGCCGGGCACCAGCCAGTGGCCCGTGAGGTCCAGTGCGGGCGCGTCGGCGGGGACACCGGCGCCGTCGGCGATCCGGGTGCCCTCGACGGTGACCCGCCCGCCCTCGACGACGCCGGTCGGCAGCACCACGCGGGCCCCGGCGAGGACCTCGCGGTCGGCGTGAACGGTCATCGGTCGGATACCTCCGGATCGGTGGCGAACGGGCCCCGGGCGGGGAGCCCCGCGCCCGGGCTCCCCGACGGATCCGGCCGGGGCGGCCTCCGGGCCGGTGCCGTCCGCACCGGGGCGATGACGTGTCCCACGGGGGACAGTCTCGCCCGTGGCGTCCCGAAGGCCCAGCCCACCCGGGAGTGACGCCGCTGTCCGGGGGGCACCGCCGCGCCCGGGGCCCGCGGCACCCGGCCCGGAGCGGCGGCCGCGGCCGGGCCCCGGCGGTGCTCCGCCGCCCGGCCGCCCGGGTACGCCTCCGTCCACGCGTCCGCCGCCCCGGCTTCCGCGTCTTCCGCGCCTCCCGTCTCCGCCGCCCTCCCACGGCTCCGGCACGGACCCGCATGCCGGTCCGCACCCCGGGAGCGTCCGCCGCCGGGCCGCCCGCGCGGCACCGCGGGCGGGTGCCGCGGACCGCGCGGCCGGGCGGTGGTTCCGGCGGCCGACCGGGGCGCGTGGGGCCTCCGGCAACCGCTTCCCGCGGACGCGCGGAAGGCACCCGGTGCCAGGAAGGACTGGTTCAGGGGTTCGAACTCGCGTGCAGACCTCTTATCCTTCCGGGGAGGAAGACGCAGCTCGAAGCAAGGGTGGTAGGGCAGTGCGCCGTTACAAGGGAACGACCGCGGTGCTGGTCGCACTGGTCATCACAGCGACGTCGTCGGGGTGCGGGCAGGACGCCGCCGACGGGGTCACCCTCAAGCTCGTCGCCGCCGACTACGGCAGCACCGGGGCCAACACGTCGGAGAAGTACTGGGACGACCTCGTCCGCGCGTACGAGAAGGAGACGCCCGGGGTGAAGGTCGAGGTCACCGTCCTGTCCTGGAAGGACGTCGACCGCGAGGTCGCCGAGATGGTCGAACGGGGCGAGGCTCCCGACATGGCCCAGATAGGCGCGTACGCCGACTACGCGCAGGACGGGAAGCTGTACCCGGTCGACAACCTCGTCTCCATACCCACGCAGGCCAACTTCCTGCCCATGCTGCGGCAGGCCGGCGAGGTGGAGCGCGTCCAGTACGGCCTGCCGTTCGGTGCGAGCACCCGGATGCTGTTCTTCAACCGGGAGCTGTTCGCGGAGGCCGGGGCGAAGCCGCCGACCGACTGGACCGAGCTGCACGGGGCCGCGCAGAAGCTGAAGGCGAAGGGCGTGAAGTTCCCCTTCGCGCTGCCGCTCGGCTCCGAGGAGTCCCAGGCCGAGACCATGATGTGGCTGCTCGGCGGGGGCGGCGGCTACCGCGACACGTCCGGGGCGGCGTACCAGATCGACTCGCCCGCGAACATCGACACCATGACGTGGCTGAAGGAGGAGCTGGTCGGCGAGGGCCTCACCGGGCCCGTCGCCCCCGGCGAGCTCGACCGGCAGCAGGCGTTCGACGCGTTCGTGCGCGGCGAGGTCGGCATGCTGAACGGCCACCCGACGCTGATGGAGGCCGCCGAGAAGGCGGGCGTGAAGGTCGGCAAGGTCCCGCTGCCCGGCGTGAACGGAAAGGCGAAGGCGACACTGGGCGTGGCCGACTGGATGATGGCCTTCAAGCAGAACGGCCACCGCAAGGAGATCGGGGACTTCCTCGACTTCGTCTACACCGACAAGAACGTGCTGGAGTTCTCCGACCGGTACGACCTGCTGCCCGTCACCGTCACCGCCAGCCACACCATGGGGACGGATCCCGAGCACGCGGCGCTCCGGCCATTCCTGGAGGAGCTGGAGGGATCGGAGCTGTACCCGGTGGGCGACACGTCCTGGGCGAAGGTCAGCGAGAGCGTGAAGAAGAACATCGGCAGGGCCGTGCGGCCGGACGGGAACCCGAGGGCCGTACTGGAGCAGATCGCGGATGCCGCCAAGGCGGCGGAGGCGTCGGCGGCGGTGCGGTAGGAGGAGGCGCTGACATGACCGAAGACCGTCCCGCACTCGGCGACCGTGAACGCGCGGTCCTCGCCGTGGAGCGGCGCTCCTGGCCGGGGCCGGGGGCGAAGGAGCGGGCGATCCGCGAGCAGCTGGACCTGTCGCCGGTGCGCTACTACCAGCTGCTGAACGCCCTGCTGGACGACGAGCGGGCGCTGGCCCACGACCCCGTCACCGTCAACCGCCTCCGCCGTCTCCGCGCCGCCCGGGACGCCCGCCGCTGAACCGCGCCCGCACCCCGGCGGGCGCGGGTGTGGTGCGGGCGGCCCGTGGATAGGTACGCACACATGTCCAGCAACCGGCTCCCCCGACCCACCACCCCCGCGGGCCGCGACGCCCTGGCCGCGATCCTCGCCCGCCCCTCCTCCGCCGCCGTCGCCGTCGACTTCGACGGCACCCTCGCCCCCATCGTCGCCGACCCCGAACAGGCCCGCGCCCACCCCGGCGCCGTCCCCGCGCTCGCCGCCCTCGCCCCCCGCGTCGCCTCCGTCGCGGTGATCACCGGCCGCCCCGCCGGCACCGCCGTCCGGTACGGCGGCTTCGCCGGGGTTCCCGGCCTCGACCGCCTCGTCGTCCTCGGCCACTACGGCGCCGAACGCTGGGACGCCGCCACCGGCGAGGTGCGCGCCGCCCCCGAGCACCCCGGCCTCGCCCCCGTCCGCGCCGAACTCCCCGGCGTGCTGGAGGGGGCCGGCGCCGGGCCCGGCACCTGGATCGAGGAGAAGGGCCGCGCGGTCGCCGTCCACACCCGTCGCGCCACCGACCCGCAGGCCGCGTTCGACGCCCTGGCCGGCCCGCTCGCCGACCTAGCCGCCCGTCACGGCCTCGTCGTCGAGCCGGGCCGCCTGGTCCTCGAACTGCGTCCCCCGGGCGTGGACAAGGGCCGGGCCCTCCTCGAGCACGTACGGGAGACGGGCGCGGGGGCCGTGGTCTACGCGGGCGACGACCTGGGCGACCTCCCCGCCTTCGCGGCGGTCGAGGAGCTGCGCGCGGACGGCGTACCGGGCCTGCTGGTCTGCAGCGGCAGCGACGAGGTGCGGGCCCTGGCGGCCCGCGCGGACCTCGTCCTCGACGGCCCGGCGGAGGTCGTCGCCTTCCTCGCGGCCCTGGCGGAACACGCCGCCTCGGCGTAGATCGATACCATCGGCGGGTGGTGGACGTCAGGGTGGGGCAGTTACGCAAGAGCCGCGACCGGTTGAGTACGCGTGGCGAGGAGTCGGCAGACCAAGGCGATCTGCCTACGGCCGGGTTGATGTTGTTCTACGCGGCCGAGTGCGGCCTCAAGGCTGAGATCCTCGTCAGTGTGCGGGCACGGGACACCAGCGCCCTCCCCGAGAATCTGCGGAGCCATGACCTCAGATCCTTGGCCAAGGCTCTGGGGCTTTCGCCCGCAGCCGCGCAAGCGGTGCAGCGCTGCCGACGCGTCATGCGCGGTTCGCTGAGCGAGACAGGGCAGCGTCATGAGTGGGTGGGGCCAGCCGAGCTGCACCAGGCATGGCGCTACGGGGCCGATTTGGATCCGGACGACGAGAAGCGCGCGGTCGAGGCCTTGCGACACCTCATCAAAGCCTCCCGGGCATGAACGTGATCGGAGACCAGATGGAAGCGACCTCGCCGCTGCTGCCGGGAAACCTGCTGACGTGGGTAGACGTCGATGAACACTGTGCGGCCCTGGCTGTGATGAATCGATGGCCGAGGTGGTTGAGGGAAGTCAGTGCCTGGTGGGACGGTATCGAGCTCACCGTGGCCTCCAACGTGTCGGACGAGGACGTTCTCGCTTGGCTGGACACGGCCTTCGGCATGGGGTCGGTCGTCGGCGAGCCGGAAGGCCCCGTACTGGTCCTCGACCGGCCCCAGGCCGTGGGCCGCGAAGGCCTGCCCGTACGCATCCTCAGGAGTGAGGACTTCACGCCGGGATTCCGGCCTCCCCGCCTCGTCGAGAGGCGCATCACCGAGGCGCTCAGCTCGCCCCTTCCCCGGCCCGCCGATGACGGCTTCCCAGGTGGCGTCCAGGTGGCGGCCTTCCACTCGTTCAAAGGAGGAGTCGGTCGCACGATCCACGCCGTCGCCTTCGCCGACCTGCTGGCACGGCGCGGACGTCGTGTACTACTCGTGGACGCCGATCTCGAGGCGCCCGGCATCACCTGGATGCACCAGGCGCAAGGCGGGGCCTGCGACATCGCCTACGACGATCTCCTGGCGCTCCTCCACAGCTCCACGGAGGGGGATCGGACGAAGGCGGTGCAAATCGCGACCGGTTATCTGGTCAATCAGGAGACGATCCGGCACAAGAACGACGGACGACTGGTCATTCTGCCCACGAGCAGGCGCACACGTCTCGGCCCCCCGCGTGTCGAACCCACTCAGCTCCTGACACCGGACCGGCCACGGTACTTCCTCACGGAGTCCCTCGCGGAACTGGCCGCCGTCGCCGACCTGGACACGGTGATCATCGATTTGCGCGCGGGCGCGTCCGAGCTGTCCGCACCCATCCTCCTCGACCCACGGGTACAGCGCATCTTCGTCACCACGCTCAGCAGCCAGTCCCTGGAAGGCACCGAGCAGATGATCCGCCAGTTGGGCGACAAGGCCGTGGCGATCACCGGCAGGGACCCCGAACCGGCTGTGGTGGTCACCCAGTTCCGCCAGGACCGGCACGCCACTGAGGTCACCGAGGCGCGCCTGCAGCTCTCGCGGGCACTGGAGGCCATGCGTGCCACATCCGTCGCCGGAGCCGCGGAGTCCACCAGCGCAGGCGACACCCTCGAGGTGGATGCCACGGTCCTCACAGAGCCGATCTTCAGCCCCTTCCACGAAGAACTGCTGGCACTGCCACAAAGCTGGGACGAGGTGGTCGAGGTCGTCCGTCGGCAGGGCATCGGCGAGTTGCTGGCCGAGACGCTGCCGTTGCTCTCGGAAACGGATTCCGTGCCGGGGAGCGTGATGGTGGAAGGCATCGAAGGCCGCCGTTCGGCGTTGCACCGCCGGGCGCAGTCCCTCGTCTTCGCCGAGCGCACAGGCTTGGACAGCGGTCTCGGTTTCCTTTCCACCGACCCGTTGCGACGACTGGTCGGGGACAACAGGACATCACTCCCGGTTACGGTGGTGGTCGGAGCCAAGGGCTCCGGGAAGACCTTCACCTACGCGAGGATGTGCGCGGCGGGGAGTTGGAGGAAGTTCGCGGCGGGGGCCGACGAGCTGGTCCGGATCGACGCACCGATCGTTCCCGTACTCGATCCTGCCAACATGGAGTTCTCCAGTGATGGCAGCAGTCCACAGCGGCTACGCGATCACATTGCGGGCGGTCGCGGCGCGGGAGTGCCGGAGATCAGAAAAGTCCTGTTGGACGCTCTCCAGGATCAGGACGGCCGGGAGGACGTCGTCCACTGGCGACGCGCCTGGCTCCGATGCATGGCCATGTCGCTGACCGGGTCGGCCGTCTCTCACGAGGACCCCGAGAGGGTGCTGCGCGAACGGTCACTCACCCAGCAGGCACTCTTCGTCTTCGACGGTCTGGAGGACTTCTTCCAAGAGCTCGAGGGAGAGGCGAAGAGAGTCGCCCTGCGTGCGCTCTTCATCGAGGTGCCCGATTGGCTGCGAGCCTTCCGGAGCCGCCCGTTCGGCGTGGTGATCTTTGTTCGGAGCGACCTCGTGCGGTTTGCGGTCCGTCAGAATCTCGGTCAGTTCCTCGACCGCTACGACCCATACGCGCTGCGCTGGGACTCCCAGGAAGCCCTGCGTCTCGCGCTCTGGGTCGCGACGACCGCTAAGGCCGTTCCGCAGGCGGACGGTGACCTGATGGACTACTCGTGGGAGCGCCTCGTACAGGCCCTCGTCCCCGTCTGGGGGGTGAAAATGGGGCGCAAGAACTCTCGGGAGGCCAGGTCGGACCGCTGGGTGCCGGCAGCCCTGGGGGACTTCAACGACCAGGTACAGGCCCGAGACGTCGTACGTTTCATCCGGGACGCCGCAGAGTTCTCCCGGAGGGACCAGGACTGGCCCGACCGCCTGCTCACCCCAGGCGCCATGCGTCAGGCTCTTGTGAAGGGAAGCCGGGAGAAACTGGATGAACTGCGCCAGGAGAATCCCGTCGTGGGCACGCTCCTCACCGATGTCGGACGGCATGCGGACGAGGTCGTCATGCCGTTCAATGCAGAGGACGTCGGTCTGGACGCCAACGCCATCGCGAAACTGAAGGAAGCCGGGGCCCTGGACCGGGATTCCGACGGCCTCTATCGACTGCCGGAGATCTACCGGCATGCCCTCGGCTTTCGCACACGGGGACGGGTCAGGGTCATCCGCTCCTGAGTTCCTCGAGCGATGCCGTGCGGAGCGCCTCAGCGGAGGCTGGGGCACTCATGGCACGCGAAACCGGACACCGGGCCTCCGGCAGGTGGGTCCACCACGGGGTCACTTGCCCCGCAGCGCCTCCAGCTGGTCCAGGAACCAGCGCTGGGGCGGGAGGGCCGTCGCCGCGGCGGCCAGGCGGGCGGTGCGGGCCGCGCGGTCGGCCGGGTCCATCGACAGGGCCTCGTGCAGCGCCCGGGCCGTGCCGGTCACGTCGTACGGGTTGACCGTCACCGCGTCGGCGCCCAGCTCCTCGTGGGCGCCCGCCTCGCGGGACAGGACCAGGGCGCAGCCCTCGTCGGAGACGACCGGGACCTCCTTGGCGACCAGGTTCATGCCGTCCCGGACGGGGTTCACCAGCGCCACGTCCGCCAGCCGGTACGCCGCCAGGGAGCGGGCGAAGTCGTCCTTCACGTGGAGCAGGACCGGCGTCCACGTCTCCGTGCCGAACTCGGCGTTGATCTCCTCCGCGACCCGCGAGACCTCCGCCGTGTACCGCCGGTAGACCTCCAGGTCCTGCCGGGACGGGTAGGCGAAGGCGATGTGGACGACCCGTTCGCGCCACTCCGGGCGCGAGGTCAGCAGCTCCCGGTAGGCCAGCAGCCCGCGCACGATGTTCTTCGACAGCTCGGTGCGGTCCACGCGGACGACCGTCTTCCGGCCGGTCCCGCCGATCTGCTCGCGCAGCGCCGCCATCCGCTCCTCGACGTCCGCCTCCCGCGACCGCGCCCGCAGGAAACCGGCGTCCGCGCCCAGCCCGTGCACCCCGATCCCCGTCCGGCCCGTGCCGCCCACCGCGCGGGCGCAGCACGCCGCGAACGCCTCCGCCCAGCGGTGCGTCAGGAAACCGAGCCGGTCCGCGCCCAGCATGCCGTGCAGCAGCTCGCGGGCGATGTCGTCGGGGAGCAGCCCGAAGTAGTCCGGCGGCGCCCAGGGGGTGTGCGAGAAGTGCCCGATGCGCAGGTCCGGCCGCAGCTCGCGCAGCATGCCCGGCGCCAGCGCCAGGTGGTAATCCTGGACCAGGACCGCCGCGCCCGGCGCCGCCTCCTCGGCCAGTGCCCGCGCGAAGGCCCGGTTGTACGCCCGGTACCCCTCCCACCGGCGCCGGAAGGCCGCGTCGAAGACGGGCTCCAGCGGCGTCTGGTACAGCATGTGGTGGACGAACCACAGCACCGAGTTGGCGACGTCGTTGTACGCGGCGGCGTGCGTCCCGTCACCCGCCAGCGCGTCGACGTCCAGCATCCGGACACCCTTTTCGCCGACGCCGCGCCGCACCGCCTCCCGGTCGCCCTCGCCCAGCGCCGCGCACACCCACACCGCGCCCGCCTCGGGCCCGATCGCGGAGAGCCCCGACACCAGCCCCCCGCCGCCGCGCCGCGCCTCCAGCCCGCCGTCCGCCCCGCGCAGCGCGTAACTGACCGGACCGCGATTCGATGCCACCAGGATGTCCGAGACCATGAGCCCAACCTAGCCCGACCGGGAAACGCTCAAACGTGCGGGGATCAGGCCACCCGGCGCCTGTGCAGGTACTCCGCGACCTCCCGCATCGGCGGCCGCTCCTCGGTGTCCACGGGGTGGGTGCGCGGCGTGAAGCCCGCCTCCGTACGGTCGAACTGCGTCAGCCGGGGCCGTACGAGGTGCCCGCGCGACAGCCGCAGTTGGGCGGTCCGGTAGATCGCCGCGGCCATCCGCCCCAGGGCCCGGTCGTCCTGGTGCCGGTGCAGCCGCACGCCCACGTCCACCTGCGCCAGCGCGTCCAGGCCCACCAGGTTCAGCGCGCCCACCAGCAGCCCCAGCTCCACCCCGTACCCCACCGGGAACGGCAGCCGCTCCAGCAGCGTGCGCCGGGCCGCGTACTCCCCGCCCAGCGGCTGGACGAACCCGGCCAGCCGGGGCCAGTGCAGGTTCAGCAGCGGCCGCGCGACCAGCTCCGTCACCCGCCCGCCCTGACCGCCGGCGCCGCCGGCCGTGAACGGGCGGTCGTACATCGCCTTCACGAACTCCACGTCCGGGTCGGTCAGCAGCGGGCCCACGATCCCGGTCACGAAGTCCGCGTCGAACTCCCGCAGGTCCGCGTCGACGAAGCACACCACGTCGCCGTCGGTCGCCAGCAGGGAACGCCACAGCACCTCGCCCTTGCCGGGCAGGGCGGGTATGCGCGGCAGCACGTCGTCGCGCGCCACCACCCGCGCGCCGGCCGCCGCGGCGACCTCCGCCGTGCGGTCCGTCGACCCCGAGTCGACGACGACCAGCTCGTCGACGAGCGGCACCGCCTCCGACATCAGGTCCCGGCGGATCACGGCGACGATCTCGCCGACCGTCGCCTCCTCGTTCAGCGCGGGCAGGACGACGCTCACCGTCGTGCCGCCGGTCAGCTTCGCGGCGAGCAGCCGGTCGATCGGCCGGTCGGCCACGGACCAGGACCGCCGGGCCAGCCAGCGCTCCACCTCTTCCAGCACGCGCGCCACTCCTCAGGTCGTTCCGGGGACGTAGGGGATCCGTCTCGTGGTGCGGACGCCCGTCTCCGACGCCCGCCCCTTCGGCTACAGTCTTGAGCAACGCGCGAGACCGCCGCATGCCGGGGGTCCCCCCGCGCCGACAACCGCATACCGCTCATCCAGAGGGGCAGAGGGACACGGCCCGATGAAGCCCCGGCAACCCTCCAGTCGGTTCTCGCACGTCCACGCGGGGTCCCCGGCTAGGGAAGGTGCCAAATCCGTCTCACGGCGACGTCCGCCGGTGAGGAAGATGAGGAGAAAGGGCCTCGCCACTCATGGCTGTGCAGACCGCCGCCCCCACCACCACCCCCGCCGTCGACCTCGGCCCCGCCGCGGGCCTCTCCTGCCGCGAGTGCGGCGAGCGCTTCCCGCTCGGCCCCGTCTTCGCCTGCGAGCACTGCTTCGGACCCCTGGAAGTCGCGTACGACCTGCCGGACTGCGGCCCCGAGGAGCTGCGCCGGCGGATCGAGGCCGGCCCCGCCAGCATCTGGCGCTACGCCCCGCTGCTCCCCGTCCCCGCCGACGTGGCGGACAGGCCGAACCTCCACCCCGGCTGGACCCGGCTCGTCAAGGCCGACAACCTCGCGCGCGAGCTGGGCGTGACCGGCGGGCTGTACGTCAAGGACGACTCGGGCAACCCCACCCACTCCTTCAAGGACCGGGTCGTCGCCCAGGCCCTGGAGGCGGCCCGCGCCTTCGGCTTCACCACCCTGTCGTGCTCCTCCACCGGCAACCTGGCGGGCGCGGTCGGCGCCGCCGCCGCCCGCGCGGGCCTCCGTTCCTGCGTGTTCATCCCGCACGACCTGGAGCAGGGCAAGGTCGTCATGGCCGCGGTGTACGGCGGCGACCTGGTCGGCATCGAGGGCACGTACGACGACGTCAACCGCTTCTGCTCGGAGCTCATCGGCGACCCCCTCGGCGAGGGCTGGGGCTTCGTCAACGTCAACCTGCGGCCGTACTACGCGGAGGGCTCCAAGACCCTCGCCTACGAGATCTGCGAGCAGCTCGGCTGGCGCCTGCCCGACCAGCTGGTCGTCCCGATCGCGTCCGGCTCCCAGCTGACGAAGATCGACAAGGGGCTGCGGGAGCTGATCGCGCTGGGCCTCGTCGAGGACAGGCCGTACCGGATCTTCGGCGCGCAGGCGCAGGGGTGCTCCCCGGTGTCGGCGGCCTTCAAGGCGGGCCACGACGTGGTACGGCCCCAGAGGCCGGACACGATCGCCAAGTCGCTCGCCATCGGCAACCCGGCCGACGGCCCGTACGTCCTGGACATCGCCCGCCGCACCGGCGGCGCGGTCGAGGACGTGGACGACGAGGGGATCGTCGACGCGATCAGGCTGCTCGCCCGCACGGAGGGCGTCTTCGCCGAGACGGCGGGCGGGGTGACCGTCGGCGTCACGCGCAAGCTGATCGAGAACGGGCTGCTGGACCCGTCCCTCACCACCGTCGTCCTCAACACCGGCGACGGCCTGAAGACCCTGGACGCGGTCGCCCCGACGGCCGGGCCCACCACCACGATCCGCCCGAGCCTGGACGCGTTCCGCGACGCCGGCCTCGCCCACTGAACCCCGGGAGAACACGAACATGAGCGTGAACGTCCGCATCCCCACCATCCTGCGCACCTACACCGGAGGTCGGGCCGAGGTCCCGGCCGAGGGCGCGACCCTCGCGGAGGTCATCGAGTCCCTGGAGAGGAACCATCCCGGCATCGCCGCCCGGGTCCTCGACGACCAGGGCAGACTGCGCCGCTTCGTGAACGTGTACGTCGACGACGACGACGTCCGCTTCGAGAAGGGCCTTGAGACGGCCACCCCGGAGGGCGCGGGCGTCTCGATCATCCCGGCGGTCGCCGGCGGCTGCTGACCCGCCGGCGTCGGGCCGCCCCGCACGGCCCGTACGCCTTCGCGTGCCCCGTGCGCCTTCGTGCGTCCGGGGCGCGCACCGGACGGAACCGTCCCGAGCCCCGGGTCCCGCGAGGACGCCCCGGCCCTCCCGCGGGGGCCGGGGCGTTGCCCTGCCCGCCGTGCCCCCCCGCCCGCTCGTGCCGCCCCCGGACGCGGCGGGGCGGGCCCGGCGAAAGGGACGGTCCGTGCGCCCGGGTCGGGCGGCCGGGAAACGGAGGCGGTAATTCTGGGGATTGAGCGCGGTAGAGTTGGGGAAGTCGGGGCTGCAGCCCATACCGGGAACATATGAGAATGCGCCGGGGCCCGAAAAGAAGCGGCCAAAGTGCCGCCGCTCAATGCGCACTTCGCGGCTTTTGTCCGGCCCGACTTGCCCGGGATCCATACGGTTCCGGCCGCTGTTTCCCTTCGTCGGTATCCGGCTTTTCCGTCCGATCGACCTGTTGCTGAAGGCAGTCCGGCCGATACATTCGCCGCGGTCGACGCGTTCCGGCGCACGCCCACCCCTGTCAGTGAGGTTTTCTCAGCGGTGTTCACTTCCAGATTTCGTTGAGGACGAGGGCGGCTCGGGCGATGTCGCCGATCCGGTTGGGGCTGAGCGTGACGTGCTGCAGGGTGCGCCATCGCTGCTTGAGTTCGGCGGCGGTGCGCTCACCCAGCGCCCTCACGTGCCGTACCAGGGCGTTGAACATGCGGGTGTCGGCGTGGAGTGCCTGTTCCGACTTGCCCTTCGGGCGACGGACGGGGACGCGGATGCCGATACCCGCGCCGGTGTAACCCTTGTCCGCCAGGGTCGGCAGGCCGCTGGCCGCTGCTTTGTACAAGGCGGGCAGGGCGTGGGTGCGGGCGGCGGTGATGTCAGGGGTCGAGCCGGGTTCGACGTCGGAGACCCACAGCGGGGTGCCGTCCGGAGCGGACAGGAACTGGACGTTCCCACCGAATGCCTTGTGCTTCTGGCTGAACCACAGGTCGTTGCCGTTCTCACGGACGCCGGCCACGCGGTCGCAGGGGATGAGCGTCCCGTCGAGGATCACGTGTGTCATGCCGGCGCGTCGGCAGCGGGAGAGGACCTCGTGCAGGTCCGGGGCCTTCTCGGCGAGGACGTCGATGCCTTCGTGCAGGTAGCGGTAGCCGGTGGCCTGGGAGATTGCGGCGTCACGGGCCAGACAGTGCACACACCCCCGCTCGCGAAACCAGCGCAGCACCAGCACGGCCTGGCGGAACGGGCCCAGCGCCCGCGAGCCCTTCGGCGTGCCGATGCGCCGCCGGTGCGCGGCCAGCAAGCGGGACAGATACTCCACGACAGGGCGCGGGACGTCGAGCGTGGCAACATAGGTGACCAACGTAAAGCCTCTGGTTCAGCGGACATGATCTTGGCAGACCTGTTCCTACCAGGGGCTTTACGTCTGTCCAGAGCCGGGGCCGCCTGGCCCGATCCACCCGGACATGCATCGATCAGCCCGCTTCGCGGAGATCATTCCGCTGAGAAAACCTCAGTGGGCGAGGTCTGACCCGGGTCCGCGAAGTGCGGTCCTGTGCAAGGGCCAGTAATAGGGGAGTTAGGCATGGCTCAGGGCACCGTCAAGTGGTTCAACGCGGAGAAGGGGTACGGCTTCATCGCGGTCGACGGTGGTGCGGATGTTTTCGTGCACTACAGCGCGATCCAGATGGACGGCTACCGCACCCTTGAGGAGGGCCAGCGGGTCGAGTTCGAGATCTCGCAGGGTCAGAAGGGTCCGCAGGCGGACATGGTCAAGATCGCCGTCTAGCCACGACGCGTTCCGGCCAACGGTACTGGGCGGAGGGCCCGCACCCCACCGGGGTGCGGGCCCTCCGTGCCTGTGCCGCCCGGCCGGAAAGCCCCCGGACGGGGCCCGCCGCCGCCCCGGAGCGCTTGCACTCTCCTAGGGCGAGTGCTAATGATTGCGTTAGCACTCTCCCAGTGAGAGTGACAACGAAAGGACCTCGTCGGTGAGGCCCGCAGGACGCGTGGGGCAGGGAACCACGCGGCACGCGGGTCGTCCGTCGCGGGCGCCAGCGCGGTCCGGAGCAATCCTTCCCCAAGCTCTCAACTGCGTTCGAGCAGGGGAGACCCCATCAGTCCGGGAGGACCACTTCACATGGCCAAGATCATCGCGTTCGACGAGGAGGCACGGCGCGGTCTCGAGCGCGGGATGAACCAGCTCGCCGACGCCGTCAAGGTCACCCTTGGCCCCAAGGGTCG
Source organism: Streptomyces sp. MRC013 (assembly GCF_023614235.1). NCBI lineage: Bacteria > Bacillati > Actinomycetota > Actinomycetes > Kitasatosporales > Streptomycetaceae > Streptomyces > Streptomyces kordofanensis. Next base: position 3,029,810 of record NZ_CP094264.1, read on the forward strand.
CAACGTCGTCCTCGAGAAGAAGTGGGGCGCCCCCACGATCACCAACGACGGCGTCTCCATCGCCAAGGAGATCGAGCTCGAGGACCCGTACGAGAAGATCGGCGCCGAGCTGGTCAAGGAAGTCGCCAAGAAGACGGACGACGTCGCCGGTGACGGTACGACCACCGCGACCGTGCTCGCCCAGGCGCTGGTCCGCGAGGGCCTGCGCAACGTCGCCGCCGGCGCCAACCCGATGGCCCTGAAGCGCGGCATCGAGAAGGCCGTCGAGGCCGTCTCCGGCGCGCTGCTGGAGCAGGCGAAGGACGTGGAGACCAAGGAGCAGATCGCCTCCACCGCCTCCATCTCCGCCGCCGACGTCCAGATCGGCGAGCTGATCGCCGAGGCCATGGACAAGGTCGGCAAGGAAGGCGTCATCACCGTCGAGGAGTCCAACACCTTCGGCCTGGAGCTCGAGCTCACCGAGGGCATGCGCTTCGACAAGGGCTACATCTCGGCGTACTTCGCGACCGACATGGAGCGCATGGAGGCCGTCCTCGAGGACCCGTACATCCTCATCGTCAACTCCAAGGTCTCCGCGGTGAAGGACCTCCTCCCGCTGCTGGAGAAGGTCATGCAGTCCGGCAAGCCGCTGCTGATCATCGCCGAGGACGTCGAGGGCGAGGCGCTGTCCACGCTGGTCGTCAACAAGATCCGCGGCACCTTCAAGTCCGTCGCCGTCAAGGCCCCGGGCTTCGGCGACCGCCGCAAGGCCATGCTCGGCGACATCGCCATCCTCACGGGCGGCCAGGTCATCTCCGAGGAGGTCGGCCTCAAGCTGGAGAACGCCGGTCTGGACCTCCTGGGCCGCGCCCGCAAGGTCGTCATCACCAAGGACGAGACGACGATCGTCGACGGTGCCGGTGACAGCGAGCAGGTCCAGGGCCGCGTCAACCAGATCCGCGCCGAGATCGAGAACTCCGACTCGGACTACGACCGCGAGAAGCTCCAGGAGCGCCTGGCGAAGCTGGCCGGCGGCGTGGCCGTCATCAAGGCCGGTGCCGCCACCGAGGTCGAGCTGAAGGAGCGCAAGCACCGCATCGAGGACGCGGTGCGCAACGCCAAGGCCGCCGTCGAGGAGGGCATCGTCGCCGGTGGTGGCGTGGCCCTGCTCCAGGCGTCCAGCGTCTTCGAGAAGCTGGAGCTGGACGGCGACGAGGCCACCGGTGCCGCCGCCGTCAAGGCCGCCCTGGAGGCCCCGCTCAAGCAGATCGCCGTCAACGCCGGCCTCGAGGGCGGCGTCGTGGTGGAGAAGGTCCGCAACCTCACCCCGGGCCACGGCCTGAACGCCGCGACCGGCGAGTACGTCGACCTGGTCGCCGAGGGCATCATCGACCCGGCCAAGGTGACGCGCTCCGCGCTGCAGAACGCCGCGTCGATCGCCGCGCTGTTCCTCACCACCGAGGCCGTCATCGCCGACAAGCCGGAGAAGGCGGCCGCGCCGGCCGGCGGCGGCATGCCGGGCGGTGACATGGACTTCTGATCTCCGGATCGGACCAGTCCAGCGGTACGGACCGAGGGCGGCACCCCCAGCGGGGTGCCGCCCTCGGGCGTGTCCGGCCCCGCCGGGCGCCCGGTCCCTCCGTCCGGGGCGCGGGCGCCCGGCACCGGGCGCCCGCAGGAGGGGGCCGGGCCGGGACCCGCCGGCGGGCGCGGCGCAACCCCGGTTAGTCAGATGGGGTTGTCAGGGCCGCGACTCCACTCGGACCGCCGACTCTTTGACCACGCTGTGTATGGGATACCAATACCCTGCGTGTGGAGGTGCTTGTCATGAAGGAGCGGCTGCGGGCGGCGGAGGAGGCGGTGGCCAGGTTGCGCGGCGAACTGCTCAAGGCCGGTGTGGTCCTGCCGTCGCTGCGGGTGGACCTGGTGACGACGACGAGCGAGGTACCGTACCCGCTGGTGGAGCTGGGGCGGTGCAATCTGGACACGGCGGCCCGGCTGGCGGCGGCACTGGAGGGGGCGAGGAAGTGAACCTCACGGACGGCGGCGGAACCGGCACGGCGGGGGACGGCCCCCGCACCGCGGGCGCGTACGTGGTCGACGTGCGCGACGGGCGGGTGGGCCAGGTCATGGGCCACGTCGGGGGGTACGTGCAGCTGCGGCCGCCCGGCGGCGGCCGGGAGTGGGACTGCCCTCCCGACGCGACGGCCCTCGCCACGCCGGACGTGGTCCTGCGCGCCCGGGTGCGGGAGCTGAACCGGGCGAGCCTGCGCTGACCCCGGGGCCGGTGCCCGCGGGGCGGCGCACGGGTCCGCCACCTCACCACGCGAAGGCTTCGGGGGACGGTCCGGGACCGGGGAAGATCTCGTCCAGGGACGCCAGCAGCTCCTCGCCCAGCTCCAGTTCCAGGGCGCGCAGCGCCGAGTCCAGCTGCTCCCGCGTGCGGGGGCCGACGATCGGGCCGGTGACGCCGGGGCGGGTCAGCAGCCAGGCGAGCGCCGTCTCACCGGGCTTCAGGCCGTGCTCGCCGAGCAGGCCCTCGTACGCCTGGATCCGCTCGCGCGTCCCGGTGTCCTCGAGCGCGTCGGCGGCGCGGCCGCTCGCCCGGCGCCCCGGCACGGCCTCCTTCCCGAGGACGCCGCCGAGCAGTCCTCCGTGCAACGGGGACCAGGGGATGACGCCCAGGCCGTAGTCCTGCGCGGCCGGGATGACCTCCATCTCGGCGCGGCGCTCGGCGAGGTTGTAGAGGCACTGCTCGCTGACCAGGCCCATGCGGCCGTGCCGGGCGGCGGTCTCGTTGGCCTGGGCGATCTTGTAGCCGGGGAAGTTGGACGACCCGGCGTAGAGGATCTTGCCCTGCCGGACCAGGACGTCGATCGCCTGCCAGATCTCCTCGAACGGTGTCGACCGGTCGACGTGGTGGAACTGGTAGACGTCGATGTAGTCCGTCCGCAGCCGCGTGAGGGAGGCGTCGACGGCCCGGCGGATGTTCACCGCGGAGAGCCTGTCGTGGTTGGGCCAGGCCTCACCGTCGCCCGCCATGTTCCCGTACACCTTGGTGGCGAGGACCGTCCTGTCCCGCCGCCCGCCGCCCCGGGCGAACCAGGCGCCGATGATCTCCTCGGTGCGGCCCTTGTCCTCACCCCACCCGTAGACGTTGGCCGTGTCCACGAAGTTCAGACCCGCGTCGAGGGCGGCGTCCATGATGCCGTGGCTGGTCGGTTCGTCCGTCTGCGGGCCGAAGTTCATCGTGCCGAGAACGAGTCGGCTGACCTTGAGCCCGGTGCGTCCGAGCTGTGTGTACCGCATGGGCCACAAGCCAACTGCTTCGAGTCCGCTCCGGGCAAGGACATCGGGCGCGCCGCCGTCGGAAGTCGCCTGAGGGGCGGCGGTACGGCGTGGCCCGGGAGGCGCCCGGGGCCCCGGCGGGGTCCTCGGCACGTCCTCGCCGAGCCGCCGCGCGACGCCGGTCGCCGGCCCCCGCGAGGGGCGGCGCGCGATCCCACGGCGCGTCCCGGCCGTGTCGCTCCGGGGTCCGTCCCCCCGGATCCCGGGCCGTCCCCGCGGGGACTCCGCCCGGCGGGCGGGCGCCGTGGAGCGGCGGCCGGACCGGCTACCGGCCGGACGCCGCCGCCGCCGCGGTGACGGCGAACATCAGGACGAGGACGGCGGCCATGATGCGGTTTCGGGTCTTCGGGTCCACCCTTCGAGGTTAACCGGCGGCCGGGCGCGGTCCGCCCAGGGGCCACGTGGCGACCGTCTCGTAGCGGGGCGCCTCCCCGGGGACACCGGAGACCGGGAGGTTACTGCGGACCAGGGCCAGCTCCGCGACCTCCCAGCGGTCGCCCTCGAAGTGCTCCAGCTCCGCCACGAACGGCCGCAGATCGGTGTCGGCCCGGCTGCGGGCGAGGGTGAGGTGCGCCTGGTACCGGTGGTGCCCGTCCATCGCGACGCCGGCACGCCGGGCCGCCGCGTCGGAGCGCTCGGCGAGCAGCCGCATGTCGTCGAGGCCGCCCGCCGCACCCGCCCACAGGGCGCGGTGGCCGAACCGGCCGCCCCCGCGGACGCGCAGCGGGAACGGCCCCGTGCGGTGGGCGGCGCGGGCGAGCCGCTCCGACAGCTCCGGCAGCAGGGCCTCGTCGACCTCGCCCATGAAGGCCAGCGTGTAGTGCCAGCCGGGGCGGCCCGTCCAGCGCAACCCGTCCGCGCCCGGCATCCTCCGCAACCCCTCGACGAAGAGCGCCAGTTCCTCGACGGCCGCACGGGGCGGCAGCACGGCAGCGAAAAGCCTCATGCGGCGAGTCTGTCACGCCGTCGCGGCGAGGCGGGCGCGCCCTTCACGCCCTTCCCGGGGCACGAAACGCACCTGCGGGTGGCGGCCGCGGCGCCCCGGCCGCAGCTCGACGCGCAGCCGCACGCCGGTCGCCCGGGACAGCAGCGCGCCGATCACCACCGCGGCGACCAGCGACACGACGCCGCCGGTGGCGAAGCCGACGCGTGCGCCGTACGTGTCGGTGACCCAGCCCAGCAGCGGCGCGCCCAGCGGCGTACCGCCGACGAAGACCATCATGTACAGGCTCATCACCCGGCCCCGCATCGCGGGGTCGGTGGCGAGCTGGACGAACGAGTTCGCCGTGACGTTCACGGTCAGGCCGAACATCCCGATCGGGACGAGCAGCAGCGTGAACAGCCAGAAGCCGGGCGCCGCCGCCGCGGCGACCTCCAGCACGCCGAAGACCGCGGCGGCGCCGATCAGCAGCCGCAGCCGGGAGGTGCCGCGCCGGGCCGACAGCAGCGCGCCCACCAGCGAGCCGACCGCCATGAGCGTGTTGAGCAGGCCGTACGTGCCGGGGCCAACGTGGAAGACGTCGTCGGCGAAGGCCGTCAGCCAGATCGGGAAGTTGAACCCGAAGGTGCCGACGAAGCCGACGAGCGCGATCGGCCAGACCAGCTCGGGCCGCCCGGCGACGTACCGCAGGCCCTCGCGGAGCTGGCCCTTGCCGCGCGGGGCGCGTGCGGCCGGATGCAGCTCGGCGGGCCGCATCAGCAGCAGCGCGGCGAGCGGGGCCAGGAACGACAGGCCGTTGACGAGGAACGCCCAGCCGCTGCCGACCGACGCGATCAGCAGGCCCGCGACGGCGGGGCCGACGAGGCGGGCGGACTGGAAGTTGGCCGAGTTCAGACTGACCGCGTTGCGCAGCTGGCCGGGGCCGACCATCTCGGAGACGAACGACTGGCGGGCCGGGTTGTCCACGACGGTGACCATGCCGAGCAGGAACGCGACCAGGTACACGTGCCAGACCTGGACGTGCCCGGACAGGGTGAGTACGGCGAGGCCGATCCCGCACAGGCCGAGGGCGCCCTGGCTGAGGACGAGGAGGCGCCGCTTGGGGTACCGGTCGGCGATCACCCCGCCGTACAGGCCGAACAGCAGCATCGGGAGGAACTGCAGCGCCGTGGTGATGCCGACGGCGGCGGCGGAGCCGGTGAGGCTCAGGACCAGCCAGTCCTGGGTGATGCGGGCCATCCACGTCCCCGTGTTGGAGACGATGGCCCCGGCGAAGAAGAGGCGGTAGTTCCGCACTCTCAGCGAGGCGAAGGTGCCGCCTGCGGCGCGGTGCGGGGCGCGGGGGGTGCGGTTCGGGGGTTGGGGGGTGCGTCCGGGGGCGGAGAGTTCTCCGGTTCCCGTACTCAAAAGGGGTCGCCTCCTCGTCTCGGGTCGTCCTACAGGTGCGCGAGCTTCTCCAGTACGGGGGCGGCGGCGCGCAGCCTGGCCCACTCGTCCTCGTCCAGACCCTCGGCGAGGGAGGCCAGCCAGGCGTTCCGCCGGCGGCGGGACTCCTCCAGCATGGCCTCGGCCCGCTCGGTCTGGCTGACCACCTTCTGGCGGCGGTCGTCCGGATGCGGTTCCAGCCTGACCAGGCCCTTGGCCTCCAGCAGGGCGACGATGCGGGTCATCGACGGCGGCTGCACGTGCTCCTTGCGGGCCAGCTCGCCGGGGGTGGCCGAGCCGCACTGGGCGAGCGTGCCGAGCACCGACATCTCGGTCGGGCTCAGCGACTCGTCGACGCGCTGGTGCTTCAGGCGCCGGGACAGCCGCATGACGGCGGAACGGAGCGCGTTGACGGCGGCCGCGTCGGCGTCGTCGCCGGCTCCGCCGCGGGACAGGTCGGGCATGTTCTTAGCGTAACTCATTACTCTGTCTAACGACTAGTCGGATGGTCGCATGGCGCCCCGCGGTGAGGGACGTCACCCCGTTCCGTCGGCGTGAGGGTCGTGGCCCGCGTATGGGCGAAGTGGGGTGGCCGCCGCGTACCGCCTGGCCGGATGCCGTGCCGACCTGCCGAGATCCGTTGATTCCCGAGCTCGGATCGCGGGTTCCGATCCCCCTCCCCCGCTCCGGGGCCAAGCGCCCAGGCCGGCGACCTGGGGCTTCGTCGCTTTCCAGCTTTTGCGCGGCTTTTGATCAGCTTTTGTGTGGCTTTTACGCGGCCCCGGCTTCGATCGGGAGGGTGCTCCCCGCGTAGGGTGATCAGTCGTACAGGGAGGCACACGCGTACGAACAGCGTGCGGAGCGGGGGCTCGGGATGCGGAACGCCGAGGGGGGACGTCCCGGAGGACGGCCTCACCGGGTCGGCAGACGACGTCGACACGGTGCGGCGCCGTCCGGAACTGCGGACCGGCACCGCGGACGGGGCCATCGACGAGACCGCCGCGTGCGGGGAGGGACCCACCGCCACCGCGTACCGCTCCCTGCGCGCCGGCGTCGCCGGGGAGGCCGTACGCATCCGCCAGGCGACGGTCCTCCCCGAAGCGGCCAGCCGCGCCTCGCGCGACGGCTCCACCGGGCGGGAACCCGACACCCTCGCCCGTGGCCGGCGGATGCGGGACGGGGAAGACGTGTCCGCCGCCGCCCACGCCCTCACCGTGCCCGAACCGGCGCCCGCACGGAACGCCGGCCGGCCGAAGAGCCGCATTCCGAACATGTGAACCACGGGGGATCAGCACCATGCCCGACGAAGACCGGATCACCGTCGACTTCGCCACCCTGCAGCGCCTTTCGGGGGAGCTGGAGGACATCCTCCGCGCCCTCAACGAGAGGCTGGAGCACCTGTACGGGCGCGTCGCCAAGGTCGTACTGACCTGGGAGGGCGAGGCCCGCGAGGCCTTCATCGACGAACTGGACAAGTGGAGTCGCTCCGCCGACGACCTCAAGGCCGCCCAGGCATGGCTCCACGAGGTCGTCGTCAAGGGGCACCTCAACTACGCGGCGGCCAACAGGTCCGTACTCGAGGGCTGGGGAGGCGGCGCCTGATGGCAGGGCCCTCCGCGCCCGCCCAGTCGCCGGGCGGCAACGGCACCATCGACGTCAAGCCCAGCGACCTGTGGTCGGTCTCCGGGCGGGTCGCCGCGCAGCAGGACTTCCTGATACGGACCGCCAACAAGCTCATGGAGGAGCTCGGCAAGTACCCCGACGCCGGGGGCGCCGGCACCGAGGCGCAGAGGTTCGCCCAGGCGTACAAGAAGACCGGTGACCGCTGGCTGGAGGTCCTGGGGCGGTCCGTGCTCAGCGTCGGCGGCGCCGCGGTCGGGTTCACCGAGACGGCCAACGCCTACACCAGGGCCGACGCGGCCGCCCACCCCAAGCCGGGGAAGACGGCCGAGCAGCGCCCGCGGCCCGCGGTCGTCGACAAGGCCCCCGACTTCGGCCCCATGCCCCTCATCAAGTGGGGCGACGACGACGGCGGCGACGACTTCGAGCGGCGCGCCATGGAGGGCATCCCCGAGATCGTCCGGGACGTCCTCCAGCCCCTGTGCAGGAACGTGCTCCGGATCGGGCGGGTCGCGGACGTCTTCCCGTACCCCCAGCAGCACTACCTCAACTCCCTGCACCACAGCTGGATGAACACCGCCATCGCCGTGACGACGGGCGCGGACCAGCTCACCCAGGCCGTCGGCGCGATCACCAACCCGCAGCAGGCGGAGTGGGAAGCCGCCATGAGGACGTTCTGCAGCGCGCTGTGGGGTGCGACCGCCTGGGGCCAGTCGCGGCACGGCAAGCAGTGGGCGCAGACGGCCAACTCCGGGCCGGGCACGCCCCGCACCCCCACTGACAGCCAGCCGGTCCTAGCCGTACTGAAGGACACGGCCGACGACATCGCCACCATCCTGCGCGAGTACGCCGAGGCGGCCGTCGACCTGAACCGCGACGTCATCGACGAGGTCCACCGCGCCATGCTGGTGGCCGCCAAGGAGATCCTCGACGACCTCGCCAGACCTTCGAGCCCCACGAGCCTCCTCACCGGCGCCACCTCCGTCATCGGCAAGGGCGTGGGCCTGATCCTCTCGTTCGACGTCAAGACCGTCCTCAACATCAACACGGCGAAGCTCAACCGGATCGTGGACACGTACACCGGCATCCTCGACGGGCTGACCACCCGCATGGAGGCGCTGAAGGCACCGCTGGACGAGGCGTACCTGAGCGCCCCCAAGTTCGAGGCCGGCGTCGCCCGCGCCCGGGGCTTCGGCATGCGCGCCCTGGAGGAGTTCAAGGAGTCGCAGGTCTGGCTGAAGGTGGACTCCACCGGGAAGTACGACCTCAACCTCGCCGCCAACGAATACTTCGAGCACGGCCACACCCTGGATCGACACGTCGGCAAGACGGACGAGCAACTGGCGCAGCGCCTGCGCGACCAGCAGACGGCCGGGCCGACCCAGGCCTGGCCGTACGGCAAGCCGAAGCCCGGTGCCGCTTCGGCCTTCCCGAACTACCAGCGGGCCGAGGAACTGACCGAGTACAACCTCAACCAGAACAAGGCCGCCATCGAGGCGTGGATCAAGGGCCCGCCGCCGCCGGGGGACGGACAGGTCAAGGACTTTCACTCGACCGCGCCCCACGGCGAGACGAGCGGCCGCAGTGTGTTCAAACAGCCGGTGGACCCGAACGACCCGACGTCCGGGTACAAACAGGGCGGGATGGGCGCCAAGGCATACGACGTGAACGGCATCGACACGCGCATCCGGTACGACAGCAGCCGCACCCCGCCGTTCACCGTCATGACGTCGATGCCCTCGAAGTCCTAACGCCCCGAGGAAGGCCAGCACCACATGTCCGTCGACCAGACGTCCTGGGAAGCCGCTGTACGCCACCTGTTCGAGGACGCGTATCCGTTCGACGCCACGGGTCCGCGCCGTCACGAGGACTGGGTCCTCGACGTCCTCGCGCTGATGGCGCGGGCCGTGCCGGACCCGCGGGGCTGGGCCGGTCTCGACGACCCGGCGCAGGCCCCGGAACGCGAGTGGAATCCCTCGTACCCGTTCGCCGTCCATCCCCCGGAGTACATCGCGCGGCGTCTCACCGAGATCGACCGGGCCAGCGCCGAGAACCTGCTGCTGGCCCTCACGGACGACTGCTGCACTCTGTCCAACCTGCGGCGCTTCACGGAGAGCGAGGAGGAATTGCGGGCGATGGCCCGCACGGTCCTCGCGCGGTACGGAGACGCGGCCACCTACCACACCAACGTCAGCAGGCCCGGCCCCGTGCCCGGCACACTCGACTTCACAACATCGCACTGGGGGTACAACCCGCTGAGCGACGTCTACTCGGAGGACTGCGGCCTGGTCGTCGTCTCCGACACCGAGGTGGGCATGTTCTGGAACTTCTCCGACTACTGACCCAGCCGCCGACCAGGTGATTTGAGAGGATGCCCCGTGCTGACCCGTTCCGCTTCCTACCCCGACCGGGAGACCGCCCGGTGGGCGACCCAGCAGGTGGTGACCGCCAACGAGCAGGCCATCCACCGCTGGCTGGCCCAGGGCACCCGGCCCCGGCTCACCATCGAGGCCGCCTGGCCGTCGCGGGAGGAGCCCGTGGGGCGGGTGCAGCTGGAGGGGGGACCTGCTGGCCGGGCGCGGACCGGTCGATGTCCGGGCGGCGCGCGTGGTGCTGCGCCGGGAGGCGTCCAGCCCGTACGGCTTCGTCGTCCACGCGACCTTTCCGTTCTACCTGTAGGGGCGTACGCCGATGTCCATGAAGCCGCTCGAACACGACCGCCGGTACGGTGAGCTGGACCAGGTGATGCGCGCGTACCTGGGGCAGCCGGCCGACGACACCCCGGAGCGGCGCAGCCGCGCTCTGGACGCGTACCTCCGGCACACCTGGCACACGCGCCCCTCCGCCATCGCGGAGGCGGAGCGCCAGCTGCGTGAGTACAGCCGCAATCCTCCGGGCCGCATCCGGCAGGAGCTGGGCGAGTTCTACGCGATCCCGGACGTCGGGCTTCCCCAGTCGGGCATCGGCGACTGGCTGACGGTCCTGGCCGACCACCTGAAGGAAAGCATCGAGGAGGGCGACGTCCCGGAACCGTCGTCCCCGCAGACGCACTGGGAGTGGCACGCGCGCTTCCCGGAGACCGCGCAACTGCTCGGCGGCTGGTTCTCGCAGGACGTCGTCGACGAGTTCCCCGACCACGACGCCGCCCTCGCCGACTACGCCGCCACCACCCATCCCCAGCTGGTCGCCCGCCTCGTCGGCGAGCTCCACGAGCTGCTCGCCCTCCCCCTGGACGAAGGCGACTACGCCTTGGCCGCCGCCGAACTCGGCATGGAGGTCGGCCCGCCCGCGCCGTTCTCCTACGGCGCCTGGTTCCAGTCGGCGGCGACGACGCTGTCCGGTGTCTGATCCGGACTTGGTGGCCGGTCCTCGCTCGTCCCGGACGGAGTCGCGGAACCCGGAAGGCCGACCGTGGGTCGTGGAGGGTTGCCTCACTCGTGCCCCGGCCGCACTGCTTCACCGCGGAGGGCAGCGGTCGACACGAGTTTCCAAGGCCGCTTGCCGGCTCTCGCGGAGCCGCCGGACTCAGTAGTCGGAGATCCGGCTGCGCGACGGGGCGGAAGCGTCCGAGTGCGGCGTGGAGAGGTCACGCGCTTCGGCGGCCACGTCCACATCGGCCTGGACCTGACGGAGCTGCTCCATGACGTCCAGGTCCTGCGCTGAGAAGCCGTCCCGGCTCAGGCGTACGGCCTGCTCCAGCCGTTGCAGGACCAGCCGGATGCGTACGGCGTCCTCCGCGGCGCCCCGGTGCAGCGACCGGTAGGCCTCGGCCGCCGGTCCGCGCCAGCCGGCCTCGATGCCGTCGACGATCGCGTCCATGCGTTTGACCTGCCGGTCCAGGTAGACCTGCGTCTCGTCCAGGTCATCGGCGAGCGCGGTGAGCTTGTCACGTTGCGCTTTGAGCCTGGGCTGGTCCATGCGTCCCCCGGTGTGCATCCGTCGTGGCGGCCTCGGCGAAGGCGACTGGGCAACCCTAACGAACGCCCGGGACGAGGGCTCTTGCCGGTCCGGAGTGTCAGTACGCCTCGAACCGCCGGAGGCAGGCGGCGCCGGGAGGGTACCGGTCGAGCAGGGTGCGGGCGGTCCCGCGGTGAAGGGTACGGGGCCCCGAGCGCCGGGTTCGCCGCGATCTCCTGGTCCACCCACCGCAGTGTCGGCCGGCCGCGCGGGTCCCGGACGGCGCGGGCCGCGGCCGCGAGTGCACCGGTACGCCGCTCCTCGTGGCCGCGCCGGCCCGTGGCCACGGCGGGCCCTGTACCGGAGGCCGCCGGGTGGCGGGAGGGCGGATCACCCGTAGGGGTGATAATCCGACGAAAAGAGGCGCGGGTGCGGAGCGGGTACCCGGACGCTGGGCGGCATGGGATCGACAGTGCTGAGCCTGCGCATGGACGGGGAGCTGCTCGACCGGCTCCGGCAGCACGCCGCGAGAAGCGGGACGAGCGTCCAGGACTACGTCGTCCGGACGCTCGTCCGCGAGGACTTCGACGAGCGGTTCAGGGCGGCCGTCTCCGAGACGGAGAAGTTCTACGGCGCCACCTGAGTTCCCGGCGCCCGGCCGGCGCGCCCCGGCCCCGACCGCCTGCCGGGGCCGGGGCCGCCCGGCGGGGACGCGGGAAAGGGCTACGTCAGGCCGAGCGCCGGCATGGCGTAGTAGAAGACGAACACCGCCGACACCGCGTACATCGGGACCGGCACCTCGCGGCCGCGGCCCGCGGCCAGGCGCAGGACGCTGAAGGCGATGCAGCCGATGCCGATGCCGTTGGTGATCGAGTACGTGAACGGCATCATCACCATCGCGAGGAAGGCCGGCACGGCGATGGTGAAGTCGTCCCAGTCGATGTCCCTGACCGACCCGGCGAGGATCAGGAACCCGACCGCGACCAGGGCGGGGGTCGCCGCCTGCGACGGGACCATCGTGGCGAGCGGCGTGAGGAACAGCGCCACGGCGAACAGACCGCCGGTCACCACCGAGGCGAGGCCCGTGCGGGCGCCCTCGCCGACGCCGGCGGTCGACTCGACGTAGCAGGTGGTCGCGGACGACGAGGTCGCGCCGCCCGCGGCGACGGCGAGGCCGTCCACCAGGAGGACCTTGTTGATGCCGGGGAAGTAGCCGTCCTCGTCCGTGAGCTTCGCCTCGTCGCCGACGCCCAGGATCGTGCCCATGGCGTCGAAGAAGCAGGACAGCAGGACGGTGAAGACGAAGAGGGAGCCGGTGAGCAGCCCGACCTTCTCGAAGCCGCCGAACAGGCTGACCTGCCCGAGCAGCCCGAAGTCCGGGGTGGAGAGGGGGTTGCCCGGCCAGGTGGGGGCGGTCAGACCCCAGGACGGGACCTCGGCGACGGCGTTCAGGATCATCGCGACGACGGTCATGACGACGATCGAGATCAGGATGGCGCCCGGCACCCTGCGGATGAGCAGGGTCAGGGTGAGGAGCGTGCCGAGGGCGAAGACCAGGACCGGCCAGCCGCCGAGGTGGCCGTCGGCGCCGAGCTGGATCGGGACGGTGGTGTGGGCGGCGTCCGGGATGCGGGAGACGAACCCGGAGTCGACCAGGCCGATCAGCAGGATGAACAGGCCGATGCCGATCGCGATGCCCTTGCGCAGGCCCGTCGGGACGGCGTTCATGACGCGTTCGCGCAGGCCGGTCGCGACGAGGAGCATCACGACGACGCCGGCGAGGACCACCATGCCCATCGCGTCCGCCCACGCCATGCGGGGCGCGAGCTGGAGGGCGACGATCGTGTTGACGCCCAGGCCGGCGGCGAGGGCGATCGGGACGTTGCCGACGACGCCCATGAGGAGCGTGGCGAACGCCGCGCTCAGCACGGTCGCCGTGACCAGTTCGCCGCCGTCCAGCCGGTGTCCGTACACGTCCTCGGCGCTGCCGAGGATGATCGGGTTCAGCACGATGATGTAGGCCATCGCGAAGAACGTCGCGAAGCCGCCGCGTATCTCGCGGCCGACGGTGGAGCCACGCTCCGAGATCTTGAAGAACCGGTCCAGGACGTTGCCGGGGCCGGCCGGCTGCCGTCCGGACGCGGCCGGGGGAGCGGTGACCGTGGAGGGCATGCGGAACCTCGTGGTGCGGGGGCGGTGGGGGCGGCGTCGGCCGCGCGGAACCCGGTTCGTCTGTTCGTACGAGGGGAACAGGCCAGCGGCAAACGTTTTCAGTATGAACATATGGGGCGAAGATCGCCACCCCCGTGCCGGGGGCGGCGGGCCGCTTACGATGAGGAGCATGGCCAAGTGGACCCCCAAGTACGAGGCGCCCGAACCCCTGGAGGGGCCGGTCGTCGCCACCGTGACCGGCGGCACGATCATCTGGTTCGCCCTCTTCCTGGTGCAGGTCCCCTTCTACGGCTGGTTCGCCGACCGGGACCTCGCCTGGTGGGTGTGGACCTGCCTCGCGGGCGCGGGACTGGGCCTGTTCGGGATCTGGTACGTGCGCAGGCGCGACGCCGCGATCAGGCGTGCCGCCGCCGGGCGCGCCGCCTCCGGGGACGGGTCCCGCCCCGCCGTCTGACCCGGCGCCCGCGCCCGTTCCCCGCTCCCGTGGAGGCCGGCGCCCGCGCCCGTTCCCCCGTTCCGGCCCGGTGCCGGGCCGGTGCCGGGCCGCGGCCCCGTACCCGTCCTCCCGCCGCGGCGTCCGCCCGCCGGCCGGTCGGCCCGGCGTCCGCCCCCGCCCGCCGGCCCTCCGGGCGCCCCGCCCGCACGCCCGCCGACCCGGTGTCCGCCCGTCAGTCGAACCAGCGGTCCCGCGCCAGCTCCTCCGTCCTCGACGGGTCCTCCAGCAGCGCCGCCACCTCGAACCGGCGCGGCCACTGCCCCGCCGCCCAGGCCAGCCCCGCCGCCACGCCCTCCAGCGTCGCCGCGTGCAGCGTCCCGTCCGGCGTGATCCGCCAGTCCAGCTCCACCCCGCCGGCCACCAGCTCCCCGTGCTCCACGTACGTCGCCGGGGTCGCCGGACCCAGCAGCGCGTGCACCGGCGCCGGGACCTCGTGCTCCTCGCCCTCGGTCGTCACCTCCGCCGCCACGACCTCGCCCAGCCGCCGCACCTGCAGCAGCTCCGCCAGGTCCGCCGCCCGCCCCGGTGCCACCGGCAGCAGCGGCCGCCCGCCCGCCAGCGGCAGCAGGTCCGGCGCGTCCGCGATCACCGCGTCCGCCGCGTCGACCACCCGCACCTCGCCGTCCACCACGGCCCGCAGCTCGTCCGGGAGCGTCACCTGCTCCGGGTCCAGCCCCGCCAGCGCCGAGTACAGCCCGTGCAGCTGCGCGGCCGTCACCTCCCGGCCGGGGTCCGCGAGCCGGCCCAGCAGCTCCGCCGCGCCGCCCGGCTCGTCCAGCAGGGCCGCCACCGACGTGCGGACGCCCAGGGCGCGCAGCACCTGCGCGTCGTCGAAGCCCGTCGTGTCCACCGGCTCGTACAGGCCCTCCAGCAGCGGGTCGGCGCCCGCCGCGCGCAGGCCCGCCGGGCGGCGTCCGTCCAGCACCGGGTGGTCGCGCAGCCACCACGCCGTGTAGGAGCGGACCGTCTCCGTCGTCCCGTCCGGCAGCAGCACCCGCACCGGCTGGGTCAGCGCGTCCCGCAGCGGTGGGCGGGACAGCAGCGCCAGCGCGCGCGGCCACGCGTCGTCGTCGACCAGGTCCAGGTCCCGCACGGCGACGATCTCCGCGGCGACCGGCGGCAGGGCGGTCCGCCCCCACCCCCCGTCACCGCCGCCGCGCGGCGGCGACTCCAGCCGGTCCAGCACGTCCTCGCACCACACGTCGACGGCGTCCAGCAGGCCCACGTCGTCCGGCTCGGCGTAGTCGGAGTCGCGGGGCTCCAGCTCGTCCGGGTCGAGCACCACGTCCGACGCCCGTACCAGCGCGAAGTCGGCCAGCACCCCGCACGCCGCGAGCGGCTGCCCGCCCCAGCGGGCCGCCAGCTCCTCGTCGCACAGCGCCAGCTCGCCCTCCCGCATCACCGACGCGAACGGGCTTCCCGGCAGCACCAGTTCACCGGCCGGGGCGAGCTCCCCGTCCTCGTCCGGCAGCGCCAGCGCGCCCAGCCACGGCTCGTCGCCCGGCTCCAGGCCCGCGTCCCGCACCAGCGCGAGGACGGCCTCCGCCAGCTCCTCGGCGTCCACGCCGTCCTCGTCCCACACCTCGTCCGCGTCCAGCGACGCCGCGACCGCCGCCCGCACCTGCGGGGTCGTCAGCACCGCGCGCGGGGTCGCCGGGAGGGCGCCCAGCTTCTCCAGGACCGGGTGCGCCGCGTCCGGGTGGGCGATCCTCAGCCCGAGCCGGGCCAGGTCCGCCGGGGTGTCCGGCAACGGCAGCAGGACCTGCCGGGGGCCGGTCGCCGTCCGGCCGTCCACCAGCGGCACGGGCAGGCCGGTCAGCCGGTCCGGGGCGACGCCCGCCAGCGAGTCGTACAGCCGGCGCCACCACTGCGGGGCCCGCTCCACGCCCGCCAGCCGGTCGATCGCGTCGCCCAGCGACAGCCGCGCCACCCCCAGCGCCCGCAGCTCGGAGCGCCGCTCCAGGCCGGCGGGAAGCAGTGTCGGCAGCACCTCCGCCAGCACCCGCACGGTGTCCGCGCCGGCGCCCTCGACGACCTCCGCCTCGAACGGGCGCAGCGCCGTCAGCTCCTCGGACGGCGCCGCCGGGGCGAGGAAGGGGACGCGGGGGAGCAGCTCCAGGACCGCCCCGCGGATCGCGCCGTCCAGGACGCCCTTGCCGAGCGGGCCGGGCACCAGGTCGATCGTGCCGGTCGACACGGGCCGCCACGCGGCGAGGAGTTCGGCGTACGCCTCGGCGGCGCGGGCCACCGTGAAGTCGGTGAGGGGGCCGGGCGCGGGGTGGCGGCGCGTGGAGTCCAGCGGGAACGACGCGATGAGCAGCGCCGGTACGGTCAGCGGCTCGTCGGTCGGCGTCGGCGCGTGCACGACGGGCGCCGTGTCCGGGCGGACGGGTGCGCCCTCCGCGTCGACCGGGACGGCCCAGGTGACCGACCATTGCGGGCGCAGCCGCTCCTCGACGGGGCGGTCCTCCAGCAGCTCGGGCGGGGTCGCCCCGGTGCGGGTGGCGGTCCGCCAGCGGGTGGTGCCGCGCACGGAGTCCTCGACGACCGTGTACTCCCCGTCCCGGCCGCGGGTGAGGGTGCGCGTGCCGGAGGGGGTCTCCACGACGATCTCCACGAGCCCCGCCAGGGTGAGCAGGAGCGCGTCCCCCACCCCGGCGAGGAGCCGCTCCACCAGGTCCACGGCCGCCGCGTCGCGCAGCGGGAGGACGACCACCGTGTCGTAGCCGGCGGGCGGGGCGCCCTCGGCGGGCAGCGGCAGGCGCAGCAGCGGCACGTGGCCGTCGCGGCGGCGCAGTTCGTCGCCGAGGCCGGGGCTGACCCTCGCCGCCTCGGCGGCCATGTCGCGGGCCTCCGCGAGGGACCAGCGCACGCCGCCGTACCGGCCGATGACCGCCGGCTCGTCGCTCACCGCGAGGACCGCGGCGAAACCGACGCCGAACCGGCCGACCGCCCCCTCGTGGCCCTCCCGCTTCGCCGAGGCGCGGAGCGTGGACAGCGACTCGACGCCCGTCGCGTCCAGCGGCGCGCCCGTGTTGGCCGCGGCGAGCACGGCCGGGCCGTCCGCGCCGGCCGGGTGCAGGGTGAGCCGGAGGCGGCCCGGCACGCCGGCGCGGGCGGCGGCGTCGGCGGCGTTCTGCGCCAGCTCCACCACCAGCCGGTCGCGGTAGCCGCCGAGGCTCAGCTCCTCCTCGGCGTTGGCGTCCTCCCGGAAGCGCGCGGGTCCGGCGCCCCACGCGTCGAGCACTCCGCGCCGCAGCCGCGCGGTCCCGAACGGGTCGGCGCCCTCGCCCGCCGCCGTCGCCCTCACGCTCACGATGTGCTCCGCTCTCCTCGACGTACGAAACGGTCTGCGGCCGAAGGTACCGCGCACTCCTCCGCCACCCTGAACGAGCAGGTGGGGAGGGGCGTGCGGGGTCCCCGGGAGGTCGCCGGAACCTCCCGGGGACCACCGGCGGCCCCGGGAAGGCCGCACGTCCGCCCGCGCGGGGGCGGACGTGCGGCCGCCGGGGCCGGGAAGGGGGCCGGGGGTGGAACGGGGGCCGGGCGGAGCCCGAACGGCCGTCGGGGCCGTGTGCCCCCCGGCGGGAACCCGTCACGCACGAGCGCCTCCCGTCCTCCCCCGGCGCCCGCCGCGCACGCCGAGGGGCCGCGCCGTGACACCACGGCGCGGCCCCCGGGGCGTACGCGGTCGGGTACGCGGTCGGCACGTACGGCCGGCCCGGATGACCGGACCCGACGGTCGAACCGCGCGGTCGGACCCGGACGGCCGGGCCGCGCGGCCGGACCGCGCGGCCGGCGCGGGCGGGCTACGAGTGGCCCAGGTCCTCCGACGCGGGGTCCGGGACCACCGGGACCGAGCCGGGGGACGGCGTCGGGTGGAGGGGGAAGGCGTCCGCCGCCATCGAGTCCAGCACGGGCTCCGCGGGGCGCGGAGGCTTCGGCATGACGGCCGCCTCCGAGTGCCCGCCGCACCCGTAGTCCAGCGACACGACCCGTCCGTCCGCGGGCGAGAACTCGTTCGCGCACACCCCGAAGGCCTGCCCCAGCGACCCGCCGACCGCCATCAGGAAACCGCAGGACACGCAGGACGCCGGCGCCGCCTGGGCCATCGGGGTCTTCGCCCCGTACGCCTCCTCCCAGCGGTCCGCCGCCATGTGCAGCCCGTACCGGGACAGCACCCGGGCGCGCCGCATCCCGAGCTCCTCCGCGACGGCCGCGATCGCGCCCCGCGACGGTGTGCGCGACACGAACTCGGCGTCCTCGGCCTCGGCCCGGTCCGTCAGCTCCTCCGACACCGCGGAGTCCGGCGGCGGCTCGTCCTCACCGGCGTACCCCGGCTCCAGCCTCGGGTCGTCCGCCTCGGTCGGCAGCAGGTCGCCCGGCCCCATGTCGCCGGGGCGCAGCCGCTCGCTCCACGGCACCCACTCGGGCGCGAGCAGCGCGTCCGGGCCGGGCAGCAGGACCGTCTCGTCGAGTGTGACGTTCTTCGCGCGCGACGCCCGGGCGACCGTCACCGCCCAGCGCCAGCCCCGGTACCCGGGCTCGGCGCACTCGAAGAGGTGCGTGACGACCCGGTCGCCCTCGGCCACCGCCCCCACGTGCGCGCCGACGACGCCCGGCGCCGCCGCCTCTTCGGCCGCCTCCCGTGCGAGGTCCACCGCCTCGGCGCACAGGCGGTCCAGGGCGGGGGCACGCCGGGCACGGCTTCGCGTCGTCGCAGCACTCACAGGTTCGCTTCTCTCCTACGCCGTCTTGACGGTGCACCGGCCGACGCGCGACTGCACGGGCGGCGGACGGAGCGGACCGGAGGACCGCATCGACGTCCGCGCCCGACGTGCTCGGGCACACCTCACGTCACCCATTCTGCGGGATGCCGAAGAAGCACGCGGCCGAGACCTTTTCCGTCGGTGGCGCGTTACGCACGCTACCCCTTCCGCAGCCCGCCGCCCACACGGCCGCCCCAAGTGACCCTCCGCGAACGGGGGCGGTGGGGCACTATGACGACGTGGCATCCGCGCGGTGGTCCCGGAAACCGTCGCAGCGCGCCGACCGGTACGGACGCGCTGGGCGGGTCCGCGCGGCGGCCCGGCACCTCGGCCGCGCCGCCCGCCTGCCGTTCGCCTCCACCGCCCGGGGCGTCCGCCGCGTCACCCGCGCCCAGGGCGCCGGGGAGTCCGGCCTGGGCGAACTGATCGAACTGCACGCCGTGAACGGCGCGGGCGACGTGATGATCACCGTGGCCCTCGCCGCGACGGTGTTCTTCTCCGTGCCGACCGACGAGGCGCGCGGCCGCGTCGCCCTGTACCTCGCCGTCACGCTCGCCCCGTTCACGCTCCTCGCCCCCGTCGTCGGCCCGCTCCTCGACCGCGTGCCGCACGGCCGGCGCGCGGCGATGGCGGGCGCCATGCTCGCCCGCGTGCTCCTCGCGCTCGCCCTGTCGGGCGCGGTCGCCACGGGCGGCCTGGAGCTGTACCCGGCGGCGCTCGGCGTGCTCGTCGCCTCCAAGGCGTACGGCGTGGTCCGCTCCGCCGTCGTCCCGCGGCTGCTGCCGCCCCGCTTCTCGCTGGTGAAGGCGAACTCCCGGGTCACCCTCGCGGGACTCCTCGCCACCGGCGCGGCCGCGCCCGTCGCGGTCGGGCTGCACCGGATCGGGCCGGAGTGGCCGCTGTACGGGGCGTGCGCGCTGTTCGCGGCGGGCGCCTTCCTGGCGTTCACGCTGCCGCACGGGGTGGACTCCGCCAAGGGCGAGCGCAAGGCGCACATCCTCACCCACGGCGAGCGCAGGCCCGGCCTGCGCACCGTCGGCCCGGCCGTCCTGCACGCCCTCCAGGCCAACGCGGCCCTGCGGGCGCTCTCCGGGTTCCTCATCTTCTTCCTGGCGTTCCTGCTGCGGGTCCACCCGATCGGCGGGCAGAGCGCCGCCGTCTCCCTCGCCGCCGTCGGCGTGGCGGCCGGCGCGGGCAACGCCTGCGGCACGGCGGTCGGCGCCTGGCTCAGGGACCGCGCCCCCGAGGCGATCATCGCCACGATGCTGGCGCTGGTGCTGACCGTGACGATCCTGACGGCGGTCTTCTTCGGCGGGCCGCTCGTCGTCCTGCTGGGCGCCGTCGCGGGGCTGGCACAGGCCCTGTCGAAGCTGTCCCTCGACGCCCTGATCCAGCGGGACGTGCCCGAGTCCGTCCGCACGTCCGCGTTCGCCCGCTCCGAGACGCTGCTGCAGGCGGCGTGGGTGGCCGGCGGCGCCGCCGGCATCGTCCTGCCGCTGGACGGCACGCTCGGGACGGCCGCGGCGGCGGCCGTCCTCGCCGCCGGGTCCGCCGTCGCCGGCCGCGGTCTCCTCCACGCGGCGCGGGACGGCGGACGGGCGCCCCGGGGGGCCGCGCACGGCACGGGACCCCGGGCGCGCCGGGTGAGCGTGCGCGCGTCGCGCGAGCCCCCCATGCGCCCGCGGCGGCCGAGACCGATACCCTTCGGCCCATGACCGTTGCGTTCTTCTCCGGAAAGGCCCGCCGGGCCGGCGTCGCCCTGGGTGCCGTCTCCGCCGGCCTGATCGTCCTCTCCGCCTGCGGCTGGTCCAAGCCGACACCGATCGCGACCGTGACGGTCGGCTCCGACTCCTACAACACCGAGGCGGCCGAGAGCTGCTACGACGAGGGCGGCCTGAAGGAGTCCCGCGTCCAGGAGTGCCTCAGCGCCAAGGGCGGCAAGCCCGTCGAGGTGTCCGTGGACGACCGGATCCGCTTCGGCGTCGACCCGGAGATCGCCGAGAACGGCTGGACGATCTTCCTGGACGGCGAGCGCGCCGAGCAGGAGCCGTACACGAAGACGTACCGGACGATCAGCGCCAGCTCGTTCTTCGCCGGTCCGGCGATGGGCGGCCAGTCGCCCTCCAGCATCCGCGTGGCGATCCTGGAGACGGACACGAAGACGAAGAAGGCCATCGGCGTCTACCGCTTCCTCCTCAAGAAGGTGTGACCCTGCGCGTCCTGGTGGTGACCGCCGTGGCGGCGGAGGCGCACTCCGCCGCCGGCGGACTCGTCGGCTGCGCCGCCCGCTCCTCCCGGCCGCTGCCGAGCGGCCACACCGTGACGAGCCACCTGCTCACCGGCCACACCCTGGCCCGGCTGACCGGGTCCGCCGCGTCCGCCGTGGACGTCCTCGCGGCCGGTGCCGGGCCCGCCGCCGCGGCGGTCGGCACCGCGACCGCGCTGGCCACCGCCCCCTACCCGTACGACCTGGTGATCAGCGCCGGGATCGGCGGCGGCTTCGCGCCGCGCGCCCCGCTGGGGTCCCTCGTCGTCTCCGACCGCATCGTCGCCGCCGACCTGGGCGCCGACACCCCCGACGGCTACCTGCCGGTGGAGGAGCTGGGCTTCGGCCGCTCCGTCCACACCCCGCCCGCCGCGCTGACCGCCCGCATCGCGCGGGCCGTGCGCGACACCGGCCGGCCCTGCCTCGTCGCGCCCGTCCTGACCGTCTCCACCGTCACCGGCACCGCCGCCCGCACCGCCGAGCTGGCCGCCCGGCACCCGCGGGCCGGGGCGGAGTCCATGGAGGGCTTCGGCGTCGCGGAGGCGGCCGCCGCGCACGGCGTGCCGGCCGTCGAGATCCGCGCCGTCTCCAACACCGTCGGTCCCCGCGACCGCGCCGCCTGGCGGATCGGCGGGGCGCTGGACGCCCTGCGGTCGGCGTTCGGGCCGCTCAGCACCCGCGTCTTCAGAGAGGAGTGAGGGCCAGTGGCGACGCGCATCGCGTACTCCCCCTGCCCGAACGACACGTTCGTCTTCCACGCGTGGGCGCACGGGCTGGTGCCCGGCGCGCCCGAGCTGGACGTCACCTTCGCCGACATCGACGTCACCAACGGCATGGCCGAACGCGGCGAGCTGGACGTCCTGAAAGTGTCGTACGCCGTGCTGCCGTGGGTCCTCGACGAGTACGCCCTGCTGCCGTGCGGCGGTGCGCTCGGACGCGGCTGCGGACCGCTGGTCCTCACCCGCGAGCCCGGAGCCGACCTGTCGAGCGGGACCGTCGCCGTGCCGGGCGAGCGGTCGACGGCGTACCTGCTGTTCCGGCTCTGGGCCGCGCAGGCCGTGCCCGGCGGGGTCGGAGAGGTCGTGGTGATGCCCTTCCACGAGATCATGCCCGCGGTGCGGGACGGGAAGGTCGACGCGGGGCTCGTCATCCACGAGGCGCGGTTCACCTACCGGGACTACGGGCTGCACCGCCTCGCCGACATGGGCGAGCACTGGGAGGCCGCGACCGGGCACCCGATCCCGCTGGGCGCGATCGTCGCGAGGCGGTCGCTGGGCGAGGAGGCGCTGCGGGGGCTCGCGGACGCGGCGCGGGAGTCGGTGCGGCGGGCGTGGGCGTCGCCGTCGGCGCCGCTGCCGTACGTGCGGGCGCACGCGCAGGAGATGGACCCCGGGGTGGTGGAGCGCCACATCGGGCTGTACGTGAACGCGTACACGGAGGACCTGGGCCCCGACGGGTACGAGGCGGTCCGCACGCTGCTGGCCCGCGCGGCCGCCCACGGCCTGGTGCCCGCGGTCCGCGCGGAGGCCCTGGCCTTCCCGTAGGACCGGCCCGCGGGACGGCGCGCCCGCCCCGCAGGACGGCGAGCCCCGCAGGACGGCGTGTCCTGCGGGGCGGTGTGTCCTGAGGGCGGTGCGGCGCCGCGGGGCGGGTGCGCGGCGCCGGGGGATCAGACGTCGAGCTGGTCGGCCACCGCGCGCAGCAGTCCGGCGATCTTCCCGCCGTGCGCCTTGTCGGGGTAGCGCCCCCGCTCCAGCATCGGCGTGATGTTCTCCAGCAGCGTCGTCAGGTCCTGCACGATCGACGCCAGCTCGTCCGGCTTCCGCCGCTGCGCCGCCGCCACCGAGGGGGCCGGTTCGAGGATCGTCACCGACAGCGCCTGGTCGCCCCGCTGCCCGGCGACCACGCCGAACTCCACGCGCTGGCCCGGCTTCAGGCCGTCGACCCCGGCGGGGAGCACCGACGAGTGCACGAAGACGTCGCCGCCGTCGTCGCGGGAGAGGAAGCCGAAGCCCTTCTCGTTGTTGAACCACTTGACCTTGCCGGTAGGCACGTCCTCGTCCTCGTCCTCGTACTCGATGGGTCCGCGATGAGCGGCTCAAGGCGTTAAGGCTAATGGTCCCGGTTCCCGTGGCAAGACGTCACCGGGTGGTTCCCCCGGCGGGGAACTACCCTGGCCGGATGCACAGTGAAACCAACGCGAGCGACACCCTGCCGGGGGACGGCCTCATCCGCGTCGGGGGGATCCTCTTCGTCATCGGGGCGATCGCCACGCTCGTCACCGTCGCCCCGCTCTTCCTGGGGACGGAGCCGTTTCCCACGATCGTGTACCTCGTGGCGATGCTGATGGGCGTCGGCTTCCTCGTCGCCGCCGCCGGAGTCCTCCGCTCCATCGCGGCCCAGCGGCGTCAGGCCCGGGAGAGCGCGCCCCCCGCGTAGGTCGCCCACCACGCCGGGAACGCCGTCAGGTCGGCCAGGACGACGTCCGCGCCGGCCTCGCGCAGGGCCTCCTCGCCGTACGGCCCCGTCGCCACCGACACGGCCAGCGCGCCGGCCGCGCGGGCGCCGCGTATGTCGCCCAGGTGGTCCCCGACGTACACGCTGGCGCCGTGCTCCCGCAGCGCCTCCGCCTTCGCCTCGGCCCAGAGCCACCCGATCACCGCGTCGGGCTCCATGCCGAGGTGCCGCAGGTGCAGTTCGGCGTGCGGCTCGTTCTTCGCCGTGACCACGACGGTCCGCCCGCCGGTCTCGCGAACGGCTTGGATCGCCTCCCTCGCACCGGGCAGCGCGAGGGTCGGCTCGATGGCGTACGCGGGGTAGATCTCCCGGTACGCGGCGGCCATCTCCGCCACCCGCTCCTCCGGGAACCAGTTGGCGAGTTCGTGCTCGAGCGGCGGGCCGAGGCGGGAGACCACCAGATCGGCGTCGATCCACACCCCGGTGCGCGCCGAGAACTCCCGGTACGCCGCGTGGATGCCGGGACGGGAGTCGATCAGGGTCATGTCGAGGTCGAACCCGACGGTGAGAGGCATGGGGGCATTGTGCCCCGAGCCGGCAGACGCGTGCTGTCCACACTCGGCCTCGCCCGACCGGCCCCGGCCGGTTTTCGTCCCCGTGTCCCGGGCGGACTCCACCCGCGCGTCCCGTGCCCTTCGACCGCCCGCCGCCGGGCGTTCCCGCCGGGCCTTCCGCCGGGCCGGCCGGCCCGGTCCCGTGCCGGTCCGCCCGGTGCCGCGTCGGCCCGGCCGGACCGCGTGGTCGGTGCCCGTCCCGCCACCCGCCCGGCGCCGTGCCCTCCGCGGTCGGCGGGGCGCCGCGGCGCCCGCGGCCCTCAGCCGAGCTGCTCCGGGAGCGGGGCGGAGTGCAGGACGCTCAGGCCCGACACGGCGCGGGTCAGCGCCACGTACAGGCGGCGCAGGCCCGTGCGGTCGTCCGGCTCCGCGGCCACCACCGCCGCCGGCTCGTCGAGGACCACGTAGTCGTACTCCAGGCCCTTCGCCAGGGACGCCGGCACCAGCGTCAGCCGCACGTCCGGCGTCGTCTCGTCACCCGGCGACAGGAACGGCACCCCGGCCTCCCGCAGCGCCCCCGCCAGGGCCGCGACGCGCGGGTCGGCGGCGATCAGGCCGGTGGAACCCTCCTCGCGGAGGAACGCCGCGCAGGCGGCGACGGCCTCCGCGTCCCGCCGGCCGGCCTCTACCGCCCGCACCTCCAGCGACCCCCGGTTCTCCCGCACCGACCGGACCGCCGCCAGGCCCGGCGCGATGTGCGGGAGCAGGCGCGACGCGTACGCGATCACGTCGCCCGGCACGCGGAAGCCGGCCGTCAGCTCCTCCACCACCGCGTCCGGCTTGCCCAGGTGCGCCAGGGCCTCCGCCCAGCTCCGCGTCGCCCACGGCGTGGTGCCCTGCGCCAGGTCGCCCAGGACCGTCGCCGAGCCGGTCGAGCAGCGCCGCCCCACCGCCCGGTACTGCATGGGCGACAGGTCCTGCGCCTCGTCCAGCACCACGTGGCCCAGCGAGGGGGTGCGGGCCACCAGGTCCGCCGCCTCGTCGACCAGGACCGCGTCGGCGGGCGACCACCGCGCGGACTTGACGCTCCTGGGAGGCTTCGCCCACAGGATCGCCTTCTGCTCGTCCTCGTCCAGGACGCCGTGCGCGTGCTCGGCGAGGAACTCCGGGTCCGACAGCAGCCGCAGCACCAGCTTCGACGGGTCGACCGGCGGCCAGATCGCCTTGACGGCGGCCTTCACCGCCGCGTTCCGCGCCACCTGCTCCTGCACCCGGTCGTCCGGCGCCTCCCCGGCGGCCTCCATCCGCACCAGCACCGCGTGCGCGATGCGCTGCGGCAGCGCCTCGCGCGCCGCGCCGTACCGCATGTCGCGCGCCAGCAGTTCCACGACGATCTCCTCCACCTCGTACGCGGGGATCCGCCACCGCCGCGACCCGCGCACCACCACGACGGGCTCCGTCGGCGGCGTCACGTGCGACCGCAGCGCCCGGCGCAGCACCTCGGCCATCCGCGCGTCGCCCTTCACCGCGGCCGCCGCCGGGTCGTCGGCGCCCCGCACCTCGACGTGCGCGCCGACCAGGTCGTCGACGGTGGCCTGCCGCACCTCCAGCTCGCCGAGGGCGGGCAGCACCTGCTCGATGTACCGGAGGAACGACCGGTTCGGCCCGACCACCAGCGTGCCGGTGCGGGCCAGCCGCTCCCGGTGCGCGTACAGCAGGTACGCCACCCGGTGCAGGCCCACCGCTGTCTTGCCGGTCCCGGGCCCGCCCTGCACGCACACCGTCCCCGACAGGCCGCCGCGGACGATCTCGTCCTGCTCGGGCTGGATCGTCGCCACGATGTCCCGCATGGGCCCGACGCGCGGCCGTTCGATCTCCCGCTGGAGCAGGCGGCTGACCGTCTCCGTCTCCGCCTCGGCCGGGTCGGTGAGGTGCTCGTCCTCGTACGCGGTGAGGTCGCCGCCCGTGTAGCCGAAGCGGCGCCGCAGCCGCACGTCCTGCGGGTCGCGCCGGGACGCCCGGTAGAACGGCTGCGACACGGGGGCGCGCCAGTCGATCACCATCGGGTCGCCGTGGCCGTCGTGGACGTGCCGCCGCCCGATGTAGAACCGCTGGCCCTCCTGCACGGTGGGCAGGTAGTCGAGCCGCCCGAAGAACAGGGGGGTGTGGGCGAGGTCGGCGAGCGCCTTGACGCGCTCCTCGATCTGCCGCTCCAGGACGGCGGCGTTGACCCAGTTGGCGGTGACGTCGCGGATGTCCAGCGCCTCGACGTCCTCCCGCATGGCCCGCAGCGCGGCGCGGGACGCGGCGAGGTGGGCCCGCTCGCGGTCGAGGGGGTCCGGGGTGGTTTCGGGCATGGCGGTGCCTCCGGCGCAGGTGCGGAACGGGTCGATGACGGCCGTCCGGTTTCCGACCGGAGGGCGGCGCTCCCGACGGGGAGGCGGGCGAGCGGGAGATTGTAGTGAGGGTGAGGGGATGGGCGCGAACGGTTTTCCGGAAGGGGCCGGGTGTTCGGACGCCCTGCCCCTTCCGCAATCTCCCCGGACGGAGGGGCCGCCACGCCGCGCCCCCGGTCACCGCCGTCCTCCCGAGTACCCGAACCCGCACCGCACCGCCGGTCGGAGACGGGGGCGGACGGTCAGAGCGGTGGCGGGTGCTCCACGGAGCGGTGGAGGTGCCGACGCCCGGCAGTGCTCCGAAGGCCGAGCGCTGTTCGCCGTCCCGGCGGCGCTGGACCGACCCCAGTCCACGGCGTCCCGCACCCGGACCGGCACGCGTCAGCCGCCACTCCTTGTTCGAGGTCGTACGACCCGTAGGGGAACCCGTATGCCCGGAGTCGTATGCGGGCGGGGTGCGGGTTCAGTCCGCCGGGCGATGTCCCCCGATGGCCTGGAACCCACCATGGAGACATGAGTGCAACGACCTTCACCTCCACGGCCGGTGCGTCCCGCACCCCGCAGGCGCCCGGTGCCGCGACGCGCCCCGCCTCCCGGCTCGGCGGCGCGCTGCGCGCGGTACGGGTCTTCGCGACCGCGGCGTTCGGCGTCGTGGTCCTCGGCGACTACGACGCGGACGCGGCGGGCGTTCGGCGCCACTGACCCGACGGGCGCCGACCGCCTGGAGGGACGCCCTAGAGGGCGGCTGGCCCGGGACCCGCTCACACCCAGGTGTGGAGAGGCGCCCCACTCGGCCGGGACCGGGCGGGGCGCCTCGCTCGGGCCGTGGCTCAGCCGTGCAGCCTGGCGAGTTCCACCAAGCCGGTGAAGGCGTGACGGCCGAGGGTCAGCCGGGGGCCGTCGGGGTTCTTGCTGTCGCGGACCAGGAACTCACCCGTCGCGCGCGCGTGGCCGGGCGCCCATTCGAGGCACTGGCCCCCGTCGCCGCCGCTGTAGGTGCTCTTGACCCATTGCAGGGGCTGAGGGGTGGACGTGCTGTTCATGTGGCGTGGTCCTCCGTGATCTGGCGAAGCAGGGTCAGCGACGCGTCCTCCGACAGCGCCGCCATGCGGAGCCGGTCGAACATACCGACGGCTCTCGTGACCACGCTAGAGGTGTCGTCCACCTGACCACCATGTGTGGCGCTCTCGGTGTAGACGGCATGGGGCGTCCCGCCCGACGAGAGCAGCGTGAACGGCAGATGACTGGGAGCCGCACCAGCCGAGTACGGCAGCACCTGGACCGTGATGTGCGGTGACGTCATATGCGCGGCCAGGTGTTCCAACTGTCCGACCATGACGGCCGGGCCACCGACGCGGGTGCGTAGAACCGCCTCATGGACTACGACCCATAGGAGCGGGGGTTCCTGGCGGTCCATGACCGCTTGACGTCGCATGCGTAGTTCCACGCGTTCTTTGAGGACGTCCTCCGGCTCACGAGGGTGAGCGGCACGGAAGACCGCCGTGGCGTACTCCTGCGTCTGCAACAACCCCATGAGGAACGTGCACGAGTAGTCCGTGATGCCACTCGCGGACTCCTCCAGGGTGATGTACGGCACGAACCACTCCGGGTGCCCCTGCTTGCTCAGTCTGGCCCGGAGGCGCGCGTACACGCCCGGTGTCCCCGCCACCCGGTCCATGGCCTCCGCGAAGGCCGCGGAGGCGAGCACGGCGCCGTTCTCCACCTTGCTGACCTGTGCCTGCCGGTAGTGCAGCCGGTCCGCGAACTTCTCCTGGGAGAGCCCGAGGGCCTCCCGCAGCGCCCTGGTCTCCTCGCCGAAGTACGCGGCGCCGTTCGCGGGTCCCCGGGCCTGGTCGGCGGCTTCGCTCACCTGTTCAACTCCCTCGCATTCCAGCTGCGTTGGCATGGCTCCAGACCTGGCGAGCGTATGCACTCGCCCGTCATCGTGTGAGCGGAAGGTCACGCGGAGCACGCGGACGAGCGACCAACGGTGTACGGAGCGGCAGGCATGGCGAGGACGGGCCGACAGCGGCGAACGGACGACAGGGTGCGGGAGGCCGAGCGGGCGTGCGGGGAGCTGGGCGAGGCGCTGGAGGCGGCCGGGGTGCGCCTGCCGTCCCTCGGGCTGGACCCCGTCTCGTGCGCGGGTTCCGCCCCGCTCGGGCTGATCGAGCTGGGGCGCTGCAACGTGGAGACGGCCCGCGCGCTCGCCGCCGCGCTCCGGTCGCGGACGGCAGGAGGCACCTCGTGATGTTTACCCCGGCCGTGGAGCGCCCGTGGCGCGACGCGTGGCCGCTGGCCGCGCGGTCGGGCGACGGGAACCCGTGGACCACGGGAGTGTGCTGGCTGTTCTGCCGCCGCACCGGTGTGGCCGTGCTGTGGGTGGGATCGGTGACGACGCCGGGCGCGACGGGCGACGTCTACGCGTGCGGCCCGTGCCTCGCCGAGCTGGACCACATGGTCCGCGCCCAGGCGCACGACCGGGAGAGGGACGGGGAGAGGGACGGGGACCACGGCGACCGGACTGCGCGGGCCGCCGGGCTCACCGTACGCGCGCACGTACCCCCGTCGCCCCCGTCGCCCCCGCCGTCCCCGCTGCCGTCGCCCTCCGTGAGCAGGTCCGGCACGTGCGAGCACCGGCGGACCGAGCACCGCGTCGGGAAGACGTACTGCCGTGGCTGCGGACGGCAGCTCTACCTGTGAGCACCACCCTCGGGACCTCGCCCCGGCCGGATCGTTCCGGGGCGGGCTCACGCCCCGTTCAGCAGTTCGCCCGCGTCCATGATCCGGTACGCGTAGCCCTGCTCCGCCAGGAACCGCTGCCGGTGCGCGGCGAAGTCCTGGTCGATCGTGTCGCGTGCGACCACGGAGTAGAAGTGCGCCTGGTGGCCGTCGGACTTGGGCCGCAGCACCCGCCCCAGCCGCTGCGCCTCCTCCTGGCGGGACCCGAACGTCCCCGACACCTGGATCGCGACCGTCGCCTCCGGCAGGTCGATGGAGAAGTTCGCGACCTTCGAGACGACCAGCACGCCGATCTCCCCGTTCCGGAACGCCTCGAACAGCTTCTCCCGCTGCGCGTTCGGCGTCTCGCCCTTGATGACGGGTGCCCCGAGGTGCTCGCCGAGCTCGTCCAGCTGGTCGATGTACTGCCCGATGACGAGGATCTGCTGCCCCGCGAACTTCCGGACGATCGCCTCGGTCACCCGCCGCTTCGTGTCCGTCGTCGCGCAGAACCGGTACTTCTCCTCCGCCTCCGCCGTGGCGTACGCGAGCCGTTCCGACTCGGTCAGGTCGACGCGGACCTCCACGCAGTCGGCGGGCGCGATGTACCCCTGCGCCTCGATCTCCTTCCACGGGGCGTCGAACCGCTTCGGCCCGATGAGGGAGAACACGTCCGACTCGCGGCCGTCCTCCCGCACCAGCGTCGCCGTCAGGCCGAGGCGCCGCCGGGCCTGGAGGTCGGCGGTGAACTTGAACACCGGCGCGGGCAGCAGGTGCACCTCGTCGTAGACGATGAGGCCCCAGTCCCGGGAGTCGAACAGCTCCAGGTGCGGGTAGACGCCCTTCCGCCTGGTCGTCAGCACCTGGTACGTGGCGATGGTCACCGGGCGGATCTCCTTGCGGGTTCCGCTGTACTCGCCGATCTCGTCCTCGGTGAGCGAGGTCCGCTTCACCAGTTCGTGCTTCCACTGCCGGGCGGAGACGGTGTTGGTGACGAGGATCAGCGTCGTCGCCTTCGCCATCGCCATGGCGCCCGCGCCGACCAGCGTCTTGCCCGCGCCGCACGGCAGCACCACGACGCCCGAACCGCCGTGCCAGAACCCCTCGACGGCCTGCCGCTGGTACGGGCGCAGCGCCCAGCCCGACTCGTCCAGGTCGATGCGGTGCGCCTCGCCGTCCACGTACCCGGCGAGGTCCTCGGCGGGCCAGCCCAGCTTCAGGAGGGTCTGCTTGATCTGGCCGCGCTCGGAGGGGTGGACGGCGACCGTGTCCGGGTCGATGCGCTCCCCGACCAGCGGCTTGATCCGCTTCGACCGCAGCACCTCCTCCAGGACGGGCCGGTCGGTGGTGGCGAGGACCAGGCCGTGCACGGGGTGCTTGTGGAGGGTGAGCCGCCCGTACCGGGCCATCGTCTCGGCCACGTCGACGAGCAGCGCGTGCGGCACCGGGTACCGGGAGAACTCGACCAGCGCGTCGACGACCTGCTCCGCGTCGTGCCCGGCGGCCCGTGCGTTCCACAGGCCGAGCGGGGTCACGCGGTAGGTGTGGATGTGCTCGGGCGCCCGCTCCAGCTCCGCGAAGGGCGCGACGGCGCGGCGGCAGGCGTCGGCCCGCTCGTGGTCGACCTCGAGCAGGAGCGTCTTGTCGCTCTGAACGATCAGCGGTCCGTGCACGCCTCACCCTTTCCGTACGGCCTCGGGACGCGGCCAGCTCTCCAGTCTGCCGCATCGCTCCCGGAAGGGATGCCGCTCAGGGGCGGGGAGCGCGGGGGCCCCGGGCGCGGCCGGTCACTCCTCCGCCAGCTCCGCGACGCCCGTGATGCGGTGCAGGGGGAAGGTGCGCACCCCGTCGGCCGTGTGGTCGTAGGCGGTGACGTGGCCGCCCTCGACGCGGACCGGTGCGATGACGTGCTGGCTGGCGGCGCCGTCGGCGTTGACGTAGCCGATCCAGACCGCCGAGCCGGTCAGCGCGGCGGCCTGGACGGTGGCCAGGGTCTCGGCGGGGGAGGTGCGCGGCGGGGGGCCGCCGGCGCGGGCGTCCGCCGTCCCCGGCTCCTTGCGGGGGACGGTGGCGGCGAGGTCCCCGGCGCGGATGGCGCGGACGGCCGCTTCGAGCAGGGCGTCGTCGGGTGACGGCGGGCCGTCCGGGACGGGGACGGGCGGGGTGCGCGGCGGGGTGCGGTGGGCGCGGGCGCGGGTGACCAGCACGTCGCCCCCGGCGGACTCGGCGGCCGGGGCGAACCCCATGGACCGCAGTCCCTCCAGCAGGGCCGCCGGGTCGGCGCCGGCGGCCAGGACGGTCGGGGCGAGACGGCGCAGGCCCAGGGAGGCAGACCGCCGGTCGGCGAGGATCTCCCCGAGGACGGCGTCGTCGTCGCAGCGGACGTACGAGGAGGCGGCGCCCACCCGGAGGTGGCCGTGGCGACGGGCCACGTCGTCGACCAGGTACGCCAGCGGCTGCGGCACGGGCGTGCGGGAGTGCGCCGCGAGGAAGGCGTGGAGGTCGGCGGCGGTCCGCCCGGCGTCCAGCGCACGGCGCACGGAGGCGGGCGTGAAGCGGTACACGGTCGCGCCGCCCTTGGACTCGACGTCCGCGAGGACCGCCAGGGCGTCGGCGAGGGGACGGCGCAGCGGACCGGGGGCGACGGCGGTCAGGTCGGCCTGGAGCAGGACGTGGTCGACCGGTTCGGGCAGCAGCGGCGCCAGCAGCGCGACGGCGGCGTCCTCGCCGACCCCCTCCGCCGGGGCGCGGTCGTGCGCGGGCTCCGCCGGGGCGCGGCCGTGTGCGGACTCCACCAGGGCGCGGCCGTGTGCGGAGAGGGCGCCCCGGCCGGTGACGCCGAGCAGTTCGGCCTCGGCGAGCGCCCAGGTGGCGAGGCGGGCGCGCAGGTCGGTGCCGCCGCCGCGCAGGGGCCGCTCCCAGCGCAGCCGGGCCAGCACGGCCTCCGGTTCCGGTGCGGCGCCCGGCGGCAGCGCGGCGAGCAGTTCCAGTACCCGGCGGCGGACCTCGGGGGCGGCGCCCCGGTCCAGGTCGGGGCCGAGTGCGGACAGGGTGCGGCCCTTGGCGTCCTGGCCGCCGACCAGGCCCGGTGTGCGGGTGGCGGCGAGCCAGGCGGCGGCGAGGCGGACCCAGCGGCGGGGGGCCGGCAGGTCGAGCCACTCGTCGTACGCGGGGGTCGGCGCGTACCGCTCTTCGGCGGCGCCGTCCGGGGCGAGCAGCCCGGAGGCGTACAGCAGCTCCAGCCAGAACGCGGCGACCGGTTCGGTCACGCCGAGGAGGGCGGCGGTCCGCTTCAGGTCGCGGACGGACAGGCCGCCGGCGCGCAGGACGGCGGGCCCGCCCTCGTCCCACTGCTTCAGCAGGTCCTCGGCGGTGGCGAGCGCCGTGTACGCCTGGCCGGCCGCCGTGGTGTCCACCACCCGCGGAGGGTGTTCGCGGGCCGCCTCCACGGCCGGCGGCACCGGTTCCGGCGCGCGGTGCGCCCGCCCGGCCCGCAGGTGCAGCGCCACCTCGCGGGGGAGCGCGACGGTGCGGGCGGTGGTCGGCAGGAGCAGGCCGCGGTCGCGGAGCCAGCGCACCGGCGGCGTCGGGTTGGCGGTCACCTCGCCGTACGGCGGCCCCCACACGAGCCGGTCCAGTACGCCGAGGGCGTCCGCCGGGGCCTCGTCGAGGAGGGCGTCCATCCGGGGGCGGTCGGTGAACAGGCCGGTCAGCGCGGCGACCGCCGAGACGGAGTCGTGGGTGGTGGGCAGTCCCAGGGTCCGGAGGATCTCCTGGAGGCGGCCCGGTGACATCCCGGCGGTGGCCTCGGCGACGGTCGGGCCGAGGCCGGTGGGGGAGGGGTGCCGCGGGGACGGGGCGAGTACCTCGCGCGCGGTGCGCACCAGCCGGAGCCGGTCGTCGCCGCCCCACACGAGGGCCCGGTCGCGCAGGGCGCCGACGGCGGCCGGCAGCGCGGCCTCGACGGCCGGGTCGCCGCCGTCGCCGGCCATGAGCCGGAGCAGCACCGGGTACGGCGCCGGGTCGGGCGCCACGGCCAGCGCCTCGGCGGTCTGGAGGGTGAACCGGTCCAGCCGTTCCAGGGCGCGGACGACGGAGGTCCGGGTGCCGGCCCTGGTCGCGAGCTGGGTCAGGTCGTTCGGTACGGGGACGAGCAGGTCGGGCCGGGCGCGCAGCAGCACCGCCAGTCCTCCGTCGCCCCGGGCCCGCAGCGCCTCCGCGAGGGTGCGGGGCGCCGCCGTACCGCCGTGGTCCTCGGGCACGTGCGCCTCCCACTCGGTCTCGCCGGTCGCCATCCGCACCACGTTAGCCCCATGCCGCCCGTCCCAGGCGCTAACGTCGGGGCGTCGGCCAGGTGGCGGGCGGCATGGAGGGGCGCGGTGGGCATCGAGAGCGACCAGCTGGTCTTCGACTACCTGAGCAGGGTCGGGGACCTGGCCCAGCAGCGGAAGCTGCCGTCGAAGGCGCGGATGGGCCTGGTGGCGTCGCTGCGCGACGAGATCGCCCGGCAGCGGAAGGACGGCGGCGGCGCGGACAGCCCGGCCGCGGTCCGCCGCATCCTGGCCCGCCTGGGCACGCCGGACGCGGTGGTGTCGGCGGTGGAGGACGGCGGGCCGGCCGTGCCGGGCCAGCGCGCCGCCGAGGACCCGGAGCCGCGGGGGGCGGAGGACTGGGGGGCCGAGGTCTGGGAGGCGGAGGCCAGAGGAGCCGTGACCCGGGAGGCGGAGGCCCGGGACCCGGAGGGTCGGGGACCGGAGGGACTGGGCGCGGAGGGTCGGGGACCGGAGGGACTGGGCGCGGAGGAGGACCCGGAGGCCCGGGGTCCGGGGTCCCGGAAGGCGGGGGCCCGGGGCGCGGAGAGGGATCCGGGGCCCCGGGGCGCGGAGGTCCGGGATGCGGAGGTCCGGGGGTCCGGGTTCCGGGACCCGGAGGAAGACGCGGGGTCCCGAGATTCGGGGGAGGCCCGCGGTCCGGGATCCCGGGGGAGGGGCGGAGGTCCCGGGGGGCCCGGGCAGGCGGCGGAACCGGACTGGTGGAGCGTGGTGCCCGGGTTCACGGGCGGGGTGGAGGTCCCGGAGCTGCTGGCGCCGCCCGAGCCCGCGCAGGACCCGGCCGAGGCCCCGGAGGCGAAGGCGGGGAAGCCCCCGGGCCGGGGCCTGCGCGGGCTCCTCCGCCGGAGAGGAGGGGGCCGGTCGGAGGCGGTGGGGACGGCGGCGGCCCCGGCGGCCCCGGCGGCCGGTTCGGGCGCGGTACGGGGACGGCGGTTCCCCCTCCGCGGGCGGAAGGCGGCCCCCGCCCCGGCCGCCGCCCCCGCGCGGGGGCTCGGCGACCCGGTGCTGCTGCTGGCGGCGGGGTGCCTGGTGGTCGGTACGGTCACCGGCTCGTGGGTCGCGCTGGCGGCGGGCTGGCTCCTGGCGTACACGACGCGCCGCCTCAGCCGGGGCGAGGCGAAGTGGGGCGTGCTGGGCCTGCCGGGCGCGATGGCGGCGGGCGCCGCGGCCTGGCTGTGGGGCCGCCTGGACGGCCGCTGGGGGAGCCGCTCGCGCCGGACGGCCCGGCCCTGACGCAGGCCCTGCGGGAGGCCTGGCCGTGGACGCTGCGTGCGGCGGCCCTGGCGACGGCCGCGTACCTGGTCTGGCGGGCCCGCCGCCGCTGACCCACGGGGGCGCCGGGGCCCCGGCCGCCGGGCCCCCGGGGCGGACGCCGGTGCGCGGTCCGTACGGGCGGGCCGCCCCGCCCCGAGGCGGCGGCCTGCGGCGGCTGCCCGGGGCGGAGGACTGGGGCGGAGACCTGGGGCGCGTCGGGTGTGTCGGGTGTGTTGGGCGCGTCGGGCGTGTCGGGGTGGTGTCCGCGGGCCGTCGTTCCCCGGCCGGGTCGGGGCGTTCAGCGAGCGGACGGCGACGCGGTCCCGGGGGTGCGAAAAACCGCAAAGACTCCTTCGCAAAGAGGCTTTCGCAAAGAATTCTTTGTGGTCTAGTGTGCGCGGGATGACCCAGGAACCGAAGGGGCCGGACGGCCCGCACGGCGAAGAGGACTCCGTCGTACTGGACGCCAAGGGGCTGCGCGCCATGGCGCATCCGGTACGCGTACAACTGGTCGGGCTGCTGCGGAAGCACGGGCCGTCGACGGCCACCCGCCTCGCCGAGCGGCTGGGCGTGAACTCCGGGACGGCCAGTTACCACCTGCGCCAGCTCGGCGCGGCCGGCTTCGTCGAGGAGGACGCGGAACGCGGCAACGCGCGGGAACGCTGGTGGCGTGCGGTGCACCGGACGACCGAGCTCAACGACCGGGGCCTGGCCGACCGGGAGCCCGAGGCCACCCTGGCCTTCCTGCAGTCCGTCGCCACCGCCTACACCCTGCGCACCCAGCAGACGCTGAACGAGCTGCAGACGATGCCCCGCGCGTGGCGGGACACCCTCGACATGAGCGACTGGCTCCTGCGGCTCACGCCCGAGGAGGCCGTCGCCCTGCGCCGGGAGCTGAGAGACGTGATCGCCCGCTACCGCAGGGACACCCCCGAGGCGGCGGCGACCGCCCCGGAGGGGGCCGAGCGGGTGGGCCTCGTCGTCCACCTCCTGCCGGAACCGGACGCACCCGCCCGGCCGGAGGCGCGCTCCGGCCCCGAGGCCGCGGCAGGGACGGAGGCGTCGTGACGGGGCGTGACCCGGGTGCCGACGGCGCGCCCGGGAAGCGGTCCTTACGGCCCCTGGGAGGGGTGCTCGCGGCCATGGCCGTGTCGCTGGCCGGTACGCGGGTGTCGGCCGTGGCGCTGCCCTGGTTCGTGCTCGTCACGACCGGCAGCGCCACCCGGACCGGACTGGTCGCCTTCTGCGAGATGGCCCCCTACGTGGTGGTCAAGGCGCTCAGCGGGCCGCTGGTGGACCGGATCGGCCCGCGGGCCGTCTCCTGGACCACCGACCTGGCGAGTGCGGGCGCGGCCGCCGCGATCCCCCTGCTCCACGCCCTGGACCTGCTCTCCTTCCCGCTCCTGCTGGCCCTGGTCGTACTGATCGGCGCGGCCCGCGGCCCCGGCGACCTGGCCAAGGAGGTCATGGTGCCGGAGGCGGCCGAGCGCGGCCGGGTGCCGCTGGAGCGGGCCGCCGGCCTGTCCGGGGTGGTCGAGCGGCTCGCCTCCACCGCCGGCCCGGTGGCCGGTGGCTCCCTGGTGGCACTGCTCGGCCCGCTGACGGGACTCGCCGTCAACGCGGGCTGCTTCGCGCTCGGTTCGGTGATCATCGCGTTCGCGCTGCCCCGCGGCACGGGGCGGGCCGTCGAGGAGGCGCCACCGCGGCCCGGAGAGGCGGGGGCGGGCTACTGGCGGCGGTTCGCGGAGGGCTTCGCCTTCCTGCGCGGCGACCCGCTGCTGCTGACGGTCATCGTCATGGTGGGGATCACCAACCTGCTGGACGCGGCGTTCGCCGCGGTGCTCGTGCCCGTCTGGGCCGAGGAGTCCGGCGGCGGGCCGGTCGCGATCGGCCTGATGGGCGGCGCCATGGGGGCCGCGGCGGTCGCGGGAAGCCTGATCGCCGCGGCGGCCGCGCACCGGCTGCGGCGCCGGGTGGTGTTCTTCGCCGGCTTCCTGCTGGCCGGCGCGCCGAGGTTCCTGGTCCTCGCCTCCGACGCCCCGCTGGGGACGGTACTGGCGGTGTTCGCGGTCAGCGGGTTCGGCGCGGGTTTCGTCAACCCGATCCTGGGGGCCGTCTTCTTCGAGCGGGTCCCGCGCCGGATGCTGGGCCGGGTCAAGGCGCTCGGCGCCTCGCTCGCCTGGTGCGGCATCCCCTTCGGCGGGCTGATCGCCGGGGCGGCGGTGACCACGGCCGGGCTGCTGCCGGTGCTGCTCGCCTGCGGGGCCGCGTACTTCCTCACCACGAGTCTGGCCGCAGTGCGCCCGGAGTGGCGCGCGATGGACGGCGCGGGCGGACCGGAGGGACCGGACGGACCGGGCGGACCGGGCGGACCGGAGCCGGGTGCCGGTGAAGGCGTCTCGCGGAAGGACGCCAGCACCGCGGCGTGACCCCCGCCGGAGGCGGACCGTACGACGGTTCCCCGCACACCTTCCGGGCGGCGGTTCCTCCCGCGTTCTTCGAACGGAGGCCGCTCCCGTGCCTTCCTGGCGGCGGTTCCTCCCGTACTTCCGGGCGGCGGCCGTCCCCGCGGTCCTCGGGCGGGGTCAGCCGCCCGCCAGGGAGAGCAGGAAACGGGTCTCCGCGTCGTCCCGCCGCGCGCGGACCGCGGGGAGCGCGCTGAGGACGGCCAGGGCCCGGCACCAGCCCCGTAGCCGCTCGGAGGACAGACCGGGCACCGACGCCGCCAGTTCCCCGATCCTCTCCTCCAGCACGGGAAGGGCCGTGGCTCCCCCGAGCGCCCAGTCCACCGCGTCGAAGTCGGGGTCGCCCCACGCGGGCCGCGGGTCGATCGCCACCAGGCGGGCGCCCGGACCGGACAGCACGTTGGCCGGGTGGAGGTCGCCGTGCACCAGCCCCACGGGTCCGCCGGCCGCGAGTTCCAGGGCCGCGGCCCTGGACCGGCCGAGCACCGCCGGGCCGACCGGGTGGCCCGTGCCGGCCGCCGCCAGGCGCCGCCCGGCCAGGTCGAAGAGGAGACCGACCCGGTGCGACAGGGGCCGCACCGCCGTGAGCTCCCCCGGCGCGGGAGAGGCGGCCCGCAGGTCCCGCAGCAGCGCCGCCACCTCGGGCAGCCGCGAGGAGGCCCCTCTCACCGGCACTCCCGGCGCCACGTCCTCCAGCAGCAGGGCCCCGGCCCGCGGCTCGTACGCCAGCAGGGCGACGACCGAGGACGTACCCGACCAGGCGCACAGGGCCTCGGCCTCCTCGCGGGCGATGGCCGGCTCCGGCGTGAGCTTCAGCCACACCGGGGCGCCGGTGTCCCGCCGCAGGCAGCGGAAGACCCGCGAGGTGCCCCCGCCGCCCGCCTCGACCGGATCCAGGTGCCAGCGGTCGGCGAGTTCGCCGACGAGAGCCGGCAGCGCGTCGCACCAGGCGAGGGCCTGGGCCCCGAACCGGGCGACGAGCCGGTCCCGGATCTCCGGAGCGACGACGGCGGACTCCCCCAACTCCCCTCCCACGGCTGTTCGACGGCCCCCTGCCGCATCTTAGGAGGACGACCGGGGCGGTCCCTGCGCGCCGGAGGACGACCGGGGCGCCCATGCCCCTTCCGCCGCCACGAAGCACCCGGGGAGGCCGGGGCACCCGAAGGACCCGAAGTGCCGGAGGTGCCCGAAGCGCCTGAGACGAGCCGCCCCACCGAACCGCCCCGCCGAACCGCCCCGTCTGTCCGGCCATGCCGTCCGCCTGCCCGGCCCGGCCGCCCCGCACCACCCCGCCGGACCGTCCCGCCCGGTCCGGCCCCGGCGGGCGGCTGCCTGCGGGCCGTGCCGGGCCGGGACCGACATCGGTGTCGACCCCGGCCCCGGGCCCCGCCCCGGTGTCGGGGCCGACGCCGCCGCCGTCCCACGTCACGGCAACACCCTGTCCACCGTGGGACACGGAGGGGGAGCGGGCGGGCACCCCCTGCCGCGGCGGAGGACGAGACGGCCGGCCCCGTGGCCGCGTCCGGCACCGCCGAGGCGGAGCCGGCGGCCGGCGGTATGACCTGAGCCGCCCTCCCGCGCCGCGCGCGTCGAGAGGAAGCCCAGCCGCATGGGCGGCGTCGAGACCACCGCCGACCGCGCCGTCGGGAAGGCGAAGGTACGCCACCGGGGCGCCGGCGTCCCCGTGGAGGGCCCCGTCACCGCCGTCGAGGCCACCGGTGCGCGGCCCGGCCGCCCGCCGTGCGGACACGGGAGGAGCCCGGGAAGAGGCTCCCGACGGCGGAACGGTCCAGGAGTCCGGGGAGAAAGGGGCCTCCGCCAGGCGGGAAACGGTCCGGAAGCCGGGAGGGGCCCTCCGGCGGCGGCACGGTCCGGAAGCCGGGAGGGGGTTCTCCGACGGGGGAACGGGTCTGGAGAATGGCCCCCATGACCGCCCCGCCGACCCCGCACCCCGCCCACGGCGAACTGCGCCGCCGCTGGGCGCGGACCGTCCACCACGCACGGGACGGGCGCCCCGCCGACCCCGGCGCCCCGCCGGACGACCGGTACGCCGACGACCTCCTGTGCCGCTGGGCCGAGCCGCAGCGCCGCTACCACACCACCGACCACCTCCTCGCCGTCCTGCGCCGCGTCGACGACCTCGCCGGTCACGCCGGGGACCCCTCCGCCGTACAGCTCGCCGCCTGGTTCCACGACGCGGTGTACCTGCCCGACCGGGACACCAACGAGGAGCGCAGCGCCCGGCTCGCCGAACGGGCCCTGCCCGAACTGGGGGTGGACCCGGCCCGCACGGCGGAGGTCGCCCGGCTCGTCCGGCTCACCGCCACCCACGACCCGGCGCCCGGCGACCGCGACGGGGAGGTGCTGTGCGACGCGGACCTGGCCGTGCTCGCCGGTGGGTCGGAGGAGTACGAGGCGTACGCGGCGGCCGTGCGCGAGGAGTACGGGTTCGTACCCGACGACGCCTACCGGGAGGGCCGCGCCGCCGTCCTCGGGCAGCTCCTCGCCCTGCCGCGCCTGTTCCGCACCCCCTACGGCGCCGAGCGCTGGGAGGACGCCGCACGCCGCAACGCGACCGCCGAACTGGAGCGGCTGGGCGGCCGGAACGCGTCGCGGGGGTAGACCTCGACCGTGAAACGACCGGCCTTCCCGGCCTGACCGGTCATGTGCTCACCGGGAGACGGCCGACGCCCGTCCCTCGGGCGTCATCCGCCACGAACAGCAGGCGCGGGCGCCGCGCGGCCCGGCGGCGGTCATCACGCGGAAGGCGCCGGGCGCCGCTTGGGGCGGCGGAGGCCGGCCTCGGTGAGCCGCCGCACCAGTTCCTTCGACCCGACCTCCACGGCGCCCGCCGCCACCGCGTCCGCGTACCGGTCGGACGGGATGTCGTAGTGGTCGCCGTCGAAGGCGCGCGGCGGGCAGCCGATCGCGGCGGCCGCCGCGTGCAGCTCCTCGAAGGACTCGTCGCTGACCAGGTGGGACCACATGCGGCCGTGCCCCGGCCAGTTCGGCGGATCGATGTAGAGGGTCACGTGAGGCCGCCGACCGGCGCGACCACCACACCGGCCCGCCCGCACACCCAGTGCGGGTCCGGGCCGAGTTCCGGCTCCACGTCCAGGGCGTGCGGGTCGCCCGAGGCGCAGACGGGACACAGCGGCCAGCGCCCGTACCGCTCCAGCAGCGCGTCCTGCACGTCCTGCGCGACCAGCCCGGCGACGTACGCGAGACCCTCCGGCCACTGCGCGGCCCACCACCGGCGGCCCGCGACCGCGTCCTCGACCAGCGAAACGATCTCCGCCTCGGCGACGTCCCGGGCGGCCAGGTCGGCGAGGACCAGAGCGCGTGCGGCGTGCAGTGCCCGCTCCACGGGGTCCGGTCGGCTCATACGGCCATTCTGACGTGCGAATTTGACGGCCACCAGCACGGAAAATAGGTTTCACGCGTGAACGCGGACCTGAAGGGGACTTTCATCGACGGGGTGGCGGTGGGCGGCGCCGTCCCCGACCCGCTCGCCGCGAAGGTGCGCACCCTGGCCCCGTCGATGACGCGGTCCATGCAGCGCGTCGCCGAGGCGGTCACCGCCGATCCGGCGGCCTGTGCCGCCCTCACCGTCACCGGCCTCGCCGAGCGGACCGGCACCAGCGAGGCGACCGTCGTCCGCACGGCCCGCCTCCTCGGCTACCCCGGCTACCGCGACCTGCGGCTCGCCCTCGCCGCGCTGGCCGCCCGGCGTGCCTCCGGCCGCTCCCCCTCGCTCACCTCCGACATCGCCGTCGACGACCCGGTCGAGGCCGTCGTCGCCAAGCTCGCCCGCGACGAGCAGCAGACCCTCGCCGACACGGCCGCCGCGCTCGACACCGCACAGCTCGCCGCGGCCGTCGCCGCCGTCGCCGCCGCCCGCCGCACCGACGTGTACGGCATCGGCGCCTCCGGCCTCGTCGCCCAGGACCTGGCGCAGAAGCTGCTCCGCATAGGGTTCGTCGCGCACGCCCACAGCGACCCGCACGTCGCCGTCACCGGCGCCGTGCAGCTCCGCTCCGGCGACGTGGCCGTCGCCATCACCCATTCGGGCGCCACCGCCGACGTCATCGAACCCTTGCGCGTCGCCTTCGAGCGGGGCGCCACCACCATCGCCGTCACCGGCCGCCCCGACGGGCCGGTGACCCGGTACGCCGACCACGTCCTGACCACGTCCACCGCCCGGGAGAGCGACCTGCGCCCGGCCGCCATGTCGTCCCGGACGAGCCAGCTCCTCGTCGTGGACTGCCTGTTCACCTGTGTCACCCAACGCACCTACGAGACGGCCGCGCCCGCGCTGTCCGCGTCGTACGAGGCGCTCGCCCACCGCCGGGCGCCCCGGCAGCGCACGGGCCCCCGCTGACCCGACGGCCCCGCTGACCCGACGGCCCCGCTGACCCGACGGCCCCGCTGACCCGACGGCCCTGCCGACCCGGACGGCCCCGACGAACCCGGACGTCCCTCCCCCCGCCCGACGGCCTCTCCCGGCCCTGACAGCCCCGACGGACCTCGCCCCCGACCCCCCGCTCCCCGGCCCCGACGACTCCGACGACTCCGACGACTCCGACGACTCCGACGGCCTCTCCCGGACCCGACGGACCCCGCCCCCGCCCTCCGACCTCGACGGACCTCCCCCCGGCCCCGACCGGCCCCGACCGACCCCGTACGACCCGCAACCTCGCCGACTCGCAGTACTCCACCGTCCTCACCGCCACCGCCGCCCCGCAGCTGCACCGCCACCGCCGCCCCGCAGCTCCACCGCCCCCACCGCCCCCACCGCCCCGCCGAGCACCGAGGGAGCCGCGCCGTGAACGACCCCGCCCCGGAGTCCGCCGCCCGCCGCCCGGAGCCCGCCGCCCTCCGGACCCAGTTGGGCGCCCTCACCACCGAGGAGTTCCGTCCCGACCTCGCGGACGTCGACACGCGGTCCACCCTCGACATCGCCCGCGCCATGAACGCCGGGGACCGGGCCGTCCCCGACGCGGTCGCCGCGCAACTGCCCCGCATCGCCGCGGCCGTCGACGCCATCGCGCCCCGCATGGCGCGCGGCGGGCGCCTCGTCTACGCGGGCGCGGGCACCGCCGGGCGGCTCGGCGTGCTCGACGCCAGCGAGTGCCCACCCACCTTCAACACCGACCCGTCGCAGGTCGTCGGCCTCGTCGCGGGCGGCCCCGACGCGCTCGTGCGGTCCGTGGAGAACGCGGAGGACTCGGCGGCCCTCGCCCACGGCGACCTCACGGCCCTCCGCCTCACCCCGGACGACACGGTCGTCGGCGTGTCCGCGTCCGGCCGCACCCCGTACGCGGTCGGCGCCGTCGAGTACGGGCGTGACACGGGCGCCCTCACCGTCGGCCTCGCCTGCAACGCGGGCAGCGCCCTCGCGGCCGCCGCCGACCACGCGATCGAGGTGGTCGTCGGTCCCGAGTTCATCACCGGCTCGACGCGGCTGAAGTCGGGCACCGCCCAGAAGCTCGTCCTCAACATGATCTCGACGATCACCATGATCCGCCTCGGCAAGACCTACGGGAACCTCATGGTCGACGTGCGGGCCACCAACGCCAAGCTCCGCGCCCGCTCGCACCGCATCGTCGCGCAGGTGACGGGCGCCGCCGACGGGGAGATAGCCCGGGCCCTGGAGGCGACGGGCGGCGAGGTGAAGCACGCCATCCTCGTCCTGCTGGGCGGGGTGGACGCCCCGGCCGCCGCGCGCCTCCTCAGGGAGCACCACGGTCACCTGCGCGCCGCGCTGGCAGCGGCGTCCCCCTGACGCACCCCGTATGCGAGGCCCCCCACATGACGACAACCGAAGACCCCCGCCCGTCGGACCACCGCTCCACGGCGGCCGCGCTGCTGCCGCTCGTCGGCGGCGCCGCCAACGTCGCGTCCGTCACCCACTGCATGACCCGCCTGCGCCTCGCCCTGCGCGACCGCGCCCTCGTCCGCGACGCGGAACTGCGCGCCCTTCCGGCGGTGCTGGGCGTGGTGGAGGACGAGCGGACGTACCAGATCGTGCTGGGGCCGGGGACGGTGGCGCGGGTCACCCCGGAGTTCCAGGCCCTCGTCGCCGCGGAGGCGCCCGCAGACCCCGCACTCGCCGAGCCCTCCGGCCCCGGCCCCGCGCCCGCCGGCCCCGGGGATCCCGTAGGGCCGGGCACCGCCCCCACCGGTTGCGGAGGTCCGACCGGTCCCGGAGGTCCTGCCGGGGAGGCGCGCCCGGTCCGCCGCGCCCTGCGCCGCGTCGCGAACGTCTTCATCCCCCTCATCCCCGCCCTCATCGGCTGCGGCGTCATCGCCGGACTGGGCGGCCTCCTCGTCAACCTCGGCGCACTGCCCTCCCTCACCCCCGCCCTGACCGCGATCGCGTCCGGCTTCATGGCGCTGATCGCCGTCTTCGTCGGCCACAACACGGCGCAGGAGTTCGGCGGCACCCCGATCCTCGGCGGCGCGGTCGCCGCGATCGTCGTCTACGCGGGCGTCGCCCGGATCGAGGTGTTCGGGCAGCAGCTCTCGCCCGGCCAGGGCGGGGTGCTGGGGGCGCTCGCCGCGGCGTTCCTCGCGACGCGCGTCGAGAAGTGGTGCCGCCGCCGCGTCCCCGAAGCCCTCGACGTCCTCGTCACGCCCACGCTGACCGTCCTCGTCGCGGGACTGGCGACGGTGTACGGGCTGATGTACGCGGCCGGGAAGGTCGCCTCGGCCATCGGCACCGCCGCCGACGGGCTCCTCACCCACGGCGGCGCGGCGGCCGGGCTCCTCCTCGGCGGGCTGTTCCTGCCGCTGGTCATGCTCGGCCTGCACCAGGCGCTGATCCCGCTGCACGCCACGCTGATCGAGCAGCAGGGGTACACGGTCCTGCTGCCGGTCCTCGCCATGGCGGGCGCCGGCCAGGTGGGCGCCGCGCTCGCCGTGTACGTACGGCTCCGCCGGGCCGAGGCCCTGCGCCGCACGATCCGGTCGGCGCTGCCCGCCGGACTGCTGGGCGTGGGCGAACCGCTCATCTACGGCGTGACGCTGCCGCTGGGCCGCCCGTTCGCGACGGCCTGCGTGGGCGGGGCGGTCGGCGGGGGAGTGATCGGCCTGTTCGGGATGGCGGGCGACAAGGTCGGCTCGACGGCGATCGGCCCGTCGGGCTGGGCGCTGTTCCCCCTGCTGGACGGTCCCGGCGGTGCCCTCGCCACGGTCGGCGCCTACGCGGCCGGTCTCTTCGCGGGGTACGCGGCGGGCTTCGTCGCCACGTACTTCTTCGGCCTGCGCGGCGTCACGGCGCCCCCGGACGCCCCGCCCGCCCCGTGACGCCGAGGAGCCCCGCGGCGTCGACGCGGCCCGCGGCGCCGGAGCAACCCGCGGCGCCGGTACCACCGGCGCCTCCGGTGGCGCCATCGGAGGCGCCGTCAGCCCTGCGGTACCGGCGCGGCCTCCGCCACGGGTGCGGCCCGCGGCGCCGGCCTGCCCCGGGGCGCCGGCGCGGTCCGCCGCCCTCGCGGGGCCCGGTCCCCTCAGGGGACGATGTTCCACGTCTGATCGGCGGCGCCGTCGACGTTGAACAGGAACATGTTGGCCTGGAAGGCGTCGGAGCTGCTGGTCCACTCGCACCAGCGGAACCTCCTCAGCGTCAGGTACCTGT
Organism: Streptomyces sp. MRC013; assembly: GCF_023614235.1. Classification (NCBI taxonomy): domain Bacteria; kingdom Bacillati; phylum Actinomycetota; class Actinomycetes; order Kitasatosporales; family Streptomycetaceae; genus Streptomyces; species Streptomyces kordofanensis. The sequence continues at coordinate 3,074,539 of NZ_CP094264.1, forward strand.
AGATCCCCGAGCCGGGCCAGACCCTGCCGCCTCCCATGACGTAGTCGCACCACCACGGGTACACGGCGCCCAGGTCACCGCCGTACGCGATCGCGGACCCTCCCGCGGGGATGTTCCACCAGCCTTCTTTCGTCCAGTCGCCTCCGTCCGGGCAGTTGGGCGTGTAGCGCATGATCGCCACCGACACCGTGAAGGGACAGCTGTTCAGGTACTGCAACATCGCGTGGCCCCTTCCGGCGTCAGGGCTCTTCGGGGTTGGTGGAACGGCCCGAGGCGGGACGCGGAGCCGGGCGGCCCTCGTGTTCGACGAGGGCGTCGGGGGGCTGTTCCGTCTGGTACGGCCGGCGTACCGAGAAGTTGGACTTGCGGCCCTTCGCCTGGTCGGGCAGGACGCCGAAGTCGTTGGTCTCGGTGACCGGCACGGTGAAGTGTTCTTCTTCCGGCACGGTTCTCTCCTTGGGGCGGAGTGCCGAGGATCCGAGGGCTGGGAAGTCGCCTCGTCGGTGATCCGGAACGGGGACGCGATCGTCCCCGGGAGCGGCGCCGGCCCCACAGGCCCGGGTCCCGGCCGGCTCTGCTCGGATTCCTCCGCGGCGGGCGGGCGCCGAATCGTTCGTGCAGCGCCGAATGGCGCAAAAACCATCGTTTCACCGCGTTTGGGCGGTTTCAACCCCCTTGGGTTGCCGGAACACCGCCGGAGCGTTCCCTGGTGGGCACCGGAGGGCGGCACCGACCCCAAGGCCACGCCCCACCGGCCGCACCACCGGACCGTCGACTACAACCACCTCGACGGCGAATCGCCCGCCACCGCGAGCCGATCGAGGACCGCGTCCGCAGGGGCGGCGCCTTCGGGAGCCCGCTGACCCCGGGCGCCCGGGTCTCCGGCGCCCCCGCCCCGTTCTCGCGCCGGCACATCGGGGCGCACCGGTTCCGCGTCACCGCCGACGGAGCCCGGAGCGGTCAGCCGACACCGGAAGGCGCCCACCGCGACGGCGTCACCTTCGTCCTCATGGCGCTGGTCGGCCGCGAGGACGTCGTCGGCGGCGAGACGACCGTCCACGACCTCGGGAAGCAGCCGCTGGCCCCCTTCACCCTCACGGAGCCGCGCGAGCCGGTCCCCGTCAACGGCGAACGCGTCTTCCACGGCGTCAGCCCCGTCCTGCAGGACGGCCCGTCCTGCAGGACGACCCGTCCCACCCCGGCCGTCGGGACGTCCTGGTGATCACCTACCGTCACAAGGCCCGATCCCCGCCACCGCACAACAGTCAGGGAGCCGGTCCCGTGGCCGAGACCGCCGTCGCCGCCATCACGGTTCTGGCCGTCATCGGCCCCGGGGCCGACTTCGCCGTGATCGTCCGCAACAGCCACCTCTACGGTCGCACCGCGGGCCTGCTCGCAGCCGTGGGCATCAGCCTGGGCGTCCTGGTCCACGTCGCGTACACCATGCTCGGTGTGGGCCTGCTGTTGTCCGGGATCCCCGTCCTGTTCACCGTCGTCAGGATCGTCGGCGCCTGCTCCCTGGTCTGGATCGGCTACAGGACCTTCTCGACCCGTGCCGGGGAGATCGACGCCGCGACAGGGGACGCCGACGCGGAACCGCGCGCCTCCCGCCTGCAGTCCCTGCGCACCGGGTTCCTCACCAACGCCCTCAACCCGAAGACCACGCTCTTCGTCGTCAGCACCTACACCCAGGTCGTGCACCGCGACGCGCCCCCCGCACAACAGGCCGGCTACGGGCTCTTCACGGCCTTCGCCCACCTGGTCCGGTTCGGTCTCGCCGCCGGCCTCTTCCCCGCCCCCGTCCTCCGCAGCCGCGTGCTCCGCCGCCGGAAGGCCCTCGACCGGAGCATCGGCGCCGTCCTCATGGCACCCGGCGTCTCCCTCGTCCTCGCCTCCGCCTGAGCCGCCATCCCGTACGGGCAGAGCCGGTGCCCCGTGCCCGGCACGCCGGACGTACGGCCACGACGCCTGCGCCGACGGCTCCGCACGTGCGTCACTCCACCTCCGGACCGCCCCCGGCCCGGCACCCGTCCCGGCCCGGTCCTGCCGGGCGCCCGGCGGGGTCAGTCCCGGCCGGCCGGTTCGAGGGCGGCGCGCAGCAGCGCGGCCATGGACCGGCCGGCCACCCGCAGCGGCTCCGGGTCGCGGGCGGCCCGGGAGAGTACGAACGCCCCTTCCAGGAGCATGATCAACGACTGGGCGAGCGAACGCGCCGCGTCCCGGTCGGGCACCCAGCGGCCGAACCACCCCGCACCGGCGTCGATCCACCCGGCGAAGACGTCCGCCGTCGCGACCCGCAGGACCTCGTCGGTGCTCGCGACCTCCAGCGCCACCGTCGCGATCGGGCAGGCGTCGGCGTAGTCGGCCGCGGCGAGGTTCTCCGCGGCCGCCCCGAAGGCGCGCTCGACGGACTCGACCGGGTCCGCGACGCTCTCCAGCAGGGCCAGCACCGTCCGGCCGTACTCGGCGCCGGCCGTGCGGACCGTCACCTCGGCGAGCTGCTGCTTGCCGCCGGGGAAGAAGTGGTAGATCGAGCCGAAGGGCGCGTTCGCCTCCACCGCGATCCGCTTCAAGCCGGTGCCCGGGTAACCGTTGCGGCGGAACAGCGTCGTGGCCGCCTCCTGGATCCGGGTCCGCGTGTCCGGCTGCTCGTGTCCCATGGTCCTCCGCCCTCCGCCCTCCTGGCGGCGCGGTCTTGCGCACCCCGCCGCACTCGCTAGACTACAGTAGAACGATCTATCAAATGGGGGCATCATGCCGGGGATCGAGCTGTCGGCCGGACCGATCGACTACGAGGACACCGGCGGCGCGGGGCCGGTGCTGGTGTTCGGGCACGGCGTGCCGATGGACGGGAGGCAGTGGCGCAAGGTGGTGCCGCTGCTGGACGGGTACCGCTGCGTCCTGCCCACGCTGCCCTTCGGGGGGCACCGCCGGCCGATGCGCCCGGACGCCGACCTGTCCCACCGGGGGGTCGCGCGGCTGCTGGGCGAGTTCGTCGAACGGCTCGGCCTGGACGACGTGACCCTCGTCCTCAACGACTGGGGCGGCGGCCAGTTCCTGGTGCTGGAGGAGGAGGGCCGCAGGGTCGCGCGGATGGTACTGGTGGCCTGCGAGGCGTTCGACAACTTCCCCCCGGGGCCGGCCAGGGCGCTGGCCGCCGTGTGCAGGGTCCCCGGCGGCGTCCGGCTGCTGGAGCGGCTGATGCGCGTCCCGGCGATCCGGCACAGCCGCAAGGGGTACGGCGGGATGAGCCTGCGCGGGGTCCCGGACGACATCATGGACGGCTGGTTCGCCCCGGTGGCCGGGAGCCGGGCCGTCCGCAGGGACTTCGCCAAGTTCGCCACCTCGGCGCCCGGACGGGAGACCCTGCTGGCCTGGAGCAGGCGACTGGGCGGGTTCGACCGCCCCGTACTGGTGGTCTGGGCGACCGAGGACCCGCTGATGCCGCGGGAGCACGGCCCCCGGCTGGCGGAGCTGTACCCGCAGGGCCGGCTGGTCGAGATCGCCGACTCCTCCACCCTCGTCCCCGAGGACCAGCCCGAACGGCTCGCCGAGGTGATCACCGACTTCCTGGTCCGCACCGGCGCGGAACCGGTCCGCCGCACCGGCTGAACGGCCGACGGCCGCCCGGTCGGCGGCCGGACGGCGGCTGTGCCCGGGGCGTACGCGGGGCTCGCGGTGCACCGGGTCCGGCCCCGAGCGGTCGTGGGGCGGTGACCCGGTGGTCGTGGGGCGGTGACCCGGTGGTCGTGGAGCGATCACCCGGTGGTCGTGGGGCGGTCACCCGGTGGTGCCGTGCTGGAACGCGCCGTCCCGCAGCCACCGGGCACCCTGACGGCTCAGCACCACCCAGTCGCCCTCCGCGTCGACGCCGAGGTCGTCGACCAGGATCATCCGCTGCCGCAGCCACGCCACGGCCTCGCTGATCGCGCGCATCGCCTCGGGGTCCCCCCGGAGGTCGCGGCGGATCCGGCGCACCCAGTTGTGGATGCTCGGCGGGCCGCCTCCCGGTGCGAGCAGATCGGCCGCGACGCTGCGGGCGAGGGTTTCCAGCGGGAGCGCCGCCACCTGCTCGGCGGGGAGTGAGGAGAGGACGGGCGCGCGGCCCTGGGTGCCTGTCATGGGTGGAAGGTAACCCGGAAGCCCGGCGCCCCGGGACGTGCGGCACGCCCCGGGCGCCGGGCTTCCGGGTCCCGGGTCCCGTAGGGGGCGTGTCCCGGACGCCGGGACCCCCGCGCGGTGACCGGGACGCGCCCCCGCACGGCTGTCGCCCGGGTGCCCGTGGACCGCACCGGTCCCGCGGGAGCCCGAAGTCCGCGAGGCCGCGAGCCCGTGGACCCGCGGACGTGCGGACCTGCGCACCCACGGACCTGCGGACCCGCGAGCCCACGGACCTGCGGGCCTGCGGGTACACCGGGGAGGCCGCCTCGAAATGGGTGGAAGGGACGGGGCCGACTCGTCAGGATCGGTCCATGGACACCGTGGAGCCCTTCCTCACCACCGAGCGCCTCGAACTGCGTCCCTTCACCGCACGCGACGAGGACCTCCTCGTCGAACTGGACGCCGACCCGGAGGTGATGCGGTACCTCACCGGGGGGCGGCCGACCCCGCCCGAGACCGTACGGAAAGAGATCCTTCCGGGGATGCTGCGCCGGTACCCGTGCACCGGACTGCCCGGTTACTGGGCGGCGCGCGAGCGGGGGACGGGGGAGTTCCTCGGGTGGTTCGAGCTGCGGCCGCTGAGGGAGGACGGCGCGGAGGCCGTCGAACTCGGTTACCGGCTGCGCCGGGCGGCGTGGGGGCGCGGGTACGCCACGGAGGGCTCCCGGGCCCTGGTCGAACGGGCCTTCACGAAGCTGGGGGTGGAGCGGATCGCGGCCTACACCATGGCGGTGAACCGCGGTTCGCGCCGCGTGATGGAGAAGGCCGGCCTGGAGTACGTCCGCACCTTCTTCGAGGACTGGCCGGAGACGATCGAGGGCTTCGAGCACGGGGAGGTCGAGTACGCCCTGACGAGGACCGGGTGGGAGCGGCGCCGGACCGACGGCGGGCCAGCACTCCCGGCCTGACCGACCGGCCGCACGGCCCCCGCCGCCGAGAGCGCACCGACTCCCGCGCGCGTCCCGGCGACAGTGCACCCGAGAGTGCGCGGCACCGCGCGGGAACCCGGCGAGCGACGGGTACGACAACCGAGTCACGACAACCGAGTGCGACGCGGCCGGGGCCGACGGCCGGGAACGGCGCGGCCGGGGACCGCAGGGACCGCCACCCCCGCGGACCGCGTCCGCGCCGCCCTCGCGGTGGTGCTCGGCGGGGCTTTCCCCGAGGACGCCGGCACCGGGGCGCCGGGCGTCCCGTGCGGCGGCCCCGCCGAAGGTCCCGGGAATCGCGGAACGGCCCCCACGCGGCGCCCGCCCGCCGTACGATCCTGCCCCAAGGGGGAGCCGAGGGCTTCGGGGGGTCGCATGCCAGGCGTCAAAAAGCTTGTGTGCAAGGGTAGTTGGAAGTACCGGGGGTCGCCGTCTGGACGGCTGCGGCCCTGCTCTCCGGCTGCTCGGCCGGTGCGCCGGAAGGCGGCGGGAACCCCGCGCCGCCCTCCCCGTCACCGGCCTCGCCGGAGCCCGCCGGTCCCTCCGCCACACCGTTCACGGCGGACCCCGCCCGGGTGCCGAGGAACGCCGCGCAGGCCGAGGAACTGGTGGACCAGGTCGTCCTGCGCCCCACGGACTGGGGACCGGACTTCGTGCCCCAGGCGGTCGCCGAGAGCAGGCCGCGCACCGTGGCCGTGCTGGACGAGGAGTGCCGGTGGCAGCGAGAGCCGTTGCCCGCGTCGGCCCTGGCGTCGCTCTCCCGGTACGCCGAACTGCCCGGCCGGGGCGAGAAGGGCACGGTCCGGGTGACCGCCGTGGCGACCGTCCACACCTCCGAGGCGGACGCCGACGAGCAGTTGGCGACCACGCTCGAGGAGGCGCAGCGCTGCCGGGAGCAGGAGATCCGGCCCGGTGAACGTCTGACGGGGCTGCGCTCGGCCGGAACCGCCTTCGGCACGAGACGCCAGCAGTGGGCGAACGACGAAGCCCACGAGATGGGGACGTACGTCACCCGCGAAGGAGCCCACCCCTACCTCTGGAGCGTCGCTCGGGTCGGGGCCGTCACCATCGGCGTGTCGGTGAAGGGCGCCAGGGGCCATACGGACGAGGAACTGCAACACTGGTTCACCAACTCGTCCGTCCAGATGATCGAGTCCGTCGAAACCCGGACCGGGCGGGAGGGATGATGGACCCGCTGCGTGGATCCGACCCCGCACGCATCGCGGGGCACCGGCTGCTCGGACGGCTCGGTGAGGGCGGCATGGGCGTCGTCTACCTGGCGCGCACGCCCGGCGGCGGCCTGGTCGCGGTCAAGGTCGTGCAGGAGGAGTACGCCGACGACGCGGCCTTCCGGGAGCGGTTCCGGCGCGAGGTGGAGGCGGCCCGGCGGGTCTCCAGCCGCTGGGCGGTGCGCCTGGTCGACGCGGGGCCGGACGACGCCGCGCCGTGGCTGGCCACCGAGTTCCTGCCGGGACCCTCCCTCGCGGAGGCCGTCGCGCTCCACGGACCGCTGCCGCCGTGGGGGCTGAGGGTGCTCGGGGCCCGCCTCGCCGAAGCGCTCGACGACATCCACACCGCCGGACTGGTGCACCGGGACGTCAAGCCCGGCAACGTCCTCCTCGCCCCCGACGGGCCCCGGCTGATCGACTTCGGGATCGCCCGTACCCCCGAGGACACCTCGCTCACGGCCACCGGGATCGTGGTCGGCACGCCCGGCTACCTCGCACCCGAGCAGGCGGGCGCCGGAGACGTGGCGCGGGTCGGTCCGGCCGGTGACGTGTTCTCCCTCGGCTGCGTCCTCGTGTACGCGGCGACCGGCCGGCCCCCCTTCGGCACCGGACCGGTCGACGCGCTGCTCTACCGGACGGTGCACGACGCCGCCGACGCCGACGGCTTACCGGAGGAGACGGCCGGCGTGGTCGGCAGGTGCCTGGAGAAGGATCCGCGGCTCCGCCCGACCGCCGCAGGGGTGCACCGCGCCCTGGCGGGGGACGGGACGGACGCGGAGGAGCCCGTCCGGTGGCTCCCGGAACCGGTGCTCCGGCTCATCGCCGAACGTTCCACCGCCGCTCTCGACCTGCCCGGGATCGACGACACCGAGGTCTCGGGGGAGCCCGTCGGCGGTGACGCCGACGGCACGCGGGGCGAACGCGGTCAGCGTGGCCCCGAGCATCCCGACCCGGCCGGCGCGAACACCGCCGACGGGCCCGGTGCCACGACGGGCCGACGGCGGTTCCTGGCCCTGTCGGGAGGGGCGGTCCTGGTGGCGGCGGGGGGCGGGACGGCGTTGTGGGCGGTCGCGGGCCGCAAGGAGGCCGCACCGGCGGTGAGGCCGCGCCGCCCGCGGTACGCGCTCGCCCTGCACGCCGACCTGAGCGGCGCCGACGAGGCGGCCGGCCTGGCCCAGGAGCGCGGGCTGCGCCTCGCCGTGGAACAGTTCAACGCCCGCCGCGGCCGCCCGTACACGCTCGCCGTCAGGGTGGAGGACGACGGCGGTGATCCGCTGATCGCGCCCCGCGTCGCGAAGGCGCTGGCGGCGGACCCCGCGGTGCTCGCCGTCGTGGGCCCCACCACCGACGCCACCGCGGCAGCCTGCCTGACGACGTACGACACGGCCCTGGTGCCCGTGGTCGCCGTCTCCCCCGGATCGATGTCCCTCACCATCCAGGGGTACCGCTCCTTCCTGCAGGCCCGCGTCGTCGACAGCAGCCTGGCGGTTTTCCTGGACATCTACTTGCGTGAGGTCGTCGGATCGCGACGAATCGGCATCGTCGAGGACCGCGCGACCGACGAACACGCCTGGGAAATCGGTGACTCCCTCAGCAATGTGCTGTATGAGGAAGGACACCCGCAGGTGCCCAAAGTCGTCAGTGCCCGGCGCGACGACTTCCGCCCGGTCGTGGACGCCCTGCTGGCGGGGGACGTCGACTCCGTCGTCTTCGCCGGTCCCCCCGAGCGGGCGGCACGGATCGCCAAGATCCTCCACGCCCGCCGCTTCACCGGCACATGCGTCTCTGCCCACCCGTTCTTCGACGAACGGTTCCTCACCGCCGCGGGAGAGGCCGCCGAGGGCTGGCTCGCGATCGCTCCGGCCGCCGACCCCGCGCTCCTCCCGGCCGGAGCGGCGTTCACCGCCGCCCACAGGCGGCGCTTCGGGACCGCGCCCGCGCGGTACTCCGTCGAGGCGTACGACACCGCGAACACGCTCCTCGCGGGACTGGCGAGGCTGGGAACCGCCCGCCCCACCCGTGCCGCCCTGCTGACCGCGGTACGCGGCACGCCGTACCGGGGCATCACCAAGAAGTTCGCCTTCGACAAGAGAGGCGATCTCCTCTTGAGTCCCAACAACGGCGTGTTCCTCTGGCGCGTCGAACGGGGTGGGTTCCGGTGCGAGGGCCCGGCCCCGATCGGGGTCCCCTCCTGATGCGCCCGCTGCGCCCGGGCGACCCGGCCGGAGTGGGTCCGTTCCGCGTCCTCGCCCGGCTCGGGGCGGGCGGCATGGGGGTCGTGTACCTGGCCCGGTCGCCGTCCGGCACCGTGGCGGCGGTCAAGGTCATCCACAACGCCCGTGTCGGTGACGAGGGCTTCCGGGCGCGGTTCCGCCGCGAGGCCGAGGCGGCCCGGGGCGTGACCAGCCGCTGGGTCGCGCCGCTGCTCGACGCGGACCCGGACGCCCGGGAGCCGTGGCTGGCGACCGCCTTCGTACCGGGCCCCTCCCTCGCCGAGGCCGTCGAACTGCACGGGCCCCTGCCACACCCCACCGTCCGGGTCCTGGGGGCGCGGCTGGCCGAGGCGCTGGAAGCGGTCCACCGGGCCGGCCTGGTCCACCGCGACGTCAAACCGGGCAACATCCTGCTCGGCGTGGACGGACCCCGTCTGATCGACTTCGGCATCGCCCACACTCCCGGCGGTACGGTCCTCACCTCCAGCGGCGTGGTCGTCGGTTCACCGGGGTTCCTCTCCCCCGAGCAGGCCCGGGCCCGGCGCGCGGAGATCGGCCCGCCCAGCGACGTGTTCTCGCTGGGGTGCGTCCTGGCCTACGCGGCCGCCGGTGTACGTCCCTTCGGCGGCGGTCTCGCCGCCGCCGCGCTGCTGCGCACGGTGACCGAGGAACCCGACCTCGACGGCGTACCGGCGGAACTGGCGCCCCTGGTCAGGGCCTGCCTGGCCAAGCAACCGCAGGAGCGGCCCGACCCGGCGGCCGTACGCACGGTCCTCGGCGGAAGCCGGGACGGCGCCGGGCCGTGGCTGCCCGAACCGGTGATCCGCCTCGTCGCGGACCGGTCGGCGCAGGCCCTGCGCGTCACCGCCGCCGGGACGGCTGAAGTCCCGCCCCCGTCCCCGCGGACCGCCCTCCCCGACGCGGAGACCGTGACCGCGGCGCCGGCCGGCACCGGGGCGACGGCCGCCACCACCCGCCGACGCTTCCTCGTCCTCGGCTCGACCGCGGGCGTCGTCGCGGCGGGCGCCGGCGCTCTGTGGTGGGCCCGGACGCGGCCGGACCCGTTCGCGACGGGCGACGGCGGGACGCGGGACCGGCCGGTGCTGACCCTGGCCTTCCACGGGGACCTGTCGGGAGGGACCGGAGCCACCGGGCAGGCCCAGCGGAACGGCGCGCTCATCGCCGTCGACCACGTCAACGGCCAGAACTCCAGGCCGTTCCGGCTCCGTCTGGCCGTCCACGACGACGGAGGCGTGCCGTCGCGCGCGCTCACCGTCGCCGAACGGGTCGCCGCCGACTCCTCGGTACGGGCGGTGGTGGGGCCGACGGCCGACGCCTGCGCGCTGACCGCCGTGCCCGTGTACCAGGCGGCGCCGCTGTCCACGGTGGCCGTGTCACCGGATGTGGACGTACGGCCTGGGGCCCCCGAAACCGCCGCTCGCCAGGCGTACGTCCTGGGCCGTCCCGATGACCGGCTGATGGCGATCCCCTGTGTCACCTATGTGCGTCACGCCCCCGGCGTCCACCGGGTGGTGCTCTTCGACGACCGGACGCAGGGCGACCTGAGCTGGTATTTGTGCCGGCAGATCGCCACGAGTCTGCGGGAGGCCGGCCGCACCGTCACCATCCGGGCCGTCGGACGGGTGATGGACGCCGGGGCCCTCGCCACCGAGGTGAGGGCCGACCGCGCCGACGCCCTGGTGTTCACCGGTGACGAGCAGCGCACCGCCGCCCTCGCCCGGGCCCTCGCGTCGACGGGGTACACGGGCGTGCGCATGGGCATCCGCCAGGGCTTCGGCACGCGGTTCCTGCGGGCGGCGGGCGCCGCCGCGGAGGGGTGGGTGTTCACGACCCCCTTCGTCGACGCCACCCGTGTCCCCGCCGCGAGGGCGTTCACCGCCGCCTACCGCGAGAAGTTCGGGACGGCACCCCCCTGGTGGGCCGCCGAGGCGTACGACGCGGTCCTCTTCCTCGCCGAGGCCATGACACACGGCCGGACGCCCGTGACGGACCGGGGTTCCATCGTCTGGCGCGTACGGGACGTCCACTACCGCGGCATCACCCGCACGCTCTCCCACCCCGCGACCGGCGGAGGGCTCTACGACGGCGAGGGCCTCTTCCTCCACCGGGTGAGCGGTGGGGCCTTCACGTTCCTCGGACGGCACGATGCGGTCGGCGCGGCGGCGGCCGGACCCGGCTCCGGGGGCACCGAAGCCGCCCGTCCCTCCGGGACACCGTCGCACGGGCGCCGGGAGCCTCCGCGGGGCCGTTGACGACCGCGGTGGAAGCGCCGCCGGGCACGGGGCCGACGGGCGGCGGCGCACCCCTCCGGGGTTCCCGGAGGGGTCTTCCTGACACACTTCGACGATGCGCGTGTTCGTCAGAATCGCCGGGACCGCCGCGGTCACGGTCCTGCTCTGCTACCCGCTGTGGGCTCCGCACTGGGGACGCGGCGTCCTGGGGGAGACCGCCGCGCTGGGAACGGTGGCGGCATCGGCCGTCACCGTGGTGTTCCTGGGGCTGGTCGCGCTGTACTGCCGCGCCCTCCAGCGGACGTTGGACCTCGTCCGGCCGGAGGCCAGGACGGGGTCCCCGGCGTCCGTCTGGTGGATGTTCGCGATCCCCTACAACTTCACCGAGGACTTCTTCATCGTCCGCACCGTCGCCACCTCGCTGGCCGGGGACGGCCGGATGTCCGGCCGGTTCATCCGGTGGTGGGCGGCGCTCGGGTACGGCTGGGGCGGGTTCCAGATCCTCTCGCTCTTCCCCGGAGCGGCCGGTCACGCGGGCGGAGCACTCGCCGTCCCCCCTGTGGGGGGCGCACTGGGCCATGACGGTCCGCGCCAACCGCGCGCTCGCCCCCCGGCTTCGCGCCGAGCCGTGTGCGGACAGCCGTTGACACCGCGACCGCGACCGTGACCACGACCGGAGGGGCTCCGGGCCCCGGCGGCCGGAGGGCCGTACCGCGAGGTCCCGGCCTGGAGCGCGGCGCGGTCGGCCCGGCGGCGGTCGCCGCGAGGAGGCGGTCGGAGCGGGCGCGCTCCGCCGCGAAGGGCGGGTCTCCTCACCGGTGACGGGCTCCCGCACCGCGTGACCGTGGACACTGGACGGCATGCCACGCCTCCGCGTCCCGATCCTCCGCGTCCCGATCCTCCGCGCCCCGATCCTCCGCACCCCGGCCCTCCTCGCCGCGGCGCTCCTCCTCGTGGCGGGCGCCTCCGGGCCGGCCGCCGCGGCCGGCGACGACGACGGGTTCACGCTCGCCGACCCCCGCATCACCGAGTCCAGCGGGCTCGCCGCGAGCCGCGCCCACCCCGGGGTGTACTGGACGCACAACGACCAGGACGAGCCGCGGGTCTTCGCCGTCGACGGGCGCACCGGAGAGACGGTCGCGACGGTCACCCTGCGCGGCGTCGGGAAGCCCCGCGACATGGAGGCGGTCTCCGTCGGCCCCGACGGGTACGTGTACGTCGGCGACATAGGCGACAACCTCGACGGCTCCTGGAGCCACGTGTGGGTCTACCGCTTCCGCGAGCCGGAGCGGCTGCGCGACACGGCCGTGGACGCCACCCAGTACACGGTGCGGTACGAGGACGGGCCGCGCGACGCGGAGGCGCTGATGGTGCACCCGCGCACCGGGCGGGTCTACATCGCGTCGAAGAACGAGGAGGGCGGCGGCCTGTACGAGGGCCCGGCGAAGCTCTCCGCGAAGGGCGTCAACGTGTTCCGGCGCATCGGGGAGGTGCCGTGGGTGACGGACGGCGCGTTCTCCCCGGACGGCACGCGGCTGGTGCTGCGCGGCTACTTCAGCGCCCGCGGCTACGCCTGGCGGGACGGGCGGCTCGGTGCCGACGACCGGGTGCGGGCGCCGGTCCTGGGCCAGTCGGAGTCGGTGACGTACACGGCGGACGGGTCGGCGCTGATGTTCGGCACGGAGGGCGAGCGGAGCCAGGTCGTGCGGGTGCCGGTGGAGGGGACGGCCGCGGCGCCGTCGCCGGGACCCTCGGCCCGCCCGTCCGGGCCGGAGGGGGGAGCGGCGGGCGGGGCGTCCGGCGGCGGGGCGCCGTCCGGCGGCTCGGCCCACGTCGTGGGCCTGGCCGCCCTGGGCGCGGTGCTGCTGCTCGGCCTGCGGAGGCTGCGCGGTCGGCGCGGCGGCGACGGCGGGGGCGGGACGTCGTGAGCGGCGGCCCCGCCGTCCCCGCCGTCGCCCTCCGCCGTGTCGCCGCCCTCCGCAGCGGGCTGCGGGCGGCCGGCCGGGCGCGGGGACGCGCCGGGCGCGGGCGGCCGGCCGGGCGCGGGCGGTGCGTCAAGCACACTTGACGGTGGGCCCGTTGAGCATCGCGCCCGCCACCTGCTGGCCCTTCGGCGTCCAGTAGCCCAGTTTGGACACGACCGTCGAGCAGGTGTCCGGAGGCAGCGTGACGTGGACGGTCACGCTGGCGGGGCGGCCGGGCTGGAGGTCGGTGAGCGCGCAGTCCAGGGCGTGCGCGCTGCGGGTGGTCGCCGGGTAGCGGCCGGTCAGCGGGTTGACGCAGCGGACGTCCGTGGAGGCCAGCTCGATTCCGGTGCCGGGCTCGCCGATGAGCCCGAAGCGCGCGCTGCCGTCCCCGTCGTCGCTGGTCCGCTTCACCGTGTAGGTGAGGGTCGTCGTCCTGCCGGGGGCGAGCGCGGCCGGGGGCGCGACCTCGATCGTGTGCGAGGGCGCGGGCTTCGGCGCGGTGAGGGTGAACGTCGCGGTGGCGGTGCCCGACAGGGGCAGGCGCGCGGTCCGGTCCGTGCCGCTGACGGCGACGGCCGCCGTGATCGCGTACGTGCCGGGGCCCGGGTAGTCGGCTCGGGTCCCCAGCGTGCCGGAGGCCGCGCCGTCCTCCTCGCCCCGGCGGGCGGTCCACGTGCCGGAGACGGAGCAGGCGCAGTCGGCGGCGGCGGTCACGGTCATGGACGCCCCGGTGACGGTGACGCACACCCCGACGGCCGGCCCGGCGGGACGCTCGACGCCCCGCTGGGCCAGGGGCGCGGCGGGGGCGCAGTGGGAGACGGACGCCGGCGGGGCGGCGGCCCGGGGCCCGGGCTCGGCGGCGGCGGGGACGGCGCCCGCGAGGACGGTCAGGGCCGCCGCGGTGAGGGCGGCCGGCAGGGGGGTTCCGAGACGCACTGCGTGCCTCCTGGTCTGTGCGGCTGGGTCGGCTGTACCCCACCGATGCTGCGGGAGGGGCCGGTTCCCCGCGCGCCGACTGGTCCATCAGGAGTGCGCCGCGCCGCCCCCCGGGCGTACCGGAGCGGCCGACGGGCCGTCACCCCGCCCCGCCCGCGCCTCCGCGACCTTCGCCTCGAAACCCCGCAGCAGGCACCGCAGCCCGAACTCGAAGTGGTCGAACCCCGCCGAGAACGTGTCCTCGGACAGCTGCGCCAGCAAGGGGAACTCCCCGCTCCCCATGGCCCGTGTGAGGATCGGCTCCTGGCTGCGCCAGAACTCCTCGTCGGTGACGCCGGTCTCCCGCGCCGCCTCCGCCGCCTCGATCTCCATCCGGGCGACGCCACCGGCGAAGCTCTGCACGGCGATGACCACCGACAGGGTCTCGGGGTCGCTCAGCCCCATGCCCCGCAGCCCCGCCAGGGCGGCCTCCAGCGCGCGCAGGGCACCCGGTCCGAGGACGCTGCGGCTCTGGTTGACCTTCAGCAGCCAGGGGTGGCGCCGGTACAGGGCGAGGCGGCCGCGCGCCAGCGCCTCGACGCCGTCGCGCCAGTCCTCCGGGGCCCCCGGTGCACCGGGCGGCAGGCCCTGCACCCGGTCGAGCATCAGGTCCAGCAGTTCGGCCTTGCCGGGGACGTACCGGTACAGCGACATCGTGCCGACGCCCAGCTCGGTCGACAGGCGGCGCATCGACACGGCGCCGAGCCCCTCGGCGTCGGCCAGCCCGACGGCCGCGGTGACGATCCGGTCCAGGGTCAGCCCGCGCTTCGGACCGCGGCTGGGCGGTCCGCCCGTGCCCCACAGGAGCTCCAGGCTGCGGTGGACGTCGCCGCTGCCGCTCGTGGTCGTGTTGCCTCCGCCGCCGGTCATGGCGCCAGCGTACGGGCCCGGCACACCCGGCCGGAAAACTGAGTACGATGTACGCTAGATTGGGTACGCCGTACTCGGTTTCGGTGCGGGAACTCGCGACGGAGGGCTGCATGGACACGACCCACGCGATCAGGGCCGAGGGGCTGCGGAAGGGGTACGGCGGCAGACCCGCCCTGGACGGACTCCACCTCGCCGTGCGCTCCGGCACGATCCACGGCCTGCTCGGGCCCAACGGCGCGGGGAAGACCACCGCCGTGCGGGTGCTCGCCACCCTGCGGCGGTTCGACGGCGGGCGGGCCGAGGTGGCCGGGGTCGACGTGGCCCGCCACCCCGGCCGGGTGCGGGCGCTGATCGGTCTCACCGGCCAGTACGCCGCCCTGGACGAAGTGCTGACGGGACGGCAGAACCTGGAGCTGTTCGGCCGCCTCTTCCATCTCGGCGGCCGCGGCGCCCGCCGGCGCGCCGCCGAGCTGCTGGAGCGGTTCGGCCTGGCCGAGGCCGCCGACAGGGGCGTCGAGGAGTACAGCGGCGGCATGCGGCGCCGCCTCGACCTGGCCGTGTCGATGATCCTCGCGCCCCGCGTGCTGTTCCTCGACGAGCCGACGACCGGCCTCGACCCGCGCGCCCGGGGCGAGGTGTGGGAGGCGGTGCGGGGCCTGGTGGCGGAGGGGACGACGGTGCTGCTCACCACCCGGTACCTCGACGAGGCCGACCGGCTCGCCTCGCGCGTCACCGTCGTCGACCGGGGCCGGGCCGTCGCCGACGACACGCCCGGGGCGCTCAAGGACCGGGTCGGCGGCGACCGCCTCGAGGTCGTCGCCGCCGACCCGGCCGACCTGCCCCGCGTCACGGCGGCCGTGGCCCGCGTCGGCGACGGCGAACCGCACGTCGCGCACGCCGAACGGCGCGTCCACGCCCGGGTGCGCGACCGGATCGAGGCGCTCACGGAGGTCGCGCGCACCCTGCGCGACGACGACGTGAGGGTCGAGGACATCGGTCTGCGCAGGCCGACCCTGGACGACGTGTTCCTGCACCTGACCGGCGAGGGCGCGCACCGTACGGCGGACGCGTCCGCCCCCCGCGCCCCGGAAGGAGCCGCCGCGTGACCACCGCCGCACCCCACCCCCACGCCCGCCCCGGTCCCCGCCCCGTGCCCGGCCGGGGCGCGCCTACTGGGCGGTCGCGGACTGCTGGAACATCGTCCGCCGCACCCTCACCCGCTACCGCCGCAAGCCCTCCCACCTCGTCTGGCAGCTGGGCTTCCCGATCGTCTCCGTCCTGCTGTACGGCTACGTCTTCGGCGGCGCGATGCGGCCGCCCGGAGGCGGCGGGGGCGCGGCCGCGGAGTACCGGGAGTACCTGATGCCCGGCATGTTCGTGACGACGATGGCCTTCGGCTTCATGAACACCGCGACGGCCGTCGTGACGGACGTGCAGAAAGGCGTCACCGACCGGTTCCGCTCCATGCCGACGGCCCCGTCCGCGGTGGTCACGGGCCGCGGGGTGACCGACCTGCTGGTCGCCTGCGCGGAGTTGGCCGTCCTCGCCGCGGCGGCGCTCGCGACGGGCTGGCGCGCGGAGGGCGGGGCGGCGGCGACGGCCGGGGCCTTCGCCCTCCTGCTGTGGCTGCGCCTCGCCCTCGTCTGGCCGGGGGTGTGGCTGGGGCTGCGGCTGCCGGGCGCGGAGGCGGCCGGTTCGCTGTTCGCCGTGGCGTTCCCGCTGACGATGATCTCCAGCGTCTTCGTCCCGCCGTCGACGATGCCGGACTGGCTGGGCACCGTCGCCGCGTGGAACCCGATCTCCTCGACCGCGTCGGCGGCCCGCGAGCTGTTCGGCGACGAGGTGGCGTCGGACGGCAGCTGGGTCCAGGAACACGCCCTGCTGATGGCGGTGGTGTGGCCGCTGGCGATCACGGCGGTCTGCCTGCCTCCGGCCGTGCGCCGCTTCCGGAACCTCGGGGCGTAGGGCGCTCCTTGACCTCGACCGCGGTCGAGGTTCTACGGTCGCGGTGACCGGAGCACGGGTGGAAACGGGTGGGGGGCGGCCTCATGGAGTACTCGCACGACGACGCGGAGCTGGTGAACCAGCCGATCGGCTACTGGACGTGGGCCGCGAACTGCACCGGCGCGCCGCCGAGACGCAGCGCGCCGGCCGGGTCCGCGTGCACGGGGGCGTCAGTGACGAGGAGTACCTGACGGCGCTGAAGGTCCTCCAGCGCATGATCGTGAACGCGGGCGGGGATCTGCCCCGGGGAGCCTGAGGGGCGGGGGAAGGGCGGGGGGACGGCCCGGCCGTCCGGACGGCCGGGCCGTCCCCCCGCGACCGGCCCCCGGCCGGTCGGGCTGCTGCTCGACCGGCCGCCGGGCCGACCACCGGGCGGGGTCCCGGGGCCCCGCCCGGTCCGAGCCGGTCGTCGGGCCGGTCCCGGTCCCGGCCGGTCGGAGCGGCCGGGACCGGGGTCATCCGGAGGTCAGTTGCCGGGGCACTCCTTCCACGCCAGCCGGTAGATCGTCTGGATGTCCCCGTCGGTGGAGTCCATGGCGATGAAGCTGTTCGTCTTCGTCGTGTCGGACGTGCCCTTGTCGACCCGCAGCTCCGTGTTGATGTTGAAGTTGCGCTTCACGCCGCAGGGCGCCCAGACCAGCTGCGCCCAGTCGGTCCGGTCGTTGACCTGCCAGTTGTTGTCCAGCGGGCCGCGGAGGGAGTGGGCGCGCGCCGCGGTGTCCCGCGAGCCCTGGAAGTAGTACGACGCCCTCTGCGTCGCCGACGCGCCGCGCTCGAGATGGGCGTAGCCGCGGTAGTCGGCGTTGGCCACGGCGTACGTGAAGCCGTGCGGGACGTGGACGATCAGGCTGAGCTGGCAGTTCTTGCGGAAGTCCGTCGGCTTGGCGCCGACGCCGACCTGTGCCAGGTAGTCGCTGTACGTGACGGTGAAGGCCGTGTTGTCGGGGGCGACGGCGACGGCGGCCGTACCGGCGGGGCAGCCTGAACCGTTGACCGTCGCGACCTCGATGGCGATCTTGTCGGGCGGCGAGACGATGCCGGTGCCGGCGGCGCCGGCCGACTGGGGCGCGAGGAGCGTCGACCCGACGAGCGCGGCGGTCGCACCGCCGGTCATCAGCGCGCGGGCCGCGGTCCTTGTGGATCGTGATCCGGACATGGGAACTCCGTTCGGTTGCCGTTACGAGGCAGGGGGTTCAACCGATGTCATGGCCATGACAAGTATTCAAACGGTCGGGCCACCGTGACCCGCTCCGTCCGAATGGTGGGATCGTAGGGATGTCCAAGAGCCGGAGATAGGGCGAGTTTCAGCCGTCTACGCCGCGGGGCCCGGCGCCGCCGTGTCCTGGGACACGGCGGCGCCGGGCCCCGCGGCGGATCCGCGGACGCCCTACAACCTGCCGACGACGTGGTCGACGCACGCCGTCAGCGCCTCGACGTCCGCCGGGTCGACCGCCGGGAACATGGCGACGCGCAGCTGGTTGCGGCCCAGCTTCCGGTACGGCTCGGTGTCCACGACGCCGTTGGCGCGCAGCACCGCGGCGACCGCGGCGGCGTCGACCTGCTCGGAGAAGTCGATCGTGCCGATGACCTGCGAGCGCTTGGCCGGGTCGGTGACGAACGGGGTGGCGTGTTCGGACGCCTCCGCCCAGCCGTACAGCACCCGGGCGGAGGCCGCCGTGCGGCGGACCGCCCAGTCGAGGCCGCCCCGGCCGTTGATCCACTTCAGCTGCTCGTTGAGCAGGAAGAGCGTGGCGAGCGCCGGGGTGTTGTACGTCTGGTTCTTGAGGGAGTTGTCGATCGCGGTCGGCAGCGAGAAGAACTCCGGGACGTGGCGGCCCGAGGCGTGGACGCGGGCGGCCCGCTCCAGTGCGGCCGGGGAGAACACGCCGATCCACAGGCCGCCGTCGGCGGCGAAGGACTTCTGCGGGGCGAAGTAGTACACGTCGGTCTCGGCGATGTCGACCGGCAGGCCGCCCGCGCCGGACGTGGCGTCCACCAGGACCAGCGCGCCCTCGTCGGCGCCCTCGACGCGCCGGAGGGGCGCGGCGACGCCGGTGGAGGTCTCGTTGTGCGTGAGCGCGTACACGTCGACGCCCGCCTCGGCCCGCGGCTCCGGGTGCGTGCCCGGATCCGAGGAGATGACGGTCGGTTCCCCGAGCCACGGCGCCCGCGCGGCGGCCCCGGCGAACTTGGACGAGAACTCCCCGAAGGAGAGGTGCTGCGACCGGGACTCGATCAGGCCGTGCGTCGCGATGTCCCAGAAGGCGGTGGAGCCTCCGTTGCCGAGGACGACCTCGTATCCGTCGGGCGGGGAGAACAGCGCGCGCAGCCCGTCGCGCACCTCGCCGACCAGGTTCCTGACGGGGGCCTGGCGGTGGGAGGTGCCGAGCAGGGAGGTGCCGGTGGCGGCCAGGGCGTCCAGCGCCTCCGTGCGCACCTTCGAGGGGCCCGCGCCGAAACGGCCGTCGGCGGGCTTGATGTCATCGGGAATCCGGATCTCAGCCACGCGCCGAGCCTATCCGCCGGGACCGGCCCGCCACCTTCGTCGTCCGCCGTCTGAGACGCGCCCGCGCGCCCGCCGCCCCACACGTCCCGCGAGCCCCTGGACGCCCCTCACGCCACTCGTCCCGCTCGCCCGGCCCCCGTGCCCCGCACGCCTCGGGGACCTGACGTACCCCGGGGGTTCCGCGGGCTCGCAGGGGCGGTGCGGCCCGGGTCTCCCGCGCGACTCGGGGCCCGGCACGGCCCGGGTGTTCCGCGTGACCCACGGGCTCCGCACGGCCCGTGCGCTCCGTACGCTTCACGCGCCCCCGTCCGACGCGGTCCCGTGCGCTCCGCACGGCCCTGCACGCCCCCGCACCCCGCGCGCCTCCCGCACCCCGCGCACCCCACACCGCGCGCGGCGGGGCCCGGTGGGCCCGGTACGGCCGGTCCGGCGGGCGCGGGGCCGCGCCCGGTACCCGGCGGAGGCCCGGCGGACGTCCCGGCGAAACTCCCCGCGGAGGTCCGGCGGAGGCGCGGCCGACCCGTCCACGCGCCCGGCGCACGGCGGCCGTACCGCCCCCGGGGCCGGGCACCCCGCCGTGGCCGCGGGCGAAGTCCGCTGCTTACCGTGGGAACCGACCCCGTGGCGGAACGACCCCCTCCGGGGGTGGCCGGGCCGCGCACGACGTACGCGCACGAAGAGGAGGTTCCGGTGGACGACGCCCATACCGCAGACACGTCGGCGGTCACCCTCCCCGAGACGAACGCCGCCCGCCCGGCCGGCCGGGCGGCGGCTCCCGCCCGCACGGTCGCCGGGCCGGTCGCCCTGGTGGTGGGCGGCGCGCTGTCCGTGCAGTTCGGCGCGGCCATCGCCGTTCTGCTCATCCCGCGCGCGGGCGCCCTCGGCGTGGTGACGCTGCGGCTGGCGCTCGCCGCGCTGGTCCTGCTCGTGGCGTGCCGCCCCGGGGTGCGCGGCTACAGCCGGTCCGACTGGGGGACCGTCGTGGCGTTCGGCACCGCGATGGCCGTCATGAACATCAGCTTCTACCAGGCCATCGAGCGCATCCCGCTCGGCGCGGCCGTCACCCTGGAGGTCCTCGGCCCCCTCGCGCTGTCGGTCGTCGCGTCCCGGCGGGCCGTGAGCCTGCTGTGGGCGGGGTTCGCCCTGGCGGGCGTGGTGCTGCTGAACGGCGGCGGCTTCGACCGGCTGGATCCGGTCGGCGCGGGCTTCGCGCTCGCGGCGGGCACGATGTGGGCGGCGTACATCGTGTTCAGCGCCCGCACCGGGCGGCGCTTCCCGCAGGCCGACGGCCTCGCGCTGGCCATGGCGGTGGGCGCGGTGCTCAGCCTTCCCCTGGGTGTCGCGCAGACCGGGGCGGGACTGGTCGTGCCGTCGACGCTGGCGCTGGGACTGGCGGTGGCGGTGCTGTCGTCGGTGCTGCCCTACACGCTGGAGCTGATCGCGCTGCGGCGGCTTCCGGCGGGGACGTTCGCGGTGCTGATGAGCCTGGAGCCGGCGGTGGCGGCACTGGCCGGGCTGCTGGTGCTGCGGCAGGCCCTGTCGGGGACGGACGCGGCGGCCATCGCCCTGGTGATAGCGGCGAGCATCGGCGCGGTCCGCTCCCGCACCGCCCGCTAGCCGCGGACGCCCCGGGGGACGGCGCCCCGCCGGCACGCGCCGGGTCCCGCGTGGGGGGTCACACCGCCCACGCGGGGTCCCGCCGTTCCAGGAAGGCCGCCATGCCCTCGCGGGCCTCCGCCGAGGCGAAGAGCGACGCCGAACGCTGGACGAGGTCCTCCGCGTCCCGCTCGAAGGACTCCAGCACCCGGGCCGTCACCAGCCGCTTCGACGCGGCCAGACCCCGCGGCGACCCCTTCCGCAGGGCGTCGAGCAGCGGTGCGAGCGCCTCGTCCGCGTCCGGCGCGGCGGTCGTCACCAGCCCGATCCGCGCCGCCTCCGCCGCGCCGAAGCACTCGCCGGTCAGGTAGTACCGGGCCGCCGCCCGCTGGTCGAGGCGCGGCAGCAGCGTCAGCGACACGAGCGCGGGCGCCGCCCCGACGCGCACCTCCGTCAGGGCGAAGTCCGACTCCTCCGACGCCACCACCAGGTCGCACGCCGCCACCAGCCCCACACCGCCCGCCCGCACCCGCCCCGCCACCCGAGCCACGACGGGTTTGGGCAGTTCCACGACCCGCCGCAGCAGCGTCACGAAGGCGTACGGGCTCGGCGGGGCCTTCAGGTCGGCGCCGGTGCTGAAGTCGGAGCCGGTGTGGGTGAGCACCACCGCCCGTACCGCCGGGTCCTTCGCGCAGTCGTCCAGCGCCTCCGTCAACTCCGCGACCAGCCGGGCGGAGAGGGCGTTGCGGGAGTCGGGGGCGTTCAGGGTGAGCGTGGCGACGGCGCGGTCGCGGGCGGTGGTGACCAGGGACATGGGGCTCGCCTCCGATGGGGTCGGTCCGGCGGAGTGGTCCGGCGGAGTCGGTCGGTACGACGCGGTGGTCACGGGGACCGGCGCGGGACGTAGTTCGAAATCATTTCCCGACTCACCGCCGCTATGCGGGCCGCCCCGGCGGGGGCCGTGCGGTGCGCCGCTCCCCGGGGACGGTGCGGGGCGCCCCGGGCCACCGCGCACCCACGGCACACGCCCACGCGCCCACCGCCCCGCCCGCAGTCCGGCGACCCCACGCCCCGGCGCCCCGGCGAACGCCGGGTCGGCGTCGGATCACCGGCCGGGCGGGCGGGGCGTGCCCGCCGGACGGACGGCACCGCGGGTTCGGGCGGTACGGCGGCGCCCGGACCGGCCGACCGGGGCGGGACGCGACGGGGGGTCCACCCGGTCCGGCCTCTCCGGCCTCTCCGGCCTCTCCGGCCTCTCCGGCCTCTCCGGCCTCTCCGGCCTCTCCGGCCTCTCCGGCCTCTCCGGCCTCTCCGGCCTCTCCGGCCTCTCCGGCCTCTCCGGCCTCACCGGGCGGCCGATGCGGCCGGACCGGCTGATCCGGCCGGGCGGGACCGCGACGGCCCCGCCCGCCCGGCCGGGGATCAGGAGACGATGTCCTCGTGGCCGGCGATCTCGCGGGGGTCGCGGGGACCCGGGCCGATGTAGCGGGCCGACGGGCGGACCAGGCGGCCCGTGCGCTTCTGCTCCAGGATGTGGGCCGACCAGCCGGCGGTGCGGGCGCAGGTGAACATGGATGTGAACATGTGCGCCGGGACCTCCGCGAAGTCCAGGACGATCGCCGCCCAGAACTCCACGTTCGTCGCCAGGACCCGGTCCGGGCGGCGGTTGTGCAGCTCCTCCAGGGCGGCCCTCTCCAGGGCCTCCGCCACCTCGAAGCGCGGCGCGGCCAGCTCGCGGGCCGTGCGGCGCAGGACCCGGGCGCGCGGGTCCTCGGCGCGGTACACGCGGTGGCCGAAACCCATCAGCCGCTCGCCCCCGTCCAGGGCGCGCTTCACGTACGCGACGGCGTCACCGGTCCGCTCGATCTCCTCGATCATGCCGAGCACCCGCGACGGCGCGCCGCCGTGCAGCGGCCCCGACATGGCGCCGACCGCGCCGGACAGCGCCGCCGCCACGTCCGCGCCGGTCGACGCGATCACGCGCGCGGTGAACGTCGAGGCGTTCATGCCGTGCTCGGCGGCCGACGTCCAGTACGCGTCGACGGCCTTCACGTGCTTCGGGTCCGGCTCGCCGCGCCAGCGGATCATGAACCGCTCGACCACCGACTGCGCCTTGTCGATCTCGCGCTGCGGCACCATCGGCAGCCCTTGCCCGCGCGCGCTCTGCGCCACGTACGACAGTGCCATGACCGCCGCCCGCGCCAGGTCGTCGCGGGCCTGTTCCTCGCCGATGTCGAGCAGCGGCCTCAGCCCCCAGACGGGGGCGAGCATCGCCAGCGCGGACTGCACGTCCACGCGGACGTCGCCGGAGTGGATCGGGATCGGGAAGGGCTCGGCCGGGGGCAGGCCGGGGTTGAACGCGCCGTCGACGAGCAGGCCCCACACGTTCCCGAAGGACACGTGGCCCACCAGGTCCTCGATGTCGACGCCCCGGTACCGGAGGGCGCCGCCCTCCTTGTCCGGTTCGGCGATCTCCGTCTCGAACGCGACGACTCCCTCGAGCCCGGGTACGAAGTCGGACATCTGGCGGCTCCTCGTGGTGGCGTGTGCGGGGAGGGAACGAACAGGTGACCCAGCCGTCGAGTCTGTCGGGTCCCCCCGAAGCGGGGAAGCGTGACATCGGGCACAGTGCGCCGTTCGACCGGGCGGGGCCGGGGCCGCGGCGTGCGGGGCGGACTGGGAAGGCCGCAGCGCCCTGGTGCAGGATGGACGCCGTGACCGACGCCCTCCACCCAGCCGTGGACCCCGCCCTCGACCCGGCGCCCATGCGCGAGCAGTACCACACCCGCGAGCTCGCGGAGCGCGACCTGGCCGCGCACCCCATGGAGCAGTTCGCGCGCTGGTTCGCGGACGCGGCGTCCCGCGGCGACGTCCACGAGCCGAACGCCATGGTCGTGGCGACGGCCACCCCCGACGGCCGCCCCTCGGCGCGCACCGTGCTGCTGAAGCACTTCGACGCGCGCGGCTTCGTCTTCTTCACCAACTACGACTCCCGCAAGGGTGCCGAACTGACCGCCAACCCGTACGCCTCGCTCCTCTTCCCCTGGCACCCGATCGCCCGCCAGGTCGTCGTCACCGGCTCGGTCGCGCGCGTCGGCCGCGACGAGACGGCCGCGTACTTCCGCACCCGCCCGCACGGCTCCCAGCTCGGTGCCTGGGCCAGCGCGCAGTCGTCCGTCATCGGCTCCCGCGCCGAGCTGCTCGCCCGGTACGAGGAGCTGGCGGCCCGCTACCCGCAGGACGAGCGGGTGCCCGTACCGCCGCACTGGGGCGGGTTCCTGGTCGCGCCGGAGACCGTCGAGTTCTGGCAGGGGCACGAGAACCGGCTCCACGACCGGCTCCGGTACGTGCGGCGGCCGGAGTCGGAGGGCGACGGCGTGGGCTGGCGGGTGGAGCGGCTCGCGCCGTAGCGCCCCGGGCGCTTCCCCCTCCGGGCGTCCCCGGCCGCCGGCCTCTCCAGGCGCCTTCGAGCCCCTACGGGTCCCCCGGGCCCCCGGGTCTCCGGACCCCTGGGTCTACGGGCCCCCGGGTCCCTGGGTCCCCCGGGTCTCCGGGTCCCCCGGGGTACGAGAAAGCCCGCGGGCTCTGCTCCCTCCTCCGGTGAGGAGAGGAGGGGTCGGCCGGATGTGCCGACGAGCCCGCGGGCCGGTGACTGCTCGGTGTACGGCAGGGGGCCTGCCGCCGTGTGACGGCAGGCCTCAGCCCGCAGTCACCTCACGCATCCGAAAAGAAACCACTTCCGGATCACCTCCCTTCTCGTGTGCTCCCACGCTAGGAACCCGTCCCGCGGCGTTCAACCGAATTTCCCGAACCCCGTGTGCCCTGCGTCACGTTCCAGTTGAATGGCCGGGCGCGTCGCGAGGGCACGCGCGTACACGTCCTGTGAGGGGTGCCGGGATGAGCGCGTCCGGGAGCGGAACGGCGCGGGCCGACGGCGACCTGCTCGGTGCGCTGCTGGAGGGGATGGACGCCGCGCTGTGCGCGTTCGACGCGGACGGCGTGGTCACCCACTGGAATCCCGGCGCCGAACGGGTCCTCGGCTGGTCCGCCGCCGAGGCCGTCGGCCGTCGCGGCCTCGGCGGATGGGCCGCGCGGCCCGCGGACGCCGCCGCGATCGAGGCCCGGCTGGCGGCCGCGGCGGACGGCCCCGGTCGCGTCGTCCACGAGTTCGCGCTGCTCCGCAAGGACGGCGGCCGGGTCCTCGTCCGCGCCCAGACGTGCGGCGTCCCGGGCGTGGACGGGCGCCCGGCCGGGACGTACTGCGCCTTCCACGAGGTCCACGCGCAGCTGGGCTTCGAGCGCTCGGTCGCGCTCGGCGAGGCCCTGTTCGGGGAGGCGCCGTACGGGCTCGTCGTCGTCGACGCCGACCTGCGCCCCGCCGTCGTGAACGCCCGGGCCGCCCGGGCGTTCGGCGTCCCCCGCGCGGACCTGCTCGGCCGGCCCCTCGGCGACCTCCTGGCCCAGGGCGCCGACCGGCTGGAGGCGGCCCTGGAGCACGTGCTGGCGGAGGGCGACCCCCGCTCGTCGGCCGAGTTGTGGGCGACGGCCCGCACCCCGGAGGGGGAGCGGCGGCGCTGCTGGCGCGGCGCCTTCCTGCGGCTCTCGTCACCGCTGTCGCGGAAGCCCGCGCCACTGGGCGTGGCCTGGCTGTTCGAGGACGTCACCGAGGCGCGGCTCGCCGAGCAGAACGCGGACCGGCTGCGGTTCCGGGCCAGCCAGCTGCACCGGGCCGGTACCGCCGCGGCCGAGTGCGAGGACCCGGCGGAGGCGGCGATCGTGTACCTCGACTTCGCGCTCGCCGGGTTCGCCGACGACGCCCTGCTCGACCTGGTCCGCGACGACGGCAAGCGGCTCGTGCGGGTCGCGGCCACGCCCGTCCGGGCGCCCGGTCCGGTGGGGTTCGCCGCGGGCGCGGGGTTCCCCGTGCCCTACGCCCCCGGGCACCCGGCGCTGCGTGCGCTGGACCGGGCGGGCACGGTGCGGGCCGGCACCCGGCCCCCGGAGGGCGGGCCCGGGTGGCCGGCGGAGCGCCACTGGCCGGCCGGCACGGCCCACGCCCTGTGCGCGGCGCTGCGCAGCCGGGGGCGGACCCTGGGTGTGGTGACGTTCCTCCGCTCGTCGGGCCGCCCGTCCTTCGAACGCGCGGACGTCGCGTACGCGGAGAGCGTCGCCGTACGGGTCGCGGCCTCCCTGGACCTGGCGGGGCCGGTGGGGTGAGGCCCCGCCCGCGCGTGCGCCGGGCGGGAGGACCCGCCGTCCGGCGCCGGCCGCGGCCGGCGCGGACTACCGGCGGTAGAAGATCCGGTCCGCGTGCTCCGCCATCACGCGGTCGTTCCACTCGCGGCCCCCGTCGACGTTGGCGGAGCGCAGCAGCGGGGGCTCGATGCCGCGGCGCACCAGTTCCCCGGCCGCCGCGGCCACGACGGCCTGCATGAGCGCCCCGGCCACGAGGGTGGAGGCGGGTGCGAACGGCGCCCCGACGCCCTCGTGCGCGAGCTCCGCGTCCCCGACGGCGACCTTGGAGTCGAGGACGATGTCGCAGTGGTCCCTGAGGAAGGTCCCCGAGGCGTTTCGGGGGCGGGTCCCCTCCGCGTACGCCGCGGACGTGACGCCGACGACCTTCAGGCCCCGCTCGCGGGCGCCGGCGGCCATCTCGACGGGCAGGGCGTTGCGCCCGGACAGCGAGACGACCACCAGCAGGTCCCCGGCGCGCGCGGGCGACGAGTCGAGGACCGCGGCGGCGAGGCCCGCCACATGCTCCAGGGCGGAGCCGAGCGTCACGGGCGTCACGTCGACGCCGGCCGCGCCGGGGACGGCGAGCAGGTTCATCAGGGCGAGGCCGCCCGCCCGGTACACGACGTCCTGCGCGGGCAGCGACGAGTGGCCGGCGCCGAAGGCGAAGAGGCGGCCGCCGGCCGCGACCGTGTCGGCGACGGCGGCTCCCGCGGCGGCGATGGGCGCGGCCTCCTCGTCCCGGACCCGCCGGAGCAGGCCGATCGCGGCGTCGAGGAACCGATCGGCCAGCGTGTCGTCGTCCATCGGCACGGCCTTCCTGTCGGGTGTCGCGGATCACGGTGCTGTCCGGTCCGCCCCCTGTCAACGCGGTGGTCGGCCCCGCCCTCCGGGACGGCACGGCGGCCCACGGGATGCGCAACAATTGAGCGGGGGCCGCGCACACTGGAAGTCACGCATCGAGGGGCACGTATGTCCGGACTGATCGACACCACGGAGATGTATCTCCGCACCATCCTCGAGCTGGAGGAGGAGAGCGTGGTGCCCATGCGCGCCCGTATCGCGGAGCGGCTCGACCAGAGTGGTCCCACGGTCAGCCAGACGGTCGCCCGGATGGAGCGCGACGGACTGGTGACCGTCGCCGGGGACCGCCACCTGGAGCTGACGGAGGAGGGCCGCCGGCTCGCCACGCGCGTGATGCGCAAGCACCGGCTCGCGGAGTGTCTCCTGGTGGACGTGATCGGCCTGGAGTGGGAGCAGGTCCACGCCGAGGCGTGCCGCTGGGAGCACGTGATGAGCGAGGCCGTCGAACGCCGCGTCCTGGAGCTGCTGCGCCATCCGACGGAGTCGCCGTACGGGAACCCGATCCCGGGCCTGGAGGAGCTGGGCGAGCAGGCGGAGGCCGACCCGTTCCCCGACGAGGAGATGGTGGCCCTGTCCGAGCTGGACGCGGGCGCGGAGGGCAAGACCGTGGTGGTGCGCCGGATCGGCGAGCCCATCCAGACGGACGCCCAGCTGATGCACACGCTGCGGCGCGCCGGCGTGCAGCCCGGCTCCGTGGTGAGCGTCACCGACTCGCCCGGCGGCGTGCTGGTCGGCAGCGGCGGCGAGGCCGCCGAACTCGGCGCCGACGTGGCGTCGCACGTCTTCGTCGCCAAGCGCTGAGGGTGCCCGGCCCCCCCCTCCCGGCCCGCCCCCTCCCGGCCGGGCGGCGCCCTGCCGGCCGGCGCCCGGCGTCCGCGCCGTACGGAGCGATCCCGCGCGGGACGGCGCCGGCGGGCCCCGCGTGTGCCGGCCCGGGCGCCGGGGCGGGGCCCGCCGCCGAGGGGCCGTCGGTGCGCGGTCCGCCGTCCGTGCCGGGAGAGGACCGTGCGGTGCGCGGTCCGCCGTCCGCCCCCGAAGGGCCTCGTGAGGTGTCCGTCCGCCGTCCGCTCCGGGAGGCGCCCGCACACGGAGAAGGTCCCGGCGCCTCGTGGCACCGGGACCCGGCCTCCCCTTATCACCGACCCGGAGCCCCGAGCTCTCAGGGTCGATCCCGTCGGACCTTTTTCCCCGAGTGGTCCGCCTCCCGCTGAAGATCTCCCCCCGGTAGAGCCTCTCAATCCTTGAGCGGGGTCACTCGAACGAGCGGTGTTGCCGCCCGCGTTCCTGTTCTCGAATGCACGTTCGATACTCTGATCGGGGTCGTCCGACACGACAGGTCGTCCGACGTGACAGAAGGGGGAGCCGGGGCACATGGCGCGACGCATCGATCTGGCCGGAGCCGACGGCGTGCACCTCGCCGCCTGGGAGTTCACCGATCCGTCCGGGGGACCGGAGGGGGACGGCACCGCCTCCGCGAGGAGGGTCCTGCTCCTGCACGGCCTGATGGGCCGGGCCTCCCACTGGGCGGACACGGCGCGCCGGCTCTCCGGCCGGTACCGGGTCGTCGCCCTGGACCAGCGGGGGCACGGCCACAGCGGCGAGCCGGCCGGGCCCCACACGCGCGAGGCGTACGTGGCGGACGCCGCCGTCGCGGTCGAACGGCTCGGACCGGCGCCGGTCACCCTGGTCGGGCACGGTATGGGCGCCCTGACGGCCTGGCAGCTGGCCGCCGAGCGGCCGGAGCTGGTCGACGCCCTGGTCGTCGCCGAGATGCGGGCCTCCGCGCTGGGCGCGGCCTCGCAGCGGGAGTGGGAGGAGTGGTTCCGCACCTGGCCGCTCCCCTTCGCGACCCTGGCCGACGTGCGGAGGTGGTTCGGCGAGGACGACCCGCGGCTGGAGCGGCCGAACCCCGCACGGGGCGCGTTCTTCGCGGAGGTGATGCGCGAGGCGCCCGACGGGTGGCGGCCGGTGTTCTCGCCGGAGCGGATGCTCGCGGCCCGCTCGACCTGGGTGCACGACGCGCACTGGGACACGCTGGCGCAGGTCCGGTGCCCGACGCTGGTGGTGCGCGGCCTCGACGGCGAGCTGGGCCGCGCGGAGGCGCACGAGATGGTCCGCGTGCTGCCCCGGGGCCGGTACGCGGAGGTCCCCGACGCGGGCCACCACCTCCACTACGACCAGCCCGGGGCCTGGTGCGAGACCCTCCGGGCCTTCCTCGCCGAGACCGCCTGACCCCGCGGCCCCGCCCACCCCCCGCACCCGGCCGTACCGCCGCCCGGGTGCGGGGGGAGGGCTCCCCGCACCCGGCCCGGGGACGGTCAGGCCTTGCTGACGGCCGCCAGGATCTCCGGGAGCCTGCGGAACATGCGGCCCGCCGCCAGGTGCAGGCCGCCCCACGTCAGCAGCGCCCCCCACACCGCGCCCAGCGGCAGCAGCACCCACGGCCCGGTGGACGCCGCGCGGGTCCACACCGCCGCCGCGATCAGCGGGGTGCACAGCACCGCCGACAGCAGCATCCCGCCCAGCATCGACGCCCAGGCCAGCCCGCCCTGCCCCGGCGCCGCGCCCTTGTACGCGCTGTCCTGGGGGATGGAGTACGGGAAGGACGCCGACGCCCAGGCGCCCACCCCCAGCATCGCGCCCAGCAGCCCGTACGACAGGCCCAGGCCCTCCGCCAGCACCTCCCAGTCGCCGAGCACCGCGACGGTCACCACCGTCACCACCGTCACGTACGGCAGCGTCACCAGCAGCAGCGCCAGCACCCGCGCCCGCAGCTCCGCGTAGGCGTCCCGCTTCGACGACACGGTCGTCGCGACGATCCAGAACGCCGAGGTGTCCTGCCCGAACTGGTTGTACATCAGCGTCCCCAGCAGGCCCGCCGCGAAGCACGCCCAGTACACCGAGCCGGTGCCCTGCAGGGCGTTGAACACCGGGACGATCAGTCCCAGCGCGAGCGACGTCACCCAGCCGGACTTGGCCTTCGGGTCCCGCCAGGCGTACCGCAGCGCCCGCTGCACCACCGCGCCCGTGCGCCCCTCCGGCAGCAGCCGGGTCCAGCCGGTCCGGGAGCCGCCCCGGACCGCGTCCGCGCCCGTCGCCGTCGCCGCCGCGACCGTCGAACCGTCCGGCGCCGTCATCAGCCGCGTCAGGCTCCGCCGCCACCACAGCAGCAGCGCCACCAGCGCCGCGGCCGACAGCAGCAGTTGCGCCGCGGCCGTCCCGTACGCGCCGCGACCGGCCGCGTCGACCGCGCCGACCGCCGAGGCCGGCGGCACCCACCGCGCCAGGTCCGCGGCCGGTTCCAGCCGCGCCAGCCCGCCCGCCCGGCCGAGCCGCTGCGCGCCGAAGTTCACGACCTGGATGCCGATCGCCACGACCAGGCCGCTCAGCAGCGCCAGGTCCCGCCCCTTGCGGGACGTCAGCAACCGGATGTTGGCCGCCGCGACCGCACGGGCCAGCGCCAGGCACACCAGCAGCGCCAGCGGCACCGCCACCACCGCCACGGCCACCGCGAACGCCCCGTGTGCCACGGAGACACCCGCCCCCAGCACCAGGCACAGCGTGAACAGCGGGCCGATGCCCACCAGCGACGCCACCAGCAGCGCCCACACCAGAGGCCCCGCCCGCAGCGGCAGCATCACCAGCCGCGTCGGGTCCAGCGTCTCGTCCCCGCTGGGGAAGAACAGCGGCACCACCGCCCAGCCGAGCGCCGTCAACCCGGTCAGCAGCACCGCCACCGTGGCCGCCTGCGCGTGCCCCCGCAGCAGCACCAGGCCGAGCAGCTGGCCGGCCGCGAACAGCAGGGAGAGGACGGCCGACACGACGAAGACGGCCGTACGGCCCGACGACTGCCGCAGCCCGTTGCGCAGCAGCGACAGCTTGATCCGCACGAAGACGGCCGTCAGCGCCCCCGTGCCCGCGGAGCCGACCGCACCCGGGCCCGGGGTGCCCGGCCCGTCCGCGCCCGGGACGTTCGCCGTACCCGGCCCGTGCGTCATCGGGCACCCCCCAGCCAGTCCAGGGACGCGCCCGCGTCGCGGTCCTGCGCGCCGACCAGCTCCAGGAACGCCCGCTGCAGCGTCGGCGCGCCACCGCGGACCTCCGCCAGCGAGCCGCACGCGCGGATCCGTCCGGCGGCCATCACCGCGACCCAGTCGCAGAGGGACTCCACCAGCTCCATCACGTGGCTGGAGAACACCACCGTCGCGCCGGACGCCGTGTACCGCTCCAGCACGCCCCGGATCGTCTGCGCCGAAACAGGGTCGACGCCCTCGAACGGCTCGTCGAGGAAGAGCACCTCGGGGTTGTGCAGCAGCGCCGCCGCGAGGCCGATCTTCTTCCGCATGCCGGTCGAGTAGTCGATGACCAGCTTGTGCTGGGACCCCGCCAGGTCCAGCACGTCGAGCAGCTGCGTCGCCCGCTTGTCGACCTCCGCGCCGGGCAGGCCGCGCAACCTTCCCGTGTACGCCAGGAGTTCGCGCCCCGACAGCCGCTCGAACAGCCGCAGCCCCTCCGGCAGCACGCCGATGCGGGCCTTCACCGCGGCCGGGTCCCGCCACACGTCGTGCCCGGCGACCTCGACGCGTCCCCCGTCGGGGCGGAGCAGCCCGGTCACCATCGACAGCGTCGTCGTCTTGCCCGCGCCGTTCGGGCCGACCAGACCGACGAACCTGCCCGCGGGCAGGACCAGGTCCACCCCCGCGACCGCGACCTGCTCGCCGAAGCGCTTCCACAGCCCCTCCACACGGACGGCGGGCGCCGCCTCCGGGGTTCCGCCCGCCCCGCCGACTTCCCGGTCCCGCTCCGGCACGGTCACCGCCGCCTTCCACCACCCCGTCGATCACGTGTACGGGCACAGCCTACGAACCCGCAGGGGGGACGGGGTTCCCGCCACGCCCGGCGGCACCGGGAGCAGGAACGGGGCCGGGGCCGGGGCGCGGGCCGGCACCGGGACCGGGGTGCCGGGGTGCCGGGAGAACCGCGGGCACCGGAGGCCCCGCCCGGACCGGGCGCCGGGAGGGCCGCGGAGGCCGGAGCCCCGCGGGAGCCGGAAGGACCCGGTTCTCGGAGGCCCGGGTGCCCGGGTGCCCGGGGACCCGGGGCCGGACACCGGAGAGGAGAGGGGGTGGTCAGCGACGTCCCGTCGCCGCGTCCCGGCCGCACGCGTAGGCCAGTGCGCCGATCAGCTCCTCCACGCCCGGCAGCCACCGGTTGGCGGGGGTCGGGTGGCGCACCCACTGCACCGCGCCCTGCCCGGCGACCCGTGACGGCGGCGCCACCACGTACCCGCCCCGGCCCTTGGCGACCAGGTCGATGCCCGACGGCGACCAGCCCAGCCCGCGGATCAGGCCCGCGGCCCTCGCGGCGGCCCCGGGCAGCACGAAGAACGCCATCCGCCGGTCCGGTCCGCAGCTCACCGGGCCGAGCGGCACGCCCGTCCGCTCCATCCGCGTCAGCGCCAGGAAGCCCGCCGACTCCGGCACGTCCAGCACGTCGAACGTGCGGCCCGTCGGCAGCAGGACCGACGCCTCCGGGTGCCCGTCCCACAACCGGCGCACCGACGCCGGGCCGCCGGTGGCCCGGGCCTCCCAGTCCTCGTGCAACGGGTGCGCCCCCGGCGACGCGCAGGCCGAGTCCCCGCACGAGCAGAGCTCCCGGCCGCCGACCACCTCCGGCCACGTGCCGGGGAACACGTCCCAGTGCCGCTCCACCGCGTACCGCACGGCGCTGTCCCGCGGCGGCCCGCCGCGCCGCCCGGGGACGCGCGCGGCCTCCCCGGCTCCCATGGTCTCTTCCACGGTCGGCACAACCGTCCTCCCCACGGGTGGTTACGGGATGCGGAGGTGGACGCCGCCGTGCACCGGCCCGGCACGCGGGGCGCACGGGTGCACGCCCGGGGGCGCGCACGGGCGGTGTCGGCCGCGGGCGGGTAGGCAGGCCCGAGGAGCCGCCTCGCGGGTCCCGACGGGGGACGTCGCGGTACTCCCCGGACACACGTCGCACAAGGCGGCGACCTTAGATGATCTGGTATGACAGCGCCGAGTTCCGCATTCTCCGGACATCAGCTGGGCAGTGATCGGGGCGTTTCACCGCCACCGGTACCACAGGGGGTAGTCATGGCAGCGAGGCCGCTCGTCACCCGTCAGCCGAACGAACGGCTGCAGGCGCTCATCCAGGAGGCGGGGTGCTCCAACGCCGGGCTCGCCCGCCGGGTCAACATGGTCGGTTCGGAGCGCGGGCTCGACCTGCGGTACGACAAGACGTCGGTGGCGCGCTGGCTGCGCGGGCAGCAGCCCCGGGGCCGTGCCCCGGGCGTCATCGCCGAGGCGCTCGGGCGCAAGCTGGGCCGCACGGTCACGGTCGACGAGATCGGGATGGCGAGCGGCAGGAACCCGGCGAGCGGGGTGGGACTGCTGTTCTCGCCGACCGTGGCGGGCGCCGTCGAGCAGGTCTGCGAGCTGTGGCGCGGCGACGCGAGCCGGCGGGAGCTGCCGACCGGCCCGGCCGCGGGCGCCTCCGCGCTCGTGGAGCCCAGCAGGGACTGGCTGATCACCGCCCCCGACGCCCGGGTGGCGCGGAGCACGGGCTCCCGGGTCGGCCCGGCGGACGTGCGCGCCGTGCGCGAGACGACGCAGGCGCTGATCGACCTCGACCACCGGTTCGGCGGCGGGTACGTGCGCCCCGTGGTGGTCCACTACCTGAACGGCGTCGTGTCGGGGATGCTCTGCGGCTCGTACCGGGACCCGGTGGGGCGGCAGCTCTTCGCGGCGGCGGCGCGGCTGACGGAACTGGCCGGGTACATGGCGGTCGACACCGGCCGGTCGGGGCTCGCGCAGCGGTACTACATCCAGGCGCTGAGGCTCGCGCAGGCCGCGGGCGACCGGGCTTACGGCGGCTACGTGCTGGCCGCGTCGATGAGCCACCTGGCGGAGCGGCTCGGCAACCCGCGTGAGATCGCCCAGTTGGCGCGCGTCGCGCAGGAGGGCTCCCGCGGGCACGTCACCCCGCGCACGGAGGCGATGTTCCTGGCGGCCGAGGCGCGGGGCCACGCCCGGCTCGGGGACGTGCGCGCCTGCCGGGACGCGGCGGGCCGGGCCGTCGCCGCGCTGGACCGGTCCGACCCGGACACGGGCGACGACCCGGAGTGGATCGCCCACTTCGACCACGCGTACCTCGCCGACGAACTGGCCCACTGCCACCGGGACCTGGACCAGGGGCGGGCGGCGGAGCGGGCGGCGGCGGAGGCGCTGGAGGGGCATCCGGCGACGCGGGTGCGGCGGCGGGCGATCGGCCTCGCCCTGCTGGCGGCGGCCCAGGTGCAGCAGCGGGAGGTCGAGCAGGCCTGCCACACCGCGGCGCGGGCGGCCGAACTCCTGGGCACGCTGCGGTCGTCGCGCGGCGCGGAGTACCTGGACGACCTCCGGACGCGGCTGGAGCCGTTCCGGGACGAGCCCGCGGTACGGGAGGTCGCGGCGCGGCTGGCACCCCGGGCGGCGTAACGGCCGCACCCGTGTGCGGGGACGGCGGTGCACCCGGTAGCGTGAGCCGACGCTTCCGTAGGTTCACACGTAGGAGTCCCGGTGACGCAGAGCGGACACGGCCAGGAGGGCCAGTCGTGGGGCCAGGCCCCTGGCCAACCCTGGGGACCGCCGCCCCCGCAGGCCGTGCCGGGAGAGGACCACGCCACGCAGTACCTGCGGCCGGTTCCGCCGGCCCCGGAGCCCCCGCAGGCCGCGCCGGGGGAGGACCACGCCACGCAGTACCTGCGGCCGGTTCCGCCGGCGCCGCCGTCCCCGCAGCAGGGGCGGCCGCCCGCGGAGAGCCCGGCGGAGTCGACCCGGTTCCTGGGCACCGGTTTCGGCGCGCAGCAGCACGGGCAGCCCCGGTCGCCGTACCCGCAGCACCCGCAGGCGTACCCGCCGCAGGGGCGGCGACCGTCCCACCCGCAGCCCCACCCCGCGCACTCGGCCCCCTGGCCGGACTCGGACGCGGAGGCCACCCAGTACCTCCCGCCCGTACCGGGGCAGGGCGGGCCCCCGGCGGAGTTCGACAACCTGTTCCGCGACGACACGGCGGGCGCCACCCGGCAGATGCCCCGCATCGAGCCGTCCGCCCCGCAGCCGGCCCACGGCCACCGGCCGCACCAGCCCCGGGGCCTCCGGCTGCCCCCGCCGTACGCGGAGCCGCACGACCGCGACGACCGCGACGACCGCGGCCGCCGTGAAGAGCCCGGGCGCCGCCGCTCCTCGAAGCTGCCGCTCGTCGCCGCGGTGGTCGTCGGGTGCGCCGTGGTGGGCCTCGGCGCGGGCGCCCTGATGGGCGGCGGCGAGGAGGCGCCCGAGGAGGACGGCAAGGCCGGCGCGGTCGCCGCCTCGTCCCCCGCGCCGGTCCGGACGTCGGCCTCCGCGCCGGCCCCGGACCCGGTGAGGGAGCAGGCGGAGGAGCTCGACAAGCTGCTCGCGGACAGTAACGACAGCCGCGACGCGGTGATCGGCTCCGTCGAGAACATCAAGAAGTGCCGGAACCTGGACAAGGCCGCCGCCGACCTGCGGGAGGCCGCCGGCCAGCGGCGGGAACTGGTGAACCGGCTGGGGCGGATCGAGATCGACAGGCTGCCGGACCACGCGGAGCTGTCGTCGTCGCTCACCCGGGCGTGGCAGGCGTCCGCCACCGCCGACGACCACTACGCGGCCTGGGCCCAGCAGGTCAAGAACCCGAAGAACTGCAAGGGCGGCCGGGCCCGCCACACAGCCAGCACCGCGCGGGCGGCCGTGGCCAGCGGGGAGGCGACCGGCGCGAAGCGTCAGGCCGCACGTCTCTGGAACGGCATCGCCGAGACGTACGGCCTGACCAGGCGGCAGCCCACCCAGCTGTAGGGGCGGGCCGCGGCCTCAGGAGGAGCGGGCTTCGAGGAGCGTCCGGCCGACGTCGACGAAGCCGGTGCGCTGGGCGACGAGACGCCCCTTCCGCACCACCTGGAAGGTCACCTCGTGGTTGACGAGCCGGGGGAAGCCGGGGGTGCCCAGCATGTCCTCGTACCGCCAGCGCAGCGTCGGCGTGAGGCCCCCGGTGTCCACCCGCAGACCGCGGTCCAGGGTGAGCGTGATCTTGCCGGGGGTCACCTTCTCCTCGCCGATCGCCTCGACGACCCGCTTGAGGACCGTGTACGCGATCCAGGTGGTCTGCACGCCGGCGTCGGCCGGGTCGATCCGGTTGTCGCCGAAGGCGTGTTCCTGGATGACCCGCCGCATCGGCTCCCAGCGCGGGTCGCCGGGGGCCGGGTACCAGCCGGTGACGTACGCCCCCTCGAACGGCCCCGAGGCGCCGCCCGTCCGGTCGACCAGCAACTGGTCGACGCTGCCGAGCACGGACGAGATCCGGATGTCGCGGCCGTCCGGGGTGAGCCGGCGGAACGAGTCGAAGAAGTGCGCGGTCCGCTCGCCGAGCGTGGCGGTGACGCAGCCGCGCTCCTCGCCGGCCCGCTTCCGCGAGCGGGTGGCGACGGCCGTGTACTCCCCGGCGTCCTCGGCCGCGGGTATGTCGTACGCCTCGCGCTGCTTGCCGTGGGCGAGGCCCGAGTTGAGCAGCGCGTGCAGGTAGTCGCCGGCGATCGTGTCGGGGCGGACCAGGGAGACCCGCTCGCAGGAGGCGGCGAGCTGCATGCCGTTGCCCGCGAGCAGGGCGACCTGCCCGCCGTTGACGGGATAGGAGAGGTAGCTGGTGAACTCCTCGTCGGACAGGCCGTAGCCGCCGATGTAGGGGATGTTCGCCGCTTCCAGGGTGGCCATGAAGGCCCGGCCGTGCTGGCTGTACGAGCCGACGACGGCGGCCACGCCCTCCTTGACGGCCTTGCGGGCGCAGGTCGCGGCGCCCGTCGCGGTGTTGCCCTCGTTGCAGGTGATCACGCGCAGCTCGTGCCCGGCCAGGCCGCCCTGGCTGTTGGTCCAGCGTGCGTACGCCTCGGCCATCGCGGGCATGCCGGGCATGTTGGTCGCCTTGGTGTCCTGGGGTGCCCAGGTCATCACTGTGATGGGTTCCCTGGAGCCCCCCGTGGCCCCAGGGAGCCCGCCACAGCCGGCGAGGAGGGACGCCGCGGCGAGAGCCGTCGCGGCCCTGGAAGTGAGGAAGGTGGCAAAGCGTCGCCTGCCGTTACCGGTCATAGACATGCACACTTCCGGTTCACGGGGAACGCGGGAGTGAGGGTGGTTCAACAGCCGGTGACGTGAAGGTGAATTGCGGGAGCCGTCCGGCGCGTACCGTGGAGGACGTACCATCCGTACGCCCCACCGCCCGGTGGAGCTTACCCGGCCCGCCCGGCGCGGCCCGCAGGACCGTGTCCGCGAGGTGAACGCAGATGAACCCTTCCCGCCCCGGCCGCCACTCGTCCACCATGGGCGGCATGCCCCTCAACGACATGCCGTGGTGGCGCTGGCGCGCCAACGTGCGCTCGGCGCTCCACATGCTCTCCGACGTCCGCTTCCACGAGGAGTGCTGGCTGGCCGGCGCCGACGGGTACGGGGACGTCACGGACGCCGTCTACCGGCTGGTCGAGGACACCTGGCTGGACAACTGGTCCGCCGAGAAGTACCTCGGGACGATATTCCGCGACCCGGACGAGGCCCGGCTCGTCGACCAGGCCGTCCTGCTGGTCCTGCGGATCGTGCACCAGGTCGGCCCGGACGCGCCCGTCTCCGCGTACCTGGGCCACCCCGGCTGGCCCGAGGCCGTGCACGCCGCCCGCGAGGCCCACGTGCGGCTCTCCGCCAACGACGGCGAGGACCCGGACGTCCCGCCGCGGCCGCTGCACGCCCTGCGGGCGCTGACGGGCACCGCGTAGGACCGCGGCCGGCGGGCGGACCCGCGGGCGCGCCCGCCCCGTGTGGCATGCTGCCGGGATGACCGACCAGTACGTCCTCACCCTCTCCTGCCCCGACCGGCCGGGCATCGTGCACGCCGTGTCGAGCTACCTCCTCATCACGGGGTGCAACATCGAGGACAGCCAGCAGTTCGGGGACCACGGCTCGGGCCTCTTCTTCATGCGGGTCCACTTCTCCGCCGGGGCGCCCGTGACCGTCGAGAAGCTCCGGGCGGGCTTCGCCCCGGTCGGCGACTCCTTCGGGATGGACTGGCGGATCCACCGGGCCGACGAGCGGATGCGGGTCGTGCTGATGGTGTCGAGGTTCGGCCACTGCCTGAACGACCTGCTGTTCCGCACGCGGATCGGCGCGCTGCCGGTGGAGGTCGTGGCCGTGGTCTCCAACCACACGGACTTCGCGGAGCTCGCGGCCTCGTACGACGTCCCCTTCCACCACGTCCCGGTCACTGCGGACACCAGGGCGGAGGCCGAGGCCCGGCTGCTGGAGCTGGTGCGCGGCGAGAACGTCGAACTGGTGGTGCTGGCGCGGTACATGCAGGTCCTGTCGGACGACCTGTGCAGGGTGCTCAGCGGGCGGGTCATCAACATCCACCACTCCTTCCTGCCGAGCTTCAAGGGGGCCAGGCCCTACCACCAGGCGCACGCGCGCGGTGTGAAGCTGATCGGCGCGACGGCCCACTACGTGACGGCGGACCTCGACGAGGGGCCGATCATCGAGCAGGAGGTCGAGCGGGTCGGGCACGAGGCCACTCCCGAGCAGCTGGTGGCCGTGGGGCGCGACGTCGAGTGCCGGGCGCTGGCCCGCGCGGTCACGTGGCACGCGGAGCACCGCGTCCTGCTCAACGGCGGCCGCACGGTCGTCTTCGACTGAGGACGGCGGGGGCGGCGCCCTACATGCGGCTCAGGGAGGCCGCGGCGTACAGGACCTCCCGGATCGCCTCCCGGTCGCCCGCCTCCCCCACCGCGGCCTCCTCCGGGGTGACGCGCCCCGCCACCAGCCGGCAGAACTCCAGGCGGTCCAGGGCCACGAGCGCCACCTCCCGTTCCGGGCGGGCCGCCGCCGGGTGGTCCAGGGCGACGTGCCACTGGCCGCCGCCCGCCCCCTCCACCTCCAGGCGCAGCGACCGCCCCGGCCCGCCCGCTCCGGCGGGCCCCGCCAGCCCGGCGCGGCGGCGGCCGGCCAGCGCCGCCGGCAGGAGGCGGACCACCAGGTCGACCATGCCGCGCAGATGCGCCCCGGAGGGCGGGTCGTACGGGTAGTCCACCGCCGAGGCGATGTCCTCCGCGTGCACCCAGCACTCGAACGCCCGCTCCAGCAGGGCGTCCCGCAGCGGCAGGGAGAACGGGCCGTACGGCACCGGCAGCTCCGCCACCCCGCGCCCGGCGAAGGACACCGTCCGCACCAGCGTGTGCGCCTGGTCCCGCCACGGCTCCCGCGGGCACCGCCCGTCCCCGCCCTCCGCGAGGGCGCGCCAGAACGCCTCCGTGCGCTCCGCCGGCCCGTACGGCGACCGGGCGGCGCCCCCATACGGCCCCACCGGGTCGCCCAGTCCCAGGGCCGCGGCCACCAGGCCGTCCACCGCGAGCAGATGGCCGATGACGCCCGCGACGTCGGTCGGCCGGTCCACCCGCCGCCCGCCCGCGAACCACCTGAGCCGCACCGGTGCGCGCCACTCCGCGCGGCCGATGTCCCGGAGCAGCGCGTCCAGCCGAGCGGTCTCCGCGTCGTACGGGCCGGCCCACTCCGGCACGGGGACGCGGGCGGGGCGCCGGTCCAGGCAGGTCTCCAGGACCCGCGACCGCAGCAGCGGGTCGAGGTCCAGGTCGCGCTCGCTGTGCAGCAGGCCGACCGCGTCGCGCAGCCGCAGCGCCTCGTCCGCGCACGGCGCGCACTCCGTCAGGTGCGCCTCGACGGCGGAGGTCTCCTCGGCGGAGCAGGCCGCCAGCGCCCACGCCCCGAGGAGCGACCGGAGCGTCGCGTGCGACGGCGGCGACGGCTCCCGTGGCGGGGCCGGGACGCGGCCCGGCGAGTCGTCCGCCGCCGGCCGGGGACGCGGCACGCGCGACGGCGCCCGGCCCCCGCCGCCCACGGTCCCGGTCACAGCGACGGCCCCCGGGGACCGGGGGCGCCCCGTCCGGCGGCCGCGTGTGGGCCGTCGCGAGCAGCTGGAGCCCCAGCCGCAGCCGGCGCCGGGCCTCGTCCTGGGTCACCCCCAGGCGCGCGGCGGTCTGCCGGTAGTCCCGGCGCTGGAAGTACGCCAGCTCCAGCGCCGCGCGCAGCGGGACCGGCATCGCCGTGACGATGTAGTCGGCGCGGGCCGCCGCGGACGCCCGCCGCACCCGCTGCTCCAGTTCCTCCGCCGAGCCCTCCCCGCCCTCGGCGATCGCCCGCGCGCCGCTCTGCCGCAGCCGGTGCACGGACTGCCGGCGGGCCAGCCGGGCGACCCAGGCCCGAAGCGAGCCCTCCTTCCGCGGGTCGTACGCGTCGGGGTTCTCCCACACGTACCCGAACACCTCCCGCGTGACCCGGTCGGCGGCCTCCTGGTCCTCCAGCACCCGGCGGGCCGTGTTGTGGACGAGCGAGGCGAAGCGGTCGTACAGCTCCCCGAGCGCGGCCGCCTCTCCGCGGGCCAGCCGCTGCTGCATCCTGCTGTCCCAGCGGGGCGGTGTGTCCTTGGGCATTCTTCGAATGTAGTCCGGGCCTCCCGCGCCGCAGCGTTCTTCGGGCAAGTGCTGGCATTCCGGCCGGGACGGTGGTAAAGAAGCCGCCGTTTCCGCCCCCCGGTGTTTCGGCGGTGGCGAACGGGGCAGTCGCGACGCGGGGACCGTCCTCCGGGCGGTCCGGGACCGGTGGGGAGGGGTCGGGGCGTGGTGCTGAGGGTGGAGCGGGCCGAGTACGGGACCTGGACCGTACTGCGCGTCTGCGGCGAGCTCGACCTCGTGTCGTCCCCCGTGGTCCGGCGCCGGGTGCACGAGGCGGTCGCGGACGGCCGCCACGACGTCGTGCTCGACCTGTCCGGGGTGCGGTTGTGCGACTCCAGCGGCGTGGGCGTGCTCATCGCGGCGCGCCGGCTGCTGCACTCCTGCCGGGGGCGGTTGCGGCTGATCCTGCCGGCGTGCGGTGCGGTGGAGGGCTCGCACGTCGACCGGGTGCTGGCGGCGCTCGGCGTGCGCCGGCTGTTCGACGTGTACCCGGACGTGCCGGCGGCGACGGGCGCGGCGGAGGGATCCGCCCGGGGCGCGACGGGCGGCGCGGCGGCGCCCCGCGCCGCGTCCGCCTAGTCACGTTCGGTGAGGGGTGCGGGACCCGCGGGGGACGTCGGCGCGGCCAGGGCCGCCGCCGGGCGGCCTCGTCCTCCGACGGGCGGCGCGGTCGGGTCCGCCGCGTCCGCGTACCGGTGGGGCGGTCGGGCGCCCGCGTTCGACTGCGCGAAAAGTGCGTCGCACAGTATGCATCAGCCGTACTCCTTCGCGCTGGAATATGCCCGAAGCGCTTGTTCCGGTGACGGAACGTCAACCATGCTGAGCGCCCAAGGTTCGCTGTGAGGCGCGAGGCGATGTGTCCGCCGGTTCGGATGGTGTGAGCGGTGCAGGTGCTTCAAGTTCAGTTGGAGGTCGGCCCGGACCCCGCGGAGGTGGGACGGGCCCGCAGGTGGGCGAGGTCGCGGCTGGCCGGCTCCGGGATAGACGTCGACGAGTCGCTCGCCGAGACCCTCGTGCTCCTGATCTCGGAACTCGTGACCAACGCCGTCGTGCACACCGGCTGCCCGGCCGTGCTGCGCCTGCTGTTCGGTCCGGGCGGCGCCGGCGGCATCGTCCGGGTCGAGGTGGCGGACGACAGCGCCTCCCCGCCG
This sequence comes from Streptomyces sp. MRC013, assembly GCF_023614235.1. Classification (NCBI taxonomy): domain Bacteria; kingdom Bacillati; phylum Actinomycetota; class Actinomycetes; order Kitasatosporales; family Streptomycetaceae; genus Streptomyces; species Streptomyces kordofanensis. The sequence goes on from NZ_CP094264.1 coordinate 3,116,067, forward strand.
CAGCAGCGCCGGGCGGACGGCGCCGACACCCACGGCCGGGGACTGGAGCTGATCGACGGGCTCGCCGACCGGTGGGGCTGGCAGCCGGAGGGGCGCGGCAAGCGCATCTGGTGCGAGGTGGACCGGAGCGCGGCGGTGCTCGCCCGGGCGGTGCGCGAGCCGGAGGCGTACGAACCGTCCCGTGCCGTGACGAACACCGCGTAACTTCCTTTACCCCCCATACCTGTTGACGGAGGGCGCCGGTCTGACCACCCTGGGGTCAGCGATCCGCGGCGAGGGGACGCCGAGGGCCGTGGCGGTCCTCGGCGAGTGCGGGTCGCGCCTCCGGTGCCGGAACCGGCCGCGCGCGAGCGCGGTGCCCGCGCCGGACGGGTGGCGGCCGCGGTGCCGTGCTCGGGGCGCGCACCCGCGTGCCGCCACCCCGAAAGGCCCCGGGCGGCCCGCCCGGCGGGCCGTCGGCGGCCGGGGAGCGGTCCCGCGCGAGGAGCCCGTGCCGGGCGTCGAGCCGTGGCCGTGGTCACGGCGGCGGGGTGCGGTCAGGGCGGCGGGGTGCGGCGCGCGTCCGGGACGGTGCGGCCTGCCGGGGCGGTCTCCCACGGCACGGCACGGCACCGCGGCCGCGGCCGGGCGCCGGCACCGGCGGGAGCGGGGCGGGCGCGGGACGCCGGCCGCGGTCGGCGCCGTCAGCCGCCGTCGTCCGGTCGGCACACCGCCCGGGCGCCGAGCGCGACCGCGCCCTGGCCCCGCTCCCGTACGAGCAGGGGGTCGGCGGCCAACTCCACCAGTTCACCCCCCAGTTCCAGGGCGACGCGCTGGACCCGCAGCACGGTCTCGGCCAGCGCGTCCACGTCGAGCGGCGCGCCGCCCCGCACCCCGTCCAGCAGCCGGCGCACGCGCAGCCCGTCCAGCGCGGCCCGCGCCTCCCGCTCCCCGAACGGCGGGACGCGCACGGCCGTGTCCGCCTCCACCTCCGCCAGGGCGCCGCCCGCCCCGACCGTCACGGTCGGCCCCAGCAGCGGGTCGTGCGCCAGCCGGACCGCCATCTCGACACCGCGCTCCACCATCTGGCAGACCAGGACGCCCTCCAGGTCGAGGCGGTCGCAGCGGGCGATCTCCGTGAGATCCCGGTACGTGTCGCGGACCTGGCTCGCGGAGGTCAGGCCCACCCGGACCAGGCCCAGTTCGGCTCGGTACTCCAGGTGGGGGGCGGACGCCTTCAGCACGACCGGGTACCCGACCTGGGCGGCCGCGCGGACGGCCGCCGCCGCGCTGGTCACCAGTTGCTCACGCGGTACGCGGACGCCGTACGCCCGCAACAGCTGCTTCGCCGCGTGCTCGCTGAGCCGCCGGCCGGGCCGCAGCAGGGGCCGCGCCCTGCGCGCCGCCGGCGACGGCGGGTCCGCCGGCGACGGCGCCCCCTCGAAGGGGGAGCGGTACGCGGCGGCGCGGCGGTGGTGGCCGGCGTAGGCCGCGAGGGCGGCGACGCAGTTGCCGGTGGTGCGGAAGGTGACGACCCGGGGCGAGCCGAGGAGCGTCTCCCGGTAGGCCGCCTCCGTGCCGGCCGGGGAACCCCAGATCACGCAGACCGGTTTGTCGGTCGTCTCCGCCGCGTCGGCCAGGGCCCGCGCGAGCCGGTCGGTGTGCGGGGGGCGCGGGGCGGGGACGGGGCAGACGACGACCCCGACGGCCGGGTCCGCGAGGAGGGCGTCGAGGCCGGCGCCCGGGCGGGCCGCGGCCGGGAGGCCGGCGGCGGAGGCGAGGGCGGCGACGTGGGCGGCGGCGCCGTCGGGGCCGTCGTCGTACACCGCTATGCCGTCCGCGCGGGGCGGGCGGGCGCGGGCGAGGAGGACGGCGGTGTCCTGCAGCTGGTCGGGGGAGCCGACCGGGACGACGCCGTACTGGCGGAGGGCCGCGTCCAGGACCGGCGCGGTGGCCGGGGCGGCGGTGGCGAGTGCGACGACGGGGACGCCGCGGCGGGCCGCGTGGTCGGCGGCGCGGAACAGGGCGGGGGCGTCGTGGACGGGGTCCAGGTGGCAGGCGACGGCGCCGACGCCGGGCTGTTCGGCGCAGTACGCGAGGAGGTCGGCGGCCGTCAGGTCGGCCCCGGCGCCGGTGACGGCCCAGTACGAGACCCGGACGCCGACGTCCTGGAGGGCGTACAGGTGGCGCCCCCGGGCGCCGGTCGGCGTGACGACGGCGACGCCGGGTCCGGGGAGGTCGTCCCGCAGCGGCGCGAAGAGGTCGGCGTCGGTGGGCCCGAGCACGCGCGTCGCACCGCCGCGCAGCCGGTCGGCGGAGGAGGAACCGCCGAGGACGACGGCGAGGGGGATCTCCCGGGCGGCCAGCTGCCGGACGTCGGGCAGGGGGTCGTCGCCGAGGACGACGGCGAGGTCCACGTCGTCCGGTAACCCGGAGACGGACGGGACGGACCGCACCCCGGCCTCCGCCGCGCCCCGCACGGCGTACACCCGCGCCCCGCGGCCGAGCGCCCACCGCACGGCGGCGTCCCGTCCACCGCCCGCCCCCAGGAGCGCCACGGCGCGGGGCCGGAAGAGGGGGCCCAGGTCCGGGGCACCGCCTCCCGGGCCCGGTCCTCCGGTGAAGCCGCCCCGAGCAGAACCGAGAACCACTCCGCCGCCTCCCGCCCGTCGCACAGCCGAACCCGAATGACGCCCGGTCAGGTTACTCATGAGTTGCCCAGGGGGAACAGCGCGCACGGCCATCGTCCGAAGCGCGGCGGGGCGGGGGCGGCGGGTGCCGAGGGGGCTGGCCGGGCGGGGCGGCGGGTGCCGGGGAAGGGCGGACCGGAGGGTGGCGGATATCCGGGAGGCGGCCGGGCGGGGCGGCGGGTGTCCGGTGGGGCGGCGGCGGGCGTCCCGGGGCGCCGTGGCGAAAGACGAGGGCCCCCGGGCCGGTGGGGACGTCGCCGTACCCACCGGGCCCGAAGGCCCTCACCTGCCACAACCTCCCCGAACGGGACGCCTAGGGAGTCAGGGACTCCCCGGAGAGTTCTCCGTCGTGGAGCTCCGCCAGGTACCGCTCGGCGTCCAGGGCGGCCGCACATCCGGTCCCGGCCGCCGTGACGGCCTGGCGGTAGACGTGGTCGACGACGTCGCCCGCCGCGAACACCCCCGGCACGCTGGTACGGGTCGAGGGCGCGTCCACCAGCACGTACCCGGCCTCGTCCAGGGCGAGCCGGCCCTTGAAGAGTTCGCTGCGCGGGTCGTGGCCGATCGCGATGAACAGCCCCGTCACCGCCCGGTCCTCCGTCGCCCCGGTGACCGTGTCCCGGAGCGTGACGCCGGTGAGGCCCGTGCCGATGTCGCCCTGCAGGGCCGCCACCTCGCGCTCGAAGGCGAAGGTGATCTTCGGGTCGGCGAAGGCCCGCCGCTGCATCGCCTTGGAGGCCCGCAGGGTGTCGCGCCGGTGGACCACCGTGACCGAACGGGCGTACCGGCTCAGGAAGGTGGCCTCCTCCAGGGCGGTGTCGCCGCCGCCGACCACGACGATGTCGTGGTTGCGGAAGAAGAACCCGTCGCAGGTGGCGCACCAGGAGACGCCCCGCCCGGACAGTTCGTCCTCCTTCTCCAGGCCGAGCTTGCGGTAGCCCGACCCGGTGGCGACGATGACGGCCCGCGTCCGGTACTCGCGCCCCGTGCTGTCGGTGACCGTCTTGACGTCCCCGTCCAGGTCGACGTCGACCACGTCCACGTCGACCATCTCGGCGCCGAACCGTTCCGCCTGGGACGCCATGGCGTCCATCAGGTCCGGCCCCTGTATGCCCTGGGGGAAGCCGGGGTAGTTCTCCACCTCGGTGGTGGTGGCCAGCGAGCCGCCGATGAAGGCGCTGCCCCGCAGGACCAGCGGGCGGAGGTCGGCCCGGGCGGTGTAGAGGGCGGCGGTGTAGCCGGCGGGGCCGGAGCCGATGACGACGACGTTGCGGATGTCGCCGCTCATCGGTCGGACCGCCCGCTCGTGGTGCCGGTCGGGCCGGTGTACAGCAGCAGGTTCCGGGAGTCCGCGCCCGGGTTCAGCACGTGGTCCTTGGTGGCGGCGGCGATGAGCGCCTCGTCCAGCTCGACCGGCGTGGCCTCGGGGTGGGCGGCCAGGTAGAGGGCCGCCGCGCCGGTGACCTCGGCGGTGGCCGCGGAGGTGCCGGTGAGCCTGACGTAGGAGCTGTTGCTCAGCGCGCCGGCGGTGGTGATGTCGGTGCCGGGCGCGAACAGGTGGACGCAGTAGCCGTAGTTGGACCAGGCCGGTCGCCGGTCGCTGCGGTCGGTGGCGGCGACGGTGATGGCGGTGGTCTGCCGGGCGGGGGTCGTCTCGCAGGACTCGATGCCGTTGCCCGAGCTGTCGCCGTTGCCCGCGGCGGCGGTGTACGCGATGCCCTTGTGGGTCATCTGGTAGAGCTGGAGGTCGAGCACGGAGCCCGGCTCGCCGGAGAAGCCCAGGTTGACGATGGAGGGGCCGTCGGCGTTGGCGGTGATCCAGTCCACCGCGGACATGATGTGCTCCAGCGTGCCCGTGCCGTCGCAGCCGAAGGCGCGCACCGACTTCACGGTGGCGCCCTTGGCGACACCGCTCCACAGTCCGGCGGCGGTGGCCGCGGAGGCGGTGCCGTGGCCGTTGCAGTCGCTGGCGCCGCCGGGGGCCTGCCTGATGGCGTCGTACACGCCCTGGGCCCGGCCTCCCATGAACTCCTGGTGGCCGACCCGCACACCGGTGTCGACGATGTAGGCGTCCACGCCCGACCCGGTGCCGGAGAACCTGTAGGTGTTGTTCAGGGGCAGGTCGCGCTGGTCCACGCGGTCCAGGCCCCAGGAGGGCGGTGACGTCTGGACGCCGCCGCCGAGGGCCGCCACCCCCGCCGCCCCGGTGTCCAGCCTCCGGACCGCCTGCTGCTTCCCGGCGACGCGGTAGACGCGGTCGCTGGTGATCGAGTCGACGCGGGTGTCCTTGTAGTAGGCGGTCACCTGCTCCGGGGTGAGCGAGACGGAGAACGCCTGGGAGGCGGAGTAGTACACCCTCCGCAGCACGCCGCCGTTGGTGGCGATCACCTCGTTCGCCCGCCGGGTGACCGCCTCCTTGGTCGCCTCCGTGCTGTTGACTTCGACGACGTACACGGTGGTGGCGGCGGTGGAGGCGGACGAGGGCCGGTCCGCCGGGGTGTTCGACGACGCCGGTCCGGCGATCAGAACGGGAAGGACCACACCGGCCGCGACGGCCGCCGCCGTCGCCGCCTTCAACAGGGGCTTCTTCATTGGGGGATGAGCCTTTCGCCTGTGTCTCACGCGAGGTCGCCGCGCACTGCGGCGGTGGAGCGGGGGGACACCGCAGGCGTGCCGCGGGTGCGGTACGCCTGCGGTGCGAGGGGAGGGTGCCCGGGGCGGGGGATCCGGAGGGGGCGGCGCCCCGGGCGGGGTGTGCCGCCGCCGCGGGAGCGGCGGCGGCATCTGTGCCTTACAGGTTGTTCAGCCAGTTCCGCAGGGAGGTCGGGCCGTCGAAGCCCACCATGCGGCTGCCGGCCTCCTGGCCGTTCTGGATGTTGAGCAGGGCCGGGATGCCGCGGACCCGGTACTTGTTGTACAGGTCGCGGTTCCTGTCGACGTCGACCTTGGCCCACACCCAGGCACCGTTGTCGGCGGTGTTGTACTGCTGGAGGTACGGCTTCTGCTTCTGGCACCAGTAGCACCAGGTGGCGGTGAAGTCGAGGACCACCGGCTTGGTGTACGACCACTGCATCACCTGGGCGGTGTTGGCCGGGGTGACGTCGACGACGTTGGGGATCGTCGCGGTGGCGGACACCTCGGCGACGGGCGCCGCCGGGGCGGCGACGGCCGAGGCGGCGGTGCCACCCAGGAGCATGGCGACAGCTGCGGTGACCACAGCCAGCTTGCGGTACATGATGGTTTCCTTTCGTGGGGGTGGGGCGGGGTAGGGCGTACGCGTACGAGGGGGAGGGGCTCTCCGGGGCTCGTTCAGCCTTCGGCGGTCTGCGTGGGCAGGCCGTGGGCTACCCAGTCCTCGATCCCCTCGCGGTACTTGCGTACGTCCGTGTAACCGAGCGAGACGAGGCGCGCGCCGACGAGTTCACTGTTGCGGCACGGCACGTTCGCGCAGTACACGACTATGGGTTTGGTGCGGTCCGGGAGCACGGTGGGCGCGAGTTCGTCGGTGAAGCGCGCCGCCTCCTCGTACGGGAATCCCGGGATGTTCACCGCACCGGGCAGGTGTTCACGCTCGTAGTAGGCCGTCGGCATCGTGTCGACCACGATGACCTTTCCGGCGTCCATCTCGGCCTTCAGTTCGTCCCGCTTCACCAGGGGTAGCACTTCTGCCTCCGGTCCTCGTCATGCAGTGGGGTCGGAAAGGGGGGTCTCTCGGGCGGTGCCGCGGTGCCGGGCGCCCATCATCCGGCCGACCACCGCGTAGAGGGCGAAGGCGGCCACGACGGCGTTGATGGCGGGGATGCCGGCCTCCAGGTACACGCCGATCAGCGTGCCGGCGGCCCAGCAGACCAGGGACAGCGGAAGCCAGTTCGGGATGTCGGGCTCCTGGCCCGTGCGGCGCGCCTGCTCCAGGTCCGCGCGGTACCGCCGCACCACGTAGTACTCGGCGATGATGATTCCGGCCACCGGCGGGGCGAGCACCCCGATGGTCTCCAGGAAGCCGGTGAAGTCGTCGGCGATGCCGATGGCGGAGAGGAAGGTACCCGCCGCGCCGATCACCAGGGTGACGCTCCGCCGGCCGATGCGGCGGCCGAAGATGACGTCGACGCTGTTGACCGTGGCCAGCGCGGAGGAGTACAGGTTCCAGTCGTTGATCTTGAGGATCGACGTGGCCAGGATCAGCGTACCCAGGATGCCGGAGGAGGTGGTGATGATGCCGACGATGTCGGCGGTGCGGGCGGCGTGCCCGAGCATCACCGCGGTGAGCCCGATCACGTACTCGCCCAGCGTCACGCCGAGCAGGGTCTGCTTCACGACGTCGGAGGGACGGCGGTTGAAGCGCGTCATGTCCGGGGTCATCAGGGCGCCCAGGATGAACGCGCCCGCCACCAGCGTCGTGCCCTCGGCCAGGCTGAGGACCGGCCCGGGAGGGGGCCCGGTCAGCAGCTCGTCCATCGGGTGGCCGATCAGCGTGTCCACCACCGACCAGCCGGCCAGGACCAGGAACGCCGGCACGGTCAGGTAGGCCGTCCACGCCATGATCTTGAAGCCGTAGACCGAGATGGCCGTGACCACCGCGCCGCCCGCCACCGCCCAGGCCCACTGGGGGATGCCGCCGGCGAGGTCGTGCATGCCCTGCGCGAAGACGCCGTTCTGGACGCCGAACCAGCCGGCGAGGCTGAGCGCCACCAGCATGCCGACGGCGGCGGAGCCCTTGCGGCCGAAGCCGGACCAGCGGGCCAGCACCGACGTGGAGACGCCCTCCTTCACCCCGGCGACGCCCATGAGGATCGTGACGATCTCCAGCATCACCGAGCCGACGGTGATGGCGATCACCGCGTCGGTGAACGTCATGCCGTAGCCGAGGACGGCTCCCACCATGAACTGCTGGAAGGAGGAGACCTGGCCGAAGCGCTGCACCGCCACGGAGAACCAGGAGTGGCGGGCCTCGTCGGGGACCGGGGTCAGCGAGTAGTCGTCGAGGGCCTCGTCCCCGGCGGACCGGGCCGCCGCACCGGTCACCGGGGCCGGCTCGGTGTTCTTCCGTTCGGTCTCAGCCGATCCCATGGGCCACCTCCTGGGCGGGGGCGGACTCGGCCGGCTGCGGCGCCTCGGGGGCGTCCTGCGGCAGTTCGCGGACCACGAGGAAGCCCTGCCCGTCCGCCGGCTGCCAGCTCAGTTCGTGGCGGAAGAAGCGCTCCAGGAAGGCGACGCGGTGGTGGTAGACGAAGAACGACGGGCGGTGGCCCGCGATGCCTCCGGCGTCCACGAAGAGGGGCAGCTCGGCGAGGAAGTAGCGTACGGCGCTCTGCAGCTGCTCCTCCGTCGGGGAGGTGCCCGGGGGCAGCTTCTGGTCCAGCACCCAGTTGGAGGCGTCCAGACAGGCGGCGCGGAAGCCCTCGTCCTCGCGGAAGCGGAGGTGCGCCTCGTCCAGCAGCGAGGTGTAGCGGGCGATGCCGTTCAGCCGCTCCATGCCCAGGACCAGGTCCTGGGGGTTCTCCACACCCACCGAGCGCAGCGCGGTGCAGATCTTGTTGTGGACGTACTGGCCCTGGCGCTGGGCCTTGTGGCGTGCGCGGTCCGGCTCGTACCCCAGTGCCTCCAGGGTGTACGCGGCCGCCGCGTCGGGCACGAAGAAGTGGACGTTCGGAAAACGTGTCAGCGCCCAGTCGGCCAGCCGCTGCAGTCGCGGCGTGCTGAAGTAGCTGTTGAAAGGGCTGACCCCGATGCACACGTGAACGGAATCGGGCAGCAAGCTGCGACATCGCTCGGTAAGTGGTTCAATCTCAAACATATTCACTCTCAGGCAGTGGTGCGGACGGGCCCCCCTCGCACAGTCAGGCCGTCGGCCCGTGAGGCGATGACTGGAATGGTGACGGTCCGCCGGGGGGTTGAGTACTGCCGGGCGGTTATGCCATTGCCGCAATTCCCGCCACTACAGCGCAGCGTGCCCGCAGGCCGACTATCGGTGACTTTCAGGGTGTGAAAATCGCAGGCCGAGCCCTTGACCTCCAGACCTGGCAAAGGCTTCGATGAGCGGCTTAACTATTGGCATGGACCTGCAATTCCGCCACTTACGTCAGCTGTGCGTCGTCTCCGAGACCGGAAGCCTGAACAAGGCCGCGACGGTCCTGGGGCTTCCCCAGCCTGCTCTGAGTCGCCAGATACGGCGGCTGGAGGAACTGTTCGGCGGGACGCTGTTCGAGCGCGACCAGCACGGCACCCGCCCGACCCCCCTGGGCAGCGCGGTCCTGGACCACGCGGAGTCCATCCTCCGCTCCTTCGACTATTTCGGGGAGCAGGTGCGCGACTACCGCGTGCTGCGCCGCCGGACGCTGCGGGTCGGCGGGACGGCGTGCAACGTGTTCTACGAGCCCCTGCTCAGCTCCCTGCGGAGACTGCCGTCCGAGGAGCGCGTGCAGATCGTGACCCCGCCTTCCGCCCGTGAACTGATGGACCTGCTGAGAGAGGGGGAGATCGACATCGCCCTGCGGGACCACCAGGCCGAGAAGGGGCACCTTCCGTCCGACGAGGGCCCGATCGCGCACATCCCCTGGGCCGAGAGCCCGGTGCTGCTCGCGGTCGCCGCCGACCGGCCGACGGCCACCGCCGAGCGGCTCACCATGGCGGACCTGGCGTGCGAGGACTGGATCTCGTGCAGCGGCCCCGACGGCTGCGACGAGGCGCTGCGCAGGCTCTGCGCCTCCTACGGGTTCACGCCGCGCATCATCCACGACATCCCGCTGGCCGGGCCCCGCTGCCAGGTGATCCGGTACCAGGACTCCGTGGCCCTGACCCAGGCGCACCGCCCCCTGCAACCGGGCGTCGTGCGCCGCCCGGTGGCCGACCTGAACCTGCGGGTGGCCCACCTGGTGGCCTACCGCAAGGAGAGCTGGATCGCCGCGCGGATGCCGAAGCTGGTCGCGCTGCTCTCCGCCGCGCACCGCGAGCTGTCGCTCGCCGAGTCGTCATGGACATAGAGGTCCAGGACCTGCGGGTGCTGCGGGCCGTCGCCGACACGGGGAGCCTGGCCGGCGCCGCGCGCGCACTCGGCGTCAGCCAGGCCGGCGTCACCCGCCGCATCCAGCACCTCGAACGGGTGACCGGCCTCGTCGTGCTCCGCCGCGACCACCAGGGGGCCAGGCTCACCGCCGCCGGCCGGCTGCTGCTGCTCTGCGCCGACGAGCTGCTCCCGAAGATCGACCGCCTCCTGGCCACCGGCAGGCACGAGGACCCCGCCGGCCCGTCGGCGGAGCGCCTGCGCATCGGCACGGTGCCCACCCCCGTCCTCCCCCTGGTGACCGCCCACGCCCGGGCCCTGTTCCCGCGGGCGGACGTCGAGCTGTGCACCATCCTGGGTGCGTACCGCGCGTCCGCCGGCGCCGGTGACGCGCAGGCCGCCGACTCCGGCACGGACCTGCTCGGGTTCTTCCGCGCGCACCGCCTGGACCTGGCCGTGGTGCGGCACTCCCCCGTACTGGACGGACCCCTCCCCGAACTCCTCGAGTCCGCGGTGCTCGCCGAGGAGGACATGCTGATCGGCACCGCGGCCGACCACCGGCTGGCCCAGCGCCCTTCGATCGCGCTCTCCGACCTCGACGGCGAAATGTGCCTGCTCGTCGGTGGCCGCCGCCACGCCGACCTGCGCCGCCACTTCACGGCGGCCGCGCGCCACGCCGACGTGCACGTGGAGCTGCGCTGGGCGTCCGACGAGGCCGAGGCGGCGGCGCTGGCCTGCGCGGTCCGCGGAGCACTGCCCGCCTACCCGTTGCCCGCACCGGCGGTCGGCGTGGCCTACACCCCGCTCTCCGACGCCAGCACCCGCCACCGCCTCCTGCTGGTCTGGCTGCCGGGCAGCCCGGCAGCCACCTGGGCGCCCGGACTGGCGGACACGGTCCGCGAGGCGTACCGGAGCGAAGGGAGGGCGTGAGCCGGGGCACCGGTCTGTCGCGCGGGCCGTGCGCGGGGGAGGGTCCGGTACACGCAGAAGCCCGCCACCCGCCGCTCGAAGGCGGCGGGTGGCGGGCCAACGCCGAGGTGGAGACAGGATTCGAACCTGTGTAAACGGCTTTGCGAGCCGCTGCCTAGCCTCTCGGCCACTCCACCGAATACGGAAGGAACCAGGAGACCGTTGAGGGAGTCGCAGGTTCCTCTTCCGTCCGGCGTGCTTTCCCGCCGGTGCTGAGAACATTAGCAGCTCTTCTCGGCTACAGGAACACCTTTCTTTCGCCTGAACGGTGCGTAATCAATTCGACACGGATTCCGTTATGCCTTCATGTCAATGGGTTATGCCTTTGGGGTATACCCCGGCGGAAAATTTCGCGGAAATGGTTCGGCCGCCCGCAAAATCGAGATGTGGTGAGAATAGGGACGGCGTGGCCGACAGGTCCGGAACGGTGTGTTTTCGCGATTGCGGGGAGCTCGGTCCGCCAGGCGGCCCCGTCCGCGCCGCCGGGTCCGGATCGTGCCGCCCGGGACACGCGGTTCGGCCGCGTCGGCCGGATCGCGCGGTCGGGGGTGTGCCGGCCGGATCGCGCGGTCGGGGGTGTGCCGGTCGGGCCGTGGGGTCGGGGGCGTGCCGGTCGGGCCGTGGGGTCCGGTCACGCTGCTCCGGTGGCGTACGGCCCGGGCCGCACCGATCGGATCGCACCACCCGGGCCGCACCACCCGGACGAACCGACCGGGGCGCACCGCTCGGGGGCGCGGTCCGGGCCGCACCGGTCCGGCCGTGTCGTGCACGACGGTTGGGGCCGGAGGCGGCGCCGCGCGGCGGGCGGACGGAGGGGCGACGGTAGCGCAGGGCGGAGGCGCGGGGCCGCGGTCCTCAGCGCGGCAGGCTGACCGGTGGGAACGTCCCCGGGGGAGGAACTCCGGGGCTCCGTCGGGGTGGTGGGCCGGTCCGCCGTCCTTCCCCGCGGCAGCCCCGGGGGCCCGGGGCGCCTCGTCCGGGCCGTGGCCGCCGTGCACCCCGTACGGGGCCGGAGGCTGCGGGGTCGCCGCTATCGCGCGGGCCACGCGCCGCGCCTCCGCCGCCAGTTCCCGCAGCAGGCCGCCGAGCGGCCGGACGAAGCCCACGAAGTACAGGTCCGGCGCCCCCGCCGCCGTGCGCGCCCCGTACGCGCGCGGGCGGCCGCGCCCGTCCAGTACTCCCAGATGCCCCACCAGCCCCTCCAGTGCGGCCCGGTAGCCGGTCGCCGCTATCACCGCGTCCGGGAGCACCGACGAACCGTCCGCCAGGGCCACCCCGCCGCCCTCCTCGAAGCCCGTCACCGCGGCCACCGGCTCCACCCGCCCGCGCCGCACCGCTTCGACCAGCCCCGTGTCGTACACCGGCACCGAACCGTCCCGCCGCAGCCGCGCGTACGGTCCGGTGCCCGGGCGCGGCAGCCCGTACGCCGACAGATCCGGTACCGTCACCCGCTGCAGCGCCCGCAGCAGCCGGTCCGCCGCCCACACCGGCCACCACCGCACCAGGATCGCGGTGGCCTGCGCCGGCCAGCCCGCGACCGAGCGGCGCACGACGTGCGGCACGGTGCGGACGGCCAGCCGCACCCGCGCCGCGCCGCCCTCCGCCAAGTCGACGGCGATCTCCGCACCGCTGTTCCCGGCGCCGACCACCAGCACGTCCTTCCCCGCGTACGGGGCGGGGGAGCGGTACGCGGAGGCGTGCCTCAGGTCGCCCGCCCACTCGTCCCGGCCCGGCCAGGAGGGAAGCACCGGCACGCGCGCGGCGCCCGTCGCGACGACGACCGCCCGCGTGGTCAGGCGCCGCCCTCCGGAGGCGTGCAGCACCCAGTGGGCGCCGCCCGCGTCACCGTCGCGCCCGTCCCCGCTCCGCGCCGCCCGCTCTATGCGGAGGACCTCGACGCCGGTCACGACCTCCAGGCCGTGGACCTCCGCGTACCCCTCCAGGTACCGGACCACGTCGTCGCGCGACACCCACCGCCCGAACGACCGGGGCATCGGCAGTCCCGGCAGCGAGGACAGGCGGCGCGTCGTGTGCAGCCGCAACCGGTCGTGGTGGCGCCGCCAGGACGCGGCCACGGCGGGGGACTTCTCCAGGACGACCGCCCGCACTCCGCGCTCGCGCAGCGCCGCCGCCGCGGCGAGCCCGCCCGGACCGCCGCCGACGACGTAGACGGGCGGTCCCAGCACGGGGGCCGGGGGCGCGGGGGGCGGACTGCTCGCAGGGGCCATGGACGCCGAGCGTAACGGCCGTCGCGACCGCCCGATCCCGGCTTTGAGGGGAAACCGGTCACGAGGAGGCCGCGCTGTCCACGGGGCCGCACCGCCTGCGGGGGCGGAGCCGCCGGCGCGGCGCGGTGCGCGGTGGCGGTGCACGGTGCGCGGTGCGGGGCGCGGTGATGCGATGTGATGCGTGGCGGTGCGGTGCGTGGCGGTGCGGTGCGACGCGGTGTGGTGCGCGGCGGCGCGCGGTGGTCGGTGCGGGGCGCGGTGGTGCGGTGTGCGGCGCGGTGGTCGGCCCTGGCGCAGGAGGGTGGTGCGGGTCGCCCTAAGCGGGGCCCGGCCGAACCCCTGCCCGGGGCGACCCGCGGAAGGACTGCGGGCGCCACCCCGGACCCGGCCGTCCCACCCGAGGCCACCCCGTCCCGTCCGAGGCCGGCCGACCCTTCCCGGAGCCGGCCGTCCCTTCCGGGTCGGGTGGTCTCTTCCCGAGGATGGTCGCCCTTTCCGGGTCGGTCGCCCCTTCCGGGGCGGGTCGCCTCCTCCGGGGGTGGGGCGGCCCGTCCGAGGGCGTCCGGTCCCTGCCGGGCGTCAGGGCCAGAGCAGGCCCCGCGACCAGGGGGCGGCGGGCGACGCGCGGTCGTAGCGCAGGCGGAGGTGGCGGCGCCGCGCGTCGCCCTGGAAGAACTCCGCCTCTTCGGGGATCAGGCGGTAGACCGTCCAGGTGGGGGCGTGGGCCCCGGGGTCGGACCCGGCTCGCTCCCAGGCCCGCGCGCTCGCCTCCGCCAGGTCCTGCACGGAGGCGAGCGGCGCGCTCTGGCGGCCGGTCAGCGCCGCCGCGAGCGCGCCCGTGGAGCGGACGTGGAGGTCGGCGTACGCCTCCTCGGGCGTACCCGGGGCGACGGGGCCGCGCAGACGTACCTGACGGCCCTGCAGCGGCCAGTAGAAGTGCAGCGCCGCGTACGGGCGGGCGGCCAGTTGGCGGCCCTTGGCACTGGTGGAGTGCGTGGCGAACCGCCAGCCGCGCCCGTCGGCGCCGTGCAGCATCACCGTCCGCACGTCGGGGCGCCCGTCCCCGTCGGCGGTGGCCAGCTGCGTCGTGTGCGGTTCCGGCTGGCCGGCCTCCACCGCGTCCAGGAACCACGTGCGGAACAGGTCCAGCGGGTCGTCCGGGGCGGTCCGCGGATCGAAGGCGGGCAGATCGGTCTCCCACACCCGCAGGGCGTGGAGCGCGGCCTCGAAGGCGTCGTGTGTGGCGTGCGGGCCGTGGGTCATGGGGACATCATGCGCCCGGTACGGGGGGCGGACCGGTCCGGGCCCGGGCACGGGGGTGCCGGCGGCCGTTCGTCGCGGGACGCGCTGCAGCCGGAGTGACAGGACGTGCCGTGCCCGGGGCACCGGAGGGGCGGTCGGGCGGAAGGAGCCGGGGTGCCGGGGCGGTGGAGGGCGGAAGGCGCCGGGGCGGTGGAGGTGGGGGAGGCGCCGGGGCGCGGGCGGGGGAGGGGCCGTGCGGGAGCGTTCCGTACGCTCGCCCGCCCCTACTTGGCCGGCTTCTTGCCCGTGATGCCGAGGTGGACCAGGACCGCGAGGTTCGGCCGGAGCTCGGCCTGCTTGACGCCCCAGGTCTGGAAGCCCTTCTGGTGCGACGCCACCGACGCCAGCATCGTCACCAGCGCCCCGGCCATCGCGGCGGGGTTCACGTCCTTGTCGACGCGGCCCTTGGCCTGGAGCTCCTTCACCGCGTCCGTGAGGGAGCCGGTGACCGAGCCGAGGATCCTCATGCGGATCTTGTAGAACCGCTTGTCGCCCTCGGCGGCCCCCAGGTCCACGACGCGCAGGATCGCGTCGTGGCGCCGCCAGAAGTCGAGGAAGCCCTCGACCAGCTCCTCCGACGCCTGTCTCGCCGCCTTGCCGACCCAGGACCGACCCGATACCAATTCGGTCAATCCTGCGCCATCCTTGGCCATTTCCTCGGCGATCTCCAGGACGGCGCCCTCCACGTCCGGGAAATACTGATAGAAGGTGGCAGGTGAGGTGCCCGCCTTCCGGGCCACGTCGATGACTTTGACGTCCCGGTACGGCGAGGAGCTGAGCATCTCGCTGAGGCAGTCGAGCAGCTTCTGCCGCGTCGCCTGGCCGCGTCGGCCGGCCACGCGGCCGTCGACGGTGCGTACTTGTCCTGTCATGCCGTCAGCTTACCGACGGGTGTTCGGCGCGCGATTCGGCCGACTGCAAATGGGTGCGGGGCCGTGCGCGGGCTGTTCCGGGCGGGTTTTCCAGCGGGGGTGGAGGGGCGCCCGGAGGCGGTTCGCCGCGGATTCGCCGACCGTTCCACGGATGGTCCCGTACCTCCCCGTCCGCGCCTTCGGCCCCCTGCCCCGCCTCTCTGCGTGTTTTCATACGCAATGATTATCAACAGTCTGTGGAAAACTCCGGTGGACAACTCTCCGGGCGGACCTCCTCCCCCTGCGGGGGACCCGCACCCGCATTAGCGTGGCCGTGACGGGCACACATGATCCGTGTGCGCTCGTGCACAGGGAAGGAACCACGCCCATGGCCGCGACCGCGGAACGCACGCCGGGAGGCGCCCCGGAGGAGAAACCGGAGGGCACGCCCTGCTGGGTGGACGTGCTGCTCCCGGACCTGGAGGCGGGCAAGCGCTTCTACGGCGAACTGTTCGGGTGGACCTTCGCCGAGGACGGCGGGATCCAGGGCCCGTACGCCACCGCCCTCAGCGACGGCCTGCGCGTCGCCGGGCTCGCCCCCAAGCGGGACGGCCGCATGCCCACCGCCTGGGGCGTCTACCTGGCCACCGCCGACGCCGTCGCCCTCGCCGCCCGCATCCGGGAGGTCGGCGGGCAGGTCATCACCGAGCCCGTGCGCGTCGGGGCCGCCGGCGTCACCGCGCTCGCCGCGGACCCCGGCGGGGCCGTCTTCGGCGTCTGGGAGGCCGGGGAGCACGCGGGCTTCGAGAAGGAGGGCCTGCCCGGCTCGTACTGCTGGACCGAGGTGTACACCCGGGCCCGCGACAAGGACGCCGTCGACGCCTTCTACGCCGACCTCTTCGGCTACCGCACCCGCGACATCGACGACCCGTCCGCCGACTTCCGCGTCTGGTCGCCGGCCGGCCCCGGCGAACCCACCGACGCCGACGCGATCGGCGGGCGCAGCGTGATCGGAGGGGCGTTCCCCGCCGAGATGCCCGCCCACTTCCTGGTGTACTTCGCCGTCGCCGACTGCGACGAGACGGTGGCCGCCGCCCTCCGCCTCGGCGGACGCGTCACCGAGGAGCCGTTCGACACCCCGTACGGCCGGATCGCCCTCCTCGCGGACGACCAGGGCGCAGCCTTCGCCGTACTGGCCGAACCCAGGGCCGCCTGAGGCGGGCCCGGGGAAGCCGGCCGGGGAGAGCCCGGACGACCGGCGTGCCGGTCCCGGCTCAACCGGCCGCCGGGACCGGGGGCCGCACGCCGAACCACTGCTCGGCGCCGTACTCCTCGAACCGCTCCACCTCGGTGAACCCGAGCTTCGCCGCGAGGCGCATCGAACGGCCGTTGGCGGTCCGGGTGCAGAGCACCACGGGCTCGTCGGAAAACGCGTCGGCGAACCAGTCGAGCGCCGCCGCGCACGCTTCGGCGGCGTACCCGCGCCCCCACGCCCCGGGCAGGAACATGCAGCCGAGCTCGGCCTCTCCGGCCTCCGGCCGGACGTGCCCCGGACGCTCCGCGCCGCGCCGCTCGAACGTGACCGTGCCGACCACCGCTCCGCCGGGCTCGGCCACGAAGAGACCGGGACGCCGACCGGGCACCTCGGGCACCACGCGTTCGAGCTCGTCACGCGGTCGGGGGCCACCGAGGCGGGTGCCCACCTCCGGCGACGCGAAGAGCTCGATGAACGCCGCGCGGTCCCGGGCCCAGGACTCGCGGAGCACGAGCCGCTCGGTCCTTGTGGGGGCGGGAGGCCGGGTGACGGGGGCGAGTCCGGTCATGGGGGCGACCCACCCGCACCCGTGAGGGTGATCGGCGCTTCACGGGGCCCGTCCGGCGCCGCACGGCGCACGAGCGGTCACGGCGGTCGGGTGGGCGGTCACGGCGGTCGGGCGGGCGGCGACCGCGCGGAGACGGCCGGCGGGTTCCGCGCGCCCGGGGGGAAGGGCCGGCCCGGGCGCGCGGAGGGGGATCGGACCCGGGCGGGAGGCGCCCGCCCCCGTCGGCCCGGGTCCTTTCGCACGGGTGTCCCCTTACGGATGGGACACCCCGATCCGCCCCCGGGTTCGCAACCACCGCCCCGGACAGGAAGAATCAGGGTGCACAGGGTCGTACCCCCATGGCCCTGACGGGGAGGTGGCAGGCAAGTGGAGCAGCTGACGCAGCACGACCCGAGACGGATCGGCCCGTTCGAGGTGCTGGGCCGACTCGGCGCCGGCGGCATGGGCCTGGTCTATCTCGCGCGGTCGGCGTCCGGCCGCCGGGTGGCGATCAAGACCGTGCGGACCGAGCTCGCCGAGGACCAGCTGTTCCGCGTCCGCTTCACGCGGGAGGTCGAGGCCGCACGGGCCGTGTCGGGTTTCTACACGGCCGCCGTCGTCGACGCCGACCCGCGCGCCGCCGTGCCGTGGCTGGCCACCGCCTACGTCCCCGCGCCCTCCCTCGAGGAGATAGTGAACGAGTGCGGGCCGCTGCCCGCGCCCGCCGTGCGCTGGCTGGCCGCCGGCGTCGCCGAGGCCCTCCAGTCCATCCACGGGGCGGGCCTCGTCCACCGCGACCTGAAGCCGTCCAACGTCCTCGTCGTCGAGGACGGCCCGCGCGTCATCGACTTCGGCATCGCGTCCGGCGTCTCCAACACCCGGCTGACGATGACCAACGTCGCCGTCGGGACGCCCGCGTACATGTCGCCCGAGCAGGCGCGCGACTCGCGCAGCGTCACCGGTGCGAGTGATGTCTTCTCGCTCGGCTCCACGCTGGTGTTCGCCGCGACCGGACACGCGCCGTTCCACGGAGCCAACCCCGTCGAGACCGTGTTCATGCTGCTCCGCGAGGGACCCGACCTGGAGGGGCTGCCCGGCGAGCTGCGCCCGCTGATCGACTCCTGCATGCAGATGGACCCGGCGCTCCGCCCCACCCCGGCGGACCTCCAGGCCCAGCTCGCCCCGCACCTCTTCGCCGGCGGCGACGACAGCGGCACGGCCTCCGCGTGGCTGCCCGCACGGGCCACCGCCATGATCGAGCACCGGCGCGGCGGCCGCCCCTCCGCGCCGCCGCCCCCTCCCGGCCCGCCGCCGGTCCCGCCCGTCCCGCCGGGTCCTCCGTCCGGCGGCCCCGCCCCGGGCGCCCCCGCGCCCGGCCGGGACTGGGACGCCGTCCGGCGCGGCGGCGACCCCCGCACCGGACACGGCCCCGCCCGGCCGTCCGCCCAGGGCCCGCACGGCGGTGCGTCGCCCGTCCGGCTCCCCGGCTCGAAAGTGCCCATCGGCCCCGGCCCCCGCCGCGCCGACGGCCGCTCCGCCGCCGCACCCGACCCCGCCGGGCCCGCCACCGGCTGGATCCGCCCGCCCGCCGGGCTGACCGGCCCGGCCGCCCCGCCGCCCACCGGCCGCCCCCTCCCCGGCGTGCCGCCCCAGCCGAACGGCACGGACGGCGGCCCGACCGTCGCCGCGCCCGACCCCGCGCCCGGGCACTGGCGCCCCTGGCGGTTCCGCATGTCGAACGACGTGTGGGGCACCCCCGCGGTCGACGGCGACCTCCTCTACGTCACCTCCTTCGAGGTCCACGCCCTCGACGTGGGGACCGGCCGCCGCCAGTTCAAGACCCGCGACGTCGCCTGGTCCATGGCCGTCGCCGCCGGGCGCATCCACGCTTCCGACGGACCCACGCTGTACGCGCTCGACGCCCTCGACGCGGGCGAGTTGTGGCGGCTGCGGACCGAGGCGTGGGTGTACTCGCTCAAGGTCGACCGCGGCACCGTCGTCACCGGCACGCGCGGCGGCGGCGTCCAGGCCTGGGAGGCGTCCAACGGAGCCGGGCTGTGGGAGCTGACCGGCGCCCAGACCGACTTCGAGACCCCCGAGGCGGGCCCCGCCGTCCACGGCGACACCGTCTACGTGTGGCAGGACGCCCGGCTGCGCGCCCTCGACGCCCGCACCGGCACCGAGCGCTGGTCGTACCCCGTGGGCGACGCGGCGTCCTGCGGCGGCGTACCCGTACGGGTCACCCCCGCCGAGGACGGCTACGTCTACGTCGCCGCCGGGACCCGGGTCCTCTCCGTCGACGTCCTGTCGGGGCACGTGCGCTGGCGCTTCGAGGCACCGGCGGTCTTCCTGTCGCCGCCGGCCTTCGCGCCGGGGCCCTCGGTCACCGGCGGCGGAGTGTACCTCGCCGACTACCTGGGCACCGTGTACGCCCTCGACGCGACGACCGGCAAGGACCGGTGGCGCATCGCGACGGAGGCCCGGCAGTCCGTCGAGCCGGTCCTCGTCGCGAACGGCAGCGTCCACGTCGGCAGCGGCAGCGCCCTGTACACGCTGGACGCGGTCACCGGGACGCCGAAGTGGCGGTTCGCGGCCGGCGGGGAGATCGTCGGCGCGCCCGTGGTGGCGGAGGGGCGGCTGCACTTCGGCTCGGCGGACCACGTGCTGTACACGCTGGACGCGGCCGGCGGGCAGCTGCGGTGGAAGCTGACGACGGGCGGCGAGATCACGGGCTCGCCCGTGGCCCGGGCGGGCGTCGTGTACGCGTGCAGCAAGGACCGCTGCGTCTACGCCCTCGACGCCCAGAAGGGCACCGCCACGGGCCCCCGCCCGGCGGTCGCCGGATAACCCCGCCCCGCGGGACGGCACCCGGACCGGCCGCGGTGCCCGCCCGGGGCGAGGGCGCAAAGGCCCCTTCCCGCCGACCGGGGCGGTGGGTGCGGCCGTCGGCGGACCGGCGCCGCTCTCCCGGCCCGTGTCCGGGGCGCCGCGCCCCGGCGGTCCCGTACGGGACGTCGGTACGCGGCCGGGCGCGGGACCTGCCGCCGCGGCCACCGGCGGGCGGTGGCCGGGCGGGGACCACGGCGCCCCGGACCCGTTCGCGGCGCTGACGGCGTACCGGCCGGTCCACCCCGCGCGACGGGCGCCGGACCGGGAGCGCCTCGCGATGCCGCCGCAGCCGGAGGGCGCGGCCCGCGTCCCGGCGGAGGCGTCGGCGGTCCCCACCGGGGAGCCGGACACGGTCGCCGGGCACGAGGCGGCCCCGGCCGCTCACGGCCGGTCGGCGGTCAGCGGTGAGAGGGGCCGCTCGAAGAAGGTCTCCAGGACCACCGTGGCCTGCGTTCCGCTGACCCCGTCGATGGCGTGGATCCGGCGGAGCACGTCCCGCAGTTGTCCGGCGGTCGCGGTCCTGACCTTCAGCAGCACCGAGGCGCTGCCGGCGATGACGTGCGCCTCCAGGATCTCGGGGAGCGCGGCGAAGTCCTGCGCCGAATCACCCATCCAGGACGTCGAGTCGACCATCACGTAGGCCAGGACGGCGCTGCCCACCGCGGCCGGGTCCACCTCGACGGCGGTGCGCCGGATGACGCCGCGCTCCCGCAGCTTCCGCACCCGCTCGTGGGCGGCGCCGGCGGACAGGCCGACGGCCTGACCGAGCGCGGCGTAGGGCTGGGTGGCGTCCTGCTGGAGCCGGGCCAGCAGCGCACGATCGATGCGATCCACAACTCCCCGTTCGAGACGGACCAGTCAGAACAGCGTCTCATCATGCGGCATGTGCCCCAGGCCGACTCACGTTCGGTACGGGCGGATTTCGTGAAGGGTGGGCCTGACGAGCGGCGGGCGCACGGGACCGTACGGGACGCTCGACGGCCGGTTCCGTACCGGGAGGTGCGCGAGCGGCGACGGCGGGCCGGAGGTCCTGGACACCGGCCGCCGTCGGGCCGGGGACCGGTCCACCCACCGGTCCGGCGCCGGGCGGTCTGGAGCGGCATCCCCGACGACCGGATGCCGCGGTGGGACGGGAGGCCTGCTCCGGGCCGCCGCGACGGACGACGGCGTGCACCGCCACGACCCCGACGGCGCCCTGATCGGCCGTCTCGACATCCCCGAGACGGCCGCCGACGTCTCCTGGGGCGGCGCCGAGCGCAACCGCCCTTCCACCGCCGCGGGGAACCGGCCCGTACCCGGTGGTCCCGTGCGCCACCGGCCCGCACCCGGCCGGACCGGGGCGCCGGCCCGGACTCGAAGCGGCGCCCCGGTGAACCCCCGGACGGTCCGCCGCCGCGTCGCCGGGGTCCACGGGGCGGACCGAATCGTCATCGGCGCCGACGAGGGCTGGCCGCGGACCGGGCGCCCGCCTCCGCGCGGGAGGCCGCTGCGGGGGCGGCCGGGGGTCCGGCCACTGCTAGGGTGACGTGTGCTCGTCAGAAGCGAGCCATCTATCATTCCACTTTCAAC
This sequence comes from Streptomyces sp. MRC013, assembly GCF_023614235.1. NCBI lineage: Bacteria > Bacillati > Actinomycetota > Actinomycetes > Kitasatosporales > Streptomycetaceae > Streptomyces > Streptomyces kordofanensis. The sequence goes on from NZ_CP094264.1 coordinate 3,137,346, forward strand.
GGGGGTTGAAACATGAGAATGCGTCATGTTCGCGCGGTCGCCGTCTTCGGTGTCGTCCTGATCGCCCTGACCGGCGCGCGAGGCTCGGGCGGTGGCAGCTGCGGCGGCTCCAGCTCCGGTTCGGGCTCCGGCTCCAGCTCCGGCTCCGGCGGCGGTTCCGGCAGCGGCGGCTACGGCGACACGGACGGCAGCGGCGGCTACAGCTCCGGTGGCAGCGGTTACAGCTCCGGTGGCTCCGGCTCCAGCTCCGGCGGCGGTTCCGGCAGCGGCGGCTCCGTGCCGAGCGGCTCGGGCTCCAACTCCTCGGCGATGCGCGACATCCGCATCGACGAGTGCAAGCTCGACGCGTCCGGCAGGAACCTCGTCGCGCGTCTGACGGTCACCAACAGCGGCTCGCTCGACTACGAGTACGAGGCGACGATCCAGTTCAAGGGCGCCACCGGTGCGAGCGCCCCGTACGCCGCCGCCCGGGTGGACGACCTGCTCGTCCCGGCGAACGGCTCGAGGACCACCGAGGCCACCACGGTCTACACGGGCACGCAGAACGGCTCCGAGTACACCCAGTGCGTCGTCACCCGGGCCCACCGCACGATGAGCTGACGCGGCGCCCGCGGCCGTGGGGCCGGCGTCCACGGCCGCGTCCACTTCCGGCCCGCGGCCCCGGACGTGCAGCGGCCGCGGCGGCCTCCCCTCCGCGCCGCCGCGGCCGCACCCCGTTCGGGCGGGTCTACCTGACCGGCGGCGCCGGTGCGTGACTGTCCATGGCGGCGATGTCCGGTCCCAGGGCCGGCGGCGCGGGCGCGTGGCTGTCCATGGTGGTGACCTCGGGGCCGCCGGCCGGCTGCACGTCTGCGTGGCTGTCCTGCGCAGTGAGGTCGAAACCCCTGCCCGTCGGCGGCGCAGGGGCGTGGCTGTCCATGGTGGTGATTTCTTCGTTCTTCAGGATGTCGCTCATGACAGGCTCCCCCTTGGCGGACGTGTTGTCTGGCAATGCCCGTTCGGCAACTCCCCCGAGGGTCGCCGAACGGGCATTCCGATGGACGCTCACCTTAGTGGTGAGGACCTGTCGACTCACCTGCCCCCCGACGTGACGAGTCGATGTCGTCGAGGATGGCAGCCGCTCATAAACGTTCGATGAACGCACTCGGCGACAGTCAGGCCGCGCGGAGCGGCAACAGGAGCTGCCGTACCTCCACTGCCTCGGGGGCCCCGGATTCCTCGTAGATGGACAGGGCCTCCCGCCAGCAGACCTGTGCCCGGTCGATCTGGCCGAGCTGTTGCAGGGCCTTGCCCAGGAGGGTCTGCGCATGGGCCTGCATCCACGCACCGCCGATGCAACCGAGTGCGAGTGCCTGTTCGGCGTGCCGGGCGGCGTTGGCGGGGCGGGCGGAGGACAGATGGACCTGGGCGATGCGGAAGTGCGTGGTGCCCTCCCAGAGTCGCTGCCGGCTCTCCCTGAAGATGGACAGCGCGCCGGACAGCTCGTCCAGCGCCTCCGGCAGCCGCCCGGCCTGCGTGAGGACGGTCCCCAGCGCGTACCGGGCGTTGGCGAGCCGCAGGGTGAATCCGAGTTCGTCGTAGACGGCCACGCCCTGCCGGGCCAGTTCGACGGCCTCGTCGGTACGGCCGGCGGAGGCGACGACGCGGGACAGATTGCATAGGGCGCTGGCCTCACCCGCCCGGTTGGAGTCCGCACGGAACGCCTCGACGGCGCGGAGCAGATGGGCCTCGCCCTCCGCGTGCTCGTTGGTGCAGATCGCGATGATGCCCAGTTCGTTGGGCGCGTTGCCGCAGGTCCACGGGTCGTCCGTGGCCTCACCCAGCTCGACGGCCCGCGACGCCTCCCTGGCGGCCTGCTCGAAGCGTCCCGCCGTGCTGTGCACCTGCGCCAGCGTGACGCGGGCGCGCGCCTCGGCGTGGACGTCGGCGGTTGCGGTGGCGGCCTCCCCGGCGGCGGTGGTCGCCGCCTCGTACCGCAGGGCGCTGGCGCCCGACTCCCGCAGGTCCTTGGAGCACAGCAGCAGGTCGAGGGCGCGGCGCAGCGTCGACGGCCCGAGCGACTGCTGCACGCAGGCCAGGATGCAGCCGGCTTCCGTGTGGAGCCAGTCCTGCGCCTCGTGGCGGTCGGTGAAGGCCAGGCCCTCGTACGCGGTCGGCTCCAGGTGGTCGACGAGGCGGTCGCCGGGGCGCTCGATGGCGTACACGCGGGCCGCCGTCGCCAGGTAGAAGTCCAGGAGGCGGGAGATCGCCGCCTCGCGCTGCGTCCGGACCCGCTCGTCGCGTTCGGCGCACGCACGCGCGTAGAGGCGGACCAGGTCGTGGAAGCGGTAGCGTCCCGGGGCGGCGGACTCCAGGAGGGACGCGTCGACCAGGCTCTCCAGGAGGTCCTCGGCCTCCCGCGGCGGCAGGCCCAGGACGGCCGCGGCGGCCGCCAGGGAGATGTCCGGGCCGTCGGCGAGGCCCAGCAGGCAGAACGCCCGGGCCTGCGCGGGCTCCAGCTGCCCGTAGCCCAGTTCGAACGTGGCCTTCACCGCGAGGTCGCCCGCCTGGAGCTCGTCCAGCCGGCGCCGTTCGTCGGCGAGCTTGGCCGCCAGCACGGACACCGTCCAGGTGCGCCGGGCGGCCAGCCGGGACGCGGCGATGCGGATGGCCAGCGGCAGGAACCCGCAGGCCTCGACCACGTCCAGCGCCGCCTCCCGCTCCGCCCGCACCCGCTCGGCGCCCACGATCCGGGTGAACAGCTGCAGCGCCTCGTCCGGGGACATCACGTCCAGGTCGACGAGGTGCGCGCCCGCCAGGTCGAGCATCCGGATGCGGCTAGTGATCAGCGCCGCGCAGCCCTCCGTGCCCGGCAGCAGCGGCCGGACCTGGGCGGCGTCGCGGGCGTTGTCCAGCAGGACCAGGACGCGCCGGCCGGCGAGCGCCGACCGGTACAGCGCGGCCCGTTCGTCGAGGGTCTCGGGGATCTGCGCGTCCGGGGTGCCGAGGGCGCGCAGGAAGGAGCCGAGGACGGTCTCCGGCTCGGCGGCCCGCTGGCCGGTGCCCATCAGGTCCACGTACAGCTGGCCGTCCGGGAAGTGCGGCCGGACCTGGTGCGCCACGTGGACGGCGAGGGTCGTCTTGCCGACGCCGCCGATGCCGGCGAGCGCCGACACGGCCATGACGGAGCCCTCGGTCGTCACGAGGAGGCCGCCCAGCTCCCGTACGAAGGAGGTGCGGCCGGTGAAGTCGGGGACCGTGGCGGGGAGCTGGGCGGGCCGGGCGACGGGCGCGCCGCAGGGAGCGGGAGCCTCGACGGGCCGGGCCAGTTCGCTGTCGGCCCGGAGGATGCGCTGCTGGAGCCGGGAGAGTTCGGGGCGCGGGTCCACGCCGAGCTCGTCGGCGAGGAGGCGGCGGGTGTCGGCGTACACGGCGAGGGCCTCGGCCTGGCGGCCGCCGCGGTACAGGGCGAGCATCAGCAGCTCCCGCAGCCGCTCGCGCAGCGGGTGGGCGGCGGTCAGCGCGGTCAGCTCCGACACGGCCTCCGCGTGGTGGCCGCACTCCAGGTCCAGGTCGAGGCGGGTCTCGACGAGCTGGAGCCGCCACTCCTCCAGCCGGGCGCGCTGCGTCTCCGCGTACGGCCCCGGCACGGAGGCGAGGGGCTCGCCGTCCCACAGGGAGAGCGCCTCGCCGATCAGGGCCACGGCCCGGACGCGGTCCCCGGCCAGGCGGGCCTTCTCCGCCTCCGCGGCCAGCTCCTGGGCCGCGCTCAGGTCCAGGGCGTCCGGGGCGCTGCGGATCGCGTACCCGCCCGACTCGCTGACCAGGACGTCCGGCGGGAGGACCTTGCGGAGGCGGGAGGCGTAGGTGCGCAGCGCGGCGAGGGCCTGGGACGGGGGCTCCTCGCCCCAGATGGCGTCGATCAGTTCGGCGGCCGTCGCCGTGCGCCCCTCGCGCAGCAGCAGTGCGGCGAGCAGGGCGCGCTGCTGGGGGAGCCGGACGGGAGGGGTTCGCCGTCCCGCCATGCCCGCACCGGGCCGAGCACCGCGAAGCGCAGGCCGGCGCGGCCGTCCGGCCCGCCCGCCGCGGCCGCGCGCGGCGCGCCGGGGGGCCGGGGCGCCGCCCGCCGCCTGGCCGCCCGGTACCCGCGCCTGCCGTGGAACACGCTGCTCCGGCACTCGCGGCCCGTCGTCACGGCCCATAGCTCCCCCTGCCCGTACCGCTGGTATCGCCGTCCACAGTCTGCCCTGTCGGCGGCGGGCACGTCAGCACCGGGTGACACTCCACACGAGATCGTGACAGATCCGACCTGGGGAACATCGGTACGGCCGTTGACGCCGGGACCGGTCGCGGTCCGGTCGATCGCGGGTGTGCCGACCCGCTTCCCGTACCCGCGGCGGGCCCTGCGCCGCCCCCGGGGCCGCCGGGGCGCCCCGGGGGCGGCGCCGACGCGCGGGATGCGGCCCTGGCCGCGCCGCACGGTCGCCCCCGCGTCGGGCGCGGCGCGCTCGGCGGGGTCCGGCGCGGTGGCGCGGAGGAAGCCGGCGGCCCCGCCCGCCGCGCCGGCGCGGTCCGCCCGCCGCGCAGGTGGCCGAGGGGGTTCCGGGCGGGACCGGTGCGGCTCCGGTACGGCCCTTGGATCCCCGCGCCCGACGCCGGCGGGTACCGGCGGGTGCCGACGGACGCCGACGGACGCCGACGGGCGTCAGGGAGGCCGGCGGGCGTCAGGGAGGCCCGGGCCGGAGCGACATTATGCTGGGGGAGCGGTTGAGTCGTTGCCTTTCGCGGTGGCGAGTCGGCGGCGGCCAAGCGCCGGGTTCGTCGTTCGCGCCGGGCGTCGCACGCTCGTGGAGTCGCTGTACCTCCTCACCGCGCCGTTGAGCGCGGCTGCCGGTCCGCTGCTGGTGGCCGGCGGCCTGTGCGTGGGAGCGGTCGGTTCGCTGTCGCCGGGCGGGTCGCCCGTCGCGGCCCTGGCCCTGGCGCTGGCGCGGTGGCCGGCCGGTCTGGAGCGGTGGCGGATCGACGAGGTGCGTTCCCGGGCCGGCGGGGCACCGGACACCGTCCTGCGGACGGGGCCGAAGGGGACGGCCGGCGCGGCCGGTCCCGCGCCGTGGCGCGACCCGGCGCACGCGGTGGTGGTGCTCCCCGTCGTCCTGGTCACCTCGGTGGTGACCGCGCTGTGGTGGTTCGTGGGAGTCGCGACCGCCACGTACCCGCTGCGCAACCACGTCGTGCCCGGGTCGCTGCGGCCCATGACCCTGCACGCGGGCAGCGGCCGGTCCCACATCGCCCTGAGCCTGGGCCTGACGTCGCCGGCCGGGCAGCTCGCCTTCGCGATCGCGCTCGCCGTGCTGGTGTGGTGCACCCTGCCGCTGGTGACCCGGGCGTGCGTCGCGGTCCAGGCCGGTCTCGGAAGCGCGCTGCTGTCCGGCCCGTCCGTGCCGCGTCGCGGGATCGGCGGGCCGGAGCGGGAGCGCGACACCGCCCGCGCGCAGGCCGTCGCAGCGGTGACGACCGAGGCGGCCGCCCTGCGCCGGCTCGAACGCGACATCCACGACGGTCCCCAGCAGCAGTTGGTCCGCCTGGCGATGGAACTGGGCCGCGCCCAGCACCACTTCGACCGCGATCCGGAGCTCGTCCGGGCCGCACTCGCCGACGCGGTCACCCAGACCAGGCAGGCGCTGGACGAGTTGCGGGCCCTCTCCCGGGGCATCGCCCCGCCGATCCTCACCGACCGGGGGTTGCGGAAGGCGCTCTCCGCCCTGGCCGAACGCTGCGTCGTCCCCACCGGAGTCGACGCCGGTCCTCTCGGCCGCCGGCTGGACGCCGCCGTCGAGACGGCCGCGTACTTCGTGGTCGCCGAGGCACTGGCGAACGTGGCCAAGCACAGCCACGCCAGCCGGTGCACGGTCGGAGCGCGCCGCGCCGAGGGGGTCCTGCGGGTCTGGGTGACGGACGACGGGGTGGGCGGGGCGGCCTGCGCCGAAGGGCACGGACTGCGGGGGCTGGCCGACCGGGTGCGGGCGGTCGGCGGCCGCCTGCGGGTCAGCAGCCCCGAGGGCGGCCCGACGACGGTCACCGCGGAGCTGCCGTGCCGCTGACCCCGGACGGGACGACGCCCGGGCCGCCCCCCGGAGCGCGGCCGGCCCCCGCTGCCCGGGGCCCGCTGCGGATCGTCGTCGCCGATGACGCGGTACTGCTGCGCGAGGGCCTGGTCCGCCTGCTCACCGAGGACGGCCACGAGGTGGTCGCGGCGGTCGGCGACGGCCCCGCCCTGGTCGAGGTGGTGCTCGCGCACCGCCCGGACGTGTCGGTCGTCGACGTGCGGATGCCGCCGACGCACACGGACGAGGGCCTGCGGGCGGCGGTCACCGTCCGCGGACGGCTGCCCGGCTCTCCGGTCCTGGTGCTCAGCCAGTACGTGGAGGTGTCCTACGCCGCCGACCTGCTCGCGGACGGTTCCGGCGCCGTCGGCTACCTGCTGAAGGACCGGGTCGCCAGGGTCGAGGAGTTCCTGGACGCCCTGGACCGCGTCGCCCGTGGTGCGACGGTGCTCGACCCGCAGGTCGTCGCCCGGCTGCTGGCCGAACGGCGCCGGGGCGACCCGCTGGGCGCGCTGACCGCGCGGGAACGGCAGTTGCTGGCGCTGATGGCCGAAGGCCACTCCAACTCGGCCATCGCCCGGAGGCTGGCGCTCTCCCACAGCACGGTGGAGAAGCACATCGGCAACGTCTTCGCCAAGCTCGGCCTCCCGCCCGACGAGGCTCGGCACCGCCGGGTGCTCGCCGTCCTCACCCACCTCAACGCCTGACCGCCCGTCACCACCCGCCCTCGAAGAAGGCGAGGAGCGCCGGTGCCGGGTCGGCCGCGACGGACGCGTTCGCCGCGGCGACGAGGAGGAAGGCCGACGACGACAGGGCCCAGAGGAGACCGAACGACCCGGACACGCGCCTGGTCCGCCGGTCGGAGGTCTCCGTCCCGGCGAACCGCCTCCACGACGCCGCGCTCAGGCCGATGAGGACGACCGCCGCCGTCAGGGCGGTCACGGCCGCCACCAGGTGGTACCGGGCGAAGTCGCCGACCATCACCTCGACGGCGGGCGGGGTGCGACCGCCGGCGTCCGGACGGCCGGCCAGATGCCGCCTCACCTGGTCGAGCGTGTCGGCGAGTTCCCCGTGCGGGGGGTGCGCCGGCAGCGTCGACAGCAGTGAGGAGAGCGGCGCCACCGCACCCTGGACGTTGGCCAGGGCCGCCGCCGACGAGGCCAGTCCGAGCACCGTGACGACGACCCCGGCCGTCGCGAGGGCCGCCCCGCGTCCCGCCCCGAGCCCGCCGGCCCGCAGGAAGGCCCTCCGGAGCCGGACGCCGAGCGCTGCCAGCACGGCCAGCAGGGCCGCGGTGATCACGGCCTTCACCACGTGGTAGTGGAGCCAGTAGCCGACGACCTCCTCCAGGCCCGGGGAGAGGTCCCGGTCGTCGGAACGCCAGTAGTCGGCGAACGACGCGGAGAGGCCGTCGACGAGGCGGCCCCGGTCGTCGAAGCCGCCACCGGACGTGCTCGCCGCCAGTGGGCCGGGGACGAGGACGAAAGCCGGGACGAGGGCCGCGGCGAGAGCGGCGAGCACGGCGAACGCGCGGCCGCCGATCCCCGCGGACCGGGACCGTCCGTGCGCGCCGGCGGGGCGTGGGGTGGTCGTCATGCGGACGACCCTTCCGCACCGGCACCCACCCGGTCGTCGCGGTCCGCCGTCCGCTCGGGGCGGGGCCTGCCCCACCCCGAGCGGACGGCGGGCCCCGCCCCTCCCGCGCTCCGGTGCCCCGCGGCGCTTCGAGCCGCCGGATCCGGGGGGCCGGGCGCGGGCCGGCGGGCCGTTCCCGGCACCCCGCATGCCCGGCCCCGGCGGCGGCCGGGCATGCGGGGTGCCGAAACCGGCCGTATGGTCGAAACATGCCGTACGTCCTCCGCCCGGGGAGGTGACATGGCCTCCGCGCCGTCCGCGCTCGTCGCCCGCGACCCCCTGTTCACCGCCGTGGACGCCCCCGCGTTCACCGCCCGGCACCTCGCCCGGCTGGTGGGCGGGACCCTCGCCGCCGTACGCGTCCCCGGCTTCCTCGGCCCCGCCGAGTGCCGGGCCGTGACCGGGGCGCTGGACCGGCTGCCGACCGCGCCCTACGACCCCGGCCGGGTGCCGACGCCGGTCCTGCGGTTCGGGCCCGCGCTCAACGACTACCGGCTGCCCGGCGGCGTCCTCGACGCCGACCGCTACCGGGCCGACGCCGACGCGGCCCGCGCCGCGTGGGACCGGGCCGCGATCCGCCCCGACCCGGTCGCGCGGGCGCTGGACCGGATCGGCGCCGCGTGGGGCTCCGCCGTCGTGCCCGCCGCCATCGGCGGACGCCCGGCCTTCGGCGGCACCCTGCGCGAGATCAACGCCGGGCTGCTGACGCACTACGACGACATCAACCGGGAGTTCCCCGACGGGCTCTTCGACCAGGACGTCATCGCCCAGCTCGCGTTCAACCTGTACGTGAGCGTCGCCTCCGGCGGCGGGGCGACCACCGTGTGGCGGCACCGCTGGGAGCCCGCCGACGAGGGGCGCCGGGAGGCGTACGGCTACCGGCCGGGCGCCGTGGAGGGGTACCAGCGCGTGGACCTGCCGCCGCACCTCGGCGACGCCCTGCTGTTCGACCCGGCCCACTTCCACGCCGTGGAACCCAACCGGGGCGCCGGGCGTCGCGTCGCGTTCGCCTTCTTCCTCGGCGTCACGACCCGCGGCCGCCTCGTCGTATGGTCCTGACATGGATCACCTCACGTACGCGGACGTGACGGCGGCGGCCGGGCGGGTCGCGGGGCGGGTGCGGCCGCTGGCGGTGGCGCCGGGCGACGACGACCGGACCTGGTTCGCCCTGGAGTTCCTCCAGCACACCGGCACGTTCAAGGCGCGCGGCGCCCTCAACTTCGTCCGCGCCCACCGGGAGTCCGGCACCCTCCCCGAGGCCGGCGTCACCATCGCGTCGGGCGGCAACGCCGGACTCGCCTGCGCGTGGGCGGCGCACGCCCAGGGCGTACGGGCGACGGTGTTCCTGCCGGAGACCGCGCCCCCGGTGAAGGTGGCCCGGCTGCGCTCCTACGACGCCGACGTGCGGCTCTCCGGCACGGAGTACGCCGAGGCGCTGGAGGCCTGCCGCGCGTACGCCGCCGAGAGCGGGGCGCTGGCCTCGCACGCCTACGACCACCCCCTCATCGCCGCCGGGGCGGGCACGCTCATGGAGGAGCTGCACGCGCGCCTGCCCGGCCTGGACACGGTCGTCGTCTCCGTCGGCGGCGGCGGGCTGTTCGCCGGGGTCGCCGCGTCGGCGCACGAGCACGGCGTGCGGGTCGTCGCCGTCGAGCCGGAGGACTGCCGGGCGCTGAACGCGGCCCTCGCGGCGGGCGAGGTCGTGGACGTGCCGGTCAGGTCCGTCGCCGCCGACGCGCTCGGCGCCCGCCGGGTCACGCCCATGGCGCTGGACGCGGCGCAGCGGTACGACGTGTGCTCCGTCCTCGTCCCGGACGGGGAGATCGTGCGGGCCCGGCGGGACCTGTGGAACGGATACCGCCTCGCCGTCGAGCACGCCGCCGCCGCCGCGCTGGCCGGACTGCGCGCCTACCGCCCCGCGGAGGGCGAGCGGACCGCGGTGGTGCTGTGCGGGGCCAACACGGACCCGGGGGACCTGTCCCGCCCCGCCTGAGCCGCACCGCGCCGGGCGGCCGGTTCGCCGGTCCGTACGCGCTTCCCGTGCGGCCCCGGCGCCGGGGGTGCAGGGTGGACCCATGTACGACCTCTACGCCATCGCCGAGGAACACCTGGTCGCCGCCCACCGCTCCGAGCACGGGCGCAGCGCCAACCTGCTGCTGCGGGAGCGGCCGCTGCGGCAGACCGTCATCGCGCTCACGACCGGCACCAGGCTCGACGAGCACAACGCGCCGCCCGCGGCGTCCCTGCAGGTGCTGCGCGGGGTCGTCAAGCTGAAGACCGCGTCGGACGAGGTCGAGCTCACCATGGGCGACCTCTTCCTCATCCCGCCGGAGCGGCACAGCCTGACGGCGGTGACGGACACGGCGTTCCTGCTGACCGCGGTGAACGACTGACGCCCCGTCCCCAATTCGTTCGACACGGGCGCGCAGCGGCAGCGAGCATGCGGGCATGACACGCACGGACATGCCCACGGCGCCCGACGAACGGACGCACCTGACCACCTTCCTCGACTACGTCCGCGCCACCGCCGCCGCCAAGTGCGAGGGCCTCTCCGCCGAGGACGCGCGCCGGGCGCCGCTGCCGCACTCCCCGCTGATGACGGCCGCCGGGGTCGTCAGCCACCTGCGCTGGGTGGAGCACCACTGGCTGGACGTCGTCTTCCTCGGCGGCGAGAGCCGCGCGCCCTGGACCGACGAGGACCCCGACCGGGAGATGCGGATCGCCGTCGACGTCCCGCTGCCGCAACTCCTCGCCGACTACGCCGAGCAGGCCGACCGCCTGCGCCGACTGGTCGCCGGGCACGACCTCGACGCCGAGGCCGTGCGGCCCGTCCGGGGCGGCGCCCGCGTCACGCTGCGGTGGATCCTGCTGCACCTGATCGAGGAGACCGCCCGCCACAACGGCCACCTCGACGCGATCCGCGAACTCACCGACGGGCGCACCGGGTACTGACCCCGTGCACGGCCCCGGGCGCCCGCCGCCGGCCGGCCGCCGGAGCGGGGCGGGGTCCGCAAGCGGGTACGGGGGCCGGTCCGCGACCTGGGCCGGCCCGCGTTCCCGCGGGCGCGGACGGTGCCGGGAAACCGCTCGTATCCTCGGGGGATGACCTCCACGGGAACCGGAAGCCGGCCGACCGGCAACGCCATGCGCCGTGCCCTGAAGCGGGCGGAGGACGGGGTCGCGCTCGACACCGCCGAGGCCGCCGTCCTGCTCCGGGCGCGCGGCGCCGACCTCGACCGGCTGGCGGCGTCGGCCGCCCGGGTCCGCGACGCGGGGCTCGCCGCGGCGGGGCGGCCGGGCGTCGTCACGTACTCCCGCAGCGTCTTCGTCCCCCTCACCCGGCTGTGCCGCGACACCTGCCGCTACTGCACGTTCGCGACCGTGCCGGGCAGGCTGCGCCGCGCCGGGCACGGGATGTTCATGTCGATGGACGAGGTCCTCGACGTCGCCCGCCGGGGCGCCGCGCTCGGCTGCAAGGAAGCCCTGATCACGCTCGGCGACAAGCCCGAGGCCCGCTGGCCCCAGGCGCGGGAGTGGCTGGACGCGCACGGCTACGACGACACCCTCGCGTACGTGCGGGCCGTCTCCGTCCGCATCCTGGAGGAGACCGGGCTGCTGCCCCACCTCAACCCGGGCGTCGTGTCGTGGGCGGACTTCCAGCGGCTCAAGCCGGTCGCCCCGTCCATGGGGATGATGCTGGAGACCACCGCCGAGCGGCTGTGGTCCGAGCCCGGCGGCCCCCACCACGGCTCGCCCGACAAGGAGCCCGCGGTGCGGCTGCGGGTGCTGGAGGACGCCGGGCGGTCCTCCGTGCCGTTCACCAGCGGGCTGCTCGTCGGCATCGGCGAGACGCCCGAGGAGCGCGCCGAGTCGCTGTTCGCGCTGCGCCGCGTGGCCCGCGCCCACCGCGGCCTCCAGGAGGTGATCGTCCAGAACTTCCGCGCCAAGCCGGACACGGCGATGCGCGCCGCGCCCGACGCGGACCTGGACGACCTGGTGGCGACGGTCGCCGTGGCCCGGCTGGTGCTGGGCCCGTCCGCCTGCCTCCAGGCCCCGCCCAACCTCGTCGACGACGCGTACGGGCGGCTCCTCGGCGCGGGCGTCGACGACTGGGGCGGGGTGTCGCCGGTCACCGTCGACCACGTCAACCCGGAACGGCCCTGGCCGCAGATCGAGGTGCTGGCCGAGCGGTCCGCGGCGGCCGGGTTCGAACTGCGCGAACGGCTCTGCGTGTATCCGGAGTTCGTGCTGCGCGGCGAGCCGTGGCTGGACCCGCGGCTGCTCCCGCACGTCACCGCGCTCGCCGACCCGGAGACCGGTCTGGCCCGGCCGGACGCGGTGCCGAGGGGGCTGCCCTGGCAGGAGCCCGACGAGGCGTTCGCCGCGGGCGGCCGCACCGACCTGCACCGCGCCGTCGACACCGAGGGCCGCACCGGCGACCGGCGCGGCGACTTCGACTCCGTGTACGGCGACTGGGACGCCCTGCGGGAGGCCGCCGCGCCCGGCCTGGTACCGCAGCGCCTCGACGGCGACGCGCGCGAGGCGCTCGGCGTCGCGGCGGACGACCCGACGCGGCTGACCGACGCGCAGGCGCTGGTCCTGCTGCACGCCGACGGCCCGGCGCTGGACGCGCTGTGCCGGATCGCGGACGACGTGCGGAGGTCGGCGGTCGGTGACGACGTCACGTACGTCGTCACCCGCAACATCAACTTCACCAACGTCTGCTACACCGGCTGCCGCTTCTGCGCCTTCGCCCAGCGGCGCACCGACGCCGACGCGTACACGCTCTCCCTGGAGCAGGTCGCCGACCGGGCCGCGCAGGCGTGGGACGTGGGCGCGGTCGAGGTGTGCCTGCAGGGCGGCATCCACCCGGACCTGCCGGGCACGGCCTACTTCGACATCGTGCGGGCCGTGAAGGAGCGCGTCCCCGGCGTCCACGTGCACGCCTTCTCGCCGATGGAGATCGTCAACGGCGCGTCCCGGACGGGCATGCCGGTCCGGGAGTGGCTGGCCGCCGCGAAGGAGGCCGGGCTCGACTCGATCCCCGGGACGGCCGCGGAGATCCTCGACGACGAGGTGCGCTGGGTGCTCACCAGGGGCAAGCTGCCCGCCGCCACCTGGATCGAGGTCGTCCGCACGGCGCACGAGCTGGGCCTGAGGTCCTCCTCGACGATGATGTACGGGCACGTGGACCAGCCGCGGCACTGGCTCGGCCACCTGCGGACGCTGGCCCGGCTCCAGCGGGAGACCGGCGGGTTCACCGAGTTCGTGACGCTGCCGTTCGTCCACACCAACGCGCCCGTCTACCTCGCGGGGATCGCCCGGCCCGGCCCGACCGTCCGCGACAACCGGGCGGTCACGGCGGCGGCGCGGCTGCTGCTCCACCCCTGCGTCCCGAACGTCCAGACCAGCTGGGTGAAGCTCGGGGCGGACGGCGCGGCGGAGATGCTGCGGTCGGGGGCGAACGACCTGGGCGGCACGCTCATGGAGGAGACGATCTCCCGGATGGCCGGGTCCGGTTGGGGCTCGTACAAGTCGGTGCGGGACCTCGTCGCCGTCGCCGGGGCGGCGGGCCGCCCGGCGCGGCCCCGGACGACGCTGTACGGGGAGGTGCCCGCGGAGCGGCGCGCGGCGGCCGAGGCGTCCGGCGGGCGCCTGCCCGAGCCGCTGCCCCTCCTGACGGAGTGAGGGCGCGGGGGAGAGGGGCGGCCGGGGCCCGTCGGGACCCCGGCCGCCCTCCGCTCAGGCGGCGGACTCCGCCGACCTCAGCAGGTGCGTGAGGTTCTGCCGGGCCCGGTTGACCCGGGAGCGCACCGTGCCGATCGGGCAGCCCGCGACCGAGGCGGCCTCCTCGTACGACAGGCCCTTGACCTGGGTGAGGATGAACGACTCGCGGCGCGTCCGGTCGAGCGACTCCAGCAGGTCGAGCAGGGCCACGCCCTCGTCGAAGCCGGGCAGCCCGGTCTGCTGGGTGCGCTCGGCGGCCGTCTGCCAGTCGGCCGTGTCGGCGAGGCGGGGGCGGGCGGCGTTCGACCGGTAGCGGTCGACGACGACCCGGCGGGCGATCGACAGCAGCCAGACGCGGGCGTGGCAGCGCGCCGCGAAGCGGGGGAGGCTGCGCAGGGCCCGCAGGTAGGTTTCCTGGGTGAGGTCGTCGGTGCTGTGGGCGTCGCCGCAGGCGCGGGCTATGAACCGCCAGACGTGCGGGCGGGTCGCGGAGACGAAGTCCTCCGCCGCCGAGGTGTCGCCGCGGGCGGCGGCCAGGGCCCATTCGGTGATCTGGTCGTCGCCGGGAACGGCGGCGCGGTCGCGTACGCCACTGGGGTGGGTGGGCATGGAGACGTCCTTCGTTTGGCTCGTTCGGCCTCCGGGGCGTCGCGGACGGGCGCCGGGAGGGGCGAGCGCGCTCGGCGCTCCGCGCCTGTACGCGATCACTTCCGGCGGACGCGCGCCCCTTCGGCCGTGGCTGCCCGCCGCGGCCGGACACCAACCAGGGCGTCCGGCCACGTGTGCCCGCCGCGCGGCGGGGCCGGCGCGGCGGCGCACGTGCGGGGGTGGGGGCGGGAGACGCTCGCACCGGTCCTCCGCCGGGCCGCCGCGGGGGACGGGTCAGCGGGGGACCGGGCACCCCCGCGGCGGCCCGCGCCGGGACATGGCGTACCGCAGCGGCAGGTCGCGCGGCCGGTGCGGGCGCAGGGCGACGGGCGCCGCGCGCGGGACGGCCAGGAGCCGGGCCGGGGCGAATCCGGTGAGGACGAGCCGCAGCGGCTCGAAGAAGGCGCAGTGCAGGGAGCGGGCGATCGCGAAGAACCCGGCCTCGCCGCGCCACATCCACAGTCCGCACGCGAGGGCGGCCAGCACGTGCGCGAGGAACATGGTCCAGGAGCCGTGGGTGAGGAGCTCCACCAGGGACGCGACGGACGACCCGGGTCCGGCCGCCTCCGGGTGCGCCGTACCGGTGTGGGCCTGCCAGACGGCCCGGGCGACGGGGTCGGTGGCACCGCCCATGCACACGCTCTGCGGGAGGGCGGCGGCCCGGTGGGCGTGGTGGCCTCCGCCGGGGACCGGCGCGAGCGAGAAGGCGGCGTGCAGCGACAACTGGGCGCCGACCGTCGTCGCCGTGATCTGGAGGGCGCCGCGCTCGACGCGGGCCGGCCACCAGGCGGCCGCGGTGGTGGCGATCGCGGCGCCGGTGAGGAAGCCGGCGGACAACGGGCGGTCGGAGGCGAGGGAGTGCCCCAGCGCGGCCGTCAGGACGCACACGGCGGCGAAGACCGCGGCGCGTGTCAGCCTCAGTGCGGGCCCGGTGCCCGCGGGTGTCACCGGCACGGGCCGCCCCGTCCCGGGCACCGGGGCCCGGCTCTCCGCGCGGCCCCGGGCGCGGTGGGGCGTCCCCGGCCGCCGCCCCCCGCCGCCGGGGGGCGGTCCGCTCCAACGGATCGGCGCGACACGCGTCTTCAGTTCACCGGCAGGCGGGCGCACCGCCGGCACGTGCGGGCCGAGGAGGCCACCACGGCGTGCGCCGCCGCGGCGAGCGCGCCGGCGGCCACCGCCAGCGGCCAGTCGGTGACGACGGCGGAGAGGGTGACCAGGACGAGCGCGGTGACGGCCATGGTGACGCTCGCCGCCGTGCCCGTCCAGGCGACCGCGAGGGGCAGCCGGTGCGGGACGGGCAGCCAGCGGGCGAGCCGCCCGGTCGCGGCGAGCGTCGTCGCGGAGAGGACCGACGCCACGGCGGCCACGACGACCAGGTGCGCCGTCAGCGCCGAGGTGCCCTGGGGAAGCCGCCAGGCGGCGCCGTCGTGGCCGGCCGTCCGCAGCAGCAGCCAGCAGGCGACGGCGAGCGGCACGGTGAACGCGGCGGCGCGGGCGGTGTGCCGGGCCTGGGCGATGGACAGTTCGTGCTGGAACGCGGGCGCCAGGCGGTCGGGCGAGCCGAAGTCGCGCACCGCCAGCTCCGCGGCGCGCTCGTAGGGGACGCCCGCGCGGGTGTGCGCCGAGACCGCGTCGTCCAGGCCGTCCCGTACCTCGGCGACGAGGCGGGACTTGGCCCGGCCCGGCCCCTGCAGGGAGTCCGAGAGGGCCGCCACGTACGCGTCGAGGGGGTCGGGGCGCCGCCCGCCGGACGCCGCGGTGCCGGTGCTCGTCCCGGCGTCCGCACCGGCGCTCACGTGGCCAGTCCCGTCGAGGGGGCCGGCGGGTTCAGGACCGAGCCGATGGCCGTCGTGAACTCCCGCCAGGCGTTGCGCTCCTGGTCCAGGCTGCGCCGGCCGGCCTCGGTCAGCTCGTAGCGGCGGCGGCGCCGCTCGCCGACCGGGTCCCAGCTGCTCTTGAGCAGGCCGAGCCGCTCCAGGCGCTGGAGCGCCGGATAGATGGTGCCCGTGCGCAGTTCGAGCGCGCCCCCCGCTGCGCTGCTGGACGGCCGCGATGATCGCGTACCCGTGCAGCGGGCCCGGTTCGAGCACGGCCAGGAGGAGTCCGTCCAGATGGCCGCGGACCGCGTCTGTCCTCATGAGGGGGAGTCTACCCAACCCTGCTGTAGGCATGCTATCTATTGGTAGCCAATGTATCGAGGGTCAGTCCGGTCCCGCTTGGAGGCACCACCGTGACCAAACTCCTCCTGTCCGTGCACGTGCTCGCCGCCATCCTCGCGGTCGGGTCGATCGCAGTCGCGGCCTCGCTCTTCCCGCGCTTCGCCAGGCAGGCGGCACAGGGACCGGAAGACGGGGAGGGGAGGGGGCTCCGCCGCCGGCGTCGCCGCCTTCCTGCACCGCGTCTGCCGGGTCTACGCCGTCGCCGGCCTGGTCGTACCGGTCTTCGGCCTGGCCACGGGCGCGCAGCTCGGCGCCCTGGGCGACACCTGGCTGATCTCGTCGATGGTCCTCACCGCCGTCGCCGCGTTCCTGCTCGCCATGGCGATCATCCCCGGCCAGGAGCGCCTCCTGACCATGGCCCGGGAGGGTGGCGGAGCCGCCGAGGGGCTGGGCGCCGCGGCGGCGCGGCTGGGCATGCTCACCGGGGTCTTCAACCTGCTGTGGGCGGTCGTCGTCGTCCTGATGATCGTCCGCCCCGGCTCCACGACGGGCGTGTGACCGCCATGGGCCCGAAGGCACTGCGCGCGGCGGCGGCGGTGGAGGCCGCCTCCCTCCTCGTCCTGCTCGTCAACCTCCTCACGGTCCACGCCGGTCCGGTCGCCTCCCTCGGCGGACCCGTGCACGGCTCGGCGTACCTGATCACCATCGTGGCGACGTTCTCGCTGACGGCCGCGGGCCCGTCGGGTGCGGCGCGGGCGCTGTCGTTCGTCCCCGGTGTCGGCGGGATGCTCGTCCTGCGGTGGCTGCGGCTGCACCCCGAGGCGGTCGGGGCGCCGTCCGCGGGGCCGGACGGGGGGACCGGCCGTGGCTGACCGCCCGGACGCCGGCGCCGTGCCGGCCGGTCCGGCCGTCGAGGCCGAGGGGCTGGTGAAGGCGTTCGGCGCCCACCGCGCCGTGGACGGCCTGGACCTGACTGTCCCGGCGGGGACCGTCTACGGGCTCCTCGGCCCGAACGGCGCGGGGAAGACGACGACCGTGAGGACGCTGGCGACGCTGGTGCGCCCGGACGGCGGCCGGGCCCGGGTCTTCGGCCGCGACGTCGTGCGGGAGGCCGGCGCGGTCCGCGGCCTGATCGGCCTCACCGGCCAGTACGCGTCGCTCGACGAGGACCTGACGGGCGCGGAGAACCTGGTCCTGCTGGGCCGGCTGGCCGGGCTGCCGAAGCGGTCGGCGCGGGACCGGGCCGACCGGGTGCTGGAGGCGTTCGCCCTGGCCGGCGCCGCTGGCCGGCGGGTGGGGGGCTACTCGGGCGGCATGCGCCGGAGGCTCGACATCGCCGCGTCGCTCCTCGCCGCGCCCGCCCTGCTGTTCCTCGACGAGCCGACGACGGGCCTGGACCCGCGCTCCCGCGGCCAGGTGTGGGACGTCGTCCGCGCGATCGTCGACCTCGGGACGACGGTCCTGCTGACCACGCAGTACCTGGACGAGGCCGACCGCCTGGCGTCCCGGATCGCCGTCGTCGACCGGGGCCGGGTCGTCGCCGAGGGCACCCAGGGCGAGCTGAAGGCGTCGGTCGGCGCGGGCTCCGTCCACCTCCGGCTGGCCGACCCCGGGCAGCGGGCGGAGGCCGAGCGGGTCCTCGCCCTCCACCTGGCCGCCGAGGTGCGGCGGGAGGCCGACCCGGCGGCGCTCACCGCCCGCGTCGGCGGCGCCGGCGGGGGCCGGGACGCGGCCGAGCGGGCCTCCCGGGTGCTCGCCGAGCTGGCCCGGCGGGGGATCGCGGTCGACGCGTTCTCGCTCGGCCGGCCCAGCCTGGACGAGGTGTTCCTCGCCCTGACCGGCCGGGAGGCGGACGCCGGCGCCGCGCCCGCGGACGCGGGGGCCGCGGCATGAGCGCCCCGGTGCCCGGCGGGGCCGTCCCGCGCGGCGACGCGCCCGTCCCGGCCCGTGCCCTCGCCGACCTGCTCTCCGCCGGGGAGCGGCCCCCCGCCCCCGGTCCGCTCGCCGCCTCCGCGGTGTTCGGCTGGCGGGCCGTGCTGAAGATCAGGCACCTGCCGGAGCAGCTCTTCGACGTGACCGCGCTGCCGGTGGTGCTGGTGGTGATGTTCACGTACCTCTTCGGCGGGGCGCTGGCCGGATCGCCCCGCGAGTACGTCCAGTACCTGCTGCCCGGCGTGATGGTGATGTCGGTGGTGATGACCACCGCGTACACCGGCATCGCGCTCAACAACGACATCGGCGGGGGTGTCTCCGACCGGTTCCGCGCGCTGCCGGTGTGGCGGCCGGCGACGGTCGTCGGCTACCTGCTGGGCGACGTGCTGCGCTACTCGATCGCCTCGGCGGTGATGCTCGCCGCCGGCCTGGTCCTCGGCTTCCGGCCGGCCGGGGGCGCCTCCGGCGTGGCCGCCGGCGTTCTCCTGCTCCTCGTCTTCGCCTTCTCCTTCTCGTGGATCGGGACGACGCTCGGCCTGCTCGTACGGGACGAGAAGACGGTGACGGGCGCCTCGATGGCGGTGATCCTGCCGCTGAACTTCCTCAGCGACGTGTTCGTCGACCCCGGCACCATGCCGGGCTGGCTGCGGACCGCGGTCGGCCACAATCCCGTCACCCACGCCGCCTCGGCGGTGCGCGGTCTCATGGACGGCCGATGGCCGGGCGCCGAAGTGGCGTGGACGCTGGGGTGGTCGGCGGTGCTGGTCGCCGTCTTCGGATCCCTGACGGCCCGGCTCCACGACCGCGGGTGACCCCGGCGGGGCCGGCCCCCGAGGCCCGCCCGTACGGGTGACCCCGGCGGGGGCGCGTCCCGGGGCGGGCGCCGGCCGGGGCGTCCCGCGGTCTGCGGCCCCGGTGCGGCGCGGCGCCGCACCGGGGCCGCACCGCTCGCGGCGCCCGGGAGGCGGACGACACCCGGGGAGTCCGGCGCGGGGCACGTGCTCCTTCGCGCCCCCGCGAGGGACCTCGCCACGGGTGGGGCGCGGGCGACGCCGTCGGCGGTGGGGGCGGGGGCGGCGGCGGGGGGAGCGCCGCCGTGCCGTCCGGTCCGGCCGGGCGCGGGCGGCCCGTGACCCGGACCAGGCGGCCCGGCCCGGAGGGGCGGGCGCACCCGGCCCGAGGAGGCGGCGTCGTCGAGCGGGGCGGCGGCCGCGGAGGCGAGGGCGGGGCCGCGGCTGGCGGCGGAGGACCCGGCCGCGGCACGGGCCGGGGGCGGTCTCCAGGGCGGCGGTCTCGCCGTCGGCCGCGGCGCTGCGGCGGGACTCGCCGAGGGCCTCGTCGAAGCGGGTGAGGTCGGGTCGGTCCCCGCCGACGGGGATCCGGTACCCCGGTGTGTCGGTGACGACCGTTTCCCGTGTGTGGGGAATGCGTGAGCGCGGATCGGCGGCGATCTCCCGAATCCGGTGTTCTGCCGTGGCGGGCGGTACGCGTTCCCACACCGCTTCCGCCGGACGGGAAATCGGCGCCTCCCGACCGGCCTTCGGCAGCAGCGCGGCGAGCAATCGCGCGGGTGCGCGGACCGCCGGGGTGGAGCCGCTGTTCCCCGCCGAAACCCTCAACGCGCCCGGAATGCCGAACCGGACGGCGCTCTCCGGGAGACCGCCGTGGACACTTACCCCAGGGGACGGGCCCCACGGCAATACCAAGTGTTCGCGTCGGTTGTTTGGGGAATTCCGGTCAGCGCTTCACGAGTTGATTGTTGAACGGGTTTAACTTGACACACCGGCCCGCGCCCGGGAACATTCCCCCCGTTGCCTGTGACCTGTACGCGTCAATAGTTCGCGGCCGTCCCGGCCACCGGGCGGCGGCCCCCGCGAAGGCGCCACCGCCCGCCCGAAGGCCGGCCGTCCGCGCTCCGTGCACCACCGCCCCCTCCCGCACCGATCCGCGCCCCACCGCCCGGGCCCGATGCACCGGGCGCGCCCGCACCCGTCCGGACCGCCGGACGGCACCGCGCGGACCGCCGCTCCCGTCCCCGAAGCGGACCGCCCCCAGGAAGGAAGCACCACGCCATGTCGCGTCCCGAACGGCTGCCTCTCCACGGCGAGGAGTACAAGACCGACCCGTACCCGCTGTACCGGAAGCTCCGCGAGGAGGGACCCGTCCACGCGGTCACCTTCCCCAGCGGGGTCGACGCGTGGCTGGTCACGGGATACGAGGCGGCGCAGAGCGCCCTCACCGACGACCGCCTCGGCAAGAACCACGACCTCGGCAACAGCGCCTGGCGCGCGCGTGCGGCGATCATGCCCGAACCGCAGCACTCCCGGCTCCAGGTCCACCTGCTGCACCAGGACCCGCCCAGGCACACCGTGCTGCGGAAGCTGGTCACCGAGGCGTTCGCCCCCCGCAACGTCGAGCGGAAGCGCGCCCGTTTCGAGGAACTCGCCGCCGGGCTCCTCGACGACGCCCTCGCCGCGGCCGGCGGGAGCGGCGTGGTCGACGTGGTCGGCGCCTTCGCCGCGCACTTCCCGTTTCGCGTCCTCGCCGAGGTCATCGGCCTGCCCGACGCGATCGCCGCCCGCTTCGACCGCGACTGGGGCAAGGTCGTCCAGCCCGTCGGCCCCACCGACCCGCAGCGGCCGGTGTACGAGGGGCGCCTGCGCGGCCTGGAGGACTACATCGCCGAGGTCGTCGGGCACAAGCGCGCCCACCCCGCCGACGACCTGCTCACCGGCCTGGTCCACGCCTGTGAGGCCGGAGAGATCACCGGGGAGGAACGCGACTCCATGGTCTTCCAGCTCCTCGTCGCGGGCCAGGAACCGGTCACCAACCAGATCACCACCGCCCTCGTGGCCCTTCTGCGCCACCCCGCCGAGCTGCGCCGGCTCCAGGAGGCCGTCGGCGGCGGGACGAGCGCGGCCGGCGAGGCGCTGCTCACCCGGGCCGTCGAGGAACTCCTGCGCTACGACAGCGCCTTCGAGCTCACCACGTGGCGGTTCTTCGCCGAGGACTCCGACCTCTTCGGCACCGCCGTCCCCGCCGGGGACTCGGTCATCGTGTCGCTGTGCGCCGCCAACCGCGACCCCGAGCGGTTCCCCGACGCCGACACCCTCGACCTCGACCGCTCGCCCAACCCCCCACCTGGCGTTCGGCCACGGCATCCACTTCTGTCCCGGGGCCGCCCTCGCCCGCCTCGAACTCCGCATCGCCCTGCGGGAACTGCTCACCCGGCTGCCCCGGATCCGCCTCGCCGTCCGGGACGAGGACCTGGTCTGGGTGCGCGCCGTCCTCGCGCGCGGCGTCGACGCGCTGCCCGTCTCCTACGGCCCGCCGGACGCCGCCCCGCAGGGCGGCTGCCCCGTACGGCACTGACCCCCCAGACCCGTACGGCACTGACCCCCGAGACCCCTACGGCACTACCCCCGGACCCGGCCCCGCCCGAACCCGGCCCCCGGTCACCGGGATCCCCCGCGCGGACCGGTCGCGCGCGTCCCCCTCGCCGGGGCCGTGTGCGACCCCCCGGCACGGAAGCGCCTTCGCCGCCCCGCCGGACCGGGGGTGGGGCGGCCGCATGCCACCGGACCCGGGCGGGGGCCCCGCGGTCGGACTCGGCCGGGGAGGTCCCGCAGCCGGATCCGGGCGGAAGGCCCCTGGCCGGGCCCCGGTGGAGAGTTCCCGCCCGGGGTCGGTCAGGGAGGCCCCCGACCGACCCCGGACGGGAAGGCCCCCGACCGACCCCGGGTGGGGAGGCCGTCCGCCGGCGGCCGCGCGCCGCACCCCGCCCGCCCTCGACCGCGCCGCACGCACCGCGCCCGACGGAACCCCCGGACCGCCCGGACCACCCGTCCCAGCACCGCGACTCACGGAAGCGAGCCGATCGTCCATGTCCGAACCCCCCACCACCGTCCCGGCGCCCGAAGCCGGGTGCATCAGCCGGGAGATCGTGCGGCTCCTCATCCCGCACCGGCGCACCGTGGAGCCCGACCCCCACCTCGACACCCCCGACGACTTCCCCGAGCAGCTCGGCCAGATAGCCGACTTCGTCGCCCGCGGCGAGCGGATCGTCTTCAGCCTGCCGGGCTTCCCCTGCAAGTCGCCCAACCCGGACAAGGTCCTGGGCCGTTTACCGGACCACGGCGAGCGGCTCGCCCTGCGCTTCCTCGACTCGCTGTGCGCCGAGATCGAGAAGGTCCACCCGCCCGGCGCGAAGGTCCTGATCTGCTCCGACGGCCACATCTTCGGCGACGTCGTCCGCGTCCCGGACGAGCACGTCGACGCCTACAACGACGCGCTGCTCGACATGATCCGCGCCGAGGGGCTCGCCGGCCGCCTCGACACGTTCGACCTGCGCGACTGCTACGGCCCCGACCTGTCGTACGACGAGAAGCGCGAGCTGGCCGCCAGGACGCTGGGCCCGACCCTGGAGGAGCTGCGCGCCGAGGTCCGCGAGGACGAGCCGTCCCGCCGCATGTACCTCGGCATCACCCGGTTCCTCGTCGAGGACACCGCCGGCTGGGAGGGCTCCCGCTCCGCCCTGCAGCGCGACTGCCGCCGCCGCGCGTACGAGGTCATCCTGCGCAGCCGCGCCTGGAGCGAGCTGATCTCCGAGCGGTACCCGCACCACGTGCGGCTCTCCATCCACCCGCAGAACCGCGGTGCGGCCAAGTTCGGCATCCGCCTCCTCGGCGCCGCCGACGCGTGGACCACGCCGTGGCACTCCGCCCCGCTGCGCCGTGCGGACGGCACGTGGGAGCTGATGCACCGCCGCGACGCCGCGAGGCTCGGCCGCGAGGTCCGCCGCGACGGCCGGCCGAGCCACTTCGAGGAGACCGGCGGCGCCGCGGACGCCACCGCGGCGGTCTGAAGCACCGCCGCGGCCGGGCCGGCACCGGCCGCGGGCCCGGGAGCGACGGAGCGGCCGTCGGCGCCGAGACGCGCCGTGAGCGCACGCCCCCTCACGCGGTGGTTCCCGGGCCCCGCCGCGTGAGGGGGCGGCCGCCCGACGCTCGGCCCCGCCCCGACCCGTACGGGACCTTCCCACCGGTACGGGACCCTGCCTCCGTACGGGATCCTCGCCTCCGTACGGGATCCTCGCCTCCGTACGGGATCCTCGCCCCCGTACGGGGCCCCCACCCCACCCCGCCCCCGTACGGGACCGGGGACCGTCGCGGGGAGGTCAGCGGGGGGACCACTCCGAGTGGCGGACCACCAGGGCCTCGACGGTGACGGGGCCGCTCCGCGCGAAGTGCAGGGTGAACGGGACGCGCTGCCCGGGCCGCACCGGTCCCCGCAGTCCGACCATCACGTCCGTGCCGTACGGCGTCATCTCCAGCGCGCCCCGCGCCGGCACCGTCACCGAGGAGAGCATCCGCATCCGGGCCGCCGCCTCGCCCGCGTCCGCGTCCTGGGACAGCATCGCCTCGCCGGCCGCCGGGGACGTCACGGACGTCAGCCGGTCGTCGGAACCGCCGGAGTTGACCACCGTGAAGACGGCCGCCGTCGTCCCCCGCCCCGGGAAGGGCTGGAGGAGCCGCGCGTGGGTGACCTCCAGCTCCGCCGGGGTGCCCGCCGCGCCCGCCGCCGTCCAGGCGGTGAGCCCGCCCAGCGCGAGCGCGCTCGCCGCGACGGCGGACAGCGCGGGCACGAACGGCTCGGCCCGCTTCCGCAGGGTCCTCATGCGCGCGCTCCCGGAGTGCGGCGGCGCGCGGCCGGTGCCGGGCGCCGGGGCTGCCAGCCGCGCAGCCGCAGGCTGTTGGTGACGACGACGACGGAGCTCACCGACATGGCGGCCGACGCCACCATCGGGTTGAGCCAGCCGGTCGCCGCCAGCGGCAGGGTGACGGCGTTGTACCCGAAGGCCCACACCAGGTTCGTCCGGATCGTGCCGAGCGTGCGGCGGGCCAGCAGCACGGAGTCCGCGACGGCCTCGACGTCCTCCCGGACCAGCGTCACGTCGGCCGCGCCGATCGCCGCGTCCGTACCGCCGCCCATGGCGATGCCCAGGTCCGCGCCGGCCAGGGCGACCGTGTCGTTGACGCCGTCGCCGATGACGGCGACCCGGTGGCCCTCCGACCTCAACCCGGCGACCAGCGACGCCTTGTCCTCGGGCGTGCAGCGGGCGTGGACGTCCGCCTCCGGGATGCCGAGCTCCGCCGCGACGGCGCGGGCGGTGGCGTCCCGGTCGCCGGTCGCCAGGACGGGCCGCAGGCCGAGCCTGCGCAGCCGCTCCACCGCCCGGTACGCGCCCGGCCGCAGCGTGTCGCCCAGCGCGATCACGGCCCGCGCCGTGCCGTCGACCTTGACGAGGACGGGGGTGTGCGCGGCCTCCTCGGCGGCGGCGAGCGCCCCGGCCAGCGACTCGGGCAGCACCTCGTCGCCGGGCGCGCGGACCTCGACGTGCCGCCCGTCGACCCGGCCGGCGACGCCGACCCCGGTCGTGGAAGCGAAGTCGGCGACCCGCGGCAGCGCGTCCCCGCCGAGCGTGCGGCGCGCGTACGCGACGACGGCCCGGCCCAGCGGATGGTCGGAGCCCTGCTCCACGGCGCCGGCGAGCCGCAGCACCTCGCGCCGGTCGTCGTCGCGGTGCGCACCGCTCAGCGGGGTGACGCCGGTGACCTTCAGCCGGCCCGTCGTGAGCGTGCCGGTCTTGTCGAGGACGACCGTGTCGACGCTGCGCAGGGTCTCCAGGGCGCGCGGCCCCTTGACGAGGATGCCCAGCTGGGCGCCGCGCCCGGTGGCGGCCAGCAGCGCCGTCGGCGTGGCGAGGCCCAACGCGCACGGGCAGGCGACGACCAGCACGGACACGGCGACCGTCACGGCGACCTGCGCGTCGGCCCCGGCACCCAGCCAGAAGCCCAGCACGGTCACCGCCAGCGCCAGCACGGCCGGTACGAACACCCCGGCGACCCGGTCCGCGACGCGCTGCGCCCTGGCCTTGCCGGCGAGCGCGTCGGTCACCAGCCTGGTGATGCGGGCCAGCCGCGTGTCCTCGCCGACCGCCGTGGCCCGGACCAGCAGCAGCCCGCCCGCGTTGACGGCGGCGCCGACGGCGGACGAGCCGGGACCCACCTCGACGGGGTCGCTCTCCCCGGTCACCAGCGACAGGTCGAGCGCCGAACTGCCCTCCACGACCACGCCGTCCGTGGCGACCTTCTCCCCGGGCCGTACGACGAAGACCTGGCCGACGCGCAACTGCTCGATCGGGACGCGCCGTTCGCGCCCCGACTGCCCGCAGCGCACCGCCACGTCCTTCGCGGCGAGCTCGGCCAGCGACCGCAGCGCGGCGCCCGTGCCGCGCTTGGCGCGCGCCTCCAGGTACCGCCCGGTCAGCACGAACATCGGTACGGCGACGGCCGCTTCCAGGTAGACGTGCGCGACGTCCGTCGACGGGGACGGCAGCAGGCTGAACGGCATCGTCATGCCCGGCGTGCCGGCTCCGCCGAGGAACAGCGCGTACGTCGACCAGGCGAACGCCGCGATCGTGCCGAGGGAGACCAGCGTGTCCATCGTGGACGCCGCGTGCCGCAGGCCCCGCACCGCCTTCACGTGGCACGGCCAGGTGCTCCAGAAGACGACGGGACCGGTCAGCGCGAAGCAGAGCCACTGCCAGTTGTCGAACTGCAGGGCGGGGACCATCGACAGGACGAGGACGGGCGCGGAGAGGGCGACGGTGACCCACAGCCGCCGCCGCTGCGCCGCCTCCTCGGCGGCCTCCTCCCGGTCGCGGCGCTCCCGCCGGGCGGCCTCCGGCTCCTCCGCGGCCCTGGGCGGGGCCGGGGGTTCGGCGGTGAAGCCGGACCGCTCGACGGCGGCGATCAGGTCGGGGACCGTGTACGTCGGCGGGTGCGTGACCCGGGCCGTGCCGGTGGCGAGGTTCACGACCGCGGTCACGCCCTTCAGCCCGGCGAGGCCCTTCTCGACCCGGTTGACGCAGGCCGCGCAGGTCATGCCGCCGATGACGAGGTCGGTGGTGGTCGTGGCGGCGGCCACGGGGCCCGGCGCGGTCATCGGCCCGCCCCTTCCATGCCCATGCCGCCCATGTCCATGCCGCCCATGTCCGTGCCGTCGCCGGCCGTCCCGGCGGGGGCGCCGTCGCCGGGGTGGAGGCCGGGCGCCACGGGCCCGGCGAGCGTCCCGACGGCGTACGACGCCGCGAGCAGGACCACGAGCAGCGCCAGGAACCCGATCAGGCCCGCCAGCGGCCCGCGCGTCGTGGCGGCCGTACGTCCGGGCGCGGCCCGTCCGGGCCGGGCGTCCTTCATGGTGTTCCGCTCCTGGGATGAGCGCCCGCCAGCCACGACTCCCGGTACGGGGGTGGCCCGGACACGTGGCTGACGGGCAGACAGAGGACGGGCCCCTGAAGGGCGGTGGCTCCCTCGGCCCGGTCACTCATGCTGGCACGGAAGTCCGCGGAATCCACCCGGCGCGCGGTGATATCCCACGTGAGCATTCTCCCGTTCCACGCCGGGAACCCGTGCGCGCCACCGGCCGACTTCCTGGGGAAAACGTTCGCGCGTTTTCCGTCCGAATACGGCCACCGCCATTTGTTTCCGGCCGCCGTGTCCCGAAGAAGCCGGGAACCCGCCGCCCGCCGCCCGCGACTTACGAGGAGGGAGCCCGCCGTACGGCGGACACGGGAGGGACGAGCGATGCCGCACGCCGAACGGGACGCCGCAGCGGGCCCGGGGAGACCGGACGAGCCGGACGACGCGCCGACGGGTGGGCGCAGTCCGTGGATCCTGGTCGCCATAGCCGGCGCCCTGTCGTTCACGGCGCTGCTCGACATGAACATCGTCAACATGGCGCTGGCCACCATAGCCACCGACCTGGACGTCTCCCCGTCGATGGCGCAGTGGGCGGTCCTCGGCTACCAGCTCGCCGTCGTGTCCCTGCTGCTGCCCGCCGGCCGCTGGCTGGACGGCGGGCGCGGCACGGGCGGCGTGGGGCTGCGCCCGGCGCTGCTGCTGGCGGTGTCCGGCTTCGCGGTGTGCGGGATGCTCGCCGCGCTCGCCCCCTGGATGGCCTGGCTGGCCGTCGCCCGGATCGCCCAGGGCACCTTCGGCGCCCTCCTGTTCGTCCTCATGCCCGTCCTGGTGGTGCGCGCCGTGCCGGCGTCGCTGCGCGGGCGGGCGATGAGCGTACCCGCGACGCTCGGCCCCCTGGGCGCCGTCACCGGGCCCGCCGTCGGAGGCGTCCTGCTGGACGCGTTCGGCTGGCGGGCGGTCCTGCTCGTCAAGCTCCCCGTCTGCCTGGCCGCCCTGCTCGTCGTGGCCCGCGTCCTGCCGCGGCGCGGCGGCCTGGTCGCCCCCGGCCGGCAGCCCCTGACGGACGCGGCGCTCGTCGGCGGCGCCGTCGCCGCGCTGCTCCTCGGCCTCACCCTGGCACCCGGGGCACCCGCCTGGCTGCTGCTGGGCCTCGCCGCCGTACCGCCCCTCGTGTGGTGGACGCGCCGGCCCGCCACCCGCCCGGTCCTCGACGTGGTCCGCGCGTCGGGGGTGGCCGGCGTGTACGGGGCGGTGTTCTCGCTGGCCGCCGGCTTCGCCGCCATGCACTACGTGGTCGCCCTGCGGCTGCAGAGCGGCAGCGGCCTCTCCGCGACCGCCACCGGACTCACCGTCCTCGCGTTCCCGCTGGCCATGGGTGTGATGGGACCGCTCGGCGGGCGGCTCGCCGACCGGTGCGGGCCGCGCCCCACCGCCATCGCCGGTGCCTGTGTGACCGCGTTCGGCCTCACCCTGCTCGCCCTGCACGGCGACCACTGGACGCAGGCCGACATCACCTGGCGGCTCGCCCTCGCCGGCGCCGGCATGGGTCTGTACGGCGGGCCGACGCAGACGCTCGTGATGACCGCCGCGCCGCCCCGGGCGCTGGGGGTCGCCGGGTCGCTGGTGCAGCTCTCCCGGAGCCTCGGCTTCGCCGTCGGGCCCGCGCTGGCCGGCGCCGCGTGGGGGCTGGCGGGCCGGGCGGACGGCGCCCGGTACGGGCTGGTGATCTCCGCGGTCGCGGCGTGGCTGTGCGTACTGCTCCTCGCCACCAGGCGCCGCACCCCGTCCGGGAAGCCGGCCCCGGCACCGGAGCCTGCGGCACGCTGAGGAACCGGGCACCCGCGCCCCGCCCGCGGAGCCGGCGGCGGGCCCGCGGTGCCCCGGCGGCGCGGCGGGCCGCGGTGGTCACGGCACGCGCACGCGCCGCGGGTGGCGCGGCGGGCCGCGGGTGAACGCGGTGCGGCCGTGCAGCAGGGCGTGGTCGTCGGTGACGGCGGGGCCGCTCCGCGCGCCGCGCCGGATCACCCGGTGGGCCGGGAGCCCGGCCTCCTCGCGGACGCCGTCGCGGCCGCGGCCGGCGCCCGGGGCCGTCCGGTCCGCGGGCGGGAACCGGTGGACGCCGCCGGAGACGCTCCGTGCGGCCGGGTCCGCGGGGGTGCGGGCGCGCACGCCCCCGACCGGGGCGGCGCACCGGCCGGGGAGCGCGGTTCGCCGCTCGCCGTAGGGCAGGCCGGGCAACGCGCCGTCCAGCCCGTACGTGTTGACCGCGTCCGCCCCGATCGCCCCCGGCGGCGCGTCCGGTTCGGTGCCGCGGGCGCGGACGGTCCGGTCCGGGACGCCGACGGGGCCGCCGGGGACGTGTCCGTCGGAGCGGAGGGTGATGCGCGCACCCGGCTCGCGGCGGCGGGTGTGGTCGCACAGCTCCCGGGGGAACCCCGGCGGCACCGGCTCCGCCGTGGCCGGGAGCGTACCGAGCGCCTCCCCCGGATCGGGCGGCCCGGCGGGAGGGCCGGGATGACGAAGCGGAGCGGGAGGCCCCGCCCGACGAAGCGCTCGCCCGTCGGCCGGTGCGGCGCGAAGCACTCCTCGCACGTCCCGGCGGCGCAGCCGCCGACCGGTTCGCGGGCGAGGCGGCGGTACGGGAAGACCGGACGGAGAACGTCGCCCGCGGGCGGACCGGGCGACGCTCCCTCCCAGCGTGACGGGCGGGGTTCGGTCATCGGATCCCGCGGAACCGGATGCGCGCGGCGCGTGCGGTGGTCTCCAGCGCGTCGAGGCGGGCCACCTCCACGTCGGGGAACTGGGCGGGTCCCGGACGGCCGTACCCGAAACTCACCCACGCCGCGGGCATGCCGGCGGCGCGGGCGGCGGCGAGGTCGTGGCGGCTGTCGCCGACCATGAGCCCGGCCGTGCCGCCCGCCAGGGCCAGCGCGTGGCGCAGGGGTCCGGGCGACGGCTTGCGCCCGGCCGGGCCGTCCCCGGTGACGACCGCGTCGAAGCAGCCGTCGAGGCGCAGGGCCCGGAGCAGCGCGCCGGTGACGCCGCCGGCCTTGTTGGTGCACAGCGCCGTGCGGACGCCCGCCGCGCGCAACCGCTCCAGCAGCGCCTCGGCGCCCGGGTACGGCCGGGACCCCTCGGCGGGCGAGGCGGCGTAACCGGTCAGGTACGCCTCCTGCACGCGGGCCACGACACCGGGGTCCACGGGGCGCCCGCGCTTCCCCACGGACGCCTCGACCAGCGCCGTACCGCCCTCGCCCACCCGGTCCCCGACCTCCGCGGGGGAGAGGACCGGCAGGCCGTGGGCGCGCAGCGCCGCGTTCACCGTGCGGACGATGTCGTCCAGGGTGTCGACCAGGGTGCCGTCGAGATCGAAGAGGACTGTGTCCACGGTCCGGAATCCGGCTTCCGCGGTCTCTGCGCGCGTGCTGATGTCGGCCTCGATTCTTCGGTGCGGGTGCGGGTGCGGGTGCGGGTGCGGGTGCGGGTGGAAGCGCCGGCGCGTGTCCGGGGGGCCGTTCCCGGCCGCCGTCGGGAGGCGGTCCGGGGTCGTGCGCCGGAAGGGCGCGCCGGACGCGCCGGCGGCGGGTGCGGGGGCGGTCCGGTGGCGGGGAGGGGCACCTCGGGGTGCGGCCGGGCACCGCCGCCGCGCGCGGGGCGCGGCGCGGCCGGACTGACCGCGCGGGACGCCGCCACCGGCCGGTGCGTCACCTCCGGCACGGTGTACCGGCAGGCCGGCACGCGCCGGTGGCGGCGCCGCGCGAACGGCCGCCGGGTCCACTGCGACCGCGACGACGTCCTCGCCACCACGCGCGCCCGGGCCGCCGCCCCCGCGCGGGCGGCTCTCCGAGGCCCGGCCCCGGCCGGCCGCGGGCCGCCCCCCGCCCGCGGACCCCGCCCCGGGCGGGACCCCGGGCCGGCCGGGCCGGCACCGCGGCGGCGGGGACGGGGGCGGCCGGGGCGGCCGTCACGGAGCCGCCTCCGCGGGGAGGCCGGGAACCGCCGCGGGGGAGTGGTGGTCGAAGGCGATCAGCGGACCGCCCGTCAGCGGGTGCTCCAGCACCGCCGCCCGCACCCCGAACACCTCCGCCAGCAGCTTCGGCGTCAGCACCTCCCGCGGAGTTCCCGACGCCACCACCCGCCCCCGGTGCAGCACGTGCAACCGGTCGCACACCGACGCCGCCGCGTTCAGGTCGTGCAGCGACACCAGCGTCGTACGCCGCTGCTCCCGCAACAGCGCCAGCAGCTCCACCTGGTGCAGGACGTCCAGGTGGTTCGTCGGCTCGTCCAGCACCAGCACGTCCGGGTCCTGCGCCAGCGCCCGCGCCAGCAGCACCCGCTGCCGCTCGCCCCCGGACAGCGCCGAGAACGACCGGTCGTGCGCCGCGCCCATCCCGACCCGCTCCAGCGCCCGCGCCACCACGGCCCGGTCGGTCGCGTCCTCACCGGAGAACGGCCCCTTGTACGGCGTGCGCCCCATCACGACGATGTCGCCGACGGTCAGCTCGAAGTCGACGGCCCGCTCCTGCGGCAGCGCCGCCACGCACCGCGCCGCCCGGGAGGGCGTCAGGTCCCGCACGTCGACACCGCCTACTAGGACCCGGCCGGCCGCCGGGCGCAGGTGCCGGTACACGGTGCGCAGCACGCTCGACTTGCCGCTGCCGTTCGGCCCGACGAGCCCCGCGATCTCGCCGTCCGCGGCGATCAGGTGGACGCCCGACACGACGGCCCGGCCCGCGTAGGCGACGCTCAGCTCCTCCAGGGCGACGTTCACGCGCCTCCTCCGAGCCGCCGGTCGAGCAGGTACAGCAGCGCGGGCGCGCCGATCAGGGAGGTGACGACGCTGACCGGCAGCTCCTGCGCGTCCAGCGCCGTACGGCACACCAGGTCCACCACGACGAGCAGCACCGCCCCGAACAGCGCCGACACCGGCAGGAGCCGCCGGTGGTCCGAGCCGACGAGGAGCCGGCAGGCGTGCGGGACCATCAGGCCGACGAAGGCGATCGCCCCGGACACGGACACGAGCACCGCGGTCAGGAAGCTGGTCGTGGCGAACAGTTCGCGCCGCAGCCGCACCGGGTCCACGCCGAGCCCCGCCGCCGTCTCGTCGCCCATCATCATCGTGTTCAGCGCCCGGGCCCGCGCCATGAGCGCCAGCAGCACCGCCGGCACGGCCGCGGCCGGCCCGGAGAGGGTCTCCCAGGTGGCCCCGCCGAGGCTGCCCATCAGCCAGAACAGCACGCCCTGCGTCTGCTGCTCGTCCCCGGCCTGCAGGACGAGGTAACTGGTGAACCCGCTCAGGAACTGCCCGATGCCCACCCCCGCCAGCACCAGCCGCAGCGGCGAGAAACCGCCCCCGCGCCGCGCGATCAGCCACACCAGCGCGAACGTGGCCAACGCCCCGGCGAAAGCGGCGCCCGTCATGCCGAGCCCGGCCCCGAACACCCCGCCCGCGCCCAGCCCGAGCACCAGCGCGCCCACCGCGCCGAGCGAGGCGCCGGAGGAGATGCCGAGCAGGTACGGGTCGGCGAGCGGGTTGCGCACGAGCGCCTGCACCGCCGTGCCGACGAGGCCGAGCCCCGCGCCGACGAAGGCGGCCAGCAGGGCGCGCGGGAGGCGCAGCTGCCAGACGATCAGGTCCGACGTGCCCGGCCGGGGCTCCTCCCCGGACAGCCGCCACAGCACCACCGACCACACCTCGCGCGCGGGCACGTCCGTCGACCCCCGCGCCACGGCGAAGGTGAGCGCGACGAGCAGCGCCGCGCCCAGCACGGCGGCGAGGAGGCCCGCCCGCACGTGCCGGACCCCGGGCGGCCGGCCCGGTTCCGCGGGGGCGCGGGGGGCCCGCGGGTTCGCGTCCGTCGTCGGCACTACCGGCCGGCCTTCACCCTGCTCGGGTACAGCGTCGCCGCGATCCTCTCCACGGCGTCGGCGTTGCGCACTCCGGCGATGGTCGTCGCCTCGGAACCGAGCCGCACGTACCGGTCCTCCTTGACGGCCTTGAGACCGCGCGTCGCCGCGTTGCCCTCCAGCCAGGCGCGGGCCTCGTCGAACGCCTTCTCGGTGGCGGCGGCGCTGCCCCGGTTGCGGACGGCCAGCTGGATCCAGTCCGGATCGGCGGAGACCACCTCCTCCCACCCGACCTGCTTGAACGTGTCGTCGCAGTCGGCGAAGACGTTCCGGGCACCGGCCAGTGTGATCACCGCGTTCGCGACCTGCCGGTTGCAGACCGCGACGGGCTGGCTGGTACCGGCGTCGTAGTCGAAGAGGAAGTACGTGGGCCGGTCCTCCTCCGGCACCGGGCCGACGGCCTTCCGGACGGCCCCGACCCTCCGGTCCACCTCCGCGGCGAGCTCCGCCGCCCTGTCGGCCGTGCCCGTCACGGCACCGAGGTCCCTGATGTCCCCGGTGACCGCGGTGAGGTCGGTCGCGGGTCCCTTCGCCGCGGCGGCGCACGCCGTCGACTTCAGGTACACGTGGGTGATGCCGGCCGCCCGGAACTCCTCACCGGTCGGCTTGTCGCCCATGGCGTGCCCGCCGCGGTTCGCCGTCGCGAACGTGTCGACGTACAGGTCGGCGCCGGAGCCGAGCAGCTTCTCCTTCGGGATGACGGTCCGGCTCAGCACCGGGACCCTCCGCGCCTGCTCGCCCAGCTTCCCGGGGAGGGCGCCCTCCCCGGGCGGGAAGCCCGTGCCGACGACCCTGTCGCCCGCGCCGAGCCGCAGCAGCAGCTCCAGGGCCGAGGCGTTGCTGGTGACGATCGCGCGGGGTGCCGAGGCGACCGTCGTACGGCGGCCCTCGCAGTCCGTCACCTCCACGGGGAAGCCCGCGCCGGCCCGTTTGCCGCCGGTCGGCCCGGCGGACGGGGCGGAACCGCCGCCCGCCCCGCACCCGACCGCGGCGAACGCCAGAGCGGCCGCGACACCACACCACACGCGAGATTGCCCCACCATCGCCGACCCTTCCTCACCGTCCGGACCCGAGAGCGGTCCCGGACAAGTAGTCGCAGCGGCCTCCCGCCGAGTTCCCGGGGGTTCGCCCGTTCGCGACGGCTCTCCCCGCACGGCACCCTGCGCGAGGCGGCTGTTCGATTACAGTGCTGCGCCGGAGCCATGTCGTGGGGAGGGCCTCTCGGTGAGTACCACAGCGGCAGCCGTCTGGGGCCGGGCCGAACAGCAGGACTACCGCGCCCGCGTACGGGGCTGCCTGCTCGGCGGGGCCGTCGGCGACGCCCTCGGCGCCGGCGCGGCCCGCCTGTCCGTCGAGGCCGTCCGCGCCGCCCACGGCGCCGACGGGCTCACCGAACCGGTGCCGGTCTACGGGCGGCGCGGCGCGGTCACGTACGCGACGCAGCTCAGCCTGTTCACCGTGGACGGGTTGATCCGCGCCCAGGTGCGCCGTGACACGGGCGCCTGGCACCCGCCCACCGACCTGCACCGCGCGTACCTGCGCTGGGCGGCGACCCAGCGGGACTGGGGGCCCGACGAGCGGCGCAAGGACAACGGCTGGCTCGCGGCCCAGGAGTGGCTGTACGCCCGCCGGGACCCGGCCCGTGCCTGTCTGACGGGCCTCGCCGACGAGGTCCTCGGCACGCCGGCCGAGCCGAAGAACCCCGGCGCGCGGGACGCGGGCGCGCTCGTCCGGTCCGCGCCGTTCGGACTGCTGGTCGGATGGGAGCCGCACCTGGTGTGCCAGCTCGCCGTGGAGTGCGCCGCGCAGACGCACGGCCACCCCGTCGCGTACCTGGCGGCCGGCGCGTACGCGGTGGCGGTCCACGGGGTGGCGCGCGGCCGGGACATCGAGTCGGCGGTGCGGGACGCGACGGCGCAGCTGGCGTCCAGGCCGGGCCACGAACCGGTCACCGGCGCCCTGGAGCGGGCCGCGGCCGCCGTGCGCGAGGGGGCGCCGTCCCCGGACCGGATCGCGTCGCTGGGCGAGACGGACGGGGAGTCGGCGGAGGACGCCCTGGCGATCGCCGTGTACTGCGCGCTCGTCGGCGAGGACGTGCGGCACGGGCTGCGGCTGGCCGTGAACCACGACGGCCCGTCGGAGGTGACGGGCGCGCTGACGGGCGCCCTGCTGGGGGTCCTGCACGGCGAGACCGCCCTGCCGCCGGCCTGGGTGGCCGAGTTGGAGGGGCGGTCCACCCTGCTGGAGCTGGCCGACGACTTCGCGATGGAGATGACGCAGGGCCCGGCGCTGCACGGCCCGTCGAAGGCCTCACCGGGGTGGCTGGCCCGCTATCCGCGTGGCTGAGCGCCGCGGTCCGGAGCGGGGAGGCTGGACCGGCGGCGCCACCCACGGGCCACCCTGCCGGGTACTCGCCGGTATGTCGACCGCCCGTGCGGAAACGTCCGGAGGAGTCCGCGGGGAGGCGGGAGCGCGGGCCCCGGGCGGGCCCGGTCGTGACCGAGCCCCCTCGGCCGGGACGGCGGACCAGTCGAGAGGGCTCACGCGTGGTGCGGGGAAGGGCGCGGGACTCAGAGGGAGCGGGTGCCCACCTCGCGGACGAACGCGTTCCACGCGTCCGGCACGAACGTGATCGACGGGCCCGCGGGGACCTTCGAGTCGCGGACCGCGATCGAGGCGGCGACGGGGGACTTGACCTCGACGCACGCGCCGTTCCCGCCGGAGTACGAGGACTTCGTCCAGGTGTCCGTGGCGCCCTGAATAATGGCCATGATCTAGCTCCGGTTCTGGCTGGTGGTGGCTGGTCGACAGCCACGCCGGCCCCTCAGGCCGACGCGATCGACGCTACCGGCCCGATCTCGGCGCCCGGCAGCGTCGTTCACTCGACCGGATGGCATGTACCGGAACGGCCTTCCACGGAAAGCCGGCCGCGGTGTACCGTGCCGGCTCCCTGGGCGGCGTACCCGTCAGTGCCGGTGCGGCCCCGGGAGGGCGGGCGGCTCGCTCTCCGCGTGGTCCTTCGCGATCCGCGCCATGAACCGCCGGCTCTGCTCCACCCCCAGCGCCTGGGCGCGCAGGTGCTCGTACATCACCGTGTACCGCTGCACGTCGTTCGGCTTCTCCAGGTACAGGTCGCTGGTCACGCCCTCGATGTAGACGACGGACGAGTCGGCCGCCTCGGGAAACTCCAGGATCGCGTAGTGCCCGCTGATCCCCGTGTGCGCGCCCATCTCGAACGGCAGCACCTGCACGGTGACGTGGGGCAGGTGCGACTGCTCGATCAGCGTCTCCAGCTGCGCCACCATCAACTCGCGGCTGCCGACCACCCGGCGCAGCGCGCCCTCGTCGATCACCGCCCAGAGCCGCAGCGGCTTCTCCTCGTCGTTGATCCGGTCCTGACGGCGCGTGCGGACGTTCACCCGCTTGTCGATCTCCGCGGCGGGCGCCTCCGGGAGCGCGCCGGTGATGACGGCCTGCGCGTACGGCCGGGTCTGCAGCAGCCCGGGCACGATCTGCGGCTCGTACACGCGCAGCGACGCGGCGTCCGTCTCCAGACCGATGTACACGCTGTACGGGATGTCGCCGAAGGCGTGCCACCAGCCCTGCTGCCGCGAGTCCTTCGCCATCTGCATGAGCGAGTCGACGATCCGCCGGTCCTCGACCTCGTACACCCCGCACAGGTCGCGCACGTCGCGCTGGCTGATCGAACGGCGGCCGTTCTCCAGGCGGCTGATCTTCGACTGCGAGACCAGCAGGCGCTCCGCCACCTCCTCCGCCGTCATGCCCCTCTGTTCGCGCAGCCTGCGGAGCTCCATGCCCAGTCTGCGTCGCCTGACGGTGGGATTGACATTGGACGCCACGGGAACTGCACCTCCGGCTGCCTGACTGTCGCTGGTGTCGCGCTGCGTGTCTACCGCTCTGCAGACTGCCACCAAAGGACGTGCCGCGCTGGAGAATTGCCACACGGGTGAGCGACCGCGGACACGCGGGACGGCCGACGACCGCCCCGCGCACCCGGGGTGACGCCCCACCCGGTCCGCGGGAGGACCCGGTGGGGCGGAAGTGCCGTGCGTGTGCGTGGTGACGTGCGCGCGGTGCCCCGCGGCGCGGTGCCGCCGCGGTCCCGCCGGGATGCCCGGGCGCGGGCTCAG
Source organism: Streptomyces sp. MRC013 (assembly GCF_023614235.1). Lineage (NCBI taxonomy): Bacteria > Bacillati > Actinomycetota > Actinomycetes > Kitasatosporales > Streptomycetaceae > Streptomyces > Streptomyces kordofanensis. The sequence continues at coordinate 3,173,852 of NZ_CP094264.1, forward strand.
CCGGCGGCGACGCGGTCCATGGAACCCGGGCCGGACCGCGAGGGGGACCGCATCGGGGCCGCGACGGCCTGGCGGCCGGTGCCCCCCGGTGTGGCGGTGCGGCGGGGCTGCGCGCCCACGCCGTTCTGGACGTCCATCACGGCGTGCGCCACGAGACCGCCCATGGGGTCGTGCCGGATCAGGTCACGGAGCCGGGAACGCGACGAGCGCCCCTCGTTCCCCGGGTACAGGTGCTTGCCGAGCCCCACCGCGTGGGCGAGCGCGGCCAGCGCGGCGGTCCGCGGGTCCGGCGGCACACCGGTGCGGATCGCCCGGTCCAGCCGGGCCCTGATCTCCCGGCTGATGGCGGTGTCCGTCGCCTGGTAGCGGGTCGTCGGCAGTACTCCGCACATCTGGCTCTCGACGGCATGGACCATGCCGCACCGCTCCAGGTGCGAGAGGTAGGTCTGACGCAGCCCCAGCCGGGGCCCGCCTATCCAGTGGACGGCCCGTACCGGACTGCCGCGCCTGCGCAGCAGCTTCAGTGCGGAGTCCAGCGTCGGATCTCCTGTCGGCCGTGGCATCACCACGGCGATACGATCCCCGTCAGGGGCTATCCGTCCTGCCAGAGCCAGCTCCACTAGCTGTGCTCCGGCCAGGCCGAGGTCGAGCGACTGCGGCTGCGCTGTGGTACCCGTGGCCGGGTCCAGAGCGAGCAGCAGAAGCTCTTCCGGAAGTGTTCTGCGGCTCTTGCCCATCCATGCCTCCCCGCGTGGATGAATGACAGGGTGACCCCTCTCACATTCATCTGTCGAGAGTGCCTGGGTGCTTCGTACGGGAACCGGTAGGTATGTCGTTCTCGTCTCGCACGGGGGCCGGGTGCTCACACAGGACACTGGTACATGGTTCGGACAACGCGTTGGTTGAGGAGGCACGGTGGCGGGCGAGTCCCCCGACAAGTCGGAGCAGCGTAGGTCTCCGGGGGAGGCGGCTGCGAACGGCCGCGATCCGCGGCTCGCCGCCTTCGGCGACGCGGCCCCGACGGGGGTGGACCAGCCGACGGCGGTCTTCAGGGCCCCGGAACCGGTCGCGGAGACGGCGGAGTCACAGCCCCCGAAGCCTTCGCTGGTCGCCCAGCGCCGGGAGACCGCGACGGCCGAGCCGGATGAGACGGCTGAGGCGGGGGGAGGCGGCCGAGCCGGATGAGACGGCCGAGCCGGATGAGACGGCTGAGACGGATGAGACGGCTGAGGCGGGGGAGGCGGCCGAGCCGGGGGAGGTGGAGGAGGGACCGGCCGGCGAGTCCGCTGCCTCGGATAGCGCTGCCGTTGTTCCCGGTGGGTCCGTTGTTCCCGGTGGGTCCGGCACCGCCTCAGGCGAACCCGGGACGCGCCGCGCGCCGCGCGCGGTGGGCGGTGCCGGCGCGACGGCGACCCCCGAACCGCCCCGTACCCCCGACGCGCCGGTCGCGGACGAGGGTGCCGCAGGCGGGAGCGCCGGCTCCGACGAGGCCTCCGCGGACGGCTCCGACGCCGTGCGGACGCCCGGCGAACGCGGGGCGGACGCCGCGCCCGAGGCAGGGCGGGACGGAGCGGCCTTCACCACCTCCGGAGCGCCCGCCGGTGCATCGGCCCCTGCGACGGCCGGCGCGGGGACGGACGCCGGCGCGGGGACGGACGCCGGGGCGGAGACGGACGCCGGCGCGGGGGCGGACGCCGGGGAACCGCGTACCGCGGACGACGCTGCGGCCGGCCCGCGAACGCCCGAGGCGCCCGAGGCGCCCGAAGCGCCCGAAGCACCCGAAGCACCCGAAGCGCCCGACGAGGGGACTTCCGGTGCGTCCGAGACGGTCCGCGCTTCCGCGTCGGGTGCGGGCGCGGACTCCGGGACGGATGCGGGCGCAGGCTCCGCACCGGACGAGGACGAGCCCGGGGCGCGCGTGACGCACGGCTCCGGGGCGGGTGGAGCCGAGGGTTCTGAAACGGATGCGGACGGGACGTCCGGGGCGGACGCCGACCGTGTCCCCGGAAACGACGCGGACGGGGACTCCGGGGCGGGTACCGGCCGTACTTCCGGGGCGGTCGCGGACGAGGACTCCGGAGGCGAGGCCGACCGCAGGCCCGGGACCGGTGCCGACCGCGTCCCCGAAGCCGAAACCGGAGCTAGAGCCGAAGCCGAAGCGGAAGCTAGGGTCGAAACCGAAACCGAAACCGAAGCGGAAGCGGACGAGGACTCCGAGACGCCCCGGGTGTCCGACGACTCCTCCGCCTCCGATCCCGAGCCCGGCTCCGGAGCGGGCTCCGACGCCGTGGACCAGCCCACCGCCGTGTTCAAGGCGCCCTCGCTCGGCACCCCGGCGAAGTCGGCCGACGGGAAGCCCGCGCCCAAGTGGGCGGCCGCGGTGGACGGCGACGGCGAGCACCCCGGCGAGTCCGCGCGGCCCCGTTCCGACGAGGCCCGTTCCGACGAGGCCCGCCCCGCCGCGCGAGCCACCGCCGCCGCGAAGGCCCCCGCCGCCGCGAAGGCCGCCGCCCCGGCGGCCGGCACCCGGCCCCGTACCGCGGCCGCCGGGACGGCCGCCACCACCCTCGACGGTGACGCCGAGGCGACCGCGGCCGTCACCCCGCCCCCCCTCACCGAGACGGAGCGGACCAAGCAGCAGCCTCTGCCGCCGCGCCCGCCCCTCGACCTGCTGGCCGAGCTGACGAACACGCCACCTCCGCCGGACACCCCGATCCGCAAGCTGGTCCGCCGCGTCAAGATCTGGACGCCGCTGGTCGTTCTCCTGCTGATCATCTTTGCGACCGTACAGTTGCTCCGCCCGCTGCCCGCTCCCTCGCTGGCGCTCACGGCCGACGCCACGTACACCTTCGAGGGCGGCCGGTTGAAGATGCCGTGGCCCGCCGAGGGCCAGGGCGCCGTCGAGGTCGAGGGCGTCGGGGTGGTCGGCACGTACGGGCCGCAGACCCCCGCGCCGACCGCGAGCGTGGCCAAGGTGATGACCGCGTACGTGATCCTCCGCGACCACCCGATCAAGGACAAGGACTCCGGTCCGAAGATCAGGATCGACCAGAAGACGGAGGACCAGGCGAGCAACCCCGACTGGTCGACCGCGCCGGTCGAGGCCGGCCAGCAGTACACGCAGGGCGAGCTACTCCAGCTGCTGATGGTCCGGTCCGCCAACAACGTCGCCCACCTGCTGGCACGTTGGGACGCGGACACGGAGGCGGCCTTCATCAAGAAGATGAACGCCGCCGCCGAGGACCTCGGCATGACCGACACGGTGTACACGGACGCGAGCGGTTTCGACAAGGGGACCGTCTCGACGCCGAAGGACCAGCTGAAGCTGGCGAAGGCGGCGATGAGGTCCGACGTGTTCCGCCGGATCGTCGACATGCCGAACGTGAACCTGCCGCAGATCGGCCGGCAGTTGGAGAACGGCAACACCATCCTCCTCAAGAACGGCGTCAACGGCATCAAGACCGGCACGTCCACCCCGGCGGGCGGCAACCTCCTGTGGTCCGCGAACACGGTGGTCGACGGCGAGGTGCGGCGCGTCCTCGGCGTCGTGATGAACGTCAAGTCCGGCGCGACGCTCTCCGAGAGGACGAAGCTCGCCGTCGAGACGTACAGCTACGACCTCATCCAGACCGCGCAGGACGGCGTGGTCTCGGCGACGGCCGTCAAGAAGGGCGACGTCGTCGGGTACGTCGACGACGGCCTCGGCGGCCGCACCCCGGTCGTCGCGGCGAAGGACCTGAAGCCGGTCGGCTGGGCCGGCCTGAAGGTCGAGCTGAGGCTCACCGCCGGCAAGGGCGGGGTGCCGGGTACGGCCGCCGAGGGCACCGTCGTCGGCGAGCTGGCCGTCGGCTCCGGCGAGGGCCGGGTGGGCGTGCCCGTCGCCCTTCAGCGGGATTTGGAGGAGCCGGGCTTCGGCGCCAGGCTGACACGCGTCGGCTGACGCACACCACACGGCGCGGTGGTGCCCCGGCCACCGGGGCACCACCGCGTACGGTCGGACAGGGGAGTGACGAGTGACGACCACGCGACCGCCCGCCACGTGCGCGTGGCGCCGCCGCGCCGGGCTCCGGTCCGCACCTCGCGCCGGACGCCCGGCAGCCGGTTCGGCCGGTTCGGGCGGCCGGTTCCGCCCGGTCGGTCCGGCTGGTCCGGTCGGCGTCGTCGTCACGGCAACGGTCCTCGCGGCGGCCCTGCACGCCGGATGGTTCCTGTTCGTCGCGAACAGCGGCGGCGACCTGGCGGCGCAGGACGCGTGGGCGGGCTTCGCCGCCCGGCACCCCGACTCGGCGTACAACCTTTCCTGGTACGGCGGGATGCACACCATGTCGTACAGCGTGTTCTCGCCGTACGTGATGGCGCTGGCGGGTGTGCGGACGACGATGATGGCCGCCGGGACGGCCTCCGCCGCGCTCACCGCGCTGCTCCTGGTGCGGACACGGGCCGTCCGCAACCCGCTCGCCTGTTCGCTCGCCGCGGTCGTCGCCCTGCTGTGCAACGCCCTGTCCGGACGGGTGACGTTCGGCCTGGGTCTGGTCTTCGCGCTGGGCGCGGTGGCCGTCGTGTTCTGCGGCCGGTGGCCCCGGCCGCGCGCCCCCGCCAGAACCGCGCGGTGCGGGGCGCGGTCACGGCGCTCCTGGCGGGTGCGGCGACGGCGGCGAGCCCGGTCGCGGGGCTGTTCCTGGGCGTCGTGGCGGCGGCGCTGTTCCTGAACGGGCGACGGCCCGCCGCGTACGCGCTGGGAGTGCCGCCGGTCCTGGTGGTCGCCGGAACCGCCCTGCTGTTCCCCTTCTCCGGCACGCAGCCGATGGCGCTGGGGACGGTGCTGCTGCCGTTGCTGTTCGGCGCGGTGTGCCTGCTGGCGGCGGACCGGACGTGGCGCACGGTCCGTACGGCGTCCGCCGTGTACGTGGCCGGCGCGCTCCTCACCTGGCTGGTCGACTCGCAGATCGGCTCGAACGTGACGCGGCTGCCGATGCTCTTCGCGGGCGTGGTGCTGCTGGCCGCCGTGCCGTACGCGGCGTCGCGGCGGGTCCGGTACGGGCTGCTCGCCGCGCTGGTGGTGTTCCACGGGTGGATCGGGTTCAAGAGCGTCGACGACGTGCTGGTGACCACGCCCCACGCGTCGTGGTCCCGGAACGCGACGCGTCCGCTCCTCGACGAACTGGAGCGGCGCGGCGCCGAACGGGCCCGCGTGGAGGTCGTACCGGCCCGCAGCCACCGCGAGTCCAGCGCGCTCGCCCCGTACGTCGCGCTGGCGCGCGGCTGGAACCGCCAGGCCGACCTGGAACGCAACCCGATCTTCTACGACGGCTCCCTGACCGCCGCGAACTACCGCGCCTGGCTCGACCGGTGGGCCGTCCGGTACGTCGTCCTGCCCACCGGCACACCCGACACGGGCGCCCGCGAGGAGACCGCCCTGATCGAGGGCGGACTGCCGTACCTGGAGCCGGTGTGGTCCGACGCCCACTGGCGTCTCTTCTCCGTCCGCGACGCGACGCCCCTGGCCGGCCCGGGGGCGACGGTCGCCACGGCGGCGGCGGACCGCATCACGCTGCGCGTGGAGAGGCCGGGCAGGATCCTCGTCAGGGTTCCGCACTCGCCCTGGCTGTCCCTGGTGGACGAGCGGGGCGAACGTCTGGCGCCGCCGGGGGGCGGCGAAACCGGACCCTGCCTCCGCGGGGCCGCCCGCACGGCGGACGGCGACCAGTGGACGGAACTCCTGGCGCCCTCGGCGGGGACGTACCACCTGGCCTCGCCCTACACCCTCCCCCGCGGGGCACGCCCTGCCCCCCTCACCGGACGTCGTGACGGCGCCGGACGGACCGCGCGCCTCCGCCGCGAAGCGGGCGGGTGTGGTGTCTCGTAGGCGTTCACGTATCCCACTTCTTCGGATCGGAAGACGGTGACGGGCTTCGACAGCGGGGCGCGCACGCGCACCGGTACTCGTCGATCACAGGCGTGGGTAGGCTGCCGGGAGGGTCGTCGCTTCGAGGTCGAGGAGGAAACGCTTTGCCTCCGGACCGCCCGCGTATCCGCTGAGGCGACCGGCGGACCCGACGATCCGGTGACACGGGAGCACCAGACACAGCGGGTTGGCACCCAGCGCCGTCCCGACCGCCCGGGCGGCCCGCGGCCGGTCGAGGGCCTCGGCGAGCCGCGCGTACGTCGTGGTCCGCCCGTACGGCACGAATTCCCCGAGTATCGACACGGTCCGGCGACTGAACGGCGTCGCGAGGCGCAGATCCACCGGCACGGTGAAGTCACGGCGCTTGCCGTGCAGGTAGGCGCCGAGTTGTGTCCGCGCTTCGTCCAGCACCCGCCGCTGCGCCGCTGTGGCCTCCGCCTCCTCCACCGGATGCAGACCGGCCCTGCGTGCGCGTCCGGCCCCGGCCTCGGGCGGGTCGAAGGCGCACAGCACGAGCGCCTCGTCCGTGGCCGCCAGCACGAGCGGCCCGAGGACCGTGGCGTGTACCGCCACAGCGGCGGTGGGGGCGGCGGGGTGACCGTCGGTTCGCACGAGGACTCCTGGGGTGGTCGTTGTCGCCGGGTGCCGTCACACGGCGGCGGGTCGGCAGCTCTTGCAGGGGCGGTACCCGGCTCGGCCGGCCTCGCGGACCGTGCGGAACGGGACCTGGTGGCGCGGGGCGATGCGGCGGGCGTGGGCACAGGTCGGATGGCAGTAGACGCGTGTGGTGTCGCTTCCGAGGAACACCACCCCGTCGTGGTGGAGCTCGGCCATCCTCTCCATGTCGATGCCCTCCGCCGTACGCAGTGCGTCACCCGCACCGGACAGGGGACCGGCGTCACAGGGGACGCCGTCGTCGCGGGTCACACGGTGGGAGGGGACCAGCACGGCCACCGGGTTCCTCGCCAGGGCGCCGGTCACCGCGGCCTCCGGGGCTCCGGCCTCCCGCGCGACCCAGCCGACGGGCCGCAACTGCCCCGGCGGGATGGTCCGCACGGTCTCCAGCACCGCCCGCTCGGTCACGGTGAGGCCGGAGAGGTCGACGGGCAACCTCCGCGCTCGCCCGGTACGCAGGGCGGTGAGGACTCCCGGGAACGGCTTGGTCGCCCGTACGGCGGATCGGCGCGTGCGGACACGGTGCAGTTCCTCGAAGGCCGTCGCCGTGAGACCCGCCGAGTCCAGCGCGGCACCCGTCACGGCATGCGGTCCGGCCGCCACGAACAGACCACCGGCGGGCGTCCTGAGCCGGACGTACGTGTCGTACCGCTCGCACCGGATACCGACGTGCCGCAGCACACGCAGGGCGAAGTCCTCCGGAGGGTCCGCGGCGAGCCCGACCAGGTCGTCCGCCACCCGTTCGAGACGGGTCAGCGCCTCTTGATCACCTCGCCGGTCATTCCGCTTCACGTCGCCACCTCCTCCCACACCGGTATCGCCGGATCCAGCAGCCGGCGGAGACTTCTCAGTCCTCTGGACACCTGCGCCTTGACCGTGCCGACCGGGCAACCCTGCACCTCTGCCACTTCCGCGTAGCTCATCCCCATCACATGCCGGAGCACGACCGCTATGCGCTGCTGCTCCGACAACTGCAACAGTGCGGTGACCAGGCGCCCCCGATCGTCGGCCAGCTCCGCGCGCTCCTCGGGCCCGGCGCCGTGGTCGGTCCAGGAACCGGCCACGTCCTCCACGGGCATTCCCGCCAGGGCGGGCCGCCGCGTACGGGTGCGCACGTGGTTGCGCCAGACGTTCGCGGCGACGGCCAGCAACCAGGCACGGGGTTTCAGCTCCCTCCGTCGCTCGGGGGCGTACCCCCGTAGTGCCGTGTAGGCGCGCAGGAACACGTCCTGACCCAGGTCGTCGGCTTCCGTCGCGGAGCCGCAGACCCGAAACAGGAACGTGTACACCGCTCTTCCGTGCACTCGGACCAGCTCGGTGAACCCACCGTCCAGATCCGCAGCCAGGAGCTCGGTCAGCTGCTGCTCGGCCTTGTCGTCCATCAGTGAGGGGAACACCGTCCCGGACGGAAAGGTTGCACGCGTGGTCCGCCGCCCGACCGACCCGCCGGCTTGCCGATCACCCGACCGACCCACCGGCCGCCGGCCCGCCGCCTCGCAGCCCCGTCGGCTCACCGGCCGCCGGTCTGCCCCTCTCCGCCCGTCGTCCTCCGGCCGTACAGCCTCCCCGGCGTGCGGCGTGCGGCGGACGCGGTTCGGCGGGGCGGCCCTCGACCACCCCTCGGCCGGGACCGTGGTACCGGGACGGCCCGGCCCGCCGGCCCGGAGAACCCACCGTGCGCTCCCCGTACGCCCGCTCCCACCCGCCGGGAGACCCGCCGCCCGCCCCGGACGGCCCCGCGCCGTGTGGCGGACGGCCCACGAACCGGCCCCCGGGACGCCCGGACGGCCCCGCCGCGCCGCCTCCGCCGCGCCGCTCGTCGCCCCGCCGTTCGGCGCCCGGCGACTCCCGGTCGTCTTCGCCGCCGGCCCGGGGCGGCCAGGGGCGGGCGTACGTCGTGTTCCCGGCCCCGGTCTTCCGGAGCCCTGGCGTTCACGGTTGTCGGCCCGGTCGCCCGGTGGGGCGGGGTGTTCCCTCGCCGGGGCGCGCACCTGTGCGGCCGCCGGTTTCCGACGACGGCGGTGACCTTCCCGGCCGCCGTCGGCGCGGCGGCCCCACGGTGTTGTCCGCCGTGTTCGAGGGCCGGGGCGCCACGATCGGAGGCGGCCACCCGCCACCGGCTCCCCGGGCCGGGCCGGAGGCCGGAGCCGGCCGCGGACTTCGGCGACCGCCTTGAGGAGGTTTCCCTGGGCCGGGCTGTGACCTGAGGAAACGTCGACTGCGGGATGCCTGGCCCGGGGAGACGCGCTTCTGCGGCCCTCGCGTGTTCACGGGGTTCCCCTACCTCGCGTGTTCACGGGGTTCCCCGACCTCATGCGTACTGAATCCGTTCCGGTCGGCCCTTCCTCGACTAGCGCCGTTGCCGCATCTGCTGGACGACCGGCACCGCCGCCAAACAAAGCAGCGCAGCTCCTCCGAACGCTGCGCCTGCCGAAAGGACGGCATCGGCGGACGAACTGCCGTTCAGCGCCTTGAGGAACCCGACGCACGCCGCGACAAGGGCGGAGAACAGGACCATGACCAGCAGCCAGGGAACCCAGGCACTGTTCACCGGCTCGGGCGCCGACGTGGGAGGAGGCGTCGAAGCAGACGGTTGGTGCGGGGTGTTCACAACGACGCTTCCTTCTCGAACGAGGGGTGGGACGGGGTTTCAGCGGCGAACTCGGAGGACCGGCCCAGCAACGCGTCGGCAAGAGCGGTACGGGCGCGCCGCAAAGAGGCGACGACGGTCTGGTGTGCGCGCTCCAGCTTGTCCAGACCGTCCAGCGCGGTCACGATCTCGTATTGCTCGGACAGCTTCGGCAGAGGGATGCGCAGGGATCCGAGGGACTCGGTGCGGAGCGACGGGGCCGCGGTAGCCGCAGCCCGGTCCCGCATCCAGGCGACGGACTCATCCAGGCACAGGTAGTGGAACAGGTACTCCGGCAGGACTCGGTCCCGACACCCTTCGCTCACACGGATTCGGATGACGTTCGGGCTCATCAGCCAGCCGTCCTGGTGTTGCCGGACCAACGCCGGAGGGACGATCGCGCCCGAGCGGACACACACGATGTCCCTTCCCCGCAGTTCGAAGCTCCTCAGCCGACGAGCTGTTTCCTCCGAAACCCGCTCGTCCTGTGCGTCGGTGATGCACCGGTCCCTCAGATGCCGCGGGAACACAACGGGAATCGGCCCGCCGCTACTGCGTTGAGCCCTACCCAGTTTGGAATAGGACGGGCCGGCCTGAATCTGGCACAGTGAATCGAGGGTGTGTACGGAGGCCGGCCGGACCCTCCGAGGCAGCGGTCCGCGGTCCGCGACGAACGGCAGCACGGCGGCGGCGTCCTGGACCTCGCGGAGGTGTTCCTCGGCGTGGCGCAGTTGCTCCCAGACGAACCCGACCCCGGACTCGTGCTCGGTGTTGTCCGTTCCGTCCTTCCGGCGCGCGACGTGGTCGAGGGGGTTGAGCGAGTAGTCGCTCTGCCGCAGTTTTTCCCGGGACACCAGCGCACCGGGAACCTGCTGCTCTGCCGTCGTCGTTCCGAGCGGAGGAGCGGCTTCTCCCGGGCTCCTGCGAGCGCGGTAAGCGTTGAGGAGGTTTTCGGCGTCCAGGGTGCTGAGAATGCGGCGTGACCCGTCCTTCGCTCCCATGTGCCGCGCGTCGAGGAACAGAGTGCTGTCGCACGGGTCGTCGGGATGGCGCAACAACCACACGGAGACCGGTACGGCAGTGCTGGTGAACAACTGGGCCGGCAGGGCGACGACACAGTCGACTACGCCGCCTTCCACCAGGTTCCGACGGATGGCCTGCTCGGCCCTGTGCCCTGAATTACCCGCCTTGTTCGGCATGATGATGCCGGCCCGCCCTCCTTTGCGAAGCTTGGACAGGCAGTGCTGGACCCAGGCGAAGTTGTCATTGTCGAGGGGCGGAGCCCCGTACGCCCAATGTCCCTGACGACGTTGTTCGCCGCTGGAGTCGCTCATGTTGAACGGCGGGTTGGTGAGCACGATGTCGAACGACCCCGGCGGAACCCGCTCCGAGCTCTCGTTCCAGGGGGGCTGAACGCTTGAGGTCGATGGCTGGGGGGACGCCGTGGAGAAGGAGATTCATGGTCGCCAGCCGCCAGGTGTCCGCACGCCATGCCTCGCCGTATGTCCGCACGGGCTTCTCGCGCGGCAGGCCGTCGTCGTCCACGGCACACGCGGCCACAGCCTCAATGAGGAACCCACCGTCGCGGGCGTACGGGTCGTAGACGGATTCCGGCTTTCCAGGACCGAACTCCGAGCAAGCCAGCCGAGTCATCAGCCGGACCACAGAACGAGGGGTGAAGAACTCTCCGCTGCCCAACGCAGCTCGTTGTTCGTACTCGTCGAGGATCAGCCCGAACACGTCCTCGTCGAGGCGACTCATCGCGTCCACGACATTACGCAGATCACGAGCCGTCCTCGGTTCGAGCCGTCCCAGGGCCTCCTGCATGCTCGAATGGACACCGAGGTCACGCATGTCCTCGTCGGTCTCACGGCCGATGTCCCGGAGCAGTTGGGCGGCTTCGTCGAGACTGCCGACAGCGCGAGCCCTGGCGGCCAACGTCTCGAACCGGTGGGCGGCGGCACCGTGGAGATAGTGGAGGCAGAACAGCAGGCTCAGATAGTCGAGCACGCTGGCCGCCCCTCGGATCCGGTCCACGAGACCGTCCATCAGCCCGGTCACGATCCGCCGGTTCTCCGGACGGGGTTCGTCGACGGTGCCGGTCGGGGCGCGGTATGGCGATCCACCACTGTGCCGACGCCTCGCTGCCCCGCTCGGGGCCCTCCCCGCTGCTTCCCTCCTCCGCGCCCGGTCCCCGTAGGTGGTTCCGACGGCTTCGTCGGCCGCGAGCCGTTCGGGCGGGACCAGCCGGCGGTCGAGCCAGCTCATGACCTCCGACTGTCGGTAGTAGTCCTGCCCGTTCGAGCGCCGAGGCGAAGGAAAGTCGGCCGCCTGCTTCTCCCAGCCGGTTATGGTCGGTCGGCTGACCCCCGCCAGCGCGGCGATCTGCGCTCGTCCGAGCAATGGATCCTCACCCGTCGATGGATACGGCATGAACGTCGGCCCCCCTGTTGCGCCGTGAAGTAGTGGTCTACGGGGAGCAAGCCTAGGGGGAGCCGACACGGGAGGCCAGGTGCGCACCCGAAGTGCGCAAGGAAAGCACAGGTAAGAACACAGCAAGGGCGAGGGTCGCTCCACCCTTGAAATCCGGCCCATCGGCGTACTGCGAGACTTCTCCCCTCTCCCTGAGAAGTGAAGAGGGTTCTGGGTCAGCGCCTGCTGGGCAGTGCCAGCCTCGCTCGACCGGGACCCAGGTGCACCTGCACCGGCGGGTCCGCCCCCGGTACAGTCGGGCAGCCACGGCGAGGCACCTTGGCAGGCGACGGCCTCGAGCCCCGAAAGTCCGCAGCCGTCCCGGGAGAACTCCACTTCCGACGGAGCGGACGGGAACACAGCGGCTCACGTGCCGCGCTCACCCACCAGCACGAACAGCGACCGTCCCTGGGCCGTCACCGTCGGCTCGGGGCCGCGTTCCGCGGTGGCCGGTGGCCGGTGGCCGGTGGCCGGTGGCCGGTGGCCGGTAGTCGGTGGCCGGTAGTCGGTGAGCGGACTGCGGTGAGGAGACGTGGACTCCGCGCGGGTCCAACGGCACGGCCTCGAACACGACGAAGGGCCAGCTCGAAAGAAACCCCTCCTGAGCTGGTCCTCCTGCCTGTGCCCCGGCAGGATTCGAACCTGCGACATCCGCTGAGAAGTTCGATCGAACGCGGTCCGACTGCAGCCGTCAACTGGCGCGACGACCAGCGGGAGTCGCCGGCGTTCGTCCGCGCCCCATGTCGTCGATGTCAGCTGTGGACGTCAGGCGTGTTCTCATCCGTAACTCCAGTCAGACCCGTTAGCGAAAGCCATGCCCGACCGTTACGGCCGAAGGTTGGTCGGCACAAGCCTTCGGCCGTCGTGTGTCACCTGGTAGCACCCGGTGCTGCCTTGGTCGGTATGAGCGTTCAGCCCGAAATCACCCAACGGGATCTACGCAGCCGGTCTCGAGAGATCATGGATGCCGTCCAGGGCGGTCAGTCGTTCACCGTCACCCGCGACGGACATCCGATCGGCCAGCTCGTCCCGCTGCGCCGACGCCGTCGGTTCGTCTCCCGCCAGGAGTTCGCCGCGATGTCCAGGACCGCCCCCGGCATCGACCTTGACAGGTTCCGTGCCGATCAGGACGCCACGGCCGACACCTACCCGGGTGATCCCTATGACCGCTGACCGCTCGACGCATCAGCAGGGCCTCCTCGACACCAACACCATGATTCTGCGCCGCTGGGTGGCACCCGAGGAACTGCCGGACGAAATGGCGATCACCGCCATCACCCTGGCCGAGTTGTCCGTCGGTCCGCACGAGGTCCGTCGCAACGACGAACAGAGCAGTTACGACGAACACGCCGAACGCGCCCGCAGACTCGACGTCCTGCAACGCGCCGAGAACGAGTTCGACCCCATCCCCTTCGATGCCGAAGCGGCCCGCGTCTACGGCCGTATCTGTGCCGCAGTGATCAGCGCCGGCCGCAAGCCACGCCGCCGGGTGGCCGACCTGATGATCGCTGCCATCGCCGTGGCCGAGGAATTTTCCCTCTTCACCACCCACCCCGACGACTTCAAGGGGCTGGACGACCTCCTCACCGTCGTGCCGGTCACCCGCCCGAGGGCGCCCCACGAAGGTTGACGGCAGGGCACTGGTGCGGTGGTGGCAGACCGGACTTCACAGTTCGCCGGAGCACGGACGTGATCACGCAGCAGGGCCGATTCGAGGGATCAAGCCCTCCGAACCGGCCCCGTGCCGTGTGCCCCCGGCAGGATTCGAACCTGCGACACCCGCTTTAGGAGAGCGGTGCTCTATCCCCTGAGCTACGGAGGCGGGGATCTGTAGGAAAATGTGCAGGAAATTGCGACGGAAGTCGCGATCCCGGACACATCGGTCCACTGATCCAGCGATGCGCCAGCGGACTGGCGCGCCGCCGTCAGTGTAGCGGGTGGGGGTGTGCAGGCGAGGGGGTTACCCCGCCCGGTCAGGGGGGAACCGTCCAGCTGGCGGCCGGACCCGGGTCACCTGCGAAGTTCGCCTACTGTGCCGAGGGCGATGAAGGTGATCATCCAGGCGAAGCCGAGGTGGATGAGCAGGGCTCTGGGGGCGCCGTAGGTCGGCAGGCGCTTGTCCCGGTGGGAGTGGTCGAGGGTGCAGTCGGTGGGCTCGCCGTCCTGGCGGAATCCCTTGAGGCGGTCCTCGAGGTCGGTGTTCGGTGGGATCTGGTGGAGGTGTTCGCACCGGTCGAACCCCGGTCGCTCGGTTCCGGGGTCGAGTGCCCTGTCCTCCTTCGTCTCGTAGACGGTCTGAAGGGCGGGGAGAGGGCGAACGTACGCAAGGTCGTCATGGCGGCCTTGCGTCGACGGCGAGGACACCTCGGCGCTCGGTGTCATGACTCAGGGCGAACCGCACTCCCTCGCGCTCTCCCTCTTCCTGCCGAGGGTCACGGAGGGCGGAGTGAAGCACAGCTCGACTTGTGTTTTTTCGCCCGGCGGCGGATGTCGGCTCCCTGGTGGGCGGACAGGTTGTCCAGGGCCACGTGGATCGGTGCGCCGTCCGGGCGACGTGGGTCGACTTCGAAGCAGCCGGCGTGTTCACGGCTCCCTTCCGGCTCCGATTCACACTCCACAGGCGATCGTCGCCCACCGAGTGGCAACCGTGGAAGTACCGGACTCCACGGGCGCGGTGGTAGGTGGCCGGCAACCGGTCGGGACGCCGCCTTCCGGCCTGGTCTGCTTCCGACCCCCCGGCTCACCGAGGGCCTGGTCTGCTTCCGACCCGGCCCACCGCCGACCCGGGCTGCTTCCGCCTCGGGCTGCTTCCCCCCGGGCCGGCGGTGGACCGGATTCCGAGCGGGCCGAACCCGTCAAAGGCGAGAACCCGGCCCTGGGAGCGGTCCAGGACGTGCTCGATACGGTCCGGCTTCGTCTCCCGTCCGAGGTCTGGGGACTCCTTCCGGGGCTTGGTGTGCTGAAGCCGCGACGCCCGGGCCGTCCCGCACCACGGGGCGCGCCAAGCTGCTTCTCCGGCACTCCGTCGCACCCGCGGAGACGGTTCGGCGGGCGAGGGCCCTTCCGGCCCTTCCGGCCCTTCCGGCCCTTCCGGCCCTTCCGGCCCTTCCGGCCCTTCCGGCCCTTCCGGCCCTTCCGGACCCTCCGGCCTCTCTGGCCCCTTCGGCCCCTTCGGCCCCTTCGGCCCCTTCGGCCCCTCCGGCCCCTTCGGCCCCTCCGGCCCCAGCCCGGTCTGGGCGCCGCTACCGCCCGTACGGGCCCGGGCTCGCGTATGACCGGGTGCGGGGTTGGCGGGCCGAGACGATGGTCCCGTCCGGAACTGAGCCCTGACTGTTCGTCACCGTTCGGTTTCTGATAGTTGTTTGAGCGGGGTACGGGCGCATGCCCGTGGCGGTGTTCTCCGGCACCGCAGGGAGGACGCACATGAGCACCACCACTCGGGACGAGATCCTCGCCGGCGAGCAGCGGGCGGTGGACCACGCGTACGACTGCTACACCGCGAAACTGGCCGAACTGAGCGGCACCTCGGCCGCCACCGCCTCGGCGAGCGGCAAGGACGGGATCACCAACCGGGCCGAGGCGGAGGCGCGCGCGGAGGCCTACGGGGGGCTCGGCGACGAAGCCCTGGTCTTCGCCCGCGTCGACGCGCCGGAGGACCCCGGAGGAGAGCCCCGCCCCTGGTACATCGGACGCCGTGGCGTGCACGACGCCTCGCACGAGCCGGTGGTCCTGCTGTGGACTAGTCCCCTGGCGAAGAAGTGGATCGAGACCCGGCCCGAGAGTCCGGGCGAGGTGGTCCTGCGTCGGCAGCTCCGCTGCGCGCAGCGGAAAGTCGAGGGTTACTTCGACGAGATCTCCCCGCCGGCGCCCGCTTCCGCGCCGGCGCCCGCTTCCCCGCCGGTGCCCGCTTCCGCGCCCTCGGCCGTACCCGGGCCCGCCACCGTACCCGGGCCCCGTCGGGCCGCCGACGACAGCGTGGCGGAGGAGACGGAGGCGCCCCAGGGCCCGGGGCACGCGCCGGCCCCCACCCCCGGCGATGTCGTACGGCGGCAGCGGCGGAAGGCGCTCCAGCCCGACGACTTCCTGCTGCGGGAGCTCCAGCGGTCGCGCGGCGGCCGGATGCGGGACATCGTCGAGACCATCCGCCGCGACCAGATGGAGCTGGTCACCGGTTCCCCCTCGGACATCCTCGTCGTGCAGGGCGGCCCCGGCACCGGCAAGTCGGCGGTCGGTCTCCACCGAGTGACCTGGCTCGTCAACAACGAGCACTTCAAGGCCCAGGACATCCTCGTCATCGGCCCGCACCAGCGGTTCCTCGACTACGTCGGGCAGGTCCTCCCCACCCTCGGCACCCGGGGCGTCAACGCCGTCCAGCTCGACCGCCTGTGGGAGGGCGAGATCCTCGGCACCGACTCCCCGAAGGCGCGCCTGGTGAAGTCGGACGAGCGCATGGCGGCCGTGCTGCGGCGTCGCGTCGAGAGCGACTACCGCCCCGAGGCCCTCGACGCCCTCACCGTCGACCCCTCTTTCGAGGGCGACGAGCCCGCGATCGTCGTCACCGCCGGCAGTACGACCCTCCGCGTGCCGAAGTCCGAGGTCCTCGCCCTCCTCGACCAGGCTCACGCCGGCGACGGGCCCTTCCGGGAGCGGCGCGACCGCTTCCGCGGCCTCTTCGTCGACCGGCTCCTCCAGGAGCTCGCCGACATCGCGCCGCGCCGCGGGCAGGCCGGCACGATCCGCCGCGACCTGGAACGCAACCGTCGGGTCGAGCGCCTCATCGAACGCGTCTGGCCGTCCCCCGGCCCCCGGGAGGCCCTGCGCAGCCTCTACGACTCGGCCGACCTCCTGCGGGACTGCGCCGACGGCATCCTCGACGAGGACGAGCGGACGGTCCTGCTGCGGCCCCGCGCCGCCAGCGCCGACGCCGACCCGTGGACTCTCGACGACCACGTCTGCCTCGAAGAGCTCCGCGTGCTGATCAGCGGCGACACCCCGCCACGCTACGGCCACATCGTCGTCGACGAGGCCCAGGACCTCACGCCCATGCAGGCCCGCTCGCTGCGGCGACGCTGTGCCGTGGGCGGTTCCATGACCGTCCTGGGCGACCTCGCGCAGGCGACGGGCGCCCACGTCCCGGCGAGCTGGGACCTGCTCGGGGCGCTCCTCTCCGACCACGGCGACTGGAGCGTCGCCCAGCTCACCACCAGCTATCGCGTCCCCGCCGAGATCATGGAGTTCGTCGCCCCTCTCGCGCGGACGATCGCCCCGTCCCTGCCGTACCCGCGGGCCGTCCGCGAGGCGGGAGCGGACGCCGTACGGACCGTGGCGACCGAACCGTGGAAGCTGCTCGACGACACCGTCGCCCACGTGGCACGGCTCGTGCGCACCAGTGACGGCAGCACCCCCCGCTCCGTCGCCGTCGTCGTCCCCGACGACTCGGACTGGCTGGAGGCCATCAGCCGCCGGATCCACGAGGGCAGTGACATCGCCGAGCAGGACCGCGAGGCCGTGTCCGTACTGGCCGCCACCCAGGCCAAGGGAATGGAGTACGACCACGTCCTGGTCGTCGAGCCGGCGACGATCGCCGACCGCGGTCCCGCCGGGCTGCGCCAGTTGTACGTGGCCCTCACCCGCAGCACCCAGAGCCTGACCGTCCTGCACACCGCCTCGTTGCCGGAGGCGCTGACGGGTTCCGGGAACGCCCAGGCACCGTCGGTGCCCGAGGCCCGGCCGGAGGACGACGGGACCGGGGGGCTTCCCCGGGTCGGCACCGATGTTCGGGTCGAGGTCGTGGACCGGGCTCCGGGCGGCCGCTACAAGGTCAAGCCCCTGTCGCCGGTGATCGACCGGCCGCTCGTCCTCACCGTCCGCCACGGATCGGTGCCCCCGCGGCGGGGCGAGAGGCTGGACTGCTGGGTGTTCGTGAACGAGACGACCCAGACCGTGCTCACCGCCGACCAGCGCGGCCGGTCGCCCGTTTCGGAGCGGATGGCGGGGCGCTACCTCGCGGCCCTGGACGTTCTCGCAGAACTGACCGAGAACGAGGGCGACGTCCCCGACGCCCGCAGCCGTCTCTCCGAGCTCCAGGGTATGGCCAACCGCGTCCTCCGACGGGACCAGGCCGACTGGGTCGACGTGCTTCACCTGCTCGGCGATCCGGACAGGGAACGACTCGGAGCCCTTCGCGACCTCGCCGCGGCCACCAACCGCGCCCTCAAGGAGGGCACCTTCGACGCGGGCCGACTCGCGGAGAGACTGGTTGCTTCCGGCTGGGCCGAACCTCTCGCCGAAGCGCGGCGAGGCCTCCGGAAGCGCTTCGGCGCGGTGACGGAGCCGAACTCCGACGATGTGGCCCCCACCACCCCGACGCCGCCCGACCAGAAGGAAGAAGTGCGGATGACCACCGCAAACACCACCGCAGACACGACCGCCGCAACACCGGACGCGACCACGAAGGACAGCCTCCTTCGGACGTTGGAGGCTGCCGCCGGCACCGACCGCACGTGCAAGAGGCACGAAGCGGTTCGCCATGCGTTGAAGGCTTCACTCCTCTGGGCGGACCTTCAGCCGACCGACTCGGCGATCGTCGACGTCGGCTGTGTCACCCAGCACGGTCTCTTCCTCTACGAGGCCTTGGGCGCGGGCCGCTCCACCTACGCAGACCTGCGATCGGGTGCGACCCGCCTACTCGAGATCAACCACACGCTCCCCGCACCGGCTGACGGCCTCTACCTCGTTCTGGCCGAACCGCCTGCCGAGAACTGGTCCGCGGACACGATCCGCGACGTCTTCCGGGTCAACGTCATCTGGCGCAGTCCGACCGGCTGGGGCGGCGAGAACGTGGAGACCGCCTTCGGCTCCTCGCAATGAACGACGACCGATCGCGAAGGCATTCGGCTTTCGCCTCACAAGAAGGGGCCCGGTAAGGCCGTACCCGCGTTCGGAACCGCCGTCGGAGGCGCCCTCGACCGGACTGCCTTGGAGGCGATCGTCGACGCCGCTGAGACGGCGTACCGGCGGCGGTTCCTCCTTGCGGAGCCCCACACCTCGGTGGAGGGGAGGAACCCCGTCCTCCCCTGGTGCGGCCGCTGATGCAGCCGCACGATGTGCGCGCGGGCCACCGTCGGCGGCCCCGTCGACTTCGCCGGCCGCCCGAACGGCGTCCTCCGCGCCCCGAGCGCGGAGAGCACCCGGTCCCGTACGCCGGGCAGGTCCCGCGCGGGCTGACGGCGGGACGGCAGGTGGTCCAGCACGCCGAAGACGCGCCGGCGCCAGCCGGTCACCACCGAATAGCGCCATCCGCACGCAACCGCCATCCGTACGCAACCACCGTCTCGCGGGCCGCCGCGAACTTCAGCGCACCGCTCGCCTTGACCCGACGGGCCGGGCAAACGCCGAGCAGCTACTCCCGGCCATCGGCCACAGTCAGGAAATCCGGGATATTCCGTGACTTTCCTTCGACGTGCTCGAAGTGGAGGCGAAGGGCCGGGACAACACCTCTGACGCCTCGGGGAAGTCGAGCGCGTCCGGTGGGCGGGGCCCCTCGATCGGCTCGCACCCGTGAACCCGGCCGGTCGTGACCGTGTACCGCGGTCCCGGGCGGTGTCACCGGGCCCGTCGCCGGGTGAGGCCGCGGACCGGCCGCGTCGACAGCACCGGAGCGTGCGCCGTGTCCCGTGCGGGCCGGGAGACCTCGCCGCCGATCCTCCACGTCGGCCGAGAGCGCGTATCAGCAGTGACCGCTGGACGCGGGCGCGAGGCGTCCCCGGCCGTCGGGGCCAGGCGGCCGGCGGGGCTTGGTCCAGTTGCTCCGGTGGGTAGAGGCGGTGGCCGGTCACCGGGTCGACGCGGGCGGGAGCCGGCAGACCGCCGGGCCCGTCGTCGAGGCACCCGGCCGTACGTGCCCGGAGGGAGGAGAGGGAGGAGAGGAGGGAGAGGAGGAGGGAGAGGAGGAGGGAGAGGAGGGAGAGAAGGAAGAGGAGGGGAGGCGAGAAGTCGATCTGGGGGAAGGCGGGGCGAGCGGGGGGAGGCAGGGGCCGGAGGGGCGGGTGGTGCATCCTCCGGCACACCAGACGCTTTGCTTTCAGATCGCGGTCGTTGTCCTGTTCGAAAGGGTGATGTCGTTTTCGGGTGCCCTTGCCGCATTCCGGGTGACTGGTCATGATGAGGGCGCACGCCACAGGCGCATCCGACGGTCGGACGGGGGACGGACACGTGTCGTGGGAAGAGGAGTGGGCCGAGCTCAAAGCGGAGGCCCTGGTACGTCTGCAGGACCCGGCGCGCATGCGGCTGAACCAGGTCGCGGCCGATCCGGGCGGTGGCGCCGCCGGCCCGGACGGGCGCGGTGGGGGGTACGCCGTGAGCGCGGACTCCATCGACGGCAGTTCCCACGTGCTGCTGGAGATCGCCGGGGTGCTGTACGAAGGGCGCATGGACGGTGAGAACGCGACGATGTGCCGTGCCCCCCGGTCCCACCAGGAGGTCTCCGCGCAGCTCGTGACGTTCGCCCGGTACGCCCAGGACCAGTACAACGACGCGGTCGTGCTGCTGACCGCGCTGTCCGGCAAGCTGACGTCCGCGGGCAACGCGTACACGCAGTACGACGAAGCGGTCCGCGGGCAGCTGGACGCCGTGCTCGTCTCGGGGCGGTACACCGCCCCCGGGGACCGGTGACGGGCCCATGACCTACCGTGCCGACGTACGCTTCCTCGAGGACGCCAACCCGGCGCTGATCGGGCGCAGCGCCGCGGAGTTCACCCGGCTGCACCGGCTGATCGACACCACCGACGACGCCTTCGCCAAGGCGGCCGCGGTGCGGTGGCGCAGCGAGGCCGCCGACCTGTACGCCCGGCGGCTGCGCGAGGCGCGGGACATCACCGACGCCCTGTCGCGCGCCTTCCGGGCGGTGGCGGGCGCCCTCACCTCGTACGCCGAGGCCGTCACCACGGCCAGGAGCCACTACAAGAGCGGCAGGGCGTCCGAGGGACGGCTGGCGGAGGTGATCGGGCGGGAGGCCGTCGCCGTCACGAGGACCGCGCGGGCGGCGGAGCCCCTGCGGCAGTGGGAGGACCTGCGCTCCACGACGGGCTTCCTGGACTGGATCGCCGAGCTCGGTGTCGACCTCGACGCCATCCGGGGCGAGGCCGAGCGCCTCTACCAGCAGACCCGCGGCCACTACGACGACGCCCTGCGCGTGGAGTCCGGGGCGCGCGAGAAGTGCGTCGGCGACCTGAGGGCGGCGTACCGGTCCCTGCCCGACTTCACCGGCCCCGTCTCCGATCCGGCGCGGTTCCTCAGGAGCCTCGGGCCGCTGGGGGCCGAGGCGCGGCAGGCGAGCGACCACCCCTTCGCCCGGCTCCCGGGAGCCGGGCCCAAGGTGGACGACATCCCCACCACCGGCACCCACGTCGTGGTCAGCGAGACCCTGTTCCGCATCCAGACCCGGGTCGACGGCCTGCCCGGCGGCCAGGGCAACAACTACTGGCTCCCCTCCACCTCCGACGAGGGGCGCCGCGAGTTCGTCTCGGCCAACAGCCACATCATCAGGGCGGCGGCGCAGGACGCGGGCCTGCCGCCGGAGATGGTCGCCGGGATCGCCTGGCGGGAGGTCATGGGCGACCCCGCCCTCCTGGACGACCTGGCCTACGAGGGACGCAAGTTCCTGCCCGGCACCAAGGATCCCGACGAGACGTCGATGGGCCCGCTGTCCATCCAGGTCCGCCGCGCCGCGGAGGTGCTCGGCTACGACCCGCACCACCTCACCGACCAGCAGCGCGACCAGGTGGTGGGCGCTATCAGGAATCCGGCGAAGAACATCTTCATTGCCTCCGAGTACCTCGCCCAGCTCAAGGCGGAGAGCGATTTCGCCGACGTGCCCCCGGAGCGCATGACCCGCGACCAGATGCAGGAACTGGCCGCCCGCTACAACGGCGGCCCCTACTACCGGGACCCCGGTGCCCAGGGCTACGGCCGGGACTTCGCCGGGAACCTGGACGAAGCCCGGAGGGCCCTGCGGTGAACCGTCCCCGCCCGACCACACCCGCACCGCCCGCCCCGAGGGCCCGTGCGACCGTCGCCAGCCGTGTCGTCTGCGGCGTGCTGACGGCGCTGGCGCACGTCCCGGCGGCGTACCTCGTCCTCCTCGCGTACCTGGCGAGGCCGGCCGGGCCGTGGGACACCGAGAGCGTCGCCCACGCGCAGTTCGCCTCCGGTCTCGCCCTCGTCCTCTCGGCCGTCACCGCGCTGCTGACGTGGGTCTTCGTCAAGGCTGGCTGGCTGCCCCGGGGGTGGTACGCGGCCCCCGCGCTGCTGGGGACGGCCGCGCTGCTGCGCCTGACGCTGCTCGCGCCGGAGCTCTGACCTCGCCGGAGTTCTGACCATGCCGGAGCTCTGACCTCGCCGGAGTTCTGACCATGCCGGAGCTCTGACCTCGCCGGAGTTCTGACCATGCCGGAGCTTCGACCTCGCCGGAGTTCTGACCGCGAGGACGCCCGCGCCGGGGCGCGGTGGGAGCCGCCCGCCGGTGCGCCCTCCCCTCCCGCACGGCCGCCCGCCGGGTGGGAACCGACTGCCGCCCGCCGGTCGACCCGGGGCGGCGGCCGACCGCCTGCGCGGGCACGGGACGGGAGAGGCGGTCACCGCGGTGGTACGGCTCCGGGGGCGCCGCCCGGCCCGGTGACGGTCGGGGAGCCGCGGACGCCCGCCGTGCGGCGCCCGGCCGCGTACGGGGCGTCCCGCACGCCGTCGTGCGGGGCGCATCCCCGGTCCCGGGACGCGGGCGGGAGGGCCGTGGCGGACCGGCCGCGGGATCCCGCGCACGCCGCGGCGGAACGGGCGGGCCGGTGCCTCAACCCCGGGTCACCCGCACCCGGTACGCGCCGTTCCGCTCCCGCGACAGGACCGTCACCGCCACCCCGGCCGCCTCGTCGCGGAACGTCTCGCCGGGACCGTACGGCGCGTCGGAGAGTTCGGCGTGCACGTTCGGCCGGCGGGTGCAGCCGCCGCTGCCGGGCTCGCCGTCCTCGACGGTCACGGGGCCCTGGCCGGTGTCCACGTCGGTCCGCACCCGGTAGACCAGCACGCCCGGTTCGCACACCGCCTCGTCGTTGCCCTCCCGGGTGCGGACCTCCAGCACGTACCCGGCCAGGTCGCTCAGCGGGACGACCGCCAGCTTCGCGCCGCCCCCCGCCCGGGCCAGCGGCGTCAGCGTGTACTCGCGGGTGCCGCGCTTCGAGGCGCAGCGCACCTGGTCGTCGTCGAGCCAGCCCAGTTTCCACTTGTGCCAGCCCAGCAGGTCGTTGTTGGCACCCCAGTCCTCGGACATGATGTCCCAGTGGCCGACCGCCGCCCCGCCCTCGGTGGTGTACAGGTCGGGCAGGCCGAAGACGTGGCCGTTCTCGTGCGGCAGCACGCGGTAGCCGGTCTCGTGGAAGGACCCGGAGCCGTCGTCCTGGCGGCTGTACACGAAGGACGTGTTGGAGAGCGTCACCCCGTCCGCGGTCGGCGCCTCGCCGTTTCCGGAGAAGGTGACCGACAGGACGGTGTCCAGTGCCGACGGGCCCGCGTTCGGTGTGACCAGGACGTTGACCAGGTCGTATGTGCTGAAGTCGACGTGCTCGTCGGCCGCCTCGACGATGTGCTCGACCAGCTTCCGGTAACCCGGTTCGTAGGGTGCGCCGCGGTCGACGCCGTACTCGGGGAACGGCAGCGGCATCCGCAGCCAGGCCGGCACGGGCGTGTGGGGGACGTACCGCAGCCGCCCGTACGAGCTGACGCGGAACCAGTCGGCGGTCTGCGGGAAGAACTCCGCGAGCCGGTGCATCGCCGGGCCCTCGCCGGGTGCGTCAGGAAAGTCGATCATCAGGTTGAGGGCGCGGATCACGCCGGTGGAGCGGACGTAGCCGGGCGGGGTGGGGACGCCCTCGGACATCTGCACCCCGATCTCCGCCCGGATGCGGCAGGCGGCGAGGCCGCCGGCGCCGGCGGCCTCCGCGAGCGCCCCCACCACGGGGGCGGGAGCCTCCGACCCCGAGGTGGGGGCGGGGCCGTGGAGTGTGGCGCTCGCCGTGGCGAGGGCGGCCACGGCGAGCGCCGTGACGGTTCCGATCGCGGCCGTCCTGCGTATTCGCCGCCTCCGGCTGGTCGGCTGCTCCATGCCCACAGCCTGTTCCGGGTGGTGCGGGGGCGCTCGCCGGGTGGCCCGATCGTGGGAACGCGCCTGCGGGGTGACGCAGGTCACGAGGGGTGGTGGAACAAGCGGGGATGATCTCCCCGTTTGTGAGGGTGGGACGGGCGGCCGGAGGAGTTCTCCCGACCACCACCCCGCCTTCCGGACGGAGTTGAGGAGTGCAACCGTGACCGCCGTGACCGCCGCGGATACCGCGGGTGCCGCCGTTCGGGTGACATGTGCCGCATCGGGCGGATCCCGTACGTCCGGCGGATCCGCCGCATCCGGGGGGCCTGCCGCGTCCGGTGCGTCCGGTGGGTCCGCCGCACCGGGTGGGCCCGTCGCGTCCGGTGGGTCCCGTACGTCCGGCGGATCCGCCGCGGACACCGGGCACGGGGGCGCCGGTGCGGGGCGCGCCCCGCTCAGGGCGGACGCGCTGCGCAACCGGGAGCGGATCGTCGCGGCCGCGCGGGAGGCGTTCGTCGAGTCCGGCGCGGAGGCGGCGCTCGACGAGATCGCCCGCCGCGCCGGCGTCGGCAACGCCACCCTGTACCGGCACTTCCCGGACCGTACGGCCCTGGTCCGCGAGGTCGTCGTCCACGTCATGGCCCGTGTCGCGCAGAGCGCCGAACGGGCCGCCGCCGAGGAGGCCGACCCGTTCGCCGCGCTGCGGCGCTTCGCGCACGAGGCGGCCGACGAACGCGTCGGCGCCCTGTGCCCGATGCTCTCCGGCGCCTTCGACCACGACGAGCCCGGCGTCGCCGCCGCGCGCGACCGGTTGGAGGGCGCCGTGGAGGGGTTGTTCGCGCGGGCCCGGACGGCGGGACGGCTCCGCCCCGACGCCGCCGCGGGCGACCTGCTGACGGCCCTGTCCCAGCTCACCCGGCCGCTGCCGGGCACCGCGTGCCCGGCCAACGACCGGTTCGTCCACCGCCACCTCCAGCTCCTGCTCGACGGCCTGGAGGCCCCGGGCCGCTCCCGACTGCCGGGAGTCCCGGTGACTTTGGAGGACCTCCGGAAGCGGGGCCGCCCCTGACGGTCGCCCGCCCGTCCACCGCGCGCCGTCCCCCGCCCGTTCCCCGAACTCCTGTTCCGCCACCCGTCTCCCGGACTCCCGTTTCCCGGAGCCCTGTTCCCGGACTCCCGTCCCCGAGGCCCCCGTTCCCCGAACCCCGATTTCCGCGTACTCGCCCTTCACCGACGACCCAAGAGGCGGCCACACCCATGTCGAACACCCCCGGGACAGCCGAAACGCTGCCCGACCCCAGGCGCTGGAAAGCGCTGGTCTTCATCGCCCTGGCCCAGTTGACGGTGGTCCTCGACGCCACCATCGTGAACATCGCCCTGCCCTCCGCCCAGCGCGACCTGGGCATCTCGGACGGCAACCGCCAGTGGGTCATCACCGCGTACGCCCTCGCCTTCGGCGGCCTGCTGCTGTTCGGCGGCCGGCTGGCCGACCTGTGGGGCCGCAAGCGGGCGTTCGTCGTCGGCCTGCTCGGTTTCGCCGCCGCGTCCGCGCTGGGCGGCGCGGCGACCGGCGAGGCGACGCTGCTCGCCTCCCGCGCCCTGCAGGGCGTGTTCGGCGCGCTCCTGGCGCCCGCCGCGCTGTCCCTGCTCGCCGTGACCTTCACCGAGGCCCGCGAGCGCGCCAAGGCGTTCGGCATCTACGGCGCCATCGCGGGCGGCGGCGGGGCGGTCGGCCTGATCCTGGGCGGCTTCCTCACCGAGTACCTGGACTGGCGCTGGACGTTCTACGTCAACGTCCCCTTCGCGATCGTCGCCGCGACCGGCGCGCACCTCCTGGTCCGCGAGCCCGCCGGCGGCCGGAACCGCTCGCCGCTCGACGTCCCGGGCGTCGCCCTGTCCACGCTGGGCCTGGTGGCGCTCGTGTACGGCTTCACGCGCGCGGAGTCGCACGGCTGGACCGAGACCGGGACGGTGGCCGTCCTCGTCGCGGCGGTGGGGCTGCTGGCCTCGTTCGTCGCCGTGGAGTCGTCGGTGAGGCATCCGCTGCTGCCGCTGCGGGTGGTCACCGACCGCAACCGCGCCGGGGTCTACCTCTCCCTGGGCCTCGCGGTCATCGCCATGTTCGGCCTGTTCCTCTTCCTCACCTACTACCTCCAGGTGGTGAAGGGCTACTCGCCGCTGAAGACCGGCTTCGCGTTCCTTCCGATGGTCGTCGGCATGGTCACCGGCTCCACCCAGATCGGTACGCGGCTGATGGTCCGCGTCCCGCCGCGGCTGCTGATGGCCCCCGGCTTCCTGACGGCCGCCACCGGCATGCTGCTGCTGACCCGGCTGGAGGTCGGCACCTCGTACGCGGGCCTGATCCTGCCCGCGCAGCTGCTGCTCGGCCTGGGCATGGGCACGGCGTTCATGCCGGCGATGGCTCTGGCGACGCACGGCGTCCAGCCGCGTGACGCGGGAGTGGCCTCCGCGATGGTGAACACCTCGCAGCAGGTCGGCGGGGCCATCGGCACGGCCCTGCTCAACACCGTCGCCGCCTCCGCGACCACCGCGTACCTCGCCGCCCACGCGGCCTCGGCGACCTCGCCGCAGGCACAGCGACTGGTGCGGCTGGAGGCCATGGTGGAGGGCTACACGTCGGCCGTCTGGTGGGCGGTCGGCATCCTCGTCGCCGCCGCGTCGATCGCGCTGGCGCTGGTCAACACGGGCAGGCCCGGCTCCGCGCCGCGCGGCGCGGTGAAGGGCGGTGCGCCCGGCGACGAGGTCCCGGCGCCGGTCCCGGCCCACTGAACCCGGACCTCGCCGGCCTGCCGGGCCCGGACCCCGCCGGCCCACTGAACCCGGACCCCTCCGGCCTGCCGCCCGGCCCGGGCGTCTCCGGACCGGCGGCCCACTGAATCCGGGCCCCGCCGGCCTGCCGCCCGGCCCGGGCGTCTCCGCACCGGCGGCCCCCGTCCCGGTTCCGCGCCGTCAGCGGAGCCAGGGTAGGTCCGCGTCCGGGTCCGGCGGCTCCAGCGCGTCGGCCACCGCGCGCATGATCGTGCCGAGCTGGTCGACCTGTTCGGGCGTGAGCCGGTCGAACACCGCCTGCCGCACGGCCTCGACGTGGCCGGGCGCGCTGCGGCGCAGTACGTCGAGGCCCTCGTCCGTCAGGTACGCGTTCTGGCCGCGCTTGTCGGTGGGGCAGTCCTCGCGGCGCACCCAGCCGTTCCCCTCCAGGCGCGCGACGGCGTGGGAGAGGCGGGAGCGGGTGATCTTCGCGCCCTTGGCCAGCTCCGTCATCCGCAGTCGGCGCCGGGGCGCCCGGGAGAGCTGGACGAGTAGTCCGTAATAGAGGTGCGGCATCCCCGCGTCGCGCTGGAGCTGCCGGTCGAGGTGGTCCTCCAGAAGCATGGAGGCGTGGAGGTACGCCCCCCAGACGCGCTGTTCGCGGTCGGTCAGCCAGCGCGGGCCCTCCGGGCGCCCCGGCGCGGCTCCGGACGCGCCGTCCCCGTCGGTGGATGCGGTGCTCATGTCCTCCACTCTACTTCTTATTGAAGGTTCAATCATCCGCGTTACCCTTGAGTCCTGTGAGCTTGAAACTTCAAGCACAAGGCTCCTGCGACGCGGAGGACCCGCTATGACCGACACCACCGAGCGGATGCCCGCCCTCTACCTCTCCCACGGCGCCCCGCCCCTCGCCGACGACCCCGTCTGGCCCGGCCAGCTCGCCGCCTGGGCCGCCGACCTGCCCCGGCCGACCGCGGTCCTCGTCGTCTCCGCCCACTGGGAGGAGGCCCCGCTCGCGCTCGGCGCCACCGAGACCGTGCCGCTCGTGTACGACTTCTGGGGCTTTCCCGAGCACTACTACCGGGTCCGCTACCCGGCTCCCGGCGCACCGGCGCTCGCCGAGGCGGTCCGCAAGCTGCTGCGCGCTCCCGGCATGCCCGTACAGGACATCCCCGACCGGGGCCTCGACCACGGCGCGTACGTGCCGCTCGTCGAGATGTTCCCGGACGCCGACGTCCCCGTCCTCCAGGCGTCCCTCCCCACCCTCGACCCGGTGCGGCTGATGGAGCTGGGCCGCAGGCTGGCGCCGCTGCGCGACGAGGGCGTGCTCATCGTGGGCAGCGGCTTCTTCACCCACAACCTCGCCGCGCTGCGGCGGGACGGCATCCCCGCATGGTCGGCCGAGTTCGACGACTGGGGCCGCCGCGCCCTGGCCGAGCGGGACGTGGACGCCCTGCTGGACTTCCTCCGCACCTCGCCGGCCGGGCGGCTCGCCCACCCGCGCACGGAGCACTTCGCGCCGCTGTTCGTGACCCTCGGCGCCGCGGACGCGGTGGGCGAGCTGGACACCGGCCGCAGCGTCATCGACGGGTTCTGGATGGGCCTGGCCAAACGGTCCGTGCAGTTCGGCTGAGGGCTCGGCCGAACCGCGGGACGACCGGCCCGACCGGCCGCGCGGCGGCGACCGGCGCGACCGGGCCGGCGACGTCGGGCGCGGAGCCGGCGAGCTTGACGGCGTGCCCGTCACCGTGGGCGGCGGCCCGCTCGGACACCTCCTCCGCCGTCGCGCCGGTCACCACCCCGCACGGAGCGGGCGCCGCCGACGCGTACGCGGCCGTGACCGCCGCGCCCGCCGCCCACGCGGCGGCGCCGGAGGCCCACGGCTCCCGCCGCCCACGCGGCGGCGCCGGAGGCCCACGGCTCCCGCGGCAGGGCGACGGCACGCGCAACACGGCGTTGGACGCGGCGTGGACCAGCGTGACCGGCTCCCCCCGCGCGTGGGTGCCGTACCGGTGGGTGGCGGCGACGAGCTCGGTGAGGCGCTCGCGCGCCGTGTCCGGGCCGGGCGCCCCGCCACCGGGGCGGGGCCGTCAGCCGGGCCAGCCGGGGGCGGATGCCACCGGACCGGCCGGGGGCGGCGTCCAGGGCGGCGGCCGCGGTGGGCGCGGCGTCCAGGGCGGGGGAGCGGTGGCGGGGGCCGATGGCGGGCGGCCCGGTGACCGGGGGCGTGCGCGAGCTCGGCGGTGCGCGGGACGGTCCCCTCGGCGGTGAGCAGGGTCCGTACGGCGTGGCCGACGCGGATCACCGGATGGGTGGAGCCGCCCGCGATGCCGGGCAGCCGGCGCGGCACCACTCGGCGAGACCTCGCGCCAGGGCCGCTCGGCGGTCTCCCGCGCGAAGTACCCCGCCCGGTCCGCGGCCCTTGCCGGATCACCCAGGGTCCCGTGCCGGTCCTCCCGCGCCGCACGCCCGCGGGAACCGGCGTCTCCCCCGCCCGGTCCGGTACGCGTCGAGCCAGCGGCGCACGCGCTGCGCCCGGCCGTGCCGCACGAGCGCCCCGCTCGCCACCGGCGCGTGGTCGCCGAGCCGCCCCGTCGCTCCGGGCCGCAGGCGTGCGGCCGCTCCAGCGCCTCGTCGAGAACGCCGGCGGTTTCGGCGGCGTCGGCGGTGCCTGGAGTGGCGAGGACGCCGGCGGTTTCGGCGGCGTCGGCGGTTCGGCGGCCGGGGTGGGCTCGCCGGTGGTGTGGCCCTCCGTGGAGCGGACCCCAGGAGGGTGCGGCGCCCGGCGGAACGGGCCGGGGCCCGGCCCCGGAGGGCGAGCCGCCTCCCGCCCGGGTTCCGGTGCCCGCCTGCGGGGCCGCCCGCGGGAGGCCCTTCCGGAACATCCCGGGCGCCCCGTCCGTTGTCCGGGCAACCGGGGGGCTGCGGGAACCGTCCTCCCGGTCGGAGGGAGCGCGGGGTGGCTCCGTTCGGGGGATGCGGCAGGGTGCCGCGTGTGACGACCGTCTCACCCGCGCGGGGGTCGTACGGCCTCCACGCGGGTCGGATTCGGGTGGTGTGTCCGCTCCGACCTGCACTTCCGCTCGGGTGATCACCGGGAGCCCCGCCCATCGGGCGGCACAGGGTACTGCATGATCGGTGAAACTGATGGGCGGCATGGGAATTCTGTCCCGATTCCAGTCGTTGTTTCCACCGGATGCAGGGCACCCGGAAGGGTGTCGCGACCTACTCAGTAAGGGAGCTCGCATGGCAACCCGTGCCGTCGCCCGTCCGCAGTCCGCCACCACCGGGGCCGACCGGGTCGGCGGTGTTCGCGCCGTGGGCGGGGAGATCGCCGACCGCGACCTGGTCGGCATGTACCTCGACGAGATCGCGCGCACGCCGCTGCTCGACGCCGCCAAGGAGGTCGAGTTGTCCCAGATCATCGAGGCGGGCGTCTACGCCCGGCAGATCCTGGACGGCGAGGTGGAGACCGAGGCGGGTGGTGCGAGCCGGGAGGAGCTGGAGCGCCTGGTCGCCGAGGGCGAGCGGGCGAAGGAGGTCTTCATCCGTTCCAACCTGCGTCTGGTGGTGGCCGTGGCCCGGCGCTACCCGCGCAGCGGGCTGCCCCTGCTCGACCTGATCCAGGAGGGCAACGCCGGCCTGGTGCGTGCCGTGGAGAAGTTCGACTACACGAAGGGCTTCAAGTTCTCGACGTACGCGACGTGGTGGATCCGCCAGGCCATCACGCGGTCCATCGCGGACCAGTCGCGGACCATCCGGCTCCCCGTCCACCTGGTGGAGGAGCTGGGCCGTATCCGCCGCGTGCAGCGCGAGTTCAACCGCGAACACGGGCGCGACCCGGAGCCCGCCGAGATCGCCGCGGAGCTCGGCTCCACTCCGGAGCGGGTCTCCGACGTACTGGACTGGGCCCGTGACCCGGTGTCGCTGAACATGCCGGTGGACGACGCCGGAGAGACCCAGTTCGGCGACCTGTTGGAGGACACCTCGGCGGTGTCGCCCGAGCAGTCGGTGCTCACGCTGCTGCGCAGCGAGGAGCTGGACGACCTGATCGGCCGCCTCGACCACCGCACGGCGTCCATCATCCGCATGCGGTACGGCATCGAGGACGGCCGCGAGCGGACGCTCACGGAGGTCGGCAAGGAGCACGGCCTGACCCGCGAGCGGATTCGCCAGATCGAGAAGCACGCCCTGCTGGAGCTGAAGCGCATGGCCCGGGACACGGGCTTCGACGCGGCGGCGTGACCCCGGGGCTCACCGCCCCGCCCGCCCCCCGGGGCGGCGCCGCAGCCCGGGGCGGGGCGGGGCGGCGGCCGAGGGCCGGGGGCGGGGCGGCGGCTTCGAAGGCACGGCCCCCCTCACCGGGCGGCCGGGTGCACGGTCCGTCGTCTCACCGAGCGGCCGGGCGTACGGTCCGTCGTCTCTCCGGCGGCCGGCCCCGTGACCTTCCTTTCCGCCGGCGGCCGGGCCCGGGGCGCTCCCGTCCCCATCCGGCGGCCGGGGACACGGCCTTCCGCCTCTCCCGGCGGCCGGGGCCCACGGCACTCCCGCCGCCTCCGGCGGGGGCCGCGGCCCGCAGGTGCCGGTCGGCGCGGCGCCACCCCCACCGGTCTTCCCGGCCCTCGGCCCCACCGGCCCCGGGCGCCCGCCCCCGGGCCGTGTGACCTTCGCCCGTCGGCGTCGCCGCCGGCGCCGGTGCTCACCGCGTCCGAGCCGCGGCACCTCCGCCACTGCACGCGCCGGCACTCACCGTGCCCGTGTCGCGCGCACCTCCATCGCCGCCCGGGCCGTGTGCTCGTCCTCGTACACCTCGCACATGTGGCGGCCGTCCGGTGTGGCCGTGTGCTCGACCTCCCAGACGCTCATCTCCGTCCCGTCCAGCAGCAGGAACGCGTGCTCGTACAGCGAGAAGCCCGCCTCCCTGCCACCCGCCACCCCGCACTGACGGCCGAACACCTGCTGGATGTGGTGGGCGAACGCCCCGCGCAGCCGCGCCGCGACCGCTTCGCCGGGCCGGTCGGCGTTCTCCGCGCGGCGCAGCACCCGGCGCGCGTGGTCCGCCGAGTCCTCCGGCACGTACAGGCGCGGCGCGGGCGCCGGGGGGCGCACCATCAGCGCGCTCAGCAGCTCCAGGTCCGCGTCCAGGTCGTCGGCGAGCGGGTCCGCCCGCCCCACCGCTCCGGGGACGTCGAACGCCGCCGACAGGCGTGCCGCTGCCAGCCTCACGTCCGCCTCGTCCGCGTACAGCTCGTGATGGTCCCGGCTGTCCCCGCCCGTGTGGTGCACCAGCTCCCACAGGGTCAGGGAGCTGCCGTCCGCCAGCAGGTACGTGTGCCGGTACGTCGCGCGGTGCAGGGCCGCGCTGTGGTGGGAGGAGTGCAGCGCGCTCGCGTGCGCCAGCGTCGAACGCAGCCGCTCGACCAGGGCATCGGGCAGGTCGAAGGAGTTGAGCGCCCGACCCAGGAGCCGCTCGACGTGCAGCTCCGTGGTCTCGTACGGATCGTTCCGATCGATCGGATCGTTCAAGGTGGGTCTCCAGGCCGTCGCCGCATGTGACTCGATGCTTGCTCAAGGTAGTGCCTAGGTACGACAACGCGACCGGCTTCCGGGAAACGAAGGGCGCGCGAGGCGGGTTCCCGTGCGCCCCCGGAGGGTCGGCCGACGCCCCGGCCGGTGGCCCGGTCGACGGCCGACGGCTGTTTTTCCGGGGCGTCCGGCCCCGGAAGGCCCGGGAGCGGACGTTCCAGGCGG
The DNA here is from genome assembly GCF_023614235.1 of Streptomyces sp. MRC013. Lineage (NCBI taxonomy): Bacteria > Bacillati > Actinomycetota > Actinomycetes > Kitasatosporales > Streptomycetaceae > Streptomyces > Streptomyces kordofanensis. The sequence continues at coordinate 3,206,186 of NZ_CP094264.1, forward strand.
CGCGCCGCGCGGGACCCGATATGGCGGGAAGTCGCCATCGGCCCCATGGGGGAGCACAGGACCGGGGCCGTGCGCACCCGGCCCGTGCGGGCGGGTACGGCGCAGCGGCCGACGGGTGCGCCCGGCACACCTCGGCGGCGAGCACCGGAGCACCGGCGAGCCGCACGGGCGCCGCCCCGGCGCCGTCAGCCTCACCCGGTGCGGACGGCGCAGCCGCCGGTGCGGGGCACCGTTGGGCCGCACGGGCGCCACCACCCGGTGCGGACGGCGCAGCCACCCGGTGCGGGGACCGTCGTACGGCCCGGCGACCGCCAGCCGGCACGAGCGGGGCGGCGACCCGGCGCGGGCGCCGTCACCCGGTATGGGCGCCGCCACTCGGCACGGGCGCCGTCACCCGGGCAGGCCGCCGTCACCCGGCGCGGAGACCGCCGTACGGCGCCGTGGCCCCGCTCCGGCACGCCGGGGCGGACGGCGCCCCGCGGCGTGCCGGGGGCGGGACCCGTCCGGCGTGCCCGGGCGGAGGAGGCCGCCGCCGTGCGGGCGCGGGCGGCCTCCCCGCCCGCGCGGAGCCCGCACCGGACGGCGTACGCTGGACGCATGAGTACCGCCCCCGTCTCCGGGCCGCGCGCTGCGGAGAACCGGTCCGAGCCCGAGAAGAGGCCCGCGCTGGTCTTCGACGATCCGCTGGAACAGCAGTCCGCGGACGACACGGACCGCGGATGGGGCGAGCGGGCTCCGGGCGGCGACGGCGCGGCCGACGACCTGGCCCGCTTCCTCGACGAGAAGCCGCCGCACCACCTCTGAGCCGTCGCCGCGGTCCCGCTACGGGGTGTGGTCCCCCGAGCCCGGGACCTTGCCGCCCTCCCGGCGGACGAGTGCGTCGCGGATGTCCTTCAGCACGTCCAGTTCGGTGACCTCCACGTCGTCCCGGTCGCCGTGCAGTTCCTTCTCCCGGGCCGCCTTCCTCGCCAGGTACTTGGCCATCGGCAGCACCATCAGGAAGTAGACCACCGCGGCCGTGATCAGGAAGGTGAGCGTGGCGCTGAGCACCGAGCCCCACAGGATGGCCACACCTTCGGTGACCTCACCCCCCTTGACCACGCAGGGGCCCTTGAGGCAGGACTGGTAGCCGTCCAGGCTCTTCGTGCCGAAGGCCCCGACGATCGGGCTGATGACGCCCTTCACGATCGCGTTGACGATGTTGGTGAACGCGGCGCCGATGACGACGGCCACCGCGAGGTCCACCACGTTCCCCCGCATCAGGAAGGCCTTGAAACCCTCCAGGACGCTCGTCCTGCTCTCCTGACTCACTCCGGTGCCTTTCGTCGCGCGTGCAGTGGGCGCGGCCATTACGCCCCGCGGGAGGCGGGCCCGTCCAATCGGCGGGCGCGGTCCGGCGGCGCCCGGACGCGCGGGTCAGCACAGGACCACCGCCAGGTGCGAGGTGGCGGACGCGGCGACGAGGCCCGGGGCGGCCGCCCGCGGCACGGCCAGCACGAGCAGCGCGCCGCCGCCCCCTGCGGGCCCGTGCGGACCGTCCGGCGGGCCGCCCTCCCCCTCCGCGGCGCGGGGCACGGCCGTCACCCGGGCCCCGGTCACCACGATCCGCGCCTCGGGGCCGCCGTCCTCCGCCGACGCGCCCGCCGGAGCCGCCGGGGCGGCGATCACGTCCACCCGGTCACCGGGCCGCAGCAGGCGCACCGTGGCCCCGTCCGCGATCCGCACCGGCGCGGACACCAGGTCCCGCGCCGCCTGCCGTGCCGGCACCGCCGGCGGGCCGGTCCGCCCGGCCCGCACCGCGTCGGCCGCCGGGTCCGCCCCGGCCGCGGGCCCGCGGACACCCGACACCGCCACCACGGCGGCCGCCGCCGCCAGCCCCGCCGCCACCGCCCGCCCCCGGCGCCGCGCGGCCCGCCACAGCCCGAACCGCCCGCCGCGCACCCGCAGCGGCGCGAACCGCGGCACCGCGCACGTCTCCGGTACGAACGACGCCGGAAGGGGGCCGGGGGAGGGGCCCGGGGGCGGGAAGGCGGGGGAGGGCGCGGACTGGTACGCACGGGAGGTCATGGCACACCGCCTGTCGTCAGGAGGGCTTCGCCGGCACCGTGCCGGCGCGCTTCACCATCCCGCGTTTCCCATGCCTCCGCACGGGCCTGTGGACGACTGCACCGCCTGTGGACAACGCGTTCGTCCACAGGAGTGCGCGACGGTCCTACGGCAGCTCGATCCCCAGGTCCCACCCGTCGTGGGCGTGGGTGCACAGGCACGACCGGCTCTCGGTCGCCGGCAGCGCCCCCACCGCGTCGAACAGCACCGCCCGCAGCCGCTCGACGTTCTCCCCGAACACCCGCAGCACCTCCGTGTGCGACACGCCCTCACCCGTCTCGGCGCCCGCGTCCAGGTCCGTGACCAGGGCCAGCGACGTGTAGCAGAGGCCCAGCTCGCGGGCGAGGAGCGCCTCGGGGTGGCCGGTCATCCCGACCACGGACCAGCCCATCGCGGCGTGCCAGCGCGACTCGGCGCGGGTGGAGAAGCGCGGCCCCTCGATCACCACCATCGTGCCGCCGTCCACGGCCTCCCACTCCCGCCCCCGCGCGGCCCGCAGCGCCGCCTTCCGCCCGTCCGGGCAGTACGGGTCGGCGAACGTGGTGTGGACGACGTTCGGCACCGTGCCGTCGGGCAGCGGCTCCCCGTCGAAGAAGGTCTGGACGCGCGACTTCGTGCGGTCCACCAGCTGGTCGGGCACGAGGAGCGTGCCCGGCCCGTACTCGGTGCGCAACCCGCCCACGGCGCACGGCCCCAGGACCTGGCGGACGCCGAGCGAGCGCAGCGCCCACAGGTTGGCGCGGTAGTTGATGCGGTGGGGCGGCAGCCGGTGGGCGCGACCGTGCCGGGGCAGGAAGGCCACCCGGCGTCCGGCCACCTCCCCGACGAACAGGGAGTCGCTGGGCTTGCCGTAGGGAGTGGTGACCTCGACCTCGGTGACGTCCTCCAGGAAGGAGTAGAAGCCCGAACCGCCGATCACGCCGATCTCTGCATGCTTCGCCATGGGCCTCACCCTAGACGCGGCCCGCCCGGCCCCCGGGCGCGCCCCTTCCCGCGCCTGCGCCCGCGCGTACGCGCCCGGCGGGCGCGTCGAAGGGCCCCGCCGTACGGGACGTTCGGGGCCCGGAGCGCGTCGGCGGTCCGTCAGGCGGCGGAGCCGGTTCCGCCGCCGGTGCTCGACGCCGCGGGCTTCGCGTCCGAGGACGACGACCCCGAGGACGACGAACCCGAAGACGAGGACGAACCCGAGGAGGACGACGAGTCCGGCGAGGAGGACTTGGAGGCGGGGGAGCTGCTCGAGGAGGCGCCGCGGCTGTCGTTGCGGTAGAAGCCGGAGCCCTTGAAGACGATGCCGACCGCCGAGAACACCTTCTTCAGGCGTCCCTGGCAGCTCGGGCACTCGGTCAGGGCGTCATCGGTGAACTTCTGCACCGCCTCGAGGCCCTCGCCGCACTCGGTGCACTGGTACTGGTAGGTCGGCACTTGTCTTCCTCCTGGCACTCTCACTCGATGAGTGCTAACGACGAACAATAGTGACGCATTCCGCCGCGTCAGTCCACCGCCGCCGGCACGCGGTGACCCATCCCACGCCCGGTGGTCCGGCTCCCCGGCGCCGGCGGCGCCAGCCGCGACCGGAACGCCACCAGGGTGACCAGCGCCAGCGCCGTACCGCCCAGCGGCACCAGGAACCCGGCGGCCGGGCCGTACGCGTCCGCCAGGCGCCCGGCGGCCGTCACGGCCGCGGCCTGGCCCAGCGCGACGGCGCCGGTCAGCCAGGTGAGCGCCTCGGTGCGCGCGGAGGCCGGTACCAGGGACTCGACGAGTGTGTACCCGCCGATCAGCGCGGGCGCGATGCACACCCCGGTCACCAGGCCGAGCGCGCCCAGCAGCGGGACCGTCTGCGCGGCCCACAGCAGCGAGGCGGTCGCGGTCAGCGCCGCGTATCCGGCCATCAGGCGGCGCCGCGGCCCGCACTTCCAGGCGATCGCGCCGACGGCCACGCCGGCCAGCATGTTGCCCGCGGCGAAGAGGCCGTACAGCAGGCCGTTGGCGCCGGGCTCGCCGATCTGCTCGGTGAACGCGGTCAGCGAGACCTGCATGCCGCCGAAGACGGAGCCGATCCCGAGGAACGCCGCCCCCAGTACGCGCACGCCCGGCACGGACAGCACCGACGCGCGGGGCCGCCCCGCTGCGCCGCGGTGCGGCCCGTGGGCGGGCTGGGTGCGCTTCCGGGCGGCGAACAGCAGGCCGCCGACGAGCGTCAGGGACGCCTCGGCGACCAGGCCGGCCGCCGGGTGGACGCCGGTGCACAGCGCGGTCGCCAGGACGGGGCCGACGACGAAGGTGAACTCGTCCGTCACGGACTCGAACGCCGCCGCCGTCGACGTCAGCGGCGAGCCCTCCAGCCGGGCCGCCCACCGGGCCCGCACCATGGGGCCGATCTGGGGGACGGAGGCCCCGCTCGGCACCGCCGCCGCGAGCAGCGCCCACAGGGGCGCGCCGGCCAGGGCGAGGGTCGTGAGCAGGGAGACCGAGGCGGTGTGCGCCAGGACGCCGGGGACCAGTACGGCGCGCTGCCCGAAGCGGTCCGCGAGCCTGCCGCTCCACGGGGCGGCCAGCGCCATGGAAACGCCGGTCACCGCCGCCACGGCGCCCGCGCTGCCGTACGAGCCCGTGGTGTGTTCGACCAGCAGGACGATGCCGATGGTGAGCATCGCGAACGGCTGCCGCGCCGCGAAACCGGGCAGCAGGAACGCCCAGACGCCGGGGGTGCGCAGGAGCCGGCCGTAACCGGGGCGCTTCGCGGCGCCGGAGGTGACCGTGGATGCCACGGCCCGTGCCTTTCTGCTGCCTGGTAGCGCTCGCCGGGATGCCGGGAACCGCCGAGGGCTGTCCTCTTGCGCGGAAGCGCGGTGGATACCGGAACCCGCGGGACCCGGCCGCCATACGGTCGCGCCAGCCCTGCGTCAGGCAGAGTTGGATCGATCAATGTGCCTTCATGATACAGGCGGGGGTCGCACGACACCTGCGGAAGGTGCCGTGCGTCACCTGATCGCCTGTGAAAGGACGGGCACGTCCGGCCCCGGCCGCAGGGGCCGTCAGCCGCCCGTCCCCAGCCAGTCCGCCAGCTTGCCGCCCCGGCCGACGGCCCGCAGCCGCCGCTCCGCCGCGTCCCGCACCGGATCCGTCGCCACGACCAGCAGCTCGTCGCCGCGCCGCAGCACCGTCGTCGGCGACGGTACGAAGCTCGCACCGTCCCGGACGACGAGGGTGACCGCCGCGCCGGGCGGCAGCCGCAGCTCCGCGACCTCCACGCCGTGCATCCTCGACCGCTCCGGGACCGACAGGGACAGCAGGTGTCCGCGGAGCCGCTCCAGGGGCGCCGACTCGATCCCCAGGTCCGTGGCGGCCCCCTCCCCGCCGCCCAGCCGCAGCGTCCTCGCCAGCCACGGCAGCGTCGGCCCCTGCACCAGCGTGTAGACGACGACCAGGACGAAGACGATGTTGAAGACCTTCCGGCTGCCCTCGATCCCCGAGACCATGGGGATCGTCGCCAGGATGATCGGCACCGCGCCGCGCAGCCCGGCCCACGACATCAGGGCCTGCTCCTGCCACGGGACGCGGAACGGCGTCAGGCTCAGCAGGACCGACACGGGCCGCGCCACGGCCGTCAGGACCAGGCCGATCACCACCGCCGGCCAGAAGTCCCCCGGCAGTTCGTGCGGGGTCACCAGCAGGCCGAGCAGGACGAACATCCCGATCTGGGCGATCCACCCGAGTCCCTCGGCGAAGCCGCGGTTGGCCGGCTGGTGCGGCAGCCCGGCGTTGCCGAGCACCATGGACGCCAGGTACACCGCGAGGAAGCCGCTGCCGTGCGCGAGGGCGCCCGCCGCGTACGCGGCGACGGCGATGGCCATCACGGCGATCGGGTACAACCCGGAGGCCGGCAGGGCGACGCGCCTCAGGCCGTACGCGCCGAGGAGGCCGACCGCCAGGCCGAGACCGGCGCCGATGGCGAGTTCCAGCACGATCGTGCCGATCAGGACGTACCAGCTGTCCACCGGGCCGGTCGTCGAGAAGGCGACCACCAGGATCACCACCGGCGCGTCGTTGAACCCAGACTCGGCCTCCAGGGTGCCGGTCACCCGCGACGGCAGGGGCACCCTGCGCAGCACGGAGAAGACGGCCGCGGCGTCGGTGGAGGAGACGACGGCGCCGATGAGCAGCGCCTGGCGCCACTCCAGGCCGACGAGGTAGTGCGCGGCGGCGGCCGTGACGCCCACGCTCACCGCGACGCCGACGGTCGCCAGGGCGCTCGCGGCGGGCAGCGCGGGCCTCACCTCCTTCCACTTGGTGCCCAGGCCGCCCTCGGCGAGGATCACGACGAGCGCGCCGTACCCGATGACCTGGGTGAGCTCGGCGTCGTCGAAGGCGATGTTGCCGATGCCGTCCTGGCCCATGACGACGCCGATGCCGAGGTACAGCAGGAGGCTGGGAAGGCCGCTGCGCGAGGACAGGCGCACCGCGACGACGGCGACGAGCAGCACGAGCGAGCCGACGAGCAGGAGTTCGTTGAGCTGGTGGACAGTCAGGGGCCGAACCTTCCCGGGAGAGTGCGTGGGCGGACCTCTTCAGTTGTGCGCGGACGCCGGCGCCCCGCCCTCCCGTCCGGCGACGTGCGCGCGGGGCGCCGTCCCCGCCGCCCGGGCGGCCTCCCGCGGGGGCCGGAGCCGGCGGGGGCGGGGCATGCCGGGCATGTCCGGTCGTATCGGGGGTGCGTGGCGGCCGGTACTTCGTTACCTTACCTAATCTTTAACGTTTCCCTGACGCCGGTGCCGCCGCCTGCCCGGGAGCTCCTTACCGGCACCGCGTCCGGGCCGGCCGGGCGCTGCGCCTATGGTTGCTCCCAGCACTCCCGGACCCAGCCTGCGCCTCGAAGGACAGCGATGCCCGCCAACACCACCGTCTCTTCGCCCAAGAAGAAGGGGCGACGTGCCCGCCTGCTCGTGATCGCCCTGGTGCTGGCGCTCGTCGCGGGCGTCGGCTACGGCGCCTACTGGAGCGTCAGCACCGTGCGCGCTCCCTTCCCGCAGACCACCGGCACGCTCCGGCTCGACGGCCTCTCCGGGCCGGTCGACGTCAAGCGCGACGGCCACGGCGTCCCGCAGGTCTACGCCTCCACGGACGAGGACCTGTTCCGCGCCCAGGGGTACGTCCAGGCGCAGGACCGCTTCTGGGAGATGGATGTCCGCCGCCACACGACCGCCGGCCGCCTCTCCGAGATGCTCGGCAAGGACATGGTCGACACGGACGCGTTCCTCCGCACGCTCGGCTGGCACCGGGTGGCGCAGGAGGAGTACGACAAGGTCCTCTCCGAGGAGACGAAGCGGAACCTCCGGGCCTACGCGGAGGGCGTCAACGCCTACCTGAAGGGCAGGGCGCCCCGCGACGTCTCCGTCGAGTACTCCGCGCTCGCCTTCTCGCACGGCTACGAGATCGAGCCCTGGACCCCGGTCGACTCCATCGCCTGGCTGAAGGCCATGGCCTGGGACCTGCGCGGCAACATGCAGGACGAGATCGACCGCTCGCTGATGACCAGCCGGCTCACCCCCCGGCAGATCAGGGACCTGTACCCGGACTACCCGTACGAGACGCACCGCCCGATCGTCGAGGGCTTCAAGGCGCCCGGCGCCGGCGAGGACGGCGAGGACGGCGAGGACGCGGCCGGCGGGGGCGAGGGCGGCGGCCTGCGGAACGGCGCCGGGGACCCCGGCACCGGCCGGGGCGGCCGGGAGAGCGGGACCGGCCGGAACCCCGGCACCGCCGGGGACCCCGGAACCGGCCTCCAGTCCCAGCTCGCGGCCCTCTCCGAGGCCCTCGACTCGGTGCCCGCCCTGCTCGGCCCGAACGGCGACGGCATCGGCTCCAACTCCTGGGTCGTCTCCGGCAGGCACACGACGACCGGCAAGCCGCTCCTCGCCAACGACCCGCACCTCGCCCCGCAGCTGCCCTCCGTCTGGTACCAGATGGGCCTGCACTGCCGCGCCGTCTCCGACAAGTGCCGCTACGACGTCGCCGGCTACACCTTCGCCGGGATGCCGGGCGTCGTCATCGGCCACAACCAGGACATCGCCTGGGGCTTCACCAACCTCGGCGCCGACGTCACCGACCTGTACCTGCAGAAGGTCACCGACCGCGGCTACCTGCGCGGCACCAAGGAGGTCCCGTTCGAGACCCGCGAGGAGGTCATCAGGGTCGCCGGCGGGAGCAGCCGGACCATCACCGTCCGCACCACCAACAACGGCCCGCTGATCTCCGACCGCAGCGGCGAGCTGGAGAAGGTCGGCCAGAAGGCCCCCGTCACCAACTCCGCGCCCGACCGCGCCGACGGCTACGCGGTCTCCCTGCGCTGGACCGCCCTCGACCCCGGCAAGTCCATGGACGCCGTGTTCAAGCTGAACCGCGCCCGCGACTTCAAGGAGTTCCGCGCCGCGGCCCGCGACTTCGAGGTCCCCTCGCAGAACCTGGTCTACGCCGACGCCAAGGGCGCCGAGGGCAACATCGGCTACCAGGCCCCCGGCAAGATCCCGGTCCGCGCCGAGGGCCACGACGGCACGCTCCCGGCGCCCGGCTGGGACCCCGCGTACGACTGGGAGAAGACGTACGTCCCGTTCGACGAGCTGCCCTACGAGGAGAACCCCGAGCGCGGCTACATCGTCACCGCCAACCAGGCCGTCGTGGGCGAGGACTACCCGCACCACCTCACCGCCGACTGGGGCTACGGCTCCCGCAGCCAGCGCATCAACGACCTCATCGAGGCGAAGACCAAGGACGGCGGCAAGATCTCGACCGACGACATGCGCACCATGCAGACGGACAACGGCAGCGAGATCGCCAAGCTGCTCACGCCGCTCCTGCTGAAGGTCGACGTCTCCGACCCGCACGTCCGGGAGGCGCAGCGGCTGCTGGAGGGCTGGGACTACACCCAGGAGGCCGACTCCCCGGCCGCCGCGTACTTCAACGCGGTCTGGCGCAACGTCCTGAAGCTGGCGTTCGGCGACAAGCTCCCCAAGGAGCTGCGCGTCGAGGGCGAGTGCCTCAACGTCCCGTCCGTCGACCCCACCGTCCCGGACGACCAGCGCGGCCGGCTCGTCCGCGAGTGCGGCCGGCGCGCCGCGGACAAGGCCCAGCCGGACGGCGGCGACCGCTGGTACGAGGTGGTCCGCCCGCTCCTGGAGGACGAGGACAACGCCTGGTGGCACACGTCCGGCAACCGCCTCGACGCCCCCACCAAGACCCGCGACCAGCTGCTCGCCCGCGCCATGGAGGGCGCCCGCTGGGAGCTGACCGCGCAGCTCGGCAAGGACGTCTCCACCTGGAGCTGGGGCCGTCTGCACCAGCTGAACCTGCGCAACCAGACGCTGGGCACGGGTGGCCCGGGCATCGTGCGGTACCTGCTCAACCGCGGCCCGTGGAACCTCTCCGGCGGCGAGGCGGCCGTCAACGCCACCGGCTGGAACGCGGCCGGCGGCTACGGCGTCGTCTGGGTGCCGTCCATGCGGATGGTCGTCACCGTCGGCGACTGGGACAGGTCCCGCTGGATCAACCTCACCGGCGCCTCCGGCCACGCCTACCACCCGCACTACACGGACCAGACCGACAAGTGGGCCAGGGGCGAGCTGCTGGACTGGCCGTTCAGCGACGGGGCGGTCGACGCGGCCAAGGTCGACCACCTCGTCCTGAAGCCCTGACCCCGGGGCCGGATCAGCCCGTGCGGGGTGCGGAGAAGCGCCGCACCCCGCCGGGGGTCACCACCGCGTGCACGGGGTGGTCGTGCGGCTCCTCCGGGACCCGGGCGACCACCTCGTGCGCGTAGAGGAGCACCACGAGCGCCGGATCGGCCCCCGCGCGCGCGAGGCGGGCCAGCACCCGGTCGTACGAACCGCCGCCCCGGCCCAGCCGCATGCCCCGCGCGTCCACCGCCAGCCCCGGCAGCAGCACCGCGTCCGCCTCCGCGACCGCGTCCGGCCCGAGCCGGGGCCCCGACGGTTCCAGCAGGCCCAGCCGCGCCCCGGCGAGGCCCCCGGCGCCCTCGTAGACCGCCCAGTCCAGGTCGTTGTCGGCCATCAGGACCGGCAGCAGCACCCGCACGCCCCGCGCGCGCAGCGCGTCGATCAGCGTCCGCGTGCCGGGCTCCCGTCCCACGGAGACGTACGCGGCGACCGTGCCGGCCCCCGCCAGCTCGGGCAGCTCCAGCGCCGAGGCGGCGAGGGCCCCGCCGGCCCGCCGGACGTCCTCGGTGGTCAGCAGGGCGCGGGCGGCGAGCAGCCGGCTCCGCAACCCCGCCTTGTCCGGCACCCGCTCACCGCGGTCCGGACCGCCCGCCCCCGCCACGTCCTCCGCCACGACACACCCCGACCTCTCGTACATCCTTATATGGGGAGGAAGTTAACCAAAGGCTAATCTTCCCCCCATATCGAACGGATAGGGTGCTGGTCATGACTCAGTCGCACCCCGGTATCAGCAAGGCTGTCATCCCCGCCGCGGGGCTCGGCACCCGGTTCCTGCCCGCCACGAAGGCCACCCCGAAGGAGATGCTGCCGGTCGTCGACAAGCCCGCCATCCAGTACGTGGTCGAGGAGGCGGTGGGCGCCGGGCTGCACGACGTGCTGATGGTCACCGGCCGGAACAAGCGGCCCCTGGAGGACCACTTCGACCGGAACTACGAACTGGAGGAGGCCCTCTACCGCAAGGGCGACCGCGAGCGGCTGGAGAGCGTCAGGGAGTCGAACGAGCTGGCCACCATGCACTACGTCCGCCAGGGCGACCCGCGCGGCCTCGGCCACGCCGTCCTGTGCGCCGCCCCGCACGTCGGCGACCAGCCGTTCGCCGTCCTTCTCGGCGACGACCTGATCGACCCGCGCGACCCCCTGCTGTCCCGCATGGTGGAGGTCAGGGAGCGGCTGGGCGGCAGCGTCGTGGCGCTCATGGAGGTCGACCCGGCCCAGATCCACCTCTACGGCTGCGCCGCCGTCGAGCCCGCCGGCGAGTCCGACGTGGTCAGGGTCACCGATCTCGTGGAGAAGCCGGAACCCGCCGAGGCCCCCAGCAACTACGCCGTCATCGGCCGGTACGTCCTGGACCCGGCCGTCTTCGGGATACTGCGCGAGACGGAGCCCGGCCGGGGCGGCGAGATCCAGTTGACCGACGCCCTCCACAAGCTCGCCACCGACAGGGGGCCGGCGGCCCCGTCCACGGCGTCGTCTTCAAGGGCCGCCGCTACGACACCGGCGACCGCGGCGACTACCTGCGGGCGATTGTCAGAATCGCCTGCGAACGTGAGGATCTGGGACCGGAGTTCCGATCCTGGCTCCGCCGCTACGTCACCGAGGAGATGCAGACCCTGTGAGCCCGGCAAGCGCGGAGAGAACCCTCTGGACGGTGGACGAGCACCTCGAGGACGTCCTCGCGGCCCTCCGTCCGCTGGACCCCATCGAGCTGCGGCTGCCCGACGCCCAGGGCTGCGTGCTGGTCGAGGACGTCACGGTGCCCGTCGCCCTGCCGCCCTTCGACAACAGCTCCATGGACGGCTACGCGGTGCGCGTCGCCGACGTCGCCGGGGCGAGCGAGGAGTTCCCCGCCGTGCTCACCGTCGTCGGGGACGTGGCGGCCGGCGGCGAGGGCCTGCCCGGGGTCGGCCCCGGCCAGGCCGCGCGGATCATGACCGGCGCGCCCCTCCCGCCCGGCGCCGAGGCGGTCGTCCCCGTCGAGTGGACCGACGGCGGCACGGGCGGCGGCGCCGCCACGGGCATGCGCCCGGCCGGCGCCGACCCGGAGGGCGCGAGCGGCGAGGTCCGCGTCCACCGCCCCGTCGGGCCCCGCGCCCACGTCCGCGCCCGCGGCAGCGACGTGGCCGCCGGCGATCTCGCCCTGGCGGCGGGCACGGTCCTCGGGCCGCCCCAGATCGGCCTCCTCGCCGCCATCGGCCGCGGCACGGTCCGTGTCCGCCCCCGCCCCCGCGTGGTCGTCCTCTCCACGGGCAGCGAACTCGTCCAGCCGGGCCGCGAGCTGGGCCCCGGCCAGATCTACGACTCCAACGGCTTCGCCCTGGCCGCCGCCGCCCGCGACGCCGGCGCCATCGCCTACCGGGTCGGCGCCGTCACGGACGACGCGGACGCGCTCCGCGCCACCATCGAGGACCAACTGGTCCGCGCGGACCTCCTGGTGACCACCGGCGGCGTCAGCGTCGGCGCGTATGACGTGGTCAAGGAGGCCCTGTCCGCGGTGTCCGACGCCGACGAGCCGGGCGTCGGCGTCGAGTTCCGCACGCTCGCCATGCAGCCCGGCAAGCCCCAGGGCTTCGGCTCCGTCGGCCCCGAGCACACGCCGCTGCTCGCCCTGCCGGGCAACCCGGTCTCCTCGTACGTCTCCTTCGAGCTGTTCGCGCGGCCCGCGATCCGCGCCCTCATGGGGCTGCGGGACCTCCACCGCCCGCGGGCGCGCGCCGTGCTGTGCGCCGCCGGGCCGCTCCCGTCACCCGCGGGGAAGCGCCAGTTCCTCCGCGGGACGTACGACGCCCGGACGGGTACCGTCGCTCCTGTGGGCGGTGCCGGATCGCACCTGGTCGCCGCGCTCGCCCAGGCCGACGCGCTCATCGTCGTGCCGGAGGGCGCCACGCTCGTGGAGCCCGGGGCCGAGGTGGAGGTCGTCCTCGTCGGCTGAGCCGGCGGGCGCCGCGGGGCGGCCGTGGCGGTACGGTGGCTGCCGCCGTGCCGGACAGGACGACCGGCGCCAGGAACACGAGGCGGAGTGAGTTGAGTACGCAAGGCAGGCTGACCCACATCGACGAGGCGGGGGCGGCCCGCATGGTGGACGTCTCGGAGAAGGACGTCACCGTCCGCACCGCGCGCGCCGGCGGCCGGGTCCTGGTGTCGCCGCGGGTGGTGGAGCTGCTGCGCGGCGAGGGCCTCCCCAAGGGGGACGCCCTCGCCACGGCCCGGATCGCCGGGATCATGGGCGCCAAGCGCACGCCCGACCTCGTCCCGCTCTGCCACCCACTCGCCGTCTCGGGTGTGGAGGTCGGCCTGGAGGTCGCCGACGACGCGGTCGAGATCACCGCGACCGTGCGGACCACGGACCGCACGGGCGTCGAGATGGAGGCCCTCACGGCCGTGACCGTGGCCGCCCTCACCGTCGTCGACATGGTCAAGGCGGTCGACAAGACCGCCGTCATCACCGACGTGCGGGTGGAGGAGAAGACGGGCGGCAGGTCCGGGGACTGGAGCCGGCCGTGACGTACCGCGCGCTGGTGGTCACCGCCTCGAACCGGGCCGCGGCCGGCGTGTACGAGGACCGCGGCGGCCCCCTCCTCGCCGAGGGGCTGGCGACGCTCGGCTTCGCCGTCGACGGCCCGCGGGTCGTCCCGGACGGCGACCCCGTCGAGGCCGCCCTGCGCGCGGGGGTGGACGCCGGGTACGACGTGATCCTCACCACCGGCGGCACCGGCGTCTCGCCCACCGACGCCACCCCCGAGGCCACCCGCCGCGTCATCGACCGCGAGGTGCCCGGCATCCCGGAGGCCATCCGCGCGCACGGCCGCGGGAAGGTGCCCACGGCGGCCCTCTCCCGGGGCCTCGCCGGCGTCGCGGGCCGCACCCTGATCGTCAACCTGCCCGGCTCCACCGGCGGCGTACGCGACGGCCTCGCCGTCCTGGGGCCGCTCCTGGCCCACGCGGTGGACCAGCTGCGCGGCGGCGACCATCCGGGTCCGGCCTCGTGAACCCCGCCTGGCCCGCGACGCTGACCGACGGCGACGTGGTGCTGCGCCCGATCAGGGCCCGCGACCACAGGGAGTGGCGCGAGGTCAACGCGCGCAACCGCGACTGGCTGCGCCCCTGGGAGGCCACCGTCCCGCCACCCGTGCCGGGGACGCCCCCCTTCCAGCGCCCCACCTACCGGCAGATGGTCCGCCACCTGCGCGGAGAGGCCAACGCCGGCCGGATGCTGCCGTTCGTGATCGAGTACCGGGGCCGGCTCGTCGGGCAGATCACCGTCGCCGGGATCACCTGGGGCTCGATGTGCTCCGGGCACGTCGGCTACTGGGTCGACCAGGACGTCGCGGGCCGCGGCGTCATGCCCACGGCGGTCGCGCTCGCCGTCGACCACTGCTTCGGGGCGGTCGGGCTGCACCGGATCGAGGTGTGCATTCGCCCCGAGAACGGGCCGAGCCGCCGCGTCGTGGAGAAATTGGGATTCCGCGAGGAGGGCCTGCGCCCGCGGTACCTCCACATCGACGGCGCCTGGCGCGACCACCTCGTCTTCGCGCTGACCGCGGAGGAGGTCCCCGAAGGGCTGCTGCGGCGCTGGCACAGGTCGCGGCGGGAACACCGCATGAAATAATTCATTTGTTCGAATTAATGGCCCGCACGGGCGCAATCGATCTGACCAATCACAAAAATGGCAGTGATATCAGCCAGATCGTGCGACACACCGGCCCAATTGGCCGATGCCCCCGCGCCGACACCTCTACCGTGTGGGACGTGAGCAGCAGCGGCCTCATCTACGCAGTCATCGTCGGAGCCTGGGCCGCCTATCTGGTGCCGATGTGGCTCCGCAGGCAGGACGAGCTGAACGAAGCGCGCCCCACCGAACGCTTCAGCACCGCCATCCGGCTCCTGTCCGGAAGAGCGGGGATGGAGCGCCGGTACGCCAGGGAACTGCGCGCCCGCGGCGCCGACGAGGAGGGGCGGGCACCCGACGTGGACCCGGACGCCGAGACCGAGCAGATCGACTCGGCCGACGTCCGGGCCTTCGCCGCGCCCCCGTGCCACACGGAGGCGCGCCTGGAACTCCCCGGGGCCCCCGCGACGCGCGGGGCGGCCGCGGCCCCCGAGGCCCCGCCCCGCCCCGCCCCGTCGCGGGTGGCCGCCGAGCGGGCCCGCCGCTCCCGCGTGCTGGCCCGCCGCCGCCGCACGACGGTGCTCCTCTTCCTCGCCTTCACCGTGGGCGCGATCGTCGCGGCCGTGGGCGGTCTCGCGTTCCTGTGGGCGCCGGGTGCCCCGGCCGTCCTGCTCAGCGCGTACATCGTGTACCTGCGCCGCCAGGAGCGCCGCCGCTTCGTGTACGTGATGGACCGGCGCCGTGCCGAGGCCGCGGCCCAGCGCCTCCGTGAGAACCGCCCCCGCCGCGGCCGCCCGGCGGCGCCCGCCCTCCCGGACGGGGACCCCCCGGCACACCAGGAGCCGGCCGTGCCGCCGGTGTCCCCGGCTGAGGCGGACCGCCGTGCCCTCGTCGAGCAGACCGACCACGCCGAATGGGTCGACCAGCAGCGCGACCGAGGCCCGGCGCGGGGCGACAGCTGGGACCCCGTACCGGTCCCGCTCCCCACCTACGTCACCGCCCCGGTGGCCCCGCGCGCCACGGGCGGCGTGGACGTCACCGACCCGGAGACGTGGAGCGCCGCCCGCTCCTCCCCGGCGGAGCCCACTCCGCCCCCGCCCACCCGCAGAAACCCGAACCCCTCGGCCACGGCCCCGCGCCACCCCCGCGACCACGGCCGCACCCCGCTGTTCGACCAGTACGCCGACGACGACCGGCCCCGAGCGGCCAACGAGTGACCCCCGCGCCCCGCCCCGCGGTGCCCGGACCGGCAACGGATTTCCGAGCACCCCGACCGGGGTGCTAATGTTTCACACGTCGCAAGGGCCTGTGGCGCAGACTGGTAGCGCACCTCGTTCGCATCGAGGGGGTCAGGGGTTCAAATCCCCTCAGGTCCACGCACGGGCCGTTCGCGGGTTAGTCCGGGAACGGTTCGCGAGATCCCGATCAGACGGTCACCGTCGGGTCGGGATCTCGCCGTTTCAGGCGTGGTTGGTACGCAAGTCTGCCCACCTGCCCGCTGGGGCGACGCCCTCCGGGCGGCGGGTCGGGATCGGCGGTGGAGATGCGGGCGTGCCGCGGGGACCGCGGGCGTGGGGCCGTGCGCCCGCGGTCTCGTGGTTCGTCTGACGGTCGTGGACCGTCTTCCACGGGCCGAACCGTTCAGGCGGTCACGCCGCTGAACGGCGGTCCGCACCCCGTGCGGAATCCCGTCGACCGCCTGCCGGTGATCCCGCCACCGGTCGGACCCGTCCGCGAACGGCCCGCAGACGACGGCTCTTGAGCAGCCCTCGGGAATGTCACGGGATCCCGTCCAGCCGGAAGGCCGGGCGGGGTTCCGGCGTCTCGGGCCCCGCGCGGAGTGGTGTTCGAACGCGGGCGGGGCCTCGGGCGCTGGTCCGGCGGAGAGGCGCCGGCCGGGGGTCGGGGCGGCGGCCTGGGCCACGGTGTGTGCGGTGGCGGTCCGCCGCCGGTGGCCGCCGGTCCGGAGGCCGGCGAGGACGGCTCGGGCCGCTGCGCGGGGACGGCTGATCCGGGTCAAGGCGGGGGCAGGCCGCGGCCGGTGCGAGTCCGCCGGCCGGGCGCCGGCAGGCCCGTGCTCACGCTCGCGGGAGCCCCGCCCCGGGTGCGGGGTCGCCGCGGCGGGCGCGACGGGCTCCGGTCAGCAGCAGGACGCACGCGAGCATGAAGAGCGGCCAGGGCGTGAACGGGAGGACCACGGCGTCGACGACGGTCCATCCTCCCAGGGTCCAGGCGATGAAGGCCGGCGGGACGACGCCGCGGCGGTCCAGCCACAGCACCGTCGAGCCGACCAGGACGAGCGGCACGCCGAAGCTCGCCAGGCTCAGCCAGTACGCGCTGCCCGCCGGGCTCATGGCGGCGAAGTCCTCGCCCCACAACCCGCCGCTGAACCATGTCCCGGCGTGGCGCGCGGCTCCCTCCACCGTCAGCGCGCCGATCGTGTGCGCGATCCCGCAGAACGTGACGATCCAGCCGGCCCACCTGATCACCCGAGTTCTCCGTTCCTTGAGCGAAGCCGGTGGCGCGGCCTCGTCGCGGTCGTTCCCGCCGGCCGTCCCCGGCGGTCGCCCCCGCCCGGTGGGGGAGCGCTGACCTTCGGGGCCGCGGTTCCGATTCCCGGGTTTCGATACTACAGTTTCGGTACCGATGTTTCGATACCTCCGTTCCGTATCATGCGGGGATGAGAGTGGGAAAGCACCGAGGCGGACGGCCCCGGGACACGCGTGTGGACCACAGGATCCTGCAGACCACCCGTGAGCTGATCGACGAAGTCGGCTACCCGGCCCTGACCGTCGACCGGGTCGCGGCGCGCGCCGGGGTGGGCAAGGCGGCGATCTACCGCCGCTACGCCTCCAAGGCCGAGATGGCGTTCGTCGCCACCGTGCACGAGCAGCGGCTGCCCCTGCCGGCAGGCACCGGCTCCCTGCACGGGGACCTGCTGGCGCTGATCCGCGCGTTTCACGTCCGCATGGCCACCCCGGCGGCCCGGCAGCTGGCACCTGCCCTGATCGGCGAACTCGCCGGCAATCCCGAGCTGGGCACCCGGTTCCAGGACACCTTCCTCGCCGCCGAACGGGCCGCCTTCGCCGAAATCATCGAACAGGCCGTGGCCCGCGGCGAGCTGGCCGGGGCCGTCGACCCCGCGACGGCCCACCTGCTGCTGCTCGGCTCCCTGGCGTCCGCCCTGTACATCCTCAACCTGCCCGTCGACGACGCGATGGTCGCCGACCTCGCCACCGCCGCCGCGGCGGGAGTCACCGCCCTGGCCGACCGGCACCGGGGTGTTCCCGGCGGGGCCGCCGAACCGCGCTGACGGGGGCCTCGCCCCTGCCGGGCGGCGGCCCTCCGGAGGCGGCTCCCGCGCGCGGCGGGTGCCGGGTCTCCTTCGGTGGAAAGGCGGGAGCCCCGTCCGACCGAGGCCGGACGGGGCTCCCGCTCGGGGCCCGGGACGGGTCAGTGGAGCTGGGTGTAGGTGTTCCAGCCCGTGCCGAGGCTCGTGCGGGTGGTGAAGGGGTTGGCCGTGCCCGTGTGGGTGGCGACGTAGCGGTAGAGCGTGCCGCCCGGCGTGACGGCCAGCAGGTCGGCGCGGCCGTCGCCGGTGACGTCGCCGGGGGCGACCAGCTTGGTGTACGCCTGCCAGCCGGTGCCGACCTTCACACGCGCCTTGAACGGGGCGCTCGCGTCGCCCGTGCCGGCGTACAGGTACAGCGTGCCGCCCGGGGTGCGGGCCAGCAGGTCGGCGCGGCCGTCGCCGGTGATGTCGCCCGCACCGACCAGGGCGTTGTAGACGCCCCAGCCGGAGCCGACGCCGGTGCGGCCCGCGAAGCCCTGGCCACGGCCGTCACCGCGGTACAGGTACAGCGTGCCGCCCGGGGTGCGGGCCAGCAGGTCGCCCTTGCCGTCGCCGCTCAGGTCGCCCGGACCGGTCAGGACGTTGAACGCCCCCCAGCCGCGGCCCAGCGAGATCACACCGGCGTCCTGGTAGTTGTACAGGGTGCCCTCGTAGACCTCCAGCAGGTCGGCTCTCCCGTCGGCGTTCAGGGAGCTGGGGAAGTACACGCGGGCGCCGGTCCAGCCGCCCAGTTCGCTGATCCGGACGCGCGAGGTGAACGTGCCGTTGTTGCGCGAGTGGTATGTGAACAGGGTGCCCTCCCGGTCGAGGCCGAGGATCTCGGCCTTGCCGGTCTGGGGGTTGCCGCCGGTGCCGACGATCAGCTCCGCGTTGTTCCAGCTGGAGTCGGCCCACTGGCTGCGCGCGGTGGGACGGCCCGTGGCGTCCGTGCCGTAGACGTACATCGCGCCGGCCGTGGTGCGGGCGAACAGCTCCGAGCGGCCGTCGCCGGTGATGTCGTCGAAGCTGGTCAGCTGGTTGTAGATGTGCCAGCCGGTGCCGACCTTCACGCGTGCCTTGAACGGGGCGGCGGCGTTGCCGGAGCCCGGGTAGAAGAACAGGTCGCCGTTCGGGGTGCGGGCGTACAGGTCGCCCAGGCCGTCCCCGTCCGCGTCGCTCACGCCGACCAGCTGGTCGTAGACGTGCCAGCCGGCGCCGACCCTCGTGCGCGCCTGGAGCGGGGCGCTGCCGCTGCGGTTGCCGCGGTACAGGTACAGCTCGCCGCCGGGCGCGCGGGCCAGTACGTCGACGGTGCCGTCACCGCTGACGTCGCCGGTCGACAGGACCTTGTTGTAGGTGTTCCAGCCGTTGCCGGTCCAGTAGGGGCTGGACGTGCCCGTGCCGCCGCTGTACGTCTCGCGGAACGCGAGGGTGCCGTACGGGGAGAGCGTCAGCACGTCGGCCGTGCCGTCGCCGGTGACGTCGCCGACCGGGACGACGTCCTTGAACTTCTCCCCCGGATCCCCGTACAGGCCGTACTCGGTGTCGGTGCCCGTCTCGGAACGCTTCAGGTAGTAGACGTCGTTGAGCCCGCGGTACAGCAGGTCGCTGACGCCGTCGCCGGTGAAGTCGTGGCGGGTCGGCGCCGCCGCGGCGCCCTCGGCCGTCTCCGACGACATGCGGGCGCGCTTCTTCGGCAACTGGCCCCGGGGCGCCTCGAAGTCGGGCGTGACCCGCTCGACCGGCGCGCGGTGCGCCGGGGCGCCGCCGTCGTCGGCGACGGCCGTGCCCGAGAGCAGCAGCCCGGAGGCGAGGACGAGAGCGGTGCACGAAGCGAGTCTGCGGGTACGCGCGTGTGCGCGGCCCGTGCGGTGGAACGCCATGCGGGACCCCCCCTGGGGTGAGTGATGAGAGGCCGCGAGCGCGGCGGGCGGCGCCCGGTGGGCGCACGCGCGGCTCGGCAGCGGACGGATCATACAGCCGTCCTTCGAACTCCTGTAGGGATTTGTTGGCACGTGGTCGCCTTCCGCGCGACGGCCTCCCGCACGGGGACCCCGAGCCACGGAGGATTCGCGTACGGAGCCGCGTACGGGGGTTGCGCGCCCGGGGCACCGGACGGCGTGCCCCACCACACGGAGCGCCGCGCACCGGGAATCGGGTACGGGGCCTTCCCGAGGGGACGCCGCACACGGCGGCCCCACGCGTGGCCGCTTCACGCGCGGGAGCCCCGCGCCCGGCCCCCGCACGAGGCACCGGCCGCGCCCCTCCGCTCCCGGCCGCCCACCCCCTTTCGGCCTGGTCGAGAGGCATCCGGGCTCTCGACGGACACGCTGCCGCACGACTCGGGCGACGCCGGCACACGCTGCGGCGCCCCACCCCCGACCCCACCGTCGGATCGGTGGCACCGCCCGCGCCGCCGTCGGGCGCACGGAACCACCGCCGAGGTGTGGCCGCAGCGTGGACGACGTGCGCGAGGAGCGAGGAGCGGTCCGCTTCGATCCCGTCGACGACGCTGTCGGGGACGGTGAGCGGGAGGTTTCGGCGAGAGCCGGATCGTCGTCCCCGCTCGTCGCCACGCCGACGTACGACGGAGGGTCGGGCGCGCTCCGTTCACCGGTGCTCTTCCCCCGGGGAACCCGCTTCGGAAATTCATCGGGACCACGCCCGGCCGATCCGGCGGGAGCTTCGCTCCTCCCCTGTCCGGCTTCGGGCAGGGGAGACGCTTCCGAACTCGAATGCGCGATGGCGGGCGGTCCACTTCGTGGAAGCGCGGCCCTACGGGTCGACCGGCAGGCCCGTCGGGCCCTTGACGCGCTTCATGATGATCTGGGAGTTGACCTCCGTGACCCCCGACAGGGCGGTCAGCTTCTCGATCCACAGCCGCTCGTACGCGCGCAGGTCCGCCACCGCGATCCGCAGCAGGCAGCCCGGGCTGCCGAACAGCCGGTACGCCTCGATGACGTCCGGGATGTCCTGGAGGGCCGCCTCGAACGCCTCCACCGCCTCGCGGTCCCGCTCCACCTCGATGGAGACCAGCACCTCGAAGCCCCGGTTCACCGCCTCCGGGGCGATCACCGCCCGATACCCCCGGATCACGCCCTCCTGCTCCAGTTGCCGCACCCGGCGCATGCAGGGGGACGGAGTCAGGCCGACCCGTGCGGCCAGTTCCTGGTTGCTCAGCCGGCCGTCCTTCTGAAGCTCGCGCAAGATAGCGCGGTCGATCGCGTCCACGGCGCAATCATCCGCCACAGAACAGGGTTGCCGCGGGTAAACAAGCGATCCTGTTGCGTCCGGACTCTCCTATCATTGCTCTTTCGAACACTTTGCCGCTGTACGTGAGGAAAGGTCGGGGCAGCGTGGGACGGATCGTCGTGGTCAGCACCGGCGGGACGATAGCGAGCCGCTGGCAGGGTTCCGGGTTCGCAGCCGAGGCGCACGGGCGGGAGGTCGTGGCGACGGCCGCCGTACCGGAGGGCGTCACCGTCGAGGTCGTCGACCTGTTCAGCGTCAACAGCCCCCGCCTCACCACCGCCCACCAGCTCACCCTGCTCCACACGGTGCACGGGGTCCTGGCCGACCCCGGCGTCGAGGGCGTCGTCGTCACCCACGGCACCGACACCCTGGAGGAGTCGGCGTTCCTCGTCGACCTCCACCACGGCGACCCGCGTCCGGTCGTCTTCACCGGGGCCCAGTCCCCCCTCGGCACCGAGGACGGGGACGGGCCGCGCAACCTCCACGACGCGCTGCTCACCGCCGCGCGCTGCCGCGGGCTGGGCGTCCTGATCGCCTTCGACGGCAAGGTCCACGCCGCGCGCGGCACGGTCAAGACGCACACCCTCGACGCCGACGCCTTCGCGGACCCGTCCGGTGCCCACCTCGGCAAGATCGGCTTCGGCAAGGTGTCCGTACTGCGACACCCGGAGCGGCCCGCCCCGCTCCCCCTGCCCGCCCGGCCCGGCACGCCGCCGCGCGTCGACATGGTGATGCACCACACCGACGGCGACCCGCTGCTGCTGAGGGCGGCCGTCGAGGCCGGCGCGCAGGGCCTCGTCCTCGTCGCCACCGGCGCCGGCAACGCCACGCCCGAGGTCGCCTCCGCCGTCGCCGAGGCCACCGCACGGGGGGTCCTCGTCGCCCTCACCACCCGGGTGCCGGCCGGACCCGTCTCCCAGATCTACACCCACGGCGGCGCCGTCGACCTCGTCGCCGCGGGCGCCGTCCCCACCGGGACGCTGCGCGCCGGGCAGGCCCGCGTCGCCGTCCTCGCCGCCCTCCTCGCCACCCCCGACGCCGCCGAGCGCGTACGGCTCCTGCGGCACGCCCTCGGCGACCCCGTACCGGCCGCGGTCCCGGCCCGGGTGTGACGCCGTACCGGCCGTGGCGTGACCCCGGCCGGGGCGCCCGCCGGACGCGCGCGGCGGGCCCGTCCCGCACCCGCGTACGGCGCCCGCCGCCCGCCGGCCGTACCGGCACGGGAGCGGCCCGCCCCCCGGCGGGGAGCGGGCCGCGGGCGGTACCGGCCGGAGCGGGCCGCGGGCGGACGGGGCGTCAGGAGGTCTGCGCCGTGTCGTACAGCGCCTGCGCCTCGTTGCCGAAGTACGGCCCGAACATGCGGTTGGGCAGGAACGTGTACCCGAAGCTGTTCACCGAGACCTGCAGCCCGGTCCCGGTGGCCTCGTCGAAGCCGGTGAACCAGGGGCCGCCGCTGGACCCGCCGGTCATGTCGCAGCCGAGGGCGTGGTCCTGCGAGAACAGGACGTCCTTGGAGGAGTTGCCGCTGCAGTAGACCAGTTCGGAGCCGTCGTACGGGGAGGCGGCCGGGAAGCCGAAGGCGTACATCGGCTTGTTGTAGCCGCCGTTGAACCGGATGCCCTGCGCACCGGTGACGTCCGTCAGCCTCCGGCCGTCGAGCGGGGCGACGACGGCGGCGCCGACGTCGTGGTTGACGTCCTCGCTCGCCTCCCACCGCGGGGTGGTGAGCGTCCTGGTCGCGGTCCACCGGCCGTAGGGCGCCCGCCCGTCGGCGTACGCGGGGACGAAGACCCAGTCGGTGTGCCAGGTGCCCTGGTACTTCACGCAGTGCCCCGCCGTCATGACGGTGGACTGGTTCTGGCTGGTCACCGCGTTGGCGGAGCAGGACGCGGCGCGGCCCTGGAAGGTGAAGAACACCCGTCCGGACGTCTTCACGACCGCGCCGCCGCCGGTCCAGGCGCCCCCGCCCTGCGGGAACGCCAGGGGCCCCGCGGCGCCGGCGGGCGCGGCCGTCGGGGCGACGGTCGTCGTCTCGCCGCCCGGCGCGGGCGCGGTGGCCCCGCCCCACTGGGCGAGGGCGGGGCGCGGGTCGAGCGGGACGGCGCCGCGCATCCGCTCGGCGGTCCAGAACCCGGCCGCGCGCCGCTGCTCGGCGGCCGGTACGACACGGGAGGCGGCCGCCGCGTCGCCTTCGGGAGCGGGGGCGGCCGCCGCCGGGGCGGCGGCC
Source organism: Streptomyces sp. MRC013 (assembly GCF_023614235.1). Taxonomy (NCBI): domain Bacteria; kingdom Bacillati; phylum Actinomycetota; class Actinomycetes; order Kitasatosporales; family Streptomycetaceae; genus Streptomyces; species Streptomyces kordofanensis. Next base: position 3,229,441 of record NZ_CP094264.1, read on the forward strand.
AGGGCGCCGGTGAGGAGGGCCGCCGCGGTGAACAGGGCGGCGGCGGGCGGGTGGTGGCGTCTCACACGGGTCTCCTTCCGCCGTGCCCGGGCGGTCGCTGACGGCCCCCGGGCAGAGGGGGCGGGATGACGAAGGGATGGGGTGCGGATCGCGGTACCGGATCGGACTGCGTGGCGCGGAGCACCGCGGTCCCGACAGGACCGTCAGGACCGCGTCACTGGTTGTTTACTGACCCGTCAGCGGTTTGGCGAAACAGCGGCTGTCCTCGTGATGGCGGTACAGGCCGAACTTCCCGCACGGCTCGTAGCCGCTGGACAGGTACAGCGCGATGGCCTCCGGCTGCCTGGTCCCCGTCTCCAGGACCATCCGCCGCCGCCCCGCCGCACGGGCGTCCTCCTCCAGGCGGGCCAGGACCCGCCGGGCCAGGCCCCGGCCGCGCACCTCGCGGACCACGTACATCCGCTTCAACTCGGCGTCGCCGTCCGCGTACCCCTCGCCGTCCTCGTCCATCGACCGCCAGCCGCCCGTCGCGACCGGACGCCCGCGCTCGTCGTACGCCATCAGGTAGAGGCCGCGCGGCGGCCGGAACATGGCCGGATCCAGAGGGGTCCCGTCCCCCTCGCCGCCGTACCGCTCGGCGTACTCGAGCTGTACCTCGTCGTTGAGCTTGACGGCGTCGGGGTGGTCGAACGGCATGGGCTGTATGATCATGCGGAGCATCGTACTTCTATGCGGAATGGGGCGGCGGGCCGCGCTTCGGTCTGTCGTATTGTGCCGGGATGCTCACTGTGACGACCGTCAATGTCAACGGCCTGCGCGCCGCCGCCAGGAAGGGGTTCGCGGAGTGGCTGGCCGGGACGGCCGCCGACGTCCTGTGCCTCCAGGAGGTGCGGGCCGAGGAGTCGCAGCTCCCCGGGGAGGTCGGGGCGCCCGACGGCTGGTACGCGGTACACGCCCCGGCCGCCGCCAAGGGGCGCGCGGGCGTGTCCCTCTACACCCGGCGCGAGCCGGACGCGGTGCGGGTCGGCTTCGGGGTGAGCGAGTTCGACGCGTCGGGCCGCTACCTGGAGGCCGACCTGCCGGGTCTCACGGTCGCCAGCCTCTACCTGCCGTCCGGCGAGGTCGGCACGGAGCGCCAGGAGGAGAAGGTCCGCTTCATGGACACCTTCCTGCCGTACCTGAAGGAGCTGGGGGAGCGCGCGGCGGCGGACGGCCGCGAGGTCCTCGTCTGCGGCGACTGGAACATCGCCCACCGGGAGGCCGACCTCAAGAACTGGCGGGCCAACCGCCGCAGCAGCGGTTTCCTGCCGGAGGAGCGGGCCTGGTTCGGCCGGGTCCTCGACGAGGCGGGATACGTCGACGTGGTCCGCGCCCTCCACCCGGACCGGGAAGGCCCGTACTCCTGGTGGTCCTACCGGGGCCGCGCCTTCGACAACGACTCGGGGTGGCGCATCGACTACCACCTGGCCACCCCGGGGCTGGCGGCCCGCGCGCTGAAGGCCCGGGTGGAGCGGGCCGAGACCCACGCGGCCCGCTGGTCGGACCACGCTCCGGTGACGGTGGTCTACGGCCCGTAGGCCCCGGGCGCCCGGGTGGTGCGGCGCCGGGGGCGCCCGAGGGGCGGGAGGCGGCGGCCCGCGTGCGGGCGGGGGCCGGCGGGCGGAAGCGGCGCGGTCGCCTGAGGCCGGGGGAGCGCGGAGTCGGGCCGGCGGGCGGTCACCCGGGAGGAACCGGCCGGAGCCCCGGCGGCCCCCGCGGCCGGGTCCCCTGCCGCGACCGGGCGGGTTCCGCGGCGCCGCGCGTGGTGGCCGGGTGCCGGGCGGGTTCCGGGTGCGGGGCCGGGCGGCCCCGCGGGGAGGGGCGGGGGCGACGTCCCTGTCCGGGGCCCGCCGTCTGAAGTATCGTACTGGTGGCGGAGCGTTACCACTCCGGTGCGCGCGGGTGGTCCCGCTCGCGGGGAAGCGCCGTTTCCGCACGACCGGCACCAGAGGGGCGCGATCTCCAGTGGTAGACGTTCATCCCCGCTCCGCCTTCGCGGGGGACGTGGTCCCGCGTCCCGGCGGGGGCGGTGGGGTTCGCGCGGTCGCCGTCCGCGAGCGGGGGCCGAGCCGCACGGCGGGTCGTGGACTCAAGCCCTCCGACCGTGCGAAGGAGGTCCGCCGCGCCCCGGGGCAGCGGGCGGCGCGGGGGCGGGCGCTGCGCAAGGGGCCGTACGGTCCGACGCGGGGCGGGCCGCCCCGGTCCTGCGGCGGTGGCCGCTCAGACGTCCCGGGCCGTACCGCCCGTGCCGTCGACGCCGGCCGCGTCGCCGGTGCCGGTCGTACCGGCCGCGTCGCCCCCGCCGGTGCCGCCGGTGCCGCGCAGGCGGCGGTCCAGCGCCATCGACAGCTCCGCGTCCACCGCGCTCCTGGCGAGCGGGCGCAGCCGGTTCGGGTCCCCGTCGCGCGCGTGGGCGTGCAGCAGGTCCGTGAACAGCCCCGCCAGCGCGTCCGCGTGGACCCGTACCTCCCGGGCGGCGGCGAGCACCGCCGCCAGCGGGACGCCGTTGCGCACCAGCGCCGACGACACGTCCAGCAGGCGCCGGCTGACGTGGACGATCTCCTCGCCGTCCGCCGCCAGGTAGCCCAGGTCCAGAGCGGCGGTGAGGTTCCCGGCGGTGACCTGGTCGCCGAAGTGGTCGGCCAGTTGCTCCGGGGTGAGCCGCACCGGCTCCTCCTCCGCGGACTCGCCGAGGCCCAGCACCTCGCCCACGTCCCGGCCGCTCTCGAAGGCGGCGGCCAGGTCCGCGATGCCGCTGAGGGTGTGGCCGCGCTCCAGCAGCGCCGCGATGGTGCGCAGCCGGGCCAGGTGGCGGGGGCCGTACCAGGCGATGCGGCCCTCGCGGCGCGGAGGCGGTATCAGCCCGCGCTCGCGGTAGAAGCGGAGCGTCCGGGGGGTGATGCCGGCCGCCTCGGCCAGCTCCTCCACGCGGTACTCACGGCCCTCGCCCTCGTTCGCCACACCGGCAAGCCTAGGCCGTACCGCCGGAGGCTTTCCCCGCACACCCTCTACCGCCGGGTAGGGAGCTGCTCTACCCTCCCGACAGTGCCAGTGGTTGCTGGCAGGATACCGGGAGGCGGCATGAGCGACCACGTGCGCGACCACGTACGAGTGGCGGTGATCGGATCCGGCTTCGGCGGCCTCGGCGCCGCCGTCCGGCTGCGCCGCGAGGGGATCACCGACTTCGTCGTCCTGGAGCGGGCCGGTGCGGTCGGCGGCACCTGGCGCGACAACAGCTACCCCGGCTGCGCCTGCGACGTCCCGTCGCACCTGTACTCGTTCTCGTTCGCGCCCAATCCCGACTGGCCCCGCACCTTCTCCGGGCAGCCGCACATCCGCGCCTACCTGGAGCGCGTCACCGACGACTTCGGGCTCCGCCCGCACCTGCGCCTGGGGCACGAGGTGCTGGCGGCGCGCTGGGACGCCGACGCGCTGCGCTGGGAGGTCGAGACCTCCCGGGGCGCCCTCACCGCCGACGTGGTCGTCTCCGCGACCGGGCCGCTGTCCGAGCCCAGGATCCCGGACGTCCCGGGCCTCGACGACTTCCGCGAGGCGGGCGGCGAGGTCTTCCACTCCGCCCGCTGGAACCACGACTACGACCTGGCCGGCAAGCGCGTCGCGGTGGTCGGCACCGGCGCCTCCGCCATCCAGATCGTCCCCGCCGTGCAGCCGCGGGTCGGCCGCCTCACCCTCTTCCAGCGCACCCCGCCGTGGGTCATGCCGCGCGCCGACCGCGCCGTCACCGGCGCCGAGCGCCGGCTCCACCGCCGGCTGCCGTTCACCGCCAGGGTCCGCCGGGGCGTGCTGTGGGGCGTCCGTGAGCTCCAGGTCGGCGCGTTCACCAAGCGGCCCGGGGCACTGGGCCCGGTCGAGGCGCTCGCCAGGTCCCACATGCGCCGCGCGGTCAAGGACCCCGCCCTGCGCGCCAAGCTGACCCCGTCGTACCGGATCGGCTGCAAGCGCATCCTGCTCTCCAACGACTACTATCCGGCCCTCGCCCGCCCGAACGTCGACGTCGTCGCCGCCGGGCTGGCCGAGGTGCGCGGCCGGACCGCCGTCGGCGCGGACGGCTCCGAGGCCGAGGTCGACGCGATCGTCTTCGGCACGGGCTTCCACGTCACCGACATGCCCATCGCCGACCGCGTCGTCGGCGCCGGGGGCGTCACGCTCGCCGAGGCGTGGAGGGACGGCATGGAGGGCGCTGCGCGGCGCGACCGCCGCCGGGTTCCCCAACTGGATCACGATCATCGGCCCCAACACCGGGCTCGGGAACTCCTCGATGATCCTCATGATCGAGTCCCAGCTGAACTACATGGCGGACTTCCTGCGCCGGCTGGACCTCCTCGGCGAGGGGCGGGCCCTCGCCCCCCGGCCGTCCGCCGTCGCCGCGTGGAACCGGCGCGTCCAGGCGCGGATGGAGCGCACGGTGTGGAAGTCCGGCGGCTGCGACAGCTGGTACCTGGACGCCGACGGCCGCAACACGACGCTGTGGCCGGGCACCACGGCGGAGTTCCGGCGGGAGACGCGCGCCGTGGACCTCGCCGAGTACGAGGTGGTGCGGGCGCCCGGGAGGGCCGCCGCCCCCGCCGGGAAGGCCCGCGGCGGCCGCGGGGAGGTCGCGCCGTGACCCCCGGCCCGCGCGCGAGCGCCCCCCGCGCCCCGGCCGTCGTCTCCGCCGACGGCCACCGCCTGCACGTCGAGGTGCACGGTCCTGAGGGCGCGCCCGCCGTCGTCCTGGTCCACGGCTGGACCTGCTCCGCCGGCTTCTGGACCGCCCAGGTGCGGGAACTCGCCGCCGACCACCGCGTCGTCGTCTACGACCAGCGCGGCCACGGCGCCACCCCGCCCCCCGCGGACCCCTCCGGCTACTCGACGCGGGCCCTCGCCGACGATCTGGAGGCGGTCCTCGCCGCCACGCTCGCCCCGGGCGAGAAGGCCGTGCTGGCCGGGCACTCCATGGGCGGCATGACGCTGATGGCCGCCGCCGGGCGCCCCGCCCTGCGGGAGCACGCCGCCGCCGTCCTGCTGTGCAGCACGGGCGCGTCCCGGCTGGTCCCCGAGTGCCTCGCCCTGCCGCTGCGCGCCGGGGCCCTGCGCACCCGGATCACCGGTGCGATCCTCGGCGCCCGCGCCCCGCTCGGGCCGGTCACGGCGGTGTCGAAGGCGCTCCTGAAGTACGTCACGATGGGCCCCGGCACGGCGCCGGACCGGGTCGCGGAGTGCGCCCGCATCGTGCACGCCTGCCCGCGCGCCGTGCGCGTCGCCTGGTCGCAGGTGCTGAGCGGACTCGACCTGCGGACCGGCGTGCGGGAGCTGGACGCGCCCACGGCGATCGTCGTCGGCGCCGCCGACCGGCTCACCCCGCCGGTCCACGCCCGCGCGCTGGCCGCCGCGCTGCCTCGGTGCCTCGGGCTGGAAGTCCTGCCCGGCATCGGCCACATGACGCCCGTCGAGGCGCCCGAGGCCGTCACGGCGCGACTGCGCGAACTGGCCGCGACGTACCTGGACGGCGGCGCCGGCCGCGGTGACGAGAGAAAAGAGGAAGCCGTATGAACAACAGCCTCCAAGGACGGGTCGTCGTCGTCACCGGCGGCGCGCGCGGCATCGGCGCGCTGCTGGCCCGCAGACTCTCCGCGCGCGGGGCGCGGATCGCCCTGGTGGGTCTCGAACCGGACGAGCTGAAGCGGGTGTCGGAGCAACTGCCCGCCGGCGGCGGCTGGTGGCACGCGGACGTCACCGACCACGAGACGATGACGCGGGTCGCGGTCGAGGTGAAGGAGCGCTTCGGCAGGGTGGACGTCGTCGTCGCCAACGCCGGTGTGGCGACGGGCGGTCCGTTCGAGGACTCCGACCCGGACACCTGGCGGCGCGTGATCGAGGTCAACCTCGTCGGAGGCGCCGTCACCGCGCGGGCCTTCCTGCCCGCGCTCCTGGAGAGCCGCGGGTACCTCCTCCAGATCGCGTCGCTCGCCGCCATCACGCCGACGCCCATGATGACGGCGTACTGCGCCTCCAAGTCGGGGGTGGAGGCGTTCGCGCACTGCCTGCGCGCCGAGGTCGCCCACCGGGGCGTCCGGGTCGGCGTCTGCTACCTGTCGTGGACCGACACCGACATGGTGCGCGGCGCCGACCAGGACGACACGATGCGGGAGTTGAGGCGCAGGCTGCCGTGGCCGGCGAACCGCACGTACCCGCTGGGCCCGGCCGTCGACCGGATCGTCGCCGGCGTCGAGCGGCGCTCCGCGCACGTGTACGCCCAGGGGTGGCTGCGCGGCGTGCAGCCTGTGCGGGGCTGGCTGCCGGGGGTCGTCGCGGCCGCGGGCCGGCGGGAGATGCGGCGCTTCGGGTCCCGTCCGGCGAACGCGTCCAAGGGGCTGGTGGGTGCGGGCGGTGCCGCCGACGAGCGGGCGCGTGCGGAGCGTGACTGACCGAAATGCGTGGGATGTCCGCTCGTGCCAGTCTGGTCGGCGCGGGGCCGCTCACGGCTCCGCGTTCCCCCCACCCCGTGTAGGAGTGAAACCCGGTATGGGCATCTCTGACCAGTTCGAGGACAAGGCCGAGCACATGCGGCAGCAGGGCGGGCAGCACGCCCGGGGCATGAAGGACGAGGCGCGGCAGCGCATGCAGCAGCGCAAGGGCAGGCAGCAGGACCAGTCCGGACGCGGCCGCCCGATGGACCGCGACCAGGACGAGACGATGCGCGACGGGCAGGGCGTGATGGACGACGAGTACGAGGTCTGACACCGCCGCCCCCCTTCCGCCGTGCCCCGGGCGGCCCGCGCCGCCCGGGGCACGCGCGCGTGCGGCCGCGCACGCCCGTGGCGCCGGAGAGGCGCCCGGCGTGCGACCGCCGCGCGCGTGCGGCGGCCCCGTCCCGTCGGCCGCCCCGCCCCGGCCGCGTTCGCCGCACCCGCCCGGCCCGCCCTCCGGCGGACCGGGCCGACCGCCCGGCCGCGGACCCCCGCCCTCCACCCGACCGCCCCGCCCCGGTCCTGCCGGGTCGGGGCGGGGCGGTCTACGGCCGGGACGGCCGGGGCCCGGTGGTTCCGGGCCCCGTCACGCCTGGCCGATCAGTACTTGTTGAGGCGCCAGCCGCTCCACTTGCCGTTCGCCTCGCGCTCCTTGTAGTAGCGCTTGCTGTTGGAGCCGATGCACGTGATGGCGAAGTTCCACTTGTTCTTGCCGACCCACGCCATCCCGATCGACCCCTGGCCCGGCTTGATGCACGTGCCCCCCAGCGACGTCCACTTGCTGACGCCGCCCTTGGGCGAGGACCAGCGGCTGTAGGCCTGCTTGTTCGTACCGATGACGAACACCTGGAAGTGCCCGTTGGGCAGCTTGTGCTTCAGCTGGCTGTTGCAGTAGAAGGTGCCGCCCCACTTGGTGTACGTGCACCAGCTGCCGCTCTTCTTGGTGACCCCCGGGTCCGGAACCGCGGCCGCCACCGCCCCGGCGCGCGTAGCGTCCTCCGCTGCCGGCGCCGCCTGGGCGGCGGCGGTCATCCCCGTCATCATGACCGCGCTCGAGACCAGCGCGGCGGCCAGCCGGGTGTGTCGCATCATGCCTCCTGAGTCATGGTCGGTCGGTGCACGCGGTGGACGCGCCGTGCCACCACACCGCACCGGTCACGCAGGTGGTTCCCCGGCACGGCGCCTCGCGTGCAGTCCCAGGCTGCCGTCCGAAAGCCGTTCCGTCATGAGCGAACAGCGCACTCCGATTGGCGTACGGCGCACTTCCGGCGGCACCTTCCCGGCCGGAAGCTGGTGGGAGACCGAGCTTCGTGCCGGCCCCGCGGCGCCGGCGCAGGGGGAGAAGAACCGTGTTGACGACAGTCCTGGACACCGACGACTTGCCGCCCGCCGACAGGACGGCCGCCTGGGAGGAGGCCACCGCCCGGGCCCTGTTGACCACCAGCCACAAGTTCCCCGACCCGGAGAACTTCGGCGCGCGTCTCCACACCGTGACGCTGGGACCCGCCCAGCTCTCCGACGTGTCCTACACCTCGCTGGTCTCGCAGCGCACGCCCCGGCTCATCCGACGGTCCGATCCCGAGTTCTACCAGGTCGCGTTGGCGACCGTGGGGCAGCAGGGCATGGAATACGCGGGGCACCGGACCGCTGTCGGCGCGGGCGACATCGTGCTGTACGACAGCTCACGCCCCTTCACCGCCACCGCCGGACCGGCCGGAAGCACCTCGCACTGCCTGCTGTTGCAGTTCCCCAGGTCCCTGATGCCCCTGCCCGACAAGGTGGTCGCCCCGCTGTGCGGCACCACCCTGGACGGTGCCCGGGGCACGGGCCTCGTGTTCCGCCGGACGCTGACCGGACTGATCGACGCCCACGACCGGATCGGCCCCGGCGACCGCGTCAGACTCGGCCACACGGCCGTCGACCTCGCGGCGGCGGTGATCGCCCAGCACGCGGAGCGATCCGCGCTCCTGCCTCCCGAAACCCGCCAGCAGGCGCTGTTCCAGGAGGCCACGAGGTTCATCACGCTGCGCCCGGGCGACCCCGACCTCAAGCCCGCCGCCATCGCCGCGGCCCACTTCGTCTCGACCCGCTACCTCCACCGCGTCTTCCAGCGCAACGGCACCACGGTGAACGGGTTCATCCGGCAGGCGAGGATCTCCCGCTGCCGGAGGGACCTCGCGGACCCCTCGCTCCACGCCGCGCCGGTCGCGGCGATCGGCGCCCGCTGGGGCTTCACCCGGCCCTCGGACTTCACCCGGGCCTTCCGGGCCGCGACCGGCATGACCCCCGGCGAGTACCGGGCCGCCGCACGCGGGTCCTGAGCGGCACCCGCGGGTTCGGTCCACCGGCGCCGGAACGGTGACACCCCGGCAAGAACGCAAGTTCCGTGCCTCGTTCGACCCGCGCGACGCCACACACCTCTGCCGGGCAGCCGACCAGGCTGCTCGCGCAGCGAATCACCGGTCCGCCGTGCAGGTGCGGTGCGTCGGACGGCGCCGTGCCGGGAGGGGCGTCGCGCGCGTACTCTCGGCCTCATGCCTGCCAACTTGGGTGACCGGCTCAGGGACGTGCGGAAGCGTCGGGGAATGACACGGCAGGGGCTCGCACGCGAGTCCGGCGTCTCCGTGTCGCTGATCCGGAAACTGGAGCAGGGCGAGCGGTACGACGCGCGTCTGGAGACCGTGCGCAGGCTCGCGGCCACCCTCCGGGTGCCCACCTCGCGCCTCGTGGCGGACGCGGCCGAGGAGGGCGCGGGCGCCGCCGTCCTCGACGCCTGGGCGCCCGTCAGGGAGGCGCTCACCGCTCCGGTCGGCGATGCGGCCGAACTGGACGAACCCCCCACCGTGCAGGGGGTGCGCGCCGCGCTCGGCGCCGCCGTGCCCCTGTTCTCGGGCGGCCGGTTCGCGGAACTGCGCGCGGTCCTGCCCGCCCTGCTGCGCGACGCCGACGTCCTGGCCGGGCTCGACCCGGAGGGGCGCGCCCTGCGCGTACGCCTCCTGCAGCTCACCGGCTGGCTCCTCACGCAGACCCGCCAGTTCGAAGCCGCCGAGTGGTCGCTCGGGGCCGCACTGGAGGGCTCGGCGGACCGGCTGCAGGGCGCGTCGACCGTCAACACGATGTGCTGGCTCCTGCTGCGGCAGGGCAGGCTCGGCGAGGCACGGGCGCTCGCCGTCCGGTGGGCCGACGAGACGGAACCCCGCCTGTCACGGGCGACGCCGGACGAACTGAGCGCCTGGGGCTGGTTGCTGCTGCGCCTGTCGGCCGCCGCCGTGCGGGACAACAGGTCCGGGGAGGCCGAGGACGCGCTGCGGCTGTCCCACGCGGCCGCTGTCGCGCTGGGCGGGGAGTTCGCTCCGGACGGGGACTTCCTCCGGGCGTTCGGGCCTGTCACCGTGGCCCTCAAGCGGGCGGAGAACGCCATGGTCATGGACCGCCCGGACGTGGTGCTGGAGCTGGCGGCCAGGATTCCCGCGGGAGGCATGCGCCCCACCTCCGACAACCGCAACCGCCATCTGCTCGACGTGGCCAACGCGTACACGATGACCCGGCAGTACGGACCGGCCGTCGAGACGCTGGCGGCCGTCCGCGGCGCCGCCCCCCAGTGGCTGCCGAACCAGCGGTACGCCCGCGACATCCTGGGGCGCATCGTCGCCGGGCGGCGGACCCTGACCGAGTCGATGCGCTCCCTCGCCGACACGGTGGGGCTCCCCGTGTGACACTGCGTGGCACAACCCGCCGATCACCGAAGGAACTGCCATTGCCCCCGGTCAGCGGTGTGCCTAGCGTCGGTGGGCGTGAACAGCAAACCCACACCTTTCAGTACGCCCCCGGCCGGACCGCCCCTGTGGCCCTCCCCGCCTCCCGTCCCCGTCGAGGGATGCGCCGACTGCGCCGAACTGGCCGCCTCACGGGGGCGGGCCCGGGAGCGGGGGGACCTGTCGGCCGTCTCCGACTGCGACGTCCTGCTGCGCCGGCACCGGGACGGGCACCGGTGAGCCGGTGGGGCGGCGGGCGGCCGGTGCCGGACGGCGGGCGCGAGGGCGGTGGGCGGCCGGTGCCGGACGGGGAGGGGCGGCCGGTGCTGACCCTGCGGGTGTCGCGGGACGGCGGGCGCACCTGGGGGGAGCGCACGGTCGTCCGCAGCCGCGAGAAGCTCGCCCCGCCGCACTCCTCCGTCTGGCCGCCCTGCCGCTGCCCGAAGTGCCGGCCCGCCGGTCACCCCTGACGGAGGCGTGCCGCACGGGCCGCGGCGGTCTCGTCGACCGGGCCCGCGGCTGCCGCGGCCGCTGCCCGCGGTACGCGCCGCGCGACGCGAAGCGGCTCGGGGGCCCCGTGGCGCGGCGCAGCGCGGGCCCCGGGTCGCGGGCGCGGCGGGGTGCCCGGACGAGTGGGCCCGGGTGCCGCGGGGTGGGCGTCGGCCCGACGGGGCGACCGGTCCGGCCGGTGTGTGCCGTCGCGTGGTCACGGCCTCGGCGGCAGGGGCGGGCGGGAGAGGTCCGGGGCGGCCGAGTAGTCCGGGGGACTGGACGGGGGGTTCTTCCTCAGCAGCTCCAGCGCCAGTTCCACCGCGTCCGCGAGCTGGCGGTGGCGGCCCTCCGCCCAGTCCAGGGGGGTGCGCTCGATCTCGATGTCCGGCTCCACGCCGTGGTTCTCCACGCCCCACCCGTACGCCTCGAACCACGCCGCGTTCATCGGCACCGTGATCACCGTCCCGTCGCCCAGCCGGTGGCGGCCCGTCATGCCGACCACGCCGCCCCAGGTGCGCTGCCCGACGACCGGGCCGAGGCCCTGCAGCTTGAACACCGCCGTGATCATGTCGCCGTCCGACGACGTGGCCTCGTCCGCGAGCGCGACGACCGGGCCGCGCGGCGAGTTCGACGCGTACGACACGGGCTGGGCGTTGCGCGTGAGGTCCCAGCCCAGGATGCGGCGGGTCAGCTTCTCGACGACCAGTTCGCTGATGTGCCCGCCCGCGTTGCCGCGCACGTCCACGATGAGCGCCGGCCGCGACACCTCCAGCCGCAGGTCCCGGTTGAACTGCGCCCACCCCGAGCCGCCCATGTCCGGGATGTGCAGGTAGCCGCACCGCCCGTCGCTCAGCTCCCGTACGACCTCGCGGCGCTTGGCCACCCAGTCCTGGTACCGCAGCGGCCGCTCGTCGATCAGCGGCACCACCGCCACCCGCCGCGGCCGGCCCGCCTCCCCGTCCGCCGGGCCGAAGGTCAGCTCCACCGTGGTCCCGCCCGCCGCCGCGAGCAGCGGGTACGGCCCGGTCACCGGGTCCACCGGCCGCCCGTCCACGTGCGTGAGGACCGCACCCTCCCGGATGCCCGTGCCGGCCAGCGGGGACCGCGCCCGGGAGTCGGAGGAGTCGCCCGCCAGGATGCGCCCGACCACCCACCTGCCGTCCCGGCAGACGAGGTTGGCGCCGAGCAGCCCCACCGCCCGCTGGTAGTGCGGCGGGCCCTCGTTGCGCCGCGCGGGCGTGACGTACGCGTGCGACGTGCCCAGCTCGCCGAGGGTCTCCCGCAGCAGGTCGGCGAACTCGTCCGGCGACGCCACCCGTTCGACCAGCGGCCGGTACTGGTCCAGCACCCCGTCCCAGTCGATGCCCGCCATGCCGGGCTCCCAGAAGTGGGCGCGCGTGATGCGGCCCGCCTCGTCGTACGCCTGCCGCCACTCGGCGCCCGGGTCCACCTCGTGCTGGATGCGCCGCGCGTCCACGTACACCGTCGTGTCCAGGTCGCCCGTCTCGGTCGCCGGGACGGCCCGCAGCTCGCCCTCGTCGACCACGACCAGCCGCGTCCCGTCACCGCTCACCGCGAACCAGTCCAGGTGGGCGACCAGCTCCGACCTGCGCGCCTTGGTGAGGTTGAAGTGCTCCAGCGTGGGCCGCTCCGAGGGGTCGGACGGGTTGACGAACGTCTCGCCCAGCGCGCCCGAGATCGGCCACCGCAGCCACACCAGCCCGCCGCCGCTCACCGGGCGCAGCGACGAGTACTTCGACGCCGCCACCGGGAACGGCGTCACCCGGCTCTCCAGGCCCTCCACCTCGACCAGCACGGTCCCGTCGCCCGTCGGCCCGTCCTCGTCCGGGTCCAGTCCCCCCGCCGCCGGGCGCCCCTCCGGGGAGAGCGCGAACGGCGAGGGCGTCGTGGACGCCAGCGGTACGAGGTAGGGGCGGCAGCCCAGCGGGAACGACAGGTCCCCGGTGTGCACGTCGTACACGGGGTCGAAGCCGCGCCACGACAGGAACGCCAGGTAGCGGCCGTCCCGGGTGAACACCGGGCTCTCGTCCTCGAAGCGGCCGTTGGTGACGTCGACGACCGTCCGGTCCTTGATGCGGGCCATCTTGATCTGCCGCAGCGACCGGCCGATGAACGGGTGCGACCAGGTCAGCCACGCCCCGTCCGGTGAGAACGCCAGGTCGCGCACGGGGCCGTTGTCCGAGCGGACCAGCTCCGTGACCGGGCCCTCGCCGTCCGGGACGGGTACCGGGCCCCCCGCCTCCGCCGGGTCCTCCGTACCGGTCGCGTCCGCCTCGGCCGGGTCCTCCGTACCGTCCGCGTCGGCCGGAGCCTTCGCGGCTCCCGCTCCGGCCGGGCCCTGCGCGTCCGCCTCGGCCGGGTCCTTCGTGCCGGCCGCGTCCGCCTGCGCCGCGTCCGCCTCCGCCGGTCCCGTCAGCCGCCTCAGCCGGCTCCGCGGCGGCGGGGGCCCGGCGCCGTCCGCCTCGTCCACGGCCTCCTCCGACACGTCCAGCAGCAGCAGCCGCCCGTCGTGCGACGCGATGGCGAGCCGCTCCCCGTCCGGGTCGGAGACCATCTCCAGTACGCGGCCCAGCCGGCCGGCGGCGAGGCGGCGGGGCGGGCGCTGGCCGCTGGCGCGCGGCAGGTAGGCGATCTCGACGGCGTCCTCGCCCTCCGCGTCCGTCACGTACGCGACGCGCCCGCCGTCCAGCATCTCCGGCAGCCGCACCCGCACCCCCGGCGTGTCGGCGAGCGACCGGGCCGGCCCGTCGCGGTGCGTGAGCCAGTACAGGCTGCCGCGCACGCAGACGGCGCTGGCCCGGCCGGTCTCGTCGACGGCCACCGCCTGGAGGTGCTGGGCGGCCGGCACCTGGTACGGGCGCCGCCCGGCGCGCGGCCCGCCGAGCCGTACCGCCAGCTTCCGGGGCCGCGCGTCGGGGGCCAGGTCGTCCACCATCCACAGGTCGCCGGCGCACTGGTAGACCACGCGGTGTCCGTCGGAGGAGGCGTGCCGGGCGTAGAAGGCGTCGTGGTCGGTGTGGCGCCGCAGGTCGGAGCCGTCGGGCAGGCACGAGTAGAGGTTGCCGACGCCCTCGTGGTCGGAGAGGAACGCGATCCGGCCGCCCACGAACATCGCGCAGTCCAGGTGGCCGCCGAGGTCGGGCAGCAGCCGTTCGCCGTGGAGCCACAGCCTCCCGGTCGCCCCGCCCCGGTACCGCTTCCAGGCGGCCGGCTCGTGCGGCGGCTTCCCGGTCAGCAGCAGCGTGCGGTGCTCCCCGTCGACGTCGGCGACCTGGATGTCGGCGCACGGCCCCCACGGGAGGCGCCGGCCGGGGCTGCCGTCGACGGAGACCTTGTACGCCCAGGAGAAGTGGGAGAACGGCTGGCCGTGCGACGCGACCGCCAGGATGTTGCCGTCGGGGTCCCAGCCGCAGACGCGGGTGTCCAGCGACCCCCAGTAGGACAGGCGGCGCGCCGGGCCGCCGTCGACCGGCAGGAGGTGGACCTCCGGGTCGAGACTGCGCCAACTCGTGTACGCGATGTGCCGGCCGTCCGGCGAGAAGCGGGGGTGCCCGACCCTCGTCCGGTCGACGGTGAGCCGCCAGGCGCGGCCGGGGGACCCGCCCCCGGGGACGAGCGGGGCGATCCAGAGGTCGTCCTCGGCCGCGAAGCACAGCAGGTCGTCGTGGACGTGGGGATACCGGAGGTACGCGCCGTCGCTGCTCACCCCCCCCATGCTTTCCGCGCGGCCGGGGGGTGGCAACTCGACCGGCGTACGGTCACGCGTCCGTGACGCAGCCCACGTGCGGAACGGTCCGGTCCGGCCGACGGGCTGTCCTAGGCTTGAGGTGTACGAAACCGTTTCGTTCGGATGGATGCGCCCGTGGCCCGCAGCAGACTCACCCCGGAACGCGAGTCGGAGCTGTACGAGACCGTCATCGACCTCCTCGGCGAGGTCGGCTACGACGGGCTCACCATGGACGCCATCGCCGCCCGCACGCGCTCCAGCAAGGCCACCCTCTACCGCCAGTGGGGGAGCAAGCCGCAGCTGGTCGCCCAGTCGCTGCGGCACCACAGGCCCGTGGAGCTCGCGGAGATCGACACCGGGTCGCTCCGGGGCGACCTCCACGAGATGGTCGGGCGCTCCGACGACTGCCGTCTGGCGAAGGACTCCGCGATGGTGCGGGGCCTCGCCCACGCCGTCGGCGGGAACCCCGAACTCCACCGGGCGCTGCGCGAGCTGCTGGTCGAACCCGAGGTGACCGGGCTCGACCGGATCCTGCGCCGCGCGGTGGAACGGGGCGAGGTCTCCGCCGGCAACCCGGCGCTCGACCTGGTCCCGCACCTGATGATCGCCGTCTTCGTCTCCCGCTCCCTCATCGAGGAACGGCCGGTCGACCAGGCGTACCTCGCCACCTACGTGGACGCCGTCGTGCTCCCCGCACTCGGCGCCCCCTGACCCGTCCGCCCCGGCGGGGGCGGACCGCTCCGGGCCGACGGCCCCCGGCACTCCCCGGCCGGGACCGCGCCGCCGCCCGGGGCCGCACCACCTGACACGTACCGCTCACGCTGTCGGGCCGGCTCCCCAACGTCCTGTCCCGTCCCACTCACCTCGGGAGTACGCCCCAGTGGCCACGTTCCTCTACAGACTCGGCCGGTTCGCCTTCCGGCGCCGCCACCTCGTGACCCTCCTGTGGGTCGCGCTGCTGGCGCTCGCCGGGGCGGGCGCCGCGTCCGCGCCGGCACCCACCTCCGGTTCCTTCTCGATGCCCGGCACGGAGGCCCAGCGGGCCTTCGACCTGCTGGAGAAACGATTCCCCGGAGGCGGTGCCGACGGCGCCACCGCCCGGGTCGTCTTCAAGGCGCCCGACGGGCGGAAGATGACCGACCCGGCGAACAAGGCCCGCGTCGACAAGGCCGTCGCGGACCTCCGCACCGGTTCGGACCAGGTCGTCAGCGTCACCGACCCGTACACCTCGCGGGCCGTCTCGCGCGACGGCACCACCGCGTACGTCCACGTCGCGTACGAGGCCAACGGCATGGAGCTGACCGACGCCACGCGCGAGGCGCTGACGGAGGCCGGCACCGAGGCGCGCGAGGGCGGTCTGACCGTCGAGATCGGCGGCGACGCCCTCCAGGCGATGCCCGAGACCGGAACGGGCGAGGTCGTCGGCGTGGTCGTCGCCGGCATCGTCCTCGTCGTCACCTTCGGCTCGCTCGTCGCGGCCGGCCTGCCGCTGCTCACCGCGCTCATCGGCGTGGGCATCGGCGCCTCGTCGATCACCGCCCTCGCGAGCGCCCTGGACCTCGGCTCCACCACGGGCATCCTCGCCACGATGATCGGCCTCGCCGTCGGCATCGACTACGCCCTGTTCATCGTCTCCCGCCACCGCGCCGAACTGGCCGAGGGCCACGACCCGGAGGAGGCCGCCGGCCGCGCGGTCGGCACGGCCGGCTCGGCGGTCGTCTTCGCGGGCCTGACCGTCGTCATCGCCCTGGTCGGCCTCGCCGTCGTCGACATCCCGATGCTGACGAAGATGGGCGTCGCCGCCGCCGGCACGGTCGCCATCGCCGTACTGATCGCCCTCACCCTCATACCGGCGCTGCTCGGTTACGCGGGTAGGCGCATCCTCGGCCGGAAGGCCCGCGAGGCGCTCGTCGGCGGCGGGGCCGCGACCGCCGTCCCGGACGCCCCCGGCGAGGGGTCGCCCGCCGGCGCCGGAACCCGCTGGGCCCGCTTCGTCCTGCGCCGCCCCGTGGCCGTCCTGCTCGTCGGCGTCGTCGGCCTCGGCGCGCTCGCCGTCCCGGCCGCCTCCCTGGAGACGGGCCTGCCCGACGACGGCGCCCAGCCGACCTCCACCACCCAGCGCCGCGCGTACGACCTGCTGTCCGAGGGCTTCGGCCCCGGTTTCAACGGCCCGCTGATGGTCGTCGTGGACGGCGACGGGAAGGCCGCCGCCCGGACCGCCGACGCGATCAGGGGCCTCGACGGCGTCGCCGCCGTCACCCCGCCCACCCCGAACAAGGCCGGCGACACGGCCATGCTCACCGTCGTGCCGAAGGACCGCCCGTCGTCCACGGCCACCGAGGACCTCGTCCGCGACATCCGCGACACGACCGGTGACGACGTCCTCGTCACCGGCCAGACCGCGATGAACATCGACTTCTCGCAGAAGATGAACGACGCCCTGCCGCCCTACCTGGCGCTCGTCGTCGGCCTCGCTTTCCTGCTGCTGACGGTCGTCTTCCGGTCCGTGCTCGTGCCGCTCAAGGCCGCCCTCGGCTTCCTGCTGTCGGTGGTCGCCGCCCTCGGTGCGGTCGTCGCCGTCTTCCAGTGGGGCTGGCTCGGTTCGGTCTTCGGCGTCGAGCAGACCGGCCCGATCATGAGCATGATGCCGATCTTCATGGTGGGCGTCGTCTTCGGCCTCGCCATGGACTACGAGGTCTTCCTCGTCACCCGGATGCGCGAGGCGTACGTCCACGGCGAGCGGCCCGGCGAGGCCGTCGTCACCGGCTTCCGCCACGGTGCCCGCGTCGTCACCGCCGCCGCCGTCATCATGATCGCCGTCTTCGCGGGCTTCATCGGGTCCAGCGAGCAGATGGTGAAGATGATCGGCTTCGGTCTCGCCGCGGCCGTCCTGTTCGACGCCTTCGTGGTGCGCATGGCGATCGTCCCGGCCGTCCTGGCCCTGCTCGGCCACCGGGCGTGGTGGCTGCCGCGCTGGCTGGACCGCGTCCTGCCCGACGTCGACGTCGAGGGCGAGCGCCTGCGCAAGGAGCTCACCGGCGGTTCCGCCGGACCCGGCGACCCGGACGCCGACCGGGAGCAGCGCCTCGTGCGGACCTGACGCCGCCTTCGGGGCGGGGCCGTCCCCGGGCCCCCGCGCCGCCGCCCGTGCGGCGTCGGCGCGCGGTCCGGGCGGCCCCGCCCCGCCGTATCCCGCGTCCCCGCCCCGCCGCCGAGCCGGGCGCGCGCCGTCACCGGCCCGGTCGGCCCAGCGGCCGGTCCGGTCAGCGCACGACCGGCTCGGCGGCGGCGTACGTGCGCCGCAGGAAGGCGTGCAGCGCCGAGGAGTCGAACTGCATGACGACGGCCGTGCCGTGCGGGGAGTGGAACTCGACCACCGTCTGCACCCTCCCGCACGGCCACACCTCCACGTCCCCGCCGTGCGCGGGGGCCCGCAGCCCCTTCTCCAGGACCGCGCGCGGGAAGGTCCAGCTCCCGACGGGCAGCACGAACCGCACGCATCCCGGCTCGACGTCCGGCCCGTAGCGCAGCGCCACCGGCACGGGCCGCGACAGCGGCCCGTCGGACACGACGATGGCGCGCGCCCGCACCCGCACGAGCGGTGCGGAGGGCCCCCGGCCGGCCCGGCCTCCTCGGGGTGTGTGTCGGCGGGGCACATCGCGGACTCCTCCCACTCGCCGTCGCCTGTCGGACCCGGGTACCCCTCCGCGACGCGTCCATCCCCGGTGGGGTGGCCCGGGGTGGCTTTCCGCGCCGTCGCCGCTCTTGCAAGGAGTTCGCAGCTGCCGCCATCATCGGACGGCCGGATACCGTCGCTACGTCCGAAAGCGGTCCCTCCATGCATGTACCCGACGGATTCATCAACGCGCCCGTGTCCGCGGCCGCCGGCCTCGTCGCCGTGGGCGCCGTCGCGGCGGGCCTGCGCGGCGCGCGCCGCGAACTGGGGGAGGAGCGGACCGCGCCGCTGGCGGGCCTCGTCGCCGCGTTCGTCTTCGCCGTCCAGATGCTGAACTTCCCGGTGGCCGCCGGCACCAGCGGCCATCTCCTGGGCGGCGCGCTCGCCGCGATACTCGTCGGCCCGTGGACCGGCCTGCTGTGCATCGCGGTCGTCCTGCTGATGCAGGGCCTGCTCTTCGCGGACGGCGGGCTCACCGCGCTCGGCGTCAACGTCACGGTCATGGGCGGCGTCACGGTCCTCACCGCCTACGGCCTGTTCCGCCCCCTGGTGAAGGCGCTGCCGCGCACCCGCCGCTCGGTGACGGCCGCCACGTTCGCGGCGGCGTTCGTCTCCGTACCGGCGTCGGCGGCGGCGTTCACGCTGATCCACGCGGTCGGCGGCACCACCGACGTGCCCGTCGGGCGGGTCCTCGCCGCCATGCTCGGCGTGCACGCGCTGATCGGCGTCGGCGAGGCCCTCATCACGGCGGCGACGGTCGGCGCGGTCCTCGCCGTCCGCCCCGACCTCGTGTACGGCGCGCGCGGCCTGTCCGCGCCGCTGAAGCTCCGGGTCGGCGGCGAACCGGTCGACGCCGCGCCCGCCCCGCGCCCCGCCCCGGCCGCCGCCGGCACGCGCCGGGTGTGGGCCGCGGGCCTCGCCGCGTCGGTCCTCCTGGCCGGGTTCGTCTCCTTCTACGCCTCCGCGAGCCCCGACGGCCTGGAGAAGGTCGCCGCCGACCACGGCATCGACCGGGAGGTCCGGGAGCACGCCGCGGCGGACTCCCCGCTCGCCGACTACGGCGTGAGGGACCTCGACGACGCCCGCCTGTCCGGGGGGCTGGCGGGCACCATCGGCGTCGGCGCGACGCTCGCCCTCGGCACGGGCGTGTTCTGGGCGGCACGCCAGCGCCGCGCGCCCGCCGCGACCCGGGCCGCCCACCCGGCGGAAACCGCCTGACGTGGGCGCCGGCCACGCCCACAGGCTCTACCGGCACGCCCACTCGCCCGTCCACGCCCTGCCCGCGCACACCAAGATCGTCGCCGTCCTCGGCTTCGTCCTCGTCGTCGCGTCCACGCCCCGCGAGGCGGTGTGGGCCTTCGGCGCCTACGCGCTGCTGCTCGCGGCGGTGGCCCGGGCGGCCCGGGTACCGGCCGGGTACCTGCTGAAGCGGCTCGCGATCGAGATCCCGTTCGTCGCCTTCGCGTTCCTGATGCCGTTCGTCGTACCGGGCGGGACGGTCGCCGTCCTCGGGGTCGACGTCTCCGTCCCGGGCCTGTGGGACGCGTGGAACGTGCTGGCCAAGGGCACGCTCGGGGTCGCCGCGTCCGTGCTGCTCGCGGCGGTGACGGAGCTGCGGGAGCTGCTGCTGGGCCTGCAGCGGCTGAGGCTGCCCCCGACACTCGTCCAGATCGCCGCCTTCATGGTCCGGTAAGGGGACGTGATCACCGACGAGATGCGCCGCATGTCCGTCGCCCGCCGCTCGCGCGGCTTCGAGGCGCGGGGCGTCCGCCACTGGGGCGTCCTGGCCAGGTCGGCGGGCGCCCTGTTCATCCGCGCGTACGAACGCGGCGAGCGCGTCCACCTGGCGATGGTGAGCCGCGGCTACACCGGCACCGTGCCCGTGGTCGACGAGGTCACGGCGACGGGCGCGCAGTGGCGCAGGGCCACGGCCCTCCCGCTGACGGCGCTCGCCGTGTGTCTGCTGGGATGGGCGCTATGACGACACCGCCGCCCCGGCCCCCCGCCCCGTCCCTGTCCTTCGTGCCGTCGCTGGAGGTGCGGGGCCTGGCCTACGCCTACCCGGACGGGCACCAGGCGCTGTTCGGCGTCGACCTGACCGTGGAGCGCGGCGAGCGCGTCGCGCTGCTCGGGCCGAACGGCGCCGGCAAGACGACCCTCGTCCTCCACCTGAACGGCATCCTCGCCGCCGGGGCGGGCACGGTCTCGGTGGCGGGCCTGCCCGTCGGGCCGGCGAACCTGGCGGAGATCCGCCGCCGGGTCGGCATCGTCTTCCAGGACCCCGACGACCAGCTGTTCATGCCGACCGTCCGGGAGGACGTGGCGTTCGGCCCGGCGGCGGCCGGCGTGCGCGGCGCCGAACTGGACGCCGTGGTGGCGCGGGCCCTGGAGCGGGTGGGCATGGCCGGGTACGCGGACCGGCCCCCGCACCACCTGTCGTTCGGGCAGCGGCGCCGGGTCGCGGTCGCCACGGTCCTCGCGATGGAACCGGAGATCCTCGTCCTGGACGAGCCGTCGTCCAACCTGGACCCGGCCTCCCGCCGCGAACTGGCCGACGTCCTGCGGTCGCTGGACGTCACGGTCCTCATGGTCACCCACGACCTGCCGTACGCGCTGGAGCTGTGCCCCCGGTCGGTGGTCCTCAGCGAGGGCGTCATCGCGGCGGACGCCCCGACCGGCGAGCTGCTCGCGGACGGGGAGCTGATGCGCCGGCACCGCCTGGAGCTGCCGTTCGGCTTCGACCCGGCCGTGGGGCCGCCCCGGGGCCCGGGCCCGCGCTGAGCCGTTGCACCATGGGGTGAGCGACCCCGAACCCGAGAGGGAGTGCGTGCAGAGGTGGACGTCCAGGGCACCGTGGACCCCGGCTTCGAGCCGGTGAAGGACGCGTTCACGCGCAACTTCGAGCAGCGCGGGGAGCGCGGCGCGGCGGTCGCCGTGTACCGGGACGGCCGCAAGGTCGTCGACCTGTGGGCCGGCACGCGCGACGTGGACGGCACGGCCCCGTGGGCCGTGGACACCGCGCAGGTGGTGCGGTCCGCGACGAAGGGCGTCGCCGCGGCGGTACCGCTGCTGCTGCACCAGCGCGGCCAGATCGACCTGGACGCGCCGGTCGGCACGTACTGGCCGGAGTTCAAGGAGGCGGGCAAGGAGCGGACGCGCGTACGGCACCTGCTCGCGCACCGCGCGGGCGTCCCCGTGCTGGACGCGCCCCTGCGGCCGGAGGACGCGCTGGACGCGGGGGGCCGCTTCGAACGGGCGGCGGCGGCGGTCGCCGCCCAGGCCCCCGCGTGGGAGCCCGGCACCGGGCACGGCTACCACGCGCACACCTACAGCTGGCTGCTGGCCGCCCTGGTGCGGCGCGTCACGGGGCGGCCCATCGGGCGGTGGATCGCGGAGGAGGTGGCCCGCCCCCTCGGCCTCGACCTGTGGCTGGGCCTGCCCGAGGAGGAGGCGCACCGGGTGGGCCGCATCGGCCGCCTCGACGAGCCGCCCGCCTCGGTCTCCGGCGGGCTGGTGCTGCGCCCGAAGCGGTCGGTGGCGGAGGCGTACCGGGACCCCGGGTCGCTGACGCGGCGGGCGTTCTCGGTGATCGACCCGGCGCCGGACGAGAACGCGCCCGAGTACCGCGCGGCGGGCCTGCCCGGCTCGGGCGGCATCGCCACGGCCCGCGCCCTGGCCCGCTTCTACGCGGCGCTGCTCGGCCCGGTGGACGGCCACCGCCTGTTCGCCCCGGCGACCCTGGCGATGGCCCGCACCGAGGAGTCGGCGGGCCCCGACCGCGTCCTGGTGGTCCCCACCCGCTTCGGCCTGGGCTACATGCTGCACGGCCCGGCCTGCCCGCTCCTGGGTCCCGGCTCCTTCGGCCACCCGGGCCGCGGCGGCTCCCTGGCCTTCGCGGACCCGGAGACGGGCATCGCCCTGGGCTACGTCACCAACGGCATGCGCGGGAACGTGACGGCGGACCCGCGGGCGCAGGCCCTGGTGCGGGCGGTGGCCGGGGCGGTCGGCTGAGCGGACCGGGGGAGGCGGGCGGCCCGGGGCGCGGGTGGCCGGGGGAGGCGTCCGGCTCTCGGGCGGCGGACGCCCGGCCGCCGGGTGCGCGGCGTGCTCGCGGCTCCGCGCGGGGCACCCGGGCCTGCCGGGCGCGAGCCGGAGCGGCGAGCACGGGCGGTCCCCGCGGGGACGGGGCCCGGAGCCTCAGGGCTCCAGGCGGTCGGCCAGGTCCCGCAGGTCCGGGAGGAACCACGCCTGGGTGCCCCGGTTGCACTCGCGGACGAAGTCCCGCAGCGCCGGACTCTCCGCCGTACGCCCGGAGACGTCCCCGAGCACGACGAGCCCCATGCGGTAGTTCGCGAACTTCTGGACGATGTCGCCCGCCACCCGCGTGCGCAGCCGGAAGAACGCCTCGTCGAACCGCGCGACCGGGACGACGACCCACCGGGCGCCCCAGTAACCGGCGTCGCCGATCAGGTCCAGGGCGTCCCGTTCACCCGCGACCGGCGCGCCCTCGGCGGGGCACGTCCAGACGGGGACGCCGTGGATCGTCTGCAGGGCGGCGGGCGCAGTGGTCATGACAGGTGACGCTAGTGCCGTGCGGCGGGAGGGGCGAAGGCTTTTCCGGGAGTGCCGCCGGCGGCGTGCGGTGACGCGCGGACGCCCGGACCGGACCCGACTTCATTTGACCTGATCCGACCCGGTCGGGCCCGACCCCACCCGGCCGGACCCGACCCGACCCGCCTCGGTCCGACCCGGTCCGACCTGGCCCGACTCGGCCCGAGCCGGCCCGGCGCCGCCGTCGCGCCCCGCCCGTCGCCCGGCGCGGCCGCCGGAGGAAGCGGCGGCCGGCAGGCCGGTTCTCCCCGGTCACCGGTGGAAACCCCTTCGCGCCCGCCGCGACCGCGTTGTTACCGTGGAATGACGTGCAGTCACTCAGAGGAGTCACCCGTGATGGAAATCGGCATGTTCCTGGGTCTGCTCGTCGCGACGGCCCTGGCCCTGATCTTCGTGCTCCTGCGACGGGGCGACCACCCTACGGAGGACGTCGAGGGCCTTCTCATCGAGCAGCGACGGCGCTTACAGGCCCACCAGGACCGGATCGACTACGCCTCCCTCTCCACCTAC
Organism: Streptomyces sp. MRC013; assembly: GCF_023614235.1. Classification (NCBI taxonomy): domain Bacteria; kingdom Bacillati; phylum Actinomycetota; class Actinomycetes; order Kitasatosporales; family Streptomycetaceae; genus Streptomyces; species Streptomyces kordofanensis. The sequence continues at coordinate 3,252,742 of NZ_CP094264.1, forward strand.
ACCCTCCTGAACGGCACGAGCGACCGTCACCTCCCCTGACGGGCGGGCCCCGGAGACCCCCGCCCGCCCGCACCGGAGCCGGTCACCCGTACCGGCTCCGGTCGCGCCGGGCCCGTCCCCGGCAGTCCGGCTGCCGCTCCGGCCACCGGGTGGCGTGGCCGCACGCAGCGCTTCGCGGCACACCGAGGGCCGGTCGGCCCCGTCGCCGACCGGTGTCGTGGGATCCGTGCGGCCCGGCGCTCCCGCGGCCCGGCGAGCCCTCCGAGGGCGCTCCCCGGCCGCGGGTCCCCCGCCGGAGTCCGCTCACCGCACACCGGGCCGGCGGGGCGCCGGCGCGGCCTTCGGAAGCCGCCGCTCAGCGGGCGTTCAGCACGGACGCCACCAGCGGGCCCGCCGCGTCGCCGCCGTGGCCGGCCGCCTGGACGACGGCCGCGGCGGCCAGGTCGTCGGCGAACCCGGCGAACCAGCTGTTCGGCCGCCCCTGGTCGTCCACCTCCGCGGAGCCGGTCTTCGCGCCCTTGTCGCCGCTCACCCCGGCCATCGCCTTCGCGCCCGTGCCGTGGCCGCGGGCGGTCGCGCGCATCATGTCGCGCAACTGGCGGGCGGCCGAGGGGTCCAGACCGCGGGGCGTCCGGGCGATCTCCCGGCCGTCGAGGGAGGCCGGGACGACGACCGGCTGCCTGAAGACGCCGCTCTTCGCGGTCGCCGTGACGGAGGCGATGTTCAGGGCGTTCATCTGGACGGTGCCCTGGCCGATGTACTGGGCGGCGGCCACCCCGCCCGTCTCGGCCGGCACCGAACCGTCCGAGGAGGGCACGCCCGTCCGCCACTCCAGCCCGATGCCGAAGACGTCCCGCGCCTCCTTCCCGAGGGCGGCGTCGTCGCCCACGTCGTCGATGAGCTTGACGAAGGCGGTGTTGCAGGAGCGGGCGAAGCTCTCCCGGAAGGTCCCGCCGTCGATGGAGAAGCCGTCGAGGTTGCGGAACGCGGTGCCCTGGTACATCGCCTCGGCGGGGCACTGCGCGGCCCGGTCCGCGGCCACGAGGCCCTTCTCCAGCAGCAGCGCCGCCGTGACGATCTTCATCGTGGAGCCGGGCGCCTGCCTGCCGAGGAACGCCGCGTTCCAGCCGTCCTTCCGGTTGTTGGCGACCGCCCGCACCTCGCCCGTGCTCGGCTTGATCGCGACCACCGAGGACTCGGGGTACCGCTTCACCGCCTTCTCGGCGGCGGCCTGCACCCCGGCGTCCAGCGTCGTGCGGACCTCGCCCGGCTCGCCCTCGCGCAGCGTCAGCAGGGTCCGGTCCGCCGCGTCGCCCTCGCCGGAGACGACGAGCTCCACGCCCGAGGTGCCGCCCGCCTCGGCGCCGTACCGCTGGCGCAGCTCGTCCAGGACCGGCCGGAGCGACGGGTACCGCTCCGCCGTCAGCTCCGCCCCGTTGCGGTCGAGTGCCCGGACGGCGGGGGCGCCGGAGGAGGTCACCCGCAGTGCCCGGCCGTCCTTCAGCTCCGGGTGCATGACGGCCGGCGACCAGTCGACGCGCGGCTGCCCGGTGGAGAGCCCCCGCACGACGCCGAGGCGCGACGTGTACGTCCACGGGACCCGTGCGCCCCCGTACGAGACGACGGCGCTCACCGTGAACGGCACCGCCGTCCCCTCGGGCGCCCCGGCCGCGGCCCTCATACCCCCGATGTGGGTCTCCGTCAGGTACCCGGCCAGCGCGGACTGCGCCGCGACCGGGTCGTCGGTGAACCGGGCCGCCCCGGCCGCGTCGCCCTTCGCCCACGCGGCGAGGAAGCCCTTCGCCGTCGCCTCGACCTCCTCGGCCGTGACGGGCCCGGTGCGCCGGGACGCGCCGTCGGCCGACGCGGCGGTGGTCCTGCCACCGGTCAACCCGTCCCACAGGTTGTACGCCCCGTACCCGACGCCTCCGGCGACGACGGCGAACACCCCGCCGACGACCGCCGTTCTCACTCCGCTGCGCATGGTCGCGGTTCCCCTCCGCCGGCGCGTTCCCCGAACGCGCTCGTGATCCCCCGACCGGAGACCCTACGCCGCGCGGTCGAACGTCTGCACGCCCGTTATCCGAACGGGATCAACCGCGGACCCTCACACCCACGTGTCCAGCCACATCCGGGCCCGCCACTGGTCCATGGGGATCGTCTGGCCGGTGTAGAGGGGCCAGAAGTAGATGAAGTTCCACACGATCAGCAGGACCAGGACGCCCGCGCCGATGGCGCCGACCGCGCGGCGGCGGTCCGCGCGGCCGTCGGGGTCGGGGGCGCCGTCCGGACCCGGCGGGGGCGCGGCCGGGCCGAGCATCGCGCCGATCATCATGGCGACCGCCAGGCACAGGAACGGGACGAACACCACCGCGTAGAAGAGGAAGATGGTCCGCTCCTGGTAGAGGAACCACGGCGCCCACCCGGCCGCGACCGCGCAGGCGATCGCCCCGGCGCGCCAGTCGCGGCGGAAGAACCAGCGCCACACCACGTACAGCAGGGCGAAGCAGGCCGCCCACCACAGCAGCGGCGTGCCGATCGCGAGGACCTCGCGCGCGCACTTCTCCGCCGCGTCCGCCGGGCAGCCGTCCCGGCCCGGCGCGGGCGACTCGTAGAAGTACGACACGGGGCGGCCCAGGACGATCCAGCTCCACGGGTTCGACTCGTAGGTGTGGCCCGACGTGAGGTTGACGTGGAAGGTGTACACCTCCGACTCGTAGTGCCACAGGCTGCGCCACCAGTCGGGGAACAGCCACGACCAGGAGCTGTCCCGGCCCCCGCCGGTCGACGCCCAGGTCCGGAAGTAACCCCTGTCCGACAGGATCCACCCGGTCCAGGAGGCGACGTACGCGGCCAGCGCCACCGGCACCGTCGAGACGAACGCCGGCAGCACGTCCCGCCGCAGCACCGCCGCGTACGGCCGGTGGGCGCCGGCCGTGCGCCGGGCGCCCACGTCCCACGCCACCGTCAGCAGCCCGAACGCGGCCATGACGTACAGGCCGTTCCACTTGGTCGCCGCCGCCAGGCCCAGCGTCACCCCGGCCGCCAGCCGCCACGGCCGCCAGCCGAGCCGCAGGGTCTCCGCGATCCGGGCGTCCGGCCGCAGCACCCCGTCCGCGTCGACCGGCAGGGCCGCCGCGAGCCGCCGCCGCGACCGGTCCCGGTCCACCAGCAGGCAGCCGAACGCCGCCAGCACGAAGAACATCAGCACCTGGTCGAGGAGGGCCGCACGGCTCATCACGAAGTGCAGCCCGTCCACGGCGAGCAGGCCGCCCGCCAGGCAACCGAGGAACGTCGACCGGAACAGCCGCCGCCCGATCCGGCACAGCACCAGCACCGACAGGGTGCCGCACACGGCCACCATGAAGCGCCAGCCGAACGGCTCGAACCCGAACAGCCACTCGCCGAACCCGATGACCCACTTGCCGACCGGCGGGTGCACCACGTAGCCCGGCTCCACCGGGATCGGGACCGCGCCGGGGTCCTTCAGGACGGCCTTGTCGACGTCCTTGGGCCACGAGCCCTCGTAGCCGTTGTGGATCAGCGCCCAGGCGTCCTTGGCGTAGTACGTCTCGTCGAATATGACCGCGTGCGGCGACCCCAGGTTCCAGAACCGCAGCACCCCCGCGACCAGCGCGACGAGCAGCGGCCCGCCCCACGGCGCCAGGCGCACCAGCGCCCGCGCCACCCGGGGCGGCAGCCCGAACCCGCCCCGCGGGCGGAGAGGCGCACCGGCGTACGGCGGCACCAGCCGCTCCCGCAGGCCCGGCACCGTGCGCGGGACGTACCCGAACCGGCGCAGGCGCCGCTCCCAGGGAGGCGGCTCACGGCGCCCGAGGGAGGCGGTGGGCCCGCCCGGGCCGTCCTGTCCGTGCAGGGCCTGAGGCGCAGTACTGGTCACCGCGCCATCGTAGGGAACGCGCCCGTGGGACTCGCCCGGTCGTGTCGTGCCCGTCGGGTGGGGTCGGTCGGGTCGTGTCGTGCCCGTCGGGTGGGGCGCCGGTGGGGCTCCACCGGACCGCGCCGCCCGTCCGGCTGCGAGGATGGCCCCGTGACAGGAACGCTCGTACTCGCAGGTACCCCGATCGGTGACGTCGCCGACGCCCCGCCCCGCCTCGCCGCCGAGTTGGCCGGGGCCGACGTCGTCGCCGCCGAGGACACCCGCCGGCTGCGGCGCCTCACCCAGGCCCTCGGCGTGCAGCCGCGCGGCCGGGTCGTGTCGTACTTCGAGGGCAACGAGGCGGCGCGCACCCCGGAGCTGGTCGAGGCCCTCGCGGGCGGCGCCCGGGTGCTGCTGGTCACCGACGCGGGCATGCCGTCCGTCTCCGACCCCGGTTACCGGCTGGTCGCCGCCGCCGTCGAGCGGGACGTCAGGGTCACCGCCGTGCCCGGCCCGTCCGCCGTGCTCACCGCCCTCGCCCTGTCCGGCCTGCCCGTCGACCGGTTCTGCTTCGAGGGCTTCCTGCCCCGCAAGGCGGGGGAGCGGCTGGGCCGGCTGCGGGAGGTCGCCGCCGAGCGCCGCACGCTCGTCTACTTCGAGGCCCCGCACCGCCTCGACGACACGCTCGCCGCGATGGCCGAGGTGTTCGGCGCCGACCGGCGCGCCGCCGTGTGCCGGGAGCTGACCAAGACGTACGAGGAGGTCAGGCGCGGCGGCCTCGGGGAGCTGGCCGCGTGGGCCGCCGAGGGCGTGCGGGGGGGAGATCACCGTCGTCGTCGAGGGGGCCCCCGAGTCCGGGCCCGCCGACCTCGACGCGGCCGAACTGGTCCGCCGGGTCCGGGTGCGGGAGGAGGCGGGGGAGCGGCGCAAGGAGGCCATCGCCGCCGTCGCCGTCGAGGCGGGGCTGCCCAAGCGGGAGGTGTTCGACGCGGTCGTCGCCGCGAAGAACGCGGAAGGAAATCACCCGAAAGCGGATAAAAGGCTATCGTGAGAAGCACAGTCCTCACCCGTTGAGGCAGGCCGCCCGCGAAGGCGTCCCCCGCGGCGGCGGGAAGGAGCCGGCATGAGCGAGACCTCCGGCGTCCCGGTCGGTCACGAGGCGTACGCCTTCACCTGCATGAGGTGCGGGTACGGCTGGGAGCAGGCGTACGACATCGAGCACCACACCGACGTCACCGGTCAGGACTTCGTCGTCTACCGCAGCGAGGGCCGGCGCGTGCCGTCGCCCCTGTCGAAGCCGGCGTGCCCCAACTGCGGGCGCAACGTCGTGCGGATCATGGGTTCCGGCCGGATCTCGGTCGTGCTCGACCACGGCGAACCCCGGCACGAGGGGTCCGGCGCCACCCTCCGGAGGGCCGCTCCGGTGGCGACGACCGGGCCGATCGGCCAGGAGCTGGAGGAGAGGCCGCCGGCCGACGCGGACCCCGTGTCGGGCCCGGGGGCCGAGCGGTCCGGGGCGACGCGGGTGGGCGGGCCGGAGCCGCGCCGACGCCGCCTGCCGCACCTCTTCCACCGCGGCTGACCCGCCGGAACGGGAGGGGCGGGTGGGACCGGGAGGGGCGGGCGGGACCGGGAGGGGTGGGCGTCCCGGTCTTCCGTACGATCGGGGCATGAGTTCCAAGGACGCCCCGCCGCCGCTGCCCGAGCCCCTGCCCGTCGCCGTGGCCGACTCCCACACCCACCTCGACATGCAGGGCCCGACCGTCGAGGAGGCACTGGTCAAGGCCGGGCTGGTCGGCGTCGAGACCGTGGTCCAGGTGGGCTGCGACCTGGAGGGCTCGCGGTGGGCGGCGGAGACGGCCGCCCGGTACGCGAACGTCCACGCCGCCGTCGCCCTCCACCCCAACGAGGCGCCGCGCATCGTGCTGGGCGACCCGGAGGGAGCCTCCTCGCGGCAGGGCCCGCGCGAGGCCGGCGGGGACGCCGCGCTCGACGACGCGCTGGCGGAGATCGACCGGCTCGCCGCCCTCGACCAGGTGAAGGCCGTGGGCGAGACGGGGCTGGACTTCTTCCGCACGGGGCCCGAGGGCAAGGAGGCGCAGGAGCGCTCGTTCCGCGCCCACGTCGAGATCGCCAAGCGGCACGGCAAGGCCCTGGTCATCCACGACCGCGAGGCCCACGAGGACGTGCTGCGCGTCCTCGCCGAGGAGGGCGCCCCGGAGCGGACCGTCTTCCACTGCTATTCGGGCGACGCCGACATGGCGCGGGTCTGCGCCGAACGCGGCTACTACATGTCGTTCGCCGGGAACGTCACCTTCAAGAACGCCCAGCCGCTGCGCGACGCCCTGGCGGTGGCTCCGCTGGAACTGGTGCTGGTCGAGACGGACGCGCCGTTCCTGACGCCCGCGCCGTACCGCGGCCGGCCGAACGCCCCGTACCTCGTCCCGGTCACCGTCCGCGCCATGGCGGCCGTGCGGGGGATCGGGGAGGAGGCGATGGCTGCGGCGATCGCGGAGAACACCGCTCGCGCGTTCGCCTACTGAGGGCGGCGGAGGATCGCGACACGACGCTGTGTAGCCGAATGGTACGTTTATGTGACCGCCGTGGGCTAAGGTCCCCGGTTCGTGAAGACCTCTCGCGAACACCGCTGCCGTCCGACCCCCGCCTCGTCCCCGGCCCGCGCCGCATCCCCGCGCGCCGCCTCCCCGGCCCGCGCCGCCTCCCCGGCCCGCACCGCCTCCCCGCGCGGTGCGACGGCCCCGCTCCGCGCGACCCGGACCGCCCGGGCCGCCTCCGGGCCCGGCATCCCGCCGCACACCGGGATCCCGCTCGAACCGGCCGCCCCGCCTGAACCCGGGGCCCCGCCCGATCCCGCCGCCCCGCCCGAATCGGGTGCCCCGCCCGGACCCGGGGCCCCGCCTGATCCCACCGGACCGGACCCGGCCGCACCTCGATCCACCCCGCCGGGCCGTACCGCTCGGAAGTCGGCTTCGTCCGCGTCTGTTTCGTCGAAGTCGGGTTCGTCGAAGTCGGCCTCGTCCGGGTCCGTGTCGCCGGGCCGTGCTGTTCGGAAGTCGGCTTCGTCCGCGTCTGTTTCGTCGAAGTCGGGTTCGTCGAAGTCGGCCTCGTCCGCGCCCGTCCCGTCGAGCCGCGTCGCTCGGAAGTCGGCCTCACCGAAGTCCGCCCCGTCGAAGCCTGCTTCACCGAAGTCCGCCCCGCCGAAGCCCGCTCCCCCGAAGCCCGCCCCGCCGAAGCCCGCTCCCCCGAAGCCCGCCCCGCCGAAGCCCGCTCCTCCTACGCCCGCCCCGTCGAAGCCCACCCCACCCACGCCCACCCCGCCCACGCCCGCCCCGCCGAAGCCCGCTCCCCCGAAGCCCGCTCCCCCGAAGCCCGCTCCGTCCGCCGCCCCCGGCCGCGTACGGGCCGAGGCGGCCGAGGCGGCCGGAGCGGTCGGGCCGGCCGGTCCGGGGCGGTTGCGGTGGTTCGTGCCGCAGGTGCTCGTGGTCGCCGGATTCGTCGCCGTCCTCGTGAGCGGCGCCGTCCTCGCCGCCGACCACAAGACGGTCCGGCTCCGTGTGGACGGCGTGCCCCGCACCCTCCACACCTTCGCCGACGACGTGGGCGAGCTCCTCGCCCTCGAGGGCGTCACCACCGGCCGGCACGACCTCGTCGTCCCCGCCCCCCGCACGCCCCTGGCCGGCGGGGAGGAGGTCGTCGTGCGCTGGGGCCGCCCACTCCGGCTCGACCTCGACGGCCGCGCCCGCCGCGTGTGGACCACCGCCCGCACGGTGGACGAGGCCCTGCGCGCCCTCGGTGTCCGCGCCGAGGGCGCGCACCTGTCCGTCTCGCGCTCCGCTCGCATCGGCCGTGAGGGGCTCGCCCTGGCCGTACGCACCGAACGCGCCGTGACGTTCCGCGCCGACGGCCGCGAGCGGACCGTCCGCACCAACGCCGCCACCGTCGCCGAGGCCCTCCGCCACGCCCGGATCACCCTCCGGGGCCGCGACACGACCTCCGCGCCCCTCGGCGCCTTCCCCCGCGCCGGCCAGACCGTCACCGTCCTGCGCGTCAGGGACCACCGCGAGACCCGGTACGAGACCGTCCCGTACGAGGTGCGCCGCGTCGAGGACCCCGAGCTGTACCGGGGCACCGAGGTCGTGGACCGGGAGGGCCGCCCCGGCCTGCGCCGCCTCACCTACGAGACCTGCACCGTCGACGGGGTCCCCCGCCACACCCGCAGGACCGGCGCCACCCTGGTCCGCGAGCCGGTCGCCCGGGTCGTCCGCGTCGGCACCCTGGAGCGCCCCCGGTCACGCACCGGGACGGCGCCGCCCCGCACCGGGACGGCGCGGACCGGTTCCGGGACGGCGCAGGCCCGCCCCGGTCCCGCCGCCGGCGCCGACGACCTGGACTGGGCCGCCCTCGCCCAGTGCGAGTCCGGCGGCCGCCCCGACGCCGTCGACCCCTCCGGCACGTACGGCGGCCTCTACCAGTTCGACGTCGGGACCTGGCACTCCGTCGGCGGCACCGGACGCCCCCAGGACGCCTCCGCCGCCGAGCAGACATACCGGGCGAAGCTGCTCTACGCGCAACGGGGGGCGAGTCCGTGGCCGCACTGCGGCCGTAGGCTGTATCAGTGAGCACCACTGAGCCCGACGCACTCCTCGGCCCCGCCGACGTCCGCGAACTGGCCGCAGCCCTCGGGGTGCGCCCCACCAAGCAGCGCGGCCAGAACTTCGTCATCGACGCCAACACCGTCCGGCGCATCGTCCGCACCGCGGAGGTACGCCCCGACGACGTCGTCGTGGAGGTCGGGCCCGGACTCGGCTCCCTCACCCTCGCCCTGCTGGAGGCCGCGGACCGCGTCGTGGCCGTCGAGATCGACGACACCCTCGCCGCGGCGCTGCCCGCCACGATCACCGCCCGCGCGCCCGAGCGGGCCACCCGCTTCTCCCTGGTCCACGCCGACGCCATGGACGTGCGGGAGTTGCCCGGCCCGCCGCCCACCGCGCTCGTCGCGAACCTGCCGTACAACGTCGCGGTGCCCGTGCTGCTGCACATGCTCGACCGCTTCCCGACCGTCGAGCGCACCCTCGTGATGGTCCAGGCGGAGGTCGCCGACCGGCTCGCCGCCCGCCCCGGCAACAAGGTGTACGGCGTGCCGTCGGTGAAGGCCAACTGGTACGCGGAGGTCAGGCGCGCCGGTTCCATCGGCCGCAACGTCTTCTGGCCCGCGCCCAACGTCGACTCCGGCCTCGTCTCGCTGGTGCGCCGCGACCCGCCGGGGACCACCGCCACCAAGCGCGAGGTCTTCGCCGTCGTGGACGCCGCGTTCGCGCAGCGCCGCAAGACCCTGCGCGCCGCGCTGGCCGGCTGGGCCGGATCGCCCGCCGCCGCCGAGGCCGCGCTCGTCGCGGCCGGGGTCTCCCCCAGGCGCGGGGGGAGTCCCTGACCGTGGAAGAGTTCGCCCGTATCGCGGAGGCCCGAGCGTGAGCGTCACCGTACGAGTCCCGGCCAAGGTCAACGTCCAGCTGGCGGTCGGCCCCGCCCGCCCCGACGGCTTCCACGACCTGGCCAACGTCTTCCTCGCCGTCTCCCTCCACGACGAGGTGACCGCCGCCCCGGCCGACTCCCTCCGCGTCACCTGCGAGGGCCCCGACGCGGACCAGGTCCCCCTGGACCGCACCAACCTCGCCGCGCGCGCCGCGGAACTCCTCGCCGCCCGGTACGGCATCGCCCCCGACGTGCACCTCCACATCGCCAAGGACATCCCCGTCGCCGGCGGCATGGCGGGCGGCAGCGCCGACGGCGCGGGCGCCCTCCTCGCCTGCGACGCCCTGTGGGGCACCGGTGCGAGTCGTGCCGAACTCCTAGAAATCTGCGCCGAGTTGGGGAGTGACGTGCCCTTCTCCCTGGTGGGCGGCGCGGCCCTGGGCACCGGTCGCGGCGAGCACCTCACCGAACTTCCGCTCGGCGGCTCCTTCCACTGGGTGTTCGCCGTCGCCGACGGCGGCCTGTCCACGCCCGCCGTGTACGCCGAGTTCGACCGGCTGAGGCCCGGCGCCCCCGCGCCCGCCGCCTCCCCGGTCCTCCTCGACGCGCTGCGCGACGGCGACACCGCCGCCCTCGCCGGTGCCCTCGCCAACGACCTCCAGCCCGCCGCGCTGTCCCTGCGCCCGTCGCTCGCCGAGACGCTCGCCGCGGGCACGGCGGCCGGGGCGCTCGCCGGGATCGTGTCCGGGTCCGGCCCCACCACGGCGTTCCTCGTCAAGGACCGGGAGGCGGCGGAGTCCGTCGCGGCGGCCCTCATCGCGTCCGGCACGTGCCGGACGGCCCGCACGGCCACGTCCCCCGCGCCCGGCGCCCGGGTGCTCGCCGCCTGAGCGCCCGGCCCGGGTGCTCACCGCGTGCCCGGGCCGGGCGCGCACCGGCCGCGCGCCCGGCGCCCGGGTACTCACCGCGCGACTGAGTAGGCGTACTCTCCCGGCCCCCTGCGGTCGGGGGCGAACCTGGCCCGCATGCTGCGTACGGGAACGGGATCCGGGCCGCGCGACCTCGCCGCCGCCACCCCCGCCACCAGGGACCGCTACGTCGACCTCCTGCGGGTCGCGTCCCTGGCGGTGGTCGTCCTCGGGCACTGGCTGATGGCCGCGGTGACCGCCGACGGGAAGGTCGGCAACCTCCTCGCGGTCGTGCCCGCCCTCCAGGTCCTCACCTGGGGGCTCCAGGTGATGCCGGTGTTCTTCTTCGTGGGCGGCTTCGCGCACGCCCTGTCGTACCGGTCCCGGCCCGGGTACGCCGCGTTCGTGCGCGGCCGGGTGCGCCGGCTGCTGCGCCCGACCGTCCTGTTCGCCGGGGTGTGGGGCGTGGCCGCGCTCGCCGTCCGGTCGCCCGGAGACGGCGACGGGCTCACCGGTACGGCGCTGCGCCTGGTGACGCAACCCCTGTGGTTCGTCGGCGTCTACCTGGCGATGGTCGCACTCGCCCCGCCGCTGCTGCGGCTCCACCGGCGGTGGGGCTGGGGCGCCTTCGCCGCGTTGGCGGGCGGGGCGGCCGCGGTGGACCTGCTGCGGTTCGCCGGGGACGTGCCGTACGTCGGGTTCCTGAACTTCGCCCTCGTGTGGCTCGCCGTCCACCAGCTGGGCTTCCTCCGCGCGGACGGCCGCCTGGGCGCCCCCCGGGCGCTCGCCTCGGCGGGGCTGGCCGGCGCGGTGGCACTGGTCGCCCTCGGGCCGTACCCGCTGTCGATGGTGGGCATGCCCGGCGAGGAGGTGTCCAACATGGCGCCCCCGACGCTGGCCCTGCTGTGCCACGGGGTGTGGCTGGTCGGGGCGGTGGAGCTGCTGCGCGGCCCCGGTACGCGGCTCGTCGCCCGGGCCCGCGTCTGGTGGGTGGTCGTCGCGGCGAACGGGATCGCCATGACCGCGTTCCTGTGGCACCTGACGGCGATGCTCGGCGTGTACGGCGCGATGCTCGCGCTGGGCGTGCCGCTGCCGGAGCCGGCGTCCGGCGCGTGGTGGGCGCAGCTGCCGGTGCGGGTGGTGTCGGCGGCGGCGGTGACGGCCCTGCTGGTCCGCCTCTTCCACCGGGCGGAGCGCCCCGCCCGCCCCCGCGCCCGCGGTGCGGCCCCCTCCCCGGCCCCCGGTCCCGGCCCCGTCGGGAGGCCCCGGCCCCGTCCTCGGCCTCCGACTACGGTTCGGCGGTGCCGGCGGCGCTGGGTGTCACCCTGAGCCTGCTGGGCGTCCTGGGCCTGTCGGCGGTGGGCTACGGGGGCCTGCTGGAGGGACGCAGCGCGGTCCTGGTCGCCGTACCGGTCACGGCCCCGCAGGCCCTGCTCCTCGTCCTGACCGGCTGGCTCCTGGTGGAGCTCCGCCGCCCGTCCTGACCCGACCGGGCCGCACCGGGCCGTGGTGGCCGGCCGCGCCACGCCGGCCGGCCCGGTCCGGCCGCGCCGGGATCAGGCGGGGGGCCGGCAGTGGTGGAGGCCGGCGGAGGCCGCGGCGAACGCCTTCAGCGCGGTTCGCAGCGACGCGTGGTCCAGCGCCAGCCCGTCGTCCGGCACGATCTCGTACACCCCCGTCCCGTCCGCCCCCGGGCACTCCGCCGTCAACCGGTAGCGTCCCGAGGGCGACCGGGCCGCGCCGTTCGCCGGCAGCGCCCCGCCCCGGCCGGACAGCGCCGTCTCCCCGTACGGGCCGTAGGACGCCGTGAAGGTGTACAGCGGGCTCCCCAGGCCGCTCCCCAGCACGCACCGCTCCACCGGCGCCGGCCGCGCCGGGGTCTCGGCGGCCGTACCGGCGCCCCACCGCCGCGCGGTGGCCGCGTCCACGACGCCCCGGCACGTCCCGGACGCCCGGGCCAGCGGGCGCCGCGGGTCCACGACGGGGACCGCCACGTCCCGCACCGTCCCCTCCACGGCGCGGCCCACGGTGCAGCCGGTGCGCCGCGCGTACGAGCGGGCCGTGTCCGCCAGGGCGGACACCAGGCGCGTCCGGGCCGCCCCGTCCTCGAAGGACGCCCCGCGCGCGAGCCGCCCGTCCGCCACCGCGAGCAGCCCGTCGCCGGACTCGTCGCCGCAGTCCAGCAGCAGCACGGCCCGCCCCCGCGCGGCGTCCGCGCCGGCGCCGTACGAGAAGGACCCCGTCCACCCGCCGCCCAGCGGCACGGCGCCCTCGCCGGGGTCCGCCCGGGCCCCCGGCCCGAGCGGCTCCGCGGCGTTGCGCACCCGCACCTCCACCCCGGCCTCGCCGCCGGGGGCCGAGACGGAGCAGCGCCAGCCGTCCTGCCGCAGCTCGCTCGAAGCGCTCAGCGCGGAGTCCGGCAGCAGCGCCCGCACGGGGTCGGCCGCGAGGTGCCCCTCGCAGGCGCCGTCCAGCGCGGGCCCGCCGCCGCTCCAGGCGTCGTACCCGCCGGACAGCCAGAACGCCCCGCCGGCCACCACGGCCGCCGCCGTCGCGACGGCCGCCCACCGCGCCCCCCGGCGCCGCCGGGGTCCCCGGTCCCTGTCGTCCTCGCTCATGTCGTACCTCTCGCCGATGGACCTCGTGCGGACACGGACACGCGGCGCGGCGCCCGGCGGCCCTCCCGCCCCGCCGGCCGCCCGGTGCGGCCGGGGAGCCCCTCGGCCCGTACGCGGGCGGGACCGCGCCGCGCTCCTCGCCGGCGGTGCCGCCGGGCCCCGTACGGACGGTCGCGTCCCCGCCGCGGCGAGGGGCGCGGGCCCCGCCGCGCGCCGGGGAGGGCCGCCCCCGCCGCGTGCGCCGCTCCGGTCGCCGCACGCTACCGCACGGTGGGGCGCCTCCCGGCGCCCACTACCCTGGAGGGTCGACCCGTCCCGCCACATCAGGAGTGAAATGGCCGCCAACCTGGTCAATGTCGAGGCCGTCAGCAAGGTGTACGGCACCCGTGCACTGCTCGACGGTGTCTCCCTCGGCGTCTCCGAAGGCGACCGGATCGGCGTCGTGGGGCGCAACGGCGACGGGAAGACGACCCTGATCCGCGTCCTCGCCAAGCTGGAGGAGGCCGACACCGGCCGCGTCACCCACAGCGGCGGACTGCGCCTGGGGGTGCTCACGCAGCACGACTCGCTCGACCCGGCCGCGACCGTGCGCCAGGAGGTGATCGGCGACCTCGCGGACCACGAGTGGGCGGGCAGCGCCAAGGTCCGCGACGTGCTCACCGGCCTCTTCGGCGACCTGGACCTGCCCGGTTTCCCGCAGGGCCTGGACACGGTGATCGGACCGCTGTCCGGCGGTGAGCGGCGCCGCATCGCGCTCGCCAAGCTGCTGATCGCGGAGCAGGACCTGATCGTCCTCGACGAGCCCACCAACCACCTCGACGTGGAGGGCATCGCCTGGCTCGCCCGGCATCTGCGGGCCCGCCGCTCGGCGCTGGTCTGCGTCACCCACGACCGCTGGTTCCTCGACCAGGTGTGCACGCGCATGTGGGACGTCCAGCGCGGCACCGTCCACGAGTACGAGGGCGGCTACTCCGACTACGTCTTCGCGCGGGCCGAGCGGGAGCGGATCGCCGCCACGGAGGAGACCAAGCGGCAGAACCTGGTGCGCAAGGAGCTGGCGTGGCTGCGGCGCGGCGCCCCGGCCCGCACGTCGAAGCCGCGCTACCGCATCGAGGCGGCGAACGAGCTGATCGCGGACGTGCCGCCGCCGCGCGACACGAGCGAGCTGATGCGGTTCGCGTCGGCGCGGCTCGGCAAGACCGTGTTCGACCTGGAGGACGTGACCGTCCAGGCCGGTCCGAAGGTGCTGCTGAAGCACCTGACCTGGCAGCTCGGCCCGGGCGACCGGATCGGCCTCGTCGGCGTGAACGGCGCGGGCAAGACGTCGCTGCTGCGGGCGCTCGCGGAGGCCGCCGCGACGCAGGGCGAGAAGCAGCCCGCCGCCGGCCGGATCGCCGTCGGCCGCACCGTGCGCCTCGCCTACCTGTCGCAGGACGTGGCGGAGCTGCCCCCGGCGCTGCGCGTGCTGGAGGCGGTGCAGCAGATCAGGGACCGCGTCGACCTCGGCAAGGGCCGGGAGATGACGGCGGGCCAGCTGTGCGAGAGGTTCGGTTTCACCAAGGAGAAGCAGTGGACGCCCGTCGGGGACCTGTCCGGCGGTGAGCGCCGCCGCCTCCAGCTGCTGCGGCTGCTGATGGACGAGCCGAACGTCCTCTTCCTCGACGAGCCGACCAACGACCTCGACATCGAGACGCTGACGCAGCTGGAGGACCTCCTCGACGGCTGGCCCGGCTCGATGGTCGTCATCTCCCACGACCGGTTCTTCCTGGAGCGCACCACGGACCGGACGTTCGCGCTGCTCGGCGACGCGACGCTGCGGATGCTGCCGCGCGGCATCGACGAGTACCTGGAGCGCCGGCAGAGGATGGTCGAGGCGGCGTCCGCGCCCGCCGCCGCTCCGTCGCCCGCCGCCCCGGCCGCCGCGGCGAAGGCCGCGAGGACGGCCTCCGCGGCCGACGCCCGCGCCGCGAAGAAGGAACTCCAGAGGATCGAGCGGCAGCTCGACAAGGTCTCCGGCCGGGAGGCCGCCCTGCACGCCCGGATCGCCGAGAACGCCACGGACTTCGCGAAGGTGGCGGAACTCGACGCGGAGCTGAGGGAACTGGCGGCCGAGCGCGAGGACTTGGAAACGCGCTGGCTGGAACTGGCCGAGGACGCCTAGCCACCGGGCGCGCGGGGCTTCCTCAAAACCGCGTAGAGAAGGCGTGGAGAGCCGATAACGGAGGCGTCACGGGCCGGTCCTCCCTTGGGAACAGGGGTGGTACCGGCCCCTCTGCGCCTGTGGGGCGGGTGGTACAAAGAAACCCCGCTCGACTCACGTAACAGTGCGACATCCCTGTCCGAACCGCTCCATTCCGGCCATGCGCTCGCGCCGGGATCGCGGGGGAGGCCGGTCGGCCAGCGGACCGCACGAAGGGGGAAGCGCTGATGACTCAGCCGCCCAGCCAGCAACCGCCGCAGGGAGGCTTCGGGTCTCCGCAGGACCCGCGCGGGGTCCCCCGGCCCCCGGCCCGGCCGCCCGCCGCCCCGCCCGCGCCCCCGGCGCAGCCGCCGGCCGCCCCGCCCCCGGCGCAGGCCGCTCCCGGGTACGGCTTCCCGCAGGCCCCCGGACAGCCCCCGGCCCCCGGGTACGGCCACCCGCAGGCGCCCGGTCCGTACGCCCAGCCCGGTCCGTACCCGCAGCCCGGCCCGTACGCCCAGCCCGGTCCGTACCCGCAGCCCGGCCCGTACGCGCAGCCCGGCCCGTACGGCGGCCACCCGACCCAGCCCCCGCATCCCGGCGGCCCCGTGCCGCCCGGCGGCGGCCCCTCCAGGGGCAGGACCACCGCGGTCATCGCCGCGGCGGTGGCCGCGCTGCTCGCCGTGGGCGGCGTCACCACGTGGGCGCTCACCGGGAACGACGAGGACGGCGGGACCACCACCGCCCGGCCGTCGGACTCCGGGTCCGGGCCGTCCGCGTCCGTCGACAAGGGCGACGGCACCGGCGGCGGCCGCGAGGCGGAGGACGACCTGAACGCCGGCCGCCAGCCGGGCGAGGCCAAGGTCGAGTGGCTCCTCAAGAACGACGTGGACCTGCCGCGCAACGGCGCCGACGTCTACGGCCCGTGGGTCGTCGGCGACACGATAGCCAAGGCGATGTACCGCGGCGTCGAGGGCTTCTCCACCGCCGACGGCGAGAAGAAGTGGAGCATCCCCTTCACCACGGACGTCTGCGAGGTCCCGCACGCGCCCACCGCGAACGGGGTCATCGTCGTCGGCCTCAAGGACGGCACCGGCGACCGCGCCGACTGCCGCGTCCTGCAGCAGGTCGACCTGAAGTCCGGCAAGGCGGGCTGGAGGACGGAGGTCCCCAAGAGCACCGGCTTCAACGCGCTCTCCGACCCGACGCTCGCCATGGCCGGCAACACCGTCGTGGCCGCCGGCACCGGCAGCTCGTACGGCTTCTCCCTCACCGACGGCAAGCAGGTCTTCGGCAAGCCCTCCGACGGCTGCCAGCCCTACGCCTTCGCCGGCGCCGGCACGCGCCTGGTCGCCGCCGCCAGCTGCCGGGTCTCCGACTACAAGAACCCGCAGCAGGAGGTCTGGGACGTCGACCCGGCCACCGGCAAGCCGAAGTGGAAGTACCAGCTGGCGCGCGGCTGGGAGGTCGACAAGGTCTACTCGGCCAGCCCGCTCGTGGTGAACGCGGTCCACGAGGAGAAGAAGCAGCGCACCATCCTGGTCCTCAGCGACGCGGGCAAGCTGCGCTCCCAGCTCTCCGGCGGCGGCGACAAGTACCGCACCCAGTGCGGCGGCGGCTTCGTCGTCTTCGGCCAGCGCCTCCAGGGCTGCGCGGGCGTGGCGGCCGACGCCGACACGTTCTACATGTCGACGGAGCCCACCGCCCTCACCCGCGGCACCAACGACGTCGTCGCCTTCGACCTGGGCACCGGCAAGCCCAAGTGGCGCGCCAAGGCGGGCCCGGACAAGACGATGCTCCCGCTGCGGATGGAGGGCGGGAAGCTCCTCGTCTACATCGAGGGCTCCTGGGACCGCGGCGGCGCCGTCGCCACCCTGGCCCCGACCGGCGGCAAGCCGACCGTGCTGCTCCAGCACCCGGCGTCCGTCGCCCGGATCGAGCGGGACTTCTGGCAGCCGCGGTACGAGTACGCCGACGGCCGGTTCTTCATCGCCAGCGGCCGGGTCAGCGCCCGGGACGACAAGGCCGAGCTGGAGACCAAGACCATGATCGCGTTCGGCGGATAGCGCCGGTCCCGCGCCGGGACGCGCCGCGGCCGGCGCCGACGGAACCGACGACCCCCTTCCCCCCCGAGGTACGCACACGATGACGCAACCGCCCCCACCGCCCAACCAGCCCCCCGGCCCGCCCGACCAGCCCCCCGGCCCGCCTCCGCAGGGCGGGTTCGGCGCCCCGCAGGACCCGCCGCCCGGCGGCTTCGGCGCGCCCGTCCCGCCGCCGCCCGGGCAGCCGGTGCCCCCGCCGTACGGCCACCCCCAGGCCCCACCCGTCCCGCCGCCGGGACAGCCGGTGCCCCCGCCGTACGGCCACCCGGGCGGGCCGCCCGTCCAGCCGCCCGGCGTCCCCGGCGGGCCGCCCGCGTACGGTTACCCGACCGCGCCCGTGCACCAGGCGGCGCACCCGCAGCCGGGCGCGGGCGGCGGGCGGGGGAGGCTGTCCGCGCAGATGCGGATCGTCGTCGCGGCGGCCGTCGCGGTCGCCCTGATCGTCGGCGGCGGCGTCTGGTACGCGTCCGTCAAGGGCGACGAACCGGCGGCGTCGACCGCGAGCGGCGGCACCGCCGGGGGCGGCGGGCAGGACGGCGCCGCCCCCGAGGCCCCGGACGGCGCCGGCAGCGAGAAGGTGCCCGCCGACACCCAGGCGAAGGTGGCCTTCCAGATCCCCGCGCCGGTGGTCGCCGACACGGTGACCACCGCGGGTTCGTGGCTGACCGACGGGACGTACGCGAAGTCGGGCGTCAACGAGGTCGTCGGCTACGACGCGGTGAAGGGCACGAAGCGGTGGAGCGTGCCGCTGCCCGGCGAGATCTGCGCCGCCACCCGGCACGTGAAGGACAACAAGACCGCCCTGGTCTTCCAGCCCTCCAAGCCGACCCCGCAGGTGAAGTACCCGGCGTGCTCCGAGGTCGGCGTGATCGACCTGGAGGCCGGCCGGATGCTGTGGACGAAGTCCGTGGCGGGCGCCTCCCAGGGCGACCGCAAGGTCGCCTGGGACGAGGTGACCATCGGCGCGAACACCGTCGCCGCCGGCGGCACCCACGGCGGCGCGGCCTGGGACCTCGCCACCGGCAAGGAGCTCTGGCGGCCCCAGGAGGACGCCGAGGGCTGCTACGACATGGGCTACGGCGGCGGCGAGGGCCTCGTCGCGGCCCGCAAGTGCGGCGACAGCGACAACCAGTACGTGACGATCCAGAACCTCGACCCCGTCACGGGCGCGCCGCTCTCCGCGTACCGGATGCCGACGGGCGTCGAGTACGCGTCGGTCGTCTCCACCAGGCCGCTGGTGGTCGCGGCCGACGTCGGCGACACGGCGGGCGACGGCTCCGGCATCTCCGACTTCTTCTCCATCGACGAGAAGACCGGCAAGCTCAAGGCGAAGATCGTCGCGGACGCCGAGCGGTACGCGGGCGAGTGCCGCTCCACCGACGTGGAGAACTGCGAGAAGCTCGTCGTCGGCAACGGCCGCCTGTACGTCCCGACCGAGCAGCACGAAGGCGCCGGCGAGGACTACAACCGCGTCAACGAGATCGTCTCCTTCGACCTGGCCACCGGCAAGCTCACCGGCCAGCGGCTGGACTCGGGCACCAACGCGCAGCTGTTCCCGGTGCGGATGGACGGGGGCGACCTCATCGCGTACCGGACGCCCGGCTACGAGCGGGGCGGGCAGGTCGTCAGCGTCGACGGCGCCTCCTTCAAGGAGACCGTGCTGCTGAGGACCCCGGTGGAGCGGGCGATCGGCAACGCCGAGCGGAGCCTCGCCGAACGCGAGAGGATGATCTACCGCGACGGGCGGCTGTACCTGGCCGACCGCTTCGTGTCGAAGCCGTCGACGGTGGTGAAGGAAACGCGTTACCTGGCGCTGGTGTTCACCACCGGGTGATCCCGTGCGCCCCTCCGCGGCCCGGCCGTCCCCCGGACGCGCCGGGCCGCGGGCTTCCCCGGCGTCACGCCGTGATTCCCCAAGTCCCCCCGGACGGAGGAGAATTCGACATTGTGGGGGCGTCCCGGCGGTAAGGGGAGCACAACGCCCGGTAAGCGTGTAGCTTGCCGGGTCATGGACGGCCGGGCGGCCGCTCCGAGGGGTTGGGGGTTCTCGATGGGCGTGCGCCTGATGGTGGTCGACGACCACCGTCTGCTCGCCGAGGCGCTCGCCTCGGCCCTGAAGCTGCGCGGGCACCGCGTGCTCGCCGCCGCCGCGCCGGCCGCGGGCGCGGCCGAGCTGGTGGTGAGCCGCGCCCCCGAGGTGTGCCTGCTCGGCACGGCGGCCCCGGCGGAGCCGGGCGCCTTCGACCCGGTCGTACGGATCAAACGGGACCGTCCCCAGGTGTCCGTGCTGGTCCTGGGCCCGGTGCCCAGCCCGCGCGGCATCGCGGCGGCCTTCGCGGCCGGCGCCTCCGGGTACGTGCGCCACGACGAGCGCATCGAGGGGGTCGAACGCGCCATCGCGAAGGCCCGCGCGGGCGAGGCCGCCGTCACCCCGCAGCTGCTGCAGGGCGCGTTCACGGAGCTGCTGAACCCCACCACCACCCCCGACGACGAGGGCCGGCGGCTGCTGCGGATGCTGACGCCCCGCGAGGTGGAGGTCCTGGTGCGGGTCACCGAGGGCGAGGACACCAGGGCGGTCGCCGCCGGCATGGGAATCGCCCCGAGCACGGCCCGCACCCACGTGCAGCGGGTCCTGATGAAGCTCGGGGTCGGCTCCCGGCTGGAGGCCGCCGCCCTGGCGGCCCGCACGGGCCTCCTGGACCGCGCCGCCGCCGACCTCCCGCGCGCCGCCCACCGGGAGTAGGCCCCGCCCCGGGGCGCGACGGGCCCGCTCGGGGCGCGACACGTCCGCGCCGCGCCGCGAGCTTTTCACCCTCCGACGCACATCCGGCAAGCTGGAGTTCCCCGCGGGCTTCGAACCGGAGGCGAGCGTGTTCGCCGACGACGTGCCGCCGGAGGCCGCGGCCCGGCGACTGCGAGAGGTAGCGAGCGCATCATGAAGTACCTGGTAACGGGCGGGGCCGGCTACGTCGGGAGCGTCGTCGGGGCGCACCTGCTGGAGGCCGGCCACGAGGTGACGGTCCTCGACGACCTGTCGACCGGCTTCCGCGAGGCCGTCCCGGACGGGGCCGCCTTCGTCGAGGGCCGCGTCCAGGACGCCGCCCGCCTCCTCGACGCCTCCTACGACGGGGTGCTGCACTTCGCGGCGTTCTCGCAGGTCAGCGAGTCCGTCGCCGAGCCGGAGAAGTACTGGGACAACAACGTCGGCGGCACGATGGCGCTGCTCGCCGCGATGCGCGGGGCCGGCGTGCGCCGCCTGGTGTTCTCCTCCACCGCGGCGACGTACGGCGAGCCGGCCTCCGTCCCCCTCACGGAGACCGCCCCCACGGCGCCCACCAGCCCGTACGGCGCCTCGAAGCTCGCCGTCGACCACATGATCGGCGGGGAGGCCGCCGCGCACGGCCTGGCCGCCGCCTCCCTGCGGTACTTCAACGTGGCCGGCGCGTACGGCGCGTACGGCGAGCGCCACGACCCCGAGTCGCACCTGATCCCGCTCGTCCTCCAGGTCGCCCTCGGCCGGCGCGAGGCGATCTCCGTGTACGGGGACGACTACCCGACCCCGGACGGCACCTGCGTCCGCGACTACATCCATGTCGCGGACCTCGCCGAGGCCCACCTCCTCGCCCTGGACGCCGTCGTCCCCGGCGAGCACCTGATCTGCAACCTCGGCAACGGCAGCGGCTTCTCGGTGCGCGAGGTCGTCGAGACCGTCCGCGAGGTCACCGGCCACCCGGTGCCCGAGGTCGGGGCCGGACGGCGCCCCGGTGACCCGGCCGCCCTGGTGGCGTCGGCGGCCGTCGCACGGGAGCGGCTCGGCTGGCGGCCGTCGCGCACGGACCTCGCGGACATCGTCCGCGACGCCTGGGACTTCGCGCGCCGTCGCGCGGCGGAGTAGGGAACGGCGCGGAGCGGAACGGCGCGGGCCCGTCGGGCGACGGAGCGGGAGAGCGCGCCCGGGCCCCCTGCCCGCACCCGGTGCCCGCGACTCCCTGCCCCGGCCCCCAGCCGCGACTCCCTGCCGGAGGCCCCGGCCCGCGGCCCCGCTCGTGACGCCTGCCCGTGGAGCCGGCCCCGGTCCCGGCCCCGGCCGGCGGGGCGTGCGGCCGGGACCGGGCCGGGGGCGCCGGGCCGGAGCGGAGCCGTCGGTCCGCGCCCCGCGGCGGCGAGCAGCACAGGGGGAACGGCCCGGTCGGCCAGTTCTGCAAATCGGCTTCCGGTCCGCGCCCGCGCCCGTACCCTGATGCACAACATCGGTGGGGGCCGGTGCTGATCAGGGGGCGAGACAACCGGGCACGGCGCCCGGAGCGGGGCGGCACCGGGGCACGGCGGCGGCCGCGCGCCCCCCGTGCGCGACCCGGCTCCGGGCGTCGTACCCGCTCCGGCCCGCTTCCTCGACGCATGGGGGTGTCAGTGGTCCGTATCCGGGTTCTGGTGGTGGACGACCACCGCATCTTCGCCGAGTCGCTCGCCGCGGCACTGGCGGCCGAGCCCGACGTGGACGTCGCCGCGGCGGGCAGCGGCCCCGCCGCGATGCGCTGCCTCGACCGCGCGGCCGCCGAGGGCCGCCCGTTCGACGTCCTCCTCGTCGACGCCGACCTCGGCGCGGCCGCCGGGCCGGCCGCGCCGAGCGCCGTCCCGGACGGCGCCGCCGGGGGGCATCTCGCTGGTCGCCGCGGTGCGCGAGGCGCAGCCGTCCGTACGCACCGTGGTCCTCGCGGGGAAGGACGACCCGCGCCGCGCCGCGCTGGCCCTCCAGGCCGGGGCGAACGGCTGGGTCGCCAAGGACTGCTCCCTCCAGCGGCTGCTCGGTGTGATCCGGGGCGTCCTGCGCGACGAGACCCACCTGGCGCCCGCGCTGCTCACGGAGGTGTTACGGGAGGTGACGGCGGCGCGCAGGCACCGCACGGAGAGCGAGCGGCTCGTCGAGTCGCTCACGCCGCGCGAGCGGGAGGTGCTGTGCTGCATGGTCGCCGGGCTGGGCCGCAAGGCCGTCGCCGAGCGCCTCTTCCTCTCCCCGCACACCGTCCGCACCCACATGCAGAACGTGCTCGGGAAGCTGGGCGTGCACTCCGCGCTCGCGGCGGTCGCGCTGGCGCGCCGGGCGGGGATCGGGCCCGCCGGGTCAGCCGGGGACGTTGTCGAACGGGGCGGTCAGCCGGCGTAGCAGCGCCGCGAGCTCGGTGCGCTGGGCGCGGGGCAACCGGGCGAGGATGGCCCGCTCGTGGTCCAGCAGCCCGGCGAGGGCCTGGTCGGCGCGGTCGCGCCCCTCCGCGGTGAGGCGGACGAGGACGCCGCGCCGGTCGGTGGGGTCGGGCAGCCGTTCGACGAGGCCCTTCTTCGCGAGCCGGTCGATGCGGTTGGTCATCGTGCCCGAGGTGACGAGCGTCTGCGTGAGGAGCTGGCCGGGGGAGAGCTGGTACGGGTCGCCGGCACGGCGCAGCGAGGTGAGGACGTCGAACTCCCACGGCTCCAGCTGGTGCTCCGCGAAGGCGAGGCGGCGCGCCCGGTCCAGGTGGCGGGCCAGCCGGGAGACCCGGCTCAGCACCTCGAGCGGCTCCACGTCGAGGTCCGGGCGCTCGCGGCGCCATGCAGCGACCAGACGGTCGACCTCGTCCTCCATGACGATCAGTGTAGGCGCTCTGTCGATGTGAAGTCTCTTGACGTCAAGAAACAAGTGTTCGTGTGATTGGAAGGGTTCCGGCCGGAGCAACGTTTGGCTGAGACATCTCGCACCAGCAAGGGGAACTGACCATGCATTCCGCACCGATTTGGGATCCTCGGCAGTATCTGCGCCACTCCGGGCACCGCACGCGGCCGTTCCTGGACCTGCTCGCCCGGATCCCCGAGCTGCCGGCCGCCGAGGAGGGGCGGCCCGCCCGCATCGCCGACATCGGCTGCGGCCCCGGCAACATCACCGCGCTCCTCGCGGACCGCTGGCCGGACGCGCACATCACCGGCTTCGACCTCTCGCGCGAGATGCTCGACCGGGCGGAGGCGGACCACGCCGGACCCACCCCGGGCGGCGGCCGCGTCGACTTCCGGTACGCCGACGCGGCCGGGTGGACGCCCGGGGAGCCGTACGACCTGATCGTCTCCAACGCCGCGCTGCAGTGGGTTCCCGGCCACGCCGAGTCCTTCGGCGGCTGGCTGGAGGGGCTCGTCCCCGGCGGCACCCTGGCCTTCCAGGTGCCGGCCAACTTCACCTCCCCCAGCCACGCGCTGCTGGCCGAGCTGTGCGAGTCCCCGCTCTGGCGCGACCGGCTCGGCGGGCACGGACGGCGGTACGTCCACGTCCTGGGGACGACGGAGTACCTGGAGCGGCTGGCGGACCTCGGCTGCGCGGCCGACGTGTGGGAGACCGTCTACGCCCAGCTCCTCCAGGGCGAGGACCCGATCCTCGACTGGACCAAGGGGACGGCCCTGCGCCCGGTCCTCACCGTCCTCGGGGACGACGGGGAGGCGGTGTCGGAGTTCCTCTCCCAGTACCGCGACCTGCTGCGCAAGGCCTACCCGCCGGGTCCCCACGGCACGGTCTTCCCCTACCGCCGCATATTCGCCGTCGCCCGCAGGGAGTACTGACACCGGCCGCGCCGGCCGGTTCGCGGGGGGCGCCCACGGCCACGGCCCGGGTACCCCCGGCGCACGGCGCCGGCGCGGCCGTTCCCGGCCACGGGGGCCGCCGCCCGCGGGGAGGGCGCGCTCCGGGCACGGGCGGGCGGCGCGCGCGGCGCGGTCCGGCGGGGCGACGGGTCCGGCGGGAGCGGGCGGACCGGGCGCGGCGACGTCCTCCGGCGACCCGGCGGCGGCGCGGCGCTGTCCGGCGGATCGGGCGGGGGTCAGGACTTGCGGTGGCCTATGAGCCGGGGCTTCTGCTCCATGCCGTCCAGCCCGTGCCACGCCAGGTTGACCAGGTGCGCCGCCACCTCGGCCTTCTTCGGCTTCCTGACGTCCAGCCACCACTGCCCGGTCAGGGCGACCATCCCCACCAGCGCCTGCGCGTACAGGGGGGCCAGCTTGGGGTCGAAGCCCCGGGCCTTGAACTCCAGGCCCAGGATGTCCTCGACCTGGGTGGCGATGTCCGAGATCAGCGAGGCGAACGTACCCGTCGACTGGGCCACCGGCGAATCCCTCACCAGGATCCGGAAGCCGTCCGTGTACGTCTCGATGTAGTCCAGCAGCGCGAACGCGGCCTGCTCCAGGAGCTCGCGCGGGTGCCCCGCCGTGAGCGCGCCGGTCACCATGTCCAGGAGCTGGCGCATCTCCCGGTCGACCACGACCGCGTACAGCCCCTCCTTGCCGCCGAAGTGCTCGTAGACGACCGGCTTCGACACCCCGGCCTTCGCCGCGATCTCCTCGACCGACGTGCCTTCGAAGCCGCGCGCGGCGAACAGGGTCCGGCCGACGTCGAGCAGTTGCTGGCGCCTCTCGGCACCGGTCATGCGGACCCGGCGCCCGCGCCGGGGTTTGTCACCACTGGTACCGCTGCCGTCGTTCGCCACACCGTCCATCATGCCGCGTTCGCGGGGCGGGTCTGCCGACGGGCTTCGATCCGCTCCTCGGTGGGCCAGCGCACGTCGTACGCCCAGCCCAGTTTCTCGAACCAGCGGATCAGCCGCGCGCTGGAGTCGATCTGGCCCCTCATGACGCCGTGCCGGGCGCTCGTCGGGTCCGCGTGGTGCAGGTTGTGCCAGGACTCGCCGCACGACAGGACCGCCAGCCACCACACGTTGCCCGAGCGGTCGCGCGACTTGAACGGGCGCTTGCCCACCGCGTGGCAGATCGAGTTGATCGACCACGTGACGTGGTGCAGCAGCGCCACCCGCACCAGGGAGCCCCAGAAGAACGCCGTGAAGGCGCCCCACCACGACATCGTCACCACTCCGCCCACCAGCGGCGGGATCGCCAGCGACACGATCGTCCACAGGACGAACTGGCGGGAGATCCGGCGCAGTGCCGGGTCCTTGATCAGATCCGGGGCGTACTTCTGCTGCGGCGTCTGCTCCTCGTCGAACATCCATCCGATGTGTGCCCACCACAGGCCCTTCATCAGGGCCGGCAGCGTCTCCCCGAACCGCCACGGCGAGTGGGGGTCGCCCTCTCCGTCCGAGAACCTGTGGTGCTTGCGGTGGTCGGCCACCCAGCGCACCAGCGGCCCCTCCACCGCCAGCGAGCCCATGACCGCCAGCGCGATCCGCAGCGGGCGCTTCGCCTTGAACGACCCGTGGGTGAAGTAGCGGTGGAAGCCGATCGTGATGCCGTGGCAGCCGATGAAGTACATCGCCGTCAGCAACCCGAGGTCGAGCCAGCTCACCCCCCATCCCCAGGCCAGCGGCACGGCCGCCACCAGGGCGAGGAACGGCACGGTGATGAAGAGGAGCAGGGCGATCTGCTCGACGGACCGCTTGCTGTCGCCGCCCAGCGTGGCGGACGGCGGGTCCTGCTCGCGGGCGGTGCGGTCGAGCACTTCAGGGCTTGTGGTCATGGGCGTCCCCTTGAGGGTGAGGGAGAGGGCTGGCGGTGGGAGAGACGGACGGAGGCCCGGGCGGACCTTCCTACGGTTCCGTAACCTACGGAGTCGTAAGTATGGCAGTGCCCGGGCCCCGGGCAAGAGGCCGAGGGCGGCGCCGTCCGGACGGGCGCCTATCCTGGGTGCCGTCGGACAGCGCGGTCCGCAGTGTCCCGCCGGGACCGTCTCGCGAAAGCCGGCTTGCGGGAACCAGCCGGTGCGTCGACGGGGCGATCCCGGGGACACCTCAGCAGTACCCCTCCAGACGTGTTCATCACTGCAAGGAGCCGCACCCGTGAGCAGTGCCGACCAGACCCCCTCCGCCGCCGCCGAACTGCGCGCCGACATCCGCCGACTGGGCGACCTCCTAGGCGAGACGCTCGTACGGCAGGAAGGGCCCGGGCTCCTGGAGCTCGTCGAGAAGGTCCGCCGCCTGACGCGCGAGGACGGCGAGGCCGCCGCCGAGCTGCTGGGCGACACCGACCTGGAGACCGCCGCCCGGCTGGTCCGCGCCTTCTCCGTCTACTTCCACCTCGCCAACGTCACCGAGCAGGTCCACCGGGGCCGCGAGATGCGCGCCCGCCGCGCCACCGAGGGCGGCCTGCTCGCCCGTACGGCCGACATGCTCAAGGACGGCGACCCCGAGCACGTCCGCGAGACCGTCCGCAACCTCAACGTCCGCCCGGTCTTCACCGCGCACCCGACCGAGGCCGCGCGCCGCTCCGTGCTGAACAAGCTCCGCCGGATCGCCGCCCTCCTCGACGAGCCGGTCACCGCCGCCGACCGCCGCCGCCACGACCTGCGCATCGCCGAGAACATCGACCTCGTCTGGCAGACCGACGAGCTCCGCGTCGTCCGTCCCGAGCCCGCCGACGAGGCCCGCAACGCCCTCTACTACCTGGACGAACTGCACGCCGGCGCGGTCGGCGACGTCCTGGAGGACCTCGCCGCCGAGCTGGAACGGGTCGGCTTCGAGCTGCCGGCCGGCACCCGCCCGCTGACCTTCGGCACCTGGATCGGCGGCGACCGCGACGGCAACCCCAACGTGACCCCGGACGTCACCTGGGAGGTGCTGGTCCTCCAGCACGAGCACGGCCTCACCGACGCCATCGAGACGATCGACGAGCTGCGCGGCCTGCTGTCGAACTCCATCCGGTACGCCGGGGCCACCCCGGAGCTGCTCGACTCCCTCCAGCGGGACCTGGACCGCCTGCCGGAGATCAGCCCCCGCTACAGGCGGCTCAACGCCGAGGAGCCGTACCGGCTCAAGGCCACCTGCATCCGGCAGAAGCTCGTCAACACCCGCGAGCGCCTCGCCCGGGACACCCCGCACCAGGAGGGCCGCGACTACCTCGGCACCGCCGAACTGCTCCGGGACCTCACCCTCGTCCAGACCTCGCTGCGCGAGCACCGGGGCGGCCTCTTCGCCGACGGCCACCTGGACCGCACCATCCGCACCCTGTCCGCGTTCGGCCTCCAGCTGGCCACGATGGACGTCCGCGAACACGCCGACGCCCACCACCACGCGCTCGGCCAGCTGTTCGACCGGCTCGGCGAGGAGTCCTGGCGCTACGCGGACATGCCCCGCGAGTACCGGCGGAAGCTGCTTGCCAAGGAGCTGCGCTCCCGCCGCCCGCTCGCCCCGACGCCGGCGCCGCTCGACGAGGCCGGGCAGAAGACCCTCGGCGTGTTCCACACCGTGAGGGCGGCGTTCGAGCGGTTCGGGCCCGAGGTCGTCGAGTCGTACGTCATCTCGATGTGCCAGGGCGCCGACGACGTGTTCGCCGCCGCCGTCCTCGCCCGCGAGGCGGGTCTGGTCGACCTGCACGCGGGCTGGGCGAAGATCGGCATCGTGCCGCTGCTGGAGACGACCGACGAGCTGAGGGCCGCGGACGTCATCCTCGACCACATGCTCGCCGACCCGTCCTACCGGCGGCTCGTCTCGCTCCGCGGCGACGTGCAGGAGGTCATGCTCGGCTACTCCGACTCCTCCAAGTTCGGCGGCATCACCACCTCCCAGTGGGAGATCCACCGAGCCCAGCGCAGGCTCCGCGACGTGGCCCACCGCCACGGGGTGCGGCTGCGCCTGTTCCACGGCCGCGGCGGCACGGTCGGCCGCGGCGGCGGCCCCTCGCACGACGCGATCCTCGCCCAGCCCTGGGGCACCCTGGAGGGCGAGATCAAGGTCACCGAGCAGGGCGAGGTCATCTCCGACAAGTACCTCATCCCGTCCCTGGCCCGGGAGAACCTGGAGCTGACCGTCGCCGCGACGCTCCAGGCGTCCGCCCTGCACACCGGGCCGCGCCAGCCGGACGAGGCCCTGGCCCGCTGGGACGCGGCCATGGACACCGCCTCCGAGGCCGCCCACACGGCGTACCGGGCGCTCGTCGAGGACCCGGACCTCCCGGCGTACTTCTTCGCCTCCACCCCGGTCGACCAGCTCGCGGAGCTGCACCTGGGCTCCCGGCCGTCCCGCCGCCCCGACTCGGGCGCCGGGCTCGACGGCCTGCGGGCCATCCCGTGGGTGTTCGGCTGGACGCAGTCGCGGCAGATCGTGCCCGGCTGGTACGGCGTGGGCTCCGGCCTGAAGGCGCTGCGCGACGCGGGCCCGGACGACGTGCTCGACGAGATGTACGAGCGGTGGCACTTCTTCCGCAACTTCCTGTCGAACGTCGAGATGACCCTCGCCAAGACGGACCTGCGGATCGCCCGCCACTACGTCGACACGCTCGTGCCCGACGGGCTGAGGCACGTCTTCACCACCATCGAGGCCGAGCACGCCCTCACCGTGGAGCAGGTCCTGCGGATCACCGGCGAACGCGAACTGCTGGACGCGCAGCCCGCGCTGAGGCAGACGTTCCAGATCCGCGACGCCTACCTGGACCCGATCTCCTACCTCCAGGTCGCCCTGCTGAAGCGGCAGCGCGACGCGGCGGCCGCCGGCGAGCCGGCCGACCCGCTGCTCGCCCGGGCGCTGCTGCTCACCGTGAACGGCGTGGCGGCCGGCCTGCGCAACACCGGCTGACCGCGTACACCGCGCGGGCGGGCCCCCGCCGGATCTCCTCCGGCGGGGGCCCGCCCGTTCGGGCGCGCGGGGCGCGTCGTCAGTGCTGCTGGGCCTTGCGGCGGCGCATCACCAGGAAGGCACCGCCGGCGACGAGCGCGGCGGCGAGGCCGCCGAGGGCCGCGACGGGGGCGCTGCTGCCGGTCTCGGCCAGGTCGCCCTCCGGGGAACCGCCGGACGGGGACGGCGCGCCGGTCGGCGCGGCGCCGCCCGGGGCGGCCTCGGACGGGGCCGGGGCGCCCGGCGTCGAGGACGGGGCCGGCGAGGACGCGGGAGGCTCGGACGGGGTGCCGGAGGGGGTTCCGCCCGGCGTGCCGGACGGCGTGCCGGAAGGGGTGGTCGACGGCGTGCCGGAGGGGGTGGTCGACGGCGTGCCGGACGGGACGGGCTTCCCGTCCGGGCAGTCGCTCTTGAAGACCTTGTGCTTGGGGGCGCCCTTCATGCCCTCCCAGCTCCAGAACAGCTTGTACTGGCCGTCGGGAAGGGTCATGTCCCCGGTGCGGCCGTGGCCCTCGGCGTCGAGGGTGATCGCGCCGCCCTTGACGGTCGTGCCCTTCTCGGCCTCGTTCTTGGCCCAGGCCTGGATCTCCCAGGTGACCTTCTGGGCCGCGTCGAACTTGAAGGCGTCGAGGTAGAACTCGCAGACCTTGGGCTCGTTCTTCGTGAGCTCCTCGCCGGTCCGGGCGTCGTGGATCTTTACGGTGCCGTTGTCGCCTTTGGTGGCGGGGGCGGCGTGGGCGGCGGGGACGAGCGTCAGGCCGCAGACCGCGGCCGCCACCAGAGCGCCGGTGGTCTTCGAAAAGGTGCGCATGGGCAGTCCAACGTGAGAGGTGACTGGGCCGTGGGGGGCGGCTCAGCTTCCTGTGACGTCGCACACCAGTCAAGGGTGATTAAGGGCATCCAGGCGGGTTCATTCCGTTTGCCGCCCTCGATTTCGATAACGGTTCGGTCAATTCCGGTTTGGTTGTACGGGAGTCGGTACGGGTTCCGCCACAACTCGGCCGTTCGGACCCGCCCGACGCCCCGCCGGGGCGTCACAGCGTCAGGAAGGACGCCCCCAGCAACACCCCGCCGGCCGCTCCCGACACCCAGGCGGCGCGGGGCCGGCGCATCCCGGCGCCGAGGACCGGGGCCGCGAGCAGCAGCGCGCCGCCCAGCGGCAGCCACGCGTGCAGCCCGCCCGCCCAGCCGGCGCGGACGGCCTCGGTGGTGTCGGGCTTCACGACGACCTCGTACCGGCCGTCCTCCTCGACGGCGACGGACCGGGCGATCGTCACGTCCGTACGGGGCGGCTCCGCGGGCGCCTCCGGGACGAAGCGCCCGGTGCACACCTCGTCGCCGCAGCCGGCGACCGTCAGGGTGCCGCGCTCGCGGCCCTTGGGGAGCAGCACGTGCTGCGCGGCGTCCCAGGAGGCCCGGGCGCCCGCGGCCACCAGCACCAGGACGACCAGCGCCATGGCGGCGAGGCGGGCGTACGGGAGTACGGCGATCCGCTTCTTCGAACTCATGGGGCGCGATCCTTGGCCACGGATGCACGCCGGGTCAATCCCGTCGACCGGCCCGTCAGGAGTTGTACGCGGACTGCGCCCGCTCCAGCCCCTCGGTGACCAGCGCCTCGACGGCGTCGGCGGCGCGGTCCACGAAGTAGTCGAGCTCCTTGCGCTCGGCGGCGGAGAAGTCCTTGAGGACGAAGTCCGCGACCGGCATCCGGCCGGGCGGGCGGCCGATCCCGAACCGCACCCGGTGGTAGTCCGGACCCATCGCCTTCGTCATCGACTTGAGGCCGTTGTGGCCGTTGTCGCCGCCGCCCAGCTTGAGGCGGAGCGTGCCGTAGTCGATGTCCAGCTCGTCGTGGACGGCCACGACGTTCCCGGTGGGCACCTTGTAGAAGTCCCGCAGGGCGGTGACGGGCCCGCCGGACAGGTTCATGTACGACATCGGCTTGGCGAGCACCACCCGCCGGCCGGACGGGCCGGGCAGACCCATCCGCCCCTCCAGGACCTGCGCCTGCGCCTTGCCGTGCCGCTTGAAGGAGCCGCCGGTCCGCCCGGCGAGGAGGTCGACCACCATGAAGCCGACATTGTGCCGGTTCCCGGCGTAACCGGGCCCCGGGTTCCCCAGCCCCACGATCAGCCAGGGGGCGCTGGCGTCCGTCGTCATCTGCGTGTGCCTCCGGATAGGGGTGTGGGGGGTGCCGGGGCACCCCCCACGGGGACGTCGGGCCGCGGCCCGGATCAGGCCTCGGCGGCCTCTTCGCCCTCGGCGGCCGGCTCCTCGGCCTGCGCGGCCAGAACCTGCAGGACGACGGCGTCCGCGTCGACGGCGAGGGAGACGCCCTTCGGCAGGGCGATGTCCTTGGCCAGCACGGAGGCGCCGGCCTCCAGGCCCTCGACGGAGACGGTCAGGGCCTCGGGGATGTGGGTGGCCTCGGCCTCGACCGGCAGGGCGTTCAGCACGTGCTCCAGGAGGTTGCCCCCGGGCGCCAGCTCGCCCTCGGTGTGGACCGGGATCTCGACGTTGACCTGCTCGCCGCGGTTCACGAGCAGCAGGTCGACGTGCTCGATGAAGCCCTTCAGCGGGTCGCGCTGGACGGCCTTCGGGATGGCCAGCTCGGTCTTGCCGCCGAACTCCAGCGCCAGCAGGGCGTTGGAGGTCTTCAGGGCCATCATCAGGTCGTGGCCCGGCAGGGTCAGGTGGACCGGCTCGGTGCCGTGGCCGTACAGGACGCCGGGAACCTTGTTCTCGCGGCGGATGCGGCGGGCGGCACCCTTGCCGAACTCGCTGCGGGTCTCGGCGGTGAGCTTCACCTCGGACATGGCGCACTCCTCGTATGCGGGGACGGACATCTGGTCGCGGTCACTCGGCCACGACTGGACTGGCCTGCTACGAAGAGCGCGTCGATAACGGACCGCCGCGGTCGCCTGGACCGCGGCCTCCCTCGCCGAGCAACTCCGACAGTCTACTCGCCGGGCACGCGCCCACCCAATCGATCATCGGACCGCCCGGACCGCCCCGCACCACCCGGGCGTACGGGCCTCCGGAGGGCGGACCGCCCGGACCGGCGGTCCGCACCGCCCGGTTCCCCCGGGTCCCCGGGAACGAGGAGGGCCGCCTTCCCCGTCCGGGGAGGCGGCCCTCGCGGCGGGGCCGTCCGCCGCTACTGCTGCTCCTCGAAGAGGCTGGTGACCGAGCCGTCCTCGAACACCTCGTGCACCGCGCGGGCGATCGTCGGCGCGATCGACAGCACCGTGATCTTGTCGAGCTTCAGCTCGCTCGGCGTCGGCAGCGTGTCGGTGAGCACGAACTCGCTCACCCTGGAGTTCTTGAGCCGGTCCCCGGCCGGGCCGGAGAGGATGCCGTGCGTCGCGGTGACGATGACGTCCTCGGCGCCGTGCGCGAACAGCGCGTCGGCGGCGGCGCAGATCGTCCCGCCCGTGTCGATCATGTCGTCGACCAGGACGCACACCCGGCCCTCGACCTCGCCGACGACCTCGTGGACGGTCACCTGGTTGGCGACGTCCTTGTCGCGGCGCTTGTGGACGATCGCCAGCGGGGCGTCCAGCCGGTCGCACCAGCGGTCGGCGACCCGTACGCGGCCGGCGTCCGGGGAGACGATGGTCAGCTTGGAGCGGTCGACCTTCGCGCCCACGTAGTCCGCGAGGACCGGCAGCGCGGTCAGGTGGTCGACCGGGCCGTCGAAGAAGCCCTGGATCTGGTCGGTGTGCAGGTCCACGGTGAGGATGCGGTCCGCGCCCGCGGACTTGAGCAGGTCGGCGACGAGGCGCGCCGAGATCGGCTCGCGGCCCTTGTGCTTCTTGTCCTGCCGGGCGTAGCCGTAGGACGGGATGATCACGGTGATGCTCGCGGCGGAGGCCCGCTTGAGGGCGTCGATCATGATCAGCTGTTCCATGATCCACTTGTTGATCGGAGCCGTGTGGCTCTGGATCAGGAAGCAGTCCGCGCCGCGCGCCGACTCCTGGTACCGGACGTAGATCTCGCCGTTGGCGAAGTCGTAGACCTTCGTCGGCACCAGGGTGACGGCCAACCGGCGCGCGACCTCCTCGGCCAGCTCGGGGTGGGCGCGGCCGGAGAAGAGCATCAGCTTCTTCTCGCCGGTCGTCTTGATCCCGGTCACAGCACTGTCTCCTCAGAGGTGTCCTCTGGCCGCGTTTCCCCTGAGCCGCGAACCAGCCGAATTCGTATGCGTGTATCACGGTACGCCCAGTAAGGCGTACGTGTTTTCGATCAGCTCTCGCCGCCGGCCTTCTCCGAGGCCGCCGTGGCGGCCTGGGCGGCGGCGCTTCCGGGCCGCTTCCGGGCCACCCAGCCCTCGATGTTCCGCTGCTGGCCGCGGGCGACGGCGAGCGCGCCGGCCGGCACGTCCTTGGTGATCACGGACCCGGCGGCCGTGTAGGCGCCGTCCCCGACCGTGACGGGGGCCACGAACATGTTGTCCGACCCGGTCTTGCAGTGGGACCCGATCGTCGTGTGGTGCTTCTTCTCGCCGTCGTAGTTGACGAAGACGCTGGCGGCGCCGATGTTCGTGTGCTCGCCGATGGTGGCGTCGCCGACGTACGACAGGTGCGGCACCTTCGTGCCCTCGCCGACCGTCGCGTTCTTCGTCTCGACGTAGGTGCCGATCTTGCTCCGGGCGCCCAGGCGCGTCCCCGGGCGGAGGTAGGCGTACGGGCCCACGGAGGCGCCCTCGCCGATCACGGCGGAGTCCGCGACCGTGTTGTCCACGCGGGCGCCCCGGCCGACCTCGGTGTCCCGCAGGCGGGTGTTCGGGCCGACCTCGGCGTCCTCCGCGACGTGGGTGGCGCCCAGCAGTTGCGTGCCCGGGTGGACGACCGCGTCCCGCTCGAACGTCACGGTGACGTCGACCTGCACGGACGCCGGGTCGACCACCGTCACGCCGTCCGCCATGGCGCGCTCCAGGAGTCGCCGGTTGAACAGCGCCCGGGCCTCGGCGAGCTGGATCCGGTTGTTGATGCCGAGGATCTCGCGGTGGTCGCCCGCGACGGACGCGCCGACGCGGTGGCCGGCCTCGCGCAGGATGCCCAGCACGTCGGTGAGGTACTCCTCGCCTTGGCTGTTGTCCGTGCGGACCTTGCCCAGCGCGTCCGCCAGGAGCCGCCCGTCGAACGCGAACACGCCGGAGTTGATCTCCCGGACGGCGCGCTGCTCCTCGGTGGCGTCCTTGTGCTCCACGATCGCGGTGACGGCGCCCGTGGCCGGGTCGCGCACGATGCGGCCGTACCCGGTCGCGTCCGGCACCTCGGCGGTCAGCACGGTGACGGCGTTGCCGTCCGCGGCGTGCGTCGCGGCCAGCGCGCCCAGCGTCCCGCCGGACAGCAGCGGGGTGTCGCCGCACACCACGACCACGGTGCCGTCGACCCCTCCCAGCTCCTCCAGCGCCATGCGGACCGCGTGCCCGGTGCCGTTCCGCTCGTACTGGACGGCGGTGCGCGTCCCGGTGCAGTGCTCCCGCAGGTGGGCGGCGACCTGCTCGCGGGCGTGGCCGACGACGACGCAGAGGTGCTCGGGGCCCAGCTCGCGCGCGGCGGAGACGACGTGTCCGACGAGGGAACGCCCGCAGATCTCGTGCAGGACCTTCGGGGTCTTGGACTTCATGCGGGTGCCCTCACCCGCGGCGAGGACGATGACTGCGGCCGGGGGGTTGGCGCTCACGGGTGGCCCTTCGGCTTCGGGTGGTGGACACCCGCAGGATACCGGGGGTTTCCGAGGCGGAGGGAGGGCGGGTCCCGGCCGGAGGGCACGGGACCCGTGCGAGGGTGGCGCGACGGCTCCCCCATCAGGATTCGAACCTGAACATACGGGACCAAAACCCGCAGTGCTGCCTGATTACACCATGGGGGATCAACCCGGCCGAACCGGACGTGAAGTCGGGTCGCCGGACCGGCACGCACCACTATGCCGTACCGACCGGCCTCCGTGCGACGGTGCCCGGTGGGCCTCCACGGGCCGCCCGTAGGCTGGGGCGCATGACCACGACGGGGGCACACCGGGACACCGCGGGCATGACCCCCCGCGGGTTCGGGTGGTGGGAGAGGCGGCGCGGAGCCGCACTGGACATCGGGCTCGGAGCCGTCTCGGCGCTGGAGTGCGCGGCCGAGGGCGCCGTCTTCGCCCAGACGGCCCATCTGCCGGCGGCGGCCGGGGGGCTGTTCGGGCTGGCCGCCGGAGCGGCGCTGGTCCTGCGGCGGCGCTGGCCCGTCGCCGTCGTCCTCGTCTCCGTCGCCGTGACGCCCGCCGAGATGGGCTACCTGATGGCCGTCGTCGGCCTGTACACCCTCGCCGCCTCCGACGCGCCGCGGCGGATCACCGCGGCGCTCGCGACGATGTCGACGGCCGCGGTCCTCGTCGTCACCTTCGTGCGGCTGCGGCAGGACGTCGCCGCCTCCGACTTCGACCCCGGCTCCTGGTACGTGCCGCTCGTGTCGGTCCTCATGTCGATCGGGCTGACCGCGCCGCCCGTCCTGCTCGGGCTGTACGTGGGGGCGCGGCGCCGCCTCATGGAGAGCCTGCGCGAACGCGCCGACTCGCTGGAGCAGGAGCTGTCGCTCCTGGCCGACCAGGCGGAGCAGCGCGCCCAGCTCGCCCGCACGGAGGAGCGGACCCGCATCGCGCGCGAGATGCACGACGTGGTCGCCCACCGGGTGAGCCTCATGGTCGTGCACGCGGCGGCACTGCAGGCGGTGGCGTTGAAGGACCCCCGGAAGGCGGCCGACAACGCGGCGCTCGTGGGGGAGATGGGACGGCAGGCGCTGACGGAGCTGCGCGAGATGCTCGGCGTGCTGCGCGCGGAGCCGGTACCGCCGCCCGCCGGGGCGCCGTCCGCCGCGTCCCCGGGGGAGCCGCCGGCGGCCGCGGCGCCCGCCGGCGGCGCGGAGGACGGCCCCGGACGGGGACTCGGCGACGTCGGGGAGCTCGTCGAGCAGTCCCGCGCGGCGGGGACCGCCGTCGAGCTGCTCGTCCGGGGCGAGGCCCGCGCGTACGACCCGCACGTCGAGCAGACCGCGTACCGGGTGGTGCAGGAGGCCCTGACCAACGTCCACAAGCACGCGGCGGGCGCCCGGGTCGTCGTGCGCCTCGCCCACCGGGGCGGGGAGGTCGCCGTGCAGGTGGAGAACGGCCCCTGCGACGCGGCCGCCGCGAGCGCCCGCCTCCCCAGCGGCGGCAACGGCCTGCTCGGCATGCGGGAGAGAGTGACGGCGCTGGGCGGCGTCTTCGTCTCGGGCCCCACCGACGAGGGCGGCTTCCGGGTCTCCGCCGTCCTCCCCGCCACCCGGCGGGATCCGGGGGCGGGCGGGGGCCGGGGCCGGTGCGACCGGGACGGGTCCCGGGCCGGGTGAGGTCCGGGCCGGTGCGGCGGGCCGGGGGCCGGCCGCTCAGGGGTTGGTGAGGCGGGCGGGCTGGGCGCCGGTGACGAGGGCCGTCAGGGCGTGGTCGATGTCCGGCCCCAGGTACCAGTCGCCCGCGTGGTCCAGCCCGTACACCCGCCCCTCCACGTCGACGGCCAGCACGCCCCGGTCGTCGCCCTCGGCCCCCAGCGGCGCCAGCTCGGTCTCCAGCGCCCGCCCCAGGTCCGACAGGCTCCGCGCCAGGTGCAGCCCCGCCAACGGGTCCAGCAGCAGCGGGCTCGGCGCGATCTGGCGGCCCTGGCCCGGAGGCGTTATCCGCAGCCCCCCGAACTCGGCCCACACCTCCACCGCCGCCGGGAAGACGCTGTGCCGGTGCCCGGTGGGGGACACGTGGGCCCGCAGTGCGTCGGCCCACTGCTCGGCCTGCCTCATGTCCCGGCGGCCCGGCCGCCAGCCGGCCTCCCGCAGGGCGGCGTCCACGGCGACGGAGAAGCGGGTGGTGTCGAGGTCGGGCATGGCGGGCGCGGTCAGCCGTTCTCGTGGGACGGGGTCGGATCGACGGGACGTACACCGAAGTGCGCGAGCAGGGCGGCGCACGAGCGGCACGGTGCGGCGTAACCGCCGTGCAGCGGGTCCCCGTCCTCGCGGATCCGCCGGGCCGTGATCTTGGCGTTCTTCAGGGAGCGCTTCGCCTCGCCGGTCGTCAGCGGTCTGCGCCGGGCCCGTTTGGACCGGCCCTCCTCCACGGCGGTCAGGTGCCGCGACAGCAGGATCGCCTCCGGGCAGCGCCCGGTGAAGCGCTCCCGCTGCCCGCTCGTGAGCGCGTCCAGGAAGTCCTGGACCAGGGGGTGGAGCGCCGGGGGGTGGTCGCCCCGCGCCGCGGTGCACGTGAGGGTCTCGCCGCGCACCGAGAGCGCCGCGCCCACCGTCGGCAGGATGCCGTCGCGGCGGTGGCGGAGCGCGGGGGCGCGGTCGGGGGCGGCGGTGCTCCAGGAGAGGCGCGGATCCCCGCCGCCGGGCCCCGCGTCGCGGGCGGCGGGCGCCGTTCCTGACTGCGCTGCGTGCATGGTGCGTGCGTCTCCCCTTCTGTGCAATCCCCCCCAGTTGCGTGGACAGACTGCCAAACGGGTGAGGAGATGGGAAACGGGGTCACCGGAACGGCCCAGCGGCATGCCCCCGCGATCGCCGAGCGTTCACCCGGACGTGACGGATGGTCACCGCCGCGGAGGGCCGGGACCGCCTCCGGGCCCACCGCATAGGCTGTGCGGAACCAGCAAGCAGCAGCCAGGGGGCAACCGCCATGACGACAGGTCGGCTCGGGCACCAAGCCGCGCCGCCGAACGCGGCCTACGCGGGACAGCTCGTGCACTTCCCGGACCCCGTCCGGGCCGCCCGCCACCCCGCGGGGGTGCGGGTGGACGCCGAGGGCTTCCCGGACTTCTCCCCGTACGCCCGCGCCGCCGCGGAGGTCGCCGAGCCGCCGGAGGGCTTCGGCGTGGACGAGCTGCGGCTGACCGACCACGTCTCCGCGAACGCCGCGCTCAAGGCCGCCGGCCACCCCCTGTGGGACGCGCTCCCGGCGGTCGCCACCCCGCACGGCTGGACCTGGCACCACGTTCCCCGCACCCGCCGCATGGAACTGGTCCCCGTCGAGGTGAAGGCGCTGCTGCGGCACCACGGCGGCCTCGCCACCGCGGCGGTCGACCAGGGCAAGCGGGGCACGCGGCCCCTGCAGGAGACCCGACCCGCCCACTTCGGGCTGCCCAGGAGCGCCGTGTCGGTGACGGAGGCGCAGCTCCAGGGCGTCGAGGAGGACCTCGGCTACCGGCTGCCCGGCCCCTACCGCTCCTTCCTCAAGGCCGCCGGCGGCTGCGCCCCGGTCGGCGTCGCCCTCGACGCGGAGCTGGGGCTCCTCGTCGACCAGCCGTTCTTCACGGTCCGCGACGAGGCGGGCGTCAACGACCTCGTGTACGTCAACAAGTGCCTGCGCGACCACCTGACCAAGGACTACCTGGGCGTCGCCTTCGTCCAGGGAGGGCTGCTGGCGGTCAGGACGCGGGGCGCCGGGGCGGGCTCGGTGTGGTTCTGCCCGTACGACGACGCCCGGGACGGCGACGGGTCGGCGATCGGGGAGCGCATGGAACGGCTCCTGCTGCCGTGCGGCGCGGACTTCGACGAGTTCCTGCTGCGGCTGGCGGGCAGCCCGCCGGAGCTGGAGACGGTGGCGAACCTGATGGTGGACGGCGGCTTCGCCCGCGCCGTCCCGGTCACGGGTGAAGGGTGACGGTCCGATGGTGACGTTCGCACAGGCGCAGGAGCGCGCCGAGGAGTGGGTCAACGGCGACGTACCGCCGTACCAGCACCGCGAGGTGCGGGTGCGCGAGTTCGAGCTGGGGTTCGTCGTCTGGGCGGAGGACCGTCCCGACGGCCCCTCGTCGGACGGCGGCGGGCAGCGGCTGGTCATCGCCCGCGACAGCGGCGAGGCCACGCTCTGGCCGCGGCTGCCGGTGGGCGAGGTGATCCGCCGGTACGAGGAGGAGTACGGCGCCCGGGCGGCGGCCGACGCCCCGCCGCCCCGGCAGCCGGAGCGCATCGACCTGAACCAGACGTCCTTCCTGCTGACACCGCCGGAGTGGCTCCAGGACGCGGCGGATCGCATGGGGGTCCCGGACCGGAGGGCCGGGGAGCCGTCGGGCGCGGAGCCGGTCGCGGACGGCGGCGCCGGTACGGGTCCGGAGCCGGCCGCGGGGAGTGGCGCGCCCGAGCCGGACACCGCGCCCGTGGCGGGCCCGGCACCCGTGGCGGACGCCGCGCCTTCGCCGGGTGCGGCGCCTGCGGCGTCGGTGCCGTTCGCCCCGCCCGGCACCGGCCCCGGCACGCCGGCCGGCGGCTCGTCCGACCGGCGGCCGGCGGGCGCCGACGACACCCCGTCCGGTACCCGTCCGGACGACGGGGCCCCGCACGGCACCGCCCCGGCCGGTACGGACGCGCGCGCCGCCGCGCCCGGCGGTACGCCTCCGGGGGGCGCGTCCCCGTTCGACACCCCTTCCGGCGGTGCGGCCACCGGCCCGGACCACGAGCCGACCGCCCCCGACGGGGTGCCCGCCACCCCGCCGCCGTTCGCCTGGAACGACACCAGCACCTCGGCCGGCGCGGCCGACGACGTCTCCGTCCCCCTCCCGGCGACCGTGTTCGCCCCGCCGCTGTCCGGCTCGGACGACGACGACACCCCGCCCCCCCGCCGTACCCACCGACGCGCCGACCGCGCTGATGCAGGGCGGCAGCGGGCTCCCCCGCACGGCCGTCGGACCCGTCCTCGACGCGGACGCCGCCGGACTCGCGGACGCGGTCACCGGCAAGGCGTCCGCACCGCCGCGCGCCCCCGGGGGCGGTACGCGCGGGGGCGGCCCGACGACCCCGCCGCCTCCCGGCGCGCCGGGTGCCCCCGGTGCCCGCCCGGCCGCCGGGACGCCGACCCCGCCGCCCGGGGCGGCGCCGGACCCCGGGACGCCCGCCGGCGGGTACGTACCGACGCAGTTCGTCGCACAGCTCCGCCCGGACGGGCCGAAGCCGCCCGGTGCCACGCCGCCCGGCGGCGGGGTGGACACGGCGCAGACGATGCTCGCCCACCCGGGCCCCGGCGGCCCCCCGCCGCCCCCCGGCCCGCCCGGTCCCCCCGGCCCGCCCGCGCCGCCCGGTGCCACGCCGCCCGGCGGCGGGGTGGACACGGCGCAGACGATGCTCGCCCACCCGGGCCCCGGCGGCCCCCCGCCGCCCCCCGGTGCGCCGGGTGCGCCGGGCGTCCCCGCGCCCCCCGGCGTGCCGGGCCCCGGCGGAACGCCCCCGGAGGGGTGCACCACGCCGCGACGATGCTGGCCCACCCCGGCCCGGGCGGCCCCCCGGCGCCCCCCGGTCCGCCGGGGGCGCCCGGCGGTCCCGGTGCGCCCGGGGCCGTACCGCCACCCGGCGCGGTACCGCCGCCGCCCGGCGCGCCCACGTACGGGTATCCGCAGCCGGCCGGCCTGCCCACGGTCGGCCCCGGCTACCAGGTCGTCCTGCGCTACCGGGCGCCGGACGGCTCGGAGGCGCAGATCATCCGGCGCTCCGCGCCGGGCACGCCGCACCCGGAGTGGCAGATCCTGCACGAGCTGCGCGCCCTGAACGTGCCGCCGCAGCAGGTGCTGGAGCTGCACACGGAGCTCGCGTCGTGCGAGCTGCCCGGCGGCTACTGCGCCCGGATGGTCCGGGAGACCTGGCCGCAGGCGCGGATCACGTCGATCGCCCCGTACGGACGCGACCACGCCAGCCGTCAGCAGGGCATGCGGCAGCTCATCGCCCACCAGGGCGAGCTGCACCAGGTGGCGGACGGCCCCGCGCGCCCCGCGCCGGTGCGCGCCCCGCTGCCGCAGGTTCCGCCGGCCCCGCCGATCCCGCCGGAGGGCGTCGCGCAGGAACTGGCGGGCGCGTTCGGACCGCACGGCATCTGCCGGTTCGACCAGCGGGCCGTGTCCCGCCAGGGCGTGCCGGAGCTGGTGGCGCGCACCCTCGTGTGGGCGGGCCTGCCCGCGGACTTCGGGCCGTTCTTCTGGGCGCAGCCGGCCCAGCCGGTCGTTCCGACGCTGGCGGAGCTGGCCGTGCAGCGCCAGGTGCAGCCGGCGCCGGACGCGGGCTCCTACCTGGTGCTCGGCTCGGACTTCGGCCGGGCGGTCTGCGTCCAGTACGGCACGGCGCACATCGTCGCGGTGCCGGTCGAGGCCGGTCCGGGCGGCCGGCCGGTGGCCCCGCAGTTCGTGAACACGGGCCTGCCGGAGTTCACCCGCTGCCTGGCGCTGCTGGGCCGCATGTGGCGCCTGCGCTTCGGCCTGACGCCGGAGCAGGCGGGCCGCTGGACGGTCGACTTCCAGGCCCAGCTCGCGATGCTCGACCCGGCGGCGCTGGCCTCCCCGGAGAGCTGGTGGTCGGTCCTCCTGGAACAGATGTGGGACGGCCTGCTGTAACGGCCGGCGGGGTCCCGGCACGCCGAAGGGCACCGTGCCGGGGCCCCGCCATGACAGGGGCTCGGGAGAGCCCGGCCCTGTACGGGGGAGTCGTCGCGGATCGGGGCGGGACCCCGGGCGCCCGGGGGTCAGCCCAGCGACCTCTCGACCGCCTCGAAGACGTCCGCGTCGGTCTCCTGCTGCCGGGTGGGCAGGCCGGGCCGGTCGGCCGCGTAACCGGGCTTCGGGTCCTCGAAGTGCCGGCACATCCGGGCGGTCCGGCACGTCGCGACGAACCGGCCCTTCTGCTCGCGGGAGAGCCGCGCGGTGGTGCCGCCGCTGACCTCGACGAACTGGCGCACCTGCGCGTACACGGCGCCCGCGGCCTCCCGCTCCCACCGCGGGGTGTCGTCCCACGGAGTCACGTACCCCGGCTTCGGCTCGCCGGGGAAGTGCCGGCGCACACCGGCGATCCAGGCCTCCCGGAAGAGTCGTGCACCCTCGGTCTGCGCCATGGCCCACCCTCTCTTCACGGCGTGCCCAAAGCGACGATCCGCCCCCTCAGCCCGGCCGCGCGCGGGTCGCGGCCGAGGGGAGCCGACTCGTCGCACGGGTCTCGGAGTCCCCGTGCGACGTACCCGGAGGATGAGACCTGTCCGGTGGTCGGCCCGCCACCCGGGAGGGGAGGCCGCTGCCTGTTCGACGGTCATGCCGGGAAGCACACGTGGGAAGAGGACCCGCCCGCCTGAGGACGGTTCGCGCGCAGCCGATCCCGGGGCGCCCTCCCGGCACGTCGCGGGTGACTCCCCGGTACGGTCCCGGGGGCGCCGGAGCCGTACCGGAGAGTCCCACGCCGTTCACGCCCCGCGTCCGGGGGCCGGGCGCCG
Organism: Streptomyces sp. MRC013; assembly: GCF_023614235.1. Lineage (NCBI taxonomy): Bacteria > Bacillati > Actinomycetota > Actinomycetes > Kitasatosporales > Streptomycetaceae > Streptomyces > Streptomyces kordofanensis. The sequence goes on from NZ_CP094264.1 coordinate 3,294,743, forward strand.
TGCGGACGAACGCCGCCGTCGCCGCCCGCCTCGCCCGCCCGCGGGTCCGTGCCTCCCGCACACCCCGTCCCCCTCATGCCTTCCGCCCGCCCGCCGGCCTTCCGCCCCGCCGTACCCCGGCCCGTCCGCTCGGGCGGCCGTCGGCGGGCGGGTCCGGCTCCTGACGCGCCCCTCCGCTCGCGGGCGTAGGCTGGGAGGACCCCGGCCCGTACTTCGCGTCGGGTCTTTCGCGTTGCCCACCCCCCCCACGATCCCAGGGACGGAAAGCCCCCATGAGCCTGCACGGTCTGCTCGACGCCGTCGTCAAGGACCCCGCCCTCGCCGAAGCCGTCAAGGCCGCCGCCGACGGGCACCGGGCCCACGTCGACCTGGTCGGCCCCCGGCGGCGCGGCCCTTCGCGGTGGCGGCGCTGGCCAGGGACGCCGCCCGGCCCGTGCTGGCGGTGACCGCGACCGGCCGGGAGGCGGAGGACCTGGCCGCCGCGCTGCGCAGCCTGCTCGACCCCGACCGGGTCGCGGAGTACCCGGCCTGGGAGACCCTGCCGCACGAGCGGCTGTCCCCGCGCAGCGACACCGTCGGGCGGCGCCTCGCCGTGCTGCGCCGCCTCGCGCACCCGTCGCCGGACGATCCCGCGGCGGGCCCCGTGCAGGTGGTCGTCGCACCGATCCGCTCCGTGCTCCAGCCGCAGGTCAAGGGCCTCGGCGACCTGGAGCCGGTCAGCCTGCGGACCGGGCGGAGCGCCGACCTGGGGGCGGTCGTCGAGGGCCTGGCGGCCGCCGCGTACCAGCGGGTGGAGCTGGTGGAGAAGCGCGGCGAGTTCGCCGTGCGCGGAGGCATCCTCGACGTGTTCCCGCCGACCGAGGAGCACCCCGTACGCGTCGAGTTCTGGGGCGACGACGTCGAGGAGATCCGCTACTTCAAGGTCGCCGACCAGCGGTCCCTGGAGGTCGCCGAGCACGGGCTGTGGGCGCCGCCCTGCCGGGAGCTGCTGCTCACCGAGCAGGTCAGGCAGCGGGCCGCCGCGCTCGCCGAGGCCCACCCGGAGCTGGGCGAGCTGCTCGGCAAGATCGCCGAGGGGATCGCCGTGGAGGGCATGGAGTCCCTCGCGCCGGTCCTCGTCGACGACATGGAGCTGCTGCTCGACGTGCTGCCGCAGGGCTCCATGGCCGTGGTCTGCGACCCGGAGCGGGTCCGCACCCGGGCCGCCGACCTGGTGGCGACCTCGCAGGAGTTCCTCCAGGCGTCCTGGGCGGCCACGGCCGGCGGCGGGGAGGCGCCGATCGACGTGGGCGCCGCGTCCCTGTGGTCCATCGCCGACGTGCGGGACCGGGCGCGCGAGCTGGGCGTGGCCTGGTGGACGGTGTCGCCGTTCGCGCCCGACGCCGAGCTGGAGGCCGACACGATCCGGCTGGGCATGCACGCCCCGGAGTCGTACCGGGGCGACACGGCCCGCGCCCTGGCCGACACCAAGGGCTGGCTCGCGGACGGCTGGCGCACCGTCTTCGTGACGGAGGCGCACGGCCCGGCGGCCCGCACGGTCGAGGTGCTGGGGGGCGAGGGCGTCGCGGCCCGCCTCGCCGGGGACCTGGCGGAGATCGCCCCGTCCGTGGTGCACGTGGCGTGCGGGGCGATCGAGCACGGCTTCGTCGACGCGGGCCTGAGGCTGGCCGTGCTGACGGAGACCGACCTGACGGGCCAGCGGGCCGCGGGCAGGGACGGCCGCCGGATGCCGACGCGCCGCCGCAAGACGATCGACCCGCTCACCCTGGAGGCGGGCGACCACATCGTTCACGAGCAGCACGGCGTCGGCCGGTACATCGAGATGGTGCAGCGCACGGTGCAGGGCGCCACCCGCGAGTACCTGCTGGTCGAGTACGCGCCCGCCAAACGCGGCCAGCCCGGCGACCGGCTGTACATCCCGACCGACCAGCTGGAGCAGGTCACCAAGTACGTCGGCGGCGAGGCCCCCACCCTGCACCGGCTCGGCGGCGCCGACTGGACCAAGACCAAGGCGCGCGCGAAGAAGGCCGTCAAGGAGATCGCCGCCGACCTGATCAAGCTGTACTCGGCGCGGATGGCGGCGCCCGGCCACGCCTTCGGCCCGGACACGCCGTGGCAGCGGGAGCTGGAGGACGCCTTCCCCTACGCGGAGACGCCCGACCAGCTCTCCACCATCGCCGAGGTGAAGGAGGACATGGAGAAGTCGGTCCCGATGGACCGGCTGGTCTGCGGCGACGTCGGCTACGGCAAGACGGAGATCGCCGTGCGGGCCGCCTTCAAGGCGGTGCAGGACGGCAAGCAGGTCGCCGTCCTCGTCCCGACGACGCTCCTGGTGCAGCAGCACTTCGGCACGTTCTCGGAGCGGTACGCGCAGTTCCCCGTCGTGGTGAGGGCGCTGTCGCGGTTCCAGTCGGACGCGGAGGCGAAGGCGACGCTGGAGGGGCTGCGGGACGGCTCCGTCGACGTGGTCATCGGCACGCACCGGCTGTTCTCGTCCGAGACGAGGTTCAAGGACCTCGGCCTGGTCGTCGTGGACGAGGAGCAGCGCTTCGGTGTGGAGCACAAGGAGCAGCTGAAGAAGCTCCGCGCCAACGTCGACGTCCTGACGATGTCCGCCACGCCCATCCCGCGCACCCTGGAGATGGCCGTCACCGGCATCCGCGAGATGTCGACCATCACCACCCCGCCCGAGGAGCGGCACCCGGTCCTCACCTTCGTCGGCCCGTACGAGGAGAAGCAGATCGGCGCCGCGATCCGCCGCGAGCTGCTCCGCGAGGGCCAGGTGTTCTACATCCACAACCGGGTCGAGTCCATCGACCGGGCCGCCGCCCGGCTCCGCGAGATCGTGCCGGAGGCGCGGATCGCGACGGCGCACGGCCAGATGTCGGAGCAGGCGCTGGAGCGGGTCGTCGTGGACTTCTGGGAGAAGAAGTTCGACGTGCTCGTGTCGACGACGATCGTCGAGTCGGGCATCGACATCTCCAACGCCAACACGCTGATCGTGGAGCGCGGCGACAACTTCGGCCTCTCCCAGCTGCACCAGCTGCGCGGCCGCGTCGGCCGGGGCCGCGAGCGCGGGTACGCGTACTTCCTGTACCCGCCGGAGAAGCCGCTCACCGAGACCGCGCACGAGCGCCTCGCGACGATCGCCCAGCACACCGAGATGGGCGCCGGCATGTACGTCGCCATGAAGGACCTGGAGATCCGCGGCGCGGGCAACCTGCTGGGCGGCGAGCAGTCCGGCCACATCGCGGGCGTCGGCTTCGACCTGTACGTGCGGATGGTCGGCGAGGCCGTCGCCGACTACCGGGCGTCCCTGGAGGGCGGCGCGGAGGAGGAGCCGCCGCTGGAGGTCAAGATCGAGCTGCCGGTCGACGCGCACGTCCCGCACGACTACGCGCCGGGCGAGCGGCTGCGCCTCCAGGCGTACCGGGCCATCGCCTCCGCCAACTCGGAGGAGGACGTCAAGGCCGTGCGGGAGGAGCTGACCGACCGGTACGGCAAGCTGCCCGAGCCGGTCGAGAACCTGCTCCTCGTGGCGGGCCTGCGGATGCTGGCGCGCGCCTGCGGGGTCGGCGAGATCGTCCTGCAGGGCAACAACGTCCGCTTCGCGCCGGTCGAGCTGCGCGAGTCGCAGGAGCTGCGCCTGAAGCGGCTGTACCCGCGCACGGTGATCAAGGCCTCGGCCCGCCAGATCCTGGTGCCCCGCCCGACCACGGGCACGATCGGCGGCAAGCCCGTGGTGGGGCGCGACCTGCTGGCGTGGACGGGCGAGTTCCTCGCGACGGTCCTCGGCTCGTAGCGGCGGGCGGGACGGGGGGCGGGACGGGGGGCGGGAGTCCTCCCGTGCGGGAGCGGCCCCCTAGGATCCCGACCATGCCGACCGCAGTCCGCGCCGCCCGCCGCCCCCTCGCCGCCGCGCTGGCGGCCGCCGTCCTCGTCCTGTCCGGGTGCACGGCGGACGGGGAGGGGGGCGCGGGCACCGGCACCGACGCGCCCGCCGGTTCCGCGCTCGCCGCCGTCGACACGCTCACCGTCAGGGGCCGGGCGCCCAAGACGGGGTACGGGCGGGAGAAGTTCGGCCGCCCCTGGGCGGACACGGACGGCAACGGCTGCGGTACCCGCGAGGACGTCCTCGTACGGGACGCCACCGGTGTGCGCCTCAAGGACGGCGACCGGTGCAGGGTGGCGCGGGGCGTCATCGAGCGGGACCCCTACACGGGGCGGCGGATCGAGTTCCGGCGGGGCGACGGCAAGGTCGACGTGGACCACGTGGTCGCCCTGTCCGATGCCTGGCAGAAGGGCGCCCACCGGTGGGACGCGGCCAAGCGCCTGCGCTTCGCCAACGACCCGCTGAACCTGCTCGCCGTCGACTCGTCCGCCAACCGCCGCAAGGGCGACGGCGACGCGGCGACCTGGCTGCCGCCGTCGAAGGGGTTCCGCTGCCGGTACGTGGCGCGGCAGGTGGCGGTGAAGCGGAAGTACGGGGTGTGGGTCACCGCCGCCGAGCGGGACGCGATGCGGCGCGTCCTGAACGGCTGCCCCGGCGAGCCGCTGCCCTGAGGCGGGAGCCCGGCCCCTGCCCCCGTCCCGGCTCCTGCCCAGGGGGCCGCCCGCCCCGGGCTCCCGCCCCGCCGCCGCGCCCCGCCGGAGCCGGGTGGGAAGTCCGCGGCGGTGCGGGGAGGCGGGCGCCTGGCCTCCCCGGGTGGAGATGGGTGCCGCCAGTCTCGCGGAACGGCCCGAGCTGGTGGGCGCCCTCTGGCGGATGCCCCGTCCGTGACCGGAGTCCATGCTCCAGGACCCCGTGTCGGACCCGGGGCCCCCGGATGGTCGCCGGGGTCCCCGGGTACGCGTTCCTGGCGCTGGGCGGCGAGGAGCGGGTCGTGGCTGCGGGGCCACGTCCGCGCGGGCGGCGTGATCGGCCCGGTCGCCGCGGTGTCCACGACGATCAGCGGGACCGTGGAGCGGTGGCGGGAGCGGACCGGGCTGCCGTTCGGCGCGGACGGGCCGGTGGAGGTGCCGTTCGCGCTGACGCCGGTCCGCTGCGAGGCGTCGCACGGGTACGCCGTGTACGTCGAGCCGAACGCGTGGGTGCGCCACCGGCCGTGAGGCCGGCGGCGCGCGTCCGGGGGGCGCGGGTGTGCGGCGCGCGGTCCCCGCGCGCCGCACACCCCACGGGGAGCCGTCCGCTCAGAACTTCAGCTCCCACTGCTGCTCTTCGTGCTCCAGGCCCGGGGTGACCTCGACGGTGAGGGTCTTCGCGTCGGCGGGGACGCTGAAGGCGTACGTGCCGGTGGCCTTCTTGCCGGGGGCGAGGGAACCCGTCACGCCGTCCAGGTCTCCGTCGAAGATCTGCTCGGCGGTGACGCCCTCCGTACCCGCACGGGCCTCCAGGAGCACCAGGTCGCCGTCGAACTTCGCCTTGCTCGCGTTCTCGACGACGACGGTGACCTGGTAGGCCTTGTTGCCCGCGGTGTGGCCGGCCGCGAACTCGCTCGGCTGGAAGGGCTTCGCCGCGGAGACCGTGATCTTCAGATCGTCGTCGTAGATGATCGTCTCGTCGGCGGCCAGGGTCTCGGGGACCTCGCCGCCCTTCGCGCCGCCCGTGTCACCCGGGGCGGCCGAGCCCTTGCCACCGCCGGAGGTGTCCTTCGGAGCGGTGTTGGACAGCTCCTTGTTGATGTCCTTCACGGCCTCGTTCACGACCACGGCCGTGACGATGCCGACCACCACGGAGAGGACCAGCCCCACCAGTCCCAGGACCGTGCCGGCGACCGCCACGCCCTTGTTGGCGGCGGCGCCGCGCTTGGCGCGGCCGATGCCGACCCAGCCCAGGATCAGGGCCAGCAGACCGAGGATGCCGCCCAGCCAGAACAGCAACGGGAAGAGCGCGAAGACCACACCGATGATGCCGAGCACCAGCGCGGCCGTACCGAGGCCGTTGTTCGGCGGCCCGACCGGGACGGGCGGGGCGGGGTGCGGCGCGCCGTACTGGGGCTGCTGCGTGGGGTGGGACATGGGTGCCCTCCGGGCGAAGACATGAAGACGTGAGGTGTGGTGGAGCTTGGCGCAGCCCCGTGAGCGTCCATCACATCAGAGCTTGTGAACGGAGTCAACATGTTTTTACTTTCCTGGTTCGGTTGGCGATGTGAAAGGGCGTCACAGGGGGCCGCTGTACGACGCCGGGCACCGGGCGACCGGAGGGGCACCCGCGTGCGGAGGCGGCGCCTGCGTGCCGGAGGCGGCGGGAGCGTGCCGGAGGGCGCGGGAGCGGCGGGAGCGGCAGCCGCCGGAACCGTCGGAACCCCACCGCCACCACGGTCACCACGGTCACCACGGCCCCGGGACCGCCGGGGCCGCCGGGGCCGTCGGGGCCGTCGGGGCCGTCGAGATCGCCGAGACCGCCGGACCCGCGCCGAGCCGCGCCGGCCGACCGCCTCGGGGGAGCGGCCGGTGCCCGGGGCGTGCCGCACGGCCCGGCGGCCGCCGGACGGCACGCCGGAGGCGTGAGCAACCGCACGGCCGATCCGTGCAACCGTGCGACCGCCGCCCGTGTCGCTGTATACGCTCGTCCCCGTATCGAACGTCCTCCCCCACCCCGGCCCCCTGGAGGAGCCATGTACGGCCCCGGCCCCGTGCCACCGCAGCGTCGTACGCCGATCCACGTCGTCGTGCTCCGCGTCCTGTTCGCCGTGCTGCCCCTGCTCAGCCTGGGCTTCCTCACGGGGGCGGCCACCCTGAGGCTCGCGCTGGTGACGCGGCGGCTCCTCGACTGGTGGCTGTTCGGCCTCTCGGTGTTCCTCACGGTCACCTGCATGGTCCTCACCGCGGACGACACGGACAGCAGCCGGTCCGACCTCGGGGTGGCGGGCCTCCTGCTGAATGCCGCGCTGTTCACCGGGTACTTCCTCTACGCCGACATCCGCCACCACGACCTGCGCGCCACCGCCGCGGCCCCCTCGCCCTACGCGACCACGTTCCCCCGCGGGCGGCGGCTACGGGTACCCACAGCAGGGCGCGACGTACCCGGGGACGCCCCCCGCGGCGGCGCCGCCGTACGGCGGGCCGCAGCCGCACGCCGTGCCGGGGGGCCCGGTCCCGCCCCGGGGGCGGTCCCCGCTCCCGCCCCGGGCCGACGAGCCCGCCGCGCCCCGCATCGACCGGGTCCGCGCCGAACTGGACGAGCTCAGCGACCTCCTCCGGCGGGAGGACGGCGGCCGGTGAACGGACGGGTCATCACCGGCCGGTACGAGCTGGCCGCGGTCATCGGCCAGGGCGGCATGGGCCAGGTCTGGACGGCGTACGACCGGCGGCTCGACCGGCGCGTCGCCGTCAAGCTGCTGCGCCCCGACCACATGGCCGCCGCCACCCTCGCGGAGGAGATGCGCCGCCGCTTCGTCCGGGAGTGCCGGGTCACCGCCCAGGTCGCCCACCCCGGCCTGGTCACCGTGCACGACGCGGGCGAGGACGGCGGCGACCTGTACCTGGTCATGCAGTACGTCGAGGGGGCCGACCTCTCCGACCACCTCGCCGAGCACGACCCCTACCCCTGGCGGTGGGCCGTCTCCGTCACCGCCCAGATGTGCGCCGTGCTCGCCGCCGTCCACGCCGTGCCGATCGTCCACCGCGACCTCAAGCCGCGCAACGTGATGGTGAAGCCCGACGGCACGATCACCGTCCTCGACCTGGGCGTCGCGTCCGTCCTCGACACCGACACCACGCGCCTCACGCACACCGGCTCGCCCATCGGCAGCCCCGCCTACATGGCGCCCGAGCAGGCCATGGGCGGCGCCGTCGGCCCGTACACCGACCTGTACGCCCTCGGCGTCGTCCTCTACGAGCTGCTCAGCGGGAAGGTGCCGTTCGCCGGCTCCACCGCCCTCGGCGTCCTCCACCGCCACCTGTACGAGCCCCCGCCGCCCGTCCGGCAGCTCCGCCCCGACGTACCCGAGGCGCTGGAGGCCCTGGTGCAGCGGCTCCTCGCGAAGGACCCCGCGCACCGGCCCTCCGGCGCGCAGGAGGTGTACGAGGCGCTCGTCCCGCTGCTCCCGGCGCGCGGCGCCGGACCGGCCGGCCCCATGGACCCCACCCGGCCGTTCACCCGCCCTCTCGCGCCCTGGCCGGAGCGCGCGTCCGCGCCCGCCGCGGCCGTCCGGGTCCCGCCGCCCCCGGCCGCCCCGCCGGCCGGCGCCCCCGCCGCCGGGCGGTCCGGCGTGGCCGCCGCCGTCGACGAGGTGAAGCGGCTCCTCGGCGAGGGACGCATCACCCAGGCCGTCGACCTCCTCGGCGCGATCCTCCCGACCGCCGCCGCCGAGCACGGCGAGCACTCGCACGTCGTCCGCGTACTGCGCAGGCAGTACGCGACGACCCTCATGGACGACGGCCAGTACCGGCGCGCCCTGCCCGAGCTGCGCCGCCTCGCCGCCGACCGGGAGGCCGAGGCGGGACCGGCCGACCCGCAGACCCTCCAGTACCGCCACGACGCGGCGGTCTGCCTGGAACAGCTGGGCGAGGCGGCGGAGGCGCTCGCCGAGTACCGGGCGATCCTGCCGTACCACGAGAGCGCCCGGCGGCAGCCCGGCGCCGACCCGAGCCGGGCGTTCGGCATCCGCCACCGGATCGGGCACCTGCTGCTCACCACGGGCGACCACTCCGGCGCGTACCAGCAGTTGCAGAACCTGCTGTACGACACGGAGCGCGCCTACGGCCCCTACCACCCGCTGGCGGGCGAGCTGCGCCGGGCGCTCACCCACCAGCAGCAGGTGCGCGGGCGCTGACCCGGCGCGCCGCCCGGACGGTCAGGCGGCCCCGGCGTGGTACACGGAGTCCGCCGCCCCGCCCAGCGGGCGCAGCCCCGGGCCCGGCAGCGCGTCCGGGGAGACCACCACCGCGCCGGGCACCGCCAGGGCGCCGGCGCCGTCGTGCGGGGCGTCCAGCAGCACCACCCCGTACCGCCGGTCCCCGACCAGCTCGCGGACCCGGGGCTCGTCCAGCCCGCCGCGCACCAGCCGCACCTCGTCCGGATGCCCGCCGCCCAGCGCGAGGTTGTCCCGCACGACCTCCTCGCGGACGGACCCGCCCTCCAGCGGACCGACGAGCGTCAGCCGCGCCTCCATCCCGTGCCGCCGCAGCATCCTGCGCAGCGCCGCCGCGAACAGCCCGTGCCGGGCGCCGACCTCCAGCACCTCCACCACGCCGCCGGTCCCGTCGCCCGCCGCGAGGAGGGGGACCGCCGCCAGCCGCCCGCACACGTCGGACACCGTGCCCCCGATCCCGCCGACCCCCAGCGCCTCCAGCGCCACCAGGTGCCGGTACGCCACGGTGACGTCCTCCCGCACCCGCTCGTCCGCCGCGCCGGTCACCGCGCGGACCTCGCCGACGAGCCGGTCCACCTGCGCGGGCGTCGGCATCCGGTGCGCGTCGCGGCCGGCCCGGTCGAGCAGCAGCCCGAGCCCGTAGCTCTGCCTGCGCAGGTCGGCCACCTCGTGGTGCAGGGCGTCCAGGTCCTTCTGGAACGCGTACGTGACGCGCTCCATGCGCTGCTCGACCAGGGAGAGAGCGGGCCGCAGCAGCCGCTTCGTCAGCGGGTTGCTCAGGAGAGAGGGCATGCGGGGCAAGCTACGCCGATCCGGCCGGGTCCCGGGAGACGGCGCGGTGGTGCACGGGTGAAGTGTTGGTGGCGTCCCGGCGACGCGCACGCCGGAGGCGCACCACCGCCCCTGCCAGCACCAGCAGCGCCGCCGCCCCGCCCGCCGCCCCGGCCCGCAGTCCCGGCGGGCGGAACGCGCAGCTCACCGACGACCCGCCCGACACGTCCACGGCGACCAGCCCCAGGTACCGCCCGGCCGGCCGGCCCCCGCACCGCCACCCGGCGATCCGGGGCGCCGCCAGGACCGCCACCCCCCGCGCCCCCGGCGGGAGCACGGCGCGCACCCCGGAGCCGTCCGCCCGCACCTCCACCGCCGCCGACGCCCGCAGCCGGGCCACCGCCCCGCCCAGCCGGCCCCGGTCCAGGCAGCCGACCGCGCCCTCGGGCACGGCGCCCCGGCCCCGCCACTCCACCCGCGCACCGGGGGCGCGCTGCGTGCCGAGCGGGACCATGGCGGCCCGCCGCCTGGGCAGCCCGCCGCGCAGCTCGGCCGGCCGGCCGGCACCACCGAGGCGGGCCGTGCCGGTGAAGTCGGGCGCCCAGGCGAAGACGTCGCTGCCGACCGGGCACACGCCGTCCGCGGGGAGGTCGTAGACGCGCGCCCCGAGCAGCAGCTCCTGGTTGCGGAAGGCGGAGGGGCCGTACCGGGGCTCCCGCCCCGCGGGGCCGGCCCCCGGCCGCACCGTGACCAGCGGCAACCGCTCCCGGTTGCGCACCAGCGCCCCGTCCCGCCAGCGCGCGCCCACCGCGAACAGGGCGTCCGTCACCGGGTTGTCGAGGCTCTGCAGGTTGCGCCCGTGCGACGTCCAGCCGCCGCCGAGCGCGGCCAGCGTCCGCGTCCACACCGCGGGGGTGTGGCTGCTGTAGTACGCCGCGCCCTCCCCGCCCACCAGCAGCGGGTCGTTGCCGGTGAGCCGGGGCCGCCCCGGGTCGGTCCGGTAGGCCGGCCAGCCGTCGGCGGCGCGCACGGCCGCCGCCCGCGCCTCGTGCGCGGCGCCCCAGGCCGGGTAGTCGTCCAGCCGCGCGGGCCGCTCGCGGTCGGCGTACGCGGTGGTGGCGGCGGCCGGCACGACCACGGTGCCCGCCAGCAGCGCGCCCCCCACGGCCCGCACCACCCGCCGCTCCGCGCGCCCCAGCAGCACCACCGCCCCGACGGCGACGGCCACCCCGCCCGCGAAGAGCGCGTACGCCGGGGGCGTCGCCAGCGCGCTCCCCGCGGCCGCCGCCGCCACGGCGGCCAGCACGCCCGCCCCGCCCAGCAGCGCCCGCCACCCCGGCCAGCCGGCGGCCACCCCCGTCCACGCGGCCATCACCACCACACCGGCCAGGACGAACGTCTGCCGGTACGGGCTGCCGTTCGGCGTGGCGAACACGTGCCACACCAGGTGCGTCGGCTCCCACTGCAGGGACAGCAGCACCCCCGCCACCAGCCCGCCCCACACCAGCCGCTCCCGCCCGGCCACCCCCGGTGGAACGGCAGCGCCGCGGCCGCCAGCAGCGCCCCCGCCCCCAGGAACAGCGCCGGGGTGAAGAAGCCGTACGTCGCCGGCAGCACCCGCGCCGCCAGGTCCGCCCACTCCGCCGCGTCGAAGCGCCGCGTCCACCCCGGGTACGCGTGCCGCGACCCCAGGAACACCGGGACCAGCACGGGCGCGGCGAGCCCGACGCCCGTCAGCACCACCGCGGCGGCCCGCCCCAGCACCCGGGGCCGCGCCCCGCCCCGCGCGAGCAGCACCAGCGCCGCGCCGAGCGTCGCCATGTACGCGGTGTAGAAGTTGGCCACCCAGCACACGGCGACCACCACGGGCCCCAGCACCGGCCGCCGCCCCGCGCGCACCCACTCGGCGACCAGGCACAGCAGCGGGAAGGCGATCAGCCCGTCCAGCCACATCGGGTTGTACGAGGCCTCCGCCACCGCCCAGCCGCACAGCGCGTACGCGGCTCCCAGCACGGCCGCGCCCCACCGGTCGCCCCGGCGCTGCCGCAGCAGCGCCAGCGCCATGGCGGCGGCCGCCGCGCCGATCTTCAGCACCGTCACCACGTACACGGCCAGGTCGATCCGCTCCCGCGGGAACACCGCGACGAGCGGGGCGAACGGGCTGGTCAGATAGGTGCCGAGGTCCGGCAGCAGACTGCTCCCGTACCCCGAACGCCAGTTCAGCGGACCGGTGTCGGCCCGCCCGTGCAGCAGGTCCCACAGGTGGGCGTGGAACGGCACGAACTGGTTGCCGAGGTCGTTGACGGCGCGGGTGCGCGCCCCGAACGGGAAGGTCCGGGAGGCGGCGTCGCCGGCGCAGACGGCGAACACGGCGAACAGGGCGGCCGCACCGCAGGCGCGCGCGGCGGACGGGGGGGTACGGGACTCGGCCACGCCTTCGAATATCGCACCGGGAAAACGGAATGCCGGAGCCTCCGGGGCGAGTTCACCGGATGTCCGCCTGTCCGCCACGGAAGGGGTCAGCCCCCGACACGCACGGCCGTTTCCGTTGGCACCGTGCTGATCTCGATAGTGGTGCCCTGCTACGACGAAGAGGAGATCATCGCCCGGTTCCACGAGCACGTGACCGCGGAATTGGGCCGCCTCGCGGCGGACTTCGAACTCGTCTACGTGGACGACGGAAGCCGCGACCGCACCCTGGAGATCCTCCGGGAGCGGGCCGCCGCCGACCCGCGCGTCCGCTACGTCTCCTTCAGCCGGAACTTCGGCAAGGAGGCCGCCATGCTCGCCGGCCTCCGCCACGCCGCCGGCGACGCGGTGGTCCTCATGGACGCCGACCTCCAGCACCCGCCGCGGCTCGTCGGCCGCATGCTGGACCTGCACGCGGAGGGCTACGACCAGGTCGTCGCCCGCCGCACCCGCGAGGGCGACCGGGTCACCCGCACCCTGCTCGCCCGCGGCTACTACCGGGTGATCAACCGCCTCGTCGACGTGGAACTCGCCGACGGGGTCGGGGATTTCCGGCTGCTGTCCCGCCGGGTCGTCGACTCGGTGCTGGAACTCACCGAGTACAACCGCTTCTCCAAGGGGATCTTCGCCTGGGTCGGATTCCCCACCACGACGTTCGAGTACCAGAATGAGACACGCGAGCAGGGCCGCTCGAAATGGACGTTCCGGAAACTCCTCAACTACGGGCTCGACGGTCTGCTCTCCTTCAACGACAAACCGCTCCGCGCCGCCCTCTACCTGGGATCCCTGCTCCTCTCCGCGGCCTTCCTCCACGCGGCGTGGATCGTCGGCGACGCCCTCCTCAACGGCGTCGACACCCCCGGGTACGTCACCCTCCTGGTCGCCGTCACCGCCCTCGCCGGTGTCCAGATGGTCATGCTCGGCCTGATCGGGGAGTATGTGGGACGCATCTACTACGAGGTGAAGCGGCGCCCGCACTTCCTGGTGAAGGCGGCCAACACCGGCGCACCGCGCACCCGACCGTCCCCGGGGAGCTCAGCCGAAGATGACCGGCACCAGCGGCCAGATCGTCAGGTTCGCCCTGGTCGGGGTGGTGAACACCGGTACGTACTACGGCTGCTACCTGCTGCTCCTGGCGTGCGGCCTGCCGTACGTCGCCGCGCACGTCGCCGCGTTCCTGCTGTCGATGACCGGCTCGTTCCTCCTCAACAGCCGCTTCACCTACCGCACCCGCCCCACCTGGCGGAAGTTCCTGCTCTTCCCGCTGACCAACGCCGCGAACTTCGTGATCACCACCGCCGGCGTCTGGCTGCTGGTCGGTGTGGCGGGCCTGTCCAGCCGGTACGCCCCGCTGCTCGCCGCCGCGGCCGCCGTCCCCGTCACGTTCGTCGTCTCCCGGGCGGTCCTGCTGCGGCCCGAGAACCACGAGGGCCGCGACTCGTTGGTAGAAGTGGCTCCGAAGTAGTGACCCGGGCCAGGGCCACTGCCTACCATCGATCACCGCAAGGTCGTTGACACAGACGTACGACCCACGCCGGGAGGCCCCTTTGCACCGCCGCCGTCGCACCGCGCTCTCCGTGTCCGCCGCCCTCCTCGCCGCGGCACCCCTCCTCACCGCCTGCGGCGGCGTCCATCCGGGCGCGGCCGCCGTCGTGGGCGGGGACCGGATCGAGACGGCCGCGCTCCAGTCGCAGGTCCGGGGCGTCCGCTCCGCCCAGGAGGCCTCTCCGCAGGCCGAGCGGATGATCCGCGCCACCGGTGACCTGAGCCGCCAGAAGCTCAACGGGATGATCTTCGACCGGGTGGTGGAGAAGGTCGCCGCCGACGCCGGGATCACGGTCAGCCGCAAGGAGGTCCAGCAGACCCGGCGCGCCGCCGCCCGCCAGTACGGCGGGGACCGGGAGCTCGTCGCGGTGCTGCTCCAGCAGCAGGGCACCGCTCCGGGCGAGGTCGACGGGGTGGTCCGGCGCGAGATCCTCATGAACAGGATCGCCGAGAAGCACGGGGTGGCCAACACCCCCGAGGGCCAGGAGCGGCTCACTGAGCTGTTCGGCGCCGCGTCCAGGGACCTCGGAGTCGAGGTGAACCCCCGGTACGGCACCTGGGACCACGACAGGATCCAGCTCGGCGAGCACCGGGCCCCCTGGCTCCGCCAGGTCACCCGGGACCCGGCGGACGCCCCGACGGGGCTGTAGGGGCGGGCGGTAGGTTCGAGGGGTGAACGCTCACGCCGCAGGCACCCCCGGAACCGGCCGCATCGTCCTGATCACCACCAGCCACCGGGTGGCCCCCGGCGTGCTGTCCTGGCCGGCGTGGCGGACCCTGCGCGCCGCCGACGCGGTGCTGTGCCCCGACCGGGACCACCCGCAGCTGCCGTACCTCCGCGAGGCCGGGGTCGCCGTCGAGATCGCCGCGCCCGCGGCGCGGGAGCTGGTCGACGCCTGCGCCGGGGGCCGCACGGTCGTCGTCGTCGCGTCCGGGGAGGGCGACCGGGACCTCACCGACGGGCTGGCCCGCCTCGCCGGCTCCGGCCGCACCGCCATGCCCGACCTGGAGCTGCTGCCCGGCTCCTACGACCTGCCCGGCGCCCGCCTCCTCGACCTGGTCGAGGTGATGGACCGGATCCGCCGCGAGTGCCCCTGGTCGTCCCGCCAGACCCACCGGGGCCTCGCCAAGTACGCCATCGAGGAGGCGTACGAGCTGGTCGAGGCGATCGAGGACGGCGACCGGGAGGAGCTGCGCGAGGAGCTGGGCGACGTCCTCCTCCAGGTCGTCTTCCACGCCCGGATCGCAGAGGAGGCGGAGGAGGAGCCGTTCTCGCTGGACGACGTGGCGGGCGGCCTGGTCGAGAAGCTGGTCCACCGCCACCCGCACGTCTTCGGCGAGGAGACCGCCGAGACGCCCGAGCAGGTCAAGGAGCACTGGCTGCGCACCAAGGCCGCCGAGAAGCGGCGCACCTCCGTCACGGACGGCGTCCCCCTCGGCCAGCCGGGCCTCGCCCTCGCGGCGAAGCTGGCGGGCCGGGTCCGCAGCGCAGGCCTGGACGTCCGGCCGCCGTCCGGCGAGGGCGTCGGCTACGCCCTGCTGGAGATGGCGGCCCGCGCGGAGGCGGACGGCGTGGACCCGGAGGCCGCGCTGCGGGCGGCGGCCCGCGCGTACCGCGACGCGATCCGCGCGGCGGAGGGCCACCCGGCCGGTTGACGGGGCCCGCGCCGGCCCCCACCCCCTGCGGGCCGTCGCCCCCCCTGCGGGGCGCCACTTCCGGACCTCCTCCACCACCCGGGTCCTCCGTACCGGCACTTTCTGCCCCGTGGCGTCGGACGAGGCCGGGTCTCCGCCGGAGCGGGGCTGCGGGCGGTCGCCGTACGGCGGCAGGAGAGCAGAGGGATCATGCCGCCTTCTTCGGGTGCCGGTCGCGGGCGCCAGCCTGCCGGGACGCGGCCCGAGGTGCGGCCGTCGAACATCCGCCGGCCCAGGGGCCCGGCGGCGACGGCATCCGTTACGGCGGCCGTCACAACCTCCCGTCGGGGAGCACGAGGGTGCACCAGGTCGTCGTACCGTCCTCGCTGACACCCCATGTCCGTGTGAGGGCGGCGACGGGCAGCGGACCGCGGCCGTCCTCGGCGTCGTCGTCCGCGGCGCGCGGCCGTGCCGGAGTGGTGTTGCCGTCGCTGACCTCGATGCGCAGCTCACCGGCGAGAACGGTCACCTTCAGCCCGACCTTGCCCTTGCCGTGCTGGATTGCGTTCGCGACCGGTTCGGAGACGACCAGTACGGCGTCGTCGATCAGCGGGGCGACGGCAGGGCCGTGGTGGCGGAGGTGGGCGGCGGTAATCCGGCGCATGTGCCCGACGCGGTGGACGGCCGGCTCGAAGGAGACCACGAAGCCGGACGCGGCCGACCGGCCGGCAACCGTCGCGGGCGGTTGCG
The DNA here is from genome assembly GCF_023614235.1 of Streptomyces sp. MRC013. NCBI lineage: Bacteria > Bacillati > Actinomycetota > Actinomycetes > Kitasatosporales > Streptomycetaceae > Streptomyces > Streptomyces kordofanensis. Next base: position 3,310,729 of record NZ_CP094264.1, read on the forward strand.
GGCCCGGCTCTGCGGCGACACGGCCGATCACCGCCGCCCTCCTGCCGGCCATTCGGCGTGCGCTGCGATCACGGGGGCGAGCACGGACCGCCCATGGAAGCGGCGGAGCCACCGTCCGCACACAGTCGGACCCGGACTGTCCACGTCGATCCGCCGGGCGCGGCCGGTGGTGTTCGGGGCGCCGGCGCCCGGTCGTACCGGTAGCGACGGCCACAGGCCGCTGGCAGCGCTCCCGGTCTGCCGGGCCGCGTGGGCGATCGGGTTCGGGGCGGGTGGTCGTACGACGTCGAGATCCTTCGTACTCGTGGCGAGTCCGAGCATCGCGGCTCCTCCGGTCATGCGGGGCGGGGCCCGCGACCTTCTGGGACATGAGGCCGCAGCCCGAGGTCGAGGGCAGGCGGTTCGTCCCGGCCCCAGGGCGGCGCCGCCCATCCAGCGACCGGGTGCCGTTCGGGCGGAGGTGCCGGGAAGCGGTGCATTCGCCTGCGGGGGGCCGGAACGGGGGGCCAAAGCGGGTATCACCCTTGCGATCACACAGGAGGCGCGGCGCATGATGACTCCGGACGGGATCGGCGTCCTCTTACGGGGTGTCCGTGAGCGTGCGGGCCGTACGCGAGAAGAGCAGGCGCAGCGGATGGAAGAAGCCCGAGGCGGCCGGTTCTTCGATCCGGAGAACCTGAAGAGGTGGGAGACGGGGCGGCGATTGCCGACACCCGTCTTCCACGAGGCGATCGCCCGTGCTTACGGGGTGACGGTCGCTGAGGTCCGCCGGGCCGTCACCGTGTCCCGTCAGGCCCGCCGCCACGGCAGAGGAGAGGTGAGCGACGTGGACCGACGACGCTTCGTGGGGGCGGCCGCCGCGGTCGGTGCAGCCGGGTTGCCAGGGATCGCCCAAGCGAGGGAGGCCGTCGACGGGGCCCCGGTCACCGCGCCCGACGGTGACCTGACCTATCTGGAGTCGGCGTACGAGCGGCACCGCGGCGGGTACCGGGGCCGGTCCCCGGATGCGGTACTGGCCGACATGCGGACCGACCTGGACCTGCTTCGTCACACCCTGGCCCGGCCGCACTCGGCGCGGGCCCGCGCCGGTCTGGTCCGCACGACCGCCGGCCTGGCCGGGCTCGTGGCGATCATCCAGCACGACCGTGGTGACCAACCGGAGGCGACCCGCTGGTTCTCCACCGCTGCGCGGGCCGCGCGGGAGTCCGGCGACCGGCGGGTCACCGCGTGGGTCCTCGCTCGGCACGCGATGGTCGGTGTGAACTACGGGGCGCCGCGCCAGGCCGCCGTCCTCGCGGCGAAGGCACGACGCGCGGCCGGCGCGGCGCCGACAGCCGCCGCCGCGCTGGCCGCCGCCGTGTCCGCGCGGGCGCTCGCCGCGCTCGGGGATCACTCCGGGGCGAGGGCCGCGCTCGTGGACGTCCGCTCGTTCGCGAACCGCCTCGACGGCGGCGAGGCGGCCGACACGTGGACCGGCTACCCGGCACAGAAGCACCTGGTGCACATGTCCCAGGCGTACACGCTGCTGGGGGACACCCGCGCAGCGTACGAGGCGCAGGAGCAGGCACTCGCCTTGACCGGCGGCGGGTCGGTGATGACGCGGGCGCTGCTGACCCTGGACCGGGCGGCGTGCCTGTACAAGGACGGTGACCCTTCGTCAGCGGCCTCGACGGCGGCCGACGCGCTGGAACGGCTGCCGGCCCCCTACCGCAGCGGCCTGGTGGGGTCTCGTGCCGCGGCACTGCACCGGCGGCTCACCGGCCGGTCCCGGGAGCGGCTCGGGCAGTTTCTTACCGAGGGCTGACCCGCGACCGCACTCCCGCAGCCGGCTGTGGTCGCGGGAGCGTCCGTATATGCCGGGTGGACGGGTGTCACGCCGTGTCCGGAGCGGTTCGGCCAGCCGGGGTGGCGGTCCCGGGGACAGGCCGGTCCGGTGGTCGTGGAGCGCCGCGGCCTCCTGGCCGGCAGGACCTCGCCCGCCTTGCTGCCGGGGCGCGCCACCACGCCCAGCCAGCCGACTTCCTCGTGCCCCAGGCTTCTGCGCCGCTTCGGCCGGTGCCTGCGGCCGCAGACCATCGGAGCCGTCGGCATCAGGCCCTCCGGAGTGAGCGGGCATGTGCCGCCCGCTTCCCCGATCGGCGCAACATGCGTGTGGAATGTGACCGTCTGACCACTCCCTGTGGACAAGGTGCGGGTTCGGGGAAGCCCGGCGGTACTGTCCCTGGCGTGGCAACTACCGCACTGTTCGGTACCGACGACCTTCCCCTCCCCGTGTCCCTGCAGGAGGCCGTGGAGCACGGTGAGGTGTTCACGCGCGCCTGGGTAGTCGAGTTCATCCTGGACCTTCTCGGCTACACGGTGGAGAAGGACCTCTGTGACCTGAGGCTCGTGGAGCCGGCCTGCGGCGGCGGCGCTTTCCTCACCGTGATCGCTTCCCGGGTCAGTGCGTCCTGCCGGGCGCACCAGCGGCCCATCGCGGACGCGGTCGACGCCGTTCGCGCCTTCGACCTGCTGGGCCGCAACGTGGAGCAGAGCCGGACGCTGGTCACGCGAACACTGCGAGAGGCGGGCTGGGACCCGAGTGACGCGAGGAGGGTCGCCGTGGCGTGGGTGAGGCGGGGCGACTACCTCCTGCAGTCGGATGCCGAGCATCGCGCCGACTACGTCGTGGGCAATCCCCCCGTACATCCGGCTCGAAGACGTCCCCGACGACCGGCTGGCCGCTTACCGCCGGGCCTGCCCCACCATGAGCGGCCGGGCCGACATCTACATCGGCTTCTACGAGGTGGCGTTGCGGAGCCTCAACCAAGGAGGCCGACTGGGGTTCGTCTGCGCCGACCGCTGGATGCGGAACCAGTACGGCCGACGGCTGAGGGAGTTGGTGGCCAAGCGCTTCAGCATGGACCTCGCCCTCGTGATGCACGATGTCGACGCCTTCGACGATCATGTTTCGGCCTACCCCGCGATCACCCTCATCTCGAACAGACCTCAGGGGCCAGCGGTCGCCGCGGACACGAACCGTACCTTCGGAGCGGAACAGGCGCGGGACTTCGCCGACTGGTACCTCGCGGGCGGATCCTCGACGGTCACCGCGACTTCCCACCAGGCCGCCCGCATGCCCCACTGGTTCCCGGGGGAGGACTCGTGGCCGGCCGCGTCGCCGGCCAGGCTCGCGGTCTTGGAGGACCTCACCGAGCGGTACCGGCCCCTGGAGGACGCCGGCACCGGAACGAGGATCGGTATCGGCATCGCCACAGGCGCGGACAGAATTTTTCTTACCAGGGACAAAGGCCTGGTCGAGGCGGACCGCCTGCTCCCCATGGCCATGGTCCGCGACACCACCAGCGGCACGATCGACTGGGGCGGCACGTACCTGGTCAATCCCTGGACGGCCACCGGTGACCTGGTCGACCTCGGCGCGTACCCGCGTCTCGCCGCCTACTTCGAGAAGCACGGCGAGACCCTGCGCAAGCGCTACGTCGCGATCAGACAGCCCCAGCGCTGGTACAAGACGATCGACAAAGTCGACCACCACCTCACCCGCCGCCGGAAGCTGCTGTTTCCGGACATGAAGCTGAAGATCCATCCGGTCCTCGACGAAGGTGGCTTGTATCCTCACCACAACCTGTACTTCATCGTCTCGGACGTCTGGGACATGCGCGTACTCGGTGGCCTTCTGCTGTCCAAGGTCGCGGAGGCATTCGTGGAGGCGTACGCGGTCAAGATGCGCGGGGGCACCCTCCGCTTCCAGGCCCAGTACCTCCGGAAGATCCGCGTCCCCGACCCGGGGACGATCGGCGAGGACGACCGGGCCGCTCTCGCCGAAGCCTTCGACAAGCGGGATGTCGAGGCCGCCACCGAGGCCGCTCTGCGCGTGTACGGACTTATCGAGCTGCCTGACCAGGAGAACGGACCTTGACGGTCACCCGGCAGGACTTCGAGGCAGCCATCGCGGCGTACTGGGGTGCCAAGGAACTCCAAAGGGAGCAATCGGCGATCAAGAACGCGGTGGGGGCGGGCACGGCGGGTTCCGTACGAGGCGGCAAGCACTTCGACGCCATTGCGACACTCCTGGCGAAGTTCTTCCTGGACACCGGCTACCCATCTGCGGGCATTCGCGTCACCAAGTCCCAGGGTCTCGAACTGCCCGGCTACTACCGGCCGCAGAAGCAGTGGGATCTCGTGGTGGTTCACGAGGACGTCCTCGTGGCGGCGTTCGAACTGAAGGCGCTGGGCGGGCCGTCGTACGGCAACAACTACAACAACCGGGTCGAGGAGGCACTGGGCAGTGCCGTGGACTTGCGCCGAGCGGCCCTTGCCGAGCTGTACCCGAAGGAGAAGCCCTGGCTGGGCTACTTCTTCGTCATGCAGGACGGTGAGGAATCCCGGAGGCCGGTCAAGACGACCAGGGGAGCCCTCCCTGTGGACGGAATCTGGCATGGGACGTCGTATCAGGACGGGTTCGGGATCTTCTGCGAGAGGCTCATGGCCGAGCGGCTCCACGACGCCGTGTGCTACGTCACGTCCTCGGCCGAGGACCCGAAGCCGACCGAACCGGTCGAGAGCCTCGACTGGCGCCACTTCTCCGCGGCGATAAACGCTCGCCTCACGTACTTGAAGGACCTCGGGATTCCCGGATGAACGCGACGCCGGGAGGCGTCGGAGGCGCGCGGCTGTCAGGCACGGGTGTGAACGGTCGTCATCCTGCCCAGTCTGGTGCGAATGCTTTCGTGGGTGGGGCGTGCGGGCTCGGTAATTTCGGAAAGGCAACGGCTTCTCGGCTCTGCCCGTCCGGACGCGCGAAGCCGCCGGCACCGGCGGTCCGGGCACGCGGCGGTCCGGGCTCCCGCGGGGCCACGCGCCGCGCCGGGCGGATACCGTCGGGGGGTGAACGCCGCCGACGGTCCCGCCGCGCCCCCCGAGCTCTTCACCTGGGAGTTCGCCACCGATCCGTACCCGGCGTACGCCTGGCTGCGGGAGCACGCGCCCGTGCACCGGACCCGGCTGCCCAGCGGCGTCGAGGCGTGGCTGGTCACCCGGTACGCCGACGCCCGGCAGGCCCTCGCCGACCAGCGGCTCAGCAAGAACCCCGCGCACCACGACGAGCCCGCCCACGCCCGGGGCCGGACGGGCATCCCGGGGGAGCGCGAGGCCGAGCTGATGACGCACCTGCTCAACATCGACCCGCCGGACCACACGCGGCTGCGGCGGCTGGTGTCGAAGGCGTTCACCCCGCGCCGGGTCGCGGAGTTCGCCCCGCGCGTGCAGGAACTGACGGACCGCCTGGTCGACGGTTTCGCGGCGAGGGGGGAGGCCGACCTCATCCACGAGTTCGCCTTCCCCCTCCCCATCTACGCCATCTGCGACATGCTCGGGGTGCCCGCCGAGGACCAGGACGACTTCCGGGACTGGGCCGGGCAGATGATCCGGCACGGCGGCGGGCCGCGCGGAGGCGTGGCGCGGGCGGTGAAGCGGATGCGGGCGTACCTCGTCGACCTGATCCACCGGAAGCGGGAGGACCCCGGGGACGACCTGATCTCCGGCCTCATCCGCGCCTCCGACCACGGCGAGCACCTCACCGGGAACGAGGCCGCGGCGATGGCGTTCATCCTGCTGTTCGCGGGCTTCGAGACGACCGTGAACCTCATCGGCAACGGCACGTACGCGCTGCTGCGCAACCCCGGCGAACGCGCCCGGCTCCAGGCGTCCCTGGCCGCCGGCGAGACGGACCTGCTGGCCACGGGGGTCGAGGAGCTGCTGCGGTACGACGGGCCGGTGGAGCTGGCGACCTGGCGCTTCGCGACGGAGCCGCTCACCGTCGGCGGGCGGCGGATCGAGCCGGGCGACCCCGTCCTCGTCGTGCTGGCGGCGGCCGACCGGGACCCGGAGCGGTTCGACGACCCGGACGCCCTGGACCTGGGGCGGTCGGACAACCAGCACCTCGGGTACGGGCACGGCATCCACTACTGCCTGGGCGCGCCGCTCGCCCGGCTGGAGGGACGGACCGCGCTGGCCACCCTCCTGAGGCGGCTTCCCGACCTGCGCCTCGCCGTGGATCCGGACGAACTGCGGTGGCGCGGCGGGCTCATCATGCGCGGGCTGCGCACCCTCCCGGTGGAGTTCACCCCGGAGCCTCCTGACGCCCCGTCACCTCTGTGATCTTCGCGTGATATCGCGTGCACCGGCTTGTGACAGGCGTTCGACTGCCGCTACGTTCACCGTCACCTCAGCAGTCGCGCGAAAGGTCCCACGCATGCGCTCCGGTAACGGACGACACCGTCGACCCCGTCAGGCCCCCGCCCTCGTCGTCGCCGCGGGGGTGACCGGATCGGCGATCGCCCTGCCGCTGCTCGGCGCGGGCACCGCGTCCGCCGCCGACGCCGCCACCTGGGACCGGGTCGCCGAGTGCGAGACCGGCGGCATGTGGAGCGCCGACCTCGGCAACGGCTACTACGGCGGCCTCCAGCTCTCGCAGGAGGCCTGGCAGGCGTACGGCGGCACGGCGTACGCGCCGCGCGCCGACCTCGCCACCCGCGCCCAGCAGATCGCCGTCGCGGAGAAGGTCTTCGCCGCGCGGGGGCTCCGCCGCGTGGGAGACGTGCGCGCCCATCGCGGGCCTGGCCGACGGCGGCGAGTCCGCCCCGGTCGACTCCGCCCCGGCCGGGGCCGGTCCGACCGGGTCCGCCCCGGACACCGCGCCGGACCCGGCCGCGAGCACCGGGGCGGACGCCGGGGCGCCGCGGGAGCCCGCCGGGCGCACGGGCACCGCCACCGGCGCCGGGGGCTCCCCGGCCCCGGCTCCCGGTGCGACGCAGGGGGAGGCGCGGACCGCCCCGGAGGCGTCGGCCCCGCCGGCCGCGCCGCCCGCCGGCGACGCGTCCGCGCCCGCCGGCGACGCGCCCGCGGCCCGCGACGGCGCGGACGGCCCCGCGGCCGGCACGGGCAGGCACCGCGGCGAGCCGGCCGAGGAGGGGGCCGCGACCGTCCCGGACGCCGCCGCAGGACCCGCGGGGCCCGGCGACCCGGTCGGCGGGCGCGGGGGCGACGGGCACGCCTCGCGGGGCGACGGGGCGGCGCGCACGGCGGACGGCCTCGCCGCGGACGGCACGTACACCGTCCGGCCCGGCGACAGCCTGTCGGCCATCGCGGACACCCACGAGGTGCCCGGCGGCTGGCCGGCGCTCTACGGTGCGAACCGCGAGGTCGTGGGCGCCGACCCCGACCTCATCCTCCCCGGCCAGAGCCTCGATCTGGGCGCGGACGAGGGGTAGTTACCGGCTGAATGTCCGTTTCCTGAAAATGAGACAAGAGTCTCTTCGCCCCAACTCGCGCTCCCTCGCCGTCCGGTCCGTCCGTTTCCGCCCCTACCTGCGCAAACGCCCCTGAGGGGTGGGTATGTAGGGATGGATTGACCTGGATGTCCCTTTTTGATCTCGGGGTGGGTCTGTGCGTACCGTCGTTGTCGCTCGCCACCGCGGGCCCCGTCCGACCGGTAACGCCGAATCCTGCCGCCGGACGACGGGAACAGTCGACGCTTCCAGCGCCGCAGGCAGGAGCGGGGGAACCAAGGTAGGCGCCGGACCCGGCCGTCGGAAGACGACCGGAACCGGCTCGGGGTGAAGCCGCGCCCAGTGCGCGGCCGGGCACTCACCAGGCCCGAACCCGACAGCTCACCTCGCAGGCGTCGGTGAGGAGATCCGCCATGCTCAATTCCGGCAAGGGCAAGCACCGCCGTCCCTCCAAGGCCGTCCGTCTCGCCGCGTTCGCCGGCATCACCGGTGTCGCCGTCGCCGCCCCGCTGGTGGTCGCCGCGCCCGCCGGCGCCGCGACCGCCGCCGAGTGGGACCGCGTCGCGCAGTGCGAGTCCGGCGGCGACTGGTCCATCAACACCGGCAACGGCTACTACGGCGGCCTGCAGTTCTCGGCCTCCACGTGGGCCGCGTACGGCGGCACGCAGTACGCCCCCACCGCCGACCGGGCCGGCAAGGCCCAGCAGATCGAGATCGCCGAGAAGGTCCTCGCGGGCCAGGGCAAGGGCGCCTGGCCGGTCTGCGGCGTCGGCCTGTCCGGCACGCCGTACGGCGGCGGCGCCGAGCGCACCGCCGAGCAGCCCGCCACGCGCGGCGAGCAGCGCACCGCACCCCGGGCGGCCCCCGAGGCCGCGCCCAAGGCCGAGTCCGGGACCGTCACCACCCCGGCCGGCGAGAAGGTCGAGAAGGGCGACGGCGAGTACGAGGTCGAGACCGGCGACACGCTCAGCTCCATCGCCGCGGCCGAGGACGTCAAGGGCGGCTGGAAGAAGCTGTTCGACCTGAACGACGACATCGTCGACGACGCCGACCTCATCCACCCGGGCCAGCGGCTCCACCTGAGCTGACCCGTACGGCGGGGGCCGGCCGGGGGACCACCCGGCCGGGCCCTCCGCGAGCCGGCCCCGGTCCGCCGCGCGTCCCCCGTGCGCGGCGGGCCGGGGCCTTCCCCTGCGCGGACGTCCCGGCGGGCGGCGGGAACGGGGCCGTCCTCCGTACGGGCGGCCCGTCCCCGGACGGGCGCCCCCTCGGGGGTGGGAGGAGCGGGGCGCGCGGGGCGGCCGTCGCTCCGGCGGGGCGGTGGCCGCCCCGCGTCGGCAAGCGCGGGCTTTCCTCCCGTAAAAGACCACTTCGACCACTTTGCCGCCCCGGCGGGCGGCCGGTCGCGGGCGCCGGCCCCCGGGGCGGCTAGGCTCTTGCCGCAAGGCGAAAGAGCCCGCACTCCACGCGTCACATCCCAGAAGGAGATGCTCGTGCCGTCCATCGACGTCGTCGTAGCCCGGGAAATCCTCGACTCCCGAGGCAACCCCACGGTCGAGGTCGAGGTCGGCCTCGACGACGGCAGCACCGGCCGTGCTGCCGTCCCGTCCGGTGCCTCCACCGGTGCGTTCGAGGCCCTCGAGCTCCGCGACGGCGACAAGGACCGCTACCTCGGCAAGGGTGTCGAGAAGGCCGTCCTCGCCGTCATCGAGCAGATCGGCCCGGAGCTCGTCGGCTACGACGCCACCGAGCAGCGGCTGATCGACCAGGCGATGTTCGACCTGGACGCCACCCCGGACAAGTCCTCCCTCGGCGCCAACGCCATCCTCGGCGTCTCCCTCGCCGTGGCGCACGCCGCCTCCGAGGCGTCCGACCTGCCGCTCTTCCGCTACCTGGGCGGCCCGAACGCGCACCTGCTCCCGGTGCCGATGATGAACATCCTGAACGGCGGCTCGCACGCCGACTCCAACGTGGACATCCAGGAGTTCATGATCGCGCCCGTGGGCGCGGAGTCCTTCTCCGAGGCCCTGCGCTGGGGCACCGAGGTCTACCACACCCTGAAGAAGGTCCTGAAGGACAAGGGCCTGTCCACCGGCCTCGGCGACGAGGGCGGCTTCGCACCGGACCTGGACTCCAACCGCGCCGCCCTCGACCTCATCATGGAGGCGATCAGGCAGGCCGGCTACACCCCGGGCCGGGACGTCGCGCTCGCCCTGGACGTCGCCGCGTCCGAGTTCCACAAGGACGGCGCGTACCAGTTCGAGGGCAGGTCCCGCACGGCCGCCGAGATGACCTCGTACTACGAGGAGCTCGTCGCCTCGTACCCGCTGGTCTCCATCGAGGACCCGCTGTTCGAGGACGACTGGGACGGCTGGAAGGCCATCACCGAGCGGCTCGGCTCGAAGGTCCAGCTCGTCGGCGACGACCTGTTCGTCACCAACCCCGAGCGCCTCGCCCGCGGCATCGAGGAGGGCGCCGCCAACGCCCTGCTGGTCAAGGTGAACCAGATCGGCTCCCTCACGGAGACCCTGGACGCCGTCGAGCTGGCCCAGCGCAACGGCTTCAAGTGCATGATGTCCCACCGCTCCGGCGAGACCGAGGACGTCACCATCGCCGACCTGGCCGTCGCCACCAACTGCGGCCAGATCAAGACCGGCGCCCCGGCCCGCTCCGAGCGCGTCGCCAAGTACAACCAGCTGCTGCGCATCGAGGAGATCCTCGACGACGCCGCGGTGTACGCCGGCCGCAGCGCGTTCCCGCGGTTCCGCCCCGCGAACGGCTGAGCGCGCGGGGCTGCGCCCCGTCGCCCCCGGTTGCGTACGTCCCCGGTCGCGGTCCCGTACCGTGTCCGGGGACGTCGTACGTGAGGAGGGGCGAGCCGATGGGCCAGGACCGGGACCGGTTCTCGACCGCGACGAGGCTGCGGCTGCTCGGCGAGCAGACCGCCGCCCGCGTCTACCGCTCCCAGAGCCGCCGCCAGGCGCGCCGCTCCCGGCTCACCGGGCGGGCCGCCTTCCTCGCCCTCGTCGTCTGCACCATGGTCGTCGTCCTCGCCTACCCGATGCGCCAGTACGTGTCGCAGCGCGGCGAGATCGCCGAGCAGGAGCGACTGGCCGAGGAGGCCGCCGCCCGCGTCGAGCGGCTGCGCGACGAGAAGGCCCGCCTCCAGGACGACGCGTACGTCAAGCGGCTCGCGCGCCGGCACCTCCACTACGTGATGCCCGGCGAGACCGCCTTCGTCATGAACGACCCCGAGGCGGAGCGGCGGCACCGCGCCGACCAGGGCGGCAACGGCCGGCCCTGGTACTCCAACGTCTGGGACGGCGTGGACCGCGCCGACCAGCAGTACCGGTAGTCACAGCAGTACCGGGACAACCACCAGCAGGACCGACAGCCGCCGGCGGCCGCCGAAGGCCCCGGGCCCCACCAGTACCGAGCAGGATCAAGGCAGGCATGGAAACGCCCCCTCCGCAGACCGACCGCACCGAGCCGACCGAGGCCGACGTCGCGGCCTTCAGGCAGCAGCTCGGCCGCCCGCCGCGCGGCCTGCGGGCCATCGCGCACCGCTGCCCGTGCGGCGAGCCCGACGTCGTCGAGACCGCCCCCCGGCTCCCCGACGGGACGCCGTTCCCGACGACGTACTACCTCACCTGCCCCCGCGCGAACTCCGCGATCGGCACGCTGGAGGCGAACGGCGTCATGAGGGAGATGACCGAGCGCCTCGCCGCCGACCCCGAGCTGGCCGCCGCCTACCGGGCCGCGCACGAGGACTACGTCGCGCGCCGCGACGCCATCGAGGTCCTGGTCGGGTTCCCCAGCGCCGGCGGCATGCCGGACCGCGTGAAGTGCCTGCACGTCCTGGTCGCCCACTCCCTGGTCGCCGGGCCGGGCGTGAACCCGCTGGGCGACGAGGCGCTGGCGATGCTCCCCGAGTGGTGGGCGAAGGGGCCCTGCGTGAGCACCGGGTGCGGCGGCGGGGCCGGGGACGGGGGCGCACGGTGACCCGGGTGGCGGCCGTCGACTGCGGCACGAACTCCATCCGCCTCCTCGTGGCGGACGTCGACCCCGACACGGGTACCCTCGTCGACCTGGACCGGCGGATGACCGTCGTCCGCCTCGGCCAGGGCGTGGACCGCACGGGCCGGCTGGCCCCGGAGGCGCTGGAGCGGACGTTCGCGGCGTGCCGCGAGTACGCGGCCGTCATCCGGGAGCTGGGCGCCGAGAGGGTCCGCTTCGTGGCGACCTCCGCGTCCCGCGACGCCGAGAACCGCGACGACTTCGTGCGGGGCGTCCTGGACGTCCTGGGCGTCGAGCCGGAGGTCGTCACCGGCGCCCGGGAGGCCGAGTTCTCCTTCGTCGGGGCGACGAGGGAGCTGGCCGGGAACGACGAGTACCTGGTCGTGGACATCGGCGGCGGCTCGACGGAGTTCGTCGTCGGCGCCGGGCACGTCGAAGCGGCCCGGTCGGTGGACATCGGCTGCGTACGCCTGACGGAGCGCCACGTCCGCCACGACCCGCCCGCCGAGGACGAGGTCGCCGCGATCCGCGCCGACGTGCGCGCCGCGATCGCCCTGGCGGAGGAGACCGTCCCGGTCCGCGGGGCGCGCACCCTCGTGGGCCTCGCCGGCTCCGTCACCACGGTCGCCGCGATCGCCCTGGGCCTGCGGGAGTACGACTCGGCGGTGATCCACCGCTCCCGCATCCCCTACGAGCGGGTCGCCGAGGTCACCGCCCGGCTGCTGGCGATGACCCACGACGAACGCGCCGCGATCCCCGTCATGCATCCGGGCCGGGTCGACGTCATCGTCTCCGGCGCCCTGGTCCTGCGCGAGATCATGGAGTACGTCGGCGCCTCCGAGGTCGTGGTGAGCGAACACGACATCCTGGACGGGATCGCGTTCCATACGGCACTCGACGCGCGGTAGGAGGCGGGCGCTACAGGTTGCGGTAGACGTCCCGCCGGTCGCCCACCTTGACGACGAGGACGACGAGTTCGCCGTCGTTGATCTGGTACGCGACCCGGTAGTTGCCGACCCGGAGCCGGTAGAGATCCGAGGGGCCGGCGAGTTTCTTGATGTCGGCGTCCTCACGGTACGGATCGTCGCCGAGAGCGGTCAGTGCGGTCAGGATGCGCATGGCTTCGGGTCGGCCGATGGCCCGGATCTGCCGCTGTGCTGCCGTGGTGAACCGGAACGCGTACTTCACGCGGCGTCTTCACTCCGCTCGCTGAACAGGTCCGCCAGCAGCTCGGCCATCGAGACGGTGGGCTCACCACCGGCCAGAACTGCTTCCGCTTCGCGGGCCAGCAGCACGTCGGCCGCGTCTTCCAACGCCTCGAAGTCCGCGATCGGCACGACTGCGGCAACCGGGGAACCGTTGCGTGTGATGACGGTCGGAACTCCTTCCTCGGCCTGGTTGATGTGTTCTGCGAGGTGTGCGCGTGCGTCCCTCACGGTCGCGGTGTTCTTGGCCATGGACTCAGTGTACGCATTCACGTGTACACGCCGCCAGCCGCGAGAGTCGCGTTCGTGGGCCATCCTCGACGGGATCGCCCACCACGCGGCGGGCGAGGCCCGTTGAGGGCCGGTGCCCGGCGGTGTCCGCTGGGCCGGTGGCGCCCGCTCGTCATCGGGAGGCGGCTCCGTCTGCCGATGACGGCGGGGGTGAGGCCGGGCGGGGCGTCACAGCGTGCGGTGGACCTCTCGCCGGTCACCCGGCCCGCCCCGGCCGCCCGGGGCCGGCTCCGCCCGTCCGGCGCCCGGCGGTCGAGCGTGCGCCGTCCGGCCCGCGCGGCCCCGGGGGCGGGCCGCGCGGCGCCCCTCCGGAAGGCCCGGCCCCCGTCGTGGAAGCGGCTGCGGAAGCCGCCCCGCCGCAGGGCGGAGGGCGCCCGGCCGGGTCCGCCGGGCCGCCCCGGCGGACCCCTGCGGGAAAGTTCGTGAAGTTCTTCACAAGGAAAGCCGCCCCTGTCGGCCCGTAAGGGCCCCGTAAAGGCGGTGCGCCCGCCGATCGCCGGGGCGGGGCCGCTGTCGCGGCCGTGCGGGCGGTCCGCGCTCCGGGAGGGCGGAAGGTGGCGTTCACCCGGTGTTTCGATTGAAGCTGCCAGCTCAGCGGGGTGATCAACGTGTCCGCCGGAGGCCGGGTTCCCCTCCTCCGGCATGACCTCGATCACGCGGGCGGCGGAGTGTAGCAGAGCGGGCGCGACAGGGTGTGAAGGGGTTCACGAGTCACGCCCCCCGGAGGGGTGGATACTCGATGGCATGAGCACCACGGAGCGTCCCAGGATCCTCGTTGTAGGCGGTGGGTACGTAGGCCTGTACGCAGCTCGGCGCATTCTCAAGAAGATGCGTTACGGCGAGGCGACCGTCACGGTCGTCGACCCGCGCTCGTACATGACGTACCAGCCCTTCCTTCCCGAAGCCGCCGCCGGCAGCATCTCGCCGCGGCACGTCGTCGTCCCGCTGCGACGCGTGCTGCCCAAGGCCGAGGTCCTGACCGGCCGGGTCACCACCATCGACCAGGAGCGCAAGGTCGCCACCGTCGCGCCCCTGGTGGGCGAGGCGTACGAGCTGCCGTTCGACTACCTGGTGATCGCGCTCGGCGCGGTCTCCCGCACCTTCCCGATCCCCGGCCTCGCCGAGCAGGGCATCGGCATGAAGGGCATCGAGGAGGCCATCGGCCTGCGCAACCACGTGCTCGAGCAGCTGGACAAGGCCGACTCGACCACCGACGAGGAGGTCCGCCGCAAGGCGCTGACCTTCGTCTTCGTCGGCGGCGGCTTCGCCGGCGCCGAGACGATCGGCGAGGTCGAGGACATGGTCCGCGACGCCGCCAGGTACTACCGGAACGTGTCCCGCGAGGACATGCGCTTCATCCTGGTCGACGCCGCGGACAAGATCCTCCCCGAGGTCGGCCCGAAGCTCGGCAAGTACGGCAAGGAGCACCTCGAGGCCCGCGGCGTCGAGGTCTACCTGAGCACGTCCATGGACTCCTGCGTCGACGGCCACGTGGTGCTGAAGAACGGCCTCGAAGTCGACTCCAACACGATCGTGTGGACCGCCGGCGTGAAGCCGAACCCGGCGCTGGCCCGCTTCGGCCTGCCGCTCGGTCCCCGCGGCCACGTCGACTGCCAGCCGACGCTCCAGGTCACGGGCACCGACTACATCTGGGCCGCGGGCGACAACGCCCAGGTCCCGGACCTCGTGGGCCGCAAGGCCGGCAACGAGAACGCCTGGTGCCCGCCCAACGCCCAGCACGCGCTGCGCCAGGCCAGGGTGCTCGGCGACAACGTCCTCTCCGGCATGCGGGGCTTCCCGCAGAAGGAGTACAGCCACGCCAACAAGGGCGCGGTCGCGGGCCTCGGCCTGCACAAGGGCGTCGCGATGATCGTCATGGGCAAGGTGAAGATCAAGCTCAAGGGCCGTCTCGCCTGGTACATGCACCGCGGTTACCACGGCATGGCCATGCCGACCTGGAACCGGAAGATCCGCGTCTTCGCGGACTGGACGCTCGCGATGTTCCTCAAGCGCGAGGTCGTCTCGCTCGGCGCCATCGAGTCGCCGCGCGAGGAGTTCTACGAGGCGGCCAAGCCGGCTCCGGCGCCCGCCGCCGCCCAGCAGGAGAAGGCCAAGGCCTCCTGAGGCCGGCCGGGGCGACCCGGCCGCCTCCCCGCGGTTCCCCGGCGAGGGGCCGCCCGCCATCCGTGGTGCGGGCGGCCCCTCGCCGCGTCGTGGCGCGGCACCGCGCCGCCGTCATCGCGGTGCCGCCGTACGCCGCCACCACCGCACGCCGCCACGGCGCCATCGCACCCGGCCCGGCTCCGGCTTCCGGGCCGACCCGGGCCGACCCGGGCCGACCCGGGCCGACCCGGACGGTGCCCGGGCGGCCCCGGGGGGCGGGCGGCCCCGGACGACCCCGACGCCTCCCCGGGCCCGGACGACCCCGACGCCTCCCCGGGCGACCCCAGCCGGCCCCGGGCCGCTCCGGACGGCCTCCCGGGCGCCTCGGTCCGCCGTCGACCCCAGACGCCCCCGGGGCCGCCTCAGACGCCCTCGGGCGCCCCCGGGCGGCCCTGGACGGTCCCGTCCGGCGGGTGTGGGCCCGCGTTCGCACCGACGGCGAGGGCCGGGCCCCCGTCATGCGACGGGGACCCGGCCCTCCGGCGGTGCGTCCGCTACTCGGCCTTGATGGCGCTCAGCATGTTCAGCTTCGCCGCGCTGCGCGCCGGCCACATCGCGGCCAGGACGCCGACCAGGCCGGCGAGCAGGAGGAAGAGCCCGATCCGGTCCCACGGCAGGGTCAGCGTGTACCCCGGCAGGCTGTCCCTGACGGTCTCCCCGACCGCCCAGCCGAGGAACGACCCGAGGGCGACGCCGACGACCGCGCCGTACAGCGAGATCACCACGGCCTCCAGGCGGACCATCCGCTTCACCCGGCGCCGGTCCAGGCCGATCGCGCGGAGCATGCCGATCTCCTGCTGCCGTTCGAAGACCGACATGGCCAGGGTGTTGACCACTCCCAGCACGGCGATGAGCAGAGCCATCGCCAGCAGGCCGTACATGATGTTCAGCATCATGTTGATGACGCCGCCGAACGAGTCGCGGATGTCCTTGTGGTCCATGAAGTCGACGGCCGGGTTGTTCCCCAGGGACCGGGCCAGCGCCTTCTCGTTGGCGGCGCTGGCCCCGCCCTCCACCGAGACGAAGACGGAGGGGATGTACGGCTCGGGGTCGTGCGGGGCGACGACCTTCCGGTCGATCAGGACCGGCGAGAGGAACTCGGAGTCCCGGTAGACCGCGCCGACGGTCAGCGTGCCCTTCTCACCGTCGCCGTACGTGACGGCGACGGTGCCGCCGACCTTCCAGCCGCGCGACTCGGCGGTCTTGCGGGCCACGGCGATCTGGCCGCGCGCCAGCGAGTCGAGCGAGCCGGCGGTCGGCTCGATCTTCAGGACCTCCTCGACGTCGCCGGGCGTGACGGCGGAGACGAAGGCGGGCTTCCCGCCGAGCTCCATGCGGGACGCCTGCTCCGGCGAGACGGCGGTGACGCCGCGGGTCTTCTCCAGCGCGGTCAGCACGGACGGGTCGAGGGAGCCGCCGCCGGCCATGCGGACCATGTAGTCCGCCTTGATCTGGTCGGTGGTCGCCTGGTCGAGGGACCGGCCGACGGTGACGCCGAGCACCGACAGGCCGGTGACCAGCGTGAGCCCGATGGCCAGCGCCGAGGCGGTCGCGCCGGTGCGGCGCGGGTTGCGGACGGCGTTCTGCCCGGCGAGCTTGCCGGAGACGCCGAACACCCCGACGAGCAGCGGCCGTACGGCGGCGATCAGCGGCCGCGACAGCAGCGGGATCAGCATGATGACGCCGACCAGGGCGAGGAACGCGCCCCCGGAGACGAGGAGCCGGCCGAGGTCGCCGGCCTTGGCGGCGCCGAGCACGATCACGCCGGAGCCGATGGCGGCCAGGCCGCCGCCGATGCTGTTGCGCAGGACCAGCGACTTCTGCGTGGGCGCGGCGTGCACGCTGTTCATCGCGGCGACCGGCGGGATCTTCGCCGCGCGACGGCCCGGCAGCCACGCCGCGAGCACCGTGACCAGGAGGCCGACCCCGAGCGCGGACAGCACGGGCACGACACCGAGGACGAGCGGGCCGTCCGGCACCTTCACCTCGAACGCCGCCATGCCGGAGCGCAGTCCCACGGCGAGCGCGATGCCCAGCAGGTAGCCGGCGGTCGAGGCGACGAGGCCGACGATGCCGGCCTCCGCCAGGACCGAGCGGGTGATCTGCCGGCGGGACGCGCCGACGGCCCGCATCAGCGCGACCTCCTTGGTGCGCTGCGCGACGAGCATCGTGAAGGTGTTGGCGATCAGGAAGACGCCGACGAACAGGGCGATGCCGGCGAACCCGAGGAAGACCTGGTTGAAGGCGCTCATCCCCTCCTCGATCTCCTCGGCCTGCTGCACCGAGAGCTCCTCGCCGGTCTGCGCCCCGGCGTGTTCGGGGAGCAGCGGCTCGATCGCGGCGAGGATCCGGTCGTCGTCCGCGCCGGGCGCGGCGGTGACGGTGGCCTCCGCGAAGTAACCGGGCTTGAGGAAGAGGCTCTGCGCGGTCCCCGTGTCGAACAGGACGAGGCTGCCGCCGGCGCCGACCGCGCCGTCGTCGGTGGTGAAGACGCCCTGGAGGCGGAAGGTCCGCACGGGGCCGTTGGTGGCGACGCGGACGGTGTCGCCGACCTCGTACCGGCCCTTGGCGGCGGTCTCCCGGTCGAGGGCGATCTGGCCGGCGGCCACGGGGCCGCCACCCTCCACGAAGGCGTACCGGGCGTCCCTCCCGTCCTTGCCGGGGGCGAAGTTGGAGCCCTTGTTGGACCACTCGACGCCGATCAGCCTGCCGTCCCGGTCGGGGACGCCGGCGAAGCCCTCGACGCGGCCGGTGACGGAGGCGACCCCCGGCACGGCGGAGATCCGGTCGAGCACGGCGCGGGAGAGGCCCGGTTCCCCCCTCGCCTCCCCGGGGTCCGGGTGGGAGGCGATGGAGACGGCGACGTCGTCGTAGCTCTTGGCGGCCTGCCGGGTGAAGGCCCGGTTCAGGGTGTCGGTGAAGACGAGGGTGCCGGAGACGAAGGCCACGCCGAGCATGACGGCGAGGACGGTCATCAGCAGTCTGGCCTTGTGCGCGAGCACGTTGCGCAGGGCGGTACGGAACATGAGGCGAGTCCTGGGGTGGAGGTGTCCGGTGTCGGGAGGGGCGGGCGCGGGGGCGGCCCCCGGTCAGCTGGTCCGGCCCTTGGCGTCGAACTCCTTCATGCGGTCCAGCACCCCGTCGGCGGTGGGCGCGATCATCTCGTCGACGATCCGGCCGTCCGCCAGGAAGATCACGCGGTCGGCGTAGGAGGCGGCACCCGGGTCGTGGGTGACCATCACGACGGTCTGCCCCAGTTCCCGTACCGAGTTCCGCAGGAAGCCCAGCACCTCGGCGCTGGAGCGCGAGTCGAGGTTGCCGGTGGGCTCGTCGCCGAAGACGATCTCCGGCCGGGAGGCCAGGGCGCGGGCGACGGCGACGCGCTGCTGCTGGCCGCCGGAGAGCTGCGCCGGGCGGTGGCCGAGCCGCGCGGACAGGCCGACCATGTCGATGACCCGGTCCAGCCACTGCTTGTCCGGCCTGCGGCCCGCGATGTCCATGGGGAGCGTGATGTTCTCCAGCGCGGTGAGCGTGGGAAGCAGGTTGAAGGCCTGGAAGATGAAGCCGATCTTGTCCCGGCGCAACTGCGTGAGCTGCTTGTCCTTGAGGGCGCCCAGCTCCGTGTCGCCGACGCGGACCGATCCGCTGGAGAAGGTGTCCAGGCCGGCCACGCAGTGCATCAGGGTGGACTTGCCGGAACCGGACGGGCCCATGATCGCGGTGAACTCGCCCTGCGGGAACTCCACGGTCACCCGGTCGAGGGCGACCACCCGGGTCTCGTCCTGCCCGTAGACCTTGGAGAGGTCCGTGGCGCGGGCGGCCACCGCGGTGGCGCGGCGTGCGGTCGTCGGGGTGGGGATCACGAGGGGGACTCCTGTCACACACGGGTTCGTCGAGGACCGTCCCATCGTCCGTGTCCCGCCCCCGCCGGGCGTCCGCCCGCGTGCCCGTTCCCGGGGCCGCCTGAAGTCTGACGGCCCGGCGAGCCACTCCTTCTGAGGTATGACGTCACCCCCGAGTGCCTCCCCTGAGCGGGGTACGGGGCGGTGCGGGTCCCGCCGACGGGGACCCGGCGTGGACGCGGCGTGGACGGACGGCGACTTTCCGTCATTCCGCCGGAACGGCAGGTACGGCCGTGAACCCCGCACCGCTGCTGCGCAACGCCCTCACCGTGTGCTGACGGCCCCTCAGACTCCAATAAAATAAGACAACATCGGGCCACTGCCTCGTCGTTCGAAGGGCACGCACGGATAGGCTCACGTGCTGACGCGGAGGAGTCGCGCGTCATGCCCGGATGGTGGAACGCAGACACGGCGAGCTTAAACCTCGCTGGCCTACGACGGCCGTGCGGGTTCGAGTCCCGCTCCGGGCACCAGGTGGGTACGGGCCTCCGGCCCAGGGGGAACAACGCGGGGTTCCGTGCCCTCGGTGCGGCGTGGGAACACGCCGGGAACACCGGGGGCTGTGCTGTGCCCGCGGCGAGCGCGCACCCGCGCGAGAAGCGCGGGGACGAGTCCGGCGGGACCTCCGGCCACCGGCGGAGCGGCGTCCGGGCCGTGCCCGCGGCGGGGCGGCCCGAGTGCCCCGCAGGCGGCCGCTCGGCGGGCGTCTGCGCACGCGCCGGCGACGGGACCGGCGGGCGGGAACCGCCGGCCCGGGCGCGGGGCCGGAGTGCCGGACCGCGGTGCCGCCGACGCGGCCGGGGCGCGACGGAAGCGTGCGGGACCCGGCGACCGGGCTCACGGGAAGTACAGGGCGGCCTTCTCCAGTACGTGGCCCGTGAACATGCCGCCCCAGGCGACCCCGCCCCGGTAGATCGAGGTCCGTACGGCACCCGGAGCGGTCTCGACCGTGAGGGGACGGGCGACCAGCGACATGTCGAGGATCCGGGCGTCCGAGGCGGCCCAGCGGGCCGCCTCGGGCCGGACGCGTGCGCTCACCAGGGCGGGGAGCACCAGTGCCGCGTTGCGGGCGCCGGGTACGCCGCCGCGCAGGCTCTTGGCGTAGTGCGTGGCCCACGCGGTGAACTCCCCCAGGACGGCCACGTCGACCTCGGGGACGGCACTCGCGAAGACGAACAGTTCGGCCTTCGTCCCGAACCAGCGGACCCTGCGGTCGGCGCGGTGGCCGGCCACCACCCGGCGGTCGTTCCAGCGCGGGGAGGTCACCGCGCAGCCGTCGTCCGTCAGCCGTGCGTGGAGTGCCGTGAGGTACGTGTCCGCCGCGTCGGCGGCCGGTTCGGTCGGGTGCGGGCTCATGCGGGGATCCTCCAACACCCCTGGCGGGCGGGGGAAGAGGGGACGGGGACCGGGCTGCCCCACGCGGTCCCGGGGCGGCGGCGGCTCCGACGGCGGGGGCCGTCCCGGAACGGGACGCGGACGCGGGGCCCGCACCCCCGCACGCCCCGTCCGCCCGGGGCGGAACGCCGTCGGCGGCCGGAGCGGCGGGCGCCCCGCGGGGCCGGGCCCGCGATCGGGCCGTCCCCGGCCCCGGGCTGAACGGGACCGCCCGGGCGTTCGGCCCCGCCGCGGGGCGGGGGAGCGCTCCGGTCCGTGTTCCGCGGGCACCGGGGGAACGCGGAGGGCCGGCGGACCGCCGGGCTCCAAGGCGTGCTCCCGACCGCGCTCCCGCGGGAAACACGGAATCCGGCACGCGGGGAGGAGGCGTGCGGTCGCGCGAGGACGCGGGTGTTCTCACCGGGGCCGGGCGCTGCCGCGGGCCGGAAGCGGTGCCGGTCCGGGCTGGGGCCCCGCTCCGGCGCCGACGGCTCGGGGAGGTTCCGGAGCCACACGGGGTCGCGCGATCGAGATCCGGGAGCGAAAGATCCTCCCCGAGCACTAGGGTGTTTCCTTTGCTTCCCCATTACTCTGGTTGCAAGGCCGCGCACGGCGGCCATGGAGGAGTGAGATGAGGAGCAGCAACCCGGTCTTCTCGCGACGGGGGTTCAGCCGCGACAACGGCTACGCGGGCTTCAACGCGCAGCAGCAGGCCGGGGGCCCCGCCGCTGGAACCAACCCGTACGCGACGAACCCGTACGCGACCGACCCCTACGGGCAGCCTGACGCCCAGCACGGCGCCCCGCCGCAGGCCCCGGCCCGCGCGGGGGCCATGACCATCGACGACGTGGTGTCCCGCACGGCCATCACGCTCGGCACGGTGTTCGTCACCGCGACGCTCGCCTGGTTCCTGCTGCCGGTCGACCCCGCCAACCTCGGCAGGTCCTACGGCATCGGCATCGGCGCGGCCCTGGTGGCCTTCGTCCTGGCGATGGTGCAGTCCTTCAAGCGCAAGGCGTCGCCCGCCCTGATCCTGGGGTACGCGGCCTTCGAGGGCGTCTTCCTCGGCGTCATCTCCAGCGCCGTCTCGACGTACGTCACGGCGGGCGCCGTCCCGCAGGCGGTGCTCGGCACGATGGCGGTCTTCGCCGGTGTGCTCATCGCGTACAAGATGCGCTGGATCCGCGTCACCCGCCGCTTCTACGGCTTCGTGATGGCGGCCGCGGTCGGCTTCGTCCTGCTGATGGCGGTGAACATGCTGTTCTCGCTGTTCGGCGGCGGTGACGGCCTGGGCTTCCGCAGCGGTGGCCTCGGCATCGTGTTCGGCATCATCGGCATCGTCCTCGGCGCCTGCTTCCTGGCGCTGGACTTCAAGCAGGTCGAGGACGGCATCGCCTACGGCGCTCCGCGCGAGGAGTCGTGGCTGGCGGCCTTCGGCCTCACCCTGACCCTGGTCTGGATCTACCTGGAGTTCCTGCGGCTGGTGCAGATCCTCAGCGGCGACGACTGACCCCGCGGTCGGTGGAGGGCCCGCCCGGTTCGTCCGGGCGGGCCCTTCCGCGTCGTGCGGGGGCGCCGCCCGGGGCGGCCCGGCGGGCCGCGCCCGCGGAACGGACCACGCCGGCGCGGCCGTCCCCGCCGGGCGCCGGCCCGCCCCCTCCCCGAAGCGGACGGCGGGCGCCCGCCGCGACGGTACGGGGCCGACCGGACGCCACGGGCCGTGCGGCGGGGCACCGGGCGGCGGGCACCTCCGGAGGAGCCGGGGCACCGCCGCGTCCGCCCGCCGCGCGCGGGCGCTCCCACGCGTCACCGCGCCCGGGCGCCCGCCCGTTGGCGGCGGCGGATCGACGCCGCATAGGGTCGCGGTGTGCACGACACGACGGAACTGGACGAGGCCGTGGGCCGTCTCGCCGACCGGCTGCGGGCCGCCCCGCAGAGCCGGCTCAGGCAGGGTGCGGCCGCGGAGGGGCTGGCGCTGGCCAGGGAGCTGGCGGCGCGGGCGCAGCGGCTGGAGGGCGCGGCGGAGGTGCGCGTCATGCCCGACGCCGGGGTGTTCGCGGTGGGGGACCAGCTGGCAGTCGCCGGCGCGGACCTCGCCGAGGCGCTGCGCGCCGCCGCGCGCCGGGACGGGGCGTCCGCGGCGGCGCTGGCCGGGGAGCTGGCGGAGGCGGTGGAGTCGGTCCGCGCGGCGGCGGCGCGGACGGCCCTGTAGGGGACGGACGCCCCTACACGGAGGCGATGACCCGGTCGGCGAGGACGTAGACGTTCTCCGCGTCGCCGCAGGAGAACGTCAGGGCGTACGCGCCGGAGATGCCGGACCCGCCCAGCAGGAAGGGGGTGGCGCCCCGGCGCAGGGCCTCGGCGAGGCGTTCGGCGGTCTCGCGGTGCCCGGGGGTCATGCACAGCGTGGCGCCGTCCTCGAAGACGTACACGTCGAGCGTGCCGAGCGGCCCGGGGCGCACGTCGGTCAGCGCGGTGCGCGCGGCGGCCAGCTCCTCCAGGCGCGCCATGGTCCGTTCGTGGTCGGTGACGACCGGCGTGCGGACGGGCACGAAGTCGGGGTGGGAGGGGTGCCGGCGGCGGGCCGCGGCCAGCTCGGGGGAGTCCTCGGGGTGTTCGGGGCAGTCGCCCGCCCCGGCGGGCTCGGAGAACTCCCCGCCCGGCAGGCCGGGGAAGTCGGGAAGCCGCGCGCCGGTGAGGTCGCCGTCCGCGTCGTACCCGGTGTCGAGCCCCAGCGACTCCAGGCCCGCCAGGTCGGACTGGCGCGGCACGAAGTAGGGGCCGTCGTCGCCGACGCCGCCGACCGGACCGGGGGCCCCGTCCAGCAGGGAGGCGGGGGAGTCGGTGGCGTCCCGGGCCTCCTGGGCGGCCCAGAACGCGCGGGCCTCGGCCAGCTCGCGCTCGCGCTCCTCGGCCAGCGCCTCGGCGACGGCCGTGCGTATCTCCTCCGCCGTCGTGACCTCCGCGGAGCGGGCGTGCGGAACGGTCGGACGCCGCTCCGCGGCGCCGCGGGCGGCGAGGTCGGCGCGCAGGGCGGCGATCTGCCGGCGCAGCCCGTGGACGGCGTAGAGGGCAGCGGCGCCCACGGCCGCGGCGGCGGCCGTGGTCAGCAGCAGGGCGAGAGACATGGCGCTCACTGACTTACTCCCGGTTTCTATCGATCCCCCGCACTTCCTACCTCAGCTTCTCCCGGCTGTGGACCCGGTGTCAGTGCATTACGTCACGAATTGGACAGTTTTCTTTCGCGGGCGTTTTGCACTGTCACGACCCTGACCTGCACAAACGAATCTCCCCCGGGAGATAGGTCACATCCTGGGGGAGATTCGGTCACGGCCGGGACGCGGCGCGACCGCGGGGGCCGGGCCGGGGAAGCCGGGTCAGGAGAGCCGCTCGATCACCATGGCCATGCCCTGACCACCGCCGATGCACATGGTCTCCAGACCGAACTGCTTGTCGTGGTACTGGAGGCTGTTGATCAGCGTCGTGGTGATGCGGGCGCCGGTCATGCCGAAGGGATGGCCGACGGCGATGGCGCCGCCGTTGACGTTCACCTTGTCGAGCGGGATGCCCAGGTCCTTGTAGGAGGGGATCACCTGGGCGGCGAACGCCTCGTTGATCTCGACCAGGTCGATGTCGCCGACGGTGAGGCCGGCGTGGGCGAGCGCCCGCCTGCTGGCCTCGACCGGGCCGTACCCCATGATCTCGGGGGAGAGGGCGGAGACGCCGGTGGAGACGATCCGGGCGAGCGGGGTCAGGCCCAGCTCACGCGCCTTCGCGTCGGACATGACGACGAGGGCGGCGGCGCCGTCGTTGAGCGGGCAGCAGTTGCCCGCGGTCACGCGCCCGTCGGGGCGGAAGACCGGCTTGAGCGCCTGTACGCCCTCCAGGGTGACGCCCGCGCGGGGGCCGTCGTCCTTGCCGACGACGGTGCCGTCGGGGAGGGCCACCGGGGTGATCTCGCGCTCCCAGAAGCCGTCCGCGATGGCCTGCTCGGCGAGGTTCTGCGACCGCACGCCGAACTCGTCCATCTCCCGGCGGCTGACGCCCTTCAGCAGGGCGAGGTTCTCGGCGGTCTGGCCCATCGCGATGTACGCGTCCGGCACCAGGCCGTCCTCGCGCGGGTCGTGCCACTCCCGGGCGCCCCTCTCGGCGGTGGCCGCGGTGCGGGCCTGCGCCTCGGCGAAGAACGGGTTGCGGGTGTCGGGGAGGGTGTCGGAGTTGCCCTTCGCGTACCGCGAGACGGTCTCGACGCCCGCGGAGACGAACACCTCGCCCTCCCCGGCCTTGATGGCGTGCAGGGCCATGCGCGTGGTCTGCAGGGACGAGGCGCAGTAGCGGGTCACGGTGCAGCCGGGCAGGTGGTCCATGCCCATCCGCACGGCGACGATGCGGCCCATGTTGAAGCCCTGCTCGCCGCCGGGCAGGCCGCAGCCGAGCATGAGGTCG
Source organism: Streptomyces sp. MRC013 (assembly GCF_023614235.1). Lineage (NCBI taxonomy): Bacteria > Bacillati > Actinomycetota > Actinomycetes > Kitasatosporales > Streptomycetaceae > Streptomyces > Streptomyces kordofanensis. The sequence continues at coordinate 3,335,416 of NZ_CP094264.1, forward strand.
TCGATGTCCCGCGGGTCCAGCTCGGGGACCTTGGCGAGGGCGGCCTGGACGATCGTGGCGGTCAGCTCGTCGGCCCGCAGGTCCTTCAGCGAGCCCTTGTGGGCCCGGCCGATGGGGGAACGGGCGGCTGAGACGATCACGGCTTCGGGCATCACGGCTCCAGGGTGGGCGGGCGGGCGGCTGGAAGGGAAGTTACCCCTACGTAGAGCCCGGGTCACCGCAGGGGAGGTGTGACCCCCGCCGCACTGCCCGGCGCCAGGTCAGCCGGTCCTCCCGGGCTCCGGACCGCCGGCCCCGTCGCGGACCGCGCCGTCCGCGACGGGGCGGGGGCGCGGGGCGGGGGCCCGGGCCGAGGGGTCACACCGGGTCGCCCTCGGCGGGACGCTCCGGGGCAGCGCACTCCGTGAGGCGCCGCCGGCGGCGGTGCCTGAGCAGGGCCCACGGCGCGCGGGCGCCCGCGACCTCCGTACCGGCCTCCTCCGCCGCCTCCGCCGCCGCCACGGCCACCGGCAGCACCCCCTCCCCCCGGTTCGCCTCCGGCCGCTCCGGGCCGGGCCACACGCCCAGGGCCGCGCACACCGTCGGCAGGACCGCCATCGCCGCCGTCGCGTACCCCTCCGCCGACGGGTGGTAGTTGTCGGCGCCGAACATCTCCCGCGGGTTCGCCGCGAACTCCGGACCCAGCAGATCGCCCAGCGACACGGTCCGGCCGCCCCGCTGCACCACCGCGATCGTCTGCGCCGCCGCCAGCTGCCGCGAAAGCCGCCGCGCCAGCCAGCGCAGCGGCTGGTACACCGGCTCGATGGTGCCCAGGTCGGGGCAGGTGCCGACGACCACCTCGGCGCCCGCGGCGCGCAGCCGCCGCACCGCCCCCGACAGGTGCCGCACGGACTGCGTGAGCGGCACCCGGTGGGTGACGTCGTTCGCGCCGATCATGATCACGCAGGCGTCCGGGACCCGCTCCGGGTGCGCCAGCAGCAGGGTGGTCTGCCGCTCCAGGTCGTCGGAGCGGGCGCCGGGCAGCGCGACGTTCCGCAGTTCCACGGGCCGCTCGGCCACCTGGGCGAGCCCGGAGGCGAGCAGCGCGCCCGGGGTCTGGCCGACGCGCCGCACGCCCTGGCCCGCGGCCGTGGAGTCGCCCAGCATGGCGAGCCGCAGCGGATTCCCGTCGAAGCCGCGCCCGTACAGCCCGTCCGCCGTCGGCGGCAGCGGCGCGACGCCACCGCCCAGGGACCGCTTCGCCAGCCGCATCTCGGCCAGCAGCACCCCTGCCGCGGCCACCCCCAGCAGACCGGCGCCCCCGCCCCCGTACGCCGCGCCCGCGGCGATCCGCCGTGCCACCCTCGCCCTCGACATAGGCGTGGCCACCTCCTTCGTACGGTCTGTGAGCTAACTGCCCGATGACGGTGCCCGGCTACGCATCCGCTCGGCTTACGCTGGCTGGACCATCACGGAGACCCGGAGACTTACGGTGCGAATCCACGACTCGATGATCAGCCTCGTCGGCAACACCCCGCTGGTGAAGCTCAACAGCGTGACCGCGGGCATCCAGGCCACGGTCCTGGCCAAGGTCGAGTACTTCAACCCCGGCGGTTCGGTGAAGGACCGCATCGCCCTGCGCATGATCGAGGCCGCGGAGAGGAGCGGCGAGCTCGTGCCCGGCGGCACCATCGTCGAGCCGACGTCCGGCAACACCGGCGTGGGACTGGCGATCGTGGCCCAGCGGAAGGGCTACAAGTGCGTCTTCGTCTGCCCGGACAAGGTGTCCACGGACAAGATCAACGTGCTGCGGGCGTACGGCGCCGAGGTCGTCGTCTGCCCCACGGCGGTCGACCCGGAGCACCCGGACTCGTACTACAACGTCTCCGACCGCCTCGTACGCGAGATCCCCGGCGCCTGGAAGCCGGACCAGTACTCGAACCCGAACAACCCGCGCTCGCACTACGAGACGACCGGCCCGGAGCTGTGGGAGCAGACGGACGGGCGGATCACCCACTTCGTCGCCGGCGTGGGCACGGGCGGCACCGTCTCCGGCACCGGCCGCTACCTCAAGGAGGTCAGCGACGGGAGGGTCAGGGTCGTCGGCGCCGACCCGGAGGGCTCGGTCTACTCGGGCGGTTCCGGCCGCCCGTACCTGGTGGAGGGCGTCGGCGAGGACTTCTGGCCGTCCGCCTACGACCGGACGGTGACGGACGAGATCGTCGCCGTCTCCGACAAGGACTCCTTCCAGATGACCCGCCGCCTCGCCAAGGAGGAGGGCCTCCTCGTCGGCGGCTCCTGCGGCATGGCCGTCGTCGCGGCGCTGCGCGTCGCCGAGGGGCTCGGCCCGGACGACGTGGTCGTCGTCCTGCTGCCGGACAGCGGCCGCGGTTACCTCTCCAAGATCTTCAACGACGAGTGGATGGCGGACTACGGCTTCCTGGAGGACGCCGGCCCGTCCGCGCGCGTCGGGGACGTGCTCCGCCACAAGGAGGGCGACATCCCGAAGCTGGTGCACATGCACCCGGAGGAGACGGTCGGCGAGGCGATCGAGGTGCTCCGCGAGTACGGCGTGTCGCAGATGCCCATCGTCAAGCCGGGCGCCGGCCACCCGGACGTGATGGCCGCCGAGGTCGTCGGCTCGGTCGTCGAGCGGGAGCTGCTGGAGGCGCTGTTCACCCAGCGCGCCTCCCTCGGCGACCCGCTGGAGAAGCACATGAGCGCCCCGCTCCCGCAGGTCGGTTCCGGCGAGCCGGTCGAGGACCTGATGGCCGTGCTGGGCCGGGCGGACGCGGCGATCGTGCTGGTCGAGGGCAAGCCGACCGGTGTGGTCAGCCGCCAGGACCTGCTGGCGTTCCTGGCCCGCGACGGCAGGTGACGGCCGGGCGGAGCGGGTGACGGCCGCGCGCGTCGGCACACGGTCCACGGCCGGGCGGCCGGGGGTCGCGTGAACGGTACGGGGACGGCGCACGGCGGAAGCATCCGCTCGGCACGCACCCGGCACCGTGGCGGCCGCCGGCGCCACGGACCTCCGGAGCGGCTCCCGGACCCCCGCCGGCGCCGCGGAGCGGCGACCGCCCCGGCCCGGATCCGGGTCCCCGCACGGACCGCTGTCGCCCCACCCCCCGGTGCCCGGGGAGCGGCGGCGTCCGTACGGCCGGGGCCGTGTGGGGAGCGGGTCGGGGCGGGGTCCCGGAGCGCGGTGGGCGTCCCGGGACCGGACGTACGCCCGGGGTGCGCTCGTCCCGGCGCTCCGCGGACGGCTCCGTCCCGGACGCGTCAGTACGTCGCCTCCGCCCAGAAGCCGAACACCCTCCTGAAACCGGCCCCCACGGCCCCGCGCCGCGTGAGGACCGACCGGTCGACGCCGGCGAACAGGGCCGCGAGGGCGAGGTCCGCGGGCAGCACCCGCCCCGCCGCCCGCACGGTCAGCCTCCTGCCGCCCGCGATGCCCGACCGGCGCACGGTGACGAGGACACCGGGGTCCTCGCCGTCGGCGAGCCGCGTCAGCCGGTACGCGTGCCTGCCGATCGCCGTCAGCCGGTAGTGGTCGCCCAGGTACCGCAGCCGCAGGGAGCGGCCCCGGCGGGTGACGGCCCACCGGTTCCGGTCCAGGCCGGCGAGCCGGCCGTCGACCCGGCACGTCGCGCGGTTCAGGGTGGGCATGGAGACGAGGTCCGAGAGCAGGCCGCGGGTCTCGAACCTGGCTGTGGGGAGACGGTCACCGCCGGCCTCGGTCACGATGGCGCCGGAGGCGTGCGGGGGCGCCGGCCAGACCACCCGGACCTCGCCGAACTCCGGGGACCTGCCCCGCCAGCCGTACTGCGGCCGGCCGCCCGGCTCACGCCGCTTCTCGTACGCGAGCGTGAACGGGGAGACGGTGGTGTGCATGGGTTCCTCGTCGGTCGAACGGGTCGGGGGCGCCACCCGACTTCTCGGCGCCGCCGGCGGTGTCGTTTCCGAGGCCCTCCGCCCCGTCGAGGGCCCGGTCCCCGACCCTGCCGGCGGCCTCGTGGTCGTCCCGGGTCGGGCGGCCGGCGTACACGGCACCCGTGTCGACCGCCGGGCCGGCCGTGACCGGGCCGGGTGCGGGCCGGAGCGGGCGCGGACCGGGTCGGGCGCCGCGGTGGGCGCCGCCGTGGAGGCGCGGGGCGCGGTGCCGCCGGGACCGGTGGCGGACCCGGAGGGACCGGCCCCGGTCACGTCGGTGCCGTACGTCGCCGGGTCGGCCGCGCCGCAGCCGTGGGCCGTCGTCGGCGGGCGGCCGGTTCGGACGCGTCAAGGCGTCCTGCCGCGCCGCCGCCCCGGACCGCGGCCGCGGAGCCTCCCCGTCGAACCCCATGTGCGCCGACCCCCGATGCCGTTGAGCGAACACGCGCCGGTTTCGTGTACGAAGCCGTGCGGCTCCGGAAGCGGCCACGCATGGTGGACGGTTTCGGGCCCCGTTGTCAACCGCGCTTCCGAGCCCCGGACTCGTGGGCCCGCGGGGATCCGGTGGAGGGAGGAGGCGGGGCGGGTCCGTGACGAAGGCGGAGCCACGGCGTCACGCCACCCCTCGGCCGAGGGCGGTGGCCGCCGCGCCCGGTCGCCCGCCCGTCGCGGGCTGCCCGGGCCTCCCGCTTTCCCGGCGGAGCAGGTCTTGCATATGGTCTATTCAGTTACTGCGGTGGCTGAATAGACCCGAGGTGGAGGGCAGGGGTACCGACATGAGCGACACCCCCGGCGTACGGTTGCAGGCGCTGTTCGAGGGGCACCGGCTGACGCCGACGCAGCGGCGGATCGCCCATTGGATGGTGCGGCGCGCCGCCGACGTGCCGTTCCTGTCCAGCGTGGAGCTGGCCGAGCTGGCCGGGGTCAGCCAGCCGTCCGTCACCCGCTTCGCCGTCGCCCTCGGTTTCGACGGCTACCCCGCGCTGCGCAGGCACCTGCGGGAGGTCGCCCCCGCCGAGCCCGCCCGCGTCGCCCCGGGCGAGGCGCCCGAGGGGACGACGGGGGCCAACGAGTACCAGCAGGCCGTCCACGCCGAGATCGAGAACCTGCGCCACCTCGCGGAACTGCTCGCCGACCCCGCGCCGGTCGAGCGGGCCGGCCGGCTGCTCGCCGCCTCCCGCCCCCTGCCCGTCCTCGGGCTGCGCGCCGCCGCCGCCCAGGCCCGCGGCTTCGCGTACTTCGCCGCCAAGGTCCATCCGGACGTCCGGGTGCTCGACGAGGGCGGGTCGATGCTCGCCGACCGCGTCGACGCCGCCGTACGGGCCGGGGCCACCGTCCTGCTCTGCTTCGCGCTGCCCCGCCACCCGCGCGAGGTCCTCGACGCCCTGGAGTACGCCAGGGCCGCCGGGCTGACCGTGGTGACCGTCGCCGACTCGGCGTTCGCGCCGGTCGCCCGCCACAGCGACCTGCTGCTCCCGGCCGCCGTCGGCACCGCCCTCGCCTTCGACACGGCGTGCGGGCCGATGCTCCTCGGGCGGGCGCTGCTGGAGGCGATGTGCGACGGGTTGCCGGAGGCGCAGGCGCGGCTGGAGGAGTTCGACGCGCGGGCCGCCGCGCGCGGGCTGTTCGTCGAGTAGCACCGCCGGACCGGGCCCTCCGGGGACCCTGCCGGACCGGGTCCCGGGTGCTCGCGGGCCGGTTGTACCCTGCCGGGCACGCATCCGCATCGCAGCCGGGGCAGGAGGAGGACGGGACGTGGCACGCGGAGGTCAGGTGCTGGCGAGGGTCGCCGTGGCGGTACGGGCCGGGGCGGCGCCCCTGTTCTGGTCGGGGCTGGCCGGGGCGGCCGTGGGAACGCTGCCGCCCGGACTGACGGGGCGGCGCATCGGCCTGCTCGCGGGGACCGCGCTGTTCCTGGTGGCGGCCGCGGCGGTGCTCCTCGCCCGGCGCGGCCGCTACACGGCGCCGGCCGCCGCCGCCGTGCGGGCCGCCCGCGCGGACGTCCTGCAGGACCGGGCCGCCACCCTCCGCGCCCGGCGGCGCGCCCGTCGCCCGTGGCTGCTCCCGGCCTTCCCGGTGGCCGTCGGGTCGTCGTTCGCGGTGCCCGCCGCGGTCGGGCTGTTCGTCGCGGGGCTGGGCGCCGGGCTGTGGCTGAAGGCGGTGTGGATCGGCCGCCGCGAGGCCGCCGCCGACCGGTTGCTGTGGATCGGCGCCGACCTGCTCGCCGAGGGCGGCCCGGCCGGCCGGCACGTCACCGCGTACCGGACGACGGGGATCGCCGCGGGCGACGCCGCACCCGGAGGGGCGCGGCGCCGCCGCTGACGCCGGGGTGGCGCCCCCCGCGGCGGAGAGGTGCCGCGACGTCCCGCCCCCGGAGGGGCTTCCGGCGTTCTCGCGGGGGCGTGCCGCCGGCTCGGTGGGGGCCGCCGCTACTCCCGCACCAGCGCGTCCCTCCGGTCCCCGCCCGCCTCCGCGACGATCTCCGAGAGCGGCTGCGGCGGCCGCACGGTGGTGAACCGCACCGTGCCGTCCGGCCGGACCGCGTACCCGTACACACCCGGTCTGGGCAGGGAGTTGTACGCGTAGTGGTGCGCGAAGTAGTAGGCGCCGGTGTCCAGCGCCGCCACCACGTCGCCCGGTACGAGCCGCGGCAGCGCCCGGGCCGCGGCCAGCAGGTCCCCGGCGAAGCACGCGGGCCCGGCCACGTCCTGGTCGACGGCCGGCCCGGCCTTGGGCCGCCCCCGCGCGTCGTACGCGGAGATCCGCAGCGGCCAGGCCGCGGGGGCGTACACGGTGCGCGCGGCGACCTGGACGCCGGCGTGGGTGACGGCGATCGGCCTCGAACCGGAGGTCTTGGTGTACTCGACGCGGGCGAGCACCGTGCCGTGCTTGGCCAGCAGCGACCGGCCGAACTCGGTGACCAGCCCGTACCTCCCGTCGAACAGCCCCGGCACCTCGGCGGCGAGCAGCCGCGCGTACGCCTCGTGCGTCGGGGCCTCCTCGTCCGACGCGAAGTTCACCGGGAGGCCGCCGCCGATGTCGACCGTGTCGACCTGGCGCCGCCCGGCCGCCGCGTTGATCTCCTCGGCGAGCTCGTACACGGCGCGGACCCCGGCCGCCATGCGGGCGAGCGGGACGCCCTGGGAGCCGGAGTGGGTGTGCAGGCGCGTCAGCCACGGGCGGTCCAGGAACGCCCGCACGATCCATTCGCGCGCCCCGGCGTCGCGCAGGCCGACGCCGAACTTCGACGTGTCGGTGGCGGTCGCCAGGGCGTCGATCGTGCCGCCGCCGACCTGCGCGTTCACCCGCAGGCCGAGGGGCGGCGGGCCGGCGGGGGCCGCGGCCGGCACGAGGGCGTCGAGGCGGGCCAGCTCCTGGGGGCTGTCGGCGTTGACGGCGACGCCGAGGGCCAGGGCCTCACGCAGCTCGGCGGTGGTCTTGGCGGGCGAGTCGAGGACGGTCAGGTGCGGCGGGACGCCGGCCGCGCGCGCCAGGGCCAGCTCGCCGGGGCTGGCGACCTCGGCGCCCAGCCCCTGCTCGTACAGCAGGCGCAGGACGGGGACGAGCGGGGACGCCTTGACGGCGAAGGCGTGCAGCACGGGCGCGTCGGTGACGGCGGCGAACGCGGCGCGCAGGGCGGCGGCGGAGGCGCGGACGCCGGCGGTGTCGAGGAGGGCGACGACGGGTTCGGCGGCGGAGGGCAGCGCGTGCCCGACGGCTGCGCGGACGGCCCGGTCGCGACGGTCGGAAGCCATGTCCCCAGCCAAACACCCGCCGTGCGGCCGCGCAGCTGTTGACTACAACTATTCAGTCCAGCAGGATGTGAATACCTCATTCACGGGAGTGAGCGTCGTCCCAGTGGCCGCAGGGCCGAGCATCCGAGGAGGCACCCCCATGTCAGGACCCCGACCCGTACGGGCCCCGCGCGGTACGGAACTGAGCGCCCTGGGGTGGCAGCAGGAGGCCGCCCTGCGGATGCTGCAGAACAACCTCGACCCCGAGGTCGCCGAGCACCCCGACAAGCTCGTCGTCTACGGCGGCACCGGCAAGGCCGCCCGCGACTGGCGGTCCTTCGACGCCATGGTCCGCACGCTGCGCACCCTGAAGCAGGACGAGACGATGCTCGTCCAGTCCGGCCGCCCGGTCGGCGTCCTGCAGACCCACGAGTGGGCCCCGCGCGTCCTGATCGCCAACTCCAACCTGGTCGGCGACTGGGCGAACTGGGAGGAGTTCCGCCGCCTGGAGGCCCTGGGCCTCACCATGTACGGACAGATGACCGCGGGCTCCTGGATCTACATCGGCACCCAGGGCATCCTGCAGGGCACCTACGAGACGTTCGCCGCCGTCGCCGAGAAGAAGTTCGGCGGCACCCTGGCCGGGACGATCACCCTCACCGCCGGCCTCGGCGGCATGGGCGGCGCCCAGCCGCTCGCCGTCACCATGAACGACGGCGTCGCGATCTGCGTCGACTGCGACCCGCGCGCCATCGAGCGCCGCATCGAGCACCGCTACCTGGACGTGCGGGCCGACTCCCTCGACCACGCCCTCCGGCTCGCCGTCGAGGCCCGCGACGACCGCCGCCCCCTGTCGATCGGCGTCCTCGGCAACGCCGCCGAGCTGGTGCCGCAGCTCCTCGCGACGGGCGCCCCCATCGACATCGTCACCGACCAGACCTCGGCCCACGACCCGCTGTCGTACCTGCCGGTCGGCACCGCCTTCGAGGACATGGCGGACGCGGCCGCCAAGGACCCGGCCGGGTTCACCACCCGTGCGCGCGAGTCGATGGCGAAGCACGTCGAGGCGATGGTCGGCTTCATGGACGCCGGCGCGGAGGTCTTCGACTACGGCAACTCCATCCGCGGCGAGGCGCGGCTCGCCGGGTACGACCGGGCGTTCGCCTTCCCCGGCTTCGTCCCCGCGTACATCCGCCCGCTGTTCTGCGAGGGCAAGGGCCCCTTCCGCTGGGCGGCCCTGTCGGGCGAGGCGTCCGACATCGCCAGGACCGACAAGGCGATCCTCGACCTGTTCCCGGAGAACGAGTCGCTGGCCCGCTGGATCAAGATGGCCGGCGAGCGCGTCCACTTCCAGGGCCTGCCCGCCCGCATCTGCTGGCTCGGCTACGGCGAGCGCGACCGCGCCGGCGAGCGCTTCAACGACATGGTGGCCTCCGGCGAGCTGGCCGCCCCCCTCGCCATCGGCCGCGACCACCTCGACTGCGGCTCCGTCGCCTCCCCGTACCGGGAGACCGAGGCGATGCTCGACGGCTCGGACGCCATCGCGGACTGGCCGCTGCTCAACGCCATGGTCAACGTCGCCTCCGGCGCGTCCTGGGTCTCCCTCCACCACGGCGGCGGCGTCGGCATGGGCCGCTCCATCCACGCGGGCCAGGTCACGGTCGCGGACGGCACGAAGCTCGCCGGCGAGAAGGTCCGCCGGGTCCTCACCAACGACCCCGGCATGGGCGTCATCCGCCACGTGGACGCGGGCTACGACCGCGCCGACGAGGTCGCCGCCGAGCGCGGCGTCCGGGTCCCCATGCGGGAGGAGGCGTGAACGACGGCCGCCCCGCCGCGGAGGAGCGCTCCCCGGCGGGAGGAGGCTCCCCCGGGCCGGGCGGGAGCGCCCGCGGGAGACCGCCGGCGCGCCCCGCGCGGGCGCGTCGTTCCACGAGATGTGGGACGGCCTGCGCGGGATCGGCCGCGACGCCGGCTCCGGCGGCTACCGCCGCTACGCCTGGACCGGCGCCGACGCCGACTGCCGCGCCTGGTTCCGGGAGCAGGCCGAGGCCCGGGGCCTGGCCTACGAGACCGACCGCAACGGCAACCAGTGGGCCTGGCTGGGCGACCCGCGGGGCACGGACGCCGTCGTCACCGGCTCCCACCTGGACTCCGTCCCGGACGGCGGCGCGTTCGACGGCCCCCTCGGCGTCGTCTCCTCCTTCGCCGCCGTCGACGAACTCCTCCGCCGGGGCGCCGCCCCCGCCCGCCCCCTCGCCGTGGTGAACTTCGGCGACGAGGAGGGCGCCCGCTTCGGCCTCGCCTGCGTCGGCTCCCGCCTCACGTCGGGGCAGCTGACGAAGGACGCCGCGTACGCGCTGCGCGACGGCGGCGGGACGAGCCTGCCGCAGGCCATGGAGGCGGCCGGGTACGACCCGGCGGCCATCGGACCCGACCCGGAGCGCCTCGCCCGGATCGGCGCGTTCGTGGAGCTGCACGTCGAGCAGGGCCGCGCCCTGGACCTCTCCGGCGACCCCGTCGGCATCGCCTCCGCGATCTGGCCGCACGGCCGCTGGCGGTACGACTTCCGGGGCGAGGCGAACCACGCCGGCACCACCCGCCTCGCGGACCGCCGCGACCCGATGCTGCCGTACGCCGAGACGGTCCTGGCGGCCCGCCGCGAGGCGGAACTGGCCGGCGCCGTCGCCACGTTCGGCAAGGTCGCCGTCGAACCGAACGGCGTCAACGCCATCCCGTCCCTGGTCCGCGGCTGGCTCGACTCGCGCGCCGCCGACCAGGCGGCGCTCGACGCCGTCACGGCGGCCGTGGAGGCCGCCGCGCGGGAGGCCGCCGACCGGCAGGGCGTCGACCTCACCGTCGTACGCGAGTCGTTCACCCCGGTCGTCGACTTCGCCCACGCGCTGCGCGACGAGCTCGGGAAGATCCTCGACCGGGGCGGCGACCGCCCCGTGCCCGTCCTGGGCACGGGTGCCGGACACGACGCGGGCATCCTGTCCGCCTCCGTCCCGACCGCGATGCTGTTCGTCCGCAACCCCACGGGCGTCTCGCACTCCCCGGCGGAGTTCGCCGCCGAGGACGACTGCGCGGCCGGCGTGCACGCCCTCGCCGACGTACTGGAGGGCCTGGCGTGCCGATGACGACGTACTGGCTGGAGCACGCCTGGCTGGGCGGGACGGTCGCCTCCGGCGTCGCCCTGGACGCGGCGGACGGCCGCATCGCCGCCGTCCGCCCGGGGGTGCCCGCCCCGCCGCCGGACGCCACGCCCCTGCGGGGGCTGACGATCCCGGGGCTGGCCAACGCCCACAGCCACGCCTTCCACCGGGCCCTGCGCGGCCACGTCCAGACCGAGCGCGGCACCTTCTGGACGTGGCGGGAGACGATGTACCGGGCGGCGTCCCGGCTCACGCCCGACACGTACCGCGCCCTGGCGACGGCCGTGTACGCGGAGATGGCCCTCGCGGGGATCACCGCCGTGGGGGAGTTCCACTACCTGCACCACGCGCCCGGCGGCACGCCGTACGCCGACCCCAACTCCATGGGCGAGGCGCTGATCGCCGCCGCCGCCGACGCGGGTGTCCGCATCACCCTCCTCGACACCGCCTACCTGTCGTCCGGTTTCGGTGAGCCCCCCGGCGAGCACCAGCTGCGCTTCTCCGACGGCACCGCCGACGCGTGGGCCGAGCGCGCCTCCGCCCTGCAGGACAGGGGCGACGCGGTCCGCATCGGAGCGGCCGTCCACTCCGTGCGCGCCGTCCCCGCCGACCAGCTGGCCACCGTCGCCGACTGGGCGCGCGACCGGAACGCCCCCTCCACGTCCACCTCTCCGAGCAGCCCGCCGAGAACGAGGCGTGCCTCGCCGCCCACGGCTGCACCCCGGCCCGGCTGCTGGCCGACCGGGGCGCGCTCGGCGAGCGGACGACCGCCGTCCACGCCACCCACCTCACCGACGAGGACGTCGCCCTCCTCGGCGGCTCCGCCACCGGCACCTGCATGTGCCCCACCACGGAGCGCGACCTCGCCGACGGCATCGGCCCGGCCGCCGCCCTCCAACGGGCGGGCAGCCCCCTGTCCCTCGGGACCGACAGCCACGCCGTGATCGACCTCCTGGAGGAGGCGCGCGCGATGGAGCTCGACGAGCGGCTGCGCACCCGCACCCGCGGCAACTGGACCGCCGCCGCCCTGCTGCGCGCGGCCACCGCCGACGGGCACGCCTCGCTGGGCCGGCCCGACGCGGGCCGCCTGGAGGCGGGCGCGCTCGCCGACTTCACGACGATCGCGCTGGACACCGTCAGGACGGCCGGCCCGCCACCGCGTCTGGCAGCCGAGACGGCGGTATTCGCCGCGTCGGCCGCGGACGTGCGGCACACGGTCGTGGGCGGCCGCCACGTCGTACGGGACGGGGTCCACGCCCTCGTACCGGACGTACCGCGGGCGCTGCGGGACGCGATCGCCGCCCTGCACGACTGACCCGGCCGAAGGAGGACCCCCGCACCATGAACAGCGGCAACGAACCCGCGAACAGCGACCCCGCGACCGCGGGCCCCGACACGACGAACAGCGCCGTCGCGCCGGCGGCCACCGCGGCCACGCTCATCACGAACATCGCCGGCCTGGTCACCAACGACCCCTCCCTCGGATGGGGGTCCCCCCGCTCGAGCAAGTTCGAGAGCGGGGGAGGGTCCCCCCTCGGACTGATCCGCGACGCGGCGGTCGCCATCGAGGGCGACCGCGTCGTCTGGATCGGTGAGGCCAGCAAAGCACCCGCCACCGACAACCGCGTCGACGTCGGCGGACGGGCCGTGATCCCCGGCTTCGTCGACTCCCACTCGCACCTCGTCTTCGCCGGGGACCGCACCGCCGAGTTCAACGCCCGCATGTCCGGCCGCCCGTACGCGGCGGGCGGCATCCGCACCACGGTCGCCGCCACCCGCGCCGCCACCGACGCCGAACTGGAGGCGAACCTCACCCGCTACCTGGGCGAGGCGCTCCGCCAGGGCACCACGACCTTCGAGACGAAGTCCGGCTACGGCCTGACCGTCGAGGACGAGGCGCGGGCGCTGCGCATCGCGGCCCGCCACACCGACGAGGTCACCTACCTCGGTGCGCACGTCGTCCCCCGGGACCACGCCGACGACCCGGCCCGGTACGTGGCCCTGGTCACCGGGGAGATGCTCGACGCGTGCGCGCCGCACGCCCGCTGGATCGACGTGTTCTGCGAGAAGGGCGCCTTCGACGGCGACCAGGCCCGCGCGATCCTCACCGCGGGCAGGGCCCGCGGCCTGCACCCGCGCGTCCACGCCAACCAGCTTTCGTACGGGCCCGGCGTGCAACTGGCGGTGGAGCTGGACGCGGCGAGCGCCGACCACTGCACCCACCTGACGGACGAGGACGTGGACGCCCTCGCCAACGGCTCGACCGTCGCGACGCTGCTGCCCGGCGCCGAGTTCTCCACCCGCGCGCAGTGGCCCGACGCGCGCCGCCTGCTGGACGCGGGCGTGACGGTGGCGCTGTCCACGGACTGCAACCCCGGCTCGTCGTTCACCTCGTCGATGCCGTTCTGCATCGCCCTGGCGGTACGGGACATGGGCATGACGCCCGACGAGGCGGTGTGGTCCGCCACGGCGGGCGGCGCGGCGGCCCTCCGCCGCGGCGACATCGGCCGCCTCACCCCCGGCGCCCGCGCCGACCTGGCGGTCCTGGACGCCCCGTCCCACGTCCACCTGGCCTACCGCCCCGGCGTCCCGCTGGTCACCCGGGTCTGGCGCGCCGGCGTCCGGGTCGCCGGCCGAGCGGCGGCCGGACCGGCGGTGCCCGAGTGACACACGCCACACGCCGCCCCCGACGAGTCCGGGGGCGGCGCCCGGTCCACCCCCACGGCAGCGCACACGGCAGCGGGAGAGGACCGGAGATGACGCAGCAGGCACGGCCGAAGGGCCCCGCGAGCTACTTCCCGTCGATAGAGAAGAGGTACGGACGGCCCGTCGCGGAGTGGAGGGACCTGATCCGCTCCTCCCCGCTGACCCGGCACGGGGAGCTCGTCGCCTGGCTCAAGGACGCGCACGGCCTCGGCCACGGCCATGCGAACGCCCTGGTCGCCCACACCCTCGCCGAGCGGGCCTGAGCCGCCGGCCCGCCGGGGGAGGGAGAGCCGGGCTCAGCCGGCGGCCAGGGCCGTCCGGACGAGGTGCAGGCGCAGGACGCACGGGACGCGCCCGTCCGGGCCGGCGAGCGGGGCGACCTCCGCGAGGAACGCCCCGCGCAGCGCCGCCGTGTCCGGCCCGGACAGCGGCGCCAGGTCGTACAGGCCCGAGACGGCCCCCCACACCTCCTCCGCGGTCCCGTCGAGCCGCAGCGGCACGGTCTCCCGGACGACGGGCCCGAAGCCGGCGGCCCGCAGCAGCCCGTCGAGGCCCTCGCGGGTACGGGTCCGGGGGTCGCCCAGCCTCGGGACGCGCCGCCCGGCGGGCAGGGCCTCCACGGCGGCCCGCAGCAGCGGCTGGAACCGTCCGTACGCGTCGTCGCCGCCGGGGACGGCCCCGCCGCCCACCACGCACGCGAGGACGCCGCCCGGCGCGAGGACGCGCGCCACCTCGGCGGCGACCCGCTCCACGTCGTCCACCAGCATCAGCACCAGGTGCGACACGCAGGCGTCGAAGACCCCGTCCGCGAACGGCAGCCGCTGCCCCCGCCCCTGCACCAGCGCCGCCCCGGCGGGCACCCCGGCCCGCCCGCGCGCCGCGGCCAGCGCCTCGGCCGACAGGTCCACCCCGGCCAGCACCCGCCCGGCGGGGGCGCCCGCCTCCCGCGCGAGCAGCTCCAGCAGCACCCCGTCGCCGCACCCCAGGTCGAGCACCGCGCCCGCCCCGCGGACCAGGTCGCCCAGCATCGCGTAGCTGGACCGCCCGTCGGGCCCGGCGCCCCGCACCAGTGCCTCCCCGGTGACGCCGGGCCGCTCGGCGTGGAACCGCCGCAGGAACGCCTCTTGCCGCGTGATCGTCGTCATGGCCCCCACCCAACCAGGGGCCGCACCGCCGGGGCGGCCCGCGGGGGCCGGATCCCGCCACGCACGGGAAACGCCCGCGGGCCCGCTCCCGGGAGGGGGGAGCGGGCCCGCGGGCGGACGGGCGGGTCACTCCTCCAGGGTCAGGCCCTCGCGGAGCTTCGCCAGCGTGCGCGAGAGCAGCCGGGAGACGTGCATCTGGGAGATGTCCAGCTCCTCGCCGATCTGCGACTGGGTGAGCCCGGCGACGAACCGCAGCGAGAGGATCTCGCGGTCCCTGGGCGACAGCGACGCGATCAGCGGCTTCAGGGACTCGACGTACTCGACGCCCTCCAGTCCGTGGTCCTCGTAGCCGATGCGGTCGGCCAGGGCGCCCTCGGAGTCGTCCTCCTCCGGCTGGGCGTCCAGGGAACTGGCGGTGTAGGCGTTGCTCGCCGCCATGCCCTCGGCGACCTCGTCCCTGCTGATGCCGAGCCGCTCGGCGAGCTCTCCGACGGTCGGCGAGCGGTCCAGCTCCTGGGCCAGCTCGTCGCCGGCCCTCGCCAGGTCCAGCCGCAGCTCCTGGAGACGCCGCGGGACCCGCACCGACCAGGACGTGTCGCGGAAGAACCGCTTGATCTCGCCGATGATCGTCGGCATGGCGAAGGTGGGGAACTCGACCTCGCGGCTCAGCTCGAAGCGGTCGATCGCCTTGATCAGGCCGATCGTGCCCACCTGGACGATGTCCTCCATCGGCTCGCTGCGCGTCCGGAACCGGGAGGCGGCGAACTTCACCAGGGCGAGGTTCAGCTCGACCAGCGTGTTGCGGACGTACGCGTGCTCGGGGGTGCCCTCGTCGAGGGTCTCGAGCCGGGCGAAGAGCGTCTTGGAGAGCGCTCGCGCGTCGAGGGGCCCGACCTCGTCGTACGGGGGGATGGGGGGGAGGTCCGGGAGGCCGGACGGGTGGATCCCGCGGGGGGATGTTGCCGACGCCGCGTTCTGGGTACGCGTCTCGTCGAGCCGGGGTGACATGGGTGTCCTCCATCGTTCTCGGCATGCGGCCGCCGATTGCCGTCTGTCGTCTCTGCGGTGTGCGGCGCCTCCGAAGCCGGCCGTGTAGGGGTTGCCTTACTAGCCCTACCCGCTCCCCGCGTGCCGGTGCAAGTGGCGGGAGCGAATGTCATTTATCCTTCATATACCCTTTGCGGTGACCTTGGACTACCAGCGAAGACGAATTCGGCGTAGGGTTCTCCCGACCCAACGGCATCGGCGAAGAGGGGCGGAATGGGCCGCGAGACGGTCGGCAGCGCGAATCAGGGCCGGCTTCGTGTAGGGGTCCGGACGGAAGGTTCGAGTGAGATCCTGACGCCGGTGGGTGAGCTCGATCACCACACTGCGGAGCTGCTGCGCGAGCCTTTGGAGGCGGCGATCACCCAGGGCTGCGCGCGCCTGGTGGTCGACTGCTCGGAGTTGGAGTTCTGCGACTCGACGGGGCTGAACGTGCTCCTCGGCGCGCGGCTGAAGGCCGAGGCCGCCGGCGGCGCGGTCCACCTGGTCGCGATGCGGCCCGCCGTGGCCCGGGTGTTCGAGATCACGGGGGCCTCCGTGGTCTTCGAGGTCCACGACTCCCTGGAAGCGGCGCTGACCCAGTAGAGCGGCGTACGGGCGCCATGGGCCGGACACGGTCGATCTGATGGGTGTCGTCCGGAAAGGGACGGGCAGAAGAAGCCAGAAGTCCCCGCGGTGGGCTGCGTGGGGGCACCACTCCTTGTAAACGATGTCGACGTCGACGCAATGACGACCTGGTGAATCGGTGAGGTGACGCGCTGATGGGTGCCGCCCAGCAGCAACCGCCGAGCGGCCTCGGCCCCGAGCCGGACCGCCCTGGCACCCCCTCCGTACAGCGCGTGGCCCCTGACGGCGCGTCCGAAGGGCGGCGGTCGCACCACGAGACGCGCCGTCTCCCGCTGGACGGCGCGAGCGGCATCGTCCCGCTCGCCCGCGACTTCACCCGCCAGGCGCTCTACGACTGGGGCTGGCTCCCCGCCGCCACCGCCGACCGCCGTGCCGCCGCCGAGGACGTCCTGCTGGTCGTCTCCGAACTCGTCACCAACGCCTGCCTCCACGCCGACGGCCCCGAGGAACTGCGGGTCTCCCTGCAGGCGAAGGTGCTGCGCCTGGAGGTCGAGGACCGCAGCGCCGGAGAGCCCGCTCCGCGCACCCCCCACCGCGCGGGCCGGCCCGGCGGGCACGGCATGTTCATCGTGCAGCGCCTCTGCCTCGACTGGGGGGTCGTGAAGGCCCCCACGGGGCCGGGGAAGACCGTCTGGGCGGAGCTGGCCGCGCCGGCGTGAGCGGCCCGCCCGTGTGCGGCGGGCCGCCGGAGGCCCGCCGACGGCCGCTCCCCGCGGCGGTCCCCCGCGGGAGGCCCCGCGCGGGCCGCCGGAGCGCGGACCCGCCCCGCCCTCCGAGGGTGCAGGCACCCCGGGCCTTCCGAGGGGGTGCGCGTCTCCGCTTCCCGAAGGCGTGGGCGCCCGGTTCCCCCGGGGGCGCGCCCCGGCGCCCCGAGGGCGTGTACACCCCGGTCCTGCGGAAGCGCGCCCCCTGCCTCCCGGAGGCGTACCGGCCCCGGCCCTCCGGAGGCGTACGCGCCGACGGCGGCGAAGCCCGGCGCCCGCCCGCGGGGCGCCGAGGAGCTGCGGCGGCGCGACCGCGCCCTCGCGGCGGGGGCGTCCCTCTCCGGCCCCGGCCGCCCCGCCGCAGGCCACGCCCTCCGCCCCGGGGCCGCGGAAGGACCGTGTGGAACGGCGAACGGGCCGGTACGAGGGTTCGTACCGGCCCGTTCGCCGTAGGGGGCGCTCCGGGGAGCGGATTACTTCACGTCGCCCATCAGCTTGGTGATCTTCTTCGACGCGATCATGAACGTGACGCCCGCGGCGGCGGCGATGACCGCCCACATCGTGTAGTACACGGCGTCGCCCAGCACGCCGTTGAGCTTGGTCACCCAGCCGTTCAGGGCGTTGCCCGTCGCGGTGGCCAGGAACCACAGGCCCATGATCTGGCCGATGAACAGCTTCGGCGCCAGCTTCGTCGACAGGGACAGGCCCACCGGGGAGAGGCACATCTCGCCGAGGGTCTGGACCAGGTAGACGCTCAGCAGCCAGAAGACCGTGACCTTGCCGGTCTCGCTGGCCGCCGCGGCGGCGCCGGCCAGGCCCATGATCGCGAAGGAGCCGCCGATGAGCAGCATCGCCAGCGCGAACTTCATCGGGGTGCCGGGCTCGCGGTTGCGCTGGGCGAGCCGCACCCACACCGTGGCGAAGATCGGGGCCAGGACGATGACCATGGTCGGGTTGACGGACTGGTACCAGGAGGCCGGGAACTCCCAGCCGCCGATGACGCGGTCCGTCTTGCTGTCGGCGAAGAGCGTCAGCAGCGAACCGGACTGGTCGTAGATGACCCAGAACAGCACGGCCGTGGCGAAGAACCACACGAACGCCTTGATCTTCGGGCGGTCGTCGCTCCCCAGCGCCGGGTTCCGGAAGATCGCCAGGAAGTAGACGATCGGCACGACGATGCCCGCGATCGCCAGGACGTTGACGATGTGCTCGATGTCGAACGTGCCGAGCAGGACGTCGGCGAGCAGCGCGGCGACGGCGACGGCCGTCCACAGGCCGGCCTTGCGCAGCACGGAGCGCTTCTCCTCCGGCGTGGCCGGGGTGGCGGGCTGCTTGCCGACCTCGCCGAGGTACTTGCCGCCCAGCACGTACTGGACGACGGCCAGCGTCATGCCGACACCGGCGACGCCGAAGCCCAGGTGCCAGTTGACGTTCTCGCCGAGGTAGCCGACGACCAGCGGCGCGATCATCGCGCCGACATTGATCGACATGTAGAAGAGCGTGAAGCCGGCGTCGCGGCGGGCGCCGGGCTGGCCCTCGTAGAGGCCGCCGACCATCGCGGAGATGTTCGGCTTGAGCAGGCCGGTGCCGATCGCGATCAGGCCCAGGCCCAGGAAGAAGGCCACGTCGCCGGGGACGGCCAGCGTGTAGTGGCCCAGGGCGATGATCACGCCGCCGACGAGGACGGCCTTGCGGGCGCCCCACAGGCGGTCGGCGACCCAGCCGCCGGGCATGGCCGCCATGTAGACGACCGCGTTGTAGACGCCGTAGATGGAGGCGGCGAGCGCCTCGCGGCCCTCCAGCGGCCCGTCGAGGACGCCGTGCACCAGGTACAGCACGAGAATGGCGCGCATTCCGTACCAGGAGAAGCGCTCCCACAACTCCGTCATGAAGAGCGTGGCCATACCGCGGGGGTGGCCGAAGAAGGTCTTCCCGGCGGGTTCGCTCGCCGGGTCCTTCGTCAGGCTGGACGCCATGGTCGATCCTTGTTCGTTCGGGACGCGCGCCGCCTCGTGGGCGACCCGCGCCCGCTCCGGGCGGCCGGCACCGGTACGGCGGGTGCCGCACCGGGATCCACGCCCCGCCGCGCGCATCGGACGTCGCGCCGCGAAGCCGGGCCAGGGGTCATTCGTTCACCGAGTGGTGACCGGGGTCTTCGGCGCGTCGGTGGACGCGCCGAAGACCCCGGTCACCACGTCGAGCGTCTGGCAACCCTACGCCACGACTCCGGGGGAGACGGAAGGGCTTGAGAGATGGATCACAGGTTTGACCGGAACCGTACGCATACAATCAAAGGTCGTATTCAGGATGTGGACCGTCACCCCCGCCGTACGGCGGCCGCGGTCCGGCCCCCGCGCCCCGCGCGCCGCGCGGACTACCATCACTGCATGACCCGTGTGCTGCTCGCCGAGGACGACGCCTCCATCTCGGAACCGCTGGCCCGCGCCCTGCGGCGCGAGGGGTACGAGGTGGAGGTGCGGCAGGACGGGCCCGGCGCGCTCGACACGGGACTGCGGGGCGGCGTCGACCTCGTCGTCCTCGACCTCGGCCTGCCCGGCATGGACGGCCTGGAGGTCGCCCGCCGGTTGCGCTCCGAGGGGCACACGGTGCCGATCCTCGTCCTGACCGCGCGCGCCGACGAGGTCGACACCGTGGTCGGGCTGGACGCCGGCGCCGACGACTACGTCACCAAGCCCTTCCGCCTCGCCGAGCTGCTCGCCCGCGTCCGGGCCCTGCTGCGGCGCGGTGCCGCCGAACCCGCCCCGCAGCCCGCGACGCACGGCGTCCGCATCGACGTCGAGTCGCACCGCGCCTGGATGGGCGAGGACGAACTCCAGCTCACCGCGAAGGAGTTCGACCTGCTGCGCGTCCTCGTCCGGGACGCCGGCCGGGTCGTCACCCGCGACCAGTTGATGCGCGAGGTCTGGGACACCACGTGGTGGTCGTCGACGAAGACCCTCGACATGCACATCTCCTGGCTCCGCAAGAAGCTCGGCGACGACGCGGCGAACCCGCGCTACATCACCACCGTGCGCGGGGTCGGCTTCCGCTTCGAGAAGAGCTGAGGCGGACCCTCCGTGCGCCGCCGCCTGATCAACTCCACGCTCGCCGTGGTGCTGGTCGTCATCTCCGTCTTCGGGGTCTCCCTCGTCGTCGTCGAGACCCGGACGATCACCAGCAGCGCCCAGGAGAGCGTCGACTCCGAGGCGCTGCGGCTCGCCAGCATCGTCGACAGCCGCCTGGTCGACGGCGAGCGCGTCGACCCCGACATCCTCTCCGACCGCGGCGGCGCCGAGCGGTACGCCCGGATCGAGATTCCCGGCAGCCCCCGCATCGAGCTCGGCAGCCGCCCGGAGGGCGGCGTCATCCGCGGCACGGCCACGGGGGAGCACGGCGAGAAGGTCGTCGTCGAGGAGTCCCGCTCGTCCGTCGCCCGGGAGGTCGGCCGGACGATGCTGATCATCGGCGCGGTCGCGCTGCTCGCCGTCGTGGCGGCCGTCCTCCTCGCCGTACGACAGGGCAACCGGCTCGCCTCCCCGCTCACCGACCTCGCCGAGACCGCCGAGCGGCTGGGTTCCGGCGACCCCCGGCCGCGCCACCGGCGCTACGGGGTGCCCGAGCTGGACCGGGTCGCGGACGTGCTGGACGCCTCGGCCGAGCGGATCGCGCGGATGCTCACCGCCGAGCGGCGGCTCGCCGCGGACGCCTCCCACCAGCTGCGCACCCCGTTGACCGCGCTGTCGATGCGGCTGGAGGAGATCGCCGTCACCGACGACCTGGACACGGCCCGCGAGGAGGCGACGATCGCGCTCGCGCAGGTCGAACGGCTCACCGACGTCGTCCAGCGGCTGCTCACCAACTCCCGCGACCCCCGCACGGGATCCGCGGTCGCCTTCGACCTCGACGAGGTCGTCAAGCAGCAGATCGAGGAGTGGCGGCCGGCCTACCGCAGCGCGGGCCGGGCGATCGTGCGGTCCGGGAAGACCGGCATGCGGGCCGTCGGCACGCCGGGCGCGGTCGCCCAGGTGCTGGCCGCCCTGATCGAGAACTCGCTGATGCACGGCGGCGGCACGGTGGCCCTGCGCACCCGCGTCACCGGCAACCAGGCCGTCGTCGAGGTCACCGACGAGGGGCCGGGAGTCTCCGAGGACCTCGGTGCGCGGATCTTCGAGCGGGCCATCAGCGGCCGCAACTCCACCGGCATCGGCCTGGCCGTGGCCCGCGACCTCGCGGAGGCGGACGGCGGCCGGCTGGAGCTCGTCCAGCTGAAGCCCGCCGTGTTCGCGCTCTTCCTCAGCCGCGAGACCGTCCGCCGCGACGAATCCCCGGCGTCCCGCACGATCCGGTAGACGGCCGGACGGCCTATCGGCCACCGGCGCCCGCCGGTGCCCGGCCGGTCACCGGGACCACGGTGCCGCGGGGGCCGCAGCGGACGGTCCAGGGCGTCCGGACGGGGGTGAGGTCCTCGTGGACGCGGATGTCGACGCGGGTCGGTGGGCGGCCGCCGGGCACGCGGGCGTGGGCGGCGGTGCAGGTGATCTGGGTGATCGCGGTGACGTCGAGGTCGCCGCCGCCCACGGAGCCGGGGACGAGGACGTCGACGGCTCCGTCGGTGGCGGTGGCGGTGAGCCGCCCGTCCGCGGGCGACAGCCGACTGACCAGGCCGCGTTCGCGTTCGGCGGGGGTGGGGCCCTCCAGGAGCAGGTCGAGGGCCTGCTGGGGGTCGAGCCGCCGGTCCGTGGGGCGGCTGACCGCGCGCGGACCGTACGGCCCGGCGAAGTAGAGCCGGACGGTGCGCTCCTCGCCGCCGGGCCGCTGCACGCCCGAGGCGGGGGCCCCGGCGCCGAGGGGGCCGGTGGGGGTGACGCCGCAGCCGGCGGCGGTCAGGGCGGTGAGCGCGGCGGCCAGGGCGGCGCGGGCGCGGAGCCCGCGCGGGCGGCCGGGGCGGTGGGGGAGGCTGGGGCGGCGGGTCATCGCGGTTCCGGCGGGGAGGGGGCGAGGGGGAGGGTGAGGGTGAAGGCGGCCCCGCCCCCGGGGGCGTTGTCCGCGGCCAGGGTGCCTTCGTGGAGGAGGGCGTTCTCGAGGGCGAGGGCGAGGCCGAGGCCGCTGCCCTGGGAGGGGGAACGGGTGCGGGCCGTGTCGGCCTTGTAGAAGCGTTCGAAGACGTGCGGCAGGTCGCGGTCGGGTATGCCGGGGCCGCGGTCGGTGACCGTGAGCACGGCCCGGCCGCGGTCGGCCCGCGCGCGGACGGTGACGGGCGGACGGCCGTGGCGCAGGGCGTTGCCGACGAGGTTGGCGAGGACGACGTCGATGCGACGGGGGTCGGCGTGCAGCGGCACGGGGCCGGCGAGGTCGGTGGTGACGCGTCCGTCGCCGTCCCAGCCGCGCAGCTGGAGGGTCTTGGCGACGAGGGTCCGCAGGTCGACGTGTTCGGCCCGTACCGCCGCCGCCTTGGCGTCGAAGCGCGAGACCTCCATCAGGTCCTCGACCGTACGGGCGAGGGCGCGGGTCCCCTCGCTGATGAGGCGCACGGCGTCGGCCGTGTCGGGTGGCAGCGTCCCCGAGGCGACCTCCTCGTCGAGGACCTCGGTGACCGCCGCCATGGCCGCGAGGGGCGTGCGGAGTTCGTGGGCGACGTCGGCGGCGAAGCGGCGGGCTCCCGCCTCCATGCGGCGCAGCTCGGCGTCGTCCTTCTCCAGGGTGGCGGCCATGGTGTTGAACGTACGGGTGAGGTCGGCCAGTTCGTCGTGGCCGTCCGCCTCCAGACGGGTGCCGAGCTCCCCGGCGGCGATGCGTTCGGCGCCGTGGTGCAGCCGCCGCACCGGGCGCAGGACGCGGCGGGCGGCGAACAGGGCGGGGACCAGGGCGAGCGCGAGGGCGGGCACCGCCCCCGCCTGGGCGGCGGTGGCCAGGGCGGCGATGTCCGCCTGCTCGTCGTCGAGGGGGAAGGAGGCGTAGACCGTCAGGCCGGAGGGGTCGCCGGAGTCGGCGTGGACGACGGGCATGGCGACGACCGCCCAGGGGCGGCCGCCGTGCTCGACGCGCTGGTACACCGCTCCGCCGCGCTCGCGTACGGCGTCCCGGAGCGTCCGCGGCACGGGCGGGGTGGCGCGGGAGGCGGGGACGGGGGCGCCGTCCCGGTAGGAGGCGGCGGAGTGCCAGGTGCGCGCGCCGCCGGCCTGGTCGAGCTGGCGGGCCAGGTCGCGCAGGTCCGCGGCGGCCGGTGGGAACGGCAGGCCGGGGGCGAGGGAACCGAGCTGGGCGCGCAGGTCGGCGACGGCGCTCCGCTCGGCGCGGTCCAGGATCGCCGAACGCGCCCGCTGGAAGGTGAACCCGGCGGTGAGCAGGGAGCCGAAGGCGGCGGCGAGGAGGAAGGCGACGACGAGGCGCACCCTCAGGCCGCGGGGGACACGGGGCCGCGCGGTCACGGGACGGGTCCGAAGCGGTAGCCGAAGCCGCGCACGGTCTGCACGTACACCGGTGCGCGCGGGTCCTCCTCGACCTTGCCCCGCAGCCGCATGACGCACGCGTCGACCAGGCGGGCGTCGCCGTAGAAGGAGTGCTCCCACACCTGCTCCAGGAGTTGCTGGCGGCTGTAGACCCGGCCCGGCGCGGCGGAGAGGAACAGCAGCAGCTTGAGTTCGGAGGGGGCGAGGGCCAGTTCCGTGCCGTCGCGGGTCACGATGAGCGCCGTGCGGTCCACGACCAGGGCGCCGTACCGCTCACCGCCCGCCGCCGCGGGCGCGGCGGACCCGCCGTCCTGGACGGGGGCCACCCGGCGCAGGACCGCCCTGATCCGTGCTTCCAGGACCTCTCCGCCGGCCGGCTTGACGACGTAGTCGTCGGCGCCGGCCTCCAGCCCCACGACCATGTCGACGTCGTCGCCCCGGGCGGAGAGGATGATGATCGGGACCTGTCTGCTCTCCCGGATGCGACGGCACACCTCCAGCCCGCTCACGCCCGGCAGCATCAGGTCGAGCAGCACCAGGTCGGGACGGTGGCGGTCCAGGGCGAGGAGGCCGGTCTCGCCGCTGCCCGCGACCTCGACGTCGTGCCCCCGGCGCCTCAGCGCGAGGGTGACGCCCTTCTGGACCGCGAGGTCGTCTTCGATCAGCAGGACTCGTGCCATGGCGGGCGCGCTCTCTCCTCCGGCAGCGGGCTGCGGTCTTCTGCGACCAGGGTGCTCGAAGCGTATGACGGCTCGTTCCCCCTTTCGTGATGAAGCGATGACAAGGCGCCCACCCGGCCGTTGGAGGGGCTCCGCTGGAGGCATGGACATCACGCACCGCTTCCGAGCCCCTCGCCGTACCCGTTCCGCCCGCCGCACCGCCGGCCTGGCCCTGGCCTGCGCCGCGGCCGTCCTCGGCCTCACCGCCTGCCAGGGACCGGGCGCCGGCGCCGACCCCGCCGGCCCCGCCCCGGCCGGAGGGCGGCCCGGGGCGACCGCGACCGGGAAGGAGCCCGCCGGGCCGCGCAGGCTGCTGTGGATGGGCGACTCCATCGGAGCGGCGCAGGCCCCGGCACTCGGAGCCGCGATGAGGGCCGGCGGGGTGGAGTTCGCCTCGATGGCCGCCGCCGGAGGCGGTGGCGTGATCGGCGGGACCGCCGCGTCGACCTGGAGGGACCTCCCCGGGAAGCTCAGGTCCTTCGCGCCGGACGTCGTGGCCTACCAGATCACCACCTACGACTGGGGCACCCCCGCCGAGCAGCGCGCCGGGTACGAGCGCCTGGCCAGGACGGTGAACGACGCGGGCGCCCGCCTCCTGATCGTGTCCGCCCCGCCGTTCCGGATCGACGACTTCTACCGGCCGCACCGGGCCGCCATCGCCTCCGCCCCCCGGGTCGCCCGGGACGTCGCCGCCAAGCACCCGGAGACGGTCCGCTTCCTCGACGCGTCCGCGCTGTGGGGCGGTGACAGCGAGGGCGCCGGGGCGCAGCGCAGCAAGGACGGGATCCACTCCTGCCAGCAGGGGTCGGCCGCCTTCGCCGCGTGGTTCGGCGAGCGGCTCGGCGAGCGGTCCGCCTTCACCCCCGCCGCCCCGGACCGGTGGGCCACCGGCCCGTGGACCGGCGACGAGGTGTACGGCCGGCTCGGCTGCGACTGACCACCGCACCGCTCACCGCGCGCCCCGCGCCGTCCGTCCCGTCCGCGTACGAGACGGCTCCACCCGCCGGGTCGAGCCGTCTCGCGGTTCGCCGTCCCGTTCGCCGTCTCGTGGTTCGCCGTCCCGTCCCGCCGTCCCGCCGTCCCGTCCCGCCGTCCCGCCGTCCCGCCGTCCCGTTCGCCGTCCCGCCGTCCGAGGAAGACCCATGGCCGCGCCGCCCACGCCACCCACCCTGCCGCCCGCGCCGACACCGGTTCCGCGCACCCGCCGTCCCCGCACCGTCCCGTCAGCCGGGACGAAACACCGCGTCGCCGCCCTGGACGGGGTGCGCGGAGCGGCCGTCGCGGGAGTGCTCCTCTTCCACGCCGACCGGTTCGGCGGAGGCTTCCTCGGCGTCGACCTCTTCTTCGTCCTGTCCGGTTTCCTCATCACCGGCCTGCTGCTGGAGGAGGCCCGGACGCGCGGCGGCCGTGTCGACCTGCTCGCGTTCTGGGGGCGGCGGGCCCGCCGCCTGCTGCCCGCCCTGGCCGTCATGGTCGCCGGAACCCTCCTCCTGGCCTGGGCCTTCGGATCGCCGTCGCTCTCCCGCCGGGCCCTCGACGACGCCCCCTGGGTCGTCGCCAACCTGGCGAACTGGCACTTCGTCGCCGAGCAGGCGGGCTACTGGCAGTCCGCCGGGAACCAGGTCTTCAGCCACCTGTGGAGCATCGCCGTCGAGGAGCAGTTCTACGTCGTGTGGCCGCTGCTCCTGGCCCTCCCGGCCCGGGGCGGCGACGCCGACCGCCGCATCGCGGTGGTGGCGGCGGCCGGAGCCGTCGCCTCCCTGCTCCTCATGGTCGGTCTGGCCGACCCGGTCGACACCACCCGCGTCTACGAGGGCACGGACACCCGGGCCTTCTCCCTGCTCCTCGGGGCGCTGGCGGCCACGCGGCCGGTCACCCGGCTCCTAGGCCGCGTCGGCGAACGCACGGCCGGCCTGTGCGGCCTGGCCCTGGCGGGCGGCCTCGCGGCGTACTGGCTCACCGCCGACGGGCAGCACACCCCCGGGCTGTTCCGGGGCGGGCTGTTCCTCCACGCGCTGGCCGCCGCCCTGCTCGTCGCCTGCCTCGTCCGGGCCCCCCGCACCGCGGTCGGCCGCGTCCTCGCCGCGCCCCCGCTGCGCCGGCTGGGCCTGATCTCCTACAGCCTGTACCTGTGGCACTGGCCGGTCTTCCTCCTGCTGGACGAGGACCGGCTCGGCCTGGCGGGCTGGAGTCGTACCGCCGTCCTGCTCGCCGTCTCCGTCGCCGTCGCCGCGCTCTCCAAGGCGGTGGTGGAGGACCCCGTCCGGTTCCGGGCCGGCTGGGCGCACGGCCGGGCGGGCGCCGCCGCCGCCCTGGCCGCCCTGGCGGTACTCGCGGTGCTCTGGGCCCTGATACCCCGGCCCCGGATCGGAGCCGGCTCCGTCGACGTCACCCGCCTCCACGCACCTGCGGGCCCGCGGTACGACACCCGCCTCACCCCGCCCGCCGTCCGGGTCCCCGCCCCGCCCGACGTCCGGCGCCCCGCCGTGCGCCCGGCTGCCCGCGGCTCTACGGCACCCGGCCGGTCAGCGGCGGCCCGCCGGGAAGGGGGCCTCCTCCGGCCGCCGCTGTTCCAGGATCGCCGCAGCTCCGGCCTGCTCTCCGGGCACCGCGCCGCCGTCCGCCCCCGTCCCCTCCCGGGCGTCCGGGAGCGCCCGGAAGACCCAGGTGCGGTAGGACCAGAAGCGGAACAGCGTGCCGACGCCGATGCCGAAGAACTTGAAGAAGTTGTTCTGGAGCGGGCTGTCCCAGCCGAACCCGTAGGTCGCCGCGTACAGGATCCCGTTCTCGATCACGACCCCGGCCGCGCTGAACGCGAAGAACAGCGTCGCCTCGCGGGTGCGCCGCGTCTTGTCGCGGTCCCGGTAGGTGTAGTGGCGGTACCCGATGTAGTTGGAGACGATGGCGATGACCGAGGCCAGCAGGCTGGCGCGGACGACGGGCAGGTCCGTGGCCTGGCGCAGGAGGTTGAAGGCCGCCATGTTGACGAGCACGCCGATCCCGCCGACCAGACCGAACTTCGCCACCTCCCGGACGAGCCGTCCCAGCCGCGCCCGTAGGGCGCTCTGTTCCGTCATGGTGATCGTCTCAGTCCCGTCAGCCGGCCGTGTGCGTCAACCCCGCCATGCTAACCACCACCCGGCCGGGACGCGCGGGCGAGCGAACCCGCACGACCCCGTCCGGCGGCCTCCGTCACGTACCGCGAGGTGCGGCGGATACCCTGGGAGGGTGACGTTTCCGGTAGTCGGCATGGTCGGTGGCGGGCAGCTCGCCCGCATGACCCACGAGGCGGGCATCCCCCTCGGCATCAGGTTCAGGCTTCTCAGTGACACTCCGCAGGACTCCGCGGCACAGGTCGTGAGCGACGTCGTCGTCGGCGACTACCGCGACCTGGACACGCTGCGTGACTTCGCGCGCGGCTGTGACGTGATCACCTTCGATCACGAGCACGTGCCGACCGAGCACCTGCGGGCCCTGGAGGCGGACGGCGTTCCCGTCCGCCCGGGCCCCGACGCCCTCGTGCACGCCCAGGACAAGGGCGTGATGCGGGCGAAGCTCGACGCGATCGGCGCGCCCTGCCCCCGCCACCGCATCGTGGCGGACCCCGCCGACGCCGCGGCGTTCGCGGCCGGGGGCGGGGGCTTTCCGATCGTCCTGAAGACGGTGCGCGGCGGCTACGACGGCAAGGGCGTGTGGGTCGTCCGCTCCGAGGAGGACGCCCGCGACCCGTTCCTCGCCGGCGTGCCGGTCCTCGCCGAGGAGAAGGTCGACTTCGCCCGGGAGCTCGCGGCGAACGTCGTCCGCTCCCCGCACGGCCAGGCCGTCGCCTACCCGGTCGTGGAGTCGCGGCAGGTCGACGGCGTGTGCGACACGGTGATCGCCCCGGCGCCCGGCCTGCCCGAGGAGCGGGCCCTGGAGGCCCAGCGCCTCGCCCTGCGCATCGCGGAGGAGCTCGGCGTCGTCGGCCACCTCGCGGTGGAGCTGTTCGAGACCCGCGACGGCCGCGTCCTCGTCAACGAACTGGCGATGCGCCCGCACAACTCCGGCCACTGGACCCAGGACGGCGCGGTCACCTCCCAGTTCGCCAACCACCTCCGGGCCGTCCTCGACCTCCCGCTCGGCGACCCGCGCCCGCGCGCCCGCTGGACGGTCATGGCGAACGTCCTCGGCGGCGACTACCCGGACATGTACCAGGGCTACCTGCACTGCATGGCCCGCGATCCGCAGCTTAAGATCCACATGTACGGCAAGGACGTGAAGCCCGGCCGCAAGGTGGGCCACGTCAACACCCACGGCGACGACCTGGACGACGTGCTGGAGCGCGCCCGCCACGCCGCCGACTATCTGCGAGGAACGATCGTTGAGTAACGCATCCGCGCCGCTCGTGGGCATCGTCATGGGCTCCGACTCCGACTGGCCCGTCATGGAGGCCGCCGCGCAGGCCCTCGACGAGTTCGAGATCCCCTACGAGGTCGACGTCGTCTCCGCGCACCGCATGCCGCGCGAGATGGTCGCGTACGGCGAGCGCGCCGCCGACCGCGGCCTGAAGGCGGTCATCGCCGGGGCCGGCGGCGCCGCGCACCTGCCGGGCATGCTCGCCTCCGTCACGCCGCTGCCGGTCATCGGCGTGCCGGTGCCGCTGAAGTACCTCGACGGCATGGACTCGCTGCTCTCGATCGTGCAGATGCCGGCAGGCGTCCCCGTGGCCACGGTCTCCGTGGCCGGCGCCCGCAACGCCGGGCTGCTCGCGGTGCGGATGCTCGCCGCGCACGACCCGGACCTGCTGGCCCGGATGAAGGAGTTCCAGCAGGAGCTGAACGACCAGGCCACGGAGAAGGGCAGGCGCCTGCGGGCGAAGGTCGAGGGTTCCGCGTCGTTCGGCTTCGCCAAGTGACCGGCGGGGGTCCGGTGCCCGGTGGGCGGGACCTCGACGCGGCCCGCGCGCTGCTCGCCGAGTTCCCCGTCGCCGACGGGCACAACGACCTGCCGTGGGCGCTGCGCGAGCAGGCCGGGTACGACCTGGACCGCCTCGACGTGGCCGCCGACCAGACCGGCCGCCTCCACACCGACCTGCCGCGCCTGCGCGCGGGCGGCGTGGGCGCCCAGTTCTGGTCGGTGTACGTGCGCAGCGACATGGCGGGCGACGACGCGGTCAGCGCGACGCTGGAGCAGATCGACTGCGTCGACCGGCTGCTGGCCCGCTACCCGGCGGAGCTGGCCCCCGCGCTGACGGCCGACGACATGGAGGCCGCCCGCGCCCGGGGCCGCATCGCGTCGCTGAAGGGCGCCGAGGGCGGGCACTCCATCAACGGCTCCCTCGCCACGCTCCGCGCCCTGTACGCGCTGGGCGTGCGCTACATGACGCTCACCCACAACGACAACGTCCCGTGGGCCGACTCGGCGACGGACGAGCCGGCGGTCGGCGGGCTGTCGGCGTTCGGCCGCGAGGTGGTCCGGGAGATGAACCGCCTGGGCATGCTGGTGGACCTCTCGCACGTGGCCGCGACGACGATGCGGGACGCCCTGGACACGAGCGAGGCGCCGGTGGTCTTCTCCCACTCGTCCTCCCGCGCCGTCTGCGACCACCCGCGCAACGTCCCCGACGACGTGCTGGAGCGGCTGCCCGCCAACGGCGGCGTCGCCATGGTCACGTTCGTACCGAAGTTCATCCTGCCCGCGGCGGTGGAGTGGACGGCCCGCGCGGACGAGAACCTGCGGGCGCACGGCTTCCACCCCTGGACTCCACCCCGGAGGCGATGCGCCTGCACGCCGCCTTCGAGGAGGCGAACCCGCGCCCCGTCGCCACGGTCGCCACGGTCGCCGACCACCTCGACCACATGCGGGAGGCCGCGGGCGTCGACCACGTCGGCATCGGCGGCGACTTCGACGGCACGGCCTTCACCCCGGAGGGCCTGGAGGACGTGGCGGGCTACCCGAACCTGGTCGCCGAGCTCCTCGCCCGCGGCTGGTCCCGCACGGACCTGTCCAAGCTGACCTGGCGCAACGCGGTGCGCGTCCTGCGCGACGCGGAGGCCGTCGCCCGCGACGCCTCGGCCCGCCGGGGACCGTCCACGGCGACACCGGCGGAACTCGACGGCTGACCGCCCGCCGTCCGCGGTCCGCCCGCCGTCCGCGGGCGGACCGCCGTCCGTGCCCGCGGGCGGACCGCCGTCCGTGCCCGCGGGCGGGGGCCCGGGGCGGGGCTCCGTGGCGGTGCCGCCGGTGGGCGGCGCCACCGCACCGGTGGGGATCAGGCCGCGCCGTCGGCGCCGGGGCGCTCCTTCTGGGAGTCGACGACGGCGCGTTCGAGGACGGCCGTGCGCTCGATGACGGTGCCGGGCTTGACGGTCCCGGTCTGCTTGACCTGGACGCCCCGGCTGCCCAGGTAGCCGTAGGTGGTGCGGTCGAAGATCATCTCGGTGCGCTCGCCGGTCTGCTCGTCGAGGCGCGCGAGGGCGATGCCGGTGCGTCCGACGGCGTCCTGGGAACCGTCGACGACCACCACGCCGGGGATCCTGGCGGCGGCGCGGTAGAGGGTGGCGGCGGTCCGGGGAGGCAGGAGCTGCTCGCCGACGATCGCCTGGATCTCCTCGAACGCCTGCTGGTGACGGTCGCGCTCGTCGATGCCCACGCCGTAGAGGTGGTCGAGGAGGGCGTCGGGGTCGGCGGGACGGGCCTTGAGCCAGTCGTAGTCGTCGTGGACGACGCCGCCACCCGTGAGGTCCTCGCCGTCGGGCTTGGAGGCGGGGGCGTCCTCGTCGAGCGTGATGCCTCCCGTGGGCTGGTACCCCGGCTCGTCGAGCCAGCCCTTGGTTCCGTCGGGAGACTTCCAGACCTCGCGCAGGTGCAGCGGCTGCACCCACGTCTTGCCCTGGTCGGTGTCGGCGTTGACCTCGGAGGCGAGGTAGGAGACCTTGCTCTTGACGTAGATGTACTGGCCCGGTCCCGGCTCGGGGGTCTTCTGGGCCCCGGCGGCGGCGGCGATCCGCTGGACGGTGGAGGCGAGCCGGTCGGTGCTGCCGGCCACCACGCGGACGACGGGTGCCTCCACCTTCGCCGTGTTCGGCGAGCCCCCGGTGACGCCGATCGCCAGGGCGCGCCGTCGCGGCCGGCGGCCGGACGCGGGGGCGGAGGCGGGGGCGGAGGTGCGGATCTCGTTCAACAGGTGCTCCTCGATCAGCAGCTGGCGGTCGCGGGGCAGCGGGGAGGCGGGCGGGGCCGGCAGCAGCCGCGCAAGCTGCGCGTGGTCCAGGGGCTCGGCCTGCGTGCGGGGCTTGCGGATCATCCGTACGTCTCCTCGTGCATCTCGTACGACCGGGCCGCGAGGGTGCGGCCGCCCTGTACTTGTCCGGGGCCGGTGAGCGGTTCCCGGTTTTCCTTGAGTTCCTGCTCGGCGAGTTTGCGCAGGCGGCTGCGGGCGCGGGAGAGCCGTGAGCGGACGGTGCCGACCGGGACGCCGAGGGCGTGGGCGGCTTCGGCGTACCCGAGGCCCGACCAGACGCACAGGGTGAAGACCTCGCGCTCGGTGCGCCGGAGCCTGGCCAGCGCCCTCTGCGCGGCGGCCAGCTGGTCGGCGTCGGCCAGGCGCCCGACGAGTTCGTCGGCGAAGTCCGGGACCGTCTCCCTGGCCGGCAGGCGGCTGAGCGCGGCCCGGTGGCGGCGGGCCGCGCGGTGGGTGTTGCGCAGGACGTTGACGGCGATGCCCATGAGCCAGGGGAGGGGGCTGTCGCCGTGGTCGAGGAGCCTTTCGCGCAGCCTCCAGGCCTCCAGGAAGGTCAGCGAGACGACGTCCTCGGCGGTGCTCCGGTCACCGGTCACGCGGACGGCGTGCCGGTGGACCAGGGGTGCGTGGTCGCGGAAGAGTTCCCGGAACGCTTCGGGGTCTCCCGCACGTATCCGGGCGTGTAGTGAGTAGTCCACGTCATGCCTTGTCCGCACGGGGCCCGCCGTTCCGGTGACGTACCTCACACGGGGGTGGCCCGGACCGCTCCGCGGACCCGGGCGCCGGCCCGTCGCGGTCGGCCGCCGGGCGGGCGGTCCGCAGGTCCGCGGGGCCCCCGTACCGGTGGTCCGGCGGACGGGCGCTTCGCGGGGCGGGGCCTACGCGCGCGGGCGGCCCATCGCGCGGAACGTCCAGCCCGCCGCGCGCCACAGGTCGGCGTCGAGGGCGTTGCGGCCGTCCAGGACGATCCTCGCGTTCACGACCCGGCCCAGCTCCTCCGGGTCGACCTCGCGGAACTCGCGCCACTCGGTGAGGTGCAGCACCACGTCCGCGCCGCGCGCGGCCTCCAGGACGCTGTCCGCGTAGCCGAGCGTCGGGAAGACGCGGCGGGCGTTGTCCATGCCCTTCGGGTCGTACACGGTGACCTGGCCGCCCTGCAGGTGGATCTGGCCGGCCACGTTCAGCGCGGGGGAGTCCCGCACGTCGTCGGAGTCGGGCTTGAACGTGGCGCCGAGCACGGCGACCCGCTTGCCGAGGAAGGTGCCGTCGCCCAGCGCCTCGCGGGCCATGCCGACCATCTGGCCGCGGCGCCGCATGTTGATGGAGTCGATCTCGCGCAGGAACGTCAGCGCCTGGTCGGCGCCGAGCTCGCCCGCGCGGGCCATGAAGGCCCGGATGTCCTTGGGCAGGCAGCCGCCGCCGAAGCCGATGCCGGCGCGCAGGAACCTGGCGCCGATCCGCTCGTCGTGGCCGATGGCCTCCGCCAGCTTGACGACGTCGCCGCCCGCCGCCTCGCAGACCTCGGCCATCGCGTTGATGAAGGAGATCTTGGTGGCGAGGAAGGAGTTCGCGGCGGTCTTCACCAGTTCGGCGGTCGGGAAGTCCGTCACGACGAACGGCGACCCCTCGCCGACCGGCACCTCGTACACCTCGCGCAGGGCCTTCTCCGCGCGCTCGCTCTCCACGCCGACGACGATCCGGTCCGGATGCAGGGTGTCCTGCACGGCGAAGCCCTCGCGCAGGAACTCCGGGTTCCACGCCAGCTCCACGTCCGCGCCCGCCGGGGCCCGCTCCGCGAGGAACCGCGACAGCCGCTCCGCGCTGCCGACCGGCACGGTCGACTTGCCCACCACCAGCGACGGCTTCCTCAGGTGCGGGGCGAGCGAGCCGAACGCGGCGTCGACGTAGGTCATGTCGCAGGCGTAGTCGCCGTGCTTCTGCGGCGTGTTCACGCAGACGAAGTGCACGTCGCCGAAGTCGCCGACCTCCTCCCAGGAGGTGGTGAAGCGCAGCCGCCCCGTGGACCCCTCGATCCCGGCGACGTGCCGGTGCAGCAGCTCCTCCAGTCCCGGCTCGTACATGGGGATGCGGCCCCGCGACAGCATCTCGACCTTCTCGGGGACGATGTCGAGCCCGAGCACCTCGAAGCCGAGCTCCGCCATGGCCGCTGCGTGGGTGGCGCCGAGGTAACCGGTGCCGATCACGGTGATCTTCAGGGCCATGTGTGCCGCTCCAGTGCTGTACGTGCCGGGAATGCGAGCCCGAGCATAGTCGGGGGGCGCGCGGGGCATGGATCCGGCGGCGCGCCGACTGTCGGCAAGCTCACGGGGTCCCCGAATGGGCCGCACGGGCGGGCGCCCACTAAAATTGGGTTACTTAACGGTAGTTAGCATCGCAGTCCTGGGGAGTGAGACAGACATGGCGGGAACGCCTGACTTCGACCTGTACCGCCCGTCCGAGGAGCACGACATGCTCCGGGACACCGTCCGCTCGCTCGCCGAGGCCAAGATCGCGCCGTACGCCGCCGCCGTGGACGAGGAGGCCCGCTTCCCGCAGGAGGCGCTCGACGCCCTCGTCTCCTCCGACCTGCACGCGGTGCACGTGCCCGAGGTCTACGGCGGCGCGGGCGCCGACGCCCTCGCGACCGTCATCGTCATCGAGGAGGTGGCCCGCGTCTGCGCCTCGTCCTCCCTGATCCCGGCCGTGAACAAGCTGGGTTCGCTGCCGGTGATCCTGTCCGGCTCCGAGGAGCTGAAGAGGAAGTACCTGGGCCCGCTCGCCAAGGGCGACGCGATGTTCTCGTACTGCCTGTCCGAGCCGGACGCCGGCTCCGACGCGGCCGGCATGAAGACCAAGGCGGTCCGCGACGGCGACACCTACGTCCTCAACGGCGTGAAGCGCTGGATCACCAACGCGGGCGTCTCCGAGTACTACACGGTGATGGCGGTCACCGACCCCGAGAAGCGCTCCAAGGGCATCTCCGCCTTCGTCGTGGAGAAGTCCGACGAGGGCGTCTCCTTCGGCGCCCCGGAGAAGAAGCTCGGCATCAAGGGCTCCCCGACCCGCGAGGTCTACCTCGACAACGTCCGCATCCCCGCCGACCGCATGATCGGCGCGGAGGGCACCGGCTTCGCCACGGCGATGAAGACCCTGGACCACACCCGCATCACCATCGCGGCCCAGGCCCTCGGCATCGCCCAGGGCGCCCTCGACTACGCCAAGGGCTACGTCAAGGAGCGCAAGCAGTTCGGCAAGGCCATCGCCGACTTCCAGGGCGTGCAGTTCATGCTCGCCGACATGGCGATGAAGCTGGAGGCGGCCCGCCAGCTCACCTACGCGGCGGCGGCCAAGTCCGAGCGCGTCGACGGCGACCTGACCTTCTTCGGCGCGGCCGCCAAGTGCTTCGCCTCCGACGTCGCCATGGAGATCACTACGGACGCCGTCCAGCTCCTCGGCGGCTACGGCTACACCCGCGACTACCCGGTCGAGCGCATGATGCGCGACGCCAAGATCACCCAGATCTACGAAGGCACGAACCAGGTCCAGCGGATCGTGATGGCGAGGAACCTGCCGTAGCGGGGTTTTCGCAGGTCACTGGCCCTTTGGAGGAGTCCGGGAGCGAGGGTCGGCTTCCAGTCCGTTCGGGCCCGTTCCGGACCTCTCCCGGGCGTCATGCGGGGGAGTCCTGGGCGGGCACCGGGCGCGGAACAGGTGCCGACCCGCACACCCGCACACACGAGGAGGCCCCCGCCGAAGGGCGAATTCGAGGGGTCGTTGCGGCACCGCTGGTCGGCTGGCTGGGTCCGGCAGCTCAGCGAGGCGCTCGGCTGGGGTTTCCCGGCCGAGCGTTTTGCGTGGGCGGCTGTCGCGTTCGGCTGCCACGGCTTCCAGGCGCTCGGGTGTGTGGGTGCTCGGGTCGGCGCCCTTGGGGAAGTGCGGCCGCAGCAGACCGTCCGTGTTCTCGTTCGAGCCGCGCCGTCGGGGACCGGCCGGGTTGCAGAAGCGGACCGGGATGTCCGCGGCGGGGGTGAACACGCGGTGGGCGGCCATCCCCGAGCCCCGGTCCCGCCGGCCGGGGCCGGACCGACAACCCGCCCCCGGAACTCGATCAAGCCCTGCCCCGGACCCGGACGGCCACCGGGTCGGAAGGACACTCGATCCACCCCGCACCACGACGTCCACGCACCCCCGCAAGGCAGGCGGCGCCACTTCCCGGAACAAGAGGTCGGCCGACCTGCGAGCCCGCCGCACAGGTTGAAGGTCGAGCTGGTGGAAGGCGCTCACCACGTGAGACGCGCCATGCATGCACTGAAGGTGTCTTGGAACGATCTCTAAGCACTCGAGGGGATCGCGTTACCCTCGTGGAGTTGCAGCACCTTGCCCGAGGTCCGGGCGCGTGCAAAGGGGCCGGGGGATCGTCTAGGGCCTTGACAGGTGAATCGATCCCTGTCAGCGGGTGAGGTGCCTTCGAATGGAAAATGCTGATGTCCACGTTGTTGGAGGGCAGGTAGCGGATCCGGTGGCGGGATTTATTTTCGGCCTGGGGTTGATGGCGCTGGGTGTGGTGATTCATTACGTGAAGAGCAAAGTCGCGAGTGGCGGCATCCAACGTAACTCTGTGATTGGAATCCGGACCAAGGCGACGATGTCTTCCGACAGTGCATGGCAGGCAGGGCACGCCGCAGCGGCTCCGATGTTGACGGCGACTTTCCTGACGGCCTACGCCATGGGAGTCATTTCGTCGGCACTCGGCTTGACGTCCACACTAGGCGATGCCGAAAATCCGCCCGTCATGGTCATTGCACCGGGTGGGCTCGTAGTGGTTCTCGCACTTCTCGTCATTGCGGCGATCAAGGCGAATTCGGCTGCACGTGCAGTCGGTCGTTCATGCATGTAGTTCAGGTGGCGCTGAACAGTCACCCGATCGCTCAGCTCGCACCCGCCGCTCCCCGTAACGGGACAAACGTCCACGGTCGTTGCCGCGACACAACCGAAGAACAGGAATCAGACGTGAACCGATCGATCAAGCTTGCCGTCCACGGTACGGTCCTCGCCGCCACGCTGGTCCTGGGCGCCCCGCAAGCCTTGGCCGTATCAGTCCCGGAAGGCGCCCGCACCGCACAGGGGTCCGTGGACTCCTCGGCCGCGGCCTGGACGCCTCCCGAGGGCTACACCCGCGTGGACACTTTCTACGGGGGCGCGGAGTGCCATGCGGCGGGCAGGAGCGGTGTGGCGGAGGGCAGGTGGAGCGCCTACCTCTGTGTCCAGGAGTTCCCCTACACTCCCTTCCAGAGCCTCTACGTCAAGAAGTAACGACCCCTCGCCCATGCGCTTCCCCGCCCCCTCTCCTCGTCCACGCGCTCCACGGCTGGCGGCGAGGGGATCGCCCGTGGAGTCGTACGGGTCGGCCGGGCTCGGTGACCCTCGCCGTGCGCCGATTCGATCGGCGAACGGCCGAGCGGCAGCCGAGTCCTCCTCGCCGAAGCCGGCCGAGGCGCATCCGGAATCCGCACTCGCCGTGAATTGAGAGCTGTTCCTGAAGGCCTTGTTGATCCGAATTGACCCGAATTGATCCGAAGCGCTCTGGGGTCGGGCTCGTTGGCCGTGTGTCAGCCCTTTCCCACCCGGCCTGTGGGCTCGCAGGTGGGGCTGGTGGACAGGCGGAGCCCCGGTGGACGCAGGGCCCGATCGATTTCCGGGGGCGGGGTCGCCGGTCTGGTCCTGACCGGTCGGGCGCATAGCGGAGCGGGCACGGGCTTGGTGATCATCGGGACGTCGAAGCCCGACGACCACGAGGTGACCCGTGCCTGCCGCTGCGTCCTCTCCCATCCCCGCCGTGCTGGTGAGGCCGGGTCCCCCGGTCACCTGACGAGTCGCTGACCCGCGGCCGTTCCTGGACCCGGTGCCTGACCCGCGTGATCGACGCTCGCCCGCGGGCGAAGACGAAGGGCCGGTACGAGGCTTGCGCCGTGGCGATCGACAACGGCTTTGCGCCGCGGGACGAAGTCCGCGCTCTGAAGGATCTTCCGTCGCTGCCGGCCGACCGGGGGCGGTATTCGTGAATCCGTCGAGTGCGGCGCAGATCGGGTGCGCATCTCGCCTGAGACGACCGGGGCCCGTTCATGCGCCGGGGGAGCGTAAGACCCGAAGCCCCCGGCGCTCTGTGGGCTCGCTTCGAAAAGGTGGGCCTGATCTCCCCGCACGGCGCGGACCGGAGTGGACGAACCCGCCGCCGAGCGCGTCGCAGAAGTCGGCGTACGGCTTGGCGTGCCACGAACGCGTGCAGGACAGGTCCACGCGGAGACCGGGGGTCACCTTCTCCGCGGTGGTCGCGGCCACGGCGAGGAACGCGGCAAGCCGTTCCACGCCCCGGTCGCCCTGGTCGTCGGTGATCCCCGGTCAGTAGTCCTCGCGGACCATGGCGATGAGGTCGGCCCGCAGGCGGGGGCTGATCGGGTCCGGACCGCTGACGTTGTCGTGCGGGGCGATCGTCACCGCGGCGCCTTCCTCGTCGTCGTGGAACATCGGGGGCACTCGCAGGGGGGCATATGGCGGACGCCATGGCGGTGAGAGGCTTCCCGGCACTGTCGCTCGGGTGGGTCACCGGGCCTCTCCACGTCCGCCCGGAGC
The DNA here is from genome assembly GCF_023614235.1 of Streptomyces sp. MRC013. Classification (NCBI taxonomy): domain Bacteria; kingdom Bacillati; phylum Actinomycetota; class Actinomycetes; order Kitasatosporales; family Streptomycetaceae; genus Streptomyces; species Streptomyces kordofanensis. The sequence goes on from NZ_CP094264.1 coordinate 3,373,460, forward strand.
CGCGGGGGACCCGAACCGTGGGGGTCACCGGACGGCCCGGCACCGCACCGCTCCCGGAGCGGGTCCTCCTCGGAGCGGGCGGGCCGTCGGGCGGGCGCCCCTCAGAGGAGGCGGAACCTCAGGGCCAGGCGGGGGCACGGGGCGCCGGGCTCGCCCTCCGGCGGCGGACCCCACGCCGCGAGCGCGGCCGACACCGTCCGCGCGCCCGACTCCAGGTAGCAGATCATGTTGACCGGGTAGCGGGTGTTGTCGAACACGTACCGGTCCATGGGCGTCGGCTCCTCGCTGATGCGGAGACCGCGTTCCCCGGGCGGGCCGATGCGGTGCCAGTCGGGGTGCAGGTGCAGGGACCCGAGCACCTCCGTCCCCTCGCGCTCCGCCTGCCGGTGGAGGCGCAGCAGGCCACCGGGGGAGCACCAGAAACCGCGTCGCGAGTTTCCGTAGGCGCTTCCGAAGCACGGCGTCACCGAGCGCGCGAACTCCTCCAGGGCCACCGGGTCGGTGGCGCGGACGTTGGTCGCGAACTCGATCGAGGTGATGTCCGCCGTGCCGTCGTCCACGGTTCCGAGGAGAACGGCGAAGCAGGACGGCGGTTCGTGCGGTGAGCACGCCGCGTACTCCTCGTGGGCCGCCGTGGTGAAGGACTTGAGGGAGTCGAAGCCGACCAGGACGGTGTGGGGGTTCGTGGTCACGGGTTCCGCCCGGCGGCAGCGGAAGCGGCATCGGCGCCGGTGTCGGCACCGGCGTCGGAGACGTGTGCTTCCCGGTCCGCGGGGACGCGGGAGGCGGCGTCCAGGCGTCGGACGTCGGCCTCGGTGAGTTCGAGGGTCGCGCCCGGTATGAGCTCGGCCAGCTGCCCGGGTGTCCTGCCGCTGGCCACAGGGGCGATCACGTGGGGTTGTGCGCGGAGCCACGCGAGGGCGACCGCGGCGACGGTGGTGCCGTACCCGGCGGCGACCTCGTCCAGGGCGCGGAGCACGGCCCGGCCGCGGGCGGTCGAGCCGTACGCGCGCGCGGCGGCGCTCCGGACGCTCTCCGGCACGGGCGCGCCCTGGCGGTACTTGCCCGTCAGGAAGCCCTGCGCCAGGGCGGAGTACGGGACGCAGGAGACGCCCTCGCGCTCGCAGACCGGGGCGAGACCGTCCTCGAACGCCTCGCGCTCCATCAGGTTGTAGGGCGGCTGCACGGCGACGTACGCCGCGAGACCCGACCGCTTCGAGACCGCCAGCGACTCGGCCAGCCGGGGGCCGCTGATGTTCGAGGCGCCGATGCGGAGCACCTTCCCCTCCGCCACCAGGGCGTCGAGTGCCCCGAGGGTCTCCTCCAGGGGCGTGTGGGGGTCGTCGGCGTGCGTGTAGTACAGGTCGATGCGATCCGTGCGGAGGCGGCGGAGGGACGCTTCGACGGCCTGCCGGACGACTTTCGGGGAGAGCCCCGTCAGGCCGTTCCTGCGGCCCACCTTGGTGGCGATCACCAGGCGGTCCCGAACGCCCCGTAAGGCCATCCAGTCGCCCAGGATGGACTCGGACTCCCCGCCGCTGTTCGAGGGGGCCCACTGGGAGTAGGAGTCGGCCGTGTCGATGAAGTTCCCGCCCGCGTCGACGTAGGCGTCGAGGACGCGGAAGGAGGTCTGCTCGTCGGCGGTCCAGCCGAACACGCTGCCTCCGAGGCAGAACGGGAAGACGTCCGGGGATGAGTGCGTGATGGCGGTCAAGGGCACCTTCTGGGTTCTTCCGGCGCGGCGGTGCGGGCGAGGCCCTGCCGTCGCGCCGGAGCTGGATGGGGGATCTCCCCGCGGCGCCCTCACACCGTGCCGTCGTACCCCTCCGTAACCCCGGGCCGTCGGCGTCCGCGACCGTGGCCCGGCGGCGCCGGGGCAGTCCGCGCGCGGCGGGAGGCGACGGGTTCCGTCGGGCCGGGTGCGCACCGGACCGGCCCGCCGTGACGCGCGGGGCGGCCGGCGGGCGCCGCGGTCCGGCGGCGACGGCGGCGGAGGGGTGCGGCGGACACGGCCGGAGGCGCGTTCGCGGGGGTGTCCGGCAAGTCGGCGCCGGAGCGCCGACGGTGTACTCGTACGGGGTGGACGACTCCCTGACCGCCCCTGCCCCGGACCGGGGTGCGAGTGTGCCGCGCGGCCGGTCCGCGGGCGGTTGGACGGCGGAGGAAACCACGTCCCTCTTCCCTGATCGGGTGTGCAGCGGAGGCGGTCGAGTCGTCAGCCGGGACGATCGGGACAGTATCCGCCCGTCTCACCCGTCTCAATGTGAGGTGTCCCACAGGTGGTGGGCGGCCGTCCGGCTCGGCACGGCCGCCGCCTCCGCCGGGGGCGCCGTGGAGCGGACGGGCACGACCGGGCGGAGCGGGCCGTCGTCGACCGGACGGCCCGGTACGAGGAGGTGGTGCCGCACCCCGTCGAGCCGGTACGCGAGGGCGCCGGCCTCCTCCCCGCCCGGCCGGGGTCCCCGGCGTCCGGTGACGGGGTCCCGTCCCTACCCACGGCCCCGAGGCCCCCGCCGGCCGCCTCCGACCGGCATACTCGCCCCGCGGCAGCGAAGCCGCACGGCCCCGGAGGATCCCGCATGACCCGCACCACCCCCGCACGCCCCGTCGACGTCGAGGCCCTCTTCCCCGCGCTCGCCGCGCACCGGCGCACGGCGACGAGGCTGCACCCGCGCCGCGGCGAGCCGGACGTGGCGGGGAGCTCGGTGGGCGGCCCCCTGCTGTGGCCGGCCGACGAGCCGTGGCCCACCTGCACCCGGGTCCACCCCAGGGGCACCGGCCACCTCCTGTCCGACGTCCGCCTCCGGCGGCGCGTCGAGGACGGGGCGCGGGGCAGGGACCACACCGAGGAGGAGCGGAGGCTCCTGGACGCGATGGCCTCCGGCGTCCACCTCCCCGGCCTGCCGGACGACGAGCCGCTGCCGCTGCTGGCGGTGGCCCAGCTCCACACCCGGGACGTGCCGGACCTCGTCGGTCCGGACGGCGCGGACCTGCTCCAGGTGCTGTGGTGCCCGTTCGAGGCCCACGGCCCGGACGGCACGGTCGACGTGGTCCTCAGGTGGCGCCGGGCAGCCGACGTCGGGCCCGTACCGGCGCCGCAACCCGAGCCGCCCGTCGTGGGCCGCCCGGAGTGCGTCCCCGCCCCCTGCGTCGTCCACCCGGAGCGGGTCGTGGAGTACGAGTACCACGGGCTGCTGAGCGAGGCGCTGCAGGAGGAGATCACCGAGTGGGAGGAGGCCCTCCTCGACGAACGGGGCGGCGACGACGCCCGCGAGCCCTCCGCGGCGGCGGGCTACGCCACGTACGAGGAGTACGAGGCGGCCACGGTCGCCGCCCGCGCCGGGGAACCGGAGGGGATCGACTACCGGAGCGACCTGTCCGTCGCTCCCGGCTGGAAGGTCGGAGGCTTCGCCTCCTGGCACCTCACCGACCCCGCGCCCGTCGACTGCTCCGCGTGCGGGGCGCCGATGCCGCCCCTCCTCACCGTCGCCATGTGGGAGTGCGACGGCGCCCCGCGCAGCTGGCTCCCCCTCGAAGACCGTGCCGCGGGCGACGACCCCCGCGTGATCGACCCCGTCGGCGTGTACCCCGGCCGCGGCCTGATGCGCGTCCACACCTGTCCGGCCGACCCCGCCCACCCGCACCGCCTCAGCTTCCAGTAGGGGCGGCACGGCGGGCCGGACCGCCGCGCCGCGCCCGGCGGACCGGGACGCGGCGGACGCTCCCCGGCGGCGGCGCCCGCCGCGGCCGACGGGGGCCGGCGCCGGCCTGCCCCCACCGCGCCCCGGTGATCGGCGGGCGGTGGCACCGTGCATCATGGGGAGGACTTCGGCTGGGGACCGTCCGCACGGTGGGCGGACCCCGTACACGGAAAGGCGCAGTGCCCCTTGGACCTGATCCTGGATCCGCCGCACGGCGTCGGGCCCGTACGCCTGGGGATGACCCCCGACGAAGCCCTCGCCGCCGTCGCTCCCTGGGGGGCCTCCCGCGTCGTGCCCGCCGACGGGCACCCGCCGAAGGCGATGTACACGGCGTGCCGGGAGATCATGGTCAGCGTCTTCCTGGAGGGCTCCGGCGAGGCCGTCACCGCGGTCGAGCTGTGGTGGCCCGGCGAGGGCCGCCGGACCGACGTACGCGTCCTCCTCGACGGCGACGACGTCTTCACCACGCCGGCCGAGGAGCTCTTCCGCAAGGCGGAGGGGCGCGGCTGGACCGTCGACAGGAGAGAGCCGGAGTACCCCTTCGTCCCCGGGGTCTCCCTGGGCTTCACCCGCCAGACCTCCCAGAAGGTGCCCCGCGTGCGCGGCGGCCTGCCCGTCCACGTCACCTCCGTCCTCGTCGGCGGGGAGCACTACTACGACTTCCGGGTCGGCGAAGCGGTCTGAACCGGCTCGTCCACCGCCGCGAAAGCACCGGCGGCCGTCCGCGCCCGGACCCCCGCGGCACGGCGCGGTGCCGATCACCGCGATCGGAGCCCTGACGAACGGACGGTTCTTCGCCGCGGGGCTCCTCGCGGCGGCCACCACGGTCGTGCACGTCGTCGCGGGCGGGCGGTCCGTGGTCCGCCCGCCGCTGGGCGGATCGCTGCCCGACGAGCCCCGGCGCACCCTCCACGCCGTCCGGCACCCGGTCGCCGCCGACCTGCTGCTCAGCTCCGTCGTGCTGCTGGCCCTCGCCCTGACGGACGACCCCGCCAGGGCACTGGTGCTGTTCGTCGCCGCCCGGTACACGGCCGTACGCGGTGGTGTTCCTCGTCGTCGCGCTGACCGCCGGGGGGGCCGAGGCCGCTGCTCCGGCTGCCGCAGTGGACGCTGCTGCTCCCGGTCGGCGTCCTGGCGTTCCTCGGCGCCGTCTGACGCCCGCACGGACGGCCCCCGGCGCCGCGGAACGGACGCCGGGGGCCACCGGCCCTCATCCCGCCGGGTGGCAGACGCAGGCGCACCCGGCGGGGCGGGCGGGCTCCCCGCCCGAGCCGGTCACGGTGCCCCCGGCCCCCACCGGGTCGCACCGCGAGTGCGCGCCCTCCTCGCACTCCCGCGTGCGCTCGGCCCGGCCGCCGCCCAGCAGGTCGAGCACGTCGGGTACCGGCGGGAAGTGCGGGGCGCACGCGGGGCAGGCGTAGACGTTCCACCCGGGCCCCGAACCCTGGTGCACCTCCGACACGACGACGGGGGAGTCCGTCATCCGGTCGCAGCGCACGCACATGCGGACCGGCCGCCGCGTCCCCCTCACCGGGCCGCTCCCGCCGCGTGGAGGTTGCGCACGTCGAGGTCGACGCCGAAGTCGGCGGCGAGCACGAGGGCGGCGCGCCGCCACGCCTGCCGCTGCCGCCCCTCGTACGCGACCAGGTACGGGCGTACCAGTGCGGTCGCCTCGCCGTCGATGGGCCCGGCCGACCGGTACGGCGACCGGGGCGCGGGCAGCGGGGACGCACCCGGCGCGCGTCGGGCCCGGCGCGGCGCGGGCGGGGGTGCGGGCGCGACGGGCGGCGCCCCGGCCCGCCGCCTGCCGGTGCCGGGCGCGAACACGCCCAGGACCAGGCGTACGAACGCGTGGATAATGCTCATGTCGTCAGCTCCTGTGAGGCTGGTGGCCACGCCCCCGGACGGCTCCATCCGTCGCGGGGGTCTTCACGTGCGGCGAGAATAGCGAATCTGTAGATACCTGTCTATGGCTAGCTATTGGTATGAGCTTCTATGTTCGAGTGTCCACTGGTGCATACAGTCCGCTCGTGATGGAGTTCGATCCGACCCAGCCCAAGTGGGTGCAGATCGCCGACGAGATCCGGAAGCGGATCGAGACAGGCGACCTGCCGCCGCGCACCCTGATCTCCGAAGTGCGGCTGGAGGAGGAGTTCGGGGTCGCCAGGACGACGGTGCGGAAGGCGACCGCAGCGCTCCGCGAGGAGGGGCTGATCACTACGACGCCTGGCATGGGCTCGTTCGTGGCGTCCATTCCCGAAGACGGTAGGCGCACCGTCTGACGTGCTCCGGCGAGGTTCGGTCGCGCGCCGGGGCCCGCGCACAGATGCAGGAACTCGCCGCTCGCTGCAACTGCGGGCCCTGGCCGCCTACCGCGACCGCCAGGACTGCGGCGAAGACGTCGGCTTCCCGCACGACGAGGCGTACCGGCGCGTCTTCGGCGGGGGCGACGCGTGACGTCCGAGGTCGTCTGAGAGCCCGAAGCTTTCGCCCGGGCGGAACGGCTTGCCAAGGACGACCCCGCCGGGGTCCGTCAGGTGTGCACCGCCGTCGACCGCCTCGCCGACAACCCCCGGCCTGACGGCGCCCCCGCAGCCGGTGACGTGCTGCGCGCCCACGTTGGCCGGTGTTGGGTCATGGTCAGTGACCGGCACATCCGGGACAACGTCATCCACCTCGGCCGCGTGAAGACCCGGCGGCCCGGTGGGAAGCGGACGCCCCCGGCGCCCGCCCCGGCGCCGGGGGCCTTGCGGACCGCGGGGCGGCGGCTGGCGATGCCTTCCGTGCCAGGGAGTGCGGGCTGGTGAGGAAGCCGTACCCCACGACTGACAGCCCCTGCTGCGAACGCCACTCCCGCAGCTACCTGGCCGTTCTCGGCCTCGCCGCAGCCCTGTGCTGCTACAAGCGGCTCGTCCTCCTCACCCCATAGGACGCCGTCTCAGTCCCGTGTGCTGCTGCCTACGAGGCGGCCCGCATCACCGGTCTTGTCGTGTTCCTCGTATTGAATGTTTTTCATACTTATCAGGCCGATTGCTTCCGGCCGATTGTGCAGTCAAAAAATTGCTGTCTGAGGTGACGCTTTTCGTTTTTGAGCACTGCCATATCGGCAGGTCTTTGGGTACGGGTGAGCTTCAAGGACCGGTGGGCCGCGGGGAGGCATGGGCCGGTGCCCCGTTCGAAGAATTCAGGACTTTCGCTCACACGTTCCTGGTTGTGTGCGGGTGATCACACCGGTGATTGTGGCGGTGCACGGATCGCCACAGTCCGCCCGGGAGGTCACGATGAACGACTACCAGCAGAGCCTCAGCCCCGATGCCGCACGGCAGTTGGCCAATACCACCAAAACCCGGCCGCAGATGCGGGCGATCACCCCCCGTTATCTGCTGCGTGCGCTGCCGTGGGTGGACGTCGAGTCCGGTGTCTACCGTGTCAACCGCCGCCGTACCTTCCTCCTGGGTGACGACCGCATCAGCAGCTACAACGACAACGGCGCCCATCGCGTCATCGCCGAGGACCTGCGCGAGCTGCCCTACCTACGGGAAGCCGATTCGGCCCTGCTCACCGAACTGGCCGGTTCGTTCACCACCGTCACCTTCGAGGCGGGGCAGGTCCTGGCCACGGAGGACGAGCCCTGCGGGCAGCTGTGGGTGCTGGTGCACGGCAAGGCAGAGAAGCGGGTCACGGGCCGCTACGGCGACGAAGCCGTCCTTGAGGTCATCGGTGACGGCCAGTTCTTCGACCTCGCATCCTGGACCAGCGGCGCGCCCATGCCCCACTACGTCAAGGCGCTGACCCACGGTGTGGCACTGTGCCTGAACCGCGACGAGCTGACCCGACTGGCTGACGGCGACGAGCAGCTGCGAGTAGCGCTGGAGGCCTACACCGCGGACGGCGCACCCGAGCCCGGCTCCGAGGTGCCGGTGGAACTGGCCTCGGGCCACGTGGGTGAGCCCGACCTGCCGGGAACGTACGTCGAGTACGAGGACACTCCGCGCGAGTACCACATGAGCCTGGCCCAGACCGTGCTGCGCGTGCACAGCCGCGTCGCCGACCTCTACAACGAGCCCATGGACCAGACCCGGTCCCAAGCCGACCTGACCATCCAGGCCCTGCGCGAGCGCCAGGAAGCGATGATGCTCAACCACCCGGAGTACGGCTTGTTCCACAATGTCGCTCCCGGGCAGCGCGTGCAGACGCGTACCGGCGCACCCACCCCGGACGACTTGGACGAGCTGCTGACCAGGGTGTGGAAGCACCCGGCGTACTTCCTCGCCCACCCCCGGGCGATTGCCGCCTTCGCGCGGGAATGTACCCGCCGGGGAGTGCCCCCGCTGATGGACACCCGCTTCGGCAGCCCGTTGCTGACCTGGCGAGGTGTGCCGATGCTGCCCTCGGACAAGGTGCGTTTCTCGGGCCGGGCCGGCACAGGCACCACCGAAATCCTGCTGATGCGGGTGGGAGAGGCTGAGCAGGGCGTGGTGGGCCTGCGCCCGTCGAAGGTGACCGACGAGGTGGAACCGGGCCTGTCCATGCGGAACATGGGCATGGACCAGAAGGGCATCAGCTCGTACCTGATGACGGCCTACTTCAACGCCGCGGTCCTGGTGGAGGACGCCACCGCCGTACTGCAGAACGTTGAGGTGTCCAAGTACCATGACTACTCCTGAGTCCAGGGGCCGCAAAGCCCCCGGAACCCTCCGAGCGCCCACGGTTCCCGCGGCCTCGGCCAAGCATCCGGTTCGGCCCCGCCCCACGGAACAGGCCGCCACCCCCGGGCTAACGACAGTCGATCCCACGGCTGCGACAGCGCCCGCCGTACTTGCGCAGCAGGCAGTTTCAGCGGCCCCGGCCGCCCGGCCCGGCCCGGCCATGCCGGAAGACCACCGCCTGCCGACTGCTCCCGCACGGCAGATCACCGTGCCCGATCACACGGCACACACCGTCCAGGCTCCCCCCGTACAGACAGCTCCGCCCCCACCCGGCGCACATGCCGCCCCGGCCGCTACGGCAGTTCAGGCGCCTTCGTCCCACGCCTGGGCAGAACAAACGTACGCAGCCCCTAGCCAGCACGGCGTCTTCTCCCCGGACATGGCGCGCCGAGACATCCCCGTCCTGCAGCGTACGGTCAACGGCCGCCCCCTTGTCTGGCTGGACAACGGCGCCACCACACAAAAACCGCGCCAGGTCATCGAGGCTCTGAGCGCCTACTACGCCAGCGCCAACTCCAACATTCACCGCGGTGCGCACACCATGGCCCGGGAAGCCACCGACATCTACGAGGAGGGCCGCGCCGCGGTCGCCGGCCTGCTCGGCGCGCCTACACCGGACAGCGTCGTCTTCGTCCGCGGCACCACCGAAGCGATCAACCTCGTCGCACAGAGCTGGGGTCGCGACAACCTCGGCCCCGGCGATGAGATTCTCGTCTCGACGATGGAGCACCACTCCAACATCGTTCCCTGGCAGCACATCGCCAAGGAACGGCAAGCCCGGGTGGTGCCCATTCCGCTCCTGCCGGACGGGCAGATCGACCAGAACGCCTACGCCGACCTTCTCTCTTTCCGCACCCAGCTCGTCGCGCTGAGCCACGCCTCGAACGTCCTGGGCACCGTGCCCCCCGTTCGGGAGATGACGGCACTGGCCCACCGCTACGGGGCCAAAGTCCTGGTGGACGGTGCCCAGGCCATCGCCCACTTCCCGGTGGACGTCCAAGACCTCGACGCCGACTTCTACACCTTCTCCGGGCACAAGGTGTTCGCCCCCACCGGGATCGGGGCGCTGTACGCCAAGCCGGAAATCCTGCAGGGCATGCGACCATGGCAGGGCGGCGGCAACATGATCGAATCGGTGGACTTCGGGCGGACCACCTACGCGCCCGTCCCGCACCGTTTCGAAGCCGGCACCGGCCACATCGCCGGAGTCGTCGGACTGCTGGCAGCCCTGAACTGGCTGACCTCCTTCGACCGGGAAGCCGTGGCCACATACGAGGCAAATCTGATCACTTACGCACAGCAGGCTCTCACCACCCTCCCGGGCATGGAGATCCTCGGCTCGGCGCCCGGCAGGGTCGCCGTCCTGACCTTCACACTCACCGGGCACGAGCCGGCGGAGATCGCCGACTGGCTCGACCGGGAGGGAATCGCCATCCGGGCAGGCCACCACTGCGCCCAGCCAGCGCTGCGCCACTACGGCCTGGAAGACGCGGCACGGGCCTCGCTCGCCCTGTACAACACCTCACAGGAGGTGGACCAGTTGGTCCACTCGCTGCGGCAATTGCAGCAGTCCACCGCCTGAACCACTGTGGCGCAGTGCCAGCGCCACAGTAACCACTGCGGCCACCCGACTGAGTGATCACCGGGTGGCCGCCCCCTCTGCCCCATCACCACCGCTGACAAGTCCCACTGGCAATGCCTCGGCGGCTCGAAACGCCGCGGACGGTGACCGTCCTGCGCGCTCTGGCTCGTCGCCGGTCGCATGAGTGCGGCTGCCAAGCCGGCCGTGGATGAGAAAAGGGAGCCCCGCCATCCGGTGACAGGACAGCATTCCAAGCTGCCGCTGTCGGTTCACCACCGCGGGCCGCCCGAAAAATGGCCTGGCTCGTGAGCTGTCGAGTTGGAGCCCGATGCACGGCAGCAACCCGGCGTCGTTGTCGCGGAGGACGAGCTGGTCGATGGCGTCGATGAGACCGGCTCGTGGCCGGTCGGCCTACCCGAAGCCGTCCCAAGCCCTGACAAGGCAACAACGCCGTGCCGGGCCGACCCGCCCCTTCGCCTTGAAGGTGGACCGCGGCCGAGTTCCCGCCCGAGCCGGGGATGCGGACCTGTACGCATCCCCATGGTGGCTGTGCCCGCGGGTCTGTCGAACGAACGGTGTATCTGCGGGCGGCCTGACGACTGATCCCCGATGGACCGGCTGCGCACCAGGATCGCCGACGAACTTGGCGTCGACGCCGACCCGGGAGCCTTCGGACTCTGGGTGGTGATCGGCCTTGAGGAGGTCGACGCCACCATGAAGCAGACGGCCCGTGACTGGGGGAAGGCCCGAGTCCGGAGTGGCTTCGGGTTGGAAGGCTGTCAGCATCGGGAGGGAGGACAGGTGTTCTTCGGGGATGGAGAAGCCCTCCGTCATCGTGGGCAGGAGGGGAGGGCGAGGCGGGCGGTCAGAGCGTGGTGTGTGCGGGGCAGTGAGCGGACGTGCTCGCGGCTCAGGACGCGCTCGGCCAGGAGCAGGCCGCTGCGGGAGTGCACCTGGTTCAGCAGGAACAGGACATGCAGGTCGTCTAGGACTGCCCGGGTGCCGGGGTCGGTGACTCGGGCGAGGGCTGCGGCGAAGGCATCGGCAGCCTGGCCGACGGTGTGGGCCTCGGCGAGGTTCAGGGCGGCGGCAGAGGCGTTGTTCCAGCGCCCGAGTGCGTCACCTGCTTCACCCCCTCGCAGGTCACGCCGTGCGGTGTCGTGCCAGTGATGCTCGGTGGCGGTGATGCAGAGGCGAAGGAAGTCGGGGTCTGTCAGGCTTTCTCGGCCGGTCGCCTGCCGGGGTGCGGGGCGAGCGGGTGACCGAAGACCATCTCGGCGGCGGCCTTGCACCAGATCGCGATGTTGTCTCCTTCCGCGGTGATCGCCCCGTCCGCGTTGGCGGGGTACTCAGCCAGTCCGTTGACCGGGACCAGGGCGCGGGCGCCGCAGCGTTCCCGGCTCTCGATCGTGATCTCCCGTGCTTGCCAGGTGATCCAGCCTTTGGCGAGGGCCCAGCACCGACATCAGCCCGCGGCGCGCGGATGGGTACCTCCCTTCCTACGTCGCGGACACGTTCATGAAGCGCACGTTCCTGCACGCCGGGAACACCGCGCTGCTCGTCTGGTGGCCGCGCTGCGCACTGGGGCCCGAAGCCAGTCCCTGGCAGAGGGGTGCTCCTAGGCGAGAACGACGCTTGACGTGCGAGGTCATCTGGGAGCCCGAGGCCCTCGCCCAGGCGGAACGGCTCGCCAAGGACGACCCCGCCACGGTCCGTCAGGTGTGCACCGCCGTCGACCGCCTCGCCGACGACCCCCGGCCTGACGGCGCCTTCGGAGCCGGCGACGTGCTGCGCGTCCACGTCCGTCCGTACCGGGTCGTGTACGAGGACAGCGACCGGCACATCCGCGTCAACGTCATCCACCTCGGCCGCGTGCGGTGACAGCCGAGGCAGCCTGAAGCCGGGTGGCCTCGCGGTTCCGCGAAAGTCACCGGTGCTTGTCCGGCGTTCGCCCTGTCGCCCGGGGCGACGGCTCGGCCGCGTGAGGACCTGGCGGCCCGGTGGGAAGCGGAGGCCCCCGGCGCCGGGGCGGGCGCCGGGGGCCTTGCGTACCGGAGCGGGGGTCAGGCCGCCGTGCGGACCGCGGGGCGGCGGCTGGCGATGACCTTCCTCGCGAGGCTGCGCGGGCTGGTGAGGAAGCCGTACCCCCACGACATGTGCATCGTCGCCAGCGCCACCGGGACCTGCAGCCGGGCCTTGGGCGAGAGTCCCCGGCCCGCCGGGACGGAGCCCAGGACGATCGCCGCGAGGTAGCCGCCCGGGACGGCGAAGCCCAGCGGGGTGAGGGTCGCGCCCACGACGAGGCCGGCCGCGATGGCGCAGACGGCCGCCGGCGGGGCCAGGTAGCGCAGGTTGATGGAGCCCCGGTGGTAGCGGGCCACCACGTGGCGCCAGCGGCCGTAGTCCTTGTACTGCTTCGCCAGCGCCCGCACCGACGGCCGCGGCCGGTAGCGCACCTTCAGCTCCGGCGAGAACCAGATCAGCCCGCCCGCCTCGCGGATGCGGAAGTTCAGCTCCCAGTCCTGGGCGCGGACGAACTCCTCGTTGTAGCCGCCCTGCCGCTCCAGCGCCTCGCGCCGGAACACGCCCAGGTAGACCGTCTCCGCCGGGCCGGCCTCGCCGCCCGTGTGGAACGCGGCGTTGCCCACGCCGATGCGGGAGGTCATCGCGGCGGCGACGGCCTCCTCCCAGGCGTTCTCGCCCTCGGCGTGCATGATGCCGCCGACGTTCTGCGCGCCGGTCTCCTCCAGCAGCCGCACCGCCGTCGCGATGTAGTTCGGCGACAGCATGCCGTGCCCGTCGACGCGTACCACGACCGGGTGGCGCGACGCCCTGATCGCCGCGTTCAGCGCGGCGGGCGTACGGCCCGTCGGGTTGGGCACGGTGTGCACGCGCGGGTCCTCGCGGACCAGCTCGGCGGCGATCTCGTCGGTCCGGTCGGTGGACGGGCCGAGCGCGATCACCACCTCCATCTCGCCGTCGTACTCCTGGTCGAGGATGTGGCGGACCGCGTCGCGCAGGTACCGCTCCTCGTTGAGGACCGGCATGATCACGGAGACCGGGGGCAGGGGCATGGTTCCTCGGAGGTGCGAAGGACGTCCCGGGGCGGCGACGGCCCCGGGGCGCGGGGGTCGGCCCGGGCGGGCGGACAGCGGTGACGCCCGCCACGTTACCGCGAACGGGGGACGCCGGTGTGCGCCGCCCGGGGTGGTGCGGCCGGCCGCCGATCGTACGGGCCTACCGTGGCGGTTCCCCCACCCGCCCGCGGAGGTGTCCTTCGTGCCCGTGCCGCCCCGCCCCGCCCGCCCGGTCCCCGGCCCGCCGGTCCGCGGTGCGGGACGCCCGGCGGCGCCCCGGGCGGCACGGCCGCCGCGCCGGTGGTGGGTCCGGTGGGGGGCGGGGCTGGCGACGACCCTGTCGGTCCTGGTCCTCGTGGTCGGCGGCGTCGGCCACGCCGTCGTCACCACCCTCGACACGGGGATCGGCCGGGTCGAGGCGTTCGCGGACACGAAGAACCGCCCGGCGGCCGGCCGCGGCACCAACGTCCTGCTCGTCGGCACGGACGGCCGCGACCGGGTCACCCCCGCGGAGAAGGCCCGGTACCGGCTCGGCGGCGCCCCCTGCAACTGCACGGACACGGTCATGCTGGCCCACGTCTCGGAGGACCGCCGGCGCGTCAGCGTGGTCTCCCTGCCCCGCGACTCCTACGTCGAGCTGCCCGGACACGCGGACCCGGCCACCGGGGAGCGCCGCGGCGCCCGCCCGGTCAAGCTGAACGCCGTCCACGCCGAGGGCGGGCCGGGCCTGCTGGTCCGGACCGTCGAGCGGATGACCGGGGTGAAGGTCGACCACTACCTGGAGGTCGACTTCACCGGCTTCATGAGCGCCGTCGACGCCCTCGGAGGGGTCCGGATCTGCACCGCCCGCCCCATGAGGGACCCGTACACCGGCCTCGACCTGCCCGCCGGGACCCACGTCCTCGACGGCGGCGGGGCCCTGCGGTACGTGCGGTCCCGCCACGTCGACGCCACCTCCGACCTGGGGCGGATGCGGCGGCAGCAGCGGTTCGTCGCCGCGCTGATCGACCGGGCGACGGGCAGCGGCGTACTGCTCGACCCGCGGCGGTTCCGCGGCGTCCTGGAGGCGGCGGCCGGATCGGTCCGCGCGGACCGGGGGTTCGGCGCGGAGGAGGTGCTGGAGCTGGCCGGGGGGATGCGCGGCCTCACGGCGGCGTCGTCCGAATTCGCGTCCGTACCCGTCGAGGCGGAGGGCCCGCGCGTCGACGGGGTGGGGGCGACGGTGCGGTGGGACGCGGCGCGGGCGCGGAAGCTGTTCGCGTCGATCCGCGAGGACCGGCCCCTGCGCGCCCGCCCCGCCGGGCCGGCGACGCGCCGCGGGGCCGTCGCCGTACCGCCGGGGGACGTCCGCGTCCAGGTGTACAACGGCACCGGGATCCCGGGGCTGGCCGCCCGGATGGACGCCGGCCTGCGGGCGGCGGGCTTCGACACGACCCGCACCCCGTACGACGCCGGGCGGCGGGACGTCGCCCGGACCGTCGTCGCGTACGACCCGGTCTGGGACCGCTCGGCGGAGACCCTCGCGGCGGCGCTGCCCGGCGCCCGGCTGCTGGCCGTACCCGGCCAGGGGCCGTTGATGCGGGTCACGGCCGGGGCGGACCGCACGGCCGTGCGGCCGGTGCGCACCGGGGCCCCGACCCCCGCGCGGGGGTCCGCCGGGGACGAGGCGCTCACCGGCGACCAGGTCGTCTGCCCCTGAGCCGCCGGGGCGGCGGCTCAGTCCTCCCTGCCCTCCGCCGCCCGGCGCTCGCGCAGCTCCAGGATGGCGCGGCGGCGGGCCAGACGGTGGGTGCGGCGGATCTGGGCCTCCTGGTAGCGGCGCTTGTCGCGCTCGGTCTCCGGGATCACCGGCGGCACGGGGCGCGGCCTGCCGTCCGCGTCGACGGCGGCGAACACCAGGTACGCCGAGCCGACCCGCGTGGCCGGCGTGGACTCGTTCCACCGTTCGGCGAGCACCCGCACGCCGATCTCCATGGAG
The DNA here is from genome assembly GCF_023614235.1 of Streptomyces sp. MRC013. Taxonomy (NCBI): domain Bacteria; kingdom Bacillati; phylum Actinomycetota; class Actinomycetes; order Kitasatosporales; family Streptomycetaceae; genus Streptomyces; species Streptomyces kordofanensis. The sequence goes on from NZ_CP094264.1 coordinate 3,388,507, forward strand.
GACCTGCCGGTCCAGTTGACCTGCGCCCTGACGTGGACGAGGTCGCCGACGCGGACGGGCTCCAGGAAGACCATCTCGTCCATGGACGCGGTCACCGCGGGCCCGCCGGAGTGCCGTCCCGCGACCGCGCCCGCGGCGTCGTCCACCAGCTTCATGATCACTCCGCCGTGCACCGTACCGAGCAGGTTGGTGTCGTTGCCCGTCATGATGTGGCTGAGCGTGGTGCGGGAGGCCGAGGTCGGCTTGCCCCCGGGGGCGGCCTGGTCTGTCATGCCCCCCACCATATGCCCCGGGCCGGAGGGGGCCGCATTGCATCAGCTTGGCTACAGCGGCGCCCCTGTTTCCCCCTGCCCTGTAAGGGGCGCGGGCCCGCACGGCACACTGTTGCGCATGAATGACTGGCCTGAAGGATGGTCCGGCGGCCGTGACGCGCGTCACGGCCGCGGCGGCGCCGACGCCCGGCCCGAGGGCGCCCGCGTGATGCCCCGCACGCGGCCCGGCTCCGTCCCGCCGCAGCAGCGGCAGGGGTACGACGACGCGGCCGGCGGCGCCGCACCGTACGACAGCGGCTACAACACGGGCCAGGTCTACGGCGTCCCCCGCGGCGGCCACGGCGGGGGACCGGGCGGCGGCGGCCGCGGGACCGGCACGCCGTCCCCGTCGTACGGCCCCGGTGCGCGCCCCGCGCCGGACTGGAGGCGCCGACTCAAGGTCGGCTCGATCGCGGTCGCGACCGTCCTGGTGGCCACGACGATCGGCACGTACTTCTGGGCCGACGGCAGGATGCGCCGCGAGGTGGACCTCTCGAAGGTCGTCGAGCGCCCGCAGGAGGGCGACTGCACGACGTACCTCATCGTCGGCTCCGACAGCCGCGAGGGCATGACCGGCGAGGACATGAAGCGCCTGCACACCGGTTTCGCCAAGGGCAAGCGCACCGACTCGATGATGATCCTCGCCGCCTGCGGCAGCGGGAACACGATGATCTCCCTGCCGCGCGACTCGGACGTGGAGATCCCCACGTTCGTCGGCTCCGAGTCCGGCAGGACGTTCAAGGGCACCGGCCGCCGCGTGAAGCTGAACGCGGCGTACGCCGAGGACGGCCCCGAACTGCTCGTCCGCACCGTCGAGCACAACACCGGACTGCGCATCGACCACTACGCGGAGATCGGCTTCGCCGGCTTCGCCAACATCGTCGACGCGCTCGGCGGGGTCGAGCTGACCATCGAGAAGGGCTTCAAGGACAAGAAGTCCGGCGCCGACTTCAAGGCGGGCAAGCAGACCCTCGACGGCGAGCAGGCGCTCGCCTTCGTCCGGACCCGCTACGCCTTCGCCGAGTCGGACCTGGCGCGGACGAAGAACCAGCAGAAGTTCCTCTCGGCGCTCGCCGGCCAGGCGGCGACGCCGGGCACGGTCCTCAACCCCTTCAGGCTGTACCCGACGCTCGGCGCCGGCCTCGACACGCTCATCGTCGACCAGGACATGTCGCTGTTCGACCTCTCCGAGATGTTCTTCGCGATGAAGAGCGTCAACGGCGGGGACGGGAAATCCATGAACATGCCCGTCTCCGGCAGCCGCGGCGGCAACCTCGTCTGGGACAAGGCGAAGGTGGGGGAGCTGGTGCGGCAGATCCAGAACGACGAGAAGGTCACCGTCACCGGCGACTGACGGCCGCGGGGCGGGGACGGCCACCGGATCCGGTGGCCGCCCCCGCCCCGCACGGCGTACCGCCCGCTACCACCGGTAGGGCTTGTACACGTCCATGCAGGCGCCGGCGTCGGCGCCGTTGGAGTTCTCCGCGTCCGGCGGCAGGTCGCCGGCCTCGGGCCGCTTGCGCTCCGGGAACGCGTCGCCCTCGCGCCAGTCCCCGCCGACCGTCAGCCTCAGCCCGTCCACGTCGCCGGCGGCCCGTACCGCGTCGGCGGGCAGGCCGACCGCCTTCGCCACAGACAGCGCGTCCGCCCTGCCCTGCGCGCCCGACGACTCGGGGTAGGCGAGGACCGTCTCCGCCGCGGGCGTCATGTCCCGGGACACCACGGCCCCGGTGAAACCCTTGCCGCGCAGCACCTCGGCGATCCCGCCGGCGCGGCCCCGCACCACGTACCGCCCGTCCGCGCCGGTGCCGTTGGCGACGGTGACGGTGAGCGAGGACGGCGCGGCGGCGGCCGGCCCGGCCTCCTTCGGCGCGGCGGACGGCTTCGCCGCCGGGGCGGGCCCGCCGTTGCCGTCGAAGGGGACGTCCTCGCGGAGCATCCGCCACATCTGCTGCGCGGGCTTCTCGACGGGCACCAGGTGGGCGCGGTTGCGGGGGTCCTCGACCGTCGGCAGCGTCGTCATGGTGATGCGGTTGGTGGGGACGTCCTTCAACTCCATGGCCAGGTCGAAGAGCTTCCTCACCGAGCCCAGGCCCTCGGACACCTCCAGCGCCTTGGTCCCGGCCTCGGCGAGGTCCATGACGCGCCCGGTGTCGGTGAACGCGTTCTGCTCCTTGAGCTGGCGCAGCATCGCGTTCATGTACATGTGCTGGGCCTTGGCGCGCCCCTGGTCGTTGAAGAACGCGTGCCGGGTGCGCAGCCACTGGAGCGCCTGTTCGCCCTTGACGTACGTCTCGCCGGCCCTCAGCTTCAGCCCGGAGCCGCCCGGGACCTGCGGGGTCGGCCGGTCCCAGACGTTCTGCCTGACGCACACCGGTACGCCGCCGACCGCGTCGGCCATCCGCACCACGCCGGCGAAGTCGACCATCATCCAGTGGTCGATGTAGACACCGGTGAGCTTCTCCCACGTGGTCAGGGTGCAGCCGGGCCCGCCGCGCTGCAGGGACTCGGTGATGATCCGCTCGGTCGGCGGGTACTCCTCGCCCGTCGCGGCGTCCCTGCAGGCGGGTATGGGGACACGGGTGTCGCGCGGGACGCTCACTACGGCGGCGCTCCTGCGGTCGGCGGAGACGTGCAGCAGCATCTGCACGTCACCGCGCGGCTTGTCGCCCACGGTGTCCTTGGCGCCGCCGAGCGCGAGGTTCTCCTTGGAGTTGCGGCCGTCCGCACCGATCAGCAGGATGTTGAGCGGGGTGTTGCCGGACGCGTCGGGCGCGCCCTTCTCCACGCCGCTGTCACCGCCGCTGCGGTGACCGCTGCGGATGTTGCCGTTGAGGTGCTCGATGTAGAGGTACCCGGCGCCCGCGGTGGCCAGTATGAGCAGCGACAGCACCGAGGCGGCCCAGCGGAACACCCGCCGCCTGCCGCCCGCGGCGCGCTGCCGCGCCCTGTGGCCGGCCGCGCGGCGGCCGCCCCCCGCGCCCCGCGCGCCGGGCTCGGGCCGGCCGTCCGGCCCGCCGCCCTCCTCCCCGTCCGGCCCGTCGTCCGCGCGCCGGGCACCCCCGCGCCCGGCGCCGGGCGTCGCGCCCGCCCCCGTACCGCCGTCCGCCGCGGTGCCGGCGCCGGTCCGGCCGTCCGCCGGGCCCCGCCCGCCCGGTCCGGCGCTCCGGCCCGGGTCACGGGCGCTCCGGGCGTGCGGGACGCCGTCTCGCGTCCCCTCCCCACGCACGCTGCTGTGTCCCACCCACGTCTCCCCTGTCGTCCCTCACGTCCGCGTCACTTCGCGCACACCTGCTTGTCCGCCGCCACCGCGCCCTCCGGCGCCTTCGCCGGGCCGGTGAGGGGGACCCCCGCACCCCTGAAGTCCCGGCCGAGGGTGAGGGTCATCGGCTCGCGCTCCCCGGCGTCCGCCGTCCCCTGCTTCAGCGCCGACGCGGGCAGCCCCATCAGGTCGGCGAGCGCGCGGGCCTGGTCCGCCTGGTTCGGCGCGTACTCCAGGGTCGTCCTCGCGATCTCCGCCGGGGCGTTGGCCCTGTTCGTCGACTTCAGGACGCCCGCGGAGTTCTGCAGCCAGTTGATCGTCGCCTGGGCGCCGCCGCCCACGCCGCTGCCGTTGTACACGTCGACCCGCACGTCGGCGGGCTTGGCGCGGGGGCCCTTGAGGAGCGCGGCCTGCGCCTCCTTCCGGGCGTTCTGGGCGTCCTTCTCCTTCTTCTCCACCTCGGTGAGCGAGATGTCGTTCTTGATGATCGAGAAGAGCGGCTCGGCCTTCGCCTCGTCGAGGACGACCGTCGCCTTGACCTGCTCGGCGGGGTTGTCGAGTACCGGGATCGTGGCGAAGGTGATGTTCTTGGGGTCGACCTTGGCGATCTCCATGCCCAGGTCCTTGAGCTTGTTGACGTCGCCTATGCCGCGGTCGACGGTGAGCGCGTCGGTCGCCGCGTCGGCGAGGGCCAGCAGCTTCGAGGGGCTGGTCAGCGTGTCGCTCGACTTCATCTTGCGGAACATCGAGCCCATGAACTGCTGCTGCGTCCGGATGCGGCTCAGGTCGCTCTTGTTGCCGAACGCCTGCCGGGTGCGGACGAACGCCAGCGCCTGCTCGCCCTCGATGACGCTCGTGCCGGCGGGCAGGTCGAGGCCGGACTTCTTGTCCTTCACGGCCTGCTCGACGCACACCTCGACCCCGCCGACGGCCGACGACAGCGTCTTCACGGCGTTGAAGTCGACCATCATGAAGTGGTCGATGGGGACGCCGGTCATCTCGTGGACGGTGGCCATGGTGCAGCCCGGGTCCCGGTCCATCTGGCCGAGGCTGGTGTTGAACCGCACGCCGCTCTGGGCGGGGATCTTCTTCTCCGAGCCGTCCTGGAACCTCGTCGTGCACTCGGGGATGTCGGTGATCAGGTCGCGCGGGATGGACAGCGCCGTGGCGTTCGTGCGGTCCTTGGAGACGTGCAGGAGGATCGTGGTGTCGGCGTGGCCGGGGCTGTCCCTGTCGCCGTAGCCGGAGTTGCCGTCGCCGGTGCGCTTGTCGGTGCCGATGACCAGGATGTTGATGGCCTGGTCCCTCTTGAAGCCGCTGCCGCCGCCGGCGCCCGCGACGTCGATGGTGCTGAGGTTCCCGTTGAACCGCTCGTACAGGTAGTAGGCGCCGGCGCCGGTGGTGAGGAGGACGAACGCGGTCACCCCGCCCGTCCACACGAGCGCCTTCTTCGTACGGGTCTTCCTGCCCTTGCCCTTGCCCCGGCGCCGGCCGGCCGCCGGGGCCGCGGCGCGGCGCCCGCCGCCCTGCGCGGGCGGCTCGGCGGCCCGGCGCCTGCGCTGCCCGGGGACCTCCGCCGCGCGGCGCCGGGACCCCGTCGGCGCCTCCTCGGCCGTGGCGGCCGGCGCGGCGGCGGACGAGGACGGCCCGTGGGCGGCGCGGCGCTTGCGGGGCGGCGGGGCGGTGGCGCGGGACGGCGCGGAGGACGGGGACCGCTCCGCGGAGTCGTCCAGTCGCAGTTCGTAGTTACCGGTCTGCGGGTTGAGCACCCACTGGTCGGCGGGGTCGATGCCCTCCGCCCCTCCACGGCTGTGCGCGTCCACGGTCGCCTGAATCCTCCGTCGGTGCCACGCGAGGCGCCCTCCCCCAGCGGGGCGCTCGGTCCTTCGATCCACGGGCGCGGCTCCTGCTCGAAAAGCCCGCACCGGATCGCGTCACACTATCCGCCCAGTTCAGCGCGGAGCGACGTCCGTGACAAATTCCACGTCCCTTACAAGCGGGCAATCCGCTCAATCGTCATACTCCGCCTCCCCGTCGCGGCTCCCCCCGGGGTCTTCCCGCGGGTCCCACGGGCTCAGGGGCAGGCGTTCGCGGCCGCGTCGGTCCCGGTGAACGTGGGGACCGGGGCGGGCGTGCGGGAGCCGCCCGGCGGGGCCTTCGGGGGGGTGCTCGTCCCGGCCGTCCCCCCGGTGGACGGCGCCGTGGGGACCGCCCCGCCGCCGTCCCGTCCGGCGGCCGGGGCGACCGCGACCGGCGCGTCCGCGCGCAGCCGCCGGAACAGCCGCCCCGCGTCCGGCTGCACCAGTTCGTCCCGGTTCGGGTCGGCGTGGTGGGGCCGCCGGGGAACCGTCAGGAAGCGCACCTTCTCGGTGGGGACGTCGCGCAGCCGCCGGGCCAGGTCGTACAGGCCCCTCAGCGAGCCGAGCCCCGGGTCGGTGGTGACCGACCGGGTGGCCGCGTCCAGGACCGGGTACAGCCGGGCCGGGTTGAGCAGCACGCCGTTGCTCTGCACCTTCGTCACCAGCGCGCCGAGGAACTCCTGCTGCCGGTTCATGCGCTCGGTGTCGCTGCCGCCGCCGAGCGACTTGCGGGCCCGTACGTAGCCGAGGGCCTGCTCGCCGTCGAGCGTCCGCGGCCCGGCCGGCAGCTCCAGCCTGGCGTCCGGGTCGTCGATGGGCTCGCGGACGCACACCCGTACGCCGCCGACGGCGTCCACCATGTCCTTGAAGCCCCGGAAGTCGACCACCATGTGGTGGTCGACGCGGATGCCGGTCAGCCTCTCGACCGTGCGGACCGTGCACGCCGTCCCGCCCACCTGGAAGGCCAGGTTGAACTGGGCGAACCGCGGCGCCGACCGGCCGCCCGCCCTCGTGCGGCAGCCCGGTACCCCGACCATCAGGTCGCGCGGGATCGACACGGCGGTCACGCCGTGGCCGCGCGCCGACAGGTGCAGCAGGATCGTCGTGTCGGACCGCTGGGTGCCCCGGTCCCGCCCGTACTCGGCGTTCTCCCCGGCCCGGGTGTCGGAGCCGACGAGCAGGACGTTCCGGCCGCCGCGCGGGACGGGGGCGGGGCGCTCCCGCTCGTAGCGCTCCAGTTCGGCCACCGCCGCCGCGTCGGTGGTGATGTTGCCGTCGAGCTTCCGGTACAGCCACCAGCCGGTGCCGGCCGCCGCGAGGACGACGACGGACGAGCCGAGCGCCGCCCAGCGCGACCAGACCGGCCGGCGCCCGGCCGGGGCGCCCGGGCCGGGGGAGTGCCGGCGGTGTCCGTCACGTCGTCGGTCCGTCCTTCGAAGGCGTCGGCCGCCCCGCGCGGGGGTCCGCGTCCGGTGAGGCGTACCGCCGATGATGTACCGGGAAGGCTCCCGGTACCCGGCGGACCCGGCACGCGGTCCGCCGGACGGGTGGCCGGCGGCGTACCGGGCGGCCCCGGCCCGCGTGCCCGCGCCGGGCGGCCCCGGGCGCGTCAGACGGCGTCGGCCCGGTGGGTGGCGCGCTCGCTCCCGACCCGCGCGGCCAGGTCCTCGGGCGCCAGCCGGTCCAGGTGAGGGCACAGGACGACGGAGCCGCCCGCCGCCAGCGGCGCGTACAGGCCCGCGGCCACGCCGTCCCAGTCGTCCCAGGCCAGTCCGGACAGCAGCCGCGACCCGGGGCCGAGACCGCGCCGGGCCGCGTCCGCGCGCGCCCGGTCGACCAGCGCGGCGCCGGTCAGTTCCGTGCGGCCGCCCGCGCGGTCGCGCACGGCGAGGGCGGGGGCGCCGGGCTCGACGGGGGCGTACGGGGCGAACCGGTCGCCCTGGCCCGGCACCTCGACCGCGTAGTCGTCGTAGCCGGCGGGCGGCGCGGGGAAGCGGCGTCCCAGCGGGGCCAGCGACAGGGCGAGGCGGCCGCCGGCGCAGGCCAGGCCCTCGTCGAGCCGGTCGGGGCCGGCCACCACGTGGTCCGCGTCCGCGGGGTCCCCGTCCAGGTCGGCGACCACGCCCGCGGACGCGCAGGCGAGCAGCCAGACGGCGGTCTGCCAGTGCGCGGGCAGCAGCAGCGCGATCCGTTCGCCGGGCTCGGCGCAGAGCCCGTCCTGCAGCAGGTTCGCCGTCTTGGCCACCCAGTTGGCGAAGGTGGCCACCGAAAGTTCGACGCGCTCACCGGTGGCGTCGTCGTAGTACGTGACCAAGGGGCGGGCCGGGTCCGCGGCGAGCGCGGATCGCAGCAGGTCGGCGGGGGTGCGGTCGCTGGCGTTCACGCGGGAAAGGGTACGCGGGCGCGGCGGGGGCGGCGGGCCGAGCGGGTGATCCCGTACTCCGGACGGGCCGATGGGGCGTCAGGAAATCCGGGAAGCGCAACTCCGGTGAAATGTCCACTATCTGGCTATGCGTTCCATTCGAGTTCCCTTGATCGGCGTAGCGGTCGCGGTCGCCACCGCCTCCGGCTCCGCCCTCGCGCTGCCCCTTCCCCTGTCCGCGCCGGCCGTCGCCGCACCCGCGGCGGACGGTGCGCCGGATCCCGGCTCCACCCGCTCCCTGCCCCTCGCGCCGCTCCCCGGACACGAGCGCAGCGCGGACCCCGGCACCCGCGCCGCCCAGGGCCTGCCGCGCCGGGACGTCGAACCGTTCTCCCTGCTCGGCGTGGTCTGGGACGAGCCCGACGCCGAACTGCACGGCACCGTCCAGGTGCGCACGCGGTCCACCGCGACCGGCGCCTGGTCGTCCTGGCAGGACCTGGAGACCCACCAGGGCGACCACGCCGCCGACCCCGGTACGGCCGAGGCCCGTTCCCGGGCGGTGCGCGGCGGGACCGCCCCGCTGTGGGTGGGCGAGTCGGACGGCGTCGAGGTGCGCGTACGGCCCGGGGCGCCCGACGGGCGCGGCGCGGCGCCCGCCCTGCCGCGCGGCCTGCGGGTCGACCTGGTCCACCCGGGCGGCGATCCGGCCGGCGGGGCGGCACCCGCCGCCCCGGGCGCCGCGCCGCAGGACGACCCGGACGTGGAGGAGCCCGCGGAGGAGGACGGGGAGACCGGCACCGGCGAGGACACCGGCACCGGCGAGGACACCGGCACCGGCGAGGACACGGGCACCGGCGAGGACACGGGTGCGGGCGAGGACACCGGGACCGGCGAGCCCGCCGACGAGGACACCGGAACCGCCGACCCGGCCGAGGACGAGAGCCCCTTCGAACCCGACGACCCCGGTGAGGACGCCTCCGACGTGCTCACCGCCGAGGAGTCCGCCGCCTCGGCCGTCAACGCCGACCTCGCCCCCCTGGGCGCCACCGAGATCCCCGAGCTCTCCAAGGCCGAGACCGAGGAGAGCCTCCCGGACACCACCGCCGCGAAGCCGTACATCGGCCCGCGCCCGCGCATCGTCACCCGCAAGGGATGGGGCGCCGACGAGAAGCTGCGCGAACCGAACTTCCTGTACACCAAGTCCGTCCAGGTGGCCTTCGTCCACCACAGCGCCACCGGCAACAACTACACCTGCGCCCAGGCGCCCTCCGTCCTGCGCGGCATCTACCGCTACCACGTGCAGAGCATGGGGTGGCGGGACCTCGGCTACAACTTCGCCGTCGACAAGTGCGGGACCGTCTACGAGGGCCGCGCCGGCGGCGTGGCCAAGCCCGTCCAGGGCGCCCACACCCTCGGCTTCAACACCAACACCACCGGTGTCGCGGTGCTCGGCTCGTTCTCCTCCGCCACCCCGCCCGCCAAGGCCGTCACCGCCGTGGCGAAGCTGACGGCGTGGAAACTGGGCCTCCACGCGAAGGACCCGCGCGCCAGGAGCACCCTGACCTCGGGCGGCGGAAACCGGTACAAGAAGGGCACGAAGGTCCCGTTCGTCAACGTCTCCGGGCACCGCGACGGCTACGCCACCGCCTGCCCCGGGGCCAAGCTGTACGGCAAGCTCGGAACGGTCCGCTCCGCCGCGGCCAAGTACCAGGGCAGGCCCTGACCGGGGCGCCGCGCCCGGCCGTCCGCCCGGGTCCGCCTAGGATCTGCCTACACTGCCTGGTCGTGCCGATCATATGAGCGCGCTCCGGCCGGGGCCGGAGCGCCGGATCGGTCACCTCCCGACGACCGGTCCAGTAGGAAGCAGAGACGACAGGTGACAGAAGCGATCCTCCTGGTCGGCGGCAAGGGGACCAGGCTGCGGCCGATGACGGTGAACACGCCGAAGCCGATGGTCCCCGCGGCGGGTGTGCCGTTCCTCACGCACCAGCTCGCCCGGGCCCGCGCGGCCGGCGTCGAACACGTCGTGCTGGCGACCTCCTACCTGGCCGAGGTGTTCGAACCGTACTTCGGCGACGGGTCGGCGCTCGGGCTCCACCTGGAGTACGTCACCGAGGTGGAGCCGCTCGGCACCGGCGGCGCGATACGCAACGTCGCCCCGCGGCTCACGTCGGGGCCGGACGAGCCCGTCCTCATCTTCAACGGGGACATCCTCACCGGCCTCGACATCCGCGCCCTGGTCGACACCCACGGGGCCTCGGGCGCCGACGTCTCCCTGCACCTGACCCGGGTCGAGGACCCCCGGGCCTTCGGCCTCGTCCCGACCGACCGCACCGGGCGCGTCACGGCCTTCCTGGAGAAGCCGCAGACCCCCGAGGAGATCGTCACCGACCAGATCAACGCCGGCGCGTACGTGTTCCGCCGGTCCGTCATCGACACGATCCCGGCCGGCCGGCCCGTCTCCGTCGAGCGCGAGACGTTCCCCGGCCTCCTCGCCGACGGCGCCCACCTGCAGGGCATGGTCGACTCCACGTACTGGCTGGACCTCGGGACCCCGCAGGCGTTCGTCCGCGGCTCCGCCGACCTCGTCCTGGGCCGCGCCCCCTCCCCGGCCGTGCCGGGCCGCTGCGGCGACCGCCTGGTGGTGGACGGCGCGACCGTGGCCCCGGACGCCAAGCTCACCGGCGGTACGGTCGTCGGAGCGGGCGCCGAGGTCGGCGGGGGCGCCCGGATCGACGGCAGCGTCGTCATGGCGGGCGCGGTCGTCGAGCCCGGCGCGGTGGTGACCGACTCCCTCGTCGGCGAGGGCGCCCGGATCGGCGCCCGCACCGTGCTGCACGGCGCGGTGATCGGCGACGGTGCCCGCGTGGGCGCCGACAACGAGCTGCGCGACGGGGTCCGCGTCTGGTGCGGCGCCCGCCTGCCCGACGCGTCGGTGCGCTTCTCCTCCGACCAGTAGCCGCCCCGGCCGGGGGCTACGCTGTCCGGGACCGAACGCCCCGCACCGCACCACTGGAGCCCCCGTGGCCGGCCGCTACGCCCCCCGCCCCCGACGCGCGGTCCCGGCGCCCGCCCGGGCCGGCGGCGCCCCGGCGGCGGCGCCCCGGCGGCGCAGCTGGGCGCCGCCGTGGCCGCTGGACCTCGCGCTCACCCTGGCCCCGCTGCGGCGCGGCCCCGCCGACCCCACCTTCCGGGCCACGCCCGACGGGGCGTTCTGGCGGACCTGCCGCACCCCCCGGGGGCCCGGCACGCTGAGGGTCGCCGCGCACGGCGGCACCGTCGAGGCCGAGGCGTGGGGGAGCGGCGCGGAGTGGCTCCTCGACCGGCTCCCCGTCCTGCTCGGGGAGGAGGACGACCCGGACGCGTTCACGCCCCGCCACCGGCTCCTGGCCCTGACCCGGCGGCGCCGCGCGGGGCTGCGGCTGGTGCGCACCGGACTGGTGATGGAGTCGCTGATCCCCTCGATCCTGGAGCAGAAGGTCACCACGGACGAGGCGTACCGCGCGTGGCGGCTGCTCGTGCGCGGCTACGGCGACCCCGCGCCCGGCGCCCCCGCCGGGCTCCGCCTCTCCGTGGTGCCGGAGCCCCGCACGTGGGCGCTGATCCCGTCCTGGGAGTGGCACCGCGCGGGGGTCGACGGCAAGCGCTCGGCGACCGTGCTCCGCGCCGTGCGGGTCGCCCCCCGTCTGGAGGAGGCGGCCGGCATGGCGCCCGAGGAGGCCCGGCGCCGGCTGGAACTGGTCCCCGGCGTCGGCCCGTGGACGTCCGCCGAGACGGTCCAGCGCAGCAACGGCGCGCCCGACGCGGTGACCACCGGCGACTACCACCTGCCCGGCATCGTCGGCCACGCCCTGGCCGGCCGCCGCGACGCGGACGACGCGCAGATGCTGGAACTGCTGGGGCCGTACGCCGGGCAGCGGCACCGCGCGGCCCGGCTGATCCTGCTCAGCGGCCGCGTCCCGCCCCGCCGCGCCCCGCGCATGACGCCGCGCGACATCGCCGCGCTCTGACCGCCCCGCCCGCACCGCCCCGCCCTGTCCGGACCGCGGCGGCCGCGCCCCTGTCCCCGCCGCGACGGGCGCGCCCCGGCGGGCGGACCGTGACCGGCGCGCCCCGGCGGGCGGACCGCGGCCGCCCGCGCCCCTGTCCCGGCCGCCGCCTCCGGCGCCCGCCGCCCGCCCCGCCGGGGTCCGCGGGGGCTCACCGCACGGTGAGGAAGTCCTCCGGGTCCCGCTCCGGCCGGGGCCCCGCCGGCCCGGCGGGCCGTCCGACCGCGACCGCGCCCATCGGGTCCCAGTCGTCCGGCAGGTCCAGCACCTCCCGCACCACGTCCCGGCAGAACATCGTCGACGACACCCACGCCGAGCCGAGCCGCTCGCCCGCCAGCGCCACCAGGAGGTTCTGCACCCCGGCGCCCGCCGCGGCCACGAACATCTCCCGCTCGGCGGCGTCCCGACGCGCGTCCCCGTAGCGGTGGGCGCCGTCCGCGACCAGGCACGGCACCACCAGGTACGGCGCGTTCCGCAGGATGTCGCCGCGGCGGACGCGCCGGGCGACGGCCTCCTCGTCCAGCCCGTCCCGCCGCAGGTCCGCGACCCACGCCTCCCGCATGGCGTCCAGGAGCCGGGTCCGCGCCGCGGCGCTCTCCAGCAGCACGAACCGCCACGGCGCCGTGTGGTGCGGCGCGGGCGCCGTCACCGCCGCGGCCACCGCGCGCCGTACGGCCCCGGGGTCCACCGGGTCCCCGGTGAAGGCCCGCACGGTGCGGCGCCGCGCGACCGCCTCCCGGATCGCCTCCGAGGTGCCGAGCCGGAACATGTCGTCGTCCGCGCCGCGCACCAGCGCCCGCGCACCCGGGCCGTCCCCGCCGTCCCCGGCCACCAGGTGCGGCAGGCCGCGCACGACGGCGACGGGACGCCCCGCCGTTTTGCCCTTGACCAGGTCCGCGGCGGCGGCCAGCTCGTCCGCGCTGGCCACGACCGTCGCGACGAGCGGGTTCCCGTACGAGTCGGCACCGCCCCGCAGGTCGTCCAGGACGCGCACCCCGGCCGCCCCGATCGCGACGTCCGTCAGTCCGCTGCGCCAGGGCCGGCCGAAGGTGTCGGTGACGACGACGCCGACGACGACGCCGAGCCGCTCGCGCAGCCCGGTGCGCAGGGCGCGGGCGGACGCGTCCGGGTCCTCGGGCAGCAGCAGGACCGTCCCGGCGGGCGTGTTGGACGCGTCGACACCGGCCGCGGCCATCACCAGCCCGTTGCGGTTCTCGACGATCCGCAGCGTGCCGCGCCGGGCGACGACGCGGACGGTCTCCGCGTCGATGGCCGCCTCGCGGTCCGCGGCGGCGACGGCCCGGCCCTCCGCCTTGCTCACGACCTTGGAGGTGACGAGGACGACGTCGCCGTCGGCGAGGTCCGGCTCGGCGGCGGCGATCAGCGCGGCCAGGTCGTCGCCCTCCGCGACCTCCGGCATCCCCTCCGGCGCCCACACCCGGTACGAGGCGGTCATCCGCGGACCTCCTCGGCGAGGGCCAGCGCCTCGCGCGCCATCGCCGCCGCCGCGTCGACGTCGGTCATCATCAGCGGCACGGCCCGGCAGCGGATCCCCGCGGCCTCCACCTCCGCGACCGCGTCCGCGTCGACCGTGTCGACGAGCCAGCCGTCGAGCAGCCCCGAGCCGTAGTGGCGGGCGACCGCGCCGGCCGTCGCCTCCACGCCCACCGCCGCGAGGACCTTGTCGGCCATGCCGCGCACCGGCGCGTTCCCGACGATCGGCGACAGGCCCACGACGGGGACGCCGGCCGCCGCGACGGCCTCCCGGACGCCTGGCACGGCGAGGATCGTGCCGATGCTCACCACCGGGTTGGACGGCGGGAACAGCACCACGTCCGCCGCGGCGATCGCCTCCAGCACCCCGGGCGCGGGCTCGGCCCGCTCGGCGCCGACCGGCACCACCGCCTGCGCCTCGACCGAGGCGCGCAGCCTCACCCAGTACTCCTGGAAGTGCACCGCCCGCCGCTCGCCGTCGATCTCGACCGCGACGTGCGTCTCGATCCGGTCGTCGGACATCGGCAGCAGCCGCACGCCCGGCCGCCACCGGTCGCACAGCGCCTCGGTGACGGCGCTGAGCGGGTAGCCGGCGCCCAGCATCTGGGTCCGGACGATGTGCGTGGCGAAGTCGCGGTCGCCGAGGCCGAACCACTGCGGCCCGACCCCGTACGCCGCGAGCTCGTCCTTGACGGCGAAGGTCTCGTCCGCGCGGCCCCAGCCCCGCTCCTCGTCGATGCCGCCGCCGAGGGTGTACATCACCGTGTCCAGGTCGGGGCAGACCTTCAGCCCGAAGAGATGGATGTCGTCACCCGTGTTGCCGATGACCGTGATGTCCGCGTCGGGCGCGGCCCGCTTGAGGCCGCGCAGGAAGCGGGCACCGCCGATGCCACCGGCCAGAACCACCATGCGCATGCGGGCAGTCTGTCAGGCGGGGGCGGCGCTCCGGGCCTCCGGGGCGAGGGCGCGGGCGGTCCCGGGCGCGTCGCGCACCGGCATCTCGGTGAGGCCCGGGAAGTAGAGGTGCAGGCTGACGGCCGGTTCGAGCGAGTCGTTGGCGATCTCGTGGACCCGGCCGGGGGCGACGAACCGGCCCGCCGCGCCCCGGGCGCCCCCGGCGAGCCTTCGCGCGCCTCCGTCCGTACGCTCCGTCAGCCCGCCCTCCAGCACCGTGAAGTACCCCGAGGACCGACCGTGGTCGTGCGGCCCCGTGCTCTGGCCGGGCAGCCACGACAGCAGCCACACCTCGTAGCCGGGTCCGGTGCGCAGGCGGTGGTACCAGCGGCTGGTGGCGTCGTACTCGACGAGCGGCGCCCACAGGGCGCGGTCGGCGGCGATGGAGTGGGCGAGGCCGGCGAACTCGGCCACGGTGGACGGGTGTTCCCCGGCGGGCTGCAGGAGGTGCTGGACGGCGAGGATGTCGCCCGCGACCTGGAGGTCGCTGTCGCTGTTCACGGCGGTGTGTTTCCTCGGTGGAGCGGTTCGGGGAGGGTGCGGCGGGTACGGGTCCGCGCGGTGGCGCCCGGGGGACGGGGCGCGCGCGGATGCGGCGTGGGACTCGCCTGGGTGAGGGGCCGGGGCGCTACGGCGTCAACGGCACGAACAGCAACAGCGCGCGTGGACAGCGCGGCGGAACCCACGGGTGGCGTGGGTCGCGGAGGGCGCTGCGGTCGCTGGCATGCCCCCACGGTGGACCGGCCGGATTCGTTCTGTCAAACCGGTGACCGGTTCGGCGGCGGCGCCTCATCCCATCCGGCCGGGTCGCGGGCGGGGAGGTTTGCGCCGGCCGGGTCCGGGACACACGGCGCAGGAACCGCCCGTGCGCGCCTCTCCGGGGCCGCGCTCCGACTGTGATCCGGGCCGCTTCGCCGGCCCGGACGCAACAGGACCGCGGACCCGGTCGTCCCCCCTCGGGGGGAGGCGTCCGGCGGCGGGGTACGGGACGGAGAACGGGCGGTGCCTTTTTTACCGATTTCAACACTTTCTGCTTCACTTTGGTTCCGCAGAGTGAATACCGGGGCCGATAGCAGATCCCCGCTTGACTGCCCCGGAGATACACACTTGTAATTTCGCTCGTGTCGTTCGGCTGGGAACGGGAAGCGGCGGCATCACGGGGACGTGACAGACAGACGAGGGGCACAGATGACCGAGTTGTTCCAGGAGCTGCTGGTCGAGGACGCGGAGGAGGAAATCGGCTGGCAGGATCGCGCGTTGTGCGCCCAGACCGACCCCGAGTCCTTCTTCCCCGAGAAGGGCGGGTCCACCCGTGAGGCCAAGAAGGTCTGCCTCGCCTGCGAGGTCCGCTCGGAGTGCCTCGAATACGCACTCGCCAACGACGAGAGGTTCGGCATCTGGGGCGGTCTGTCCGAGCGTGAGCGCCGCCGCCTGAAGAAGGCCGCCGTCTGACCCCTCCCCGGGGCCGTCCCGCGGCCCGGGACCCCGGCGGCGGCCGCCGCCCGATCGCGGACACCACCCGTACGCCCCCGCCCAGCGGTCCGCCGCCTGTGCCCTGTCCACAGGCGGCGGACCGCTGTCGTGCCAGCCATTAGTGTGGAGCCCCGTCAGAGACGCTCCGACGCCCCGCGACGCGGGCGACCCCCGGCCGGAGGGCCCGTACCTCGATGTCCGCCACCACAGCCGCGTTTTCCGCCGCCTCCCCGACGCAGCAGCCCGAGTTCCCGCGGCACGTCGTCACCGCCGTGCTCGTCTCGCACGACGGGGCGCGCTGGCTGCCGGACGCCCTCGCCGGACTCCTCGGCCAGGAGCGCCCCGTGCAGTACGTCGTCGCCGCCGACACGGGCAGCGCCGACGAGTCCGCCCGGCTCGTCGCGGAGGCCGTCGGCGACGAGCGGGTACTGCACCTCGCCCGCCGCACCGGCTTCGGCGCCGCCGTCGACGAGGCCGCCCGCACCGCGCCCGTCCTCGGCCCCGACGAACTGCCCTACCTGAGGCGGCCCAGCGGCTGGGACCCCGTCGGCAGGACCTGGCGCGACGACGTCCACGAGATGCCCGAGCTGCCGCACGGCGAACCGGTCCAGTGGCTGTGGCTCCTCCACGACGACTGCGCGCCCGCCCCCGACGCCCTCGCCGAGCTGCTCCGCGTCGCCGACTCCGACGAGCACGCCGCGATCATCGGCCCCAAGCTCCTCGGCTGGTACGACCGCAAGCAGCTCCTCGAGGTCGGCGTCACCATCGCCCACAGCGGCCGCCGCTGGACCGGCCTCGACCGCCGCGAACAGGACCAGGGACAGCACGACCAGATCCGCCCCGTCCTGGCCGTCTCCAGCGCCGGCATGCTCGTCCGCCGCGACGTCTTCGAGGAACTCGGCGGCTTCGACCGCCGCCTGCCCCTCATGCGGGACGACGTCGACCTGTGCTGGCGCGCCCACGCCGCCGGCCACCGCGTCCTCGTCGCCCCCGACGCCGTCCTCCGCCACGCCGAGGCGGCCTCCCGCGAGCGCCGCACCGTCGACTGCGCCGGCCGCTCCGTCGCCAACCCGCACCGCGTCGACAAGGCCGGCGCCGTCTACACCCTCCTCGCCAACGCGCGCGCGGCCGCCCTCCCGTACCTCCTCGTCCGCCTCCTCGTCGGCACCCTCCTGCGCACCCTCGCCTACCTCGTCGGCAAGGCCCCCGTCCAGGCCGTCGACGAGGTCATGGGCCTGTGCGGCGTCCTCCTCCGCCCCGAGCGGATCGTCGCCGCCCGCCGCCGGCGCGCCTCCCGCGCCGGCGACCCCGCCGAGCTCCGGCCCCTCTTCCCGCCGCCCGGCGCCACCGTCCGCGCCGCGGTCGAACAGGTCGCCTCCAACTTCGGCGGCGCCGACGCCGACTCCGGCGGCTCGCGGCACGGCGCCGTCGAGTCCGGCCCCGGCGGCGACGACGCCGACTACCTGGAGGTCGAGCAGTTCGCGCGGCTCAAGAAGATCGCCCGCCGACCGGGCCCGCTCCTCTTCGCGCTGCTCCTGTTCGTCTCCCTGATCGCCTGCCGGGGCCTCTTCGGCGGCGGCTCCCTCGCCGGCGGCGCACTGCTGCCCGTCGCCGACGACGTCGGCGGCCTGTGGAGCCGGTACGCCGACGCCTGGCACCCCCTCGGCACCGGCGGCACCCAGAGCGCCCCGCCCTACCTCGCCCTGCTCGCCGCGCTGTCCGGCCTGTTCCTCGGCTCCACCGGCCTCGCGCTCGCCGTGCTGCTGGTCTGCTCCGTACCGCTCGCCGGCTTCACCGCGTACTTCGCCTCCCGCTCCCTCGTCGAGTCGCGGCTCCTGCGCGCGTGGGCCGCCGTCGCCTACGCCTTCCTGCCCGCCGCGACCGGCGCCCTCGCCACCGGCCGCCTCGGCACGGCGGTCCTCGCGGTCCTGCTGCCCCTCACGGCCCGCGCCGCCGTCGCCGCGTACGGGCTGCGCGGCGGCGGGCCCGGCGCCCCGCGCGGCAGCTGGCGCGCCACCTGGGCGTACACCCTCCTCCTGACGTTCACGACGGCCTTCACCCCCGTCGTCTGGCCGCTCGCCGTCGTCCTCGGCGCCGCCGCCCTCGTCCTGCGCCGCGACGACATCACCGCGTACGGGCTGCGCCTCCTCGCCGTCGCCGGCACGCCGCTGCTCGTCCTCGCCCCCTGGTCGCTGTCCCTGCTGACCGACCCGGCCGCCTTCCTGAAG
This sequence comes from Streptomyces sp. MRC013, assembly GCF_023614235.1. Lineage (NCBI taxonomy): Bacteria > Bacillati > Actinomycetota > Actinomycetes > Kitasatosporales > Streptomycetaceae > Streptomyces > Streptomyces kordofanensis. The sequence continues at coordinate 3,406,499 of NZ_CP094264.1, forward strand.
GAGGCCGGCACGCAGATCCGCACGGGCCCGGCGTCCGCGCTCGACCTGCTCGGCGCCAGTCCGGGCGGCCCCCGCACGGTCGGCGGCCTCGTCCTGCTCGGCCTCGTCCTGGCCGCCCTCGCCGCCCTGCTGCGCGCGGAGCGCCGGTTCGCCGTCCGCAGCGCCTGGGCCGTCGCCCTCGTCGCCCTCCTCTTCGCCGTCCTCACCAACGGCGCCGGCGAGCACGCCACCGGCTGGGCCGGCCCCGCCACGCTCGTCTACGGCCTCGCCCTCCTCGCCGCCGGCGTGATCGGCGCCGAGGGCGGCCGCACCCGCGTCGCCGCGCAGAGCTTCGGCTGGCGCCAGCCCGTCGCCGCCCTCGTCGCCCTCGCGGCCGCCGCCGGCCCCCTCGTCTCCGCCGCCAACTGGATGATCGGCGGCGCCGCGGGCCCCCTGGAGCGCCGCGACCCCACCCAGGTGCCCGCGTTCGTCGCCGAGGAGAGCGTCACCCGCGACCAGCCCCGCACCCTCGTTCTCGACGGCCCGTCACCCGCCAAGGTCTCCTACGCCCTCGTCCGCGGTTCCGGCGCCCGCCTCGGCGACGCCGAACTGACCGCCGCGGGCGGCGGCGACCCGCGCCTCGACAAGGTCGTCGCGCACCTCGTCGCCGGTTCCGGGGCCGACCAGACCGCCGAGCTCAGCGGCTTCGCCATCCGCTACGTCCTGGTACGCGACGGCGCGCCCCGCGAGATGGGCCGCGTTCTCGACGCCACGCCCGGCCTCAGCCGGCTCAGCCAGCGCGACGGCAGCGCCCTGTGGCGCGTCGACCGCCAGGTCGCCCGCGCCGTCGTCGTCCCCGCCGCCGGCACCGCCGGAGGCGCCGGGGCGGGCGGCGAACCCCTCCCCGTCGGCTCCGGCCCCGTCGAGGCGCACAGCGACATCCCCGCCGGCGGAGAGGGCCGAATCCTGCGCATCGCCGACCGCGCCGACGAGGGCTGGCACGCCACCCTCGACGGCAGGCCCCTGGAGAGGACCACCGTCGACGGCTGGGCGCAGGGCTTCAAGCTGCCCGCCCAGGGCGGCCGCCTCGACCTGACCCACGACGCCCCGCTCACCCGCACCGCGTGGATCTGGACCCAGTGCGCCCTCGCCGTCGTCCTGGTCGTCCTCGCCCTGCCGGGCCGCCGGCGCGACGTCGACGACGACCTGCCCGAGGAGGCCCCGGCCACCGTCCCCGGCCAGGACGCCACGGGCGACGGGCGCCGCGCGCGCAGGCTCCGCGCCGCGGCCGCCGAGCCCGGCGCGGACACCGCGCCCGCGCCCGCACCCGTACCGGACCGGGCGGACGACCCGTACGCCGACCCGTACGCCGTACCCGGCCCGCAGGACCCGCCCGGCACCACGCCGGACCTCACCGCCGCGCAGGGGTACGGCGAGCAGGATCCGTACGCACGGCGGTCGTACGGCGTCCAGGGCCACGAACAGCAGACGGCGTACGAGGAGCAGCCCCACGCCGGGCCCCACGCCGGCACCCCGTACCGGCAGGATCCGTACCGGCAGGACGCCTACCAGCAGGATCCGCACCAGCGGGACGCCTACCAGCAGGATCCGTACGAGCAGGATCCGTACCGGCAGGACGCCTATCAGCAGGATCCGTACGAGCAGGATCTGTACCGGCAGGACGCCTATCAGCAGGATCCGTACCAGCAGGATCCGTACCGGCAGGATTCTCACCGGCAGGACCTGTACGACCCGGCCGCGCCCACCGGGACCGGGCAGCAGTACGACCGGCAGCCGCACCCGTACCCCTACCAGCAGCAGGGCCCGTACGACCCGTACGGCTACGAGAACGAGCAGCGTCCCGACGGGAGCAGCCACCAGTGAACCGCAGCACCCTCTCCCTCCTCGCGGTCTCGACCGCCCTCGCCGCCCTCACCGGCCTCGCCTCCCTGACGGCCCCCGGCACGGACGGCTCCGTCCGGGCGGCCGACGCGGCCCCCGCCGAGCTGCCGGTCGAGCGCAGCAGCGTCCTGTGCCCGGCACCGAGTTCCTCCGAGGTCGCCGAGACGGCGTACACCTCGTTCACCCCCGCCGCCGACGGGCCCGGGTCCGGTGCCCCGGCCGGTGGGGGAGTACTGCCGGACAGGGCCGAGCTGAAGCCGGCCGCCGCCCTCCGGGACGCGCCGCCCACCGCCCCGGAGGACGGCGACGGCGAGGACGGCGACGGGAAGAAGGACGGCGGCGGGAAGAAGGACGGGGCGGCCGCGGGGAAGCCGGCCGCGGACAAGGCCGTCGTCACCGCCACCGCCCCCGGGACGCCCGTGACGGCGGAGGCGGACGGCGCCGAGGCCCCCGCCCTCATCGGCGTCGCCTCCGGCCGGCTCGCCCCCGGCTGGACCACCCAGCAGACCACCGTCGTCCCCGCCGGGGGAGCCCGCGGCCTCCTCGGCGTCACCTGCACGCCCCCCGACACGGACTTCTGGTTCCCCGGCACCTCCACCGCCGAGAACCGCCGCGACTACGTCCACCTCACCAACCCCGACGACACCGCCGCCGTCGTCGACGTCGAGCTGTACGGTCCCGAGGGCGCCCTGGAGTCGCAGCTCACCGACGGCATCCCGGTCCCCGCCCGGTCCAGCGTCCCCGTACTGCTGTCCACCCTCACCGCGAAGCCGGCCACCTCCGACGTCACCGCCCACGTCACCGTCCGCAGCGGCCGCGTCGGCGCGGTCATCCGCTCCGCCGTCGACCAGCTCGGCAGCGACTGGCTGCCGGCCTCCGCCGACCCCGCCCCCTCACTGGTCCTCCCCGGCATCCCCGCGGACGCCACGTCCGTGCAGCTCATGGCGTACACGCCCGGCGAGGACGACGCCGAGCTGAAGATCCAGCTCGCCGGGGCCACGGGCACCATCACCCCCGCCGTCCAGCAGACGATCCGCGTGAAGTCCGGGATGACGGCCTCCGCCGACCTGAGGGACCTCACCAACGGCGAGGCCGGCGCCCTGCTGCTGTCCCCCGCCCGGGCGGGGCGGGCCGCCCCCGTCGTCGCCGCGCTGCGCGTGGTGCGCGGCTCCGGCGAGAAGCAGGAGGTCGCCTTCGTCCCGGCCGCCGGCCCGGTGGGGGAGCGGGCGACCGTCGCCGACAACCGCGCCGGGGGCACCACCCTGTCGCTGACCGCGCCCGGCGAGACCGCCGAGGTCCGCGTCACCGCCTCCCCGGGCACCGGGGGCGGCACCCCCGCCACCAAGACGTACACCGTCAAGGCCGGCACGACCCTGGCGGTCGCCCCGCCCGTGCCCTCCGGGCTCAAGGGCTCCTACGCCCTGACGGTCGAGACCCTGTCCGGCGGCCCCGTCCACGCGGCGCGCATGCTGGCCCTGCCGCAGGACGGCATCGCGATGTTCACCCTGCAGACCTTCGCCGACGACCGCGCGAAGGTCGCCGTACCGGAGGCGGAGCAGGACCTGGCCGTCCTGGACGACTGAGACCCGGCCGCCCCGATGGCCGGGGCCCGGCCGTCCGGGCCGGTGCACCGTGCGGAGGGCGCGGGCGCACCGGCCCGCGCCGGTCAGTCCTGCCCGTAGCGCGGGTCCACCGACTCGGGCGCCAGGCCCAGCAGCTCGGCGACCTGCTCCACCACGACCTCGTGCACCAGCAGCGCCCGCTCGTCCCGGCCCTTGGCCCGCAGCTCCACGGGCCGCCGGTACACGATCACGCGCGCGTGCCGGTCGCGCGTCGCCGGTGCCGAGCTGCCCAGCGGCACGGAGTCGTCCTGAGCCGCCGGCACCTCCAGCACCATGAAGTCGACCTCGCCGAGCTGGGGCCAGAGCCGTTCCAGCCGTTCGACGGAGTCCTGCACCAGGTCGCGGAAGGTGTCCGCCCGCGTGGCGGACAGGGGGACCTGGGGCGGTGCCACGGGGCCGCGCATCCCCCGGCCGTGGCGATCACGGCGGCGCGGTCGCGGCTCGGTCGGGCGGGGTGGGCCTGCGCTGTCCATCACCTGACGCAGCGTAGCCTTCCGGGACGTGTGGCGTTCCCCTCTCCGCCCGCGCCCCCGGCATGTCGCCGTATGAGCGTTCCAGCCAACCGAGGGCAAAATTCGCCGTCCTCAAGCGATCGAACCACGTATGGAAATGACCGGATTCTTTCCGAGGGCTCTCCGGCCGGGTGTCCGTACCGCCCTCTCCCCGGCATCCGCCCCGTCCTCTCCCGCAGGTCGGAACGGCCCTCCGGAACCCTCCTGTGCCCGACGTCACACCGCGACACGGGCGGGTGACCCGGTGGAGAGTCGTCGCGGCCCGCTCAAGAGTGCGGTACCGTCCAACGTCGTGAGCCCTGTACGTCGCTGTTCGCGCACCGCGTGCGGCCGCCCTGCCGTCGCGACACTGACGTACGTCTATGCCGACTCGACCGCGGTCCTCGGCCCGCTCGCCACCTACGCGGAACCCCACTGCTACGACCTGTGCGCCGAGCACAGCGAGCGCCTCACCGCGCCCCGGGGCTGGGAGGTCGTCCGGCTGTCCGACGCCTCCGGCCCCGCCCGCCCCAGCGGCGACGACCTGGAGGCCCTCGCCAACGCCGTGCGCGAGGCGGCCCGCCCCCAGGAGCGCCGGGCCCGGGCCGACGGCAAGGGCGGCCCCCGCGGCGGCGACCCCGTCGAGGTCGGCCGCCGCGGCCACCTCCGCGTGCTGCGCTCCCCCGACCCCTGACGCCGGCGCACCGGCCCGGCGCCCGGTGACGCCGCCCCGGTGCGTAAGCCCCCGACGCGTAAGCCCCCGGTTCGGTCCCGTAGGTCCCCTCCATACGTATCCGTCACCTCTGCGGGTAGCTTGTGTACCCCACACAGGCTCGCAGGAGGTTGGTCAGTGACTGCTGATCTGTCGCAGATCGTCAAGGCGTACGACGTCCGCGGAGTGGTGCCGGATCAGTGGGACGAGGCGCTCGCCGAGCTGTTCGGCGCGGCCTTCGTCCAGGTGACCCGGGCCGACGCGATCGTCGTCGGCCACGACATGCGCCCGTCGTCCCCCGGCCTGTCGGGCGCCTTCGCGCGCGGGGCCGCCGCCCGGGGCGCCGACGTCACCCTCATCGGCCTGTGCTCCACCGACCAGCTGTACTTCGCCTCCGGCCACCTCGACCTGCCCGGCGCCATGTTCACCGCGTCGCACAACCCGGCCCGGTACAACGGCATCAAGATGTGCCGCGCCGGCGCCGCCCCCGTCGGCCGGGACAGCGGCCTCGCCGACATCCGCGCCCTCGTCGAGACGTGGCGGGACTCCGGGGCCCCCGCCCCGGTCGCCACCCCCGGCGAGATCACCGAGACGGACACCCTGGCCGCCTACGCGCAGCACCTGAGGTCCCTGGTCGACCTCTCCGCCGTCCGCCCCCTGAAGGTCGTCGTCGACGCGGGCAACGGCATGGGCGGCCACACGGTCCCCACCGTCTTCGAGGGCCTGCCCCTGACGCTGGTCCCGATGTACTTCGAACTGGACGGCACGTTCCCCAACCACGAGGCCAACCCGCTCGACCCGGCCAACATCGTCGACCTCCGGCAGCGCGTCCGCGCCGAGGGTGCCGACCTGGGCCTGGCCTTCGACGGCGACGCCGACCGCTGCTTCGTCGTGGACGAGCGGGGCGAGCCCGTCCCCCCGTCCGCGATCACCGCGCTGGTCGCCGCCCGCGAGCTGGCCAAGCACCCCGGCGGAACGGTCATCCACAACCTGATCACCTCGCAGTCCGTCCCCGAGGTCGTCCGCGAGAACGGCGGGACGCCCGTCCGCACCCGCGTCGGCCACTCCTTCATCAAGGCCGAGATGGCCCGCACGGGTGCGATCTTCGGCGGCGAGCACTCCGCGCACTACTACTTCCGCGACTTCTGGAACGCCGACACCGGCATGCTGGCCGCCCTCCACGTCCTGGCCGCCCTCGGCGGACAGGAGGGCACGCTGTCCGCGCTGGTCGCCGAGTACGACCGCTACGCGGCCTCCGGCGAGATCAACTCCACCGTCGCCGACCAAGCCGCCAGCACCGCCGCCGTACGCGGGGCCTTCGCGTCCCGCGCCGGCGTCACCACCGACGAGCTCGACGGCCTCACCGTCAGCGGCGACGACTGGTGGTTCAACCTCCGGCCGTCCAACACCGAGCCGCTCCTCCGCCTCAACGTCGAGGCGAGGGACGAGGCCACCATGGCCAAGGTCCGCGACGAGGTCCTCTCCCTCGTCCGCGCCTGACCGGCCACCGCCCGCTCCCCGGGACCGGCGCCCCCTGCACCCGCACGGGCGCCGGCCCCGGGCGGGTACCCGTCCGCGTCCCGCCGCCCCGGCGTGCCCCGCCCCCCGGCGGTAGGCTGACGACGCCGGGGGACCGCAGCACCCCACCGGACCGGCCGGGCCCGCACGGGCTCCGCCGGCCGCCGTGAACGCACCCGAAGGGAACCGCCCCATGCCGCTCGAAGCCGGCCTCCTCTCCATCCTCGCCTGCCCCGCCTGCCGCGCCCCCCTCGGCGACCGGACGGCCGAGGAGACCCCCGAGCTGGTCTGCACCGGCGACGACTGCGGCCTCGCCTACCCGGTGCGGGACGGCATCCCGGTGCTCCTCGTCGACGAGGCCCGCCGCCCGGACTGATCCCGCCACCCCACCGCCCCGGCGACACCCCGCACCGGCGATCGGAGGCCCCACCCATGTTCGACGAGTCGCTGCTCGACGATCCCGAGGCACTGGCCCGAGCGGACCGCCGCGGCCTCCTGCGCGGCGCCGCCGAGGCCGGCGCCCGGGTCCGCACCGCCGCCCGGCACGCGACCGAGGCCGGCGTCGCCGACCTCCGGTCGGAGGGCCGCCCCCGCACCGTCCTCGTCGCCGGCACCGGCACGGCGGCCACCGGGGCCGCCGACCTGATCGCGGCCCTCGCCGGGGCCTCCGCACCCGTCACCCGGCTGCACCCCACCGGCGTCGCCCCGGCGGCGGGCGCGCTCCGCTGGGCGCTCCCGGGCTGGGCCGGCTCCGTCGACCTGCTGCTCGTCCCGACCAACGACGGCTCCGAACCCGGCCTCGTCACCCTCGCCGAGCAGGCGTACCGCCGCGGTGTCACCGTCGTCGCCGTCGCCCCGCGGCACTCGCTGATCGCGGAGGCCGTCGGCAACACCCACGGCCTCGTCGTCCCCATGGCGACCGCGCCCCGCGAGCCGTACGGCGAACCGCAGGCCGCCGGTCCCGGCGCGCTGTGGGCGCTGTTCACCCCGCTCCTCGCCCTCCTCGACCGCGTCGGCCTGTTCACGGCCCCCGCCGACGCGCTGGAGAAGGCAGCCGACCGCCTCGACCGCACCGCCGAACGCTGCGGCCCCGCCGTCGCCACGTACGCCAACCCGGCCAAGACCCTCGCCGCCGAACTCTCCGACGCGCTGCCCCTGATCTGGACCGAGGGCGCCGCCGCCGCTCCCGTGGGCCGCCGCTTCGCCGCCGTCCTCGCCGAACTCGCCGGCCGCCCCGCCCTCGCCGCGGAACTCCCCGAGGCGCTCGCCGCCCACAGCGGCCTCCTCGCCGGCGACTTCGCCGGGGGCGCCGACCCCGACGACTTCTTCCGCGACCGCGTCGAGGACCCGCAGGCGCTGCACGCCCGCGCCGTACTGCTCCGCGACCGCCCCGCCGACGTCGGCGGCCTCACCGCCGCCCCCGCCGCCCGCGAACTGGCCCTCGGCCACGACACGCCCGTCAGCGAGCTGGAACCCGAGGAGGGCGGCGCCCTCGAAGCCCTCGCCGAACTCCTCGCCGTCACCGACTTCGCCGCCTGTTACCTCGCCCTGGCCTCCGGCCGGCGCCTCTGACCCGTCTCCCCGCCCCCGGGCCGCTCCGCGAGCGGCCCGCCCGGAACCGCCGACCCCGGAACCGGAACCGCCGCCTCGGACCCGTCGGCCCACGACCGCCGACCCCCGGCCGCACCCGCCGCCCGCACGGAAAGCCCACCGCCCATGGACCGCCTCTCCACCACCGTCCGCCCCTACGCCTGGGGCTCGACGACGGCCATCCCGGAACTGCTCGGCACCGCCCCCACCGGCGAGCCCCAGGCCGAGATGTGGATGGGCGCCCACCCGGGCGCACCCTCCCGCCTCACCCGCCCCACTCCCGGAGGCGACCGCGAACAGCCCCTCGGCGACGTCATCGCCGCCGACCCCGCCCGGGAGCTGGGCCCCGCCACCGTCGCCAGGTTCGGCCCGCGCCTGCCCTTCCTCCTCAAGATCCTCGCCGCGGGCGCGCCCCTCTCCCTCCAGGTCCACCCCGACCCCGACCAGGCCCGGGTCGGCTACGCCGCCGAGGAACACGCCGGCATCCCCCTCGACGCGCCCCACCGCAACTACAAGGACCCCCACCACAAGCCCGAGCTCATCTGCGCACTCACCCCCTTCGAGGGCTTCTGCGGCTTCCGTCGCCCCGTCGAGACCGCCGACCTCCTCGCCGCCCTCGACGTCGACTCCCTCAAGCCGTACGTGGACCTGCTCCACGCCCACCCCGAGGACGCGGCCCTCCGCGAGGTGCTCACCGCGGTCCTCACCGCCGACCCCGGCGCCGTCGCCGCCACCGTCGACGAGGCCGCCGCCGCCTGCGCCCGCCTCGGCGGCACCCACGCCCCGTACGCCACCCTCGCCCACCACTTCCCCGGCGACCCCGGCGTCCTCGCCGCCCTGCTCCTCAACCACGTGCGGCTCCAGCCCGGCGAAGCCCTCTACCTCGGCGCCGGCGTGCCCCACTCCTACCTCGGCGGCCTCGGCGTCGAGATCATGGCCAACTCCGACAACGTCCTGCGCTGCGGCCTCACCCCCAAGCACATCGACGTCCCCGAACTCCTCCGCGTCGTCCGCTTCGAAGCCGGCGACCCCGGCGTCCTGCGCCCCGAGGCCTCCCCTTCCGGCGAGGAGGTGTACGAGACGCCCGTCGACGAGTTCCGCCCCTCCCGGTACGTGCGCCCCCAGGACGCCGCCCCCGCCGACCTGACCGCCCCGACCCCGCAGATCCTCCTCGCCACCGCCGGCGCCCCGCGCGTCGGCGACCTCACCCTCGCCCCCGGCCACTCCGTCTTCGTACCCGCCGGGGAGAGCGTCGGACTGTCGGGCGGGGGCACCCTCTTCAGGGCGACGGCGGTGGCCTGATCCGACGCGACCACGCGGTGCTGCAACAATGTCCCGCCGTACGGAATCGGCCGAACCCACGAACCCAACCGGTACCAGCGAAGGGAACACGACACGCATGAGCGCGTCAGGCGGAACCAAGGCGATCGTGGCGGCACTCGCCGCCAACCTCGCGATCGCCGCGAGCAAATTCGTGGCGTTCGTCTTCAGCGGTTCGTCATCGATGCTCGCCGAGTCGGTGCACTCCCTCGCCGACTCCGGCAACCAGGGGCTCCTCCTCCTCGGCGGCAAGAAGGCCAGGCGCGAGGCGACCCCCCAGCACCCCTTCGGCTACGGACGCGAGCGCTACATCTACGCCTTCCTCGTCTCCATCGTCCTCTTCTCCGTCGGCGGCATGTTCGCCCTGTACGAGGGCTACGAGAAGATCAAGGACCCTCACGAGATCGAGGCCTGGTACTGGCCCGTCGGCGTCCTCGTCTTCGCGATCGTCGCCGAGGCGTTCTCCTTCCGCACCGCCATCAAGGAGTCCAACGAACTCCGCGGCAAGCGCTCCTGGAAGGACTTCGTCCGCACCGCCAAGGCCCCCGAGCTGCCCGTCGTGCTCCTGGAGGACCTCGGCGCCCTCGTCGGCCTGGTCCTCGCCCTCGTCGGCGTCAGCCTCGCCCTCGTCACCGGCAACGGCGTCTGGGACGGCATCGGCACCCTCTGCATCGGCGTCCTGCTGATCCTGATCGCCGTCGTCCTCGCCGCCGAGACCAAGTCGCTCCTGCTGGGCGAGGCCGCCGGACTCGACGAGGTGGACAGGATCAAGGAGTCCCTCGTCGACGGCACCACCGTCACCGGCATCATCCACATGCGCACGCTCCACCTCGGCCCCGAGGAACTCCTCGTGGCCGCCAAGATCGCCGTCCAGCACGACGAGACCGCCGCCCAGGTCGCCGCCGCGATCGACGCCGCGGAGGAGCGCATCCGCGCCGCCGTCCCCATCGCCCGGGTCATCTACCTGGAGCCCGACATCCTCCGCACCGCCCGCTGAGCCCCCGCCGGCCCGTCCGGCACCCGAAGGCCCCGGCCCCACCGGGGCCTTCCGCCCGCCCGCCCGCCCTCCCGCGCGACGGGCGGAACCCGCCCGAGGGGCACTTGAAGCCCGCGTGCCCGGTCGGTGTAGATTCGAATACCGAGCCAGACGTCGCTGCTGATGGCGGTCGGGCGGTCCCGGCGGACCGGCCGAGGGAGAGAGGGCCTCCGACGACTGCACCGCGCGTGCCCGGGCACCCCCGTGTCCGACGGCGCGGAGCCAGCCGTACCCGCCTCGAACCCGACAACGAGGAGCAGCCCGACATGACCACTGTCGACAACCGGCAGGACTTCAAGGTCGCCGACCTCTCCCTGGCCGAGTTCGGCCGCAAGGAGATCACCCTCGCCGAGCACGAGATGCCCGGCCTGATGGCGATCCGCGAGGAGTACGCCGACTCCCGGCCGCTGGCCGGCGCCCGCATCACCGGCTCCCTGCACATGACCGTGCAGACCGCCGTCCTCATCGAGACCCTCGTCGCCCTCGGCGCCCGCGTCCGCTGGGCCTCCTGCAACATCTTCTCCACCCAGGACCACGCCGCCGCCGCCGTCGCCGTCGGCCCCGGCGGCACCCCGGACGAGCCCAGGGGCGTCCCCGTCTTCGCCTGGAAGGGCGAGACGCTGGAGGAGTACTGGTGGTGCACCGAGCAGGCTCTGACCTGGCCCGACAGCCCCACCGGCGGCCCCAACATGATCCTCGACGACGGCGGTGACGCCACCCTCCTCGTCCACAAGGGCGTCGAGTTCGAGAAGGCCGGCCAGGCCCCGGACCCGTCCACCGCGGACAGCGAGGAGTACGCCCACATCCTGCGCCTCCTGGGCCGCACCCTCGCCGAGAACCCGCAGAAGTGGACCCGCCTCGCCTCCGAGATCCGCGGTGTCACCGAGGAGACCACCACGGGCGTCCACCGCCTGTACGAGATGCACCGCGACGGCACGCTGCTCTTCCCGGCGATCAACGTCAACGACGCCGTCACCAAGTCGAAGTTCGACAACAAGTACGGCTGCCGCCACTCCCTCGTCGACGGCATCAACCGCGCCACCGACGTCCTCATCGGCGGCAAGGTCGCCGTCGTCTGCGGCTACGGCGACGTGGGCAAGGGCTGCGCCGAGTCCCTGCGCGGCCAGGGCGCCCGCGTCATCGTCACCGAGATCGACCCCATCTGCGCCCTCCAGGCCGCGATGGACGGCTACCAGGTCACCACCCTCGACGAGGTCGTCGAGACCGCCGACATCTTCATCACCACCACCGGCAACCGCGACATCATCATGGCCTCGGACATGGTCAGGATGAAGCACCAGGCGATCGTCGGGAACATCGGCCACTTCGACAACGAGATCGACATGGCCGGCCTCGCGAAGATCCCCGGTATCGTCAAGGACGAGGTCAAGCCGCAGGTGCACACCTGGACCTTCCCCGACGGCAAGAAGATCATCGTCCTGTCCGAGGGCCGCCTGCTCAACCTGGGCAACGCCACCGGCCACCCCTCCTTCGTCATGTCCAACTCGTTCGCGGACCAGACCCTGGCCCAGATCGAGCTCTACACGAAGCCGGAGCAGTACCCCACCGACGTGTACGTCCTGCCCAAGCACCTCGACGAGAAGGTCGCCCGCCTCCACCTGGACGCACTCGGCGTCAAGCTCACCACGCTCCGCCCGGAGCAGGCCGAGTACATCGGCGTCGAGGTCGAAGGCCCCTACAAGCCGGACCACTACCGCTACTGACCGCCCTCGCGACCACCGCACGGCGCGACCGGCAGCAGGTACCCAGGCAGGCCCCCGCACCCCCGTGTCGGGGGCCTGCCCCGTACCCGGCCGGCCCGGCAGCCGCTCAGCGGCGGCGCCCGGACCCCGACCGGAACCCCGAGGACCCATGCCCCGAGGCCGCTATTCGCTCCACGACCCGCACGACCGCACCCCCCTCGGCGAAGAGCACTTCCACTGCGCCCCCGGTCCCTCCGGCTGGCGCTACGTCTCGCAGCTGACCACCCCCTCCGGCGCCCACGCCGGCTCCGTCGACCTCGCCCTCGACGACCTGGGCCGCCCCATCCGCCTCGAACTCCACGCCGGCGGCTGGCGGGTGCGCGGCGCCGCCCTCGACGGTGTCACCTGGGTCCGCACCGACCCGGCCGGTTCGCACGCCGAGGAAGGCAACGTGCGCGCCCACGCCTTCACCGGCGGCTCCCCCGCCTTCCTCGTGGCACTCACCCGGCTCCTGCGCCTCACCCCCGGCTCCGGCCCGACCCGCGTCCGCCTCGTCGCCTTCACGCACCCGGTCCTCGCCCCCCTCACCGTCGACCAGTCCTGGGCACTGGTGGACAGTGAAGCGCACGCCACTGACAACGGCCCCCTGACCGTGGACGAGTACCGGGTCACCGCCCTCGACACGGGCGAGCGACACACCGTCCACATCGCCGGCGACGTCGTCCTCGCGGCTCCGGGCGTCGAACTCGAGGACCTCCAGACCCCGCCCTCCGCCTTCCCCGCCGGCCCGGCCCCCGGCCGCTAGGCGGGCGGCGCGAACCCGGTGCCGGCCCTCCGGGCAGGGCCTCCGCCCGCCTCCGCCGCGGTCTCCGCCGCAAACGCCCCGGCACCGTACACGGCCGCCCCGGCGGAGCCGCCCGGTCCTCCCGCCCCGCCCGGGCTCCCCGTACCCCCGGCACCCCCCACATCAGAAGCCCCGCCGCCCCCCCGCGGCCACGGGCGCCACTCGACGCGCGTCCCGCACCTGCCGCTCCTGCACGACCGCTGCCAGGAACGCCGCCGCGGGCACCCCGGGGGGCACCGGCGTCCCCGTACACGCCGCCACCCCGTCGGCCAGACGCTCCGCCAGCACCCGGCCCGCCTCCGGATCCAACTCCCACATCCGCGTCAGGTACTGCCGGATCCCCAGCCACAGCACGTCCGGAACCGCCGACAGGTCCAGCTGCGCGAACCGCCCCGCCAACCACGGCGGCGGCGGGGGGACCGGCGTCGTACGCCCCACGGGCACCCGCTCCCGCACCACCAGGGTCCCCGCGAACACATCACCGACCCTCCGCCCCCGCGCCGACACGAGCGAGGCGATACAGGCGATCACCCCGAAGGACATCAGGATCTCCACGATCCCGACCAGTCCCCGCACCAGCGCGTGCCGGAACCGGATCGGCCCCCCGTCGTCCCGCACCACCCGCAGCCCGCACGCCAGCTTCCCGAGCGACCGCCCGTGGCTCAGCGTCTCCACCGCGACCGGCCCGCCCACCAGGACCAGCAGGAAGGAAGCGACCGACACCGCCGTCAGCGCGGCCTCGTCGAGCGTCGCCGTCGCGAGGGCGAGCCCGACGGACGTCAGCAGGTACGCCGTCCACACCACGACGAGGTCGATCAGCAGCGCCAACGCCCGGCTCGGCAACCGGGCCGGCCGGAGCCCCAGGACCACCGCGTCCCCCGTCACGACCTCGCTCACGCCGCCCGCCCTTCCCCGACCTCGCCCGACCGCTCCCCAGGCCAGTCTGCCAAGCTGACCGACAGCGCGCCGCAGCAGTACGAACCGTACGCACCCCGTGCACTGGAGCATCAGCCGATCATGGACCTCGACGTCTACGTCACCGCCCACCGCGCCGAGTGGGACCGCCTGGACCACCTCCTGGGCCGCGGCCGCCGACTGACCGGTGCCGAGGCGGACGAACTGGTCGCGCTGTACCAGCGCACCGCGACCCATCTCTCCGCCGTCCAGAGCACCGCGCCCGACCCGGCGCTCACGGCCCGGCTCACCCGGCTCGTCGCCCGCGCCCGCGCCGCCGTGACCGGCACCCGCCGCGCCTCCTGGCACGACGCCGCCCGCTTCCTCACCGCCGGATTCCCCGCCGCGGTCTACCGCGCACGCCACTGGTGGATCCCCACTGCGGTCCTCTCCACCCTCGTGGCCGCGGCCATCGGCTGGTGGATCGGCACGCACCCCGAGGTCCAGGCCGCCATCGCCGCCCCCGACGAGCTGCGTCGGCTGACCGGCCCCGGCGGCGAGTACGAGACGTACTACTCCAGCCATCCGGCCGCCTCCTTCGCCGCCCAGGTCTGGACGAACAACGCGCGGGCCGCCGCCATGTGCCTGGTCCTCGGAGCCTTCCTCGGCGTGCCGGTGCTGTGGGTCCTCTTCCTCAACATGCTCAACCTCGGCATCGGCATCGGCCTCATGTCCTCCGCGGGACGCCTCGACACCTTCCTCGGCCTGGTCCTGCCGCACGGCCTGCTGGAGCTGACGGCCGTCTTCGTCGCCGCCGGTACGGGCCTCCGCCTCGGCTGGACGGTCATCGACCCGGGGCCCCACTCACGCCGCACGGCCCTCGCCCGGCAGGGCCGCGCCGCGATCGGCATGGCCATCGGCCTGGCCCTGGTCCTTCTCGTCTCCGGCGCCATCGAGGGCTTCGTGACCCCCTCCGGCCTTCCCACCTGGGGCCGGATCACCATCGGAGTCGTGGCCGAGGCCGCCTTCCTCGCGTACGTGTACGTGCTCGGCGGCCGGGCGGCCCGGGCCGGCGAGGCGGGCGACGTGGAGTCCGCCGACCGCAGCGCGGAGCTGCCCACCGCCGCCTGATGTGCGTTCACCCTCCCCGGCCTGCTACTGTCCTCCTCGCCCGCCAGACCTGTTGACACAGGACAGGCGGGGAGGTAGATTTGAACGGTTGCCAGGGCTGGACAAGTCCAAGTGCAGCAGGCGATATCTCTCTCGCTCTGCGGTGAGCCGGGCAGGTTCCCGTCAGAGCCAATTGATTCCTCATTCGGATCGCGAAGCCGATTTCAGTCGGCGAAGGTGAATCTGATAAAGTCGGAAAGCGCCGAAAGGCGGAGGCCTTCCAACGGCCGCTGGAGAGGGAATCCGGACCGGGAACGGGACGGTGAACGGATCTGGTAGAGTTGGAAACAGCGAAGGGAAGCGCCCGGAGGAAAGCCCGAGAGGGTGAGTACGAGGGAAGCGTTCGTTCCTTGAGAACTCAACAGCGTGCCAAAAGTCAACGCCAGATATGTTGATAACCCCGTCTCTGTGAGACGTGGTTCCTTTGAAGAACACAGCGAGGATGCTGTGGATCGGGAGGATCATTCCTTCTTCCGGTCCCGCTCAACGCGGGTGTTTGCCCGGATGACCGGGAAGCATTCACGGAGAGTTTGATCCTGGCTCAGGACGAACGCTGGCGGCGTGCTTAACACATGCAAGTCGAACGATGAACCCGCTTCGGTGGGGGATTAGTGGCGAACGGGTGAGTAACACGTGGGCAATCTGCCCTGCACTCTGGGACAAGCCCTGGAAACGGGGTCTAATACCGGATACGACCGCTTCGGGCATCCGATGGTGGTGGAAAGCTCCGGCGGTGCAGGATGAGCCCGCGGCCTATCAGCTTGTTGGTGAGGTAACGGCTCACCAAGGCGACGACGGGTAGCCGGCCTGAGAGGGCGACCGGCCACACTGGGACTGAGACACGGCCCAGACTCCTACGGGAGGCAGCAGTGGGGAATATTGCACAATGGGCGCAAGCCTGATGCAGCGACGCCGCGTGAGGGATGACGGCCTTCGGGTTGTAAACCTCTTTCAGCAGGGAAGAAGCGCAAGTGACGGTACTTGCAGAAGAAGCGCCGGCTAACTACGTGCCAGCAGCCGCGGTAATACGTAGGGCGCAAGCGTTGTCCGGAATTATTGGGCGTAAAGAGCTCGTAGGCGGCTTGTCGCGTCGGATGTGAAAGCCCGGGGCTTAACTCCGGGTCTGCATTCGATACGGGCAGGCTAGAGTTCGGTAGGGGAGATCGGAATTCCTGGTGTAGCGGTGAAATGCGCAGATATCAGGAGGAACACCGGTGGCGAAGGCGGATCTCTGGGCCGATACTGACGCTGAGGAGCGAAAGCGTGGGGAGCGAACAGGATTAGATACCCTGGTAGTCCACGCCGTAAACGTTGGGAACTAGGTGTGGGCGACATTCCACGTCGTCCGTGCCGCAGCTAACGCATTAAGTTCCCCGCCTGGGGAGTACGGCCGCAAGGCTAAAACTCAAAGGAATTGACGGGGGCCCGCACAAGCGGCGGAGCATGTGGCTTAATTCGACGCAACGCGAAGAACCTTACCAAGGCTTGACATACATCGGAAACATCCAGAGATGGGTGCCCCCTTGTGGTCGGTGTACAGGTGGTGCATGGCTGTCGTCAGCTCGTGTCGTGAGATGTTGGGTTAAGTCCCGCAACGAGCGCAACCCTTGTCCCGTGTTGCCAGCAGGCCCTTGTGGTGCTGGGGACTCACGGGAGACCGCCGGGGTCAACTCGGAGGAAGGTGGGGACGACGTCAAGTCATCATGCCCCTTATGTCTTGGGCTGCACACGTGCTACAATGGCCGGTACAAAGAGCTGCGATACCGTGAGGTGGAGCGAATCTCAAAAAGCCGGTCTCAGTTCGGATTGGGGTCTGCAACTCGACCCCATGAAGTCGGAGTCGCTAGTAATCGCAGATCAGCATTGCTGCGGTGAATACGTTCCCGGGCCTTGTACACACCGCCCGTCACGTCACGAAAGTCGGTAACACCCGAAGCCGGTGGCCCAACCCCTTGTGGGAGGGAGCTGTCGAAGGTGGGACTGGCGATTGGGACGAAGTCGTAACAAGGTAGCCGTACCGGAAGGTGCGGCTGGATCACCTCCTTTCTAAGGAGCACTTCTTACCAGGCCGTCTGGTCTGGTCAGAGGCCAGTACATCGGCGAACGTCCGGTGCTGGTGGCTCATGGGTGGAACGTTGACTATTCGATTCGGTGCACGGGTCGGAGGCTGTTAGTACTGCCCGTGAGGGTGTGGAACGCATGGTCTTCGGACGGGTTCGGGTCGGGCGCGCTGTTGGGTGTCTGAGGGTGCGAGTGTTTGCTTGCCCTTCTGCGATGCCGGTCCCAGTGAACTCCAGGTGTGGCTTGGGGGTGGTGGGTGGCTGGTCGTTGCTTGAGAACTGCACAGTGGACGCGAGCATCTGTGGCCAAGTTTTTAAGGGCGCACGGTGGATGCCTTGGCACCAGGAACCGATGAAGGACGTGGGAGGCCGCGATAGGCCCCGGGGAGCTGTCAACCGAGCTGTGATCCGGGGGTGTCCGAATGGGGAAACCCGGCAGTCGTCATGGGCTGTCACCCGCTGCTGAACACATAGGCAGTGTGGAGGGAACGAGGGGAAGTGAAACATCTCAGTACCCTCAGGAAGAGAAAACAACCGTGATTCCGGGAGTAGTGGCGAGCGAAACCGGATGAGGCTAAACCGTATACGTGTGAGACCCGGCAGGGGTTGCGTGTGCGGGGTTGTGGGATCTCTTTTTCATGGTCTGCCGGCTGTGAGACGAGTGAGAAACCGTATGGGTAGGCGAAGGACATGCGAAAGGTCCGGCGTAGAGGGTAAGACCCCCGTAGCTGAAATTCATGCGGCTCGTTGGAGAGACACCCAAGTAGCACGGGGCCCGAGAAATCCCGTGTGAATCTGGCGGGACCACCCGCTAAGCCTAAATATTCCCTGGTGACCGATAGCGGATAGTACCGTGAGGGAATGGTGAAAAGTACCGCGGGAGCGGAGTGAAATAGTACCTGAAACCGTGTGCCTACAAGCCGTGGGAGCGTCGGGGTTTTCGGACCCTCGTGACTGCGTGCCTTTTGAAGAATGAGCCTGCGAGTTTGCGGTGTGTTGCGAGGTTAACCCGTGTGGGGAAGCCGTAGCGAAAGCGAGTCCGAATAGGGCGGTGTAGTAGCGCGCTCAAGACCCGAAGCGGAGTGATCTAGCCATGGGCAGGTTGAAGCGGAGGTAAGACTTCGTGGAGGACCGAACCCACCAGGGTTGAAAACCTGGGGGATGACCTGTGGTTAGGGGTGAAAGGCCAATCAAACTCCGTGATAGCTGGTTCTCCCCGAAATGCATTTAGGTGCAGCGTCGTGTGTTTCTTGCCGGAGGTAGAGCACTGGATAGGCGATGGGCCCTACCGGGTTACTGACCTTAGCCAAACTCCGAATGCCGGTAAGTGAGAGCGCGGCAGTGAGACTGTGGGGGATAAGCTCCATGGTCGAGAGGGAAACAGCCCAGAGCATCGACTAAGGCCCCTAAGCGTACGCTAAGTGGGAAAGGATGTGGAGTCGCAGAGACAACCAGGAGGTTGGCTTAGAAGCAGCCATCCTTGAAAGAGTGCGTAATAGCTCACTGGTCAAGTGATTCCGCGCCGACAATGTAGCGGGGCTCAAGCGTACCGCCGAAGTCGTGTCATTGCAGCATGAGGGCTAACGCCTGTTGTGATGGGTAGGGGAGCGTCGTGTGCCGGGTGAAGCAGCCGTGGAAGCGAGTTGTGGACGGTTCACGAGTGAGAATGCAGGCATGAGTAGCGATACACACGTGGGAAACGTGTGCGCCGATTGACTAAGGGTTCCTGGGTCAAGCTGATCTGCCCAGGGTAAGTCGGGACCTAAGGCGAGGCCGACAGGCGTAGTCGATGGACAACCGGTTGATATTCCGGTACCCGCTTTGAAGCGTCAGCGCTGAACCTAGCGATGCTAAGCCCGTGAAACCGCCGTGTGCGTCTTCGGACAAGTGCGGAGTGGTGGAGCCGGTGGCCCAGACTGGTAGTAGGTGAGTGATGGGGTGACGCAGGAAGGTAGTCCAGCCCGGGCGGTGGTTGTCCCGGGGTAAGGGTGTAGGCCGTGTGGTAGGTAAATCCGTCGCACGTGAAGGCTGAGACCTGATGCCGAGCCGATTGTGGCGAAGTGGATGATCCTATGCTGTCGAGAAAAGCCTCTAGCGAGTTTCATGGCGGCCCGTACCCTAAACCGACTCAGGTGGTCAGGTAGAGAATACCGAGGCGTTCGGGTGAACTATGGTTAAGGAACTCGGCAAAATGCCCCCGTAACTTCGGGAGAAGGGGGGCCATGTCTGGTGATGAGTCTTGCACTCGGAGCTGGGTGTGGCCGCAGAGACCAGCGAGAAGCGACTGTTTACTAAAAACACAGGTCCGTGCGAAGCCGTAAGGCGATGTATACGGACTGACGCCTGCCCGGTGCTGGAACGTTAAGGGGACCGGTTAGCTCCATTTCGGTGGGGCGAAGCTGAGAACTTAAGCGCCAGTAAACGGCGGTGGTAACTATAACCATCCTAAGGTAGCGAAATTCCTTGTCGGGTAAGTTCCGACCTGCACGAATGGCGTAACGACTTCTCGACTGTCTCAACCATAGGCCCGGTGAAATTGCACTACGAGTAAAGATGCTCGTTTCGCGCAGCAGGACGGAAAGACCCCGGGACCTTTACTACAGTTTGATATTGGTGTTCGGTTCGGCTTGTGTAGGATAGGTGGGAGACTGTGAAGCTTCAACGCCAGTTGGGGTGGAGTCGTCGTTGAAATACCACTCTGGTCGTGCTGGATGTCTAACCTGGGTCCGTGATCCGGATCAGGGACAGTGTCTGATGGGTAGTTTAACTGGGGCGGTTGCCTCCTAAAGGGTAACGGAGGCGCCCAAAGGTTCCCTCAGCCTGGTTGGTAATCAGGTGTTGAGTGTAAGTGCACAAGGGAGCTTGACTGTGAGACCGACGGGTCGAGCAGGGACGAAAGTCGGGACTAGTGATCCGGCGGTGGCTTGTGGAAGCGCCGTCGCTCAACGGATAAAAGGTACCCCGGGGATAACAGGCTGATCTTCCCCAAGAGTCCATATCGACGGGATGGTTTGGCACCTCGATGTCGGCTCGTCGCATCCTGGGGCTGGAGTCGGTCCCAAGGGTTGGGCTGTTCGCCCATTAAAGCGGTACGCGAGCTGGGTTTAGAACGTCGTGAGACAGTTCGGTCCCTATCCGCTGTGCGCGTAGGAATATTGAGAAGGGCTGTCCCTAGTACGAGAGGACCGGGACGGACGAACCTCTGGTGTGCCAGTTGTTCTGCCAAGGGCATGGCTGGTTGGCTACGTTCGGGAGGGATAACCGCTGAAAGCATCTAAGCGGGAAGCCTGCTTCGAGATGAGTGTTCCCGCCTCCTTGAGAGGGTAAGGCTCCCAGTAGACGACTGGGTTGATAGGCCGGATATGGAAGCCCAGTGATGGGTGGAGTTGACCGGTACTAATAGGCCGAGGGCTTGTCCTCAGTTGCTCGCGTCCACTGTGTTGTTCTGAAGGAACGACCTCCCGGTGTGCCGGTGGAGTGTCGGTATCTTCATAGTGTTTCGGTGGTCATAGCGTTAGGGAAACGCCCGGTTACATTCCGAACCCGGAAGCTAAGCCTTTCAGCGCCGATGGTACTGCAGGGGGGATCCTGTGGGAGAGTAGGACACCGCCGAACAATTCTTGAGACGGGAAAGCCCCGCACCTGACGGTGCGGGGCTTTCCCGCGTTTCCGGTTCTTCTGGCAGGACAGCCTACCGAGGTCTCCGAAGGTTCTCAGTAGGCTGCTCGCTTTCCTCAGAGACGCCCTGCCGCCTTCAGCGCGAGGTATGCGTCGGCAAGTGCCGGTGCCAGATCCTCCGGTTTGGCGTCCACGACGGTGACGCCGTGCCGTCGAAGCTGCTCCGCCGTACGGTGTCGCTGGGCTTGGGCCTGAGCTCCGGCAGCAGCCTCGTACACCGCCTCAGTCGTCCCCCGCGACCTCGTCATCCGGTCCACATGCGGATCCGACACGGCGGCCACCACGACTGTGTGCCGCTGGGTGAGCTGCGGCAGTACCGAGAGGAGGCCCTCCTCGATCGGCGCCGCGTCCAAGCCGGTCAGCAGCACGATTAACGAACGGCGCGGGGCGCCGGCCAGCGCTGCGGCGCTCAGACCGCGTGCGTCCGTCTCCACCAGCTCCGGCTCCAGCGTCGCCATGACGTCGACCATCACGGGTAGGACGTCCCGGGCCGCCCGGCCCTGCACACGGGCGCGGAGGCGGCGATCGTACGCCAGCAGGTCCACCCGGTCGCCGGCGCGTGAAGCGAGCGCGGTCAGCAGCAGGGCGGCGTCCATCGCCGCGTCCAGACGGGGAACGTTTCCGACACGGCCGGCCGAGGTGCGCCCCGTGTCCAAGACGAGCAGGAGGTGCCGATCCCGCTCCGGACGCCATGTGCGGACCGCGACATTCGATTGCCGTGCCGTGGCACGCCAGTCGATGGAACGGGTGTCGTCCCCGGGTACGTACTCGCGGAGACTGTCGAACTCGGTGCCCTCGCCCCGCGTCAGCACACTCGTCCGGCCGTCCATCTCCCGCAGCCTCGCGAGCTTGGACGGCAGGTGCTTGCGACTGGTGAACGGAGGCAGGACGCGGACCTTCCACGGCAGGCGGTGGCCGCCCTGGCGGGCCGCCAGACCCAGTGGTCCGTACGAGCGGACCGTGATCCGTTCCGCCTGGCGGTCACCGCGGCGCGTGGGCCGCAGCACCGTCGTCAGCCTGCGTCGCTCGCCCGCCGGGACCGTCACCTTGTGCCGGGAGGCATCCTGGGCGGTGCCCACCGGCCAGGAGCTCGGCGGCCACGCGTCCCGGACGACCGCCCGCAGGCGTCGCCGCGAGGGGTTCTCCAGGAGGAGGTGGACCTGTGCGTTCTCGCCGAGTCGAACGGAGGTATCACCACTTCGGGTGAACCGCAGGGTTCGCACTGGCGCAGCCAGGGCGTAGTCGCACAGAATTGCGAGGGACAGGGGGGCGTTGACGGCCAGCATGCCCGTCCAGCTGGGGGCGAGGATGCCGACCGGGAGCGAACCGATCGCGGCCAGAAGGGCGGTACGCCCGGTGAGGGTCATGGATCACTGCCTCAGCGACGGTGCGGGGACGTGGGCGAGGATCGAGTTGATGACGGAGTCGGCCGTCACGCCCTCCATCTCCGCTTCGGGACGCAGTTGGACGCGGTGGCGCAGGGTGGGTAGGGCGAGGGCCTTCACGTCGTCGGGGGTGACGTAGTCCCGGCCGGTGAGCCAGGCCCAGGCCCGGGCGGTGGAGAGCAGAGCGGTGGCGCCTCGGGGGAGACGCCGAGGGTGAGCGAGGGGGATTCACGCGTGGCACGGCAGATATCGACGACGTAGCCGGAAATCTCGGTGGACACCGAGGTTCGGGCGACCGCGCGGCGAGCGGCCTCCAGGTCCGCGGCGCCGGCGACCGGACGCACACCCGCAGCCTTCAGGTCACGTGGGTCGAAGCCCTCCGCGTGACGGGTCAACACGTTGACCTCGTCGTCGCGGGACGGCAGGGGGACCGTCAACTTCAGGAGGAAACGGTCCAACTGTGCCTCGGGGAGGGGGTAGGTCCCCTCGTACTCGACGGGGTTCTGCGTCGCCGCCACCAGGAACGGCTCGGGCAGGGGACGCGGTGTGCCGTCCACCGTGACCTGCCGCTCCTCCATCGCCTCCAGAAGCGACGACTGGGTTTTCGGCGGCGTCCGGTTGATCTCGTCGGCGAGGAGCAGATTCGTGAAGACCGGGCCCGGCTGGAAGGAGAACTCCGCGGTCCGCGTGTCGTAGACGAGTGAGCCCGTCACGTCGCTCGGCATCAGGTCAGGGGTGAACTGGACGCGCTTGGTGCCGAGTTCCAGCGACGCGGCGAGGGCGCGCACGAGCAGTGTCTTGGCGACACCGGGCACGCCCTCCAGAAGGACGTGGCCCCTGCAGAGCAGAGCGACGACGAGTCCGGTGACGGCGGAGTCCTGCCCGACCACGGCCTTGGCGATCTCGGTGCGCAGGGCTTCCAAGGAGGCGCGGGCGCGGTCCGAGTCCTCAGCGGTCTCGGGGGTCGGGGCACTCATGAGGTGCGTACCTCTCTTTCGAGGGCGTCGAGTTGGTCTGCCAGGAGGACGAGCGCGGCGTCATCGAAGGGAGCCGGGCCGAACAACAGGTCCCGCACGTCGTCGGTGCCGCCGGCCAAGCGGGCCGACAGGGCGGGGAGCAGGGCATCGGGTGAGTGGGCTTCCCGCAGGGGGACACCCACGAGGGGAGCGAGGCGGCCGCGGACGGCCGAGCGGAGCACGGCGGCGGCGCGGTCGCGGGCGTTGGCGCGGAAGTAGAGGCGGGCGCGGCCCTCCGTCGCCTCCGACGCGCGGATCGCGGCCGGGAGGCGTTCCATGACGAGCGGCCCCAGACGGCGGGCCCGCCAGACGGCGGCCAGGACCGCCGCCACGGAGAGCTGCAGGGCGGCCCACGACCAGCCCGAGGGGATCAGGCTGAGGAAGTCCGCTTCCCCTTCCGCATGGTCCCCGCCGTCGGAGCCGTCGCCATCGGCGGCGGAAGGATCGGTGAGTGAGGGGAGGTACCAGACGAGATGGCTACGGGAACCGAGGAGTTGCAGAGCGAGCGACGCGTTGCCCTCGGCGGCGAGGTGCTCGTTGAACAGCAGGTCCGCCGCTCCGAGAAGGACCGTGTCACCGCCGGCGGAGTTCTCCAGGCGGATCAGTGTGGGCAGGCCGTCGTGGAAGTAGCAGGCGTCCGCGGAGGTGGAGCCGGTCGTCGCGTACCGCTCGCCGCCCAGGTCCACCGAGCCCGCACGGCGGGCCTCGGGAAGGTCGCAGCCGGGCTGCAGGGTCCGGACCGCGGCGGGGAGGTCCGCCGTCACACCGGGGGCCAGGGTGCCGAGGGACGACGTGTCGGCGGCGAGGAGGACGGTCCGGCCGCCCGACGTGCCGATCGTGTCGCGCAGGGCCGTTCGCTGGGCGCCGCTGAGCACGTTGGGTGCCGTGACCAGGACGGTGGAGTCGGGGCCGGCGGCGGCGGTGACCTCGTCGAGGGTCGTGGCGACCCGGACCGCCACCCCGCGCTCCCTGAGCAGTTCGGCGATCGCGCGGCTGCCGTTGCGGTTCGGGGAGCGGGGGTCGAGACGGCCGTGCTGCTCGTCGGCCCGCAGCAGGGCCAGAACGAAGCCCGCGGTGATCAGCAGTGCCAGGGCGAGCAGGACGCCCCGCACCCGCGACCAGACGTGGGCGGGGCTCCGGGACAGGGAAGTGCCGGCGGAGGTCATCGGGCGGCTCCCCGGGGCTGGTCGCCCCACCGGGGCCTGGTCCGCTGCACCGCGGCGTCCAGATCCCTCAGACGCCGGTACGCGCGCTGGTCGGCGGTCCGGCCGCCGTACGTGACGTCGTCGAACTCGCGGGCGGCGGTGCGTAGCCCGTCGGCATGGGCGGGCAGTGCCCGGCCCGCCTCGGCGGCCGCCTCGTCCGCGGTGCGGCCCGGACGCGGGTCGAGTACGGTGCGCTCCTCCAGGGAGCGGACCACGGCGCGCATCCGTTCCTGCACCGCCTGGTTCCAGCGGCCCGCGGCCGCGTGTCGCTCGGCGGCCGCACGGTGGTCCTCCGCCGTCCGCGGCTCCTCGGCGAACAGCGAGTCCGCCCGCATCGGCGCCCGGCGCGGCGTGCCGAGCCGCCACCCCAGGGCGCCGAGCAGGGCCGCCGCGAGGGCGGTGATCACCACGATGCCCACCCAGCCCCCCGGAGTGGCGCCGGACGCCGCGTCGAACAGGTCGCCGATCCACTCGAAGAAGGCGTCCGCGGCACGCAGGAGGAGGCTTGGCTCGTCCTCCCCGTACAGCGGCCTGGACAGCTCCCGCTCCGCCGCCTCACGGGCGGGCACCCGCGGCACGTCCAACGGCGGCCCGTCGCCGTCCGCGGTGATCCGCCCCCACACCCCTGCTCCCCCCGCGACCTGCACCGCATCAGCTCCTGGGAGTCGTGCCGCCCGGCGAGGCGGAGCCGTAGCCGGGCACACCCGCCGCACGGGCGAGTTCGAGGTCGAGGGCCTCACGGCGGATACGCAGGTCCACGTAGAGCAGGACCGGCACTCCCGCGGAGATCGGGTACGTGATCGCGGATGCGACGACGGCACCGACGTGCGTAATGACCAGGAACGTCCAGTCGTACGGGGAAACGCCTCCGGAGAGCAGGCCGCCCATCCCCTCACCGCTCACGGCGAACGCGAGCAGGGAGAACGGAACCGCCACGATCATCATGACCAGGAACGTCAGCAGCACCGTCAGGATCAGGATGCCGAAGGTCCGCCACCACGAACCCCGCACCAGTCTGGCGGAACGCCGCAGCGAGGCCACCACACCCTGCCTCTCCAGCATCACCACCGAGTACGACAGGCTGAACCGCACCATCAGCCAGCACACCGCGAGCAGTGCGACCAGCCCGCCGAGGACCGTCAGCAGCGCGCCCGGTGCGGAGCCGACCGCCAGCCCCGGGAGGACGCCCACGGCCATGACGGCGGTGGCCACCAGCGGAAGGAGGAGCATCAGACCCAGCAGCGGCACGAGCCGCGGCCGGGCGTCCCGCCACACCTCTCCGAGCGTCACCGGACGGCCCAGCACCGAGCGGCTCACCACGAACGTCAGCAGCGCCGTCGTCACGAACATGGCCATCAGCCCCAGCAGCGACGACGGAAACGCGGAGATCATGCCCACCCGCAGCGACTCGCCGGTCTGCTCCAGCACCTCCGACGGGCTCGCGTTCGGGTCGACCGTCGGCTGCCGCGGGAGTACGTACCGCCGCAGGAGGAGCTGCGCCAGCTGCACCACCACCGACACGGAGAGCGTGATCCCCAGGACGGTCCGCCAATGCGTACGCAGCGTCGACACCGCCCCGTCCAGGATCTCGCCCACGCCCAGCGGACGCAGCGGGATCACGCCCGGCTTCGGCGCCGGAGGCTGCGCCCACCCGCCGTACGGACCGCCGCCGCCCCGGCCGGGCCCGCCCGGCCCGGGCGCCGACGGCGACCACCGGCCGGGAGGCGGCTGGTTACCCGACCACTTCGGGGCAGGGCCGCCCTGCCCGCCTACCGGGCGGGGCGAATCGGCGCCCCGGTCGTCGGCGGGGGAGGGGATCCGGGCGAGGCCCAGCCCGGAGAGTCGTTCACGGTCGTCCACCTCGTGGCTTGGTCGCGGGGCCCACTCGTCGAGCCGGCTCGGTCACGGCACCCGGCCGCCCGCAGAGCGGCAGGTCGGCAGCCATCGTGCCACGGGCCGCCCGCCCCGGGACCAGTGCCCCGGCGACTCGACCACCCGCCGTGACACCTTCATTGTCACCCGGCCAGCGGGCAGACTGGGCGAATGGCTGATCAGCACGCAGGAACGGATATCGGCGCCCTACCGCCCGTACCCTCCGCCCTCCGCTGGGCGGAACCCCCCGAAGGCCCCGTGGTGATACTCCTCGACCAGACCCGGCTCCCCGCCGAGGAGGTCGAACTGGTCTGCACCGACGTGCCGGCCCTCGTCCGGGCCGTCCAGACGCTCGCCGTGCGCGGCGCACCCCTCCTCGGTCTCGCCGGAGCCTACGGCGTGGCGCTCGCCGCCGCCCGCCGCTACGACGTGGAGGAGGCCGCGGTCCAGCTGGCCGAGGCGCGCCCCACCGCCGTGAACCTCGGATACGGCGTACGGCGGGCCCTCGCCGCCCATCGCGCCGCCGCCGCGAGGGGCGCCACCCCGGAGGAGGCCGCCGAGGCCGCCCTGGTCGAGGCCCGGCGGCTCCACCGGGAGGACGCGGAGGCCAGCACCGCCATGGCCGCCCGAGGCCTCGCCCTCCTCGACGAGCTGCTGCCCGGGGGGAGTCACCGCATCCTCACCCACTGCAACACCGGGGCCCTCGTGTCCGGAGGTGAGGGGACCGCGTTCGCCGTCGCCCTCGCCGCCCACCGGGCCGGGCGGCTGCGGCGGCTGTGGGTCGACGAGACGCGGCCCCTCCTCCAGGGCGCCCGCCTCACCGCGTACGAGGCCGCCCGCAACGGCCTCGCCTACACCCTGCTCACCGACAACGCCGCCGGGTCCCTCTTCGCGGCCGGCGAGGTCGACGCCGTCCTCGTCGGCGCCGACCGGATCGCCGCCGACGGCTCCGTCGCCAACAAGGTCGGCACGTACCCTCTCGCCGTCCTCGCCAGGTACCACCACGTACCGTTCGTGGTCGTCGCCCCCGTGAGCACGATCGACACCGGCACGCCCGACGGGGCGTCCATCGAGATCGAACAACGACCGGGAAGCGAAGTGACGCGGTTCACGGTCCCGGTCCCCGCCGGGGCGGCCGCGAGGGGCACCGGCGGCGGCACACCCGTCGCACCCTTGGGAACCCAGGCCTACAACCCGGCCTTCGACGTCACACCGCCCGAACTGGTGACCGCGCTCGTCACCGAGGCGGGAGTGGCGTCGCCGGCCACCCCGGGAGGAATCGCAGAGCTGTGTGCCAGGTCATGCCGGGTAACGATGAGCTAATGGGATGATGTCGATTATGAAGGGACGCGTCCTTGTCGTCGACGACGACAGCGCACTGGCCGAGATGCTCGGGATCGTGCTGCGTGGTGAAGGGTTCGAGCCGTCGTTCGTAGCGGACGGCGACAAGGCGCTCGCCGCATTCCGGGAGACCAAGCCCGACCTGGTACTCCTCGACCTCATGCTGCCCGGACGGGACGGCATCGAGGTGTGCCGGCTCATCCGCGCCGAGTCGGGCGTGCCGATCGTCATGCTCACCGCCAAGAGCGACACCGTGGACGTGGTCGTCGGCCTCGAATCCGGTGCCGACGACTACATCGTCAAACCGTTCAAGCCGAAGGAGCTCGTCGCCCGCATCCGGGCGCGCCTGCGCAGGTCCGAGGAGCCCGCGCCCGAGCAGCTCACCATCGGCGACCTCGTCATCGACGTCGCCGGGCACTCCGTGAAGCGGGACGGGCAGTCCATCGCGCTCACGCCCCTCGAGTTCGACCTCCTCGTCGCGCTCGCCCGCAAGCCGTGGCAGGTCTTCACCCGTGAAGTCCTCCTCGAGCAGGTCTGGGGTTACCGCCACGCCGCCGACACGCGCCTGGTGAACGTCCACGTCCAGCGCCTCCGCTCCAAGGTCGAGAGGGACCCCGAACGGCCCGAGATCGTCGTCACCGTCCGCGGCGTCGGCTACAAGGCGGGACCGAGCTGACATGACCCGAGGCAGCGCTGCTCCGAAGCCCGGGAAGCCGGGAGTCCGTGCGGGGCGGGCTGCCGGACCCGGTCACGGTCCCACCCGCCTGGGCCGCCTCCTCTCCGGCGGACGCATCCTCCAGGACGGAGCACCGGGGGGCCCGGTGCTCCGCCTCCTGGCGCGGTGGATCCGCCGTCCCCTCCTGCCCGCCCTGCGCCTGTGGCGACGCAACATCCAGCTCCGCGTCGTCGTCGCCACCCTCCTCATGTCGCTCGGCGTGGTCCTGCTGCTCGGCTTCGTCGTCATCGGTCAGGTCCGCAACGGCCTGCTCGACGCCAAGGAACGAGCCGCGCAGAGCCAGGCCGCGGGCGGCTTCTCCGCCGCCCAGGACGAGGCCAGCGCCGCCACCGGCTCCGCCCCCACCGGCGGTGACACCCCCTCCCGCTCCCTCCTCAACTGGCGCTCCGACCTCGTCGTACAGCTCGCCAGCGGCGGCGCCGGCGCCTTCGACGTCGTCGCCCTCAGCTCCGACTCCGCCGGCACCGCACCCAGCCGCGGTGCCCGCGCCTCCGGAGGCGTCGAGGTCGAGAGCATCCCCGTCGCCCTGCGCGAGGCGGTCGCCCAGGGCACCGGGACCTTCCAGACGTACACCCGCATCCACTACGCCGACGGCCAGCACTCGGAGGCCGGACTCGTCATCGGCAAGCGCCTCAACGACGTCGAGGGCAACACCTACGAGCTGTACTACCTCTTCCCCCTCACCCAGGAGGAGACCTCCCTCAGCCTCGTCAAGACGACCATCACCACCGCCGGGCTGTTCGTCGTCGTCCTCTTCGGCGCCATCGCCTGGCTCGTCGTGCGCCAGGTCGTCACCCCCGTCCGCATGGCCGCCGGCGTCGCCGAACGCCTCTCCGCCGGGCGTCTCCAGGAACGCATGAAGGTCACCGGGGAAGACGACATCGCCCGCCTCGGCGAGGCCTTCAACAAAATGGCCCAGAACCTCCAGCACAAGATCCAGCAGCTGGAGGACCTGTCCCGCATGCAGCGCCGCTTCGTCTCCGACGTCTCCCACGAGCTGCGCACCCCCTCACCACCGTCCGCATGGCCGCCGACGTCATCCACGAGGCACGCGACGACTTCGACCCCGTCACCGCGCGCTCCGCCGAGCTCCTCGGCGACCAGCTCGACCGGTTCGAGTCCCTCCTCGCCGACCTCCTCGAGATCAGCCGCTTCGACGCCGGCGCCGCCGCCCTCGAGGCCGAGCCCATAGACCTCCGCGACGTCGTCCGCCGCGTCATCGACGGCGCGCGGCCCCTCGCCGAACACAAGGGCGGCCGCATCCGCGTCGCCGGCGACGAACAGCCCGTCATCGCCGAAGCCGACGCCCGCCGGGTCGAACGCGTCCTGCGCAACCTCGTCGTCAACGCCGTCGAGCACGGCGAGGGCCGCGACGTCGTCGTCCGCCTCGCCGCCGCGGGCGGTGCCGTCGCCATCGCCGTACGCGACTACGGCGTCGGCCTCAAACCCGGCGAGGCCACCCGCGTCTTCAACCGCTTCTGGCGCGCCGACCCCGCACGCGCCCGCACCACCGGCGGCACCGGCCTCGGTCTCTCCATCGCCCTCGAAGACGCCCGCCTCCACGGCGGCTGGCTCCAGGCCTGGGGCGAACCGGGCGGCGGCTCGCAGTTCCGCCTCACCCTGCCCCGCACCGCCGACGAACCGCTCCGGGGCTCCCCCATACCCCTCGAACCCGAGGACTCCCGCCGCCACCGGCAACACGCCGCCGCCGAACACGCCCGGAGGACCGACGCGCGGACCGGCCCCGCCCCGCCCGGCCCGGCCCGGGGCGACGGCGACGGAAACCCCGGGCCCACCCGTCCCGCCCCGCCCGGCCCGGCGCGCGCCGCCACCGCCGACCCCGCCGCCCTCCCCGGCAACGGCACCCGCGTCGTCGCACGCGGACACAGCGCCGAGCCCGCCGCCGGCGACGCACCGCAAGACCAGGACCAGGACCGGACGAAGCGGAAGGACACCACCCGTGGACGCTGACCGCCGACGCGCCCGCCGGCGAACGGCACGCGGCACCGCGCTCCTCGGCTCGGCCGCCCTCCTCGCCGGCTGCGCCTCCATGCCCGACACCGGGGACGTCAGCGCGGTGAAGACCTCCCGGCAGGGCGACTCCCAGGTACGCGTCTATCCCGTGCCGCCCCGCGAGAACGCCGAGCCCGCCGAGATCGTCGAAGGCTTCCTCGAGGCGATGACCGGCGACGACCCCGACTTCGACACCGCCCGCAAGTACCTCACCAAGCAGGCCGCCCGCACCTGGAAGCCCGAGGAGCGCACCACCGTCCTCAGCACCGCCCCCGTCCCGCAGCAGGGCGGCCCCGCACGCCAGGAGCGCGCCGCCCCCGGCAGCCCCCAGACCCTCCTCTACCGCCTCTCCGGCCGGAAGATCGCCACCGTCGACGACCGGCACGCCTACCAGCCGCTCGGCTCCGTGACGTACAGCGAATTCATCCGGCTCGTGCAGCAGCGCTCCGCGGACGGCAAACAGAAGGAGTGGCGCATCGACCTCCTCCCGCAGGGCCTCCTCCTGGGCGAATCCGACTTCCAGCGCAACTACCGCTCCGTCAACAAGTACTACTTCGCGGCCGGCAAGCACTGGGTCGTCGCCGATCCGGTGTACATCCGGAAACGCCAGGACCCCGTGACCGGCATGGACTCCCTGACGCAGGCGGTGGAAGCGCTCCTGGAAGGGCCGACGAACTGGCTCAAACCAGCCGTCGAGACCCGCTTCCCCGACGGGACGGAACTGAAGGAGGACACCACCGTCCTCGCCACCGACGACCAGAACACCCTCAAGGTCCCGCTCAACGACAAGGCGAACGGCGTCGACCGCGAGCAGTGCCGCAAGATGGCCGCACAAATCCTCTTCACCGTGGGGGACCTGGCCTCCACCCGGGTCCGGCAGGTGGAACTCCAGCGCTCCGACGGCCGCTCCCTCTGCGCCCTGCGCGAGGACCGGAAATCCGACTTCATGGCCGATCCCACCCCCGGCCTCCGCGAGACCCCCTACTTCGTCGACGCCCAGGGCAGACTCGCCCGGCTCCTTCCCGGCGCCAAGGAGACCGTCGAGCCCCGGCGCGTCCGGGGACCCTTCGGCGACGGGGCCGTGAAGGTCGAGGCCGCCGCGGTCTCCCGGGACGAGGAGCACGCCGCCGTCCTGGCCGAGAACGGCCGCACCCTCCGCGTCGCCTTCCTCCAGTCCGACTCCGGTCTTCCCGAACCCCTCGTCACCAGCCGGGGCGCCCGGGCGGCCGACCGGCTCTCCGCGCCCAGCTGGGACGGGCGCAAGGACCTGTGGGTCGCCGACCGGGACCCCGCCGGACCCCGGTTGCTCCTCCTCCCCGGCGGCACCGGCGAGCCGCTCACCGTCACCGCGCCCTGGCTCGGCGAGGGCGTGCGCGTCGAGGAGCTGCGCCTCTCCGAGGACGGCGTGCGCATCGCCATGCGCCTCACCGAGAACGGCAGGACCACCCTCCAGATCGGCCGCGTCGAACGGCGGACCGTCGGCGACCGGCAGAAGGTCGCCGTCGTCGACCTCCAGTCGGTCGCGCCCCGCATGGAATCGGTGGCGTCCGTCTCCTGGGCCGGACCCAGCCGCCTCGTCGTCCTCGGCAAGCAGGCCGGCGGCGTCCAGCAGGTCCGCTACGTCCAGACCGACGGCTCCGCCTCAGCCGCCGTCATCCCCGGTCTCAACCAGGTCAAGGCCGTCGCCGCCGCCAGCGACGAGCGCGCCCCCCTGGTCGCCGCCGCCGACGACGGTGTCGTCAGACTCCGGTCCGGCGTCAACTGGCAGCCCATGGTCGACAAGGGGACCTCCCCCGTCTACCCGGGCTGACCTGCGCAGACGCCCCTGGGGGAGTTTTCCACAGGGGTGGCGAACCGCCCCGGAGCGCGCCATCGTGGAGGGCATGCGGGGATGGTGGCAGGAGATCACCGGGCTCGTACTGCCGGCGGCCTGCGCCGGTTGCGGCCGTGCCCGTGCGGTCCTGTGCGACGCCTGCACCCGGTCGCTCCACGGACGGCCGGCGGTACGCGTACGACCCGAACCGGAGCCCGCGGGGCTCCCCGGCGTGTGGGCGGCGGCCCCCTATGCCGACGCCGTACGCGCGGCCCTGCTCGCCCACAAGGAGCGTGGAGCGCTGGCCCTGGCCGTGCCGCTGGGCGCGGCCCTGGCGGGCGCCGTGCGGGCGGCCGCGGCGAGGTGCGCGGGGGCCGGCGGGCGCCCGCACGGAGCGGAGGCGGAGGAGGCGGGTGGGGGAGGGGCGGGGGGCCTCCCCCTGGTACTGGTGCCGGTTCCGTCGGCACGCCGGGCCGTGCGCGCGCGTGGCCATGACGCGGTACGGCGTGCGGCGGCCGCCGCCGCGAGGGAGTTGCGGCGCACCGGGGTGGCGGCTCGGGTCGCGCCGGTGCTGCGGCAGGGCAGGACGGTCGCCGACCAGGCCGGTCTGGACGCGCGGGAGCGGCGGGAGAACCTGGCGGGTGCGTTGGAGGTGGTCCCGGGCGGGATCCGGCTGCTGCGGGGCGCCCGGGTGGTGCTGGTGGACGACGTCATGACGACGGGGGCCTCCCTCGCCGAGGCGGCGCGGGCGCTGTACGCCGCGGGGGTGGGGTCCGTTTCCGGCGGCGCGGCGGGTTCCCCCGCCGGGCGCGGCCGCGACGCGTGCGCCGGGTCCTCGCCGCGGGGGGCGGCGGGCACCGGCGGCGCAGGAGCCGGCGGGGAGCGGCCGGTCCACCGGGCCGTGGGGGGCCCGGAGCCGGCGGGGGAGGCCCGCCGACCCGGCACGCCGCCCGACGGCGCGGACGCCCGGGTCGCGGTGCCGCCCGGTGCTCCGCCCGGGCGGTGGGCGCCGGGGCGGCGGAATGGCGGGGATTCCGCGGCGAAATCCCCGCCGTCCGGGGCGCGGGTGCGAATTCCGGATCGCGGGCACGATGGATCGGCGCGGGGCGACCGGGTGCCGTCGCTGGTCGGCGCCGCTGTCGTGGGCGCCTCTCCCAAATCGTTCGGAATAAACCGGAACTGATGGGGAATTCCAAACGTTGCAGGTAGTGAGGGGAGAGGAACGCCTGATCGGAGGTTTGTGCTGGTAACGGGTGCCGAGATCAGTCCGGGCGAGCTATGTTCGGTTGTACAGGAATGGCGAATGCCGCCCTTCACCGAATGCGCCGTCATGCGTCCGTACGGAATCCGGAGCCGGTCAGCACATCGGCGTCGTGGGGTGGGGATCTTGTCGACTGGGGAGGAGGAAGTTCGAGTCGCCAAGTCCGGGACCCCGGTGTTCACCGGGGTCTGGTGCAAAAGGGAGAAGCCCGCCAGCCGCTGAGCTGGTCGGAGTGATCCGGGAACGGAGTTCTGCGTGGACATCGTCGTCAAGGGCCGCAAGACCGAGGTGCCCGAGCGGTTCCGCAAGCACGTGGCCGAGAAGCTGAAGCTGGAGAAGATCCAGAAGCTCGACGGCAAGGTGATCAGCCTCGACGTCGAGGTGTCCAAGGAGCACAATCCGCGGCAGGCCGACCGGTCCGACCGCGTGGAGATCACCCTCCACTCCCGAGGCCCGGTGATCCGGGCCGAAGCGGCCGCCCCCGACCCGTACGCAGCGCTCGACCTCGCGACCGCCAAGCTGGAGGCGCGGCTGCGCAAGCAGCACGACAAGCGGCACACCCGCCGCGGCAGCGGTCGTATGACGGCCGCCGAGGTGGCCGAGGCGGTGCCGGGCGCCGCCCGGCTCAACGGGGCCGGGGTCGCGGTGCTCGAGGAGTCGGAGGAGGCCGTCCCGACCACCCGGATCGGCCCGCTGGAGGTGCAGGGCGAGGGCCCGCTCGTCGTGCGCGAGAAGACGCACCGGGCCGCCCCCATGTCGCTCGACCAGGCGCTGTACGAGATGGAACTGGTCGGCCACGACTTCTATCTGTTCGTCGACGCGGAGACCAAGCAGCCCAGCGTCGTGTACCGGCGCCACGCCTACGACTACGGCGTGATCCACCTGGAGAACGACCCGCTCGCGGCGAGCGAGGGCGGCGGCGCCGGTGGAGCGCTCGGCGGTTGACGGTTCCCCGGCCGGTTCGGTGCCCCCGGAAGCGCCCCGTGCGCCCCCCGGGGGGCGCCTTCGTGCCACCGAGGGGTCACCGCCCGGTCGTCGGGGCATGAAATCATGGCGGCGCGCACCAACCGGTCCGTGCCGGACCGCCGTTGGTGCATTTACCGTGAACTTCAGGGCCCCGGCCTGCAGGGGGAGGAACGATGGCGGACAGCTTCGGCCCGGTGCATCATCCGGGCGGCTCCGGCGCCCCGGACCGCGGCGCCGGCTCGCGCGACGCCTCCGGAGACGGGGGGAGCGGCGGGTCCGGGAAGGAGCCCATCCGGGTTCTCGTGGTGGACGACCACGCACTGTTCCGCCGCGGGCTGGAGATCGTCCTCGCGCAGGAGGAGGACATCCAGGTGGTGGGGGAGGCCGGGGACGGCGCGGAAGCCGTCGGCAAGGCCGCCGACCTGCTTCCCGACATCATCCTGATGGACGTCCGGATGCCCAGGCGGGGCGGTATCGAGGCGTGCACGTCCATCAAGGAGGTCGCCCCCAGCGCGAAGATCATCATGCTGACGATCAGCGACGAGGAGGCGGACCTCTACGACGCGATCAAGGCGGGCGCCACCGGGTACCTGCTCAAGGAGATCTCCACCGACGAGGTCGCCACGGCCATCCGGGCCGTCGCGGACGGGCAGTCGCAGATCAGCCCGTCCATGGCGTCCAAGCTGCTCACCGAGTTCAAGTCGATGATCCAGCGCACCGACGACCGCCGGCTCGTCCCGGCGCCCCGGCTCACCGACCGGGAGCTGGAGGTGCTGAAGCTGGTGGCGACGGGGATGAACAACCGGGACATCGCCAAGGAGCTGTTCATCTCCGAGAACACCGTGAAGAACCACGTCCGCAACATCCTGGAGAAGCTGCAGCTGCACTCCCGGATGGAGGCCGTCGTCTACGCGATGCGGGAGAAGATCCTGGAGATCCGGTAGACGTCCGGATCCCCGCGGGCCGCCGGCCGAGGCACCGGCGGCCTCCCGCCGGGCGGCGCCGTCGTCAGGCGAGTGCCGCCGTGAGGGCCGGGGCGAGGTCCGGGCGGTCGGTCCGCTCGACGCGCACGGAGTCGCAGCCCACCCACTCCGCCGCCTCCCGCAGCGCCCTGGCCATCGGAGTCACCGCCCCGGGCCCCGCCAGGGACAGCTGCCGGGCCACCAGCGTGGTGCCCTCGCGAGCCGGGTCGACGCGTCCCAGCAGCCTGCCGCCCGTCAGCAGCGGCATCGCGAAGTAGCCGTGGACGCGCTTCTGCTTCGGTACGTACGCCTCCAGCCGGTGGGTGAAGCCGAAGATCCGCTCGGTGCGGGCCCGCTCCCAGACCAGCGAGTCGAAGGGGGACAGCAGCGTCGTCCGGTGCCGTCCGCGGGGCTCGTCCTCCAGCGCCGCCGGGTCCGCCCAGGCGGGCCTGTCCCAGCCCCGCACCCGCACGGGGACGAGTCCCGAGTCCGCGACGACCGCGTCGAACTCCTCGCCCCTGATGCGGTGGTAGTCGGCGATGTCCGCGCGCGTGCCCACGCCCAGCGCCTGCCCGGCGAGCCGGACGAGGCGGCGCAGGCACTCGGCGTCGTCCAGCTCGTCGTGGAGCAGGTCGGCGGGGACGGCGCGCTCCGCCAGGTCGTACACCCGCTTCCAGCCGCGCCGCTCGACGCACACGACCTCGCCGTACATCAGCGCCCGCTCGACGGCGACCTTGGAGGCGGACCAGTCCCACCACTCGCCGCCGTTCTTCGCGCCGCCCAGCTCCGTCGCCGTCAGGGGGCCCTGCGCGCGCAACTGCCCGATGACCGCCTCGTAGGTGCCGTCCGGCAGGTCGTGGTGCCACTGGGGACGCCGCCGGTAGGCGCGGCGGCGGAACGCGAAGTGCGGCCACTCCTCGATCGGCAGGACGCACGCCGCGTGCGACCAGTACTCGAACGCGTGCCGGCCCGTCCAGTACGCCGCGTCGACCGCCGGGCGGCCCACGGCGCCGAGCCGGGCGTAGGGCACCAGCTCGTGCGAGCGGGCCAGGACGGAGATCGTGTCCAGCTGGACCGCGCCGAGACGGCGCAGGACGCCGCGGACGCCGGCGCGCCGGTCGGGGGCGCCCAGGAAGCCCTGTGCGCGCAGGACGATGCGGCGGGCCTCGTCGGCCGAGAGCTCTGTCGCGGGTCGCGGCGTGGTGGTCATGCCCCGCACGATAGGGGCCGCCACTGACACCCTCCGTCCGGGGGCCTCAGCATGCGCCGGCGTGCGGTTCGGGGGTGCCCGGACGGCAGGTGGGGGACGGCGGACGGCAGGTCCGGGTCGGGAGGGGAGGAGGGGGCCGAGCCGGCAGCCGCGGCGGCCGCCGGGGTGGGCGGACGCGGCGCGGAGGGCGTCCTTCCGGGGTGAAGCCGGCCTTCCCGGCGACGAGCCGGGAGGCGGGGCGCGGCACGAACCGTTTTGGGCGGGTGCGGCACCTTCGGCGCGTCCCGCGCGTTCTCCCTGAGGGCGGCGGCCGCCCCCGGCGGTCGTTCCTCGGAGGCGCGGACCTCCCGGCGCGGCGGGGTCCTCGCTTACGATGACCGTTGCGGTGGGGCCCACCTGCCGTGCCCGTGCCCGTGTCCATGACAAGACCCAGTGCCAGGCCCGACCGGCAAGGAGACCAGCCTCAGTGTCCGTCTTCAACAAGCTCATGCGTGCAGGCGAAGGCAAGATCCTGCGCAAACTGCACCGCATCGCGGACCAGGTCAACTCCATCGAAGAGGACTTCGTCGACCTCTCCGACGCCGAGTTGCGCGCCCTCACCGACGAGTACAAGCAGCGGTACCAGGACGGTGAGAGCCTCGACGACCTGCTCCCGGAGGCCTTCGCGACCGTCCGCGAGGCGGCCAAGCGCGTGCTCGGCCAGCGCCACTACGACGTGCAGCTGATGGGCGGCGCCGCGCTGCACCTCGGGTACGTGGCGGAGATGAAGACCGGTGAGGGCAAGACCCTCGTCGGCACCCTCCCCGCGTATCTGAACGCGCTGTCCGGCAAGGGCGTGCACCTGATCACGGTCAACGACTACCTGGCGGAGCGCGACTCCGACCTGATGGGCCGGGTGCACCGGTTCCTGGGCCTGTCGGTCGGCTGCATCCTGGCGAACATGTCGCCGGCGCAGCGCCGCGAGCAGTACGCCTGCGACATCACCTACGGCACGAACAACGAGTTCGGCTTCGACTACCTGCGCGACAACATGGCGTGGTCGAAGGACGAGCTCGTGCAGCGCGGCCACAACTTCGCGTGCGTCGACGAGGTGGACTCGATCCTCATCGACGAGGCCCGTACGCCGCTGATCATCTCCGGCCCCGCGGACCAGGCGACGAAGTGGTACGGCGACTTCGCGAAGCTGGTGCAGCGCCTGAAGCGCGGTGAGCCGGGCAACCCGCTCAAGGGCGTGGAGGAGACCGGCGACTACGAGGTCGACGAGAAGAAGCGGACCGTCGCCATCCACGAGGCCGGCGTCGCCAAGGTCGAGGACTGGCTGGGCATCGACAACCTCTACGAGTCGGTGAACACGCCGCTCGTCGGCTACCTCAACAACGCCATCAAGGCGAAGGAGCTGTTCAAGAAGGACAAGGACTACGTCGTCATCGACGGCGAGGTCATGATCGTCGACGAGCACACGGGCCGCATCCTCGCCGGCCGCCGCTACAACGAGGGCATGCACCAGGCGATCGAGGCGAAGGAGGGCGTCCCGATCAAGGACGAGAACCAGACGCTCGCCACGATCACCCTGCAGAACTTCTTCCGCCTCTACGACAAGCTGTCCGGCATGACCGGTACGGCGATGACCGAGGCCGCCGAGTTCCACCAGATCTACAAGCTGGGCGTCGTGCCGATCCCGACGAACCGGCCGATGGTCCGCAAGGACCAGTCCGATCTGATCTACCGCACCGAGGTCGCCAAGTTCGCGGCGGTCGTCGACGACATCGCGGAGAAGCACAAGAAGGGCCAGCCGATCCTCGTCGGCACCACGTCGGTCGAGAAGTCCGAGTACCTGTCGCAGCAGCTGTCGAAGCGGGGCGTCCCGCACGAGGTGCTGAACGCGAAGAACCACGAGCGCGAGGCGTCGATCGTCGCCCAGGCGGGCCGCAAGGGCGCCGTCACGGTCGCGACGAACATGGCCGGCCGCGGCACGGACATCAAGCTCGGCGGCAACCCCGACGACCTCGCCGAGGCGGAGCTGCGCCAGCGCGGCCTCGACCCGGTCGAGCACCCGGAGGAGTGGGTGGCGGCCCTGCCGGACGCGCTGGAGAAGGCCGAGCTGGCCGTGAAGGCCGAGTCGGAGGAGGTCAAGCAACTCGGCGGCCTGTACGTGCTGGGCACCGAGCGGCACGAGTCGCGGCGCATCGACAACCAGCTGCGCGGCCGTTCCGGCCGTCAGGGCGACCCGGGCGAGTCCCGCTTCTACCTGTCGCTGGGCGACGACCTGATGCGGCTGTTCAAGGCGCAGATGGTCGAGCGCGTCATGGCGATGGCGAACGTGCCGGACGACGTGCCGATCGAGAACAAGATGGTGACGCGCGCGATCGCGTCCGCCCAGTCGCAGGTCGAGCAGCAGAACTTCGAGGCGCGTAAGAACGTCCTGAAGTACGACGAGGTCCTCAACCGGCAGCGCGAGGTCATCTACGGCGAGCGCCGCCGCGTCCTGGAGGGCGAGGACCTGCGCGAGCAGATCCTCCACTTCATGGACGACACGATCGACGCGTACATCCAGGCGGAGACCGTCGAGGGCTTCGCGGAGGAGTGGGACCTGGAGCGGCTGTGGGGCGCGTTCAAGCAGCTCTACCCCTGCAAGGTCACCATCGAGGAGCTGGAGGAGGCCGCCGGGGACCGGGCCGGTATCACGGCGGAGTTCATCGCGGAGTCCGTCAAGGACGACGTCCACGAGCAGTACGAGGCGCGGGAGAAGCAGCTCGGCTCCGAGATCATGCGTGAGCTGGAGCGGCGGGTCGTGCTGTCCGTGTTGGACCGCAAGTGGCGCGAGCACCTCTACGAGATGGACTACCTCCAGGAGGGCATCGGGCTGCGCGCGATGGCGCAGAAGGACCCGCTGGTCGAGTACCAGCGCGAGGGCTTCGACATGTTCATCGCGATGATGGACGGCATCAAGGAGGAGTCCGTCGGCTACCTGTTCAACCTGGAGGTCCAGGTCGAGCAGCAGGTCGAGGAGGTCCCGGTGGAGGCGGCCGGGGACCGGCCGTCGCTGGAGAAGGAGGAGGCCGTCCCCGCGGGCGCCGGCCGCCCCGAGATCCGCGCCAAGGGACTGGAGGCCCCGCAGCGGCCGAACCGGCTGCACTTCTCCGCGCCCACCGTCGACGGCGAGGGCGGCGTCGTCGAGGGCGACTTCGACGACGACGGCGCGCGGTCCGGGGCGGACGGCATGACGCGCGCGGAGCGCCGCAAGGCCCAGAAGGGCGGTCGTCGCCGCAAGAAGTGACCGCGGCGCCCCCGGTACGACGGCGGGGCCGGGACACGCGGACCCGCGTGTCCCGGCCCCGCCGTCGCGTGTGCGCGGGACCCCGCCGGGCGGATGCCCGCGGGGCGCGTACGGCCCGTGAGGCCTTGGCGTGGCCCTGGGGGCCCGGGACCTCGGCGGCCTCGCGGGAACCCCCCGGGCCTCCGGGGGAGAGGGCGGGAAACCCGCCCGCTCCTTTCCCGGGCCGTCCGGGCCGTCACGGCCTCCCGGGCCGTCCGGACCGCCACGGCCTCCCGACCGTCCGGGCCGCCACGGCCTCCCGACCGTCCGGGCGGCCCTGACGACTCCGGTGCCCCGGCGGCCCGGCTTCCGGCGGCCCCGGCGATCCCGGGGCCGCCGGAAGCCGGAAGGGGCCCGGTCAGGGGAGGGCGGGGCCGAGGTCCACCGCCGCGCAGCGCCACCTGCGGTCCGGCCCCTGCTCCAGGCGGAACGCCATCGCCCGGACCCGTACCCCCGTCACCACGCTGGCGTACGCCTCGACCACGCCCGGCCGGAGCGGGGTGCCGCCGCAGCGGCGCAGGACCGGCCGGGCCCGGCGGGCCGCGTCCACGGGCCGCAGGGGGTTGTCCGGCGCCAGGCGGATCAGCTGCTCGTACGCCTCGCCGACGGTCTGGCCCAGCATCCAGTGCACGGGCCGCTCCCCGGTCAGCACGGCCAGCAGCCGCTCGGCGAAGACCACGTGCGGGGGCAGGACGCGGGGGCCGGCTTCGCCCACCCGCCCGGCGGGCGGGCGCGGAGCGCCCGGACGGGCCCCACCGGGTCGCGCGCCGCCGGGGCGCCGCAGATCCCGCCGGCCGCCGGGCCGGCCCGCCGCCCGCGCCGCCTCGGACGCGGACAGGGGCCGTCGCGCCCCGGCCGGGCGGGGCCGGTCCGGTGCCGCGGACGGCTCCTGGGCGGCCGAGGAGCGGCCTGCGGACGCGGCCGGGGCCGGACGCGGGACGCTCGGGGGCGTGGGGCCCGGCGGGGCCGTACGGAGCCGGTGGGGGGCGTCGGCCGCGACCGCCACCGGGACGTTGCGGACGCGGGCGGCGCCCGCGCCGAGTCCCTCCGGTGCCTTCCACAGCCGGTGGGGACCGCTCGTGCCGGCGGGCCCCCGCGCCGCCGGGGTGCGGGGGGTCCGTGCTTCGGGGATGGGGGTCGGGGTGGGCGGCATGGGCGTTGTCCCTTCCGTCAGCCCGGATTACCGGGTAGTAACTTCGCGGTGGCCCACTTCTACGGGGGCGACGCCCGCCCCGCAACGCGCCGTCAAGCGGGTGAAGCGGGGTGCCGGAACCACCTATCCGGGTGACGGAGCCCATGGCGCGCCTGGCCCGACGGGGGTCCGGCGTATCACGCGGTGGACGCCGGAAGGGGGCGGCACCAGCCCCCGAACGGGTACAGCCGCACGTATCCTGAGGACGTCCTCCGTCTACGAAAGCGGCTGTCATGCGCGTCTACGTCCCCCTGACCCTCCCCGGTCTCGCACAGGCGCACAGGACGGGCGCCCTCGGCGCCGGTGCTTTCACGGCGTACGCCGTCACGCCCGGGCTGCGCGAGTGGTACGTCTCCGACGACATCGAGGAACTGGAGTACGCCGCGCTCAGCCGCGCCGCCGCCGCCTCCCTGCGCCTCCTCGCCGCGGACCCGCAGGCCGCGCGCCGCCGGGTCGTCGTCGCCGTGGACGTCCCCGACGGCGCGGCGACCGCCGACCCCGACCGCGGTCTCGACCCCGCGTCGATCGGCGAGGTGCGGGTCGCCGGGCCCGTGCCGCTGACCGGGGCCGCCGCGGTGCACGCCGACTCCGGCGACGCCGAGGCCGACGTGGCCGCGGCCGCCGACGCGCTCGGTGCGGCCGACACGGGCGACGACGACGCCCGCTTCACCGTCGACGGAGCCGAGGACCACGAGCTGCTCTGGTACGCGGTGCAGGAGATCCCCCACCTCGTCGACTGACGGCGAGGTCCGCCGTCGGACCCCGCCTGTACGGTTTTCGGTATGGGGAAGCACCGCGCGCACCTGGTCTGGGACTGGAACGGAACCCTGCTCGACGACATCGGCGCCGTCATCGAGGCGACCAACGCCTGCTTCGAGGAGGTGGGGCTGCCGCCGATCACGCTCGAGCGGTACCGTGAGCTGTACTGCGTACCCGTCCCGCTCTTCTACGAGCGGCTGCTCGGCCGGCTCCCCACCGAGGAGGAGTGG
This sequence comes from Streptomyces sp. MRC013, assembly GCF_023614235.1. Taxonomy (NCBI): domain Bacteria; kingdom Bacillati; phylum Actinomycetota; class Actinomycetes; order Kitasatosporales; family Streptomycetaceae; genus Streptomyces; species Streptomyces kordofanensis. The sequence continues at coordinate 3,448,295 of NZ_CP094264.1, forward strand.
GCCGTCATGGACGACGCGTTCCACCGGCACTACTGGGCGCGCGCCGCCGCCTGCGGGCTCGCCGACGGCGCGGCCGAGTTGCTGGCGGCCGCGCGGGAGTTCGGCCGGACGCAGTCGCTGCTGTCGCTGGCCCCGCACGACCGCCTGGTGCCGCTGGTGCGGCGGTACGGCATCGAGGAGTGGTTCGTCCGCGTCGACGGGCGTACCGACCGCTCCACCTCCGGCAAGGCCGAGCACATGGTGCGGCACCTGCTGGCCCTCGACGGGGTCCCTCCCGAGCGGACCGTGGTCATCGGGGACGCCCGCGACGACGCGGTTGCGGCGGCCCACGTCGGCGCGCGGGCGGTGCTGTACACGGGCGGGTCGCACAGCCGCGCCGGCCTGGAGGGCGCGGGCGTCCCCGTGGTCGACACGCTGGCGGAGGCCGTCGCCGTCGCCGAGGACATGGTCGGCTGACCCGGCGGGCGCCGCCCCGGGCGACCGCACGCCCCCGGCGGCCGGGACGGCCCGGCCCCGTACGCCCGGGCCGCCTACCCACCCCTCCGGGCACCTGTCACTGTCCACACCGTCAAACTTCGGGGCGGTCTTTTGTACACATGCGGCCCATGACGGTTCGGGGGCGGGGGGCGATAGCCTGGACCCGTGATCAGCGCTATACGCCGTGGGGGCAGCGCAGCCCCCGGCCGGCATCCGGCGGGCCACCGCGCCCGGGCGGGTGCTGATCCCTCCTGCCCGGTCCCCCCCGCCTTCCGGGGCTTCCCCTCCGGAAACGGCCGACAGTCGCCCGGGCTTCCCTCATTTCGGCATGACGCCCCCGCCGAGCGGATACCCCGCCTTGAAGCGTGAACGTGATGCCGCACCCTTCCCCTACGTCACGCAACGGCGCGCGACAGGAGCCAGAGGACATGCAGACCAAGCTGGACGAAGCCAAAGCCGACCTGCTCGAACAGGCCGCCCGGGTAGCTGAGAACGAGACCGGGGGCAGGCCCGGCCCGGGCGTCGTGCTCGAGTACCTCCAGCGCTACTACCTGCACACGGCTCCCGAGGACCTCGCGGACCGCGACCCGGTCGACGTGTTCGGCGCGGCGGTCTCCCACTACCGACTGGCCGAGAACCGCCCCCAGGGCACGGCGAACGTCCGCGTGCACACGCCGACCGTCGAGGAGAACGGCTGGACGTGCAGCCACACCGTCGTCGAGGTCGTCACCGACGACATGCCGTTCCTCGTCGACTCCGTCACCAACGAGCTGTCCCGGCAGAACCGCGGCATCCACCTCGTCGTGCACCCGCAGGTCGTCGTCCGCCGCGACGTGACCGGCAAGCTCATCGAGATCGTCCCCTCCGGACCCGGCTCCGAGGCCGGCGGCCACGCCAGGCCGCACGACGCACTCGTCGAGTCGTGGATCCACGTGGAGACCGACCGCGAGACCGACCGCGCCGACCTCAAGCAGATCACCGCCGACCTGCTGCGCGTCCTCTCCGACGTCCGCGAGGCCGTCGAGGACTGGGAGAAGATGCGTCAGGCCGCGCTCGGCCTCGCCGAGAGCCTCGCGGACGAGCCGACCGCCGACGACCTGCGGCCCAGCGAGGTCGAGGAAGCCCGCGAACTGCTGCGCTGGCTGGCCGACGACCACTTCACCTTCCTCGGCTACCGCGAGTACAACCTCGTCGACGGCGACGCCCTGGCCGCCGTGCCCGGCACCGGCCTCGGCATCCTGCGCTCCGACCCGCACCACAGCGGCGACGACGCCCACGGCCACCCGGTCTCCCCCTCGTTCAACCGGCTGCCCGCCGACGCCCGCGCCAAGGCACGCGAGCACAGGCTGCTCATCCTCACCAAGGCCAACAGCCGCGCCACCGTCCACCGTCCGTCCTACCTGGACTACATCGGCGTCAAGAAGTTCGACGCGCAGGGCAACGTCGTCGGGGAGCGCCGCTTCCTCGGCCTCTTCTCCTCCGCCGCCTACACCGAGTCCGTCCGGCGCGTCCCCGTCATCCGCCGCAAGGTCTCCGAGGTCCTCGACGCCGCCGGCTTCTCGCCCGCCAGCCACGACGGCCGCGACCTGCTGCAGATCCTGGAGACCTACCCGCGCGACGAGCTGTTCCAGACGCCCGTCGACCGGCTGCTGTCCATCGCCACCAGCGTCCTGTACCTCCAAGAGCGCCGCCGGCTCCGCCTCTACCTGCGCCAGGACGAGTACGGCCGCTACTACTCCGCCCTCGTCTACCTGCCGCGCGACCGCTTCAACACCACGGTCCGCGAGCGGCTCACCGACATCCTGAAGGAGGAGCTCGGCGGCACCAGCGTCGACTTCACCGCCTGGAACACCGAGTCGGTCCTCTCCCGCCTCCACTTCGTCGTCCGCGTCCCGCAGGGCACCACGCTCACCCCGCTCACCGACGCCGACGCCGACCGCATCGAGAACCGGCTCGCCGAGGCCGCCCGCTCCTGGGTCGACGGCTTCGGAGAGGCGCTCAACGCCGAGATCGGCGAGGAGCGCGCCGCCGAGCTGCTGCGCCGTTACGCGGGCGCCTTCCCCGAGGGCTACAAGGCCGACCACCCGCCGCGCTCCGCCGTCGCCGACGTCCTCCAGATGGAGCAGCTCACCCGGGGGGAGCAGGACTTCGCGCTCTCCCTGTACGAGCCGGTCGGCGCCGCCCCCGGCGAGCGCCGCTTCAAGATCTACAAGACGGGCGCGCAGGTCTCCCTCTCCGCCGTGCTGCCGGTCCTCAACCGGCTCGGCGTGGAGGTCGTCGACGAGCGCCCGTACGAGCTGCGCTGCGCCGACCGCACCCACGCCTGGATCTACGACTTCGGCCTGCGCGTCCCCGCCCCCGCCGGGGGCGCCGGCGACTACCTCGGCGAGGACGCCCGCGAGCGGTTCCAGGAGGCGTTCGCCGCCACCTGGACCGGGCAGGCGGAGAACGACGGCTTCAACGCCCTGGTCCTCAGCGCCGGCCTGACCTGGCGCCAGGCCATGGTGCTGCGCGCCTACGCCAAGTACCTGCGGCAGGCCGGGTCGACGTTCAGCCAGGACTACATGGAGGACACCCTCCGCGACAACGTCCACACGACGCGGCTGCTCGTCTCGCTGTTCGAGGCGCGGATGGCGCCGGAGCGGCAGCGGGCCGGCACCGAGCTGACGGACGGCATCCTGGAGGAGCTCGACGGAGCCCTCGACCAGGTCGCCTCGCTCGACGAGGACCGCATCCTGCGGTCGTTCCTCACCGTCATCAAGGCGACCCTGCGGACCAACTTCTTCCAGCGGGACGCCGAGGGCCGGCCGCACGGGTACGTGTCGATGAAGTTCGACCCGCAGGCCATCCCGGACCTGCCGGCGCCGCGCCCCGCGTTCGAGATCTGGGTGTACTCCCCGCGCGTCGAGGGCGTCCACCTGCGCTTCGGCAAGGTCGCGCGCGGCGGCCTGCGCTGGTCCGACCGGCGCGAGGACTTCCGCACGGAGGTCCTCGGCCTGGTCAAGGCGCAGATGGTGAAGAACACCGTCATCGTCCCGGTCGGCGCGAAGGGCGGCTTCGTCGCCAAGCAGCTGCCCGACCCGGCCGTCGACCGCGACGCGTGGCTGGCCGAGGGCGTCGCCTCGTACCGGACGTTCGTCTCCGCGCTGCTCGACATCACCGACAACCTGGTCGGCGGCGAGGTCGTGCCGCCCGCCGACGTGGTCCGCCACGACGAGGACGACACGTACCTGGTCGTCGCCGCGGACAAGGGCACGGCGACGTTCTCCGACATCGCCAACGAGGTCGCCGTCTCGTACGGCTTCTGGCTCGGCGACGCCTTCGCCTCCGGCGGCTCCGCCGGGTACGACCACAAGGGCATGGGCATCACCGCGCGCGGCGCCTGGGAGTCGGTGAAGCGGCACTTCCGGGAGCTGGGCCACGACACGCAGACGGAGGACTTCACCGTCGTCGGCGTCGGCGACATGTCCGGTGACGTGTTCGGCAACGGCATGCTGCTCTCCGAGCACATCCGCCTCGTCGCCGCCTTCGACCACCGGCACATCTTCATCGACCCGGACCCGGACGCGGCCGTCTCGTACGCCGAGCGGCGCCGCCTGTTCGAGCTGCCCCGCAGTTCCTGGGCCGACTACGACCCGGAGCTGCTCTCGCCGGGCGGCGGCGTCCACTCGCGCCAGGCCAAGTCCATCCCGGTCAACGCGCACATGCGGGCGGCGCTCGGCATCGGCCAGGACGTCACCAAACTGACCCCGGCCGAGCTGATGAAGGCCATCCTCAAGGCGCCGGTGGACCTGCTGTGGAACGGCGGCATCGGCACGTACGTCAAGGCGTCCACCGAGTCGCACGCCGACGTCGGCGACAAGGCCAACGACGCCATCCGCGTCAACGGCGAGGACCTGCGGGTCAAGGTCGTCGGCGAGGGCGGCAACCTGGGCCTCACCCAGCTCGGCCGCATCGAGTTCGCCCGCGCCGGCGGCCCCGAGGGCACCGGCGGCAGGATCAACACCGACGCCCTCGACAACAGCGCCGGCGTCGACACCTCCGACCACGAGGTGAACATCAAGATCCTGCTGAACGGGCTCGTCGCCGACGGCGACATGACCGTCAAGCAGCGCAACGCGATCCTCGCGGAGATGACCGACGAGGTCGGCTCCCTGGTGCTGCGCAACAACTACGCGCAGAACGTGGCGCTCGCCCTCGCCGTCCACCAGTCCGGTTCCCTCCTCCACGCCCACCAGCGGTTCATGCGCCGCCTGGAGCGCGACGGGCGGCTCGACCGGAACCTCGAATTCCTCCCCAGCGACCGGCAGATCCGCGAACTGCTCGGCGGCGACAAGGGGCTCAGCCAGCCCGAGCTCGCCGTGCTGCTCGCCTACACCAAGATCACGGTGGCGGAGGAGCTGGTCCACACCGACCTGCCGGACGACCCGTACCTGCGGAGCCTGCTCCACACGTACTTCCCGGCGCTCCTGCGCGAGCGGTTCCCCGAGCAGATCGACGCGCACGCGCTGCGCCGGGAGATCATCACCACGATCCTGGTGAACGACGCGGTCAACACCGGCGGTTCGACGTTCCTGCACCGGCTCCGCGAGGAGACCGGCGCGTCGATCGCGGAGATCGTCCGCGCGCAGACGGCCGCCCGCGCCATCTTCGGCCTGGGCGCCGTCTGGGACGCGGTGGAGGCGCTCGACAACCGGGTCCCGGCCGAGGTGCAGACCCGGATCCGGCTGCACTCGCGCCGCCTCGTCGAGCGCGGCACGCGCTGGCTGCTCAACAACCGGCCGCAGCCGCTCCAGCTCGCCGAGACGATCGACTTCTTCGGCGCCCGCGTCGAGCAGGTGTGGGCCGAGCTGCCGAAGATGCTGCGCGGCGCCGACCTGGAGTGGTACGAGGGCCTGGTCGCCGAGCTGACCGGGGAGGGCGTCCCCCAGGAGCTGGCCGCCCGGGTCGCCGGCTTCTCGTCGGCGTTCCCGACGCTCGACATCGTCGCCGTCGCGGACCGCACGGGCAAGGAGCCGCTGGCCGTCGCCGAGGTGTACTACGACCTCGCCGACCGGCTGGGGATCACCCAGCTGATGGACCGCATCATCGAGCTGCCGCGCGCCGACCGCTGGCAGTCGATGGCGCGCGCCGCGATCCGCGAGGACCTGTACGCGGCACACGCCGCCCTCACCTCCGACGTGCTGTCCGCCGGGAACGGCTCGTCGACGCCGGAGGAGCGGTTCGCGGCCTGGGAGGAGAAGAACGCCTCCCTGCTGGCGCGGGCGCGGACCACGCTGGAGGAGATCCAGAACTCCGACGCCTTCGACCTGGCGAACCTCTCGGTGGCCATGCGGACGATGCGGACGCTGCTGCGCGCCCACGGCTGAGCCGCGGCGCGGCGGCCGGTACGGCCTCGCAGGGGGCGCCCACCCGCGCGGTGGGCGCCCCCTGCGCGTTCCCACGGAGTCCGTGGCCACCCCGGCCGCCGTGCCCGCGCCGTGCCCGCGCCGCGCCGCGCCGCGCCGCGGCACGGGCGCGAGCGCGGCGGAGGGCCTCCGGGCGGTGTGCGCCCCCGGGTGCGCGCGGTGGTGCCGGCTCTCCGCCCGCCGCGCGCCTCCGGGGGACGCGGCGGGCGGCCGCCCGGGGAAGGCGCTACTTCACCGCCCCCGCCATCACTCCCGAGACGAACTGCCGCTGGAAGGCGAAGAACACCGCCAGCGGCACCACCATCGACACGAACGCGCCCGGCGCCAGCACGTCGATGTTGTTGCCGAACTGGCGTACCTGCTGCTGGAGCGCCACCGTGATCGGCGGGGCGTCGGAGTCGGCGAAGATCAGCGCGACCAGCATGTCGTTCCACACCCACAGGAACTGGAAGATGCCGAGCGACGCGATCGCCGGACCGCCCAGCGGCAGCACCACGCGTGCGAAGAGCCGGATCTCGCCCGCCCCGTCGAGGCGGGCCGCCTCCAGCAGCTCGCGCGGGATCTCCGCGAAGAAGTTGCGCAGCAGGAAGATCGCGAACGGCAGTCCGAAGGCCGTGTGGAACAGGACCACGCCCAGCGTCGTCTCGAAGACGCCGATCTCGCCGAACAGCTCCGACACCGGCACGAGCGCCACCTGCACCGGCACCACCAGCAGCCCCACCACGGCCAGGAACCACCAGTCGCGGCCCGGGAACTCCATCCACGCGAACGCGTATCCGGCGAGCGAGCCGATCACGACGACGAGCACCGTCGCCGGGACGGTGATCATCACCGTGGAGAGCAGCGAGCCGGTGATCGCCTCGTTGCCCAGGATCGCCGCGTAGTTGTCGGCCGTCAGCTGCGCCGGGGCGGTGAACACCGTCCACCAGCCGCTCCCGCTGATGTCGGACGGCGAACGCAGGGAGGACAGCAGCAGACCCACCGTGGGCGTCAGCCAGAAGAGCGCGACGGCGACGAGGAACACCTGCGCGGCGCCCCCCGCCAACCGCGAGACCAGCCGCGAGCCGGGCCGGGAGCCCGGCCGCGAGCCCGGTGGCACCGACGTGGTACGCGATCCCCTCACCGCCCCGCCCTCCTGATCCGTCGGACGTTGAAGAACATCACCGGGAGCACCAGCACCAGCAGCAGCACCGAGATCGCGCTGCCGACGCCCAGGTGGGCGTCGGTGCCGAAGGACGAGCGGTACAGCTGGAGCGCCAGCACGTTCGCGTCGTCCTGTACCGACCCCGGCGCGATGATGAACACCAGGTCGAAGATCTTCAGCACGTTGATCACCAGCGTCACCAGCACCACCGCCAGCACCGGCGCGAGCAGCGGCACCGTCACCCGGCGGAACACCTGCCACTCGTTGGCGCCGTCCACGCGGGCCGCCTCCAGCAGCTCGCGCGGCAGGCCCGCGAGGCCGGCCCCGATGAGGACCATCGCGAAGCCCGCCCACATCCAGACGTAGGCGCCGATCACGGCGGGCGTCACCAGCGCCGGGCCCAGCCAGTCCACACCGTTGTACGGCTCCCGGAAGTTGACCTCCGGCAGCCGCAGCAGCGCCCCGTCCGCCGCGGCGGGCAGGGTGAACGAGCCGTCCGCCGCCGCCGTCGCCGTGGCGACGACCCGGCCGTCCCGCACCGCCTCGATCCGCAGGCCCTTCAGGCCCAGCTCCCCGGCGTCGACGGTGTTGGGGGTGCCCCCGCCGCCCCGGGTGAAGTCCAGCCACGCCGTGCCGGCGACCGTGCCGGGGGCGGTCCGCGGCTCGCGTGCCGGCCGGGCGTCGCCGGGCATCTTCGCGGGTGCCACGCCGACGAGCGGCAGCCGCGCGGGCGTTCCCGCCCGCGCCGGCTCCTTCGTCACGTACGCGCCGCCGCCCGCCGCCTCCAGCGGGTGCACCGGCAGCGGGCGGGCCTTCGGGTAGCCGGCCGACTCGGCGAACGTGTCGTGGACGCCGACCCACACCGCGTTGGCGACGCCCCGGTCGGGGTCCTGCTCGTACACGAGCCGGAAGATGATCCCGGCGGCCAGCATGGAGATCGCCATCGGCATGAAGACGACCAGTTTGAACGCCGTGCCCCAGCGCACCCGTTCGGTCAGCACCGCGAAGACCAGCCCGAGGGCGGTGGCCAGCGTCGGGGCGAGGACGACCCAGACCGCGGTGTTGCGCACCGCCGTCAGGATCGTCTCGTCGGTGAAGATCTCCGCGTAGTTGTCGAGGCCGGCGAAGCCCGTGCCGGCCCGGTCGAGGAACGACCGCTGGACGGAGTACCCGATCGGGTACACGACGAGGGCGCCCAGCAGTACCAGCGCGGGCAGCAGGAACGCGGCGGCGAGCAGCCCGCGGGTGCCCGTCACACCCCTGCGGGCGGGCCGCCGGTACCGCTGCCGCGTCCGGAGCGGGGGAGCGGCGGTCACGGCGTCAGCTCCCGCTCCGGTACGCCTTGGCCGCGTCCGCCTCCAGGCGCGCCTGCGTTCCCGCGACGTCCTTCGGGTTCTTCAGGAAGTCCTGGAGCGCCTTCCACTCGCCCTTGCCGGGCGTACCGCCGAACGACTGCGGCATCTGGTCCGACATGTCGAAGCGGAAGCCGTCGCCGGCGGCGATCAGCGCCTTCGCGATGCCGCGCTGCACGTCGTTCGGGTACGCGGCCGGGTCCAGCGACTTGTTGGGCGAGACGAACCCGCCCTCGGCCGCCCAGATCGCCGCCGCGTCCGGCGACGCGAGGAACGTCAGCAGCGCCCGCGACGCGGGCCTGTCCGTCAGCGCCACCGCCACGTCCCCGCCCGTCACCACGGGCGGCTCGCCGCCGTCCACCGCCGGGAACGGGAACACCTTCGCGTCCGTGCCGACCTCCGCCTCGGTCTGGGCGATGTTGATCGACACGAAGTCACCCTCGAAGACCATCGCCGCCTTGGGCTGGTCGCCGCCGGTGAACGTCTGCGTCACCGACGCGGGGAACTCCGTCTGCAGCGCCCCGGCCGCGCCGCCCGCGATCAGCTCCGGCTTCCCGAACAACCCGGCGAGCGTCGTCAGGGCACGGGTCACCGACGGGTCGGTCCACTTGATGCGGTGCTTCGCCAACCGGTCGTACTTCTCCGGTCCGGCCTGCGACAGGTAGACGTTCTCGAACCAGTCCGTCAGCGTCCACCCGTCCGCACCGCCGACCGACACGGGCGTGACCCCGGACGCGGAGATCGTCTCGGCGGTGGCCAGCAGTTCCTTCCACGTCTTCGGCTCGGACGCGCCGGCGTTGTCGAAGACCGCCGCGTTGTACCAGACCAGCGACTTGTTGGCGGCCTTGAAGTACACGCCGTACTGCGTGCCGTCCACCGCGCCGAGGTCCCGCCAGCCCTCGGAGTAGTTCTTCGCCAGCTGCGCCTCGGCCTCCGCGCCCGCCGGTTTCGCCCACTTCCGCTCGACGGCCTGCTGCAACGCGCCGACCTGCTGGAGCATCGCCACGTCGGGCGGCGAACCGCCGGCGATCTTCGTGCCGATGTAGTTGAGCATCGCGTCCTGCGTCGGCACGTACGAGACGTTCGCGCCGGTGCGCTTCCCGAACTCCTCCAGCACCTTGGTGAACGCCTTCTGCTCCGGCCCCGTCCAGACGCCCACCACCTGCAGCCGCTGCCCGTCCAGTTTCGGCAACCGGACGGTCCGCGCGGTGCTCCCGCCGTTCGCGTCCCCGTCCGGGCGCGGCCCGCCGCCGTCGCCGCAGCCCGCGAGCGCGAGGGCCCCGGCGGCCGCGAGGGCCACGACGGTCCGGCGTTTGCGCGGAGTTGTACGCATCACTGCCCCGTTTCTTCCGTGTGCGTCGTCCCTGTCGTCCCTTTCGCTCTGGTCTACGCCGCGTACCGGAGGGCCGCAATACCGCCTTCCGCCCCTACCGCTGGATCGTGATCGGCTCGTGACGTGCCGTCAGCGCACGGGGCCGGCGGCGCCGGAAGCGGCGGCGAGCGGCGGCAGGGGCGTCGCGCCGACCGAGCGGGCCGCCCGGTCCAGGGCGCTGGCCAGCAGGGCCAGGTCGGTCGGCCCGTTGCCCAGCTCCCGTACGGGGCGACGGGCCGGCGGGTCGCCCATGCGCTCCCACTCCAGCGGGACGACGGTGGGGCGCAGCGTCGCCGTGCGGGGGATCCGCCCGGTCACGCGGCCCGCCTGGAACGGCGTCACCCGCCCGTCGGCGTGGCGCACCCGTCCCCGGCCGGGCGCCGGGTCGTCCGGGCCGGGCGGCGCGGGCGGCGCGTCCAGCACGACCCGGGTCCGCGCCCGGCGGTCCGGTTCCGTCCCGGCCGTACGGTCCGGGTGGGCCGTCGCCGCCACCAGGTGGACGCCCAGCCGCCCGCCGTCCCGCGCGACGGCCTCCAGCGCCCGTACGACCGAACCCGCCGCCGGGCGGCCCGGACTGCCGAGCGCGGGCGCGACCAGCGCGTCCAGGTCGTCGACCAGCACGACGAGGCGGGGCGGCGGCGCCGCCGCCTCGCCCCCGGGCCGCCCGGTGCCCGCGGCGGGGCGCAGCCGCAGCGTGCGGCCCGACCCGGGGGCCGGGTCGCCGCCGCGCTGCTCGGGGACGGTCCGGTCGGCGGGCGGGGTGTCCGGGCGGCCGCCGTCGCCGTGCGCGGGCCATTCGGCGAGCCCCTCGCGGCCCAGCAGCTCCGCGCGCCGCTTCAGTTCGGCGCCGAGCGCCTGCGCGAACGCCCGCATCCGCACCGGGTCCGAGGCGACGAGGTGCTCCGTGACGTGCGGCAGGTCGGCGCAGGGGCCGAGGCCGTCGCCCCGCTCCCCCGCCCGCGCCGTCCACCAGCAGCAGCCCGAGCCGGTCGGGCCGCGTCGCGGCGGCGAGCGACGCCGCGACGGAGCGCAGCAGCTCCGTACGGCCGCTCCCCGCGGGGCCCTCGACCAGCAGGTGCGGGCCGTCGGGGCCCGCCAGGTCCACGCCGACCGGGCCGTGCGGGCCGGCGCCCAGCACCGCCGTGCCGTCCGGGGCGGACGCCCAGCGGGCCATCAGCGACGCGGGAGTGGCCCTCGCCAGCTCCAGCTCCTCGAGCAGGCGCGACGACGGGGGCAGCGCCGCGGCCGCGGTCCGCCCGCGCCGCTCGGGCCCGTCCGCGCGCAGCGGCGCCAGCGCCCGGGCGAACCGCTCCGCCCACGCCGGCGACACCGCGTCGACCGCCGCGACCGTGCCGTGGCCCGCCGGACGGCCGCCCGCCGTCCGCATCACCCGCACCGCCGTCGCCACCTCGCCCGTCAGCAGGCCCACCGCGCCGCACTCCCGGAACCCCGGCGCCGCGCACGCCGCCTCGTAGGCCGCCGCCACCGGGAAGACCGCCGTCGCGGGCGCCGTCTCCGCCAGGCGCACCAGGTGGACGCCGGCCGCCGCGCCCGCGCCCGCCAGCCGTACGACCGCCTCCCGCAGCGCCCCGGTGCCCGGGTCGCCGTCGACCACCACCACCGTGCACGGCCCCGGGGCGGCCTCCGCCGGGCCGGGGCCGGGCGGCCCGCCGTCCAGCCGCCGGGCCAGCTCCGCCATCCGTGCGGCGGCCTGGTCGGGGTCGTACGCGAGGAGCAGCCGGCAGTCCTGGCCGTGTGCGGGCCGGACGTGCGGCAGCCAGCCGAGCCACGCCCAGTCGCGGCGGCGCTCCTCCAGGGGACGGGCCGGATCCGCGCCGACCAGCACGATCTCCAGGTCGGCCGGGGCGTGCAGGGCGGCGAGCTGGGCCACGACCGAGCGGGCCAGGCCCAGGAGCCGGGCGCGCGGCCCGGCGAGGCCCAGTGCCCCGGCCTCCCGCAGCCCGACGGTGACCGGCACCGCCGGGAGGTCGGCCCGGTCCGTCGTGCCGAGCCGCACCGCGAGCGCCTCCGGATGGGCCGGTGCCCGCTCCCAGAGCCGCGGGCCCGGCCCGAGGGCGGTCAGCAGCACGGCGGCCGGGTCGGGCCACGCCTCGGCGCCGGGCACCCGCGGCGCGTCGGGCGCGGCGGACCCGGTACCCGGGCCGTCCGGGGCGGCCCGGTCCGCCTGGTCCCCGCGCCCGCCGGCCAGCCGCCGGGCCCAGGCGCCTATCCCGCGCCGCCTGGCCGGCTCCCCGGGCGCGGGGCCGCCTCCGGCGAAGGCCCCCGCGGCGCCCCCGCGGTCGTGCGCCGCCCCCTCGCGGGCGTCCGGTCCGGCCGCGTCCGGGGCGCCGGAGCGGACGCCCCCGCGCGCGCGGCCGTGGTCCGCGCCGGTCGGGAGCGCCTCGGCGCCTCCCCGTGCCGCGGCGGGGGAGCGCCGTACGGACCGCTCCCGCCCCCGGGGGCCTCCGCGGCGCCGCGGAGGCCCCCCGCCCGCTCGTGCCCGTCCGCGCCGGAGGCGTCCCCGGGGCCGGCCGGGGAGCCCGCCCGGCCCCGGTCCGCGGCGGGGGCGTACGGCCGGGTCCGCCCGTCCTCCGCCGTGCCGCCCGCCGCGCGCGCGACGCGCACCCGGCCCTCGCCGTCCGGGGCCCTGGGCAGGACGGCGGCGTCCGCTCCGGCGGACAGGCGCAGGGCAGACTCGCCGACCCTGAGCAGCGCCCCCCGGGGGCAGGTGGACGGGCCGGGGGCCGACCGGCCGGCCCTCCAGCGCCGTCCCGTTCGTCGACCCCGGGTCGGCGACCGTCACACGGCCGTCCCCGCCGACCGCGAGCTCGCAGTGGAGCCGTGACACGTCGGGGTCGTCCAGCGGTACGTCGGCGTCGGAGGAGCGGCCGACGCGGACGTGCCCGGGGTGCAGCAGGTGCACCCCGCCCGCGTCCGGTCCCGCCACCACGTGCAGCCGCGCGACCGCGTCGCCGGGGGCGGCCGCGTCGTCCGCGGGGACCTGGAGCGCCAGCACCGCCCCGTCGACGAGGGGCGGCTCGCCCAGGGCGCAGCGCTGGAGGTCGAGCCGTTCGCGCCCGGCGTACAGCACGACGGGGCCCGTGCCCGCCGCGCCGTCCGGCCCCGCCGCCGCGGCGGCGACACCGGAGGCCACGGCGGCCAGCGCGGTGCCGGCGGGGGCGGTGACGAGCACGTCGCAGGCGCGCCGCGCGGTCTGCCCGCCGGGCGGCGCCGCGAGGACGGTCAGCCGGATCTGCATCGCCGTCAGCGGTCCCTTCTGCGCGACGCGCCCGGCGGCGGGGGACAGGCCGTCGACGCCCCCGCCCATGCGCGGACACGTCGTCCGGTACAGGTCGGCACGGCCCGTCCCGGAGGCTCCCGTCCCCGTGGCGCGCCGCGCAGGGGCATCCTCCCACCTGCGACCGGTCCGGCGCCCCCGGACCGGCAAAGAACGATCTTGGGATTCCCGTCCGCAGGGAAAGCGCCCGCCCCGCCCGCGCCCCGGGCAACCGGGCGCCCCGGCGGCACGTCTTCCCTCTCGTCCCGTCCGGCGGAGAGATGTTCGAAGGAAATTCGAAGGAAGCGGAACGGCACTACAGTGGGTCGGACGAAAGACCGGTTTCGGACCACGATCGCGGGGAGCACATGACCGTGCGGCCAGTCGGCAGCAAGTACCTGCTCGAGCAGCCGCTCGGACGCGGCGCCACGGGCACCGTCTGGCGTGCCCGCCAGAGGGAGACGGCGGGCGCCGAGGCGGCCGTCCCGGGCCAGCCCGGCGAGACCGTCGCGATCAAGGTCCTCAAGGAGGAACTCGCGAACGACGCGGACGTCGTGATGCGCTTCCTCCGGGAGCGCTCCGTACTCCTGCGCCTCACCCACCCCAACATCGTCCGCACCCGCGACCTGGTGGTCGAGGGCGACCTGCTCGCCCTCGTCATGGACCTGATCGACGGCCCGGACCTGCACCGCTACCTCCGCGAGAACGGCCCGCTGACCCCGGTCGCCGCGGCGCTCCTGACCGCCCAGATCGCGGACGCGCTGGCCGCCAGCCACGCCGACGGCATCGTGCACCGCGACCTCAAGCCGGCGAACGTCCTGCTCGCCGAGCGTGACGGGCGGATGCACCCGATGCTCACCGACTTCGGCATCGCCCGCCTCGCCGACTCCCCGGGCCTGACCCGCACCCACGAGTTCGTCGGCACTCCCGCGTACGTCGCGCCCGAGTCCGCCGAGGGCCGCCCGCAGACCTCCGCCGTGGACGTCTACGGCGCCGGAATCCTGCTGTACGAGCTGGTCACCGGTCGTCCCCCGTTCGCGGGCGGCACGGCGCTGGAGGTCCTGCACCGGCACCTCAGCGAGGAGCCCCGCCGCCCGTCGACCGTGCCGGCCCCGCTGTGGACGGTCATCGAGCGCTGCCTCAGCAAGGACCCCGACCGCCGTCCCAGCGCCGAGAACCTCGCGCGGGCGCTGCGCACGGTCGCCGCCGGCGTCGGCGTCCACGCGACCCCCGCGGAGATCGAGGCGGCCGAGGGCGTCGACGCGCTGCTGGCGCCCGACCCGTCCCCCGCGCCCGTCCCCGGTGCGCCGGGCGTCCCCGGCGCCTCCGACGCCACCCAGGTCCTCCCGAACACCGGCCCGGACGCCCCGCAGTACGACCCGGCGGCCGCGACCAGCGTCCTCCCGCAGACCGGCCCCGCCCCCGCCGGGCCGGCCGGTGCGGCGGACCCGACCGCCGTCCTGCCGCCCGTACCGCGGCCGGAGGACCCGCACCCCTGGCAGACGCAGCTGCGCGCCGCCCGGGACCGCAACGAGCAGACCCAGGTCCAGTACCTCAGCCCCGAAGAGGACCCTCTGCGCCGCCGCCCCCAGCGGAGTCCCCGGCAACCGCCCCAGCCCCAGCCGCCCCAGCCCCAGCCGCCCCAGCCCCAACCGCAGCCCCCGTACCCGCCGCAGCACCGGCAGCAGTACGCCCCGCAGCCTCCGCCGCAGCAGTACGCCCCGCAGCCGCTCCAGCCCCAGCAGTACGCCCCGGCGCCCCGGCAGCAGTACGCCCCCCAGCCGCAGGCACCCCAGCAGCCCCAGCCGCCGCAGCCCGCGCCGCGCGCCCCGCGGCAGCGCAGCGCCAACCCGATGCGCATTCCCGGCCTGGGCTGCCTCAAGGGCTGCCTGTTCACGGTCGTGCTCCTCGTCGCGGCCGGCTGGCTCGTCTGGGAGCTGACCCCCCTCCAGGACTGGATCGCCCAGGGCAAGAGCTACTGGCAGGCCATCAGCGACGCGTTCTCCGCGGTCAGCGACTGGATCTCCGAAGTGAGCGGCGGCACGGAGAACCCGGCCCCGCCGGCGCAGCGGTGACCTCCGCGCCGGGGCGGCCCGCACCGCCCCGGCGCCCACCGCCGGGCCCGTCCGGGGCGGCCCGCCGCCCGCGCCCCTCCCCGGTCCGCGCCGACCTCGTCGCCTTGTCGACTTCGCAGGGGTGATTTCCGCTCCCGCGTGACCACCGGCGCCCGCATCCGCGTAACGTGGTCGAGAACGCCAGCCGCTGAGGGAGCAGTCTTGGCACGGAAAATCGGCAGCCGGTACACGGCTCACCAGATTCTGGGGCGGGGCAGTGCCGGCACGGTGTGGCTCGGGGAGGGCCCGGAGGGCCCGGTCGCCATCAAGCTGCTGCGCGAGGACCTCGCCTCCGACCAGGAACTCGTCGGCCGCTTCGTTCGGGAGCGCACCGCTCTGCTCGGGCTGGAGCACCCGCACGTGGTGGCCGTGCGCGACCTGGTCGTCGACGGCAACGACCTGGCCCTGGTCATGGACCTCGTCCGCGGCACCGACCTGCGCAGCCGCCTCGACCGCGAGCGCCGCCTCGCGCCCGCCGCGGCCGTCGCCGTCGTCGCGGACGTCGCCGAGGGCCTCGCCGCCGCACACGCCGCCGGGGTCGTCCACCGGGACGTCAAGCCGGAGAACATCCTGCTCGACATGGAGGGCCCCCTCGGCCCGGGCGGCGCCCACCCCGCCCTCCTCACCGACTTCGGCGTGGCCAAGCTGATCGACACCCCGCGCCGCACCCGCACCAACCGCATCATCGGCACCCCCGACTACCTCGCCCCCGAGATCGTCGAGGGCCTGCAGCCGCGCGCCGCCGTCGACATCTACGCCCTCGCCACCGTCCTGTACGAGCTGCTGGCGGGCTTCACCCCGTTCGGCGGCGGGCACCCGGGCGCCGTGCTGCGCCGCCACGTCACCGAGACGGTCGTCCCGCTGCCCGGCATCCCCGACGAGCTGTGGCAGCTGATCGTCCAGTGCCTGGCCAAGGCGCCCGCGTCCCGGCTGCGCGCCTCCGAGCTCGCCGCCCGCCTCCACGACCTGGCGCCGCTCGTCGCCCACATGCCCCCCTGGACGTGGACGAGCCGGGCGCCGAGCCGTCCCCGGAGCCGTACGAGGACGACCCGTACCCGACGCTTCCCGGCGCCCCGCGCCGCGCCGCCGTCCCGCTGGTCCCCGGCTCCTCCGCCGACTCCAGCCGCGACACCCACACGTCGATGCGCGTGCCCGGCCCGGACGAGCTGTCCGGCGGCCCCCTCGGCACCGCCCGGGCCCCCGCGCGTCCGGTCAGCGCCGCCCCGGTTCGGCCCGCAACAAGCCGTCCGCCGTCCGCAGGCGCCGTCTCGCGCTCTCCGTCGCGGGCGCCGCCCTGGCCGCCGCGGCGGGCGTCGGCGGCTGGCTCGCGGTCGGCGGCGACGACGCGGAGGCGCCGCCCCGGGACTTCCGGCAGTCCGCCCCCGAGACCGCTCCGGACACCGGCCCCACCCGGCCCTGAGCAGGCACGCGGCGCCCCACGGGGAGCGATCCGCCGCCCTCGGGGGAGGGCACCGCCGCGGTCAGCCGTTACGCTGGACCCGTGGCAGTCGTCGACGTATCCGAAGAGCTGAAGTCCCTCACCTCGACCATGGGGTCCATCGAGGCGGTCCTCGACCTCGACAAGATGAGGGCAGACATCGCCGTGCTCGAGGAGCAGGCGGCCGCGCCGTCCCTGTGGGACGACCCCGAGGCGGCACAGAAGATCACCAGCAGGCTGTCCCACCTCCAGGCCGAGGTGCGCAAGGCGGAGACCCTGCGCGGCCGGATCGACGACCTCGCGGTGCTGTTCGAGCTCGCCGAGGCCGAGGACGACCCGGACGCCCTCGCCGAGGCCGAGGCGGAGCTCACCGAGGTCCGCAAGGCCCTCGACGAGATGGAGGTCCGCACGCTTCTGTCCGGCGAGTACGACGAGCGCGAGGCCCTCGTCACCATCCGCGCCGAGGCCGGCGGCGTCGACGCCTCCGACTTCGCCGAGCGCCTGCAGCGCATGTACCTCCGCTGGGCCGAGCGGCACGACTACAAGACCGAGATCTACGAGACGTCGTACGCGGAGGAGGCGGGCATCAAGTCGACCACGTTCGTCGTCCACGCCCCCTACGCGTACGGCACGCTCTCCGTCGAGCAGGGCACCCACCGCCTGGTCCGCATCTCCCCGTTCGACAACCAGGGCCGCCGCCAGACGTCCTTCGCGGGCGTCGAGGTGCTGCCGGTCGTCGAGCAGACCGACTCCATCGAGATCCCGGAGAACGAGCTCCGCATCGACGTGTACCGGTCCTCCGGCCCCGGCGGCCAGTCCGTCAACACCACGGACTCCGCGGTCCGCATCACGCACATCCCGACGGGCGTGGTCGTCTCCTGCCAGAACGAGAAGTCGCAGATCCAGAACAAGGCGTCCGCGATGCGCGTCCTCCAGGCCCGCCTCCTGGAGCGCCGACGCCAGGAGGAGCGCGCCAAGATGGACGCCCTCAAGGGCGACGGCGGCAGCTCCTGGGGCAACCAGATGCGCTCCTACGTCCTGCACCCGTACCAGATGGTCAAGGACCTGCGCACGGAGCACGAGGTCGGCAACCCGCAGGCCGTCCTCGACGGCGAGATCGACGCCTTCCTGGAGGCGGGCATCCGCTGGCGCAAGCAGCAGGAGCAGGAGCAGGAGAAGTAAACGGGCCCGCCCCGTCCCGCTGCACGACCGGCGCCGCACCCCCGTCAGGGGTGCGGCGCCGCTGCACGCGGACGCCGGCGGGAGACCGCTCCCGGTGCGCGCCGCGAGGACGGCTCCCCGAGGAGGAGCCGGTTCCCGGAGGGGACCTCCCGTACGGTTTCCGCGTCCGGGGCACCGGACTCGCCGACGGGAGGCCGGCCCCGGGCCGACCGGGCGGCCCCGTCACGCCTCAAGGGGACCGAACCGGAACCCTGCGGGCGCCTCGTTCCGGACGGCGGGGTGGCGACCGGCGCCCGGGTGCTCTGCGGCGATCCGGCCCGGGACCGGGCGGCGCCGACGGGGCGAGCCGCCCCGTCCGGCGTCCCGTCCGGACCACGGGGAGACCGGGCGGACCGCCGCCCCCTGCGAGGCCGCGCAGTTCACCGGTGGCTTTGTCGACAAGGTAATCGCCGTGCCTGCCAGGGACTTCGCGTTTACGTCACAGATGCATGCCCGCATAGCGGGCAAAACCGAATCACTCAACCCTTCTGCTTTATAACGCCCTTGACGGCCCCTTGAAAAGCCGAAAGTCTGGGGCGCGGCATGCGCGGAACCTGGGGCGCGTGTGAACGGGGCCGGTCGGGTGACGTCGCGGCCCTCCTGTCCCGGCCCCGGTGCGCTGCTCCACTAGACGAGAACAGCTACTGGGGGTAGCAGCTTTATGACCAAGAAGATGCGGGTCAGGGTCGCGCGGATAGCCGCTGGTGCGGTGATCGCCGCGGGTGCGTCCCTGACCGCGGCCGGAGCCGCTCAGGCGACCGGCATCGACCTCGGCCTCAACGGGGCGTGCTCCCCGCTCGACCCCGCCTGCAACGGCGGCGGTGACTCCTCCAGCGGTGGCACGTCCGTCAACGGTGGCGCATCCGT
This sequence comes from Streptomyces sp. MRC013, assembly GCF_023614235.1. Classification (NCBI taxonomy): domain Bacteria; kingdom Bacillati; phylum Actinomycetota; class Actinomycetes; order Kitasatosporales; family Streptomycetaceae; genus Streptomyces; species Streptomyces kordofanensis. The sequence continues at coordinate 3,466,965 of NZ_CP094264.1, forward strand.
CAACGGTGGCACGTCCGTCAACGGTGGCGTGTCCATCGGCGGTGGCGTGTCCATCGGCGGTGGTGACTCCTCTACCGGTGGTGCCAACTCCAACGGTGGTGACTCCTCTACCGGTGGTGCCAACTCCAACGGTGGTGACTCCTCTACCGGTGGTGCCAACTCCAACGGTGGTGACTCCTCTACCGGTGGTGCCAACTCCAACGGTGGTGCCAACTCCAACGGTGGTGACTCCTCTACCGGTGGTGCCAACTCCAACGGCGGCGCCAACTCCAACGGTGGCGGCAACTCCAACGGTGGTGACTCCTCTACCGGTGGTGCCAACTCCAACGGCGGCGGCAACTCCAACGGTGGTGACTCCTCTACCGGTGGTGCCAACACCAACGGTGGCACCGCTTCTACCGGTGGCACCGCCTCCAACGGTGGCACCGCTTCTACCGGTGGCACCGCCTCCACTGGCGGCACCGCCTCCACCGGCGGGTCGACCGGTACCACGGGTACGACCGGTACCACGGGTACGACCGGCACCACGGGTGGTGAGGAGCCCGCCTCCACCGGTGGCACCGCCTCCACCGGCGGCAGCGCGACCGGCGGCGACACCGACCCCTGCACCGTGACCCCCGACGGCGTCGAGTGCGCCGACACCAACAACCCCGACACCAACAACGTCGGCTCGCAGCCGGTGCAGCAGGGCGAGGCCAAGGAGGAGCTGGCGGAGACCGGCGCCGCCGAGACCTCGTTCCTCCTCATCGGCGCCGCGACGATGATCGCCGGCGGCATCGGCTTCCGCCTGCTGCCGCGCATGGTCGGCGGCCGCACCGTCGCCTGAGCGACACCCCCGCCCGGGTGACCGGGCATACGGAAGGGCCCGGACACCCACGGTGTCCGGGCCCTTCCCCGCGTACGGCCCTCGGCCCCGGTGGTCGGCCGCTACGCGGGCTGGTGCGCCACGACCAGCGCCGCCGCCGTCGCCACCAGGAGAAGGAACAGCGCCAGCAGCGCCGACGGGCTCAGGGCACCCCAGGGGCTCTGCTGCATGCGTTCGCGGTTCGCCCGGCAGACGGGGCAGCGGCCCTCGCTCACGGGGGCGGCACAGCTGGCGCACACCAATCGGTCATAGGTCATGCGCTCTCCTCCTCCCGCGCGGCGGAGCCGCCGGACCGCGGTCGTCCATCCGGTTCTCTCCGCACAACGCTCAGGGAAACGCGTCCGTTCCCCTTCCCCACTGTGCCAGGTCTCACGAGTTTAGGCGCGTCCCGCCGGATCCGGACCGGCGGAACCGCTTACCACAGCCCCACAACACGGACAACTCGGACAAGCCCGTCCGGTGTCTGCACGGGACATCCCGGTTCGCGTATGGTCACGCTCACCTACTCCTCCCGGCCGACCGTGGGTGCATCCGTGATCCGATTCGACAACGTCTCCAAGTCCTACCCGAAGCAGAACCAGCCCGCGCTCAGGGACGTCTCCCTGGAGATCGAGAAGGGCGAGTTCGTCTTCCTGGTGGGGTCCTCCGGCTCCGGGAAGTCCACCTTCCTGCGGCTGCTCCTGCGCGAGGAGCGCGCCAGCACGGGCACGGTGCACGTCCTCGGCAAGGACCTCGCCCGGCTGTCCAACTGGAAGGTGCCCCACATGCGCCGCCAGCTGGGCACGGTGTTCCAGGACTTCCGACTGCTGCCGAACAAGACGGTCGCGCAGAACGTGGCCTTCGCGCAGGAGGTCATCGGCAAGTCCCCGGGGGAGATCCGCAAGTCCGTACCGCAGGTCCTCGGCCTGGTCGGTCTCGCGGGCAAGGAGGACCGGATGCCGGGCGAGCTGTCCGGCGGCGAGCAGCAGCGCGTGGCCATCGCGCGCGCGTTCGTCAACCGGCCGATGCTGCTGATCGCCGACGAGCCGACCGGAAACCTCGACCCGCAGACGTCGGTGGGCATCATGAAGCTCCTCGACAAGATCAACCGCACGGGCACCACCGTCGTCATGGCGACGCACGACCAGAACATCGTCGACCAGATGCGCAAGCGCGTCATCGAGCTGGAGAAGGGCCGTCTCGTCCGCGACCAGGCCCGCGGCGTCTACGGCTACCAGCACTGACCGGCCGGCGGGCAGTGGCAGGCTTCAGGCACGGCAAGGAAAGGCTCTACGCACGCGATGCGCGCCCAGTTCGTACTCTCGGAGATCGGTGTCGGCCTCCGTCGCAATCTCACGATGACCTTCGCGGTCATCGTCTCCGTGGCCCTGTCGCTGGCGCTGTTCGGCGGCGCGGTGCTCATGGGTCAGCAGGTCAACGCGATGAAGGACTTCTGGTACGACAAGGTCAACGTCACCATCTACCTCTGCAACAAGAACGACGCGGAGACGGCCGAGACCTGCTCCAAGGGCGCCGTGACCGCCCAGCAGAAGGAGCAGATCGAGACGGACCTCAAGAAGCTCGACATCGTGGAGGCCGTCCACCACGAGACGGCGGAGGAGGCGTACCGGCACTACCGGGAGCAGTACGGCGACACGGCCATCGCCAGCGTCATCACGCCCGACCAGATGCAGGAGTCGTTCCGGGTCAAGCTGAAGAACCCGGAGAAGTACGAGGTCGTCGCCACCGCCTTCTCCGGCCGGTCCGGCGTCCACTCGGTGCAGGACCAGCGCGGCCTCCTGGAGACCCTGTTCAACATGATGCGCGGCATGAACGTCGCCGCCCTCGTCGTCATGGGCCTGATGCTGCTGATCGCGCTGATGCTGATCGTCAACACGGTGCGCGTCTCGGCGTTCAGCCGCCGCCGCGAGACCGGCATCATGCGGCTGGTCGGCGCGTCCAGCTTCTACATCCAGATGCCGTTCATCATGGAGGCCGCCTTCGCCGGCCTGCTGGGCGGCCTGGTCGCCTGCGTACTGCTGCTCGTGGGGCGGTACTTCCTGATCGACGAGGGCCTGTCGCTGGCGGAGCAGATGCCGCTGATCCAGTTCATCGGCTGGGACGCGGTGTTCTCGGTGCTCCCCCTCGTCCTCGTCCTGGGCCTGCTGATGCCGTCGCTGGCGGCCGCCGTCGCGCTGCGCAAGTACCTGAAGGTGTGACAAGTACCCCTCCGGCGCCGCACGGGCGACCCCCGTGCGGCGCCTCCCGCTTGTCCTAGAGTGGGCGTCATGTCGCTGCCGGGTCCAGAGTCCTCGCTCCGGCCCCGCCGCATCGGACGGGGGGCCGCCTTGACCGTCCTGTTCGCGACCGTCCTCGCGACGGCCGCAGTCACCGACTCCCTGCCGCGCGAGGGCACCCCGCCGGGGGCGGCCCGCAGCGGCCCGCCGGCCACCCCCTTCTCCCGGGCGGGCGCGGTGCGGGAGCAGGTGGTCCGCGCCGCCGCCGAGGCCGCCGCGGACGGCAAGCCCGTCGCGCAGGCCGCCGAGGAGGTCGTCAGCCGCAGCGGCGACCGGTGGGGCGCCGTCTACGACCGGAGCGAGTACGAGGACTTACGGCGCGCCCTCGACGGGGCGTACACCGGCGTCGGCCTGTGGGCGCGCCGCACCGCCGACGGGCACGTCGAGGTGGCCCGCGTGCAGCGCGGCGGGCCCGCGGAGCGGGCGGGGCTGCGGCCCGGCGACCGGCTCCGCACGGTCGACGGCCGGTCCGTGCGGGGGTGCGCCGCCGCCGAGGTGGTCGCCCTGCTGCGCGGTGACGCCGCGGACGGGGGGGCGCGCGCGCGAAGGCCGGTTCCGCGGTCGTCCTCGGCGTCCAGCGGGGCGCGCGCGCGTGGACGCTGACGCTGCGCCGCGCCCGGCTCGCCGTCGAGGCGGTCACCGTGCGGCGGGTCGGCGACGCGGTGCTGATCCGGATCAGCGCCTTCACCCGGGGCAGCGGCGACCAGGTGCGCAGGGCAGTGGACCGGGCCCCCGACGGCGCCGGGGTGCTGCTGGACCTGCGGGGCAACGGCGGCGGTCTGGTCGCCGAGGCGGTCGTCGCCGCGTCCGCGTTCCTCGACGGGGGGCTCGTCGCCACGTACGACGTGCACGGCGAGGAGCGCGCCCTGTACGCCGAACCGGGTGGTGACACCGAGAGACCCCTCGTCGCACTGATCGACGGCGGCACCACGAGCGCCGCCGAACTGCTGACCGGGGCGCTCAAGGACCGGGGGCGGGCCGTCACCGTGGGGACCCGCACCTTCGGCAAGGGCTCCGTGCAGATGCCCAGCGGCCTCCCCGGCGGTTCGGTCGCCGAGCTGACCGTCGGCCACTACCGCACCCCGGCGGGCACGCGGGTCGACGGGCGCGGCATCACCCCGGACGTCCCGGCGCCCACCCGCGCCGAGGAGCGGGCCCGTACGGTATTGAGTGGCCTCGGGACGGGCGCGTAGTGCGAAAATGGCCGCACTATGGCTAAGGAAAAAGGGCGCAAGCTGATCGCGCAGAACAAGAAGGCGCGGCACGACTACCACATCCTGGACACCTACGAGTGCGGTCTGGTCCTGACCGGCACCGAGGTGAAGTCGCTGCGCCAGGGGCGCGCCTCGCTGGTGGACGGATTCGTGCAGATCGACGGGCACGAGGCGTGGCTGCACAACGTCCACGTACCGGAGTACAGCCAGGGCACCTGGACCAACCACACCGCCCGGCGGAAGCGGAAGCTGCTGCTGCACCGCGCGGAGATCGACAAGCTGGAGTCGAAGTCGCAGGAGACGGGGCACACGATCGTGCCGCTCTCGCTGTACTTCAAGGACGGCCGGGCCAAGGTCGAGGTCGCGCTGGCGCGGGGCAAGAAGGAGTACGACAAGCGGCAGACGCTGCGCGAGAAGCAGGACCGGCGCGAGGCCGAGCGGACCATGTCGGCGATCCGCCGCCGCCAGCGGGCGTGAGGGAGGTGAGGCGGATCACACGACCGGGGAAATACGCTGGCACCGTCCCGCGTTGATCCCGTACGATGGCATCTGCCCCCTGCGAGGGGGCGCGCCCCCTCGGGGGCTTGAAAAAACAACATGGGGATGATCGGTTTCGACAGCGGCTGTCGAAGCAGGGGAAGCGTGTCGAGGAAGCGGCCATGATCTCGTAAACCACAGGCCGAAACCAATAATCGCCAACACCAAGCGCGATTCCTTCGCCCTCGCTGCCTGAGTAGCGACTCGCGAAGTGTCAGCCCGGGGCTGTTCCCGACCCGGATCCTGGCATCAGCTAGGGAACTCGACCTCTAGGCCCGGTCACGGGGCGTAGAGGGAAACCACACAGTGACTGAGCCCGTCGGAGACTTGTCCGCGTGATCTCCGGGGCCGAGAAAAGCGAAGCGGACTGCACACGGAGAAGCCCTGGTTCCGCACCGTTGGACGCGGGTTCGATTCCCGCCATCTCCACTTTCCCATGTGGGTGAGGGCCCGGCAGCCACCAGGCGGCCGGGCCTTCGTCATGCCCGCGCGGGCCGCGGCCCGGACGGCGTCCCGGCGGCGTCCGCGCGGCCGGGACGCCGGCCTCAGAGGAGGGCGCGGTGATGGAGCAGGCCCGGCCGGCCGGTCCGGATCGGCTGCTCGCCCACCCGCCTGAAGGCGTTGCGCTCCAGGACCCTGCGCGAGGCGGCGTTGTCCGGGGTCGTGACCGCCCACAGCTCCACCAGGCCGTACGCCTCGGCGGCCAGCCGGCACACCTCCGCGACCGCCGCCGTCGCCACGCCGCGGCCCGTCGCCCGCCGCGCGATCCGGTAGCCGAGTTCCGGGGCGTTCGGCCCGTCGCAGACCAGGTTGACGCGCCCGACCAGCCCGCCCTCCTCGTCCAGGACGACGTGGAGGTGGACGAGCCCCGCCTCCTGCTCGGCCAGCAGCGCGCGGTGCCGGTCGGCGAACTCCGCGAAGTACGCATCTCCCCGGTCGGACACCGACCGGGCGAAGTAGGCGCGGTTCTCCCGCTCGAAGGCCGGCAGGGCGGGCGCGTGGTCGGCCCGCAGCCGCTCCACCGTCAGCATGCCGCGGAGCATACGGGAGCCCTGCCCCGGACGCCCGCCGCCAGGCCCAGCGCCGCGGCCCCCGCCGCCACCGGCACGGCGTACCCGGTGCCCGCGCCCGCCCGCTCCACGAGCCAGCCGCCCGCCGCCGCGCCCGCCGAGATTCCGCCCAGCAGGGCCGTCACGGCCAGGGACATGCCCTCGTTCAGCCGTCCGGCGGGGGTCAGCCGCTGCACCAGCGACATGGCCGTCACCATCGTCGGCGCCGTCGCCGTCCCCGCCAGCAGCAGCGCTCCCGCCAGGGCGGGCAGCGAATCCGTGACGGACGCCGCCAGCAGCGGCAGCGACATCGGGGCCGCCATCGCCGCCAGGCACACCAGCAGCCGCCGCCGCACGTCCGCGGCGGGACGCGCCGACCCGTACGCGAGGCCGGTCAGGAAGGACCCGAACGCCTGCAGCGCCATGAGCGGCCCGGCCTCCGGTCCGTCCACGAACGCCAGCGTCACGATCTCCATCGACCCGAAGACCGCGCCCGTCGCCAGGAACACCGCCAGCAGCGCGGGCATCCCCGGCGCGCGGAGCGGGGGCGCGCCCGCCGTCCGGCCGCGCGCGGCGCGACCGGCGGCTCCGTCGTGCGCTCCGCAGTGAACAGCAGCGTTCCGGCGAGGAGCAGGACCGCGCCGACCAGGGTGCCCGCCTCCGGGAACAGGGCCGCGCACAGGAACGCGGCGAGCACCGGGCCGGTCATGAAGCACAGTTCGTCCACGGCCTGCTCGAAGGCGTTCGCGGCGTGTGCCGCGCGCGGGTCGGCGCGGTACAGGCGGGCCCAGCGGGCGCGGGACATGCCGCCGGTACTGGGGGTCGTCGCGGTCGCGGCGTACGAGGCGAACAGCGTCCAGTCCGGCGCGTCGTGGCGGACGCACAGCAGCAGGGCGAGCGAACCGAGGGCGGCGAGCACCGTGGCGGGGACGGCGACGCGTGCCTGCCCGTACCGGTCGATCAGCCGCGCGGTGAACGGCGCCACGACCGCCGTCGCGGCGAGGCCGGTCGCGGTGACGGCGCCGGCCAGGGCGTACGAGCCGCGCGACCCGGCGATCATGATGACCGCGCTGACGGTGAACATGCCCATGGGGACGCGTGCGATCACGCTGCCGGCGGTGAACGCGCGCGTACCGGGCGCGGTGAAGAGCCGGGCGTACGGGGTGCGGGGACGGGGCGCCGGGACGGGGCCGCCGACGACCGGCCCGGGTCCCGCGGCGGTGGGCGCGGAGGCGGGTCCGGGTTCGGTGGGGGTGGTGGGGGCGAAGGCGGGTTCGGGCACGGGTCCGGGGCCGGCGGGAGCCGCGGGCGGCCCGGACGCCGGCGTCGTCGGGTGCGGGGTCACGCCCCCACCCTCACCGCCCGACCCGACGCCGGTCCAACACCTGTTCGGGGCGGATCGACGCGCCCGTGTTGTAAGTTCGGACGTGGCCACCGACATCGAACCCCGGCTCCTGCGCGCCTTCGCCGCCGTGGCCGAAGAGCTGCACTTCACCCGCGCCGCCGCCCGCCTGTACGTCGCCCAGCAGGCCCTCAGCCGCGACATCCGGCGCCTGGAGCGACGGCTCGGCACCGAGCTGTTCGTCCGCACCACCCGGCAGGTCGCCCTCACCGCCGACGGCGAGCGGCTCCTCCCGTACGCGCGGGCGGTCCTCGCCGCGTACGACGACCTGGCCGGCGCCCTCTCCGGTGCCGGGCCGCGCCCCCTCCTGGTGGACCTCAACTCGCCGGGCCTGAGCGGCGGCCGCGTCCTGGACCGCGCCCGCGCGCTGGCGTCCGACTGCGAACTGATGGCCCGCTTCGAGAGCGGACTGACCGGCGCCGCCGCCGAGATCCTCGCCGGCCGCCTCGACGCCTCCTTCGGCCGGGTCGCCGGCCTCGACCCGGCGGTCCGCGCCCGGCTCGCCTGGCAGCCCGTGCGGTACGAGCCGATGGCCGTGGTCCTGCCCGCCGACCACCCGCTCGCCGACCGCGCCGAGGTGCCGCTGGCCGCGCTGGCCGGGCAGGCCCTGTACGCCGGGGCGGGGAACCCGCGCACCCGCGAGTGGACCGACCTGGCCGCGCTGCTCTTCGCCGGGCGCGGTCTCCGCGTCGCCCCGCCCGCGCCCCTCGCGGTCGGGGTGGAGGAGTTCCGCCGCGTCATGGCCGGGAGCCGTACGCCGGTCCTGGCCGTGGTCGACTTCCCGCCCATGGCGGACACGGTCCTGCGCCCGCTCGTGGACCCCGTCCCCCTGTCGCCGGTGGCACTCGTGTGGCGCAGGGGGCTGGAGCACCCGGGCCTGGACGCGTTGCGCCTCGCCGCCGCCCGACTGGCCGCCGAGGAGGACTGGCTCACCGTGCCGCGGGGGGCGTGGCTCCCGGAACCGGACGCCGCCCTGATGCGCGCCCCGGAGCCGGGCGCGGCACCATAGCCCCGGCAACCGCCCGCCCCCGCCGGCGCCCCCGGTTCGCCCACCGGGTACGGCCCCGCCTTCGGGCCCGGCCTCCCGCGCGGTGCGGCCGGGGCCCGCGCCCCGTGCCCCGCCCGCGGGAGGCCGCGGGGGCGGCCCGACTGACAGGGGGCCGGAACGTGGCGTACGCTCGACGGCTGCCCAACGCACGTCAGAAGGGGGCCGCGGTGGCCGCGCAGGAAGCCGACCGTGTGGTCGACACGGTCCGGGACCGTGAGGTCGCGGTGGAGCAGGAGCACCTGGACCGGGTGTACCTCCGGCTCGAGGAGAAGATCCACGAGGCGGAGTTCCTCATGCACGACGCCGCCCAGCGCGGCCAGGTCGGCACGCCCGGCGCGCTCGCCGAGCGGGACGCGCAGGTGTTCCGCGCCGGCGTGCACCTCAACCGCCTCAACAGCGAGTTCGAGGACTTCCTCTTCGGCCGTGTCGACCTCCTGCGCGGCAAGGACGGCGAGAAGGGCCCCGACGGGGCGTACACCTCCGTGGAGCCCGCCGACGACGCCGTACGGCCGGACGGCACCGCCGAGATCGCCGAGACCCTCCACATCGGCCGCCTCGGCGTACTCGACGCCGACTACAGCCCGCTCGTCATCGACTGGCGCGCGCCCGCCGCCGCGCCGTTCTACCGGGCCACCCCCGTGGAGCCGGGCCGCGTCGTGCGCCGCCGCGTCATCCGCTCCAAGGGGCGCCGCGTCCTCGGCGTCGAGGACGACCTGATGCGCCCCGAGCTGACCGCCACGCTCGACGGCGCGGAGCTGCCCGCCGTCGGCGACGGCGCCCTCATGGCCGCACTCGGCCGGGCCCGCGGCCACACGATGCGCGACATCGTGTCGTCCATCCAGGCCGAGCAGGACCTCGTCATCCGCGCGCCCGCCGCGTCCGTCACGTACGTCGAGGGCGGCCCCGGCACCGGCAAGACCGCCGTCGCCCTCCACCGCGCCGCGTACCTGCTCTACCAGGACCGCCGCCGGTACGCCGGGGGCATCCTCGTCGTGTCGCCGACCCCGCTGCTCGTCGCCTACACCGAGGGCGTCCTGCCGTCGCTGGGGGAGGAGGGCCAGGTCGCCGTCCGCGCCGTCGGCAGCCTCGTCGACGGCGTCGAGGCCACCGCGTACGACGACCCGTCCGTCGCCCGCGTCAAGGGCTCCTCCCGGATGCCGAAGGTGCTGCGCAGGGCCGCCCGGGGCGCCCTGGAGCGGGGCGGCGCCCCCGACCGGCTGCGCGTCGTCGCCTTCGGCCGCCGCGTCGAGCTGGAGGCGGAGGAGCTGCGGCGGATCCGTCACGCGGCGCTCGGCGGCACCGCGCCCGTCAACCTGCTCCGCCCCCGCGCCCGGCGCCTGATCCTCGACGCCCTGTACGCGAAGACGGGCGCCGCCGCCCGCCAGACCGATCCGGAGCTCGCCGCCGAGTTGCGGTCCTCCTTCGACGAGGACGTCGCCTCGGAGGACTCCTTCACCGCGTTCCTCGACGCCTGGTGGCCCGAGCTGACCCCGCGGGGCGTGCTCGCCGCGATGGCCGACGAGCGGCGCCTGGGCCGCTGGTCGCGCCGCGTCCTCAACCCGGGCGAGGTGCGCCGCCTCGCCCGCTCGCTGCGCCGCGACGCGTACTCGGTGCACGACGTGGCGCTCCTGGACGAGCTGCAGACGCTGCTCGGCGCCCCCGCCGGACCGCGCCGCAGACGGGAGCCGGACCCGCTGGACCAGCTCACCGGCCTGGAGGAGCTGATGCCCGTCCGCGAGGAGTCGCAGCGCGAGCGGGCCGAGCGGCTGGAGCGGGAGCGCACCGAGTACGCGCACGTCATCGTCGACGAGGCGCAGGACCTGACGCCCATGCAGTGGCGCATGGTCGGCCGCCGCGGCCGGCACGCCACCTGGACGGTCGTCGGGGACCCGGCCCAGTCGTCCTGGTCGGACCCGGACGAGGCCGCGGAGGCCCGGGACGAGGCGCTGGGCACCCGGCCGCGCCGCCGCTTCACCCTCACGGTGAACTACCGCAACCCCGCCGAGATCGCCGAACTGGCCGCCGGGGTCCTGGCCCTGGCCATGCCCGGCGCCGAGTCGCCGCGCGCGGTGCGCTCCACGGGCGTGGAGCCCCGCTTCACCGCCGTGGGCGACGGGGACCTCGCGGCGGTCGTGCGGGACGAGGCGCGCCGCCTGCTGGAACGCGTGGACGGCACCGTGGGCGTCGTCGCCATGGGCCGGCGGGAGCAGGCGGCGGGCTGGCTCGCGGGCCTGGGCGACCGCGTGGTGGCGCTGGGCAGCCTGGAGGCGAAGGGCCTGGAGTACGACGCGACCGTGGTCGTCTCCCCGGCCGAGATCGCCGACGAGTCCCCGGCGGGCCTGCGGGTGCTGTACGTGGCGCTGACCCGTGCCACGCAGCAGCTGACGGTCGTCGCCGGGCGGCGCGACGAACCGGACGCCGCGGGGGTCCCGGACCTGCTGCGCGACTGAACCGCGACCGGATCCCGGCGGGTTTGTTAGCCTGGTGGTGGCACCGGCTCGATCCAAGCCCCCGGGCCCAACCTTAGTCGCCGCGAGCGACCACTTGCCGCGAGGCGAGCATGGCGGGCCGGTGTCGCCGAACGTGCAGGCGGGTCCGCGTCATCCGGGGCGATGACGCGGACCCGCCTCCTTTTGGCCGCCGGCCTCCGGGCGCCGGCCCTGCCCGCGGGGCGGGAGAGCGGCTCCCGAGAACAAAACGACCGTATTACCTGCTACCCGCGAGTAGGTGCGACCATCGGAAGGCTCGTGCGGCCCGTTCCGCGCGGTACGGCAGCGAAACCAGGGAAAGCAGAGGAACCCGGCCATGGCAACGGCGCCCAGCGTCTCGTACTCGATGACGGTCCGGCTGGAGGTGCCCGCGAGCGGAACGGCGGTCTCCCAGCTCACCACGGCCGTGGAGTCCTCCGGCGGCTCCGTCACCGGCCTGGACGTGACCGCGTCCGGCCACGAGAAGCTGCGGATCGACGTGACCATCGCGGCCACCTCGACCACCCACGCCGACGAGATCGTCGGCAAGCTGCGCGACATCGAGGGCGTCGTCCTCGGCAAGGTCTCGGACCGCACGTTCCTGATGCACCTCGGCGGCAAGATCGAGATGGCGTCGAAGCACCCCATCCGCAACCGCGACGACCTGTCCATGGTCTACACACCCGGCGTCGCCCGCGTGTGCATGGCCATCGCCGAGAACCCCGAGGACGCCCGCCGCCTCACCATCAAGCGCAACTCCGTCGCCGTCGTCACGGACGGCTCCGCCGTGCTCGGCCTCGGCAACATCGGCCCGAAGGCCGCGCTGCCCGTCATGGAGGGCAAGGCTGCGCTGTTCAAGCGGTTCGCCGGCATCGACGCCTGGCCGATCTGCCTCGACACGCAGGACTCCGACGCCATCGTCGAAATCGTCAAGGCCATCGCGCCCGGCTTCGCCGGCATCAACCTGGAGGACATCTCCGCGCCCCGCTGCTTCGAGATCGAGGCGCGGCTGCGGGAAGCCCTCGACATCCCGGTCTTCCACGACGACCAGCACGGCACCGCGATCGTCGTCCTGGCCGCCCTGACCAACGCCCTGCGCGTCGTCGGCAAGGCCGTCGGGGACGTCCGCGTCGTCATGTCGGGCGCCGGCGCCGCCGGCACGGCCATCCTGAAGCTGCTCATCGCGGCGGGCGTCAAGCACGCGGTCGTCGCCGACATCCACGGCGTCGTCCACGCCGGCCGCGAGGACCTGGTGGACGCCGCGCCGCAGTCCCCGCTGCGCTGGATCGCCGACAACACCAACCCCGAGGGCGTCACCGGCACGCTCAAGGAGGCCGTGCGCGGCGCGGACGTCTTCATCGGGGTGTCCGCCCCGAACCTCCTCGACGGCGACGACGTGGCCGCCATGGCCGACGACGCCGTCGTGTTCGCGCTCGCGAACCCGGACCCCGAGGTCGACCCGGCCGTCGCCCGCCGGACCGCCGCCGTCGTGGCCACCGGCCGGTCGGACTTCCCCAACCAGATCAACAACGTCCTGGTCTTCCCCGGCGTGTTCCGCGGACTGCTGGACGCCCAGTCCCGTACGGTCAACACCGACATGATGCTCGCGGCGGCGACCGCCCTGGCGGACGTCGTCACCGACGGGGAGCTGAACCCGAACTACATCATCCCGTCGGTCTTCAACGACAAGGTCGCGGGCGCCGTGGCCGGTGCCGTACGCAATGCCGCGAAGGCCGCGGCGGCGGACGCGAAGCCCCTCTGACGCCCCTCACCGAGCGTGACGGCACGCACGGTCGCGCGGCCGCCCGGCGCGTCGCGGACCGTGGGCCTCCGCCCCCGCCCTTAGGGTTGCGCTTCGGCTCCGGGACGTCTTCGCGCGGCCGGCGCGCGGTCGGCCGGACCCCACCGGGACGGGGCCGTGGCGCTTTCCGTGTGATGCCGGAGGGTGCCGGATTGGCTTTCCCGCCGCTGGTGGGGGCAGGATGCGTATTCGGGCGCGAGGGTCTGACGGCAGACCCGGGTCCGAGCACTGTCCTGGGACTGTCTCCAGTTGTGATCATTGGGCTTTCAGGAGGCTGCTGATCCAGATGGTCGCTGCGCGGAGATGGAGTCCGGCGAGGTAGCTCTCGGGTGTCTTGTCGTAGCGGGTCGCGATGCCGCGCCAGTCCTTCATCCTGTTGATGGCCCGCTCGACCGTGTTGCGGTCGCGGTAGAGATCGGCATTGTGGGTGACGGGCCTGCCGCCCCGGCTGCCTTTCTTCCTGCGGTTGGCGGCCTGGTCCTTCTTCTCCGGGATGACCGCCTTGATGCGGCGTTTGCGCAGGTGGGCTCGGTTGGCGCGGGAGGAGTAGGCCTTATCACCGGCCACGGCGGCGGGCCGGGTGCGGGGACGGCCGACGGGCAGACGGACCCGCACCTTGCTCAGCACCGGGATGAAGTGGGGGCTGTCGCCAGCCTGCCCGGCGGTCAGAAGGAGGGCCATCGGCCGGCAGCGCCGGTCGGCGGCCAGGTGAATCTTGCTGGTCAGCCCGCCGCGGGACCGCCCGAGGAGGGCGGCCTTCAGCCGGGCCCGCCGTCGTAAGCGGATGCGTTGGCGTTCGGCGCGGACCGGATCGCTTTCGCTGTCCTGCCCGTCTTGTCCCTTCGACGCTCCCCCTTTTGCACGGCCGCCTCCTCGAGTGCGGACAGGGTCTGTTCGCTGACCCGCATGCCGGCGGCGTCGTGATGGGCCCGCGTGGTGGTGGAGTCCACGCTGACCAGGGACATGTCGATCTCGTCCCTGCGGGCGGCTTCGGCGATCGCTTCGTCCAGCAGGGCCTGGAAGACGCCCGCGTCCCGCCATCGCATGAAGCGGTTGTAGACGGTCTGCCAGGCGCCGAACCGCTCGGGCATCTCCCTCCACTGGCTGCCGGTCCGGAACCGCCAGATCACCCCTTCGAACTGCTCACGCAGCCGCTCGGGGTACGGGCCGAACCTGCCGACCGGCAGGAACGGCCCGATGAACTCCCACTCTTGGTCCGTGAGTTGCGCACGCGTCACACCACAGTCCTACCGGACCGGCACCCATCCCCGTGCTTGATCACAACAAGAGACAGCCCCTAGGGCCCTGGCAGCATCGGCTTCGATCTCACGCCTCACAGGCAAGAAGAACACGGGAGTAACAACATGAACCGCAGTGAGCTGGTGGCCGCCCTGGCCGACCGCGCCGAGGTGACCCGAAAGGACGCCGACGCCGTGCTGGCCGCGCTCGCCGAGACCGTCGGCGAGGTCGTCGCCAAGGGCGACGAGAAGGTCACCATCCCCGGTTTCCTGACCTTCGAGCGCACCCGCCGTGCCGCTCGCACCGCTCGCAACCCCCAGACCGGTGAGCCGATCGAGATCCCGGCCGGTTACAGCGTGAAGGTCTCCGCGGGCTCGAAGCTCAAGGAAGCCGCCAAGGGCAAGTAGGCCCCCGCAGACGTGTGAGGAGGGCGGTCACCCGTCGGGTCGGGTGACCGCCCTCCCCCTGCCCGCGCCCGGCCCGCCCGGAGCCCCGCGCACCCCGCGCACGGCGGCGGCCCCCGTCCACCACGGGGCGGCCGCCGTCGTACGCGAACGCAAGCCGGCGCTCCGTCGGAGCCCCGTCGCGCGCCGGGACGGACCCGCCGGGCGGTTCCCCGCCCGGCGGGTCCGCCGTCAGACGGTCCCGGCGCCCGGGAGCTCGACCTTCGCGCCCAGCTCCACCAGCTTCTGCATGAAGTTCTCGTAGCCGCGGTTGATCAGCTCGATGCCGTGGACGCGCGACGTGCCCTGCGCGGCCAGGGCGGCGATCAGGTACGAGAAGCCGCCGCGCAGGTCGGGGATGACCAGGTCGGCGCCCTGGAGCTTCGTCGGGCCCGACACGACCGCGGAGTGCAGGAAGTTCCGCTGGCCGAAACGGCAGTCGGAGCCGCCCAGGCACTCCCGGTACAGCTGGATGTGCGCGCCCATCTGGTTCAGCGCCGACGTGAAGCCGAGCCGCGACTCGTACACCGTCTCGTGGACGATCGACAGGCCCGCGGCCTGCGTCAGGGCGACCACCAGCGGCTGCTGCCAGTCGGTCTGGAAGCCCGGGTGCACGTCCGTCTCCAGCGCTATCGCGTTCAGCGAGCCGCCCGGGTGCCAGAAGCGGATGCCCTCGTCGTCGATCTCGAAGGCGCCGCCCACCTTCCGGTACGTGTTGAGGAAGGTCATCATCGAGCGCTGCTGCGCGCCGCGCACGGAGATGTTGCCCTCGGTGGCCAGCGCCGCCGAGGCCCAGGACGCCGCCTCCAGACGGTCCGGGAGCGCGCGGTGGGCGTAGCCGCCCAGCTCGTCGACGCCGGTGATCCGGATCGTCCGGTCGGTGTCCATCGCGATGATGGCGCCCATCTTCTGCAGGACGCAGATGAGGTCCTCGATCTCGGGCTCGACCGCCGCGTTGGAGAGTTCCGTCACACCCTCCGCCAGCACGGCCGTCAGCAGCACCTGCTCGGTCGCGCCCACCGACGGGTACGGCAGCCGTATCTTCGTGCCGCGCAGCCGCCGCGGCGCCTCCAGGTACTGGCCGTCGGCGCGCTTCTCGATCCTCGCGCCGAACTGCCGGAGCACCTCGAAGTGGAAGTCGATCGGCCGTCCGCCGATGTCGCAGCCGCCCAGCCCGGGGATGAACGCGTGCCCGAGCCGGTGCAGCAGCGGACCGCAGAACAGGATCGGGATGCGCGAGGAGCCCGCGTGGGCGTCGATGTCGGCGACGTTCGCGGACTCGACGGACGTCGGGTCCATCACCAGCTCGCCCGGCTCGTCGCCGGGCCGGACGGTCACGCCGTGGAGCTGGAGCAGCCCGCGGACCACGCGCACGTCGCGGATGTCCGGCACGTTGCGCAGCCGGCTGGGCCCGCTGCCGAGCAGTGCGGCGACCATCGCTTTGGGCACGAGGTTCTTCGCGCCGCGGACGCGGATCTCGCCCTCCAGCGGAGTGCCGCCGTGGACAAGCAGTACATCGTCTGTGCCGGTCATGTATCTCGCGTTCCGGATGTGGTCGGGCAGGGGCCAGACAAAAGCGTAAAGGGCTTTCGCCCGTGCACCGTAAGTCGGCGGGGCGGCGGGGGCGCGGCGCAACCGGACCGGGGCCCGGGCGGACGTGTCGTCGCCCCGGGTGACGACGCGTCTCCGTGCCGGGGCGCGTACGGAGCGTGTCCGGCGCGCCGGCCCCCGCCGTGTGCCGGGAGACGGCCGGATCGCTCCGCGTCCGTCCCCGTACGGGCCGAAGATGCGGGATCATGTGTCCATGACGGAGGTGTCCTCGCTCGCGGGCCGGCTGCTCGTCGCCACCCCCGCGCTGGCCGACCCGAACTTCGACCGCGCGGTGGTGCTGCTGCTCGACCACGACGACGAGGGCTCCCTCGGCGTGGTCCTCAACCGGCCCACACCGGTCGACGTGGGCTCCATCCTGGAGTCCTGGGCGCCGCTCGCCGGCGAGCCCGGCGTGGTCTTCCAGGGCGGGCCCGTCTCCCTCGACGCCGCGCTCGGCCTCGCCGTGATCCCCGGGGACGAGGGACCCCTCGGCTGGCGCCGGGTGCACGGCGCGATCGGCCTGGTCGACCTGGAGGCCCCGCCCGAGCTGCTCGGCCCCGCCCTCGGCAGCCTGCGGATCTTCGCCGGGTACGCCGGCTGGGGGCCCGGCCAGCTGGAGGAGGAACTGGGCGACGGGGCCTGGTTCGTCGTCGAGTCCGAACCCGGCGACGTGTCGTCCCCGCGGCCCGAGAGCCTGTGGCGGGCCGTGCTGCGGCGGCAGCGCAGCGAACTCGCCATGATCGCGACGTACCCGGACGACCCGAGCCTGAACTGAAGCCGCCCCGGGTGAGTACCCTTGGCGGTTATGAGCACTCTCGAGCCCGAGCGCGGGGCAGGTACGGGGACCCTCGTAGAGCCGACGCCGCAGGTGTCGCACGGCGACGGAGACCACGAGCGCTACGCCCATTACGTCCAGAAGGACAAGATCATGGCGAGTGCCCTCGACGGCACTCCCGTCGTCGCCCTGTGCGGCAAGGTCTGGGTCCCCGGCCGCGATCCCAAGAAGTACCCGGTCTGCCCGATGTGCAAGGAGATCTACGACTCCATGGGCGCGGGCGGCGACAAGGACAAGGGCGGCAAGGACAAGAAGTAGGCCCCCCGGGCCTCACGGTCCCTCCGCGGGGAGGCCCCCGGGCGCCGCACGCCCCGTGCCCGCCGTGCCTGGCACGGGCCGGTCCGCGGGGCCGAGCGCCCGGCCGGGGGCCTCCGCCGCACCCCCGTCCCGTGCCGCGCCGCACCCCCGTCTCGTCCGGTGCCGCACTCCCGCCCCGTGCCGCCCGCCCGGTCCCGGCGCGCCCGTCGCCCGGCCCCGCGCGCCCGTCGCCCGGTGGGCCGGGAACGCCCCGAACGTGTGACTCCGCCGTGCCGGGCGCCCCGGCGCGCGCCCGAGGTTCCTCCGCCGACAAAGGTTTGCAAAGCGGACCATTCGCCCGGCCTGAGGGGCGTGGGCGGCCGCGGGCGGATCCACCCCCCGCGGGCCCTCGCGTCACCCGTCCCCGAAGATGTGCCACAGTTTCCACGTCCGGGCTGTGAGCACGTACGGTACGGCAACACAGGCGGGACAGCCGGGACACCGGGAAGGGGCAGCTGGGTTGACCACGCACGCACCGAGGACGGCGCACTCCGTCACGCTGCCGGCCTCGCTCGACGAGGCCGTGGCGGCACTCGCCGCCATGCCCGCCGCCGTGCCCGTCGCCGGCGGCACGGACCTGATGGCCGCGGTCAACAAGGGCCGGCTGCGCCCCGCCGGCCTGGTCGGCCTCGGCCGCATCAACGAACTGCGCGGGTGGCAGTACCAGGACGGTCACGCCCTCCTCGGCGCCGGCCTCACCCACGCCCGCATGGGGCGCCCCGACTTCGCCGCCCTCATCCCCGCGCTCGCCGCCGCCGCGCGCGCCGCGGGCCCGCCGCAGATCCGCAACGCGGGCACCCTCGGCGGCAACGTCGTCACCGCCGCGCCGACCGGCGACTCGCTGCCCGTCCTGGCCGCCCTGGAGGCCGACCTCGTCGTCGCCGGCCCGTCCGGCGGCCGCGAGGTCCCCGTCTCGCACCTGCTCGCCGGCCGCGCGATGCTCGAACCGGGCGAACTGGTCGCCTTCGTCCGGGTGCCGCTGCTGCACGCCCCGCAGGTGTTCCTCAAGGCCACCGGGCGGACCGGCCCGGGCCGCGCCCTCGCCTCCGTCGCCGTCGTCCTGGACCCGGCGCGGCGGGCGGTGCGCTGCGCGGTCGGGGCGATCGCGCCGATGCCGCTGCGTCCGCTGGAGGCCGAGCACTGGATCGCCTCGCTCGTCGACTGGGACGGCGAGCGGGGGCTGGCGCCGGAGGCCCTCGTGGCGTTCGGCGAGTACGTCGCGGCGGCCTGCGTCCCGGACCGGCCGCCGGCCGCCGAGGAGCCGCCTCCGCTGCCGCCCGCCGTACTGCAACTGCGCCGCACGGTGTCCGTGCTGGCCCGACGAGCACTGGGGAGGGCGCTGTCGTGACCACCGACGAGTCCGGCAACGAGGAGCGCGCGCGGGACGGCGGCGGCTGGCAGCCGACGCCGCAGGGGGAGTACGACGGCGACGCCACGGCGTTCGTCCACCTCCCGCCCGACATCGCCCGGGACGGCGTCCCGCTGGAGGCGCCCGGCCACGGCTACGTACCGCCGCACATCGCCGACCCGCACGCCACCGCGCAGTGGAACTTCACGTCCGCCCCGGAGGCCGCGCACCCGCCCGCCCCGGGCCCCGCCGACCTGACGGGCCAGTGGACGATCCCGGTCGCGCAGGGGGAGCTGCCCGAGGAGTCGGGCGAGTACCGGATGGGCGCCCGGCAGTTCGGCACCGCGCCCGGGTACGCGCCGGCGTACGGCGGCGGACCCGAGCACGGGTACGCGCCGGTCCACGGCACGCCCGCGCACGACACGCCCGCCCACGGGTCCGGGTACGCCCCCGGGACCGCGTCCGCGCCCGGTCCCGCACACCCGCACGAGGCGGCCGCACCGGCCCCGGAGAGCGCCGCGCCCGCGTCGGGACCCGCCTGGGCGGACGGCAGCAGCGCCCCCGCGACACTGCCGGGCGGTGCCCCCGCGCCCTGGGCGGTCGCCCCGCAGCCGGGTTTCGCCCCGGAACGGCCCGCCCCGCGACCGCAGTCCGCCCCGCAGGCCGAGGCACCGGCCGAGCCCGCGGCCCCGTACGAGCCCTCCGCCGCGCCGGACGACCGGGGCGACGGCCCCGCAGAGGCGGCCCGCGCGCGGGCCGGCGAGACCGGCACCGACCACGCGGTCGGCGCCCCGGCGGCCGGAGCGGTCGTCGACGGCCTCCCCGCCGCCGAGCCGTCCCCCGCCGAGCCGTCCCCCGAACGGGACGCGGCCCCGGCCGACGCCGACCACGCCGCGGTCAGCGACCACACCGCGGTCCCCGACACCACCGCCCAGGCGGCACCCGACCACGCGCCGACGGACGGGGCGCCGGCCGACCACGCGCCGGCGGACGGGGCGCCGGGCCGGCCCGCGCCGGACGACCGGCCCGCGCCGGACGACCGGCCCTCCTCCGACCAGCCCTCTCCCGACCGGGAGGGGAGCGGCGAGCACCCGCACGTCTCGTACGTCCTGCGTGTCAACGGCGCCGATCGCCCCGTCACCGACGCGTGGATCGGCGAGTCGCTGCTGTACGTGCTGCGCGAGCGCCTCGGCCTGGCCGGTGCCAAGGACGGCTGCTCGCAGGGCGAGTGCGGCGCGTGCAACGTCCAGGTCGACGGCCGCCTCGTCGCCTCCTGCCTGGTGCCCGCCGCGACCGCCGCGGGCAGCGAGGTCCGTACCGTCGAGGGCCTGGCCGCCGGCGGAGCGCCCTCCGACGTACAGCGCGCCCTCACCCGCTGCGGCGCGGTCCAGTGCGGCTTCTGCATCCCCGGCATGGCGATGACCGTGCACGACCTGCTGGAGGGCAACCACGCGCCCAGCGACGTGGAGGCCCGGCGGGCGCTGTCCGGCAACCTGTGCCGCTGCACCGGCTACCAGGGCGCCCTCAGAGCCGTACGGGAAGTCGTCGCGGAACGCGCCGCCGGAAGGCCGGGAGCGACCGGAGGCGCGGCCGACCGGCAGAACCCCGAGGTCCGCATCCCGCACCAGGTCCCCCACCCGCACGACGGAGGCACGGCGTGAGCAACGACGCGGCCACCGCCATCCCGGCGGTCGACGTCCCCCGGCAGGCGCAGGAGCAGGAGCGGCCCGTCCGCGGGCTCGGCGCGTCGCTGCCGTCGGCCGACGCCCCCGCCAAGGCGCAGGGCACCTTCCCCTACGCCGCCGACCTGTGGGCCGAGGGCCTCCTGTGGGCGGCGATCCTCCGTTCCCCGCACGCGCACGCGCGCATCCGGTCGATCGACACGTCCGCCGCCGCGGCGATGCCCGGTGTGCGGGCCGTGGTGACCCACGCGGACGTGCCGGGGGACGCGGCGTACGGCCGGACCGTCGCCGACCGCCCCGTCTTCGCGGCCGACGTGGTCCGCCACCACGGCGAGGCCATCGCGGCCGTGGCCGCGGACCACCCGGACGCGGCCAGGCTCGCGGCGGCGGCGATCATCGTCGACTACGAGGTGCTGGAGCCGGTCACCGACCCGGAGCAGGCGTTCTCCGCCCCGCCGCTGCACCCCGACGGCAACCTGATCCGCCACATCCCGCTCCGCTTCGGCGACCCCGACGTCACCGGCGAGGTGATCGTCGAGGGCCTGTACCGCATCGGCCGCCAGGACCCGGCGCCCATCGGCGCGGAGGCCGGTCTCGCGGTGCCGCGCCCGGACGGCGGCGTCGAGATCTACACGGCGTCCACCGACCCGCACACCGACCGCGACCTGGCCGCCGCGTGCTTCGGCCTGCCGCCGGAGCAGGTGAGGATCGTCGTGACGGGAGTGCCCGGCGCGATGGGCGACCGGGAGGACCCCGGCTTCCAGATCCCGCTCGGCCTGCTGGCCCTGCGGACGGGCGCGCCGGTGAAGCTCGCCGCGACCCGCGAGGAGTCGTTCCTCGGGCACGCCCACCGCCATCCGACGCTGCTGCGCTACCGCCACCACGCGGACGGGGAGGGCCGCCTGGTGAAGGTGGAGGCGCAGATCCTCCTCGACGGCGGTGCGTACGCCGACGCCTCCTCCGACTCCCTGGCGGCGGCCGTCTCCTTCGCCTGCGGCCCGTACGTCGTCCCGCACGCCTTCGTCGAGGGCTGGGTCGTCCGCACCAACAACCCGCCCGCCGGGCACGTGCGCGGCGAGGGCGCGATGCAGGTGTGCGCCGCGTACGAGGGCCAGATGGACAAGCTGGCGGCGAAGCTGGGCCTGGACCCGGCCGAACTGCGCATGCGCAACGTCCTCGCGACCGGCGACCTGCTGCCGACGGGCCAGACGGTGACGTGCCCGGCACCGGTCGCCGAACTGCTGGAGGCCGTACGGGAGTACCCGCTGCCGCCGCTGCCGGTGGACGCCTCGGAGGACGACTGGCTGCTGCCGGGCGGCCCGGAGGGCGCGGGGGAGCCGGGCGCGGTGCGGCGGGGCGTCGGCTACGCGCTGGGCATGGTGCACATGCTGGGCGCCGAGGGCACGGACGAGGTGTCGACGGCGACGGTGAAGGTCGAAGGCGGCGCGGCGACGGTGCTGTGCGCCGCCGTGGAGACCGGCCAGGGCTTCTCGACGCTGGCGCGCCAGATCGTCCAGGAGGTCCTGGGCGTGGAGGACGTGCGGGTGGCGCCCGTGGACACGGACCAGCCGCCGGCGGGCCCGACGGCGCACGGCCGCCACACGTGGGTGTCGGGCGGCGCGGTGGAGCGCGCGGCGAAGATGGTCCGCACACAGCTGCTCCAGCCGCTGGCGCACAAGTTCGGCATGTCGACGGAGCTGCTCCAGATCCAGGAGGGCAGGATCAGCTCGTACGACGGCGTCCTGTCCACGACGGTGGCGGAGGCGCTGGAGGGCAAGGAGCTGTGGGCGACGGCACAGTGCCGCCCCCACCCGACGGAGCCGCTGGACGAGGCCGGGCAGGGCGACGCGTTCGTGGGCCTGGCGTTCTGCGCGATCCGCGCGGTGGTCGACGTGGACGTGGAGCTGGGCTCCGTACGGGTCGTGGAGCTGGCCGTCGCGCAGGACGTGGGCAGGATCCTGAACCCGGCCCAGCTGGCCACCCGCATCGAGGCCGGCGTCACCCAGGGCCTGGGCGCGGCACTCACCGAGAACCTCCGCACCCCGCGCGGCCTGGTCCGCCACCCGGACCTGACGGGCTACGCCCTGCCGACGGCGCTGGACACCCCCGACATCCGCATCGTGAAGCTGGTCGAGGAGCGGGACGTGGTGGCCCCGTTCGGCGCGAAGGCGGCGAGCGCGGTACCGGTGGTCACCTCCCCGGCGGCCATCGCCTCGGCGGTCCGCGCCGCCACCGGCCGCCCCGTCAACCGCCTCCCCATCCGCCCCCAGTCCGCGGTGGTCCAGCCCCAGACGTCCTGACGCGGCCGTGCGGCCGGGGCGCGCCCGTGCAGTGAGAGCGGTCGAGGGCCTCGCTTGCAGGGAGGAAGGCGTTCCGCCACCACGGGGGAAGGGCCGGTCCTGTGAGCCGTCACCGGCGAGCCCTGTCGTTCGTCGCGCCGTCATGCTCTTCGGCGGGCCCCTCCCCGCGCAGCTCTGGCGGCAGTCCTCCGGCTGCGCCGGAAACGCCACCGCCCTTACCGTGGCAGCTCGTGTCACCTTCACGGGCTTGCGGGGGACTTCCTCATCCGACGCGGCACCGAGGTCCCCGGCTATGACCCCGAATCTCTCACCGAGCAGCAGCGCAGTGTGGTGGAAGAGGCTCCGCAAGACCCCGCCCAGAACCTCTTCACCGCTTCCGAGCACCTTGCCCGGCTCAAGGCGGAGAGCGAGTTCGCCGACGTACCGGCGGAAGAAACGACCCCAGCCCGGTACCAGGAGCTTGCCGCGCGCCACAACGGCGGCCCGTACTGGCGGACCGACGACGCACGGGCCCACGGGCGTGGATTCACAAACAACCTGAACCAGGCAAGGAACGCACTGCGCTGATGACTTCCTCCTGCCATCCGGACGATGACCGTGGTTGCCTCCGCCTGGTCCTGGCCGTCCCCTTGGGTCTTCACACCCTCATCGCCGCGTTCTTCTGCTGGACGGCCCTGACCGTGCGCCCGTCAGGGTCCTGGGACGACGAGGCGTACGCCGGCATCGCCCTATCCTGCGTCCTCAGCACCGGGACTGCCATCGCGACCGTGGGACTGTGGTTGTTCCCATCGGTACGCCGGGTCATGGGCTGGTGGTGGGTGGCGCCGGCCGCCGTGCTCGGAATCGTGGCCGGGGCTCGATGGGGGACGGGAGGCTGAACCGCACCAGCGGTGGAGTGGGGACTTCGGGTCGTGCACGAGTGCGGGGCCCTCCTCGTGGCGGGTGAGGAAGGCCCGCCTCAGCCCAGTCGGTGTGGCGGGCGCGGGTGCAGGTGATGGAGAAGAACGGTCGCTCGTCGGGGGTGGGGGAACCGGACTTGTGGACCTCCTCCGCGGGGGTGCAGAACCCGGGGCCACCCGAATCGCACTCCTGGGTGCGGTCGGATTCCCCCGCGCTGGCGGCTGTCCGCTGCGTTGTGCGCCCGGATCCCATCGCCCGCCGTCCAAAAGGTCGAGCATGTCGGGGCCGGCGGGAACAGTGGTGCGCACGCCGTGCAGGCGTAGACGTTGAAGCCGAGGCCGGTCGGTCCCGTCGGGGTCGCTTGACCGGCCCGGATCGCATACGGATCCGGCCGTGGTCCGTGTCGTTCCGGCCGTTGGTGCCGCAGCGTCGTACCGATGACCGGAGTTCTTGGCGGGCGGGGTCTCCGTAGGCCCCTAGGGTGGGAATTCCTGACGGCCGATGGGGGAGGACGATGTCGTTCGAGGAAGAGTGGAGTGGCCTCAAGCGGGCAGCGGTAGAGCGCCGGACCGCCATGCGGCTCAACCAGCTCGCGTCCGCGGGCGGAGGCGGAGGCGGTACGGCGGACCTACGGTCCGCTCCGGAGAAGAAGCGGAAGGCCGCCGACGCCATCGAGAACAGGTTGGAGCGGGGCACCCGAGAAGCGGGGGACCTCGTCGACGAGCCCACGGGAGCGGCGGTCCGCGCCTTCGCCGGCTGGGACACGGCCGTCGGCCTGAAGAAGTCCCACGAGAAGTGGGAGGACCAGGTGAAGCGCCTCTTAGGACGCCTGACGTGGCACAAGGGGCAGCTGCGCAGCACCGTCACAATCCTGGGAAGCACCGATGTGGGTGTTCACCACACGATCCAGCGGCCGCAGTCGAAGATCTCGGGACTGTAGGGGGAGACGTGCCCACGTACCGGGAGATTTTGGAGATGGACTTCTCCGTCCTTACCAAGGCCGCCGACAGTTGGAAGAGCACTGCGGCGAAGTTCAAGACACTTGAGGACGTCTTCGCTCGCGAGGTGCAGACCGTCTCCACTAGCGGTGACTGGGTGGGGGAGAGCGCCAGCGCCTCCGTCAAGCCCTTCGCGGTGACGCGGCAGGAATACGATGCGGCGCAGAAAGAGGCGCTCGGCATGGAGTCGCTCCTGCGGGACGCCCACTCCACCTTCGTTCGACTCAAGGCCGACGTGAAGTCGGCCGTCGCCGATGCCGTGGACGCGGGTATGAAGGTCTCGGATGGCGGCGCCGCGAGCTACGACTTCGGCAAGGTCGACGCAGCCACGGCCAACAGCATCCGCCACGATCCGGACCTGCGGAACACGGAGCAGGCGTACACGAAGCGGATCACGGACGCGGTGAAGGCGGTCAACGACTTCGACGAGGACGTGAAGCGGGCCCTGATCAGCGCGACAGGTGCGGACGGCACCTCGCCCTTCGGGTTCAACTCCAAGCCGGTCGGCGACGTCGAGGCGGTGGAGGCGCTCGCCCTCACGGAGAAGATCCGTTCCGGCAAGGCGTCGCCCGAGGAGCTTCAGGAGTACCGGGACCTCCTCCGGCGGAACTCCGGCGACAAGCACTTCAGCGAGGCCTTCCTGCACGCGCTGGGCCCCAGGGAGACCGTGCTGCTGTCCGACCGGATGAACCTGGCGGCGCACGAGCGAGGAGTGTCCGAGGCCGACCGGAAGCTCTACGAGTCCATCAACGCGGGCCTCGCCTCGACGGTCGCCTCCGGCACCAGGGATCCGAACAGCTACGCCTACCGACCATTCGTCGACGGCCTCAAAGCCTTCGGCGACGACTCCTGGGGTGGGGTGAGGCCACTGCACGGGTACCAGGCCTTGGTGACCCTGATGTCGCACGGCGAGGGCTACGGCAAGGAGTTCCTCAACGAGATCGGCGAGGGGATTATCGCGGCCGAGAAGGCCCGCCCCAACATCTGGGTCCACGCCCAGGACGTCGAGCGGCCCAATCTCGCGGCCGATCCGCTGGACGGTCTGCTGAAGGTCATGAGCAAGGAGCCGGACGCGGCCACGTACTTCCTCGACCCGGAAGCGAAGGGCAACAAGAACGACCACCTCAAGTATCTGCTCACCGAACGGCAGTGGAGCAACGAGTACGTGGCGCCGCTGTACGGACCGCTGCAGGAGATCACCAATCCCCACCAGGGCTCCGGCCTCGGGGCCGCCCTCCAGGCCGCCGCGACCGGCCACGGGCCCGGCGAGAAGCTCGGGTCCCCCGGTCCCCACACCGAGGGCCAGGCCCGCGTCATGCACAACGCCATCAGGCTGCTTGACAGGGACGCGGGCGGCGACGAGTTCCCGGAGCACCTGGCCGGGATCCGCCAGCCGATGGCCAGGGCGCTCGCGGACTACGTGGCGGACACCCATCTGATCCTGGGAGGACAGGAATCCAGTCTCGGGGGCGTCGGTGGCAGCGAATCAATCCACGGAGCCGGGGACAAGGCGCACCTGGCCGTCGGTCAGGCAAGTCTCATCCGTGTGATGCGCGGCATCGCCGATGACGCTCCCTCCTACGCCTTGCTGTACGAGGCTGAACGCGTCTACGCCGCTGATCGGCTCGCCACTGTGCCGGAGTTCCATGGGAACAGAGTGCATGGGGACAGCTCGGAGTGGAACGACCGGGCGCGAGACATCGGCGTAGCGATGGGTGCCATCAACGGGATTGGTGCCGATGTGTATCAGGATAAACAGGATGAGAAGGTCGAATGGGCGGAGGATACCGCCGAATACTCGGCGATCGGAGCCAACGGCCTGATTGGGGAGATTCCGATTGTCGGCACAGTCGGCGGGGCTTTGGTCGACAGTATCAAGTACGACTGGGTGAAGGACGTGACTGCCGAAGCCGAGCAACAGGGGAAGCTCGACGCCAGTGAAAATTACGATCATTGCATGGGCGGTACCAACAAGCTGCTTGACCAGTGGGCTGCCAGTAGGGGTATTTCGGAGGATGGCGCCTTCAAGGAGGCAAAGAACAGTGCGAACGATGGGTACACGTCCGGGCGTAGTGCGGCTTCGAACCACTTGTGAACGTCGGCGCCCCCTTCGTGGGAATGCACGCGTCGCACTGCTTGTCGGGTTGGGGTTGTTAGCGACCTCGTGTGACGGCAATATCCGGGAGGGGTTGGCCGATAATTACCTGTGTCATCTTCAGTCGGAATCCGCAGAGAGGGATGCCGTGCTGAAGACGCTTGATGCCGATGAGGTCAGAACTACGATTTTTGCAGTGCCTTCCGATCTTGCAGAGGACGTGGAGAGTGAACTGCGGCGGCTGGAGTCCGGAAAAGACCCACTGCCTTCCAATTTGTGCCTGTTCGAAGGAGCGACGGATGACTCCGAGGGGTCCGTGCGCATCATGCTGCAGTGGGCTGCGCCGGGTAGAGGGAAGACGGCGGGACGCCCGCTGAGGGACGCCAGTCATTATGTGGTGAATGGTCTTCCCGCAGAAGCCAACGAAGGCGATGCCAAGCTCAGCTTCTCCTGTGTGATGCCAGGTGAGTTCCGCGATGCGTCGCGGAAAGCTCAGATGGTCGGGTGGGTATCCCTCACCGGTGGCCCCCGCAAGGGTTCCCAGAGGGACTGGGATGTCCGGCATGTGGCCTTGTCGTACCGCATGGCGCAGAAGGCCGTCGAAGTGCTGGGGTGTGAGAACAAGCCCCTCCAGGGCGACCCCGTGGTGAAGCCCGTCAAAGGGTGAGTGAGGACGACGACGCACCTCCGGGCGGGGCCTTCCTCCTGCGATGGGAGGGAGGCCCCGCCTCGGTTCAGTCGGTGCGGCAGGTGCAGGTACAGGCGAAGGAGAAGAACGGGCGCTCGTCGGGGCCGGGGGAGTCGGACTCGTACACCTCCACGGGGGTGCAGGGCTCGTGCTCGCCCGACTCGCACTCCTGCGTGCGGCCGGACTGTCTGGCGTCGGCGGCGATCTGCTCCTTGGTACGTCCGGGCCTCATCGCTCGCCGTCCAGGAGGTCGAGCACGTCGGGGACCGGTGGGAACAGCGGTGCGCAGGCGGGGCACGCGTAGACGTTGAAGCCGGGTCCGCTGGCGGAGTGGACTTCGGACACCACCACGGGTTCGTCCGCGATCCGGTCGCACCGCACGCACATCCGGACCGGCTTCCGTGCCGACGGGCTCACCGTGGGACCCCCGCCCCGTGCAGGATCCGTGTGTCCAGGTCGATGCCGAAGTCCGCCGCGAGGAGGAGGGTGAGCCTTCGCCTGGCCTGGTTCTCGCGGCGTTCGTGCGCCAGGAGGTAGGGGCGGACGAGGGGTGAGGCGTGGCCGTCGAGCGGTTCGGCCGACCCGTACGGGGAGCGGAGTCGCGGGAGGCCCGCCCGGGGGGCTTCCCACCGGGTAGGGATGTCGGTGATGCCGGGGGTGGGGGTGGGCCGGCCGGCGCCCGCCCGCCTTCGGCCGGAACCGGGGGCGAGTAAGCCCGGCAGCAGGCGCACCAGGGTGGGGATAATGCTCACTGTCGACGCTCCTAGAACAGCGTTGGCCATGCCCCGGGAGTCCTGGCCGACTCGCCGGGGTCTTCTGTGCGCCAACGTAACCGATGCCGAAAGTTGTCGGCAGTGGTAGACAGTGGTTGACAGTTGTTGGTGATGCACGGCCGTTGCTGGACGTTTACGTTCGCTTCCGTGACGGAGAAGATCAACCCCGGTGCGGCCGCCTACCACTACGAGCAGCTCGCGAACATCCTGGAGCGCAAGATCAGGAGCGGAGCGTTCGCCCTCGGCTCCCGGCTTCCCGGAGAGATGCTCCTGTCCCAGGAGTACGGCGTGGGCTCCAACACGGTGCGTCGGGCCCTCGACATCCTGCGCGAGCGGAAGCTGGTCGTGACCGTGCGGGCGAGGGGCTCGTTCGTGGTCGAGGAACTGCCCGGCTCCTCCGAGAAGTGACCGGCACACACCCGCGGCGTACCGGGGGATGAGTTCCGGGGCTCCGGCCGGTCTACCCGTGTGAGAGCACACGGAGGGAAGGAGCCCCGTCATGCAGCAGAAGATCACGCCGTTCCTGTGGTTCGACACCCAGGCGGAGGAGGCGGCCGAGCACTACACCGCGATCTTCCAGGACTCCCGGATCGTGAGGGCCGGCCGTTACCCCGAAGGCACCCCGATGCCGGCGGGCAGCGTGATGACCGTCGAGTTCGAGCTCGCGGGGCAGCGCTACGTCGCGATGAACGGCGGGCCCGAGTTCACGTTCAACGAGGCCGTCTCCCTTTCGGTGGCGTGTGAGGACCAGGAGGAGGTCGACTACTACTGGTCCCGGCTCGGTGAAGGCGGCGAGGAGGGGCCCTGCGGGTGGCTCAAGGACAAGTACGGGCTGTCCTGGCAGGTCACCCCGCGTGTCCTGGAGGCGATGATGGCCGACTCCGACCCCGAGAGGGCCGCGCGTGCCGCGAAGGCGATGATGGGCATGAAGAAGATCGACATCAAGGCCCTCCGGCAGGCGGTCGAGGGGACGGGTTCCTGACGCGGTCGCGCTCCCGGTGCGTCCCGGTGCGTATCGGTACACCTCGGCAGCCCCGGCCGGCTCGGTACGTCCAGGCCGCCCGGCTACCCCGGCCACCCCGGCCACCCCGGCCGGCCCTCCGGACGGCGGTCAGGCCGCGCCGATCGCTCCGCCCCACCCGACCGATCCGGCCGGAGCGGATCCAACCGGCCGGGCCCGGCCGAAGCGGGCCCGAACGGCCAGGGCCGGGGCAGGGTACGGGGTCGTACCGACGGGCGTTCCCGGCAACTGGGCGGTGTCCGTGTTCGTGGTGGTCGTGTGGTCGTGGCCCGGCAACTGGGCGGTGTCCGTGTTCGTGGTGGTCGTGTGGTCGTGGCCCGGCAACTGGGCGGTGTCCGTGTTCGTGGTGGTCGTGTGGTCGTGGCCCGGCAACTGGGCGGTGTCCGTGTTCGTGGTGGTCGTGTGGTCGTGGCCCGGCAACCGGACGGTGTCCGCGTCCGCCGCGGTCGTACGACCGGGGACCGGCCGTGCGGCGCTCGCGTCCGCCGCGGTCGTACGACCGGGGACCGGCCGTGCGGCGCTCGCGCCCGCCGCGGTCGTACGGCCAAGGACTGAGGACGGCCCCGCCGAATTACAGGAGTCAACCCGGTCCATGCCCCTTACCCTGGAGGTCATGAGCGCCCTGGACCCACCCGACACCACCCCCACCGACGCCACCGCCGACTCGCCCGCCGCCCCGCAGAAGGGCGGCGGCGGTGTGATGGACCGGGAGCACCGGGCGCTCAGCGTCGGCATCATCTCCGTCGTCCTGCTGATCGCCTTCGAGGCGACCGCCGTCGGGACGGCGATGCCCGTCGCGGCCCGGGAGCTGGACGGTGTGCCGCTGTACGCGTTCGCGTTCTCGGCGTACTTCACCACCAGCCTCTTCGGCATGGTGCTGGCCGGGCAGTGGGCCGACCGGAGCGGCCCGCTCGGTGGGCTCGCGACCGGGATCGCGGCGTTCGGAGCCGGACTGGTGCTGTCGGGGACGGCGGGCACCATGTGGCTGTTCATCGCCGGGCGGGCCGTGCAGGGCCTGGGCGGCGGGCTGGTGATCGTCGCGCTCTACGTGGTGGTCAGCCGGGCGTACGAGGAGCGGCTGCGGCCCGCGATCATGGCGGCGTTCGCGGCGAGCTGGGTCATCCCGTCCGTCGTCGGGCCGCTCGCCGCCGGGACGGTGACCGAGCGGCTGGGCTGGCGGTGGGTGTTCCTCGGCATACCGGTGCTCGTCGTCCCGCCGCTCCTGCTCGCCCTGCCCGCGATCCGCCGCACGGCGTCCGGACCCGCCGATCCGGACGCCCCGGGCGCGGGGTTGGACGGGCGGCGGCTGCGGTTGGCGCTCGGGATCTCCGTGGGCGCCGGGCTCCTCCAGTACGCGGGGCAGGACCTGCGCTGGCTGTCGGTGGTGCCCGCCGCGGCGGGCGCGGCGCTGCTCGTGCCGGCCGTGCGCGGGCTGATGCCGCGCGGCACGTACCGGGCTGCGCGCGGGCTGCCGTCGGTGGTGCTGCTGCGAGGTGTCGCGGCGGGCGCGTTCATCTCCGCGGAGTCGTTCGTGCCGCTGATGCTGGTCACCGAACGGGGCCTGAGCCCGACGCTCGCCGGGCTGTCGCTGGCGGTGGGCGGGGCGACGTGGGCGCTGGGGTCGTTCGTCCAGTCGTGGCCGCGCGCGGAGCCGTACCGGGAGCGGCTGACGGTGCTGGGGATGCTGCTGGTCGCGGCGGCGATCGCGGCCGTGCCGGCCGTGCTGGTCCCGGCGGTTCCGGTGTGGATCGTGGGCGTGGCCTGGGGCTTCGGCTGCTTCGGCATGGGCATGGTGATCTCCGCGACGAGCGTGCTGCTGCTGAAGCTGTCCCCGCCGGAGGAGACCGGGGCGAACTCTGCGGCGCTCCAGATCTCCGACGCCCTGGCGAACGTCCTGCTGCTCGCGGCGGGCGGCGCGGCGTTCGCGGCGCTGGGCGGCGGCTCGGCGGGTGCCGGCCACGGGGCGACCGGCGAGGGGGCGGTCGTCTCGCACCCGGCGGCCTTCGCGGCGGTGTTCCTGCCGATGGCGGTGGTGGCGCTGGTGGGGGCGTGGGTGGCCTCCCGGGTGGGAGGCGGCGAGCGGGAGCGGTAGCGCGGGCGGGTGGTACGAACACCCCCGTGCGGACACGGACCCCCGTGCGGACACGGACCCCCCGTGCGGCGGTGCGGTCCCGGCACGATCGGGAACCCGCGCCCCCGCTCCGGCCGTCGGCGGCACCGTCGGCCGGGGGGCCGGGGGCCGGGGGCCGGGAGGGGCCGGGTACGGGGCCGGGCGTCGCGGGGGCTTCCCGGACCCGCCGTGTGACACGGCTCGCACTCCGCGGGGCCGCGGTCCCGTCCCGGCCGGGGCGGGACGGGCACCGGTAGGGTGGCCCGGTTGTCGTACGTCGGCCGTGCGCACCCTCCCATGCGTCCGAGAGCACCGAATCGGAGACCGTGACTACTACCGCCTCCCATCACCTCTCTCCCGCCTTCCCCGGCCGCGCCCCCTGGGGCACGGCCGGCAAGCTGCGCGCCTGGCAGCAGGCCGCGATGGACAGGTACATCCAGGAGCAGCCCCGTGACTTCCTCGCCGTCGCCACCCCCGGCGCCGGCAAGACGACCTTCGCACTGACCCTGGCGTCCTGGCTGCTGCACCACCACGTCGTGCAGCAGGTGACCGTGGTCGCCCCGACCGAGCACCTGAAGAAGCAGTGGGCGACAGCCGCGGCGCGGGTGGGGATCAGGCTGGACCCGGAGTACAGCGCGGGTCCGCTCAGCAGGGACTACCACGGCGTCGCCGTCACCTACGCGGGTGTCGGCGTGCGCCCGATGCTGCACCGCAACCGCGTCGAGCAGCGCAAGACCCTCGTCATCCTCGACGAGATCCACCACGCCGGCGACTCCAAGTCCTGGGGCGAGGCGTGCCTGGAGGCGTTCGAACCGGCGACGCGGCGGCTCGCGCTGACCGGTACGCCGTTCCGGTCCGACACCAACCCGATCCCCTTCGTCACCTACGAGGAGGGGAACGACGGGATCAGGCGGTCGGCGGCCGACTACACGTACGGCTACGGCAACGCCCTCGCCGACGGCGTCGTCCGTCCCGTCATCTTCCTCAGCTACAGCGGCAACATGCGCTGGCGCACCAAGGCCGGGGACGAGGTCGCCGCCCGGCTCGGCGAACCGATGACCAAGGACGCCGTCTCGCAGGCCTGGCGCACCGCCCTCGACCCGAGGGGCGAGTGGATGCCGAACGTCCTGCGCGCCGCCGACCGGCGGCTCACCGAGGTGCGCAAGGCCGTTCCCGACGCCGGTGCCCTCGTCATCGCCTCCGACCAGGAGTCCGCGCGCGCGTACGCCAAGCTCATCCGGGAGATCACCGGGCAGGGGGCGACGCTCGTCCTCTCCGACGACGCGGGCGCCTCCAAGCGGATCGACGAGTTCAGCGAGGGCGACGACCGGTGGATGGTCGCGGTCCGCATGGTGTCCGAGGGCGTCGACGTGCCGCGCCTCGCGGTCGGCGTGTACGCCACGACGATCTCCACGCCGCTGTTCTTCGCGCAGGCGGTGGGGCGTTTCGTCCGGTCCCGGCGGCGCGGCGAGACCGCCTCCGTGTTCCTCCCCACGATCCCGGCGCTCCTCGGCTTCGCCAACGAGATGGAGGTCGAGCGCGACCACGTCCTCGACCGGCCGAAGAAGGAAGGGGGGGAGGACCCGTACGCCGAGTCCGAGAAGGAGCTGGACGAGGCGAACAGGCAGCAGGACGAGGACACCGGCGAGCAGGACGTGCTGCCCTTCGAGGCGCTGGAGTCCGACGCCGTCTTCGACCGGGTGATGTACAACGGCGCCGAGTTCGGCATGCAGGCCCACCCCGGCAGCCAGGAGGAGCAGGACTACCTCGGCATCCCCGGCCTGCTGGAGCCCGACCAGGTGCGGCTGCTGCTGCAGAAGCGGCAGGCCCGGCAGATCGCGCACAGTCGGCAGAAGCCCCCGGAGGAGGCCGACCTCCTCGAACTGCCCGCCGAGCGGCGGCCCGTGGTCTCCCACAAGGAGCTGATGGAGCTGCGCAAGCAGTTGAACACCATGGTCGGCGCGTACGTCCACCAGAGCGGCAAACCGCACGGCGTCGTCCACACCGAGCTGCGCCGGGTGTGCGGCGGTCCGCCGAGCGCCGAGGCGACGGCCGGGCAGATCCGGGAGCGGATCAAGAAGGTCCAGGAGTGGGCCACGAGGATGCGCTGAGCCCACCCCGCGGCGCGCGCCCCCAGGCCGCCCGGTTCCGGACACGGACCCGGGGGTGCCGCCCGGGGCGGGGAGCATATTCCGGGATCAAGTCCTCATCCGCGCCCGGATTCTGAACGGGGTCTTCCGCTGAGCGGATCCGGTCGTTACTGTCCGGGCACATGCGAACCGCCCCGTGGCAGCGCCGCCGCGGAGTGCAGCCGGTGCGCCATGGCCTGCCGGCGGCCTCTCGGTGCGACGCCCAAGGGACGGGTGTCACCTCCGCGTTGGGAGTGTCCGCCGTCACTCACTCCGAAGAAGGGGGCGTCGTGACCGCGGAAACCTCCCAGACGCTCGACCGGGGACTGCGCGTCCTCAAGCTGCTCGCCGACACCGACCACGGGCTGACCGTCACCGAGCTGTCCCACCGGCTCGGCGTCAACCGCACCGTGGTCTACCGGCTGCTCGCCACGCTGGAGCAGCACGCGCTGGTGCGCCGCGACCTCGGCGGCCGGGCCCGGGTCGGTCTCGGCGTGCTGCGGCTGAGCCGCCAGGTCCACCCGCTGGTGCGCGAGGCCGCGCTGCCCGCGCTGCGCTCGCTCGCCGAGGACATCGGGGCGACCGCGCACCTCACCCTCGTGGACGGCGCCGAGGCGCTGGCCGTCGCCGTCGTCGAGCCGACCTGGACGGACTACCACGTGGCGTACCGGACCGGGTTCCGCCACCCGCTCGACCGGGGCGCCGCCGGGCGCGCGATCCTGCAGGCCCGGCGGGCCGACGGCCTTCCGGAGCCGGGCTACGTCCTCACGCACGGCGAGCTGGAGGCGGGTGCGAGCGGCGCCGCGGCCCCGCTGCTGGGCGTGACGGGCGTCGAGGGCAGCGTCGGCGTCGTGATGCTGCTGGACGCCGTGCCGGACCGGATCGGCCCCCGCGTGGTCGAGGCGGCCCGCGAGGTGGCGGACGCCCTGCGCTGATCCCGCCCTCCTCGCCCTCCCGCCCGCGCCGCCTTCCTCACCCCTCTGCCCTCCTCGCCCTCCCGCCCGCGCCCTCCCGCCCGCGCCGCCCCGGGGCGGGCCGCCCTTCCCGCCGGCCCGCCCCGGGCGGCGCCGGGCAGGACCGTCCGGGGCGGTCCGGCGGGCCGATACATTGGGCGGGTGCTCTCCCGTCTCTCGCGGCCCCGTGCCCTGCTCCTGTGCGCCCTGCCCGTACTCGCGCTGCTCGCGGCGGCCGCGTTCGCGCCGCTGCCGTTCACGATCGCGGTGCCCGGATCCACGGCGGACGTGCTCGGGACGGACAAGGGGCGGCCCGTGATCACCATCTCCGGGGCGCCCGTGCGGAAGACCGGCGGGCAGCTGCGGATGACCACGATCCTGGCCACCGCGCCGCGCACCGAGATCGGCCTCGGGGAGGTCGCCCGCGCCTGGTTCCGCAGCGACCGGGCCGTACTGCCGCACGACTCGGTCTACCCGCAGGGCAAGACGGACCGGGAGATCGAGAAGCGCAACCTCGGACAGATGCGGGCCTCCCAGAACAGCGCCGTCGCCGCCGCGCTGAAGCACCTCGGCAGGAGCGGGAGGGGCGTCGAGGTGGAACTGCACCTCGCCGACGTCGGCGGCCCCAGCGCAGGCCTGCTGTTCTCCCTCGGCATCGTCGACAAACTGGCCGGCGACGGCGAGGGCGGCGACCTCACGGGCGGCCGGGTCGTCGCGGGTACGGGGACGATCACTCCCGACGGGGCGGTCGGCGCGGTCGGCGGCGTGTCGCTCAAGACGCAGGCCGCCGCGCGGGACGGGGCGACGGTGTTCCTCGTGCCGAAGGCCGAGTGCGACGACGCCCTGGCGACCCGGCCGGACGGGCTGCGGCTGGTCCCGGTGACGACGTTGGCGGACGCCGTCACGTCCCTGAAGGCCCTCGGCGACGGCGCCCGCGTCCCCTCCTGCTGACCCCGCCCGCGCCCGCGTCCCCTCCTGCTGACCCCGCCCGCGCCCGTACTCCCGTCTCCGTGCGCGCCCGCCGTACTCCCCACCCCCGCGCCCGCTCCCGCGCCCGCCGGTCGCACCGTGTCAGCCGCGCCGGGCCGGCGACTGGTCCGCGTCCGACGCCGCCTGCTCGACCAGCGGGATGATCCGCAGCGGTACCGGGTTCTCCATCACGATCGCGGTCGACGCGCGGACGATCCCGTCGAAGCCCACCACCAGGTCGATCACCCGCTGGAGGTCCGCGTTCGAGCGGGCCACCAGGCGGCACAGCATGTCGCCGTGGCCCGTGGTCGTGTGCAACTCCAGCACCTCCGGCACGCCCGCCAGGTGCTCCCGGATGTCCGCGCCCTGCCCCTGCTTGATCTCCAGCGTCGCGAACGCCGTCACCGGGTAGCCCAGTGCCGCCGGGTCCACCTCCGGTCCGAAACCCCTGATCACGCCGTTGGCCTGGAGTCGGTCCAGGCGC
This sequence comes from Streptomyces sp. MRC013, assembly GCF_023614235.1. Lineage (NCBI taxonomy): Bacteria > Bacillati > Actinomycetota > Actinomycetes > Kitasatosporales > Streptomycetaceae > Streptomyces > Streptomyces kordofanensis. The sequence goes on from NZ_CP094264.1 coordinate 3,502,479, forward strand.
GCCTGGACCGTGCCGCGCGCCACCCCCAGCCGCCGCGACGCCTCCAGCACCCCGATCCTCGGCTCCCTTGCGAGCAGGGCGATGAGCCTGCCGTCCAGATGATCGATCAACTCGACCGCCTTTCAATGGTCATCCTGTACACAACGTCCGGTCATTCTGGTGTCCTGCTGTGCAGAGTGACCAGGAGAAGTGCGAAGTATTGCGCAGCTTGTGGAACGGGGGGAACCTGCCGATATGACTGAGACTCTGCATGACACCCCCGGCACCGCCCGGCAGGCCGACCCCTTCCCGGTGAAGGGCATGGACGCGGTCGTCTTCGCCGTCGGCAACGCCAAGCAGGCCGCGCACTACTACTCCACGGCCTTCGGAATGAAGCTCGTCGCCTACTCCGGACCGGAGAACGGCAGCCGCGAGACGGCCAGTTACGTGCTGACGAACGGCGCCGCCCGCTTCGTGCTGACCTCCGTCATCAAGCCCTCCACCGACCGCGGCCGCTTCCTCGCCGAGCACGTGGCGGAACACGGCGACGGGGTCATCGACCTCGCCATCGAGGTCCCCGACGCCCGCAAGGCGTACGCGTACGCGGTCGAGCACGGCGCCACCGGCGTCGAGGAGCCGTACGAGGTCGAGGACGAGCACGGCACCGTCGTCCTCGCCGCCATCGCCACGTACGGCAAGACCCGCCACACGCTGGTGGACCGCTCCGGCTACACCGGCCCGTACCTGCCCGGGTACGTCGAGGCGTCCCCGATCGTCGAGCCGCCGGCCAAGCGCACCTTCCAGGCCATCGACCACTGCGTCGGCAACGTCGAGCTCGGCAAGATGAACGAGTGGGTGGCCTTCTACAACAAGGTCATGGGCTTCACCAACATGAAGGAGTTCGTGGGCGACGACATCGCCACCGAGTACTCCGCGCTCATGTCGAAGGTCGTCGCGGACGGCACCCTCAAGGTGAAGTTCCCGATCAACGAGCCGGCGATCGCGAAGAAGAAGTCGCAGATCGACGAGTACCTGGAGTTCTACGGCGGTGCCGGCGTCCAGCACATCGCGCTCGCCACGAACGACATCGTCGCCACCGTGCGCACCATGCGCGCGGCCGGCGTGCAGTTCCTCGACACCCCAGACTCGTACTACGACACGCTCGGCGAGTGGGTCGGCGACACCCGCGTCCCGATCGAGACGCTGCGCGAGCTGAAGATCCTCGCCGACCGCGACGAGGACGGCTACCTGCTGCAGATCTTCACCAAGCCGGTCCAGGACCGCCCGACGGTCTTCTTCGAGCTCATCGAGCGCCACGGGTCGATGGGCTTCGGCAAGGGCAACTTCAAGGCCCTGTTCGAGGCGATCGAGCGCGAGCAGGCCAAGCGCGGCAACCTGTGACACCGCCGCCCCGCCCGGCCCCGCGGCCCCGAGGACCCCGCTCCCCGGGGCCGCGGGGCCGCGGCCGTTCCCCCGGGCAGGCCCGCCCCCTCTCCGGTACGCGCACTCCGGAACCGGTGCGCACCCGCCGGGCCGGTACGCGTCCTTCGGGCTGCCCCACGTCCTGCGGGCCGGTACGTCCTCCGGGCCGGCTCCGCCCGCCCGGCCGGGCACCGTCCCCTGCCGCCTGCCGCCTGCCGCCTGCCGCCTGCCGCCTGCCGCCTGCCGCCTGCCGCCTGCCGCCTGCCGTCCGCCGCCTGTGCGCCCGGGTGGCGCCGTCCGGACCTTCGCGCCGCCGTCCGCCCCGCCGCGCCCCACTGCGCGCCGGCCGTCCGTCTCCATCGCGCGCCCCGCCGCGAGCCCGCCGTCCGCCGCCCCTCGCCCGGCGTGCGTGCGGCCGTCGGCCCGGTCCGGGCGCCCACGGGCGGCGCACGCCCGGTTCACACCGGTGGTCCCCGGTGCCACGCTGGGGTGATGGACGACCTGCTGGGCCGGCTGCGCGCCGGCCTCCCCGCCGAGGCACTGATCACCGATCCGGACGTGACACCCTCCTACGCCGGCGACATGGCGGGTCTCTGCCCCGTCGGGGTCCCGGCCGCCGTCGTGCTGCCCCGCACCGTGGAGGAGGTGCGGCACGTGATGCGCACGGCCACCGCGCTGCGCGTCCCCGTCGTCCCGCAGGGCGCCCGCACCGGTCTGTCGGGAGCGGCCAACGCCGTCGACGGCTGCATCGTGCTGTCTCTGGTCAAGATGGACCGCATCCTCGACGTCAGCCCGGTCGACCGGACCGCCGTCGTCGAGCCGGGCGTCGTCAACGCCGTGCTGGCCCGGGCCGTCGCCGAGCACGGCCTGCACTACCCGCCCGACCCCTCCAGTTGGGAGACGTGCACCATCGGCGGCAACATCGGGACCGCCTCCGGTGGCCTGTGCTGCGTCAAGTACGGCGTCACCGCCGAGTACGTCCTCGGGCTGGACGTCGTTCTCGCCGACGGGCGGCTGCTGTCCACCGGCCGCCGTACCGCCAAGGGCGTCGCCGGGTACGACCTGACCCGGCTGTTCGTCGGCTCCGAGGGCACCCTCGGTGTCGTCGTCCGGGCGGTGCTCGCGCTCAGGCCGAAACCGCCCGTCCCCCTCGCCCTGGCCGCCGAGTTCACCTCCACCGCCGACGCGTGCGCCGCCGTCTGCGCGATCATGGAGCGGGGCCACACGCCGTCCCTGCTCGAACTGATGGACCGCACCACCGTCCACGCGGTCAACCGCCTCGGTCATATGGGCCTGCCCGACACCACCGCCGCGCTGCTGCTGGCCGCGTTCGACACCCCGGACCCCGCCGCCGACCTGGCCGCCGTGGGGGAGCTGTGCCGCGCGGCCGGGGCCACCGCGGTCGTCCCCGCCGAGGACCCCGCCGAATCCGAGCTGCTCCTCCAGGCGCGCAGGATGTCCCTGCCGGCCATGGAGGCGGTCTCCACCGCCACGATGATCGACGACGTGTGCGTACCCCGCTCCCGGCTCGCCGAGATGCTCGACGGCACGGCCGCCATCGCCGCCGAGCACGGCCTGACCATCGGCGTCTGCGCCCACGCGGGCGACGGCAACACCCACCCCGTCGTGTGCTTCGACCGCACCGATCCGGACGAGACCCGGCGCGCCCGCGCGTCGTTCGACGCCATCATGGCCCTCGGTCTGGAACTGGGCGGCACCATCACCGGGGAACACGGCGTCGGCCTCCTCAAGCGGGAGTGGCTCGCCCGCGAACTCGGCCCGGTGGGTCTCGAACTGCAGCGCGAGATCAAGCGGGTGTTCGACCCGTTGGGCCTCCTCAACCCGGGCAAGGTCCTCTGACTCTCCGTGACTCCGCACCCGGGCCGTTCCGGCGCGTCCGCGGGAGGAAGGGCGGCTCTCCGCCCCACCGCCAGGCACTCCTCCCCGGCGGACCGTCGTCACGTTGGGTGACGACATCGTGACCGAATGGGGGGCCTCTGTCGCGGAGCGGCCCGGGGGCGTCCGGCGGTCTGATAGATGTGGTGCCGTGAAGTGAGGCCCTCGAGGAGATACGGGACCACGGTGATGAGCGCCCCAACTCCGGCAACCGGCGACGGCAGCCCCGAAGCCGGTTACTACCCGGACCCCTCCATCCCCGGCTACATCCGATACTGGAACGGTGCCGCCTGGGTGCCGGGTACGAGCCGCCCGGCGCCCGCGGAGGGCGAGGCCGCCCCGGTGCCGCCGGCTCCCGCCGCGCCCTCCCGGGTCCCGGCCGTCGAGGAGACCGGGCCGGTCTTCCTCGACGAGGAACCCGGGGTGGCGTCCGAGCCCGGTCCCGGCACCCCGCCGGAACGGGAGGCGGGGCCCGAGCCGGCGTCCGCGTGGCAGGCCGACATCTCCCGCCAGCGCGGCCTCGAAGGCGACCGGGACCTCTCGTGGGGCGCGGCCGGCCTGCCGGACCCCCGGGTGCCGGCCGCCGACCCGGCGGGCGGCGGGCCGCCCGGCGTACGGCGGGCGGAACCGGAGCCGGAGGCGCGGACCGCCCCCGGCGGCGCGACGGCCGCGCGGGCGTCCGAGGCGGAGGCGTCCCGCACCCCGGACGCCCCGGCCCCGCACGGCCCGCACCCCCAGCTCCAGGGTCCGCAGGCCCAGGTGCCGCAATCCCAGGGTCCGCAGGCCCCCGCGTACGTCCCGGTCCCGACTCCGGCGGCCCGGCCGCAGCCGTCCTCCGCGCACCCGGTCCCGCCGCAGGCGGCCGCCCCCGCCCCCGCGGCCCCGGTCACCTCCGCTCCCGGTGGTGCCGCCCTCTCCTGGGCGCAGCAGGTCCACCGACTGGCCCAGCCCGCCCCCGTGCAACCGCAGCCCGCCCCCGTTCCGCCGCAGCCCGCCCCCGTGCAACCGCAGCCCGCTCCCGTGCAGCCGCGGCCCGGCTCCGGCCTGCCGGGGGAGGACGTCGCCGAGCAGCCCGTCGTCCCGTGGAAGCCGCCGGTCAGCGACCCGTTCCTGCGCGCCGCCCAGGAACGGGCCGCCGCGCGGCCGGCCGGGCTCGGCAGGCGGTTCGCCGCGCGCCTCGTCGACAGCCTGGTGCTCGGCGCGCTCGCCGGGGCGGCGGGCACGCCGTTCGTGCTGAACGCCGTCGACCACATCACCGCCAAGATCGAGCAGGCGGAACGGTCCGGCGAGACGGTCAGGGTGTGGCTGGTGGACGGCACCACCTCCGTCCAGTTCGGGATCGCCCTCGGCATCCTGCTGGTGCTCGGCGTGCTGTACGAGGCGCTGCCGACCGCCAAGTGGGGCCGGACGCTCGGCAAGAGGCTCTGCGGGACCGAGGTGCGGGGCATCGAGTCGCACGAACCGCCGTCGTTCGGGGCGGCGCTGCGCCGCTGGCTGGTGTACGGGGTACTCGGCCTGACCGGGATCGGCGTGCTCAACGTGGTGTGGTGCCTGTTCGACCGGCCGTGGCGTCAGTGCTGGCACGACAAGGCGGCCGGCACGTTCGTGGCGGGGCGCTGACGCCTTCCCCCGAACGGCACATGACCGGATGCGGGAGCCGGTGGGTCGGGATGCACTGCCCCCATGAGCAACGAACCGCCGACGCCCGGCCCGCCCCCCGAGGACGATCCGTTCCGCAAACACCCGCAGGAGCCGCCGCCACCCCCACCGGGCGGCGGCACGCCCCCGCCCCCGCCGCCCCCTCCGCCGCCGGGCGGTGAGGGCCCGTACGGCGGGGGCCCGTACGGCTACGGAGGCGCCGATCCGCTCGGCGGGATGCCGCCGCTCGCCGACACCGGCAAGCGGGTCCTGGCGCGTCTCGTCGACTGGCTCGTCATCGCCGTACCGCTGGCACTCATCGGCATCCCCTTCGGCGTCTACTCCCGGGTGAGTGACGAGTCGGCGAGCCTCGGCGACGTGTGGACGTCGGGCAACACCGGCGGACAGTGGCTGTTCCAGCTCCTGTCGATCGCGGCGTACGTGGCGTACGACACCTTCATGACGGCGAAGCGGAACGGCCGGACCCTCGGCAAGCGGATGACCGGCCTGCGGGTCGCCATGCTCGACGACGGCAGCGTCCCCTCGGTGAGCACCGCGCTGACGAGGGCGCTCGTGCTGTGGCTGCCCACGCTGATCTGCTGCGCCTGCCTGTGGCCGCTGCTGCTGCTCGTCCTGATCCTGGTGGACAAGCCGTACAAGCAGGGCCTGCACGACAAGGCGGCGAAGACCGTCGTGGTGTCGGAGACGGGATGACGGCCGCGGGTCCGGCGCCCGCCCCGCCGAACCCGCTTCCCGCCCCCGACCCGCCTCTCCCGGATCCGCTTCCCCCCGGGTTCGCATCCCCCGGGATCCGCTTCCCCGGGTCCGCTTCCCCGGACCCGCTTCCCCCGGGACGCTCGCGAAAGCGCGGGGAGGTCGCGGGGGAGGCCGCGTGCCGCGTCCGGCGGTGCGCGCCCGCCTTCCGGGCGTTCACCCCACCCGTCCGGTACGACCGGGGCTCCGTCAGGTGGGGGTGATCAAGACGTCAACGGTCATGACGGGCGGGCGGGGAGGCGGGGCGGCGGTCGACGGCGGTCGGGGGCGAGACGGGCGTCGCTCCGCGCGGCGGGCGCCGGTCTGTCCGGTATGCGGATCAGGTGTCCACATAGGGTATGCGGCCCGTGGAAGTCAAGACTGTCTTTTTTTGCGTAAGTCCGGTCGAATGTCGTCACTTGTGGCGCGACACCGCACGCGAATAATCACGTAACCCCCCGTTCGTGTCAGCGGTGCGCAGGGGAGGAAACAAACAAGTGACCAGCAGACGACGGGCGTTCCGCACGTCCGCGGTGTTCGTGGCCCTGGCCGCGACCGCCGCCACCGCCGGGACCCTCACCACGGCGGCCCACGCCGACAACCGTCCGGAGACGGGCATCGAGCGCCACGACCCGGCGCCGGGCGCGGGCCACGGCCACGCCCACGACAAGGCCGCGGGCGTCGACCACGACCTCGAGGGCCCGTTCACCGAGCAGCAGGAGAAGCAGCGCGAGGCGGCGCTGGAGCAGGTCCTCTCCGGCGAGTCCAAGGTGGAGCGCCGCGGCGCCTCCAAGGTGGTCAAGCTCGACGACAAGAAGTACGTCGAGCTCGGCCGGGAGAAGACCGACAAGATCTTCACCATCCTCGTCGAGTTCGGCGACAAGGTCGACAACGAGACCCTCGTCGACCGCAAGGACGACGACACCGACGAGCTGAAGCCCAAGTTCGGCGGCGCGCCCGGTCCGCTGCACAACGAGATAGCCGAGCCGGACCGGTCGAAGGACAACTCCACCGCCTGGCAGGCCGACTACGACCGGGACCACTACCAGGACCTGTACTTCGGCACCGGCAAGGACGAGGACGGCAACGAGAAGCACTCGCTGAAGACCTACTACGAGCGCACCTCGTCCGGCCGCTACTCGGTCGACGGCACCGTCTCGGACTGGGTCAAGGTCGAGTACAACGAGGCCCGCTACGGCTCCAACTACTGCGGCCAGACCAACTGCTCCACCGTCTGGGACGCCGTCCGCGACGGCGTGACCGCGTGGACCGCCGACCAGAAGGCGGAGGGCAAGTCCGACGCCGAGATCAAGGCGATGCTGGCCGAGTACGACCGGTGGGACCGCTACGACTTCGACGGCGACGGCGACTTCAACGAGGCCGACGGCTACATCGACCACTTCCAGATCGTCCACGCGGGCGAGGACGAGTCGGCGGGCGGCGGCGCGGAGGGCACCGACGCCCTGTGGGCCCACCGCTGGTACGCGTACGGCACCGACGCCGGCAGGACCGGCCCGGCCGGCAACAAGGCCGGCGGCACGCAGATCGGCGACACCGGCATCTGGGTCGGCGACTACACGATGCAGCCGGAGAACGGCGGCCTCGGCGTCTTCGCCCACGAGTACGGCCACGACCTCGGCCTGCCGGACCTCTACGACACCTCCGGCCGCGCGGGCGCCGAGAACTCCACCGGCTTCTGGTCGCTGATGTCCGTCGGTTCCTGGCTGGGCACCGGCAAGGACGCCATCGGCGACCTGCCGGGCGACATGACCGCCTGGGACAAGCTGCAGCTGGGCTGGCTCGACTACGAGAAGGCCAAGGCCGCCACGGAGTCCAGGCACAAGCTGGGCGTCGCGGCGTACAACACCAAGGACCCGCAGGCGCTCGTCGTCGAGCTGCCGAAGAAGAAGGTCACCACCCCGATCGTCAAGCCGGCCCAGGGCGCCACCCAGTGGTGGAGCAACATGGGTGACGACCTCAAGAACACCCTCACCCGCTCCGTCGACCTGACGGGCAAGTCCAAGGCCGAGCTCTCGCTCGACGGCTGGTGGGACATCGAGGCCGAGTACGACTACCTGTACGCCGAGGTCTCCACGGACGGCGGCGCCCGGTGGACCGCCCTCGACGGCACCGCCGACGGCACCCCGATCGCCAAGGACGCCGGCGGCGCCACCGGCCTGACCGACGTCTCCGGGTCGTTCAAGAAGCTCGTGTACCCGCTCGACGCGTACGCCGGCAAGAAGATCGACATCCGCTTCCGCTACCAGACGGACGGCGGCGTGGCCCAGAAGGGCTTCGCGGCGGACAACATCGTCGTGACGGCCGACGGCGCCCCGCTCTTCGCGGACGACGCCGAGACCCAGGCCGCCGGCTGGACGGCGAAGGGCTTCTCCCGCGTCGGCGAGGCGATCACCGACGAGTACCCGCAGTACTACATCGCGGAGAACCGCCAGTACGTCTCCTACGACAAGACCCTGAAGGTCGGCCCGTACAACTTCGGTTTCGCGGGCGACAGGGCCAGCTGGGTGGAGCACTACCCGTACCAGACCGGCCTGCTGGTCTGGAAATGGGACACCTCCCAGAAGGACAACAACACGGCCGTCCACCCCGGTGAGGGCCTCGTCCTCCCCGTCGACGCCCACCCCAAGCCGCTGACCTGGGCCGACGGCACGCTGATGCGCAACCGCGTCCAGTCCCACGACGCGCCGTTCAGCCGCTTCGGCACCGACCGCATCACGCTGCACAAGGCGGACGTCCCGCAGCGGATCGGCGGCCTGCCGGGCAACCCGGTCTTCGACGACCGCAAGGGCGTGTACTGGTTCGAGAGCAACCCGCGCGCCGGTGTGAAGGTGTCCGACACCAACACCCGGATCGCGATCACCGAGCAGCCGCGCCACGGCCGCACGATCACCGTCCAGGTGGGTCCGTCCACCAGGTGACCTAGGAAACCCCAGGTCGCAGCTTGATCGGCCGTCGCCCCCTGGCGGGCGGCGGCCGATCGTGCTTAGGTGCGTCTGACCGGTTCCAGGGACACACCTCTCAGCGGGGGAGCACTCGGCATGCCCGGTGGGGGTTTCTGCACGCTGCCCGGCGGCAGCATGGTCGTCGCGCTGAGCCTGCCCGACCCGGGCGGCGAGGGCGAGGTCCGCATCCTGGTGCACGCGGTGAACCGGCCGCGCGCGCTGACCCGGCTGCGCAACCTCGGTCTGCGCGCCCACCTGCGGGGCAACACCCACCCGCCGACGCCCGACGAGGTCACCGCCGTGCTGCACCATCCCGACGGGCTGCTGTGGCGGGCGACCCCCGGCCGCGAACAGGAGCTGTGGCGCCCGATACGCGCCCTGCTGGGCCCCTGAACCCCTGAGCCCCGCCCCCGGGCGCTCCCGCCCCGGTCTCCCGGGGCGCCCCGGCCCCCGGCCCCGGTCTCCCGGGGCACCCCGGCCCCGGCGAGCCGCTCAGACGACCGGTTCGCCGCTCAGCTCGACCCCGGCCGCGCGGAGCTCCTCCAGGGCCCTGCGGGTGCTCTCCCCGGAGACGCCCGCCGTGAGGCCGAGCAGCACGCGCGTGCGGAAGCCCTCCGCGACCGCGTCCAGGGCGGTGGCCCGCACGCAGTGGTCGGTCGCGATGCCCACGACGTCGACCTCCGTCACGTCGCGGGACCGCAGCCAGTCCGCGAGGAGGACGCCGTTCTCGTCGCCGCCCTCGAAGCCGCTGTACGCGGCCGTGTGCGCGCCCTTGTCGAACACGGCCTCGACGGCGCCGGAGGCGACGGCGGGCGCGAAGTTCGGGTGGAACCCGACGCCCTCGGTGCCCGCCACGCAGTGCGGCGGCCAGGAACGGACGAAGTCGGGGTGCGCGGAGAAGTGGTCGCCCGGATCGACGTGGTGGTCGCGCGTCGCGACGACGTGCCGGTAGCCGACCCCCGCGGTCTGGCCGATCAGGTCCGTGACGGCGGCGGCGACGTCCGCGCCCCCCGCCACCGCGAGGCTGCCGCCCTCGCAGAAGTCGTTCTGAACGTCGACGACGATCAATGCGCGGTGCATGGGGGTCCTTACGGTGGAGGAGTGGTCGGTGGTCACCGGGAGGGGACGCCCCCGAGCCTAGAGACTTCCCCCTCCCGGCGGGAGGCCCGGGTGGGGCGCGCCCCGCCGGACCCGGGGAGCGGGCGGAGCGCCGCCGGCGCGGTCCCTCAGTGTCCGGGGGCCGGGCCCGGCTCGTGGAACTCGGTGGGCAGCACGGGCTCGCCGTGCGACAGCTGGACGGCCGACAGGGGCAGTCCCGCGCGGGCGGCGACGTGCCGCTCCCGTGCCGCCTCCAGCGGCTCCCGGGCGACCACCTCCCCGCCCTCGACCAGCAGCCGCTGCAACTGCCGCCCGGCCAGTTCCTCGGGTACGCGGCCGGTGCCGACGACCTCGGCCTCGGCGACGCCCCCGGCGTCCAGCCGCCGGGCCGCCCACTTGCGGCCGCCCACCGACGCCTTGCCGCCCACGGACCGCTTGGCGACGGGCCGCAGCGGGGCGGCCGGGTCCGCCGAGTCGGCGCGGGCGACCATCTTGTAGACCATCGAGCCGGTCGGGTGCCCGCTGCCGGTCACCAGCCGCGTGCCGACGCCGTACGCGTCCACGGGCGCGGAGGCCAGCGAGGCGATGGCGTACTCGTCCAGGTCCGACGTGACGACGATCCGCGTGTCGCGGGCGCCCAGCTCGTCCAGCTGCTGCCGCACCCGGTGCGCCACCAGCAGCAGGTCGCCGGAGTCGATGCGCACGGCGCCGAGCCCGGGCCCGGCCACCTCCACGGCGGTCCGCACGGCCTCGCCGACGTCGTACGTGTCGACCAGCAGCGTCGTCCCCCGCCCCAGCGCGTCCACCTGCACCCGGAACGCCTCCCGCTCGGTGTCGTGCAGCAGCGTGAAGGCGTGCGCGGACGTGCCGACGGTCGGGATGCCGTACCGGAACCCGGCGGCCAGGTCGGAGGTGGAGTCGAAGCCGCCCACGTACGCGGCGCGCGCCGCGGCGACGGCGGCCAGCTCGTGGGTGCGCCGGGCGCCCATCTCGATCAGCCCGCGCCCGCCGGCCGCCGTCGACATCCGGGAGGCGGCGGCGGCGATGGCGGAGTCGTGGTTGAGGATGGAGAGGACCACCGTCTCCAGCAGCACGCACTCGGCGAAGGAGCCCTCGACGCGGAGGATCGGCGAGCCGGGGAAGTACACCTCGCCCTCGGGGTAGCCCCAGATGTCGCCGCCGAAGCGGTACCCCGCCAGCCAGGCGAGGGTCGGCTCGTCGACGACGCCCCGCTCCCTCAGGAAGGCGAGCACGGCGTCGTCGAAGCGGAAGTTCTCCACGGCGTCCAGGACGCGGCCGGTGCCGGCCACCACCCCGTACCGGCGCCCCTCGGGGAGGCGCCGGGTGAAGACCTCGAAGACCGAGCGCCGGTCGGCGGTGCCGCCCCGCAGGGCCGCCCGGAGCATGGTCAGCTCGTACTGGTCGGTGAAGAGCGCGGTGGACGGCACAGCCACCGGAAGCCCTAGGTCCGCAGCGTTCATGCCAGGATCGTACCCCGAATACTCGTCAGAATGACGATTTCTCGTTCGAAAGCCTTCCCGGCCCGTTCCGGCGGGGTTCGGGGGCCCGTTCGTGCGACGGCGCGCGGGCGGTGGCAGGATTGGGGGGAGTGAGTGTCGCTCCCGTAGAGATCGAACGCACGGCCCCGGCGGAAGAGGGCCGCGCCGTCACCGAACCCGACGTGCCGTGGGTGACGATCGTCCACAACGACCCGGTCAACCTCATGAGCTACGTGACGTACGTCTTCCAGACCTACTTCGGCTACTCCAAGGACAAGGCGCACAAGCTGATGCTCGACGTCCACCACAAGGGCCGGGCCGTGGTCTCCAGCGGCACCCGCGAGGAGATGGAGCGCGACGTGCAGGCGATGCACGGGTACGGGCTGTGGGCGACCCTCTCCCAGGACCGCGGCTGATGAGCGGCCACTTCGAGGCGCTGCCCGACGGCGGCGCGGCCGTGCCGCTGGACGAGGTCGAAATCTCCATCCTGCGCTCGCTCGCCGTCCAGATGCTGGAGCTGATAGGTCCCGGCGACGAGCCCGCCCGGGGTGAGGACCCGCTCGCCGAGCTCTTCCGGGAGGGTCCCCGCGAGAAGCCGTCCGACCCGGCCCTGGCCCGCCTCTTCCCCGACGCGTACGGGGACGGCGACGAGCGGCTGCGCGAGGCGTCCGCCGAGTTCCGCCGGTTCACCGAGAACGACCTGCGCGCCCGCAAGCGCGAGGACGCCCTCGCCGTGGTCCGCGGACTCGACGGCCTGGTCTCCTCCGGCGACGGGTCCGGCGGCGGCCGGCTGGAGCTCTCGCCCGAGGAGGGCCGCCACTGGCTCGGCGCGCTCAACGACCTCCGCCTCACCATCGGGACGCGGCTGGAGGTGACCGACGAGGCCGAGAACGACGAGCTGTACCGGCTGCCGGACTCCGACCCGCGCAAGCCGATGGTGATGGCCTACCTGTGGCTGGGGGCCCTCCAGGAGACGCTCGTCGAGGCGCTGATGCCGTAACCGATGGGACCCCGCGCCCGCCTCCCCGCGCGGAGGGGCCGCACCGGGCGTCCCGGCGCGGGGCCGCGGGGCCGGGGCGGTGCCCGTCCGCGGGGCCGCGGGACCGAAGCGCCACCCGCCCGCGGGGCCGAAGCCGCCCACCCGTCGGGGCGGGGGCCGGGACCACCGCCCCGACGGGCGGGGCTGCCGCACGGAGACGCGGCCCTCGGTAAGGAGCGTCCGCCGGAGTGCTCCTGCCGCGTAAGGAGCAGGCCCCCGAGGCGCCTCTTGCGCCGTCGAAGGGGCGGGGATCGCCTCCCGCAACCGTTCCCGCACGGAGCGCGAGCGTCCGCTCGGCGGCCTCCGAAATCCGAATAACGATCCGGTTACCGTGATGCGCCCTTCTTCCTGATGAGGAGGGTTTGGTCGATATGTACCGTGTCCTGCGTCACAGTGAGCGGTTTTCGACCGTGGTACACCTTCACGACCGCCTGCCGGACGACACCCACGTTCGAGTAGAGGCGCTGCGCCGGCCGACCGCCGGCACGCAACTCCAGCACTATCCGGGGGAATCGGAACCCGGTCCGGCGCCGAGCGCGGCGCGGGCCGGTATGGAGCGGAAAGGCGCACCAGAATGACCTCTACGCAGGTCGGCAAGAACACCGGCGACACCGTCCCGGGCGCGACGCCCGAGGAGGGCTACGAGCGCGGCCTCGGCAGCCGGCAGGTCCAGATGATCGCCATCGGCGGCGCCATCGGCGTCGGCCTCTTCCTGGGGGCGGGCGCGAACATCGCGAAGGCCGGACCCAGCCTCATCCTGATGTACGCCCTCGCCGGCGTGATCGTCTTCTTCATCATGCGGGCGCTCGGCGAGCTGCTCCTGTACCGCCCGGTGTCGGGCTCCTTCGCGGAGTACGCCCGTGAGTTCCTCGGCCCGTTCTTCGGGTTCGTGACCGGGTGGACCTACTGGCTCATGTGGATCGTCACCGGCATGGCGGAGCTGACCGCGGCGGCCATCTACGTGAACTTCTGGTTCCCGGCGATCCCGCAGTGGGTGAGCGCGCTGGTCTTCCTGGTGGCGCTGTTCATCGCCAACCTGATCTCGGTGAAGATCTTCGGTGAGATCGAGTTCTGGTTCTCGATGATCAAGGTCACCGCGATCATCGGCATGATCGTGATCGGCCTCGGCGTCGTCACGTTCGGCTTCAGCCAGGCCGGCGACACCGCGTCCGTCACCAACCTGTGGGCCTTCGACGGCATCTTCCCCAAGGGCATCGGCTCCAGCCTCATGACCCTGCAGGGCGTCATGTTCGCCTACCTCGCCGTCGAGCTCGTCGGCGTCACCGCGGGCGAGTCCGAGAACCCGGAGAAGACCCTCCCCAAGGCCATCAACACCCTGCCCTGGCGGATCATCGTCTTCTACGTCGGCGCCCTCAGCGTCATCCTGATGGTCGTCAAGTGGACCGAGTTCCAGCCCGGCGTGAGCCCCTTCGTGGCCGCCTTCGCCAAGATAGGCATCCCCGCGGGCGCCGCGATCGTCAACTTCGTGGTCCTCACCGCCGCCCTGTCGTCCTGCAACTCCGGCATGTACTCCACCGGCCGCATGCTGCGCGACCTGGCCGCCAACTCCGAGGCGCCGAAGATGCTGGGCCGGCTCAGCTCCACCAAGACGCCGGCCGTCGGCATCACCCTCTCCGTCGCCCTCATGGGCATCGGCGTGGTCCTCAACTACGTCGTCCCGGAGAAGGCGTTCGCCTACGTCACCTCCGTGGCCACCGCGGCCGGCATCTGGACCTGGCTCATGATCCTCGTCAGCCACATCCGCTACCGCCGCGCCGTCGTGGCCGGCCGGCTGCCCGCCTCGTCCTTCCCGGCGCCCGGCGGCACGGTCTGCAGCTGGATCGCCGTCGTCTTCCTGACCATGGTCACCGTCATGATCGCGATCGACCCGGACAGCCGGGTCTCGCTGTACGTCGGCGCCGGCTGGGCCCTCTGCCTGGCCGTCGGCTGGGCTGTGCTGAAGTCCCGCAACCCGCAGGTAGCGGAGCGCACCGTGACCGGCGAGCCGCCGCTGGGGTCGGCCGGCTCCCCGCGCGACTGACCGGACCGCACCGCCCCGCCGCGGGGCCGCGTCCCCCCGGGGGGCGCCCGGGTCTCTCCCGGGCGCCCCCCGACCGCGTGCGGCCCCGCCCTTCCGCCGCGGCCCGGCGGCCTTCCCCCGCGCGCGGATCCCGGCCTCCGCCGGCGGGAGCACCGCCCGTCCGCACCCCGCATCCCGTGCCGAGCGCGCGGCCCGGGGCGCCGCGGCCCGACGGCTTCCGGCGTACCGTCCGGCATCTGGGCGTTCGCGTACCACCCCTCGATACGGGTGGGCTCGTCCGCTTATCCTGATGCGCATGCTGACCATCACACGGGCCCTGTACGACCAGATCGTCGCGCACGCCCGCGCCGACCACCCGGACGAGGCCTGCGGCGTGGTCGCGGGACCGGCCGGCTCCGGGCGCCCCGAGCGCTTCGTCCCGATGCTCAACGCCGCCCGCTCGCCCACGTTCTACGAGTTCGACTCGGGCGACCTGCTGAAGCTGTACCGCGAGATGGACGACCGCGACGAGGAGCCGGTGGTCATCTACCACTCGCACACGGCCACCGAGGCGTACCCGTCCCGCACCGACGTCTCGTACGCCAACGAGCCGCAGGCGCACTACGTCCTGGTCTCCACGGCCGACGCCGACGGCGCCGGACCCTTCCAGTTCCGCTCCTTCCGCATCGTGGACGGCCGGATCACCGAAGAGGAGGTCCGGGTCGTCGAGGCCTACTGAGGCCCGCGAGCCCGCATGACCTGCGGCTCGCCGGAGACGAGTCCGGATGATGAGCAGACCCTGTCCGAGACGTGAGATCACACTCCGGTCCCGCGGTAGGGAATCGATACGATGAACGCATGGTTCCCCTCGACGTGAGCGAACAGACGCCGGGCACCCTCCTGCTCGTCGCGCGGCTGCACGTCGACCTGTGCCGTCTCGCCAGCGCCATGTGTCCCGGCGGCGCGGCCGCCTGAACGGCGCGCCCCGCGCACGACCCGCTCCGCACGCACGCGTTCCGCGGGCGCCGCCCCGGGCTGCCCCGGGCGGGACACCCCGCGTCCGCCTCCCGGCCCCCGCCCCAGCACCCTCCAGCCCTCACAGGAGTCCCACCATGGCCATCGAGGTCCGCATCCCGACCATCCTCCGCACCTACACCGACGGAGCCAAGACCGTCGAGGGCGACGGGGAGACCCTCGCCGAGCTGTTCGCCGACCTCGACACCCGTCACACGGGCATCCGGAACCGCATCGTGGACGGCGAGGAGCTCCGGCGCTTCGTCAACGTCTACCTGAACGACGAGGACGTGCGCTTCCTCGACGGCATCTCCACCAAGCTGTCGGACGGCGACAGCGTCACGATCCTCCCGGCGGTCGCCGGCGGAATGCGCTGATGCGCTACGACAGCCCCCTGGCTGCGGTCGGGAACACCCCGCTCGTCCGGCTGCCGCGCCTGTCCCCCTCGCAGGAGGTGCGCATCTGGGCGAAGCTGGAGGACCGCAACCCGACCGGCTCCGTCAAGGACCGCCCCGCCCTGCACATGATCGAGCGGGCGGAGAAGGACGGCCGCCTCGCACCGGGCCGCACCATCCTGGAACCCACCAGCGGCAACACGGGCATCTCGCTCGCGATGGCGGCCCGGCTCAAGGGCTACCGCATCGTCTGCGTGATGCCCGAGAACACCTCCCGGGAGCGGCGCGACCTGCTCGCCATGTGGGGCGCCGAGATCGTCTCCTCGCCCGCGGCGGGCGGCTCCAACACCGCCGTCCGCGTCGCCAGGGAGCTGTCCGCACAGCACCCCGACTGGGTGATGCTCTACCAGTACGGCAACCCGGACAACGCCGCCGCGCACTACGGGACGACCGGCCCGGAGATCCTCGCCGACCTCCCGTCGGTCACCCACTTCGTCGCCGGGCTCGGCACCACCGGAACCCTCATGGGCGTCGGCCGCTACCTGCGCGAGCACCGGCCCGGCGTGAGGATCGTCGCCGCGGAGCCGCGCTACGACGACCTGGTCTACGGGCTGCGCAACCTCGACGAGGGCTTCGTCCCCGAGTTGTACGACTCCTCCGTCCTCACCACCCGCTTCTCGGTCGGTTCGGCCGACGCGGTGGCCCGCACGCGTGAACTCCTGCAGCAGGAGGGCATCTTCGCGGGCGTGTCGACGGGAGCGGCCCTGCACGCCGCGATCGGCGTCGGCAGGAAGGCGGTGAAGGCGGGCGAGTCCGCGGACATCGTCTTCATCGTCGCCGACGGCGGCTGGAAGTACCTCTCCACGGGCATCTACACGGCGCCCACCACGGAAGCGGCGGTCGAGGCCCTCCAGGGCCAGCTCTGGGCCTGACCGCCGTTCCGGCCGGGCACGCCTGGGGTCGCCGGGCGCGCCCCCGGCCGCCGGGGCGCGCCCGCCCGGTCCGGCCGGGCCGGGCGCGCCGAACCCGCGCCGATCAGCGCCGGAGCCGCCCGGTCCGCCGCAGCCGCGCCTCCCGCGGCTTCCCGGCACCCGGGGAGCCCGCCGCCCACCGCCGCGGCGAGCGCGGCCACCGCGGCGACGGACGCCGGCCGTCGCGACGCGTCCCCCGGCAGGACGTCGGCCGCGTCCGGCCCCGTCCACCGGCGCCGCGGCCACCCGCCCCGCGGGTCCATCCGAACCGGTGACAACGCGGGTGAGTTCCCCCACAACGGGCCGCCGCGGAGGAGCGCCCCGCCGTCGCGGGCCGTACGCTCGTCGAACCGTACGACCTCCCCGTCAGCGCTTCCCCGCTCCCGTCCACGGAGGTTCACGCTCCATGAAGCTCACCGTCGTCGGCTGCTCCGGGTCGTTCCCGTCCGCGGACTCGGCCTGCTCGAGCTACCTCGTAGAGGCCGACGGCTTCCGGCTGCTCCTCGACATGGGCAACGGCGCGCTCGGCGAGCTGCAGCGCCACTGCGGTCTCTACGACCTCGACGCCGTCTTCCTGTCCCACCTCCACGCCGACCACTGCATCGACATGTGCGCCTACTTCGTGGCGCGGTTCTACCGCCACGACGGCAGGTGCGGCGCCCTCCCGGTGTACGCGCCCGACGGCGCCGAGCAGCGGCTGACCACGGCGTACGCGGACGTGCCGTCCGCCACGGCGATGAGCGAGGTGTTCGACTTCCGCACGCTCAGGCCCGGTTCCTTCGACCTCGGCCCGTTCCGGATCCGGACGGACCGGGTGTGCCACCCGGTGGAGGCGTTCGGCATCCGGATCGAACACGGCGGCAGGTCCCTCGCCTACTCCGGTGACACGGGCGTGTGCGACGCACTCGACGAGCTGGCGGCCGACACGGACCTGTTCCTGTGCGAGGCGTCCTTCACCCACGGCAAGGAGGACGTCCCCGACCTGCACCTGAACGGCCGCGAGGCGGGCGTCCACGCGGCCAGGGCCCGCGCGAGGCGGCTCGTCCTGACGCACATCCCGCCGTGGACGGACGGCGAGCGCAACCTGGCCGACGCGTGCGAGGTCTACGACGGCCCGGCGGAGCTGGCCCGGCCGGGGGCGGTGTACGAGCTGTAGCCCGGCGGTGGAACGCGCCCGGCGGGCGGTGCCGGACGGCGGGGCTCACGCCTTGGTGGTGTCCTCGACCTCCTCCTCGGGCTCGCGGCCCGGGGTCGGCAGGTCGAACCTGACGATCGCGAAGCGGAACACCACGTAGTACACGACGGCGAAGACCAGGCCGACCGGGATGATCAGCCACGGCCTGGTGGCGAGTCCCCAGTTCAGGAAGTAGTCGATGGCGCCCGCGGAGAAGGTGAAGCCGTGGTGCACGCCCAGCGCCCAGGTCAGCGCCATCGAGACGGCGGTCAGCACCGCGTGGATCGCGTACAGCACCGGGGCGATGAACATGAACGCGAACTCGATCGGCTCGGTGATGCCGGTGACGAACGAGGTCAGCGCGAGCGACACCATCATGCCGCCGACGACCTTGCGGCGCTCGGGGCGGGCGCAGTGGGTGATCGCCAGGGCGGCGGCCGGGAGGGCGAACATCATGATCGGGAAGAAGCCCGTCATGAACTGGCCGGCGGTGGGGTCGCCGTGGAAGAAGCGCGGCAGGTCACCGTGCCAGACGGTACCGGCGGGGTCGGTGAAGGAGCCGATCTCCTGCCAGGCCACCGTGTTGACGAACTGGTGCATGCCGACCGGCAGCAGGGCGCGGTTGATCGCCCCGAAGAAGCCGGCGCCGAGGGCGCCCAGGCCGGTCATCCACTCGCCGAAGGCGGTGACGACCGCGCCGACGGGCTCCCACACCAGGCCGAAGAAGACGCCGGCGACGGTGCCGATGAAGGCCATCAGGATCGGTACGAGGCGGCGGCCGTTGAAGAAGCCCAGCCAGTCCGGCAGCTTCGTGCGGTGGAAGCGCTGCCAGGTGACGGCGGCCACCAGGCCCATGACGATGCCGCCGAGGACCTTGGGGTCGTTGTACGTGGCGGCGACGTCGGCGCCGTCCTGGACCTTCGCCTCGGTGAGGGGGAAGGCGGTCAGGACGTTCTGGTAGACGAGGAAGCCGACGAGCGCGGCGAGCGCGGTCGAGCCGTCGGCCTTCTTGGCGAAGCCGATGGCGATGCCGACGCAGAACAGCAGCGGCAGGTTGGCGAAGACGGCGTCGCCCGCGGTGGCGCACACCTTCGCCACCGTGCCCCAGCCCAGGCCCTCCCCGCCGAAGACGTCGTCCTGGCCCAGACGCAGCAGGATGCCCGCCGCGGGCAGGACGGCGATCGGCAGCTGCAGGCTGCGGCCGACCTTCTGCAGGCCCTGGAACAGGCCGGCGCCCCGCTTCTTCGCGGGCGTCGCCGGAGCGGTGGCCGTACTCATCAACTTCCTCCATCGGGCAAGGCGCCGCTCAGGAAGAACGGGACGGCGGCGTTCCGGGGGACGCGGCACGAGGAGGGCCGCATGGTCTCCACCATCATTGGTGTAGACCTTTTGTAGCACGGTGGGCAGGCGCGAGAAACCCGCACATGCGTAACACGCCTCCCCCTCGTCCCGCGCCACACAACCGCCCGGCACGCGGAAGCGCCATATTCGGCCCCGCACGCCGGAAACCGGACCGCCCCCGCGAGAACGCCCTTCCGGCCACACGGCCGCCACCCGCCCCGTGAGGACAGGTCTGGTGTAGACCAGCTGGGATAGGCTCGACCGGGACCCGGCCGCGAGCAGGGAGCCGGCGATCGACGCGACCCGGAACGGGACGACCGCCCCGTCCGCGCCGACGGCCCGACCGCCGACCACCATGACGAACGCGGACGTACGGGGCACCCACACCACACCCCGTGAACACCAGGGAGAAAGACATGGCCAGCAAGGCTGAGAAGATCGTCGCCGGGCTCGGCGGGATCGACAACATCGAGGAGATCGAGGGCTGCATCACCCGGCTGCGCACCGAGGTGAGCGACCCGGACCTCGTCGACGAAGCCGCCCTGAAGGCCGCGGGCGCCCACGGCGTCGTCAGGATGGGCACCGCCGTCCAGGTCGTCATCGGCACCGACGCCGACCCCGTCGCCGCCGAGATCGAGGACATGATGTGACCCGCCCCCGACCCTGAGGCAAGGCCCGCCCCCGCCCCACCGGCACGGAAGGCGGGCCGCGCCACACCCCGACACCCGAGGGAACCGACGTGCAGGAACCCGCCCCCGCCCGCCCACCACCCAGGCCGCCGTCACCGCCCTGCGGAAGACCGCCGCCGCCCGCGGACTGACGGTCACCGTCACCCACGACATCGGCGCCGACCAGACCTCCCGCCGCACCGCCGCACCGCCGCACCCCCCTTCACCGCCACCGACCCCGACGGATCCCCGCCCCACGGGGCACACGTCGAACTCACCGGACCACCCGAGATCACCGTGCGGCTCCTCCCCGAAGGCGACGCGCTGATCACCGTGGAAGGCGTGGAGTTCCCCGACGTGCCCCGCGACTCCACCCCGGCCTTCCCCCAGGCGGTCCTCGACGGACGGGCCCGCGTCACCGGACGGTTCCTCCCACCCGGCCAGTGGCTCGTCGTCCCCCTCCCCGGCGGCGACACCCACCGCGAGCCCGTACCGCTGCCCACCCTCACCCCCCGGCTCGCCCGCGCCGCCCGCCCCCGCCCCTGACCGGCCGACGCGGAACACGCACCACACGGCCTAGGCTCTCCCCATGACCCGTATCGACGGCCGCACGCCCGAACAGCTCCGCCCGGTCACCATCCAACGCGGCTGGAGCAAGCACGCCGAGGGCTCCGTCCTCATCTCCTGCGGCGACACCAGAGTCTTCTGCACCGCCTCCGTCACCGAGGGCGTCCCCCGCTGGCGCAAGGGCAGCGGCGAGGGCTGGGTCACCGCCGAGTACTCGATGCTCCCCCGCTCCACCAACACCCGCGGCGACCGCGAATCCGTCCGCGGCAGGATCGGCGGCCGCACCCACGAGATCTCCCGCCTCATCGGCCGCTCCCTGCGCGCCGTCATCGACTACAAAGCGCTCGGCGAGAACACCGTCGTCCTCGACTGCGACGTCCTCCAGGCCGACGGCGGCACCCGCACCACCGCCGTCACCGGCGCGTACGTCGCCCTCGCCGACGCCGTCGCCTGGGCCCAGCGGCAGAAACTCGTCAAGGCCGGACGCAAACCGCTCACCGGCACCGTCGCCGCCGTCTCCGTCGGCATCGTCGACGGCACCCCCCTCCTCGACCTCTGCTACGAGGAGGACGTGCGCGCCGAAACCGACATGAACGTCGTCTGCACCGGCGACGGCCGCTTCGTCGAGGTCCAGGGCACCGCCGAGGCCGAACCCTTCGACCGCAAAGAACTCAACGCGCTCCTCGACCTCGCCACCGGCGGCTGCGCCGACCTCGCCGCACTCCAGCGCGAAGCCCTCGAAACGACCCTCTGAGCACACCGCGCCGCAACCCGGCGGCCTCCCACCGACACGGGCGTGCGGAAGGTACCGTACGCCCGTAACCAGCCAGGGGAGGCCGCCCACTCATGCGCCGTCACCGCACCACCGCCCTCGTCTCCGGCGTCGTACTCACCGCAACCCTCGCGCTCACCGGCTGCGGCGCCCTGGACAAGGCACTCGACTGCGTCCGGACCGCCGAGGCCATCGCCGCCAGCGTCGGCCGGCTCCGCCAGGCCGCCTCCGACGCCGGCGACCCGGCGAAGATCCGGCAGTCCCTCGACGAGATCGACAAGGAACTGGCCACCCTTAAGGACAAGACCGACAACGCCGACCTCTCCAAGGCGGTCGACGACCTGTCCGAGGGCGTCGAACAGGTACGCACCTCCGTCGGCAACGGGGACACGACCCCCGACCTCAAGCCCGTCACCGACGCCGCGGCCGAGATCGCCCGCATCTGCACCCCGTAACCCCCCGCCCCACCACGGGCCGCCCACCGGGCCGGACGGCCGCGGGCACTCCCGCCCCACCACGGTGCCCCTCACCGACCGGACGGCCGCGGGCGCCCCACCGCGATACTGGACGCCATGACCCGCCTGATCCTCGCCACCCGCAACGCCGGGAAGACCACCGAACTCCGCGCCATCCTCGCCGACGCCGGCCTCACCCACGAACTCGTCGGCGCGGACGCCTACCCCGACATCCCCGACGTCAAGGAGACCGGCGTCACCTTCGCGGAGAACGCCCTGCTCAAAGCGCGCGCCCTCGCCCGAGCCACCGGCCACCCGGCCGTCGCCGACGACTCCGGGCTCTGCGTCGACGTACTCGGCGGCGCACCCGGCATCTTCTCCGCCCGCTGGGCCGGCCGCCACGGCGACGACAAGGCCAACCTGGACCTGCTCCTCGCCCAGCTCTCCGACATCGACGCACCGCACCGCACCGCCCACTTCGCGTGCGCCGCCGCCCTCGCCCTGCCCGACGGCACGGAACGGGTGGTCGAGGGCCGCCTCGACGGCACGCTGCGCCACGCGCCCGCGGGCGCCGGCGGCTTCGGGTACGACCCGATCCTGCAGCCGGAGGGGGAGACGCGGACGTGCGCCGAACTCAGCCCCGAGGAGAAGAACGCCATCAGCCACCGCGGCAAGGCGTTCCGCGCCCTGGTGCCGGCCGTCCGGGAGCTGCTGGGCTGACCCCACCGAAAAACCCCGCACCTTGGATTCCAGGGTGCGGGACCTTTCCGTCTTGTGCGCCCGGTCGGATTCGAACCGACAAACACGACCACCTAAAGATCGCCGCTCAGCCCTTGGCGTACGGGCGCCTGGCCGCGCTCTACTCTACTGGCCCGGATCCCCTGCCGGGAGGGAGATGCCGGCCACCTCCTCGCGGCCGGCCTCCGCGGCACCAGGTGCCGGTGACGGCGTGGCAGTTGGGACACAGCAGCCGCAGGTTCTCGCGCCGGTCGTCGCTCCAGTCGCCGTTGATGTGGTCGACCTCCAGTGTCATGGGTTTCCCTAGCCATTCGGGCCCGGTCCCGCATTCGGCACACGCCTCGGGCACACCGACCTCGCGGAGCGCGCGGCGCAGGAGGAGGGTCCTGGTCCGACGCTCACCGCCGTGCTTGACCAGGATCTCCTCGGCGCGTCTGACCGGTGTTGCGCCCGGCTTGCCGCGCTGGTGCGCCTGCCCCAGGAAATGCGCGGTCGAAAGGCCGTCCTCGGTCACCCACTGACGGAACTTCCTGCGCTGGGTGCCGCTGTCCGGTCGGCCCAGCCGGCGCAGCGCCTCGGCGAGGGAGACCGACTCGGCGACCGCCTCACGCAGTTCGCCGGGAGCCGGCCGGACCGAGCCCCCGCAGGGGGTGAGGTGCGAGATGTCGATGCCGAACCGTGCGAACCGTCCGACGAGGTACGTGCGGAGCTTGCCATACGGCCGTGTGCCGAGGAAGGCGATGACCTCGTCCAGGTTCGAGCACTGCTCGGCCGCCTGCACCAGGCGCTCACGGGTGTACTTCACGCCGCCGCTCACCCGGCTCCTCCCATGGTGCGCCCCTTGGCACGGCCCCGGTAGCCGTCCGTCGTCGCGTGGCAGTTGGGACAGAGATAACGCAGATTGTCGATCCGGTTGTCGCGCCAGTCGCCGTCGACGTGATCGACCTCCAAGGGCAGAGGGCTGCCCCGCCAGACCGGTCCCGTGCCGCACAGGACGCACCGCTCGGGTACCCCCAGTGCCGCCATGGCGGACTTGAGCCGGTCGCTCGGGACACGCCTGGCCCGATCGGCGGGCTGCCGGACGAGCACGTGCTCCGGCGCCCCGGAGCGCCGGGGCACTCCGCGGCGTTCCGGTGCCCGGAAGTGCGAGATGTCGATGCCGTACGCCCTGACGCGGCGGCTGATGTGGGTGTGATGCCCGCCGACGACCCCGAGACCGAGGTGGCGCAGGACGTCGCACATGTTCGTGGACGCCGCGACCGCGGACTGGAGGATCTCCCTGGTCCACTTCGTCTCCCGTTCGAAGTGCGAGGTGTCCACCCCCAGTCTCCTCATCCGCTCACGCAGGTAGCGCCGCGTCGGGCTCGACGGGTCCACACCGAGCCGCTCCAGCGCCTCCGACAGTGACCGCACCCCTTTGACAGCCTCTTCCAGGCGTTCCTTTGTGTACAGGCTGACCGGCATCCGTTCCTCCCCGCCCGGCCGTCTGTTCGCGGCCTCGTACGGAGTAACGAACCGGACGCCGGGTGGTCACCCCCGGTGCGCGGGACGGCCCGTACCGCCGGTGGGGCGGTGCGGGCCGTCGGGGCGCCGGGGAGCGGGGTCAGAGACCCAGGTCCTTGATGATCTTCGCGACGTGGCCGGTGGCCTTGACGTTGTACAGGGCGCGCTCGACCCTGCCCTCCTCGTCGACGACCACCGTCGAGCGGATGACGCCCGTCACCGTCTTGCCGTACAGCTTCTTCTCGCCGTACGCGCCGTACGCCTCCAGCACCTTCTTCTCCGGGTCGCCGACCAGGGTGACCTTCAGCCCCTCCTTCTCCCGGAACCTCGCGAGCTTCTCCGGCCGGTCCGGCGACACGCCGATCACGTCGTAGCCGGCGTCCGCGAGGAGCCGGAGGTTGTCCGTGAAGTCGCACGCCTGCTTGGTGCAGCCGGGCGTGAGCGCCGCCGGGTAGAAGTAGACGATGACCTTGCGGCCCCGGTGGTCCGCGAGCGAGACCTCGTCGCCGTCCGCGTCGGTCAGGGTGAAGTCGGGGGCGGTGTCGCCGGGCTGCAGTCGCTCGCTCATGGTTGTGGCTCTCCTCGACGGGGGTGCGGGCGGGTACCCGGTCGAGCCTAACGGGGGTCCGGGACGGCTCCCGGCCGGTCGAGCTGACAGACTGTCCGTGACGAGGAGACCGGAGATCACGACCACCAACGGAGGCAGCTCGGTGTCGGACGCCAGGACCCCCGCGCAGATCGAGGCGGACATCGTCCGCCGGCGCGAGCAGCTCGCCGTCACGCTCGACGAGATCGGCGTACGGATGCACCCGAAGACGATCGTCGGCGACGCGAAGGCGAAGGTGGTGTCGACGGTCGACGAGACGGCGGGCCGGGCCTTCGTCGCCGTCAACCGGATGCTGACCGATGCCAGGGCGCGCTTCGTGGACGGGACGGGGGCGCCGCGCCTGGAGCGGGTGGTGCCGGCGGCGCTCCTCGCCGTGGGTGTGATCGGGCTGGTCGTCGCGGTCTCCTCCCGCCGGCGGGCGCGCTGAGGGGACCTCGCGGCGGGGCGGGGCGCCCGGGCGGGTAGGTTCGTGGGGTGAGCGAGAACACCCACGACAAGTTGCCCATCCGGATGCTGCACGACCGGGTGCTGGTCCGGTCCGACGTCCCCGAGGGCGAGCGGCGCTCGGGAGGCGGCATCCTCATCCCGGCGACCGCCGCGGTGGGCCGCAGGCTGGCCTGGGCCGAGGTGGTCGCGGTCGGCCAGAACGTCCGCACGGTGGAGCCCGGCGACCGGGTCCTGTACGACCCGGAGGACCGCGCGGAGGTGGAGGTGCGCGGTGTGGCGTACGTGCTGATGCGCGAGCGGGACCTGCACGCGGTGGCCGCCGACCGCTTCGAGGGTTCGGTGGACTCCACGGGCCTCTACCTCTGACACCGCCGGCCGCCGCCGCGGCCGGCGGCACCCGACGAGACGCGCCGTACCGGGTCACGAGGCGAAGACGACGCAGATCGAGAACTCCGTCCCGAAGGGTGTTGTGGTGCCATGGCCTGGGTCCTGCTCGTCGTCGCCGGTCTGCTGGAGGTCGGCTGGTCGGTGGGGATGAAGTACACCGACGGCTTCACCCGTCTGTGGCCGACGGTCCTGACCTGCCTGGGCATCGTCGCCAGCATGGTCCTGCTGGCCCAGGCCGCCAGGACGCTGCCGATCGGTACGGCGTACGGCGTGTGGGTCGGCATCGGCGCGGCCGGTGCGGCGGTGTTCGGGATGCTCGTCCTCGGCGAGCCCGTCACCGCCGCGCGGATCTTCTTCGTCTGTCTGCTGCTGGTCGCCGTGGTGGGGCTCAAGGTCACGTCGGGCGGGTGAGGTCCCGCGGGTGCGTGCCGGGGCCCCGCCGGCGTGCGGCGGGGCCCCGGGGGCGCCGTGCGGTGGTGCCGTCCTGGGCCCCGGGGTGCCGTTCCGGGGCGCGGTGGCGCCGTGCCGTGGTGCGGCGCGGTGTCATCCCGTGGCGGGGAACCCGTCCGGGGTGGTCGCCCGGCCGGGGGGCGAGGGGTCCCGGGACGGTTGCGGGGGCCGGTCGTCCGTCACCTGGCCGGTGGTGTCCTCGGCGCCCACCTCCTCGGTGAGGTCCTCCGGGTGCCGGTCCTCCTCGACCTCCGCGCCCTCCGGGAGCTGCAGGTCGAAGTCGCGGGGCGGGGTGCCCTCCAGGGCCGTGCCCGTGTAGTGGGCCCACACCTCGGCGGGGGCGCCGCCGCCGTTGACGCGGGCCATGCCCATCGCGCCGTAGAGCGGTTTCTGCGCGCCGGTCCCCGGGTCCTGGCCCATCAGCGCGACCACGGTCGCCAGGTCCGGGGTGTACCCCGCGAACCAGGCGGCCTTGTCGTCCTCGGCGGTGCCGGTCTTCCCGGCGGCCGGGCGGCCCGCCGCCCGCGCCGCGGTGCCGGTGCCGCCTTCGACGACGCCGCGCAGGACGGCCGTCGTCGTGTCGGCGGCCTCGCGGCTCACGGCCTGGCGGGCGCCGGATCCGGCGGCCGGCAGCGGCAGGGGGCGGTCGCCGTCGGGGTCGATCCGTTCGACCTTCTCGACCAGGGTGTACAGGCCCCGCCTGCCGTGGTTGGCGAGCGTGGCGTACGCCTCCGCCATGTCCAGGACGCTCGCCGTGGCGGGGCCGAGGGCGATGGAGGGGGACGCGGTCAGGTCCGGGGTGTCGGCCGGCAGGCCGAGCGAGATCGCCGTCCGCTTCACCTTCTTCGGCCCGACGTCCACGGCGAGCTGTGCGTAGACGGCGTTCACCGACCGGTCGGTGGCGGTGTGGAGGGGGATGCCGCCGTAGGACATGTCGTCCTCGTTGGCGGGGGCGTAGGCCTTGCCGGTCCAGCCCTCGACGGGGCGCTTGTTGGTGCCGTCGTAGACGGTGTTCGGGGTGATCGGCTCGCCGTGCTGGGTGGTGGCGCCGTACGCGACGGCGGAGGCCAGGACGAACGGTTTGAAGGTGGAACCGACCTGGTAGTCGCGGCGGGTCGCGTTGTTGACGTACTGGCGGGTGTAGTCGACGCCGCCGTACAGGGCGACGACCCTGCCGGTGGCGGGTTCGATGGACGCGCCGCCGACCCGGACGTACCGGTCGGCGGGGTTCGCCTCCGGGTCGAGCCGGTCGAGCACCTGCTGCCGCACGGCCTCGTCGAAGGCGTCCATCCGGTCCTTGCGCAGGGTGGTCGTGATGCGGTAGCCGCCGGCCGCGAGCGCCTTCTCGGAGAGGATGCCGTGGCGGGCGAGGAAGGCGTTGACGGCCTGTACGGCGTAGCCGCGCTGGCCGGCCAGGCCGGCGGTGGGGTGGGAGGGGAGGACCTCGGGGAACCGCAGGACGGACCGCTGGGCCGCGGTCAGCCATCCCTCCTGGACCATGGCGTCCAGCACGTAGTTCCACCGGGCCAGGGCGCGGGCGCGGTTGGAGGGGCGTGCGCCCACGTCGTACGCGCTGGGGGCGTTGAGGAGCGAGGCCAGGTAGGCGCTCTCGGCGGTGTCGAGTTCCCGGACGTCCTTGCCGTAGTACGCCTGGGCGGCGGCTTGTGCGCCGTAGGCGTTGCGGCCGTAGTAGCTGGTGTTGAGGTAGCCCTCCAGGATCTCGTCCTTGGGCTTGGCGCGGTCCAGTTTGACCGCGATGAAGAACTCCTTCACCTTGCGGGTCACGGTGCGCTCCTGGCCCAGGTAGTAGTTCTTCACGTACTGCTGGGTGATCGTCGAACCGCCCTGGGTGCCCTTGCCGGTGACGGTGTTCCAGGAGGCGCGGAGCAGCGCCCCGGGGTCGACGCCCGGTTCGGTGTAGAAGTCGCGGTCCTCGGCTGCGAGGACGGCCTGCCGCAGGGGGCGGGGGACGCGGTCGAGGGGGACGCTCTCCCGGTTGACCCGGCCGGCCTGGGCGAGCGGGCTGCCGTCCGCGTACAGGTAGACGTTGGCCTGGGCGGTCGCGGCGGCGTTGGCGGGCGGGATCTCGATCAGGTGGTACCCGGCGAGGAAGCCGCCGCCGAGGAGGAGGGCGGTGAGGAGGAGGCCGCCGAGGACCGTCCGCCGGGTGGGGACGGCCCTGCGCCATCCGGTGCGCCGGGGCCGGGCTTGGGTCCGGGCCTGGGGGCGGGGGCGGTCGCGGCGGGGCGGGCGGGGGGCGGGCTGGACGCTGGGGTCACGGGGCTCCCAGCCCCGGGCTGGGGGCTGCGGCGGGGCGTCGCTCACTGGGTCTCCGGCACGGTTGCGGTCATGGGCGTGATCACTGTCCGAATTGTGATGTTTTATCACTCTTGCACATAGTGCACCGCGCCGAGCCCCGACCCGTGCATCCCGTTCCGGGTCGCCACCGCCGACGCGAAAAGCGGTCGCCCGTCCGGCACCCGACTGGCTAGGCTCGTCGGCTTCGAGGACCCGCCGAACCGGCGGGCGCGGCCGGAGGGGGGACGGTGGCATGGGGCTGTACTGGGCCGTCCTGACCGGCGGTTTCCGCCGCCACGCCACCTACCGGGTGGCCACCGCCGCCGGCGTGTTCACCAACACGGTCTTCGGCTTCGTCCTGGCGTTCACCTACACGGCCCTGTGGGACGAGCGCCCCCGCCTCGGCGGCTACGACGCGGCCGAGGCCCTGACGTACGTCTGGCTGGGCCAGTCCCTGCTCGCCGCCTGCTCCCTGATGGGCGGCGGCGCCGAGGAGGAGCTGATCCAGCGCATCAGGACCGGTGACGTCGCCGTCGACCTCCACCGGCCCGCCGACCTCCAGCTGTGGTGGTTCGCGGCCGACCTGGGGCGCGCCGCCTTCCAGCTGCTCGGCCGGGGGGTCGTCCCGATGGCGGTCGGCGCGCTCGTCTTCGACCTGGCGCTGCCCGAACACCCCCTCACCTGGCTCGCCTTCGCGGTGTCGGTGCTGCTCGGCGTCGCGGTGGGCTTCGCGCTCCGGTACCTGGTCGCGCTCTCCGTGTTCTGGCTGCTCGACGGGGCGGGGGTGGTGCAGGCGGCGTGGCTGTCGGGGGTGTTCTTCTCCGGGATGCTGCTGCCGCTGACCGTCTTCCCCGGCGTGCTCGGCGAGGTCGCCCGGACGCTGCCCTGGGCGTCGGTGCTCCAGGTCCCGGCCGACGTGTTCCTGGAGAAGCGGACCGGCTGGGCGCTGCCGGAGGCGTACGCCTTCCAGACGGGCTGGGCCCTGGTGCTGCTGGCCGCGGGCCGCGCGCTCCAGGCGGTCGCGACGCGGCGGGTGGTGATCCAGGGTGGCTGATGTCCCTCCGCCGGAGCGCCCCGGAGCCGCGGGGCCCGGCGCGCCCTCCCCGGCGGCGCCCGCACGCGCCGCCCCCGGGCCGTCGGCCGGCGGCCTCCCCGCCCCGCGCCCGCACGCGCCGCGCCCCGCCCGCCCGACGGGGAGGGCACCGCGCCACGGGGGCGGGCCGGGCCCCGCCGGGCGCGTGGCGGCGGTCGCGGACGGGCTGCGCGCGTACCGGCTGATCGCCGTCATGTGGATCCGCTCCACGATGGCGTACCGCCTCTCCTTCGCCATGACGCTGCTGACCAACCTGGTGGCGAACTTCTTCGACTTCGTGGTGATCCTGCTGATGTTCGGCCACGTGCGGGGCCTGGGCGGGTTCGCCTTCGGCGAGGTGGCGTTCCTGTACGGGACGACGAGCACCGCCTTCGGACTGGCCGACCTGGCGATGGGCCAGGTGGAGAAGGTCGGGCGGCGCGTGCGGGACGGCACGCTCGACACGTTCCTGGTGCGCCCGGCGCCCGTCCTGGCGCAGGTGGCCGCCGACCGGTTCGCGCTGCGGCGGCTCGGCCGGCTTGCGCAGGGGCTGCTGGTGCTGGTGTGGTCGCTGGCGGTGCTGGAGGGCGTCGAGTGGACGCCGCTGAAGGCGCTGACGGTGCCGCTGACGGTCGTGACGGGCGCCCTGATCTTCGGATCGCTGATGACGGCCGGGGCGGCGTTCCAGTTCTGGGCGCAGGACGCCGCGGAGGTCGCCAACTCCTTCACGTACGGCGGGAACACCCTCCTGCAGTACCCGCCGTCGATCTTCGCCGTCGAACTGGTGCGGGGTGCCGTCTACGTCGTGCCGCTGGCGTTCGTCAACTGGGTGCCCGCCTCGTACGTGCTGGGCCGGGAGGCGCCGGCCGGGCTGCCGCCGTGGGCGGCCTTCGCCTCCCCGGCGGTCGCCGCGGGGTGCGTCGTACTGGCGGGACTGGCGTGGCGCGCGGGGATCCGTTCGTACCGGAGCACGGGGAGCTGACACATGACCACCGGGGAAGCCGACTTCATCGACCTCGACGGCGTCGAGAAGGTCTTCGACGTGCGCCGCCGGGTGGGCCCGCTGCGCCGGGAGAGGCACCGGGTGCGGGCGGTGGACGGGCTGAGCTTCCGCGTGGCGCGCGGGGAGGTGGTCGGCTACATCGGCCCGAACGGCGCCGGGAAGTCCACCACCGTCAAGATGCTCACCGGCATCCTCACCCCGAGCGGCGGCCGGCTGCGCGTCGCCGGCATCGACCCCGCGCGGGAGCGGACCCGCCTGGCCCGCCGCATCGGCGTCGTCTTCGGGCAGCGGACGACGCTCTGGTGGGACCTGCCGCTGCGCGACTCCTACCGGCTGGTGCACCGCATGTACCGCATCCCCGACGCCCGCTTCCGAGAGAACCTCGACCGGTGCGTCGAACTCCTCGACCTGGCGGACCTGCTGGAGGTGCCCGTCCGCCAGCTCTCCCTCGGCCAGCGGATGCGCGGCGACCTCGCGGCGGCGCTGCTCCACGACCCCGACGTGCTCTACCTCGACGAGCCGACGATCGGCCTCGACGTCGTGTCGAAGGCGAAGGTCCGCGGCTTCCTGCGGGACCTCAACGCCGAGCGGGGCACGACGGTCCTGCTCACCACCCACGACCTCACGGACATCGAGCAGCTCTGCGGGCGCGTGATGGTCATCGACTACGGGCGGCTGGTGTACGACGGCACGCCGGCCGGGCTCCACGAGGCGGGCGCGGGCGAGCGGACGCTCGTCGTCGACCTGGAGCGGGAGGCGCCGCCCGTCGAGGTGGCCGGCGCCCGCGTGGTGCGGGTCGAGGGGGCCCGGCAGTGGCTGGCGTTCCCCGCGTCCGCGTCGGCGGCGCCGCTGGTCGCGGAGATCGCCGGGGCGTACCCGCTGGTCGACCTGTCCGTGCGGGAGCCGGACATCGAGGCGGTCATCGCGAAGATGTACGCCGAACGGCGGCCGGCGCGGACCACCCCAGGCGCGGGGTCCTGAAGGGACTCCCCGGCGGCCCCGCGGCACCCCGCCGCCGGGCCGCGCCGCCGGACCCCGCCGACCGCACGGTGCGGCCCGTCCGGCGGGCGCGGGCCGCGAGGGGCCTTCCCGGGGGCCGGGCACTCCGCCGCCGGGCCCGTGCGGTGGGCGCGGCGGCGGGGGCCGGGCGGGGACCGAAAGAGTGAGAAAGCCCGCACGCGCCGGGAAAAGCCGCCGCCCCGGAACTAGCGGCCCGCCCCGGGAGTACCTGGAATAGGACAAGCGGCGGTGCCGGCCCGCGAGCCGAAGGGGCGTGCGGGCGCCGTCGCGGGGCGGGCGCGGAGGTACGGGGCGTTCGGCGCCCGCCCCCGGCGGCGCCCGCTCACGGCGCCCGGAGGCGAGACGGGCCCCAGGGCCGGCGAGGGCGGAGCGAATGACGGGAACGGGCACGAGGTCGGCGCGGACAGCGGGCGCCGGCGGCTTCTCGTACACGGCGGAGGACGCGGAGAAGCACCGCGGGGTACGCCGCATGAAGGCGACGGCGACGGCGCTGCTGCTCCTGGTGGCGGTGGTCTACGCGCTCGCGACCTGGGCGGAGGCCTCCGGTGTGGCCGGCTGGCCCGGCTACGTGGCGGCGGCCGCCGAGGCGGGCATGGTGGGCGCGCTCGCGGACTGGTTCGCCGTCACGGCGCTGTTCCGCCGCCCGATGGGCCTGCCCATCCCGCACACGGCGATCATCCCGACGAAGAAGGACCAGCTGGGCGAGGCGCTGGGCAGGTTCGTCGGGGAGAACTTCCTCTCGGCGGACGTCGTACGGGCCCGGCTGCACGCCCTGGACGTCGCCGGCCGCCTCGGGACCTGGCTGTCCGAGCCCGCACACGCCGGCCGGGTCACGGCGGAGCTGTCCACGGCGCTGCGCGGCGCCCTGACCGTCCTGCGGGACGCCGACGTCCAGGCCGTCGTCGGCGAGGCGATCACCCGCCGTGCGGAGGCGGCGGAGATCGCGCCGGGCATCGGCAAGACCCTCGGCCGCGTCGTCGCCGACGGGGCGCACCGCCGGGCGGTCGACCTGGTCTGCGCCCGCGCCCACGACTGGCTGGTCGTGCACGGCGACTCGGTGATGGACGCCGTGCAGGGCGGCGCCCCGGGATGGACGCCGCGGTTCGTGGACCGGAAGGTCGGGGAGCGGGTCTACAAGGAGCTGCTGCGGTTCGTCACCGAGATGCGCGACATGCCGGGGCACCCGGCGCGGGGCGCGATCGACCGTTTCCTCGGGGACTTCGCGACGGACCTCCAGGCGGACACCGAGACGCGGACGCGCGTGGAGCGCCTGAAGTCGGAGCTGGTGGCGCGGCCGGAGGTGCAGGACGTCATCGCGTCGGCGTGGGGGGCCGTACGCGCGATGATCGTGTCGGCGGCGGAGGACGAGCGGAGCGAGCTGCGGCTGCGGGCACGCGCCTCCCTGCTCTCCCTGGGCGCCCGGCTGACGACGGACGCGCAGCTCCAGCGGAAGGTCGAGGGCTGGCTGGAGGACGCGGCGGCGTACGTGGTGACGACCTACCGGGGGGAGATCACCTCGCTGATCACCGACACGGTGGCGAGCTGGGACGCCGACCAGACCTCCCGCAAGATCGAGGCGCACATCGGCCGCGACCTGCAGTTCATCCGCATCAACGGCACGGTGGTGGGCGCACTGGCGGGCCTGCTGATCCACACGGTCTCCCACGCCCTGGGCGGATGACCGGACGCCCGCCCGGCACCCGCGGGGAGGCGCCCGCCGGTACGCGGGCGCCCGGACCGGCGGGGGTCAGCCGGCGCGCCGGGTGACCGCCCAGGAGGCCAGGGCCATCCCGCCGGCGACGGAGAACACCGCCGGCCAGGCTCCGATCCTCTTCGCCAGCGGGTGCGACCCGGCGAACGCCGCGACGTACGCGGCACTCAGCCCGGCCGCCGCGGCGTTGCCGCCGCGCCGACGCCACTCCCGCGCGGCCACCGCCCCCGCGGCGGCCAGCGCCACCCCGCCGAGCGGCCGCTTCTTCGTCCACCGGGCGACCCCGTACCCGCCGACGAGCCCGCCCGCGGCGACGACCGACACCGGAACCCTGGCCATACGACAACCCTCCTGCCACATCGACGACCCCCCGAGGCTAACCCGCCCTTCCCGCGCCCCGGCCCGCCCCCGCCGCCGGGCCCGAGCCCCGATCGCCCCGCGCCCCGGGTCCGGGCCCCGAACCTTCGCCGTCGGGTCCGGGCCACCGCGCCCCTGTCGCCCCGGCCCGGGGACGGCTGCCCTCCGCGGCCCGCGGACGGCGGCGCCCGGCCGGGGCGGGGCGCGGTGAGGCGGCGGGACGGTGGGGACGCGGGGAACGGCGGTGCGGCGGTGCGGCGGTGCGAGGGGGGGAGGGGGCGGTGGCGGCCGTGGACGCGGGGGCGCGGTGGTGCGGGGTGGTGCGCGGTGGGACGCCCCCGTGGAGGTCAGCCCTCGCAGCCGACGCCGTCGCCGTCGCGGTCGAGGTGGCGGCCGTAGCCCGGGTCGCCGCGGTGGACCGGGGCGGCGCCGGCGGCGCGGGCCGCGGAGCAGTTGCCGTAGTAGGCGTCGCCATCGGACGCGCCGTCGCCCGACCCGCCGTACCCGTCGCCCGACCCGCCGCCGTCGGCCTCGCGGGCGACCGTGGCCGTCGCCGTGACGGTCGCCGTCGCGGTCACCGTCTCGGTGGCGGTGACCGTGGCCGCCGGGGCCGGTTCGGCGGACGGGGACGCGGTGAGGGTGGCCGTGGCGGTGGCCGTGGCGGTCACCGTGACGGCCGGGGACGCTCCAGCCGCCGCCCCACCGCCCGCGTCGCCCGCGTCGCCGGTCGCGCCGCAGCCGGCGCCGATCAGCAGCAGGAGCAGACCGCCGCCCCACACGCGCTTCATGCGGCGCAGCGGCCGCTGCGTCCCCGGGACCGGGGGCGGGGACGGGACGGGGGGCTGGTGGTACGGATTGCTCATGGACACAGGTCTCCCTCGCGCACACAGGACCGGGACGTGTGGGGGGAGGGTCGGGCCGGCCGACGGTGGTTCAGGATGAAACTACCGCGGACGGGTGGAACGTGAGGGGTGAACGGCCGCACTCGTGTCCGACGCCCGCGCCGTGCCCCCGGCCCTACGCCGTGCCCCCGGCCCTACGCCGTGCCCCCGGCCCTACGCCGTGCCCCCGGCCCTGCAACAGCACCCGGGGCCTTACGGCCGTGCCCCCGGCCCTTGTCACTGCGTTCCCCGGTCCTACAGCCGCATCCCGCCGTGGCAGTCGGCGTACGGGGTGTCCGAGCCGCACCAGCAGGGGGAGGTGCGCGGCGGGGGCCAGGGCAGGGCACGGCCCCGGGCGGCGAGGACCGTCGCGTACTGGGGGAGGAGCGCCGCGTGGGACGGGGAGGCGCCCTCGGACGCGGCGAACGCCTCGTACGACGGGACCGTGCCCCGCACGACGCCCAGGTTCGGGGTGCCCGCCGCGGCCAGTTCGCGCAGCGACGCCTCCAGGTCCGTCAGGTGCGCCTCGTGCGTCGGGTACTCGGCCTCCAGCTCCGGGTAGGCCGCCAGAAGCTCGGCCAGCTCCTCGCGCGGCCACAGCAGCACGGCGACCGGGAAGGGGCGGGACAGGGCCGAGCGGTACGAGCCGAGCTCGCTGCGCAGCCGGATGATCTCCGCCCGGAGCTCCGCCGGGTCCGACGACCCCAGCGCCCAGGTCCGCTTCGGGTCGTGCAGCTCGTCCAGCGGGACCGCGCCCGTGTGCAGCCGGTCCGCCAGGACGTCCCAGTCGTCGTGCTCCCGCCCCAGCAGGCGCCGCACCCGGTGGCGGGAGGTGAGCAGCGACTGCGCCGCGTACGGCACCTCCTGCTCGTGCGGCAGCGGCACCAGCGCCCGCGCCGCCGCCGTGAACGTCTCCTCCGACGCCTCCAGCTCGTCGTGGGCCTCCAGCGCCTCCCCGGCGATCTCCCACGCCGCCGCGTCCGTCGGCGTCGTCGCCCGCAGGCCGTCGATGATGGCGCGGGCCTCCGCCTCGTGGCTGTACTCCCACAGGTTCGCCGCCTTCAGCGCCCGCACCAGGTGGGGGTCGTCCGGCCCGGGGGGCGTGGACAGCAGCGTGTCGTACAGCGTCGTCGCGCGGGCGCGGTCACCGGCCAGCTCCAGGTGCGCGGCCGCCCGCAGGAACAGCGGCTCGCGGTCCCCGGGGTACTGCTCCGCGGCGCGCAGCAGGCGCTCGGCTTCGTTGGTGTGGTCAGCAGGCGTGTCGAGGCGCATGGTCACCACCGTACTGCCGTGCGCCCCGCCCCCAGAGGGGGCGTGGGCGGACCGGCCGGGCACGCGGCGGGACACCCGCCCGGCCGGCGGGGAGGGCCCCGCGCACGTCCGGCCCGCCGGGCACCGGGGCGCCCGCCGGGTGAACTCCTGTACGGTGACGGGGAGAACAGCCGTCCGGAGAGGGGGAGGCCGCGTGTACGGGACGTTCCTGCGCCTGCTGCTGCCGCTCCTCCTCGCCGTCGCCCTTCTGACGGACGGGCCCTCCCTCCCCGCCGTGGCGCTCGCCGCCGCCGCACTCGTCGCCTGCGCCGTCGTCGGCGCCCGCGCCGTCCCGTCCGTGCCGCCCACGCGGGTGCGCACCGCCCTGCGCGACCGGGACCGGCGCACCGCGTTCCTGCCGCAGCGCGACCCCGACGCCTCGGGGCGCCGCCGTCCCAGGGCGCCCGGACGCCGTCTCCCGGCGGCGGTCGCGGCCACGACCCGCTGACCCACCGGGCTTCACCGGCCCCGTCGAGGGTTCACCGGCCCATCGGGCTTCACCGGGATCCCGCGCGTGCTGAGGCGCTGGTCCGTCGGTCCGTCGGTCCGTCGGTCCGTCGACTGCGGGCGGGTGTTCCCCGCGCGCCCCGGGCCGCCCGCTCCGCCGCCACGCCGTGCGTTCCCCACTCCGGCCCGGCCGTCGGTACGACGGCACGACGACTCAGAGGTCTCCCTTGTCCGCCTTCGTGGATTTCCTGCTGTGGTTCTCCGGTTTCGTCCCGGCTCCCGCCGCGATCGTCCTGCTCACCGTTCTCGTACGCGCCGCCCTCCTCCCGCTCGCCGTCGCCGCCGCGCGCGGCCAGCGGGCCCGCGCCCGGCTCGCGCCGCAGGTCGCGGCGGTGCGGAAGAAGTACGCCCGCGATCCGGACCGCCTCCAGCGGGCCGTGCTCGACCTGTACGCGCGCGAGCGGGTGTCGCCGCTCGCCGGGTGCCTGCCGGGCCTCCTCCAGGTGCCGGTCTTCTTCCTGCTGTACCACCTGTTCTCCCGTGACGAGCTGTCCGGCCACGCGCTGCTCGGGGCGTCGCTGGACGGCCGGTGGACCGACGCCCTCGCCCAGGGCGGTCCCCTCGGGTCGGCCGGACTGGTGTACCTGGCGCTGTTCGCCCTGGTCGCCGCCGTCGCCGCGTACACCTACCGCGCCACCCGGGCGCAGACGGCCGCGCTGGGGGCGGAAGCGGCCGCGCCCGGCATGGGGGCGCTGCTCAGGGTGATGCCGCTGATGCCGTTCGCCACTCTCCTGACCGTCGCCGTCGTCCCGCTGGCGGCCGCGCTGTACGTGGTGACCAGCACGACCTGGAGCGCGGCCGAACGGGCCGTACTGCACCGGCCGGAGCGGCCCGGCGCGTGAGCGTCGGCCGGGCGGACGGCGGTGCGGGGAACCGGCCGGTCCCGGCCCGTGCTCCGGCGTCCGGCCCGGGTCCCCGGCCCGGCCGGGTGCTGGGCCGATCGGGCGCATCGTGCCGTACGGGCGGAGAAGGGCCCCGCGCCGGTGGAAGACCTTCGGGGACGACCGGCCGGCGAGCAGCGGAGGCAGTCCCCATGCGCGTACGTACCTCCCCGGCCGTCGCGGCGGCGCTGGCCGCCCTCGCGATCCCGTCGCTCCCGGCCCCGGCCCCGAGGCCCGCCGCGCAGGGCGTGTACGCCGGGAGGACCACGTACGCCGCGCACGCCGGGAGCACCGCCCACGCCGCATACGCCGCTGGGACCGAGCACACCGGTGGCACCGGGCACCTCGGCGGTGCCCGGCACGCCGGCGGCACCGCGTCCACCGGACCGCGTGCCGGTGCGACGGTCGACGGCCGCGAACCGAGCTGCGGCGACCCGGAGGCCGCGGCCTTCCCGATCCGCACCCGCATCGCCGGCGGACCGGCGGTGTACGAGGCGGGCGCGGCACCCCGCACCTGGTACGTCGAGCTGACGAACACCACCCGGCGGCCGTGCCGCAACATCCACCCGGTGATCGTCCTCACCGACGCCTCGGGCCGGCTCGCGCCGGCCTCGGTCCGCATGGCGTTCTCCACCGCACCGGGCGGACCCCCGCGCGCGGTACGGGCCGAGCACACCGACCACCGCGAGGTCGTCGGCGTCCTCGACGACGACACCGACCGCGCCTTCGGCGGCTTCACGGTCCCGCCGTCCGGCACGGTCCGCGTCCCGGTGCACCTCGCCTTCGCGTCCGGCACCCGCCCGGACGAGGTGACGGCCGCCGCGGCGGTGGTGCAGCGCAGGGGCGGCGACGGCGACTGGGTCGGCACGTCCCCGCCGTACCGCTTCGCCCTCACCGCCCCGGCCGCCGGCACCGGGCCCGGCACCCCGCCTCCCCCGGCCGCCTCCCCCGGGAACTGGCCGGTACGGGCCACCGCGCGGCGCCGGGCCTCCTCCCCCTCGCGGCGGTGTCGGCCGGCTGCCTCGTCCTCGGCGCCCTCTCCCTCCGTCTGGCGCGGAGGCGCGCCCGCGCGCACCCGCCCCGTCGCTGACGGGGGTTCGGGGCGTACCGGGCCGACGGGGCCCCCACCGCGCCCGGAACGGTCCGCCGCGCCGCGGCGGACCGGGCTCACCCCGCCGGCGGGTGGGCGGGGTGGGGCCAGCGCGCCGCGATGCGGCTGCGGAGCCCGCGCAACTCGTGGCAGACGGTCGTCAGCGGAGTGGCCATCGCCTCCGCCAGTACGGAGGAGGTGATGGCGAGGGCGTCGTCGGGCTGCCCGGCGCAGGCGTGGCAGTCGGCCCGCCGCAGTGAGAGGAGTACGGCCGACGGCCGCTGACCGGCGGGCACCAGCCGTATGGAGTACTCGGTGGCGCTCAGCGCGGCACGCGCGAGCCCGCGGTCCGCCGCGCAGACGGCGATGTCCCGCAGCGCCCCGCCGATGCCCGCCTCGACCAGGGCGCGGCCCCGCTCACCCGAGATCCACTCCGGTCCGTCCCCGTCGTCCGGGCCGCGCTCGTCCAGGAGGGCCCGCGCCCGGGCGACGTTGCGGGTGGTCTCCCCCAGGTCGCCGAGGGCGGCGTGACCGCGCGCGAGGTTCAGGTGGCCCAGCGCGCGGACCCAGACGCGGTCGCGGGCGGTCGCGAGGAGGGCCTCGGCGTACTCCACGGCACTGGCGCCGTCGTGCTCCATGCGGGCGAGGAGGTTCATGTCGCTGAGCAGGGCGGCCCGCTGGCCCACGTCCTCACCGTCCGCCGCCCACCGCAGCCCCCGGGTGAACAGCGCCATCGCGGCTCCGTGCTGTCCCCGGAGCATGCGCAGCTGCCCCGCGAGGGAGGCGTACGAGGCGGCCAGACGGTGCAGCGCCGTCCGGTACGGGCCCTCCGCCGACGCCAGCGCCCGCACGATCGGCCGGAGCACCGCCTCGACGGCGTCACCGCGGGGGAGGCCCTGCTCCGTGGCGGTGTGCAGGCGTACCGCCAGGTGGCCCGCCAGCACATGGACGGCGTCCGGCGCGGTGTGCCGGGCCGGATCCGACACGAAGGCGCGGTGGATCTCGGCGGCCCGTTCGGTCGGGGGGGACGGCGCAGTGGGCGGAGGGGTGCAGCGGGCAGTCGACGCCGTGGTGGGGCAACCGTACGGGCCAGGGGGCGTGGTCCGGTACGACCTGCGGGCCCTCACCGCCGCGGGAGGGGCCGGGCAGGCCGGGCAGCGGTTCCTCCCGCGGCGGCGTGCGGGACCGTCCGCCGTCGGCACCGGCCCAGTACCGGGCCAGCTCGCCGCCGGTGTCCAGGACGTGGTCGATGCGGCGGACCACGGCGAGGGAGGGCTTGCGGGCACCGGCCTCCCAGCGGCTCACCACACTGTGGTGGTAGCCGAGTTCCGCCGCGAGCCGGGCCTGGGACCAGCCGGACTGCCGCCGCAGACGGCGGAGCGAGGCCGCCAGCGGGGTCGCCGCCGGATCGGTCCCGTCCGTGACGGTAGCGGTCACCGTTCACTCCTGCAGGGTGGGGGTGGAGCGGGGTCGCACGAGTGTGGCCCGGATGGCGCCCGGACACAACGCTCCCCGCCCCGGGGCTCCGGAGGCCCGGAGGCCCGGAAGCCCGAGGCCCCGGAGCCCAGGGGGTCCGGAGCGCCGAGCCCCGGAGGTCCGGAGCCCAGGAAGCCCGAGGCCCCGGAGGCCAGGAGGGCCGAAGCCCCCGAGCCCCCGAGCCCCCGAGCCCCGACGGCCCGGAGGCCCGAGGACCCGGAGCGCCGAGCCCCGACGGCCCCCGATTCCCGACGGCCCCCGAGCGCCGGCCGTCCGGCCCCCGCGCGGCACCGGCCGGGCGGGGGCGGGGGCGGTTCGCGCTCGACGGCCCGTGGCGGGGACCGTCAGGGCCTGACGTACCCGAAGGTGTAGGCGCCGCTGCCGCTGACGGCGTGGACGCGGTAGCGGTAATAGCCGGAGGTGCCGGCGTAGGTGAGCTTCTCGTCCGCTCCGGAGGCGACGGACTGCGCGACGGTGGCCCAGCCCTGGCTCCCCCACTTCTGCAGGTACAGGTCGTAGTTGGCGGCGTCCGGGCCGTCGAGGCAGCCCTCGTGCCGGGCGCTCACGGCGCTGTGGTAGAAGCCGCCCTCGGGCTGGTAGGCGCTGCCGCCCGTGGCGAGGGCGCCCCTCCTCACGTACGGGTACTTGTCGCAGCCGCCGGCGGGGGCGGTGACGGTGAGGGAGAAGGACGCGGTGCGGGCGACCCCCTCGCCGGTGCCGGTGACGGTGACGGTGTGGACACCGGCCGGGACGGTGGCGTCGGTCGCCACGGTCAGCGCGGCCGACTCACCGCTGGTCACCGTGTCCACGTCGAAGGCGGCCTTCGCACCCGTGGGCAGACCGGCGACGGACAGCGCCACCTGCTGCGGGGCACCGGACACGGTGGACGTCCCGACCGTGAGGGTGGTCTTGGCGCCCGGCTCCAGGGAGACGTTCGACGGGTCCACGGTCACCGAGAAGTCGTCCTCGACGGGGCCGCTCCTCA
The DNA here is from genome assembly GCF_023614235.1 of Streptomyces sp. MRC013. NCBI lineage: Bacteria > Bacillati > Actinomycetota > Actinomycetes > Kitasatosporales > Streptomycetaceae > Streptomyces > Streptomyces kordofanensis. The sequence continues at coordinate 3,542,867 of NZ_CP094264.1, forward strand.
CCAGGTGGAGCAGTTTGTTGGGCGAGCCGGTGCCGGGGTTGGCGACCACGCCGGCGGTGGCGTCGGCGACCATGGCGTCCCGCACCTGCCGCGGCATGTACGAGGGGTGGGCCGCCGTCACCACCGCGGCGAGCCCGGCGGCGTGGGGCGCGGCCATGGAGGTGCCGCTGATCCTGGTCGTGGCGGTGTCACCGGTGTGCCAGGCGGAGGTGATGCCGACTCCGGGCGCGAACAGGTCCAGGCAGGTGCCGTGGTTGGAGAAGGAGGCACGCCGGTCGGCTTCGTCGGTGGCCCCGATCGTGATGGCCTCCGGCGTGCTCGCCGGAGAGGTCCGGCAGGCGTCCGCGTTGTCGTTGCCCGCCGCGACCACGAACGTCACGCCGTCGCCGATGGCGGCGGCGACCGCGTCGTTGACCGACTGCATCGTGCCGCCGCCGATGCTCATGTTGGCCACGGCCGGCTCCCCGGGGTCGTGGTCCGCGGTCACCCACTCGATCCCGGCGATCACGTCGCTCCAGGCGCCCCGCCCGCCGCAGTCCATGATCCGTACCGGTACGACGGTGGCGCCCTTGGCGATGCCGTAGGAGGTGCCGGCCGCCGTCCCGGCCACGTGGGTGCCGTGGCCGTTGCAGTCGCCGGGGTCGTCGTCGTTGTCGACGATGTCCCGTCCGCCGACGACCCTGCCGCCGAAGTCCGTGTGGGTCGCCCGGACACCGGTGTCCAGGATGTACACCCGCACGCCGGCGGCCGTGTTGGGGTAGGTGTAGGAGTCGTCCAGCGGCAGCGCGCGCTGGTCGACCCGGTCCAGTCCCCACGAGGGCGTCGGCGTCTGCGTGCCCACCGTGCGCACCGTGCGGTCCTGCTCCACGTACGAGACCGCCGGATCGGCGGCCAGGCGCCGGGCCGCCTCGCGCGACATCCGCACGCCGAAGCCGTGCAGCGCGTCCTGGTAGGTGCGGGTCACCGTCCCGCCGTAGGCGTCGGCCAGTCTCATGGCGCGGGCGCCGACGCCCGACGAGGTGACGGCGCTTTCACGCAGGACGACGATGTACGCCCCGTCGATCGCGCCCGGTCCGCCGTCGCCGAGTATCGCGCCGGTCCGCGGCGCCGGCTCCGCGGCGGGTGCCGCGCCGGCCGGCGCCTGGGTCAGCGCCAGTGCGGCGGCGGCCACGGTCACGACGGTGCGCCACCGGAATCCTAAAGTCATGCTCATGACAAATCGTGATCCTTCCATGCCCTGTGTCTCGTACGGCTCCCGGTGCGGACACGCGGGGCGCGGCCCCTGAAGCCGGGCCCGGCCGACGTTGTGCGGAACCGTCGCACCCGGGAGGCCGACTGGCAACCGGTGGGGCGGGCACCGCAAAGACCGGCAACCCTCGCCGTCGAGCGTCACGTCGGGTGACGGATCGGGGAGTCGTGCGCACCGTGCGTCACCGTTCTGCGGGGGCATCGGCAAATCCCGGCAAGCCCGCGGGGGCGACGGACGACCGGCGCGGCCGACGGAGACAGCCGGAACCGCGACCGGCCGGCCCGCGGGCGGCTCCCGGGGACGCCGGAACGGTCCGGGCCGCCCCGGCCCCGGCCCGGGGCGGCGGCTTCGCGGCGCCGCCCGCGGGCCGGAACGAAGGCACCCGCCCCCGCACGGCGGCGGGGGGCGGGTGACCGACGGTGCGGTGGTCGCGCGGTCAGCCGGCGGCCAGCACGGAGTCGACCCAGTCGCGGTAGGTCTGCGGCTGCCCGTTGTAGGCCAGGCGGCGGGCGATCTCCTTGCCGTCCACCAGGGCTATCAGCGTCGGGTAGCCCTTGATGAGGAAGCGCTTGTTCAGCGCGGGATAGGCGTCGCCGTTGACCTGCCCGAGCAGCCAGGCCCCGTCGTCGTCCCGGGCGAACTGCTGCATGTGCGGCCTCAGCTCCTTGCACGCGCTGCACCAGGGGGCGCCGAACTGCAGGATCACGGGCTTCTCGTGGGACTTCCGCACCACCTCGTCGATGTTCTCCGTGGTGACGGTGACCTCGATGTCGGGGTCGGGCGGGTTGACCGGCGGGTAGTCGCCGTTCTTGACGTCCTGGGTCCAGTACCAGAGCTTCACCCAGTCGGCGGAGGTGTCGTTGTAGCCCACGAACCTGGGCACCACGCCACTCTGGTCCTTGCCGTTGCGCAGCACCACCAGGGTGGGGAGCGTCGTGACGTCGAACCTGGCGTGCAGCTCCGGGAAGACCGCCCGGTCGACGCTGCCCACCATCCAGGCCCCGTTGGCGCGCTGCACCAGGTTGTGCAGGTCCTCGGCGAGCTTCTCGCAGCCCGTGCACATCTCGCTGCCGAAGTCGAGCACCACCGGCTTCTCGAACGAGTACCGGACGATCTGCTCCCAGTTCTCCGGGGTGACGTCCGTCTCCACCGGGGTCTCGACGACGCGTGCCGCCGTGCCCGCTTCCCGGGGGGCCGCCGTCGCGGGCGCGGCGGACAGGCCCGCGCCGGCCAGCAGCACCGCGGCGGCGGCCACCCCGGTCAGGGACGTCCGCGCCAGGCGGAAAAGAGCGCGTAATTGCATCAGAATGCCCTTTCGGTCATGTCGAAGTGCTTCTGTGATCGGTGATGCGGTGATGGTTTCGTCCCGAGCGCGTTTCTCGGAAAGCGCCGCTGAGGCTGGCGTCCGCTCGGTGACGGCAGGGAATGCCGGCTGTGCGAAGGGGCACAGCGCTGTCGCTGGTATCGGAGAGTAAGGCGCGGTCACGGTCTCGGGTAATGCCGCAGCGGTATGCCCGGGCGGCATACCGGACCTGCGGCGCTCCGCCGGAGGAACCCCCCTGTGACCTGCCGTACGAGCGGCACGCCGCCGCCTCCCGCCCCTCGGGGCAGGTCGGCGCGGAGGGGCGGGAAGGCCGGACGGCCGGGATGCGCGACCTTTGCGAAATCCTTCCGCCGGCGTGTTGTGAAATCCCGCCGCTCCCGGGGAGGAGAGGGGATCCGGTAATACCGGAACCGTGACCACATGACGGGCCGAATGTGTTTGCGGTCGAAAAGCAGGGTCGGTGTCCTGGTTCCGCTGCCGCGGTGGGCGCCGACGCCGACGCCGACGCCGACTCTGACGGCCCCGGCGTCCGGTACGGCCCCGTCACCCCGGCATCCCGGCGTCCGGTACGGCCCCGTCACCCCGGCGCCCGGTAGGACCCCGGCATCCCGGCCCCACCACCCCGGCGCTGACGCCCGGATGCCGACGGGGCGGTCAACCGGCGGGGCGGGACGGGTCGGGCCGAGGCGAGCCGGGTCGGGCGCTCGGGCCCGACAGCCGGTCGGCGGGGGGCGCGGCCGTGGAGTCACCGGCGTCGCCCGACGCCGCCACCGGCTCGCCGGTCGACCGGAGACGACGCCGGTCGACCGGCATGCCGCGGATCGTCCACGGCGCCACGCTCAGTCGAAGCGGACGCAGACCGACACGGGCAGCTTGGGCGACCAGGTGCCGGTGGCCGCGTCGTAGCCGCGGGCGTATCCGTTCTTGCCGGGCGGGCAGTGGTAGGGAATGTGGGTCTCGACGTGGAACGTACCGCCGGGATTGCGCTGTCCGAGCCGCGCGACCACCCACTTGCCGTAGTGCGTGGCGCCTGAATTCAGCTTGACCACCACGTAGACCCGGCCGCCTACGGTGAAATTCCCGCCACCCAGTGAGAGGTGGTTGTTGTATCCGTAGCTGAACACGTATGGCTGTGCCCCCCTCGGCTGCTGCGCCGGGGCCGCGGCCGCCTCGGCGGCCTTGGTCGGCGTCGCCGGCCCGGCCAGGGCCGGCGGTGCCAGCGTGACGCCGACCAGGGCCGCGCCGGCGACGCCGACCGTGATCCGACGCGAATGACGAGAGAGGGAGGGGAAGGGCGTACGCATGACTGTTCCTCGGTGAAACGTGGAGGTGACGGCACCGACCGGTTCACAGCACCCGCCGGCACGGGACGTTCGGGGCGGGGCCGACGGAGCTCGGGCGCTCAGGCCCGACAGCCGGTCGGCGAGGGGCGCGGCAGAATGCGCGTCAACGGGGCTGGCGGATCGACCACATCGACGTCGAGGGCAGCCCGGACAATCCTCTTTTACCGGGAGACCAGGCTACCAAGCCCTTTCCGGTCCCGCACCGCCGCGCCCGCCGGTCGCGTCCGTTCCTTCCCGGGGCAGGCGATTACCGGAAGGGAAAACGGATCGGTGCCCCCTTGGCGGGGTGGGCGCCGCGGCCTTCCTTCATTTCGCCACGGTGGTCCTCAGGAGGTCCTCTGCTGATCGGAGGCCGTCCTGGATTTCCCGCGCCGTCTTCCCCCGGTAATCGGCGGCCGGCCCGAGGGTCCGGTTTCCCGTGCGTCCACGGCGTGTTTCCGCACCCGCTTCGCCGACCGGTCCGCAGCCGTCCCCCGCGCTTACCCTGGGAGCGTCGCCGCGGTGCCGCCGCGGCGCCCCGGCACGCGGTGTCCGTACGGCAGGAGTCCCGCCCATGGCAGAGCGCAGGCCGATCGAATCCTGGCTGACCGACATGGACGGCGTCCTCATCCACGAGGGCGTACCGATCCCCGGCGCCGACGCCTTCGTCCGGAGGCTGCGGGACCGCGGCAGGCCCTTCCTCGTCCTCACCAACAACTCCACCTACACCGCCCGCGACCTGCACGCCCGGCTCTCCCGCATGGGCCTGGACGTGCCCGTGGAGAACATCTGGACGTCGGCGCTCGCCACGGCCCGGTTCCTCGACGACCAGCGGCCCGACGGCACGGCGTACGTCATCGGCGAGGCGGGGCTGACGACGGCGCTGCACGACATCGGGTACGTCCTCACCGACCACGACCCCGACTACGTGGTCCTCGGCGAGACCCGCACGTACGGCTTCGAGGCGCTCACCAAGGCGATCCGCCTCATCCACGGCGGAGCCCGCTTCATCTGCACCAACCCGGACGAGACCGGCCCGTCCGCCGAGGGGCCGCTGCCGGCGGCCGGCTCGGTCGCCGCACTGATCACCAAGGCGACCGGACGCGACCCGTACTTCGCGGGCAAGCCGAACCCGCTGATGATGCGCACCGGCCTGAACGCCATCGGCGCCCACTCCGAGACCAGCGCCATGATCGGCGACCGGATGGACACGGACGTACTGGCCGGCCTGGAGGCCGGGATGGAGACGTTCCTCGTCCTCACCGGGGTCACCGCGCCGGCGGACGTGGACCGCCACCCGTTCCGCCCGTCGGCGGTCGTCGACTCCATCGCCGATCTGGTCGACCGGGTCTGATCGGGCCCGACCGGCCGGGATCCGGGGCCGCGCCCCGCTTACCGGGCGGTAGGGGGCGACCGGGGCGGCCACCGGGGATGCGCGGAGCGGGGATACGGGTGAATCTTTCCGGGAGGAGGTTCACGATGCGTCCAGGTGTGATCGCTCTGCGTGCCGCGGCGGTGGCCGCCGTCCTCGCCCTCGCCCCGGCGGCCGGTCCCGCCCTGGCGGACGACCCGCCGGGGGCCGGCCGGGACCGGCCCGCCGCACCACCCGCCCCCGCGGAGCCGTACGCGCCGGACGGCGAGGCCGCCGACGCGGTGGCGCCCGGTGGGGACGGCGCGGTGGCGCCCGGTGGGGACGGCGCGGTGGCGAACGCGCCCAGCGTCGCCGGACACGGCCCGGGCACCCGGCACACGGTGACCGGCCTCGCCTTGGCCGGGGTCGCCGCCGTCGCGGTCGCCGTCCGCTCCGCGCACCGCGGCCGGCGCCCGGACGCGGACCCGGGCGTCGACGCGGACTGACGTACGCGCTACCCGCCGTCGGCGTACGGCGGGATGCGCCGGGCGCGGCTCTCGCAGATGCGCAGGGCGTCGGTCAGGCACTCGGCCGGGCGCTGCGTGACGAAGTGGTACTCGTCCGCCGTGGCCGGCGTCTCCGCGTCGAGGAGCGCGCGCGACAGGCGCAGGACCGTGGCGGCCGTCCCCGTCCGCCGGGCCTCGACGGCGTCGGCCAGCAGGGACAGCCGGCTGGCGGTGCCGTCCGTGACGAGGAGGGCCGGGTTGCCCTCGGGCCCGTTCCGCGGCAGGAGGCGGACGTGGGAGGGGGAGGGGAGGGGGAAGGGGAGGAAGGGGACGCGGGCTCGTGGTTCATGCCGCCGCCTCCCACCAGTGGATGCCGTGGGCGCGTTCGTGGGCGGTGAGGTACGGGCGGACGAGCGGCACGTCCTCGCCGCGTACGAAATCGTGGCGGTGGCGGCGGAGGTCCCCCGCCCCGATCGCGCGGTGGGTGACGACCAACCGCCGCGTCGCCCCGCCCGCCGCACTCCGGGGGGCCGACACCTGCGGGGCCGGCCCCTGCGGGGCGAGGCGCCGCCTGCCGCGAGCGGGAAGGAAAACGGTCAGGAGGGCGGTGAGTGGGCTTCGCATCGTCGGTCACTCCTTAGGTGATCGGCCATGCCCCGGGACCGCCTGCATCGGTCGCCGGGGTCCTTTCGTTGCGTGCTCTCAGGCAGACTTTACGCGATCTTACACAAGCGCGTTAACGCGGTAGCGCGGTAGCTGGATTTTGTGTATACGCGCAAAGTGAAGGTATGAATCTTGATCGTTCCGTTCCCGTGTGGCCTCAGGTGGCCGACGAGTTGCGCCGAAGGCTGGACGCGGGGATGTACAAGCCCGGCGAACGTTTTCCGGGCACGGTGGACATCGCCGTCGAGTTCGAGGTCAGTCAGTCCACGGCCCAGAAGGCGGTGGTTGCATTGCGTGCGGAGGGTCGGCTCTACACCGTGCTGGGTCAGGGTTCGTTCGTGAAGGACGACAAGTAGCGGGCGGGTGTGAGCAGGCGCGCGGTCGGGCCGAGCGCGACCGCCCCGCCTCGCCGCCCGCCCCCGGAAAACCGGAAGAGCCAGGCGGGGTGACTCCACGAGTCGTCCCGCCTGGCTCCCAGGTCAGTGATCGAACAGCGTTTCCGCTGATCAGTGCGCCGCCAGGGACTCGAACCCCGGACCCGCTGATTAAGAGTCAGCTGCTCTAACCAACTGAGCTAGCGGCGCCTGCTGACCGGACAACTGTACCCGACGCCGAGGAGTGCTTCCCGTCGTCCGGTCGCCCGTCCGAGGATTTCCCGTCCCCTCGCGCCTGTCGGATGGTCATTTTTTCCATTTTGGTGTTCAAAATGCGGTATGCACGGAGAGATCTCGTCGAATGTCGAGGGGAACCGTATGACCGCTCCGGTCTTCGAGGAGTACGAACCGGCCGCCGACTGCCCCTGCCCCGGATGCGCCCGGTGGCGGCGGGAACTCGTGCTCCGCCGGGCCGTGCGGGCGGGCGGGCGCCCCGGAGCGCACGGCGCACGGCGTGCCCTCGTCCTGTTCACCGCGGCGGGCGTGGTGCTGGGCGGTGGCGTACCCGCCGCGGACGGCACCGCCCGCGCGGCGGGACCGCTCCCGCCCGCCGGGTGGGCGGACCGCGACGCGGCCGGACCCGACCCGGACACTCCCCAGGGGGCGCGGCCGGGTTGTACGGCCTCCCCTTGGCCGGCCCGGCGGCCGGCTCCGTCGCGACGGCGCCGCTGCCCTCGACCACCCGCGCCGGCATCATCGCCCGGGCCGAGCGCTGGGTCGCGCAGAAGGTCCCGTACTCGATGACGAAGTACTGGACCGACGGCTACCGCCAGGACTGCTCCGGCTACGTCTCCATGGCGTGGAACCTGCCCGCCAACGAGTGGACCGGCAGCCTGCACCGCTACGGCACCCGGATCGCCTGGGCGGACCTCCAGCCGGGCGACATCCTGCTGTTCCACAACACCGACAACCCCGCCAAGGACTCCCACGTCACGATCTTCGGCGGCTGGACGGACCAGCGGCGCACCCACTACATCGCCTACGAGCAGACGAAGCCGCACACCCGCCGGCAGGCGACACCGCTGGCGTACTGGACGAACTCCGACCGGTACGTGGGGTACCGCCGCCTCGGCGTCGTCGCGGACGGCATCCTGTCGACGGCCTTCCCGGGGACCTGGCACTTCGGGCCGGGCGCGGTCAACGCGCACGTCACCCGCCTGGGCCGGATGCTCGTCGAGCGCGGCGGCGCCCGCTTCTACGGCGAGGGGCCGGACCCCCGGTGGTCGGAGGCGGACCGCAGGGCGACGGCGGCGTTCCAGCGGGCGCAGGGCTGGCGCGGCGCCGAGGCGGACGGCCTGCCGGGACCCCACACCTGGCGCCTGCTCGCCACCGGCCGGGGCAGGGACATCCCGCCGGCCGCGGGCCAGTCGCCGCCCCCGTACCCGGGGGGTCCCACTTCCGGCCGGGCCGGTCGAACCGGCACGTCGAGACGCTGGGCCGGCAGCTGGTGAGGCGCGGCTACGGCAAGCACTACCGCACCGGGCCGAACCGCCGCTGGAGCGAGGCGGACCGGCGCAACGTCCAGGACTTCCAGCGCGCCCAGGGCTGGCGCGGCGGCGCGGCCAACGGCCACCCGGGACCGGAGACATGGAGGCGGCTCTTCCGATGACCGAGCACCACACCCGCAGGACGCCCCCGCTCACGGGGGAGGTCCCCAACCTGCTGGAGCCGACCCCGTCCGTCGTGGTCGAGGCCCCCCACACGGATTCCCTGCCCCGGCCGCCGATGAGGAAGCGCCGACGGGGCAGGTCCCTCCTGCCGGGACGGTCCGACTCCGCCGTGCAGGCGGGGGCGCCGGGTTCCGGTCCGTCCGCCGTGCGGGCGAAGGCGTCACACCCCGGTCCGCCCGCAGCGCCCCGCGAGCCTGCGTCCCCCGCCCCGGTCGGCGGACCGGGCGCGGAGGCGCCCGCGCGGGCGGCACAGCCACCCGGGGCATCGGCCCTCGCGGCGGAGCGGTCGGCGCCCTCGACCTGCCCCGTGCCGGCGGGCGGCCCGGACTCCCCGGCCGCCTCCGCACTCCCGGCCGACGCCGTACCTCCGGCCGACCCCGTCCTCCCGACCGGCCCGGACTCGGCCGCCTCCGTGTCCGCAGACGACCCGCACGCGGTCGCGGCGACCGGCGAAACGAGGCCGGGGGAGCGGGCCGACGGGCCGGACCGGCGGCGACCGGCGGACGCGGAACGCCGTGCCGCCACCGCCCCGGACACCGCCGCGCACGGGCGTGAGCCGGGCTCCGGCCCGAGGGGCGCCACCGTGGCGGGCACCGGGCGTCCCGGGGACCTCACCGCCACCGGCACGGTACGGGCGGACGAGTCGGCAGGGCGCGGGGCGGCGGACCCGGGCGGGCCGACGAGGGGCGGGGCAGCGGCTCCGGGGGGAACGGCGGGGGTCAAAGCGGCGGACCCGGGCGCCCCCGCCGGGTCGGCACGCCCCGGCACACCGGGCACCGGGGCGGCACGCTCCGGGAGCCCCGCCGACCCGGACGGGACGACCGCGGCGGGGACGGCGCCCTCCGGTGAACCGGGTCGTGCGGAGCCCGTACTCCCCGAAGGGGAACCCGCCCTCCGGTCCCCGGCCCCCGACGGGCGGGGGCAGGACCCGGCCGGGGGTACGGGCCGGCCGGTGCCCCCGGAGAGCACCGCCGCCGGCCACGCCGGCCATGTCGACCACGCCGATCATGTCGATCACACCGGTCACGCCGATCGCACCGGTCACACGGACCACGCCGGCCACACCGGTCGAGAGGGCCATGACGGTCATGACGGCCACGAGGGGCCGGCTCGTTCCGGGGCCGTGCCCTTCGGGACGCCGGCCACCGGGACCGTGTACTTCGGGACACCGGCCGCGGGAACCGCGCGGACCGCCCCCGACGGGACCGCCGTCACGGACGGACCGGCCACCACCGGCGGGGCGCGCCCGGGCGGAGCCGCCCCCGGGACGGACGACCCGGCCGCCCCCACCGGGGCGACCGCCGCCCCCGCCCCCCACCGGGACGACCGGAACCCCCGCCCCCTTCCCGCACCCCGACGGCCCCGCCACCCCGGCGGCGGACCTCGCCGGGACGGGCAGGACCGGGACGGGCAGGACCGGGGTGAACGGGACCGGGACGAGCGGCACGGGAACGAGCGGGGCCGGGACGGCGCCCGCCCCGGGAGCGGCGCCGTGGACCGCCCCCGTCGAAGCCGTCCCTCCGCTGGGAACCGGCGGCGGGACCCGTGCCGGCGGGTCCGGCGCCGAGGCCCCGCCCGCCGCGCTCCCGGGGACCGGGGCCGGGACCGCGCCGGACGGCGCCCTCCACCCGCTCCCACCGTGCCCGCGACGCGGCCGCCCCCGTACGGACCGGGACCGCGCCGGCCGTGGGCTTCCGGACCGGTGGCGCGCGGACCGGCGGCACACCGGACGGCGGACCCGCCGGTGCGAGCGCCCCGGAGGCCGCGGCACGGGCATCCGAGCCCGGGACGCGGACCCCCGACCCCGGAACACGGGCGAAGGGTGCCCGGCGCGGGCGGCACGCCGGGGTGCGGCGGGGCTCGGTCCGGGCCGACGGGGGACCCGTCGAACGGGAGGGGGACCGCACTGCCCGGATGGGCGGGGCTGGCCGCCGGGCTCCTGCTCCTCGCCGGGAGCGGGGTCCTCGCCTGGTGGACGGGGGCCCTGCCGGAGGACGCGGGCCGGCTGCTGGGCCTGTCGCCCCGGCCGTACCGGGGCCTGGTCCCCGCAGCCGTCGCGCCGCCGGCGGTGGGTGTGCTGCTCGCGCTGTTCGCGTTCGGCGGCCTGGTGCGCGGCCGGGTCGGGTACGCCTCCGTCCTCACCCTGTTCGGCGACTACCGGGGCACGGTGCGCCGCACCGGCCTGCTGTGGGTGAGCCCGCTGGTGGTGCGCCGCCGCCTCGACGTGCGCCTCCGCCACTGGCGCAGCGAACCGCTGCCCGCCGTCGACGCCGACGGCACGGCGCTGCGCGTGGTCGTGCTGGTGGTGTGGCGGATCCGCGACACGGTCCGGGCGGCGCTCGCCGTCGCCGACCACGAACGGTACCTGCGCGAACAGGTGGAGGCGGCCCTCGTCCGCGTCCTGTCCCGGCTGCCCGCCGACGTGTTCCACGGCGGTTCCCCGACGCTGCGGGACGCGGACGCGGTGGGGGAGGCGATGACGCGGATGGTGGCCGACGAGTGCGCACCGGTCGGCATCGAGGTCTTCACGGCGCAGCCGACCCGCATCGAGTACGCCCCGGAGATCGAGGCCGCCATGCGCCGCCGCCGGATCGCGGCGATCGACGCCCGGCACCGCGACGCGGTCCTCGGCTCGGTCGTGGACACGGTGGACGACATGGTGCGTCGCCTCGTCGAGCGGGGCCTGGTCGACCCGGACGACTACGAGCGCAAGGACCTCGTGAAGGACCTGACCGTGGCGTTCGCCACCGGCCACGCTTCGCCGGCCGACGGGGAACGGGGCGCCTGACCCCGAACAGCGGTGAGGCCCCCGCTCTGCGGAGGGCCTCACCGGTCTGTGCGCCGCCAGGGACTCGAACCCCGGACCCGCTGATTAAGAGTCAGCTGCTCTAACCAACTGAGCTAGCGGCGCCTGCTGACAGGAGCAATACTACCCGGTCCCCAGCCGTGCTCCGACCACCGCTCCCGCGACCACCGGAACGGCCCGAACCACCGCCCTCGCGGGCGCCCGTGCCACCGTCCCCGCCGGGACGGCCGGCGCCCGCCCCGCGGGGGTCCGGTCCGTACCGCCGCGGCCGGCCCCGCCGCCTCACAGCGCCAGCGACAGCACCACCGGGGCAGCCTTGCGGTTCAGCGCGTCCGCCGCCGAGCGCAGCCGGTGGGCGTGCTCGATCGGCAGGGACAGCGCCAGGCAGCCGACCGACGCACCCGCCGTCAGCGGCACCGCCGCGCACACCGTGCCCACGGCGTACTCCTGGAGGTCCAGGACGGGGACGGTCGGCGGCTGGCTGTCCAGCTTGGAGAACAGCACCCGCTCGTTCGTGATCGTCCGCGACGTCAGCCGGGCGATCTTGTGCCGGGCCAGGTGGTCCCGCCGCCCGTTCTGGTCGAGCTGGGTCAGCAGGCACTTGCCCACCGCGCTGGCGTGCGCCGCCGAGCGGAAGTCCACCCACTCGTTGACCTTCGGCGCGTGCGGCCCGTCCACCATCTGCGTGATCTTGACCTCGCCGTCGATGTACCGGCTGATGTACACGGCCGCGCCGACCGAGTCGCGCAGCTCCGTGAGCGTCTCCTGGAGCTTGGCCTCCAGGGCCTCCCGCCGGGTCGCGCCCGAGCCGAGGAGCACCAGCGAGTCGCCCACGACGTACGCGCCGTCGGCGACCTGCTCCACGTACCCCTCCCGGCGCAGCATCCGCAGGAGCGGCGTCAGGTGCGCCGGGGGCAGCCCGGTCTCACGCGCGATCTGCGCGTCGGTGACCCCGCCGCCGTGCCGGGACACGGTCTCGAGGACGCGCAGGGCGTACTGCACCGAATGGAACGGCGCGGTCGGCTCGGGCTTCAGCGCCACGGTTTCCCCCTACCAGGTTGTGACCGCAAGCTTTTCCACCACGATAACCGCCAAGCGTCTTTCCCGGGCCACCCGTTGGCGAGGCGGGCGCCCCACCCCGCCGTCTTCATCCTTCCGGCATATGCCCGAGGCAGGATCGGGTGAGAAGGGCGAGGTCACAGGGGTGCGCCGGGGAATCCACGCCTCCGTTCACGGTCCGGGGCGGGGGACGCCCCCTTCGGGGAACCGGGTCCGATCGCGCGCCCGGAGTCGGACATGGGCGCCTTGCCGGGGATGTTCCTGGCGGGATCCGTTCCGTGCGGACACGGCGGTGCCGTCCCCGCCCCCCGCACCGGGCCCCGACGCCGGCCGGCCCGGTCCCGGTCGGCCCGCCGCCCCGGGCGCCCGGGGCCGGGAGCGGGGACGGGCGGCGGACGCGCTGCCCGTCCCGGCCCGTCCGAGCGGGCACGTCCACGGGGAGTCGCGGAGGGCCCGTCGGGTTCACCGGTGCTGGACCCACCACACCAGGGCGGTGACCGCCGCTCCGCCGGCGGCGGTGGCGGCTCCGCGGATCAGGGAGAACAGCATCGTCCGGCGGAGACGGCGCAGCGTCCTGGTGTCGAGACTGCTCATGGGTGTGCCCTTCTTGCCGGTCGTTCCCTCGGGTTGTCCCGAACGGGTGGAGGCACAGCCTGCGAGCTGGTGCAATTGTCCGCCAGGGCGAGGTGGCGAAAGCCCAGGTGGGGCGCGGACAACGCCGCGTTGGCCGTGGAAGGGGGCGGGGGATGGCGAGGCCTGGACGTCCGATGAGGCCTGCTTCGGAGACCGAGGAGGCGGCCGGCCTGGCACGCTTCCTGCACGAGCTGACCGAGGACCTGACCCTCCGGGACCTGGAGGAGCGGTTCCCGGCCGCGAGGAAGTCCTTGTGGGGTGAGTACCGGAAAGGCGCCAAGGACGTGCCGCTGGAGCTGCTCGCCCAGGTGATCAGAGCGCGGGTGCCCGTCCAGCGGCGGGAGCGGTTGCTGCGGCAGGCCGAGGCGCTCTGCCGGAAGGCGGAGGCCGCCCGGGCCGGCCGCGGACGCCTGCTGCCTGCTCCGGCGCCCTCCGCGGAAGCGGAGGCCGTGCAGGCGTACAAGGAGCTCTCCGCCGCCCTGCGCAGGCAGTTGCAGACGGAGGAGGCCCTGAAACGCAGCAACAACCTCGTGCACGTCCTGCTGTTGTCCATCGGCTCCCTGCGGTCCCGGGTCGAGGAGCTGACCGCCGAGCGGGACGCCCTGGTGCAGCAGCGGCGCGACGGCCGGCAACTGCAGCGGGTGCTCGGGGAGCGGGACGAGGCCCACGACCGACTGCTGCGCTACCGGGCCAAGCTCGAGCAGGCCCGGAGGGACCGGGACCAGGCCGAACACCTGCAGATGGTGGCGCAGCAACGTGCCGAGGAGTACCAGCGGAAGCTGGAGCGGTACGAGCGGCGCGACACCGGGGACCACACCGGCGGCGGTGCCCTGGACGGTGCCCGGGTGTCCCGGCTGTCGCCGGAAGTGCCCCTGGACGAGTACGAGTACACCCTGGAGCGCATCTCCGAGGAACTCGACGCCAACGCGCAGGAGCTGAGCCTGCTGCGCCGGGACCTGGACGAGGCCGGTCGGCCCGGGACGGACCCGCGCGTTGTCCCCGGGGAGGTCGTGGACAACGCGGACAACGACGCACCGGACCGCACGGGGCACGGGGACCGTGCTCCGCGGGGCTCGGACCCGTCCCGCTCGGCCGGGGGCGGTCCGCCCTCCGGGAAAGCGGACGGCGTCCGGCGCCGCACCGGGGAGGCCGCGGGGCCCATGCGGGTGGGCGCCTCGGCGCTTCGCTCTTTCCGGTCGGCGGAGGCCGGGGCGCGGCGGTCCCGCCCGAAGCGGTCGGCTCGGCGGGCCGGCCCGCCCTGGAGGAAGCTGGTGTGGCACACCGGGCTGGGGCGGGCGGTCGGGCTGACGCTCGGTTCGGTGGCCTGCCTTGCGGGAGCACACCTGGCCTTCGACGCCTATCAGGAGAACGCCCGGTACGAGGGGGCCCGGCCCTGCGCCCCGGGCGTGCGGGCGTCCGCGGAGCACGCCTGCATCGGTCGGGAGACCGGTCACGTGGTGGGCAGGACCGCTGGCTCCCCCGACCAGTCCCCTTCGCTGACCGTGGAACGGGCTTCGGGGAGAACCGAGGACCACGGGGTCAGCGACGCGCTGTACGAGGTCGCCCGGCCCGGGGCCGAGGCGGAGTTCACGATCTGGCGGAGCGGCGTCGTGGAGATCGCCGTGGCGGGCAGGAGCAGTCGGGTCCACTCCGCGCAGTCGGTCCTCCTCCTGGTCTGGCCGTCGATCCTCATCGGCTACGGGGTCGGCCTGCTGCTCTCGTCCGTACTCGGGAGCGGAGCAATCCGGTGGATCTTCGCGATGGAAAAGATTCTCACATCGGGATTCATCGCGATGGGCACCTTCGGGGCGCTCTTCTTCTCCCTCGAATCGAGCAGCTGGTCGGTCTGGCTGACCTCGTTCGCCGTCTGGTCGGGGCTGGTGGCCTTCGTCGCGGAAGGGTTCAAGAAGGAGTGGGAGTTCTGAGGTTCGCGGCCCGACCCGTCCAAGGGCGCGTACGGCCGCGGCCCCGGGCACCCGGAGGGTTGCGGCGGCGGGTAGGCTCCGGCACCGGGAGGCCGTCGTGCGTGGACCGGAGGTGTTCGCCCGGGCGCTGCGGGGGGACCGGGCGAGCCTGGAGACCCTGCGGCGCGGCGCTCACGTGCTCTGCGTGGTGGAGCCGCTGTCGACCGTCCTCCGCGTCGTCGCGGAACCGGACGGAGGGCAGGAGGCGGTCCTGGCCACCGTCGGCGCCTCGGGCGGCGGAACCGTGCTGCGGCTGGCGGTGCCCCGCGCGTTCCGGATCGACGGAGCCGGGCACGACGCGACGCACCTCGTGCTCCGCGCGGTCGACGGCCGCACCGTACGGGCCACTCCCGGACAGTTCGGGACACACGTCCGGCTGCTGCCGCCCGATCACAACCCGCTGTACGAGGAGCAGTCGACCGAGGCGTTCCTCGCGGCCCCGCTGCTGCCCCGGGGCGACTGGCCCCCCGGACCGCACCCCTCCGGTGCGGGACGAGGGCCTCGGGGCGATCACCTTCGACCGGGACCTGGTGGATTACGGGGTCGCGGTCACGCTCGACGGCCGGTCCCTGCGACTGTCGTTCGACGCCGCCGACGCCGGGAGGACCGCGGAACTGGCGCCCCACGGAGGAGGCTGGCGGAGGCGCTGCCCTCCATCGGGGCGGCCGGCGGGGAGTTCCTCCGGTCCCGGGCGGCGGACGGCACGGAGCCCGCGGAGGAGAAGGCGCGCTTCCTGGACGCGTTGCGGCCGGGCGGCCTGGTGGTGTACCGGTCGGGCGGCTTCGAGGTGCACTTCGACGACACCTCCGCCGACTACTTCCCGGAGGGCTACTGGCCCGCGGTGCGGTACCGCGCCGACCGGACACCGGTCTCCGTCTCCGTCGAGGCCTGAAGCACACACGACGCGCCGCCCCACCCCACCGGCACCCCTGAGGTCCTTCGAGACCCTTGGGGGCTTTGGAGGCTTTGAAGGCTTTGAGGCCGCTGAGGTGGCGGGGGCCGTTGGGGCTGTTAGGACCGTTAGGGTCCTTGAGGTCCTTGAGGTCCTTGAGGTCCTTGAAGTCTCCGATGCCCTTGGGGCCTCTGAGGCCTCTGGGATCCCCGGGATCACTGAGGTCCTTGGAGTCCTTGAGGTTCTTGGGGTCTCTGAGGTTCTTGGTCTTCCTGCGTTCCCAGTGCTCCCGGTTGCCCGTCGTGTCCAGTACCCCGGCCTTCCGGTCTTCCGGTGCCTCGGGGAATGAGGACCCCGCGCCAGGGGTACCCGCGAACCGGGACCCGGGGCCGACGGCGAGACCGGCCCGTCCGGGTGCCGTGTCCGCGTACGCACGCGGCCCCGACGGACCGCCCCTCCGTGCGACGGGGCCGGGCGCCCGGTGCCCGGGAGCCGGGGTGCCCGCCGGCGGTGCCGGACCCCGACACGCCGGATGCCGCCGCGCCGAGGGGGCGACGGGCGGCGGCCCGTCGTTCCTGATTCCCTGTTGACTGTGGTGTCCGTGTCCGCGTCACCCGCGTTATCTGAATTGTCCGTGACCAACCGTACGAGCCGCGGGCGCGCGGTCGCCCGCCCCCGCGCGGGGCGGGCCCGACCGGTGCCCCGGGGACAGGAGGCTGCATGACCACCGTCGGACTTCTCCGCCCGGAGGGTCACCCGGAGGACGACTACCGCCGTATCGAGACGCTGCTGGGCGGCGACATCCGCGTCGACCCCGTCGTGTACCAGGGACAGGGGCACGGCGCGGACCCGGGGCGGCTCACCGCCGGGGCGGAGCGGCTGCGCCTGGCCGGCGCCGACGCGGTGGTGTGGGCGTCGGCGAGCGGGTCGTTCGCCCAGGGCTGGGACGCCGCGCGCGAACGGGCCAGGTCGCTCGCGCTGGCGGCGGGCATCCCGGCGTCCAGTACGGCGATCGGCTTCGCGCACGCGGTGCGGGCGGTGGGCGCGACCCGCGTGGTGGTGGCCGGTACACGGTCCGAGGACCTCGCGGGGGCGGCCCGGTTCCTGGGCGCGGCCGGGGTCGAGGTGGTGGGCGAGTGGCGCGGGGCCGGCCGGCTGCCGTTGCCCGAGCTGGTACGGGCCGCCGACGACCCGCGCGCGGAGGCGCTGCTCGTCCCGGACACGGCCGTGCCGACCGTCGCGGAGGTGCCGGAGGCGGAGGCGGCGGTCGGGAAACCGGTGCTCACCGGGACGCTGGTCACGGTGTGGGAGGGGCTGCGGCTCGCGGAGCGGCACGGGGCGTGGGCGGACGAGCTGGGCGCGCTGTTCGTCCGGCGGGGCCCGCGCGACGTGTGGGAGCCCGGGGAATAACCGGACGCGCCCTCCCGTCGGCCGGTGGCGCAGGAGCGTCGGGTGCGGGAGGGGCCCCACAGGTGAGCGACGACGGGGCGGGTACGAGGGACCGCGGCGGGCGGGGCGATCCCGCGCCCCGGTCCGGCGTCCGCGGGCGGTGCGCCGGGCCGTACGGGTGGCCCCGGAGCACCCGTACGGTCCGGGGCGGGGCGCCCTCCCCGCGGAGCGGCCCCGTACCGCCCGCCCCGGTTCCCGTACGGGGGCGTCGTCCGCAGGCCCCGCCCCGTACGGGAGCGGCCCGTCCGGGAACCCCGGCCCCCTACGGGAGAGGCCCCGGCAGCCCCGATCCCCTACGGGATCGGCCCCAGTCGGCTCCGGCCCCCGTACGGGAGTCGCTGCGGGAATCCCGCCCGCCGTTCAGGTCCCCTCCGCACCGACGCGGATCATGTCGGCGATGCGTTCCGGGACGACCGCCCGCGAGTACCACCAGCCCTGGCCCGTGTCGCAGCCGATCCTCCGCAGGCGGTCCGCCTGCCCGGCGGTCTCCACGCACTCCGCCGTCACCGTCAGCCCCAGCCGGTGCGCCAGGTCCACCATCGCCTCGACGATCACCTCGTCGGCCGGGTTGGGGGGCGTCTCCTCCTGGAACCCGCGGACGAAGGACCCGTCGAGCTTCAGCACCGACACGGGCAGCCGGCTCAGGTACGCGAGGTTCGAGTAGCCGGTGCCGAAGTCGTCGATGGCGATCCGCACCCCCATCTCACTGAGGGCCTGCAGGGCCCGCAGGGGGCGCCCGGCCGAGCCCATCACCGCCGACTCGGTGAGCTCCAGTTGCAGTAGCCCCGGCGCCAGCCCGGTCTCGTCGAGGATCTGCGCGACGTCCGCGACCAGGTCGGAGTCCCACACCTGGCGCACGGCGACGTTGACGCTGACGAAGAGGGGCCGCGTGCCCAGGTGGTCGGTCTGCCAGCGGCGGGCCTGCCTGCACGCGGTCCGCAGGACCCACCGGCCCAGCTGCACGATGGAGCCGTCCTCCTCGGCGATCCCGATGAACCGATTCGGCGCCAGCGGGCCGAACCGGGGGTGGTTCCAGCGGACCAGTGCCTCGACGCCGCGCACCGTCCCGTCCGCCATGCCCACCAGCGGCTGGTACTCCAGCGTGAACTCGCCCCGCTCGACGGCGGGACGGAGCGTGGAGCTGAGCGCCTGCCGGGTCATGCGGTGGGCGTTGCGCTCGGGGTCGAACAGCGTCCAGCGGGCCCTGCCGTCCTCCTTCGCCCAGTACTGCGTGGTCTCGGCGGCCTGCATCAGGCCGTTGACCGTGGTGCCCGCCGCGAGCCGCTCGACGACGCCGATGGACGCGGACAGCGACAGCCGCTGCCCGGCCAGGTCGAACGGCCGCTGCACGCAGGCGAGGACGGCTTCGGCGAGGTCCGTGAGCTGCTCCGTACCGGTCGAGTCCTCGACGAGGATCGCGAACTCGTCGCCGCCGAGCCGCGCCACGAGGTGCTCGCCCCCGTGCGTGTCCGCGTCCCTCTCGGTGCACTCGGTGAGCCGGGCGGCGACGGCGGCGAGCAGCTGGTCCCCGATGCGGTGGCCGAGCGTGTCGTTGACGGCCTTGAAGCCGTCCAGGTCCAGGTAGCACAGGCCGATCCGGCCCGTCCCGCCGCCGCCGTCGTCGTGTGCGTCGTGGAAGTCGTACGACGCGTTCTCCAGCGCGGAGGTGAGGCGCTCGAAGAACAGGGCCCGGTTGGGCAGCCGGGTCACCGGATCGTGCATCTGGAGGTGGCGCAGCCGGGCCCGGAGGTCGCGGTGGGCGCTGACGTCGGCGACCGACAGCAGCAGGTGCCGGCTGCGGGGGACGGGCACGACCGTGACCTCCGCCCACAGGGACCGCCCGTCGGGCCGCTTGACGCGGCGCGTGCAGCGGAAGTGGGGGCGGTGGCCGCGCAGCACCTCGCGGTAGGCCTGCCCGGAGCGGCTGTCGGCGGTCAGGTCGACGAGGTCCGCGGCGACCCGGCGGCGCAGGGACGCGGCGTCCGCGCCGACCAGGGCGGCCAGCCCGTCGTTCGCGCTGACCACCAGGCCGTCGGCGTCGACGACGGCCATGGGGAGCTGCGCGGCGTTGAACGCCGCGTGGACGTCGCGCAGCTCCGCCGCGGACACGGGGTCCGGGGGCGGATCGCAGCACGCCGCGTCCTCGCCGTGGCCGCGGTCGTCCTGCTCCCCCCGTCACGCTTCGTGATCGTGTGGAATGCGATGCAGGGCCGTGCGACTGCCGTGTGTCCCGGTCCTTCTGGAGTTCCGCTCACCGCTCGCTCCCGCAGGGCAGTTGTGACGTACAGATCTGGTCGGGCGAGATCGGCCGTGGAAAGCGTGCCGATCCTAGGGGCTGCCGTGGGGCCGTTCCAGTGACCCCCCTGACCTGTGGACAACGGCCGGACCGCCCATCGGACACGGACGATCGTTTCTGCGCGGGTGTGTCGGCGCCCGGCCTGGCCTGAACGGATGTGACTGTCGGTGAGAAGGCGCGGGCGGCCGGGCGAGTCACCGCTCACCCGGGTGGTGCAGCGGAACAGGACGCGGGCGACAAAACCACACAGGGTGAGGAGACGTCCCGTATCTCGCACCCGGAGGTCGACGTGGAGGGTCAGCAGTCGCTCGCGCAGCCGCCCGGGGAGTGCACCGGCCGGGCCCGCGCTCCGTGGCCGCGGGGGTGTTCTCCCTCGTCGCGATCGCCGCCACGGGCCTCGCCGCGGGCCCCGCCGCGGCCGACCACCCCGCGGGGCCGTGCGCCCTGCCCCGCACCGGGGCGCACCACTCCCTCGGACTGGACACCTGGAACGCGGCCTACCCGAAACCCGAGCGGGCGCTCGACGCGGTCATGGTCTTCCTGTCGTTCCCGGACGCGGTGCCCGCGCACACGACGCGGACGATCACCGCCGACTACGTCCCCGCCACCGGCGAGTTCTTCGAACGGGCCTCGTACGGGCGGTTCACGCTGCGCGTCCACCCGCACCACGGCTGGCTGCGGATGCCCCGCCCGTCCACGGAGTACGAGGTGCGCCGGGACTGGGCGGGCGACCGGCGGGCCGCCTACCTGCGGGACGCGCTGGCCGTGGCGGACCCGGTCGTCGACTTCTCGCGGTACGACATCGTCTACCTGGTCGCGGACCCGGACGCGCCGGGCGTCGACTCGGACGCGACGAAGGTCGTGAACCTCCACACCCCGCTGCGGGCCGACGGCACCGACATCGACCGGATGGTGACCCTGTTCGAACGGCACCCGCCGGACCGCAACGTGCTGGCCCACGAGACGGGCCACGTCTTCGACCTCCCCGACCTGTACAACCGGCCCGTGGACGGCAAGGGCGACTGGGACACCCACGTGGGCGACTGGGACGTCATGGGCAGCCAGTTCGCGCTCGCCCCGGAGCCCTTCGGCTGGCACAAGTGGAAGCTGGGCTGGCTCGGCGGCCACCAGGTGCGCTGCGTGCGGGAGCCGCAGCCGGTGACCCTCCGGCCGCTGGCGGCGGAGGGCGGCGGCCCCGCCGCGCCGGGCACCCGCCTGGCGGTGGTCCGCACCGGCACGGGCAGCGCCCTCGCGGTCGAGGCGCGCGGGGCGGCCGGCAACGACCGGGACACCTGCACGGAGGGCGTGCTGGTCTACCGGGTGCGCAGCGCGACGGAGTCGGGCGCGGGACCCGTGGAGGTGGTGGACGCCCACCCGCTGACGGAGGCGTGCCGCGGCCGCTCCGTGTATCCGCCGCTCGCGGACGCGCCGCTGGCGGAGGGGGAGGCGCTCACCGTGCCGGGGGAGGGCACCCGGGTGGAGGTCCTGGGCCGCACGGCGGCGGGCGCCTGGCGGGTGAGGATCACTCCGTGACCCGGTGACCGCACACGGAGAAGCCCCCCGCTTCCGCGAGGGGCTTCTCCCGTCCGTGCGCCGCCAGGGACTCGAACCCCGGACCCGCTGATTAAGAGTCAGCTGCTCTAACCAACTGAGCTAGCGGCGCCTGCTGACGTCGTAGACACTAGCACCCCGTTCCGCGCGGGGAGAAATCGATATCCGCACGTCACCGGCGGATGTGGCGCGCGCCACCCGCACGCAGGCCCACAGCACCACCTCCGGGCCCGGCAACCAGGGCGAGCGCGTGTCGGGGGCCACGAGCCAGCGCGGGCCCTCCCCGCCCCCGGGCGCCGGCGGCGGGACGGTGACCGCGTCCCCGACGCCGTGGCACAGCATCGGCGGGACCGCGTCGCCCCACTCCTCCCAGGCGAGCAGCGCGGGCAGCCGGCGGCTGGTGCCGGGGGCGGTGAACAGCAGCACCCGCCCGAGATGCGCGGCGACCGGTCCGGAACCGGGCCCCTCGTCCCACAGCCGGTCCAGGATGCGGCGCCCGAAGACCGCGGGGACGTTCACCACGTCGAAGACCGTGCCGCAGGGGAGGACGGCGGGGACCCCGGGGCGGACCTCCCAGGGCGCGAGCACGGAGGCCGGGTGCGGGGAGGCGGACGCGAGCCACTCGGCGCCGTCGGCGCTGATCTGCGAGGTGTGGCGCGGACCGCGGGTCCGCGCCTGCCGGGGGAGGTCGGCGCGGCACTCGGCGGCACCGGTGTGGACGCGGGCGGGGCTCTGAGGGGTCTCGTCTCGCAGCCAGGTACTCATGAGGGGCATGTCTACCGAGGGTGACGTGTCGATTTCACAGGGTTTCCGAAAACGGGGACAGGAGGAGGGGCGAGGGGGTACCTTCCGCCCTCGGCATATGCCGAGGACGTGCCCGGTGCGCCCGCGCGACGGCACGCCGGGCATACCCGACGGGCCGGGGGCCGGGAGTCCGGCGACTCGGGGAGGTCCGGTGCGCCGGGTGTGCCCGGCGGCTCGGGGAGGCCCGGGGGTCCTGTACGACCGGTGTGCCCGGCGGCTCCGAGGCGGACGCGCCCGGGAGGGGACGTCCGGCGGTTCCGGGAGGCCGGAAGCCCCGTGTGCCGGGGAGGGGCGTGTCCGGCGCGCCCGGGAGGCCTGCTCAGCCGCCGTCGCCGGGGGCGCCGCCGCGCAGCAGGTCCCGGCCGAACTCGACCATCCTCCTCGCGTAGTCCTCGCCCCACTGCGCCCGCTCCGCGATGTCGGCGGTGGACAGCCGGTCGAAGCGGCGCGGGTCCGCGAGCTGCGCGGCCGCGATCGCCTGGTACTCGGCGGCCCGGTCGGCGGCCGCGCGGAAGGCGACCGTCAGCTCCGTGGACCGGGCGAGCAGCACGCGGGGGTCGTCGATGGACTCCAGGTCGAAGAAGTGCTCCGGGTCGGCGGCGGCCTCCGCAGGTTCGAAGAGCAGGGGCGCCGGCCTGAGCCGCCGCTGCTGCCCGCTCCGTTCGGTTTCCGCCATGGAGGACTCCGTTCCGCTCGCCGTGCCGTCGCCCCCGTCCGGTGGGCGGCCACCGCCCATTGTCCAGGCTCCCGCAAGACCGCGTGCGGGCCGCGCCCCGGCCGCCCGGGGCGGCGCACCGGGGGGACGCCGGGGGACGCCGGGGGCGCGGATGCCGCCGCCCTCGCCCCCGCCCGACCGCGCCGGCGGGCACGCCGCCCGCGCCGGCGGCCCCGGCGGGGGTCCGCCCGGCCCGTCGTCGGCCGCCACGGCGGCCACCACCACGGCCGGGCGGTCCGGCTCCGGTGCGGTCGGATCGTCGCGGTGCCCGCCTCCGGTCGTACGCGCCTCCGGCCGTACGCCTGCCCGGGTTTCGCGGTCTCCGGGGCGGCCCGCCACCGCACGGACGCCGGGGCGCACCGCGCGCCCGCCGCTCAGGGGCGCAGGCGGACGCGGTGCTCCGACAGGTGCGAGAGGACCGCGTGGTTCGCCTCCCAGCCGTCCGGGAACCTGACCGTCACCCCCAGCTGGACCGGTTCCGTCGACGGGTGCTCGTCCAGCAGGTCCGCGACGCCCTCGCGGCAGACCACCACGCACGCGTGGCGGTGGCGGGACACCAGGACGCACAGCCGGCCCGTCTCCAGGTGGAACGCCGTCGCGTCGGGGCGGCCCGACAGGGGGTGCAGGACGACCGTCACGTCGTACTCGCGGCCCTGCAGCCGGTTCGCCGTGTCGACCGTCACGCCGGGGACCCCCAGGTCGGCGAGGGCCGCGCGGACGGCGGCCGCCTGGTCGCGGTGGGCGGTGCCGACCGCGACGCGGTCCGCCGTGACGGGCACGGGGTGCCCGGCGCGTTCGCTGACGGCCGCCGCGCCCCGGTCCAGCAGGCGCCGTACCACCAGCGCGCACGCCCGGACGGCCTCCGGGTCCGTGCGCGGCGTGTGGCGGGCCGGCAGCTCCAGCAGGCCCCAGCCGGACTCCGCCGCCTCGTCCAGCACCCGGTCGGCCGCCGAGCCGTCCGACGCCGCGCCGAACGCCAGCCGCCGGTCGCCGGGGCCGGTGCCCGCGCGGAACGGCGTGTACGGGTAGAACGCCTCCGACACGAGCGGCGCCGCCGAGGCGGGCAGCCGCCACGACACCGGCAACCGGTGCTGGGGCAGCTCCGGGTTGTGCGCCAGCAGCGTCGACACGGCGCTCGCCGACGGGTCGTACGACAGGCCCGCCCACTGCTCGGCGCCCACCACCGAGAACGGGTCCAGCTGCCCCGGGTCGCCCACGAACAGCGCCCGTTCGAACAACCCCGCCACCGCCAGCAGCGCGTCCGACCGCATCTGGTACGCCTCGTCGACGATGGCGTGCCGCCACGGCCCGACGCCCTTCACGTGCGCCCACTTCGCCGCGGTGGAGACGACCACCGGCAGTCCGGCCAGGTCCGCCGCCTTCGCCGACTTCACGACCTGGTCCAGCCCGTCCAGCGCCTTGTCGTACGCGTCCGCGTCGCTCGCGTGCAGCCGCCCCACGGGCAGCTCGGGCTCCTTCTCGGCGATCCGCAGCACCAGGTCGTCGACCTGCGCGTTCGTCTGCGCGACCACCATCAGGGGGCGGCCCGCGGCGGCCAGCTCCAGCGCGGCGCGCACCACCAGCGTCGACTTGCCCGCACCGGGCGGAGAGTCCACGACGACGCCCCGCGCGCCCCCGCGGAGGGTGTCCTCCAGGATGGAGCGGGTCGCCGCGGCCGCCGCCGACGACGGGTCGGGCACTTCGCTTCTCACAGCACGTCCTCCGGGGTCACCGGGTCGGGCGCCTCCGCCGCGTCCGGGCGGGGCGGGCCGCCGTGGGTCCACGGCGTCTCCTCCGGGTCGGGCAGCTTCGGGCCCGCCCGCCGGTCGTGCTCGAACAGCGTCCACACGGTCCGGTCGCCCACCTCCGGCACGGAGCCCTCCGCCGGCTCCCTCGACCGGCCCATCCGGTCCAGCAGCCGCAGCACCACCGTCCGGCCGCCCCCCGCGTCCCCGGCCTCCCCGTACCCGGCGAACTCCGCCGCCTGCGGACGCCCGTCCAGCGACCGGTACGCCCTCACGCCCGCGCCCAGGTGCGGCGCGTCGTCGGTCCGCACGGTCACCAGGGGGCGCGGCGACGGGCGCTTCGAATCCGTCCACGCCATCACCACCTCCACCACCTCCCCGGCGAACGCCTCGCCCGCGAGCCTCCGCCCCGCCATCACCAGCGGGTCGTCCAGCGCCTCCTGCGCCTCCAGCTGCGCCTGCGCGCTCTCCCGCGCGGCCAGTTTCCGCGCCGCCGTCACCGCGTCGTCCCGGCGCGGCTGCGGCGGCTCACCGGCCCGCACCCGGTCCCGGTGCCCGGTGAACGACCAGCGGTCCCGCGTCCAGCGGTCCGCGACGTGCCGCCCCGGCGGCAGCTCCCGCACCAGCTCCAGCGCCCGCCACACCGCGTCCCACGTCGGCCGCAGCTGCGCCAGGACCAGGCGCCTGACCTCCGCCTCCGCCCGGTGCAGCGCGTCCAGCCGCTCGTCGGCCGCCCCGCCGTCCTCCGCGGCGCCCAGCGCCTGCCGGGCCCGGTCGTACCGCTCGACGGCGGGCGCCAGCAGCCGGTTGTCGAACGCGGGGTCGGTCGCCGGGCCCGCGGGCGGGCACAGCAGCTGCCCGTCCCGGTCCCTGCCCAGCTCCGCACGGAGGGCGGCCGCCGCGCCGGACTCCCCGGCCGGGGGGTCGATCCAGGCGAGGAGCGCGCCCAGGTGCTGGTCCTCCAGGGAGGACTGGCCGGTCGCCCAGTGCCGGTTCAGCAGGTCCGTCGCCGCGACCAGCAGCGACGAGCCCGGCACCCGGGCCCGGTCCCCGTAGTGGGTCAGCCACCGGCCCAGCAGCGGCACGCGCGGCGGGGCGGGGAACGGCGCCCCCGGGTCCTCCTCGGCCGTCCGCCGGAACCGCGTGGACCGCCCCAGCAGCCGTACGTACTCGACGCCCGCGCGCCCGGGCACGACCAGCTGCGGCGCGTCCAGGCACAGCTCGACCTCGACCTTCACCTTCCTGCCGGTCTCCGGGTCGGTCTCGGACCTCTCGGCCGGCTCGACGGCGTCCGCGTACGCGTCGACGTGCGGCAGCACGGCCTCCGCCAGGTCGGCGAGGAACGCGAACCGCAGGTCCCGGTCGCGGGGCTGCGGCACGACCAGGAGCCGGGGCGCCCCGGGGTCCGTGCCGACCAGGGCGCCCAGCGGCGCGCCGGCCTCGCCGGAGGTGGTCAGCGGGACGAACACGAGCGGCCGCTCCGATACGTGGCGGTGGCGCACGGTGGTCAGCGCGCGCGCCCGCCCGGCCTCGACCGCCTCCAGCCGCGCCAGGGTGGAGACCAGCGACATCAGGCCGCCCCCGCCCCGGTGCGCGCGTCCGCCCCCGCGGCCTGCCCGGGCACGCCCGCGCCGCCCCGCGGTTCCGCGCCGGTCCCGGCGACCGCCTCCGCGCGCAGGGCCGCCGCGCGCCGCAGCGCCGCGACCGCCGGGTCGCCGGGGTCCCCCGCCTCGCCCCGGGCCGCCGCGAGCACGGCGCCGACCGTCGTCAGGCCGCCCAGCTCCCCGCGCACCGAACGGCCCAGGGCCTCCACCGCGCCGGCCGTGCGGGCCCGGTCGCGGCAGTGGAACGCCAGCTCGCACGCCGCCAGGCACTCCGGCGCGTACGCGTGCGGCACCGCGTCCACGGCCGCCGCCAGCTGCTCCGCCGAACACGCCGCCACGTCGAACGTCATCCCCCGCGGGACCTCCGCCGCGATGTCCTCCAAGCGGGTCAGGCGCGCCAGTTGACGGCGGGTCACCGAGAGCTGCCTGCGCACGTCGACGGGTGAGCCGGTCGGCTGGTTGGAGAAGTCCCTCGGGCAGACCAGCAGCACCGTGTGGTCCACCTCCGCCCCGTCCGTGACCGCGGCGATCCGCTCCAGCGCCAGGACGTACACCGCCGCCTGCCGGGCGGCCGCCCCGACCTTCGCCGCGTCCGCCGAACCGTCGATCACGGGAAAGGACTTGACCTCCACGACGGTCCACCGGCCGTCCGGCCGCACCACCACCGCGTCCGGCTCCAGGTACGCCGGCGAACCGGCCACCTCCAGCGCCAGCAGCGGGTGGTCGAGCAGTGTCCAGCCGCCCGCCGCCGTGGCCTCCCGCAGCGCCAGCGCCGTCCGCGCCGCCCGTCCCTCGGGACCGGCCGCGGCCAGGTCGGGCGTGCGCACCCCGTCCGGCGCCTCCGCCCCGAGGAGCCGCAGCAGTTCGGCGCCCCCGTCGGCCTTGACCCTCGCCTCGAAGGCGTGGCCCCGCATGAAGGCGAACTGCGACTGCCCGAACCCGGACGGCGCGCCCAGCGCCGACGCGAGCCCGGTCTTGTCGACCCCCGCGCCGTCCAGCAGGGCGCGGCGGCGGCAGCCCGGGTTGGCGGCGAGGGCGGCCAGCGCGCGGGCGTCCAACGGGTGCGGTACCGCGGCGGGGCCGCGCAGTTCGGCCAGCCGGCGCCGCAGGGCCGCCCGCCGCGGGACCTCCGGCTCCTGCGGGGTCTGCCGGGTCTGCGGAGTTCGCGGAGCCGGACGCGGTCCGCTGCCCAGGGAATCGCTCACCGCGGAAGTCTCGCATCCACCACCGACAGACGGGACCGCCTCCCCTCCTCCCCGGCCGCTCCGCGCGTGTACGCGATGATGGCGGGTACCCGGCCGCACGCGCCGCCGCGTGCGGCCTCCCGCCCCGAGTCCCCCCAGGAGCAAGCCCCATGGCACCCCGTATCCTGCTCGCCCGGCACGGTCAGACCGAGTGGTCGCTGCTCGGCAGGCACACCGGCCGGACGGACGTCCCCCTCCTCGCGGCGGGCCGGCGGGGCGCCGGGCTGCTGGGGGGAGCGGCTGCGCCGCGGCCCCTGGGCGGGCCTGGAGGGGTACGAGGTGCGGACGAGCCCGCTCGTACGGGCGCGCGAGACCTGCGACCTGGCCGGCTTCGGCGACCGCGCCGAGGAGTGGGACGCGCTCGTGGAGTGGGACTACGGCGCGTACGAGGGCCTGACCTCCGCCGAGATCCGCGCGTCCCGGCCCGGTTGGCTGGTCTGGCGCGACGGCGTCCCGGAGGGCGAGACCCCGGCGCAGGTGTCGGCTCGCGCCGACGGGGTGGTGGAGTGGGCCCGCTCCGCCGACCGCGACGTCCTGCTGTTCGCCCACGGCCACTTCCTGCGGGCGGTCGCGGCGCGCTGGCTGGGCGAGGACATCGGGTTCGGCGCCCGCGTCCACCTCGACCCGGCGAGCCTGTCGGCCCTCGGCTGGGCGCACGGCGTGCCCGCGATCGCCCGTTGGAACGACACGGGCCATCTGGAGGGGTGACCCCGCCCCGCCAGGCCGCCCCCGCCCCACCCGGCCGCCCCCGGGCCGTCGCCCCGCCCCGTCCCGGCGGGGGACCGGGAGGCGGGTGGTTCCGGCCGCGGGCGCCGGCTGCGTCCCGCCCCGACGGGGCGCCAGGGGGCGGCGGCGGGCGAGGAACGCGGCGACCCGCGGGGCGGTCCGGTGGGGGTGCAGGAGGCGGGCCGTCCCGGCGAGCATCGACTCGACGCGGGCCGACCGGACGTCGCCGAGCAGGCCCAGCACCCGGCACCCGGCCGCCGACCGCCGCCGCCTCCTCCGGGGCGCCGTCCCGGGCGAGGTCGGCGGCGAGCCGGGCGCGGTACAAGGCGAGGTTCCTGGCGAAGTGCGGGTCGTCCAGTGCGGCCGCCCGGCGGGCGTGGCGCACCGCGCGGGCCGGATCGCCCAGCAGCGACCAGCACCGGGCCTCCAGGAACTCCAGTTCCGGCTCCCCGAAGAACGACATCCACTCCGGGTCCGCGTCCGAGGGCCCGCGCCCGAAGAGGGAGTGCGCCCGCCCCAGCGCCTCCCGGCACGCCGCCCGCTCCCCGATCTCCCGGGCGGCCCGGCGTACCGCGGCGGCGAACTCCGCGGGGGAGCGCCGCCCCCGCAGGCGGCGGAAGGCGAGGTTCGGAACCGCCCGCGACGAGGCCACGGTGAGCCCTCTCCTACGCGCTGCCGATGCTCCGGCGGAGCACGGACGCACCCGCCGCGGTGAGACCCCCGTCCCCGGTTTGGTTGCACAACGGATGTCTCATCCGCTATCCGCCATGAAGCGCCATCCTTTGCGGCGAGATATCGCCGTAGCCGTTGACGCCCGGCGCCGTTGAATCGTGCGGAGGGGTGCGACGCGCCCCGTCCGGAAACCCGAGCGAGGAGGGGACCCCTTGTCGGAGGTCGTCACGGAGGCCGGCCCGCGCGACGAAGGCGAGCCGCAGACCACCCTGCGGCACGCGCCCACACGGGACGAGAGCGCACGCCCCCCGGCGGGGCGGGAGGGCGGCGCCCGGGTCCGGGAGCACCCCGTGGACCAGGCGTGCGACCTGGTGACGGTCCCCGCCCGCCAGGGACTGGAGGCGGTCGACATCCTGCGCCGCGGTGCCCCGGCGGTCGGCCCGGTCCTGCACGACGGCGCCGGCGACACGCTCGGCTTCGTCGTCCCGCCGGGCACGGCCGCCGACTGGGACGTCCCGGGCAGCGCCTGCACGCGGACGGACGGGCGCGGTCTGCGCCTGCCCGGCGGCCCGGCCGCCCCGGGGGGCGCGGTGCCGGAGCCGCCGGTGCCCGGCAGCGGCTGGCTCCTCCCGCCGGCCGACGCGGACCCGGTCACCGACCCGGCGCTGCTGCGCGAGGCCCTCGGCGAGGCGGCCCGCCTGCTCAGGGCCGCCGACGACTGCGGCTGACCGCGCGCCGGGGCCCGCCCCGCCGGGCGCGCACCGCGCCCGCCCCGCCGATAATGGGCGGGTGGCGAGGAACAGGCGGCAGGGCGGGCGGGCGGCGGAGACGGTCAGCGAGGTCGTCGACGGCGGCGTCGCCGAGCTGGTGCCCGACCGGGAGCGGCCGCGGGCGTGGACGCTGCTCGTCGACGGGGCCCCGCAGTCGCACGTCGACCTCGACGACCCCGCGCGCCTCGACTTCGCGTACCAGCGCCGCCTCGGCCACGTCGTCGACCTCGCCGCCCCGTCCGGGCGCCCCCTGCGCGCCGTGCACCTCGGCGGCGGGGCGTTCACCCTCGCCCGGTACGTCGCCGCCACCCGGCCCCGCTCCACCCAGCAGGTCGTGGAGATCGACGCGCCGCTCGTGCGGTTCGTGCGGCGGGTCCTGCCGCTCGACCCGGCCGCCCGGATACGGGTGCGCGGCGGCGACGCCCGGGCCGGACTCGCCAGGCTGCCGGACGGCTGGGCGGACCTGGTGGTCGCGGACGTGTTCAGCGGCGCCCGCACCCCCGCGCACCTCACCAGCACCGGGTTCCTCACCGAGGTGCGGCGCGTCCTCGGACCCGGCGGGCAGTACGCCGCGAACCTCGCCGACGGGCCGCCGCTGACCCACCTGCGCGGTCAGATCGCCACCGCGGCCGCCCTCTTCCCCGAACTGGCGCTCGCCGCCGATCCGGTGGTCCTGCGCGGCCGCCGCTTCGGCAACGCCGTCCTGCTGGCCTCCGCCGCGCCGCTGCCCGTCGCGGAGTTCACCCGCCGCGTGGCGGGCGACCCGCACCCGGGCCGGGTCGAGCACGGGCGGGCGCTGGCCGATTTCACGGGAGGCGCCGCCCCGGTGACGGACGCCGCCGCGAAGGACTCCCCGCAGCCGCCGCCCTCGGTCTTCCGCGACCAGCACGGGCGCGGCCCGTCCCGTACGGCGTCCGCCTCCCTCCCCCCGCGGCCTCCCGGCCCGGCTGGGTGAACGGCGGTGCCGCGGAGGCGTCCTGACCCGAGGTCAGGCGGCTTCGGCGACTTCCCGGCGGCGCGGCCGGGCCGCCCGGCGGGCCGCGCGGGAGGGGCCGGGCGGGCCGCGGGTTCAGGACAGTGTGGGTTCCGCTTCTTCTCGCGGAGCCCTCCGCCTGCCAGGATCGGTCCGACGGAGGGCGGACGATGGACGTTGCAGAGCAGTACAGGCGCTTCGTGGTGAGAGAGGTCCGCGGGCACTCCGCGGTCTACGAGGAGACGGCGGAGCGGATCGCCGGCGACCCGGAGCTGATCGCCCTGATCGAGGGGCTGCCCCAGCCGAAGCGGCAGCCGAACCTGCTGCTGGCGTCCGTGCGGTTCCTGGGCGGACCCGTCGGGGACTACCCGGTCTTCCGGACGTGGCTCATCACCCACTGGGACCGTGTGCGCGCGACCGTGCTGCGGCACCGCACGCAGACCAACGAGGCCGGCCGGTGCGCCGTGCTGCTGCCGCTCCTGGCGTCCCTGCCCCAGCCGCTCGCCCTGATCGAGGTGGGCGCCTCGGCGGGCCTGTGCCTGTACCCGGACCGGTACCGGTACCGGTACGACGAGCGCCCCCCGCTCGGCCCGGCCGACAGCCCCGTCTCCCTGCCCTGCCGCACCACCGGCCCCGTGCCCTTCCCCGAGCGGCCGCCTTCCGTCGTCTGGCGGGCCGGCGTCGACCTGAACCCGCTCGACGTCCGCGACGCCGACCAGGTCCGCTGGCTGGAGTGCCTGATCTGGCCGGAGCAGACCCACCGGCTCGACCGGCTGCGCGACGCCGTCCGGATCGTCCGGGCCGAGCCCCCGCACCTGGTCCGCGGCGACCTCAACCGGACGGTGCGGGAGCTGGTCGCCCGAGTGCCCCGGGGCGCCACGCCGGTGGTCTTCCACAGCGCGGTGATGCCCTACCTGTCCGACGCGGAGCGGGAGGCCTTCACCGAGACGGTGCGGAGCCTGCCCGGCCACTGGATCTCCAACGAGTCGCCGCGCCTCTTCCCGTCCGTGGAGGCGCGGCTGCCCCGCGCGGTGTCCGCGGACCGCGCGGTCTTCGCCCTGGCCCTGGACGAGCGGCCGGTGGCCCTCGGCAGCCCGCACGGCCAGTGGCTGGAGTGGTTCGACTGAGGGGCCGTCACACCGGGACGCGCGGGGCCGCCGGGAGCCGGGTGAACCGCTCGCGCCGCGGTCGGACGGGGACGGTGCGCGGGTGCCCGCCCCGGGCCCGGCGCGGGCGGCGGCCGGCGTGACCGTCCGGGCACGCGGCCCGGAAGCGGGGCGGGCGGTGCGCCGTCCGCACGGGCGGGAACGGGGAAGGGCCGGCCCTCGCGGACCGGCCCTTCTCGATCAGGGTGAGTGACGGGACTCGAACCCGCGACATCCTGGACCACAACCAGGTGCTCTACCAGCTGAGCTACACCCACCGCGACCGGTCCTTCTCCTGACCGGCCGAGAAAAAGTGTACAGGGTCCGGGAGGGTGCTCGCGCACCCGTTTCCGCGCGGTCCGCCCGGGGGCGCCCGGAGTCGTGCGCCGCCCCTATCCGGCGGGTTCCGCGGGGAGGACGTGGCGGGCCGCGATGGTCTTCGCCGTGTCCGAGTCGGGGCCGGGCTGCGGGACGAAGATCGCCTCGCGGTAGTACCGCAGCTCCGCGATGGACTCGCGGATGTCGGAGAGCGCCCGGTGGCTGCCGTTCTTCTCCGGGCTGTTGTAGTACGCCCTCGGATACCAGCGGCGCGCCAGCTCCTTGACGGAGGAGACGTCGACGATCCGGTAGTGGAGGTACTTCTCCAGCGCGGGCATGTCCCGCGCGAGGAAGCCCCGGTCGGTGCCGACGGAGTTGCCGCACAGCGGCGCCCTGCCGGGCTCCTTGACGTGCTCGCGGACGTACGCCATGACCCGCGCCTCCGCGTCCGCGAGGGTGGTGCCGCCCGCGAGCTCGTCGAGGAGCCCGGAAGCGGTGTGCATCTCGCGCACCACGTCCGGCATCGTCTCCAGCGCCGCGTCCGGCGGGCGGACGACGATGTCCACGCCTTCGCCGAGCACGTTCAGTTCCGAGTCGGTGACCAGCGCGGCCACCTCGATGAGTGCGTCGTCCGCCAGCGAGAGCCCGGTCATCTCGCAGTCGATCCACACCATGCGATCGTTCATGCGTCCACCTTAAAGGGGCCGCCGGGTGGCGGGGCGGTCTCGCGCCCCCTCACCGGCGGCCCCTCCGGGACGTGCCGTGCGACTACGGCGCGCTGCGCTGGCCCGGCAGCGAGGCCCGGCCGGACGTCAGCGCGTCCACGTGCTGCTTGCCCGGCTCGCCGCCGCCCACGCCGACCGCCGCGGGACGCCGCAGACCGGGGCCGTGCCCGCCCTGCGGCGGCACGACCGGCTCGGCGACCGGCGGCACCCCGTCGCCCTGCGGGCGGCGCGCCCGGTAGGCGGCCCGGTACGCGGCCGGGGACGAGCCCAACTGGCGCCGGAAGTGGCCGCGCAGCGCCACGGGCGAGCGGAAGCCGCAGCGCCCGGCGACCTCGTCGACCGAGTAGTCGGAGGTCTCCAGCAGCCGCTGGGCCTGGAGCACCCGCTGGGTGATCAGCCACTGCAGCGGCGCGCTGCCGGTGAGCGAGCGGAACCTCCGGTCGAAGGTCCGCCGGCTCATGTACGCCCGGGCGGCGAGCGTCTCCACGTCGAACTGCTCGTGGAGGTGCTCCAGCGCCCACGCCACCACCTCGGCCAGCGGGTCGGCGCCGATCTCCTCGGGCAGGGACCGGTCCAGGTACCGCTCCTGGCCCCCGGTGCGGCGCGGCGGCACGACGAGTCGCCGGGCGAGCGCGCCGGCGGCCTCCGTGCCGTGGTCGGTCCGCACTATGTGAAGGCACAGGTCGATGCCGGCCGCCGTCCCCGCGGACGTCAGCACGTCGCCGTCGTCGACGAACAGCTCCCGCGGGTCCACGTGGACCGACGGGTAGCGCTTGGCGAGCGTCGGCGCGTACATCCAGTGCGTGGTGGCGGGCCGCCCGTCCAGTAAACCGGCGGCGGCCAGTACGAAGGCGCCGGTGCACAGGCTGACGATCCTGGCGCCCTCCTCGTGCGCGCGGCGCAGCGCGTCGAGCGCCTCGGCGGGCGGCGGCGACGTGATCGACCGCCATGCCGGCACGACGACGGTGCCCGCTCTGCTGATCGCCTCCAGGCCGTACGGTGCGGAGAGTTCGAGTCCCCCGGTCGTGCGCAATGGCCCTTCCTCGCCCGCGCAGACCAGCAGCCTGTAGCGCGGGACTCCGGCGTCCTGGCGGTCAACCCCGAACACCGAAAGTGGGATGGAACTCTCGAAGATGGGGCCGCCGCTGAACAGCATGACGGCGACGACCTCGCGACGGCGGCGCCCGGACAGTCTGCGTCCGGTCTCCGGTGCGGCGGAGTCCTGGCTCATGACGCTAAGCCCCCCTCGGTGTTCGCGTCTCCTAGGTCCTGTCGCTCCTGCACGTTTCCCCTCGGTTTTGCACGAGACCCCGTTCTCCGACTAGTCATGATCGAATCT
Organism: Streptomyces sp. MRC013; assembly: GCF_023614235.1. Taxonomy (NCBI): domain Bacteria; kingdom Bacillati; phylum Actinomycetota; class Actinomycetes; order Kitasatosporales; family Streptomycetaceae; genus Streptomyces; species Streptomyces kordofanensis. The sequence goes on from NZ_CP094264.1 coordinate 3,576,816, forward strand.
ACTGGGTCCCGAAGCGCCGGAGTGCCAAGTTCCGCATCCGGCGCTATGTCGACAAGGCAACTTGGCGCGAAGCATTCGATCACGAAGCGTTGCACCTCGGGGCCCCCAGGGAAGGGCGTCCCGCGCTCATGGCCCATCCGCGTAGGGTGCGCGAGACCCCTGCGGCCCTTATCCCGCAGGTGGCAAGGGGGCCCGCAGGCCATTCCGGTAAGGATAGACGGGTTCGCTGAAGTTGGCTGAAAACATATGGGTCCGCCTGTGCGAATCCTTGGGCTCGGCAGCGCGCGCGGCGCCCCCGCTTGCAGCGCGAGGGCCGTGGCACGCCCCCGGCGGCCCCCGTCGGCGCCCGTAGCGCCCCTACCCGCGACCCGGCGCGGCACGCGCCCCGCCGCAGGAGCGGTCCGGCGCGGGGGCCGTGCGGCGCGGTGGGCCCGGGCCCGGATCCGGGGCGGGGGTGCCGAGGGTGCCGGGGCGACACCGGGCGGCGGGAGGGGTGCCGCCCCGGGAGGGACCGGGCCCTCGACGGGGCGCTTCGTCCGGCGCCCGGCCGCGCCCGCCCCGGCCGCGCCCGCCCGGCGGGCGGCCGGCGGGCGGGTCGGCGGGATGTCCGGGCGAGGGGTCGGCGGCCCAGGAGAACCGGGCCGTTCCTCCCGCGCCCCGTGGGCCACCCGGCGGGCCGCGCCCCGCACCGCACCGGGCGGACGGAGGCGCCGAGGGGGCCCGCGGGACCGCTCCGGAAGGGGCTCGCGGACCGGGTCCGGGCGGCCGGCCGGGACCGCTGTAGGGGCCAACCGGCGTTGCGCCGGGCAACGGGCTCGTGCATGCTCCCTGGGTCGCCGCGGGCACCGCGGCGACCCTGGGCGGGAGAAGGGCGGCGCCGTACCCTTGAGGGTGTGGGGCCGGGAAGAGGCATTCCCGGACGCAGCCCCCACCGCCGGACGCCCTGCCCCTTCCCACGAGGACCCTCTTCGCCGAGACACCCATGGCCGGTCACGAACTCCCCGAACCAGCCGACCGCAGGCGGATCGCCGATTCGGCGGTGGACCCCCTGGCGGCGGCAGACGCGCGTCACGCGTGTGACCCCGCTTTCCGGCACGGCGTCGTGGTCGGCTTCGACGGGTCGACCTCCAGCGAGCGGGCGCTCGCGTACGCGGTCGGCATGGCGCGCCGCTCCGGCTCCGGTCTGATCATCGTGCACGTCGCGAACCGGCTCCCCACGACCGTGTGGGCCGGCTGCGAGCCCCCGGTCTTCGTCGACGTGCCCGACCACCGCACCGAGCTCCTGGGGCTGGAGCTGGCCTGCGCCGACCATCTGTCCGAGGTGCCCTGGATCCTCGTCGAGCGCGGCGGCGACATCTGCCACGAGCTGGAGGAGGTCGGCCGGGAGTACTGCGCCGACGCCATCGTCGTCGGCTCCACGCAGGGCGTCGTCGGGCGCGTCTTCGGCTCCGTCGCCGGCCGGCTCGCGCGCCGTGCGCAGCGGCCCGTCGTCGTCATCCCGTAGCGCATCTCAAATAGTTCACGAATAAATCAAGCCACCGCCCGAGAGACTTGTGTGCTTGTGAAGAGCCGATGGGGGCGGAGGGCGGTGTGACCGCGCCCGGAGCCCTCGGCGGGCGGGCCGCCCCGGGGGAGGGCCGCCCGCGGACCCGCTTCCGGAGAGGGCCGCCCCGCGCCCCGCCCGCGCCCGCTTCCCCGCGTCCGCCTCTTCCGCGCCGACAGCCCCCGCGCCGGCCCCTCCCGTGCGGGCTCCTCCGTACGGGTCCCTGCGGTGCGCCCGCCTTCCGCGCCACCTCCGGCGGGTCCGCCCCCGCCCCGCCTCCCCGCGCCCGTCCTCCGCGGGCGGGGCGCTCGCGCGGAGTGCGCGGCCCCGGCCGAGCGGCCCCGCCTCGCCGTACGGGGACCGGCGCCCCGCCTGCCGGCCCGGACCGGAGCCCCGACGAAGGTCCCGCCCGCGGGGGCGGGCCGTCCGCCGTCCCGCACTCCTCCCGCGCCGCGGGAGGTCCCCCGGGCGCGGACGGGCCGGCGGGCACCCGCGCGGCCGGTGCGCCGCAGCGCTCCCGCGGCTCCGGCTGCCACCCCGGTCGTACGCCGACGATCCGTCAACCGACTCAGGGACTACGGGATAGTCGGCCACCGGGCGGACCGGGTCCGGACGGAGGACTGACGCGCGGGGCCCCGGCCCCGGCCTAGCGTCCTCCCCATGACGTCGCCACGCACCCTGCGTACGGCCGCCGCCGCGGCCCTCCTCCTCGCCCTCACCCCCGCTCCGGCGGTCGCCCAGGCCCAGCCCGCCGCCACCGCCGCTCCGGCGGTCGCCCAGGCCCAGCCCGCCGCCGCCCCGCAGTCCGTCCGGGGGGTGCTGCTGCCCCGGCCCACCGGCGCCTCCCCGGTCGGACGGGAGACCCTCCACCTCGTCGACCGGTCGCGCGCCGACCTGTGGGTGCCCGAGCGGCCCCGCGAGCTGATGGTGGACCTGTACTACCCGGCGCGGTCCGCCGCCGGCACCCCCGCCCCGTACGCGGGCCCGCGCGAGGCGTGGCTGCTGCTGGAGGACGCGGGGGGCGGCGACCCCGGCGCCCTCGCCAAGCTGAGCGCCACCCGCACCCACAGCGTCGCGGGTGCCCGCCCGCAGCGCGGCAAGCACCCGCTCGTCGTCCTGTCGCCCGGCTTCGGCGGGCCCCGGTACACGCTGACCACCCTCGCCGAGGACCTCGCCAGCCGGGGCTACGTCGTCGCCCTCGTGGACCACGCCCACGAGTCGCTGGGCACGGTCTTCCCCGGCGGCCGGGTGCTCACCTGTGTGGCCTGCGAGAAGGCCGAGACGCTGGAGGACATGCGCAAGGCGACCGTGCAGCGCGGCCAGGACGTCTCGTTCCTGCTGGACCGGCTGACCGGGCCGCGCCCCGCCTGGCGGCACGCCGCCGTCGTCGACCGCAAGCGGATCGGCGCCTCCGGCCACTCCCTCGGCGGCGCGGCCGCCGCTTCCGTGATGGCGCAGGACGCGCGCGTGCTGGCCGGCGTCAACATGGACGGCACGTTCGGCGACCCCGTACCGGCCGGCGGGCTCGGCGGGCGGCCCTTCATGATGCTCGGCACCCACACCGACGTGCACCTGCCCGGCGGCGAGGACGCCAGCTGGGGCGAGGCGTGGCGGAACCTCGACGGCTGGAAGCGCTGGATCAGCGTGGAGGGCACCGACCACCTGACGTTCTCCGACGCGCCGCTCCTCTTCGACCAGCTCGGCATCCCGTACGACTCGCCCACCCCGTCGACGATCCGGCCCGAGCGGGCGGTGGAGCTGGTCCGCGCCTACACGGCGGCCTTCTTCGACCTCCACCTGCGCGGAATTCCGCAGCCGCTGCTCGACGGCCCCGCGGCGGCCGACCCCGAGGTGCACTTCAACGCCCCGGCCGACTGAGCCGGCCGAACCCACCGGGCCGGGCGCCCGGATCCGCTCACCGGACCGGCCGACCGGGCCGGGCGGCGGCCGGAGGCGCGGTCCGCGCCGTTCCGCTTCCGCCGAACGCGCTGGAGCGGACGGGGGCCCCGGCCGGTCCGCAGGTCGGCCGGGGCCCCGGGACGGCCGGAAGGCGGCGGACCCGGGGGAGCGGCACTTGTACCGGGGCCGGTGCCGCTGGGAGTCTTCCTGCGCGCCCTGCGGCGGCCGGGGCACGGGACGGACCCCCGGCCGGCCCCTCACCCGCTGGTTCCGCCCGCCGGACGACCGATCAGGAGTGCCCTCCCATGCTGCGAACGACCTCGCGCACGCTGCTCGCCGCCGCGGCCACCGCCGCCCTCGCCGTCACCACGGCGGTCACCCCGGCCGCCGCCTCCGCCCCGGCCGCCCCGGTCGTCGCGGCCGTCCCGGCCGCCGGGACCGCCTCCGCGCCGGAGAAGGCCCCCGCCGCCTCCCCGCCCGTCGCCGAGGGCGCCGCCTCGGCGTTCTGGTCCTGCTCCGTCCCGCCCGGCCACACGTACACCATGGTCCGCAACTCGTACACCTGCTCCGGGGGCGGCAGCTTCCTGACCACCGAGTTCTACGTCCAGCCGCCCGAGGAAGGCATGTGGGCGTGCACCACCGTGCCGGGGTACACCCACACCGCGGTGCAGAACAGCCACGCGTGCTCCGGCGCGAGCTACACCAAGACCGCGTTCCTGCTCTACAAGCCCGTGACCGGCATGTGGGCCTGCTCGGTGCCGTCCGGGTTCACCTACACGGCCACCCAGGCCTCCTACGCGTGCTCCGGCGCGAGCTACACCAAGACCGCGTTCCTGCTGCGGGCCCTGTAGGCGCCGAGGGCCCGGGGCCCGGGGCGCCGGGAGGCGGCCGGACCCCGGGCCCCGGGGCGCGTGCGGGACGTACCGGCTTACTCGACCGTGACGGACTTGGCGAGGTTGCGCGGCTTGTCGATGTCGCGGCCCATGGCGAGGGCCGTGTGGTAGGCGAACAGCTGGAGCGGGATGCCCATGAGGATCGGGTCCAGCTCGTCCTCGTTCTTCGGCACCACGATCGTGTGGTCGGCCTTCTCCTGCTCCCGGTGCGCGACGGCGAGGATGCGGCCGCTGCGGGCCTTGATCTCCTCCAGCGCGGCGCGGTTCTTCTCCAGCAGAGCGTCGTCCGGGACGATCGCGACGGTCGGCAGCGCCGGCTCGATCAGCGCCAGCGGGCCGTGCTTCAGCTCGGACGCCGGGTACGCCTCGGCGTGGATGTACGAGATCTCCTTGAGCTTCAGGGAGGCCTCCAGCGCCACCGGGTAGCCGCGCACCCGGCCGATGAACATCATCGACTGGGCGCCCGCGTACTCGGCGGCCAGCTCCTTGATCTCGTCCTCCAGCTCGAGGATCTCGCTGATCTGCTCCGGCAGCCTGCGCAGGCCCTCGATGATCCGCCTGCCGTCCGTGACGGACAGGTCGCGGATGCGGCCGAGGTGGAGGGCGAGCAGCGCGAAGGCGACGACCGTGTTGGTGAAGCACTTGGTGGAGACCACGCAGACCTCCGGCCCGGCGTGGACGTACACGCCGCCGTCGGCCTCGCGGGCGATGGCCGAGCCGACGACGTTGACGACGCCGAGGACGCGGGCGCCCTTGCGCTTCAGCTCCTGGACGGCGGCCAGCACGTCGTAGGTCTCACCGGACTGGGAGACGGCGATGTAGAGGGTGTCGGGGTCGACGACCGGGTTGCGGTAGCGGAACTCGGAGGCCGGCTCGGCGTCGGCGGGGATGCGCGCCATGGACTCGATGAGCCCGGCGCCGATCATGCCGGCGTGGTACGAGGTGCCGCAGCCCAGGATCTTGATCCGGCGGATCGTGCGGGCCTCGCGGGCGTCCAGGTTCAGGCCGCCCAGGTGGACGGTGGAGAACCGGTCGTCGATGCGGCCGCGCAGCACGCGGTCCACCGCGTCGGGCTGCTCGGAGATCTCCTTGTGCATGTACGTGTCGTGGCCGCCCATGTCGTAGGAGGCGGCCTCCCACTCCACGGTCTCCGGGGTGGCGGTGGTCCGCGTGCCCGTCGTGGTGTACGTGCGGAAGTCGTCGGCCTTCAGCGTGGCCATCTCGCCGTCGTCCAGGGTGACGACCTGACGGGTGTGGGCGACCAGGGCGGCGACGTCGGAGGCGACGAACATCTCCTTCTCGCCGATGCCGAGGACGACCGGGGAGCCGTTGCGGGCGACCACGATGCGGTCGTTGAAGTCGGCGTGCAGCACGGCGACGCCGTAGGTGCCCTCGACGACCTTCAGCGCCTCGCGGACCTTCTCCTCCAGGGTGGTCGCCTGGGAGCGGGCGATCAGGTGGGTGAGGACCTCGGTGTCCGTCTCCGACGCGAAGACGACGCCGTCCGCCTCCAGCTTGGCGCGCAGCTCGGCGGCGTTGTCGACGATGCCGTTGTGGACGACCGCGACCTTGTTCTCGGGGTCCATGTGCGGGTGCGCGTTGTGGTCGCTCGGCGCGCCGTGGGTGGCCCAGCGGGTGTGGGCGATGCCGGTGGTGCCGGCGAAGCGCTTGGGGACGCGCGCCTCCAGGTCGCGGACGCGGCCCTTGGCCTTGACCATCTTCAGGCCCGAGGACTTCGGGCCGGTGATCACGACGCCCGCGGAGTCGTACCCGCGGTACTCCAGCCGCTGCAGACCCTCCAGCAGCAGCGGGGCGACGTCGCGCTTGCCGATGTAACCGACGATTCCGCACATAGAGTTGGTGACCCTCCTGGTCTCGGGTGTGTGCCCGGCGGTTTCCCGGCCGGACCGGTCCGGCCGGTTCAGCCGTAGACGATGCGGCGCAGCTGCCGGAGCGAGAGCTCCGGCGGCGCCACGGCGCGGTGCGGCAGCTCCGCCGCGATGTGCTCGAAGATCTCCGAGTTCACCGCGCCGGCCGCCTGCAGTTCCCGATGACGGCGACGGACGAACTCCTCCGTCGTCTCGTCGAAGTACGCCAGCACGTCGAGCACCACCCGGGCGGCCTCACCGCGCCGGAGCGCGGTGCTGCGCACCAGGTGGTCGACGAGGTCGTCGTGTGACGGGCGGCGATCGAGCACCCGTAGATACTGAAGGCACAGGGGCCGGTTTCGCAAGAAAACTGCCCGGAATCGGGCAGGCGCCTTCAGGATCGGGTGTCGGAAACGGTTCGCTCTGGGGTGTTGTGTCCGGAAGTAACAGTTCCGGAAACCGGCGGCTGCGAAGGGGCCGCTCCGGAGGGGACGGGGCCGGGCCCGGCCGGAACGGGGCCGGGGCCCGGCGGAGGACCGTACCCCCCGGGCCCCGGCCGGTCCGGGTACGCCCCTACGGGCGGTGTCCGGCGAGCGGGTTGCGCAGCGTCCCGACCAGCTGGAGCGCCGCCGACGGGTCCGCCAGGTCCACCATCTGCCGGTTGTCGCGCAGCTGGAGCCGGTTCAGGCAGGAGAGCGCGAACTCCTCCGCGAAGAGGTCGTACCGGGCGAACCGCTCCGCCAGCTCCGGACGCGACTTCTGGTACGCCGTGACGCACTCGGCGACCGTCGCCCAGAACATCCCCTCGTCCAGCACGCCCTCGGCGTCCAGCGTGGCGCCCAGGAAGCGGAAGAAGCAGTCGAAGACGTCCGTGAAGACCGACAGCGCCTTCTGATCCTCGGGGACCTCGGCCCGGATGCGCTCCACGGCCGGCGGCAGCACCGCGTCCGGGTCCATGACGACGATCTCCTCGGCGATGTCCTTGAAGATCGCCCGCTGGACCGTGCCGCCCTCGATGACGAGGATCACGTTCTCGCCGTGCGGCATCCACGCCAGGTCGTACGCGTAGAAGGTGTGCAGGATCGGCAGCAGGTACGCGTCGAGGTAGCGGCGCAGCCACCGGTCGGGGGCGAGCCCCGACTCCGCGATCAGCGCGCCCGCGAACGAGGCGCCCTCGTGGTCGGTGTGCAGCAGCGACGCCATGGTGGCCAGCCGCTGCCCCGGTTCGAGGGACGGCACCGGGCTCTCCCGCCACAGCGCGGCCAGCATCTTGCGGTACGGCGAGTACCGGTCGGTGGCCGCCTCGTACTCCAGGTGCCGGTAGCCGACCGCCGCGCGCTCCCGGATGATCGAGAAGCGGGCCGCGCGCAGCACCTCGTCCCGGTCGATCAGCTTCGCCAGCCAGTCGTTGATGGCGGGGGTGGCCTCCATGTACGCGGCGGACAGGCCCCGCATGAAGCCCATGTTCAGCACGGACAGGGCCGTCTTGACGTAGTGCTTGGCCGGGTCGGAGGTGTTGAAGAAGGTGCGGATCGACTGCTGGGCCAGGTACGCGTCGTCGCCCTCGCCGAGGTACACCAGCCGCTGCCGGGCGATCTCCGCGGCGAAGGTCACCGTCAGCTTGTTCCACCACTGCCAGGGGTGGACCGGCACCAGCAGGTAGTCGGCCATGTCCAGGCCCCGCCCGGCGAGCGTGCGGGCGAAGCGGTCGACGGCCTCGTCGCCCAGTTCGGACCGGATGAACGTGTCGTACTCGACGTCCTCGCCGGCCGTGAAGGCGGTGCGGTCCCGGTGCGCGGCCAGCCAGACGAGCCGCAGCGGGCTCGCCGCCTCCGGCGCGTAGGCGTGGTACTCGTCGCCGCCGAAGCCGAGGCGGCCGTTGTTGGCGACGAAGCAGGGGTGGCCCTCGGTCATGCCCGTCTCGACGGCCTGGAAGTCCGACTTCGCCAGCTCGGCGGCGGTCACCCGGGGCTTGGCGGACTTGTACGCCGTGCCGGCGAGCGTCGAGGAGATCTCCTCCAGGTACACGGGGAGGATCTCGTCGCTCAGGCCCAGCGCGCCGCGCAGCTCGATGACGAACTCCAGCGCGTCGAGCGGCAGCTCGGCGCCGTCGCGGTGGCGGCTGACGGAGTCGGCGTACACCTGCCAGTGGTCCAGGGCGAACCGGCCGGCGGTGAAGCGGTACTCGGTGGCGCCGTCGTCGCTGAGGACCCGGTAGCGGCCCTCGCCCAGCGGCTGCGGGTCGAGCAGCCGCTCGTGGGAGAACTCGGCCAGCGCCTTGCGGACGAGGAGGCGGTTGGCGTGCGCCCAGCGCTCGGGGGTGAGGTGGGCGACGGCGTCGGCCGTGCGGTGGTCGGCGGTGTTCATCGGGCGGCTCCCACGGCGGCCTCGAACGCCTCGCGGGTGCAGACGCTCAGCAGGGCCTCCTTCTCCGGCTTGGCGATCTTGTCGACCGGGACGAAGCCGACGGCCTCGTTGAGGGCGTGGACGGCGGTGTTGCGCACGTCCGGCTCGACGACGACCCGCCTCACGGCCGGGTCGCGGAACAGCTCGGCCATCACGGCGGTGATCACCGCGCGGGTGAAGCCGTGGACGGGCGTGTCGGTCGGGGCGACCAGGAAGTGCATGCCCACGTCGCCGGGGAGCGGGTCGTACAGGCCGACCAGCTCGACCTCGGCGGGGTCGTAGCGCTCCATCAGGAACGCCGGCTCCCCGTCGTGGAGGCCGAGGAAGGCGTCGTGGTGCGGGTGCGCGGCGATGGCCGTGTAGTCCCGCTCGACGTCCTCCAGGCGGTGGTCCTGCATCAGCCAGTACGCCGCCTTGGGGTGGGTCACCCAGCGGTGCACCAGCTCGGCGTCGGCGAGCGGGTCGAGCGGGCGGAACGCGAGCGCGCCTATGCCGGAGGCGCCGGTGGTGCTCATACGGTGAACTCCTGGAACGCGATGGACTTCTCGACGGGGTAGTACTCGGTCCCCAGCAGCTCGCGGATGATGTAGGAGTTGCGGTACGCCCCCATGCCCAGGTCCGGCGAGGTGACCGAGTGGGCGTGCACGCCGGCGTTCTGGAGGAAGACCCCGCGGCCGGTGACGTCGATCGCGTAGTTGCGGGCGATGTCGAACCGCCCGCGCCCGTCCCACTTGAGCCGGTCGCGTACGGGCTCCAGGAAGTCCGGGACGCTGTACTTGTAGCCGGTGGCCAGGACGAGGCCCTCGGTGCGGATCTCGTAGTCCTTGCCCTGCTCCTCCTGGCGCAGCCCCAGGGTGTAGGTGCCGCTCCCCTCGTCGTACGAGGCGGTGTTCAGCGACGAGTTGGTGAGCAGGCGCGTGGGGACCGGGCCGCCGTTCTCGACGCTCTTCTGGTACAGCAGGTCGAAGATGGCGTCGATGAGGTTGCCGTTGATGCCCTTGAAGAGGCCCTTCTGCTGGGTCTCCAGCCGGTAGCGGGTCTCCTCGGGCAGGGCGTGGAAGTAGTCGACGTACTCGGGGGACGTCATCTCCAGGGTGAGCTTGGTGTACTCCAGCGGGAAGAAGCGCGGGGAGCGGGTCACCCAGTTCAGCCGGTAGCCGTGGACGTCGATCTCGGAGAGCAGGTCGTGGTAGATCTCCGCGGCGCTCTGGCCGCTGCCGACGACGGTGATCGACCGCTTGGCCTTGAGGGCCTCGCGGGCCTGCAGGTAGCGGGAGTTGTGGAGCAGGTCGCCGCCCAGGCCCCGGCATGCCTCGGGGACGTACGGCGGGGTGCCGGTGCCGAGTACGAGGTGGCGGGCGCGGAAGGTGTCGCCGCCGTCCGTGTGGACCTCGTACACCTCGGCGGCCTCGTCGTACTCGACGCGGGTGACGGTCGTGCCGAAGCGGACGCCGTCCAGCTTCCCGGCGGCCCAGCGGCAGTAGTCGTTGTACTCGGCGCGCAGCGGGTAGAAGTTCTCGCGGATGTAGAACGAGTACAGTCGGCCCTTCTCCTTCAGGTAGTTGAGGAAGGAGTACGGCGAGGTCGGGTCGGCGAGCGTCACGAGGTCCGACATGAACGGCGTCTGCAGGTGGGCGCCCTCCAGGAACATCCCCGAGTGCCACTCGAAGTCGGGCTTCGACTCCAGGAACAGGCCGTCGAGTTCCGCGATGGGCTCGGTCAGGCAGGCCAGGCCCAGGTTGAACGGACCCAGTCCGATCCCGATCAGGTCAAGAGGCGTGGACAAGGTTCTCTCCCAGGTACTGCTCGGCGTGGCCGGCTATCAGATCGAGGACGGCGGCGATGTCGTGCGCGGTCGTCTCGGGGTTGAGCAGGGTGAACTTCAGGTACTGGCGGCCGTCGACCTTGGTGCCGGCGACGACGGCCTCGCCGGAGGCGAACAGCGCCTTGCGGGCGTGCAGGTTGGCGCGGTCGACCTGCTCGGGGTCGGCGCCGGCGGCCGGGGCGTAGCGGAAGACCAGCGTGGACAGCGACGGCCGGACCACCACGTCGTAGCGCGGGTCGGCGGCGAGCAGGTCGAAGCCGTCCGAGGCCAGGTCGCACACCTCGTCGAAGAGCTGCCCGACGCCGTGGGCGCCCATGGTGCGCAGCGTCAGCCAGAGCTTGAGCGCGTCGAAGCGGCGGGTCGTCTGGAGCGACTTGTCGACCTGGTTCGGGATCCGCTCCTCGACCGTGTGGCGCGGGTTGAGGTAGTCGGCGTGGTAGGTGGCGTGGCGCAGCGTCGCCGCGTCCCGGACGAGGACGGCGGAGGAGCTGACGGGCTGGAAGAACGACTTGTGGTAGTCGACGGTGACGGAGTCGGCGCGCTCGATGCCGTCCAGCAGGTGGCGGCGGGTGGGGGAGGCGAGCAGGCCGCAGCCGTAGGCGGCGTCGACGTGCATCCAGGCGCCGTACTCGGCGGCCAGCGCGGCGATCTCGGGCAGCGGGTCGATGGAGCCGAAGTCGGTGGTGCCGGCCGTGGCGACGATCGCCATCGGCACCAGGCCCTCGGCGGCGCAGCGGGCCAGCTCGGCGGCGAGGACGACGCTCTGCATGCGCTTGTCGGCGTCGCAGGGGATGGACACGACGGCGGACCGGCCGAGACCGAGGAGCTGCGCGGACTTCTGGACGCTGAAGTGGCTGCACTCGGAGGTGAAGACGCGCAGCCTCGTCAGGTCGTCGGTCTTGGCCTCCTCGCGGGCGAGGAGCAGTGCCTGGAGGTTGGACTGGGTGCCGCCGCTGGTGAAGACGCCGTCGGCGGTCGGGCCGAGGCCGACGCGGTCGGCGGTCCAGTCGACGAGGCGGCGCTCGATCAGGGTGCCGCCGGCGCTCTGGTCCCAGGTGTCCAGGGAGGAGTTGACCGCCGAGAGGACGGCCTCGCCGACCAGGGCGGGGATGACGACGGGGCAGTTGAGGTGGCCCAGGTAGCGGGGGTGGTGGAAGTAGACCGCGTCCCTGAGGTAGAGGTCCTCCAGCTCCTCCAGGGCGGCGGAGGTGTCGCCGAGGGGCCGGTCGAGGTCGACGGCCGAGACGGCCGGCGCGAGGTCGTCGGGGGTGACGCCGGTGAACGGGCGCCGGGTGGTGGCGAGTCTGCGCGCCACCCGCTCGACTCCTTCGGTGACGGAACGTCGGTACTGCTCCGCCGTCGCGTCGTTGAGCAGGTGCGAGCGCATGCGACATCCTCCCGGATGCGGGGACGTGGGCGTTCCTCTGGGGACAGGGCGGGCGAGGTACGCTGTTTGGTGAGGTTAGCCTAGCCTAAGTTGACGTTGCCGTGTCGCCGATCCCCGCTCATGCGGCGCGAACCGCGGCGGCGGGCACGGCGGTCGGGGGCTACGCGCCGGCCGCGGCCCCGGTCTCGGGCTCGGTCTCGGGCTCCGGGGCTTCGCGCAGGGCGTCCTCGCTCAGGCCCCTGCGCCAGTACCCGACGAACGTGACGCGGCGGCGGTCGAGCCGGCGTTCGTTCACGAAGTGCCGGCGCAGCGCCTTCACCGAACCGGACTCCCCCGCCAGCCACACGTACGGCGCCGAACCGGTCACCTCGGCCGCGCGGACCGCCTCGACGGCCGGCGGCGCGCCCTCCTCCCGCACGAGCCAGGTCACCGAGGCGTCCGCCGCGGTGCGCGGCTCGATCCGGTCACCGGCGTGCGGGACCTCCAGCCACACCCGGGCCCTCGTCCCGGCCGGCAGCCACTCCAGGATCGCCGAGGCGGCGGGCAGCGCCGTCTCGTCGGCCCACATCAGCACCTCGTCGGCGTCCGCGGGCAGGTGGAAGCGGACGCCGGTGTTCTCCCGCGAGGTGGGCCCCAGGACGGCCACGCGGTCGCCCACGGTCGCGCCCAGCGCCCAGCGGCAGGCGGGTCCGCCGTCCTCGTGGACGGCGAAGTCGATGTCGACCTCGGTCGTCCCGTCGCCGGCCCGGCGCTGCCCGCGCACGGTGTACGAGCGCATGACGGCCCGCACGTCGTCCGGCATGGCCCGCCACGCGCCCAGCGTCCCGTACAGGTCGCCGTCGACGACGGGCGGCAGGACCGGCTCGGGCTGGCCCGGGTGCGGAAGGAACAGCGACAGGCTCTGGTCGCGCCCGCCGGAGGCGAAGCCCGACAGGTCCTCGTCGCCGGCGCCGGCGAAGGTCGTGCGGATCATCGACGGGCCGAGCCTCCGCACCCGTACGACCCGCAGGTTGAAGAAGCCGAACGGCGGTGCGGCGGTCGTCATGGGGTCAGGCCACCTTCTTCGCGTTCTCGATCGCCTCGGCGAGGTCCTCCAGCAGCGGGGCGCACTTCTCGTACGAGTAGACGGGCTCCGTGACGCGCGGGACGACCTGGCCGGCCTTGACGGCGGGCAGCCGGGCCCAGGTCGGCTTGGAGGCGAGGTCCTTGGGCTGGATGGCGGAGCTGCGGTTGTCCATCATGATGACGTCGGCCGGGTACTTGTCGACGTTCTCCCAGCTGAGGGACTCGAACCAGCCGCCCTGGTCGAGCTTGCCGGGCACGACGAGGTTCACGCCGAGCTCCTTGAAGTACAGGGTGTCGGTGGGGCGGTCCGGGGTGGAGACGTAGAACAGGTCGGCGCTGGCGGAGCCGATGAGGACCCTGATCTCCGGCTTGGCCTTGGCGGCGGCGCGCAGCCGGGCCGCGGCCTTCTCGAAGCGGGCCTTGCTGTCGGCGACCGCCTTGGACCCCACGTCGCCGCCGAGGCTCTCGGCCAGCTCGGCGTGGCGCCGGATCACCTTCGGCATGGACCGGTCGGCGGCCCACAGGGCGACGCTCGGGGCCAGCTTGAGGATCGTGTCCTTGGACTCGTCCGGCACGTACCAGAGCGCGTCCTTCTCCCACATGTCGGTGATGAGGACCTCGGGCTGGAGCTTGACGTACTCCTCGATGTCGAACTCGCCCCAGACGTTGCCGATGATCTCGACCTTGTTCACGTCGAGGTCGCCGGCCTGGACGTCGGGCTTGCCGTCGGCGGTCTTCGTGGGGCCGAAGACGCCCTTCACCTCGACGCCGAAGTCGTGCAGCGCGGCCGCCATGCCGGTGAAGGCCACGATGTTCCCCGGCGTGGCCTTCGCCTCCGCCGTGACGCCGCGGTCGTCGGTGAACCTCCACGGGCCCGACCCCGCCGCGGGGTCCGCGTCGCCCGGCTTCCCGGAGGGCTTCTCCTCGCCGCCGCACGCGGCGAGCGCGGCGCCCAGACCCAGGGCGCCTCCCGCGGCGAGGAGTCCACGGCGGGTCAGACGGGTGGCTCGGGCGTTGCTGGGCATGGCGGAGTCGCTTTCGTACGGCCGAGTTCCGGCCACCGGGCACGTTCGAAGGTAGGTTAGCCTAACCTCAGACGCTGTCCAGGGGGCGGCCCCGCCTCCCGCTGTCGCCTCCGTCACGCCGCCGCGGCGGACGGGGCCCCGGTGGTGGACCCGCCGGAGCAGCGCTTCACGGGGTCCGTCCGCGCACCGCGTCCAGCAGCGTCCGCGGAGGGCCTTCCCCGGGCCCGACCGTCCGGCGGATCGCGCCGCTGGCCACCGGCCTGCACGCGGTGCGGAGTCCCGCCGGCGGTCCCGCCACCGGCCACGGCGCCTGTCGCCGGCCGGCGGGGACGGCCGCAGCCGTGCCCGCCCGGCGCCCGTCGGGCCGCCCCGCGCCGGCGGCCCGGGGCGGGGCGGCCACCCGGCCGGCCGCGAGTCCTAGGCGGAGAAGCCCAGTTCGCGGGCGATGAGCATCCGCTGCACCTCGCTGGTGCCCTCGCCGATCTCCAGGATCTTGGAGTCCCGCCACATGCGCGCGACCGGGTACTCGTTCATGAAGCCGTACCCGCCGTGGATCTGCGTCGCGTCACGGGCGTTGTCGACGGCGACGGTCGACGAGTACAGCTTCGCCACCGCCGCCTCCTTCTTGAACGGCTCGCCCAGCACCAGCCGCGACGCCGCGTCCCGCCAGCCGATCCGGGCCATGTGCGCCCGCGTCTCCATGTCGGCCAGCATGAACTGGACGGCCTGGTTGTCGCCGATGGGCCGGCCGAAGGCGTGACGTTCCTTCGCGTACTTCACCGACTCGTCGACGCAGCCCTGGGCCAGGCCGGTGGCCAGCGCCGCGATGGCGATCCGGCCTTCGTCCAGGATGCGGAGGAACTGCGCGTACCCGCGGCCCTCCTCGCCCAGCAGGTTCGCCGCGGGCACGCGGACGTCGGAGAACGACAGCTCACGGGTGTCCGAGGCGTTCCAGCCGACCTTCGAGTACGGCGCGGCGACCGTGAAGCCCGGCGTGCCCGAGGGGACGATGATGGACGAGATCTCCGGGCGCCCGTCCGGCTTGCGGCCCGTCACGGCGGTCACCGTGACCAGGCCCGTGATGTCCGTGCCGGAGTTGGTGATGAAGCACTTGGTGCCGTTGATCACCCACTCGTCGCCGTCCCGCACGGCCGTGGTGCGCGTCCCGCCGGCGTCCGAACCGCAGTCCGGCTCGGTCAGGCCGAACGCGCCCAGCACCTCGCCGGAGCACAGCTTCGGCAGCCACTCGCGCTTCTGCTCCTCCGTGCCGAACCGGTAGACCGGCATCGCGCCCAGCGAGACGCCCGCCTCCAGGGTGATGGCCACCGACGAGTCGACGCGGGCCAGCTCCTCCAGGGCGATGCCCAGGGCCAGGTAGTCGCCGCCCATCCCGCCGTACTCCTCCGGGAACGGCAGGCCGAACAGGCCCATGCGGCCCATCTCCCGCACGATCTCGTACGGGAACTCGTGGCGCTCGTAGAGGTCGCCGATCTTCGGGGCCACCACGTCGTGGGCGAACTCCTCGACGGTGCGGCGCAGTTCCTCGTGCTCGGCGGAGAGCCGGTGGTCCAGGGACATGGGGGTCACTCCTTGTGGGAGAGGGCGCGGACGGTACGTGACGGGCTCGGGCGGCCCAGCTCCTCGGCCAGCCACACACTGGTGGCGGTCAGCCGGCCCAGGTCGACCCCGGTCTCGATGCCGAGGCCGTGGAGCATCCACACGAGGTCTTCGGTGGCGAGGTTCCCGGTGGCGGACTTGGCGTAGGGGCAGCCGCCGAGCCCGCCCGCGGAGGCGTCGACGGTGGTCACGCCGTGCCGGAGCGCGGCGAGCGTGTTGGCGAGGGCCTGCCCGTACGTGTCGTGGAAGTGCACGGCCAGCCGGAACGCGGGCAGCCCCGCGTCACCGAGCGCGGTCAGCAGCGCCTCCACGTGGCCGGGCGTGGCCACGCCGATGGTGTCGCCGAGGCTCAGCTCGTCGCAGCCCAGGTCGGCCAGGCGGCGCGTCACCCGCACGACCCGGTCGACGGGGACGGGGCCCTCCCACGGGTCGCCGAAGCACATCGACAGGTATCCGCGCACGCCCAGCCCCTCGGCCTTCGCGCGGGCGACGACCGGCTCGAACATGGCGAGCGCCCCGTCCACCGTGCGGTTCAGGTTGGCCTTGGCGAACGACTCGGTCGCGCTGGCGAACACGGCGACCTCGCGGGCCCCGAGCGCCAGCGCCCGGTCCAGCCCGCGCTCGTTCGGCACGAGCACCGGCAGCCGCACGTCCAGGTCGCTCACCAGCGGGAACAGCCTCTCGGCGTCGGCGAGCTGCGGCACCCACTTCGGGTGGACGAAGCTGGTCGCCTCGACCGTGTCCAGGCCGGCGCCGGCGAGGCGGCGGATGAACTCGGCCTTCACCTCGGTCGGTACGACGCCCTGCTCGTTCTGCAGGCCGTCGCGCGGGCCGACCTCGTGGATCCGCACCCGCGCGGGGAGCCCCGGCGCGGGCACGGCCATCGGCAGTCCGTCGGTCACTTCGCGTCCTCCTGCGCGGCGTGCGGCTCGACCACGGCGAGCACCTGGTCCATGGCGACCGTCGTGCCGGGCGTGACGTCCAGCTCGACGACGGTGCCGTCGTGCGGCGCGGAGATGACGTGCTCCATCTTCATCGCCTCCACCACGAGCAGCCCCTGCCCGGCCGCGACCTCGTCGCCCACGGCCACCTTCACCACCGTGACCGTGCCGGGCATCGGCGCGGTCAGCGAATCCGCCCCGGCGTGCGCCGAACCGGTGAGGGAGGCCGCGACCGGGTCGTGGTCCAGGACGTTCCAGCCGTCCCCGTCCCGGCCGAGCCAGGTGCCGGCGCGGTGGAACGTGTGGGTGACGCCGTCCAGCGTGACCGTCACCCGGTCGGCGGTGACGGTGCGGCCGGTCGCCCGCACGCGGTGGGCGACGGGGTCGAGGCCCGCGATCCGCAGGTGGTGGGTGACCGGCAGCCGCTCGCCGCCGATCCGCCACCCGCTCGGCACGGAGAACGGGTCGGTCCAGCCGCGCCCGTCGGGCCGCGCGGCGAGCGCCTCCTCGCGCACGGCCGCGGCCGCCTCGTACACCTCCTCCGGCACCCCGTCCGGGACCAGCGCGTCGGCCTCCCGCTCCACCAGGCCCGTGTCCATGTCGCCCGACACGACGGCCGGGTGGGCCAGCAGGCGGCGCAGGAACCCGGCGTTCGTCGGCACGCCGAGCGTGACCGTGTCGGCGAGGGCGGCGCGCAGCCGGCGCAGGGCGGTGGCCCGGTCGGGGCCGTGGACGATGACCTTCGACAGCATCGGGTCGTACAGGCTGGACACCTCGGTGCCCTCGCTGAGCCCGGAGTCCGTCCGCACCCCCTCGCCCTGCGGCTCGCGCAGCGCCAGGACCGTGCCGCCCGAGGGGAGGAAGCCGCGGGCCGGGTCCTCGGCGCACAGGCGGGCCTCCACCGCGTGCCCGGTGAGGGTGACGTCGTCCTGCCGGAACGCCAGCTCCTCGCCGGCCGCCACGCGCAGCTGCCACTCCACCAGGTCCAGGCCCGTGACCAGCTCGGTCACCGGGTGCTCCACCTGCAGGCGGGTGTTCATCTCCATGAAGTAGTACTGCGACGGGTCGCCGCCCGGGACGATGAACTCGACCGTGCCCGCGCCCCGGTAGCCGCAGGAGCGGGCCGCCTGGACGGCCGCCTCGCCCATCGCCGCCCGCGTCGCCGCGTCCAGCAGGACCGACGGCGCCTCCTCGATGATCTTCTGGTGGCGGCGCTGGAGGGAGCACTCGCGCTCCCCGAGGTGCACGACGTTGCCGTGGCCGTCGGCGAGGACCTGGATCTCGATGTGCCGGGGCCGGTCGATCCACCGCTCCACCAGCAGCGTGTCGTCGCCGAACGACGCCCGCGCCTCCCGGCGGGCCGCCGCGATCTCGTCCGCCAGCGCGGCCTCGTCCCGCACCAGGCGCATGCCCTTGCCGCCGCCGCCCGCCGAGGGCTTCAGCAGCACCGGCATGCCGATCTCGCGGGCCGCCGCAGCCAGCTCCCCGTCGGACAGGCCGCTGCCGGAGGAACCCGGCACGACGGGCACGCCCGCCGCCCGCACGGTCTCCTTCGCCCGGATCTTGTCGCCCATCAGGGCGATCGCGTCGGCGGGCGGCCCGATGAAGACCAGCCCGGCCTCGGCGCAGGCCCGCGCGAACGCGGCGTTCTCCGCGAGGAAGCCGTACCCGGGGTGGACCGCCTGCGCGCCCGTGCGGGCGGCGGCCTCCAGCAGCCGGTCGACGCGCAGGTAGCTCTCGCCGGCCGCCGGCGGGCCGATCCGGACGGCCGTGTCGGCCTCCCGCACGTGCCGCGCCCCGGCGTCGGCGTCGCTGAACACGGCGACCGAGCGCACCCCGAGGGCGCGCAGCGTCCGGATGACGCGTACCGCGATCTCGCCGCGGTTGGCGACGAGGACAGTGTCGAACATCGTCATGGTCGTCAGGTCCCTCACATCCGGAAGACGCCGAAGGCGGGCGCCCCGGGCTCCCGCTGGGGGAGGGGGGCGTTGGCACAGGCGGTCAGGGCCAGTCCCACCACCTGGCGGGTGTCGAGCGGGTCGATGACCCCGTCGTCCCACAGCCGGGCCGACGCGTAGTACGCGCTGCCCTGCCGCTCGTACTGGGCGCGGATCGGGGCCTTGAACTCCTCCTCCGCCTCCGCGGGCCACTCCTCGCCGCGCGCCTCCATCTGGTCGCGCCTGACGGTGGCCAGCACGGACGCGGCCTGCTCACCGCCCATGACGGAGATCTTGGCGTTGGGCCACATCCACAGGAAGCGGGGGCTGTAGGCCCGGCCGCACATCGAGTAGTTGCCCGCGCCGTAGGAGCCGCCGACGACGACCGTCAGCTTCGGCACCCGGGTGCAGGCCACGGCCGTGACCATCTTCGCGCCGTGCTTGGCGATGCCGCCCGCCTCGTAGTCCCGGCCCACCATGAAGCCCGAGATGTTCTGGAGGAACAGCAGCGGGATGCCGCGCTGGTCGCACAGCTCGATGAAGTGGGCGCCCTTCTGGGCGGACTCGGCGAAGAGGATGCCGTTGTTGGCGACGATCCCCACCGGGTGCCCGTGGATCCGGGCGAAGCCCGTCACCAGCGTCTGCCCGTACTCGGACTTGAACTCGGCGAACCGCGAGCCGTCCGTGATCCGCGCGATGACCTCCCGCACGTCGTACGGCGTGCGCGGGTCGACCGGCACCGCCCCGTACAGCCCCGCCGGGTCGACCTTCGGCTCCTCGACCGGCTCGACCGTCCACGGCAGCGGCCCGCGCGCGGGCAGGGTCCCCACGATGTTCCGCACGATCCGCAGGGCGTGCGCGTCGTCCTCGGCCAGGTGGTCGGTCACGCCGGAGGTGCGGGAGTGGACCTCGCCGCCGCCCAGCTCCTCGGCGGTGACGACCTCGCCCGTGGCGGCCTTCACCAGCGGCGGGCCGCCCAGGAAGATCGTGCCCTGGTTCCGGACGATGACGGCCTCGTCGCTCATCGCCGGCACGTACGCCCCGCCGGCCGTGCACGAGCCGAGGACGGCCGCGATCTGCGGGATGCCCGCGCCCGACATGCGGGCCTGGTTGTAGAAGATCCGCCCGAAGTGGTCCCGGTCGGGGAACACCTCGTCCTGCATCGGCAGGAACGCGCCGCCCGAGTCCACCAGGTACACGCAGGGCAGCCGGTTCTCCAGGGCCACCTCCTGCGCGCGCAGGTGCTTCTTGACGGTCATCGGGTAGTACGTGCCGCCCTTGACGGTGGCGTCGTTGGCGACGACGACCACCTCGCGGCCGCCGACCCGTCCGATGCCGGCGATCACCCCGGCGGCGGGGGCCTGGTCGTCGTACATGCCGTTCGCCGCGAGCGGTGCCAGCTCCAGGAAGGGCGAGCCCGGATCCAGGAGCGTGTCGACGCGGTCGCGCGGCAGCAGCTTGCCGCGCGCGGTGTGCCGGGCGCGTGCCTTCTCGCCGCCACCGAGCCGGACGGCGGCGAGCCGCGCCCGGAGGTCGTCGGACAGTTCCCGGTGCGCCGTCTCGTTGGCCCGCCAGGCCGCCGACGCGGGATCCGCCGCGCTCGTCAGCACAGGTGCCTGCTGCATCGTGTCGAGTCCCCTTGACCGTACGAGAGCGTTAATGAGCGTTAACGTGCATCGCCAAGGTTAACGAGCGCTAACCACCTTGTCTAGAATCGGTCCATGACGACCAGGACCGACGCCCCGACCCGGCGCGAGCAGATCCTGCGGGAGGCCGCCCGCCTCTTCGCCGAGCGCGGTTTCCACGGCGTGGGCGTCGACGAGATAGGCGCGGCGGTCGGCATCAGCGGTCCGGGCCTCTACCGGCACTTCGCGGGCAAGGACGCCATGCTCGCCGAGCTGCTCGTCGGGATCAGCGAGCGCCTCCTCGACGGCGGCCGCCGCCGCGTCGCCGAGTCCGGCGGCGACCCCGAGGCGCTGCTGGCCGCCCTGATCGACGGCCACATCGACTTCGCGCTCAACGACCGGTCGCTCATCACCCTCCACGACCGCGAGCTGGACCGCCTGCGCGACGCCGACCGCAAGCGCGTCCGCCAGTTGCAGCGCCAGTACGTCGAGCTGTGGGTCGACGCGGTGCGCGAGGCGTACCCGACGCTGGACGAGGCCGACGCCCGGGCGGCCGTCCACGCGGTGTTCGGCCTGCTCAACTCCACCCCGCACCTCGCCGGCGCCCTCACCGGCCGCCCCTCCACGGGCCCCCTGCTCCACCGCCTCGCCCGCGGCGCCCTCGCGGCGGCGGCCCCCCGGGACCCGGAGGGCCGCTGAACCCGCCGCCCGCGCGGGCGCACGCCCGCGCGGGTCGGAAGGCCCCGGCGCGGGCGCGCGGGCGCGCGGAGGGGCCGGCCGCGGCGGTCCGTGTGCCCGCGCGGCCGGCCCCTCGATTCCCCCCTCGGGCCTCCTCCGATTCCCCCCTCGGCCCCCCTCGGGCTCCGGTCCGGGCCGGTGCCCGGGTCAGCAGGCGTACGTCGTGCCGTCCGCCGCGAGGTTCCAGTTGCAGGAGCTGACGGAGCCGGTGGACGTGTTGTCGTCCGGGCTCCCCGGCTTCTTCAGCCGCAGGTCGGGGGTGCGGGACCGGGCGTCGTTGGGCAGGACGTGCCGCGCGTAGCCCCGGTAGAGGTGGTGCCAGCCGCTGCCGTCCCGGTGGTTGGTGCCGCTGCCGGTGTGCACGTACGCCTTGGCGCCGGCGGGCAGGTCGTACGAGGGCAGCACGCGACCGTAGGTGTTGGAGGTGATGTCGGGGACGTACCCGCCCGTGTTCACCGTCCGCGAGGTCACGTTCCTGATCAGGAAGTACTCGCCGTTCAGGTTGAGCTGGCGGCCGTCCCGGAGGTCCGCGCCCGAGGTGTTGGGCCGCACGTGGGTGATCATCAGGGCGCCCGTCGTGGACGCGGCCCGGGCGTCCGCGGACAGCGCGGCGGGGGACAGCGCGGCGAGGGACAGGGCGGCCGTCGACAGGGCGGCGGCGCGTATCGCACGGTTCAAGGAGGTGCCTTTCTCCAGCGGTGCCGGGCACGGGCGGCCCGGCCGTTCGGGGACGTCCGCGTCCCGGGCGGGGTGGGGTGGCGGGCGCCAGTCTGCCGGGCCAAGCGGAGGTTGCGGGCGGGTTTCCCGCCGGTAGGGCCGAAGGTCCCGCCCCGGACACGCCGCGGACGCGCCGCCGGACGCCCCGGCCGCCGCCGGAGGCGGGCGGCACAATGGGGGAATGCCGATACCCAGCCGCGCCGCCCTCGTCGAGCACCTCGTCCGCACGCGCATCGCGGGGGACGTCGCCACCCCCGCGACAACAACCTCGCCCACTACCGCGGGCTCGCGAACGGCGACCGCCACTACTGGCTGGGCCTGGAGCTGGGCGACCGCTGGACCGACGAGCAGGACGTGCTCGCGGTGATGGCCGAGCGGTGCGGCGTCGACGACGACCCCGAGCACCGCACCGGCCGGGACACCATCGACCCGGAGCTCACCGTCGACGCCCTGGACCGGATGGCCGTCCGCCTCCGCAAGGCCGCCGACGCCCGGCAGCGGGTGCTCCTGGCGACCGGCCACCCCGGCGCGCTCCTGGACGTGCACGGCCGCACCGCCGCCGCGCTGCGCGCCGCCGGCTGCGACGTCGTCCGCATCCCCGGCGGGCTCACCGCCGACGAGGGGTACGTGGTGCAGTTCGCCGACGTGGCGGTGTTCGAACGGGGCGCCACGCTGTGGCACACCCACTCCCCGGAGCCGATGAGCGCGATCCTGGATGGCCTGCGCGCCGCGGGCGAGGCCCTCCCGGACCTCGTCGTCGCCGACCACGGCTGGGCGGGCCGCGCCGCGCAGCGCGGCATCGACACGGTGGGCTACGCGGACTGCAACGACCCGGCCCTCTTCGTCGGCGAGGCCGAGGGCGTCCTCCAGGTGGTCGTCCCCCTCGACGACCACGTCCTGGACCCCCGCTCCTACGAGCCGATGACCGCCTACCTGCTGGACGCCGCCGGGCTGCTGTGACCGCGGCGGCCGTCCGGGGCCGCGCGGGGCCGCACGCGGACGCCCTCCCCGGGCCGCTTTGTCACGAGCGGCCCGGGGAGGGCGTCACGGTCACGCGGTCCGGCCGCGGTCACAGCCCCATCGACTTGGCGATGATCGACTTCATGATCTCGCTGGTGCCGCCGTAGATGCGGTTGACGCGGTTGTCCGCGTACAGGCGGGCGATGGGGTACTCGTTCATGTAGCCGTAGCCGCCGTGGAGCTGGAGGCAGCGGTCGATGACGCGGTGCGCCACCTCGGTGCAGAACAGCTTGGCGGACGCGGCCTCGGCGGGGGTCAGCTCCCCGGCGTCCAGGGCCTCCAGGGCGCGGTCGGCGACGGCCTCGGCGGCGTCCACCTCGGCCTGGCAGGCGGCCAGCTCGAACTTGGTGTTCTGGAAGTGCGCGACCGGCTTGCCGAAGACGGTGCGCTCCTGCACGTACTGCTGGGCGAACCGGACGGCGGCCTTGGCCTGGGCGTACGCGCCGAAGGCGATGCCCCAGCGCTCGGAGGCCAGGTTGTGGCCGAGGTAGGAGAAGCCCTTGCCCTCCTCGCCGAGCAGGTCCTCGGCCGGGACCTTCACGTCGACGAAGGCCAGCTCGGCCGTGTCGGAGGTGCGCAGGCCCAGCTTGTCCAGCTTGCGGCCGACGGAGTACCCCTCGGACTTGGTGTCCACCGCGAACAGGGAGATCCCGAAGCGGCGGTCCTCCTCGCTCGGGGGGGAGGTGCGGGCGCAGACGATGACCCGGTCGGCGTGGACACCGCCGGTGATGAAGGTCTTGGCGCCGTTGAGGACGTAGTGCGTGCCGTCCTCGGAGAGCCTGGCGGTGGTCTTCATGCCCGCGACGTCGGAGCCGGTGCCCGGCTCGGTCATCGCCAGCGCCCACATCTCCTCGCCGGTGACGAACTTCGGCAGGTAGCGCCGCTTCTGCTCCTCGGTGGCGAGCATCTTGATGTAGGGGAGCGCCAGCAGCACGTGGACGCCGGAGCCGCCGAAGATGACGCCCGCGCGGGCGGTCTCCTCGCACAGCACGGCCTCGAACTTGTGGGTGTCCAGGCCGGCCCCGCCGAACTCCTCGGGGACGTTGATGCCGAAGATACCCAGCTCGCCGAGCTTGTAGTAGAAGTCGCGCGGCGCCTGGCCGGCGGCGAACCACTCGTCGTAGACGGGCACGACCTCGGCTTCGATGAAGGCGCGGAGGGTGTCCCGGAACGCCTCGTGGTCCTCGTTGAATACGGTACGGCGCACCGACGCCTCCTTGGAGTGGCTGGGCTCTGGCTAAGCGCTTGCTCAGGTTGTTGGCATCGAAGTTACCCGGCGGTCATCAAGCCTGTCCAGGGCGCCGGGCGGCACGCCGGCTGGAGTCCGGGGCAGGCCCTCACCGCGATCCGCACCGGCGCGCGTGCGGGGTGCGGCAGGGCCGCCGGGGCGCGGGGCGTCGCGTCCACGCACCCGGTCGGGGCGCGGGGCCCGGCGGCCCGGGTGGCGCGGGTGACCGCCGTGGGTGCGCTGGTCGACCGGTTCGCACGGGCCGCGTCCGTGGGCGCGGGCGGCGCACCGCGCCCGGCGGGTGCCGGCGGCGCTCGCCGGGCGTGGTCATTCCCGCGGTCCGGCGGCGGGGCCGTCCCGGAAGATCCGGTCCAGGTGATGTTCGAGGACCGCGGCGGCCTCCTCCGGGCCGCGCTGCCCGACGAGGACGCCGGTGCCGAGCCCCGCGGACAGGGCCAGCAGGCTGACGGCCTCCAGCCGGGCGTCCACGCCGGGCCGGGTGAGCCCCTCCTCCTCGGCCTGCCGGAGCAGTCCGACCAGGGCGCTCTCGGCGGCGTCGGGGTTCCTGACGAAGGGCTGGGCGGCGAGCGCCCGGTCGGTGACGGACAGGACGGCGTACGAGGTGTAGACGAGGTGGAAGACGCGGCTCTCCTCGTCCGCCGGCAGCGCCGCCGCCAGTATCGCCTCGACCACCGCGCGCGGCCCCGGATCGGGGCCGGCGGCCCGGACCCGGGCACCGACCCGCTCCCCGAACCTCCCGGCCAGGTGCTGCAACCCGTGGAGCAGCAGTTTCTCCTTGGTCTCGAAGTAGTACTGCACCAGCCGCAGCGACACGCCCGCCTCCGCCGCCACGTCGCGCATGCCGACGGCGTGCAGCCCGCGCCGCGCCGCCACGCGGAGGAGGGCCTCGGCGATCTCGGCACGCCGCTCCGCGTGGTCCACCCGCTTGGGCATCGACCGCTCCTTCGTCCCTCGTCGTCGCCGGGCCCCCATTTTTTATGGTACACCTGTATCAATTAAGTGGTACATTCGTACCGTAGAAGACCGCACCCGGAGGTGGCCGTGCGCCGGACCCGAAACCGAACCCAGACGGACGCGGGCCGATTCGTGGACGACGCCCGGCGCGACCGCTACTTCGCGGCCTGCGACGCGGTGTACGCACTGGGCGCGCCGGCCCTGGCGGAAACGGATGTGGAGACGTCCTACGGCACCACGCACGTCTACGCGTACGGCCCGGACGACCCGGCCGCCCGGTCGCGCGTCCCCGTCGTCCTGGTGCACGGGGCGGGCTCCTGTTCCGCCATGTGGTACCCGAACACCCCCGCGCTCAGCGCCGCCCGCCCGGTCCACGCCGTCGACACCCCCGGCGACCCGGGGCGCAGCGTCCAGCGCGCGCCCATCGACCGGCCCGAACACGCCGCGCGATGGCTGGACGAGACGCTCGCCGGACTCGGGCTCGACCGCGTGCACCTGGTCGGCGCCTCCTACGGCGGCTGGCTCGCCCTGAACCAGGCGCACCGCAGGCCCGAACGCCTCGCCTCGGTCACCCTGCTCGACCCCGGAGGCCTGGAGAAGGTGGGGCTGCGCTTCTTCGCCTGGATATTCGCCAGCCTCCTCGCGACCTCCGCGCCCGGGGCGCTGCGGCCGCGGCTGGCGGCCTGGCTGGAGCAGCCGGTCCTCGTCGTGCCGGAACTGCGCACCATGATTAGACAGGGCGTCCGCGCCTACCGGGTGCGCCGCCCCGCCCCGCTGCCCCTGTCCGACGGCGAACTGTCCACCATCCGCACCCCGCTCTACCTGGTACTCGGCAAGCGGAGTCTCCTGGTGCACTCGCGCAGGCAGGTCGAACGCGTCCCGCGCCTGATACCGGGCGCCCGCGCCGAGATCGTCTCCGGCACCGGCCACGGACCCCAGATCGACCAGGCGGACGAGATCAACCGCCGGATGCTGGACTTCATGGACTCCGTCGACTGACGGGCCACCCGCACCCCGGTCGGCGACTCCGGACGGTACGGGCGGCCACGGGTCCGGCATCGGAGCCGGCGCCTCGGGTCCGGGGTGGCAGCCCGGCATCATCACCGATCACCCTGCGCCGAACGGTGGGAGGCGGGCGCTCAGGACCTCAGGGGCGGTCCGGGGTCCCTTCCGGGTTCGTCTCGGCGGTATCCGCCGCCACCCCAGCCACTACGCTGACCGCGGAGAGGAACCCGGCATGCTGCTGAGATTTCGCACGGCCAACGTGCGGTCACTACGCGACGAGCAGGAGCTGACCTTCGTCGTGCCCGGGGACGAGCCGAGCGCCGCGGCGCGGCGCGTCGAGCTGGCGGGAGGCGCGGTCGGCGTACTCCCCCTCGTGGGCGTCTTCGGCGCCAACGCCTCGGGCAAGTCGAACGTCCTCGCCGCGATGACCGACATGAGCGGCGCGGTCCAGAACTCCTACGCCCGCTGGGCCGCCTACGACGGCACCGACCGGACCCCCTTCGCGCTGGACGGCAAGGCCGGTGGGGAGCCCAGCTTCTACGAGGTGGACCTCGTCCTCGACGGCGTGCGCTGGACGTACGGCTTCGAGCTGGGCCCGGACCGGGTGGAAGCCGAATGGCTGCACTGCTATCCGCGCGGGCACCGTCAGGTGTGGCTCGACCGGGACGCCTCGCGCGCCAAGGTCTACGACTGGCCGGGCGCACGCGTGAGGGACCGGGCGGGCCTGGAGCGCCGCACCCGGCCGAACGCCCTGGTGCTCTCCACCGCCGGCACGGACAACCACCCGCAGCTCACCCCCCTCTTCCACTGGTTCCTCCGCAACCTCTGGCTGGTCAACCCCGAGGTCGAACGGGAGGAACGGGAGACGTTCACGACGCGTGAACTGACCGGCAGGCGCGCGCGCCGCATCAACGAGCTGCTGAGGGTCGCCGACCTCGGCATCACCGGCGCGCACGCCGTGGAGGGGCCCCCGGGGCCGCCCGGAGGCCCGGCTCACCCACCGGTCCGCCACGGGTGACGTCGCCCTCGACTGGCGGGACGAGTCCTACGGAACCCGCTCCTGGTTCGCCCTCCTCGGGCCGCTGCTGCTGGCCCTGGACGAAGGGGCGGTCCTGCTTGTCGACGAACTCGACGCCAGTCTCCACCCCCGCTTCGCCGCCGAGGTCATCCGCCTGTTCCACGACCCCCAGGCCAACGCCAGGGGGCGCAGCTCGTCTTCACCTCGCACGACCCGTCCGTGCTCACCACGCCGAGCGGGGGCCGCCTGCTGGAGCCCGCCCAGGTGTGGCTCACCGAGAAGGACGAGGACGGCGCGACCGAGCTGTACCCGCTGACCGCGGCCTCCCCGGGGGAGGACGAGGACCTGATGAAGTCGTACCTGGCCGGCGCTTTCGGAGCGGTCCCCGCGCTGCTGGAGGGTCAGATCGCCCGGCGGCTGCTGGCGGTGTACGAGCGGGAACGCGAACCCGGGGCGGAGCGGAGCGGCAGCTGATGGCGCGTACGAGGGGGAAGGACTCGCTGGGGCCCGCGAAGAGAGGGCAACGGCGCTACAAGATCGTCCACGTCTTCACCGAGGGCCTGGTGACCGAGCCGCGGTACATCGAGATCGTGCGCGGCAGACCCGCCGACACGGGTGTCGAGGTGCGGATCGCGAACGCGTCCGCGCCGGGCTCACAGCGCAAGCCGATCACGCTGGTCGAGGCGGCGGCACGGCTGATGCGCGAGGAGACACGCGCCGCGAAGAAGGCGAAGCTGGACGAGAAGTTGTGGCCGGAGGTCTGGTGCCTCTTCGACCGCGACGAGCACCAGCAGATTCCGGCGGCCCTGCGGCTCGCCGACGAGGCGGGGGTGCAGGTCGCCTTCTCACACCCCTGCTTCGAGCTGTGGCGGCTGCTCCACCACAAGCCGGTACACGGCAGGTTCAGCGGCGTGTGCGGGGAGGCCGTGAGACAGCTCCCCCTCGCGGGGACGCCGCAGGAGCTCAAGCACATGCGGCCGGACGAGCTCCCGGAGGGGAGCTTCGCCGAGGCGAAGAAGCGGGCGCAGAAGATCAACGCCCAGCACCCCGCCCACGTGCCGAAGGACCGGCGCGACCCGTACACGGACGTGTACGTCTTCGTGGAGAAGGGCCTGAGGGTCGCCGGTTACTGAGGCTGATGACCGGTGGGGCCCGCCGTTTTCGCCTCTGCTCCGAGTCGCCGTAGGGTTCCCTCGTCGTATCGGGTCGTAGGGAAGACGGTGACGTGGCCAAGCTCACGCTCGCGCAGCTGGAGCGGCATCTGTTCGCCGCCGCGGACATCCTCCGCGGGACGATGGACGCCTCCGAGTACAAGGACTACATCTTCGGCCTGCTGTTCCTGAAGCGGGCCAACGACGAGTTCGAGGCGGCGCGTGAGCGGATCAGAGAGCACGCGAAGACCGTGCCGGGCATGACCGGGGAGCGGTTGGAGGGCTACCTGGAGCGCCCGGCGCCGTACAGCGACCGCGGGGTCCTCTTCGTCCCGAAGGAGGCGCGCTGGGCCAGGATCGCGTCCGGCACCCACAACGTCAACGAGACGCGGCTGAGGCCCGCCCTCCAGGCCCTCGAAGGGCAGAACGCCAAGCTCAGGGGCCTCTTCGACCAGCTCGACTTCAACCGCATCGGCGGCTCGGGTGCCACGGCGGGTGCCGCCAAGCTCGCCGACCAGCGGCTGAAGCTGCTGATCGCCCACTTCGGGCGGGTACGGCTGCGGACGGAGGACTTCGAGTTCCCGGACCTGATCGGCGCCGCGTACGAGTACCTGATCAAGGAGTTCGCGGACTCGGCCGGCCGGAAGGGCGGCGAGTTCTACACCCCGCGCGCCGTGGTCCGCATGATGGTCGAGCTGCTCGACCCCAAGGACGGCACGCGCATCTACGACCCCTGCGTCGGCTCGGGCGGCATGCTCATCCACGCCAAGGAGTACGTGGAGGAGCACGGCGGGGACACCGAGAACATGTTCTTCGCCGGACAGGACGCCAACAGCGGCTCCTGGATCATGTCCACGATGAACATGGTGCTCCACGGCGTCAGCACCCGCTTCGACCTGCGCACCGGCGACACCCTGTCGGAGCCGGCGCACGTCCCGAAGTCCGACGACGACCGGTACGACGGCGTGCTCAGCAACCCGCCGTTCTCCATGGACTACTCGCACAAGAACTACCCGCACAAGGCCGAGCGGGCGAAGTACGGCGCGACGAGCGAGCGCGGCAAGGCCGACCTGATGTTCCTCCAGCACATGCTCTGGATGACCAAGCGGGAGGGGCGCGGCG
This sequence comes from Streptomyces sp. MRC013, assembly GCF_023614235.1. Taxonomy (NCBI): domain Bacteria; kingdom Bacillati; phylum Actinomycetota; class Actinomycetes; order Kitasatosporales; family Streptomycetaceae; genus Streptomyces; species Streptomyces kordofanensis. Next base: position 3,605,821 of record NZ_CP094264.1, read on the forward strand.
GCATGGTCATCACGGTCATGCCGCACGGCGTGCTCTTCCGGGGCGGCGGCGAGCGGGACATCCGCGCCGAGCTGATCGAGAAGGACGCCATTGAGGCGGTGATCGGCCTCGCCCCGAACCTCTTCTACGGCACCGGCATCCCCGCCTGCATCCTGGTCCTCCGCCCGCCCGGCAAGAAGGACCGCGAGCGGGAGGGCCGGATCCTCTTCGTCAACGCCGACCGCGAGTACCACGCGGAGCGGGCGCAGAACGTGCTCCTGCCCGAGCACGCGGAGAAGATCGTCACCACGTTCCGCGCGTACGAGGACGTGCCCGGCTTCGCCCGGGTGGTCGCGCGCGAGGAACTGCGGGAGAACGACTACAACCTCAACATCCGCCGGTACGTGGACAACACGCCCCCGCCCGAGCCGCAGGACGTGCGGGCCCACCTGACGGGTGGCATGCCGCGCGCGGAGGTCGAGGCCAAGCGAAACCTGCTCGACGCCTACGGGATCCGGCCGGAAGACCTGTTCGCCGAACGGGACCCGGTCGACCCGGCGTACGTGGACTTCCTCCCGGAGGGCGAGCGCCCGGACGCCGCCCGGCTGGCGGAGCTGGCGCGGCCCCGCGAGGAGGAGCTGCGGCGGGCCTTCGCCAAGTGGTGGGACGAGGAGGCCCGCCACCTGGAGGCCGTGGCCGCCACCGACGAGCGCCTGGCCGACCTGACGGCCTCGGAGCGCAAGGCGGCGCTGATGACCGTACGGAGCTCGCTCATCGACTCCTTCGTCGAACGGCTCGGCGGGATCGGCCTGCTCGACCGGTACGCGCTCGCGGGCGCGGTGGCCGGCTGGTGGTACGAGGCCAAGTACGACCTGCTGGCCCTGTCCGAGAACGGTTTCGCCGGGGTCCTCGACGGCTGGGTCGAGAACGTCGAGACGATGCTCGCACCCGAACAGGACCCCAAGACGCGGAAGCTGCGCAAGCGCACGGCGGCGGAGCGGCGCCAGGCCTACGACCACAAGGTGGTCGCGGCGATCGTCCCGGAGTTCCTGGCGGAACTGGCCGAGGCGGACGCCCGCAAGGCGGAGCTGGACGCCCGCTGGAAGGAACTCAACGCCGAGCCGGAGGCTTCGGAGGACGGCGAGACCGAAGGTGGCGAGGACGCTGTCACACGGGAACAGGTCGAGCTGAGCGTGGAGCAGCTGGCGGAGCTGGCGCACGTGAAGAGGGAACGCACCAAAGCCGCGGCGCGCATCAAGAAGCTTGAGGCGGAGTTCTGGTTCCCCTGGCCGGACCCGTCCAAGCTGGCCGAGGACCCGCCGAGGCTGATCGCCGCGCGGAAGTGGTACGCGCAGGACCCGGAGGGCGAGCGCCGCGTGGTGCTCAACCTGCTGCGGGACGACCTGGCGGGCAAGCTGGAGGGCCATGTGGTGCGGCGCCGACGGGAGTTGGTCGACGCGTACACGGTGTGGACGGACAAGTACGCGGTCTCGCTGCGGGAGATCCGCGCGGAGCGCGAGCGCGCGGCGGCGACGCTGGACGGGTTCCTGAAGGAGCTGGGCTATGTCGAGTGACGCCGAGATCCGTTGGGTTCCCGTGCGGGAGGTCGGCGAGGTCCGCATGGGCAAGCAGCTCTCGCCGAGCAGCCGAGAGGCGGCGGGGCAGCACCCTTACCTGAGAGTCGCGAACGTCTACGAGGGACGGATCGACCTATCCGACGTCAAGACGATGGGCTTTTCATCGACGGAGCGCGAGGTATACGGGCTGCGCCCGGGGGACATTCTTCTCAACGAAGGTCAGGAGAGCCTTCGGATGGTGGGAAGGAGCGCCATCTATACGGGCGAGCCGGGAGCGTTCTGCTTTCAGAACACGCTCATCAGATTTCGCCCGGGGGGCGAGGTCCTTCCGGAGTACGCGCAAGCGGTGTTCGTGCGATGGCGGGCACAAGGAGTTTTCGCCAGCGTTGCAGAGAAGACAAGTATCTCGCACCTCGGCGGCAACCGGTTCGGGTCCCTTCTCTTTCCTCTGCGGCCTCTGCCCGAGCAGCGGCGGATCGTCGAGGTGATCGACGCGGTGGCGGCGCAGGAACGCGCCATTGAGGTGTCGATCGCGAAGCATGGGGCGACCCGGCAGGCCGTGATTGGCCAGCTCCTAGGTTCTGTAGAGCAAGAGATCCCGCTAGTAGAGGGGCTTGCTGCACTTGAGGTTGGAGTCGCCTCAGCGGGGCCAGAAGCTGTCCCGGATGCCGGTGAGTGGGGCGTTATCAGGCTGGGGTCTGTGACCGGCGGGACATTCGATCCAACACAAGTTAAACGACTGCCTGATGGAATTGCACCGCGCCCTGAGTGCGAGATCCAAGAAGGAGACGTGCTAATGGTGCGCGTCAACGGCTCTGTGGACCTCGTAGGTTCGGTGTGTGTAGCTGAGAAGGTGCCCCCCAGGCTTATGTTGTCAGATCTCGTTTTCAGATTGACACCCAAGGCGGATGTCTTTGTTGGGCGTTACTTGAGTGAGGTCTTGGCAACTCCGATCGTGCGGCTGCGGATCGTTAGTCGATTTCGAGGTACGAGTGGGCAATTTCAGCTTCCGCAGTCTGAACTGAGGAATCTCCCCGTCCCGTTCCCGGAACTGGATGCCCAGAGCGAGATCTGCCAAGTGCTCGACGGGTTTGACGCTGTGCTTGCTCGCGAGAGGGCCGAGTTGGTCAAGATTGGACAGTTGAAGCAGGGTCTGATGGATGAGCTGCTTGCGGGGGACGGAGTCACTGTCCGGCTTTGAGCGCCGTGACGAACACGGCCCAACCAGCCGAAGTGAAAACGAGCGCAGGGCCGTGCAGGGTCTTGGAGTCGCGGACCGGGACCCCTGCGGAGTAGCCGTCCAGCACCTCGACGCAACTGCCGCCCTCTGGACCGCTGTAAGACGACTTGCGCCAACCTTGCAACGCGGAGCTGTCAGGAATGCTGTGGTCGGTCACGATCTTCGTAGTCCTTTGCCGTTGCCCGCAGGAGGGTGAGCGATTCTCGTAGCGGAAGCGCGTCGCTCAGTGCGAGATCGTAGGCACCTTGGAGTCGGGTGACCAGGGCGGGGGAGTCGTGGACCGTGCCCACGCTGTTCCCCTCCGAGTATGCGAGAGGCGGCTGGTCCTCGAACCACATCAGGCTCAGCATGCCTTGGAGCAGCTGGTAGGCGCCGACTCCGAACGGCAGCACGTGCACCCGCACTCGCCTCAACTCCACCAGGCGGACCAGGTGCATGATCTGCTCCGCCATGATCTCCCGGCTGCCCACGACCCGGCGCAGCACCGCCTCGTCGATCAGCGCCCATACCACCGGGCTCACCGGGTCCACTAGCACCTTCGCGCGCTGCAGTCGTGTGACGACGAGCCTGTCACACTCCTCTTCACTCACAGGGGGGTACGACGTGCTCAGAACCGCACGTGCGTACCTTTCCGTCTGGAGGATGCCCGGTACGAACGACAGGGCGAACTCGCGGATCACCGTCGCCTGCTGCTCCAGTTCAAGCGCCGTCTCGAAGTAGTCCGCGACCGCCACGTCCTGCTTCGGCAGGAAGCTCTGCAGGACGTTCCCCGTGCCCAGCGCCGCGTCCAGCCGCCGTGCGTCCTCCGCCGACGGGATCCGGCGGCCCGCCTCGATGTGGGCGATGTGTGAGCGCGTCATGATCGCGAGGTCGGCCAGCTCCTGCTGGGTGAGGCCGGACACCTCCCGCTGCGCCTTCAGCCACTCCCCGTAGACGTTCGTCATCGTCAACCCCTTCGTGACAAAAGCTCTGTCACCTCGAACCCCCTGGTCAGCGTAGCCCTGTCGGTCCCAGGCTGTGAGGGAATCGCTACGGAGCGAAGTTCCGGCGGGCGGACGAGCCCGGCGGAGCCGAACGCGCGAGACCCCCGCGACCGAGGTGAACGGTCCGGGGGCGTGGCCCTCAACTACAACGGAGTTGACGACGTGTTGCACTGTATCGCCCGGGTGCTCGATCCGCTGCTGCGGCTCTTGTGGCCGCCGCCCGGACGCCACCGCCAGCCGTGCACCCGTACCCGCCCCGTACCGCATGTGCCCGGACCCGATCCCGCACCCGCTCCCGCGCCGGAGCCGTACTTCCGGGGAGAGGACAGCCCGCTCGTCCGGCCCTACCTGCTCGCCCACGAGCGCCTTCAGGACGAGGCCCGACGTCAGCGGAGCCGCCGCCGCGCCCTCTGGCTCGCTGCGCACGGCATCGACATCGGACCCCGCGTCATCCACGGAAGGGAGGTCACGCCGTGACCTGGTACACCACCGACGCCGCCCGGCTGCTCCCCTGGACCGGTGCCGAGGGCCAGCCCTGCTACCTCATTGGTGACGGCCAGGGGTACGTGTCCCGCGTCGCCGACACCATGGAGAGCGTGCAGCTCGGCATGGCCGATGATCTCCTCGGCCACGTTGAGGACCTGCTGGACGACCGTTCGGCGACGCCCGAGCAGCTCCGTTACGTCGTCGCCCGTCTGTCGGAGTCCCTGCGCGACGTGCACCGCATCGCGCGGAGCCGGGGCGCGCGGCTGGAGGGGGTCGCCGCTCGCGCCGGTCACCCCGGATAGCCCCACTCTCCGGCAGCCTGAACTCCCTTCCCCAGCACCTGTCATGGCGCAGAATGGATCGCCTGCACGGGTGTTTGAGCGGGCGAGGGGCGTGGGGGCATGGCGGTTTTGCAGGTCGAGCGGGACGAGGTGGAGCGGCCGACCGTCGCGCAGCTTGAGGCGATGGGCTGGAAGCACGTCCCCGGCAAGGACGTCGGCACGCTCGACGCCGGCGTCCCGTTCCTCACCGACCAGCTTTCCAGGGCGCTGCGGCGTATCAACCTCCGTGCCGACGACGGCCGGGCGTGGATGGACGCGGACGACGTCAAGCGGTCGATCGCCGCCCTGGCCTCCGTCTCCGTCGGTGAGGGCGTCGACCGGGCCAACCTCGCCGCCACCGACCTCCTCCTCAACGGCCACCTGCTGGCCGGGCCGTCCGCCGCGCACGGCGGGCCGTCCGCCGTCGTCCAGTACATCGAGTGGCACGAGGAGCACGTCAGCCGCAACGAGTTCACCGTCGTCGACCAGCTCCGGGTCCGCAGCCGGTCCGGTGAGGTGTCGGTCCTCGACATCGTCCTGTTCGTGAACGGCATCCCGCTCGTCGCCGTCGAGTGCAAGAGCCCGGACCTCGCCGACCCGATCCGCAGCGCCGTCCTCGACCTGCGGCACTACGCCGGATCGCCGCTGCCCGACGACGAACGGGACGGCGGCGGTCTGCCGCTGCCCGCCGGGGTCCCGGAGCTGTTCCGTACGGTGCAGCTACTCGTGGCCGCGACGGCGGAGACCGCCTACCTCGGCACGGTCACCTCCACCCCGGAGCACTTCCACCCCTGGCGGAGCGTCGAGCCGGAGGCCCCGGCGACACTCACTGCCGAACTGCCGGGCGGTGCGGGCAGGCTCAACGAGCGGCACAAGCTGGTGGGCGTCGTCCTGCGCCCCGAGGCGCTGCTCAGGGTCGTCCGGCACTACGTCATCCCGATGACCGTCCCGACCGAGTCGGGCGGCGCCCGGACGGTCAAGGCCGTCGCGCGGCACCAACAGTACCGGGCGGCCGAGAAGGCGGTCCGCAAGCTGCTCACCGGCAAGGCGCGCGGCGGTTCGGTCCTCGAGGACGAGCGAGGGGGTGTCATCTGGCACACCCAGGGTTCCGGCAAAAGCCTCACCATGACGTTCCTCGTCCGCCGGATGCACCAGCACCACCGGTTGAACAACTTCATGGTGGTGGTGGTCACCGACCGCACCCAGCTGCAGGAACAGCTCGCCGGCACCCTGCGGCTGAGCGAGGTCGAGGTGGAGACCGCCGAGACCGCGGACCAGATGGCGGGGCTGCTGCGGGACGGCGGCCGGCGGGTCGTCTTCGCGATGATCCAGAAGTACGGGGCCGGCGGGTTCGCCTTCGCGGCCGAGGCGGAGGACGACGGCGACGACCGGGACCTGCCCGCCGAGTACGACGAGGCGGAGCAGGCCAGGCGGGAGCGGCGTGCGGCGAAGCTGCCCCCGGTGCCGAACTTCCCCGAGTGCAACACCTCCCCGGACATCCTCGTCCTCGTCGACGAGGCGCACCGGTCCCACACGAGCCTGCTGCACGCCGCCCTGCGCAAGGCGATCCCCAACGCGGCGAAGATCGGCTTCACCGGCACCCCCATCGTGACCGGCAAGGCGGGGGACACGCGCCGGATCTTCAGCGGCGGTCCCGACCGGGGGTTCCTGGACGAGTACCGGATGGCGGACGCCGAGCACGACGGCGTGGTCGTCCGCATCCGCTACGAGGGCCGCACCGGTGAGGGGACGGTTCACGACCAGCGGGGCCTGGACCGGCGCTTCGAGGACCTCGTCCGCGACCGCACCGACGAGGAGCGGCGCCGGCTCCTCCACCGGTGGCCCACCGAGAGGGACGTCGCCGAGTCGACGCCGATGATCCGGGCCAAGGCCGAGGACATGCTGGAGCACTGGGTGACGACGGTGCTGCCGGGCGGCGGGTTCAAGGCGCAGGTGGCGGCGGTCAGCCGGAAGGCGGCCGTCGAGTACCACCACGCGCTGCGGGCGGCGCGGGACGCCCTGCTGGCGGAGCTCGCCGCGTTCCGGCCGGAGGCGGTCGCCGGGACGCCGGTCGAGGCGATGGACCGGCGGACCCGGTACCTCTTCCAGGCCCACCCGTTCCGGTCGCTGCTGCGCCGGATCGACTTCGTACCGGTCGTCTCGCCGGGGCGGGAGCGCAAGCGGCGCGAGTGGCTGCACTGGACGGACCCGGTGCGGCAGGCCGCGTACATCGAGCGGTTCCACCAGGCGTTCCCCGTCCTGACGCCGGAAACGGACTGGGTCCTCACCACGCCCTTCCGCGCCCCGGTGAACGAGCCCCGGGCCCCGCCCGGGGCCGGCGGCAACCCGTGGTCCCGGGAAGGCACGGACCAGCCGGGCAAGCCGGAGGCCGAACCCGACCCCGTGCACCCCGAGAGCCCCATCGCCTTCCTGATCGTCAAGTCCATGCTGCTCACCGGCTTCGACGCCCCGCGCGAGCAGGTGCTGTACCTGGACCGGCCGATCCGGGACGCCGAACTGCTCCAGGCCGTCGCCCGGGTCAACCGGCCCATGCCGGGCAAGGAGATCGGGTACGTCGTCGACTACTACGGGGTCTTCGAGCACCTGAGCGGCGCGCTCGCCGACTACCGGGCGGCGGACGTCGACGACACGATGCTCAGTATGTCCGTGGAGGTCGACGCCCTGGGACCGGCGGCGGACGAGGTGCGCCGGTACCTGCGCGAGCACGCCGGTGTCGTCGACGCCGATCTCGTCGACTTCACCGCCGTGCGGTCCGCCGCCCTGGCCTTCGAGGACGAGACCGTCCGCAGGGGCTTCGACCGGGTCCTGCACGGGTTCCTCGCCACACTGGAGCGGGTGCTGCCGCACGAGCGCGGCCTGGACTACGTGGGCGAGGCCCGCCGCTGGGGCCTGCTGCAGAAGCGCATCCGTACGCTCCACCGCGACGCTCCGGGCGGGACCTTCACGATGCGGCTGTACGGGCGCAAGGTGCGCTCGCTGATCGCCGAGCACCTGGAGGGCCCGGAGATCGACCAGGTGATCGCGCCCGTGTCGCTGGCGTCGCCGCTGTTCGACGAGCGGGTGCGGGCCATGCCCGCGCGCGAGGCCGCGGCCGAGATGGGGCACGCCCTGCGCTTCCACCTGGAGGAGCGGGTGAAGCGGGAGGACCCGGAGAAGTACACCCGGCTCTCGCAGCGGCTGGAGGAGATCCTGCGGGAGATGCCCGGCCGGTTCGAGGAGCAGCTCCAGGCGTTCGGGCCGCTGCTGGAGCAGGCGCGCCGCCAGACCGAGGAGGACCCGCGGCTGGCGGGACTCACGCCGCTGGAGCAGGTGGTGTACCGCATGCTGGACAAGGACGCGATGGAGAACCCGGATCTCGACACGAGCCGGGTGAACCTGCGGGAGCTGGCCGAAGCGGTGTGCGAGACGGCGACCCGCACCATGTCCAAGACCTCGTACCAGGGACAGGGGCAGGACATCGGCCTCCTCGCCGACAGGATCGAGACGGAGCTGACCCGGGGGAAGGTGTTTCCCGCCGGGACGGACTGGGGACCTCTTCGCGTGCTCGCGGAAGGACTCGCCGCCCACGCCAACCACAACCGGAAGTCGTTCCTGGCGAAGGGAAGAGGACAATAGGCGGGGTGACCGCCTCGACCCTCGACTCCGCAACGCAGGCCGCCCCCGTGCAGGGCGGGCTGCTCGCCGTGGACGGTCTCACGCTGGAGGTGCGTGTCAGCCCGCGGCGCAAACGGTTCGCGCTCACGGTGGAACTGGACGCCGCGGTCACCCTGCACGCGCCCCGGGGACGCTCGGCGGCCGACGCCGTGGACTTCGTCCGCGCACACCGGGCCTGGGTGGCGGACAAGGTCGCGCTCCGGGAGCGGACCCGTCCGCTGACTCCGCCCAAGCGCCTCGTGGAGGGCGAGGTCTTCCGGTACCTGGGGCGTACCTACCGGCTCACCGTCGACCACGAGCGCCCGGCCGGGGCCCCCGTGCGGGCGGTCGCGGGCCGGCTCGTGCTCAGCGCGGCGCAGGCCGCCGAGACCACCTTGGGACGGGCGGCGCTCACGGCCTGGTACTGCCGATCCGGCCGCCGGTGGGCCGTGGGGCGCCTCCAGCCGTGGGCAGCCCGCATGGGAGTGCCCGAGCCCGCCCTGGAGGTGTCCGACCTCGGGGGACGCTGGGGGAGTTACCGGCCTTCCCCCGACAACCGGGAGAAGGGGCGGATGAGGCTCGGCTGGCCGCTGTTCCAGCTCCCCATGCACCTCGTGGACTACGTCGTCGCCCACGAGCTCGCCCACGTGAGGGTCCACGGCCACGGCCCGGACTTCTGGGCGCTGCTCGGCCGGGCCCTCCCCGAGTACGAGGAGCGCAGGGCCGAACTCGACGAGCTGGGGCGGCGCATGTGGATGGGGGACATCGCCTGAGCCCGTCGTCGGACGAGGCGGGAGCCCGGACCGCCGCTCCGGTGGCGCGGGGGTGGTGGAAGCGGCGCGGGGTGGGTCCTCCGCCCGGAGCCTGGACGGGGCCGGTCACGTCGTCACGGTTCCGGGCGGACTTCCACGGGTGCCCCACGGGTCGCCCGGATGCGCCGACCGGGTCGGCGGGCAACCTCCTCCGCCGGGGGGCCCGTCGGAGCACGGCGGATCAGAACACGGTGGGCCTCGCGCTCGCACCAGAACACCGGTGGGGTCACGAGACCCTGTGCGGCGGGGCCCAACCGGGGGATCGGCTTCAGCCCCCGCCGCCCGCCGGAAACGGCCGTGCCGGCCGCAGCCGTCGACGGACGGCTGCGGCCGGCACTTGCACGGCGGTCCCTAGCAGCCGCCGCCGCAGCCGCAGTTGCAGCACGAGTCGACGCGCACGTCGTCGACGACCGGGCCGTACGCGCCCGCCATGGTGCTGGCGAAGCCGAGCGTCGTGGTCGGCCCGTTGGCGATGAACGTGACCTGGCGGGTGACGTAGCCCATCTTGGCGCGCGTCTTGCCCGTGGAGTCGAAGGAGAAGTCCTGGAAGTTCTGGCCGTCGATCAGGACGCGTCCCGTCTTCACGGCCGGTCCGCCCTCCGGGTTCGCGGCCAGCGAGTACGTGACGGTGTACTTCCTGCCCGCGGTCGTCGTGAAGTCCTGCGTCACCGTCCCGGCCTGGGTGGCGTTGAGGTCGACGGACTGGCCGCCCTCGGCGGCCTGCCAGAAGCCGGCGCCGATGAGGTCGACCGCCCCACTGGCGACCTTCCACGGCCCGATGGACTGGCCGGCCGAGAGGGTGGCGAACGAGTTCGCCGGGGCGGCCGGGTATTCGAAGCTGCCGTCGTCGAACCGGCTGGCGGCCGCGGCGGCCGGAGCGGCCAGAGCCACGACCGTCCCGGTCGCGAGCAGTCCGGCCGTGGCGACGGCGGCCAGGGAGCGGGAAACCACCATGAGCACCTCCTGGTGAGTGGTGATGAAGGGGTGGAGCACCATGAGGCTGCTGCTTGGGCCGTACGGGGGACAAGGGATCGGGCCGGGCGTGCGGGAGTGCCTCCCCGGACCCCGTCGTGTGCGAGCGCCGGGCCTCTTCGCCGCGAGCCCGCAGTCCGGGACGGGCACCGGCGTGCGGCCCGCCGCACACCACCGGCCGGATCAGGCCGCGAACCGGCGAAGGCAGGTCATCGGGGCCGAAACACGCCCCGCCACCGGGCGGGGTGGCCCCGAGGGTCCCACCGCCGCTCCCAGCCGGGGCCCGGCGTCCACGGAGTCCCCGACGGATTCGCGCGGTGGGCGGGCCGACGGTGGGGCACACCGCGCGGGCGGGCGCGGGCCGCACGCCGACGGGGCCCCGTCACCGGTGAGCGCGCGAAGGCGCTCGGCGCGGTTCCGGTCGCGGCCCGGCCCACGACCGGTCCCGAGGCCCCGGGCGGCCGGAGGCTCCCGGCGGCTCCGTACGGCCGGGGGCTGTCGACGGTTCCGTGCCACCACGGCCGTACGAACCGGACGGGCCTTCAGATCGTCACGGTGCCGCAACCGCGAGACCCGCACCTCCTTCCTCCATCCGCGCGGCGCGGGATACCCCTGAACGGTGGGCGGCCGGTCGGCGGGCGCGGTGCGGAAGGAAGCGGGCTGGGGGGGCGAGGAGCGGTTCGAGGACGGCTGGCGAGTGGACGAGCGGTGCGTGAACTGCGATGTCGCCCGGCAGTTCGCTCCGGTCCGATCGGCGAAGGCGACGGCCGCTCGGTCGTTCTGCGCCAGCCCCGCGGCCGAGTCGAGGTCCGGTGGACGAGCGCCGCGGCGCACGCCTGCCCCTCCCGGTCGATCCGTCCCCCGGCCGGGCGGCTGGAGGCGGCACCGGATCCCTTCCCGCTGGGCCTGGACGACACCGTGCGCCTGTGCGGGCACAACTCCGCGCACACCGCGGGCGCCAACTCCTACCTGCTGCGCCGCCCCGGCGGCACCGCGATGATGGTGGAACGCCGCGCTGGAGCACATCGCTGGCCGCACGCTACGAGGGGCTGGGCCCCGTCACCGATGTCCTGCTCACCCACCGCGACCACGCCGCGCACGGCCGCCGCTACGCCGACCGCTTCGGCGCCCGGCTGTGGGTCCACGAGGGCGACCTCGACGCCGCCCCGGACGCCGACCGCGTGCTCCGCGGTACCCACCCGATGGAGATCGCCGAAGGGGTGGCCGCCTTCCCCCTCCCCGGGCACACCCGAGGCAGCGTCCCCGAGCGTTTCGGATCAGCGCTCCGTGAGCTTCAGGCTGACCGACCGGCGGGCGATCATGGATCTGGTCCCCCACCATCGTTACCAAGACCGCACATGGAGGCTTTCGTGGTAAAGGCGTACATTCTCATCCAGGCCCTGCCCGCCACAGAGGGGCTCGTCGCCGGTAGGATCGCCGCGGAGGTGCATTGGGTGGTCCGGGCGGACGACACGACCGGCGGCCCCTGCAACGTCATCGCGTACGCCGAAGCCCCCACAGTCGACGACATGGACCACATGGTGGTCACCCCCATCCAGTGTATGGAGAACGTCACGCAGACGGTGACCTGCTGGCTTCCCCACGCGTGACTCCGTCTGTCCTGTACCGGCGCGCTCCTCCTCCATCGGCACCGCTTCGCCCCCCGGACTCCCGCCGGAGTCGGGCGAGCGCCTTCCCGGACAGGCGGACGTGCCCGGTGCGGGCAGCCGGTCCGGAGCAGTCGGCGAGGACTGATCGGCGCTTGAGCGGGCCGGTCGGCGCACGCATCCGCACCGTCGCAACCAGGCTCGGCCTGCCGCACCCGGCCGAGTCCTGAACCAGTACGCCCAGCGGACTGGAGAGGCCGACACGGACTGCCCCGAGTTCCTCGATCCGGTACCGGCCCGGGAACTCGCCGTCCGCGGCGGCCGTCGTTCCCGCAACGGCCTACGGCTGTCGAAGCCGCCGCACCACAGGACGCTGAAGGACTACGACTCCTCGCCGGGCATTGCGCCGGGCCGAGCGGGGACAGGGCCTCTGACCGGTGTCTGTGGCGGCGTCCGCCCCGGTCGGGTCAGGGGTGCCCGCCGTGGCCGGAGCCGGTGTGTCCGCCGGGCTCGGTGTGTCCGGTTCCGCCGGTTCCGCCGGTCGCGTGGGGCTCGGTGTGCCCGGTGGCCGCTCCGGCCGGGGAGGTGTGGACGGTGAAGGCGGCGGTGCGGACGGTGCCCCGGTGCTTGAAGTCGAGGAAGAGCCGGTAGGAGCCGTCGCTGGGGGCGGTGGCCGTGAAGGAGACGCCGGGGCCGGGCCGGGTGGTGCCGTCGCCAGGTTCGCCCTCGGGGTGGACGTGGAGGTAGGCCAGGTCCCCGGACCGGAGCACGACGAGGTGGCCGTAGGCGCCGAGATAGGGCTCCAGGTCCGTGACGGGCCTGCCGTCCTTCGCCACCACCAGTCTGAGGCCGCTCGTCGTTCCCGCGGTGAGCCGGCCCTCCAGGGTGACGGTGTACCCGTCGACTTCGGCCGTGGTCTTCCGCGGGGGCAGAGCCCGGGGCCGGTAGGGGCCGGTGACGGCGAGGTCGGCACCGAGGGTCAGGGCCCCGGCGCCCTTCCGGGCGGGGGCGAAGTCGGCGAAGACGCGGTAGTCGCCCGCCGCGGGCAGGTCCACGGGGACGCTCCAGGTCCCGTCGGCCCCGAGGGCGGGGTGCAGGTGGCGGAAGGTGTTCAGATCGCGTGAGGCCAGGACGAGGTGCAGGTCCTCGTCGTGCGCCTCGGTGTAGTCGGTGACGGCCTTCCCCGCGCTGTCCCTGATGACGAAGCGCAGCGGGGTCTCCCGGCCCGCGGTGACGCGCGGAGTCCTCAGGTCGAGGGTGTAGCCGTCCTGGGAGACCTGCAGCCCTCCGGGGAGGGCGGCCGTGCGGGCGGTGTGCCGGCCGTCGTGGTCCGTCACCGTCTTCCCCTGGTGCGTGCCGTGCCGCGGCGTATCGGCCCCGCCGCCGAGGGGGCCGGCGGTCGCGCCCAGGCCGTAGGCGGCGGCGAACGTGGCCGCGAGGGCGGCGCCGTAGAGGCCGGTCCTGGCTGCGGTGTTCATGGTCTCTCCTTCGAACGGACGGGGGACGCGGGGACGTCGCCGCAGTACACGATACCCCTGGGAGGTATGGAAACAAGGACGTCCCGACTTGTTTTCCCTACGGGGCGGGGGTATACATGAAAACGGCCCTCCTTACCCCCCTAGGGTATGCCGGAAGGGTTCGCCACCCGTTCTCGGAGGAACCCGTGTCCCCGCCCCGCCGCACCCCGGGCCGCAGCCGCCCCTCCGGCCGGCCGGCCGCGACCGGAGGCGCCCAAGCCGCCTGCCCCCCCCTCCCCGCCCCGCCGGGGCCGCCGGGCCCCGCCCGCCCCACCAGCACGAGGAGCACGCATGACCACCACCACCTCCGGCGCCGCCGGGGTCGAACTCGCCATCGGCGGCATGACCTGCGCCTCGTGCGCCGCCCGGATCGAGAAGAAGCTCAACCGCATGGACGGCGTGACGGCGACCGTCAACTACGCCACCGAGAAGGCGAAGGTCACCCTCGGGGAGGGGGTCTCGGTCGCGGACCTGATCGGCACGGTCGAGGCGATCGGCTACACCGCCCGCGAACCCGCCCCGCCCCGCCGCGGACCGGACGGGGCCCTAGACGACGGGGCGGGGGCGGACGAGGCCGACGGACTGCGGCCGCTGCGCCAGCGGCTGACCACCGCGGTGGTGCTGGTGGTGCCGGTCATCGCGATGGCGATGGTCCCGGCCCTGCAGTTCGACTACTGGCAGTGGCTCTCCCTGGCCCTGGCCGGCCCGGTCGTCACCTACGCCGCCTGGCCCTTCCACAGGGCCGCCCTCGCCAACGCCCGGCACGGCGCCGCCACCATGGACACGCTCATCTCGCTCGGCACCTCCGCCGCGTTCCTGTGGTCCCTGTGGGCGCTGTTCCTCGGCACCGCGGGCACGCCCGGAATGACGCACCCCTTCGAGCTGACCATCGCCCGCAGCGACGGGGCCGGGAACATCTACCTGGAGGCCGCCGCCGGGGTGACCGCCTTCATCCTCGCCGGCCGGTACTTCGAGGTCCGCTCCAAGCGGAAGGCCGGCGCCGCGCTGAGGGCGCTGATGGAGCTCGGCGCGAAGGAGGTCACGGTCCTGCGCGCGGGCCGGGAGGAACGCGTACCGACGGACGAGCTGCGGGTGGGCGACCGGTTCCTGGTGCGGCCGGGCGAGAAGATCGCCACCGACGGCACGGTGGTCGAGGGCTCCTCCGCCGTGGACGCCTCGATGCTGACCGGCGAGTCCGCCCCCGTCGAGGTGGCCGTCGGCGACGCGGTCACCGGGGCGACGATCAACGCCGGGGGCCGCCTGGTCGTCGAGGCCACCCGGGTCGGAGCGGACACCCGGCTGGCGCGGATGGCGAAGCTGGTCGAGGACGCGCAGAACGGCAAGGCCGCCGCCCAGCGCCTGGCCGACCGGATCTCCGCGGTGTTCGTGCCCGTGGTCATCGCCCTGGCGGTGGGCACGCTCGGCTTCTGGCTGGGCAACGGAGCGGGGCCGACCGCCGCGTTCACCGCCGCCGTCGCCGTCCTGATCATCGCCTGCCCGTGCGCCCTCGGCCTCGCCACCCCGACCGCGCTGATGGTCGGCACGGGCCGGGGAGCCCAGCTCGGCATCCTCATCAAGGGCCCCGAGGTGCTGGAGAACACCCGCAGGGCGGACACGGTCGTCCTCGACAAGACCGGCACCGTCACCACCGGCCGCATGACCCTCCTCGCCGTACGCACCGACGGGGCGGAGGACGGGGCGGAGGACGGGGCGGAGGCCGAGGCGGAGGTACTGCGCCTCGCCGGTGCGCTGGAGAACGCCTCCGAGCACCCCGTCGCCCGGGCCGTGGCCGCCGCCGCCACCGAGCGCCTCGGCGGCCTGCCGGTACCGGAGGACTTCGCGAACGTCCCCGGCCTCGGCGTCCGGGGCGTCGTCGACGGGCACGAGGTGCTGGCCGGCCGCGAGAAGCTGCTCGCCGAGCGGTCGATCGCCCTGCCCGCGGGACTCAAGGCGGCCGGGGCCGAGGCCGAAGCGGCCGGACGGACCGTCGTCGCGGTCGCCTGGGACGGAGAGGCGCGCGCCGTGCTGGAGGTCGCCGACGCGGTGAGGGACACCAGCGCCGAGGCGGTCCGCCGGCTCAAGGGCCTGGGCCTGACCCCGATCCTGCTGACCGGCGACAACAGGGCCGTCGCCGAGGCGGTGGCGGCCGAGGTCGGCATCGGGCGGGTGATCGCCGAGGTCATGCCGGAGGACAAGGTCGACGTCGTCAAGCGCCTCCAGGCGGAGGGCCGCTCGGTCGCCATGGTCGGGGACGGTGTCAACGACGCCGCCGCCCTGGCCCAGGCCGACCTCGGGCTCGCGATGGGCACCGGCACCGACGCCGCCATCGAGGCCGGCGACCTGACCCTGGTCCGCGGCGACCTGCGGGCGGCGGCGGACGCCATCCGCCTGTCCCGCAGGACCCTCGGGACCATCCGGTCCAACCTGTTCTGGGCCTTCGCCTACAACGTCGCAGCCCTCCCGCTGGCCGCGGCCGGACTGCTCAACCCGATGATCGCCGGAGCCGCCATGGCGTTCTCCTCGGTCTTCGTGGTCGGCAACTCCCTGCGCCTGCGCTCCTTCCGCCCCGCCGACTGACCGGCCTGCCGACCGATCGTCCCCGCGGCCCCGCCGCCCGTCCGGCCGTGCGCCGGGCGGGGCGGCGGTCAGCGTTTGACGCGGCTGCGGACGGCGAGGACGGCCAGGCCGAGGAGGACGGGTTCGGCCAGCCGGGAGACCATCTCGGCGTAGGTGCCGGTGGTGGTGAGGTTCTGCCCGGAGGAGCGGAACACCACCGAGTTGACCACCACCCGCAGGGCCTTCTCCAACCGCCCGGCGGTGACGCGTCCGGTCAGCGGACCGGTGGGGTTCACCGGGGCGGGGGCGCCGGTGGTGAGGACGACCTCCTGCCCGGCGGCGACCTGCCGTCCGGTGGTGGTCGGCTTCGGGTCCTCGGCGGGCAGGCCCCACAGCACCATCACCGCGACCGTGACGGCCATGGCCGCCGCCAGCCAGGCCAGCGCCCGGGTGGCGCGCAGCCCGTAGCCGGACAGGAGCCAGTAGGCGGTCAGCAGCGCGCGCTCGCCCCGGGGCCGGTCGGGGTCGTGGCGACGCATCTCGCACTCGCCGTAGTAGAAGTCGGCGGCGTCCGGCTCGTTCTTGCCGTCCTCCAGCGACTTGCGCAGCTGCCGGTACAGCGCCGCCACCGCCGCCGGCCTCAGCGCGGGCGCGTCGGGCGGCGGGGGCGTCCAGCCCCGGGCGGCGGCCCGGCCGGGAGGGCCGGCGGTGCGCACCCGCCAGTGGTGCTCCTCGACCAGGGTGTTGCGCCGGCTCCACCGCCAGGGGAAGCGCCGGTTCCAGCCGGCGGGGGTGGTGGCGAAGGCGCACCAGCCGTCGACCCTCATCTGGTCGAGGTGGACGGCGCCGGCGAACCGGCACCCGCTCAGGTCGACGTCGTGCAGCGCCAGGTGTGCGGCGTCCACCCCGCCCACCGACGCCAGGCGCACGCCGGGCTCCGGGGCGGACGGCCCCGTCCCCGGCAGGCCGGTCGGGCCGGACAGGGCGAACGGGGTGGGGCGGGCGGCGACCAGTACCGGGTACTCCAGGACCGCGTCCCTCAAGTCCAGCTCCGCGTGGCGCAGGTGGAGCGTGGCGGTCGACGCCCACCGGGTCCGCGCGCAGCTCACCCGGCGGGCGGCGATCTCCAGCGTCACCGGCTGCTGGAACACCGCGGAGTCCAGCACCACCCGCTCGCCGCACACCAGCGGCCCCAGGTGCGGCGCCGCGTCGAACCGCGCCGCGTCGAACCGGGCGTTTCCGGAGAAGAGCGTCCCGTCGAACCGGGCGGCGCCGGAGAAGACCGCCCCGTTGAAATCGGCGTCGCCGCAGAAGGCGGCCCCGTCGAACCGGGCGTCGCCGCAGAAGGCGGCCCCGTCGAACCAGGCGTTGCCGGAGAAGGCGGCCCCGTGGAACCAGGCGGGACCGGAGAAGGACGCCTCGTCGAACCCGGCGGCGTCGGAGAAGGCGGCTCCGTCGAACCGGGCGGCGCCGGAGAAGGCGGCCTCGTTGAACCAGGCGCCGCCGGAGAAGACCGCCCCGTCGAACCGGGCGGCGCCGGAGAAGACCGCCCCGTTGAAATCGGCGTCGCCGCAGAAGGCGGCCCCGTCGAAGCGGGCGGCGCCGACGCGCGGACCACCGGTCGCGGGGTCGTGCAGGGCGGCGAGCAGCCGGCCCAGCAGTTCGGCGGTGAAGGGGGTGCCGCGGTGGTCGACGTCGGTACCGGGGGACAGCGCCGCGAGGTGGGCGGCGCGGTCGGCCCCGTCCAGGTGGGCCAGGCAGGCGGTGTGGTCACCGACGCGGACGCCGCGGCAGCGGACGGCCGGTGCGGCGCCGAAGCCGCAGAGCCGCCACGGCGACGGGGGGCTGGGCGGCGGTTCGGATACGGCGGGCGTCATGCCCCGAGAACGTACCGGTGCCGCCGGGCGGTCGCCCGAGCGGACCGCAGCGGAGCGGGAACCCCGTCGCGCCGCCGGGCCCTTCGGCACGTCGCAGGAGGCTCCGGCGCGCCACCGGGCCTCCGGCGTCCTCACCGGCCCCGCGGCGGGAGGCGCCTCACAGGCGGCGCAGCGCGAACCACAGCTCCATCCGCGTCCCGGCGTCCTCCAGGTCGGCGTCGAGCAGCGCCGCGCACCGGGCGATCCGCTGCCGGACCGTGTTGCGGTGCACGCCCAGCGCGGTGGCCGTGCGGTCCCAGCCGCCGTGCAGGGACAGCCACACCCGCAGGGTCTCCACCAGCGCCGGCCTGCCCAGCAGCGGACCCAGCAGGGCGCGGGCGTGGGCGTCCGCCTCGGCCGGGTCCACCAGGGCGTCCAGACCGCCCGCGCGGTGCCGGGCCAGGCCCGTGCGCGCGGCCTCGGCACGGCGCAGGGCACGGGCCGCCTGGGCGTCGGCGGCCGCCAGCTCCCCGGGGCCGGCCGGGGCGCTCACCCCCAGCGTCCACCCCGGCTGCGGCGCCACCTCCCGCCCGGCCGGGAGCAGCGCCCGCACGGTGCCCTCCCCGGCGTCCACCAGCGGGGTGCCCAGCGCCGGCGGCGGGGCCTGGGCGTCGCCGGCGCGCGCGTGGACCACCGTCCAGGGCGCCTCGCCCAGCAGCGGCGCCGCCTCCTCCGGGCGGGCGCCCAGCAGGAGCCGTACCAGCGCGGCGGACCGGGCGGCCTCGGCGGCGCCCTGGTGGGGCGCGGTCAGCAGGGACAGCAGCACCATCGCGGTCTCGGCGATCCGCTGGTCGGACTCCCCGTGCCGCGCCAGGGCCAGGCCGAGCGTCAGCCCCTCCGGCCCGGTCCCCAGGCCGTACGCGGCGAGCCGCACCCCGTCGGGGCCGCCCGTGGTGTCCGCCGCCGACGACGGGCGCCGCTCCTCCCCGGCGACCACCGCGACCAGCCGGCCCAGCGCCGCCGCCTCCCGGGGCGCGAGCCCCCGCCCGGCCGCCGCGTACTCGGTGCCGTCCGGCGCGTACAGCGCGGCCCGCCCGCCCAGCCGCGCGGCCAGCACCCTCAGCACCGCCGGTACGGGGCCGGGGCGGGCGGCGGCCGCGGCGAGCGCCCGCTGCGCGTCCGTCACCCTCCGCAGCTCGTGCAGCCGCGCGTCCGCCATCAGCCGCCACACCGCCCGGGCGACCGCCGCGAACGTCGTGCCCGGCTCCACCTCCACCAGCGGCAACCGGTGCCGCGCGCACGCGGCGGCCAGCGCCCCGGGCACCGTGTCGTACACCGGCGTCACCCCGAAGCCCAGCGCCGCCGCGCCCGCCTCGGCGGCCCGCGCGACGAACCGCTCCGGGTCCGCCAGCTGCACGCCGGCCGTGAGCAGCAGCTCCCCGCCCAGCAGGTACGGGTAGGGGTCGGCCATCTCGGAGGTGTGCACCCAGTGCAGTTCCGCGTCCGGATCGCCGGCGACCAGCCGCAGCCCCAGCTCCCGCCGGGCCAGCAGGGCGGCCAGCCGCACCGGCGGGGCGAACGGCACCAGCGGTTCCGCCATGGACTTTTCCTCCGTTCCGGGGTCTTCGAATGGAAGAAACGTACACTTCTGTCGTCCCGGGGCCGGCCGTACCGTCGTATCCATGGACGCCGTGTGACGTACGGCGCGAGCGCAGGAAAGAAGGCACCCCAGATGAGCAGCACCAGCGGCACGCCCCGCGGCCCCGTCGACTCCTCCCGCGTCCCGCGCTACGCCGGCCCGGCGACGTTCGCCCGGCTGCCGCGCTCGACGAGGTCGGCACGGCCGACGTCGCCGTGATCGGCGTCCCCTTCGACTCGGGCGTCTCCTACCGGCCCGGCGCCCGCTTCGGCGGCAACGCGATCCGCGAGGCGTCCCGCCTGCTGCGCCCGTACAACCCGGCGCAGGACGCCTCGCCGTTCGCCCTCGCGCAGGTCGCGGACGGCGGCGACATCGCCGTCAACCCGTTCAACATCAACGAGGCCGTCGAGACGGTCGAGGCCGCCGCGGACGAGCTGCTGGGCACCGGCGCCCGCCTGATGACGCTGGGCGGCGACCACACGATCGCCCTGCCGCTGCTGCGCTCCGTCGCGAAGAAGCACGGCCCGGTCGCCCTGCTCCACTTCGACGCCCACCTCGACACCTGGGACACGTACTTCGGCGCCGAGTACACCCACGGCACGCCGTTCCGCCGCGCCGTCGAGGAGGGCGTCCTCGACACCGAGGCGCTCTCCCACGTCGGCATCCGCGGCCCGCTCTACGGCAAGCAGGACCTGACGGACGACGAGAAGATGGGCTTCGGCATCGTCACCTCCGCCGACGTCTACCGCCGCGGCGCCGACGAGGTCGCCGACCAGCTCCGCCAGCGCATCGGCGACCGCCCGCTGTACGTCTCCATCGACATCGACTGCCTCGACCCGGCCCACGCCCCCGGCACCGGCACCCCCGAGGCGGGCGGCATGACCTCCCGCGAGCTGCTGGAGATCCTGCGCGGCCTGGCCTCCTGCAACCTGGTCTCCGCCGACGTGGTCGAGGTCGCCCCGGCGTACGACCACGCCGAGATCACCTCGGTCGCCGCGTCCCACACGGCGTACGAGCTGACGACGATCATGTCCCGGCAGATCGCGGCGGCCCGCTCCGCCGGCGCCTGACCGGCCCGCCCGTACGGCGGCACCGCCCGCCCGCGCGGGAGGGCCGTGCCGCCGGCCGCGGGAGGCGCGCCGCACCGCCCGTGCCGCCGGCGGCGCCGCCCCGCACGGGCACCGCCCGTCCCGCACGGGCGGTGCCGCCGACGCACCGCCGCCCACGGAGGCCCGTCCCGCATGACCCACGACCACGGCCCCGTCCCGCGCCCCACCGCCGCGCAGACGGAGGCCGCCCTGAACTCCCTCCCGCCCGTCGCCCGGCCACCGCCCCTCAAGGAGGCGCTTCGCGCCGCGTGACGCCCGGGCGGACCGGCGGCGACCTCGTCGTCGAGACCCTGCGCGGCCTCGGCGCCACGACCGTGTTCGGGCTGCCCGGGCAGCACGCGCTCGGCCTGTTCGACGCGCTCGGCCGCTCGGACCTGGAGTACGTGGGCCTGCGCGTGGAGAACAACGCGGGCTTCGCCGCCGACGCCTACGGCCGGATCACCGGCGAGGCCGCGCCGCTGCTGCTGTCCGCCGGGCCCGGCGCGCTGACCGCGCTGCCCGCCCTGCAGGAGGCCGCCGCGGCCTCGGCGCCCGTCGTGGCGATCGGCGCGCAGGTCCCCCTCCGGGGCCTGGGCGGCGGACGCCACGGCTACCTGCACGAACTGCGCGACCAGCAGGCGTCCTTCCGCGACGTGGTGAAGTCCGTCCACCCGGTGCGCACGGCGTCCCAGATCCCCTCCGCCGTCGCGGCGGCCTGGGAGTCGGCGCTGACCGCGCCGCACGGGCCGGTGTGGGTGGAGATCCCGGCGGACGTGCTGTCGGCCCCGACGGCTCTGCCCGTCGTGACGGCGCCGGACGCGGTGCCGCGCGAACTCGCCCCCCGCCCGGAGCTGACCGCGCTGGCGGCGCGGTGGCTGTCGCGCGCCGAGCGCCCGGCGATCGTCGCGGGCGGCGGGGTCGTGCGGTCCGACGCCTCCGGCAAGCTGCGGGCCCTCGCCGAACGGCTGTCCGCCCCGGTCGTGACGACCTTCGGCGGCAAGGGCGCCTTCCCCTGGGAGCACCCGCTGTCGCTCCGGTCGTGGCTGGAGGACCGGCACACCACCGACTTCCTCCAGGACGCGGACGTCCTGCTCGTCGTCGGCTCGGGGCTGGGCGAGCTGTCGTCGAACTACCACACGTTCCGGCCGCGCGGCCGGGTCGTGCAGATCGAGGCGGACCTCGGGAAGCTGGAGTCCAACCACCCGGCGCTCGGCATCCACGCCGACGCCCGCCTCGCGCTGTCGGCGCTGCTGGAGGCGGTGGAGGAACGCCGGGACCCCGAGGCGCCCGAGCGCGTACGGAGGGTCCTGGCGGCCGTCCGGGACCGGCTCGACGCGCAGGGCCTCGCCCTGGAGCGGCGGCTGCTGGCGTCCGTGCGCGCCGCGCTGCCGGACACGGCGCCGTCCTTCTGGGACATGACGATCCTCGGGTACTGGGCGTGGTCCGCGTTCGACGCCCGCCGGCCGGGCGCGATGCACTCCGCACAGGGCGCGGGCGGCCTCGGCTACGCCTACCCGGCCGCGATCGGCGCCGCCGTGGCCGACCGCGGCCGCCCGGTCCTGGCGGTCTCCGGCGACGGCGGAGCCCTGTACTCGATCGCCGAGCTGGCGACGGCCCGCCAGCACGACCTGCCGGTGACGTGGCTGATCGTCGACGACGGGGGCTACGGCATCCTGCGCGAGTACATGACCGGCGCCTTCGGCCGGGCCACCGGAACGGAGCTGGCGCGCCCCGACTTCGCGGCCCTGGCCGAGTCGTTCGGCGTGCCGGCGAGGCGGACCACGCCGGAGGCGCTCGAGGACGACCTGCGGGAGGCCCTGCGGACGCCCGGCCCCTCGGTGGTGGTGCTCCCGGCGGTCCTCCGCATGTTCGCGCCGACCCACGCGGAGGACTGACGGGCCGTCAGGGGCCGTACCAGGTCACCAGATGGACTCGACCCACTCCGGGTGGTCGATGAACGGGTTCCGGTTGTGCTGGTACCTGTTGTAGATCAGCTCGTTGCGGTTCCGCTCGAACGCGTCCGGCGGGTCCTGCTCGTTCCACTGCTTCAGCACCGACAGGCGGCCGTGGAACGGGACGGTGCCGTTGGTGACGGCGTCGTTGGGCTCCAGGTCGGGCCAGCCGTCGGTGCCCTCGTAGCGGACGGCCATGTAGAGGATCATGCGTGCCACGTCGCCCTTGTCGGCGGCGCGCGGCTCGAAGGAGTTGGAGTCGGTGTAGCTGCCGGGGGCGCCGCCGACCGCGCTGCCGCCCGTGTCGAAGTCCTTGTTGCCGCGGACGCTGTTGACCTGCACGTCGCACGGGCGCAGGTGGTGCAGGTCGGTGCCGGGCCCGGCGGAGGTGCCGAAGTCGCCGTGGGACTGGGCCCACACGTGCTCCCGGTTCCAGTCGCCGACGTCGCCGCCGTTGAGCGTCTTGCTGCGGGAGGCGCCGCTGTAGAGGAGGCGGACGTTGGCGCTGTTGGCCGGGTCCTGGTCGGTGGTCTTGAGGGCGTCCCAGACCGCCGAGTACGAGATCTTCGTCTGGTTGCGGATGACGGAGTGCAGGGCGCTCTTGAGGGCGGTGCCGGTCTTGCCCGCGGCGGCGGCGTAGTACGTGTCGTCGTACGCGGTGACGGCGCCGCCGGCCGGGGCCGCGGACGCGGTGGCCGGGACCGTCGCCCCGGGGGCCGGGGCGGCGGCGGCCCCCGGGACGGCCGCTCCGGCGAGCAGGACGGCGGCGGCCAGGACGGGGAGTTTCCAGCGGCGTGCGGAGGCGGCCGGGGATGACGGCATGGGAGTCCTTTCCCGAGGCGGGACGCGACTGAACGTTTCGGCGATCTACGCGGGTTGAGCGCCGCGGCAAGGGGAGGGTGCCACGCCCGCGGCCACCTCGGCGTGAACGGAACGGGTCGGTCCCGTGTCGTTGTCATGGACGTGTCGATATGGTCGCCGGAGGTGATCCCGAGCGGCGTCGTGCGGCGGCCGGGGCCGCCGGAGGAGTCCGGTGGCCCCGGCCGGATGGGGTCAGCGGGGGTCGTTCAGGCGGCTGCCGATCTGTTCGTGGAGGTCGTGCGGCAGGTGGACGGCCCAGCGGTCGGCGGCCTCGGCGGCCAGGTCGCGGCTCCAGTCCCAGCTGTTGCGTGCCGCCGTGCGCACCTCCTGGTCGCGGGCGGCGGCCGTGGTGGCGACGTAGCGACGGCGGTCGGTGTCGGGCAGGTCCTGTTCGAGTGCGCGGCTGGGGGTGAGCCAGTGGGCCGTACTGCCCCGCAACAGGCGGCAGAGCTGGAGTTGCCGGGGTGCGATGACGGTGTGCAACAGGGCGTGGGCGCGGGCGATCTCGCCGCGGGCCAGTACGTGGGCGAGCATGAGCGTCCAGTTGGCCAGCTCGTCGGTGAGCTGCCGGGCGGTGGTCACCGGCTCGGGCGGCTGGAAGACGGCCAGTTGCCGGGCGGCCCGGGTGAGCCGGCCGGTGCGGTCGAGCAGGACGGCGTCGTCGGGACGGGGCAGGTGCACCATGCCTCGCCAGGTGGGGACCTCGTCGATGCCGGGCCCGGCGGGAGTGAGGTGGAACTCGCCGCGCATCAGGTCGTCGAAGACGACGGCGAGGACGCCGTACGTGTTGGTGTAGGAGAGCCGGAGCGGTGCGAGCCGCGCCAGGAAGGCGGGGCCGTCGAAGTCGGCGAGGAGGTCGTCCCGGACGTAGAGGTACGCCTCGATGTCGGAGGGGGCGTCGGCCTCGCCCACGGTCCACGAGCCGTAGAGCAGTACGCCCTCCAGCCGGGTCTCGGCGTGGGCGAGTCGCCGCAGGCGTGCGACGCGGTCGTCCAGGGCGGAACGGGCAGGGTGAACGGACATGGTGGGGTCGTGTCTCCTGGGGTGAGCGTGCGGGCACGCTGACGGAGCCCGGCACCTGCCGGGCGGATTTCCGCGGACCGTCGCGGCCCACTCAGGAGAAGTTGCCCACGGCCGGGATCATAGGGGACGGCTCCGCCGCCGGGCAGGCGGCAGCAGACCAAGGCGGTCGCGCCACCGTGCGGACTCGCGCCGGGCCACTCGGGCCTCGTCGTGCTGCTTCCGTGCCCCCGCTCCGGCGCCCGGCTCAGCAGTGCCCCGCCCGGCTCGACACCTCGAACGTGTACTCGGGCAGCTTCACCGCCGCGGCGTCACCGGGAAGCCCGGGAGCCACCGTCTCGACGTGTCCCACCCGCGTACGGGTGACCGTCATGCAGAAGGCCGCTCCGGCCCCTCGGGCCGAGACCTCGTAGCGGGCCCGGCCGGACTCCGCGGGGCCGACGAGTTCGGCGTCCACACCGAACTGCGGAGCGTCCCCACCGCCGTGCTCGCCCACTTCCTGCTCGATCGTCGAGGCGTACGCGGCGAAGTCGGCCGACTCGTCGATCGTCACCGGGTCGCCGTAGGCGGAACTGCCGTCCAGGGCCCGTGTCGCGCCCTCGACCGCGCTCGTCAGCTCGTCGCCGCTCCACTCCGTGCCGTCCTCCACGGCCAGCCCCTGGAAACCGACGACGACACCGCCGAGCGCCGCAGCGACCAGGACGACGCGGGCGACCGTGAAGGCGGAGTCCGGGACGTCCGGGGCCGAGGGGTTCCACGACTCCCGCAGGGCGCGCACGCGGTCCGCCCCGACACAGGCCATGAGGAGCAGCAGGGCACAGCCCCCGAACAGAAGAACCGTCAGTCCCGACATTCCCGCCCCACTCCTCCACGCCGCTGCCGCGGCTCGCTCCGACCGTCGCCGTACGGCGACGGCACGCACCCGTACGTCCTACCGCAGACGGACGCTCCACGGTGTCCTCCCGGCCGGATCCGCCGGGCGGTGCGGGCGCACCCGGTCCGGTGAGGGCTTCGGCGGGCGGCCGGTGGCACCCGCGCCGCCGGCCGCCCGGCGCGGGACGGCCCCGGACCGGTCCTGGGCCGAAAGGAGGGTCTTCCCCTCCCCGGGCGCTCCCGGGGATGAAAATACGACTCCTGCCTGTTGGGCCTTCCGGCAGAGCAGCGCGAACGGGAGGCTGGAACGTGGTGTCGGCGACGGGGGAACGACAGGCGCGCGCGGCGGAGCGGGGGTGGGCCCGCAGGCTGTGGGGCTACGCCTGGCGGCACCGCCCGGACGCGGTGCTCGCGCTCGGCTCGTCGCTGGGGGGCATGGCCGTCATGGCGCTCGTCCCCCTCATCACCAAGATCGTCATCGACGACGTGATCGGCGCGGGCACCGGCTCCCTCGGCACCTGGATCGGCGTGCTCGTCGCCGCCGCCCTCGCCGTGTACGCGCTGACGTACGTCCGCCGCTACTACGGCGGCCGCCTCGCCCTCGACGTCCAGCACGACCTGCGGACCGAGATGTACGAGACGATCACCCGCCTCGACGGCAGGCGCCAGGACGAGCTGTCCACCGGGCAGGTCGTCGGCCGGGCCACCAGCGACCTCCAGCTCATCCAGGGCCTCCTCTTCATGCTCCCGATGACGCTGGGGAACCTCCTCCTCTTCCTCATCAGCCTCGGCATCATGGCCTGGCTGTCCCTTCCCCTCACCCTCGTCGTCCTCGCCGTCGCCCCCGCCCTGTGGCTCGTCGCCAAGCACAGCCGCACCCGTCTCCACCCCGCCACCTGGTACGCCCAGGTGCAGGCGGGACACGTCGCCGGGGTCGTCGACGGGGCCGTCACCGGCGTACGGGTCGTCAAGGGCTTCGGCCAGGAGGACCAGGAGACCGGCAAGCTCCGCGCCGCCGGCCGGGAGCTGTTCGCCGCCCGCCTGCGCGCCGTCCGGCTGAACTCCCGCTACACCCCGGCCCTCCAGGCCGTGCCCGCCCTCGGCCAGGTCGCCATGCTGGCACTCGGCGGGTGGCTCGCCACCCGGGGGAGATCACGCTCGGCACGTTCGTCGCCTTCTCCGCCTACCTCGCCCAGCTCGTCGGCCCCGTACGGATGCTCGCCATGGTCCTCACCGTCGGCCAGCAGGCCCGCGCCGGCGCCGAGCGCGTCCTGGAGCTGATCGACACCGAACCGTCCCTGCGCGACGGCACCCGGGAACTGCCCGCCGACGCCCCCGCCGGCATCGAGTTCGACGACGTCTCCTTCTCCTACGGCGACGACGGCCCCCCCGTCCTCGACGGCTTCTCCCTCACCGTCCGGCCCGGCGAGACCGTCGCCCTCGTCGGCGCCTCCGGCAGCGGCAAGTCCACCGTCTCGCTCCTGGTGCCCCGGTTCTACGACGCGACCGGCGGCGTCGTCCGCGTCGGCGGCCACGACGTGCGCGACCTCACCCTCCAGTCGCTGCGCGCCGCCGTCGGCCTCGTACCGGAGGACAGCTTCCTCTTCTCCGACACGGTCCGCGCCAACATCGCCTACGGGCGGCCCGGCGCCACCGACGAGGAGGTCGAGGCCGCCGCCCGCGCCGCCCAGGCCCACCGGTTCATCGCCGACCTGCCCGACGGGTACGGCACGACCGTCGGCGAGCACGGGCTGACCCTCTCCGGCGGGCAGCGCCAGCGCATCGCCCTCGCCCGGGCCATCCTCACCGACCCCCGGCTGCTCCTCCTCGACGACGCGACCTCCGCCGTCGACGCGCGCGTGGAGCACGAGATCCACGAGGCGCTGCGCTCCGTCATGGCCGGGCGGACCACGCTCCTGATCGCCCACCGCCGCTCCACCCTCAACCTCGCCGACCGCATCGCCGTCCTCGACGGCGGGCGCCTGTCCGACATCGGCACCCACGAGGAGCTGCGGGAGCGCTCCGCCCTGTACCGGCGGCTGCTCACCGACCCCGGGGAACTGGGCGGCGTCTCCTCCGGCCACCCCCGCGGACCGGCGCCCCGGACGAGGACGACCGCACCGTACGGGACGAGCTGGACGCCGAGTTCGACGCCGAGCGCGGCGTCACGCCCGCCCTGTGGGACCGCGAGGCCGCCGCGTCCGGCCCGGCCGCCGCGCCCGGCGCCACGCCCGAGCTGCTCGCCCGGGTGGAGGCGCTGCCGCCCGCGACCGACACCCCCGACGTGGACGAGGCCCGCGCCGTGCGCCCCGAGGAGTCGTACGGGCTGCGCCGCCTGCTGCACGGCTTCGGGGCGCCGCTGCTGGCCAGCCTCCTGCTGGTCGCCGTCGACGCCGGGGCGGGCCTGCTGCTGCCCGTGCTGATCCGGCACGGCATCGACGAGGGCGTCACCCGGCTGGCGCTCGGCGCGGTGTGGGCCGCGTCCGCGCTGGCGCTGCTCACCGTCCTCGTGCAGTGGGCGGCCCAGGTCGGCGAGGTCCGCACGACCGGGCGGACCGGCGAGCGGGTGCTGTACGCCCTCCGCCTGAAGGTCTTCGCCCAGCTCCAGCGGCTCGGCCTCGACTACTACGAGCGCGAGCTGACCGGTCGCGTCATGACCCGGATGACGACCGACGTGGACGCCCTGTCCACCTTCCTCCAGACCGGGCTGGTCACGGCCTTCGTCTCCGTGGTGACCTTCTTCGGGATCATGGTCGCGCTCGTCGTCATCGACGTGCAGCTGGCGCTCGTCGTCTTCGCGACGCTGCCCGCGCTGGTCGTCGGGACGTTCTTCTTCCGGCGCGCCAGCGTCAGGGCGTACGAGCTGGCGCGCGAGCGGATCGGCGTCGTCAACGCCGACCTCCAGGAGTCCGTCGCCGGACTGCGGATCGTGCAGGCGTTCCGCCGC
This sequence comes from Streptomyces sp. MRC013, assembly GCF_023614235.1. Classification (NCBI taxonomy): domain Bacteria; kingdom Bacillati; phylum Actinomycetota; class Actinomycetes; order Kitasatosporales; family Streptomycetaceae; genus Streptomyces; species Streptomyces kordofanensis. Next base: position 3,633,760 of record NZ_CP094264.1, read on the forward strand.
GAGCGGCCGGGCGCCGCCCGGTTCGCCGGGCGCAGCCTGGAGTACCGCGAGGCGCGGGTGCGCGGCCAGTGGCTGATCTCCGTGTACTTCCCCTTCGTGCAGCTGCTGTCGTCGCTGGCCGCGGCGGCGGTGCTGGTCGTCGGCGCGGGCCGCGTCGACGCGGGCACCCTCACCCCGGGCGCCCTCGTCGCCTATCTGCTCTACATCGACCTGTTCTTCGCGCCCGTGCAGCAGCTCTCGCAGGTCTTCGACGGCTACCAGCAGGCGACCGTGTCGCTCGGCCGCGTCCGGGAGCTGCTGCGCGAGCCGACCTCCACGCCGCCCGCCGCCGACCCGCGGCCGGTGCCGTCCCTGAAGGGCGAGATCGCCTTCGAGGACGTGTCCTTCGCGTACGGCGGCGAGGAGGAGGCGCTGAGCGGCGTCCGCCTGCGCATCCCGGCCGGGCAGACCGTCGCGTTCGTCGGCGAGACGGGCGCGGGCAAGTCGACGCTGGTGAAGCTGGTCGCGCGGTTCTACGACCCCACGTCCGGCCGGGTCACCGCCGACGGCACCGACCTGCGGGAGCTGGACCTCGCCGCCTACCGGCACCGCCTCGGCGTCGTCCCGCAGGAGGCGTACCTGTTCCCCGGCACCGTGCGGGACGCCATCGCCTACGGGCGGCCCGACGCCACCGACGCCGAGGTGGAGGCCGCCGCGCGGGCGGTCGGCGCGCACGACGTGATCGCCACGCTGGACGGCGGCTACCTCCACGAGGTCGCCGAACGCGGCCGCAACCTGTCGGCGGGCCAGCGGCAGCTGATCGCCCTGGCCCGCGCCGAACTGGTCGACCCGGACGTCCTGCTGCTCGACGAGGCGACGGCGGCGCTCGACCTGGCGACGGAGGCCCGGGTCAACGCCGCCACCGAGCGCCTGGCGGGCCGCCGCACCACCCTGGTCGTCGCCCACCGCCTCACCACCGCCGCCCGCGCGGACCGCGTGGTGGTCATGGACCGCGGCCGGGTCGCCGAGGACGGCACCCACGAGGAACTGCTGGCCCGCGGCGGCCGCTACGCCGACCTGTGGCGCACCTTCGCCGGCGAGCCGGAGCACGCGGGGTGACGGGGCCGGCGTCGCGCGGGGAACCGGAGCACGCGGACCGGGACGGGGGTGCCGCGCCGGTCCCGGCGGGCCCGCCGCGGGAGCCGCCGGCCCTCCGGGACGGCCGTGGACCGTCCGCCGACGCGCCGATCCCGCGCGGGGGCCGTCGTGCCCGTGCCGGGCGGCCCCCCCGCCGGCCCCCGTCGCCCGTTCGACGACGTACACCGCTCTCAAGGCCCGGCGCCCCCGGCCGATAGATGCCGGTATGTCGGATCTGCACGCGCGGCGCCGCACGGTACTCACCGGTGCGGCCCTCCTGACCGTCAGCGGAACACCACTACTGGGAGCGGCTCCCGCCAGGGCCACGAGCCGCGTCACCGGGGAACGGCGGGTGGACGAGCGGCTCGTCGAGCTGACCGTCGACTCCCCGGCCCTGGGCGGCCCCGGCCGCGTGGCCCTGCTCACCCCCCGCGGCTGGGACCGGCGCGGTCCCGGCGACCGCTGGCCCACCCTCTACCTGCTGGCGGGCGGTGACGGCGACCACACCACGTGGACGACGATGTTCCGCGTGCAGGAACTCGCCGAACTGCGGGACGTCCTGGTCGTCATGCCGGGCATGCCGCTGTTCGGCTTCTGGACCGACTGGTGGAACCACGGCGGGTACGGCCCGCCCGGGGTGCGCACGTACTTCCTGCGCGAGGTCGTGCCCCTGGTGGAGCGGGAGTACGGTGCCGGGACGCGCAGGGCGGCGGCAGGCGAGTCCCAGGGCGGCTTCGGCGCCCTGGGGATGGCCGCCCGGGTCCCGGGCCTGTTCGGCGCGGTCGCCGCGTTCGGGGCCCCGGTGCACCCGGTCCGGCACCCCGAGATGTGGCTGTCGGGCGCCGAGTTCGTGGGGGTGGACGGCTACGCGATCTTCGGGGACCCGTGGGAGCAGTGGAAGGTGTGGCTGGACTGGGACCCGTTCCACCACGCCGAGGGCCTGCGCCGCACGCCCGTCTACCTCGCCTCCGGCGACGGCACCCCGGGGCCCCTCGACGGCGAGGACCCCGAGCCGCACATCCCGGGAACCGAGAAGTGGGTGGCCCTGGCGGACGACGGCGTCGTCTCCGTCACCGAGGCCGTCTGCGCGGAGGAGAACCGGATGCTGAGCCGTCGGCTCACCTCCCTGGGAGCGCCGGTGACCACGCACATCCACCCCGGGACCCACACCGGGACCTACGGGTACCGCGAGCTGCGGCACGCACTGCCCATGCTGCTGGCCGCCCTGCGCGACCGCCCGGGCCGGTAACCGGGACACCACCGGGGCGCTCCGGACCGCCGTGGGCGCGGTCCCCGTCGACCACGGGACGGACCCCGCGATCGACGTGGCAGGCCGGCCGGTCGAGGAAGCGGCACATCACCTCGGCGGGGAACCTCCCGGTGAAGGGCGCGAAGCGCGTCGGCCCCTGGTGCTGATCGCCGCGCCGGAAGTTCGCCCGGCAGGACGCCGCCGCAGGCTCCGGTGAAGGGCGTGATGACGCGGCGGACCGCCGGGGAGCGTGGTCGTACGCTGCTGTTGACGCCAGGTGCGGACGCCATGCCGACCGGGCGCGATGTCCACGGCGCGGTGGTCGCAGCGGTCCTGCCGGAAACCGGGTGCCCGCCGCTCGAGTTCGGTCCACCGACCTGGCGACGGGGTGCGGGAGCCGGTCGTCCGGATCTCGGTGCGGCGGCCTGAGCGGTCGCCGGGGGCCGGGGAGGGCCGAGTGCGTCCCGCTCCTCGTCGCTCCGCTCGCGGACGGCCGCGGCGGCCAGGGGCGAACTCCGCGGGCTCCGTCCGCGACGGCCCGCGATCGACGTTTGCCGGGACTCAGGGAAATCCCTGAGTTCGGTGCCGGTGTTGAAGGGAGCCGTCCTGAGCTGGTCGATCAAGGCCACCGATGAGTACGCGGAGTGGTTCAGGACCCTGGTCAAGGAGGATCCGGGTTCGGCCTACCCGGCGCCCGCCCGGTTGAGTACCGCACCCGGGTGGTTCCGCTCATGTGCGAGTGGACGGGCCCCGGTGGTATGGGGGCATGAACACGAACGACGCCGGGCCCGTCCCCCCGCACCGTCCCCTCCCCGCCCGCTCGCTGCGGGTCGCCTCCCTGGTCTGCGGCATCGGGCTGCCCCCGCTGTGGCTGTCGGCCTGGCTGGTGCCGCTCTCCGGGGAGCGGGGCGGCCGGTGCCTCGTGTACGGGGAGACCTGCGGCGGCGGCTGGCCGGAGGGGACGCTCCCGTTCTGCTTCACCGCGGTCGCCGTCGCCTGCTGCGTCGTGCTGTTCACGCCCGACCGGGGCGCGCGCACCGCCCTCGTGCGGCGGTGCGCGCTGGGCGCCCAGCTCCTCTTCTCCGGCCTCGCCCTCCTGTGGGTGCTGACCTGGCCCGCCTGACCGCAGGGCAACCGTCCGGCGGCCTTCCGCGTCGTACGGGTGTACGCGGACGAGACCGAGGGGGCGACGGGTGATCAGGTGGAGGACGGGAGCGCGGCGCGGCCGGGTCGCGGTCGCGGTCGCGGTGGCCGCCGCGGCCGCCGCCGCGGTGCTCGGGGCCGCCGGGCCGGGCGCGGCCGCCGCGCAGACCGCCGGGCCCGCCGGCTGCTCCGGGCGGCTCGCCAAGTCCGTCAGGTTCGCCACCGGGGAACTGCGGGTCTACAAGAACCGCCAGTACGCCTGCGCCGTCACCGTCGCCAAGGCCCCCGGCGTCCGCCGCCCCATGGCCGTCACCCTCCAGCCGCGCGGGGGCCGGGCCGTCGCCGACACCGGGCGGTTCACCCACCGGGCCGGCCCGGTGACCGTCCACGCCCTCAACCGCTGCGTCCGCGTCACCGGATCCGTCTCCGGACGCGGCGGCGCCACCGGCTGGGTCCTCTGCTGACGCCCCGTCAGTCGGCGTGCCGCCGGGCGGCACGCCACCGGGCTGCCCGGTCGGGGGTGGCCACACACCCGTGCGCACCGCTAGGTTCACCGCGACCGCAACGAACCCAGTGGAAGGCAGCACATGCGCACGACGCTCAGATGGCTGCTGTCGCTCGTGGTGCTCATAGGCACCGTGGGCACGGCCGGGACGGCCACCGCCGCCGGCCGGGACAGCGCCGCCCCGGACATCAAGGACCGCGTCCTCGCGATCCCCGGCATGTCCCTCGTCGAGGAGCAGCCCTACCCCGGCTACCGCTTCTTCGTCCTCAGCTACACCCAGCCCGTGGACCACCGCCGCCCCGCGAAGGGCACCTTCCAGCAGCGCCTCACCCTGCTGCACAAGGACACCAGCCGTCCCACGGTCTTCTTCACCAGCGGGTACCACCTCAACACCAGCCCCCGCCGCGCCGAGCCCACCCGGATCGTCGACGGCAACCAGGTGTCCCTGGAGTACCGTTTCTTCACCCTCTCCCGCCCCCAGCCCGCCGACTGGTCCAAGCTGGACATCTGGCAGGCCGCCTCCGACCAGCACCGGCTGTTCACGGCGCTGAAGGGGATCTACGACCGCAAGTGGGTCGCCACCGGCGGCTCGAAGGGCGGCATGACCGCCACGTACTACGAGCGGTTCTACCCGCGCGACATGGACGCCGTCGTCGCGTACGTCGCCCCCAACGACGTCGTGAACCGCGAGGACTCCGCCTACGACCGGTTCTTCACGACCGTCGGCAGCCGGGAGTGCCGCGACCGGCTGAACGCCCTCCAGCGCGAGGCCCTCGTCCGCCGGGAGCCGCTGCGGAGGAAGTACGCCGAGTGGGCCGCCGCCGAGGGCGCCACCTTCCACACCGTCGGCAGCCTCGACAAGGCGTACGAGGCGGTCGTCCTCGACTTCGTCTGGGCCTTCTGGCAGTACTGGGGCGAGCAGGACTGCGCCACCATCCCGGACGCCGCCACCGCCACCGACGACGCCGTGTACGACACCATCGACGCCTACTCCGGCTGGTCCTTCTACACCGACCAGGGCCTGGAGCCGTACACGCCGTACCACTACCAGGCCGCCACCGAGCTCGGCTCGCCCAGCCTGCGCCTGCGCCACCTCGACGGCCTCACCCGCTACGGCTACCAGCCCGCGCACGCCTTCGTGCCGGACGACATCCCGGTGCGGTTCAAGCCGTGGGCGATGCGGGACGTCGACACCTGGGTCCGCCACAACGCCCGGCGCATGCTGTTCGTCAACGGCGAGCGCGACCCGTGGAGCTCCGAGCCGTTCCGCGTCGACCGGGGCGCCAAGGACAGCTACGTCTTCACCGCGCCCGGCGCCAACCACGGCGCCAGCATCGCCGGCCTGACGGAGAGGGAGCGCGACCTCGCCACGGCGAGGCTCCTGGAGTGGACGGGCGTCGCCCCGGCCGCCGTCCTGGCCGACCCGGACCGCGCCGCGCCGCTGGCCCGCTACGACGCCCGCCTCGACAAGCGCGAACTCAAGCGCGAGCCGCGGTTCCTCCCGTAGCACCCGCCGTGCGGGCACGGGGTGCGCGTCCGGCGCGCGACGCCGGGTACGCACCCCGTGCCCGCGGCGCTCAGTAGGACAGGCCGTACCCGATCGGGTACAGCACCCGTGACGGGTCGTCCGCGCGCCGCACCGGCACCGGCAGCCGGCCCTCCGGGCGGGCGCGGCCGGCGACGACCCGGGCGGCGGCCCGCAGCTCCACGTCGGTCCACGCGTACGAGGCGAGCGCCGCCCGCTGCCCCGTCAGGTGCGCGACGTCGTACGGGTTGCGGACGGCCACCACGACGACGGGCACGCCGGTCGCGGCGAGCCGCGCGACGAGGGTGCGCTGCGCGCTCCCCGCCGACACGTTGTACGTGCCGACGACGACCGCGTCCCTGCCCGCCGCCGCCGCGACCGCCTGCTCGATCCGGGCGGCGGACGGGGCGGTGCCCGTGGACAGGGCGGTCGCCGTGAAGCCGAGCTCCGTGAAGGCCGCGGCGAGCGTCGCGGTCGGCGGGCCCGTCGTCCCGGACGGCGACGCCGGGTCGGCGCCGACGACCAGCAGGTCGCGGTGGGTGAGCCGGTTGAGGGGCAGCAGCCCGCCCTCGTTGAGCAGCAGCGTCGTGGTCGACTCCGCGATCCGGTCGGCCGCGGCGAGGTGCGCCCGCCTGCCGACGACCCGGTCCACCTCCTCGTGGGAGGTGTACGGGTCGCGCAGCAGGCCCAGTCCCGCCTTGAGCCGCAGGACGCGCAGGACCGACTCGTCGAGCCGGTCCTCGGAGACCTCCCCGCCCCGCACGGCGTCCAGCACGGCGTTCCAGGCCAGCTCCAGGTCCGGCGGGTTGAGCAGCTGGTCGCACCCCGCCTTCAGCGCCAGCACCGGCACCCGGTCGTCGCCGTACCTGGTGCGGACGCCCTCCATGCCGAGCGAGTCGGTCACCACCACCCCGTCGTAGCCGAGCCGCCCCCGCAGGATGCCGGTGAGGACGGGCCGCGACAGGGTCGCCGGGTCCTCCGACGGGTCCAGGGAGGGCACGACGATGTGCGCGGTCATCACCGAGTCGATCCCGGCGGCGATCGCGGACCGGAACGGCGGCGCGTCCAGCGCCTCCCACTGCTCGCGCGTGTGGTGGACGTACGGCAGCTCGGTGTGGCTGTCGTCGACGGTGTCGCCGTGGCCGGGGAAGTGCTTGGCGGTCGCCGCGACACCGGCGCCCCGGTACCCCTTCACCTGCGCGGCGACCATCCGGGCCACGGCCCGCGGGTCGGCGCCGAAGGACCGCACGCCGATGACGGGGTTGGCCGGGTCGACGTTCACGTCCGCCACGGGCGCGTAGTTCTGGCGGATGCCCAGCGCGGCCAGTTCGGCGCCGGCGATGCGCGCGGCGCGCCGGGCGGCGTCCCGCGACCCGGACGCGCCGAGCGCCATCGCGCCGGGCAGCAGCGTCGCGGGCTCGCCCACCCGCGCCACGGCGCCGTGCTCCTGGTCGGTGGAGACGAGCACCGGTACGGGGACCCGCTGGGCGAGCGCCGCGCGCTGGATGCCGTTGGAGAGGTCCGCGATCTGGTGCGGGTCGCGGGTGTTGTGCGCCCACGTGAAGTAGACGATGCCGCCGACGTGGTACCTCGCGACCAGCTCGGCGGCGGTGCGGACGCCGATCTCGCGGAGGTTGGCGTCGACGTCGGCCTGGTCGGGCCGGGTGGCTGAGTGCCCGTACACCCGCATGACGAACAGCTGGCCGACCTTCTCCTCGAGGCTCATGCGGGAGACGATCCGCGCGAGGCGGCGTTCCCGGCCGCCGCCCGCGGCGGTGGACGGGGGGACGGCGGCGGCCCGCGGAGCGGCGGACCCGGTGGTGGCGGCCGCCGCGGCGGTGGCGGCGAGGACGGTGCGTCTGGAGGTGGCTCGGTGGTGCACGGGGGCTCCTTCCGGCCGTACGTGACGAGAAGTGGAGGAAACTTCCGGGACGTCACACGTAGGCGAAAGCAACTGCCGGGTCAAGGACGCGCGCAGGACCGACCCGCGTCCGGCGCCCCCCGACGACCTGAGTGCCGGACACGGCGCGGCCGCCGGGAGGGGACCCGCCTAGGGTGGCGGCATGGACTCGCGGACGTACCTCTCCGAACTGTTCTCCCTGGAGGGCCACGTCGCCCTGGTCACGGGCGGCAGCTCCGGCATCGGCCGGGCCGTCGCCGGGGCGCTGGCCCGCGCCGGCGCGAGCGTCGTGGTCGTCGCCCGGCGCGAGGCGGAGCTGGCCGCGACGGTGGCGGAGCTGGAGGGGCTCGGCTGCCGCGCCGCCCGGGTCGGCGCCGACCTCGCCACGCGCGACGGCGTGCGGGAGGCGGCCGAGCGGGCCGCCGCCGTGTTCGGCGAGCCGGACATCCTCGTGAACTGCGCCGGGATCAACCTGCGTCCGCCGATGGACGGCCTCGGCGAGGACGTGTGGGACGCGACGATGGCGGTGAACCTGGACGCGCCGTTCCTGCTGGGCCGGCGGTTCGGGCCCGGCATGGCCGAACGCGGCTTCGGCCGGATCGTCCACGTCACCTCCCAGCAGGCGCACCGCGCGTTCGCCCGGAGCGGCGCGTACGGGGTGTCCAAGGGCGCCCTGGAGTCGCTGGCCCGCTCCCAGGCGGAGGCCTGGTCCCCGCACGGCGTCACCTGCAACACCCTCGTGCCCGGCTTCGTCCCCACCCCCCTCAACGCGCGGCTGCGGTCCGAGCCCGGCGCGGCCGAGGCCCTGGCGGCCCGGACCCTCGCCGGCCGCAACGGGGTCCCCGAGGACTTCGCGGGCGCGGCTGTGTTCCTGGCGAGCCGCGCCTCGGCGTACGTCACGGGCCAGTCGCTCTTCGTCGACGGGGGCTTCCACGCCCACTGAGCCGCCCCGCGGGGGCGACCGGGTGCGGCCCGGCCACCCGGCACCGCGGCCGCCGCTCCGGCCGCCCGGACGGCGTCCGCGCCGCGCCGGCCCCGCGGCGACGCACCCGACCGGGACCGTGCCGGATGCGCCGGCGCCCCGTGCGCCCACCTGCTCCGGGGCGCCCGTGCGGGCCGCCGGCGGCCGGACGCGGGGGAACCGGATCCTGTCGGACCTGTCGCGTCCAAAGGCCCAACAGGGGCCTTTTTGTATTTTCACGGGCGGTCCCGCCGAGCGTCCCGCACGCCCCTGAAACCGGTTCTTTCCCGTCGGTATCCACCGCCGGTGAACGCCGGCCCCGGCGGGAAAACCGCTCGGCCCCGGCGGCCCGGCAGGACGCGCGGCAAGGCGGTATTCCCGTCGAAAGGGGACACCGGCGGGACGCGCGACGAGGGTCGTGGAGCCGGGGCGGGCGGCTTCCCCCCGCGCCGCCTCCGCCGATCCCGGCGGGAACCCCCGGTCCACCGGGCCCGCCGGCACCGGGAGGCGCCGCCCACTGCCGAAAGGCATGCCGTAAAGGCATATCGGGAAAGGCATGACGGGAGAGGTGGGCCGGGAAAGGGGGTGCTGAAAAGGCATACCGGAGAGGCATATCGGAAAAGGCATACCGGAGTTCCATTGCCGTGTCGAACGGACGCTGCCCGAGAAGTTCGCCGGCTATTCCCTCGGCGGTTGGAGGTCTGCTAATGTCTTCCATGTCGGCGGGGGAATCCCGCCGAACAGGAGGAAGGATTTCCGGCACCTTTCCAGGGTTTCCGGAGGTCCCCGTCCGGTGGAGTGGCCGAGAGGCGAGGCGACGGCCTGCAGAGCCGTTTACACAGGTTCGAATCCTGTCTCCACCTCTACCCCTGCCCGCCGCCCGTCATCCACGGGCGGCGGGCGGCCGGGTGCGGCCGGGCGGCTCTCACGGGTGTCCGCGAGGCGTGGGGAGAACCGCCGGCACCGGGATCGGTTGAGAGCCGCCCGCCGGGAACCCGCGCCCGCCGCGCCGACCGGCGCCACGGCCGCCGAGGCCCGCACGGGCCGCCCGGAAACGGCCTCCCCGCATTCCACACGGCCAGGAAGCGCGCACAGCGACCGCACCCCTCACCCCCTCCTCGCGTCCCTCCGCCCACCCCCTCCGCTCCCCGTCGGGGAGGTACGGGACCGGGGCGGCCCCCCTCCCGGCACGTCCGCCCCGTACGGCGGAGGAACCGGGTGCCCCGGGCCGGCGATTCGGCCGCCGGTGAACACCGCCCCTCCGGCAGGTCCTGCCCGCGTACCCTCCGGGCATGGTCGATCAGCGCTCGGTCGAGGTGGGAGGGATCCGGCTGGCGTACCGCGTGTCGGGCCCGCCGGACGCCCCGCCGCTCGTCCTGCTGCACGCGCTGGGCGAGGACTCCACCGACTGGGAGGCGGTGGCCCCCGCCCTCGCCCGCAACCGCCGGGTCCACGCCCTCGACCTGCGCGGCCACGGCCGGAGCGACCGGCCGGGGGCCTACTCGCTCGAACTCATGCGGGACGACGTACTCCGGTTCCTGGACCTGCTGGTACCCGGGCCGGTGGAACTGATCGGGCACTCCGTGGGCGGGGTCGTGGCGTACCTGCTGGCGCAGGACCGGCCGCGGCGGGTGAGCCGGCTCGTCCTGGAGGACGTCTCGGCCCCGCGCCCCCGGGAGCGGACCACCCCGGTCAGGCCGGACGGCGACCCGGCCTTCGACTGGGACGTGGTACCGGCCGTCAGGGGGCAGATCGACGCGCCCGACCCCGGCTGGCTGGAACGGCTCGGCGAGATCACCGCCGAGACCCTGGTGGTGGCCGGCGGCCTCGGCAGCCACGTCCCCCAGAACGGCGTCGCCGAACTGGCCCGCCGCGTCCCCCCACGGGCGCATGGTCACCATCCCGGTCGGCCACCTGGTCCACCGCGCGGCTCCGGAGGCGTTCACGGAGGCCGTCTCGGCGTTCCTGCGGGTGGAGTGAGGCACCCGCGCCGCACACCGGTACCGCGACGGTGCCCGTGCCGACTGCTGACCGGTTCCACCGAGGCCTGGGACGCGCTCCGCTTCCTGCCCGCGCGCCGGGCTCCCCGTGAACGTGGTCCGCAGCGAGGATCCGCTCGCCGGGGAAGCGGCGGGGCCCGCGGCGCCGGGCGGCGGCGGAACGATTCGGTGCCCGCCGGCGTCGTCCCCCTTCGGGGCAGGGTGCCGATGCCCCGGGGAGGGGAAGCGAATGGGTACGGACGACTTCGCCGCGTGGACGAGGCGGTTCGAGGAGGCGCGCGAGCGCAGGCGCGTCCAGGGCGATCCGGACTGGGAGCGGGGCGCGACGCTGCACCCGGCGGTGTGGGCCGGCATCCGACGCTTCCAGGTCGGCGAGGAGGGCGACGGCGCCGGCCTCGTCGGCAAGGCGGACGCGGCCGGCGACGACGACTACGCCAGGGCGGTCCGGCTCTTCGTCGCCGAGGAGCGGAACCACGCCCGGCTGCTGGCCCGGCTGCTGGCCGCGGGCGGTGTACCGGAGCTGACCGGCCACTGGAGCGACACGGCCTTCGTGCGGCTGCGGCGCCTCATGGGCCTGCGCACGGAACTGCTGGTGCTGATGGTCGCGGAAGTGGTGGCACTCCGTTACTACCGGGCCCTGCGCGACGGCGCCGACGACCCGCTCACCTCGGAAGTGGCGGGGCGGATCCTGTCCGACGAACGGCGCCACGTCCCGTTCCACTGCGACCGGCTGCACGCCTCCCTGGCGGAGCTGCCCCGCGCGCTGCGCCGCCCGGTGACGGCCCTGTGGCAGCTCCTCCTGCTCGCCGCCGCCCTCGTCGTCGCCGTCGACCACGGCCCGGCGCTGCGGAGGGTCGGCGTCGGACGCCTGCGCTTCGCGGCCGACGTCGCGGCCTCGTCGAGCGCGGTCGTCTCCGCGGTGCTGGCACCCCGCCCGGGCACGCGGACGGACCCGGGCTGACGGTCCGCCGCCTCCCGCTCGCCTCTTCGGGGAAGGCGGGCCGCCGATCCGGTCCTCCGCCACGGCGCGGCCAGCCCCGGCCGCGCCGCCGGCTCACAGGCGCTTCGCGCCGCGCAGGGCCTTCGCGTAGTAACCGCCGCCGTCCAGCCTCGACGCTCCGCCCTTGTCTCCGATGGTGGGGCCGTTGGCCTCCTCCCGGCTGGATATGAAGATCTTGTGCCCGTCGGTGTCGTTGCCCACGTACATGCCGACGTGGTCCAGCCGGTCCTTCGTACGGGCGTCGAGCTCGAAGAACACCAGGTCACCGGGTTGGAGCACGTCGATCGACGTCGGCTTGGCGGAGTCCGCCCCGCTGCCGCCCAGCGGGATGACGTCCACCCCGAGCTTCGAGCGGGCCATGCTGTCGGCGGTGCGGGGCAGGCCGTCGCCGGCCTCGTCCGTGGCCATCAGCGGATAGCGAGCCCGGTAGCCCAGCACCACGCGGATGTAGCCGGAGCAGTCGACGGACCGGGCCCGCGCCGCCTCGGGCCGCATCGTGGTGCCGTCCCGGAAGGTGTAGGGGATGCCCAGGTAGTCGTAGAAGTCGGAGCTCTCCAGCCGGTAGTCCGCCCCTTCGCTCCCCTTGGGGTTGACGGGCCCGAACTGCGCGTCGCCGGCGTACTTGATCCCGGCGTCGTCCTGCTTCACGGGCGCCTGGTCGATGTACTGGAAGGCGATCGCGAACAGGTCGTCCTCCTTGCTCCCGAAGTTCTCCTCGAACCACTCCGTGAACCACGGCTCCTTCTCGGAGCCCTCCTTCCACGGTTCGGGCATCAGCCTCACCCAGTTCTCGGTGACGATGCGGGACTCCGTGTGGGCCGGCTCGGTGAAGGTGCGGCTGGGGCCCGTGAGCGTCGCGGTGCGGGCCCGGTCGGTGAAGGTGGCGAGCACGTCCCCGTTCTCGCCCCGCAGCACCGAGCGGTCCGGGTTCCGCAGCCGCTCCCAGGTCTGCTTGCCGGAGGGCCGGCCGGCACCGGCCGACGCGGGATCCGGCCTGTCCGTGACCGCCTGCACGGCGGGCGCCTTGGCCTGCTCCTCCTTGCGGAGCTCCACGGTGAGGTACGCGCTGGCGGCGAGCAGGGAGATCACGGTGACGGCGTGGAGGGCGGGGCGGGAACCGCGTGTGGTCCTTGCGCTCATGGTTTCGACTCCGAACGGTCGGTCAGACGGACGGCATGACGCCGAGCAGGATTCCGGCGGTGAGGACGACGTAGGCCATGAGCGTCACGGAGCCGGTGGCCAGTACGGTCGGACCCTTCGGCTGGCGGACCAGCTGGTAGGCGATCAGCCCGGGCACGATGAAGCCGAGGGTCTGGTTCGCGTACAGCAGGGGGAACTCCATCTGCAGCACGATCATCACCGTGCCCTGCAGCACCACGCCGATCAGCACGACCGTCGCGAACAGGCGCTTGCCGTAGAGGATGACGTACTTCTGCGTGAGGAGCGTGCACAGGTACGTGAGGACCGTCACGCCGAGGACCATCGCGGCACGCTGCAGGTCCTCGACGAGGGTGAGGGCGAGCCAGCCCGGGGTGATCATGCCGCCCGGCGACAGGTTGGTCGTCAGGTAGCAGACCAGCGAGAACAGCAACCCGAGCGCGATGCCTATCGCGGCGATCTCGGGGGTGAGGACGGCGGGGATCAACGGTGCTCTTCTCCTGAGCCGGGCCACGCGTCGGCGTGCTGGTGCTGCCGCGGCACGTGTGGCTGCTGGTAGTGGGACTCGTAGGCCGGTGAGTAGTCGGCGAAGGGGTCGAGGTGGGGCGTGTACGGTTCCGCCGGGCCTTCGGCCGGCTCGGCGCCGCTCTCCCGGGCGTCGTCCGGCTCCTCGTCCGGGGGAAGCTCCGCGAGGTGCTCCAGCAGGTGCTCGCCCTGCCCGTGGATGTTGCCGATGGCGACGAGCGACGAGTCGGGCCCGAGGTGCCCGAGCAACCGGGCCATGAACTCCTCGGGGTCGCGCCGGTCGCCGCCCAGGTCGATCGCGCGGGAACGCCACTCGGCGGGGATCGCGTCGATCGCGCTCTTGGCGGGGTGCCCGATCACGAACACCGCGTCCGGTTCGAGCTGCGGGACGATCTCACCCATCTGGCCGTTGCGCTCGACCCGGTCGGGACGGCAGTTGATCACCACGTTCAGCGGGCGGTGGATCGCGCCCAGGCCGAGCAGCTGGTTGATGTTCATCAGCGTCGACTCCGGGTCGTTCGCCGCGAAGACGTTCGCGAACCGCAGCCGCTTGCCGTCGGGGGTGCGGTACCGCTCGACGGAGAGCACGCCCGGGTCCGGCGGGGCGTCGTACATGCCCCGCAGGGCGGTCGCGCGGTCCACGCCGAGCAGTTCGGCGACGGTCAGCGCGATGGCCACGTTCTCCTTGAAGGTGAACCAGCTGAAGCCGCGCAGCTCCTCGTCGGTCACGCTCTCGGGGTCGGCGTACACCAGCCGGCAGTCCCTGGCGTCGGCCTCCTCCTGGAGGATGTGGAACCGGTCCTTCTCGGCGGTCACGCAGACGCCGCCCTCCGGCATGGAGCGGGACAGCGAGCGGGCGACGTCGTCGAGCGTGGGGCCCATCTCGGCCAGGTGGTCCTCGCGGACGTTGCAGAGGACGCCGATGGTGGAGCGGATCAGCTTGGACTGGTTGATCTCCTGGAGGGCCGGCATGACGGCCATGCACTCGATCACCAGGGCGTCCGGCCGGTACGCGGCGGCCCTGCGGACGATCCCGATCTGCTCGACGACGTTGGCGATGCCGAACTTGCGGTACACCGGCTCCTCGGTGGCGTCGGGGTGGATGAACCGCGCCGCGGTGCCGGTCGTCTTGGCCACGGTGGTCAGGCCGCCGCCGCGCAGCGCGCCCGCGCACAGCCGCGTGATGGAGCTCTTGCCGCGGATGCCGTTGACCAGCACCCGGGCGGGTATGCGGTCGAGGTTGGCGAAGTGGCGCCGCTGCTCGACGACTCCGGCGATCAGCAGGATCGCGCAGCACACCACCAGCACGGTGTAGAGGAAGAGCACGGTCCGTCAGGTCCTTCCGGTCAGGGGGACGCCGTCCCGTTTGCGCGTCTCCTGGAGCTGTTGGCGGATCAGCTCCAGGCTGCGGACGACGGCGCCGACCTCGTCGTGGTGGTGCGGGTACAGAACGGTGCGGCGGTCGCCGGCGGCGAGCGCCTCGGCCCTGCGGGCCAGGTCCCGCAGGGGCCGCCCCACCACGATGTGCAGCCAGCCGAGGCAGGCGGCGGCCGCGGTGAGGCCGAGCAGACCGACCAGCACGGTGCGGTTCTGCAGGGTGTACTCGGGGACGGCGAGGGCGGCGGCGGGCTTCCAGCTCACCACGGTCCAGTCGAGCGACCTCGCCGCCCCGTCGCCCGTGAACGGGGCGGCCGCGGCGATGTGGAGGCCGCCGTCGTGGTGGAGGGCCGAGCGGGGACGCGGCCTCGCGTCCTTGGCCCCGGTCTTCCGGGCGAGGGCTTCGAGGGCCTCGGAGGGCAGGTCCTGGAAGGCGCGGTAGCCGGTGTTCCCGCCCAGTACCCGCTGCTCGGCGTCGACCACCCGCACCTCGCCGAGGCCGGGCCTCCGGAGCAGCGCGTTGACGAAGTCGATCCGGAACTCGCCCACCACGGTGGCACCCCGCCGGCCGGGCACCTCGGCGTAGCCGACGACGACCGGCTCCTCGCCCGTGTCGTCGAGGAGGGCGATCGCCTCCTTCCCCGGGCCCTCGCCGGCCGGGCGGTGCGGGTCCCCGCCGGCGCGGGCGAGGAGCCGGCCGTCGACGTCGAGGACGTAGACCGACCGGTAGCGCGAGTGCTCCCGCGCGGTCCGGTCGAGGGCCTCGGTCATCTGCTCCGGCGTCGTGCGGTCACCGATCAGCGAGGCCACCGACTCCAGGTCGGCGTGCCCCTCGTTGAGCGCCCGCCGGACCCGGTCGGCCAGGGTCTCGGTGCGTTCGCGCTGGTCCTCGACGAGCTGCTTCGGTACGGCGGCCTCGCCGTCGGCGCGGTTGACGAGCAGCGCCAGCGGGGCGGACCACAGGAGGATGAGCGCCGCGGACACGCACACCAGGCCGCGGACCCCGACGCGGCGGAGCCGTCCGGCGGCCGCGGTGGTGCCGTCGGTGTCGCGGGGCTCGCCGAGGAGTTGGCGCCTCAGCCGCTCCAGCGCCTCGCCGATCCGCGCCGCCTCCCCGTACGCGGGTACGCTCACCGGCCGCTGGAGGTCGCCCCGGGTGAGCCGGCGGCTCTCCAGGAAGAGCCGGATCAGCGGACGCTGCACGAGACCCAGCAGCAGGGCCACGGCGAGCCCGCCGATCGCCAGCAGGGCTCCGGCCGCGACGACGCCCAGGAGGGAGTCCCTCTCGCGCGAGGGCTCCTCGGGGACGTCCACCATGGCGACGACCGTCAGGCCGAGGCCGCTGGCGACGGTGCTCCCGCCGGGCCGGGGCGCGGCGAGCGTGGCGTAGCCGGCCGCGGTCCGGTCGCCGCCGCGTGCACCGCCGACCAGGCTCCCGCTGACTCCGGGGAAACCCCCGGCACCGGGCTCCTTGGCCTGGAGGGGGTGCTGCTCCGCCTTCACGGCGGCGATCTCGGCGAAGGCCTCCAGCTGTTCCCGGGCGCGCTCGGCCTTCTCGCGCTGCGCACGCGACGGGGACCGTCCGGGCTTGGGAAGGCCGTCGCTGCTGAGAACGGTGCCTTCCGGGTCGAGCACGGCGATGGCCCGCGACCTGCCGAGGTTGATGCCGGGGAAGCGGAGGTTCCTGGAGGCGACGAGGAGCTGCTGCGGCTGCCCGCTCCAGGAGAGCAGGGCGAGGGAGAGCAGACGGGTCTCGCCGTTCGCGAGGCGCACCATGCGCGAGTCGAGCCCGCCCGGCTCCGACAGCTTGCTCCGGTCGATCGCCGTCAGCGGCACGTTCTCGCCGCGTGCCGCGAGGAGCCTGCCGGATCGGATCTCGATGACGGCCGTGCCGTGCCACTTCTGGTAGACACTGCCGATCCTGTCGAGGACCGAGTCGGCCGAGACCGGGGGACCCGCGTTGAGGAGCGCGGCCGCGCGGTCGAGGTCGGTCACGCTCTCGTCGAGCGAGGCGCGCATCGCGACGGCACCGTCCTCGGCGAAGTGCTGCTGGGAGGTGAGCACCGCCTCGGGGATCGCGTCGTGACCGACTCTGCCGAGGCTGAGGGCGGTGAGGGCCGTCAGCGAGAGCAGGAGGGCCGACAGGACGGCGATGGGCGGGCGTATGCCGCCGAGCAGCGACATGTCGGCCCTGCGGCGGGCCCTGTGCCGCCGCTTCGTCCCCGGAGCTGCCACGGGTATGTGTTCCTCTCCTGTTGTGCGTGGGCGGTGCGTGCGGGTCCGGCGCGTGAGCGCGGACGGGGAGCAGCACCGGAATCCGAGGACCGGTACCGCCGCCGCATGGTCGTACGGTGGTCCGGATCCGTGACCGGAGGATCTCCGAGGGGTGGTTCAGCGCCTCCGGACCGCTTCCGGATGATGCCGGGGACGATACGTGTGACACGGCGTCAAGTGACCGTGAAGTTCAGGGGAGAGATCGTGAACCACGCTGTTATTGTCATACAGCGATGACCGACGTTCGCACCAAAAACCCGAAGTTCATCGGGAAGTTCCTGGTCACGGTCGTAGCCGTGGCGACCGTGGCCAACATCACGTCGTGCGGCGGGTCGCGGTCCGAGCCGGTGGAGCCCTCCGCGGGGCCCGAGCGGCACTCCGTCGACCTCGGGGACCACGTCTCCGCGTTCACCGGCGGGCTCGGCCCGCGGGGTGGATACCGCGAGCCGGTTCGCGGGGAGCGCCGGACGGTGGCGGAAGGCGTCGGCCTGTTCCTCGACGGCCGCCGCGCCGAAGCCGGGCGGCACCTCGCCGGCGTCGGCTTCCGCGTCCGCACGCTGACCGACCGGGCCACCGGCCGACGGTACGCCGAGATCGCCGACGCCACGGAGGCGCGTGCCGCGACACGCGGGTGGGGGCGGGTCTACGTCGACCTCGGCTCCCCCTCCCGGTGGTCGGTGCAGGTCCCCCATCCGGTCGCCGACACGGACAGCGAGGACGTCGGCGTCGCGATGCTGCGCGGTACGCCGGGAGGGGTCCTGGTGCTGGCGGGAGCGCACCGCGAGGCCGGCCGCGGGGACGCGGCCGACGTCTCGCACCGCCGGGACACGGTCTTCCACGCGGTGTGCGACGAGTTGCTGAAGCGGGGACTCCCGGGCATCCAGGTGCACGGGTTCGACGACGCCACCGCCCCCGGGTACGACGCGATCGTCTCGACCGGCTCGGGGACACGGGGGAGGGCGGCGGGCCGAGCCATGTCCGACGCCCTGCGGGACCGGGGCTTCGACCCCTGTCGCGCCTGGAGCCGGAAGTGCCCGCTGGAAGGCCGGACCAACGTGCAGGGCCGTGCCGCGGACAAGGCCGGAGTGCCCTTCCTGCACGTGGAGTTCAGCCGGAGCGTCCGCGAGAGCGGGAGAAGCGTCTCGCGGGTCGCGGAGGCCGCGGGAGCGGCCACGAGGGTGTGGGCCGCGGACTGAGGAGCCGGCGCCCCGCGTCCCGGCGGCCCGCCACCACGCGACTTTCCGCCGCCGGTACGGCCTTCGGGCCGGGCGGCGGTCCCACAGAGGGGGTTCGGACACGAACCCCCACGGACACGGGAGGTACCCGATGAGACCCCGTCCCCGCCGCGCGGCTGCCGCGGCCCTGTGCACCGCCGCGGTTCTCGGCGTGACCGGGCTGACCCCCGGCACGGCGGCCGCCGCCCCGGCCCCCGAAGGCGGTGCCCGGGCGGACTTCGACGGCGACGGTTACGCCGACATCGCCGTCAGCGCGCCCACGGCCACCGTCGACGGCCTCAAGCGGGCCGGAGCCGTCACCGTCCTGTACGGCTCCGCCGACGGGTACGCCACCACGAACAGCGCGACGGTGTCGCAGGCCGGCCCGGGCGTGCCGGGCGACCCGACCGCCGAGCGGCGCTGGGGGTACCTCGGCGGCGACGGCGATCTGGACGGGGACGGACACGACGACCTGATCGTCCGCTCGGGCCAGGGCTGGACGGTCCTGTGGGGCGGCGCCGAGGGGCTGGCCGGCGGTGCCGAGCTGCCCGCCGGCCGGGGCACCGCGGATTCCCCGAGGCTCTACAACAACAGCGCGGGGGTCGGCGACGTCGACGGCGACGGCACGGCGGACGTCGTCGCCGTCGCCGAGGTGGGCGGCCGGTACGGCCTGGCCGTCTTCCACGGCCCGGTGAGCCGTACGGGCGCCCCCCGGAAGACGGTGTTCCGCGACACCGCCGCCGTGGACGGCGGCTACTCGCCGAGCACGGTGTCGGTGGGCGACATGACGGGCGACGGAGTGGCCGACGTGGTGACCGGCGGCACCACGCAGCCCGACCACGTCCCGTCGGGGCTGCTCTACGCGGGCTCCGCCGCGGGCCTGACCCGCGGCGGAGCCGTCAAGCGGGACTGGAGCGGAGCGTTCGGCGACCTCAACGGCGACGGCTACCAGGACTTCGTCGGCGGCGACGGCGACGCGACGGCCCAGGCCCCCGGCGGGGCGGTCCACGTCACCTACGGCGGACCCGGCGGCGTGAGCGGGACCCTCGCACCGCGCACCTACACCCAGGCGACCGCCGGGGTGCCGGGGACGGACGAGAAGGGCGACCGGTTCGGCGACAGCGTCGCCCTCGGCGACACCGACGGCGACGGGTACGCGGACCTCGTCGTCGGGGCGCCGGGGGAGACCGGTGCCGACACCGCGGCCACCGGCGGGGCCGGGGCGATCACCGTCCTGCGGGGCGGCCCCGACGGCGTCACCACCGCGGGCGCCCGGTCGCTCACCCAGAACACCCGGGGCGTGCCCAGCACGTCGGAGGCGTCGGACCACTTCGGCTCGGCCGTCCTCGTGACCGACGGCCGCGGCGGCGGCGCACCCGAGGTCTTCGTCGGCGGCAACGGCGAGGACGGCTGGCTGGGCCGGGTCTGGCGGCTCCCCGCGACGACGGCCGGGGTCACCGGAGCCGGCAGCACCAGCTTCAACGGCGAGGACCTCCCCGGTGTGTCCGGAGCCGCGCACATCGGTGAGCAGTTCGGCCGCTGAGCCCGCCCCGTCCGTCCCGGCGGCCGCGGTCCGCACCGGCCCCGCGAGCGGCGGGGTCGCGGCTCCGGGGCCGGGACTCCGGGGCCGCTCGGACCGCCCGCACGAAGGCGTCGCGGCACGGGACGGAGGCCGCCCGGGGGATCCGGGCGGCCTCCGCGCCTGCGCGGGGAGCCGGGGTTCGCACCCGGGCCGTACCCGGTGGTGGCGCCCGCCCCGACGAGGGGGCCGCGACGCACCCCTCGCGGGCGCCCCGGGGCCGCGGACGGTTCCGGAGGGGCGGGCGGAGACTCCGGGCGCGGCGGCCGCCCGGCGCGTCCGCCCGCGCCCCGCGCGGACACGGCGGGGGAGGGCCGGGCCGCGGCGGCCGGTCGATCCGCCCGCCGCCCGCCTCAGGTCGGCTCGACGATGTCGGCGGTCCCGGCGGCGCGGTTGGCCAGACCCCGCGGCGGTGCCTTGACGCCCACGATGACGTCGCTGACCTCGATGTACCTGCCCTTGGCCCCCATGCGGAAGTCGGTCGCGGCGGCGTGGATCTCCTCCAGGGAGTCGGCCTCGACGAGGGTGATCTGGTCGTACTTCCCGTTGAGCCCCGAGGTCACGACGTGGGTCAACTGCTTGGTCCACTTGGAGAGGTCCCGCGCGTGGGCGGCCGAGACCTCGTGGATCTTCTCCCTGCCCAGTTCGAAGTAGGCGGGGTCGATGTGCATGAAGAGCAGTCCGATGTACTTGTTGCGATCCGCCAGTTGATGCACGGGGGCTCCCTTCCAGCCTGCTGCGAGGCGATACAGGTGAATGCGGATGAATGGGGGTGAGGTGATCGAATGATCCGATCTGATGTTCCCGGGCTCCCCGGAGCGGTAATCCCGGCCTCACCCCTGCGAGTGAAGGCCGGGCGGACCGGCGCTGCGCGGCCGGGCGCGTACCGCCGCGCCCCGCGGGCCGGGCCTCCCGGGGCCCGGCCGCTGTCGGAGGGGGCCGGTAACGTCGGGGCATGGCGCAGACGGCGGTGGTGGAAGGCGTCCTCGAGCGGATCACGTACAGCAACGAGGAGAACGGGTACACGGTCGCCCGGGTCGACACCGGGCGCGGCGGCGGCGAACTGCTCACCGTGGTCGGCTCGCTGCTCGGCGCACAGCCCGGCGAGTCGCTGCGGATGGAGGGCCGCTGGGGCTCCCACCCGCAGTACGGGCGGCAGTTCACCGTCGAGAACTACACGACGGTCCTGCCGGCGACGATCCAGGGCATCCGCCGCTACCTGGGCTCGGGGCTGATCAAGGGCATCGGCCCGCGGATCGCCGACCGGATCGTGGAGCACTTCGGCACGGACACGCTCGACGTCATCGAGCGGGAGCCGGAGCGGCTCGTCGAGGTGCCGGGCCTCGGACCGAAGCGGACGCGGATGATCGGCGCCGCCTGGGAGGAGCAGAAGGCCATCAAGGAGGTCATGGTCTTCCTCCAGGGCGTCGGCGTGTCCACCTCGATCGCGGTGCGGATCTACAAGAAGTACGGCGACGCGTCGATCTCCGTCGTACGGAACCAGCCGTACCGGCTCGCCGCCGACGTGTGGGGCATCGGCTTCCTCACCGCCGACCGCATCGCCCAGGCCGTCGGCATACCCCACGACAGCCCCGACCGGGTCAAGGCCGGGCTGCGCCACGCCCTGTCCCAGTCGGCCGACCAGGGGCACTGCTTCCTCCCCGAGGAGCGGCTCATCGCGGACTCGGTGAAGCTCCTCCAGGTCGACACGGGCCTCGTCATCGACTGCCTCGCGGAGCTGGCGGCGGACGAGGAGGAGGGCGGCGTCGTGCGGGAGCGGGTGCCCGGTCCGGACGGGGGAGCCGGTCACGGCCGTGTACCTGCTGCCCTTCCACCGCGCGGAGGTGTCCCTCGCCGCGCAGCTCGGGCGGCTGATGCGGGCCGGGGAGGACCGCATGGCCGCCTTCCGGGACGTCGCCTGGGACAAGGCCCTGGCCTGGCTCGCGGACCGCACGGGGGCGGAGCTGGCGCCCGAGCAGGAGGCGGCCGTGCGGCTCGCCCTGACCCGGAAGGTCGCGGTACTGACCGGCGGGCCCGGCTGCGGAAAGTCCTTCACGGTGCGCTCGGTGGTGGAACTGGCCCGCGCCAAGAGGGCGAAGGTCCTGCTGGCCGCGCCGACGGGCCGGGCGGCCAAGCGGCTCGCGGAGCTGACGGGCGCCGAGGCGTCGACGGTTCACCGGCTGCTGGAGCTGAAGCCGGGCGGGGACGCGGCGTACGACCGGGACCGGCCGCTCGACGCGGACCTCGTGGTGGTCGACGAGGCCTCGATGCTCGACCTGCTGCTGGCGAACAAGCTGGTCAAGGCGGTCGCGCCGGGCGCCCACCTGCTGCTGGTGGGGGACGTGGACCAGCTGCCGAGCGTCGGCGCGGGGGAGGTGCTGGGCGACCTGCTGGCGCCGGGCGGCCCCGTGCCGTCGGTGCGGCTCACGCGGATCTTCCGCCAGGCGCAGAAGTCCGGGGTCGTCACCAACGCACACCGGATCAACGCCGGTGAACCCCCGGTGACCAGCGGCCTGCCGGACTTCTTCCTGTTCGCGACGGAGGACACCGAGGAGGCCGGACGGCTCGCGGTCGACGTGGCCGCCCGCCGCGTCCCGGCGAGGTTCGGCCTCGACCCGCGCCGGGACGTGCAGGTCCTGGCGCCCATGCACCGCGGTCCGGCCGGCGCGGGCACGCTCAACGGGCTCCTCCAGCAGGCCGTCACCCCGGCCCGCCCCGGGCTGCCGGAGAAGCGGTTCGGCGGCCGCGTCTTCCGCGTCGGGGACAAGGTCACCCAGGTCCGCAACAACTACGAGAAGGGCGAGAACGGGGTCTTCAACGGCACGGTGGGGGTGGTCACCGCCCTCGACCCGGAGGAGCAGCGGCTGACGGTGCTCACGGACGAGGACGAGGAGGTGGGGTACGACTTCGACGAACTCGACGAGCTGGCCCACGCGTACGCAGTGACGATCCACCGCTCGCAGGGCAGCGAGTACCCGGCCGTCGTGATCCCCGTCACCACGGGCGCCTGGACCATGCTCCAGCGCAACCTGCTCTACACGGCCGTCACCCGGGCCCGGAAGCTGGTCGTCCTCGTCGGCTCCCGCAGGGCGATCGGCCAGGCCGTCCGGACGGTCTCCGCCGGCCGCCGCTTCACCGCGCTCGACCACCGGCTGGCGGGGGGAGGGGCCGCGGCGGCCGCCGCAGGGCTTTCGGAACCGGGGTGAAGGGGGCAGGATGAGCAGGTTGGCGGCACTCAGTGCCGCCGGTGAGCCCAATGGTCGACCCCGAGTGCACTCTGCTGAGCCAGATGGGGGATGGTAGAGGCAGTCAGGGCACCTCGAAGAAGAGGCACAACGTCGGTGAGGGATGACGTGAGCGACAACTCTGTAGTACTGCGGTACGCGGACGGCGAGTACACCTACCCGGTGGTCGAGAGCACCGTCGGCGACAAGGGCTTCGACATCGGCAAGCTCCGCTCGCAGACGGGTCTGGTGACCCTGGACAGCGGCTACGGCAACACGGCCGCCTACAAGTCCGCGATCACCTACCTCGACGGCGAGCAGGGCATCCTGCGCTACCGCGGCTACCCGATCGAGCAGCTCGCCGAGCGCTCCACCTTCCTTGAGGTGGCGTACCTGCTGATCAACGGCGAGCTGCCGAGGGCCGACCAGCTGGCGGCCTTCACCACCGAGATCACGCAGCACACGCTGCTGCACGAGGACGTCAAACGGTTCTTCGACGGCTTCCCGCGCGACGCGCACCCGATGGCGATGCTGTCGTCCGTGGTCAGCGCGCTGTCGACGTTCTACCAGGACAGCCACAACCCGTTCGACGAGAAGCAGCGCCACCTGTCGACGATCCGGCTGCTGGCGAAGCTGCCGACGATCGCGGCGTACGCGTACAAGAAGTCGATCGGCCACCCGTTCGTCTACCCGCGCAACGACCTGTCGTACGTCGAGAACTTCCTGCGCATGACGTTCTCCGTGCCGGCGCAGGAGTACGAGCTGGACCCGGTCGTCGTCTCGGCCCTCGACAAGCTGCTGATCCTCCACGCGGACCACGAGCAGAACTGCTCGACGTCCACGGTCCGCCTGGTCGGCTCGTCGCAGGCGAACATGTTCGCGTCGATCTCCGCGGGCATCTCGGCCCTGTGGGGTCCGCTGCACGGCGGCGCCAACCAGTCGGTGCTGGAGATGCTCCAGGGCATCCAGGCCAACGGCGGCGACGTCGACTCCTTCATCCGCAAGGTGAAGAACAAGGAGGACGGCGTCCGCCTGATGGGCTTCGGCCACCGCGTCTACAAGAGCTTCGACCCCCGGGCGAAGATCATCAAGGCGGCGGCGCACGACGTCCTCTCGGCACTCGGCAAGAGCGACGAGCTGCTGGACATCGCGCTGAAGCTGGAGGAGCACGCGCTCGCCGACGAGTACTTCGTCTCGCGCAACCTCTACCCGAACGTCGACTTCTACACGGGCCTGATCTACCGCGCCATGGGCTTCCCGACGGAGATGTTCACGGTGCTGTTCGCCCTCGGCCGCCTGCCGGGCTGGATCGCCCAGTGGCACGAGATGATCAAGGAGCCGGGCTCCCGCATCGGCCGCCCGCGCCAGATCTACACCGGCGAGGTCCTGCGCGACTTCGTCCCGGTCGAGGCCCGCTGACCCCACCGGTCACCGCCCGGAGCGTGAAAGCGCCCCGCTCGCCGATCCCCCCACGGGTCGGCGGGCGGGGCGCTTCCGCATCCCCGGTGCGGATTCCCCCCACGGGATCCGGACCGGGCATCTGCCGGTCCCCGGCAGAGGCTCGCGCAGGCGATCTGCCGGGGTACGTACGGACGGGAGGGCCGCTCAAAGCTCCCCGGCGCACGTGCCCCGGCCAACGCTTGCCCGGGACGTCCCCCAAGACATCCCGTGAACGTCCCCCAAGACGTTCGCGGCATCGTCCATTTAGACCCACGAGCTGGCCAAATGGTTACCCCTCAATATCTGTGATCTAGGTCTCTTTGTGAAGGTCCGGTACGTCACGTGACGGTGAATTCGCGTGAACACCCGCTCCGGTCCGGCGGACGGGCGGGCCGTATCGGTGGGTCTGTCACGGTACGGCCCGCCCGGGTGCCGCGGTCGGCGTTCAGGCGGCCGCGCCGACCAGTTCGTAGCCGGCCTCGTCCACGGCGGCGCGGACGGCCTCCTCGTCGAGCGGCGCGCCGGAGGTGACCGTCACCCTGCCGGTGGCCGCCACGGCCTGGACCGAGGTGACGCCCGGGAGGGCGGACAGCTCCTGCGCGACGGCGCCCTCGCAGTGCCCGCAGGTCATGCCCTTGACCTCGTACACGGTGGTGACGTCGGCGTTCGTCTCGGCGCTCATGGTGCTTCTCCTCTGGGTGCGGGGGCGGGGCGGTGCCCTGTTGCGATCACCACTGTATACCCCCTGGGGGTACTGGTTCCACTCCTGCTCGGCGCCCGGTCCGCCCGTACGGCGGAGCACCGGCCGGACCGGGCCGCCCCGCGCCCCGTGTCGCGGCGCGCCCGCCGTCCACCTCCTCCCGGGCGGGGCCAGCGCGCTCGCGGACGCGCGGGCGGGCCGGGGCGGGAGCGTTCGAAGGCGGGGCGGGGGCCGGAGGCGTACCGCGGTACGGGGCGCGGCGGGGCCCCGGCGGGGCGCGGCCGGATCAGCCGCCGCGGGAGCGGTTGCCCGGGCGGTTGGCCACCCAGGTGCGGATCGTGTCCGCGTACCAGTAGGGCTTGCCCGCCTCCACGTGGTCGGGGCGCGGCAGGAGGCCGTGCTTGCGGTACGAGCGGACGGTGTCCGGCTGCACCCGGATGTGCGCCGCGATCTCCTTGTACGACCAGAGCCCTCGGTCCGTCATCTGGATGGCACCTCCCCGTGCACGCCGCGGCGCGGCCCGGGAGGGCCGTCGGAGGAGCCGCGGCGCGGACTGATGATCACCAACCCTGTGCCCGGTCAACGACGCAGAGTGACCGTTCGGATGCGTCGTTGAACGGCTGTGACCGTGCGGCCATCTTCCGGTGACGTATGTGACGTCCGCGGAACGCCCGCGACCGTCGGGCGACGGTCCCGCACCCGTCCGCGGACACCTCCGGGAGGAGGTCCGCCGGAGCTCGGGGGCACGCCCGGGCGCGAGCCCGGCGGCGGTGCGGGGGCGCGGCCGTGGGCGACGGCCCCGCACCGCCACCGGGGCCTTCCGGAGCGCGGGGCCGGCACCGGTACGGACCCCCTCACCGGCCCCCGCCGGAGGCGGCGGCGGGGGCCGGTGACGGGGTCCCGGAACGCCCGGGTCCACTCGGCGCTCTCCGCGCCCGCCGGGCTCAGCCCTCCGCCGGCGCGCCCGGTCCGGCCGGTCGGCCCGCGGCGATCCCGGCTTCGACGTCGGCGAGGTGGGCGGCGAGGATCTCCTCGAACGCGGCACGGCGGTCCGCCCCGAGGGGGCGGACGTCGCGGGCGAAGCGGGCCAGGGCCGGGAAGCGCTCGGGGTCGGCGCCCAGGACCGCCACGCGGAACAGCTCCATGCCCTGTTCGTGCTCGGCGGGCTTGACGGTGCCGAACCCGGCCTCGGCGGAGACCAGTGCGGAGAGGAGGACCGTGAGCCGGTGGTAGCGCGCCGGGATCTCCTCCTCGGGGAGTCCCGACGCGCTCAGGGCCTGCAGCACCTCTTCCATGACCAGCCGGGAACCAGTGCCGCTCGACGCGTAGCGCCCCCAGACCGCGGCGAGCTGGGGCTGCTGCACGAAGAACTCCCTCACCCGCAGGGCCAGGGAGGTGATGCGCTGCTTCCAGTCGCCCTCGGGGCGGTAGCCGTCCATCGCGGCCAGGAGGATCCGGTCGGCCACCGCGCGCAGCAGTTCGGTCTTGCTGCGGAAGTGCCGGTAGAGGCTGGAGGAGTCGGTCCCGAGGGTCGCGGCCAGCCTGCGCACGCTGAACGAGTCCGCGTCGCCCGTGCGCAGCAGCTCCGCCGTCGCATCCAGGATCTCTTCGGTCGACCAACGCCTTCGGCCCGTCATCCCGCTCCTCTCACCGGATTCCAGCCTACTTGTGCACTCGCTGTTGCACGCACCGCGTGCATAATGTGGGCACGGGCGTGCCGGACGGGCCGGCACGCCGCTCGCGCCCCGGTGCCCGGGGCGGGCGACGGAAGCGGGGTCCGCCCCGGGCGCCACGAAAGGACGCATGACGTGAAGAGCCCACTGGATTCCGCGGCGCTGGACGCGGCCCTGGAGAACGTCCACCGCGCCGGGATGCCGGGCCTGTTCGCCGAGGTGCGGGAGGGCGGCCGGGTGTGGCGCGGCGCCGCCGGGGTCGCCGACGTCGACACCGGCCGCCCCGTCACCGCCGGCATGCGGCACCGGGTCGGCAGCGTCACCAAGACCTTCACCGCCGCCGCCGTCCTGCGGCAGGTCGAGAACGGCCGGATCGGCCTCGACACGCCGATCGGCCGCTACCTCCCGGGACTGGTCCCCGGGGCGCGCGGCGACGCGATCACGGTCCGCATGCTGATCAACCACACCAGCGGCCTCGCCGAGTACCTCTCCCCACGCCTACCCCTCCCTGAAGGCGTACCCCGTCCTCGCGGACACCGGGCCCCAGAGCCTGGACGACCACCGGTTCACGCGGTTCGACCCCGACGAGCTGATCGGGATGGGGGTCGCCGCGCCCGCCGTCGGCACCCCGGGCGGCACTCCGGGGGTGTACTCCAACACCAACTACCTGATCCTCGTCCGGCTCCTGGAGGAGGTGACCGGCGTTCCGGCCGAGCGCTGCATCACCCGCGACGTCATCGAGCGCGCCGGGCTCCGGGACACCGGGTTCCCCACCGGGCCGTGCGTCGAAGGGCCGCACTCGCGGCTCTACGAGGCGTGGTTCGGCATGATCGACCCGCCGCGCGACTACAGCGTGTACGACATGTCGTGGGTGGGGCCGTCCGCCTCGCTGATATCGACCGTCACGGACCTCAACCGCTTCTTCGGCCGGCTGCTGGCCGGGGAGGTCGTCGGCCGTTCCTCGCTGGCGCAGATGCAGCGCACCGTCCGGGTCGTCTCCCAGGAGGGGAGGACCACCGAGTACGGCCTCGGCCTCCACCCGGTGGAGGGCCCCGGCCGGGGCGTCTTCTGGGGTCACGGGGGCACGGTCTGGGGCGGCGGAACGCTGACCGCGACCCGTGCCGACGGCGGGCGGCAGATGTCCGTCGCGGTGAACCTGCAGCGGTGGAACAGGCTCGACCCCTCCGGCAGGCCGCAGCCCCACCCCATCGACGAGGCGCTCGCGGCCCTGTACCGCGTGGCGATGTACGGCTGACCCGGCGGGGGCCGCGGGCGGGCCGTCGCCGGCGGGTGGGCACCACCCCGTCCCGCGGCGGCCTCGGGGCGGCGAGGCCCCCGGTCCGCCCGGACCACGGCGCACCCCGCCCCGGACGCGGTCGGTGAGACGGCGTCCGGGGCGGGGCCGGCCGCCCCGCGGCCACGCCGCGCGGGGCGAGGGCCGGGCGACGCCGCGCGCGGCGTGGCCGGACCCGCGGGGCGAGGGCCGCAGACCGGATCAGGCGTGGAAACCGAGGTCCGCCACGAAGGCGAAGTCGCGTGCCCTGTTGAGCAGCCGGGTCACGACGAAGTCGTCGTACAGCCCCGGCGGCACCTCGGTGTCGACGCGCACGCGCACACTGATGAAGACGGGCGCCGACTGGTCCGGCAGGGTGAGGACGATTTCCTTGCGGTTGTCGTCCGCGCTTTCCAGACGCGCCGTCGCGAGCACCACTTCCGTGAAGTGATTCGGCTCACCGGGGTCGGGCAGGAATTGCGTGACGGTGATCAGGTGGCCCGGATAGCCGGTGTACGTCTCCGCGTTCTGCGTTACCAGGACCAGCTTCGTGGTGTTCGGACCGCTCGGATCGGTCTTCCGGAGGGTGACGGGAAGTTCCATGGCCAGCCCGGAGTATTCGGCGTCACCGAATACGCCCGGCTCGTCGCCCAGATGGATTCGCCCTTGCCACACGAGTTCCGACTTGCTGCTGCGCATGGACAACCTTTCCCAGATCGAAGCGGCGATTCCTGCCACCTGCGCACAGGCTAGCGGTGACCGGGACAGGCGGGGCGGAAGCGCCCGGTGCGCCACCGGAACGTTTCGCATTCACGAGCACCGACGATGAAGGCGATCATCCGAAAATCCATCGGCCCCACTCCGGCACCGGAAACCAGAGAAGGTCGCCGCGCCCCGTCGTCGCGGATCCTGATTCCGCGACGGTCGGCAGCGTAGGCGATCCGCCGGAGGTGGACAACCGTGCGTGCGGCCGATTCGGCAGGGGCGGAGGAGAGCCGTGTGATTACCGGAACCGGATGGGGTGGAGGAGTTCTGCGTATTTCGCGGCGTGCGATCACCCGGGAGATGTGCTTTACTCCCGAAAAGGCATCGGGGCGGTGAAATCGCCGCCGAGTTCCACGTGCGAGTGATCTCCGGCGTGCGGACCGGCCCGGCCGTCCGCCGTCCCGCGCCGGCGGGGCCGTACGGCTCCGGGCACGAGGCGGGTCCACCGGTGGGCGGCCGCCGGCGGAGTGCGGCCCTCCGCCGCCGGGCCCCACGGCCGCCCCGGGCGCCGGGTCCGTCCCCCCGCACCGTGGCGGTGACGGGTGCGCCGGACCGGCGCGGGTTCGAAACCGGGGGACGGAGGGACGCCCGCCCCTCCCGGGGCGGGCGAACGACAGGGCGGCGCGCGGTCTACCACTGTGGGGAAGCGGATGAGGAGCGGCAACCTGCACTACCGGGCCGAGGAGGTCGGCGACGCGCTCGGGCTTCCGGGAGCCGGCATCCTGGCGTGGCTCACCGACGACCAGCTCCATCCGCCGATGCTGGACGACGAGGAGATGTGGCGGGACGGCGACCGGTGGGGTCCGGGAGCCCGGGAGTACGTCTCGGAACTCGCCCTGCTCGCGGGCGTCCGGCCCGGCACCCGCGTCCTGGACGTCGGCTGCGGGCTCTGCGGCCCGGCGCGGCTCCTCGTCGACCGCTTCGAGGCGACCGTGACCGCCATCAGCAACAGCGGCACGCACGTGGCGACCAGCCGCACGCTCAACGACCGCTCCCCCCGCCACCGCGGCAGCATCTCCGTGCACTACGTCGACGGGCCCGGGACGTGGCCGGACCGGCCCGTCGACGTGGCCTGGAGCCTCAACATGCTCTACCAGGTCCCGGACCACCGGGAGATGTACGGGCGAGTGAGCGATCTGCTGGTGCCCGCGGGCCGCCTCCTGATGGACGACTGGATGGCCACGGACCTGATGACCGAGAGCGACCTGCGGAGTTTCGGCCATCACTTCCAGTACCGGAACCTCGCCAGGATCTCACGGGTCGAGTCGGAGCTCGTGGACGCCGGCTTCTACCCCGCCGTCCACGTCGTCGACCGCGGAGAGGTGGGGCGGGGGCCCATGCGGCGGCACTTCGAACCGGTCATGACGAGCCACTTCCTGCCCCGGCTGCTGGCGAGGTGGCCGGACGGCGACGGTGCGGGCGTCAGCGGTCGGCGGATGGTCCGGGACTTCCTCGACGCCGTGAACCTGACGCTGGACCTGTACTCCTCCGGGAAGCTGACCTACCGGACGGTCGTCGCGGTCAAGCGGTGACCCGTCCGAGGGCGGGCCGGCGACGCATCCCGGCCGCCCGGCCCCCGGCCGCCCGGCCCCCGGCCGCCCGGCCCCCGGCCTCCGGTCGCGCCCGTCCGCCCCCTCGGCCGCAGGCCGACCGTCCGCCCGCACACGCCGGCGGGGCCGGACCGGAAGCGCTCCGGATCAACAGGCGAGACGGTGTCCGAAACTCTCCCCCGGTGTCCTGTCGAGGACGATCCGGGTGCTCTCCTCCGCCTCTTCCCGGGGAATCAGGAGGGGGCCCGGTCCGGGTGCGGCCCGGCGCTCCTCGTCCGAGGGCTGGCACTGGTTCCGGGCGTAGTGCGACCGGAAGGCGGGGGGCAGGGACCCGTAGTCGGGGAGGTACCAGAGGACGACCCCCGGGCGCTCGACCCCGGTGGTGTTCGCGTGAGTGGAGTGCAGGAGCCGCACGTCGCAGACGACGAAGTCGTGCGGCGCGAGGGGGATCTCCACCTCGTCCGCCTGCTCCTGGAACGCGGGGTGATCGGCCGGGAGTCCGTTGATCTCCTCGGTGTGCGCGGGCGGAAGGACGGAATGGAGCCTGTGGCGCCGCCTGTGCGACCCCGGGATCACCCGCAGGCATCCGTTCTCCTTACCCGAACCGGTCGGATACGTCAGCACCGAGATCTGGGCGGGCATCTCCGCGAAGGAGAGCTCGTGGTCCCAGGCCCACCAGTCCTGGTGCCACCACAGCCTCGGCGAGCGGGGCGGCTTCGAGATCAGGTAGCCGCTCAGCCACCGGAGATCCGAGGCCCCGAGCCGCCGGAGGGTGTCGGGGACCGCTCCTTCCGCGATGAGGCGGGACCACGGCTCCCGGAGCGGCGAGAGGGGCACCATGCTCCCCTGAAAGGGGAAGGCCCGGCGCTGCGGCGCGTCCAGTCCCCGCAGGAGGCCGCCGACTTCCCGAGCGGTGTGCGCGACCAGGTCCTCGGCCAGGCCGCCTCGCACGACGATGTAGCCCTCTTCGATGAATTTTTCCCTCACGCCGTGGTCTTCCACCGGGAGTGCTCCAGAATCGATGCTCGGACCGGGGGCCTGCGTCAAGCCGCCTCAGGGTGCTCAACGGCGTCGAGCCCTGCCAATCTTCCCCCATCGGTGTCGCGGCCGGGCGGACGGAGGCACCCGCGTCGGCTGAGGAGCCGCGGGGAGCCGGAGTACCGCCTCCCTGCCAGGGCCGTCGTGCGGTGCGCCCGTCCCCGGCCGGACCCCCGCCGGACCTCCGGCCGGACCCCCGCCGGCTCGTCGCGGAGCCCACGGCACCGCCCTCGCGGGTGGGCGAGCGGCGGCGGGGACCGCTCCCGGGGCCGGGTCCCGGGAGCCGGGCCGTGGCGGCGGCCGGGCCGCCGCGCGGACAGCCCCCGGCGGCGCGCCCCCACCCTCCCCCGTCCGGTGCCGTCCGCCCCGTCCGCCGTACACCGGGGCCGGCGCGTACGCCCGAGGGGTGCTGCGGGCCTCCCGCCGGGGGGAGCGGCCGGGCGTCGCCGCGGGGCCGTCTAGGGTCGGGGCATGCGGATCCGACTCTCCCGGCGGTGGGCGGCGCTCGCCGCGGCCGGCGCGCTGCTCGCCGGCGCGGGCACCTTCACCGCCGTCGCCTCCGGCGGCGAGGCCCCCGTGCACCGCGAGGACACGGTGCTCGCCGTGGAGGGCGTGAAGATCGACACGTCGTTCTTCACGTCCGGCTCCGGGCGCCGCCCCGCCGTGCTGCTCGGGCACGGCTTCGGCGGCGGCAAGGACGACGTGCGCGCCCGGGCCGAGCGGCTCGCCCGCGACGGATACGCCGTACTGACCTGGAGCGCCCGCGGTTTCGGCCGCTCCGGGGGGCGGATCGGCCTCAACGACCCGCGCTACGAGGTCCGGGACGTGCAA
This sequence comes from Streptomyces sp. MRC013, assembly GCF_023614235.1. NCBI lineage: Bacteria > Bacillati > Actinomycetota > Actinomycetes > Kitasatosporales > Streptomycetaceae > Streptomyces > Streptomyces kordofanensis. The sequence goes on from NZ_CP094264.1 coordinate 3,665,780, forward strand.
CGGCTGGTCGACTGGCTGGCGAAGCGCCCCGAGGTGCGGCTCGACGGGGCCGGCGACCCGCGCGTCGGGGTGACCGGCGCGTCGTACGGCGGGGCGGTGTCGCTGCTGGCCGCCGGGCACGACCCGCGCATCGACGCCATCGCCCCGCAGGCCACGTACTGGAACCTCGCCGACGCGTTCTTCCCCGACGGCGTGTTCAAGAAGCTGTGGGCCGGGATCTTCTTCACCACCGGGTCCGGCGGTCCCGCGACCCCCGACGGCCCCGCGGACCCCGGAGTCCCCACCGACCCCGGCGGACCCGCGGCCCCCGGCGGTCCGGAAGCGGTGCGGCGGGCCACCGCCTGCGGCCGCTTCCAGCCCGAGCTGTGCGCCATGTACGAGCGCGTCGCCGTCACCGGCGAGCCCGACCCCGCCGCCCGCGCGCTGCTGGAGGCGCGCAGCCCCTCCGCCGTGGGCCACCGCATCAAGGTGCCCACCCTCGTCGTGCAGGGCCGGTCGGACTCGCTGTTCCCGCTCTCCCACGCCGACGCGATGGCCTCCGCCATCGCCCGCAACGGCGCCCCCGTCGCCGTCGACTGGACCACCGGCGGCCACGACGGCGGCGCCCCCGAGACCGACCGCGTCCAGGCCCGGGTCACCGCCTGGTTCGACCGGTACCTCAAGGGCGACGAGGGCGCCGCCACCGGCCCCGCCTTCCGCACCACCCGCACCGGCGGCGTCGACTCCACCGACGGCCGGGCCACCCTGCGCGGCGCCACCGCCGACCGCTACCCGGGCCTGCGCGCGGGCGCCCGCGCCGTCCCGCTCGCCGGGCCCCCGCAGACCTTCCGCAACCCCGCCGGGGCCACCCCGCCCGGCATCTCGACCGTGCCCGGCGGCGGGCTGTCTGAGCTGTCCGCCCTCGGCGTCGGCGTCTCCCTCGACTTCCCCGGCCAGCACGCCCGCTTCGAGTCCCGCCCGCTCGACGAGCCGCTGCGGATCACCGGCACCCCCACCGTCCGCGTCACCGTCGCCTCCGACAGCGGCCGGGCCGTGCTGTTCGGCAAGGTCTACGACGTCGGGCCGGACGGGCGCCGGCAGGTCCTCCCGGCCCAACTCGTCGCCCCGGTGCGGATCGACGGCGCCGAGGGCGGCCGGACCGTCGACCTGACGCTCCCCGCGATCGACCACCGGGTGGAGGCCGGGCACCGGCTGCGCCTCGTCCTCGCCGCCACCGACCTCGGCTACGCCTCCCCGACCGCCCCCGCCGCATATACCGTCGCCCTCGCCGGCGGCGGGCTGTCCGTGCCGACCGCGCCCGCCGTGCGTACTCGGGCCGCCGCACCGCCCTGGTGGGTGTGGGGCCTGCCCGCCGGGGGCGCCCTCGTCGCGGCGGCGCTGCTGCTGACGGCCCGCCGCCGCACCGCCGCGCCCGCCCCGGACCCGGAGCTGGCCGGCGTACCGCTCGTCATCGACGGCCTGACGAAGCGCTACGCCGGGTCCTCCGAGGCGTACGCCGTGCGCGACCTGTCGTTCCGCGTCGAGAAGGGGCAGGTCCTCGGCCTGCTCGGGCCCAACGGCGCAGGCAAGACCACCACGCTGCGCATGCTGATGGGCCTCATCGCGCCCGACGCCGGCGAGATCCGGGTCTTCGGGCACGCGGTGCGGCCCGGGGCGCCCGTCCTGTCCCGCGTCGGCGCGTTCGTGGAGGGCGCCGGCTTCCTCCCGCACCTGTCGGGGCGGGAGAACCTGGAGCTGTACTGGCGGGCCACCGGCCGCCCCGCCGGGGACGCCCACCTCGACGAGGCGCTGGAGATCGCCGGGCTCGGCACGGCGCTGGCCCGCGCCGTCCGCACGTACTCGCAGGGCATGCGGCAGCGGCTCGCCATCGCCCAGGCCATGCTGGGCCTGCCGGACCTGCTCATCCTCGACGAGCCGACCAACGGCCTCGACCCGCCGCAGATCCGCGAGATGCGGGACGTGATGATCCGCTACGCGGCCGGCGGCCGGACCGTCATCGTCTCCAGCCACCTCCTCGCGGAGGTCGAGCAGTCCTGCACCCACCTGGTGGTCATGGACCGGGGCCGGCTCGTGCAGGCCGGGCCCGTCGCCGAGATCACCGGCAACGGCGACACGCTGCTCGTCACCACCGGGGGCGACCTGCCGCAGCCGCTCGTCGAGAAGGCCGCCGCGCTCCCGGGCGTCGCCTCCGCGACCCGTGTGGACGGGGGCCTGCTGGTGCGGCTCGACGGCACCGCCACGGCCGCCGCGCTCGTCGCCGGGCTGGTCCGGCTCGACGTGCCCGTGACCGGGGTGGGCCCGCACCGCCGCCTGGAGGACGCGTTCCTCACCCTGATCGGAGGAGGTGCCGCATGACCGCGCCGCCCGACTCGGCGCCCGGCTACCGCGCCGGGCACACCCTGCCCCTGCGCGTCGAGGCGGTGCGGCAGCTCAAACGGCGCCGCACCGCCGTGATGGGCGCGGTCCTCGCCGCCCTGCCGTTCGTCCTGATCGCCGCCTTCGCCATCGGCGGCGACCGGGACGACGGGCCGGACGACCGGATCACGCTCATGGACACGGCGACCGCGTCGGCCGGGAACTTCGCCGCGACCTGCCTGTTCGTCTCGGCCGGCTTCCTGCTGGTGATCCCCGTGGCGCTGTTCTGCGGGGACACCGTCGCCTCCGAGGCCGGCTGGTCGTCGCTGCGCTACCTGCTCGCCGCACCCGTGCCCCGCGCCCGGCTGCTGTGGTCGAAGCTCGTCGTGGCGCTGGGCTTCAGCGCCGCCGCGATGCTGCTGCTGCCGCTCGTCGCGCTCGCCGCCGGGACCGTCGCCTACGGGTGGGGGCCGCTGCGGCTGCCGACCGGCGGCGCACTGCCCGCGGCGGACAGCCTGGGACGGCTGGGGATCGCCGTCGCGTTCGTCTTCGTGTCGCAACTCGTCACGGCCGGACTGGCGTTCTGGCTGTCCACGCGGACGGACGCGCCGCTGGGGGCGGTGGGCGGAGCGGTCGGTCTGACCGTCGTCGGAAACGTCCTGGACGCGGTGACGGCGCTCGGCGACTGGCGCGAGTTCCTGCCCGCGCACTGGCAGTACGCCTGGGTGGACGCGCTCCAGCCGCGGCCGGAGTGGGGCGGCATGGCCAAGGGCACCGCCGTGTCCGTGGCGTACGCACTGGTGCTGTTCGCGCTCGCCTTCCGCGGCTTCGCCCGCAAGGACGTCGTGTCGTAGCCCTTCCCGCGGAGTCGGCGCCGGGGCCGGACCGGGGGCCGGGCGCGGAGAACGGGCCGGGTCCGGCGCCGGGTCCGTGTCCCGGCCCGGTGTCGGAGCAGGGTCCGGAGCGGGGACGGGGACCGGGGCCGGGGCGGGGCAGGGTCCGGCGTCCGGCGGGCCGCGGGGTCACAGCCAGCCGCGCCGCGCCGCCTCCACCCCGGCGCGGAACCGGCTCGTCGTCCCCAGCACGGCCAGCAGCTCGCCCACGCGTCTGCTGTACGTGCGCGTCGACACGCCCAGCCGAGCCGCGGCCGCCTCGTCGGTCAGCCCGGCCGTCAGCGCGTCCAGCACCGGACACAGCCGCGGCGGCAGTCCGGTGCCCCGGCGCCGGGCCCGGTCGGCGTCCTCCCCCGCCTCCCACCACGCGCGGTGCGTCCGCACCAGCGCCCGGACGACCACCGGGTCCCGGACCAGCAGCAGCCCGTTGTGGAACAGTTCCAGGTCGAGCGGGACCGCCGCGACCACCCGGTCCGCCACGATCATCTCGAACGGGATCGCGTCCGCCAGCCGCGCCCGTACGACCGGCCGCGCAGGACCGGCCGGGTGGGCCGCCGTCAGCCGGCCCAGCGCGTGGCGCGGCACCACCCGCCGGACCGTCCGCACCCGCTCGGCGGCCGTCCGCACACACGCTTCCACCAACTCCGCGAACGGCGCCGGAACCGGCCGCCGCACCCCGATCGCCGGGTCGTCGAAGACCAGCAGCTCGCGGCGGGCCGATCCGCTCAGCGCGGCGAGCGCGGCGCGGACGTGGCGTCCGCCCGCCACCGGCCGGCCGGGCGGGTGCGGAGCCGGCGGGGGAGCCGCCGCCCCGGTCGGCGCGCCCCCGAAACCCCCTCCCGCGCGGCCACCAGACCCAGTACGGGGCCCTGGGCGTTCACCACGGCCGACCACCCCCGTCATCCCCACAGTACGCACACCCGCCACTCCATGTACTCATGTGACTTCGCACCGTGACAAGGGGGGTCTTTCCCGATGGCGTGTCCAAGCCAAGCGCTCCGGACCGCGGAAGGGGCGCCCCTTCCGCGCGGTCCGCCCCGGCGCACCACCGGGAGCGCGCCGCGCCCGCCGTCCGGGTGACGGCTGCACCGGTTCGCAGTACCGCGGATGGCGCCGGACGGGGCGGTGTGTCCGGATGGAGCGGAGGCCGGCGCGCCGCGCCGGCCGGCAACCGACCCCGCACGAACGGACGACGACACCACCATGCGTACGTACCGCTGGGCCGCGACGGCCCTCACCTGCCTCACCCTCTCCGGCATAGCCGCCGCCCCGGCGCTCGCCGCCGGCGACCCCCCACCGACCACGCGTTCCTCCGCGCCGCCCACCAGGGCAACCTGACCGAGATCGCCGCCGGCCGCGACGCCGGCAAGAACGCCACCACCGCCTGCGTGAAGAAGGTCGGCGCCGTCCTGGTGCGCGACCACACCAAGCTCGACGCGGCGACCCGCGCCCTCGCCGACAAGCTGGGCGTCGACCTGCCCACGGCCCCGTCGCCCGAGCAGCAGCGGATCCTCGCCTCCGTGATGGCCAAGGCCGGCACCGGCGCCTACGACGTGGCCTGGCTGAAGGCCCAGGACGCCGCGCACACCAAGACCCTCGACATGATCGACCACCAGATCGCCGAGGGCAGGGAGGCGTCGGTCACGGCCGCCGCGAAGGCCGCCCGCCCGGTCGTCGCCCACCACCTGTCCATGGTCCGCGGCGGCACCTGCCACGAGGACACCGCGCACGTCCCGAACAGCATCCACGCCGGCAACGGCGGCCAGGTCGCCCTCGCCGACGAGGGCGTGCCCGCGTTCGTCGCGGTACCGGCCATGGCCGTCGGCGGGATGCTCGTCGCGGGCGCGGCCTTCTGGGCGGCCGGGCGCATCCGCCGCAACGACATCCGCTGACGCGCCGTGGGCGGCCGCCTCCGGCTGACCGCCGAACCCGGCCCCGGCCGCCTCCCGGTCTGGGCCGGGGTCGCGGGCGCCGCCTCGGCGGCCCTGGCGCTCCTCCTCCCGGCGGCCGGGCCGTCCGTCCCGCCGGACACGGGCAGGGTTCCCCCCGGCACCGGCACGGCGGCCCCGGCCGCCGAGGCCGCCCACTCCCCGCCGGTCGCCCTCACCGTGCCGGGCCACGTCGCCCGCATGCCCGTCGACCCGGTCGGCGGCACCGACGACGGCGCGCTGGACCTGCCCGCTTCCCCGTCGCGGCTCGGCTGGTGGGCGCTGGGCGCACGGCCGGGCGCGGCGGCGGGCACCCTGCTGCTCGCCGGCCACCTCGACTCGGCGGAGGAGGGGCCGGGCCCCTTCGAGGCACTGCACTCGCTGCCGATCGGCACCCTGGCGCACGTGGCGGCGGCCGACGGCGGCCGCCACACGTACCGGATCGTGGCGCGCCGCACCTACCGGGCGGGCGCGCTCCCCGACGACCTGTTCTCGGCGGAGGGCCGCCCCCGGCTGGCGCTGGTCACCTGCGCGGGCGCGTTCGACCCGGAGGAGCGGGCGTACGCCGAGAACCTCGTCCTGTACGGCGTGCCCGTCTGAGGACGGAGGGAACCCCGGGGCGTCCCCCGGCGCGGCGGGCACCGGAAGCACGGGACCCGCCGCGCCGGGGTCGGCGAGCCCTCTCGATCCGGCCACCGGTCGGGCGACGGTGCCGCGGGGCGTCGCAGGCCGGTTGCCCGGAACCGTCCCACGCACCGCCAAGGTGGAGAGCTCAGCGGCCGCGCGGCGCGTACATGATCACGGCCATCCCGGCGAGGCACACCAGGGCGCCGATGACGTCGTGGCGGTCGGGGCGGTAGCCGTCGACGGCCATGCCCCAGGCGATCGACCCCGCGATGAAGACACCGCCGTACGCGGCGAGGACGCGGCCGAAGTGGGCCTCCTGCTGCCAGGTCGCCACCACCCCGTACAGGCCGAGGGCGACGACGCCGGCGCCGACCCAGGCCCACCCCCGGTGCTGGCGGAGGCCCTGCCAGACGAGCCAGGCACCGCCGATCTCGAAGAGGGCCGCGACGAGGAACAGGACGGCGGAACGGGCGACGGTCATACCGGCCGACCCTACCCGCGGCGCGGGGCGGCACCACCGGCCCGGCCGGGTGCCGGCGGCGGGAGGCCGGAACGGGCACCCGCCGCTGTCCCACTGCCGTCCCGCCGCTGTCCCACTGCCGTCCCGCCGCCGTCCCATTACCGTCCCGCCGCCGGACGGTCCGGCGGAGGCACGCGCAGGACCACGGCGGGGCTTCTCCACCACCCCGGCCGCGCTGTCCGCCCGGCGCTCCGGTCCGAAGACACCGTCCGGCCCGGGCGGGGACTCGACGTCGACGCCGTATCCGCGGCGCGCCAGCGCCTCCAGCCCGTGGCCGTAGCCCTGCCCTGCGGCACGGAAGCGCCACGTCGGGCCTCGCCCGGAACCCGGCGGGCAGCAGGGTGCGTTCGCCGTCGGTGGCTTCTCCGGCGCCGGTTTCCCGTGTGGCGTCCCCGGGCGCACGCCCTTCGGCACCGTGAGGAAGTCGCGCTCATCGACGATCCGGGCGCCTCCGGCACCGCGCGACGGGCCTTGGCCGGACCCGAAACGGCGTCATCGGTGACGAGAGCGCCGGTGTGCCGGCTGACCGGGGCCATGACGTTCGGGCGGGACGGCGATCTCCGTACCCCGGACGAGCGGACCTCCCGGCTCCAGCAGGCCGGGGTCGCGATGGGCGCACGGGCATCTGGCGGTCCTGCTGCGACCAGCCGGGGACACCTCCTGGCTGTGAACGGACTTCACCGCCCCTGACGTGCGGTGGCGCACGTCCGTCTCGCCTCGACGGGGAGAGACGCCCGGGGCGGGGATCCCGGGTGCCTCTCCCCGAGTTCTCCTCACACGGCCCCGGAGGTCGCTGCTCCCCGCAGGGAGAATCTGGCCACAGGCCCTCTCGGCACCCACCCACCGGCCGGTCCCCGGCCAGGAACGGTCCACGCGGCGGCGATCCTTTGTGTGGCGGTGGCCGCGGGATCCGCCCGGGTGCTTGTGTCAGAAATTCCTGTATCCACCTTCGACGAACCAGGAACTACGGGCGAGGGCTTGGTACATGACTGCTCGCCAATGGTTGAGGCCGCCGGTTTCCCTGCTGCTGGCGATGCTTTCGGACATTCGCTCCAAGTAGGAGGGAAGGGCTTGTTCTGGCAACATGGAGAGGAAGGTGCGGAGCCCGCTGATCTCCTGGCCTGCATGGGACGTATACAACTCGGCCAGTCCGAACGTGCGAAAATGCAGGCGCACCCGGTTCGACAGGGCGGTGTCCCACCCTTTCGGAGGCTCTACGAAATAGACTACCGAGGGGGGTGCGATTTCAGATTCGATGACGCGGGCGTGGAGCCACTGTTCACGTGTAACGTCATCGAAGTAGGGGTGAAGCGTCTGGTCGCTGGAAGTTCTGGGAAAAATCGAGCGCTTGATCCAGTTGCAACTGCTGCATGCGGGCACCAGATTAGAAGGTGTCACGGCGAGTAATGGGAAGTGCGCCTTGGGCATCTGATGGTCCAGCGTCTCGACGGTACGCTGTCCGCAGAGAGGGCATATGCCATGCTTGGGTGCCTTCCTGAGCCTGTTGTAGACGTCGTTCCCGGGAGTTCCGGATGGCACCATCCTGTTCTTGTAGGTTTTGAGGAGTTCTGCCCGGTCGTCCTCATCCTCTGGCATACCTTTGAGAGCTGCCAACGTGTGAAGAGCGGTTGCGGCTGCGGCAGCCTCGTACTGCCTGCTGGCATCGACGACGTCATCTGCGAGTGCTTTGAGGCGGTGCTGCGTGACTTCGCGTGCGGAACCGACGCATCTGAGATAGAAATCCCGTACGGGTATGTCGGGCCGCGGCAGAGGTCTCACCTGAATCGGTCCTCCACCGCAGGCCCGAGGCCTCCCCCCAGATCGCGCACGGTGATGAGCCCCTGAGTGAGGGCACGGGCCTCCCCGCCGAGCCGTCCTCCGAAGGTGTTCAACACCTCCTCGAAACTCATCCCCTGCCGCACGAGTTGCTTCAGGTACCGGTGATACCCGGAATCCGTGACCTCAAGGCCGAATATCTCGTGCGTAAGGATTCCTACATTTTCTCCGAACGTTTCGATGACGGGACGCTCGGCCACCATCTCATCGTCATAGCGGCGCAACTTCCATACGCATGAGGTCGGCACCTCCTGTAGTACCACCGGCGAGTGGGTGGCAATTATCGCGAGACCGTTGCGATCGGTCAGCAGATCGGAGAGGGCGCGAACGAAAGCGGCCAGAAGCGGGGGATGCAGGTGAGACTCCGGTTCGTCAATCACCACAAGGGTGCGCTCCGTGACGTGTTCGACGAGACGCGTGAGCGTTAAGAGGACGGCCTTGTGTCCCGAGCTCAGGTTCTTGAAGAGGTCGGTGGCTTTCTGCTTGCGTTGTTCGGGGATTTTGATTGCCAGGAAGTCCTCGACCCATGAGTCTTGCAGGAAGCCGCTTCCTGCGTATCGCAGCGTCCGGAGCGCGTTCGCCCAGCGCTGTGCTCGTCTGCCGGTTAGGCAGGCCTCCACGCTTTCAGTGAAGTCATGAGCCAGTTGGTCCGGTGTCTTCGTCCTGCTCGGAAACTGTCCGGTTGGACCGGGCAGTTTGAGACCGACATACGAGTACCGATCGATCCCGACGTCCTCGTCGCGGATCTGAGGGAACTCGTCGAAGGCGCTGAACGTGACGCTTACCAGGTTGGCGAACGTGTCCAGGTTTCCGCGGCCGGCTTCGAGGATTCTGCCGACGTCGGCCGCATCCGAGTGCCTGTCTGCGATGCAGAGGGTGAGTTTGTTCAGTAAGTACGATTTGCCCACGCCGTTGCGCCCGATGAGAACGTGGATGTTTGTCGGCGGTACCGACTGAGGGGTGACGGTGAAAGGCAGAAGTACCGGGTCCTTGCCGCCCCCTTCGGGCACAGGCGGCTCGTAGACGACTTCGAACCCGCGAACACGCTCTCCGCCGCGGGCGATTCGGCGGAACTGGTCCTCGACCGCAGTGGCCTGCACGAAGCGCATCAGTGACTTCCGGGTGACTGGCTCGGTTCGGGCTTGGTGGTAGATGCCCTCGTCATAGACCATGTCCCGCAGAGCGACCAACACAATGTCCCGTGTCTGGTGTCCCAGGGCGACCAGATTGGTGTAGTAACTGTCGTCCTGCCCTAGGGAGAAGAAGCTCTCAGTCAACTGGTCAAAGCGAGCGGGGAGGGACAGTGGCGAGCGAGCCCGCATCCCGTGCTTGCCGATTTTCACCTCCCCGATGTCGTGCCGCACGCCATGCTCGTCGTAGACGACCAGGTAGAACAGGGTAGCGAATCCCAGGTCGTCCCACCTGTCCGCGATGAGCAGCGCGCGATAACGAAGGCCTGTCGGCTCCCTCTGGCCTTGTCGCATCACTTCGAACCGCATTACCCCCCCCATGTAGGTCCGGCGCCCGGACACGCGCCCGTCTGTTCGGCATCCGGCCGTTTGCCGGACGGCGGGCCCTGCGGGTGCTACTCGATCAGAAGGCGAACCAGTTGGTCCAGTTCCTCGGCGTCCGGGGAAGTGCTGAGCACCTGTCGGACCACTTGACGGAGTTTGACGAACCCCTTGGACCGGTCGAGCTGCAGTTCGGAGACCCTTTGATGTTCCGCGGCGCCGATCGTGGCGATTCTCGCGTGTGCGGCCTCTGACGGATCGTATGTGGGGATGGGCAGCTCCCACACCGCCTTGTCGATGTCACGCTCGTCCTTTCCGTAGGACATGAGCGGACGGACCAGTTCGGTGAGCGCCGGCGTGTTCAGGATTGCGGTCAGATAGAACCCTTCGGCTTTGCTCGACACCGTTCCCCAGTAGAGCTTGTGTTCCAACACGGCGTTCGGGTCGTCGACGAGCGCAGCGGTCACGTGCATCCCTGAAGCCCCGTACACCACGCGCAGCGAGGTACCGGGCAACTGGTCCGTCAGCTTCTTGCGGAAGTTCAACTGCTCCGACAGCGAAAGCCTTTCGCTGCGACGGTGCCTGTTCCACTGGTCCTCGGCGTTCCTCCACCAACGAGCAAGGTCGGGGTAGCGGTCCAGGTGGGGATGGTCGCCGTCCATCAGCGTGCCTGTAGCCTCGATGGGGAGAACAGCTTGTTTCGATTCCAGCACCATGTAGGGAAGGATGCTCTCCCCTAGGAGAACGGGGCGAATGAACTCCTTCTCCACAACCCCTTCCATGTCGGGTAGGTCTCTCCACGGTGTCTTCTCGAGGTTGTTCCGTTCGGAACGTACGGAAACGCGTCCGCCGCCCAGACCCAAGGGATTGACCTGTTCCGGTTTCACGAAGAACAGGTACTTGGGGTAAATCGTTGCCCCGTTGTTGAAGCGTGAGCGGTAAGGAGAGGAGATCAGCGACTCCTTGGCGTACTTGAGCTGGGCCTCCTCCCGTCTGATCCAGCCCTTGGCTTGTGCCCATGTCGTTGCTGTACGGGAAATCTTCCCGGTCCATCGTTCGGTGGACCTGGAAAGCGGAGTCGGGTTGTTCCCCTGCGCTGAGGCGCCGATGCCCACTGTGATGCGGCGACCGAAGACGACGGCGCTGCCACGGGGGAAGAAGTGGGGGCGCAGTCGGCGCAGGTCCCATGATCCGGAGAAGGCGACCTTCACCGGTGTTTCAGGGTCGGGGTAGTCGCCGCCCCGGAATCCTGACCAGTACGGACGATCCAGTACAGGATTCGGAACCACGAAGGCGAAAATGCCGTCTTCGCGTAGGTAGTGCTCGATGGCCCTCGCGATGAAGAGCCCCGAGAGGTCCTGATGAGTTGCCACCTCATCCCCGCGCCAGAGCTTTCGGGACTGAGACATCTCCTTGAAGAGCTCTTGCATGTCTCTCGGCATGTGGCGATAGGACAACCACGGCGGGTTACCAATCAGAACGTCCACTCGGTTCTCTGCGCGGGAGAGCCACATGGGCCGGGCCAGGTTGCGTACGTAATACGACCAGATGTGGTCACGGCCTTCGTCGACGAGTTCACACAGCAGCCTGAAGTTGTGAGTCAACTCCTGCTGGTCCTGCTCGGAGTCGATCGCCAGGCGATTGAACACCGCGGTGAGGGGCGGGAACTTGCCCGGCGGTCGGTTCGTTGCTTTTTCTGCGAGTTCGTTGACAAGGCCGTCGAACTTGACGGCGTCGGCGAGAAGATGCTCGGAAAATCGAAGTTCATTCTCGTAGAACTGGCCGCCGGCGCCGGTTCGAATCACCAAGTGGCCGTGGTCCAGCAGGTCAGTGCGCTGCTGCCACTGGAAGCTGTCTCCCAGGTAGACCGGTACCCTTATGTCCTTGCGGTCACTTGAGGTGAGGCGTTCTTTTCCGATGGCGAGCAGGTAGGTGACGCGGGCCAGGGACACGGCCACGGGGTGGAGGTCGATGCCCGCTACGCGGTCGATGAGTTCGGCAAGCGACTTCTTGAGCGGCTGCCCTGCGGCCTCTGCAGTTTCGAGGTATCGGCGGACGGCGTGGAAGAGGAACGTTCCCGATCCGCACGACGGGTCAAGCACGCGCTGATTCAGGGGATCTGTGACGGTCTCGGAGACCATCTTCTCGGCAAGCCAGTCCGGCGTGTAGTACTCGCCTTGCTTCTTGCGCGTCTCCTGGGCGATCACGGACTCGTACAGCACCTTGAGGACGTCATGTTCGACCTCGTGCCAGTCGAACCGCGTTAGTCTCCGTGCCAGAGTGTGGACGAAGGACTCCCCGCCCTCGACTTCGATGGGCCACCCGAAAAAATCGGATTCGACCACGCCGAAGATGTTGGCTCTGGTAAACAGCTGCCCCTGGACCAGAGTGGCTGCCCGTACGTCCCTGACGTCGATCCCAAGCACCAGGTGCGCGATGATCGCAGCGTTGTTGACAAGTAGCGTGTGTTCGATGAACAGTTCGTCGCTGTCGTCGAACTGAGCTCCTAGAGCGCTCCGCAGAAGGCGTGCCCACAGGTCACGCTTGAGTTTTACGGTGGGCAGGTTCCTGTGCTGCTCGTAGAGCGCGGCGAGCGTCGTGCGGTCGAGCTGGTGCGAAACGCTGTCTGCGCCCATGCGGGCCTCGATTGCAGAGGGCGTGGGCTTGATGCCCTGGGCGGTGGCGAGTACACCTTCCAGCCACAGCAGGAGATTTTCAAGCGGCACGCGAGGCTTGAGCTCGAATCGGCTCACCTGGATGAGGTCGTCACCGGCCAAGCTGTAGGCGCGCCAGTCGGCCCCGTCGGTGAGGATGCCCGCGTACCGCTGGCCCAGTTGTTCGGTTCGTGTACGCACATACCCGGCAAGTTGCGCCTCTGCGGCCTCTCGAACGGTCTTGCTGCGTAGATCTTTCTTGATCTCGATCGCCGTGAAGCCGATCTCGACGTCGATGCGCCGACGATCGCCCACCTGACTCTCGAGCCGCGGCATCACCTCTTCGTGGAGGTCGTCGTCGCCCAGGTTCAAACCGCCATCGAGGAGCAGGGTCCGTACGTCCGCCTGGACTTCCGCTTCCGACCTACCGGCCTTGCGCTTGAGCAGTCGTGCGAGCAACTTCTCGAGATCGTTCTGTGGGCTGGTGGTCATAGTCACCATGGACGCACTGCTCGCTGGATGACCGACGGTACGTCCCTGTTCGTGGACGTCGCCCCTTCGGGTCCTGGTGGCGTCCCCCTCCTTCCTCTTCCGCGACGCGGGCGTCGGCTGTGACGTGGCAGCTGCCTGGCAGGGGACCCATTCTGCCGCCTGGCACATCGGTGATCATCCTTTCGGACTACTTGCGGTCGATCCTTCGTCCTGGGCCGTGGGGCGAGGATCACCGCCCGGCGGGCCCCCGCCGACGGGCAGCACGAACCCCACTCGCGCCCGCCGGGCGGGGCCTGACCGACCGGGGTCGGTGAGACGGCTTTGGGCTGGAGCTGCTTTGGGGCGGGTGATCGTGGCCCCGGAGGATTCCGGCGCGTCGGGCAGTCCGTGGACCCGCCCGGTAGGGCACGGTGTCGGGGCCACGATTCCGAGGCCCGCCCCGAAGCGGCTGCCTGAAGCCGTGGAGCCGGACCCGGCCACAGGGCGTCTTTCCCGTCTTGTGCCCGCAGCCGCCGAGGGCGTCGCCGACAGGTCGGCGCGCGCCCGCGCCGCGAGCGGGCCGGTAACGGCACGGCGGTGCTCCTCGCGACGTACGCCCGGTGCGTCGGCGGGCGGCTTCCGGATCTGAAGCGGCGGCTCGAAGCGGCGGCTCGAAGCGGCGGGCGACCTGCCGGAGGCGCCCGGCGCCGACTGACCCTGCGGCGCGGGGACTTCGACACGTATGCGCCACGGCCGCCCATGGGAACCCGGTGACGGCCGGACCGTCCCGCAGCCCGTCCCTGGCCACCGGGAGGGCGCCCGGGGCTTCGCCGCGTCGACCGGAAAGGGGGCCTCGACCGGCGGGAAGACCCTCCCGAAGGAGGGTCCCGGTCTTGCGCCCCCGGCAGGACTCGAACCTGCGGCCAAGTGCTTAGAAGGCACCTGCTCTATCCACTGAGCTACGGGGGCCGGCGGTGCGGCCTTGCGGCCTCTGGAGCCCGGGAGGGTGGTCCGTGACCTTGCCGGGGACAAGGATAGGGCTCCGCTCACCTTGGTCCGGCCGCTTCACCCGTGTGGCACGATGTGGAGGTTCGGTGAAGCGAACCTGATAATCGCAGGCAGGTGCGATTCCCGCAGCGCTTTTCGCGCCTCGCGGCCCGGGTGTTGTGTACTCGTTATGCCTGCGTCCCACTCATCCCCTCTGTCCCCGTACGATACCGGCGCGCAGGGAGGGTCATACGCTTCAAAAAGATGCTGAAATTGGGCATTCTTCACATGTGGTGACCTTGGACGTACGGCCTCAGCTCCTCGACGCACTCTCCGCCCTGCGCGACCGTGTCGCCGCCGTGCGTCTCCCCCTGCCCGTCCCCGGCGCTCCCCGGGCACGGCAGACGCGGGCCGAGCTGCTGGCCCAGCTCGACGACTACCTGGTCCCCCGGCTCGTCGATCCCGAAGCACCGCTCCTCGCCGTCGTCGGCGGATCGACCGGCGCAGGCAAGTCCACCCTCGTCAACTCCCTCGTCGGGCGCCCCGTCAGCGAAGCGGGCGTCCTGCGGCCCACCACCCGCGTCCCGGTGCTGGTCTGCCACCCCGACGAACACCACTGGTTCTCCGGCACGCGCGTCCTGCCCCGCTTCACCCGGGTCTGGGGCGCACCGGGCGACGACGGCGACGCGGAGCCCGAAGGGCGCGTCCTGCGCGTCGAGACCGCCCCCACCCTGCCCCGCGGCCTCGCGCTCCTGGACGCGCCCGACATCGACTCCCTCGTCGTCCGCAGCCGCGAACTGGCCGCCGAGCTGATCTGCGCCGCCGACATCTGGGTGATGGTCACGACCGCCTCCCGGTACGCCGACGCCGTCCCCTGGCAGATGCTCCGCACGGCCAAGGAGTACGACGCCACCCTCGTCACCGTCCTCGACCGGGTCCCCCACCAGGTGATCGGGGAGGTGTCCCGCCAGTACGAGGCGCTCCTCACCCGGGCGGGGCTCGGCGCCGTACCGCGGTTCACCGTCCCGGAACTGCCCGAGTCGACGGGCGGCGGCAGCGGCCTGCTGCCCGACACCGCCGTCGCCCCCCTCCGCGCCTGGCTCGCCCACCGCGCCCAGGACCCCGACGCCCGCCGGCAGACCGTCGGCCGCACCGCGGGCGGCGTCATCGGCTCCCTCCGGGTGCGCATGCCGGAACTCGCCGGCGCCGTCGCCGTCCAGTGCGCCGCCGCCCTGCGGCTCACGGGCGCCGTCGAGGCGGCGTACGAGCGGGAAACCGACCGGGTGCGGAACGAACTGCGGCGCGGGGCCGTCCTGTCCGGCGACGCCCGGGCCCGCTGGCGCGCCCACCCCGACGACTGCACTCCCGCCGAACTGCTCGACGCCCTCGCCGAGTCCTTCGGCGCCCTCCTCCACTGCGCCGTCGCCGCCGCGGACGAGCAGGTGCGGGAGGCGTGGCGGCGGGAACCGGCCGCCGCCGCCCTCGACGCCGCCCCCCTCAGACGCGACCGGGAGGCGGGGGAGCGGGTGGGCATGGCCGTGCGCCGCTGGCGGCGCGTTCTGGAGGAGCTGGCCGAGGACGCGGCGCGGCGTGCCGGCCGCACTCCCGCACCCGACCCCGACACCGTGGCCGCGCTGCTGGCCGCGGCCCTCCTCGGCGGGCACCGCGCACGCGGGGCGGGGCGACGGCTCGCGGAGCTGATCGGCGCCCAGGGCACCCTCCGCCTCCGCGAGCGGGGGGCGGAGCTGGTCGACGCGTACGTCGACCGCGTCCTGCGGGAGGAGCGGGACCGGCGCATGGCACCGGTCGACGCGTTCGACGTCACCCCGGAACCGCAGGCCGAGCTCATCGCCGCCCTGTCCGTACTGCAGAAGGAGAGGTGACGGCGGGTGAGCGCCGTGGGGCAGAAGTGGGACGACGGGCTGATCGCCCGCCGCACCGCCGCGGGCGCCGGCCCGGCACGCCGGACCGGCGCGGCGGTGGGCGGCCGACGCGCCGGGCACGGCGGGGGCGACGGCGGCGACGACGGGGGTGACGGCGGCCCCCCGCCGCCCGGCGGCGCCTACGCGGGCGCCCTCAAGGAGCGCCTCGACGCCCTGCGCGACCTCCTCGGGCTCTCGGCCACCCGCCTCGACCCGCAGACCGTCGCCGAGGCGGGCCGCGTCCTCGACGAGGCCGCCGCCCGCCAGCGGCTCTCCCTCCGCCACACCGTCGTCGCCATCGCGGGCGCCACCGGAAGCGGCAAGTCGACCCTGATGAACGCGCTCGCGGGCGTCCCCGTGTCGGAGACCGGCCTCAAGCGCCCCACCACCGCCGCCCCCGTCGCCTGCGCCTGGTCCGAGGGCGCCGCCGGCCTGCTGGACCGGCTCGGCATCCCCGGCCGGCTGCGGCGCAGGCCCCTCGCGGGCGGCGACGGCGACGACGCGCTGCGCGGGCTCGTCCTCGTCGACCTGCCCGACCACGACTCGGCCCTCACCGCCCACCGCGCCCAGGTCGACCGCGTCCTCGGCCTCGTCGACGCGGTCATCTGGGTCGTCGACCCGGAGAAGTACGCCGACGCCGCCCTCCACGAGCGGTACCTGCGGCCGCTCGCCACGCACGCCGAGGTCACCTTCGTCGTCCTCAACCAGATCGACCGGCTCCCCGGCGACGCCACCCACCAGGTCCTCGACGACCTGCGCCGGCTCCTCGACGAGGACGGCGTGGCCCTCGGCGAACACGGCGAACCCGGCGCCACCGTCCTCGCCCTGTCCGCCCTGATCGGCGAGGGGATCGCCGATCTCCGCGACGTACTCGGCACGTTCGTCCGGGAGCACCACCCCGCCACGCGCCGCCTGTCCGCCGACGTCGACGCGGCCGCGGCCCGGCTGCGCCCCGTCTACGTGGGGGAGGGGCGGCCCGGCCTCGGCGAGCGGTCCCGCGAGGACTTCGCCGCCCGGCTCGCCGTCGCCGTCGGCGCCGCCGCGGCCGGCGAGGCCGCCGAGCGCGAGTGGCGGCGCAACGCCGGACGCGCCTGCGGCACCCCGTGGCTGCGGCTGTGGCGCTGGTACGAGGGGCTCCGCACCCCCGGTGGCGGGGGCGGGGAGCCCGCCGCCGGGACCGTGCCTCCGGAGGAGGAGCCGGCGGCACGGCAGCGCGTCGAGCACGCCGTCCGCGTCGTCGCCGAGGAGGCCTCGCGCGGACTGCCCGCGCCGTGGGCGCAGGCCGTGCGGGAGGCGGCGGCGCGCGGCGCGCGGGGCCTGCCCGAGGCGCTGGACGAACTGGCCGCCGGCGCCCGCGCCCCGGAACAGGGGGGACGGCCGCCCCGCCCCGCCTGGTGGCCGGTGGCCGTCCTCGCCCAGGCGTCCATGACGCTGCTCCAGGTGTTCGGCTCCCTGTGGCTGGTGGGCCAGATCGTCGGCGTACTGGAACCGGGCCTGTGGCCGCCGGTGCTGGTCATGCTCGCCGGGATCGTGGGCGGACCGCTCGTCGAGTGGGCGTGCGTCGTGGCGGCGCGGGGGCCGGCGCGCAGGTACGGGCAGGAGACCGAGCGGCGGCTGCGCGAGGCGGCGGCGGGCTGCGGGCGGGCCATGGTGCTCGACCCGATCGCGACGGAGCTGATGCGGTACCGGGAGGTGCGCGAGCAGTACGCGACGGTGACGGGGGGCCGGACCCCGACGGGGTGACGGGGTTGTCCACAGAGGCCGTGGCCGTCCACAGGAGCGGGCGGAGTCCGTCGGACACGGCCACCATGGAGAGGACGGACGACGCGGGGGAGCGTCGTCGGACGGGGAGGAGCGGAAGCCGTGAACGACACCCTGGTGACGGTCGTGGGGAACGTGGCGACCAACGTGGAGTACCGGGAGACGCCGGCGGGCGGGATGGCGAGGTTCCGCTTCGCCGCCACGGCCCGCCGCTGGGACCGGGAGCGCGCGGCGTGGGCGGACGGGCACACCAGCTTCTACACGGTGAACGCGTGGCGGCAGCTCGGCGCGAACCTGGCCGCGTCGGTGGCGGTCGGCGAGCCGCTGGTGGTGCACGGCCGGCTGCGGGTCCGCGAGGAGCCCGCGGACGGACGGGACGGGCAGCGCAGGACGTTCGTCGACATCGAGGCGGTGGCCGTCGGCCACGACCTGACCCGCGGTACGGCGGCCTTCCG
Organism: Streptomyces sp. MRC013; assembly: GCF_023614235.1. Taxonomy (NCBI): domain Bacteria; kingdom Bacillati; phylum Actinomycetota; class Actinomycetes; order Kitasatosporales; family Streptomycetaceae; genus Streptomyces; species Streptomyces kordofanensis. The sequence continues at coordinate 3,683,700 of NZ_CP094264.1, forward strand.
CCGCGGCGGCGGGAAACGGCCGTCTGAACAGCTCGTGACGGGGCGGCAGAGCGGAGAGGCGTCGCGCGATCCGGAGCCGGTACCGACCTGACCTGGCCTCAACCCGGCTCCCATACCGTCTCGAAAGGGGGGTTACCGCTGGTCAATTCGCCAGTCCTTGACCGGAAAGCAAGGTTCCCACGCCTGGTTCACGATAACGATTTCGATTCGGAACGGTTGAGTGGGGGCACCGGGTGGGACGGGCCGTCCCCGCCTCTCTAGGATTCCCCCTACCCACGGGGCACTTGATTCATCAGGCGAGTCCCACCCCCACGTGCCCTGCGGCGTGTCACACGCCGTGGCTGCCACGTTCCAGAGGGGGATTCGTCCAGAGGGGAAATCTGTGTTTGCTGCGCTTTCTGTCCAGCGGCGGGAGCGGCTCGGCCGCCGACTCGCCGCCGCGGTCCTGACCTCCGGCCTGGTCGCGGGAGGGTCCATAGCCGGAGCGTCCGTCGCCGTCGCCGACGAGACCCCCCAGCACCAGGGCGGCGCCTCCGCCACCCTGACCGGCCTGAAGGTCTACGCCGACGCCGTCCTCAAGAAGGCCGACGGCAAGGAGGAGACGATCTCCGCCGGCCTCTTCGAGATGGCCGTCGACGGGGGCGGCACCCTCAAGACCTACTGCATCGACGTCCACAACCCGACCCAGAAGGAGGCCAAGTACCTCGAGGCCTCCTGGGACCAGACCTCGCTCGGCCACAACAAGGACGCCGGCAAGATCCTCTGGGTCCTGAAGAACTCCTACCCGCAGGTCGACGACCTGGCGGGCCTGGCCGCGAAGGCCGGCGCCGGCTCCCTGACCAAGGAGACCGCCGCCGCCGGCACGCAGGTCGCCATCTGGCGCTTCTCGGACGGCGTGGACGTCACGGCCAAGGACCCGGCCGCCGAGAAGCTCGCGGACTGGCTGGAGGGGAAGGCCCAGAACCTCCAGGAGCCCGAGGCGTCCCTGAGCCTGGAACCGAACGCGGTCTCCGGCAAGGCCGGCGGCAAGCTCGGCCCGATCACCGTCCGCACCAACGCCGAGCGCGCCACCGTGACCGCCCCCGAGGCCTCCGGCGTCAAGGTGACGGACAAGGACGGCAAGCCGGTCACGGAGGCCAAGGACGGCACGGAGCTGTACGTCGACGTGCCCGCCGGCACCGCCGACGGCACCGCGGCCTTCAACGTCCAGGCCAGCACCTCCGTCTCCGTGGGCCGCGCCTTCGCCAGCCTCTCCAAGAGCCAGACGCAGATCCTGGCCGGCTCCAGCCAGTCGACCGTCTCCGCGACCGGCAGCGCCACCTGGGCGAAGAAGGGCGCCATCCCGGCCCTGACCGCCGAGAAGGACTGCGCCAAGGGCGGCATCGACGTCACCGCGAAGAACGAGGGCGACGAGGCGTTCACCTTCGAGCTGGCGAACCAGAAGGTCGAGGTCGGCGCCGGCGAGTCGAAGACCGTCACCGTCCCGGTCGGCGAGGACCAGGCCTACGACTTCAGCGTCGCGCTGCCCGGCGGCGAGACGAAGACGTTCAAGGGCGTCCTCGACTGCAAGACCAGCGGCGACACCACCCCGCCGACCACCGGTGGCGACGAGCAGAGCCCCGAGCCGAGCTCCGAGCCGAACCCCCAGACCGGCGACACCACCGGTGGCGCGACCGGCGGTGACACCGCCGGCGACCTCGCCGAGACCGGTGCCTCCAACGCCACGCCGATGATCGCCGGCATCGCCGTCGCGCTCCTCCTGCTGGGCGGCGGCGCGGTCTTCTTCCTCCGCAAGAAGAAGGGCGCCGCGGCCGGCCAGTGACCCCGAGGCGGCCCGCAGGAGCGGCCCCGGACGCGCACCGCGCCCGGGGCCGCTCCTTTTTTCCCGCCGCCCCGCCACCCCGCCGCTTCTACGGCCGGCCGGCGGGACGCGGGCTCGGTACGCCGCCCCACGGCTCCGGCCCGCACCCCGGTGACCGCGACGGGCCGCGCCGGGGCCGCCGGCTGTACGGGAGTGCGACGGGAGACCGGACCGGCTGCGCGGGAGCACGGCGGGCCGCCCGCCCGTGCGGGAGCACGGCGGGCAACCGTCTGGGAACCGGAGGGGCCGGGCGGACGGACGCGGAGGGCGGGGCCCGCCCTCTCCGGCCGCCCGGCGGAGGGGGCGGTCCAGCGCGCCCCGGGTGCTCATTTCTGTTGCGGGGCGGTGGTCAGGCAAGATGGGGTGTGTCTGCCCTGACGCGGCGGAGCCGCGAAACGACCCCTACTGATTGCCGGACGGTTTCTCTTGGCTGAGTACATCTACACGATGCGCAAGACGCGCAAGGCGCACGGCGACAAGGTCATCCTCGATGACGTGACGCTGAGCTTCCTGCCCGGCGCGAAGATCGGTGTGGTCGGCCCGAACGGCGCCGGTAAGTCCACCGTGCTCAAGATCATGGCGGGCCTGGAGCAGCCCTCCAACGGCGACGCGTTCCTGTCGCCCGGCTACACGGTCGGCATCCTCCTCCAGGAGCCCCCGCTCGACGAGTCCAAGACCGTCCTGGAGAACGTCCAGGAGGGCGTCGCCGAGATCAAGGGCAAGCTCGACCGGTTCAACGCGATCGCCGAGGAGATGGCGACCAACTACACCGACGAGCTGATGGAGGAGATGGGCAAGCTCCAGGAGGAGCTCGACCACGCGGGCGCCTGGGACCTCGACGCCCAGCTGGAGCAGGCGATGGACGCGCTGGGCTGCCCGCCCGGCGACTGGCCGGTCACCAACCTCTCCGGCGGCGAGAAGCGCCGTGTCGCGCTCTGCAAGCTGCTGCTGGAGGCCCCCGACCTGCTCCTCCTCGACGAGCCCACCAACCACCTGGATGCCGAGTCCGTCCAGTGGCTGGAGCAGCACCTCGCCAAGTACGACGGCACCGTCGTCGCGATCACCCACGACCGGTACTTCCTGGACAACGTCGCCGGCTGGATCCTGGAGCTCGACCGCGGCCGCGCCATCGGCTACGAGGGCAACTACTCCACCTACCTGGAGACCAAGCAGGCCCGCCTGAAGGTCGAGGGGCAGAAGGACGCCAAGCGCGCCAAGCGGCTCAAGGAAGAGCTGGAGTGGGTCCGCTCCAACGCCAAGGGCCGTCAGGCCAAGTCCAAGGCCCGCCTCGCCCGGTACGAGGAGATGGCCGCCGAGGCCGACAAGATGCGGAAGCTGGACTTCGAGGAGATCCAGATCCCGCCGGGCCCGCGCCTGGGCAACGTCGTCGTCGAGGTCGAGAACCTCAGCAAGGCGTTCGGCGAGAAGGTCCTCATCGACGACCTCAGCTTCACCCTCCCGCGCAACGGCATCGTCGGCGTCATCGGCCCGAACGGCGCGGGCAAGACCACGCTGTTCAAGATGATCCAGGGCCTGGAGCAGCCCGACTCCGGCACCATCCGGGTCGGCGACACCGTCAAGATCAGCTACGTCGACCAGAGCCGCGAGAACATCGACCCCAAGAAGACCCTGTGGGCGGTGGTCTCCGACGAGCTGGACTACATCAACGTCGGCCAGGTCGAGATGCCGTCCCGCGCCTACGTGTCCGCGTTCGGCTTCAAGGGCCCGGACCAGCAGAAGCCCGCCGGCGTCCTCTCCGGCGGCGAGCGCAACCGCCTCAACCTGGCGCTCACCCTCAAGCAGGGCGGCAACCTGCTCCTCCTCGACGAGCCGACCAACGACCTCGACGTCGAGACCCTGTCCTCCCTGGAGAACGCGCTGCTGGAGTTCCCCGGCTGCGCCGTGGTCGTCTCCCACGACCGCTGGTTTCTCGACCGCGTCGCCACGCACATCCTGGCGTACGAGGGCGACTCCAAGTGGTTCTGGTTCGAGGGCAACTTCGAGTCGTACGAGAAGAACAAGGTCGAGCGCCTCGGCCCGGACGCGGCCCGCCCGCACCGCGCCACGTACAAGAAGCTCACCCGGGGCTGAGGCGGCGCTTCGAGTGGCCCGGCACATCTACAGCTGCCCCCTGCGCTGGTCGGACATGGACGCCTTCGGGCACGTCAACAACGTGGTCTTCCTCCGCTACCTGGAGGAGGCCCGGATCGACTTCATGTTCCGGCTGGCGCCGGGGAACGGCTCCCCGTCCTTCTCCGGCGGCTCCGTCGTGGCCCGCCACGAGATCGACTACATCAGGCCGCTGTTCCACCGGCACGAGCCGGTGACCGTCGAGTCCTGGGTCACCAAGATCGGCGCGGCGTCCCTGACGATCGCGTACGAGATCAAGGACCCCGACCGGGTCTACGTGCGGGCTTCCACCGTGGTCGTCCCCTACGACCTGGCGGAGCAGCGTCCGCGCCGCATCACCGCCGAGGAGCGAGCGTTCCTCCAGGAGTACGTCGACGACGGGATGCGCTCGGGGGGCGCCGTCGCATGACGGCGCCGCTCCACTTCGCCGAGCCCGGGGAGGCGGCGGGCGTCGCCGCCTTCCTGGCCCGGCTTCTCCACTACGACCGGACCGCCGCCGTCCGCCTCCGTGCGGGCGGCGGGGTCCTGGCCGTCTTCGGCCGCCCGCCGTCGTTCGACGTCCTCGCCGTCCGCACGGCGGTCCTCGTCGCCGACGACGCCCTCGCCGACACCGCCCTCGACGTGACCGTCTCCGCCGGAGAACTGCTCGACGGCGTCGAGGAGGCGGCCGGCAAGGCCGTCCTGCCCGCGCCCGTCACCGGCCCGCCGTGGAGCGGGGTCCTCCCGCCGCGCGGCGGCTGGCGCGAGGTGCCCGGCCTGCCGGACTCCGCCGGGCTGTGCGCCGCCGTCGCCGCGGGGGTCGCCGAGTTCCGGGCCCGGGACGAGGAGCTGCCGCCGCGGCACCGCACCCGCGCGGAACGGGACCGGATCGGCCGCGAGATATGGTCCCGCCCCGTCGCCGGCACGGAGCTGCCGCTGCGCGCCGCGCACGCGGCCCGGTCGCTGGGCTTCCTGCCCCCGGCCGGGGCCGTCCCGCAGGGGGTGCCCGTGGTGCTGCTGGCCGCCGGGCCGTGGCTGCGGCTGCGCACCCCTTGCGGGTCCGTGGCCGTCCGTGCGGCGACGGGCCTCGGGGAGCTGGGCGTCACACCTCTGCGCCACCCCTGAGCCCCGCCGCGCGCCGGGGCTCAGCCGGCGGTGTTGACCATCGACGCGGCCGCGTAGGTGAGGTAGTCCCACAGCTGCCGCTCGTGCTCCTCGGACAGCCCGAGCTCGTCCACGGCGTCCCGCATGTGCCTCAGCCACGCGTCGTGCGCCGCCCGGTCCACCGTGAACGGGGCGTGCCGCATCCGCAGCCTCGGATGCCCGCGGCGGTCGCTGTAGGTGCGGGGGCCGCCCCAGTACTGCATCAGGAACAGCGCGAGCCGCTCCTCGGCCGGACCCAGGTCCTCCTCCGGGTACATCGGCCGCAGCAGCGGGTCCTCGGCGACGCCCCGGTAGAAGCGGCGGACCAACCGCCGGAACGTCTGCTCGCCGCCCACCTGCTCGTAGAACGTCTGCTCCTGGAGAGTGCCGCGCGGAATCTCATTCACCCGTCCATCGTCTCAGACGCGCCGGCGGAGGATCCCGGCCCCGGAACCACCCCCCGCGGCGGAAGGGAGCGGCGGGGCGCCGCACGGGTCCGGGCGCGGGGCGGGCCGCGCGGCCCGTGGGCGGTACGGCCCGGCCGCCCGCGGCCGCCGGGCGTGCCGGACGACCCCGGAGACCGGCCGCACGGCCCGCCGGAGTCGTCCGGGCCGGGGCCCGGGCGGGGTCAGTCCCGTACGACGGCGAGCGTCGTCCAGGCGCCCACGTGGACGCGGTCGCCGTCCTGGAGCGGTACGGGCACGTGGGGCTGGATCGGCTCGTCGGAGCCGTTCAGGGTCGTGCCGTTGGTGGAGCCCTGGTCCACCACCGCCCAGGAACCGTCGGGCTGCCGCAGGAACACGGCGTGCCGGTGCGACACCCCCGGGTCCTCCGGCGGCACCGACAGGTCGACGTCCGGCGACTCGCCCGTCGACTGCCGTCGGCGGCCGACCGTCACCTGCTGCCCGGTCAGCGGCACGCGCCGCTCGGGCGCGTGGAGGGGCGGAGTGAGGTTCGCCGCCTCGGGACCGCTGCGGCGCATCATGGCCGCGAAGTACTCGCGGTCGGGCCGCACGACGACGGCCCACCCGGTGGGCGCGGCCGCCTGCGGGGCTTGCCCGTGCGGGGGCTGCCCGAGGGGCGGCTGTTCCTGCGGAGGCTGCCGGGAGTGGGTCTGCCCGTGCGGGGCTTGTCCCTGCGGGGGCTCCCCGTAGGGGGGCTGTCCGTGCGGAGGCTGGGGCCGGGCAGGCGGAGCCTGCGGCGAGGGCGGAGGCAGCACCCAGTCGTCACCCCGGGGGGCATCGGGCTGCCGGAAGGTCTGCGGCGGTGCGGAACCGGGCGGGCTCTGTACGGGCGCGGGGTCGCCGGACGGTCCGTGGCCGGGGCCACCGAGACCCCGACCGGGTGCGCCGGGGTCATCGAGACCCTGACCGGGTGCGCCGGGCGGGGCGAAGGGGCCGGGTGAGCCCGGGCCGTCGGGCCCCCAGCCGGGCGCGTCGAGACCCTGACCGGGTGCGCCGGGGATGCCGGAACCCCGACCGGGTGCGTCGGGTCCACCGAGACCCCGATCGGGTGCGTCGGGTCCACCGAGACCCCGATCGGGTGCGTCGGGTGCGTCGGGTGCGCCGGGTGCGTCGGGCGGGGCGAAGGGGCCGGGTGCGCCTGACGGCCCGGGGCCGGGTGCGCCGGGTATGTCGTGCGGGAAGCCGGGACCGTCCGCCGGGGCACCGCCGAGGGACGGGCCGCCGCCCGCCGGGCCGCCGCCGGGGCCGTAGGCGGGAGGAGGCGTACCCTGCCCGGGGTTCGGGTTCCGGACCGGTGCTCCGCCCCGACCGAACGCCGGGTCCTCCCGGCCGGGACCCTCCGGCCGGTTCGGATCGAAGCCGTCGAAGGGGGACGACCCCCGGTCGTGGGGCGGCGCGTGGCCGGGCTCCCGCGGGCCGCGTTCGGACGGCGGCTCCACCGGGTGGTTCGTCCGCGACGGAGCGGGCGCCCGGTGCTCGTACGGGTCCGGCGGGCGCGGCGCCGACGTGAAACCGGGCGGCAGGTTCAGCCCGCCCGGCGGTGGGGCCGGCGCGGGCGGGGAGGCCGGCGGGTACGACGCGGCCGCGCCGGCGGGGAAGGCCCACCGGCACTCCTCGCAGAACGGCGCCGCCGCCTCCCGGGGCGTACGGCACCGCGGGCACAGCTCCGCCTGCTGCGTGGCGTTCGGATCGCCGCCGGCGGGGCCCGGGTGGCCGTGCCCGGGGACGGGAGGCGGGGGAGGGGGAGGCGGTACGGCACCCGCAGGCGCGCCCGCCCCGGCCATGCGGTGGCCGCAGACCTCGCACCAGTCGGCGGCGTCCGACCGGTGTCCGCTCGGGCAGGTCGGCATCTCGGCGCTTCCCCCTCTCCACGTCGGCCGCCGCTGCGGCCGTCGTCACGGCTTCCTCGTGTGCGTCCGGTTCACGTGAACCGTTCCCGTGGACCGCGCCGCGGGCGGTGTCCCGCCCGCCTCCGCGCTCCCGGTTCTCAGCCGCACAGTACCCGCCGCCCCGGCGGCGGCGTCGAGCACCTTCGAAAGCGGCTCCGCCGCGCCCGTGTTCCCGGAGCGGCCGCCGCCCACACCGCGTGCCCGGGGACGGCGGCTGCGGGCCGCCCGGCCCGCACTCCCCCGCCGCCCCCGGGCGGCTCGGGCGGGTCCGGTGCGACTCGGGTGATTCCGGAAGGAGCCGAGCGGGACGTGGACCCGGCGATTCCGGTACGGGCCGGGTGGAGGGCGATCCGAGACCTGCGACCCGCGGGCGGAGCCGCCGCGTCGGCCGCCCGCGCCTCCCGCCCGCGCCTCCCGTACGGGCCTCCTGCCCGGCCCCGGTCCCCGCCCCGGCCCCGGAGCACGGCTCCGGCGTCCGGCCCCGCGGCCCCGATCCCCGTCCCCCGCTCCGGCCCCCGGGCCGGGACGGTCCGGCTGCGGGGGCGGGAGCGGGCCCAGGCCCCCGGTCAGGCCGCCCGCGCCCCCGCTCCCGGCTCCGGCACGGCGAACGGCACCACCGCCACCGTCACGTTGTCGTGGCCGCCGCCGTCGAGGGCGTGGCCGACCAGGACGCGCGCGCAGTGCAGGGGGCGTGCGGCGGCGTCGGCGGGGAGGACGCGGGCCATCTCCTCCGCGGCCTCGGCGTAGTTCCACAGGCCGTCCGTGCAGACGACGACCACACCGGGGCGCTCCGGCCGGAACACGGCCACGTGCGGCTCCAGTTCGTAGGAGTCGGCGCCGAGCCAGCCGGTGATGGCGTGGGCGCGTTCGTCCGCGTACGCCTCGGCCTCGCTCATCAGGCCCGCCGCGACCATCTGGGCGGCCCACGAGTCGTCCTCGGTGAGCCGGGCCGCCGGGACGGAGCGGTCGTCGGGCACCCAGTAGGCCCGGCTGTCGCCGACCCAGCCGACGACGAGGAGGCCGCCCGCGGCGACGGCACCCACGAGGGTGCAGGCGGGGGCGTTGCGGTGGCGGTACGCGTCGTGCCCGGAACCACCCGGGCCGTCGCCGGGGGGTTCGTCGGCGAGGGCGTCGACCGCGCCGGACGCGGCGACGATGGCCTCGTGCATCGCCTGCCGGGGGTCGGCGCCGAGGGGAAGGGCGGCCCGGAGCGAGGCGTCGGCGGCGCGGGCCGCGGCGGCCGAGGCGTCGTCGGGGCGGGACGCGGAGGACACCCCGTCGCAGACGACCGCGACGACGGCGGCCGAACCGTCCGGCAGGGGGGCGGTCGACACGGCGAACGCGTCCTCGTTGCGGTGGTGCCGCAACCCCCGGTCGCTGACGGCGGCGACGGCGCGCCCCATCTCCCGCTCCACGTGGTCCCGCTCCCGCGGCTGCTCGTGGCCGCAGTTCCCGCAGTACCCGTCCGCCGCGACCCGCCCGGTCCGGCAGGCCACGCAACCGTCCCCGCCGTCGGAGGCCCAAGGGTCGGGCGCCGCGAGTCCGAAGTCCCCGTGCGGCGCGTCGTGCCGCACGGACCGCTCGGGACCCCCCACCGCCGGGCCGGCCGGGGCGGGTGCCGGATCAGTCGGGGTGTACGCCGGGTCGTACGGAGGCGCGGGCGGTCCGGGGGGCGCCGCGGGCGGAGGCGGCGGGGTGCCGGCCGGGGCGGGTGCCGGGGGCCGGGCGCCGGGGGGTGGGGAGGCACGGGCGGCGCGGGCGGTCCTGAGGGCGCCGCGGTCGCGGGCGGAGGCGGCGGGGCGGCCGGGGGCACCGCCGGGGGGCCCGGGGGCGGTTCCGGTACGGCCGACAGGGCGTACCCGCACGCCCCGCAGAACCGGGCGCCCGGCTCCAGCGGCTCCGAGCAGGCCGGGCAGGCCGCCAGCTGATGCGTCTGCGACATCGATCACACCCACGTTCGGGGGTGGAACCGGTCGGCCCGGTCCACCAGTTCGGTCCTTCCCTCGCCCCACCGGGCGAGCCGGGCGGGCACCCGGTGCGAACGTTCCGGGCCGAACCGCGGCCCGTGCCCCCGGAGTCGGCCGCCGGACGGTCCGCGGCCCGGGACCCCCGGCCGTCGCGGCGGCCGGCCGCGCCGCACCGGGCCGGGGACGACGGAGGCCCCCGGTCGGCACGCCGCCGCGCGGAGGCCGCCCCGCAGGGGCTCCCGCGGCCTCCGCCGGCGAGGCCGCGTGCGTACCGCCGCGGTACGCGCAGCGGCGCGGTGGGGTGACGGACCGGGCACGGGTTCCAGCGTACGCACCGCCGCCCCCCGGCCACCCCCCGACAGGACGCGGACCACCCCGGACGGGGGCACCGCGCCGTCCGGGGCGGCGGCCCGCGCCGGGTCGCGGCACGGCGCGCCGCCCCCGCCTCCGTGGGCGCCGCCCGGGTTCGGCCACCGGCGCGCCCTCATCCGCGGCCCCCCGCCGACAGGGCCTCGCTCGCCGCCCGCTGGTAGCGCAGGACGGCCTGCTCGGCGGCGCGCAGGTCGCAGGGGACGCTCCACAGCATGCGGCGCGCCGCGTCGTACCGCTCGCTCAGGACCGGGTCGTCCGCCAGCCCCTGTCTGGCCGTCCTGGCCCGGAACGCGTCGAGGCGGCCGCGGAGTCCGGCGCGGACGGCGAGCGGAGCGGTCACCGCGGCCAGGGAGTCGCGGGCGCGCAGCAGCTCCTCCTCGGCCTCCTGCTCCAACGCCTCCAGCAGTGGGGACAGCCGGTGCCACCGGGCGTGGCGCCGGTGCTCGGCGGCGGCCGCCAGCCGCTCGTGCAGCGCGGTCGGCGGGCCGCTCACCGCCGGCACCTCCGACGCGGCGATCTTCGCCAGGACCTCGACGCGCGCGGCGCGTGCCTCGGCGAGGGTGCGGTCGGCCCGCGACAGCAGGTCCCGCAGCCGCAGCAGCCGGGACTCGGAGTCCTGCCGCACCTGGAGCACCGCCTCGATCTCCCGGCGCACGTCCTCCAGCGCCCGCGCCGCCCGGTCGTACCGGTCGGTGTCCGGCCGCCCGGCGCCGGGCGCCGAACTGCCCGCGGCCGGGCGCCAGAACGCCAGCGGGTCGCTGACGACCTCGGCGCGCAGCGCCGCCAGCTCCTCGGTGACGGCCTCCAGGTCGTCCCCCGCCGGGTGCTCCCCGGGCCGCACGCCGACGGAGCGCGCCAGCGACCGGGTCCGGTGCAGCTCCGCCGCGAGCAGGTCCACCCGGGCGGGCAGCGCCGACCAGACGGCGTCCGCAGCCACGATGACGTCGAGGGACCGCGCGTACAGCTCGTTCATCCGCGCCACCAGCCGGTCCAGCGTGTACCGCTCCCCCGGCGCGCGTGCCGGGGGACCCTCCGCCGGGGGCCGCGCCGGGCCGGGCGGCGCGGGGGCCGGTACGACGACGCTCTCGCCGCGCAGCCGCTCCGTCAGCTCCGCCAGCTCCTCGTGCCCGGGCCAGCGGCGCCGGGCGCGCACCTCGCGGGCGGCGCGCAACGCCTCCGTGTAGACGTCGAAACACGTCCACAGCAGCGCGATCGACCGCTCGGTCGCGTCCCAGCGCTCCTTGGTCGTACCGGTCAGCGCGGCGCCCTCGAGCAGTCTGCGGCCCGCGTGGTCCTGCAGCGCGAGCAGCGAGTCCTCGACCGCCTTGTGTTCCGCGCCGAGGCGTGCCAGCGCACGGTCCACCTCGTCCCGGTCCATCACCGGACCGGGAGGACCCGCGACGCCCATCGATCACCTCTCGCTCTCAACAGGACGTTTCCGTCCGGTACTCGGGCGCGGACCCGCCCGGGCGGGTCCGCCTCGGGCCGCTCCCCGTACGAGCGTGTCCACGGCCCGGTACGGTATGCCACCAGCACGTGGTCGACGCGGCCCACCAGGTCGTCGCGGCCCAGCCCGGCGGCCGCGCCGTGGTGCCTGATCGTGAGGGGCGCGCCCTTCGGTTCCACGGCCGGGTCCTGCGCGGCCTGCCCGGCGGCGAGGGCACCGTCCGTGACGGCCGCGTCGACCCCGCCCGCCCGGAGACGCACCGGGCGGTCCAGCCGGCTCGGCCCGGTGCAGCGGTCCGGGTCCTGCGCGGTGCCGTCCCGCTCGTCGCGGTGGACGGCGCCGTACGAGCGGCGTTCCCGCGCCTCGCACGCCGTGGAGCCCTCGCCGGACAGCGACGCGTCGTACCGGGTGGCCGCGGAGCCCTCGCGGGCGAGGACCTGCTGGCCGGTCCCGAAGACGGCGGTGGAGAACGCGACCTGCTTGACGCGGGCGCAGTTGATCGTCATGGTCCGCACGACCGGGCCGACCGTGCCGCTGTCCGGCGCGGCGATGCGCTGGTCGGTGGATACGGTCCGGGACCTCACCGCGACGGGGCCGCCGAGGACGTCCGCGGCGGTGGTCCGCGCCAGGTCGATGCCGAAGCCCTCCGGAGTGCCCGTGGCGGGATCGCGGTAGCCCCGGCGGTAGCCGTTCTGGTCGACACCCACGACGAGCTTCCCCCGCGCCCTGATCACGGCGGCCGCCGGCCCGTCGGCGGGGGACGGCGGCAGGGACGCCTCCGGGTCCGAGCACTCCTCCCCGGCGTCCCCGGCGGGCCGCGCGCACCAGGCCCGCGCCGGACGGAGGGCCCGCCGGGTCGCCGTCCGGGCGGTGCGCCAGCGGTACGGGGAGCGAAGCGGCCGCCAGCAGGCAGGCGACGCCCACGGCACGTGCCCCGCGCCGCCCCGCCGCGCTCCACGGTCGTCCATCGTGTCCCTCCCCTCGACTGTCACCGGTCCTCCGCGAGCCTGCGGTTCACACCCGCCAGGCGTCCCGGGCGCGCCCGGCCGCCCGGACGAATTCATCCTGCTCGTGGTCGACCGCCTTCCGCAGCGCCCGGTCGACCCGGTCGAACGCGGCGCCCGTCGACGCCTCGCCGCCCGTGACCTGTCGCAGCACACCGTCGCGGCCGCCCGCCCGGTCCGTGCGCCACGCCCGTGTGAGGGCCCGGTCGGGACCGGCCACGGCCGTGGCGTACTCCGTCGCGTACCTGTCGCTCCTGCCGTCGTCGGCGAGTGCCGCGCCTCGTGCCACGGGGGGTCAGGTTCCCGTTCGCGCGGGCCTTCCGGGGGCCGATCCGCGCCCCGTTCAGCACCTTGAGCGAATCCTGCCCGTGTCCCCGTGCCCCTGCGCTCCCGTGCCTCAGCGAGCCCGGTCCGCGCGACCGCGTGGGCGCCCGCGAGCCACAGCGCCGCCGTCGTCGCGGCCCGGGCGGCCCGCACCCGGACCGGCCGCGCCCACCGGGCGCTCCTGCACCGCGTCCCGCCGGCCCCGCGGGGCGGTGTCCGCGGACCGGCCCGGGCCGTGCCCGGCGCCGAGGGGGCCCGGTCCCCGCAGGCGGTCCGGCCCGACGTGCCCGCGGCCGGGGCGGGGCCCGCCGACGCGGGCACGCCCTTCCACGGGAGCGCGTCCGCAGGGCCGCCCGGTGGTGGCGCGGACGGCGGGCCCGGAGACGACGGGGCGCCCGCCGTCGCGAGTGGTGCGTTCCGCGCGTCTGACACGTGACCTCCCCCGGTCTCCAGCGCCGGCCCGCCCGCTCCCGGTCTCCTCGGAAGGCGGCGGCCCGGTCAGCAGTATGGCCGCAGGGGAACGGCGGCGACACGGTCTTGACTGGATCTTGTTCTCGTACCCGGCGTCCGCTCCGCACCCTCATTCGATCCCCTGCCCGGACAACACCGTTCCTCCCCCATGGGTTCCAGCGCCGGCGTGAACCACACCCTGAGCGCCTCCCCGGCCGCCTCGTGCGCCCCCACGTCGTCGAGGCCCGGCAACGCCGCGCCCGGCACCGGCGCCGCCACCACCACACGCGGTGCCGCACGGGACGCCCGCTCCCGCGGCAGGGCAGACCACGGAACGTCGGGAGTACGGCGGCCCCCGGCCCGAGGGCCCGGCCGCCACCACGTACACCTACCTCCCGGCGGCCGCCAGGCCGCGGTCACCGGACCAGGCCAAGCGGAGCTGCTCCTACGACCTGTTCGGCCGCCAGACCAGCGCGACCGACCCGGACAAGGGCACCGCCACCACGGTCTACGACGAACTCGACCAGGCGGTCAGCGCCACCGACGCCCGAGGCAAGACCCCGGTGACCGAGTACGACGCCCTCGGCCGGAAGACCGGCCTGTGGGACGGGGCGAAGACGGACGCCGGCAAGCTCGCCGCTTGGACGTACGACCTCCTTGCCAAGGGCCACCCGGACAGCTCGGTCCGCTACGAGAACGGCGTCAACCAGACCACCAGCAAGGCGTACACCCAGAAGGTCACCGGTTACAACGCCCTGTACCAGCCCACCGACAGCCAGACGGTCCTTCCGGCCGGTGAGCCGCTCGTCGCCGCCGGTGTGCCGGCGACGCTGTCCTCTTCCACCACCTACGGTCTGGACGGCTCCGTCCTGAGCTCGACGATGCCCGCTGTGGCGGGACTCGACTCGGAGACCGTCACCATCACGCGTGGCGAACTGGGCCAGGAGACGAAGGTGGCCAGCGGCACCGGCTACCTCCTGGGAGCCGCGTACTCCCCGCAGGGCGACGTGCGCCAACTCACCCCGGGCACCAGTTCGGCCGAGACGGCGAAAAAGGCCTACGTCAACTACGACTACGAGACCGGCACCCGTCGACTGACCCGCTCGTACGTCACCGACACGGCGCACTCCCACATGCCGCAGGATCTTCAGTACACCCAGGACGACGCGGGCAACGTCACCTCCCTCTTCGACGCCACCACCCAGGGCGGCACCTCGAAGGCCGACTACCAGTGCTTCGCCTACGACGGCCACCGCCGCCTCAGCGAGGCCTGGACGCCCGGGACAGCCGACTGCGCCACCACCGGCCGCACCACGGCCAACATCGACGGCGCCGCGCCGTACTGGCACAGCTACACCTACAACGCGGCCGGTCAGCGCGCCACGGAGACCGAGCACACGGCCACGGGCGACAAGACCACCACGTACGCCTACGGCACCACGACGGGCCAGCCGCACCCGCCGGCCAGGACGACCGGCGCGAAGAACGCCACGTACGCCTACGACAAGGCGGGCAACACCACCAGCCGCCCCGGCACCCAGGTCCAGCAGACGCTGACCTGGAACAGCGAGGGCAAGCTCGTCGGCACGACCGAACCGGCGGTCGGCACCAAGCCCGCCCTGGGCACCAGCTACCTGTACGACGCCTCGGGCGAACTGCTCGTCCGTCGTGCCGCGGGCGACGGCGACACGATCCTCTACCTCGGCTCCACGGAGGTCCGCCTCACCACGAAGGGCACCGCGAAGACCCTGTCCGGTACCCGCTACCACACGGCGGCGGGCAAGACGATCGCGGTCCGCACCACGACGGCGGGAGTCACCGGCGGCAAGCTCAGCCACCTGGCCGCCGACCACCACGGCACGGGCACCCTCGCCCTCGACGCCACGACCATGGCGGTCACCAGGCGCTACACGACCCCCTTCGGCGCCCAGCGCGGCCCGACGGCCCCCACCTGGCCGGACGACAAGTCCTTCCTTGGTAAGCCGGAGGACAAGACCACGGGCCTCACTCACATCGGCGCCCGCGAATACGACCCCGTGATTGCGCGGTTCCTGAGTGTGGACCCGAAGCTGGAGTTGGGGAAGCACCAGTCCATGAACGGGTACTCCTACGTGGAGAACAACCCCCTTGTCCGACCCGACAGGCTTGAGCAGCGGCTTCACCTGCATCCCCGGCAAGACGTGCCCCGAGGGGTCCGAAGCGCTGGAAAAGAACATGTCGAACGTCGATTGGGGCGGCGGTGGCGGTTCCACCAACGGTGGCGGCGGTAGCGGTAGCGGTGGCAGCGGCTCCGGCTCCGGCCTGCAGCGTGTAGGTGCAGGGCTCCTGACACGTTGCGGTGGCGAGGAAGTGCACAACACCCTGGCACCAGAGGATGATCCGGTTGGTCCAGTCGCATACGGGCTGATCCGTAATTTTGCCTATTGATCCGAAACGCTTTGGGTTCAGGCTGGTTGACTGTGCGTGAGTGATCTGGTGGGGGACGCGTGGACGTGGTCGCCGGACGCGCAGGAGGCTGTGCGGCTACTTCGGCAGCCCCGCCGTCCGCTACATCCTGGACGAGAACTCCATGAGTTCTCATCAATACGAGTTCACCCGAGCGCTCTCCAAGGCGGTACGCAAGGAGGGGGCGTCGGCGCAGCCCGCCCCCGCAGTGATCCGTGCCGGATGTTCGAAGGCGCCCCGCACCGATCGGTGCGGGGCGCCTTCGGGTTCGTACGGCGTCAGCCCTTCGAGAGGTTCGGGCCCGCTGACGGCTGGGGTATCGACGGGGGCTGCTGGAGCGGGGCCGCGGCCACCGACTGGGGGTCGTCGGGGAGGCGAAGGCGGACGGGGCGGCCACGGCGGCGGCCGGATCGGGGGCCGGGGCGTCCTCCGCGGGCAGCGGGACGCCGCCCACGATGCGGACGCCCGCCGCGTCGAAGGCGCGCTTGACGCGCCAGCGGATCTCCCGCTCCACGCTCAGCGCCTTGCCCGGCATCGTCTTCGCCGAGACCCGCAGCGTCATCGAGTCGATCATGACCTCGGTCAGGCCCAGCACCTCGATCGGGCTCCACAGGCGCTCGTTCCAGGGCTCCTCCGCGGCCATCTCCTCCGCCACGCCCTCGATGAGCCTCCGCAGCGCGTCGAGGTCCTCCGTCGGGCGGACCGTCACGTCCACGGCGGCCGTCGCCCAGCCCTGGCTGAGGTTGCCGATCCGCTTGATCTCGCCGTTGCGGACGTACCAGATCTCGCCGTCCACACCGCGCAGCTTCGTCACCCGCAGGCCCACCTCGATGACCTCGCCGGACGCCACGCCCGCGTCGATCGAGTCACCGACGCCGTACTGGTCCTCCAGGATCATGAAGACGCCCGACAGGAAGTCCGTCACGAGGTTTCGGGCGCCGAAGCCGATCGCCACACCGGCCACACCGGCCGAGGCCAGCAGCGGCGCCAGGTTGATCTGGAAGGCGCTCAGGACCATCAGCGCCGCCGTGCCCATGATCAGGAACGACGCCACCGAACGCATGACCGAGCCGATCGCCTCCGACCGCTGGCGGCGCCGCTCCGCGTTCACCAGCAGCCCGCCCAGGGTCGTGCCCTCCACGGCCTGGACGCTGCGGTTCATCCGGTCGATCAGCTTCGTCAGCGCCCGCCGGACCAGGAAGCGGAGGGTGCACGCGATGGCGATGATCAGCAGGATGCGCAGGCCGGTGCTGACCCACGTGGCCCAGTTCTGCTCCACCCAGCCCGCGGCCTCCCCGGCCTGGCGGGCGGCCTCGTCCAGGGACACGGGGGCCACGGAAGGGGAGGGGGCGGAGTCGGTCGAGGGGACAGCGGGGGGAGCCGACCACAGCACGGGGGGACCTCCTGGCATCACGGGCGGGTCGCTTCCATTAAACGGGGGGAGCCCTGGGGTTCGTCGCCGTGTTCGGGGGAGAGCCTTCTCTCATGTGGGGATGACCACCCTGTGGTGGAAAACACCTCCGTCCCGTTATCCCCATGTGGTGGCGCTCCGACCTTGCATGAGGAGAGACTGAGAGCAGATCGTCCCGGCGCGAGCCACGCGCCGCCGGCGTACAAGGAGGCACGCGTGCCGCACGTCCTGGTCCTCAACGCGTCGTACGAGCCCCTCGGCGTCGTACCGCTCCGCCGCGCGCTCGTACTCGTCCTCGAGAACAAGGCCGTGTGCCTCGAGGAGTCCGGCGCCCTCATGCACAGCGCGACCCGAGCGATCGCCGCCCCCAGCGTGGTGCGGCTGAAGCGGTTCGTACGGGTCCCCTACCGGGGGCCCGTTCCCCTGACCCGCAAGGCGCTCTTCGCCCGCGACGGCGGGCGCTGCATGTACTGCGGTGCCGTCGCCACCAGCGTCGACCACGTCGTCCCGCGCAGCCGCGGCGGCAAGCACGCCTGGGACAACGTGGTGGCGGCGTGCCGCCGCTGCAACCACGTCAAGGCCGACCGGCACCTGCGCGAGCTGGGCTGGCGGCTGCACCAGCCGCCCGCGCCGCCCACCGGGCTCGCCTGGCGCATCATCGGCACGGGGCACAGGGATCCGCGCTGGCTGCCCTACCTGCAGCCGTACGGCGCGGACGACGTCCTGGCCCGGATCGACGGCGTCTCCGCCTGACGCCCGGACCCCGCCGCGGCCGCCGCGCCCGGACCGGTCCTCCCCGAGCGGGGCGGCCGGCCCGCTCGGAGAGCGGAGGGCGCCGCGGCGCCGGGGGCTTCCCTCACTCCGCGACCGCGTACGCCTCCACGCCGAACAGGGAGTACCCGTACCCCGTCGCCCGCTCCTCGCCCCGCACGCGCAGGAAGCGGGTGCCCGGGGCGTCCATGCGGACCGTCTCGCGGCCGCCCCGGCCGTCGCCGACCGTCGCCGCCGTGCGCCAGGAGCGGCCGTCCGGGGAGACCTCCACGCGGTACCGCCGCGCGTACGCGTCCTGCCAGTGGAGGACCACCTGCCCCACCCGCGCCGGCCCGGCCAGTTCGACCTGCCACCACGCGTCGTCCCGCGCCGGCGACGACCAGCGGGTTCCCGGGTCGCCGTCGGCCGCCGCCGACGCCGGGAAGTCCGGCGTCTCGTCGCCGGAGGACGAGGCGGCCGCGCCGGGGGCGCGGACCAGGTCCGGACCGCCGGCCGCCGGGTACGCACGGACCGTCAGGGTGCGCTGCTCGCCCGCGAAGGACAGCGGCACCGGGTACGAGCCGGCCGGGGTGCCCTCGGGGACGGTGACCGTGACGGGGACTTCGGCGGCCACGCCGCGCGGCACCGTCGCCTCCTTCGGCACGTCCACCACGATGCCCTTCGGCGCCTTCGCCGCGAACGCCCCGCGCACCGCCTCCGGCCGCCGGGCGGCCAGCACCGCCTCCACCCGCTGGGGGCCGCCGCCGATCACCGCGTCGGCCTCGGGGCGCGGCAGGTCCAGACTGACGCGCGGCTCGTCGGCGAACCACGGCACCAGGGACCGCACCGGCACCTCGGCGCCCCCCGCCCAGTTCACCCGGACGGCGTCCACGCGGAGCCCGCCCACGCGGGTCTGCGTCCAGCCGGTGGGCGCCAGCGCGCCCAGCCGCCGCCAGCCCCCGCCCGGCACGCGCACCTCCACGGCGCCCCCGCCGGAGCCCGGTTCCGCCATCGCGGTGACCGCCTCCACGGGGCGCGCCCGCCCCAGTTCCACGGTGTACGAGGTGTCGGTGCGGGACGGCTCGCCGACCCGTCGGGCGGCGCCCGTCCACGCGGCGGCCTCGTCGAGCGCCCGCTTCAGGAACGGGTCCAGGACGCCGGTGCCGACCTTCACGGGGCCCGCGGCCAGGGACCGGCGCAGCGGCTCCAGCTCCAGCTGGGCCCGCCAGGCGGCCGCGCCGTCGCCCCGGGCCTGCGCCTGGAGCATGTCCACGGCGGCCTCGCCGGCCCGGCCGTACCGGGAGAGCTGCTCCAGCCAGGGCCGCACCTCGTCGTCGAGGCGGCCCTCCGCGGGCGCGGTCAGCGCCTCGGGCGCGCCGCGCATCACGGTGAACGCCGCGCGCAGCCGCCGCGCCGCCCCGTCGCGGACGGCGGCCGGGACGCCCGCCGCCGTGCGCGTCCGCCAGAACCCGGCCAGCAGCGGGCGCAGGTACGCCGACTCGCCGTGCGGGTCCAGCAGCGACGAGGCGTCGTTGCCGGCCAGCGCGCCCAGTGCCTCGCGGGCCCTCGGGTCGCCGCCCGCCAGGTCGTCGAGCGCCGCCCGCCAGGACTCCCGGGGACGGTAACCGCGCGGGTTCCAGGCGAAGTCGGCGGCGGTGAAGACGGGGATGCGGGAGGCGGACGCCTGCACCATGGCGTTGGCCAGCAGTGCCGCCGAGCCGGCCGCGACGGCCGGCTCCCGGCCGGTGTACGGGCCGAGGAAGAGGCGGTCCTGCGCGTAGTCGCTCACCGGGTAGTTGTCCATGGTGACCAGCGGGTGCCGGAACGCGCCGCGGGCCTCGGCCAGGTCGCCGCCGCTGATCGTGCGGGGTACGGCGCCCACGCCCGTCCACGCCACCTGCACGCGCGCGTCGAGCGCCTCGGCGAGCGCGGTCCGGTACTCCGTCGCCCCGTCCTGGTAGTACTCGGTCGGCATCAGCGACAGCGGCTCGGCGTCCGGGTGGCGGCCGGCGAGGTGCCGGGACAGCTCGCTCGCCACGCGCGCGTGCGCCCGGGCGGCCGCGCCGGGCCCGCTGCCGAACGCCTCCGCGTCCCGCGAGCAGTGCCACTCGTCGTACGCGGAGTCCTGGAACTGCAGCTGGAACGCCCGCACGCCGAGCGCGTACATGGCGTCGGCCTTGCGCTTCAGCGCCCTGACGTCGTCCTCGGAGGCCAGGCACATCGACTGGGCGGGCGCCACCGCCCACGCCAGCGTGACGTGGTTGCGCCGGGCCCGCTCGGCGAGCTGCCGGAACTCGGCGCGCTGCGCCGCCGGGTACGGCTCGCGCCACTGCGCCTGCCGGTAGGGGTCGTCGCCGGGTGCGTACAGGTACCGGTTCTGCTTGGTGCGGCCCATGAAGTCCAGCTGGGAGAGCCGCTGCCGGTGGCTCCAGGGGCGGCCGTAGAAGCCCTCCGCCAGGCCGCGCACGGCCGTGCCCGGCCAGTCCCGGACGAGGACGCCGGGGAGGGTGCGGGCCGGGGTGACCAGCTGCCGGAGGGTCTGCACGGCGTGGAACAGCCCGTCCGCGCCCGCGCCGTCCGCGGCGACCGTGGGCCGGCCCAGGTGGCTACCGGTCGCGAGCCGGTAGCCGCCGGGCGGCAGGTCGGCGCGTTCGGGAGCACGCAGGGCGCGCAGCGCGTTCTGCGCGCCGACCCCGCCCAGCCACACCACCGCTCCGCGCACCCCGGCCGCGCCGTCCGGGCCGACGCGGCGCACCTGCCGCACGCCGGCCCCCCGCAGCACGTCCTCGAGGGCGGCCACGGCGTACGGGTCGGCGTCCGGGGCCACCGCGAGCGCCACCTCGTCGCCCAGCCGTACGGGGCCGCCCGCGGCCCGCACCGACTGCGGACGCGGCCACAGCGCGGGCGGCTGCGCGGCACCCCGCCCGGGCACCGCCGCGGCGGGGGCGCCGGGGCCGCCGGGCGCGGCCGCCGCGCCCGGCGCCGCGCCGAGCAGGCCGCCGATCACCGCGACCGCGACGGCGGTCGCGGTGCCCCTGCCGCGGCCGAACTGCGCGAGCTGACGGAACTGCACGCGCGTCTCCCCTCGTCCTGCGTGGTCCTGCGGGTAGCTTTGCGGTGGCCGTACCGCTGTTCTGACGGGTCGTCGGACAGGTCGTCCCGCTGACGGGCTCCGAGCCCACCACCCCCTGACGAAGGTGTCAATGTGCGTGGCCGATGTGTCGTATTTGCACACCGAGTCGACGGACCCGGGCGGAACCGCCCCGCACCCGGCCCCCGCACGGGACGTGAGCGGTACCACGCCGCACGGATGGGCGGGCGGGCGGTGGGTAGGGCTCCCGGGGCCCGCCGTCACCCCGTACAGGGAGGCCACCATGGCCGAGTCCCCCCGGCCGCCGCTCCCCGCGGCCCCCGCTCCCCGGCTCCCCCGGGCGGGTGCCGGGACGGCCGCCCGGCCTCGTCGCCGGCCCCCTTCCCGGCCCGCTCCGCGCCCCCTGACCAGCGAACCGCCGCTGGCCGGCACCGCCCCCTGACCAGCGAACCGCCGCTGGCCGGCACCGCCCCCCTGACCAGCGAACCGCCGCCGGTCGACGCCGTGCCCCTGACCAGCGAACCGGCCTCGCGCGGCACGGCCCGCGGACCGGCGTCGCCCCGCCCGTAGAAGCCCGAAGCGCCCAGGAGGCCGCATGACCCTCGCCCGGCTCGCCGCGCTGCACGGAGTCGCCACCGCGTACTCCCCGTCCCCGGGGGTCACGGTCCCGGTGCCCGACGCGACCGTGGTCGCCGTCCTCGGCGCCCTGGACGTGGACGCGACCACCGAGGCGGCGCTCACCGCGTCGCTCGCCGCCGCGGAGGAGGCGGGGGCGGCGCGGCTGCTCCCGCCCACGGTCGTGGTGTGGCAGGGCGGCGAGCCGGCCCTCCCCCGGCCGCTCGCCGCCCTCCCCGCGGGCACGTCCCTGCGCATCGCCCTGGAGGACGGCGGCACCGCCGGGTCGCCCGTGCCGTGGGCGCGGCTCCCGACGGGCGTGCACGCTCTGGAGGCGCACGCCCCCGACGGGCGCGCCGCCCGAGCCGCCCTCGTCGTCGCCCCCGCGCGCGTGCCCCGGCCCTCCGCGCCCTGCCACGGCGTGCTGGTGCAGCTGTACTCGCTGCTGTCCGCCCGCTCCTGGGGCATGGGCGACCTCGGTGACCTGCGGGAGCTCGCCGACTGGGCGGGCCGCGCGCTCGGTTCGGGGTTCGTGCAGGTCAACCCCCTGCACGCGGCGGTGCCCGGCACGCCCACCGACCCGTCCCCGTACCGCCCCTCCTCGCGCCGCTTCCCCGACCCGGTGCACCTGCGGATCGAGGACGTCCCCGAGTTCGCGTACGCCTCCGGGACCGCCCGCGCCGAACTCGACGCGCTCGCCGGGCGCGCCGGGGAGCTGCGCGAGGGGGTCCTGCGCAAGGGCGAGCTGATCGACCGGGACGCGGTGTGGGTCCTCAAGCGGCGTGCCCTGGAGGTCCTCGCCGCCGTCCCGCTCGGCCCCGGTCGCCGGGCCGCGTTCGACGCCTTCCGCGCCGCCCGGGGGCGGGCGCTGGAGGACCACGCCACCTGGTGCGCGCTGGCCGAGCGGTACGGCACCGACCGCACCCGGTGGCCCGCCGGCCTGGACGACCCCCGGTCGGCGGCCACCGCGCGGGCCCGCGCCGGGCTGGAGGACCGCCTCGCCTTCCACCGCCTGGCCGCGTGGCTGACCGACGAGCAGCTGGCCGCCGCCGCGCGGACCGCCCGCGAGGCCGGCATGGCCGTCGGGATCGTCCACGACCTGGCGGTCGGCGTGCACCCGGACGGCGCCGACGCCTGGGCGCACGCCGGGGTGTACGCGCGCGGCGTGTCGGTGGGCGCGCCGCCGGACGCGTTCAACGCGCGCGGCCAGGACTGGGGGCTGCCCCCGTGGCGACCCGACGTCCTGGCCGCGTCCGGCTACGCCCCGTACCGCTCCCTGCTGCGCTCCCTGTTCCGGCACGCGGGCGCCCTGCGGATCGACCACGTGATGGGCCTGTTCCGGCTCTGGTGGGTGCCCGCCGGGCTGCCGCCGACGCGGGGCACGTACGTCCGCTACGACGCCGACGCGATGCTCGCCGTCCTCGTCCTGGAGGCCCACCGCGCCGGCGCCGCCGTGATCGGCGAGGACCTCGGCACGGTCGAGCCGGGCGTGCGGGACGCGCTGCGGCACCGGGGCGTGCTCGGCACCTCGGTGCTGTGGTTCGAGCGGGACTGGGAGGGCACCCGGCGCCCGCTGCCGCCCGGGCGGTGGCGCGCCGACTGCGTGGCCACGGCCACCACGCACGACCTGCCGCCCACCGCCGCCCGGCTGAGCGGCGAGCACGTGGAGCTGCGCCACCGGCTGGGGCTGCTGGCCCGGCCCCTGGAGGAGGAGCGGGCCGAGGACGCCGGGGACGTCGCCGAGTGGCTGGCGTACCTGCGGGAACTGGACCTGCTCCCGCGCGGCGCCGGGCGGGACGAGGAGGCGGAGGTCCTGGCCGTGTACCGGTTCCTGCGCCGCACCCCCGCCCGGATGACCGGCGTGTGGCTGCCCGACGCGGTGGGGGACCGGCGCCCGCAGAACCTCCCGGGCACCTCGGACCAGTACCCGAACTGGCGGTTGCCGATGGCCGGCGCGGACGGCCGCCCGGTCACCCTGGAGGAGCTCGCCGCCTCGCCCCGGCTGCACGCGCTGATGGCCGCGCTGGGGTCGTCCGGGGACCCTACGGCACCCCCGGACGCGCGGCGCGGTTAGGCGTTCGCTACGTTTGCTCCGTGGACAAGAAGAACGCCCTGCGCGCCGGTGCCGTCGCGACCGGTACGACGCTGATGATGCTGCTCATGTCGTCCCCCGCGTTCGCGCTGGTGCGCGACGACGGCGACGACCCGGGCTCCTCCGGCCTGAGCGTCGTGGAGACGCTCGGCCTGTTCGTGGTCGCGCCGATCGTGCTCTTCGCGGTCATCGCCGGCCTCGTCATGGTGATGGACCGCTCCAAGAAGCGGGCCTGACACCACCCCCGCTCCGCCGGGGCGCCGCGTGCCGGGGAACCTCCCCGGCGCGCGGCGCCCCGCCGCCCCCGTAGGGGACGGCCCGCGGTGCGCCGCTCAGGCGCCCGTCGCGTTGAGCGGCTTCCGCAGCAGTCCGGAGAGCCGCTCCGCCTCCCGCCCGTCCAGGGCCCCCTCCAGCGCCTCCCGCCGCACGGCCTCCGCCAGGATCCGCCAGCCCCGTCCGCTGAGGGTCACCCGCGGCGCCCGCCGGTCGTGCGGGTCGCGGCTCCCGCCGAGCAGCCCGGCCCGCTCCGGCTCCTCCAGCCGGCCCGCCATCCCGTCCGAGGTCGGCACCAGCGTCGCCGGGAGCCGGCCCGGCGACGGCGCGCACGGCTCGCCGGAGCGGCGCAGCGTCGCCAGGACGTCGAACCCGCCGCGTGAGGTCCCGAAGGCCCGTGGGCCTCGCCCCCCGGGTCGGGGTGGCGGCGGGGCCCGCCTCGTCGGTCGCGCGCACCGCTCGCCGCGGAGGGGCTCCCGCCCACCGGGGCGGTGCCGCGGGCGGCCGGCCGTAGCGCACCGGTGGGGAGGGGTGGGGCGCCCGGCGGCGCCCCACCCCGTCACGTCACCGGTCGGAGGCCTGCGCCCTCAGCGCCCGCTCCACCCCGTCGCGGGACTCCAGGACCAGGCGGCGGAGCGCCGGGCTCGGCTCCGCGCTCCGCAGCCACGCGTCCGTCGCCTCCAGGGTCTCCCGGGAGATCTGGAGGGACGGGTACAGGCCGACCACGATCTGCTGGGCCATCTCGTGGGAGCGGGACTCCCACACGTCCTTGACCACGGCGAAGAACCTCTCCGTGTACGGTGCCAGCAGCTCCCGCTGGTCCGTCTGCACGAAGCCGGCGATCACGGCCTCCTGCACGGCGTTCGGCAGCTTGTCCGACTCCACGACCGACGCCCAGGCCTCGGCCTTCGCCTCCGCCGTGGGGCGCGCGGCCATCGCCGTGGCGGCGTGCCGCTCGCCGGCGGCGGTCCGGTCCCGCTCGTGCTCGGCGGCGATCTCGTCCGCCCCGAACCGGCCGGTCGCCGCGAGCCGCTCGACGAACGCCCAGCGCAGCTCCGTGTCGACGGCCAGGCCCTCGATCGTCTCCGAGCCGTCCAGCAGCGCCGCCAGCAGGTCCAGCTGCCCGTCGGTGCGGGCGGTGGCCGCGAACGCCCGCGCCCACGCCAGCTGGTGGTCGCTGCCCGGCTCCGCCGCCCGGAGGTGCTCCAGCGTGGCCTCCGTCCAGCGGGCCAGGCCCGTCCCGCGCCAGTCCGGCGCCGCGTACAGGTCCAGCGCCAGCTTCACCTGCCGGTGCAGGCTCTGCACCACGCCGATGTCGGACTCCTTGCCGATGCCCGAGAGCACCAGGTCCAGGTAGGCGCGCGTGGCCAGCTCGCCGTCGCGGGTCATGTCCCACGCCGACGCCCAGCACAGCGCCCGCGGCAGCGACTCGGCGAAGTCGCCCAGGTGCGCCACGACGTTGCGCAGCGACTCCCCGTCGAGCCGGACCTTGGCGTACGACAGGTCGTCGTCGTTCAGCAGGACGACCGCCGGGCGCCGCTTGCCGACCAGCGCGTCGACGGCGGTCAGCTCGCCGTCCACGTCCAGTTCGACGCGCTCGGTGCGCACCAGCCGGCCCGCGTCGTCCAGGTCGTAGAAGCCGATCGCGATGCGGTGCGGCCGCAGCACCGACGCGCCCTTGGCGCCCGTGGGCAGGGCCGGGGCCTCCTGCTTCACGGTGAACGAGGTGACGACGCCGTCCGCACCGGTCTCCACCAGCGGACGCAGGACGTTGATGCCGGCGGTCTCCAGCCACTTCTCCGACCAGGTCCCCAGGTCCCGCCCGGAGGTCTCCTCCAGCGCGCCCAGCAGGTCGGACAGGCGGGTGTTGCCGAAGGCGTGGCGCTTGAAGTACGTCTGCACGCCCCGGAAGAAGGCGTCCGTGCCGACGTACGCGGCGAGCTGCTTCAGCACCGACGCGCCCTTGGCGTACGTGATGCCGTCGAAGTTGACGAGCACGTCGTCCAGGTCGCGGATCTCGGCCATGATCGGGTGGGTGGACGGCAGCTGGTCCTGCCGGTACGCCCAGGTCTTCATCTGGTTGGCGAACGTGGTCCAGGAGTGCGGCCACTTCGAGCCGGGCGCGTACGCCTGGCAGGCGGCCTCCGCGTACGTGGCGAACGACTCGTTCAGCCACAGGTCGTCCCACCACTCCATGGTGACCAGGTCGCCGAACCACATGTGGGCCAGCTCGTGCAGGATCGTCGCGGCCCGCACCTCGTACGCCGCGTCCGTCACCTTCGACCGGAAGACGTACTGGTCGCGGATGGTGACCGCGCCCGCGTTCTCCATCGCGCCGGCGTTGAACTCCGGCACGAACAGCTGGTCGTACTTGGCGAACGGGTAGGCGTAGTCGAACTTCTCCTGGAACCAGTCGAAGCCCTGCCGCGTCACCTCGAAGATCGCGTCCGCGTCGAGGAACTCCGCCAGCGACGGGCGGCAGTACACGCCCAGCGGCACGACCTGCCCGCCCGGCCCCTCGTACGTCGAGTGCACCGCGTGGTACGGGCCGACGACCAGCGCCGTGACGTACGTCGAGATGCGGGGGGTCGGCTCGAAGACCCACACGTCGTCCTCGGGCTCCGGCGTCGGGGAGTTCGAGACCACCTTCCAGCCCGCCGGGGCCTTCACGGTGAACTGGAACGTCGCCTTCAGGTCCGGCTGCTCGAAGCTGGCGAACACCCGCCGCGCGTCCGGCACCTCGAACTGCGTGTACAGGTACGCCTGGCCGTCCACCGGGTCGACGAACCGGTGGAGGCCCTCGCCGGTGTTCGTGTACGCGCAGTCCGCGACGACCCGCAGCTCGTTGGCGCCCCGCCGCAGGTGCTTCAGCGCGATCCGCGAGTCCCGGAAGACCGAGGCGACGTCGAGGTGCCTGCCGTTGAGCACCACCTCGTGCACCGCCGGGGCCACCAGGTCGACGAACGACTCCGCGCCCTCCTCGGCGCACTCGAACCGGACGGAGGTCGCGGACCGGTAGGTCCCGCCCTCCTGCGCCCCGCTGAGGTCGAGCTCGATCTCGTACGCGTCCACGGTCAGTAGCGCCGCGCGCCGCCGAGCCTCTTCACGGGTCAGGTTTGTGCCAGGCACCCGGTCATCTCCTCCATGTGTGAACTTGAAGGCCATCCTTCCACGGGCGGCGCCGAACACGGAGGGCATAAACGCGGCGTACGGGAAGGGCGGCCCCGCCACCGGCGGGGCCGCCCCGGACGGCGGGCGCGCGGGTCAGCCGCGCAGCTCCCCGGCGACCAGCTCCGCGATCTGCACCGCGTTCAGCGCGGCGCCCTTGCGCAGGTTGTCGCCGGAGACGAACAGGGCCAGGCCGTGCTCGACGGTCTCGTCGACGCGGATGCGGCCCACGTACGAGGCGTCCTTGCCGGCGGCCTGGAGCGGGGTCGGGATCTCGGACAGTTCGACGCCCTCGGCGGCCCCGAGCAGCTCGTACGCGCGCTCGACGCCGATGGGGCGCTCGAAGCGGGCGTTCAGCTGGAGGGAGTGGCCGGAGAAGACCGGGACGCGCACGCACGTGCCCGACACCCGGAGCTCCGGGATCTCCAGGATCTTGCGGGACTCGTGGCGGAGCTTCTGCTCCTCGTCGGTCTCGAAGGAGCCGTCGTCGACGATCGACCCGGCCAGCGGCAGCACGTTGAACGCGATGGGCCGGCTGTACACGCCCGGCTCGGGGTACTCCACGGCCCCGCCGTCGTGGGTGAGCTCGGCGGCGCGCCCGGCGACGGCCCTGACCTGGCCGTCCAGCTCGGCGACGCCCGCGAGGCCGGAGCCCGACACGGCCTGGTACGTGGTGGCGACCAGCGCGACCAGGCCGGCCTCCCGGTGCAGCGGCTTCAGGACCGGCATGGCAGCCATGGTGGTGCAGTTCGGGTTGGCGATGATGCCCTTCGGGCGGTCCTTGACCGCGTGCGGGTTCACCTCGGAGACGACCAGCGGCACCTCGGGGTCGCGGCGCCACGCGGAGGAGTTGTCGATCACCACGGCGCCCTGGTCGGCGACCTTCCCGGCGAGCGCCCTCGACGTGGCGCCGCCGGCGGAGAACAGCACGATGTCCAGGCCCGTGTAGTCGGCCGTCGCGGCGTCCTCGACGGTGACCTCGCGGCCCTCCCACTCCAGGGCGGAGCCCGCGGAGCGCGCGGAGGCGAACAGCCGGAGCCCGTCCACCGGGAAGTCCCGCTCGGCGAGGATCCTGCGCATGACCGTGCCGACCTGGCCGGTGGCTCCGACGATTCCTACCTTCACGGGGGCTCCTCCGTACGTGTGTGCTGGACGCTGCCATGATGCGCCGGTCCCGGGCCGCCCCGCCAATCCTCCGTCCGGAGGGTGAGAAGGACCACGGACCGCACGGCGGCGGGCGGGGACGGCAGGGGCGGGCGCCCTGCCGGACGCCCGCCCCCCGTACTCCGTACCCCTCCAGACTACGGAGTGACCTTGCCGATCACGACGCTGCCGGTGCCCGCGGCGGTGCCGCGCGCGTTCAGCAGCTGCACCTCGCCGAAGAACCGGCGGCCCTCGGGGGCGGCGCCGTTCACCAGCACCTGGGCGCCGAACTGCGCCGAGGCGCCGTTCGCCAGGGAGATCGTCTTCGACTCGTCGACCTTGATCTCGCCGAGCGAGGACGAGAAGTACACGTCCTTGTAGTCGTAGGCGGTCTCCCCGGACGGGACCGAGTAGCCGTCGACGACGATCGTGTACGTGCCCGGCGCGGGCTTCAGCACGGACACCGACTCCTCGGAGTCGCCGTCCGCGGACGAGCCGACCGCCACGCCGTCGCGCAGGACCGTCACGTCCAGGTCGGCGGACTTGTCGGAGACGTTGCCGATGGCGACGTCGAACCGCTCGACGCCCTCACCGATCTCCACGGTGGTGCGCTGCTCCCCGTGGTTGGCGATGGTCGGGCGCGTCACCTTGGCGGAGCCGAGCGAGCCGGCCTTCAGCTTGCCGTCGAACGCCGCGAAGCCGTTGGAGACGGTCCACTCGACCGGCGCGGCCTGGCCCACGGTGGCCTCCGGCAGCGTCTGGACGGCCGGGGCGAAGGTGGCGCCGAGCACGGCGACGTCCAGCTTGTACGGGTTGTCGAGCAGCGGCGACGTGCGGCGCGACTCGACCTCGATCTCCCAGACGCCCGGCTGCGGGTTCGGGTACGACCGCAGGTCGGGGCGGCAGGTGTTCGCCGGGTTGGTGTAGTTGGCGTAGCAGTTGACCGTCGACGTGGGGTCGGACGGCACGCCGTACGGGTGGATCGCGACGAAGCGGGTCTGGCTGTCCTCGGCGAGGCCGCCGAGGGCGATCTCCAGGGACTGGGCGCCGACCGGGACGTTCACGAAGTACGACCGGTGGCTGTTGCGCTGGACCGTTCCCTCGGCCGAGAGGCCGAAGGCCGGCTTGGCCAGCTGCTCGGCCGCGACGACCGTAGTCAGGACCTGCTTGTCGATGCCCTTGGTCTTCGGGTCGTTGACCTCCAGGACCGCGCTGTGCACGCCGGCGCTGCGGGGCTTGGCGGCGACCTTGACCGTGACGGGCTTGTTCAGCGGCAGGGACACCTCGTCGGAGCCGACGACGCGGAACGTGCGCTCGTGGTTGTTCTCGAACCACAGCTCGTGCCGGATCGGGCGGTCGGCACCCGTGGTGCGGGTGACGGTGACCTCGTAGACCTTCTCCTGGCCGACCTTGACCCCGCCCTCGCGGTCGTACAGGCCGGTGCCGAAGCCGGGCTCGGCGAGCAGCTGGTCGATCGCGGTGTCGACCGGGGCCTTGACGGTGTACTCGTGGGCGTGGGCGCCGCGGAGCACCTCCTTCCAGGCGTCGACGACGTTGAGGAGACCGGCGCCCTGCTCGTGGGCCTGCGCGCCGGGGATGCGGTCGGCCTGGCTGGTGACGGCCGTGCGGAGCTTCGCCGGGGTGAGCTCGACGCCCTGCTGCTTGGCCGCGGACAGCATCAGCGCCATGGCGCCGGCGGCCTGCGGGGACGCCATCGAGGTGCCCTGCATCATGGAGTAGCCGGCCGGGAGCTGGTAGCCCGCCTCGGCGACCGGGCTGCCGGGCAGCCACGTCTGCGTCGTGTTGACGGCCGCGCCGGGGGCGCTGAGCGTCGGCGTGAAGCCGCCGTCCTCGCGCGGGCCGCGGGAGGAGAACGGCATCATCGCGTACGGCGTGGAGACGGCCGAGCCGTAGTTGGAGGCCCAGGTCTCCCGGGAGATGGACGCGCCGACGCTGATGACCTTGTCTGCGAGGGCCGGGTCGCCGATCGTGTTGACGCCGGGGCCGCTGTTGCCGGCCGAGACGACCAGCTGGACGCCGTACTCGTCGATGAGCCGGGTGTAGAGCTGGGCGCGGGCGTTGTTGCCGTCGTTCAGCGCGGGGAGGCCGCCGATGGACATGTTGACGATGTCCACGCCGCGGTTGACGACGAGGTCGATCATGCCCTCGGTGAGCGCGACGTTGGTGCAGCCGCCGCTCCAGGTGCACGCGCGGGAGGAGACCAGCTTGGCGCCGGGCGCCGCGCCGTTCATCTTGCCGCCCAGCAGTCCGTGCGCGGCGGTGATGCCGGCGACGTGGGTGCCGTGGGAGCCCTCGATGATGCCGATGTTGACGTAGTCGGCCTTGGCGCCGGAGGCGCCGTAGACGACGTCCTTGCGGATCTCGACGACGAACGGGATGCGCTCGGCGACGTCGGTGGCCGGGTTGTCGGTGCCGAAGTAGCCGACCTGGAAGCCGTCCTTGTACGGCTTCATCGCCTCGTCGTCGGCGAAGTCGCCGTTGCCGTTGAGGTCGACGCGGACGGTGCCGGCGGCCTGGTCGTACAGGACGCCCCAGACGTCGGTCGTGTCGCCGTCGCGGTTGAGGTCGCCCTCCATGTCGCCGCCCTTGGTGGCGGCCTCCGCGAAGGTGCGGAACCGGTAGGCGCCCTCGGGGGCCTTCCAGGAGCGGCCCTCGGCGGAGAAGGCGGGGCCGGCCACGGCCACGTCCATGCGCCGCCACGTCTGGTCGCCGTCCCTGACGGGGTCGGTGGCGGTGACCCAGTCGACGATCTTGCGCTCGCCGGTGGTGGTCTTCTGCAGCGCCGGGTGGCCCAGGTCGACGCCCGAGTCGAGGATGCCGATGGTGACGCCGCGCCCGTCCGCGGTCGGCCACTTCCGGACGAAGTCGACCGCGCCCGTCTCGTGGGACGGGTTGTACGGGTTGACGGCCGGGGTCTTGGGCCCGGGCGCCGGGTACGCGCCGGCCGTGCCGGCGGCGGTGCCCTTCGCGCGGTCGGCGGCCGGCGACGGGTCGTCCAGCTCGATCTCGTGCTTGAGGTCGATGCCCAGGACGCTGGACAGCTTGGCGGCGGCGCCGATGGCGGCCTCGGCCTGGGCCGTCGGGAGGGTGGCGCGGACGTAGCCGAGCCTGTCGTAGGCGCGGTCGACCGTGCCGCCCTTGAGGGCGTCGAGCTGCCGGGCGACCTGCTCGGTGGCGCCGGGGGCGGTGGCGACCATGAGCGTGACGTTCTTCTCACCGCTGGCCTCGGCCTCGGCGAGCAGTTCGGCGTCGTCCGAACCGAGCTTCGCCGCGGCGGACTTGGCGGGCTCGGGGGTGGCCGCCGGCGGTTCCGCGGGGGTGGCGAACGCGGGAGCGGCACCGGTCGCGACGAGCGCGGCGACCAGGCCGGCGGCGGCCGCGATACGGGCCGCGCGTCTCGCTCCGGATATGGAGCTGGGGGGTTCGAGCGTCATTCAACATCCCTGTCGAGTGAAAGAACGGTCCGGAATTCGATACCGGATGACCGCTGAGCTTTTCGTACATGACCGGGTTTTGTGGAGGTCTGCCAGAGTTGGAAAACTCTCATGGCGGGAATCCGCCATCGCAGGGCAACCGCCAACGGGGACGAACCGGTTGATTCTGGGCTCCTCCCGGTGCGGTGGCGGTGCGCGGGGCGGCGGGGACGGTGCGGCGGCGGTGCGTGGTGCGGTGGTGGCGAAGGGGAGCGGGGTGCCGGGGCGCGGCGGCGGTGGGCGGTGCGGTGGTGAGCGGCGGGGTGACGGCGATGCGCCGGACGGCGCGGCGGCCCGGCCCACCGGCGCCGCCCGTACCGGGCCCGCCCGCCCCGCCGCCGGTTCCCTCGCGCTCTCCGCGCCGCTTCGCCGGGACCGCCGCCGGGACCGGGCGCGCGGCCCCCGGCGCCGGCCGCCTCCGGACGTCTCCCGGCCCGCCCGTAACCTGCCGGTGTGAGACGGAGGTTGAGGGCGGCGGCCTACGCCGTGTGCGTACGCGACGGACGGCTCCTCCTCGTCCGGGGCACCGCCCCGGACGCCGCGGGGCGGTGGGCCCTCCCCGGCGGGGGGCGTGGACCACGGCGAGGACCCGCTCGGCACCGTCGTCCGCGAGGTCGGGGAGGAGACCGGCTACCGCGTCGAGGCGACCGCCCTCCTCGGCGTCGACTCCCTGCGGGCGGTCGGCCACCCCCGGCTCCGCGGCCGGGGCCGGACGGACTTCCACGCCCTGCGCCTCCTCTACGAGGGCCGCGTCACCGGCGGCGCCCTCCGCCACGAGGTCGGCGGCACCACCGACCTCGCCGCCTGGCACCCCCTGGCCGCCGTCCCCGCCCTGCCGCGCGTCCCCCTCGTCGACACCGCCCTGCGGCTGTGGCGGGACCGCCCCGCCACGGGCCGCGCCACCCCGGAGGGCGTGGACGGCGCGGACGGCGCGGAAGGCTGAAAGCGGCCCAACCCCGGCGCCCCCGGGAATCTTCGCTCAACCGGTGCGTCCCGGCCGGCGGTCCCCTCCCACGACCGCGGTCACGCGGTCGGGCAGCCACCGGGGAGGAGACCCCTTCATGTCAGTACCCACCGTCCGCGGCGGGCTCGTCGCGGCCCTGGCCGCGGCCGCCGTCACCGCCGCCGCGCTCACCGCCCCGGCCGCCGCCGCCCCCGCCCCGGCACCCGCCGCCACCGCGGCCGCCGCCGAGGCGGACGGCCGGACCGGCGGCCGCCACGACGCCACCCGGCGGTCCGTCGAGGAACTCGTGCGCGCCGGGGTGCCCGGTGTGCTCGCCCAGGCCAGGGACCGGCACGGCACCTGGAGCGGCGCCGCCGGGGTCGCCGACCGCGTCACCGGCCGCAAACGCCTTCCGAACGACCGCTTCCGCATCGGCTCCATCACCAAGACGTTCGTCGCCGCCGTCGTCCTCCAGCTCGACGCCGAGGGCCGCCTCGACCTCGACGACAGCGTGGAGGAGTGGCTGCCCGGCGTGGTCCGGGGCAACGGGCACGACGGCCGGGAGGTCACCCTCCGCCAGCTCCTCAACCACACGAGCGGGATCTACGACGTCACGTCCGCCCCGTCGTTCCAGGACAGGATCTTCGGCCCCGGCTTCCTCGACCACCGCCACGACACCTGGACGCCCGAGCAGCTCGCGGCCATCGCCATGGAACACGAGCCGTCCTTCGCCCCCGGAACCTCCTGGGAGTACTCCAACACCAACTACGTCCTCGCCGGGATGGTCATCGAGAAGGCCACCGGCCGCCCCTACGGGGAGGCCGTGGAGCGCCGGATCGTCGAGCCGCTCGGGCTCGGCGCCACCAGCGTGCCCGGCACCGACCCGCGGATGCCGCGGCCTAGCGGCCGCGCGTACTCCACCCTCGGCGGCGACCCGTCCGATCCGGCCACGCGCGTCCACGACGTCACCGAGCTGAACCCGTCCCTCGCGGGCGCCGCCGGCGAGATGATCTCCAGCACCGCCGACCTCCAGCGGTTCCTGCGCGCCCTGCTCACCGGCCGGCTGCTGCCGCGGGAGCAGATGAGGGAGATGACCACCACCGTCCCCATCGACTCGGTGGAACCCGGGGCGGGATACGGCCTGGGGCTGATCAGCCGCAAGCTGGGCTGCGGCACGGAGGTGTGGGGCCACACGGGAGGCATCCACGGCTCGCGCTCCGCGGTCGTCGCGACCCGCTCCGCGGGCCACACTCTGGCGGTCAACGCCAACGGCGACTGGACGGGCGGCCTGGACGGGACGGTGGAGGCGGAGTTCTGCGGCGAAGGCCCGGACGGCGCCCCGGCCGCCGCGGTCTCCCCGGCCCCGTAGGGTCCCTCTCCGCGGCCCCTCCCCGCGGGATCCCTCCCCGGTGGAGGGGGCGCGCCCCGGCCGCCGCTCCACCGCCCGCCGGTTCCGGTCCCGCGCGGACCGGAACCGGCCGCGTCCGCCGCGTCGGGGACACGGCCCGCGAAGGCCACCGCGCCGGTCGTGCGCCCGTGGCGGTCGCCGGCCCGGGCGCCGCGACGCCCTCCACCGCCCCGGGGGCCGGTGGCTCCCACCAGGCCCCCCGGGACGGCCCCCGGGGGGCGGCGCCCGGAACCCGGCCGCCGCCCCCGGGGGTCCTCCGCGAGAGGTCTCCCCCGAGGGGGCCGATCAGGCGCGCGCGTCGCACTCCTGGGCCCGCAGGGCGCGCGCCAGGTCGTCACGCGCCTCCAGCACGAGCCTGCGCAGCGCCGGCGCGGCCCCCTCGTGCGCGGCCAGCCACGCGTCCGTGGCCTCCAGCGTCTCCGCACGGTCCTGCAGCGCCGGGAACAGGCCCCGCACCACGTGCATCCCGATCTGGATGGACCGCTCGGCCCACACCCGCTCGATCGCCGCGAGGTACTTCTCCGCGTACGGCGCGACCAGCTCCCGCTGCGACGGCTGAGCGAACCCCGCGATCACCGCCTCGACCAGCGCGTTCGACAGCTTGTCGGACTCGACCACCTCGGCCCACGCCCGCGCCTTCACCGACTCGGACGGCCGCGCCGCCAGACACCGCACCTGGTGCCGCTTGCCCGACGCGGTGTCGTCCCGCGCCAGCTCCGCGTCGATCGCCGACTCGTCGGCCCGTCCGTGCGCGGCGAGCGGCTCCAGGAACGCCCAGCGCAGCTCCTGGTCGACGTCGAGCCCGTCCACACCCTCCGTGCCGGCCAGCAGGCCCTGGAGGAAGGCGAGGTCCTCGTCCGCCGCCGCGACCGACGCGAAGAAGCGCGCCCACGTCAGCTGGTGCTCGCTGCCCGGCTCCGCGCTCCGCAGCTCGCGCAGCGCGGCCCGCGCGACGAGCCGGCCGCCGGTCCCGCGCCACTGCGGCGCCGCGTAGTGGACGAGCGCGGTCCGCACCCAGGAGTGCAGCATCTGCAGGACGCCGATGTCCGACTCGCGCCCCGCGAAGGCCAGGACGGTCTCCACGAAGTCCCGTGCCGGCATCAGGGCGTCACGCGTGGTGTTCCACAGGGCCGACCAGCACAGCGCCCGCGCCAGCGGGTCGGTGATGTCGCCGAGGTGCGCCCTCAGCGTGGCGAGGGAGGCCTCGTCGAACCGCACCTTGCAGTACGTCAGGTCCTCGTCGTTCAGCAGCACCAGCGCGGGCCGCTCGGCCCCCGCCAGCTCGGCCACGACCGTCCGGGCGCCGGCGACGTCGGTCTCGACGCGCGCGTAGCGGACGAGCCGCCCGCCGTCGAGCCGATACAGGCCGACGACGATCCGGTGCGGACGCAGCTCGTCGCCGTCCTGCTCGACGACCAGCTCGGCGACGCGCCCACCCGTCTCGTCGTAGGTGACGACGGGCGTGAGCGCGTTGACGCCCGACGTCTCCAGCCAGGACCGGGACCAGGCCCTCATGTCGCGGCCGGACGTCTCCTCCAGCACCGCCAGGAGGTCGTCGAGGGTCGTGTTGCCGTAGGCGTGGCGCGCGAAGTAGCGGCGGGAGCCCTCCAGGAACGCCTCCCGGCCCGCGTACGCGACGAGCTGCTTCAGCACGGAGGCGCCCTTGGCGTACGTGATGCCGTCGAAGTTGAGCTTGGCGTCCTCCAGGTCGCGGATGTCCGCCGTGACCGGGTGGGTGGAGGGCAGCTGGTCGGCCCGGTACGCCCACGCCTTGCGGCTGTTGGCGAAGGTGATCCAGCCGTCGGTGAAGCGGGTCGCCTCGACCATGGAGAAACTGCCCATGAAGTCCGCGAAGGACTCCTTCAGCCACAGGTCGTCCCACCACTTCATGGTGACGAGGTCGCCGAACCACATGTGCGCCATCTCGTGCAGGATGACGTTGGCGCGGCCCTCGTAGGCGGCGCGGGTCACCTTGCCCCGGTAGACGTACTCCTCGCGGAAGGTGACCAGGCCGGGGTTCTCCATGGCGCCGAGGTTGTACTCGGGCACGAAGGCCTGGTCGTACTTCCCGAAGGGGTAGGGGTAGCCGAAGCACTCCTGGAAGAAGTCCAGGCCCTGCTTGGTGACGAGGAAGACGTCGTCGGCGTCGAAGTGCTTGGCGAGGCTCCTGCGGCACATCGCGCCGAGCGGGATCTCCTGGTCGCCGCGCCGGTAGACGTCGGTGACGTGGTGGTACGGGCCGGCGACGACGCAGGTGATGTAGGTGGAGATCGGCTTCGTCTCCGCGAACCGCCACACCCCGCCGTCCCGGGACTCCTCCGCGCCGTTGCTCCACACGGTCCAGCCCTCGGGCGCCGTCACCCGGAAGCGGTACGGGGCCTTCAGGTCGGGCTGCTCGAAGTTGGCGAACACGCGGCGGGCGTCGGCCGGCTCGTACTGCGTGTAGAGGTAGACCTCGCCGTCCTCCGGGTCGACGAAGCGGTGCAGCCCCTCACCGGTGCGGCTGTAGGCGCACTGCGCGTCCACGACCAGCACGTTCTCCTCGGCGAGGCCCTCCAGCGCGATCCGCGCCCCGTCGAAGACCGCCGACGGGTCCAGCTCGCGCCCGTTGAGCAGGACGGAGGTCACGGACGGCGCCACGAGGTCGGCGAAGGTGTTCGCCCCGGGGGTCGTGCAGCGGAACCGGATCGTCGTCACCGAGCGGAACGTCAGCTGCTCCGCCTCGCTCCCCTCCGCGGCCGACCGCAGGTCGAGCGCGACGTCGTACCCGTCGACGGACAGCAGGGCCGCCCGCTCGCGGGCCTCGTCGCGGGACAGGTTCTCACCGGGCACGGGCACTCCTTCGTGGGTTGGTCACCGGGATCCTCCCACGCCGCGCGGAGCGGCCATAGGGCGGGAATGCCCTCGTCGTCCCCCTGGTTGTGGCCGGTACGCGACCGCACCGCCCCGCCGCCCGACCCACGGATCCGAGGAGACACATGTCCGAGACGAGGACCACCGCCGACTTCTGGTTCGACCCGCTGTGCCCGTGGGCGTGGATGACCTCCCGCTGGATGGTGGAGGTCCAGAAGGTCCGCCCGGTGGACGTCCGCTGGCACGTGATGAGCCTCGCCGTCCTCAACGAGGACAAGCTGGACGAGGTCCCGGAGGAGTACCGGGAGTCGCTGGCGACCACGGCGTGGCACCCCGTCCGCGTCGCCGTCGCCGCCGAGCGGCTGCACGGCCCGGAGGTGCTGGGCCGGCTGTACACGGCGATGGGCACGCGTTTCCACAACGAGGGCCGGGGCCCGACCCGGGAGGCGATCGCCGAGGCGCTCGCGGAGGCCGGGCTGCCGGCGGAGCTGCTGGAGTACGCCGAGAGGGACACGTACGACGCGGAGCTGCGCGCCTCCCACAAGGAGGGCATCGACAAGGTCGGCCAGGAGGTCGGCACGCCGGTGATCTCGGTCCCCGGCCCCGACGGCGCGGAGGTCGCCTTCTTCGGCCCGGTCGTCACCCCCGCGCCCAGGGGCGAGGCGGCCGCCCGCCTGTGGGACGGGACGCTGCTGGTCGCGTCGACGCCCGGGTTCTACGAGATCAAGCGCACGCGGACGGCGGGTCCGGTCTTCGACTGAGCCCGCGCGCCGGAGCGGCCCCCGCGAGTCCTGTCCTCGCGGGGGCCGCTCCTCTTTTCTCCGCCCGCCTCGTGAAGGGTGAGAAGACGATCACGAGCGGGGGATCCGGGGGGCGCTGTGGCGCCGCCGTCAGGGGGCGATCAGCGGCACGCGGTCCTTGGCCTGGGCGTAGCGCTTCGCCACGTCCTGCCAGTTGACGACCTTCCACATCGCCTCGACGAAGTCGACCTTCTGGTTCTTGTACTGGAGGTAGAAGGCGTGCTCCCAGGCGTCGAACACCAGGATCGGCACCGAGCCCTGGCCGACGTTGCCCTGGTGGTCGTAGACCTGCTCCACGATGAGGCGGCCGCTCACCGGCTCGTACGCCAGGACGCCCCAGCCGGAGCCCTGCGTGGTGGCGGCGGCCTTCGACAGCTGCGCCCGGAACCGGGCGAACGAGCCGAACGACTTGGCGATCGCCTCCGCCAGCTCGCCCGTGCCGTCCTCCTCCAGCGGCTCGCCGCCGCCGTCGCCGCTCATGTTGTGCCAGTAGATGGAGTGGAGGATGTGGCCCGAGAGGTGGAAGGCCAGGTTCTTCTGCAGGCCGTTCAGGGCGGCCCACTGGTCCTTGTCGCGGGCCTCCTCCAGCTGCTCCAGGGTGTCGTTCGCGCCCTTGACGTAGGCGGCGTGGTGCTTGTCGTGGTGGAGCTCGATGATCTCCGGGCTGATGACGGGCGCCAGGGCCGCGTAGTCGTAGGGAAGTTCCGGAAGGGTGTACGTCGCCATGCCGAGCCTCCGACAGCTTGTTGCAACCGATGTGCAGGTGCAGGCTAACAGCAGTAGTCTTCCGGAGTGATCGGCCTCCCGTCCCGGGTCCGAAGGCGGACGGAGGACGACGGAGAGGCCCCGGCGCGCCGTCGCGCCGGGGCCTCCCTGGAAGGTGCGTCGGGGTCAGTCGTCGCCCTTCGCGGCGGTGGCCGCGGGCTTCCCGGAGGCGGCCTGCTCCTCGGCGCCCGCCTCCCCGGCGGGCTCCCCCGCGGCGGGCTCCCCGGAGGTCGCCGGCACCCCGGCGGGGGCGGACTCCCCGCCGGCGGTCAGCCGCTGGTGGGCGTAGCCCAGCACGGCCAGGACCACGACGAGGCCGCCCGTGTAGTAGAGCTGCTCGCGCGTGCCCTCGTCGCGGGCCATCAGGACGAACACCGCGGCGATGCCGGCGAGCGCCGCCCAGGTGAGGTAGGGGAAGGCCCACATCCGCACGGCCAGCTTCTCCGGTGCCTCCTTCTCCATGCGGCGGCGGAGGATCAGCTGGGAGACGGCGATGAAGAACCAGACGACCAGGATGATCGCGCCGATCATGTTGAGCAGCCACATGAACAGGTCGTCCGGCCGCCAGTAGCTCAGCAGCACGCACAGGAAGCCGAAGGCCGACGAGGTCAGCACCGCGACGCGCGGCACACCGCCGGAGACCCTGCCGAGGGTCTTCGGACCCTGGCCGCGCGCCACCAGCGAGCAGGCCATGCGGGAGGCGCCGTAGATGTTGGCGTTCATCGCGGACAGCAGCGCGACCAGCACGACGACGTTCATGATCTCACCGGCGGCCGGCAGGCCCAGGTGCTTCAGCGTGGCGACGTACGAGCCCTCGGCCAGCGACTTGCTGTCCCACGGGATCAGCGTGACGATGACCGCCATGGAGCCGATGTAGAAGACCGCGATGCGCCACATCGCCGTGCGGACGGCCGTGGCGACGCCTTCCACCGGGCGCTCGGACTCGGCGGCGGCGATGGTGACGGTCTCCAGGCCGCCGTAGGCGAAGACGGAGGCGAGCAGGCCGACGATCAGGCCCTCGGTGCCGTTGGGCAGGAAGCCGCCCTGGCCGGTCAGGTTCGACAGGCCGGGGGCGTCGCTGCCGGGCAGCAGGCCCAGGATGGCCAGCAGGCCGATGACCAGGAAGAGCGCGATGGCGCCGATCTTCAGTGCGGCGAACCAGAACTCGAACTCGCCGAAGTTCTTCACGGCGGCCAGGTTGGTCACGCAGAACACCAGCATGAACAGGGCGACCACCGACCACTCGGGCACGTCCACCCAGCCGGTCACGATCTTCGCGGCGCCGATCGCCTCCAGGCCCACGGCCACGCACAGCAGGAACCAGAAGGCCCAGCCCGCCGTGAAGCCGGCCCAGGGGCCGACGGCCCGCTCGGCGTGGACCGAGAAGGAACCGGAGGCCGGGTTGGCCGCCGACATCTCGCCCAACATGCGCATGACCAGCATGACGAGCAGGCCGGAGATCGCGTAGGCGATGACGATCGACGGGCCGGCGGCCGCGATCGCGGAGCCCGACCCGACGAAGAGGCCGGCACCGATCACACCGCCGAGGGCGATCATCGACAGATGGCGTTGCTTGAGTCCGTGCGAGAGCGGCGCGTCGGTGGTCGGCGTCATGGGTGCGTCGACGTCGGCCGATCCGGTGGACGCGGGCGCGGGGGTCCGAGACATGGAGTGCCCTGTTCCGTATCGGGGGGAGAGGCGAAGGTGCGCCCAAGTTTTGATGCGCGCACCGCTAACAGGGAACACGTTTCCGCTATACGGACACAGCGCTCACACAAAGTGAAGGTTAATCCACGGGTTCTTTACAAGTGGAACATGATCGCCGGATGTCCGGAAACAGTTGTTCCGCCCGTCCCGCACGCCGCCCCGGCGCGTCACGGCCGGCGCCCCCGGCGGTGCGCACGGGATGCGTAAACAGGTGGACACGCGGGGTGCACGGCGGCCTCGCGGACCCGGCGGGCGGGGCCGGCCGCCGGACTCCGTCCGGATGCGCGGGCGTCCGTGCGCCGGTCGCTCCGTCCGGAACCGGGCGCCCTCCGCTCCGCCGCGCGCCGCGGCGCCCCGGAGGCGCGCCGGCGGGCGGAGCCGGGTGCGGACCGGGCGGGGAGAGCGGGGCCGGGCGCGGGCGGGTGGGCGGGAGCCGGGCGAGGACCGGACACGTTTCCCCGTGCCTCGGCGGGGTCCCCGTGTCCCGGCGGGGTCCCCGTGTCCCGGCGGGTCCCCGTGCGCCGGCGGGGTCCCCGTGTCCCGGTGGGCGCCCGCGTCCCGGTGGGGTCCATGGCCCCTGCGGGGAGCGACGCCTTGTGGAGGGACGGCCCGCCGGCTCCCCGGCGTGACGCGCGTCACGCCGGGGGAGGGGACGCGGGTGCTCCTTGCACGAAGTCCACCAACACCGCGCGGGAGGCTTTGTCGTCGGCCGCCGGTGAACGCCCGTCGGCCCGCGGGTTACGGTCGGGCCCGTCCCCCCGGCCACCGTCCGCCCAGCACCGCGGAGTACCGAAGCACCGGAGCACCGATGAGCACAGCCACCGCCCCCGCCCGTATCGGAACGGTCCTCGCCGACCTGCTTCCCTCCACCCGCGCCCGCACGGGCGACCTCGTGCTCGTCGCCGGCGGCGCCGTCCTCACCGGCCTCGCCGCCCAGATCGCCGTCCCCGTGCCGGGCTCGCCGGTGCCGGTCTCCGGCCAGACCTTCGCCGCGCTCCTCGTCGGCACCGCGCTCGGCGCCCGCCGGGGCTTCCTCTCCCTCGCCCTCTACGTGCTCGCCGGCATGGCCGGTGTGCCGTGGTTCGCGCAGGGCACGGCCGGATACGCGATGCCGACCCTCGGCTACGTCCTCGGCATGCTCCTCGCCGCCGCCGCGGTCGGCGCCCTCGCCCGGCGCGGAGGCGACCGCTCGGTGCCGCGCATGGCGGGCACGATGGCGGCCGGTTCCCTGGTCGTGTACGCGGTCGGCGTGCCGTACCTGGCGCTCGCCACCGGCATGCCCCCGTCCCGGGCGGTGGCCGTCGGCATGGTGCCGTTCCTCGTCGGCGACGCGCTGAAGGCCGCGCTCGCCATGGGCCTGGTGCCCACCGTCTGGAGGCTCCTCGGCGACCGGGACCGCGACCGCGCCTGAGCCCGGGGCCGCGGCCGAAGCGGGCGCCGCCGAAACGGCCGGGAGGGGCTCCCCCGCACGTCCCGTGGGACGGGGGAGCCCCTCCCGCGCCGTCGCGCGCGGCCTCCTCAGGAGCCCGCTGCCGCCCGGCGCCTGCGGTCCAGCACCAGCCCCACCGCCACCACGACCGCCGCCACCAGCACCGACAGCAGGACGACCTGCCGGTTGGCCTCGTCGAAGAGCATGTAGACGAGCACGAAGAGGATCATCGCGGCGGTCGCCCAGGTCAGGTAGGGAAACAGCCACATCCTCACGGTGACCTTCTCCGGGGCCTCCCGCATCAGGATGCCGCGCATCCGCAGCTGCGTGAAGCAGACCACCAGCCAGACGAAGAGCGCCACGGCACCCGACGAGTTCAGCAGGAACGTGAAGACGGTGTCCTTGAAGGCGTAGTTGAAGTACACCGCGGCGAAGCCGAAGACCACCGACGCCCAGATCGCCGTGGCCGGCACCCCCTTGGCGTTCACCCGCGCGAAGGACTTCGGCGCGTCACCGCGCTCGCCCAGCGAGAACGCCATGCGCGAGGCCGTGTAGAGGCCGGAGTTCAGGCACGACAGCACGGCCGTCAGCACGATCACGTTCATGATCTGCCCGGCGTGCGGGATGCCGATGGAGTCGAGGGCGGCGACGTACGAGCCCTTCTCGACGATCGAGGGGTCGTTCCACGGCAGCAGCGTCAGCACCACGAGGATCGAACCCAGGTAGAACACGCCGATGCGCCAGATCACGCTGTTGGTGGCCTTGGTGACCGCCCGGCGCGGGTTCTCCGACTCGCCGGCCGCGAGGGTGACGATCTCGCTGCCCATGAACGAGAAGACGACCATCAGCACACCGGTGAGCACGGCCCCGGCGCCCTTGGGGAAGAAGCCGCCCGCGTCCGTCAGGTGGGCCAGCCCGGCGCCGGGGTTGTCGGAGCCGGGCAGCAGCCCGAAGGCCGCCAGCAGGCCGACGACGACGAACGCGCCGATCGCGACGACCTTGACCCCGGCGAACCAGAACTCGAACTCGCCGTAGGACGAGACCGACGCGAGGTTCGTCGCGGTCAGCACCACCATGACGATCAGCGCCCAGGCCCACTGCGGCACGGCGGGGACCCAGCCCTCCAGGATCACCGCGCCCGCCGTCGCCTCGACGGCCAGGACGACGACCCAGAAGAACCAGTACAGCCAGCCGATGGAGAAGCCCGCCCAGCGGCCGAGGGCCCGGTCCGCGTAGGCGGAGAAGGACCCGGAGTCCGGGCTGGCCGCGGCCATCTCACCCAGCATCCGCATCACGAACACGACCATCGTGCCCACCAGGGCGTACGACAGGAGGATGGAGGGCCCGGCCGCGGCGATGCCCCCGGAGGACCCGACGAAGAGGCCGGCGCCGATCACACCGCCGATGGCGATCATGGAGAGGTGGCGGTTCTTGAGTCCCGCCTTGAGGCCGTCGGAGGGCTGCGGGGCAGCGGGTTCCCCGGCCTTTCCGCCCTGCTCCGCCAGGTTCCTCGGGTTGGTCATCGGAAGTTCCTCGGCTTTCTCGGCTGCTCCGGTCACGAGCCCGTGCATTGAACCCCGGGGGCGTCCGGGCGCGGAAGGCGGGGGGCCGGATCGTTGTGCGTGTCACTCCCGGCCCACCCCCGGCGACCGCCCCCGGGCACCCTCCGTGCCACACTCGGAACCATGCGCGTGTACCTCGGCTCGGACCATGCCGGCTACGAACTCAAGAACCACCTCGTCGAGTGGCTGAAGGCCCACGGCCACGAGCCCGTCGACTGCGGTCCCCACATCTACGACGCCCAGGACGACTACCCGCCGTTCTGCCTGCGCGCCGCGGAGAGGACGGCGGCCGACCCCGACGCCCTGGGCGTCGTCATCGGCGGCTCCGGCAACGGCGAGCAGATCGCCGCGAACAAGGTCGAGGGCGTCCGTGCCGCCCTCGCCTGGAGCGAGCAGACCGCCGCCCTGGGCCGTGAGCACAACGACGCCAACGTCGTCGCCGTCGGCGCCCGGATGCACTCGCTCGAGGACGCCACCCGGTTCGTGGAGGTCTTCCTCGCCACCCCGTACTCCGGCGACGAGCGTCACACGCGCCGCATCGAGATGCTCGCCGCGTACGAGGCCACCGGCGAGCTCCCCCGATCCCGGCCCACCACCCCCAGCAGGACTGACCCGTGCCCGAGGGGCACGCGATCCACCGGCTGGCCGCCGACTACCGGGAGCGGTTCGGCGGCCGCGCCGTGCGGGCGACCAGCCCGCAGGGCACGTTCTCCGACGCCGCCGCACTCCTCGACGGCGCCGTGCTGGAGACCACCGAGGCGCACGGCAAGCACCTCTTCCTCGGCTTCGGCGCGGGGGAGTGGGTCCACGTCCACCTGGGCCTGTTCGGCAAGGTCGCCTTCGGCGGCGCCCCGGTGCCGCCGCCCACCGGCACGGTCCGGCTGCGGCTGGCCCGCGCCGAGACCTACGCCGACCTGCGCGGTCCCGCCGTCTGCGCGCTGATCACCGAGCCCGAGAAGCGGGCGGTCCACGACCGGCTCGGCCCCGACCCGCTGCGCGAGGGCGACGACCCGGCCCGCGCCTGGCGCCGCGTCTCCCGCTCCCGCACGACGATCGCCGCACTCCTCATGGACCAGGGGGTCGTCGCCGGCGTCGGCAACGTCTACCGCGCCGAGGTCCTCTTCCGGCACGGCATCGACCCGTACCGCGCGGGAAAGGACCTCGCGGAGGCGGAGTGGGCGGCGA
Source organism: Streptomyces sp. MRC013 (assembly GCF_023614235.1). Classification (NCBI taxonomy): domain Bacteria; kingdom Bacillati; phylum Actinomycetota; class Actinomycetes; order Kitasatosporales; family Streptomycetaceae; genus Streptomyces; species Streptomyces kordofanensis. The sequence continues at coordinate 3,727,864 of NZ_CP094264.1, forward strand.
TCTGGCAAGATCTGGTCACACTCATGCGCGAGGGCGTCCGCACCAACCGCATCGACACCGTGCGCCCCGAGCACACCCCCGAGGCGACGGGCCGCCCGCCGCGCGTCGACGACCACGGCGGAGAGGTGTACGTGTACCGCAGGGCCCGCCTGCCCTGCCACATCTGTGGCGGCGAGATCCGCACCGCCGATCTCGCCGCCCGCAACCTCTTCTGGTGCCCCGGCTGTCAGCGGCGCTGACCCGGGCCGGCCGCCCCGGGGGCCGGCCTCAGAAGCCGTGCGGCAGCCAGGGCGCGACCGCGGAGCCGAAGGCGAGCGAGGCCTCCGCCAGCGCCCCCTCCCGCAACTCCCGCACCAGGCCCGCCCCCGCCAGCGACACCAGCGAGAACCCGCCCAGGTACGCCGCGCCCAACTCCCGCACGGAAAGCGCCAGATCGGCCGGATCCCCGGTGCGGACGCACCGGGCGCCCCCGCGGTCCCCGGTCAGCCGCCAGCGGCCCGCGTTCCACGGGCAGAAGCCGTCCGCCACCTCCAGGACCACGTCCACCGGCGTCTGGTACGTCCGCGCCTCCAGCGCCGCGCCCACGTCCACGAGCCGTACGAATATCCCGTCCCGCAGCGCGATCCGCACCGCCGGACGTCCGACACGAGGTACTGCCACGGGTCGTCCGCCGGCCGGTTCTTGGCGAAAACGGTCGACGTCAGGTCGATCTCGAACAGATAGCGCCAGATGGCGGCGTACGACGCCGGGTCAAGCGCTCCCATGCACTCCAGCACCACCGTGCCGTCGGCCCCCGCCGCCTTCCACTCCGGCCGCACCCGGTACAGCGCGTACCCCGCGATCCCGTCCTCCCCCTCCGCCAGCACGCACTGCAGCGGCGACGCGCCGCCCCGCTCCGACGGCGGGTCCAGCAGCGGCAGCCGCTCCCACCCCGGCCGCCGCTCCAGCATCCCCGGCCGCAGCGGCACCGACCGCGCGTACACCGCCTCGCACGCCGCCGCCGCGTCCCCGGGCCGCGCCAGCCGCAGCCGTACGCCGTCCGTCCCCTCCGGGACGGACAGCCGCACCCGGGCCGTGTCGATGTCGGCCCGCATCCGCCACGTCGCCAGGCCGTAGCCGAACCGGCCGTAGATGCCGGGCTCCGACGCCGTCAGCACCGCCAGCGGCTCCTCCCGGGAACGCACGTCGTCCAGCTGCCGCCGCATCATCGAGGTGAGGACGCCCCGCCTGCGGTGGGTCGGCGCCACGCCCACCGCCGTCACCCCGGCCGCCGGCACCACCGCCCCGCCCGGCACCGACAGCCGGAACGAGAACGCCCCGGCCGTCCCCACGCACGCCTCCCCGTCCCAGACGCCCAGCGAGCGTTCGTGCTCGGTCAGCGCCTCCCACAGGGCGCGCTCCTCCGGCACGTCGGACACGCCCCCGAACGCGCACTCCAACTGCTGGTACCACACGTCCCACTCGGAGGGCGTGAGAACCCTCGGCTCAGTCGTCATGTGCCATCCGTACCAGCCCCTCCCCGCACGGGGCGACCCGATTTCGAACACAATGTCACGGGGGTCCCCCCTGCACGACGCCCGCCCGGATGGATAGGGTCCAGGCCAATGGCCCGCAGCACACCACGAACGGACACGTACGCGGCCCGGTACCGCAAGGCGGTCCGCCGGGCCCGCGTCGCGCTGCGCAAGTCCGCCGTCGACTACTTCCGCGGCGACGGCTCCGACTGGGTCGCCCTGGCGGGGCTCTTCCTCACCATCCCGGCGATCATGCTCGCGACGATCACCACCCCCGTGTGGTGCGCCCCCGAAGCCCTCGTCCTCCCGATCGTCGCCGGCGGGCTGCTGTTGCGCCCCGCGAGCCTCCTCGGCCTGTACGCCGCCTCCGCGGCCGCGCTGATCGTCGAGTCCGCCGTCCTCGGCCCGTACACCGAGGGCGCCGCCCGGGTCACCCCCGGCACCATCCTCGTCGTCGCCGCCTGCGGTCTGTTCGGGCTGCTCATCGCCCAGTTCCGGGCCCGTGTCGGCGTACCCTGGCGGCGCGGCGGCACCATGCTGTTCGACCTGCGCGAACGCATCCGCGCCCAGAGCGCGCTGCCCCCGCTGCCCAAGGGCTGGCACCGCGAGATGGCGCTGCGCCCGGCCGGCGGCCAGTCCTTCTCCGGGGACTTCGTCGTCGCCGCCCGCACCAACGGCGGCCGCACCCTCGAAGCCGTCCTCACCGACGTGTCCGGCAAGGGCATGGACGCCGGCTCCCGCGCCCTGCTGCTGTCCGGCGCCTTCGGCGGGCTGCTCGGGTCCCTCCCGCCGCACGGCTTCCTCCCCGCCGCCAACGCCTACCTCCTCCGGCAGGACTGGGACGAGGGCTTCGCCACCTCCGTCCACCTCGTCCTCGACCTGGAGTCCGGCGACTACGAGCTGCTGTCCGCCGGCCACCTGCCGGCCCTCCAGCTCCACGCGGGCAGCGGCCGCTGGGAGGAGAAGGCCGGCGACGGACCGCTGCTCGGCGTCTACGACGGCGCCGAGTTCCACCCGGTCAAGGGCACCCTGCACCCCGGCGACGTGCTGATGCTCTTCACCGACGGCCTCGTCGAGGCCGCCGACCGCGACATCGCCGAGGGCATCGACCGGCTCACCGGCGAGGCCGACCGCTACGTCACCGCGGGCTTCCACGGCGCGGCCTGGCACCTCATCGAGGCGTGCGCCAGGGACGTCAACGACGACCGCGCGCTGCTCCTGATCTCCCGCGACGCCTGAACCGGCGCGTACAGTCGTCCCGTGCCCCACCTCTCCCTGCAGCAGGTCGAAGCGATCGCCCGCCGTGCCCACGCCGGGCAGACGGACAAGGCGGGACGCCCCTACGCCGAGCACCTCCGGGCCGTCGCCGAGGGGGTGCGGGCGCGGGGCGGCAGCGACGGGCAGGTCGCCGCCGCGTGGCTGCACGACGCCGTCGAGGACGGCGTCCTGCCACCGCACCGGCTCGCCGGCGCCGCGCTGCCGCAGGAGGTCAAGGACATCGTCTCGGCGCTCACCAGGCACCCCGGCGAGGACCTCGCCGACTACACCGCCCGCATCCTCGCCGTGCCCGGCGCCCTCCTCGTCAAGGAGGCCGACCTGGCGCACAACACCGATCCGGACCGGCTCGCCGCCCTCGACGAAGCGACCCGGTCCCGGCTGACCGCCAAGTACGCGCGCGTACGGCGCCTGCTCGGCCTCACACCCGGCTGACCGCCCCGCCCGGGGCACCGGCGCCCCGGGCGTCCGGCGGGGACGGCGGGTCCGCGGCCTCCCGCACGGGCACCGCCTGACGGAACGCCCACTCCAGGCGCGGCTCCGTCACCCACCGCAGCGCGCGCCGCACCGGCGGGGCGCACATCAGCGTCACCGCCGCGGCCGCCGCCGCCGTCAGCCCGACCCGCCCCGCGGCCGTGGCCAGCACCGGGTACGCGTCGACCAGCTCCCAGTACTGCAACGCCTTCGTCGCGAACCCGTGCAGCAGGTACCCGCAGAGGCTGCCCGCACCCAGCACGGTGAACCGGGTCCGCCGCGACGGCACCCACGCCAGGAACGCCGCCGTCAGCACCAGCGCCGCGGCGCCCAGCGCGACCGTCGCCAGCGGCCCCGCCCACCACGCGTACCCGAGCTCCTGGGCGCTGCTGTCGCGGTAGAACCAGCCCATCCGCAGGTGCGGCGCCACCGCGTACGCCCCGGCCGCCCCGGCCGCCGCGACCGGCACGGCCGCCGCCCGCACGGCCCGCCGCCGCAGCAGCCGGAAGTGCTCCTCGCGCAGCGACAGGCCCAGCACGAAGAACGGCAGGAACTGCAGGACGCGCTGGAGCTCCAGGTCGGCCGCGATGCGCGGGGTCAGCGAGGCCAGCACCGCCACGGCCGAGGCGACGGGCAGCGGGTGGCGCAGGGAGCGCCACAGCGGGGCGGACAGCCGCCACACGAACAGCGCCAGGAGGAACCACATCAGGTAGGACGGGTCGGTGAGCGAGAACGCCTGCTGCGGCGCGTCCTGCGCCCACCGCCGGTACAGCGTGTACGCCACCTCGAACACCAGGTAGGGGACGAGGACACCGCCGACCAGCCGTCTCATCTGTTCGGGCCGGCCGGTGAAGCTCCGCGAGAAGTACCCGGAGACGATCACGAACGCCGGCATGTGGAAGGCGTACACGAACATGTACAGGGCGCGCGTGGCGCGGCTGCCCTCCATGACCGGTTCCCACGCGTGACCGACCGCGACGAGGACGATCGCCAGGTACTTCGCGTTGTCGAAGAAGGGGGTGCGCCGGACCTGCTTCTGCCGTGGCGGTTGGAGCATCCAAGGGACCCTAGCCCCGGCCGCGCCGTTCGGAAAGCCGCGCGATCCCCTCGGGGGCAGGGCCAGCGGTGCCCGCAATCACGAGGTCGGTCCATCACGGAATTCGCACATCACCCCGCTGGTCGTCACGGTGCGCGCACCCTCCGGGAGGCCCGGCGGGAGTCTGCGGATTTTCCGTGGCGGGCACGCGGGCGCCCCGGCGGGACCACCGCGCGCGTGCTGCGGAGATCCCCCCGGGATCCCGTGTCGGCCGGGTCCGTCCGCCCTTTCCGGTGCCACGGGGGTTCACAACCCGTCACCGGGCAGCGTGAAACGGGCCGTTAGTGGCACGATGGACGTGCGGGGGTGTGTCGGGCTGGCGCCCCCGGCCGTGCTGATGGGCCGACCGAGGGGATCAATCGTGGCCATTTCGCTGTCCGTGGTGCTGTTGCTGGCGATCGTCCTGGTGGTGATGACCCGCAGCGGATCGATCAAGGCGGGGCCCGCCGTCGTCGCCGCGCTGTTCGGCTTCTTCCTCGCGTCCTCCGGGGTCGGGCCGACCATCACCAAGGTCCTCAACGAGATAGCCGCGTCCATCAGCAAGATCAACTTCTAGCCGGGGCCGGCCCGGGCCCCGGGCGCCCCGGAGACGACTCCGGCCCGGTCGGATGATCGCTCACCCGGCCGGGCCGGACGTCCGTGCAGAGCGGGCGACGGGAATCGAACCCGCGTAGCTAGTTTGGAAGACTAGGGCTCTACCATTGAGCTACGCCCGCAAGCGGCACACCGCGCGTCACCGAGGAGCGACGGCCGCGCCACGTGAAGCATCGTAGCGGGTCCCCGTACCGGGCCGCACACCCCTTCACCGTGCCGACGCGGCGCCCGCGGCCATGTACCCTACGTGTCGCACCGACGGGGTGTGGCGCAGCTTGGTAGCGCGTCCGCTTTGGGAGCGGAAGGCCGTGGGTTCAAATCCCGCCACCCCGACCACGACACGACCGCCACGCGCACGTCGGACGCGGCAAGATCACGTTGTGGGGCCCGTACTCCTTGCGGTTACTATGCAAGCTACGAGCCCGTGTGTCTCTCTGACCGGGCCGATCCGCTGGGCCGCCGCAGTCAGCGCCCCAGCTGAAACCCAGAATCAGCCACCAAGGAGACCGAACCGTGAAGAGCGCCGTGGAGACCCTGAACCCGACCCGGGTTCGGCTCACTGTCGAGGTGCCCTTCGAGGAGCTCAAGGCCAGCCTCGACGCGGCGTACAAGAAGATCAACCAGCAGGTCACGGTCAAGGGCTTCCGCAAGGGCAAGATCCCGGCCCGGGTCATCGACCAGCGGTTCGGCCGTGGTGCGGTGCTGGAAGAGGCCGTCAACGACGCCCTCCCCAAGCTCTACACCGAGGCGGTCAACGAGGCCGAGGTCAACCCCCTCGGCCAGCCCGAGGTCGACATCACCGAGCTGAAGGACGGCGAGCTGCTGGCCTTCACCGCCGAGGTCGACGTCCGCCCGGCGATCGAGATCCCGGACTTCTCCGGCATCGAGGTCACCGTCGACGCGGTCGAGGTCACCGACGAGGACGTCGAGAAGGCCGTGGAGCAGCTGCGCGAGCGCTTCGCCTCCACCTCCCCGGTCGAGCGCGCCGCCGCCGAGGGCGACGTCGTGACGGTCGACCTCGAGGCCAAGGTCGACGGCGAGGTCCTCCCGGACGGCGTGGCCACCGGCGTGCAGTACACGATCGGCTCCGGCGAGCTCCTGGAGGGCATCGACGAGGCCGTGACCGGCCTGGAGGCCGGTGGCGAGGCCACCTTCACCTCCACGCTGAAGGGCGGCTCCGCCGAGGGCAAGGAGGCCGAGGTCACCGTCAAGGTCACCCAGGTCGCCGCCCGCGAGCTCCCCGAGCTGGACGACGAGTTCGCCCAGATGGCGAGCGAGTTCGACACGCTCGACGAGCTGAGGGCCGACAGCCGCAAGCGCCTGGAGAACACGAAGGAGTACGACCAGGCCACCCAGGCCCAGGAGCGCGTCCTGGACGAGCTGCTGAAGCTGGCCGAGGTACCGATCCCCGAGAAGCTCCTCGAGGACGAGGTCAACACCCGCAAGCACAACCTGGAGCACCACCAGCTCGGCCAGATGGGCCTCACCCTGGAGAAGTACCTGGAGCTCCAGGGCAAGACGGTCGAGGAGTTCGAGTCCGAGACCCGGGAGCAGGCGGTCAAGGGCATCAAGACCCAGTTCATCCTGGACGAGCTCGTCTCCAAGGAGAAGCTCAACGTCAACCAGGACGAGCTGACCGAGCACCTGATGCGCCGCGCCGCGTCCTCCGGCATGAGCCCGGACCAGTTCGCCCAGGCCGTCGTCGAGGGCAACCAGGTCCCGATGCTCGTCGGCGAGGTCGCCCGCGGCAAGGCCCTGGCGCTCGTCGTCGAGTCCGCCAAGGTCGTCGACACGAACGGCGAGCCGGTCGTCATGGAGGACGAGGACGAGGACGAGGCCGCCGAGGGCACCGAGGCCTCCGCCGAGGACGCCTCCGACGAGCGGACCGAGGCCTGACCGGCCTCGCCCCGGGCTCCGCGGCGGGCCCCGGACGCACTGTGCGGCCGGGGCCCGCCGCCGTACCCGAGGAACCTTGCGCTCCGAGCGAACAGTTCGGGAACCGGGATGGCGCCCGCCCACCTGCGCGTTAGGGTCCATGAATACGAGGGCAGGGGAGTCCCGCCCCCAGTACGACAGACGCTGAGACGGCCGCAGCCGTCAGAGACGAGCAGGTGGATACGTGACGAATCTGATGCCTTACGCCGCGGGTGAGCCGTCCATCGGTGGTGGCCTCGGCGACCATGTGTACAACCGGCTGCTCGGCGAGCGGATCATCTTCCTGGGCCAGCAGGTCGACGACGACATCGCGAACAAGATCACCGCGCAGATGCTCCTCCTCGCCGCCGACCCGGACAAGGACGTCTACCTGTACATCAACAGCCCCGGCGGTTCGGTGACGGCCGGCATGGCGATCTACGACACCATGCAGTACATCCCGAACGACGTGGTCACGATCGGCATGGGCATGGCCGCCTCCATGGGCCAGTTCCTGCTGACCGGCGGCGCCGCGGGCAAGCGCTTCGCCCTGCCCAACACCGACATCCTGATGCACCAGGGCTCCGCCGGCATCGGCGGCACCGCCTCGGACATCAAGATCCAGGCCGAGTACCTCCTCCGCACCAAGCGGCGCATGGCCGAGATCACGGCCCGCCACTCGGGCCAGACCGTGGAGACGATCATCCGCGACGGCGACCGCGACCGCTGGTTCACCGCGGACGAGGCGAAGGAGTACGGCCTGATCGACGAGATCATCTCCGCCGCCTCGGGCGTTCCGGGCGGTGGCGGCACCGGCGCCTGAGCCCTCCGCCGCGCCGACAGCCCCCGCCCCCCGCCCCCAGCAGCCCGCCGAACGCCACCAGGATGGTGAACACCCCAATGAGCAACTTCTCCGCGAGCGGCCTCTACACCGGCCCGCAGGTGGACAGCCGTTACGTCGTCCCCCGGTTCGTCGAGCGCACCTCCCAGGGCGTGCGCGAGTACGACCCGTACGCCAAGCTCTTCGAGGAGCGCGTGATCTTCCTCGGCGTCCAGATCGACGACGCCTCCGCCAACGACGTCATGGCGCAGCTGCTGTGCCTGGAGTCGATGGACCCGGACCGCGACATCTCGGTCTACATCAACAGCCCCGGCGGCTCCTTCACCGCGCTGACGGCGATCTACGACACGATGCAGTTCGTGAAGCCGGACATCCAGACCGTCTGCATGGGCCAGGCGGCCTCCGCCGCGGCCGTCCTCCTCGCCGCCGGCACGCCCGGCAAGCGCATGGCCCTGCCCAACGCGCGCGTGCTGATCCACCAGCCCTCCGGCGGCACCGGCCGCGAGCAGCTCTCCGACCTGGAGATCGCGGCCAACGAGATCCTCCGGATGCGCACCCAGCTGGAGGAGATGCTCGCCAAGCACTCCACGCAGCCGATCGAGAAGATCCGCGACGACATCGAGCGCGACAAGATCCTCACGGCCGAGGACGCCCTGGCGTACGGCCTGATCGACCAGATCGTCTCGACCCGCAAGAGCACGGCGGCCTCGGCGGCCTGACGCTCGACCTTCCCTTGGCACGGCCCGCCGCGGACCTCCGTCGGCGCGAACCGTGCCAAGGGGGGCCCGAACGGGGGGCCCGGCAAGGTACCGTCGGATATGAGGCACCAGGAGCCGGCTGCGAACAAGCCGCTCCCAGGCGAAGGGGAAGCACCTCGTGGCACGCATCGGTGATGGCGGCGACCTGCTCAAGTGCTCGTTCTGCGGAAAGAGCCAGAAGCAGGTGAAGAAGCTCATCGCAGGCCCCGGTGTGTACATCTGCGACGAGTGCATCGACCTCTGCAACGAGATCATCGAAGAGGAACTCGCCGAAACGAGCGAGGTGCGGTGGGAGGAACTCCCCAAGCCGCGCGAGATCTACGAATTCCTGGAGGGCTACGTCGTCGGCCAGGAGCCGGCGAAGAAGGCCCTCTCGGTCGCGGTGTACAACCACTACAAGCGCGTCCAGGCCGGTGAGAACGGCGGCGGCCAGGGCAGGGACGACGCGATCGAGCTCGCCAAGTCCAACATCCTGCTGCTGGGTCCCACGGGCTCCGGCAAGACGCTGCTCGCCCAGACGCTGGCGCGCATGCTGAACGTCCCGTTCGCCATCGCCGACGCGACGGCGCTCACGGAGGCCGGGTACGTCGGCGAGGACGTCGAGAACATCCTGCTCAAGCTCATCCAGGCGGCCGACTACGACGTCAAGAAGGCCGAGACGGGCATCATCTACATCGACGAGATCGACAAGGTGGCCCGCAAGAGCGAGAACCCGTCCATCACCCGCGACGTGTCGGGTGAGGGCGTCCAGCAGGCCCTGCTGAAGATCCTGGAGGGCACGACCGCCTCCGTCCCGCCGCAGGGCGGCCGCAAGCACCCGCACCAGGAGTTCATCCAGATCGACACGACGAACGTGCTGTTCATCGTGGGCGGGGCCTTCGCCGGCCTGGAGAAGATCATCGAGTCGCGGGCCGGTGCCAAGGGCATCGGCTTCGGCGCGACGATCCGCTCCAAGCGGGAGATCGAGGCGAGCGACCAGTTCCAGGAGGTCATGCCGGAGGACCTGGTGAAGTTCGGGATGATCCCCGAGTTCATCGGCCGCCTCCCCGTCATCACCTCCGTCCACAACCTGGACCGCGAGGCCCTCCTCAAGATCCTCGTCGAGCCCCGCAACGCCCTGGTGAAGCAGTACCAGCGCCTCTTCGAACTCGACGGCGTGGAGCTGGACTTCGACCGCCCCGCCCTGGAGGCCATCGCCGACCAGGCCATCCTCCGCGGTACGGGCGCCCGGGGCCTGCGCGCCATCATGGAGGAGGTCCTCATGTCGGTGATGTACGAGGTCCCGTCCCGCAAGGACGTCGCCCGCGTCGTCATCACCGAGGACGTCGTCCACAACAACGTCAACCCGACCCTGGTGCCCCGCGTCGTCACGGACCAGGGCCGCCACGAGAAGAGCGCGTAGCCCCGCTCGGTACGGCGGAGGGCGCCCGCCCGGTTCACCACCGGGCGGGCGCCCTCCGCCGTACCGGCTCCGATCAGGCCTTGGAGCGGGAGTCCTTGTAGTGCTGGGCGGCCAGCTCGGCCGTCTGGTCGAGCGTGGGGGCCTGCCCGGCCGCCGCGGCGAGCATGTCGATCGTGTTGACGACGCCGTAGGTGCTGTAGTCGGCCCAGATGCAGGTCGGGATCCGCGCCTCCTTGGGGCCCTTCTCCGCGCTGCCGTCACCGTTGGGGTTGATGAGCTTCAGGTACTGGCACTTCATCAGGGCGCCCTCGAAGCCGGCCGGGGTCTTGCCCTCCGGGCTGCCGACCGGCTCCAGCTCGAACGCCCCGCCGAACTGGGTGCTCTCCTTCTTGGTGTAGTTGGCGAACCCCATGTCTATGGCCTTCTCCGGGTCGGTGATCTCGCCCCAGGTCCCGTTGAGACTCATGTTGCGGCCCACCGTCGTGCCGGAACCGCCGCCCGCCTTGTAGTTGGCCACGACCATCTGCGGGTTCTTGATGCCCATGGCGGTCGCGTTGGCCGTCATCTTGGCGTCCAGCTTGACGGGCCGGTCCCCGCCGTCCTTCTGGTACTCGCCGATCGACGCCGCCGGCGTGATCTTGTAACCCCTGGTGTCGTCGGCCACCGCGCCGTTGCCGCCGCCGAGGCCCCCGAACAGGAACCACGCGCCCACGCCCAGGGCCACCACACCCGCGGTCACCCCGACGACCAGGCCCGTCTTCTTCTTCGGGGGCCGCGGCGGGACCGGGTACCCCGGACCGCCGCCGTACGGCGGCTGCTGCGGCGGCTGGCCGTACGCACCGGGTTGCGGCGGCTGGCCGTACGGGGCCGGCTGCTGCGGGTGGCCGTACCCCGGCTGGGGCGGCGGCGCCTGCTGCGGGTAGCCGTAACCGGGCTGCGGCGCCTGCGGGGGCTGGCCGTACGGGCCCGGCTGGCCGTACGGGCCCGGCTGGCCGTAGGGCCCGGGCTGCTGGGGCTGCCCGCCGTACGGGCCCGGCTGGTTGTAGCTCATCAGGGGTTTCCCTCATCCAGACGTTTACGCGTTGCCCACATCTTGACCGAAGGAACGCTTCCCGAGGAGCGCGGAGTGCGCACCGTCACGGAACATTCCCGTTTCAGTACGCGGCTGTGACACCTCTAAACTGGGTCCGTGACCGAGAACACTCAGCAGCAGCCAGCATCCGCCCCCGAACTGCCGACCCAGTACGCGCCGGCCGAGGTAGAGGGGAAGCTGTACGAGAGCTGGGTGGAGCGCGGTTACTTCGACGCCGACGAGAACAGCGACAAGCCGCCGTACGCGATCGTCATCCCGCCGCCGAACGTCACCGGCAGCCTCCACCTGGGCCACGCCTTCGAGCACACGCTCATCGACGCCCTCACCCGCCGTAAGCGCATGCAGGGCTTCGAGACGCTGTGGCAGCCCGGCATGGACCACGCCGGCATCGCCACGCAGAACGTCGTCGAGCGCGAGCTGGCCAAGGAGGGCAGGTCGCGGCACGACCTCGGGCGTGAGGCGTTCGTCGAGCGCGTCTGGCGGTGGAAGGCCGAGTCCGGCGGGCGGATCTCCGGCCAGATGCGCCGCCTCGGCGACGGCGTCGCCTGGTCCCGCGAGCGGTTCACCATGGACGAGGGGCTGTCCCGGGCCGTCCAGACCATCTTCAAGAAGCTCTACGACGACGAGCTGATCTACCGGGCCGAGCGCATCATCAACTGGTGCCCCCGCTGCCTCACGGCCATCTCCGACATCGAGGTGGAGTACCAGGACGACGACGGCGAACTCGTCTCCATCCGGTACGGGGAGGGGGACGACTCCATCGTCGTCGCCACCACCCGTGCCGAGACGATGCTCGGCGACACGGCCGTCGCCGTCCACCCGCAGGACGAGCGGTACGGCCACCTCGTCGGCCGGGAGATCGAGCTGCCGCTCACCGGCCGCCGCATCCCGGTCGTCGCGGACGAGCACGTCGACCCCGCGTTCGGCACCGGTGCCGTCAAGGTGACCCCGGCCCACGACCCGAACGACTTCGAGATCGGCCAGCGGCACGGCCTGCCCTCCCTCACCGTCATGGACGAGCACGCCGTCATCACCGCCCACGGCCCCTTCCAGGGCCTGGACCGGCTGGAGGCCCGCTCCGCCATCGTCGCCGCCCTCCGCGCCGAGGGCCGGGTCGTCGCCGAGAAGCGCCCCTACTCCCACTCCGTCGGCCACTGCTCGCGCTGCAAGACCACCATCGAGCCGCGCCTGTCGATGCAGTGGTGGGTCAGGGTGGGCCCGCTCGCGCGGGCCGCCGGCGACGCGGTCCGCGACGGCAGGGTCGCGATCCACCCGCAGGAGATGGAGAAGCGGTACTTCGACTGGGTCGACAACCTGCACGACTGGTGCATCTCGCGCCAGCTGTGGTGGGGGCACCGCATCCCCGTCTGGTACGGGCCGAACGGCGAGGTCGTCTGCGTCGGCCCCGACGAGCAGCCCCCGTCCGGCGACGGCTGGCACCAGGACACCGACGTCCTCGACACCTGGTTCTCGTCCGGCCTCTGGCCCTTCTCCACGCTCGGCTGGCCCGAACGGACCGGGAGCCTGGCGAAGTTCTATCCGAATTCCGTCCTGGTCACCGGATACGACATCCTCTTCTTCTGGGTCGCCCGGATGATGATGTTCGGTCTCTACGCGATGGACGGGACCCCGCCGTTCCGCACCATCGCCCTGCACGGCATGGTCCGCGACCAGAACGGCAAGAAGATGTCGAAGTCCTTCGGGAACGTCGTCGACCCGCTCGACTGGATGGACGAGTACGGCTCCGACGCCCTCCGCTTCACCCTGGCGCGGGGCGCCAACCCGGGCGTCGACGTGCCGATCGGCGAGGACTGGGTCCAGGCATCGCGGAACTTCGCCAACAAGATCTGGAACGCCACCCGCTTCGCCCTGATGAACGGCGCCACCGTCGAGGGCCCCCTGCCGGACGCCTCCCGGACGACGGCCGCGGACCGCTGGATCCTCTCCCGCCTCAACAAGACCGTCGCCGAAGTCGACGCGTACTACGAGGACTTCCAGTTCGCCAAGCTCAGCGAGGCCCTCTACCACTTCGCGTGGGACGAGGTCTTCGACTGGTACGTCGAACTGTCCAAGACGACGTTCTTCGCGGGCGGCGAGCAGGCGAAGGTCTCCGCGCGCGTCCTCGGCGAGGTCCTCGACGTGATGCTGCGCCTGCTGCACCCGATCGTCCCGTTCGTCACCGACACCCTGTGGACCACGCTCACCGGCGGGGAGTCCCTCGTCGTCGCCGACTGGCCGGGCGACAGCGGCTTCCGCGACGAGGCCGCGGAGAAGGAGATCGAGCTGGTCCAGCGCGTCGTCACCGAGGTCCGCCGGTTCCGCTCCGACCAGGGCCTCCAGCCCGGGCAGAAGGTCCCGGCCCGTCTGGACCTGGCCGGTACGGCGCTCGCGCCGCACGAGGCGGCCATCCGCCAGCTGCTGCGCCTCCAGCCGGAGGGCGAGGGCTTCCACGCCACCGCCTCCCTGCCGGTCGCCGGCGCCACGGTCGCGCTCGACCTGTCGGGCGCGATCGACGTCGAGGCGGAGCGCAAGCGCCTGGCGAAGGACCTGGCCGCGGCCGAGAAGGAGAAGGCCCAGGCCCGGGCGAAGCTCGGCAACGACGCCTTCCTCGCCAAGGCTCCGGACCACGTCGTGGAGAAGATCCGCACACGGCTCGCCCAGGCGGACGAGGACATCGCCCGCGTCCAGGCCCAGCTGGACAACCTGCCCCGGGGCTGACCCGCCCGCCGGGCCGGCCCGCCGCACACCACCGGGGGTCCCGGAACCGCTCGGGTTCCGGGACCCCGCCGTGTGCCCGGGGCGGGGTCGCCCGGACCGGCCCGCGGCCGACTCGGCCCGGGGTCCCGCCGTGCGCCCGGGGCGGCGACCGGCGGTGTCGGCGGCCCTCCGTAGACTGGGCGGCGTGAGTGAGCAGCCCTCGTCCGGCGACCGTCCGGACCGCGACGACGTCCCCGACTTCGACGACATCGTCCAGGCGGAGACCACCCGAGACCCCGACCTGGCGGTGATCGAGGCCGGAAGCCGCACCCTGCGCACCCAGGCCGGCCCGCCGCAGGGCGACCCCGTACCGGCGCGGCCCGCCGACCCGGAGGTCGACAAGGCGCTGCGGGAGGTCGAGCAGGAGCTCTCCAGCCGCTGGGGCGAGACCCGGCTGGAGCCCTCCGTCCAGCGGATCACCGCCCTCATGGACGTCCTGGGCGAGCCCCAGCGCGCGTACCCCTCCATCCACATCACGGGCACCAACGGCAAGACGTCCACGGCCCGCATGATCGAGGCCCTGCTCGGCGCGTTCGACCTGCGCACCGGCCGGTACACCTCGCCGCACGTCCAGATGATCACGGAGCGGATCAGCCTGGACGGCGCCCCGATCGACGCCGAGCGGTTCGTCGAGACGTACCGCGACGTCAAGCCGTACGTCGAGATGGTCGACGCCGCCCAGGAGCACCGGCTGTCCTTCTTCGAGGTCCTCACCGGCATGGCGTACGCCGCGTTCGCCGACGCCCCGGTCGACGTGGCCGTCGTCGAGGTCGGCATGGGCGGCAGCTGGGACGCGACGAACGTGATCGACGGATCCGTCGCCGTCGTCACCCCGATCTCCCTGGACCACACCGACCGGCTCGGCTCCACCCCCGCCGAGATCGCCGGCGAGAAGGCCGGGATCGTCAAGCAGGACGCCACCGTGATCCTCGCGCAGCAGCCGGTGGACGCGGCGCAGGTGCTCCTCAGGAGGTCCGTCGCCGTGAACGCCACCGTCGCCCGCGAGGGCATGGAGTTCGGCGTCGTCTCCCGGGAGGTCGCCGTCGGCGGCCAGCTGCTGACCCTGCGCGGCCTCGGCGGCGAGTACGAGGGCGTCTTCCTCCCCCTGTACGGGGCGCACCAGGCGCACAACGCGGCCGTGGCGCTCGCCGCGGTCGAGGCGTTCTTCGGGATCGGCGCGCAGCACGCCCGGCCCCTGGACCTCGACACGGTCCGCCGGGCCTTCGCCGCCGTCGCCTCGCCCGGCCGTCTGGAGGTCGTCCGGCGCAGCCCCACCGTCGTCCTGGACGCCGCGCACAACCCGGCCGGCGCGCAGGCGGCGGCGGACGGCGTCCGCGAGGCGTTCGGCTTCTCGCGGCTGATCGGTGTGGTCGGCGCCAGCGGCGACAAGGACGTGCGGGGCCTCCTGGAGGCGTTCGAACCGATCTTCGCGGAGATCGTCGTCACGGCGAACTCCACGCCCCGCGCGATGGACCCCGACGCGCTCGCCGCCATCGCGGTGGAGGTCTTCGGCGAGGAGCGGGTGGTCGTCGAGCCGCGCCTCGACGACGCGCTGGAGGCGGCCGTCACGCTCGCCGAGGAGGAGGGCGGGTTCGCGGGCGCGGGCGTGCTGGTGACGGGTTCGGTGATCACGGTCGGCGAGGCCCGGCTTCTCCTCCGGAAGGGCTGACGGACATGCGTACGCTCTGCGCCTCGACGCTGATCGGGGAGTTCTTCGTGATCGGCTTCGCGGGCCTGGTCGCGATGAAGGACGACAGCCTGGCCACGGGCACGGTGTGGACGGTGTGCGGCATCGCCATGGTGCTGTCCGTCCTGCTGTGCGGCGTGATCACCCGTCCGGGCGGGCTCCGGCTGGGGTGGGCGCTGCAGGTCGCGCTCGTCCTGAGCGGTTTCGTCGTGCCGGCCATGTTCTTCCTCGGCGCGGTCTTCGCGGGCCTGTGGTGGGCGTCCATCCACTTCGGCCGCAGGATCGACGAGGCGAAGGCCCGCTGGGCGGCCCGGAACGAGAGCGGCGCCTCCTCGGCGTAGCCGTACCCCCGGTGCGGCGTGCGCCGCCGCCCGCGGCGCCCGGCCCGGGAGGCCCCGCGCACGCGGGGGGCGGGCCCTCCGGCCGTCCGCCGCGGGCCGGCCGGAGGACCCGGCCGGGTGCCGTCCCCGCAGCGGTCCCCTGTAGCCTCTGTGCACCGCACGTACATGCTTGCAAGGAGCCATTCCACGATGCCCCAGCGCACCCTCGTCCTCCTCAAGCCGGACGCCGTCCGCAGGCGGCTGATCGGCGAGATCATCGGCCGCATCGAGCGCAAGGCCGGTTGGGCCATCAGTGCGCTGGAGCTGCGCACGCTCGACCAGGACACGCTGGAGCAGCACTACGGCGAGCACAAGGGCAAGGCCTTCTACGAGCCGCTCGTCGCCTTCATGTCCTCCGGTCCGGTCGTCGCGATGGTGGTCGAGGGCGAGCGGGTCATCGAGGGCGTCCGGCGGCTCGCCGGCCCGACCGACCCGATCGCCGCGGAGCCCGGCTCCATCCGGGGTGACTACGGCACGATCGTCCGGGAGAACCTGATCCACGCCTCGGACTCCGAGGAGTCCGCCATTCGGGAACTCAAGATTTTCTTTCCCGGCCTTTCCTGACCTACTGTCAGCCGTACGCGCTCACGACCTGGGGCGACCGAGTGGAATTCCGGTCGCCCCGCGGCATATCGCGGAGGAGACCGGGAACGCATCGCACCGACATCTCGTCACCTGTATAGAGGCGGATCACCGCGCCGTGTTCGCGGAAGCGGTACTACGA
Source organism: Streptomyces sp. MRC013 (assembly GCF_023614235.1). Lineage (NCBI taxonomy): Bacteria > Bacillati > Actinomycetota > Actinomycetes > Kitasatosporales > Streptomycetaceae > Streptomyces > Streptomyces kordofanensis. Next base: position 3,744,373 of record NZ_CP094264.1, read on the forward strand.
TGGAATCCTCCGCTCCACACGATCCAGCGCGCCGTCCTGAGAAGCCGTCAACGCTCTGTGGGAAGGCCCGGCGCTCCTCATGGGAAACAAGGGGAACTCAATGTCGTTCATCGGCCGTGACATGGCTGTCGACCTCGGGACCGCCAACACGCTGGTGTACGTCAGGGGCCGCGGCATCGTCCTCAACGAGCCGTCGGTCGTCGCCATCAACACCAACACCGGCGGCATCCTGGCGGTCGGCGCAGAGGCGAAGAAGATGATCGGCCGGACCCCCGGCAACATCGTCGCGGTGCGGCCGCTGAAGGACGGGGTGATCGCGGACTTCGAGATCACCGAGCGGATGCTCCGCTACTTCATCCTGAAGATCCACAAGCGCCGCTACCTGGCCCGCCCCCGCGTCGTCGTCTGCGTTCCGTCCGGCATCACGGGCGTCGAGCGCCGCGCCGTCATCGAGGCGTCCACTCAGGCGGGCGCCCGGCAGGTGCACATCATCGAGGAGCCGATGGCGGCCGCCATCGGCTCGGGCCTGCCGGTCCACGAGGCCACGGGCAACATGGTCGTCGACATCGGCGGCGGTACGACCGAGGTCGCCGTCATCTCCCTCGGCGGAATCGTCACCGCGCAGTCCATCCGGGTCGCCGGCGACGAGTTGGACAACGCGATCATCCAGCACGTCAAGAAGGAGTACAGCCTCCTCCTCGGTGAGCGCACCGCCGAGCAGATCAAGATCACCGTCGGTTCGGCGCACGACTTCGGTGAGGAGGAGCACACCGAGATCCGCGGACGCGACCTGGTCTCCGGCCTGCCGAAGACCGTCGTCATCTCCGCCTCGGAGGTCCGCAAGGCCATCGAGGAGCCCGTCAACGCCATCGTCGACGCCGTGAAGACGACCCTCGACAAGTGCCCGCCCGAGCTCTCCGGCGACATCATGGACCGCGGGATCGTCCTCACCGGCGGCGGCGCCCTGCTGCGCGGCCTCGACGAGCGGCTGCGCCAGGAGACGGGCATGCCGATCCACATCGCCGAGGATCCGCTGGACTCGGTGGCGCTGGGCTCCGGCAAGTGCGTCGAGGAGTTCGAGGCGCTCCAGCAGGTGCTGGACTCCCAGCCCCGCAGGTGACGCCCACACGATCAGCCGTACGGATCCCGTCGGACCCGTACGGCTGATCTTCGGTATAACGGCACAAACATTCCTACGAGGAAGGCACGGCCGCCCCACGTGAGGGACACGAAAGAGAGCCGGCTGCTTCTGGCGCTTCTGGTCGCCGTCGCGTTCGCGCTGATCACGGTGGACATCCGCGGCGGTGAGGAGTCACCGGTCGACGGAGCCCGGCGCGTCGCCGCCGCGGTCTTCGGCCCCGTCGAGAACAGCGTCGCGTCCGCGGTGGCCCCGATCGGCAACGCGATCGGGGCCGTGCGGGACTCCGGCGAGCGCCACAGCCGCATCGCGCAGCTGGAGAGGGAGAACGCCGAGCTGAAGACGAGGCTCGGCAGCGACGACCGCAACCGCAACCGCGTCCGCGAACTGGACAAGCTGCTCAGAACGGCCGGCGCGGGACAGTACGGCATCAAGGCGGCCGAGGTCGTCGCCATAGGGGCGGCCCAGGGCTTCTCCTGGACGGTGACCATCGACGCCGGCGCCCGGGACGGCATCCGCCGCGACATGACCGTCATCAACGGCGACGGGCTCGTCGGCCGCGTCACCACCGTCGGCCCCTCCACCGCCACCGTGCTCCTCGCCAGCGATCCGGACTTCACGGTCGGCACGCGGATAGAGCGCACCGACGAGTTGGGCTTCGCCACCGGGCAGGGCGAGCGCCCGCTGTCCGTGCAGCTGCTCAACGGCAAGGCGAAGGTGAAGCCCGGCGACCGGCTCGTCACCTTCGGCTCCCAGGCCGACCGCCCGTTCGTGCCCGGCGTGCCCGTCGGCGAGGTCATCCGCGTCGATCCGTCCAGCGGCGACCTGACCCGCCGGCTGTTCGTCCGCCCCTACGCCGGGTTCAGCCGCCTCGACATCGTCGGCGTCGTCGTCCAGGCGCCCCGCACCGACCCGCGCGACACGGTCCTGCCCGCCCGACCGAAGCCCGCCCCGACGGTCACCGTGACGGTCACCCCCTCACCGGCCGGCGAGCGGCCGCAGGACGGGCAGGCCGACGCCCAGCCGGGCGTGGCCCCCCGCACCGACGAGCAGGAACAGGAGTAGTCCCATGCGCCTCAACCGGATCCTCCTCTCCGGCACCCTGGTCGTGGTCGCCCTGGTCGTCCAGGTCTCCGTCCTCGCCCGCCTGCAGCTGCCCGGCGCCGTCCCCGACCTGGTCCTGCTGACCGTGCTCGCCCTGTCCATGGTGTACGGGCACGTCAGCGGTGCCCTCATCGGTTTCGGCGCCGGCCTCCTCGCCGACCTCGCCCCGCCCGCCGACCACGCCATCGGCCGCTACGCGCTGGTCCTGTGCGTCATCGGCTACCTCGCGGGGCTCACCCGGCCGGAGACCGGGCAGCCCCGGTCCGCGGCCGGACCGATGGCCGTGATCGTCGCCGCCGCGATCGGCTCCACGCTGCTGTACGCGGGCGTCGGCGCCCTCGTCGGCGACACCGGGGCCCGCCACGTGGGCCTCCTCTCCCTGATCCTCACCGCCGTCGTCTACGACCTGCTGCTCACGCCGTTCACCGTGCCGTGGATCATGGCGCTGGCCCGGCGGGCCGACGGCGACCCGCTCGCCGAGCCCGCCACCGCCGGCGGCGACGTCACCGCCGGCTGGATGGTCGGCGGCACGGGTCTGAGCGTCGGCGGCCGGCGCGGCGGCCTGCGCGTCAGGGCCGCCCGCGGCCGCGCCGCCCGCGCCGCCCGCATCAAGGGGGTCAAGCGCCCGTGAGGCCGGTCCGACCCCGACGAGAGCCGCACACGGTACGAGGGAACCGAGACACCCGGGGGAGGGCGTCGTGAGCAACATTCCCGAGACGGGCCGGACCCCGCGGGTCCAGATCCGCCTCGTCGTCATCCAGGTCCTCGTCTTCTCCCTGCTCCTCACCCTCCTCGGTCGCCTCTGGTACCTCCAGATCCGCAACGGCGAGGAGTACTCCGACGAGGCGAGGAACAACCACGTCCAGCAGGTCGTCCAGCCCGCCGTCCGCGGCACCATCCTCGACGCCCGAGGCGTACCCCTCGCCGACAACGAGACCCGCCTCGTCGTCTCGGCCTCCCGCACCGAGCTCATGCGCATGAAGGACCGCGGCAGGGGCGTCCTCACCCGCCTCGCCGGCGTCCTCGGCATGACGCCCAAGGAGGTCATGGACAAGGTCCGCCTCTGCGACTCCGAAACCCCGCAGCCCTGCTGGAACGGCTCCCCCTACCAGCCGATCCCCGTCACCGACGAGGCCACCACCCAGCAGGCCCTGCAGATCCGCGAGCGGGCCGAGGACTTCCCCGGCATCACCGCCGAGCCCACCGCCGTACGCCGCTACCCGGCCCCCGGCAAGGCCCGCACCGCGCAGGTCCTCGGCTACCTCTCGCCCGTCACCGACGAGGAGATCGAGAAGGCCAAGGACACCGACTCGCCGTTCCTCCGCTCCGACCAGGTCGGCCGCTCCGGCATCGAACGCACCTACGACAAGTACCTGCGCGGCAAGGCCGGCGTCACCCGCTACGAGGTCGACAACCTCGGCCGCGTCATCGGCCAGGCGGAGAACGACCCGACCGTCCCCGGCTCCACCCTCGTCACCTCCATCGACGCCCGCGTCCAGGCCGTCGCCGAGTACGAGCTCCACGAGGCGATGAAGAACGTCCGCAAGGAGACCGACAAGATCACCGGCCGCCCCTACAAGGCGGACGCGGGCGCCGTCGTCGTCATGGAGTCCAAGACCGGCCGCGTCGTCGCGATGGCCTCCCAGCCCGACTACGACCCCAACGCCTGGGTCGGCGGCATCTCCGGCAGGGAGTACGCCAGGCTCACCGGCAAGAACTCCAACTACCCGCTGCTCAACCGGGCCATCCAGGGCCAGTCGCCCGCCGGCTCCGTCTTCAAGGTGGTGTCGGCGAGCGCGGCCGTGCGGGCCGGCTACCCCTTCGACGACCGCTACAACTGCAGCGCCTCCTACAGCCTCGGCGGCCGGAGCTTCGCCAACTTCGAGTCCAAGGGGCATGGCCCCATCACCCTCGGGGACGCCCTCAAGTACTCCTGCAACACCGTCTTCTACGCCCTCGGCCACAAGGAGTGGCAGCGCGACGGCGGCCTCAAGCCGAACAAGGACGCCCACGACTGGTTCTACCGGACCGCCCACGAGTTCGGGTTCGGCGCCGAGACCGGCATCGACCTGCCGAACGAGGTCAGCGGCCGCATCCCCGACCGCCGGTGGAAGCAGCGGTTCTGGGAGGCCAACAAGGACTCCTGGTGCAAGCAGGGCAAGAAGGGCGGCAGCTACGTCGAGCAGATCGCCTACGAGAACTGCCTCGAAGGCAACCAGCTGAAGGCCTTCGACAGCATCAACTTCGCCATCGGCCAGGGCGACGTCCTCATCACCCCCGTCCAGCTGGCCACCGCCTACGCCGCCATCAGCAACGGCGGCACCCTCTTCGCGCCCACCATCGGCAAGGCCCTGATCAGCCCCGACGGCAAGAAGGTGCAGGAGATCAAGCCCAGGGCCCGCGGCAGGCTGCCGGTCGACGCGGAGACCATCAGCGACCTCGACAAGGGCCTGCGCTCCGTCGTCGAACCCGGCGGCACCGCCGCCTGGCGGTTCGGCGGATGGCCGCAGGACAAGATCCCGATGCGCGCCAAGACCGGCACCGCCCAGGTCTACGGCAAGCAGACCACCTCGTGGTTCGCGACCTACACCGACGACTACACGATCGTCATGACGATCTCGCAGGGCGGCACCGGCTCCGGCGCCTCCGGCCCGGCGGTCCGCAACATCTACGACGCCCTGTACGGCCTCGACGACGAGGGCGACCAGGACCTCAAGCGGGCCCTCCTGCCCAAGCCGCAGAAGGACCTGCCGAAGATCCAGCCCGACGGCACCATCGAGGCGCCCCCCGTCAAGCCGTACGACCCCGAGGCGCAGAAGCCCGGGACGGGTGAGGGACGGGACGACGAACAGCAGGGCCTCGCCGGCCCGCCGGTCTGGAGGGACTGACCCGCCGTGCCCGCAGCCAACAGCACCCTGTCCGTCCCCCGCTACGCCCCCGAGCCGGGGGGCCTGTGGGCCAGGCTCACCGCCCGCGACTCCCCGGTGCGCCGCCTCGACTGGCCACTGATGCTCTCGGCACTGGCCCTGTCCCTCGTCGGCGCGCTCCTCGTGTGGTCGGCCACCCGCAACCGCACCGAGCTCAACCAGGGCGATCCGTACTCCTTCCTCTTCAAGCACCTGCTCAACACGAGCATCGGCGTCGCCCTGATGGTCGGCACGATCTGGCTCGGGCACCGCACCCTGCGCGGCGCGGTACCCGTCCTGTACGGCGTCTCCGTCGTACTCGTCCTGCTCGTCCTCACCCCGCTGGGCGCCACCATCAACGGCGCCCACGCCTGGATCGTCCTCGGCGGCGGCTTCTCCCTCCAGCCGTCCGAGTTCGTGAAGGTCACGATCATCCTCGGCATGGCGATGCTCCTCGCGGCCCGCGTCGACGCCGGGGACCAGGTCCACCCCGACCACCGCACCGTCGCCAAGTCCCTGGCCCTCGCCGTCGTCCCCATGGTGATCGTCATGCTGATGCCGGACCTCGGCTCCGTGATGGTCATGGTCGTGATCGTCCTCGGCGTGCTCCTCGCCTCCGGCGCCTCCAACCGGTGGATCCTCGGCCTGATCGGCGCGGGCGTCGCCGGCGCGGTCCTCGTCGCCGCGCTCGGCGTCCTCGACGAGTACCAGATCAACCGCTTCGCCGCGTTCGCCAACCCCGAACTCGACCCCGCGGGCGTCGGCTACAACACCAACCAGGCCCGCATCGCCATCGGATCCGGCGGCCTGTACGGCGCCGGCCTCTTCAACGGCCACCAGACGACCGGCCAGTTCGTCCCCGAGCAGCAGACCGACTTCATCTTCACCGTCGCCGGCGAGGAGCTCGGCTTCCTCGGCGCCGGCACGATCATCGCCCTGCTCGGCCTCGTCATGTGGCGCGCCTGCCGCATCGCACGGGAGACCACCGAGCTGTACGGCACGATCGTCGCCGCCGGCGTCATCGCCTGGTTCGCCTTCCAGTCCTTCGAGAACATCGGCATGACCCTCGGCATCATGCCCGTCGCCGGCCTGCCCCTGCCGTTCGTCTCCTACGGCGGCTCGTCCATGTTCGCCGTGTGGATCGCCGTCGGCCTGCTGCAGTCCATCCGTTCCCAGCGGCCCATAGCCGCATGAGCACATGACGCCCCGGTGACGCCGTGGACTACATTCGGTGTATGGCGGATACGAAACGTGAGATAGAGCGAAAGTACGAAGCCACCACCGACGCCCGGGTGCCGGACCTCACCCGGGTGCGCGGCGTCTCCCGCGTCGTCGACACGGGCACCGCGGACCTCGACGCCGTCTACTACGACACCCCCGGCCTGCGCCTCGCCGCCCACTCCGTCACCCTGCGCCGCCGCACCGGCGGCGACGCGGGCTGGCACCTCAAACTGCCCGTCGCCCCCGGTGTCCGCGACGAGGTCCACGCACCCCTCGACGACCACGTGCCACCCGCCCTCGCCGCGCTCGTCCGCGCCCTCACCCGCGGCGAGGACCTCGTCCCCGCCGTACGGCTGCGCTCCTCCCGCGACGTACGCCACCTCCTCGACGACGGCGGCGGCCTCCTCGCCGAACTGAGCACCGACACGGTCCACGCCGAGCGCCTCACCGGCGACGGCGGCACCGCCCGCTGGACCGAGATCGAGGTGGAACTCGCCGACGGCGGCGACCCCGCACTGCTGGACGCCGTCGACAAGCGCCTCCGCAAGGCCGGCGTCCGCCCCGCCGCGGCCCCGTCGAAACTCGCCCGCGCCCTGGAGGAGACCGGCACCCCGCCCCCGGCGGCCCGGCCCGCGGAACACGACACGGCCGGCGGTCACGTCCTCGCCTACCTGCGCGAACAGGCCGACGCCCTGCTCACCCACGACATCGGCCTGCGCCGCGACCACCCCGACTCCGTCCACCGGATGCGCGTCGCCACCCGTCGCCTGCGCAGTGCCTTCCGCAGCCACCGCAAGGTCCTCGACCGGGAGGCCACCGATCCCGTCGCCGCCGAACTGAAGTGGCTCGCCGCCGAACTGGGCGTCGACCGCGACCGGGAAGTGCTCGACGAGCGCCTGCGCGAGGCCCTGGACGCCGTCCCGCGCACCCTCCGGCTCGGCCCGGTGCACGCCCGCCTCGACCGCTGGTCCGCCGCCCGCCGGGCCGGCTCGCGCGACCGCCTCCTGGAGATCCTCGACGGCGACCGCTACCTCTCCCTCCTCGACGCCCTGGACGCCCTCCTCGCCGGCCCGCCGCTGCGGCCCGCCGCGGCCAAGTCCCCGCGGAAGGCACTCGCCAAGGCGGTCGCGAAGGACCAGGCCCGCGTGGCGGCCCGCATCCGGCACGCCCTGGCGCTCGACCCCGGCCACGACCGGGACACGGCCCTGCACGAGGCGCGGAAGGCCGCCAAGCGCGCCCGCTACGCCGCCGAACTCGCCGTCCCCGCCCTCGGCGGGCCCGCCCGGCGCCTCGTCAAGGACATGAAGGCCCTCCAGAAGCTCCTCGGCGACCACCAGGACGGCGTCGTCGCCCGCGAAGCCCTCCGGGAGATCGCCGTCCAGGCCAACGGCGCGGGCGAGTCGTCCTTCACCTGGGGCCTGCTCCACGCCCGGGAGGAGGCCCGGGCCGCCGACCGCGAACGCGAGCTGCCGGGCCTGTGGGCGGAGGCGCGGGGCCTGGACGGCTGAGTCGTTCACCGTGCCGGGGGCGACCCGGAGCGCGTTACGCTTGAGAGTCGCCCCCATCAGCTCACGAAGGTTCCCCGAAATGCCTGAGTCGGTCTTCCCACAGCTCGAAGCTCTGCTCCCGCATGTGCAGAAGCCGATCCAGTACGTCGGCGGCGAGCTCAACTCCACGGTCAAGCCCTGGGAGAGCTGCGACGTCCGCTGGGCCCTGATGTACCCCGACGCGTACGAGGTCGGCCTGCCCAACCAGGGCGTCATGATCCTCTACGAGGTGCTGAACGAGCGCGAGGGCGTCCTCGCCGAGCGCACCTACAGCGTCTGGCCGGACCTCGAGAAGCTGATGCGCGAGAAGGGCGTGCCGCAGTTCACCGTCGACAGCCACCGCCCCGTCGGCGCGTTCGACGTCTTCGGCCTCAGCTTCTCCACCGAGCTGGGCTACACCAACATGCTCACCGCGCTGCTGGGCTACACCAACATGCTCACCGCGCTCGACCTGGCGGGCATCCCCCTGGAGGCGAGGGACCGCGGCGTCGACCACCCGATCGTCCTCGCCGGCGGCCACGCCGCGTTCAACCCCGAGCCGATCGCCGACTTCGTCGACGCCGCGGTCATCGGCGACGGCGAGCAGGCCGTGCTGGAGATCACCGACATCATCCGCGCGTGGAAGGCCGAGGGCCGCCCCGGCGGCCGCGAGGAGGTCCTCCTCCGCCTGGCCAGGACCGGCGGCGTGTACGTCCCGCGCTTCTACGACGTGGAGTACCTGCCCGACGGCCGCATCGGACGCGTCGTGCCCAACCGCTCCGGCGTGCCGTGGCGCGTGTCGAAGCACACCGTCATGGACCTCGACGAGTGGCCGTACCCGAAGCAGCCGCTCGTCCCGCTCGCCGAGACGGTCCACGAGCGGATGTCCGTCGAGATCTTCCGCGGCTGCACCCGGGGCTGCCGCTTCTGCCAGGCCGGCATGATCACGCGCCCCGTGCGGGAGCGGAGCATCACCGGCATCGGCGAGATGGTCGACAAGGGCCTCAAGGCGACCGGCTTCGAGGAGGTCGGCCTGCTCTCCCTGTCCTCCGCCGACCACTCCGAGATCGGCGACATCGCCAAGGGCCTCGCGGACCGCTACGAGGACGACAAGATCGGCCTGTCCCTCCCCTCCACCCGCGTCGACGCCTTCAACGTCGACCTGGCCGACGAGCTGACCCGCAACGGCCGCCGGTCCGGCCTCACCTTCGCCCCCGAGGGCGGCTCCGAGCGCATGCGCAGGGTCATCAACAAGATGGTCTCGGAGGAGGACCTGATCCGCACGGTCGCCACGGCGTACGGCAACGGCTGGCGCCAGGTGAAGCTCTACTTCATGTGCGGCCTCCCCACCGAGACCGACGAGGACGTCCTCCAGATCGCCGACATGGCGGCGAACGTCATCGCCAAGGGCCGCGAGGTGTCGAAGTCCAACGACATCCGCTGCACGGTCTCCATCGGCGGGTTCGTGCCCAAGCCCCACACCCCGTTCCAGTGGGCGCCGCAGCTCTCCGCCGAGGAGACCGACGCCCGCCTGGAGAAGCTCCGCGACAGGATCCGCGGCGACAGGAGGTACGGCCGCTCGATCGGCTTCCGCTACCACGACGGCAAGCCCGGCATCGTCGAGGGCCTCCTGTCGCGCGGCGACCGCCGCGTCGGCGCCGTCATCCGCGCCGTCTACGAGGACGGCGGCCGCTTCGACGGCTGGCGCGAGCACTTCAGTTACGACCGCTGGATGGAGTGCGCCGCGAAGACGCTGCCGCAGTACGGCGTCGACGTCGACTGGTACACGACGCGCGAGCGCACCTACGAGGAGGTCCTGCCCTGGGACCACCTCGACTCCGGTCTGGACAAGGACTGGCTGTGGGAGGACTGGCAGGACGCCCTCGACGAGACCGAGGTCGAGGACTGCCGCTGGACGCCCTGCTTCGACTGCGGCGTCTGCCCCGCCATGGACACCTCCATCCAGATCGGCCCCACCGGCAGGAAACTGCTCCCGCTCACGGTCGCCGAGTAACCGGCGACCGGGCACCGGCGTCCCGGCGGCCCGCCCCGGAGGGAGACCCCGGGGCGGGCCGCCGCGTTACGGGACCGCGGAACCGGAGGACCGGTGCACCGCCCGGCCCGCCGGTCCCACCGCGAGCTGCGCACCCCGCCGCCCGCCCGCGCCGCGGTGCGGCGCCCAGCCCCCGACGCGGCCCGCGCCGCGCCCGCCTCCGCCCGCGACCCGCTGCGCCGCGCCGTCCGGCGCGGGTCCCCCCGCACGGTCCGTGGGAATGGGACGCGTTCCTCCGCGTACCCTGGGTAGTACAACGACTGCTCCCGGCGCGGCGCCCGCCCCCGAGGCCCTCCCGCACCGGCGGGGGCGACCCGGGCGGGACCCCCGGGGCCGTCCCACCGCATCCGGTGGGCGGCGCGCCACCGCGCCGCCCCGCACCGAGGAGAAGAACCACTGGGCAAGCGACAGCCCGAAGGCCCGCCGCCCGCACCGGCGGTGCAGCGCATCCGACTGCGCTACACCAAGCGCGGCCGCCTCCGGTTCACCAGCCACCGAGACTTCCAGCGCGCGTTCGAGCGCGCGCTGCGCCGCGCCGAGGTGCCCATGGCGTACTCGGCCGGTTTCACACCCCATCCCAAGGTGTCGTACGCGAACGCCGCGCCGACCGGCACGGCCTCCGAGGCCGAGTACCTGGAGATCGCACTCACCGAACCGCGCGACCCCGCGAAGCTGCGGGTGCTGCTCGACGAGTCCCTGCCCGACGGCCTCGACATCGTCGACGCCGTCGAGGCCCGCACCCCGGGCCTCGCCGACCGGCTCACCGCCTCCGTGTGGGAGTTGCGGCTCGACGGGGTCGACCCGGCCGACGCCGAGCGGGCCGTCGCCGCGTTCCTCGCGGCGGGTACCGTGGAGGTGCAGCGCATGACCAAGAACGGTCTGCGCACCTTCGACGCCCGCGCCGCCGTGGCGGGACTCGAAGCCGCGCCCGCTCCGGCTGATAGGCCGCTGGACGGCCCCTGTGCGATACTGCGGCTGGTCGTTCGGCACGTGACACCCGCCGTTCGACCCGACGACGTCCTGTCCGGTCTCCGCGCTGTGGCCGACCTGGCGCCGCCGGTCCCCGCAGCGGTGACCAGGCTGGCGCAGGGGCTCTTCGACGAGGAGTCCGGCACGGTGACCGACCCGCTCGCGCCCGACCGCGAGGCAGTCACGGCCGCCCCTTCCAAGGCCGCCGGGCCCGCCGCCGCGACGGCGCCGGAAGGTGCAGGTTCCGCGTAGGGACGGTCGTCGAAACGCGGCCCTGGCATTCGGGAGCCACCTGGGTCGGGCCGCGTACAGACACAGGAGACTTTCGTCAGGCCGTACGCCGAAGGCGTAGGGAACCGGCGAGCCAGACATACAGCTCCCGTGCGGCGCCCGCGCCCCGGACGGCGGCCACCGCGTACGACGCGGTGCCGCGGCCGGACCGGACACAGGCGCGACGCCCGGGAGCGTGACGGGAGAACTGCCCGCATGCTCGAGTCGAACGAGACCGGCACCGCCGGTACCAGCGAAGAAGACAACACACCCAGCGGCACGCTGCCGCCGCGCCGCAGGCGCCGTGCGGCGTCGCGCCCCGCGGGTCCGCCGGTCGCGGCGGACACCGCCCCCGAGACCGTCGTGACCACGGCCGCCCCGGCCGAGGCCGCCGTGCCCGAGACGCCTTCCACCGGGTCCGGGGAGGCCGTCGAGGCCGCCGCTCCGGCTCGTGCGCGCCGCCGCGCCACGCGCAAGGCGACGGCTCCGGCCGTCGAGGGTTCCGGGGCGGCCGCGGTGGCGGGGGAGCCCGTGGAGGAGCCGGCCGTCGAGGCCGCGGCTCCGGTTCGTGCGCGTCGTCGTGCCACGCGTAAGGCGACGGCTCCGGCCGTCGAGGGTTCCGGGGCGGCCGCGGTGGTGGAGCCGCGGGACGTCGAGGCTGTGGAGCCTGCCGCCGTGTCGGGGGCCGCCGTCTCCGAGGAGTCGTCCGAGGCTCCCGAGGCCGCGGCTCCGGTTCGTGCGCGTCGTCGTGCCACGCGCAAGGTGGCGGCTCCGGCCGTCGAGGGTTCCGGGGCGGCCGCGGTGGTGGAGCCGCAGGCGCAGGCCGTTCAGGTCTCCGCCGCCGCCGAGGCCGTCGCGCCCGCCGGGTCCGAGGCTCCCGAGGCCGCGGCTCCGGTTCGTGCGCGTCGTCGTGCCACGCGCAAGGTGGCGGCTCCGGCCGTCGAGGGTTCCGGGGCGGCCGCGGTGGTGGAGCCGCAGGCGCAGGCCGTTCAGGTCTCCGCCGCCGCCGAGGCCGTCGCGCCCGCCGGGTCCGAGGCTCCCGAGGCCGCCGCTCCGGCTCGTACGCGCCGCCGCGCCACGCGCAAGGCCACCGCCCCGGTCGCGCGCCCCGAGACCGAGACGGAGACCGAGACCGAGACGGGCGAGAGCCTGCCCGCCACCGCCGTCGAGCAGATCACCGCCGACGAGTCCGGCCAGGTCGCCGCCGCCGAGCAGGCCGCCTCCCGGGGGCGTACGCGCCGCCGCGCGACCTCTCCGCAGTTCACCGCCGAGCCCCCGCGCGGCCCCGAGCGCGGCCGCCGCCCGGCACGCCCCGCCGTGCCGGTGTTCCAGGCCCCGGTCTTCACCGAGCCGATGTTCCAGACCCCGGAGACGGCCGCCGCGGCCGCCGCCGCCGAGGCCGCGGAGGCCGCCGCCGAGGCGGAGGAGGAGACGGCCGAGACCGCCACACCCGTCGCCGAGCGCGTCGAGGCCGGTGGGCGCCGCCGTCGCCGCCGGGGCGAGGCCGCGGAGGCCGCCGAGGCCGCGCCTTCCGCCGGACCCGCCGCCGCCGAGGAGGCGGAGGCCGAGGACGAGACCGCCGGGGACGAGGCCGAGCAGGCCGTCGCCGAGGACGAGGAGCAGGACGACTTCGAGGAGCGACCGTCGCGCCGCCGCCGCCGGGGCGGCCGTCGCCGCCGCCGCGGCGAGTCGGCCGACGACCACGACGAGACCGTCGTCGAGGACGACGAGCAGGGCGACGAGGACGGCGCCGACGGCGAGGACGCCGAGCACGAGCCCGAGGGCCCCGAGGGAACCGAGGGTGACGCCACCCCGTCCGCCGCCGGCACGAGCAGCTCGCGCCGCCGTCGTCGCCGCCGCCGCCGCAGCGGCGAGCCCGCCGAGGCCGAGGCGGCCGCGGAGGAGGACGGCGTCCGCACGGTCGTCAAGGTCCGCGAGCCGCGAGCCCCGCGGGACAGGGGCGCCGAGCCGTCCGACGAGGTGCAGTCCATCAAGGGCTCCACGCGGCTGGAGGCGAAGAAGCAGCGCCGCCGCGAGGGCCGGGAGCAGGGCCGCCGCCGCGTCCCGATCATCACCGAGGCCGAGTTCCTCGCCCGCCGCGAGGCCGTCGAGCGCGTCATGGTCGTCCGCCAGAACGGCGACCGCACGCAGATCGGCGTCCTCGAGGACAACGTGCTCGTCGAGCACTACGTCAACAAGGAGCAGGCGACCTCGTACGTCGGCAACGTCTACCTGGGCAAGGTCCAGAACGTGCTGCCGTCCATGGAGGCCGCGTTCGTCGACATCGGCAAGGGCCGCAACGCCGTCCTGTACGCCGGCGAGGTCAACTTCGAGGCGCTCGGCATGGCCAACGGGCCGCGCCGCATCGAGACCGCCCTCAAGTCCGGACAGTCCGTCCTCGTCCAGGTGACCAAGGACCCCATCGGCCACAAGGGCGCCCGCCTCACCAGCCAGGTCTCCCTGCCCGGTCGGTACCTGGTCTACGTGCCCGAGGGATCGATGACCGGCATCAGCCGCAAGCTCCCCGACACCGAGCGGGCCCGGCTGAAGGCCATCCTCAAGAAGATCGTCCCCGAGGACGCCGGCGTCATCGTGCGCACCGCCGCCGAGGGCGCCAGCGAGGACGAGCTGCGCCGCGACGTCGAGCGGCTCCAGGCGCAGTGGGAGGAGATCCGGCAGAGGGCGAAGACGGGCAACGCCCCGACGCTCCTGTACGGCGAGCCGGACATGACCGTCCGCGTCGTCCGCGACATCTTCAACGAGGACTTCTCGAAGGTCATCGTCAGCGGCGACGAGGCGTGGGAGACCATCCACGGCTACGTGTCGCATGTCGCGCCCGACCTGGCGGACCGGCTGCAGCGCTGGACGTCCGAGGTGGACGTCTTCGCGACGTACCGGATCGACGAGCAGCTGATGAAGGCGCTCGACCGGAAGGTGTGGCTGCCGTCCGGCGGTTCGCTGGTGATCGACAAGACCGAGGCCATGGTCGTGGTCGACGTCAACACCGGCAAGTTCACCGGCCAGGGCGGCAACCTGGAGGAGACCGTCACCAGGAACAACCTGGAGGCGGCCGAGGAGATCGTCCGGCAGCTGCGCCTGCGCGACCTGGGCGGCATCGTCGTCATCGACTTCATCGACATGGTGCTGGAGTCCAACCGGGACCTGGTGCTGCGGCGCCTGCTGGAGTGCCTGGGCCGGGACCGCACCAAGCACCAGGTCGCCGAGGTCACGTCGCTGGGTCTGGTCCAGATGACCCGCAAGCGGGTCGGCCAGGGTCTCCTGGAGTCGTTCTCCGAGACCTGCGTCCACTGCAACGGCCGCGGTGTCATCGTCCACATGGAACAGCCCGGAACCGTCGGCGGCGGCGGCAAGCGGGCGCGCAAGCGCGGCCGCGGCGGCGCCGAGCACCCGCACGAGCACGCCGAGCCGGTGGAGGCCGCCGAGGAGCCCACCGCCGAGGTACCGGAGGCCGAGGCTCCGGAGGCCGAAGCGCCCGCCCCGGCCGCCGCTCCGGAGCCGGCGTTCGCCCCGGACGAGGAGCTGTACTCCAGCGCCGCCGAGGCCGAGGCCGCCGCGTCCCGGGGCCGCACGCGCCGCCGGGCGAGCCGCAAGGCGTCCGCCCCGGCCGGCGCGCCCCGCGCCGCGGAGACCGAGCCGGTCGTCCAGACCCCGGTGACCCCGGTGACCCCGGTCGCCGAGCCGGTGACGGCGCCGGAACCGCAGGAGCCCGCCCCGGCCGCCGAGCCGGAGCCGGTCGCCGCCGCACCGCAGGCCGCCGCCGAGGCGCCGGAGGCCGCCCCCGAGGCACCCGCCGCCGAGGCCGCAGCGCCCCAGGGCCGTACCCGCCGCCGCGCCACCCGCAAGGCCACGGCCCCGGCCGGTCCGCCGTCGGGGGCCGCGGAGGCCGCCGTCGTCGTGGCGCCCGCCGCCCCGGAGGCGCCGGCCACCGCCGAGCAGCCGGCGGCCGGAGAGCCGGCCGCCGAGGAGCCCGCGCCCGCGGCGGCCCCGCCGCGGCCGCGCCGCCGGGTGGTCCGCAAGGTCACCGCGCCGGCCGGTTCGCCGTCGGGGGCCGCGGAGGCCGCCGTCGTCGTGGTGGCCGGTCCCCCGGCGGCCGGGCCGGAGGACGGGACCGGAGCGGAGGACGGGGCCGGGCCGGAGGCGCAGGCCGCCGAGAAGCCCGCCCGGAAGACCGCCAAGAAGGCGACGGCCAAGAAGGCCGCCACCAAGAAGACGGCCGCCAAGAAGACCGCTGCGAAGAAGGCGACCGCCAAGAAGGCCGCGGCCGTCAAGACGGCGTCGAAGACGGCGAAGAAGACGGCGAAGACCGCCGGATCGGCCGGGAGGACCGCCGCGGGGGAGCCGTCCGAGCCCTCCGTGACGGTGGTCACGGAAAGCTGACCGTTCGGTGAAGTGCGACTGAAATGATCTGCGTCCCGCCCCGCATTCCTGCGGGGCGGGACGGGGATTCTGTTTCAGAACCGATGCCTCCCGCTCTTAACGGCCCGGAAATCGACAGGGACATTCCTGATAATGTGACGCCGGTCGATGCCGTCCCCCGTTCCCCACCGGAGCGCGCGGGCGGTGTGCGACCCGGTTCCGGGACGGACCCGTCCCGGCCGTCATCGGTAGGGCGTCGGCATCGCGCCGGAGGGGTAGACGCGCGCTCTCGACGAGACGTACGCACACCCCGGACCTCTGCCACGAAGAGCTCTTGCGGTGTTCAAGGAGGACGTCCATGCCGAGCGTGAACGAGCAGCCCATCCCCGCTGCCCGCCCTGTCATCGGTGAAGAGGAGATCGAAGCCGCCGTACGCGTGCTGCGCAGCGGCCGCGTCGTGCAGGGCCCCGAGGTCGCGGCGTTCGAGGAGGGCTTCGCCGACCTGGTCGAAGGCCGCCACTGCGTCGCCGTCAACTCCGGCACCTCGGCGCTGCACCTCCTCCTGATGGCCCTGGGCATCGGCCCGGGCGACGAGGTCATCGTGCCGTCGTTCTCCTTCGCCGCGTCCGCCAACGCGATCCGGCTGGTCGGCGCCGACGCCGTCTTCGTCGACATCGACCCGGGCACCTTCTGCGTGGACCCGGCCGCCGTCGAGGCCGCCGTCACCCCGCGCACGGTCGCGATCATGCCGGTGCACCTGTACGGCCACCCGGCCGCCATGGACGAGATCACGGCCATCGCGGGCAAGCACAAGCTGGCCGTCGTGGAGGACGCCTGCCAGGCGCACGCCGCGGCCCTGAACGGCACCCCGGTCGGCGCGTTCGGCGCCGGCGGCACGTTCAGCTTCTACCCGACCAAGAACATGCACTCCCTCGAGGGCGGCATGATCACGGTCGCCGACGCGGAGATCGCCCGTACGCTGCGCCTGCTGCGCAACCAGGGCATGGAGCAGCGGTACGCCAACGAGATCGTCGGCGCCAACATGCGCATGACCGACGTCGCCGCCGCCGTGGGCCGCGTCCAGCTGACGAAGCTGCACGGCTGGACCGAGCAGCGCATCGCCAACGCCGCGTACCTCTCCGAGCACATCACCGCGCCGAACGTGGTGACCCCGGTCGTCGCCGAGGGCGCGCGCCACATCTACCACCAGTACACGATCCGCGTCCGCGGCGACCGCGACGCCGCCATGGCGAAGCTCACCGGGGCCGGCGTCGGCAACGCCGTGTACTACCCGACGCCGATCCACCGCCTGAAGCCGTACTGGGAGCCGGACCAGAAGGCCGGCCGCCACTGGGACCTGCCGGAGACGGAGAGGGCGGCCGCCGAGGTCGTCTCCCTGCCCGTCCACCCGTCGCTGACCCGGAGCGACCTGGAGCGGATCGTCACCGCCGTGAACGCGCTGGGGGAGGGCCTGTGACCGCCGAAGCCACGCTCCGGGCCGGCCTCGTCGGCCTCGGCTCCATGGGCCGCCACCACGCCCGCGTCCTCGCCGGGCTGGAGGGCGTCGAGCTCGTCGGCGTCGTCGACCCGATGGGCGACAAGAACGGCTGGGCGCAGGGCGCCCCCGTCCTCGCCACCGTCGAGGAGCTGCTCGCCCTCGGCGTGGACTACGCCGTCGTCGCCTGCCCGACCGCCCTCCACGAGGAGGTCGGCCTGAAGCTGGCCGAAGCCGGCGTGTGCGCGCTCGTCGAGAAGCCCGTCGCGGACACCGTCGAGGGTGCCCGCCGCCTCGTCGAGGCGTTCGAGTCGCGCGGCCTGGTCGCCGGCGTCGGCCACATCGAGCGGTGCAACCCGGCGCTGCGCTCCCTGCGCAGCCGCCTGGAGGCCGGCGAGCTGGGCGACGTGTACCAGGTCGTCACGCGCCGCCAGGGCCCCTTCCCGCACCGCATCGCCGACGTCGGCGTCGTCAAGGACCTGGCGACCCACGACATCGACCTCACCGGCTGGGTCACCGGCCAGACGTACACCTCGATCGCCGCGCACACGGTGTCCAAGTCGGGCCGCCCGCACGAGGACATGGTCTCCGCCGTCGGCCAGCTCTCCGACGGGACCATGGTCAGCCACCTGGTCAACTGGCTGAGCCCGCTCAAGGAGCGCTTCACGTCCGTCACCGGTGAGCGCGGCTGCTTCGTCGCCGACACCCTCACCGCCGACCTGACGTTCCACTCCAACGCCGCCGTCGCCACCGAGTGGGAGGCACTGCGCGCCTTCCGCGGCGTCGCCGAGGGCGACATGGTCCGGTACGCGATCCCGAAGCGCGAGCCGCTGCTCGTGGAGCACGAACTGTTCCGCGACGCGGTCCTCGGCAGGTCCGACGACATCTGCACGCTGCGGCAGGGCCTGCGGACCGTGGAGGTCGCCGCGGCGGTCCTGGAATCCGCGGCGACCGGTGCCACCGTCCGCCTCGACGGCTCCGCCCAGGGGTAGGGGTAATCTCCCTTGACCAGACCTGATGTCACCGTCGTGGTGGCGGTCTACAACACGATGCCGTACCTGACGGACTGCCTGAACTCGCTCGTCAAGCAGAGCATCGGCGCCGACCGCCTGGAGATCGTGGCCGTCGACGACGGCTCGACCGACGACAGCGGCCGGGAACTCGACCGCTTCGCGGAGCGGTACCCCGGCCTCGTGAAGGTCGTCCACCAGGCCAACTCCGGGGGCCCGGCCGCGCCCAGCAACCGGGCCCTGGAGGTGGCCACCGGCCGCTACGTGTACTTCGTCGGCTCCGACGACTACCTCGGCCGGCAGGCCCTGGAACGCATGGTGGACTACGCCGACGAGCACGGCTCCGACGTCGTCGTCGGCAAGATGGTCGGCACCAACGGCCGGTACGTCCACCAGGCGCTCTTCAAGGAGAACACCCCGGACGTCAGTCTGTACGACTCGGCGCTGCCGTTCTCGCTGGCCAACACCAAGCTGTTCCGGCGGGACTTCGTGGAGGAGCACAAGCTGCGCTTCCCCGAGGACATGCCGGTCGGCTCCGACCAGCCGTTCACCATAGAGGCGTGCGTCCGCGCCCGGCGGATCTCCGTCCTGGCGGACTACACGTGCTACTACGCCGTGAAGCGCGGCGACGCGTCCAACATCACCTACCGCTCCGGCCACCTGTCCCGGCTGCGCTGCACCGCCCGGATGATGGAGCACGCGGCGAAGCTGATCGAGGCCGGCCCGAAGCGGGACTGGGTCCTCAGGCGGCACTTCACCTGGGAGCTGGCCAAGCTCGTCCAGGACGACTTCCCGTCCCTGGACCACGACACCCGGGTCGAGGTGTGCGCCGGCATCGCGGAACTGGCCGACGCGTACTTCACCGACGCCCTGCGCGACTCGATGGACGTCAGGCGGCGGGTGCGGATCGCCCTCGCCCGGCGCGGTGCCGTGGACCTGCTGATCCGCGCCATAGAGGACGAGGCGGAGCGCGGCGCCCCGCCGATGCTCCTGGAGGACGGCCGCGCGTACGTGCGCTACCCCGGCTTCCGCGACCCCGCCCTCGGCCTGCCCGACCGGCTGTTCGAGGTGATCGGCGAGGCCGTCCCCGGGCAGCTCGCCGACGGCACGGGCCTGGTCTCCGCCGCGTGGGAGCAGGAGGGTGAGGAGATGGCCGTCTCCCTCGCCGTCCGCGTCCCCGTCACCGGCGAGACCGCGTCCGCGACCGTCCGCCTCGCCGGCGAGCCCATGCCGAAGAGCGCCGACAGGCCCGGCGGCCGGCGCGTCCCGGTCGGCACCGGGCTGCCCCCGCTCCTCGGGGAGACCCGCCGGGAGGAGGCGGCGGACGGCACCGGGACGGTGCTGCTGGCCCGCATCCCGCTCCAGCCGGTCCGGGCCGGCCTCGGCGTCCGCGCCTACGTGGATGTGGCAGGCTCGACGTACGAGATCCCCGTCAAGACCCGGGGGGTGCCGCTGCCCCTGGCCCGGCGCTGGCGCGAGAGGGTCCCGTACCGGGTCTCCGCCACCGCGGACGCCAAGGGGCGGCTGGTCATCACCACGGCCCCGCTGTGGAAGCCCCCGCCCGGCGCCGCCCTGCGACTGCGCCGCGTCCTGTCCCGCGTGAAGAGGAAACTGACCCGATGAACATCTGTGTAGTCGCGCTCGGCAAGATCGGTCTGCCGCTCGCCGTGCAGTTCGCCGACAAGGGCCACAAGGTCATCGGCGCCGACGTCAACGAGAAGGTCGTCGAGCTGGTCAACGCCGGCACCGAGCCCTTCCCCGGCGAGCACGAGCTGGACGTCAAGCTGAAGCAGGCCGTCGACGCCGGCCTGCTCACCGCCACCACGGACACCGCCGCCGCCGTCGCGCGGTCCGAGGCCGTCGTCGTGGTCGTCCCGCTGTTCGTGGACGCCGAGGGCACCCCCGACTTCGGCTGGATGGACTCCGCCACCCGGGCCATCGCCGAGGGCCTCAGGCCCGGCACCCTCGTCTCGTACGAGACGACCCTCCCCCGTGGGCACCACCCGCACCCGCTGGGCGCCGATGCTTCAGGAGGGCTCCGGCCTCACCGCCGGCGAGGACTTCCACCTGGTCTTCTCCCCGGAGCGCGTCCTCACCGGCCGCGTCTTCGCCGACCTGCGCCGCTACCCGAAGCTCGTCGGCGGCATCGACGAGGCGTCCACCCGGCGGGGCGTCGAGTTCTACGAGCAGGTCCTCGACTTCGACGAGCGCGCCGACCTCTCCCGGCCCAACGGCGTGTGGGACCTCGGCACCGCCGAGGCGTCCGAGCTCGCCAAGCTCGCCGAGACCACGTACCGCGACGTCAACATCGGCCTGGCGAACCAGTTCGCCCGCTTCGCCGACAAGAACGGCATCGACGTCAAGAAGGTCATCGAGGCCTGCAACTCGCAGCCGTACAGCCACATCCACCAGCCGGGCATCGCCGTCGGTGGCCACTGCATCCCGATCTACCCGCGGATGTACCTGTGGAACGACCCGGAGGCGACCGTCGTCCGCTCCGCGCGCGAGGCGAACGCCGCGATGCCGGAGTACGCCGTCGACCTGCTGGCCGCCGCCTACGGCGACCTGAAGGACGCGGCCGTGCTCGTGCTGGGCGCCGCCTACCGCGGTGGCGTCAAGGAGACCGCCTTCTCCGGCGTCTTCGGAGTCGTCGAGGCGCTCGGGGCGCGCGGCGCCGTCCCGTACGTCTCCGACCCGATGTACACGGACGAGGAGCTGGCCGCCCACGGCCTCACCCCGCACCGGGGCGAGAAGGTGACCGCGGCGATCCTCCAGGCCGACCACGCCGAGTACCGTGAGCTGGCGGCCTCGGACCTGCCGGACGTGAAGGTCCTCGTCGACGGCCGCCGCACCACCGACCCGGCCCGCTGGGAGGGGGTCCGCCGCGTCGTCATCGGCGGCTGAGCACCCGCGCTCCACAACCGCTGACACCCAGGCCCCGCCCCGCCCGCCCGGCGGGGCGGGGCCGACCTGCTGGAGGTTCCACGATGACCTGGATGATCACCGGAGGCGCCGGATACATCGGCGCGCACGTGGTGCGTGCGATGGCCGCGGCGGGAGAGTCCGTCGTCGTCGTCGACGACCTGACGTCGGGGCGCGCCGACCGGCTGCCCCCGGTGTCCCGCTGGCGGGCGGGACGGTCCTCGACCGGGACTTCCTCGACCGCGTCCTGCGCGAGCACGCCGTCACGGGCATCGTGCACATCGCGGCGAAGAAGCAGGTCGCCGAGTCGATGGCGAAGCCGCTCCTCTACTACCGGCAGAACGTCGAGGGCCTGCGCGTCCTCCTCGACGCCGCGGTCGCGGCCGGCGTGGGCCGGTTCCTGTTCTCCTCGTCGGCCGCCGTGTACGGGATGCCCGACGTGGACCTGGTCACCGAGAAGACCCCGTGCGCGCCGATCAACCCCTACGGCGAGACGAAGCTGGCGGGGGAGTGGATGACCGGCGCGGTCGGCCGCGCCCACGGCATGGCGACCACCGCGCTGCGCTACTTCAACGTGGCGGGCGCGGCCGTGCCGGAGCTGGCCGACGAGGGCGTGTGCAACCTGGTGCCGATGGTCTTCGAGCGGCTCACGGCCGGCCGGGCGCCGCTGGTGTTCGGCGACGACTACCCGACGCCGGACGGGACGTGCGTCCGCGACTACATCCACGTCGAGGACATCGCCTCCGCGCACCTGGCGGCGGCGCGGCGGCTGGTCGAGGACCCGCGGGCGGAACTCGTGCTCAACGTGGGCCGCGGCGAGGGCGTCTCCGTGCGGGAGATGATCCGCGTGATCCAGGAGGTCACCGGAGCCGCGGACACCGCGCCCGAGACCGGCCCGCGGCGCCCGGGCGACCCGGCCCGGGTGGTCGCCTCGGCGGACCTGATCCGCGAGGAGCTGGGCTGGACGGCCCGCCGCGGCGTCCGCGAGATGGTCGAGTCGGCCTGGCGCGGCTGGTGCCTGAACCACCCCGCCTGAACCACCCCGCCCGGGCCGCGCCGCCCGGCGGTGCGGGCGCCCGGCCGGGCGCCCGCCCGCACCGGCTCAGGAAACGGCCCGCTCCCAGGCGCCCAGGGCCAGGCCCGGTCCGGGCTTCTGGCGGGCGGTCCACAGCGCGCCGTCCGTTCCGATGACGGCCATCACGACCCGCCCGGCCCCGTCCACGGCCAGCGACGGCGCCCCCGGGCAGGGACCGCCGGTGAGCGTCCAGGCCGCCCCGGCGCCCTCGTCCCGCGTCGGGTACGCCGCCAGCGCCGCCCGCCCCGTCGCCTCGTCCCGGTGCGCGAGGACCGTGCAGTCGTGGCCGTCCACGACGGTCCGCAGCGCCGCCACCGGTCCCGTACCGGTCCCGTCCCCGAGCCGCGCCCCGTCCGGCAACGACGGCCGCCAGGCCCGCACCGCGCGGTCCGCGGGGTCGTGCCAGAAGTGCGTCAGCCCGTCCTCCGCGCCCGCCCCCACGGCACCCAGCGAGTCGGGCTCCGCCCGCAGCGGCACGTCGTCGCCGCGCTCGAAGCGGGTTCCGGGCTTCTCCCGCTCCCACCGCAGCAGCCCCTCCGCCGTCGGCGCCAGCACCTCCACGCGGCCGTCCGCGGCGAGCGACGCCGAGACCGTGCCCCGCACGCCGCTGCCCTTCAGATCGACCCAGGCGCCCCAGGCGCCCGTCCTGGCCTGGCTGCGCGCGCACACGCCGCCGCCCGCGTTGCGGACGAAGACGTTGAGGGAGCCCTCCGCGTCGACGACGGCCGTCGGGAGCCCCGTCATCCCGGCGAGCGACGGGTCGTTCGGGTACGGCGTGCCCAGGGGCCGCCACTCCCGCACCGGGCGACCCGTCTGGTACTGCAGGGCGTACACGACGTCCGTACCGGTCCGTCCGTCCGCGAGCCGCTCGCGCCGCAGCCCCACCAGGTGGACGTACCCGTCCTCGCCCTGGGCCACGGCCAGGTACGGCAGCACGCCGGGGGGCCGGGATCAGCTCGGGCCCCGTCCAGGCCGGGCCGCCGGGGCGGGCCTCCGTCCAGCGCAGCACCCCGCCGTCGCCGGGCGCGTACGCGGTGAGCCGGCCGTCCTTGCCGCGGACCAGCCAGCCGGTGGTCGCCGGCACCGACGGGTCCAGGACCGGCTGGGGCGTCTCCTCGGCCGGCACCGGCCGGTCGGCCCGGCGTTTGGCTTTCCGCGTGAACAAGACCGCCATGACTGACGTAGACCTTTCCCTGTACCTGTACCGCGGGCGAGTGACCCTCTTCCGCAGGCGCGCGACCCTAGCATCTCGCACCCGGTCGCCCCGGGCCGCCGCCGAGACCCGGTCACGGAGCACCGTCCCGCGGGCATACGATGGCGGTGCCCCTCATCGGCCCGACCCAGAAGAAGAGTGCGCAGTGAAAGTCATCAGCATCGTCGGCGCCCGTCCCCAACTGGTGAAGCTCGCGCCCATCGCGGCCGCGTTCGCGGAGACGGAGCACGAGCACTTCATTGTGCACACCGGGCAGCACTACGACGCCGACCTCTCGGACGTCTTCTTCCAGGGTCTCGGCATCCCCGACCCGGACGTCCACCTCGGTGTCGGCTCCGGCAGCCACGGCGTGCAGACCGGCTCCGTGCTCTCCGCGCTCGACCCGGTCCTGGAGCGGGAGAAGCCCGACTGGGTCCTCGTCTACGGCGACACGAACTCCACCATCGCCGGCGCCCTGTCCGCGGTGAAGATGCACCTGCCCGTCGCGCACCTGGAGGCGGGCCTGCGCTCCTTCAACCGGCGCATGCCGGAGGAGCACAACCGCGTCCTCACCGACCACTGCGCCGACGTGCTCCTCGCCCCGACCGAGGAGGCCATGCGCCACCTCGCCGACGAGGGCCTGAAGGACCGCGCCGTCCTCGCCGGCGACGTCATGGTCGACATCTGCCTGCGCATCCGCGACGCCGTCCTCGCCGGCGAGCACCCCGCCCCGGCCCTGCCCGAGGGCATCGACCCGTCGCAGCCCTTCCTGCTGGCCACGATCCACCGGCCGGACAACACCGACGACCCCGAGCGCCTCGCCGCGGTCGTCGACTCGCTGGCCGCGCTGCCGCTGCCGGTCGCGCTGCTCGCCCACCCGCGCCTGGTCGCCCGCGCCCGGCAGCACGGCGTCGAACTGGCGAAGGGCTCCGTCCGCGTCGGCCGCCCCCTGCCGTACGCCGGTCTCGTCGCCGCCGTACTGGCCTCCGCCGGCGTCGTCACCGACTCCGGCGGCCTGCAGAAGGAGGCGTTCCTGCTGGAGCGCGTCACCACCACCATCCGCCCGGAGACGGAGTGGGTCGAGACGGTCGGGACCGGCTGGAACGTCCTCGTCCCCGACCCGCACGCGCTCCCCGCCGACGAATGGGCCGCCACGGTCACCCGCGCCGTGCCCACCGCCGACAAGGGCGCCCCGTACGGCGACGGGCGCGCCGCGCACAACGTCGTCCGCATCCTCGAGGAATGGCAGAGCACCGTCCGCAGCGACGGCTGACCGACCGCCCGCCGACCCCCCGCACCCCGTCCCCGAGGCCGGGGTGCGGGCCGTCCCGGCCACCGGGCCGGGGCGGCGGCCGGTGATAAAGTGGCGCGTCGCCGCGCAATCTCGTAAGGAAGTCGACATGAAGCAGGCAGCATCGAGGGATGCAGCCGTGGTCACGCCGTGGTATCCGACACGGGAGTTGCCTTTCCGGGGATCGTTCGTCCAGGCCATGGTGGCGGCCACCGCGCCCGGCTGCGACAGCTTCACCGTCTACCACTGCGACCCCTGGGTGGCCCCCATGGACGCGGCGGCGACGAAGGCGGTCGAGGCGGCCAACGCCGAGGTGATGGCCCGGGCCGCGCACCGCGCCCCCACCGCCGGCGGCGCCGACCTGATCTCCTTCCCCGTCACCACCCCGCGCGGCCAGGACTACGGCGCCCAGGCCCGCAACCACGAGCGCCAGCTCCGCAACCTCCTCGGCGGCGAGCCGATCGACGCGGACGTCGTGCACGCCCACGTCGGACTGCCCAGCGGCTGGGCCGCCCTGAAGAACGCCCGCCCCGGCGCCCGGGTCTTCGTGACCGAGCACGCGTCGTTCCTGGAGCGGGTCTTCCAGGACCCCGAGGCCGTCGAGCTGTACGACGAACTGCTGCACGGCGTCACCGGCTTCCTCGTCGTCGGCGACAAGGTCACCGAGGTGCTGGAGCGCCGGTTCCCGCACCACGCCGACAGGATCCTGCGCATCCCCAACCCGATCTCCTTCGACGAGCCGCGCCCCGAGCCGGTGAAGGACCTGCGCAAGTGGCTGTACCTGGGCAGCGTGACCGAGCCCAAGGGCGTGAAGTGGCTCGTCGAGGCGTTCGCCCGGTGCCACGCGGAGGACCCGTCGCTCACCCTCACCCTCGTCGGCGAGGGCCCGCTGCGCGGCCCGCTCACCGAGCGCGTGGCCGAACTGGGCCTGGGCGACGCCGTGAAGCTGCCCGGCTCCATCCCGCACGAGCAGGCGCTGGAACTGATGCGCGGCCACGACCTGCTGGTCCACCCCAGCCGGTACGAGACCTTCGGCATGACCATCGTCGAGGGCCTCGCCGCCGGCATGCCGGTCCTCGTGACCCGCTGCGGCGGCCCCGAGAAGACCCTCGCCGGCATCGAGGACGCCGCGGGCGAACTCATCGACGTGGAGGAGAACCCGGAGTCGATCGTCGAGGGGTACCGGCGCCTGCGCGCCCGCTTCCTCGACGGCGGACTGGACCTCGCACGCGCCCAGGCGAAGCTCGCCGCCGACTACGGCTACGAGGCCGTGGCCCAGGCGCACTACCGACTCTGGTTCCCCGACTCCCCGTGATGGAGTGACATGCAGGTTCTGTTCCTGGCCCTTGGCGCCTCGCGCAAGCGGGCCGTGGTCGAAGAGTCCGCCGCGGTCGCCGCGGCCGGCGGCCGGGCGGTCGTCCTGGTCGGCCAGAGGCAGCCCTGGGCGACCGAGGCGTTCGCCCCCGGCGTGCGGCTGACGACGCTCGACGAGCTGGAGGCCGGGCACCTGCCGCGCCGGCTCGAACGGGCGGTGCTCTACCAGGCGCCGCGCCGCGTCGCCGGGGCGGTCGGCCGCGGCCCCCTGAGCGCGAAGGCCCGGAAGGCCCTCAAGGCGTACGAGAAGCGGGTCGCCGGCCGCGTGCACCGCCGCGTGTTCACGCCGCTGCACCGCAGGGTGTGGCCGACGGCCACGGCCCGGCTGGTCCTGCGCCGCTGTTTCGGCCGGCGGGGCGGCCCCGACCTCGTCGTCGTCGCCGACGCCCTCTCCACGCGGACCGCCGCCGAGCTGATGGACGCCTGGGAGCGCGAGGGACTGGGAACCCCGCGCATGGCCTACAGCGTCGACTCCGTCGTACCGCCGATCGTCGCCCGGGCGACCCCGCAGCCCTCAGCCGCTCGCTGAACCAACCGAGGAAGACTGATGAAGAACCGTAGCGAACGGCGCCCCCGTGTGCTCTACCTGGCGTTCTACTTCCCCCCGTCGCGGGCGAGCGGCGTCTACCGCGCCCGGGCGACCGCCAACCACCTGGTGGAGAAGGGCTGGGACGTCACGGTCTGCGCCGCCCCGCTCGACTTCCTCTACAACGTGATCGGCTCTGTCGACGAGGAGCTGTCGAAGACCGTCGACCCGCGCATCCGCGTGGAGCGGCCGTCGCTCAACCAGTACACGTGGCAGCAGGACCTGCGCGACTACAGCTGGCTGCGCCGCAGCTTCCCGCTGATGGCCAAGCGCGTCTACCAGTTCAGCCAGACGAAGCTCTTCCCCGAGCGGTACTCGTCCTGGGCGTGGGCTTCCGTCACGCGGGCGCTGAAGCTGCACGCCAAGCAGCGTTTCGACGTGGTCGTCGCCACCGGCAACCCGTTCGCCTCGTTCGGCGCCGCCTGGCTGTTCAACAAGCTCACCGGCGTCCCGTACGTCATGGACTACCGCGACTCGTGGACGCTGGACCTCTTCCACGACGAGCCGGCGTTCCCCGAGGGGCACATCGCCTGGGCGTGGGAGAAGCGCATGCTCGGCAAGGCGTCGGCGGCCGTCTTCGTCAACGAGGCACTGCGCGGCTGGCACGCCGAGCGCTACCCGGAGGTCGCCGACCGCATGATGGTCGTCCCCAACGGGTGGGACGCCGACGTGCTGCCCGCCGAGGAGCCGTCCGGGGAGCGGCCCGACGAGGAGGTCCCGACCGATGAGCGGCCCGCGCCGCTGAAGTTCACCTACCTCGGCACGCTCACCGCGAAGCAGCCGGTGGAGGAGATGGCCGAGGCGTTCAAGATCGCCCGCCGCCACCCGGACCTCGCCGGCGCGGAGCTGCAGATCCACGGCCACCTCGGCTTCTTCAAGAACAGCCCCGGCACCCTGAAGGCCCGCCTCGGCCTCCAGGACGGCCCGCGTCCCGAAGGCGTGGAGGACACCGGCCTGCGCTACTGCGGGCCCGTCTCCAAGACCGAGGTCGGCCGGGTGTACTAGGAGGCCGACGTCCTGGTCTTCCTCGCGGGCGGCGGCAAGTACGTCACCTCCGGCAAGATCTTCGAGTACATGGCCTTCGGGCACCCGATCGTCTCCGTGCACCAGCCCGGCATCGCCGCGCAGGACGTGCTCGACGGGTACCCGCTGTGGTTCAACGCCGACAGTCTCGACGTCGAGGAGTTGGCGGCGTCGATGGTCGCCGCGGGCAAGGCGGCCCGCGACCTCACGCCCGAGCAGCGCGCGGCGGCGCGGCGGCACGCCGACACGTACACGCGTGAGGCGACGCTCATCCCGTTCGAGCGACGGCTGCGGGAGATCGCTGACGGCCCGCACCGCACCGAAGAGGCCCCGGCCGCCTTCCCCGGCCGGGGCCTCCCGCGTCCCGTTCAGCGGTCCGTCACTCGGGGTCGTACGCGGTGCGGTCCAGGCTCGCCGTCACCTTCAGGTGCGGGTGGGACTTGGCCCACTTCCAGCCCGTCACCGTCGAGTTGATGTCGCTGACGAACACGGTGTCCACCAGGTCCAGGCGCAGCTCCGGAAGCACCCGCCGCCTGGCGATGCGGGCGAACAGCTGCGGCCTGACCTCCCGGTAACCGCGGTTGAAGACCTTCTTGTGGAAGGCGTTGGCGACCTTCGTGTGGGCCCGCTGCACGGTCGCGACGGCCAGCTCCGGGCCGATCGCCTCGCGGTTCCTCGCGGCGAGCCGCCGTGCCCGCCGCAGTACGGCGCGGGGCGCGCGGTAGACGAGGAACCGCTCGGCGCGCGGGATGCGCAGCTTCTGCTCGGCGTCCCCGATGCCGACGACGGGCACGGCCGGGTCGAGGTCCAGGGTCTGCCACAGGTCCGGCGACTGGGCGGTGACGAGGGTGACCTCGACGCCCTTCCCGACGAGGTGGTTGGCGAAGTCGACGATCCGCCGCGGCTTGGCCGGGGTCAGCGCCAGCACGACGGCGCGCCCGACGGGCTCGCCCGGACGGCGGGCGGGTGCCTCCCCGGCCGGCTCGGCGGCCCCGGCGCCCTCCCGCGCCCCGTCGCCGGCCGCCCCGGCGCCCCCCCGCGTCCACGGGGTCCGGCACGGGCGGCAGGGCGCCGCCGTACACCTCGACGAGCTGCTTGCCGACCGCCTCGCGGCCGACCCGGCCCTCCAGCGCCTCGCGGGCCGCCGGCAGGTCCAGGTCACCGGCGCGGGCGCGCAGCCCCCGGTACGCGTCGACGATGACCCGCGGATCGTCGCTGACGTCCATGAGCGCACCCGCCAGCGTCTCGACGCCGGCCAGCGTCTCCTGGGGGCCGCCGCTGCGGGTCGCGAGCACGGGGAGCCCGGACGCGATCGCCTCGACGACCGTCATCCCGAACGTCTCCCTCTTGCTGGCGTGCACGAGCAGGTCGTACTCGTGCATCAGCGGACCCACGGCCTCCGGGGCGACCGGCGGCAGTATGCGGAAGCGCTCGCCCAGGCCCAGTTGGGCGCCGCGGGCGCGCAGCTCCTCCTCGGCGGGGCCGTGGCCGACCATCGTGAGGGTGGCGCGCGGCTCCTCCGCGGCGACCAGAGCGAACGCCTCCAGCAGCTCCTTGACGCCCTTCGGCTGGACGAGCCGCCCCAGGTACAGCCAGCGCAGCAGCTCGAGGGAGCGCTCCGGGCCCGGCGTGAAGCGGTCGAGGGGGACCGGGTTGGGCACGACGCCCACCTTGTCCGCGTACCGCGGGAAGCGCTTCACGACCTGCTCGCGCAGGGCGGCGCTGACGCACGCGAACGCGTCGGCGCGCTCCAGCACCTGCTCGTACAGCTCCGCGGCCGGGGCCTGGGAGAAGACCCTGTCGAGGAACGAGGAGTGCTCGGTCACCACGACGCGGGCGTCCGGGCGGGCCAGCCGGGTGGCCAGGACACCGCCGTAGATGCCGGTGTGGGCGTGGACGACCGGCGCCTCGATCCGTCCGCCGGGCAGGGCGCTGCGCAACGCCTTCACCTGCGCCTCGACCCACGGGGCGTAGTTCCTGCGGCCGATGAGCGGCACCGGGACGCGCACGACGGTCGCCTCGTCGGCGTCCACGACGTGGCCCAGGGCGCCGCGCTCCCGCAGGCGGTCGGCGGTCACGCGGATGGCGTCGTTGAGCGGGGCGGACGCGCGACCGGTCCAGTCCTCGGTGTGGAAGACGGTGACGCGGTCGTAGTTCCCCGCGACGGCCGCGGTCGCCGCCTGCACGAACGATCCGGCGTACGGGTTGTTCGGCGACGGGTACCACGGGGTGAGGACGGCCAGGTCGGACGGCTCCACGACGCGGCCGGCGCCGTGCGGCTCCAGCACCAGCGCGACGCCCGGCCGGCGGCGCTTGGCGATCCAGGCGACGGGCAGCGCCTGGGCGTCGCCCGCGACGATGGTGTCGGCCTCGGCGAACGGCCCCGACCTGGCGGCGGCCAGCTTCTTGGCGGAGCCCCAGGCCGTGCCGTTCCTGTCCGGGGCGACGCGGACCACCTCCACGCCGTCCAGCCGGCCCAGCTCCTCCAGCGCCTCACGCCACTCCGGGGCGTCCAGCACGACCAGGGAGACCCGGGACCCCGAGGAGGCGAGCTCCTTCACCTGCTCGCGCGTCGCCCGTACTCGGTATGTGCCAAGCGCGAGATAGAGCACGTGGCTGTTCATCTGGATCCCTTCGCCCTTTCACCTGCACGCCACGCACCCGTGCGGCGGAAGCGGCCCCACGGGGTTCGGTACGGAGATACAGCGCGGCGGCACCACCCTACCGAAGGCGGTGCCCCCTCCCGGCACGCGGCCGGGGCGTCGTCAGCCCTCGCACTCGGCGAGGACGCCGTCCTCTTCCCGGTACAGGGCACCGGTCTGCGGGCACTCCCACACGCCCTCCTCGCCGGCCCGCTCGACCAGCCGGACACCGGCCCTGCCGACCCAGCCGATCCGCCGCGCCGGGACGCCCACGACGAGCGCGAAGTCCGGTACGTCCCGCGTGACGACGGCACCCGCGGCGACCATCGCCCAGCGCCCGACGCGCACCGGCGCGACGCACACGGAACGGGCGCCCAGCGAGGCGCCCTCGCCGACCTTGACGCCGACGGCCTCCCAGTCGCCCCCGCGCTTCAGCCTGCCCTCGGGGTCGACGGAGCGGGGGTTGTGGTCGTTGGTGAGCACCACGGCGGGGCCCACGAACACGCCGTCGCCCAGCTCGGCGGGCTCGTAGACGAGCGCGTAGTTCTGCAGCTTGACGTTGTCGCCGATGCGGACGCCGGTGCCGACGTACGCGCCGCGCCCGATCACGCAGCCTTCCCCGAGCCGGGCGTTCTCACGGATCTGCGCGAGCTCCCAGACGCTGCTCCCGGCCCCGATCTCGGCGGTCTCGTCGACCTGGGCGGTGGGCTGGACCCTGTAGTTCACTCTGCTGTCTCTTTCGGGGGACGGCGGAAGTCTTCGACGCCAGAGCATACGCGGACGTCCCCGGCGCCAGGCGTGCGGCGGGTCAGGGGGAGTGCGGCCAGACGAGCATCAGGTACACGCCGTAGGCGGTGGACAGGCCGACGGCCGTGCCGAGCAGTGCGTGCATGGTGGCGGGCCGGGCCGCGGCGAGGGCCCGTGCGGCCGGGACGAGCAGGGGGAAGGCGGGCAGCAGGAAACGCGCCTTGGAATGGAAGTACCCGGCTCCGCCCACGGCGATGAGCAGCAGCATTCCGGCGTACACCAGCAGCACGACGGGCTGGCGCTGCTGCATGCAGACGGCGAACGTCACCACGGCGGCCACGACGGTGGCGGCGCCGACCGCGGTGTTGAGGTTGAGCGGCAGCTTCAGGAAGACGTCCGCGACGCGGTGCAGGGTGAAGGAGCCCCCGTCGAAGGTGCTGCCCCACCTCTCCTGCACCTCGAAGTAGCCGCGCCAGTCGCCCGCCCGGTGGCCGACCCACCCGAACCAGGCGAACCATCCCAGCGGTGCGACGGCCACGGCGGTGAGCAGCGGGCCCGTACGGTCCGGACGCCCCCGGTCCTCCCCGGAGGCGGAGCGACGGCGGGAGGTGAACAGCGCCCACAGCGCGGCGAGCACGACCGCGGCGACGACGGCGGATCCGGAGGGCCGGGTGAGCCCCGCGAGCGACGCCAGCACTCCGGCGGTGACCCAGCGGTGGCCGAGCGCCGCGTACAGGGACCAGGCGCACAGGGCGGTGAAGACCGGCTCGGTGTACGCCATGGACTCCACCATGGCGTGGGGGGCTATGCCCCACAGCACCGTGGCGACGACGGCGGTGCGCCGGTCGGCCACGCGCTCCACGACGGCGTAGACGCCCCAGGCCGCGAGCAGCGCGGCGACGACGGCCACGCCCCAGGCCACCTGCGCGGCGGGCAGGGGCAGGAGCGTCGAGCCGCCGCGTATCAGGGCCGGGTAGAGCGGGAAGAACGCGTACTTGCACAGGGGCCCCTGGACGGTGCAGGAACCCGTCATGGGGGCGGCGTAGCCGTACTCCGCTATGTGGGTGTAGAACACCGCGTCGTACGCGCCGGCGAGCATCGTGCCGAGGCTCGGGTCGTCCCCGTCCGCGCGCAGGGCCACGGCCGCCACGCCGAGGCAGCGCACGGCCGCGTACGCGAGGAGCGCGGGCCAGGCCCGCGAGGCGGCGGCCCGCAGCCCGCGCGGAAGAGGCCCGGCCGCCGCGGTCGCCGGAGTGCGGCGCCTGCGGTGCGTCCGGTCGGATCGCGGTGGGGGGGTCCGGGCCGGCTCGGTCTGGATCGGGGGCATGGGCGGCATCTCCGCGTGCGGACGCTGGGAGGGCGGGCGCGGGGCCTTGCGGCCCCTCGTGTCCCGCCGGGTGGACGGTGGCGGCGCTCAGCGCCGCGGGAGGAGCCGGCCGAGACGGTGCCCGACGCCCCACGCGGTGACCCGCCACAGGGCCTCGACCACGATGGCGCGGCTCATCTTGCTGTCTCCGCGCTCGCGCTCGACGAACGTGATCGGCACCTCGACGACCCGGAAGCCGGCCTTCACCGTGCGCCACGCCAGGTCGACCTGGAAGCAGTACCCCTGGGACGCGACCCGGTCCATGCCGAGGCCCTCCAGCGTCCGCCGCCGGAACGCGCGGTAACCGCCGGTGACGTCCCTGATCGGCACGCCGAGGAGGGTTCGCGAGTACAGGCTGCCGCCGCGCGACAGGAACTCGCGGGACCTGGGCCAGTTGACGACCTTGCCGCCGGGCACCCACCGCGAACCGAGCACGAGGTCGGCGCCGTCGAGCGCGTCGAGCAGCCGGGGCAGCTCCTCGGGCTGGTGGGAGCCGTCGGCGTCCATCTCGACGAGCACCTCGTAGCCCCGCTCGATGCCCCAGGCGAACCCCGCGAGGTAGGCGGCGCCGAGCCCCTCCTTGCCGGCCCGGTGCAGCACGTGCACGTGGTCGTCGGAGCCGGCGAGCTCGTCGGCGATCTTCCCGGTGCCGTCGGGGCTGTTGTCGTCGGCCACGAGGACGTGCGCCCCGGGTACGGAAGCGCGCACACGGGAGACGATCTCCGTGACGTTGTCGGCCTCGTTGTAGGTCGGAATGATCACCAGGACCGCTTCCGGACCCGCATCCCGCCGCTCGTTGATGTTCACTGCACCTTCACCTCGGGATCCCGCCGGCGGGTCGGACGGCCGCGCGGTTCCACCAGAGCATACGGCGTCGTATCCCCACCGGGCGGGGTCGGGGCGAGTTGCAACGGCAGGGGGGAGGCGTGGAGGCATGGGGTCCTCCCGTGGTGAAACCGTGGCCAAGAAGGTGAGGTCATGACGGGAACCCGCCTCGCGCGTTCAGCTCGTCACAGCACTCGTCACAGCACTCGTCACAGCTAGATGAGTGAGTCCGATGTCTTCAGTGGTCGTAGGCGATCAGCGAGCGTTTGGCTGGGGCTCCGGTGGTCCAGTTGTGCCAGATCGCGGTGGCCAGGGCGAGGAGGCGTTGGGCGGTGCGGGCGAAGACTCCGGCCGGGGTTCTGCCGCCGTGCTGTTCCAGGCTGAGCCGGCCTTTGAGGGTGTCGATGACGGCCTCGATCCACTGGCGGACCCGGGCGATCTTCCCGTGCCGGGCCGGTTCGTCCTTGCGGTCCGGCCGCACCAGGTGGGCGCCGAGCCGGTCGGTGACGAAGGTTTCGAACTCCTTCCGGCGAAGCCCTTGTCGGCCAGGAGCACCTGCCCTGCACGGACGAGGCGGTGGTCGCGTTCCAGCAGCGCGGCCATCACCTCCCGTTCCCCGAGTTTCGGGTTGGCCGGGCACCAGGTGACGGGCATGCCCTCGGCGGTGGTGACCAGGTAGAGCCTCAGGCCCCGGAAGAAGCGGGAGTGGGAGCGGTAGTAGCCGTAACCGGCGTGTCCGGCCAGGCCGGAGCGTTTGACCGTCTTGCGGGACGCGGCGCAGGGTAGCGGTGTGGAGTGGATCAGCCGGAGGTCGTCGTGCCAGGTGGGCACCTGTCGGGCGAGCATCTCGATCACGTGAGTGATCAGGGGCCCTGCGGCGTTGAGGCGTTTGTTGCAGGCGGACGGCTGGGGCAGGTAGCGGAACAGGTGCCCCAGCCGGGCGTGGGCGAAGCGGATGAAGTGCCGGGCCGAGGGGAAACCGAGCAGGACCTGGGCGACGGCCAGGCACAGCAGTTCGGCGTCCGTGAGTTTCGGGGGTCGCCCGATCCGGCGACACGGGGCCACATGGTCGTCGATGAACACGTACAGTGCCGCCAGAAGGGCGTCCAGGTTCGTCTTCACACACTGACCAACGGGCGCCCTTCGCCATGGTCGCGACCAGCACAGACAGCGGACTCATTCATCCAGGGTCCGCGTGTCGTCCGCACCTTCGGACACCGTCTCTTCCGGCGGGTCCGCAGTGGCGGATCGAAGGTGCGGGCGGTGGCGGCGGAGGCCGGGAAGGGGGCGGCCTTACACGCGTGACGGCGGTGCAGGCGGCGGCATCCGGCCCGCCAGGACCCGGCGGGTCCGCTGGTCCGGCGGTGCCGGCTGAGCCGGGTGGAGGGCTCGATGCCCTTGCGGGCGACGCGGTGGCGGACGCCGCGCTCGCGCAACCGGGACACAGGGCGTCGTAGCCGTCGGTCCTTGTCGCCGCGGAGCTTGGCCGGCCCCCGTCGACGCGGACCGGCAGCCCTTCCGGGGCCCGCCCCCACGGGTACCCCGCCCCGTCGGTAGCGCGCCCCGCTCGGTTTGACCGGCCCGACGGGGGGACCTAGTCTTGACCGTCGGCGTGTTTCCATGCGCGCCAGCTCCTGAGCACCTTCCCTCCCGGCCGGGGCCGGGGAGGCCGTTCCGACCATCCGGTCCAGTCGCGGGCCACGCCCGTGCGGGCGGCTGGCGTCAGGGGTTTCCGTTTCGAGCGAGGAGAGATCCGCGTGTACGCCATCGTGCGCAGCGGTGGTCGCCAGCACAAGGTTGCTGTCGGCGACATCGTTGAGGTTGACAAGATTTCCACTGCCAAGGTTGGCGACGCGGTCGAGCTCTCGACCCTGCTCGTTGTCGACGGCGACTCCGTGACCAGCGACCCGTGGGTCCTGGCCGGCATCAAGGTCCAGGCCGAGGTCGTGGACCACCACAAGGGCGCCAAGATCGACATCCTGCGCTACAAGAACAAGACCGGCTACCGCCGTCGTCAGGGCCACCGCCAGCAGTACACGGCGATCAAGGTCACGGCGATCCCGACGGCCGCGAAGTAAGGGACTGAGGAGACATGGCACACAAGAAGGGCGCATCGTCCACCCGGAACGGTCGCGACTCCAACGCTCAGCGGCTCGGCGTGAAGCGCTTCGGCGGTCAGGTCGTCAACGCCGGTGAGATCCTGGTCCGCCAGCGCGGCACCCACTTCCACCCGGGCGCGGGCGTCGGCCGCGGCGGCGACGACACGCTGTTCGCGCTGCAGGCCGGTTCGGTGCAGTTCGGCACCTTCCGCGGCCGCAAGGTCGTGAACATCGTCCCGGTCGCCTGACCTGGTCGGACGCTTCGCGAGGGCGGGCCTCTCCTCCCGTACGGCGCACGCCGTGCGGGAAGGGGGTCCGCCTTTCGCTTGTTGCAGCTGAGACACCCCGTACGTCCCTTCCCTTTCCGCACCGCTGGAGGCACCCCACCATGACCACCTTCGTGGACCGCGTCGAGCTGCACGTCGCCGCGGGTAACGGAGGCCACGGCTGTGCCTCCGTACACCGGGAGAAGTTCAAGCCGCTCGGCGGCCCCGACGGCGGCAACGGCGGCCGCGGCGGCGACGTGATCCTCGTCGTCGACCAGTCCGTGACCACGCTGCTCGACTACCACCACTCCCCGCACCGCAAGGCCACCAACGGCAAACCCGGCGAGGGCGGCCACCGCTCCGGCAAGGACGGCCAGGACCTGGTCCTGCCGGTGCCGGACGGCACGGTCGTCCTCGACGGGAGGGGCGAGGTCCTCGCCGACCTGGTGGGCCACGGCACCCGGTACGTGGCGGCGCAGGGCGGCCGCGGCGGCCTCGGCAACGCCGCGCTGGCCTCGGCCCGCCGCAAGGCGCCCGGCTTCGCGCTGCTCGGCGAGCCCGGGGACGTACAGGACATCGTCCTGGAGCTGAAGACCGTCGCCGACGTGGCGCTGGTCGGCTACCCGAGCGCGGGCAAGTCCTCGCTGATCTCCGTGCTGTCCGCCGCGAAGCCGAAGATCGCCGACTACCCGTTCACCACCCTCGTGCCGAACCTCGGCGTCGTCACCGCCGGATCCACCGTCTACACGATCGCCGACGTGCCCGGCCTCATCCCCGGCGCCAGCCGGGGCAGGGGCCTGGGCCTGGAGTTCCTGCGCCACGTCGAGCGGTGCAGCGTCCTGGTCCACGTCCTCGACACGGCGACCCTGGAGACGGAGCGCGACCCGCTGTCCGACCTGGACGTCATCGAGGAGGAGCTGCGCCAGTACGGCGGGCTCGACGACCGGCCCCGCGTCGTCGTCCTCAACAAGGTCGACATCCCGGACGGCAAGGACCTCGCCGAGATGGTCCGACCCGAGCTGGAGGCGCGCGGCTACCGCGTCTTCGAAGTGTCGGCCGTCGCCCACCAGGGCCTGAAGGAGCTGTCGTACGCGCTCGCGGAGATCGTCGCCGGGGCGCGCGCGGCGAAGCCGAAGGAGGAGGCGACCCGGATCGTCATCCGTCCGAAGGCCGTCGACGACACCGGCTTCACCGTCACCAGGGGGGAGGACGGCCTGTACCGGGTGCGCGGCGAGAAGCCGGAGCGCTGGGTCCGCCAGACCGACTTTAACAACGACGAGGCCGTCGGCTACCTCGCCGACCGCCTCAACCGCCTCGGCGTCGAGGACGAGCTGATGAAGGCGGGGGCCCGCGCGGGCGACGGCGTCGCCATCGGCCCCGAGGACGACGCGGTCGTCTTCGACTGGGAGCCCACCATGATGGCGGGCGCCGAGATGCTCGGCCGCCGCGGCGAGGACCACCGCATGGAGGCCCCGCGCCCGGCCGCGCAGCGCCGCAAGGACCGCCAGGCCGAGCGGGACGAGGCGGAGCGCGCGTACGACGAGTTCGACCCGTTCTGACCGCCGGGCGCTCCCGGGCGCCCGTGGTCCGGCGGGGTCGCCTCGCGGCGGCCCCGCCGTCCTCGTACGGACCGCCGTTCTCGTACGGACCGCCGTTCTCGTACGGACCGCCGTTCTCGTACGGGTCGCCGTTCTCGTACGGATCGCCGTCCCCGTAGGGACCGCCGTTCTCGCACTCCCCGCCGTTTCCGTGCGCCCCGCCGTTCTCCCACGCCCCGCCCGTACGCCCCGACCGGGTCCGGTGCGGGCGGAGGCGCGGCGGCGGAGCGCGTGCGCCCCGGGCGCCCGGGCCGGACCGGGCCCCGGCGCCGGGCCGCGTGCGGTCGGTCACGGCGGTGGCCGCCCGGCCCCGCCGAGGAGGGCGGCCGGAGGGTGAACCACCGGTTTCCGGCAGGGTTCGGCCCTCTTCCCCCCGCCTTGCAGGACGGTCACGGAGGGTGCGACCATCAGGCCGTTCCCCGAGCCAAGCAAGGTAGGTCGTCCCTGTGTCTGCGCCTTCGTCCGCGCCTCGTGAAGCCAAGCCCCGCACCACCGCCGTCGTCCTGGCGGGGGGCACCGGTCAGCGGGTGGGGCTTGCGATCCCGAAGCAGCTGCTGAAGATCGCGGGCAAGGCGGTCATCGAGCACACGCTCACCATCTTCGAGCGGGCGGACTGCGTCGACGACGTGATCGTGCTGATGGCGCCGGGGTTCGTGGCCGACGTCGAGAGGATCGTCGCCAAGGCGGGGCTGACCAAGGTCACCCGGGTCATCGAGGGCGGCGCCACGCGCAACGAGACCACCGAGCGGGCCATCCGCGCCCTCGGCGAGGGGCTCGCGGAGGGCGAGGACCCCAACGTCCTCTTCCACGACGCCGTACGCCCCCTGCTGTCACAGCGCGTGATCGAGGACTGCGTGGCCGCCCTCGACCGCTACCGGGCCGTGGACGTCGCCATCCCCTCCGCCGACACGATCATCGTGACGCGCACCCACGGCGAGGACGGCGAGTTCATCACGGACGTGCCGGACCGCTCCCGGCTGCGCCGCGGCCAGACCCCGCAGGCGTTCAAGCTGTCCACGATCCGCAGGGCGTACGAGATCGCCGCCGGCGACCCGAACTTCCAGGCCACCGACGACTGCTCGGTCGTGCTCAGGTACCTGCCGGACGTGCCGATCCACGTCGTGCCCGGCGACGAGTACAACATGAAGGTGACGCAGCCCGTCGACGTCTTCATCGCCGACAAGCTGTTCCAGCTCGCCTCCACCGCCGCCCCCGCCCAGGCCGGCGAGGACGCGTACCGCGAGCGCCTCGCCGGCCGGACGCTCGTCGTCTTCGGCGGCTCGTACGGCATCGGCGCCGACATCGCCGCCCTCGCCGAGCGGTACGGCGCCCGCGTCTACGCGCTCGGCCGCTCCACCACCGGCACCCACGTCGAGAACCCGCAGCACGTCGAGGCCGCGCTGGCCAGGGCGTACGCCGAGACGGGCCGTGTCGACCACGTCATCAACACGGCCGGCGTCCTGCGCATCGGAAAGCTCGCGGAAACCGACGGCGCCACCATTCAGGAAGCGCTGAACGTCAATTACCTGGCACCGGTGCAGATCGCCCGCGCGTCCTACAAGTACCTGGTGGAGACCAAGGGGCAGCTTCTTCTCTACACGTCTTCCAGCTACACCCGGGGGCGCGCCGAGTACAGCCTCTATTCATCGACCAAGGCGGCGATGGTGAATCTCACGCAGGCACTGGCCGACGAATGGGCGGCTGACGGAATCCGGGTGAATTGCGTGAATCCCGAGCGCACCGCGACCCCCATGCGGACCAGGGCGTTCGGCCGGGAACCCGCCGGGACGCTGCTCTCCTCCGAGGCCGTCGCCCGCACCTCTCTGGACGTCCTCCTCTCCGACCTGACCGGCCACGTCGTCGACGTGCGGCAGCAGGACCCGACCCGTGCGGCGGGCGAGGCGTCCGGTTTCGAACAGGCCCTGGCGGCCGTCCTGGACCGTCAGGAAGATGTGTAATACTCACGGAATGTGAATTCTCGGGCCCCCGCATCGGCGAGAGATCGCAAATGCGGGGGCCTGCTCCGTGGAGCTCCGCCCGCACGGAGACGAACACCCCGTGAAACAACCGGCATCCCCGTCTGGAGCAGGTTTTACGTGATTTCGACCGTCATTCGACTGGCCCGAGTGGGCAGCGGGTCGGAGCTGGCCGCGGCAGTCCTCCTGGGACTCGGGTTCCCCTGTGCCGTGCTCGCCGCGCTGGTCCCGGACGTCCGGCTGTTCGCGGGAGCCGCCGCGGTCACCTACGCCGCCGACTGGTACCTGCACCAGAAGAAGAGCTACCTGGTCGACCGGCTCAACAGCGTCCGCGCCGGCCTGC
Organism: Streptomyces sp. MRC013; assembly: GCF_023614235.1. Classification (NCBI taxonomy): domain Bacteria; kingdom Bacillati; phylum Actinomycetota; class Actinomycetes; order Kitasatosporales; family Streptomycetaceae; genus Streptomyces; species Streptomyces kordofanensis. The sequence continues at coordinate 3,783,767 of NZ_CP094264.1, forward strand.
CGATCCGCTTCCTGCTGCGCCAACTGCTGCTGATCCTGCTCCTCGCCCGCGAGAACCTCGCGGAGCAGCCGCTGTTCTACGCCGCGGTCGCCTGCTTCCTCCTCTTCTACGGCCTCCAGGCCCCGCACGGCGCGCTCACCACCCTCATCAGGCTGCGCCGCACCCTGCCGGTCGTCACCCGCAACGTCGACCTGCACGGCGTGCGCATCCCGGACGCCCCGCCGCACGCCCTGCTGCACCGGGCCGGCGAGAAGATGCTCCACCTCGACCTGCCCGCCGTCGCCGGCGTCGTCGCCGCCGCCGCCACCGGCCGTCCCGTCCTCGGGTACGCGGGCACCGCCGCCACGCTGGTCCTCGGCGTCCTCTACGTCCTGCTGCTCGTCCCCTACGTGCGCCGCAAGCACCGCGTCCCGGGCGCCGGCACCGTCCTCAAGGCCGTCGACACCTGGCTGCGCGAGTACCAGCCGACCGTCGCGCTGTACTTCTCCGGCTCCGACGAGGCGGCCTACCAGGTCAACATGTGGCTGAACACGATGGAGCGGGTCGACGGGCGGCCGATCGTCGTCATGCGCGAGCCGAACCTCGTCCCGAGGCTGAACGACACGGCCGTGCCCGTCCTGTGCATTCCGGGCGGCCAGCACACGATGGCCCGCGACTGGTCGACGCTCCGCGTCGTCCTGTACCCGGCCAACGCCGGCAAGAACATCCACATGCTGCGCGTGCCGACCGCGAAGCACGCCTTCATCGGCCACGGCGACAGCGACAAGCTCGCCAGCGTCAACCCCTTCTCCAAGGCGTACGACGAGGTGTGGACCGCGGGCCGGGCCGGCCGCGACCGGTACGCCCTCGCCGACGTCGGTGTCCGCGACGAGGACGTCGTCGAGGTCGGCCGCCCCCAGCTCGCCCCCATCCGGCGCTGGACGGGCACGCCGAAGAACCCCGTCCCGACCATCCTGTACGCCCCCACCTGGGAGGGCTGGGACGGCGACCCCGGCAACACCTCGCTGCTCCTCGCCGGCGAGAACATCGTCAGGCGGCTGCTGGACGCGCCGGACCCGGTCCGCGTCGTCTACAAGCCGCACCCCTTCACCGGCCTCGTCGACAGGAGGGCCAAGGCCGTCGACGAGCGGATCCGCACGATGGTCGCCGAGGCAGCGGCCCGCCGCGCCGCCGACCCGCGCTGGGCGCGCGAGGCGGACGCGGCGCGGGCCGGGCAGGCCGCCGCCCGTGCCGAGCTGACCCGCGTCGAGGCCCGTCTCGCCGCGCTCTCCGACCCCGGCCGGAAGGGTGCCGACGAGGCCGAGACGTCCCGCGTCTCACTCGCCGACCCGCACCGCATCGCCGTGCTCAGGCGGCTGCGCGCCGAGTGGAACGACGCCTACTGGCGCTCGTTCGGCTGGTGGGAGCATCGCGTCGTCACCGGCGCCCGGCCCCACCTGTACGACTGCTTCAACGAGGCGGACGGCCTGGTCTCCGACATCTCCAGCGTCGTCTCCGACTTCATCGCCAGCGGCAAGCCCTACGCGGTGGCGGACTCCGCCGGGCTCGGCGAGGAGGAGTTCCGGCGGCAGAACACCGCCGTCCGGGCCGCGGTCGTCCTGTCCAACGACGCCGCCGAGCTCGGCGAGCTGCTCGCCGCCGTCGCCGACCCGGCCGCCGACCGGACGGCCGGGGAGCGGCGCGCCCTGAAGCAGTACCTGCTCGGCCCCGACGAGCCCACCGCCACGGAGCGGTTCGACACCGCCGTGCGCGCGCTGGCCGCCAGGGCGGAGGCGCGCAACACGGCCGTCGCCCAGCGCCTCGCCGGACGGACCGTCGGCGGAGCGGACCGCGAGGACGACGCGGTGCCGATGGGCGCCGGGGACGACGATCCGGGAGCCGCCGCGGCGGCGAGGGACTCCGCCGAGCCGACGGTGGTCGGCTGACCGCGGCGGGGTGCGGCGCGGCCTCCGTCCGCCGCGGTGCCGGGCGGCCCGCGCCGCACCCCGGTGGGCGCGGACGGCCCGCCGTGGCGGGGCCGGGAGCGCCGCGGCGCGCCCCGGGACCCGTCCGCGAACCCGTCCGCCGGATGGCACAGGTGCGCGCGGGTTCGCCCGGCTGGCATAGATTCGCCATGTGACAACGGCAAGGCAGTACGTGGCGGAAGCCCGCAGGGTCGTCGTGAAGGTCGGCTCGTCCTCCCTGACCACCGCCTCGGGCGGCCTCGACGCGGACCGGGTCGACGCGCTCGTCGACGTGCTCGCCAAGGCGCGCGGCCAGGACGGGCGGGAGATCGTCCTCGTGTCGTCCGGCGCCATCGCCGCCGGCCTCGCACCGCTCGGTCTCGGCCGCCGTCCCGGGGACCTCGCCCGGCAGCAGGCCGCCGCCAGCGTCGGCCAGGGCCTGCTCGTGGCCCGCTACACCGCGTCCTTCGCCCGCTACGGCGTACGCGTCGGCCAGATCCTGCTCACCGGTGACGACACGAGCCGCCGCGCCCACTACCGCAACGCGTACCGGACACTGGAGCAGCTCCTGGCGATGGGCGCCCTGCCGATCGTCAACGAGAACGACACGGTCGCCACGGACGAGATCCGGTTCGGCGACAACGACCGGCTCGCCGCGCTCGTCGCCCACCTCGTCCGCGCCGACCTGCTGGTGCTGCTGTCGGACGTCGACGGACTGTACGACGGGGACCCGAGCCGGCCCGGCACGTCCCGGATCGAGGAGGTCCGCGGCCCGGAGGACCTGGCGGGCGTCGAGATCGGTTCCGCGGGGAAGGCCGGAGTCGGCACGGGCGGCATGGTCACCAAGGTCGAGGCGGCCCGGATCGCGGCGGCCGCCGGCATCCCCGTGGTCCTCACGTCGGCCGGCCGCGCCGCCGACGCCCTCGCCGGGCGGGACACCGGCACGTACTTCCACCGCACCGGGCGCCGCTCCGCCGGGAGACTGCTGTGGCTGGCGCACGCCTCCGCCCCGCGGGGCGCCCTCGTCCTCGACGAGGGGGCGGTACGGGCGGTCGTACACGGGAAGAAGTCGCTGCTGCCCGCCGGGATCGCTGCCGTGGAGGGGGACTTCGGCGCCGGCGACCCGGTCGAGCTGCGCGACGCGGAGGGCCGGCCGGTCGCGCGCGGCCTCGTCAACTTCGACGCCAAGGAGATCCCCCGGCTCCTGGGACGCTCCACCAGGGAACTGGCCGAGGAGCTCGGAGCGGCGTACGAGCGGGAGGTCGTCCACAGGGACGACCTGGTCGTCCTGCACCCCTGGAACGGCTGAAAGTCGGGTCAACCCTCGGGGACCTTCGCCAAAACCGCCCCGCGTCCCGCTCGGGGCTGGTCAACTTTGTACGAGGGGGCAGGCGGGGTGACAGCACGACGACGCATCGATCAGGAGGCCGCCGGTGAGACGAGCGCGCCCAGGGGCTGCGCCCCGCGGGACGACCGAACGGGCCTTGACCAGTGTCGGGGCCGGTGCAGACTTCGACGACGCCGCATTCCGGTCCGGAACCGGCGGCGGCGCCGTCACGGGGACGGGCGCGGCCACGGGCCCGGGGACGGCCGGCCGGGTACCGGACCGGCCGGTGTCCAGGCTGTGGCACGTCACGCTCAGCGTGTCGGGCCGGGAAGCTCCCCTGAAGGAGGTCCGGCGGGCGCTCGAACAGCTCGCCCACGACCATCCGTTCCTGCTGACCAGCAGGTACGCGGGTGATCACGCGGAGATCCGGTACTGGGAGGAGGCCCGCGACCTGCACGACGCGGCCGCCGTCGCCCTGCGCCTGTGGGGCGAGCACCGGCAGAGCGCCCGGCTGCCGCCGTGGGAGATCGTCGGCCTGGAGGTCATCGACCGCGAGACCTACCACCAGCGCATCGCCGAGGGGTACGGGCCGCCGCCCGCCGCCCCCGTCGGTGTGCATCCGTACTGATTCCGGTCACGTTCGGGCTCCCGGGAGCTCCCGGCGGAGCGCCCCGGGCGGGAGCGGCGCCGACGGGGCGCCCCGCGGTCGGACGCCTGAGCCGGACACCCCGGCAGATGCTCCGGTGGGCGCCCCGCCGAGGCGTCTCACCAGGGTGTCTCGCGGAGCGGGACGGAGCGGGCCGTGTGCGAGATGCCCGGGAAGAGCGCATTACCCTGCGGGCATGACCTCGCAATCCGCCTCCCCGTCCCTGAACCCGTACGACGGCATGTCGCCGGTGGTGCAGGCCGCGCACCGGGCCCGCGCGGCCGCCGCCGACATCGCGCCGCTGCCGCGCGCGGTGAAGGACGACGCGCTGCTGGCCGTGGCGGACGCACTCGAAGTCCGCACCGCCGAGATCGTCGAGGCGAACGCCGAGGACGTGGCCCGGGCGCGGAAGGCCGGCACCGGCGAGTCCGTCGTCGACCGGCTGGCCCTCACCCCCGAGCGGGTCCGCGCGATCGCCTCCGACGTCCGGCACGTCGCCGCGCTGCCCGACCCGGTCGGCGAGGTCGTACGCGGCTCCACCCTGCCCAACGGCCTGGACCTGCGGCAGGTCCGCGTCCCGCTCGGCGTGGTCGGCATCATCTACGAGGCCCGGCCCAACGTCACCGTCGACGCCGCCGCCCTCTGTCTGAAGGCGGGCAACGCCGTCCTGCTGCGCGGCTCGTCCTCGGCGTACGCGTCCAACACCGCCCTGGTCCGGGTCGTGCGCGACGCGGTCGGCGGAGCCGGCCTCCCGGAGGACGCCGTGCAGCTCGTGCCGGGGGAGTCGCGGGACTCGGTGCACGAACTGATGCGGGCGCGCGGCCTCGTCGACGTCCTCATCCCGCGAGGCGGCGCGTCGCTGATCCGCACCGTCGTCGAGGAGTCCACCGTCCCCGTCATCGAGACCGGCACCGGCAACTGCCACGTGTACGTCGACGACCGGGCGGACCTCGACATGGCCGTCGACATCCTGATCAACTCCAAGGCACAGCGCGTCAGCGTGTGCAACGCCGCCGAGACTCTCCTCGTCCACCAGGACATCGCCCCGCGCTTCCTGCCGCGCGCCCTGGACGCCCTCGCCGAGGCGGGCGTCACCGTCCACGGCGACGAGCGGGTCCTGCCGTACGCGGAGGGCTCCAGGGCCACCGTCGTCCCGGCCACCCCCGAGGACTGGGAGACGGAGTACCTGTCGCACGACATCGCCGTGGCCGTCGTCGACTCCCTGGACGCGGCCGTCGCCCACATCCGCCTGTGGACCTCCGGGCACACCGAGGCGATCGTCACCACGTCGCAGGCGGCCGCCCGCCGTTTCACCCGGCTGGTGGATTCCACGACGGTCGCCGTGAACGCCTCGACGCGGTTCACCGACGGCGGCCAGTTCGGCTTCGGCGCCGAGATCGGCATCTCCACGCAGAAGCTCCACGCCCGCGGCCCGATGGGGCTGCCGGAGCTCACGTCGACGAAGTACATCGTCACCGGGGACGGGCACATCCGGTAACCGCCGCCGGGCCGAGTGCCGCGGCGGGGAGAGGTCGTGCGCTCTCCCTGCCGAACGGCGCCCTCCCGGTCTACTCTGGGACACGTGCCGGACGACGTGGGGGGCAGGCCGTTCCCGGACGGCCGGGAGCCCGACGACGACCGCGGAGGCGCCGACGAGGAACTCGCCTCCGTGGTGTTCGACGAGGACTTCGTACGCGCCGCGGAGATCCACGAGCCGACCGCGGTCGAGCGGCTGCTCGCCGCCGCCCAGGCCCGTGCCGACGCGGACGCGGCCAGGGCGCGCGGCGGCGCGCCCCCCGACGGCGACCCGCACGTCCCCGGCCTGAGGACCGGCCACGACGGCCACGGCGACGACCCCCACGAGCCGTACGGCCTCCACGACCCGTACGGGCCCTACGGCGGTGCCCTCCGCCCGTACCGCCCCGGTGCCCGCTGGTGCCGCCCCATCGCCTGGCTCGTCGCCCTCGTGATGGGCCTGGGCATGGTCGCGCTCGCGTTCACCGCCGTGTACCGCGGTTCCTCGGGCGGCCGTGAGGAGAAGGTCCCCGCCCCGGCCAGCAGCGGCGTCGGCCCGGAAGGCGCCGCCTCCACCACCGGGCGCCCCGCACCGCCGGTCCCGGTCACCTCCGGCGTCCCCTGACCCCGCCTCCCGGTCCCGCCCTCCGGTCCCGTCTCCCGCCCTCCCGGCCGTGGCCGATCCGTTCGACTCGACGTTCGGCGGGGTGTTTACCCGGCCCCCGGCCGACCCACCCTCAAGGTATGGCAGGGAGCGTCGACCCGCCCGACGGAACGCCCGACGGCACGCCCGACGGGAATCCCGGCAGGGACGAGGAGGAGTACCGGCCCGTCGTCTTCGACGAGTCCTTCGTCCGCGCTGCCCGCCTCCGGGAACTGTCCGCCCGGGAACGGACGGGCGGCGACGCCCCCGCCGTCCGCGACCGCCCCGGTTCCGACCGCGACGGCCCCGATCCGGCCCTCGACGCGGAGTATGAGTACGCCTACGACCTCGACCGCCGCCACCACCGGCACACCGTCCGCCGGCGCGCCCGCGGACGGCGCCGCGGCCCCGGGCGCGCGATGGGCGCGCGCCTGGGGGCACTCACCCTCGTGCTGCTCGTCGCGGCGGTCTTCGCCGCCGCCGTCCACCTCGGGTCCCGCTACCCGTACCAACCACCCCCCGATCCGCATACCGAACCCCTGCGCACCACCCTCGTCGCACTGGCCCCCGCCGGCCCCGTGCCCGGCGGCCGACCCGACGACCTGTACGCCCACAGCCCCGCCGCGCAGTACCGCTCCGGCGCCGCGGGCATCGCCCTGCCGCCCGCGCGGCGCACCGTGCACTTCTCGCAGGGCGAGGTCATGACCGCCCTCACCATCGCCAAGGACTTCCTCGTCCACTCCTCCCTCGACCCCGACGTCCTCACCGGCGGTGCCACCCGCCCCGTGCGGCTGCTCCTCGACCCGGACCAGCTCGCCCAGTTCGACCGGAGCGTCGGCTCCCCGGCCGCCGACGGGCACCACGCCACCGGCGGCTGGCTCGTCCGGTTCGACCCGGCGCGCACGGCCCTCGCCGACCCCGGCGTCCGGGTCCGCGGCACCCTCCGGGTGACCGAGGCGTCCACCGACACCCTGGAGGTCGTCTCCGACCACACCTTCGCCTACGCGCTGCGCCCCGCGGAGCCGGCCACCGGACCCGGTGCCGCCTCCCTGTTCACCGTCCGCCGCGAACTGCGCTTCCACCTCGACCGCGACGATCTGCGCATGCACCGCGTCGAACTGGTCACCAGCCACCTCCAGGCCGGCCCCATGGACTGCTCCTCCGATCCATCCGGAGCCCTGCAGCCGCTCCTCGCGGGCCGGCGCCCCGCGAGGACCGCCCCTCCGGCCACCGACCCCTACGCTTCCGCCCCGGCCGCGGCCGCCCGCCTCTGCGCCGTACTGGCACCCGGCAGCCAGCCCGCCCGGCCGTAGGCCCGCGGCGAGCGGCGGTTCCGGGGGAGGGCCGCCGCGGGCCCCCACGCTCCACCGCCGGGAGGGGCACGGCACACGACCGAACGGCACCCCGCCGAGCCGCGGGGTGGATCCGCCGGTCCGGCACCCCGGGCGCCGGGAACGGGGCGCCGGGCCGACGGATCCGACGCCGCCGCACCCCTGTGCCCCGATGCGCTCGGCACGCCGGCCCCGGTCCCGTAGCGCCGCACCGCGTCCGGGTCCCGAAGCCCGCGGCGGGCCCCCGCCCCGCGGCGGGGTCAGACCGTGTCCCGCCCGCCGTCCTCGCCGTCGTCGCGGGTGCCCGAGCGGCCCCCCGCGGCGCCGGTGAACTTCTCGAAGAGCTTGCCGCCGAGGTCGCCGGCGCCGCCGGCTATGTCGCCGACCAGCTTCATCAACGGGTCCTTGCTCCCGCGCACCGTGTCCGCGTAGTGGTTCGCGGACTCGCGGAAGGAGTCCGCGACCGAGGCGTCCCCGTCCTCCGACCGCCGCGGGTAGTGGCCGTCCATGATCCGCTGGTAGTCGCGGCTCTCCGACCACTTCTTCAGCTCGGCCGCCCGCACCGTGGTGAACGGGTGTGAACGCGGCAGCACGTTCAAGATCTTCAACACCGAGTCCCGCAGGTCGCCGCCCGACTCGTACTCCTCCGCCTGAGCGAGGAACGCGTCCACGTTCATCTCGTGCAGATGGTGTCCGCCCGCCAACTTCATCAGGCCGCGCATCGACGCGCGGAGGTCCTGGCCGACCAGCAGACCGGCCCGGTCCGCCGACAGCTCCGACTTGCGGAACCACTCCCGCAGGGCCGTGACGACCGCCATGACGGCCACGTTCCCGAGCGGGATCCACGCCACCTTCAGCGCCAGGTTGGTGAGGAACAGCAGCACCGTCCGGTAGACGGAGTGGCCCGACAGGGCGTGGCCCACCTCGTGGCCGACGACGGCGCGCATCTCCTCCTCGTCCAGCAGCTCCACCAGGCTCGTGGTGACCACGATGATCGGCTCGTCCAGGCCGATGCACATCGCGTTCGGCTTCGGGTCCTGCGTGACGTACATCGGCGGGACCTTCTCCAGGTCGAGGACGTAGCAGGCGTCCCGCAGCATGTCGTGGAGATGGGCGAACTGCGCGTCGCTCACCCGCACCGAGTCCGAGAGGTACAGCAGCCTCAGGCTGCGCTCGGGCAGCAGTCCGCTCAGCGCCTTGAACACGGTGTCGAAGCCGCTGAGCTTGCGCAGGGCGACGAGCGCGGAACGATCCGCCGGATGCTCGTAGGCACGGGAGGAGATTCCCGGGAAGCGCCGGCGCGCGCGGCTCGGCACGGTCCCGTGGCCGTTCTCTGTCATGATTGCCCCCAACTTCATACGAGATCTGCCTCGTCCCCCTGGCAGACCTCAGCCTAGGCGGTGTTCCGGAGAACCGCCGAGCCTGTGGACAACACCCTGTGGACAACGGCTCGTGCCGGGACAACGCCTGAGTCGGCGTGAGGGTGCCCGGACCACCCGCATACGATGTGCGCGAAGTCCCCCGCTCCGACTCCGATGGATTGGTCCCGCAGAAGATGAGCAGCCTCCACACCGCCGCCGCCCACCTGGTCACGCTCGCCCAGGGTTCCGAGCACGGCGGCAACCACGAAAGCCTCAACCCCTACCTCACCGGCGGCGGCGCCCTCCTCGCGCTGCTGCTCCTGCTCTGGGTCACCACCCGCTTCAACCGCGACCGCTGAGCAGGCGCCCGCCGGGACCGGGCCGCGCCGCCGTGCCGTTAGGCTCTGCACGCATGGGAGAGCAGGAAGTGCCGAGAAGTCCCGGCAAACGCCGCCTGGGCGTGATGGGCGGGACGTTCGACCCGATCCACCACGGACACCTGGTGGCCGCCAGCGAGGTGGCCGCCCTGTTCCACCTCGACGAGGTGGTGTTCGTGCCGACCGGGCAGCCATGGCAGAAGAGCCACAAGACGGTGTCCCCGGCCGAGGACCGCTACCTCATGACGGTCATCGCCACGGCGTCGAACCCGCAGTTCTCGGTCAGCCGCATCGACATCGACCGGGCGGGCCCCACCTACACCATCGACACCCTGCGGGACCTGCGCTCCCTCAACCCGGACACGGATCTGTTCTTCATCACCGGCGCCGACGCGCTGTCGCAGATCATGCCGGGCTGGCGCAACGCCGAGGAGCTCTTCTCGCTCGCGCACTTCGTCGGGGTGACCCGGCCCGGCCACGACCTGTCGGACGACGGCCTGCCCGAGGGCGGCGTCTCCCTCGTCGAGGTGCCCGCCCTCTCCATCTCGTCGTCGGACTGCCGCGAGAGGGTGGCGCAGGGCGATCCCGTCTGGTATTTGGTGCCGGACGGCGTGGTGCGCTACATCGACAAGCGCCAGCTGTACCGGGGCCAGTGAGCCGCGGAAAGGGGCACCGGTGAACGATCAGAACAGCCACTACGACCCATACCACCCGCCGCAGCCGCAGATCGTCGGCTACGACGAGTACGGGCAGCCGGTGTACCAGCAGGCCCAGCAGCCGTCTCCGCCCCAGCCGCCGCAGTACCCCGCGCAGCAGGGCCACGGGTACGGCCACGACCCGTACGCCCGGGCGGCCCGGCCGTACCCCGAGCCGCAGCAGTACCTCCACGACCAGCCGTACCAGGGATACGAGGAGCAGCCGCAGGGCTACGGCGGTCACAGCCCCTACGGCACCGGGCAGTGGCAGGCTCCGCAGGCACCCGCCGCCCAGCCGCCGGAGCAGCCCGCACCGCCGGCGTCCGGCCGGGTCGCCGCGCCCGCGGGCGTACCGGGGCAGCGCGGCCCCGCTCCCCGGGCGCAGGCCCCCGCCGTTTCCGAACCGCCCGCGGGGGCCCCGGCCGACGACGGCCCGCACACCGGCCGGGACGCCCGCGGCCGGCGCGACCCCGCGGAGCAGCCGGGCGCCGGTGACGGCGGGGGGTACCGGACCGAGCAGTTCGCCTTCGTCGACGAGTCCGACGAGGAGTCGGAAGACGCCATCGACTGGCTCAAGTTCACCGAGAGCCGCTCGGAGCGCCGCGAGGAGGCCAAGCGGCGCGGCCGCAACCGGATCGTCGCGCTCTGCGTCGCCGTCGCCGTCGCCCTCGTCGGCGGCGTCGGCTACCTCTGGTACGCGGGGATGCTCCCGGGCCTGTCCCGGGAGGACGCCCGGCGGGGCGACGCCGCCGCGGCCGGCCCCCAGAAGCGCGACGTGATCGTCCTCCACCTGCACAACACGAAGGACGAGGCCACCTCGACGGCCCTCCTGGTCGACAACGCCACCACCCGGCAGGGCACCACGGTCCTGCTGCCGAACGCCCTCGCCGTCGCCAACGAGGACGGGACGACCACCACCCTCGGCAAGTCCGTCGAGGACGACGGCTCCTCCGGCACCCGCGAGGCCATCGGCTCCCTCCTCGGTACGAGGATCACCGGCACGTGGCGGCTCGACACGCCCTACCTGGAGAACCTCGTGGAGCTCGTCGGCGGCGTCGACCTCACCACCGACGCGGAGGTGCCTGCCGCCGAGGAGGGTGAGGCGCCGCTCGTGCGGAAGGGCGGGAACCAGACGCTCGACGGGCGCACGGCCGTCGCCTACGCCACGTACCGCGGCCCGGGTGAACCCGAGGCGGCGCAGCTCCAGCGGTTCGGCCAGGTCGTGCACGGGGTGTTGCGCAAGCTGTCGGACGACCCCGAGGGCGCCACCTCGACGGTCCGGTCCCTGGCGCAGATCCTGGACCCGTCGCTCCCCGACGAGGACCTGGGCGCCTCCCTGGCCAAGCTCGCCGAGCACGCCAGGGCGGGGGCTCACAAGACCGTGCTGCTGCCCGTGGAGGGCGACGGGCGGCTCACCGAGGAGACCGGTCGCAGTGTGGTCGAGGACGTCCTCGGGGGAACCGTCAGCCCTCCCGAGCCGGGCTCCGTGGTACGGGTGGGCCTCCGCAACGCCAGTGGCGACGCCGACGCCACCGAGGCCGCGCGGATCGTCCTGGCCAACGGAGGCTACGCGGTCGTCGACGGCGGCGCCGCGGACGGTGCGGAGAGCACCTCGGAGGTCGTCTACGGCGACGCGGCGCGGAAGGCCGAGGCGGACGAGGTCGCCAAGACGCTCGGACTCCCCGCCCGCGCCGTCCGCAAGGGCGAGGCGCCCGCGAACGCCGACGTCACCGTCGTCCTCGGCGAGGACTACCGGGCCGGGTAATGGCTTGCCGGGCCGTCGGCGGTACGTGAGACCCTTGAAGGGTCCCCGACCGCCGACGAAAGCCTGCTTGTGACCGCCACCGACCGATCCATCGCGCTCGTCAACGCCGCCGCCCAGGCGGCCGCCGACCGGCTCGCCCACGACATCATCGCGTACGACGTCAGCGACGTGCTGTCGATCACCGACGCCTTCCTGCTCGCCTCCGCGCCCAACGACCGCCAGGTCAAGTCGATCGTCGACGAGATCGAGGAGCGGCTGAACAAGGAGCTGGGTGCCAAGCCGGTACGCCGCGAGGGCGACCGCGAGGCCCGCTGGGTCCTGCTCGACTACGTGGACATCGTCGTCCACGTCCAGCACAGCGAGGAGCGGGTCTTCTACGCCCTGGAACGGCTCTGGAAGGACTGCCCCGAGCTGCCCCTGCCCGAGGACGCCGTGAAGACCCGGGGCAAGGCGGCGGAGCACGCCCGGCTCAGCGGAACCGACGGCTCCGGCCCGGACGGCCTCCCCGGCGACGGTACGGACGGTGAGCTGCGCTGAGCGCCACCGGGGGCGGCAGGGGCCGCCGCATCGTCCTCTGGCGCCACGGCCAGACCGCGTGGAACCTGGAGCGCCGCTTCCAGGGCAGCACCGACATCGAGCTGACCGAGACGGGCCTCGCCCAGGCGCGCCGGGCCGCCCGGCTGCTCGCCGCCCTCAAACCGGACGCGATCATCGCGTCCGACCTCAGGCGCGCCGCGGCCACGGCCGCCGAGCTCGCCGCGGTCACGGGACACCCGGTCAGCCACGACGCCGCGCTCCGCGAGACGTACGCCGGTGTCTGGCAGGGGCTGACCCACGAGGAGATCCTCGCCCGCCACCGTGAGGAGTACCGCGCGTGGAAGCGCGGCGAGCCGGTGCGGCGCGGCGGCGGCGAGCTGGAGACCGAGGTCGCCGAGCGGGCCGCCCCCGTCGTGCTGGAGCACGTCGGCAGGCTGCCCGAGGACGGCACCCTCGTCGTGGTCAGCCACGGCGGCACGATCCGCACCACGATCGGCCGGCTCCTGGGGCTTCCCCCGCACAGCTGGGAGAGCCTCGGCGGCCTGTCCAACTGCTGCTGGTCCGTCCTGGGGGAGGGCGCGCGGGGCTGGCGGCTGCTGGAGCACAACGCCGGCACGCTCCCCGAGCCGGTCCTCGGCGACGACGACTGACCCGGATTTCACTTTCGGGCAGGTGACAGGCTAGAGTTCTTCTTGTTCGCAGCGCGGAGCGCGAAGGAACACGAGGGGCTATAGCTCAGTTGGTAGAGCGCTTGCATGGCATGCAAGAGGTCAGGAGTTCAATTCTCCTTAGCTCCACAATCAAGAATCCCGTCCCCGTCAGGGGGCGGGATTTCCGTATGTGAGGACTCCCGTCGCCCACCTGCCCCGGGAGCCCCGCCCGGGGCCCGTCCCGGAAGCGGAAGACACCCCGGCGTTCACCGGAGGTAACCGCCACCGCACCGGGACCGTGGCAGAATCGGACGGCCGGAGGGGGCTACGGACCGGACGGGAGGGAGCGCGCGATGGCCGCCAGCAGATTCGAGGAACCCGCCCGGCCCGTCACCGCACAGACGCGCGCCGGCCTCACCTGCCCCGCCTGCGGCTCCCCGGACGTCGCCCAGGTGCTCGGGGACAACGGCGGCGTGTCCTACGTCTGCACGTCCTGCGGCCACAGCTGGAGCTGATCGATGGGTGCACACAGGCGGAAGTGCGACTGGTGCGGCAGCGGTACGCCGATCGTCCGCGACATGGACCCGGTCAACCGGGCCTACCAGTACTGGTGCGAGGAGTGTGCGCGGGCGCTGATCATAAAGGGCGACCCCATCGAGACCTACCGCGAGCTCGAAGGGGAGCCGATCTACGGGCGGCTGCTCGACGAGCACTGCGCCCTCAAGCGCTTCTACTCGTTCGCGACGGCCTGAGCCCGTCGGGCGCCGGGCGCCCCGCAGCCGAGCCGCCCGCGCCCGCCCGCACCACCCACGCGGCGAACGCGCCCAGCAGGGCGATCCCCAGGAGGGTGTAGAGGCCGGACAACAGCATCTGCCAGCCGTTCTGGTGCAGTTCGAGCCGTACCGGCGCGGGGGCGTGCGGCACCCACCACAGTGCGAACGACCCGAACACCAGGGCCGCTGCGGCCGTCCACACCGGACGCACCCGTGCGGCGAGCAGGGTCAGCGCGGGCACGCACCACACCCAGTGGTGCGACCAGGAGATCGGACTCACCAGCAGCGCCGTCACGGCACACGCCACCACCGCCACCGCCCGGTCCCCGCGCAGCGCCGCCAGCACCGCCACGGCCAGCCCGGCGCCCCCCACCAGGAGCGCCGCGACCACCCACCACGCACCCGGGTCGGTCGTGTGGAGCAGTCGCGCCAGCACCCCGCTCAACGACTGGTTGGCCGTCTCCTCGGTGCGGCCCACCCGACCCGTCTCGAAGATCATCTCGGTCCAGAAGCGGCGCGAGTCGTACGGCAGGACCAGCGCCGACGCGACCGTCACCACCGAGAACGCCGCCACCGCCCGGGTCCCGCGCCACAGCCACTCGTTCCGCCACGGGGCCCAGCCGTCACTCCGCGCGCGCACCACCCCCACGGCGAGCAACAGCACCACGAAGAGCCCCGGTGTGAGCTTCACCGCAGTGGCGAGTCCGATGCCGATCCCGGTCCAGCGGCTGTCCGCACGGCGGGTCAGGTCCCACAGCACCGCCGCCGCCACCAGCAGGTTGATCTGGCCGTACCGGAACGTCTGCCACACCGGTTCGCACCACACCAGGACCGCCGCCGTCCACAGGGCCGCCCCCGGCCTCGTCGGGAACGCCCCGCCGCGGCGGGGCGCGGCGGTCCCGTCCGGCGCCACCAGCCGCAGCGACAGGTGCGCCAGCGCCACCAGCAGCAGCAGGTTCCCGAGCGTGGCCAGCGCCCGCATCTCCGGTATGCCGACCAGGGTGAGCGGCGTGAACACCAGTGCGGCGAACGGCGGATACGTCATCGGCAGGTTCGCGGAGGTGGCCCGCATCGCGTACAGGTCCCCACCCGCCAGGGCGGTCGCCCCCTCGGCCCGGTAGACCGAAAGGTCCAGCATCGACACATGGGCGGCGCGCTGCGCGACCCAGAAGGACGCGAAGGACAGCAGGCAGGCCCCCAGAGCGGCGAGCGGCAGGCTCCGGAGGCGGGTTCGAGCGGTCACGGTCGCGGTCACGTGCGCCGACGCTACCCGCCGCCTCCGCCAGTCGGGCGGGGAGGGGACAAGGGATTTGGCGGTGCACCGGGGAGACCGTGTAATGTTCTCCGTGTCGCCGCGGGGAGAACCGCCAGGGAAGACCGGCGGAGCGGCACACGCAAGGGGCTATAGCTCAGTTGGTAGAGCGCTTGCATGGCATGCAAGAGGTCAGGAGTTCAATTCTCCTTAGCTCCACAGCCCGAGAAGGCGGGACGTCGACAGGATGTCCCGCCTTCCTCGCGTCCACCTCCCGCCCCCACCCGGAACCCCGAGATGCGAGGGCCGCGTGACGCTCCGTTCCCGTGCGGCGGGGGCGGCGCGATGCGGTACGCGGGGGCGCTGCTGTACCCTGACGCCATGCGTGCCGTACGCCTCCTGCTTGGCGAGCCGCGCTGATCAGTGCCGGCGGATGAGAGATCCGCTCGGAATCGGCGCGGCGTCCCCTCCTGTGCGAGGGGTTTTTTCATTTCGCCGCACCGACGCAACCGGGGCGCGGCGGCGGCAGCGAGGCAGAGACGATCGATGGAGCTTCAGAGGATCATGACCGAGACGAACCCCGTCGCCGAGACGGCGGCCCCGCACCGTTACACGGCGGCCATGGCGGCCGACATCGAGGCACGCTGGCAGGACTTCTGGGACGCGGAGGGGACGTACGCCGCGCCGAATCCGGGCGGCGACCTGGCGGGCGCCCCGGAGCTGGTCTCCCGGCCCAAGAAGTTCATCATGGACATGTTCCCCTACCCGTCCGGTGCCGGCCTGCACGTCGGCCATCCGCTGGGGTACATCGCCACCGACGTGTACGCCCGCTACCAGCGCATGACCGGCCACAACGTCCTGCACACGCTGGGTTTCGACGCGTTCGGCCTGCCGGCCGAACAGTACGCGGTGCAGACCGGCACGCACCCGCGCGTGTCGACCGAGGCGAACATGGAGAACATGAAGGCCCAGCTGCGCCGGCTGGGCCTGGGCCACGACAGGCGCCGGTCGTTCGCCACGATCGATCCCGACTACTACAAGTGGACCCAGTGGATCTTCCTGCAGATCTTCGACTCCTGGTACGACGAGGAGGCCGGGAGGGCCCGCCCGATCGCCGACCTGGTGGCCCGGTTCGAGAGCGGTGAGCGCCCCGTACCGGGCACCGCGCGGTCGTGGGGCGAGCTGACCGCCGCCGAACGGGCCGACGTGCTGAGCGGATACCGCCTGGCGTACGCCTCCGACGCGCCGGTCAACTGGTGCCCCGGCCTGGGCACCGTCCTGGCCAACGAGGAGGTCACCGCCGACGGCCGCTCCGAGCGCGGCAACTTCCCGGTCTTCAAGGCGAAGCTGCGCCAGTGGAACATGCGCATCACCGCCTACGCGGACCGCCTGCTGGAGGACCTGGACGCGCTGGACTGGCCCGAGGCCATCAAGCTGCAGCAGCGCAACTGGATCGGCCGGTCCGAGGGCGCCCGCGTCGACTTCCCCGTCGGCGACGACGTGATCACCGTCTTCACCACGCGCCCGGACACCCTGTTCGGCGCCACCTACATGGTGCTGGCCCCCGAGCACGACCTGGTCGACACGATCGTCCCGGACGCCTGGCCGGCCGGTACGCCCGCCCTGTGGACGGGCGGGCACGCCACCCCGGCCCTGGCCGTCGACGCGTACCGCAAGCAGGCCGCCGTCAAGTCCGACGTGGAGCGGCAGGCCGAGGCGAAGGAGAAGACCGGCGTCTTCACCGGCGCCCACGCCGTGAACCCGGTCAGCGGCGAGCGCGTCCCGGTCTTCATCGCCGACTACGTGCTGATGGGCTACGGCACGGGCGCCATCATGGCCGTCCCGGCGCACGACGGCCGCGACTTCGCCTTCGCCCGCGCCTTCGACCTGCCCGTGCGCTGCGTCGTCGAACCGGTCGACGGCCGCGGCACGGACCCGTCCACCTGGGACGACGCCTTCGACTCGCACGACGCGAGGATCATGGCGTCGTCCAACGACGACGTGTCGCTGGACGGCCTGGGCGTCGCCGAGGCCAAGGCCGAGATCACCCGCTGGCTGGAGTCCCGCGGCATCGGCGAGGGCACCGTCAACTACCGCCTGCGCGACTGGCTGTTCAGCCGCCAGCGCTACTGGGGCGAGCCCTTCCCGATCGTCTACGACGAGGACGGCGTGGCGCACGCGCTGCCCGAGTCGGTGCTGCCGCTGGAACTGCCCGAGGTCGACGACTACGCGCCGCGCACCTTCGACCCGGACGACGCCGACACGCAGCCGGAGACCCCGCTGTCCCGCAACGAGGACTGGGTGAACGTCACCCTGGACCTGGGCGACGGCCCCAAGCGGTACCGCCGCGAGACCAACACCATGCCCAACTGGGCCGGTTCCTGCTGGTACGAGCTGCGCTACCTGGATCCGCACAACGACGGGAAGCTGGTCGACCCGGACATCGAGCGGTACTGGATGGGCCCGCGCGACGGCATGCCGCACGGGGGCGTGGACCTGTACGTGGGCGGCGCCGAGCACGCCGTACTGCACCTGCTGTACGCCCGGTTCTGGTCGAAGGTCCTGTACGACCTGGGCCACGTGTCGTCGGCCGAGCCGTTCCACCGGCTCTTCAACCAGGGCATGATCCAGGCGTACGTCTACCGCGACGCACGGGGCATCGCCGTCCCGGCCGCCGAGGTCGAGGAGCGCGACGGCGCGTTCTGGTACCGGGGCGAGAAGGTCGGCCGGGTCCTGGGCAAGATGGGCAAGTCCCTGAAGAACGCGGTCACCCCGGACGAGATCTGCGCCGAGTACGGCGCCGACACGCTGCGGCTGTACGAGATGGCCATGGGCCCCCTGGACGTGTCCCGCCCCTGGGACACGCGCGCGGTGGTGGGCCAGTACCGGCTGCTGCAGCGGCTGTGGCGCAACATCGTCGACGAGGCGACGGGGGAGGTCACCGTCGTCGACGCCGAGCCGGACGAGGACACGCTCCGTGCCCTGCACAAGGCCGTCGACGGAGTCTCCCAGGACATGGCGGCGATGCGCTTCAACACGGCCATCGCCAAGATCACCGAGCTGAACAACCACCTGACCAAGGCGGGCGGCCCCGTCCCCCGGCCGGTCGCCGAGCGGCTGGTGCTGCTGGTCGCGCCCCTGGCCCCGCACATCGCCGAGGAGCTGTGGCGCAAGCTGGGCCACACCGACTCGGTCGTCCACCAGGACTTCCCGGTCGCCGACCCGGCGTACGTCGTCGACGCGACGGTGACCTGCGTCGTACAGGTCAAGGGCAAGGTCAAGGCGCGCCTGGAGGTCTCCCCGTCCATCACGGACGAGGAACTGGAGACGCTGGCCCTGGCCGAGCCCGCGGTCACCGCCGCCCTGGGGGGTGCGGGCATCCGCAAGGTCGTCACCCGCGCGCCGAAGCTGGTGAACATCGTCCCGGCGTGACCGGCCACCGGGTCCCGTCGCGCGACGGCGTCCCGGAGTCGACTCCCGGGGGCGGATCGGGGGTTCTCCGGAACCCCCGATCCGCCCTCCGGCGTTTACCGTGGAGGGAACACACGACGACGAGGGGACTCCATGTCACAGGCGATCCTGATCCTGGCACTGCTTTTCGTCGCCTTCGTCGCGCTCGGGGTGTACGTGAGCGTCAAGGCGGTCAAGGCGGCCAAGCGCGGTGTCGACCGCACCCTCACGCAGGCCCGGCGCACGGTCGAGGACACCGCCCTCCGCGCCAAGGGCTACGGGCAGACCGGCGTCGCGGGGGAGCTGGCACAGCTGCGGTTGTCACTGCGCACCTCCTTGCGGGCCACGCAGGACGCCCTGGAGGCAGGCTCCCCGGAGGACGCCTCGCTCCAGGAGTCGCTGGAGCTGTTCCGCCGGCTCAACGCCCACGGGCACGAACTGGACGAGGAGCTCAAGCGGCTGGAGCGCGACCCCGACAAGGCCGGGGTCGCCGAACGCCTGGCGGACCTGCGGGAGCGCACGCGGCGGATCACGGAGCCGGCCGACTCCCTGCGCTGGGCGGCCAGGGACCGGGCGCAGCGGTTCGCCCGGGACGACCTCGACCTGCTCGGCGCGCAGATCGACGTCGAGGCCGGTGCGCTGCGCCACTGGTCGGAGCCGGAAACCCCCGGAACGAAGGGTCACGACGGTCCCGAGGCCGCGGCGGCGCCCGGGCACGACCGCCCCCGGGCGTCGTGGCCGGAGCCGGCGGCGGGACCCGCTCCCGCCCAGGTCTGGCCCGCCGGAGCGGACGGGGAGGCGGGGACGGATGCCCGCCGAGCCGGCGGGAGCGGCCCGGCCGAGACGGCCCGGCCGGCCATCACCGCTCGGGACCCACGCCTCGGAACCGGCTATCCCTGGCAGAGGACCACGCGTCCCGAGACCACCAACTGACCCTCCGCGACCGCGGCGGGCGGTCCCGGGATGCCTTCCGGCGCCGCCTGCGGGTAACCTCCCGGTCATGTCCCGCCATGTCGCGATCGTCACCGATTCCACGGCCTACCTGCCGCCGCAGACGAGAGAGCGGCACGGTATCACCGCGGTGCCGCTGACCGTCGTCCTGGGCGGTACGGCCGTGGAGGAGGGCGGCGGGATCTCGGCCCGCTCACTCGCCCAGGCCCTGCAGAAGCGACGCTCCGTCACCACGTCCCGGCCCAGCCCGGAGACGTTCGCGACCCACTACCGCCGGGTCGCCGAAGGAGGCGCCACCGGGATCGTCTCCCTCCACCTCTCGGCCGAGCTGTCCGGCACCTACGAGGCGGCGCTACTGGCGGCCCGGGAGGCGCCGGTGCCCGTGCGGGTCGTCGACACCGGGATGATCGCCATGGCGCTGGGCTTCTGCGCCGTCGCGGCGGCCGAGGCCGCACAGGCGGGCTGCGGTCCGGACGAGGTCGTGGCGGCCGCGGAGAAACGCGCCTCCGGCACCTCCGCGTACTTCTACGTCGACACCCTCGACCACCTGCGGCGAGGCGGGCGCATCGGGGCCGCCCGCGCACTGCTCGGGTCGGCGCTGGCCGTGAAGCCCCTGCTGGAGCTGAACGGCGGACGCATCGAGCCGAGGGAGAAGGTGCGTACCGCGTCGAAGGCCATCGCCCGGCTCGAGGAGATCGCCGTCGAACGGGCGGGCCGCGCCTCCGTCGACATCGCCGTGCACCACCTCGCCGCCGCCGAACGGGCCGACGTGCTCGCCGGGCACCTGCGTGACCGCGTCCCGGGTCTGGTGGACCTCCACGTCAGCGAGGTCGGCGCGGTGATCGGAGCGCACACCGGACCGGGACTGCTGGGAGTGGTCGTCTCCCAGCGGTGACACCGTCGGTTTCACCCCTGCGGGTGACCGCGTTCTCCACAACTCCCAGGTTTTCCACGGAAATCAGCGCGGCCCGGCAGATCCGGACGGACATCTCTACCGTGCTGTGGCATGGCGACACGGACACACTCGGTGATCAGAGCCGCCGCGGCGGCCTCTCGCAACTCCCTCTCCTCCCGGCCGCCCGCGGCGACGAGCGGGCCCGGGCGGGCCCGCGGTTCCGACGGCCGGACGCGCGGCCGCACGGGCGGGCGGGGCCGGCACCGTGCCGAAGACCCCGGAGCACACGCCGCCGCGCCACCCGGGCCGCCCCCAGGAGCAGGGCGGACGCGTTGATGGCGGGTACCGACCCGCCGCCGCGCCGGCCCGCCGGACCCTCGGCGCCCTCCGAGGCCCCGGCCCCTCCGTACACGCCGTCCGCGGACTCCCGGACCGGGACGGGAGAACGGTGGGGGCTCGCGTTGCGCGAACGCCTGCCGGTGTGGGTGCAGACCAGGTGCGGGCTCGAGCGCCGCACGCTGGGCGCACTGGCCGTCGTCCTGGTCGCGGGAGTGGTGCTCGCCGCGTGCTGGTTCTGGGCCGGCCGTCCTGAGACCGTGCGCGCACCCGAGGCGGTCGGGCACGCCGCGACCGCGGTGACCGCGCCGGCGGAGCAGCTCCCGCCGACCGCCGCCCCGCCGCCGACGGGCCCGCCACCGGCCGGCCTGCCGACGGCGGGTCCGTCCCCGGGCGTGGTCGTCGTCGATGTGAGCGGCAGGGTGCGGCGGCCCGGCGTGCTGCGGCTTCCGACGGGTGCCCGCGTCGTCGACGCGCTCCGCGCCGCCGGCGGCGTCCCGCCGGGTACGGACACGAGCGGGCTCAACAGGGCGCGCGTCCTGGTGGACGGCGAGCACGTCCTGGTCGGCGTCCCGGCCACCGCCGGCCCGCCCGGCGTCCCGCCGCCGGGAACCCCGCCGGACGCCGCCGGAACCGGGGCGGTGGAAGGACCGGTCAGCCTCAACACCGCCACGGTCGAACAGCTCGACACCCTGCCCGGGGTCGGACCGGTCCTCGCCCGCCACATCGTCGAGCACCGCGCCCGGCACGGCGGCTTCCGGTCGATCGAGGAACTGCGCGAGGTCCGCGGCATCGGCGCCCGCCGCTTCGCCGACCTCTGTCCCCGGGTACGGCTGTGACGTCCGGCCAGGCGGCGCCGGTGCGGCCCGGCAGGGGCGCGCGGCCCGCCACCGGGCCGGACGCGCGCTCCGAACCGTGTGCGGCGGCCCATCGCGCTCCGGACGACCCGCGAGGAGCCCCCGACCCGCGGCGGGAAGGACCGGCAGACCTGCGGCTGGTGGCGCCCGCCCTGGCGGCATGGGGGGCGGCGGCAGTCGCCCTGGGCCTTCCCGGCCGGTGGGCGGTGACCGGCGTCGCCCTGTGCGGAGCGGGGGCGGTCGCCCTCCTGCTGGACGGGTGGCGGAGGCGTACGGCCCGGGCGTCCGCCGGGTGGCGGCGGCGGAACGCCACCGCGTACGCCGCCGTACTGCTGTGCGCCGCCGCCGGCGCGGCCTCGGCGGGGCTGCACGGGGCGGACCTGCGACGCGGACCGGTCCCCGCGCTGGCGGGGGAGCACGCGAGCGTCACCGCCGACGTGGCGGTCCGCTCCGACCCGCGGCCCACCGTGCACCGGGTGCGAGGTGACCGGACGGTGCCCGCCTCCGTCGTTCTGGACGCGGAAGTGACGCGGGTGACCGCACCGGACGGAACGACCACGCGGGTCCGCACACCGGTCCTCGTGATGGCACGGCCCGGGGAGGAGGGGCGGCACGGCGGCGCGTGGCTGAGGCTGCTGCCGTCCACCACGCTGCGGGTGACGGGCCGGCTCGCGCCCCCGCGTGACCCCGGCGACCCGTTCGCCGCCGTGCTGTACGCCGGTACGGGGCCGCCCCGCGTCACCGGCCCGCCGAGCGCCCTGCACCGAACGGCCGGACGGCTGCGCGCCGGCCTGCGCGAAGCCACCGACGGGCTGCCCGCGGACGCACGGGCGCTGCTGCCGGGACTCGTCGTCGGTGACACCTCGCGGATCCCCGAGGACCTGCGCAGAGCGTTCGAGGCAACGGACCTCACCCATCTCCTGGCCGTCTCCGGCAGCAACCTGACCATCGTCCTCCTGCTGCTCATCGGGCCCGCCGGCACGGCGTCGAGTGCCGAGCGGGGCGGCCTCGCCCCCCGGCTGGGCGTCCCGCTGCGGGGGACGGCGCTACTGGGCGGAGCGCTGACGCTGGCGTTCGTGGTGGTGTGCCGGCCCGAGCCGAGCGTGCTGCGCGCCGCCGCCTGCGGTCTGATCACCCTGCTCGCCATCGCCACCGGGCGGCGCCGGTCGCTGATCCCCGCCCTCGCCGGGGCCGTTCTGCTGCTGGTGCTGTACGAGCCGTGGCTGGCCCGCAGCCACGGGTTCCTGCTGTCCGTCCTGGCGACCGGCGCGCTCCTCACGATCGCCCCGCGCTGGAGTGCCGCCCTCCGGGCGCGCGGAACACCACCGCGCATCGCGGAGGCCCTGGCCGCGGCGGCGGCCGCACAGGCGGTGTGCGCACCGGTGGTGGCCGTCTTCGCGGCGCGGGTGAGCCTGGTGGCGATCCCCTGCAACCTGTTCGCCGAACTGGCGGTGGCGCCGGCCACCGTGCTCGGGTTCGCCGCGCTGGGGGCCGCCCCGCTCGCCATGCCGGCGGCCCGGCTGCTCGCCGAGTGCGCCGCCTGGCCCGCCGGGTGGGTGGCGTCCGTGGCGCGGACCGGGGCCTCCCTGCCCGGGGCGCAGGTGGACTGGCCGGGTGGCTGGCGGGGTGGGCTGCTGCTGGCCGCCGTGACGGCGGCGCTGCTGCTCGCGGTGGGTCGACTGCCGTACCGGCCGTGGGTGGCCGCCGGCTGCGTCGGGCTTCTGCTGCTCGCCGTCCTGCGGCCCGTGCCGCTGGTCCGCGTCGTCACCGGGTGGCCGCCGCCCGGATGGGTGTTCGCGATGTGCGACGTGGGCCAGGGCGACGCCTCGGTCCTGGCCGCGGGGGGCGGCACGGCCGTCGTGGTCGACGCGGGACCGGACCCCGAGCCGGTGGACCGGTGCCTGCGGGACCTGGGCGTCAGCCGTGTGCCGCTCGTGCTGCTCACCCACTTCCACGCCGACCACGTGACCGGGCTGCCGGGCGTACTGCGCGGCCGGTCCGTGGGGGGTGGTTCAGACGACGGGACTCCTCGACCCGCCGGGCCAAGCCGCGTTCGTCCGCCGCACGGCCGCCGCGGCACGCGTCCCCGTGGTCCACGCGGTACCGGGGGAGCGGCGCCGGACCGGGGCGCTCGACTGGCGGGTGCTGTGGCCCGCGCCGACCGCCGGGTTCGCCCCCGAGGGCCCCAACGACGCCAGTGTCACCCTGCTCGTCCGGACCCGCGGCGGAGTGACCCTGCTGCTCCTCGGCGATCTGGAGCCGCCGTCCCAGCGGAGCCTCTCCCGGGCACATCCCGCGCTGCCGGGGGTCGACGTCCTCAAGGTCGCGCACCACGGCTCGGCGCACCAGGACCCCGAACTGCTCGGCAGGACGCGTCCGCGGCTCGCACTGGTGTCGGCCGGGCGGGGCAATCCGTACGGGCACCCCTCGCCCCGCACGCTCGACGCCCTGCGGGATGCGGGCGCGGCCGTGCTGCGCACCGATCGGGACGGCGCCATCGCGGTGGTGGGCTCCGGTCGGGACCTGCGGGCGGTCACCCGCCACCGCCGCGGGCGCCCGCCGGGCCCGTCGCGCGGCCCCGGCGGGCTCACGCCAACCAGGTGCCGTCGCGCATCAGGAGCCGGTCGGGCAGTTCGGCCTCCTCGCGCCACGCCTTCACGGTCCGGGGCGTCACCCGCAGGTAGACCCAGGGCTCGCAATCGCGGGGGTCCCAGCCCAGCTTGGCCGCGAACGCGTCGGCCGAGGCCCTCGGCAGGTCGCATCCCTCGACCGCCTCCGCCATGCCGTCCACCAGCACCACGTCGCGGGTGTGCCCCAGGCCGAGCCGGACGCGGCCGCGCGGGGTGAGGTTCCGGGCGGTGGGGTTGGCCCGCCGCGTCGATATCAGGAAGGTGTCGTCGTCCCAGACGAATGACAGCGGCACGAGAAGGGGGGCGCCCGCGGCCGAGGCGGTCGCCGCCCACAGGTCGTGATCCTCCGCGAACCGCCTGAGGACGTCGTGCTTGCGCTGCTCCCGGTCGCGGACCGGTTGACGAACGATCATGCCCGCACCCTACGGACCGGCCCCGGGCGGCGCCTCGGTCCCCGGACGGAGGACCCGCGCACGAGGACCTGCCCGGAGGACCGTCGTGGGGAAAGGGGGCGGACAATGGTGCCGTGGACGCAGTGGACGAAGAGGACCGCACCGGCGACGTCAGGCACGTGCTGGTCCTACCCGACCGGGAGGCGGCCGAGGAGGCCGCCGAGGCGCTCGTCGACCGCTACGGGCTGGACGAGGAGCCGCAGCTGGTACGGGACGCCCTCGCCGGGGAGGACGACGCCGAGGACGCCCAGTGGCTCCTGGTGGTCGAGGACCCGGACGGCCGGTTGTCGGCGACGCGGATGGACGACTTCGCCGCCGAGTGGGAGGGCTGGCGCGAGGAGCCGTAGGCGGGCCGGTGGCACGGGCCGCGCGGCGGTGCCGACGGTTCGGCGGGTGTGGACGGCGGCCGGGCGGAGCGGCCGGGCGGGGGATGTCGGTGGGCCGTGGGATGCTGGTCGCGATGGCTGCCAAGAAGACGACCGACGACCCGCTCGCCCCCGTCACCCTCGCCGTGGGCCAGGAGGACCTGCTGCTGGACCGCGCCGTCCGGCAGGTGGTGGTGGCCGCGCGAGCCGCCGACTCCGACACGGACGTACGGGACCTGACCGCCGACCAGCTTCAGCCCGGCAGCCTGGCCGAACTGACCAGCCCGTCGCTCTTCGCCGAGCGCAGGGTCCTGATCGTGCGCAATGCCCAGGACCTGTCGGCGGACACGGCCAAGGACTTCAAGGCGTACATCGCCGCACCCGTGGAGGAGACCAGCCTCGTCCTCCTCCACCCGGGCGGTGCCAAGGGCAAGGGCCTGCTGGACGCGGCCCGTAAAGCGGGAGCGCGCGAGGTGGCGTGCCCCAAGACCACGAAACCGGCGGAGCGCCTGGCGTTCGTGCGGCAGGAGTTCCGGGAGCTGGGGCGGTCGGCCACGCCGGAGGCGTGCCAGGCGCTCGTCGACGCGATCGGCAGCGACCTGCGCGAGCTCTGCGGAGCGGTCTCGCAGCTCACGGCGGACGTCGAGGGCACGATCGACGAGTCCGTCGTCGGCCGTTACTACACGGGCCGGGCCGAGGCGTCCAGCTTCAACGTCGCCGACCGCGCGGTGGAGGGGCGGGCGGCCGAGGCCCTGGAGGCGTTGCGCTGGTCGCTCTCGACCGGGGTGGCGCCCGTGCTGATCACCAGCGCTCTGGCTCAGGGCGTGCGGGCCATCGGCAAGCTCTCCTCCGCGAGGGGCGGGAGGCCCGCCGACCTCGCCCGCGAACTGGGTATGCCGCCGTGGAAGATCGACCGCGTGCGACAGCAGATGCGCGGCTGGACACCCGATGGCGTGGCCGTGGCCCTGCGGGCCGTCGCCGAGGCCGACGCGGGGGTCAAGGGCGGCGGTGACGACCCCGGGTACGCCTTGGAGAAAGCGGTGGTGGCCGTCGCCCGGGCCGCCCGTTCCCGCCGCTGACCTCGACGCCCGAGGGCCCGGCGCCGGCGCCCTCGTGTGCTCGGCGCCTCGGGGCCGGCCCTGCGCCGTCGAGGACGCCGCAGCCGTGGTCACCGAACACCCGGGCCTTCGGGCAGCCGGAGTACTGGGCCTCCGGGTCAGCGGGTACATCGGGCCACGGGTGCCGGGCCGTCGACCACCCGGGCGGTCGGCCGCCGAGCCCCGGCGCCCGGCCACCGGGCACCCATACCGCCGGGCGCCACACACCTGTACCACCGAACACCCGGACCACCGAACACCCGGGCCGCTGGAGCACCGGGCACATCGGCCGCCGAACACCTGGGCCGCTGGAGCACCGGGCACATCGGTCGCCGAACACCCGGACCGCCGGGCCGCCGGCCGGTGGCCCGGCACGCCGGAGGCCCCGGACGCCCGTCTGGGGAAAGACGGGGCCGGGGCCTCCGGGATGTTCCTGGTGAGCCCGTACCCGCGTGGCGAACGCAGGCCGCGTACGGGCTCGGGGGTGCCGGGCGGGAGCGTGGTTGAGAGGGCCCGCTGTATCCCTGCCGGCGATCAAGTCGTCCGGTCCGTCACCCCGGGGCGCAGGCCCGTGGGGTTCCGGCCGGTTCCGGGGACGGCGTCCCCGGGACTACAGGAGCTCAGCCCTGCAGGGCGGCCAGCTTGGACGCCAGCGCCGACTTCTTGTTGGCGGCGGCGTTCTTGTGGATGACGCCCTTGGAGGCGGCCTTGTCCAGCTTGCGGGACGCCTCGCGAGCGGCCACGGAGGCCTTCTCGACGTCGCCGGAGGCGGCGGCCTCACGGGCCTTGCGGATCGCGGTCTTGAGCGACGACTTGACGGCCTTGTTGCGCAGGCGCGCCTTCTCGTTCGTCTTGTTCCGCTTGATCTGGGACTTGATGTTCGCCACGAAAGAGCCTTTTCAGGTTCGTAAGGATTCCTCGATGTGCGCCACGCTGCCGAAAGGGCCACGAGACACAGCTGCCCAGGCTACCAGCAGCGCTTCGAGCAGCCCAAACCGAGCGTCCGTCCCCGCCCGTGGGACCCCCGCCCCCGTCCGTGGGACCATGGAGCCTACGTATCGATACCGACGTCGACCCGAGCAGAGACACCGGCGTACGCCCGGGCGTCTCGAGAATCAGGACCCTGCGTGCCCGCGACCCCTACCCACGTGCCCGAGCCGAGCCGTACCGACCCGGCACTGATCCGCAACTTCTGCATCATCGCGCACATCGACCACGGCAAGTCCACCCTTGCCGACCGGATGCTCCAGCTGACCGGTGTGGTCGAGCAGCGGCAGATGCGCGCTCAGTACCTCGACCGCATGGACATCGAGCGCGAGCGCGGCATCACCATCAAGTCCCAGGCCGTTCGTCTGCCCTGGGCGCCCACCGAGGGCGAGCTGCAGGGCAGGACCCACATCCTCAACATGATCGACACCCCGGGCCACGTGGACTTCACGTACGAGGTGTCGCGCTCTCCTCGCCGCCTGCGAGGGCACGATCCTCCTCGTCGACGCGGCCCAGGGCATCGAGGCGCAGACCCTGGCCAACCTGTACCTGGCGATGGAGAACGACCTCGCCATCGTCCCGGTCCTCAACAAGATCGACCTCCCGGCCGCCCAGCCGGAGAAGTTCGCCGAGGAGCTGGCCAACCTGGTCGGCTGCGAGCCCGACGACGTGATGCGGGTCTCGGCCAAGACGGGCCTGGGCGTGGAGGCGCTCCTCGACCGCGTCGTCAGGGACGTCCCGGCCCCGGTCGGCGTCGCGGACGCCCCCGCCCGCGCGATGATCTTCGACTCGGTCTACGACTCGTACCGCGGCGTCGTCACCTACGTCCGCGTCGTCGACGGCCAGCTCAACAAGCGCGAGCGCATCCGCATGATGTCGACCGGCGCCACCCACGAGCTGCTGGAGATCGGCACCAACTCGCCGGAGATGCTCGCCGCCGACGGCCTCGGCGTGGGCGAGGTGGGCTACCTGATCACCGGCGTGAAGGACGTCCGCCAGTCGAAGGTCGGCGACACGATCACCAGCCAGGCCAAGGGCGCCCAGGAGGCCCTCGGCGGCTACAAGGACCCCAAGCCGATGGTGTTCTCCGGCCTCTACCCGCTGGACGGGTCGGACTACCCGGAGCTGCGCGACGCCCTGGACAAGCTCCAGCTCAACGACGCCGCCCTGGTGTACGAGCCGGAGACGTCCGCGGCACTCGGCTTCGGCTTCCGCGTGGGCTTCCTCGGGCTGCTCCACCTCGACGTGATCCGCGAGCGCCTGGAACGCGAGTTCGGCCTCGACCTGATCGCCACGGCGCCGAACGTGGTCTACCGGGTCGTCATGGAGGACGGCGCCGAGCACACCGTCACCAACCCGAGCGAGTTCCCCGAAGGCAAGATCGCCGAGGTGTACGAGCCGGTCGTCCGCGCCACGATCCTCGCGCCGTCCGAGTTCATCGGCTCGATCATGGAGCTGTGCCAGAACCGCCGCGGCACCCTCCTCGGCATGGACTACCTCTCCGAGGACCGCGTCGAGATCCGCTACACGCTGCCCCTCGCCGAGATCGTCTTCGACTTCTTCGACCAGCTGAAGTCGAAGACCCGCGGCTACGCGTCGCTGGACTACGAGCCCACCGGCGAGCAGAGCAGCTCCCTGGTCAAGGTCGACATCCTGCTCCACGGCGACAAGGTCGACGCCTTCTCCGCCATCACCCACAAGGACCAGGCGTACGCGTACGGCGTGCGGCTCGTCGCCAAGCTGAAGGAGCTCATCCCCCGGCAGGCGTTCGAGGTGCCGGTGCAGGCCGCCATCGGCTCCCGGGTCATCGCCCGCGAGACGATCCGCGCCATCCGCAAGGACGTCCTCGCCAAGTGCTACGGCGGTGACATCTCCCGCAAGCGCAAGCTGCTGGAGAAGCAGAAGGAGGGCAAGAAGCGGATGAAGATGGTGGGCTCCGTGGAGGTCCCGCAGGAGGCCTTCATCGCGGTGCTCTCCAGCGACGAGTCCGGGGGCAAGGCCAAGAAGTAGCCCCGCCCGTCCCGGCCGCCCGCCCCGGCGGCCGCGGCACGGAGGCGCCCGTCCGGACGACGAACGGGCGCCTCCGCCTTTTCACGAACGTCCCCCAGTCGTTATGAAGCGGGTATGAACCCCGGTCCACAGCCCCTTACGCAGCGGACGGCGGCGCTCTACCCTGATCCCGCTCGGTGGTTACTCGCGAGTTAAACAACCAGCCGTCGACCCGCTTTTCCCGCAGCAGCGAAGTGCCCGCGCGCCGCGCGGCATCTGCCAGGCCCGCCGGAGGACGCCCGTGAGCGACACACAGACCCAGATCGAGAACCGCCCGCCCTCCGTGGCGAGCCTCCTCCTCGAGCGGGTGGCGAAGACCCCGGACGCGGAGGCCTACCGCTACCCGGTCCCGTCCCCCGGCGGCCGGGGGCCCGAGGAGTGGAGGTCGCTCACCTGGCGCCAGGCCGCGGACCGCGTGTACGCGATCGCCGCCGGACTCGTCGACCTCGGCCTCCGGCCGGAGGAGCGCGTCGCCCTCGCCTCCGCCACACGGGTCGAGTGGATCCTGTGCGACCTGGGCGTCATGTGCGCCGGGGCGGCCACGACCACGGTCTACCCGCAGACCGACGCCGGGGAGGCCGCCTACATCCTCGCCGACTCCGGGAGCCGGGTCCTGATCGCCGAGGACGCCGCCCAGCTCGCGAAGGCCCGGGAGCGCCGCGCCGAGCTGCCGGAACTCCGCCACGTCGTGGTGATCGACGCCGCGGCGGCGGTGCCCGCCGACGGCGACCCGGAGGGCTGGGTGCTGTCCCTCGCGGATCTGGAGGAGCGCGGCAGGGCGTACCTGGGGGAACACCCCGAGGCGGTCCGGGAGCGGATCGAGGCGATCGCCGCCGACCAGCTCGCCACCCTCATCTACACCTCCGGCACCACGGGCCGCCCCAAGGGCGTGCGCCTCCCGCACGACAACTGGTCGTACATGGCGAAGGCCATCGCCGCGACCGGCCTGCTGCGCGACGACGACGTGCAGTACCTGTGGCTGCCGCTCGCCCACGTCTTCGGCAAGGTGCTGACCTCCGGGCAGATCGAGGTGGGCCACGTCACCGCCGTCGACGGCCGCATCGACAAGATCGTCGAGAACCTGCCGGTCGTCCGGCCGACGTACATGGCGGCCGTCCCGCGCATCTTCGAGAAGGTCTACAACGGCGTCGCCGCCAAGGCCCGGGCCGGCGGCCCCGTCAAGTACCGGATCTTCCAGTGGGCGGCCCGCGTCGCCCGCGACCACGCCAGGGCCGCCCAGGACGCCTTCCGCCGCACCGGGCAGGCGAGGGCACCCCTGGGCCTCAGGGTGCAGCACGCGATCGCGGACGTGCTCGTGTACTCCAAGCTCCGCGCCGCGTTCGGCGGGCGGCTGCGCGCGGCCGTGTCCGGCTCCGTCGCGCTCGCCCCGGAGATCGGCTACTTCTTCTCCGGCGCCGGCATCCACATCCTGGAGGGGTACGGCCTGACGGAGTCGTCCGCCGCCTCCTTCGTGAACCCGGGCGAGGCGTACCGCACCGGCACGGTCGGCAAGCCGCTGCCCGGCTGCGAGGTGCGCATCGCCGACGACGGCGAGATCCTGCTGCGCGGCCCCGGCATCATGGAGGGGTACCACAAGCTGCCCGACAAGACGGCCGAGGTGCTGGAGCCGGACGGCTGGTTCCACACCGGGGACATCGGCGAGCTGTCCGCCGACGGCTACCTGAAGATCACCGACCGGAAGAAGGACCTGTTCAAGACCTCCGGCGGCAAGTACATCGCGCCGACGGAGATCGAGGGCCGCTTCAAGGCGCTGTGCCCCTTCGTCTCCAACATCGTCGTGGTCGGCGCCGACCGGAACCACTGCAGCGCGCTGGTCGCGCTCGACGAGGCGGCGCTGCGGGGCTGGGCGGAGGAGCGCGGCCTCGGCGACCGGCCGTACGCCGAGCTGGTCGCGACGCCGCAGGTCCGGGAGATGGTCCAGGGGTACGTGGACCGGCTCAACGAGGGCCTCCAGCGCTGGCAGACGGTCAAGAAGTTCCGGCTGCTGCCGCGCGACCTCGACGTGGAGCACGGCGAGCTGACGCCCAGCCTGAAGCTGAAGCGGCCCGCGGTGGAGCGCGGGTACGGGGACCTCATCGAGGAGATGTACGAGGGCGCCCGCGAGGCCTGACCGCCGGCGGCCCCGCCCGCGCCGGCCGTCCGCCCGTCACCGCCGCGCCGCGCACCGCGGCGGTGACGGACAATGGACCCCATGCCTTCCGTACTGCCCGACGGCGAGCCCGTGCCCGAGGACGGGTCGCTGCCCCCGTCCG
Organism: Streptomyces sp. MRC013; assembly: GCF_023614235.1. Taxonomy (NCBI): domain Bacteria; kingdom Bacillati; phylum Actinomycetota; class Actinomycetes; order Kitasatosporales; family Streptomycetaceae; genus Streptomyces; species Streptomyces kordofanensis. The sequence continues at coordinate 3,814,924 of NZ_CP094264.1, forward strand.
CCCTCGACGGGCGCGAGGAGCGGCCGCTCGGGTTCTACCTGCACGTGCCGTACTGCGCGACCCGCTGCGGCTACTGCGACTTCAACACCTACACCGCCACCGAGCTGCGCGGCTCCGGCGGGGTCCTCGCCTCCCGCGACAACTACGCGGCGACCCTCGCGGGCGAGGTCCGGCTCGCCCGCGAGGTCCTCGGCGACGACCCCCGCCCCGTGCGGACGGTCTTCGTCGGCGGCGGCACCCCCACGCTGCTCGCCGCGGAGGACCTCGTCCGCATGCTCGACGCCGTCCGGGACGAGTTCGGCCTCGCGGACGACGCGGAGGTCACCACGGAGGCCAACCCGGAGTCGGTCGACCCGGCGTACCTGGCCGCGCTCCGCGAGGGCGGCTTCAACCGGATCTCCTTCGGCATGCAGAGCGCCCGGCGGCACGTGCTGGAGGTCCTCGACCGCACCCACACGCCCGGCCGTCCCGAGGCGTGCGTCGCCGAGGCCCGCGCCGCCGGCTTCGACCACGTCAACCTCGACCTGATCTACGGCACCCCCGGTGAGAGCGACGACGACTGGCGGGCCTCCCTGGACGCCGCCGTCGGCGCCGGCCCCGACCACGTCTCCGCGTACGCCCTGATCGTCGAGGAGGGCACCGGGCTCGCCCGCCGCATCCGGCGCGGCGAGGTGCCGACGACCGACGACGACGTGCACGCCGACCGCTACCTCATCGCGGACTCCGTCCTGGCCGGGGCCGGATTCCACTGGTACGAGGTGTCGAACTGGGCCGCCTCCGAGGCGGGCCGCTGCCTCCACAACGAGCTGTACTGGCGCGGGGCCGACTGGTGGGGTGCCGGACCCGGCGCCCACAGCCACGTCGGCGGCGTCCGCTGGTGGAACGTGAAGCACCCCGGCGCCTACGCCGCCGCCCTCGCGGAGGGGCGCTCGCCGGGCGCCGGCCGGGAGGTCCTGACGGGGGAGGACCGCCGCGTGGAGCGCGTCCTGCTGGAGCTGCGGCTCCGCGAGGGCGTCCCCCTGTCGCTGCTGCGCGCGGCGGGGCGGGCCGCCGCCGGGCGCGCCGTGCGCGACGGGCTCCTCGACCCGGTCCCGTACGGCGCCGGGCGCGCCGTGCTCACCCTGCGCGGCCGGCTCCTCGCCGACGCGGTGGTGCGGGACCTGGTGGACTGAGGACGCCGGGCGCTACGGCGCCGTCACGAAGTCGATCAGCTCCTCGACCCGGCCCAGCAGCGCCGGCTCCAGGTCCCTGTACGACCGGACCCGGTCCAGGATCCGGCGCCAGGCGGCGCCGGTGTTCCCGGGCCAGCCCAGGGCCCGGCACACGCCCGTCTTCCAGTCCCGGCCGTGCGGCACGTCCGGCCAGGCCGGGATGCCCAGCGACGACGGCTTCACGGCCTGCCACACGTCGACGTAGGGGTGCCCCACCACCAGGACGTGCGGGTCGGTGACCGAGGCGGCGATCCGCGACTCCTTCGACCCCGGCACCAGATGGTCCACCAGCACCCCGAGCCGGGCGTCCGGGCCGGGCCGGAAGTCGCGGACGACCGCCGGCAGGTCGTCGACGCCCTCCAGGTACTCCACGACGACGCCCTCGATCCTCAGGTCGTCGCCCCACACCTTCTCCACCAGCTCCGCGTCGTGGCGGCCCTCCACGTAGATCCGCCCCGCCCGCGCCACCCGCGCCCGCGCGCCCGGCACGGCGACCGACCCGGACGCCGTGCGGGACGGCCGCGCCGGCGCGGGGGCGGCCGGGCGGACCAGCGTCACCGGGCGGCCCTCCAGCAGGAAGCCGCGCGGTACGAGCGGGAAGACCCGCCGCCTGCCGAACCGGTCCTCCAGCGTCACCGCGCCCGCCTCGCACCCCACCACCGCCCCGCAGAACCCGGTGCCGGCCTCCTCGACCACCAGGTCCGGCTCGGCGGGCACCTCGGGCACGGGGGACTGCTTCTTCCACCGGGGGGTCAGGTCGGGGTCGTAGGCGCGCATCCACCAGACGCTACGACACCGCGAACCGGCGGGCCAGCTCATCGCGTTGGGCGCGTACGAACGAGGCGTCCACCACCGCGCCGTGGCCCGGCACGTACGCCGCGCCCTCCCCGCCCAGCTCCAGCAGCCGGTCCAGCGCGGCCGGCCAGCGCGACGGGACCGCGTCCGGGCCCGCCTGGGGCTCACCCGACTCCTCCACCAGGTCCCCGCAGAACACCACCCCGTCCGACGCCCCGTTCACCGTGCCCGGCACCAGCAGCGCCAGGTCGTGGCCGGTGTGCCCGGGGCCGGTGTTCACCAGCAGCACCTGCCGGCCGCCCAGGTCGAGCGTCCACTCCCCGCACACCAGGTGGTGCGGGTGGACCAGGACGTCCGCGGCCTCGCCCGCCTCGTCCGCGGCGACGCCCTCCCGCACGGCCTCCGCCCGCAGCGCGTCCCGCTCCCGCACCAGCACCTCGTCGAGGCCCACGGCGCCGAACACCTGCGCGCCCGCGAAGGCGGCGGCACCCAGCACGTGGTCGAAGTGCGGGTGGCTCAGTGCGATGTGGGTCACGCGCCGCCCTCCCAGCAGCCCCTGGACCTGGGCCCGGACGGCGGCACCCTCCCGCAGCGTGGAACCCGCGTCGAACAACAGTGCGGCACCGTCCCCGACGACCAGCCCGACCGTGGCGTCCCATCCGGGGAGCCGCCTGCGGCCCACGCCGGCCGCCAGCCGCTCCCACCCGAACTCTTCCCAAGCGACGTCCATACCGCGACGCTAGCGGCAATGCCGGCGGCGGGCGCGCGGTACGGCGGCCGGCGCCGCCCCTACCGCGCCCACCACGTCGCCCTTGCCAGGCATCGACCCCGGCGCCGTACACTGGCCGCGGGGATGGTTGGCACTCGGGCATGGCGAGTGCCAGCAGACGTCAGCCGACCGGAGCGAGCTGGAGGTGCGCCGTGCTCAGTGAACGCAGACTCGAGGTGCTGCGCGCCATCGTCCAGGACTACGTCGGCACGGAGGAGCCCGTCGGTTCCAAGGCGCTCACCGAGCGCCACAACCTGGGCGTGTCTCCGGCCACCGTGCGCAACGACATGGCGGCGCTGGAGGAGGAGGGGTTCATCGCCCAGCCCCACACCAGCGCCGGACGCATCCCCACGGACAAGGGCTACCGCCTTTTCGTCGACAAGCTCGCCGGGGTCAAGCCGCTGTCGCCGCCGGAGCGCCGGGCCATCCAGAACTTCCTGGAGGGCGCGGTGGACCTGGACGACGTGGTGGGGCGCACGGTGCGCCTGCTCGCCCAGCTGACCCGCCAGGTCGCGGTCGTGCAGTACCCGTCGCTGACCCGGTCGACCGTGCGCCACGTCGAGCTGCTGTCACTGGCCCCGGCCCGGCTGATGCTCGTCCTGATCACGGACACCGGACGGGTGGAGCAGCGCATGGTCGACTGCCCCGCCCCGTTCGGCGAGACGTCCGTCGCCGACCTGCGCGCCCGGTTGAACAGCCAGGTGGCCGGCCGGCGCTTCACCGACGTGCCGCAGCTGGTGCAGGACCTTCCGGAGTCCTTCGAGCCGGAGGAGCGCGGGACCGTCTCCACGGTGCTCTCCACCCTGCTGGAGACGCTGGTGGAGGAGACCGAGGAGCGTCTGGTGATCGGCGGGACCGCCAACCTCACGCGCTTCGGACACGACTTCCCGCTCACCATCCGGCCCGTGCTGGAGGCGCTGGAGGAGCAGGTCGTGCTCCTCAAGCTGCTCGGCGAGGCGACGGATCCGGCCATGACCGTGCGCATCGGCCACGAGAACGCCCACGAAGGGCTGAACTCCACGTCCGTCGTCGCGGTCGGCTACGGTTCGGGCGACGAGGCGGTCGCCAAACTCGGCGTGGTCGGACCGACCCGCATGGACTACCCCGGAACGATGGGAGCGGTACGCGCAGTGGCACGTTACGTCGGACAGATCCTGGCGGAGTCGTAAGTGGCCACGGACTACTACGCCGTGCTCGGCGTGCGCCGCGACGCGTCCCAGGACGAGATCAAGAAGGCATTCCGCAGGCTCGCCCGCGAGCTGCACCCGGATGTCAACCCCGATCCCAAGACGCAGGAGCGGTTCAAGGAGATCAACGCCGCCTACGAGGTGCTGTCGGACCCGCAGAAGAAGCAGGTCTACGACCTCGGCGGCGACCCCCTGTCGTCGTCCGGCGGGGCCGGCGCGGGCGCGGGCTTCGGCGCGGGCGGCTTCGGCAACTTCTCCGACATCATGGACGCCTTCTTCGGCACGGCGTCCCAGCGCGGCCCGCGGTCGCGCACCCGCCGCGGCCAGGACGCGATGATCCGGCTGGAGGTCGAGCTCGACGAGGCGGCCTTCGGCACGACGAAGGACATCCAGGTCGACACGGCCGTCGTGTGCACCACCTGCTCCGGCGAGGGCGCCGCGCCGGGCACCTCGGCGCAGACCTGCGACATGTGCCGCGGCCGCGGCGAGGTGTCGCAGGTGACGCGGTCCTTCCTGGGCCAGGTCATGACCTCCCGGCCGTGCCCGCAGTGCCAGGGCTTCGGCACGGTCGTCCCGACGCCGTGCCCCGAGTGCGCGGGCGACGGCCGGGTGCGCTCCCGCCGGACGCTCACGGTCAAGATCCCGGCCGGCGTCGACAACGGCACCCGCATCCAGCTCGCCGGCGAGGGCGAGGTCGGTCCGGGCGGCGGTCCGGCGGGCGACCTGTACGTGGAGATCCACGAACTGCCGCACCCGGTGTTCCAGCGGCGCGGCGACGACCTGCACTGCACGGTGACGATCCCGATGACGGCGGGCGCGCTCGGCACGAAGGTGCCGCTGGAGACGCTCGACGGCCTGGAGGAGGTCGACATCCGGCCGGGTACGCAGTCGGGCCAGTCGATCCCGCTGCACGGCCGCGGCGTGACGCACCTGCGCGGCGGCGGCCGCGGCGACCTGGTCGTCCACGTCGAGGTCCAGACGCCCACGAAGCTGGACGCGGAGCAGGAGCGCCTGCTGCGCGACCTGGCGAAGCTGCGCGGCGAGGAGCGGCCGACCGGCCAGTTCGCCCCGGGCCAGCAGGGACTGTTCTCCCGGCTGAAGGACGCGTTCAACGGACGCTAGCGGGACCCCGGCGGCGTGCCGCCGGGACCGCGGAGCGCCGCCCGCGAGGCCGGTCCCGACCCGTGCCCGGGGTACGGCGCGGGGGCGTGACACCATGCGTGCATGTCCTCCGCGCTGACCGATCTCTGCCGCTACCCGATCGTGCAGGCCCCCATGGCCGGCGGCGCTTCCTGCCCGCAGCTCGCGGCCGCCGTGTCCGAGGCGGGCGGTCTCGGCTTCCTGGCGGCCGGGTACAAGACGGCCGACGGCATGTACCAGGAGATCCAGCGGGTCCGGGGCCTCACCGCCCGCCCCTTCGGCGTGAACCTCTTCATGCCGCAGCCCGGCCAGGCGGACCCCGCCGCCGTCGAGCTGTACCGCCAGCAGCTCGCCGGCGAGTCCGCCTGGTACGAGACGCCGCTCGGCGACCCGGAGGCCGGCCGGGAGGACGGCTACGACGCGAAGCTGGCGGTCCTCCTCGACGACCCGGTGCCGGTCGTGTCCTTCACCTTCGGCTGCCCCGCGCCCGACACGGTGGCGGCCCTCGCGGGCGCGGGCACCCGCACCGTCGTGACGGTCACCTGCCCCGACGAGGCGCGGGCCGCCGAGAGCGCCGGCGCCGACGCCGTGTGCGTGCAGGGCGTCGAGGCCGGCGGACACCGGGGCACGCACCGGGACGACCCGGAGACCGAGCGCTTCGGAACCGGGCTGCTGACGCTGATCGCCCAGGTTCGCGAGGCCGTACGGCTGCCGGTGCTCGCCGCGGGCGGCCTGATGCGCGGCGGGCAGATCGCCGCCGTCCTGGCGGCGGGGGCCGAGGCCGCGCAGCTCGGCACCGCCTTCCTGGTGTGCCCCGAGTCCGGCGCCGACCCCCTGCACAAACAGGCCGTGACGGATCCGCTGTTCACCCACACGGAGTTGACCCGCGCCTTCTCCGGCCGCCCCGCCCGGAGCCTGGTCAACCGGTTCGTGCGGGAGCACGGCCCGTACGCCCCGGCCGCCTACCCCGAGGTGCACCACCTGACCGGCGGGCTGCGCAGGGCCGCGGCCAGGGTGAAGGACCCGCAGGGCATGGCCCTGTGGGCCGGCCAGGGCCACCGCCTGGCCCGGGAGCTGCCCGCCGGTCGGCTCGTCGAAGTGCTCCACTGCGAACTCCGGTCGGCCCTCGCGGCGCCGGCCCTGAGAGGTGTCTCATGACCGCCCCCGTCTTCGTCGTCGAACGGGTCCCCACCGGGCCCGAGTACGTCCTGGAGGGCCCGGAGGGCCGGCACGCGGTGTCCGTGCGACGGCTCGGCCCCGGCGAGGACGTGGTCCTCACCGACGGGTGGGGCCGCTGGACCGGGGGCGTCGTCGGGGCCGCCGAGGGCAAGGACCGGCTCGTCGTCGTGGACCTGCACGAGATCCGGGAGGAACCGGAACCCGAGCCGCGCATCACCGTCGTCCAGGCCCTCCCCAAGGGCGACCGCGGCGAACTCGCCGTCGAGACGATGACGGAGACCGGCGTCGACGCGATCGTGCCCTGGCAGGCCGCCCGCTGCATCACCCGGTGGCGCGGCGACCGGGGCGCGAAGTCCCTGGCGAAGTGGCGGGCCACCGCCCGCGAGGCCGGCAAGCAGTCCCGCCGGGTCCGCTTCCCCGAGGTCGCCGCAGCCATGACCACCGGGCAGGTCGCCGGGCTGCTGGCCCAGGCCGACTTCGCGGCCGTGCTCCACGAGGAGGGCGCCACGCCGCTCGCCACCGCGCCGCTCCCCGCGACCGGCCGCATCGTCCTGGTCGTCGGCCCCGAGGGGGGCGTCGCCCCCGACGAACTCGCCGTGTTCGCGGAGGCCGGGGCCGGGCCGTACCGGCTCGGGCGGAGCGTCCTGCGGACCTCCACGGCCGGCACGGCCGCGACGGCGCTCCTCCTCGGGCGCACCGGACGGTGGTCCTGAGGGAGGCACCGGGCGGCGATAGGGTACGGACGTACCTGCCGTCCGAGTCGAGGGAGGGCCGCCGGCATGGCCGGAGAGCCGCGCAGCGACTGCCTGTTCTGCAAGATCGTGGTGGGGGAGGTGCCCGCGACCGTCGTCCGCGAGACGGAGACCACCGTCGCGTTCCGCGACATCAACCCCCAGGCACCCACCCACGTGCTGGTCATCCCCAAGGCCCACCACGCCGACGCCGCCGCGCTCGCCGCCGCCGCGCCGGAGGTCGCCGCCGACGTGCTGCGCGAGGCGGGCGAGGTCGCCGCGCAGGAGGGGACCGACGAGGCGGGCTACCGCATCGTCTTCAACACCGGCAGCGGAGCCGGCCAGACCGTCTTCCACGCCCACGCCCACGTCCTCGGCGGCCGCGGCCTCGAGTGGCCCCCCGGGTAGACCCGCGTGTCCGTACGAGAGCTCGTCGTCCTGGGCACCGCGAGCCAGGTGCCCACCCGCCACCGCAACCACAACGGCTACCTGCTCCGCTGGGACGGCGAGGGCATCCTCTTCGACCCGGGCGAGGGGACCCAGCGCCAGATGCTGCGCGCCGGGGTCGCCGCGCACGACGTCGACCGGATCTGCGTCACCCACTTCCACGGCGACCACTCCCTGGGCCTCGCCGGGGTTATCCAGCGCATCAACCTGGACCAGGTCCCGCACCCCGTCACCGCCCACTACCCGGCCTCCGGGCAGCGGTTCTTCGAGCGGCTGCGGTACGCCACCGCCTACCGCGAGCGCGCCTCCCTCGTGGAGGCGCCCGTCGCCTCCGACGGGCCGGTCGCCGAGACCCCCGGCTACACGCTGGAGGCACGCCGCCTCTCCCACCCGGTCGAGTCGTTCGGGTACCGGCTGACGGAGCCGGACGGGCGCCGCATGCTGCCCGAACGGCTCGCCGCGCACGGCGTCGGGGGCCCCGACGTGGGCCTCCTCCAGCGGGAGGGGACCCTGCGCGGGGTCCGGCTGGAGGACGTCAGCGAGGTGCGGCCCGGCCAGCGCTTCGCCTTCGTCATGGACACCCGCCTGTGCGACGGCGTCCACGCGCTCGCCGAGGGCTGCGACCTGCTCGTCATCGAGTCGACGTTCCTCGACGAGGACACCGCCCTCGCCGTCGAGCACGGCCACCTCACCGCGGGGCAGGCCGCCGCGGTCGCCCGCGACGCGGGCGTCCGGCACCTCGTCCTCACCCACTTCTCGCAGCGCTACGGCGACCCGTCCGCGTTCGAGAGGCAGGCCCGCGCGGCCGGGTTCGACGGCGAGCTGACCATCGCCCGGGACCTCGTCCGCGTCCCCCTTCCCAAGCGCTCCTAGCGCTCCGCCCGGAACGCCCCGGCACCGCCCGCCGCGGACCCGCCGGCCCGCGGCGCTCCCGGCCGGCCCGCCCGGGGGCCGCGGGGGGCCGCGGAAAAGCCTCCCGGGTCGCGAGCCGCACGCCGTACCCTGGAAGACCAGAGGTTGTCGAGCCGCGAGAACCCTGCAACAGGAGGTATGCGCAGGCCACAGAGCCGGCCCATGACTCACACACCGACAGACCAGGTACGAGCCCACTTCACCGTACCCGCCAAGCACCCGATGGTGACCGTGCTCGGCTCGGGCGACGCCCTGCTCCGCGTGATCGAGCAGGCCTTCCCCCGCGCCGACATCCACGTGCGCGGCAACGAGGTCAGCGCGGTGGGCGAGGCCACCGAGGTGGCCCTCATCCAGCGGCTGTTCGACGAGATGATGCTGGTGCTGCGCACGGGGCAGCCGATGACGGAGGACGCGGTGGAACGCTCGATCGCCATGCTCAAGGAGGAGACCGGGGGAGCGGCCGCCGAGACGCCGTCCGAGGTCCTCACCCAGAACATCCTCTCCAGCCGTGGCCGCACCATCCGCCCCAAGACGCTCAACCAGAAGCGGTACGTCGACGCGATCGACAGGCACACGATCGTCTTCGGCATCGGCCCGGCCGGTACCGGCAAGACCTACCTCGCCATGGCGAAGGCGGTCCAGGCCCTGCAGTCCAAGCAGGTCAACCGGATCATCCTGACCCGGCCCGCCGTCGAGGCGGGCGAGCGGCTCGGCTTCCTGCCGGGCACGCTCTACGAGAAGATCGACCCGTACCTGCGGCCGCTGTACGACGCGCTGCACGACATGCTCGACCCCGACTCGATCCCGCGCCTGATGGCGGCCGGCACGATCGAGGTCGCGCCGCTGGCGTACATGCGCGGCCGGACGCTCAACGACGCGTTCATCATCCTCGACGAGGCGCAGAACACGAACCCCGAGCAGATGAAGATGTTCCTGACCCGGCTCGGCTTCGACTCGAAGATCGTCATCACCGGCGACGTGACCCAGGTCGACCTGCCCAACGGCACCAGGAGCGGCCTGCGGCAGGTCCAGGACATCCTCGACGGCGTCCAGGACGTCCACTTCTCCCGCCTCACGTCGCACGACGTCGTACGGCACAAGCTGGTCGGCCGTATCGTCGACGCGTACGAGAAGTACGACACCCGCAACGGGCGCTGACAACTCAGAGCGAGAGACCGAACAGCCACATGTCGATCGACGTCAACAACGAGTCCGGCACCGAGGTCGACGAGCAGGCGATCCTCGACGTCGCCCGCTACGCGCTCGCGCGGATGCGGATCCATCCCCTGTCCGAGCTGTCGGTGATCATCGTGGACGCCGGGGCGATGGAGCAGCTGCACCTCCAGTGGATGGACCTGCCGGGCCCGACGGATGTCATGTCCTTCCCGATGGACGAGTTGCGTCCGCCCTCGAAGGACGACGAGGAGCCCCCGCAGGGGCTCCTCGGCGACATCGTGCTCTGCCCCGAGGTCGCCGAGCGGCAGGGCCGCGAGGCGCCCACGGCGCACTCCATGGACGAGGAGCTCCAGATGCTCACCGTCCACGGGGTGCTCCACCTCCTCGGCTACGACCACGAGGAGCCCGACGAGAAGGCCGAGATGTTCGGGCTCCAGGCGGCGATCGTCGACGGCTGGCGGGCGGAGAAGGGCCTGACCGGCCCCTCCCCGGCGCCGACCGTCTCATGACCGGCCGACTCGTCCTGGGCGTGGTCGCCCTGGTCGTCGTCGCGTGGCTCGCTGCCTGCGCGGAGGCGGGCCTCGCGCGCGTCTCCGGCTTCCGGGCCGCCGAGGCGGTGCGGTCCGGGCGGCGCGGCGCGGCCAGGCTCGCCCAGGTGACCTCCGACCCCACCCGGTACCTGAACGTGGCGCTGCTGGTCCGGGTCGCCTGCGAGACGGCGGCCGGCGCGCTCGTCACGTACGCCTGCCTGGAGGAGATCTCCGGGACCTGGAGCGCGCTGGCCGCGGCGATCGGCGTGATGGTGCTCGTCTCGTACGTCGCCGTGGGCGTCTCGCCGCGGACGATCGGCCGCCAGCACCCGCTGAACACGGCGACGGCCGCCGCGTACGTGCTGCTGCCGCTGGCCCGGATCATGGGCCCGGTCCCGCAGCTGCTGATCCTCGTCGGCAACGCGCTCACCCCGGGCAGGGGCTTCCGCAAGGGGCCGTTCGCGTCCGAGGCGGAGCTGCGGGCCATGGTCGACCTGGCGGAGCGGGAGTCCCTCATCGAGGACGAGGAGCGCCGCATGGTGCACTCGGTCTTCGAACTGGGCGACACGCTGGTCCGCGAGGTGATGGTGCCGCGTACGGACCTGGTGTCGATCGAGCGGTACAAGACCGTCCGGCAGGCCCTCACCCTCGCGCTGCGCTCGGGCTTCTCGCGCATCCCGGTCACCGGGGAGAGCGAGGACGACGTGGTCGGCATCGTCTACCTGAAGGACCTGGTCCGCAAGACCCACATCAACCGGGAGGCGGAGGCCGACCTGGTGTCCACGGCGATGCGGGCGGCGACGTTCGTCCCCGACACCAAGAACGCCGGCGACCTGCTGCGCGAGATGCAGCAGGAGCGCAACCACTGCGCGGTGGTCATCGACGAGTACGGCGGCACGGCCGGGATCGTCACCATCGAGGACATCCTGGAGGAGATCGTCGGCGAGATCACCGACGAGTACGACCGCGAGCTGCCGCCGGTCGAAGAGCTCGGCGACGGCCGCTACCGGGTGACGGCCCGCCTCGACATCGGGGACCTCGGCGAGCTGTTCGGGCTCGACGCGTACGACGACGAGGACGTGGAGACGGTCGGCGGGCTCCTGGCCAAGGCGCTTGGCCGGGTCCCGATCGCCGGGGCGACGGCCGTGGTGGACCTGCCCGACGGACGGGCGCTGCGGCTGACCGCCGAGTCCCCGGCGGGCCGCCGCAACAGGATCGTGACCGTGCTGGCGGAGCCGGTGCCGCGGGAACCGGAGGACGAGGCCGCGTGACCCCCGGGCGGCCGGGGCGCCCCGGCCGCCCGGACCCCGGCGCCGCGGTGGAGGGGCTCCCCTCCGGCCCGCGGGCCCCGGGTTCCGGGGCCGTAGGGAAGGCGTTCCGCCCCGGCGCGCTCGACGCGCGGCCCCTCGCCGCGGACCCCGGACGCGAGCCGGGGCACGCGGTCCGCCCGTGCGCCGGCCACCCGGACGTGATCGTCCCCGGCCACCGCGTGAGCGAGTGCCACCGGAACACGGCGACCGCTTCCCGGCCGCCGGCGCCCCCTCGGTCGGCCGGCGGAGGACTCCCGCGGCCCGGTCGCCGCCGGTCCGCCGGGGACCGGGCGGCCGCGTCCGCACCGTCCGCGGTCTTGCCGGCGGCCGGCCGGCGGCGGTGGCGTATCCTCACTGCGGCCCGCAAGGGCGGGGAGGGGGAACGCTGGCTCCCCGAGACGACCACAGCGATGGGGAGCACACCTCTATGCGTATCCGTACGTACCGCGGCACCGTCGTGGCGCTCACCGCGTCCGCCCTCCTCCTGACCGCCGCGTGCGGTGGCCCGTCCGACGGGAAGGACGGCGGGGGCGGTCCGGACGGCGGCCGCGGCACCGGGCAGAAGCCGGCGTCCGCCCCGCTCACCGAGGCCCAGATGAAGGCCGGCCTCCTGGAGGCCGGCGACCTGCCGGCCGGCTGGAAGGCCGGGACCACCATGCCCGCGGAGGGCCGGCCGAAGGCGGAGAAGCCCGAGTGCCAGCCGCTGGCGATGCTGATGTCCGCCGAGGTGGAGGGCACCACGAAGGGCGGTGAGCGCGACTTCCGCGGGCCGGGCGACAGCGTCCTGGCCCAGATGGTCCTCACGTACCCCGACGGGGCCGGCGCGGCGGCGTTCGTGAAGGGGCTCGACGGCGCCGTCGGCAGGTGCCGGTCCTTCACGACCGTCCAGGACGGCCGGAGGATGTCGGTCACCGCGGAGGAGTTGACCGCTCCTAAGGTCGGCGAGGAGGCCTTCGCCGTGCGGCTCACGATGGACATCCCGCAGCTCGGCATGGAGCTGAAGACCGACGTGCTGGTCGCCCGCCAGGGCGCCGGGATCACCCGCCTCGGGTACCTGCCGGGCGCCGAGCCGGACCCCGCCGCCTTCGACGACCTGGCCAAGCGCGGTGGCGACAAGTTCGCCGAGGGCGCGCGGAGCTGAGGCTCCCGCCGCACGGGCGGCCGGTGCGCTCCCGGCCGCCCCGCTTATGCTCGGGGCATGACGCAGAGCACCGAACTCGACCCCGAGGACCGCAAGATCATCACCTTGGCGCGCAGCGCCCGCGCCCGCAACGGCGTGCCCGAGGGCGCGGCGGTGCGGGACGAGACCGGGCGGACCTACGTCGCCGGGACGGTCGCGCTGGACTCGCTCCGGCTGAGCGCGCTGCAGACCGCCGTGGCGATGGCCGTGGCCAGCGGCGCCAGGTCCCTGGAGGCGGCGGCCGTCGTGTCCGAGGCGGAGACCCTCGCCGACGCCGACCGCGCCGCCGTCCGCGACCTGGGCGGCCCCGCCACCCCGGTCCTCCTCGCCGGCCCCGACGCGGAGGTGCGCGCCCGGGTGACGGCAGGCTGAGCGCGGGCCCGGCCCGTGCGCCGCGGCCCGGGGCGCACGGTACGTGGCCCGTGCCGGGATCGGGGAGAATGGCCCCCATGAGCGTTCGTACACCAGAAACCGAAGCGACCCACCGCGCGGGCTTCGCCTGCTTCGTCGGCCGCCCCAACGCCGGCAAGTCCACCCTCACGAACGCTCTGGTCGGTCAGAAGGTGGCCATCACCTCCAACCGCCCCCAGACCACCCGGCACACCGTGCGCGGCATCGTGCACCGGCCCGACGCCCAGCTCGTGCTGGTCGACACCCCGGGCCTGCACAAGCCGCGCACCCTCCTCGGCGAGCGGCTCAACGACGTCGTCCGCACGACGTGGGCGGAGGTCGACGTGATCGGCTTCTGCCTGCCCGCCGACCAGAAGGTCGGCCCCGGCGACCGGTTCATCGCCAAGGAGCTGGCGGGGATCGGGAGGACCCCGAAGGTCGCGATCGTCACCAAGACCGACCTCGTCGACTCCAAGGCGCTCGCCGAGCAGCTCGTCGCCGTCGCCCGGCTCGGCGAGGAACTGGGCATCGAATGGGCGGAGATCGTCCCGGTGTCGGCCGTCGGCGGCGATCAGGTCCGGCTCCTCGCCGACCTGCTCGTCCCGCTGCTGCCCGAGGGTCCGGCGCTCTACCCGGAGGGCGATCTCACCGACGAGCCCGAGCAGGTCATGGTCGCCGAGTTGATCCGCGAGGCCGCGCTGGAGGGCGTACGGGACGAGCTGCCGCACTCCATCGCGGTGGTCGTCGAGGAGATGCTGCCCCGCGAGGACCGCCCCGCCGACAAGCCGCTGCTGGACATCCACGCCAACGTCTACATCGAGCGCCCCAGCCAGAAGGGCATCGTCATCGGGCCCAAGGGCAAGCGCCTGAAGGAGGTCGGCATCAAGTCCCGCAAGCACATCGAGGCGCTGCTCGGCACTCCGGTCTTCCTGGACCTGCACGTCAAGGTCGCCAAGGACTGGCAGCGCGACCCCAGGCAGCTGCGGAAGCTCGGGTTCTGACCCGGGCGCGGGAGGGCCCGGGTCAGGCGCCCTCCCGCAGCACGCGGGAGACCAGCTCGCGCTGCGCCCCGGTCAGGCGCGGCTCCGCGCAGCGGACCGTGCGGCCGTCGACCGTGATCTCGTAGCCGAAGCCGTCCGGCACCCCGGGCACGCCCTGCGTCGGGTCCCCGGTCGCGGCCTCCTCCAGCACCGCCCCGGCCAGGGCCCGCCAGACGTCCGCGTCGGGCCGGTCGGCGGTGTCCACCTCCGCCCGGCGCTCGATGCCCGCGAAGCCGCCCGTACGCCGCACCTCGATACGCATGGCCTCCGTCTACCCCCTGGTCGGCACTCCCACCGTCGACCACGCCTTGAGCACCGCCTCGGCCTCCGCGCCGCCGTCGCCGAACCGCTCGCGCGCCGCCGCCACCGTCAGCCGGGCGAACGCCGCGAAGTCGGCCGTCTCCTCGAGCTTGCCGCCCGTCAGCACGTCGTACCAGATCCGCCCGGCCCGCTCCCAGGCGTGTCCGCCCAGTGCCGTGGCCACCAGGTAGAAGGCGTGGTTGGGGATGCCCGAGTTGATGTGCACCCCGCCGTTGTCGGCGGCCGTGTCGACGTAGTCCTCCATCTTCGCGGGCTGCGGGTCCTTGCCGAGGACCTCGTCGTCGTACGCCGTGCCGGGGGCCTTCATGGAGCGCAGCGCCACGCCCCGCACCCGGTCCGACAGCAGGCCCGCGCCGATCAGCCAGTCCGCCTCCTCGGCGGTCTGGCCCAGCGCGTACTGCTTGACCAGCGACCCGAACACGTCCGACACCGACTCGTTCAGCGCGCCGGGCTGGCTGAAGTAGGCGAGGTTCGCGGTGTACTGCGTGACGCCGTGGGCCAGCTCGTGGCCGATCACGTCCACCGGGAGGGTGAAGTCCTTGAAGATCTCGCCGTCCCCGTCGCCGAACACCATCCGCTCGCCGTTCCAGAAGGCGTTGCCGTAGTCCCGGTCGTAGTGCACCGTCGCGTCCAGCGGCAGTCCGGCGCCGTCGATGGAGTCCCGCCCGTAGGCGCTCAGGAACAGCTCGAACGTCGTGCCGAGGCCGGCGTACGCGCGGTTGACGGTCGCGTCCCGGGTGGGCCCGTCGCCCTCGCCCCGGACCTTCCGGCCGGGCAGCCGGGTGCGGTGCTCGGCGTCGAAGACCGTGCGGCGCGGTTCGCCCGAGGCCGCCGGCACGTCGCGCGGGGCGGGGCGGAGACCGGTGACCGTGGTGAGACGGCGGGCCGTGCGGTTCGCCTCGTCGGTGACCAGGGTGCGGCGGGCGGCCTCGGCGACGGCGGGGTCGGAGGAGCGGGCCAGTCTGTCCAGGAGGTGGGGCGGGACGATCGTGCAGAAGACCCGTGCGGGTGAGGAGTGCGCAGTCATGTGTGGCAATGTGGCAGTCGGTCACCTTCATGTCACTGCTCGTGAAGGCGAATTGACGAAAAGGAGTGACAATTCACGTCCCGACGGTTATCGGGTGGGAATCCCGCATACTGGAACGGCGCCCCCGTCTCCGCGACCCTGGGCTACGCTGCTGCGCATCATGCGTTTCGGGCTGCTTCTCCTTAGCCGCCGCGGCGAGGGCCCGTAGTCGTAGGCCGACCCCCTCCCCGCGGAGTCTGGTGCTGCTTCGACCCGTCGGCCGTCCTCCCGCTGGACCCGAGGAGCCCCACGCGATGCCCCAGCCCGCACCCCAGCCCGTCGGCCGCCGCACGCCGCTGACCAACGCGACGCACACCCAGAGGCCGTCCGGGATGCCGATCCACCGGTACGGCGCGTACGAGGCCGTCGGCCTCCCCGACCGCACCTGGCCCGACCGGCGGATCACCAAGGCGCCGCGCTGGCTCTCCACCGACCTGCGCGACGGCAACCAGGCCCTGATCGACCCGATGTCCCCCGCCCGCAAGCGGACCATGTTCGACCTGCTCGTACGCATGGGCTACAAGGAGATCGAGGTCGGCTTCCCGTCCTCCGGCGAGACCGACTTCGCGTTCGTCCGGTCGATCATCGAGGAGGGGGCGATCCCCGAGGACGTGACGATCTCCGTGCTGACCCAGGCCCGCGAGGACCTGATCGAGCGGACCGTGGAGTCCCTGCGCGGCGCCCACCGGGCGACCGTGCACCTGTACAACGCCACCGCGCCGGTCTTCCGCCGGGTCGTCTTCCGCGGCTCCAGGGACGACGTCAGGCGGATCGCCGTGGACGGCACGCGCCTGGTGGTGGAGTACGCCGACAAGGTCCTCGGCGACGACACGGTCTTCGGCTACCAGTACAGCCCGGAGATCTTCACCGACACCGAGCTGGACTTCGCCCTGGAGGTCTGCGAGGGCGTCATGGACGTCTGGCAGCCCGAGGAGGGCCGCGAGATCATCCTCAACCTGCCGGCGACCGTGGAGCGCTCGACCCCCTCCACGCACGCGGACCGGTTCGAGTGGATGTCCCGCAACCTCTCCCGCCGCGCCTTCGTCTGCCTCTCCGCGCACCCGCACAACGACCGCGGCACGGCCGTCGCGGCGGCGGAGCTCGCCGTCATGGCCGGCGCCGACCGGATCGAGGGCTGCCTGTTCGGCCAGGGCGAGCGCACCGGCAACGTCGACCTGGTCACCCTGGGCATGAACCTGTTCAGCCAGGGCGTCGACCCGCAGATCGACTTCTCGCAGATCGACGAGATCCGCCGGACCTCCGAGTACTGCAACCAGATGGAGGTCCACCCGCGCCACCCCTACGCGGGCGACCTGGTCTACACCGCCTTCTCCGGCTCCCACCAGGACGCCATCAAGAAGGGCTTCGACGCGATGGAGGCCGACGCCGCGGCCGCGGGGAGGAGCGTCGACGAGATCGAGTGGGCCGTCCCGTACCTGCCGATCGACCCCAAGGACGTCGGCCGGTCCTACGAGGCGGTCATCCGGGTCAACTCGCAGTCCGGCAAGGGCGGCATCGCGTACGTCCTGAAGAACGACCACAAGCTGGACCTGCCGCGCCGGATGCAGATCGAGTTCTCCAGGATCATCCAGGCGAAGACCGACGCCGAGGGAGGCGAGGTCACCCCGGCCGACATCTGGGCCGTCTTCCGGGACGAGTACCTGCCCAACCCGGACGACCCGTGGGGCCGCATCCAGCTGCGCTCCGGTCAGGCCACCACCGACAGGGACGGCACGGACACCCTGGCCGTCGAGGCCGTCGTCGACGGCGTCGACACGGTGCTGACCGGCTCCGGCAACGGCCCGATCTCCGCGTTCTTCGACGCGCTGAGCGCCGTCGGGGTCGACGCCCGGCTGCTGGACTACCAGGAGCACACGATGAGCGAGGGGGCCTCGGCCCAGGCCGCCTCGTACATCGAATGCGCCATCGACGGCAAGGTGCTGTGGGGCGTCGGCATCGACGCCAACACGACCCGCGCCTCGCTGAAGGCGGTCGTCTCGGCCGTCAACCGCTCCGCGCGCTGACACCGCCCGCCGCCTCCCGCCCGCCCTCCGGGGCGGGGCCGGGGCGCCCGCACCCCCCTCCCCGGCACCCGCCCGGGGAGGGGGCCCTTCCCTGGCCGTGCGCGCCCCCGTCCCGGGCCTCCGTCGGGGGGCGGGGTTCGGCCATGTCCGCGGCGTTCTCACGACGGGGTACTGACGTCACATCACCGATGTGGCTAACATCACGTCCACATCGGCGAGACGGCCGAGGCCCCAGGAGGTGCGACGTGCTGCCAGCGCGGGAAACACGCGGATCGAATGGCCGGAAAGTCCACATCTGTTCCGTTCGCACCTCGTGGCACACCATCGGCGACGGCGAATTCTTCTGCCCCGGCTGCGGCGGCGACCGCAACTACCGGCGCCGCACCGGCCGCCGCCGCCTCACCGTCCTCGGCGTCCCGGTGCTGCCGCGCGGACTGGCGGGCCCGGTCGTCGAGTGCGCCGCCTGCCACGACCGCTTCGGCACGGAGGTGCTGGACCACCCCACGACGGCCCGGTTCTCGGCGATGCTCCGCGACGCCGTGCACACGGTGGCCCTCGCCGTCCTCGCCGCCGGCGGCGCGTCGTCGCGGACGGTCGTGCGGACCGCGGTGCGCGCCGTACGGGACGCCGGGTACGACGACTGCACGGCCGACGGCCTCGTCGACCTCGTCGAGGCGCTCGCCGCGGACACCGGCCGCTACCTCGGGGGTGCCGACGGGCCCTACGGAGCCGCCCTCGCCATCGAGCTGCACGAGGTGCTGGAGCCGCTCGCCCCCCACCTGGCGGCCGCCGGGCGGGAGTCGCTCCTCCTCCAGGGCGCCCGCATCGCCCTGGCGGACGGCGCGTACATCCAGGCCGAGCGGGACGTGCTCGCCACCGTGGGCGACGCCCTGCTCCTCCGGCCCGGCGACACGGCCCGGCTCATGGAGGCGGCGCGCACCCCGTTCTGAGCGCCCCGCCGCGACGGGGCGCCGGGACGGGGCGCGCCGCGGAACCGGTCGCCTCCCGGCGGCCCGCGTCAGACCTCGACGCCGCTCGCCCGCAGCATCTCCTCACGCTCCACGATCTTCACGCGCTCGCGGCCCCCGGCCTCGCCGCGAGCCCGCTCGGCCGCGTCCAGCCGGTACCAGCCGTCCCACGTCGTGTACGCGACGCCCCTGCCCCGCAGGAACTCCACCACGGCGTCCTCACCCGGCGCGTCCGGCGTGTGCAGCCGACCCTCGCGGTGGTCCTCCAGCAGGTTCGCGACGGTCTCGTTGGCATCGCCCTTGGTGTGGCCGATCAGGCCGACCGGACCGCGCCGGATCCAGCCGGTCACGTAGGTGGACGTGACGTGCTCGCCGCCCTCCACCACCCGGCCGCCCTCGTCCGGGACGGTGCCGGAGGCGGCGTCCCACGGGAGCTTGGGCAACTCCTCGGAGAGGTAGCCCACCGCGCGGTACACGGCCTGGACGTCCCAGGCGGTGAACTCGCCGGTGCCCCTCACGTTGCCGGTGCCGTCCAGCTCGGTGCGCTCGGTGTGCAGGCCGACGACCCTGCCGTCCTCGCCGAGGATCTCGGCGGGCGACTCGAAGAAGTGCAGGAACAGCTTGTGCGGCCGGTCGCCGACGTCGCGTATCGCCCAGTTCTCCAGGATCTTGGCGACCATGTCGACCTGCTTGTTGGAGCGCCGCGCGTCGATGGAGCCCTGGTCGTAGTCGATGTCCTCGGGGTCGACGACGACCTCGATGCTGGGGGAGTGGTCCAGCTCGCGCAGCTCCATGGGGCTGAACTTCGCCTGGGCCGGGCCGCGGCGGCCGAAGACGTGGACCTCCCGCGCCCTGTTGGCCTTCAGGCCCTCGTAGACGTTCGGCGGGATCTCGGTCGGCAGCAGCTCGTCGGCGGTCTTGGCGAGGACGCGCGCCACGTCCAGGGCGACGTTGCCCACGCCCAGCACCGCGACCTTCTCGGCCTCCAGGGGCCAGGTGCGCGGCACGTCGGGGTGGCCGTCGTACCAGGAGACGAAGTCGGCGGCGCCGTGGGAGCCGTCCAGGTCGACGCCGGGGACGGCCAGGTCCCGGTCGGCGTCGGCGCCCGTGGAGAAGACCACCGCGTCGTAGAAGGCGCGCAGGTCGTCCAGGGTGATGTCGGACGGGTAGGAGACGTTCCCGAAGAGGCGGACCTGCGGCTTGTCCAGGACCTGGTGGAGCGCCGTGACGATGCCCTTGATCCGCGGGTGGTCGGGGGCGACGCCGTACCGGATGAGGCCGAACGGCGCCGGCATCCGCTCGAACAGGTCGATGGAGACGCCCGGGTCGCCGGCGGCCTCGGACTTCAGCAGCGCGTCGGCGGCGTAGATGCCGGCCGGGCCGGCGCCGACGACAGCGACCCGCAGGGGGCGGGGCATGGCAGGTTCCCTTCGACGGTCGGTACTCCCCACCCGCCCGCCTCACGGGCGACGGGGTGGAGCGGTACCCGCTCCGGAGCTATGGCTACATAAGGCATGCTTATGTAATCTCGAAGCATGACTTGGAGTGCGCGACCCGGTCGGGCCGTGCCACCACCCTATGGGGAGCCTCGCGGCCCCCGCGCCGCGGGTCGGCGCCGGGGGCGGGGAGCGGGGGCCCGCGCCCCGCCCGGTACGGGACAATGGGGCCATGAGTCTGTTCCGGGATGACGGCGTCGTGCTGCGCACGCAGAAGCTGGGCGAGGCCGACCGGATCATCACCTTCCTCACCCGCGGCCACGGGCGCGTACGGGCCGTCGCGCGCGGGGTGCGCCGCACCAAGTCGAAGTTCGGCGCCCGGCTGGAGCCGTTCTCGCACGTGGACGTCCAGTTCTTCGCCCGCGGCTCCGAACTGGTCGGACGCGGGCTGCCGCTGTGCACCCAGACGGAGACCATCGCCCCGTACGGGGGCGGCATCGTCACCGACTACGCCCGCTACACGGCCGGCACGGCCATGCTGGAGACCGCCGAGCGGTTCACCGACCACGAGGGAGAACCCGCCGTCCAGCAGTACCTGTTGCTCGTCGGCGCCCTGCGCACCCTGGCGCGCGGCGAGCACGCCCCGCACCTGGTCCTCGACGCCTTCCTGCTGCGCTCGCTCGCCGTCAACGGCTACGCGCCCTCCTTCGAGGACTGCGCCCGCTGCGGCATCCACGGGCCGAACCGGTTCTTCTCGGTCGCGGCGGGCGGCGTGGTCTGCGGCGACTGCCGGGTGCCCGGCAGCGTCGTACCCTCGGCGGAGGCGGTCGGCCTGCTCGGCGCGCTGCTGACCGGTGACTGGGCGACGGCGGACGCGTGCGAGCCGCGCCACGTCAGGGAGGGGAGCGGACTGGTGTCCGCCTATCTGCACTGGCACCTGGAGCGCGGACTGCGCTCGCTGCGTTACGTCGAGAAGTAGAGAACTTAGGAGAAGTGAGCCGCATGGCCATGGCACGACGCGGAATCCTCGGGCGCTCCAAGCGGCAGTACAAGGACCCCGATCCGCATCCGTCCGGCGCGCGCCCGCCGCGGATCCCCGCCGAGATGGTGCCCGGCCACGTGGCGATCGTCATGGACGGCAACGGCCGCTGGGCCAAGGACCGCGGCCTGCCCCGCACCGAGGGCCACAAGGTCGGCGCCGAGCGCGTCCTCGACGTGCTGCAGGGCGCGCTCGAGATGGGCGTCGGCAGCATCTCCCTGTACGCCTTCTCCACCGAGAACTGGCGGCGCTCCCCCGACGAGGTGCGCTTCCTGATGAACTTCAACCGGGACTTCATCCGCAAGACCCGCGACCGGCTCGACGAACTCGGCATCCGGGTCCGCTGGGTCGGCCGGATGCCCAAGTTGTGGAAGTCGGTCGCCCAGGAGCTCCAGATCGCCCAGGAGCAGACCGGGGACAACGACCGCCTCACGCTGTACTTCTGCATGAACTACGGCGGGCGCGCCGAGATCGCCGACGCGGCGCAGGCCCTCGCGCAGGACGTGGGGGCGGGCCGGCTGGACCCGTCGAAGGTCACCGAGAAGACCTTCGCGAAGTACCTCTACTACCCCGACATGCCGGACGTGGACCTGTTCCTGCGGCCCAGCGGCGAGCAGCGGACGTCCAACTACCTGCTGTGGCAGAGCGCGTACGCCGAGATGGTCTTCCAGGATGTACTCTGGCCCGATTTCGACCGCCGGGACCTGTGGCGGGCCTGCCTGGAGTACGCCCAGCGCGACCGCCGCTTCGGCGGCGCCGTGCCGAACGAGCAGCTCCTCGCGATGGAGGCCGCCATACGGGGCGACGAGGCCCCCGGCGCCGACGGCTGACCCCGGAACGCCCCCGTACGCGTCGGGGGCGCGGCTCCCCGGGGAGCCGCGCCCCGGGGCGCGGTCGGCGGTCAGTCCCGGGAGGCCGCCGCGCACTCCGCGCACGTGCCGAAGATCTCGACCGTGTGCGCCACGTTCACGAAGCCGTGCTCGGAGGCGACGGACTCGGCCCACTCCTCGACGGCCGGGCCCTCCACCTCGACGGCCTTGCCGCAGCCGCGGCACACCAGGTGGTGGTGGTGCTCCCCCGTCGAGCAGCGGCGGTAGACGGCCTCGCCGTCGCTGGTGCGCAGCACGTCGACCTCGCCCGCGTCGGCGAGGGACTGCAGGGTGCGGTAGACCGTGGTGAGGCCCACGGAGTCCCCGCGGTGCTTGAGCATGTCGTGCAGCTCCTGCGCGCTGCGGAACTCGTCCACCTCGTCCAGCGCCGCCGCGACGGCGGCGCGCTGCCGGGTCGACCGCGCGCGTACGCCGGATCCTGCCGTCGCCACAGGTGCCTCCTTGCCCTCGGCCCGCTCACCGGTACGCCCTGTGCGTCCGATCACGTCAGGCCATTCTGCCAGCCATCGCACCGGGATCCCGCGGCCCCGGCGCCGCCGACCGCGGTTTTCAGACCCGGACGTCGTCGTCCGCCGCTCCCGGGGAGGGCCGCGCGCCGTCGCCGCGCCCCTGCGCCGCGGCCCCCGCCGCCCGGGCGCGACGCCGGGCCAGCGGTGCGGCCAGCGCGGTGAACACCACGAACACGGCGATGGCCAGCAGCACGATCGTCGCGCCGGGCGGGACGTCCTGGTAGTACGTGGTGACGGTGCCGGCCAGCGTCACCGCCGTACCGATGAGCACCGCCGCCGCGAGTGTGGCGCGGAAGCTGCGCGTCAGCTGCTGCGCCGCCGCCACCGGCACCACCATCAGGGCGCTGACCAGCAGCAGCCCCACGACCCGCATGGCGACGGTCACGGTCACCGCGGCCGTCACGGCGACGAGCAGGTTCAGCGCCCGCACCGGCAGGCCGGTCACCCGCGCGAACTCCTCGTCCTGGCTCACAGCGAACAGCTGGCGGCGCAGCCCCAGCGTGACCGCCATCACGAACGCCGCGAGCACGCAGATCGCGGTCACGTCCTCCCGGGACACCGTCGCCAGCGAGCCGAACAGGTAGCCGACCAGGTTGGCGTTGGAGCCGTCGGGGGAGAGGCCGGTCAGCAGGACGCCGCCGGCCATGCCGCCGTAGAAGAGGAGGGCGAGGGCGATGTCGCCGCGTGTGCGCCCGTACATGCGGATCAGCTCCATCAGGACGGCGCCGGCGACCGAGACGAGCCCGGCGACCCACACGGGGTTGGCCGACATCAGGAAGCCGAGGCCGACGCCGGTCATGGCGACGTGGCCGATCCCGTCGCCCATCAGGGCCTGCCGCCGCTGCACCAGGTGGATGCCGACGGCGGGCGCGGTGACGCCGACCAGGACGGCGGCGACGATCGCCCGCTGCATGAACGCGTGGTCGAGGAATTCCATGGTCAGGTCAGCAGTCCCAGGCGGAGCGGCTCGTCGGCCGCGTGCGGGTGTACGTGGTCGTGGCCGGGCAGCGCGTGCTGGCCGACGGCCTGCGGGGGCGGGCCGTCGTGGACGACGCACCCGTCGCGCAGGACGACCGCGCGGTCGATCAGCGGCTCCAGCGGACCCAGCTCGTGCAGGACGAGCAGCACGGTCGCACCGTTCGCGACCTGCTCGCGCAGGGTCGCGGCGAGCACCTCCTGGCTGGCCAGGTCGACGCCCGCCATCGGCTCGTCCATGATGAGCAGCTCCGGCTCGGACGCCAGGGCGCGGGCGATCAGCACCCGCTGGTGCTGGCCGCCGGAGAGCGCCCACACCGAGTCCCCCGCCCGGTCGGCGAGACCGACCAGCTCGACGGCCCGGTCCACGGCCGCGCGGTCCGCCCGGGACGGCCGGCGCAGCCCCGTCCGCGAGAGCCGTCCGGACGCCACGACCTCGCGGACCGTCGCCGGGACGCCGCTGGCGGCGGTGGTGCGCTGCGGTACGTAACCGACGCGCGCCCAGTCGCGGAAGCGGCGCAGGTCGGTGCCGAACAGGGCGACCGTGCCGCCGGTGAGCGGGACCCGGCCGATGACGGAGCGGACGGCGGTGGACTTGCCGGAGCCGTTGGCGCCGAGCAGGGCGACGACCTCGCCGCGCCGGACGGCGAAGTCGACCCCGCGCAGCACGGGACGGGAGCCCAGCGTGGCCGTGGCCGCCCGGACGGAGATGACGGGCTCGATGCTCACCGGGCCTCCAGTGGGTGTGCGGGAAGGGCGGGAGGGGTCACTTCGCGCCGAGGGCCTTCCGGAGGGCCGCCAGGTTGGCCTCCATGACCTCGAAGTAGTCAGTGCCCTTGGAGCGCTCGGTGATTCCCTCCAGCGGGTCCAGGACGTCGGTCCTCAGGCCGGTGTCCCGTGCGAGGGTCCTGGCGGTGCGGTCGCTGGCGAGGGTCTCGAAGAAGACCGTGGTGACCTTCTCCTTCTTCGCGATGCCCTGGAGCTCCTTGACGCGGGCGGGACTGGGGTCGGACTCGGGGTCGAGACCGGAGATGCCCTCCTGGTCGAGGCCGTACCGCTCGGCGAGGTAGCCGAACGCCGAGTGGGTGGTGATGAAGGTGCGGGTTGCGGTGGTCTTCAGGCCGTCGCGGAACCGGGTGTCGAGGGCGCGCAGCCTTTTCGCCAGCCCGTCGGCGTTCTTCTCGTACGCCGCCGCGTTGGCCCGGTCGGCCTCGGCGAGCCGGTCGCCGACGCCCTCGGCGATCTCCGCGTACTTCACCGGGTCGAGCCAGACGTGCGGGTCGCCGCCGGCCTCGCTCGCGTGGTCGTGCCCGTCGTGCCCCCCGGACTCCCCGGCGCGGGGCTCCTCGGTGCGGGCCTCGTGCGCGCCGTGGTCGTGGTCCTCGTGCGTGCCGTGCGCCTCGAGGGTGGTGAGCGACGCGGCGTCCACCGTGTGCTCGACGCCCGCCTGCTCGATCGCCTCGTCGACGGCGGGCTGGAGGCCCTTGAGGTAGAGGACGAAGCCGGCGTCGCCGAGCTCGGCTATCTGGCGCGGCTTGAGCTCCAGGTCGTGGGGCTCGGCCCCGGGCCGGGTCAGCGTGGTCACGGAGACCTTGTCGCCGCCTATCTGCTCGGCCAGGAACCGCATCGGGTAGAACGACGCCACGACATCCAGTTTGCCGTCTTCGCCCTTCTCCGCACCTCCGGAGGGTCCGGAGCAGGCGGAGAGGGCGACCAGGCCGAGGGCGGCGGCGCCGGCGACGGCGGCGGTGGACAGGGAGCGTCGTGCGTTCATGACAGTCATTTTCAACCTTTCTGGAAACGATTGTCAACAAAGCGACCAAGTGGCCGCCGCCACCCATCGATTTGATCCCGGGGGCGCGCCCGCCGCTAATCTGAGGCATTCGCCGTTCGTCACCGTCGTATGAAGAGAGCACCGTGGCCGCCGACAAGATCGACACCATCGTCAGCCTGAGCAAGCGCCGTGGCTTCGTCTACCCCTGTAGTGAGATCTACGGCGGTCAGCGCGCCGCCTGGGACTACGGGCCGCTCGGTGTGGAGCTGAAGGAGAACATCAAGCGCCAGTGGTGGCGCTACATGGTCACGTCCCGCGAGGACGTCGTCGGCCTCGACTCGTCGGTGATCCTGGCCTCCGAGGTCTGGGAGGCCTCCGGCCACGTCGCGACCTTCACCGACCCGCTCACCGAGTGCACCTCCTGCCACAAGCGCTTCCGCGCCGACCACCTGGAGGAGGCGTACGAGGAGAAGCACGGCCGCCCGCCCGCGAACGGCCTCGCCGACCTGAACTGCCCCAACTGCGGCAACAAGGGCCGGTTCACCGAGCCCAAGCAGTTCTCCGGCCTGCTCTCCACCCACCTCGGCCCCACCCAGGACTCCGGTTCCGTCGCCTACCTGCGCCCCGAGACCGCGCAGGGCATCTTCACCAACTTCGCCCAGGTGCAGCAGACCTCGCGTAAGAAGCCGCCGTTCGGCATCGCGCAGATGGGCAAGTCCTTCCGGAACGAGATCACTCCCGGCAACTTCATCTTCCGCACCCGTGAGTTCGAGCAGATGGAGATGGAGTTCTTCGTCAAGCCCGGCGAGGACGAGACGTGGCAGGAGTACTGGATGGAGCAGCGCTGGAACTGGTACACGGACCTGGGTCTCCGCGAGGAGAACATGCGCTGGTACGAGCACCCGAAGGAGAAGCTCTCCCACTACTCGAAGCGCACCGCCGACATCGAGTACCGCTTCCGGTTCGGCGGCAGCGAGTGGGGCGAGCTGGAGGGCGTCGCCAACCGCACCGACTACGACCTGACCGCGCACTCCCGGGCCTCCGGCGCCGACCTGTCGTTCTTCGACCAGGAGGCCGGCGAGCGCTGGACCCCGTACGTGATCGAGCCGGCCGCCGGCGTGGGCCGCACCATGCTGGCCTTCCTCCTCGACGCGTACGTCGAGGACGAGGCGCCCAACGCCAAGGGCAAGATGGAGAAGCGCATCTCGCTGCGGCTCGACCCGCGCCTGGCGCCGGTCAAGGTCGCGGTCCTGCCGCTCTCCCGCAACCCGGAGCTCTCCCCGAAGGCCAAGGGCCTCGCCTCGGACCTCCGCAGGAACTGGAACATCGAGTTCGACGACGCGGGTGCCATCGGCCGCCGCTACCGCCGCCAGGACGAGATCGGCACGCCCTTCTGCGTCACCGTCGACTTCGACACGCTCGAGGACAACGCGGTGACCGTCCGCGAGCGCGACTCGATGAAGCAGGAGCGCGTCTCCCTCGACCAGATCCAGGGCTACCTCGCCGCCCGCCTGGTCGGCTGCTGACGCACCCCGGCACGGCGGCGCGAGGCCCCCGGTCCCCTCGAAGGGGCCGGGGGCCTCGCGCCGCCCGCGCTCCGGGGATGTCCGGATGCCCCTGCGCGCCCCGCCCGGTACGGGCGCCCCCGTGTTCCCCTTCCCCCCGATCCACGAGTGAGAGCGCGCCGGGCCTCGACGCCCGCGGCGCCCCGGCAGACGTCCGGATGACTTCGCACCCCGGGGAGAGCCCCGTGGCCAGGAGCCGCGGCAACCTGCTCGGCGTGGGCGGGCAGCGCGGGAAGCTGCGCCGCCTGGAGCGGCAGGGTTCCGCGTCCCGCGGCGCCGGGCCGGCGGCGGACGCCGCCGACGCCAGGCAGGAGCTCCTGCGCAGGATGCGCGAGCGCACCCGCGCACAGGAGCAGGAGGGCTGACCCCTCCGCGCCCCCCGGGCCCGGCCGCCTTCCCGGTGGCCGGGCCCGCGCCCGCCCGGCGACCGCGCGCGGTACGGGACAATGGGGCGCATGACCGCGTTCAGCCCCCTCTCCATCGGCCCGCACACCGTGCAGCCGCCGGTGGTGCTCGCCCCGATGGCCGGTATCACCAACGCACCGTTCCGCACGCTCTGCCGCGAGTTCTCCGGTGGCCGGGGCCTGTTCGTGAGCGAGATGATCACCACGCGGGCGCTGGTCGAGCGCAACGAGAAGACCATGCAGCTCGTCCACTTCGACGCCTCCGAGACGCCGCGCTCGATCCAGCTGTACGGAGTGGACCCCGTCACGGTCGGCAAGGCCGTCCGCATGATCGTGGACGAGGACCTCGCGGACCACGTCGACCTGAACTTCGGCTGCCCCGTCCCCAAGGTCACCCGCAAGGGCGGCGGTTCGGCGCTGCCCTTCAAGCGGCCGCTGCTGCGGGCGATCCTTCACGAGGCGGTGGCCAACGCCGGGGACCTGCCGGTCACCATGAAGATGCGCAAGGGCATCGACGACGACCACGTCACCTACCTCGACGCG
This sequence comes from Streptomyces sp. MRC013, assembly GCF_023614235.1. Lineage (NCBI taxonomy): Bacteria > Bacillati > Actinomycetota > Actinomycetes > Kitasatosporales > Streptomycetaceae > Streptomyces > Streptomyces kordofanensis. Next base: position 3,842,435 of record NZ_CP094264.1, read on the forward strand.
GGCCGCATCGCCGTTGAGGAGGGCGTCACCGCGATCGCCCTGCACGGCCGCACCGCCGCCCAGCACTACGGCGGCACCGCCGACTGGGACGCGATCGCCCGGCTGAAGGAGCACGTCCCGGAGATACCGGTGCTCGGCAACGGCGACATCTGGTCCGCGGACGACGCGCTGCGGATGATGCGCGAGACCGGCTGCGACGGGGTCGTCGTGGGCCGCGGCTGCCTGGGGCGCCCGTGGCTGTTCGGGGACCTCGTGGCCGCGTTCGAGGGCACGGGCGGGGCGGCGGCGCCCACGCTGCGCGAGGTCGCGGACGTCATGGTGCGCCACGCCCGGCTGCTGGGGGAGTGGATCGGGGACGAGGCGCGGGGTGTCGTCGACTTCCGCAAGCACGTCGCCTGGTACCTGAAGGGCTTCGCCGTCGGGTCCGACATGCGCAGGCGGCTGGCGGTCACGTCCTCCCTGGAGGAGCTGCGCGCTCAGCTGAGCGCGCTCGACCTGGACCAGCCGTGGCCGGCGGGCGCCGACGGGCCGCGGGGCCGGACGTCCGGCAACAACCGGGTCGTCCTGCCCGACGGCTGGTTGAAGGACCCGTACGACTGCGCCCCGGTGGGCGCCGACGCGGAGCTGGACACGTCGGGCGGCTGAGCCGCGGGTGGACCCCAGTCGTCCGGATCATGGATTCGAGGGGCGGGGAGTAGCGTGATTCTCGCCACCCCTGATCGCCGGCATGCTCAGATGAGCATGTGTCGAGTGGCTGCACTTCTCAAAGGGTGGCACTGAGTGCCACCTTTTCTGCCTTCATGCAGTGAAGTCAGATGTGAGTGGCGGATGCTCAGATGAGCGCTTCTTGGGTAGTCTTCGACCATGCCGCTTCAAGGGGTGAAGTGTTTGGGTCCTGGAGGGCAATCATCACGTAACTTTCGATCTGCTGGCGGACGGGTGGTTAAGGCCGTACGACGGGTAGGCGTACCTCCCCAGACACCTTCGATCTGGGTATGTTCCTCGCCGTCAGGGCAGTCACGTCGTCCTCGAGGAGTCGAGACCCGTGTCGGAAAACAAAGATCAGAAGTTCGTGTACGACTTCACCGAGGGCAACAAGGACCTCAAGGACCTCCTCGGTGGTAAGGGTGCCAACCTCGCCGAGATGACCAACCTGGGTCTCCCGGTGCCTCCGGGCTTCACGATCACCACCGAAGCGTGCAAGGTCTACCTGGAGAGCGGCGCCGAGCCGCCCGCGCTCCGCGACGAGGTGAGCGCCCACCTCGACGCGCTGGAGCGGAAGATGGGCAAGAAGCTCGGCCAGGCCGACGACCCGCTCCTGGTCTCGGTGCGCTCCGGTGCGAAGTTCTCCATGCCCGGCATGATGGACACGGTCCTCAACATCGGCCTCTCCGACGCCTCCGTCGAGGGCCTCGCCAAGCAGTCCGGCGACGAGCGGTTCGCCTGGGACTCCTACCGGCGCCTCATCCAGATGTTCGGCAAGACCGTCCTCGCCGTCGACGGCGATCTTTTCGAGGAGGCTCTGGAGGAGGCGAAGAAGGCCAAGAAGGCCGCGGTCGACACCGATCTGGAGGCCGCCGACCTCAAGAAACTCGTCAAGCAGTTCAAGAAGATCGTCAAGGCCGAGGCCGGCCGCGAGTTCCCGCAGGACCCGCGCGAGCAGATGGACCTCGCCATCAAGGCCGTCTTCGACTCCTGGAACGGCGACCGCGCCAAGCTGTACCGCCGCCAGGAGCGCATCCCGCACGACCTCGGCACCGCCGTCAACGTCTGCTCGATGGTCTTCGGCAACCTCGGCCCGGACTCCGGCACCGGCGTCGCCTTCACCCGCGACCCCGCCTCCGGCCACCAGGGCGTCTACGGCGACTACCTGCAGAACGCCCAGGGCGAGGACGTCGTCGCCGGCATCCGCAACACCGTGCCGCTCGCCGAGCTGGAGTCGATCGACAAGAAGTCGTACGACCGGCTCATGGGCATCATGGAGACGCTGGAGAACCACTACAAGGACCTCTGCGACATCGAGTTCACCATCGAGCGCGGTCAGCTGTGGATGCTCCAGACCCGCGTCGGCAAGCGCACCGCCGCGGCGGCCTTCCGGATCGCCACCCAGCTCGTCGACCAGGGCCTCATCGACGAGGCCGAGGCGCTCCAGCGCGTCAACGGCGCGCAGCTCGCCCAGCTGATGTTCCCGCGCTTCGACGAGGGCGCGAAGGTCGAGCAGATCGGCCGCGGCATCGCCGCGTCGCCGGGCGCCGCCGTCGGCAAGGCCGTCTTCGACTCGTACACCGCCGTCAAGTGGTCCCGCTCCGGCGAGAAGGTCATCCTCATCCGCCGCGAGACCAACCCGGACGACCTGGACGGCATGATCGCCGCCGAGGGCATCCTCACCTCGCGCGGCGGCAAGACCTCGCACGCCGCCGTCGTCGCCCGCGGCATGGGCAAGACCTGCGTCTGCGGCGCCGAGGAGCTGGAGGTCGACACCAAGCGCCGCCGGATGACCGTGCCGGGCGGGCGCGTCGTCGAGGAGGGCGACGTCGTCTCCATCGACGGCTCCACCGGCAAGGTGTACCTGGGCGAGGTGCCGGTCGTGCCGTCGCCGGTCGTCGAGTACTTCGAGGGGCGGATGCACGCCGGCGCCGACGACGCCGACGAGCTGGTCCAGGCCGTCCACCGGATCATGGCGTACGCGGACCGCGTCCGCCGGCTGCGCGTCCGGGCCAACGCCGACAACGCCGAGGACGCCTCGCGCGCCCGCCGGTTCGGCGCCCAGGGCATCGGCCTGTGCCGCACCGAGCACATGTTCCTCGGCGACCGCCGCCAGTACGTCGAGCGGCTGATCCTCGCCGACACCGACGCCGAGCGGGAGGAGGCCCTCCAGGCGCTCCTCCCGCTGCAGAAGGGCGACTTCGTCGAGCTGTTCGAGGCGATGGACGGGCTGCCCGTCACCGTCCGCCTGCTCGACCCGCCGCTCCACGAGTTCCTGCCCGACATCACCGAGCTGTCGGTGCGCGTCGCCCTCGCGGAGGCCCGCAAGGAGCCCCACGAGAACGAGCTGCGGCTGCTCCAGGCGGTGCACCGGCTGCACGAGCAGAACCCGATGCTGGGCCTGCGCGGCGTCCGCCTCGGCCTGGTCATCCCGGGCCTGTTCACCATGCAGGTGCGGGCCATCGCGGAGGCGGCCGCCGAGCGCGTCGAGGCCAAGGGCGATCCGCGCGCCGAGATCATGATCCCGCTGGTCGGCACCGTGCAGGAGCTGGAACTGGTCCGCGACGACGCCGAGCGGGTCATCGCCGAGGTGCAGCAGCGCACCGGTGTCGACCTGAAGCTGGCGCTCGGCACGATGATCGAGCTGCCGCGCGCCGCCGTCACCGCCGGGCAGATCGCGGAGTGCGCCGAGTTCTTCTCCTTCGGCACCAACGACCTCACGCAGACCGTCTGGGGCTTCTCCCGCGACGACGTGGAGGCCAGCTTCTTCACCGCGTACCTGGAGAAGGGCATCTTCGGGGTGTCGCCGTTCGAGACGATCGACAAGGACGGCGTCGGCGCCCTGGTGCGCAGCGCCGTGGAGTCGGGCCGGGCCACGCGCCCCGACATCAAGCTCGGCGTGTGCGGCGAGCACGGCGGTGACCCGGAGTCGGTGCACTTCTTCCACGAGGTGGGCCTCGACTACGTCTCCTGCTCGCCGTTCCGGATCCCGGTCGCCCGCCTGGAGGCCGGCCGGGCCGCGGCCCAGTCGGGCGGCAGCGACAGCCGCTGACCTCCCGGCCCCGCCGCGGCGCGCCCGCGGCGGGGCCCCGCGAACACCGGGGCCGTCGTCCGTCACCCACCCTCACCGGCCGGCGGCGGCCCCGGGCCGGGGAAGCACGGGGCGGACATCTCCGCGGGGGACGCCCGCCCTGTGGCGTTTCCTCGCCGTTCGCGCCCCGGAAGGAGCGCGTTCCCCTGGATTAAGGCCGGTTGAATTCCGCGTCGGTTGAAGGGTCGGACCGTTTGCGGAAGGTGGACGGAGCGTCGATTTCACTGCTCAGTCGAGCAAACAAACGGCGGAGCGCGGCCACCGGATCCCCACCCGCCGGCCGCGCCCCATTACCCCTGTCGGACAGGAGAGCCGTAACCTTTCAGTCCCGCCGCCGGGCGCGGGAAGCCCCCCACGGTCCTCCGACGCGCCACCTCGGTCCTGAAGGTTTTCTGTCCGACGGCGTACAGCTTTTCGGTTACCGGCCGTCTCTCGCGATGCGTTTCAACTGTGGCTGAAATGCCATGGTAACAACCTGTGATGACATGCATACTCCTTGGTGGGAGGTGATTGCGCGTGCAACAGGTGGGGGTTCAGTGCTTCGCATACATTTCACCGACGCGGACCTCGCGGGCGTCCGGATGGCGGCCCGTCCGAACGCGTTGTGGGAAACGGTCCTCAGTTTTCACCGTCTGCGGGATCGGCGGGGCGCCCCGGTCTACGGGGAATGGCGCTCCGAGACCCGGGCGCGGCTGAACGGCGAGACGCGCCTGCTGGCCGTGCTCGTCCCCGCGCGCGGGTACTTCCCGGACTTCCTGACCCCGCCGGAGGGCCTCCAAGGCCTCGACGCGGGGCTGGAGGCGGTGCGCGCCACACCGCCCGCCCGCATCCGCGCGGAGCTGTCCCTGCTCGCCTCCGAGCGCTCGACGGCGGCCCCCCCGCCCTCCTGGGCTGCGGCCCTCGCGGAAGGGCGCCGGGAGTCCCTCGACCGGCTCCTGGGGGCGCTGCGCGACTACCACCGGGCGGCCGTCGAGCCGTACTGGACCTACATCCAGGCGCGGGTGGAGGCGGACCGGGCGGTGCGCGGCCGGGCGCTGCTCGACGGCGGCGCCGAGGAACTGCTGGCGTCCCTGCCCCCGATGCTCCGCTGGCGCGCGCCCGTCCTGGAGGCCGACTACCCGGTCGACCGCGACGTACGGCTCGACGGCCGCGGACTGCTGCTCCAGCCCTCGTACTTCTGCCGGGGCACGGCCGTGACGTACCGGGACCCCGGCCTCCCCCGGTCCTCGTCTACCCCGTGGCGCACGCGGACGCCCCCACCGCGGCCGGCGATCCGGGCGGTGCGCCGCTGGGGCGGCTGGTGGGCCACACCCGCTCCGCCGTCCTCAAGGCCATCGGTCAGGGCGGCACGACCAGCGAGCTGGCCCGCCGGGCGGGGGTGTCCCTCGCCTCGGCGAGCCAGCACGCGGGTGTCCTGCGCGACGCGGGCCTGGTGATGACGCTGCGCCAGGGCAGCTCGGTGCTGCACACCCTGACGCCGCTGGGCGCCGCCCTGCTGCACGGCGGCGCCCAGCCGGTGGGGGAGGGCTCCGCTACGCGCGGAACGGCCCCGTCACCTCGTAGGTGATGCCGCCGGACGAACTGCCCGTGGTGCCGCGCTGGCTGGAGAAGTACAGCCGCTTGCCGTCGGGGGAGAACGCCGGGCCGCAGATCTCCGAGGAGGACTGGTTCAAGATCCGCACGAACGGCGCGACCACGTCGTCCGGGGTGATGACGCAGATCTCCATGTTGCCGCCGTCCTCGGCGACGTACAGGTCGCCGGAGGAGGCGCCGGTGATGTTGTCGACGCCGGTCAGCGGGGCGGTGCCGGAGACCAGCGAGTCGTCGTAGTCGAGCCCGTAGGTGCTGGACGCCAGGTCGAGCCGCCACACGCGGTTGTCGCCCTTGGTGGTGAACCAGACCGTGTCGTTGGCGTAGTGGCAGCCCTCGCCGCCGTTGAACAGCTTGGCGCCGGTCACCTGGTCGCGGGTGGGGGTGGGGGAGCCGTCGGGGTCCGGTACGGTCGCCCAGGTGAAGGAGCCCGACGTGGCCGTGCCGGCCTTGAGCACCTGCAGCGTCCCCGACGACAGGTCGCCCCAGGTGTTCGGGACGAACCGGTAGAAGCAGCCGTCCGAAGCGTCCTCCGTGAGGTAGACCACCTTGCGGACCGGGTCGGCCGCGGCGGCCTCGTGGTTGAAGCGGCCCATCGCGTCGCGCCGCACGGCGGCCTTCACACCCCACGGATCGGTCTCGTAGACGTAGCCGGTGCCGACCTCCTCGCAGGACAGCCAGGTGTTCCACGGGGTCGCGCCGCCCGCGCAGTTGCGGTTGGTGTTGGACAGGATGCGGTAGGCGCCGGTGATCCCGCCGGACGAGTTGAAGCGGATGGCGCTCGCGCCGCCCGTGCTGGAGACCTCGGAGTTGGAGACGTAGATCCAGCCGGTGCCGTCGGCGAAGCAGGCGCCGCCGTCGGGGGCGCTGTGCCACACGTAGGAGGTGGAGCCGACCTGCTGGCCGGAGCGGGCGACGACCCGGCTGGTGAAGCCGGCCGGGAGCTGGATGCCGTTCGCGTCGGCGGTGCCGAGCGGGCCGTACGGGCCGGTGCCGGGCTGGGCGGGGGCGGCGTAGGCCGCGCCGCGCATCATCGTGTAACCGAAGGCCGCGGCCGCGCCGCCCGCGACCGCTCCGCGCAGGAAACTACGACGTTCCACTTCATCACTCCACTGGGGTGGTGACCGCCCCGTCGCACCGGTCGGCGACGGGGTCGCGCGTTGCCGGAACCTAGGAGCCCCGGATTGCCGGGGCGTCAACGAGCGGTGAAGGGGAGGAAGAGCCCGGCGGTCGGCTCCCCGGCGGCGCCCGGCGGCCCGCCCACGGGGGCCGGGCCGGCGGCCGGGGGCGGCCGGGAAGAAATCCGCGTGGCGGCGATGAGTTCCGCCGGGTCCGGCGGTCTACTTCTCCGCAAGGCCAGCCACACGGATGGAGAGAACCGCCATGGAACAGATGATCTTCGTGAACCTGCCGGTCAAGGACCTCGACGCGGCCAAGCGCTTCTGGACGGGGCTCGGCTACTCCTTCAACCCGCAGTTCACCGACGAGAACGCCGCCTGCCTCGTCTTCAGCGACACCATCTTCGCGATGCTGCTGACGGAGCCCTTCTTCAAGAAGTTCACGAAGAAGGACATCGCCGACGCGTCCTCCTCCAACGAGACCATCATCGCGCTGAGCGCCGAGAGCCGGGAGAAGGTGGACGAGCTCGTCGACCGGGCGCTGGCCGCCGGCGGCACGCCCGCCATCGAGACGCAGGAGCATGGCGACTTCATGTACAGCCGTTCCTTCCACGACCTCGACCAGCACATCTGGGAGGTCGTGTGGATGGACGTCGAGAAGGCGCGGGAGCAGGGCGCCGCGCAGGGCTGAGCAGGGCGCCGCGCACGCCGGCGGCGCGGTCCGCGGGGCCGGTCCCCGCGGGGTCCGCGCCCCGGGGGCCGCTCCTCTCCCGCCGGGAGCCGCTCCCGGCGGCCCCGCGCCGGCGGCCGAGGGGCCCCGCCCGGTACGGGGGACGGGCCGGTGCGGGGGCGAGGGGCGGCAGGGGCGGCGGGTCGGGGCGGGAGGGGCGGCGCATAGGGTCGGGGGATGCCCGACATACCGTTGACCACCCTCGTGCTGCTCTGCCTCGCCGCGCTGCTGGCGGGCTGGATCGACGCGGTCGTGGGCGGGGGCGGGCTGCTGCTCCTGCCCGCGCTGCTGCTGGGTGCGCCGCAGGTGCCGGCCGCGCAGTGCCTCGGGACGAACAAGGCGGTGGGGATCGTCGGCACGACCGGCGCGGCCGTGACGTACGTGCGCGAGGCGCCCGTGCCGGTCGGGACGGCGGTCCGGGTCGGGCTGGCGGCGCTCGCCGGGTCGACGGGCGGGGCGCTCCTCGCGGCCGGCGTCGGCAACGAGGTGCTGCGCCCGGTGATCCTCGTCGTGCTGCTGGGCGTCGCTGCGTTCGTGCTGCTGCGGCCGTCGTTCGGGACGGGGGCGGTGTCCGGGCCGGTGCGGCGGGCCCGCGTCGTCACGGCGATCGTCCCGGTGGGCGGCGGGCTGGGCTTCTACGACGGGCTGTTCGGCCCCGGTACCGGAACATTCCTGGTACTGGCGCTCACGGCGGTGCTCCGCCTGGACCTGGTGACCGCGTCGGCCACCGCCAAGGTCGTCAACGTCTGCACCAACGGAGGCGCGCTGGCCGTGTTCGCGTACCAGGGGAGCGTGCTGTGGCGGCTGGCGGCACTGATGGCGGTGTTCAACCTGGCGGGCGGGACGCTGGGGGCGCGGACCGCGCTGCGCCGGGGCGCGGGGTTCGTGCGCGGGGTGCTGCTGGTCGTGGTGTTCTCGCTCGTCGCGAAGCTGGCGTTCGACCAGTGGGCGTGACGGCGGCGCGGTCCGGCGCCGGTCAGTACGCGCCGACGAGGTGGGCGTACGCGACGACGTTGCCCTGGTAGCCGGTCTTCGGGGAGAAGCCGCCGCCGCAGGTGATGACGCGCAGCTCGGCGCGGTCGGACGGGCCGTAGACCTTGTCGTCGGGGAAGTCGTCGTTGTCGTACACCTCGACGGCGTCGACGGTGAACACGGCGGTCCGCCCGTCCAGGCGGGCCACCTCGACGCGGTCGCCCTTCTTCAGCGCGCCCAGCGCGTAGAACACGGCGGGGCCCTCCTCGGTGTCGACGTGGCCCGCCATGATCGCCGTACCGCGAGCGCCGGGCGGGGTGCCGCCCTCGTACCAGCCGGCCACGTTGCGGTCCCCGGCCGGCGGCACCTCCAGGCTGCCGTCGGGGGCCAGGCCGAGCCCGGTGACGGGCGCGTCGACACCGACGCGGGGGATGCGGACCCGCGCCGGCGCCGACGGCGGCATGGGCTCGGCGGCCGCGGGGGTGTGCCAGCCGGGTCCGGCCGCGAACGCCTCGGCGGCGGAGGGGACGGGCGGCCGCCCCTCGCCGGAGCCGCTCTGCACCAGCCACAGGCCGACGCAGGCGGCGACGGCTATGCCCCAGCCCTTGCCGGGGGCCCTGGTCTCGGGAGGACTGCTCATCGGGATGGAACCTCCGGGTGCGGGGCCTCCTCGCGAGGAGAGGGCCGTGCCGGAGGGTCCCCGCGGAGGAGGGGTCCCCCGCCCCCGCCGCGGTCTCGGGGCCACGCGGCGGGGGCGGGGAGTCGGGGGACGGACGGCCGCCGGTGCGGGGCGGCGGTCGCCCGCCGGGGGAGGGGAGCCCGGCCGGAGGGGGCGCCCCGCCGGGGAGGGACGGAGCGGTCCCGGCGGACTCAGCCGCGGCCGCCGTCCGCGCGGCGGCGCCGCGCCCAGGTGCCGGCCGCGACGGCGCCGGCCAGGATCGCCGCCCCCGCCGCGATCCGCGTCGCGTCGGGCCCGACGCTGCCGCCCACACCTGTCTTCACGTGACCGCGCGGCCCCTCGTGGGTGGGGTAGTGGGTGGGGTGCTGCGTCGGGTGGTGGGTGGGGTCGGCGTGCCGGACCATCAGGTCGCCGGCGGCCGTCCTGCCGTTGTCGCAGACCACGCCGATGCGGTAGGAGCCCGGCTTGGCGTGCTCCGGGACGCGGAACGTGCCGACCGCGAGGTCCTTGTGGGCGCCGGGACGCACCTTGAACTGGCCGGCGCCGAGCGCCTGCGCGTCTCCCACGCCGTGCCCGTTCGGCCCGCAGGCACGGGTGCTGACGGTGACGCTCGTGCCCGGAGCGGCGACGGAGGGGGACACCTCCAGGGTCCCGGAGTCACCGGCGTGCGCCGCGGGGGCGGCGAGGGCGCCGAGGCAGACGGCCGCGAGCGCGGTACCGGTCAGCGAACGGGCAGTGGTGCGCATGGGGTCCTCCGGGCAGCGCCTCGAGCTGGTGTACCTGTCTCCGAGGTAAGGCCGGAACCGCTCCCCCCGCCTGCTGAGACCCCGTCAGCAGAGCCCTCCCGTGAACGTGTCTCCGCAGGTGGGGACGGTGAACCGGACCGGGTCGCCGAGGCGTTCCGAACGGGTGACGGGCCTGCCGCCCGACCTCGACCCCGGTGGGGGCGCGGGGCCCCGGCGCATGGACACCACCCCGGACGCCGCCACCCCGTGTTCCTCGGCCGGCGGGAGACCGGCGTCGCCGAGGCCCTCGCGTCGGTGGGCTGAGCCCCGTCCGGGCCCGTGCCCCGTCCGGGTCTGCGCCGAGCCTCGGGCCTGTGCCGCGCCCGGGCCGGCCGAGTCGCGGGCCTGAGTCGCGTCCGGACCTGCGCCCCGCCCGGGGACGGCTGCCCCGCGCCCGGAGGCGTCCGCCGGGGCCGTCCGCGCCCGCCGGGCCGGCCCCCGGGCCCCGCGTTCAGCGGACGTGCGGCACGCGCCGGGGCGGCCGGCGGCCGAACCAGTCGCCGCCCGGTATCCGCTGCCCCGGCACGGCGCGCGCCGCGGCCACGTACACCCACGCCGGCACCAGGACCCCGTCCCGCAGCCGCACCACGTCGCAGCGCCGCCGCTCGTACAGGTTCAGCGGGTGCCCGGGGCCGTGGTACTCCTCCAGCCCGTCCAGTGCGGAGAGCAACCCGCCGTACGCGCCGGGCGCGGCGCGCACCAGCTCCCCGGCGACCTCGCCGTCGCCGCCGCGCACCGCGTACGGGTAGCCCGGCCCGTCGTGCAGGGCGGCGCCCGGCAGCCGCGCCGGTTCCTCCGCGGCCGTCCTGCCGCCGAGGAACAGGGCGTGGTTGCGCTCGCCGGGCCGCAGCGTCCCGTACACGAAGAACGGCAGCTCGCCGGCGGTCATCCGGCCGTCTCCCGCTCCACCCACGCCAGGTAGTCGCCGTCGCCCCGCACCACGGGCACGGCGACGACCTCCGGCGTGTCGTAGTCGTGGTGGCGGCGGATGTGCTCCTCCAGCGCGTCGTACCGCGCGGCGGCCGTCTTGAACCGCACCCGCCACTCCCGCGCGGTCTCGACGGCGCCCTCCCAGCGGTAGACCGAGGTCACCGGACCGGAGACCTGCGCGCACGCGGCGAGGCGCGCCTCCACCGCGCTCCGCGCCAGCGCCTCGGCCTTCGCCTCGTCGTCGGTGGTGGTCAGTACGGTCAGAACCTGGGTCACGCTCGCGCACCTCCGGGTGGGACACCGCCGTCGCCACCAGGATGGCACCCGCGCCCGGCGCGGGGACCCCGCCGGGGCGGACCGGGCGGACGCCGAGGGGCACGCGGCGAGCGGCACTCCGGCCACCCGGAGCGGCCGCCCGGGGCGCGCGGCCGCTCCGGGCGGCGCGGGGCCGGGGAGGCCGCCGCGACGGCCCCCGGTCCCGCGCGCATCCTCCGTCCGCCCCGCCGCAGGCTTACCACCGTCCCCGGCGGTTACCTTCACCTCATGGACGGCACGGACGGCACGACCCCCGGGACAGCGCGTACGACGCGGCGGCCACCGAGCGGCGGGCCGCCGAGCCCGACAAGCGCCCCGGCCGCACCGCCTTCCAGCGCGACCGGGCACGCGTCCTGCACTCCTCCGCCCTGCGGCGCCTCGCCGGCAAGACCCAGGTCGTCACCCCCGGCACGGTCCCCGCGGGCACCGGCCCCACCGGAGCGGCGGGCGCCCCCCTGCCCGCCTGGGACGCCAGCCCCCGCACCCGGCTCACCCACCCCTCGAATGCGCCCAGGTCGGCCGCGAACTGGGTGCCGCGCTCGGTTGCGACCCCGACCTCGTCGAAGCCGCCTGCCTCTCCCACGACATGGGCCACCCGCCCTTCGGGCACAACGGCGAGCGGGCCCTCAACGAGTTCGCCGAGGACTGCGGCGGCTTCGAGGGCAACGCCCAGTCGCTGCGCATCCTCACCCGCATCGAGCCCAAGCGGTTCTTCCCCGACCCCGGCACCGGCGACCTCGTCAGCGTCGGCCTCAACCTCACCCGCGCGGCCCTCGACGCCGCCGCCAAGTACCCCTGGCCGCGCGGCGCCCACCCCACCGACCCGCACTCTCCGAAGTTCGGGGTGTACGAGGACGACCTGCCCGTCTTCACCTGGGTCCGGCAGGGCGCCCCCGCCGGACGCACCTGCTTCGAGGCCCAGGTCATGGACTGGTCCGACGACGTCGCCTACTCGGTGCACGACTTCGAGGACGGCCTCCACGCCGGCCACGTCGACCCCGCCCTCCTCCTCTCCGGACCCGAGCGCGCCGACGTCTGGCGCGTCGCCGTCGGCCGCTACGTCCCCGCCGACACCGACCCGCAGGAACTCGCCGACGCCCTCGACCGGCTCGTCGGCCAGGAGTGGTGGCCGCGCGACTACGACGGCACCGCCCTCGCCCAGGCCCGCCTCAAGGACGCCACCAGCCAGCTCATCGGCCGCTTCTGCCTCGCCGCCGAGGGCGCCACCCGCCGGGCGTACGGCTCCGGCCGCCTGACCCGGTACGGCGCCCGGCTCGTCGTCCCCCGCGAGACCCGCAACGAGTGCGCCGTCCTCAAGGCCGTAGCCCACCGGTACGTGATGCAGCGCGCCGAGCAGGAGGCCCTCCGCGCCGACCAGCGCGTCGTCATCACCGAACTGGCCGACGCGCTCGTGCGGCGCGCCCCCGACGGACTCGACCCGCAGTTCCGCGCCCTGTTCGACGCCGCGCCCGACGACCGGGCCCGCCGGCGGGTCGTCGTCGACCAGATCGCCTCCTTCACCGACGCCACCGCCCGCGCCCTCCACGCGAGCCTCACCGCGCCCCGCACCCGGTAGCCCCCGCGCCGCGTCCCGCGCGGCGCGGGGGCCACCGGCCCGCCGCGGCCCGGGCCGGACGGCGGCGCGCGGCGTAGCGTGGACGGGGACGGACCGTGCGTTCCGGGCGGGAGGCGGCAGGTGATCGACGCGGACGAGACCTTCGTCATCGTGGGCGGGGGAGTGGCCGGGGCCAAGGCGGCGGAGACCCTGCGCGCCGAGGGGTTCTCCGGCCGGGTGATCCTCGTCGGCGACGAACCCGACCGCCCCTACCGGCGTCCGCCGCTGTCCAAGGGCTACCTCTCCGGCGAGGAGGGACGCGACGGCGTCTTCGTCCACGAACCCGCCTGGTACGCCCGGTCCGGCGTCGAACTCCACCTCGGCCGGCCCGCCACCGCCGTCGACCGCGACCGCCGGACGGTCCGCCTCGACGACGGCACCGTCCTCCCCTACGACAGGCTGCTCCTCGCCACCGGCGCCGAACCGCGCCGCCCGGACGTCCCCGGCACCGACCTCGACGGCGTCCACCACCTGCGCAGCCTCCACGACGCCGACCGCCTCCGCGGCACCCTCGCCGCACTCGGCCGCGACAACGGCCACCTGGTCGTCGCCGGCGCCGGCTGGACCGGCCTGGAGGTCGCCGCCGTCGCCCGCGGCTACGGCGCCGAGGTCACCGTCGTCGAACCGGCCGCCACCCCGCTCCACCGGGCGGTCGGCCCCGAGGTGGGCCAGATCCTCGCCGAGCTGCACGCCGAGCACGGCGTCCGCTTCCGGTTCGGCACCGGGCTCACCGGGATCACCGGCCAGGACGGCGCGGTCCTCGCCGCCCGCACCGGCGACGGCGAGGAGCACCCGGCGCACGCCGTGCTCATCGCGGTCGGGGCGGTGCCCCGCACCGCGCTCGCCGAGGCCGCCGGGCTCGCCCTCGCCGACCGCGCCCACGGCGGGGGCGTCGCCGTCGACGCGTCGCTGCGCACCTCCGACCCGCGCATCCACGCCGCCGGGGACGCGGCGGCCGTGCGCCACCCGCTGCTCGGCCTGCGGCTGCGCGTGGAGCACTGGGACAACGCCCTCCACGGCGGCCCGGCCGCCGCCCTCGCCATGCTCGGCCGCGACGTGTCCTACGACCGGCTGCCGTCCTTCTCCTCCGACCAGTACGGCCTCGGCCTGGAGCACTCCGGCTGGGCGCCGCCCGGCTCGTACGACCAGGTGGTGCTGCGCGGCGACGTCGGGAGGCGCCGGTTCCTCGCGTTCTGGCTGGGGGACGGGCGGGTCCTGGCCGGGATGAGCGTGGGCGTGCGGGGCGCCGCGGGACCGGTCCGGGACCTGGTCCGCGCCGGCGCGAGGGGCGCCGCCGTCGACGCGGAGGCCCTGGCGGACCCGTCGGCCCCGCTGGAGTCCCTGCCGACGGGGCGGTCCGGGCCGCCCCGGGGCCCGCGGACCGCCCCGCCGGGAGCCGCCGGACCCCCGTAGAATCCCCGCGTGGCCGGCAGGATCAACGATGACGACGTGAAGGCGGTGCGGGACGCCGTCCCGATCGACGCCGTCGTGTCCGAGTACCTCCAGCTGCGCAACGCCGGCGGCGGCAACCTCAAGGGGCTGTGCCCCTTCCACGACGAGAAGTCCCCCTCCTTCCAGGTCAGCCCCGCCAAGGGGCTCTTCCACTGCTTCGGCTGCCAGGAGGGCGGGGACACCATCGCCTTCGTGATGAAGATCGACCACCTCTCCTTCTCGGAGACGGTGGAGCGGCTCGCCGCCCGCGCCGGCATCACCCTCCGCTACGAGGAGGGCGGTTACCACCCCGCCCACCAGCGCGGCGAGCGCATCCGCCTGATCGAGGCGCACAAGGCGGCGGCGCAGTACTACGCCGAGCAGCTCGACGGCGCCGAGGCGGAGGTCGGGCGCAGGTTCCTCGCCGAACGCGGCTTCGACCAGGCCGCCGCCCGCCACTTCGGCGTCGGCTACAGCCCGGCCGGCTGGGACCACCTCACGCGCCACCTGCGCGGCAGGGGCTTCTCCGACAAGGAGCTGATCCTCTCCGGGCTGTCCCAGGACGGCCGCCGCGGCCCCGTCGACCGCTTCCGCGGACGGCTGATGTGGCCCATCCGCGACGTGGGCGGCGACGTGGTCGGCTTCGGCGCCCGCCGGCTCCGCGACGACGACAACGGCCCCAAGTACCTCAACACGCCCGAGACGCCGGTCTACCGCAAGTCGCAGGTCCTCTACGGCATCGACCTCGCCAAGAAGGACATCGCCAAGGCCAGCCGCGCCGTCGTCGTCGAGGGGTACACCGACGTCATGGCCTGCCACCTCGCCGGTGTCACCACCGCCATCGCGACCTGCGGCACCGCCTTCGGCGGCGACCACATCAAGATCCTCCGCCGGCTGCTGATGGACAACGGATCCGCCCGCGTGATCTTCACCTTCGACGGCGACGCGGCCGGCCAGAAGGCCGCGCTGCGGGCCTTCGAGGACGACCAGAAGTTCGCCGCCGAGACGTACATCGCGATCGCCCCGGACGGCATGGACCCCTGCGAGCTGCGCCTGGCGAAGGGGGACGAGGCCGTGCGGGAGCTGGTCGAGCCGCGCACCCCGCTGTTCGAGTTCGCGCTGCGGCAGATCGTCAACCGGTACGACCTGGAGACCCCGGCGGGCCGCGCCGCCGCCCTCGACGAGGCCGCGCCGATCGTGGCCCGCATCAAGAACGTCGCCTCGCAGCACGAGGTCGCCGTGGAGCTGGCCGGGATGCTCGGCATCCTGGACACGCAGTTCGTCGTCAGGCGCGTCGCCCAGCTCGCCCGGTGGGCCCGGGATCGCGGCGGCGCCCCCGACGGCCGCCCCCGCTCCGGCGCGGGCCCCCGCCCGTCCGCGGCACCCGCCGCGCGGCGCCCGGAGCCGCCGGCCTTCACCGGCCCGGCGCTCAATCTCCGCAGCCCCGCCCACCGCACCGAGCGCGAGCTGCTGAAACTCGCCCTGCAGTACCCGGCGCTCGTGTCACCGGCGTTCGACGCGTACGGCGCCGACGAGTTCACCGCCCCGCCGTACGCCGAGGTGCGCCGCACCATCGCCGAGGCGGGCGGCGCCGCGCAGGGCGTCCACGACGGCCCCGACTACCTCGCCCGGGTCCGGGAGGCCGCCCCCGACGACACGGTCCGCGCGCTCGTCACCGAACTGGCCGTGGAGGCCGTCCTCGCCCGCGCGGTCGACGAGGCGTACGCGGGGGAGCAGCTGGTCCAGGTCCGCCTCCGGGCCGTGGACCGCCGCGTCCGCGAGGTCCAGGGCACCCTCACCCGTCTCGGCTCGCACGGCGACCCGGAGCGCCTCGCCGCCGTCCAGAACGAGCTGTGGGTCCTCCAGCAGTACGGCCAGTCGCTCCGCGACCGCGGCGCCGCCGCCCTCTGAGCCGCCCGGCCCCGGCGCCCGCCCGCCGTACCGGCCGGTGGCCGCACCGTCACGCACCGGTCGCAGAAAGTAGGCGCACGACCCTCGTGGCGACGATGTGGTGTACCCCACACTGGAGGCGGTGACGGACCGAACAGGCAGCGATCACCTGGAGGTCGCCCCGTGCAGACCCGGACCCTGAACGACGCCGCCCCCGTGCGGGACGTCCCGCCGGACCGCCCCGAGACGCTCCCCGAGACCCTCGCGGAGGGCGGGCCCGGCCCGCGGGAGCCGCTCGCCGGGCCGCCCGCGCACCCGGCCGCGGACCGGACCGCGGCGCCGTCGACGGACCTGCTCCGGCAGTACCTCAGGGAGATCGGCCGCATCCCGCTCCTCAGCGCCGCCGAGGAGGTCGAGCTGGCCCGATGCGTCGAGGCGGGGCTGTTCGCGGAGGAGAAACTCGCCCGCACCCCCGACCCGGACTCCCGGCTCGCGCTCGACCTCGACACCCTCGTCGTGCGGGGGCGGATGGCCAAGCGCCGGCTCATCGAGGCGAACCTGCGGCTCGTCGTCTCCGTCGCCAAGCGGTACGCCGGCCGCGGCCTGACCCTGCTGGACCTCGTCCAGGAGGGCAACCTCGGCCTGATCCGCGCCGTCGAGAAGTTCGACCACACGCGCGGCTACAAGTTCTCCACGTACGCGACCTGGTGGATACGCCAGGCGATGTCCCGGGCCCTCGCCGACCAGGCCCGCACCATCCGGGTCCCCGTGCACGTCGTGGAGCTGATCAACCGCGTCGTACGGGCCCAGCGGCGGATCCTCCAAGAACACGGGCGGGAGCCCACCGCCGACGAGGTCGCCGCCCACCTGGACCTGCCCCCCGAGCGGATCGGGGAGGTGCTGCGGCTCGCCCAGGAGCCCGTCTCCCTGCACGCGCCGGTGGGCGGGCAGGACACGGCCCTGGGGGACCTCATCGAGGACGGCGACGCCGCGTCCCCGGTGGAGACCGCCGCCTTCCTGCTGCTGCGCGAGCACCTGGAGGCGGTCCTGTGCACGCTCGGCGAGCGCGAGCGCGAGGTCGTCCAGCTCCGCTACGGGCTGGTCGACGGGCGGCCCCGCACCCTGGAGGAGATCGGGCGCCTCTTCGGCGTGACGCGCGAGCGCATCCGCCAGATCGAGGCCAAGAGCCTCGGCAAGCTGCGGGACCACGCGTTCGCCGGCCAGCTGCGCGGCTACCTCGACTGAGCGGCTTTCCCGGCCGTCCCGGCCGTCCCGGCCGTCCCGGCCGTCCCGGCCGTCCCGGCCGTCCCGGCCGTCCCGGCCGTCCCGGCCGTCCCGGTCCGCCGCGCCGCCGCGCCGCCGCGCCGCCGCGCCGCCGCGCCGCCGCGCCGCCGTGCGGGTGGTGCCGGTCCGGCGGCAGGCCGCGGCGGGGCCGGCACCGGCTCCGGTCCGGACCGCGGTACCGACCCGGACGCGCACCCCGGCGCCGCCCCGGCACCGGGGACGGGCCCCGCGGCCTCCCGCGGGCCGTCGGCGCCCGGCCCCGGCGCGTCCGCCGTGCCGCTCCCCTCCGCGGCCCCGCCCGGCGCCGGCCGCGCGCTCAGTCGACCTCGACCACCGCCTCGGCGAACTGCGCCGCGTACAGGCGCGCGTACGCGCCCCGCGCCTCCAGCAGCTCGTCGTGCGTGCCCTGCTCGACGAGGGAGCCGTTCTCCATCACCAGGATCACGTCCGCGTCGCGGATCGTGGACAACCGGTGCGCGATGACGAACGTCGTCCGCCCGTGGGCGAGGCGTGCCATCGCCTTCTGGATCAGCACCTCCGTACGGGTGTCGACCGAGCTCGTCGCCTCGTCGAGGATCAGGACCGCCGGGTCCGACAGGAACGCGCGGGCGATCGTGATCAGCTGCTTCTCACCCGCGCTGACACCGCCGCCCTCCTCGTCGACGACCGTGTCGTACCCGTCCGGCAGGGTGCGGACGAACCGGTCGGCGTGCGCGGCCCGCGCCGCCGCCTCGATCTCCCCGCGCGTCACCTCGCGGCCGGCGGCGGCGCCGTACGCGATGTTCTCCGCGATCGTCCCGCCGAACAGCCAGGTGTCCTGCAGGACCATGCCGATCGACGAGCGCAGCTCCTCCCGCGACATCCGGGCCACGTCCACGCCGTCCAGGACGATCCGGCCGCCCGTCACCTCGTAGAACCGCATCAGCAGGTTGACCAGCGTGGTCTTGCCGGCCCCCGTCGGCCCGACGATCGCGACCGTCTGGCCGGGCTCCACCGTCAGCGACAGGTCCTCGATGAGCGGCCTGCCGGGCTCGTAGCGGAACGACACCTTCTCCAGGGCCACCGCGCCGCGGACCTCGGCGGGCCGCTCCAGCGCCGGCGACTCCGGCTGCTCCTCGGCGTCCAGCAGCTCGAAGACCCGCTCGGCGGACGCCACGCCGGACTGCATCAGGTTCGCCATCGACGCGATCTGCGTCAGCGGCATCGAGAACTGCCGCGAGTACTGGATGAACGCCTGCACGTCGCCGATCGACAGCGCCCCGGACGCCACCCGCAGCCCGCCGACGACCGCCACCAGGACGTAGTTCAGGTTCGACACGAAGAACATCAGCGGCTGCATGACCCCGCTGGTGAACTGCGCCCGGAACCCGGCCTCGTACAGCTCGTCGTTCCGCGCGCGGAACTCCCGCGAGGCCTCCTCCTGCCGGCCGAACACCTTCACCAGCGCGTGGCCCGAGTACGCCTCCTCGACGTGCGCGTTCAGCCCGCCCGTGGCCTTCCACTGCCGGACGAACTGCGGCTGCGACCGCTTGCCGACCCGCGCCGCCACCGCCACCGCCACGGGCACGGTCACCAACGCGACCAGCGCCAGCAGCGGCGAGATCCAGAACATCATCGCCAGGACGCCCAGGACCGTGAGCACCGAGTTGATCAGCTGGCCCATGGACTGCTGCAGGGTCTGGCCGATGTTGTCGACGTCGTTCGTCGCCCGGCTCAGCACCTCGCCGCGCTGCGCCCGGTCGAAGTACGACAGCGGCAGCCGCTCCAGCTTCGCCTGCACGTCTTCGCGCAGCCGGTAGACCGTCCGGTTGATCACCCTGATCGACATGCGGGTCGACACGAGCATCAGCAGCCCGGCGGCCGTGTACACGGCCAGGGCGAGCAGCAGCACGTCCCCGACCGCGTCGAAGTCGATGCCCCGGCCGGGCGTGAAGTCCACGCCGGACAGCATGTCCGCGAGCCCCTCGTCGCCCTCCTCCCGCAGGGCCGCGACGACCTCGCCCTTCGTACGGCCCTCCTCCATGCCGCGGCCGACGACCCCCGAGAACACCAGGTCCGTCGCACGGCCGAGGATCTTCGGCCCGACCACCGACAGCGCCACGCTGAGCACACCGGTCGCGACCATCGCCCACAGCGCGGCCCTCTCCCGGGAGAGCTGCCGCAGCAGCCGCCGGAGCGAACCCCCGAAGTCCGCGGACCGGTCGCCCGGACCGCCGCCGGGCCGCATCATCCCGCCAGGACCGGCCATCAGACAGCCTCCGCCTCGGTCAGCTGGGAGAGCACGATCTCCCGGTACGTCTCGTTGTCCGCCATCAGCTCGCGGTGCCGCCCCGCGCCCACGACCCGGCCCCCGTCGAGGACCACGATCCGGTCGGCGTCCCTGATCGTCGACACCCGCTGCGCGACGATCACCACGGTCGCGTCCGCGGTCTCGCGCGCCAGCGCCGCCCGCAACCGGGCGTCGGTGCTGTAGTCCAGTGCCGAGAACGAGTCGTCGAAGAGGTAGATCTCCGGCCGCTGCACCAGCGTCCGGGCGATCGCCAGCCGCTGCCGCTGGCCGCCGGACACGTTGGTGCCGCCCTGGGAGACCGGCGCGTCCAGCCCGCCCTCCAGCTCCCGCACGAAGTCGGCGGCCTGGGCCGTCTCCAGGGCCCGCCACAGCTCCTCGTCGGTCGCGTCCGGCCGCCCGTACCGGAGGTTCGTCGCGACCGTCCCCGAGAAGAGGTACGGCCGCTGCGGCACGAGCCCCACCGTCCGGGCGATCAGCGCTGGGTCCAGGTCGCGCACGTCGGCGCCGTTCACCAGCACCCGGCCGTCCGTCACGTCGAACAGCCGCGGCACGAGCCCCAGCAGCGTGGACTTGCCGCTGCCCGTCGACCCGATGACCGCCGTGACCTCGCCCGGCCCGGCCACCAGGTCGACACCGCGCAGCACCGGCTCCTCGGCGCCCGGGTAGCGGAAGTCGGCGCCGCGGATCTCCAGCCGCCCGCCGCGCGGCAGCTCCCGCACCGGCGACGCGGGCGGCCGCACGCTGGTCCCCGTGCGCAGCACCTCCTCGATGCGCTCGGCGCACACCTCGGCCCGCGGCACCATCATGAACATGAAGGTGGCCATCATCACGGCCATCACGATCTGCATCAGGTACGCCAGGAACGCCGTCAGCGCGCCGATCCGCATCGCGCCGTCGTCGATCCGGTGCGCGCCGAACCAGACCACGGCCACGCTGGAGAAGTTCACCACCGTCATCACGGTCGGGAACATCAGCGCCATCAGCCGCCCCGTAGCCGTCGACACGTCGGTCAGCTCCGTGTTCGCGCCCCGGAACCGCTCCCGCTCGTACGCGTCCCGCACGAACGCCCGGATGACGCGGTTGCCGGTGATCTGCTCGCGCAGCACCCGGTTCACCGTGTCGAGCCGCTCCTGCATCGTGCGGAACAGCGGCCTCATCCGCGCCACGATCAGCGACACGGCGACGCCCAGCACCGGCACCACGGCCAGCAGCACCGCGGACAGCGGCACGTCCTGCCCCAGCGCCAGCACCACCCCGCCCACGCACATGATCGGCGCCGACACCATCAGCGTGAACGCCATCAGCACCAGCATCTGCACCTGCTGGACATCGTTGGTGGTGCGGGTGAGCAGCGACGGGGCCCCGAAGTGCCCCAGCTCCCGCGCGGAGAACGACTGGACCCGGTCGAAGACGGCCGCCCGCACGTCCCGGCCCACGGCCGAGGCCGTCCGGGCCCCGTAGTAGACCGCGCCGACGTTCCCCGCGACCTGTAGCAGGGACACGGCGGTCATCAGGGCGCCGTACCGCAGGATGTAGCCGGTGTCGCCGGTCACGACGCCCTTGTCGATGATGTCGGCGTTGAGTGTCGGGAGGTAGAGGGTGGCGCCCGTCTGCAGGAGCTGGAGGGCCACCAGGAGGGCTATGGCCCGTTTGTACGGCACCAGGTGGGTGCGGAGTAGTCGTCTGAGCACGGGTCCCACTATCGCTGCCGCACCCCACCCGTCACGACCGGGTTTCCGCGGTTCCCGCTACGGACCGAACGCCCCCGGGTGCAGTTGGTCCCGCGTCGCCCCGTACTGCTGGCGCACCGCCTGGCCCACCGCGAGTTCCTCGCCCGGCTCGAACACCTGCGCCGCCGCGCCCCGCCACGCCGGCGGCGCCTGCGGGGCCAGCGTCCCGTGCGCCACCCCCAGCGCCCACGCCGCCTGCCGCGCGGCCCCCAGCGCCGTGTAGTCCGCCGGCTCGGGCACGACGACCTGCGCGCCGAAGATCGCGGGTGCCACCGCCTGCACCGCGGGCAGCTCCGCCGCGGCGCCCAGCAGGAACACCCGGCGCACCGCCACGCCCCGCCGCCGCAGCACGTCCATCGCGTCGGCCAGCGCGCACAGCATCCCCTCGAACGCCGCCCGCGCCAGGTGCTCCGGCTTCATCGACTCGCGCCGCAGCCCGCTGAGCGTGCCCGCCGTGTGCGGCAGCGGCGGCGTCCGCTCGCCCTCCAGGTAGGGGAGCAGCACCAGCCCGGACGCGCCGGGGGTCGACTTCAGCGCCAGCGCCGACAGCTCCTCCAGGCTCTCCGCCCCCAGCATCTCCGCCGTGCCGCGCAGCGCCCGCACCGCGTTCGACGTGTGCACCACCGGCAGATGCGTCCCCGCCGCGTCGGCGAGCGCCGTGACCATGCCCTGCGGGTCGGACAGCGCCTCGGAGTGCACCGCCATCACGGACCCGGACGCGCCGAGCGACACGACGGCGTCGCCGAAGCCGAGGCCGAGCCCCAGCGCGGCGGCCATCGTCTCCCCGGTGCCCGCCGAGATCAGCAGGCCCTCCGGCGTCACCCCGGCGGCCTCCGCCGGACCCAGCACCTCCGGCAGCGCCGTCCGGTGGCCGAGCGCCAGCTCGACGAGGTCCGGCCGGTACGCGCCCGCGGCCGCCGACCAGTAGCCCGTACCGGACGCGCCGCCGCGGTCCGTGGTCCGCCGCGCCGGCCGGCCCAGCAGCTGCCACACCAGCCAGTCCTGCGGCTGGAGCACGGCGGCCACCCGCCGCGCCGCCTCCGGCTCGGTCCGCGCCAGCCAACGCAGCTTCGCGACGGGCTGCGCCGACTGCGGTACGCAGCCCACCGCCTCCGCCCACGCCTGCCGGCCGCCCAGCGCGTCGACCAGGTCCGCGGCCGCGACCTGCGCCCGCTTGTCGTTGCCGACCAGCGCGGGGCGCACGGTGCCGCCCTGCTGGTCGAGCGGGACGAGGCCGTGCGCCTGCGCGCACACGCCGATGGCCTGCACGCCCTCCAGCAGCCCGCCCGCCGCGGCCTCCCCGAGCGAGAGCAGCCAGGCCTGCGGATCGACCTCCGCGGCCTTCGGTTCGACGGGGTGGGCGGCGTACCCCTGGCGCAGGACGGCACCCGTGTCCGCGTCGCAGACGACGATGCGCGTGAAACCCGACGAACTGTCCAACCCGGCGACTATCCCCATGAAGGAGATTCTGCCGTACTCCGCCCGGTGTCCGGCCGGCCGGAGGCGACGGGATCAGGTGTTGGTCGTGCCCCAGTCGTCCCCGGCGTACCGGCCGCGCCCCCGCAGCGAGCGCACCCGCTCGGCGACCGACTCCGGCATCCGGTCCCCGACCTTCCCGCTCACCGCGTGGTACGCCTGCCCGGCGACCTGCCGGCCGGTCTGCGCGGCCGACTCCGCGGCGTTGCGCACGGCGGGGTTGGCGCAGAGCCGCCTCGCGGAGCTCCGCAGCTGCTCGTACCGTTCGCGCCCGGCCCGGGTCCCCAGGACGTACCCGACGGCCGCTCCGACGATGAACGTGAGCTTGTACCGCATGGCTGTCACCCTTCTCCGTAGGCGTCGGTGCCGGCCGCCTGCCCGCGGGGGCGGAGGTCACACCCGGGTCCGGGGTGGTACCGATTGGCGGAGCACCCCCGGCTTGCGCTAATGTATGTGTCGCAGCGAGCGAGCGCCGCCCGGGAGGCCCCGGGCGGGTGTGCTCGATGCGACGCAGCAATCCCCTGTAGCTCAATTGGCAGAGCAGCCGGCTGTTAACCGGCAGGTTACTGGTTCGAGTCCAGTCGGGGGAGCGCGATCCCCTGTAGCTCAATTGGCAGAGCATTCGGCTGTTAACCGGAGGGTTGCTGGTTCGAGTCCAGCCGGGGGAGCGGTGACGAGAGAGGGTCCGACGGGGCCCTCTCTCGCGTTTTCCGCCTGCTCCCGGCCGTCTCCCGCCCCCTCCGGAACCCGTGGTCGTCCTCCGGGGCGTGCGTTACCGACCACCCGGAGCAGGAGATCGTATGAGCGGCTATGCTGCGGCAGACGGCGCGCACAAATGTGCGCGACGCGCCGCACGGGGCGGTAGCTCAGCCGGTTAGAGCAGCGGACTCATAATCCGTCGGCCGTGGGTTCGAGTCCCACCCGCCCCACCAATAACGTTCCCTAACCTGCAGAAACGTCTCTTCGGTGCCTCTGGGTCACCTACTGGGCCCCAGCGGAGAGAATCCGCTGCTCACAAATACCGTCTGAGGTGTCACGGCGGGCGTCCTGACGCCCTCCTCAAGGTTCTGACCTGCGGCGATCCAGAACAAGCTCCACTGCTGGAGGTTACGCGGTGCAGCCGAAGAGCCAGATCCAGGGGACGCGCAGGGACGTGAGGAAATGGAGCGGTCGGAGGAAGCCGGGCGGCATCACCGTCGGCGACGTCGCCGTTCACCTCGCCCCAGCCTGCCGGCCACCGCTCTCCGGCCTCTCTTCGGCTTGAGGGAATCGAGCGTCAAGCAGGGGGAGGGCATCAGTGGCTCGGCATGGCCTTGTCTGGCATCTGATTCTCTGAGAGCATGAGGTCATGAAGGTGATGACCGCTACCGAAGCATCACGGAACTTCGCCTCCGTGCTGGACAGCGCGGAACGCGGCGAAACCATCGTGATCACCCGCGGGGGTAAACGCCTGGCCGTGCTCGGCCCGGCGCCCAAAACCACCGGCCGGGCGGTGAAGGACGCTCTCCTGCCCTACGTCGACACCCTCGACGACGCCTTCGAGGGCGATGTGACGGCGACCCGTGATCTGCTGACCCTGGACGATCCGTGGAACGACTGATCCTGGACACCGGCGTATTGATCGCGGTCGAGCGCCGGAAAGTCGTCCTCGACCATGTTCTCGCGGACGATGACGACCCGGTGATCGCCGCCATCACGGCCGCGGAGTTGCTCCAGGGCGTCGAACTGGCCGACGACACCGACCGGCTTGCCCGCCAGTCGTTCGTCGACGCCATCCTCGCCACAGTTCCGGTCGAGGAGTACACCGTGGACATCGCGCGGGTTCATGCGCGGCTACTCGCCCACGTACGCAGGGCCGGCCAGCCCAGAGGAGCCCACGATCTGATCATCGCGGCAACCGCCCTGACCACTGCACGTACAGTAGTCACCTACGACAAGCGAGCGCGCTTCGACGATCTCCCCGGTGTTCGTGTACGTCGGTTGTGACGGGAACGGGTGATGGTCTGTCGGTGAGTGCGCCTGCCTCAGGCGCTGGCTGCCCACCGAGTGACGGGAGTTGTGGCGTGGTACGTGGTTTCCGCTGTCATTGCCGTGACTCAGTGGTGCGCTCTGCGGCCGGCAGTCCCACGCACGCCAGGCACATCCCCCCCGTGAGATAGGCGAAAGCGGCGGTGTGGGTTAGACCGCGGTCCACGGGATGCCCGCTACGGCGCTGGCGCCGACGCATCAAGGGGCGGGCTGACCGACGGGTCGATCGGGTAGCCGACGACGTTCACTGGGCAGCGTCCGCTGCCGGGTAGTCACATCCAGGTCGTGTCCATGTGGCCTGGTGCGGACGATCATGTCAGTTGCTTCTGGACGCCGCCTGGCGGGAGGCCGCCGGCCGCGCCGACGACCGGCAGTGGGCGCAGCTCGCTGATCAGTCGCGCGAGACGCGCCCGGCCGAGGCGCTCGGCGTGTACCTGCGGCTGATCGAGCGGTCGAAGGAGCCGACGGGTGACCGCGCCTACGAGCACTTGGCGCGGCTGCTCCAAGCCGCCCGTGACTGCCATCGCGCGCTGGGGACCGAGGACGCGTTCACCGGGTATCTCGCCGGCCTGCGGGCGGAACTGAAACGCCGACGCAAGCTGATGAGCATCCTTGACCGGCACGGGCTGTGAAAGGGCTCCGGCAGAGGGCTCATCGGGGATGGGAGAACGACGGGGGCAGAAGCCGGCTCTCCCCGTCGGAAGGCAATTCCGCTGCCGGAGGGTGGTGAAAGCGGGCCACCCCGCTACTCGGCCTCTGCTGATGCCGTCCGACGTTCCCCAGTTCCCCCTCACGGGAGGGCTCTGCGGACCGCCAGGGGACGCGCAGTGGACGGAGGGATCCTGAGGGACCAGGCGTTCTGTCCGGGAAGGTCGTGGACGGGTGGGTCAGGCCCTGGTCGAGGGAACCCGAACAGGTGGGGGCCTTCCGGTTCGGTGTGGGTCGCGACGTCTCCACCGGACGACGGAAGACCCCCGTGCCTCCCCGCGACGCACCCCCGTCCGGGACCGGACGGCTGCGCCCTGCCCGCCGCGTGGTCGAGGACCGTTCGAAAGCTCCCGGCACCCAGCCCGTTTCCCGTCGGTCGGCGGAGACGGGCTGGACGGTCCTCGGGCGTCGGGAACACGGGCGGCCCCCGGCCGGCTCGGACGCGCACGCTCGACGTCCGAGCCGAGATCACGAATGACGGCCTCGTACCTCGCCGTCGACGGCCGGACGCCGCCGTGCCGACTCCGTCAGTACTCGCTGTTCATGGCGGCACGCACCTCGGCGAGTGTGGCATCGGCCACGGCCCTGGCGCGCTCGTTGCCTTCGCGGACCGTGTGACGGACGTAGGCGCGGTCCTGCGCGTACTCGGATCGGCGCGCCCTGATCGGGGCCAGGTACTCGTTGACCGACTCGATCACGGTCTTCTTCAGCGCGGCGGCTCCCGCACCGATGTCCTCAGCCACCTGCTGGGGGTCCGGTTCTGGCAAAGGGCCGCCAGCAGGAGGAGGGAGGAGACTTCGGGGCGAGTGGCCGGGTCGTAGGAGATGTGACGCTCCGAGTCGGTCTTGGCACCCTTGAGCAGTCGGGCGGTCTCGTCGGCGTCGGCCGCCAGGGCGATGGCGTTGCCCCGGCTCTTGCTCATCTTCGTGCCGTCCGTGCCGAGCAGGAGCGGTGCGTTCGACAACAGGGCATCGGGCTCGGGGAACACGGCGGTGCCGTTGCCGTAGCGGTCGTTGAAGCGGCGGGCGATGGTCCGGGTGACTTCGAGGTGGGGGAGCTGGTCCTGGCCGACCGGGACCAGATTGGCCTTGCAGAAGAGGATGTCGGCGGCCTGGTGGACGGGATAGGTGAACATCAGGCCGCTGACGGAGGACTGGCGGGAGTGGGTGATCTCGTCCTTGACCGTGGGGTTGCGGTTGAGCTCGGCGACGGAGACGAGGCTGAGGAAGGGCAGCATCAGTTGGTTGAGCGCGGGGACGGCGCTGTGCGTGAAGATCGTGCTGCGTGCGGGGTCCACGCCGATGGCGAGGTAGTCCAGTACCAGCTCCTCGACGTGCCCGGTCAGGTCGTCCGCCACATCGCGGTCGGTCAGGACCTGGTAGTCCGCGATGACCACGAGCGTCTCCACGCCGAGGTCCTGAAGGCGTACCCGGTTGTGCAGGGTTCCGAAGTAGTGCCCCAGGTGCAGGCGGCCGGTGGGACGGTCACCCGTCAGGATGCGGAACCGCCCGGGATCCTTGAGGACCTGCTCTTCCAGCACCGCGTTGCGGGCCTGCGCGGTGGACGTCCCGAGCGTGTCGGCGGGGGGACCTGAGGCAGGGGCGTCGGGGGCCACGGCCTGGGGGGTGGTGTTCACGAGGTCTCCTGGTGCGTCGGTCTCGCCGTCGGAGTGGCACGGCCCCTGGTCCAGGAGGACGCGGACGGGCCGTCCAGT
This sequence comes from Streptomyces sp. MRC013, assembly GCF_023614235.1. Lineage (NCBI taxonomy): Bacteria > Bacillati > Actinomycetota > Actinomycetes > Kitasatosporales > Streptomycetaceae > Streptomyces > Streptomyces kordofanensis. The sequence continues at coordinate 3,869,516 of NZ_CP094264.1, forward strand.
CGAACGGCCCGGTCATGCATGAGAGGCGGCCGCTCCTACGAGGAGCGCCACCAGCTCAGACATGATGAAAGATGCATGGGGCCATCATAACGTCGGCTGCCGTCACCACCGGTGGAAAACGCCGCAGGTGCGGCCCTTCTCCAGGGAAGGGGCGAGCCGGGGAAAGCCGGTCCCCGGTGGGGGCGCGCCGTCGTCGCCACCGCGACGTGCAGGAAGGAGGTGCCGACGGGCTCGCCGTTCGGGGGAGTCGGCGGGCGGCGGTGAACAGCCCGGCGCGTCTCGGCCCGTCCGATCACGCCCTCGCCGGCCGGCACGCTCACGGGATCATGACGGCTTCGCGAGGGCCCCGGCCGCAGGACTCTGTCCGAGCTACCCGTTGACGTCGTCCGGTTTCCTTCCGGCCGAGGCCAGGGTTCCCCCCAGGAGAACCGCTCCGAGGGGCCATGAACGCATGTGCACGGGGAGGGTCACGCAATGGTCCCCGACGCGCAGGAGCAGTCCCTTGTCCACCAGGTCCCGCGCGGCGGCGGCGTATCGCGGTGTCCGAGCCGCCTCGACCCACGCGCATCCCTCCAGGGCCTGGAAGAAGACGTCCGTCATGGCGGGATCGTCCACGACGATCCGCCTACCGGATTCGGGTCGCTGATCGACGATGGACAGGAAATTCGGTCCCTTGCGGAAGTACAGGAGGCCGAAATCGCAGGAGGACCGCCACTCACCGGCGGATGAGGCGCCCTCCTCCGGCACCGTGACGGCGTCGGGGGCGGGAAGGTGATCGAGCTGCGGGATCAGGCCGAGCTGTTCCGCGCCCAGGACCAGGGACCAGCTGACCCGAGTACCGATCGAGGAACACTCGCGGACCAACGCGATGATCCGCACGATCGTGTGATCGGGGAGCGCCGAGAAATCGGCCGGCGCCGCCAGCCGAACCCCGGTGACCGGTACACGGAGCAGGAGCGTTGCCAGCTCGGTGGCCGGGGGGAGTTCGGCCCCGTCGGCACCGAGGGTCAGCGTCACGGCCCCGGGCCGGCCGCCGGCCGGTGCACGCCCCCGACCCGAGGCCCGTGCCCGGAGTTCACCGATGTCCATCAGCGCGTTCGTCACGATGCCGCGACCTCCTTGCCGTTCACCAGCTTTCGGCGGTACGGGTCGACCTGCAGGGCGACGCTCACGTAGCGCCCCTCGTCCTCGAATGCCAGGCCCCGCTCGACGAAGTAACGGAGCATCTCCTCGACCTCCCCTTCCCCGACGACGTGACCGCTGTCGGCTAGCCTCCGGCGTATGCCCTCGCGGGCGGCGCACCGGAACATGCCGAGGTACACACTGCTCTGGACCTCGTCCAGTTCGATCACTTCCCGTGGCCAACTGGCGCGGCGGTCTTCGACGGTGACCCGGCCCCGGTCATCGGTCCAGTAGGAGAGGGTGCTCTGCGGATACGCCTTGGCCCATTGCTCGCATGCCTGCTTCACCTCGTCCTCGATGGGCCCCGCGATTCCCTGGACGCCGGCGTCGAAGAAGAACACCATGTCGTACAGCTCGTCCCGTGGGACCTGGTAGATGAAGTCGTATATCTCCGACGGGCGGCGGAACATGAACCCCTGGGTCGGATCCTCGAAGTAAGGACTGAATCGCTCCAGCGCTATGCGCCAGGCCCCGGTGGGCGGCTCCAGGTGCTCGAGCGCGGCCATCTTCCTGAGCAGCCCGCGGTAATCGTCCTCGGTCTCACCGGGGAAACCGTAGAGGATGCTCCATGTCACGTTGAGCCCGAGATCCTGTCCGTCACGGAGCATACGCACGTTGTGCGCGGCGCTGACGCCCTTGTCCATGAGGCGCAGCACATGGCTGCTCAGGCTCTCGATACCGGGCTGCACGAACAGAACGTTCGCCTCTTTCAGCTTGCCCAGCTGCTCCCGGTTCATATTGGACTTGATCTCGTAGTGGATTCTCAGGTCGCAGCCGAGGGCAGCTATCTCGGGCATGGCCGTATCGAGGTACTTCATGTCGAGAATGTTGTCCACCATGACCAGGTCGAGAACCCGGTACCGCTCGGCCAGCTCCCGGACTTCCCGGGCGATGCGCTCGGGGGCCTTGCTCCGGAAGTCGATGTTCGAGCCGTTCAGGCCGCAGAACGTGCATTGGTGAGCCTCCCCCCACCAGCAACCGCGGGAGGTCTCCAGGACCAGCATCGGATGGACGTGGTGCCGGACGGGTGACCTTTCGAGCGCCTGGAAGTAACTGTCGTAAACAGGTGCCGGCACCATGGCGAACGGCAGTGCCGCCTTGGCCGGCGGGTTCACCACCGTCCGTCCGTCGTCCCCCCTCCAGCTCAGCCCCGGAACGTCGGTCAGGCTCTCGCCCCCGGCGATGCGGTTCAGCAACGCGGGCAGTGCGCGTTCGCCCTCGCCGCTGATCACGAAGTCGAGTTGCCCGAAGTTCCGGTGCAGGGCGGGACCCTGCACTCCGTCGCAGTTACTGCCGCCCAGTACGGTGAGGATGCCCGGTACAAGCCTCTTCAGTTCCCTGGCCAGTGCGAGCGACGGCACGTTCTGCATGAAGGTGCTGGTGAATCCGACCACGTCGGGCGGATCGGCGGCGATCTCGGCAGCGAGGTCCCGAACGAACCCCCGGGCGTACTTCTGCATCTCGACGGGAAGCGTCGGGTCCATGTCCCGTTGCTGGAGGAACTTCGAGTACTCGTCGCTCCGGTAGCCGTCGACGTCGTACAGCGCTGGGGTGAACACCCAGTCGCCTACGCCGTGGAAGACTTGGTCCGCGACGTTCCCGTACTGCTCGCACGTGAGGGAGCCGTTGCTCTCACGCATCAGGCGCTCGGCCCACCGGAGATTGGCGTACAGCTCGTCGACGGTCCAGCCGGCAGCGTTCCTGCGGATGCACGGCCCCAGTATTCCCAGTGCGCTGGAGGGTGTGTCGAGCCCTTGCCACGGCATGGCGATCATCAGGATTTTCACAGAATACCCACCTCGGAAGTCCTCCGGCCGGGCGCTGCCGGCAGCATCCGGTGCGCCTCGGCCCCTCCTGCTGAGATCCGTACACCGCGGCCCGGACGGCCCCGGACCCCGTGCCCTGCGGTAACCGCGGCCCGAGCGAAGGACCCGGCGGCCGAGACGAGCGGCGGCCGGACGAAGTCGGCTCGGGAAGGCGGGCCGGGCGACCCCGGTTCCCCGAGGCCCGCGGTCAGTTCTTCGCGTGCCGCAGCCGCTGCCGTCGGGTGTGTGCGGAGTTCGCCCTCATCGCGCGAGGAGAGCACCGCGGCCCGTTCCGCGAAACGCGTCACCCCGGAAGCCATCGCCGTCCCACGGGCGGTGGCCGCGATCCGCCGCGGCCCGGCCGCACGGCCGACCCGTGGACCGGCCGGCTCGTAGGCTTCGGAGAAGGTTCGAAGCACCACGGTGCCGCCGTGCCCGTGTGGAGCCTCCGGCATCCCGGGAGGGTCGCCGCGCCGGTCGGACTCCACGTGCGCCTCGCCGAGGACCGTGACCACACGGCCCGGCAGGGGGCGCGGGGAACCGCGCGACTCGCCGTGATCAGCCACGGCTCCGGTCGGATGGTGAGGGGAGCACGGGACGACCGCCCCGGCCCGCACGCTCACCCGGGTGCGGATCCCGTCGGGACCGTGGCCCCCGGACACAGTCGGCGGCGCGTGGGCGCTGGTGGCGGCTGGAACGGCGACCACCAGCGGACACGCACCGGATCCCGGCCACGTGCAGACGGCTTCGCCTCCTTCGCCGCACGGTGCGGGAAGGACGTGCCGGAGCACGCCTGCGCTCCCGGGGCCGACGGCCGCCTCCCCGCCGGAGACGCACAGGTGCCCGGCGGTCCCCCCTGCCGGGCCCCGTGCCGTGGGGTCGGGACATCGAGCGGGTCGCGGCGGGCCCTCCTCGACGCCGGCGGGCGCGGTGGGCGGCGGGAGGAGGACCGGCCCGTCGCCGGGCGGGTCGAAGACGGTGCACGGACCGCCGCCGACGTTCGACGGCTCCTCGTCCCGGCGGACCCTCACGTCCTGAAGTGCGCTGCGGGCTTCATCCATCCGCGGCCGTCCGCGACACGCGCGTGGCGAGCAACTCGTACAGCATTTCGTGGACCGGTGCGGCGCGGCCCGCCCGGTCGGCGAGGCGGACCGCGGCTCCGGTCCATGCGTCGAGTTCCGACGGCTTCCCCGCCAGGATGTCCCGTTGCAGCGAGGAGGTCACCTCGGGCCGCTGCCGGTCCATGAGCCCTGTCGCCGTGTCCACGGCGTCCCCCGGCAGTGCGATCCCGAGCGCGGTCCCGGTCGCGTGGATCTCCCGCATGCCGGCGATCAGCATCCGCCGGGTGCCGGGGCGCGATCGCAGTTCGCCGACGGTGGCCCCGCCGGTGGCGGCTCCCAGGCTGCCGATCGGCACCAGCAACAGGAACTTCGCCCAGATGTCGACCCAGATGTCGCTCGGTTCCGTCGCCGTCACCGAGGCGTCACGGAACACCGCGCGCAACCGCTTCACCCGGTCGGACACGCTGCCGTCCCACTCGGCGAAACCGAGTGCGGAGGGGCCGCCCCCGTGCCTCACCTCGCCCGGACCCACCAGCGTGGCGACGACCTTGACGGTGCCGGGGAGCACCCGGCCGCGGCCGACCCCGGCCGCCACCCGCTCGGGGGCCTCCACCCCGTTCTGCACGGTGAGCACGGCGGTGTTCTCGCCGACCATCGGGCCCAGCGCGTCGACGGCCGCCGGCAGCTGCCAGGTCTTGACGCAGAGCAGCACGTAGTCGACCTCGCCGATGTCCCGCGGGTCGTCCGACGCCCGCGGGTCCGGCACGGACCAACCCCCTGGTCCACCGGTGACGCGCAGTCCCTTCCGCCTGAGCGCGGCGAGGTTCTCCCCGCGGGCCAGGAACCGCACGTCATGCCCGGCAGCGGCGAGCCGGCCGCCGAGGTAGCCGCCGACCCCGCCGACTCCCACCACGGCGATGCTCGGGCTGCCCGTTCTCCCGGTCATCCTTCCCCGTTCCCGAGCGACTCCGGCCCGGGCCACGCGTCCTTCCGCGTACCCGTCATCGCGGCAACCGCCCCCGCAGCCGCAGGGGGAGGGCCTCGAGACCCCGGCTGAGCGAACTGTCGGCGACCCAGGCGACCTCCTCCGGAGCCACTGCGAGCTCGAACCGCGGCAGTCGGCGCAGCAGCGTGGTGAACGCGACCTCGCCCAGGAGCCGGGCCAGTGGAGCGCCGATGCAGAAGTGCGTGCCGTGGCCGAAGGACAGATGGCGGTTCGGCGACCGGGTGATGTCGAAGCGTTCCGGATCGTCGTACACCTCGGGATCGTGCCCCGCGCCGGACAGCGACAGGTGCACGAAGCTTCCCTTGGGTATGTCCACCCCTCCGAGTCGCATGTCCTCCGCCGCGACCCGCAGCGAGGCCCAGGCAGCGGACCCCTCGTAGCGCAGGATCTCCTCGATCGCCGAGGGAACCGTTGCGGGGTCGGCGCGGAGCATCGCGAGCTGCTCGGGGTGGCGGAGCAACAGCGCCGTTCCGTTCCCCAGCATGTTGGCGACCGTTTTGTGCCCGGCGATGATCAGCAGGAGGATCGTCGAGAGCAGCTCGTCCTCACTGAAGACGTCCGCGTCCCTGGCTTTGACGAGCTCGCTCAGCAGGTCGTCCCGCAGATCGGTGCGGCGCTCGGCCGCCAGTTCGGTGAAGTAGGCCCGGAACTCGCTGCTCGCCCTCTTCAGGTCCGCTTCGGGGTGCTGGAACGGGTCCTGGCTGAGGACGTGACTCCACTCCTGGAACAGCGGCCTGTCCTCGACCGGTATCCCGAGGTACTCGCAGATGGTGATGAGCGGCAGCGGCAGGGCGAAGGCACTCAGCAGGTCGATCTCACCGGACTCCGGGAAGGCGTCGATGAGGTCGTCGACGATGTCCTGGATGCGCGGGCGGAGCCGGGCGACCGTTCCGGGCAGGAAGGCCCGGCTGATGGGCTTCTTCAGCCGGGTGTGCTTGGGCGGGTCGGCGAACCCCAGGTTGCCGACCACGAGGAGGCTGTTGTCCGCAGCCTTGTCCCGGTACGGGGCGGGCAGGTTCTCGATCTGCTTGGTGAGGCGCGAGTCGCCGAACGCCTGCTCGACGGTCTTGTTCCCGAGGACCGCGTACGCCCGGGCGCCGGGGGGGACGTCGATCCGGTGGACCGGGCACCTGGCCCTGAGTTCCGCGGTTGCCGCGTGCGGGGACGGCCCGGGGTCGGTGAAGAATTCTGAGGGAAGAATGTCCGGCATGGTGATTCCTAGGCTCGTGCCGTTTTGCTGCCGCCTGCCACCGCCGGGACTATCCACACCACGTCTTGGTTCTCGACTTTCGTTTCGAGGCCGTCGAGGTCCCTGATGTCGCTGTCGTTCCGATAGACATTGACGTAGCGCTTCACGGACCCCTCCGGATCCATAAGCCGTTCAAGCGCACCGGGGCAGGATCCGTCAAGTCCGACGAGCACCTCCCGGATAGTGCCGCCCTCGACGGCTATCTGTCGCTGTCCGCCGCTCAACGCATGGAAGGCTGCGGGGAGTCTGATGGTCACCACGGGTAGCGGAAGGCTCTTGCTGACACCCTGCGAGATGTCGGGCATATCTCATCCTCCTTGGGTGGCCCCTCTTGTTTCGCCCTGCGGGCGCCGCACTTACCGCTGGGACGGCGATTCGATATCGAACTCGCCGCGGATCGCCGCCGGAATCCGTATGTCAAGGCTTTCGAATTGCCCCGCACCGGGCCTCCAGCCCGCCACTCGGTGCACCATGCCGCCACTGCTGTCGCCGCCGCGGATGTACCAGATGATGTTCACCGGCCAGCATGACTGGCGGAAGAGGTACTCGTCCATCCTGGTCGGGTTTTCGCTGAGTTTCTGGTAGCGCTCGTGTGGCGGGCCGATTTCATGCCAGTTCGGATGCGAATGTATGGACCCCATAAGCTCCAGACCTCTGGCGTACTGCTTCTTGATCGCCTGTAGCACACCCTTTTCGTCGCACCAGAAACCTCGCCCCGGGTTCCGGTACACATCGCCGAACCGTGGGATGATCGTCTTTTCGAACTCGGCCATGACGCTTTCGTCGCTGCCGCGGACGTTTGTCACGAATTCGATGTCGCTGATGCTTATCTCGACGCCGTCCGACTGCCCGAACAAAAGACCCGAGGCGCGCGGCAGGTGGGCGGGGACCCCGTTGCCGTCGCGACTGTCCAGACACTTCTGGTACTCCTGCACGGCATTGCTGACGAAATGCCTGGTGGGTTCGGCTTCGAGGCGGGCGGTCGCCGGAAGATCACCGAAAAGCGCTGCGCCGCCTGCTCTGCCGGCCGCCGTGCCGAGATCCGTGGTGCGAGCCGCGCGTTGAGAATTTTGCATGCGTGCCGTTACCTCCCCCTCCGGTTTCCTCGCCAAAACATGCGGGACAGACGGGCCGGGCTTCTCCGCGTTCCGTGCCGGCGGTGACGCCGAAGCGGGCGTCGAACTGGGCGGACGCATCGCTCCCGAAAAGCCGCACAAGGGTCATGGCGGCCTGGTGGAAAAAGACCGTCAGCCGTCGGCGGCCCTCCGGTCCGCACCTTCGGGTACCGATGGGGTCCTCCGGTCGGGGAACCGGGAGAATCGGGGCGCCGGCATCGACCCCGATTTCTTCGCGAGGCTGCTGGTCACGGCCGTGCCTCCGCTTCGGAGGAGACCTCCGCGTTCGCGGCGTGAAAGAACGTGGGCTTATTTTACGGGGTGTGATCCGGAGCTTCCGCGACTCCGTGCCGCGAAAATCCAGACATAAACGCCGGTGGCTCCAATCGATATTTCAGGCGGCCTCTCGTGTTGCGTGCGCCTGCGGCAAGTGCGCGGCAGGCAAAACTTTCCCAGTCGGTTATTCGGTCGTCAAGGCACAGAACTGGTCATCCGACCGACCGCGATCTTTCGTGGCGGTCCGCCGGTTGATCCGGCGGGCCGTTTCGGCTTGCAGGGGCCCGGGTGGGCCGGGTGCCCGGCTGCCGCACCGGATCCGGTTCCGCGCGGCCTCGTGCGGGGTCAGGTCGCGCGGTCCGGTGGCGTGGGCGGCGCGGAGTCCGCAGCCGCCCACCGCCGGCGCGTGCCCGGACGCGGCCCGGCCGGGAGCCGGGAGCCCGGACGGCGCTGTTCCGCGAGCACCTCCGCGGCGCCTAACATCGCGGTGCCGGACCTTCCGGCCCCAGGACTCCGGGAGGAGAGATGGCGCGTTCCCGAAAAGCCCCGTCCCGGCCCCTGATCGGTTTCCTCACCCTGCTGGTGCTGCTGTTCCTCTGGTCGTACCAGGCCGGTGCGCTGGCCGCGAAGGTCGCGCCCGGCCTCCGCCCCGGCGGGCTGGAGACCGGAGTCGGGCGGGAGGACCCGCCCGTCCCGGGGGCGGCGGGCACGGCCACGGCACCTGAGCGGGGCCGCCGGCGCCGCGCGACCACCGCCGGCGGCGTCGTCCTCCCGCCGCGCCGCGCCGCGCGGTGCCCGGGCGGCCGCACGGCGACGGGCACGGTGGACGCCGGAGCGACCGGCCGCCGGCAGCGGGACCCGCCCGTGCCCGAGGCCCCGGGACCGGACGATCCCGGGACCGGACGATCCCGGGACCGGACGATCCCGGGTCCCCGGTCCCGGGGTTCCTCGCCGGTGGACGGCGCGCCTCCACCGGTCCGTGCGCGGTCCGCGCGCCCCGGGAGGTGCCGGTGGTGCGCGGTGTCACCCGTGTTCGGGGTCGAGGAGGCGGGCGAGCGTCCGGCGGACGCCCGGCTCGGGCCCGGAGGCGAAGCACAGCGGCTGCCCCTCCGGGGAGAGCCAGTCGAAGAGGCCCGGTGCCCCGCCGTCCGGTTCGAGCAGGACCGGCGCGGAGCCGGGATCGTGGACGAGGGTCTCCGCCAGGGACGCGAAGGTGACGGGTCCCTCCGCGGGCACCCGGGCCGTCACGTGCTGCGAGAGCTGCCCGCCTCCCCCGGGGCCGAGGGTGAGCAGCGCCGGCACCTCCGGCCGGTCCGTCTTCTCGTGCACGGTCAGCCGCACGGTGTGCGGGCCGTCGGCCCGTCCCGGGGCCTCCCGGTCGGCCCGTGCGATCGCGGTGTACCGGGCGGCCGAGGCGCGCCCCATGGCCAGGGCGAACGCGACGGCGTCCTCCAGCACCTCCGGCCGGTCGCCGAACACCCCCGCCCAGCGGGCCCGTACGGCGGGCGACACCGCGCACGTCACCGCCGCCCGGACCAGCAGCGGGGTGCGGTCCCGCGGCGATTCGCGCAGCCACCGCGCGACGTGCGGCGCCAGGTGGACACCGTGCGGCGCCCCGCCCCGCGCCGCCTCGGACAGGACCCGCGGCCAGTCGACGTTGAAGAGCATGACCGGCATCTGCGCGGCGACGTCCTCGTCGGTCAGCGCGGCGAGCCGCCGGCGCACCCGCTCCTCGTGCGCCTCCCGCTCGGCGGGGTCGGACCGCTTGGCGGCCGCGAAGTCCCGGAAGTCCACCACCCCGGGCCCGGCCAGGGCTTCGGCGATGCGGCCCCGCTGCGCGTCGTACTCCAGCAGCGGCCCGGGCTCGGCGAACAGCGCCGCCGCGAACCGGTTGCCGCCCGAGTACACCGTCATGCCGATCCGCCCGTCCCCGGCCAGCTCCCGGGCGGCCAGGACCAGGGCGGCCAGCCGGCCCACCGCGTACACCTCCGCGAGGTCCGCCCACCGGCCGGCCGTCTTCAGTCCGCCGACCTCCCGCTTGGGCTGCCCCCAGGCCAGTTCCAGGCGCGGCGGCTCGTCCGCGGACAGGGCCCCGGTCACCCGGCGCTGGAGCGCCCGGGTGTCCAGGCGCTCGGCGTTGGCGCTGACCCGGCGGTCGCGGAACAGCTCCGCGACGAGGGCGGCGCGCCGGTGCTCCGGGTCGTCTAGCCCGTCGTACGGGGCCCCGCCGGACGGCGGGGCCAGGCTGTCGCGGCAGCGCCGGACCAGGGCCTCCGCCCGCCGCCGCACGCCCTCGCGCCAGCGGGGCAGCAGCTCGTCCCGCAGCCGGCGCGACGTCAGCGAGAGGGCCGGTCCGGAAGGGGACGGGAAGAGCGGGACCGCGTCGGGGCTCTCCGCGAGCAGCGCGGGCAGCCCGCTGCCGCTCACGATCCGGCCCGGTCGGTAGGGCGGGGTGGTGGTCATGTCGCCAGGTCCTCCAGCGGTCGGGGAAGGTGCCGTCGGGCGGGGGGCGCCGGGTCGTTGCGGGTGCGCGGCGGTCGCCCCCTCCCTCCCGCGGGGGCGGTGACGGCGGCGCGACCGGCCGCGCCGCGGGACGGCACGGAGCGGGGCGGGCCATCCTGAAGAGCGTAACTCCCTTATGTGACAGGGGCGTTGACGGAACACGCGGAGGGCGCCGTGGCGGATCGCGGTCCGTCCGTCACGGCCGCGGGGTCCCGCCGCGCGGGGCGGATCCCGCGCCGGCCGGCGCGGCGGGCACCGGCGCCTCACACGATGCCGCGCACGACCCCCAGCTCCACCAGGTCCTGCGGGCGCAGCCGCAGCTGCCCGGCGGTGCGCGGGACCTCCTCCGGCGGGCGCTTCAGTATCGCCGCGGCCGACTCCGGGGCGATCACCGAGAAGTAGCCGTCACGCGCCACCCAGGTGTTGCCGGCCGCCGCCAGCGCCAGCGCGCCGCCCGAGCCGCCCTCCCCGACGACCAGCGTGGTCACCGGCACCCGCGCCCCGGCCACCGCCGCGAACACCTCCGCGACGGCCGCGCCCGCGCCGGCCCGCTCCGCCTCCGCGTCGTTGGCCGCGCCCGGTGTGTCCACCAGCGTCAGCACCGGCAGGCCCAGCCGGTCCGCGAGCCGGATCACCCGGGCGGCCGTGCGGTACCCGGCCGGCCGCGTCGCCGTACCGCACTGCGCCGCGTACGCGACGCCGTACCCGCCGCGCAGCCCCACCCCGCACAGCATGCCGGGGTCCGTGCCGCCGCACCGGTCGCCGACCAGCGGCAACCGCTCCTCGAAGTACGCCTCCAGATACGCCTGCGCGCGCGGCCGCGCCGCGTCGCGCGCCCGCCGCACCGCCTCCCAGCCGCTCTCCGGCAGTCCGCCGGCGCCGCCCGGGAGCGTCGGCGGGGGCACCGTGCCGGGCGCGGGCCGGGTCAGCGCGGCGAGCCAGTGCCCCAGCGCCGCGCGGAGTCCGCCGGCGGGCACCACCGCGTCGACGTGGCCCGCCGCGAGCTGCCCCTCCGCCGTGTACGCCGACGGGTCCGCGTCCGCGGGCCGCACCCGCGCCCCGGCGAACCCGACCTGCGCGCCGGGCAGCGCCAGCACGACGTCCGCGCCCGCCCCGACCGTCGCCCAGCCGCCCCCGGTCGCCGGGTCCCGCAGCACGGAGACGTGCGGCACGCCCGCCTCGCGCAGCAGCACCGACTCGCGGGCCACCCGCTGCAGCTGCGTCAGCGCGACCATGCCCTCCTGCATTCGGCTGCCGCCCGTCGCCACCAGGGAGATCAGCGGCACGCGCCGCTCCCGCGCCAGCCGGTACGCGGCGCACAGCCGGTCCCCGGCGCGCTCGCCCAGCGACCCGCCGAGGAAGCCGAACTCGAACGCCAGCACCGCGCACCGCGTCCCCGCCGCCTCCGCCTCGCCGAACACCACGGACTCGCTCTCGCCGGTCCGCTCCGCCGCCCGTGCGCGCGCCGCGCCGTACCCCTCCCACGCCAGCGGGCCGTCCGGCGCCGCGGGGGAGCCGGGCGGGGGCGGGGCGTGCTCCGTGAACGCGTCCACCGCCAGCGCGATCGCCGCGCGCGCCGTCGGCCGGGCCGCCGCCTCAGCCACGCAGCGCCCGCTTCATGACCTTGCCCATGTCGTTGCGGGGCAGTTCCTCCAGGTAGCGGACGGCGCGCGGCCGCTTGTGCGGGGCGAGCTGCGCCGCCACGTGGTCGGCCAGCTCCCCGGCGGGCGGGGGCGCGGCCGGGTCCGCCGGCACGACCCACGCCACGACCCGCTCGCCCAGGTCCGCGTCCGGCTCGCCGGTCACGGCGGCCTCCCGCACGCCCGGATGGGAGAGGAGCGCGTTCTCGACCTCGCCGGCACCGATCTTGAAGCCGCCGCTCTTGACGAGGTCCGTGGCCCTGCGGCCCACCAGCCGCAGCGAACCGTCCGGGTCCCGGACGGCCATGTCCCCGGTCCTGAACCAGTCCCCGTCGAACGCGGCGGCCGTGGCGTCGGGCCGGTTCAGGTAGCCGGTGAACAGGTTCGGACCGCGCACCTGCACCTCGCCGATCGTCTCCCCGTCGTACGCGGTGAGCGGCGTCCCGTCGTCCTCCACCAGCCGCAGCCCGACGCCGCGCAGGGGCGTGCCGACGGAGCCGGGGCGGTGCGTCCGCGCGGCCCCGTCGGGACCCACCCGGACGGCGCACAGCATGAGCGTCTCCGTCATGCCGTACCGCTCCACCACCCGCCGCCCCGTCGCGGCGGTGATCCGCTCGTGGTCGGACGGCGGCAGCGCCGCGGAGCCGGAGACCAGCAGCCGGGCGCCCGCGAGCGCCCCGGTCAGATCCTCGTCGGTGCCGAGCGCCTCCGCGATGCGGTGGTACATGGTGGGCACGCCGAACAGCATGGTCCCGCCGGCCGCCAGTTCGCGCGCCACGCCCCCGGTGGTGAACCGCCCGAGGTGCCGGACGCTCCCGCCCCGGCGGAGCGGGCCGAGGACGCCGAGGACGAGCCCGTGGACGTGGAACAGCGGCAGGGCGTGGACCAGGACGTCGTCCGCGGTCCACGCCCAGGCGTCGGCGAGGGCGTCCAGGGAGGCGGCCAGGGCGCGGCGGGGCAGGACGGCGCCCTTCGGCGGACCGGTCGTCCCGGACGTGTAGACGATCAGGGCGGGTGCCTCGGCACCGGGTTCGGCGGGCGGCCGCGCGTCCGGGCCGTCCCCGCGCGCGTGGGGGGCGACGTCGACGCGCGGCAGTCCGGCGAGCGGGGCGGGCAGGTCGTCGCCGGGTGCGGCGAGCACCAGGGAGGGCGCGCTGTCGGCGACGATGTGGGCGAGTTCGCGCGTGCCGGTGCGCGGGTTGAGCGGTACGGCCGGGACTCCGGCGAGCAGCGCGGCGACCACCGCGACGGCGGTCCCCGCCGAGGGCGTCGCCCACACCGCGACCCGCCGGGCGCCGGCCAGGCGGGGTCCCAGGGCCCCGGCGGCCGCGCGGAGCTCGCCGTACGTCAGGGCGTGTTCGCCGAACCGCAGAGCCGGCCGGAGGCCGTCCGGGCCGGCGGCGAGCGCCGGAAAGAGGGAACTCACGGGTCGTCCTCCTCGCATGGCTGCACGGGCTGTCCCGCCATGGTCCCAGCAGGCGGCGGCCGCGCCGGGGGGCGGGCCGCGCGGCGGCCTCGCCGGCGGCCCGGGGCCTGTGCCGGAGGCGGGCTCAGCGGGTGCCCGCCAGCGGGTCCAGCATGAGCGGCTCGACCCGGCCCTCCAGCATCTCGCCCAGCCCCAGGACCGCGCAGACGTCCGGGCGGTCCGCGATCCGCACGGGCATCCCGGTCGCGTCGTGCAGCATCTGGTCGAGGCCGGGGAGCCGCGCGCTGCCGCCGACCATCGTGATCCCGCGTTCCGCGAGGTCGGCGACCAGGTCGGGCGGGCAGTCGCGCAGCACCCTGCCGAGGCCGTCGAGCACGGTGGTGAGCGGCGCGTGGATCGCCTGGCGCACGGCGGCGGTCTCCACGACGACCGACCGTGCGAGGCCCGTGGCCACGTCCCGTCCGTGGATCTCCGTGGAGGCGGGCCCCTGGGCGGTGAGGCCGTTGCCGTGCAGGGCCAGGTGGAGCGGCCGTACGGACTGGCTGGGCAGCATCAGCTGGTGCTGGTGGCGGAGGTACTGGATGACCGCGTGGTCGATGGCGTGGCCGCCGACCGGGATGCGCTCGGCGGTGACGATCGAGCCCAGCGACAACACGGCCACCTGGGTCGTCGCCGCCCCGCAGACCAGGATCATGGTGGCGGTCGGCTGCGCCACCGGCAGTCCGCAGCCGACGGCCGCCGCGATCAGGGTGTCCACCAGCTCGACCCGCCGGGCGCCCAGCCCCACCAGCGTCTCGACGGTCGCGCGCTGGGCGAGCGGGTCGCAGTCGTGCGGGACGCAGGCGGCGGCGCGCAGCAGCGGCTTGCGGCGCAATTGGCGGCGGAGCTTCTCGCCGAGCAGGGTGCGGAGCATCCGCTGCGCCATCTCGATGTCGACGACGCTGCCGCCCGACGCCGGGCGGACGACCCGGATGTAGCCGGGGGTGCGGCCCGTCATCCGCTCGGCGAACTCGCCGACCGCGATCAGCGCGCCGGTGCGGGTGTTCACGGCGGCCACACTCGGCTCGTCCACCACGAGCCCCGCCCCCTTCACGAAGACGCGGGTCCTGGCGGCCCCGAGGTCGACGGCGACGTGGCAGCGGCGCAGCTGTTCGAGACTGACGGTCACGGCGGATCCTCCCGGGAGCGGTGTGTGTCTGCATCGTCCGGCGGCCCCGGGCGCCGCGCGCGCTGGGCTGGGCCGGTCGGGCGTACGGACCTGACGGACGGTCAGGCCGGGGGCGCCCTCCCCGGCGGTACGGGGGCCGGAGCGTCGGCCGCGCCGCGGTGGACGGACCGCGTGACGGGAGGGGGCGGGGCGCCGCAGGCGCGCCCGGAACTCCGGCGGCGGGGACGCGGGGGCGCGCCGGAGGGGTCCGCGGCCGGGAGGGGGCGCCCCTCGGGCGGCACCGGGGCGACGCCGTCCGTGCCCGGGGCCCGCGGGGCGCGGGCCGGGAGAGCCTCGGGCGTACGGGGTGAGGGAGCCGCAGGGCGCGGCCCGGGAGCGGACGCACGCACACGCACGTGCATCCGCACAGGTCCACGCACATCCGGCGCACCCCGTGCGACAGGCGCGCCGGAAGGAAACATTCCACACGGAATCTTCACATCCTCCCCCGGTCGCGGTACTCGTACGGCGCATACTCTGCGTGCGCCATGGACTACTGCCACGAGTGCCGGCGGCACCTCAACGGGGCCCTGGCCTGCGCCGGGTGCGGGAGGCCCGCCCAGGAGCTGCGGCGCGGCGACCCCGGAACGCCCGCGGCGGACCACGTCTTCGAGCTGACCCGGGACGAGGAGGCGCCGCCCGCGGACCCCCGCCGCCCCCGCGCCCCCCGCCGCGCCGGGCGGGCGGCCCGGTCGGCGGGCGGCCGCCGGGCGCGGCGGCGGCCGGGCCGCGCCGTGCTGACCGCGGTGACCGGCCTCGTGCTGGCGGCGGGCGCCCTGAGCCTGGCCGAGGTGGCGGTGGAGGACGGGGGCGGGCCGGCGACCTCCGTGCGGCAGGAGGACGTGGCCCTGCCGGCCCCGCTGCCCGATCCCTCGCGGAGCGGGGCCGCCGCGGCCGACCCCGGTGAGGTGGGGGCGACGCCCTCCGCGTCGGGCCCCGCGGACGCCCCGTCGGCCGGGGCCGGTGACGGCGGCGCCTCCGGCGCGCCCCGGCCCGCGGTCTCCGGCGCCGTCGGCGGACCGGGCCCCGGGGCCGTACCCGGCTCCGGAACCGGCTCCGACGAGGGCGGCGGGGGTGCCGGGGAACCCGGCAGGGGCGGGTCGAGGGGTCCGGCGGAGCCGGACGCGCCCCCGTCCGCCTCGGAACCGGCCCCGGACGCCTCCCCGCCCCCCGGCGGCGATCCGGACCCACGGCCGACCGAGACCGGCGGGCCCGCTCCCGCCCCCACCCCGACGCCCACCCCGGCCCCCGAGCCGTCGCAGACGTGCACGCGCTGGCTCTGGTGGTGCATCTGACCGATCAGGGCGCCGGAGGCTCGCCCAGCATGCGGCGGAGGAGGTCCCGCAGCAGGGCCCGCTCCGCCGCGGAGAGGCCGGCCAGCGGCTCCCGGGCGAAGTCCAGGGCGTCCCGCAGCCGGCGCGCGGTCGCCCGGCCCTCCTCCGTCGGAGCGGCCAGCTTGACGCGGCGGTCGGCCGGATCCGGGCGCCGCTCGACGAGGCCCCGGGCCTCCAGGCGGTCGACGATGCCCGTCACGTTGGACGGCTCGCACCGCAGCGACACGGCGATGCGCCGCATCGGCAGCGGCTCCAGCGCGAGCAGGCTCAGGACGCGCGCCTGCGCACCGGTCAGCGCGTGCCGGGCGGCGGCCTGCTCGTACTCGTCGTGATAGCGGGCCACGACCGTGCCGATGAGCTCCACGACCTCGCGGGTGAGCGGGTCCGTGCGTGTGCTGGCCATGCCCTCCAGCCTACCCCGTTGCTTGACAGGGTGAAATATCGAGGAGCATGGTTGTTTCAGGTAGCGAAACATATTCCGGAGGCATGCAGCATGTCCGCACTCCCGACGTCCGGCCGTGAATGGCACCTCGTCTCCCGCCCGAACGGCCTGCCCGTCCCCAAGGACTTCGCGCTTCGCGAGGTGCCCGTCACCGCGCCCCGCGAGGGCCGCGTCCTCGTCCGCAACCTCCACTTCTCGGTGGACCCGTACATGCGCGGCCGGATGAACGACGTGAAGTCCTACGTCCCGCCGTTCCGGCTGGACCGCCCGATGGACGGCGGCGCGGTCGGCGAGGTCGTGGCCTCCGGCGCCGAGGGCTTCGAGGTCGGCGACCACGTGCTGCACGGCCTGGGCTGGCGGGAGTACGCCGAGGTCGGGGCGGAGCACGCCGTCCGGGTCGACGCCTCCCTCGCGCCCCTCACGGCCTACCTGGGCGTGCTCGGCATGACGGGGCTGACCGCCTACGCGGGCCTCTTCGAGACGGCCTCCTTCAAGGAGGGCGACGCCGTGTTCGTCTCCGCGGCGGCCGGCGCCGTCGGCAGCCAGGTTGGCCAGATGGCCCGTCTGAGGGGCGCCTCCCGGGTGATCGGCTCGGCCGGCTCCGACGAGAAGGTCGCGCTGCTGCTGGAGGAGTACGGCTTCGACGCCGCCTTCAACTACAAGGACGGTCCGGTGGCCCGGCAGTTGGCGGCCGCCGCCCCCGACGGCATCGACGTCTACTTCGACAACGTCGGCGGCGAGCACCTGGAGGCGGCGATCTCCTCGCTCCACGTCCACGGCCGCGTCACCGTCTGCGGCATGATCGCCCAGTACAACGCCACGGAGCCCACCCCCGCCCCGCGCAATCTGACACAGGTCATCGGCAAGCGGCTGCGCCTGCAGGGCATGCTGGTCAGCGACCACTCCGACCTCCGGCCCCGCTTCGTCGAGGAGGTCTCCGGCTGGCTGCGCTCGGGCGCCCTGAAGTACCGCGAGACGGTCGTCGAGGGCGTGGAGAACGGCGTGGACGCCTTCCTCGGCCTGCTGCGCGGCGACAACATCGGCAAGATGATCGTCTCGCTCGCCCGCTAGCCCCCTCCGCCCGCTAGCCCCCTCCGCCCGCTAGCCCCCTCCGCCCGCTAGCCCCCTCCGCCCGCCGGCCCCCTCCGGGCGGCCGCGCCCACCGCTCGGCGCGGCCGCCCGCGGGGGAACGCCGCCGTGCCCGGCCCCAGGGCCGCGGCGGAAGCCGGCACGGGGAGCGGCGCCCCCGGTCCCGCCCCTTCCGAAGCGGCGATGGCCGGAGAACCGCCGGTGCCGCCCCCGGATAGGGTGATCTCATGCGTGATCTCGGCAAAGGCTTCGGCTTCCTCCTGCAGGGCCAGCGATGGGTCGGCCGGCACGGCCGCTGGCTCGGGTTCGGGCTGCTGCCCGGCCTCGTGACGCTCGTCCTGTACGCCGCCGCGCTGGTCGGCCTCCTCTACGGCGCCGGCGACCTGACCGGGTGGGCGACCTCCTTCGCCGACGGCTGGCCGTCGTACTGGCGGGACCTGTTCCGGGGCTTCCTCACCGCCCTGCTCTTCGTCCTCGCGCTGTTCCTCGCGGTGATCACCTTCACGGCGGTGACGCTGCTGGTCGGACAGCCCTTCTACGAATCGCTCTCCGAGGCGGTCGACCGCTCCGAGGGCGGTCGCGTCCCGGGGACCGGCCTGCCGTTCTGGCGCGGGCTGTGGATCTCCGCCCGCGACAGCCTGCGCATCGTCCTGCGGGTCGCGTTCTACGGGGTCCTGCTGTTCGCCCTCGGGTTCGTCCCGGTGATCGGCCAGACCGCCGTCCCCGTGCTCGGCTTCTGCGTCTCCGGGTACTTCCTCACCGAGGAGCTGACCGCCGTCGCGCTCCAGCGCCGCCGCCTCGGACTGAAGGAGCGGCTGCGGCTGCTGCGCGGCCGCCGCATGATGGCCCTCGGCTTCGGCGTGCCCCTGACCCTCGCGTACATGGTGCCGTTCGTCGCCGTCCTGCTCATGCCGGGAGCCGTCGCGGGCGCCACCCTGATGGCCCGCGAGCTGGCGCCCGACCCCGAGGACGCACCGCACCCCGGGCCCGCCGCCGGACCGGGGGCGCCCGCCCCCGCCCCGCACGGGCTCCGCGAGGACTGACGCCCGCCCGCTAGCCGACGGCGGCGCGCACCAGCCCCGGCTCGACCGGGTCCGCCTCGGCCAGCAGCCCGCCGTCCGGGCCCCACACCGCGCTGCGCCCGCAGCCGGTCCAGGACCCGGCGGCGCCCACGTGGTTGGCGAGGACCACGTGCAGTCCGCTCCGCCGGGCGACGGCCGGGTAGACCGTCGCCCGCTCGCGGACGCCGTCGCCCGTCCCGTACAGGGAGCTCGCCAGGTACACCCGGCAGCCGTCCGCCGCCGCCCGCTCGCCCGACTCGGGGAAGTGGCTGTCGAAGCAGGTGGCCAGTGCGAAGCGGTGGCCGTCGAGGGTGAACCGCCCGTCGGCGGTGCCCGCCGCGAACACCTCGCGTTCCGCCTCGTACAGGTGCTGCTTGTCGTAGCGCGCCAGCGTCGCCCCGTCCGGGCCGATCACGTACGAGGTGAGGTACGGCCGCCGTCCGCCCCGCTCCCGGCCCGGCGCCGGTCCGTTGACCACGGCCGCCGCGCCGGCCGCGCGGCACGCCTCCCGCACCGGGTCGAGGCGCGGGTCGTCGGCGGTCAGCCACAGGCCCGGGTCGGCGGCGATGAGGGCCGGTTCGTAGCCCGTGAGGGCCAGCTCGGCGAAGACGACCACCCGGGCCCCGGCCGACGCGCGGACCGTCTCCGCCATCGTCCGGACGTTGGCGCCGATGTCGCCGGGGACGGCGGTGAACTGGGCCGCTGAAACGATCATATGGTGATTATCCACGTCCGGCGCGGGACTCCCCGACCGCGACCGCGATGATCGCGCGGACCTGCGCCGTGATCGCCGCCCGGTTCCGCACCAGCTCGGGGTCCTCCACCGCCTCCGTGTTGCCCGTCCCGAACCGCAGCACCGGCGTGTGCACGTGCCCGCCCGGCAGGCCCGGCAGGCCCAGCCGGTCGCGCAGCAGCGTGGCCCGGTAGGCGATCTCGTTCGACAGGTAGTCACCGCCCCCGCCCGCGCGGGCCGCCGAGCCCGGCGTCGGCCCGTCCGCCCGGACCACCGGCTCGCTCCCGCCCGCCGGCACCTCGGTCACCTGCGTGTTGTCGTACACCGGGAACGGGCCCGTGGCGGCCGCGGTGATCGCCGCGTACGGCAGGCTCGTGACCGTCCACTGCGGTCGCGACGCGGGGTCGCCGACCGGGACGGGGCCGGTCGCGGAGACGTTCTCGTTGTCCGGGGACCCGCCCCGCCAGGCACCGTTGTACCGCTCCACGTCGAAACGGCCCACCCGCCCCTGACTGACCGTCGTGAACGCGTCCACGTGCGGCAGGTGCGGTCGCAGCGCCCGCTCGACCGCGCCGTCCGCGAAGTCCCGCCACCGCACCGGGAAGACCGCCGCCTCCACCCGCGCCCACCCGCCGTCCGGCGTGCGCAGCAGCGTCCCGTCCAGGGCGAGGGCCGCGGCCCCCGAGGGGTTGCCGATCCGGATGTCCCGGTCCAGCGTGAACGGGTCGAACCCGGTCATCAGCACGCGCCTGACGCCCCGGCCGCGGGGGAAGCCGATCGCGTCCTGGCCGCGCGACGCCGACTCCAGACGGTCCAGCAACCGCTCCCGCGCCTCCCGCGCAAGGCCGAAGGGGGCTCCCAGCCGCGCAGTTCGCGGGTCATGCCGAGCCGCGCCCAGTACAGCGGCCGGTCGTCCCCCCGCGCCAGGTCCCCGCCCGCGGGCCCCCGGCCCTGCGCCCGGTCGACGGCCCGCCGCCACAGCGCCGCGCCGTGCCGTACGACGACCCGCTCGGCCTGCGCGTACGATCCCGCGCCGCGCAGCGCGGCGGCGAACCGCGGCGCCTCGCCGTCGAACCCGGAACGCCGCAGGATCTCCCGCGGCACGCCCCGGTCGAGCCGGGCCTCCTCGGCGGCGGGCCCCTCCGCGGCGGCCGGGTCCCGTACGGCGGCCGGGCCTCGTGCGGTGGCGGACGCGGCGGCGGGCGCGGGGGGGCGCGCCGAGGGAGAGGGCGGCGGCGACGGCCGCGAGGGCCAGGGCGGGGGCGGTGGTGCGTATCCGTGGCACGGGAGTCCTTCCGTCGGGTGCCCGCAGTATCCCGGCCCCCGGCAACCCACGCCACCATCCCCCCGCTTGACCCTTCCACCCCTCCGGCCGCGCGGGCCCGCGCCCGCCCACCCCTCCGGCCACGACCTCGGCTACACCACCTGGGAGTACGAGTCCCCGGCCGTCACCCCCGCCACGGTCCGCAACACGGGCACCCGCCCCGGCCGCGAGGTCGTCCGGGTGTACGCGGCCCCCTCGGCGACCCGGCGGGGCGCCCCGCCCGCCGGCTGGTCGGCTTCGCGGGCGTGCGGGCCGAGCCCGGGGCCCGGGTGGAGGCGGAGATCCGGCCGGCACCCCGCGCCTTCGACCTCTGGGACGAGGAGACCGGTGCCTGGACCACCGTTCCCGGCCGCTCCCTCGCCGACACCCCCTCACCGCCGTCCTCGACGTCGACTGACACCCCGTCGGACGGATCGGCCGGGCGGGCCGGAGGGCGCCGCCGCACCGCCGGGGGAGCGGATTCCCGCGGCCCGCGCGCCGGAGCCTACGCGGGGGGCGGCCCGGACGTGACGGCGCGGTAGGCGATCTCCGCCAGCTTCCCCTGCCCGTCCCGGCCCGGGTGGAACACGTCCCAGTGGCTCAGCTGCGTCTCGTCGAAGGCGTACGCGAAGACGGCACCCCCGTCGTGCCGGCACCGCTCGTCGCGGGCGCAGACGTCCCGCAGCACCTCGTTGTAGGCGACGACCCGCCCGCGCACCCGTTCGCGGCGCTCCTCCGCCGCCGGACCCAGGTCGTGGGCGTCGGCCAGCATCGACGCGCAGACGCCCAGCGACCACACCCGCCGCCCCACCGGGTGCCCCCGCCCCGTGGACCACAGCCGCCGCAGGTCCGGGACGCTCGCCACGTACACCTGCGCCCGGGGCGCCGTCCGCCGCAGCCGGGCCATCGCCGCCTCGAACGACGCCCGGAACTCCGCGACCGGCGTCATCAGGTCGGCGGACGGCCGGCAGGCGTCGTTCGCCCCCACCATCACCGCCACCAGACCGGGCTTCTTCTCCGCCGCCCGCTCCATCTGCGCGGGCAGCTCGGCGACGCGCGCCCCCGACCGGGCCAGGTTCCAGCTGCGGGACGCGAGCGCGGGCGCGCCCAGCAGCCGCAGGGCCAGGCTGTTCACCCGGGTGTCCGAACCGGTGGCCCACGACACCTCCGGGCAGTCCTCCAGCAACTCGCAGGCGTCGAAGCCGCGCGTGATGGAGTCGCCGACCGCGGCGACGGACGCGGGCCGGGGGTTCCAGAGGGACGCGGGGGAGGGGGCGGGCCGCGCCGGAGCGGTGCGCCGCGCCGCGCCCGCGCCGCCGCCGTCCTCGGCGGCGGCGCATCCGGACAGGGGCCGCGCCGCAGATCAGGGCCGTCGCGAGAGCGGTACCGCGGCGGGCACGGCCGGCGGCGGGAGCGGTACCGGGCCGGGGCGGGGGGCCGCCGTCCCGGCGGGTGAAGGCTTCGTGTCGAGGGACCACGGACCGACCGTACGCCATCCCCCGCACCCCGGCGCACGGTAGCTTTTCCCCGTCGAACCAGAGGCGCCCGACCGACCGACTCCGGTAAATTACATCACGTCACAAGCTGTCCGTTTTGCGGAGTTTCGTTCCCGGTGCTGTTTACTGAGGCCGCTGGGAGAAGGCGAACCTCGTCCCACACTGGAGGTCCCGGTGACGACACGTGGAGTCCTGTACGTCCACTCCGCGCCGCGCGCGCTGTGCCCGCACGTCGAATGGGCGGTCGCGGGGGTGCTCGGCACGAGGGCCCAGCTCGACTGGATCCGGCAACCGGCCTCACCGGGCACGTGGAGAGCCGAGTTCTCCTGGAGGGGCGAGCCGGACACCGCGTCGAAGCTGGCCTCCGCCCTGCGCGGCTGGCGGATGCTGCGCTTCGAGGTGACCGCCGAACCCTGCCCCGCCGCCGAGGGGGAGCGCTACAGCGCCACCCCCGACCTGGGCATCTTCCACGCGGTCATCGGCGTCCACGGCGACATCATGGTCCCCGAGGACCGGCTGCGCGCCGCCCTCGTCCGCTCCGCGCGGGGCGAGACGCGGCTGGAGGCCGAGGTCGCCGAACTCCTCGGCAAGCCCTGGGACGACGAGTTGGAGCCCTTCCGGTACGCCGGCGAGGGCGCCCCGGTCCGCTGGCTCCACCAGGTCGTCTGAACCCTGCGGACCCGGTCCCCGCTTCCCGGTCCCTCCGGTTCCGGCCTCCCGGCACGCGAAGAGGGGCCCCGCCGCGGGGGCCCCTCTTCGCGTCGTACGGGGCGTCAGACCGTGCGGAAGGCGAGGACCACGTTGTGGCCGCCGAAGCCGAACGAGTTGTTGATCGCCGCGATCGTGCCCTCCGGCAGCGCCCGGGGCTCGTCGCGCACGATGTCCGCGTCGACCTCCTCGTCCAGGTCGTCGACGTTGATGGTCGGCGGGGCCGTGCGGCGGTACAGCGCCAGGACCGTCGCGACGGTCTCAATGCCGCCGGCACCGCCCAGCAGGTGGCCCGTCATCGACTTGGTCGCGGAGATCGCGACGTGGTCGAGGTCCTCGCCGAGGACGTTGCGCAGCGCCTTCACCTCGGCGACGTCGCCCTGCGGCGTCGAGGTGGCGTGCGCGTTCAGGTGGGTGACCTCCGACGGCTTGAGGTCCGTGGACTCCAGCAGGTTCCGCAGGGCGGCGGCGATGCCCCGGCCGGTGGGCTCGGGCTGCGCGATGTGGTGGCTGTCGGCGGACAGGCCCTGCCCCAGCGCCTCGCAGTAGACGCGGGCACCGCGCGCCGCGGCGTGCTCCGCGGACTCCAGGACGACCACACCCGCGCCCTCACCCAGCACGAAGCCGTCGCGGGCCTTGTCGTACGGGCGGGAGACCGTTCCGGGTTCGCCCTCGTTCTTGGACATCGCCATCATGTTGGCGAACGCCGCGATGGGCAGCGGGTGGATGGCCGCCTCGGTGCCGCCCGCCACGACCACGTCGGCGCGACCGGTACGGATCATCTCGACGGCGTAGCCGATCGCCTCGGCGCCCGACGCGCAAGCCGACACCGGGGTGTGCACGCCCGCCTGGGCGTTCACCTCCAGGCCGACGTTGGCGGAGGGGCTGTTCGGCATGAGCATGGGCACCGTGTGCGGCGAGACCCGCCGGGCGCCCTTCTCCTTCAGCACGTCGTACTGGTCGAGCAGGGTGGTCACACCGCCGATGCCGGAGGCGACGACGGAACCGAGCCGCTCCGGACGGACCCCGCCGTCCTCGCCGGCGGGGCCGGAGAAACCGGCGTCGGCCCACGCCTCGCGCGCGGCGATGACCGCGAACTGCGCGGAGCGGTCCAGCTTGCGGGCCAGCGGCCGCGGCAGGACCTCCAGCGGCTCCACGGCCACCCGGGCCGCGATCTTGACGGGCAGGTCGGCGAAGGGCTCGCCTTCGAGGTGCCTGACGCCGGAACGTCCGGCCACCAGTCCCTCCCAGGTCGAGGCGGAGTCGCCACCCAGCGGTGTGGTTGCGCCGATACCGGTGACGACCACGGTGCGATTGGTCGGGCTCACAGGAATTCTTTCTCCACGTGTATGAGGTATGCGTGAATACGGCGCCACCGCCGGGTGGCGAACCGGTCAGGCCTGGTGCTTGAGGATGTACTCGGCAGCGTCGCGGACGGTCTTGAGGCCCTTGACGTCGTCGTCCGGGATCTTCACCGAGAAGCGCTCCTCGGCGGCGACGACGACCTCGACCATGGACAGGGAGTCCACGTCCAGGTCGTCCGTGAAGGACTTGTCGAGCTCGACGTCCTCGGTGGGGATGCCGGCGATCTCGTTGACGATCTCGGCGAGACCCTCGACGATCTCTTCCAGGGTGGCGGCCATGTTGGCGCTCCTTCAGTGTGTAGCTCTGTGCTTGGCAGAGGATGTGACGACGTTCCGGTCCGGTACGGAGACCGGACCGGGTTGCCTAGGGGAGGGTAACGACCGTCGCGGCGTAGGCGAGCCCCGCCCCGAAGCCGATGACGAGCGCGGTGTCACCGCTCTTCGCCTGCCCGGTCGCCAGGAGCCGCTCCATCGCGAGCGGGATCGAGGCGGCCGAGGTGTTGCCGGTGGTCTCCACGTCGCGGGCGACCGTGACGTGCTCCGGCAGCTTCAGCGTCTTCACCATCGAGTCGATGATCCGCATGTTGGCCTGGTGCGGGATGAAGACGTCCAGGTCGGCCGCGGTGATGCCGGCCGCGTCGAGCGCCTGCTGGGCGACCTTGGCCATCTCGAAGACGGCCCAGCGGAACACCGCCTGGCCCTCCTGCGTGATGGCGGGGAACCGCTCCACCGTGCCGTCGCGGTAGTCCGTCCACGGCACGGTCTGCTTGATGGTCTCGGACTTGTCGCCCTCGGAGCCCCAGACGGTCGGGCCGATCGCCGGTTCCCGGGACGGGCCGACCACGACCGCGCCCGCGCCGTCGCCGAACAGGAAGGCGGTGGCCCGGTCCTCCAGGTCGGTCAGGTCGCTGAGCCGTTCCACGCCGATCACGAGGACGTACTCGGCGGAGCCCTCGACGACCATGCCCTTCGCGAGCGTCAGCCCGTAGCCGAAGCCCGCGCAGCCCGCCGAGATGTCGAACGCGGCCGGCTTGCTCGGCGTGAGCCTGTCGGCGATCTCGGTGGCGACCGCGGGGGTCTGCTTGAAGTGCGAGACGGTGGAGACGATGACGCCTCCGACCTGCTCGGGGTCGATCCCGGCGTTCGCGAGGGCCTTGCCCGCCGCCTCGACCGACATCACGGTCACCGTCTCCTCGGGCGACGCCCAGTGGCGGGTCGCGATGCCGGAGCGCGAGCGGATCCACTCGTCCGACGAGTCGATCTTCTCCAGGATCACCTCGTTCGGCACGACCCGGCTCGGGCGGTAACCGCCGACACCCATGACGCGCGCGTACGGAGCGCCCTTGCTGGGTTTGATCTTCGCCATGCTCTACGGCTCCTTGCTCCGGTTCAGGAGACGACGCCGGCGTGCTCGGCGATGAGCGCCCGTGCCGCCTCGAGGTCGTCGGGGGTCTTGAGCGCGAGCGTCCTGACGCCGGGGAGGGCCCGCTTGGCGATACCGGTCAGCGTGCCGCCCGGGCACACCTCGACCAGCGCGGTCGCGCCCAGCCGCTGGAACGCCTCCATGCACAGGTCCCAGCGGACCGGGTTGGCCACCTGGCCCACCAGCCGGGTGACGACGTCGGCACCCGTGGCGACGGTCTGCCCGTCCTTGTTGGAGACGTAGACGACCTTCGGGTCCGCCGGGGCGAGGTCCCGTGCGGCCTCCTCCAGCCTGGCCACGGCAGGTGCCATGTGGTGCGTGTGGAACGCGCCGGCGACCTTGAGCGGTACCACGCGGCGAACGCCCTCGGGCTTGTCCTCCGCCAGCGCGGCCAGCTGCTCCATGGTGCCGGCGGCGACGATCTGGCCGGCCCCGTTGACGTTCGCCGCGGTCAGGCCGAGCCCCCGCAGGTGCTCCACGGTGACCTCGGGGTCGCCGCCGAGCAGCGCCGACATGCCGGTGCGGGTCACGGCGGCGGCCTCGGCCATCGCCAGGCCGCGGGCGCGCACCAGGCGCAGCGCCGCCGTGTCGTCGAGGACGCCCGCGAAGGAGGCGGCGGTGATCTCGCCGACGCTGTGGCCCGCGACGGCGTCCGGGACGGCCTCGCCGAGCGCGGCGGCGGAGAGCAGGCCCGCGGCCACCAGCAGGGGCTGGGCGACCGCCGTGTCGCGGATCTCCTCCGCGTCGGCCTTCGTGCCGTAGTGGGCCAGGTCCAGTCCGATGGCCTCCGACCACGCGCCGACGCGGTCGGCGGCGCCCGGAAGATCGAGCCAGGGGGTCAGGAAGCCGGGCGTCTGAGCGCCTTGGCCGGGAGCGACGAGTACGAGCACCCTCACACTCTCTCTTGTGGACGGTCCTGGGCGCCCGTGAGGACTAGGACGAAGAACCGTCAGGCGAATTGTTGATCCCCCACAAAACCCTAGGATTGCATCTCGCTGTCGGCGAGACGCCCCAGGATGAGCGCGATACGCAGAGTGAAGGCCGACCGCACATCGGACGGTGACCAGCCCGTGACATCAGTCACACGTCGAAGCCGGTAGCGCACGGTGTTGGGGTGCACGAACAGCATTCTGGCGGCCCCCTCAAGGCTACTCGCCTGCTCCAGGTACACGCTCAGAGTCTCCAGGAGAGCCGAGCCGGCCTCCTCCAGCGGCCTGTAGATCTCCTCCACCAACTGCTCGCGCGCGGACGGGTCCGAGGCGATCGCGCGCTCCGGCAGCAGATCGTCCGCCAGGACCGGCCGGGGGCGTCCTGCCAGGCGGAGCACGCCTTCAGCCCGGCCGCCGCCGCCTGCGCGGACCGGGTCGCCGCCAGCAGGTCCGGCACCACCGGGCCGGCCACCACGGGACCCGCCGCGTACGGGCCGATCAGCGCCTTCGCCACGGTCAGGGGGTTGTCGCTGCCGCCCGCGATCACCACGAGGCGGTCGCCGAGCACACCGGTGAGGACCTGCAGCTTGGCGTGGCGGGCCGCGCGCCGGATCGCTTCGACGGTCAGTTCGCTGTCGCCGTCCGGGGCGGTGCCGAGGATCACGCACACGTGCTCCGGCGAGTTCCAGCCGAGGGCGGCGGCCCTGCTGACGGCACCCTCGTCGGCCTCGCCGGACAGCACCGCGTTCACCACGAGGGACTCCAGCCGCGCGTCCCACGCGCCGCGCGCCTCGGCGGCCTGCGCGTACACCTGCGCCGTCGCGAAGGCGATCTCCCGGGCGTAGACGAGCAGCGCCTCGCGGAGCACGGACTCGTCGCCGGGGGCGGCGACCTCCTCGATCGCCGACTCCATGACCTCGATGGTCGTGCGGACCATCTCGACGGTCTGCCGCAGCGTGATCGCCCGGGTCAGCTCGCGCGGCGCCGTGCCGAACACGTCGGTGGAGATCGCCTGCGAGGCCTCCGGGTGCCGGAACCACTCGGTGAACGCGGCGATGCCGGCCTGCGCCACCAGGCCGATCCAGGACCGGTTCTCCGGGGGCATCGCCCGGTACCACGGCAGCGTCTCGTCCATGCGGGCGATGGCGCTGGCGGCGAGCCGACCGGAGGACTGTTCGAGTCGCTTCAGGGTCGCTGCGTGCGGGTGGGCGTCGTTCACTGCGGGATCGGGCACGGGACAAGACTGCCTCATCGGGACGGCGGCCGACCGGCCGGTCTACCGTTGGACCTGTGATGTCCGTACACAGGGCCGGGGACCGCCACCCCGGTGGCGACCCGGACGCCGGGGTCACGACCA
The DNA here is from genome assembly GCF_023614235.1 of Streptomyces sp. MRC013. Lineage (NCBI taxonomy): Bacteria > Bacillati > Actinomycetota > Actinomycetes > Kitasatosporales > Streptomycetaceae > Streptomyces > Streptomyces kordofanensis. Next base: position 3,897,224 of record NZ_CP094264.1, read on the forward strand.
GGCACGCCTTCTCGTTCGGCCCCCACTACGATCCGGACAACCTCCGCTTCGGCGCGCTCGTCGCCTGCAACGAGGAGCGGCTCGCGCCGGGCGCCGGCTTCGACGAGCACCCGCACAGCCACACCGAGATCGTCACCTGGGTCGTCGAGGGCGAGCTGACGCACCGGGACTCGGCGGGGCACGCGACCCTGGTCCGCCCCGGGGACGTCCAGCACCTGAGCTCCGCGGGCGGCGTCCGGCACGTGGAGCGCAACGACGGCGCGGCGCCGCTGGTCTTCGTCCAGATGTGGCTCGCCCCGCTGGAGCCCGGCGGCGACCCGTCGTACGGGATCGTCCGCGGCCTCGCCGACACGACCCCCCACGCGGTGCCCGCCGCCGGTGCGGTGCTCCACGTACGCCGGCCGGGCGCGGGCGAACACGCCGCCGTCCCGGACGGGGACTTCGTGTACGTGCACGTGGTGCGCGGCGACGTCCGGCTGACCGGCGGCGACGGGGGGTGCGGGCTGTCGGCGGGCGACGCGGCCCGGATCACCGGCGCGCGGGGCGTACGGCTGGCCGCCGCCGCGCCCGCCGAGGTGCTGGTGTGGGAGATGACCCGGCCGGCGCGGGTCCGTTAGGCGCCCCGGCCCCGGCGCAGTTCGGCGAGCACCGCGTCGGTGAACGGCGGCCAGGCCTCGACCGCCCAGGGGCCGAAGGCCCGGTCCGTCAGCGCCACACACGCCGCACGGGCGTCCGGGTCGACCCACAGGAACGTGCCCGACTGCCCGAAGTGCCCGAACGTCCGCGGCGACGACGAACCGCCCGTCCAGTGCGGCGACTTGCCGTCCCGGATCTCGAAGCCCAGCCCCCAGTCGTTGGGCCGCTGGTGACCGTACCCGGGCAGGACGCCGGCCAGGCCCGGGTGGACGACCGTCATCGCCTCCAGGACCGTCCGGGGGTCCAGCAGGCGGGGCGCCTGCACCTCCGCGGCGAACCGCACCAGGTCGTCCACCGTCGACACCCCGTCCTTCGCGGCCGAACCCTCCAGCGACGTCCCCGTCATCCCGAGCGGCTCCAGCACCGCCTGGCGCAGGTACTCCGCGAACGGGATGTCGGTGGCCTTCGCCACGTGGTCGGCCAGCACATCGAAGCCCGCGTTCGAGTAGATCCGCCGTGTGCCCGGCGCCGCCGCCACCCGGTCCTCGTCGAAGGCGAGCCCCGACGTGTGCGCGAGCAGGTGCCGCACGGTCGACCCCTCCGGACCGGCCGGCTCGTCGAGCTCCACGGCGCCCTCCTCGTAGGCGACGAGCACGGCGTAGGCCGCCAGCGGCTTCGTCACCGAGGTGAGCGGGAACCGCCGTCCCGTGGGCCCGCGGGACCCCGCGAGGGTGCCGTCCGCGCGGACCACCGCGGCGGCCGCGGCCGGCACGGGCCAGTTCTCGATCATCGCCAGGCTCTGCATGCCGATGAGGGTACTTGCTCGTCGCGGCGCTTGCTTCGAGCGCGCTCGAAGGTCCTAGCGTGGGGGCATGACGGTGATCGAGAGCACTCCGGCGGATCCCCGGACCACCGATGCCTGCGCCGCCCCGCCACCCCGCCACCCCCGCCCCGACGGGCAGGACCACTACAGCATCAGCGAGGTCGCCGCCTGGACCGGTCTCACCGCCCACACCCTCCGCTGGTACGAACGCATCGGGTTGATGCCCCATGTCGACCGGTCCGCCACCGGCCAGCGGCGCTTCACCAACCGGGACCTGGACTGGCTCACCCTGATCGGCAAACTGCGGCTGACCGGCATGCCCGTCGCGGCGATGGTCCGCTACGCCGAGCTGGTCCGCGCGGGCGACCGCACCTTCGACGAGCGGCGCGAACTCCTGGAGGCCGCCCGCCACGACGTCCTGGCCCGCATCACCGAGCTCCGCGAGACCCTCGCCGTACTCGACTACAAGATCGACGTCTACACGGGCGCCCGACCGGCGCCGGAAAGGGTTGCACCATGACCTCCGAACAGACGATCCCGCAGGTACGACTCGGCGCGACGGGCCCCGTGGTCGGCGTCCAGGGCCTAGGCGCCATGGGCATGAGCGAGTTCTACGGCGACACCGACGAGGCCGCCGCCCGCGACACCCTCGAAGCCGCCCTCGAAACCGGCGTCACCCTCATCGACACCGCCGACATGTACGGGCGCGGGGCCAACGAGGAGTTCCTCGCCCCGTTCGTCGCCGCCCACCGCGACCGGATCACCCTGGCCACGAAGTTCTCCCTGGTCCGCACCGGGGACCCCTCCCACCGGGCGGTCCGCAACGACCCGGCCTACATCAAGTCCGCCGTCGAGGACAGCCTGCGTCGCCTGGGCGTCGACGTCATCGACCTCTACTACATGCACCGCCGCGACCCGGCCGTGCCGCTCGCCGAGTCCGTCGGCGCCATGGCCGACCTCGTACGGGAGGGCAAGGTCAAGCACCTGGGGCTCAGTGAGGTCACCGGACGGGAACTGCGCGAGGCCCACGCCGTCCATCCCGTCGCCGCCCTGCAGTCCGAGTGGTCGCTGTTCTCCCGCGACGTGGAGCGGAGCGCCGTCTCCACCGCCGCCGAACTGGGTGTCGCACTCGTGCCGTACTCCCCGCTCGGCCGGGGCTTCCTCGCCGGTGCCTTCGCCGACGCCTCCCAGGACCTCTCGGAGAGCGACTTCCGCCGCTCCCAGCCGCGGTTCTCCGGGGACAACGCCCGCCGCAACGCCGCCCTCCTCGAACCCGTCCGCTCCATCGCCGCCGCCCACGGCGCCACCCTCGCCCAGATCGCCCTGGCCTGGGTACAGCAGCGTGCGGCCGTGCACGGCCTGCCCGTCGTCCCCATCCCCGGCACCCGCAGGCGCAGCCGCCTCCTGGAGAACGCCGCCGCCGTCCGCATCGTCCTCACCGACTCCGAACTCGACCTCCTCGAACCCATCGCCGCCCAGGTGGCCGGCCGCCGCTACTCCGACATGTCCCTCACCTCCACCGCCCGCGAGGAGTGACCCGCCCGCGCCCACCGCCCCGGGGCCCTCAGGCCGGCCCCAGAGCGAAGGCCGCGAAGCCGGCCGCCAGGGCGCCCGCCACCGCGCGATGCGTCCTGGTGGCGCCCGCCCACGGAGTCTCGAAGCGCCGCGCGTACCGGCCTATGAGCACCAGCAGCGCCGCGAACACCGGGAGCCACGCCACCCGCGCCGCCACCCAGCCGAACGTGTCCGGCGCCGTGGTGAGGCCGGGAACCGCGCCGACCGTCAGGGACGCGGGCACCGCCGCCGCGAGCATCGCCGTCTGGTGCCAGCACAGGATGGTCATCGCCGACAGGTTGACGACCACGATCGGAGCCCACAGCGCGGGCCGCCGCAACAGGGCCGCGAGCCGGTCCCGCAGCAGCACCGCGGCACCGCTCTGAGCGGCCGCAAGCGCCAGGACGAGCAACGACGGCGGATGCGAGTTGGTACGCGCCTGGCCCGGCACGCCGACCATCGAAGCCGGGTAGTGGAAGACGGCGAGTAGCGCCGCGAAGAGGACCACGCCGCCCACGAGCAACACCCGTGCCTCCCGCCGACCCATCCGGCGCTCGCCCCACACCACCCCGAGCTGGTAGGCGAACAACCAGCCCGGCAGCACGTTGAGCAGACCCAACCAGGGCGGCACGGCCTCGGCGTACGGGCCGTACCGCAGCAGGTCGACGACGGCGACGCAGCAGAGCAGGGGCGCCGCCGCCCAGGCGCCCATGACACGCGCGGCCCGCACGCAGCAGGGGGTGAGCGCGGTGATCACCGTGTACACGCCCACGAACCACAGCGGCTGTATCACCAGCGTCGCCCCGGTCCGCAGGGTGTCGCCGGGCACGCCCGCCACTGAACCCGCCGCTATCAGCACGGCCCATACGGCGGTGACCCCCAGGACGGGGCGACCGAGCCGGGCGATCCTGCCGCGCAGCCATGGGCCGGTGCCGCCCGGCCGGCGCCGGTAGGAGAGTACGGACGCGTAACCACCCACGAGGAAGAAGACGCCGAGCATCTGCAGGACCCAACTGGCGGGCGCGAGGAACCCGAACGCCGACAGCGGGCTCGCGTTGTGGATCGCCCCCTCCCCGTCCAGGGAGAACCCGCCGAGTAGCCAGTGCCCGGTGGGCACGGACAGCAGGGCCAGTGCGCGCAGCCCGTCGACCCCCGGTCGCGGTGGGCCGGCGTGCCCCGCTCGACACGGTCGGTGAGCTTCACGCGGCTTCCCCCGGGCGATCGCGGCGAACTCGCGGAGCGAGGTGGTGCCGGGTGCGAAGTAGCCGCCGTGGCCCCGCGCGTCCCCGGCGGGCACCCGCCGGGCGCCGAACCCCTCGGACGCCGGATCCGTGCCGTGCCCCAACCCCAGGAAGGTCACGTGGGGGACTTTGGATATCCAGTCGGTCGGATGCTTCGCGGACCATACCCGCGCTGCCGTACCCAGCTCCGCGACGTTCGCCGCGCGCATCCCGGGAGAGCCGAAGACCACCAGGTCCTTGGCCTTCACCTCGGCTGCGGCCAGCCCGCACACCACCGAGCCGTAGCTGTGGCAGAACAGGGACGGGGTGGCGGCGCCGGTCGCGGCGAACCCCTCGGCGAGGCGTACCAGCCGTTTCGCCCCCACCTCGGCGAGGCCGCCGGTCGCCGCGTCGGGACCGATCCCGACCGGCGTGGTGTAGCCGGCCCAGGCGACCACCGCCACCTGCCCGCCCGTCGCCGTCCGCAACTGCCGGGCCATCCCGGCCGGCGTGCCGTACGGGTCGCGGGGCCGGTCGTAGGACCCGGCGTCGACGTTCGACCCCGGTACCACGACTGCGACATGGCGGCTGTGCTCCAGATCTCCGAAGACCTCCGCGACCAGGCCGCGGCCGCGCGGGTCGAAGGCCAGGAGGCGACGGCCGGCGAGGTGCGCGTACCGCGCGTCACGACTCGCGGAGAGGGCGTTGGCCCTGTACCGCAGAGTCACCGGCACCCCGTCCAGGTTGCCCACCACGCCCGGGTGCCGCCGGGCCAGACGGTCCCGCCGCCGTTGGTCGAGGCCCCGGAAGAACGAGGCCACCTCGGCCGGTGCGGCTCGTGCGGGATCCGGCAGCGGCCGCCCCAGCGAGGTGTCGGCCAACCAGGCCGGACTTCCCGGCGGCGGCCCCGTCATGGCCTGCTGGGCGGTTCCCGACATCCATCCGGCCGTCCCGGTGACGACGGTCGTCGCCAGCGCGGCGGCCACCAGGCCCTTCCTGCAAGGGTGCATGACGTCCCCCTCCTGTACCTCGTGCGGTGTGACGAGGGAGAAGGTAGGAGGGCGGTCCCCGAGTGATCGTCACCCTACGGAGCCAACCGCCGACTGATACCGCGGTAGGGGGCGTCCTGCACCGGCACCGCGTCGGGGCGCCGCGAGCGCCCCGACGCGGTCAGACCGCCTCGCCGGGCGTGACGAGCCCGGACTCGTAGGCGAACACCACCGCCTGCGCGCGGTCGCGCAGGCCGAGCTTGGCCAGGACGCGTCCGATGTGCGTCTTCACCGTCTGCTCCGCGAGGACCAGGTGCGCGGCGATCTCCTGGTTGGACAGCCCCCGCGCGACCAGCTCCAGCACCTCCGTCTCGCGCGGCGTCAGCCCGTTCAGCCGCACCGAGCGCTCCCTGCGCGGTGCGGGCCGCTGGGCGGCGAAGTCCTCGATCAGCCGCCGTGTCACCGACGGCGCGAGCAGAGCCTCCCCTCCCGCCACCACGCGCACGGCGGCGATCAGGTCGGCCGGCGGGGCGTCCTTGAGGAGGAAGCCGGACGCCCCGGCGCGCAGCGCCTCGTACACGTAGTCGTCCACGTCGAACGTCGTCAGCATGAGCACCTTGGGCCGGTGGGTCACCCCGGGCGGCGGGTTCAGCAGTTCGCGCGCCGCGGCGAGTCCGTCCATCTCGGGCATGCGCACGTCCATCAGCACCACGTCGGGGCGCGCGGACCTGCCCGCCTCGACACCGGCCCGCCCGTCCGGTGCCTCGCCCACGACGTCGATGTCGGGCTGCGCCGACAGCAGGGCGGCGAATCCCGCCCGCACCATGGCCTGGTCGTCGACGATGATCACGCGGATGGTCACGAGAGTCCCCTCCTGGCGGGTCGGGGAAGCGGTGCGATCAGCGGCAGCCGTGCCGCCACGCGGAAACCGCCGTCCGGCAGCGGTCCGGTGTCGAGCCTCCCGCCGGTCAACCGTACGCGCTCCCGCATCCCGATCAGGCCGTGTCCCGTCCCGGACGTCTCCAGCGGTGAGATCGGCTCCGTCGGCGGGCCGTTGACCACCAGGACGATCAACCACTCCAGGTTGGGCGACCGCGAGACGGAGACCCGGGTCCGGGCACCCGGCGCGTGCCGCACCGCGTTGGCCAGGCCCTCCTGCACGATCCGGTAGGCCGACAGGTCCACGGCCTGGGGAACGGGTCCCAGGTCCGCCGCCAGCGACAGCTCCACCGGCAACCCCGCCCGTATCGTCGCCTCGACGAGCTGCTGCACCCGGCCGATACCCGGCTGCGGGGCACGCTCGTCCTCCACGTTCTCACTGCGCAACACCGTCAGCAGCCGTCGCATCTCGGCCAGGGACTCCCGCGCGGACGCCGCTATGGACGAGAACTCCTCGCGCGCGGCGTCCGGGATTCCCTGGATACGGTAGGGCGCCGAGTCCGCCTGCACGGTGATCACCGACATGTGGTGGGCGACCACGTCGTGCAACTCGCGGGCGATGCGGGCCCGTTCCTCCAGCAGCGTCCGCCGGGACCGCTCGGCCTCGCTGATGGTCTCCTGTTCCACCAGCCGACGCTGGGCGTCGCCGCGTTCCCGGAGCATGCCGGTGACCAGCAGGACGACACCGCTCAGCACGAACAGCACCAGGGGGACGCCTCCGCCCCCGCCCGCCTCGCCGAACAACTCGAACGCGAATCCGGCGGCGCCGGTCACCAGCCACACGCTCATCAGGGTCCGCCGCTGCTCGCGCAGCCCCACGGCGAGCATCAGCCCCAGGTAGCCCACCACGGCCATCGGCGTCCACGGCCACGGCCGTCCTTCCGGGACGCCCGTGTTCACGGCCACCAAAGCGCCGAGCACGTCGGCGGCGAAGACGACCCACCACGCCTGCAGCGGCCGTGACACGGCCATGAGCAGGGGAGCGGTCTGAGCCGTGGCCAGAAGGCCGGCGACGCCGCCGTTCACGCCGTAGTCGTTGACGAGCACCACGACCGTGACCGGCAGCAGCGACACGACGAACGCCACCGCCAGCACGTACGGCGTGAGGCGCACCCATCGTGACGAGACCTGCCCGAACAGGGGCGCCCCCGGCTCCGTGGGGGTCGACAGTGCCACGCCGACCGCGTGCACCGCCTCCCGCGTGAAGCGCCGAACCCGGCCGGCGGACGCGGTGACGCCGCCGGGCGCGGGCCGCGGCGGAAGGGAGGGCGAGTCCACCGGGGAAAGGCCGGGCGGGCCCTTCGGCGGGAGAGGGACGGAGGGAACACTGCTCATGGTCCCGCCAGCCTAGGCACGCGCCGTGGCTCGGGCGTCATACCGGGGAGCCAGTTCTCCACCTCGTACTCCGGTATGACGCCCCCGCGCACCGCCGTCACAGCTCGGCGAGCAACTCGGCCTTCTTCGCGCTGAACTCGTCATCCGTCACCAGGCCCGCCTGGTGCAGGTCCCCCAGGTACCTGATCCGGTCGGCTATGTCCGCCGGGTCGCGCCGGCCGGCCCCCACGGGAACCGGCACCGGCACCGCACGGTCGGTGTCCCGCACCGCCTGCAGTACGGCGGCCGCGAACGGGAGCGATTCGTGGACGGGACCGTAGCCCAGGCCGAAGACGACCGCCGCCGGGTCCTGGTCCGGTTGGACCGGCTCCGCGTCGACACCGCGCCGCAGCAGCCTCAGGTACCCGTCGGGGCCGTCGGGCGAACGCCACTGCACCCCGCAGAGGTCGCTCACCGCGAAGGACTGGTCGCCGGCCCTCCACTTGGCGGTCGACGCACCCGTCCAGAACCATCGGATGGACACGTTCCGGCCATCGAAGGAGGCCTTGCCGTCGTACGCCTTGAACTGCAGCGGCGGTTCGGGGGCGGCCACCAGGAACCGTTCGGCCGGCTCCCCGCGCTCCGGCCCGAGGCACGCCCGAAGCTCGTCCGCGTAGTACTCGGCGAGCTTCTCCCGCTCGGCGGGCAGTACCAGCCGGTAGGGGTCGCAGCCCTCCTTCAACTGGCCGTCCGCCGCTGCCATCAGGGGGTCGGCGCCCGCACGCGGAACGGCGTGCAGCACCACCGTGCCCCGCTTGCCCGGGGAGAGCGTCACCGCCCCCAGCGCTTCGTGCGGAACACGTCTTTCGCGTAGCGTCTGGAACAGCCTCGGCGCGCGGATCCCCCGTTCGAAGCGGATGAGCACGGCGTCGGTTTCGAACTTCCAGGTGGCATGAATTCCGGCCAGCACATCACCCATGCGCCTCATCGTATGCGGCGTGCGCCCGCGCGTCGCCCCCGGAAGACGAGCGGAAATGGACTGAGCCGTCCGACTTCTACGCGGGTCAGGCCGACGTGGCACCGTGGATTTCGCTGCGGCAGGCGCTCGCCCCCTCGGCGCAGCGCACCCTGCCGTAGGCCCCGACCCCTATCTTCGCGAAGTTCCGCAGGCTGTCCGTGTCCGGCACGAAGTACCCGCCGTGCCCCGACGCACCGTCCGCCGACAGCAGCCGCGCCCCGAACCCGGGGGCCACCGGGTCGGCGCCGTGCCCCAACCCTCCGACGTCCAGGTACGGCACGTCGGCTATCCAGTCCTCGGCACCCCGCATGGCCCACACCCGCGCCCGCGTACCGAGTGCCGCCGCGCTCTCGGCCCGCATGCCGGGACTGCCGGCCACGGCGATGTCGGTGACCCGCCCGGGCAGCCGGCGCGCGGCGAGCCCGCACACCACGGAGCCGTAGCTGTGGCAGAAGAGGGAGACGCGCGATCCGGCGGGCAGCACGCGGACCAGGGAGACCAGTCGCGCGGCCCCCTCGACGGCGAGCCGCCCGGTCGCCGCGTCCATCCCGACGCCGCTCGGCGCGGTGTAGTCGGCCCAGGCGATGACCGCGGTCCGCACGCCGGGCGCCGCCTCGCGCTCCGCGGCGTACAGGGATTTCGCCATTCCGTACGGGGCCGTGTACCGGCGGGCGGTCTTCTCGAAGGTGAGTAGGTGCGTGTCGACGCCCGGCACGACCACCGAGACCCGCTCGGCGCGCTCGAGGTCGCCGAACACCTCCGCCACCCGGCCCTGCCCCGAGGGGTCGAACGCGAGGATCCGGCGCCCGCCGGACAGGAGCGAGGAGAACCTGTGCGCCCGGCGCGCGGCCTCCTGACGACCGTCGGCGGAGAGCCGGCGGTCGGCGGCGCGGGCGCGGTCGGCGGCGAGGGCGCGGCGGAGCGCCTGCCGGTTGGCGAGGTACCGCAGGATCACCGGTGCCCCGGCGAGGTTGCCGACGACGAGCGGGTGCCTCCGGGCGAGCCGCACGCGCTGCGCCGGTGTGAGGGAGGCGAAGAAAGCGGTCACGGCCGCCGACGGTGACGCGGGGTCGGGAAGCGTGCGGCCGCCGATCCGGTCGGCGCGCCACGACTCCGCTGCCGCGCTCCACGAGTCCGGTGGTGCGACGCGTACGCGGTGCGGGCCGGTCCAGCCCGTCGTCGCGAGGAGGACGAGGACCACCGCGAGGGCCGACAGGGCCCGCCAGACGGTGAACGAGGGGGAGGCGATGGTGGGAGTCACTACGAGACACCTTAGGAGAGACCGCGCGGCCCCCACGCCAGGTGTGACGCAGATCATGGTTTGTGGTGCGCAACGAGGAAGGAGGGGATGCCCCCGCAGGTCGGGACCGTCCATCGCGGGCGACGGGGGCGGCGGTCAGGCCCCGCCCTCCACTACGGGAGGCCTGTTCTCCGTGACGTTCTGCAACGCCCCGACGGAGTTGCCGGGTGTGGCCGGCGGTCCGCAGCGGACCGTCATGCAGGTCGGCGGCCTGGGTACGGCGGTGCCCGGCGCCGCGATGTCCGCCGAGGTCGGCTCCGACTTCCCGGGCGACCGGAAGGACGGGGGCCTCCCGGTGCCGCCCGCGCCCGGACCGGAGCAGGCGGCGGAGTTCGGCACCGTTCTCCGGGGACCCGCCGAGGGCCCGGGGATGACGCCGGGCGCCCTGGACGCGATCACCGGGGTCGTCCACGACACGTTCACGTCCGGCATGGGAGCTCGGCCTCACCGCCGCCGGTGTCGTGGCGCTCGCCGCGGCCCTGGTCGCGACCTTGACCAAGCGCAGTGCCGACGGCCGGGGCCGGCGGGGGCGGCGACCACATCCGACCGGCGGCACGGCCGGAACCCGGGGCCGCGGGCCCCGGCGCCTTCCTGGTGCCGGGGCCCGCGGCATGTCCACCCGAAGCCTCTTCCCTCACCCGTCCGAGTGGATCGAGCCGGGACCTCTTCCCTCCTGCGGTCACACAACGTCAGGCTTGGGGCAGACATCGATACGGAGTGTCACGAATCGGGGGTTGATCCACATGCGCACGTTCTCAAGGCCCTTCTCCACCGCCGCGCTCGGGATGGCCGCGATCACCGTCGCCGCCCTGTCCACCTGCGCCCCGCCCGCCGACGCCGCGCCTCCCGCCCTCGGTCCGTGCGACAGCGGACAGCTCTGCCTGTGGGGGCGGGAGGGGTTCAAGGGCGAGCGGCGGACACACGAGCTGGCGACCACGGACGTCGACAGCTGCGTCGCGCTCCCCGCCGGCACCGCGGCGGCGGCGCTCGCCAACCGCACGGGGCGCCCCGTCACCACCTACCAGTCCGCCACCTGCGGGGAGACCGGGGAGTTCGAGACGTACCCGGGCAGCGGCACATGGGTGCCACGCTCGCCCTACCAGGTGAGGGCCTTCAAGATCTGGGAGAACTGATGCCGGGCCCGCACCGCCGGCCGCCCCGTGCGCCGCACCCTGGGGGAGGGCCGGGGGACGGGGCGCCGGAACGCCCCGTCCCCCGGTGGCGTACCTTAGGCGTCGCCGCCCGCCGGACCCGGATCGGCCGCCGACACATCCAGCAGCCGGTAGCGGTCCACCGCCTGCTTCGGCGCGGAACGGTCCACCTTCCCCAGTCGCGCCAGCTCCGTCAGCACGCCCAGCACGATCGACTGCGCGTCGATGTGGAAGTGCCGACGGGCAGCGCCGCGCGTGTCCGCGAAGCCGAAGCCGTCCGCACCGAGCGAGTTGTACGGACCAGGCACCCAGCGCGAGATCTGGTCCGGGACCGACCGCATCCAGTCGGAGACGGCCAGGAAGGGGCCCTCGGCAGCCGACAGCTTCCGCGTCACGTACGGAACGCGGGCCTCCTCGTCGGGATGCAGCAGGTTGTACTCCTCGGCCTCCACCGCGTCGCGGCGCAGCTCGTTCCAGGACGTCACCGACCACACGTCCGCGCGGACGTCCCACTCCTCGGCCAGGATCCGCTGCGCCTCCACGGCCCAGGGGACGGCCACGCCGGACGCCATGATCTGCGCCGGCACCGAGCCGGCCCCGCCGGTGCGGAACAGGTGGACGCCCCTGACGATGCCGTCCACATCGACGTCCGCCGGCTCCGCCGGGTGCTGGATCGGCTCGTTGTAGACCGTCAGGTAGTAGAAGACGTCCTCTCCGTGAGGGTGCTCCTGCGACGAGCCGTACATCCGCCGCAGCCCGTCCTTGACGATGTGCGCGATCTCGTACCCGAAGGCCGGGTCGTAGGCGACGCACGCCGGGTTGGTGGAGGCCAGCAGATGGGAGTGGCCGTCCGCGTGCTGCAGGCCCTCACCGGTGAGCGTCGTCCGGCCGGCGGTCGCACCCAGCACGAAGCCGCGCGCCAGCTGGTCGGCCATCTGCCAGAACTGGTCACCGGTCCGCTGGAAACCGAACATCGAGTAGAAGACGTACACGGGGATGAGCGGTTCGCCGTGCGTGGCGTACGCCGACCCGGCCGCGATCAGCGACGCCGTGCAGCCCGCCTCCGAGATGCCGTCGTGCAGCATCTGCCCGGTCGGCGACTCCTTGTACGCGAGCAGCAGCTCCCGGTCCACCGACTCGTACTGCTGGCCCAGCGGGTTGTAGATCTTGGCGCTCGGGAAGAACGAGTCCATACCGAAGGTCCGGTACTCGTCGGGCGCGATCAGCACGAACCGCTTGCCGATCTCCTTGTCCCGCATCAGGTCCTTCAGCAGCCGCACGAACGCCATCGTCGTCGCGATCGACTGCTGCCCCGACCCCTTCTTCACCGCCGCGTACGCCCTGTCGTCGGGCAGCACCAGCGGCTTCGACCGCACGACCCGCGTCGGGACGTACCCGCCCAGCGCCTTGCGCCTGTCGTGCATGTACTGGATCTCCTCCGACTCCCGGCCGGGGTGGTAGTACGGCGGCAGGCCGGACTCCAGCTCGCTGTCGGGGATCGGCAGGTGCAGGCGGTCACGGAAGCGCTTCAGGTCGTCGACCGTCAGCTTCTTCATCTGGTGCGTGGCGTTGCGGCCCTCGAAGTTCGGGCCGAGCGTCCAGCCCTTGACCGTCTGGGCCAGGATCACCGTCGGCTGGCCCTTGTGCGCCTTGGCCGCCGCGTACGCCGCGTAGATCTTCCGGTGGTCGTGGCCGCCGCGGCCCAGGTGGAGCAGCTGCCGGTCGGTCATGCCCTCGACCATCGCGCGCAGCCGGTGGTCGTCGCCGAAGAAGTGCTCCCTGATGTACGCGCCGGACTCCGTCGCGTACGTCTGGAACTGCCCGTCCGGCGTGGTGTTCATCCTGTTGACCAGGATGCCGTCGCGGTCCTGGGCGAGGAGCGGGTCCCAGGAGCGGTCCCAGATCAACTTGATCACGTTCCAGCCGGCACCCCGGAAGACCGACTCCAGCTCCTGGATGATCTTCCCGTTGCCCCGGACCGGACCGTCGAGGCGCTGGAGGTTGCAGTTGACGACGAACGTCAGGTTGTCGAGGCCCTCGCGCGCAGCCAGGGTGAGCTGGCCCAGCGACTCGGGCTCGTCCATCTCGCCGTCGCCCAGGAACGCCCACACGTGCGACCGGGACGTGTCCGCGATGCCGCGGGCCTGCATGTACCGGTTCATCCGAGCCTGGTAGATCGCACTCAGCGGACCCAGGCCCATGGAGACCGTCGGGAACTCCCAGAAGTCCGGCATCAGCCGGGGGTGCGGATACGACGACAGGCCGTCGGGGTACTTCGACCTCTCCTGGCGGAAGCCGTCCAGCTGCGCCTCGCTCAACCGGTCCAGGAGGAAGGCGCGGGCGTAGATGCCGGGGAGGCGTGGCCCTGGAAGAAGATCTGGTCGCCGCCGTCCCCCTCGTCCTTGCCGCGGAAGAAGTGGTTGAAGCCCACGTCGTACAGGGAGGCGGAGGAGGCGAAGGTGGCGATGTGCCCGCCGACGCCGACCCCCGGCCGCTGCGCGCGCGAGACCATGACGGCCGCGTTCCAGCGCGTCGCGTTGAGGATCCTGCGCTCGATCTCCTCGTTGCCGGGGAAGAAGGGCTCGTCCTTGGTGGCGATGGTGTTGACGTAGTCCGTGCTGCGCATCTCGGGTACGGCCACCCGCTTCTCGCGGGCGCGCTCGATCAGGCGGAGCATCAGGTAACGAGCCCGCTCCCGCCCCCGCTCGTCGACGGCGGCGTCGAGGGAGTCGAGCCATTCCCGGGTCTCCTCCGGATCGAAGTCCGGGACCTGACTGGGAAGGCCGCCAATGATGATCGGGTTGCGATCGGATCCGGAAGCCACGCTGTTCCTTCGCTGTTCGAAGTGTCTACGGGTGATGACGTGCGGGGTGGGGTGTCGGCTTTGCGGTCGCGTAGCCACCATCGTCTACCCCGTGGGCGCCCACGTCATCTTTACCGAGAGGTAACCGGCCGCCGCCGGCCGGAGCCCCGGGGCGCGCCCCGGCGGAGCGCGGTGCGCGCAACCCCCTAAAGTGGGTCAAGAGGGGTGGCGGGTGTCATGGCCGCGGGAAGGCGGGTACCCGGAGTTGCGGCAGGACGGCCCCAAAAGTCACCGTTTCGGCGGTCTGGGTCGCCGGGTACTTGCGCGATCCGTCCAGCACGTGTGGACTACGCCCAATGCCACGCGTACGCGCGCGGCCCGAGCACTTTCCCATTCATGATCAGGAGGCAAGCCGTGAGCGCGACCGCGGACCACGCGGAGGAGCGGACCAACCCGGCCGCAAGGCTGGGGTTCGAGCCCGGACAGGTGGTCCAGGAGATCGGCTACGACGACGACGTCGAGCAGGAACTCCGTGAGGACATCGAGGCTGTCATCGGCCAGGAGCTCGTCGACGAGGACTACGACGACGTCGCCGACGTCGTACTGCTGTGGTTCCGCGACGAGGACGGCGACCTCACGGACGCGCTGGTGGACGCCATCGGCCTGATTGAGGAAGGCGGCCAGATCTGGCTGATGACGCCCAAGACCGGGCGTGACGGCTACGTCGAGCCCAGCGACATCAACGAGGCCGCCCAGACCGCCGGCCTCTCCCAGACCCGGAGCATCAACGCGGGCAAGGACTGGGTCGGCAGCCGCCTGGTCAGCCCCAAGGCGGGCAAGCCCAAGCGCTGACCGCCGGCTCCCACGGCCGGGGCCCCCGCCGAGTACATCGGCGGGGGCCCGTTGCGTAGGCTGGGGCCCCAGCGATCCGCCCACCGAAGGGATGCTTCTGCCATGGCGATCGAGGTCGGCACCAAGGCCCCGGACTTCGAAGTGAAGGACAACCACGGACGCACCGTGCGGCTCGGCGACTTCCGCGGCGAGAAGAACGTCGTGCTGCTCTTCTACCCGTTCGCGTTCACCGGTGTCTGCACCGGCGAGCTGTGCGCCCTGCGGGACCAGCTGCCGCGCTTCGTCAACGAGGACACCCAGCTGCTGGCCGTCTCCAACGACTCCATCCACACCCTGCGCGTCTTCGCCGAGCAGGAGGGCCTGGAGTACCCGCTCCTGTCGGACTTCTGGCCGCACGGCGAGGTCTCCCGCGCCTACGGCGTCTTCGACGAGGAGAAGGGCTGCGCGGTCCGCGGCACCTTCATCATCGACAAGGAGGGCGTCGTGCGCTGGACGGTCGTCAACGGCCTCCCCGACGCCCGCGACCTCAACGACTACGTCAGGGCCCTCGACGCCCTCTGATGCCGCCGGGGCACGGAGCGGCCCCTGCGGCGGCCGGGCCCCGCGCCCGCGCGTACGCCGTCCGAAACACCTGATTCATCGGTGCAAGAGCGTGCCCGGGGTGGGAACCCCTCACTAGGATCCAGTCGTTGATCCGATGCCAACGCACGACGGGGGCGCTGCCCCTGGAAACCAATGGAGGGACTCGTGGGAGTCAGCCTCAGCAAGGGCGGCAACGTCTCGCTGACCAAGGCCGCGCCCAACCTGACCGCGGTCACGGTCGGTCTCGGCTGGGACGTCCGCACCACCACCGGTACGGACTTCGACCTGGACGCGAGCGCTCTGCTGCTGAACGCCCAGGGCAAGGTCGCCACCGACGGCAACTTCGTCTTCTTCAACAACCTGAAGAGCCCGGACGGCTCCGTCGAGCACACCGGCGACAACCTCACCGGTGAGGGCGAGGGCGACGACGAGCAGATCAAGGTCAACCTCGCGACCGTCCCGGCCGACGTCGACAAGATCGTCTTCCCGGTCTCGATCTACGACGCCGAGACCCGCCAGCAGTCCTTCGGCCAGGTGCGCAACGCGTTCATCCGCGTCGTGAACCAGGCCGACGGCCAGGAGCTGGCCCGCTACGACCTGAGCGAGGACGCCTCGACGGAGACGGCGATGGTCTTCGGCGAGCTGTACCGCCACGGCGCGGAGTGGAAGTTCCGCGCCATCGGTCAGGGCTACGCCTCCGGCCTGCGCGGCATCGCGCAGGACTTCGGCGTGAACGTCTGAGTCGTACCGCAGCTCCGTCCGGCGCCGCACCCGTCCGGTGCGGCGCCGGACGCGCACTCTCACACCGCGCGGCGCACGGGCCACCGCGCGGCACACGGACGCACGTCACGCAGCACGTCACCGGGGAGGATCATCGTCATGGGCGTCACGCTCGCCAAGGGAGGCAACGTCTCCCTCTCCAAGGCCGCACCCGACCTGACCCAGGTGCTGGTCGGACTCGGCTGGGACGCGCGCTCCACCACCGGAGCGCCCTTCGACCTCGACGCCAGTGCGCTGCTCTGCCGGTCGGGCAGGGTCCTCGGCGACGAGTGGTTCGTCTTCTACAACAACCTCACCAGCCCCGACGGCTCCGTCCAGCACACCGGTGACAACCTCACCGGCGAGGGCGACGGCGACGACGAGTCCCTCGTCGTCGACCTGGGCAAGGTCCCCGCCCACTGCGACAAGATCGTCTTCCCGGTCTCGATCCACGAGGCCGACAACCGCGGCCAGACGTTCGGCCAGGTCAGCAACGCGTTCATCCGTGTCGTGAACCAGGCCGACGGCCAGGAGCTGGCCCGCTACGACCTGAGCGAGGACGCCTCGACGGAGACGGCGATGATCTTCGGCGAGCTGTACCGCTACGGCGGCGAATGGAAGTTCCGGGCCGTGGGCCAGGGGTACGCGTCCGGTCTCCGGGGCATCGCTCTAGACTTCGGGGTCAATGTTTCCTAAAGCTCGTCCCAGGGTTCTTTCAAGTCCCGGCGCACTCGGCGCGGAGGAGACCCTCCCGCAGGCCTCGTCCGGGGGGACCCCCAACACGATTGGGTAGTCAGTGGTTCTGAAAACCTTCGGCTGGTCGTTCGCCGTCACGGCGCTCGGCCTCGCTTTCGCCGCCTGGCAGTGGGGGTGGGAGGCGTTCGGGATCGTACTGATCCTGTCGATCCTCGAGATCTCCCTCTCCTTCGACAACGCGGTCGTCAACGCCGGAATCCTCAAGAAGATGAACGCCTTCTGGCAGAAGATCTTCCTGACGATCGGCATCCTGATCGCGGTGTTCGGCATGCGGCTGGTCTTCCCGGTCGTCATCGTCGCGATCAGTGCCAAGGTCGGTCCGATCGAGGCCGTGCAGCTGGCGCTCGACAAGCCGGAGCAGTACGAGAACCTGGTCACCGACGCGCACGCGGCCATCGCCGCCTTCGGCGGCATGTTCCTGCTGATGATCTTCCTCGACTTCGTCTTCGAGGAGCGCGAGCACAAGTGGCTGGCCTGGCTGGAGCGGCCGCTCGCCAAGCTGGGCAAGATCGACATGCTGTCGGTCTGCATCGCGCTCATCATCCTCCTCGTCACCGCGGTCACCTTCGCCACCGAGGCGCACACCAGCACCGGCCACGCCGACAAGTCCGCCACGGTGCTGCTCTCCGGCATCGCCGGCCTGATCACCTACCTGGTCGTCGGCGGCCTGTCCGGCTACTTCGAGAACAAGCTCGAGGAAGAGGAGGAGAAGGAGCACGAGGAGGAGGAGAAGGCCAAGCAGCAGGGCAGGCAGGTCTCCGCGGTCGGCCTCGCCGGCAAGGCCGCGTTCTTCCTCTTCCTGTACCTGGAAGTCCTCGACGCCTCGTTCTCCTTCGACGGCGTCATCGGTGCCTTCGCCATCACCAACCACATCTTCTGGATGGCGCTCGGCCTCGGCATCGGCGCCATGTACGTCCGGTCGCTCACCGTCTACCTGGTCCGCGAGGGCACGCTCGACGACTACGTCTACCTGGAGCACGGCGCCCACTACGCCATCG
The DNA here is from genome assembly GCF_023614235.1 of Streptomyces sp. MRC013. NCBI lineage: Bacteria > Bacillati > Actinomycetota > Actinomycetes > Kitasatosporales > Streptomycetaceae > Streptomyces > Streptomyces kordofanensis. Next base: position 3,914,918 of record NZ_CP094264.1, read on the forward strand.
GCGCCCTCGCCGCGATCCTCCTGGTCACTATCGAGCACGAGATCAGCGAGGTCGTCACCGGCTCCATCGGCGTCCTCCTCATCGCCGCCTCCTTCCTCTCCTCGGTCCGCCGCAACAAGCGCGCCGGAGCGGCCGGGGGCCCCGGGGAGAGGGCCGGGGTCTCGTCCGGAGTGTGACGACCACTGCATGAGACCGGGGTGTGACCACTCCGGTGATGCGGAACGCTTCTGAGCGGGGCGGCCGGGTGCTCCCGACCGCCCCGCCGCGCATCCGGACACCTTGGGGGTGGCATGGCCTTCTGGAACATCCTGCGGCAGGACAGGGCGGCGCAGTTCGACTCGGGCGGCGTCGCGGCCCACGTGATCGGTCTGACACGGCGGCGCCCGACGGTCTCACTGACCAAGCAGGGCGCGGCGACCGGCAACCTGCGCGTCAACCTCTCGTGGAAGATGCGCACGTCCGACTTCGACAGCAGGCCCCGGCGGAGCGGGCGGCTGCTGCGGGACCCGCTGAAGTTCTTCCAGCCCGAACCGGTCCAGGCACACACCCGCGCCGTGACCAACGTCGACCTGGACATCGGGTGCCTGTACGAGCTGGCCGACGGCACCAAGGGCGTCGTCCAGCCCCTCGGCGGCTACTTCGGCGACCTCAACGACCCGCCGTACGTGAAGCTCAGCGGCGACGACCGGTTCGGTTCGCCGTCCGGCGAGACGATCTTCGTCAACCTCGACCACCGCGACGACATCAGGCGCCTGCTGTTCTTCGTCTACATCTACGACCAGACACCCGCCTTCGACCGCACCCACGCCATGATGACGCTCTATCCGAGCAACGGCCCGCGCATCGAGATCGAACTCGACGAGCGCGCCCCCGAAGCCCGCTCCTGCGCGGTCTTCCTGCTGGAGAACGTCAAGGGCGAACTGCTGGTGCGGCGCGAGGCGAAGTTCGTCTACGGCTTCCAGGGCGAGCTGGACCGGATGTACGGCTGGGGCATGCAGTGGGGGCGCGGGTTCAAGGCCGGGGCGCCCTGACGGCCGCGCCGCCACGCCCCGGGCCCCGCGCCACCTCCCCGTACGGGGCTCAGCGCTGGAACTGCGGGCCCATCGGCGGGAGCCGGAAGTCCGGATCCGGCACGGGCGCCCCGGCGGCCGCCGGGTGCGGGTAGCCGTAGGCGGGCTGCGAGGCGAACGGGCCGTACGGGGGCACCGGCGCGGGCTGCGGGTAGCCGTAGGCGGGCTGCGGCGTCCCGGCGTGCGGATAGCCGTACGAGGGCGGTACGGCGGGCGGGGGCGGCAGCGGGGGAGCGGCGGGGGCCGCCGCGGCGCCGGCGGGGGCGGGTATCGCCCGGGTGGCGTCCTGGGGACCCGCGCCGGGCACCGGCTCCGTGGGGCCGGCGGCCGGTCCGGCCTCCCGGGTCCCCTCCCCGGTCTCCGCCGGATCCTCCTCCACCGAGATGCCGAACGCCGTGGCCAGCCCGATCAGCCCGGTCGGATAGCCCTGCGCCACCGCGCGGAACTTCCACCCCTCGCCCCTGCGGTACAGCTCACCGCAGATCATGGCGGTCTCCTCGCCCGTCTCCGGACGCACGTGGAACGACGCCAGGCCCTCGGCGCCCTCGCCCCCGGCGGCGTCGTACAGCACGATCCGCAGGTCCGGCACGCGGGTGAAGGTGTCGCCGTCGGAGGACGCCGCGATCACCACCTGGTCCACGGACGGCTCCAGGCCCGCCAGGTCCACCGCGACCGTGTCGGTGAGCCCCTCCGCCACGCGCTTCTTGGGCAGCCGCCGCACCGTGCCGGAGGGATGCCGGGGCTGGTTGTAGAAGACGAAGTCCTCGTCGGAACGCACCCGCCCGTCCGGACCGAGCAGCAGGGCCGAGGCGTCCACGTCGGGGACCCCCGGGCCAGGGGTCCAGCACACCACGGCCCGCACGGCCGCGACGTCGAGCGGGACGTTCGAGCCCTTCAGCATCTCGTGCGTCATGCCCGTCATCCTGCCCGCCCGCCCGCCCGCGGGACAACGCGGGGGCCGGTACCGGATGCTCCGACCGCTCGGGCGGCCCCCCGGAGGCCACCTCTGCATCATCCACCGTTCGTACGGGCGGGGAACCGGTGACACCTGTCCCTACGTACTATTACCGGCCACACGTCATCAGGCCGTAGGCGGCACGCCACGGCAGTTCGGGGAATCCGCATGCGTCATTTCGGGCACGTCCCGCCCGCCGCCCGGGCCGGGCTGTTCCACCGGGAGCCGTGCGTGTTCGACGGCTGCTCGCCGGCCCGCCTCCTCTCGGCCGCGCTCGGCGCCACCCTCTACAGCCCCGCCACCCGCCCCAGGCTCGCCGACGACGTGATGAAGCAGGTCGGACGCGGAGTCGTGTCCATGGTGCTCTGCCTGGAGGACTCCATCGGCGACGGGGACGTCGAGGCCGGCGAGGAGAACCTGGTGCGCCACTTCGCGGACCTGGCCGGACGGGGCGGTGAGCCACCGCTGCTGTTCATCCGCGTCCGCGAGCCCGAGCAGATACCCGACCTGGCCCGCCGCCTCGGTCCCGCCGTGCGGCTGCTGTCCGGGTTCGTCCTGCCGAAGTTCACCGAGAAGCACGGCGCGCCCTTCCTGGAGGCCCTCGTCGCCGCGGAGGCGGAGCCCGCCACGGCGGACGCCCTCGCCGGCCGCCCCCTGTACGCGATGCCCGTCCTGGAGTCGCCCGAGCTGCTCCACCTGGAGACCCGCGTCGACACCCTCGCCGGGATCGCCCGCTCCGTCGACGCGTACCGGGACCGGATCCTGGCCCTGCGGCTCGGCGTCACCGACTTCTGCTCCGCGTACGGGCTGCGCCGCCCGCCCGACATGACCGCGTACGACGTGCAGATCGTCGCCCACATCATCGCGGACGTCGTCAACGTCCTGGGCCGCGCCGACGGCAGCGGCTTCACGATCACCGGGCCGGTGTGGGAGTACTTCCGCCTCCAGGAGCGGATGTTCAAGCCGATGCTGCGCCGCAGCCCCTTCACGGAGGGCCACGCCGACGCCCTGCGCGCCGAGCTGATCGAGCACGACCTGGACGGACTGCTCCGCGAGATCGAGCTGGACCGGGCCAACGGCCTGCTCGGCAAGACCTGCATCCACCCCTCCCACGTTCAGCCCGTGCACGCCCTGTCCGTGGTGAGCCACGAGGAGTACAGCGACGCCCGGGACATCCTGCGCCCGGAGCGGGACGGCGGCGGCGTCCTGCGCTCCACCTACACGAACAAGATGAACGAGGTGAAGCCGCACCGGGCCTGGGCGGAGCGCACGCTCCGGCGGGCCGAGGTGTTCGGCGTCGCCAAGGCGGGCGTGGGGTTCGTCGAACTGCTCGCGGCGGGCCTGACGGTACCGTGAGCGGCACCCCGCGTTCGGCAGGACACCCGTACCCCGGAGAGAAGAGGCACGTCATTCACAGCGCGGTGTGGACGGGAACATGGGTCGCCGAGCGGCTCGGCGTCGAGCTCTCCGGGCGGTGCGGCGACGACGGGGAGCTGCGCGACCTGTTGGGGCTGGCCCTGCGGAACAACAGGCGGCGGGCGCACCTGCTGGTCTCCCGCGTCCTGGGCAAGCACGTGCCGCAGAGCCCCGCCGTGGTGCGCGGCTGCGGCCACGAGCTGGGGCGCCGCGTGCGGGCGCTGCTGGGCGAGGCGGAGGCGCGGCGCGCGGTCGTCGTCGGGTACGCGGAGACGGCGACCGGCCTGGGCCACTGCGTCGCCGACGGCCTGGCCCACGCCCCGTACCTGCACTCCACGCGCCGCCCCGTGCCCGGGGTGCCCCGGGCGGCCGGGTTCGAGGAGCCGCACTCCCACCACACCTCGCACCTCCTGCTCCCCGAGGACCCCGCGCTGCTGGCCGGGCCGGGCCCGCTGGTGCTGGTCGACGACGAGTTCTCGACCGGCAACACCGTCCTGAACACCGTGCGGGCGCTGCACGGGCGCTACCCGCGCGAGCGGTACGTGATCGTGGCGCTCGTCGACATGAGGTCGGAGGAGGACCGGGGGCGGCTCGCGAAGTTCGCCGCCGAGATCGGCGCGCGGGTGGACCTGGTGGCCCTCGCGGCGGGCACGGTGCACCTGCCCGACGGCGTCCTGGAGGCGGGCCGCGCCCTGGTGGCCGCCCACGAGACGCCGGCGCCGGCCGCCTCCGGCGACGCGGCCGCCGTACGCCGCGTGGACCTCGGCTGGCCGGCCGGACTGCCGGACGGCGGCCGCCACGGCTTCACCCCGGAGCACCGGGCACGCCTGGAGGCGGCCCTGCCGTCGATGGCGGCCCGCCTGGCGGAGGCCCTCCTCCCGGCCGGCCCGCCCGCGCCGGCCCCCGCCGGCGGCGGCGCCCCCCGCGTCCTGGTCCTCGGCTGCGAGGAGCTGATGTACGCGCCCCTCGCCCTGGCCGCCGCGCTGGAGGAACGCGCCCCCCACGCCGACGTGCGGTTCTCCACCACCACCCGCTCGCCCGTCCTCGCCGTCGACGACCCCGGCTACGCCATCCGCACCCGCCTCGTCTTCCCCGCCCACGACGACCCCGCGGACGGCCCCGGCGACCGGTACGCCTACAACGTCGCCGGAGCCGGCTTCGACGCGGTCGCCGTCGTCGTCGACTCGGCCGCCGACACCCCCGCCCTCCACGCCCCGGACGGCCTCCTCGCCCGGCTCACCGCGCACGTCCCGCGCGTCGTGCTGGCGACCGTCCCCTCGTACGTACCGGAAAGAGCCGGCATGCTGCCCCAGCCGCTGCGCGGACCCGCGTTCTCCTCCTACGCCCCCGACGAGGTCGGCTGGCTCCTGAAGGACCTCTCCTCCGCCGAGCTGGAGGCCCCCGTGGAGGAGCGCGAGGAGGCCGTCCAGAACGGCGGCGCCCACTACGCCGAGTCGCTCCCCGTCGAGTACCAGCCGAGCGACGAGTACCGCAGGCTCTTCCACGCCGCTCTCGACGGTTCCGCCGCCCGGATCGCCCGCGCCGTCGGCGCCGTCACCGAGACGGTGCTCGCCGAGCGGTCGCCGCGCCCCGTGCTGGTCTCCCTCGCCCGCGCCGGCACCCCCGTCGGTATACTGATGCGCCGCTGGGCCCGGTACCGCCACGGCCTGGACCTGCCGCACTACGCCGTGTCCATCGTGCGCGGCCGGGGCGTCGACGCCAACGCGCTGCGCTGGCTGCGCGCCCACCACGACCCGGCCCACGTCGTGTTCGTCGACGGCTGGACCGGCAAGGGCGCCATCGCCCGCGAGCTGGCCGCCGCCCTCGCCGGCTTCCCGGACTTCGACCCGGAGATCGCCGTACTCGCCGACCCCGGCTCCTGCGTGCGCACCCACGGCACCCGCGAGGACTTCCTCATCCCCTCCGCGTGCCTCAACTCCACCGTCTCCGGCCTGGTCTCGCGCACGGTCCTGCGCGCCGACCTGATCGGCCCGGACGACTACCACGGCGCCAAGTTCTACCGGGAACTCGCGGACACCGACGTGTCCGCCGCCTTCCTCGACGCGGTCTCGGGCCGCTTCGGCGAGGTCGCGGACGCCGTCGCCGAGGACACCGCCCGCCTCCTCGCCGCCGACCGCACCCCCACCTGGGAGGGGTGGGCGGCCGTCGAGCGGATCAGCGAGGAGTACGGCATCCACGACGTGAACCTCGTCAAGCCGGGCGTCGGCGAGACCACCCGGGTCCTGCTGCGCCGCGTCCCGTGGAGGGTCCTCGCCCGGCGCGGCGCCGGCCCCGACCTGGACCACGTGCGGCTGCTGGCCGCGCAGCGCGGCGTCCCGGTCGAGGAGGTCGACGGCCTGCCGTACACCTGCGTGGGGCTCGTCCACCCCGGGTACACGCGCGGCGCGACCGGCGCCGACGGGCGGGCGGTGACGGCGCCGTGACCGCCCCGACCGCGCTGGTCGCGAGCGACCTCGACCGCACCCTCGTCTACTCCGCGGCCGCGCTCGCCCTGACCGCCCCCGACGCCGAGGCACCGCGCCTGCTCTGCGTGGAGGTGTACCAGGGCAAGCCGCTGTCGTACGTCACCGAGGCGGCCGCCGGACTGCTCGGCGAGCTCGCCCGCACGGCCGCCTTCACACCGGTCACCACCCGGACGCGGGAGCAGTACCGGCGCATCCGGCTGCCGTGCCCCACCCCCCGGTACGCGATCTGCGCCAATGGCGGCCACCTGCTGGTCGACGGCGAGCCGGACCGCGACTGGCGGGCGGCCGTCGCGGCGCGCCTCGCCGACGAGTGCGCCACGCTCGACGAGGTGCGGGCGCACCTGCTGGCCGCCGCGGACCCGGCGTGGCTGCTGAAGGAGCGGGTCGCGGAGGACCTCTTCGCCTACCTCGTCGTGGAGCGGTCCCTGCTGCCCGACGGCTGGCTGGCGGAGCTGTCCGACTGGGCCGGCTCCCGGGGCTGGACGGTCTCCCTGCAGGGCCGCAAGGTGTACGCGGTGCCGAAGCCGCTGACGAAGAGCGCGGCGGTACGGGAGGTGGCGCGGCGCACCGGCGCCCGCACCGTCCTCGCGGCCGGCGACTCGCTGCTCGACGCGGACCTGCTGCTGGCCGCCGACCGGGCGTGGCGGCCCGGGCACGGCGAACTGGCCGACACGGGCTGGCACGCCGGCAACGTGGAGGTGCTCGCCGACCGGGGCGTCGCGGCGGGGGAGGAGATCCTGCGCCGGTTCCTGGCGGCGGCCCGGACGGCGACGGGGGCGGCGGGGGCTTGACGGGGGGCTTCGCGCGGGGCCCGGTCCCGGGCGGGGTGCCGGCCCCGGGCACCGGGTGGGGCGTCGGGTGCGGGTGGGGCGTCGGCTCCGGGCACCGGGTGGGGCGTCGGCTCCGCGCGGGGCTTTGACCTCGGGCGGGGCGTCGGCGGCGGGTGGGGCTTTGACCTCGGGCGGGGCGTCGGCGGCGGGTGGGTCGTCGGTTTCGGGGAGGCGTCGGGGGCGCCGCGCGGGGGCGCCCGCCGGGCGGAGGACGGCGCCCCGGCCCGGACGGACCCGGGAACGCGCGGGCGGACCCGGGACCTCAGGCCCGGGGGCGCACGGGCGGACCCGTCGCCGACGGATCCGGGACCGGCGCCTCCGGGGCGTGGCCGTCAGCCGCAGCAGCCGCCTCCGCAGCAGCCCCCGCCCCCGCCACCGCCCGAGGCCCCGGCCGGGGCCGCGGGGGCGGTACCTCCGACCGCGACGGTCGACAGCAGCTTCACGGTGTCCCCGTGTCCGGCGGGACAGGCGGCGGGCGCGGAGGACTCCGCCATGGGACGGCTCAGTTCGAACGTGTCGCCGCAGGTGCGGCAGCGGTACTCGTAGCGAGGCATACCCACAGGTTAACGACTCCGGGCAGCGGCGGGCCCGGCGGTTTCAGCCGGCACGCCCCGGCGGACCGCCCCCGCGCTCCTCGCGGATCCGCTCCACCACCCGCGCGACCGACGCCCGCACGGCCTCCGTCTCGGTCAGGAAGTGCCAGTAGTCGGGATGCCGCCCCTCCAGGTCGCCGGCCGCCCGGTCGAGGCGGGCGACCGCGTCGTCGAGGGGCCCGGCGTGTCGGGGGTCCGGGGTGTGGCGGCCCTCCATGGCGAACCGCTGGGCGTCCCGGATGGCGAAGCGGGTCCGCTCGATCTCCCGCCGCGGGTCCTCGGACACGGCGTCCAGCCGCCGGAGCCGCTCCCCGGCGGCCGACACGGCCTCGTCCGCCGCGTTCAGCAGCGCCCGCACCGTTCCCAGCAGCGCCGTCGCGTCCGCCCACCGCTGCTCGTCCCGGGCCCGCCCCGCCTCGGCGAGCCTCTCCTCCGCCCGCCGCACGCTCTCCGCGGCCCGTGCCGGCACCGGCTGGAGGTCCTGCCAGCAGGCGGCGCTGAACCGGCGCCGCAGCTCGCTCAGCACGGGTTCCACCGAGGCGGCCCGGTGGGCGAGGGCCTGCGCGCGCGTCCGGAGGGACACCAGCCGCCGGTCCGTCTCGGCGGCCCGCTCCGGCAGCCGCTCCGCCTCGGCCCGCACGGCTTCGGCCTCGCGCAGCACGCGGTCGGCGCGCTGGAGGGTCGGTGCGACACCGTGCCGCCCCGCACCCTCGTTGAGCCTGGTCAGCTCGGGCGCGAGGGCGGCGAGCCGCGCGGCCTGGTCGTCGGCGCGCAGCCCCGAACCGCGTACGGCGTCCAGCGCGCCGCTCGCCGCGAGCAGCGCCGCGCGGGCCCGCTCGACCGCCGGGGCGAGCCGCGCCAGTTGCGTCTCGGCCGTGGCGAGGAGCGGTGCGATCCGTTCCTCGAACCGCTCCAGTTCGTCCCGGGCCCGCACCAGCTCCTCCCTGACGCGGACCAGGTCCCCGCGGGCGCGGGCCGCCGTGGCGGCGTCGAGGTCGGCCCGGTCCAGGTCGTAGCCGTCGACGGCCTCGATGTACGACCGGCTGGCCTCGTCGATGCGCCGCCCCAGCGCCGCGAACTCCGCGGCGGCCCGGCCCGCCGCGGGCGACCCGTCGACCGCGGCGATCGTCTCGACGGAGATCCGCAGGTCCCGCTGTGCGGTGTCCAGTTCGTAGAACGCGGCGGCCGCGTCGTCCTTCGCGGCCTGCGCCTCGGCCCGCTGGCCCTCGGTGCGTCCGCCGCCGAACCAGCGCCGCGCCCCGCCTCCGGCGAACGTCCCCGCCGCGGCGAGCACCCCGGCCGAGACGGCGGCGAGCAGGGGCAGGGACAGCAGCACCGGGGGCAGCAGCGCCAGGGCGAGCGCGTCCCCCGCGTACCGCCGTGCGCCGCGTGTCCCCGTCACATCCGCTCCCCGTGCCGTGCGTGTCCGAGTTGGCCCGGTCCATTCTCCCACCGGTACGACGAACGGGAGGGCGGCCCGGTTCGCGGCACGGACCGCCGCCCCGCCGCTCCCACCGGACGGGAGCGGCTCCCGTCCGACGGCCCCCCGGCGCTCCGGCCGCCCCGCCGCCCCCGCCGCCCCCGGTGTGCCCGGCGCCCCCGGCACCCCGGTGTGCCCGCCGTCCCGCCTCACAGCGCCTCACCGCCCCCGCACCCCCCGCACCCCCGCACCCCCGTGGGCCCGGACACCGGACCCGCCGTGCCCGGGGAGCGGACGGCGCGACGGCCGGGACGCCGTACGCCCCGGACGACCATCCGGGGCGGAAGCCGCTGCGGCGCACTCACACCGCGCATACGCCTCCCCGCCCCGCGGCCGGGTCACCCGCCGCCCGGGGACGGAGGGCCCCGCGGCGGTGGTTTGCGGACCCCACCCGTGGGCCATGTACGCTGTTGCCCCGCTCCGAGGGTGCGTAGCTCAGGGGTAGAGCGCTGCTCTTACAAAGCAGATGTCGGCGGTTCGAACCCGTCCGCGCCCACTTGATCGGCAGTACGCCGAAGGCCCAGGTCATCCGGGAGTTTTCCGGAGTCCTGGGCCCTGTTCGTTTCCCCGCCGTCACGGGGCGGAGGAGGCGCCGTGCCACTCACGTGCCATATCGGGTCCACAACGAGTCCACATCACCCGTCTTGATCGCGGGTCCTCCTGATCTGACGGTCGACGTGGTCGGCGATCTCCTGGTCACGACCGTTGACCAGATGCTGATAGATCAGCGCGGCCCGCACCGACGAGTGCCCCATCCGGTGCATCAGCTCCCGCGTGGTCGCGCCACCGGTGGCCGCCAGGGTGTTGCCCGTGTGCCGCAGGTCGTGGAAGTGCACGTCACTCAGACCGGCGGAGGCGAGAGCGCGCAGCCAGATGCGGCGGAAGTTGTTGCGGCGCAGCATGCCGCCGCGGGGACCGACGAAGACCAGGCCGTTGCGGCCGGCCTCCGAGTACTCGGACAGGTGGGCTTGCAGCTCCTCGACCAGCGAGGCCGGGAACACGACCGTACGGATGCCCGCCGCGCTTTTCGGCGTCTTGATCAGCAGGCCGTCCGTGCGCGTCTCGGCGGCAGCCCGGCGGACGGAGACGACGCGGCGTTCCAGGTCGACGTCATGCCGCTGGAGTGCGGCCAGCTCCCCGAACCGCAGCGACGTGAAGGCGGCGAGCAGGATCAACGCTCGGTAGCGCTCGGGGACGACGTCGGCGAGCCGGAACACCTCGGCGACCGTGAGGAAAGGACGCTCAGCCGTCTTCGTGGCACCGGCGCCCTTGATCCGGCACGGATTGCGTTGGATCAGTCCGTCGTCAACCGCCGTGTTCATGATCGCCCGAAGGATCTGGTACGCCTTCGCCGCGGTCGCTTCCCCTACACCGCTGTCGAGAAGGCCGGCACGCCAACGCCGGATCTGCGGTGTGCTGATGTCGCCCACGTTGATGTTGCGGAACGTCGGCAGGATGTGCAGCCGCAGTGCACTGCCGTTGCGCTCCCGTGTGGTCGCTGCGTAGTCGCGCTCCTTGAACCAGGCGTCGGCGTACGCCCCGAAGGGGACCTTGTCGTCCGGATTCTGCCAACGGCCCTCGATGATCTCGGCTTCCTTGCGGACCAGCCATCGGTCAGCGTCCGTCTGCGTCCCAAAGGTCTGGGGTGCCGCGCGGAGCAGCCCGTCAGGGTCTCGATAGCGCGCCTGAAAGCGTCCGGACGGCAGCTTGCGAACCGAGCCGAAACGCCGTTTCCTGCCCTTGCCGTTCGCCATCAGGCCACCGCCCTGTACGCCGTCTCACGACCCGACGAAATCGGTGACACGGTGTTCGCCAGGACGAATGACTCCAAGGCATTTTCCGGAATGCGCACATGACGGCCGACCTTGACGAACACGATGCGACGTTCGGCGATCAAGCGTCGCGGGAAGCGTTCCGTCGTCCCGAGGTACTCGGCGACTTCGGCAACGCTCAGCAGCCGGTCCTTCATGCTGCGGCTCCTTCCAGGTCGAGTTCGGCGCGGATTTCGCGGGCGGTTTCGCGGTTGTGTTGGAGGTCGCGGCGGATGGTGGCGGCGAGCCAGGACTCTCCGGGGGTGTGGCCGTGGCCGGCGTAGGTCCAGTGGGCGACGACGAGCGTGGTTGCTTCGGGGTGGTCGTCGGGGTCGGGCAGGCCGAGGGCGGCGCGTTGTTCGGCGGCGCGGTAGTCGGCGCGGGTCTGGCGCAGGGCGGTGAGGGTGGTGGAGTAGCGGCGGGACTTGGTGGAGAAGTGGCCGCGGAAGCCGAGCATGTGGGCCCAGTCGCGTAGCTTGCGGTCGGGGTACAGCGGGTGGAGGTCGAGGCAGGCTTCGATCAGGCGCCGGGGATGCTCCGGCACACCGAGCAGGTCGAGGGCTTCCTTGTTGCCGATGCGGTGGTCGACGGTGCCGGTGGTCTCCGCGGCTTTGGTGGCGTACTTGGCGACGTAGGAGGCGACGGCCTGTTCGTTGATCTCCTCGCCGTCGCCGAAGGCGCCGATGGGCTGGATGTCGAGCTGGGTGCCCCAGCGCAGCGTCCGGGCGGGTTGGTTCCCGGCGTCGGGGACGTCGACGTGGACGCGGGCGGCGGCGGCCCGGGTGGCGTCGGTGAGCAGGTTGAGCGTCGCCCAGGCAGGCGGCGGTGTGTCGGGTCCGTCGGGGCCGTCGAAGCGGATCACGGCGTGGAAGTGGACGGCGCCACGTTTCTGGTACTCGGCGACCTTGCCGAAGGAGACCCGGGAGGCTTCACGGGCGGCCTTTTGGGTGAGGCCGGCGCGGCGGGCGATCTCGCGGCGGAGGTAGATCGTGAAGTAGCGCCACAGCTCGGAGGCGTGGTTGTTCCACAGCACCGCGCCCGCGTAGTCGTACGTCGCCGGGTCGAGCGCGGTGCCCAGTTCGGGGGCGTCTTCGGCGTGGCGGGTGCCGCAGGCGCAGGGGCGGTTTCCGGGCCGGTTGTGGACGGGGCCGAAGGAAGGGGCGGTGAGGGTGGCGAAGACCCGCGGGTGGTCGCGCACGGTGTCGGGGGTGCCCTTGGCGGGGTCGCCGACGAGTCCGGCGCGGATCAGGTGGTAGGTGTCGCCGGCGTAGGTCCAGGCGCAGGCCGGGCAGCGCGAGGCGCGGCGGTTGCCGCAGGCCACGCGGAGGCGTCCGCCGGGTTCGGTGTCGGTGGAGTAGTGATGCAGAACCTGACCCGTGGCGGCATCCCGGGTAATGGTCTGGCCCTGGAGGTGGATGGGGGCGGCGCATCCACCGGTGCGGCGGATCTGGTCTTGGAGGCGGTCGAAGCCGGGGGACCCGGCCAGCCTCACCACGTCGGCGAGGGTGGCCGGGTCCAGGCCCGCCGCGGTGGCGGGGTTGCTCACGCGTTGTCCTCCTTCCGGGGGTGGGTGTCGTTCCACTGCTCGGCGCAGACCTTGTGGACGGGCTTGCCGCGGTCGGAGCGCAAGGGGGTGGGCCGGGTGCAGATCACGCAGGGCTTGTCGCCGGAGTGGTCGTAGTGGTCGGCGGAGCGCCAGTTCAACAGGGCCATGGCGGTCACTTCCCGACGTGAACGCGGACGGCGGCGGGGGTGGTGCGGCCGGTGCCCCGGCAGGTGGGGCAGGCGACGCGGAGGGTGGCGCGGGAGCCGTCGGCCGCCTGAAGGCCGGTGGTGATGGTGGCGGTGGCGAAGCCGTCGCAGTCGCGGCACACGCGCGACGCCGGGGTGTGCTGAGGCATGATGGGGTCTCCCTTTCGGGTCCGGTGGATCTGGAAGTGGCCCAGGCGCCCCGGGGCGGCGGAAGTTTGGCGACCGAGGCCGCCCCGGGGGCCGCTCAACGGCGGCGCCAAGTGCGGCGCGGCGGGTTGATGGGCGGGAGCGCGTCGTACGCTTCCTGGCCGTGCTGGAACGAGGCGGCGTCCGCATCGGTCTGAGCGGTGTTGGTGTACTCGCGGCCGATGCGGCGCATGGTCTTGCGGTCGCCGTGGCGGCGGGCGATGGCGAACTCACGGCCCATCTCGGCCATGGCCGGGTTCGCCGGGGTCTCGCTGTCCTTCTTGCGGTTGAACAGGCCCATGACGGGTTCCTTTCAGCGGTGGTTGTTGTCCTTCAGGAGCAGGCGCAGCACGACGGCGACCAAGGCGACCGAAGCCGCGGTGACGGCGACCGCCAGGAGCGTGGAGACCAGGACCGTGCCGACGACGAGGACGGCGGCGGTGCCGGTGGCGACGGCGGCGGGCGTGATCTGAACCGTGGCGCGCGACGGCGGCAGGGCCGGGGTAGGCGGCACCGCGGCCGGGGCGGGAACGGCCGACGGAGTCGCGGTGGCGCCGGTCGGCTGGAGCGGGACGGGCGCGGTGGCGGTGTCGGGCGGCGGGTACTTCGGGGTGAACACGGCTTGTCTCCTTCAGGCGTTGCAGCGGTGGGTACGGGCGGCGAGTTCGGCGGCGGGCCGGTTGTGGTAGTCGGCGGAGAAGTCGCAGCCGGGGGCGGTGCACACGGCCGTGTGCTTGGTCCGCCCGCGGCCGTCGTAGTGACTGCCGACCCGGACCGGGCCGATGCGGATCACGTCGTAGAAGCGGTTCGGACGCGCCATGGCGGTCAGACCTTGCCGACGAAGTCGTCGGCGTGGTCGGTGAGCCACTGCCTGATTTCGGGGTGCTCATCCTCGGTGGCCCGGTTGATGGCTGCCTCCGCGATGGCGACGGCTTCCACGAGCTGGTTGTTGCGGGTCAGTTCGGCCGAGCGCTCCAGGGCGCAGCGGATGGACGGACGCATAGTGCGGTTCTCCTGTTCAGGTGAGTTGGGCGGTGATGGAGTCGGCCAGCGGTGCGGGGACGCCGAGGCGGACGCGCAGCGTGGCGGGGTCGATCGGGGCCCCGGTCTGGGCACGGTGGGCTTCGGCGACCTTGCGGGCGTGGTCGAGGAGCGCGGGCGGGACCGGCACGGGAGGCGCTGCCGCAGGAGCAGGAGCAGGAGCAGGAGCAGGCTCGGGAGCGGGCATGGGTTCGGGTGCGGGGAGTTCCGGCACGGGGTCCAGGGCGCGTTCGACCGTGATCGGCTCCGGGTCCGGGTCCGGGTCCGGGGTGGGCCGGTCGGGTTCGGCGGCCGGGGCCGGCGTGGTCGGCTGGTCGTCGGTGTGCGTGGGAGCGTGGACCAGGAGGGTGCCGCCGAGGAAGGCCAGCGCGGGCCATCCGGCGACGAGGATGCGCAGCCAGGCCGGCACGTCGTTGAGGTCGAGCAGCCCGGCGGTGGCGACGTTCGCACCGAGCGAGGCGGCGAGGGCGATGACGAACCACACCCAGGCGGCACGGTTGTCGGCGTGAGCGCGCATCCGGCGCCAGGCCGCCACCAACAGCAAGTCGACACTGACCGGGTAGGCCCACGCCTTCCACCCGTCCTGACCCGCGGCTTCAGCCAGATCGTGCAGGTGAGCGAAGGACAACGCACCGGCGATGACGGCCTGAACCAGCACGGCATCGAAGCGGAGGGTACGGAACACGATTCACCTCCTTTCAGACATGGCAGGGGTAGGGACCTGGCGCGAGATACGGCCGCGCCGACCGTCGAACAAGGGGGTTAGTCGGTGACGGGCACCGGCTTGACCAGCGGCACGGCATCGGCCGCCGGCGCGGCGGAGACGATCGGCCGGTAGGGGACCAGGGCCGCAAGGCGCGGGGTCAGGTCCGCGTACCGGGCGCAGATCGCGGCGACCTTGGCCGCGCTCAGCTCGGGGGTACGGATGCGGGACCAGCCGCCGGAGGAGTCACCGGCCACCGCAACACCGGGCCGGTCCGGCGGGATCGCGGTCACCGCCATGACCGCATCAGGGGCGATATCGCCAAGGCCCATGTCGGCGGTCTGCTTGTCGTTGACCCGGTGCACGACCCGCCCGGTGAGCTGGGCGCGCAGCGTGGTGGCGCCCTTGCCGAGGTCCGAGCCGAAGCGCTGGCCGCACACCTCCAGGAAGATGCCGGCCGCACGAGCCATCTGACCCATGCGGATCATCTGCATGACCATCCGGTCCCGGCGTTCCTCATCCTTCTTCCCCGCCACGAGAAACAGCTCCGCCACCTCATCCACCAGGACCACGACCGGCACCGGCCGCACCCGCTCGGGCAGCGCCCACACATCGGCCGCGCCATGCTCGCTGAGCAGGTCGAAACGCGCTTCCATCTCGCCCACCAGCGCATCCAGCACCCCGGACGCTTCCTCGGGGGTAATGGCCAGGGCCGACAGGCGGGGCGCGTATCCGCGCTGCTCGACCCCGCGCTTGCAGTCGATCCCCACCAGCGCCACCGGCAACCGGGCCAGCCCGGCGACGAGGTTGCGCTGATACATCGACTTGCCCGACTGGTTCGCCCCCAGCGTCAGCGCGTGCGGCACCTTCAGGTAGTCCCGCACGAACGCCGTACCGTCCTCCCGCAGCGCCACCGGCACCCTCATCGACCCCGAGGGGAGACGGCGCGGCATCTTCACCCGCCGCAGCACGTCATAGCCCGTCATCCGCAGCTCGACGAACCCCGGCCGGGTCTCCACCACGTTCACCGAGTGCACCCCCAGGCATGCCGCAGCCGCTCAGAGGCCGCCACCACATCCGCAGGCTCAAGACCGGCCGGAAGACGCAGCGTGACCCGCATCCCGGTCGCCGAGCCCCGCACGCGCCGGATCTTCGGCGGCACCGGCTGAACGTCCGCGCGGCGGGCGACGGTGCGGACCATGAACGCCCGCAGACGCGACGGCTGCACCGTCAACCCGCACACGTCCATCGTCGAGCGGTACGTCACCGCGAACCGCACCCGCGCCACCGGCAGACCCACCAGCGACCAGAACACCCGCGGCGCCCGGACCCTCGCGTAGCCCAGACCACCACCGGCACCGGCCAGCGGAAGGCCGACCTCCCATAACGTCGACAGGTCCGACACGATCAGGCACCCACCGGCGTGATGGCGACCGCGCGGAACGAGATCCCGTGCCGCGTCTGCCCGTTGAACGTGTTCTCCCAGTCCCGCGCCTTCAGCCCGATCACCGTCACCGGCATCCCCGGCGTCAGCCCCTCCGGGATACCGGTCTCCGGGACGGTCACCTGGTACAGGTTCCCCTCACCCTCGTCCGAGATCAGCAGGCCCACCGTGGACAGACCCGCACCGGTCTCCCGGTCCACCGCCCGCTCACCGGTCTGCTTGTTCACCAGCTTCGGCACCGGAGCCGTGGCCACGAACACCACGGCAGTCGACGTGTCCACCTTGAACGACGGCATGATCTCTCCTTTGAGATGGCAGGAAGGGTCTAGACGACCAACTTGGCTATCCCCGTTGGTCATGTCTCCAAGTTAGAAGACATGGCTAGCCATGTCAACAACATGACTGCCGTGACTGTCTTGCTAGAGGCGACTCGCCTACCATCAACCTCATGACCTTTGTCCCCGAGCCCCTCGACCCAGACGACGACCGAGCACCCTACGAGCAGGTGGCCAGCAGTCTTGGAGCCGCCATCCGGACCCGTCGACTGGCCCCTGGTGAAAAGCTCCCGTCCCATAAGGAGCTGACGGAGCTGTACGGCTTCGCACGGGCGACGATCCAGCGCGCGTTGCGGGATCTCGAAGATGAGGGACTTGTGGTCTCCCGCAAAGGCAGCGGGGTCTACGTCCGCAACCGGACGGAAAGGCCGGCGGGGCTACGGCCCTATGTCGAGCAGGCTTTCGCGAAGGACCACGTCACCATCGACTTCGCCGGGTTCTCCAGCGAGACCTTGCATGGTGCACTGCAAGAACCACTTGACAAGATCCGCATCGGAAGGCTGACCCCGTCAAGCATCACCATGCGGATACTCGTTCCGGACATGTCGGTACCGCAGGCCGCCCCGGTACGGATGGCGGACGGAGCGGACGACAAGCGGTTGCGAGACCGTATGCACGACATCATGGTCGGCTACACCCGCAGCATTCGGGACGCGATTACCGAGCTGGAGCACCTGGGGTTGGTTGCCGAGACCCGGATCAACGTCCGTGTCCACAGCGGCACGCAGTTCTTCAAGCTGTACGTGATTAACGGCGAAGACGCGTTTTTCGGGTACTACCCGATCCGCCCCAACAAGGTCGTCGCCCAAGGCGAGACGATCGAAATCTACGACCTTGTGGGCAAGGACACGACGCTCTTCCACCACTCGATCAACGATGGCGAGTCCTCCAGCGGGGCCCAGCAGGTCCAGCAGGCCGGCATGTGGTTCAACAGCGTCTGGGAGACGATCGGAAGGGACTTCGACCTTGACGCACGATGACCGACTCCCGGAGGTCCTCGCCAACGCAGGCGTGATCTTCTTCGACTTCGACGGGCCTGTGTGCGACGTGTTCGCCGGGCTCCCCGCTTCCGAAGTCGCCAAACAGCTCACCGTGCTCTTGGCTACCAAGGACGCAGCCGCGGGCGCGAAGGCCGCCGAGACCGACGACCCGATCGAGGTTCTGCGCATCGCACACGAGGCCGACGCAGAGTTGGGCCAGGAAGTGGAGGCGGCTTTGACGGCGGCGGAGGTGGAAGCCGTCGCGGTGGCTGGCCCGCCGACGCCGGGAGCAGCGGAAGCCCTCCAAGCCGTGAAATCCTCGGGCCGGGCAGTGGCGGTGGTGAGCAACAACTCTGCCGAGTGCGTCCAGCGCTTCCTGAAAACCCACGGACTGGAAGGGTACGTCGTGCGGATCGTCGGCCGACCGGCCGGGCAACCCCACCTGATGAAGCCCAACCCGTTCCCACTCATCACAGCGGCCGAGCAGATGCATATGGACGTCACGAACTGCACCCTGATCGGTGACTCGCTCACAGACATCCAGGCTGCCCACGCAACCGGGACGACAGCCATCGGCTACGTCAACAAGCCCCACAAGGCCGACCTCTTCGCGGAAGCGCAAGCCGACGCCATCACGGACGACATGCACGCCATCGCCAACGCACTCACCACGGCGTAGCCGAAGAGCAGCGGAGACCTGTTACAGGTTTCTCTACCTCATCAAGCCCCGGCTGCGCTCCGCTCCGCCGGGCGGGCTCCCGGCTCCGCTCCGCGCGACGCTCCTGCCTCCGGCCCGCTCCGCGCGGGCTGCGCCGACGCCCGCCCACAGGTGGACAGGGCCGAAGGCCATGAGCCGAGCACCGTCCGCACAGTCACGGTCAAAGCCTGATGCCTCCGGCGGGGGATCGGCCGGCACCGGGATGGCGGGGGCGCCGTCCCCGGCTGCGGGTCCGTAAGGGCGTGCGTGGGGAGCTTCCATCCCGTCCGCCGTCGACCCAGGCAGAGCCGAGCAGACACGGCACCGGGCGTCCAGGTCGTTCGTCCAGTTGGGCGCTCCACCTGGACGCCCGGCACCGCGCCCGCTCCACGGTGTGTGGGTCGACGGCGGACGGGATGGAAGCTGGGGGGGTGGGTTGAGATCCACGAGCAGTCCGACGCGCCGGAAGCGTACGGATCCTGATCGGTCACCCAAGGCTGCTAGGCCGATCCCGTCAGCGATCGGTAGCCGAAAAAGCGCGCAGGTATCCCTACATGTAGTGGTTGCATGGTCCGACACGCCCACAAGTTGTGGTCTGTATAACCCATTTAGGTCACTGGGGCGCTATGCTTCTCGATAGCGCGAAAGACCCCAGTTCAGAAGGACTGACGCGGGGTCGGTGCCTGCTCGAACTGGGGTCGTGATGCGTTCCTAGGCGCCCAACGACCCTACATGGTTCCGCTCTTTGCTCAGAAGGGCGGGGTCGACATCGAGTGGTATCCAGCTCGAAAGGTAGGTGATCAGGATGGCCAAGAAGCTTACGCCGGGTACGCCAGCACCGAAGTCGGGGCAGTACAAGGTCCCCGGTTCTAAGACCGAGGTCACGGCCGTGAAGGGTAAGCCCCTTCCGCCGACGCCCAAGGCCGGTCAGGGTTACAAGCTTGTCGACCCGACCAAGCACAAGGGCAAGTGATAGGCCGGGGCAGACTCCTCGGGGGTCTGCCCCTTGCCTTGCGTTGCGGTGCAGCAAGGAAGTACAGCAACCAGGTTGCCCGCAGGACGCCGCGGAGGGTTGCCATAGGGCTGTGGGCCAGGCCGGATGACTTCAGTGACCGCCCCGCTCGTAGTTCGCATCGGGAGGTTCAGCCGTGCCAGATCCGTGCCAGATCGAGCGGTCAGCCACGGTCAACCGGAGGGCGTGGCGGTGCCGGTGCTGTATCGGCAGCCGGGATCCTCAAATGGCGGATGACCAGGGAGGCGTGTCCGCCGGGGGCGCCAGGCTTACAAAGCAGATGTCGGCGGTTCGAAACCGTCCGCGCCCACCAGCGCAAAGGCCCCCGGTCGATCACGACTGGGGGCCTTTGACATCCACATCCGACATCAACGGTGCCGGTCACCGGCGGCCGGGGCGCCTCCTGAGCAGCCGGTCCATGTGGCTGACGGCCTCACGCTGCGTGTCCTGCACGACGTGGGTGTACACGTTCATGGTCACGGCGATCTGGCTGTGACCGAGGATCTCCATGACGACGCGGGGCGCGACCCCGGCGGCGGTCAGCCGGTCGTCGCGTTCACCGGAATCCACCTCGACCTGACGGACCCAGCCGCGCAGGGCCTCCTTGTGGATGCCCAGGTCCTTCGCGACATGCGCGATCGGACAGCCAGTGGCGCGGACCTGGCGGACAGCCCTCTCGCGGAACTGTCCGGGTATGTGCGTGGTGCTGGCACTGCTCGTGGTTCTCCTTCGGGTCAGGGTCACAAGCCTGGCTTCAGGGACTCCACGAAATCAGGGTCAACTCAAAGTGCTGCGCCTGGCGCACGCGGCGGACGTCGACCTCGGGCACGAGGTGGAACGCGCACTGACGGTGGCCGAGGTGGAGGCGGTCGCGGTGGCGGGAGCCCCCACGCTGGGAGGGGGGCGGCGCTGAGGGCGGCGAGGGAGGCGGGGCGGCGGGTCGCGGTCGTCAACAACAACTCGGCGGAGTGCGTCCGGGCGTACCTCGACCGGCATGACCTCTCCGCGTACGTGCTGGAGGTGGTGGGTCGGGCCGAGCACCGGCCGGACCTGATGAAGCCGAATCCGCATCCCCTCATCACCGCGGCCGAGAGCCTCGGCGTGGACGTGACGCGCTGCGTGCTCATCGGGAACTCGACCACCGACGTCCAGGCCGCGCACGCCGTCGGCGCCGTCGCGATCGGCTACGCCGACAGGGCCGACAGGGCCGAGCCGTTCGCCGCGGCCGGGGCCGACGTCGTCATCCGGAGCATGCAGGCCGTCGTGGACACCCTGGAGCCCGAGTAGGCCGCCAGGGGCCTCCATCTGATCAAGGCACCCGCTGTGCGCGGCACGGTGGTCGGCTCAGAGGTGGTGGAGGGGGTCTCCCCCATGACCGGGGCGGTCGGCTCCGTGGTGTCAGGCGGCTTCTTCGGGGTGACTCGAAGAGCAGGGATTCAACCTCGTGCCGGGTGAGGTGGGGCCGTGGGCTGCTCGGCGTGCCGTCGGCGCGGGGGCGTGGTCACTCGTCCTGCGGCGACTTTCGGTTGAGGTCGCTTCGTCGGGCTATTCCTGGATCGGCAGGTCCGGGTGGGTGAACACGAAGACCACGTAGGCGACGGCCGCCCCCGTGCCCAGGGCCGAAAGGACGAGAGCGGTCACGGGGGCGGTGCGGCTGGTGTTCAGCCTCGACGCGGTGCGGAGCTCGACGCAGCCCCGCACCAGGCCGGTGAGGCCGAGAGGGAGGGCGAGGAGCCAGACGAGTACCCAGAAGGGGCAGCAGAACCAGAAGGCGACGGAGAGCCCCCCGAAGATCATGGCTCGGCTCGGTCGCTGGGGTTCACCGCCGGGCTGGTCGACCGCGCCGCTCACGCCTCGGTCCACGGGCCGGTGGACTCGCCCTTCGGGATCCAGAACAGTGGCTGGCTCGTGCGGCAGCACTCGTCCGCCTCCTCGTCCCAGGGGAACCGCCCGGCCCTGTCCGGCCACAACAGCTGGGTGATCGGCAGGGGCGGAGCCTGGTAGAAGTCGACGCCCGCGCCGAAGAAGACGAGGTACCAGCTGGGGCGGACGGGCCGGACGGTCACCTCGTAGCCGTGGAGGACGTCTCCCCGGCGCTGGTCGGGTTCTAGCGGGACGCCGTCCCGGACGCCCGCGGCGGCGCTGTTCACCACGCGCATCGCGGTCGGGGAGGGCAGGCCGAACACGCTGACCTCGGGGCTGCGCAGGGTGTGCCAGAGGCCGATGGAGCAGCCCCAGTCGCCTGGGGAGTCGCCGCCGGCCACGCCCACGACGTGCCAGCCGAACTCCGTGACGTTTCCGGCTATGCGGCTGTCGCGCTCCTCCCACGCCGGGCCGCCCCGTTCGGCCGGGGTGCAGAGGAGGCAGAAGCACGGGGACTCGTTCATCCGGGGGAGGGTAGCCGGTGACCCTGTACGGCCCCAATCGGTCCGCTGGCGCCCCGGCCCCGACGGTGCCGGGTGGTCCGCGGCGGGTTCCCCGCCGTGCCGGGTGGGCGGGCCGGGTAAGCCTCGCCCCGAGGGGTGGTTCCGTGCGGGGACTCGGGGCCGTGTTCGTCGGCGGGGCCGTGCTCGTCGCCCTGCTCGCCGTATTGATCGTTCCCGCCTGGGCGCGGGCGCGGGCGCGGGTGACCGCGATCCGGCTGGAGGGGGCGCGGGAGGCCCGGCGGCGGGGCGGTGGTGGTCAGGCCGCCGGGGAGCGGTGGTAGGCGGCGCCGTCCCGGGTGCGGGTCAGGTGGCCCGAGACGACCAGGTGGCGGCGGAGGGCGGAGCAGTCCGGGTGGACGGTGCGCAGCGCTTCGTTGACCTCGGGCTCCGTGTAGGTGCGGCCGTGTTCGAAGAGGGTCTGCGCCAGGTGGGCCAGCAACTGCTCGCGGCGGGCCGGTCTGCGGGGGACGGCGGTGAGGCGGCCTTCGCCGTCGAAGAGGGCGGACACGCTGTGCGGCGTACGGTGCTCCGGCATGGCGGGAAGCCTCACAGACGGTGCGCCCGCTTCGCAACGGGTTTGCCCGGCCGCCTCGTCGGCGGGGTCACAGGGTCCAGAACGGGCCCGAGACCGAGCGGTGCAGGAGGCGGACCGGGCGGTTGTCGGACGTTCGCGCGCGGACCATGAAGCGCAGGTGGCGGCCGGCTCCCGTGTCGGCCGTGCAGGTGAACTGGTGGCCGCCCGCCCCGTACGCCCGCACCGGCAGATGCAGGGAGCGGTCGCCGCCGTTCCCGTCCGTGGTGTAGAAGCGGCCCTCGACCACCGTGTCCGCCGGGGTGTCGTCCCCGAACAGCAGGTGGACGGTGGTGTGGTGGCGTACCGGCCCCACCAGCAGGACCGCGGTGCGGAAGGAGAGTCCGGCCCAGTTGCCGGACGTGAGCTCCATGTCGGCGGCGTTGGACTCGTTCAGCATGTCGGGCACGGGGTCCTCCTCGGAGGGTACGGGCGCCGTCTGGTCGTCGGCGCGTTTCACGATCCCGGGGAACACGACCTTGCGGAACTGGTCCACGCGCGCGTCCCCCGGGCACGCGGTGCCACCCGCCGACCAGGCGGAGTGCAGGCGGTGGTAGCCGTAGCCGGGGTCGTCGTGGCTGCGGCAGATCCGCAGGGGCAGGCCGTGCCGCTGGTGCAGCCACACCCCCAGCCGGATCAGCTGCTCGACCTGCTCGTCCGTCCACGGGTCGGTGTGCTTCAGGTTGGACGCCGTCTCGACGGACACCGCGCCGGTGCCGTCGGGGCGCCGGTTGGCCGTGTAGTTGGCGTCGGCGCGCGTCTCCGTGCCGATGTACTGGGCGAGGTCGCCCGCGTACCCGAGCCCGAAGTGCGACTCGAGCGAGCTGGACTTCCAGTACTCGTAGAGCCGCTGCGCGGTCCACGGTGCGGCGAGGCTGTGCAGGATGAACTGCGTCGGCCTGATAGCGGGTTGCTGATCGCTCTCGGGCTGGAGCTCCAGCTTCCTCGCGAACGGGCACCAAGCCATCGGGGTGCCTCCTTCTGACTCGAGTACGTCTTCTGGGGGGCGTCCGGCTCCGGCTGCGCCTCCACGCGCTCGGCCCCGGACACCGGGCCATGCGTCTCCTCCTCGGGGCGTGGGGTGCCTCGTGCGCGGCGGGCGGTGCGGGCACCTGACAGTGAGGTGCCCGGTGCGGGGACCCGTCACTCGGCGCGGCGCGCACTCGCCGGGGACGAGCGGGGCGGACGAACCCCAACCGCCCCACGGGGCAGGCTGGTTCCCGTACGCGTCCTCCCGCCCCGTCCCGTCGCGGGCCCGGTGGTACGGAACGACCGCTCCGTGTCGCCGGTCCGTCCCGTGCCGGTCCGCTCCGTGTCGCAGGGCCCTACCGCGCCGGTCCGGGACGCACCGGTCCGCGCCGCGCCCGCCGCGTCCACCGCCGATCGCGCGGGCGCCGCCCCCGCCGCGCCCGGCGGCCACGGCGCCCACCGGGGCGGCGCCGTCGGAGCCCGGCGGCGGCCGTGCGGGGTGCCCGGGGCGGACCTAGACTGGCGAATGCCCGACATGCCCGAAAAACCCCTCACGGGGCTCGGAAGGGAGTGGTCCCATGTCGAAGCGCGGCAACAAGCGGCGTGCCCGCAGGGGCAAGAGGGCCAACCACGGCAAGCGGCCCAACGCCTGACCTCCGGAGCGCTCACCGGGCCCGGTACGCCGCCTCCACCGCGTCCAGGGCCGGCGCCCAGGGGAAGTGGTCCGGCCGGTCGGGGCCGGACGGGTCCGGGAGGTGCCCGCCCTCGCCGTGCAGCACCGCCACGCCCGCCGCCCGCAGGGTCTCCACCGACCGGTCGAACTGCGGGTGGCGTGCGTACGCGGCGTTCGCGCACGGCACCGCGACGACCGGCAGGCCCCTGCCGACGGCCTCCGCCGCGACGCCCACCACGAGGTTGCCGGTCAGGCCGAGCGCCCACGCGTTCACCGTGTTGAACGTCGCCGGGGCGAACAGCAGCGCGTCGGCCGGGGGCCAGACGTCCGGGTCGCCGGGGCGTTCGTACGCGCTGCGCACCGGGTGCCCGGTCAGCACGGCCAGCCCGTCGAGGCTCGGCTCCAGCCAGCGCGCGGCGCTCGGCGTCAGCCCCAGGCAGACGTCCCAGCCACGCGCCTGTGCGTCCTCGACCACCCTCGCCACGTCGAACACCGGGGGAGCGGCGGAGCAGAACAGATACAGGGTCCTCGCTTCGATCATGGAGTTCATCTGATCACACGCCGTACGGGTGCCTCCCGGCGGTGGGGAGACGTCCGCACCGCTCGGCCGGACGGGGAACGCCGTGTGCCGCGGCGTCAGGACCCTCCGTCCGCCGGCGCTCCGCGGGGAGGCCGCCGAGGACGACATCCCCGCCGCCCTCCGGCGCGGGCGCGAGGCCCCCGGGTTCCGGACGTCCGCCGCGCACGACCGGGAGGGGCGAGCGCGCCGTCGCCGGGGCGGCCGGGGCGACGCGGCGGCCGCCCGACGGGCCGGAGGCGCGCGGTGCCCCCGTCAGGAGGCCGGTGCCGGAGCGGGCGCCGGACGCCGCACCAGGTACGCCGCGAGGCTTCCCGCCAGGAACAGGGCGAGCACCGACACCGCCGCGCTGAGCCAGGTCGCGCCCAGCCACTGCCCGCCGAAGTAGCCCAGGCCCACGCTGTACGAGGCCCACGCCACCCCCGCCAGGACCGACCAGGGCACGAACTCGCGCGCCCGGCGCCGCGCCGCCCCCGCCCCCAGGGACACCACGGACCGTCCGGCCGGGGCGAACCGGGCGATGACCACGAGGGCGCCGCCGCCCCTGCCGAGGGCCGCGCCGAGCCGCTCCCGCGCGGTGGTCAGGCGCCGCGAGCGGGCGATGGCCTGGTCGAGACGGGGCCCGCCGCGCCAGGCGAGGCGGTACGCGACCAGGTCGCCGAGGACCGAGGCGGACGCCGCGCACAGGGCGAGGGCGACGAGCGAGACCCCGCCGGGGGCGGCCGTCGCGGTCGCCGCGGTCGCCGCCGTCGCCGCCGAGATCAGCAGGACGCCGCTGGGCAGCACCGGGAGGAACACGTCCAGCACCACGGAGGTGGCCACCGCCGCGTAAATCCAGGGGCTGCCGGCCAGCCACCGCACGCTCTCCAGCACCCCGACCCCCGCTCGCTGCCGACAAATGCGGAACAGCGTACGCCCCGCACGTCAGCGGGTGCACGGAGGGCGGCCGGAGGGCCGCCCGCCCCGGCCGCGCGTCACCCGGAGCCGACGCCCGACGCCCGCTCGACGGCCGGTTCCCGCCCCCACGCCCGCTCGTGCACCTTCACCAGCTCCCGCTCGCCGCGCGCCCGTTCCAGCCGCAGCAGGGCCGTCCGCCCGTGGAGCGTCAGCGTCATCAGCTGGTTGCCGAACCACGGCCCGCCCGTCCGGGTCCAGCCGGTCCCGGCGGCGCCCACCCGGCCGTGCCGGGCCAGCGCCCGCCCGAGCCACCGCCCCGCGCGGCTCCAGCCGAACCGGAAGCCGAGCCGCAGGGCGTACGGGATGCGCTGGTGGACCGGTGAGCAGGTCAGCTGCAGTACCCGCGAGGCGGTCGGCAGGTCCGGTTCCGCCACGTACGCGTGGTGCACGTCCCCCGACAGCACCGACACCGTCGCCGGGGCGTCCGGGCCCTCGGCCGCGTCGGCCAGCAGTCCCGTCAGCCACGCGAACGACTCCGGGAAGGCCGCCCAGTGCTCCAGGTCGGAGCGGCGGCGCAGCGACTCGCCGACCCGCGCCCAGCGCTCGCCGCGGTCGCCCCGGCACAGCGCGGCGTTCCACCGCTCGGCGTCGTGCACCAGCGGCGGCAGCAGCCACGGCAGGGAGCTGCCGATCAACAGGTGGTCCCGGCCCGCGCGGCCCTCCAGCACCTGCTGGCCCACCCAGCGGGCGTCCTCCTCGCCGAGCATGGCCCGCTTCTGCTCGTCCAGCACGCGGCCCGCCCGGGTGTCCACCATCACCAGCCGCGTCCGGCCGAGGTCCCGCCGGTAGCTCCAGCGCACCCGCGCCGGGTCGGCGTCCGCCTCGGCGGCGAACCGGCGCAGCGCCGCCGTGCCGTCGGGGGCCGCGCGCACCCGGGCGTACAGCGGGTCGGCGGCCAGTTCGGCGGGGGAGAGGTTGCCCAGGTGCTGGTGCACCCAGTACGCCATCAGGCCGCTCAGCAGCCGCTCGCGCCACCAGGGCGCGGCGCGCATCCGGGACAGCCACGCCGCGCTGGTGTTCCAGTCGTCGATCACGTCGTGGTCGTCGAAGATCATCATGCTGGGGACGGTGGAGAGGAGCCAGCGCACCCCGGGGTCGAGCCAGGACTCGTAGTAGAGGCGGGTGTACTCCTCGTAGTCCGCCACCTGCGCGCCGGGCGGTTCGGCCAGGTCGCGGCGGCCGGCCAGCCAGCGCCTGGTCGCCTCGGACGGCTTGTCCGCGTACACCTGGTCGCCCAGCAGGAGCAGCACGTCGGGGCGTTCGGCGGCCGGGTCGGCGGCCAGCCGGGCGGCGAGCGCGCCGAGGGCGTCCGGCCCGGCCGGCCGCCTGCCCTCCGCGCCCGCCGCCGCCCAGCGGCAGGAGCCGAACGTCACGCGCAGCGGCCCGCGGGGGTCGTCGGGGGTGGTGAGGGTGCTCGGCGGGAACGGCGAGTCCGGCGGCGGCCAGACGGGCCGGCCGTCGAGCAGCACCTCGTAGGCCGTGGTGGCGCCCGGCGTCAGGCCGGTCACCGGGACGACCGCGTAGTGGTGCCCGGCGATCGCGAACGTCCGGGCCCGTCCCCCGGCCCCGTCCGCGCACCGCACCTCGGCGGTGCGCGGCCCGTCGGCCTCGATCCACACGGTCGCCGCCGGGTGGCGCGGGGTGCCGTCGGCGTCCGGCCACTCCACGTACCTCAGCAGCGGCCCCAGCCGCAGTCCGGCGTCCACGAGTCGGTCCTCCTCGGTCGTCCCGCCCGTGCGGTGCGGGGTCCGTACCGTACGGAGTGCCCGGAGGGGGTTCCCGGTTCCGCCGGACGCCGGCGGTGAGGTGACGTTTCGTCAGGAGCGGCCGTCCGTCAGGAACAGCCGTTCAGCACCGACTGGAGGGCGCTCTTCTCGGCGGAGTCCACCGAGAGGCCCCAGTGGTGCTTCACGTGCACCCACATGCGGGCGTAGGTGCAGTGGTACGCGGTGCGCGAGGGCATCCACTCGGCCGGGTCCTGGTCGCCCTTGGCCTGGTTGACGTCGTCCGTGACGGCGATGAGCTGCGGCCGCGTCAGGTCGTTGGCGAAGGAGCGGCGCTGCGTGGTGGTCCAGGAGCTCGCACCGGAGCGCCAGGCCTCGGCGAGCGGGACGACGTGGTCGATGTCGAGGTCGGAGGCGGCGTACCAGGTGGCGCCGTCGTACTCGGAGTACCAGCGGCCGCCGGTCGCCGCGCAGGTGGAGTCCTGGACGACGTTCACGCCGTCGCGCTCGAGGACGACCTCGCGGGTGTTGCAGGCGTCGTACTGGGTGATCCAGTGCGGGAACAGGTCGCGGCTGTAGCCGGTGGAGGAGCCCTCCGCGCGGACCGCGAGCTGGCCGAGGTAGGTGCGCGCGGTGGCGGCGCTGACGGGGGTGGGCGGGGCCGCCTGCGCCGTGGGCGCGGTGGCCAGCAGGCCGGTGACCGCGAGGGCGGCCGTCGTGGCGAACGCGGCGAGGCGACGCATCGGTCGACGCGCGTAGATACGGGGCATGTCAACTCCCTTGGACGGCTGGGGCGTTGCGGGCGCCCGGACGGGCGGCCCGCTCATGCTGATGGCGCCGGATGTCCTGGAGGCGGGCGCCGGGTAACAGGGTGACGACATGAACACGTCACATCAAGGTCCGTGTCCACTTCCCGACACCCCGACAGGCGGCCCCCGCGGGCCTAGGGTTGGTGTGTGCTGCTGCCGGTCGACCTCGTCTTCGGTGCCGTCCTCGCCCTCCTGCTCGCCGCCGCGGCGGCCGTCGTCGCCGTCGCCCGGCTGCGCCCGCCCCGCGAGACCGCCGTCGCGGGGGTGCGCGCGGCGGCGCAGCTCGCGGCCGTCTCGCTGGTGATCGGCTGGGCGGTCCGCCACGCACTGCTGCTGCCGCTCTTCCTGCTGGTGATGTACGGGGTCGCGGTGCGGACCGCCGGGCGCCGCCTCACCCGCAACCGCACCTGGTGGTGGGCGGCCGCCCCGGTGGGCGCCGGGGTCGCCCCGGTCGTCGCGGCGCTGCTGCTCACCGGGCTCGTGCCGGTCGAGGGCATCGCGCTGATCCCGGTGACCGGCATCCTCGTCGGCGGGGCGCTCACCGCCACCGTCCTCGGCGGGCGGCGCGCCCTGGACGAGCTCGCCGCCCGCCGCGGCGAGGTCGAGGCCGGCCTCGCGCTCGGACTGCTGCCGAGGGAGGCCCGGCTGGAGGTGGCGCGGACGGCGGCGGCCGACGCGCTGCTGCCCGGGCTCGACCAGACCAGGACCGTGGGCCTCGTCACACTGCCGGGCGCGTTCGTCGGGATGCTGCTGGGCGGGGCGTCGCCGCTGCTCGCCGGGGCCGTGCAGCTGTTCGTGCTGGTCGCGCTGATGGCCGTGCAGGCGGTCGCGGTCGCGGTGGTGCTGGAGCTGGTCGCGAGGGGGCTGCTGCACCGGGAGGAGGGCCCCGGCCGGCGTCGCGTACCCTGGACGGAGCAGAAGGGGAGTAGCTCCTAGCCGGACCGTCGACATACTGCCGGGCCCCGTGCCCGGCCGGCGCCCGGAGGCGGACCCCGTGGGGGACCGCCAGCGAGACCTTCGGCATCAGCAGGATCCATGTACCCATGGCCCTGCCGTGCCGGAGCGACCCCCGAAACGCGCGAGCGAAGGTCCCCCGGTCCGGCCGCGGCCCGACCGATTGAGGAACCAGCCCGTGCTCAGCTTCACGATCGTGGCGATCACCTTCGGTGTCGTCTTCCTGGCCGAACTCCCCGACAAGACCGCCCTCGCCGGCCTCGTGCTGGGCACCCGCTACCGGGCGTCGTACGTCTTCGCGGGGGTGGCCGCCGCCTTCGCGGTCCACGTCGCGCTCGCCGTCGCGGCGGGCAGCGTCCTCACCCTGCTGCCGCACCGGCTGGTGCAGGCCTTCGTCGGCGTGCTGTTCCTCGCCGGCGCGGCGATGCTGCTGCTGAAGAAGGACGACGACGGGGACGAGGAGATCAGGGCCCCCGCCGACCAGTCGTTCTGGAAGGTCTCCGGGGCGGGCTTCATGCTGATCCTCGTCGCGGAGTTCGGCGACCTCACGCAGATCATGACCGCGAACCTGGCCGCCCGCTACGACGACCCCCTCTCCGTCGGCCTCGGCGCGGTCCTCGCCCTCTGGGCGGTCGCCGGACTGGGCATCGTCGGCGGGCGGACGCTCATGAGGTACGTGCCGCTGCGGCTGATCACGAAGGTGGCGGCGGGCCTGATGCTGGCCCTGGCCGGCTTCAGCCTGTACGAGGCGCTGACCGGCTGACCGGCTGACCGGCTGACCGGCTGACCGGTCGACCGGCTGGGGCGGCTTGGGCCGGCCGGGTCGGTTGTCCGGCCTGGTCAGGTCGGATCGGTTGTCCGGCCGGACCGGTCGGGTCGGATGTCCGGCCGGGGGTTGCGGGGTGCCACGTCCACGCCGGACGGGGCGCCGGGAAGGGCGGACGCCGTGGCCGTACCGGCGGACGACGCGCCGGGCGGGGCCGTGCGCCGGGCGGGGCCGTGCGCCGGGCGGGAGCGCCGGCGGGCCCGCCCCGGTCCCGCACGGTACGGGGCGGGACGGGGCGGGCGGCGCGACCCCGATCCCGATCCCGACCCCGCCCCCGACCCCGATCCCGATCCCGATCCCGCGGGACGGTGCCGTCCGGTGCGGCGGCCGCCGCTCAGCCGGCGCCGAAGGTCTCGGCCTCCAGCGACTTCCTGGTGGCGGGACCGTAGACGCCGGACGGGTCGGCGGTGATCCCGCGGTACGCCTGGTACCGGGCGACGGCCCGTTCGACGTTCTTGTCGTAGCGGCCGTTCATCGCGTTGCGGTACAGGCCGAGCTGGCGCAGCCGGTACTGGAGCTCCAGCACCTCCCTGCCGCGGTCGCCGCGGCGCAGGGTCGGACCGTCCTCCTGCGGCCGGCCGGGGGCCGTCGCGGACGGTCCCGGACCGTCGGGCCGGGGCCGCGCCGGGACGGTCGTCCGCGGCCCCGGGCGCCCCGTCGCGGTCGGGTCCGCGGGTGCCCCGGTCTCCGCGGGGGCCGGAGCGCCCGACGGGGACGCGGCGGACGCGGCCGACGGCGGGGCGGACGGGGCACGGGAGACGGGCGAGGCGGTCCGCGAGGGCGCCGTGCTCCCCTCGGGCGCCGGGCGGGCCGGGCCGGTCGGCCACGGGGGCTCGCTCAGCGCCGGGCCGGGCGCCACCCGGTCGGCCGTACCGCCGCCGTCGAAGAGGCCGCCCACCAACGCCGCCGCGCCGGCCACCGCCACGACCGCCACCACCACGGCGGCGACCACGCCCGGCCGCCGCCCGCTCCCGCGCCGGCGCGAGCGGCGCGGTCCCGGCGTGACGTCCACGCGCTGCGCCCCGTCCGTGCCGCCTGTGCCGTCCGTGCCCGCCGTGTAGCCCGCGTCGGCGGGGCCCGCCGCGTACCCCGCGCCTGCCGCGTACCCCGCATCGGTGGAACCCGCGGCGTGCCCCACGTGCCCGGCGCCCGCCGTACCCGCGTCCGCGTCCGCAGGCCCTGTGCCCGTTGCACCCGCGTCAGCCGCGTCCGCCGTATCCGCGCCTGCCGCCCTCGCGTCCGCCGTACCCGCGTCCGTAGGCCCCGCGTGCGCCGCCCCCGTGCCCGTTGCGTCCGCGTGCGCCGCCCCCGTGCCCGCGCCCGCCGTGCCGGCCCCGAGGTGCAGCGGCATCGTCGACTCCACGTCCGGCTCCGCCGGCCGGGCACCGGGCGCCGGGGCCGCCTCCAGCGGGAGCGGCGCCCCCGCGCCCGGGGCGGTCCCCGCCGGGGGCTCCTGGGCCGCTGCGCCGGGCGCCTGCGGACCGGGGACCGCGCCGGCCCCCGGACGCGGACCCGGGGGGCCGGACGGCGGCTGGAGGTTCACGTACGGGCGTATCCGCGGAGGTTCGGACGGGCCCGGGCGCCTGGCGCCCCCCGCCCCACCGCAGGCGCAGCCGGCGGCCTGCGGCGCCGCGGGCGTACCGCACTCAGGACAGACCGTTTCGGCCACTGTGGGTCCTCCCTAGAGGTTCTGCCGACTGGATCCCGCCCCCCGGGAACTGGCAGCGATTATGCAGCCCCGAGTGATCCTCCCGGCATCCCGGACCGCTCTCGGCAGGCCACAACGGGCCGGACCGCCCACGATGGATGGTGCAGACAGTGAGGGAGGAGCCCATGACGCGGCCACTCGGCACCCCGGCCACCGCTCCCGCCCCCGGGGCGGGGTACGACCGGCGCGCGGTCCTGGTGCCCATCGGGGCGCTGCTGCTGGGCATGCTGCTCGCCGCGCTCGACCAGACCATCGTGTCGACCGCCCTGCCGACGATCGTCAGCGAGCTCGGCGGCATGGACCACCTGTCATGGGTGGTCACCGCCTACCTGCTCGCCTCCACCGCCGCCACACCGCTGTGGGGCAAACTCGGCGACCAGTACGGGCGCAAGAAGCTCTTCCAGGCGGCGATCGTCCTCTTCCTCCTCGGCTCGGTGCTGTGCGGCGTCGCGCGGGACATGCCGCAGCTCATCGCCTACCGCGCCGTGCAGGGCCTGGGCGGCGGCGGGCTCATGGTGCTGTCCATGGCGATCGTCGGCGACCTCGTCCCGCCCCGGGACCGCGGCCGCTACCAGGGGGTCTTCGGCGCCGTCTTCGGCGTGACCAGCGTCCTCGGACCGCTCCTCGGCGGCGTCTTCACCGAGCACCTCACCTGGCGCTGGGTGTTCTACGTCAACGTGCCCGTCGGGATCGTCGCCCTCTTCGTCGTCGCCGCCGCCCTGCACGTCCCGGTCCGCCGCACCCCCCACTCCATCGACTACCTCGGCACGTTCCTGATCGCCTCGGTCGCCGCCTGCCTGGTGCTCGTCGCCTCCCTCGGCGGCACCACCTGGCCGTGGGCCTCCGCCCCGGTCGTCGGACTCGCCGCCCTCGGCGCCGTGCTGACCGCGGCGTTCGTGCGCGCCGAACGGCGCGCCGCCGAGCCCGTGCTGCCGCTGCGGCTGTTCCGGATCCGCACCTTCACGCTCGTCTGCGCCATCAGCTTCGTCATCGGCTTCGCGATGTTCGGCGCCATGACCTACCTGCCGACGTTCCTCCAGGTCGTCCAGGGCGTCAGCCCCACCGTGTCCGGCGTCCACATGCTGCCGATGGTGCTCGGCATCCTGCTCACCTCCACCGCGTCCGGGCAGGTCGTCAGCCGCACCGGCCGGTGGAAGGTCTTCCCCGTCGCCGGCACCGCGCTCACCGCCGTGGGCCTGCTGCTCCTGCACCGGCTGGAGGTGTCCAGTCCGACGTGGGAGACGAGCCTGTACTTCTTCGTCTTCGGCGCCGGCCTCGGCCTGGTCATGCAGGTCCTGGTGCTGGTCGCGCAGAACGCCGTCGGCTACGAGGACCTGGGCGTCGCCACCTCCGGCACCACCTTCTTCCGCTCCATCGGCGCCTCCTTCGGCGTGGCCGTCTTCGGCACGGTCTTCACCGGCCGCCTCACCGGCAAACTGGAGGCCGCCCTCGCCGGGCGGGACGCCCCGCCCGGCGCCGACGCGCAGGGGATCGCCGCCGACCCGCGCGCCATCGCCGAACTGCCGCCCGCCCTGCGCCCGACCGTGCTCGAGGCGTACTCCACCTCCATCACGGACGTCTTCCTGTACGCGTCACCCGTGGTCCTGCTCGCCTTCGCCGTCGCCTGGCTGCTGCGCGAGGACCGGCTGCGCGGCTCGGTCACCGCACCCGACCCGAGCGAGACCTTCGCCTCCAACCCCGTCGAGCGCTCCTCGTACGAGGAGGTCGCCCGCGCCCTGTCCGTGCTCGGCTCCCGCGAGGGCCGCAAGGCCGTGTACGAGAGGGTCACCGCCCGCGCGGGGACGGACCTGCTGCCCGCGTCCGGCTGGCTGCTGCTGCGCATCCGCCGCCACGGGACCGTGGAGCCGGGGCGGCTCGCCGAGGACGCCTCCCTGCCGCTCAGGGTCGTCACGGAGGCGGCCAGGCAGGTGGAGGAGCGGGGACTGGCCCGCCGCGAGGGGCTCCAGATGGTCCTCACCGACCGGGGGGTGGAGGTGGCGGCCCGGTTGGCGCACGCCCGCGAGGAGTCCCTCGCCGAGCTGCTCGGCGACTGGTGGGGGCCGGACCGGCCGACCGACCTCGCCCGGCTGGTGGAGGAACTGACCGCCGAGTTGTCCGGCTCGCACCGGGAGTGCCCCGGCGCGGGGCGGCCGGTCCAGCGCCGCCGGACCTGAGGACTGCCCTGCAACCGCTGGTCACAGAGGAGACGATCTCGATGTGGCCGATGGAATCGCGGTGCCGGAATCGCCCTGGACGGCTCCGTTCACCGGGTTGAGCCCACGGCAGCCCGGCAAGCCGATCAACGCGCTGCGCCGGAGGGCGCGGACCCGGTCCGCAAGGGGGCCGGCCCTGGAGCCTCCCGCCGGAGGACCGGGTGTCGCCGACCACCGCGTACCGGAGGCGGGCGGTCTCGTCCCGGTCCCGGCGGGCGGCACAGGTGGAGGGGGTTTCGCAGCAGGTGGGCCCAGCGGGCCTGGACGGCGGGGCTTTTGCCCCATCGGTCTGAGCCGGTCAGATGCAGGGTGGGGACGGCCTGGACGAGGCAGGCGATACGGCCTGGACGAGGCAGGTGATCCGGGTGGTCGAGCACCGGAGCTTGCGGAGGAGCCGCCAGGACTTGAGGGTGGCGATGGCCTGCTCGACGAGGGTGCGGATCTGCGCGTGGGACCGGTCCACCGCCTGCTGGCCGGTGGGGAGGGTCTCCCACCGCCCGCGGTACGGGGTGCGGGCCGTGCCGCCGGCGCCTCGGTAGCCCTTGTCGGCCCGGCACGGGACGCCGGCCTCGGCGAGGGTGTCGGCGATGCCGTGTGCGCGAGCCGCGCGGACGTCGTGGACGGTACCGGGCAGGGCCGGTGAGGCCCCCAGCGGCCGGCCGGAGGGATCGGCGAGGACCCGCACCTTCGTCCCGCGCCTCTTGTGCTTGCCGGAGTAGGAGGGCCGGTCCGCGGCGATGCGGTCGATCGGCGGGAGCGTGCCGTCCAGGAGCGGGTACGCCTTCGCCGCCGCGGGCGCCTGTCGGCGGCGGCCAGGGTGGGTGCGAGGGTGGCCGGGAGAGCGACGGCCTCGGTGACGTAGCGGTGTGCGGTCGTGGTCCCGATGCCGAATCCGGCCGCAAGCCGGGCATAGGTGTGTCCCACCCGTAGGTGGGCGAGCGTGAGGAGAGCCTGGCGGCCGGCGCTCAGCCGCCGCCGACGGGAGCCGATCGCACGGCGGTGCCGCCGTGGTTCCTGAGCGGGGGAGCGAGGGGCAGAGCTGGACACGTCGACGCCGGACGGGCAAACAGCACGTGAAACCTCTGATGGAGACGGTTCTCTTGGTCGAAAACCCGTCTACCAGGGGCTTCACTACGTTGTCACCCCGACTGCCGAGCTCTGCCCCCGGGTGGGAAAGAGATCACCGATCATCCGGAACGTCCGTCCAGCGGGCGCCGGGGCCGGGCGGCTCACCTCGGGACCGGTACCCCGGGCGGGCCGCCGGGAGTCAGCGCAGCTCCCTGCCGTACCAGACCTCCATGTACGGGCCCTCGCAGTACGGGGGGATCTCCCGGTAGCCGTGGCGCGCGTACAGGGCGCGGGCCTCGACCAGATCCAGGCGCGTGTTCAGCACCGTGCGCCGCGCTCCCAGCTCGGCGGCGGCCGCCTCCAGGGAGGCCAGCAGCAGCCCGGCGCCGCCCGTTCCGCGGTACGCGTGCCGGACGAAGACCCGGGTCAGCTCGGCCCGTTCGGCGTCCAGCAGCAGCACCCCGCCGCAGGCCGCGGGAGTCCCCCCGCACCTGCCCACCAGGAACCGCCCGGTCGGTGCCGCCAGGGCCTCCACGCCGTCGCCGGCCAGCCCCTCGTCGACCTCCCGGGCCGTGGCGGGGCGGCGCCAGTAGCGGCTGGCCACGTCGTGGTAGTAGTCGCGGCGCAGCGCGGTGGCGTCCTCGGTGTCGTACCGTTCGGCGCGTATGTCCCAGCCCGTGGGCGGGTCGGTCGTCGTCACGGCCTCTAGGACACCACCCGGGCGACGAGCATCCCGTCGTAGCCCTTCGCGCCGACCGTCTGGAACGCCGTCGCGTCCAGCCGGGGGTCGCGCGCGACGAGGTCGAACATCTCACGGGTGCCGCGGATCGCCTCGTCGGCCGGCGCCTCGTCGACGATCCTGCCGCCGCGCACCACGTTGTCGACGACGATCACGCTGCCCGGACGGGTCAGGCGCAGCGCCCACTCCACGTAGTGCGGGTTGTTCTTCTTGTCCGCGTCGACGAAGACCAGGTCGAAGGGGCCGGCGCCCTCCGCCTCCAGCCTCGCCAGCGTGTCCAGGGCGGCACCCGTGCGGACCTCCGCCACCTGGTCGAGGCCGGCGCGGGCCAGGTTGAGCCGGGCGACCTCGGCGTGCGCGGGATCGTACTCCAGCGAGACCAGCCGGCCGTCCGGGGGGAGCGCCCGGGCCAGCCAGATGGTGCTGTACCCACCGAGCGTGCCGATCTCCAGGATCGAGCGGGCGCCCTGGACGCGGGCCAGCAGGTGCAGCAGCTTGCCCTGGTTGGGGGCGACCGCGATCCTCGGCAGACCCGCCTCGTCGCTCGCGGTGAGCGCGGCGGTCAGCGCCTCGTCGGCGGGGGCGAGCAGGTCGGTGACGTACGCGTCGACGGCGCTCCACCGCGCCTGGGGGTCGTCAGTGTGCTGGTTCATGGTCAGGAACGTAACCGACATCGGCGGCCGGCGGGACCGGTCGCGGGCCCCGGAGCGCCGGGACCCCCGGTGGACGGGGCCACCGGGGGTCCTGAAGGGCAGTCGCCGCTCAGTACCAGTGGTTGGCCTGCCAGAACCGCCAGGCGTCGCACGGGCTGCCGTAACGGTCGTTCATGTAGTCGAGGCCCCACTCGATCTGGGTGGCCGGGTTGGTCTTCCAGTCCGAGCCGGCGGACGCCATCTTCGACGCCGGCAGGGCCTGGACCAGGCCGTACGCGCCGGACGAGGCGTTGGTGGCGGTGTGGTCCCAGCCGGACTCGCGCTCCACGATCTCGCTGAAGCACGTGTACTGGCCGGCCGGGACCATCTTCCGGGCGACGGCCTGCGCCGAGTCGGGCGCGGCCGAGGCCGGGGCGGTCGCGGTCATCACCGCGCCCGAGGCACCCAGCAGCACGGCGGCGGCGACGGCGGACTTGCTGCGGACGGGGAGACGGCTGGCGGAGGAGCGGAACACGTAAGGGACCTCACGTCGGGGACAGGGCTGCCGCGGGCACGCCGGAACCGGCCCGGGGGCACCCGGCGGTTCGGGGAGGCCTGCCATGGGGCACCGGGGCGGGACCACGGGGGCCGCGCCGCCGTCGGTGCCCGGCGACGTCGTCCACCAAAGCAGTGCCGCGGGGTCCTGGCAATGCCCCCCGGGTACGACGCGCGACCGGAGAACGGACCCGGCCCGGGGGCCGCTCCGCGACGGCCGCGCAGGTCACGGCGGGGGAGCGGCCCTTCTCCGGACCCGGGAGATCCACTAGGTGACGTCGTATGTGACGCGGACCCTGTGGGGCGCCTCACCCCGGAATGCCCCAGATAGGGCTTTTCGCGGCCTTCGTATGTGGTTCGGACCACACGGCACACCCACCGGAACGCGCGCGGCGGGACCTTCGCACCGTCGATCCGACGGCCGGTGCCGGCGCCCCGGCCTCCCCCGTCCCGGCCTTCCGGACACCCGCCCCCGCGCCCCCGGCCTCCCCCGTCCCCGGCCTCCCGGACGCCCGCCCCCGCACCCCCGGCCTTCCGCACCCCGCGCCCCCGGCCTCCGCGCCCCGGGGTGATGCGCCCGGCGCTCCGGGGCCCGGCCGCTTCACGGAGCGCCCCGGCCTCCCCTACCGCTCTCCGGAGCGCCCCCGGCCCTCCTCGGGGCCGTCGATCAGCCGGCACGCCGTCTCGATGTCCAGCCGCACCTGCGCGACCGACGCCCGCCCGGACAGCCAGGCCACCAGCGCCGAGTGCCAGGTGTGCTCGATGACGCGGACCGCCGCCAGCTGCTCCGGCGTCGGGTGCTCCAGCCGCATGGCGTCCAGGACGATCGCCGTCGTCCGCCGCGACACGGCGTCCACCTCCGCGCTCACGCTCCGGTCGGCGAAGGTCAGCGCCCGTACCATCGCGTCCGCCAGCTGGGGCTCCCGCTGCAGTGAGCGGAACGCCCGCATCAGCGTCTCGGCGACCCGCTCCGCGGGACCCTCCCCGGCCGGCGGCCGCTTGCGCAGCGCCGCGTGGAGGCCGTCGAGCCGGTCCTGCATCGCGGCCACCAGCAGGTGGACCTTGGAGGGGAAGTAGCGGTACAGCGTGCCCAGGGCGACCTGTGCCGCCTCGGCGACCTCCCGCATCTGCACGGCGTCGAAGCCGCCGCGGCCCGCCAGCCGCGCGCTGGCGTGGAGGATGCGGCGGCGGCGCGCCTCCTGCCGCTCGGTCAGGGGGGTCGGCGCCGGCCTGCCTTCCGCTGTCATAGGTCCCCGTCGATCCGTGTGTCGGACGTTTCCGTGCCGCCCGTGTGTCGGACGTTTCCGCGCCGCCGTCTTCCGTGCCGTGGTGCGCGACAGTATGGCCGGGCCCCCGCCGTGGTGCGAATCACCCCGGCCACCCCTCCCGCGGGTGCTACCTGCCGGTAGATTCGAGGCTCCCCGAGCGTCGAGAACGATCAACTCTGAAACTTGTTCTAGATTAACGCGACCGGTTACGCTCCGCCGGGACGCAGGGATGGAAGGGGCCGCGAGTGACCGCTGAGGCCGTAGCAGCAGGCCCGGGCGCGGGCGTGGCAGCCGACGGGGAACGCCCGTTGCGCATCGCCCTCCTCACGTACAAGGGGAACCCGTTCTGCGGCGGCCAGGGCGTCTACGTACGGCACCTCTCCCGCGAGCTGGCACGCCTCGGCCACACCGTCGAGGTGATCGGATCCCAGCCGTACCCGGTCCTCGACGCGGTCGGCGAGGGGGTCGCGTTCACCGAGCTGCCCAGCCTCGACCTGTACCGGCAGCCCGACCCGTTCCGCACCCCGGGGCGCGACGAGTACCGCGACTGGATCGACGCCCTCGAGGTCGCCACCATGCGGACCGGCGGCTTCCCCGAGCCGCTCACGTTCTCCCTGCGCGCCCGGCGCCTCCTGTCCTCCCGCCGCGGCGACTTCGACGTCGTCCACGACAACCAGACCCTCGGCTACGGCCTCCTCGCCCCGCTCGGCGCGCCGCTGGTCACCACCGTCCACCACCCCATCACCGTCGACCGGCGGCTGGAGCTGGACGCCGCCCGCGACTGGAAGCGCCGCGCCTCCGTCCGCCGCTGGTACGCCTTCACCCGCATGCAGGGGCGCGTCGCGCGCCGCCTGCCGTCGATCCTCACCGTCTCCGGCTCGTCCCGCCGGGAGATCGTCGAGCACCTGGGCGTGCGCCCCGAGCGCGTCCACGTCGTCCCCATCGGCGCCGACACGGACCTGTGGTCCCCCGACCCGTCCGTCGCCGAGGTGCCCGGCCGCATCGTCACCACCTCCAGCGCCGACGTCCCCCTCAAGGGCCTCGTGCACCTGGTCGAGGCGCTCGCCGAGCTGCGCGCCGAGGTGCCCGGCGCCCACCTGGTCGTCGTCGGCAGGCGCGCCGAGGACGGCCCCGTCGCCCGCGCCATCGAGCGGTACGGCCTCGACGGCGCGGTCCGGTTCGTCAAGGGCGTCAGCGACGCCGAGCTCGTCGACCTGGTGCGCGGCGCCCAGGTCGCCTGCGTCCCCTCCCTCTACGAGGGGTTCTCGCTCCCGGCCGCCGAGGCCATGGCCACCGGCACACCCCTCGTCGCCACCACCGGCGGTGCCATCCCGGAGGTCGCCGGGCCGGACGGCGAGACGTGCCTGGCCGTACCACCCGGCGACGCCGGCGCCCTGGCCGCCGCGCTCGGCCGCCTCCTCGGCCCCGGCGGCGCCGGGCTGCGGGCCCGCCTCGGCGCCGCCGGGCGCGCCCGGGTCCTGGCCCGCTTCACCTGGGCCCGCGCCGCACAGGGCACCGCGGAGCACTACCGCGAGGCCGTCGCCGCGCACGGAGCGCGCCGGTGACGACCGCGCCCCGGGCGCACCGGAGCCCGGTGCCGCCCGCCGCGCGCGGAGCCCGCCGCGGGCCACCGCCCACTGGCAGTGGGCGGACTCCGGGCCCTCCGCGCGCGGAGCCCGCCGATGACGACGACCGCCACCCCCTCGTACCCCCGCCCCCCGCCCCCCGCCACGGACCGTGAAAGCAGGCCCCGCACGTGTTGACCGTCGACTTCACCCGCTTCCCGCTCGCCCCCGGCGACCGCGTGCTCGACCTGGGATGCGGCGCCGGGCGGCACGCGTTCGAGTGCTACCGGCGCGGAGCGCGGGTCGTGGCCCTCGACCGGAACGGCGAGGAGGTCCGCGAGGTCGCCAAGTGGTTCGCCGCGATGGAGGAGGCCGGTGAGGCACCGGCCGGCGCCACCGCCACCGCGGTGGAGGGCGACGCCCTCGGGCTGCCGTTCCCCGACGCCTCGTTCGACGTGGTGATCGTCTCCGAGGTGATGGAGCACGTCCCCGACGACGAGGGCCTCCTCGCCGAGATGGTCCGGGTCCTCAAGCCGGGCGGCCGCATCGCCGTCACCGTCCCCCGCCACGGGCCGGAGAAGATCTGCTGGGCGCTGTCCGACGCCTACCACGAGGTCGAGGGCGGCCACATCCGCATCTACCGGGCCGACGAGCTCCTCGGCAAGGTCCGCGCGGCCGGCCTCCGCCCGTACGGCACCCACCACGCGCACGCCCTGCACTCCCCGTACTGGTGGCTGAAGTGCGCGTTCGGCGTCGACAACGACGAGGCGCTGCCCGTCCGCGCGTACCACAGACTGCTGGTCTGGGACATCATGAAGAAACCCCTCGCCACCCGCCTCGCCGAACGGGTGCTCAACCCGGTCCTCGGCAAGAGCTTCGTGGTGTACGCGACCAAGCCCCACCTCCCGGCGGACGCCGCGCTGTGACGCCGCCCGAGCGCACCGAACACCTCGTCCTGCCCGGCGTGCTGACCGCCGGGCAGGCCGCCGAGACCGTCGCCGGCATCCTCGCCGTCCAGCACGACAGCGGCGCCATCCCCTGGTTCCGCGGCCACCACCTCGACCCGTGGGACCACACCGAGGCCGCCATGGCCCTCGACGCCGCCGGTGAGCACGACGCCGCCGCCCGGGCCTACGACTGGCTCGCCCGCCACCAGAACGCCGACGGCTCCTGGTACGCCGCCTACCACGACGGCGACGCCGGCCGGCCGACGAACCTCGCCCGCGAGACCAACTTCTGCGCGTACGCGGCGGTCGGCGTCTGGCACCACTACCTGGCCACCGGCGACGAGGCGTTCCTCGACCGCATGTGGCCCGCCGTCCGCGCCGCCGTCGGATTCGTCCTCGCCCTCCAGCAGCCCGGCGGGCAGATCGGCTGGAAGCGGGAGGCGGACGGCACGCCCGTCACCGACGCCCTGCTCACCGGCAGCTCCTCCATCCACCACGCCCTGCGCTGCGCCCTCGCCGTCGCCGAGCACCGCGAGGAGCCTCAGCCGGACTGGGAGCTCGCCGCAGGCGCCCTCGCCCACGCCGTCGCCCGCCACCCGGAGCGGTTCCTCGACAAGAGCTGCTACTCGATGGACTGGTACTACCCGGTCCTCGGCGGCGCCGTCACCGGAGCCGCGGCGAAGGAGCGCATCGAGAGCCGCTGGGACGAGTTCGTCGTCCCCGGCCTCGGCGTGCGCTGCGTCGCCCCCAACCCGTGGGTCACCGGCGGCGAGAGCTGCGAACTCGCCCTCACCCTCTGGGCGATGGGGGAGTCCGACCGGGCCGTGGACGTCCTCCGCTCCATCGGCCACCTGCGCGCCGAGGGCGGCCTGTACTGGACCGGGTACGTCTTCGAGGGCGACCGCGCCGTCTGGCCCGCGGAACTCACCACCTGGACGGCGGGCTCGCTGCTCCTGGCGGTCGCCGCGCTCGGCGGCGACGAGGCGACGGCGGCCGTGTTCGGCGGCGAGCGCCTGCCGGCCGGCCTCGCGCCGGACTGCTGCTGACCCCGCGGGGGCGCGGCCACGCGAACGGGCCCGCACACCGCCTTCCGGCGCGGTGTGCGGGCCCGTTCGCGGCGGCGGCGGGTCAGCCGCGCTGGATGCCCGTCGTGTCCTGCAGGACGCCGCGGCGGCCGTCCTGCGTCTGCGCGACCAGGGCCGCGCCACGCTGCTCCACGGCCAGGTACCAGGTGCCCGGCGCCAGTTCGGCGATCGGCGTCGGCGAGCCGTCCTCGGCGTACAGCGGCCGCGCCACCGGCACGGCGAACCAGAACGGGGCGAAGTCGCCGGCCGGCGCGCCCTGCTGGGCCGCGGCGGGGGCGCCCTGCTGCTCCGGCTGCGGCTGCGGATGATGCAGTTCCGCCGGGCCCGGCTGCGGGTGGCCGCCCGCCGGGTAGCCGTAGCCGCCCGTACCGCCGGGCTGGACGCCCGGGTAGCCGTAGCCGGCACCGCCCGTCGCGCCCGGCTGGACGCCGTAGGGCTGGGGGGCCTGCGGGCGCGGAGCGCTCATCAGCGGCGCCTTCAGGGCCGGGACGAGCGGGGAGGCCACCGCGGCCGCGGCGAGCACGATGCTGGCGAGCAGGCCGAGGATCATGCCGGCGCCCGCGGAGTGCCAGTCGATGATCGTCCAGAAGGCCGTCCACAGCGCGAAGACGGTGAAGGCGACGCCGAACTGCCCCAGGTCGAGTCCGGCCACCCTGCGGCCGGGCATGGTCCGCGCCAGGATGATCAGCGCCGCGCCGATGACGCCCGCGAGGAACATGCTCATCAACAGGCCCAGCGTGTCCCAGGCGTTGGGCGTGTCGTAGTTCGAGCAGTCATGCCCGGTGGGGCAGTCGACGCTGCTCAGGCCGAGGAACGAGGCGATGAACAGCACCACCGCTGCTCCGATCACCACGCCATCGCCTCGAGTGAGGGAGCGGATGTTCACGTGAGAAGTCCTTCGTCGGTTCGTGTCGTCTCGGGTGGCGCGAAACACGGGGGGCGCCCCATCGTACGGACGAATGTATCGTCCGCACGGCCCTACCCCAGCAGGTAGGTGCTGATCCCGTTCGCGATGGCTTGGGCGGCCTTCTGTCGCCATGCGGGGTCGGACAGCGAGGCGGCGTCTTGTGGGTGGCGCATGTTGCCGCATTCGATGAACACCTTGGGCGCGGTCGACAGGTTCAGTCCGCCGAGGTCTTCGCGTACGACCAGCCCCGTACCGTCGCCGAGGTAGTCGGCCGGGGTGGAGCCGGTCGTCCGGGTGAACTCGGCCGCGATGTGCTGTCCGAGTCTGCGTGAGGGGGCGACGATCGGTGCCGTGTCGGCTGTACCTGCTTTGACCAGGCCCGGGACGATCACGTGGTGGCCTCGGCCGCCGGTGGTCGATCCGTCGGCGTGGATGGAGACGACGGCGTGGGCGCCTCTGCCGTCGTCTGCTTCGTTGCCGATGCGGGCGCGTTGGTCGATGCACGGGCCGAAGGGTCGGTCGGCGTCGTGGGTCAGTCGTACCGTCGCTCCCAGGCGTCGGAGGATCGTGCGGAGCCGGTGGGAGACGTCGAGGGTGAACGCGGCCTCGGTGTAGCCGTCCCGGGTGGAAGTGCCGGTGGTGTCGCACTCCTTGTGGTTGGTCCCGATGTCCACCTTCTCGTTGATTTCCGAGGGGTGTTGAAAGTTCCCCGGATTGTGACCCGGGTCGATCACGACCACCCGGCCGGCGAGCGGCGCGGACACGGGCGCACCGGTCGGAGCGGGCCTACCGGCCGGGCCGGACACACGGGTCGGAGCGGGGTCGCCACCGGGGGCGCGGCCGTCCTCGGGCGGCCCGCCGGACACCGCCCCCGTGACGGCCCGCCCACCGGCGAGCAGGGCGGCCGCGGCGA
This sequence comes from Streptomyces sp. MRC013, assembly GCF_023614235.1. Lineage (NCBI taxonomy): Bacteria > Bacillati > Actinomycetota > Actinomycetes > Kitasatosporales > Streptomycetaceae > Streptomyces > Streptomyces kordofanensis. Next base: position 3,957,795 of record NZ_CP094264.1, read on the forward strand.
GCGGCACGGCGGCCGTCAGGGCGGCCCTCCGGAGGCGGGTGCGCTTCCGCGCGTCGTCGTCGTCCACGCGGGTGAGCCTAAGCGGTGCCGGGCGTCCCGGTCCGGACCGCGGGGGCCGTCCGGCGCAGCACCCGGAGCGAGTCCGTCGCGGACACCTCGGCGAAGGCCCCCGACTTCAGCGCCCGCCGGTAGATCCGGTACGGCGCCTGCCCGCCGTCCGCCGGGTCGGGGAACACGTCGTGGATGACGAGCAGCCCGCCCGCCGCGACGCGCGGCGCCCACCCCTCGTAGTCGTTCGCGGCGTGCTCGTCGGTGTGCCCGCCGTCGACGAAGACCAGCCCCACCTGCCCGGCCCACACCCGGGCCACCTGCGGCGACCGGCCGACCACGGCGATGACGTGCTCCTCGAGTCCGGCGGCGTGCAGGGTGCGGCGGAACGTCGGCAGGGTGTCCATCAGCCCCACCTCGGGGTCCACGACGGACGGGTCGTGGTACTCCCAGCCCGGCTGCTGCTCCTCGCTGCCCCGGTGGTGGTCGACCGTGACGGCGACGGTGCCGGCCGCCCGGGCCGCGTCGGCCAGCAGGATCGTGGAGCGCCCGCAGTACGTGCCGACCTCCAGCAGCGGGAGTCCGAGCCGCCCCGCCTCGACGGCCGCCGCGTACAGCGCGAGCCCCTCCCGCACGGGCATGAACCCCTTGGCCGCCTCGAACGCCGCGAGCACCTCCGGCGACGGCGTCGGCTCCGGCGTCGGCGACGGTGTCGGCTCCGGGCTCTGCTGCGGTGGCTGCGGCGTGGGTGCGGCGCTCATGGTGCGGGGTCCTCCGGGTCGTACGGGCTGGCGGGAGGCCATCGTCCCCCACCTCCACCGCCCCGGCGGCCCCGCCCCGCCCCGGCCCGGCCCGTCATGACGGCGCGGCCCGCGCCGCCCCGTCATGGCGGGTGCGCCCCGCCGCGGGGCACCGGCCGGGACGCGCTCCCCGGCGGACCCGCGCGCCGGGGACGGCGGGGCGGGCCGCGGTTCCCCGTCCGCGCCGCGCCGCCCCGTCCGCGCCGCCCCGGCTCGTCGCGGTGGGGCGGACGCCTCGGCCTCCACCCGGGGAGCACCCCCGCACACCGCCCCCGCACACCGCCTCCGGAACCGGCCGGCCGGGCCGTGGGACGACGGCCCCCGAAGCTCGGGGACCGGCGCCCCCGCTCTCTCCGGCGGGGCCGGGAATGTACGGGGTGATGCCCGGGTGCGACCATGACGGGCATGGCTCAGCCCCGTACCGCCGTCCCCGCCGCCCCCGCCGTCCGCCCCGAACCGCCCGACCGCCCCTGGGCGGTGGTCCTCGCCGCCTGCGCGGGCACGTTCCTCGTCGTGCTCGACGTGTCCGTCGTGAACGTCGCCCTGCCGTCGATGCGCGCCGACCTCGGCCTGTCCGCGACGGCGCTGCAGTGGGTGGTGAACGCGTACTCCATAGCCTTCTCCGGGTTCATGCTGCTCGGCGGGCGGGCCGCCGACCTGTTCGGGCGGAAGCGGATGTTCCTGCTGGGCCTGGCGGTGTTCACCGTCGCGTCCGCCGCGGGCGGACTGGCCGAGGAGGGCTGGCAGTTGCTCGCCGCGCGCGCCGCGCAGGGACTGGGCGCGGCCGTGCTCTCCCCGGCGACGCTGACCATCGTCACCGGCGCCGTGCCGGAGGGCCCCGCCCGGACGCGGGCCATCAGCACGTGGTCGGCGGTCGGCGCGGGCGGCGGCGCGGCGGGCGGCCTCGTCGGCGGCCTCCTCACGGACCTGCTGGGCTGGCGCTGGGTCCTGCTGGTCAACGTCCCGGTCGGGGTCCTCGTGCTGGCCGCCGGCGCCCTGTGGGTGAAGGAGGCCCGTACGGGCGCCGGGCGCCGCCTGGACCTGCCGGGCGCGCTCCTGGTGACCACCGGGCTCGCGGCGTTCGCGTACGCGGTGGTGCAGACCGAGCGGGCCGGCTGGACGGAGGCCCGGACGCTGGTGCCGCTGCTCGGCGGGGCGGCGCTGCTGGCCTCGTTCGTGGCGGTGGAGTCCCGGATCCGTGAACCGCTCGTGCCGCTGAAGGTGTTCCGGGCGCGGGCGGTCTCGGCGGCGAACGTCGCGCTGTTCGTCATCGGCTCGGCGACCTTCTCCTCCTGGTTCTTCCTGACGGTGTACGCGCAGAACGTCCTCGGCTACAGCCCTCTGGAGGCCGGGCTCGCCCTGATGCCCAGCTCGGTCGGGATCGTCGCCGGCGCCAAGCTGGCGCCGCGCCTGATACCCCGGGTCGGCGCGCGGAACCTCGCGGTGGGCGGCGCGCTGACCACCGCGGCCGGCTTCGCCTGGCAGTCGCTGATGGACGCGGACGGCGCGTACGCCACGGACCTCCTGGGCCCCGGGGTCGTGATGATGACGGGCGTCGGGCTGATCCTCACACCGCTCGCCGCGATGGCCACCTCCGGCGCCGCACCGGGCGACGCGGGCCTCGTGTCGGGCCTGGTCAACACCTCCCGCACGATGGGCGGCGCGGTCGGCCTGGCCGTCCTGTCGACCGTCGCCGCCTCCGGCGCGGCGGGGGCCGCCACTCCGCAGGCCCTCACCACCGGGTACGCCCTCGCCTTCCGCACCGGCGCGGGCGTCCTCCTCGCGGCGGCCGTGCTGATGCTCCTGTGGCTGCCGCGCCCGGCCCCCGCCGCCCCGGCGGCGGGCGGGACGGCGCGCGACGGCGCCTGAGGGAAACAGTGTTGCGCCCCCTCGCCGAGCCGTGCCAGGGTGCCCGGGTCCGGCACCACGCGCGTCCTCACACCAAGGGACTGAAGCCCATGACTGCAGCGTCCACCAGCGGCCGCCGTCGGCACTGACCGTTTCCCCACGGCGGCCCCACGTCGCGGTGGCGCGCATCCGCGCGCACCGGTTCACCGGCATCTTCACGTGAGGTCGCTCCACCGTGGACACAGACGTCCAAAGCTTCGCCGTCACCCACCTCCGCCGCCGCCCCGTGGTCGTCGAGACCGGGGGTTTCGTCATCGGCGTCGACCCCGGCACCACCAGCCCGTACCTCAACTACGCCACCCCGCTGCCCGGCGCGCGCCCCACGGCCCGCGACGTCGCCGCGCTCGTCGCGGCCTTCCGGGGGCGCGGGCTCACGCCCCGGCTGGAGTTCGCGCCGGGCGCCGCCCCGGAGGCGGCGCCCGCCCTGCGCGAGGCCGGGTTCGCGACGGAGGCGGTGCACGAGTACCTGGTGTGCACACCGGACACGTTCACCCCGCCGCCGCCCTCCGCACCCCCGGCGAGGACCCCCTCGACGGACGCGGAGTACGCGGCGGTCGACGCCGCCCTGTCCGAGGCGTTCGGCGGCGGCCTCCCCCGTCCGCGGAGGGCGCGGCACGGCTGCGCCGCGTCCAGGAGGGCGGCGGCGCCGTGCGTTTCGTCCGGGCCCCGGACGGCGGTGCCGCCGGCGCCGCCACCTGCTCGGCGCCGGCCGCGGGCACCGCCGAGGCCGCGGGCGTGGGCACCCGGCCCGCCTTCCGCGGACGCGGCGTCGCCGGTGCGGTCACCGCGTCCGTCACCGGGGCGCTGCTCGGTGCGGGCGCCCGCTCGGTGTGGCTGGAGTACTCGGGCGAGGGGCCCGGGCGCGTGTACGAACGCGTCGGCTACCGCCCCCGGGGCACCCGCCTGTACCTGGTCCTGCCGGACTGACCGGCGTTCCCGGGACCCCCGCGCCATGCGCCCCGGGACCCCCGCGCCATGCGCCCCGGGACCCCCGCGCCATGCGCCCCGGGACCCCCGCGCCATGCGCCCCGGGAACGCCGAGGGCCGCCCCGGAACCCGGGGCGGCCCTCCTCCCGTCCTGCGGCGGCGGGCGTTACGCCACGCCGCCCTCACCGGGCTCCCTGCGGTGGCGGCCGTGCGGCCGCGCCGAGGTGTCCTCCGACGGCGCCGGGCCCCCGCGGTGCTTTCCGGAGCCGCCGGCGTCCCCGTGCGCCCGCGTCGCCTGGGTCGTGTCGGTGCTGGCTTCAGGCATGTGGTGAAGTCACCCCGTAATGATCGCTGTTCTCTTGCGACCCGTGAGTCTAATGGGGCATCGCACGCCCCCTGAGGGGCGCCTGCTGCAAGGGCACCGGCCGGCACACCGCCGCGCCGCCCGGGGCGTGGCGCCCTCCTCCGCCCGCGGGGACCCGGGCGCCGGAGGGGGCGCCTCCGGCCCCGGCGCGGCCGCCGCCCCCTCGACGCGCGCCAGTCCGCACGGCACCCAGGCGTTCGCGTACGGCAGCGCCAGGGCCCCGTCCCGCGTCCACCGCCCGGCGCCCGGGAACCAGCCTTCCGGCGCGGGGAGTTGCAGCAGGCGCCGCGCCGAAGGACGCCACACCCCCACCCGGCTCCCGGCCGCCGTGTCGACGCGCAGCGCCACCGCGCACGCCTCCGGCGTCAGCACCTGCCCGGACTGCACCGCGAACGGCGTCAGCACCGCGTCCACCGATCGCAGGGACTCCGGGAACCGCACCGGCCGGGTGCTGCCCAGCACCCCCAGCCGAGCCGTTCGCGCCCCGGCGACGGCGCGTCCGAGCGGATCAGCAGCAGCCCGCTGTCCGGGTCGGCCAGGACCAGCCGGTCCCGGCTCCCCTCCGTGAGCTGCAGCAGGGGCGTGACCTCCCCGCCCCGCCACAGGTCCACCGCGACGGTCTTCACCGGGCCGCCGTCCGCCGTCCGGTCCAGCGCGAGCAGCCGCCCGTCCCGGTCCAGCCACACCCCGCCCGAGCAGTGGCCCCGGACCTCGGCGACGTGCTCCGGCCCGCGGACGCCGCCCGCCACCCGCCAGACACGCGTCGAACGCCCGCCCACCGCCAGCGCGTACGCGCCCACCCCGTCCGGGGCGGGCGGCAGTAGCCGCACCGACTCCGCCTCGACCGCCCCGAGCGGCAGCTCGCCCGTCTGCGGGCCCGTCGGGTACAGCAGCGAGAACGCGCACCTCCCGGAGACCCTGCGGGCGATGAGCACCCGGCCGTCCGCGAGCGGCAGCAGTTGGGCGTGCGGGTCCTCGGGCTGCCCGAGCGGCAGCGGTACGGCGTACGGCTCCGGCCCGTCGAGCGTCCAGCGCTCGGGGAACAGCGCTTCGCCGTCGCCGGCCAGCCGGGCCGCGTAGGAGCCGTCCGCGGCGATCGTGAACCCCGTTCCGCCGGCCGCGGCGCCGCCGTTCCGGGGGGTGGCCGCGATGGCACAGGCTGTCATGGTTCGTCACCTCCGGCCACCGACGCTAGTTTTCACATCTCCACCCGAACGGTGCGAGACCGTCTGTTTCACACATAAGGGTGGCCCTCCCGGGGTTCGCCTGTGACGAAGGGGGCCGGTGTGCTGGCCGGGGCCCCGGAGGCGACCCGGTCGGAGCCGGGACCCGGCGCCCCGCGCGCCACGCCCCGCGCGCCACGCCCCGCCCCGCCACGCCCCGCCGGGGACGGGAACGGGAACGGGGACAGGAACGGGGACGGGAACGGGGAGGAGACGGGGCGGGGGAGCAGGGCGGGAGGCCGCCGGCCGGACGGCGGACGCCCCGGACGGGACCCGGTGCCCCGCCTCGTCCGGCCGCGTGGGCGTCCCGCCTCGTCCGGCCGCGTGGGTGCCCCGCCTCGTCCGGCCGTCCGGCCGCGTGGGCGTCCGACCGGGCCGGACCGGGGCGCCCGACGAGCGTCCCGGCGGGGCGCCCGGTGAGCATCCCGGCGGGGCGCGCGGGACCGGTCGCCCGCCGCCCGCCCCGGCGCGGGCCCGCCGTCCGCCGTCCGGTCCGCCCCGGGGCGGGGGGCGGCACCCACCGGGGCGGTCGCGCCCGTTGGGGTTGCGGGTAGCCTTGGGGGCGTGCCACGCCTCACCGAAGTCCTCGCCGAGCTCGACGCCCTCTGGCCCCCGAGCGGGCCGAAGGGTGGGACGCCGTCGGCACGGTCTGCGGCGACCCCGACGCCGAGGTCGACCGGGTCCTCTTCGCCGTCGACCCCGTCCGGGAGGTCGCCGAGGAGGCGGTCCGGATCGGCGCGCAGCTCGTCGTCACCCACCACCCCCTCTACCTCCGCGGGACGACGACCGTCGCGGCCTCCCACTTCAAGGGGCGCGTCGTGCACACCCTCATCAAGCACGACATCGCCCTGCACGTCGCGCACACCAACGCCGACACCGCGGACCCCGGCGTCTCCGACGCCCTCGCGGGCGCTCTCGGGCTGCGCGTGCTCGGCCCCCTCGTACCCGACGACGGCCTCGGCCGGATCTGCGAGGTGGACCCCCCGGAGACCCTCCGCGCCTTCGCCGCCCGCGCCGCCGAGCGGCTGCCCGCCACCGCCCAGGGCGTCCGCGTCGCGGGCGACCTCGACGCGACGGTCCGCAGGGTCGCCGTCAGCGGCGGCTCCGGCGACGGCCTGTTCGACGCCGTGCGCGCGGCGGGCGTCGACGCGTTCCTCACCGCCGACCTGCGCCACCACCCGGCCTCCGAGGCCGTCCAGCACTCCCCGGTCGGCCTCGTCGACGCGGCCCACTGGGCCACCGAGTGGCCCTGGTGCGAACTGGCCGCCGCCCAGCTCGACGAGATCTCCGACCGGCACGGCTGGAACCTGCGGGTGCACGTCTCGAAGACGGTCACCGACCCGTGGGCAGCCCACCACACGTCCCCCTCCGCTCACCACACCTCCCCTGGAGCCCCCAACTGAACGCCGCGCCCGCCGACCAGATCCGACTCCTCGACGTCCAGGCCCTCGACACGCGCCTGTCGCAGCTCGCCCACAAGCGCAGGACCCTGCCCGAGCACGCCGAGATCGAGTCGCTGACCCGGGACCTCGCCCAGCTGCGGGACCTGCTCGTCGCCGCGCAGACGGAGGAGGGCGACTGCGCCCGTGAGCAGAAGAAGGCGGAGCAGGACGTGGACCAGGTCCGCCAGCGCGCGGTCCGCGACCAGCAGCGGCTCGACTCGGGCGCCGTCACCTCCCCGAAGGACCTGGAGAGCCTCCAGAAGGAGCTCGTCTCCCTGTCCAAGCGCCAGGGCGACCTGGAGGACGTCGTCCTGGAGGTCATGGAGCGCCGCGAGTCCGCGCAGGAGCGGGTGGAGGAGCTGACCGGCCGGGTCGCCTCCGTCCAGGCGAAGGTCGACGACGCGACGGCCCGCCGCGACCGGGCGCAGGGCGAGCTGGACGCCGAGGCGGCGGCGGTCGCCAAGGAGCGGGAGCTGGTGGCCGGTTCCGTGTCGGCGGACCTGATGAGGCTGTACGAGAAGATCCGCGGCCAGCAGGGCGGGGTGGGCGCGGCCCGCCTGTACCAGCGCCGCTGCGAGGGCTGCCACATCGAGCTGAACATCACCGAGCTGAACGACGTCCGGTCCGCCGCGGCCGACGCCGTCGTGCGGTGCGAGAACTGCCGCCGCGTCCTGGTCCGCACGGCGGAGTCCGGCCTGTAATGAGCGGTGGGTCGCGGCTGCGCGAGCTGATCGTCGAGGCCGACGGCGGCTCGCGGGGCAACCCGGGCCCCGCCGGGTACGGTGCGGTGGTCCTGGACCCGGTGTCGGGCGAGGCCCTGGCGGAGGCGGCCGAGTACATCGGCGTGGCCACCAACAACGTCGCCGAGTACAAGGGCCTCCTCGCCGGGCTGCGCGCCGCCCGCGAACTGGCGCCGGACGCGTCGGTGCGGGTGCGGATGGACTCCAAGCTGGTCGTCGAGCAGATGTCCGGACGCTGGAGGATCAAGCACCCGGACATGAAGCCGCTCGCCGCGGAGGCCGCCCGCGTCTTCCCGCCGGGGCGGGTCTCGTACGAGTGGATCCCGCGCGAGCGCAACAAGCACGCGGACCGCCTCGCCAACGAGGCGATGGACGCGGGCCGCGAGGGCCGGCGGTGGCGGCCGTCCACGTCCCGCGCCGCCCTCGGCGAGGGTGCGGCCCGTGTGGTCGGCGACGCGGCGGCGGGCGCGGCGAGGGCCCGCGCGGCCCTGGCCCGCACGGCGAAGCCGACCGGGGTGGAGCCCCCCGCGCCGGCCGCGCGGCCGGGTGGGGCCGGTGCGGACCGTCCGGCGCCCGGCGGCACCGCACCGTCCGGCACGACCGCCGCCCGCGGGACCGCCGCGTCCCACGGGGACGTCGCGCCGCACGGGTCCGCCGTGCCGCAGGAGTCCGCCGCCCTCGCCGGGGAGTACGCCGTGCCCGCCGGAGGGGCCGCCGTGCCGGGCGGGGCCGCCGCACCCGTCGGGGACTCCGCCGCGTCCGGCGCCCCGCAGCCCGGCGACAGTCCCTCCCCGGCCGCCGCCGCGCCCGCGCCCTCCGCCGGTGGCGGGGCCGCGGCGACGCCCGCCACGCCGTCCGTGGGATGGGCCGCGCCCGCCGATCTCGGGGCGCCCGCCACCTTCGTCCTACTGCGGCACGGGGAGACCGCGCTCACACCGGAGAAGCGGTTCTCCGGCAGCGGCGGCACGGACCCCGAACTGTCGCCCGCCGGACGCCGCCAGGCCGAAGCCGCCGCGGCCGCCCTCGCCGCGCGCGGCACCGTGCAGGAGGTCGTCTCCTCCCCGCTGCTGCGCTGCCGCCAGACCGCGCTCACCGTCGCCGGACGCCTGGGCCTCGACGTGCGGATCGAGGACGGGCTGCGCGAGACGGACTTCGGGGCGTGGGAGGGCCTGACCTTCGCCGAGGTCCGGGAGCGCTACCCGGACGACCTGGACGCCTGGCTCGCCTCCCCGAAGGCCGCGCCTCCGGGCGGCGAGTCGTTCGCGGCCGTGTCCCGCCGGGTCGCCGCCGTCCGGGACCGGCTGACGGAGCGCTACGCGGGCCGCACGGTCCTGCTGGTGACCCACGTGACGCCGATCAAGACGCTGGTGCGGCTGGCGCTGGGCGCCCCGCCGGAGGCGCTGTTCCGGATGGAGCTGTCCGCCGCGTCCGTCTCGGCGGTGGCGTACTACCGGGACGGCAACGCCTCGGTACGGCTCCTCAACGACACGTCGCACCTGCGCTGACCCGTTCGCGGGGCCGCCCGGCGGCACGGCGTCGGCGGCGCCCTCACCGGCCGCCGCGGGCCGTACGGGCGCGGACGGCGGTGACTCCGACCCGGTGCCCGCCGCCCGGCCCCGTCCCGGCCCGCCCCGGCACCGGCCCGCCCCGGCACCGGCCTTGCCCGACCCGCCCCGACCCGCCCCGGCCCTGCCCTGCCCCGTCCCGGCCGCCCTCTGCGACGGCCCCGGTTCCGCCCCGGTCCCGGCCCCGCCCGGCCCACCCCTGCACCGCCCCGGCCTGTCCGTGCACAGCACCGCCCCGTCCCGGCCGCCCTCTGCGACGGCCCCGGTTCCGGCACCGCACCGCCACCGTCCGCGACGGCCGCCGCCCCGCCGCCCGCCCGGTCGCCGTTCGCCCCCGCACCGCCCCGCCCCACCGTCCGCGACGGCCGTCGGGCGCCCCGCCGAGGCCCGCCCGGCGGCCGTGCCCCTCAGTGGACCTCGTCCACGAGCACGTCCAGCGACCACGCCCTCCCGGCCCGTTCCGGCGCCTCGCACTCCACCGCGTACCCGAGGTCCCGCAGCGCCTCCACCAGCTCGGCCGGGGTTCCCGGCGCCGCGCCGGCCTCCAGCAGGGCGCGCACCATCCGGCCCTTCGTCGCCTTGTTGAAGTGGCTGACCACCTTCCGGGTCGGCGCGTGCAGCACCCGCACCGTCGCCGTGCGCTCCGCCAGGTCGCCCCCCGGCCTCCACGCCGACGCGTACGCCGCCGACCGCAGGTCCAGCACCGGCCCCTCCCCGGCCACCTCGGGCACGACCTCCGCCATCGGCCCGCGCCAGTACGCGCCGAGCGCCCCCAGCCCCGGCAGCCGCACCCCCATCGAGCAGCGGTACGAGGGGATGGGGTCGTCGATCCGCACCGCGCCCCACAGCCCGGAGAACACCAGCAGCGACGACTCCGCCCGCCTCCGCGCCGCCGCGTCCAGCGTCGCCAGGCCCAGCGCGTCGTACAGGACGCCCGTGTACACCTCGCCGGCCGGGCGGGCCCCGGCGGTCCGCAGCGCGGCGTTCTTCGCGACCTCGCCGCGCAGCCCCTCGCTCAGCCCGAGCACCTCACGCGCCTTCTCCCCGTCGGCGGCGCACAGCTCGACCAGCTCCGCGAGCACGGCGGCCCGCGCCTCCGCCAGCCCCGGCAGGGACAGCGCGTCCGGCTCCAGCGGCGCGCCGCGCCCCGAGGCGGCCTTGCCCTCCGAGGGCGGCAACAGCACGAGCACGGTGGTTCTCCTCACATGCGGACGACGGCGGGGCACGGCCCCGGGCCAGCGTACAAAGTGCCGCACGGCGCCCCGCGTCCTGCGCCCGGCGCGGGCCCCGCCGCAGGCTCCGCTTGACCGGGGCCGCCGAGGAGCGGCCCGCGCCGCCGTACGACGCCGGCCGCGCCCGCGAGGAGCCGGGGCCGGGCGGGACGGCGACCCGGCCGCCGGCACCGTGCACCCGGAGGCCCCGGCCGCGGCGCCCCGGCCGGAGGAGCGGGGGTGCCGCCGCCGGGGGAGCGGCCGGACGTACGGCTCACACGGCCGTGTCCGGGGCGGGGGAAGGCGCTGTTCGCGCCCGCCTGAGCGCGGCGTACAGCGCTCGCGGCTCGTCGGCGTGGAACCGCACGACGCGCACCGGGCGCCGTTTGCCGAGCAGGCCCACGGCCTCGACGGGCTCCGCCAGTTCCAGGACGAGGGAGGTCTGCCCGCCGACCTTGAGGTTCAGTTCGCCGTCGGCCTTCCCGTGGGTGAACAGCGACTGGTGCCGCACGGTGGCGATGGAGCCGAGCGGTACGGCGAGGTCCACGTGGCAGCCCTGCCGCAGCCGCAGCACCCGTCCGTCCAGCAGGTGCGGCCGGGTGACGGAGGCGGCGTGCACGCCCAGCACGAACAGCACCGTGTACACGTCGAGGAGCAGGAACACCTCGTGCACCACGGGCACGTCCCACAGCAGCCAGGACATCCCGACGGCCTCGACGGCGCACACGAACGCGAAGCCGTACATGAGCGCGGCCTGGTCGCGGGCGTGCCCGAACGCCTCGGCGCCCCCGTGCACCCCGTGCCGCCGCCGCCCCGCCCACCGCACCAGGCTCACCATCAGGCCCAGCTCGTGCCCGGCGAGCCGTACGACGGGCTCCGGCACCACCTCGTACAGCGCCTCGCGCGGCGGGAGGCCGTCGCGGCGGGCCCGCCGGTAGACGAGGGCGCCCAGCAGCAGGGCGACGGCGACCACCAGCTCCACCGCGTGCAGCAGGAGCGCGGGCACCGGCACCTCGGCGACGAGGCAGACGGCGAGCACGGCCTCCGCGGGCAGCACGGCGTACCCGAGCGCCCTCGGCAGCCACTTCACCGCCCCTCCTCCGTCCGCCCGCCCCGGCCCGCGCCGGGCGCCCGGTCCGCGTCCGGCGCCCGGTCCGCGTCCCCGGCCGGGTCGGCGTCCGGCGCCCGGCCCGCCCGCTCGGCGGCGAGGCGGAGGGCCCGCCGGACCACCTCGGCCTGGGCGGGTGAGAACTCCGTCAGGAACGCCCCCTCGAAGCCGCCGCCCGCACTCCACGTGCCCGGTCCGGCCTCGGCCACCCGCTCGGCCACCTCGTCGGGCAGCAGCTCCACCAGCAGCGACGCGACGGGACCCACGCGCGGGTCGTCGGCCCCGGCACCGTCCAGCTCGTCGAGCCGCGCGTACAGGTCGTAGGCCCGCTCCATCGCCTCCGGGGAGGCGACCGCGCCCTGCATGGCGGCGACCATCCGCCGCCCCTCCTCGCCGGCGAACGAGGAGTCCATCAGGGCGAGCAGCTCCCGGTCGAGCGCCGCCATCCTGGGTTCGGGCCCGGCGCGCCCGGCGCTGACCCGCGCCATGTCCGCGAACAGCGCGGCCAGCTCCGGGGAGACCGGCCCCTCGGCGGGCAGCCGCCCCTCGCGGGCCTGTTCCAGCAGCTCCGCGAGCCGCTCCCGTCGCGCCCGCACCCCGGCCTCCTGCCGGGCCAGGTCGTCGTCCAGTTCCTCCAGCACCTCGACCAGCTCCCGTCCGGCGTCGTCAGCGAGCACGTCCCGCACCTCGTCCAGGGACAGGCCCAGTTCGGTCAGCCGCCGCACCCGCACCAGCAGGATGGCGTCCCGCAGGGCGTACTCGCGGTAGCCGTTGCCGAGACGGGGCGGTTCGGGCAGCAGCCCGATGTGGTGGTAGTGCCGTACGGCCCGCGTGCTCACGCCGGCGAGCCGGGCGATCTCTCCGATCCTCATGCGACCAGTAGAGACGTTGACGTCGCGACAAGGTCAAGCGCGTGGGCGAGGGGGGAGTACGATGGTCGGCACGGCAGACGAGCCGGGCGGACGGCCGCGTGGGGACCGAAGGGTCCTCCCGAGGAACGTCCGGGCTCCACAGGGCAGGGTGGTGGGTAACGCCCACCCGGGGTGACCCGCGGGACAGTGCCACAGAAAGCAGACCGCCGGGGGCTTCGGCCCCCGGTAAGGGTGAAACGGTGGTGTAAGAGACCACCAGTGCCCAGGGTGACCTGGGCAGCTAGGTAAACCCCACCCGGAGCAAGGCCAAGAGGGGCCGTCGCGAGACGGCCCTGCGCGGACGTTCGAGGGCTGCCCGCCCGAGTCCGCGGGTAGGCCGCACGAGGCCGGCGGCGACGCCGGCCCTAGATGGATGGCCGTCACCCCGACGACCGCGAGGTCCCGGGGTACAGAACCCGGCGTACAGCCCGGCTCGTCTGCCCTCGCCTGCGGCTTCGTCCGGGGAGATCCCTGACGTGTACGGGGCGGCCTTCCGTCTTTCGCGGGGCCTGCCGTGTCGGGCGGCGAAAGCGCTTCGGAAGCGCCTTGAGCAACGCGGGAGTTCCCCGGAGTTCCCCGGGGCGGGCCCTTGAGGTGATCGCGGATCAGCCGGTGCGGCCGGTCGCGGCCGCACCGGGTCGGGGGAAACCGGTACGTGCAGGATCCGCTGTCCCGAGTTCCCGCGTCGACGTCGACGCGTATGTCTCCGGTCACGATCGCGCGGTCCGTGTGCGCCGGGGCCGTGACGGACGACGTCGCTCCACCGGTCGGGCCTCTTGCCACCGGTCCCGGGACCGCCCGGCCGGCCGGGGGCACCCGGGCCGCTGTCCCCGACCGGCGTCGGCGCTACGACGACTTCCCCGCACCGGCGGGAGGTGCCGCGGACAGCCCGCTCCTCGCGCTCGCCGAAGTCCGGGAACGGCTGGACGAGCAGCGCAAGGGCCAGGGGCGCCGCCCGGGGACGGACTCCGGCAGGCCGTGCGGGCCGCGTACGGGGGCAGACGGTCGCGGGCCCGGCGGAGGCGGCCGCGGTGGCCGGCCGGAGGGCACGGACCGGGGAGCCGGACGATGCCGCCGTCCGTGTACGGGAGTTCGCTCGGGCCGGAGCGCCCGTCGACCTCGTGGACGGGCTGACCGAGCGGTTCGCGGGCTCCGCCCGGCGCGCGGGGGCGGACCGGGCGACCTCGGAGCGCGTGGTGCGCGCCGTGTGCCGCTTCGCCCCGGGCTGCCCGTCGGCACGACGGCCTTCGATCCCGGCTGGGGAGGGCGCGGGTACGCCGGGCGGGCGCCCCGCACCGGCGCGTGGCCGTGGCGCGGGGCCCCTCCTCCGCCGGACGGCGCCCCACGGTCACGGGCGCGGGGCGGCTGCGGCCAGCCGTCCCGCGATCCCCTTCAGGGCGGACAGGAGCTGCACGGGCTCGCGGGAGAGGTCGAGGCTGTGCTGGTACAGCCGCACTCCCCGTCCGCCCGGCCCCGCCGTCGTTCCGCGCACCTCGTGGAAGCGCTCGGGCCGCCGTCCGGCCGCGTACACCAGGTGCGCCTCCGGCAGGGAGAGCGCGGTGGCGTACGCCAGCGCCTGGTACAGGTCGGCGTTGAGGAGCCCGTCGGCCTTCTCGACCTTGTACTTGGCGTCGACGACGGCGAGGGGGGTGCGGCCGTCGCCGGTGCGGACGACGAGGTCGGGGCGGATCCGCACGCGACCCGCGACGTCGAGGTGATGGGGGTCCTGGAGGCGCGCGGTCAGGCCGTGCTCCCGCAGGGCCTCCCGCAGGCCGACCGTGACGAAGTCCTCGAACAACGTGTTCATGTCGAGGAGGAAGCCGTCGACGGCGAGCGGTTCGGACCCGGCCGGCCGGTGTTCCGGTGAGGTGCCGCGCAGGACGGCCTCGGCGAGCCGCAGCGCGGGCTGGTAGCGGGAGTTCAGGCGCGACGGCCGCCAACGCGGCAACTCCTGTCCCCGGATCAGCGGCAGCGCGTCGGCGAGACGTGCCCGCTGACGGGCGAGGCGCCGCCGGACGGGGCCGGGAACGCCCGGCAGCCGCAGCAGCCGCTCGACGGCGGCGCGCAGGAGGCGGTTCTCGGCGGTGTCGGCGGTGTACGCGTCGCAGGCGATCTCCACGGGCGGCGTACGGCCGAAGTGCCGCCGGATCTGCTCGGCCTCCCGCAGCCGCCCGCGCACGACCGGCGCGGACTCCTCCACCTCCCGGTACCCCTGGAGGACCCCCCGCCGCAGCGCCGCGTCGATCCGCCGCTCCACCGCGTGCGCGAGCGCGGGCACGACGCCGTCGTACGCTCCCGTGTCGACGGTGCCCTCCCGGTCGCGCCAGGCGCGTGCCGGATCGAGACTGAACCCGAGGAGGAAGAACAGCCGCCTCACCGGGGTCTTGGGCGTGATCCGCACGACCGGGCCGCCGGGCGTCCGCACGGCGCCGACCCGGCTGCCCGCCCGCAGCAGCCAGTGCCCGCCCCGGCCGGGGTCCGGGGCCGCGCTCCGCAGGACGCCGGAGGCGGCGAGGGCCCGTCCCGCCCCGGAGCCCAGCGGGACGGAGACGGCGGGCCCGTACTCGCGCAGCGTCACCTCGGGCACGGGCACGGGCGTGGGCGCGGGCGCGGGCAGGGTCACGGGTGCTGCTCGCGCAGCGAGGCGAGACCGTAGCGGGCGGCGACGTCGAGGTCCTCGCCGTAGTGGTGCTCCTCCAGCAGCGGCAGGATCTTCGTGCGCCAGGTCCGTTCGAGGCCGCCCTCGCGGTACACGCCCGGCTTCATCAGGTAAGAGGGGCCGATGGCGAAGTCCGGGTCGTCGACGAGGGCGTTGAGGGCGTCGAGGAGACGGGCCGGCTCCGGGTCCCTGCCCTCGCGCTCCAGCCAGCGCGCGAGCAGCCCGGCGGTCGGCTCGGAGCGCGGGGACAGCTCCACGAACGCGAAACGGCGCCGCATCGCCGCGTCGACCAGGGCGATCGACCGGTCGGCGGTGTTCATCGTGCCGATCACGAACAGGTTCGGCGGCAACGCGAAGTCGTCCCCGGAGTAGGTGAGGCGGACGGACCTCGTCCGGTACTCCAGGAGGAAGTACAGCTCACCGAAGACCTTCGCCAGATTGGCGCGGTTGATCTCGTCGACGATCAGGAAGTGCGGGACGTGCCGGTTGCCCTCGCGGGAGGCGAGGTCGGCCAGTTCCCGCAGCGGGCCCGCCGTCAGCCGGAAGGCGACGTCCCTCGTCTCGGGGTCCTCCACGGGCCGGAACCCCTCGAAGAAGTCCTCGTAGGCGTACGAGGGGTGGAACTGCACGATCTTGACCTGCTCCGGGCCGCCGCCGAAGTACTCGGCCAGTCTCATCGCCAGGTACGTCTTGCCCGTGCCCGGCGGGCCGTAGAACACCAGCTGCCGTTCGTCGAGCAGCAGTTCCCGTACCTCCGCCAGCCAGGAGAGGTCGTGGACCAGGAGGTCCGAGGCGAGTTTCCCGGAGACGTCGGGCAGGGTCAGCTCCCGCTGCGCCGGCCGTTCGGCGGCGGGGTGCCCGCCGGTGCCGCCGGGCGCCCCCGGATCCGGTCCTCCCGGATGCCCGGCGAGCCCGTCCAGCGCGTCCAGGACGCCGGTCAGGTCGACGACGTCGTGCTGGACGGACAGCTTCTGCTGCACCTCCTCCGGCAGCTCCTCGTACGCGTGGCTCCGCGGCAGCCAGGCGACGGCCCTGCGCAGATTGGACAGCCCGCCCGGCGACGGGGTCTGCACGGCCTCCCCGGTGATCCGCCCGACGTGCAGCCGGCCGTCGCTGATGGCGGCCACCGCGTCCCCCACGCGCATCTGCGTCAGGAAGGCGTGCAGTTCGTCGACGAGGCCCTGCTTCTGGCTGTACGAGGCCGCCCCCTCGTACCCCTCCTCCACGTGGCGGCGCAGCACGCTCTTGGTCGGATCGGCCTCCTCCAGCGGCGGCAGGTGGGTGCCCGGGAGCGAGACGAACCCCTCCTTCAGCCACGACTGCCGCACCAGGTTGCGCCCGGAGACGTTGGAGCCGCGCACCAGCCACGCCTTGCGCGGGGCACGCCAGCCGGTGGACGGGCGGGCGTCCCGGGGGAGCGCGGTGCGGGGCCCGGGGGCGCCGGGGAGGCGGTCGGAGTGCGGCACGGTGACCCTCCGGAGGGGGACGGGGCCTGCGGGGACGCGCACACTGTACCGAAGTAACGCCAATGAAGCGGATTGGTGCGTTGACTGCGTAAACAGGGGGGTACTTTGGTGGCAGCACGGTGCGCGGCGGGCGGCGCCGGGCCGCTCCGCGGAGGACGGCCACGCGCCGTTCGCGTCCGGCGCCGGCCGTGGGCTGCTGTCGGGGAGCGAGGGGGAGACGATGACCGAGGACCGCGGGACGACCGTGCCCGTGTGGACGCTGGCGACCGGTGACGTCCGGATGCCGGGGCCGACGGCGGGCGAGTCGCTGACGGCCGAGCGCCTGGCCGAACTGCGCGGCGTGCTCGCCGTCCTGGCCGACGAGCCGATCGTCACCCCGGAGAGGCACCCGCTGCCCGCCGGGACGGACCGCGGCCGTGGCATCCCGCTCGACGCCGCGAGCCCCCTGGCCCGGCACCTGTCGCGGTTCATCGCGGAGTCGGCGCGGACTTCCCTCACGGCGGCCAGGGCGACCGCCTCCGGCGAGGGCCTCTACCGCATGGTGGTCCCGGCGAAGGTCGCCGCCCGGTTCGGTCAGGGCCTCGTCCGCCCGATGGCGCCGAAGGCGGCGGCCGGTGGCTTCCACGGCGCACTCGTCGACTCGACGGGCATCGCCGCCCAGGCGACGTTCGTGCCCGTCGGCAGAGCGGCGGCGGGCACGGCCGGCGGGGCCGGTGCGACCGCCGGGGCCGCCGCAGCCGGGGGCGCGGCGCTCACGGTCGCCGCCCCGCTCGTGCTCATGGCCGTGGCGGTGGGGGTGAGCGCGCACGCCGACCAGAGGCGCCGGCAGGCCGTCGAGCACATCACGGAACTGCTGGAGCAGCTCCAGCAGGACAGACTCGACGACGAGCACAGCGCGCTCGACGGCTGCCGCGCCGCCGTCGACAAGGCCACGGCCGTTCTGCTCGACCAGGGCGAGCCCGGTCTCTCGCTGGGACTCGACTCGGCGGTGCACACCCTCGACACGGCGCTGAGCAAGGCCGACACCCGTCTTGCCCGGTGGCAAAGGGCGCTCGACGCGCTGCCCGGGGGCGAGCCCGTCGACCTCGCGACCCTGACGGAGTCGTTCCCCGGCGTCGACGGCCACGGGGGCGCGTTCCGCGCCCACCTCGAACTCGCTTCCCTGGCCATCGCCCTGAAGCGGCGGGTCGTCGTCCTCCAGGCCGTCGAGCACGCCCAGCAGGACCCCGGCAACCCGTTCGGGAACTTCGTCCGCGCACTCCGGCGCGACCAGCGGAGCCTCGACGCACTGGAGTCGGGCATCGCCGCCGTCCTGGTACGCCTGTCCGCACTCGAACTGGCACGCCCGAGCGGCCGGCGCCCCGTCTTCACCACCAACGAGGTCGATCGCCTGCTGCGCGCCGCCCACCACCTCCACCGGCTGGGCGACGGCGTCGCGGTCGACGGCCGCGCGACGGACGTGGCGATCGAGATCGTCCGCGACAAGGACGGCTCGGTGGTGGTGTTCCCGGCGCTGGCCGCGTAGGCGTCGACGCGCCCGCACCCACTCGGTGACCGGTTCCGCCCGCCGCCGCCGGGTGTTCCTCCCGTTCGTCCGTCAAGCGGAGGTCGGCATTGAGACCCACTCCCCTGGTGATGCCCAGCCGCAAGCCCGCGCCGAAGGCCCTACGGCGGGACCGGGGCGGGTCCGTCCGGGACGAGCCGCGCGCCGAGAACCCGCTGGTCTACCGGGCGGTCCTGCCGATCCCCGAGGACGAGCAGGAGCAGATGTTCGCCGGGGCCCGCTCGTGCTTCACCTCCTGGCTGGAGAGCAAGGGGCCGGCGACGCACCTCTCCTCGGGCGTCCACCGGCTCACCGACACCCACACCCTCACCGTGACCGACTCCTACGACGCCGACGGCCACCAGACCGCGCTGCGGCTCCGCCTGCGGGAGAGCAGGGAGGACGGGCGGGAGGGGACCTGGCAGACGACGCTCACGTCCGCTGTCGACCGCGAGTCGAAAGCGGCGTACGTCGGCATCGACCTGGAGCACCACCCCGGTCCGGGCGGACGGCCGGTCACACCGGTCCCTCCCCGGCTCGTCCGTGAGGTCCTCGACCACTTCACCGTGCCGGACGGGACGACCCGGCTCACCACGGCACCCCACCTGATCGGCCCCGACTCGCTCGGCCTGCTCACGTCCGCCCTCACCGACCCGGTCCGGGAGCTGCCGCTGGTCCTGGCGGCGGAGCCGTCCAACCCCGATCCGGCCTGGGAGAAGCTGCTGACGAGGGTCGTCAGGAACCTGGTCGGGATCGCCTCGGTGTTCCGGCTGGGACGGGAGGCCGTCCCCGCCTTCCGGGAGGCGGCCGGAGACCGGCACGGCGTGTTCCCGGGCCAGATCCGCACGTATCTCCCGGAGGTCGCCCTCGGCTCCGCCGAAGACGGTCGGCGCCATCGCGTCCTGGCGTACCGGCGGCTCGGCGATCCGGGGTTCCGCGACGCGGACGTCCGGATCTCCAGGTACCCGCGCCAGCACGCCGTCACCACGCCGCAGCCGTCCCTGCTCGCCGAGTCCGCCTTCCCGGGCATCGAGGAGGTCCTCAAGGACCTGCGCGCGGCACGGTCCCAGAGCGCCGGGTCCTCGGGGGACGAGACCGTCGGCTCCCTGCGTGCCCAGCTGAACGCGGCCCACGAGACGATCGACAGAGCGCTGGAAGAGCTGAGCGAGGCCGCCGGCGCCCGGGACCTGGCGGAGCGCAGCAGGCGCGCGCTCGACGAGCAGCTGCGGGAGGCGACCGACCGCTACGAGGACGAGATCGCCGACCACGACGCCACCCAGGCGCAGTTGTCCGCCCTGCGCCACCAGGTGGCGGTTCTGCAGCAGCGGCTGGTGGAGGCCGGCCGGGCGGAGGACGCCTACACGCCGCCGGCGGAGGAACCGGTGCCGATGTCCTTCGCCGAACTGAACGAACGGGTGCGGGAGCGGATGAGGCACCTTGTCCTGACCTACGACCCGGGCAGGGCGGAGGACCTCGACGACCACATGAAGAGCTCGACCTGGGCGTCGAAGGTGTGGGACGCCCTGCTGGCGCTGGATTCGTACGGGGCGAGCAGCGCCGGCGAGCAGGGGTTCGACGGAACCTTCCGGGATTTCTGCGAGGCTTCCCCGCAGGGCATGCGCACCTACCCGGTGACGCGCGTGGCGATGGTGGAGTCCGACTCCGTGCGCAACGACAGGAAGTTCCGGCGGCAGCGCATGCTTCCCGTGCCGCCGGAGGTCGACGCCTCGGGCCGGGTGTTCATGGAAGCCCACGTGAAGATCGACAACAAGGGGAGGACCGCGCCGCGCGTGCACTTCTACGACGACACGGCGGGCGCCACGGGCAAGGTGGTGGTCGGTTACGTGGGGCCGCACCTGTCCAACACCCGGACGAACTGACCGCTCGGCCGGGCCCGAGTGCTCAGGCCCGGTCGGCGAAGGAGGCTCCCCGATGGGGCTCCGCGCACCCCCGCCCGTGCCGCGGCCGGCGGGAGTTCACCCGGTCCGCAGGCGGGCCGCGCCGTCCGCACCGCTCTCCGGCGGCAGCTCCCGGGCGGCCGGTGCCGGAAGCGGTGCCCCGCTCCCGTGGCGGAGAGGTCGCCGCGGCGTGCGGGGCGACCTGGCGCGGGGGCACAGGAGCACCGCGCGGACGGTCTTGCCGCCGGGTGGGTAGGGGACGCAGTCCCAGTGGTCGGCGAGGGCGGCGACGAGGGCCAGGCCGCGCCCGCCGGGGTGCAGCGCCTCCGGCTCGTCGGCGCCCGTCGCGATCCGCGGGTGGAGCTCCCCCGCGGGCGTCGGTGACCTCGACGCGCAGGCGCCCGGCCGGCTCGTCGAAGGAGAGCGCCAGCCGGAAGCAGCGGCCGGGCACGCGGCCGTGGAGGACGGCGTTCGAAGCGAGCTCCGCGACGACCGGTTCGGCGCGTTCCAGGAGGTCCGGCGGGGCGCCCCAGGACCGCAGTTCGGTCACGGCCAGCAGCCGGGCGAGCCGGGCGCCGCGCCGCGTGGACGACAGCAGTTGCGCGAAGGTGCCGGTGGGGGAGGCGACTCGGGGCGTTGCGTGGTTCATGGTGCCAGCGTGGCGGTGCGGCACGGACGAGGGCGAGCGCCGCGCCCCGTACGCGGGGTCGGCGTACGAGCGCGGAGGGTGCCCGGTGCGTCGGGCGGCCCGCCGGGCCGGGCGCCCGCGCGGGCCGAAGGGCCCGGTCGGCGCGGGCCGACGGGGCCCGATCGGCGCGGTGCGGAGGTCCCGGTGCCCGACTACGAGCAGGGGCAGACCAGTTCGGGCATCGCGCGGTTCGGGGAGCACGTCACCACGGCCAGGGAGAGGAACGAGGGACGGTCGAGGTAGTAGCCGTACGACACGTCGGCGCCCGCGCCCAGGCGCTCGGCGGCGGCGTCCACCAGCCGGGCCAGGCGCGCGGTGTCCCGGTCGCTCTCGAAGGCGAACCGGGGGGCGTACTCGGCCAGCCGCTCCCCGAGCCAGGCCGCCGCCTCCTTCGCCTCGTCCCACGTGCCCCGCACCAGGGAGCGCGGTTTGGCGAGCCAGTACGCCGTCTCCAGGGGCGGCAGGTTCGACCCGGCGAACTCCGCGGCCACCTGGCGGTAGCGCTGGACCAGTTCCGGCCTGCCCTCCGCCGGGGGCGGATCGGGGTGCGGGGGCCGCCGCAGCGCCTCGTCGTCGAGGCGTTCCTTCGCGCCGGTCCACAGGTAGGCGTGGTGGTGCATGGGCTGTTCCTGCTTCGGGGAGCGCCGGCCGGACGCGGGGGGAGGGCCCCGGTCCGGCCGGCTGCGGGGAGTGGGGGGAGGGCGGTCAGGCGCCGAGGCCGAAGCGCGCCGGGTCGACACCGGCCGCGGCCAGCTCCTCGGTGGTGAACCGCAGCGGCTGCGCGTCCGGCCGCTTGCTGTCGCCCAGCGCCCAGGCGCCCTCGCCGATCGGGGCGAGCGTCACGCACCCCTCGGTGCAGGGGCCGCCGCACGCCTTCACGAACGAGGCCCCGCTGATGTCGAGCGCGTACAGGTTGGTTCCGTCGTGCATGTTCCGTACCTTCCACTCGTCTGAACGCGACCGGGACCGGCCGCCGCCGCCCGTGGGGGGCGGGAGTCGACGGGAGAACGCGAGCCGTCCGGGGCTCCCGCCGTCCTGGCTCCGGACGGCGGGAACGGGCGGCGTCAGCCCGCTCTCCCTGACGTCAGAGTGGTGGCTGGACGGGGTGGGGACGAGTCTGGCACCTCGTACGCCGAGTCAGCGTACGGACACGAAGAGTGGACGGTACGCGTGCGGCTCCGCCACGCTGGACGCCGAGCGCGGGGCGGCGTCGAGGAGCCGTCGCCGGCGCGGTACAGCGGAAAGGGGCGGCGGATGGACAGCGTCGAGACGGAGGCGGCCACGGGTGCCGGTGCCCGTGCGGCTTCGGTGGGGGAGGGCGAGCGGGAGCCGCATCCGTCGGACAGCCTGCGGACGTTCGGCGCGTTCGTCCAGGCGCTGCGCGAGCACGCGGGGCTCAGCAGGGGCGACCTCGCCGCCGCCGTCCAGTACTCCAGGCACACCGTGGAGTCGGTGGAGCTGGGCCGCCGGATGCCGGACGAGGCGTTCGTGGAGCGCGCGGAGGAGGCCACGGGCAACACCGGCGCGCTGCGCAGGGCCGCACGGCACCTCACGCGGGGCGAGGCGGGACTCGCCGCGTGGTTCCGGCGGTGGGCCCGCCTGGAGCGGGAGGCGGTGAGCCTGTGCACCTACGAGTGCCGGCTGGTACCGGGGCTGTTGCAGTCGGAGGCGTACGCGCGGGCGGTGTTCGACAACAGCATCCCGCTGCTGACCGACGAGCAGACTGAGGCGCAGGTCGCGGCCCGAATGGAACGGCAGGCGATGCTACGGGAACGGCCGACCGTGCCATTCGGCTTCATCGTGGAGGAGTCGGTTTTCCGACGCGGGCTGGGTGGGACGCAGGTCCAGACGAACATGCTGGACCACGTGCTGGAGCTTACGGCGCCGCGTAACGTAACGCTGCAAGTCGTGCCGCTGCGGTTGGAGTTCCACGGGTGCCTGGACGGACCCGTCCAGTTGGTGGAGACGCCCGAAGGACGACGGCTCGGCTACTCCGAAGGCCAGCAGAACGGGCGGCTGATCTCCGACGTGAAAGAGGTGAGCTTGCTCTGCCGACGCTATGACACACTGCGCTCGCAGGCCCTGAACCCCAGAGAATCCCGGGACCTGCTGGAGCGACTGCGAGGAGAGCTATGAGCAGCGGCACGTCGGAACTCGCCTGGTTCAAGTCCAGCTACAGCGGCACCCAGGGCGACAGTTGCGTAGAGATCGCGATCGCCGAACAGGCCGTCCACGTCCGGGACTCCAAGGACGTGACCCGCCCGGCTCTCGCCGTCGGCCGCGAGGGCTGGGGACGGTTCGTGCGGTACGCGTCGGAGCGCTGAGCGACGTGAGGGCATGCCATCCGCCGGAGTGGCGGATGGCACGCCCTCACCGCGTTCGAAAGCCCTTGGCCTGGTCCGTGGCCGCCTGGCTACGGCTGTGAAGCGGGCGAACACGCCTCTGAGGGCGGAAGCTCGCGCATCTGACGCTGAGGGGCGAGCCGTGGCGGACCCGGTGCCCATGCGGCCAGAATCGCAAAGGTCTCGTCGGCATACCGCAGGCCGTCGCTCCGAGATGCCGGACCCGACTCCGCCCTGGACGAGCGTCTTGCTCCCGCGCAGGGGCGCTAACACGAGCAGCGCCCGCTTGGAGCAACCGAGCCGTCCCCAGAACGAGATCAGTTCACGCCGTCGGGCGCAGGCGAGACAGGGACATGCTCAACCAGCTCGTACGGGACGTTCAGCGTGGAAGGGTACGGAATCAACAGAGCCCCCGGACGGCCGGCAGTGTCGAGTGGAACCGACACCGCCAGCGACCGGGGGCTCCGCCACGTCACCACCCGGCTGAACAGGCCGTGCAGCCCCTCAGAGCGAGGAAGGAAAAGGTGCCGTTACGGGTGAGTTCTTCGAGACCGTGGGGTCGTCTGGGTAGCGGGTAGGTACCTCTGGGGTGGCTTCCATCCGGCATGCGGGGCGCGGGGCGAGGGAGGCCGCCGCGGTCTCCACCACCCGGCCCCCAGCCGTCATTTCCCCCCCTGCTGCGCCTGCCGCGGCAGGGCGTCGCGTCGACTGCTGGGGAGGGAGCCGGTGTCGTCGCGCTGTCAGCCAAAGGTGCGCCGCCACCAGTCCTCGACATCGTGCCAGCGGTCCTCGAACCACTTTCCTACCTTCCGGAAGAACTCGAGGATGTTCTCGACCAGGTTCTCGAAGAACGACTTGATGGCGTCCCAGAGACGGGTGAAGAAAGCGCTGACCTCCTGGTAGGCGGCAACGATCAAGTCTCGGTGTTCGGGGTACTGGTCACCCAGCTTCGACAGCCGCTCGAGCGTCCGGTCCTCACGCGCCTTGAAGTCCGCGATGTTCTTGTCGTGGCGTTCCTTGAGTCGCCTCTGGAACTCCTCCCGGCTCATGCCGGACTTGCCCTGTTCGTGGTCGGCGCGGGAGCCGGCCCAACCGCTGACGACCTCCTTGTTCTCCTCGGTGGCCTTCACCTCGGTGTCCCGGCGGTCGCGGCACACCGCCTGGGCGGCTTCCGGAAGGCTGCGCAGATCAGTTTCCTGAGCGGAGAACATGACGGGATACGACGGCAGTTCTTCGAACTTGCGGTCGGGATTCTTCAACAGGGTGATCCGCGCGATGTTGTGCGCGTGGACCGCTGCCATGGTGGCGTGGAACTCTTCGGCCGTCATCTGTGTCGACGTGGCAGTCATCATAACCTCCTGTTATCGGCTAATCGCGGACTGCGCTTTGATCCTCCCCAGCGGCAGGCTCCGTATCGTCACTCGTTTGGGTGAAGCGAGGTTCGTCAGTTCGCTTCTCCGGGATCGTGCAGGGGTGCGACGAGCTGATCGGTTTCGGCGGTGGTCGCGTCCTCCAGCTCGGCTCCGGCCGGTCCGGGCGTCAAGCAGCTCCGCCAGGTCCTCCGGACCGATGCCGAATCAGGCCTGCGCCCAATACGGCTCTGGTCTCGGCGGCGAGTTCGGCCTGACTGCGGGCGCGGCGCTGCTTGGGCAGGCTGTGCCTGAGGTCGTGGATGAGTTCGCACCAGGTGGGCCACCCCGGGGGCCGGTCAGTCGTGGCGGGGACCCTGACCGGGGGGCGGGGTGAGGGTGGAGCGGTAGTTGCCGCCCTCGCCCTCGACGAGCGGATTCTCCAGGGTGAGACCGGCGGCCGCCATGCGGTCGTACTCGGCGAGGATCAGCTTCTTGGTGCGGTACTCGCCGTGCGCCTTCATGTCGTTGTCGCGGGTGACGTTGAAGGTGTCCAGGATGTAGGCGGCGTCGTCGCGGTCGATCCCGTAGAGGTGGAAGAAGAGGGCGTCCAACTCGGCCCGGATGACAGCACGGCGGTTTTCGTCCCAGCGGAAGGGGGCGCCGCTGTCGCCGAGGTCGTGGGCGAAGGGGGCCATGTCGAATGCCGTGTAGGTGAGTTCGAGGACGCGAGGCGTGATGAAAGGTGCATGCGGTGCGACCTGAGCAGGGGCGATGACCGGGAGCTGGCGGACGGTAAAGAACTTCAGATGAGTTCCTCCGACCTTCTGGCGCGCGGTGAAGTCTAGGACGAAGGAGGACAGGCAAGCCATGAGAGCGGCTACGGGGCCCTCATGAGGCAACATGAGAAGGGTGCTGTCGGGCGTGCCAACGCGAGGGAGAACGAAGTTAATCATTGTCCGCTCGTCACTCGCCCGGCAGATGTCACGCCAGCCGAAGAGCCATTCCCGATCCCAGCCCTTGGCCGCCAAGCGACTGTGGACCCCTGGCTCCATGACGGGCTTGCCGAACTTGTCGACCTTGTCAGTCGAAACATCCTTTTCCGACAACCAGTAGCGCGGCAGCGGTACAGCGGAGGCGTCTTGGTGCTGGTCCACAGTGAAACGCGGAAGAGTGCCAACGGCGAGCTGCTTCTCGGTTGCATTTTCGTATGTCGAGAAGCGGTGGTCGTAATGGTGCAGCATCTTCGCCTCGTACAGCGGTAGCATGCGTGCTCCAGATTTAATGAAGATGTTGCCTTCTAGGTGCCAACCATCGGCGATGAGGTGTTTGCGGGTATGGAACTTGCCCGAGTCCGAATTCATCATGAACATGAGTTGGAACTTCACGCCCCACGGGTTGCCGTCTGCGGCGTTTTCCTTGAAAAGCACCGGAATGCGTCGGTAGATGCCCAGGGTGATTTCCATGTCGCGACGAGAGCGGAAAACGGGGCAGGTTCCGGTATTTGGATTTAGGATTTGGATATCCCGGCCCGTCAGTAGATAAGAGCGTTCCGGAATCTGTCTAGCCTGACGAACTCGGAAGGCGATGGAGATCGGCTCGTCAGGAGAGCCGGAGCCTGCCATGCAAAACAGGGCAAAGTTCACGCTGTGATGGACGCCAGGGAAGACTTTTTCTTCGTTCTCGAAGCTATACAGTGCAACCAGGCGGCCCTGGGTGACTAGATCCTGAAAGAAATATTGATTGAAGGAGTCGGTAGCAATGCCCGAGGGGATGATCTGACCGCTGCGCCCTTGCGGGGTCATGATGGTGCGAGCATGCTCCGTGAAGAGTGAGTACGTGTTAAGTCGCCCAAAGGCTGTCAGTGGGAACCGGCCAGAAGCGTGTGCGAAATGCTTGAACCCGTCATTCTTGCGCTGCTCCTCCTTAAAGCTTGCGTATAGCTCAGGGTTCTCTGTAGCCAGCGAGGTAATCTTTTTGTTACGGGCTGCCATGTTCGCCGCTTCAGCGATATCTGCTCGTTTTGCTGCGAAGAATTCGCGCGCGTCAACCTGTACTTGGTCCCACGGCGGATTCCCCACCACCGCGTCGAACCCCCCGGCCCACCCCGTTCCCGGCTGGACGCCCGCTCCCGACTCCGGGACGGTGAAGACCTCCGGGAACTCCAGGTGCCAGTGGAAGAAGCCGTACTGGTCCCGCAGGCGCAGGATCTCCGCGTGCGTGGCGTCCGGCACGGTCGACTGGTCGCGTCCCCGCAGCGCCCGGAACACCTGGTCCGTCGGGGCCTCCGGTGCGCCCTCCCGCTTGGGCCACACGAACGCGGCGCACCAGGCGTCGGCGGCGTGCAGGTCCTGGACGTACGCCGGGGACTCCACGTACGCCCGGTACGCGGACTCCTGCGCCCGTACCTGCTCCAGGGAGTCCGCCGGGGCGGCGGTGATGCGGGCCAGCTCGGCGGCGTACCGCTCGTTGCCGGGCAGGGTGTCCGTGTCGAACAGCAGCTCGTCCTGGCCGCCCCGCTGGGCCTTGTTCCGCTTGACGAGCCCGGCCGCGTACTTCCTGTCGTCGCCCTCGATCGGCTTGAACGCCTCGTCCGGGACGCCCTCCGCCAGCAGCTTCGGCGTCGCGCCGATCAGGCCGTTGCCCTGCTTGAGGTGGGCGTCGAGGAAGCCGAGCGGCTTGCCCGGCTCCAGGGCCTCCAGCCACAGGGAGACCTTGGCCAGGTCGACGGCCATCGGGTTGAGGTCGACGCCGTAGACGCAGCGCGCGACGACCTCGTGCAGGGCGTGGCGCATGGCGTCGACCGTCGGCTCCGGGGTGCGCTCCCGTACGGACGCCACGCGCTTGGCGATGCGGCGGGCCGAAGCGACCAGGAAGTGCCCGGACCCGCAGGCCGGGTCGCACACCGTCAGCGACAGCAGCTCGTCGACGATGTCGTCCGCCGGGTCGGGGCGGCCGGCCTCCGCCGCCCGCTGCTCGCCGCGCTTGACGGCGTCGTCTATGACCGGGTCGAGCGTCGTGTCCAGCAGGCATTCGATGAGCGAGGACGGCGTGTAGTAACTGCCGGTCGTCTTGCGGCTGTTGCCCGCCACCTCGATCAGTTCGAAGCTGCGGTCCGTCGCCGAGTGCTTCGGCTCCAGCTCCAGCAGCGACTCGTACACCGAGCCCAGCTCCTCGGCGTCCAGGTGCCGGTAGTCGACGGCCCGCCAGCGCCGCGCGCCCGGGTCGCGGACCTGCGCCAGGTGGCGGACCGCGGCGAGCAGCGACTCGTTGGACAGCTTCAGCCCGTCCAGCGGCGCGTCGGCCTCCGTACGGGTGAACAGGCCGCCCAGACCGGGCAGGCCGAGTTCCGGGCGGCCCCCCTCGGTGCCGAGCGCGTCGAGGACGATCCGCAGCGCCTCGTACTGGTCGCCGTGGGCCGTGCCCTGCCGCCGCCGGGCCCGCTCCCGCAGCCGCGCCGACGAGAAGTAGCGTTCGTACGCCTCCCGCCGCCGCTCATCGGCGTTCGGGTCGAGCAGGGCGTCCCGGTCCTCGGCGACGAACACGAACAGCAGCCGGTAGACGAGCCGCAGCAGGGCGTCCCGGAGGGCCTTCGGGTCGACGTCCTCGCGCAGCCGGGCGTTCTCCGGGTGCCGCAGGAAGCCGGTGCCGAGCACGGTCAGCGCGTTCTGCACGCCCAGCCGCAGCTGGTCCAGCGCGCGGGCGCCCGACGTGACGGCCTCCGCGCGCCACTTCTCCAGCCAGCACCCCGAAGGCGCCGCGCCCTCCGGCACCGCGAACCGGGAGGCGTGCAGCAGGCTGTACAGCAGGACGAACTCGCTGAACAGCTCCCCGTCGAAGACCGCCTCCAGGTCGAACTCGACGTACGCCGCGGTGGAGAAGGACGACGAGTCGCGCAGCAGGCGCAGGCGGCGGCCGTTGGTGAGGACCGCCCACAGGTGGGCCTCGGTGCGGTTGAGGCAGTCCTGCACCATGGACTGGGGCGGGACCCGGCCGGGGGCCGGGCGCTTGTCCAGCTCCTGGTTCCAGGGGATCAGGTGGAGCAGCGCCGGGCCGTGGCGGTGGGAGACGGGGAAGCGCCTCTCCGGGTCGGAGTCGGCCGGGACGCCCGCCGCGCCGACCTCCGTCAGGGCGCCGAAGTCCAGCTTGCGGAAGAGCTGGGCGAGCCAGTCGGTGCCGGCCCGGCCGGTCGGGTCGGCGGCGGGCGCGCCCGTGACCGGGTCGGAGGGCAGGGCGGCGCGCAGGTCGCGCCAGAGCGGCTTGAGGTACTCCCAGGCGCGTTCGGCCTCGTCCCGCACGGGCACGGACGCGGGCAGGCCGTAGTCGGCGGGCCTGGTGCCCGGCAGGTTCCGCGCCTCGGCGACGCGCAGCAGCATGTCGGCGGGGAGGAGCCCGCCGACCGTGGTGACGGCGGTGAAGGCCGGGGCGGTGCGGGTGGCGGCGGACATCAGGCTTCGGCTCCGGGGACGGTAGAGGCGGCGGGCGGCAGGTACACGTACACGCCGAGGACGTCGGCGGGTTCCTGCGGGACGACCTTCAGGCCGCGGACGATCTCCTCGTTGGCCCTGCGCACCCGGCGGTGCGAGGCGTCGAGTTCGTCGGCCAGGCGGGTGCCATACCCGGTGAGGTGGGCGGCGAGGCCGGGCAGGCCCTCCAGGGCGCCGGTGACGGCGTTGCGGGCGGCCAGCTCGTGGGTGTTGGCGGTGGCGCGGGCGCCGAGGAGCGCGGCGGCCGCGTCGTCGTCCAGCCAGCGGGCGCGCTGCGGCAGGCCCTCGTAGGCGAGCAGGCGGGCGTCCTCCGCGACGATCCGCCGCTCGCCGGTGCGGGACGGCAGGGTGAGGTGGAAGCGGTAGCGGACCAGGAGCAGCGTGGTGCGGACGGTGACCGCGTCCGTGGTGACCACGCCGCAGCGGCGGGCCGGGCGGGGCCCGGGCGCCCGCGCGTCGAGCGCCGAGTCCAGGACGTACGAGGCGAGGGCGCCGATCGCCGGATCGGTGCGGACCAGGGCGGCCTCGCCGCGCCCGACCGCCGGGGTCGTCCGGAACGGGATCTCGCGGTCCTCCTCGACGACCCGGTTGCCCAGCGCGGCCGCGAGCGCGTCGCGCAGCCCCGCCGGGGCGCCGCCGACCTGCGCGGTGAAGTCGCCGCTGCCGTCGCGGGGGTCGCGGACCAGGGCGTCGAGGTCCCGCAGCGCCTCCAGCGCGAACCCGCGCACCTCCCGGGCCCCGCCGAGCGCGGCCCGTACGGCGGCGACCTCGCGGGCCACCTCCTCCGGGTGGACGGCACGCTGGGCGTACTTGGAACGGGACGTCTTCTCCCGCTCGGCGGCCGAGCTCCACTCCCGCTCGACGCGGTCGAAGGACTCCTGGTGGCCGTCCATCTCGAACAGGCTCTCCTGGCTGCCCTGCCGCCCGTGCAGCAGCAGCCACTCCACCACGGCGTCGGTGACGCCGGACGCGGTCTCGTCGGGGACGGAGACGGAGATGCCGAGGTCCTTCTTGATCTGGCGGTGCTTCCTGAACAGCACGTCCAGGACCTTGCCGTCGATGCCGTTGTCCTCGCCGTACATGGTGATCACGCGGACCTGGTCGCGCTTCTGGCCGTAGCGGTCGACGCGGCCCTCCCGCTGGTCGTGGCGGGTGGGGTTCCAGGCCAGGTCGTAGTGGACGACGGCGTCGAAGTGGTGCTGGAGGTTGACGCCCTCCGACAGGCAGTCGGTGGCGATCAGCACGCGCCGCGCCGCCGGGTCGTCGCCCGCGTCGGCGGCGAGCTGCTCGATCCGCTCCAGGCGCTGCTGCGGGGAGAGGGTGCCGGTCACGGCGGCGATCGTCGTCTTCCTGCCGAGCCTGCCCTCCAGCTGCCCGGCGAGGTACTCGGCGGTGGGGATGTAGCGGCAGAAGACGATCGGGTGGTAGCCGTCGGCGATCAGGGCCTTCAGGTGCCGGGTCAGCGCCTTCAGCTTCGCGTCCTCGGCCGGGCCGGTCAACCGCTCGGCGCGCCGGGCGAGTTCGAGGAGGCGGGCGCCCGCCTCCTCCGACTCGGCGGCGCCGGGCGCGACGTCCATGCCCTCCAGCCGGCCGTCGTCGGCGGAGTCGGCGGCCACCGGGGCGCCCAGCACGTCCGCCTCGTGCGCGGTGCGGGCGGCGGCGGACTCGGAGCGGGTCCTCAGGGTCTGCGCGGCAGCGGCCGGGGAGGACACCATGGAGCGCAGCAGCGCGATCACCGACCACCAGGCGATCCTGGCCTCCCGCCTCCCCCGCTCGCCGGCCGCCTCGACGCGGTCGCGGGCGTAGGCGATGGCGTCGTCCAGCAGCGCCCGGTAGGCGGGCGTCAGCCGGTACGGCTCGTCCTTCGTCCAGCGGTCGGACGGGAACGCGGTCCGCTCGGCCAGGGAGTCGTCGGCGAGGCCGTCCTCCCTGGTGAGGTAGGTGCGGACGTCGGCGCGCTTGCGGGCCACGAAGTGCTCGGCGAGCTTCGCCCGCCCCGCCGCCGTCTCCAGGTCCAGCGCGGCCAGTTCGGGCCGCACCAGGCCCAGCAGGTTGCGGAACGCGGACTCCTTGCCGGAGTGCGGGGTCGCCGTCAGCAGCAGCAGGTGGCGGTCGGCGTCGGCGGAGACCCTCCGCAGCAGCTCGTGGCGGAGCTGGTCCGTCGCGCAGGACGCGCCGCCCTGCGCGGGGTCGTCGGCGGCCACGCAGGTGTGCGCCTCGTCGACGATCACCAGGTCGGGGCAGTGCCTGACGAAGTCCTCGCGGTGGCGGATCGACTTGATGAAGTCCGTCGAGACGATCGTGAACGGGTGCCGGTCGAACAGGGACCGGCCCAGCTCCAGGTCGCGCTCCAGACGCGGCACCGTGGAGGAGAGGACCAGCTCGGCGTCGATGCCGAACTTCTCCCGCAGCTCGCCCTGCCACTGCTCGGCCAGCGCGGGCGAGCACAGCACCGCCAGCCGGGTCGCCTCGCCCTGCGCCAGCAGTTCCTTGGCGATCAGGCCCGCCTCGACCGTCTTGCCGATGCCGACGTCGTCCGAGATCAGCAGCCGTACGGTGCGCTGCCGCAGCGCCATCAGCAGCGGCACCAGCTGGTAGGCGCGGGGCTCCACGGCGATCGACGCCAGCGAGCGGAACGGGCCCGCGCCGGACCGGAACCCGATGCGCAGCGCCGTGCGCAGCAGGCCCGCGGCGCGCTGGTCGCCCAGGTCGGCCGGACTCGGCGGCGCGAACTCGGCCGGACGCACCTCCTCGAACGCGGGGAAGACGGCCGCGACGTCGTCCTCGCCGCCGCCCAGCGGGCGCAGCACCAGCATGTCGGGGGCGCTCTCGGGCAGCACCACCCATTCCCGGCCACGGGCGGCGACCAGCGAGCCGGCGGTGTACGTGGGGCTCATGAGATGTCTCGGTTCCTCGGGGTCGGCGGGGTGCGGCGGTCAGCGCAGGCGGAAGTAGGCGGCGTTGCGGTCGACGACGGTGCCCCAGTCCGCGTCCGCGGGGAAGCGCAGGACGTCCCAGCCGGCCTCCTGCAGGCGGTAGCCGGCCTCGGCGTCGCGGGTGGGGTCGGCCGGCCGGCCGGGAACGTCGACGAACACCGCGAGATCGGCGCCGTCCAGGTGGAAGACCAGGTCGGGGCGTGCGTCCGCCCCGGCGACGAAGGCGTCGACCTCGTCCGGAAGCCGGTAGCCCTTGGCCTTCAGCCAGCCGAGCAGGTCGCCCTCGGCGACGAGCGCCGCCAGATCGGCCTCCACCGGGGTCGGCGAGGCGGCGCCGCGGGAGGCGCCCGCCGGGGCGAGCCTGCGGAACGCCTCGCTGCGGGACTCCCCGCGGTCCTCCCGCTCGGTGCGCGCGCCGGCCAGGCGCAGCAGCAGCGGCCGGGCGGCGTGCCGGCTCAACTGGCGGTGGTGCCCCTGGTTGGCGTAGGTCAGCAGGCAGGTGTAGCAGCCGCGGGCGCACTTCTCGTGCTCCGCCGGCCCGCCCAGGTCCTCGCCCGTCCCCGGGTCGAAGTGGCAGATCTCCAGCGCCGTCCGGGCGGCCTCGGCGAGGGCGCCCCGCTCGTGCTGGATCCGGCGCAGCACACCGGCGCCGCCCTCGGCGGCCTCCGTGAACAGCAGGCGGCGGCGCGGGCCGTC
Organism: Streptomyces sp. MRC013; assembly: GCF_023614235.1. Classification (NCBI taxonomy): domain Bacteria; kingdom Bacillati; phylum Actinomycetota; class Actinomycetes; order Kitasatosporales; family Streptomycetaceae; genus Streptomyces; species Streptomyces kordofanensis. Next base: position 3,990,106 of record NZ_CP094264.1, read on the forward strand.
GTCGGGCGGCAGCAGCTCCGCCGTCAGCTCGGAGTCCTCCAGCTCGAACGCCGCCTCGACGCCCCGCTCCAGCGCGTACATGAACGACAGCGCCACCGGCTCCGGCTGCGGCTCGTCCAGCGTCACCACGAGGATGTTGCGGCGGTCCTCCACGTACGGCAGGACCCGCTTCTTGCGGCGCTTCTCGTTGCCGTCCTCGTCGACCACCGGCATGCCGGTGCCCTCGATGGCGTCCGCGGCGGCCCGGTCGTTGAGCCAGCGGCCGTCGCCCAGGTCCAGCCAGTAGCCGTCCGGCTCGCCCTCCTTGTCGCGGACCCGGCCGAGGTTGGTGATCCGGACGGTCGCCGAGTCGCCGTAGTCCAGGTCCAGGACGGGGGCGCCGCCCGCGTCGGTGACGTGCGAGGTGAGGCGGCCCTTGCGGGCGCCGTGGTCCTGGAAGGCGTACGACGTCTCCAGGCGGAAACCGGCCCGGCGGCGCTCCTCCTCGTCGGAGGAGATCCGCTCGCGCGGCGTCGTGTACACGGTGTGCAGGTGGAGCAGGCCGGTGCGCTTGCCCCGCAGCGGCTCCCCGCACATCGCGCACAGGTCGGAGCCCGCCTTCACGTCGTGGTGGTAGCCGCAGCCGTCGCACCGCCGCGCCTCCGCCGTCGCCAGGTCGCCCGAGGCGTCCGGCGGCAACTGGACCCGGGTGACCTGGTAGCGGGCGCCCTCGTGGTAGATGAGCGCGCCGGGCCCGAACTCGCGGATCGCGAGGAACCGGGGACGCTGCAGGTAGTCCCCGTCGGCGTTGCGGCGGTTGCCGGAGCGCGGGACGTACGCGGCCAGCGGGAGCCGAGGGAAGCTGTAGCCGGGCAGGAACCCCTCGGACGCCAGGTAGCGGTACGGGTTGAAGTCGCTCATCACCGACTTGCTGTCGGCGGAGCGGTTCAGCAGCAGGTTCGTCTGCGTCTCCGCCTCCCGGCGGCGGGTGCGCGCCCGGCCCTGCTCACCGGGGGAGAGGGTGTGGTCGACGACCCGCTTGTTCTGCTCGTACTGGTCGATGACGGCCGCCCGGAACAGGTCCCGCCACCGGTCGAAGGACTCGTCGAACTTCTCGGGGGCCCGCCCGATCCGGTCCTCGATCCACTCGTCGTACCACCAGGTGGTGGACTCGAAGTCCGCGACCAGCGGGGCCAGGACGGTACGGGCGGCCTCGACCGCGCGACGGCGGGCGCCCTCGTCCAGGGACAGGTCGCGGATGTGGGACAGGAGCGGCAGCGGCATCAGCGGATCGGGGCGGTCGCCCGCGTCGGGGTCGTAGGCGACGTCGACGACGTCCGGGATCGCGGTGCCGAGCCTCATGCCGGTCTCCGCCAGCCAGATGCCCTGCAGGTGGGAGCGGACCAGGTCCTCGTTGGCGAGGTCCAGGCGCGGCGGCGCCACCTGCCCCGCCACCATGTCCTGGGAGCGGCGGAAGTAGTACTGGTCGTGGCTGTTGCCCGTCGCGCAGTACGTGGTCACCAGCGCCGGCTGGCCGGAGCGGCCCGCCCGGCCCGAGCGCTGCGCGTAGTTCGCCGGGGTCGGCGGCACGTTGCGCATCATCACCGCGTTGAGCGACGAGATGTCCACGCCCAGCTCCATCGTCGGCGAGCAGTACAGCAGGGGCAGTTCGGCGTCGCGGAACCGCCTCTCCCGCTCCAGCCGGTCCTCCGGGGCGACCTGCGCGGTGTGCTCCCGCGCGTACAGGCCCGCCAGGTCGGCCGCCGCCGTGCGGTACAGGTCGCGGAAGAACGGGTTGACCCGCGGCCCCTCGCCGCTGCTGTAGGTGCGCGCCAGCGGGTCGACCGCGCCCCGCTCGCCGTCGCCGGCCCGCCACACCAGGGCGGCGGCCGACACGCGGTAGCCGGTGCGCTTCCCCGCCGCGCGGCGGCGGAAGGCCGGGCCGGAGCGCTCCGGGGCGGCCTCCACCTCGCGCACCAGGTCCGCGTCCCGCAGCACCTTCAGCAGGTCCTCGATGACGCACCGGACGTCGTCCGGGGAGGCGTCGCGCAGCTCCGGCACGTTGCGCCGCAGGTACCTGCCGAACTTGCCGCGCGCCGACAGGAACAGCGCGGAACGCTCCATGCCCGGCCGCGAACCGTAGGGGTAGGCGGTGCCGACGGCCGGCTGGTCGGAGTCGCCCAGCACCCACGGCCCGGTCAGGCGCTCCTCGCTCGCCCGCCGCAGGGCGTCGAAGTCGTCGCGGAAGTACTGCACGTCGATGGCGAGGGCCCGCCGCATGTGGTCGAGCAGCGTACGGCCGACCTCCTCGCGGAGGGCCGGGTCGGCGTCGCGCAGCACGGCGTGCGAGGACCGCCAGCGGTCGGGCCGGGCGGCGACCCAGTCCAGGTCCTCGTAGTCGATCCGCAGCAGGCCCGTCTGCTCCAGGTTCGGCATCGTGACGCGCCAGCCCCGCTCCAGGTCGCGGTAGAGGCGGTACCCGACGACGTCCCGGAACACCTTCGCCGCCCGCCGCTCCATGGACGGGGGCAGGTCCGCACCCGCCGCGTACTCGCGGGGCCGCAGCCCCATCACCGCGGTGACGGCCTCGGCGAGGTCGTCGTGGCGCAGCCCCTCCCCGCCCGCCCGCACCGCGGCCTCGTACAGCGCGCCGCGCACCTGGGTGACCTGGGCGAAGTCGTTGAAGTGCCCGGCCTGCAGCGAGGCGTCCTGCCGGTTGTCGACGAAGGTGAGGAGCTTGCGCGCCTCCCTGCCCAGGCTCGCCTCAGGCACCGCCCGCAGCGACTTCACGATCGACGCGGAGATCAGCGAGGTCGCCGAGGAGCGGCCCTCCTGGTCCAGGGTGGCGAGCTTGGCGAAGTCCCGGCCGCGCGTCTGCTCGTAGGAGACCTGGCAGTGCACGCAGAAGAGGAACGGCGCCGGCACGAACGCCGCCACCAGGCCGCCCTCGCCCGACTCGCTCCCGTACGCGTCCACGACCACGCGCCTGGGCACCCGCGGCCGGTAGGACTTCCTGACGACCGTCACACCCTGCGCGTCCGGCTCCAGCCACGACTCCGGGAGCCGCCGGTCGTCCACGGCCTTCTGCGGGTCGGCCGGCCACTCGTAGTCCTCACCGGGTGTCCCCAGGTACAGGTAGCCCTCGCCCTCGCGGCCCCCGGAGGCCGAGGTGTCCCGGCGCGGCTCGTACCGGAACGCGCCCCGCTCCTCGGTGCGCCACACGGTCAGGTACTCCTGGCCGCACTCGCGGCAGAACGCCAGCGGGAACAGCGGCTTGCCGCCGCTGTCCGGCTGCTCCAGCTGGTAGGTGCGGGTCAACGGCCGGGTGAGCGGGTCCTCCAGCGTCGTGTGGACGGTGTCGCCCTTGGAGAGGAACTGGTGCAGCCGGAACGCGAACAGCGGCCGCTCCGTCACCGGGTGCCTGGCCTGCGCGCCCGCCTCCAGGGTCGCCCGGATCGCCTCGCGCACGCTCTCCTCGGCCACGCCGGACGCGGCGGCCAGCTCGGCCGCCGCCTCCTCGACGGTGCCCGGCGCGCGGCGGCGCAGCCGGCCCGTGCCCTCCTCGCGCTCCAGCCCGAACCGCGACTCCACCCAGCGGGCCAGCGGGTCCCTCGTCAACGCCTCGTACGAGCGGGGCGCCGCCGGCACCCGGAGCCGTTCGGCGGGCACCGACCCGGGCGCCTCGTCGGTCGCCCGGACCAGGGTCTCGCCGATGACCCGCTCCGGCAGCACGGTCGTGCCGAACAGCCGGCCGGCGACCTTGGCGACCTCGCGCCGCTGGTCCTCCCAGGAGCCCTCGGTGGACATGGTCGCCGAGGTGCCGATGCACTGCAGGGACGCCGACGCCCGGCAGGCCTCGCGGACCCGGCGGATCAGGAACGCCACGTCCGCGCCCTGCCGGCCCCGGTAGGTGTGCAGCTCGTCGAAGACGAGGAACCGCAGCCCCTCGGCCATGCGGATCAGGCTGGACCGGTCGTCCGGCCGGGTCAGCATCAGCTCCAGCATCACGTAGTTGGTCAGCAGGACGTCCGGGGGGTTCCTGCGCAGCTCGCGGCGCTCCTCGGCGGACTCCTGGCCGGTGTAGCGGGCGAAGGTGACCGGTTCGCGGCCCTTCCCGAAGCCGTGGCGCAGGTACTTCTCCAGCTCCCCGAGCTGCGAGTTGGCCAGCGCGTTCATCGGGTAGACGACGATCGCCCGCACCCGGCCCCCGGCGTCCGGGCCGGCCGCCTCGCGCTCCCTCAGCACCCGGTCCACGATCGGCACGATGTACGACAGCGACTTGCCGGAACCGGTGCCGGTGGTCAGGACGTAGGAGTCGCCCGCCCGCGCGGCCTCGATCGCCTGCCGCTGGTGGAGGTGGAAGGTCAGCGGCCGGCCGTCCGGGCGCGGCGAGGTCTCCTTCTTCCCCGCCTGGAAGATCTCCGCGCACCGGGGGTGCAGGACGCCGTCCCGTACGAGGTCGGTGACCTGGCCGCCGTCGGCGAAGAACGGGTTCAGCGACAGCCAGGGGTCGGGCCACTGCGACTTCGCCTTCAGGTCGTCCGCGACGAAGCCCTCGATCCGGGCGTCCCGGATCACCGTCCCGCTCCTGGTGAAGCTCTCGTACTCGGCGATCAGGTCGGCGTGGATGCCGAAGACGTCCATCGCCTCGGGCAGGCGCCGCTGCCTGCGCGGCACGGGCGCGGGCGCGGCGGGGACCCGCTCGGGGAGCAGGGCGCGCAGCCGCGCCACCGGGTCCGCCGCCTGCCAGTGCGGGGCGAGCAGGGAGGCCGTGCCGTCCGGCGCGAGCGCGAGCGGGACCAGCACCTCGCGGACCAGGGCGGCGTTCTCCGGCCGCAGCTCGGCGTCCTTCTCCAGCAGGCGCTCCACCAGCCGGACCAGCCCGGCGGGCAGGTCCGGGCGCACCAGGGTCAACCGCGGCGGCCGCTCGTGCTGGTGCTGCCGGGAGAGCTCGTACGGGGTCCTGGCGGAGAACGGGGGCCGTCCGATCAGCAGCTCGTACAGGATGCAGCCGAGCGCGTAGAGGTCCGCCGAGGCGGAGACCCGCTCGGCGCGGAACTGCTCGGGTGCCATGTAGCGGGCCGTGCCGACGCTGACGCCCGTGCTGGTCAGCCGCGTCTGGTCGGGGTCGTCGACGATCGAGCCCATGCCGAAGTCGAGGATCTTGACGGTGCCGTCGCCGGTCAGCATCACGTTGGCCGGCTTCAGGTCGCGGTGGACGACCCCGGCGGTGTGCGCGGCGGTGAGGCCGGCGGCGACCTGCGCCCCGATCGCGGCGACCCAGGAGACCGGGAGCTGGGGCTCCTCGTCGACGAGGTCGGCGAGCGGATGCCCGTCCAGCAGCTCCATGGCCAGGTAGGGCAGCCCGCCGCCGCCCGGGGCGTCGTCCACGCCGCCGTCGACCAGCAGGGTGAGGTTCGGGTGGCCCTGGGAGAGCATGCGCATGATCCGCACCTCGCGGCGGAAGCGGTCGATCTCCTTGCCGGACCCCGAGGCGTCGACCGCGACTCCGGTCCGGCCGCGCAGGACGGTCTTGACCGCGACCTCCCGGAGGGGGGAGTCCGGGTCGGCCCGGAGGTCCTCGGCCCGGTGCACCTCGCCCATGTTCCCGCGCCCCACGGCCCCCGTGATCCGGAACCGTCCGCCGACCGTCACCAAGTCCACTGCCCTTCCCCGTTCACCCGTCGTGTACAAGGTGGTCACACCACGCGAGAGAGCGTACACCTTGACGCGCCGCCGAGCGTCGCACGGGCTCGTTGACGATGTCAACGTGAAATCGGGTCGGTGTGCGGGACGAGGCGGTGCCGTTCGCCGGGGCGGAGCAGCCCGGCCGGCGGTACGGGCCGCGTCGATCCTCGGGGAAGGCCGCCCGAACCCGCGGCGACCCCGCGCGCCGGACGCCCGGGTGCCCGGATGCCTGGGAGTTCGGGTGCCTGGGCACCTGGGTGTCCGTGGCGGGGCGGGTCGGGTGCGGATACCGGTGCGGAAGCCGGGCGCCGCTTGCCGTCGTGGACGCCGCACACGTGGTGGGCCGGGGCGAAGGCGCGTACCGCCGGGGCGCTCCGGCGATTTGCCGGGGGCCGGATGTGCCTGCCGGCGGGGCCATGTCCTATGTTGCACGAACGAGTCAGGGGGAGGCGGCGGACAGCGCATGATAGGGGATTACGACAGCCAGTTGCTCGAGTCGGTGACGGTGCGTCGGCGCAGGTTGCGGGACGCTCTGTTGTTCGGGGCGGAGCGGGCCCGGCGTACGGCGGACGAACGGCTGGGCAAGGTCTTCGCGGGCATCGCCATCACGGCCGTGCTGTGCGCGGGCTGTGTCGGGTGGTCCTTTCTCCAGCACACGCTGGCACAGCAGAAGGTTGAGGAGCAGGAGCAGCGGCAGCGATCGGAGCAGCCGTACGCGCCGCTCGGTCCCTCGCCGAAGCCGTGAAGACCCGGAGGGGTTCAGGCAAGGTGGATCGACCCGCCAGGTACGCGAACAGGGCGATGATAGGTTCCCGCAAGTGGTGAGCACAGCAACGACGTCGCGTGCGCGACTGAGCCGGGTGACCCTGATCGGCGAGCGACGCCGCGCCGACCTGGTCCTGCCCTCGGACATCCCGATCGGACAACTGCTCCCGGACATTCTGCGGTTGCTGGACGACCGGGCGGCCTCCCGCCCGATGACTCGCCAACTCGTCACATCCGACGGTTCGGCGCTGCCACACGTCAGCACCCTCACCTCGGCGGAGGTCGCCGACGGCGCCGTGCTCCGGCTCGTCCGGACCCACTCCGTGCCACCCGCGCCCGTCGTGCACGACGTGTCCGACCAGGTGGCCGACGACCTTGATCTGCAGGCATGGCGGTGGGGGCCCGCCGCGCGCCGGGCCACCGCGGGCGGGGCGTCCGTCGTCCTCGCCTGCACCACCGCACTGCTCGCCCGCCGGGTGTTCGCTCCCGACGCGCTGGCCGGTGGTCTCTGCGCACTCATGCTGTGCCTGCTGGTCACCGGGGCGATCATCGCTCGCGTCGGACGCGGCAACCGCGGACTCGCCACGTCCCTGCTGCTGGTGGCCGGTGCGCTCGGTGCGATTGCCGCGTGGACCGCTGCCGACGCGCACGACTGGCCCGGAACGGCACGGCTCGCCGTGGTCGCGGGCGCTCTCACCCTCATGCTCGGGGCACTGGGCTGGTTCTCGCCACTCGGCCGCGGGGGGCTCGTCGGGGCGGTCGCCCTGGCCGTGACCGTCCTCGTCTGGGAGGCGGCCGCCGCGGTGCAGGCCGAACCGACACGGCTTGGCGCCGTGCTGGCCCTGTTCTCGGTCGTGTCGCTCGGCATGCTGCCCCGGCTCGCGCTCATGGCGTCCGGGCTCACCGCGCTCGACGACCGGCGCGCGGGCGGGACCTCCGTCAGCCGCCACCACGTGCACAACGCCTTGGCGGCGGCCCACCGGGGGCTCGCTCTGGCCACCGTCATCACCGCGGCATCCGCCGTGGCGTCGAGCTGGCTGCTCACTCTGGGAGCCCGGCCCACCGCGTGGACGGTAGCGCTGACGGCGGTCGTCGCGGCCGTGCTGCTGTCGAGGGCGCGAGCGTTTCCGCTGGTGGCCGAAATCGTCGCCCTAATAACGGCCGCTGCCGTCATCGTGGTGCGCCTCGTGGTGGTGTGGATGGAGCGTGCCGGAGGGGCGGGGCCGCTGGCCGTGTTGTGCGTGGCGGTGGTGCTGCCGTTCCTCGTGCTGGCGGTACACCCGCCCGAGCACGTGCGGGTGAGGATGCGGCGGATCGGCGACGTGGTCGAGTCGGTCGGCGTAGTGGCGATGTTCCCGCTTGTGGTAGGCGTGTTCGGCGTGTACGGACAGCTACTCGACAGGTTCTGACCAGCCAGGCCGGCGACAGCCGAGGTGGAGAACGAGGACAACGGGGGTCAAGAGGCATGCCGAGCGGAGACAACTGGCAGGGCGATGTCCTGCGCGATCTGAGAGGCGCGTGGGGCGGGGCCCCCGCTGGCGGTGCGCCCCCGCAGCCCACCCCCGGCCCCGACGTGCAGATGCCGCAGGTCCGGTCGCCGACCCCCGGTCTGCCCGGCGACCGGCTTCCGGGACCCGTGCGCGGACAGGCCTCTCCCCAGGCCGGCACCGACCCGGCACCGGCCACCGCGTCCGGCTCGGCGCCCGGACCCGCCCACAGTGGAGTCCGGGACCAGCCGGCCGCGCACCCCGCGGTCGTCGGCGGGAGCCGCCCCTCCCAGCGTCCCGCGCCGGACTCGCGTCCCGTCATCGACGAGAACCTCGCGAGCACGGCGCGCGCGCCGCACCGGGGCGAGTCCTTGACGACACGCACAGCCCGAGCTGTGCGTAGAATTGTCTCCTCTTCGACCGCCCGGGAAGTCGCCGAAGCGACCAGCGCCGCGGAGGCCCTGCAGCAGCCGGTGACCACGGGGCGTCAGATAGCCGTCACCTCCATACGCGGTGGCGCGGGCAAGACGACAGTGGCCGCGTTGCTCGGCACCACTTACGCGTACTACCGCCAGGACCCCGTTCTGCTGGTGGAGGCGGACCCGGACCTCGGGTCCCTGCCGCTGAGGCTCGGGGCGGAGCAGCTGCGCTGGACCACCGCCGACGTGGCGGACATCGTCGAGCCGCAGATGTCGCTGCTGGACGTCACCGGCTACCTCATCCAGCTGCCCGACAACGCCTGGCTGCTGCCGGGCGGCCAGGGCCGTATCGGGGCGATGCTCGACGCCACCACGTACGGGCGGACCATGGTGGCGCTGCGCCGCTACTTCGGTGTGACGGTGGTCGACTGCGAGACGTTGCCGGCGGAGGTGGCACGGGTCGCGCTGTCCGCGTCGCAGGCGCGGGTGCTGACCGCGCCGGCCACGCTGGAGGGCCTCAGCAGCACGTACACGGTGCTCGAATGGATGCGCGGACTGCCGCCGCACATCATGGCCGCCACCGTCGTCGTGCTCACCGAACTGGCCCCGCACCGCGGCCTCGACCACCGCGCGGCCGCGCGCAAGCTGAGCTCCACGGGGGCGTCCGTACACGTCCTGCCGTACGACAGGCACCTCGCCGCCGGCGGCCGGCTCCACACCGGCCTGCTCGCCGGTCCCACCCGGCGGGCCGTCACCCGTATCGCCGCGGACGTCCTGCGGCTTTCCCAGCAGCGGCACTGACCCCTACTGACCCCACACGAGCGGCCCATGAGCACCCGACTGATCCACCGCCCGGCGAGGACGACCCGCCCGCCGGCCGAATCCGAGGCACGCGTCATCGAGGCCCCGCCGAACCTTCCCGAAGGCAAGGCGGGCAACGTGGCGATGTCGCTGCTGCCGGTCGCCGGCGTCCTGTCGTCCGTCGTGATGATGACTGTGGTGCGGAACAGCCAGTTCGCCCTGCTTGGGGCGATCATCCTGGTCGTGACCATCCTCGGCTCGCTCGTCCTGGTCTTCTCGCAGCGCGGCAAGGCCCAGCGGACACGCCGCGCCCAGAGAGAGGCGTACCTGGCCTACCTGGAGGATCTGCGCGAGGAGTTGGCTGCCGAAGAACGGGGCTGGCGGGAGTCGGCCGATGTACTGAACCCGCCGCCGAACGCCTTGTACGACATCGTTCGGGACCCCGCCCGCCTGTGGGAGCGGCGCCGCCTCGACGGTGACTTCCTCCAAGTGCGGGTCGGCACCGGTGAGACGCCGGTCCGCGACCTGACGGTCGCACAGCAGGGCTCGACCGTCCTGACCCCGCCCGATCAGTTCATGCTCAACGAGGCGTCGGCGTTGGCGTCCCGCTTCCGCACCGGGTACGAACTGCCCCTCACCGTGCCCCTGGACCGGGTCGGCAACGTCAGCGTCATCGGCGCGCGTGAGGACTGCCTGCGGGTGGCGCGCGCCCTGCTGGTCCAGACGGCCGCCCTGCACGCCCCGGACGACGTGGCGGTGGCGATCGCCGCTCCGGGAGACCGCCTCGCCGACTGGGACTGGGCCAAGTGGCTGCCGCACCTGCTGGATGGTGGGCAGCTCAACGGTCCCGTCGCCGCCCGTCGCATGGCTCCGTCCATGCTTCAGCTCACCCGCGTGCTGGGGCACGACCTGCGGCGTCGTGCCTCGTACGCCGCCGAGATCCGGCGTGGACTGCCCGGTGAAGACGCTTTGTCCATGACGTCCAGGTTGCTGGTGGTCAGCGACGGCCATGGCGAGGACGCCGTGGATCTGCCGGTTCCGGACGAGGCCGTCGGGCTGCCCGCCATGGGCGTCACCGTGCTCCACCTGCTGGAGCAGCGTGTCCAGGAGCCCGGCCATGTCGCGGTCCGTGTCACGGTGAACGGCGAACGGATCGTCGTCGAGGACCTCCGCGCGACCGAACCCGTCCACGCGCACGGCACCGCGGACGATGTCGCGCTGCCGTTCGCCGAAGGCCTGGCCCGCATGCTCGCACCGCTGCGGCTCTCCGCCGAATCGACGGCCGACGCACCACTGTCCGGACCGGTCGACTTCGCGGACCTTCTCGGCGTCGAGGACGTCGCCCACGTCGACCTGGACCGGTTGTGGGCGCCGCGCGGCGAGCGTGCCTTCCTGCGCGTGCCCATCGGCGTCAACGACTCGCGCGAACCGGTACTCCTCGACCTCAAGGAGTCGTCCGAGCTCGGGATGGGGCCGCACGGACTGTGCGTCGGCGCCACCGGGTCCGGCAAGTCGGAGCTGCTGCGCACGCTCGTCCTGGCCCTGGTGGCCACCCACCCGCCGGACGACCTGGCCCTGGTACTGGTCGACTACAAGGGGGAGCGACCTTCGCGCCGTTCGCGCCCCTTCCGCACGTCGCCGGCGTCATCACCAACCTGGAGAACCAGGCGGGCCTCGTCGAACGTGTCCACGCCTCCCTCGCGGGCGAGGTCAAGCGCCGTCAGCAGGTCCTCAAGGACGCCGGGAACATCGCGGACATCGGCGACTACGCGGTCCTGCGCGCCGAGAAGCGCCCAGATCTGGAGCCCCTCCCGCATCTGTTCGTCGTCATCGACGAGTTCGGGGAACTCCTTACCGCCAAGCCCGACTTCATCGACCTGTTCCTCTCGATCGGCCGCATAGGTCGCTCCATCGGCGTACACCTGCTGCTCTCCAGCCAGCGCATCGAGGGCGGCAAGCTGCGAGGCTTGGACACCTACCTGTCCTACCGGCTGGGCCTGCGCACCTTCTCCGCCGACGAGTCCCGTACGGTCCTGGAGACCCCGGACGCCTTCCACCTGCCTCCGCTGCCCGGCTTCGGCTACCTCAAAGTCGACACCAGCCACTACGAGCGGTTCAAGGCGAGCTACGTCTCCGGTCCCTACCGCGGCCCCGTACGGCGCGAGGACGAAGACGAGGCGAGGCCCCTCGTCCTGGAGTACAAGGCGTACAACAACCACGCCGGACCGGACGGCGCGAAGATCCAGGAGCCGGTCCTGCGCCGTCGTGAGACCGGCCCCACCGAGATGGGGGTCATGGTCGAACAGCTTCAGCACGCCCCCGTCAGCCCGGTACGCCGGATCTGGCTTCCGCCTCTGCCGGCCGCGGCCCCGCTCGACCGGGTCGCCGGGCCGCTGGAGGTGGGACGGCGCGGCACGCAGCTGTCCCAACGGCGCGGACCCCTGCAAATCCCCCCTCGGCCTGCTGGACGACCCCGCCAGGCAGTGGCAGGGGCCATGGTTCCTCGACCTGACCCTGGCAGGTGGGCACGCCGCGTTCATCGGCGGCCCCCAGTCCGGCAAGACGACGCTGCTGCGGACCCTCGTACTCTCCCTCGCGCTGACACACACTCCGCAGGAGGTTGGCGTATACGCCCTTGACCTGGTCGGCGGCGGACTTCAGGCGCTGTCCGGGCTGCCACACGTCGGCGGGGTCGCCTCCCGCGCCGACCGCGAGCGGGCCACCCGTACCGTCGAGGAGGTGCGGACCATGCTGGCGCTCCGGGAGGAACTCTTCCGCGCCCACGGCATCGACTCCGTCGAGCAACTGCGCACCCTGCACGCGGCAGGCGCTCTCCCGGAACTGGCGTCCGCGGAGATCGTGCTCGTCGTCGACGGCTTCGGCGCGCTGCGCGACGACTTCGAGGAGCTCGACGACGCCGTCTCCGACATCCTCAAGCGGGGCAGCGGATACGGCATCCACGTCGTCGCCGGAATGCTCCGCTGGAACGACGTCCGCATCGCCGTCCAGTCGAATTTCGGCACACGCGTCGAGTTGCGGCTCAACGACCCCACGGAGTCGAGCATCGACCGCAAACTCGCCGAGACCCTGTCGCCCGACGAGCCCGGTCGGGCACTCACCGACGGCAAGCTGTTCGCCCAGGTCGCCCTGCCCCGGACGGACGGGCGCGCCGAGGCGTCCGGACTCGCCCCAGTACTGGAACGCGTGGCGCGCACGATCCGCGCCACCTGGAGCGGGGAGGTCGCCCAGCCCGTACGGGTGCTGCCGCACCTGCTGGAGCCGCACGTGGTGCCGGGCCCGGCGGCCGAACCGCGCCGTGTCCCGCTCGGCCTGGACCAGACGGCGCTCGAACCCGCGCTGCTCGACCTGTTCCACCACGACCAGCACCTGCTCGTCCTGGGTGACAGCGAATGCGGCAAGACGAACCTCCTGAAGACGGTCGCGGCCGGCCTCATCGAGCGCTACGGCGAGGACGAGCTCGTCTTCGCCGTCATGGACCCGCGACGCGGTCTGCGCGGCGTGATCCCCGAGAAGTACCTGGGTGGATACGCCTACAACGCCAAACTCTGCGCGGGGTTGTCCGCCGGGATCGCGACCGAACTGGAGAAACGGCTCCCCGACGGCCAGGCATCACTCGAGGACCTGGAGCCGGGCAGCTGGGGGAGTGGCCCGCGCATCGTCGTTCTCGTCGACGACTACGACGTGCTGACGACCGCCGGACAGTCACCTATGGCTCCGTTCCTGCCGTACATCCCCTCGGCGGTCGACATCGGGCTGCACTTCGTCCTGACCCACCGCGTCGCCGGTGCGTCGCGGGCCATGTACGAGCCGCTGGTGCAGGCGCTGCGTGAGTCGGGCTCCTCGGCCCTGGTCATGACGGGCGACCGCGGCGAAGGCCAGCTCTTCCCGGGCGTGTACGCCTCGCCGCAACCGCCGGGCCGTGGTGTCCTCGTCCGCAGAGGCAGGCCGAACTGCCTTATCCAGACGGTGTACCGCGCCGGGTGATCCCCGTACGAGCGTGGCGCCGCACTTCCACCACGAAGCAACGAAGGACCCGCAGACTTCATGACCAAGGACGTCGTCGCTCTCACCCACCGCATGCCGGACGCCGCGGCCCTGCTCGCGGGGCTGCTCTCCGGCGGCCCCGACCTACTGTTGGGCAGGACCGGTGAAGGAGCTGTCCTGCAGTTGTGCGACGAGGCGGGCCGGCCGCTGGTCTCTGTGGAGGCACCGCTGCTCGTCCAGGTGGAGGGCGAGGCCGAACGGCTGCTGGGAGCGGAGCCACCGCGCGTGCCGTTCTGGTGGACGGAAGCCCGCGCCACGACCGGGGTCCCGGACGCCGAACGGCTCGCGGGCACGCTCGCGGCCCGGCTGGTCGCGCTTGCCGGCGGATCGGTCTGGCCACCGGAGGCGGCACAGTCGCTGAGCGCTGTCCGCATGGACGGCGTCGGCGTGGCACCCGAACCGGCCGCGGCCCAGCCCGCCGTCGACGTCCTCACCGACAGGGCCGCCGTCGTGATCCAGGACCGCCCGGTCGTCGCCATGACGGCCTGGCTCTCCGACGCGTTCCGGGCAGCCGCCGAGGCGGGGATCGGGCTTCAGATCGTCAGCCCGGCCGGCACCACGCTCTCCCCCGCGGTGCGGGACAGCCTCGGCGGCCGGCCGTCGCGGTGGGTCGTGCAGGACGAGCGTGACGGCTATTACGACGGTTTGACGGGGGCGGTACTGCGCTGGCAGAACGGCGTGTTCGCGCCCGTCGAAACGGCGGCCGACGGCACCGGAACGGCAAAGGGCGGGGCGGGCACCCCGGTGGCCGCCACCTACCAGGAGGTGACCGAGACCGGTGAGCGGCAGCTCGCGGTCACGTTCCGCTCGGTGCACCCCGCCGACGAACGACTGGTGCTGGGCCGCGGGCTGGAGGCCGTCTGGCGCGAACTCACCGGCACGCCCCCGGCCGGGTGGGGTACGGCCGAGCCTGCCAACCTGCCCTGGTCGCCACGGCAGATGACCCAGGTGGCACGGGAACGGGCGCCTCTCTCGACCTGGTTCGTGGTGGTCGGCGGCAGGGACAGGCCGGGCGTCGCCACGGTCCGGGTTCGCCGTACGGAGGCGGGTGTCGAGGAGGAGGTCACCCTGGCGTTCGGCTATGGGAGCGGGGAGGAGCCGCCCGTGGACGCCGTGCGCTCTGCTGCCGAGAACCTCGCGACCCTGCACCGTCTCCAGTCCATGCTCGTGCAGATCCGCAAGGCGCGTCGGGACCTGGCCGTACCGCCGCGCTTCGAAGGACCAGGCGTGCCGCTGGCCTTCGTCCTGGGTGCGGAGGAGGTCCACGGCATGCCGGAGGACCGCGCCCGCCGCACACCGCTGGCGCAGCCGCCGGTGGCCCTTGGACCGAAGGCCCGCCCGGCGCTGTACTACGCGCTACCCGGCGACCCATCCGATTTGTCCGGCTGGAAGGACTTCGAGTCGTTGATGAGGCATCTGCGGGGTGCCTGACAACGACCGCTTCGCGCGAAGTCACTCCTTTCGAGGACCAGTTGTTGGATTGCACTCGCGACGTGGCAGTTGATACAGATGGGCGAGCATGCGAACGCACTTGACCGAGGGGGAGTCACATGAAGTTCGACATGGGGGCGCAGGTTCTGACGACGCTGATACAGCAGTCGAATCTGTCGACGAACGACCTCGGGTTGCTGATCCGGCAGCTCATCCAGGCGGCGCAGCCGTTGGAGGGGAAGTTCAACGGCCAGGGCAAGGCGGCGTTCGACCTGTTCAAGTCAAGGTCGGACGAAATCACTGCGGAACTGAACGCGTCGCTCCGAGCGATCCTGGGCGGGCAGTCCGGCATGGAGACGGCATTCGGCTCCGGCGACCAGGAGCAGGGTGGGAACGCCCGCACGCAGATGGCGGCAGCCAACTTCGACGCGGCCCGATTCTCCGGCCGCCGCTGACCGGTCCACCGCAACGCACCTCACGGGGAGTGGATTTCTGATGGCAACCGACAACGGCCGCCGCTCGTACGACCTGGCCGCCTCCACCGAGGTACAGGCCAACCTCAAGGCGGTGATCGCCCGTCTGGAACAGGTGATCACCGATCGCGACGCCCAGGTGAAGGCCGCGATGAAGGACTTCCAGGCCGACGGCGTGGCCGACGAGTACCACGGCAAGGAACTGCGCTGGAACAGCGCCTCACAAGAAGTCAAGGCCATCATCCGCCTGCTGAGGACGACGCTGGAGAGGAACGACGCGACGGCTCAGCAGACGCTCGCGCGGGCCAAAGCCGCGGTCGACGGCATCGGCTGACCGCTGGCACGGGCGGAGTGGCCGGTACGCGGGGGAAGCGGGGGCTCTTCATGACGTGGTGGGACATCAAGCCACAAGGTGTCCGGGGACAGTTGCAGGCGACGAGCACACAGGCCGGGAACCTGGAGGCGGCGCTCAGGGCGTTGGTCGGCGATGTGCAGGCGGCCGGAGAGGCGGCGGGCACGGCCGTGCCCGGGTCGGTGTCCGAGGCGAAGGTCCCCGGACCCTGGGCCTCGGGGCCCTCCGTCACGGTCAAGGCGACAGGCCCGGTCGCCGCTGCGCTCGCCGAGTACCTCCAGGCACGCGGCAAGGACTTCGCGTCGATGGCGAACCGGGTCCAGGCCGCCCTGCTGGGAGCCGCCAAGGCCACGCAGGCGTACGTCGAGGGCGACCTGGAGACGGCCAGGGAGGCGCAGGCCGCGGCACGTTCCGTACGGCTTGATCTCCTGAAGGGCGTCGGGGGGGAGAAGTGAGCGACAACCAGCCGGTCGATCCGGCGGAGATACCCGTCTTCACCGGTGATGTGGCGGTCCTCGAAGCGAAGGTGAAGGCGCTCGGCGGCGACGGCGTGAAGGTCGCCACGGCGGCCGGGGACGTCCACGGCACCTTCGGCGGACTGCGCGCCTTCTACCAGGCGCCTGAGGCGGACCAGTTGTTCGCCACGACCAGGCCGGTGGTGGAGAAAGCCCTCCAGCTCAACTCCGAGATGTGCGTCATCGCGGGGGCGCTGGGCACGTACGCCGACGAGATCCGCCCTCTGGTGAAGGAGTTGGAGTCGCTTAAGGCGGACGCGACCGCCTTCCGCTCCCGGATCTCGGGTGACGACGAGTGGCGCGAGGACGGCGACCTCGTCGACGAGAACAACGAGCGGCGCGACAGGATCGCCGAGGTCTGGGCTCGGTTCCAGGAGGCGGAGCGGTCCTGCCATGCCAAGATCGTCGCTCTTGTGGGCGGAACGGCGTTGAAGGTCGACGACGGTTCCGGCAAACCGGGCATGTACGGCTACGACGCCGGGGCTCTCAAGCAGGCAGAGAGCCTGCCCTGGGGCGACGTCGTCGACGAGTCGATTCCGGGCTGGCAGGTGTGGGAGCACACCTGGGAGTTCGGTAAGGGTTTCTTTGTCGACGGTGTGTGGGGCACCATCACCGGCATCGGTACCCTGGTCGGCTTCGACGGCTGGGACGCGGCCGGCGAAGCATGGAGCGGCTTGGCGGCGCTGGGGGCGGGCCTGACGCTCTCGATGACGCCGATCACCCGCAAGTACCTGTGGGAGACTCCCCCGGAACAGTTGCCCCCGGAACTCCGCAAGGCGCGCACCGCTGTCACGGAGACCGGCAAGGCGCTCGTCGCGTGGGATAAATGGGACTCCAACCCCTCCAGGGCGGCGGGTGAGGTTTCCTTCAACGTCCTGACCACCGTCTTCACCGGTGGTGCCGGTGGCGCGGCGGCAGGCGCGGGCAAGGCGGGAGCCATCGCCAAGGCGCTCTCCACGGCGGGCAAGGTCGGCGGTGCCCTCGATCCGGCGACCTACCTCGCCAAGGGAGCGGGCGCGGGGCTGACGAAGGTCGGCGATGTCATGACGGGCCTCAAGGACCTCGGCAAGATTGAAATTCCGAAGATCCAGGTGGACGGTGCCGTCGCCCTACCGGACGGATCGCGGGTCCTGCCTGACGGAACAGTCCGCTTCCCGTCGGGCGCGCCCGTCCCGGAAGGCGCGCTCAGGCTCCCGAACGGCACCGTCAGACTCCCCGAAGGCACCGTCGCGTTCCCGCCGGGCACGGTCAAACTGCCCGTGGACGGCCCTGCCCGCTTCATGGACCCCGCGGGCCACATCTACGACGCCGACGGCGCGCTCATCCAGCGGGCCGAGGACGCTCCCGACGGCAAGCCGACCGCGGGCGCGGACAGTCCCCGCGTCGACGCTCCGAAGACGGACGCCCCGGCCACAGCGAAGGTGCCGGAGCGCGAGCCGGCCGGCGTGGGCGGCCGCGGCGATGACCGCAACCGCCTCGGCTCCGACACTTCCGACCCACTCCATCCCGCGAACGGCACCTCGCCCTTCCACCCGGACACCACCCCGGGCGGCAGCGCCCCGGACAACCTTCCCCACAACAGTGCGGACAGCAACCCTTCGGGTGGCGGTACGGGCAACAACACACTTGGCAACGGTGCTTCTGCCGGTGGTACCGGAGGTGGGACATCGAACGGTCAAGACACCCCCCAGCCAGGTGGCGGCACCGCTGACACGGTGCCCCATCAGGGACAGCCCCAGGTAGCTGAGCGTCCGGAGGGCTTCGCGAGCGGCAGAGGGGAAGCCGGAGTCAACAGCGGTCAGCCGTTGTGGGCCGACCCTTCGGACCGGGTGAACAAACCACTTCCAGAACTTTCGCCGCAGGAGCGCGCTGATCACTGGCAGCATCTTGACGAGGTGGAGCGGCGGAGTCCCGGGGACTTCGACCACCTACAACGGGATCCTGACAAGAACGGCGGAATTTCAGAGCCGTCGAAGGATGAGGCGAGGGTGGGGCTGGACCTTCGCGAGCAGGGACGGCTGCCCGAAGATATCCAACGTCCCACCGAGGCAGACCGAGGTGAGTTCTACTCACCGAGCACAGGCAGATACTACGACATCAAGGGCGTCCACTCGAACTGGCCACCCTTTAACAACGTACGAGACAAGTCGCAGCCCTTTAGAGGGGCATACGATCCCGCCAACAACGGCAGGTGGGTCAAGAAGCTCGCGGAACAGATCGTCGACAAGGAGCGCACTGTTATCCTCGACGTGCGTAATGCCAACCAGACGGCGATTGATGACATCAGGTCCATCGTCGAAAAGAACGGCTGGGAAGACAATGTCATTTGGTACCCGTAGAGACTGGACACCGCAGGCATACCCAACCGACCATACTGCCGCTCGACGGCTGCAGGAATGGCTAAAGGAGGGTAAAGGTAGCCTTGACGCAGTGGGTCTCGATTTCAGGGGCGCCGACCTCACTGGTGGCGACTTCTCTGAGTCTTGGTTCAGTGACGCCATGTTGGCGGGGGTTGTGCTGAGGGAGACGGATTTCTATCGTGCGGACATGCAAGGGTGCAATCTTTCTGGAGCTGACCTGACTGGCGCTTCGTTCGTGCGATCTAACCTTGACGACGCCGTAATGAAGGCGGCGATTCTTGATGGCGCAGATTTCGTCAAAGCTTCTCTCTATGGTGTCGATGCATCGGCGGCAAGTTTTCGTGGTGCGCAGCTCATGGGAGCCTCACTGCTGGATGTCAACCTGTGTGGAGCAGACCTGACCGGCGCAAGGGTGATGGAGAACTCATTTAGGGTCAGACTGGATGAAAGTACAATTCTGCAGGGTTTCTCGGGGTCACTTTTCGGTCCGATTGAAGTCTCGACCGGTGAAGGGGTCAGAGAGATCGGCGGCGCTGGCCTCGAGCGGTGGATTCGCGAAAAAGGGGGAGCGGTTACCGTCATTCACCGGCGGAAAGCGTGATAATCACTACTGAGTCTTTCTGTGATCGGTCTGATCTATCCAGATGCAGGTTTATGGTCGCTTGGATGAGGCTTGTGGTATTGATCCGGAACGCTTTGAGTTTAGAATCGTTGACGGTGAGCCTTTTCCAGCCTGTGTCTGAAGTCGGGCGGTTGGGCTGACAATGTGGTGAAGCCCCTGGTAGATGGGTTTTCGACCAAGAGAACCGTCTCCGCCAGAGGCTTCACGTGCTTGTCTACCCGTCGGGCGTCGACGTGTCCAGCTCCGCCCTCCGCTTCCTCACGCAGCAGCTGCGGCGCCACCGCCGCACGATCGGCTCCCGTTGGCGGCGCCTGAGCGCCGGCCGCCAGGCCCTGCTCACCCTCGCTCATCTGCGGATGGGACACACCTACGCCCAGCTCGCCGCCGGATTCGGCATCGGCACCACGACGGCCTACCGCTATGTCACCGAAGCGGTCGACCTCCTGGCCGCTCTCGCCCCCGGCCTGACCGACGCGGTCCGCACCGCGTCGGCGAAGGCGTACCTGATCCTGGACGGCACGCTCCTGCCGATCGACCGCATCGCCGCGGACCAGCCGTTCTACTCCGGCAAGCACAAGAGACACGGGATGAACGTGCAGGTCATCGCCGACCCCTTCGGCCAGCTGCTGTGGGCCTCACCAGCCCTGCCCGGCGCCGTCCACGACGTTCGCGCGGCCCGCGAACACGGCATCGTCGACGCCCTGGCCGAGGCCGGGATCCCGTGCTGGGCCGACAAGGGATACCAAGGTGCCGGCGGCACGGTCCGCGTCAGCCCAACTGCGGCACTCAAGAAACAGGCTGGAAAAGGCTCAGTGACGTTTTCTCAGCGAAATAATCTTCGGGAAGTGGGTTGATCAGGGCGTTAAGGGTTGGGTCGGACAGCGGTGGCCCGGGTGCGGACAGACGTGAAGCCTTTGGTAGGACGGTTCTCACCACAAGATCGTCCGTTGCACCAGAGGCTTCACGTTGGTCACCTATGTTGCCATGCTCGACGTCCCGCGCCACGTGGTGGAATACGTGGCCCGGCTGCTGGCCGGCCACCGCCGCCGGATCGGCACCCCGAAGGGCTCCCGGGCGTTGAGCCCGTTCCGGCAGGCCGTCTTCGTGCTGCGCTGGTTCCGCGAGGCCGGCTGCGTGCACTGCCTGGCCCGCGATGCGGGAATCTCGCAGGCCACCGGCTACCGCTACCTCCACGAGGCAATCGACGTCCTGGCCGACCAGGCCCCCGAGCTGCATGAGGTGCTGGACCGCTGCCGCGCGCGGCAGATGAGCCACGTGGTGCTGGACGGCACCCTGATCTCCTGCGACCGTGTCGCCGGGACTACCGAGAAGGGCAACGACCTGTGGTACTCCGGCAAGGCTCGGCACTTCGCCGGGAACATCCAGTTCGTGGCCGCACCCGACGGCACCCCGCTGTGGGTCTCCGACGTCGAACCCGGATCCGTCCACGGCCTGCGTGCCGCCCGCATCCATGCCCTGCCCGCCTTGTACGCGGCGGCCCGCGCCGGTCTGCCGACGCTGGCCGACGTCGGCTACACCGGCGCCGGCAAGGGCATCCACACCCCGTTCCGTCCGCACCCCGACATCGCTTCCCCGCTCGCGCCGGACAACCGCGCCCACAACCGGCTCCTGCGCGGCATCCGGGCCCTGGGCGAACGGGCCGCCGCTGAACTCAAGCAGCGCTGGCGCGCGCTGCAGCACGTCACGCTCAGCCCCAGCCGGATCGGACGCATCGCCCAAGCCGCACTCGTCCTCAACAACTCATGGAAGTGACAACCGCTGAGAAAACGTCACTGGCCGCCGGGGCCGGCGGCCGGTCCGCGACCGCCGGTACGGAGCGGTCAGGGGCCGGCGCCCGCGGCCCCGCGCGCGTCACCGGCCCCGGCGCGGGGGCGCCGTTCGGCCGCGCACCGGGGCCGCTTCGGGAGCCGGGCCGGTCAGAACGTGCAGGTGGGAACCCCGTCCAGCCAGGCCGGGCCCTTGATGTAGATGTTCGTCACCCAGGCCCGGTAGTCGGGCAGGTACGACCAGGCGTCGTTGGTGTACCCGTCGGAGGTGACCTCCTCCGCGTGCTTCTGGCACTGGACGCGGACGGTCGTCGAGTACGGGAAGGCGTACACGCGTGCGGCCCGGGTGGACGGCTCGGCCTTCGTCCAGACGCCGGTGCCCCAGGTCTGGTGGACGTGACCGGTCACCGCGCCGGTGTTGACGCGGAGGGCACCGAAGTAGTCGCCGCCCAGACGCACGTCGCTGACCATCAGCCGGGTCCCGGACTGCCGGGCCTCGACCATCTTCCCGTCACCCAGGTAGATGGCGATGTGGTGGAGGTCCTGCGAGGTTCCCCACGCCAGCAGGTCGCCGGGGAGGAGCGGCGCGAGGCCCTGGGCGGCGGTGAACCGCTCGGCGGCGCGGTGGGTGTAGAACTGCCGGCTGGCGACGCCGTCGAGGATGTCCGCGCCGGCGGCCTCGGCGTAGGCGTACCGGACCAGGCCGGAGCAGTCGAACCCGAGGCGCTCGGGGTCGTGTTCACTGGCCGGGTCGGTCGGGTCGACCCGGCCGTACGTGGGGCCCGGCTGCGGGCCGTGGCCGCCGCCCCAGGTGTACCAGAGGCCGGCGGCGACCTGGGTGCAGGCGGCGGCGACGGCCTGTTCGGCCTCCGCCGACGCGCCCGGCGCCAGGGGGCGGCAGTCGCCCCCGACGGCCGTCGCGCCGGTGCGGCCGTCCGCGGGCGCCTGCGCCACGGCCGGTGCCGACGCCAGGAGGAGAAGAGCGGGTAACGCGAGGAACGCGCGGATGAGGCTGCTCCGCCGGGACATGGGGCCCTTCCGTCGGAAGTGGGTGGTCGGGCAGCAGCATGCCGACCGGTGCCCGACCCGTCGAGCGCGTCCCCGTCGCCCTTCCGGACGGGCGACGGGAAACCCTCCGGGAAACCCCGTACGGCCGAGGCGCCGCGGCGTTTCTCAGGCCTGCCCGCAGGGGGTCCCCCGCGGCCGGGGGGGTTCCGGACGCCAGGGGCCGGCCGCTCGCGGGGGCCCGTTCGCGCAGGAGGCAGATCCGGGTCAGTCTCACCGCGGGGTCCAGGTCCCACAGCCGCACGGTGCCGTCGGTGCCGCTGCTGGCCAGGCTCCGGCCGTCCGGCGCGAAGGCGACGCCCCGCACCGCGTCGGCGTGGCCGGTCAGGGTCGCCCAGTGCCGTCGCCCGGACAGGTCCCACAGCCGTACCGTACGGTCGTTGCCGCTGCTGGCGAGCAGCCTCCCGTCGGGGGAGAACGCGAGGCCGCGCGCGGCGCCCGTGTGGCCGGTCAGGACCGTGTCGAGCCGTCGCCCGGGGACGTCCCACAGCCGGACCGAGCCGTCGTTGCCGCTGCTGGCGAGGGTGCGGCCGTCGGAGCTGAGGGCCAGGCCGCGCACCGCGCCGGTGTGGCCGGTGAGGACGGCCGCCGGGCGGCGTCCCGCGACGTCCCACAGCCGGACCGTCAGGTCGTCGCCGGCGCTCACCAGCGTCCGGCCGTCCGGGCCGAACACGACGCGGTTGACGTAGTCCGCGTGGCCGGTGAGGGTCGTGACGAGCCGTCGCCGCGGCACGTCCCACAGGCGTACCGTCCGGTCGGCGCCGCCCGACGCGAGCACCCGACCGTCGGGTGCGAACGCCACCGAGAACACTTCGCCCGTGTGGCCGGTGAGGGTCTTGATGAGCCGTCGCCGCGGCACGTCCCACAGGCGTACGCTCCCGTCGGAGCCCGCCGAGGCCAGCACGCGCCCGTCGGGTGCGAAGGCCACCGAGAACACCGTCTCGTCGTGACCGGCCAGGGCCGCCACCTGCCGGCGGCGGGCCACGTCCCACAGCCGTACGGTGCGGTCGGCGTTGGCGGTGGCGAGCAGCCTCCCGTCGGGGCTGTAGGCGGTCATCAAGACCTCCGTGAACGGACGGGCCGACAGCACCGGCCCGCCGAGGTCCCACACCACCACCGACTGGTCGAACCCGGCGGTGGCCAGCGTCGTCCCGGTGGCGTTCACGGCCACGCCGAGGACGTAGTCCGTGTGCCCGGCCAGGGTCGTCGTCGACGTGCCGCGGCGCACGTCCCAGAGCCGGGTGGTGCCGTCGCCGCTGCCGCTGACGACCGTGGAGCCGCCGGGCAGGTAGGCGACCGCGTTGACGTCGTCGCTGCTCCCGGTGAGCGTCGCCGTCAGCCGGCGCCCCGGCACGTTCCAGAGCCGTACGGTCCGGTCGACGCTGCCGGAGGCGATCTGGCGCC
Source organism: Streptomyces sp. MRC013 (assembly GCF_023614235.1). Taxonomy (NCBI): domain Bacteria; kingdom Bacillati; phylum Actinomycetota; class Actinomycetes; order Kitasatosporales; family Streptomycetaceae; genus Streptomyces; species Streptomyces kordofanensis. The sequence continues at coordinate 4,013,319 of NZ_CP094264.1, forward strand.
CGTTCGGCGAGACCGCCGCGCTGAGCACCTCGTCCGCGTGCCCCCTCAGCACCACCGGCGGGCGCGCGCGGTCGGGGTCCCACAGCCGCACGGTCCGGTCGGCGCCGGCCGAGACCAGGGTCCGGCCGTCGGGGGAGTACGCCAGGGCGTTGACGTTCCCGGTGTGGCCGATGAGGGAGACGACGGGCCGGTGCGGGCGCGCGGGGTCCCACACCTGGACGGTCCCGTCCGCGGCGGCGACGGCGAGCCGGTGCCCGCGCGGGTCGAACGCCACCGCGCGGGCCCCCCTCGTGCCGCCCGGCAGGACCGTCCGCGTACCGCGGCCGGAGACGGGCCACAGGTGCACCGGACCGCCCGTCGAGGTGGCCGCGAGCACCCGGCCGTCGGGGGAGAAGGCGACCGAGCGCACGCGGCCGGGGACGGCGAACACGGCGGCCGTGCGGTGGTCGCCCGTCCGGCGCAGGACCACCCTGCCGTCGGAACCGGCCGTCGCCAGGGAGAGCCCGTCCGGTGCGAAGGCCACGGCGTTGACCGGGCCCGTGTGGCCGCCCAGCCGCGCGGAGAACGGCTGGGACTGGGTGCTGAGCAGTGCTCCGCGCGCCTCGGCGGTCGCCGCGAGGCGGTACGCCTCCTCGGCGAGCACCATCGACGCCTCGGGCCGGCCGCCGGCGAGGTACGCGGACCGGGCGGCGAGCGCCCGCGAACGGGCGACGCGCTCCTGGTCGAGGGCGGCCCCGCGCTGCTGGTACGCGAGGGCTCCGGCGGTCACCGCGAACGCCAGCAGCAGGCAGAGGGCGGCGCACAGGGACCGCCGCAACCGCACGTGCCGCCTCTCCAGGGCCCGCAGGCGGCCCTCCTCCCCCAGACTGGCCCGCAGGAAGGCCTCCTCGCACGGGCTCAGCCGGCGCCTGCCCTCGGGGTCGTCCAGCCAGGCCCGCACGCCGTCCAGCCGGGCGCCCCGGTAGAGGGCGGACGGGTCGCGGCCCTCCCGCTCCCACTCGTCCGCCGCGTGGGACAGCCGCTGGTGGGCCAGGAGTTCGGCCCGGTCGGCGCGGAGCCAGTCCCGCAGCCGCGGCCAGGCGTGCAACAGGGCCTCGTGGGTGATCCGGACGGTGTCGCTGTCCACGGTGACCAACCGGGCCCGCACGAAGGCGTCGAGCGCCGTGGCGGCGCCGTCCGCGTCGGCGAACTGCTCCAGGAGGGCGGTCCGGCTCATCCGGCGCCGTGTCGCGCCGGCGCCGTCGGCGAGGTGGACCAGACGCGTCAGGACGCGCCGGATGGTCCTCTGCTCGGCCGGGTGGAGTCCGGTGAACACGGTCTCGGCGGTCCGGGTGACCGCCCCCGGATGCCGCCGGCCCGCTCGTACCCGTCGACGGTCAGGGCGGACCCCCGCCTCCGCTCCCACGTGGCGAGCAGGGCGTGCGAGATCAGCGGGAGCGCGAAGTCGGACGCCCCCTCGGAGTCCTCCCCGGCGCGGTGCGGGGCGGCGTGGGCGGTCGCGGCCGGCACCCCGCCCGGACCGGCGTCCCGCAGCACCAGCGGTACGAGGCCGGACTCCAGGGTGACCCCGGCGAGTTCCGCGGGGCGCGTGACCGACTCCCGCAGCTCCGCCACCGACATCGGCGGGAGGACGAACGGGCCGTCGGCGAAGGCGTCGGCCAGTTCGGGGATGCGCAGGCAGTCGCCGGTGAAGTCGGCGCGGACGCCGAGCACCACCACGGCGGGCTCGGGCGCGCCCGGTGCCGGGGCGGGGCCGGCCAGGGTGGCGAGGACCCGGACGAAGGCCCGCCGCTCCTCCTCGTCGGGGCAGTCGGTGAACAACTCCTCGAACTGGTCGACGATCAGCACCGGGCGCGACGGCGGGAGCGGTCCGCCGTCGGCGGGGGCCGCGGCGTCCGACCGGGCGGCCACGGCGGCGAGCAGCGCCACGGGGTCGTCCCGCACCTCCTCCGCGGTGACGCCGAGACCGCCGCCGAGGATCTTCGCGGTGCGCTCCAGCAGCTCGTCCAGGGGACGGGAGGCGGGCGTGAGGGTGACGACCGGCCAGCGCCCGGCGCCCGCCACCGGCAGGTCCCCGCGCGCCAGGGCCGGGACGAGTCCCGCGTTGAGCAGGGACGACTTGCCCGCCCCGGAGGGGGCGACGAGCACCACGGGGCCGCTGCCGATCCGTTCGAAGACCCGCTCGACCAGTGCGGCCGTCGCGCGTTCCCGGCCGAAGAACCACTTCGCGTCCCGCGGGGTGAACGGCAGCGGGCCGCGGTAGGGGCAGCCGGCGTCCCGCCGTCCCCCCGGCGGACCGGCCGGGGCATCCGCCCCGTGGCCGGGGGGCGCAGGGCGCGCCAGGAGCCCCAGCAGGCGGCCGTCGGCGCGCAGCACCTCGTCGCAGAGCCGGGCGACGTCCGCGGTGGGCCGCTTGGCGCCGGTCTCGATCTTGCTGAGGTACCCCTTGCTGTAGTGGGTGCGCCGGGCCAGGTCGATGAGCGACAGACCGCCCTCCCGCCTGAGCCGTCGCAGCTCCCCGGCGAACGACCGGGGGCCCGGTGGTTCCCGGTCCGCGTGGGCGGTGCGGCCGGTGCGGTCCCGCTGGTCCGCGGTGAGTCCTGGCTGCTGGTCACTCAAGGCGTTCCCCCTGGCAATGAGGCCGTCGAGCAGGCGGCGCCCAGGCTAGTGCCGGGGTACGGGGGGTGAGCAAAGGTTTCCGCCGGTGTGGCGTGAACACGAACGCCCGGGGCCGCGTGGCGGTTCCGGGCGTTCGGGCCGGTGCGGATCAGGTCAGCAGCGTGGCGCACTCCGCGCGGTTGACCCACTTGTGCGAGGAGATGGTGTCGTTGGCGCCGACCCCGTTGCTGAGTCGGTTGTCGGTGAGGTTGTCGGCGTAGAGCTCGCCCGGCAGGAGGCAGGCGTGGCCACCGCCGTGGTTGGCGTGCTCGTAGAACTTCACGACCTCCAGGTTGCCGGTGTAGCCGCGGTTCATCACGGAGGAGGCCCGGTCCTGGGAGCCGCCCCACCAGCTGCTGTTGCCCGAGGTGACGATCAGCTGCGCGCCGTCGCAGTTGATGTGCTCCCAGGCGTACATGTTGCCGTTGCGCGGGCCCCACTTGCTGTCGCAGAGCGCGCTTGCGGTGGAGCTGCCGGTGGCCTGGGCGGTGGTGGCGGGGACGGCGACGCCCAGGGCGCTGAGGCCCAGGACGGCCACCGTCGCGGCGAACTTGCGCATGGTGAATCCCTTCATGGTGATGGAGTGGTTCCGGTGGTGCTGGTGGTGCTGGTAGTGCGTGACGGGTGCCGGGGCGGCACGCCGTCGGCGGTGGGCGGGGCGCGTCACGGAGCGCCGGGTGGTCAGTCCCGCTCCGGGACGACGCGCACCGCCCGGTCGTAGGCCCGCTGTCCGAGGGACCGGTGGGTGTCGAGGTCCCCGCCGAACCGGTCGCGCAGGCGGTCCCGGTGGAACGCCTCCCGGGCCGTGACCACGGCCCGCAGCGACGTCCGGCGGGCGCAGGCCGCGTCCGCGACCGCCGTCCGCCGCTCGGCGGCGAACGCCTCGTCGACGCGGCCTGCGCCCGGACGGGTGGTGGCGGCCCTCGCGGCGTCGCGGGCCGCCTGGGGGTTCCTGTAGGGGTGGCCGGCCCGTTCCATGCACCGGGACCACGCCTTCAGCGCGGCGGTGAGCTGGGGATCACGCATCAGGCGGTCGCGGTAGAGGGAGCCGACCCCCATGGCGACCTTGCTCGTGCGGAACCACTCGGCCGGGTCGCCGTAGAGCGCGCGCTCGGCCTCCTCCGTACAGCCGCCGAGGCGTTTGCGGATCTCACCGCCGGCCGGCAGCGGCGCCCTCAGCAGCCGGGCGTCCCCGCCGCCGTCGAGAGCGACGTCGAAGGCGGCACGCCGCGGAGGGGGGAGGCTCCGGCGGTAGGCGCCGACGGGATGGGCCTTGCGGGCGCGCTCGCCCTTCAGGGCGATCAGCCCGCCGTAGCCGTGCGTCCGGGCCCACTCGACGTCGTCCTGGACGAAGGGAACCGGACGGCTCTCCTCCAGCGACAGGGCGCGCTCCTCGGGGTACGCGAAGCCCCGGCGGTTCATGCACTGCCCCGTCAGCCGCTGCAGGGCGTCCGTGACGCGCAGTTCCTGCCGCCACGTCAGCGGCTGGAGGCGGGCGCCGCCGGCGGGTGCGGTGCCGGCGGGTGCGGTGCCGGGACCGGACGACCCGCCCGCACCGGCCCCCCCGGTGGGGGCGCACCCGGTGGCCCCGGCCGTCACGACGGCCAGGACCGCGCACAGTGACACCAGTCCGCGTCTCATGCCCCTCCCCCGCTCGACCCCGTGGCACCGGTCGCGGTGCCGTTCCCCCGGGCGCCGACGGCTCGGACCGCCGTCGCCGACGAATCCAGAGTGACCGCACTTCCGGACCGGGAGCCACGGGTTTCCCGTTGCCCGCTGGAGCGGCGATCGGGAAACCCGGGGTGACCGGGGGAAACCGGGCAGAGGGCGACAGCGGTGAAGCCGTGGGACACACGGGGACCACCCGGTGCGGGAGCACCGGGCGGTGCGGGCCGGTGCCCGGTCCGGCCACCGGGGCCGCGTGCGCGGGCCGCCGCGCGACCGGCGGGAGACCCCCCGTCCGGACGCCCGCGCCGCCGGGAGGACGGTGCGGCGGCCCTACATCCGCGCGCCCGTCCCCGAGACCCGTACGCGGGGGTCGCCGGCGCGCAGCTCGACGGTCAGCTCCGCCGGGCGGCCCAGGTCCTCGCCCTGGTGGAGGGTGAGCACCGACGCCTCCGGGACCAGGCCCAGGGCGCGGGCGTACGCGCCGAACGCGGCCGCCGCCGCGCCCGTCGCCGGGTCCTCCACCACCCCGCCCACCGGGAACGGGTTCCGGACGTGGAACACCGCGTCCGACGCGCGCCACACGAGCTGGACGGTCGTCAGGTCCAGCCGCAGCATCAGGGCCTTCAGCCGCTCGAAGTCGTACCGCAGGTCCGCCAGCCGCTCCCGCGACGCCGCCGCCAGCACCAGGTGCCGGGCGCCCGCGAACGCGATGCGCGGCGGCAGGGCCGGGTCCAGGTCGCCCGCCGGCCAGTCCAGCGCGGCCAGCGCCTCCGCCACGTCCTCGGCGGCGGCCCCGGCGACGTACGGTTCCACGCTGGTCAGCGTCGCGCGCGGCGACCCGTCCGGCACGGTCACGGAGACGGGGACCTCGCCGGCCCGCGTCGCGAACAGCAGGTCGCCCGGGCCGATGCGCTCGCCCAGCGCGACGGCCGCCGCGATCGTGGCGTGCCCGCAGAACGGGACCTCCGCCAGGGGGCTGAAGTAGCGCACGGTGAACGCCCGCCCCGGCTCGCCCAGGCCCTCCGGCGGTGCCGTCAGGAAGACGCTCTCGCTGTAGCCGACCTCCGCCGCGACCGCCAGCATGCCGGCGCGGTCCAGCCCGGACGCGTCCAGGACGACGCCGGCCGGGTTGCCGCCCTCCGGGTCGGCGGAGAACGCGGTGTAGCGGAGGATCTCGGGGGTGCCCTCGGTGTTCGTCATGGTCCTCACGAACCGCCCCGCTCCGCCGCTTGTTCCCCTGCGGCCCGCCCGGTCGCGCGGTCCCACGCGTCCGTCGCACCGCCTGTTCCCGGCGGCCGGCACGGCGCCGGCCCCGCGCCGGGCACGGCGTGCCCGCCACCGCCACCGCCACCGTCGCGAACGGGGTGTCCGCCCCGGCACCGCCGTGCGCACCGTCCGCCGGGTCCGCCGTGCGCACCGGGTCCGCCGGGCCCGTCGCCGGGTCCGGGGCGGGGGCGCCGCCTGCCGGGGGGACGCCCTCCTCCGGGCGGCGGGTCACCGGCCGCGCGGCGTACGGGACGGCCCGGCACCCGGACCTCACACGGCCGCCACGTGGATGTCGTGTCCCGGACAGTCCACGCCGGTGTACTCGGCCCATGACGTCCGACACCACCGAACTCCGCGCAGCCGCCCGCCACTTCGGAAGACGGGGCTTCCTCACCGGTACGGGCGCCGCCGCCGCGCTCGCCTTCGCCGTCGGCATCCCGGCCGCGGGCGCCGCCCAGGCCGCCGAACTCGACGAACGCCGCGTCGCCGACGACCCGTTCACCCTGGGCGTGGCCTCGGGCGACCCGCACCCCACGTCCGTCCTGCTGTGGACCCGCCTCGCGCCGCGCCCGTACGAGCCCGGCGGCGGCCTGCCCGCGGCGCGCGTCCCCGTGCACTGGGAGGTCGCCCACGACGAGCGGTTCCGCCGCGTCGTCCGGCGCGGCCGCACCACCGCCCACCCGGAGTTCGACCACACCGTGCACGTCGAGGTCGGCCACCTCCAGCCGGGCCGCGTCTACCACTACCGCTTCCGCACCGGCACCTGGACCAGCCCCGCCGGCCGCACCCGCACCGCCCCGCACCCCGGCTCCCGCCCGGCCGCGCTGCGCGTCGCCGCGGTGTCCTGCCAGGCGTACCACGACGGCTACTTCACCGCCTACCGCCACCTCGCCGACGAGCCGGACCTGGCCGCCGTCGTCCACCTCGGCGACTACCTGTACGAGTACGCCGTCAACGCCACCGGCGGGGCCCGCGCCTACACCGACCGCCGCCTGCCCGCCCACTTCAACCGCGAGACGGTCACGCTGGAGGACTACCGCCTCCGGTACGCGCTCTACAAGACCGACCCGGACCTGCGGGCCGCCCACGCCGCGCACCCGTTCGTCGTCACCTGGGACGACCACGAGACGGAGAACAACTACGCCGGCGGCACCCCGGAGAACGACGTGCCGCCCGAGGAGTTCCTGCTGCGCCGCGCCGCCGCGTACCGCGCGTACTGGGAGAACCAGCCGCTGCGGCCGCCCCAGCGGCCCACCGGCCCCGACATGCGGGTGTACCGGCGGCTGCGGTTCGGGCGGCTCGCCCAGTTCGACGTGCTCGACACCCGCCAGTACCGCTCCGACCAGGCGTACGGCGACGGCTGGCGGGTGCCCGGCCCGGATTCGGAGGACCCGTCGCGCACCATGCTCGGCGCGGAGCAGGAGCGCTGGCTCGTCGACGGCTGGCGCGCCTCGGACGCCCTGTGGAACGTCGTCCCGCAGCAGGTCGTCCTCGCCCGGCGGCGCAACGTCCCCGGCCCGGACTTCAAGGTCTCCATGGACGCCTGGGACGGCTACCCCGCCGCCCGCGCCCGCTTCCTCGACGGGGCCCGGTCCGCCGGGGTCGAGAACCTGGTGGTGCTCACCGGCGACGTCCACGTCGGGTACGCCCTCGACCTGAAGGCCGACTTCGACGACCCCGCCTCGCGCACCGTCGGCACCGAGCTGGTCGCCACCTCCGTCAGCAGCGGCAAGGACGGCGCCGACCGGCCCGCCAACTGGACCGACCTGACCTCCGCCAACCCGCACATGAAGTACTACAACGGGCGGCGCGGCTACCTCCGCGTCACCTTCGACGAGCGGCAGGCCCGCGCCGACTACCGGACGGTGGCCGCGGTCACCACGCCGGGGGCGCCCGTCGCCACGGCCGCCTCGTTCGTCACGGAGGCGGGCGCGCCGGGACTGCGGCCCGCGTAGCGGCCGCCCCGGAGACGACTCGGGCGTCCGCCGGGGTTCCGCACCGCGCCGGGGCGCCCACGCCGGGGCGGTGCGGAACCCCGGCGGCGCCATCCGCCGCGCCGCCGCGCCGCCGCGCCGCCGCGCCGCCGCGCCGCCGCGCCGCCGCGCCGCCGCGCCGCCACCCGCCACCCGTCCCGCCGTCCGGGCCGCCTGCTCTCCGCCGTCCCGCCGTCCGGGCCGTCCGGCCGTCCGCCTTCCGGCCGTCCGCCTTCCGGGCCGTCCGGCCGTCCCGCCGTCCGGGTCGTCCGGCGGCCCGGCCGTCCGGTCTCCTCGCCGTCTGCCGCCCGGCCGTACCGGGGGCGGCACGCCGCCTCCGCGGCCCGGCACCGGTGGTCCTCCCGGTCCGCCCGCCCTTCCCGCCGCCCCGAGGGCGGCGCGCCGCCCCGGCCGTCCGGAGCCGGTGACCGCCCCACCCTCCGCCCTTCGGTTGATGTTTAAATCACTTCGGGCGGGCTGAGAGGATGGGAGCCCCCCAGGAACAGGAGACGAGATGCAGGAGAGCGGCCCGAGCACGCGGAGACGCACCCCCCGTGGACCGGTACCGACCGCCCGCACCGGGGGTCCCGCCGCACCGAACGGGGCCTCCGCCGCCCCGCCCCCCGTACCCCCGCGCGCCGCGGCCGGCCTCCTGGTCACCCTCGTCCTCGGCGGGCTGACCGCGCTGCCGCCGCTCTCCATGGACCTGTACCTCCCGGCCCTCCCGCAGGTCACCGGAGCCTTGAACGCCCCGGCCGCCACCGTCCAGCTCACCCTCACCGCCTGCCTCGCCGGCATGGCGGTCGGCCAGCTCGCGGTCGGCCCGATGAGCGACCGATGGGGGCGCCGCCGCCCCCTCCTCGCCGGGATGGCCGTGTACGTCCTGGCCACCGCCGCCTGCGCCCTCGCGCCGAACGCCGCGCTGCTCGTCGCGTTCCGGCTGCTCCAGGGCCTCGCGGGCGCGGCGGGCATCGTCATCGCCCGCGCCGTCGTCCGCGACCTGTACGACGGGGTGGAGATGGCCCGGTTCTTCTCCACCCTCATGCTGATATCCGGCGTGGCCCCCGTCGTCGCGCCGCTCGTCGGCGGGCAGCTCCTCCGCGTGACGGACTGGCGGGGCGTCTTCCACGTGCTCACCGCGGTCGGCGCGCTGCTCACGCTCGTCGTGTGGAGGTGGCTCCACGAGACGCTGCCGCCCGCCCGGCGGCACGGCGGCGGCGTCGGCTCCGCCCTGCGCACCATGCGCGGGCTGCTCGCCGACCGGGTGTTCACCGGCTACATGCTCTGCGGCGGGTTCGCCTTCGCCGCCCTCTTCGCCTACATCAGCGCCTCCCCGTTCGTCGTCCAGGAGATCCACGGGGCGTCGCCGCAGACGTTCGGCCTCCTCTTCGGGATCAACTCGGTCGGCCTCGTCGTCGTCGGCCAGATCAACGGCAAGCTGCTCGTCGGCCGCGTCAGCCTCGACAAGGCCCTCGCCGCCGGCCTCGCCGGGATCACCGCGGCCGCCGCCGCGCTGCTGGTGATGACCAGCGGCCTCTTCGGGCGGGTCGGGCTCCTCCCGGTCGCCGTCGGACTGTTCGTCCTGATGTCCGCGATGGGCCTCGTGATGCCGAACACCAACGCGCAGGCGCTGATGCGCGCCCCGCACGCCGCCGGCTCCGCCTCCGCGCTGCTGGGCGCCTCCGCGTTCCTCGTCGGCGCGGTCGCCTCCCCGCTCGTCGGCATCGCCGGGGAGCACACCGCCGTGCCGATGGCCGTCGTCCAGCTCGTGTGCGTGCTCGCCGCGACCGGCTGCTTCCTCGGACTGTGCCGCCCCCGGCAGCGGACCGCCGCCCCGGCCGACCCGCCTACCATGGGCCGGTGAACGCCACCCCCCGACCCCGGACGCCCTGCGCGCCGCCCTCGCCGGGCTGCTCGACGGGCTGCCGCCCACCAGGGCGGCGCAGGCCGTCGACCGGCTCATCGCCAGCTACCGCGGCACCACCCCCACCGACGCGCCCGTGCTGCGGGACCGCGCGGACGTCGCCGCGTACGCCGCGTACCGCATGCCCGCCACCTTCGAGGCGGTGCGGTCCGCGCTGGCCGCCCTGCGCGACGCCGCGCCCGCGTGGCGGCCCGCCACCCACACCGACGTCGGCGGCGGCACCGGGGCGGCGAGCTGGGCGGTCGCCGAGGCGTGGCAGGAGCCCGGCGGCGAGGCGCCCCGCACCACCGTCCTCGACTGGGCCGAGCCCGCCCTCGCCCTCGGCCGGGAGCTGGCCGCCGCCTCCGGGGCGCCGGGCCTGCGCGCGGCCGAGTGGCGCCGGGCGCGCATCGGCGGGGCGCTGCGGCTCGACCCGGTCGACCTCGTCACCGTCTCGTACGTGCTGAAGGAGCTGACCGGGGCCGACCGGGACGCGCTCGTCGACGAGGCGGCCCGCGCCGCCCGGGCGGTACTGGTCGTCGAACCGGGCACCCCCGACGGGTACGAGCGGATCATCGCCGCCCGCGACCGGCTGGTCGGGGCGGGCCTGCGGGTCGCCGCGCCCTGCCCGCACAACGCCGCCTGCCCGATAGCACCGGGCGCCGACTGGTGCCACTTCTCGGCGCGGGTCAGCCGTTCGTCGCTGCACCGGCGGGTGAAGGGCGGCTCCCTCGCCTACGAGGACGAGAAGTTCTCGTACGTCGCGGCGGTCCGCTTCCCCGCGGAGCCGGCCGCGGCCCGGGTGACGCGCAGGCCGCAGATCCGCAAGGGGCAGGTCCTGCTCGACCTGTGCACCGCGGAGGACGGACTGCGCCGCGACACGGTCGCCAAGCGGCACGGCGCCCTGTACAAGGAGGCCCGCGACGCCGAGTGGGGCGACCCCTGGGAGCCCGCCACCTGAAACCCGCCTCCCGCCTCCCGGTGCCCTACGCGCCGTACGCGGGAGGCCGACCGCGCCCGGGCCCGCCTTCCGGGGGCCGCGCCCCCTTCGGCTCCACGGGCGGCCGGCGCCGGGACGCCCGGCACCGGGCACTCCGAGACGAGACGTACCGGCTCGCCTCCCTGGTAGATTGACCGCCGTGCCCGAACCCGAGCCGACGGCCCCCCGCGCGCCCGACGCCTCGCGCCGCAGCCAGCGCTCCCGGCGTGCCGTCTTCGACGCCGCCCTCGCCCTCGTCGGCGAGGCGGGCTACGCCCGGACCACGGTCGAGGGCATCGCCGCCCGGGCCGGCGTCGGCAAGCAGACCATCTACCGCTGGTGGCCCTCGAAGGCCGCCGTCCTCCTCGACGCCTTCCTCGACCTGACGGGCGGGGCCGGCGCGGAAGGGGCCGGCGGGCTCCCCGACACCGGGGACCTCGCCGCCGACCTGAAGGCCGTGCTGCGCGCCACCGTCGACGAGCTCGGCGACCCCCGCTTCGAGGCCCCCACCCGGGCCCTCACCGCCGCGGGCGTCGTCGACCCTGAGCTCGGCGCCCGATTCGTCGAGCGGCTCCTGGAACCCCAGCTCCGGCTGTACGCGGAACGGCTCACCGCCGCCCGCGAGGCCGGCCAGGTGCGTCCGGAGATCGACCTCCGCATCGCCCTGGAGCTGTTCGTCGGCCCGCTCACCCACCGCTGGCTGCTCCGCACCCGCCCGCTCACCCACGCCTACGCCGACGAACTCGTCGAGTACGCCCTCCACGGCATCACCCCCCGCTGAACCCGGCGCGTGGACCTCCTCACGGCGAACGGGGCCGGGCACCGGGCATACCCGGGCGAAATCCGGCAACCCGAGCGGCGCACCGGTCCTCCCGGGCGCGGCGGCCGCCCCGGGTCGGGCGGTCCCGCCACCCGCGGCGCCGGATGGTGGGACCATGTCGGGGACCACAGGGGCTCGTATTCAGGTGTGAGGGGATAGATGGGCGACGGTATCGGCCGCCACCGCGGCACGGAGAGCAAACTCGCGCAGTGGCTGCGCCGCCGCCCGGGCAGGTCCGCCGCCGAAGGCCCGGACCGCGAGGGACTGCTCCTGGCCGCCGCCGCCGCGGGCCTGCCGCTCGCCCCCGCCGCTCACCCGGTCGGCTACCGCTGCTCCTGCGACCGCATCGGCTGCCCCACACCCGCCCGCCACCCCCTCTCCTTCGCCTGGCAGACGCAGTGCGCCACCGACCCGGCGCAGGTCGAGCGCTGGGCGCGCAGCCAGCCGCAGGCCAACTTCGTCACCGCGACCGGCATGGTCCACGACGTCCTGGACGTCCCGCTGGAGGCCGGTCGCGCCGCGTTGGAGCGCCTGCTCGCCGAGGGCGTCGAGGTGGGCCCGGTCGCGGAGGCGGGGGACGCGCTGGGCGGGGGCCGCGCGCTGTTCTTCACGGCCACCCGGGGCACACCCGAGGACGAGGACGAGTGGTGGCCGTGCGAACTCGACTGCCACCCCGAGACGATGGACGAGCACCCGGGGCTGCGCTGGCACTGCCGGGGCAGCTACGTCCTCGTACCGCCGGCGCGGCTCCCCGGCGACCACGCGGTGGAGTGGGTGCGGGGCCCCGAGCACCCGCTGCCCGACCCGCTGACCCTGCTGGAGGCGCTCACCGACGCCTGCGCCCGCCACGCCGAGCGGTACGACGACGAACACGGCCACCACGCGGTGGCGTGGCCGCTGAGCCGCTGAGCCGCTGAACCGCCGGGTCACCGAACCGCTGCGCCGGCGGCCGGGTTCAGGAACCCCTGAGGCCCGTCACGCCCTGGACGCGGTTCAGGACGTCCACCCGGCCCGGACCGGGCGGACCCGGCTTCACGAAGGCGGTCAGGCTCGTCACCCACTCCTTGGTGAGCGTGTTGCGCACCTCGCCGGTGAGCAGCGGCTTCTCCTGCGGCGCCACCGCGGGCCGGTAGCCGCGGGCGGCGGTGGTCCGCTCGTGGATGCGGTTCGAGAAGAACACCAGCGCCCCGCCGTCCTCGGTGAGCAGGCCCACCGGCGCGAACACGCCCGCGTCCAGCGCCTGGTCGGCGAACTGCAGCGCGAAGCCGGGCCGTTTGGAGACCTTCGCGCGCTCCTCCCGCAGCCGCGAGGTGTGCGGGCCGTCCGCGAACACCCCCGGCTCACCCGACCCCATGTACGCCGCGTAGGCCCGGCTCAGGTCGCGGGGCGCCGCCGCCAGCGCCGCGCCGTCCGCCGGGGCGGGCTCGGCCCAGCCGTCCGCGTCGGTCCGGAACGCGGGCACCCGGTCGGCCGGCAGGACGGCGAGGTGCGCCGCCTCCCACAGCCGGTCGGCACCCTCGCGGACGAACAGCAGCAGCCAGCGGTTGTCGTTCCCGCCCTCGTCGGCGTCCGTGTTCGAGTCGACGTCGGCGACGAACCAGCGCGGCCACCCCGCCTTCCTGGGGATGACGAGCCTGACGTCGCCCAGCTCCAGCGGCTGGTGCCGGGGGTTCCCGTCCGGGTCCGTCACCGAACGGGCCTTCAGCCCGGCCTGGTTGATGGCGCCGAGCGAGCCGGTCACCCGGTGCGCGTCGAGGGCCGGGTCGTACGCCTTGTCGGCGGCGTTGTACGCCTCGGTGAAGTCCTTCAGCGCCTGCTCGGCCTCACCGCGGGTCGCCGTCGGCACGACCGCCAGCTCGCCGTGCACCGTCACGCAGCCGCCCGCCGCCAGCGTCAGCGCCACCGCCGCCGCGACCGCCGACAGCGGACGCCGGCCCCCGCGGGCCAGCGCCCGGCCCAGCCCCTTCACCAGCCCTCGCATCGGTTCTCTTCTGCTCCTCCACCCCGACCGGCACCGACCGACCGAACCCTACCGGGGACACGGCGAGCACGAGCGCCGGGACCAGGTACAGGACCCACACCACGACCTGGAGCACCGACGGGTCGGGCCGCAGGTTGAACACGCCCTCCAGCAGCGCCCCGGGCCACCGGTCCGGCGACACCGCGCCGCCCAGGTCGGCCGCCCGCCCCGCGAGCAGCCCGCCCAGCGGGCCCCCGTCCTGCAGGTCGCGCGCCCCCTGCGCCAGCACCCCCGCCGCGACGACCAGCAGCGCGCCGCCCGCCCAGGCGCGGAACCGGGCCGGCGGCAGCCGCCGCACCCCCAGGTGGGCCGCCCACCCCGCGAGGGCCGCCGCGGCCAGCCCCAGCAGGACCATGCCCAGCGGGCCCGCAGTACCGGCCTCGTCCCGCGCCGCCGACACCGTCGCCCACACGAACAGCGCCGTCGCCGGACCCTCCCGCGCCACCACCAGGAAACCGGCCGCGCCCGCGAGCCCGCCCCGCCCCCCCGCCCGGGCGCAGCACCGCCCGGGCGACGCACCCGGCCGCCGCCACCGACAGGGCGCCCCCGAGGACCTTGACCGCCTCCGGCGTCAACTCCCGGTCCCCGTACGTGAACAGCCACCCCAGGCCCAGGCAGAGCACCCCGGCCGCACCCGCCCCGGTCCGCAACCGCCGCACGGCGCCGCCCCGCCGGCCGGGCGCCCCGCCGGGGGACGGGCGCGGCCGAACCACGCGGCGAGCAGGCCGAGGAGCAGGGCGGCCTCCAGGCCGCCGCGCACACCTGCGAGATGGGACCCGAGCACGGGGGAGGCCTTTCGATCCGGTCCTGCGTACGGCCCGCCCCGGGACGCCCCCGGCGGGCCCCGCCACCGTACCGGCCGGGCGTCCCCGCGCGGCCGGCCGCCCCGGGGCCGGCACCGTGTTTGAATGCCCCGGTGAACCCCGTGAACACTGCGTACGACGTCCTGGCCGTCTTCTGCGGGCCCGACGGGCGGCACGGCAACCGGCTCGGCGTCGTGCGCGAGGGCCGGTCCTGCCCCGACGAGGCGTCCCGGCAGGCGTTCGCCAAGGAGCTCGGGTACAGCGAGACGGTCTTCGTGGACGACCCCGAGCGCGGCGTCCTCGACATCTACGCGCCCGGCGTGCGGCTGCCCTTCGCCGGGCACCCCGTCGTCGGCGCCGCCTGGCTGCTCGACCTGGAGGTGCTGGACCTGGCGGTCGGCGAGGTGTGGGTGCGCCAGGACGGCGAGTTCACCTGGATCGGGGCGCGCGCCGCGTGGGCGCCGCCGCGCACCCTGCGCCGGTACGGCTCGGCCGCCGAGGTGGAGGCGCTGGAGGTGCCGCCGCCCGGCGAGTGGGTGTACGCCTGGGCGTGGGAGGACGCGGCGGCCGGGCGGGTGCGCGCCCGGGCGTTCCCGGGACGGGGCGACGGGATCGACGAGGACGAGGCGACGGGTGCGGCGGCGCTGCTGCTGACGGCGGAGCTGGGCCGGGCGCTGAACATCACGCAGGGCCGCGGCTCGCAGATCATGACGGCCCCCGGCCCGGACGGCGTGATCGAACTGGGCGGCCGGGTCCGCCACCTGGGCCACGGCCCGCTCGGCGCCTGAGCCGCGCCCGCGCGCCGGGCGGGTGCCCCCGCCCGGCGTGCGGAAGACGGCCGTGTCGGACGCCGGGGCGCGCCCGCACCCGTCGGCGGTCCGCCGCCGCTCCGGGCCGTCGGCGTCCACCGGGTCCGGCGGGACGCGGTGCTCCCGCTCGGCCGCCGCCGGCCCGGCGGCGGCGCCGGGGGCGTGGGGGCGGACGCCGCCACCCCGGTGGGCGAGGCCCGCCGGCGCTCCGCCCGGTCGCGGCCGCCCCGGCCCCCGGAGGGGCCGCCGAGGCGGCGCGTGCGGCGGCGGGCGGCGTGCCCCTCCGGCGGGTCAGGGCAGCGTGAGGATCTCGGCGCCGGTGTCCGTCACCACGAGCGTGTGCTCGAACTGCGCGGTCCGCTTGCGGTCCTTCGTCACGACGGTCCAGCCGTCCTCCCACATGTCGTACTCGTGGGTGCCGAGCGTCAGCATCGGCTCGATCGTGAAGGTCATGCCGGGCCGCATCACGGTCGTGGCGTGCGGCGAGTCGTAGTGCGGGACGACCAGGCCGGAGTGGAACGACGTGCTGATCCCGTGCCCGGTGAAGTCCCGCACGACGCCGTAGCCGAAGCGCTTGGCGTACGACTCGATGACGCGCCCGATCACGTTGATCTGGCGGCCCGGCCGGACGGCCCTGATCGCCCGGTCGAGCGCCTCCCGGGTCCGCTCGACGAGCAGCCGCGACTCCTCGTCGACGTCGCCGCACAGGTAGGTGGCGTTGTTGTCGCCGTGGACGCCGTGGACGTACGCCGTGACGTCCAGGTTCACGATGTCGCCGTCCTTCAGGACGGTCGAGTCGGGGATGCCGTGGCAGATGACCTCGTTGACCGACGCGCACAGCGACTTGGGGAAGCCCCGGTAGCCGAGCGTCGAGGGGTAGGCGCCGTGGTCGCACATGTACTCGTGGGCCACGCGGTCCAGCTCGTCGGTGGTGACGCCGGGCGCGATGTGCCGGGCGGCCTCCTCCATCGCCCGCGCGGCGATGCGGCCCGCGACGCGCATCCGCTCGATCGTGTCGGAGTCCTGGACCTCGGGGCCGTCGTACGGCTTCGGAGCGGGCTTCCCGACGTACTCGGGACGCCGGATGGAGCCGGGGACGGGGCGGATGGGGGACAGCTCCCCCGGGACGAGCAGCGACTGGCCAGACATGCGGCGAGTCTAACCAGCGCGGGCGGGGCACCATGGCGGCAGAGGAAGGAGCGGGAGATGCCCCTGTTCAGGAAGCGCACGGCGGGCAGGCCGGGCGAGTGGTTCTACTGCCTGCAGCACGAGAAGGTGGAGGAGGGGCCCGAGTGCCCGGCGAAGGACCGCTTCGGTCCCTACGCGTCGCGCGGGGAGGCGGCCCGCGCGATGGAGACGGCCCGCGAGCGCAACGCCCGCTGGGAGACGGACCCCCGCTGGCACGACGCCCCCGGAGAACCGGAGAGCTGAGCGCCGCCGGCCCGCCGCGCCGACCGCGGCGGGCCGGCCGGCCCCCGCCCTACGGGTCCCCGGCTCCGTCCGCGGGCCGTTCCCGCGACGCCCGCCGGCGCCGGGCGTCGGGGTCGGTCACGACGTCGTACGACACGAGCGCCGGCAGCGCCGCCGCCAGCAGCCCCACCGCCGCCACGCACGCCAGCCCGCCGCCCCACACGGCCCCGCGCGCGCCGGTCCACCCGGCCATGGCGCCCGACCGCACCTGCCCCAGCTGCGGGCCCACGCTGTACGACAGCACCTCGATCCCCGCCAGCCGCCCCCGCAGCCCCTCGGGGACCGTCTGGTTCCAGATCGTCGACCGGCCCAGGCCGCTCACCATGTCGCCCGCGCCCGCCGCCACCAGGCACAGCAGCACCACCCACACCCCGTCGAACCAGCCCGCCCCCGCGACGGCCAGACCCCACCCGGCGGCACCGCACACCACCATCAGCCCGTGCCGCCGCACCCGCGACGTCCATCCGCTCGTCAGGCTCACCACCACCGACCCCACCGACCCCGCCGCGTACATCAGCCCCAGGGACCACCCCGCGTCCAGCTCGTCCGCGAGGAACGGGAACAGCGCAGGCGGGTACGCCAGCAGCATCGCCGCCAGGTCGATCGCGTACGTCCCCAGCAGCACCGGCCGCGACCACGCGTACCGGGCTCCCTCCGCGACGCCGCGCAGCGACGGCCTGCCGGCGCCGCTCGCGGGTGGAGCGGGGGAGAGGCGCAGGCACAGCGCCACCGAGACGGCGAAGCAGCCCACCGTCATCGCGTACGCCGCGCCGTGGCCCGCGTACCCCGCCACCAGCCCGGCCAGGGCGGGCCCGGCGACGGAACCCAGCTGCCAGCGCAGTGCGTTCAGCGCGGCCGCCGCGGGGAGCTGGTCGTGCGGCACGACCCGGGCCGTCAGCGACTCCAGCGCGGGCCGCTGGAGCCCCGCCATCGCCGAGACGCCGGCCGCGACCAGGTACAGCGGCCACAGCGCCGGCCCCGGCACCAGCGCGTTCACCAGCAGGACGGCGGCGAGCAGCGCGAGCCCGGCCTCGGTGGCGAGGACCACCCGGCGCCGGTCGGCCGCGTCGGCGAGCGCGCCCCCGTACAGGCCGGACACGACCAGCGGCACCAGCTCGACCGCACCCATGGCGCCGACCGCGAACGGTGAGCCGGTCAGCTCCTTGACCTGAAGCGGCAGCGCCACCATCGCCGTGGAGCCGCCGAGGTGGGCGACGAGCCCCTGCACCCACAGCAGGCGGAAGTCCCGGGAGGACCGCCAGGGGGACAGGTCGGGCAGCACGGCGGACGGCTTCGGGGTCACGGGGCGCCATGGTGCGCGCCGTCCGCCGCCCCGGGCAACCGGTTTTCACCAGCGGGCGGGCGGCGGCGACGTCAGGTGGTCGACGAGCCGGGACAGCCGGTCGCGCAGCCGGCCGCGGCCCCGGGGAGAGGGCAGGCTGTTCTCGCCGGCCGCCGCGCTCACCAGGTGCTGCACCGTGTCCAGGTCGACGCCCTCGTCGTGCGCTGGGTCGACGCTGAGCGACTCGTGCGCCAGGCCGTGGACCTCCCGGTCGCCGCCGTCCAGCGACAGCACCGTCGCCCCGGCCCGCCGCGCCCCGTGCACCCGCTCCAGCAGGTCCGCGTCCGGCGGCCCCGGTGCCACGACCAGCAGCGTCGCCCCCCCGCCCGGCCGCCTCCAGCCGGCCCGGCCCCACCGCCAGGTGCGCCGGGTCCGAGGGCCGCGCCCGGTGCCGCACCAGGGTGGGCGCCAGCTCCGGGAGGCCCGCCCACATCGCCTCGTCCGTCAGGTGCGCGGCCAGGTGCCACGGCTCGTACTCCGCGGTCCCCACCAGCAGCAGGCCCCCGCCGTGCCGCACCACGGAGGAGCGCAGCGCGCCGGCGAAACCGCGCGCCGCCGACGGCCACGCCGTCCCGGCGAGCACGTCACGGAGCAGGGCGACCCGTACGGCATCCATGGCGCCGCATCCTGCCCGCCCCGGCCCGCCCGGCGCGGCGCTTCGCGCTCCTGTCACCCGTACGGAGGCGGTGGCACGTAGTGTCGGCGCCATGAGTGAGACGGAGACCAAGAAGGCCGCCCGGGACCCGTGGGACCTGCCCGACGTGTCGGGCCTAGTCGTCGGCGTCCTCGGCGGCACCGGGGAGCAGGGGCGGGGCCTCGCCTACCGGCTGGCCCGCGCCGGCCAGAAGGTGATCGTCGGGTCGCGCGCCGCCGAACGGGCCCGCGAGGCCGCCGCCGGGCTGGGCCTCGGCGTCGAGGGCGCCGACAACGCCGAGTGCGCCCGCCGCAGCGACGTCGTGATCGTCGCCGTGCCCTGGGACGGCCACGCCGCGACCCTCACGGCGCTGCGCGGGGAGCTGCGCGGCAAGCTCGTCGTCGACTGCGTGAACCCGCTCGGCTTCGACCGGCGGGGCGCGTACGCGCTCAGACCCGAGGAGGGCAGCGCCGCCGAGCAGGCCGCCGCGCTGCTCCCCGAGTCGCGGGTGACGGCCGCCTTCCACCACCTGTCGGCGGCACTGCTCCAGGACGAGACGGTCGAGGAGATCGACACGGACGTGATGGTCCTCGGCGAGAAGCGCGCCGACACCGACGTCGTGCAGGCCCTCGCCGCCCGCATCCCCGGTCTGCGGGGCGTCTTCGCGGGCCGGCTGCGCGGCGCCCACCAGGTCGAGTCGCTGGTCGCCAACCTGATCTCCGTCAACCGCCGCTACGGGGCCCACGCCGGCCTGCGCCTCACCGACGTCCGGGAGGCGCCGGGCCGCTGAACGGGCCGACGGGCCGCATGGGGGACACTGGACGCGCACGACCCCCGCACCGGACAGGAGCCGACCCCCATGCCCCGCCTCGCCCTCCTCGCCCTCCTCGCGCTCGCCGTCTGCGTCCTCGCCGCCGTCGCGGCCGCGGTCTCCTTCGCCCGGGGCACCTGGCTCGGCATCGTGTGGGTGCTGCTCGCCGGCGTCTCCTCCAACATGTGCTGGTACTACTGGAAGCGCGCCCGCCAGGGCACCCCGTGACGCCCGGCGCCCGGTCCGCCCCCGACGCCGACGGCCCGCCGGCGCGGGTCCGGCGGGCCGTCGTCCGTACCGCGGCGGCTAGTGGAAGGTGTGCTCCTCGGCGGGGAACGCGCCGCCCGCGACGTCCTGCGCGAACGCCCGGGCCGCGTCGCCGAGGGTGCGGCGCAGGTCGGCGTACTGCCTGGTGAAGCGCGGCACCCTGCCGCCGGTCAGCCCGGCCATGTCCGTCCACACGAGGACCTGCGCGTCCGTGTCCGGACCGGCGCCGATGCCGACGGTCGGGATGTGCAGGGAGCGGGTGACCTCCGCGGCCAGCCCGGCCGGGACGAGTTCCAGGACCACCGCGAAGGCGCCCGCGTCCTGCGCCGCCTTGGCGTCCCGCAGCAGCCGGTGCGCGTCCTCGTCGGCGCGGCCCTGCACCCGGTAGCCCATCGTGTTCACGGACTGCGGGGTGAGGCCCAGGTGCGACATCACCGGGATGCCGGCCTGGACCAGCATCCGCGTCTGGGGCAGCGAGCGCTCGCCGCCCTCCAGCTTCACCGCGCCGACGCCGGCCTCCTTCACCAGCCGCGTCGCCGACCGCAGGGCCTGCACGGGACCCTCCTGGTACGAGCCGAACGGCAGGTCGCCGACGACGAGGGCGCGCCTGGTGCCCCGGACGACGGCGGCGGACAGGACGGCCATCTCGTCCATCGTGACGGGCACGGTGGTGTCGTAGCCGAGGTGGCAGTTGCCCATGGAGTCGCCCACGAGGAGGACCGGGATGCCGGCCTCGTCGAAGACCGACGCGGTCATCGCGTCGTACGCGGTCAGCATGGGCCACTTCTCGCCGCGCTCCTTGGCGGCGGCGACGTCGTGGACGGTGAGGCGGCGGGTGCCCTTCCCCCCGTACAGCGCCTTGGGGTGCCTGGCGTCCTGGCCCCCGCCCCCGCCGCTGTCGCCGGGCTGCTTCCGGGCAGGCTGAAGCGTCATGTGCAACGGCTCCTTCGTCATCTCGAGGCGCCCTGACGGCGTCCCCGGACCACGTCCATGGTGGCACTCCGCGCCGGACGGGGGAAGTGGGAGGACACCCCGGAGGGCGGTGCGGGACGGCGCCGGCTCGTCATCCGGCCTACGGTGGGCCCATGGACCGGTCACCGCCCCCGCCGCACGCCCCGCGCCCCGCCCGCGGCGGCCTCCCGGAGCAGGAGCCGGAGGTGCCGCCGGAGGTGCACCGGCGCCGCTGGGCGATCCTCGCGGTGCTGATGCTGAGCCTGCTGTTCGTGGTGCTGGACAACTCGGTCCTCAACGTCGCGGTGAAGACCGTCGCCAGCCCCCCGCCCGTCGGCATCGGCGCCACCCAGGGCCAGCTGGAGTGGGCGATCAACGCGTACGCCCTGGTCTTCGCGGCGCTGCTGTTCACGGCGGGGCTCCTCGGCGACCGGATCGGCCGCCGCAGGACGCTGCTGTTCGGCACGGCGGTCTTCGGGGCCGCCTCGGCGCTGGCCGCCTTCGCGGACTCGCCGGTCGAGCTGGTCGCGTACCGGGCGGTGATGGGGTTCGGGGCGGCGTTCGTGATGCCCGCGACGCTCGCCGTCCTGATGAACGTCTTCGAGCGCGACGAGCAGCCGCGGGCCATCGGCGTGTGGGTCGGCGCGGTCGGCGTGGCCATCGCGGTCGGCCCGGTCCTGGGCGGGCTGCTGCTGGAGCACTTCTGGTGGGGGTCGATCTTCCTGGTCAACGTGCCCGTGGTGGCGGTGTCGCTGGTCGCCGTGGCGCTGCTGGTGCCGGAGTCCCGCGACCCCGCGCCAGGGCGGATCGACCCGGGCGGGGTGGCGCTGTCGGTCGTCGGCCTGGTGCTGCTGGTGTTCGGCGTCATCCGGGGCGGCGAGCTGGCCGACCTGACCGACCCGACCGTGCTGCTGCCCGCGGCGGGCGGGGTGCTGGTGCTGGCCGGGTTCGTCGTCCACGAGCGGCGCAGCCCGAACCCGGCGCTCGACATGGCGTACTTCCGCAAACCCGTCTTCTCGGCGGCGGTGGGCGGGATCGCGCTGGTCTTCTTCGCCCTGATGGGCGTCACCTTCGTCTCCGTCTTCTACCTGCAGTCCGTGCGCGGCTTCAGCCCCCTCCAGGCCGGGCTGCTGCTCCTGCCGCTGGCGGTGACGCAGCTGCTGTTCGCGCCGCGCTCCCGGCTGGTGGTGCGGCGGTTCGGGGCGCGCGCGGTGTGCGCGACGGGACTGCTGGTGGTGGCCGCGTGCCTGGCCGCGTTCGCCGGGTTCGACACGGGCACGCCGGTGTGGGCGGTGGAACTGGTGCTGTTCGCCCAGGGCGCGGGCATGGCCCACGTCATGCCCCCGGTGACGGTCGCCGTGATGCAGGCCCTGCCGAAGGAGAAGGCCGGCTCCGGGTCGGCCGTGAACAACACCTTCCGGCAGGTCGGCGGGGCGCTCGGCGTGGCCGTGCTCGGCTCGCTGCTGTCGGCCGTCTACCGGGGCCGCGTCGAGGGGCACCTCGGCGCCCTGCCGCCGGGCGCGCGGGCGGCGGCCGGCGAGTCCGTCGAGGCCACCCTCGCCGCCGCGCGGCGCCTCGGCCCGGCGGGGGAGGCGCTCGTCGCCCCGGCGCACGAGGCGTTCCTGGCGGCGATGCACGTGACGGCGGTGTGCGCGGCCGGGGTCGCCGCGCTGGGGGCGGTGGTGGTCGCCGCGTTCCTGCCGGGCCGCCGCCCCGAGCCGGAGGGCCGGGAGCGGGCGGCGGAGGGCGGGGCGCGAGAACCGGTCCCCCGGTAGCCGCACGCACCCGGCGGGAGGCGGCACCGTGCCCCCGCACCCCCGAGCGGCCCGTCCCCGGGCCGGCGCCGGAACCCGCCGGTACCGCTCCGGGGCCCGCGCCGCGTCCGCCCGCCCCCGCCCGCGACGGCGGCGCCGAGGCGGGGGGTGCGCCCCCGCGGCGCGGGCGGCCCCGCAGCGGGGCGGCCGGGCGGGCCATCCTCGACGCGGCCGCGCGGCTGCCGGAGGAGGGCGTCCCGGTGGCCGCGCCGTCCGTCGAGCGGACAGCCCGGACCGCCGGCGTCGGCAAGGCGACCGTCTACCGGCGCTGGCCCGGCACGGAGGAGCTCCTCGTCGACCTGCTGCGGTCCGCCGGCCCCGTACGCCCCGAACCGCCCGGCACCTCCGTGCGCGACGGCCTGGTCGTCCTCCCGGAGGCCGTCCGCCCGCGGGGCGAGGCCCGGCGCTCGTCCGCCGCCCTCCACACCGCCTCCGCCCAGCTCCACGGCCATCCGAGGCTCCGCGAGGCGTACCGCCGGACCGTGGTCGAGCCGCACCGCCGCGCCGCCCTCGACGTACTGCGCCGCGGCGTCGCGGCCGGGGAGATCCGTCCGGACGCCGACGTGGAGCTCCTCGCCGACCTCCTCGGCGGGCCGCTCGTCCTGCGCGCCGCCGCGGCACCCGGCGCCGACCTCGGAGGGGACCTCCCCGCCCTGATCGTGGACACCGTCCTGTCCGGCGCCGCCGTCCGGCGCTGACCTGCGGCGCAGCACCCGCGAGTATGCGTGTTCCGTCACAACCCGCCCGTCCCCGGCGGCTCCAGGAACCCGCCGGGCGACCGCGGTCGTCCCTGAGACCGTACGGCCGTGCCGCGGCCCCGACGGACCATCACCTAGGGTCGGGGGTTCCGGTACGGGAAGGACGGCGGGACGTGAGGACGGCGGAATGGCGCGGGTGGACGGCATGACGGAGACGGGGAGCGGCGCCGCGGGGGAGCGGCGTGCGGGGTCCCGGGTCCGCTCGGTGTTCGCCCGGCGGCGGCGCGGCCCCGGTGCCCGGCGGCGCGGCGCGGTGCTGTCCGCGTGCGCGGCCCTGCTGGCGCTGGTGATGGTCCTGCACCGCCACGTTCCCAACGACATCGGCAACCTCGGCAGCCTCATCGAGACGTTCCTGCCCTGGTTCGGCCTGCTCGTCCCGCTCCTGGCCGGCCTCGCGCTGCTGCGCCGCTCGGCCGCCGCCCTCGTCGCCGCCCTCCTCCCGGCCGCCGTGTGGCTGAACCTCTTCGGCGGGCTCGTCACCGACAAGAACGGCCCCGGCGGCGACCTCATGGTCGTCTCGCACAACGTGAACGCCGACAACCCCGACCCCGGGGGCACCGCCCGCGCCGTCGCCGCGTCGGAGGCGGACGTGGTGGCGCTGGTGGAGCTGAAGCCCGCGATGGTGCCGGTGTACGAGGAGGCGCTGGCCGGCGCGTACCCGCACCACTCGGTGCGCGGCACGGTCGGCCTGTGGAGCCGGTACCCGCTCGACGACAGCCGCCCCGTCGACATCCGGCTCGGCTGGACCCGCGCCATGCGCGCCACCGTGTCGGCCCCCGGGGGCCCGTCGCGGTCTACGTCGCCCACCTGCCGTCCGTACGGCTCAAGCTGCACGCCGGCTTCACCGCCAACCAGCGCGACCGCAGCGCCGACCGGCTGGGCGAGGCCATCGCCGCCGAGCCCAACCGCCGGGTGATCCTCCTCGGCGACCTCAACGGCACCATGAACGACCGCTCCCTGAACGCCGTCACGTCCCAGCTGCGCTCCACCCAGGGCGCCGCCGGCGACGGCATGGGCTTCAGCTGGCCGGCCGGATTCCCGATGGCCCGCATCGACCAGATCCTGGTCCGGGGCGTCGAGCCGGTCGCCTCCTGGTCCCTGCCGCGCACCGACAGCGACCACCTGCCGATCGCGGCCCGCGTGACCCTCTGACGCCCGGGGAGCGGGGACGGGGCGCCCGCCCGGGGCCGGGGCCGCCCCGCACCGCCGGCGCACGGCCGCCGGCCTCCGCCGCGTCCCCGCGCAGGCCTTCCGCCCCCGGCGGCGCCCGCGCCACCGGCTTCCCGCCGGAGCCCGCGGCGGCGACCGGGTCCCCGCCCCCGGCCGGCATACGACTCCGGGATCCGGGCGAGCGCCTCGCGGCCCGGCGGCGAGCCCGCGCCGCCCCGGCACGGCGTCCCGGGGAGAACGGGCGCGGTGCGACGCATCCGAACCGGGCGGCGGCGCGTCCTCAAGGGTGTCAGGCGCCGCGGTACCGCGCGCGGCCGGCCGCCCGGAGGGGATCGGGGGCACCGGACCGCGCACGGCGACCGCCACCGAGCGCGCACCCGCACGCCCCGAAGGACGGCCCCCCGTGCGCATCGTCACGACGCCGGACGGTGAGGCGCCGAACGGCGCCCGCCGCCCGCACCCCGGCACACCGGGGCGGCGGACCGCCGTCCTCCTCGTCCTGGGAGCGCTCTCCTACAGCGTCTGGGTCGCCGAACTGCCGCTCGCCACCGGCCTGGACCCCCTCCGGTCCTACGTCAGCGAACTGGCCGCCGCCGACCGGCCGCTGGGCGCCCTGTTCCGCACTGCCGACCTGGTCGCCGGCCTCCTGCTGCTGGCCGCCGCGCTGCCCCCGCTGCTCGCGTCCCGGCGCCGCTTCTGGACGGCGACCGGATGGGCGGCGCTCGCCCTGTTCGGCGCGGCCACCGCCGTCGACTCCCGGCTGCCGCTCGACTGCGCGCCCACCGCCGACGCCGCGTGCGCCGCCCGCGAGGACGCCGGCCTGGTCACGGCCGCGCACGCCGCGCACGCCGTGAGCTCCGGCCTCGCGATGGCCGGCGCCGTCACGGCGGTCGTCGCGCTCACCGTCGCCGCCCGCCGCTACGGCCGGTGGCCGCTCCTCGCCCGTACGGGGCCGGTCCTCGTCGCGCTGGAGCTGGCCGCCACGGCCTGGACGCTCGCCGCGATCGCCGCGTCCGAGGCGGGGCGCGGCCACTGGGCGCTGGGCGCCGGCCAGCGCGCGCAGCTGCTGCTGGCGGCGGTCTGGCTGCTCCTGCTGGCCCGGTCGCTGCCGCACCGCGGGGGGCGGCGCGGGTGAGCCGCTTCGTCCGGGTCGGGGGCGTGCCCCACCACGTGGTCGTCGAGGGCTCCGGACCGGTGTGCGTGCTGAGCGCCGGGCTGGCGCTGTGCTGGTTCGACTGGGACCCGGTGGTGCCGCTGCTGGCGCCGCACCGCACGGTCGTCCGCTTCGACCGGCCCGGCCACGGACTGAGCGGCCCGGCCGGGACGGCGCCCACCGCGCGGGGCGAGGCCCACCGGATCGCGGCCCTGCTGGACGCGCTGGGGAGGGGCGGCGAACGGGTGACCGTGGTGGGGCACTCCGTCGCCGGGTTCCACGCGGAGGCGTTCGCCCGGCTGCACCCGGCGCGGACGGCGGCCCTGGTCCTGGTCGACGCCTCCGTGGAGGAGCAGGCGCGCGCACCGGCCCCGCGCACCGCCGCGCTCCACACCGCCCTGGCCCGCGCCGCGGGCGCCCTGCTCGCCGCCGCGGGCGCCCCCGCCGCGCTCGGCCCCGGCACCCGCCGCGCGCTGGTGCGCCTCTCCCGCGCGGGGTGCGCGCCCGACCCGGCCGACCGCGAGCGGGTACTGCGCTGCTACCGGACCCGCCGCGTCCTGGACGGCGCCCTGCTGGAGAACGCGCACTACCGGGCCGTCGCCGCCGGGCTCCTCGCCCTGCGCGCCCGCCACCCGCTGCCCCGGCCGCTCCCCGTCGCGGTGCTGGCGGCACCGGACTCCCCGGACGGCACCGACCGCTGGACGGCCCGCCAGCGGACCCTCGCCCGGGTGCTGGAGGCCCCCCTCACCCTCGTCCGGGGAGCGGGCCACCTGATGATGCTGGACCGCCCCGGCGCGGTCGCCGAGGCGGTCCTCCGCCCGCCGGGCCGGTGAAGCCTCCGGGCGGGGCGCGCCGCGCCCGGTCAGGCCCGCGCGTACACGCCCTGGGCGAACTCGGCGACCTTGTCGTCGGGCAGGTTCCGGGCGAGGTCGGCCTCGCTGATGACGCCGACCAGCCGCTTGTCGTCGATGACCGGGAGGCGCTTGATCCGGTGGCTGCGCATCTCGCGCAGCACCTCGCTCACGTCCGCGTCCGCGTCGATCCAGCGGGGGTGCCCTCCGCCACGTCGCCGCAGGTCACACGGGACGGATCCTGGCCCGCGGCCACGCACTTGACGACGATGTCGCGGTCCGTGACGATGCCGCAGAGCCGCTCGTTCCCGTCGGTGATGGGGAGCGCGCCCACGCCGTGCTCGCGCATCAGCCGCGCGGCGCGGTCCAGGGTCTCGTGGGCGGGGACCCAGTGGGCCCCCGAGTGCATGATGTCTCGGGCGGTGGTCATGGGGCGGCTTCCTCCGTGTGAGGGCGTGCGTCGTCTCCCCGAGCCCCTTCATTCTGGACGCGCCCCCCGGCACCCGCGACCGCTGCGCCCCCGACCGGGTCCCGCGGGGGCGGGCCGCGCGGCCGCGGTGCCCGGAGGCCCCGCGTACCGGAGGGCCGCGCCCCGCGCCCGGCCGTCCGCGGGCGGGCGGCGGGCCGGCCGGCGCCGCCGCGCCCGCGGGCCGCGGCGGCCGCGCCCCGCGGACGGCCGGGGCCGGCCCTCAGCCGCCGGGAGCGACCCGCAGCGCCAGCAGCGCCACGTCGTCGTCGATCTCGCCGGCGTACGCCGACACGTCCCGCCACACCGAACCCACCAGCGCCACCGGGTCGTGCTCCGGCCGGACCCGCTCCAGCAGCGGGTAGAACTCCCCGGCCGCGTCGCGCGCCTCCGACACCCCGTCCGTGTACGCCAGCAGCACGCACGACGGCCCCAGCGGCACCGTCACCGGCGACGGCGCCGCGAACCCCGCCACGCCCAGCCCGAGCGGCGGCCCCGGCTCCACCGCGACCTCCCCGCCCCCTCCCGCGCCACCAGCAGCGGCGGGGGGTGGCCGCAGCTCAGCACCCGCGCCTCGGCCCCCCGGCCCGGCCCGCCGCCGGGGAACTCCACCAGCAGGGCCGTCGCGAACAGCTCCGTCTCCCCCTCCCGCGAGGAGTCCACCACCAGCCGCCGGTCCAGCCGCGCGGCCACTCCCGTCAGCTCCGGCTCGTCCAGCACCGCCTCCCGGAACGCGCCGAGCAGGGCCGCCACCGTCGACACCGCGGACAGCCCGTGCCCCTTCACGTCCGCCACGACCGCCCGCACCCCGTACGGGCCCGGCTGCACGTCGTACAGGTCCCCGCCGACCAGCGCCGCCCGGCCCGCCGCCCGGTACATCGCGCCGCACCGCACCGGCCCCACCCGCGGCGGCACGGGCGGCAGCACCGCGTACTGGGCGGCCTCCGCGACCGTGTGCACCCGCGTCAACTGGGCCTCGCGCCGGACCCGCGCCCGCGCGAGCAGCACGCTCACCGCCCCGATCAGCCCGAGCGCCAGCAGGTCGCCGCCGGCGCCGCGCGGGGCCCACGGGTGCGGCACGGCCAGCGCCAACACCAGCACGGCCGACACCAGCGCGGTGCCGAGCGCCCCGTACGCCAGCGACGCCAGCGGCGCGACCACCGCGAACGCGAACCCCAGCTGCACCGTCTCGGGCGTCAGGCCCTGCGCCGCGAGCCCGCCCGCCAGCAGCCCCCAGGGCAGCAGGCGCAGCCAGAGCGGAGGGAGGGCACCGGGCGTCCTCCGGGCGCGGTCCATGGCCCCAGTCTGCGCGAACCGGTCCCGTGCCGCCCGCCCCCGGGGGCACCCGGCGTCACGCGCGCCGCGCCCGGCCGGGCACCATGGGATCGCGACGCGCACGCGACCGTGTGGTGGCATGCTGGCCCTGATCGGCGAGGATGGGTGTGGAAATGGACAAGCAGCAGGAATTCGTGCTCCGGACCCTGGAGGAGCGCGACATCCGCTTCGTGCGGCTGTGGTTCACCGACGTGCTCGGCTTCCTCAAGTCGGTCGCCGTCGCCCCCGCCGAGCTGGAGCAGGCCTTCGACGAGGGCATCGGCTTCGACGGCTCCGCCATCGAGGGCTTCGCGCGCGTCTACGAGTCCGACATGATCGCCAAGCCGGACCCGGCCACCTTCCAGATCCTCCCCTGGCGCGCCGAGGCCCCCGGCACCGCCCGGATGTTCTGCGACATCCTCATGCCCGACGGCTCCCCGTCGTTCGCCGACCCCCGCTACGTCCTCAAGCGCATCCTCGCGAAGACCTCCGACCTCGGCTTCACCTTCTACACCCACCCCGAGATCGAGTTCTTCCTGCTCAAGGACAAGCCCGTCGACGGCACGCGCCCCACCCCCGCCGACAGCTCCG
Source organism: Streptomyces sp. MRC013 (assembly GCF_023614235.1). NCBI lineage: Bacteria > Bacillati > Actinomycetota > Actinomycetes > Kitasatosporales > Streptomycetaceae > Streptomyces > Streptomyces kordofanensis. The sequence continues at coordinate 4,041,810 of NZ_CP094264.1, forward strand.
GCTACTTCGACCACACCCCGCAGAACGTCGGCATGGACTTCCGCCGCCAGGCCATCACGATGCTGGAGTCGATGGGCATCTCCGTGGAGTTCTCCCACCACGAGGGCGGCCCCGGCCAGCAGGAGATCGACCTGCGCTACGCCGACGCCCTGTCGACGGCCGACAACATCATGACGTTCCGCCTGGTCATGAAGCAGGTGGCGCTGGAACAGGGCGTCCAGGCCACGTTCATGCCGAAGCCGTTCTCGGAGCACCCCGGCTCCGGCATGCACACCCACCTCTCCCTCTTCGAGGGCGACCGCAACGCGTTCTACGAGTCCGGCGCCGAGTACCAGCTCTCCAAGGTCGGCCGCTCCTTCATCGCGGGCCTCCTGCGCCACGCCGCGGAGATCTCCGCCGTGACCAACCAGTGGGTCAATTCCTACAAGCGCATCTGGGGCGGCTCCAGCCGCACCGCCGGCTCGGGCGGCGAGGCCCCCTCGTACATCTGCTGGGGCCACAACAACCGCTCCGCGCTGATCCGCGTCCCCATGTACAAGCCCGGCAAGACCGGCTCGTCCCGGATCGAGGTCCGCTCCCTGGACTCCGGCTGCAACCCGTACCTCGCGTACGCCGTCCTCCTCGCCGCGGGCCTGCGCGGCATCGAGGAGGAGTACGAGCTCGGCCCCGGCGCCGACGACGACGTGTGGGCCCTCTCCGACGGCGAGCGCCGCGCGATGGGCATCGAACCGCTCCCGCAGAACCTGGGTGAGGCGATCTCCCTGATGGAGCGCAGCGAACTGGTGGCCGGGACCCTGGGCGAGCACGTCTTCGACTTCTTCCTGCGCAACAAGAAGCAGGAGTGGGAGGAGTACCGCTCCGAGGTCACCGCCTTCGAGCTGCGCAAGAGCCTGCCGGTGCTGTAGCCGCGGGCCGGCCCCGGCGCGGCGGGCGCACGGCGCGGCCCCGCGGTGCGGCGGCGGGCCGGGCGGGCCAGCATGGAGGGATGGACAAGGTCTTCGCGAGCCTGGGCATGTCCCTGGACGGGTTCCTCGCCGGACCGCACGCCGGACCCGGCAACCCCTTCGGGGACGGCGGGGCACGCCTCCGGGAGTGGCTGGTCGCCGCCGAGGACCCCGCTCGCGCCGGGGCGTACGTCATGGGGCGCCGCACCCTCGACGAGGGCGAGCGGCTGTGGTCCGACCCGCCGCCCTTCCGGGCGCCCGTCTTCGTCCTCACGACCAGCGCCCGCGACGCGCTGGTCCGCGAGGGCACCGTCTTCACGTACGTCACGGAGGGCGTCCACGCCGCCCTCGACCGGGCCCGTGCCGCGGCCGGCGGCAGGGACGTGCGGATCTCCGGCGGGGCGCACACCGTGCGCCAGTACCTGAACGCGGGCCTCGTCGACGAGCTGGAGCTGCACCTCGTCCCGGTGCTGCTGGGCTCCGGCGTCCGCCTCCTCGACGGCGTCGACCCCGCGCTGCGCCTGGCGAAGGCCCGGGCCGTCGACGCCCCGGACGTCACGCACCTGCGGTACCGGATCGTCCGCTGACCGGCGCGCGGCGACCGCCGGACGCGCCGCCGCGACCGGGGCGGATAGGCTCGGCCCGAGCGTGGACGCGTGGAGGGAGCAGCCGCATGACGACGGCGCCGGGGCGTAGGAGCAGCACCTTCACACGGCTGCTGCGGCACGGCTTCACCGACGCGTCCGCCGCCGAGCGGCTGCTCGACGACCCCGCGCTGGCCCCGGCCCGCTCCGACCCGGCCCTCCTCGAGGCCCTCGGCGCGACCGCCGACCCGGACCTCGCCCTGCGCGGCCTGGTACGGCTCGCCGAGGCGCAGCCCGACGGGCCGGGGGAACTGCTGTCCGCGCTGGTCGCCGAGGAGCCGCTGCGCGACCGGCTCCTCGGCGTGCTCGGCGCGTCCGAGGCGCTCGGCGACCACCTCGCGCGCCACCCGCTGGACTGGCGGGTCCTCGCCACCCGCGAGTCGGCCGACCCGGACCCGGGCGTCGCCGGGTTCGAGCGGGACCTCGCCGCCGCCACCGACCCGGTGTCCCTGCGCGTCGCCTACCGCCGCTGCCTCCTCGGCGTGGCCGCCCGCGACGTGTGCGGCACCGCCGACGTCGCCCGGACCGCCGCCCGGCTGGCCGACCTGGCCACGGCCACGCTCCGCGCGGCCCTCGCCCTCGCCGCCGCGGCCGCCCCCGAGGACGCCGCCCGGTGCCGGCTCGCGGTCGTCGCGATGGGCAAGTGCGGCGGTCACGAACTCAACTACGTCTCCGACGTGGACGTGGTCTTCGTGGGGGAGGCCGCCGAGGGCGCCGACGAGGGGAGGCCCTCCAGGCCGCCACCCGCCTCGCCTCCCACCTGATGCGGATCTGCTCCGAGGCCACCGTCGAGGGCGTGATCTGGCCCGTCGACGCCAACCTCCGCCCCGAGGGCCGCAACGGCCCCCTCGTGCGCACCCTCTCCAGCCACGTCGCCTACTACCAGCGCTGGGCGAAGACCTGGGAGTTCCAGGCGCTGCTCAAGGCCCGCCCGGTCGCCGGCGACGCCGGGCTGGGCGCCGCGTACGTCGAGGCGCTGTCCCCGATGGTCTGGCAGGCCGCCGAGCGGGAGAACTTCGTCACCGACGTGCAGCGGATGCGCCGCCGCGTCGTCGACACCATCCCCCCCGCCCACCTGGAGCGGGAGCTCAAGCTAGGCCCGGGCGGCCTGCGCGACGTGGAGTTCGCCGTCCAGCTCCTCCAGCTCGTCCACGGCCGCAGCGACCCGACGCTGCGCAGCGGCACCACCCTCTCCGCGCTCGCCGCCCTCGCCGCCGGCGGTTACGTCGGCCGGGCCGACGCCGCGCAGCTCGACGCGGCGTACCGCTTCCTGCGCGCCATGGAGCACCGCATCCAGCTGTACCGGCTGCGCCGCACCCACCTGGTGCCGGAGGGCGAGCAGGACCTGCGCCGCCTGGGCCGCTCGCTCGGGATGCGCACCGACCCGGTGGCGGAACTGAACCGGGAGTGGAAGCGGCACGCCTCCCTCGTGCGGCGCCTCCACGAGAAGTTGTTCTACCGGCCCCTGCTCGACGCCGTCGCCCAGCTCGCCCCCGGTGAGATCCGGCTCAGCCCCGAGGCGGCCGGGCAGCGGCTGGAGGCGCTCGGGTACGCCGACCCGGCGGCCGCCCTGCGCCACCTGGAGGCGCTGTCGTCCGGGGTGAGCCGCAAGGCCGCCATCCAGCGCACCCTGCTGCCGGTGCTGCTGGGCTGGTTCGCCGACTCCGCCGACCCGGACGCCGGTCTGCTCGGCTTCCGCAGGGTGTCGGACGCGCTCGGCGCCACCCCCTGGTACCTGCGGCTGCTGCGCGACGAGGGCGCCGCCGCCGAGAACCTGGCCCGCGTCCTGTCCGCCGGCCGCCTCGCCCCCGACCTGCTGCTGCGCGCCCCCGAGGCGGTGGCGATCCTGGGCGCCCGTGAGGGGCTGGAGCCGCGCCGCCGCGACCACCTGGAAGCGGAGGTCCTCGCGGCGGTCGGCCGCGCCGGCACCCCGGAGCAGGCGGTGGCCGCGGCCCGCGGGGTCCGCCGCCGGGAGCTGTTCCGCACGGCCGCCGCCGACATCATCGCCTCGTACGGCACGGAGGGGGAGCCCGCCCACGCGGACGCGGGAGCGCTGGTGGACCGGGTGGGGCGGGCCGTCACGGACCTCAACGCGGCGACGATCGCCGGCGCCCTGCGCGCCGTCGTGCGCGCCGGGTGGGGCGACACCCTCCCCACCCGCTTCGCGGTCGTCGGCATGGGCCGCTTCGGCGGGAGCGAGCTGGGCTACGGGTCCGACGCCGACGTGCTGTTCGTCCACGAACCGCGCGACGGCGTCGACGAGCGGGAGGCGGCCCGCGCCGCGAACCTGGTCGTCACCGAGATGCGCCGCCTGCTGCAACTGCCGACCACCGACCCGCCGCTGCCGATCGACGCGGACCTGCGCCCGGAGGGCCGCAGCGGCCCCCTGGTGCGCACCCTGAAGTCGTACGAGGCGTACTACCGGCGCTGGTCGCGGGTGTGGGAGAGCCAGGCCCTGCTGCGGGCCCGCCCGATGGCGGGCGACCCCGACCTGGGCCGCCGGTTCGTCGAGCTGGTCGACCCGCTCCGGTACCCGGCGAAGGGCCTCGACGAGACGGCCGTGCGCGAGATCCGCCGCCTCAAGGCCCGGATGGAGAACGAGCGGCTGCCGCGCGGAGCGGACCCCACCCTGCACACGAAGCTGGGCCGGGGCGGCCTGTCCGACGTGGAGTGGACGGTGCAGCTGATGCAGCTGCGGCACGGCCACGAGGTGCCGGCCCTGCGGACCACCGGGACGCGCGCGGCGCTCGCCGCGGCCCTCGACGCGGGGCTGATCGGCGAGGAGGACGCGCGCACCCTCGACGAGGCGTGGGTGCTGGCCACCCGCGTCCGCAACGGCGTGATGCTGGTGCGGGGCCGCGCCGGGGACACCTTCCCGGCGGACGCGCGGGAACTGGCCGCCGTGGGCCGCTACCTGGGGTACGGGCCCGGTCACGCCGGGGAGATGGTGGACGACTACCGGCGCACGACGCGCCGGGCCCGGGCCGTGGTGGACGAGCTGTTCTACGGCGGGTGAACCGCGGCCGCCCGCCGGGCGCGGGCCGGCGCTACGGCACCGGGGCCGCGCCCACCGGGGGCGCCGCCGGCTCCCCGGGGCCGCCCGCGCCGGGGACGGGCACGACGACCGGCCCGACGTCGACACCGGCGTCCCCCCGCGGGGCGCGCCCCTGCACGTACCGCGGCAGCCGGTGCGGCAGCGCCCCGTACCAGGCGTGGACGAGGCCGACGCCGAAGGCGAGGCAGAGGACGCCGCCCACGGCGTCCAGCCAGAAGTGGTTGGCGGTCGCGACGATCACGACCAGCGTGACCGCCGGGTACAGCAGCCCCAGGATCCGCACCCAGGGCGCCCGGGTGAGGGCGAATATCGCCAGTCCGCACCAGAGGGACCAGCCGATGTGCATCGACGGCATCGCGGCGTACTGGTTGGACATCTGCTTCAGGTCGCCCGAGGCCATCGAGCCCCAGGTCTGGTGGACCAGCACCGTGTCGATGAAGTCCTCGCTCTCCATCAGCCGGGGAGGGGCGAGCGGGTACAGGTAGTAGCCGAGCAGGGCCACGGCGGTGGTGGAGAACAGGATCATGCGGATCGCCGTGTAGCGGCCCGGGTGCCGGCGGTAGAGCCACACCAGCACCCCGACGGTGACGACGAAGTGCAGCGTCGCGTAGTAGTAGTTCATCGACACGATGAGCCAGTCGACCGACTCCACCGCGTGGTTGACCGTCTTCTCGAAGGCCAGGCCCAGGCTGTGCTCGGCGCGCCAGATCCAGTCGGCGTTGCGCAGCGCCTGCGCCTTCTGCTCGGGCACCGCGTTGCGGATGAGCGAGTACACGCCGTAACTGACGGCGAGCAGCAGGATCTCGACCCAGATGCGCGGATGGCGCGGGGAGCGCAGCCGGTGCCACGCGGCCGGGCGTCTCGCCGAACGGCCTTCCAACGCGGTCGAAGTCCTGTCGTCCATGAGCGGAGAGTCTGCCAGAAAGGGCCCGTAGATCGATCATCCTTCAATCGGATTGTCGTCACCACCGGTCCGCGGTTCGGGGGGCCGGTGGCCCCGGGGCCCCGAGGCCGTCGAACCGCGCACGACCAGCTCCGGCATGAAGACGAACTCGCCGTGCGGGGCCGGCGTGCCGCCGATCTCCTCCAGCAGTGCCCGCACCGACGCCTGCCCCATCGCCTGCACCGGCTGCCGGATCGTGGTCAGGGGCGGGTCGGTGAAGGCTATGAGGGGGGAGTCGTCGAAGCCGACGACCGACACGTCCCCCGGCACCCGCAGCCCCCGCTGCCGGGCCGCCCGGACGGCGCCGAGCGCCATCATGTCGCTGGCGCACACGACCGCGGAGCAGCCCCGCTCGATGAGCGTGCCCGCCGCCGCCTGCCCGCCTTCGAGCGTGTACAGGGAGTGCTGGACCAGTTCCCCGGTCTCCTCCCAGGAGAGGCCGAGCCGTTGCCGCATCACGGCACGGAAGCCCTCGATCTTGCGCAGGACGGGCACGAACCGCTTCGGCCCGACCGCGAGCCCGATCCTGGTGTGGCCGAGGGAGACGAGGTGGGTGACGGCGAGCCGCATCGCGGCCCGGTCGTCGGGCGAGACGAACGGCGCCCGGATGTGCGGCGAGAAGCCGTTGATCAGGACGAAGGGGACGCCCTTGCCGCGCAGCCGGTCGTACCGCCGGGTGTCGGCGGTCGTGTCGGCGTGCAGACCGGAGACGAAGATGACGCCGGAGACGCCCCGCTCGACGAGCATCTCGGTCAGCTCGTCCTCGGTGGACCCGCCCGGCGTCTGCGTGGCGAGGACCGGGGTGTACCCCTGACGGGTGAGGGCCTGGCCGATGACCTGGGCCAGCGCCGGGAAGATCGGGTTGTCCAACTCGGGCGTGATCAGCCCCACCAGTCCGGCGCTGCGCTGCCGCAGCCGTACCGGCCGCTCGTAGCCGAGGACGTCCAGCGCGGCCAGCACGGACTGGCGGGTGGCCGCGGCCACACCGGGCTTGCCGTTGAGCACGCGGCTGACTGTGGCTTCGCTGACCCCCGCCTGGGCTGCGATGTCGGCCAGCCGCGCGGTCACGAGGTGGGACTGTACCGGTCGCACGTCGCGTTGCCCACCGGGAGCGGGAGGCGCGCGCCGCGGGGAACCCGCCCGCGCGGGTGGCCGGGAGCCCCCCGTCCAGGACCCGGCGCACCGCAAGCGGGACGAAGGGGCTTGCGGCCGCCTGCCGCCGGAGGGCCCGGCGCGGAGCGCAAGCACACGGCGGGAACGGCGCCGGGCGCCCGCGCCCGGAGCACCGGGCCGGGCTCCCGGCGGCCATCAGGCCTTGCAGAAAGTCCTCGCAAGCTCTTTCGGCCTGTTTTCATCCCTGTTACCTTCCTGACAGCCCGGCGCCGCGAAGGAGCGGCCGGCAGGCGGCAGGTCGTCGTGAGGGTCTCCGCCTCGGTCTTCCCGGGATCAGTCGAAGGAGTTCACATGCGGCGTGGCATAGCGGCCACCGCGCTGGCCGTCGGCCTGGCCCTCGCGGCGACGGCCTGCGGCGACGGTGGGGACACGGCGGCCGGCGGCCCGGTCACCATCACGTGGTGGGACACCTCGGACGCCGTGAACGAGGCGCCGACCTACCGGAAGCTGATCGAGAGGTTCGAGGCCGCCCACAAGGACGTCAAGGTCACGTACCAGAACGTCCCGTTCGCCGAGGCGGAGCAGAAGTACAAGACCGCCGCCCAGGCGGGCAACGCCCCCGACGTGCTGCGCGCCGACGTCGGCTGGACCGCCGGCCTCGCCGAGAGCCGGTACCTCGCCCCGCTCGACGGCACGCCCGCCGTCAGGGAGATCGGCTCCTTCGACCAGGACCTCGTGAAGGGCGCCAGGGTCGGGGGGAAGCTGTACGGCGTCCCGCAGGTCACCGACGCCCTCGCGCTCCTCTACAACAAGGAGGTCCTCGCCGGGGCCGGCGTCCGGCCGCCGAAGACCTAGGCCGAGCTGTCCACCGCGGCGAAGGCCATCAAGCAGAAGACCGGCGTCGACGGCATCTACCTCAACCCGGACAGCTACTTCGCCCTGCCGTTCCTCTACGGCGAGGGCGGCGCGATGGTCGACACCGGCGAGAAGAGGATCACCGTCGACGACGCGCCCGGCCGGAAGGCCGTCCAGACCGCCGTCGACATGATCGAGAGCGGCGTCGCCGTCAAGCCGGACTTCACCGACGGCTACAACAACATGCAGGCCGCCTTCAAGGACGGCAGGGTCGCCATGGTGGTCAACGGCCCGTGGTCCACGGCCGACGACCTCACCGGCAAGGCGTTCAGGGACAAGGGCAACCTGGGCGTCGCCCCGGTCCCGGCCGGCTCCTCCGGCAAGGCCGGCACACCCGCCGGCGGCCACAACCTGGTCGTCTACAACGGTGCCGACGCCGCCCACAAGGCGGCCGCCCAGAAGTTCGTGGCGTTCATGACCTCCGCCGCCTCGCAGGAGTTCGCCGCCACCGAGACCGGCGTCCTGCCCACCCGCGACGACGCCTACACCGCCGAGGTCGTCGCCGACCCGATCCGCGCCGCCTTCAAAAAGGTGCTGGCCGACTCCACGCCCCGCCCCGCCGTCGCCGGCGTGGGCGACATGTTCACCGAGTGGACCAAGCAGTACATCGAGACCCTCAAGGGCGGCACCACCGTCGAGAAGGGCCTCGACACCACCGCCGAGAAGTGCAAGACCAACGTCAACTCCCTCAGGGAGTACTCGGTCGACTGAGCCCCTCCGGTCCGGGCCGGCACCGCGAGGGCGCGGGCGCCGGCCCGGACCGGACCCGTACGCACTGGGGGAAGCCACCTTCCATGAAGACAGCCACCGCAGATCCCGCCACGGCCGCGCGGCCCGGACTGCTCACCCGCACGAAGCGCTCCTACGACCGGCACTGGTACGCCTGGGCCATGGTGCTGCCGGTGGTGCTGGTCGTCGGCGTGCTGGTCGCCTACCCGCTGGGCCGGGGGCTCTACCTGTCGTTCACCGACGCCGACGAGCTCAACGTCGCCAAGCAACTCGGCGCGACCGAGATCCCGGCCACCTACCGGTTCGTCGGCCTCGACAACTACCGGCGGGTGCTGTCCGGCGCCGACGGCGAGTTCTACCCCAAGCTCCTGTGGACCGTGGTGTGGACCGCGTCGTGCGTGTTCTTCCACTACACGATCGGCCTGGGCCTCGCCCTGCTGCTCAACCGCAGGGTCAGGGGCCGCTCCCTCTACCGGGTGCTGCTCGTCCTGCCCTGGGCGGTCCCGGCGTTCGTCGCCACCTACGTCTGGCGCATGATGTACAACTCCGAGTCCGGCGTCTTCAACGCCGTCCTCGGCCTGCTCGGCGTCGGCCCCGTCGACTGGCTCGGCGACACCTTCATGCAGAAGGCCGCCGTCGTCGGCGTCAACGTGTGGCTCGGCGTGCCCTTCATGATGGTCGCCGTCCTCGGCGGCCTCCAGTCCATCCCCGGCGAGCAGTACGAGGCCGCCGAGATGGACGGCGCCGGCGCCTGGCAGCGGTTCCGCCACGTCACCCTGCCCGGCCTGCGCCCGGTCAGCGCCACGGTGATCCTGCTCGGCACCATCTGGACGTTCAACATGTTCCCGATCATCTACCTGATGCTCGGCGAGGCGAACGCCATGCACAGCGAGATCCTCGTGACGTACGCCTACCGGCTCGCCTTCGGCTCGGTCCGCGACTACGCGGGCGCCGCCACGTACGGCATCCTCATCCTCTCGATGCTGCTGGTCTTCGCCGTCCTCTACCGCCGTACGCCCGCCCGCAGGGAGGCCGCCCGATGAGCACGGTGACCGAACCCCGGGACAGCGCCCCGGCGGACCGCGCCGCGGCGGGCGCGCCCGGCACCGCCGGTTCCGGCCCCGGGTCCGGCGGCGCCCGCCGCCGCACGGTCCGCGGCCGCGGGGAGCGCTCCCCGCTCGCCTCGGCCGGCCTGCACGGCGCCCTGGTCCTCGCCTGCCTCGCCGCGGTCTTCCCGATCGCGTACATGGTCTTCGTCTCGCTGCGCGGCCGGAACGGCTGGACCACGCCGACCAGCGCCGAGGGCGGCCTGGAGATCGGCAACTACGCGTACGTGCTCGGCGAGACCGGGTTCCCCCGCTGGTTCGCCAACTCGGTGCTCGTCGCCGCCGGCACCACGCTGATCGGCGTCCTCGTCGCGGCCTCCGCCGGCTACGCCGTCTCCCGGATGCGCTTCCCCGGCCACAGGTCGCTGATCTGGGTGCTGCTCGTCACGCAGATGTTCCCCGTCGCCGTGCTGATCGTCGCCCTGTACAACATCCTGAGCGGCCTGGGCCTGCTCGACTCGCACCTCGGCCTGATCCTCACCTACTGCTCGGTGTCGGTGCCGTTCTGCGCCTGGATGATGAAGGGCTACTTCGACACGATCCCGTACGAGATCGACGAGGCCGGCCGGGTCGACGGACTCACCCCCTTCGGCACCTTCTACCGGCTGGTGTTGCCGCTGGCGAAGCCGGGCCTCGCCGTCACCGCGTTCTACTCCTTCCTCACCGCGTGGGGGAGGTCGCCTTCGCCCGCGCCTTCCTCTCCACCGATTCGAAGCTCACGCTCTCGGTCGGCCTGCAGAGCTTCATCGGCCAGCACAAGGCCGAGTGGGGCTACCTCACGGCCTCCGCGGTGATGATCACGGTCCCGGCGGGCCTGGTGTTCCTCCTGGTCCAGCGCAACCTCGTCGCCGGCCTCACGGCGGGCGGCACCAAGGGCTGAACACCGCCCGCACCCGACCCGCCCGCCCCGTACCGCCCCGGACGGCGGTGCCGGGTCCGGCAGCCCCGCCGCCGGACCCGGCACCGCCCCCGCCCCACTCCACGAGGGAAGACATGACCCAGCACCTCGCTGCCGCCACCGCCTCGACCACCGACTGGTGGAGGGAAGCGGTGATCTACCAGGTCTACCCGCGCAGCTTCGCCGACGGCGACGGCGACGGCATGGGCGACCTCGGAGGCGTCCGCAGCCGCCTGCCGTACCTGAGGGACCTCGGCGTCGACGCCGTCTGGCTGAGCCCCTTCTACGCCTCCCCGCAGGCCGACGCCGGGTACGACGTCGCCGACTACCGGGCCGTCGACCCGGTGTTCGGCACCCTCCACGACGCCGACTCCCTCGTCCGCGAGGCCCACGAGCTGGGCCTGCGCCTCATCGTCGACCTCGTCCCCAACCACTCCTCCGACCGGCACGAGTGGTTCCGGCGCGCCCTGCGCGAGGGCCCCGGCTCCCCGCTGCGCGAGCGCTACCACTTCCGTCCCGGCAGGGGCGTCGACGGTGAACTGCCGCCCAACGACTGGGAGTCCGTCTTCGGCGGCCCCGCCTGGACCCGCGTCCCCGACGGCGAGTGGTACCTCCACCTGTTCGCGCCCGAGCAGCCCGACTTCAACTGGGACCACCCCGCCGTCCACGACGAGTTCCGCTCCGTCCTGCGCTTCTGGCTCGACAAGGGCGTCGACGGCTTCCGCGTGGACGTCGCCCACGGCCTGGTCAAGGCGCCGGGCCTGCCCGACATCGGAGCCCACGACCGGCTGAGGCTCCTCGGCGACGACGTGACGCCGTTTTTCGACCAGGACGGCGTCCACGAGATCTACCGCAGCTGGCGCAGGGTCCTGGAGGAGTACGGCGGGGAGCGCGTCCTCGTCGCCGAGGCGTGGACGCCGACGGTCGAGCGCACCGCCGGCTACGTGCGCCCCGACGAGATGCACCAGGCGTTCAACTTCCAGTACCTGAGCACCCCCTGGGACGCCGTCGAGCTCCGCCGGGTCATCGACGCCTCCCTCACCGCGATGCGCTCCGTCGGCGCCCCCGCCACCTGGGTGCTCTCCAACCACGACGTCACCCGGCACACCACCCGCTTCGCCAACCCGCCCGGCCTCGGCACCCAGCTGCGCGAACCCGGCGACCGCGAGCTGGGCCTGCGCCGCGCCCGCGCCGCGACCCTGCTGATGCTGGCCCTGCCCGGCTCCGCCTACCTCTACCAGGGCGAGGAGCTCGGCCTGCCCGACGTCACCGACCTGCCGGACGAGGTGCGCCAGGACCCGTCGTTCTTCCGCGCCACCGGCCAGGACGGCTTCCGCGACGGCTGCCGCGTCCCGATCCCGTGGACCGCCGGGGGCAGCTCGTACGGCTTCGGCCCCGGCGGCAGCTGGCTGCCGCAACCCGCCGACTGGGGCGCCCTGAGCGTCGAGGCGCAGACCGGCGTGCCCGGCTCCACCCTGGAGCTGTACCGCACCGCCCTGCGCGTCCGCCGCGAGCAGCCGGGGCTCGGCGCGGGCGAGGCGGTGGAGTGGCTGGAGGCGCCCGGGGGCGTCCTGGCCTTCCGCCGCGACGGGTTCGCGTGCACCGCGAACACCACCGGCGAGCCGGTCCGCATCGCCGTACCCGGCCGGATGCTGCTCTCCAACGAGCCGGTCCGCGCCGGCATGGACGGCACGGCCGAACTGCCCGCCGACACGACCGCCTGGTGGGCGGTGTGACCCTCCCCCCGTCGCGGGGCCCCGGTGATCCGACCGCCGGCACCCCGCGCCTCGTGGACACCGCACTCCGGGCGGGGTGGGCGAGGCGACCGCCGGCCGGGTCCTCCCGGTGCGAGCGGCTCGCCGCGCGCGGCGTCCCGTCCGTCCCCCTCGACGGCTTCGACGAGCACGCCGACGCCCACCCCGCCCCGTCCGACGGCCCGGCCGCGGTCCGCCGGCCCCGCCGGCCCCGCCGGCCGCCGACGGGCCGGAAGCGCGGCCGGACACGGCACTGCCGCGAGGACGGGCCGGGGCCCCGGCGGGCACACGGGCCCCGGGCCCCGCGGCGGCGGCCCGCACGCGGGCGGGGCGCGTCGCAGGGGTTGACCCCGCGGCGGACGGCTCGTACGGTCACGCCCGAAAACCCTTGCCGTCGCTTGCAGCAAGAACTTCCACCGGCCTCGCGGGCATGGCGCGTTGCCGTACGAGCGCCCCCGCCGCATCCGCACCTCCCTTCCCCAGGAGGAGACATGGCCAGAACCACGGCCGCCGCGCTCGCCCTCGCGGCGACGCTCGCCACGCTCGCCGCCCCCGCCCCCGCCCGGGCCGGCGACGCGCCCCGGCCCCCGGAGCCGCCCTCCGACCGGAGCCTCGCCGCCGAACCCGCGCGGCACGACCTGACCCGCGAGCAGTTCTACTTCCTGTTACCCGACCGGTTCGCCAACGGCGACCGGCGCAACGACCGCGGCGGGCTCACCGGCACCCGGCTCACCACCGGCCACGACCCCACCGACAAGGGCTTCTACCAGGGCGGCGACCTCAAGGGCCTCACCGAGCGGCTCGACTACGTCAAGGGCCTCGGCACCACCGCGATCTGGCTCGCCCCGATCTTCGTGAACCAGCCCGTGCAGGGCGAGGGCGACGGCGCCTCCGCCGGCTACCACGGCTACTGGGTCACCGACTTCACCCGGGTCGACCCGCACTTCGGCACCGACGCCGACCTGGAACGGCTCATCGACAAGGCCCACGCCAAGGGCATGAAGGTCTTCTTCGACGTCATCACCAACCACACCGCCGACGTCGTGGACTACGAGGAGAAGTCGTACGAGTACCTCTCCAAGGGCGCCTTCCCGTACCTGGCGGAGGACGGCCGGCCCTTCGACGACGCCGACCACGCCGGCGGTGCGCGCCGCTTCCCGAGGACCGACCTCGACTCCTTCCCGCGCACGCCGGTCGTGCCCGCCCACAAAAAGGACCTGAAGGTCCCGGCGTGGCTCAACGACCCCACGATGTACCACAACCGGGGCGACTCGACCTTCTCCGGAGAGTCCTCCACCCACGGCGACTTCGACGGCCTGGACGACCTGTGGACCGAGCGCCCCGAGGTCGTCGAGGGCATGGAGAGGATCTACCGGCGCTGGGTGCGCGACTTCGACATCGACGGCTTCCGCGTCGACACCGTCAAGCACGTCGACACCGCGTTCTGGACCCGGTGGGCCACCGCCCTCGACGCGTACGCCGCCGAGCGGGGCCGCGAGGACTTCTTCGTGTTCGGCGAGGTGTACTCCTCCGACACCTCCGTCACCTCGCACTACGTGCGCGAGGGCCGCCTCGACGCCACCCTGGACTTCCCCTTCCAGGAGGCCGCCCGCCAGTACGCCTCCCGGGGAGGCCCCGCGGCGAAACTCGCCGCGCTGTTCGCGGACGACCACAAGTACACGACCGGCAGGGCCAACGCGTACGAGTCGGTCAACTTCCTCGGCAACCACGACATGGGCCGCTTCGGCGCGTTCCTCAGACGGGACGACCCCGGGGCGTCCGACGCGGAGCTCCTGAAGCGGTACACCCTCGCCAACGAGCTGATGTTCCTCAGCCGCGGCAACACCGTCGTCTACGCGGGCGACGAGCAGGGCTTCACCGGACCCGGCGGCGACAAGGACGCCCGGCAGACCCTCTTCGCCTCGAAGACCGCCGACTACCTGGACGACGACCAGATCGGCACCGACCGCACCCACGCCGCCGACGCGTACGACCCGGCACACCCGCTGTACCGGCGGATCGCCGCCCTGGCGGAGCTCCGCCAGGCCCACCCGGCGCTCGCCGACGGCACGCAGATCGAGCGCCACGCGGACCGGGGCGCGGGCGTGTACGCGTTCTCCCGCATCGACGCGGAGGCCCGCACCGAGTACGTCGTCGCCCTCAACAACGCCGCCGGCCCGAGGACCGTCGAGCTGGCCACCGACTCGGCCCGCACCGCCTTCCGCCCCGTCCACGGCGACGCGAAGGCGGTGACCAGCGGCGACGACGGGAGGATCACCGTCACCGTCCCGGCGTGGTCCTCCGTCGTCCTCAGGGCCGACGAGCCCCTCGCCGTCCCCACCACCGCGCCCACCCCCCACCTGCGGGTCCCCGCCGCGGGAGCCTCCGGCACCGTCCGGGTCACCGCCGACGTCGACGGGGGACGGCCGGACCGGGTCGTCTTCGCCGCCCAGCAGGGCAACGGCGGGTGGCAGGTCCTCGGCTCCGCCGACCACGCCCCGTACACGGTGATCCACAGGATCACCGCCCCGGCCGGCACCCCCGTCCGGTACAAGGCGGTCGCCGTCGACGCGGCCGGGCGCACCGCGGGCGACCTCGCCGCCACCACCGCCGGGCAGACCCCGGCCCCCTCGGTGCCCACCGCCGCGCGGCGGGACCACGCGGTCGTCCACTACAAGCGCCCCGACGGCGACTACACGGGCTGGCGCCTCCACGTCTGGGGCGACGTCGCCGACGGCGAGGCCGCCCCCTGGCCGGGGGCCGCGCCTTCACCGGCCGCGACGCCTACGGCGCCTTCGCGTACGTCAGGCTCAAGCCGGGCGCCGCCACCGTCGGCTACCTCGTCGTCGACGGGAACGGGGACAAGGACGTGGCCGCCGACCGGACCATCGACCTGTCGAGGACCGGCGAGGTGTGGATCGAGCAGGGCGAGGAGACCGCCCTCGACCGGCCGCCCGCCGGCGCCTACCCGCCGCAGGACACCTCCAAGGCCGTCCTCCACCACCACCGCCCCGACGGCGACCACGACGGCTGGGGCCTGCACGTGTGGACCGGCGCCGCCACGCCCACCGACTGGTCCGGGCCGCTCGTGCCCGTCCGCACCGACGCGTACGGGGCGGTCTACGAGGTGCCGCTCGCCCGGGGCGCCACATCGCTGAGCTACATCCTCCACAAGGGCGACGAGAAGGACCTGCCCGCCGACCGGTCACTCGACCTCACCGCCGACGGCCACGAGGTGTGGCTGCTCGCCGGAGAGCCGGAGCACCTGCTGCCGCAGCCGAGGGGCGGCGCCGCCCTGGACCTCACCGAGTCCACCGCCGTGTGGATCGACGGGACGACCCTCGCCTGGAACGGCGCGCCCGCCGCGGCCTCGAGCCAGCTCGTGTACTCGCCCACCGGCTCCCTCGCCGTGAAGGACGGCGTCCTCACCGGCGAGGACCGCGCCCACTGGCTGCGCCTGGGCCGCACGGCGCTCACCGACGCGCAGAAGGCCGCGTTCCCGCACCTGGCGGAGTACCCCGCCTACTCCGTCGACCCGCGCGACCGCGACCGGATCCGCACCGCGCTGCGCGGCCAGCTCGTCGCCACCCAGCGGGCGGCCGACGGAGCGCTGCTCACCGCGACCGGCGTGCAGACCGCGGGCGTCCTCGACGCCCTGTACGGCGAGGAGGCGAGGACGAAGGCGCTCGGCCCGGTGTTCCGGGGCGGTACGCCCACCCTCTCCGTGTGGGCGCCCACCGCCCGGTCCGTCGCCCTCGAACTCGACGGCCGCACCGTCCGCATGAGGCGCGACGACACGACCGGCGTCTGGTCCGTGAGGGGCGCCCGGTCCTGGAAGGGCAAGCCGTACCGGTACGTCGTGACGGTGTGGGCGCCCAGCGTCCGGAGGATCGTCACCAACAGGGTCACCGACCCGTACTCCACGGCCCTCACCACGGACTCGGCCCGCAGCCTCGTCGTCGACCTCTCCGCCCCCGAACTCGCCCCCGAGGGCTGGGCGACCCTCCGCAAACCCGCCGCCGTCCCGCTGCGCGACGCCCGGATCCAGGAACTGCACGTCCGCGACTTCTCCGCCTCCGACCCCACGTCGCAGCACCCCGGCGGCTACCTCGCCTTCACCGACCGCGACTCGGCCGGCATGCGGCACCTGGCGAGGCTCGCCCGCAGCGGCACCTCCCACGTGCACCTCCTCCCGGTCTTCGACTTCGGCACCGTCCCCGAGAGGAGGTCCGACCAGACCGCCCCCGACTGCGACCTGCCGGCGCATCCGGCCGACTCCGAGCGGCAGCAGGAGTGCGTCGCGAAGGCCGCCGCGAAGGACGCCTACAACTGGGGCTACGACCCGCTGCACCACACCGTGCCGGAGGGCTCGTACGCCTCCGACCCGGAGGGCCCCCGCCGCACGGTCGAGTTCCGGCGGATGGTGCGGTCCCTGGGCGACGCCGGCCTGCGCACCGTCATGGACGTCGTCTACAACCACACCGTCGCCGCGGGCCAGGACGACGGGTCCGTCCTCGACCGGATCGTGCCCGGCTACTACCAGCGGCTCCTCGCCGACGGCTCCGTCGCCACCTCCACCTGCTGCGCCAACACGGCGCCCGAGAACACCATGATGGGCAAGCTGGTCGTGGACTCGGTCGTCACCTGGGCCAGGGAGTACAAGGTCGACGGCTTCCGCTTCGACCTCATGGGCCACCACCCGAAGGAGAACGTGCTCGCCGTCCGGAAGGCCCTCGACGCCCTGACCGTCGGCAAGGACGGCGTCGACGGCAAGGCGATCATCCTGTACGGCGAGGGCTGGGACTTCGGCGAGGTCGCCGACGGCGCCCGCTTCGTCCAGGCCACGCAGGAGAACATGGCCGGCACCGGCGTCGCCACCTTCTCCGACCGGGCCCGCGACGCGGTCCGCGGCGGCGGCCCCTTCGACGCCGACCCCGGCGTCCAGGGCTTCGCCTCCGGCCTGTACACCGAGCCCAACGGCTCCGCCGCCAACGGCACCCGGGCCGAGCAGAGGGCCCGCCTGCTGCACTACCAGGACCTGATCAAGGTCGGCCTCAGCGGCAACCTCGCCGACTACACGTTCACCGACACCTCCGGCAGGCGCGTCAAGGGCTCCGGGGTCGACTACGGCGGCGCCCCCGCCGGCTACGCCGCCGCCCCCGGCGACGCCCTCGCCTACGCGGACGCCCACGACAACGAGACCCTGTACGACGCGCTGGCCTTCAAGCTCCCCGCCGGCACCTCCCCCGGCGACCGGGCCAGGATGCAGGTCCTCGCCATGGCCACCGCCGCGCTCTCGCAGGGGCCCGCCCTGTCGCAGGCCGGCACCGACCTGCTGCGCTCCAAGTCCCTGGACCGCAACTCCTACGACAGCGGCGACTGGTTCAACGCCCTCCACTGGGACTGCCGCCTCGGCAACGGCTTCGGGCGCGGACTGCCGCCCGCCGCCGACAACCGGGAGAAGTGGGCGCACGCGAGGCCGCTGCTGTCCTCGCCCGGCCCGAAGGCGGGCTGCGCGCAGATCGACGGCGCCTCGGCCGCCTACCGGGACCTGCTGAGGATCCGCACCACGGAGCGGGCGTTCGACCTCGCCACCGCGGACCGGGTCCAGTCGGCCCTGACGTTCCCGCTGTCCGGGCGGGACGAGACCCCCGGTGTGATCACCATGTGCCTCGGCGACCTGGTCGTGGTCTTCAACGCCACCCCCACGCGGCAGGAGCAGACGGTGCCCGCCCCGGCCGGCGGGGGCTACGCCCTGCACCCCGTCCAGGCCGGCGGCTCCGACGCGACGGTGCGGACGGCGGCGTACGACGGCGCCTCGGGCACCTTCACGGTCCCGGCACGCACCGTCGCGGTGTTCACCGCCTCCTGAGGGCCGTCCCCGGCCCCGGGGGCGGGCGCGGCCGGTCCGGCGCGGCCGGCGCCGCCGCGAAACCGGGCCCGCGCTCCCCGCCGCCCGTCCCCCCGCACCCCGGCCGCCGCCGTTGGAAGGGCCGGAGGCCGCCCTTCCAACGGCGGCGGCCGCACGGTCCGTTACGCTCCGGGGCATGACCACAGCGGACCAGGACACCCCCGGTGCGGAGGACGCGCCGGACACCCCGGGGACGGCGGCCCCGGAGCCCGCCGGGGACGACGCGCCCGGGCAGCCCCATGACGGCCTGACGCCGCGCCAGGCACGCCGGCTGCGGATCGTCGTCGCGACGGTCCTGCTGGTCACCCTCGCCGCCGTCCTCGCACTGCGCCTGGCGAGCCGGACCTCGGTCCTCGTCGTCGGCGTGTACGGGCTGGCGATGGTCCTGTGCGGCGTGGTGATCGAGCTCAGCCGCCACGGCCGCACCCGCCTGGGCACCTGGCTCCTCGGCACCGGCCTCCTCGCCGCCCTCGCCGCCGACTGGCTCCTGCTGCCCTGACCGGACCGCTTTGGGGCCGCTCAGCGCAGGGCGTCGATCCGCGTCCCGTCCTCCAGCCTCCCGGTCAGGTCCACCCGCGTGCCCCGCTCCGCCCCGACCGCCAGCAGCCTCCCGGAGGCGTCGCCCTCGACCCCGCCGGAGACGGCCAGCGACGCCACCCCCGGACTGCCCGCCGCCAGCACGTGCCACCGGTCGTCCGGGTCCCTCCACAGCACCCCGGCCAGTACGTGCGGTTCGCGGGTGCCGCAGGCCGGCGAGTCCTCCACCCTCGCCGCCACCACCCCCGTCGGGAGCGGCCCGTCCGGTCCGGAGGCCGGCGCGGGCGCCTGGAACTGCGTCAGCACCCTGCTGCCCGGCCCCCGCCACGTCTCCGCGCGCGTGCAGAGCCACGCCGCCGTCCCGGTGCCCGGGCCGGGCAACTCCTGCTCGGCGAACCGCCACGAGTTCACCGACCGCACGCCCAGCGCCCGCACCGACGGCAGCAGGCACGCCGTACGCGCCCACTCCCGCAGGGCGTCGCGGCCCGCCACGTCCGCGGGGCCCGACGGCGGACCCGACGTCAGCCGGACCGGGGTCAGTTCGCCCAGGTCCGTCAGGACCCGCGCCGCCACCCCGTCCCGCACCTCCAGGACCTCCCACGACCGGCAGCGGCCCGCCGCGGCGGGGCTCTGCATCGGCGCCGTCACCCCGGCCGCGTCCCGTGCCAGGGGCCGCGTGCCCCCGTCCGGCAGCAGCAGGTCCCGCACGGTCACCTCCCGTACCCAGGGCGCCGTCAGGTACCGCACGTTGGAGTGCGTGCGCCCCACCACCAGGGCCGCCGACGCGGCGGTGTCCGCCCCGTCCGTACGGGCGAAGTCCAGTGCCGCCGCCTCCGCGCCCTCCTCCGGCTCGGCGTACCGCACCGCCCGCAGCCCGTCGTGGAACAGCACCACGCGCGCACCGTCCACCCCGCCCGCGAACAGCAACTGCGGCGGGCCCATCGGCGGCCCCGGCGGCGTGCCCGGCGTCGCCGACGTCCGCACCCGGGAGCCGGGCCGCGCCCACACCGCGAGCGCCCGCCGCAGCAGCGCCTCGTCGCCGGCCAGCCCGCCCCGCGCCGGCCACACCGAGAAGTCCGTGCGGGACGAGTGCTGCCACGCCGCCGGCGCGACCCGCCGCAGCTTCGCCGGGTCCAGCGCCGCCTCCGACACCGGGTTGCGCGCGTACGGCGGCGCCGCCGCGCCGTCCGGTCCCCAGCCCCCGCCGGGCAGCCCCAGCAGCGCCCCGCACACCACCGCCGCCGCACCCGCCGCGAGCGCCGCCCGCACGTGCTGCCGCCGCCGCATCAGGTCCGTGGGCCGTGCCTGGAGCGAACACGGGTCGAACTCCGGCGACTCCAGCAGCGCCCCGCCGTCCGCCCCGATCCGGTCCGCCTCCGCCAGGGCCGCCTTCGGATCCGCGACGCCCGCCGCGGCCAGTGCCCGCCGCACCTCCGCGTCGTCCTGCCGCTCCAGACCGCGCAGCACGCACGCGGCGCGCCCCGCGCCCGACAGGGCCGCCATCCGCTGGTCCAGGGCCAGCTCGTCGGCGCCGCCCGACCGGGGGAACAGCCGCAGCCCCCACACCATGGGCAGCAGCGGCGGCAGCTGGGCCCGCCTCGGCCGGGCCGGGCGCCGCAGCGGCAGGCCGGCCTCCAGCGCCTGCCGCAGCACCCGGCCGCGGACGTACGCGTACCCCGGGCCCGCGGCGCCCCCCGGACCCGGCGCCGCCCCGTCGCCCACCGCCGTGCGGCGCCGGGGCAGCGACCGCTGGACCAGCGCGTGCGCGGTGAGGACGCGCCGGTTGCGGCCGAGGGACGGCGGCAGCACCAGGTAGGCGATGCGGACCAGCCGCGGGTAGTGCTCGACGAGCGCCGCCTCGGCCTGCTCCACGTCGACGGGGGCGGCGCCGGAGGCCCCGGCACGGGACTCCGCGGCTCTTCGGGTGCGCTGGGCTTCCTGGGTGCTCACGCCCAGCGCAACGAGCGACGGTGGGGTTGGTCACCTCGCGCCCCGGCCGGTCGCCGCCGCGCCGCGCGTCCCGCTCCGGCGCGCGCACCCGCCGCGGGCCCCCGGCCCCCGGGCGCGTTCCCGTGGACCGGGACGCGGAACCGCCGGCACCGGAGGGCGGGGGAGGCGGCCGGACCGGGCGGCGGTGCGCGGCGGGGCGGGCCGCGGCGGCGCCGGGCCCGCCCCTACGGCCCGAGGACCTTCGCCTCCAGTTCGGGGTCGACGCCCACCGGGTCCCGGTCCGCCCGCTGCGGCGCCTCGCCGCCGAGGCCGCGCAGCCACTCCCACGTGTCGGCGACGGTCTCCTCGACGGGGCGGCACCGCAGGCCGGAGGCGATCGCCTTGCTCACGTCGGCGCCGTGCATCGCGTCGTGCGCCTCGCCCGGCGGGATCCACACGGGCAGCCCCGTCCACGGCTCGATGCCGGCGGCGAGGATCCGGTCGGGCGGGGTCCAGCGCAGCTCGGCGTCCGAGCCGGTCACCCGGACGCAGGCGTCCAGCAGTTCGCCCATGGTCGCGTGCCCCGGCCGGCTCGCCAGGTCGTAGGGGCCGGCCAGTCCGCCCTCGGCGCCGTCCAGCAGCCATCCGGCCAGATCCCGTGCGTCGACGTACTGCAGCGGCAGGTCGTGCGGCCCCGGCGCGAGGACCGGGCCGCCGCGCGCGATCCGGTTCAGCCACCACGGCAGCCGGCCCACGTTCTCCCCCGGCCCCAGGATCAGCCCCGCCCGCACCAGCAGCGTGCGCTCCGGGCCGAACGCCCCGACCGCCGCCAGTTCCCCGCCCCGCTTGGCGCGTGCGTACGGCACGTCGTCCCCGTCGTCCGGGGACGCCTCCACGACCGGCTTGTCCTCGCGCAGTTCGGCCACCCGCGGCCACTCGTACACGGAGCAGCTCGACACGTAGCAGTACCGCCCCGCCCGTTCCGCCAGCAGCCGGGCCGCGTCCCGTACCGCCGAGGGCGCGCCCGACCAGGTGTCGACGACCGCGTCCCACGCGCCCTCGCGCAGCGCGGACAGGCCTGCTCCGTCCGGTACCGACCGGTCGCCGCGCAGCACCGTCGCACCGGGAGGCGGTTCGTGCCGCCCCCGGTGGAACACCGTCACCTCCCAGCCGCGGTCGAGCGCGGCCTCGGCCACGGTGCGCCCCACGAACTCCGTACCACCCAGGATCAGAAGTCTCATGCCTCCGACTCTGCCCCGGAGTCCCCGCCCCGCCCAGCACTTCCGCTACCGGTGGAACAGCCGGAAGCGGACACTCCGTCCAAGCGGGAGCATGTTCCGGCCATGGCCGCGTCCCGCCCGCCGTCCCCCTCCCCGGCGGCGGGCGGGGCCCGCACGGCGGACCGCGCCCCGCCTCCGGCGCGGCGCGAACCGGCCTGGTGGCGGGGCGCCGCCGGGAACCCTACGACCGGGACAGGGCATCCCGCACGGCCTCCTCGGAGCGGCCGACGACCGCCGTGCCGTCGTCGGCGGTGATGATGGGCCGCTGGATGAGCCCGGGGCGGGCGGCGAGCGCCTCGATCCACCGCTCGCGGGAGGCCTCGTCCCGGGGCCAGTCCCGCACCCCCAGCTCCTTCGCGTCCGCCTCCTGGGTGCGGGTGATCTCCCACGGCTCCAGGCCGAGCCGCCCGAGGACGTCGCGGATCTCGTCGGCGGAGGGCACGTCCTCCAGGTACCGGCGGACCGTGTACCGGGCGCCCTCCCCGTCGAGGACGTCCAGCGCGCCACGGCACTTGGAACAGGCGGGATTGATCCAGATCTCCATGCCGCCCACCGTACCGCGCAGTGCCTCGCACCCCGTCTGGCCAGGGCCGTCTGTCAGTGCCCGCCGGTAGAATCGAAGCAGTCGGTGAGGGTCCGGGCAGGGCCTTCACACCCCGCACCGGGAGGTCGCCGATGGCCGTCGCCACCGTCATGCCACTGCCGCTCGAAGCCTGGAAGCCCCTGCGGAAGAAGCCGCTCCCGGCCGGCCGGCCGCGCGAGTGGTACGTGTCCCACAACCGCCACCTGAAGGCCATGCGCCTCGCGATAGCCCTGCTCGACTCCGGCGTGTACACCGCGTCCGGGGCCGACGACGAGACGATCCGCGCCACGGCCCGGGACCTCGACATCCGCCCGCCGTCCGACACCACGTGCCGGATGGTCCGCTCGCTGATCCGCTCCGCCCACTGACCGACCGGCGGCCCGGCGGGCGACGGCACCGCCCCGCCGGGCCCTCCACCGGGTCGCTCCGCCCCGCCCCGTACGCCCCGGGGAGGCGCGCCGCGCGGCGCCGCCGTATGGTACCGCGCCCCCGCCCGCGGACCGGGCGCCGGGGGGCGTCGCCCGCCCGCGGCCGGCCCTCCGCCGCACGGGGAGCGGGGCCCGACCGGACGGAACCGCCGCGGACGCGCCCACGCCGGGTCCCGCCCTCCGGCGGACCGCCGGGGGACCGCCCCGCGACGGCGAGGGCCGCCACCCCCGGGGTGACGGCCCTCACGGATCCTCCGGCGCACGGGCCGGGCCCGCGGCTCAGAGGTCGAAGTACAGCTCGAACTCGTGAGGGTGCGGGCGGAGCTGGATCGGGGCGATCTCGTTGGTGCGCTTGTAGTCGATCCACGTCTCGATCAGGTCGGGCGTGAAGACGCCGCCGGCCTGGAGGTACTCGTTGTCCTCCTCCAGGGCGTCGAGGACCGCGGGGAGGGAGGTCGGGACCTGGGCGACGTCCGCGTGCTCCTCGGGGGCCAGCTCGTACAGGTCCTTGTCGATCGGCTCCGCCGGCTCGATCTTGTTCTTGACGCCGTCCAGGCCCGCGAGGAGGAGGGCCGCGAAGGCCAGGTACGGGTTGGAGGACGGGTCCGGGGCGCGGAACTCGACGCGCTTGGCCTTCGGGTTCGAGCCCGTGATCGGGATGCGCATCGCGGCCGAGCGGTTGCGCTGCGAGTACACCATGTTCACCGGGGCCTCGAAGCCCGGTACCAGGCGGTGGTACGAGTTGACCGTCGGGTTGGTGAAGGCCAGCAGCGACGGGGCGTGCTTGAGGACGCCGCCGATGTAGTGGCGCGCCATGTCCGACAGGCCGGCGTAGCCCTGCTCGTCGTAGAAGAGCGGGTCGCCGCCCTGCCACAGGGACATGTGGACGTGCATGCCCGAGCCGTTGTCACCGAAGATCGGCTTCGGCATGAAGGTCGCGGTCTTGCCGTTGCGCCACGCGACGTTCTTCACGATGTACTTGAAGAGCATCAGGTCGTCGGCGGCGGCCAGCAGCGTGTTGAACCTGTAGTTGATCTCCGCCTGGCCGGCGGTGCCCACCTCGTGGTGCTGGCGCTCGACCTGCAGACCGGCCTTCTCCAGCTCCAGGGAGATCTCCGCGCGCAGGTCGGCGAAGTGGTCGACCGGCGGGGCGGGGAAGTAGCCGCCCTTGTAGCGGACCTTGTAGCCGCGGTTGTCCTCGACCGCACCGGTGTTCCAGGCGCCCGCCTCGGAGTCGATGTGGTAGAAACCCTCGTTCGCGGAGGTGTTGAAGCGGACGGAGTCGAAGACGTAGAACTCCGCCTCGGGGCCGAAGAACGCCGTGTCGGCGATGCCGGTGGAAGCGAGGTACGCCTCCGCCTTCCTCGCGATGTTGCGCGGGTCGCGGCTGTACTGCTCACCCGTGATCGGGTCGTGGATGAAGAAGTTGATGTTCAGCGTCTTGTCCCGGCGGAACGGGTCCAGCCGCGCCGTCGACAGGTCCGCCCGCAGGGCCATGTCTGACTCGTGGATGGCCTGGAAACCGCGGATCGACGAGCCGTCGAAGGCCAGCTCCTCGGACGGGTCGAACGCCGTCGCCGGGATGGTGAAGTGCTGCATCACACCCGGGAGGTCGCAGAACCGGACGTCGACCATCTTGACGTCGTTGTCCTTGATGTACTTCCTGGCCTCGTCGGCGTTCTGGAACATCCAACTCCTCCTCCTCCCACCCGGGGGAGGGCGGGGTTGCAGCTCGTACGTGCGCCCGGTGCGACGGCCCACGCTCGACCCGACCATAGGCACGGGGGATTTCCCGGGCGTGACCCGTCTGTTTCGACCAGGTTAACCAGTGGCTCTCCGGTGCCCGCCGGAGACCGGGGCCACACGTCCTCCGGTGCCCGCCGGAGGACGGGGCCACACGTCCTCGCGCGGCCCCGGCCCGCGGCGACCGGAAGCGGGCGCAGTACCGTGGAGGGGTGGACGACAGGCGAGTGATCGGATCGTGGCTCTCCGGGCCGCGCGCGGCGGCCGAGGAGATGGGCGCCGACTTCGGCTACCGGGGCGAACGGCTGGGTCTGCCGGAGACCGGCCCCGGTTCCGCCGCCCCGCTCGGGCGGCGCTTCGGCGCGATCTTCGTCGACTGGTCCCTCTGCATGCTCATCGCGTACGGGCTGATCACCCGGGGCGACTGGAACGCGGCGGGCAACTGGGCACTCGGCGTGCTGTTCCTCCTCGGCGTCCTCACCGTCGGCACCATCGGCTGCACCCCCGGCAAGCGGCTCCTCGGCCTGCGCGTCATCGCCGAGGACGGCCGGCGGCTCGGCTTCGGCCGCGCCGTCCTCCGCACCGCCCTGCTCTGCCTCGCCGTCCCCGCCCTCGTCTGGGACCGCGACGGCCGGGGCCTCCACGACCGGCTCGCCCGCGCCGTACAGGTGCGGACGGTGTGAGGGGGGCGGGGGGAGGGCGGCCGCTCGACGCGGCCGCCCTCCCCCCGCCCCCCTCGCCCGTACGGCCCGGGTCAGCGGTCGGCGGAGCCTCCCGCCGCGCGGCATCCGCGTGCCCTCCGGCAGCGTTTGCGCACGTGGGGTGCCCGTTCGCGCTGAGGGCAGCGGTCCGGCCTGCGCAAACACCCAGACGGAGCCACCGCTGCCCGCGATAGCCCTCGCCATGGAGGTCCCGTGGCCGGAGACAGGGGCCGCCCGGGCCTCGAGGCGGACATCCGGGGCGCTCGCGCCGCCGGCCGACGGCTTCAGCGTCCAGACCCCGGAGCCGCACGACTACCGGGACCACGCCGAGCAACTCCCGGCGGCCGTGCTCCCCCGCTTCGAGCCGGCGCACCAGCGGGGCGTCATGGCCGAGCGCAGCCGCGCCGGCTACCGCGCCCTGCGCGCCGGGAACAGGGAACGCACTGGACGACGCGAGATCCAGAACGCCACCGCGTGACCGTCGCCGGCCAGATCCGGTGAGCCTTTCCCGAGGCAACGATCGGCTCGTACCGACGCTCCGTGACCACTGATGGGATCTTGTGGCGACGGCAGAGCGATTCCCCGGCGGAGGCGTTGTTCCCGACAGCGGGGAGGGCTCGCGCCCCGGACCGTTCTTGAGGCCTTCCGCGAGGAGCCCCCGCCCCGGCGTGGCCCGAGCTGGATGCGGAGCACGGTTCCACCGGGCTGATCGGGCACCGGAAGCGCTGGAGCGCTCCCGGCCGGTGGGAGCGCGTGAGGGAGGTTCCGAGGAGCTGCGAAGGGACGCCTGCGCCTCCCCTTCACCCTCTCCCGCCGACGCGCATGACGGGAGAGGCGAAGCCGGGGATCATCCGCGCGGCGACCGGCCGCGAACCCCACGCCCGGGAATCGGGCCCTTCGGCAGGGGCATGTTGCTCATCAGGTCGCCCAGCGCCCGCAGCCGGTCGTTCGCCGTCGTCACCTGGGCCGCGGTCAGCACGCGCGGCAGCTTCAGCATCGTCGTGCGGACCTTCTTCAGCGGCACCTGCCCCTCGCCGTCGCCGACGATGATGTCGTGCACCGGCACGTCCACCAGGATGCGGGCCATCCGCTTCTTCTCGGCCGCGAGCAGGCCCTTGAGCCGGTTGGGGTTGCCCTCGGCGACCAGGACGATGCCGGGACGGCCGACCGCGCGGTGGATCACGTCCTGGTTGCGGTTCATCGCCACCGCCGGCGTGGTCGTCCAGCCGCGGCCCACGTTCTGCAGGACGGCCGCGGCCGCGCCCGGCTGGCCTTCCATCTGCCCGAAGGCCGCCCGCTCGGCCCGCCGCCCGAAGACGATCGCCATCGCGAGGAAGGCCAGCACGAAGCCCAGGACGCCCAGGTAGACCGGGTGCCCGATCAGGAAGCCGATCGCGAGGAGGGCGCCGAACACGACGATCCCCACGGCGGCGATGACAAGCCCGACCTTCGGATCGCTCCGCCGGGTCATCTTGTACGTCAGAGCGATCTGCTTCAGTCGCCCGGGGTTCGCAGCGGCGTCACCGCTGTCTGAATTCGACTTCCTCGCCATGCTCAGAAGTTTACGTCTCCGACGGTGCCCGGCTCGCCGCGGCCTCCAGTACGTGCTGCGCCTCGACCCGGGCGCGGGCCCTGCGGCGGTCCTCCAGCACGGACGTCCAGGCGTTGCGGCGGGCCGTCCGCTGGCCGCCGCGCAGCAGCAGCGCCTCGACGGCGCGCAGGGCGCCGGTGACGGACGGGACGGCGGCGTGGGCGCGTACCTGCTGACTCGGGGCGTGCATGTCGGTGTCCCCCTGGAGCGGGTGAGCGGATCTGGACGGGCGGGGCCGGCGCACCGGCCGGGCCGCGTCCGCGGGGGCGGCGCGGGCGTCCCGTACGGCGCGTACGGCCATCGTCACCCACTGGTGTTACCAGCGCACGTCCGGCCGGTCAAACGACGGCGGCGGCCCGGCGCCGGCCGTACGCCTCCCACCTGCGCGGGAGCGCGCGGGCCGGGCACCGGGCCGTGCCGGACGTCACACCGCCGGAGCGGTCCCCACCGAGGCGCCGCGGGCCTCCACCGCCTGCTGGAACAGCCGGCCCGCGCGGTACGAGGAGCGGACCAGCGGGCCCGACATGACACCGGAGAAGCCGATCTCCTCGGCCTCCTCCTTCAGCTCCACGAACTCCTGCGGCTTCACCCAGCGCTCCACCGGGTGGTGGCGTACGGAGGGGCGCAGGTACTGGGTGATGGTGATCAGCTCGCAGCCGGCCTCGTGCAGGTCCCGCAGCGCCTCGCCGACCTCCTCGCGGGTCTCGCCCATGCCCAGGATCAGGTTCGACTTGGTCACCAGGCCGGCCTCGCGGGCACGGGTGACGACCTCCAGCGACCGCTCGTAGCGGAAGCCGGGGCGGATCCGCTTGAAGATGCGGGGCACCGTCTCGACGTTGTGCGCCAGCACCTCGGGGCGGGAGGAGAAGACCTCGGCCAGCTGCTCCGGGACCGCGTTGAAGTCGGGGATCAGCAGCTCGACCTTGGTGCGGCCGCCCTCCCGGGCCGCGGTCATGGCGTGGATCTGCCGCACCGTCTCCGCGTACAGCCAGGCGCCGCCGTCCTCCAGGTCGTCGCGCGCGACGCCGGTGATCGTGGCGTAGTTCAGGTCCATCGCCACGACGGACTCGCCCACGCGGCGCGGCTCGTCGCGGTCGAGGGCCTGCGGCTTGCCGGTGTCGATCTGGCAGAAGTCGCAGCGCCGTGTGCACTGGTCGCCGCCGATGAGGAAGGTCGCCTCGCGGTCCTCCCAGCACTCGAAGATGTTCGGGCAGCCCGCTTCCTGGCAGACCGTGTGCAGCCCCTCGCTCTTGACGAGCTTCTGCAGCTGGTTGTACTCGGGACCCATCTTCGCCCGGGTCTTGATCCACTCGGGCTTGCGCTCGATGGGGGTCTGGCTGTTCCGGACCTCCAGGCGCAGCATCTTGCGTCCGTCGGGGGTGACTGCGGACACGGCTGGCTCCTAGGGCTTCGATTCTTCGGCGAACACCAGGGTACGCCCGGCAAAAGTGCGGCCTCGCATCCGGCCGAACGCCGGCCGGGGGACGCGTCCCCGGGTCCGGGGCGGTCAGACGGCCGCCGCCCCCGCGGGGTCCGGTGTCCGGTCGATCACGCGCGGCCCGGGCTCGGCGCCGCCCAGCACGTCCCGCAGGTGGCGCTCCGCCACCGGCAGGACCTCGGCGATCGTGACCTCGCGGCCCAGCTCGTTCGCCAGCGAGGTCACGCCCGCGTCGCGGATGCCGCACGGGACGATCCGGTCGAACCAGGTGTTGTCAGGGTTCACGTTGAGTGCGAAGCCGTGCATCGTGACGCCCTTGGCGACGCGGATGCCGATCGCCGCCAGCTTGCGGTCCTCGCGGCGCTGCCCCGCGTTGGACGGGGCGTAGTCGGGGCCGCTGAGGCGCGGGTCGAACTCCTCGTCGCCCAGCCGGGGGTCGAGGTCCAGCGACAGCCCGCCGAACGCGGGCCGCTCCTCGACCGGGTCGCCGAGCACCCACACGCCGCTGCGGCCCTCGACGCGGGTCGTCTCCAGGCCGAACTCCGCCGCCGTGCGGATCAGCGCCTCCTCCAGGCGCCGCACGTGCGCGACGACGTCCACCGGGCGGGGCAGCTTCAGGATCGGGTAGCCCACCAGCTGGCCGGGGCCGTGCCAGGTGATCTTCCCGCCGCGGTCCACGTCGATGACGGGGGTGCCGTCCAGCGGGCGCTCGCCGTCCTCGGTGCGCCGCCCCGCCGTGTAGACGGGGGGGTGCTCCAGCATCAGGCAGGTGTCCGGCACCTCGTCCGCGAAGCGGGCGGCGTGGACCTCACGCTGCCTCTCCCACGCGTCCAGGTAGTCCACGGCGTCCTCGCCGAACCCCAGACGGACGAATCGCAGCTCGCTCACGGCACCGCCTCCCTAGAAATGCGCGTCCCGCGCCCCTGCCACTGTACGGCGGCCGCCGCCGGGCGGACCGGGCGGGCTCGGGGCGGTACGGCGCCGGAGGGGTCCGCCGACGTCAGGGCCGAATTCGATCCTCACACGATCGGATGAATCCGGGGCGAAGGTGACGGCCGCGGGGGCCGCGGCGGTTAAGTTCGCGCCGTCCCAAGGGGGCCGACCCCGGCCCGGAAGGCAGGAGACCGCACAGCCGATGACGGACCGACCTCCGCAGCGCACCCCCAACCGCCAACTCGCCGCACTGATCGCGGAGGCCGGGTTCTCCAACGCGGGCCTCGCCAGACGGGTGGATCAACTCGGCCTCGAACACGGGCTCGACCTCCGCTACGACAAGACCTCCGTGACCCGCTGGCTGCGCGGCCAGCAGCCGCGCGGCACCACCCCCGCGCTGATCGCCGAGGTGTTCACCCGGCGCCTCGGCCGGCGGCTGTCCGCCCAGGACCTGGGCCTCGACTCCTGTGCGCCCGTGTACGCGGGCCTGGAGTTCGCCGCTACGCCCGAGGAGGCCGTCGACATCGTCAGCGGGCTGTGGCGCAAGGACTCCGGCAGCCACACCGAACTGCGGAAGATCGCCTTCACCCCGGCGGGGCTGGTCGTCCCCAGCCGCGACTGGCTGATCGGCCGCGCCGACGAGCACGTCGGCCGCGGGGAGCCCCCGCAGGGCGCACCGGGCACGGCCGGCACGGCCCCGGCGGGCGGGCGCGTCCCGGCGCAGGGGCGCCCGTCCGGCCCCGGCGCCCCCGGCGCGGCACCGCCGGGCGCCCGCACCGGCCGGGTCGGCCCCGGCACCGCCCGCGCGACCGACCCGCTGCGCGGGGGCCCCGCGCGCCCGACCGGGGCGCACGGGCCGGCCGAGGCCGCCCTCCCCCGCCCCGCCCGCGCGGCACCGAGGTCGGGGCGGGGCAGCGCGTGACCGCCGGGGACGTCGCGGCGCTCCGCTCGGTCGGCGAGCTGTTCCGCACGCTGGACCACGCGTACGGCGGCGGCCACGCCCGGCAGGCCCTGGTGCGGTACCTGGAGCACGAGGCGGAGCCCATGCTGCGCGGCGGCTACGGCGAGTCCACCGGGCGGCGGTTGTTCGGCGCGGTCGCCGACCTGACCCGGCTGGCCGGCTGGACGTCGTACGACATCGCCGCGCACGGGCTGGCGCAGCGGTACTTCGTGCAGGCCCTGCGGCTGTCCCAGGCGGCGGGGGACCGGGTGTACGGCTCGTACGTCCTGGTCACCATGAGCCGCCAGGCCGTGTACCTGGGCCACGGGCGGGAGGCCGTGCAGCTGGCGCGCGTCGCCCAGCAGGGCGTCGGCTCGTCGGCGCCCCCCGTCGTCCAGGCCCTGCTGCACGCGGTGGAGGCGCGGGGGCAGGCGGTGCTGGGGGAGGTGCGGGCCTGCACGACGTCGCTGGTGCGCGCCGAACGGGCGCTGGAGGGCGCCCGCCCCGGCGAGGAGGTGCCGCCCTGGGCACGGGCCTTCGACGAGGCGCAGCTGGCGGACGAGTTCGCACACTGCCACCGGGACCTCCAGCAGTACCGGGCCGCCGCGCAGTACGCGGAGCGCGCCCTCCAGGCGTACGCGTCCGGGTACGCGCGCAGCCGCACGCTCTGCCGCGTCGTCCTGGCCACCGCCCGCCTCGCCCTGGGCGAGCTGGAGCAGGCGTGCGCCCTGGGCGCGGAGGCGGCGCGGCAGGCCGCCGAGATGCGGTCGGCCCGCGCGGTGGAGTATGTCCGCGACTTCGAGCGCCGGCTGGACCCCCACCGCGACGCCCCGCCGGTCCGCGCGTACCGGGAGCGGGCGGCGCTGCGGGACTGAACGGCCCGGCCCCGGGGGCGCGGCCCGGCCCCGGGCGCCCGCCGTCCCCCGCGGCGCCCGGGGTCCCGGAGCCGGTCCCGTGCGGGGTGGTCCCGCCTACGCCGCCTCGGTGTGCGCGGACGGTTCCACCGACGGGAGGCCGAGGTCCCGCAGGACCGCCTGGGCCGCGCGGCGGCCCGAGTGGAGCGCACCCTGCGGGGAGCTCACGTCCCGGTGGTCGCCGCACACATACAGGCCCGCCAGCAGCCGCACCGGGCGCCGCAGGTCGTGCGGGGCGGGCATCGCCGGTACGGCCTCCGGGTCGTGCCGCACCGCGAGGAGCTCCCAGTCCGCCGTCCCCGTGCCGTACAGCGCCGCCAGGTGCCGCCGCACCCGGGCGTCCACGTCGTCCGGGGGAGCGCCGAGCACCGTGGAGGTGATCAGCGCCCGGCCGTGCGGCGCCCGCGACGGGTCCACCTCGCTCATCACCGCCGTGTGCGACACCGGGCCCGCCCGGTCCGCGTCCAGCACCAGCGCCGGGGCCGCCAGCGGCGCGGCGGGTGCGGCGTGGTGGAGGACGGTCACCGGGTGGAAGCCGGGCACCCGCAGCCCCGGCAGCAGCTCCGCGGCGGTCCGGGCCCCCGTCGCCACGACCAGCGACCGGCACGTGAACTCCCCGTGCCCCGCCGTGACCACGCGGCTGATCGACGCCTCCTCGACCCGCACCCCGGTACGGACCGTCCCGGCCGGCAGCGCCGCCGCCATCCGCTCCGGGAGCCGCGACGCCCCACCGGCCGGGACGCACAGCCGTCCCCGTGCGAACCCGCGCAGCGCCAGGTCGGCGCACCGGCTGGAGGTGGTCAGGTCGGGGTCGCTGAGCAGGGCGCCCAGCAGCGGCCGCAGGAACGTCTCGGCCGTCCGCGACGACGGGCCGCGGCTCGCCAGGGCCTCCGCGGCGGGGCGCTCCCGGCGCGCCAGCAGCCGCTCCGTGGGCGTGTCGGCGAGCCGGGCCAGCGACGCGCCGAGGCGGGCCTGGTCCAGCGGGCGCGGGCCGCCCGCTAGCGCCTTCGCCCTGGTCAGCGCGGACCGCGGGCCGCCCCGGACCTCACCGGTGCGGTACAGCCGACCCGCGCTGTGCACCAACACCCCCGGCTGGAACCGCCGCAGGGTCCCGGCGTCCACGCCGGCGAAGCGGTGCAGCTCCGGGCACGCCGTGTTGAGCAGCTGCCCGGCGCGGTCGAGGCGGAACCCGTCGACGTGGTCGGTGGCCATCCGCCCGCCGACCTCCGGAGCGGCCTCCAGGACCCGTACGGCCAGTCCGGCGCCGGCTAGGTGGTGGGCCGCGGCCAGCCCCGCGAGTCCGGCTCCGACGACGACGACGTCCGCGTGATCTGCGGTACTGAGCACGTAACCCTCCCGGGTGACGGTTCGGTGCGTGGGTGGCTCATGCCCTGGACGGGCCGCCGGAATACCCGCGTACGGATCCGGGTGTTCCGAGCGGTACCAGAGCGTATGCCTACCGACCGGTAAGGGGGAGTCGCGCGCACGGGGGGTCATCGGAGCACGGAGGTCGCACGGGCGTGCCTTTCAGGCCCGTTCCGCCGCCGCGGCGGTGCGGGCGGCGCCGGGGGAGCAGCGCCGCCTGGCCGCCCGGCGGGGCCAGGGGGGTGCCGGGAGGCCGCCCCGCCGGGCCGCCCGCGGAGCCGGAGGGGCGAGCGGACGCCGGGGAGGAGGAACGGGCGGACGTGGAGCGCCGGGCACGTCGGTACCGCCCCGGTGCCCGCGTCGGCGCCCCGGGGCGGAGCGGGCCTCAGGAGGAGGGGAGCGCCGCGCGGATCGCCGACTCCACCGTCGGGAACGCGAAACGGAACCCCGACTCCAGCAGGCGGCGCGGCAGCACCCGCTGGCTGCCCAGGACGTCGCGGGCGAACTCGCCCAGCGCCAGGCGGAGGGCCGGCGCCGGGACGCGGAGGACCGCCGGGCGGTGCAGGACGCGGCCCATCGCGGCCGTCACCTCCCGGTTGGTGACCGGTTCCGGGGCCGTCAGGTTCACCGGCCCGGACAGGTCCGGGGTGTCGAGGAGGTGCCGCAGCGCCGCCACCTCGTCGTGCAGCGCGATGAAGCTCCAGTACTGCCGCCCGTCCCCGAGCCGTCCGCCCAGCCCCGCGCGGAACAGCGGGAACAACCGCCCCCACGCCCCGCCCCGGGCGGCCACCACCAGGCCCGTGCGGGCGTACGCGACGCGGACGCCGGCCTCCTCGGCCGCCGCGGCGGCCTCCTCCCACTCCACGCACACCGACGGCAGGAACCCGTCGCCCGCCGGGGCCGACTCGTCCACCGCGCGCGTGCCGGTGTCGCCGTAGTACCCGAGGGCCGTCCCGCACACGAGCACCCGCGGCGGCGCGTCCAGCGACGCCAGCGCCTCCGCGACGGCGGCCGTGCCCAGCACGCGGCTGTCGCGGATCTCCCGCTTGTACGCCTCCGACCAGCGCCGGTCGCCGACCCCCGCGCCCGCCAGGTGCACCACCGCGTCGCAGCCGACCAGCCCGGCCACGTCCACGTACCGCCGCCTCGGGTCCCACTCCACCTCGTCTGCGCCGCGCGCGGGGCGCCGCACCAGCCGCAGGACCCGGTGCCCGTCCGCGCGCAGCGAGCGCACCAGGGCGGAGCCGATCAACCCGCCCGCACCGGTGACGGCGACCCGCCGACGGGGGGACGGAGGGGACGACGGGGACGACGGGGACGGGGACGCCGGTGGGAGAGCCATGACCACATCCTGCCCCCGTGGCATGGTGACGGCCATGACCCCGCTCCCGATACGCCGCGCGCGGCCCGGCGACGCCGAGGCCCTCAGCCTGCTCGACCACGCGACCTGGTCGGCGCTCCACGCCGTGACGCCGTGCCCGCAGCCGCCCTTCGCCCCGTTCTTCGACGCCGGAGTCCGCCCCGAGGACCACCTCGTCGCGGACTTCGGCGACGGACCGGTGGGGTACGTCCGTCTCGGCCTCCCCACCCGGCTCGCCTGCAACCGCCACGTGCGGCAGGTCCAGGGCCTCGTCGTCGCCGGGCACGCGCGCGGCCGGGGCGTCGGCCGAGCCCTGCTGCGCGCCGCCTGCGACGAGGCCCGGCGCCGGGGCGCCGTCCGGATCACGCTGCGCGTCCTCGGCCGCAACGCCCCCGCCCGCGCCCTGTACGCGTCGGAGGGCTTCGTCGTCGAGGGCGTCCTGCCGGGGGAGTTCCTGCTCGACGGGGAGTACGTCGACGACGTGCTCATGGGCCGGCCGCTGACGGCCGGCCGAAGCACCCGGCCCCCGTCCGGGCGGCACCGGGACTAGCCCCCGAAGCGGTCCCACAGGCGGGGCAACCGGTCCGCGAGGGCCGTGTCGTCGTCCACGTCGAGCGGGACGCCCTCCGGCTCGGGCGGCGGCGGGGCGAGGCCCAGGTCCGGCATCTCCGCGCCGGTGAGCGCCTCGTGCGCCTCGTCCGCCGCGAAGCCCAGCTCCTCGCCGTCCCCGTCGACCGCCGGGTCGAAGTCCTCCAGCAGCTCGGCGAGCGCCTCCGGGTCGTGGACCGCCCCCTCGAACACCTCCCGGCCCCGGCCGATCAGCCAGCACCGGAAGGAGTCGAACGCCTCCTCCCGGGCGCCGCCCAGCAGGATCGCCGCGGCGGCCCGCAGGTCCCAGGTGTCCGCGCGGTTGTAGCGGGCCTCGAAGTGGCGGGCGAAGTCGAGGACGGTGTCCGGATCGAGCCGCACCAGGCGCTCCAGGAGCAGCTCGGCGTGGTCGTCGGGGTCGCCCTCGGCGGCCTCGCGGGTCGAGTCGACCAGCTCCCAGAACTCCGTCTCGTCCATCACGGGACCAGCATCCGGTGTGACGGGGGCCGGCGCACCCGGAGGGCCCGCCGCGACCGGCGGGGGAAACCAGACAGAGGGTGTCGTGTTTCGGTGGCACGGTCCTCCCATGACGACGAACAGCACCACCACCCGGCAGGACGGGCCGCTCGCCGGCAGGGTCGCCCTCGTCGCGGGCGCCACCCGGGGCGCGGGCCGCGCCATCGCCGTCCAGCTCGGCGCCGCGGGCGCCACCGTCTACGCCACCGGGCGCACCACCCGCGACAGCGTCAGCGAGGTCGGCCGGCCCACCGAGACCATCGAGGAGACCGCCGAGCTGGTCACCGCCGCCGGCGGCCGGGGCGTCGCCGTCCCCACCGACCACCTCGTGCCGGACCGGGTGCGCGAACTGGTCGCCCGGATCGACGCCGAGCAGGGCCGCCTCGACGTGCTGGTCAACAGCTGCTGGGGCGGGGACCACCTGCTCGTCCCCACCTGGAACGCCAGGATGTGGGAGATCGACCTCGACGCGGGGCTGCGCATGCTCGACCTCGGCGTCCGCACCCACGCCATCACCAGCAGCATCGCCCTGCCGCTGCTGGTGCGCCGCCCGGGCGGGCTGGTCGTGGAGATGACGGACGGCACCGCCGAGTACAACGAGCGCTTCCGCGAGCAGTTCTACTTCGACCTCGCCAAGACCGCCCCCCTCCGGATGGCCTTCGGCCTCGCCCACGACCTGGAGGACGTCGGCGGCACCGCCGTGGCCCTCACCCCCGGGTTCCTCCGCTCGGAGGAGATGCTCGACCACTTCGGCGTACGGGAGGAGAACTGGCGCGACGCGTGCGCGCGGGAGCCGCACTTCGCCATCGCCGAGTCACCCGTGTACGTCGGCCGGGCCGTCGCCGCGCTCGCCGCCGACCCGGACCGGCACCGCTGGAACGGCCGGTCCCTCCACAGCGGCCAACTCGCCGAGGAGTACGGCTTCACCGACGCCGACGGGTCCCGGCCCGACGCCTGGGCGTACTTCCGGGACGTCGTCGACGGCGGCGGGGACGCCTCCGCCGACGACTACCGCTGACCGGCGGCCGCCGCCGGCCGGGTGCCGGTCAGCGCCGGTCCCGCCCGTACAGCTCCGCCATCCGCGCCGCCGCCTCCGCGAACCGCTCCCGCAGCGAGGCCGGCTCCAGCACCTCCGCCTCCGGGCCCAGCGCCAGCAGCTGCCCGAACGCCACCTCCTCGGACTCCACCGGCAGGGTGACCGTCACCCGGCCGGCGGGGTCCGGGGGTCCGGCCGCCTCCAGCGCCTCCCGTGCCGCCGCCCGGTCCGTGACGTGCGGCAGGCCGCGCGCCCCGGCCTCCGTCAGCCGCACCACGGCCGAGGCGCGCAGCAGGGACCGCGCGAACCGGGCGGCCCGCTCCTCCCAGAACGCCGACAGGTCGAAGGACGCGTCCCGGTCGAACCCCTCCTCGCGCGGCACGGCCCGGGCGAACCGGTCCACGCGGTACACGCGCACCGAGTCCCCCGCCCGGGCGCACAGGTACCAGACCCCCGCCTTCAGCACCAGCCCGTACGGCGCGAGCTCCCGCTCCACCTCGCCGTCGCCGCGCCGGTACCGGACGTCGAGGAGCCGGTCGCCCCACACGGCCTCCGCGACCGCAGGCAGCAGTTCGGGCGTCTCCGGCTCCCGGTACCAGCCCGGCGCGTCCAGGTGGAACCGCCGCGCCGCCGACTCCGGGGCGTCCCGCAGCGAGGGCAGCAGCGCCGCCGACACCTTCAGCCGGGCCGCCGACGCCGCGTCGCCCAGCCCCATCTCCCGCAGCGCGCCCGGCACGCCCGACAGGAACAGCGCCTCCGCCTCGCCGCGCGCCAGGCCGGTCAGCCGGGTCCGGTAGCCGTCCACGAGCCGGTACCCGCCGCCGCGCCCCCGGTCCGCGTAGACCGGCACGCCCGCCTCGGAGAGGGCCAGGGCGTCGCGGGCCACCGTCCGCTCGGACACCTCCAGCTCCCGGGCCAGTTCGGCGGCGGTCATGGACGGCCGGGACTGGAGCAGCAGCACCATCCTGATCAGTCGAGCGGCACGCACCCCGCCATCATGCCGGGTGGAGTGGGCCCGGCGCGGCCGTGCCCCCGGCCGCCGCGGCGGCCGGGGGCACGGGTACCGGAGGAGGGCCTACAGGCCGTACCGCTCCCGGGCCTCCTTCACCGCGGAGACCGGGACCTCGCCGCGGCGGGCGAGCTGGGCCAGCGCGGCGACGACGATCGACGGGGCGTCCACGCCGAAGTGGCGGCGCGCCGCCGCGCGGGTGTCCGACAGGCCGAAGCCGTCCGCGCCCAGCGAGGTGTAGTCCTGCTCGACCCACTGCGCGATCTGGTCCGGGACCTGGCGCATGTAGTCGCTGACGGCCAGCACCGGGCCCGGCGCGTCGGCCAGCGCCCGGCGCAGGTACGGCACCCGCTCCTCGCCGCGCAGCAGCGCCGCGTCGGCCTCCAGCGCGTCGCGCCGCAGCTCGGTCCAGGAGGTCGCGGACCACACGTCGGCGGTCACGCCCCACTCCTCGGCCAGCGTCCGCTGCGCGTCCAGCGCCCAGTGGATCGCCGTGCCCGAGGCGAGGAGCTGGATGCGCGGCGCGCCCTGGGCGCCCGAGCCCTCCTTGAACCGGTACAGGCCCTTGACGATGCCCTCGTCGACGTTCGCGACGGCCGGCTTGGCCGGCTGCGGCATCGGCTCGTTGTAGACGGTCAGGTAGTAGAAGACGTCCCGGTCCTCGCCCGGGGCGGCCTCGCCGTACATCCGGCGCAGGCCCTCCTTGACGATCACCGCGACCTCGTACGCGAACGCCGGGTCGTACGTCAGCGCCGCCGGGTTGGTCGCCGCGATGGCGGGGGAGTGGCCGTCCGCGTGCTGGAGGCCCTCACCCGTCAGGGTGGTGCGGCCGGCGGTGGCGCCGATGAGGAAGCCGCGGCCGAGCTGGTCGCCGAGCTGCCACATCTGGTCGGCGGTCCGCTGCCAGCCGAACATCGAGTAGAAGATGTAGAACGGGATCATCGGCTCGCCGTGCGTCGCGTACGCGGTGGACGCGGCGATGAAGTCGGCCATCGAGCCGGCCTCGGTGATGCCCTCGTTCAGGATCTGGCCGTCGACGGCCTCCCTGTAGTACATCAGCTGGTCGCGGTCGACTGGCTCGTACGTCTGGCCCTTCGGCGAGTAGATGCCGAGCGACGGGAACAGCGACTCCATGCCGAAGGTGCGCGCCTCGTCGGGGACGATCGGCACCCAGCGCCTGCCGGTCTCCTTGTCGCGCACCAGGTCCTTCACCAGGCGCACGAAGGCCATGGTGGTCGCGACGGACTGCGAGCCGGAGCCCTTGTCGAACGCGGCGAACGCCTTCTCCGCCGGGGCGGGCAGCGGCGCGACCGGGTGGACGCGGCGGGCCGGGGCGGGGCCGCCGAGCGCGGCGCGGCGCTCGTGGAGGTAGCGCACCTCCGGGGAGTCGGCGCCCGGGTGGCCGTACGGCACCCGGCCGTCGGCGAACGCGCTGTCCGGGATGGGCAGGCCGAGGCGGTCCCGCATGTCCTTGAACTCGTCCACCGTCAGCTTCTTCATCTGGTGGTTGGCGTTCTTGGAGGCGAAGCCCTTGCCGAGGGTGTGGCCCTTGACCGTCTGGGCGAGGATCACGGTCGGCGCGCCCTGGTGGCCCAGCGCGGCCTTGTACGCGGCGAAGACCTTGCGGGACTCGTGGCCGCCGCGCGAGTGGTGGAAGCACTCGACGATCCTGTCGTCGGACAGCAGCTTCGCCATCTCGGCGAGGGCCGGGTCCCTGCCGAAGAAGTCCTCGCGGATGTAGGCCGCGTCGCGCGTCTGGTACGTCTGGACCTGCGCGTCGGGCACCTCGCGCAGGCGGCGGACCAGGGCGCCGGTGGTGTCGAGCCGGAACAGCTCGTCCCAGGCGGTGCCCCACAGGGTCTTGACCACGTTCCAGCCGGCGCCGCGGAACTGGGCCTCCAGCTCCTGCACGATCTTGAAGTTGGCGCGGACCGGGCCGTCGAGGCGCTGCAGGTTGCAGTTGACGACGAAGGTCAGGTTGTCCAGGCCCTCGCGGGCCGCCAGTGCGAGCGCGGCGGTCGACTCCGGCTCGTCCATCTCGCCGTCGCCGAGGAACGCCCACACGTGCGAGGCGGAGACGTCCTTGACGCCGCGGTTGGTCAGGTAGCGGTTGAAGCGCGCCTGGTAGATCGCGGAGAGCGGGCCCAGGCCCATGGAGACGGTCGGGAACTCCCACAGCCACGGGAGCCGGCGCGGGTGCGGGTAGGAGGGCAGGCCGTCGCCGCCGGCCTCCCGGCGGAAGTTGTCGAGGTGCGCCTCGGTGAGGCGGCCGTCGAGGAAGGCGCGGGCGTAGATGCCGGGGAGGCGTGGCCCTGGATGAACAGCTGGTCGCCCGAGCCGTCCCGCTCCTTGCCGCGGAAGAAGTGGTTGAAGCCCGTCTCGTAGAGCCAGGCGGCGGAGGCGAAGGTGGCGATGTGGCCGCCGACGCCGTGTTCGGAGCCGCGGGTCACCATGGCGGCGGCGTTCCACCGGTTCCAGGCGGTGATGCGGGCTTCCAGCTCCTCGTCGCCGTCGAAGCCGTAGTCGGCCTCGGCGGCGGTCGGGATGGTGTTGACGTAGTCGGTCTCCAGCAGTTCCGGCAGCGCCAGACCGGCGTCCCGCGCCCGCTCCAGGGTGCGGCGCATCAGGTACGCGGCACGGTGCGGCCCCGCCGCGGCGGCCACGGCGTCCAGGGACGCCCGCCACTCGGCGGTCTCCTCGGGGTCGCGGTCCGGGAGCTGGTCGAGCCCGCTCGGCTGGGTGCGGGTGGGGTCGGTCATGATCGCCGCCTTCCGGAGTCGAAGGGGTGGGAGCCCTTGGTCTTGGCAGGACAGGGCGGAGGGACCCCTGGAGGGGGTCCGCCGACGACTGTAAGCCTGCGATCGATGATCGATCAAAGGGTGAGCGGCAAAATCTTATGCCGATGGGCAAAGTCGGCATGGGGTGCCATGTTTTCGGGCACCCGGTGCCGTGTTTTCTTAGGGAGAGGTGAGCGGGCGGGTGCCTCCGCCACGGGGCGGAGGCACCGGCGGAGCGCCCCGGCCCGAGGCCCGGGACGCCCCGACCGCTACGCGCGCGGGGCGCAGCCCAGGACGTGGGCCTTGACGAGCGAACCGATCTCCGGATCCCGTCGGCGGAAAGCCGCCACCAGGTCCTGGTGCTCCTGGGCGTACTCCTTCTGGACCGTGCCGAGCCAGCGGATCGACAGGGCCGTGAAGACCTCGATGCCCAGGCCCTCCCAGGTGTGCAGGAGCACGGCGTTGCGTGCGGCGCGGACCAGCTCGCGGTGGAAGGCCACGGTGTGCCGCACCTGGGCCGTCCCGTCACCGCGGGCGTCCGCCTCGTACAGCGCCGCGACGTGCGGCTCCAGCGCCGAGCAGTCCTCCGCCAGGCGGTCCGCGGCCAGCTCCGCGGCGATCTGCTCCAGGCCCGCCCGCACCGGGTACGACTCCTCCAGGTCCGCCGCGGTCAGGTTCCGCACCCGGACGCCCTTGTTCGGCGCCGACTCG
Source organism: Streptomyces sp. MRC013 (assembly GCF_023614235.1). Classification (NCBI taxonomy): domain Bacteria; kingdom Bacillati; phylum Actinomycetota; class Actinomycetes; order Kitasatosporales; family Streptomycetaceae; genus Streptomyces; species Streptomyces kordofanensis. The sequence goes on from NZ_CP094264.1 coordinate 4,082,201, forward strand.
ATCAGCCGCAGGCTCTCCAGCTCCCTCAGGGCCTCCCGTACGGGTGTCTGGCTGACCTGCAGCTCCGTCGCGATGCGCCGCTCCACGATGCGCTCCCCGGGCTTCCAGCGGCCGCTGACGATCCCCTCCACGATGTGCTCGCGGATCTGCTCCCGCAGCGAGTGCACGAGGGGGGACGGGGTGGTCATGGAGGGGGCTCCTTCGCTGCCGCGGCGGCCGACGCCGCCACCGCCATTATTCCGCCCGGGCGCCCCGCGGACGACGACGGCGCCCCCGCGCCGGGCGATCACCGGTGCGGGGGCGCCGTCGTCGGACCCGTCGGCCGCGCCTACAGGCCGAGGTCGACCTCGAACTCGCCGGCCTCCAGGATCGCCTTGACGGCGCCCAGGTAGCGGGCCGCGTCCGCGCCGTCGACCAGGCGGTGGTCGTACGACAGCGTCAGGTACGTCATGTGGCGCACGGCGATCGTCTCGCCGAGCTCCGGGTGGTCCAGGACGACCGGACGCTTCACCGTGGCGCCGACGCCCAGGATGGCGACCTGGTTCGGCGGGACGATGATCGTGTCGAACAGCGCGCCGCGCGAGCCGGTGTTGCTGATGGTGAACGTCGCACCGGCCAGCTCGTCCGGGGTGATCTTGCCGCCCCGGACCTTGGCCGCCAGGTCGGCGGTGGCCTTGGCGACGCCGGCGATGTTCAGGTCGCCCGCGCCCTTGATGACCGGCGTCATCAGACCCTTCTCGGAGTCCACGGCGATGCCGATGTTCTCCGAGTCGAAGTACGTGACGGTGCCCTCGTCCTCGTTGATCCGGGCGTTGATGACCGGGTGGGCCTTCAGCGCCTGGGCCGCCGCCTTGACGAAGAACGGCATCGGGGAGAGCTTGACGCCCTCGCGGGCGGCGAAGGCGTCCTTGGCCCGGGCGCGCAGCCGCATCAGCCGGGTGATGTCGACCTCGACGACCGAGGACAGCTGGGCCTGGCCGTGCAGCGCCTTCATCATGTTGTCGCCGATGACCTTGCGCATGCGGGTCATCTTGACCGTCTGGCCGCGCAGCGGGGACGCCTCCGGGGCCTTGGCGGCCGGAGCCGCGGCGGGCGCCGGGGCCGGCGCGGCCGGGGCCTTGGCGACCTCGGCGGCGGCGACGACGTCCTGCTTGCGGACGCGGCCGCCGACGCCGGTGCCCTTGACGGACGCCAGGTCGACACCGTGTTCGGCGGCGAGCTTGCGCACCAGCGGGGTCACGTACACGCCCTCGTCCGTCGCCCGGGCGGCGGCGGGAGCCGGAGAGGGCTGGGCCGGGGCGGGCTGGGCGGCGGCCGGCTCCGGTGCCGGGGCCGAAGCGGCCTCGGCGGTCGGGGCGGGCTCGGCGGGGGCCGGCGCGGGCTGCGTCGGAGGGGCCTGGACGGGAGCCTGGGCGGCTGGCTCCGGCTCCGGCTCCGGCTCCGGAGCCGGAGCCGGGGGTGCGGCCTCGGCGGGGGCCGGGGCGGCCGGGGCCTGGGCGGCCGGGGCGGCACCGGCGGCGCCGATGACGCCCAGCTTGGCGCCGACCTCGGCGGTCTCGTCCTCACCGACGGTGATCTCCAGCAGGGTGCCGGAGGTCGGGGCGGGGATCTCGGTGTCGACCTTGTCGGTGGAGACCTCGAGCAGCGGCTCGTCGGCCTCGACGGACTCGCCGACCTGCTTCAGCCAGCGCGTGACGGTGCCCTCGGTCACCGACTCGCCCAGCGCGGGCAGGACGACGTCGGTGCCCTCGGCCGAACCGCCGCCGGAGGCGGCCTCGGCGGCCTCGGCGGGGGCCGGGGCGGCGGCCTCGGTCGACGGGGCGGCCTGCGGGGCCTCCTGCGCGGGGGCCGGCTGGGCCGGTGTCTCCCGGGCGGGGGCGGGAGCCTGGGCCTCCTGTGCGGGGGCCGGGGCCTCGGCGGCGGCCGGGGCCCCGGCGGGGGCGCCCGTACCGTCGTCGATGACGGCCAGCTCGGCGCCGACCTCGACGGTCTCGTCCTCGGCGACCCTGATGGAGGACAGGACGCCGGAGGCCGGGGCGGGGATCTCGGTGTCGACCTTGTCGGTGGACACCTCGAGCAGCGGCTCGTCGGCCTCGACGCGTTCGCCCTCCGCCTTCAGCCAGCGGGTGACGGTGCCCTCGGTGACGCTCTCGCCGAGCGCCGGCAGGGTTACGGAAACCGGCATGGTTTCACTTGCTCCTAACGAACTTGTGCGGTAAGTGGTCGCGCCCGGTTGCTGGTGTGTCAGTCGTGGGAGTGGAGGGGCTTGCCCGCGAGGGCCAGGTGGGCCTCGCCGAGCGCCTCGTTCTGCGTCGGGTGGGCGTGGACGAGCTGGGCCACCTCGGCCGGGAGGGCCTCCCAGTTGTAGATCAGCTGCGCCTCGCCGACCTGCTCGCCCATGCGGTCGCCGACCATGTGGACGCCGACCACCGCGCCGTCCTTGACCTGGACGAGCTTGATCTCGCCCGCGGTCTTGAGGATCTTGCTCCTGCCGTTGCCCGCGAGGTTGTACTTCAGCACGACGACCTTGTCCGCGCCGTAGACCTCCTTGGCCTTGGCCTCGGTGATGCCCACGGAGGCGACCTCGGGGTGGCAGTACGTCACCCGGGGCACGCCGTCGTAGTCGATGGGGACCGGCTTGAGACCGGCCAGCCGCTCGGCGACCAGGATGCCCTCGGCGAAGCCGACGTGCGCGAGCTGGAGGGTGGGGACGAGGTCGCCCACGGCCGAGATCGTCGGCACGTTGGTGCGCATGTACTCGTCGACCAGGACGTGGCCGCGGTCCATGGCGACGCCCTGCTCCTCGTAGCCCAGGCCCTGCGAGACCGGTCCGCGGCCGATGGCGACCAGCAGCACCTCGGCCTCGAAGGTCTTGCCGTCCGCGAGGGTGACCCTGACGCCGTTCTCGGTGTACTCGGCGCTCTGGAAGAACGTGCCGAGGTTGAACTTGATGCCGCGCTTGCGGAAGGCGCGCTCCAGGAGCTTCGAGCTGTTCTCGTCCTCCGCCGGGACCAGGTGCTTCATGCCCTCGACGATCGTGACGTCCGTGCCGAAGGACTTCCACGCCGAGGCGAACTCGACGCCGATGACGCCGCCGCCGAGGATGACGGCGGACTCCGGGACGCGGTCCAGGGTCAGCGCGTGGTCCGAGGACAGGATGCGGTTGCCGTCGATCTCCAGGCCGGGCAGCGACTTCGGCACGGAACCCGTGGCGAGCAGGACGTGGCGGCCTTCGATGCGCTGACCGTTCACGTCGACGGAGGTCGGGGAGGAGAGGCGGCCCTCACCCTCGACGTACGTCACCTTGCGGGAGGCGACCAGGCCCTGCAGGCCCTTGTAGAGGCCCGCGATCACGTCGTCCTTGTACTTGTGGACGCCCTTGACGTCGATGCCCTCGAAGGAGGCCCGGACGCCGAACTGGTCGGCCTCGCGGGCCTGGTCGGCGATCTCGCCGGCGTGGAGCAGGGCCTTGGTGGGGATGCAGCCGTTGTGCAGGCACGTGCCGCCGAGCTTGTTCTTCTCGATCAGTGCGACGTCCAGGCCCAGCTGCGCACCCCGCAGGGCCGCGGCGTAACCGCCACTGCCACCGCCGAGGATCACTAGGTCGAAAACGGTGCTGGCGTCGTTCGCCACGTCACGTCCTCCATGCATGTGCGCCGGTCGCCGGTCCTCGATGGCCGGCGGCGGCTGGTTTTCGGCCGCTGTCTCTTCGGCCCTGTGGTGGGCCCTGTCCTGCCGGGAACCCATCTTTGCACCTGTCGCGCCGGTGCGGGACGCGGGGCCGGTTCCCGCCGGGCCCCCGCGGGACGCCGACGGCCCCGGACGGGTGACCGTCCGGGGCCGTCGGCCGGGTGCCGGAGCCGTGTGTCCCTCCACCGTCGGCCCTCCCCGGGCCGGCGGCCCTCCCCGGGACCGGCTCCGTTCTCAGCCCAGGTCGCCCTCCGCGACGCGCTCCGCCAGCCGCACCAGGGTGCGCACCGCCGAGCCGGTGCCGCCCTTCGGGGTGTAGCCGTACGGGCCGGACTCGTTGAAGGCCGGGCCGGCGATGTCCAGGTGCGCCCAGGTGATGCCCTCGCCGACGAACTCCTTCAGGAACAGGCCGGCCACCAGGCCGCCGCCCATGCGCTCGCCCATGTTGGCGATGTCGGCGGTGGGGGAGTCCATGCCCTTGCGCAGGTCCGCCGGGAGCGGCATCGGCCAGGACTGCTCGCCGACCTCCCCGGCGATCTCGTGGATCGCGGTGCGGAACGCGTCGTCGTTCGCCATCACGCCGAACGTGCGGTGGCCGAGCGCGAGGACCATCGCGCCGGTCAGGGTCGCCACGTCGACGATCGCGTCCGGGTTCTCCTCCGAGGCGCGGGTGAGCGCGTCGGCCAGCACCAGCCGGCCCTCGGCGTCAGTGTTCAGCACCTCGACGGTCTTGCCGCTGTACATCCGCAGCACGTCACCCGGGCGGGTGGCCGATCCGGACGGCATGTTCTCGGCGAGCGCCAGCCAGCCGGTGACGTTGACCGGCAGGCGGAGCCGGGCCGCGGCCACGACCGCCGCGAACACGGCGGCCGCGCCGCTCATGTCGCACTTCATGGTCTCGTTGTGGCCGGCCGGCTTGAGGGAGATGCCGCCCGAGTCGTACGTGATGCCCTTGCCGACCAGGGCGAGGGTCTTCTCCGCGTCGGGGTGGGTGTAGGCGAGCTTCACCAGGCGCGGCGGGTTCGCGGAGCCGGCGCCGACGCCGAGGATGCCGCCGTAGCCGCCCTTGGTGAGCGCCTTCTCGTCGAGGACCTGGACCTTGACGCCGTTCTCCTTGCCCGCCGCGGCGGCGACGGCGGCGAACGCCTCGGGGGTCAGATCGTTCGGGGGCGTGTTGATCAGGTCGCGGGCGCGGTTGACCTCCTCGGCCACCGCGAGTGCGCGCTCCGCGGCCGCCTTGGACGCCTTGTCGCGCGGCTTCGCGCCGAGCAGGACGACCTCGGCGAGCGGGTTCTTGGCGTCCTCGCCGCGCTCCTGGTAGGCCGTGAAGGCGTACGCGCCGAGCGCCGCGCCCTCCGCGACGGCCGCCAGGTCCTCCACCGTCCCGACGGGGAGGGCGAAGCCGGCCTTCTTGACCCCGGCCAGGGCACGGGCGGCCGAGCCGGCCGCGCGGCGCAGCGCCTCGGTGCCGTACGTCCCGTCCTTCTCGGGCGCGCCGCCGAGGCCGACGGCGAGGACGAGCGGCGCCTTCAGACCGCCGGGGGACGGCACCTTGGTCACCTCGTCCTCGGCGCCCGACGCGCCGAGGGTCTCCAGGACGGCGGCGAGCTTGCCGTCGAACGCCGAGTCCACGGCCTCGGCGCCCGGGGCGACGACGATCCCCTTGCCGCCGTCCGCCGCCTTGGCGACACCGACCACGAGGGCGTCGACGCGCAGCGACGCGGCACCGGAGGTGCTGAGAGTGAGAGCAGTCACGTTGGTGAAATCTCGCTTCCGTTGAGTTGTCCGGCGGTCGAGGAGTGAGCCGACCGCGCCCGCCGCATGGTAGATGGACCCGTCGGCGCGGCGGGCATGAGCCTACGCGCGCACGGGGGTTCCGCCCACGGGGCGGTCTTCCGCCCGTGCGGAGGCCCGTTCCCGGGGCCGCGGCCGGGCCGGCGGCCCGCGCCCACCGGCGCGGGCCCCGCCGGGCGCCCGTCAGCCCAGGGTGAGCACGACCAGCGCGGTGGTCGCCGCGGTCTCCGCGACCGCCCCGAACACGTCGCCCGTCACCCCGCCCAGCCGGCGCACGCACCGGCGCAGCAGCACCTCCGCCGCGGCCAGCGCGGCCAGCGCGGCCAGCGCGTGGCGCAGCGCACCGTACCCCCCGCCGTCCGCCCCGGCCAGCGCCCCGGCGCCCGCGCACACGCCCACCGCCAGCGCCCCGGCCGCCAGCGCGGCACGCGGCGGCACGGTGCCCGCCACCACCGCGCCCAGGCCCTCGGGCCGGGCCGCCGGGACGCCGGTGCGGGACGCCAGGGTGAGCGCGAGCCGGGCGACGGCACCGGCGAGGACCGCCGCGGCGGCGCCGCGCGCCCACCCCTCGCCGTACAGCCGGTGGAGGGCCGCCACCTGCGCGAGCAGCACGAGGAGCAGCGTGACGACGCCGAACGGCCCGATGTCCGACTGCTTCATGATCCGCAGCGCGTCCTCGGCGGGCCTGCCGCTGCCGAGCCCGTCGGCGGTGTCGGCCAGACCGTCCAGGTGGAGGCCCCGGGTGAGCACGGAGGGCACGGCGGTCGAGGCGACGGCGGCGAGCAGCGGCCCGGCGCCGAGCAGCAGGAGCAGCGAGCCGGCCGCCGCCGCGCAGAGGCCGACGGCCACCCCGGCCGCGGGCGCGCACAGCATTCCGGAGCGGGCCGCCTCCCGGTCCCAGCGCGCGACCCGCGCGGGCAGGACGGTGAGCGTGCCGAAGGCGAAGCGCAGGCCGTGGAAGCGGGGGAGCGGGCGGGAGGTCGTCACGGCGCGCACACTAGCCGCCGCCGGGGGCGCTCCGGTCCGCCGGGCGGTGCGCACCGCCCCGTTGCGGGCGAGGGGACGCGGTTTCGGGCGAGGGGGCGCGGACCACCCGCTCCCGCCGCCTCCCGGCCCGGTGTCGGGACCGCCGTCCGGTCCGCCCCGGGCGGCCTGCCCCGTGGGGAGTGGCGGTCGCGCCCGGGGCGTCAGTCCGAGCCGCCCTCCCCGCGCGCGTCCTCCGGCTCCGGCGCACCGGGCCGCTCCGGCAGCTCCGCCGCGAGCGCCGCGGCGGCCTGCACGAGGGGGAGGGCGAGCAGCGCCCCGGTCCCCCCGCCCACGGTGACGCCGTGGTCGAGCAGCGGGGCGAGCCCCATCCGGTCCAGCGCCCTGGCCTGGGCCGGCTCCCCGCTCACCTGCCCCACCAGCCACCAGTCGGGCGCCCGGAACGCGGCCCGCTGCGCGACCAGCGCGCACGCCGCCGACACGACGCCGTCCAGGATCACCGGCATCCGCCGCACCGCGGCCTGCAACAGGAACCCGGTCGCCGCCGCGAAGTCCGCGCCGCCCACCGCCGCCAGCAGCCCCAGCTGGTCGCCCAGCACCGGCCGGGCCCGGCGCAGCGCGTCGCGGACCGCCGCGCACTTGCGCATCCACGCCAGGTCGTCGATGCCCGCGCCGCCGCGCCCGGTCACCACCGACGCGTCCGTCCCGCACAGCGCGGCGACGAGCACGGCCGCCACCGTCGTCCCGCCGACGCTCAGGTCGCCCAGCACCACCAGGTCGGTGCCCGAGTCGGCCTCCTCGTCGGCGATCGCCGCGCCGAGCCGCACCGCCCGCTCGGCCTCCTCCGCGGTGAGGGCGTCCTCGACGTCGACGCGACCGCTGCCGCGCCGCACCCGGTGCCGTACGACCTCCTCGGGCAGCAGCCCCGGGTCGCAGTCCAGGCCGGCGTCCACGACCCGCACGGGCACCCCCGCGCGCCGCGCCAGTACGGCCACCGGGCTCGCCCCGTCCAGCACCGCCCGCACCAGCGTGTGCGCCGTCCCCGCCGTGCGCCCCGACACGCCGAGCGCGGCCACGCCGTGGTCCCCGGCGAACAGCACGGCCTTCGCCCGCTCCACCGGCCGGACCGGGACGGCGCCCTGTGCGGCGGCCAGCCACCCGCCGAGCTCGTCCAGGCGGCCGAGCGCGCCGGGCGGGACGGCCAGCCGCTCCCGGCGTTCCTCGGCCTCCCGGCGGACGCTGCCGTCCGGGCGCTCGATCAGTTCGGAGAAGTCGTCGAGATTCAGCCTGCTCATTCGCGGAACAGTACCGGGCCCGCGAGACGGTCAGCCGCGCAGTACGAGGACCTGCCCCGCCGCCGCGAGCAGCACCTGCTCGCACTCGTCGGCGAAGGCCGCGTTGAGCCGCCCCAGCTCGTCCCGGAACCGCCGTCCGGCCGCCGTCGCGGGCACGACCCCGGAGCCCGCCTCGTTGGTGACGGCGACGACCGTGCGGGGCGTGGCGCGGACGGCGGCGACCAGTTCGGCGACCCGTTCCCGCAGCGCCTTCTCACCGGTGCGGGCCCACGTCTCGTCGTCCCACGCGCCGGCCCGGTCCATCGCGTCGGTCAGCCACAGCGACAGGCAGTCGACCAGCAGCGGCGGGCCGTCCTCCGCCAGCAGCCCGGCGACCTCGCAGGTCTCCTCGGTGCGCCAGGAGCCGGGCCGCCGCTCCCGGTGCGCCCCCACCCGGGCCGCCCACTCGGCGTCGCCGTCCCGGGCGCCGCCCGTCGCCACGTACACGACGTCCGGGTACGCCTCCAGGCGCCGCTCCGCCTCCAGCGACTTCCCCGACCTGGCACCCCCGGTGACCAGGGTGCGGCGGGGGACCGGCGGCGCCTCCCGGTACGCGCCGACCGTGAGCGCCGTCCCGTCCGGCACCGCCCTCGCGCCGGCCGCGGCGAGCCGCCGGTCCAGCTCCGGGCCGGGCGGCACGTCGTGGTCCAGGTGCACGGCCAGCACGTCGGTCTCCCGGCCCACCGCGCCCGCCGCCCGCAGCCGGGCCAGCGCGTCCGGCCGCCCGGTCGCGTCGACGGCGACCAGGTCGTACGGGCGGTGCGGCGCGGCCGCCCCGGCGGGGGCGCCGCCCGGCGGGAGGTACAGCAGCCGCGCCCCCTCCGGGGACGTCACCTCGTACCCGGTGCCGGGCGCGTCCATCGCCACCGCCCGGACGCGGTGGCCGCTGATCAGCGTCAGCTCCCGGCCGTCCGGGACGCGGCCCGCGGACGGCAGCCCGGCGGGCAGTTCCACGGGCGGGCCGTCGTGCGGGTGCGTCAGCAGCACCTGCCGCACGCCGGTGAGCGCGTGCCCGGCGCGGGCGGCGGCCAGGGCGGCGCCCGGGGTGAGGTCGAGCAGCAGGGCGCCGTCGACGAGCAGCGAGGTCGCGGAGCGCGCGTACGGGCCGCGGGCGGTGGCGCACGCGGCGCAGGGGCAGCCGGGCCGGGGCAGTCCGGTCGGGGTCCCGGTGCCGAGCAGAGTCAGTTCCACGTACCCGATCCTCCCGCGAGCCCCGTGCGGCTGCGCGCCCGGCTACGCTGCGGGCAGGAACCAGCACAGGTGCAGGACCCGGGAGGCGCACATGGCGTGGACGTGGCGGTTCGAGAAGGCCGACGGCACGGAGGTGGAGCCGGCGGTCAGGCCGGAGGAGTTCACCACGCAGGGGGACGCGGAGTCCTGGATCGGCGAGACCTGGCGCGACCTGCTGGAGGGCGGCGCGGACCGGGCGACGCTCCTCGAGGACGGCACCGAGGTCTACGGCCCCATGCCGCTGGACGCCGAGTCCTGACCCCGCCGGGCCGGCCCGCCGCTCCCGGCGGCCCCGCCCCGCCCGGCGGGCCGGTCCGGCGCCCGTCCCCGGGCCCCGCGCGCCGGTGCGCGCCCGTCCCGCGCGGAGCGGGCGCGGCGCCCGGCGGGGGGTCCGGGGCGCCCCGCGGCGGACCTCCGGGTCACATCTCGCCCAGGGTCACCCGCGCCGTCCGGGTGCGCCCCTCGCGCACGTACCGCACGGTCACCTCCTGCTCCGGCTTCAGCGAGGCCAGCGCCTCCAGCAGCGACGTGATCGTCGTGATCCTCGTGCCCTCCAGGCGGGTGATGACGTCCCCCACCCGCAGCCCCGCCTCCTGCGCCGCGCCGCCCTCCAGGACGCGCTCCACCGCGACCCCCGCGGGCCGGTAGTCGTCGTCGACGACCGTGCGCCCGGAGATCCCCAGCGCCGCCCGCCCCGAGTCCCGCACCCTCCCGAACCTCACGATCTGGTCCGCGACCGTCCGCACCATCGACACGGGGATGGCGAAGCCGATGCCGGGCGCCGAGCCCCCGCCCGCCTCGGGGTCGGCCGCCGCGAGGGTCGGGACGCCGATGACCTCGCTGTCCAGGTTGACCAGGGCGCCCCCGCTGTTTCCGGGGTTGATCGGCGCGGACGTCTGCACCATGTTGCCGATCGTCGCGCCCGTCCCGCCGCCGGCCCGGCCCTCGCTGACGGTGCGGCCGATCGCGGAGACGATGCCCTGCGTGACGCTGCCGGACAGCCCCAGCGGCGCCCCCATGGCGAGGACGATCTGCCCGACCTCGACCTTCGCCGAGTCGCCGAACCGCGCCGGGCGCACCCCCTCGGGCGGCGGGCCGTCCAGTTTGATGACGGCCAGGTCCTGCTCCGGGTAGCTGGAGACGAGCCGCGCCGCCAGGGGCTGCTCCCGCGTGGCGACCGTGACGCGGAAGCTGCGGGCGGAGCCGACGACATGGGCGTTGGTCACGATGTGGCCCCGGGCGTCGTAGACGACCCCCGAGCCGAGGCTCTCGCCCGCCTGGATGGTGACGACCGACGGCAGGACGTTCTTGATGACGGTCTGGTACTCGCTCTGCAGGTCGCCCGCCTGCCGCGGCGCCTGCCCGTGCGCCGTGCCCGCCACGCGCGGCCCGGCCGCCGCGGGCCCGGCGGGCGGCAGGGCGGTGGTGCAGCCGCCCAGCAGGGCGGCCGCGCCCACTCCGGCGACGAGGGGCAGCAGCAGCGCACGCGCACGCGGCGGTGGGAGGTCCATGCCCGGAGTATCGCTTCCGCCCGTTCGCGTCCGCCCGTGCAGCGCACCCGAACAGGGGGTGGGACACCGCCGCGCTACCCCCGTGTCGCCAGGAACTGGGTCGCCGCCAGCTCCGCGTAGAGCGGATCGCCGGCCACCAGCTCCGCGTGGGTGCCCACCGCCCGGACCCGGCCCGCGTCCATCACCACGATCCGGTCCGCCATCGTCACCGTCGACAGCCGGTGGGCCACCACCAGCACGGTCACCTCCCGGGCCACCTCCGCGACGACGTCCCGCAGCGCCAGCTCGTTGACCGCGTCCAACTGCGACGTCGCCTCGTCGAGCAGCAGCAGCCGCGGCCTGCGCAGCAGGGCCCGGGCCACGGCGACGCGCTGCCGCTCCCCGCCGGACAGCTTCGAGCCCCGGTGCCCCACCACGGTGTCCAGCCCGTCCGGCAGCCGCTCCACGAGCGCGTCCAGCCGCGCCCGCACGAGCACCTCCCGGACCTCCTCCTCGGTCGCGCCGGGCGCGGCGAACACGAGGTTCTCGCGGAGCGTCCCCGCCAGCACCGGGGCGTCCTGCTCGACGTACCCGATGGCGGCCCGCAGCGCGGCGACCGGCCAGTCCCGCACGTCCCTGCCGTCGACGAGGATCCGTCCGCCGGTCGCCTCGTAGAACCGCTCCACCAGCCCGAACACGGTCGTCTTGCCCGCGCCCGAGGGCCCGACGAACGCGGTCATGCCGGGACCGGGCACCTCGAACGACACCCCGTGGTGCACGTACGGCAGGTCCTCCCGGTACCGGAAGCGCACCTCCTCGAAGACGACCGACGCCGGTCCGGTCCCGCCCGCCGCGACGGGTTCGGCCCCCCGCTCCGGCTCCTCGACGGCCAGCCGCTCCGCCTCCTCGATCCGGGCGATCGCCGCGGACCCCACCTGGTACTGCGTCACCGCCTCGACCAGCTCCGACACCGGCTCGATCAGGTAGAAGAGGTACAGCAGGAACGCGATCAGCTCCGCGACGGTGATCGCCCCCGACGCGACCCGTGCCCCGCCGACGCCCAGTACGGCCAGGAACGACACCTGCACCGCGAGCCCCACCGACGACCCGGCGAGCGCCTGCCACGCGGCGGCCTTCACCCCGTGCCGCCACGCGTCGTGGGCCGCCGCCTCCACCGCGGCCGTCTCCCGCGCCTCGGCGCCCGACGCCTTCACCGTGCGGAACGCCCCGAACACCCGCTCCAGGCGGCTGGATATCTCGCCGACCGCCGCCTGCGAGCGCCGCGTCGCCTCCGCGATCCTCGGCACGGCCAGGGCGAACGCCCCGCCGATCAGCACGATCACACCGAGCGTCACACCGAGCAGGACGGCGTCCATCAGCAGCATCATCACGAGCGTGGCGAGGAACCCGAGCCCCCCGGTCGCCGCCGAGACGACCGACCGCGTCGTCACGGCCCGCAGCAGCGTCGTGTCCGAGGTGATCCGCGACATCAGGTCGCCCGGCCGGGTCCGCTCCACCTCGGCCAGCCGCAGCCGCAGCAGCCGGCCGACGAGGGAGCGGCGGGCGGCCAGCACCACCGATTCGGCGGTGCGCTCCAGCGCGTACGACCCGGCCGCCTGCACCGCGGTCCCGACGACCACCAGCGCGGTCAGGCCCAGCAGGAGGCCGGTGATCGGCTCCTCCCGCCCGAGCCGCTCCACCAGGGCCTTCGCGGCGAGCGGCTGCGCCAGCCCGGCCACGGTGCCGACCAGCGCCAGCAGCGCGCCCAGGGCGACGACCGCGCGGTGCGGCCGGAAGTGCCGGTACAGGGCCCGCCACGTCTCGCGCGCGGGCAGCCGGGGCGCCGCGGCCCCGAGGTCGGTCGTCTCCTCAGCGGTTCCCATGCCTACGGGGACGCGGAAACCCCCCCGCGCGCCTGCCCGCCGCGGACGACGGGACGCCGCGGGCGGACCCGCACGGGCGGGGGCGCGCGGTCAGCCGCGGACGCCGCACAGGTGCAGCAGCGCCGCCACCCCGCGGTACGGGTCGGTGCGGCCCGCCCGGTCCTCGGCGGCCAGCAGCCGCTCCAGCTCCCGCGCCGCGGGCAGCCCCTCGTCGGCGGGCACCGCGTCGGTGAAGACCCGCACGCCGTACCAGGCCTGCAGCGGCGCCGCGATCCCGGCCAGCGTGGCCATCAGCGCCCCCAGGCGGTCGGCGCGGGTCGGCGTGCCCAGCTCGCTCACATGGGTGTCCGAGTCGAACGCGGCCAGGGCGGCCGACCAGTCCCCGGCCAGCCCCGGGCGCATGGCCAGCGCGTCCGCGTTCCGCACCACCAGGGACAGCAGACCGCCGGGCGCCAGCATCCGGGCCAGCCCGGCCAGCAGGGCGTCGGGCTCGTCCACGTGCATCAGGACGCCGTGGCACAGCACGACGTCGAAGCTGCCCGGCAGGAAGTGCACGCCGGTCTCCCGGGCGTCGCCCTCGATCAAGCGGAACCGCTCGCGGATGCCGGCCGGCTCGGTCGCCAGCGCCTCGCGGGCGACCTTCAGCATCCCGGGGTCCGACTCCAGCCCGGTCACCGTGTGGCCGGCCCGGGCCAGCCGCAGGGCCTGCGTGCCCTGCCCCATGCCGACGTCGAGTATCCGCAGCCGCTGGCCCACCGGGTAGCGGGCGCCCAACTGCTCGTCCAGCTGGCGCGCCACGAGCTCCTGGCGGACGGTGTCGCGCAGTCCGCCCAGTCCGCCCAGCCACTCCGCCGCCGCGCCCCCGCACCCGAAGACCGTGGCGCTCAGGGCCGCTCTCCTCGTTTGACCTGCGGCTTCGGCAGCCGGAGCCGACGCATCTGAAGCGAGCGCATCAGGGCGTACGCCACGGCGCCGCGCTTGGGCTGGTCCGGGAAGCGCTGCTTCAGCTGCTTCCTCAGGCGGATCGACAGGCCGATCGAGTCGATGACGATCAGCACGATCACACCCAGCCACAGGAGCGTGGCGATCGCCTGCATCCGGCCGACCTGGATCACCGACAGGACGAGGATGACCACCGCCAACGGCAGGAACATCTCGGCGACGAAGAACCGCGAGTCGACGAAGTCCCGCACGAAACGGCGAACCGGCCCGCGGTCGCGGGCGGGCAGGAAGCGCTCGTCGCCGGTGGCCAGCGCCTCGCGCTGGCGGGCGAGGTCCGCACGGCGCGCCTCGCGCTGGCGGCGCATCGCCGCCTTGCGGTCGAGCGGTGGCGTCACGGCGCGGCGGCGCTGGGACTGGGCCTCGCTCCGCTTCGGAGTGGGGCGGCCCTTGGGGGCCTGCGGGTCGCGGGGCTGCTTGGAGAGGTCCGCCGTCACCTTGTCGGTGGGGGCCTTCTCATCCTTCGAACGGCTACGGAACACAAATCCCAAGGGTACGGGGTGCCGGGCATGGACCTCGCCGCGGCGGGGAACGATCCGGCAACAGCCCGCGCCACCGCCGCCGGCCCCAGACGCCCCGACGTCCCCCTCCTCCCTGCGCCGGAGGGAAGCCGTCGGCAGTCGTCCTCGGGGAGGAGCGCGTCGGCGCTCGAACAGTGCGGTAATGGAGACAGGGCCCGTACTGTGGGTTCTGTCGGAGTGCTGCAGCCGAGTCGGTTCAGAAGGGGGCGCGCGAAGCCCATGAGCGGTGTCATGAAGCGTATGGGGATGATCTTCCGCGCGAAGGCGAACAAGGCCCTGGACCGGGCCGAGGACCCGCGCGAGACCCTCGATTACTCGTACCAGAAGCAGCTGGAGCTGCTCCAGAAGGTCCGCCGCGGCGTGGCGGACGTGGCGACCTCCCGCAAGCGCCTCGAACTCCAGCTCAACCAGTTGCAGAGCCAGTCCGCCAAGCTGGAGGACCAGGGCCGCAAGGCGCTGGCGCTCGGCCGCGAGGACCTCGCCCGCGAGGCGCTGTCCCGGCGCGCGGCGCTGCAGCAGCAGGTGACCGACCTGGAGACGCAGCACCAGACCCTCCAGGGCGAGGAGGAGAAGCTGACGCTCGCCGCCCAGCGCCTCCAGGCCAAGGTGGACGCCTTCCGCACGAAGAAGGAGACCATCAAGGCCACGTACACGGCGGCGCAGGCCCAGACCCGCATCGCCGAGTCCTTCTCCGGCATCTCGGAGGAGATGAGCGACGTGGGCGTCGCCGTCCAGCGCGCCGAGGACAGGACCGCGCAGCTCCAGGCCCGCGCCGGCGCCATCGACGAGCTCCTCGCCTCCGGCGCCCTCGACGACCGGTCGGGCCTCGTGAAGGACGACATCCAGGCCGAGCTGGACCGCCTGTCGGGTGGCACGGACGTGGAACTGGAGCTCCAGCGCATGAAGGCCGAGCTGGCCGGGGGCACGACCGCGCAGCAGCAGGCCATCGAGAGCGGCGACGGCACGCGGGCACAGGACCGGGCACAGGCACAGGACCGTCAGGCACAGCCGAGGTTCGAGAAGGATTGAGGACGGCGCGTCATGATCGTACGGATCATGGGGGAGGGCCAGGTGAGGCTGGCCGACGGCCACCTGGCCGAACTGGACGGGCTCGACGAGGAACTGCTCGCCGAGGTGGAGACCGGTGACGGCGCCGGCTTCCGGCGGACCCTCCACGCCCTCCTGGACCGCGTCCGGGAGCTGGGCGAGCCGCTCCCGGACGACTCCCTGGAGCCCTCCGAACTCATCCTCCCGTCGCCGGACGCCACCCTGGAGGAGGTCCGCTCCCTCCTCTCCGGCGGAGGGCTGATCCCTCCGCCGTAGCGCCCCGGGGCGGCGCCCGGCCCACGTCGCCGACCCCTCCGACGGGGCGGGACCACCGGGCGCCCGCGGGCCGGTCCTCCCCGGTCGGCACCCGCGCGGGCCGGGCCACGGCGCGTGGCCCGGTGCCCGCGCCGCGCGGCCGGCCGCCGTCGCGTACGGGCCGGGCCCGCCCGGCGGCGGACCCGGGGACCCGGGACGGGCCCGGCGCCGCGCCTACGGCAGGGCCAGCATCCGCTCGAGCGCCAGCTTGGCGAAGCTCTCCGTCTCGCGGTCGACCTGGATCCGGTTGACCACGTTGCCCTCCGCGAGCGACTCCAGCGCCCACACCAGGTGCGGCAGGTCGATCCGGTTCATGGTGGAGCAGAAGCAGACGGTCCGGTCGAGGAAGACGACCTCCTTGCCCTCGGGGGCGAACCGGTTCGCGAGGCGCCGCACCAGGTTCAGCTCCGTGCCGACGGCCCACTTCGACCCGGCGGGCGCCGCCTCCAGGGTCCTGATGATGTACTCGGTCGAGCCCACGTGGTCGGCGGCGGCGACGACCTCGTGCCGGCACTCCGGGTGCACCAGCACGTTGACGCCCGGGATGCGCTCGCGGACCTCGTCGACCGAGTCCAGCGAGAAGCGGCCGTGCACGGAGCAGTGGCCGCGCCACAGGATCATCCGCGCGCCGCGCAGCTGCTCGGGGGTCAGCCCGCCGCCGGGCCGGTGCGGGTTGTAGACGACGCAGTCGTCGGGGGACATGCCCATGTCGCGGACCGCGGTGTTGCGGCCGAGGTGCTGGTCGGGCAGGAACAGGACCTTCTCGCCCTGCTCGAAGGCCCAGCGCAGGGCGCGCTCGGCGTTGGAGGAGGTGCAGATCGTACCGCCGTGCTTGCCGGTGAACGCCTTGATGTCGGCGGAGGAGTTCATGTACGAGACCGGTACGGTCACGTCCGCGACGCCCGCCTCGCCCAGCACGTCCCAGCACTCGGCGACCTGCTCGGCGGTGGCCATGTCGGCCATGGAGCAGCCCGCCGCCAGGTCCGGCAGGACGACCTTCTGGTCGTCGCCGGTCAGGATGTCCGCCGACTCGGCCATGAAGTGCACACCGCAGAAGACGATGTACTCCGCCTCGGGCCGGGCGGCCGCGTCCCGGGCGAGCTTGAAGGAGTCGCCCGTGACGTCCGCGAACTGGATGACCTCGTCGCGCTGGTAGTGGTGGCCGAGGACGAAGACCTTGTCCCCGAGCCTCGCCTTGGCCGCGCGGGCGCGCTCCACCAGGTCCGGGTCGGACGGGGAGGGGAGGTCGCCGGGGCACTCGACGCCCCGCTCGCTCTTGGGGTCGGCCTCGCGGCCGAGCAGCAGCAGGGCGAGCGGCGTCGGCTGGACATCCAGGGGCTGGGCGGTGGTCACGTCACGCACCCTTTCTACTGAGCCTTTTCGTCTAATTGACGTTATCTATCATAACCGGTTTCACGTCACTTTGACGATCTCCATAGCGTCGATGTGACGAATTCGCCTCCCGAGCACGGGCGCCCGCGCCGTCGCCGGTGTGCGAGCATGAAGGGAAGGGCCGGGCGCGGCCCGGAATGAATCGGCGACCCCGCCGGTTGCAACCGTCGGCAAGCAGTCTCCGAACAACCCGGGAGAAAAGCAGATGTCCGTATCGGACGAGAAGACCACTGTCGGTGACGGCCTCATCCTGACGGACGCCGCCGCGGCCAAGGTCAAGGCCCTGCTCGACCAGGAAGGCCGCGACGACCTGGCGCTCCGCGTCGCCGTCCAGCCGGGTGGCTGTTCCGGTCTGCGCTACCAGCTCTTCTTCGACGAGCGCTCCCTCGACGGCGACGTCGTCAAGGACTTCGGCGGCGTCAAGGTCGTCACCGACCGCATGAGCGCCCCGTACCTGGGCGGCGCCTCCATCGACTTCGTCGACACGATCGAGAAGCAGGGCTTCACGATCGACAACCCGAACGCCACGGGTTCCTGCGCCTGCGGCGACTCCTTCAGCTGACCCGCTGACGCCCGCCCGCGGGGAAGGCGGCGGTCCCGGACCCCTCCCGGTCCGGAACCGCCGCCTTCCGCGTCACTTCGCCGACGTGCCGACCCGGGGCAGCGACCGCCCGGTCGCCGCGTCCACCACGGCCCGGTCGCCGACCGGCCCGTCCAGCTCCACCGCCGCGTCCACCGGCAGCGCGATCGCGGCGCACACCCGTCCCGAACCGTCCGGGATCTCGAACAGCCGCAGCCGCACCTGCTCGGCGGTCTCCTCCGCCTTCACCAGGTACCGGCTGCACGCCCCGCCGGTGAACGCCACCCCCAGCCGCCGGTCCCGCTGCGTGTAGGGCTCGACGCGCAGCTCGGACGGCTCCGCCTTCGGGAAGAGCCGCTCCAGCGGCACCGCCGGGTAGTCGAACCGGTACGACCGCCCGTCCCGCTCGCCCTCGAACAGCCAGGTCGGCACCAGTGCCTCCCCGGTCCGCCCCACCGACGACGACAGCCCGAGCACGGCCGTGCGGATGGTGGTCACGGACTCCCGGGGGGACTTGGGCAGGTCCGTCCGCGGCTCGCACGGGTCCGCCCCGGCCCGGTCGACCGTCCCCACGCCGGCCCCGTCGAGCGGGACGGACGTCGCGCAGCCGCCGGTACCGCCCCTCGGCCACTCCGCCCTGACGGTCGCGTTCAGCTCCCGTACCGCCTGCTCGGCGCTGATCACCGGGTACGCGCCCCCGTGCGCCAGCCCGGCCAGCCGTCCCTCCGCGAGGACGACGCCTCCGCCGGCGTCCACGGTAAACCGCGTCTCCCACGACCGGGTGGGCAGGCCCCCGACCCGCGGGTCGGCGGTCACCAGGCGAGCCGGGCCCCGGGCCTCGGAGGACACGGCGGCGTCCGCGAGGCCCAGCGCCCTCATCAGCGGTGCGGCGGCCCGCCGCGCGGCCTCGTCGCTCACCGGGGGGCCGGCCGTCGGGTCCGCCCCGCACCGCTTGCCCGGGCGGCAGTCGTCGGTGGACGGGCCCCGCGCCTCGTACCGCCAGTCCCCCGACTCGTACACGCTGAGCGAAGGTCCCGAACCGTCCTTGTCGGGGCCGACGCGCCACCCCACCGGCCCCTTCACCGGCGCCCCGGCGAAGCCCAGCGCCTTCGCCAGCCGGGCCGCGTCCGCCGCCGTGGCCTTCCCCTGCGCCCGGTAGGCGTGGGCCGTCTCCGGCGCCTTCGGCAGCGCGACGCCCACCCGGTACCGCTCGTCGCCGCTCGGGTCCGGCTCGCCCGGTGCGATGCCCGGGGGCGTGCCGCCGGGGGAGGGCGAGAGGGCGGGCCCCCCGCCGCGTCCGTCCGCCGGGGCGCCGGTCCTCGCCGAGTCCGCGTCCCCGCCGCCCGTCCGGGCCACCGCCAGGTACGTCCCGCCGCCCGCGGCCAGCACCGCCGCCGCCACCAGGGCGGCGACGAGCGGCGGCCGCCGTCGGCCGGGGCCCACGTCCGTGCTGGTCTCCATCTCGCTCACCGCAACGCTCCTTCGTCGGTCGACGTCACCAGTCGTACTTCCCGCCTGACGGGAGACACGGGTGTGACGGGGCGGACGGGCGAGCGGTTCCGTGCGCCGTACGGGTGTCAGGCGCCGTACTCGGCGGTGGCGGCGATCAGCCGGACGGACGAGGGCTCCACCACCACCCCGTGGATCAGCGACGGCGGCACGGGGGCGGGGGCGGCCGCCGCGGGAGCCCGCCAGTGGGGCGCCATCCGCGCGGAGTTCCCGCGCAGCTCCGCCAGGGTGAGCTCGGGCTCCGGCCGTCCGTACGAGGCGATGTGGTCCGTCATACCGGCACCGTACGCACACCGCCTCCGACCGAGAAGACCTCCTATCGGGTGTTTTCCTCGGTCCGCCACCACCCCGTGAGCCCCGAGGGCGTGAGCCGTCCCGTCCGCGCCCCCCGGGAGCCTCCCGCCGTGCGCGTCGCGGCCGTCGGCGCCATCGCCACCGGCCGCCTCAAGGCCTTCCCCGGCCGGTCCGCCGACCGGTTCGCCGCCGACCGGACGCACGCGGTCCCCCCTCCCTCCCCGTCGACGACCCCGGCGTCCGCGGAGGCGGTGCCGGCGCGAACACCCGCTCCGGCGCGGGCCGGGTGCCCCACCGGTCCCGGCCGGCGCCCCGCCGCCGACTCCGACGAGCACCGGGCCCGGCCCGAGCGGCACGGCGCGGACACCGGCCCGGTACGGGTCCCCGAGCTCCTCCGGGCCGCCCGGGCCGGCCGCACGCCCGCCACCCCGGTCGGCGGGACCCCCGGCACGCAGGAGCGCACCCCGCGCCGCGTCCGCCTCGCGGGGCGCTCCACCGGGACCCGCGGCGACGGGGCTGCCGGGGTCCGGGCCCGCCCGGGGCGGCCGGGCGCCTCACACGAGCCGGCGGACCACATGGGCCGAGCCCCGGTCCGCCGGCTCCTCGCCCACGTACTCCTGGCCCCGCATCCCGCACCACGCCGGAATGTCCAGTCGCGCCGCGGCGTCGTCCGCGAGCACCCGCACCGTCCCGCCGACCGGCACGTCGCCGATCGCCTTCGCCAGCTCGATGACCGGCACCGGACACCGCTTCCCCAGCGCGTCCACCACCAGCCCCCCGCTCCGGCCCGGTGCCGCCGGGCCGGCCACCGGTGCCCCGAGCCGCTCCCGCACCCCGGCCACCACGGCCGGCAGCACCTCCAGGAACCGCTCCACGTCCGCCTCCGCCACGCCCAGCGGCAGCGACACCCGGACGTTCCCCTCCGACAGCACCCCCATCGCCCGCAGGACGTGACTGGGCGTCAGGGTCGAGCTGGTGCACGACGAACCGGATGAAACGGAGAAACCGGACCGATCCAGCTCGTGCAGCAGCGCCTCCCCCGTCCACGTACAGGCACGAGAACGTCACCAGATGGGGCAGCCGCCGCACCGGGTCGCCCACCACCTCCGACTCCGGCACCGCCTCCGTCACCACCGCCCGGATCCGCTCCACCAGCCCCCGCAGCCGTGCCGCCTCCACCGCCGCCTCGTCCCGCACGGCCCGCAGCGACGCCGCCGCCGCCACGATCGCCGGCAGGTTCGGGAACCCTGCCGACCGCCCGGACTCCCGCTCGTCCGCCGGCCCCTGGGGCGCGAACCGCACCCCCTTGCGCACCGCCAGCAGCCCGACCCCCGCCGGACCGCCCCACTTGTGGGCGCTCGCCGCCAGCAGGGACCAGCCCCCGTCCACCGGACCCCAGGCCAGCGACTGCGCCGCGTCCACCAGCAGCGGCACCCCCGCCGCCCGGCACGCCTCCGCCGCCTCGGCGACCGGCTGCACCGTCCCCACCTCGTGGTTGGCGGACTGCAGGCACGCCAGCGCCGTGTCCCCGCGCAACGCCCCGGCGTACGCCTCCGGGGCCACCGCCCCGGACCGCCCCACCGGCACCCGCGTCACCGCCCCGCCCACCGCCTCGTGCGCCTGGGCCGCGTGCAGCACCGACGAGTGCTCCACCGCCGACACCACCAGGTGCCGGCCCGTCCGGCGCCGCCCCGCGAGGGCCCCGGCGATGCCCGAGTGGACCGCGTGCGTCCCCGAAGGGGTGAACACGAGCTCGTCCGGACGGCACCCCACCGCCTCCGCCGCCGCCTCCCGCGCGGCGTCCAGCAGCAGCCGGGCGCGCCGGCCCTCCCGGTACAGGCGCGCGGGATCGGCCCACCCCTCGTCCAGGGAGGCCTGGAGCGCCTGACGGGCGACGGGGTGCAGGGGCGCGGAGGAGGCGACGTCGAAGTAGGCCACGCGGCAACGCTAACCCCGCACCCCTCCGGAAGCGGCCACAGGCCCGCGACCTGCGCCCACAACCCGAAAGAGGGGCCCGGCGGCGCGTTGGGCACCCTCCCCGCGCAGCCCCGGAAGGCGTCCAGTAGGGTTTGGTCCGCATAAACATCCAAACCCTGCCCGCGTCAGGGCGGCGACCGACCAGCGAGACGGCCGCAGCCGAGCCGCGGGCGAGACTCTCGGGAAGGCGCTACGTGAGTCCCAACGGCTCCGACCGCTCGTCGCGGCGCCCGATGCGGCGGAAGCTGCCGCAGGTGCTGACTGCGGGCCTGATCCTGGCTACCGCCTCCGGTTGCTCGTACAACTGGAAGAACTTCCCCCGCCTCGGCATGCCCACCCCGGTGACGGAGGAGGCCCCGCGGATCCTCTCCCTCTGGCAGGGCTCGTGGGCGGCAGCGCTCGCCACGGGCGTGCTCGTGTGGGGCCTGATCCTGTGGAGCGTCATCTTCCACCGGCGCAGCCGCACCAAGGTGGAGGTCCCTCCGCAGACCCGGTACAACATGCCCATCGAGGCGCTGTACACGGTGACCCCCCTCGTCATCGTCTCGGTGCTGTTCTACTTCACCGCACGTGACGAGTCCAAGCTCCTCACCCTCTCCCAGAAGCCGGCCCACACCGTCAACGTGGTCGGCTACCAGTGGAGCTGGGGCTTCAACTACATCGAGAACGTGGACGGCGACGCCGCCACCGGCGCCAAGCCCTCCCCGGAGCTCGACGCCATCCCGGACAAGTGGCAGAAGCAGTTCCCCGCCGGTGCCGAGGGCGTCCACGACGCGGGCGTCCCCGGTACGCGCAACCCGCAGACCGGCAACCCCGGCCCGACGCTGTGGCTGCCCAAGGGCGAGAAGGTCCGGTTCGTCCTGACCTCCCGTGACGTCATCCACTCCTTCTGGGTGGTCCCCTTCCTGATGAAGCAGGATGTCATCCCGGGCCGCACCAACGCCTTCGAGGTGACCCCCACGCAGGAGGGCACCTTCCTGGGCAAGTGCGCCGAACTGTGCGGCGTCGACCACGCCCGGATGCTCTTCAACGTCAAGGTGGTCTCCCCGGAGCGCTACCGGCAGCACCTCAAGGAGCTGGCCGAGAAGGGGCAGACCGGCTACATCCCGTCGGGCATTGAGCAGACGGACCCGGCCAGGAATGCGGAGAACAACCAACTGTGAGCATCCCCAACGAACCTCAGGGTGCCGTCGCGGCAGCCGACGGCTCGAAGGAGCCGTACGAGAACGAGTCGCCCGTCCGGCGCAAGCAGCCCGGTAGCGTGGTCGTGAAGTGGCTGACCACCACCGACCACAAGACGATCGGTACGCTCTACCTGGTCACCTCGTTCGCCTTCTTCTGCGTCGGCGGTCTGCTGGCGCTGTTCATGCGCGCCGAGCTGGCCCGTCACGGCACGCAGCTCATGTCGAACGAGCAGTTCAACCAGGCGTTCACGATGCACGGCACGATCATGCTGCTGATGTTCGCGACGCCGCTGTTCGCCGGCTTCGCGAACTGGATCATGCCGCTGCAGATCGGCGCGCCCGACGTGGCGTTCCCGCGGCTGAACATGTTCGCCTACTGGCTCTACCTGTTCGGCTCGACCATCGCCGTGGCCGGCTTCCTCACCCCGCAGGGCGCCGCCGACTTCGGCTGGTTCGCCTACACCCCGCTCTCGGACGCCATCCGCTCCCCGGGCGTGGGCGCCGACATGTGGATCATGGGCCTGGCCTTCTCCGGCTTCGGCACGATCCTCGGCTCGGTCAACTTCATCACCACGATCATCTGCATGCGCGCCCCCGGCATGACGATGTTCCGCATGCCGATCTTCACCTGGAACGTGCTGCTGACCGGTGTCCTGGTCCTGCTCGCCTTCCCGGTCCTGGCCGCGGCGCTCTTCGCGCTGGAGGCCGACCGCAAGTTCGGCGCGCACATCTTCGACTCGGCCAACGGCGGCGCCCTGCTCTGGCAGCACCTCTTCTGGTTCTTCGGCCATCCCGAGGTGTACATCATCGCGCTGCCGTTCTTCGGCATCGTCTCCGAGATCGTGCCGGTCTTCAGCCGCAAGCCGATGTTCGGCTACATCGGCCTGGTGGCCGCGACCATCGCGATCGCCGGCCTGTCCGTGACGGTGTGGGCCCACCACATGTACGTCACCGGCGGCGTGCTGCTGCCGTTCTTCTCCTTCATGACCTTCCTGATCGCGGTCCCGACCGGTGTGAAGTTCTTCAACTGGATCGGCACCATGTGGAAGGGCTCGCTGTCCTTCGAGACGCCGATGCTCTGGACGATCGGCTTCCTGGTCACCTTCACCTTCGGTGGCCTGACCGGTGTGATCCTGGCGTCGCCGCCGATGGACTTCCACGTCTCCGACTCGTACTTCGTCGTCGCGCACTTCCACTACGTCGTCTTCGGCACCGTGGTGTTCGCGATGTTCGCCGGATTCCACTTCTGGTGGCCGAAGTTCACGGGCAAGATGCTGGACGAGCGCCTCGGCAAGATCACCTTCTGGACGCTGTTCATCGGCTTCCACGGCACCTTCCTCGTCCAGCACTGGCTGGGCGCCGAGGGCATGCCCCGCCGCTACGCGGACTACCTGGCCGCGGACGGCTTCACCGCGCTGAACACGATCTCCACGATCAGCTCGTTCCTGCTGGGCCTGTCGATCCTGCCGTTCTTCTACAACGTCTGGAAGACCGCCAAGTACGGCGAGAAGATCGAGGTCGACGACCCGTGGGGGTACGGCCGGTCGCTGGAGTGGGCCACGTCCTGCCCGCCGCCGCGCCACAACTTCCTCACGCTGCCGCGCATCCGCTCCGAATCCCCGGCTTTCGACCTGCACCACCCCGAGATCGCCGCGCTCGACCAGCTCGAGAACCAGGGCCGCGAGGACAACGTGCTGGTCGGCGGCAAGGAGGCCGGCAAGTGAAGATCCAGGGCAAGATGTTCATCTGGCTGAGCTTCTTCCTCTTGGCCATGGCCGTCCTGTACGGCCTGTGGTCGAAGGAGCCGGTCGGCACCACCGCGCTGTTCATGGCCTTCGGCCTGGCGATCATGGTCGGCTACTACCTGGCCTTCACGGCCCGGCGCGTCGACGCCATGGCGCAGGACGACAAGGAGGCCGACGTCGCGGACGAGGCCGGTGAGCTCGGCTTCTTCTCGCCGCACAGCTGGCAGCCGCTCTCCCTGGCCCTCGGCGGCGCGTTCGCCTTCCTCGCCGTGGCTTTCGACTGGTGGCTGATGTTCTTCTCCCTGCCGATCATCCTGATCGGCCTCTGGGGCTGGGTCTTCGAGTACTACCGGGGCGAGAACCAGAACCAGTGACCACCCGCAGCGGTGGGGGGACCCGGCGGACTCCGAGAGGAGGCCGCCGGGTCCCCCTTTGCAGTCACCCGGCGTGCCGCGCTCGACAGGCGTTCCTACGGTGTGCTCATGAGCCACATCCCGAGCCTCCGCATAGCCCTCAGCTGCTCCCTGCTGGCCGTCGCCGCGGGCACCGGCCTGGCCGGCTGCGGGGGACCGGACGGCCATCCCCTCTCCGCGCGGCCGTACGACGCCGCCCGGCAGGTCGCCTTCGACGGCCCCGGCGAGGGCCGCGAGCTCCCCCTCGACAAGCCCCTCGCCCTCAGGGCCGAGAACGGCGACACCCGCATCACGGACGTCACCGCCGTCGACGAGGCGGGCCACCACCTGGCGGGCGAACTCTCCGCCGACGGCGGCCGCTGGCGCTCCACGGGCCCGCTCGCCGCCGGCGCCCGCTACACCGTCCGCGTCGCCACGGAGAACGCCGACGGCGCCCCGGGCGTCCGTACGCTGACGTTCAGGACGGCACCGGCCAAGAAGCTCCTGAAGGTGGATTTCGGCCCGGAGGCGGGCAAGTACGGCGTCGGCCAGCCCCTCACCGCCACCCTGAGCGCCCCCGTCCCCACCAAGGACGGTCGCGCGGCCGTCGAGCGCGCCCTGAAGGTCCGCTCCACCCCCTCCGTCACCGGCGCCTGGCACTGGGTCGACGACCGGGAACTCCACTTCCGGCCCAGGGAGTACTGGCCCGCCGGCGCCACCGTCACCCTGACGAGCAACCTCGCCGGCCTCCACGTCGGCGGCGGGTTCTACGGCACCGCGACCGCCCCGCTCCGGATCGACATCGGCGACCGCGTCGAGGCCGTCACCGACGCGGCCGCCCACCAGATGGTCGTCAAGCGCAACGGCGAGGTGATCAACACCATTCCGGTGACGACCGGCAAGCCCGGCTTCGCCACGCGCAACGGCGTGAAGGTGGTGCTGGAGAAGCAGGCGTTCGTCCGGATGCGCAGCACCACGGTCGGCATCGCCGAGGGCAGCAGCGAGTCCTACGACCTGCCCGTCCACTACGCGACCCGGGTCACCTGGAGCGGCGAGTACGTCCACGCCGCGCCCTGGTCGGTCGGCTCGCAGGGGTACGCCAACGTCAGCCACGGGTGCGTGGGGATGTCCACGTCCGACGCCGCCTGGTTCTTCGGGAACATCCGGCGCGGCGACATCGTCCGGGTCGTCAACAGCCAGGGGGAGGAGATGACCCCGTTCGGCAACGGCTTCGGCGACTGGAACCTGTCCTGGGACAGGTGGCGCCGGGGCAGCGCCGTCCACGCCGGCACCCGCGAGGGCGCCGACCCCGCCCGGCTGCGGCCCCGGCCGCTGTAGCGGTCCGCGGGCCGCGCGGGAGGGGAGGCGGGATCCGGGTCAGGCCTCCACGGACAGGCGGCTGCGCAGCAGCGCCGCCAGGGAGTCCGCCAGCTCCACCGGGTCCACCGGCAGCGTCACCGCCGCGTCGGCCCGGCTCCACGTCGCCAGCCACGCGTCCTGCGGCCGCCCGATCAGCAGCAGCACCGGCGGGCAGTCGAACACCTCGTCCTTGATCTGCCGGCACACGCCCATCCCGCCCGCCGGGGCGGCCTCGCCGTCCAGCACGCACACGTCGACACCGCCCTCGCCCAGCCGCTCCAGGACCGCCGGCAGCGTCGCGCACTCGACGTACTCGACCGGGGGGACGTCGTCCGCGGGGCGGCGCCCGGCCGCCAGCCGCACCTGCCCGCGGGTGCCCGCGTCGTCGCTGTAGACCAGTACGGTGGCGCTGGACTGCATGGTTCCTCCGAGTTCGTACGTGGCAGTGCTCGGTAACCGATGCGGCGGATGCTACTCCGTCCCGCCGCCCCCCGGCACCGGTCCGGCACCGCTTCGGTCCCCTCCCCGATGGGCCGTCCGGGTGGGCCCGCAGGGCTCCCGGAGGGCGGGGACACTCCGAACGGCACCCCCGGAGTGAGGGCGGGATAAGCGACCGACATAATGTCGGTCGTGGCGACAGCAACGACAGTAGATACCGGGCACGCGCACCCGTCGGTCAATCGGCCGAACCTCACCAGCGTCGGAACCATCATCTGGTTGAGTTCCGAGCTGATGTTCTTCGCGGCCCTCTTCGCGATGTACTTCACCCTGCGATCGGTAACGGGTGCCGAATACTGGTCCGAGCAGGCGGGCCACCTGAACTTCCCGTTCTCGGCGACCAACACGGCGATCCTGGTGCTCTCCTCCCTCACCTGCCAGCTCGGCGTCTTCGCCGCCGAGCGCGGCGACGTGAAGAAGCTGCGCGCCTGGTTCATCGTGACGTTCGTCATGGGCGCGATCTTCATCGGCGGCCAGGTGCTGGAGTACACCGAGCTGGTCAAGGAGGCGGGCATGTCCCTCTCCTCCGGTCCGTACGGCTCCGCGTTCTACCTGACCACGGGCTTCCACGGCCTCCACGTGACGGGTGGCCTCATCGCGTTCCTGCTGGTCCTCGGCCGGACGTACGCCGCGAGGCGGTTCACCCACGAGCAGGCAACCGCCGCCATCGTCGTGTCCTACTACTGGCACTTCGTCGATGTCGTCTGGATCGGCCTCTTCGCCACGATCTACATGATCAAGTAATCGGGCCCGGCCCGAAGTTCCAGCAAGCATCGACGCAGAAGATCCTGACACCGGGGTAATCCGTGAAAAAGCTCTCCGCACGACGACGCCATCCGCTGGCGGCGGTCGTCGTCCTACTTCTCGCGCTGGCGGCCACCGGGGGCTGTACGCCGCGTTCGCACCCGCGAGCACGGCACAGGCCGACGAGACCGCCCAGTCCCTCGCCATCGAGGAGGGCAAGAAGCTCTACACCGTCGGCTGCGCGAGCTGCCACGGCACCGCCGGTCAGGGCGCCTCCGACGGCCCGCCCCTGGTCGGAGTGGGCTCCGCCGCCGTCGACTTCCAGGTCGGCACCGGCCGCATGCCCGCGCAGCAGCCGAGCGCCCAGGTCCCGGAAAAGAAGAAGATCTACACGCAGGCCCAGATCGACCAGCTCGCGGCGTACATCGCGTCGCTCGGCCCGGGTCCGGTCACCCCCACCGAGAAGCAGTACAGCGTGGAGGGCGCGAACGTCGCCAGGGGCGGCGAGCTGTACCGCAACAACTGCGCCCAGTGCCACAACTTCACCGGTAAGGGTGGCGCGCTCACCAAGGGCAAGTACGCGCCGAGCCTCGACGGCGTCGACGAGAAGTACATCTACGAGGCCATGCAGTCCGGCCCGCAGAACATGCCCTCCTTCCCCGACACGACCATGCCGGAGAAGGAGAAGAAGGACATCATCGCGTACATCAAGGCTGTGAACGGTGAGGAGACGCCGACCCCCGGCGGCTTCGCGCTGGGCGGCCTCGGACCGGTCAGCGAGGGTCTGTTCGGCTGGATCTTCGGGCTGGGTTCGCTGGTCGCCGTCGCCGTCTGGGTCGCGGCCCACACCGCTAAGGCCAAGAAGTCATGAGTAGCCAAGAGATTTCCGAAGAGAGCCTGCCTCACGAGCAGGACGCCGCGCACGGCAAGGCACTGGCCGAGAACCCGTTCGCCGACCCGGGGCTGCCGCCCCACAAGCCCCGCATCCAGGACATCGACGAGCGGGCCGCCAAGCGCTCGGAGCGCACGGTCGCCCTCCTCTTCACGATCTCGATGCTGGCCACGGTCGGCTTCATCGCCTCGTTCGTGATCTTCCCGGTCGAGAAGATCGTGTACGTGTGGCCGCTCGGCCACCTGAGCGCGACCAACCTGTCGCTCGGTCTGACGCTGGGCCTCGCCCTCTTCTGCATCGGCGCCGGCGCGGTCCACTGGGCCCGCACGCTGATGTCGGACGTGGAGGTCGCCGACGAGCGCCACCCGATCGAGGCGTCGCCGGACGCCAAGGCCAAGGTCCTGGCCGACTTCGCCCTGGGTGCCGAGGAGTCCCAGCTGGGCCGGCGCAAGCTGATCCGCAACACGATGTTCGGCGCGCTGGCCATGGTGCCGCTCTCCGGCGTCGTGCTGCTGCGCGAGCTCGGCCCGCTGCCCGAGAAGAAGCTCTTCCACACCTCCTGGGCCAAGGGCAAGCAGCTCATCAACATGAACACGATGGAGCCGCTGCGCCCCGAGGACGTCGCGGTCGGCTCGCTCACCTTCGCCATGCCGGAGGGGCTGAGCGAGGAGGACCACGACTTCAACAACAAGATCGCCAAGGATGCCCTGATGATCGTCCGGATCCAGCCGGAGGACATCAAGGACAAGCGCGAACTCGAGTGGTCGCACGACGGCATCGTCGCCTTCTCCAAGATCTGCACCCACGTGGGCTGCCCGATCTCCCTGTACGAGCAGCAGACCCACCACGTCCTCTGCCCGTGCCACCAGTCCACCTTCGACCTGTCCGACGGCGCCCGCGTCATCTTCGGTCCTGCCGGTCACGCCCTCCCGCAGCTGCGGATCGGCGTCAATGACAAGGGCAACCTCGAAGCGCTCGGCGACTTCGCGGAGCCGGTCGGTCCTGCATTCTGGGAGCGCGGATGAGTACCGCAAACGACACGAAGCGGAAGGCGCCCGCCGGTGAGCGGGTGGCCGACTGGGCGGACGGCCGGCTCGGGATCTACTCCCTGGCCAAGGCCAACATGCGGAAGATCTTCCCGGACCACTGGTCCTTCATGCTGGGCGAGGTCTGCCTCTACAGCTTCATCATCATCATCCTCACGGGTGTGTACCTGACGCTGTTCTTCCACCCGAGCATGAACGAGGTCGTCTACCACGGCAGCTATGTGCCGATGCAGGGCGTCCGGATGACCGAGGCGTACGCCTCGACGCTGGACATCAGCTTCGACGTCCGCGGCGGCCTGCTGATCCGGCAGATCCACCACTGGGCGGCGGTGATCTTCATCGCCGGCATGTTCGTGCACATGATGCGCGTCTTCTTCACCGGCGCGTTCCGCAAGCCGCGTGAGATCAACTGGCTGTTCGGCTTCCTGCTGCTCGTCCTGGGCATGTTCACCGGTTTCACCGGCTACTCGCTCCCGGACGACCTGCTCTCCGGCACCGGTGTGCGCTTCACGCAGGGCGCGATCCTGTCCGTGCCGATCGTCGGCACGTACCTGTCGATGTTCCTCTTCGGCGGCGAGTTCCCCGGCCACGACATGGTCGCCCGGTTCTACTCGATCCACATCCTGCTGCTGCCGGGCATCATGCTCGGTCTCGTGGTGGCCCACCTGATCCTGGTCTTCTACCACAAGCACACGCAGTTCGCGGGTCCCGGCCGGACGAACAAGAACGTGGTCGGCATGCCGCTCCTGCCGGTCTACATGGCCAAGGCCGGTGGCTTCTTCTTCCTGGTCTTCGGCGTCATCGCGGCCATCGCCGGCATGTTCACCATCAACCCGGTGTGGGCGCTCGGCCCGTACCGACCGGACATGGTGTCCACCGGCGCCCAGCCCGACTGGTACATGGGCTTCGCCGAGGGCCTCATCCGGGCCATGCCCGGCTGGGAGATCAACCTCTGGGGCCACACGCTGGTCCTGGGCGTGTTCGTCCCGCTGGTGGTGTTCGGCCTGATGCTGGCTGCGATCGCGGTCTACCCGTTCATCGAGTCCTGGGTCACCGGCGACAAGCGCGAGCACCACATCCTGGACCGCCCGCGCAACGCCCCGACGCGGACGGCGCTCGGCGTCGCCTGGGTCACCGGCTACATGATCATGCTGATCGGCGGTGGCAACGACATCGTCGCCACCTACTTCCACATGTCGATCAACGCGGTCACCTGGTTCGTCCGGATCGCCTTCTTCGTCGGACCGGTCCTCGCCTTCATCGTCACCAAGCGGATCTGCCTGGGCCTCCAGCGCCGCGACCGCGACAAGGTGCTGCACGGCCGCGAGACGGGCATCATCAAGCGGCTGCCGCACGGTGAGTTCGTCGAGGTCCACGAGCCGCTCAGCCAGGCGCAGATGTACGCGCTCACCGCGCACGAGCAGTACGCGCCGGCCGAGATCGGCCCGACGGTCGACGACAACGGGGTCGAGCGCAAGCCGACCCTCAAGGAGAAGCTCCGCGCGAAGCTGAGCAAGGGCTACTACGGCGAGGGGAACCAGATCCCCAAGGCCACGGTGGAGGAGTACAAGGAGATCAGCGCGGGCCACGGCCACCACTGACCCCCGACCCGAAGGTCGCCACGGCCGAGAGCCCCGTCCCATCGCCGGACGGGGCTCTCCGCCGTCCCCGGGCTCGCTAGGCTGGAGCCCGTCTATCCGTCACGGACCCGGGAGCGACCATGAGCGCTGTGCCACCCGCTGGAGGTTCCACCGCGGCGGGCCGCTCCTGGCCCGCCGTCCTCGACACCCTGCTCTCGGGCGGGGACCTCGACGCGGACGCGACCGCGTGGGCGATGGAGCGCATCCTCAGCGGGGAGGCCACGAACGCGCAGATCGCCGGCTTCGCGGTGGCCCTGCGCGGCAAGGGCGAGACCGTGGAGGAGATCTCCGGCCTCGTCCGCACCATGTACGCCCACGCCCGGACCATCGAGGTCCCGGGGCCGTCGGTCGACATCGTCGGCACGGGCGGTGACGGGGCGAAGACCGTCAACATCTCCACCATGTCGGCGGTGGTCGTCGCCGGTACGGGCGCGAAGGTCGTCAAGCACGGCAACCGCGCCGCCTCGTCCGCGTCGGGCGCCTCCGACGTCCTGGAGAAGCTCGGCGTCAACCTGGAACTCTCCCCGGAGCGGGTCGCCGAGGTGGCGGAGGAGGCGGGCATCACCTTCTGCTTCGCCGTCAGGTTCCACCCGGCGCTCCGCCACGTCGCCGCCGCCCGCAGGGAGCTGGGCATCCGGACGACGTTCAACTTCCTGGGGCCGCTGACCAACCCGGCCCGGGTGCGCGCCCAGGCGACGGGGGTGGCCGACGCGCGGATGGCGCCGATCCTCGCCGGGGTGCTCGCCGAGCGCGGCTCGTCGGCGCTGGTGTTCCGCGGTGAGGACGGGCTCGACGAACTGACCACGACGGCCGGCTCCCGGGTGTGGGTCGTCCGGGACGGGGCCGTGCGCGAGGAGTCCTTCCACCCCCGCGACGTCGGCCTCGACCTGGTCCCGGTGGAGGCCCTGCGCGGCGCCGACGCCTCGTACAACGCGGACGTGGCGCGCCGGCTGCTGGCCGGCGGGACCGGGCCGGTGCGGGACGCGGTGCTGCTGAACGCCGCGGCGGCGCTGGTCGCGCTGGACCCGTCGGAGGCGCCGCTGGCCGAGCAGTTGCGGGCCGGTATGGCGAAGGCCGCCGAGTCCGTCGACTCGGGCGCCGCCCGGGACGTCCTGGACCGCTGGGTGCGGGCCACCAACCGCTAGCCCCACGGGTCGGCGGCGCCGCCCCGCGCGGGGCGGCGCCGCCGACCCGTCCGCCGTACGGACGGCCGCCTTGCGCGGGGGCCGGGTGCGTGTGGCAGGATGCTCGGCAAGGTCATGAGTGACAGCGAAGACGGCCCCGGCCCGCTGTCCGGCAACCCTCCGTCCGTGGCGGGGTGCCCCGGGTGACGACCAGGCCGCGAGCAGAGAGGCCCGCGGCAAGCGCGGACCCCTGCGCACCCCGGGGTCCTGGTTCCGAGGGAGCGGTTTCGTGAGCAAGCGAATGCGCTAGGGCCTTCGGCCCCTTCCCCCTCCTCCGCGCGGCCGCAGCCGTGCGTCGAGGCAACACCCGCGTGGCGTACGGCGGCCGAGCCGTCCCCGCGGGACTCCGCCCCCATCCGCCCCGTCCTCGCCGGGAGAGTCCGCCATGTCCGCGTGCCCGAACACCGTCACCGAGTCCGCCCCCGTCACCGGACCCGCCCCCGGCGCCTGCCTGCCGCTGCCCGTGCTCGGACGGGACGTGACCGTGCCGCTGGCGACCGGCGGTAAGGCCGTGTACGCCGCGCTGGACTACGCGGCCAGCGCCCCGGCGCTGCAGCGCGTGTGGGACGACGTCGCCGCGTACGCCCCGTACTACGGCAGCGTCCACCGGGGCGCCGGGTACCTGTCACAGCTTTCCACGGACCTGTTCGAGAGCAGCCGCGCGACGGTCGCGCGGTTCCTCGGGTGCCGCCCCGGCGACCAGGTCGTGTTCACCCGCTCCACGACCGACTCGCTGAACCTGCTCGCCGGCGTCCTGCCCGCCGGCTGCGAGGTGTTCGTCTTCGAGACCGAGCACCACGCCTCGCTCCTGCCGTGGCGGGGCGCCCGTGTGACCTACCTGGACGCGCCGCGCACTCCCGGCCGGGCCGTGGAGGCGCTGGAACGCGCCCTCGCCGGCCGGGACCCCCACGGGCCCGCCCTGGTGTCCGTGACCGGCGCCTCCAACGTGACCGGCGAGCTGTGGCCCGTACGGGAACTGGCCGCCGCCGCGCACGCGCACGGCGCGCGGGTCGTGCTGGACGCCGCCCAGCTGGCGCCGCACCACCCGGTGGACGTGGCGGACCTGGACGTGGACTGGGTGGCGTTCTCGGGGCACAAGCTGTACGCGCCGTTCGGGGCGGGCGTGCTGGCCGGGCGGGCCGACTGGCTGCGGGAGGCCGAGCCGTACCTGGCGGGCGGCGGGGCGTCGCGGACGGTGGCCCGGCGGGCCGACGGCGGGGTGGACGTCGCCTGGCACACGACGGCGGCGCGCCACGAGGCCGGGTCGCCGAACGTGATCGGCGCCTACGCCATCGCCTCGGCCTGCGAGGCGCTCACCGCGGCGGGGTTCGACGCGCTCGTCGCCCGCGAGCGGGAGCTGATCGCCCGCGTGCGGGAGGGGCTGGCCGAGGTGCCGGGGGTACGGCTGCTGTCGCTGTTCGGCGACGACGCCCCGCGCGTCGGGGTGCTCTCCTTCGTCGTGGAGGGCTGGAGCGGCTCGCACTTCGCCGCGGCGCTCTCCGCCGAGTACGGGATCGGCGTCCGCGACGGACTGTTCTGCGCCCACCCGCTGGTCAGGACCCTGCTGGGCGAGTCGCCGCAGGAGCCGGGGGAGTGCGGGGCACCGGGGGCCGGGCCGGGGGAGGAGCAGCTCGGCGCGATCCGGGTCAGTTTCGGCGCGGGGACGCCGGACGAGCACCTCGACCGCTTCGTCCGGGCCGTGCGGGAACTGGTCGGGGGCGGTGTCCGGCGGGAACGCCGCACCGGGGACGGGCACCGGACCCCGGCCGCCGCCGCCCCGTGGCCGGTTCCGCCTCGCTCGTTCGAGTGAATCGGGTGGCGGGGAGGGTCAGGTGTCGAGGCCGATGGCGAACGCCGCCTCCAGGTCGTGCTGCGAGTACGTGCGGAACGCGACGTGGGTGTCGGTCGCGACGACGCCGGGGATCTTGCTGATGCGGCCGGGGATGACGTCGGCCAGGTCGTCGTGGTCGGGCACACGGACCATGGCGACCAGGTCGTAGGTCCCGGTGACGGAGAAGACCTCGCTCACGTTGTCGAGCGCGGCGATCGCCTCCGCGATCTCGGGGATGCGGTCCACACTGGTCTTGATGAGCACGATCGCGGTGATCACGGCTGTCCCTCTCGCTCGGCGGCCGCTGCTGGGCCCTTCACTCTAGTGCCCCGGCGGCACGCCCACGCGTGGAGGAAACCCAGCGCGAACCCGACGAGGTGCGCGAGGTAGGCGACGCCCGGTCCGCTGCCCGCCCCGCGCGCCGCCAGCCACTGCAGGACGAACCAGAAGGCCAGAACGATCCAGGCGGGGAAGCGCAGCGGCAGGAAGAACAGGAAGGGGAAGAGGCTGGTCACCCGCGCCCGGGGGAAGAGGTACAGGAAGGCGCCGAGCACCCCCGAGATCGCCCCCGACGCCCCCACCAGCGTCTGCTCGCTGTCGGCGTGGGCCACCGCGTAACCGGCCAGGGCGAGGTAACCGCACACCACGTAGAACACCCCGAACCGGATGTGCCCCATCCGCTCCTCGGCCATCGCGCCGAAGACGAAGAGGAACAGCATGTTCCCCAGCAGGTGGAGCCAGTTGCCGTGCACGAACAGGGCGCTGAGCGGGGTGAGCAGCGCCGGGGGGGAGCCGCTCAGGAGGTCCGCCGGGACCACTCCCCAGCGCCGGAAGTACGCGCTCTGCGCGGCGACCAGGGCGTCCCCGCTCCCGTGCGAGGCCGTCAGCCCCGACGCCGGGCCGAGGACGAAGACCAGCGCGCACACCCCGATGACGCCGTAGGTCACCGAGGGGCCGGTGACGGCGCGCCGCAACGCTCCACACCAATCGATCATGAACAGATCATGACGTAGGGGGAGCGAGCGGGACAGAGCGCCTCGCCGGGGCGCGCCCGTCCCCGCCGTCCGCGCGGGCGGGACCGCGGAGGCCGTAGGGTTGCGGGCGTGCCCGGGCCGCTCCGGGGCATCCGCAGTCCGGGGGCGCACGGCGCACCGAGGGTCGAGGCGGTGGAACGACCGGACGACGAGGACGGCATCATGGCGACGGCCCCCCGGCCGGCCCCGGCACCCGCCGGCGCCGCGCCCTCCGCGGCGGCCGGCCCGCTTCGGCGCGGCGCGTTCCCCGCGGGCCGGGAGCGCGGCCGTCCGGACCCGGCGGGGGAGCCCGCGGCGGGGGAGCGCGAGACGGTCGGTGAGACCATCGAGTCGGTGGACGGGCCGGGCACCGGTCCCCGAGCACGGGTCCGGGGCGACGGGTGGCCCGGTGGAGTCGGAACGGACGGGTAGTGGGGTGACGGATCGTGGCGCAGCCCGCAAGCGGCGCTGAGTCGGCCGGCGCGGCCGGTGGCGCCGCCGAGGCGCTCGACCGCCCGCTGCCCGAGGCGGTGCGGCGCCGGGTCGTCGGGCTCGTCGCCGAGGCGTTCGGCGGCCTGACGGTCGCCGAGCTGCCGCCGCAGCTGCGGCAGTACGCCCGCTTCACCCCTTCCCGGCGGGCCCGGTTCGCGGGCAACGCGATGGCCGCGGCCCTGGAGGCCGAGGCGCTCTTCCGGCAGCGCGTCGGCGAGTGGCTGCGGACCGTCCAGCCGGAACTGGCCGCGGCCGTCGAGTCGGGCGCGCCGCCCGCCGCCGCCGACCCGGTCGACGTGGCGGCCGCCGCGTACGTGCTGCGCCCCGCCGGCTGGGTCAAGCTGGTCGCCGCGGCCGGCGAGGAGGCGCAGCGCGCGGACGCCGAGCGCGCCGGGGAGGCGGACCGGCGGGAGCTGGAGCGGCTGCGCGAGGAGCTGGCGGAGGCCCGCGCGCACACCCGGACCGAGACGGAGCGGCTGCGCTCCGAGCTGGAAGCGGCCCGCAAGGAGGCCGAATCCCTCCGGCGCAAGCTCCGCAGCGCGCTGAGCGACGTCAAGCGGGGCGAGGCCGCCCTCCGCCGGGCGCGGGCCGAGATCGACGGTGTCAGGTCGGACGCGGCCGCCCGCGTCTCGGCCGCCGAGAGCGAGACCCGCCGCCTCAAGGCCCGGCTCGGGGAGACCGAGGCCGCCCTGGAGGCGAGCCGCCGGGCCGCCCGCGAGGGCCGCTCGGTGGAGGACGTACGGCTCCGGCTGCTGCTGGACACGGTCCTGGAGGCCGCCCAGGGCCTGCGCCGCGAACTGGCCCTGCCCCCCGTCTCCGTGCGGCCCGCGGACTCCGTGGACGCGGTGGAACCCGGCCGGATGTCGCCGAAGGACGTCGCCGCCCGCGCGCTGTCGGAGACCGACCCCGCCCTCCTCGACCAGCTCCTCGCCCTGCCCCAGGCCCATCTGGTCGTCGACGGCTACAACGTGACCAAGGCCGGCTATCCGACGATGCCGCTGGAGAAGCAGCGGCTGCGGCTGCTGGGCGGGCTCTCCGCACTCGCCGCCCGTTCGGGCGCCGAGGTCACCTGCGTCTTCGACGGCGCGGAACTGGCCGCCCCGGTGCTGCTCGCCCCGCCGCGCGGGGTGCGGGTGCTGTTCTCCAAACCGGGGGTGACCGCGGACGAGCTGATCCGCCAGCTCGTCCGCGCCGAGCCCGCCGGCCGGCCGGTGGTCGTGGTCTCCAGCGACCGCGAGGTGGCCGACGGCGTCGCCGAGTCCGGTGCCCGGCCGGTCGCGTCCGTGATGTTGCTGAAGCGGCTTTCGCGGCTCTCGTGACCCCTGGGCGCGATGCCCCTTTTTGAGGGTGCCCTTGGAGAACGCAGGGTCAACTCCCCTTGACGCGCTGTGGGGCGGCGGTAAAGAAAGTGCCCGGTGGGCGAGATTTTTCTCATGAGGATTTGAACTGATCACAACTCGGTCACTAGGGTCTGGGCTCGAACCTTCGCGCGGTTGACCGTCCATCCGGGACGGCAGCGAAGGCACCGCCTGAACCGTGCAGTTCGGACGTGGATCACGGGGAGTGTCCGGACGCTCAGCGCGGGACCGGGGCATTGACCGTCGACCCGGCAGGCGGCTCGAACGAGGAAGAAGGAGCTCGCCTCCGTGGCGTCCCACCGTCGACCCAAGCAGCCGAGCCGCGCCCGTGTGACCGTGCTCACCGCGACCGCCGCCGCTGCCGTCGCCCTGACCTCCCAGACCGCTTCGGCGACACCGCAGCCGAGCAAGGAACAGGTCAAGGAGAAAGTCGACAAGCTGCATCACGAGGCCGAGGAGGCCACGGAGCAGTTCAACCTCGCCGACGAGCGCCGCGAGAAGCTCCAGCAGGAGGTGACCGCCCTCCAGGACCAGGTCGCCCGCGGCCAGGAGGAGCTCAACACCCTGCGCGACAGCATCGGTTCGGTCGCCAGCGCCCAGTACCGCAACGGCGGCATGGACCCCTCGCTCCAGCTGTTCCTCTCCTCGAACCCGGACGACTACCTCGACAAGGCGTCCGCCGTCGACCAGCTCTCCGCCAAGCAGACCGAGACGCTGCGCACCATCCAGGCCAAGCAGCGCGCCCTCGCCCAGCAGCGCGCCGAGGCCACCGCGAAGCTCGCCGACCTGGAGGACGTCCGCAAGTCCCTCGGCGAGAAGAAGAAGAAGTTCCAGGCCAAGCTGGCCGAGGCGCAGAAGCTCCTCAACACGCTCACCGCCGAGGAGCGGCGGAAGATGCAGCAGGAGGAGCAGCGCGCCAGCCGCGACGCCGGCGAGCGCGTCGATCTCGGCAACGAGGTCCCCGCCTCGCAGCGCGGCGCCGCCGCCCTCAACGCCGCCGCCACGCAGATCGGCAAGCCGTACGTCTCCGGAGCCGAGGGCCCCAACTCCTACGACTGCTCCGGCCTGACGCAGTGGGCCTACCGCCAGGCCGGCGTCGGCATCTCCCGCACCACCTACACCCAGCAGAACGACGGTGTGAAGATCGGCCGCAGCCAGCTCAAGCCGGGCGACCTCGTCTTCTTCAACAACCTCGCCCACGTCGGCCTGTACGCCGGGAACAACACCGTCCTGCACGCCCCGAAGCCGGGCGCGTCCGTGCGCTACGAGTCGATGGAGTACCTCGGCGCGTTCCAGTTCGGCGTCCGCATCTGAGCCGCCCCGCCCGCACTCGGGCGTCCGGCGCGCGGTGCGCCGGGGCCCCGCCCGAGCCGCCGCGCACACACGCCCGACCGGGGGATTTCCGCCCCCCGCGCTGACGCTCCGCCCCGCCGGTGACCTGTGCTTCCCGGCGGGGCGTCACTCTGTGCGCCTCCCGGGGTCTTTGGCCGGGCCGCGACCGCCCGGCTACTGTCGGCCGCGCAAAGCCCCCGACACAGCCGAAGGGAGCGCGGTCCGTGGCGTCCCACCGCCGTCCCCCCCACCCGGGCCCCCACCGGAGCGCCGCCAAGGCCACCCTCCTGTCCGCCGC
This sequence comes from Streptomyces sp. MRC013, assembly GCF_023614235.1. Taxonomy (NCBI): domain Bacteria; kingdom Bacillati; phylum Actinomycetota; class Actinomycetes; order Kitasatosporales; family Streptomycetaceae; genus Streptomyces; species Streptomyces kordofanensis. The sequence goes on from NZ_CP094264.1 coordinate 4,120,248, forward strand.
GGCGGCCACGGCGGCCGCCGCCTTCGGCGCCACCCCGGTGAAGGCCGAGCCGGCCGCCCCCGCCGACACCGTCCGCGCCCGCGTCGACCGGCTCTACGCCGAGGCGGAGAGGGCCGCGGAGGACTTCAACGCCGCCGACGAGCGCGCCGACGCGCTGCGCCGGACCGCCGAGGCCGCCCGCGACGCCGTGGCGCGCGGCCAGGAACGCGTCAACCGCATGCGCGGCGCCCTCGGTTCGGTCGCCGGTGCGCAGTACCGGTCCGGCGGGATCGACCCGGCGCTCGCGCTGATGCTGTCCGAGGAGCCCGACACGTACCTCGACAACGCCGCCGCACTGGAACGGATCGGCGAACGGCAGATCACCCTCCTCTCCGAACTCCGCCTCGCTCAGCGGCGCCTGGACCAGGAGCGCGCCGAGGCCGTCCGGGTCCTCGCCGAACTGGAGCGCGGCCGCGCGGCGGCGGCCCGGCACAAGTCCGACGTCGAGCGGAAGCTCGCCGCGGCGCGGAGGCTGCTGAACTCCCTCCCCTCCCGGGAGCGCGACGCCTTCGACCGCGCCTCCCGCGCCGGCCGCGGCGAAGCCCTGCCGCCCCCGGCCGGCGGGGCCGCGTCCCCGCGGGCCGCCGCGGCGGTGCGGGCCGCCCGGTCGGCGGTGGGCAGGCCGTACGCGTGGGGGGCGAACGGCCCCGACGCCTTCGACTGCTCGGGCCTCACGCAGTGGGCGTACGCGCAGGCCGGGGTCGGGCTGCCGCGCACCTCGCAGGCGCAGCGGAACGCGGGACGGCACGTGGCGCTGTCCGAGGCGCGGCCGGGCGACCTGGTGACGTACCGCTCGGACGCGAGCCACGTGGCGATGTACATGGGGCGCGGCCGGGTCGTCCACGCCCCGTACCCGGGGGCCGCGGTCCGCTACGACCCGGTGGGCATGATGCCGGTCTCCGCGGTGACCCGCGTCTGACGGCCCCGGTGCCTCGGCGGGCCCGGCGGGCGCGTTCCGGCGCGGGCGCGGACGACGCCCCCCGACCGGGCGTCTACGATCGGCGCGTGGGTCTTCCGGGGCGTTGGACGGTGGCCGTGCTCGCGGCGGCCGCACTGGTGGCGGGGTGCGCCCCGCACGGGGACCCGGCGGCCGACGGCGTCCGCGGCACGGTGGAGGCGCACCACCGCGCCGCGCTCGGCGGCGCGCCCCTCGCGTCGTGGACGTACCGCGTCCTCGCCGTACGGCGGGACGGCCGGCGCGCGGCCGTCGACGCCGAGCTGACCTACGCCCTCGACGGCTACGACGCCGCGCCGGCCACCACCCGGCGCCGCCTCGACCTGGCGCGGCGCGACGGCCGGTGGCACGTCACCGGCGACCGCCCGGCGGAGGGGCAGCCCGCCCAGCTCTGGGACCAGGGACCGGTCCGGGCGGTGCGCGGCGCCCGCAGCCTCGTCCTCGGCGTCGGCCACCCCCGGGCGCTGCTGGGCGAGGTCGCCGCGGCCGCCGACCGCGCGGCCCCCGCCGTGGCGGCCGCCTGGCCGGGCGGGCCGTGGCGGGGGACGGTCGTCGTCCTCGTACCGGGGTCGCTCGGTGCCATGGCCGCCCTCCTGGGGGAGGAGCCCGCCGCCTACCGGGGCGTCGCCGCGGTCACCACCGGCCGCACCGGCGGCGGGTCCGCCGACCGCGTGGTGGTCAACCCGGAGGCGTACCGGGACCTCGGCGACTTCGGGCGGACCTTCGTCCTCGCCCACGAGACCGCCCACGTCGCCACCCGCGCCGCCACGACCGCCGCCACGCCCCTGTGGCTCTCGGAAGGGCTGGCCGACCGGATCGCGTACCGGGGCACGGGCCGCACGGCCGCCGAGGGCGCGCCGGAGCTGGCCCGGTCGGTGCGCGCCGGGAACACGCCGGCGGCGCTCCCGGCCGACGCGGACTTCTCCTTCGGCGGCGACCCCGCCGCCGTGGCGCGCGCCTACGGGGGCGCCTGGCTGGCCTGCGAGCTGATCGCGGACCGGTGGGGCGGGGAGCGACTCGCCGACTTCTACCGGGCGGCCGGGAGGTCCGGTGCGCGCCGCGCCTTCCGGGACGTCCTCGCGACCACGCCGGAGGAGTTCACCCGCGCCTGGCGGGACCGCCTCCGTCAGGAGTTCAGCAGCGCCCCGTCGCGGTGACCGCCCTGGGCCGGCACCCGCGCGGGGCCGGCCCCGGCGGCGCGCAGCCGCGGCTCGGTCACCGTCTGCCGCCACAGCTGCCGCCCCGCGGCCACCGACGCCGCGACGAGCAGCCCGTTGCGGACGAACAGCAGCGCCAGCCCCAGGCCGTCGCTGTCCACCACGTGCGAGAACCAGATCGGGAACTCCAGGAGCGTCACCCCGGTCGCCACCAGCACCAGCAGCGCCGCCCGGCGCATCCGGCTCCGCCGCCACACCAGGCACACCGCGGCCAGACCGACCAGCCACAGCATGTACTGGGGGCTTATCACCCGGCTCGTCGTGGTGAACAGCAGCACCGCCACGAACGCCGCGTCGGCCGGCACCGTCGCGCCGAACTCCCGCGCCCGCACCCGCCACAGCACCAGCCAGCCGAACGCCAGCGCCGTCAGCGCCATCGCCGCCCCGCTGACCAGCGGCACGTACGGACCGAGGAACTCCACCGACCCGTAGTTCAGCCGCACCTCGCCCTCCCAGGCGCCGAAGAACCGCGCCACGTGGAACACCATCGCCCCCAGCGACTCGACCTCGGTGCCCCGGTCGCGCTGGAACGTCAGGAACGCCAGCGCGCCCGGCGCCGCGAGGACGCACGCCGCCAGCACCGCCGCACCCGACACCGCCGCAGCCGTCCACGCACGGCGCGTGACGCGGCCCGGGGCCGTGCCCGCGAGCAGCAGCGCCGGCCACACCTTCAGCAGCGCCCCGACCCCGGCGAGGACGCCCATCGTGCGCGGGTTGCGGGCTCCGGCGAGGAGCGCCGCGACGGCGACGGCGGTGACCATGAGGTCGTAGCGGGAGTACGCGGTCGGCCCGAGCAGCGGCACGCCCGCGAGCCACACCCAGGCGCCCGCGCGGCTCTTGCCGGGGCGGCCGCCCGCGTACACCAGCAGCCCGAACACGACCGCGTCGCAGACGAGCGCGAGGACGAAGAAGGCGTGCGCGTACTCCAGGAACGGCAGCAGGCCCGGCGCGAGGATCGCGAACGCCGCGGCCGGCGGGTACTGCCAGGTCACGTCGGTCAGCGGGTACGTGCCGCCGCGCAGCACCTCGTACCAGCCGCGGTAGATCACCGAGACGTCGGTGGTGACGTCCGGGCCGGGGGCGAAGACGATCCTGAAGGTGTAGAGCAGGAGCACGGCCCTGCTGAGCAGCCAGAGCCCCACCAGGGACGAGCGCGGTCCGCTCGGGTGCTTCATCGGTACCTCGTCCGGTTTCGTGGCGGTCTGGGGGCGGGCGGTACGGTGCGCGAGCGGTGCGGGCCGTTCGATACTGTCGGCCGCGATGCACAAGACGCTGATCGTAACGAACGACTTCCCGCCCCGCCCCGGCGGGATCCAGGCATTCCTGCACAACATGGCCCTGCGCCTGGATCCCGGCCGGGTGGTCGTCTACGCCTCCACGTGGAAGCGCGGGCGGGAGGGCGCGGAGGCCACCGCGCGGTTCGACGCGGAGCAGCCCTTCCGGGTGGTGCGGGACCGCGCGACGATGCTGCTGCCCACGCCGCGGGTGACCGCGCGGGCGGCGGGGCTGCTGCGGGAGCACGGCTGCACCTCCGTGTGGTTCGGCGCCGCCGCGCCGCTCGGGCTGATGGCGCCCGCGCTGCGCCGGGCCGGCGCCCGCCGCCTGGTCGCGACCACCCACGGCCACGAGGCCGGATGGGCGCAGCTGCCCGCCGCGCGGCGGCTGCTGCGGCGCATCGGCGAGGGCACCGACGCGATCACGTACCTCGGGGAATACACCCGCTCCCGGATCGCCGCCGCGCTCACCCCCGAGGCCGCCGCGCGGATGGTGCGGCTGCCGCCCGGCGTCGACGAGAAGGCCTTCCACCCCGGCTCGGGCGGCGGCGCCGTGCGCGCCCGGCTCGGACTGGCCGGCCGGCCGGTGGTCGTGTGCGTCTCGCGCCTGGTGCCGCGCAAGGGCCAGGACACCCTCATCAGGGCGATGCCCGCGGTCCTGGCCGCCGTGCCGGAGGCCGTCCTGCTGATCGTCGGCGGCGGCCCGTACGCCGAGGGCCTGCGCCGCCTCGCCCGGGAGACGGGGGTGGCCGACGCCGTGCGGTTCACCGGCCCCGTGCCCTGGGAGGAACTGCCCGCGCACTACGGGGCCGGCGACGTGTTCGCGATGCCCTGCCGCACCCGGCGCGGCGGGCTGGACGTCGAGGGGCTCGGCATCGTCTACCTGGAGGCGTCCGCGACCGGGCTGCCGGTCGTCGCCGGCGACTCGGGCGGCGCCCCGGACGCGGTCCTCGACGGCGAGACCGGCTGGGTCGTGCGGGGCGGCTGCCCGCGGGAGGCCGCCGAGCGGATCGTGCCCCTGCTGCGGGACCCGGAGCTGCGCCGGCGCATGGGGGAGCGGGGCCGTCGCTGGGTCGAGGAGCAGTGGCGCTGGGACCTCCTCGCGGAGCGCCTCCGGACCCTCCTGTAGCCCCGGCCCCCGCGCGGCCCGTCCGGCCCGGGGCCGCCCCGTCCGGGCGCCCCGGGGCCGTGCGGGCGGCGGTCGCGGAGCGGGGCGGAGGCGTTCCGGCGGACGGCGGGGTCCGGCGCCGGCTCAGGCGCGGTAGATGGCCTCGATCTCGTCGGCGAAGTCCCTCGCCACCACGCTCCGCTTCAGCTTCAGCGACGGCGTGATGTGCCCGGCCTCCTCCGTGAACTGCACGGGCAGTACGCGGAACCTGCGCACCGACTCCGCCTTGGAGACGGCCGCGTTGCCGTCGTCCACCGCCCGCTGGACCTCCGCCAGCAGCTCCGGGTCCTCCCGCAGCCGCGCCGCCGTCGACCCGGCCGGCTTGCCGTGATCGGCCGCCCAGCGCGCCAGGAACTCCTCGTCCAGCGTGATCAGCGCGCCCACGAACGGCCGCCCGTCGCCGACGACCATGCACTCCGCGACCAGGGCGTGCCCGCGGATGCGGTCCTCGATCACCGCCGGGGCGACGTTCTTGCCGCCCGCGGTGACCAGGATCTCCTTCTTCCGGCCCGTGATGGCCAGGTAGCCGTCCTCGTCGAGGGTGCCGATGTCGCCCGTGTGGAACCACCCGTCGGCCAGCGCCTCGGCGGTCGCCGCCTCGTTGTTCCAGTAGCCCGCGAAGACGTGCTCGCCGTGGAGCAGCACCTCGCCGTCGTCGGCGATCCGCACCTTGGAACCCGGCAGCGGCTGGCCCACCGTGCCGATCTTCTGCCGGTCCCAGGGGTTGAACGCGGTCGCCGCGCACGACTCGGTCAGGCCGTACCCCTCCAGCACCGTGAAGCCGATGCCGCTGTAGAAGTGGCCGAGCCGCTCGCCCAGCGGCGCGCCGCCCGAGATCGCGAACTCGCAGCGGCCGCCCAGCACCGCGCGCAGCTTGGCGTACACGAGCACGTCGAACAGCCTGTGCCTCAGGCGCAGGCCGAGGGACGGGCCGCCCGGGGCGGACCTGGCCCGGCTGTAGGCGATGGCGGTCCGCGCGGCCCGGTCGAAGATCTTCCCCTTGCCCGCCGCCTGCGCCTTGGCGCGGGCCGCGTTGTACACCTTCTCGAAGACGCGCGGCACGCCCAGGATCAGCGTCGGCCGGAACGAGGCCAGGTCGTCGGTGAGGTTCTTGATGTCCGGCACGCAGCCGAGCCGGATCGGCGCCAGCACCGCCGCGACCTCGACCATGCGGCCGAAGACGTGCGCGGCGGGCAGGAACAGCAGCACCGACGAGCGTCCCGTCCGGAACAGCGGCCGCAGCCGCTCCACGACGTTGCCGCACTCGGCGAAGAAGTTGCGGTGGGTCAGGACGCAGCCCTTGGGGCGGCCCGTCGTGCCGGACGTGTAGACGATGGTCGCCACGTCGTCCGCCCCGGCGGTCGCGCACCGCTCGTCGAGCGTCCCGTCCGGCACCTCCCGGCCGGCCTCGGCCAGCTCCCCGACGGCGCCGTCGTCGATCCGCCACACCCGCCCCAGCGCCGGCAGCGCGCCCCGCACCGACTCGACCGCCTCGGCGTGCGCCGCGCCCTCCACGATCGCCGCGACCGCGCCCGAGTCGCCGAGGATCCACTGGACCTGCTCGGGCGAGCTGGTCTCGTAGACGGGTACGGTCACCGCGCCGGCGCTCCAGATCGCGAAGTCCAGCTGCACCCACTCGTAGCGCGTGCGGGACATCAGCGCGACCCGGTCACCGGGCCGCACGCCCTGCGCGATCAGGCCCTTGGCCGCGGCCCGCACCTCGGCCAGGAACTCCTCGGCGGTGACGTCCGTCCAGCCGTCGGCGGTCCTGCGGGCCATGACGGCCGCGCCCGGATGCTGCGCGGCGTTGCGGTGGAGGAGGTCGGTCAGGTTGCCGTCCGCGGGGACCTCGTACAGGGCCGGAAGGCTGAACTCGCGCAAGACTGCTGCTCCTCATCGGGCGCCGGCGCCGCGGCTCTGTGCGATGCGCCGGCTCGCGGCCCCCTCGGACACGCGCCCCGGGTCGAGCGCGGCTGGACCGCCCGGACGTTACCCACCGGTACCAGGTTCTCGGTAGGGGGTCCCGGCCAGATGTTTGCTGCATCACACATCATTGGCACTGCTTCGCCGCGCACAGTAGTCCACTTCCGTCACGACTCGGAAGTAACCGCAGGTCCCGCCCCCGCGGGGTCGTAAGGTGGGATCCCATGCGAGTACATGTGGTCAGCGACGTGCACGGGAACGCCCGGGACCTGGCCGCCGCGGGTGACGGCGCCGACGCCCTGGTCTGCCTCGGCGACCTGGTGCTCTTCCTCGACTACGCCGACCACGCCCGCGGCATCTTCCCCGACCTCTTCGGCGAGGAGAACGCCCGCCGCGTCGTCGCCCTGCGCACCGCGCGCCGCTTCGACGAGGCCCGCGCCTTCGCGCACGGCCTGTGGGACGGGCTGGCGCGGCGCGGCGTCGACAAGGCCGCCGTCCTGGAGTCGGCCGTCCGCGCCCAGTACGCCGAGCTGTTCGCCGCCTTCCCCACGCCGACGTACGCCACGTACGGCAACGTCGACGTGCCCCGGCTGTGGCCCGAGTACGCCCGCCCCGGCACGGCCGTCCTGGACGGCGAGCGCGTCGAGATCGGCGGTCGCGTCTTCGGCTTCGTCGGCGGCGGCCTGCCCTCCCCGATGCGCACCCCGTACGAGGTGCCGGAGGAGGAGTACGCGGCGAAGGTCGAGGCGCTCGGCGAGGTCGACGTGCTGTGCTCGCACATCCCGCCGGACGTCCCCGAGTTGACGTACGACACGGTCGCCCGCCGATTCGAGCGCGGGTCCGCCGCCCTGCTGGCCGCGATCCGCCGGGTGCGGCCCCGCTACGCGCTCTTCGGCCACGTCCACCAGCCGCTGGCCCGGCGCATGCGCGTGGGCGCGACGGAGTGCGTCAACGTGGGCCACTTCGCCGCCTCGGGGCGGCCCTGGGCCCTGGAGTGGTGACCGGTGGGCACGCGGTAGCCTTCCCCCCACGTACCGAGTCCTTCGGAGGAGCCACAGCGATGGCGGAACACACCAGCTCGAGCATCACGATCGAGGCGGCGCCCGCCGAGGTCATGGAGGTGATCGCCGACTTCGCGCGCTACCCGCAGTGGACGGGCGAGGTCAAGGTGGCGGAGGTCCTGTCGCGGGACGCGGCCGGCCGCGCCGAGCGGGTCCGCCTGCTGCTGGACGCCGGCGCGATCCGGGACGACCACACCCTGGCGTACACGTGGACCGGCGACCACGAGGTCAGCTGGACCCTGGTGAAGTCCCAGATGCTGCGGGACCTCGACGGCTCCTACCGGCTCACCCCGCTCGCCGGCGGCACGCGCACGGAGGTCACCTACCGGCTGACGGTGGACGTCAAGATCCCCATGCTCGGCATGATCAAGCGCAAGGCCGAGAAGGTCATCATCGACCGGGCCCTGGCGGGCCTGAAGAAGCGCGTCGAGTCGGCCGCCGGCGCCTGAGCCCCGGGGCCCGCCCGGGACCCGCCCGCAGCGGGCGGGCCCCGGGGCGGGCCGCCCGCCCCGGGGCCCGCCACCGCCCGCTACCGTGCACGCATGCGCACCCTCCTCGTCACGGGGCCCGGCGGGGCCGGCCGGTCCACCGTCGCCGCCGCGACGCCCTGGACGCGGCCCGCGGGGGCCGGAAGGTCCTGCTCCTGACCGCCGACCCGGCCCGCGCCCTCGCGGACGGCGGCGACGGCCCCGCCGTCCACCGCCTGGACCCCGCGGCCCGCTTCCGCGCCGAGGTGCTCGCCCTGCAGGGCCACGCGGCCCCCGCCCTGGAGCTGCTGGGCGCCGCCCCCCTCGACGACGACGAGCTCACCCCCCCTCCCCGGCAGCACCCACCTCGCGTACCTGAAGGCCCTGCGCGACGCCGCCCGCGGCGACTGGGACCTCCTCGTCGCCGACCTCCCGCCCCTGCCCGACGCCATCGCGCTGCTCGCCCTCCCCGAACAGCTCCGCCGCTACCTGCGCCGCCTCCTGCCGTCCGAGCGCCGGGCGGCCCGGGCCCTGCGCCCGGTGCTGGCCCGGCTCGCCGCGGTCCCCGCGCCCGCCGACGGACTGTACGAGGAGGCCGCCCGGCGCGACGCCGCACTGGCCGCCGTGCAGGAGCTGCTCGGCGCCCCGCGCACGAGCGTCCGCCTCGTCGTCGAACCCGGCCCCGCCGCCGCCGACGCGCTGCGCACCGCCCGCGCCGGACTCGCCCTGCACCGCCTCGCCCTCGACCGGGTCGTCGCCAACCGCGTCCTGCCCGCCGCGTCCCCCGACCCGTGGCTCGCCGCCCTCGCCGCACGGCAGCGGACCCACCTCGAGGAGCTGCGCGGGGACGGCGCCGTGCACGAGGTCCCCCACCTGGGACGCGACCCGCGCACCGCGGACGACCTGGCCCTCCTCGGCGCCCCCGCCCCCGGTGCCGCGCCCGCCCCGGCCCCGGAGTGGCCCGTCGAGGACCGCCGCGCCGCCGACGGCGCGCTGGTCTGGCGCATCCCGTTGCCCGGTGCGGCCAAGCCCGATCTGGGACTCGTCCGGCGCGGCGCCGACCTCGTCCTGACGGTCGGCCCGTTCCGCCGCATCGTCCCGCTCCCCTCCGCGCTGCGCCGCTGCGCCGTCACCGGCGCCGCCCTCCGCGACGGCGAACTGCGCGTCCGCTTCGCCCCCGCCCCCGGCCTGTGGCCCCGCACCCCCTGAACACCCGCCCGCCGGTCGGGTACCGTCGATGGCATGAGCGATGCCACCCCCCGCCCCGGCCCCCCCGAGGACGACGCCTGGGCGCGCGCCTGCGCCGAGGACCTGGAGGCCGAGCGCGCCCGCCGCGGTGGCCCCCCGCCCGGCTCCGCCGCCGAGGAACTGCGCAAGCTCGTCGACGCCGTCGCCGACAAGGTCTCCTCGCTCGGCGCTCCGCTGCTCGGGGCCGGCGCGCAGAGCGCCGTCCGGCAGGCCGTCGCGCAGGCGAGGTCCGCGATCGAGCCGGTCGTCGAGCGCAACCCGGAGGTCTTCGACCACCTCGCCGCCGCGGGCGGCGAACTCCTCGCCGCCTACCGCTCCGCCGTCCGGGGCCAGGAGCACCGCTGGACCCGGGGCGCCCGCGAGGCACCGGCGCCGCACGACCCCGCCGCGCCCGGGGGCGAGGGCGACGAGGGGCCGGGCGGCGGCCACCGCATCGACCTCGACTGACACGGAGCAGCCGGCCGGGCGCCCGCCCTCGGGTACGGTTGGGCGCGGCGGGCACCGACCGAGAGCTGAAGGACACATGGGACTCACCATCGGCGTCGACATCGGCGGTACGAAGATCGCGGCAGGCGTGGTCGACGAGGCGGGCGCCATCCTCGACGTCCACAAGGTGCCCACCCCGCCGACGCCCGAGGGCATCGTCGACGCGATCTGCGCGGCCGTCTCCGAGGCGGGCCGGGGCCACGACGTCGAGGCCGTCGGCATCGGCGCCGCCGGCTACGTCGACGACAAGCGCGCGACCGTGCTCTTCGCCCCCAACATCCACTGGCGGAACGAGCCGCTGAAGGACAAGGTCGAGCAGCGCGCCGGGCTGCCCGTCGTCGTGGAGAACGACGCCAACGCCGCCGCCTGGGGCGAGTACCGCTTCGGGGCCGGCCAGGGCCACGACGACGTCATCTGCGTCACGCTCGGCACCGGCCTCGGCGGCGGCATCATCATCGGCAACAAGCTGCGCCGCGGACGGTTCGGCATCGCGGCCGAGTTCGGCCACATCCGGGTCGTCCCGGACGGCCTGCTGTGCGGCTGCGGCAACCAGGGCTGCTGGGAGCAGTACGCCTCCGGCCGGGCCCTCGTCCGGTACGCGAGGCAGCGCGCCAACGCCACCCCGGAGAACGCCCGGATCCTCCTGTCCCTCGGCGACGGCACGCCCGACGGCATCCAGGGCAAGCACGTCAGCGACGCCGCCCGGCGGGGCGACGGGGTGGCCGTCGACTCGTTCCGCGAGCTGGCCCGCTGGGCCGGTGCGGGCCTCGCCGACCTGGCCTCCCTGTTCGACCCGTCCGCGTTCATCGTCGGCGGCGGCGTCTCGGACGAGGGCGAGCTGGTCCTCGACCCGATCCGCAGGTCGTTCCGCCGGTGGCTCGTCGGCGGCCAGTACCGGCCCCACGCCCAGGTCCTCGCCGCCAGCCTCGGCGGCGAGGCGGGCCTGGTCGGCGCCGCGGACCTCGCCCGCCAGGGCTGACCGCCCCTCCGCGGCCCGGGCCGCGCGGCCCCCGCGCCGCCGGCCGCGCGACCGCCCGCCGCGCGCCTTCCGGTGCGCGGCGGGCGCTGCCGTATCGTGCCCGCATGGCGCTCACCGCACTGCCGGGCTCCCGTACCGATCCGGACGGGTCGGCCGTGATCCGGGTGCTCGGCTACAACATCCGGTCGATGCGCGACGACGAGGACGCCCTGGCCCGGGTCGTCCGCGCCTGCGCTCCCGACGTCGTCCTCGTCCAGGAGGCGCCCCGCTTCCTCCGCTGGCGCAAGCACGCCGCCCGGCTCGCCGCCGAGAGCGGGCTGCTCGTCCTCGGCGGCGGCGCCCCCGCGGCCGGTCCGCTGCTGCTGTGCTCCCCGCGCGTCACCGCGGAACGGACGCGGGACGTCCTGCTGCCGCGCACCCCCGGTCTGCACCGGCGCGGTTTCGCCACCGCCGTCGTCAGGGTCGCCGGCGCCCGCTTCGGGCTGCTCAGCTACCACCTCGGCCTGCGCGGCGACGAACGGTACGCGCAGGCGGGCATGGTGCTGGACGAACTCGCCGCGCTCGGCGTGCCCCACGCGATCGCCGGGGGCGACGTCAACGAGCCGCCCGGCGGACGCTCGTTCCGCCGGCTCGCCGCCGAACTGCAGGACTGCAGGGCCGTACGCCCCTGGGGAGGCGAGTACACCTTCACCCCGGGCGACCCGCGCCGGCGGATCGACGCGGTCTTCGCCACGAGGGGCGTGGAGGTGCTGGGCTGCGGCGTGCCGGCCGGGCTGCCCGGCGTCACCGCCGAGGACCTGAGGGCGGCCACGGACCACCTGCCCGTGCTCGCCGCCCTCCGCGTACCGGCCGCCCCCTGAGGACGGAGGCGTCAGACGACCGCGCCGCGCCCCGGGTCGTCGTCCTCCTCGTCGTCGCCGGGCCGCATCCGCGCCACCAGCGTCGCGAAGCCGCCCAGGAAACCGCCGACGCACACCGTCGTCAGCCACCAGGTCATGTCCCAGCCGAGCAGCACGGCGAGCAGCACCAGCACCGGCCCGCCGACCACCCCCAGCCAGCCGAACCTCACCGCGGGGTCCGCCTCGGGCAGCGGCGGCGGCTCCGGCGGTACGAAGTGTCCCTCGTCCTCGTCGGCCGGCTCGTAGTCGCGCGGCCCGCGCGGGGCGCGCGGACCGACACCCGGCGCGAACACGACGGAGCCGCCCAGCACCGGCCCGTCCGCCGGGCCGGTGCCCTTCCCCGCGTCCCGTCCGCCGTCCGGCGGGTCCCCCTCCGGCAGCGCCAGGTCCTCCACCGGGCGGAGCGGCTCCGCGCCCGGCGGGTCCGACGGCTCCTCCCCGTACGCGGCGACGATCGCGGCCCAGGCCGCCTCCTCGTCGAGCCCCGCCCCGCCGCCCGCCGGCTCCGGTCCGGCGTGGTCGCCGGGGCCGTCGCGCCGCTCCCGGCCCTCCCCGCGGTCCGCGTCCGCGTCGTGCTGCTCAGCCACCGGTCGTGCTCCCCTCCCTGTCCCTGACCGGGGCGGCGGTCGTGCCGCCCCCCGGAGCGAGCCGGCCGACGAACGCGTGGCTCTCCTCGAAGATCCGCTCCGCGTCGTGGTCCAACGTCGCCACGTGGTAGCTCTGTTCCAGCAGGACCTCCGTGACGTCGGCGGAGGAGACGCGGCCCAGGACGCGCGCCGAGTCGGCGGGCGGCACGACGTGGTCCCGCGGCGAGCGCAGCAGCAGGAGCGGCTGCGTCACTCCGGGCAACTCCCCGTCCACCAGGCGCAGGAACCGCCGCAGCGAGTGCGCCGCGTGCAACGGCACGCGGTGGTAGCCCAGTTCGTCCATCCCCTCCTTGGCGATGTCGTTCACCAGGCCGCCCGTCGACGGCACCAGGTGGCGGACGAGCGGCAGCGCGTGCGCCGCCGCGCCGTGCACCCTGTTCGCCGGGTTCACCACGACGACCCCCGAGACCGCGTCGCCGTGGCGGGCCGCCAGCCGCAGCGCCAGCGCGCCGCCCATGGACAGCCCGCACACGAAGACCGCGGAGCACCTCCCGCGCAACACGCGCAGTTCCCGGTCGACCTCCGCGTACCAGTCCTGCCACCCGGTGATCCGCAGGTCCTGCCAGCGCGTGCCGTGCCCGGGCAGCAGCGGCACCGACACCGTCAGGCCGCGCTCCGCGAGGTACCCGGCCCAGGGGCGCATCGACCGGGGCGAGCCGGTGAAGCCGTGGCAGAGGAGCACGCCGACGCCGCCGCCCTCGTGGCGGTAGGGCTCGGCTCCGGGGACGACCGGCACGGAGGTCTCCTGTTCGGATCGGGTGGGTCGCGGGCGTGCACCTCACCGTACGCGACCGGGATGGCACCGGCCAGGGCCGTCCGGCGGGCGAAGCGGCCCCGGCCGGGCGGGGGAGTGCCCGGGGCGGCCCACAGGTTAAGGTCTGTGCGACGGAACACGGGAGGAACACGAGTTGATCTACGGCGCCATGAAGTTCTCCATCGGAGGGACGCTGAAGCTCGCCTTCAGGCCCTGGGTGGAGGGCCTCGAGAACATCCCCGCCGAGGGGCCGGCGATCCTCGCGAGCAACCACCTGTCGTTCTCCGACTCCTTCTTCCTCCCGGCGGTCCTCGACCGGAAGGTCACCTTCATCGCCAAGGCCGAGTACTTCACCTCGCCCGGTGTGAAGGGCAGGCTCACCGCCGCGTTCTTCAAGGGCGTCGGCCAGCTCCCGGTGGACCGCTCCGGCGCCCGGGGCGCCGGCGACGCCGCCGTGCGCAGCGGCATCGAGGTCGTCAGACGCGGCGAGCTGTTCGGCATCTACCCGGAGGGCACCCGCTCCCCGGACGGGCGGCTGTACCGCGGCAAGACCGGCGGCCTCGCGCGCGTGGCGCTGGCCACGGGCGCGCCCGTCATCCCGATCGCGATGATCGACACGGAGAAGATCCAGCCCCCCGGCAAGGTCGTGCCCAGGTTGATGCGCCCCGGCATCCGCATCGGCGAGCCGCTGGACTTCAGCCGCTACCAGGGCATGGACAACGACCGCTTCATCCTCCGCTCGGTCACCGACGAGGTGATGTACGAGATCATGAAGCTGTCGGGCCAGGAGTACGTCGACGTCTACGCCACGGTCGCCAAGCGGCGCATCGCCGAGGAGAAGGCCGCCGGGGCGGCGGGCGGGGCGCCGCACCGGGCCGGGGACGGGACCGACTGAGGCCGGGCGGCGACGCACGGCACCCGGCGCCCGGGCGGCGCGCGGGTCGTACGCGGGGGTGGGGGAGATGACCGGGCGCGAGCGGGTGGTCCGCATGTCCGTGGAGCAGCCGCTGTGGCGTGCGCTCACCGCGTACCGCGTCCTCACCATGGTCTACGCGGACCTCCTCTTCGCGGTCAACCGCGGCGACTTCGAGCGGCCGTGGGTCGCCGTCGGCTTCCTCGCGGCGCTGAGCGCGTGGACGCTGGCGACCCTGCCGAAGGTGTCCGGCGCCGCCCGCTGCACCCGGCGGTTCCTCGCAGCCGACCTCGCCCTCGCGCTCGCCGGCATCCTGCTCACCCCGCTCGCCGACAGCGACGCCCAGGCCCAGGACGGCCCCACCCTGCCCGGCATCTGGGCGGCGGGCGCGGTCCTCGCCTACGCGATCAAGGGCGGCTGGCGCTGGGCCGGCTTCGCGTCCTCGCTGGTCGCCGTCGCCAACGTCGTCCAGCGCGGCGAGCCCAGCCGCGACACGCTCCACAACGTGCTGCTCGTCTGGGTGGCGTCCATCGCGATCGGGTACGTCGTCGAGGTCGCCCGGGCCTCCGAGCGGACGCTCGCCCGGGCGCTGGAGATCGAGGCCGCCACCCGCGAGCGGGAGCGCCTGGCCCGCGACATCCACGACTCGGTCCTCCAGGTGCTGGCCATGGTGCAGCGCCGCGGCACCGCCCTGGGCGGCGAGGCGGCCGAACTCGGCCGGATGGCGGGCGAGCAGGAGGTCGCCCTGCGCACCCTGGTCGCCGGCGGCCTCGGCCGGCCCTCCGGTGTCCGCGAGGACGCCCCGCGGGGGCCGCCGCCCGTCCGGCCGGCGGGCCCGGCGGGCCCGGCGAGGGGGACGGCCGGCAGGACCTGCGGACCCTCCTGGCCCCGTACGCCGGCTCCCGCGTCACCTTCGCCGAGCCGGGCGCCCCGGTCCTGCTGCCGCGGCCCGCGGCGGCCGAGCTGGCGGCCGCCGTCGGCGCCGCCCTGGACAACGTGCGCAAGCACGCGGGACCCGGCGCCCGGGCGTGGATACTCGTCGAGGACTGGCCCGACGAGGTCGTCGTGACCGTGCGCGACGACGGACCGGGCATCCCCGACGGGCGCCTCGCCCAGGCGGAGAGCGAGGGACGCCTCGGCGTGGCCCAGTCCATCCGCGGCAGGCTGCGGGACCTGGGCGGCACGGCGGAGCTGGTCTCGGTGCCCGGCCAGGGCACGGAAGTCGAGTTGAAGGTCCCACGGGGGAAGGCGGAACGATGACGGAACGGCCGATCAGGGTGATGGTGGTCGACGACCACCCGATGTGGCGGGACGCCGTCGCGCGCGACCTGGCCGAGGCGGGGTTCGACGTGGTGGCCACGGCGGGCGACGGCGACCAGGCCGTACGCCGCGCCCGCGCCACCGCCCCCGACGTGCTGGTCCTCGACCTGAACCTGCCGGGCAGGCCGGGCGTCCAGGTCTGCAAGGAGCTCGCCGCCGACGGCGATCCGCCCGTGCGGGTCCTGGTGCTCTCCGCGAGCGGGGAGCACGCCGACGTCCTGGAGGCCGTGAAGTCCGGCGCCACCGGGTACCTGCTGAAGTCCGCCAGCACCGCCGAGCTCCTCGAAGCGGTGCGGCGCACGGCCGCGGGCGACGCGGTCTTCACTCCCGGCCTCGCCGGCCTGGTGCTCGGCGAGTACCGCCGCCTGGCCGCCGAGCCCGCGCCGGCCCGCGGCGCCTCCGAGCCGGGCGCGCCCCGCCTGACCGACCGCGAGACGGAGGTGCTCCGCCTGGTGGCCAAGGGCCTGAGCTACAAGCAGATCGCCGAACGGCTCGTCATCTCCCACCGCACGGTCCAGAACCACGTCCAGAACACCCTGGGCAAGCTCCAGCTCCACAACCGCGTCGAGCTGGTCCGCTACGCCATAGAGCGCGGGCTGGACGACGCCTGACACCGGTGCCCGGCCGCCCTCCGCCGTCCCGTCCCGGCGCGGCGCGGCGGGAGGGCGGCGCCCGCGGCGGGGCCGTATATTCGCGGTGACCGCACCGACCGGCGGGAGGCACCGTGGACGTCCTGGCCTTCGGCGTGCAGGCCGACGAGAAGCCCCTTCTGGAGCGCGCCTTCGCGGGCCGCCACGGCCTGCGCTGCCTGGACGTCTTCCTGACGGAGGACACCGCCCCCCTCGCCGCGGGCCACGAGGCCGTCTCCACCAGCGTCAACGCCGACCTCGGCGCCGGCGTCCTGCGCGTCCTCGCCGCCGGCGGCACCCGGATGATCGCCCAGCGCTCCACCGGCTTCAACAACATCGACCTCGACGTCGCCCGCGGCCTCGGCCTGACCGTGGCCCGCGTGTCGTACTACTCGCCCTACTCCGTGGCCGAGTTCGCGTGGACCCTCGCCATGGCGGTGAACCGCCGCGTCGTCCGCGCCGCCCACCGCACCCGGGACTTCGACTTCCGCCTCGACGGCCTCCTCGGGCGCGACATGCGGGGCCGCACCGTCGGCGTGCTCGGCACCGGCAAGATCGGGGAGGCGTTCACCCGGATCGGGCACGGCTTCGGCATGCGCCTCCTCGGCTGGGACCTGGTCGAGAACCCGGCCTGCCGCGAGCTCGGCATGGCGTACGTCGGGAAGGAGGAGCTCCTCGCCGCCTCCGACCTGGTCAGCCTGCACGTGCCGTTGACCCCGGAGACCCGGCACCTCCTGGACGGCGACGCCCTCGCCTCGATGAAGGACGACGCGATCCTGGTGAACTCCAGCCGCGGCGGCCTCGTCGACACCGAGGCCCTCGTCGCCCAGCTGCGCGCCGGCCGGTTCGCGGGCGTCGGCCTCGACGTGTACGAGGCGGAGGCCGGGCTGTTCCACCTCGACAAGTCCCTGGTGGGCGTCGACGACGACACCCTGGCCCGGCTGATGACCTTCCCGAACGTGCTGGTCACCAGCCACCAGGCGTACTACACGGCCGAGGCGGTGGGCCAGATCGTCGAGGCGACGCTGCGGAACGTCACCGACTACGCCGAGGGCCGCCGCAGCGAGAACGTGCTGGTCCCCGCCGGCCGACCCGCCTGACCCGGCCCGCCCGCCCGGCCCGTCCGGCGCGTCCGGCGCGGGCACCGGCCCGGGGCCGCGCCCCGGCGGGGCCGCCCGCACCGACGCGACGGCCCGCGGCGCCGCGGGCCGTCCCACGAGGGGACGGGCCGCGTGCCGCGGGCCGGTGCGCGCCGGGAGGGGCGGGTGCGTCAGACGAACAGGTCGTAGACCTGCCAGCCCTTGCCGATCGTCGTGCGGGCGGCGAACGGCGCGGTGGCGCTGCCGGTGCCCCGGTAGAACCACATCTCGCCGTTGCCGTCGCGGGCGATCAGGTCCGGCCGGCCGTCCCTGTTCAGGTCGCTCGGGCCGAGCAGCGTGTTGTAGACCTGCCAGCCCTTGCCGATCGTCGTGCGGGCGGCGAACGGCGCGGTGGCGCTGCCGGTGCCCCGGTACAGCCACATCACGCCCGAGCCGTCGCGGGCGACCATGTCGGGCCTGCCGTCGCCGGTGAGGTCGCCGGTGTCGGTCATCGTGGGGTACGCCTGCCAGCCCTTGCCGACCGAGACGCGGGCGGCGAACGGGGCGGAGGGGACGCCGGTGCCCCGGTACAGCCACAGGTAGCCGGAGCCGTCGCGGGCGACGAGGTCCGCGAGGCCGTCGCCGGTGAGGTCCCGGGCGCCGCTCATCAGGTTGTAGATCTGCCAGCCCCTGCCGACGTACACCCGGGCGGCGAACGGCGCCGACGGGTTGCCGCTGCCCCGGTAGTACCACAGGCCGCCGGAGCCGTCGCGGGCCACCGCGTCACCCGTGCCGTCCGCGCGCAGCGCCGTCATCGAGGTGATCGTGTCGTACGCGCCCCACCCGCTGCCGACCCGGTAGCGGGTGAAGAACGGGGAGGCCGCGCCGCCGGTGCCCTGGTACTGCCACAGCACGCCGGAGCCGTCGCGGGCGAGGGTGTTGTAGCGGTCGGTGCCCGGGTCCGGGGCGGTGGGCTCGACCTTCTCCACGTCGGCCGCGCTGACCCACGCGAAGCGGTGGTTGTAGCGGATGGGGTAGAAGGAGTTGCTCCCCCGCACCAGGGTCCGGGAGCCGGTGCCCGTGCCGTCGAACGTGCCGCCGTAGTAGTACGTGCCCGGCACGGCCGCGCCGGCCAGCGTGTACAGCTGCCCGGCCGGGAGGCTGTACTTGGTCAGGTGCGCGGTGTTCTGGTCCTGCACCGGCACGCCCGTGCCCGCGTACGCCGCGTCCTCCGGGTAGCTGCGCCCGTACACCTTGACGGTCACGCCGGCCTTCGCCCGCAGCGCGGTCCCGGACTTCACGGGCGCGGTGTACTGGCCGCCCGGGTTGCGGAACCACGCCTTCTGGCCGCCGTACCAGACCGCCGTCCAGTCGTTGCGCGCCTCGGCGACGACGTACGTGCCGCCGGCGACGAGCTTGTTGCCCCAGTTCCAGCCCTCGCTCCAGGTCTGCGCCCCCAGGTAGGGGTCGCCGATCGTGGCGGAGCCGGTGGAGGGCGAGGTGTAGAGGTAGCCGAAGTTCGCCGGCTGCGGCGTGACCGCGGTGCCGTTGTTCGTCAGCTTCGGCTGGTTGGCCGAGGTGAACGGCGGGACGAAGCGGACGAGCTGCCCCGCCCTGAGCGGGCCGCCCGCGCCGCCGGCGCCCGTGGGGGCGCCCATCAGGGACATGTAGTGGTTCCAGTCCCAGAACGGGCCCGGGTCCCAGTGCTGGGCGCGGACCTTGGTGTCCAGGACGCCCGGTATCTCGTCGTGGCCGATGATGTGCTCGCGGTCGAGCGGGATGCCGTACTTGGCGGCGAGGTGCTTCACGAGCGCCGCGGACGACTCGTACTGCGGCTCCGTGTACCAGCTGCCCTCCTTGATCGCGTAGCCCTCGTGCTCGATGCCGATCGAGTGCACGTTGAGGGTCTTGTTGCCCGCGTGCCACGCCTCGTTCTTGTTCTCCACCATCTGGGTGACCAGGCCGTCGGAGGCGCGGACCATGTAGTGGGCGCTGGCGTAGGTGCTGGAGTTCTGGAAGACCGCGAGCGACCCGTCGTAGCCGCCCTCCGTGTCGTGGATGGCGATGTACCGGATGTCGTGGCCGTTCGCCGGGCGGTCGGCGACGTTGTAGTTGCCCCAGTCGTCCGGGCCGCTGTTCTGCTTGTACGCGGCCGGGCGGAAGTCGCAGTTCAGGCCGGTCGGGCAGTCGGGGGCCGGGACGGCGCTCGCACCGGCGGAGGTCGCGGCGAGCGGGACCTTCGCCGACGGGGCCGGCTTCACGGACGGGTCGGCCGGCAGGGACAGCCGCTGGCCGTCGCCGGTGACCCGCCGCTCGCCGGTCCGGATCGACTCGAAGACGCGCTTCGCGAACAGCTGGGCGCCCTTGCGGTCGGGCGCCTGGCTGTAGCGGGCGACGGCCGGGTACCACGCGCCCGGCTCGTCGGGCAGGGCGCCGGTGGCCTCGCGCTGGTACTCGGCGAGGAGCGCCGCGCCGGCGCGGACGCTCTGCGCGGGGTCCTCGCGCACCGCTTCGGGGGAGGCGTCGGCCAGCTCGGCGGCCTCGTCCAGCGTGTGCAGCCGCGGGTCGCTCGTGTCGACGGGCTTCTCGCGGACCGACCTCAGCGCCTTCTCCGCGTCGAAGTGCTTCTCGACGTTCGGGTCGCCGCTGCGGTTCATGTGGGCGAGGCGGTGCTCGTCGTCCCCGTGGCCGTGGCCGTCCTCCAGGTCCTCCGGGTCGACCTGGGTGAGGCCCATGACGTTGTACGCGCCGGTGGTGCTGGGCAGGCCGTCGTGGCTCTCCCAGCGCGTCTGCCGGTACGCCACCGCCATCAGCACGCTCACCGGGACGTCGAACTCGCGGGCGGCCTCCTCGAACCGGGTCTGCAGCTCCGTGCCCGGCGCCGCGGCCACGGCACCGGAGGAGCCGAGGAGGCCCGGGGAGGCCACGGCGAGGGTGCCGGCGGTCGTCGCGACGGCCACCGCCGAGGCGACGGCGTACGTCAGGAACCTTCTCTTCTTGCGGTCTCTTCGGTGATCGGCGCTCAAGTCCCACCCCTGTGTGAAGTTCGCGGCCGGGCAGATGATCTGGCCCAAGAGCGCGTGACGCTACCAAACCCGCCTCCGCCCGGATCCGCCGGGTTGTCGGCCGCCTCCGTGTCCGGATCCGGAGAAGGCCGTCTCATTTCCTGGTCTCATACGTGCCGTCCGCCCGCAGCGCGTAATGTGGTCGAGGTGACCGTGAACGCCGACCCCCACGCCGTCGCCGCCCGGGCGACCTGGCGAGACCTGCCCGCGGCGCAGCAGCCCGAGTACCCGGACGCCGAGGCTCTGCGCGACGTGATCGCCGACCTCGAGTCGTATCCGCCGCTCGTCTTCGCCGGCGAGTGCGACCAGCTGCGGGCCAGGATGGGGGCCGTCGCCCGGGGCGAGGCGTTCCTGCTCCAGGGCGGGGACTGCGCGGAGTCCTTCGACGCGGTCGGCGCCGAGGACATCCGGGCCAAGCTGAAGACCCTCCTGCAGATGGGCGCCGTGCTGACGTACGCCGCCTCCGTGCCCGTCGTGAAGGTGGGCCGGATCGCCGGCCAGTACTCGAAGCCGCGCTCCAAGCCCACCGAGACCCGCGACGGCGTGACCCTGCCGACGTACCGCGGCGACTCCGTCAACGGCTTCGACTTCACCGAGGAGGCGCGCGTCCCGGACCCGCAGCGGCTCAAGCGCATGTACCAGGCTTCCGCCTCGACGCTGAACCTGGTCCGCGCCTTCACCACCGGCGGCTACGCCGACCTGCGCCAGGTGCACGCCTGGAACCAGGACTTCGTGAAGTCCTCCCCCTCCGGCCAGCGGTACGAGCAGCTGGCCCGCGAGATCGACAACGCCCTCAGCTTCATGAAGGCGTGCGGCACGGACCCGGCCGAGTTCCGCACGGTCGAGTTCTTCGCCTCCCACGAGGCGCTGCTCCTCGCCTACGAGTCGGCGCTGACCCGTGTCGACTCGCGCACCGGCGACCTGTACGACACGTCGGGCCACATGCTGTGGATCGGCGAGCGCACGCGCCAGCTCGACCACGCGCACATCGAGTTCGCGTCCCGGATCCGCAACCCGATCGGCATCAAGCTCGGCCCGACGACCACGGTCGACGAGGCGCTCACCTACGTCGACCGCCTGGACCCGGATCGCGAGCCGGGCCGGCTGACCTTCATCGTCCGCATGGGCGCCGACAAGGTCCGCGACAGGCTCCCCGAGCTGGTGGAGAAGGTCACGGCCGCGGGCGCGGTCGTCGCCTGGGTCGCCGACCCGATGCACGGCAACACCTTCGAGGCGGCCTCGGGCCACAAGACGCGCCGCTTCGACGACGTCCTGGACGAGGTCAAGGGCTTCTTCGAGGTCCACAAGGCGCTCGGCACGCACCCGGGCGGCATCCACGTCGAGCTGACCGGCGACGACGTCACCGAGTGCGTCGGCGGCGGCGACGAGATCTTCGTCGACGACCTGCACCAGCGCTACGAGACGGCCTGCGACCCGCGGCTCAACCGCAGCCAGTCGCTGGACCTGGCGTTCCTGGTGGCGGAGATGTACCGGGACCAGTGAGCGGCGGACGCCGTCCCCCTCGGGGACGGCGCCGACGCGCAGGTGGGGCGCGGATCCGTGTGATCCGCGCCCCACCGCTTCGTCCGGGGCGTCCCGGGCTTCCGCGCACCGCACCCCACAGGTAAGGTTAGGTTAACCTCACCGACCGGGCGGGGATTGTCGGCCGCGACCTGCAGGAAGGTGACCCGCGTGTACGTCTGCTCGTGCTTCGGCATCACCGAGAGGCAGGTCAGGGAGCACGCGGACGCCGGTGCCTGCACCCCGCGCCAGATAGCCTCGGCCTGCAAGGCGGGCACCGACTGCGGCTCCTGCGTACGCCGCATCCAGGCCATCCTGGGCCGGGGCGCCTGCCCGCGGCGGGAGCTGGTGGAGCAGGGCGGCCCGGCGCTGTCCGGCCTCCCCCGGTCCCCGCGGCACCGTCCCCGGCGCTCCGGGGCCTCTCCGAGGTCGCCTGAGGGACCGCGGCACCGCCGGGCGGCGGGCCTACCCCTCCGGCTGCTGGACGATCGTCGCCAGGTACAGCGACTCCCCGAGTTTCTGCACCAGCTCCAGCTGCGTGTCCAGGTAGTCGATGTGCCGCTCCTCGTCGGCGAGGATCGCCTCGAAGACGTTGGCCGAGGTGACGTCGCCCTTGTCGCGCATCACCCGGATGCCGCGCCGCAGCCGGTCGATCGCCTCCACCTCGACCTCGCGGTCGGCGTGGAACATCTCCGTCACCGTCTGGCCCACGCGGACGTGGAAGAGCCGCTGGTAGTTCGGCAGGCCCTCCAGGAGGAGGATCCGGTCCGTGAGCACCTCCGCGTGCCTCATCTCGTCGAAGGACTCCGCGCGGGTGTACTTCGCGAGCCTCGTCCACCCGAAGTTCTCCTGCATCTTCGAGTGGAGGAAGTACTGGTTGATCGCGGTCAGCTCGGCGGTCAGCTGCTCGTTGAGGAACTCGAGGACCTCGGGGTCTCCCTGCATGGCAGAGGCTCCTTCCGTAGGGGCGGGGCGGGATGCGCGCATCCGCGCACCGCGGGGGAGGATCATCCAGTAGATGACTACTCGATAGAGCTTGCCCCATTCGTCCTGTACTTCGGTCGTAACCACCCCTCCCGGTCTGTCACCATTGGGGGCATGGGTCAGCCGGAGAGCGGGGAACACCGGACGGCGGAGGAGCCCGCGCTTCCGCCGGGACAGCGTCTGCAGCGCGGCTGGCCGGTCACCCACTACGGCCCCGTCCCCAGGTTCCGGCCCGAACGCTGGGACTTCCGGGTCTTCGGCGCCACGGCGGACGGCGGGAAGCGCTGCTGGAGCCACGAGGAGTTCACCGCGCTGCCGTTCTCCACCGTCGTCGCCGACCTGCACTGCGTCACGAGGTTCAGCATGGTCGGGGCCGAATGGGGAGGCGTCCCCGCGCGCACGGTGCTGGAGCTGGCCCCGCCCGCCCCCGACGCCAGCCATGTGATGGTGTGGGCCGAGTACGGCTTCAGCGCCAACATGCGGCTGGCGGACTTCGCCTCCGAGCGCACCGTCTTCGCCACCCACAAGGACGGCGAGCCGCTCACCGCGGAGCACGGTTTCCCGCTCCGGCTCATCGTGCCCCACCTCTACGCCTGGAAGGGCCCCAAGTGGGTCCGCGGCGTCGAGTACATGACCGCCGACCGCCGCGGCTTCTGGGAGGAGCGCGGCTACCACAACATCGGCGACCCGTGGGCCGAGCAGCGCTACTCGTACCAGGAGGAGCCCGGGGACGGCCCGGAGCCCTGACCCCCGGCCCCGCGG
Source organism: Streptomyces sp. MRC013 (assembly GCF_023614235.1). Lineage (NCBI taxonomy): Bacteria > Bacillati > Actinomycetota > Actinomycetes > Kitasatosporales > Streptomycetaceae > Streptomyces > Streptomyces kordofanensis. The sequence goes on from NZ_CP094264.1 coordinate 4,143,638, forward strand.
CGCGCCCCCGCCGGAGGCACGCGTCCGGACCCGGCACGGGACGGCGGCGCCCGGGCGGTGCCGGCGGGCGGCTCCCGCCCCGGCGACCGGGCCGCGTGCCCCGGAGGGCCGTCGGGGTCAGGGCCGGGGCGCCGCCCGCAGGGCCTTGAGCCGCGCCACGTCCCCGGCGTTGCCCTCCTTGCCGCCCGGCGTCTCGACGATCAGCGGCACGCCCTCCGTGGCGGGGTGGCGCATCAGCTCCGCGAAGGGCTCCTCCCCGATGTGCCCGGCACCGATGTTGGCGTGCCGGTCCTTGCGCGCCCCGGCCACGTCCTTGGAGTCGTTGGCGTGGATCAGCTTCAGCCGTCCCTCGCCGACCGTCCCCACCAGCAGGTCCAGCGTCCTGCGCATCCCGTCGGCCCCGGTCAGGTCGTGGCCGGCGGCGAAGACGTGGCAGGTGTCCAGGCAGACGCCGAGCCGGGGGTGGGCGTCCAGGGCCTCGAAGTACGGCCCGAAGTCCCGGGTCCGGGAGCAGAGCGACGAGCCCTGCCCGGCCGTCGACTCCAGCAGCAGGAACGGGTCGTCGTCGTGCGTCAGCTCGTCGAGCAGCGGCAGCAACCGCTCCCGCACCTGCGCGAGCGCCTCCGCGCGGGGCCGTCCGCCGGTCGCCGAGCCGGTGTGGACGACGACGCCCCGGGCGCCGATCGCCCGGGCCCGGCGCAGCGAGTGGCGCAGGGACCCCACGGACCGCTCGGCGGTGGCCTCCGTGTGCGAGCCGAAGTTGATCAGGTAGGGGGCGTGGACGTACGCCGGTATGCCCTCGGCGGCGCACCGGTCGCGGAACACCGCGTCCTGCGCCGGGTTGCCGGCCGGGGTGGCCCAGCCGCGCGGGTTGGCGACGAAGACCTGGACGGCCTCGGCGCCGATCTCGCGGGCGTGGGCGAGGCCGGTGGCGGCCAGGCCGCCGGCCACCGGGACGTGGGCGCCGACGGGGCGGGGGGGCGCCCGCCGGGCGGGCGGGGGCGGGGGGACGGGGAGGCACGGGCGGTCAGATCCCCTCGGTCCTGACGGTGATCGTGCCGCCCTCGGGGGCGGTGCCGCCGCCGGGCACGGACTGCGCGCCGACGGTGTCGTCCAGGTACGGGAAGGCCCTCTCGACCTTCACCTCGAAGCCCGCCGCCTCCAGCTTCCGCACGGCCTCGTCGACGTCCTCGCCCGTCACGTCCGGTACGGCGACCATGCGGGGGCCCTTGGAGAGCGTCAGCGTCACGGTGTCGCCCTCGGCGGCGCGGGCACCCGCCGGAAGGGACTGGGCGGCGACCGAACCGGAGGAGTGCGGGGAGTGCACGCGCTCCTCGGCGACCTCCACCCGGAACCCGGCGCCGGTCAGGGCGGTGCGGGCCTCCTCAAGCGGCCGTCCGACGGCGGTCGGCACGTTGATCGGGGCCCCTCTGCTGACCACCAGCGCCACGGCGGCGTCCGGCGACCGCTCGGTGCCGGCCGGCGGGTCGCTGCTGACGACCGAGCCCTTCGCCACCCCGCCGTCGAACTCCTCGGTGACGACGCCCACCGCCAGCCCCGCCCGGCGCAGCAGCTCCTTCGCGGCGGCCAGCGGCCGGCCCCTCAGGTCCGGCACCTCCACGATCCTCGGGCCGCGCGAGACGACGAGGTCCACCGAGCCGTTGCCGCGGATGCGCTCACCGGGCGCCGGGTCGGTGCCCATGACCGTGCCCCGCTCGTACGCGCCGCTGAACTCCTCGCGCGTCGAGCCGACGTCGAGCCCCTCGTCCGCGAGCCGCCGCTCGGCCTCCGCCCGGGTCTTGCCGAGCAGACCGGTGGCCGGGACGCGGGTGAACTGGCCGGAGCCGATGTACCAGACGCCGGCGCCGCCCCCGAGGACCAGCAGCACGGCGGCCAGGACCGCCACGAGCCCCCGCCGCCGGCCGGGGGCCGCGAGGCCGCGGCGGAGCCCGGCTCCCGCAGGTGGCTCGGGACGCGGCTGCGGGCGCGTGGCGGACTCCGGCGGCCCCTCCAGCAGGCTCGTGCGCTCCGCGTCCACGCCCGCGCCCGCGGGCAGCGGACGGGCGAGGACGCTCGTCACGTCGTCGGGCCCGGCCGTCGCGACCGGCACCGCCGCGTCCGTGCGCGCCTCGCCGCGCCCGGCCGGAGGCGCCAGGTCCAGCCGCGCGTCGTCGAGGGCGGCCCGCACGGCGCGGACCCGGGCGAGCAGCGCCACGGCGTCGCGCGGGCGGGCCCCGGCGTCCCGCGCCGTGGCGGCGGCCACCAGCGCGTCCAGCTCCGGGGCGAGCCCGGGGAAGGCGGCCGAGGGGGCCGGGACGTCGTTGTTCAGGTGCTGGTAGAGGACCTGGGCGGGGGTGTCGCCGCCGTGCGGCTTGGCGCCGGTCAGCATCTCGTACAGGACGACCCCGCACGCGTACACGTCGGTGCGGGTGTCGGCGGTGCCGTGCTCGATCTGCTCCGGCGCCAGGTACGACACGGTGCCCAGGACGGCCCCGGTGGTGTGGGTGGCCGTGCCGACCGCCCGGACGAGGCCGAAGTCGGCGACCTTGACCCGGCCGTCGTCGCCGATCAGGACGTTCTCCGGCTTCATGTCCCGGTGGACGAACCCGGCCCGGTGCGCCGCCCCGAGCGCGGCGAGCACCGGCTCCAGGACGTCCAGCGCGGCCCTCGGGGACAGCGCCTCGCGTTCGCGGAGCACGTCGCGCAGCGTGCAGCCGGCGACGTACTCCATCGCCAGGTAGACGTACGGTCCGTCCGCGCCCTGGTCGAAGACGCCCACCACGTTCGGGTGGGAGAGCCGTGCCACGGACTTCGCCTCGCGGATGAACCGCTCCACGAACGACGCGTCGGCCGCCAGCGACGGATGCATCACCTTCAGGGCGAGGTCGCGGTCGAGGCGGGTGTCGACCGCCCGGTAGACCGTGGCCATGCCGCCGACGGCGATGCGTGCGTCGACGCGGTAGCGGCCGTCGAGGAGCCGGCCGACGAGCGGGTCGTGAAGGGTGGTGTCCACGCGCCCGAGTCTACGAGCCCCTCCCGGCCCGCCCGCCTCCCCGGGCGCGGCCGCGCCCGGGGAGGCGGGCGGGCGCCGCTCAGAAGGCCGGCCGCTCCGGGTCGAGGGCGGCGCGGCCCTCGGCGGGGGAGGAGGCGTGCGCGAAGTGGCGGCGCGGGATGCGGCCGGCCCGGTGGGCGAGCCGCCCCGCCTCCACCGCGTGCCGCATCGCCTCCGCCATCAGCACCGGCTCCTGCGCCCGGGTCACCGCGGACGCCAGCATCACCGCGGCGCAGCCCAGCTCCATCGCCAGCGCCGCGTCCGACGCCGTCCCCGCGCCCGCGTCCAGGATCACCGGCACCCGCGCCCGCTCCACGATCAGCCGGAAGTTGTGCGGGTTGCGGATCCCGAGCCCGGAGCCGATGGGCGATCCCAGCGGCATGACCGCCGCGCAGCCCACGTCCTCCAGCCGCCGCGCCAGGACCGGGTCGTCGTTCGTGTACGGCAGGACCGTGAAGCCGTCGTCCACCAGCGTCTCCGCGGCGTCCAGCAGTTCGACCGGGTCCGGCAGCAGCGTCCGCTCGTCCGCCACGACCTCCAGCTTCACCCAGTCCGTACCGAGCGCCTCGCGGGCCAGGCGGGCCGTCAGCACGGCCTCGCCCGCCGTGAAGCACCCGGCCGTGTTCGGCAGGACCCGGATGCCCAGCCGGTCCAGCACGGACAGCACCGAGCCGTGGACGGAGGGGTCGATCCGCCGCATCGCCACGGTCGTCAGCTGCGTGCCGCTCGCCACGAGGGCCCGCTCCAGCACGTCGAGGCTGGGCGCCCCGCCCGTACCCATGATCAGCCGGGAGTCGAAGGAGGTCCCGGCGATGGTGAGACGGTCGTCGGCCACGGCTCAGCCCCCCTGCACCGCGGTGAGGACCTCGACCCGGTCGCCGTCCGCGAGGACGGTGGACGCCCACCCGCCGCGCGGGACGACCGTCTCGTTGACCGCCGCGGCCACCCCCGAGGGGGCCGCGGTCAGCGCGGCCACCACCGCGTCGAGGGTGACCGGGGAGGTAAGTTCGCGCGGCTCGCCGTTCACCGAGACGGTGACGACGGCGCGTACCTGGTTCGTCATGACACTCCTGTGGGGGCGAATCGGGCGGGCGTGAAGGCGCGGGCGACCTCGGGCAGCTCCCCGGTCGTCAGCACGGAGGCCATCACGTCCCCGGTGACGGGGGCGAGCAGTACGCCGTTGCGGTGGTGGCCGGTCGCCAGGTGCAGGCCCGGCAGGGCGGACGGGCCCAGCAGCGGCGCGTTGTCGGGCGAACCGGGCCGCAGCCCGGCGCACGTCTCGGTGAGCGGCAGCTCCGTGACGCCCGGCACCAGCTCGTGGGCGTCGCGCAGCAGCTCGTACACCCCGCCCGCGGTGACCGTCGTGTCCCAGCCCATCTCCTCGCTCGTCGCGCCGACGACCAGCTCGCCGTTCTCCCGCGGCACCAGGTACACGTGGCCGCCCCGGACGACCGCCCGCACCGTCCGGCTCAGGAACGGCGCGTACGCCTCCGGCACCGCCAGCCGCAGTACCTGCCCCTTCACCGGCCGCACCGGCGGGAGCACCGCGTCCGGCACGCCGTCCAGCCGCCCGCTCAGGCTCCCCGCGGCCAGCACCACCCGGTCCGCCGCCGGCCGCGTGCCGTCCGAGAGGACCGCCCCCGCCGCCCGGTCCCGCACCACCGACAGCCGGTCCGCCCGCGCCCGGTGGAAGACCACCCCGGCCCGCTCGCAGGCCGCCACCAGCGCCGCCGCCAGCCGCCGCGGGTCGACCTGGTGGTCGCCGTCCACCCGCAGCCCGCCGCGCACACCGGGCGCCAGCATCGGTTCCAGGCGCCGGCACTCCCGGCCCGTCAGCCACTCCGATGCGAGCCCGCACCGCAGCTGCAGCGCGTGCAGCTCCCGCAGGTGGGCCCGGTCGTCGGCGTCCAGTGCCACGGCGAGCGTGCCGCTGGCGCGGAAGCCGACGTCCAGGCCGGTCGCGTCCCGCAGCTCGGCGACGAAGTCCGGGTAGCGCTCCGCGGAGGCGAGGTTGAGGCCGAGGAGCGTCTCCTCCCCGTAGTGCAGCTCCGTCACCGCGGCGAGCATCCCCGCCGCCACCCGGGCGGCGCCGCCGCCCGGCTCCGGATCCGCCACGGCGGTGCGCAGCCCGCGCTGCGCCGCCCGCCAGGCCGTGACCAGGCCGATGATCCCGCCCCCGATGACGAGGACGTCCGAGGTGTCGCGTGACATGGGCGTCCAGCCCCTCCCTTCGCCGGCATGACCCGGATCAGGTTCGTACGGTCGGAGGCCGCCCCAGCCTCCCTCTCAGCCCGGTGCGCCGGGCTCCCGCGATGTTCTGGCGTGGCCAGACTAACCCCCCGCCCCGAACCCCGGTAAGGGAGCCCGGGTCCGTCCGCCGGGCCCCGGGGATCCCGGTCGGGCACCCGGCCGGGGCGGCTTCCCGGCGGTGTGGCCCCTGCGTAAGGTGATCGCGTGAGCGAGCAGAGGCACGAGGAGCGGGGGCCGCGGTCCCCGGAACCGCGGCAGGGGCCCGGGGCCGGGCGCGGCCCCGCGGACGGGCGGCGCGTGGTCGTCGTCGGCGCCGGGATGGCCGGGGTGCAGACCGCCGTCGCCCTGCGTGAGCAGGGGTTCACCGGACAGGTGCTGGTCCTGGGCGCCGAACCCCACCAGCCGTACGACAGGCCGCCGCTGTCCAAGGCGTACCTGCTCGGCGAGGCCGAGGGCTCCGCGTTCGAGGTGGACTTCGCCTCGCTCGGCGTCGAGCTGCGCCTCGGCGTCGAGGTGACCGGGCTGCGCCCCGGCGACCACGAGGTCGACACGGAGGCCGGCCCCGTCCCGTACGACGTGCTGGTCGTGGCGACCGGCGCCGTCCCGCTCACCCTGCCAGGCGCCGAGGGCGTCCCCGGCGTCCACCTGCTGCGGACCCTGGACGACGCCGAGCGGCTGCGCCCGGTCCTCGCCGGGCGGCGGGAGGTGGTGGTCGTCGGCGCCGGCTGGATCGGCGCCGAATTCGCCACGGCCGCCCGGGAGGCGGGCTGCGCGGTCACCGTCGTCGAGGCCGCGGCCCGGCCGCTCGCCGGCGCCCTGCCGGCCGAGGCCGCCGAGCCGATGGCCGCCTGGTACGAGGAGGGCGGCGTCCGGCTGCTGACCGGCGCGCGCGTGGAGCGGGTCGAGCCCGGCCGGGTCGTCCTGGCCGACGGGCGGACCCTGCCCGCCGGGGCCGTCGTCGTCGGCGTCGGGGCGCGGCCCGCCACCGGCTGGCTGCGCGGCTCCGGCGTGGCGCTCGGCCCGGACGGCGCGGTCGTCGCCGACGACCGCCTGCGCACCTCCGTGCCGGACGTGTACGCGGTCGGCGACTGCGCCTCGTTCCCGTCGGCGCGGTACGGGACGCGGCTCCTGGTCCACCACTGGGACAACGCCCTGCAGGGGCCGCGCACGGTCGCCGCCGCCGTCGTGGGCGGGGAGCCCCGGCCGTACGACCCGGTGCCGTACTTCTGGTCCGAGCAGTTCGGCCGCTTCGTCCAGTACGCCGGGCACCACGCGTCCGCCGACGCGACCGTCCGGCGCGGCGACCCCGCCGACCCGGCGTGGACCCTGGCGTGGCTGCGGGAGGGCGCCCTGGTGGCGCTGCTCGCGGTGGGCCGTCCGCGTGACCTGGCGCAGGGGCGGCGGCTCATCGAGGCGGGCACCCCGCTCGATCCGGCGCTGGTCGCGGACCCGGCGGTGCCGCTGAAGTCCGCGGTCCGCGGGTGACGGCCCGACACGGGCCCGTGGCCCGGACGGCGGGCCCGGCTACCGGCTGTCGGTGCGGGATGGCAGGCTTGTCGCGTGACCGAGATTGACACGAAGATCGACGCGCTCGTCCCCGCCTGGCTGTACCTCCCCGACATCGCCGAGATGCTCGGCGTCGAGGTGACGCGGGTGCGGCAGCTCGTCAAGGAGGGCCAGCTGATCGCCGTGCGCCGCGGCGAGAACCGGGCGCTGCAGGTGCCCGCCGCCTTCATCCGGGACGGCAGGGTCGTCAAGGGCCTCTCCGGCACCCTGACGCTGCTGAGGGACGACGGCTTCACCGACGAGGAGATGCTGGAGTGGCTCTTCACGCCGGACCCGTCCCTGCCGGGAACGCCCGCGCAGGCCCTGGCGGAGAACCGCGGCACGGAGGTGAAGCGCCGCGCCCAGGCGCTCGCCGTCTGAGTCCGCGCACCGCCGCACCGACACCGGGCGGCGCGCGGGAGAGAGGGCCCGGAGCCCCGCCCGCGCACCGCCGCACCGACCCGGGGGGAACACCCGATGTCCACCAGCGCCCGCGCGACCCTGACCGACGCGAGGCTCTACCTGTGCACGGACGCCCGCAGGCGCCAGGGCGACCTCCCGGAGTTCCTCGACGCGGTCCTCGCAGCCGGGGTCGACGTCGTGCAGCTGCGCGACAAGGGCATGGAGGCCGGTGAGGAGCTGGAACACCTCGCCGTGTTCGCCGACGCCTGCCGCCGGCACGGGAGGCTGCTCGCCGTGAACGACCGGGCCGACGTGGCGCACGCCGCCGCGTCCGACGTGCTCCACCTCGGCCAGGGCGACCTGCCGGTCCCGGCCGCCCGCGCCGTCCTCGGCGACGGGGTGCTAATCGGCCGGTCCACGCACGCGGAGGCGGAGGTCGACGCGGCCGTCGCCGAACCCGGCGTGGACTACTTCTGCACGGGCCCCTGCTGGCCCACGCCGACCAAGCCGGGGCGGCGCGCGCCGGGCCTCGACCTCGTGCGGTACGCCGCCTCCCTCGACCAGGACCGGCCCTGGTTCGCGATCGGCGGCATCGACGCCGGCAACCTCGACGAGGTCCTGGACGCCGGCGCCCGCCGCGTCGTCGTCGTCCGCGCCGTCACCGAGGCCGACGACCCGGCCGCCGCGGCGGCCGACCTGGCCCGCCGGATACGCGAGCGGACCGCCGACGCGCGCCCCGCGGCGGCAGGCTGAACCGGCCTCGTCCGGGGGGTGTCCGCAGACCGGTACGGAAGGGCCCGCGAAAGACGCTTTCCGCCCACGACCGTCCACCTGGTGGACGGGATTGCGGTGAAAGCGGGCGAAAGGCGCTGCTCCGGTTGGGTGCCCCGCCTCCGGGTGGCTAACCTGCCCGTATGGCCCTCGGCACCCCCTCCATCAGGTCGGACCGCGCGCGCACGGTGCGCGAGCTGCTCGCGGACGGCACCACGTACTCCTTCGAGTTCTGGGCGCCCAAGACCGAGAAGGGCGAGCGCAACCTCTGGAACGCGCTGCGCCGGGTGGAGGCGGTGGCCCCGAGCTTCGTCTCCGTGACGTACGGAGCCGGCGGCTCCACCCGCGCCGGAACCGTCAAGGCCACCGAGCAGATCGCCGCCGACACGACGCTCACGCCCGTCGCCCACCTGACGGCCGTGGACCACTCGGTCGCCGAACTGCGCAACATGGTCGGCCAGTTCGCCGACGTCGGCATCCGCAACATCCTCGCCCTGCGCGGCGACCCGCCCGGCGACCCGATGGGCGAGTGGGTCCCGCACCCGCGGGGGCTGCACTACGCGGCCGACCTCGTCCGGCTGGTCAAGGAGGCCGGCGACTTCTGCGTGGGCGTCGCCGCCTTCCCCGAGATGCACCCCCGGTCCGCGGACTGGGACACGGACGTCCGCCACTTCGTCGACAAGTGCCGGGCCGGCGCCGACTACGCCATCACCCAGATGTTCTTCGCCCCCGAGAGCTACCTGCGCCTGCGCGACCGGGTCGCCGCCGCGGGCTGCGACACGCCGATCATCCCCGAGGTCATGCCCGTCACGGCCGTCCGGCAGCTCGACCGGCTGCCGCAACTCAGCAACGCGCGCTTCCCCGCGGCCGTCGAAGAGCGGATCCTCGCGGTCAGGGACGACCCGGCCGCTGTACGCTCCTTGGGCATCGAGTTCGCGACGGAGTTCTGCACGCGGCTGCTGTCCGAGGGCGTTCCCGGGCTGCACTTCATCACGCTGAACAACTCCACGGCGACACTGGAGATCTACGAGAATCTCGGACTGCACCCGCAGTCCTGACCGGTCGTACCCGTCACGTCCCGAGGCGGCGGCCGAAGGAGAGGGGCGGGCATGGACTGGAGCTGGTGGACGGTCCTCTACATCGCGTTCGGCGTCGTCGCGCTCTGGCTCCTCGGCGAAGTGCTCCTGCAGTACAAGGCGCGGCTGCGCTGGCGCCTGCTGGCCTTCTTCGGCTTCCTCGGCGTCGTCGCCGGCGTCCTGGCGTCGTCGATCGTCCTGATCATCGCCGGCGCCGCGGCCTTCGGCGTCGGCCAGACCTGCGTCACGCTGTCCTTCCTGCGCGGTTTCTCCACCGGATGGGCGCTCGGCGGCCGGCCCGGCGCCAGCCGCCGCCGCAGGGTCGCCCGCGGGAACCGGGACCACGGCCCCGTGCTGGAGGTCACCGAGCCCGTGTACGACGAGCCGCAGGTCCCCCCGGCGCCGGACGCTCCGCCCGCCCACGGGCCGCTGCCCGACGGCACCGGCGAGTACGGGGCCCACGACCCGGCCGGCACCGCCCCGTCGGCCGCGGACCACCCGGTGGGGTACGGCGAGCCCCCGGTGTACGACCCGGGCCCGTACCCCCACGGCCACGGCCACGGCTACGGCTACGGCCCCGGCTACGGCTACGGCGGGGACGACCCGCGGCAATACGCCGCCTGCCCCGACCCGTACGCCGCCCCCGTCCACCCCGCCGACCCGTACGCGGGCACGGCCCCCGCCCACGCCGACCCGTACGCCGACGCGGTACCCGCCCACCCCGACGTCCCGCAGCACGGCGCCCACGACCCCTACGGTCAGCCCTACACCGCCGGCCCCTACGCCTCGCAGTACGCCGCGGACACCCCGCCCGGCGGGGTGTGGGTGCCGCCCCGGCGCGACGGCGCGCAGCAGTTCCCGCCGCCCCCGCCCCCGTACGGCTACGGCCCGGACGGCCTGCAGCAGCACCACTGAGCCGGACGCCGGACTCCGGGGCGCGGTCGCTACCGGGAGCCGCGGAAGCCGGAGCCCTCCACGACCAGCCCGGCGACCAGCGCCCCCGACATCCCGGCGTGCGCCGGCCCGCCGCCCGGGTGGGACCAGCCGCCGGCGAAGTACAGGCCGGGCAGCGGCGCGGAGTTGGCCGCCGGCAGGTAGGCGCCGCCCCCGCCCGCCAGCGCAGGGGCGGGAACGCGCCGGCTGCCGGTCTCCTGCTCGGTGTGGACCGGTGTGCGGACCTCCCGCCACAGCAACCGCTCCCGGAGTCCCGGCACCGCCGCCGCGGCGGCCTCCACCATCCGGTCCGCGAACGCCTCCGCGACCCCCGCCCCGTCCCAGGGGTCGTCCGGCGCCCCCGGCCCGCCCGCCGGGACCGTCGCCGTCACCGTGACCGCCTCGTGGCCGCCGTCCGGCCGCAACTCCGGGTCGTCGGGGCGCAGCACCACCACGGTCGGCCGTTCGCACGGCGCCCGGCCGCCCGCGAGGGCCGCCCGCTCCCCGGCCGGCTCCGCGGAGTGCACCACCGTGCGGTGCGCCGCGCCCTCCTCCCGGGCGCCGCGCAGCGCCAGGCACACGGTCACCCGTCCCGTCACCGCGCCCGTCTGGAAGCGCGGCCACGCGTCCCGGCGCTCCCACGCCACCACACGGTCCCGGTACAGGGCGGGCACGGGCGCCCCCGCCACCACGAGGTCGGCCCCGACGACCCGCCCGTCCGCCAGTTCCACCCCGGCCGCCCGCCCGTCCTCCTCCACCACGCCGACCACTTCGGCACCGAAGACGAACCCCACCCGCCGCGCCAGGCACCGCTCGTGCACCGCGTCCGCCAGCGCCCGCAGGCCACCGCGCACGTACCAGGTGCCGAAGGTCTGCTCCATGTACGGCAGGACCGCCGCCGACGGGGGAGCGGCGGCCGGGTCCAGTCCGTACGCCAGCGCGTACCCCTCCAGCAGGGCGGCCAGCCGCCCGTCGCCCAGCTCCCGGCGGCCCACCTCGGCGAGGGTCGTCGCGGTCCGGCGCAGCAGCCCCGTCCTCGGCGCGGGGTACGGATCGCGGAAGAACGGCGCCACGTCGGCCGGCAGGGGCTCCTCCAGCAGCGGACGGCGCGAGCGGTCCCAGGCGTCGCGCGCCCGGTTCAGGAACGCCGCCCACCGCTCGCCCGCACCCCGCCCCAGGGCGCCGTCCAGGGCCGAGACGACCCCGGCCCGCGACGCGTTCGGCAACGACACGGCCGTGCCGTCCGCGAAGACGTGCCGGCTCGCCGGATCGACCTGCGTCAGCCCGACGCACCGCTCCAGCGGCTCCCTGCCGGTCTTGACGAACAGGTCCCGGTAGACGGCGGGCAGGTGCAGCAGCCCGGGGCCGGTGTCGAAACCGAAGCCGTCCCGCACGAGCCGGCGCACTCCGCCGCCGTACGTCTCCGTGCGCTCGTACACCGTCACCCGGTGGCCCGCCACGGCCAGCCGGGCGGCCGCCGCCATGGCGCCCATGCCGGCGCCGATCACCGCAATCCGTGCCATGCCGGGGACTCTACAAGCCCTGTTCCCGGCCTCTCGGCGCGGCCCGGCCCCCGGGTCCGCCGCTCCCCCTCCGGCCCGTCGGGAGCCCGGGGAGCGGCCCCGCGGCCGCCGCCGTCCCTCCGCGCGCGGGGAGCCGGTGCCCCGGTCGAAGGGCCTGTCGGGGAACTCCGGGCCGTTCCCGTGCGGGGGACCGGTGCGGAGGCTCTGAGTACCCGTACTCAGCTCCCCGGATGAGTAGGCGTGCGGATGGGCCGCGGACCGCCGGGGCGGAAGAGTGGGGGTCACGGAAAGGGGCGCGGCACGGGCACCGCCGACACGGGGCCGCGGAACCGGCGTCGCGCACCCGTCCGGACGGGGGAGGGGGAACCGGGGGCGCGGGGTGATGCGCCGGTCTGGTGGGACTCGGGGGGAACGCACCCCACCGGACCGGCGCTTCCCCGTAGCGGCGGGCGCGCGGTCGGTGGCCGCCCGCCCGCCCGGGCAGCATCCGCGACAGCGCGGCGTGCACGTCGTCGAGGGGCCGCTCCCGCTGGAACGCCCGCCGGCCGAGCGCCGCCGCCAGCACCATGCCGACGAGCGCGGCCCCCGTCAGCGGGACGTCGACGTCCTCGCCCGGTTCGCCGCCCGCGACGGCGGCCCGCAGCACCGCCTCGACGACCGCGACCGCCCTCCGCCGCGCCGCCAGGAGGGTCGGCTGCCACGCCCGGTCGGTCCGCCACAGCTCGGCCGCGTAGCCGGGCGAAGGCCGGACGCCGGCCGGGGAGGACCAGCCCCGCCCGGATCATCGCGTCCAACGCCTCGATGCGCGTCCCGCAGGGAGGCGGTGAGCAGCCCCGCGCCGTGCCGCGGCACCTCCTCGAACAGCCCGGTCCCACCCGTGAGGTTGCGGTGGACCGTGCCCTTGGCCGCCCCCGCCCGCTCCGCGATCCCGCCGATGGCCGTCGCGGAGAACCCCTGCTCCGCGACGAGGGCGCCTGCCGCCTCGTACAGCTTGGCGCGGGTGGCCTGCCGCCGCGTGCTCCGGGTGTCCACGGGGTGCACCTTCCCGGGTCCGGGCCGTTCCGCCGGTCCGAAGGGCCGGCTCGGGGCGGAGGGGGCCGGACGGCCGCGCCACCGGGCGCGACCTCCGGCTCCGCCCCGTGGCGCCCGGCCGCGCGGGCCCCTCCGCCCCGGCCCCCCGCCTCCCCCTCCCGCCCTCCCCTCGCACGTCCCCCGGCATCGGCGGCGCCGTCCGGCCGCGCCGTCCGCCTCCGCCGGCCCCCTCACCGCCCGTGCCCCCGTGGGTCGCCCCGCCCTCCGGGCCGGCCGGAGGGCCCGGGAGGGGCGGGACGGCCGCCGGACGGGACGGAACCGCGGGCGGGACGGGTACCGGCGACCGGACGGGGCAGCCGGGGAGCGACCCGGCGGGGCGTCCGCCGGTGGCCGGGCCGCGGCCGCCGGAGCCCCGGTGCCGGCGTCGATGTCAGTGGCGGCCCGCAGGATGGAACCCGTACGGCCGAAGCGCCCCACGCGACGACAGGAGGTCCGCCATGGCGAGCGACGTCCACCCCGTGCTCCGCCGTTCGTCGGCACCGCCGGCCGCCCTCGACCTGCTCGCCCGGGCGCACGCCGGCCTGGCCGAGGCGGCCACCCTCGGCGATCCCGGCGAGCGGTACGCGACGGCCCACCTGGCCGCCCTGCGGACCGCCGCCGCCGTACTGGCCGTACGCGGCCGCCCCGAGGCCCCGCAGCGCGGCCGGCGGGGGATCCGCACCGCCTGGGAGCTGCTGGCCGAGACCGCGCCCGAGCTGGCCGAGTGGAGCGCCCTGTTCGCCGCCGGGGCCGCCCGCAGGGCCCGCGCCGAGGCGGGCGTGCGCGGCGCCGTCTCGGCGCGGGACGCCGACGACCTGGTACGCGACGCCGCGACGTTCCTGCGCCTGGTGGAGCGCTCGCTCGCACTGCGGCCGGAGACCGCGCCCGAGGCCATAGGCTGGGACCGTTCGTAACCGCCACCGAGGAGTCAACCGCCGTGTCCGACCCGCAGCGCACCCGCGCCTCCCTCCGTACCGCCGTGGTGTGGGACGTCCTGGAGGGGGCCCTCGACCGCAGGGCCGGGGCGACCGGCAGGGAGAGCCTCGACGTCCTCGACACGGGCGGCGGCAGCGGGAACTTCGCGGTGCCCGCCGCGCGCCTCGGCCACCGCGTCACCGTGGTCGACCCCAGCCCCGACGCCCTGTTCGCCCTGGAGCGCCGCATCGCGGAGGCGGGCGTCGCCGACCGCGTCCGCGGCGTCCAGGGCGATGTCCACGGCCTGTTCGACGTCGTCGAGCGCGGCGGCTTCGACGCGGTGCTCTGCCACGGCGTCCTGGAGTACGTCGACGATCCCGCCGAGGGCGTGCGCCACGCCGCCGAGGCCCTGCGCCCGGGCGGCGTGCTCAGCCTGCTCGCGGCCGGCCTCGGCGGTGCCGTCCTGGCGAAGGCCCTCGCCGGCCACTTCAACCAGGCGCTCCACGCGCTGACCGACCCCGCGGGCCGCTGGGGCGAGGGCGACGCGGTGCCGCGGCGCTTCACCGCCGAGCAGCTCACCGGGGCGGCCGAGGCGGCCGGGGTGAGGGTCGGAGCCGTGCACGGCGTGCGCGTCTTCGCCGACCTCGTCCCCGGCGTCCTCGCCGACACGGAGCCCGGCGCCGTCGAGGCCCTGAACAGGCTGGAGGCCGCCGCCGCCGAGCTGCCCGCGTTCCACTCGGTGGCCACGCAGCTGCACGTGCTGGGTGAAAAGCGGAGCCGACCCGGTGGAGGGGCCTGAACAGCGCCGCAGCGGGGGACCGAGTCGCCGCGACCGCCCCGATCGCGCCGGGATCCCCGTATGATCGAAGGACACCGTCCGGCATGACGGTTCGGGCGACGGGGAATCAACGTCTCACCAGCCGAACCGGCATGGCGGCCCGATCGGCGATTGGCACTGGGGCGGGTTTCACGGGGACGATTCCCTGCCTATCCTGGAAGGGCCGCATACCGGTCGCCCCCGCGACCGACGATGAGGAGGACTCCGTGCCGCTCTCGGAGCACGAGCAGCGAATGCTCGAGCAGATGGAGCGAGCGCTGTACGCCGAAGATCCCAAGTTCGCGACAGCGCTCGAGGGAAGCGGGCTGCGTACGTACACCCGACGACGGGTCTACCAGGCGGTCGCTGGATTCCTGGTGGGTATCGCGCTCCTCATGGCCGGAATGGTCGCCCAGCAGATCTGGATCAGCGTGGTGGGGTTCCTCGTCATGCTCGGCTGCGCGGTCCTGGCCGTCACCGGCTGGCGCAGGACCCCCAAGCCCGGGGAGCAGCCCGCCGCCGGGGGAGTGTCCCGCGGCGGGGACGACCGCCGGCGCCGCTCGATGATGGAGCGCATCGAACAGCGCTGGCAGCGCCGACGCGACGAACAGGGCCACTGACCCACCACGACGGAGGGGTGACCGCACCGGCGGTCACCCCTCCGTCGTGTCCGCGTCTTCCTCCGTCGTGTCCGCGCCCGCGTCTTCCTCCGCCGTGTCCGGGCTCTCCGCCTCCCGGGCGCGCCGGTGACGGCCCGCGGGGGGCGGGCACCCTCCTGCGGGGCCGCGGCCCGGCGACGGCCCGCGGCTCCCGGAGGGAACGCCCCTCCGGGAGCCGCGGCGCCTAGCCCGCCCGCCGGGACGGCCACCGCAGCAGCGCGCCGCAGCGGGCCGCCACCGCCGCCCGGCGCCGCGACAACGCCCACGCCACCCGCGCCGCCGACCGCGGCGCGAGCAGCGCCCGCAGGCGCGTCCCGCGCCCGCCCGCCGCCGCGAACCCGGCGCGCACCCGCGCCGCGTCCTGCGCCAGGCCGTCCGCGGGGCGCGGCGCCGGCGCGTAGAGGGCCTCCTCCACGGCACCCGCGATCCGGTGGACCGCCTCCGCCGCGGCCCCCTCCAGCCGGCCCGCCCGCACCAACCGCCCAGCCGTCCCGCGCGGGGTCAGCGCCCCGTCCGGCGGGACGCCGTGGTCCCAGGCCGTGTCCACGACCTCCTCCCACACCGCCAGCGGCCGTCCGCCGCGCAGCCGCCGCGTCCGCAGCCTCCGCCGCCACACCACCGGCACCAGCGGCAGCACGACGGCCGCCGCGGCCGCGGCCGCGGCCAGCGGAACCGGTCCGGGCGCCGCGTCCGTCCCCGCCGGCGGCCGGGCACCGGGAGGCGTCGGCCCGGCGCAGCCCTCCGCCCCGGCCGCCCGCGCGGCGCAGCCGTCCTGCGGGGACGGCTGCGCCGAGGGGGCCGCCGACGGGCTCGGCAGGGTCTCCTCCGCCTCCGGCCGCTCATCGGCCGGCGCCTGCGGGGACGCGTAGTCCGGGATCGACCCCCGCGACGGCGTCGGCTCGAAGCGGGTCCAGCCCACGCCCTCGAAGTACAGTTCGGGCCAGGCGTGCGCGTCCTTGACGCTCACCGACACCGTGCCCTCGCCCGAGGGCGTGCCGGGCATGAAGCCGACGGCCACCCGGGCCGGCACGTTCAGGGTGCGGGCCATCGCCGCCATGGCGAAGGAGAAGTGGACGCAGAAGCCCTCCTTGTCCTTCAGGAACCGGGAGATCGCCGTGACCCCCGTCCCCGACGACACCGTCGTGTCGTACGTGAAGCCGCCCGCCGAGGCGAACCACTCCTGCAGCCGGACCGCCCGCTCGTAGTCGTTCCCCGCGCCCGCCGTCACCCGGAGCGCCGTGGCCCGCACGTCGGACGGCAGCGACTTCGGCACCCGCGTGTACTCCCGCAGCAGCGTGCCCGGCGCCGTCGGGGCCGCGGCCAGCTGCTCCGGCGTGGGCCGCACCACCAGGCTGCTCACCGAGTACTGGACGCCGCCCGTCGTCTGCCCACCGTCACCGACGACCATCCTCCCGACCGGCTCGTACCGCCAGCGTCCCCCGACCCGCACGCCGGTCGCCGGGTAGGGCATCGGCAGCCACTTCTGCTCGTACGAGCCGGCCGCCGAGACGTTCGTGGTGATCTCCGTCGTGCCGGTGCGCTCGCTGAGCCCGACCGGCCGGGGAAAACGCTCCGGCACGTCCTCCACGCCGCGCACCGACGTCCGCCACGAGGTGCCGTCGAACTGGTCCAGCGACACCAGCCGCAGGTACATCCCGGAGCCGTCCGGCGCGTTCGTCCGGTACCGCAGCACCTCCCGGTCCTCCGCCTGGGTCAGGTTCTCCTTCAGCGACACGAGCGGGTTCACCGCGGATATCGTGCCGCCCCCCGCGCCGTCGCCGCCGTCGCCGCCCAGCAGGCCGCCGTCCAGCGACGGCAGGACGCCCGGGAGGACCACCGCGACGCCCAGCGCCAGCGCGCCGATCCGCCGCCCGGTGCGCAGCGGGGCGGCCGCCGGCCCGTCCGGTACGCCGAGCGCGGCCGGGCCGGCGGCCGGGGACCCGGGCCCGCCGAGGACCCGGCCCCACCGGGTGAAGTGGTCGCGGCCCTCCGCCAGCAGCAGCACCAGGTACCCGGCCGCCGCCACCAGGAACCACAGCCAGCCCGCCCCGCCGCCGCCCGAGAGCCCGGCCGCGACCGAGTACAGCGCCAGCAGCGGCAGCCCCGCCGGGGCCGCGCTGCGGAACGTCACGGCGAGGGCGTCCACCGCCAGGCCGATCAGCAGCACCCCGCCGACCAGCATCAGCCGGATGCCGTCCGTCACCGGGGCCGGCGGCGCGTACTGGCCCACGTCCTGCGCGCCCGCCTGCAGCAGCGCGCCGAACCGGCGGAACACGTCCGGTGACGGCAGCACCCAGGCCACCGCCTGCTCCCGGGCGAAGAAGACCGTCAGCAGCACGAGGCCCACCGCGACCTGGGAGGCCACGGTCAGCGGCCGCGCCAGCGAGGCCCGCCGCGCGGCCGCGCCCGCCCCGGCCACGGCCGCCAGCAGCAGCACCGCCTGCACGATCCAGCCGATCTCGCCGACCAGCGGCAGCAGCGCGCACGCCGCCGCCACCGTGGCGACCAGGGCACACACCGCCAGGCGTCCGCCACCGTTCATGACCAACCCCCCGAGAACCCCGTCGTACCACCGGCGGCGACCGCTCCCGCGCCCGGCACGGCATGCCGCCACAGCGAGGCGAGCGAGTCACCCGGCCGCACCGGCACCGCCGACCAGCCCGCCTCCCGGAGGCGCCGCACCGCGTCCGGCGTGCCGGCGCCCGCGCCGTCCAGGACGAACGCGACCGCCGCGCCGCCGCGCCGCCGCATCCGGCCCGCCAGCTCCGCCTGCGCCGCGTCCAGCTCCCCGAAGAACGCGATCAGCAGCCCCTCGCCCCCGGAGCGCAGCGCGTCCTGCGCCCGGTCGAGGCCCGCCTCGTCCGAGTGGTCCACCACCGCGAGCGCGTCCATCACCAGCCCCGCCGTGTCCGCCGCCCCGGATCCCGGGGCCACGTATCCGTCCGGGCCGTCGCCGGGCAGCGCGTCCCCGGTGTCCGTCAGCAGCCGCACCGCGTAGCCGCGTTCCAGCATGTGCGTCACCGCCGACGCGGCGCCCTCCACCGCCCACTCGAACGACGGGCCGGGCCCGTCGTTCCCGTACGCCTCCGCGCGGGTGTCCAGCAGCACGGTGCAGCGGGCCTGCCGCGGCTGCTCCTCGCGCCGCACCATCAGCTCGCCGTACCGCGCCGTGGACCGCCAGTGCACCCGGCGCAGGTCGTCGCCGTACCGGTACTCGCGGGGGATGACGTCGTCCTCGCCGACCCGGGCCGGTGCGCCGTGCCGTCCGTCGCCGCGGCCCGGCGCCTCGCCGGGGAGCCGGACGGCCGGCAGCGGCTCCGTCCGCGGCACGACCGTCAGCATGTCGTACGCGCTGAACGAACGCGTCAGCTCGCACATCCCGAACGGGTCGCTCAGCCTCAGCTGCAGTGGGCCCAGCGGATAGCGCCCGCGCAGGTCGGAGCGGACCCGGTACGACACCTCGCGCCTGCCGCCCGGCTCCACCCGGTCGAGCGCGAACCGGGGCCGCGGCCCCAGCACGTACGGCACGTGGTCCTGGAGCATCAGCAACCCGGTCGGCACCCGCGACACGTTCTCCATGCGCAGCCGCACCCGGGCCTCCGCGCCGGCGGCCACCCGCTGCGGGGAGAGCCACCGGCTGCCCGTGACCCGGTGGCGCGTGCGGTACAGCACCGTCGCGCACACCAGGGGCAGCGCCGCCAGCAGCAGGCCCACGCGCAGCAGGTCCGGCTGGCCGAGCACGTACGCGCACACCACCGCCGCCACCCCGGCCGCCAGGAACGACCGGCCGCGCGTGGTCAGTCCGCCCAGGGCGCCCCGGAACCCGCTCCGGACGGCGCCGTCCGGGCCGGCGGGACCCGCGGCCGCCATCACAGCCGCCGCAGACCGGGCCGCTGGGCGAGGAACGCCTCCCCGGCGGGTTGCTGGGCGACCGCGGGCACGGGCGTGCGCTGCAGGATGTCCGCCACGACCTGCTCGGCGGTCCGCCGGTTCAGCTGCGCCTGCGCGGTCGGCAGCAGCCGGTGCGCCAGCACGGGCACGGCCAGCGCCTGCACGTCGTCGGGGAGCGTGTACGCGCGGCCGCCCAGCGCGGCGGCGGCCTTCGCGGCCCGCAGCAGGTGCAGCGTCGCGCGCGGGGAGGCGCCCAGCCGCAGGTCCGGGTGCGTCCGGGTCGCCCCGACCAGGTCCACCGCGTACCGCCGGACCGACTCGGCCACGTGGACGCCGCGCACCGCGTCGATCAACTTCACCACGTCGTGGGCGTGCGCCACCGGCTGGATGCCGTCCAACGGGGACGCCTCGCCGTGGGTGTCCAGCATCCGCAGCTCGGCCTCGGCGCTCGGGTAGCCGATCGAGACGCGCGCCATGAAGCGGTCCCGCTGGGCCTCCGGCAGCGGATACGTTCCTTCCATCTCCACCGGGTTCTGCGTGGCCACCACCATGAACGGGCTCGGCAGCTCGTACGACCGCCCGTCGACGGTGACCTGACGCTCCTCCAGCGACTCCAGCAGCGCGGACTGCGTCTTCGGCGAGGCGCGGTTGATCTCGTCGCCGATCACGATCTGGGAGAAGATCGCGCCCGGCTTGAACTCGAACTCGCGCCGCTGCTGGTCGTAGACCGACACGCCCGTGATGTCGGACGGCAGCAGGTCGGGCGTGAACTGGATCCGCCGCACCGAGCAGTCGATGGACCGCGCGAGCGCCTTCGCCAGCATCGTCTTGCCGACCCCCGGGACGTCCTCGATGAGGAGGTGCCCCTCGGCCAGCAGCACGGTCAGCGAGAGCCCTACGACCTCGGGCTTGCCCTCGATCACACCCTCCACCGATCGGCGGACCCGCTCCGCTGTGGTGGTCAGGTCAGTGAGGCTCGCTCGGTCGTCATAGGTCGTCACCCGGCCCTCCTCGGCCCTTTCGATCACGGGCCGGCGCGACGAGGCGCGGCACGGCCCACCCGGAAACACGGACACCGCCCGCGGCGCGTTCCCTGCGGTCCGGGAGGGGTGTCCCCTCGCATTCTTCTCGTCGTGCAGCGCGGTGTCACTCGGCTGTGGACAACCGCGGGCGATATGTCAGGGCTTCGGCGGGTCGGTCCCGCGGTCGGCACCGCCCCGGCGGCCACGGCGCGCCGGGGCGGTGCCGACCCCCGGGCCGCTCAGGCCGGGTCGACCTCCCGCAGCAGGCCGGTCGTCACGTCGAAGACGAAGCCCCGCACGTCGTCGGTGTGCTGGAGGAAGGGCGAGGTGCGCACCCGCTGCATCGACTGCCGGACGTCCTGGTCGACGTCCCGGAAGGCCTCCACCGCCCAGGTGGGACGCTGCCCGACCTCCTGCTCCAGCTCGTCGCGGAAGCCCTCGGTGATCCTCTCCAGGCCGCACCCCGTGTGGTGCACGAGGGCGATGCTGCGGGTGCCGAGCGCCCGCTGGCTGATGGTGAGCGAGCGGATCACGTCGTCCGTGACCACACCGCCCGCGTTGCGGATGGTGTGGCAGTCGCCCAGGTGGAGGCCGAGCGCGGCGTGCAGGTCGAGGCGGGCGTCCATGCAGGCGACGATGGCCACCTTGAGCACGGGCCGCGCGTCCATCCCGGGGTCGGTGAACTGCTCGGCGTAGTGGCGGTTGGCCTCGACGAGGCGGTCGGTGACCGTCTCGTTCCGGACATCGATCGGGGAGTGCGCGGAAGTCGACATGGCTATGACGTTAGTGGCCGGACCCCCGCGCGGCCCGTCCCGAGAGGGGACAAAGAGCCTCAATGAGGGGCGCTGTGAGGTACCCCACAGGAAGAACCCGAAGGGTGGTACGTCCCGGTTCCTTCTCCTCGTCCGGACCCCGGGCGACGCGCTGACCGGTTGATTGACCGCGCCGGGGAGTGGACTAGAGTGGCGCGGAGTTCACGGAGACATTGAGCGAATTCCGAGCGATTTCCGCAGTTTCTCCTCCGCGTGCGCGGTGACATGTACGGCTCGGCCCCTCCGCCCGCCGGTCGGCCGACGCCCCCTCCGGCGCCGGTGGCCCGGTGGTACGTACGCCGCGCGGGACCTGAGAGGGCAGATGAGAGGGCGCGATGGGGGTGCCGCCGGCCCGGAGCCGGTGGAACTCCCCGACAAGGACGGCGGCGAACGGCCGGGCGGGAACACCCGGCACGTCCCCGTGATGCTCCGACGGTGCCTGGACCTGCTCGCTCCCGCGCTGGAGCGGCCCGGGGCGGTCGTCGTCGACTGCACCCTCGGCCTCGGCGGCCACAGCGAGGCACTGCTCGGCCGGTTCCCCGGGGCGCGGCTCGTCGCCCTCGACCGCGACACCGAGGCGCTGCGCCTCTCCGGTGAGCGCCTCGCCCGCTTCGGCGACCGCGCCGCGCTCGTCCACGCCGTCTACGACGAGCTCCCCGACGTCCTCGAACGGCTCGGCGTCCCGCGCGTCCAGGGCGTCCTGTTCGACCTCGGTGTCTCCTCCATGCAGCTCGACGAGGCCGACCGCGGCTTCGCCTACGCCCAGGACGCCCCGCTCGACATGCGCATGGACCAGACGGCGGGCGTCAGCGCCGCCGAGGTCCTCAACACGTACCCGCCCGGCGAACTGGTCCGCGTCCTGCGCGCCTACGGCGAGGAGAAGCAGGCCAAGCGGATCGTCGCCGCCATCGTGCGGGAGCGGGAGAAGGAGCCGTTCACCCGCAGCGCCCGCCTGGTCGAGCTGATCCGCGACGCCCTGCCGCAGGCCGCCAAGCGCACCGGCGGCAACCCGGCCAAACGGACCTTCCAGGCCCTGCGCATCGAGGTCAACGGCGAGCTGGCCGTACTGGAGCGGGCGATCCCGGCCGCCGTGCGGGCCCTCGCGGTCGGCGGGCGGATCGCCGTCCTGTCGTACCACTCGCTGGAGGACCGCCTGGTCAAACAGGTGTTCGCCGCGGGCGCCGCCACCACGGCACCGCCCGGTCTGCCCGTGGTCCCCGAGCGGTACCAGCCGCGACTCAAGCTCCTGACCCGCGGCGCCGAACTCCCCACCGAGGAGGAGGTCGCCGAGAACCGCAGGGCCGCGCCGGCCCGGCTGCGCGGCGCGGAACGGATCAGGGAGGACGCGTGACGAAGGCGGGGCCTCCGAAGGGGCGCGCGGCCCGGCTCGCCCGGTTCGTGCCGTCCGGGCCGGGCACCGCCGCCCGCACCCCCTTCGTCCTGCTCGTCGTGGTCCTCCTCGGCGGCGGACTCATCGGGCTCCTGCTCCTCAACACCTCCCTGAGCCAGGGGTCCTTCAAGCTGGCCGAGCTGAAACGGAGGACCACCGAGCTCACCGACCAGGAGCAGGCCCTCCAGCGGGAGGTCGACACCCGCTCCGCCCCCGACGCGCTGGAGCGGCGGGCCCGCGAGCTGGGCATGGTGCCCGGCGGCGCCCCCGCCTTCCTGGAACCGGACGGCACGGTCCGCGGCCTCCCCGGCCCGGCCCCCGCCGCACCCGGCGCCCTCCCCGGCGCGGACCCGTCACCGCAGCTCGCGTCCGCCCCCGTGCCCCGCGCCCCCGCGGCCCCGGCCCCCGTCCCGACGACCCCCGGCAGGTGAGCAGTGCCCTCCCAGGAACCTCCGCACCGCCGCGCCCCCCGGCCCTCCGGCGCCCGGCGCACCCCGGGCGCCGCCCGTGCGGACCGCGCCGGCCGCCCGCGCCCCGCGCCCCGCCCGGGGCAGGCCCCGCCCCGGTCCGCGCGCCCGCTCCGCCTCGGCAACCCGCGCCCCCGCCTCCGCCTGGTCAGCCTCGGCCTGACCCTCGTCATGCTGGCGTTCGTCGTACGGCTCCTCCAGGTCCAGGCCGTCGACGCCGCCGCCTACGCCGCCAAGGCCGAGAAGAACCGCTACCTGAGCCACAAGCTGGCCGCCGAGCGCGGCGAGATCACCGACCGCTCCGGCATCGCGCTGGCCACCAGCGTCGACGCGTACGACATCACCGCCGACCCGAAGATGTTCACCCCGCAGGAGAGCAAGGTCCCCGACGCGCCCGAGCAGGCGGCCGCCCTCCTCGCCCCGATCCTCGGCAAGGACCCGGACGAGCTGGTCCGCACCCTCAAGGCACCGCCGTCCCCGCGCTACGCCGTCCTCGCCCGCAAGCAGACCCCGCAGGTCTGGAACCAGATCAGGGGCCTCAAAAGGCTCCTCGCGAAGAAGGCCCGCGAGGACGCGGCCGGAGGCGGCCCCGGCGTCAGCGTCCTGGCCGGCGTGCTGAGCGAGAAGAGCAGCAGGCGCGTCTACCCGAACGGTTCCCTCGGCGCGGGGATACTCGGCTACGTCAACACCGAGGGCCGCGGTGCCGGCGGCCTCGAGGCGATGCTCGACCGGGAACTCGCCGGCCGGGACGGCAGCATCACCTACGCCCACTCCGGCGGCCGCCGGGTGCCCACCGCCGGCGCCCGCGAGACGCCCGCCGTACCCGGCTCCGACATCGAGCTGACCATCGACCGCGACATCCAGTGGGCCGCCCAGAAGGCCATCGCCGAGCAGGTCGCCGCCTCCCGCGCCGACCGCGGCTACGTCGTCGTCCAGAACGTCCGGACCGGCGAGATCCTCGCCATGGCCAACGCCCCCGGGTTCGACCCCAACGACCTGTCGCGGGCCGATTCCGCCGCCATGGGGAACGCCGCCCTCCAGGACGCCTTCGAACCCGGCTCCACCGCCAAGGTGATGTCGATGGCGGCCGTACTGGAGGAGGGCGTCGCCACGCCCTCCACCCACGTCGTCGTCCCCAACCGGCTGCACCGCGGCGACCGCCTCTTCAAGGACGACGTCGACCACCCCACCTGGTACCTGACGCTCAACGGCGTCCTCGCCAAGTCGTCCAACATCGGCACCATCCTCGCCACCGGCCAGCTCGGCCGGAACCAGGCGGAGGCCAACCGGGTCCTCCACGCGTACCTGCGCAAGTTCGGCATCGGCAGCCCCACCGGCCTCGGCTACCCGGGCGAGACCTCTGGCATCCTCGCCCACCCGCGGAGCTGGAACACCTCCCAGCAGTACACGATCCCCTTCGGCCAGGGACTGTCCGTCAACGCCGTGCAGGCCGCCTCCGTCTACTCGACCATCGGCAACGGCGGCGTCCGCGTCGCACCCACCCTGGTCCGCGGCACCCGGGGCCCCGACGGCCGCTTCGCCCCCGCCCCCGCGCCGGACAGGACGCGTGTCGTGAGCGAGAAGACCGCCGAAACCCTCGCCGCCATGCTGGAATCGGTCGTCGACGACCGGGAGGGCACCGGCACCAGGGCCGCCATCCCCGGCTACCGCGTCGCCGGCAAGACCGGCACCGCCAACCGGGTCGACCCGCGACTCGGCCGCTACAAGGGGTACACCGCCTCCTTCGCCGGGTTCGCACCCGCCGACGACCCCCGGATCACCGTCTACTGCGCCATCCAGAACCCCACCCGGGGCAGCTACTTCGGCGGCCAGATCTGCGGCCCGGTCCACAAGAAGGTCATGGAGTTCGCCCTGAAGACCCTGCACATCGCGCCGACCGGAGCACGGCCCCCGCGCATGCCGGTCACCTTCACGCCCGGCAGCTGAGCCGAGGGGAGCCCCAGTGACGACGATCACGCCAGACGACGGGAACCGATCCGGCGGCGGCCGCGAACCGGCGGCCTCATTTAGCCCGATCACGGGTGCGCCCGGTACGCTCACCGCCGTGCCCCACCCTGATCAGCCCCGAACCACCGACCAGGACGTCCCCGCGAAACAGCCGGGGGCGCCCCGCCCGGCCCGGGTCCGCCCCACGCCCCTCGGCGAACTGGCCGCCCGGCTGGCCGCACCCGCTCCGCACGGGCCGGACCGGCCGTTCGAGGGACGGGTCACCGGCATCACCCACGACTCCCGGGCGGTACGCCCCGGGGACGTGTACGCCGCGCTGCCGGGCGCCCGGCTGCACGGCGCCGACTTCGCCGCCCAGGCCGCCGGCCTCGGCGCCGCCGCGATCCTCACCGACCCTGCGGGAGCCGACCGCGCCGCGGCGACCGGCCTGCCCGTCCTGGTGGCCGACGACCCGCGCGGCCGGATGGGCGAACTCGCCGCCGAGATCTACGGCCGTCCCGGCTCCGGCCTCCTCACCATCGGGATCACCGGCACGTCCGGCAAGACCACCACCGCGTACCTCGTCGAAGGCGGCCTCAGGGCCGCCGGGCGCACCCCCGGGCTGATCGGCACCGTCGAGACGCGCATCGGCGACGAGCGCGTCAGGTCCGAGCGGACCACCCCCGAGGCCACCGACCTCCAGGCCCTGCTCGCCGTCATGCGGGAGCGCGGCGTGGAGGCGGTCGCCATGGAGGTGTCCAGCCACGCCCTCGTGCTCGGCCGGGTCGACGGCTGCGTCTTCGACGTCGCCGTCTTCAGCAACCTCAGCCCGGAGCACATGGAGTTCCACTCCGGCATGGAGGACTACTTCCGGGCCAAGGCGCAGCTGTTCACCCCGCGCCGCTCCCGCCGGGGGGTCGTCAACCACGACGACGAGTACGGCAGGAGACTGGCCGCCGAGGCGACCGTGCCCGTCGTCACCTTCTCCGCCGACGGCGACCCGGACGCCGACTGGCGTGCCGAGGACGTCCGCAGCGGCCCCCTCGGCAGCACGTTCACCATCGTCGGCCCCGGGGGCGAGCGGATCGACGCCCGGGCGCCGCTGCCGGGTCCGTTCAACGTCGCCAACGCCCTCGCCGCCGTCGTCGCCCTCGCCGTCGCCGGCGTCGACCCGCGGACGGCCGCCGACGGCGTCGCCGCCGTGCCCGGCGTGCCCGGTCGGCTGGAGCGCGTCGACGCCGGTCAGCCGTACCTCGCCGTGGTCGACTACGCCCACAAGACCGACGCCGTCGAGTCCGTGCTGCGCTCCCTGCGCAAGGTCACCGAGGGCGGGATCCACATCGTCCTCGGCTGCGGGGGCGACCGCGACGTCACCAAGCGGGGCCCCATGGGCGCCGCCGCGGCGCGCCTCGCCGACACCGCCGTGCTGACCTCCGACAACCCGCGCTCCGAGGACCCCCTCGCGATCCTCTCCGCGATGCTCGCCGGCGCCGCCCGGGTACCCGCCCGCGAACGGGGCACCGTCCTCGTCGACCCCGACCGCGCCTCCGCGATCGCCGCCGCCGTGGCCCGCGCGCGGCCGGGCGACACCGTGCTCGTCGCGGGCAAGGGCCACGAGCAGGGCCAGGACATCGCAGGCGTGGTACGGCCCTTCGACGACCGCCAGGTCCTGCGGGAAGCCATCCAGAACAGTCAGGGATGAAGAAGTGATCGCCCTCTCCCTCACCGAGATCGCCGAAATCGTCGG
The DNA here is from genome assembly GCF_023614235.1 of Streptomyces sp. MRC013. Taxonomy (NCBI): domain Bacteria; kingdom Bacillati; phylum Actinomycetota; class Actinomycetes; order Kitasatosporales; family Streptomycetaceae; genus Streptomyces; species Streptomyces kordofanensis. The sequence continues at coordinate 4,169,928 of NZ_CP094264.1, forward strand.
CGGGCAGACGCACGACATACCGGATCCGGAGGTACGGGTCACCGGTTCCGTGGTCTACGACTCCCGCCAGGTCGAGCCCGGCGGTCTCTTCGCCGCGTTCGCCGGTGAGAACGCCGACGGGCACGACCACGCACGCGGCGCCGTCGAGGCCGGAGCGGTGGCCGTCCTGGCCACCCGGCCCGTCGGCGTCCCCGCCGTCGTCGTGCCCGACGTGACCGCCGCCCTCGGCGCGCTCGCCCGCGCCGTCGTCGGGCGGCTCGGCACCACCGTGGTCGCCTTGACGGGCTCGGCCGGCAAGACCAGCACCAAGGACCTCGTCGCGCAGCTCCTCCAACGCCTGGGCCCCACCGTCTGGCCGGCCGGCAACCTCAACAACGAGATCGGCCTTCCGGTGACCGCTCTGCGCGCCACCGCGGAGACCCGGCACCTCGTCCTGGAGATGGGCGCGCGCGGCGTCGGCCACATCCGCTACCTCACCGGGCTGACCCCGCCCCGCATCGGCCTCGTCCTCAACGTGGGCTCCGCCCACATCGGCGAGTTCGGCGGCCGTGAGCGGATCGCCCAGGCGAAGGGCGAGCTCGTCGAGTCCCTCCCGCCCGCCGAGGAGGGCGGCGTGGCCGTCCTCAACGCCGACGACCCGCTCGTGAAGGCCATGGCGTCCCGCACCGAGGCGCGCGTGGTCTTCTTCGGCGAGTCCCCGGAAGCGTCCGTACGCGCCGAAAATGTCCGTCTCACAGAGGACGGACGGCCTTCTTTCCGCCTCCACACACCCACCGGGTGCAGCGATGTGACCATGCGCCTGTACGGTGAGCACCACGTGTCGAACGCGCTCGCCGCGGCCGCCGTCGCCCATGAGCTGGGCATGCCCGTGCACGAGATCGCCGCCGCGCTCTCCGAGGCGGGCTCCCTCTCCCGCTGGCGCATGGAGGTCACCGAGCGTCCGGACGGTGTGACGATCGTCAACGACGCCTACAACGCGAATCCCGAGTCCATGCGGGCCGCTCTGCGCGCGCTCGCGGCCATGGGCGAGGCCGCACGGGCCAGGGGGGACGCACGTGGGCGGTGCTCGGCCTGATGGCCGAGCTCGGCGACGAGGCGCTCGCCGAGCACGACGCGGTCGGGCGGCTCGCCGTCCGGCTCAATGTCGGCAAGCTCGTCGCAGTCGGGGGCAGGGAAGCGTCCTGGCTGCAACTGGGCGCATACAACGAGGGTTCGTGGGGTGAGGAGTCGGTGCACGTGTCCGACGCGCAGGCGGCGATCGACCTGTTGCGCAGTGAACTGCGTCCGGGTGACGTCGTGCTGGTGAAGGCTTCCAGGTCGGTCGGGCTCGAGCGGGTCGCCCAGGCACTGCTCGAGAACACCACCGAGGGCGAGGTCGCCGGCCGATGAGGCAGATCCTCTTCGCGGGGGCCATCGGGCTCTTCCTGACCCTGATCGGTACGCCGCTGCTGATCAAGCTCCTGGCCCGCAAGGGGTACGGGCAGTTCATCCGGGACGACGGCCCGCGCACCCACGGCAGCAAGAAGGGCACGCCCACCATGGGCGGCATCTCCTTCATCCTGGCCACGCTCATCGCGTACGCCCTGGCCAAGGTCATCACCGGTGAGGACCCGTCGTACTCGGGCGTCCTGGTGCTGTTCCTGATGGCCGGCATGGGCCTCGTCGGGTTCCTCGACGACTACATCAAGATCGTCAAGCAGCGGTCGCTCGGCCTGCGGGCCAAGGCCAAGATGGCCGGCCAGCTGATCGTCGGCATCGCCTTCGCCGTCCTCGCCCTGCAGTTCTCCGACAAGCGGGGGCTGGCCCCGGCCTCCACCAAGCTGTCGTTCATCACCGACTTCGGCTGGACCATCGGCCCGGTGCTGTTCGTCGTCTGGGCGCTGTTCATGATCCTGGCGATGTCGAACGGCGTGAACCTGACGGACGGTCTGGACGGCCTGGCCACCGGCGCGTCGGTGATGGTCTTCGGCGCGTACACCTTCATCGGGCTCTGGCAGTTCCAGGAGTCCTGCGCCAACGCCAAGGAACTCACCAACCCGAACGCCTGCTTCGAGGTGCGCGACCCGCTCGACCTCGCCGTCGTGGCCTCCGCGCTGATGGGCGCCTGCTTCGGCTTCCTGTGGTGGAACACCTCGCCCGCGAAGATCTTCATGGGCGACACCGGTTCGCTCGCCCTCGGCGGCGCCCTCGCCGGCCTCGCCATCTGCTCCCGCACGGAGCTGTTGCTGGCGATCCTCGGCGGCCTCTTCGTCCTGATCACCCTCTCCGTGATCATCCAGGTCGGCTCCTTCCGGATGACCGGCAGGCGCGTCTTCCGCATGGCGCCCCTGCAACACCACTTCGAGCTCAAGGGCTGGTCGGAAGTGCTCGTCGTGGTGCGGTTCTGGATCATCCAGGGCATGTGCGTCATCGTGGGCCTGGGACTCTTCTACGCGGGATGGGCGGCCGACAAGTGAGCACCGGCGCGGCGGACTGGCGGGGCAGGCGGGTCACCGTCGCCGGGCTGGGCGTGAGCGGCGTCCCCGCCGCCCGCGTCCTGAGCGGCCTGGGAGCACGCGTCACCGTCGTCGACGACGGCACCGACGAGCGCGCCCGCGCCCGGGCGGCCGAGTTGGAGGCCGAGGACGTCACGGTCCGCCTCGGGGACGGCGACACGCTCCCCGAGGGCACCGAGCTGGTCGTCACCGCCCCCGGCTGGCGCCCCGACAAACCGCTGTTCGCCGCCGCCGGGGCCGCCGGCGTCCCGGTCTGGGGCGACGTCGAGCTGGCCTGGCGGCTGCGCGGCCTCGACGGCCGGGAGCCCGCCCCGTGGCTCGCCGTCACCGGCACCAACGGCAAGACCACGACGGTCCGCATGCTCGCCTCCGTCCTGGAGGCGGCCGGCCTGCGGACCGCCGCCGTCGGCAACATCGGCGTCTCCCTCCTCGACGCCGTCCTCGGCGACGAGCAGTACGACGTCCTCGCCGTCGAGCTGTCCAGTTACCAGCTGCACTGGGCGCCCAGCGTGCGCGCCCACTCGGCGGCCGTGCTCAACCTGGCGCCGGACCACCTCGACTGGCACGGCTCCATGGAGGCGTACGCCGCCGACAAGGGCCGGATCTACGAGGGCGCCACCGTGGCCTGCGTCTACAACGCCTCCGAAAAGGCCACCGAGGACCTGGTCCGCGCGGCCGACGTGGAGGAGGGCTGCCGCGCGATCGGCTTCACCCTCGGCACGCCCGGCCCGTCCCAGCTCGGCGTCGTCGACGACCTCCTGGTGGACCGCGCGTTCGTCCCGAACCGGCGGAAGCAGGCCCAGGAGCTGGCGCGGGTCTGCGACGTGGACCCGCCGGTCCCGCACAACATCGCCAACGCGCTCGCCGCGGCGGCCCTGGCCCGCGCCTTCGGCGTGGAGCCGGCGGCCGTCCGGGAGGGGCTGCGCGCCTTCCGCCCCGACGCCCACCGCATGGCGCACGTCGCGCAGGTCGCGGGGGTCGCGTACGTCGACGACTCCAAGGCCACCAACACCCACGCCGCCCACGCGTCGCTCGCCGCCTACGACCCGGTCGTCTGGATCGCCGGAGGCCTCGCCAAGGGCGCCGTGTTCGAGGAACTCGTCGCGGAGTCGGCGAAGCGGCTGCGCGGCGCCGTGCTCATCGGCGCCGACCGCGGGCTGATCCGCGAAGCCCTCGCGCGACACGCCCCGCAGGTGCCGGTGGTCGACCTCGACCGGACGGACACTGGGGCGATGGCGGCGGCGGTCCGGGAGGCGGCGCGGCTCGCCCGGCCGGGGGACACGGTGCTCCTCGCCCCGGCCTGTGCCTCGATGGACATGTTCACCGACTACAACAAGCGGGGCGACGCGTTCGCGGACGCCGTCCGCGCGCTCGCCGCCGGGGACGCCTGACCAGCCACGGGGTCCGGCGGCGTCGGACACGACTGGAGGGGACAGCGACCATGCCGGCCGACGACACCGCGGCCCCGGCGCCCGCCCGGGCCCGGGCAGCCGCCGACGCCCTCGCCGCACGGCTCGCGGCCGCGGGCCGGCGCCTCGCGGACCTGGTCCCGGGCGCCGCGCCGCGGACACCCGCGGGAGTGCGGGCGCCCGCACCCCCGCGGCGGCCCGCGGCCGCCCCGCGCGCCCGTGCGACCGGTCCCCGCGGGGCCGCCGCCCCGCGCACCGGGGCCCGCACGCGGGCCGGGGGCGCGGTGCGGCCGCCGCGCGGCACCGGGGTGCGGGGGCTGTACGAGCGGGCGCGCCGCGCCTGGGACCGGCCGCTCACGGCGTACTACGTGATCCTCGGCGCCAGCATGCTGATCACCGTGCTCGGCCTCGTCATGGTCTACTCGGCGTCGATCATCAAGGCGCTGGAGCTGTCCCTGCCGGCCACGTACTTCTTCCGCAAGCAGTTCGTCGCCGCCGCCATCGGCACCGGTCTGCTCCTGCTCGCCTCCCGCATGCCGGTCAGGCTGCACCGCGCCCTGGCGTACCCGTTGCTGGTGATCACGGTCTTCCTGATGGTCCTGGTCCAGGTCCCGGGCATAGGGCACGCGGTCAACGGCAATCAGAACTGGCTGTACCTCGGCGGCCCCTTCCAGCTCCAGCCCAGCGAGTTCGGCAAGCTGGCGCTGATCCTGTGGGGCGCGGACCTGCTCGCCAGGAAGCAGGACAAGCGGCTGCTCGCGCAGTGGAAGCACCTGCTCGTGCCGATCGTCCCCGTGGCCTTCCTGCTGCTCGGCCTGATCATGCTGGGCGGTGACATGGGAACGGCGATCATCCTGACGGCCGTCCTCTTCGGCCTGCTGTGGCTGGCCGGCGCCCCCACGCGGCTGTTCGCGGGGGTCCTCGGCGTCGTCGCCGTCATCGGCGTGGCGCTGGTCCGCGGCAGCGACAACCGCATGGCGAGGGTCGCCTGCCTGGGCGCCACCGACCCCGGCCCGGGGGACGCCTGCTGGCAGGCGGTCCACGGCATCTACGCCCTGGCGTCCGGCGGATGGTTCGGTTCCGGCCTGGGGGCGAGTGTGGAAAAATGGGGCCAACTCCCCGAACCGCACACCGACTTCATTTTCGCCATCACCGGGGAGGAACTGGGGCTGGCGGGGACGCTGTCGGTGCTCGCCCTGTTCGCGGCTCTAGGCTATGCGGGTATTCGCGTGGCCGGACGCACGGAGGACCCCTTCGTGAGGTACGCCGCGGGAGGTGTGACCACCTGGATCACGGCCCAGGCCGTGGTCAACATCGGTGCGGTGCTCGGCCTGCTGCCGATCGCCGGTGTCCCCCTCCCGCTGTTCTCCTACGGGGGCTCGGCCCTGCTGCCGACCATGTTCGCCGTCGGGTTGCTGATCGCCTTCGCGCGTGACGAGCCCGCCGCGAAAGCGGCCCTGGCCGGCCGGGAGCCCCGTTTCGGCGGCCGGGCCGGGGTGAGTTGGATGTCGATGCGACGGCGCGTCAAGAAGCGTCCGTCCGGAGAGCGGTGAATTTCGGTGCATGTCGTACTCGCCGGCGGGGGGACCGCCGGCCACATCGAGCCCGCGCTCGCCCTCGCGGATGCCCTGCGCAGGCAGGACCCGACCGTGGGGATCACGGCCCTCGGCACGGAGCGGGGCCTGGAGACCCGTCTGGTGCCCGAGCGGGGCTACGAGCTGGCGCTCATCCCCGCCGTGCCGCTGCCGCGCAAGCCCACCCCCGAGCTGATCACCGTTCCCGGGCGGCTGCGCGGCACGATCAAGGCCGCCGAGCAGGTCCTGGAGCGCACCAAGGCGGACTGCGTGGTCGGCTTCGGCGGCTACGTGGCGCTGCCCGGGTACCTGGCCGCCAAGCGGCTCGGCGTACCCATCGTCGTCCACGAGGCCAACGCCCGGCCCGGCCTGGCCAACAAGATCGGTTCCCGGTACGCCTCCGCGGTCGCCGTCGCCACGCCCGACAGCAAGCTGCGCAACGCCCGGTACATCGGCATTCCGCTGCGCCACTCCATCGCGACCCTGGACCGCGCCCGGGTGCGCCCCGAGGCGCGTGCGGCGTTCGGCCTCGACCCCAACCTGCCCACCCTGCTGGTCTCCGGCGGCTCGCAGGGCGCCCGCCGCCTCAACGAGGTCGTCCAGCAGGTGGCCCCGGTGCTCCAGCGGTCCGGGATCCAGATCCTCCACGCGGTCGGCCCGAAGAACGAGGTGCCACACGTCGACAACATGCCCGGTATGCCGCCTTATGTTCCCGTATCGTATGTGGACCGGATGGACCTCGCGTACGCCGCGGCCGACATGATGCTCTGCCGCGCGGGCGCGATGACCGTCGCCGAACTCTCCGCCGTCGGGCTCCCCGCCGCGTACGTCCCGCTGCCCATCGGCAACGGCGAGCAGCGGCTCAACGCCCAGCCGGTGGTCAAGGCCGGCGGCGGCCTGCTGGTCGACGACGCCGAGCTGACCCCCGAGTGGGTCCAGGGCAACGTCCTGCCGGTGCTCGCCGACCCGCACCGGCTGTACGAGATGTCCCGCGCCGCGGCCGAGTTCGGCCGCCGGGACGCCGACCAGCTGCTCGTGGGCATGGTCCACGAGGCGATCGCGGCACGCCGGTAGGGGCGGGCCAGGGCTGAGGGAGGGGCAGGGAGCATGGCCGGACCGATGACCGCCCGGCGCGGCGCGGAGGGGTCCGCGGGCGCGTCGCCGGGCCGGAGCCCCCGGGGGACCGGCCCGGGGCGCGGCGGGGGCGTGCGGCGCCTCCCGCCGCGCCCCCGCATCCTGCTCCTCGCCCTCGCCGCCGCGGCGTCCGCCGGCGGGGCGGTCTGGCTGCTGTACGGCTCCCCGTGGCTGCGGGTCGAGAGCGTCTCCGTCTCGGGCACCCGCGTCCTGACTCCCTCCGAGGTCCGCTCCGCGGCGGCCGTCCCCGTCGGCTCGCCGCTCGCCTCCGTCGACACGGACGCCGTCGGGGAGCGGCTGCGCCGCGCCCTGCCGCGGGTCGACTCGGTCGAGGTGGTCCGTTCGTGGCCGCACGAAATCGGCCTCGAAGTGGTCGAACGCCGACCCGTCCTGCTGGTTCGGCGGGGCGGGAAGCACGTCGAGGTGGACGCGGAGGGCGTCCGCTACGCCACGGTCGCCACCGCCCCCGCCGGGGTGCCCCTGCTCCACCTCCCCGCCGGGCGGTCGCCCAGCCTGCGCCGCTTCGGGGCGGAGCGGCTGGCCCGGGAGGCCGTGGGCGTGGTGGCCGGGCTCCCGGAGCGGATCGGCCGCGACCTCCGGTCCGTCCGCGTCCGCTCGTACGACTCCCTCACCCTGGAGCTGAGAGGGGGCCGCACGGTGTTCTGGGGGAGCGGGGAGGAGCGCGAGGTGAAGACGCGCGCGCTCCTGGCTCTGATGAAAGCGGCGCCCGAGGCGGGGTACTTCGACGTGAGCGCCCCCAGCGCCCCTGCGGCGTCGCGGAGTTGACGCACGTATGTGCTGGCCAGCACCCTGGTTGGTCAGCGCTGTGGGTGATCACATAGGGTGAAAAGAAAAACGGGAGGTTCGGCGTGTTCGTTGAACGCGCGCCGCTTGTCGACTTAGTGTCCTGTTCGGAAGAGTGCAAGGAGCAGGCACACTGGTAACCCTAAACTTCAACGTTAGGGTTTGGGTCGGCGATTCGGACCGTCCCTTCGGCATCCGCCGTCGCGGCGCGCCACGCAGCGCGAAGCGGCGGCACGTAACTCGAGGCGAGAGGCCTTCGACGTGGCAGCACCGCAGAACTACCTCGCAGTCATCAAGGTCATCGGTGTCGGCGGCGGTGGTGTCAATGCCATCAACCGAATGATCGAGGTCGGTCTCAAGGGCGTCGAGTTCATCGCCATCAACACGGACGCGCAAGCGCTGTTGATGAGTGACGCCGACGTCAAGCTGGACGTCGGCCGCGAACTCACCCGCGGCCTCGGGGCCGGGGCCAACCCGGCAGTCGGCCGCAAGGCGGCAGAGGACCACCGCGAGGAGATCGAGGAGGTCCTCAAGGGGGCCGACATGGTCTTCGTCACCGCCGGCGAGGGCGGCGGCACCGGAACCGGTGGCGCGCCCGTCGTCGCCAACATCGCGCGCTCCCTCGGCGCGCTCACCATCGGTGTGGTCACCCGCCCCTTCACCTTCGAGGGCCGGCGCCGCGCGAACCAGGCGGAGGACGGCATCGCCGAGCTCCGCGAAGAGGTCGACACCCTCATCGTCATCCCCAACGACCGGTTGCTGTCCATCTCGGACCGCCAGGTCAGCGTGCTGGACGCGTTCAAGTCCGCCGACCAGGTGCTGCTCTCGGGCGTCCAGGGCATCACGGACCTCATCACCACCCCGGGCCTGATCAACCTCGACTTCGCCGACGTCAAGTCGGTCATGTCGGAGGCCGGTTCGGCGCTCATGGGCATCGGCTCCGCCCGCGGCGACGACCGCGCCGTGGCCGCCGCCGAGATGGCGATCTCCTCACCGCTCCTGGAGGCGTCCATCGACGGCGCCCGGGGCGTGCTGCTCTCCATCTCCGGCGGCTCCGACCTCGGCCTGTTCGAGATCAACGAGGCCGCCCAGCTGGTCAGCGAGGCCGCCCACCCCGAGGCCAACATCATCTTCGGCGCCGTCATCGACGACGCCCTGGGCGACGAGGTGCGGGTCACGGTCATCGCGGCCGGCTTCGACGGCGGCCAGCCGCCCGCCCGGCGCGACAACGTGCTCGGCACCTCGACCGCCAAGCGCGAGGAGTCCGCCTCGCCGGCACCCCGCGCCTCCGAGCCCGTCCGCTCCGCGAGCGGCGGTCTCGGCACGGTCCCGGTGCGCGAGGAGCCCCCGGCCGTCCCGGCCGAGCCCGCTCCGGCCGTCGTCGAGAGCCCGCTCCCGGCCGTCGCGCCGCCGTCGATCCCGACGACGCGCCCGTACGCGGACAGCCAGGCGGAAGAGCTGGACGTCCCGGACTTCCTGAAGTGACGGCCGCGAAGTGACCCTGACGTGATAGAGCGGCACGACACCGCGGACGGCGCCCACTTCGCCTTCACCGACCGGTGGGGCGGGGTGAGCGCCGTTCCGTACGAGGAGCTCAACCTCGGGGGCGCCGTGGGCGACGACCCCGCCGCCGTACGGCGGAACCGGAGGATCGCGGCCGAGCGGCTGGGCGCGGACCCCGAGTCGGTCGTCTGGATGCACCAGGTGCACGGCCGGACCGTCCACGTGGTCGACGGCCCCTGGCCGACGGAATCGGAGGTTCCGGAAGGCGACGGCGTCGTCACCGCCCGGAGGGGGCTGCCGCTCGCGGTCCTGACCGCGGACTGCGTCCCCGTCCTCCTCGCCGATCCGGTCGCGGGCGTCGTGGCCGCGGTCCACGCGGGGCGGCCGGGGATGGTGGCCGGGGTCGTCCCGGCGGCGGTCGAGGCCATGGTCGCGCTCGGGGCGGAGCCGTCCGGGATCGTCGCCAGGACCGGCCCCGCCGTCTGCGGGCGCTGTTACGAGGTCCCGTCGGCCATGCGGGACGAGATCGCCGCCGTCGAGCCGGCCGCCCGGGCCGAGACCTCCTGGGGAACGCCGGCCGTCGACGTGGTCGCCGGGGTCCACGCCCAGCTGGAGCGGATGGGAGTCCGGGACAGACGGGCCTCCGGGGTCTGCACCCGCGAGTCGGAGGACCACTTCTCGTACCGCCGGGACCGCACGACGGGGCGACTCGCGGGATATGTCTGGCTTGACGGGGACGCTACCCGGCCGAAGGCGGGGGGAGGATAGGGAATGACCGATCGCAGGACCGAACTCGCCGAGAACCTCGCGCGGGTGGAGGAACGTATCGGCGCCGCCTGCGCGGCGGCCGGGCGCAAGCGCGAGGACGTGACCCTGATCGTGGTCACCAAGACCCACCCCGCGAGCGACGTCCGGATCCTCCACGGACTCGGGGTCCGCCACGTGGCGGAGAACCGGGACCAGGACGCGGCCCCCAAGGCCGCCGCGTGCGCGGATCTCGATCTGACGTGGCACTTCGTCGGTCAGCTCCAGACCAACAAGGTACGATCCGTGGTCGATTACGCCCGGGTGGTGCAGTCGGTCGACCGGGTGAAGCTGGTCTCGGCGCTGTCGGCCGCCGCCGTGCGGGCCGGGCGGGAGCTGGACTGCCTGGTGCAGGTCGCACTCGACGCCGGGACGGACGGGCGGGGCGCGCGCGGCGGCGTCGCGCCCGAGGGGGTCGAGGAACTGGCCGCCGCGGTCGACGGCGCGCCCGGGCTCCGGCTCGGCGGGCTGATGACGGTCGCGCCGCTGACCGGCCCCTACGCGAGGCGGCAGCGCGCGGCGTTCGACCGGCTGATGGAATTCTCATCCCGTCTGCGTGCGACCCGCCCTGCTGCGAACATGGTGTCGGCGGGCATGAGCGCGGACCTCGAGGACGCGGTGGCGGCCGGGGCGACACATGTGCGCATCGGTACGGCGGTACTCGGAGTCCGCCCCCGGCTCGGGTAACGTCGCGAAGCAAGTCGGACCACAGTAGAAAATATGGTCATTTCCGCCGAACGGCGGTCAGGCCCAGTGGATCGCGGGCGCGACCCGACGTTGCCGATCCACCACAGAGCGGAGGAATCGGAGAATGGCCGGCGCGATGCGCAAGATGGCGGTCTACCTCGGCCTCGTGGAGGACGATGGGTACGACGGCCGGGGGTTCGACCCCGACGACGACTTCGAGCCCGAACTCGAACCGGAGCCCGAGCGTGACCGGCGTCACCACCAGCCCCCCCGTCAGGTGGAGCGCGAGGAGCCGGTCCGCGCGCCGGTAGTGCAACCCCCGGCACAGCGCGAGCCCGTTCCGCTTCCCGCTGAAAGCGGACGACCTGCCCGAATCGCCCCCGTGGCGTCCATCACACCTGAACGCCCGAGCCTGGAGAAGAGCGCACCGGTGATCATGCCCAAGGTCGTGTCCGAGCGGGAGCCCTACCGGATCACCACGCTCCACCCGCGAACCTACAACGAGGCCCGTACCATCGGGGAACACTTCCGCGAGGGCACTCCCGTGATCATGAACCTCACGGAGATGGACGACACGGACGCGAAGCGACTTGTCGACTTCGCCGCCGGTCTCGTCTTCGGGCTGCATGGCAGCATTGAGCGAGTGACGCAGAAGGTGTTCCTGTTGTCGCCTGCTAACGTCGATGTCACGGCGGAGGACAAGGCCCGCATCGCAGAGGGCGGATTCTTCAACCAGAGCTGAGACACGACACCGGGAACGGCCCGGCCGGCAGGCCGGTACAGAGAGCCAGGGGAGAGGGAACGCGGGATGGGTATCGCACTACAGGTGATCTACATCGCGCTGACGTGCTTCCTGATCCTGCTGATCTTCCGACTGGTCATGCAGTACGTCTTCCAGTTCGCCCGTTCATGGGAACCCGGCAAGGCGATGGTGGTCGTCCTGGAGGCCACCTACACTGTCACCGATCCACCACTGAAGCTTCTGCAGCGGTTCATCCCGCCGTTGCGTCTCGGAGGCGTGGCACTCGACCTGTCCTTCTTCGTTCTGATGATCATCGTCTACATCCTCCTCGACATCGCGGGTAGCTTCGCGATGAGGGTGTGAGCGATACGGCCCTGCCGACTGCCGACGACTACGTAGAGGTGAAGAAGAATGCCGCTGACCCCCGAGGACGTGCGGAACAAGCAGTTCACGACCGTCCGTCTCCGAGAAGGCTATGACGAGGACGAGGTCGATGCCTTTCTCGACGAGGTCGAGGCCGAGCTGACCCGCCTGCTCCGAGAGAACGAGGACCTGCGCGCGAAGCTGGCCGCCGCGACGCGCGCGGCCGCGCAGAGCCAGCAGCAGGCGATGCGCAAACCGCCGGAGCAGCAGGAGCGCCCCGTCGGTCCCGGCGGTCCGGTGCCCGCCGCCATATCGGGCCCGCCGGTCCAGCAGCAGCCCCCGCAGATGGGTCCCCCCAGCTGCCCGGTGGTGCCCCCCAGCTGCCGGCCGGTCCCAGCCACGGCGGACCGCAGGGTCCGCACGGCCCCGGGCCCATGCAGGGCGGTCCCATGGGCGGCCCGATGGGCGGCCCCATGGGCGGTCACGGTCCGGGGATGCCCCAGCAGGGGCCCGGCGGCGACAGCGCTGCGCGCGTCCTGTCGCTCGCCCAGCAGACCGCCGACCAGGCGATCGCGGAGGCCCGTTCCGAGGCCAACAAGATCGTCGGTGAGGCCCGGTCGCGCGCCGAGGGACTGGAGCGGGACGCCCGCGCCAAGGCCGACGCGCTGGAGCGGGACGCGCAGGAGAAGCACCGCGTCGCGATGGGTTCCCTGGAGTCCGCCCGCGCCACGCTGGAGCGCAAGGTCGAGGACCTGCGTGGCTTCGAGCGCGAGTACCGCACGCGGCTCAAGTCCTACCTGGAGAGCCAGCTGCGCCAGCTGGAGAGCCAGGGCGACGAGTCGCTGGCCCCGCCGCGCACGCCGTCCGCGGCTCCGTCGCTGCCGCCGTCCCCGTCGATGGCGTCGGCCGGCGCGAGCGGCCCGTCGTACGGCGGGGGCCAGTCGATGGGTGGTGCCCCCACGATGGGCGGCGCCCCGTCCTACGGCGGCCAGCAGCAGATGTCGCCGGCCATGACGCAGCCGATGGCGCCGGTGCGGCCGCAGGCCCCGCAGCCGATGCAGCAGGCCCCGTCCCCGATGCGCGGTTTCCTCATCGACGAGGACGACAACTAGGAGCCGAAGGCAGTCGGCGAGGGCCGGGCCCGGGACACACGTCCCGGGCCCGGCCCGTTTCCGTCCCGCGCGGCGGCGACCCGTGCCCCCGCACCGGGGCTTGGCGGTGCGGGGGCACGGGTCGCGGGACTACGGCGTCCTGCGGAGGCGGAAGGTCAGGGACAGCGCCTCGTCGGTGAACGGCTCGCCGAACGACCCGTCCCCCTCGCCGCGCGCGAGGTCCGTGGCGAGGACCTCCTCGGCGATGAGCCCGGCGTGCCCCTCCAGGGCGGACGCGACCTCGGGGTCCGTCGACGACCAGCGCAGCGCGATGCGGTCCGCGACGTCCAGGCCGCTGTTCTTCCGCGCCTCCTGGATCAGCCGGATGGCGTCGCGGGCCAGGCCCGCCAGGCGCAGCTCCGGGGTGATCTCCAGGTCGAGGGCGACCGTCGCGCCGGCGTCGGAGGCCACCGACCAGCCCTCGCGGGGGGTTTCGGTGACGACGACCTCCTCGGGCGTGAGGGTGATCGTCTCGCCGCCGACCTCCAGCGTCGCCCGGCCCTCGCGCAGCGCCAGCGACAGCGCGGCGGCGTCGGCCTCGGCGATCGCCCTGGCGACGTCCTGGACGCCCTTGCCGAACCGCTTGCCCAGGGGCCGGAAGTTGGCCTTGGCGGTCGTGTCGACCAGGGAACCGCCCACCTCGGACAGGGAGGCCAGCGACGAGACGTTCAGCTCCTCGGTGATCTGGGCGTGCAGCTCGGGGCCCAGCGACTCGAAGCCGGGCGCGGCCACCAGCGCCCGCGACAGCGGCTGCCGGGTCTTCACGCCGGACTCCGCGCGCGTGGCGCGTCCCAGCTCGACCAGCCGCCGGACGAGCGCCATCTGCTGCGACAGCGCCGGGTCGATCGCCGACGGGTCCGCCTCGGGCCAGGTCGACAGGTGGACCGACTCGGGGGCCTCCGGCGTCACCGGCACCACCAGGTCCTGCCAGACCCGCTCGGTGATGAACGGGGTCAGCGGGGCCATCAGGCGCGTGACGGTCTCCACGACCTCGTGGAGCGTGCGCAGCGCGCCCTTGTCACCCTGCCAGAACCGGCGCCGGGACCGGCGCACGTACCAGTTGGACAGGTCGTCCACGAACGCGGAGAGCAGCTTGCCGGCGCGCTGCGTGTCGTACGCCTCCAGCGCCTGCGTCACCCGGTCGGTCAGCGTGTGCAGCTCGCTCAGCAGCCAGCGGTCCAGGACGGCGCGCTCGGCCGGGGCCGGGTCGGCGCCGGACGGGGCCCAGCCCGCCGTGCGCGCGTACAGGGCCTGGAAGGCGACCGTGTTCCAGTAGGTGAGGAGCGTCTTGCGGACGACCTCCTGGATGGTGCCGTGGCCGACGCGGCGGGCCGCCCACGGGGAGCCGCCGGCCGCCATGAACCAGCGCACCGCGTCCGCGCCGTGCTGGTCCATCAACGGGATCGGCTGGAGGATGTTGCCCAGGTGCTTGGACATCTTGCGGCCGTCCTCGGCGAGGATGTGGCCCAGGCACACGACGTTCTCGTAGCTCGACCGGTCGAAGACGAGGGTGCCGACGGCCATCAGCGTGTAGAACCAGCCGCGGGTCTGGTCGATGGCCTCGGAGATGAACTGCGCCGGGTAGCGCTTCTCGAACAGCTCCTTGTTCCTGTACGGGTAGCCCCACTGCGCGAACGGCATCGAGCCCGAGTCGTACCAGGCGTCGATGACCTCCGGCACGCGGGTCGCGGTGAGCGCGCAGCCCTCGTGGGTGCAGCCGAACGCGACGTCGTCGATGTAGGGGCGGTGCGGGTCCAGTTCCGACTGGTCCGCACCGGTCAGGTCGGTCAGCTCCGCGCGCGAGCCGACGCATGTGAGGTGGCCCTCCTCGCAGCGCCAGATCGGCAGCGGGGTGCCCCAGTAGCGGTTGCGGGAGAGCGCCCAGTCGACGTTGTTGTCCAGCCAGTCGCCGAAGCGGCCGTGCTTGACGGAGTCCGGGAACCAGTTGGTCGCCTCGTTCTCCTCCAGGAGCCGGTCCTTGACGGCCGTGGTGCGGATGTACCAGGACGGCTGCGCGTAGTACAGCAGCGCCGTGTGGCAGCGCCAGCAGTGCGGGTAGCTGTGCTCGTACGCGATGTGCCGGAACAGCAGGCCGCGCGCGTCGAGGTCGGCGGTGAGCGCCTCGTCGGCCTTCTTGAAGAACGCGCCGCCGACGAGCGGGACGTCCTCCTCGAAGGTGCCGTCGGGGCGGACCGGGTTGACGACCGGCAGGCCGTAGGCGCGGCAGACCCTGAGGTCGTCCTCACCGAAGGCGGGGGCCTGGTGGACCAGGCCCGTGCCGTCCTCGGTGGTGACGTACCCGGCGTTGACGACGAAGTGCGCGGCCTGGGGGAAATCCACCAGCTCGAACGGGCGCCGGTAGGTCCACCGCTCCATCTCCGCGCCCGTGAACGTCGGGCCGGTGGCCTCCCAGCCCTCGCCGAGGGCCTTCTCCAGCAGCGGCCGGGCGACGACGAGCTTCTCCCGGCCGTCCGTCGCCACCACGTACGTCACGTCGGGGTGGGCGGCGACCGCCGTGTTGGACACCAGCGTCCAGGGGGTCGTCGTCCACACCACCAGGGAGGCCTCGCCCGCCAGGGGGCCGGAGGTCAGCGGGAAGCGGACGTAGACGGAGGGGTCGACCACCGTCTCGTAGCCCTGCGCCAGCTCGTGGTCCGACAGGCCCGTGCCGCAGCGGGGGCACCAGGGGGCGACGCGGTGGTCCTGGACCAGCAGGCCCTTGTCGAAGATCTGCTTCAGCGACCACCACACGGACTCGATGTACTCGGGGTCCATGGTCCGGTAGGCGTCGTCCAGGTCGACCCAGTAGCCCATGCGGGTCGTCAGCTCGGCGAACGCGTCGGTGTGCCGGGTCACGGACTCGCGGCACCGGGCGTTGAACTCGGCGATCCCGTACGCCTCGATGTCCTTCTTGCCGGAGAAGCCCAGCTCCTTCTCGACGGCGAGCTCCACGGGCAGGCCGTGGCAGTCCCAGCCCGCCTTGCGGGCCACGTGGTAACCGCGCATGGTCCGGAAGCGGGGGAAGACGTCCTTGAAGACGCGGGCCTCGATGTGGTGGGCGCCCGGCATCCCGTTGGCCGTGGGCGGGCCCTCGTAGAAGACCCACTCGGGGCGGCCCTCGGACCGTTCGAGGCTCTTGGCGAAGACCTTGCCCTCGCGCCAGAAGTCGAGCACGGCGTGCTCGAGGGCGGGCAGGTCGATCTGGGCGGGCACCTGGCGGTACTGCGACATCGGGTCCTCCGGCGGACAGGTTCGTCGTTCCGTCGGAGGGACGAGAGCGCGTGCTCCCGCGGTACCACCCTCCTTGGCACCGGGCACACCGGCCCGGAGCCCCCTCGTTCGGGTCGCGAAGCCGGTTCTACTGACCTTGTGCCCGCGGGCGGGGCCCACCGTCCAAGGCGTTCTTCCGGCGGCTCCGGGGTGATGCTTCACGTCGGGCTCGCCCCCGGGCTCTCACCGTCCCCGGATCGCTCACGGCCGCGTGCGACGTTACTCGTCCCCATCCACGCCTTTCGCTGCGCCCAGTGTACGGGCCCGCGCCGACCCCGGCCGACACGCCGTCCGGGCACGGCGGGGCGGGGAGGGCGGAACGGGCGCGGGGGCGCGACCGGCCCGGAGCGGGGCGTCCGCCCGGCGGCCGGCGGGCCGGGCGCACGGCGCGCGGGCTCGACTGGTCGGGTACCGGGTGTCCGGTACGGGCGGCGTGCCCAGTTGCCGCGGGACCGGAGTCGATTTATCGTCCCAGCACGATTCGCGAGCAAGATCACAATATGTGAAGGGGCCGCGGCATGGTGGCGAAGAGGACCGCAGTCGAGAGGGCGGCGTCGGCGCGGTCGGCACCGGGCGGGGCCACGGGCGGTGGGAAGGCACCGGCGACCGCGGCCGGGGCGGCGGCGTCCGAGGACGCTCCCGCCCCGGAGCGGGCGGCGCGGAAGGCCCCGCGGAAGACGGCGCCCGCAGAGGGGGCGCCGCGGGAGGGGGCCGCCGGGGAGCCGCCGCCCGCGGACGCGGGCGGGGCGCCGGCCCGGAAGCGGGCCGCCGGCGGGTCCCCCTCCGGGAGGGCGGCCCGCACGGGGGGAGAGGACCGCCCGGAAGGCCGCGCCGCGGGGGACGGCCGCCGGGAGGGCGGCGGATCCGGAGGGAGCCGCGGCCGGGAAGGCGGCCGCCCGGACGGAGGCGCGTTCCCGGAAGGCGGCCGCGGCGAAGGCGGCGGGGGCGGGCGCGGAGGAGGCCTCCGCCGGGAGGAGGACGGGCCGGAAGGCGCCCGCCCGGAAGGAGGCGGCGGGGGCGGGCGCGGAGGAGGTGGCCGCCGGGAGGAGGCCGCTGGTCGGCGAGCCCGGCCCCAAGGAGCTGGCCGCCCCGGGGCCGCCCGCCGGGGAGCCCGCTGCTCCCGGAGCGGCCGGCGCGACCGCGACCGGCGGGGGAACGGCCGCCGGGGTGTTCGGCGGCGCCGGGGCGGGTAAAGCGGCTGGGGCCGCCCATACGGGTGGGAAGAGGGCCGCCGGAGACGCGGCGGACACCGAACAGACGGGAGCCAGGACCGTGGCAGCGAAGAAGACGGCGGACGTGACCGCGGCGGTCGGTGTGGCCATGCCCACGGCCCGCGGTGTCGCCGAGGCGGAGCCGCAGGGGCTCGCCGTACGGCCGGGCGAGGAACCGTGGACGCCGGAGGAGGTGGCGGAGGCCCGCGCCGGGCTGGAGGGCGAGGCCCGCCGCCTGCAGGAGGAACTCGCCGCGTCCGAGGAGGCCCTCTCCGGGCTGATGCGGGACTCCGGTGAGGGCGCCGGGCACGACGAGGCGGACACGGGCACCAAGAACATCACGCGCGAGCACGAGATGGCGCTCGCCGCGAACGCCCGCGCGACCCTGGAGCAGACCGAGCACGCCCTCCAGCGGCTGGACGCCGGGACGTACGGGCTGTGCGAGGTCTGCGGCAGGCCCATCGGCAAGGCCCGCATGCAGGCGTTCCCGCGGGCCACCCTCTGCGTGGAGGACAAGCAGAAGCAGGAGCGGCGCGGCTGACCCGCAGGCGTGTGCCGTACTCTCGTCCCAGTCAGGCACCTAGGTTGAGGGACTCACGTGACAGAGGCGGAGTACGGCACCGGCACGCCGGACGTTGACGACGGGACCGAGGTGCCCGACGAGCGGCCCGGGGGCCGGCGCAGGGTCGCGGCGCTCCTCGCCGTCGCCCTCGTCGCCTATCTGCTGGACCTCGGCAGCAAGATGCTCGTCGTGGCGAAGCTGGAGCACCGCGACCCGATCGTGGTCGTCGAGGGCCTGCTGAAGTTCGAGGCCGTGCGGAACCCGGGCGCGGCGTTCGGCATCGGCGAGGCGTTCACCGCCGTCTTCACCGTGATCGCGGCCGTCGTGATCGTCGTGATCGTGCGGCTGGCGCGCAGGCTGTACAGCCTGCCCTGGGCGATCGCGCTGGGCCTGCTGCTGGGCGGCGCGCTCGGCAACCTCACCGACCGGGTCTTCCGCGCGCCCGGTGTGTTCGAGGGCGCCGTGGTCGACTTCATCGCGCCGGCGCACTTCGCGGTGTTCAACCTCGCGGACTCGGCGATCGTCTGCGGCGGCTTCCTCATCGTGATCCTCTCCTTCAGGGGGCTGGACCCCGACGGGACCGTCCACAGGGACTGAGCGGCCGGGCCCGGACCGCCCGCGGGACCGACCGGGCGGGGCCGCGGACAAGGCATACTCGACGGGTGAGCACGATTCCCGAGATCCGTACGCTGCCCGTTCCCGACGGCCTGGAGGGCGAGCGCGTCGACGCCGCCATCGCCCGCATGTTCGGCTTCTCCCGCACGAAGGCGGCCGAGCTGGCCTCCGCCGGGAAGGTCCTCGTCGACGGTGCCGTCGTCGGCAAGTCCGAGCGGGTCACGGGCGGCGCCTGGCTCGAGGTCGAGATGCCCGGCGCGCCCGCGCCGGTGCAGGTCGTCGCGGAGCCGGTGGAGGGCATGGAGATCGTCCACGACGACGACGACATCGTCGTGGTCGTGAAGCCGGTCGGCGTCGCCGCCCACCCCAGCCCGGGCTGGACCGGGACGACCGTGATCGGCGGCCTCGCCGCCGCCGGGTACCGGATCTCCACCTCGGGGGCCGCCGAGCGCCAGGGCATCGTGCACCGCCTCGACGTGGGCACGTCCGGCCTGATGGTCGTCGCCAAGTCGGAGCGGGCCTACACGCTGCTGAAGGCGCAGTTCCGCGAGCGGGTCGTCGACAAGCGGTACCACGCGCTGGTGCAGGGCCACCCCGACCCGCTGAGCGGCACGATCGACGCGCCCATCGGCCGCCACCCGAACCACGACTACAAGTGGGCCGTCACCGCCGAGGGCAAGCCCTCCGTCACGCACTACGACCTGGTGGAGGCGTACCGGGCCGCGTCCCTGCTGGACGTCAAGCTGGAGACGGGCCGGACGCACCAGATCCGCGTCCACATGGCGGCGCACCGCCATCCCTGCGTCGGCGACCTGACCTACGGCGCCGACCCGACGCTCGCCAAGCGGCTCCGCCTCACCCGCCAGTGGCTGCACGCCGTGCGCCTCGGCTTCGAGCACCCGTCGGACGGCCGGTGGGTGGAGTTCGCGAGCGACTACCCCGCCGACCTCCGGCACGCGCTGGACACCATCGCCGCGGAGAGCGCGTGACCGCCTACGAGGTCCGGGAGGCACTGGACGACGAGGACCGCGAGGCGGCCTTCGCGGTCCGCCGCGAGGTCTTCGTCGTCGAGCAGGGGGTCCCCGAGGAGATCGAGTACGACGCGCACGACGCGACGGCCGTGCACGTCCTGGCCGTCCGCACCGCCGACGGCGCCGCCCTCGGCACGGGCCGGCTCCTGTACGGGCCGGACGCCGCAGACCGCACGGGCGGTGAGGACGGGGTGGGCGCGCTCGGCCGCCTCGCCGTCACGCGGGCCGCCCGCGGCCTCGGCGTGGGCGCGGCGCTCGTACGGGCCGTCGAGGAGGCGGCGCGGGCGCGCGGCCTCGGGGCGGTGGACCTGCACGCGCAGACCCACGCGCTGGGCTTCTACGAGCGGCTGGGGTACGAGGCGTACGGCCCGGAGTTCCCCGACGCGGGGATGCCCCACCGGGCGATGCGCCGAAGGCTCTGACCCGCGTCCGCGCCGTCCGCGGACGCTCCGGCCCGGTGCGCCCGCGACCGGCGCCCGGTCCGGCGGGGCGTGCGGTCAGGGGCGCCGGCCCGGAGCCCGGCTCCGGCCCGGCCCGCCGTCCCGGTTCCGCGCGGGGCTCCGGCCGCCGTCCGCGGCGAGGACGTGCCCGGTGTCGCGGTCCCGGTCCGCGTCGCGGCCCGCGCCCCGCTCGGGGGTGATGGTGGTGGCCAGGCGGGGCAGCGCGTACGGATGGTGCTCGTACAGCCAGGCGATCAACTGCTCCCGCACGTCGCACCGCAGGTTCCACACGTCGTCGGCGTTCCGCGCGGTGACCACCGCCCGCACCACCATCGTGCTCGGCGTGGTGTCCGTCACCACCAGCGACCAGGCCCGCCCGTCCCAGTCGGGGGACTTCTCCAGGAGTTCGCGGAGGCGCTCGCGCATCAGTCCGACGGGGGCCGTGTGGTCGAGGTGGAAGTAGACGGTTCCGGTGATCTGGGCACCGCCCCGGGACCAGTTCTCGAAGGGCCTGCTGGTGAAGTACGAGACGGGCATGGTGAGTCGGCGCTCGTCCCAGGTGCGCACGGTGAGGAAGGTCAGCGTGACCTCCTCGACGACACCCCACTCGCCGTCCACGACCACGGTGTCCCCTATGCGGACCATGTCGCCGAAGGCGATCTGGAACCCGGCGAAGACGTTGCTGAGCGTCGACTGCGCCGCCACGCCGGCGACGATGCCGATGATGCCGGCGGACGCCAGCATCGAGGTGCCGACCGCCCGGAAGTCCGGGAACGTCAGCAGCATCGCCGCCACCGCGACCACCCCGACCACGGCGGTGACGATCCGCATGATCAGTGTGACCTGCGTCCGGACGCGGCGCAGCCGGTCGAGGTGCCGGGTCGTCGCGGCGTACCGCGCGTACGTCGCCTCGACGACCGCCGACGCGATGCGCACCACCAGCCAGGCGCTCGCACCGATCAGCACGAGCGTCAGCCCCCGGCCGATGCCCACCGCGTGGTCCCTGATGACCCCCCACGCCGTCTCCCGGTACGCGCCGCGCAGCAGCCCGGCCAGCATGACCACCCGGAGGGGTATCCGGCAGCGGCGCAGCAGCCCCCACAGGGGGGTCTCGGGGTGGCGGCAGTCGGCGCGTCTCAGCAGCACGTCGGCGGCCCAGCCGACGAGCAGGGTGAGCACGACCGAACCACCGAGGACGGTCAGCGGACGCAGTACGTTCTCCATGGCTCCGAACCCAGGGCGGGTGGTGGGAAGGCGACCGGACGGACATCGCGCTCTTCCACCCGGCCCACGGTCTCCGCCCGGCCGTGCACGCGGCCGCGGACCGGCTGCGTGCCGCCGGGCACCAGGTGCGCGTGCCCGACCTGTGCGGGGGTCAAACCGCGCGGACCGCGGGGGAGGGGCCGGAGACCGGGTGACGGGCCGGGCCCGGACGGACCGGCCTGCCGCGCCGCCCCGGCCGCGGCGCCGCACCGCGGCGCCGCACCGCGGGGACGGCCCGGGGCACGCGGCGTTCCGCCCGGGCGCCGCGTCCGTCCGGGAGTCGGCCGTCGCCGGCGGGAGGGCGCGCGGGCTGCTCCAGCACGGCGCGCACGAGGTGCCGGAGGGCCCTTCGCCGGGCGGCCGCCGGTCCCACCGCACGTCGCGGACCCGGATCCGCCCGAGCCGGACGACCGGCTGAACACCCGGTACCCGCGGCCGGGGCGGCCCGGGGCGGACACCGGGGTGCACCGCCACCGGGGCGCCGGGCACCCGTACACCGGCGCGGGCCCGGCGGACCACCGGGGGAGGCGGCCGGGCGGAGCCGGGCGGCGTCCCCGGCGTTCCCCGGCGGCCTCTGACGACGCATCCGCCGCCACGGCCGCCACGGCGGGGGGCGCGGTGCGGCTCCTCCGCCACACCGCGCCCCCCCGCCGTGTCCGGGGCCGCAGCCGCCCGAGCGGCCGCGGCCGCGGGATCAGCGCGCCCGGTACGCCGTCCAGTGGTCCTGCATGCGCTTCACCTGACCGCCGGTGAACTGGTACATGCAGGAGTCGTACGTGTAGTCCATGAAGTTGTGGATCGGGTCCACGCCGGCCTGGCGGGTGCAGGAGTCCTGGCCCGTCGGGCACGCGTACGCCGGGGCCTTCTCGGCGGCGGTGTCGGCGACGTAGTCGCCCTGGCCGCTGCAGCCGCCCTGGAAGGTGTGGTAGAGGCCCATCCAGTGGCCGACCTCGTGGGTGCCGGTGTCGCCCTGGTTGTAGTTGGCGGCGGTACCGCCGGGCAGCGACGCGTCGAGGACGACGACGCCGTCCATGGACGGGTTGGAGCTGTACGAGGACGGGAAGGTCGCCCAGCCGAGGAGGCCGTCGCTGAGGTTGGCGGTGTAGAAGTTCAGCGCGTCGGGGCCGCCCCGGCGGAGGGTGCTCTTCATCGCCTTCTCCTCGGGGGAACCGGAGGAGAGGTTGTACCAGGCGGCGTTGTCCGTGTAGGTGGTGCCGGCCAGCGTGAACTGGAAGCCGGTGACGGTGTTGCCGGTGCCCTGGCCGCCGAACGAGGCGTTGAGGACGGCCATCTGGCCGTTGATGTCCGTCGCGGTCAGCTTGCCCTTGGCGCCGTCGTGGACGACGTGGAAGTACACCGGGATGGTGACCGAGGCGGCGGCCGTGCCGAACCGGTTGCCGTCCGCTCCCCCGGCCTTGGCGGCCTTCAGCTTCTTCTGGAGGTCGGCCTCCATGGCCTGGGTCTTGGCGGCGGAGACCTCGTTGGGCTCGTGCGCGTGGACGCCGTCCGAGGGACGGGACTCGCGCGCGTGGGCGCTCGCGCCCGCCTCCTCGACGCACTCCCCGGCGGCGGCGCCCGTCGGGGCCGAGAGCGGCGCGGTCTGTGCGGCGGCGCCCGTCGGGGCCGAGAGCGGGAGGAGCGCCAGCGTTCCGGCCAGCGCGGCCGTACCGAGTACACGACGGCGCGTCTTCGGAGATATACGAACAAGAGCACGCATACGTGACTCCTAGCGGGGGTGTGGGAGGGCCTTCCTCGCCACCGCCGGGAGATTACGCGGGACGTGAAGACGCGGAGGAGGAGCGTTCCGGCCCAATCGGCCCACGGAGGGGCGGGGTGGAGGGACGGGTTCTCTCGGCCCGTCCAGATGGTTGAGATCTAAACGTGATGGAGGGGAGGCGCCACGGAGGTGGTGTGTCCGGATTCGACCCGGAGAACACACCACCCGTCATGGCTTCGTGATCTTCAGTTAGCTCGTAAAGCTTGGCTGAAAATAGCTCTTGCGCTCACGTCATCGCACCGGTGTGTACACCCGCTCCACTCTCTGCGTTCCGCTCAGCGTCCGGTACGAGCGCGTCCACCTGTCCGAGGCGTCCGGGGCCGTGCGGTCGGAGAGGACGTAGTAGTCCATCTGCGAGCGCTCCGGCGTCACGTCCAGGACGCCGTAGCCGTGGTGGTCCATGTCGATCCAGTGCACGTGGCGGTTGGCCGCCTTCAGCGCGGCGACGGCGGCCACCGAGGCGGTGTTCGCCGGGACGCGGAGGATGTCGTCCAGGTTGTCCGAGGTCACGGACGTGACGACGAACTCGGTCGCGGCGGACGGCGACCGCGGGTACGTGGCGGCCGCGACCGGCACGTCGTTGGCCCACGCCATGTGGATGTCGCCGGTGAGGAAGACGGTGTTGCGGACGGCCCGCTCCCGGAGGTGCGCCAGCAGCTCCCGGCGGTCGTCCGTGTAGCCGTCCCACTGGTCCGTGTTGACCGCCAGTCCCCCCGCCGGCAGACCCAGCAATTCGGCCACGGGCTTCAGCAGGTGCGCCGGGAGGGAGCCGAAGGCGACCGGCGAGACCATCACCGACGTGCCCACCAGCCGCCAGGTCGCGTCCGAGGACGCCAGCCCCGCTTTCAGCCAGTCCAGCTGGGCGCGGCCGGTGATCGTGCGGTCCGGGTCGTCGACCGCGCCGCTGCCGGCGGGTGCCTGCCGGGAGCGGAAGGAGCGGAGGTCGAGCAGGTGCAGGTCGGCGAGCTTGCCGTAGCGCAGCCGCCGGTAGACCGTGCCCTCGGTGGAGGTGCGCACGGGCATCCACTCGAAGTAGGCGCGCTTCGCGGCCGTCACGCGCGCGGCCCAGTCGCCTTCGGCGCCGGGGGTGTGGTTCCCCGCGCCGCCGGACCACATGTCGTCGGCGACCTCGTGGTCGTCCCAGATCGCGATCACCGGGTGCGCGGAGTGGAGGGCCTGCAGGTGGGCGTCGGACTTGTAGGCGGCGTGCCTCAGCCGGTAGTCGGCCAGCGTGACGGTCTCGTGGCGCGGCTCGTGGGGACGCAGCACGTCTCCGGTCCTCGGGTACTCCCCGGTGCCGTACTCGTATATGTAGTCGCCGAGGTGGAGGACGGCGTCCAGGTCGGTACGGGCGGCGAGGTGGCCGTACGCGGCGAAGTGACCGGCCTCCCAGTTGGCGCAGGACGCGACACCGAACCGGACGCCCTGCACCGGGTCGTCGTACCCGGGTGTCGTACGGGTCCGGCCCACCGGCGAGACGGCCCCGGCGCCGGGCGCCCCCGCGGTGAACCGGAACCAGTAGGACGTCGCCGGCCGCAGTCCGCGCACGTCCACCTTGACCGTGTGGTCGGTCTCGGCGGTGGCGGCGACGGTGCCGCGCGCGACGGTCCGGGTGAAGCCCCCGTCCTCGGCGACCTCCCATCCCACCTCGGTGTCGGCCCCCTCGCCGGAGCCGGGCAGGGCGTCGGGGGAGGGCGTCACGCGGGTCCAGAGCAGGATCCCGTCGGGGAGCGGGTCGCCGGAGGCGACACCGTGGAGGAAGGCGGGGGCGGAGGTGTTCGCGACGGCGGTGGCGGTACCCGGGAGGACCACGGATCCGGCGGCGGAGACGGCGGCGGCGGAGACGGCGGCGGCCTTGACGACGGTGCGCCGGCTGGGGGCGGTGGGACTGGGGTTTCGATTGGTCACGGCGGAGCAGACTACCCAGGGCGTTACCGGTGGATAAGTGTCATGTGCCGCTGTTCGGCCCGTAGTCGCCCGCTGTTCCCGTCACCCGAACGAACGGCCCGCTCCGTAGGGGGCGGGCCGTTCGCGGGGCCGGCCGGTGTCAGCCGAGCGACTCGTCCAGGACCCGCCCCTCGGAGAGCCGGGGCAGCGACTCGGGAAAGCTCCTGGGCTCCTGGCACTCACCCACCCGGTAGGCGTGCCTGGCCAACTGGTAGGCGAAGTCGACGAGGACCTGCCGCAGTTCGTCGCCCTTGGCACGGGTGGTCCCGATGGTGCGGGCCTCCGCTGACAAGGAGTACGCCTCGGCCGCTTTCCTCTTCTGCGACGGCAGAGTGCAGGGCACGTACACGGTGGCGAGCCTCGGTGTGGAGATGGCGTGCACGTCTCCTGCGGACACCTCCACGGCCTTCGCTGAGCCGGTGTGCGTAGTGCCGGCGCCAGGTGGCGACGGAGGAGTCGGCGCTTTCCGCCTCCCCTGAGATGGTGGAGTCGCTGGTGCCGACGTATGGCCGTTGCTCCCACTGCGGTGTGCAAGGGCCCCATGGGGACAAGAGCCACTGAACCTACGGAGACACCCGCACCGATGACTGCCTTGATGAAGTCACCCTTGCGCTTGAGGGCGTTATTCTCGTCCTCCTCGGACTTGAGCTCGCCTTGGATGTGGGCATCGGCCACCGAGTGTCCGACGATCCCCTCGATCGGTCCAACGTTTTGACCGATCGTCTCGACCAGAGTTCTGCGGTCGCCGCTGTAGAGTGATGGATCCGCGGTATGTGCTTCCAAAACGCTCGACGTGTAGATGCTCTCGCCCAGAATGATCGAAGCTCTTCCCTGGGGATCCCGGGCGACTTCGTACAGGAATCGCTGAACGTCGGTCCGCTCAAGTCCGTGAGGATCCGCGCTACTCGTTCGGAAGATGGACTCCGCACCGTGCCCGGCGAGTTCGTTGCTGATCTCTGCCATATACGAAGAAGCCATGTCGCCGAAGCTTCCGCCTGTTTCGCCGGTTACCAGCCTCGCACCGCCTTCTGGGTTCGCGATCATGTGCATGATGTTCCGCACGATCTCGACCTGCGTCTTACTGTGTGGCCGTGCAGGCTCGGTGGGAACGCCTCCGTCCGGGACTCCAGTGACGGCGGCTTCCAGGGCACGTGCGACTTCCGCATCCCGGGCTGTGTAGCGGATGCTCTCCAGGCTGTGCTCGAGGACGTCCTTGTCGGCGAACGTCTGCGTCGCCGCTTCCGGGTTGTGGGACAGCGCCTTCATGAAGCCGACCACCGGATCCTGACCGTCCTCCTTGCCGAAGACCAGGTCGGTGAGCTGGTCCGGTGCCGTCCACATGTGGTCGGAGTCCATGCCCGATGCGTTCGCTTGGGCCTTGTCGGAGGCGAGCAACTTCTTGCCGTACGCCTCCAGGAACTCGGTGTCGTACTTGCCGTGGCCCATGAGGCTGCTCATCACGTGGAAACCGGTGGCGTTCATGGGGCCTCGCACGGGGTAGGCCGGGTTCTCGGAAGTGTAGGCCTTGCTGGTGTCGTTGAGGACCTGCTGTTTCCAGGCCGTCATGCCGTCACTGTCCGAGAGGGTCGCCGTCGCGAGTGCGGTGCTCGGGTTCTTCTGCAGTTCCTGCAACTCGTGCAGGCCTGAACCCCTCTCCCCCGAGTGAAGGGTGCACATGTCCGTCCAGAACCGCAGCGTGTTCTCGGCTCCGAGTTTCGTTGCGAACTCGGCGGCGAAGAGCTCGTCGTTCTTGTGATGGGCCAGGATGGGGTTCAGTTCGGCAAGCCGCTCGGGGGTCAGCTTCTTCGCATCCCCGGCCAGCGCCGCGGCGTGGGTGGCCTTCTGGAGGGCGCCCACCGCGCTGTCACGATCGCCGTACCTTGCACTGGAGAAGCCATGGTCCGCCTGGGCGGCGAGCGCCGTCAGGGCACGGGCGGCGCTGGAATCGCTGGTGGTCGCCTTGTCGAGGATGGCTTGGAGTTCGTCCACCAGATCCTTCACGGCCCGCTCACTGTTCGGCGGCTCCGGGTGGACGTTGACGTAGACCTTGAAGCCGCCCCCGCGACACCGACGACCGTGAGTTTCTTCTTCCACGCGCGGTCGATGGCCGCATTGAGCTCGTCGCGGTACTCGACCAGTTCGTCGCGCGTGTCGCGGAGGATGTTGAGGATGCTGGTCGCCTGGGCCACCGCGTCGCTGAACTCCCCGGCCGTCTTGGTGACGAACTCGCGGGAGACCGTCGCGTTGACACCCGCCGACTTGGCCCGTTCCGCCTTCGCGCGCATGTCGTCCCGCGCTCCGGTCTCCAGGGATTCGAGCTGCCTGACCATCGTCGACCAGTCGTTGAGCGCCGTGCCGAGCCTGGCGAAGTTTCCGTGCCGGAGCGCTTCGAGGTCCATCAGTTCTTCGCCCCCGGTCGAACCCCTGGTCCAACGTCTCGATACTGCTGAGGGTCGACGCGATGAAGTACTCGTCCCCCGCGTGAGCGTTCCGCGTGAAGTCCATGTGGTTCGAGATGTGCGCACAGGCGTCCGATAAGGAGCGCAACTGCTTGTCCCAGCGCTTCTCCACCGTGGAGAGAGCGGCGCCCAGTTCGAATTCCTGGGTCGTGAGGTCCTTGGCG
Organism: Streptomyces sp. MRC013; assembly: GCF_023614235.1. Taxonomy (NCBI): domain Bacteria; kingdom Bacillati; phylum Actinomycetota; class Actinomycetes; order Kitasatosporales; family Streptomycetaceae; genus Streptomyces; species Streptomyces kordofanensis. The sequence continues at coordinate 4,197,333 of NZ_CP094264.1, forward strand.
GCCTCCCGCGTGCTGGTCGCGGCTCCGCGCCCGTGCCTGCCCAGGTCCTCGAACAGCCTGAAGGCGCTGTTCCCCACGGCCGCGAGGTCCTGCTGGTCGACCTTCAGGTCGCCTTCCGTGCCACCACCGGACGGTTGTGGCTCAAGCGCGTTCAAGCGCATCTTCTCGGACCCGGTACGTGCTTCGGCTTTCAACTGTTCCCACTCGTCCCACGCCGTGCAGCGGCCCCTCCCCCATGTGAACGGACGAGCCGGTCCATTGTCGTCGAACGGGGGGACGGCACCACACGGCCGTGGCCGAGAAGGTTCCTTCCGGAGCGCTCGGCGGAGTCATGCTCGGGCGAGGGGCCGTCACGCCGGGCTCCGGCACCCGGCGGTTCGCCGCCGTGCCGAGCCGGCCGGCACGTGCGTCCGGTGCGCGACCCGGAACGGCAACCCCACCGGAGCCCGGCCGGTTGGAGCAACCGGGCCCGGCGTTGGGGAGGCGGCAGCCGTGCGGTGTGCCGGCGCACTTCGGTCACGCGGCAGGAGCACCGGCCACCGGAAGGCCGCTCGCCGTAGGACCGCGGGGGACCGGCCGCCCCCGCCGTGGAGCGGGGGCGGCCGGGCGGGCGCGGGTCAGCCCTTCAGGGCCTTCTCGATGGCCGTGGCGAACTCGGCCGTCGTGATCGGGATGTTCTTGCCGTTCGGGCCCGTGACCGGCTTGCCGTCCATCTTCAGGGCGGGGGTGCCCGTGACGCCGCTCTTGTCGAAGGCCTCGGACATCTTCAGCGCCCAGGCGTGGAAGGTGCCCTCCTCGACGTTCTTCCTGAACGCCGCGTTGCCCTTCAGTTCGGGGACCGTCTCCGCGATCTTCAGGATGTAGGAGTTGTCGCCGAACTTGTCGTCCGACTCCTCCGGGTGGAACTTCGCCGAGTACATCGCGGCCTTGAAGTCCATGAACGCGCCGGGGCTCACGTCCAGCGCCGCCCCCAGGGCGGACAGGGCGTTCTTGGAGCCCTGGCCGAGGGCGGCGTCGTCGATGAAGGTGGCGCCCACGTACTGCAGCTTGTACCTGCCCGCGTCGACGTCCTTCCTGATCGCCGGGCCGACCTGCTGCTCGAAGACCGCGCAGATCGGGCAGCGGGCGTCCTCGAAGACCTGGAGGGTCTTCTTCGCCGTCGGCTTGCCGATCACGACCGTGGTGCCGTTCTCGCCGGTCGTGTTCTTCGGCGCCTTGACGCCGGCCTTCTTGGCGGCCTCCCAGTGGGAGGGCTTGTTCGCCTGGACGACGGCGTAGCCGACGCCGCCCGCCAGGGCGAGCGTGGCCACGACGGACAGGGCGACGGTGATCTGCCGCCGCCGCTTGTCCCTCTTGGCCTGGCGCTCCCGCTCCGCCCGGAGCCGTTCGCGGGCCGCCGTCTTGTTGGCGTGGCTGTTGCGTGCGCTCATGATGGTCTGCTCTCCGTACTGTGTGGGGATCACCGGCCGGTGATCGGTGGTAGGGGGTGCCGCGGTCAGGCCGCCACGGGCCTGTGCGGCGGTCCCCTCCGGCCGACGGAGTGCACCAGGAGGCGCGCACGCGCGGTCGTACGCCGGCGGGCGCCCGCGCGCGGCACCGGCCGGAGCGCGGGGCCCCGCGCCGTGGACACCGACCACGCCGCCCGCAGCGGGCGGAACGCCGACGAGCCGGCCGCCCGCAGCACCCGCCCCAACGCCGCCTCGCCGCGCCACAGCCAGGCGGCGGCGGCCAGCCCCACCGCGACGTGCGCGGCGAGCAGCAGCCACGGCACGGCCGGGTCGCCGGAGCGCAACAGGGCCGCCGCCGCGCTCTCCGCCACGGCGACGCCCGGCAGGGGCGTGCCCAGGGACTGGCCGCACGGCACGTCGACGCCGACCGTGCGCAGCGACCCGGCGACCGGGCCGCCGGACGGCCCGTAGCAGGCGTGCTGCCCCGCCGTGAACGCCGTGTCCGCCGCCAGTTCCAGCGGGACGAGCAGGCCGGCGATCGACCGGTACCCGCGCTCCCGGCCGGCGAGCGCGTAGGCGACGGCGAAGACGCTGGCCGCGACCGTCAGGACCGCGGTCAGCGGCAGCGGCACCCGGGACAGCAGCACGTGGGAGGCGGCGGACAGCGCCACGACCAGAGTCGTGAAGACCGCTGCCCGCACCCCCCTCAGCTGGGTCCCGGCCATGTCGTCCATCGTCCGAGAGTGTGCCACGGGCTCCGGTAAGAGGTCCCTAAAGGACGATGATCAGCGGAGACCCGGAATCCGACCGTTACGGAAGAGGTCCACGAAGATCCGGTGGTCCTCCCGCGCCCGTGCGCCGTACGCGTGCGCGAAGTCCACCAGCATCTCCGCGAACCCCTCCTCGTCGGCCGCCACGGCCGCGTCGATGGCCCGCTCCGTGTTGAACGGCACCAGCGAGTGGCCGCTCTCGTCGTCCGCCGCCGCGTGCATCGTGGCCGTCGCCCGCCCCAGGTCCGCGACGGTCGCGGCCATCTCGTCCGGGTCGTCGATGTCCGACCAGTCCAGGTCCACGGCGTACGGGGAGATCTCCGCGACCAGCTGGCCGGCGCCGTCCAGTTCCGTCCAGCCCAGCCACGGGTCGGCGTGCGCCTGCAGGGCGCGCTGCGAGATGACGGTGCGGTGCCCCTCGTGGCGGAAGTACCCCCGCACCGCCGGGTCCGTCACGTGCCGGGAGACCGCCGGGACCTGCGCCTGCTTCATGTAGATCACCACGTCGTTCTCCAGGGCGTCGCTGTTGCCCTCCAGGAGGATGTTGTACGAGGGGAGGCCGGCCGACCCGATGCCGACGCCGCGCCGCCCCACCACGTCCTTCACCCGGTACGAGTCCGGGCGGCGCAGGCTGGAGGGCGGCAGCGTCCCCAGGTACCCGTCGAAGGCGGCCAGCACCCTGCGGCGGGTCGCCGCGTCCAGGGCGACCGCGCCGCCGCCGGGGGAGAAGCGGCGCTCGAACCCGCGGATCTCCGTCATCGTGGCGAGCAGCCCGAACCGGGTCAGCGACCGGGCCTCCCGCAGGGCGCCCAGCAGCGCGCCCTCCGCCGTGTCCAGCGTGAACGGCGGCACCTCCTCGTCGCGGGCGCCGGCCGCCAGGGCGCGCACCCGCTCCCGGTACGCCGTCGCGCAGAGCCGCACGAGCGCGGTGATCTGGTCGTCGCCGAGCGCCTTGGCGTACCCGAGGAGGGCCAGGGAGGCGGCGAGGCGCTTCAGGTCCCAGGTGAAGGGGCCGACGTACGCCTCGTCGAAGTCGTTGACGTTGAACACCAGGCGGCCGTTGGCGTCCATGTACGTGCCGAAGTTCTCCGCGTGCAGGTCGCCGTGGATCCAGACCCGGCCCGTCCGCTCGTCCAGGTAGGGACCGCCCTCCCGGTCCCCCTCGTCGAGGTCGGCGTAGAACAGGCAGGCGGCCCCCCGGTAGAAGGCGAACGCGGAGTTCGCCATCTTCCGGAACTTGATCCGGAAGGCCGCCGGATCCGCCGCCAGCAGCTCCCCGAAGGCGGTGCCGAACACGGAGAGGATCTGCTCGCCGCGCTCCTGGGCGGTGGGCTGGGGGACCGGCATCGGGGTGCCTCCTGACACGCGCGCGCCGCGGTGCGGAGCGCATGACGAAACGGACGGGTGTTCCGGCCGCTCCAACGCGCGGCCCCCCTCCCGAGTGCCCGCGCGCCACCCCCGCTGCGGGCCCCTCCGGGGCCCGGGGGGTCGTAGACTTCCCAGCGACCCCCCTTCCCCCCCGACGCTCCCGCCCCGGAGGCCGCAACCGTGTCGAAGTCGCCGTTCACGCACCTCCACGTGCACACCCAGTACTCCCTGCTGGACGGTGCCGCACGGCTCAAGGACATGTTCGACGCGTGCAACGAGATGGGCATGACGCACATCGCCATGTCCGACCACGGCAACCTGCACGGGGCGTACGACTTCTTCCACTCGGCGAAGAAGGCGGGCATCACGCCGATCATCGGCATCGAGGCGTACGTGGCGCCTGAGTCCCGGCGCAACAAGCGCAAGGTCCTCTGGGGCCAGCCGCACCAGAAGCGCGACGACGTCTCCGGCTCCGGCGGCTACACCCACAAGACGATCTGGGCGTACGACAACACCGGCCTCCACAACCTCTTCCGCCTCTCCTCCGACGCGTACGCCGAGGGCTGGCTGCAGAAGTGGCCCCGGATGGACAAGGAGACCATCGCCAAGTGGTCGCGGGGGCTGATCGCCTCCACCGGCTGCCCGTCCGGCGAGGTGCAGACGCGGCTGCGGCTCGGCCAGTTCGACGAGGCCCTGAAGGCCGCCTCCGACTACCAGGACATCTTCGGCAGGGAGCGGTACTTCCTGGAGCTGATGGACCACGGCATCGAGATCGAGCGCCGGGTCCGCGACGGCCTGCTGGAGATCGGCCGGAAGCTCGGCATCCCGCCGCTGGTCACCAACGACTCGCACTACACGTACGCGCACGAGGCGGGCGCCCACGACGCGCTGCTGTGCATCCAGACCGGCAAGAACCTCTCCGATCCGGACCGCTTCAAGTTCGACGGCACGGGCTACTACCTGAAGTCCACGGAGGAGATGTACGCCATCGACTCCTCGGACGCCTGGCAGGAGGGGTGCGCCAACACGCGGCTGATCGCCGAGATGGTCGATCCCGCCGGCATGTTCGAGAAGCGCGACCTCATGCCGAAGTTCGACATCCCCGAGGGGCACACGGAGGTCAGCTGGTTCCGCGAGGAGACCATGCGCGGCATGCACCGCCGCTTCCCCGGCGGCATCCCCGAGGACCGCATGAAGCAGGTCGAGTATGAGATGGACGTCATCGTCCAGATGGGGTTCCCGGGGTACTTCCTCGTCGTCGCCGACTTCATCATGTGGGCGAAGAACCAGGGCATCGCGGTCGGCCCCGGCCGGGGTTCCGCGGCCGGCTCGATCGTCGCCTACGCCCTCGGGATCACCGACCTCGACCCGATCCCGCACGGCCTGATCTTCGAGCGGTTCCTCAACCCCGAGCGCGTCTCCATGCCCGACGTCGACATCGACTTCGACGAGCGCCGGCGCGTCGAGGTGATCCGGTACGTGACCGAGAAGTACGGCGAGGACAAGGTCGCCATGATCGGCACGTACGGCACCATCAAGGCCAAGAACGCGATCAAGGACTCCGCGCGCGTGCTGGGCTACCCGTACGCGATGGGCGACCGGATCACCAAGGCCATGCCCGCCGACGTCCTCGGCAAGGGCATCCCCCTGTCCGGCATCACCGACCCCTCCCACCCCCGCTACTCGGAGGCGGGCGAGGTCCGGGCGATGTACGAGAACGAGCCGGACGTCAAGAAGGTCATCGACACCGCGCGCGGCGTGGAGGGCCTGGTCCGGCAGATGGGCGTGCACGCCGCCGGCGTCATCATGTCCAGCGAGCCGATCGTCGACCACGTCCCCGTCTGGGTGAGGCACACCGACGGCGTCACCATCACCCAGTGGGACTACCCGAGCTGCGAGTCGCTCGGCCTGCTGAAGATGGACTTCCTGGGCCTGCGCAACCTCACGATCATGGACGACGCCGTCAAGATGGTGAAGGCCAACAAGGGGATCGACATCGACCTCCTGGGCCTCCCGCTCGACGACCCCACGACCTTCGAGCTGCTCCAGCGCGGTGACACCCTCGGCGTCTTCCAGTTCGACGGCGGGCCCATGCGCTCGCTGCTGCGGCTGATGAAGCCCGACAACTTCGAGGACATCTCCGCCGTCTCGGCCCTCTACCGGCCGGGCCCGATGGGCATGAACTCGCACACGAACTACGCCCTGCGCAAGAACGGCCAGCAGGAGATCACCCCGATCCACCCCGAGCTGGAGGAGCCGCTCAGGGAGGTCCTGGACGTCACCTACGGCCTGATCGTCTACCAGGAGCAGGTGCAGAAGGCCGCCCAGATCATCGCCGGGTACTCGCTCGGCGAGGCCGACATCCTCCGCCGCGTCATGGGCAAGAAGAAGCCCGAGGAGCTGGCGAAGAACTTCACCATCTTCCAGGCCGGCGCGAAGAAGAACGGCTACAGCGACGAGGCGATCCAGGCGCTGTGGGACGTGCTGGTCCCCTTCGCCGGCTACGCCTTCAACAAGGCCCACTCCGCCGCGTACGGACTGGTGTCGTACTGGACGGCGTACCTCAAGGCCAACCACCCCGCCGAGTACATGGCGGCGCTCCTCACGTCCGTCAAGGACGACAAGGACAAGTCGGCCGTCTACCTCAACGAGTGCCGCCGCATGGGCATCAGGGTCCTCCCGCCCAACGTCAACGAGTCCGAGGCGAACTTCGCGGCCCAGGGCGACGACGTCATCCTCTTCGGGCTCTCCGCCGTGCGGAACGTCGGCACCAACGTCGTCGAGTCGATCATCAAGTGCCGCAAGGCGAAGGGGAAGTACGCCTCCTTCCCCGACTTCCTCGACAAGGTCGAGGTCGTCGTCTGCAACAAGCGCACCGTGGAGTCGCTGATCAAGGCCGGCGCCTTCGACGAGATGGGCCACACCCGCAAGAGCCTCGTCGCCCACCACGAGACCATGATCGACAACGTGGTCGCGGTCAAGCGCAAGGAGGCCGAGGGCCAGTTCGACCTCTTCGGCGGCATGGGCGAGGAGGGCGGCGACGAGCCGGGGTTCGGCCTCGACGTCGAGTTCTCCGACGTCGAGTGGGAGAAGTCCTACCTGCTCGCCCAGGAGCGCGAGATGCTCGGCCTGTACGTCTCCGACCACCCGCTGTTCGGCGTCGAGCACGTCCTGTCCGACAAGACCGACGCGGCGATCTCCCAGCTCACCGGCGGCGAGCACGCGGACGGCGCGGTCGTCACCATCGGCGGGATCATCTCCGGCCTCCAGCGGAAGATGACCAAACAGGGCAACGCCTGGGCCATCGCCACCGTCGAGGACCTGGCCGGTTCCATCGAGTGCATGTTCTTCCCCGCCACGTACCAGCTCGTCTCCACCCAGCTCGTGGAGGACACGGTCGTCTTCGTCAAGGGCCGCCTGGACAAGCGCGAGGACGTGCCCCGGCTGGTCGCCATGGAGCTGACGGTCCCCGACCTGTCCAACGCGGGCACCAACGCGCCGGTCGTGCTCACCATCCCCACGGTGAAGGTGACCCCGCCGATGGTCAGCCGCCTCGGCGAGATCCTCAGCCACCACAGGGGCGACACCGAGGTGCGGATCAGGCTCCAGGGCCCGCGCAAGACCACCGTGCTCCGCCTCGACCGGCACCGCGTCCAGCCCGACCCGGCGCTCTACGGCGACCTGAAGGTCCTCCTCGGCCCGTCCTGCCTCGCCGGCTGAGGCGCCGGCCGGCACACGGGAGGGGCGCGCCCGTCGTCACGGACGCGCCCCTTCCGCGGACCCGCGGGTCACCCGGCACGGGTCAGTTGTGGCCGAACCTCTTCTGCCGGCCCTTCTGCGCGACGTCCGCCGGCGTCATCGGGGCCGTCCGCTGCTCCGTCTGGCGCTCCATCGACATGTCAGGGGACTGCCGGGTACCGGGCTCGGTCTGCCGCTGCCGGCGTTCGGTCTTCTTGTTCTTGGCCATGGTGGTGCCTCCTGTGGGATGTGGGGGCCAGGACCGCGACCAGACTCACATACCGGTATGCACCGCGCATTTTGGATCATTGCGGACGGTAGTCGCGGGCCCGGACGGAAGGCGTGGCCAGAAAGCGCGGAAGCCACTACGGTGAGGCGCCACGCCGATGATCGCGCTCCGACCGCCGGGGCCCCGCCAGTCGGGCAGACTCGAAGGACACCCGAAGCAACTCCGATCCCGAGGTTCCCGAAAGAGGGTGGAACACGTGGACCGCTGCGTCGTGCTCGTGGACGCCGGCTATCTGCTCGGCGCGGCCGCCAGTCTGCTGGCCGGGGACCCCGCCCGCTCCCGGATCACCGTCGACCACGCCGCCCTCGTCCAGGGGCTGCGGGAACGGGCCGAGGCCGACACGGCCCAGCCGCTGCTCCGCATCTACTGGTTCGACGGCGCCCCCGACCGCGTCCCCCAGCCGGAGCACCGCCGGCTGCGCGTCATGCCCCGGGTGACCGTCCGCCTCGGCGCCCTGACCCGCAGCGACGGGCGCTGGGCGCAGAAGGGCGTCGACGCCGCGATGCACGCCGAGCTGACCGAACTGGCCCGCAACCGGGCCTGCTCCGACATCGTCCTCGTCACCGGCGACGGCGACCTGCTGCCCGGCCTGATGTCCGCCAAGGAACACGGCGTCGCCGTCCACCTCTGGGCCGTCCAGGCCGCCGACGGCGACTACAACCAGTCCGAGGACCTCGTCGCCGAGGCCGACGAGCGCCGCGTCCTCGACCGGGCCTGGATCACCCGCGCCGTACGGGTGAGGGACCTCACCGGGCCGTGCGCCCCGCCGCCCGCACCGCGCCCCGAGATCGCAGCCATCCTCGCCGCGCCCCTGCCCGAGACGGCTCCCGCCGCCGAGCGGGCCTCCGGCGCGGCCCCCGGCCCCCTCGCCGACCCCCCGCGTCCCGTCCCCGTCCCGGCCGCCGTGCCCGCCGCCACCGCCGCGCCCGCCCCGCCGGCCGGAGGCACCGCGCACCCCGCGGCCCCCTCCACCGCGGCGCGCGGAGTGCCCACCCCCAAGGACCTCGCCGGGCTGCGCGCCGCCCACCACAACGGCCAGCAGTCCGCCGCCCCCGCCAACGCCACCCTGCGCTGGTCCTCCGACCGCGGCTGGATCGACCGTCCCGGCCCCGCCGGCGAACCCCCGAGACCGCGACGCTCCCGACCCTCGCCCAGCTCACCAGCGCCGAGCAGCGCTGGGCCGACCGGGAGGAGGACATCACCGCGGTCGGCGGCGATCCGTTCGAGGTGGGCCAGGTCTTCGCCCGCCGCTGGATGGAACGGCTCCCCGACCAGGGCCACGTCCAGAGGCTCTCCGCGATGTACCCGCGCATCCCGCACCGCATCGACGGCGAACTCCTGAGGTACGCGGCCCGGTTCGGCCTCCTCGCCCACAAGGACGACCAGATCGACGAGCACGACCGGTACACGATCCGGGCCGGCTTCTGGCGGGAGATCGACGGCCGCGCGGCGGCCGGGAACCAGGCGGCGGGGGAGTAGCGGCGGGAGCGCCGGGCCGTGCGGCACCGCCCCGGGCGCGATCCGGGGGCCGGGACCCCTTAGGCTCATCCCTCGTGAGTACGGTGTGCGTGGTGCGGGACCTGGTCAAGACGTACCCCGCCACGCGCGGCGGGCGCGGCAGGCCCGCGACGCCCGAGGTACGGGCCACCGACGGGGTCGACCTGGACGTGCGGGGCGGTGAGATCTTCGGGCTGCTCGGCCCCAACGGCGCCGGCAAGTCCACCCTCGTGCGCCAGCTCACCGGCCTGATGCGCCCCGACTCCGGCAGCGTCGAGGTCCTCGGCCACGACCTCGTGCGCCACCCCGACCGCGCCGCGCGGCTCATCGGCTACCTCGGCCAGGAGTCCACCGCGCTGGACGAGCTGACCGTCGCGCTGGCCGCCGAGACGACCGGCCGGCTGCGCGGCCTCACCGCCCGCGGCGCCCGCGCCGAACGCGACGCCGTCCTCGACGAACTGGGCCTCGGCGAACTCGCCGGCCGGCCCCTGAGGAAGCTCTCCGGCGGACAGCGCCGACTCGCCTGCTTCGCCGCCGTCCTCGTCGGCGAGCGGCCGCTGCTCGTCCTCGACGAGCCGACCACCGGCATGGACCCGACGGCACGCCGGGCCGTCTGGGCCGCCGTCGACCGGCGCCGCGCCGAGCGCGGCGCGACGGTGCTGCTGGTCACCCACAACGTGATCGAAGCGGAGACGGTCCTGGACCGCGTCGCCGTCCTGGAGCGGGGCCGGGTCATCGCCTGCGACACCCCGGCCGGGCTGAAGGAGCGGGTGGCCGGAGAGGTGCGCGTCGACCTGGTGTGGCGCGAACGCGCTCCGCTGGAGGTCCCCGAGGTGGCCGCGCTGCGGGCCTCCGCCCACGCGTCGGGGCGCCGCTGGGTGCTGCGCCTGGCCCCGGACGAGGCGCGCGCGGCGATCGCGGCGGTGACGGGCGGCGCGGCGTTCACGGCGCTCGACGACTTCACGCTGGCGACGCCGAGCCTGGAGGACGTCTACCTGGCTCTCGGCGGCGAGGCGAAGGGGCTGGTCAAGTCATGAGCGCGCGGCGGCGAGACGAAGGGGCTGGTCAAGTCATGAGCGCGCGGCGACGCGGGGAGAGCGCGCCGGGCACGGACCGGCACCCGGCACGCCCCGGCGCCCCGGCGCGCCGGGCGGCCGGCGGGGCGGAGACGGCCGGCGCGCGGTACGGCGCCGCCGGCGAGGACGGGAGTGGGAGAAGGTGAGCACCCTGCCTGCGGAGGCGCTCTCGGCCGGAGGCGTCCGGACGGCCGCCGCCGGGACGGACGGCCGGACCGCCGCGCCCCTGGCGCCCCGCGCGCGGCTGCTGCCGGCGCTCGCCGCCGTGTACCGGGCGCAGCTGTCCCGCGCCCGCGTCGCCCGCATCCCGCTGCTGTTCGTCGCGACCTTCCAGTCCGTCGGGATCATGGTGCTGATGCGCGGTGTCGTCGACGGCGGCGCCGAGGCCCGCGCGGTCGTCGCCGGGTCCTCCGTCCTGGTCGTGGCGTTCGTCGCGCTGAACCTGCTCGCCCAGTACTTCGGGCAGCTGCGGGCGAGCGGCGGCCTCGACCACTACGCCACGCTGCCGGTACCGCCCGCCGCCGTGGTGCTCGGCGCCGCCGGGGCGTACGCCTCCTTCACCGTGCCCGGCACGGTCGTCACGGCCGTCACCGGGTCGGTCCTCTTCCAGCTGCCGCTCACCCACCTGTGGATCCTCGCGGCCGTCGTCCCGCTCGCCGGGGCCGCGCTGTCCGGCCTCGGCGCCGCGCTCGGGCTGCTCGCCCCGCGCCAGGAGCTGGCCACGCTGCTCGGTCAACTCGGCATGTCGGCGGCGCTGCTGCTCGGCGTCCTGCCGGGCGACCGGCTGCCCGGCCCGATCGGCTGGGCCCGCGACCTGCTCCCGTCGACGTACGGGGTCGAGGCGCTGGCCCGCACCTTCGACACGAGCCCCGACTGGGCGGCCGTCGCCCTGGACCTCTCGGTCTGCGCCGCCGTCGGCGTCGTCTCCCTGACCGTCGCCACCCGGGCGTACCGCCGGGCGGCCGTCCGGTGAGGCGGCGCCCGGCCGGTCCTGGCACGATGACACGGTGACCGCATCTCTTCCCCCGTCCCACCGGCCCCCGAGTGAGCACGTGCCGAACGACGCCGCCTCCAGCACACCCCCGAACGGCGACACGCCGGGCGGGCACCCCGCGCTACCGCCCGCGCCCCCGACGACCGGCCGCCCGCACGCGGGGGACGGGCGGGCGGCTCCGGACACGGCGGCGGAGGCGCGGCAGGGGGCCGCGGTCCTGCTCGCGACGGCCGTCGCGGGGATCGCGCTCGGCCTGCTGTGGCTCTGGCTGGCGCCGCGGGTGCCGCTCGTCTCGGACGGCAGGTCGGTCCTGCTGAGGGAATCGGAGGCGGAGCACGCCGTCGGTGCGGACGGCGTGTTCGTCCTGCTCGGCCTGGCGTTCGGCGCGCTCGGCGCCCTCGCCGTGTTCCTGCGGTACCGGCAGGGCGGCGTCGCCGTCGTGGCCGGCCTCGCCCTCGGCGGGGTGCTCGGGTCCGTACTGGGATGGGGCACGGGCACGCTCCTGGGGCCCGCGCACGACGTGGCGGCCCACGCGCGGGCGGTCGGCGAGGGCGTCGCCTTCGACGCGCCGCTGGAACTCCGGGCGTACGGCGCGCTGCTGGCCTGGCCGGTCGCCGCGATGGCCGTCCACCTGGCGCTCACGGCGCTGTTCGGCCCCCGCGACCCCGAGCCGGAGCGGGACCCCGACCCGTACGGCCCGCCCCGCGAGGCGCCCCGCGCCTGACCGGGCCGCCCGCGCCCGGCGGCTACACCCGGCCGACCGGCGCGAGGACGGCACCGGTCAGCTCGGCCAGATGCGCCGGGGAGACCTCGACCTCCAGGCCGCGCCGCCCCGCCGACACGCAGATCGTCCCGTACCGGGACGCCGAGGCGTCCAGCACCGTCGGCAGCCTCCTCCGCTGGCCCAGCGGGGAGATGCCGCCCCGCACGTAGCCGGTCGCCCGCTCCGCGGCCGCCGGGTCGGCCATCACCGCGCGCTTCCCGCCGACCGCCGCTGCCAGCGCCCTCAGGTCCAGCCGGCCCGCCACCGGCACCACCGCGACCGCCAGGGCGCCGTCGACGTCGGCCACCAGCGTCTTGAACACCCGCTCCGGGGGCACGCCGAGGGCCTCCGCGGCCTCCTCGCCGTACGACGGCGAGGCCGGGTCGTGGACGTACTCGTGGACCGTGAAGGGGACCCCCGCGTCGGTCAGGACCGTGGTCGCGGGGGTGCCACCGGCCCGCCGCCCCCCGCCGGCCCCGTCCGCGCGCGCCCCCCGCGCCCCTCTTTCCCGCTTCTTCGCCACCGTCCGTCCCCTCCGCCTCAGTTAGGGCTCGTCGGCGTCCGGGTCAGCTCGACCGCCGGGAGCGAGGGCAGGTGCCGCAGCACCGCGGTCTCGGCGCGCAGCAGCCGCAGTTCCTCGCGCAGCCGGACCGCCGTGTCGGGCGCCTGGAGCAGCCGCTGCTTCGCCGGTGTGTCCAGCACCGCGGCGGCGGCCACCAGGTACGACACGACCGACGGCTCGTCGGGTAGCTCGGCGCCGGTGGAGAGCGACCGCTCGCGCGCCCCCGCCAGCCGCTCCTGGTAGGCGCGGAAAGCCCGCAGCACGCCCTCGGCGAGCACCTCGGCGCCCTCGCCCTGCGGCTCCTCCAGTTCCTCCACCTCCGCGGTGAGGAAGGGGCCGCCCGCGTCGACCGACAGGATCCTCACCCGCTTCGTCCCGGTCGCGAGGACCTCGAAACCGCCGTCGGGGCGTTCGCGGATGGTCGCCGCGTCGGCGATGCAGCCCACCCGGTGGAACGCTCCGGCCGGGTCGGGGCCGAAGCCCGCGGCGGGGCCGCGTTCGGGGAGCGCCGTCTGGTCGGGCAGCCCCGGCGCGGTCGGCGCCACCTCGTGGCCGTCGCGGATCGCGACGACGGCGAAGCGGCGCGGCTGCGACCCGTCCGTCCCGAGCAGCTCGCGCATCATGGCGCGGTAGCGCTCCTCGAAGACGTTCAGCGGCAGCACGAGGCCGGGGAAGAGCACCGAGTTCAGCGGGAAGAGGGGCAGGCGAGCGGTGGTCACAGCGGTCAAGCGTAATGGCCGCCCGCCGCCGTGCGGCCGGCCCGGTACGCGGGCGGCCCGGCGTACGGCCGCGGGGCGGCCGCGCGACCGTTCCGGCGTACGGTCAACGGCCCCGGCGCACGCTCGCGCGCCGCGCCGTCTCGCGCGCCTCCAGGAACCGCCCCAGCGGGTCCCCGCCCTCGCCGGCCGCGGCGGACCAGGGGTGCGACGTGGCCCGCGGTCCGATGAGCCGGAACTGCTCCAGCGCCGCCGTCCAGCGCCGCCGCGCCATCAGCACGTACGCCAGCAGGTTGCGCACCTCGGCCGGCCAGGGGTCGCCCACCGGGTAGCGCGCCGACAGCTCGGCCGCCAGGTCCGCCGCCGCGTCCACCCGCGCCCCCGGCACACCGTCCCCGCCGCCGCCCACCAGCTGCGCGTACGCCGCCCGCAGCGGCAGCGCCCGCACCAGCGAGCCCGGCAGGGAGTCGGACGCGGCGGCCTCCGCGAAGTCGAAGCACGCCCGGTGCGAGCCGTACCAGCGGGCCGACAGGTACTCCAGCGCCGACACGTGGCACCCGTGGTGGCGGGAGGACCGGCGCACCGCCTGCTCCCACAGCGCCTCGAACAGCGCGTCCGGCGCCCCGCTGCCCCGCGCGTGGTCCAGCGCGATCCGCCACGGCACCGGGTCGCGGGGCGCCGCCCCGGCCGCCGCGTGGACCATCGGCTCGACCTCCCGCAGGCGCTCGGCGCGGGTGGGCGACGCCCAGGCGCGGTCCACGGCCAGCTGCGCCGCGACGAGCAGCGCGTCCGGGTCCCCGGGGTCCTGTGCCCGCCACGCCGTCAGCCAGTCGCCCCGGCCGCGGGCGAAGGCGGCGAGGCGCACGGCGTACCGGTCCCGGTACTCCCACTCGGCGGCGCGCCGGGTCTCGGAAAGCAGCCGGGCGGCCGGAATGTGATCCCCGAGCGCGGCGGCGACCAACGCCGGACCGAGCCGGTCGTCCGGCGCGTCCAGCAGCACGCAGCCGTCCGGCGACAGCCCGTCGCGGGGCGGCCGGCCGGGCCGGTCCGGGCGCGCGTTGCCCAGGAGGGAGCGGAGCAGAATCATCGTGCGAACCATTGAAAACCGCAGGTGGGAGCCGCACCAGAGAGGGGCTGTGAAGCTTTGGTGGGGGCAGGAAGGTTGTCCTGGCGAACGTCAAGAGGAGGCAAAGAAAGCGGTGGTGCGGACACGGACGGGGACGCGCGGCGTCCGCCGCCGCCCCCGCCCGGCGTCCCTCCGGGCCCGCCGTCCGGTCAGTGCCGGCCCAGCAGCCGCGACGCGCCCGCCGCCACCGCCGTGGCCAGAATCCACCCCACCAGCACGAGTACCGTCGACAGCCACTGCCACGTCCCCGACAGCCGCCAGTACCCCTCCTGGCCCAGGTTGATCACCGGCAGCAGCAGGTCCAGCGTGTAGAGGCCGGCGTCCCAGTGCGGGAACTCCTCCCGCTTGATCGGCACCGGCTCGTAGAAGGAGAAGGCCAGCGCCCCCGCAGCCCACAGCACCGCCATCCACACCGCCGCCCGGCCCGGGCGGTAGCCGTAGGCCACCGTCCAGTCCTGGAGGTAGCCCCACAGCTTCGCGGCGAGCGGCAGCGTCTCCCGCCGCCGCCGCTGCTTGGCGAGCAGCACCTCCCGTGCGTCGGCGTCCTCGCCGCAGCCGCGCAGCACCGCCGCCAGCCGTTCGTACGGCTCCGGCGCGTACTCGGGCGTCGCCGCCGCGACCCACTCCAGCCGCTGGGCCAGCGGGAAGTGCCCGTACGGCACCAGGTTCTCGTACACGAACCCGTTGATCGCCAGGCCGCCCGGCCCCGGCCAGCTGGCCACCTGGTCGACGAGTGTGACTACCTTCGCGCCGTTCAGCACCACCCGCCCCTCCTCCGGCCGCTCACAGCTGAACCGCAGCTCCGGGGTGACGATCCTGCGCAGCGACAGTTCCTCCCTGCGCGCCGACGACAACACGAACCGCGCCTGGTGCAGGTCGACCGCGTCCCCGAACCGCCCGTCGTCCAGCCGCACCCCGCCCCGGCACTCGAAGGGCCGCATCCGCGTGCCCCGCATCGGCGTGTTGACGTCCCCCAGCCCGTACGGCGGCGTCCCGCCCGGGTGGTCGCCCGGGCCGCCCACCGACTCGCTCACCCACGCGCCCGTCAGGTACAGCGTCCGCTCCACGCTCAGCTGCGGCGCGTTCAGCGCGCGCCGCCCCTCCGCGCCCCGCAGCCGGCTGCCGCGCAGGCTCAGCGACACCCCGACCTTCGCGCCGCGCATGCTGAACTCGCCGTACGTCTCGATCAGCTCGGCCTGGAGGTCCTGCGCCACCGACATGCCGTCCGCGACGATCGCCCTCCCGCGCCGGTCCGGCTGCACGTGGATCTGGCTGATCAGCAGGTCCGTGCCGATCTGCGCGTCCGTGAGCCGCATTCCGCGCGCCACCCGGCAGCGCGGCAGGTGCAGGTCGCCCTCCGTGTGCAGCCGGGCCGCCTCCAGGCGGGGTATCGCGCAGCCCACCAGCCGGAGCGTGGTGAACCGGGACTCCGGCAGCACCACCTCGTCGTCGAAGACGCACGCCTGCAGCTCCACGTAGGGGGCGACCGTGCCGCCCGCCAGGTCCAGCCGCCCGGTGATCCGCGCCCCGCGCACCTTCAGCGCCGCGACGCGCCCCGCCAGCGCGGGCGGACCGGACAGCAGCAGCCGGGCCACCACCCGCGCCCGGACGCACCGCTCCCGCGGCCACGCCCGCGGCGCGAACGGGTCGTCCAGCACCGGGTGGCCCGAGCGCAGGTCGTACCACGCGCCGATCCGGAACGCCTGCCACATCCCCAGCTCGGCCGGGCTGAGGTCCCCGGGCATCTCGTCGTCGTGACCCCCGCCTCCGCGGAGGTCGTCGCGGTCGTCGTGCGGCTCGGTCAATGCCGCCCCCTCACTTCCCCAGGTCGTACGGCTGTTCTTCCCGCTGGGTGACGGGCTGAACGCTAACTGTCAGGTGTGACATCCAGGGAGTGATGTGGCGCGTATCAGCCAGTGATACGAGGGGCGGGTACCGCGCGGCCGTCTGCGAGAATCGACCTGTGATCTCACGTATCGATCTGCGAGGCGACGCCCTGCCGGCGGGCGGAGCCCTGCGCGACCTGCTGCCCCGTGCCGAGTTCGACGTGGAAGCCGCCCTGGAGAAGGTGCGGCCCATCTGCGAGGACGTGCGCCATCGGGGTGACGCGGCGCTGATCGACTACGCCCGTCGCTTCGACGGGGTCGACCTCGACCGGGTGCGGGTCCCGGCCGCCGCGCTGACCCGCGCCCTGGAGGAGCTGGACCCGGCCGTCCGGGCCGGCCTGGAGGAGTCCGTCCGCCGGGCCCGGACCGTCCACCGCGAGCAGCGCCGCACCGCCAGCACCACGCAGGTGGCGCCCGGCGGCACGGTCACCGAGAAGTGGGTCCCGGTCGGGCGCGTCGGCCTGTACGCGCCGGGCGGCCGCTCGGTCTACCCCTCGTCCGTGGTCATGAACGCCGTGCCGGCGCAGGAGGCGGGCGTCGAGTCGATCGCCCTCGCCTCCCCGCCGCAGAAGGCCCCCGCCGGCGGGTGGAGCGCCGGCCTGCCGCACCCGACGATCCTCGCCGCCTGCGCCCTCCTCGGCGTCGACGAGGTGTACGCGGCCGGCGGCGCGCAAGCCGTCGCCATGTTCGCGTACGGCACGCAGACCTGCGCCCCCGCCGACATGGTCACCGGCCCCGGCAACGTCTGGGTCGCCGCCGCCAAGCGGTACTTCACCGGGCGCATCGGCATCGACACCGAGGCCGGCCCCACCGAGATCGCCGTCCTGGCCGACGCCACCGCGGACCCGTCCCACGTCGCCGCCGACCTGGTCAGCCAGGCCGAGCACGACCCGCTCGCCGCCGCCGTCCTCGTCACCGACTCCGCCGCGCTGGCCGACGCCGTCGAGCGCGAGCTGCGGTCGCGGGCCGCCGCGACCCGGCACGCCGACGACCGCGTCCTGCCCGCCCTGCGGGGCAGGCAGTCCGCGATCGTCCTCGTCGACGGGATCGACGAGGGGCTGCGCGTCGTCGACGCCTACGGCGCCGAGCACCTGGAGATCCAGACCGCCGACGCCGCCGCCGTCGCCCGGCGCGTCCGCAACGCCGGCGCGATCTTCGTCGGCCCCTGGTCGCCGGTCTCCCTCGGCGACTACTGCGCCGGTTCCAACCACGTCCTGCCCACCGGCGGCTGCGCCTGCCACTCCTCGGGCCTGTCCGTCCAGTCCTTCCTGCGCGGCATCCACATCGTGGACTACACGCGCGAGGCGCTCGCCGAGGTCGCCCACCATGTGGTCACCCTCGCCGAGGCGGAGGACCTGCCGGCGCACGGCGAGGCCGTGATGGCGCGCTTCCCCGCGGAAGGGCGGGGCGGGCCCCGAGCGGGAGGGGCGCCGCGACGGTGACCGCGACACGCATCGAGGACCTGCCCGTCCGCGACGAGCTGCACGGCCAGTCCCCCTACGGCGCGCCCCAGCTCGACGTCCCCGTGCGCCTCAACACCAACGAGAACCCGTACCCGCTGCCCGAGCCGCTCGTGGAGCGCATCGCGGAGCGGGTCCGGGAGGCGGCCCGGCACCTCAACCGCTACCCCGACCGCGACGCCGTCGAGCTGCGCACCGAACTGGCCCGCTACCTCACCCGCACCACCGGGCACGAGGTCGGCGCCGGCCGGGTCTGGGCGGCCAACGGCTCCAACGAGGTCCTCCAGCAGCTCCTGCAGGCCTTCGGCGGCCCCGGCAGGACCGCGCTGGGCTTCGAGCCCTCGTACTCCATGCACGGCCTGATCTCCCGCGGCACCGGCACCGGCTGGGTCACCGCCCCCCGCCGCGAGGACTTCGGCCTCGACCCGGCGGCCGCCTCGGCGGCCATCGCCGAGCACCGCCCCGACGTGGTGTTCATCACCTCCCCCAACAACCCCACCGGCACCGCCGTCGACGCCGACACGGTCCTCGCCCTCCACGACGCCGCCCAGGCCGCCAAGCCCTCCCTGGTCGTCGTCGACGAGGCGTACGTCGAGTTCAGCCACCGCCCGTCGCTGCTGCCGCTCATCGAGGGCCGCCCGCACCTGGTGGTCTCCCGCACCATGTCGAAGGCGTTCGGCGCCGCCGGGCTCCGCCTCGGCTACCTCGCCGCCCACCCGGCCGTCGTCGAGGCCGTCCAGCTGGTGCGCCTGCCGTACCACCTGTCCGCCGTCACCCAGGCCACCGCGCTGGCCGCGCTGGAGCACACCGATACGCTGCTGGGGTACGTCGAACACCTCAAGGCCGAACGGGACCGGCTCGTCGCCGGGCTGCGCGCCGCCGGCTACGAGGTCACCGACTCCGACGCCAACTTCGTCCAGTTCGGGCGCTTCGAGGACTCCCACGCCGCCTGGCGGAAGATCCTCGGCCACGGCGTCCTGGTCCGCGACAACGGCGTACCGGGCCGGCTGCGGGTCACGGCCGGCACACCGCAGGAGAACGACGCGTTCCTGGACGCGGTCCGCGCCATTCGGAAGGAGCAGAGCTCATGAGCCGCGTAGGACGGGTCGAGCGCACCACCAAGGAGACGTCCGTCGTCGTCGAGATCGACCTCGACGGCACCGGCAGGGTCGACGTCTCCACCGGCGTCGGCTTCTACGACCACATGCTCGACCAGCTCGGCCGCCACGGGCTGTTCGACCTCACGGTCAAGACCGACGGCGACTTGCACATCGACTCCCACCACACGATCGAGGACACCGCCCTCGCCCTCGGCGCCGCCTTCAGGCAGGCCCTCGGCGACAAGGTCGGCATCCACCGCTTCGGCGACTGCGCGGTCCCGCTGGACGAGTCCCTCGCCCAGGTCGCCGTCGACCTCTCCGGCCGCCCGTACCTCGTGCACACCGAACCCGAGAACATGGCGCCGATGATCGGCGCGTACGACACGACGATGACCCGGCACATCCTGGAGTCCTTCGTCGCCCAGGCCCAGATCGCGCTGCACGTCCACGTCCCCTACGGGCGCAACGCCCACCACATCGTGGAGTGCCAGTTCAAGGCCCTCGCCCGCGCACTGCGCCAGGCGTCCGAGCGCGACCCGCGCGCCGCCGGCATCCTGCCCTCGACGAAGGGCGCCCTGTGAGCGCCGCACGCGCGGCCGCCGGGCCGCGGACGGACACGGCCTCCCCGCGCCGCGCGGGCGCGGGCGCGGACGGGGGGCCGCGATGACCGGGCTGTCCACCGTCCTGATCGTCGTCGGCCTGTTCCTGGCCGGGGGCGTCTACTCCTTCACCCGGCAGAAGATGCCCAGGGGACTCGTCGTCCTGCTCGCCGTCGCCTCCGGCATGTGCCTCCTCGCCGGAGTCCTGAGGATCCGGGGGATCTGGGAATGACCCGAACGCACGGCGGCGGCACCGCGAGGAAGGTCGTCGTCCTCGACTACGGGTTCGGCAACGTCCGCTCCGCCGAACGCGCCCTCGCCCGCGTGGGCGCCGACGTCGAGATCACCCGCGACTACGACAGGGCCATGAACGCCGACGGGCTCCTCGTCCCCGGCGTCGGCGCCTTCTCCGCCTGCATGGCCGGGCTGAGGAGGGCGCGCGGCGACTGGATCATCGGGCGCAGGCTGTCCGGCGGCCGGCCGGTCATGGGCATCTGCGTCGGGATGCAGGTCCTGTTCGCGCGCGGCGTCGAGCACGGCGTCGAGACCGAGGGCCTCGACGAGTGGCCCGGAACGGTCGGCCCCCTCCGAGCACCCGTCGTCCCGCACATGGGGTGGAACACCGTCGAGGCGCCCGGCGGCAGCGAGATGTTCGCCGGGATCGACCCCGGGGAGCGGTTCTACTTCGTCCACTCGTACGCCGTGACCGACTGGTCCCTCCGGACCGCGAACCCGGCCATGCGCGCCCCCGGGGTCACCTGGTCCACGCACGGCGAGCGGTTCGTCGCCGCCGTCGAGAACGGCGCCCTGTGGGCGACCCAGTTCCACCCGGAGAAGTCCGGCGACGCCGGGGCCCGGCTGCTCGCCAACTGGCTCGACACCTTCTGACCCGACCTCCCGCACCCGCTTAGAGGCTAGGACCCCTGAGATGAACAAGCTCGAACTCCTCCCCGCCGTCGACGTCCGGGACGGCCGGGCCGTCCGCCTCGTCCACGGCGAGTCCGGCACGGAGACGTCCTACGGCTCCCCGCTGGAGGCGGCCCTGGCCTGGCAGCGGGCGGGCGCCGAGTGGCTCCATCTCGTCGACCTCGACGCGGCCTTCGGCACCGGTGACAACCGCGACGTGATCACCGAGGTCACCGGGGCCGTGGACGTGAAGGTCGAGCTGTCCGGCGGCATCCGCGACGACGCCTCGCTCGCCGCCGCCCTCGCCACCGGCTGCACCCGCGTCAACCTCGGCACGGCGGCCCTGGAGACCCCCGAGTGGGTCGCCGGGGTCATCGCCGAGCACGGCGACAGGATCGCCGTCGGCCTGGACGTGCGCGGCACCACCCTGCGGGGCCGCGGCTGGACCCGCGACGGCGGCGACCTGTACGAGACGCTGCAGCGCCTCGACGAGGAGGGCTGCGCCCGGTACGTGGTCACCGACATCGCCAAGGACGGCACGCTCCAGGGCCCCAACCTCGACCTGCTGCGCGACGTCTGCGCCGCCACCGACCGGCCCGTCGTCGCCTCCGGCGGCGTCTCCTCGCTGGACGATCTGCGCGCCATCGCCGAGCTGGTCCCGCTGGGCGTCGAGGGCGCCATCGTCGGCAAGGCCCTCTACGCGAAGGCGTTCACCCTCCAGGAGGCCCTCGCGGCGGTGTCCGCGTGACCGGCTCCCCGCGCAGGATCGCCACCGGCGCGCCCTGGGAGGAGCAGTTCGGCTACTCCCGCGCGGTGGAACTGCCCCACGGCCTGGTCCTGGTCTCCGGCTGCACGTCGGTCGTGGACGGGGCCGTCGCCGAGGGCGGCCCGTACGAGCAGACCGTCAACGCCTTCGGCGTGGCGTTCGACGCGCTGGGGCGGCTCGGCCTCGGCCCGGCGGACGTGGTCCGCACCCGCATGTACCTCACCCACGCGCGGGACGTGGAGGAGGTCGGCCGCGCCCACAAGGAGCTGTTCGACGCCGTCCGCCCCGCCGCGTCGATGATCGTCGTCTCCGGCCTCGTCGACCCCCGGCTCGTCGTCGAGGTCGAGGTCGAGGCGTACCGCTCGAACGGAGGTGCCGCGTCATGAGCCTCGCGGTCCGAGTCATCCCCTGCCTGGACGTGGACGGCGGCCGCGTCGTCAAGGGCGTCAACTTCCGGGACCTCCGCGACGCGGGCGACCCCGTCGAGATGGCGAAGCTGTACGACGCCGAGGGCGCCGACGAGCTGACCTTCCTCGACATCACCGCCTCCTCGGGCGACCGGGAGACCACCTACGACGTGGTGCGGCGCACCGCCGAGCAGGTGTTCATCCCGCTCACCGTCGGCGGCGGCGTCCGCAGCGCCGACGACGTGGACCGGCTGCTGCGCGCCGGTGCGGACAAGGTCGGCGTCAACACGGCCGCCATCGCCCGGCCCGAGCTGATCGGGGAGATCTCCGAGCGGTTCGGCAGCCAGGTGCTCGTGCTGTCCGTGGACGCCCGGCGCTGCCCGGAGGGCACCACCACGCCGTCCGGCTTCGAGGTCACCACGCACGGCGGGCGCCGGGGCACCGGCGTCGACGCCGTGGAGTGGGCGCACCGGGCCGCGGAGCTGGGCGCGGGGGAGATCCTGCTGAACTCCATGGACGCCGACGGCACCAAGGACGGCTACGACACCGCGATGATCGCGGCGGTCCGCGAGCACGTCACCGTACCGGTGATCGCCTCCGGCGGCGCCGGAGGGGCCGGCCACTTCCCGCCCGCGGTCGAGGCGGGCGCGGACGCCGTCCTGGCGGCGTCCGTCTTCCACTTCGGGGACCTGCGGATCGCAGAGGTGAAGGCCGCGCTCAGGGAAGCCGGCCACCCCGTCCGCTGAGACGCGCGCCGACGCCCCGCCCCGGCGCCCCGGGCCGGGGCGGGGAGCGCTCCGGAGGGCCCGGCGCGGGTACGGCCCCGGAGCCGCGGCCGCCTTCCGGGACCGCGCCGCGCCCCCGTCCCGCCGGCCCGGCCACCGGGGCCCCGGAGGCCTCAGATCCCCAGCCGCGCCTCCGTGACGCGGGCGATCGCCTCCGCCTCACCGTCCGCCTCCACCCGGGCGGCCCCCTGCCGCCCGTGCAGGAACAGCGTCAGCTCGCCCGGCTCGCCGGTCACCGTCACCACCGGTGCGCCGCGGTGCGCGACGGCCGTCCGGCCGTCGGGGCGGCGCACGACGAGCCCCACGGGGCAGCGGCGGCCCAGCAGGCGGGCCGCCCGCTCCAGCCGGGTCCACAGCGCGTCGGCGAACACCGGGTCGACCTCGCGCGGCGTCCAGTCCGCCCGCGCCCGCCGCACGTCCTCGGCGTGGACGTAGAACTCCACGGTGTTGGCGCCCTCGTCGACCTGCTTGAGCGAGAACGGCGACATCCGCGGCGGACCCGTCCGCACCAGCCGGACCAGCTCCTCGTACGGCTTCGCGGCGAACTCCGCCTGCATCCGCTCCAGCCGGCCCCGCAGCGGCCCCAGCAGGACGCCCGCCGCCGCGTCCGGGCGGCGCTCGCGCACCACCAGGTGGGCGGCCAGGTCGCGGGTGGCCCAGCCCTCGCAGAGGGTCGGCGCGTCGGGACCCGCCGCCTCCAACAGATCGGCCAGGAGGAGTCGTTCGCGTGCGGCGTGGGTGGACATGGCAGCCAGCGTACGGGGGTTCGCCCCGGACCGCCCGGCGGGCGCGGCCCGAAACGCCCGCGCCGCACGGCACAATGACGTCATGACCAGCAACCTCGACCCGGCCATCGCCGCCCGCCTCAAGCGCAGCCCCGACGGGCTGCTGCCGGCCATCGCCCAGCAGTACGACACCGGCGAGGTGCTGATGCTCGGCTGGATGGACGACGAGGCCCTGCACCGCACCCTGACCACCGGCCGCTGCACCTACTGGTCGCGCAGCCGCCGGGAGTACTGGGTCAAGGGCGGCACCTCCGGCCACGTCCAGCACGTCAGGTCCGTCGCCCTCGACTGCGACGCCGACACGGTTCTCGTCAAGGTCGACCAGGTGGGCGCCGCCTGCCACACCGGGGCCAGGACGTGCTTCGACGCCGACGTCCTCCCGCTGGGCGAGTAGGGTCGGGCCCCATGGACCTCGAGACCTTCCGCAAGCTGGCGGCCGACCGCCGAGTGATCCCCGTCAGCCGCCGCCTCCTCGCGGACGGCGACACCCCGGTCGGCCTCTACCGCAAGCTGGCCGCGGAACGCCCCGGGACGTTCCTCCTGGAGTCCGCCGAGAACGGCCGCTCCTGGTCCCGGTACTCCTTCGTCGGCGTCCGCAGCGCCGCCACCCTGACCGTCCGCGACGGGCGGACGCACTGGCTGGGCACGCCGCCCGTCGGCGTCCCGGCCGACGGCGACCCGCTGGAGGCGCTGCGCGCCACCGTGGAGACCCTGCACACCCCGCGCGACCTCTCCGCGCTGCTCGGGGAGGACCTGCCGCCCTTCACCGGCGGCATGGTCGGCTACCTCGGCTACGACGTCGTGCGGCGCCTGGAGCGCATCGGCGACCACGGCGCGGACGAGCTCGGCCTGCCCGAGCTCACCATGCTGCTCACCTCCGACCTGGCCGTCCTCGACCACTGGGACGGCACGGTCCTGCTGATCGCCAACGCGATCAACCACAACGACCTCGACACCGGCGTCGACGAGGCGTACGCGGACGCCGTCGCCCGGCTCGACGCCATGCAGGCCGACCTCGCGAAGCCCGTCGACTCCGGGCCCGCGGCCCTGCCGCCGTCCGAGCTGCCCGAGTACACCGCCCGGTGGGGCGGCGAGGCGTTCCAGGAGGCCGTCGAGGACGTCAAGGAGCGCATCCGCGCCGGCGAGGCCTTCCAGGTCGTCCCGTCGCAGCGCTTCGAGACGCCCTGCGCGGCGAGCGCCCTGGACGTCTACCGGGTCCTGCGGGCCACCAACCCGTCCCCGTACATGTACCTGCTCCGCCTCGACGGCTTCGACGTCGTCGGATCCAGCCCGGAGGCGCTGGTCAAGGTCGAGGCCGGGCGCGCCACGGTCCACCCGATCGCCGGCACCCGGCCGCGCGGCGCCACCCCCCGGGAGGACCGGGCCCTCGCCGACGAGCTGCTCGCCGACCCCAAGGAGCGCGCCGAGCACCTCATGCTCGTCGACCTCGGCCGCAACGACCTGGGCCGGGTCTGCGAGCCGGGCTCCGTCGAGGTCGTCGACTTCATGTCGATCGAGCGCTACTCGCACGTCATGCACATCGTCTCCACCGTGACCGGCCGGGTCGCGGAGGGCCGCACCGCCTTCGACGTGCTGACCGCCTGCTTCCCCGCCGGGACGCTCTCCGGGGCGCCCAAGCCCCGCGCCCTGCAGATCATCGAGGAGCTGGAGCCCAGCCGCCGCGGCCTGTACGGCGGCGCCGTCGGCTACCTGGACTTCGCGGGCGACTCCGACACGGCCATCGCCATCCGCACGGCGCTGCTGCGCGACGGCACGGCGTACGTCCAGGCGGGCGCCGGAGTGGTCGCGGACTCCGACCCGGTCGCCGAGGACACCGAGTGCCGCAACAAGGCGGCGGCGGTGCTCCGCGCCGTCCACACGGCCAACCGGATGAGCCGCGTCTGAGGCGGATGGGGGATAGTGGGGTACGTGAGTGCCGCATCCGTACCCCAGCCCCGCGCCGCCCGCCGGGGCGAGGCGGCGACCGCCGGAAGCGGCCGCCGCAGCCTCGCCGCGGCCCTGCTCCTGGGCGCCCTCGGCGCCGCCGTCGTCCTGCTCGCCTCCGGCCGCACCTGGACCGAGGGGCGCGTCACCGGCGTCGGCGGCACCGTCGCCCTGGAGGCCGCCGGGGGCGAGGTCACCGGCGTGCCCACGGCCCTGGCCGTCGTCGGGCTCGCCGCCCTGGTCGCGGTCCTCGCCACCCGCGGCGCCGGCCGCCGGGTCGTCGCGCTGCTCCTGGCGCTGAGCGGCGCCGGGGCGGCCGCGGCCGCCCTCCTCGGCGCGGGCGACGGCGCCGCCCTCGACGAGCGGGCGGCCCGCGCCACCGGCGACACCGCCGCCCGGGCCGTCGACCTCACCCAGACGGCCTGGCCGTACGCGACGGCCGCCGCCGCCCTGCTGATCCTCGCCGCCGGGCTGATCGCCCTGCGGTGCGGCCGGACCTGGCCCGCCATGTCCGGCCGGTACGAGCGCGACGGCGGCCCCCGCGCGCGCGCCGCCCGCCGCGTCGGCGACCCCGAACGGCCCGAGGAGCTGTGGAAGGCCCTGGACCGCGGGGAGGACCCCACGGAGGGCGCCTGACCGGGGCCTTCCGGTGCGCACGGCCCACCCCCGGATCACCCGGTGCGCGCACGTGCGGAAGAATGGCCGCGAGCGTCCGCACTCGGCGGGGCCTCACCACAGAGCGACATTCAACGAGGAGCAACTCATGGCGGGCAGCGCCCACGGACACACCCCGGCCGCCTGGACCGGTGTCATCATCTCCTTCACCGGTTTCTGCATCGCCGGCGTCTTCATGGTGGCGGCCAACCCGCTCGGCTTCTGGGCCGGAATGGCCGTCGTCCTGCTCGGCGGTGTCGTCGGCGCCGCGATGAAGGCCGCCGGACTCGGCCAGCCGAAGGAGCCGCGGGAGCAGGCCGAGGCGCGCGCCGACGCGGGCCGCGCGCAGGCCGCCTCCTGATCCGCGCGCGCCCCCGACCCCCGGTCGGGCACGGGGCGCGGTCCGGCCACGCCGGGCTGCGCCTTCCCGCCGGGACGGTGACAATCGGCGGGTGGACGCCACGACACCGCACTCCCCGCACCCCCGCCGCACCCCGTACGCCCCGCCGCCCCCGCGCCCGCCGCACCGGCGGCTCCTGCCGCCGCTGGGCACCCTGGCGGCCGCCGCGGCGGCCTTCGCGTACGTCGGCGCCGTCGACCCGAACGAGCCCGGCCACTACCCCGCCTGCCCCCTGCTGCGGTACACGGGGCTGTACTGCCCGGGCTGCGGCGGGCTGCGCAGCGCCCACGCCTTCGCCCACGGAGACCTCGCCGCCGCCCTCGGCGCCAACGCCATGGCGGTCGCCGGGTACGCCGCCTTCGCCGTGTTCATGATGCTCTGGCTGGTCAGGGCCGCCCGCGGAGTCCCCCTGCGGCTCGACCCGAGCCCGCCGCTGCTCTGGCTGCTCGGCGGGGTGTGGGCCGTCTTCACCGTCGTGCGGAACCTGCCCTTCGGCTCCGCGCTCGCCCCGTGAGGACCGCGGCCGCCGCCGGGGCGCCGGCCGGGTGCGGATGACGGCCCCGCCTCCGGATACCATCGAGGTGTCCGGCCCGATCGAACACCACCCTCCCGGAAGGGGGCCTCTCGCGTGAGCGTGCTCGACGAGATCATCGAAGGCGTGCGCGCCGACCTCGCAGAGCGGCAGGCGCGGGTCTCCCTCGACCAGCTCAAGGAGCGGGCCGCCCGGGCACCCCAGGCCCGCGACGGCGCCGCCGCCCTGCGCGGCGAGGGCGTCACGGTGATCTGCGAGGTCAAGCGCTCCAGCCCCTCCAAGGGCGCCCTGGCCGCCATCGCCGACCCGGCGGGGCTCGCCGCCGACTACGAGGCGGGCGGCGCGGCCGTGATCTCCGTCCTCACCGAGCAGCGCCGCTTCGGCGGCTCCCTCGCCGACCTGGAGGCCGTCCGCGCGCGGGTCGACGTGCCGGTCCTGCGCAAGGACTTCATCGTCACCTCGTACCAGCTGTGGGAGGCCCGCGCGTACGGCGCGGACGTCGCCCTGCTGATCGTCGCCGCCCTGGAGCAGCCCGCGCTGGTCTCGCTGATCGAGCGCGCCGAGTCCATCGGGCTCACCCCGCTGGTCGAGGTCCACGACGAGGAGGAGGCCGCCCGCGCCGTGGACGCGGGCGCCCGGGTCATCGGCGTCAACGCCCGCGACCTGAAGACCCTCAAGGTGGACCGCTCCACCTTCGAGCGCGTCGTCCCCGAGATCCCGTCCCACGTCGTGAAGGTCGCCGAGTCCGGCGTCCGCGGCCCGCACGACCTGATCGCCTACGCCAACGCGGGCGCCGACGCGGTGCTCGTGGGCGAGTCCCTGGTGACCGGCCGCGACCCGAGGTCCGCCGTGGCCGACCTGGTCGCCGCCGGGGCGCACCCGGCGCTGCGGCACGGCCGGGACTGAGCGGCCCCCCCGCCGTGTCCGCTGCCGCAGTTCCGCTCGCGTCCCGCCCCCGCCAGATCCCGGCGGCTCCCCCGGAGGCGTACGCCCGGCTCGCCCGAGGCTGCCGCCCCCGGGGCTGCCGCGCGCCCGCACGGCGGGTGCGCGGGCGGCGCGTGCGGTACGTGATCGGCTCCGAGCCCGGCCAGGTGGACGGCATGCGATGGCGCCCCCGCGGGGCGCGGGCGACCACCGCCTGACGAGCCGCACCCGGCTCGCGGCCCGCCCCCCACGGCGTTCGGTGTCCACCCACACTCACCGTGAGGTTTCCGCATGTCCAGCGAGTTCTTCCTGCCCGACCCCGAGGGGCGCGTCCCGGACGCCCGGGGGTACTTCGGCGCCTTCGGCGGCACGTTCATCCCGGAGGCGCTGGTCGCCGCCGTCGACGAGGTCGCCGTCGAGTACGACAAGGCCAAGGCCGACCCCGGGTTCGCCCGCGAGCTCGACGACCTGCTCGCCCACTACACCGGCCGGCCCAGCGCGCTCACCGAGGTGCCCCGGTTCGCCGGGCACGCCGGCGGCGCCCGGGTCTTCCTCAAGCGCGAGGACCTGAACCACACCGGCTCCCACAAGATCAACAACGTGCTGGGCCAGGCCCTGCTCACCCGGCGGATGGGCAAGACCCGCGTCATCGCCGAGACCGGCGCCGGCCAGCACGGCGTCGCCACCGCGACCGCGTGCGCCCTGTTCGGCCTCGACTGCACCGTCTACATGGGCGAGGTCGACACCCGGCGCCAGGCCCTCAACGTCGCCCGCATGCGGATGCTCGGCGCCGAGGTCGTCGCCGTGAAGTCCGGCAGCCGCACCCTGAAGGACGCCATCAACGAGGCGTTCCGCGACTGGGTCGCCAACGTCGACAGCACCCACTACCTCTTCGGGACCGTCGCGGGCCCCCACCCGTTCCCGGCCATGGTCCGCGACTTCCACCGGGTCATCGGCGTCGAGGCGCGCCGCCAGGTCCTCGAGCGCGCCGGGCGCCTGCCCGACGCCGTCGTCGCCTGCGTCGGCGGCGGCTCCAACGCCATCGGCCTGTTCCACGCGTTCATCCCCGACGAGGGCGTCCGCCTCGTCGGCTGCGAGCCGGCCGGCCGCGGGGTGGAGACCGGCGAGCACGCGGCGACCCTGACCGCCGGCGAGCCGGGCGTCCTGCACGGCTCCCGCTCGTACGTCCTCCAGGACGACGAGGGCCAGATCACCGAGCCGTACTCGATCTCCGCCGGCCTGGACTACCCGGGCATCGGACCCGAGCACGCCTACCTCAAGGACAGCGGCCGCGGCGAGTACCGCGCCGTCACCGACGACGCGGCCATGCACGCCCTGCGCCTGCTGTCCCGCACCGAGGGCGTCATCCCGGCCATCGAGTCCGCACACGCCCTCGCCGGAGCCCTGGAGGTCGGCCGCGAGCTGGGCCCGGAAGGACTGATCGTCGTGAACCTCTCCGGCCGCGGCGACAAGGACATGGACACCGCCGCCCGCTACTTCGGGCTGTACGACACCGACGCCGAGGTCGCCTCCGACGAGGCCGGCCGCACCGCCGAGATCGAGGGAGACGCCAGGTGAGCGGGAACATCCGGCTGCTGGACGAGACCCTGGCCGCCGCCAGGGCCGAGGACCGGGCCGCGCTCATCGCGTACCTCCCGGCCGGCTTCCCCACCGTCGACGGCGGGATCGAGGCGGTCAAGGCCGTCCTCGACGGCGGCGCCGATGTCGTCGAGGTGGGCCTGCCCCACAGCGATCCGGTCCTGGACGGCCCCGTCATCCAGACCGCCGACGACATCGCCCTGCGCGGTGGCGTCCGGATCGCCGACGTGATGCGCACGGTCCGCGAGGCGTTCGAGGCCACCGGGAAGCCGGTCCTCGTCATGACGTACTGGAACCCGGTCGACCGGTACGGGGTGGAGCGGTTCACCGCCGAGCTGGCCGGGGCGGGCGGCGCCGGGTGCATCCTGCCCGACCTGCCCGTGCAGGAGTCCGCCCTGTGGCGGGAACACGCCGCGAAGCACGGCCTGGCCACCGTTTTCGTCGTCGCGCCCAGCAGCAAGGACGAGCGGCTCGCCGCCATCACCGCGGCCGGCTCCGGGTTCGTGTACGCCGCGTCCCTCATGGGCGTCACCGGCACCCGCGAGTCCGTCGGCGAGCAGGCCGCCGGGCTGGTGCGGCGCACCCGCGCCACCACCGGCCTGCCGGTCTGCGTCGGGCTCGGCGTGTCCGACGCCGCGCAGGCCGCGGAGGTCGCCTCCTTCGCGGACGGCGTCATCGTCGGTTCCGCCTTCGTCAAGCGGCTGCTCGACGCCGACGACCACGCGGCCGGGGTGGCGGCCGTACGGGAACTGGCGGGCGAGCTGGCCCGGGGCGTGAAGCGGGTTTCGTAGCTCGTACGGGTGGATGTGGAACCGGGGAGGCGCGCACGTGCCTCCCCGGTTCGTTGCTTGGGCGTGAACGAGAAGAACAGGGCAGGGAAGCAGAGCGCGCGCCGGCGGCTCCAGATCGAACGCGAACGCGAGCGGGCCCGCGAGAAGCGGCGCCGCCTGGTGCTGGTGACGGCGGCCGTCGCCGGCGTGCTCGCCCTCGCCGCGGTCGTCGGCGTCATCGCGGCGAAGACCGGCGGCGGGGGCGACACCTCCGGCAAGGGCCCGGTGACCGCGCCGTCCGGCGCCACCGGAGAGGACCGGCTGGTCATCCCGGTCGGCGCGCCGGACGCCCCCGCCACGCTGACGGTGTGGGAGGACTTCCGCTGCCCGGCCTGCGCCGTGTTCGAGAACACCTTCCGGGACACGATCCACGGGCTGGAGGCCGCCGGGCGGCTGCGGACCGAGTACCGGCTCGCCACGCTCATCGACGGCAACATGGGCGGCGGCGGTTCGCTCAACGCGGCGAACGCCGCGGCGTGCGCGCAGGACGCCGGGAAGTTCGGCGCCTACCACGACGTGCTCTTCGCCAACCAGCCGGAGGAGGCCGACGACGCCTTCGCCCGGGACGCGAAGCTGTTCGAGCTGGCGGCGAAGGTACCGGGCCTCGACACCCCGGCCTTCCGCTCCTGCGTCGCCGACGGCACCCACGACGGCTGGGTGAACGCGTCGAACGAGGCGTTCCGCGACGGCGACTTCCGGGGGACGCCGACCGTCCTGCTCAACGGCGAGCCGATCTTCCCGGCGAAGGGGAACGAGCAGATCTCCCCGGCGAACCTGAGGAAGTGGGTCGCGCAGGCCAACAAGGGCAGGAAGCCCGGCACGGCGACCCCCTCCGCCGGGGCGTCCGCGCCGGGAGGCGGTCCGCGGCCCGCGTCGTCCCCGGCGGGCGGGAGCGGCGGCGGCCCGGACACCGGTTCCGGGCCGGGCTCCGGGGCGGATGCCGCGCACTGACCCGGCACCCGGCCCCGGGCCCCGGCCCGGCCGGGCGTTATGCAGTCTTTGCCGGGCGGGTGGCCCGGTCACCGGCCCGGCAGGGTAGCGTCGGTCCTGCCATGGACCTTGCCTACATTCCCAGCCCGTCGACCGGCGTGATCCACCTCGGACCGGTCCCGCTGCGCGGCTACGCCTTCTGCATCATCATCGGTGTCTTCGTCGCCGTCTGGTACGGCAACCGGCGCTGGATCGCCCGGGGCGGCACCGCCGGCACGGTGGCCGACATCGCCGTCTGGGCGGTTCCCTTCGGCCTGGTCGGCGGCCGGCTCTACCACGTCGTCACGGACTACCAGCTCTACTTCAGCGAGGGCCGGAACTGGGTCGACGCGTTCAAGATCTGGGAGGGCGGTCTCGGCATCTGGGGCGCCATCGCGCTCGGCGCGGTGGGCGCCTGGATCGGCTGCCGCCGCCGGGGGATCCCGCTGCCCGCGTACGCCGACGCGATCGCCCCGGGCATCGCCCTCGCCCAGGCGATCGGCCGCTGGGGCAACTGGTTCAACCAGGAGCTGTACGGCCGGTCCACGGACCTGCCGTGGGCGCTGGAGATCGGCGAGGGCGTGAACCGCGAGCCGGGGCTCTACCACCCGACCTTCCTCTACGAGTCGCTGTGGTGCGTCGGCGTCGCCCTCCTGGTGGTCTGGGCCGACCGCCGGTTCACGCTGGGCCACGGCCGGGCCTTCGCCCTGTACGTCGCCGCGTACTGCGCGGGCCGCGGCTGGATCGAGTACATGCGCGTCGACGACGCCCACCGCATCCTGGGCCTGCGCCTCAACGTGTGGACCGCGATCGTGGTGTTCCTGCTGGCCGTGGTGTACATCGTGCTGTCGGCGCGGAGGCGGCCGGGCCGCGAGGCGGTCGTGGAGCCCCGGGCGGTCGCGGGCGGGACCGCGGCCGGGCCGACGGCGGACGGTGCCGCGGAGGCCGCCGCGGACACCGCCGCGCAGGGGCCCGGCACCGAGACCGCCGACGCGACGGCCGCCGACGCCGGGGCGCCGCGGAAGCCCTGACCGCGCCCCGCCGCGCGAGGAGCGGCCGCCGGGACCCCGAAGGGCCCCGGCGGCCGCTTCGCCGTCCCCGAGGTGTGGCGACCCTTACTAAGTAAAGCCTGCCTTGCTGGCACACCCCTTACATCGAGCGTATTTTCGAAGATGATCGAGGGAAGGCGCGGGTCGGCCCGCGTGGAGCAAGGGAGAACCGTGTCCATCATCGAGACCGAGGCGGCGCTGCACGTCGCCCACCGCGACAACCACACGCACCGCGACGTGAACGGCGGCTGGCTCCGCCCGGCGGTGTTCGGCGCGATGGACGGCCTGGTCTCCAACCTGGCGCTGATGACCGGCGTGGCGGGCGGCTCGGTCTCGCAGCAGACCGTCGTCCTCACCGGCCTGGCGGGCCTCGCCGCCGGCGCGTTCTCCATGGCGGCCGGCGAGTACACGTCCGTCGCCTCCCAGCGGGAGCTGGTCGAGGCCGAACTGGACGTCGAGCGGCGGGAGCTGCGCAGGCACCCGGCGGACGAGATGGAGGAGCTGGCGGCGCTGTACGTGGCGCGCGGCGTCGAGCCCCGGCTCGCCCGCGAGGTGGCCGTGCAGCTGTCCCGCGACCCGGAGCAGGCACTGGAGATCCACGCCCGCGAGGAGCTGGGCGTCGACCCGGACGACCTGCCGTCGCCGCTGGTCGCCGCCGCCTCGTCGTTCGGCTCGTTCGCGCTGGGCGCGCTGCTGCCGGTCCTGCCGTACCTGCTGGGCGCGACCGCGCTGTGGCCCGCGGTGCTGCTCGCGCTCGCCGGGCTGTTCGCCTGCGGAGCGCTCGTCGCCCGGGTGACGGCGCGCGGCTGGTGGTACAGCGGCCTGCGGCAGCTGGCCCTCGGCGGGGCGGCGGCGGCCGTGACGTACGCGCTGGGAGGCCTCTTCGGCGCGGTGCTCTGAGCCGGGCGCCCGGACACGGGCCGGGGGCGGGGCGCCGGGCCGCACCGGCCGCCGCCGGGCCGCTGCGGCGGCAGTCCGGTGGCCGCCCCGGCCGGCGGGTGGGACACTGTCCGGGAAGCCGCACGGGCGACCACCGCCCGGCGGTTTCGGCCCCCCCTCCCGGGGGATGAGCCCCGAACGCCGCGGGCGACGGAGCCCGCCCCCCTTCCGACGGGCCGCAGGGTGCCGCCCGCGCCCCCTCCCCCGTCCCCGGACGCGGCGCCCGGTGGCGCCGCCCCCGCGGTGTCCGCATGGTGGAACGAGCTATCCGTCCCCCGAGAAACGTTTCATCATGTGATTCGCACGCGACTCCGACGGAGGGCCAACGTCGTCCCTTCGGCATCCGCACATGCCACGACGACGACGGGAGAGCCCATGCGCGCCGACGCCTGGTCGCCCACGGACGGCCGCCCCGCTGCCCAGGGGATGTACGACCCCCGCCACGAACACGACGCCTGCGGCGTCGGACTGGTGGCCACCCTCACCGGTGTCCCCGGCCACGAGCTGCTCCGGCAGGCGCTGACGGTGCTGCGCAACCTGGAGCACCGCGGCGCGACCGGCTCCGAACCCGACTCCGGGGACGGCGCGGGCATCCTCATCCAGGTCCCCGACGCGTTCCTGCGCGAGGTCGCCGGATTCCCGCTGCCCCAGGCCGGCGCCTACGCCGTCGGCACCGCCTTCCTCCCCGGGGACGCCGCGGACGAAGCCGTCGCGCGCATCGAGACGCTCGCCGGCGAGGAGGGCCTGACCGTCCTGGGCTGGCGCGGGGTCCCCGTCGTCCCGGATCTGCTGGGTGCCGCCGCCCGCTCCACCATGCCGGTCTTCCGCCAGCTGTTCCTCGCCGACGGCGGCAGCCGCGGCATCGACCTGGACCGCAGGGCCTTCGTACTGCGCAAGCGCGCCGAGCGGGAGCTGGGCGTCTACTTCGCTTCGCTCTCCGCCCGCACCCTGGTCTACAAGGGCATGCTCACCACCGGGCAGCTGGAGCCGTTCTTCCCCGACCTGTCCGACCGCCGCACCGCCAGCGCGCTCGCCCTGGTCCACTCCCGGTTCTCCACCAACACCTTCCCGAGCTGGCCCCTCGCCCACCCGTACCGCTTCGTCGCCCACAACGGCGAGATCAACACCGTCAAGGGCAACCGCAACTGGATGCGCGCCCGCGAGTCCCAGCTCGCCTCCGGCCTCTTCGGCGACGGGGCGCTGGAGCGGACCCTCCCCGTCTGCACCCCGGACGCCTCCGACTCCGCCTCCTTCGACGAGGTCCTGGAACTGCTCCACCTCGGCGGCCGCTCCCTGCCCCACGCGGTGCTGATGATGGTCCCCGAGGCGTGGGAGAACCACACCTCCATGGACCCCGCCCGGCGCGCCTTCTACCGGTACCACTCCACGCTGATGGAGCCCTGGGACGGCCCCGCCTGCATCACCTTCACCGACGGCACCCGGATCGGCGCCGTCCTGGACCGCAACGGCCTGCGCCCCGGCCGCTACTGGGTCACCGACGACGGCCTCGTCGTCCTCTCCTCGGAGGTCGGCGTCCTCGACGTCGAGCCCGGCAGGATCGTCCGCAAGGGCCGCCTCCAGCCCGGGAGGATGTTCCTCGTCGACACCGCGGAGCACCGCATCGTCGAGGACGACGAGATCAAGGCGGAGCTCGCCGCCGAGCACCCGTACCGGGAGTGGCTGGAGGGCGGCGTCATCGAGCTGGGCGACCTGCCCGAACGCGAGCACGTCGTCCACACCCACGCCTCGGTCGCCCGCCGCCAGCAGACCTTCGGCTACACCGAGGAGGAACTGCGCGTCATCCTCGCGCCGATGGCCCGCACCGGCGCCGAACCGATCGGCTCCATGGGCACCGACTCGCCCATCGCCGCGCTCTCCGAACGCCCCCGCCTGCTGTTCGACTACTTCACCCAGCTGTTCGCGCAGGTCACCAACCCGCCGCTGGACGCCATCCGCGAGGAGCTCGTCACCTCGCTGGTCTCCCCCCTCGGCCCGCAGGGCAACCTGCTGGAGCCGACCGCTGCGTCCTGCCGCAGCGTCACCCTGCCGTTCCCGGTCATCGACAACGACGAGCTGGCCAAGCTCGTCCACGTCAACGCCGACGGCGACATGCCCGGCATGGCCGCCGTCACCCTCTCCGGCCTGTACCGGGTCTCCGGCGGCGGCGAGGCGCTGGCCGCCCGGATCGAGGAGATCCGCGCCGAGGCCGAGGCCGCCGTCGAGGACGGCGCCCGCCTGATCGTCCTGTCCGACCGGCACTCCGACACCGAGCACGCGCCGATCCCGTCGCTGCTGCTCACCTCGGCCGTCCACCACCACCTCATCCACACCAGGCAGCGCACCCGCGTGGGCCTGCTGGTCGAGGCGGGCGACGTCCGCGAGGTCCACCACGTCGCGCTGCTCATCGGCTACGGGGCCGCCGCCGTCAACCCGTACCTGGCCATGGAGTCCGTCGAGGACCTCGTCCGCGCCGGGACGTTCGTCCGGGGCGTCGAACCCCGACAGGCCGTCCGCAACCTGATCCACGCCCTCGGCAAGGGCGTGCTGAAGGTGATGTCGAAGATGGGCGTCTCCACCGTCGCCTCCTACCGCGGCGCCCAGGCCTTCGAGGCGATCGGCCTGGACCGGGACCTCGTCGCCGCGTACTTCGACGGCACCTCCAGCAGGATCGGCGGCGTCGGCCTCGACGTCATCGCCGAGGAGGTCGCCGCCCGCCACGCCAGGGCGTATCCGGCCGGCGGCGTCGCACCGGCCCACCGCACCCTGGAGACCGGCGGCGAGTACCAGTGGCGACGCGAGGGCGAGCCGCACCTGTTCGACCCCGAGACGGTCTTCCGCCTCCAGCACGCCACGCGCTCCAAGCGGTACGACGTCTTCAAGAAGTACACCGAACGGGTGAACGAGCAGTCCGAGCGGCTGATGACGCTGCGCGGCCTGTTCGGCTTCACCCCCGACCGGCCCCCCGTCCCGATCGAGGAGGTCGAACCGGCCGCCGAGATCGTCAAGCGGTTCTCCACCGGCGCCATGTCGTACGGCTCCATCTCCGAGGAGGCGCACGAGACCCTCGCCGTCGCCATGAACCGGCTGGGCGCCAAGTCCAACACCGGCGAGGGCGGCGAGGACCCCGACCGCCTCCACGACCCGGCCCGCCGCTCCGCGATCAAGCAGGTCGCCTCCGGCCGCTTCGGCGTCACCAGCGAGTACCTGGTCAACGCCGACGACATCCAGATCAAGATGGCCCAGGGCGCCAAGCCCGGCGAGGGCGGCCAGCTGCCCGGCCACAAGGTGTACCCGTGGATCGCGAGGACCCGCCACTCCACACCCGGCGTCGGCCTCATCTCCCCGCCGCCGCACCACGACATCTACTCCATCGAGGACCTGGCGCAGCTCGTCCACGACCTCAAGAACGCCAACCCGGCCGCCCGCATCCACGTGAAGCTGGTCTCCGAGGCCGGCGTCGGCACGGTCGCCGCCGGCGTCTCCAAGGCCCACGCGGACGTCGTCCTCGTCTCCGGCCACGACGGCGGCACGGGCGCCTCCCCGCTCACCTCGCTGAAGCACGCGGGCGGCCCCTGGGAGCTCGGCCTCGCCGAGACCCAGCAGACCCTGCTGCTCAACGGCCTGCGCGACCGGATCGTCGTCCAGACCGACGGCCAGCTGAAGACCGGCCGCGACGTGGTCGTCGCCGCGCTCCTCGGCGCCGAGGAGTTCGGCTTCGCCACCGCGCCGCTCGTCGTCTCCGGCTGCGTCATGATGCGCGTCTGCCACCTGGACACCTGCCCGGTCGGCATCGCCACGCAGAACCCCGTCCTGCGGGAGCGGTTCTCCGGCAGGCCCGAGTTCGTCGAGAACTTCTTCGAGTTCATCGCCGAGGAGGTCCGCGAACTCCTCGCCGAACTGGGCTTCCGCACCCTGGAGGAGGCCGTCGGCCGCGCCGAGGTCCTCGACGCCACCCGCGCCGTGGACCACTGGAAGGCCCGCGGCCTGGACCTCGCCCCGCTGTTCCACGTCCCCGAACTGCCCGAGGGGGCCGCCCGCCACCGGGTCCTCGCCCAGGACCACGGCCTGGAGAAGGCCCTGGACAACCAGCTGATCGAACTGGCCGCCGACGCGCTGGGCGCACCGAGCGCCGAGGACGCCCGCCCGGTCCGCGCCCGCCTCGCCGTCCGCAACATCAACCGCACGGTCGGCACCATGCTCGGTCACGAGGTGACCAGGCGGTTCGGCGGGGCGGGCCTGCCCGACGACACGATCGACCTCACCTTCACCGGCTCCGCGGGCCAGTCGTTCGGCGCGTTCGTGCCGCGCGGCGTGACCCTCCGCCTGGAGGGCGACGCCAACGACTACGTCGGCAAGGGCCTGTCCGGCGGCCGGATCGTCGTCCGCCCCGACCGGGCCGCCGACCACCTGGCCGAGTACTCGACCATCGCCGGCAACACCATCGCCTACGGCGCCACCGGCGGGGAGATCTTCCTGCGCGGCCGCACCGGAGAACGCTTCTGCGTCCGCAACTCCGGCGCCCTGGTGGTCTCCGAAGGCGTCGGCGACCACGGCTGCGAGTACATGACCGGCGGCCGCGCCGTCGTCCTCGGCGAGACCGGACGGAACTTCGCGGCCGGCATGTCCGGCGGCGTCGCGTACGTCGTCGACCTCGACCCGGACGACGTCAACCCCGCCAACCTGCCGGCCGTCGAACCCCTCGACGACACCGACCGGGCGTGGCTGCACGACGTGGTGCGCCGCCACCGGGAGGAGACCGGCTCCACCGTCGCCGAGGGGCTCCTCGCCGACTGGCCCGCCGCCGCCCGGCGCTTCAGCAAGATCACCCCGACCACGTACAAGGCAGTGCTCGCCGCCAAGGACGCCGCCGAGCGGGCCGGTCTCTCCGAGACCGAGACCACCGAGAAGATGATGGAGGCGGCGACCCATGGCTGACCCCAAGGGCTTCCTGACCACCGGGCGCGAAGACGCCCCGAACCGCCCGGTGGGCGAACGCGTCAAGGACTGGAACGAGGTCCGCGTCCCCGGCTCCCTCCTGCCGATCGTCAGCAGGCAGGCGTCGCGGTGCATGGACTGCGGCATCCCGTTCTGCCACAACGGCTGCCCCCTCGGAAACCTCGTTCCCGAGTGGAACGACCTCGTCTACCGCGAGGACTGGGCCGCCGCCCACGAGCGGCTGCACGCCACCAACAACTTCCCCGAGTTCACCGGCCGGTTGTGCCCCGCCCCCTGCGAGGCGGCGTGCGTCCTCGGCATCGACCAGCCGGCCGTCACCATCAAGAACGTCGAGGTCTCGATCATCGACAGGGCGTGGGAGTCCGGCAGCGTCACCCCGCGCCCCCCGGAGCGCCTCTCCGGCAGGACCGTCGCCGTCGTCGGCTCCGGCCCGGCCGGCCTCGCCGCCGCCCAGCAACTCACCCGTGCCGGCCACACGGTCGCCGTGTACGAGCGCGCGGACCGCGTCGGCGGACTGCTCCGGTACGGCATCCCCGAGTTCAAGATGGAGAAGCGGCACATCAACCGGCGCATCGAGCAGATGCGCGCCGAGGGCAC
The DNA here is from genome assembly GCF_023614235.1 of Streptomyces sp. MRC013. Taxonomy (NCBI): domain Bacteria; kingdom Bacillati; phylum Actinomycetota; class Actinomycetes; order Kitasatosporales; family Streptomycetaceae; genus Streptomyces; species Streptomyces kordofanensis. The sequence continues at coordinate 4,235,767 of NZ_CP094264.1, forward strand.
CCGCTTCCGCACCGGCGTCGAGGTCGGCCGCGACCTGACCGCCGGAGACCTGCGCAGGCGCTACGACGCCGTCGTCGTCGCGGCCGGCGCCACCACCCCCCGCGACCTGCCCGTCCCCGGCCGTGGACTCAAGGGCGTCCACCAGGCGATGGAGTACCTGCCGCTCGCCAACAAGGTGCAGGAGGGCGACTTCGTCACCCCGCCGATCACCGCCGAGGGCAAGCACGTCGTCGTCATCGGCGGCGGCGACACCGGCGCGGACTGCGTGGGCACCGCCCACCGCCAGGGCGCCCTGTCCGTCATCCAACTGGAGATCATGCCCAGGCCGGGGGAGGAGCGCGCCCCGCACCAGCCGTGGCCGACCTTCCCCGTGCTGTACAAGGTCACCTCCGCCCACGAGGAGGGCGGCGAGCGGATCTACTCCGTCTCCACCACCCGCTTCGAGGGCGACGAGGACGGCGACGTCCAGTGGCTGCACCTGGTGGAGGTGGAGTTCACCGACGGCAGGCCGACTCCCAGGCCCGGCACCGAACGGCGGATCCCCGCCCAGCTGGTCACCCTCGCCCTGGGCTTCACCGGCACCGACGTCGCCAACGGCCTGGTCGAGCAGTTCGGCCTGGAACTCGACGAGCGCGGCAACATCGCCCGCGACGCCGACTTCCAGACCAACGTGCCGGGCGTCTTCGTCGCCGGCGACGCCGGCCGCGGCCAGTCGCTCATCGTCTGGGCCATCGCCGAGGGCCGCTCCGCCGCCCGCGGAGTGGACCGGTACCTGACCGGCGCCAGCGACCTGCCGGCCCCGATCCGCCCGACCGACCGCGCGCTGACGGCCTGACGGCCCGACCGCCGCTGTCCCCGGAGGCCCGGCGCCCGCCCACGTCCCCGACCGGACCCGGGCGGGCGCCGCACCGTGCGGCGGCGCCCCGGCGGGCGTACCGTGCGGTGGGCACGCAGGACGTCACACGGGGTGCCGCGCACGGCAGGCACCCGGGGGAGCACGCATGGCCATCGACCTCCGCAAGATCGAGCAGACCGCGCCCGCGCTGGTCGACCTCTACAAGCGTGCGGGCACCTCCCTGCGCAGACACGGCCTGGAGGGACAGCGGGCGGCGGTCTACCTGGTCGTCGACCACTCCGGCTCCATGCGCCCCTACTACCGGGACGGCAGCGTCCAGGCCCTGGCGGACCGGGTGCTGGGGCTCGCCGCGCACCTGGACGACGACGGGCGCGTCCCGGTCGTCTTCTTCTCCACCGGCGTCGACGCCGTCGCCGACATCGAACTCGCCGACCACCGGGGGCGGATCGGCCGGATCGCGGCGGGCCTGGGCCACATGGGCCGGACCAACTACCACGTGGCCATGGACACCGTCATCGACCACTACCTGGACAGCGGCACCACCGCCCCGGCGCTCGTCGTCTTCCAGACCGACGGCGGGCCCTCCGACCGGGCGCTCACGGAGAAGTACGTCTGCAAGGCGGCCCGGCTGCCGGTGTTCTGGCGGTTCGTGGGCTTCGGCGACCCCCGCAGCAGCCGGTTCGACTTCCTGCGCCGCCTCGACGAACTGCCCGTGCCACAGCGGCGGCCCGTCGACAACGCCGGCTTCTTCCACGCCGGGACGGACCCCCTCCGGGTCCCCGACGACGTCCTGTACGACCGGCTGGTGGAGGAACTCCCGTCCTGGCTCGCGGCCGCACGCGCCCGCGGCATCGCCCCCGGGACGGCCCCGGCGGCGGCCCCGGCGGCGCCGAATGGCAGCCTGGTCTCATGAGTTCCCTCGTGAGACATGTGACCGTCGACTGCGCCGACGCCTACGCGCTGGCCTCCTTCTGGTCCGCCGTCCTGGAAGCCCCCCTCGCCGACGACGACCGTCCCGGCGACCCGGAGGCTACCGTGCTGGCCCCCGGCGCCGGCCTCCTCTTCGTGACCGTTCCGGAGGGGAAGACCACCAAGAACCGGCTGCACCTCGACCTCCAGCCGCAGGACCGCACCCGCGACGAGGAGGTCGACCGCCTCCTCGCCCTCGGCGCGACCCTCGTCTCCGACCGGCGCCGCCCGGACGGCACCGGCTGGGCGGTCCTGGCCGACATCGAGGGCAACGAGTTCTGCGTCGAACGTAGCGCCGCCGAACGCGCGGCCTGACCCCGGGCGGCGCCCCCCGGTACGCCCCGTACCGGCGGGTCGCCGCCCGGTCCGGGGCGCCACGTCGGCACGCGGGGGCCGGGACCTCCCCACGACGGGCCGGAACACCGGGCGGATGCCGGGGCCGCCGTTCTCGTACAGCACCACGCGCCCGTCACCCGAGGCGATGGCGGACGGATCCACCGTGTCGTCCCGGGGCATCGGCTCCGGCCTGTCGAAACCGGGGCGGAGTACCGGCGACTCGCGGGGATCGGTGGACGACTCGATTCCCGTGTACCGGAGCCGTCGAAGGTGTCGCCGGGTTCCTCGCGGCAGGAGTCGCCGGTCGGCCGGTTCTCGACGGTGAGCGCATCAGGGCCTGGCTCCGGCTCTTCAGACCGGTGAGCACGGCCCGTGAACGCCTCGGTCAAGTGGTCCTCACCGGTGGCGGGCGTCGATGCGCGGTGCCAGCGGGGCCGCGACCCGCTGCGGGCAAGCCGTGGCTCACACCGCGCCGCACCACGGAGCACATGGAGGGCTCGGCGAACGTCGCGGGATCGAGGAGAAGGCCGCTCACGGCTGCGGACGGGTAGTGAATTCCGGAAACCCGTGGACCGGCGTCGTCCGGACAGCGCAGGGCGGGCCAACTCGATCGCGGCTCACCTGCGGTTCCGGGCGCCCTCCGTCCGACTGTAGGTCTCAGGAGCTCTCCCGCTCCTCCGGAGTCAGCACGAAGGTGCCCATGCCCTTCTCCGCTCGTGTCAGCCCCTCGGCGCGCACAGCCTCCATGGCCCGTTGAGCTGTGCTGTTGACGACTTCGAACTCCGCAGCGATCTGCACCACACTGGGGATCTTGCTGCCGGGCGGGTAGGTCCCATCCTTGATGCGCTGCGTGATCGCAGCGGCAATCTGCGGCCACATCGCACGCGTTCGATCGATTTTCACCCTTCCAAGCTCAGTGTACTTCGGTCTTCTCTGCATCCGAAGAGCACCTCAGTACACTTCGGTATACCGTGGAAGTGAAGTGCCCCGGCGACGCCGCGAACGTCCCGGGGCCGGCCGATCACACGAGGAGTGACCGACGTGCGAACTGTACTGGAACGACTTTTGAGCCCCTTCCTGCCTGCCTGCGGCCGACGCCGTGCGGGAGCCGCGCCCGTACCGCCCGAGCCCCGGCGCATCCCGTGGCCGACCGTCCAACCGTGCGCTGAGTTCCTTTGCGGGGAGGACGTTCAGCTCGTCCGCCCCTACCTGCTGGCCTGCGAGATGCGGCGCGGGCACGGGCGGTACGCCGCGGCGGTGCCGGCGGCGACGGGTGCCGACCACGGGGCGGCGGTGTCGGCGTGACCGAGTACCGGCGCATGCCCTGCCCGGGGGACGGGCGCGGCGGGTTCTGCCAGCCGGACGGGGTCGTGGCGGCGCTGAGCGACGCCCTGGAGGACGACCCGGTCGAATCGGCGGCCGTCGTCCTGGGGCCCGTACGGAGCGTGCCAGCCGGACCCCGACTCACCGCCGACGAGTCCTGGTTCATGCTGCGGCGGACGGCCGAGCGCCTGGCGGACGCGGTGAACGTCGCGGAGCTGAGGGGCGAACGGCTCGAGGCCGCGAAGCGGTAGCCGCCTCCACACCGCCGGATCCCTGCCCGGCGGCCGGTGGACGGCCCGGTCCGGCGGCCGGTGGACGGCCCGGCCCGGTGGCCGTCAGCGCCGGCGCGGCGTCGTCGACTCCAGGCGTCGCCGCGCCGCCCCGTCCCGTACGTGCTCCACGGCGGCCAGCGCCACCGCGTACGCCGGCCCGCCCGGGTCCTCCGTCGTCAGCAGCGCCTCCAGCGTCTCCACCGCCCGCTCGTCCTGCCGTACGGCCAGTCCCCGCGCCGCCTCCGCCGCGACCACCGGGTCCGGCGACCGGTCCTCCAGCCGGGCGGCCAGCGCGCCCCGCGCGGCGGGGGAGTCGTCGGGGGAGGAGGCCAGGGCGCGCACCGCCGCCGCCCGCACCGCCGCGTCCCCGTCGCGGGCCAGCGCCACCAGCGCGGCGACCCCCTCCCGGTGCCCCTCCGGCAGGAGACCGGTCACGGCCGCGGCGACCCCGCGCCGCACGCGCGCGTCCGGATGGACGGCGTGCCGCAGTACGTCCGGCAGCACCGACGCGTCGCCCAGCGCCCCCAGCGCCCGCACCACCGACAGGACCACCTCCGCCTCCCGCGCCTCCCGGGCCAGCTCCCGCAGCACCGGCACCGCCCGCGCGGCGAACGCCCCGGCCCGCCCGTCCGGGGCGGTGAGCCGGGCCAGCACGTCCGCGCCGAGCGCCTGCCGCAGCGGGTCGCCGTCCGCGCACCACGCGGCCGCCGCTTGGAACGTCCCCTCGTCCCCGCGCCGCCCCAGCACCTCCACCGCCCGCGTCCAGTCGTCCAGCGACGGGTCGCCGCACCGCAGCGCCCGCCCGGCCAGCTCCTCCGGCGGCGTGCGCTCGCCCAGCGCGGCCTCCAGCAGGGTGGCGATCGCCGCGTGCCCGGTCTGCCGCTCGCGCCCGGCGACCGGCCGGCCGTCCCGCAGGACCTCCACGACGACCGTCACCCCGCCGTCCTCCCGGACGCGCCGCACCACGGTCCGGACCCCCTCCCCGTACGTCTCCGCCAGCTCCTCCCGCACGGCGCGCTCCACGTCCCGGCCCAGCCACGCCCGGGCCTCCGCCAGCGCCTCCGCCCGCCCCGGCGCGCCGTGCTCCAGCAGCGCCCGCACCACCGGCACCGACCCGCGCCGCGCCGCCGCCACCAGCGGCGGCGCCCCGTCCGGTCCGGCGGCGCCCGGGTCGGCGCCGTACTCCAGCAGCGCCCGCGCCACACCGGCGTGCCCCTGGCGCGCCGCCCAGGCCAGCGCCGTGTACCCGAACTCCTCCGACTGGTCCGGCCACGCGCCCGCCGCCAGCAGCGCCCGCACCGTCGCCGTGCGGCCGTTGCACGCCGCGCCGCACAGCGGCAGGTCGCCGCCGCCCCCGCCGCTGCCCCGCCCCGGGTCGGCCCCGGCGGCCAGCAGCAGCCGCACGATCCCGGTGCGGCCGCCCACCGCGGCGGCGTACAGGACGGTGCCGCCGTCCTCCCCGGTCGCCTCGGCGGGCGCACCGGACCGGAGCAACCGCACCACGGCGTCGTCGTCACCCTCGTGGACGGCCTCGAACAGATCCTTGTGAACAGGGGCGGGCACCATCGTCATGTCCCGACCCTCACCCGCGCACCGCCCGCCCGCAAGCAAGCACGCGCCCGAACAGACCCCTCACGTGTCGCACTCCAGCACCGTGCGGCACAGCCCGCACCGCGCCCGCACCCGGCCCCGCACCGGCACCCGCACCCGCTGCCGGCACGTCGGGCACGGGAACGACACCCACACCCCGCCCGCGCCCGCGCCCCCGAAGGCGTACCCGGCCCCGGCCGGCGCGGCGGCGTCCGCGCGGCCCTCCGCGTACCGGCGGCGCTCCCTCGCGTACCGGCGTCGGCCCGCCCACCCCGCCGCCGCCAGCGGGGGCCGCCGCTCGTCGAGCAGCGCCTCCTCCCGGCCGCGCTCGTACGCCGTGTACGCCTGCGGGCTGGTGAACCACGGCGACGGGTCCTCGCCGAACACCCGCGCCCGCTTGGCCAGCACGTACCCGAACTCCTCCGGGGTGAGGTAGCCCAGCTTCTGGCTGGACACCGCGTCCTCCCGGTAGGCGTCCAGCAGCAGCCACCCGGCGCCCAGGTACGTGGCGGCGGTGTCGGTGAGGACCTCGTTGTCCCGCGTTCCGGGGAAGGCGAGGCCCAGGCGGTGCAGCAGCACATGGGTGATCTCGTGGGCGAGGGCCGCGCCGATGTCCCGACGGTGTGTCCGAAACCTGTCGTTCAGCTCGACGAAGTACTCCGGCCCCGCCGTCAGCTCGACGCTCGCCGCGTGCACCATCGGCCGGAAGGCCACGATCACCCGCGCCCGGGGGAGCCGCAGCTGCCGCACCAGCGCCCGGGCCACCCGGTCCGCGCCCAGGTGGAGGTCGTCGGCGTCGGCGAAGGCCACGTCGGCCGGGGCGACGCTGCCGGCGTACGCGTACAGGCCGTCGGGCGAGAGCCGCCGGTACAGCGCGGTGACCGCCGCCCGCACCGCGGCCAGGTGGGGGAAGCCGTGGACGACCCCGCCACCGGCTCCGCCCGTCCCCTCGTCCGCCACCTCCGGTACCCCCAAGCCCGACGCCGACCCTCCTCCCACGGTACGGCGGAGGGCGGTGGATGGCCGAAAAACGAGGCTTGCGCCCCGCGCGCGGACCTCCGGATAATCCCGTCCATGCTTTGACGGGCTCATGTCATCGAGGTGTATGGCCCGTGACGCGCAAGCCACCCCCCACGGAAGGCAAAAAATTGAAGAACACCCTGGTACGCGCCCTGAAGAGGTTCGCCGCAGCCGGCGCGGTCGTCCTCGCCGCGGTCAGCCTCCAGCCCACCTCCGCCTCCGCCGCCCCCGCCCCCATCGTCGGCGGCACACGCGTGGCCCAGGGCGAATTCCCCTGGATGGTCCGCCTCTCCATGGGATGCGGCGGCTCCCTGATCACCCCGCAGATCGTCCTCACCGCCGCCCACTGCGTCGACGGCTCCGGCTACAACACCAGCATCACCGCCACCGCCGGCGTGGTCGACCTCCAGAGCACCTCCGCGATCAGGGCCCGCTCCACCAGGGTCTACCGGGCCCCCGGCTACAGCGGCACCGGCAAGGACTGGGCGCTGATCAAGCTCGACAGGCCCATCAACCTCCCCACCCTCAACATCGCCACCACCACCGCCTACAACAGCGGCACCTTCACCATCGCCGGCTGGGGCGCCAACCGCGAAGGCGGCAGCCAGCAGCGCTACATGCTCAAGGCCCAGGTGCCCTTCATCTCCGACACCGTCTGCAGGCAGTCCTACGGCGAACTGGTCCCCTCCGAAGAGCTCTGCGCCGGTTACCCCAGCGGCGGCGTCGACAGCTGCCAGGGCGACTCCGGCGGCCCCATGTTCCGCCGCGACGCCAACGGCGCCTGGATCCAGGTCGGCATCGTCAGCTGGGGCCAGGGCTGCGCCCGGCCCAACTACCCCGGCGTCTACACCGAAGTCTCCACCTTCGCCTCCGCCATCAAGTCGGCGGCCGCCTCCCTGTGACCCCCTGACCCACCCCGCGCCACACCCCGACACGAGGCAGGTCCGCCACCACCGCGGACCTGCCTCTCGCCGTACCGCCCCACACCGCACCCCCGCCCCGGCACCCCGTCTAAGCTCGCGCCCATGAACACCGGCGACAAGCACGACACCGGCGAAACCGACGACCCCGTCACCGCCGAACTCACCCGCCTGCGCGAAAGCATCGACAACATCGACGCGGCCGTCGTCCACATGCTGGCCGAACGGTTCAAATGCACCCAGCAGGTCGGCCTCCTCAAAGCACGCCACCACCTACCGCCCGCCGACCCCCCACGCGAAGCCCGCCAGATCGCCCGCCTCCGCCAACTGGCCGAAACCGCCAACCTCGACCCCGCCTTCGCCGAGAAACTCCTCAACTTCATCATCGCCGAAGTCATCCGCCACCACGAACGCATCGCCGTCGCCCCACCACCACCCGCCACACCCGCACCACCGGCAACACCCACGACAGCACCCCCCGCCACCACACCCCCGACTGACCGTTACGACGGAACCCACTCCCCGTCACCGCCCCATCAGGCAGCATGGCCCCCATGCCCGTACTGACACGCGAAGAGGCGCAGACCCGAGCCCGGACCCTGGACGTCCACCACTACAGGATCGACCTCGACCTGACCACCGGCGACCAGACCTTCGACTCCACCACCGTCATCCAGTTCACCGCCCGCACCGCCGGCGACACCTTCGTCGACATCAAACCGGCCACCCTGCGCGGCGCCACCCTCGACGGGAAACCCCTCGATCCCGCCACCCTGGACGACAACCGCCTCCCCCTCACCGGCCTCACCGAAGGCCCCCACGAACTCCGCGTCGACGCCGCCATGCCCTACTCGCGAACCGGCGAAGGCATGCACCGCTTCACCGACCCCGCCGACGGCGAAACCTACACCTACACACAACTCTTCCTCGACGACGCACAACGCGTCATCGCCGCCTTCGACCAACCCGACCTCAAAGCCACCTTCGACGTCACCGTCACCGCCCCCCACAACTGGACCGTCCTCGCCAACAGCGTCACCACCCGCCGGAACGACGGCCGCTGGAAAGCCGCCACCACCCCCCGCATCCCCACCTACCTCCTCGCCGTCGCCGCCGGCCCCTGGCACTCCGTCCGCACCACCCACGCCGGCCTCCCCTTCGGCCTCCACTGCCGCCGCTCCCTCGCCCCCCACCTCGACACCGACGCCGCCGAAATCCTCGACACCACCCGGCGCTGCTTCGACCGCTACCACGAAAAATTCGACGAACCCTACCCCTTCGACTCCTACGACCAGGCTTTCGTCCCCGAATTCAACGCCGGCGCCATGGAAAACCCCGGCCTCGTCACCTTCCGCGACGAATACATCTTCCGCTCCGCCGTCACCACCACCGAACGCCAAACCCGCGCCGTCACCATCGCCCATGAAATGGCCCACATGTGGTTCGGCAACCTCGTCACCCTCACCTGGTGGGACGACATCTGGCTCAACGAGTCCTTCGCCGAATACATGGGCTACCAAATCGTCAACGAAGCCACCACCCGATACCCCGACACCTGGATCGACTACGGCATCACCCGCAAACCCTGGGGATACGACGCCGACCAGCGCCCCTCCACCCACGCCGTCGCCCCCCACCCCGACGCCGTCCCCGACACCGCCTCCGCCCTCCTCAACTTCGACGGCATCTCCTACGCAAAGGGTGCCTCCGCGATCCGCCAACTCGTCACCTGGATCGGCGAGAAAGACTTCCTCACCGGCATCAACACCCACTTCGCCCGCCACAAATTCGGCAACGCCACCCTCGCCGACCTCATCGACAACCTCACCACCGCCACCGACCGCGACGTCCACACCTGGGCCCACACCTGGCTCCGCACCACCGGCGTCGACACCCTCACCGCCGACATCACCACCGCCCCCGGCCAGTGGACCCTCACCCTCCACCGCCACGGCAACCGCCCCCACCGCACCACCATCGGCGCCTACGACCACGACATCGCCGACAAGCACACCCTCGTCCTACGCGAACGCCACGAAACGGACATCCCCCAGAACGCGCCCCACACCCGCCCCGGCCCCCGACCCGCACTCGTCCTCCCCAACGAACACGACCTCACCTACACCAAAGTCCGCCTCGACCCCACCTCCCTGAAAACCGCCCTCCACAGCATCTCCGGCACCCCCGACCCCCTCACCCGCGCAGTCCTCTGGAACACCCTGCGCGACATGGTCCGCGACGGCGACCTCCCCCCCACCGACTACCTCACCACCGCCCACCACCACCTCCCCCGGGAAACCGACGCCTCCCTCGTCGACAGCGTCCTCCACTTCGCCGTCCACCAGATCGCCGACCGCTACCTCCCCACCCGACAGCGCACCACCGCCCGCACCACCCTCACCGACATCACCCGCAACCTCATCCGCCGCACCGAAGACGGCGAAAACCCCGGTCTCCGCCTCACCGCCGTACGCCACTTCATCGACTGCACCGACCACACCGGCACCCTCCACAGCTGGCTCAACGACGACGCCGTCCCCGGAGGCCCCGACCTCGATCCCGAACTGCGCTGGCGCATCCTCCGGCGCCTCGCCGTGCTCGGCGCCACCGACGAAACCGCCATCACCGCCGAACTCCACCGCGACCCCAGCGCCACCGGCCAAGAAGGCGCCGCCCGCTGCCGCGCCGCCCTCCCCACCCCCGAAGCCAAGGCCACCGCCTGGCAACGGATGTTCCACGACGACACCCTCTCCAACTACCTCTTCACCGCCACCGCCGAAGGCTTCTGGCAACCCGAACACACCGACCTCCTCACCCCCTACACCACCCGCTACTACCCCGAAGCCGCCACCCTCGCCGCCCGCCGCGGCCCCGCCATCGCCACCGCCACCGGCCGCCAGGCCTTCCCCGGCTACACCGTCACCACCGAGAACCTCCGCCTCGGCGAGGAACACCTCACCACCACCGACCTCACCCCCGCACTCCGCCGCCAACTCGTCGACCGCCTCGACGACCTCCGCCGCGCCCTCCGCATCCGCCGAGCCTGACCCACCCCACACCCCGACCGACACACCCGCCACCAGAGCACCACCAGGACCCGCCACGGCAGGCACTCCCCTCAGGACCGCCCCCACGGCAGGCACCCCCCACCGCGCACACCCCCACGCGCGCGCCACCCCGACGAAGACGAGAGACACCACATGACCACCCCCCCGACCCCCCACATCACCGTCCGCGGCGAAGGCCACGTCGAAACCGCCCCCGACCTCGCCCGCATCGACATCACCCTCACCGCCCGCGGCACCGACCGCCACACCACCCTCACCGACCTCACCCAACGCAACACCACCGCCCTCAACCTCATCCGCAGCTACGGCTCCGCCATCGACACCCTCGAAACCAGCACCCTCACCCTCACCCCCGAACTCACCCCCCACAGCCGCAACGAACACATCCACACCCACCACGGAACCGTCCACCTCACCACGACCCTCACCGACTTCGCCCCCCTCGGTGAACTCATCACCCGCCTCGCCGCCCTCGACCTCACCCGGATCGACGGCCCCTGGTGGACCCTCCGCCCCACCTCACCCGCCCACACCCAGGCCCGCCGACAAGCCGTCGAAGACGCCGTCCACCGCGCCCGCGACTACGCCCACGCCCTCGGCACCGAACTCGACGCCCTCCTCCAACTCGACGACACCGCCCCCGACCACCCCCTCTTCCCAAGCCCCACCCTCCGCACGGCCCACGCCACCGAAAGCACCCAGACCCCCCCGCCCCTCGACCTCCAACCACAACGCCAAACCGCCACCGCCCACATCACCGCCCGCTTCACGCTCCACCCGCCCACCCTCCGGAGCGCCGAACACCAGCCACCCGGACACCCCACCACCGCAAACCGGTAGCCGGCCCCACCCCCCACGGACCACCATGCACCACATGAACGACCACCCCACACGATGGACCCAGGCAACCGTCCACCCCGACATGTGGACCGACCCGGACCAGGACCCCCGCAACACCCACCACCCCGGCCCTGACGGCGAACTCCCCACCCTCCAGGGCTTCCTCGGGGACTACCGCCTCACCCTCCGCATGAAATGCGAAGGACTCGACCCCAAACAGCTCGCCCGCCGATCGGTCCCCCCGTCCACGATGTCCCTCCTCGGCCTGATCCGGCACCTCGCCGAAGTGGAACGCGACTGGCGCAACTGGATCAGCGACGGCGACCCGCTCCCCAAGCTCTACGGCGAACGCGACGCCGACTTCGACGAAGCCACCGCCGACCGGACCACGGTCGACACCGCCTACGCCGACCTGGAGAAGGAACAAGCCGCCACCGACGCCGCCCTCGCCAACCACCCCGACCCGGCCGAACGCCTCGGAAAGAACGCGATCCCCGTCCGGGAACTGATGGTGCACAGGATCGAGGAGTACGCCCGCCACTGCGGACACGCCGACCTGCTGCGCGAACGCATCGACGGAAGAGTCGGCCAGTGACGACCGGCACGACCCCGCACCACGGCCCGCCGGCCACCCCGCACGACGCCACCGGCCCCGCACGAGGACCGACACGAACGAAGACCCCGGACCGCCACGGACGACGGAACGGGCGAGAACCCCGACCGGACCAGCGGCCCCGGCCCGGACCCGCGCACCGGACACCTCGAACGGACCCGGCACCTCCCCCGGCGCCCCGCCCCCACACGGGCGCCGGTCAACGCGACCGACGCCCTCCGGGCCACCGAGAACGTGTACGGACCACCGTCACCCGTGCAGTGCGTCCACCATCCCGTGGCAACCGGTACGCTGCGCCCCGGTGAGGCCGGCACCCGGCACTACGCGCTGCATCGCATCCCCGCACGCCTCGATCGGTCCCGGCCAGGCGCCCGTGCACCACACGGACGGGCACGGTGCGCTCGTGGGGCGGCTCCGGGCGAGGTGGCCACCGCCCGGGCAGCGCCCCAAGAGGTGGGCATGGGCTTCCCCGCCGACCGGTGTGCCGTGCACCTGGAGCAGCGGGAGGCGTCGCGGCCAGGGCACTCGCCGGGCTTCGCACGGTCCACGTGGCGCCGGTAGCCGACCGTGCCGGCGGGTACTCCGGGGAGCCGAGCGACTTCCGCGTTCTTCACGCCTCCGCGCAGCGATGGTGATCGCACGCTGCCGTACTTCTGTTCCGTGAACGTGTACGGCACTACGCTGCGAGAGCGGCCGTGGCCGGATGTAGTACGTGGAAGGAGACCCACGAGAGCGTGAGGTTCCGCCTCCCGTGAGTGCCGGGTGCGGGACTTGAACCCGCACGCCCTTTCGGGCAATCGCTTTTGAGGCGATCATGTCTGCCGATTCCATCAACCCGGCTCACGTGCTGCGAAGGAGTGTATCGGGTCCCCCGGGTCGCCGCAGCTGGGTACGCTCGTGCGGAGCCGTACCCGTGCCGCGCCCGTACTGAGGAGCCTCCGTGACCGCCCCTGAGTCGCCCCAGCCCGTCGCCGACGACCAGTCGCACGTCCCGCCGGCGACGACCCGCGTCGTCATCGCCGAGGACGAGGCGCTCATCCGCCTCGATCTGAAGGAGATGCTCGAGGAGGAGGGGTACACGGTCGTCGGCGAGGCGGCCGACGGGGCCCGGGCCGTGGAGTTGGCGCGCGAGCACCGTCCGGATCTCGTGATCTTGGATGTGAAGATGCCGGTGCTGGACGGCATCTCGGCCGCGGAGAGGATCGCGGGGGAGTCGATCGCTCCGGTGCTGATGTTGACCGCGTTCTCGCAGCGGGAGCTGGTGGAGCGGGCGCGGGACGCGGGTGCGATGGCGTATCTGGTGAAGCCGTTCGGCAAGAGTGATGTGGTTCCGGCGATCGAGATGGCGGTGTCGCGGTTCGCGGAGTTGCGGGCGCTGGAGCGGGAGGTGGTGGATCTGGCGCAGCGTTTGGAGACGCGGAAGTTGGTGGACCGGGCGAAGGGGGTGTTGCAGTCGCGGTACGGGCTGGGGGAGCCGGCGGCGTTTCGGTGGATCCAGAAGACGTCGATGGATCGGCGTATGTCGATGCGGGAGGTGGCTGAGGCGGTGTTGGAGGATGCCGAGGAGAGGTGGGGCGGTCGGGGATAGGGGCTGGCCGGTGATCGGTTCGGGGGGTTTTTGCGTTTGAGGTGAATTGTGGGGGGTGCCCTCGGTTCGGCGCTTCTTCCTTTGGGGGGAGGAGTGCTGGGACGGGGGCTTTTTGTGGTGTTGTGCGAGGGTTCGATGGGTGTGTTTTCGAGTGCTTTGCGGTGATGTATGGGGGTGGGGTGCGGGGTGGGGGTGTTCGTTGGCTGGTAAGGGGTGTTCTGTTTTCGGCGCATGACGCAGGTCACAGGGGGATCACACATCCTGCGGCCGTCTATCCGATGAGCTGAACGGGCGATTACATTCCCGGCACGCCGTGGGGACAAGCGGTGGGTTGTGAGGAGGTTCCTCGAACTTCCTGCGCGTTCAAGATCGTTCGGTCGGCTCCTGGGAGTGCGTTGTGCTGAACAAGACTGTCGTCAGGTTTGCGGTTCCGCTGGTTGCGGGTGCTTTGGCGTTGACCGGGTGCGGCGACTCGGGCGGTGGTGACGGAACCGTCAAGATCGCTTTCCAGGGGCCGTTGTCGGGTGACAACGTGGCTCTGGGGGAGAACATGCAGAACGGCGTGAAGCTGGCGATCGACCAGGCGAATGCCAAGGGCGACCTCGGTTTCACGTTGGAGTACGTCGCTTCGGACGACCAGGGTCTGCCGGACAAGGCGACCGCGGCCGCGCAGAAGGTGATCGACGACGAGAGCGTCGTGGCGGTGGTGGGTCCTGCTTTCTCGGGTCCTACGAACACGGCTTCGCCGTTGTACGCGGAGGCGGGGCTGGTCACGGTGTCGCCGTCGGCGACCAATCCGTCGCTGACGGATCCGAAGAACAATTTCACGAGTCTGCTGCGGGGTGTTCCGAACGACAGCCAGCAGGGCGCGGGGATGGCGACCTACTACGCCAAGAAGCTGAAGGCGAAGAAGGTCTATGTCGTGGACGACAAGACGGACTACGGGGTGGGTCTGGCGGGAGTGGCCGAGAGGGATCTGAAGGCCGCGGGCGTCCAGGTGGTCCGCAAGTCGGTTCCGCAGAAGACGCCGGATTACAGTGCCACGGCGAAGGACGTGGTCAACTCGAAGGCCGACGCGCTGGTCTACGCGGGGTACTACCAGGACGCCGCGCCGCTCGCGAAGAAGTTGAAGGAGGCGGGTTACCAGGGCGCGGCGATCTCCGGCGACGGTACGAACGACGTGAAGTTCGTGGAGTTGGCGGGCGGTGCGTCGGAGAACTGGTTCCTGACGTGCCCGTGCACCGACGCGACGGTCGAGGCGGGTACGAAGCAGTTCTCGACGGACTACCAGAAGGCGTTCAAGCGGGCGCCGGGCACGTATTCGGCGGAGGCGTACGACATCGCGAACATGATCATCGGGGAGATCAAGGCGGCGAAGGGCGAGGTGGATCGCGAGGCGCTGCGGGATGCTCTGGCGAAGGCCTCGTACAAGGGGCTGACGAAGACGTTCTCCTTCGACGAGAACGGTGAGTTCAAGGGCACCGATGTGTACCTGTACCAGGTGAAGGGCGGAAAGATCGCCTATCAGGGCAACATCAACCAGTTGGCGGGCTGAGCCCGCCGGCGGGGTCGGGGCCTGGTGGCGGGGGCCGGGGGAGTTGGTCTTCCGGCCCCTGTTGGACGGCGGGGCCTTTCGGGTGGTCCTCGTCGTGTGTGATCCGCTTGTTCTGCCGCGGGCCGTGGCCGTGTGACGGGTGTCCCGGTCCTGCCCGGTTCTTCTAAGGAAGTCTGTTCCATGTCCCTTCAGGATTTCTGGGACTATCTTGTCCTGGGTGTGATGCTCGGCTCGTTGTACGCCGTCATCGCGATCGGTTACACGCTGGTGTACGGCGTTCTCCAGTTGATCAATTTCGCGCACAGCGAGGTGTTCATGCTGGGGGCGTACGGGAGTCTCATCGTCCTTCAGCTGCTGGATCCGGGCGACAACCCTTCTGCTTGGGCGTCGATCGGTTTCGTGGCTCTGGCGATGGCGGGTTCGGCGCTGTTCGGCGGGGTTACGGCGTACGGCCTGGAGAAGGTGGCGTATCGGCCTCTGCGGCGACGTGGTGCTCCTCGGCTGATTTTTCTGATCACGGCGATCGGGGCGTCGTTCTTCCTGTACAACCTGGCGGGCAAGCTGTTCGGGCGTGATCCGCTGACGTTGCCGGAGATGTACGACAACCACGACGTGTTCAGTGTTCTCGGTGCGGGTGTGAACGTCACGCAGCTGCTGCAGTTCCTGACCGCCGTGGTGATGATGGTGGGTTTGGACCTCCTGGTGAACCGGACGAAGTTGGGGAGGGGCATCCGGGCGGTGGCGCAGGATGCCGAGGTGGCTTCGTTGATGGGCGTGGACATCGACCGGGTGATCTCGCGGACGTTCGTGATCGGCGGTGTGCTCGGCGGTGTGGCCGGGTTCTTGTTCGCGAATCTGAACCAGGTGTCCTACACGATGGGGTTCATTCCGGGTATCACGGCGTTCGCGGCGGCTGTGGTGGGTGGTATCGGCAACATTCGCGGTGCGATGGCGGGTGGGGTGCTGATCGGTGTCGTGGAGACGATGACGGTGCCGTTGTTCGGTGACGAGTGGCGGAGTGTCTCGGCGATGGTGGTCCTGATTCTGGTGCTGATGTTCCGTCCGATGGGCATCCTCGGTAGGCAAGTGGGGAGGGCGGCATGAGTTCGGTGGGGTCTTCCGTGAGGGATGTGGCGTCCGAGGCGAGCAGGTTGCGGCGTACGGCGTGGTATCAGCGGCCGCGGTTCACGCGGTTGTGGTCGGTGTTGGCACTGGGTGTGCTGTTGGCGTTGGTGACGGGTGAGCAGGGCACCACGCGGGACGTGTTCTTCTCGATCGAGGGATCGTTGACGGGGTCTCACCTGTGGGTGTGCCTGGCGTTGACGGTGGGTGTGTGGGCGTTGCGGGAGTTCGCGGCGGCGCCGTTGAGGGGGGCCGCGGTTCGGGTCGGGGCTGTGGTGGGCCGGCCCGGGGGCGTGGTGCGTGAGCGGATGCAGGGTGATCCGCGGTTGCGCTGGGGTCTGGTGGGGTTGGCGTTGGTGCTGGCTCTGGTGGTGCCGTCGGTGTTGTCGCGGACGTGGCAGACGGTGTTGGTGGACCAGGTGGCGATCTTCGCGTTGCTGGCGATCGGTCTGAACGTGGTGATCGGCTGGGCGGGTCTGCTGGATCTGGGTTTCTTCGCCTTCTTCGCGGTGGGGGCGTACTCGACGGCGTTCTGGACGGGACGTCTGCCGGTCGAGCCGCCGGTGGTGCTGAATCCTTTCTGGGTGATTCCGATCGCGGTGGTGACGTGTCTGGTCACGGGCCTGCTGCTGGGTGCGCCGACGTTGCGGTTGCGGGGTGACTACCTGGCGATCGTGACGTTGGGTTTCCACGAGATCATCTACCTGGTGGCGAAGAACGCGGACGGGGTGACGGGTGGTCCGCAGGGTGCCCGGTTGATTCCGGACTTCTCGTTCGACTTCGCGGGTGTCGCGTACACGTGGTCGATCAAGCCGTTGCCGTACTGGTATCTGCTGGTGTTCTTCATCGTGCTGGTGATCGTGCTGTTCTCCCGGCTGGAGCACTCGCGGGTGGGCCGGGCGTGGACGGCGATCCGGGAGGACGAGATCGCGGCGGCGGCGAACGGCGTGGACACGGTGCGGTTCAAGCTGATGGCGTTCGCGATCGGCGCGTCGACGTCGGGCGTGGCCGGGGTGATCTTCACGAGCAAGTACGGCTACATCAATCCCGAGGTGTTCCCGCTGCTGCAGTCGATCCTGATCCTGGCGTACGTGATCTTCGGTGGGATGGGGTCGATCCCGGGTGTGCTGATGGGTGCGGCGGCGTTGGTGTGGTTGCCGGAGGCGTTGAAGGACTACGTGGATCCGTCGGATCGGTACATGTACCTGGGCGCGCTGCTTGTGATCATGATGATTTACCGGCCTCAGGGGATCTGGCCTTCGCGTCGTCGTCAGCGGGAGCTGGGGATGGCGGAGGAGGGTTCCGGTGGCGCGGATGCGGTGTCCGAGCCGGCGGGAGGCAAGGTCTGATGAGTGCTGAAGTGACGGGCGTGTCCACCGGGGAGCTGGTGCTCCGGGTGACGGGTGTGACGTTGCGGTTCGGCGGGTTGACGGTCCTCGACGGGGTGGACATGTCGATGCGCCGGGGTGAGGTGCTGGCGGTGATCGGCCCGAACGGTGCGGGGAAGACGTCGTTCTTCAATTCGCTGACGGGCGCGTACACGCCGCAGGAGGGGAGGATCGTCTTCCTGCCGAAGGAGGGGGGCGAGAAGTCGCTGCTGGGTCGTAAGCCGCATCTGGTGAACCGGGCGGGGCTGGCCCGTACGTTCCAGAACATCCGGTTGTTCTCGGCGCTGACGGCGTTGGAGAACGTGAAGATCGCGGCGGAGACGCGGCTGAAGGCGGGGCCGGTGTCGATCATGCTGGGGTTGCCCGGTGCGCGGCGTGCGGAGCGGGAGAGCGACGAGCGGGCGCACCGGTTGCTGAGGTTCGTCGGTCTGGAGGGCAGGCTCAACGAGATCGCCGGCGGCCTGAGCTACGGCGATCAGCGGAGTCTGGAGATCGCCCGGGCGCTGGCGACGGATCCGCAGGTGCTGCTGCTGGACGAGCCGGCGGCGGGGACGAACCCGACCGAGAAGCTGGAGTTGGAGCGGTTGATCCGCCGTATCAACGCCGAGTTGGGCGTGAGCGTGCTGTTGATCGAGCACGACATGCGGTTGGTGATGTCGGTTGCGGACCGGGTGATGGTGCTGAACTTCGGCAGGAAGATCGCCGAGGGTACGCCGGGTGAGGTGCAGCGGCACCCGGCGGTGGTGGAGGCGTACCTGGGCGCGTCGGAGGAGGGCGCGGGGGCGGTCCGCGGTGCGGTCGGGGCGGGTTCCGGCGCGGTGCCGGGGGACGCCGGTGAGGGCGGCGCGGGCCGTGCGGCGCGGAGTGACGAGGGGAGCGGCCAGTGAGCACGACGGCGCGGGTGGAGGAGGGTTCCGGTGGCGCCGGGGCCGTGGGGGTCCCGCTGCTCGAACTGAGGGGCGTGCGGGTGTTCTACGGTGCCATCGAGGCGCTGAAGGGCATCGACCTGACGGTCGGCAGCGGTGAGATCGTCGCCCTTCTGGGCGGTAACGGCGCGGGGAAGACGACCACGCTCCGCACGGTCTCCGGGATGCTCCGGCCGCGTCACGGGGAGGTGCTGCTGCGCGGTGAGCGGATCGACGGGATCAAGTCGCACGAGCTGGTCCGCTTCGGTGTCGGGCACGTGCCCGAGGGCCGGCGGGTGTTCGCGACGATGACGGTGCTGGAGAACCTGGAGATGGGCGCCTACCGGTTCCCGTCGGTGGATTCCGGCGATCTGGACCGGGTGTTCACGCTCTTCCCGCGGCTCGCCGAGCGCCGTTCGCAGCAGGCGGGCACCTTGTCGGGGGTGAGCAGCAGATGCTGGCGATCGGCCGGGCGCTGATGGGCCGGCCGGAGCTGCTGCTGCTGGACGAGCCGTCGATGGGGCTGGCGCCGCTGATCGTCCGGCAGATCTTCGAGATCGTCCGGGAGATCAACGACCAGGGGACGACGGTGCTGCTGGTGGAGCAGAACGCCACGCAGGCCCTGGGGCTGGCGGATCGGGGCTACGTCCTGGAGACGGGTTCGGTGGCGATGTCCGGTCCGGCGGGCGAGCTGCTGGCGGACGGCCGGATCCGCGCGGCGTACCTGGGTGAGGGCGCGGCCTGATCGGCGGGGGCGTGCGGCGGCGGAGCGCCGGGCACCCCGGGGCGGGGGTCCGGCGCTCCTCGCCGCCGGTCAGGCGGTGGCGGGGACGTTCCCGGCGTCCTTCGGGGTGGCCTCGCGCAGCATGCAGGTGAGACGGGCGGTGCAGACGCGCTTGTCCTGGTCGTCGGTGATGGCGATCTCGTAGGTGGCGGTGGAGCGGCCGCGGTGGACGGGGGTGGCGACGCCGGTGACGAGGCCGGAGCGGACGCCGCGGTGGTGGGTGCAGTTCAGGTCGACGCCCACGGCGATCTTCCGGGAGCCGCCGTGGAGCATCGCGCCGACGGAGCCGAGCGTCTCGGCGAGGACGGCGGAGGCCCCGCCGTGGAGGAGGCCGTAGGGCTGGGTGTTGCCCTCGACGGGCAGGGTGCCGACGACGCGGTCGGCGGAGGCCTCGACGATCTGCAGGCCCATGCGGTTGCCGAGGTGGCCTGCGGAGAACAGGGCGGGCAGGTCGACGCCGAGGGCGGCGTACTCGTCGATGACCTCTTGCGGGAACATGGGTGCGGTCTGCTCGCCCATGGGGTCCGAACTCCGTTCGTCGTCGTACGGCTGTCCTGGTGTGCTGCCGAGCGGAACGCTCAGTCGGCCGGTGATTGTTCCAGACGGACGATCACGGACTTGCTGGCGGGGGTGTTGCTGACGTCGGCGGTGGCGTCCAGGGGCACGAGGACGTTGGTCTCGGGGTAGTAGGCGGCGGCGCAGCCGCGCGCGGTGGGGTAGTGGACGACCCGGAACCGGGGGGCGCGGCGTTCGACGCCGTCGGCCCACTCGCCGACCAGGTCGGCGTAGGAGCCGTCGGCGAGGCCCTGTTCGCGGGCGTCGTCAGGGTGGACGAGGACGACGCGGCGGCCTCCCTCGATGCCGCGGTAGCGGTCGTCGAGGCCGTAGACGGTGGTGTTGTACTGGTCGTGGGAGCGCAGTGTCTGCAGCAGCAGCCGCCCTTCGGGCACGCGGGGGTACTCGACGGGGGCGGCGGTGAAGTTGGCCTTGCCGGTGGCGGTGGGGAAGCGCCGTTCGTCGCGCGGGGCGTGGGGGAGGGCGAAGCCGCCGGGGTCGGCGGCGAGGCGGGCGTTGAAGTCCTCGAAGCCGGGGATCACGCGTGCGATGCGGTCGCGGACGGCGGCGTAGTCCTTCTCGAACTCCTCCCACGGTGTGGCGGAGGAGGGGCCGAGGACGGCGCGGGCCATGCGGGCGACGATGGCCGGTTCGGACAGCAGGTGGGGGCTGGCCGGCGGGAGGTTGCCGCGGGAGGCGTGGACGAGGCCCATGGAGTCCTCGACGGTGACGAACTGCCGGCCCGAGGCCTGTACGTCCCGGTCGGTGCGGCCGAGGGTGGGCAGGATGAGCGCGCGCGTGCCGGTGACGGCGTGGGAGCGGTTGAGCTTGGTGGAGACGTGCACGGTGAGCCGGGCGCGGCGCATCGCGGCCTCCGTGACGTGGGTGTCGGGGCTCGCGGCGACGAAGTTGCCGCCCATCGCGAAGAAGACCTTCGCGCGGCCGTCGCGCAGGGCCCGGATGGAGCGGACGACGTCGTACCCGTGGTGGCGGGGCGAGGTGATGCCGAACTCCCGGTCGAGGGCGTCGAGGAACGCCTCCGAGGGCCGTTCGAAGATACCCATGGTGCGGTCGCCCTGGACGTTGGAGTGGCCGCGGACGGGGCAGACGCCGGCGCCGGGGCGGCCGATGGCGCCGCGCAGGAGGAGGAGGTTGACGATCTCCCGGATGGTGGCCACGGAGTGCTTGTGCTGGGTGAGGCCCATCGCCCAGCAGACGACGGTGCGGCGGGAGGCGAGGATCATGCGCAGGGCGCGTTCGATCTCGTCGCGGGTCAGTCCGGTCGCGGTGAGCGTCTCGTCCCAGTCGGCGGCGCGGGCCGCGGCGGCGAACTCCTCGAAGCCGTGGGTGTGGGTCCGGACGAACTCCTCGTCGACGGCGCCCCGGGTGTCCAGGAGGAGTTTGTTGAGGAGGCGGAACAGGGCCTGGTCGCCTCCGATGCGGATCTGCAGGAACAGGTCGGTGAGGGCCGTGCCCTTCAGCAGGCCCCTGGGGGTCTGCGGGTTCTTGAACCGCTCCAGGCCGGCCTCGGGCAGCGGGTTCACCGAGATGATCCTCGCGCCGGCCTGCTTGGCCTTCTCCAGCGCGGTCAGCATCCGCGGGTGGTTGGTGCCCGGGTTCTGACCGGCGACGATGATCAGGTCGGCCCGGTGGAGGTCGTCGAGGGAGACGCTGCCCTTGCCGACGCCGATGGTCTCGGTGAGTGCGGAGCCGGACGACTCGTGGCACATGTTGGAGCAGTCCGGCAGGTTGTTCGTGCCGTACTCGCGTGCGAAGAGCTGGAGCAGGAACGCGGCCTCGTTGCTGGTCCGGCCGGAGGTGTAGAACAGCGCCTCGTCGGGGGAGTCCAGCGCGGCGAGTTCCTCCGCGATGATCGAGAACGCCTGCTCCCAGCCGATCGGCTCGTAGCGGTCGCCGCCCTCCGGCAGGTACACCGGGTGGGTGATGCGGCCCTGCTGGCCCAGCCAGTAGCCGCTGCGGCCGGCGAGGTCGGACAGCGGGTGCGCGGCGAAGAACTCCGGGGTGACCCGGCGCAGCGTGGCCTCCTCGGCGACGGCCTTGGCGCCGTTCTCGCAGAACTCCGCGGTGTGCCGCCCGTCGCCCTCGGGCCAGGCGCAGCCGGGGCAGTCGAAGCCGTCCTTCTGGTTGACCTTGAGGAGGGTGCGGGCCGTGCGGGCCAGTCCCATCTGCGCGTGGGAGGCGCGCAGGCCGTGGACGACGCCGGGGAGGCCCGCGGCGGAGTGCCGGGCGGCCGTCACGCGCGGGGCGTCCTGGGCGGGATCCTCCGCGGGCGGTCTGCTGGCCATGGCGCACTCCCTCGTCTCGTCGTACGTGTGTACGCGGGTACACCTCCGATCCTGTCACGGCGACCCGCGGCGTGTGATGTCCGTCCGGGGTTGTCGGTGGGGCGTGGCAGGATCGGGTGTGTGGCTGAGACAGCATCGAGGAAGACCGCACAAGACCGTCCGCGCCTGCTCCTCATGGACGGGCACTCCCTGGCGTACCGGGCGTTCTTCGCGCTGCCCGCGGAGAACTTCACGACGTCGGGCGGGCAGGTGACCAATGCCGTCTACGGCTTCGCGTCGATGCTGGCGAACACGCTGCGCGACGAGGCGCCCACGCACTTCGCGGTGGCGTTCGACGTGTCCCGCAGGACGTGGCGCTCCCGGGACTTCCCGGAGTACAAGGCGAACCGCTCCGCCACGCCCGACGAGTTCAGGGGCCAGGTCGAGCTGATCGGCGAGCTGCTGGACACGATGAACGCGCCCCGGTTCGCCGTGGAGGACTACGAGGCGGACGACATCATCGCCACGCTGGCCACGCGGGCGGAGGCCGACGGCTTCGAGGTGCTGATCGTCACCGGCGACCGCGACGCGTTCCAGCTGGTGTCCGACCGCGTGACGGTGCTGTACCCGACCAAGGGCGTCTCCGAGCTGACCCGGTTCACCCCGGAGAAGGTGCGGGAGAAGTACGGGCTGTCGCCCGGCCAGTATCCGGACTTCGCGGCGCTGCGCGGCGACCCGTCGGACAACCTGCCGGGCATCCCGGGCGTGGGCGAGAAGACGGCCGCCAAGTGGATCAACCAGTTCGGGTCGTTCGAGGAGCTGGTGGAGCGGGCCGACGAGGTCAAGGGCAAGGTGGGGCAGGCCCTGCGCGACCACCTGGAGTCGGTGAGGCTGAACCGGCACCTGACGGAGCTGGTGCGGGACGTGGAGCTGCCGAGGCCGGTGGCGGAGCTGGAGCGCGTCCCCTACGACCGGGCGGCGCTCAAGGGCTTCCTGGAGGTCCTGGAGATCCGCAACCCGAGCCTGCGGGAGCGGCTGCTGGCCGTCGACCCCGGCTCGGAGGGGGAGGCGGCGCCCGCCCCGGCCGCCGGGGTGGAGCTGGACGGCTCGGTGCTGGGCTCCGGCGAGCTGGCGCCGTGGCTGGAGCGGCACGGGGACCGGCCGCTCGGCATGGCGACGGTGGACGGCTGGGCGCTGGGGACCGGCGGCGTCACCGAGGTCGCCCTCGCGTCGGCGGACGGCGCGGCCGCCTGGTTCGACCCGTCGCGGCTGGACGAGGCCGACGAGCGGGCGTTCGCCGCGTGGGTCTCGGACCCGGCCCGGCCGAAGGTCCTGCACGACGCCAAGGCCGCCATGCGGGTCTTCCCCGAGCACGGCTGGGGCGTCGCCGGCGTCACGATGGACACGGCGCTCGCGGCGTACCTGGTCAAGCCGGGCCGGCGCTCCTTCGCCCTGGACGCCCTCGCCGTCGAGTACCTGGGGCGGGAGCTCGCCCCGCCGTCCGCCGCCGACGGCCAGCTGGCGTTCGGCGCGGACGACGCGGCCGAGGCGGAGGCGCTGATGACTCAGGCGCGGGCCGTCCTCGACCTGGGCGAGGCGTTCGCCGCGCGCCTGGAGGAGGTGGGCGCGGTACGGCTGCTGCACGAGGTGGAACTGCCCACGTCCGAGCTGCTCGCCCGGATGGAGCGGCACGGCATCGCGGCCGACCGGCCGCACCTGGAGGCGATGGAGCGGCAGTTCGCCGGCGCCGTCCAGCAGGCCGTGACGGAGGCGCACGCCTCGGTCGGCCACGAGTTCAACCTCGGCTCGCCCAAGCAGCTCCAGGAGGTCCTCTTCGGCGAGCTGAACCTGCCGAAGACCAAGAAGACCAAGACCGGGTACACCACCGACGCCGACGCGCTGGCCTGGCTCGCCACCCGGACCGAGCACGAACTGCCCGTGATCATGCTCCGCCACCGGGAGCAGGCCAAGCTGCGCGTCACCGTGGAGGGCCTGATCAAGACGGTCGCGGCGGACGGCCGGATCCACACCACGTTCAACCAGACGGTCGCGGCGACCGGCCGGCTGTCGTCCACGGACCCGAACCTCCAGAACATCCCGGTCCGCACGGACGAGGGCCGCGCCATCCGCCGGGGCTTCGTCGTCGGCGAGGGCTTCGAGGCGCTGATGACCGCCGACTACAGCCAGATCGAGCTGCGCGTCATGGCGCACCTGTCGCAGGACGAGGGCCTCATCGAGGCGTTCACCTCCGGTGAGGACCTGCACACCACGGTCGCCTCCCAGGTCTTCGGCGTGGAGAAGTCGGCGGTCGACCCCGAGATGCGCCGCAAGATCAAGGCCATGTCGTACGGGCTGGCGTACGGCCTGTCCGCGTTCGGCCTGTCGCAGCAGCTGAACATCGACGCCGCCGAGGC
Organism: Streptomyces sp. MRC013; assembly: GCF_023614235.1. Classification (NCBI taxonomy): domain Bacteria; kingdom Bacillati; phylum Actinomycetota; class Actinomycetes; order Kitasatosporales; family Streptomycetaceae; genus Streptomyces; species Streptomyces kordofanensis. Next base: position 4,260,170 of record NZ_CP094264.1, read on the forward strand.
GCGCGCCCTGATGGACACGTACTTCGAGCGGTTCGGCGGCGTGCGGGACTACCTGCACCGCGTCGTCGACGAGGCCCGCGCGACCGGCTACACGCAGACGATGCTGGGGCGCCGCCGCTACCTGCCGGACCTGAACAGCGACAACCGGCAGCGGCGCGAGACGGCCGAGCGGATGGCGCTCAACGCCCCGATCCAGGGCACGGCCGCCGACATCGTGAAGGTCGCCATGCTCAACGTCGACCGGGCGCTGACCGAGGCCGGCCTGGACTCGCGGATGCTGCTCCAGGTCCACGACGAGATCGTGCTGGAGCTCGCGCCGGGGGAGCGGGAGCGGGTCGAGGAGCTGGTGCGCCGCGAGATGTCGTCGGCGGTCGAGCTGCGGGCGCCGCTGGACGTGTCGGTGGGCGTCGGCCAGGACTGGGAGTCGGCCGCGCACTGACCGGCCGGCGGCCACCGACGGCAGGGCGGCGCGACCCCGCCGTCCCGGTCCGGTCCGGGCCGTACCGTCCCGGTCCGGGGCCGTGCCGCCCCCGCGGGGCGCGGTTCAGGGCCGGGCCGCGGCACCGGAGCGCAGCCGCATCCCCGCCCCGTACAGGACGATCCCCGCGGCCAGTCCCGCCCCGGCGCCGGAACACACGGTCGGGACGGCGTCGAGCGGCGTCTCGATCCGCCCCCGGTACGCGTACCGGCGCAGGCACCGGTGCACGGCCCCGGCCGCCACGCACCCCGCGAGGAACCCGCCCGCCAGCCGCCGGTCCCGCCGCGTCAGCGCCGGCCGCGGCGCCACCGCCGCCTCGGCCGCCTCGGCCGCCTCGGCGGGCACGCGGCGCAGCGCGCCGTACCCGAACCACGCCAGGACGGCCAGGGCCACGGCCGACCCGCCGTACTGGGCGTACGGGTACCCGGGGAGGCCCGCCGCGGACTCGCCGAGCACGGGCAGCACGCGCACCCCCACCGGTCGGCGTGGGTGACCAGGTCCCACACGACGTGGGTGGTCGCACCGGTGACCGCCGACACGTGGAACCACACCGCCAGCGCCACCGGACGCCGCGCGCGCCACGGCCGGCCCCGCAGCACCGCGTACGCCCGGCCCCGCCACCGCTCCGGCAGCAGTGCCACCAGCGGTTCACGGACCATCAACCACCCCGGTCAGCAGGGCGGCCGTCAGGGGGCCGCGGTCAGCGGCCCCCACAGGCCGTGCGTGACCTCCCCGAGCGCCATCGCGTCGGGCACGACGCTGTCCGCGTAGTGCACCACGTCGGGCGAGAGCGACCCCGTGACGAGTGCCGAGGCGACCGGCGGGCCCCGCGCGGTGCCGGACCTCCGCATCCCCGGCAGCACGGCGACGGCGCGACCGAGTGCGAACGGCGTGGGCGGTGCCCCCGGCAGTCGTTTCCCGAACATCAGCCGGGTCAGTATCAGTCATGCCGTGATCAGTCCGGGGCATCGTCAGGTTGAAGACGGCTGCGAGGGCGATCAGTGACGAAAGCGTGAAAAGCGTCCGCCCCTCGGTGTGACGGGGGCCGCGAGTGTCGTAGGGTCGCCTGAGCCGCGCACCGGGGCGCGCGGCAGAGGCCTTCGGCGCCGACGGGCGCCACCGGGGAGGGACAGACGCATGGCAGCGCACATCAGCCGTCGACTGCGCAAGGGCGCCACGACCACCGCGGTCGCCGCCGCGGCCGTGGCCGCGCTCTCCGCATCGCAGGCGCCGGGCGCCGCTCCCGTCGCCACCGACGGGCAGCCGGCCGGCGGCACCACACCGCCCACCTCGACCGGTGCCACCGCCACCGGAGACTCGCCCTACTACACCGACCTGCCGCCGCTGAGGACCCCCAACCCCGTGGGCCCCGGCGACGGCGGCCCCGTGGTCACCGGTCCGGCCGAGGCGGGCATCCCGGCCACCGTGCTTGCCGCGTACAAGCAGGCCGAGCAGCACCTGAGGACCACCCGGCCCGGCTGCAACCTGCCCTGGCAGCTCCTCGCCGGCATCGGCAAGGTGGAGTCCGGCCAGGCCCGCGGCGGCCGCGTCGACGCCGGGGGCACCACCCTCTCGCCCATCCTGGGCCCCGTCCTCGACGGCAACGGCTTCGCCAACATCGGCGACACCGACCACGGCGCGTACGACGGCGACCTCCGCTACGACCGCGCCGTCGGCCCCATGCAGTTCATCCCGTCGACCTGGGCCTCCTGGGGCCAGGACGCCAACGGCGACGGCCGCAAGGACCCCAACAACATCTACGACGCCGCCCGTGCCGCCGGCATGTACCTGTGCGCCAACGGCCGGGACCTCGCGGTCAAGGCCGACCTCGACCGGGCCGTCCTCAGCTACAACCAGTCCCGCGAGTACCTGCGCACGGTCCTGTCCTGGTTCGAGTTCTACAAGCGCGGCACGCACCAGGTACCCGACGGCACCGGCGTGCAGCCCGTCGAGCGCAGCGACTCGCGCGTACCGTCCCGTCCCGGACGCACCCCGGACCCGACGAGGACGCCCCCGCCCCCGGCCACCACGCCGCCGCCCGGCACCCGGCCCGGCGCGGAAACGCCGGCCCCCGGACCCGGCACGGGCGATCCGACCCCCGGGCCGGCCCCGATCGAGACCGTCCCGGCCCGCCCCACCCCCTCGCCCACGCCGCCCCCGTCGCCCACGCCGGCCCCCACCCCGCCGCAGACCCCGCCGCGGACTCCGGCCGACCGGGTGGAACGCCTCGCGGACGCCGGCACCGGCACGCTCACCGCCCCGGCCGGCACGGAGTTCACCGAGCGCCCGTCCGTCGTCGCCCGCGACGCCTCCGGCAAGCCCCTCGCCCTCGTGCCGGTCCGCTTCGAGATCGCAGGCGACACCGACGCCCGCTTCACGAGCGGCGCCGCCGCCGTCACCGTCATCACCGGCATTGACGGCACCGCCACCGCGCCCGCGCTGCGGGCCGGCGAGCGGACCGGGCGGTTCACCGTCCGCGCCGCAGTCCCGCAGCGCCCGGCCGTCGGTCCCGTCGCGTTCACGGCGACCGTGACCGCGGGCCGGGCCGACGCCCTCGCCCGGACCGGCGACACCCCGCTCACGGCCGCCCCCGAGAGCGAGTTCGCCCAGCGGCTCACCGTGCGGGCCACCCGCGGGGGAGCTCCCGTCCCCGGTGCCGCGCTGACCGCCGAGATGGTCGCGGCGGGTCCCGACGGCACTCACGCGCCCAGCGACGAGGGCCCGTACTTCGAGGACGCGCAGGGCGACCCGGTCCGCACGCTCACCGGTCTCACCACCGACGCGGACGGCCTGCTCCCGCTCCCGCCGATCCACGCGGACGGCCGGACCGGCACGTTCCTGCTGCGCCTGACCGCCCAGGGCGGGGCGACGCTGACGGTGGAGCTGGAGGTCACCGCCGCCTGACCCGCCCCGCGCCCGACGATCCGGCCGGCGTCCCCGCCGGTCATCCCCTGCCGCACGAGCTGGAAGGACGCCGCTCGCCCCACAGGTCCTCGCGGCGTATGGTCCTCACGCGTCCCGAAGTCCACCGCCTCCCCAGAGCCGGGGCGTCGCGACGACCAGTGGAACGGAAGCACGAGGACGGCGGGCCGTCGCCGGGCCCGGGGCGCACGAGGACGGCGGGCCGTCAGCGCCGCGGGTTCGTACGCCGCGTCGGCACCGCCGCCGACGGGTCCTCCGGCCACGGGTGCTTCGGGTACCGCCCGCGCAGCTCCGCCCGCACCGCCCGGTACCCCTCCCGCCAGAACGACTCCAGGTCGGCCGTGACGGCCGCCGGCCGCCCCGCCGGCGACAGCAGGTGCACCAGCACCGGCACCCCGGCCACCCGCGGCGTCCGGGCCAGCCCGAACATCTCCTGCAGCTTCACCGCGAGGACCGGCCGCCTCTCCCCGTACTCCACGGGGACCAGAGAGCCGCTCGGCACCTCGATCCGCTCCGGTGCCAGTTCGTCCAGCCGCGCCGCCTCCCCGCCCGCCCACGGCAGCAGCCGCCGCAGCGCCTGCCCGGCGTCGATCCGCGCCAGGCCCGCCCGCCGCCGTGCCGCCGACAGCTCCGGCTCCAGCCACTCACCGGCCCGCGCCACCAGCGCCCCGTCCGACACGTCCGGCCACGGCGCCCCCACCACCCGGTGCAGGAACGCCAGGCGCTCCCGCAGCCGCACCGCCTCCCGCGACCAGCGCAGCAACCCGGGCCCCTCCCGCCGGAGCCCCTCCACCAGCGCCTCCCGCACGAGCTCGGGCCCGGCGTCCCCGAGCGGCCGCACGGCCAGGTCGACCGCGCCCAGCCGCTCCACCCACCGCGCCACGACGTCGCCATCCCGCCACCGCACCTCCTCACCCGCCGCCCGCAGGTGCCCGGCCGCGAGCCGCGCGGTGTCCTCGTCGCACACGGCGGCCAGCCGCACCCGGGCCGACGCGGAGTGCGCGGGCCGGTCGGCCACGGCCACCGCCAGCCAGTCCGCCGCCCGCAGGCCCGACTCGCGGCCCACCTCCGCACCGGTCCCGGCCACCGTCAGGAAGGAGCCCCCGCCCCGAGCCCGCGCCACCCGCTCCGGGAATGCCAGCGCGACCACGATCCCGGCGGCCACGTCGTCCGGTACCGCCCCACCGGGCGTACCGGAGGCACCCCCCGCCCCACCGGCCGCCCCCGGCGGGGCACCGGCGGTCCCGTCCGCCGCGCCGGCCTGCCGCCGGGCCAGCCGGCCGGCCTCGCGGCGCCACCGCGCCCCGTACGCGTCGCCACTCCGGCGGGCCGCCCGCCACGCGGCGGCCACGTCGTCGCCGTACTCGCGCGGCGGCTCCTCGCCCAACAGGGCCACCAGCTCCGCCGCCCGCCGCGCCCCCCACCAGCGGCGCGCCGTCCAGCAGCGCCCGCGCCAGCCGGGGATGCAGGCCGGAGCGCGCCATCCGGGCGCCCCGCTCCGTCACCCGGCCCCGCACGTCGAGCGCGCCGACCGCCTCCAGCACCGACCGCGCCGCCGCCATCGCCCCCGCCGGGGGAGCGTCCAGCAGTGCCAGGCCCGAGGCGTCCGGGGCGCCCCACGCCGCCACCTGCAACGCGAACCCCGTCAGGTCCGCCACCCGGATCTCCGGCGCCGGGAACGCCGGCAGCCGCCCGTCCTCCGCCTCCGTCCAGCACCGGTACACCGCACCCGGCGCCTCGCGCCCCGCACGCCCCGCCCGCTGCCGCGCCGACGCCCGCGACGCGCGCAGCGTCACCAGCGAACCCAGCCCCCGCGCGTGGTCCGTCCGCGGCTCCCGCGCCAGGCCCGAGTCGACCACGACCCGCACCCCCGGCACCGTCAGCGACGACTCCGCCACCGCGGTCGCCAGCACCACCCGCCGCCCGCGCCCCGGCGACAGCACCGCCTCCTGCACGGCGGCGGGCGCCCGGCCGTGCACCTGCAGCACCTCCACCCCGCGCGGGTCCCCCAGCAGCGCCGCCACCCGGGCGATCTCCCCCACCCCCGGCAGGAAGCACAGCACGTCGCCCTCCCGCTCGGCCAGCGCCCGCCGCACCACCCCCGCCACATGCGCCAGCAGCACCGGGTCCACGAACGTCCCGTGCGGCGGGCGCACCGGCCCGCCCGGCGGCGCCCACACGACCTCCACCGGATGGACCGCACCCGCCGCCTCCACGACCGGCGCGCCGCCCAGCAGCCGCGCCCACCCTCCGGCGTCCGTCGTCGCCGACGCGGCCACCAGCCGCAGCTCCGGCCGCAGCGCCTCCCGCACGTCCAGCAGGAACGCGGCGGCCGTGTCCGCGTCCAGGTGCCGCTCGTGGCACTCGTCGAGGACCACCGCGTCCACCCCGGCCAGCTCCTGGTCCCGCTGGAGCCGCTGCAGCAGCACCCCGGTCGTCACCACCTCGACGACCGTCCTCCGCGACACCGCCCGCTCCCCGCGCACCGTGAAGCCGACCCGGCCGCCGACCTCCTCGCCGAGCAGCCACGCCATCCGCCGGGCCGCACCCCGCGCCGCGATCCGCCGCGGCTCGGCGACCACCACACGGGCGCCCCGCTCCGCCAGCGCCAGCGGCACGAGCGTCGTCTTGCCGGTCCCGGGCGGCGCGCACAGCACCGCCGCCCCGTGCCCCTCCAGCGCCCGCTCCAGCGCGGGCAGGGCGTGCCGTACGGGAAGCCGCTCCCGCTCCTCCTCGCGGATCACCCGGTCACGCGCCCCGCTCGTCGCGCTCGCAGACGAAGACCGCCGTCCCGGGGATCAGGCCGCCGCGCAGCGGTGACCAACCGCCCCACTCCCGGTCGTTCCAGGCCGGCCACTCCGGCTCCACCAGGTCCACCAGCCGGAAGCCGCCCGCGACCACGTCCCGCACCCGGTCGCCGAGCGTCCGGTGGTGCTCCACGTACACCGCCCGGCCCCGCTCGTCCTGCTCCACGTACGGCGTGCGGTCGAAGTACGAGGACGTCGCCGTCAGCCCCTCGGGCCCCGGCTCGTCGGGGAACGCCCAGCGGATCGGGTGCGTCACGGAGAACACCCACCGGCCGCCCGGGCGCAGTACCCGCCGCACCTCCCGGAAGACCCGCACCGGGTCGGCGACGAACGGCACCGCCCCGTACGCCGAGCAGGCCAGGTCGAAGGAGCCGTCCCCGAACGGCAGCGCCCCCGCGTCCGCCTGGACCAGGGCCAGCCCGTCCGCGCCGATGCGCAGCGCGTGCTGCAGCTGCCGGTGGGAGAGGTCCAGCGCCACCGGCCGGGCGCCCCGGGCCGCCAGCCAGCGCGAGCACTGCGCCGCGCCCGCGCCGATCTCCAGGACGTCCAGGCCCCTGAGCGAGGCGGCCGGACCCAGCAGTCCCGCCTCCGCCTCGTCCAGCCCCTCGGGGCCCCACACGAACCGGTCGTCCCCGAGGAAGCCGCCGTGCTCCCTCTGGTACCCGTCCGCGTTCCCGTCCCACCAGCCGCGGCTCGCCCTGCTGCTCTCCGCGTCGCCCGCCTCACGGCGGGTCGCCTCCGGTTCGTACTCTTGGATCATCTCGTCCGCCGTTGTAGTTTGCGCACAGCGCGCGGGCGTCGCCGCAGCCGGTGCCCGCGGCTGCGCCGCGCACGGTGTGCGCCCGGCGTGTCACCGGCGCGTCACGGCCAGAACGGCCTCGGCCAAGCTTAGTTGCGCCGGGCGGGCGGGCCCCCGGGCCCGGGGCGGGCGCCTTCGCGCATTGACCCCGTCCGGCGGCACCCTTATGCTAAAGGTTGCGCTGCGGGCCTGCGCGCCTCAGACGGAGCAGGCCGCGCTCGCATCTGTTGTATGTCCCCTCGGTTGTCGAGGCGCCACCCGCCACCGGGTCCGGCGCTTCCTTGGCTGTCCGGCTTCTGCAGCTGCGATACGGGCTCTCGGCGTAGCAGTGCCTACGACTTCAATGTCCGTACCGGAGCCCTTTCCCACATGACGAGCAGCACCGAGACCACCGCCACCACCCCGCAGGTTGCGGTCAACGACATCGGTAACGAGGAAGCCTTCCTCGCCGCGATCGACGAGACGATCAAGTACTTCAACGACGGCGACATCGTCGACGGCGTCATCGTGAAGGTCGACCGGGACGAGGTCCTGCTCGACATCGGTTACAAGACCGAAGGTGTCATCCCGAGCCGCGAGCTCTCGATCAAGCACGACGTCGACCCGAACGAGGTCGTCAAGGTCGGCGACGAGATCGAGGCCCTCGTCCTCCAGAAGGAGGACAAGGAAGGCCGCCTGATCCTCTCGAAGAAGCGCGCCCAGTACGAGCGCGCCTGGGGCACCATCGAGAAGATCAAGGAAGAGGACGGCATCGTCACCGGCACCGTCATCGAGGTCGTCAAGGGTGGTCTCATCCTCGACATCGGCCTCCGCGGCTTCCTGCCGGCCTCCCTCGTCGAGATGCGTCGTGTCCGCGACCTCCAGCCGTACGTCGGCAAGGAGCTCGAGGCCAAGATCATCGAGCTGGACAAGAACCGCAACAACGTGGTCCTGTCCCGCCGCGCCTGGCTGGAGCAGACCCAGTCCGAGGTCCGTCAGACGTTCCTCACGACCCTCCAGAAGGGTCAGGTCCGCTCCGGTGTCGTGTCCTCGATCGTCAACTTCGGCGCCTTCGTGGACCTGGGCGGCGTCGACGGCCTGGTCCACGTCTCCGAGCTGTCCTGGAAGCACATCGACCACCCGTCCGAGGTGGTCGAGGTCGGCCAGGAGGTCACGGTCGAGGTCCTCGACGTCGACATGGACCGCGAGCGCGTCTCCCTGTCGCTGAAGGCGACGCAGGAGGACCCGTGGCAGCAGTTCGCCCGGACCCACCAGATCGGCCAGGTCGTCCCGGGTAAGGTCACGAAGCTCGTTCCGTTCGGTGCGTTCGTCCGCGTGGACGAGGGCATCGAGGGCCTGGTCCACATCTCCGAGCTGGCCGAGCGCCACGTGGAGATCCCGGAGCAGGTCGTCCAGGTCAACGACGAGATCTTCGTCAAGGTCATCGACATCGACCTCGAGCGCCGCCGCATCAGCCTCTCGCTGAAGCAGGCCAACGAGTCCTTCGGCGCCGACCCGGCCTCGGTCGAGTTCGACCCGACCCTGTACGGCATGGCCGCGTCCTACGACGACCAGGGCAACTACATCTACCCCGAGGGCTTCGACCCGGAGACCAACGACTGGCTGCCGGGCTACGAGGCCCAGCGCGAGGCGTGGGAGACCCAGTACGCCGAGGCGCAGCAGCGCTTCGAGCAGCACCAGGCCCAGGTCATCAAGTCCCGCGAGGCCGACGCGGCCGCCGCCGCCGAGGGCGGCTCCGCCGCCTCCGCCGGCGCCGGTGCGCCCACCGGTGGCTCCTACTCCTCGGAGTCGGACGACAACTCCGGTGCCCTGGCGTCGGACGAGGCGCTCGCCGCCCTCCGCGAGAAGCTGGCCGGCGGCCAGAGCTGAACGGCTCCCCACCGACCCGCTGGCTCCTAGCCGGTGACACCGAGGCCCGCCCCGCGAGGGGCGGGCCTCGGTGCTTCGCACCCCGCCCGCCGTACGGGCGCGGCCCCGAGTTCCCCGTCGCGGCGGAGGACGCGCCGGGCGCCGCCCGCAGCCGCGGGGCGGGACGACGCCCCGGCGCCTCCCCGCCGAAGGCCCGCACCAAAGGCCGTACGCCTCCCGTGACATGGGCGCGTGCGGGAATCCCCGGGGGCCGTGCGACGTTCTTCCGTGGGAACACGAGGAGGAGCGGTAATCGTGCTTGATCCGCAGGACTTGTACACATGGGAGCCCAAGGGCCTGGCGGCCGCCGACCTGGCGCTCGCGCAGGAGTCGGCCGGCCTGGTCATGCTCTACCACTTCGACGGGTACATCGACGCGGGCGAGACCGGCGAGCAGGTCGTCGACGGCCTGCTGGAGAGCCTTCCGCATCAGGTGGTGGCCCGCTTCGACCACGACCGCCTGGTCGACTACCGGGCGCGCCGTCCGCTGCTCACCTTCCGCCGCGACCGCTGGACCGCGTACGACACCCCGGTCATCGAGCTCCGCCTCGTCCAGGACGCCGCCGGGGCGCCCTTCCTCCTGCTCTCCGGGCCCGAGCCCGACGTGGAGTGGGAGCGTTTCGCCGCGGCCGTGCGGCAGGTCGTGGAGCGGCTCGGCGTGCGGCTCTCCGTCAACTTCCACGGCATCCCGATGGGCGTCCCGCACACCCGCCCCGTCGGCCTCACCCCGCACGGCAACCGCATCGACCTCGCACCGGGGCACCGCAGTGCCTTCGACGAGGCGCAGGTCCCCGGCAGCGCCGTCGCGCTCGTCGAGTACCGGCTGATCGAGTCCGGGCACGACGTGCTCGGACTCGCCGCGCACGTCCCGCACTACCTCGCCCGCTCGGCCTACCCCGACGCGGCGCTCACCGCCGTCGAGGCGATCACGGCCGCGACGGGTCTGGTCCTGCCGACCGTGGCGCACGACCTGCGCATCGCCGCCCAGCGCACGCGCACCGAGATCGACCGCCAGATCGGCGAGGGCGACGAGGAGCTGACCGCCCTCGTCAAGGGGCTGGAGCACCAGTACGACGCGCTGGCCGGCGCCGAGACCCGCGACAGCCTCGTCGCGGAGTCCGCGGAGCTGCCGTCCGCCGAAGAACTCGGCCGGGAGTTCGAGCGCTTCCTCGCCGAGCGCGAGGGCGACACGCCGTAGGGGCCGGGCGCCGGTCGCCGGGGGCGGCCGCCGTCCGCCCCGCCCAGGCGCCTAAGCTTCCGCCCATGCTGACCGTAGGTCTCACCGGTGGAATCGGCGCCGGCAAAAGCGAGGTCTCCCGCCTCCTCGTCTCGTACGGCGCCGTCCTCGTCGACGCCGACAAGATCGCCCGCGAGGTCGTCGAGCCCGGCACCCCCGGCCTCGCCGCCGTGGTGGAGGCGTTCGGCCCCGGCGTCCTGACGCCGGAGGGGACCCTGGACCGGCCCGGACTGGGGTCCGTCGTCTTCGGCGACGCCGAGCGCCTCGCCACCCTCAACGCCATCGTCCACCCCCTCGTCCGCGCCCGCTCCGCCGAACTCCAGGCCGCCGCCGAGCCCGACGCCGTCGTCGTCCACGACGTGCCCCTGCTCACCGAGAACGGGCTCGCCCCCCTCTACGACGTGGTCGTGGTCGTCGACGCCTCCACCGAGACCCGCCTGGAGCGCCTCGTACGGCTCCGCGGCATGACCGAGTCCGAGGCCCGCGCCCGGATGGCTGCCCAGGCCACCTCCGAGGAGCGGCGCGCCGTCGCCGACTACGTCATCGACAACGACGGCCCCCTGGAAGCCCTGGAGCCCCGGGTGCGGACGGTGTGGGGGGAGCTGGAGGCCCGCGCGGCCCGCACCGCGCCGGAATAGGGCGGGCGTCGGGAATGTTGAGGGAGCCCAGCAAGGGGAAGGATCCGACCGTGCCCGACAGCAACCCGGAGACCCACGTCATCGACTACCGGGCGGCCGAGCGACTGCTCGCCGCACGGGATCCGCGCGGAGCCGTCAAGCTGCTCGACTCGGTGATCGCGGCCCACCCCGAGAACACCGCCGCCCGCCTCCTGCGCGCCCGAGCCTTCTTCGCCGCGGCCCAGCTCCGCCCGGCCGAGCTGGAGTTCGAGCTGGTCCTGGAGCGCGAGCCGGACAACGCGTTCGCCCACTTCGGGCTGGCCCGCACCCTGCAGCGCGCCGGCCGCCCGCAGCACGCCAGGCGGCACTTCCGGCTGGCCGCCGCGCTCGACCCGAAGCCCGAGTACGTGGAGGCGGCGCGCTTCGACGCCGCGGACTGACGCGGCGGCGCCGCGGCCCGGCCCCTACGGTGCGTCCCGGCCGCCGCGCCGTCGGCCCGTACGGCAGGACTCGTACGGGGGGACGTCCGGACCGGGCTGGTAGTGGGCGCCCTGCCGCATGCGGCGCAGGACCACCGCCACGTCGGCCGCCACCACCAGCAGCAGCGCCCCACAGGCGATCGCCCAGTCCGCCCGTCCCACCAGCGCGAACGCGACGGTGCCGCCGAGGGCCCACAGCAGTCCCCACACCCCCAGCCCGAGCCGCAGCCGCAGCGGGCTGCGCGCGGTGACCGGTTCGTTTCCGCTGCGCATGGTCATCGTCCTCCTCCACCGCCGGGTACCCGCGGACCGCCGTCCGACCCCGCGGCGGGGGCCCGCCGGACGGCCCCCGCCGCGGGGACGGACGGCGAGGACCCGGTCGCGGGAGGCGCCGGGCCCGTGCGCGGTGCCGCCCCGCGGCGGTCGTGCCACCCGGTGCCGCGGCCCCGCCCGTAGGGGTGGCGCCGCCTTCCAGACCCCGACGGCACCGTCCCCCCGGTGGGCCGGCCCCGGGCGCCGGCACGCCCGCCGTCGTACGGCGCCACGGCGGCGCCCGCAGCCGCCGGGCACCCGCCCGCCGCCGACCTCCCGCCGCTACCCGGCACCGGCGCCCCGCCCCGACCGGGACGGACCCGGCTCCTCCACGGCCGGGGCGGGGCTCCTCCCCGGCCGTGGCCTCCGGTGCGGCCGCGAGCCCGAAGCGGGCCGCGACGCCCGGTGGCCGCGGGGCGCCCCGGGCCCGACCCGGCCGGGGCGCCCCGCGGCCACCGGGCCGCCGGACACCCGGGCGCCGCACCGCCGTCCCGGCCCGCCCCTTTCGAGGAGACCGCGCGGAGCCGGACCGCGTGCCGGAGGCGGCGCCCACCCGGCGCCCACCCGGCGGACGGCCGGTGGAACGGCCGATGGACGGGGCGCGGGACAGGGGCGCTCGCCGAGGGGCGCACGCCCCACGTCCGGTGCGACGGCCCGGCGGCTCCTCGCCCGGCCATACGGGGCCCGGGGGCCGGGGGCCGCCCCGGTCGCCCTTCCGGTGGCCCCCGCGCCTCACGGCGCCGCAGGCGGGGACGAGGAACGGCGGGGTGGCCCGGTCCCGGCACGGCCAGGGGCTTCGACGCGGACGGCGCCGCGGCACCCGGCCCGGGCGCCGCGGACCGCCGGGACGGCCGAAGTCAGGATGATGTGAGAGAACGATTGAAACGTCCCTCGATGGGGTGATTGCGGAATACGTCATAACCCGTCCGGGGCTAGCGCGTTAACCGGAGTGCGGGCGAGTGCCCGCGAACATCTTCGGAAGGCAGGAAGCCATGAGGCACATTCGCCGAAATGGTCTGGTCGCTCTGATGGCCACGAGCGGCGCGCTCGCGCTGGCCGCAGGTACGGCGCGGGCCGACGCCGACGCGTTCGCCGCGGCGTTCGACTCGGTCGGGATGGTCACCGGCGACGAGATGCAGTTGCCGATGGACAGCCCGGTCAGCGTCTGCGGCGACACCGTGAACGCCGAGGGTCTGCTCAACCCCGAGGCCGGCAGCACCTGTGAGGACGGGGACGAGGCGCGCGGCTCGCACGGGGAGGAGTCCGGCACCTCCCGCGCGTCCGACCGCGACGGCGGGCACGGCGGCGGCACCACCGCCCTGGCCGGCGTGATCGGTTCGCCCGGCGCGGTCTCCGACGACGGCATCCGACTCCCCGTCGACCTCCCGGTGAAGGTCTCCGGCAACGCGGTCAGCATCGTCGCCTTCGACGAGTCGGACTTCGACGACTCCGGCGAGAGCGGCGGCAAGCCGCCCGCGCAGGACGTCACGCCGTCGAAGCCGGCCGCGCCCGCGCCGCCCGCGAGCGACGAGCCGGCCGCGCCGATGCTCGTCGAGGAGGCGCCCGCACCGGCGCAGACCCCGACCCTCGCCGTCACCGGCGCCGGCGACCTCGCCGGCATGGGGCTGCCCGCCGCCGGCCTGGTCCTCGCCGGGGCGCTGCTCTACCGCCGCTCCCGCTCGTCGGCCGCGCGCGCCTGACCGGACCGGTCCCACGGGCGCCCGCCACCGCCGCCGGTGCGGCCGGCGCCAGCCGGACGCCCCGGCGCCGGTGCGGTGTCCCGTCCGTCGGCAGTGCGTTCCACGGGGCGCCGCAGTGCCGTACCGGCGCCCGCACCGCGGCAGGGCGCGCCCCGCCCGGGGCGCACCCGGCCGCCGCACGGCCCACGCGTCCGCCGCCGCGCGGGGGCGGCGCTCCCGGCACCCGGTGGGCCGGGGCCCGGGAGCAGGCGCCGCGCCCCGTCTCCGCGCGGCTCCGCCTCCCCGCGGCGCGGCGGGCACGGGACCCGGCGCCCACCGGGCACGCCGTCCCGGTTCGGGCCGGGGCCTCCTCGAGGAGGGGGCCCCGGCGCTCGTACCGGGTATGGCGCCCCCTCGTGCCGCACGGCCACGGCCCGCGCCGCGCCCGTCCCCGGCCGGACCGGACGAGCGCCGCCCCACCGTACGGCGGACGGGCCGGCCGGCGCGGCCCGGGCCGGCCCACGCGGCGGCCACCGGCACCGTCCGCCGCAGCGGCCCCGGCGGGTGCCTGGCCGGAGCGGTCCGACGGCCGCGAGCGGGTTTCCGCGGCACCTCCGCCCGTCCCCGCTCCCGCACCCCGGCGGGGCCCCTCCCGGTGCGGCGACCGTCCCGGGCACGGCGCCGCCCCATCGCCGGCGGGCGCGGGGGCCGGGGCGCAGGGACGGCGGGGGTGCCCGCCGTGCTCCGGGGAGGACGGGCCGGGACCGGCCGTCCGCGGCACCGGTCCTCTTAGGAGGATGGGGGCGTGCGACTGGAACCGATCACCTGGGAGCGGCTCGCCGACGCGCTCGCCGAGCACCTGGCCGGTCGGCACCCCGCCGACGGGGGCCCCTGGCTGAAGGCCGCCGTCGACGGCGCCCCCGCCGCCCGGCCCGGCGACCTGGCGGACGGCGTGGCGCAGGGGCTGCGACTGCGGGGGGCGGGACGTGATCCGGGTCGCCGCGTCCGGGTTCCTGCGTCCGGCGTCGCTGCGGTTCGAGCACGGCAGGGAGGACCCGGACGCGTACTACGGCGGCTGGTTCGACACCGGCGCGCTGTGGCGGGAGGTGTGCGGTCCGCTGGAGCCGGGCGGCAGCGGCCGCGTCCTGCCCGACCTGTGGGACCCGGCCACGGACCGCGCGACGCGCAGCCCGTACCGGGAGCTCGCACCCGGCGGGGTCCTGCTGCTGCACGGGCCGTTCCTGCTCGGGCACTGGTTCCCCTTCGACCTGACCGTGCACCTGCGGCTCTCGCGCGCCGCACTGGCCCGCCGCACACCCGAGCGCTGGACGCTGCCGGCCTTCGAACGGTACGAGGCGGAGGTCGCCCCGTCGGACGCCGCCGACGTGCTCGTGCGCGCCGACGACCCGCGCCACCCGGCCTGGACCGGCCTGCCGTGACCGCCCGCGTCCGGCCCGCCCGTGCGTCCGCCCGCGCCCGGCCGCGTGCGCACCCGCGCCCGTCCCGCGCCGCCCGCCGGAACGTCCGTCAGAACAGCGGCTCCGGGAGCACCCCCTCCAGCACCAGCAGCCGCCGCTTGGTCTCCAGCCCGCCGCCGAACCCGCCGAGCCCCCCCGCCCGCCTCCACCACGCGGTGGCACGGCACGACGACCGGCAGCGGATTGGCGCCCATCGCCGCGCCCACGGCCTGCGCGGCGCCGGGCTGCCCCACCCGCGCGGCCAGCTCCCCGTACCCGACGAGCGTCCCGTACGGCACCCCGGACGCCAGCTCGCGCAGCACCTGCCGGTTGAACCCGCTCGTCAGCGACCAGTCCAGGGGAAGCCGGAACTCCCGGAGGCGACCCGCGAAGTAGTCCTCCAGCATCCGCACCGGCCCGGCGAGGCGTCCGGTCGCCGTCTCCACCGGCTGTGCCCCGAGCCGCGCCGCGAGCCGGTCCGGCGCCTCACGCCGCACCTCCCGCTCCGCGTGGAAGACCACCCCGGCCAGCCCGTCCGCGGTGGCCGCCAGCAGCAGCGGCCCGACGCCGCCGCCGACCACCGCCCACTCCACGGTGCGCTCCGCACCCCGCGCCCTGTCGTCCATGCCGCCACGGTACGCGCCGCCGCCCGCACCACCGCGGCCGTTCCCCCACGCCACCGCCCGGCCGAACGGGCCTGCCGCGGGTGGACTACCCTCCACGGTCGGGTTCGCGGCGGGACACCGAGGGGTGAGGGGCGCACGGACATGTGGGGCACAGTCGACGGATTCGGTCACGGGCCGGTCATCCCCCTGGTGGCCTACCTCGTGGCCTGCCTGGGCGGAGTGCTCGGCTTGCGCTGCACGACCAGGTCCCTGCGCGCCCCCGGCGCCCCCCGTCCCGGCTGGCTCGCCCTGGGCGCCGCGTCCATCGGCTCCGGCACCTGGGCCATGCACTTCATCGCGATGACGGACTTCCGCGTCGCGGGGGCGCCCGTCGACCACGACCGTCCGGTCGTCTTCGCCGGCCTCGCCGTCGCGATCCTCATGGCCGGCGTCGGCACCTCCGTCGTGGGGCTGCGCGGCCGGACCGCGATGGCCCTGGCCACCGGTGGAACCATCACCGGCCTCGGCATCGCCACCATGCACTACCTGGGCATGGCCGGCATGCGCTTCCCCGGCCGCGTCGAGTACGACACCCCCACCGTCGTCCTCTCCGCGGTGATCGCCGTGGCGGCGGCCACCACGGCGCTGTGGGCCGCCGTCGGCGTCCGCGGGCTCGCGGCGAGCGTCGGAGCCGGTCTCGTCCTGGGGCTCGCGGTGACCGGCATGCACTACACGGGTATGGCCGCCGTCAGCGTCCACCACGACGGCACCGCCGCGGCGCACGCCCCCGCCGACCGGGCGGACCGGGCGGACCGGGTCGCGACGGCGGAGGGGGCCGCGACGGCGGAGGGGGCCGGCCCCGGCGGTGCCGCGGACGGCGCGCCGGGCGCGCCCGCGGGGGTCCGCGGCGGTACGGCGGCGGTGCCGCTCGCCCCGCTCCTCGTCGGCCCGGCCGCGTTCCTGCTCCTCGCGGGGGCCGCGGTGCTGTTCGGCCCGGTCCTGTCCGGCGGCGAGCGGCCCGGACGGCGCCCCGCGGACCCGCGTGCCGGCCTCCGCGGCGTCCCCGCCCCGCGCCACCGCGACCACGACGCCCGCCGCTGACCTGGGGCACGGCCGGGGCCGGCCGCCGAGGGACGGCCGGCTGTCACCGCGGAGTCGTACGGTGGACTCATGCGGCCCGTAACCCAGATCGAACGCTCGGTGGCGCCCTTCGAGGTCGTCAGCCCCTACCAGCCCAGCGGTGACCAGCCCACGGCCATCGCCGACCTCGAACGGCGCATCCGCGCGGGCGAGAAGGACGTCGTCCTGCTCGGTGCGACCGGCACCGGCAAGTCGGCGACCACGGCCTGGATGATCGAGCGGCTCCAGCGGCCCACGCTCGTCATGGCGCCGAACAAGACGCTGGCCGCGCAGCTGGCGAACGAGTTCCGCGAGCTGCTGCCGAACAACGCCGTCGAGTACTTCGTCTCGTACTACGACTACTACCAGCCCGAGGCGTACGTCCCGCAGTCGGACACGTACATCGAGAAGGACTCCTCGATCAACGAGGAGGTGGAGCGGCTGCGCCACTCCGCGACGAACTCCCTGCTCACCCGGCGGGACGTGGTCGTCGTCGCCTCCGTCTCCTGCATCTACGGCCTGGGCACGCCCCAGGAGTACGTCGACCGGATGGTCTCCCTCGAGGTCGGCGACGAGGTCGACCGGGACCGGCTGCTGCGCCGCTTCGTCGACATCCAGTACACGCGCAACGACCTCGCGTTCACCCGCGGCACGTTCCGGGTGCGCGGCGACACGATCGAGATCTTCCCCGTGTACGAGGAACTCGCCGTCCGCATCGAGATGTTCGGCGACGAGATCGAGGCCCTCTCCACGCTGCACCCGCTCACCGGCGAGGTCATCAGCGAGGACCGGCAGCTGTACGTCTTCCCCGCCAGCCACTACGTGGCGGGCCCCGAGCGCCTGGAGCGCGCCGTCAGCGGCATCGAGCGCGAGCTGGAGCTGCGCCTCGCCGAGCTGGAGGGGCAGGGCAAGCTGCTGGAGGCCCAGCGGCTGCGCATGCGCACCACGTACGACATCGAGATGATGCGCCAGATCGGCTCCTGCTCCGGCATCGAGAACTACTCCATGCACTTCGACCAGCGCGAGCCCGGCTCCCCGCCCAACACCCTCCTCGACTACTTCCCCGAGGACTTCCTGCTGGTCGTCGACGAGTCCCACGTCACCGTGCCGCAGATCGGCGCCATGTACGAGGGCGACGCCTCCCGCAAGCGGACCCTCGTCGACCACGGGTTCCGGCTGCCGTCCGCGCTGGACAACCGGCCGCTGAAGTGGGAGGAGTTCCAGGAGCGCATCGGCCAGGCCGTCTACCTGTCGGCCACGCCCGGACCCTACGAGCTGTCCCGCTCCGACGGGTTCGTCGAGCAGATCATCCGCCCCACGGGCCTGGTCGACCCGGAGATCGTCGTCAAGCCCACCGAGGGGCAGATCGACGACCTGGTCCACGAGATCCGCCTCCGCACCGAGCGCGACGAGCGCGTCCTGGTCACCACCCTCACCAAGAAGATGGCCGAGGACCTCACCGACTACTTCCTGGAGCTGGGCATCCAGGTCCGCTACCTCCACAGCGACGTGGACACGCTGCGCCGGATCGAGCTGCTGCGCGAGCTGCGCGCCGGCGAGTACGACGTCCTGGTCGGCATCAACCTCCTCCGGGAGGGCCTCGACCTGCCCGAGGTGTCCCTCGTGGCCATCCTCGACGCCGACAAGCAGGGCTTCCTGCGCTCCGGGACGTCCCTCATCCAGACCATCGGCCGCGCCGCGCGCAACGTCTCGGGCCAGGTTCACATGTACGCCGACACGATCACCCAGGCCATGGCGCAGGCCATCGACGAGACCAACCGCCGCCGCGAGAAGCAGGTCGCCTACAACGAGGCCCACGGCATCGACCCGCAACCGCTCCGCAAGAAGATCAACGACATCGTCGCCACCATCGCGCGCGAGGAGGTCGACACGGAGCAGCTGCTCGGCACCGGCTACCGCAAGGCGAAGGACGGCAAGGGCGCCAAGGCCCCGGTCCCGTCGCTGGGGAAGGCCGCCCGGGACGGCGCCGGGAGCCCCCGGGGCGAGGCGGCCCGCACGGGCGCCGTCACCGGCGACCGCCCCGCCGCCGAACTGGCCGGGATCATCGAGGAGATGACCGAGCGGATGCGGGCCGCCGCCGCGGACCTCCAGTTCGAGGTCGCCGCCCGGCTGCGCGACGAGGTGAGCGAACTGAAGAGGGAGCTGCGCCAGATGAAGGAGGCGGGCATCGCCTGACGGCCCGCCCCGGGCCGGCCGGGGCGGGTCCTTCCGCAGGCGGGGCGCCGGGCGCCGCGCCCGCTGTGTTGCAACACCGACACAAAGGGGGACCTGCCGCCGTCCCGGTGCCGCACCCCCGCATAGGGTGCTCGCAACCGCGCCCCCACCACGGGACGGCCGCGGGGAACGCCGAAGAGAGGGGACAGCGCGTGTCGGTCAACTTGACCAAGGGCCAGGCCATCAGCCTGCAGAAGAGCGACGGGGGGCCCTGTCCGCGGTGCGGATGGGACTCGGCTGGAAGGCGGCGCCGCGCCGCGGTCTGTTCGGCTCGCGCACCCGGGAGATCGACCTCGACGCGTCGGCGGTGCTGTTCGCCGGCAAGCAGCCCGTCGACGTCGTGTTCTTCCGCCACCTGGTGAGCGACGACGGCTCCGTCCGCCACACCGGCGACAACCTGGTGGGCGGTGCGGGCCAGGGCGGCGACGACGAGGCGGTCCTCGTGGACCTCCAGCGGGTCCCGGTCCACATCGACCAGATCGTCTTCACGGTCAACTCCTTCACCGGTCAGACGTTCCAGGAGGTGCAGAACGCGTTCTGCCGCCTCGTCGACGAGACGAACGGCCAGGAGCTCGCCCGCTACACCCTGGACGGCGGCGGCCAGTACACCGCGCAGATCATGGCGAAGGTGCACCGCGTCGGCGGCGGCTGGACCATGACGGCCATCGGCGCGTCCGCCAACGGCCGGACGTTCCAGGACCTGATGCCGGCGATCCTGCCGCACCTGTAGCCGCACCCGGCACACGCATCGCAGCTCCCGGAGGCCCGGCCGCCGGGAGCTGCCACACGTGCGCCGCCGGCGCGTTCCGCGACCCATGCCACCCAGCCGCAACCACCGAGGGGACGACACGATGACGGTCGAGCTGGTCCGGGGCCAGAACCACCCGCTGCCCGACGCCCGACTCGAGATCCGGGTGTCGTCCGGGACACCGGTGGTGGCGGGGGCCGTGCTCTCCGACGCCTCCGGGGCCGTGGCCGGGGCCGGTTGGGTCGCCCGCCCCGGCGCGCCGTCCCCGCCCGGCGTCGAGGCCCCCGGGAGGCGGCCGCCGACCACCGCCTCGCCGTGGACCTGGGGGCCGTGGCCGACGGCGTGCACCGCGTCGCCGTCCTGCTGGCCCTGCCGGCGGGCCCGGGCGGACCCGGCCGCTTCGGCGCCGTCGCCGCGCCCTTCGTCGCGGTCGCCGTGCCGGGCGGCGCCGAGGTCGCCTCGTACGCCCTCACGGGCCTGGACACCGAGTCCGCCGTCGTCGCCCTGGAGCTGTACCGCCGGCAGGGCTCCTGGAAGGTGCGCGCCGTCGGCCAGGGGTACGCGGACGGCCTCGCCGCGCTCTTCCGGGACCAGGGGGTGCCCGACGCGGCCGGGCTCGCCGCGGCCGTCCAGGACGCCGTGGCGAGCGGCGCCGGCCGCCCGGCCGCCCCGCCTCCGCCCCGTGTCGCGGAGGACGACCGGGCCGGCCGCGCCGCCCGGGTCGCGCCGCCGGCGCCCTCCGGGGCCCAGCCCCCGGCCCAGCCCCCGGCCCTGCCGCCCGCGCCGTCGGGCGGCCCCGTGGACTACACGCACCCCCGGCGGGCCACCGCGCCCCCGCCCTCGGCGGATCCACCCGGCGTTCCCGCGGCCCCGGTCGCCGGCGACGCCGCCGGCTGGTCCATGGAGGAGCGCCTCTACAACCAGGTCTGGGGCATGTTCGAGGACCTGGCCCGGGCCACCGCCGCCTACCGCGGTGCCGTCGACTTCGCCGAGTCCCGGATGCGGCAGGAGCTGGACGGCGTCCTGTCCGACCCGCGGAGCCGCCTCGGCGCCGCGGGCGAGACGGCCCGCGCCGAGGCCCGCGCCAGGTGCCGGGAGCTCACCGACCGGGCGCGGGAGGCCCTCGACCGCGACCTGGCCCAGCTGACCGCCGAGTCCGAGGTCGTCGAGCCCGCGCTCCCCCCCGCCTTCGCCCGCTGGGACCATCCGGTGTGGCACGCCTACCGCGTCCCCGAGGAGGCCCCGACGGCGCTGCGCCTCGGCGACCTCCACCTCCCGGAGCGCCCCGAGCTGCGCATCCCGATGCTGGTCAGGCTGCCGCTGGAGCGCGGTCTGTGGGTGGACAGCGGTCGCGGCGGCTCCGAACACGCCCTGCTCGTGGACGGGGGGCGGCTGCGGCGCCTCGCCCTGGACACGGCCGTCGCGCACGCCGCGCGCCTCCTCGCCGCCCACCCGCCGGGTGACTTCACCGTCCAGGTGATCGATCCGGCCGGTTCGGGCGCCGCCTCGTTCGCCCCCCTCACCGCCGCGGGAGTGCTGGCCGAGCCTCCGGCGGCGGGGGCCGGGGGAGTGGCGTCGGTCCTGGAGCGGCTCACCCGGCGCGTGGACCTGGTGCAGATGGCGCTGCGCGGCGGCGCCGGCGCGGACGCGCTCCCGCCGGACCTGGACACGGCGGGGCAGCTGCTCGTCGTCAACGATTTCCCGCACGGCTTCGACGACCGGGCCGTCACCCGGCTGCGGTACCTCGCCGACGAGGGGCCCGCCGTGGGCGTCCACCTGATGATGGTCGCCGACCGCGAGGACGCCGGGGCGTACGGGCCGGTGCTGGACCCGCTGTGGCGCTCGCTGCTGCGCGTCACCCCGGTGCCCGACGACCATCTGGCGGATCCGTGGGTGGGCCACGCCTGGACGTACGAACCGCCGTCGGTGCCGGAGGGGAGCCGGGTGCTGCACCGGGTCCTCGCGAGCGTCGCGGAGGCCCGCCGCGTGCGGCGCCGCTGAGCGGCCGGGCCCCGGCCGGGCCCCGGCCGGGCCGGGTCGGGTCGGGCCGGGTCGGGCAGAACCCTCGCCGACCAGCGCTTCCGTCCCCTCCCCTGCCGGGACTTTACCTTTCCTTGGTTGTCGGCGTACGATTCCTTTACGCGGAGGGGAGTACTCCCACACAGCGGCGTGCCCGTCAGTACGGACCGGCCGGACGGAGGTCCGGTCCCGGGGCGCCGGCCCCGCCGTCCGGATCGCGGGCGGCGCCCGGGCGGAAGAGACCTCCGGCAGCGACGACGCTGGTCGATAGCCGTACGACGCCGGAGGCACCATGGACGTTTCGATGACCTTGTGGGCGGTGACCGTCCTCGGTCTCATCGCCCTGATCGCGGTCGACTTCCTCATCGGGCGCAGACCCCACGGCGTGTCGGTCAAGGAGGCCGGGGTCTGGACGGCCGTCTGGATCGTCCTCGCCGTGCTGTTCGGCCTGGGCCTGTTCCTCTTCGGCGACAGGCAGGCCTCCGGGGAGTTCTTCGCGGGCTTCATCACCGAGAAGTCGCTGAGCGTCGACAACCTTTTCGTCTTCGTCCTCATCATGGCGAAGTTCTCGGTGCCGTCCCACCTCCAGCAGCGGGTGCTGCTCGTCGGCGTGCTCATCGCGCTCGTCCTGCGGGCGGTGTTCATCGCCGCCGGTGCCGCGATCATCGCCGGCTTCTCGTGGGTCTTCTACGTCTTCGGCGCCTTCCTGATCTACACCGCCTGGAAGCTGATCAAGGAAGCCTCCTCCGACGAGCCCGAGGAGGAGTACGAGGAGAACCGCCTCCTGAAGTCGGTCGAGCGGCGCTTCGGCGTCGCCGACCGCTACCACGGCACCAAGCTGTTCGTCCGGGTCGCCGGCAAGCGGGTGCTGACCCCCCTGATGGTGGTCATGCTCGCCATCGGCACCACGGACGTGCTGTTCGCCCTGGACTCGATCCCCGCGATCTTCGGCCTGACCCAGGACCCGTACATCGTCTTCACCGCGAACGCCTTCGCCCTGATGGGTCTGCGGCAGCTGTACTTCCTCATCGGCGGCCTGCTGAAGAAGCTGGTCCACCTCAGCTACGGCCTCTCCGTCATCCTGGGCTTCATCGGGGTGAAGCTCGTGCTGCACGCCCTGCACGAGTCCGGGGTGCACGTCCCCGAGATCTCCATCCCGTTCTCGCTGGCCGTCATCTGCGGCGTCCTCGCCGTCACCACGGTCACCAGCCTCGTCGCCTCCCGCCGGCGGGCCGCCGACGGGGCGGAGGCCGGGTCCGGGAAGGTCTGACGCCGCCGGGCGCGGGCGGGGCGCCGGCCGGGCCGCTCGACGGCGCGGGCCGGCGCGCGCCCGTGGACGCGCGTCCACGGACGGAGGCCCCGCCCGCTCCTCCCGTCACCGGAGGCCTCCGGAGCGGGGTGCGACGCGGTCCACCGGCCGCCCGCCCGGGTCACCGGGGTGGGCGGGGAGCGCCCCTCCCAGGGTGCGGGCGGCGTCCCGCGGTGGAGACCCCGCGGGCGGCGGCCGCCCCTGCGTACCGCCGCCCCGGTCCGGCGGACACCCACACCGCCCCCGCGACCGCCGGGAAGGCGGCCGCGGGGGCGGTCCGGGGAAGGCGGACGAGGACCGGGGAGCGCGCCGCGGTCACACGGGGCGCGGACGCCCGGGAGCCGGTACCGGGTGCGTCACCAGCCCCGTGCGCGCCACTGCGGGAGCTGCGGGCGCTCGTCGCCCAGCGTCGTGTCCCGACCGTGGCCCGGGTAGACCCAGGTCTCGTCCGGCAGGGCGTCGAACAGCTTGGTCTGTACGTCGTGGAGGAGGCTCGCGAACGCCTCCGGGTCCCTGTGGGTGTTCCCGACGCCCCCGGGGAACAGGCAGTCGCCGGTGAAGACGTGCGGATGGCCGTGCGGGTCGTCGTAGAGCAGCACGATCGAGCCGGGCGTGTGCCCGGTCATGCGGCGCGCCGTCAGCTCCACCCGGCCCACCCGGACCGTGTCGCCGTCCTCGACGAGGACGTCCGTCGGCACGTCGATCCCCTCGGCGTCGTACCGTCCCGCGTGGGTGCGGGCGCCGGTGGCCGCCACCACCTCGTGCAGCGCGTACCAGTGGTCGTGGTGGCGGTGGGTGGTGACGACGGCCGTGACGCCGTCGTCACCGATCAGCCGGAGGAGGGTCCGCGGCTCGTTCGCCGCGTCGATCAGCAGTTGCTCGCCGGTGGCCCGGCAGCGCAGCAGGTACGCGTTGTTGTCCATCGGCCCGACGGCGACCTTCGAGATGATCAGGTCCGTCAGCTCGTGTACGTCCGCGGGTCCGCCGACCTTCACCGCTCCGCTGTACGTCATGGACCCAGCCTATAGCGGGGGCAGCGCGGGGAGGGGCCCGCCGGAGACGCCCAGCGCGGAACCGTCGCGGCGGCCCGCGAGCCAGCCGAGCAGGTCGGCCGCGGAGCCCCGCACGGTCACCGGTCCGCCGGCCGCGCCGCCGCCCGTCGTCCACGTGCGGCCGTCCTCGGCGGCGACCGTGGTCGCGGGGACGTCCCGGTGGCCGGCGAACCGCTCCGCCAGGAAGGCGATCTCGCGTGCGGTGAACTCCTTCGGCAGGTCCTCCAGCTCGTAGCCGACGCCCAGGTCGACGTGGTGGAGCTCCACCTCGACGAGGCGGCGGAAGGGGACGCGGGCGGCCCGGTCGGTCACCCCGTTGCGGAGCTCCACGGTGCGGCCCCAGTCGGCCGGTGCGTCGCCCTCGGCCCGGAATCGCTCGGCGCTCGCCCGCAGGTCGTCGAGGTGGGCGGCGAGCGGGCGCGCGGCGTCGCGCTCGATGTCCGACTCCCGCGCCTCGGCGCTGGCGTACATGGGCAGCCCACGCAGGACGTTCACCAGGGCGTCCGCGTTGCGGGCGAGGTGGGCCAGGACGTGCCCGCGGGTCCAGCCGGGAAGCCGGGAGGGCTCGGCGACGGCGGTGCCGTCGAGCGCGGAGGCCGCCGAGAGCAGCCGGTCGGTCGCCTCGCGCACGGAGGCCAGGTCGTGGATGTGATCGATCATGGTGCCGACAGTAGCGCCGTCACTCGTTCCGGTGAAGGCGGTGGAGCGTGGACCGGAATCGAATGCGCGTGCTATAGGCTCGACGGAGGCATTCTTGGAAGTCAGGCAGTCATCCATCTGGCGGCCCCCCTAGGCTGGGGCGGTCGGAGACGGGGGCTGTGCCCCCCGCTTCTCTCAAGAAAGGTGCGGACCCGGCGTGGCCGACCGTCTCATCGTCCGTGGCGCGCGCGAGCACAACCTGAAGAACGTCTCGCTCGACCTGCCACGCGACTCCCTCATCGTCTTCACCGGGCTCTCGGGGTCGGGCAAGTCCTCCCTCGCGTTCGACACGATCTTCGCCGAGGGGCAGCGCCGCTACGTCGAGTCGCTCTCGTCGTACGCCCGGCAGTTCCTCGGCCAGATGGACAAGCCGGACGTGGACTTCATCGAGGGGCTCTCCCCGGCGGTCTCCATCGACCAGAAGTCCACCTCGCGCAACCCGCGCTCCACGGTCGGGACGATCACGGAGGTCTACGACTACCTCCGGCTCCTCTTCGCGCGCATCGGCAGGCCGCACTGCCCCGAGTGCCGCCGGCCGATCTCCCGCCAGTCGCCGCAGGCGATCGTCGACAGGGTGCTGGAGCTGCCCGAGGGCAGCCGCTTCCAGGTCCTGTCACCGCTGGTGCGCGAGCGCAAGGGCGAGTTCGTCGACCTCTTCGCCGACCTCCAGACCAAGGGCTTCAGCCGCGCCCGCGTCGACGGGCGGACGGTCCCGCTGACCGACCCGCCCAAGCTGAAGAAGCAGGAGAAGCACACGATCGAGGTGGTCGTGGACCGCCTCACGGTCAAGGAGAGCGCCAAGCGGCGGCTCACCGACTCCGTGGAGACCGCGCTCGGCCTCTCCGGCGGCATGGTGGTGCTCGACTTCGTCGACCTGCCCGAGGACGACCCCGAGCGCGAGCGGATGTACTCGGAGCACCTCTACTGCCCCTACGACGACCTCTCCTTCGAGGAGCTGGAGCCCCGCTCCTTCTCCTTCAACTCGCCCTTCGGCGCCTGCCCCGAGTGCACCGGCATCGGTACGCGCATGGAGGTCGACCCGGAGCTCGTCGTCCCCGACGAGGACCGCTCCCTCGACGAGGGGGCCATCCACCCCTGGTCGCACGGCCACACCAGGGAGTACTTCGGCCGGCTGGTCGACGGGCTCGCCCAGGCGCTCGGCTTCCGCACCGACATCCCGTGGGCCGGACTGCCCCAGCGGGCCAGGAAGGCCCTGCTGTACGGGCACAAGACCCAGGTCGAGGTGCGGTACCGCAACCGGTACGGCAGGGAGCGCGCCTACACCACCGCCTTCGAGGGCGTCGTCCCCTTCGTCAAGCGCCGCCACAGCGAGGCCGAGAGCGACTCCAGCCGCGAGCGCTTCGAGGGCTACATGCGCGAGGTGCCCTGCCCCACCTGCGAGGGCACCCGCCTGAAGCCGATCGTCCTCGCCGTGACGATCATGGACAGGTCCATCGCGGACGTCTCCGCCATGTCCATCAGCGAGTGCGCCGACTTCCTCGGCCGCCTCACGCTGAACGACCGCGACAAGAAGATCGCCGAGCGGGTGCTGAAGGAGGTCAACGAGCGGCTGAGGTTCCTGGTCGACGTCGGCCTCGACTACCTCTCGCTCAACCGCGCGGCCGGCACGCTCTCCGGCGGCGAGGCCCAGCGCATCCGGCTCGCCACCCAGATCGGCTCCGGCCTGGTGGGCGTGTTGTACGTGCTCGACGAGCCGTCCATCGGCCTCCACCAGCGCGACAACCACCGCCTGATCGAGACCCTCGTCCGGCTCCGGGACATGGGCAACACGCTCATCGTCGTCGAGCACGACGAGGACACCATCAAGGTCGCCGACTGGATCGTCGACATCGGCCCCGGCGCCGGCGAGCACGGCGGGAGGGTCGTCCACTCCGGGCCGCTGAAGCAGCTCCTCGACAACGAGGAGTCGACGACCGGGCAGTACCTGTCCGGCAGGAAGGCGATCCCCGTCCCGGACGTCCGCCGCCCCGTCGACGCCGCCCGGCGGTTGACCGTGCACGGCGCCCGGGAGAACAACCTCCGCGACATCGACGTCTCGTTCCCGCTGGGCGTGCTCACGGCGGTCACCGGAGTCTCCGGTTCCGGCAAGTCGACGCTGGTCAACGACATCCTCTACACCCACCTCGCGCGCGAGCTGAACGGTGCCAGGTCCGTGCCCGGACGGCACACGCGCGTGGACGGCGACGACCTCGTCGACAAGGTCGTCCACGTCGACCAGTCGCCGATCGGCCGCACCCCGCGGTCCAACCCGGCCACGTACACCGGCGTCTTCGACCACATCCGCAGGCTGTTCGCCGAGACGGCGGAGGCCAAGGTCCGCGGCTACCTCCCGGGCCGGTTCTCCTTCAACGTCAAGGGCGGGCGCTGCGAGAACTGCTCCGGCGACGGCACGATCAAGATCGAGATGAACTTCCTCCCGGACGTGTACGTGCCGTGCGAGGTCTGCCACGGCGCGCGTTACAACCGGGAGACCCTGGAGGTCCACTACAAGGGCAAGTCCATCGCCGAGGTGCTGGACATGCCCATCGAGGAGGCCCTGGCCTTCTTCGAGGCCGTTCCCACGATCTCCCGCCACCTCAGGACCCTCGACGAGGTCGGCCTGGGGTACGTGCGGCTCGGCCAGTCCGCGCCGACCCTGTCGGGCGGCGAGGCGCAGCGCGTCAAGCTCGCCAGCGAGCTCCAGAAGCGCTCCACGGGCCGTACGGTCTACGTCCTGGACGAGCCGACGACCGGTCTGCACTTCGAGGACATCGCGAAGCTGATCAAGGTGTTGTCGGACCTGGTCGACAAGGGCAACACGGTGATCGTCATCGAGCACAACCTCGATGTGATCAAGACGGCGGACTGGCTGGTCGACATGGGCCCCGAGGGCGGCGGCGGTGGCGGCCTGGTCGTCGCGGAGGGCACGCCGGAGGCGGTCGCGGGCGTGCCCGCGAGCCACACCGGCAAGTTCCTCCGCGACATCCTGGACCCGAGCCGGATCAGTGACGCCGCATCCGTGAAGACGAAGGCCGGGCGTCCCGCGCGCAGGACGCCCCGGCTCGCCCGCTGAGAACCGGTCCCGCCCGCCCGGCCGGGCTCCCGCCCCGGGCGGGCCCGGCCTGCGGCGGTGCGCCCGCACCGCCGCACCGGTCCGTCGGGCCGCGTCCCCGGGGCGGAACCCGGGACCGGGGGCGGCGGACCGCGTCGGTATCGTCGGGTCCGTACCCGTCGTACCGACGTGTCCCCACCCCCGTACGTCCTGGAGCGCCCATGTCCGGCCAGCCCGCCACCCGCCGCACCGTGCTGAAGGGAGCTGCCCTCGCCGGCACCGCCGGGCTCGGCGCCGCCGCCTGCTCCACCGAGTCCAAGCTGGGCCACGCCCGGACGCCCACCCCGACCGCCCCCGTCGACCTGGGCGCGGCCGCCGAGGTGCCCGTGGGCGGCACCCGGCTCTACCGCGAGCAGCGCCTGCTCGTGCACCGCCCCGCCCGCGGCGAGTACCGGGCGTTCAGCGCCCAGTGCACCCACGCGGGCTGCGCCCTCGACCGGATCGAGGAGAACGAGGGCAACTGCCCGTGCCACGGCAGCCGCTTCGACGTCACCACCGGCAAGGCGCTCAAGGGCCCCGCGACCGTCCCGCTGCCCGAGGTGCCCGTCACCGTCAGGGACGGCAGGCTCATCGCCGGCCCCCAGGCCTGACCGCCCCTTCGCCGGTCTACTCCCAGTCCCAGCCGATCCCCAGCCGCCCCGGGCGCACCCCCTGCTCCACGAAGTGCACCGTGCGGTGCCGGCCGCTCAGGGTCAGGTCCCCCCGCGTCCCGCGCGGCGCCGACGCCGACGTTTGCGTGAACCGCCGGCACCGCACCGGCAGCGCCTTCTCGTGGAAGCCCACCTGAAGCACGTACTGCCCGCCCGCGAAGTTGAACCCGCGCACGTACTCGAGGCTCTCCCCGCCCGTACCGTCCTCGAAGCCGTACCCGAACACATAGGTGTCGCCCGCCCGCAGCCGCGTGTCGAAGAGCAGCTCCGCGACCACCACCCCGGTCTCCCGGTGCCACCGCACGCGTCCGGTGCGGCAGTTGTCGCCCGCCCGCACCACCACCCGCTCCGGCACGCACCCGGGGTCCCCGCGGTGGATCGCCACGTAGCGGTCGACGCCGTCGCGGTGCGCCCGCACCACGTGCGACGAGTCCCGGCCCACCAGCTCCCGCTGCGCGCCGATCCACACCCGCTCGTGGTGCCCCACCGTGTGCAGCCCGCCGTCCTGCGGCAGACCCAGGCCCTCGATGAGCCGCTCCACCGCCCCCGCGGTCTCCATCAGCGACCGGTACGCGCGGGCCGTCGGCCGCTTCACCCCGCCCCGCCCACCGCCGGTCCCGCCGCCCGGAACGTCGTCGAGCAGCCGGATCAGCGACTCCCCGGGCAAGCCCAGCAGCTCCTCCAGCGCCCGTACCGCCTTCAGCGACTCGGGCCGCCGGGGCCGCCGCGCCCCCTGCTGCCAGTAGCACAGGCTCGTCACCCCGACCTTGATCCCCCGGTGCGCCAGGTGGTGCCGGACCCGCTGCAGCGGCAGTCCCCGCGCCGCGAGCGCCGCGCGGAGCGCCAAGTGGAACGGACCGGTGCGCAGGAGCTGCGCCAGGTCGCCAGCGGCCTCGGTGTACTCCACGAGGTCTCCTCGGTGAACGTTCACATACGGGGGGATGAGACGGCGTTCCGGTGTGGACGGGAGGGCAGGTCAGGCGTACCGGGGCGTTCACACCCCGGTGGCCGCCGCTCACACCGCGACGCTCACCCCGCATTGAATCGTGTTGACCTGCCCGTGACAACGCTCGATCTCCCGGGCGGGCCTCCGGACGGGCTCCTCCCTTCCGCGGCCCCTCGGGGGAACGCGCTGCGCCGCCGCGGCAGGACACGGAGCGGACCCCGCCCCGGCCGGTGTGGTGCCGCGGGCCGCCGTCCCGCCCGGCCGGCCGCCGGACCGGGCCGTTCCCGCACCCCGCCGGGCCGTCGGCGCGCGCCAGTAGGGTGTGAGGTATGGCCGACCCCTCCAGCTACCGCCCCAAGCCGGGGCAGGTCCCCGACTCGCCGGGGGTCTACAAGTTCCGCGACGAGCACGGTCGTGTGATCTACGTCGGCAAGGCCAAGTCCCTGCGCCAGCGCCTCGCCAGCTACTTCCAGGACCTCGCGGGCCTGCACCCGCGCACGCGGACCATGGTGACCACGGCCGCGTCCGTGGAGTGGACGGTGGTCTCCACGGAGGTGGAGGCGCTCCAGCTGGAGTACTCCTGGATCAAGGAGTTCGACCCCCGCTTCAACGTCAAGTACCGCGACGACAAGAGCTACCCCTACCTCGCCGTCACCCTCGGCGAGGAGTTCCCCCGCGTCCAGGTCACACGCGGCCGCAAGCAGAAGGGCGTGCGCTACTTCGGGCCGTACGCCCACGCGTGGGCCATCCGCGAGACCGTCGACCTGCTCCTGCGCGTCTTCCCCGTCCGCACGTGCACCTCCGGGGTGTTCCGGAACGCCGCCCGCACGGGCCGCCCCTGCCTCCTCGGCTACATCGGCAAGTGCTCGGCGCCCTGCGTCGGCCGGATCGCTCCCGAGGAGCACCGCGAGCTGGCCGAGGAGTTCTGCGACTTCATGGCCGGCCGGACCGGCACGTACATCCGCCGCCTGGAGCAGGAGATGGCGGCGGCGGCCGAGGAGATGGAGTACGAACGGGCCGCCCGCCTCCGCGACGACGTGCAGGCCCTGCGCCGGGCCATGGAGAAGAACGCCGTCGTCCTCGCCGACGCCACCGACGCCGACCTCGTCGCCGTCGCGGAGGACGAGCTGGAGGCCGCCGTCCAGATCTTCCACGTCCGCGGCGGCCGGGTCCGCGGCCAGCGCGGCTGGATCACCGACAAGGTCGAGGCCGTCGACACGGCCGGCCTCGTGGAGCACGCCCTCCAGCAGCTGTACGGCGAGGAGAACGGCGAGGCGGTGCCGAAGGAGGTCCTGGTCCCGGCCCTGCCCGAGGACTCCGACGCGGTCACGCAGTGGCTGAGCGGCCGCCGCGGCTCCCAGGTGTCCCTGCGCGTGCCGCGGCGCGGCGACAAGAAGGACCTGATGGAGACCGTCGGGCGCAACGCCCAGCAGGCCCTCGTCCTCCACAGGACCAGGCGCGCCGGAGACCTCACCACCCGCTCCCGCGCCCTGGAGGAGATCGCCCAGGCCCTCGGCCTGGACGCGGCCCCGCTGCGCATCGAGTGCTTCGACGTCTCCCACCTCCAGGGCGAGGACGTCGTCGCGTCCATGGTCGTCTTCGAGGACGGGCTGCCCCGCAAGAGCGAGTACCGCCGCTTCCAGATCAAGGGCCGCGTCGGGGACACGCAGGTCTGGCACGGTCAGGGCCAGGACGACGTCCGCTCCATGCACGAGGTGGTCAGCCGCCGCTTCCGGCGCTACCTCGCGGAGAAGGAGCGGACGGGGGAGTGGCCCGCCGGGGACGGGGAGGCCCCCGCCGAGGAGAACGGCCGGCCGAGGAGGTTCGCCTACCCGCCCCAGCTCGTCGTCGTCGACGGCGGCAGACCGCAGGTCGCCGCCGCCCGCCGGGCCCTCGACGAGCTGGGCATCGACGACGTCGCCGTGTGCGGCCTGGCCAAGCGGCTCGAGGAGGTCTGGCTCCCCGACGAGGACGACCCGGTCGTCCTGCCCCGCACCAGCGAGGGCCTGTACCTCCTCCAGCGGATCCGCGACACGGCCCACGACTTCGCCATCCGCTACCAGCGCGCCAAGCGCGGCAAACGGCTGCGCACCAGCCCCCTGGACGACGTGCCGGGTCTGGGGGAGACGCGCAAACAGGTGCTGATCAAGCATTTCGGTTCGGTGAAACGGCTCCGGCAGGCGACAATCGACCAGATCTGCGAGGTCCCCGGCTTCGGCCGCAAGACCGCCGAAGCCGTCGCCGCAGCCCTCGCCCGGGCGGCTCCGGCCGCCCCGGCCGTGAACACGGCGACGGGGGAGATCATCGAGGACGACGACGGGGGAACCGTATGGACGGGCGACCGGACATGAATGACCACACCGCGCACGACGACCGGGAAGACGGAGCAGCAGACGTGAGTACGGGCACGACGATCGAGGCCGGCGAGGCCGCCGAGGCGGCCATCCCCGAGCTGGTGGTCATCTCCGGGATGTCCGGCGCCGGGCGCAGCACCGCCGCGAAGTGCCTGGAGGACCTCGGCTGGTTCGTCGTGGACAACCTGCCGCCCGCCCTGATCCCCACCATGGTCGAGCTCGGCGCCCGCTCCCAGGGCAACGTCGCCCGGATCGCCGTCGTCGTCGACGTCCGCGGACGCCGGTTCTTCGACAACCTCCGCGAGTCCCTCGCCGACCTCGACGCCAAGCAGGTCACGCGCCGCATCGTCTTCCTGGAGTCCTCCGACGAGGCGCTCGTGCGGCGTTTCGAGTCCGTGCGCCGCCCCCACCCGCTCCAGGGCGACGGCCGCATCGTCGACGGCATCGCCGCCGAACGCGACCTGCTGCGCGAGCTGCGCGGCGACGCCGACCTGGTGATCGACACCTCCAACCTCAACGTGCACGAGCTGCGCGCCAAGATGAACGCCCGGTTCGCCGGCGAGGAGGAGCCCGAGCTGCGGGCCACCGTCATGTCGTTCGGCTACAAGTACGGCCTGCCCGTCGACGCCGACCTCGTCGTCGACTGCCGCTTCCTGCCCAACCCGCACTGGGTGCCCGAGCTGCGCCCCTTCACCGGGCTCAACGAGGAGGTGTCCGCCTACGTCTTCGACCAGCCGGGCGCCAAGGAGTTCCTCGACCGGTACGCGGAACTGCTCCAGCTGATCGCCACCGGCTACCGCCGCGAGGGCAAGCGGTACGTCACCGTCGCCGTCGGCTGCACGGGCGGCAAGCACCGCTCCGTCGCCGTGTCCGAGAAGCTCGCCGCCCGGCTCGCCTCGGAAGGGGTCGAGACCGTCGTCGTGCACCGGGACATGGGGCGCGAGTGAGGCGCCCGCACCGGCGGCGCGTCGGCACCCCGTCCGCGCGCGCGCTGCGCGGACGCGGCGCGCAGCCGAAGGTCGTGGCGCTCGGCGGCGGCATGGGGCTGTCCGCGTCCCTCGCCGCCCTGCGCCGGATCACCGGCGACCTGACCGCGGTGGTCACCGTCGCCGACGACGGCGGGTCCAGCGGCCGGCTCCGCGAGGAGCTGGGCGTCCTGCCCCCCGGGGACCTGCGCAAGGCCCTCGCCGCCCTGTGCGGCGACGACGACTGGGGCCAGACCTGGGCGCGGGTCATCCAGCACCGCTTCCAGTCCAAGGGCGACCTGCACGAGCACGCCGTCGGCAACCTGCTGATCGTCGCCCTGTGGGAGCAGCTCGGCGACCACGTGCAGGCGCTCGACCTGGTCGGCAGACTGCTCGGGGCGCAGGGCAGGGTGCTGCCCATGTCCGCCGTGCCGCTGGAGCTCCAGGCGCTCGTCAGGGGCCACGACCCGGCCCGGCCGGAGGACGTGGACACCGTGCGCGGCCAGGCGACCGTGGCGCTCACGCCCGGCGAGGTCCAGTCGGTGCACCTGGTGCCGCACGACCCGCCGGCCGTCCCGGAGGCCGTCGCCGCGGTCCTCGACGCCGACTGGGTGGTCCTCGGCCCGGGCTCGTGGTTCTCCTCGGTGATCCCGCACCTCCTGGTGCCCGAACTGCTGGACGCGCTCGTCGGGACCAGGGCCCGCAGGGTCCTGTCGCTGAACCTCGCGCCGCAGCCCGGTGAAACCGCCGGGTTCTCCCCGCAGCGTCATTTGGAGGTTTTGGCCCGACACGCACCTAAACTCGCCCTGGACGTGGTGCTGGCCGACGAGGCCGCCGTACCCGACCGCGACTCGCTGGCGGACGCCGCGAAGCGCCTCGGCGCGGCGGTCGAGCTGGCCCCGGTGGCCAGGAAGGACGGCCTGCCCAAGCACGACCCGGAGCTGCTGGCCGCCGCGTACGACCGTATTTTTCGGATGCATGGAAGGATCGGCCCATGGCGATGACGGCAGCGGTGAAGGACGAGATCTCCCGGCTCCCCGTCACCCGCACCTGCTGCAGAAAGGCCGAGGTCTCGTCGGTCCTGCGGTTCGCCGGCGGCCTGCACCTGGTGAGCGGCCGGATCGTGATCGAGGCGGAGCTGGACACGGCGATGGCGGCACGCCGCCTGAAACGGGACATCGCGGAGATCTTCGGGCACGGCTCGGAGCTGATCGTCATGGCCCCGGGCGGGCTGCGGCGCGGTTCCCGCTTCGTGGTGCGCGTGGTGGCGGGCGGCGACCAGCTGGCCCGCCAGACGGGCCTGGTCGACGGCCGCGGCCGGCCGGTCCGGGGCCTGCCCCCGCAGGTCGTCTCCGGGGCCACCTGCGACGCCGAGGCCGCCTGGCGCGGCGCCTTCCTGGCGCACGGGTCGCTGACCGAGCCCGGCCGCTCCTCCTCCCTGGAGGTCACCTGCCCCGGCCCGGAGGCCGCACTCGCCCTGGTCGGCGCCGCCCGCCGGCTCTCCATCGCGGCCAAGGCCCGCGAGGTGCGGGGCGTGGACCGCGTCGTCGTCCGCGACGGCGACGCGATCGGCGCACTGCTGACCCGGCTCGGCGCCCACGAGTCCGTACTGGCCTGGGAGGAGCGGCGGATGCGCCGCGAGGTCCGCGCCACGGCCAACCGGCTCGCCAACTTCGACGACGCCAACCTGCGCCGCTCGGCCCGCGCCGCCGTCGCCGCCGGCGCCCGCGTGCAGCGCGCCCTGGAGATCCTCGGCGAGGACGTGCCGGAGCACCTCGCGGCGGCCGGGCGGCTGCGCATGGAGCACAAGCAGGCCTCGCTGGAGGAGCTGGGCGCCCTCGCCGACCCGCCGCTGACCAAGGACGCCGTCGCGGGCCGGATCCGCCGCCTCCTGGCGATGGCCGACAAGCGCGCCCAGGACCTGGGCATCCCGGGCACGGAGTCGAACCTGACGGAGGAGATGGCCGACGGCCTCGTCGGCTGAGCCCACCGCCCCGCGAGCCCCGCCGCACCGCCCCTCCCGTGGGCCCGGCGGGGTTTGCCGTTGCGCACACCGAGCAGGGGGATGACAAACACATCACCCGACTGTATCTTGCAAGGTTCGGGTCGTTCCGGTGCGCTGAATGCCGCCGCGGAGGCCCGGGAGGGGTAGTGTCGAAGGCGGTCGGGGACATCCCACACAGAGATCGCCGGGCGTCGACCCCGGCGTACCCCAACGAGGAGATCGGTTCGTGACGATCCGCGTAGGAATCAACGGCTTCGGCCGCATCGGTCGCAACTACTTCCGCGCGCTGCTGGAGCAGGGCGCGGACATCGAGATCGTGGCTGTCAACGACCTGGGTGACACCGCGACCACCGCCCACCTGCTGAAGTACGACACCGTCCTCGGGCGCCTCAAGGCCGAGGTGACCCACACCGCCGACACGATCACCGTCGACGGCCACACCGTCAAGGTGCTCTCCGAGCGCGACCCGGCCGACATCCCCTGGGGCGGGCTGGGCGTCGACGTCGTCATCGAGTCGACCGGCATCTTCACCAAGAAGGCCGACGCCGAGAAGCACATCGCCGGCGGCGCCAGGAAGGTCCTCATCTCGGCTCCGGCCAAGGGCGAGGACATCACCATCGTCATGGGCGTCAACCAGGACAAGTACGACGCGGCCAGCCACCACGTCGTCTCCAACGCCTCCTGCACCACCAACTGCGTGGCCCCGATGGCCAAGGTCCTCGACGAGAACTTCGGCATCGTCAAGGGCATGATGACCACCGTCCACGCGTACACCAACGACCAGCGCATCCTGGACTTCCCGCACCGGGACCTCCGCCGCGCCCGCGCCGCCGCGCAGAACATCATCCCCACGTCCACCGGGGCCGCCAGGGCCACCGCGCTCGTCCTCCCGCAGCTCAAGGGCAAGCTGGACGGCATCGCCATGCGGGTCCCGGTGCCGACCGGCTCGGTCACCGACCTCGTCCTGGAGCTCGAGCACGAGGCCACCAGGGAAGAGATCAACACCGCCTTCCAGAAGGCCGCCGAGGGCCAGATGAAGGGCATCCTGGAGTACACCGAGGACCCGATCGTCTCCTCCGACATCGTCAACTGGCCGGCCTCCTGCACCTTCGACTCGTCGCTGACGCTGGTGCAGGGCAGGCAGGCCAAGGTCGTCGGCTGGTACGACAACGAATGGGGCTACGCGCACCGTCTCGTGGACCTGACTGTCTTCATCGGCGAGCGGCTCTGATAGACAGCAGGCGGGCACCTCGATGTGAGCACGGGGCCCGGGCAGCGCGAAACCGCGCTGTACGGGCCCCGTGGCTTGCCCCGGCCACGAGTTCTCCAAGGAGCACCAACCGATGCAGACGATCCACACACTTCTCGAGCGGGGAGTCGAAGGCAAGCGGGTCTTCGTCCGCGCCGACCTCAACGTGCCGCTGGACGGCACCACCATCACCGACGACGGCCGCATCCGCGCGGTCCTGCCCACGGTCAGGGCCCTCGCCGAGGCGGGTGCCCGGGTCGTCGTGGCCTCCCACCTCGGCCGCCCCAAGGGCGCGCCGGACCCGGCCTTCTCGCTGCGCCCCGCCGCCGTGCGCCTCGCCGAACTGCTCGGCGCACCCGTCGCGTTCGCCGGCGACACCATCGGCACCGAGGCCCACGACACCGTGGGCGGTCTCGGAGCCGGCGGGGTCGCCGTCCTGGAGAACCTCCGCTTCGACGCGGGCGAGACGTCCAAGGACGACGCCGAGCGCGCCGAGTTCGCCGCCCGCCTCGCCGCACTCGCCGACGTGTACGTGGGCGACGGCTTCGGCGCCGTGCACCGCAGGCACGCCTCCGTCTTCGACCTGCCGAAGCTGCTGCCCGCCTACGCCGGCCACCTCATCGCCGCCGAGGTCGGCGTGCTGAGGAAGCTCACCGACGACGTCGAGCGGCCGTACGCGGTCGTCCTCGGCGGCTCGAAGGTCTCCGACAAGCTCGGCGTCATCGACCACCTGCTGGAGAAGGCCGACCGCATCCTCATCGGCGGCGGCATGGCGTACACCTTCCTCAAGGCCGAGGGCCACGAGGTCGGGGCCTCGCTGCTCCAGGAGGACCAGATCCCGGCGGTCCGGGAGTACCTGGACCGGGCCGAGAAGCGCGGCGTGGAGTTCGTCCTCCCCGTCGACGTGCTGGTCTCCGCCGAGTTCCCGGACCTGGCGGGGAAGGCCCCGGCCCACCCCGCCACGGTCGCCGCGGACGCCATCCCCGCGGGCCAGAAGGGCCTCGACATCGGCCCGAGGACCTGCGAGCTGTACGCCTCGAAACTCGCCGACGCCGCCACCGTCTTCTGGAACGGCCCCATGGGCGTCTTCGAGCACCCCGACTACGCCCAGGGCACCAGGGCCGTCGCCCAGGCGCTCGCCGACTCCCCGGCCTTCACGGTCGTCGGCGGCGGCGACTCCGCCGCCGCCGTCCGGACCCTGGGCTTCGACGAGGACGCCTTCGGCCACATCTCAACCGGCGGCGGCGCCAGCCTCGAATACCTCGAGGGCAAGACGCTCCCCGGCCTCGCCGCACTGGAGGACTGAACACCGTGACCACCCGCACCCCGCTGATGGCGGGCAACTGGAAGATGAACCTCAACCACCTCGAGGCCATCGCCCACGTCCAGAAGCTCGCCTTCGCCCTCACCGACAAGGACCACGACGCCGTCGAGGTCGCCGTCCTGCCGCCCTTCACCGACCTGCGCTCCGTGCAGACCCTGGTCGACGGGGACAAGCTGAAGATCAGGTACGGCGCCCAGGACCTGTCGGCGCACGACTCCGGGGCGTACACCGGTGAGGTCTCCGGTGCCATGCTCGCCAAGTTGAAGTGCGCCTACGTGACCGTGGGCCACTCCGAGCGCCGCCAGTACCACGGCGAGACCGACGCCGTCTGCAACGGGAAGGTGAAGGCCGCGTTCCGGCACGGCCTGACCCCGATCCTCTGCGTCGGCGAGGGCCTCGACGTCCGCAAGGCCGGCGGCCAGGTCGCCCACACCCTCGCGCAGCTCGACGGCGCGCTCGAGGGCGTCCCCGCCGAGCAGGCGGGGACGATCGTCGTCGCCTACGAACCGGTGTGGGCCATCGGCACCGGAGAGGTCGCCACCCCCGAGGACGCGCAGGAGGTGTGCGGCGCGATCCGCGGCCGCCTCGCCGAGCTGTACTCGCGGGAGGCGGCCGACGGGGTCCGCATCCAGTACGGCGGCTCCGTGAAGGCCGGCAACATCGCCGCGATCATGGCGCAGCCCGACGTGGACGGCGCCCTGGTCGGCGGCGCCTCCCTGGACCCGGAGGAGTTCGTCAGGATCGTCCGCTTCCGCGACCAGTGAGTATGCGGTAGGGCCGAATCGTCGTACCCTTGCGGGGGCCCGGGGGCTTCGGGCGAGCCCGGGCCCCCGCCGTCCATCCAGTCCGAGAGAATTGCCAGGAAGTAGGGTCCAGCCGTGATTATGGGATTCTCGATTGCCCTGATCGTGTTCAGCCTGCTGCTGATGCTGCTGGTGCTGATGCACAAGGGGAAGGGCGGCGGTCTCTCCGACATGTTCGGCGGCGGCATGCAGTCCTCCGTCGGCGGTTCCTCGGTCGCCGAGCGCAACCTCGACCGCATCACCGTCGTCGTCGGCCTGCTCTGGGTCGCCTGCATCGTCGTCGTGGGGCTGCTGGTCAAGCTGGAGGGCTGACCGGCAGCCCCCCGTCCCGCGTCCCGAGGGCGGGGTAACTCCCGTCGCCGGACGCGCGTTGGGCCTTACGTAGACTGGGGCATCCTCGAGCACCATCACGCAGGGAGTGACGACCGTGGCAAGTGGCAACGCGATCCGGGGGAGCCGGGTCGGGGCGGGGCCGATGGGGGAGGCCGAGCGCGGTGAGTCCGCGCCCCGGCTCCGCATCTCCTTCTGGTGCTCCAACGGGCACGAGACGCAGCCGAGCTTCGCCAGCGACGCGCAGGTCCCGGACACCTGGGACTGCCCCCGGTGCGGCTTCCCGGCCGGTCAGGACCGGGACAACCCGCCGGCCCCGCCGCGCACCGAGCCGTACAAGACGCACCTGGCGTACGTCAGGGAGCGCCGCAGCGACGCGGACGGCGAGGCGATCCTGGCCGAGGCGCTGGCCAAACTGCGCGGTGAGATCTGAGCCCCGGCACCCCCGGCACGGGCCCTGCCCGCGAAACCCCACGGGTTTCCGCGAGCAGGGCCCTTTTCGCGTCACCGGACGGCCCCGGCCCGCGGGCGGGGCGGTGGAGGAGGGGCAGATCAATTAGGTTGGGAGTGCAGCGGGCAAGCAGGCAGATACGAGAAGAAGTGGGCTGATGTCCAGCATGAACGCAGAAAGCAGCCGCCCGAGGCTGACCCGGATGCCGGAGTGGGCCGCGCTGGCGGAGCACCGCGAGCGGTTCGGTACGACACATCTGCGCGACCTGTTCGCCGCCGACCCGGCACGCGGCACCGGCTACACCCTGCGAGTCGGCGACCTCCACCTGGACTACTCCAAGCACCTCGTCACGGACGAGACCCTGGCGCTGCTGCGCCGGCTGGCCGAGGCCACCGGCGTCGCGGAGCTGAGGGACGCCATGTTCCGCGGCGAGAGGATCAACACCACGGAGGACCGCGCCGTCCTCCACACCGCGCTGCGCGCCCCGCGCGACGCCGTCGTCGAGGTCGACGGGGAGAACGTGGTCCCCGGCGTGCACGCCGTCCTGGACCGGATGGCCGCCTTCTCCGAGCGCGTCCGCTCCGGCGCGTGGACGGGCCACACCGGGAAGCCCGTCAGGAACATCGTCAACATCGGCATCGGCGGCTCCGACCTGGGGCCGGCCATGGCCTACGAGGCGCTGCGGCCCCACAGCCGCCGCGACCTGACGTTCCGTTTCGTCTCCAACGTCGACGGCGCCGACCTGTACGAGGCGGTCCGGGACCTGGACGCGGAGGAGACCCTCTTCGTCATCGCGTCCAAGACGTTCACCACCGTCGAGACCCTCACCAACGCGGCCTCCGCCCGCGAGTGGCTGCTCGATGGGCTGAAGGCCGGTCAGGAGGCCGTCGCCCGGCACTTCGTGGCCCTGTCGACCAACGCGGGGAAGGTCGCGGACTTCGGCATCGACACGGCGAACATGTTCGAGTTCTGGGACTGGGTCGGCGGACGCTACTCGTACGACTCCGCCGTCGGCCTCTCCCTGATGATCGCCATCGGCCCGGACCGGTTCCGCGAGATGCTCGACGGCTTCCGGTTGGTGGACGAGCACTTCCGCACCGCCCCGCCGGAGGAGAACGCCCCACTGCTGCTGGGCCTCCTCGGCGTCTGGTACGGCGCGTTCTTCGACGCCCAGTCGCACGCGGTGCTGCCGTACTCGCACCACCTGTCCAGGTTCCCGGCCTACCTCCAGCAGCTCGACATGGAGTCGAACGGCAAGTCCGTGGACCGCTCCGGCCTGCCGGTCGACTGGCAGACCGGCCCGGTGGTCTGGGGCACGCCCGGCACGAACGGCCAGCACGCCTACTTCCAGCTGATCCACCAGGGCACGAAGACGATCCCGGCCGACTTCATCGGCTTCGCCCGGCCCGTCGACGGCCTGCCACCCCGCCTCGCGGCCCAGCACGACCTGCTGATGGCCAACTTCTTCGCCCAGACGCAGGCGCTCGCCTTCGGCAAGACCCCCGAGGAGGTGCGGGCGGAGGGCGTCCCCGAGGAACTCGTGCCGCACAAGACGTTCCGCGGCAACCACCCGACGACCACGATCCTCGCCGAGGAGCTGACCCCGTCGGTGCTGGGCCAGCTGGTCGCCCTGTACGAGCACAAGGTCTTCGTCCAGGGCGCGGTCTGGAACGTTGACTCCTTCGACCAGTGGGGCGTCGAGCTGGGCAAGGTCCTCGCCAAGCGGATCGAGCCCGTCCTGACGCGGGGGACCGGCGGCGAGGACCTCGACAGCTCCACGGCGGCCCTGGCCGCCGCCTACCGGGCGTCGCGGGCGGGGTGACGCGGTGCGGGGGGAGAGCGCGGTGCGGCTGCGGCCGCCGCGGAACACGCCCGACCGGCGGGCCGTCGCCTGGTGGCGCACCCGGTGCCTGCTGGCGGCGACAGTGCCGACGGCCGTCCCGGCCGTGCTGGGCGGCCTCCTGGAGCCCGCCCGCACCTGGCTGTTCGCCGCCGCGGGGGTGGTGGCCGCGGCCGGACTCGCGTGCGCCGCGCTCCTTCCCCGCCGGTGGTTCCGGGCCAACCGGTGGGAGGTGACGGACGAGGCGGTCTACGTCCGCACCGGCCTCCTCCGGCAGGAGTGGCGGATCGCCCCCATGTCCCGCGTCCAGACCGTGGACACCGTCCGCGGCCCCCTGGAGCGGGCGTTCCGGCTCGCCACGGTCACGGTCACCACGGCGTCCGCCAGGGGCGCGGTCACCGTCCCGGGACTCGACCACCGGCTGGCCGCCGACCTCGCCGAGCGGCTGACGCTGACCACCCGCGACACGCCGGGGGACGCGACGTGAGCGCGGCCCCCGGCGACGGGCGGTGGCGGCGGCTCGACCGGCGCACGGCACTCGTCACCGGTGCCGCCGGGGCCGGCGTCGCGGCCGGCGGCGCCGTGCCGGCGTTCCTCGGCCTGACCGGCCCGATGGGCACGGCCGGCGCACTGCTGCTGGTGGCCGCCGGGTTCCTGCTGCTGGCCGCCGGCGGCGCCGCGGTCGAGTACGTCCGCTGCCTGCGCACCCGCTACCGCGTCGGGGAGGAGCGGGTCGAGCTCCGGTTGCGGCTGCCGGTGCTGGAGCGGCGCCGCTCCCTGCCCCGGGAGCGCGTCCGCAGCGTCGACCTGACGGCCCATCCGCTGCTGCGCCTCCTCGGCCTGGTGAAGGTGCGCATCGGGACGGGGGAGGGCACCGGAGGCACCGAGTCCACACTGGAGCTGCACGCGGTCACCCGGGCCGAGGGCGAGCGGCTGCGGCGCGAACTGCTGCGCCACGCCCCCGGAGCGGGCGCGGCGGACCGGACCGACGGCGAACTGGCCGCCCTGGACCCGTCGTGGGTCCGGTACGCGCCGGCGTCCTTCGCCGCCCCGCTTCTGGGCGGTGCGGCGATCGGCGGTGTGCTGCAGGTCAGCGAGTGGTTCGGGAAGCGGGACGAGCTCGTCGACCGGGCGGGCGACCTCCTCCGGGGCGTCCCGGTCGTGTGGAGCGTCCTCGTGGCCGTCGCCGCCGCGCTGCTCACCGGGGCCGTCGGCGCACTCGCCCTGTGGACCGAGATGTGGTGGGGCTTCCGGCTGGAGCGGGAACCCGGCGGCACGCTGCGGGTGCGGCGGGGCCTGCTGACCGCCCGCTCGCTGTCCGTCGAGGAGCGGCGGTTGCGCGGCGTGGAACTGGTCGAGCCGCTCGGCGTCCGGCTGCTGGGGGCCGCGCGGGTGGACGCCGTCGCCACCGGCCTCGCGCGGGGCGGCGACGAGAGGCACGGCACCCACAGGTCACTGCTGCCCGCCGTGCCCCGCGCCGTCGCGGACGGGATCGCCGCCCGCGTCCTGCGCGAGCCCGCGCCGCCCACCGGCGCGCAGCTCGCCGTCCACCCCCGGGCGGCCCGCACCCGGCGGCTGCGCCGGGCGGTGGGTGCCGTGCTGCTGCCCGCCCTGGTGCTCGCCGCGCTCGGGGCCGTGCTGGAGGCCCGCGCCCCGCTGTACGCCGCCGGGGCGACCGCCCTGGTGCTGCTGCCGCCCGCGGTGCTCCTCGCCCTCGACGCGTACCGGAGCCTCGGCCACGGCCTGGCCGGCGACTACCTGGTGGCGCGCTCGGGGACGGTGCGCCGGTCGACCGTCGCCCTCCGGCGCGGCGGCGTCATCGGGTGGACGGTCAGGCAGTCGTACCTCCAGCGGCGCGCCGGACTGCTCACCCTCACCGCCACCACGGCCGCCGGCGACGGCGCCTACGACGTGCGCGATGCCGACGGGAACGAGGGCCTGCGCTTCGCGGCCGCCGCCGTCCCCGGTCTCCTGGAGCCGTTCCTGGAACCGGCGGAGTGACCCGGGGGCCGTGGTCGCCGGCGGACCCGAGGAGCGGTTCGGGGCCTGCCGAAGGCCGGGGCCGACCGGGCGGCCGTCGCCCGGGGGGACGGCGACGGCCCGGGGCCCGCGACCTCGCCGGCATCGGCCCGGCCGGCCCGTGCGACCGCACCGTGCCCGGTGGGGCGGCCGACCGGGGCCCGCCACCGGGTCGCGCGCCGCGATGTCCGCCCTCGACACCCGTGCCGGGCGTTCCGGCGGACATCGCGCCGGGGCAGCGGGACCCCGGGCCGGACGGCCCCCGACCGTGCCGGAACGGCGGGGGCCCGGCCCGCGCCCCGACGCGGACCGGGCCCCCGACCGTACGGGGCGGCGGCCGGTCAGCCCGCCGCCACCGGGTGCGGCGGCCGCGGCAGCCGCGCCGCCGCGGCCGCGTCGAGCAGCCACAGCGTCCGCTCCCGCCCGTACGCGCCCGCGGCCGGGGCCTGCACCTCGCCGGCGCCGGACAGGGCGACGGCCGCCGCCTGCGCCTTGTCCTCACCCGCCGCCAGCAGCCACACCTCGCGCGCCGAGCGGATCGCCGGGAGGGTGAGGGAGATCCGGGTCGGCGGCGGCTTCGGCGCGTCGTGCACGTCCACCACCGTCCGCTCGGCCTCCCGCACCAAGGGGTGCTCCGGGAAGAGCGACGCGACGTGGGTGTCCGGGCCGACACCCAGCAGGAGCACGTCGAACCGCGGGACCGGGCCCTCGTCCTCCGGGCGGGCCGCGGCGGCCAGTTCCCCCGCGTACGCGGAGGCGGCCGCGGAGGCGTCCGCACCGTACGCGCCGTCCGCCGCCGGCATCGGGTGCACCCGCGCCGGGTCCAGCGGCACGGCGTCGAGCAGCGCCGCCCGCGCCTGCGTGACGTT
The DNA here is from genome assembly GCF_023614235.1 of Streptomyces sp. MRC013. Classification (NCBI taxonomy): domain Bacteria; kingdom Bacillati; phylum Actinomycetota; class Actinomycetes; order Kitasatosporales; family Streptomycetaceae; genus Streptomyces; species Streptomyces kordofanensis. The sequence continues at coordinate 4,303,567 of NZ_CP094264.1, forward strand.
CCGGTCGGGATCGCCCTCCGGCAGGAACCGCTCGTCGCCCCACCACAGGTCGAGCCGCGACCAGTCGATCGCGTCCCGCGCGGGGGCCGAGCGCAGCGCGGAGAGCAGGCCGTTGCCGTTGCGGCCGCCGGTGAGGACCACCGACGCGGAGCCGCGGGCGGCCTGCGCGTCGGCGATCCGGGTGATGAGCCGGGCGGCGGCGGCCCGCGCCATCAGCTCCTTGTCGCGGTGGACGACCAGCAGGGGTTCGTTCACGTGGCGGCCGCCTTCTTCGCCGGGGCCTTCTTCCCGCCGGTCCTCCGCGCGGCGGCGGGAGCGGCTGTACCGGCCTCGCCGCCGCCGGCGTCAGCCGCGGCCGGGGCGTCCGGGGCCGCGGCGGGCGCCGGGTCCCCGGACGGGCCGCCCGCCGCCTCGCCCAGCCGCTCGACCCCGTACCGCAGGGCCGACGCGTAGGTGTCGTCCGGGTCCAGCCGCCGCAGCTCCTCCGCGATCAGCTCGGCGGTCTCGCGGCGCTTCAGCGCCACCGCCCGGTCCGGCTGCCCCTGCACGCAGAGCGTGGCGAGCGAACCGTCCGCCCGCCCCAGCACGATCGGCCCGCAGTCCGTCTCCAGCCGTACGGAGGTGAGGCCGGGCCCCGCGGACGTCGTGCGGCGCACCGCGATCCCGAGCCGGTCCGCCAGCCACATGGCCAGCAGCTCCACGCTCGGGTTGAACTCCTCGCCCTCCACGGCGGCCGAGACCACGTGACAGGCGACCTGGTCCAGCGCCGCCGCGAGCATCGAGCGCCACGGCGTGATCCGGGTCCAGGACAGGTCCGTGTCGCCCGGCGTGTACGCGTCGGCGCGCGCCGCCAGCTCGCGGACCGGGTCCTCGGCGTTGTACGTGTCGGTCACCCGGCGCTGGCCGAGCGTGCCCAGCGGGTCGCTGGCGGGGTCGGTCGGCGCGTTGACCGGCCACCAGACCACCACGGGCGCGTCGGGCAGCAGCAGCGGCAGCACCACCGACTGGGCGTGGTCGACGACCTCGCCGTACAGCCGCAGGATGACCGTTTCGCCGCTGCCCGCGTCCGCGCCCACCCGCACCTCGGCGTCGAGCCGGGCGTTCGCGCGGTCGCGCGGCGAACGCGACACGCGCTTGATCACGACGAGGGTCCGCGACGGGTGCTCGCGGGACGCCTCGTTGGCCGCCTTGAGCGCGTCGTACGCGTTCTCCTCGTCGGTGACGATGACCAGGGTCAGCACCATGCCGACGGCCGGCGTGCCGATGGCGCGCCGCCCCAGGACCAGCGCCTTGTTGATCTTGCTGGAGGTGGTGTCCGTGAGGTCGATCTTCATGGCCGGCGCCAGCTCCGTCCGTCTCGTGCGAGCATTTCGTCCGCCTCGACCGGACCCCAGGTGCCCGCCTTGTACTGTGCGGGCCTGCCGTGCTTGTCCCAGTACTCCTCGATCGGGTCGAGGATCCGCCACGACAGCTCGACCTCCTCCACGCGCGGGAAGAGGTTGGCGTCGCCGAGGAGGACGTCGAGGATCAGCCGCTCGTAGGCCTCGGGGCTGGACTCGGTGAACGACTCGCCGTACGCGAAGTCCATCGAGACGTCCCGCACCTCCATCGAGGTGCCCGGCACCTTCGAGCCGAACCGCATGGTCACGCCCTCGTCCGGCTGGACGCGGATCACCAGCGCGTTCTGGCCCAGCTCCTCCGTCGCCGTGTGGTCGAACGGGGAGTGCGGGGCCCGCTGGAAGACGACCGCGATCTCCGTCACCCGGCGGCCCAGCCGCTTGCCGGTCCGCAGGTAGAAGGGGACGCCCGCCCAGCGGCGGTTGTCGATCCCCAGCTTGATCGCGGCGTACGTGTCGGTCTTGGAGGCGGGGTCGATGCCCTCCTCCTCCAGGTAGCCGACGGCCTTCTCACCGCCCTGCCACCCGGCCGCGTACTGGCCGCGCACCGTCGAGGCGCCCAGGTCCCCGGGCAGCCGTACGGCCCCCAGCACCTTGGTCTTCTCGGCGGCGAGCGCGTCCGCGTCGAAGGAGGCGGGCTCCTCCATCGCGGTCAGCGCGAGGAGCTGGAGCAGGTGGTTCTGGATGACGTCGCGGGCGGCGCCGATGCCGTCGTAGTAGCCGGCGCGGCCGCCGATGCCGATGTCCTCGGCCATGGTGATCTGCACGTGGTCGACGTACGACCGGTTCCAGATCGGCTCGAAGAGGGTGTTGGCGAACCGCAGCGCCAGGATGTTCTGGACGGTCTCCTTGCCCAGGTAGTGGTCGATCCGGAACACCTGGTCCGGGGTGAACACCTCGTGGACGATCGCGTTCAGCTCCTTGGCCGAGGCCAGGTCGTGCCCGAACGGCTTCTCGATGACCGCGCGCCGCCAGCACCCCGCCCGCTGCTCGGCCAGCCCGTGCTGCTTGAGCTGCTGGACGACCACGGGGAAGAACCTGGGCGGCACGGAGAGGTAGAAGGCGAAGTTGCCGCCGGTGCCCTGCGCCTTGTCCAGCTGGTCCATCGTGGCCTTGAGCTGTTCGAACGCGGCGTCGTCGTCGAAGTCGCCCTGGACGAAGCGCATGCCCTGGACCAGTTGCTGCCACACCTCCTCGCGGAAGGGGGTGCGCGCGTGCTGCTTCACCGCGTCGTGGACGACCTGGGAGAAGTCCTCGTCCTCCCACTCGCGGCGGGCGAATCCGATCAGCGCGAAGCCCGGCGGCAGCAACCCCCGGTTCGCCAGGTCGTAGACGGCGGGCATCAGCTTCTTGCGGGAGAGGTCACCCGTGACGCCGAAGATGACCAGGCCCGAGGGGCCCGCGATGCGCGGGAGCCGGCGGTCCGCCGCGTCGCGCAGCGGATTGCTGGTGTGCAAGGTCCTACGCCTCCGGGGGGCGAGGCGCTTCAGCTCCGCCTCGGTCGACGCCAGCAGGTCGTTCCAGGACGCCTCGAACTTGGCGACGCCCTCCTCCTCCAGCAGCCGGACCACCTCGTCGTAGCCGATGCCCAGCTCCTCGAGCGCGTCCAGGTCCGCACGGGCCTGCCCGTAGGTGCCGGCGACGGTGTCGCCCCGGATCTCGCCGTGCGCGGCGGTCGCCTCCAGCGTCGCCTCCGGCATCGTGTTCACCGTGCCCGGCGCGACCAGCTCGTCCACGTACAGGGTGTCCTTGTACGCCGGGTCCTTCACACCCGTCGACGCCCACAGCGGACGCTGCCTGTTGGCCTGCGCCCGGTCCAGCGCCGCCCAGCGCTCGGAGGCGAAGACCTCCTCGTACGCCTGGTAGGCGAGCCGCGCGTTGGCGAGGGCGGCCTTGCCGCGCAGCGCCTTGGCCTCCGGCGTGCCCAGGGCGTCCAGCCGCCTGTCGACCTCGGTGTCCACGCGGGACACGAAGAACGACGCCACCGAGTGGATCTTCGACAGGTCCAGGCCGCGCTCCCTGGCCTTCTCCAGGCCGGCGAGGTAGGCGTCCATGACGGCGCGGTAGCGCTCCAGCGAGAAGATCAGCGTGACGTTGACGCTGATGCCCAGGCCGATCGTCTCCGTGATCGCCGGGAGGCCCGCCTCGGTGGCCGGGATCTTGATGAGGGTGTTGGGCCGGTCCACCAGCCAGGCCAGCTGCTTCGCCTCGGCGACCGTCGCCCGGGTGTCGTGCGCGAGCCGCGGGTCCACCTCGATCGACACCCGGCCGTCCTGGCCCTGCGTCGCGTCGAAGACGGGTCGGAGGATGTCGGCGGCGTCCCGGACGTCCGCCGTCGTGATCATGCGGATGGCCTCCTCCACGGTCACCCTGCGGGCCGCGAGGTCGGCCAGCTGGACGTCGTAGCCGTGGCCTTCGGAGATCGCCTTCTGGAAGATCGACGGGTTGGTGGTGACACCCACCACGTGCTGTCCGTCGATCAGCTCCGCCAGGTTGCCGGAGGTGATCCGCTTGCGGGACAGGTCGTCGAGCCAGATCGCGACGCCTTCGTCGGAGAGGCGCTTGAGTGCGTCTGTCATGGGGATTGCATCTCCTACTCGTGCTCGTGTGGGCGTCAGCGCGCCGCGGCCGCGATCGATTCCCGCGCGGCGGCGGCCACGGCCTCCGGGGTGAAGCCGTACTCCCGGAACAGCAGCTTGCCGTCGGCCGAGGCACCGAAGTGCTCCAGCGACACGATCCGGCCCGCGTCACCGACGTACCGGTGCCAGGTCAGACCGATACCGGCCTCCACCGCCACCCGCGCCCTCACCGACGGGGGCAGCACCGAGTCCCGGTACCCCCGGTCCTGCTCCTCGAACCACTCGACGCACGGCATCGACACCACGCGCGTGGGCACGCCCTCCGCCTGGAGCCGCTCGCGCGCTTCCACGGCCAGGTGCACCTCGGACCCGGTGGCGATCAGCACGACCCGCGGTTCGCCGCCCTCGGCGTCGGCCAGGACGTAGCCGCCGCGCGCGGTCCCCTCGTCCGGTTCGTACGTCGGCACGCCCTGGCGGGTCAGCACCAGGCCGTGCGGGGCGCCCTTGCCGAACTCCTTGGTCCAGCGCCTGAGGATCTCGCGCCAGGCGATCGCCGTCTCGTTCGCGTCGGCCGGGCGGACCACGTTCAGGCCGGGGATGGCGCGCAGCGACGCCAGGTGCTCCACGGGCTGGTGGGTCGGGCCGTCCTCGCCGAGGCCGATCGAGTCGTGGGTCCACACGTACGTCACCGGCAGGTGCATCAGCGCCGAGAGCCGGACCGCGTTGCGCATGTAGTCGGAAAAGACCAGGAAGGTGCCGCCGAAGACCCGCGTGTTGCCGTGGAGCGTGATGCCGTTCATCTCGGCGGCCATGGCGTGCTCGCGGATGCCGAAGTGGATCGTGCGGCCGTAGGGGTCGGCCTCCGGCAGGGGGTTGCCCTCGGGGAGGAACGACGACGTCTTGTCGATCGTCGTGTTGTTCGAGCCGGCCAGGTCGGCGGAGCCGCCCCACAGCTCGGGGACGACCGGGCCGAGCGCCTGGAGGACCTTGCCGGACGCGGCGCGCGTGGCGACGGCCTTGCCCGCCTCGAAGACCGGGAGCCTCTCCTCCCAGCCCTTGGGCAGCTCGCCCGCGGAGATCCGGTCGAACTCGGCGGCGCGCTCCGGGTTGGCGGCGCGCCACCGCCGGAGGTCCTCCTCCCAGGCGGCGCGGGCCTCGCGGCCCCGGTCCAGGGCCCCGCGGGTGTGCGCGATGACCTCGTCGGCCACCTCGAACGACTTCTCCGGGTCGAAGCCCAGCACGCGCTTGGTGGCCGCGACCTCCTCCTCGCCCAGCGCCGAGCCGTGCGCGGCCTCGGTGTTCTGCGCGTTCGGCGCGGGCCAGGCGATGATCGAGCGCATCGCGATGAACGACGGGCGGCCGGTCTCCGCCTTCGCCGCCTGCACGGCCGCGTACAGGGCCGCCGGGTCGAGGTCCCCGTCCTCCCGCTGCTCGACGCGCTGCACGTGCCAGCCGTACGCCTCGTACCGCTTCAGGGTGTCCTCGGACACGGCGGTCTCGGTATCGCCCTCGATCGAGATGTGGTTGTCGTCCCACAACATGATCAGGTTGCCGAGCCTCTGGTGCCCGGCCATCGAGGACGCCTCCGCGGCGATGCCCTCCTGGAGGCAGCCGTCACCGGCGACGACGTACACGAAGTGGTCGAACGGCGAGGTGCCGGGCGCCGCCTCCGGGTCGAACAGGCCGCGCTCGTAGCGGGCGGCCATCGCCATGCCGACGGCGTTGGCGACGCCCTGGCCCAGCGGGCCGGTCGTCGTCTCCACGCCCCTGGTGTGGCCGTACTCCGGGTGGCCCGGGGTCTTCGAGCCCCAGGTGCGGAACGCCTTCAGGTCGTCCAGCTCCAGGCCGAAACCGGCAAGGTAGAGCTGGGTGTACAAGGTCAGCGAGGAGTGGCCCGCGGACAGCACGAAGCGGTCGCGCCCGGCCCAGTCCGGGTCCGCCGGATCGTGGCGCATCACCTTCTGGAAGAGGGTGTACGCCGCGGGGGCCAGGCTCATGGCCGTCCCCGGATGGCCGTTGCCGACCTTCTGTACGGCGTCCGCGGCCAGGACACGGGCGGTGTCCACGGCACGCTGGTCCAGTGCGGTCCATTCGAGGTCTGTGGTGATCGGCTTGGTGCTCACCCTGGGTCAGGGCTCCTCTCCGAACAGGTCACATGCCGATGACGTCGATGCACCGGCCGCTGCCGAGCCTATCCCGTCACCGTGCTCGATTTTCCGGCTCCCGACCGGGTGCCGCCACCCGCGTCCACCCCGTGCATCAGCTGTACGCGGGCCCGCTCATCCGATCGCTCATCCGTGCCCCGGACGCGCGGAGGGCGCTCGTCGGAGCGCTCGTCCGAACGGGGGCCCGCACGTCCGCGCCCGTCCCGGCCGCCCCGGCGCGGGCGGGGTGAACACGACCCACCCCCGCGAAGAACGGAGTATGGGCAACGTCTACAGTGGCGTGGTACGCGCGAGTCTTCACCGGCCCATCACGTCAGGGGGCGGGCTCGCAGGGATGTCTCTGTCAGGGGTGTGCGTGACGGCCGTCGAATCCCGTTCTGGGGGCACCTCCCAGGCCCTCGAGGCGCTGGGGGAGGGTGGGCTCGGGACGAGCCCAGCCCATCGGCCATTCGGGGCCCGCGCCAAGGCGTTCGTGGCGCTGACCAAGCCGCGGATCATCGAACTGCTGCTGATCACCACGGTGCCGGTCATGTTCCTCGCGGAACAGGGCGTGCCGGACCTGCTGCTGGTGCTCCACACCTGTTTCGCCGGCTACCTGTCGGCCGGCGGCGCCAACGCGCTGAACATGTACATCGACCGCGACATCGACGCCCTCATGGACCGCACGTCGCAGCGGCCCCTGGTCACCGGCATCGTCACGCCGCGCGAGGGCCTGCTGTTCGGCCTCGGGCTCGGCGTGGTGTCCACGCTCTGGTTCGGGCTGTTCGTCAACTGGCTCTCGGCGTGGCTCGCCCTCGGCGCGCTCCTCTTCTACGTCGTCGTCTACACGATGATCCTCAAGCGCCGCACGGCGCAGAACATCGTGTGGGGCGGCATCGCCGGCTGCATGCCGGTCCTCATCGGCTGGTCGTCGGTCACCAACTCCATGTCCTGGGCCGCGGTCGTCCTCTTCCTCGTCATCTTCTTCTGGACCCCGCCGCACTACTGGCCGCTGTCCATGAAGGTGAAGGAGGACTACGCGCGCGTGGGCGTGCCGATGCTCCCGGTCCTCGCCTCCAACCGGGTCGTGGCCCGGCAGATCGTCCTCTACAGCTGGGTGATGGTCCTCGTCTCGCTGCTGCTCCAGCCGCTCGGCTACACGGGCTGGTTCTACACGGCCGTGGCGCTGGCCACCGGCGGCTGGTGGCTGTGGGAGGCGCACGCCCTCCAGCACCGCGCCCGGTCCGGTGAGACCGGGGTGAAGCTGAAGGAGATGCGCCTCTTCCACTGGTCCATCACCTACGCGTCGCTGCTGTTCGTCGCGGTCGCCGTGGACCCGTTCCTGCGCTGACCGCGTTCCGCCGGACCGCCTGACGGGCGGGGCGCGTGGCCAAGGCCACGCGCCCCGCCCGTCGCCCGTCGGTCTACCCGGAAGTAGCATCCTGTCCATGGCAGACACCACCAAGCAGGCAGCGCGCACGGCGGCGAAGCTCGCCAAGCAGATCCGGGCCTTCGCCGCGGAGCACGGCGGCGCCCGGGGCCAGCTCTCCCACGTCGGGCAGGCGGGCACCCGCATCGTCCTGGTCGGCGAGGACGGCGGCTGGGGCGACCTGGTCGCGCCGGACGGGGAGACCGCGCGGGACGCCGCCGAGAGGGCCGGCCTCGCCCTGCGGGAGTCCTTCGACGGCGAGCTCGCCGCGAAGGTCCGCACGGGTCCGTACGAGTGGAGCCGCATGGCCGGCATCCAGATCGGCGGCGGGACCGCCGGGTGACGGTGCGGGGTGCCGGCGACGCCCCGCACCGCGACGCGCGAACGCCCGGGGCGCCGCCGGAACGATCCCGTCCGGCGGCGCCCCGGGCGTCTTCCCCGCGCCGCTGCCCGGCCCTACGCCGCCGTGAGCGCCGTGTCGCCCGTCCGGGGGGCGGGCTCCGGCGCCGCGGGCAGGGGCCGCTCGCGCATGCCCAGGGCCAGGCGGAGCACGGCGATCCACAGGAGCGCCGAGCCGAGCATGTGGGCGCCGACCAGGATCTCCGGGACACCGGTGAAGTACTGCACGTAGCCGATGCCCCCCTGGAACAGCAGCACCACCAGCAGGTCGCGGGCGCGCGCCCGGACGTCGTCCGGGGCGTCGACTACCCGCAGGGCGAGGAACAGGGCGACCGCGCCCGCGCAGACGATCCACGCGAACGCCGCATGCACCTGTGCAGCCGTCGCGTAGTCGAACGGCATGCGCGGCACGTCGCTGCTGTCGCCCGCGTGCCTGCCGCTGCCCGTCACCCCCGTACCCGCGAGGATCAGCACACCCGACACGGCGACCAGCGCCCAGCCCGCCCTCCGCACCGGGCCGGGGACGCGCGGACGGGGTGCGGAGTCGCCCTCGCCGGTGCGCACCCAGGTGATCACCGCGACGGTCAGCAGCGCGTTGGCGGCGACGAAGTGACCGGCCACCGTCCACGGGTTCAGGCCCATCCAGACGGTGACGCCGCCGATCACGGCGTTGCTCGCGACGATCCAGAACTGCGCCCAGCCCAGCCGGGTCAGCCCCCGGCGCCACGGCTTCGTCGACCTGGCCGCGACGATCGCCCAGCCGACGGCCGCCGACAGGACGTACGTCAGCATCCGGTTGCCGAACTCGATGGCGCCGTGGACGCCCTGCTCGGGCGTGGCGAACAGGCTGTCGTCGGTGCACTTGGGCCAGGTGTCGCAGCCGAGACCGGAGCCGGTCAGCCGGACCGCGCCGCCCGTGACGATGATGACGACGGTCATGACGACCGCGGAGAGCGCGGCCCGCCGGAGCGTCCGGGGGGACGGGGTCCAGCGCTGGGCGATGAAGGCGAGGGGGGTCAACACGGACCTATCGTAGGTCGACGCTTGTGCACGCTTTCACGAGGGGGTGTCCCGAGGGGCGGCCCGCCCCCGTGCGGACCGCCTACTCCCAGCGGAAGAACCGCGCCGCCGCGCCCAGGCCCACCGCCGCCCACCCGGCGAGCACGCCCAGCTCTCCCCAGGGCACGCCGGCGCCGTGCCGGAGCACCTCCCGCAGCCCGCCGGAGAGCGCCGAGATCGGCAGCCACTCCAGCACCGCGCGCGCCGCGCCGGGGAACCTGTCCAGCGGCACGGCCACCCCGCCGCCCACCAGGAGCAGCAGGAAGACCAGGTTCGCCGCGGCCAGCGTCGCCTCGGCCCGCAGCGTCCCGGCCATCAGCAGACCGAGCCCGGAGAACGCGGCCGTGCCGGCGACCAGCAGCAGGAGCACCGCGAGGGGGTTGCCCCGCGGCGACCAGCCGAGCGCCAGGGCGATGGCGGTCAGCAGCAGGATCTGGAGGACCTCGGTGACCAGCACGGCCAGCGTCTTGGCGGCCATCAGCGCCCAGCGGGGGAGGGGGGACGCGCCGAGCCGCTTGAGCACCCCGTACCGCCGCTCGAAACCGGTGGCGATGGCCTGCCCGGTGAAGGCGGTGGACATCACGGCGAGGGCCAGGACGCCCGGCGCGAGGAAGTCCACGGCCTCGCCGGCGCCGGTGTCGACGACGTCCACGGTGGAGAACAGCACCAGCAGCAGCGAGGGGATGACGACGGTGAGCAGCAGCTGCTCGCCGTTGCGCAGCAGCATCCGCGTCTCCAGCGCGGCCTGGGCGGCGATCATCCGGCCGACCGGCGCGGCCCCCGGCCTCGGGGTGTACGTACCGCTGTTCATCCGCGCAGCTCCTTGCCGGTCAGCTCCAGGAAGACGTCCTCGAGGGTGCGGCGCCCGACCGCGATGCCGTCCGGCATCACCCCGTTCCGGGCGCACCAGCCGGTGACCGTGGCCAGGAGCTGCGGATCGACCGCGCCGGTGATCCGGTACGCGCCCGGGGCGGTCTCGGCGGCGGCCGTGCCGCCGGGCAGGGCCGCCAGCAGCGAGGCCAGGTCCAGGCCGGGGCGGCCGGTGAAGCGCAGGGAGCCGTCGGCGCCGCCGCGGCACAGCCCCTCGGGAGTGCCCCGGGCGACGACCCGCCCGCCGTCGACGATGGCCACGTCGTCCGCGAGCTGCTCGGCCTCGTCCATGAAGTGGGTGGTGAGCACCACCGTCACGCCGTCGGCGCGCAGTTCGCGCACCAGCTCCCAGGTGGAGCGGCGGGCCTGCGGGTCCAGGCCCGCGGTCGGCTCGTCCTGGAAGACCAGCTCGGGCCGGCCGACGACGGCCATGGCCAGGGCGAGCCGCTGCTGCTGCCCGCCGGACAGGCGCCGGTACGCCGTGCGGCCGCAGGAGCCCAGGCCCAGGCGCTCGACGAGGGCGTCCACGTCGAGGGGTGGGCGTGCAGCCTCGCCGTGTGGCGGAGCATCTCGTCGGCGCGGGCGCCCGAGTAGACGCCGCCCGACTGGAGCATCACGCCGACGCGGGGGCGCAGCCGGGCCGCGTCGGCGACCGGGTCGAGACCCAGGACGCGGACGGTGCCCGCGTCGGGGCGGCGGTACCCCTCGCAGGTCTCGACGGTGGTGGTCTTGCCGGCCCCGTTGGGGCCGAGGACCGCGGTGACGGTACCCGTGCGGACGTCGAGGTCGAGCCCGTCCACCGCGGTCTTGGTCCCGTACCGCTTGACCAGGCCCCGTACCCGGACGGCGGACTCGTTTCGCATGGCAGCCAAGTCTAGGCAGCCGCCGGACGCGTCCGGGCCGCGGGGGCCCGTCCGGCCCCCGGCGGCGGCGCGGACGGCCCCGGTGATCGTTCTCGCAGGTCAGGTTAGGTTTCCCTAAGTGACGTACGGCATCGCCGGGTCGCGGCGGCGCGGCTTGTCACTCTCTTCGGAATTACGCAACAATGGCGTTGTGAAAAACGTCGGCGCGACTTCCACGGCCTCCGGGGAGGAGCTCGCGACCGGGGAGCGGTCCACCCGCAACCGGGTCGCGCGGTCCGTCCTGGACCACGGTCCCTCCACCGTCGCGGAACTCGCCCAGCGGCTGGGCCTCACCCAGGCCGCCGTGCGCCGGCACCTCGACGCCCTCGTCGCGGACGGCGTGGTCGCCCCGCGCGAGCAGCGCGTCTACGGTGCCCGCACCCGCGGCCGCCCCGCCCGGGTCTTCGCGCTCACGGACTGCGGCAGGGACGCCTTCGACCAGTCCTACGACGCCCTCGCGGTCGACGCCCTGCGCTGGATCGAGCAGAACGCCGGGGGGAGGCCGCCGTCGCGGCCTTCGCCCGGGACCGGATCGAGGCGCAGGCGGAGGCGTACCGCGAGGCCGTCGAGTCGGCGCCGCGGCGGGAGCGGGCCGAGGCGCTGGCCAGGGCGCTCAGCGCCGACGGGTACGCTGCGACGGCGCGCGAGGCGCCGGTCGGGCAGGTCGGGCAGCAGCTGTGCCAGCACCACTGCCCGGTCGCCCACGTCGCGGAGCGCTACCCGCAGCTCTGCGAGGCGGAGACAGAGGTCTTCTCCCGCCTCCTGGGGACGCACGTCCAGCGTCTGGCCACCATCGCGCACGGCGACGGGGTCTGCACGACGTTCATCCCCCACAGCGCCCCCACGCACCCCAAGACCCCTTCACCACCATCCGCAAGCACGGCCGGGAGGAACCCCGCATGACCACCGAGATCAGCCACCCCGAGCTCGAGGGCCTGGGTCGGTACGAATATGGCTGGGCCGACCCGGACGCGGCCGGTGCCGCCGCCAAGCGCGGCCTCGGCGAGGACGTCGTCCGCGACATCTCCGCGAAGAAGAACGAGCCCGAGTGGATGCTGAAGCTGCGGCTGAAGGGTCTGCGCCTGTTCGACAAGAAGCCCATGCCGACCTGGGGCTCCGACCTCTCGGGCATCGACTTCGACAACATCAAGTACTTCGTCCGGTCCACCGAGAAGCAGGCCGAGTCCTGGGAGGACCTGCCCGAGGACATCAAGAACACGTACGACAAGCTCGGCATCCCCGAGGCGGAGAAGCAGCGCCTCGTCGCCGGTGTCGCGGCCCAGTACGAGTCCGAGGTCGTCTACCACCAGATCCGCGAGGACCTGGAGTCCCAGGGCGTGATCTTCCTCGACACGGACACCGCGCTCAAGGAGCACCCCGAGCTCTTCCAGGAGTACTTCGGCACGGTCATCCCGGTCGGCGACAACAAGTTCGCCTCGCTGAACACGGCCGTGTGGTCCGGCGGCTCCTTCATCTACGTGCCCAAGGGCGTGCACGTCGACATCCCGCTCCAGGCCTACTTCCGCATCAACACCGAGAACATGGGCCAGTTCGAGCGGACGCTGATCATCGTCGACGAGGACGCCTACGTCCACTACGTCGAGGGCTGCACCGCGCCGATCTACTCCTCCGACTCGCTGCACAGCGCCGTCGTGGAGATCATCGTCAAGAAGGGCGCGCGCTGCCGCTACACGACCATCCAGAACTGGTCGAACAACGTCTACAACCTGGTCACCAAGCGCGCCGTGGCCTACGAGGGCGCGACCATGGAGTGGGTCGACGGCAACATCGGCTCCAAGGTCACGATGAAGTACCCGGCCGTCTACCTGATGGGCGAGCACGCCCGGGGCGAGACCCTGTCCATCGCCTTCGCCGGCGAGGGGCAGCACCAGGACGCCGGCGCCAAGATGGTCCACATGGCGCCGAACACCTCCTCCAACATCGTCTCCAAGTCGGTGGCGCGGGGCGGCGGGCGCACCTCCTACCGCGGCCTCATCGAGATCGGCGAGGGCGCCCCGGGTTCCAAGTCCAACGTCCTGTGCGACGCCCTGCTCGTCGACACGGTCTCCCGCTCCGACACCTACCCGTACGTCGACGTGCGCGAGGACGACGTCTCCATGGGCCACGAGGCCACGGTCTCGAAGGTCTCCGAGGACCAGCTCTTCTACCTGATGAGCCGCGGCCTCTCCGAGGACGAGGCCATGGCGGTGATCGTGCGCGGATTCGTCGAGCCGATCGCCAAGGAGCTGCCGATGGAGTACGCCCTGGAGCTCAACCGGCTGATCGAACTGCAGATGGAGGGCGCGGTCGGCTGACGCCGCCCACCCCGAACGACTTGACGACGTACGCACGTAGGAAGAGAAACCACGACAGCCATGGCTGAGAACATCCCGGTGGGTTCGACCACCGCCGGCTCCATCGCGGTGGCGGCCGAGTCGACCGTCGCCACGCGCATGAGCGCCCCCCCGTCCTTCGACGTCGCGGACTTCCCCGTCCCGCACGGCCGCGAGGAGGAGTGGCGGTTCACGCCGCTGGAGCGTCTGCGCGGCCTGCACGACGGCACCGCCGCCGCCACCGGTGAAGGGGTACGCGTCGACGTGGCCGCGCCCGACGGGGTCACCGTCGAGACCGTCGGCCGGGACGACGCCCGCGTCGGCAGGGCCGGCACGCCGGTGGACCGGGTCGCCGCCCAGGCGTACTCCTCGCTCGAGAAGGCCACGGTCGTGACCGTGCCCGAGGAGGCCGTGCTCACCGAGCCCGTCCGCGTCGCCGTGCACGGGCGGGGCGGCACCTCCTTCGGGCACCTCGTGATCGAGGTCGGCGCGTTCGCCGAGGCCGTCGTGGTCGTCGACCACACCGGCGAGGCCGTCCTCGCCGCCAACGTCGACTACGTCCTCGGCGACGGCGCCAGGCTGACCGTCGTCTCCGTCCAGGACTGGGACGCCGGGGCCGTCCACGTGGCGCAGCACAACGCGCTCGTCGGCCGCGACGCCTCCTTCAAGTCCGTCGTCGTCACCTTCGGCGGGGACCTCGTCCGCATCCACCCGCGCGTCGAGTACGCCGGGACGGGCGGCGCGGCCGAGCTGTTCGGCCTGTACTTCACCGACGCCGGCCAGCACCAGGAGCACCGCCTCCTGGTCGACCACAACACCCCGCACTGCACGTCGAACGTCGTCTACAAGGGCGCCCTCCAGGGCGAGTCGGCGCACGCCGTGTGGATCGGCGACGTCCTGATCCGGGCCGCCGCCGAGGGCACCGACACGTACGAGATGAACCGCAACCTCGTCCTCACGGACGGCGCCCGGGTCGACTCGGTGCCGAACCTGGAGATCGAGACCGGTGAGATCGCCGGAGCCGGCCACGCCTCCGCGACCGGCCGCTTCGACGACGAGCAGCTGTTCTACCTGATGGCCCGCGGCATCCCGGAAATCGAGGCCCGCCGCCTCGTCGTCCGCGGCTTCTTCGCCGAGCTGGTCCAGCAGATCGGCCTCGCCGACGTCGAGCAGCGGCTCATCGAGAGGATCGAGGCGGAGCTGGAGGCGTCCGTCTGATGGCCTTCGTCCGCGCCTGCGACCTGGGCGAGCTGACCGAGGACACCCCGAAGCGGGTGGAGATCGACGGCACGCCGGTCTCCCTGGTCCTCACCGAGGGGGAGGTGTTCGCGATCAACGACATCTGCTCGCACGCGAACGTGTCCCTCTCGGAGGGCGAGGTCGAGAACTGCGCCATCGAGTGCTGGCTGCACGGCTCCAGCTTCGACCTGCGCACCGGCAAGCCGTCCGGCCTTCCCGCGACCCGCCCCGTCCCCGTATACCCCGTAAAGATCGAAGGGGACGATGTGCTCGTCTCCGTCACCCAGGAGTCCTGAGTCACCCATGGCAACGCTTGAAATCCGCGACCTGCACGTCTCCGTCGAGGCCGACAACGCCACGAAGGAGATCCTCAAGGGCGTCGACCTGACCGTGAAGCAGGGCGAGACCCACGCCATCATGGGCCCCAACGGCTCCGGCAAGTCCACCCTCGCCTACTCCCTCGCCGGCCACCCGAAGTACACGGTCACCGGCGGCACCGTCACCCTCGACGGCGAGGACGTCCTGGGGATGTCCGTCGACGAGCGCGCCCGCGCCGGCGTCTTCCTCGCCATGCAGTACCCGGTCGAGATCCCGGGCGTCTCCGTCTCCAACTTCCTGCGCACCTCCGCCACCGCCGTCCGCGGCGAGGCCCCGAAGCTGCGCACCTGGGTGAAGGAGGTCAGGGAGGCCATGGAGCGCCTCAGCATGGACCCGGCCTTCGCCGAGCGGAACGTCAACGAGGGCTTCTCCGGCGGTGAGAAGAAGCGCCACGAGATCCTGCAGCTGGAACTCCTCAAGCCGAGGATCGCGATCCTCGACGAGACCGACTCCGGCCTCGACGTCGACGCCCTGCGCATCGTCTCCGAGGGGGTCAACCGCGTGCGCGGGACCGGCGAGGTCGGCACCCTGCTGATCACGCACTACACGCGCATCCTCCGCTACATCAAGCCGGACCACGTCCACGTCTTCGCCGGCGGCCGCATCGTCGAGTCGGGCGGCCCCGAGCTGGCCGACAAGCTGGAGGCCGAGGGCTACGAGTCCTACACGAAGGGCGGCACCGTGATCGGGACGCATTCAAAGGGGGACGTCGCGTGACACGGCTTCCGGGCCTCCTCGACACCGAGGCGATCCGCAAGGACTTCCCCATCCTGGACCGGGCCCTCCACGACGGCAGGAAGCTCGTCTACCTGGACAACGCGGCGACCTCCCAGAAGCCGCGCCAGGTGCTCGACGCGCTCAGCGAGTACTACGAGCGGCACAACGCCAACGTCCACCGCGGTGTGCACGTCCTCGCCGAGGAGGCCACGGAGCTGTACGAGGGCGCCCGCGACAAAGTGGCGGCCTTCGTCAACGCGCCCAGCCGCAGCGAGGTGATATTCACCAAGAACGCCTCGGAGTCGCTGAACCTCGTCGCCAACATGCTGGGCTGGGCCGACGAGCCCTACCGGGTGGACGCCGACACCGAGATCGTCATCACGGAGATGGAGCACCACTCCAACATCGTCCCGTGGCAGCTGCTCGCGCAGCGCACCGGTGCGAAGCTGAAGTGGTTCGGGCTGACCGACGACGGCCGGCTCGACCTCTCCCGGATCGACGAGGTCATCACGCCGAAGACGAAGATCGTCTCCTTCGTGCTGGTCTCGAACATCCTCGGCACCTTCAACCCGGTCGAGGCGATCGTCCGCCGCGCCCAGGAGGTCGGTGCGCTCGTCCTCGTCGACGCGTCGCAGGCCGCCCCGCACATGCCGCTCGACGTGCAGGCGCTCGGCGCGGACTTCGTGGCCTTCACCGGCCACAAGATGTGCGGCCCGACCGGCATCGGCGTGCTGTGGGGCCGCCACGAGCTGCTGGAGGACCTCCCGCCGTTCCTCGGCGGCGGCGAGATGATCGAGACCGTCTCGATGAGCTCGTCGACGTACGCCCCCGCGCCCCACAAGTTCGAGGCGGGCACGCCGCCGATCGCCCAGGCGGTCGGCCTCGGCGCGGCGGTCGACTACCTCTCCTCGATCGGCATGGACAAGATCGCCGCCCATGAGCACGCGCTCACCGAGTACGCGGTCCGGCGCCTGCGCGAGGTCCCCGACCTGCGGATCATCGGCCCCACCACGGCCGAGGACCGGGGCGCGGCGATCTCCTTCACGCTCGGCGACGTCCACCCCCACGACGTGGGCCAGGTCCTCGACGAACAGGGCATCGCGGTCCGGGTCGGCCACCACTGCGCGCGGCCCGTCTGCCTCCGGTACGGAATTCCCGCGACCACGCGAGCGTCGTTCTATCTGTACTCCACGCCCGCCGAGGTCGACGCCCTGGTGGACGGGTTGGAGCACGTCCGCGACTTCTTCGGATGAGGGGCTGACTCGGTGAAGCTGGATTCGATGTACCAGGACGTCATCCTGGACCACTACAAGAACCCGCACGGGCGGGGCTTGCGGCCGGGCGACGCCGAGGTGCACCACACCAACCCGACGTGCGGCGACGAGATCACGCTCCGTGTGAGGTACGAGGGCTCCCGCGTCGCGGACGTGTCGTACGAGGGGCAGGGCTGCTCCATCAGCCAGGCCTCCGCCTCCGTGCTGAACGAGCTCCTGGTCGGCAAGGAGCTCGACGAGGCGCGGCGGGTCCAGGGCACCTTCCTGGAGCTGATGCAGTCCAAGGGCCGCATCGAGCCCGACGACGCGATGGAGGAGCTGCTGGAGGACGCGGTCGCGTTCGCCGGCGTCTCCAAGTACCCGGCCCGGGTGAAGTGCGCGCTGCTGAGCTGGATGGCGTGGAAGGACGCGACCGCCCAGGCGCTGGGCGAGAAGCCCGCGAGGACCGAGGGGAAGACCGCATGAGCGAGAACGAGACGGCGACGGTGAAGCCCGCGTCCGAGGACGAGGTCCGCGAGGCGCTGTACGACGTGGTCGACCCGGAGCTGGGCATCGACGTCGTCAACCTGGGCCTGATCTACGGCATCCACGTGGACGACTCCAACGTCGCCACGCTGGACATGACGCTGACGTCGGCGGCCTGCCCGCTGACGGACGTGATCGAGGACCAGGCGAAGGCGGCGACGGACGGCATCGTCAGCGAGCTGAGGATCAACTGGGTCTGGATGCCGCCGTGGGGCCCCGACAAGATCACGGACGACGGGCGCGAGCAGCTGCGCGCGCTCGGCTTCAACGTCTGACGCACCCGGCCCACGGGCCCCTCGGACCGCGGCCGAACGGCCGGGCCCGCCGAACCGATCCGGCGGGCCCGGCCGTTCGCCGTCGCCCGGGGCCCCGTGGGCCGTCCGGGGCGCATGCGGAGCGGGACGCGGGACCGGTTGGCACCGCGGCGGACCGGACGGTTAGGTTCGGGGCATGACTTCTGCACCTCGCACCACCGGGGCGGTGGCCGCCGGCCTCGCCACCCTCGCCGGTGACGGCACCGTACTGGACACCTGGTTCCCCGCGCCCGAGCTGACCGAGGGGGCCGGGCCCGCCGGGACCGAGCGGCTCACCCCCGACCGGGCCGCGGACCTCCTCGGGGAGGGCGCCGCCAAGGCCGTCGGTGCCGACGCCCGCCGCGGCGTCGAGGTCGTCGCCGTACGCACCGTGATCGCCTCCCTGGACGAGAAGCCGCTCGACGCCCACGACGCCTACCTGCGGCTGCACCTGCTCAGCCACCGCCTCGTCAGGCCCCACGGCCAGAACCTCGACGGCATCTTCGGCCTCCTCGCCAACGTCGCCTGGACCTCGCTGGGGCCGGTCGCCGTCGACGACGTGGAGAAGGTCCGCCTGAACGCCCGGGCCGAGGGCCTGCACCTGCAGGTGACCGGCGTCGACAAGTTCCCGCGCATGACCGACTACGTCGTCCCGAAGGGCGTGCGCATCGCGGACGCCGACCGCGTCCGGCTCGGCGCGCACCTCGCGGCCGGCACGACCGTCATGCACGAGGGCTTCGTCAACTTCAACGCGGGCACGCTCGGCACGTCCATGGTCGAGGGCCGCATCTCCGCGGGCGTCGTCGTCGGCGACGGCTCCGACATCGGCGGCGGCGCCTCCACCATGGGCACCCTCTCCGGCGGCGGCAACGTCGTGATCTCCGTCGGCGAGCGCTGCCTGATCGGCGCCGAGGCGGGCGTCGGCATCGCGCTGGGCGACGAGTGCGTCGTCGAGGCCGGCCTGTACATCACCGCGGGCACGCGCGTCACCCTGCCCGACGGGCAGGTCGTCAAGGCCCGCGAACTGTCCGGCGCCTCGAACATCCTGTTCCGCCGCAACTCGGTCACCGGCACCGTCGAGGCCCGTCCGAACAACGCCGTCTGGGACGGCCTGAACGAGGTCCTGCACAGCCACAACTGATCACCGGGCGGCCGGGCGCCTTCCTGGGCCCGGGGGCGCCCGTGTCCCCGGGCCCACCGGAGGCGAGGGGCGCCGGACCGGGAACGCGCCGGAAAGGAGCCCCCGGGCCCGGGGGCCGTCAGCGGTCGGCCAACTCCGCGTAGGCCCTGCGCAGCCCGGCGACCGCCCCGGGACCGGCGGGCTGCAGCGGTTCGCGGAGTGGGCCCGCGTCCAGCAGGGCCTTCGCGGTGACCGCGCCCGGCAGTCCGGACGCCGTCATCAGCTCGGTGAGCGGCAGCAGGCGCCGGTTCAGCCGGGCCGCCTCCGCGGTGTCGCCCGCGTCGAAGGCGTCCAGCACCGCCCGGGTCTCGGTGGGCGCCACGTTCGCGACCGTACTGACGAACCCGGCACCGCCCAGCGCGTACAGCGGGAGGTTCAGCTCCTCGCAGCCCGAGTAGACGGCCAGAGCCGTGCGGGCGATCACCCTCGTCGTGCCCAGCAGGTCGTAGGCGCAGTCCTTCACGGCCGTGATCCGCGGATGCCCGGCGAGCCGCAGCATCGTGTCCGGCTCGATCCGCGTGCCGGTCCGGCCGGGGATGTCGTACAGCATCACGGGCAGCCCCGTCGCGTCGGCGACCCGGCGGAAGTGCGCCTCGACGGCGGCCTGCGGCGGACGGCTGTAGTACGGCGGTACGACGAGCAGGCCGTCCGCGCCCGCGGCCTCCGCCTGGCGGGCCAGCTCGACCGTGTGCGCCGTGTCCGCCGTGCCGACCCCCGCGACGAGCGGCACCGACGCGCCGACGGCTTCCCTGACGGCGCTGATCAGCTGCCGTTTCTCGGCGTCGGAGGTGGTCGGGGACTCCCCGGTCGTGCCGTTCAGGACGAGCCCTTCGCAGCCGCGGGAGACCAGGTCCGCCGCCAGCTTCGCGGCCCGGTCCGCGTCGAGGGCGGTGCCGGCCGGGGTGAAGGGGGTGACCATGGCGCACAGGGCGCGGCCGAAGGGCGGGGGCGTCGAGCCGTCGCAGATCATGCCCCGCAGTCTGCCCGCCCACGATCTCGTAGGTCCACTTAGTGATACTGCGACATACGGTGAAGCAGCGCTCAAGCCTGGCATGGGGGCGGTTCGTCCGGGTACTCGGATGACCCCCGTACGTGCACAGGAAGGAGTGACCGCCGTGGCCGCCAGAACCCCGGAACCCTCGGTCGGAGAGCTGGTCAAGCGCGCGTCGGAGCAGCTCTCCGACCTGGTGAGGGCCGAGTTGCGCACCGCCCGGGCCGAGCTGGCCCAGAAGGGCAGAAGGGCCGGGGTCGGCGGCGGGCTCGTCGGAGGCGCCACCGCCGTCGCCTACGTCGGCCTCATGGCCCTGGCCGGGACCTGCGTGGCGCTCCTCGCCCTGGTCCTGGAGGTCTGGGCCGCCGCCCTGATCGTGACCGCGGTGCTGTTCCTCGTGGCCGCCGCGCTGGGCCTCGCGGGACGGGCGCAGATCCGGCGCGCCGCGCCGCCGCTGCCCGAGCGGGCCGTCGACGGCGTGCGCTCCGACCTCGACGAGATCAAGGAGACGGTGCACCGATGAGCAGGCCCGACGAACTGCGCCTGGAAGCGGCGCGCAAACGCGAGGAGCTGATCGAGACGCTCGACCAGCTGGTGGCGAAGACGGACCTGCGGGCGCGCGCCGCCCGCATGGACCGCCGGCCGCTGGTGGCGGCGTCCGCGGCCGCCGTGGCGCTGGTCGTGCTCGCCGTGGTGCTGTCGGCCCGCTCCCGGCGCACGGGGGGCGGGCGGTGAGCGCGCGCGGGCTACCGGGGCGCCGGTCGAGGGCCGCGCGCAGGCAGAAGATCCTCTACCGCC
Source organism: Streptomyces sp. MRC013 (assembly GCF_023614235.1). NCBI lineage: Bacteria > Bacillati > Actinomycetota > Actinomycetes > Kitasatosporales > Streptomycetaceae > Streptomyces > Streptomyces kordofanensis. The sequence continues at coordinate 4,324,074 of NZ_CP094264.1, forward strand.
CCGTCGGGCTGCTGCTCGGCCTCGTCGGCGGCGCCGCCGCGAGCGCGCTGTTCACCCGGGCGTGGAAGGCGGTGGGCCGGGGCAGCGACGCCCCCGACGCGCTGGACGAGGGCCGCTCGTGGCGGGAGGTCCTGATCGCCGCGGCCCTGCAGGGCGCCATCTTCGCGACGGTGCGGGCGGCCGTGGACCGGGGCGGCGCCGTCGGCGTGCGGCGGCTCACCGGGACCTGGCCGGGGGGTTCCTGACCTCCGGTCCGCCTCGGCCCGGGAACGTGGCGGCACCCCGGGGCCGACGGGGGCGCGCCCCGGGACGGGGCGGCGCGGGTCCCCTCCGCCCCGGGGCGTCCGGGGCGGAGGGGACCCGCGGGGTCACGGCCGGAAGCGCAGGACCTGCGGGTCGTGGTCGCTGACCTGGTCCGCGAACTCCGCGTTGATGTGCACGCTGTCGTACGTGAAGCGGCGGATGCCGGGGCTGGTCAGGATCTGGTCCAGCACCTGGCTGTTGCCCTGGAAGACGTAGGAGTAGCGCTCGGACCGGGGCAGGCTCGTGACGGCCGCGCGCAGGGCGCCGCCGTCGGTGAGGGCCCGGGTCGTGGCGGAGAACTCGAAGTCGTTGATGTCGCCGAGGACCACGACGTCGGCGTTGCGCTGGACGGCGAGGACGTCCTTGACGAAGGCGTTGACGACCTTCGCCTGCTGGACGCGCTTGACCTCGGAGGAACGATTCGGCGGCTGGCGGTGGGAGACGAGCGGCTCGTCTCCGCCCTTGGAGCCGAAGTGGTTCGCGACGACGATCACCGTGCGGCCGCGGAAGACGAACTCGCCGGCCAGCGGCTTGCGGCTGTTCTCCCAGGCGGCGTCCGCCGGGGCGATCCGGCCGGGGGAGGCGGTCAGGGCCGCCTCGCCGCGCTCCTCGACGACGCCGGTCGGGGTCGTGGCGTCGCCGCCCGCGCGGTCGGTGAACGACACGCGCTCGGGGTTGAAGAGGAACACCTGGCGGATGTTGCCGCCGGGTTCGCCGCCGTCCCCGCCGTCCTCCGGGTCGACGGACCGCCACGCGTACGCGGGGCCGCCCGCGGCGACGATCGCGTCCGTGAACTTCTCCAGCGTCTGCCCGGCGGTGACCGTGCCGTCGTCGCGGGCGCCGCTGTCGTCCTGGATCTCCTCCAGGGCCACGATGTCGGGCGACGCCAGGTTCTCCACGACCGCCCCCGCCAGCGCGTCGAACTTCTCCTGCGGGTCGGTCGGGTCGAGGTTCTCCACGTTGTACGTGGCGACGGCGAGTTCGCCGCGGCGCTGCGGGCGCGTCCTCTCGCGCTGCAGGCCGCGGCCCTCCACGGTGCCGAGGGTGCGCGCGGCGAGGGTGTAGCCGCCGTACTGGTCGAAGTCGAGCGGACCCTCGGTGGTGCCGGTGAGCACGTCACCGACGTTCGCGGCCGGGAAGGGCTGTTCGGCGAGCGGGACGAGCGACCGGACCTTGAGGCGGCCGGGGTTCTGGGACCCGTACGAGCCGTAGAGGGTGCCGCCCCGGCGGGTGGGGTTCCGGCAGGGCTCGACGGTCACCCACAGCTCGGCGTGCTCGGTGCTGGGGCCGACGACGCGCGAGGCGCCGACGCGGACGTTGGCGCCCTCCAGCGACTCGTAGTAGTCCAGCGCGTAGGAGGAGGGCCTGAGGGCGAGGCCGTTGATCGAGCCCTCCGCGGCCGGGTCGCCCCCGGGCGCGTACGCGTCCGGGACGGACCCGGCGGTGACGGTCACCGGGGCGGGCAGCGGGTTGCCGGAGGAGACGACGGTGACGGCCGGCTTCGAGATCTGGGTGAGCGACTGGTTGCCGGAGCCGGGGCCGCCGGGGACGTACTCGGTGACCGTGCCCGACACCCGTACGGCGTCGCCGACGGAGACGGCCGGCCTCGAACCCGTGAAGACGAAGACGCCCTCGCTGGTCGCCGCGTCCCCGTCCGCCTCCGGGTCCTGGAACCAGAAGCCCCGGGAACCGTACGTGCGCACGCCGGTGACGACGCCGGGGACGTCCGCGACGTGCCGCCCGACGAGCGGGGATATGCGCGTGGAGCCCTGGACGTCGTGGATGCGGACGGTGCCGGCCGCGTCCGCCGCCGAGCCGGGGGCTCCGGCGAGCAGCCCGGCGGCCAGTGCGGCGGCGACGACGGCCGGGACGGCGGCGGTTCTCGGCGGGAAGGAAGCCATGGGCGGACTCCAAGAGGGAGGCGGAGGACGGGCGTGCGCGGGGGCCCGGGGTAGGCCGACCGCTCTACGCGCGTCAATCTCTTGGGTGTGCGGGCAGCCTGTCAAGGGGCTCCCGGTGGACGGCGCCCGTCGGGCACGTGAACGCGGGAGGCGCCCCCGCGGGCGTCTAGGCTTGGAGGTCGCCCGGACCCGCACCGCCGTTCGCCCCGAGGAGACGCCGCCCATGCCCTCAGACCGTCCGACCCTCCCGCCGGTGCGGCTCCGACCGGAGGCCGAACTGGCGCGGGCCGCGCTGGCCGCCCCCGTGCTGGCGCGCGCCGTCCGGCTCGCCCGCTGGGCCGGACCGGAGACCCGGGTCGGCACGGACGGCGAACTCGTCGACGCGCAACTGGGAGCGGCCGCCGAGGCGCTGGGCCTCGCGGACGAGGAGGACGGGGAGGCGTGCGCGAGCGGGGCGTGGCGGGTCGCCGTCGACACGGGCCTCGTCGAGGTCCGCGGCCCCGGCGACGGCGGCACGGGCACCGTCATCGCCGGGGACGCCCTGCCGTTGGTGACCGGCGGGGCCCCGCGGGACGTGCTCGCCCTCTGGCTGGAGGGCCTGGAGACCGTGTTCGCCGACGCCGCGGCGCCCGTCGTGGACAGCTCCGGGGCGCCGGAGGTCCCGGCCGCGGCGGGGGGCGGCGCCGGTCCCGGCGCGCTCGACCGGAACACGGCGGCGGAGGCGGAGCTCCTGGACGAGGTGCTCGCCAACCTCTACGCGCTGACCGCGGCCGAGGGCGGGCCCGGCGACGGGCCGGTGCCGCTGCCCGCGCTCGCCGCCTCCGTCATCGTCCCCGACGGCATGACCGAGCCGACGGACGACGTGCTGCAGCAGGTCTCCCGGGCGATGATGCGGCTCGACGACCAGTTCCGGATCCTGGAGCCGACGGGGCTGGTCGAGTACCGGCCCGTGGACGAGGCCCTGATGGCGGAGGAGGCCCCCGACGAGCCCTCGCCCGCCGACCTCGACGAGGACGACGTCGCCCGGTACGGCATGGTGCGGCTCACCCCGCTCGGGCTGTACGGGGTCCGCAGCAGGCTGCTGGAGGCCGGGGTGGCCGCCCCGGCGGTCGGGGAACTCGCCGGCCGGGGCGCGGACGAACTGCTCGGCGCGGTCGGTGCCTTCCCGCCCGCGGCGGCGCGGGCCGAGACGGAGCGGTGGCTCGCCGGGCGCGAACCGGTCGCGGCGGCCCGCGAACTGCTCGCCGCGGCGAGGGGCGCCGACACCGGGTCGCCGCTGCGCCGGCTCCACTGCCAGCAGGCACTGTCCCTGGTGGGGCCCGGGGCGGAGCCCGCCGTGCGGGAGGTCCTCGACGACCCGGAACTGGGCGGGCTCGCCCGGGTGTGGCTCGCCGAGCGGGGCGCGGCGGACGTGCCGCCCCCGTCCGAGGCGATGGTCTTCTGGCTGGCCGTCGACACAATCGCCGCCCAGCTCGACGCCGACGGCGACCTGGAGGAACTCCAGGACCTCGTGGAGGGGCTGACGGGCGGTCACGGCGGCTTCTTCGACGAGGTGTGGCGCGTCGAGCACCCCTCGACGCCGGAGGTGCTGGAGGCGCTGGGGCGCCTGCACCGCGACAAGCGGATCGCGAAGGACGCCCGGAAGGCGGCCTTCAGGGCCCGCTCCCGCGCGGGCTCCTGAAGCCCGCCGGCCGCACCGGTCCCCGTACGGCCGGCGCCCCGCCCGGGAACCCGGCCGGGGCGCCGGCCCGTCAGAGGGCCTCCGCCGCCGGGCGGACCATGCCGCGCACCGTGCGGGCCTTCACGAACGTGCCCATCGCGGTCATCTCCCACTCGCCGGAGAACTGCCGGATCAGCTTGCACATCATGACGCCCGTCTGCGGTTCGGCGCCCGTCAGGTCGAAGCGGACCAGCTCGTCGCCCGTCGCCGCGTCGAGCAGCCGGCAGTACGCCTTCGCCACCTCGGTGAACTTCTGGCCGGAGAACGAGTTCACCGTGAAGACCAGGCCCGTCGCCTCGGCGGGCAGCCGACCCAGGTCGACCGTGATGACCTCGTCGTCGCCCGCTCCCTCTCCCGTCAGGTTGTCGCCGGAGTGGCGGACCGCGCCGCCGAGGACGGTCAGCTTGCCGAAGTAGCAGCTGTCCAGGTGGTCGCGGCGCGGCCCGTACGCGATGACGGACGCGTCCAGGTCGATGTCCTTGCCGCGGAACGCGGGCTCCCAGCCGAGGCCCATCTTGACCAGGGACAGCAGCGGGCGGCCGCCCTTCACCAGGGACACCGTCTGGTTCTTCCGGAGGCTCACCCGGCCCTTGTCCAGGTTGATCTTCCCGGACGCCGGCGGAGCGGCGGCCGGCGGCGGGGGAGCGGCGGCGGAACCGGCCCGCGCCCGGGGGGCGGCGGGGGCCGGGGCCGCGGGGGCCGGGGCCTGCGGCGGGGCCGCGGCCGGTGCTTCGTCGACGGTCACGCCGAAGTCGGTCGCGATGCCCGCCAGCCCGTTCGCGTACCCCTGGCCCACCGCACGGGCCTTCCAGGCACCGCCGCGCCGGTACACCTCGACGACGATCAGCGCCGTCTCCGCGCCGAGCCGGGGCGGGGTGAACGTCGCGAGCACGGCGCCGGAAGCGGCGTCGCGGATCGTCGCGGTCGGCTCGATGCCCTGGAACGTCTGCCCCGCGGCGTCCGGGCTCGCCGTGACGACGATCCGTTCGACGTCGGCGGGGACGGCGGCGGTGTCGACGGTGATCGTGTCGGGCGCCGCGCCGCCGCCGGACCGGTGGGTGACGCCGGGGGCCGACGGCTGGTTGTAGAAGACGAAGTCGTCGTCGGAGCGGACCTTGCCCCGGACGGTGAGCAGCAGGCCCGAGACGTCGAGCCGCACGGGGGCGGCGACGTCCACCGCCACGCGCGCGGCGGACAGGGGGATGTTCGAGCCGGGGGTCATAGCTGTCATGACCGCCATAACGACCGAACCCGCTCTGCCGTTCCCCCACCCGCCGCGTCCGGCGGGCGCGCCGGCCCCGGCGTCCACCGCCCGCCCCGCCCTCCCGTCCCACGGCGCCGCCCCGGCCCTCCCGCAGCGCCACCCCCGCCACCCGCGTCCGCCGCCCCGGCTCCCCGCGGGCGGGGCGGCTCACCCCGGGGTGACGAACCCCGACTCGTAGGCGGCGATCACCGCCTGCGTCCGGTCGCGGGCCCCCGTCTTCGCCAGTACGGCCGCCACGTGGGTCTTCACCGTCGCCGCCCCGACACCGAGCCGCGCGGCGATCTCCGCGTTCGCCAGCCCCGTCGCCATCAGCCGCAGCACGTCGGCCTCCCGCTCGGTCAGCCGCGCCACCCAGGGGGCGGCCGGCGCGGCCCCCCGCCGCCCGTACGCCGCGGCGAGGCCGCGCAGCGCCGCCGGGTACAGCAGGGAGTCGCCGCGCGCCGCCAGCCGCACCGCCGTCACCAGCTCCTCCGCACCCGCCCGCTTCAGCAGGAACCCGGCCGCGCCGACGCGCAGCGCGTCGTACACGTACTGGTCGTTCTCGAAGGTGGTGACGACCACGACCCGGGGCGGTTCCGGCATCGTCGCCAGGAGCTGCTCGGTGGCGCGGATCCCGTCGACCTCCGGCATGCGGACGTCCATCAGCACCACGTCGGGCCGCAGCCCGCGCACCACCGACACCGCCTCCGCGCCGGTCGAGGCCTCCCCGACGACCTCCATGTCCGGTTCGGCCGCCAGGATGACCCGCAGCGCGGTGCGGACCATCCGCTCGTCGTCGGCGAGCACCACGCGGATCACCGGCGGCCCCCCGCCAGCGGCAGGCGTGCGGTCAGCCGCCACACGGCGCCGTCCTCCGCGGGGCCGCCGACCGCGCGCCCGCCCAGCAGCGCCGCCCGTTCGGCGGCCCCGCGCAGCCCCCGGCCGCCTCCCGGCCGCACCGCAGGCGCCCGGCCGGCCAGTGGGTTCTCCATGGTGACCTCCAGTTCCCCGTCGGCCGCGCGCAGGCGCAGTGACACCGGCGCGGCCCCTCCGTGGCGCAGCGCGTTGCTGAGCCCCTCCTGCACGATCCGGTACGCCTCCCGGGAGACCGGCTCCGGCGCGGCGGCCACCGGGTCGCCCTCCAGCGCGCACGCCACCTCCAGGCCGCTGTGCGCGAGCAGTGTGTCCAGCGCCTCCAGGCCCGGCCCGGGCAGCTCCCCGTCGTCCTCGCCGTGCCGCAGCAGGCCCAGGACGGCGTCGAGTTCGCCGACCGTGCGGCGCGTCGTCTCCTCGATGGCCGTCAGCGCCTCGCGGAGGAAGGCGAGGTCGGGTCCGGGCGCGTCGAGGACCCGGCGCGCCGCGCCCGCCTGGAGGGTGACGGCGCTGAGCGCGTGGCCCACCGAGTCGTGCAGTTCGCGGGCGAGCCGGTTGCGCGCGGCGAGTTCGGCGGCGCGCCGCTCGGCCGCCGCCAGCCGGTCCGCGGGCGTCGGCCCGAGCAGCACCGGCGCCCACCGCGCCAGCAGCGCCCCCGCCGCGGCCGCGGCCGCGGCGAGCGCCAGCAGCATCAGCGGCCCGGCGGGCACCCCCAGGGCCACCCACCACTCGTGGTGCAGGCCCCACGCCCTGCCCGTCTCCGACTCCCGCAGGGCCGGTGAGAACGGCAGCGCCATCGTCACCACCGCGAACGGCGGCAGCGCCAGCGACGCCCCGCTCACCAGCCCGCCGAGCCCCACGTGCAGCGCGAACCAGGCGGCCGTCCGGGCCTTCGCCGCCCGCGACGCGGCCGGGGAGTCCGCGAGCAGCTCCGCCGGAACGCCGCACAGCACCCGTGCCGCCGCCACCGACATCGGCCGGACGAGCGGGACGACCCCCGTGAGCGCGGCCATCGGCAGCGCCAGCAGGTACGCCCCGAACTGATCCCCGGGCGCTCCGGCGAAGACGCCGGAGCGGTCCGTGAACGGCGACAGGAGAACCCCCGACAGCAGCCAGTACGGCATGAGCAGCGCGCCGCCCAGGACGAGGTGCGCCCAGCGCAGCCGCGCCCGGCGCCCCAGCAGCGCCGCCGCCGCCCGGCGCGCCCGCCCGCCCGCCGGGCGCGACCGGACGCTCACCCGGCGCGCCTGCGCAGGACCAGGGCCACGCACCCGGCCAGCGTCATCCCCGCGATCATGTCGCCAGCGTAGACGAGCGTCAGCAGCGCGGCGGGCTCCCCCGACGGACCGGCGACCGGCGCGAGCGCCGTGAGGAACCGCCAGCCGCCCCAGCAGCCCAGGGCCGCCGACCCGGCCCAGCCCGGCGCCAGCGGCAGCCACACCGGCAGCCCGCGGCCGCGCCGGAACACCAGCAGCCCGGTCCCGGCCGCCGCGGCCGCCGCGTACAGCACCTGCGCCGCCTCCAGGGCGCGGAAGCCCGCCGCACCGGCGGTCCGGAGCGCGGCGGGGCCCTCCGCGACCCCGGTCGCCCAGCCCAGGTGCACCGCGGTGGCCGGTACCAGGACCAGCCAGGCCACGACGGCGGCGGCCCGCGTCCCGGGGCCGGACACGCGCGGCGGGAGGTCCCGGACCGCACCCCGCCACAGGCGGCTCCACCGGCGCCGCGCGTACCGGACGAACAGCGCGCCCAGGGCGAGCCCCTGCACGAGGAAACCGCCGTACACGACCGTGAAGACCCATGCGTCGAGGAACGGCTCCGGCGGCCCCGCCGCGGGCCGCCCGCCCCCCACCAGCCCGGCGAGGGCGTTCAGCGGGAAACCGACCGCGATCGGCAGCAGCAGGCCCGTCGCCGCCCACGCGGGGAAGGCCGGCAGCCAGGCGGGCACCCGCTCCCCCCCACCGCTGGGTGAGGAGCAGCGTCAGCACGATCACCGCCGTGTCCATCAGCAGCGTCACGGTGTTGGCGGCCGCCACCAGCCGGGGATGCTCCAGCAGCAGGCTGCCCTCGGGTATGCCGACGCGGCTGCCGGCCAGCCAGGCGGTCTTCAGCGCCAGGTAGGGCAGGCAGGCGGCGATCGCGACGGCGCGCAGCACGCGGTCGGCGGCGCCGGGGCGGCGGGGGGCGGCGGGCGGGGTCCTCTGCATACCGTCCACCCTCCCGCCCGGCCGGCCCCGGCACCTCCTGCCGGCGGGCGATCCCCCTCCACCGCGCGGCGGAGGGGGATCGCCCGGGGTGGGACCGGCTCAGGCCGGCAGGGTCAGCAGCACCTCGCCGGTCTCCGCTCCCCGCGCGTGCGCCCAGCCCCGGTCGTACCCGGTGATCTCGAACCCGCACCTGCGCAGGACGCGGATCGAGCCGGCGTTGTCGGCGGCCGCACGCGCGTGGAGCGGGCGCTCGGGGACCAGGTCCAGCAGGGCGGCCAGGGCGGCGGTGGCGACGCCCCGCCCCCAGTGCGCGCGGTCGATCCAGTACGTCACCTCCCGCTCGCCGGGCGGGCCGTACACGGCGGCGTGCCCGGCCGGCACGCCGCCCGGGAGGACGATCCGGTTGACGTCCCCGGAGCCGAGGAGGCGCGCCCAGTGCGCGTCGAACGCGGCCCGGTCGCCGGAGCGCTCGGAGACGAAGGCCGCCATGCGGCGCGCCGACGGATCCCGCATCAACGCGAACAGGTAGTCGAGGTCGCCGGCGGTCACCGGCCGCAGCGACACGGGAGCACCGGAGCCCCCCGCCGCCGGGGCCCCGTGGGCGGGGCTCACCGCACCGGGGCGAAGTCGCGCGCCCCGACGAACTCCGGCCGCCGCGCCGGCGCCGCGAACGGCTCCACCGCCGTGTTCTCCACGCTGTTGAACACGAGGAAGACGTTGCTGCGCGGATACGGGGTGATGTTGTCGCCCGAGCCGTGCATCGCGTTGCAGTCGAACCACGTCGCCGACCCGGCCCGGCCCGTGAACAGCCGGATGCCGTGCGCGTCCGCCAGACGGGTCAGGGCCCCGTCCGACGGGGTGCCCGCGTCCTGCATCCGCAGGGACTTCCGGTAGTTGTCCTTCGGCGTCGCGCCCGCGCACCCGAGGAACGTCCGGTGCGACCCCGGCATGATCATCAGAGCGCCGTTGGTGTCGCGGTTGCGGGTCAGGGCGATCGACACCGACACGGTACGCATCCGCGGCAGCCCGTCCTCGGCGTGCCAGGTCTCGAAGTCCGAGTGCCAGAAGAACCCGGACGCCCCGAACCCGGGCTTCACGTTGATCCGCGACTGGTGGACGTACACCTCCGAGCCGAGGATCCGGCGCGCCGTGCCGGCCACCCGCTCGTCCCGCACCAGCTCCGCGAAGACCTCGCTGATCCGGTGCACCTCGAACACCGACCGCACGGCCTGCGAGCGGGGCTCCACGACGGACCGCTCGTCCGCCCGGAGGGCAGGGTCCGCGACCAGCCGGTCGAGCTCGGCCCGGTAGACCGCGACCTCCTCGTCGGCCAGCAGGTCCTCCACCGGCAGGAAGCCGTCCCGCTCGAACGCCTCCAGTTCCGGGTCCGGGGGTCCCCACACGACCGGGTCGCGGCGGGGCGTGACCGTCTCGGCCGTGCCGCGCGTGGGATACAGGTCCTCCACCGGTCAGTCCTCCTCCGTCAGCAGCGGGTAGACGCCGTTCTCGTCGTGGTCCTCCCGCCCCGTCACGGGCGGGTTGAAGACGCACACGCAGCGGAAGTCGGTCACGGTGCGCAGGGTGTGCCGCTCGTGCCCGTCGAGGAGGTACATCGTGCCGGGCCGGATCCGGTGCACCTCGCCCGTCCCGTGGTCGGTCAACTCCGCCTCCCCCTCGACGCACAGCACGGCCTCGACGTGGTTCGCGTACCACATGGACGTCTCGGTGCCCGCGTACAGCACCGTCTCGTGCAGGGAGAAGCCGACCTTCTCGCGGGCGAGCACGAGCCGCTTGCTCTCCCACGTCCCCGACGCGGACCTCACGTGGCGCTCGGTGTCCTCGATCTCCTGCAGCGATCGGACGATCACGGTGACTGCACCTCTCGTTTCGTTTCGTCCCTCGGCGTTCCCGAGGCCATCGGCGTCCTCGCGCGGGCGGGGCGGCCCCGCCGTTCAGGGGGCCGCGGTCTCGCGCACCGCGCGGGCCAGCGTGCGCAGCCCCTCGTCCAGCTCCCCGGGGGTGATGGTCAGCGGCGGCAGCAGCTTCACCACCTCGCTCTCCGGACCGGAGGTCTCCAGCAGCAGCCCCAGCTCGAACCCCCGCCGGCAGATCCGCGCGGCCCGCTCCTCCTCGGCGAACTGCAGACCCCACACGAGCCCGCGCCCCCGGTAGTGGGCGCCGTCCGCGGAGTTCTCGTCGCAGATCGTCAGCAGCGCCTGCTCCACCTGCTCGCCCCGTGCGAGGGTCTGCCGCTCCAGGCCGCCGTCCGCCCAGTACGCGCCGAGCGCGGCGGTCGCGGTGACGAACGCCGGGTTGTTGCCGCGGAAGGTGCCGTTGTGCTCGCCCGGTCCCCACACGTCCAGCTCCGGCCTGAACAGGCAGAGCGACATCGGCAGCCCGTAGCCGCTGATGGACTTGGAGACGGTGACGACGTCGGGCGTGATGCCGGCCTCCTCGAAGGAGAAGAAGCCGCCGGTGCGGCCGCAGCCCATCTGGATGTCGTCGACGATCAGCAGCATGTCGCGACGGTGGCACAGGTCCGCGAGCGCCCGCAGCCACTCGGTGCGGGCCACGTTGACGCCGCCTTCGCCCTGCACCGTCTCGACGATGACGGCGGCCGGCCGGTTGAGTCCGGAGCCGCTGTCCTCCAGGAGCCGCTCGAACCACAGGAAGTCCGGCACCCGCCCGTCGAGGTAGTTGTCGAACGGCATCGGCGTGCCGTGCACCAGCGGGACGCCCGCGCCGGCCCGCTTGAAGGCGTTGCCGGTGACGGCGAGCGAGCCGAGCGACATGCCGTGGAAGGCGTTGGTGAACGACACGATCGACTCCCGCCCCTTCACCTTCCGGGCCAGCTTCAGCGCCGCCTCCACGGCGTTGGTGCCGGTCGGGCCGGGGAACATCACCTTGTAGGGCAGCCCCCGGGGCCGCAGGACGAGTTCGTGGAACGCCTCCAGGAAGGCGCGCTTGGCCGTCGTCGCCATGTCGAGGCCGTGGGTGAGGCCGTCGCGCTCCAGGTAGTCGAGGAGGGCGCGTTTCAGCACGGGGTTGTTGTGGCCGTAGTTGAGGGAGCCGGCGCCGGCGAAGAAGTCCAGGTAGGTGCGGCCGTCCTCGTCGGTGAGGCGGGCGCCCTGCGCGCGGTCGAACACGGTGGGCCAGCCGCGGCAGTAGCTGCGCACCTCCGACTCCAGGGCCTCGAAGACGCTCAGGGGGAGACCGCGGCGCCGCGGTCCGGGCCCCGGGTGGAGGCGGTCCCGGCGGGGGAGGGGGCGTTGGCGGGGGGAGGAGGGCCCGGCGGACGGGGCGGTGGTCACGGCTGATCGCTCCTGGAGTGAGGGGAAGGGGGTCGGGCGGGCGGTGCGGGACCGCTCGGGGCTCAGCCGGTCGGGCCGGCGCCGGCGACGGGCCGGATGCGGTACAGCACCTCGGGCGCGTGGGTGCCCTCGGGGAACAGCCGGCCGTCGAAGAGGACCTCGCGCTCCAGCGCGGCGTCCCGGCGCTCGGCGAACGAGGTGAACAGCCGGTCGGACGCGGTGTTGTCCGGGGTGACGGTCGTCTCCAGGGTGTGGACGCCCCGGTCGGCGAGCCGCGCGGTCAGCGCGTCCAGCAGGGCCGCGGCCAGTCCGCGGCCGCGGTGCCCGCGGTCGACGGCGACCTGCCAGACGACCAGCGTCCCGGGCCGGTCGGGGCGCAGGTAGCCGGTGACGAACGCGACCGGCTCCCCGTCCCCGCCGCGTGCGACGAGGGACGTGGCGGCGAAGTCGCGGCACCACAGGAGGTAGCTGTAGGAGGAGTTCAGGTCCAGTACCTCGGAGTCGCGGGCTATTCGCCAGATGGCGGCTCCGTCCTCCACCCGCGGGCTTTCGATGAATTCGTGTCGGGCACGTGCAGCGTCTGCTTGTGCGGTGGTCATGCGGATCGAACTTACCCAGTGATTTCCCGGATTGCATCGGCGTGAGCCCTTGGGCGGAAAGCGTCGACGTGTTATCACGCGTACGCGGAGCGCGGGCGGAGGGAGCCGGAGTACGGATGGATTAGGGTGAAATGTACTGACGAAACGATCGCGATGTGGAATGCGTCACGCTGGCCGGATGTGTGTGACGCATCGTCAGGGAGGTTGCGGAATCGTTTCGGAAAACTCCTGTTTAGGATCGCGTCAAGCGGGCAGGAGAACGCGGGAAGCTACCCGCGAGAATGCGCCGTTAATGCGTTCGGAAGGCATCCGCATATCTGCGGGGGGACACACCGCCGTCCTCTTGTGCGACGCGCCGCACGGCCCCGGCGGCCCGCCCGGTGTCCGGGGCGGGCCACCGTGCCCGCGCTTCGCCGCCGCGTACCCCGCGGGTACGGTGCGGGCGGGCGGCGGACAGCGAGGGGCGGGTGGGTGCGGCCGTGGAACTGCGTCAGATGGAGTGCTTCGTCGCCGTGGCCGAGGAGTTCGGCCTCGACCGCGCGGCCGAGCGGCTGGGGGCGGCCGAGGCGGAGGTGGGCCGCCGGATCGAGGAACTGGAACGGGCGCTGGGTCTGCGCCTGTTCGACCGTGCGGCGCCGCCGCGGCACGTACGGCTCACCGCCGCGGGCGAGCGCCTGCTGCCCGAGGTGCGGGCCGCGCTCGCGGCGGTCGGCCGGGTGCGGGAGACCGCCGCGGGCATCGCCGGCGGCACCGGGGGACTGGTGCGCCTCGGCAGCAGCCGGGCCTTCGCCGACCGCGTGTACCGCGCGCTGGGTGCCCTCGCCGGGAGCCGGCCCGGGCTGCGGGTGCGGCTGGAGCGCGCGCCGCAGGAGGGGCGCCTCGCCGCCGTCCGCTCGGGCACGTTCGACGCGGCGCTCGTCCGGACGGTGCGCAGCGCGGAGGGGGTCGTGCTCCACCCCCTGTGGACCGAGCCGCTGTTCGCCGCCCTGCCGGCCGGGCACCCGCTCGCCTCGCTGGACGAGCCGCACCCGTCCCGGCTGGCGCGGCTGCCGCTGCGGCTGGCCCCCCGCGAGACGAACCCGGCCCTCCACGACCTGCTCGCGTCCGTCCTCCCGGACTGGACGCCCGGACCGCCGTTCACCACCCTCCGGGCGACCCTCGACGCCCTGGCCGCCGCCGCCGAACCGTCCTGGACGGTGTTCCACCCGGCGGGACCCCTGCCGCGCGACCGCCGCCTGGCCTTCCGCCCGCTGAGGGCGCCGCGCGTCCCGGTCTCCCTGGCCGTCCGGCCCGGCCGCCCCACCCCGGCCGTCCGGGCACTGCTGGAGGCGCTCGCTGCCACCGCCGAGCCCCCGCGCGGCCCGGCGCCCCGCTCCGGGGCCGCTCCGCCCGCACCCGGCCGGGACCGCCTCCGGCTGGTGTGACGCGCCGGAGACCGTGAGCACGGGAGGGCGTCTCACGCGGTGGGTTCTGCGAGCTTCTCGTAGCAGGTCGGCGCTGCCGCGGGTCCGGGGAGGTCCGGGGAGCGGCCGTTCCTTCGCTCGTACCGGACGGTCAGGCGACGTCGGCCGGACGTCCACGGGACCGACCGCTCGGTCTTCAGCGGTACCGGCCTTCCAGCGGTACCGGCCTTCCAGCGGTACCGGCCGAGGCGCTCGCCGGACTCGATGCCGGGGCGTACGCGGGAGGAGGCCCCGCTCGCGCAGCCACTTCAGCCGCTCGGCCGAGTGCGGTACGCCCTGCCGGCGCGGAGCCCGCCGGGGCCGTCCGCGGGGGCCGCGCCGGGAGCGGACGGCGGGTGCGCCCGGGGTCCACGACGGCAGCGCCCGGCTGACGTGGACGTTCGCGCCGAGGACGCCGAGCGCCGGTGGCGAGCCCTGCGCGTCGGACAGGACGTGGAGCCCGCCGCTCCTCTCGCCCCGGCCGACCGGATCGCGCCCGGTCGGCGCTCCTCTTCCCGTACGGGCGGAGGCGGCGCCCACGACCGCCGAGGTCCAGTCCACCCCGCCGCGGACTCCGGGTTCGTCCAGGACGGCCCGGTGCCGCCGCCACAGCCCGTTCCCGGTCCATGCGGAGGACCGGCGGTGCGCGGTCGCCGGCGGGACACCGGACGTCTCCGGCGGATGCCGCCGGGCACATCCGCCGGCCGGCACGGACCCCACGGCCGTGGACACCGCTCGCTCATCGACCGGGACCGTGCCCCCGCCCCGCGGACGGGGGGCGAACGAAGGCGACGACGGCGCGACGGGCGATCACGGTCCGTCGGGAACCGGCCGCTGCGACAAACCGGCGACCACGGCACGGCACCGTGCCGCCTCACCCTCGCACCACGTCGGACAAGCTCCGCAGTTCACGGTTCCCGGCGCGTCACACTGGTCGGAACCGGTGGGCACACCGTCCTGCAGGACGGCTCCGAGACGTCCCTGAGGGGCAGGGGCGTCGGTGCGGTGGACACGTCGAGGGCGGCGGTTAACCTGGGCCCATGTCTCCGAGCCCGTTGCCGGTCGAGGCGGAAGACGGAGCGCACCGCGCGGATCGAGCAGTCCTCTGGCGTCCGCCGGTGGCGGGCGTCGAGGTGCTGCACGCGTTTTTCCGACGTCACAGATATGCCCGTCACGCCCACGAGGGCATGACGCTCGCCCTGGTCGATTCCGGGGCCGCCGCGTTCGAGTGCGCGGGCCGAGAGCACGTGGTGCCGGCCGGCGCCGCCTTCGTCATCAGACCGGGAGAACCCCACACCGGCCGAGCGGCCACCCCCGAGGGTTACCGGTACCGCGTGCTGTACGTCGAGCCCGGCTTCGCAGGTGAAATGCTCGGCTCGCCGACCGCGACATCCCGCCTGCCGGACAGCGGGAGACTGCCCGGTGCCCGGCTGGTCCGCTCCCTGGCGCGAGCCCATGACGCGCTCGCCTCCCACGCGTCGGCCCTCGCCCGTGAGACCGCGCTGCTGGACGTCGGCCGCGCCCTGGCCGACCAGGTCTCCGCCGGTTCCGACCGCGTCGATCCGGCCGGGCGGATGACGCGAGTCGCGCGCACCGCACGTGACTACCTCCATGCGCACCCGGATGAGGACATCACGCTCGGACGACTCGCCCGTATCTGCGGGGTCAGCGTTCACCACCTCGTCCGCACCTTCTCCGCCTCAGTGGGAATGTCGCCGCACGCCTACCAGACGCAGTTAAGGGTCTGGCGGGCGCGAACGCTCCTCTTCGAGGGGGTGCGGCCCGTCGACGTGGCACACCGCACGGGCTTCTACGACCAGGCGCACTTCACCCGCGTCTTCAAACGCCATACGGGGGTGACCCCCGGCCGGTTCCTGCGGGGCGATACGGGGCTTTCGGGTAGCCGGACGCGGGGTTGACGAGGTCCCAGCGCATCGGATGCGCGCGGGGAGCGAACGGCATCCGGCGGTCGTCGCCCGGCCCGGGGACGGAACCGCGGGGACCAGCCGCCCGCCGCGCCCCGGCCACCGAAGAGAACGGCCGGGGCGCGGCGCTGCTGTTCCCCGCGGACGGATCTGCCGCGCGAGTACGGCGCGGTCGGTGTACGGGGCGTTCAGCCCGTGCACGCGCCGGAGCCGTCCGGCCCGGGTCCGGCGGCCACCGCCCCGCGCGCAACGGCGGCGCCGGGGGAGGCGGGACCGGCTCGGCCCCGGTCCCCACCGCGGCGGGTGGCGGCAGGTTCGAGGGCCGTGCGCAGCTCGTCACCTCGTTCCCCCACCCGCATCAATTTCCTACAAGACCACCCGGCTGGCGTCGGTGCATCATGTGTCGGCTGATCGCGAGGAGCCGGCCGCAGCGGCCGGAGTGGAGGCACGATGTCGGTGAAACAGCGGATGTCGCCGCATTCGACAGCCGTCCTGGCCGTTCTGGCCGGGTCCACGCTGTTCGGAACGAGTGGTGTGGCCCGGGCCCTGGGACCGGGGGCGTCGCCGTCGGCGGTGGGAGCCGCCCGGGTGCTGGTGGGCGGACTCCTCCTGGTGTGCCTGGCGGTCTGCCAGCGAAACCGTTTCACGGTGGCGCGGAGCTTCCCGGGTACCACCGTGTTGCTGGGGGCCTCGGTCGCGGTCTACCAAACCTGTTACTTCAGTGGGATCAGCCGTGTCGGCGTTGCGATGGGGTCGATCGTCACGGTGGCCACGGTGCCTGTGGCCACCGGTGTGGCCGCCTACCTGCTGCGCAAGGAGAAGCCGACGGGTCGCTGGTACGCGGCGACCGTCTTGGCCGTCGCCGGCTTGGCCGCGTCGAGTGGTGTGGCGGGAGAGGCCGAAGCTGACGCCCTGGGATTCGCACTGTGCCTGACCGCAGGGAGCAGCGTGTCCCTGTACACCGTGCTCAGCCGTGAACTGCTCGACGCGGGAGCGCTGGTCACCGAGGTGACGACGATTGCCGTCGCCCTGTCCGGGATGCTGCTGCTCCCCGTGCTCCTGGTTTCCGACCCCGCGTGGCTGGCCACCCCTTCAGGGGCGCTGACGGCGCTTTACCTGGGACTGTTCACCAGCGCTCTTGCTTTCTGGCTCAACGCCCGCGGGCTGAGGAGGGTCCCGGCCACCGCCGTAGCCACCCTCAATCTCGCGGAGCCTCTGGCCGCGGTGATCCTGGCGTTCGTAGTGCTGGATGAGCGGCCGTCGGCGACGCAGGTGGTGGGAGCCTCGGCAATATGCGCAGGGCTGCTCATCCTGACCCGGCAGCCCCGGCACGCCGCTCCCGAAGACGGAGGCGGAACCCGTTCGGGGACGGCACCTCCCGGGACCGGCGGTTTCCCCCAAGCGGCGCACGGCGGCGTGGGCACCGCCGGACGGCCACGGAAGGGAACACGACACGGAACCGCTGAAGGACGCTTCACCCCATGGGCACCCCACCACGTCCGATGCGGACACGAGGACCGCAGTCGTTCTCCGGGACGACCCACGGGACTGGCAGAAGCTGAACGTCACCGCCTTCACCACCGGTGGCACCGCAGGGACGGCCCCCGACGTCGGGGAGCCGTACACCGGCGAGGTCGTCCGAGGCGCGATCAGGCACCCCTGAGCGGGACGCGGCGGCGATCACGCCGACGACCGCGACGTCTCGCGCGCTACGGGCCTTCACCGACACCGACGGGAAGCCGCCCGGCGGCCGTCACCGGCGCCAGGACCCCGCCGCGGCCGCCCGCGCCGCCTGCGGGTCCGCCGGGCGGCCCAGCCCCGCCAGGGCGGTGCCCAGGGCGTCCAGGCAGGCCCGTACCGCCTCCGGGGTGGCGGCCGGACCGTAGTGGTTCACGCGGACCATCTCGCGAGCCAGCGCCCCGCCGCCCGCCGCCAGCGGCGCCGACGGGTCCGCCGCCAGCGCCCTCGCCACCAGTTCGGCGGCGTCCACCCCGGCCGGGGCGCGCAGCGTGGTCGCCACCGGCGCGGCCTCGGACGCCTCGCGCACGTACGGCTCCAGGCCGGCGCCCAGGGCCACCGCCCCGGCCCGGGCCGCCGCCGCGGCCGACGCGTGGCGGGCCTCCAGCACCGGCAGGCCGCCCTGCGCGTCGACCCGCTGCAGGCACGCCTCCAGCGCCAGCATCTCCAGCTGCGCCGGGGCGTGCGGCAGCACCCGCCGTCCCGCGTCGATCCAGCGCTCCTTCCAGTCGAGGAGCGACAGGTACGAGCGGCGCGGCGCCCCCGGGTTGGCGGCGAACCGCTCCCAGGCCCGGTCGCTCACCGACACCGCCGAGACGCCCGCCGGGCCGCCCAGCGCCTTCTGCGCGCCGATCACGCACAGGTCGACGCCCCACGCGTCGGGCAGCAGCGGCTCGGCTCCCACCGACGCCACCGCGTCCAGCATGAACAGTGCGCCGTGGGCCCGCACGACCTCGCCGATCTCCGCGACCGGGTTGGTGTTGCCGGTCGCCGCCTCGGCGTGCACCAGCGACACGAAGTCGGTCTCCGGGTGTGCGGCCAGCGCCCGCTCCACGTCCTCGGCGGCGACCGCCGTGTGGAACGGCACCTCCAGGTCGACCACCGTCGCCCCGCAGTCGCGCAGCCAGTGGCCGAAGGTCTGCCCGTACGGGCCGGTCACGACGTTCAGCGCGGTCGAGCCGGGCCGCGCGCCGCCGCGGACGCAGCCCTCCAGCGGCAGCAGCGCCTCGCCCTGCGCGATCACCACGTCCTGCCCGGTGGCGAGGAGGGCGGCCACGCGCCGCTCGACGGCGGCGAAGCGGTCCGCGGTCAGCGGCGGCAGGTCCAGGAAGGGGTGGGAACGGGTCACGTCGGCTGCTCTCTCCACATCTCGTACGGTCGTGCGTTCGGTTCGGGGTACGGGCGCCCTGTCGAGCGTACCCAGCCCCCTCGTACAGTGCGGGCATGAGCGATCGCAGGGTGGTACTGCATGTGAAGGGGCGGGTGCTCGTCGGCCCGGAGGACGTCCGCGACGAGGTGTGGGTCGTCGGCGGCCGGGTCACCCACACCCGGCCCACCGGGCCCCTCGCCGCCGACGTGCGCACGGTGACCGGCTGGGCGCTGCCCGGCCTGGTCGACGCGCACTGCCACGTCGGCCTCGACGCGCACGGCGCCGTGGACGCCGGGACCAGCGAGAAGCAGGCGCTGGCCGAACGCGACGCGGGCGCGCTCCTCCTGCGCGACGCCGGGTCCGCCGCCGACACCCGGTGGATCGACGACCGGGACGACCTGCCGAAGATCATCCGCGCGGGCCGGCACATCGCCCGCACCCGCCGCTACATCCGCAACTACGCCCACGAGATCGAGCCCGCCGACCTCGTCGCGTACGTGGCGCGCGAGGCCCGCCGGGGGGACGGCTGGGTGAAGCTCGTCGGCGACTGGATCGACCGCGACGCGGGCGACCTGACCGCCTGCTGGCCGCGGGCCGAGGTCGAGGCGGCCATCGCGGAGGCCCACCGGCTCGGCGCCCGCGTCACCGCCCACTGCTTCGCCGAGGAGTCCCTGCGCGACCTGGTGGAGGCGGGCATCGACTGCGTGGAACACGCCACGGGCCTCACCGAGGACACGATCCCGCTCTTCGCCGAGCGCGGGGTCGCGATCGTGCCGACGCTGGTCAACATCGCCACCTTCCCGCACCTCGCCGCCGGGGGAGGCGAAGTTCCCGCGCTGGGCGGACCACATGCGCCGGCTGCACGAGCGCCGCTACGACACGGTCCGCGCCGCCTACGACGCCGGTGTGCCGGTCTTCGTCGGCACCGACGCGGGCGGGTCCATCGCGCACGGGCTGGTGGCGTCGGAGGTGGCCGAACTCGTCAAGGCCGGCATCCCGGCCCTCGACGCGCTGTCCGCCACGACCTGGGGCGCCCGCGCCTGGCTGGGGCGCCCCGCCCTGGAGGAGGGCGCCCCGGCCGACCTGGTCGTCTACGACGAGGACCCCCGCGCCGACGTCCGCGTCCTGGCGGCGCCCCGGCGGGTGGTCCTCGACGGCCGCGTCGTCGTCTGAGCCGCGGGGCTCAGCGGCTGAGGAACGCCAGCCGCGCCCGCTTCTCCACGAGGTGGACCTCCGGGAGCACGACCTCCGGGAGGACCACCTCGGGGCCGAGTGCGAAGCCGCTGCGCTCCAGCAGCGCGAGGGCCTTGCCGTTCGCCGCGTCCGGCTCGGCCACCATCCGCTCGTGGGTGCTCAGGCAGTACGGGACGAGGGCCTCCAGCAGGTGCGCGGTGAAGCCGGGCTCGGGCGCGGTGGCGGGCGCCAGCAGCAGGTGGACGCCGATGTCGCCGGGGAGCGCCTCGTAGCACTCGGAGACCCGGTCGGCCCGCGGGTCGTAGGTCTGGAACAACGCGACCGGCACGTCGTCGCGGTGCACCAGGTACGCGTGGTGCGTGGTGAGCGAGTCCAGGTGCGCGTAGATCTCCCGCACCTCCTCCACGTCCGCGTCCCGCATGCCCCAGAACCGGGCGCGCTCCTCGCTCACCCAGGAGTGCAGCAGCGGGGCGTCCCGGTCCGGGTTGACCGGGGTGAGGCGGACCGTGCCGAAGCCGTCGACGGCGTGCTCGTACACGGTGGGGCGCGGGTCTGTGCCGGTGGTCATGCGGGGTGCTCCTTGTCGAGCCGGTTCCAGTCGGTGATCACGGGGACGAGGCCGCCGCGCAGCCACAGCGGCAGCTGGTCGCGCTCGTGCGGGTCGCCGGGGACGCCCGACGCGCCGAACGGCACCACCCACAGGCTGTCCTCACGGCGCGCCAGGTCCCAGACGTAGCGGGCGGCCGGGCCGCGGGCGCCGCGGTCGGTGACGCCGGGCACGCTCGACGTGGACAGGACGCAGTCGTGGTCGCCGTCCAGGCCCGGCCACGCGGCGTCGTCCCCGTCCGGCAGCGCCGCCCACGGGGCGAGCCGGTGCGTGGCGCCCCAGGGGCCGGCCGGGGGCGCGGCGGCGACCTCCGCCAGGGCGGCCCGTACGGCGCCGGCCCGGTCGGCGGGGGGCACGGGCCCGGACGTCAGCAGGGTCTCCAGGGCGTACGCGACGCGCGGGACCAGCGCCATCCACGGCGAGAACAGCGCCGGGTACGCCGGGGTGCGGGCCAGCGGTGCGAGCACCGGGTGCGCGGCGAGCCGGCGTACGACGGCGCCGCGCACGGCGGCGTACAGCGCGGCGTCGGTGCTGTCGGCGTCCATGCGCCGGTCCCAGCGCAGCAGCCGGTCGCGCAGGGCCGCCGCGTCCGCGGGGAGTCCGTCCAGGCGGGCGGCGAGGGCCAGCAGCGGGCGGGCCGAGGCGAGCCGCGTGTCGGTGTGCACGGCCGCCATGCCGGGCGCCGTCCACTCCCGCGACGCCTCCAGGAGGCGGGCGATGCGCTCGGCGCGGTGCGGCGGCGCGAACTCGACGCCCAGCGGCGCGGCGAGCCCGCGCGCGTTCGCCATCACGGCGAAGCCGTCCACGGCGGCGCGGGGGAGCGGCTCGAACCGGCCCCGCCACGCGTGGGCGGGCTCCCAGGCGGGGACGACCCGCAGCAGGTTGTCCCGGGGCCGTACGGGGACGTGCCCGGCGACCCGGTGGAGGGTGCCGCCCCGGGTGTCGGCGGCCTGCACGACGTTCACGGGCTCCACCCACCGGTCGAAGGCCCGGTCCACGTCGTCGACGGTCCGCGCGCAGAGCAGCGCGGGCAGCGCGGCGAAGCCCAGGTCCCCGGTGACGCGGGGCGGGTGGCGCAGGCTGATCGCGCCGCCCTCGCCGTCGTCCGGGACGATCACCGGGCCGCGTTCGGTCTCCACGACCTCGACGGCGACCGGGTCGGCCCCCTTCACCTCGACGGTCTCGGTGTGGGCGTGGGCGGGCCGCCACCCGTCCGGACCGAGCGCCTCCGGGGTGCCGTCGGCGCGGCGGCGCAACCGCTCGCGGTAGAGGTCCTGGTAGTCGGCCATGGCGTTGGTGATGGCCCAGGCGACGGTGCCGGTGTGGCCGAAGTGCGCGAGGCCGGGGACGCCGGGCACGGCCAGGCCGACCACGTCGTACCCGGGGCAGGCGAGCCGGATCTGCTGGTAGACGCCGGGCGCCTCGATGAACCGGTGCGGGTCGCCCGCCAGGAGGGCGGCGCCGGTGGCGGTCCGGTCGGCGTCGACCAGCCAGCCGTTGCTGCCGGAGGTGCCGGGGCCGTCCGTGGCGAACAGCTCGATCGCCTCCTCGCCGAGCGTGCGGGCGACGTGCTCGCGCCACAGCTTGGTCGGGAAGCCGGCGAAGAGGACGTGGGTCGACAGCCAGACGCCCAGCGGGACCCAGGGCTCCCAGGTGCCCGGTACGAGGCCGGCGGCCGCGAACTCGCGGCTGCGGCGGGCGCCTTCGGCGAGGCCCGCGTTGACCCCGTCCGTGTAGGCCGCGACCCAGGCGCGGGTCGCGTCGTCCAACCGGCCGAGGCAGCGCCGGGCGGTGTCGGCGAGACGGGTGCGGCGGGCGAAGACGTCCCACTCGACGGCTTCCGGGCCGAGGAACGCGGCCGTCGTGCCCTGGACGCGGTGCCGTTCGACCTCCAGCTGCCACGCCCGGTCGCGGGCCGTGACGAGGCCCTGGGCGCGGGCGAGTCCGCGCGGATCGTCGGCGCGCAGGTGCGGGATGCCCCAGGGGTCCCGGTAGACCTCGATGCTCACTCTTGTCCTGATCTCTTTAGGTAAGGCTGCCCTAACTTAACCTCTCGGCGCCTTCGAGGCAATCCGGCCGCCCGCCGATGCGAACACGTGACCGTAAACAACTCTTCGGAGTGAACTCATGT
The DNA here is from genome assembly GCF_023614235.1 of Streptomyces sp. MRC013. NCBI lineage: Bacteria > Bacillati > Actinomycetota > Actinomycetes > Kitasatosporales > Streptomycetaceae > Streptomyces > Streptomyces kordofanensis. The sequence continues at coordinate 4,346,414 of NZ_CP094264.1, forward strand.
CAGGTTCCTGTGGGACGCCCCTGTCCACAGGAGGATTCCGGTGTCCCGGGCCGCCGCCGCACACGTGTCCCAGCGACACACGTCCCCGTGCGCGCCTCACGGCGGCCCCTGTCCTGCCTTGGAGTTCCACCATCGTGAACAGCTCCACCTTCCGTACCCACGCGACCGCCGCGGCCGCGACCGCCGCCGCCGTGGCCGTCCTGGGCACGGTGACGGCCCCGGCGGCGCTCGCCGCGCCCGCGGCCCCGAGCGCCCGCGCCACCGTCCTGCGCGCCGGTCTGGACGTCTCCCTCCTCGACGGCGTCCGCGTGCCGGTGAACGCCTCCCTCAACGAGGTCAAGGCCCCGGCCGCGGCCGACCGGACCTCGCTCAGCGTCCGGGTCGACGGCGTCGACCGCAACAGGCCCGTCCAGATGCTGCGTGCCGACGTGGCGTCGGCGAAGGCCACCGCCGACACCTCGGGCGCGGAGGGCTCCGTGAAGCTCGTCGGCGCCCGGGTGCACGTTCCCGGCCTGCCCCTGCTGTCCGTCGTCGAGGCCGAGCAGGTCACCGCCCGCGCCGTGTGCCGCGCCGGCTCCGCGCCGACCGCCGAGGCGAACCTGCTCGGCACGGTGACCGCCCTCGGCAAGCGCGTCACGCTCACCCCGGGCCACCGCAGCACCGTCCGGGTGCAGGGGGTCGGCGAGGTCGTCCTCGACCTCTCCCGGCGCACCACCACGTCCGCCTCGGCGGCGGCGACCGCCCTGGAGCTCAAGGTGGCCGTCAACCCGCTCGACCTGAACGTCTCCAAGGTCACCGGCACGGTCACCCTCGCCGAGGCCGGCTGCGAGATGCCGGCGTCCGCCCCGGGCGCGCCGGCCCCCACCCCGCCGCAGGGGCCGGGTGCGCCCGGCCCGTCGGACACGGGCGCCGCGCCGGCCCCCTCCGGTACGGGCGCCGCGCCGGACCCGTCCGCCGCGCCCGGCGACGGCAACGACCCCTCCCCCGCGGGCGGCGACGCCCCCGCCGACGGCGGCAACCTGGCGGAGACCGGCGGAAGCTCCGGCACGCCCTACCTGGCGGCCGGGGCGGCGGCCCTGCTGGTGGCGGGGGCCGTGGCGCTGAAGTACGCCCGGCGCGCCCGCTCCTGACGCGTCCCGCACGGTTCCGGCCGGCCCTCGCCGGCCGGAACCGTGCGGGTCCACCCTCCGCTCCGGCCGTCCGCCCACCGCTCCGGCCGGCTACGCCTGGCCCGACCGACCGCAACCGGCCATGACCAGAGCCTGGTCCAGAGCCTGGAAGAATCGATTCGTCGTCACCCGGTCCCGCACCGCCACCCGCAGCCACTGCGGCCCGAGACCGGGGAAGGTGTCACCGCGCCGCACCGCGAACCCCAGGGCCCGCAACCGCTCCCGCACCACGTCCGCCCCCTCCACGCGGATCAGGACGAACGGACCCTCCGCGGCCTCCACGGCCCGCACCTCGTCGAACTCCGCGAGTCCCGCCAGCAGGTGGGCCCGCTCGACGGCCACCCGCCGGGCCGCCTCCTCAGCCTCCGCCAGCGCCTCCCGCGACACGCACGCCTCGGCCGCCACCAGCGCCGGCGTCGACACCGGCCACAGCGGCTGCACCCGCTCCAGCGCCGCCACGGTGTCCGGCGCCGCCAGCACGTACCCGATCCGCAGCCCCGCGAGCCCCCACGTCTTCGTCAGGCTCCGCAGCACCACCAGCCCCGGCACGTCCGTCCGCCCGGCCAGCGCCTCCCGCTCACCCGGCACGGCGTCCATGAACGCCTCGTCCACGACGAGGATCCGCCCCGGCCGCGCCAGCGCCGCGACGTCCTGCGCGGGATGCAGGACCGACGTGGGGTTCGTCGGGTTGCCGACCACCACCAGGTCCGCGTCCCCGGGCACCCGCGCCGGGTCCAGCCGGAAGCCGTCCTCCTCGCGCAGCAGCACCCGGCGCACCTGGTGTCCCGCGTCCCGCAGCGCCGCCTCCGGCTCCGTGAACTGGGGGTGCACCACGACCGGCCGCCGCACCGGCAGCGCCCGCGCCAGCAGCACGAACGCCTCCGCGGCGCCCGCCGTCAGCAGCACCCGCCGCGCGGGCAGCCCGTGCCGCTCGGCGACCGCCGTGCGCGCCGCCCGCCCGTCGGGGTAGGCGGCGAGCCCCGAGAGGGACTCCGCGAGCCGCTTCCGCAGCCACTCGGGCGGGGTGTTCGCACGGACGTTGACCGCGAGGTCGGTCAGCCTCTCGTCCCGGACCTCCACGTCACCGTGGTGCCGCAGGTCGTACGCGTCCGCGTCGCGGGGGCGGGGGAACGGTCTGTCGCTGTCTGGGTGGGTGTACATGGCCGCCAGCCGGGGTGGGGGACAGTGGGGGGTGTGGCGGGCCGACGGCTCCGGCGGCCCACCGGATGGCTCTCGATCGCCGGACGGGGAATCCGGCGCGGGGATCAGCGGTTCAACGCCGCGTCCGTAACTCGAACACCGCGTCCCCACGGGTGTACCCGCGCCCTCCGGCGGGCAACCGCCCCTCCCCGTGCGCCACCGCCACCGCACAGGTCACACGAGCCGCCCCGGAAACGGGCTTCCGCTTCGGTACGAGGAGTTCGCCCCCCGCCGGTCCGAACACCCCGCGGCGCGCCGCCTCCACCAGGGCCGCGGCCTCCGCCACCGACGGCGTGCCCGCCGCGGCCAGCGCCGCCTCCGACGGGCCGGGCACCGGGACGCGGGCCAGCACCTCCGCCGGGTGGGCGCACAGGGGGACGCCGAGGCGGGAGGCGGCCTCCACCAGACCCGGCTCGGCGGCCTTCGCCCCCACCGTCGCCAGCGCCACCACCTCCCCGGGGCTCCGTCCCGCCTCCCGCAGGACGGCCGCGACCAGGTCGCACACCTCCCGCGCGCTCACTCCGCGCCGGGCGCCCACGCCCACCACCAGGCTCACGGCCGGCAGTGCCCGACGAACCGCCGTGCCGTCTCCGGCACCGCCGCCCAGTGCGTGTGCACGTAGCTCGCGTGCACCCCGCCCTCGACGAAGCCCTCCACGCGCCGCTCCGGCTGCCGCAGCCCCCACGCGGGCCGGGCCCCGGCGCCCGGTTCGGCCACCGTGCGGTGGAACTCGTGGCCCCGCAGCCGCGTCCCGGCCGCCGCCACCGGGCTGTCGCTCACCGCGACCGCGTCCCGGTACCCCAGCGTCAGCCGCTCCGTCATCCGCGCGTCCGCGTCCAGCACCCCGCACATCGGCAGCCCGTCCAGCGAACGCGCCAGGTACAGCAGGCCCGCGCACTCCGCCGCGACCGGGGCGCCCGACCGCGCCAGTGCGGCCACCGCCTCCCGCAGGGCCCCGTTCGCCGACAGCTCCGGCGCGTACACCTCCGGGAAGCCGCCGCCGACGACCAGGGCGCGCGTCCCCTCGGGCAGTTCCTCGTCCCGCAGCGGGTCGAACACCACCACCTCGGCGCCCGCCGCCGCCAGCAGTTCGGCGTGCTCCGCGTACGAGAAGGTGAACGCCGCCCCCCCGGCCACCGCCACCACCGGCCGCGCACCGGCCGCCGACCCCCGGCACCCGGCACCACCGCCCCGGCCCCCGCGCCCCGCAGGGCCGCCTCCGCCGACCACGCCTCCGCGTGCAGCGGCGGCGCCGAACGGGCCAGCGCCAGCAGCGCGTCCAGGTCGCAGCCGCCGCGCACCTGCTCCGCCTGCGCCCGCACCGCCTCCACCGCCTCGGCCCGCCGCTCGGCGACCGGCACCAGGCCCAGGTGGCGCGAGGGCGTCGACACGGCCGGGGCCCGCCGCAGCACCCCCAGCACGGGTACGCCGGACTCGCCCAGCGCCTCCCGCAGCAGGTGCTCGTGCCGGTCCGTGGCGACCTTGTTGAGGATCACCCCGCCGATCCGCACCTCCGGGTCCCACGAGGCGAAGCCGTGCACCAGCGCCGCCACCGACCGGGACTGCGACGAGGCGTCCACGACCAGCACCACCGGCGCCCGCAGCACCTTGGCCACCTGCGCCGTCGACGCCAGCTCGCCCCGGCCCGCGGCGCCGTCGTACAGCCCCATCACGCCCTCGACGACGGCCAGGTCGCAGCCGCGCGCCCCGTGTGCGAACAGCGGCGCCACCAGTTCCGTACCGCACATGAACGCGTCGAGGTTCCGCCCGGGGCGGCCCGTCGCCAGCGCGTGGTAGCCCGGATCGATGTAGTCGGGGCCCACCTTGTGCGGCGACACCGCCAGACCGCGCTCGGCGAAGGCGGCCATCAGCCCCGTCGCGACCGTGGTCTTGCCCGCGCCGGACGACGGCGCGGCGATGACGAGACGTGCTACCACTCGATGCCCCGCTGGCCCTTCTGACCGGCGTCCATCGGGTGCTTCACCTTGGACATGTCGGTGACCAGGTCCGCGAAGTCCACCAGCTCCGGCGGCGCGTTGCGGCCGGTGATCACCACGTGCTGCGTGCCGGGCCGGTGCCGCAGCACCTCGACCACCTCGGCCGTGTCGATCCAGCCCCAGTGCAGCAGGTAGGCGAACTCGTCCAGCACGTAGAACCGGTACGTCTCCGCCGCCAGGTCCCGCTTCACCTGCTCCCAGCCCTGCCGGGCCTTCTCCTCGTGGGACGGCTCGCCCTCGGCCGGCTCGCGCTGGATCCACGACCAGCCCTCGCCCATCTTGTGCCAGGCGACCGTGCCGCCCTCGCCGGTCGCGCCGAGCGCCTTGAGCGCGTTCTCCTCGCCCACCTTCCACTTCGCCGACTTGACGAACTGGAACACCCCGACCGGCCAGCCCTGGTTCCAGGCGCGCAGCGCCATCCCGAACGCGGCGGTCGACTTGCCCTTGCCCACGCCCGTGTGGACCACCACCAGCGGACGGTTGCGGCGCTGGCGGGTGGTGAGACCGTCGTCCGGAACGACGGTCGGCTGTCCCTGCGGCACTATGCGGCCCTCCTCGTAGTACGAACATCCCTGACCAGCCCGGCGATCGCGTCCGCGCGCAGCTCCTCCAGCGTCACGGCCGCGCCGCCCAGGTCCCGCGCGAGCCCCGCGGCCAGACCGAGCCGTACCGGTCCGGTCTCGCAGTCCACGACGACCGACGCCGTCCCCTCCGCCGCGTGCAGCCCCGCCGCCCGGGCGACCGGGCGCAGCGGCTCCGGCCCCCCGGTCGCCCGCCCGTCCGTCACCACGACGAGCAGCGGACGGCGCGCCGGGTCCCGCAGCCGCTCCACCCGCAGCACGTCGTGCGCCTTCAGCAGGCCCGCCGCCAGCGGCGTGCGGCCCCCCGTGGGCAGCCGCTCCAGCCGGGCGGCCGCCGCGTCCACCGACGACGTGGGCGGCAGCACCAGCTCCGCGTCCCGGCCCCGGAACGTCACCAGACCGACCTTGTCGCGCCGCTGATAGGCGTCGAGCAGCAGCGACAGCACGGCGCCCTTCACCGCACCCATCCGCCGCCGCGCCGCCATCGACCCCGAGGCGTCCACCACGAACAGCACCAGGTTCCCCTCGCGCCCCTCCCGCACCGCCTGGCGCAGGTCGTCGCGGTGCACGACCAGCCCGGGGCCCGACCGGCCGCGCGCCCGCTGGTGCGGGGCGGCCGCCCGCACGGTCGCCGCCAGGTGAAGCTTCGTCAGGGCGCCCCGGGGGCGGTGCGCCCCGGTGGTGCGGCCGTGCTCGGTGCGCGCCCGGGAGCGGCGGCCGGCGGCGCCGTCGCCGACCCCGGGGACGGTCAGCGTCCTGGTACGGAACGGCTCGGCCGCCGCGACCGGCGACTGCGCACCGGCCGGGCCCGCGCCCGGCGCCGGCCCGGCACCGGGGGAGGGCGCCGCCTCCGGCGCGTCACCGGACGGCTCCGGCTCCCCGGCCTCCGCCTCCGGTCCCCGCCCCTGCGGCGGGACCCCGCCGGGGCCGCCGCCCCCGGGACCCCCGCCGTCCCCGTCCGGGCCGCCGTCCCCGTCGGGGCCGCCGTCCCCGGGGCCCTGCGGGTCCGGCTCGGGCCCGTCGTCTCCGCCGGACTCCTCCAGCACCTCGTCCAGCCTGTCCTCGTCGAGGCCCGGCGCGTCGAACGGCGACCGCCGCCGCCGGTGCGGCAGCGCCAGCAACGCCGCCTGCCGCACGTCCTCGACCGCCACCTCCGCACGGCCCGCCCACGCGGCGAGCGCCGTCGCGGTCCGCGCCATCACGATGTCGGCGCGCATGCCGTCCACCTCGAACGCCGCGCACGTCGCCGCGATCCGGCGCAGCGCGCCGTCGCCCAGCCGCACCTCGGGCAGCAGCGCCCGGGCGGCCGCGATCCGCTCCCGCAGCGCGGCCTCCTCGCCGGCCCAGCGCGCCGCGAAGCCCGCCGGGTCGTCGTCGTGCGCGAGGCGCCGACGCACCACCTCGACCCGCTGCTCCGGGTCGCGCGACGCGGCCACCTCCACGGTCAGCCCGAACCGGTCCAGCAGCTGCGGCCGCAGCTCGCCCTCCTCCGGGTTCATCGTCCCCACCAGCAGGAACCGCGCGGCGTGCCGCACGGAGACCCCTTCGCGCTCCACGTGCGAGGCGCCCATCGCGGCGGCGTCCAGCAGGTGGTCGACCAGGTGGTCGTTGAGGAGGTTCACCTCGTCGACGTAGAGGATGCCCCGGTGCGCCTGCGCGAGCAGCCCCGGCTCGAACGCCTTCACGCCCTCGGCGAGGGCCCGTTCGATGTCGAGCGACCCGACGAGCCGGTCCTCGGACGCGCCGACGGGCAGCTCCACCATCCGCGCGGGCCGCGACACCCCCGGCCCGGGTCCGTGCGGCCCGTCGGGGCAGCCGGGGTCGGGTGCGGCCGGGTCGCAGCTGAACCGGCAGCCGGCCACGACCGGCACCTCCGGCAGCAGTTCGGCGAGCGCGCGCACCGCGGTGGACTTCGCCGTGCCCTTCTCGCCGCGCACCAGCACGCCCCCGACGGCCGGACTGACCGCGTTCAGGAGCAGTGCCAGGCGCAGGTCGTCCATGCCGACGACGGCGGTGAACGGGTAGCGGGTGCTCATCGGCTGATCGCTCCTTCGAGTGGCGTGGGACCGGACCGCGGGGATGCCGCCGGGATGCGGCGCGGGCATGCGCCCGGACTCCCCGCCCGCGCGGGGACCGGGGGGCCGCTCACGGCGCCCCCGGCGGGACGAACGGCAGCCCGCCCGGCGGGCCGGACTCGATGAGCTTCCACAGCGCCTCCGTGTCCACGTGCTCCTCGACCAGGTCCCCCAGCCGGTCCAGCTGCTCCTCCCGCAGCGCGCCGAAGGACGTGTCGGGCGCCGGGACGAAGCGCCGCCCGGCCGCCGCGGCCACCTCCCGCAGGAACGCCCGCCGGAAGCCGTCGCTCTCCAGCGACCCGTGCCAGTGCGTCCCCCACACGGCCCCCACCCGGCAGCCGTCGAGGAAGGGCTCCCCGCCCAGCACCTCGGCGACGCCGTGGTGGATCTCGTACCCCTCGACCCGTTCGCCCAGCGCCTCCCCGACCGGCCGCGCGAGGGTCTTCTCCGGCGCGAAGCGCACCCGCACCGGCAGCAGCCCGAGCGCCTCCACGGACCCGGCCCGCGACTCCACGTCGTCCTCGATGCGCTCGCCCAGCACCTGGAAGCCGCCGCAGACGCCCAGTACCGGCCGCCCCTCGGCGGCCCGCCGGGCCAGCGCGCCGGCCAGGCCGCGCTCCCGCAGCCAGGCCAGCGCCCGCACCGTGCCGCGGGTGCCGGGCACGACCACCAGGTCCGCGTCGGCCAGCTCCTCGGGCCGGTCCGCGAACCGGACCACGACGCCCGGCTCGGCGGCCAGCGCGTCCACGTCCGTGAAGTTCGACATCAGCGGTACGGCGCACACGGCGACCCGCAGCACGTCCTCGCCGACCGGCGGCGCGGCCGCCGGCTCGCGCGCGGCGCCCCGCGGCGACGCGTCCCCCCGGCCTCCCGGCTCCGCCCGGGCAGGGGGGACCCCCATGCCGTCCTCCTCGTCGATGCCCAGCCCGTGCGCGTACGGCAGCACCCCGAACGTCCGCCGGCCCGTCAGGCCGTACAGCATGTCCAGGCCGGGCTCCAGCAGCGTCACGTCGCCGCGGAACTTGTTCACCAGGTACCCGGCGACGAGCGCCTGGTCCTCGGGCGCGAGCAGCGCCGTCGTCCCGAAGAACTGGGCGAACACCCCGCCCCGGTCGATGTCGCCGACCACGAGGACCGGGAAGCCCGCGGCCCGCGCGACGCCCATGTTGACGATGTCGTTGCGCCGCAGGTTGATCTCGGCGGGGCTGCCCGCACCCTCGCAGACCACCACGTCGTGGGTGGCGCGCAGCTCCTCCAGGCACTCCACGACCGTGCCGAACAGCGCCTGCTGCCGCCCGCCGTGGTAACCGCGGGCGCTCAGCTCGCCGACGGGCCTGCCCAGCAGCACGACCTGGCTGGACCGGTCGCCGCCCGGCTTCAGCAGCACCGGGTTCATCAGCGCGCTCGGCTCCACGCGGGCGGCCTGCGCCTGCATCGCCTGCGCCCGCCCGATCTCGGCGCCCTCGCGCGTCACGAACGAGTTGAGGGACATGTTCTGCCCCTTGAACGGCGCGACCTTCACACCCTGCCGGACCAGCCAGCGGCAGATCCCCGCCGTCACCACGCTCTTGCCCGCGTCCGACGTCGTCCCCGCGACCAGCAGCCCCCCGCTCACGCACCCCTCCGCTTCCACGTTCCGTACAGCAGCCGTCCGCCCGCGCAGGCGGCGAGCGCCAGCCCGCCGACCCGTCGCGACAGCCGCACCGCCCGTTCGATGTCCGCCACCTCGACGGCCCGCCCCGGTCCGTTCAGGACCGGCCGGTGCTCGACCCGCCCCCGGTAGGAGAGGGTGCCGCCGAGCCGTACGCCGAGGGCGCCCGCGAAGGCCGCCTCGACGGGGCCCGCGTTGGGTGACGGGTGCCTGTGGGCGTCCGCCCGCCAGGCCCGTACGGCCCCGCGCGGGTCGCCGCCCGCGACGACGGCGAGCGCGGCCGTCAGCCGGGCCCCGGGCGCGCCGGCCACGTCGTCGAGCCGGGCCGAGGCCCACCCGAAGCGGTGGTGGCGCGGCGAGCGGTGGCCGACCATGGCGTCCAGCGTGTTGACGGCCCGGAAGGCCGCCAGGCCCGGCACGCCGCCGAGCGCGCCCCACACCAGGGCGCCGACCACCGCGTCGGAGGTGTTCTCGGCGACGGACTCCACCACGGCCCGCGCGATGCCCGGCCCGTCCAGGGCCTGCGGGTCGCGCCCGCACAGGTGCGGCAGCCGCTCCCGGGCGGCCGCCACGTCCCCGGCGGCCAGCGCGGCGCCGACGGCCCGCGCCTCCCGGCCCAGGGAGGTGCCGCCCACGACGGCCCACACGGCGGCGGCGGTCAGCGCGACGGACGCGGCGTCGCGGCCCCGGACGGCACGGGCGGCACGGGCGGCGAGGGCGGCGCCTCCGGCGGCGCCTCCGGCGCACACGGCGGTGTACAGCGCGCCCCAGCCGCGGTGGTCGCGCCACAACAGGCGCTCGACGGCGCCCGCGGCGCGCCCGAAGGCGGCGACGGGGTGGCCGCGGCGGGGGTCCGCGAAGACCAGGTCGGCGAGGAAGCCGGCGGTGGCGCCGTATGCGAAGACTCGGTCGTCCCGCATCGGCTCAGCAGCCCCGCGCGCCGGGTCGGCCGCGGGTCCGCGAGCCGGGGGCCGCGGGCCGGGGGGAACGGGGGGAACGGGGGGGAGGGCGGCCGGGCATGCGCAATGTCCTCACTCAGGGTCCGCGCCCTGGCTCGACGTGACCGGCGGTGAGAGTTCCTGGCTCCCGGACGCCCCCGCGGCGACCGCCGCGCCGGGTCCGGTGACAGTGGCGGGACCGCGCCGGACTCGCACCGGGCTTCCTCTCCTGCCGCCGTATATGGCCTGGGCAGTCCACCACGGCCCGCGAAGGCCCGTCAACTCACCCTTGACCTGCGGCGGAGCGGTGGGACCGGCCCCGCGGGAGGCCGGGGGAGGGCCGGGCGGGGGCGTGCGGCGGCGGCCGGGCCGGCCGCACCGCGGGGGCGCGGCCGGCCCGGCCGGACGCTTCGGCCTGCTCAGACCACGATCAGGTGGATGCCGTACGCGACGGCCGCGGCGCACAGCGCGAAGCAGGCGTACGCGCCGGTGCGGGCCAGGGGGGCGGAGCCGCCCCGCGCGGAGGCCCGCTCCTGCCGGGAGAGGCCCACGAGGCCGAGGGTGAACAGGCCGACGAGTGCGACGGTGGTGACGAGGCCCACGCCGAAGACGGAGCCGAGGGCTGCCCAGTCGATGTCCATGGCGATGCCGCCCTTTCCTTACAGCGTGGCCGTGGGCGCCGCGCCGGACGCGACGGCCGGGGCCGGGACGGTGGTCTCGGGGGCGCCGCCGTCCGCCGGGTCGGCGGTGACGGGGCCGGCGGGCGGCGGGGTGACGGCCGCGATGGCGGCGGTGACGACCCCGGCGGGCTCGGCGTCGGGGGCGCCGCCGCCCTCGACCTCGTTGACGTTGGTGTGGTCGACGACCTGGCGGCGCGAGACGAACCAGATGGCGGCGGAGGAGCCGACGAGGAAGGCCGCGACGACGGCGACGCCCCAGTCGCCCTGGCGGGCGACGAGCTCGGCGAGCGCGGCGACCAGGCCGGCGGCCGGCAGGGTCAGGCCCCAGGCGACGAACATCCGGGTGGCGGTGGACCAGCGGACCACGCCGCCCTTGCGGCCGAGGCCCGCGCCCATCACGGCGCCGGAGCAGACGTGCGTGGTGGAGAGCGAGAAGCCCAGGTGGGAGGAGGCGAGGATCACGGTCGCGGCGCCGGTCTGGGCGGCGAAGCCCTGCTGGGGCTGGAGGTCCGTGAGGCCCTTGCCCATGGTGCGGATGATGCGCCAGCCGCCCAGGTAGGTGCCGAGCGCGATGGCCACGCCGGCGGAGACGATGACCCACACCGGCGGGTTGGAGCCGGGGGCGAGGACACCGCCGGCCACCAGGGCCAGGGTGATGATGCCCATGGTCTTCTGCGCGTCGTTGGTGCCGTGGGCGAGGGAGACCAGGCCCGCGGAGGCGATCTGGCCGGTCTTGTAGCCCTTGCGGCCGGTCCCTTCGCCGATGGTCGCGCCGACCCGGTACGTGAAGCGGGTGGCGACCATCGAGGCGACGCCGGCGACCACCGGGGCGGCGACGGCCGGGATCAGGACCTTGGTGAGGACGACGCCGCCGTTGACGCCGCCGACGCCGATGGACGCGACGGTCGCGCCGATCAGGCCGCCCATGAGGGCGTGGGAGGAGCTGGAGGGCAGACCGACCAGCCAGGTCAGGAGGTTCCAGAGGATCGCGCCGACGAGGGCGGCGAGGATGACCTCCGGCTGGATGCCCGTCTCGTCGACGAGCCCCTTGGAGATCGTCTTGGCGACCTCCACGGACAGGAACGCGCCCACCAGGTTCAGCACGGCAGACATGGCCACCGCCGCCTTGGGCCTCATCGCGCCGGTCGAGATGGTGGTGGCCATCGCGTTGGCGGTGTCGTGGAAACCGTTTGTGAAATCGAACACGAGAGCTGTCACGACCACGATGGCGAGCAGCAGCGTGATGTGTTCCATTTACCCAGGCAATCGTTTGACATCAGTGGCGGGTCGAACGTAGGCAACCTGGATGAACGGAAGGTGAACTGAGGCGGGCTGTGTGGTGTCTCGGTTCGCGGGTGGTTCCGGTTCCGTCCCGGCACCCCCGGACCCCGGCCCCGGCACCCCCGGATCCCGGTCCCGGCCCGGCCGCGCCGGGGCGCCCGCCACTACCGGCCCGGCCCCTCCGCTGGCAGGATCGCCGCATGGCGAAGCACGGCGGGGCGCACGACGGGACGGCGGCGGGGACGGCGATCGGGGAGGCCTGGGACGCCCTGGTCGCCGCGGCGCGCAGGACGGTGGCCGACGGGCTGGTCGTCGGCACCTCCGGGAACGTCTCCGTACGGGTCGGGGACCTGCTGCTCGTCACCCCGAGCGGCGTGCCGTACTCCCGGCTGACCCCGGACGACGTCGTCGCCGTCGACCTGGACGGACGGCGGGTCCGCGGCACGCTGCCGCCGACCAGCGAGCTGCCGCTGCACCTCGCCGTGTACCGGTCCACCGACGCCGGGGCGGTCGTCCACACCCACGCCGTGCACGCCACCGCCGTCTCCACCCTCGTCGAGGAACTGCCCCCGGTCCACTACATGACCGCCGCCCTCGGCGGGCCCGTGCGCGTCGCCCCGTACGCCCTGTACGGCACGCGGGAGCTGGCCGACGGCATGCTCGCCGCCCTGGCCGACCGCAGCGCCTGCCTCCTGCGCAACCACGGCACGGTCGCGTACGGCGCGACGCTCGACCAGGCGTACGACCGCACCGCCCAGCTGGAGTGGATGTGCCGGGTCTGGCTCGCCGCCGACAGCCACCCCGCCCGCACCCCGGCGCTCCTCACCCCGGGCCAGCTGGCCGAGGCCGCCGAGAAGCTCCGCGGCTACGGCCGGCCCGGCTGACCCGCGCCCCGCCCGCTCCCGTCCACCGTCGCCGCCGCCCACTGGCACGGCCCGGCCGGCCTGCGGACACTGGACGGATGCGCTCTGCTACAGCCGCGGCGGCCGCCGCCACAGTGATCGGTGCGGGGACGGCCGCCGTGGCGGCCGGAAGGTACGCCAGCGGTGTGGCGCTCAGGCCGCGCCCGGGACGGCCCCTGCCCGGCGAGCCCCGGCTCACCGTGCACACCGCGGGCCCCGACCGGGTCGCCCTCACCCGCTCCCTGGCCTCCATCCGCCCCGGCGTGTACGGCCTGGAGGGCTCCGGCGTCCACGCGGTCGTCGGCCCCGTCCTCGACGACGCGCCCTACGCCCCCGACACCGTCGTGCGCCGCCTCGTGCGGGTCGACCGCGGCACCCTCAGGGCCGGCACCCGCGTCCGCCTCACCCCGCAGGTCCACTCCGGCACCCCCGCCTCCGCGCTCGGCGTCCCGTACCGGGACGTCGAGGTGGCCGGCGAGCTGGGCCCCCTGCCCGCCTGGTACGTCCCGGGGGTCCGCACCACGTGGGTGATCACCGCGCACGGCCTGGGCGCCACCCGCGAGCACCCGCTGAACGTGCTGGGCCTCCTCCACCGCCGGTTCCGCCTGCCCGTCCTCGACCTCGCCTACCGCGGCGACCCGGGTGCGCCCCGCCCCGCCGACGGTCTCGGCCACCTCGGGGACTCCGAGTGGCGCGACCTCGACGCGGCCGTCCACCACGCCGTCCGCAACGGCGCGGACGGCGTCGTCCTCCACGGCTGGTCGACCGGCGCCGCCATGGCCCTGCGCACCGCCCGGCGCAGCCGGCTGCGCGACCGGATCACCGGCCTGGTCCTCGACTCGCCGGTCCTCGACTGGGAAGCCGCCCTGCGGGCCCTGGCCGTCGCGCACCGCGTCCCCGCCGCCCTGCTCCCGCTCGCCGTCCGCGCCGCCCAGGGCAGGACCGGGCTGCGTGCCGGGGAGCCCGCCCGGACCGTCGGCACCGAGGCCCCGGACGTGCCCGCGCTCGTCTTCCACGGCCCCGACGACGCCGTCGCCCCCTGGGCGGCGACCCGCGCCCTCGCCGAGCGGCGCCCCGGCCTCGTCACTCTCCGCACGGTCCGCCAGGCACCGCACGCCGCCATGTGGAACGCCGACCCCGGGCGGTACGAGGAGGCCATGCGCCGCTTCCTCACGCCGCTCCTCTGAGTCGACCGCCCCGTTCCGTTTGGGCTTTCGGGCCGTCAACGGGAAGACTGCCCCCGTGACGTCTCGAAAGCCCGATGAGCAACTGGCGCGCAACTCCGCACTCCGACTCGTCCGGCCCCGGTCGCTGGCGGCGACCGCCCGGCGGGCGGTGGCCGACCGGAGGACGCGGTCGGCCCCGCGCCCGCCGGAGGGGACGCCCCCGCGGGCCGAGCTGGCCCGCCGGGCCCGGCACGTCCTGGCCGACGCCGTGCGCGTGGCCCGCTGGGCCGCCGTGGAGCGCGGCCCCGTCACCGCCCCCGACGCGGCGTGTGAGCGGGCCGCCGCCGCCCTCGGTCTGACCCGGGAAGGGGTCCGCACGGCCTGGGACCGGGCCCGGCTCGCCGGGCTCGTCGAGATCCACGGCGGCACCGTCCGCCCCGGCTGGCGGCTGCGGGCCTGGGACCGCGACGACTCCGCCGCGCTGCGGGGCTGGGTGGCGCTCCTCGACGCCTGGTCGCTCGCCCATCCCGCCCCGCAGGACGCCGAACCGGCCGCGGTCGCCGAGGTCGTGGAGGCGGTCCCGCAGGTCCTCTCCCTCCTCCACCTGTCCGCCGGGCCCGTGCCCGTCCCCGCCCTGCTCGACCTGCTCCGGCAGCGCGTCGCCGAACTGCGCGAGCAGCGCTGCGAGGTGTCCTACGCCCCCGGCGCCGGGGCGCCGCCGGGGCCGGGGCGCCCCCGGTCGCCGCCCCGGTGCGCGACGAGCGGCGGGACGCGGCCTCGGACGCGGACGCCCTGCCCCGCCTGCTCGACTGGGCGCTGGAGGGGCTCGCCTCCGTCGGCGCCCTGACCCTCGGTGACGGCCAGGCGACGCTCACCCCGCTCGGCAACTGGGCGGTGTGGGTCAAGCTGGAGCAGATCTGCGTCGCCGCGCAGAGCCCCGCGGGGCACATCGAGCAGTCGGCGGAGGACATGCTGCGCGGCTGCGTCCGGCTCACCCCCGGCCCGGCCCGCGCCGAGTACCGCGCCTGGCTCGCCGCCCGCCCCGTCGGCAAGGCCGTCGCCGAACTGCTCACCGTCGCCCGCGGCGACGACGCCCTCCTGCGCGGGCTGGCCTTCGAGGCCCTCCGCGTGGTGGGCGCCGCCGCCGAGGCCGAGGTGCGCGCCGCCGCCGACGAACTCCCGCTCCGTCCGTACGCCCTGCTCTGGCTCGCCGAGCACGAGGGCGCCGACCCCGACGAGGCGCCGGACGTCCTCACCCGCGAGGAGGCCACCTGGCTCTGGGTGGACACCGCCGCGGCCCTCGTCGACCACGGCGAGAGCGACCTGCTCGTACGGCACCTGGAGTCCGCCGTGCAGGGCACCGTCCCCGCCCTGCTCGACGAGGTCCGCGCGGTCGGCCACCCCCGCACGGTGCAGGTACTGGTCGCCCTGGCGGCGGCCCACCCGGACCCCGCCCTCGCCAAGGCGGTCCGCCGCGCGGCCTTCCAGGTCCACGCCGGGGGAGCCTGACCGCCGCGAACCCCCGGACGGGTGCGCCGGGGGCGTACGTCCCGAAGCTCCGGACGCCGCCCTCGGCCTCCCGCGCCCGGTGACCCCGCGAGCCGCCGGCCCGGCCCCGCCGGACCGCACGGCCGCGGGCGCCGCCCTCGCCCCCGGCCGGCGCATGCCGGAAAAACAGTTGCATGCGCCCGTTAGACTGGCCTCCATGGCCATTCTCCCCGCGCATTAGACGGTGTCGACGTCACCGCAGCCGCCGTCCGCCCACCGTCCCCCCGCCCTGGAGTCTGTCCGTGATCACCGCCACCGGCCTTGAGCTGCGCGCCGGCGCACGCGTCCTCATCGAGTCCGCCTCCTTCCGCGTCGCCAGGGGCGACCGCATCGGCCTCGTGGGCCGCAACGGCGCCGGCAAGACCACCCTCACCAAGTGCCTCGCCGGGGAGGGCGTCCCGGCCGCCGGCACCATCACCCGCTCCGGCCAGGTCGGCTACCTCCCGCAGGACCCGCGCACCGGCGACCTCGACGTCCTGGCCCGCGACCGGATCCTCTCCGCCCGCGGCCTCGACGTGCTGATCCGCAAGATGCGGCTGAACGAGGAGCGCATCGCCGCCGGCAAGGGCGCCACCCGCGACAAGGCCCTGAAGCAGTACGAGCGCCAGGAGACCGAGTTCCTCACCAAGGGCGGGTACGCCGCCGAGGCCGAGGCGTCCACCATCGCCGCCGCCCTCGGCCTGCCCGACCGGGTGCTCGGCCAGCCGCTGCACACCCTCTCCGGCGGCCAGCGCCGCCGCATCGAACTGGCGCGGATCCTCTTCTCGGACGCCGACACGCTCCTCCTGGACGAGCCGACCAACCACCTCGACGCCGACTCGATCACCTGGCTGCGCGACTACCTCAAGACCTACCGCGGCGGCTTCATCGTGATCTCCCACGACGTCGACCTCGTGGAGACCGTCGTCAACAAGGTCTTCTACCTGGACGCCAACCGGTCCGTGATCGACGTGTACAACATGGGCTGGAAGCTCTACCAGCGCCAGCGCGAGGACGACGAGAAGCGCCGCCGCCGCGAACGGCAGAACGCCGAGAAGAAGGCCGCCGCGCTCAACGCCCAGGCCGACAAGATGCGCGCCAAGGCCACCAAGACGGTCGCCGCGCAGAACATGGCCCGCCGCGCCGAGAGGCTGCTGTCCGGACTGGAGGAGCTGCGCCAGTCCGACAAGGTCGCCAAGCTGCGCTTCCCCGAGCCCGCGCCCTGCGGCAGGACCCCGCTCACGGCGGAGGGCCTGTCCAAGTCGTACGGCTCGCTGGAGATCTTCACCGACGTCGGCCTCGCCATCGACAAGGGCTCCCGCGTCGTCATCCTCGGCCTCAACGGCGCCGGCAAGACGACCCTGCTGCGCCTGCTCGCCGGCGTCGAGAAGCCCGACACGGGCCGGGTCGTCCCCGGTCACGGCCTGAAGCTCGGCTACTACGCGCAGGAGCACGAGACGCTGGACCCGGAGCGCACGGTCCTGGAGAACATGCGCTCGGCCGCGCCCGACCTGGACCTGGTGGAGGTCCGCAAGGTCCTCGGCTCGTTCCTGTTCTCCGGCGACGACGTCGACAAGCCGGCCGGGGTCCTCTCCGGCGGCGAGAAGACCCGTCTCGCCCTGGCCACCCTCGTCGTCTCCTCGGCGAACGTCCTCCTCCTCGACGAGCCGACGAACAACCTCGACCCGGCCAGCCGCGAGGAGATCCTCGGCGCCCTGCGCACCTACAAGGGCGCGGTCGTCCTGGTCACGCACGACGAGGGAGCCGTCGACGCCCTCCAGCCGGAGCGGATCATCCTCCTCCCGGACGGGGTCGAGGACCTGTGGGGAGCGGACTACGCGGACCTGGTCTCCCTCGCCTGATCACCCCGCCTGGATCGTTCGGCCCAGTCGTCCTCCTTCATCTGAGTGAGGGGATCTCGTACCGCGGCGTGGCGCCCGAAAAATTTTCGGAGCGGACGCCGCACCGCGCTCCTCTTCACGGCACGCCGCTGACCTGGCACTTCGCCGCCGGACGGGTGCCAGATCCGGGGTCCCGGCGGGTGGCGCGGCCGCCGCACGGCGAAATCCGCGCCCACGGAGCCTGTCGAATGGCTGGCCATGCGGCCCCGGAGGGGTGATCATGAGAAGTCCAGAGCGCACTTCCCATGAGGAGGCACGGGTGGCCGAGACTCTGAAGAAGGGCAGCCGGGTGACCGGCGCCGCGCGCGAGAAGCTCGCGGCAGACCTGAAGAAGAAGTACGACGCCGGTGTGAGCATCCGGGCCCTGGCCGAGGAGACCGGCCGGTCCTACGGATTCGTGCACCGGATGCTCACCGAGTCCGGAGTCGCGCTGCGCGGACGCGGCGGGGCGACCCGGGGCAAGAGGGCCACGCCGGCCTGATCACCGACACGGGTCGTGAGGCGTCCCGTGGTCCCGGTGGTGACGCCCGGCCGGCACCGGCCGCGGTTCGCCGCGGTCCGGCGGTCGACCGTGCGGTTACCGTGCAGTAATTTGTCGGTCGGCGCGACCGTTCCGGTCGCGCCGACCGACCGCTGCACCGGACCCGGAGGCGCCTCATGACCCCGACCGACCCCACCCCCCTCCTGCTCGACAAGGACGGGGTGCGTCTCGCCGTCGAGGACGCCGTCGCCACGGTGACCCTCGCCGACCCGGCGAAGCGCAACGCCCAGTCGCCCGCCCTGTGGCGGGCACTCACCGAGGCCGGGCGGTTGCTGCCGGGCAGCGTGCGGGTCGTGGTGCTGCGCGCGCAGGGCAGGTCGTTCTCCGCCGGCCTCGACCGGCGGGCCTTCACACCGGAGGGGTTCGACGGGGAGCCGTCGTTCCTCGACCTGGCGCGCGGTTCCGACGACGACCTGGACGCGGTCATCGCCGAGTACCAGGAGGCGTTCACCTGGTGGCGCCGCAACGACATCGTGTCGATCGCGGCCGTCCAGGGCCATGCCATCGGCGCCGGTTTCCAGCTCGCCCTCGCCTGCGACCTGCGGGTCGTCACGCAGGACGTGCAGTTCGCGATGCGCGAGACCGGCCTCGGCCTGGTGCCCGACCTGGCCGGGACGCAGCCGCTCGTCGCCGCGGTCGGCTACGCCCGCGCGCTGGAGATCTGCGCCACGGGCCGGTTCGTCCACGCCGACGAGGCCGAGCGCATCGGCCTGGCCAACCTCGTGGTGCCGGTCGGCGAGCTGGACGCGGCCGTGCGGGACCTGTCCGCCGCCCTGCTCGCCGCGGAGCGCGACGCCGTCGTCGAGACCAAGGCGCTGCTGCGCGGCGCGACCGGGCGCACGTACGAGGAGCAGCGCGCCGCCGAGCGCGCCGCACAGGCCCGCCGCCTGCGCGACCTCGCGGGCCTCTCCGACTGAGCCGCCCGCCCCGGGCCCGCCCGCCCCGGGCCCGCCCGCCCCGGGCCCGCCCGCCCCGGGCCCGACCGGCCCGGGGCGGACGCGTCCGCGTACCGGTCCGGCTCAGAAGCCGTGGCGGGCGCCCCCGTCCACCGGGAGCATCACCCCCGTCAGGTACGAGGCGGCGGGGGAGAGCAGGAACGCCGCCGCCGTGCCGAACTCCTCCGGCGTGCCGTAGCGGCGCAGCGGGATCCGGGCCTCGTTGGCCGCCCGTGCGGCCGAGGCGTCCCCCGACAACGCGTCCAGCTCCCGCACCCGGTCCGTGTCGATGCGCGACGGCAGCAGGCCCACCACGCGGATGCCGCGCGGCCCCAGCTCGTCCGCGAGGGACTTGGCGAAGCCCGCCAGGCCGGGGCGCAGGCCGTTGGAGATGGTCAGGCCGGGGATCGGCTCGTACACCGAGCCGGACAGCACGAAACCGACGACCCCGCCCTCGTCCAGCGCGGCCGCCGCGGCGCGGGCCATGCGCACCGCCCCCATGAACACCGAGTCGAACGCGGCCCGCCACTGCTCGTCGGTGTTGTCGGCGGCCCAGCCGGGCGGGGGCCCGCCGACGCTGACGAGCACGCCGTCGAACCCGCCGAAGTGCGAGCGCGCGGCGGCGATCAACCGGTCCGCGCCGGCCGGGTCGGCGTTGTCCGCGGCGACCCCGACCGCGCGGGGGCCGAGCCGGGCGGCGGCCTCCTCGACGGCCTTCGCGCCGCGCGCCGCCAGGACGACCTTCGCGCCCTCCGCCACCAGCGCCTCCGCCGCCGCGTACCCGAGGCCGCGGGACGCGCCCGTCACGATGTACACACGATCCTTCAGTCCAAGATCCATGCGCCTATCCTGCCGGGTCGTCCGGCGTCAGCGCGAGGGCCGTCGCCACCAGCCCGACATGGCTGAACGCCTGCGGGAAGTTGCCCAGCTGCCGCCGCGCCACCGGGTCGTACTCCTCCGCCAGCAGCCCCACGTCGTTGCACAGCCCCACCAGCCGCTCGAACAGCTCCCGCGCCTCCGCCACGCGGCCCATCATGCGCAACGCGTCCGCCATCCAGAACGAGCAGGCGAGGAACGTCCCCTCACCGCCCGGCAGCCCGTCGACCGCGATCCCGTCCGTGCTGTACCGGCGGATGAAACCGTGGTGGCCCAGCTCCTCCCGCACCGCCTCCACCGTGCCGACCACCCGCGGGTCGTCCGGCGGGAGGAAGCCCACCCGGGGGATCATCAGCACCGCCGCGTCCAGCTCCGCCGAGCCGTACGACTGGGTGAAGGTGTTGCGCACCGGGTCGTAGCCCCGCTCGCACACGTCGCGGTGGACCTCGTCGCGCATCGCCCGCCACCGCGCCACGTCCCCCGGCAGGGACGGGTCCCGCTCCAGTGTGCGCACCGCCCGGTCGGCCGCCACCCACGCCATGACCTTCGAGTGCACGAAGTGCCGGCGCGGGCCGCGCACCTCCCACAGCCCCTCGTCCGGCTGCCGCCACGTCGACTCCAGGAAGCCCAGCAGGCTCAGCTGCAGCGCCCACGCCTGCCGCTGCGGAGGCATCCCCGCCCCGCGCGCCAGCGACAGCGAGTCCATCACCTCGCCGTACACGTCCAGCTGGAGCTGCTTCACGGCGGCGTTGCCGATCCGGACCGGGCGCGCCCCGCCGTAGCCGCGCAGCCACGGCACCTCGGACTCCGGAAGGCGCCGTTCGCCCGCCAGGCCGTACATGATCTGGAGGTCCGCCGGGTCGCCCGCGACGGCCCGCAGCAGCCAGTCCCGCCAGGCGGCGGCCTCCTCCAGGTACCCGGCCGACAGCAGCGCCCGCAGGGTCAGGGTCGAGTCGCGCAGCCAGCAGTAGCGGTAGTCCCAGTTGCGCACGCCCCCCAGCTCCTCCGGCAGGGAGGTGGTCGCGGCGGCGACGATCCCGCCGGTCGGCGCGTACGTGAGCGCCTTCAGCGTGATCAGGGAGCGCATCACCGCCTCCCGGTACGGCCCCTCGTACGTGCACTGCGCCGACCAGGCCTTCCAGTCCTCCAGGGTGTGCTCCAGCGCCGTGTACGGGTCGACGAGCGGGGGCGCGGCTCGTGGGAGGGGTGCCAGGCCAGGCAGAAGGCGACCTTCTCGCCGGGCCGGACCGCGAACGAGGAGCAGGTGCTGTACTGCTGCCCCCACGTCTTCACCTCCGGCTCGCTGCGCAGCCACACGGAGTCCGGGCCGGCGACGGCCACCCGGTGGCCGTCGGAACGCCGCATCCACGGCACGACCGACCCGTAGTCGAAGCGCAGGCGCAGCACGGACGACATCTCGACCCGGCCGGTCACGCCCTCCACGATCCGCATCACGTCGGGCGTACGGTCGCGGTGCGGCATGAAGTCCACGACGCGCACGGTGCCGGTATGGGTCTCCCACACGGACTCCAGCACCAGGGAGTCGCCCACGTAGCCCCGCCGGGCGCAGGTCCGCGCGCCGGCGGGCGCGATCCGCCAGTGGCCGTTGTTCTCGTCGCCCAGGAGCGCGGCGAAGCAGGCACCGGAGTCGAACCGGGGCAGGCAGAGCCAGTCGATCGAACCGTCCCTGCCCACCAGAGCGGCGGTCTGCAGATCGCCGATGAGGGCGTAGTCCTCGATGAGTTGGGTCACGTCCTGGCGTGTTCCCTCAGCGGAGAAGGGCCAATCAACGGCGCCGCCCCGCTGGGCGCGTGGCCTGCGGCGACGCACCGTACGGCGTGCGCCGCGTCACGCGTCCGCGGGTTCGCGCGGGGCCGGCGCGCCCTTCGCGGAACCGGCCTCCCCGGCGGCCGCCACCCGGTCGCGGCGCTCCCGGCGCACCAGGACGACCCAGCCGACGGGGACGCCCGCCGCGAACAGCCACCACTGCACGGCGTACGCCATGTGGGAGCCGATCGAGTCGTGGTCGGGCTCCGGAACCGGTTCGGGGGAGCCCCCGGCCGGGGCGGGGTCCGTCAGCTCCAGGTGGCCGCCGAGCACCGGCCGGCCCAGCCGCTCGGCCTGCTGCTCGCTGTTGACGAGCATGACCTGGCGCGGCGGCAGCCCCCGCAGGTCCTTGATGCCGCTGCCGCCGGTGGTCTGGTCGGCCATGAGCCGGCCGGTCACCGTGACCCGGCCCTTCGGGGCGGGCGGCACGTCCGGGTACGACCTCTGGTCCGGGGCGGCGGGGACCCAGCCGCGGTTGACGAGGAGGACGCGCCCGTCGTCGAGGACGAGCGGGGTCAGGACGTGCACGCCGACCCGCTCGTCGGCGTTGGTGCGGCGGCGGACGACGACCTCGTGGGCCGGGTCGAAGGTGCCGGTCGCGGTCGCGCGGCGCCAGTGGTCGGAGCGCGGGACCGCGTGGCCGGGGGAGGTGAGCTCGGTCACGGGGACCGGTGCGGCCCTCAGGTTGTCCGCGATCAGGGCGTTCTGCGCGACCCGGCGCTCGTGCCGGTGGAACTGCCAGAAGCCCAGCTCGACCATCACCGGGATCAGGACGAGGACGACCAGGGTGAGGATCACCCACTGCCGGGACAACAGGAAGCGGTACACCCCACGACCGTACTCCCGCCGCCGCCGGGGCCCGCCCCCGGGTCACACCTTGTCGACGATCCTCACCTCGCCCTCCGCCCGGGCGCAGTGCGCGCCGCAGAACCAGCGGCCGTCCGCCTCCACGCCCTGCCCGATGATCTGGACGCGGCAGTGCTCGCAGATGGGCGCCATGCGGTGGATGGCGCAGGCGAAGCAGTCGAAGACGTGCACGGCGCCCTGCGCGTGCACCTCGAAGGACATGCCGTACTCGTTTCCGCAGACCTCACAACGTGCCATGCGCCACAGGGTGCGGGGCGCGGCGGCCGGAACGGAGGGCGGCGCGCCCGGCCGTCACCCGTTCGACCGGGCGGCCCCCGCGGTTCGGCCGCGGGCCGGCGCCACGTCCCGCAGCAGATGGGTGAAGGCGGCCTCGTCGAGGACGGGCGTGCCGAACGACCTGGCCCTGACCGCCTTCGACGTGGCGGCGTCCGGGTCGTTGGTGACCAGCAGGCTGGTCAGCCGCGAGACGGCGGTCGCCACGTGCAGTCCCGCCTCGACGGCCCGGTCCTCCAGCAGCTCGCGTTCGACGGAGGTGTCGCCCGAGAACGCCACCCGCATCCCCTGCCTGAGCGGCCCGCCCGGCTCGTACCGCCCGGGGTTGGGGTACGGGCACGCCGGGCGCCTGCGCGCCGGGCGCCGGGCCCCGGAGCGGTACGCGGCCCCGCCGGCGGGCGTCCCCCCGCCGGGCGGCGCCGACCACTCGACGAGCGGGCGGCACTCCAGGAGGGGAAGCCGTACGCCGCGCTCGGCCGCCGCGTGCAGGCTCGGCCGGAACGCCTCCGCCAGCACCCGCGCGTCGTCCAGCGCGTGGTGGGCCCGCCGCTGCCGGACGCCGAAGTGGGCGGCGAGCGACTCCAGCTTCATGTTGGGCAGCGGCAGCGCCAGCTCCCTCGCCAGCGCCATGGTGCACAACCGCTGCCGCACCGGCGCGGTGCGCTCGGCCCGGGCGTACTCGCGGGCGATCATCGTCCAGTCGAAGTACGCGTTGTGGGCGACCAGGACGCGCCCGTCGAGCCGCTCCGAGAACTCGGCGGCCACGTCGGCGAAGAGCGGCGCGCCCTCCAGCACGTCGCTCGTCAGGCCGTGGATCCGCACCGGGCCGGGGTCGCGCTCCGGGTTGACCAGCGTGTACCAGTGGTCCTCCACCCCGCCGCGCGCGTCCAGCCGGTAGACGGCGGCGGACACTATCCGGTCGTGCGGCGAGAGCCCGGTGGTCTCCACGTCGACGACCGCGTACCCCTGCGGGTAGGCGGGCGGCCACGCTGCTGCTGTCGTACGGTCGTCGAGCATGGTTACCGAGAATAGGGCCCGCCGCCGACATCCCGGGGCCCGGTCCGGTCCCGGCCCCGCGCCCGCGGGGCGGGGCCGCCCCCGGGCCGGGCGGTTCCCCGCCCGGCGCGCCTCCGGGCGGGGCCCCTCGCCGACCCGGCCCGGGGAGGCATCGGTGCGGCGGCGGAAGGGCGCCCCGCGGGGCGCGGACGGCTTCCCGGCGCGCGGAGCGGCGGGGGGCGCCCGCACGGGCGTGCCGCGCGCCGCCAGCGCGCCGTTTCCCGGCGGACCCCCGCGCGGGTGAGACGCTCGGCCCGTGACGGAACCGACGGAGCGGGAAGCGCCCGAGGAGGGACTGGGGACGCGGCTCAACTGGCTGCGCGCCGCCGTGCTCGGGGCGAACGACGGCATCGTGTCCACCGCCGGACTCGTCGTGGGCGTCGCGGGCGCCACCACCGAGCGCTCGGCCCTCCTGACCGCCGGCCTCGCCGGGCTGCTCGCCGGGTCCATGTCGATGGCGGTCGGCGAGTACGTGTCCGTGTCCACGCAGCGGGACTCGGAGAAGGCGGCCCTGGCGGTGGAGCGGCGGGAGCTGCGGGAGCAGCCGGAGGCCGAACTCGACGAGCTGACCGACCTGCTCGCCGGGCGGGGACTGTCCCGGGGCGTCGCGCGCGAGGCGGCCGAGCAGCTGACGGAGCGCGACGCGCTGCGGGCCCACGCGCGGGTGGAGCTGGGGATCGACCCGGACGCCCTGACGAACCCGTGGCACGCCGCCGCCGCGAGCTTCCTCGCCTTCACGGTCGGCGCGCTGCTGCCGCTGCTCGCCATCGTGTGCCCGCCCGCGTCCGCCCGGCTGTGGATCACCGTCGTGTCGGTCCTCGCCGCACTCACGCTGACCGGTTGGTGGAGCGCCCGCCTCGGCTCGGCGCCCGCCCGCCCGGCGGTGGTGCGCGTGGTGGGCGGGGGAGCGGTGGCCATGGCCGTGACGTACGCGGCGGGATCACTGCTGGGGGCGGCCGGGGCCTAACGGCGGGCGCGCGCCGGGGACGTCGGCGGGCCGTCTCGCATACTTGTCGGTAACAACCTCTGGCCCCGGCCCGGCGCCCTGCCCTACGGTGCTCGCGTGCCGCCGGACCCGCCCGACCCCGTGACGTGGTCGATACCCGCCTTCGTCCTGCTCATCGCCGTGGAGCTGGCCGGCTGCCGGCTGCGCCCCGACGACGGCGCCGCCGGGTACGAGGCCAGGGACTCCGCCACCAGCGTCGGCATGGGCCTCGGCAGCGTCGTCTTCGACCTGCTGTGGAAGATCCCGGCCCTGGCGCTGTTCGAGGCCGTCCACGCGCTCACCCCGGCCCGCGTCCCCGTCGTGTGGTGGACGATCCCGCCGGTGCTGCTCGCGCAGGACTTCCTCTACTACTGGTCCCACCGCGGCCACCACGTCGTCCGCGTCCTGTGGGCCTGCCACGTCGTCCACCACTCCAGCCGCCGGTTCAACCTCACGACCGCGCTGCGCCAGCCGTGGACCTCGCTGACCGTCTGGCCGTTCTTCCTGCCGATGATCGTCTGCGGGGTGCCCCCGGCCGCGGTGTTCCTCTGCTACTCGGTCAACCTCGTGTACCAGTTCTGGGTGCACACCGAGCGGATCGGCAGACTGCCGCGGCCCGTCGAGTACGTCTTCAACACCCCCTCCCACCACCGGGTGCACCACGCCTCCCAGGGCGGCTACCTCGACCGGAACTTCGGCGGCATCCTCATCCTCTGGGACCGGCTGTTCGGTTCCTTCGCGGCCGAGACCGAACGGCCCGTCTACGGCCTCACCAAGAACATCGACACGTACAACCCGCTGCGCGTCGCCACCCACGAGTACGCCGCCATCGCCCGCGACCTGCGCGACGCCCGGTCCTGGCGGGAGCGCGCCGGCCGGGTCCTCCGGGGTCCCGGCTGGCAGCCCGCGCCCCCGCCGCCCGCAGCCGGCCCCGGCTCCGCGGGGGAGGGCGCGGTGTGAACCGCGGGCGCCCCGCGCGGCTCACGCGGCGGGGCCCGCCACCCGGCGGCCCGCGGCCGGCCCGGGGACCGCGCCCCGCACGGAGCGCCCGCCGCCCCCCGGCGCGGGGCGCTCAGGCGGTCCAGCGCGGGGCGTCCGCCCCCCACCGGCCCGGCGGCCGAGCCCAGTCCCCGGGGCCGCCCTCGTAGCCGACGGGGGACAGGGCGTGGCGCAGCCGGCCCAGCGGGGTGGTCCGCTCCCACAGCCAGCGCCCGGGCGCGTACGGGGGGCCGGACGGCTCCCCGTCCGGCGGGGTGCGGTGCGTGCCGTGCACCAGCCAGTGCGCCGTCTGCGCCAGCGCCGCCTCCACCCGCCAGCTCCCGCCGCTCCGCCGGCGCTCCGTCAGGGCGCGCAGCACCGCGGCGGCCACCAGGTAGCCCGTGCCGTGGTCGAGGGCCTGCGCCGGGAGTGCCCCGGGCGCCTCCCGGTCGCCCTCCGTCAGGGCGATGCCCGTCGCCGCCTGGACCAGGCTGTCGAAGCCGCGCCGCCCACCCCAGGGCCCGTACGCGCCCCACGCCGACAGCCGTGCGGCCACCAGGCCGGGGCGGCGCTCGACCAGTGCCTCGGGGGCCAGCCCGAACCGGTCCAGCGCGCCCGGCCGGTAGCCGGTCACCACCACGTCGGCCGCCGCCAGCAGTTCCTCGAAGACCCTCCGGTCCGCGCCCCGCCGCAGGTCCAGGAGGGCCGACCGCTTGCCGAGGCCGGTGTCGTCGTGCGCCCCCGGGCTCTCCGGCAGCCCCGGCGGGTCCACCCGCAGGACGTCCGCGCCCAGCAGCGCCAGCGTCCGCGTGGCGACCGGTCCGGCCAGCACCCGCGTCAGGTCCAGCACCCGCACCCCGGCGCACGGCGGCGCCGCGCCGGCCCCCCGCCGTACCGGTCCGGGCGCCCCGTCCACCCGCTCCAGCGCCAGCAGCGGCCGCTCCGCCACCAGGGCGCCCTGCTCCAGCCCGGCCCACGCGGCGGCGTCCCGCACGGCGACGGCCAGCCCCCCGACCGCGTACACGGCGTCCTCCACCTCCGCCGCGCGCCGCCCGGCCAGCGCCTCGGCCACCCCCGGGCGTCCGACCCGGCCGGCAGTCCCAGCGCGGCCAGCAGGCGGTCCCGGTGGTGCGGGTAGTTGGCGTGGGTGCGCACCCACCCGTCGGCCGTGCGCCAGAACCGGGACAGCGGGGCGAAGCCGCCCCACACCCGCCCGTCCAGCCGTGCGAACCGCTCGCTGCGGAAGGCCGTCGCCACCGCGCCGTCGTCCACCCGGACCCGCGGCACCGGCCCCCCGTGCCGTGCGGCGGCGAGCTCCGCGGCCGCCAGCGCGCACACCGCGACCGCCGCGCGCGCCGCCTCCAGCACGGGCAGGCGCGCGGTCAGCGCGTCCGGCGCCCGGGTGTACGACACGTGCTCCAGCATCTCCTGCTCGGCACCGAGTGCCGCCCATGCCCGGCTGGTTGCCCTGTCCATCCCTCGATCATGGCACCGAGTGCCACTTCGGGGAAGGGTCCGGACATGAAAGAGCCCGGGCACGGCTCGCGCGCCCGGGCTCTCCCTCCCCTATCAGACGTGCATCACCGGCGCACCGCGTCCAGCGCGTCGACCAGGCCGGTGCCGTAGAAGCCGTTGTGGCGCTTCCCGCCCTCGCACACCGCGTCGACGGCGCCGTCGCCGTCGATGTCGTACGGGTTGGTGCAGGCGCGGTCGTCGGCCTGCGCGAACAGCAGCGCCTTCACCATCGCCGGGGTGGCGCGGGGGTGCTTCGACTTGATCAGCGCCACGACGCCCGCGGCGTGCGGGGACGCCATGGAGGTGCCCGCCTTGTAGTTGTAGCCGCCGTTGACCGTCGTCGACAGGATCCGGCCGTTCACGGCGGGAGCCTCCGGCGTCTGGTACTCGGTCCGGTCGCCGCCCGGGGCGGCGACGTCCACGACGCCCAGGCCGTAGTTCGAGTACGACGCCTTCAGGTCCTTGGCGCCGGTCGAGGAGACGGTGACGACGCCGGGCAGCATCGTCGGGATGTCGGGGCACTCGCTCGGGTCGATCACGCGGTCGGCCGGGGTCGTGTCGTTGGGGCTCGAGGTGTCCGTGATCTCGTCGGACGCCAGGTCGAACGCCGAGTTGCCGGCCGCCGCGACGTTGACCGTGCCCCTGCGCTCCGCGTACCGGGTGGCCCGCTGCAGCGCCTCGACCAGGGCGCCCTGGTCGAGGTCGTTCTTGCAGTTGAACATCCACGGGTCGACGTAGTAGCTGTTGTTGGTGACCTCGATGCCGCGCTCGGCCGCCCACATGAAGCCGCAGACGACGGCCTCGGTGTAGAAGAAGCCGTCCGGGTTCGACACCTTGATGCCGGAGATCTTCACGCCCGGCGCGACACCGGTGACGCCGATGCCGTTCTTCGCGGCGGCGATCGTCCCGGCGACGTGCGTGCCGTGGTCGCTCTCGCCCTCGGCGGGACGCCAGGAGCCCTCGGTGGTGTCGGCCTTGCCGGTCACGCAGCTCGCGGAGGCGGCGCGGTCGAAGTTGGGCGCGAGGTCGGGGTGGGTGTCGTCGACACCGGTGTCGATCACGCCGACGGTGACCTTGCTGCTGCCGAGGGTGATGTCGTGCGCCTTGTCCGCCTTGATGGCGGGCAGGCTCCACTGCATCGGCTCCAGCGGGTCCTGGCCGTCCTCCGCGGCCGCGGCGGCGGCGCGGGCCTCGGCGGCGGTGAGCGGCTCGGAGGCCTCCCCGACCTCCGTGGTGGCGACCGGCGCCAGCGGGGCGGTGCGGGTCGCGCCCGCCGACTCCACGCCCTTGACGGCGCGGATGGTCTGCGCGAACGCCGGGTTCTTGGAGTGGACGACGATGACGCCGATCGCGTCGTACGACGCCACCACCGTGCCGCCGGCCTCGGATATCGCCTTCCGCACCTTGGCGGTGTGGCGACCGCCCTCCGTGTTCACCACGTAGGACATGGTGGGGCCGTCCGCCGCGACGGCGACCGGGGCGCTTTCGACGGTCGCGGCCGAGGCGGCGCCCGCCGGCAGGAAGCCGAGCGAGGCCGTGAGGGCCAGGCCGACGGGCAGAGCGAGTGCGCGCCCGCGCCTGGTTCCCAGGTGAGCCATGGGTTCTCCACATCGTTCGTGAGGTCCGCCCGCATACAGGATGGGCGGGTACATGACGAGCGAAGCTATCGCTGATCCTCTCCGATCAGCAATGTGTTCGGTGAAGAAAAGGTGTGGAAAGAAGATGTGGGGTGAACCACGCTGTGCCACGCTCCGTGACGTCGACGGAGAGGGGGGCCCGGACGGGCCTCCCGGCACCCGTGAAGCGACCCCGCCCATGCCCACAGCACCGCGCAGCGAGGAGTTCCCGTGGCCACCGAAGCACCACCGCCCCCGCGGGGAGCGGACACCGCTCCCGCCCAGCCCCCGACGGAGGCGTTCGTACGGACCCAGCGGAGCGAGGAGTTCGGCGAACTGCGCCGCGCCTACCGCTCCTTCGCCTTCCCCCTCACCGTCGCCTTCATCGCCTGGTACCTGCTCTACGTGCTGCTCTCCAACTACGCGGGCGGCCTCATGGGCGTCAGGGTGGTCGGGAACGTCAACGTGGCGCTTCTCCTGGGCGTCGCCCAGTTCGCGTCGACGTTCCTCATCGCCTGGCTCTACGCGCGGCACGCGGCCGCGAAGCTCGACCCCAGGGCCGAGGCCATCAGGGCCCGCATGGAGGACGGACCGCGTCCGGAGGCCGACGCATGAGCCCCCTCGCCGCCGCCGGAGCCGCGAGCGAGCACCGGCCGCTGATCGTCACCCTCTTCGCCTGCTTCGTCGTCGCCACCCTGCTCATCACCGTGTGGGCCGGCCGGCAGACCAGGAGCGCCGCCGACTTCTACGCGGGCGGCCGGCAGTTCACCGGCTTCCAGAACGGCCTCGCCATCTCCGGCGACTACATGTCCGCCGCGTCGTTCCTCGGCATCGCCGGCGCCATCGCCCTCTTCGGTTACGACGGCTTCCTCTACTCCATCGGCTTCCTCGTCGCCTGGCTGGTCGCCCTGCTGCTCGTCGCCGAGCCGCTGCGCAACTCCGGCCGCTTCACAATGGGCGACGTCCTCGCGTACCGGATGCGCCAGCGCCCCGTCCGCACCGCCGCCGGCGCGTCCACCATCATCGTGTCGGTCTTCTACCTGCTGGCCCAGATGGCCGGCGCGGGCGTCCTGGTCTCCCTGCTGCTGGGCATCACCAGCGACGCCGGCAAGATCGCCATCGTGGCGCTGGTCGGCGTGCTGATGATCGTCTACGTGACCATCGGCGGGATGAAGGGCACCACGTGGGTGCAGATGGTCAAGGCCGTCCTGCTCATCGCGGGCACCCTGCTCGTCACCTTCCTGGTGCTGCTGAAGTACGGCTTCAACGTCTCCGAACTGCTCGGCGAGGCCGCCGAGAACAGCGGCAGGGGCACCGCCTTCCTGGAGCCCGGCCTCAAGTACGGCGCCGACGCCACCTCGAAGCTCGACTTCGTCTCGCTCGGCGTCGCGCTGGTCCTCGGCACCGCCGGGCTGCCGCACATCCTCATCCGCTTCTACACCGTGCCCACCGCCAAGGCCGCCCGCACCTCCGTCAACTGGGCCATCGGCATCATCGGCGCCTTCTACCTGATGACGATCGCGCTCGGCTTCGGTGCCGCCGCCCTCGTCGGCCCGGCCGAGATCACCGCGTCGAACAAGGCCGGCAACACCGCCGCCCCGCTGCTCGCGCTGCACGTCGGCGGGGCGGACTCCGCGGGCGGCGCGATCCTGCTGGCCGTGGTCTCGGCGGTCGCCTTCGCGACGATCCTCGCCGTCGTCGCCGGGCTCACCCTGGCCTCGTCCTCGTCCTTCGCGCACGACATCTACGCCAACGTCATCCGCAGGGGCCGGGCGACCGAGCGGGAGGAGGTGCGCGCCGCCCGCTGGGCGACCGTCCTCATCGGCGTCGTCTCCATCGGGCTCGGCACGCTCGCCCGCGACCTCAACGTCGCCGGCCTCGTCGCCCTCGCCTTCGCGGTCGCCGCCTCGGCCAACCTGCCGACGATCCTCTACAGCCTGTTCTGGAAGCGCTTCACCACCCCGGGCGCCCTGTGGTCGATCTACGGCGGCCTGACGTCCTCCGTCGTCCTCGTCCTGTTCTCCCCGGTCGTCTCCGGCAGGGCCGGCTCCATGTTCCCGGACGCGGACTTCGCCTGGTTCCCGCTGGAGAACCCCGGCCTCGTCTCCATCCCGCTGGGCTTCCTGCTCGGCTGGCTCGGCTCCCTGCTGTCGAAGGAGCGGCCCGACGAGGGCAAGTACGCCGAACTGGAGGTCAAGTCCCTCACCGGTGTCGGGGCGCACTGACCCCCGCCCGCCCCGGGCCGCCGCCCGCGGGGCCGCGCCGTGGACCCCGCGGCGCGGCCCCGCCGTCCCCGGGGCGGACGCCCGCGAAAGGGGGGCGCGGGTCACGTAGGCTCGGAGGAGGACCCCACACGAACAGCTGATCGAACCGAGAGGGCGCCCACCGTGCTCATCGACACGTACGGCCGTGTGGCCACCGACCTCCGGGTCTCGCTCACGGACCGGTGCAACCTGCGCTGCACGTACTGCATGCCCGAGGAGGGCCTGCAGTGGCTCGGCAAGCCGGACCTCCTCACCGATGACGAGATCGTCCGCCTCGTGCGGACAGCCGTCACCGACCTCGGCGTCACCGAGGTCCGCTTCACCGGCGGCGAACCCCTGCTGCGCCCCGGGCTGGTCTCGATCGTCGAGCGGTGCGCGGCCCTGGAGCCCCGCCCCGGGCTGTCGCTGACCACCAACGGCATCGGCCTGGGCCGCACCGCCACCGCCCTCAGGGACGCCGGCCTCGACCGGGTCAACGTCTCCCTGGACACGCTGCGGCCCGACGTCTTCAAGGCCCTCACCCGCCGCGACCGCCACCACGACGTCCTGGAGGGCCTGGCCGCCGCCCGGGACGCCGGCCTCACCCCCGTCAAGGTCAACACCGTGCTGATGCCGGGGCTCAACGGCGACGAGGCCCCCGACCTGCTCGCCTGGGCCGTCGCCCACGACTACGAACTGCGCTTCATCGAGCAGATGCCCCTCGACGCCCAGCACGGCTGGAAGCGCGACGGCATGATCACCGCCGGGGACGTCCTCGCCTCCCTGCGGACCCGCTTCACGCTCACCCCCGAGGGCGACGCGGAGCGCGGCTCCGCGCCCGCCGAACGGTGGGTCGTCGACGGCGGACCGCACCGCGTCGGTGTGATCGCCTCCGTCACCCGCCCGTTCTGCCGCGCGTGCGACCGCACCCGGCTCACCGCCGACGGCCAGGTCCGCACCTGCCTCTTCGCCCGCGAGGAGACCGACCTGCGCGGCGCGCTGCGCTCCGGGGCGCCGGACGGGGAGATCGCCCGCCTCTGGCGGCAGGCCATGTGGGGCAAGAAGGCCGGTTCCGGCCTGGACGACCCCGGGTTCCTCCAGCCCGACCGCCCGATGTCAGCGATCGGCGGCTGACCCCGGTCCCGGCGGCGCCTCCCACTCGGCCAGCGCCACGACGTCCTTCAGGAACCCGCGCGCACCGAGGAAGTGCGACAGGTGCTCCCGGTGCTCCTCGCACGCCAGCCACGTCTTGCGGCGCTCGGGGGAGTGCAGCTTCGGGTTGTTCCACGCCAGGACCCACACGGCGGCGGTCCGGCAGCCCTTGGCGGAACAGATCGGGGGATTCTCGTCGCTCACAGCCATGTCCCAACAACCACGTACGGACAAAAGCGACGCCGGGCAGCCACGGGGGAGCTGCCCGGCGTCGGTCCGTCGCTCCGACGGGGGATGCGGAGCGCCTACGCAGTATGTCACGCACAGCCCGGCCGGGTGCACCGGAACCCGCTATTGATCCGGCCCTCCGGCGGGTCCCCGGACCGCGGGCACGGCGCACCTCCACGCGCCCGCGGCGGGCTCAGCCCCGCCCGGCCCCCGCCTCCCCGGCCCCCGCCTCCCCGGACCGCCCGCCGTCGGTCTGCCCCGCGTCCTCCGCCCGGGGCCCCGGCGCCTCCAGCACCGGGTGCGCCACGGGGGGAGCCGACACGAACGTGGACGGCGGCTTCGGCGCCGTCTCCCGCCCGGCGTTGGCGACGACCACCGCGACGTACGGCAGGACGACGCCGAGTACCAGCGCCACGACCGCCACGTGCCGCTCGACGTTCCACAGCGCCGCCGCCGCGATCACCGACGCGGTACGGACCGACATCGAGATCACGTACCGCCGCTGCCTGCCGCGGACGTCGTCCGCCAACCCCTGCCGGGCACCCGTGATGGTGAAGACCTGGGCACCGCCGTGCTTGTGCATCGCGTTCCACCGCCGACCTCGCGCGCCGGTCGCTCCTCGGACCGGACCTCCTTCCACGGTACGCCCGCGGCGACGGCTCCGGCCCGCCCCTCCCCACGTACGGACGCCGCCGACGTGCGCCCCGCGCGCCGTGGGCCGAAACTGTCAGGGACTGCTCACGTCGATCCGTTCCGAGGAGGCAGCCATGGGCTGGTTGTGGGCGATTATCGTGGGACTCGTGCTGGGCCTGCTGGCCAAGGCCATCATTCCGGGCAAGCAGCACAGCCCACTCTGGCTGATCACTATCTTCGGCATCATCGGCGGCCTCGTCGGCAACGCCTTGGCCCGGGCCTTCGGGATCGAGGCGACCCCCGGCATCGACTGGGGGCGCCACGCCCTCCAGGTCGCCGCCGCGGTGATCACCGTCGGTCTCGGCGACATGCTGTACATGGCCATGCGCGGCGGTCGCCGCCAGCGCGCCTGATCGGCCGAGGCACCCGGTCCCGGGGCCGGCCGGCCCGGCGGGTGCCGGCACGAACGGGGGCGGCCCGGGGACGTGAGCCCCCGGGCCGCCCGGCCGCCCGGACCGCTCAGCCGGCCGTGACCTCGACCGCCGCCAGGTTCTTCTTGCCCCGGCGCAGGACGAGCCAGCGCCCGTGCAGCAGATCGCCGGCGGACACCTCGGCGTCCTCGGCGGTCACCTTCACGTTGTTCACGTAGGCGCCGCCCTCCTTCACCGTGCGCCGTGCCGCCGACTTGCTCGGCACCAGGCCGGCCTCGGCGAACAGGTCCACCACCGGACCCGGTCCCGGGACCACCGCCCGCGGCAGCTCCGACAGCGCCGCCGACAGCGTCGCCTCGTCCAGCTCGGCGAGCTCGCCCTGGCCGAACAGCGCCTTCGACGCGGCGACCACGGCGGCGCACTGCTCCGCGCCGTGCACCAGCGTCGTCAGCTCCTCGGCCAGCGCGCGCTGCGCCGCGCGGGCCTGCGGGCGCTCCTCGGTGGCCCCCTCCAGCTCCTCCAGCTCCTCACGGCCCCTGAAGCTGAGGATCCGCATGTACCGCGAGACGTCCCGGTCGTCCACGTTCAGCCAGAACTGGTAGAACGCGTACGGCGTGGTCATCTCCGGGTCCAGCCAGACGGCGCCGCCCTCGGTCTTGCCGAACTTGGTGCCGTCCGCCTTCGTCATCAGCGGCGTCGCCAGCGCGTGGACCTCCGCCTCCGGCTCCAGGCGGTGGATCAGGTCGAGCCCGGCCGTGAGGTTGCCCCACTGGTCGCTGCCGCCCTGCTGGAGGACGCAGCCGTACCGCCGGTACAGCTCCAGGAAGTCCATGCCCTGCAGCAGCTGGTACGAGAACTCGGTGTAGCTGATCCCCTGCTCGGACTCCAGACGCCGGGCCACCGAGTCCTTGGTGAGCATCCGGTTGACCCGGAAGTGCTTGCCGATGTCCCGCAGGAACTCGATGGCGGACATCCCGCCCGTCCAGTCGAGGTTGTTGACCATGGTGGCCGCGTTGTCGCCCTCGAAGACCAGGAACGGCTCGATCTGCGAGCGCACCCGCTCCACCCACACCGCGACCGTCTCCGGGGAGTTCAGCGTGCGCTCGGCGGTCGGCTTGGGGTCGCCGATCTGCCCCGTCGCCCCGCCCACCAGCGCCAGCGGGCGGTGGCCCGCCAACTGGAGCCGGCGCATGGTCAGCACCTGTACCAGGTGTCCCACGTGCAGGCTGGGGGCGGTCGGGTCGAAGCCGCAATAGAAGGTGACGGGACCGTCCGCGAGAGCCCCGCGCAGGGCCTCCTCGTCGGTGGACTGGGCGAACAGCCCGCGCCACTTGAGCTCGTCGACGATGTCCGTCACGGGTCCCCTGCCTCCTCGATGCGTGTCTGCCGGTGCGGTCAGTCTAGGGGCGTCACACGCCCCGGCTGACCGAGCTCATGTGGAAGTCCGGCACCCGCAGCGGCGGCATCGCGGCCCGGGTGAACCAGTCGCCCCACTCCCGCGGCAGCGTCCGCTCCGTCCGCCCCGCCTCCGAGACGCGCCCGAGCAGGTCCACCGGCGACTCGTTGAACCGGAAGTTGTTCACCTCCGCGACCACCTCCCCGTCCTCGACCAGGTACACCCCGTCCCGGGTCAGGCCGGTCAGCAGCAGCGTCGCCGGGTCGACCTCGCGGATGTACCACAGGCACGTCAGCAGCAGCCCCCGCCCGGTCGAGGCCACCATCTCCTCCAGCGACCGGCCGTCCCCGCCCTCCAGGACCAGGTTGCCCGCGCCGGGGGCCACCGGCGACCCGGTCAGCGCCGCGCTGTGCCGGGTCGCGACCAGCCGCTCCAGCCGGCCCTCCCGGATCCAGTGGACCGGCTCCAACGGCAGCCCGTTGTCGAACACCGACGCGTCGTCGCCCGACGCGTGCGCGATCACGAACGGCGCCGACTCCAGACCGGGTTCCGCCGGGTCGCTGCGCAGCGTCAGCGGCAGCGTCGCCAGCCGCTCCCCGACCCGGGTGCCGCCGCCCGGCCGGGAGAACACCGTCCGGCCCTCCGCCGCGTCCCGGGCCGCCGCCGACCACTGCTGGTAGACCAGCAGGTCCGCCACCGCCGTCGGCGGCAGCAGCGTCTCGTACCGCCCCGCCGGAAGCTCCACCCTGCGCCGCGCCCACTCCAGCCGTCGCGCCAGTCCCTCGTCCATCGCCAGCGGGTCCACGTCCGCGAAGTCCCGGGTGGCCCGCCCGGCCCACGCCGAACGGGTGCGGTCCGGCGACTTCGCGTTCAGCTCCAGCGTCCCGTTCGGCTGGTCGTGCCGCAGCCGCAGCCCCGTCGACGTGCCCAGGTACGTGGAGGTCATCGCGTGGCTGGCGAACCCGTACAGCTCCCGGCCCCCGGCACGGGCCCGGCCGAAGGCCTCGCCCAGCGCCGGCGCGAAGTCCCCGAACACCGCCGGCGACGTCTCCGCCGGCGCCTCGCGGAAGCCCGGTGACTCCGGGGCCCCGGCCACCAGCGGCTGCGCGTCCTCGGCGGGTCCCGCCGCGCGGGCCGCCGCCTCCGCCGCCCGCACCAGCGGCTCCAGCTCCTCGGCGGTCACCGCCGAGCGGGACACGACGCCCGACGCCGTGCCCTCGGCCCCGTCGACCGTCGCGACGACGGTGAGGGTGCGGCCCCTCGTGACGCCATTGGTGGTCAGGGCGTTCCCGGCCCAGCGCAGGTTCGCGGAGGAGTGCTCGTCCGCGAGGACGACGCACCCGTCGGCGCGGGACAACTCCAGCGCCCGCTCGACGATCTCGTACGGCTTGCTCACGCCACTCATCGACCGGCCTCCCGCGCCGTGTTGAGACTGTGCTGGCCCGGGGGGCGACCCCCGGACCCCCGGTGGGTCGTGTTCCGCTCGCTCATCGACCGGCCTCCCGCGCCGTGTTGAGGATGTTCACGCCCCGGAAAAGGGCGGACGGGCAGCCGTGCGAGACCGCCGCGATCTGGCCCGGCTGGGCCTTGCCGCAGTTGAACGCGCCGCCCAGGACGTACGTCTGCGGGCCGCCGACCTTCTCCAGCGAGCCCCAGAAGTCCGTGGTCGTCGCCTGGTACGCCACGTCCCGCAGCTGCCCCGCGAGCCGGCCGTTCTCGATCCGGAAGAACCGCTGCCCGGTGAACTGGAAGTTGTACCGCTGCATGTCGATCGACCACGACCGGTCGCCGACCACGTAGACGCCCCGCTCGACGCCGCCGATCAGGTCCTCCGTCGACAGCCCGCCCGGCTCCGGCAGCAGCGACACGTTCGCCATCCGCTGCACCGGCACGTGCGACGGAGAGTCCGCGAACGCGCACCCGTTGGAGCGGCCGAGCCCCGTCAGCCGGGCGATCCGCCGGTCCAGCTGGTAGCCGACCAGCACCCCGTCCCGCACCAGGTCCCAGGACTGCGCCTCGACGCCCTCGTCGTCGTACCCGATCGTCGCCAGCCCGTGCTCGGCCGTGCGGTCGCCCGTCACGTTCATCACGGGCGAGCCGTACCGCAGCGTGCCCAGCCGGTCGAAGGTCGCGAACGAGGTGCCCGCGTAGGCCGCCTCGTACCCCAGCGCCCGGTCCAGCTCGGTGGCGTGCCCGACCGACTCGTGGATCGTCAGCCACAGGTTCGACGGGTCGACGACCAGGTCGTACGTGCCCGCCTCCACGCTCGGCGCCCGCATCTTCTCGGCCAGCAGCGCCGGGATCTCCTCCAGTTCCGCGTCCCAGTCCCAGCCGGTGCCCGTCAGGTACTCCCAGCCGCGCCCGGCCGGCGGCGCCAGCGTCCGCATCGACTCGAACTCGCCGCTCGCCGCGTCCACCGCGACCGCCGTGAGCTCCGGGTGCACCCGCACCCGCTGCTGCGTGGTGACCGTGCCGGCCGTGTCGGCGTAGAACTTGTTCTCGTGGACGGTCAGCAGCGACGCGTCCACGTGGGCCACGCCCTCCGCGCGCAGCAGCCGCGCGCTCCACTCCGCCAGCAGCGCGCTCTTCTCGGCGTCCGGCACGGAGAACGGGTCGACCTCGTACGAGGAGACCCACGTCCGGTCCGCGTGCACCGGCTCGTCCGCCAGTTCCACCCTCTCGTCACTGCCCGCCGCCGCGATCACCCGCGCCGACAGCTTCGCCATCGCCACCGCCTGGGAGGCGACCTTCGCGGCGGCGTCCATGGTCAGGTCCACACCGGAGGCGAACCCCCACGCCCCGTCGTGCACCACCCGCACCGCGTACCCGAGGTCCGTCGTGTCCGACGACCCGGCCGGCTTCGCGTCCCGCAGCCGCCAGGAGGCGCTGCGCACCCGCTCGAAGCGGAAGTCGGCGTGCTCGGCGCCCAGCGCCCTGGCCCGCGCGAGCGCCGCGTCGGCGAGCGCCCGCAGGGGCAGGGCGAGAAACGCCTCATCGATGTCATGGGCCACAGGTGGAGATCCCTTCTGCCGCTTGTCGGTGACGACCGTCCCGGGCAGTGAACCACGTCCGGCCCGCGGGGCTCCCGCGGAACGGGCTCACGGGGAGGGAAACCGGCGGCGAGGGGGTGGGGGAGGGACGGCGGCGTACGGCTCGACGCGCTCGACCGGCTCGGCCTGTCGGCCTGTTCGGTGAGGACGGGCGGGGCAGGGCGTGCGGGTACGGAACGGCGGGCGGGTACGGGAGCAGTTCCCGTACCCGCCCGCCGGCGTCACGTGCGACGCGGGCTCAGCCGTCCAGGGGCATGTCGGCCGCGAGTGTGGTGAAGGCCGTCCAGGCGGTCGGGGTGACGGCGAGGGCGCGGATCTCCGTGTCCTTGGAGTCGCGTACGTGGACTGTTGCGGGACTCATGGCGACCTCGACGCAGTTGCCGCCACCACTGCCGCTGTAGCTGCTTTTGAACCAGGCCAGTTCGGTGCTCATAGCGCTCCTCGCATCTCCCTCAGCAGGTCCACGGTGGCCATACGACTCAGGGCCTGTGACCGCATCTTTCCATAGCGCTGGAGCATGGAACTCACCAGTCTCGGCTCGGTCAGCAGAGTGCTGCTGTCGTGTCCTTCGACATATCCGACCCATTGGTGGTTGTCGCGTTCAGCGAGGTACATCTGGCCGTCGACGCCGGAATGGTCCTCCTGCCGCAGAGGCATGACGAGGATCTCGATGTTCCGTCGGCTGCCCTGTTCCAGGAGGTTGCCGATGACCGCGCGTGCCACCTCAACACCCCCGAGGTGACGTTCAAGCACCGCTTGTTCGATCAGGAACGAGAACACCGTGTTCGGGCGCTCGGTCAAAAGCCGCTGACGCTCCTGTCGGGCAGCAACTTGCCTTTCGAACTGCTCCTCCGACAGCGGGGGAACCTGCCGGTCGAAGATCGCCCGGATGTACCCCTCCGGCTGCAGCAGCCCCGGAATCGCCCGGCACTCGTACGCGTACAGGGAGATCGCCTCCTCCTCGACCCCCGCCCACTGGCGGAACCACGACGCCAGCCCCGCCCTCCGCGTCAGGCTCCTCGCAGCCGCCGCGAGGACCTTGGCCGCGACCGGACCCAGGGCCTCCTCCGCCCGTGCGGGCAGGTCCGCGGGCGGGAACCGCTTCCCCTGCTCGATCTTGGCGACGTAGGCGGTCGAGTACCGCACCCGTGGCGCGAACTCCTCCTGCGTCAGCCGGGACTCCTCGCGCAGTGCCTTGAGTACCGCGCCGAAGGTCTTGAGGCTGTCGGAGATTTCCGCCTCCGCGCCGTTCGCGCCGCCGTTGCCGCCTCCGCCGTGGTCCGCCCTCATCGCCGCGTGCCTCCCGTACCCGCGCTTTCACGCCGTGCTCAATCCCGCCCGACCCGCCCATGGTCACGGGGAGTTACCCATCCGGTCCAGAGTGTGCACCGGTACAGCCGTGCTTGTACGGGTGTCGTCCCTGTCGGGGGCCGGGAGGGCGCCGGAGCGCGGGGCGCAGGCCGACGCCCCGGGCCCGGGAGGCCGTAACCGTAAGTGTGTTCGCCCGGTGCTTCTCCGCCACCGGGACCGGAGCTTCCTCGACACCGTCGGCCGGCACGTGCTCAAGCCGGACCCGGCGCCCTATCTGCCGTCGCCACGGGACGGAGTGCTCCACCAGGCCGTGGACCTCGCCTCCGGCATCGGGGCCCTCGCCGAGTCGGTCGACACCGCGCGGCACGGAGGCGG
This sequence comes from Streptomyces sp. MRC013, assembly GCF_023614235.1. Lineage (NCBI taxonomy): Bacteria > Bacillati > Actinomycetota > Actinomycetes > Kitasatosporales > Streptomycetaceae > Streptomyces > Streptomyces kordofanensis. The sequence continues at coordinate 4,385,770 of NZ_CP094264.1, forward strand.
GTGGAAACGACCGCGGCGGCCGGATGTAGGTACTGTCAGGGTTGTGTACGCACAATGTTCCTGCTGCGAGGGGAGCGCGGTATGAGCACCATTTCCGTCCGCGAGTTCTCGCACAACCCCGGCGCGGTCTTCGCCCGCGTCGAGAAGGGCGAGGCCATCCAGGTCACCCGGCGCGGCAACGTCATCGCGATACTGTCACCCGCCGGCAGCCCCATGGAGCGGTACGCGCACCTGGTGGCGCAGGGGAAGATCAAGCTGAAGCCGGTCACCGGCGCCGACCGCCACGGCATGCCGCACTACGAGGTGCCGGAAGACGTCGACCCCGTGGCGCTCCTGCTGGCCGAGTGCGAAGAGGACGACCGTTGATCTACACGGACACGTCCGCGCTGGTCACGTGGATGACGCGACGCGGCCACTGGGGCGCGCTGGACGCCTTCCTCCAGGAGCGGGCCGCGGAGCCGCTCGCCACCACCACGCTCGGCTTCGTGGAGACCGTACGAACCCAGGACCTCATGGGGCACTTCCCGAAAGCCATGGGGGACCTGGACGCCCGGATCACCGAGATCCTCCTGACCCGGCAGGTGCGCGACGCGGCGGCCCTCCTGGTCGGGCGCTTGAGGACGCTGGACGCGATTCACGTGGCCAGCGCGCTCTCCCTGCGGGACGACCTGACCGCCCTGGTGACCTACGACCGCGGGATGCTCGAGACCGCCCGCGCCGAGGGACTGCCGGCCGACGCGCCCGGCATGTCGGACTGACCCGGGGGCCGGACTGTAGGAACCCGACAGGCGGCCCCGAGCGCCACTGTCGGTGCCCCGATGTCCCGCCGCGGACGGGGACCGATAGGTTTTCGGGTGAGCCGCCCGTCACCGCCCCTGTCATCCGGGCGTCCGGGCGGGGAAAGAACCGCTATCGAAAGGGTGATCCGATGAGCCGCTCGGTTCTCGTCACCGGAGGCAACCGGGGCATCGGCCTCGCCATCGCCCGCGCTTTCGCCGACGCCGGCGACAAGGTCGCGTTCACCTACCGGTCCGGCGAGCCGCCCGCCGAGCTGGTCGAGCTGGGCTGCCTGGGCGTCCGGTGCGACATCACCGACTCCGAGCAGGTGGAGACCGCCTACAAGGAGATCGAGGAGAGGCACGGCCCGGTCGAGGTCCTGGTCGCCAACGCCGGCGTCACCAGGGACCAGTTGCTCATGCGGATGTCCGAGGAGGACTTCACCGCCGTCCTCGACACCAACCTGACCGGCACGTTCCGCGTCGTGAAGCGGGCCAACCGGGGCATGCTGCGCGCCAGGAAGGGCCGCGTCGTCCTCATCTCCTCCGTCGTCGGCCTGCTCGGCTCGGCGGGCCAGGCCAACTACGCCGCCTCCAAGGCCGGCCTGGTCGGCTTCGCCCGCTCGCTCGCCCGGGAACTCGGCTCCCGCAACATCACCTTCAACGTCGTCGCGCCCGGTTTCGTCGACACCGACATGACCAAGGTGCTCACCGACGAGCAGCGCGCCGGCATCGTCTCGCAGGTGCCGCTGGGCCGCTACGCGCAGCCGGAGGAGATCGCGGCCGCGGTGCGCTTCCTGGCGTCGGACGACGCCTCGTACATCACTGGAGCCGTCATCCCGGTTGACGGCGGATTGGGCATGGGTCACTGAGTCACATGAGCGGAATTCTCGACGGCAAGCGCGTCCTCGTCACCGGTGTGCTGATGGAGTCCTCCATTGCGTTCCACACCGCGAAGGTGGCCCAGGAGCAGGGCGCCGAGGTCATCCTGACCGCGTTCCCGCGGCCCACCCTGACCGAGCGCATCGCCAAGAAGCTCCCGAAGCCGGCCAGGGTCATCGAGCTCGACGTCACCAACGACGAGCACCTGGCCCGGGTCGAGGGCGTCGTCCGCGAGGAGCTCGGCGGCCTCGACGGAGTCGTGCACTCCATCGGCTTCGCCCCGCAGGACGCGCTCGGCGGCAACTTCCTCCACACGCCGTTCGAGTCGGTGTCCACGGCGATGCACGTCTCGGCGTTCTCGCTGAAGTCGCTGACCACGGCCTGCCTGCCCCTGATGGAGGACGGCGGCTCGGTGGTCGGCCTGACCTTCGACGCGCAGTTCGCCTGGCCGCAGTACGACTGGATGGGCCCCGCCAAGGCCGCCCTGGAGGCCACCAGCCGCTACCTGGCGCGGGACCTCGGCAAGCGGAACGTCCGCTGCAACCTGATCTCCGCCGGCCCGCTCGGCTCGATGGCGGCCAAGTCCATCCCGGGCTTCGGGGACCTGGCCAAGGTCTGGGACGAGCGCTCCCCCCTCGCGTGGGACATGACCGATCCGGAGCCCGCCGGCCGCGGTGTCGTCGCCCTGCTGTCGGACTTCTTCCCGAAGACCACCGGCGAGATCGTCCACGTCGACGGCGGCGTCCACATCATGGGTGCCTGACGCTCCGCACCCACCCCGTCCGCCCCGGCGTTCCGCCGTCGAGGCCGCGCGACCGTCACCCGATCGGCGCGCGGCCTCGCCGTGCGTGAGGCACACTGGTCGAGCCGGGCGGCTCCGCCCCCGGTGTCCGGGGAGGAGGTGCGGCCGTGGCGATACGACACCACCGGACGGCGGCTTCGACCGCCGCCCCGGCCCTCGCCGCCGTCCTGCTCGCGGGTCTCGCCGCGCCGGCGGGACCCGCCGCGGCGGACGACCGGCGGGAGCGGGCGGGCGCGTCGTGCCGTACCGAGGTCGACGGTTCCCACGTCACCGCGTACTGCCACAACCCCTACCCCCGCACCGACCGGGTGCGACTGCACGTCGAGTGCGCCCGCTGGTGGGACGTCGACGCCGACAGCGCGCCGGTCGAGGTCCCGGCCACCGCCCACGTCGAACTGGCGGAGCGGTGCTGGAAGGAGGTCCGGGCCGCCTGGATCAGCCACGATCCCCTTCCGGCCCCGGGTTCCCGAGGCAGGTGAACGGGTAGCCCGCCGCCTCCGACGCCGCGGTCTCGGCGTCACCCGCGCGGATCGCCGCCACCAGCCGCCCGTGGTCCATGTGGTGCTCCGGGCGCAGCTCCCGGCCCACGTCGTCGCGCAGCCAGGCGCGCATCAGGTGCCCGAGGTCGGCGTACAGCTCGGTCAGCACGTCGTTGTGCGAGGCCGCGACCACGGCGAGGTGGAAGGTCGCGTCCGCCGCCACGAACAGGTCGGCGTCGCCCGTCCCCCACGCCTCCTCGCGCCGCGCGAGGAGCGTCTCCAGCTGCCGCAGGTCCCGCTCGGTGCGGCGCCCGGCGGCCAGCCGCGCCGCCGACGACTCCAGGGTGGAGCGCAACTCGGCGACGTGCCGGGGGTCGGCGTCGGCGAAGCGGCGGTGCATCACCCCGGCCAGCTCGCTCGTCGCGACCACGTACGTGCCGGATCCCTGGCGGATGTCCAGCAGGCCGTTGTGCGCGAGCGCCCGCACCGCCTCGCGGACGGTGTTGCGGGCCACGCCCAGCTGCTCCACCAGCTCCGGCTCGGTGGGGATGCGCGAGCCGACCGGCCACTCACCGGAGGTGATCTGGTTCCGCAGCTGCGCGATCACCTGGTCGGAGAGCGCGGACCGGCGGGGCGAGCTGAGCGCCATGGTTCTTCCTCGTCTCGGGTTCGGGGCGGGTTCGGGGCGGGTTCGGCGGTGGTTCGTTCGCGATTGGACAACCAATCATCCCATGATTCTATGATGGGCATATGTCCGACGAGCCGCAGATCCCGACGCACAGTCCCGTACGCGTGACCCCCCGGTCGGCCGCCCCGCCGCCGCGGACCGCCCCGGCCGCCGCGGCGCCCTCCGGAAGGTGGCTCCCCCGTCTCCTCGTCGTCGGTCTCGTCCTCGCCGCGCTCAACCTCCGCCCCGCCATCACCAGCCTCGGCGCGCTCCTGGAGGAGGTCCGCACCGGCCTCCACATGAGCGGAGGCGTCGCGGGCCTCCTCACCTCCGTGCCACCGCTGTGCTTCGCCGTCTTCGGCGTCGCCGCGCCGCGCCTCGCCCGCCGCTTCGGCGGGGCCGCGGTGGTCTGCGCCGGCATGGCGGCGATCGCCGTCGGCGTGGCGTGCCGCCCCTTCGCGGGCGGCACGCCGGGCTTCCTCGCCGCGAGCGCCCTCGCCCTGGCGGGCATCGCCCTCAGCAACGTGCTGATGCCCGCCGTCGTCAAGCGGTACTTCCCCGACCGCGTCGGCACGATGACCGGCCTGTACTCGATGGCCCTGGCCCTGGGCACCTCCCTCGCGGCGGCCGTCACCGTTCCGCTCACCGCCGCCCTGGGCGGCGGCTGGCGCGCCGGTCTGGGCGTGTGGGCGGCCCTGGCGGCCCTGGCGGTCCTGCCGTGGATCCCGGTCGTACGGGACCACCGCGCGGCCGCGCGTCCCGTCCCCTCCGTCGGCGTCCCTTCGGCGGGCGCCGTCCCCTCTGTTGCCGTCCCCTCCGAGGGTGCCCCGGCGGCCGGGCCGCGGGTGGCGCGGAGCCGTACGGCCTGGGCGCTCGCCTGCTTCTTCGGCCTCCAGGCCACCGGCGCGTATATCACGATGGGCTGGCTCCCGCAGATCTTCCGCGACGCGGGCGTCCCGGCCGGGACCGCCGGCGTCCTGCTGGCCGTCACCATGGTCATGGGCGTCCCGCTCGCCTTCGTCATCCCGCGCGTCGCCGGCCGGATGCGGCAGCAGGGCCCGATCGTGGTCGCCCTCGGCCTGGCCGGGCTCGCCGGGTACGCCGGGCTGCTCACCGCGCCGGCCGCCGGCGCCTGGCTCTGGGCGGTCCTGCTCGGCATCTCGAACTGCGCCTTCCCGCTCGCCCTCACCATGATCGGCATGCGGGCCCGCACGGGCACCGGCGTCGTGCGGCTCTCCGCCTTCGCCCAGTGCGCCGGGTACCTCCTGTCGATCCCCGGGCCGATCCTCGTCGGCGCCCTGTACCAGCACAGCGGCGGCTGGACCGCCCCACTCGCCCTGATGGCGGGCCTGATCGTGCCCCAGATGGCGGCCGGCGTGCTGGCCGGACGGGACCGGACGGTCGAGGACGAGGCCTGAGATGCGAGACTGGCACCATGCCTGTGCTCGACCCGAACCCCCAGAACGGCCAGAAGAAGCTGCTCGCCGTCTTCGGCGTCATGCTCGCGATCGGCGTGGTGATCGGAATCGTCGCCTCGATCGTCTCGCCCTGACCGCCTCCGCCTGGCCTTCCCCGGTCCGTCCGGACCGGGCGGCGGAGCCGCCCTCCCCGTCCCCTAGGGGACGAGGATCGGGGTCATCTGGGTGGATCACCGGATGGACGCGCCGCCGGGGCTCCGTAGCGTGGGGACCACCACGGACCCCGCGACGACGGAGGCGGCCATGTCGGCCCGTACGCCCACCCCCCACCCACGTCCCCGCCCCCGCCGTCGGCGGGGGCACCGCCGCCGGCACCGGCGGTGCGGACGTCCGGCTGCCCTGGTGGGCCGTGGCCCTCCCCGCCGCCGCCTTCGCCGTGCTGTTCCTCCTCCTCGCGGGGCCGGGGCAGGCCCGCGCCACGGGCGGCGAGCCCGTCGTGGGCCGGTTCCTCGAACAGGTCCGGCACGCCGTCGCGCGCTAGCGGCCCCGCCCGCCCCTGCCGTTCGGACGCGTCAACACCCTGCGCCGCAGGGTCCGTCTCGTGCGAAGCTGGGGGCATGAGCGTCGATACAGCCCGCAGGATCGTGCTACTCCGGCATGCGAAGGCCGAGTGGTCCCAGGACTCCGACCACGAGCGCCCGCTCACCGACCGCGGTCGCCGGGAGGCGCCCCTCGCCGGGCGCTGGCTCGCCGGCGCCGGCATCACCCCCGACCTGACCCTGTGCTCGACCGCCGTGCGCACCCGCGAGACGTGGAAGCTGGTGGTCTCCGAGCTGCCCCAGCGGCCCAGGACCCTCTACGACGAGCGCGTCTACGAAGCCTCCCTCGGCGAGCTGATCGCGCTGCTCAACGAGACGCCCGACGACGTGAGGGACCTCCTCCTCGTCGGGCACAACCCGGGCGTCCACGCCCTCGCCGACGCCCTCGCCGGGGAGGCGGAGGGTGACATCCTGCCCAGGATGAACCGCAGCGGCTTCCCGACCTCCGCCCTCGCCGTCCTCACGTTTGACGGAGGGTGGAAGTCCCTGGAGCACGGCGCCGGCAAGATGGTCGGCTTCTGGGCGCCTCACGCGTGACGCCCGCCGTACGGCGGACCGGCGTCGCCACGGCGGCCCGGGCACCGGGTCAGGCGGACACGGTGCCCGCCGCCTCCACCTCCTCGCGGGTGATGCCGAGCAGGTACAGCACGGTGTCCAGGAACGGCACGTTGACCGCGGTGTCCGCGGCCCTGCGGACCACCGGCTTGGCGTTGAAGGCCACGCCGAGACCGGCCGCGTTCAGCATGTCGAGGTCGTTCGCGCCGTCGCCGATCGCCACGGTCTGCGCGAGCGGCACACCCGCCTCCGCCGCGAACCGGCGCAGCAGCCGCGCCTTCCCCGCCCGGTCCACGATCTCGCCGGTCACCCGGCCGGTCAGCCTGCCGTCGACGATCTCCAGCGTGTTGGCGGAGGCGAAGTCCAGGCCGAGCCGCACCTTCAGGTCGTCCGTGACCTGCGTGAACCCGCCGGACACCACGCCGACCTGGTAGCCGAGCCGCTTCAGCGTACGGATCAGGGTGCGGGCACCGGGCGTCAGCCGCACCTCGGACCGCACCTTCTCCACGACCGACTCGTCCAGGCCCTCCAGCAGCGCCACGCGCGCGTGCAGCGACTGCTCGAAGTCCAGCTCGCCGCGCATCGCCGCGGCGGTGACCTCCGCGACCTCGTGCTCGCACCCCGCGTGGGCGGCGAACAGCTCGATGACCTCGTCCTGGATCAGCGTCGAGTCGACGTCCATGACCACCAGCCGCTGCGCCCGCCGGTGCAGCCCGGCGGACACCACGGCCACGTCCACGCCCAGTTCGTGCCCCTCGGTGGCGAGCGCGGTGCGCAGCGGTTCGGTCTCGACGCCGGAGACGGCGAACTCCACCGCGGTCACGGGATACTTCGCCAGCCGGAAGACGCGGTCGATGTTGCCTCCGGTGCGGGTGATGGTGGCGGCTATGGCCGCGGTGTTCTCCGCGGTCAGCGGGTTCCCCAGGACGGTCACGTGGGAACGCCCGTGGCCGCGCGGCCGGTTGTCGCCGGTACCGGAGATGATCTCCGCCTGGAGCTTCAGCGAGTCGGCCCAGGTGTGGACGGTGGCCCGCAGTCCGCCCTCCGTTCCGGCGGCCGGCTTGGTGACGAGCGCGCACAGGACGATACGGCCGCGGGTGACCACCTGCTCGATGTCGATGACGTCGACGGAGAACGCGGCGAGGGTGTCGAACAGCCCGGCGGTGATCCCGGCACGGTCCTTCCCGAAGATCTTCACGAGGAGGGTGGGAACGTCTGAGGTCTGTGATGCGCTCATGGTCCCCCCACCGTATCCGTCCCGCAGGACGCCCACCGCCCCGTCCCGGCCGGCGGACGCCGATCCGGAGCGGGCCGCCGGGGCGCCGCCGAGCCCCGTTCCGTACGGGTGCGGCCGGATTCCGCCCCGTCCCGGTCATGCCCGGCCGGGACGGGGCGGGGAGCGCCCCGCCCGCCGCCCCGGCCGTTCTTCGTCCTCGGCGGCGGGATGCCCGGGTAGAGGGGTGATGAACCCATTCGCCGACCCGTCCGGCCGCGCTTCCCGGGGGACGCCGGGGGTCTTCACACCGCCCGACTTTCAGATCGGCGACCGGGCCTGAAATAGTTCCTCCTCGATGTTCGCCATCCCCAGACTCCCAGCGACGGGGGTACCTCGGGGGACAACTACGTGGGGCATGGAGTGCCGGAACTCGTACTGGAACTGAACGGAAGGACCTGGACCCTCGATCCGTCCAGGTCGTACACCCTCGGGCGCGACCCGCAGGGCGACGTGGTGATCGACGACGCCAGGGTCTCGTGGCGGCACGCCACGGTGAGCTGGGGGGCCGGAGCTGGGTCATCGAGGATCACGGCTCCACCAACGGCACCTACGCACAGGGTCAGCGGATCCACCAGACGGAGATCGGACCGGGTGCCTCGGTGCACCTGGGCAACGCCACCGACGGCCCGCGGCTGGACTTCGCCGGCGCCGCTCCCGCAGCCCACGCCGCGCCCGCCGGCGCGTACGGCGCCCGGGCGCCGCAGGTCCAGCAGCCCTGGCCCGGCCGGCAGGCCCACGCGGCACCACAGGCCCCGCAGCAGCACCAGCCGCAGCAGCACCCGCACCAGCCGCACCAGGATCAGCCGTACCAGGAGCAGCCCGGCTGGCAGCAGGCGCCGCAGCGGCAGATCCCGCAGCAGCAGGGCGGCGGCGTGGCGGTCGACAAGGTGCCAGGTCCCCCCGCCCACGGCGGGGACCGCAGCCCCACCACCTTCCACCAGCTGGCCCTGGGCCGCGTCATGCGCATCGGCCGCGCGCTCGAGAACGAACTGGTCGTCTCCGACCTCCAGGTCTCGCGCCACCACGCCGAGTTCACCGCTCACCCCGACGGCCGCTTCGAACTGCGCGACCTCGGCTCGCACAACGGCACGTACGTCAACGGCCAGCCGATCGCCAAGTCCGGAACCGTCCTCATCGGCCCGAACGACATCGTCGGCGTCGGCCACTCGACGTTCCGGATCGTCGGCGACCGCCTGGAGGAGTTCGTCGACACCGGCGAGGTCTCCTTCTCGGCCCGCCACCTCACCGTCACCGTCGACGGCGGCAAGCAGATCCTGAAGGACGTCTCCTTCGGCGTCCCCGAGAAGTCGCTGATCGGCGTCATCGGCCCGTCCGGCTCCGGCAAGTCGACGCTCCTCAAGGCGCTCACCGGCTACCGCCCCGCCGACCAGGGCGACGTCCTCTACGACAACCGCAGCCTCTACAAGCAGTTCGCCGAACTGCGCCAGCGCATCGGCCTGGTCCCGCAGGACGACATCCTCCACAAGGAGCTGACCGTCCAGAAGGCCCTGCGGTACGCGGCGAAGCTCCGCTTCCCGGGCGACACCGCGGCGGCCGAGCGCGAGGCCCGGATCGACGAGGTGCTGCGCGAGCTGAAGCTGGACGTCCACAAGGAGAAGAAGTTCACCTCCCTCTCCGGCGGCCAGCGCAAGCGCGTCTCCGTCGCCCTGGAGCTGCTGACCAAGCCGTCCCTGATCTTCCTGGACGAGCCGACCTCCGGCCTCGACCCGGGCATGGACCGCGACGTCATGCAGCTGCTGCGCGGCCTCGCCGACGACGGCCGCACGGTCCTCGTCGTCACCCACTCCGTCGCCGAGCTCGCGCTCTGCGACAAGCTGCTGGTGATGGCCCCCGGCGGTTCGGTGGCCTACTTCGGCCCGCCGGAGGAGGCGCTGAACTTCTTCGGGTACGAGACGTGGGCGGACGTCTTCTCCGCCTTCGAGAACTACCGCGACTACGACTGGGCCGGCCGCTGGAAGGGCTCGCAGCACTACCAGCTGTACGCCGCCGACATCGACGCCGTGGCGCCGCAGCCCGTCCACATGGCGGTGCAGTCCGCCGCCAGGCCGCCCAAGCCGCAGAGCTGGGGTGCCCAGCTGTGGACCCTGATCCGCCGGTACGTCTCCGTGATCGCCTCCGACCGGGGCTTCCTCGCCCTGATGGTCATCCTCCCGGCGGTCCTCGGCGCGGTCTCCGTCGTCATCCCGGCCGACTTCGGCCTGGCCCCGCCGACGCCGCCGTCCAGGTTCAACGGCGACGCGGGAACGATCATGCTCATCCTCGCCGTCGGCATGTGCTTCTCGGGCGCCGCCAACTCCGTACGAGAGCTGATCAAGGAGCGGGTGATCTACGAGCGGGAGCGCGCCACCGGCCTGTCCCGCTCGGCGTACCTGATGTCCAAGGTGATCGTCCTCGGCCTCATCACGGCCTTCCAGGGCGTCATCATCTGCGCCATCGGCTTCACCCCGCGCGAGCTGCCCGCCGAGGGCCTGGTGATGCCGCCCGCCGTCGAGCTGTGCCTCGTCGTCATCGCGCTCGGCCTGACCTCGATGATGGTCGGTCTGGTCATCTCCTCCCTGGTGAAGACCGCGGAGAAGACGATGCCGCTGCTGGTCATGTTCGCGATCGTCCAGGTCGTCTTCACCGGCATCCTGTTCAAGGTGTACGGCTCGCCGGGCCTGGAGCAGTTCGCCTGGCTCATGCCGTCCCGCTGGGCCATCGCCGGCGCGGGCGCCACCCTCGACCTGGCGCACCTCATGCCGCCGTGGGACCACGAGAACCCCACCGACCTGGACCCGCTGTGGGAGCACGGCGCCGGCCAGTGGGGCGTGAACGTGACGGTGCTGGTCGTCATGGCCGTCGCCCTCGGCTTCGTCGTGGCGCGCCTGCTGCGCCGCCACGAGCCGGAGGTCATGCGCAAGTGACCGCCGCCGCGCGCGCGCGTGAAGGGCGGCACCCCTGCCGGGGTGCCGCCCTTTCCACGTCGGTGCGGGTCAGTACGCGCTGTCGACGTTGTCCATGGAGCCGTAGCGGTCGGCGGCGTAGTTGCACGCGGCGACGATGTTGGCCACCGGGTCCCACTGGCTCTTCTTCGTGCCGGGGATGTGGTACGCGTCGAACGTCGGCTTGATGACCTGGAGCAGGCCGATCGACGGGACGCCGTTGCGGGCGTTGATGTCCCAGTCGTTGATCGCGTTCGGGTTGCCGCTGGACTCCCGCATGATGTTGCGGTGGATGCCCTCGTAGCTGCCGGGGATGTCGTGCTTCTTCATGATGGAGAGCGCCTCGCGGATCCATCCGTCGAGGTTGTCCGCGTACACCGGCTTGCGTGCGGCGGTACGGCTGGCGGCGGCCTGGGCGGCGGCGCGCTCCTTGGCGGCGGCCTCGGCCTTGGCGGCGGCCTTCGCCTTGGCGGCCCTCGCCTTGGCGGTGGCCTCGGCCTTCGTCGCGGCCTCGGACTCGGCCTTGGCCTTGGCCGCGGCGGCGGCCTTCACCTCGAACGCCGACTTCTGCCCGGCGATGCCGGCCTGCAGCTCCGCGTTCCGGTAGCCGCTCCAGGCGGCGGCCGGGGCGGCGGCCACCTCCCTGACCTCCGCCTCGGCCGGGGCGGGACCCGGAACCACCGAGAGGGAGAGGGTGGCGGCACCGATGGCGGCCACGCCGGCGAGGGAGAGCTTGTGGTTCTTCTTGAGACGGCTGAGACCAGGAGTGCTGGACGGGAACATACAGTCGTACCTCTTCGAATCGCGGGAGTCGCACGCCGGGCGGCGCTGCGCCTGGCTTGGCGGGCGACGGCAGCAATTCTTAGCGACTGCGAAAACCCGTGGCAAAGATGTGACATACGATCCCGGGTAGTGGATCAGAAGGTGCCGCACATGGCTCCGACGGGTCGGATAGACTCGTGCGACCAGCGGGAATATGTCGCATGTGTGAGCACTAAAGGGTTTCGTACGTGATCTGGGTCCTATGCGCGGCCTCACATCAGGCCCCTGCCGCGTTTACATGAGGTTGCTGAAGCAATGCTCTCTGTGAGGCCCTTTCAGGGCCTCCGCGGCGCCCAGGGAAGACCTAGGTCGCCGGTCCCGGCCGCTGCCGCCCGCAGGCGGATACGGACCGCCACCCCCGTGGGTACGGTGGTCGCATGACCGACCGACCACGCTCCGGTCTCGCCGCGGTGAGCACGGCCCTGCTGGAGATGAGCAGGCAGCTGGAGGTCCGCGACGTCCTGAAGACCATCGTCGCCTCCGCCCGCGACCTGCTCGACGCCGAGTACGCGGCGCTCGGCGTCCCGGACGACCACGGCGGTTTCGCCCAGTTCGTGGTCGACGGGGTCAGCGACGAGCAGTGGAAGGCCATCGGCCCCCTGCCCCGGCAGCACGGCGTCCTCGCCGCGATGCTCCACGGCGAGCGGCCCGAGCGCCTCGCCGACGTCCGCGAGGACCCCCGCTTCGAGGGCTGGCCCGCCGCCCACCCCGACATGTCGGACTTCCTCGGTCTGCCCGTCCGCGACGGCGACGAGACGATCGCCGCCCTCTTCCTCGCCAACAAGCGCCGCCCCTCACCCGGCGGCGGCTTCACCGCCGACGACGAGGAACTGCTCGGCATCCTCGCCCAGCACGCCGCCATCGCCTTGACCAACGCCCGCCTCCACGAGCGCAGCCGCGAGCTGACCATCGCCGAGGAGCGCTCCCGCCTCGCCCACGAGCTGCACGACGCGGTCAGCCAGAAGCTGTTCTCCCTGCGGCTCACCGCCCAGGCCGCCGCCGCCCTGATCGACCGGGACCCCGCCCGCGCCAGGACCGAGCTCCAGCAGGTCGCGGCCCTCGCCGCCGAGGCCGCCGACGAGCTGCGGGCCGCCGTCGTCGAGCTGCGCCCCGCCGCCCTCGACGAGGACGGCCTGGTCCACACGCTGCGCACGCACGTCCAGGTCCTCGACCGGGCCCACACGGCCCGCGTCACCTTCGACGAGGGCGGCGTGCGCGCCCTGCCCGCCGCCCAGGAGGAGGCGCTGCTCCGCGTCGCCCAGGAGGCCCTGCACAACGCCCTGCGCCACTCCGGGGCCGACCGGGTCGCCGTCCGGCTCTCCCGGCACGGCCAGGGCGCCCGCCTCACCGTCGCCGACGACGGCAGGGGCTTCGACCCGTGGGCGGTCCGCAGCGCCGGGCGCCACCTGGGCCTCGTGTCCATGCGGGACCGGGCGAGCGGCGTCGGCGGCCGGCTCGCCGTGCACTCGGCGCCCGGCGAGGGCACCGCGATCGAGATGGAGGTCCCCGGTGGCTGACGAGGAGAGCGGCGGCGCCGCGCGGGCGGGGAAGGGGCGTGCCATCCGCGTGCTCCTCGTCGACGACCACCAGGTCGTCCGCCGCGGGCTGCGCACGTTCCTGGAGGTCCAGGACGACATCGAGGTCGTCGGCGAGGCCGCGGACGGCGCCGAGGGCGTCGCCCGCACGGAGGAGCTGCGCCCCGACGTCGTCCTCATGGACGTGAAGATGCCCGGCACGGACGGCATCGAGGCCCTGCGCAGGCTCCGCGAGCTGGGCAACCCGGCGAAGGTGCTGATCGTCACCAGCTTCACCGAACAGCGCACGGTCGTCCCCGCCCTGCGCGCCGGCGCCGCCGGGTACGTCTACAAGGACGTCGACCCGGACGCCCTGGCCGGCGCCATCCGCTCCGTCCACGCGGGCCACGTCCTGCTCCAGCCCGAGGTGGCCGGGGCGCTGCTCAGCCAGGACGGGGCGAACGGCGGCGCCGGCGGCCGCGGCGGCACCCTCACCGAGCGGGAGCGCGAGGTCCTCGGCCTGATCGCCGACGGCCGCTCCAACCGGGAGATCGCCCGCGCGCTCGTCCTCTCCGAGAAGACCGTGAAGACGCACGTCTCCAACATCCTCATGAAGCTGGACCTCGCCGACCGGACCCAGGCCGCCCTGTGGGCGGTACGCCACGGCCTCACCACCTGACCGGCCCCGCCGCCCGGCCCCACCACCCGGCTCCGGGACGGGGCCCGACCTGACGCGCCCGGCCGGATCCCGTCCCCGGCCGGCCGGCTCAGGGCCGCCCCCGCTCCCGCTCCTCCACGTACGCGTTGAACGCCGCCACCCGCGCCCGCCGCGCCACCCGCTCCACCGGCCGCAGCGCCTCCGCCCGCGCCGCCATCTCCGACGCGCTCACCGCGCCGCCGTGCCCGCTCCCGCACGCCAGCGAGACCAGCAGCGCCACCCGCCGCGCCATCTCCAGCACCCGCACCGCCCGCGGCGGGTACCCCGGCGCCAGCGGCTCGCCCCCCGGCGTCCGCCCGCGCCCGGTACGCGTCCAGCGACGCCTCCGCCACCGGGCCCGAGGCCGCCACGTCCAGCCGCGTCAGCACCGCCGTCGCCCTCCGCAGCGCCTCCGCCAGCTCCCGCTCCGCCTCGCCCAGCGACGGCACGTCCGCCGGAGGCGCCTGCCGCACCGGCAGGCAGCGCCACACGACCCCGGCGCGCGGCTCCCCGGCCGGACCCGCCCCGGTCACCTCCGGTACGAGCCCGAATCCGGCCCCGTAGCCGACGGCCGCCTCCCCCGCCTCGAGCGCCCGCGCGTTGAACTCCGGCGGCCCGCTCAACCCCAGCGGGTGCCCCGGCACGGGCAGCGCGACCCGCCACCCGGCGACCCCCAGCGACCGCAGCCGCCCCAGCGCCAGGGTCAGCCCGACGGGCCCCGGCTCACCCGGCAGGCCCTCCACCCGGTGCGGCGCGTCGTCGCCGACGATCGCGCCCACCGCCTCGTCCGGCGACACCGACCCGGCCAGCAGGGCGTTCCCCCAAGCGGCCAACCGTCCTGAACGTGGTTCCGAAAGCATGGCCCCCAGCCTAGGTACCGGCCCCACGGGTACGGGCCCCGCCACCGGTGGCGTAGGTTTTCCCAGGGAACCCGTGCCCGCCGCTCCCACGGCGCTCCGCGCGGGGACGACGACGAAGCGACGACCGCAAGGGGAGACAACGCGCTCATGGGCGATGTACTGGAGCTGGTGGACGTATCCGTGGTCCGCGACGGACGCGCTCTGGTGGACGGGGTCTCCTGGTCGGTCGAGGAGGGCGAGCGCTGGGCCGTCCTCGGCCCCAACGGCGCCGGCAAGACCACCCTCCTCAACATCGCCTCCACCTACCTCTTCCCCACCCGCGGCACCGTCCGCATCCTCGGCGAGCAGCTCGGCAGGGTCGACGTCTTCGACCTGCGGCCCCGCGTCGGCATGGCCGGCATCGCCATGGCCGAGAAGCTGCCCAGGCGGCAGACCGTCCTCCAGACCGTCCTCACCGCGGCGTACGGCATGACCGCCACCTGGCGGGAGGACTACGACGCCGTCGACGAGGACCGCGCCCGCGCCTTCCTCGACCGCCTCGGCATGTCCGACTTCCTCGACCGCAGGTTCGGCACCCTCTCCGAGGGCGAGCGCAAGCGGACCCTCATCGCCCGCGCCCTGATGACCGACCCCGAGCTGCTCCTCCTCGACGAGCCCGCCGCCGGCCTCGACCTCGGCGGCCGCGAGGACCTCGTACGCCGCCTCGGCCGCCTCGCCCGCGACCCGCACGCCCCCTCCATGATCATGGTCACGCACCACGTCGAGGAGGTCCCGCCGGGCTTCACCCACGTCCTGATGTTCCGTCAGGGCGAGGTGCTCGCCGCCGGGCCCGTCGAGACCGAGCTGACCTCCCGCAACCTCAGCCACTGCTTCGGCCTGCCCCTCGTCGTCGAGCGCGTCGGCGACCGCTACACCGCCCAGGGCCTCCCGCTCGGCTGAACCCGCCGCCCCTCCCCGAAGCCCCGGGGCGCCGGACGCCGGGGGAGCGGAGGAACCCGCCCACCGGGCACCCGACCCCCCTTCACCGCCGGACCCCGGCCCCCTGTCCCCGGCGGGCCCGCGCGCCTACCATGACGGAGTGGACATCGACGCATGGGTCTGGTGGCTGATCGCGGCGGTGGGACTGGGCATCCCGCTCGTCATCACCGCGATGCCCGAATTCGGCATGTTCTCCGTCGGGGCGGTCGCGGGCGCCCTCACCGCGGGACTCGGCTTCGGAGTGGTGGCCCAGGTCATCGTCTTCGTCGTGGTCTCCGTCGCACTCCTCGCCGTCGTGCGCCCCATCGCGGCCCGGCACCGCCGAGGACAACCCGCCCACGCCACCGGCGTGGACGCCCTGAAGGGCCGCCAAGCCGTCGTCCTGGAACGGGTCGACGCCTCCGGCGGACGCGTCAAGCTCGCCGGCGAGGTCTGGTCCGCCCGCGCCTACGCACCCGACCAGGTCTTCGAACAAGGGCAGCAGGTCGACGTCGTCGACATCGACGGGGCCACCGCCGTCGTGATGTGACGTCCCGCCACACGCCGTCCCGGGCAGGCCGGTCACCGGGACAACCGGCCGAACCGCCCACATGACCGCCCGACGTCTGGGAAAATCGATCACAGACAACAACCGGCAGCGAAGGGCACGGGGAGCACGATGCCATCAGTCATCATCGTTCTGGTCATTCTGGTGGTGCTAGTCTTCATCGCCCTGATCAAGACGATCCAGGTCATCCCACAAGCCAGCGCCGCCATCGTGGAACGCTTCGGCCGCTACACCCGCACCCTCAACGCGGGCCTCAACATCGTCGTCCCGTTCATCGACACGATCCGCAACCGCATCGACCTGCGCGAGCAGGTCGTCCCCTTCCCGCCCCAGCCCGTCATCACCCAGGACAACCTGGTCGTCAACATCGACACGGTCATCTACTACCAGGTGACCGACGCCCGCGCCGCGACGTACGAGGTCGCCAGCTACATCCAGGCGATCGAGCAGCTCACCGTCACCACCCTGCGCAACATCATCGGCGGCATGGACCTGGAGCGCACCCTCACCTCCCGCGAGGAGATCAACGCCGCCCTCCGCGGCGTCCTCGACGAGGCCACGGGCAAGTGGGGCATCCGCGTCAACCGCGTCGAACTCAAGGCCATCGAGCCGCCCACCTCCATCCAGGACTCGATGGAGAAGCAGATGCGCGCCGACCGCGACAAGCGCGCCGCGATCCTCACCGCCGAGGGAATCCGTCAGTCCCAGATCCTCACCGCCGAGGGCGAGAAGCAGTCCGCGATCCTGCGCGCCGAGGGCGAGGCCAAGGCGGCGGCCCTGCGCGCCGAGGGCGAGGCCCAGGCGGTCCGCACCGTCTTCGAGGCCATCCACGCCGGCGACCCCGACCAGAAGCTGCTCTCCTACCAGTACCTCCAGATGCTCCCGAAGATCGCCGAAGGCGACGCCAACAAGCTCTGGATCGTCCCCAGCGAGATCGGCGACGCCCTCAAGGGCCTCTCCGGCGCCTTCGGCAACCTCGGCAACGGCGCCTCCGGATTCGACACCTCCTCGAAGGAGCGGCGCCGGCAGGACCCCCCGCGGACTGACCGCGGGCCGGCCCCCCGGTCGACTCACCCGGGTGCCCTCGTGCATGATCGGTTCATCCACCACCGATCCGCACGGGGGGCACAGTGACGCTCTGGGAGATGCTCGCCGTCTTCGCGGCCGGCATAGGCGCGGGCACCATCAACACGATCGTCGGGTCGGGCACGCTCATCACCTTCCCCGTCCTCCTGGCAACCGGCCTCCCCCGGTCACCGCCACGGTCTCCAACGCCCTCGGCCTGATCCCGGGCTCCGTCAGCGGGGCCATCGGCTACCGCGCCGAGCTCACCGGTCAGCGCGACCGCGTCCTGCGCCTCACCGTCGCCGCCGCCGCCGGAGGGCTCGGCGGCGCCGTCCTCCTCACCCTCCTCCCCTCCACGGCCTTCGAGACGATCGTCCCCGTCCTCGTCGCCCTGGCACTGGTCCTGGTCGTCCTCCAGCCCCGCATCACCCGGACCGTCCAGACCCGCCGGGAACGCACCGGCCGCGACGGCACCACCCGCCACGGCGGCCCCCTCCTCTTCGCCGGCCTGCTCCTCGCCAGCGTCTACGGCGGATACTTCACCGCCGCCCAGGGGATCATCTACCTCTCCCTCATGGGCATGCTGCTCGACGACACCCTCCAGCGCCTCAACGCCGTGAAGAACGTCCTCGCGGCCGTCGTCAACACCGTCGCCGCACTGTTCTTCGTCTTCGCCGCCCGCTTCGACTGGACCGCGGTCGCCCTCATCGCCGCGGGCTCCACCATCGGAGGCCAGCTCGGGGCCCGCGTCGGCCGGCGGCTCCCCGCCCGGGCCCTCCGCACCCTGATCGTCGTCATCGGCGGCGCCGCGATCCTCCAGCTCACCACCCGATGACGGAGGAGCCCGCCCCCGGCGGCACGCCGGGAACGGGCTCCACCCGCGGCCGCGCTCAGGCGGCGACGGCCTCCGGCCGCTGGACCGCCAGCCACTCCGGCAGCTCCGACCGCTCACCGGCCCGCAGCGCCAACAGCATCGCGTCCGCGGGACTCGGCACGTACGGCCGGTGCAGCAGCGGCATCCCCGCCTCCTCCGGCGTGCGGTCCGCCTTGCGGTGGTTGTCCTCCGCACAGGAGGCGACCGTGTTCAGCCAGCTGTCCGCGCCCCCCTGCGACCGCGGCACGACGTGGTCGACCGTCGTCGCGCGCCGCCCGCAGTACGCGCACCGGTACTGGTCGCGCACCAGCACACCCCTGCGCGACCACGGCGCGTGTCTTCGGAACGGCACCCGTACGTACCGGCACAACCTGATCACCCGCGGTGCGGGCAACTCCACCCGGGCCGCCCGCAGCCGGAGTTCCGGATGGGCCTGCTCGACGACGGCCTTGTCCTGCAGCACCAGCACCACCGCCCGGTGCAGCGACACCGTCGACAGCGGCTCGAAGCTCGCGTTGAGAACCAGCGTGTCCCGCATTCCGCCCACCTCCGTGTGCCGGCCGTCCCCTGACGCGCCTGGACCAACTCTGGCGGGGCGGCACCGAACGGGACAACGCAATATCCGCAGGCACGAAAATGCCCGCCCCCGGCCTCTCACAGGCCAGGAGCGGGCGAACGGGAGGCGAACCTTCAGCCCTCCGCAGGTGTCTCGTACTCCCCGACCAGCTGCGCGCGCGCCAGCGTGTGGAACCGCAGGTTGAAGCCGACGGCCGCCGCCGTCGCGTCGGAGTCCGGCCCCAGCTTCTCCCGGTCCACGGCGTACACGGTGAAGACGTACCGGTGGGGGCCGTCCCCGGGCGGCGGCGCGGCACCGCCGAAGTCCTTCGACCCATAGTCGTTGCGGGCGTGGACCGCCCCCTCGGGCAGTCCCGCGAACCCACCGCCGCCCGCGCCCGCCGGCAACTCCGTCACCGACGCGGGGACGTCGAACAGCACCCAGTGCCAGAACCCGCTGCCCGTCGGCGCGTCCGGGTCGAAGCACGTCACGGCGAAGCTCTTCGTCTCCGCCGGAAACCCCTCCCACCGCAGGTGCGGGGAGGTGTTCCCCTCCGCGTACACCTGCGCGTCCGCCAGCACGCCCCCGGGTGCGACGTCGTCGCTCACCACGGTGAACGACGGCACCGGCGGGTGGAAGTCGTGGGGGAGCGGCGGCCTCTTCGCCTCGGTCACGTCAGAACCTCCGATCACGTGGGACCCTCGTCCCGAGCCTAGAGCCAGTTGCGGCGCCCGCCGACATCGGCGAGCCACTGGTTGAGGTAGGCGGCCCAGTCGGTGTCCCGGTAGCCGTCCAGCCCGACCACGAAGCAGCGGTACGAGTCGCTGCCCTCGCTGAACAACCCGGCCTTCTTGTCCATCTCCAGCACCACGTCCATCTCCCGCCCGTCGGCGACGAACGACAGCTCGACCTGGTTCAGCCCGCGGTGGTGCTGCGGCGGCAGGAACTCGATCTCCTGGTAGAACGGCAGCCGCTGCCGCGTCCCGCGGATGTGCCCCCGCTCCATGTCGGCGCTCTTGAAGCGGAAGCCCAGCTGCACGAACGCGTCGAGGATCGCCTGCTGCGCCGGCAGGGGGTGCACGCTGATCGGGTCCAGGTCACCGGAGTCCACGGCCCGCGCGATCGCCAGCTCCGTCGTCACCCCGATGTCCATGCCGCGCAGCTGCTGCCCGCCGATGCAGGTGACGGGCGTCTCCCAGGGGATCTCCAGTCCGAACGGCACGACGTGCACGGCCCCGGGCTGGACGGTGAAGGAACCGCCGATCTGCTTCTTCGCGAACTCGACGTCCTGCTTCACCTCCTGGTCGCCGCCCTCGACCTCGACCCGCGCCTGGAGTCCGAGCGACAGGCTCTGGATCTCCTGGGCGACCGAACCGCCCTCGACCCGCACCTCGCCCTGGACGACGCCACCGGGTACCACGTTCGACTCGGTCAGCACGGTCTCGACGTTGGCTCCGCCCGCCCCCAGGCTCGCGAGCAGCTTCTTGAAGCCCATGTCCACTCCTTCTCGGTCCTCGGCCTACATACGCGTACGCCCGGAAGACCGTAGCCGGTTCCGGGTGCCGTCCCGGTACGCTCGTCCAACATGATCGAGAGCCTCGACCGTACGCCGCTGCCCCGGGACTTCTTCGACCGCCCCGTACTGGAGGTCGCCCCCGACCTGCTCGGCCGGACCCTGATACGGATGACGGACGACGGGCCCATCGAGCTCCGCCTCACGGAGGTGGAGGCGTACGCCGGGCAGGCCGACCCCGGCTCGCACGCCTACCGGGGCCGCACGGCACGGAACGCCGTCATGTTCGGCCCCCCGGCCACGTGTACGTCTACTTCACCTACGGGATGTGGCACTGCCTGAACCTGGTGTGCGGCCCGGAGGGCACCGCGAGCGGGGTCCTGCTGCGCGCCGGGGAGATCCGCACCGGCCACGGACTGGCCCGGCGCCGACGCCCCTCGGCCCGGAGCGACGGAGAACTCGCCAAGGGGCCGGCCCGGCTCGCCACGGCCCTGGGCATCGACCGCACCCTGGACGGCACCGACGCCTGCGCCGGCCCGGATTCCCCGCTGTCCGTGCTGACGGGCGCCCCCGTGCCCCTCGACCGGGTACGCAACGGCCCCCGCACCGGTGTGGGCGGGGAGGGCGCCGCGCACCCCTGGCGCTTCTGGATCGACGGGGACCCGACGGTCAGTCCGTACCGGGCCCACACACCGCGCCGAAGGAGGGCTTGACTCCGGGGAGCGGGCCACCTAAGCTCGACCGAGCCGCAAGAGCCGGGGCACGCTGTATCAGCACCCCTGGGGCGGCCAAAACCACTACCTGGCGATCCCCCCTGGCAGGGGCGGATTCGTCGTGCCGGAATTCATTTCGAGGAGCTCGATTATGAGCACCGCGGGGAATCCGCTAAAGTGGAGGAAGCCGAAAGGCGGAGGCCTTCCAACGGCCGCTGGAGAGGGAATCCGGACCGGGAACGGGGCGGTGAACGGATCTGGTAGTGTTGGAAACACCGAAGGAAGCGCCCGGAGGAAAGCCCGAGAGGGTGAGTACGAGGGAAGCGTTCGTTCCTTGAGAACTCAACAGCGTGCCAAAAGTCAACGCCAGATATGTTGATAACCCCGTCTCTGTGAGACGTGGTTCCTTTGAAGAACACAGCGAGGATGCTGTGGATCGGGAGGATCATTCCTTCTTCCGGTCCCGCTCAACGCGGGTGTTTGCCCGGATGACCGGGAAGCATTCACGGAGAGTTTGATCCTGGCTCAGGACGAACGCTGGCGGCGTGCTTAACACATGCAAGTCGAACGATGAACCCGCTTCGGTGGGGGATTAGTGGCGAACGGGTGAGTAACACGTGGGCAATCTGCCCTGCACTCTGGGACAAGCCCTGGAAACGGGGTCTAATACCGGATACGACCGCTTCGGGCATCCGATGGTGGTGGAAAGCTCCGGCGGTGCAGGATGAGCCCGCGGCCTATCAGCTTGTTGGTGAGGTAACGGCTCACCAAGGCGACGACGGGTAGCCGGCCTGAGAGGGCGACCGGCCACACTGGGACTGAGACACGGCCCAGACTCCTACGGGAGGCAGCAGTGGGGAATATTGCACAATGGGCGCAAGCCTGATGCAGCGACGCCGCGTGAGGGATGACGGCCTTCGGGTTGTAAACCTCTTTCAGCAGGGAAGAAGCGCAAGTGACGGTACCTGCAGAAGAAGCGCCGGCTAACTACGTGCCAGCAGCCGCGGTAATACGTAGGGCGCAAGCGTTGTCCGGAATTATTGGGCGTAAAGAGCTCGTAGGCGGCTTGTCGCGTCGGATGTGAAAGCCCGGGGCTTAACTCCGGGTCTGCATTCGATACGGGCAGGCTAGAGTTCGGTAGAGGAGATCGGAATTCCTGGTGTAGCGGTGAAATGCGCAGATATCAGGAGGAACACCGGTGGCGAAGGCGGATCTCTGGGCCGATACTGACGCTGAGGAGCGAAAGCGTGGGGAGCGAACAGGATTAGATACCCTGGTAGTCCACGCCGTAAACGTTGGGAACTAGGTGTGGGCGACATTCCACGTCGTCCGTGCCGCAGCTAACGCATTAAGTTCCCCGCCTGGGGAGTACGGCCGCAAGGCTAAAACTCAAAGGAATTGACGGGGGCCCGCACAAGCGGCGGAGCATGTGGCTTAATTCGACGCAACGCGAAGAACCTTACCAAGGCTTGACATACATCGGAAACATCCAGAGATGGGTGCCCCCTTGTGGTCGGTGTACAGGTGGTGCATGGCTGTCGTCAGCTCGTGTCGTGAGATGTTGGGTTAAGTCCCGCAACGAGCGCAACCCTTGTCCCGTGTTGCCAGCAGGCCCTTGTGGTGCTGGGGACTCACGGGAGACCGCCGGGGTCAACTCGGAGGAAGGTGGGGACGACGTCAAGTCATCATGCCCCTTATGTCTTGGGCTGCACACGTGCTACAATGGCCGGTACAAAGAGCTGCGATACCGTGAGGTGGAGCGAATCTCAAAAAGCCGGTCTCAGTTCGGATTGGGGTCTGCAACTCGACCCCATGAAGTCGGAGTCGCTAGTAATCGCAGATCAGCATTGCTGCGGTGAATACGTTCCCGGGCCTTGTACACACCGCCCGTCACGTCACGAAAGTCGGTAACACCCGAAGCCGGTGGCCCAACCCCTTGTGGGAGGGAGCTGTCGAAGGTGGGACTGGCGATTGGGACGAAGTCGTAACAAGGTAGCCGTACCGGAAGGTGCGGCTGGATCACCTCCTTTCTAAGGAGCACTTCTTACCAGGCCGTCTGGTCTGGTCAGAGGCCAGTACATCGGCGAACGTCCGGTGCTGGTGGCTCATGGGTGGAACGTTGACTATTCGGCACACTCGGGATCTTCCTTTGTTAGTACTGCTTCGGCGTGGAACACGGGGAGGGGCCGGGGGTGTTGGGCGCGCTGTTGGGTGTCTGAGGGTGCGAGTGTTTGCTTGCCCTTCTGCGATGCCGGTCCCAGTGAACTCCAGGTGTGGCTTGGGGGTGGTGGGTGGCTGGTCGTTGCTTGAGAACTGCACAGTGGACGCGAGCATCTGTGGCCAAGTTTTTAAGGGCGCACGGTGGATGCCTTGGCACCAGGAACCGATGAAGGACGTGGGAGGCCGCGATAGGCCCCGGGGAGCTGTCAACCGAGCTGTGATCCGGGGGTGTCCGAATGGGGAAACCCGGCAGTCGTCATGGGCTGTCACCCGCTGCTGAACACATAGGCAGTGTGGAGGGAACGAGGGGAAGTGAAACATCTCAGTACCCTCAGGAAGAGAAAACAACCGTGATTCCGGGAGTAGTGGCGAGCGAAACCGGATGAGGCTAAACCGTATACGTGTGAGACCCGGCAGGGGTTGCGTGTGCGGGGTTGTGGGATCTCTTTTTCATGGTCTGCCGGCTGTGAGACGAGTGAGAAACCGTATGGGTAGGCGAAGGACATGCGAAAGGTCCGGCGTAGAGGGTAAGACCCCCGTAGCTGAAATTCATGCGGCTCGTTGGAGAGACACCCAAGTAGCACGGGGCCCGAGAAATCCCGTGTGAATCTGGCGGGACCACCCGCTAAGCCTAAATATTCCCTGGTGACCGATAGCGGATAGTACCGTGAGGGAATGGTGAAAAGTACCGCGGGAGCGGAGTGAAATAGTACCTGAAACCGTGTGCCTACAAGCCGTGGGAGCGTCGCGCAAGGACTTCGGTTCTTGCGTCGTGACTGCGTGCCTTTTGAAGAATGAGCCTGCGAGTTTGCGGTGTGTTGCGAGGTTAACCCGTGTGGGGAAGCCGTAGCGAAAGCGAGTCCGAATAGGGCGGTGTAGTAGCGCGCTCAAGACCCGAAGCGGAGTGATCTAGCCATGGGCAGGTTGAAGCGGAGGTAAGACTTCGTGGAGGACCGAACCCACCAGGGTTGAAAACCTGGGGGATGACCTGTGGTTAGGGGTGAAAGGCCAATCAAACTCCGTGATAGCTGGTTCTCCCCGAAATGCATTTAGGTGCAGCGTCGTGTGTTTCTTGCCGGAGGTAGAGCACTGGATAGGCGATGGGCCCTACCGGGTTACTGACCTTAGCCAAACTCCGAATGCCGGTAAGTGAGAGCGCGGCAGTGAGACTGTGGGGGATAAGCTCCATGGTCGAGAGGGAAACAGCCCAGAGCATCGACTAAGGCCCCTAAGCGTACGCTAAGTGGGAAAGGATGTGGAGTCGCAGAGACAACCAGGAGGTTGGCTTAGAAGCAGCCATCCTTGAAAGAGTGCGTAATAGCTCACTGGTCAAGTGATTCCGCGCCGACAATGTAGCGGGGCTCAAGCGTACCGCCGAAGTCGTGTCATTGCAGCATGAGGGCTAACGCCTGTTGTGATGGGTAGGGGAGCGTCGTGTGCCGGGTGAAGCAGCCGTGGAAGCGAGTTGTGGACGGTTCACGAGTGAGAATGCAGGCATGAGTAGCGATACACACGTGGGAAACGTGTGCGCCGATTGACTAAGGGTTCCTGGGTCAAGCTGATCTGCCCAGGGTAAGTCGGGACCTAAGGCGAGGCCGACAGGCGTAGTCGATGGACAACCGGTTGATATTCCGGTACCCGCTTTGAAGCGTCAGCGCTGAACCCAGCGATGCTAAGCCCGTGAAACCGCCGTGTGCGTCTTCGGACAAGTGCGGAGTGGTGGAGCCGGTGGCCCAGACTGGTAGTAGGTGAGTGATGGGGTGACGCAGGAAGGTAGTCCAGCCCGGGCGGTGGTTGTCCCGGGGTAAGGGTGTAGGCCGTGTGGTAGGTAAATCCGTCGCACGTGAAGGCTGAGACCTGATGCCGAGCCGATTGTGGCGAAGTGGATGATCCTATGCTGTCGAGAAAAGCCTCTAGCGAGTTTCATGGCGGCCCGTACCCTAAACCGACTCAGGTGGTCAGGTAGAGAATACCGAGGCGTTCGGGTGAACTATGGTTAAGGAACTCGGCAAAATGCCCCCGTAACTTCGGGAGAAGGGGGGCCATGTCTGGTGATGAGTCTTGCACTCGGAGCTGGGTGTGGCCGCAGAGACCAGCGAGAAGCGACTGTTTACTAAAAACACAGGTCCGTGCGAAGCCGTAAGGCGATGTATACGGACTGACGCCTGCCCGGTGCTGGAACGTTAAGGGGACCGGTTAGCTCCATTTCGGTGGGGCGAAGCTGAGAACTTAAGCGCCAGTAAACGGCGGTGGTAACTATAACCATCCTAAGGTAGCGAAATTCCTTGTCGGGTAAGTTCCGACCTGCACGAATGGCGTAACGACTTCTCGACTGTCTCAACCATAGGCCCGGTGAAATTGCACTACGAGTAAAGATGCTCGTTTCGCGCAGCAGGACGGAAAGACCCCGGGACCTTTACTACAGTTTGATATTGGTGTTCGGTTCGGCTTGTGTAGGATAGGTGGGAGACTGTGAAGCTTCAACGCCAGTTGGGGTGGAGTCGTCGTTGAAATACCACTCTGGTCGTGCTGGATGTCTAACCTGGGTCCGTGATCCGGATCAGGGACAGTGTCTGATGGGTAGTTTAACTGGGGCGGTTGCCTCCTAAAGGGTAACGGAGGCGCCCAAAGGTTCCCTCAGCCTGGTTGGTAATCAGGTGTTGAGTGTAAGTGCACAAGGGAGCTTGACTGTGAGACCGACGGGTCGAGCAGGGACGAAAGTCGGGACTAGTGATCCGGCGGTGGCTTGTGGAAGCGCCGTCGCTCAACGGATAAAAGGTACCCCGGGGATAACAGGCTGATCTTCCCCAAGAGTCCATATCGACGGGATGGTTTGGCACCTCGATGTCGGCTCGTCGCATCCTGGGGCTGGAGTCGGTCCCAAGGGTTGGGCTGTTCGCCCATTAAAGCGGTACGCGAGCTGGGTTTAGAACGTCGTGAGACAGTTCGGTCCCTATCCGCTGTGCGCGTAGGAATATTGAGAAGGGCTGTCCCTAGTACGAGAGGACCGGGACGGACGAACCTCTGGTGTGCCAGTTGTTCTGCCAAGGGCATGGCTGGTTGGCTACGTTCGGGAGGGATAACCGCTGAAAGCATCTAAGCGGGAAGCCTGCTTCGAGATGAGTGTTCCCGCCTCCTTGAGAGGGTAAGGCTCCCAGTAGACGACTGGGTTGATAGGCCGGATATGGAAGCCCAGTGATGGGTGGAGTTGACCGGTACTAATAGGCCGAGGGCTTGTCCTCAGTTGCTCGCGTCCACTGTGTTGTTCCCGGGTTGCGAACAGTCGCACCGGCATACAACATCTATTCAAGTGAATAGTGTGCTTGTTCGCTCGAACCCGATGGGGTTTCGGTGGTCATAGCGTTAGGGAAACGCCCGGTTACATTCCGAACCCGGAAGCTAAGCCTTTCAGCGCCGATGGTACTGCAGGGGGGACCCTGTGGGAGAGTAGGACACCGCCGAACAATCTTTCAGGACCCTTGGTCCCAGCGTGCATGCTGGGACCAAGGGTCCTTTTGTTGTTGTTGAAGTCTGCTCGAAGCGCGATGGGATCTCCGTTGCGCGAGAATGACCTGCGGTACCCGAAGACAGGAGCCACACCCATGTCCACCAACTCCTCCGACGACCGTCCGGAGCGCGAGCCTCGTCGTAGGGACGGTGGCGGTGAACGGGGCGGATTCCGCGGACCTCGCCGCGACGACGACCGTCGGGACGGTGGCGGTCCCCGCCGCGACGAGCGGCGTGGCGACCGCGGTGGTTTCCGGCGCGGTGACGATCGACCGCCATTCCGCCGTGACGACCGCGATCGCGACCCGCGCCGTGATGACCGGGACCGCGGTGGATACCGGGGCGCCGGCTTCCGCCGCGACGACGACCGCCGGAACGACGACCGACATGGTGGCGGTTACCGCTCCGACGACCGTCGTGACGGCCGGGCTGGTTTCCCGCGCGACGAGCGCGCCCCGCGTCGCGACGATGACCGTCCGCCGTTCCGTCGTGAGGACCGGGACCGTGACCGCGGTCCGCGGCGTGACGACGACCGCCGGGGTGGCGGTGGGTTCCGTCGCGACGACCGGCGTGATGACCGGCGTGATGACCGTGGTGGTTTTCCGCGTGACGATCGTGCCCCGCGCCGTGATGAGCGGCGTGATGACCGTGGTGGGTTCCGGCGTGGTGGCGACCGTCCGCCGTTCCGTCGTGAGGACCGGGATCGCGACCGCGGTCCGCGGCGTGACGACGACCGTCGTGACGACCGCGGCGGGTTCCGTCGTGACGATCGCGGTGGGTTCCGTCGTGACGAGCGCCGCGACGACCGGCGTGATGACCGTGGTGGTTTCCGCCGCGACGACCGGCGTGATGACCGGCGTGATGACCGGCGTGATGACCGTGGTGGTTTCCGCCGCGACGACCGTCGTGACGACCGCGGTGGGTTCCGTCGCGACGATCGTGCCCCGCGCCGTGATGAGCGGCGTGATGACCGTGGTGGGTTCCGGCGTGGTGGCGACCGTCCGCCGTTCCGTCGTGAGGACCGGGATCGCGACCGCGGTCCGCGGCGTGACGACGACCGTCGTGACGACCGCGGTGGTTTCCGCCGTGATGACCGGCGTGATGACCGTGGTGGTTTCCGCCGCGACGACCGTCGTGACGACCGCGGTGGTTTCCGCCGTGACGACCGGCGCGACGACCGGCGGGACCGCGAGCCCGTCAAGCGGCTGCCCATTCCCGACGACGTCACCGGTGACGAGATCGACAAGGACGTGCGACAGGAGCTGTTGAGCCTGCCCAAGACCCTCGCGGAGGACGTCGCCCGCAACCTGGTGATGGTCGCCAGGCTCATCGACGAGGACCCCGAGAAGGCGTACGCCTACTCGCGGATCGCCCTCCGGCTGGCCTCCCGCGTCGCCGCCGTCCGCGAGGCCGCCGGATTCGCCGCGTACGCCACGCAGAAGTACGCCGAGGCGCTCGCCGAGTTCCGCGCCGCCCGGCGCATGACCGGAAACGTCGAACTGTGGCCCGTCATGGCCGACTGCGAACGCGGCCTCGGCCGTCCCGAGCGGGCCCTCGCCATGGCCGGCGAGCCCGACGTGCAGAAGCTGGACAAGGCCGGACAGGTCGAGATGCGGCTCGTCGCCGCGGGTGCCCGCCGCGACATGGACCAGCTCGACGCCGCGATCGTCACCCTCCAGTCGCCCGAACTCGCGTCCCACTCCGTCCAGCCGTGGACGGCGCGCCTGCGGTACGCGTACGCCGACGCGCTTCTCGCCGCCGGCAGGGAGGCCGAAGCGCGCGAGTGGTTCGCCAAGGCACTCGAGTCCGACAAGGAGGGCACCACCGACGCCTCCGACCGGCTCGCCGAACTCGACGGGGTCGAGTTCGTCGACGCGTTCGACGAGGACGAGGAGACCGAGGCGGCCATCGAGGAGGCCGACGGCGGTCGGCCCGCCGGGGACGGGGCCGGCGAGAACGGCACCGACGAGGAGGGCGACGGGGCCGGGCGCTGATCGCGGAGCGGCACGGGGAGGGGCGGCATCCCGCGGGATGCCGCCCCTCCCCGTGCCCTCAGTCCAGGGCCAGGCTCCGCAGGACCAGGCCCGTCGCCGGCTTCGGGCCGAACGACGTCGACTTCCGGGGCATCGTCACGCCCTGCCGCGCCAGGTCCCGTACGACCTCCTCGCGCACCGGGTGCATCAGTACCGCGGTCGCCCCGTTCCGCTCCGCCTGCGTCACCGCCGCCCGCGCGTCGTGGAGGTACGCGATGTGCTCCGGGGCGTCGGGGACCCGCCACACGTGCTCCAGCAGCGTCGCGTGCAGCACCGTCGCGTCCAGGCTTCGCCACGCCTCCGGCCGGTCCCGGCGCACCGTGCGCTCCAGCAGCTCCGGGGCGGGACGGTCCACCAGGTGGAAGCGGCCGTCGCCCGCCAGCAGGAACGCGTTGCCGTCGCCCGCGGCCACCGCCAGCACGTCCAGGGCGGTCTCCAGCGGCGTACGGTCCAGTGTCCGCACCCTGAACGCCCCGTCCAGCGCCGCCAGTGCCCCGGTGACTGGCAGGTGGTGCAGCAGCCGGTGTATCGCCCGTACCCGCAGCGGGTAGCGGGCCGTGTCGACGAGGAGGACCAGGCCGTAGTTCCAGGGACCCGGGCCGGAACGCTCCTCCCGGAGCCGCAGGTACGTCGCCCAGCGGTGGTGGCCGTCCGCGATCAACGCCTGGTGGTCCGCCAGGTCCTCCGCGGCGACCGCCAGCTCCCCGGGGTCCGTCACCGCCCACAGCCGGTGCTCGAACCCGTCCTCCGTCGTCGTCGACAGCAGCGGGGTGCCCGCGGTGGCCCGCTCGATCACGGCCGCCGCACCCGTCGTGCGGCCCCCGCCCCGGTACGTCAGCAGCAGCGGCTCCAGGTGCGCGCCCGTCGTCCGCATCAGGTCCGCGCGCTCCTCCACCACGTGCGGCATCACGTCCTCGTGCGGAAGGACCACGCCCTCCGCCGGCGACGACAGCTCCAGCGCGCCGATCAGGCCCCGTTGCAGCAGGTCGCCCTTCCTCTGCTCGTACACGTAGAGGGCGGGCTCCGCGTCCGGGGCGAGGACGCCGTCCTCCAGCCAGTCCGCGAGGGTGTCCGCCGCCCGGCGCGGACGGGCGTCGGCCGTCGGGGCCTGCGGCAGGATCAGCCGCACGATGTTGTGCGGGTCCGACGACTCCAGGTGGTACAGCCCGTCCGGCCGCACGACCACGTCGTACGGCGGAGAAGTCACCGCGGCGAGGCTGCGAACCCGTTCGGGGACGTACCGCAGTCCGCGGAACGGCTTCAGGCGCAGGCCGTCGTCGGCCGCGGGACCTCTCTCGTTCATCCTTGCATCGTAGGTGGGCGCGCGGATGGGCGATGATCGGGGGACGGGATCCGCCGGACGAGTGAGGAGCCAGACCGATGGGACGGCACGGACGGAGCGCGCCGGGCGGCAGCGCGACCGCGCTGAGCGCGGCGTACGACACGGCACTGCTGGACCTGGACGGCGTCGTCTACGCGGGCGGCGAGGCCATCCCGCACGCGGTGGAGGCGCTGGGGGAGGCGCGGGCCGGCGGGATGCGCCTCGCGTACGTCACCAACAACGCGCTGCGCACCCCCGAGGCCGTCGCCGCGCACCTCACGGAGCTGGGCGTGCCCGCCGAGCCGGCCGACGTGGTCACGTCGGCGCAGGCCGTGGCGCGGCTCATCGCCGACCGGCTGCCGCAGGGGGCGCGCGTCCTCGTGGTCGGCGGCGAGGGGCTGCGGGTGGCGCTGCGCGAGCGGGGGCTCGTCCCCGTCGAGTCGGCGGACGACGACCCGGCGGCCGTCGTCCAGGGGTACGGCGGGCCCGAACTGCCGTGGGGCCGGTTCGCGGAGGCGTCGTACGCGATCGCGCGGGGCCTGCCCTGGTACGCGTCCAACACCGACCGCACCATCCCCGGCGCGCGCGGCATCGCGCCCGGCAACGGCGCCGCCGTGGAGGTCGTGCGCATCGCGACGGGCGCCGAGCCGGAGATCGCGGGGAAGCCGCTGCCGCCCATGCACCGCGAGACGATCCTGCGGACCGGGGCGCGGCGGCCCCTGGTCGTCGGGGACCGGCTCGACACCGACATCGAGGGCGCCCACAACGGCGGTGTCGACTCGCTGCTCGTCCTCACCGGCGTGACCGCCCCGGCGCAGCTGCTCGCGGCCCGGCCCGAGCACCGGCCGACGTACGTCGACGCGGACCTGCGGGGCCTGCTGACGGGGCAGCCGGAGGTGTCCGGGACGGCGGCGGGCGGCTTCCGTTGCGGGGGGTGGACGGCGGCCGCCGACGGCGGCGCGCTCGTCCTCGGCGGGAGCGGCGACCCGCTGGACGGGCTGCGCGCGCTGTGCGCGGCCGCCTGGAGCCGGGCCGGGGACGGATCGTGCGCCCTGGAGGCGGGGAAGGCCCTGGCCGGGCTGGGGTGGTGACAGCCTCACGATCATCACGGAGGGGGAGGGTAGGCTAACCTAACCGGGTGTTGGTTGAGAGTCCCCCCGAACAGAGCGCGGGGCCCCGGGTCGCCGCGGGGCCCCGCGGCCGCCGGTCGGCGCGCGCCGCCGGGCTGCTGCTCTCCCTCGGCGTGCTGGCGCTCGTGTGCGTCGCGAGCATCGCCGTCGGAGCCAGGCCGGTGCCGCTCGGCGACGTCTGGCACGGCCTGTTCCAGAACTCCGGAACCGGCAACGACGTCCTCATCACCGAGGTCCGCCTCCCGCGTACGCTGCTCGGGCTCCTCGCCGGCGTCGCGCTCGGCCTGGCCGGCGCGGTCATGCAGGCACTCACCCGCAACCCGCTCGCCGAACCGGGCCTGATGGGCGTCAACGCGGGCGCGGCGGCCGCCGTGGTCACCGCGACCAGCGTCCTGGGCGCGACCTCCTTCACGGGGTACGTGTGGTTCGCGTTCGCCGGTGCCGCGATCGTGTCGGTGCTCGTGTACGTGCTCGGGGGCGGACGCGGCGCCACGCCCGTGCGGCTCGCGCTGGCCGGCACCGCCGCGACCGCCGCGCTCTACGGGTACGTCAACGCCGTCCAGCTGCTCGACTCGGCGGCCCTGGACCGGCTGCGGTTCTGGACCGTGGGGTCGCTGGCCGGCGCCGACGCGGACGTGGTCGGCGCGGTCGGCCCCTTCATCGCCGTCGGCGTCGCGCTGGCCGCGCTGGTCGTCCGGCCCCTCAACGCCATGGAGATGGGGGACGACACCGCCCGCGCGCTCGGCGCGAACCTCACCCGCACCCGGGTGCTGGCCATGCTCGCCGTGACCCTGCTGTGCGGCGGCGCGACCGCCGCGTGCGGGCCGATCGTCTTCGTCGGGCTGATGGTGCCGTACCTGGTCCGCGCCGTCACCGGACCCGACGTGCGGTGGATCCTGCCGTACGCGGCGGTCCTCTCGCCCGTGCTGCTGATCGGCTCCGACATCGTCGGCCGGATCGTCGCCCGCCCGTCCGAACTCCAGGTCGGCATCGTCACGGCGCTGATCGGCGGGCCCGTCTTCATCCACCTCGTACGCCGCAAGAGGATGGCCCAGCTGTGACCGCGACCCGCGCCACCGCCCCCGCACCGACCGCGGCCGCGCAGGGGGCCCCGCCCGCCCGCGTCCGCACCGTCCGGGCCCTCCGGACGCGGGGCGGGCTGTCCGTCCGGGTCGAGCCGCGCGCCGCGGCCGTCTGCCTGCTGCTGCTGGCGCTGGTCCTCGGCACCGGGGTCGTCCTCGTCGGCAGCGGCGACCTCCCCCTCGCGCCCGGCGAGGTCCTCGCCGCCCTCCTCGGCGACGGCACGGCCGTGCAGGAGTTCGTCGTCCTCGACCTGCGACTGCCGCGCGTCCTCGTCGGGATCCTGGTCGGCGCGGGCCTGGCGGTCGGCGGTGCGGTCTTCCAGACCGTCACCCGCAACCCGCTCGGCAGCCCCGACATGCTCGGCGTCAACCAGGGGGCGATCGTCGGCGCGCTCGCCGTGATCGTGCTGTTCCACGGAGACGCCGCCGCCGTCGCGGCCGGGGGGCTCGTCGGCGGCACGCTGACCGGCGCCGCCGTGTACGTCTTCGCGTGGAAGCGGGGTGTGCACGGCTTCCGGATCGTCCTCGTCGGCATCGGTCTCGCCGCGATGCTGACCGCGGTCATCCACTACCTGATCACCAAGGCGAACCTGGTCGACGCGACCCGCGCCGTCGTGTGGATGACCGGCTCCCTGGAGGGCCGGGACTGGACGCAGTTCCGGCCGCTGCTCGCCGTCAGCGCCGTCCTGCTGCCGGTGGTCCTCGCCTACGGGCGGCCGCTGCGGATGCTGGAGATGGGCGACGACGCGGCGTACGCGCTGGGCGTGCGGGTGGAGCGGGTGCGGACGGTGCAGCTGGTCTGCGCGGTGCTGCTCGTCGCCTCCGCCACCGCCGCGGCCGGCCCCATCACGTTCGTCGCGCTCAGCGCGCCCCAGCTGGCCCGCCGGCTGACCCGGTCGCCCGGCCCGAACCTGGGCGCCTCCGCCCTGGTGGGCGCGGCGGTGCTGCTGGTCGCCGACTGGGCGGCCACCGGCGCCTTCGGCGGGCGCCAGCTGCCCGTCGGCGTCGTCACCGGCGTCGTCGGCGGCTGCTACCTGCTGTGGCTCCTGGTCGCCGAGCGCCGGGCAGGCCGGATATGACCCCCGTGAACGACCGGAGCGCCAGGAGTACGCCCATGCCCCAGCCCGCGCGGCAGCGCCTCGCCGCGGAGTCCGTCACCCTCGCCTACGACCAGCGGACCATCGCCCGGGACCTGTCCGTGGCGATCCCCGACAACTCCTTCACGGTGATCGTCGGGCCCAACGCCTGCGGCAAGTCCACGCTGCTGCGCGCCCTCGCCCGGATGCTGAAGCCCGCGCGGGGCCGGGTGCTGCTGGACGGGCAGGCCATCCACTCCATGCCCGCGAAGAAGGTCGCGCGGACGCTCGGGCTGCTGCCCCAGTCGTCGGTCGCCCCGGACGGCATCACCGTCGCCGACCTCGTCGCCCGCGGCCGCTACCCGCACCAGGGCCTGCTGCGGCAGTGGTCGGCGGAGGACGAGCGGATCGTCCGGGAGTCGATGGACGCCACCGGCGTCGGCGAGCTGGGCGACCGGTACGTCGACGAGCTGTCCGGCGGGCAGCGCCAGCGCGTGTGGATCGCCATGGCGCTCGCCCAGCAGACGCCGCTGCTGCTGCTCGACGAACCGACGACGTACCTCGACATCCAGCACCAGATCGACGTCCTCGACCTGTGCGCCGAACTCCACGAGACGCAGGGCCGCACCCTCGTCGCCGTCCTGCACGACCTGAACCACGCCGCGCGGTACGCCACGCACCTCATCGCCGTGCGCGGCGGGGAGGTCGTCGCCCAGGGACCGCCGTCCGAGGTCGTCACCGCCGAACTCGTCGAGCGGGTCTTCGGGCTGCGCTGCCAGGTCATCGACGACCCCGAGACGGGCACCCCGCTGGTCGTCCCGGCGGCCCGGCGGGCGCGGGCGTCGCGGACCCGTCGGGAGGGGGACGGCACCGCCGCGGACCGGCACCGCGCGGGGGCTTCGCGGTAGCGTCGGGGCATGGACGCCACGCCCCCGCGAGAGCCCCGGTCCCCGTCCGCCCCGGACACCGCCGGAGCCCCGGCGCCGCCCCCGGGCGCGCCCGGGCCGGACGGCGGCGCGCCCCTGCCGCTCGGCGCCGGGCGGGCCGCCACCGGGTACGCCCCCGTGGACGCCCTGCTGGAACGCCTGGGGGAGGCCGACCACCTCGCGGCCGACGGGCACCTGCGGGTGTACGAGGATGTACACGAAGGGCTGCGCGACGCGCTGGCCGCCCTGGACGCACACCCCCGGCCGGGATCCCCGAACGAGCACAGGAGCTGAACCGAACGTGGCAGGAGTGGCACGCCGCCGCCTCGACGCCGAGCTTGTGCGCCGCAAGCTCGCCCGCTCGCGCGAACACGCGAGCCAGCTGATCGCGGCGGGGCGGGTGACGGTCGGCGGCACCACCGCCACCAAGCCCGCCACCCAGGTCGAGACCGCCGCGGCCATCGTCGTCGCCCAGGACGACTCGGACCCCGAGTACGTGTCGCGCGGCGGCCACAAACTCGCCGGGGCGCTCGCCGCGTTCGTACCGCGGGGGCTGGCCGTCGAGGGACGGCGGGCGCTCGACGCCGGGGCGTCCACGGGGGGCTTCACCGACGTCCTGCTGCGCTCCGGCGCCGCGCACGTCGTCGCCGTCGACGTCGGCTACGGGCAGCTCGCCTGGTCGCTGCGGAGCGACCCGCGCGTCACCGTCAAGGACCGCACCAACGTCCGCGAGCTGACGCTCGACGCGGTCGGGGGCGGGCCCGTGGACCTGGTCGTCGGGGACCTCTCGTTCATCCCGCTGGGACTGGTCCTGCCGGCGCTCACCGGGGTGAGCGGACCCGGCGCCGACCTCGTGCTGATGGTCAAGCCGCAGTTCGAGGTGGGCAGGGAGCGGCTCGGCAGCGGCGGTGTCGTGCGCAGCCCCGAGCTGCGCGCCGAGGCCGTGCGGAACGTCGCGCGGCAGGCCGCCGGGCTCGGGCTCGGGGTGCTGGGCGTCACCGCGAGCCCCCTGCCCGGGCCGTCCGGCAACGTCGAGTACTTCCTGTGGCTGCGGGCCGGGGCGCCCGCGCTCGACCCGGCCGACGTCGACCGCGCCGTGGCGGAGGGACCCCGGTGACCCCGCGGCCGGGTACGGCGCCGCGGACCGTCTTCCTCCTCGCGCACACCGGGCGGCCCGCCGCCGTGCGCAGCGCGGAACTGGTCGTCCTCGGCCTGTTGCGCAGCGGCATCGGCGTGCGGGTGCTGGCCGCCGAGGCCGCGGACCTGCCGCTGCCGCCGTCGGTGGAGACCGTCCCGGAGGCCACGCCCGGCGTCCTCGACGGCTGCGAGCTGCTGATCGTCCTCGGCGGCGACGGGACGCTGCTGCGCGGGGCGGAGTTCGCCCGCGCGTCCGGCGTGCCGATGCTCGGCGTCAACCTCGGGCGCGTCGGGTTCCTCGCGGAGGCCGAGCGGGACGACCTCGACAAGGTCGTCGACCGGGTCGTCACGCGCGCGTACGAGGTCGAGGAGCGCATGACCCTCGACGTCGTCGTCTACGACAACGGCGACGTCCTGCACACCGACTGGGCGCTGAACGAGGCCGCCGTGCAGAAGGTCGCCCCCGAGCGCATGCTGGAGGTCGTCCTCGCCATCGACGGCCGTCCGGTGACCGGTTTCGGCTGCGACGGCGTGATCTGCGCGACACCGACCGGGTCGACCGCGTACGCCTTCTCCGCGGGCGGGCCGGTGGTCTGGCCGGAGGTGGAGGCGCTGCTGATGGTGCCGATCGGCGCGCACGCCCTGTTCGCCAAGCCGCTGGTGACGACGCCCGACTCGGTGCTGACCGTGGAGGTCGAGCCGCACACCCCCGACGGGGTGCTGTGGTGCGACGGGCGGCGCACCGCCACCCTGCCCGCCGGGGCGCGGGTGGAGGTGCGGCGCGGGTCGGTGCCGGTACGGTTGGCGCGGCTGCACCACGCCTCGTTCTCGGACCGGCTCGTCGCCAAGTTCGCGCTGCCCGTCTCGGGCTGGCGCGGCGCCCCGCACTAGCCGGCGGCGGCCGCGGACGCGCCACCCCCGCGGGTGATTGCCGGGGCGTGTCGCCCGGTCGTCCGGGCGCGGGGGACGGGGCTCGTCGCATCGGGGCCGCCGGACCTCGTATGGTCTTCCACGTGCTGGAGGAGATGCGGATACGGTCGCTCGGAGTCATCGACGACGCGGTGGTCGAGCTGTCGCCCGGGTTCACCGCGGTGACCGGTGAGACGGGCGCGGGCAAGACCATGGTCGTGACCAGTCTGGGGCTGCTGCTCGGCGGGCGCGCCGATCCGGCCCTGGTGCGGATCGGGGCCGCGTCCGCCGTCGTGGAGGGACGCGTCGTCGTCGCCCCCGGCTCCGCCGCGGCCCGCCGCGCCGAGGAGGCGGGCGCCCAGCTCGACGACGGTGCGCTGCTCATCAGCCGCACCGTCTCGGCGGAGGGCCGCTCGCGGGCGCACCTCGGCGGGCGCAACGTCCCCGTGGGCCTGCTCGCCGAGCTGGCCGACGACCTCGTCGCCGTCCACGGCCAGACCGACCAGCAGGGGCTGCTGAAGCCCGCGCGGCAGCGCGCCGCGCTCGACCGGTACGCGGGCGACGCCGTCGCCGTGCCGCTCGCCGCGTACGGCGGGGCCTACCGGCGGCTGCGGGCGCTCGACGCCGAGTTGGAGGAGCTGACCACGCGCGCGCGGGAGCGGGCGCAGGAGGCGGACCTGCTGCGGTTCGGGCTGGCGGAGATCGAGGCGGTCGCGCCGCGCGCCGGGGAGGACGCGGAGCTGGCCGCCGAGGCCGAGCGGCTCGGCCACGCCGAGGCCCTCGCCTCCGCCGCCGCGCTCGCGCACGGCGCGCTCGCCGGGGACCCGGAGGACCCGGAGGCGGTCGACGCGACGACGCTCGTCGCCGGAGCCGGGCGCGCCCTGGAGGCCGTACGGTCCCACGACCCGGACCTGGCCGCGCTCGCCGACCGGATCGGGGAGATCTCGATCCTCCTCGCCGACGTGGCGGGCGAACTCGCCGGGTACGCCGACGACCTGGACGCCGACCCGCGGCGGCTGGCCGCCGTCGAGGAGCGGCGCGCCGCTCTGACCGGGTTGACCCGCAAGTACGGCGAGGACGTCGCCGCCGTCCTCGCCTGGGCGGAGGAGGGCGCCGCCCGCCTCACCGAACTCGACGGCGACGACGACCGGATCGCGGAGCTGACCGCGGAACGGGACGCCCTGCGCGCCGAGCTGTCGCGGCTGGCGCAGGCCCTCAGCGACGCCCGGACGGAGGCGGCCGCGCGCTTCGCGGGCGCGGTCACCGCCGAGCTGGCGTCGCTGGCGATGCCGCACGCGCGGGTGTCGTTCGACATCCGGCAGACCGAGGATCCGGACGGCGTCGAGGTCGGCGGGCGGCGCGTCGCCTACGGGCCGTCCGGCGCCGACGAGGTGGAGCTGCTGCTCGCGCCGCACCCGGGCGCCCCGCCGCGGCCCATCGCGAAGGGCGCGTCCGGCGGCGAGCTGTCCCGGGTGATGCTCGCCGTGGAGGTCGTCTTCGCCGGTACGGACCCGGTCCCGACGTACCTGTTCGACGAGGTCGACGCCGGGGTCGGCGGCAAGGCGGCCGTCGAGATCGGCCGGCGCCTCGCCAGGCTCGCCAGGACGGCGCAGGTGGTCGTCGTGACGCACCTGCCGCAGGTCGCGGCGTTCGCCGACCGGCAACTGCTGGTGGAGAAGACCAGCGACGGCTCGGTCACCCGGTCCGGCGTCACCCTCCTGGAGGGCGAGGACCGGGTGCGGGAGCTGTCGCGGATGCTCGCCGGGCAGGAGGACTCCGAGGCGGCCCGCGCCCACGCCGAGGAACTGCTGGCGACCGCGCGCGCCGACCGCTGACCCCGGAGACGGGCGGGGCCGCCGACCGCCGCGGAGGCCCGGACGAGGAGACGACCGTGACCGACCACCCCACCAGGACCGCCGTCGTCTGCGCCACGGCCGCCGCGGTGGCCGGTGCCGTGCGCGCGGGGCTGGGGCGCCGCCGCAGGCCGGCCTGGGAGCGCACCAACCACGCGGGCCGCGCCGTCGACCTGTACGCCGGGCCCGCCGTCGCCGCCGGTACCGTCCTCGCCGCCCTGGGCGCCGCCTCGGCCCGGGAGCGGGGCGCCGCCGTGCTGGCCACCCTGGCCGGTGCGGCGTGCGGGGCCTACGACGACGTGCGCGGTGACCACCGGCGCGGTTTCCGCGCCCACCTGGGCGCCCTGCGGCACGGCGAGGTCACCGGCGGCGCCGTCAAGCTGTTCGGGATCGGCGCCGCCGGGCTCGCGGCGGGCGCGCTGCTCCGGGACCGGCCGCTCGATGGGCTGCTCGCGGGCGTGGTCGTCGCGGGCACCGCCCACTTCGTCAACCTCGTCGACGTGCGGCCCGGGCGCGCCGCGCTGGCCGTGCTGGTGCTCGGGGCGCCCGGCGCGGCGCGGGGCGGGTTGCTCGCCGCCGCGCCCGTGGGCGCCGCCGCGGCGGTCCTCCGCGACGACCTGGGGGAGCGCACGATGCTCGGCGACACCGGGGCGCACGCCCTGGGCGCCGCTCTCGGCGCGGCCGTCGCCGCCGGGGCCGGGCGGTTCGGACTCGCCCTGGGCGCCGCCGCGGCCGTCGCCGCCGCCGTCGGCGGAGAAGGCGTCAGCCGGCTCGCGCGCTCACCCGTGTGAGTGGTCCAGGCGGTACGGTCGCGCCGCCGGGCGCCGGAAAGTGGCGGGATGCGGCGGGCCGCGCCCCGGAGCGGTGCCGGAACGCGCGTACGGGCTGGCATCCTTGGCGGGTGACACAGCTGCGTACGGTCCAAGTGCTGGGCGGTGGCGGCGCGGGCAGCGGCGCCCACGTCAGGTCACTGGCCGCCGGGCTCGTGGCGAGGGGCGTGCGGGTGACCGTGTGCGCCCCGGCCGAACTGGACCGCGCCCACGACTTCCCGGGCGCCGGGGCGTACTTCGTCCCCGTGCCGCCCCGCGGCGACCCGTTGTCCGTGGGCGCGCTGCGGGCCGTGTGCTCGGGGGCCGACGTCGTCCACGCGCACGGGCTGAACGCCGCGGTCCGGTCCGCGCTGGCCCTCGCCGCGCAGCGGGTGCCGCTCGTCGTCACCTGGCACTCCCGGCCGCACGGCGAGGGGGTGCGCGGGCAGTTGCTGCGGCTGATGGAGCGTCGGGCCGTGCGCGCGGCGGCGGTGGTCCTCGCCACGTCGCCGGAGCTGGTCGACCGGGCGCGTCGGCGGGGCGCCCGCGACGCCCGTCTCGGCCCCGTCGCCCTGCCGCCGCCGCGCGACTCCGCCGACCCGCCCGGGGAGAAGGAGCGGGCCGAACTCGGAGCGGTCAGCAGGCCGTTGGTGGTGACGGCCGGCCCCTTGGAACCGTACCGGGGGCACGGCACGCTGCTGGACGCGTCCCGGCGGTGGCTCGGCCACGACCCGGTGCCGCTGGTCGCCGTCGCCGGCGAGGGCTCGCGGCGAGCCGCGCTCCAGCGGCGCGTCGACGCCGAGGGGCTGCCGGTGCGGCTGCTCGGGCGGCGCGACGACGTGACCGCGCTGCTGGCCGCGGCGGACGTGGCGGTGCTGGCCGGCCGCTGGGCGGCGCGGGCGCCGCTCGCCCGGGAGGCGCTGCGGCTGGGCGTGCCCCTGGTCGCCACGGCGGTGGGCGGGGTGCCGGAACTGGTGGGCGACGCGGCGGAACTCGTCCCGTACGGGGACTCCGTACGGCTCGCCTCGGCCGTGGCCGGCCTCCTGACGGACCCGGCCCGGCACGCGGCGCTCGCGGCGGCCGGACCGCGGCAGGCGGCCGCGTGGCCGACGGAGGAGCAGACCATCGCCCAGGTGCTGAGCGTGTACGACGAGCTGTGCGCGCCCGGCGGCGGCCCCGGGCCCCGGCGGGGCGCCTAGCGGCGGCCCCGCGGGACGCCGCCCGTGCGCCCGGGGTCAGCCGCCGTAGGCGCCGCTCGCGGTCAGGCGCAGCGCCGTGTCGATCAGCGGCACGTGGCTGAACGCCTGCGGGAAGTTCCCGACCTGCCGCTGGAGGCGCGGGTCCCACTCCTCCGCGAGCAGCCCCAGGTCGTTGCGCAGGCCGAGCAGCTTCTCGAACAGCTTGCGCGCCTCGTCGACCCGGCCGATCATCGCCAGGTCGTCGGCCATCCAGAACGAGCACGCCAGGAAGGCGCCCTCGTCGCCGGGCAGGCCGTCCACGCCCTCGTCGAAGCCCTGCGTCGGGTAGCGCAGGATGAAGCCGTCCTCGGTGGACAGCTCCCGCTGGATCGCCTCGATCGTGCCGATGACCCGTTTGTCGTCCGGTGGCAGGAAACCCACCTGCGGGATGAGCAGCAGGGCGGCGTCCAGCTCCCGCGAGCCGTAGGACTGCGTGAAGGTGTTGCGCTCCGGGTCGTAGCCCTTCTCGCACACGTCGCGGTGGATCTCGTCGCGCAGCTCGCGCCACCGCTCCAGCGGGCCGTCGGCGTCACCGGACTCGATCAGCCTGATGGTGCGGTCGACGGCGACCCACGCCATGACCTTGGAGTGGACGAAGTGGCGGCGCGGGCCGCGCACCTCCCAGATGCCCTCGTCGGGCTCGGTCCAGTGCTTCTCCAGGTAGTTGATCAGCTTCAGCTGCAGGAGCGAGGCGTAGTCGTTGCGGGCCAGGCCGGTCATGTGGGCCAGGTGGAGGGCCTCGGTGACCTCGCCGTACACGTCGAGCTGGAGCTGTGCGGCGGCGCCGTTGCCGACGCGGACGGGGGCGGAGCCCTCGTAGCCGGGCAGCCAGTCCAGCTCCGCCTCGCCCAGCTCGCGCTCGCCCGCGATGCCGTACATGATCTGCAGGTTCTCCGGGTCGCCGGCGACCGCGCGCAACAGCCACTCGCGCCAGGCGCGGGCCTCCTCGCGGTAGCCGGTGCGCAGCAGCGAGGAGAGGGTGATCGCCGCGTCCCGCAGCCAGGTGTAGCGGTAGTCCCAGTTGCGCACGCCGCCGATGTCCTCCGGCAGGGAGGTCGTCGGTGCGGCGA
Organism: Streptomyces sp. MRC013; assembly: GCF_023614235.1. Taxonomy (NCBI): domain Bacteria; kingdom Bacillati; phylum Actinomycetota; class Actinomycetes; order Kitasatosporales; family Streptomycetaceae; genus Streptomyces; species Streptomyces kordofanensis. The sequence continues at coordinate 4,426,616 of NZ_CP094264.1, forward strand.
CGATGCCGCCCGTCGGCGCGTACGTCAGGGCCTTCAGCGTGATCAGGGAGCGGACCACCGACTCGCGGTAGGGGCCGCGGTAGGTGCAGTGGTCGACCCACTCGCGCCAGAAGTCGGTCGTCGTCTCCAGGGCCCCCTCGGGGTCGGGGAGCGGGGGCTGCGCGTGGTGCGAGGGCTGCCAGCTGATGGTGAAGGCGACCCGCTCGCCGGCGGCGACGGTGAAGTCCGCGTACGTGGTGAGGTCCTCGCCGTAGGTCTCGCACGGCGTGTCGAACCACACCGAGTCGGGCCCGGCGACGGCGACCGTGCGGTTGTCGACCTTGTGGACCCACGGCACGATCCGGCCGTAGCTGAACCGCATCCGCAGCGTGGAGCGCATCTTCACCCGGCCGCTGACGCCCTCGACGATCCGCACCAGCTGCGGCGCGCCGTCGCGGGGCGGCATGAAGTCGGTGACGCGCACCGTGCCGCGCGGCGTGTCCCACTCGGACTCGAGGATCAGCGAGTCCCCCCGGTAGCGGCGCCGGTCGGCCGCCGGAGGCTCGGCCTCCTCGTCGTGCACCGGTCCGATCCGCCAGAATCCGTGCTCCTCGGTCCCGAGGATTCCTGCGAAGACCGCGTGCGAGTCGAAGCGCGGCAGGCACAGCCAGTCCGCCGTGCCGTCCCGGCAGACCAGGGCGGCGGTCTGCATGTCTCCGATGAGTGCGTAGTCCTCGATGCGCCCGGCCACGTGCAATCTCCAGTCGAACGGCCACGTTCGCCCCGCGGGGCGCTTACTGGGGTCAGGGTCAAGGATCGTTGACGCGAGGGAGTCCCGGACGACGGGCGGGGTGGTGCCGTACGCGGGCCCGACTCGGCAACGGATGTCCGAGCAGGATACGACGCGCCCGGGTCTTCCGTGTGATCTTCTTGGGAGAAGCTGGTAGTGCGGATGGTCTGGACGAGTGGGCGCGTACCCCTTGTACGCGCGCATGCAGCACACCACGCGCTCCTTTGTTTCGCACAGGTCCGAACGCGTACCCACAGGATCCCACAATGGCCGATTCGCGGGGGTCATGTGGCCGGAACGCGGTCCTCCTCCGTCGCTGATACCCTGGTAGCCCGTGGACCGGTGGGCGCCGCAGAACCAATCGGCGGCCCCCGAACCGCAGCGACGGCACCCCCGGAGACCCCGGGCCCTCCCCCCATCGGGCCCCCTTCGGGACGGACGCCGGTACGCACCTCCAGACCGCGACCACGGGAGCCCCCCTCTTGGCCATGCCGCCCGCTGCTTTCCGAAACAGCACAGCCACGACGACCAAGCACATCTTCGTCACCGGGGGTGTCGCCAGCTCCCTCGGCAAGGGCCTGACCGCCTCCAGTCTGGGCGCGCTCCTCAAGGCGCGGGGCCTGCGGGTCACCATGCAGAAGCTCGACCCGTACCTGAACGTCGACCCCGGCACGATGAACCCCTTCCAGCACGGCGAGGTGTTCGTCACCAACGACGGCGCCGAGACCGACCTGGACATCGGCCACTACGAGCGCTTCCTCGACGTCGATCTCGACGGCTCCGCCAACGTCACCACCGGCCAGGTGTACTCCACCGTCATCGCCAAGGAGCGGCGCGGCGAGTACCTGGGCGACACGGTGCAGGTCATCCCGCACATCACCAACGAGATCAAGCACCGCATCCGCCGCATGGCCGCCGACGACGTCGACGTCGTCATCACCGAGGTCGGCGGCACGGTCGGCGACATCGAGTCGCTGCCGTTCCTGGAGACCGTCCGCCAGGTCCGCCACGAGGTCGGCCGGGACAACGTCTTCGTCGTGCACATCTCCCTGCTCCCGTACATCGGCCCGTCCGGTGAGCTGAAGACCAAGCCCACCCAGCACAGCGTCGCCGCGCTGCGCAACATCGGCATCCAGCCCGACGCGATCGTCCTGCGCGCCGACCGGGACGTCCCCACCGCGATCAAGCGCAAGATCTCCCTGATGTGCGACGTCGACGAGGCGGCCGTCGTCGCCGCCATCGACGCCAAGTCGATCTACGACATCCCGAAGGTGCTGCACACCGAGGGCCTCGACGCGTACGTCGTGCGCAAGCTGGACCTGCCGTTCCGCGACGTCGACTGGACCACGTGGGACGACCTGCTGGACCGCGTCCACAACCCGGAGCACGAGGTCACGGTCGCCCTCGTCGGCAAGTACATCGACCTGCCCGACGCCTACCTGTCGGTCACCGAGGCCATGCGCGCCGGCGGCTTCGCCAACAAGGCCCGGGTCAAGGTCAAGTGGGTCACCTCCGACGACTGCAGGACCCAGGCGGGGGCGGCCCAGCAGCTCGGCGACGTCGACGCGGTCGTCATCCCCGGCGGCTTCGGCGAGCGCGGCGTCGACGGCAAGGTCGGCGCCATCCGGTACGCCCGCGAGAACAGGGTCCCGCTGCTGGGCCTCTGCCTCGGCCTGCAGTGCATCGTCATCGAGGCCGCGCGGAACCTCGCCGGCATCCCCGACGCCAACTCCACCGAGTTCGACGCCGCCACCTCCCACCCCGTCATCTCGACGATGGAGGAGCAGCTGGCGTACGTCGAGGGCGCCGGCGACCTGGGCGGCACCATGCGCCTCGGCCTGTACCCGGCGAAGCTCGCGGAGGGCTCGACCGTCCGCGAGGTCTACGGCGACCAGCCGTACGTCGAGGAGCGGCACCGCCACCGCTACGAGGTGAACAACGCGTACCGCGCGGAGCTGGAGAAGAAGGCCGGCATCCTCTTCTCCGGCACCTCCCCGGACAACAGGCTCGTCGAGTACGTCGAGTACCCGCGCGAGGTCCACCCGTACCTGGTCGCCACCCAGGCCCATCCCGAGCTGCGGTCCCGGCCGACCCGGCCGCACCCGCTCTTCGCCGGCCTGGTGAAGGCCGCGGTGGAGCGGCGGCGGGCCGCCGGGTCCGGCGCGTGACGGCGTAACCGCGGGCTATACGGTTGGCCGGGGTGCGGGTCCGCGCGGGCCCGCACCCCGGCCAACGCAGCGAGGGAGGACGACCGCATGACCATCAAGGACGCGCCGGCCGAGTGGCGGGTCACCGCGACCGAGACCCCGTTCCGGGGCGGCAAGACCAGTGTCCGCACGGACGAGGTGGTCATGCCCGACGGGTCGGTCGTGCGCCGCGACTACCAGGTGCACCCCGGGTCGGTCGCCGTGCTCGCGCTCGACGACGACGACCGCGTCCTCGTCCTGCGCCAGTACCGGCACCCCGTGCGCCAGAGGCTGTGGGAGATCCCGGCGGGCCTGCTCGACGTGCCCGGCGAGAACCCGCTGCGCGCGGCCCAGCGGGAGCTGTACGAGGAGGCCCACGTCGAGGCGGAGGAGTGGCGCGTCCTGGCCGACCTCTACACGAGCCCGGGCGGCTCCGACGAGGCCCTGCGGATCTTCCTGGCGCGCGGTCTGTCGGAGGCGGAGGGGGAGCGCTTCGAGGCCGCCGAGGAGGAGGCCGACATGGAGGTCGCCCGGGTGCCGCTGACCGACCTGGTGCGGGGCGTCCTGGCCGGGGACCTGCACAACGACTGCCTGGTGGTCGGGGTCCTGGCGGTCCTCGCCGCGCGGGCGGGCGACGGCCTGGACGCGCTGCGCCCGGGGGAGGCGCCCTGGCCGGCGAGGCCCTTCACGGCGTGAGCGGGCCCGGCGCGGGGCGGGCCCGGCGGCAGCCGGTGTGACGATCGGTTGATCCGATTGGGTGATGTGCGGGCCTGCTCCGCACCGAACGTCCCCGGCGCTGAACTACGCTCGGTCCACCCGCCCGGGACCGGGCGGGACCAGCACGTTACGCAGGCGGACGGGAGCGTGACCCGTGACGGACCAGGCGGTGAACACCGGCGAACCCGAGCGCCCCACGGCCGGCGCGGACGGCACGGGACGCCCGGGCGCCGGCGCCCCGCACCCCCCGCGGGACGGCCGCGGGGGCACGGGCGCGGGTCCGGCGCCGCCCCCGCCGGTGCCGACCGCCCGCGTCCCGCCCCCGCGCCGGCCGACGAGCGGCCGGACACCGCCCGGGGGCCCGAGCGGACCGGAGGAGACGCCTCCGACGGCGCCGGCCGCGACCACGTCCCGGACCGCCCCCGGAGCCCCGCCCCGCCCGCGCCCGCCGCGGGCCCCGCCGGCGGGGGCGCTCCCCGTCCCACCGCCCCCGGCGCCCGGCCGGGCGGGGCTCCCGCCGGCGTTCCGGCACCGGCCCGCGACCGGGTCGACGGCGGTCGCCGGGACGCCGCGCCGGAGGCGCGCGAGCGGCCGTTCTTCGGGCGGGTGCGGGAGATCAAGGCGCTGCGGGTCGACATCTCGCGGGCCGGACTCGACACCCTCGCCGGGCGGAAGGCGCCCCGCGCCCGCGTACTGCTCATCGCCGGGCGGCCCGGGTCCGGGCGGACCGCGCTCGCCGAGGAGCTGGTCCGGGACCTGGAGCGCGGCTACCGCGACGGGGTGCTGCGGGCGCGCCTCACCGAGCCGGGCGGCGAGGCCGTACCGGTCGGGCGCGTGGCCCGCGCCCTCCTCGACGACCTCGGCGTCGCCGCGCCGGCCGGGGCCGGCGAGGACGACCTCGGCGAGCTGCTGCGGACCGCCCTCCGCGACCGCCGCGCCCTGCTGCTCCTCGACGACGCCGCCGACGCCGGGCAGGTGGACGCCCTGCTCCCGGACAACCCCGAGTGCCTGGTCGTGGCCATCGCGCACGGCCCCCTCACCGGCATCCCCGACGTACGGCCCTGCACGGTCGGCGGCCTTGACGCCAAGGCCGCCGTCGACCTCCTCGGCACCTACGCCGGCTCCGTCCGCATCACCGTCGACCCGCAGGCCGCCGAGACGCTCGCCGAACTGTGCGCCGGCCAGCCCGCCGCCCTCGTCCTCGCCGGCGGATGGCTCGCCGCCCACCCCGCCGCCTCCGTCGCCGACTTGGCCAAGCGCCTGCGCGCGGTGCCGGACGACGAGGGCCGCCCCGCCGCCCTCCGGCCGCTCGCCCGCGCGTTCCGCCTCGCGTACGAGGCGCTGCCCGCGCCCGGCGCGCGCGCCCTGCGCCTGCTCGCCCTCGCCCCGCTGGGCGCCGTGGACCCGCAGACCCTGTCCGCGCTGGCCGGCTGCTCGATGTCGACCGCCGCCTCGCTGCTCGACGGGTTCGTCGCGCTCGGGTTCGTGCGGGAGGCCCCGCGCGGCCGGTACGAGGTGCCCGGATGCCTGATGCCGTTCCTGAGGGAGCGGCTCGCCGCCGAGGACCGGCCCGCCGAGACGCAGCTGGCGCGGGCGCGCATGCTGGAGCGGACCGTGCGGCTCCTGCAGTCCTGCAGGGCGGTCACCGAGCCGGAGGGCGCCCCCGCGCGCCGCCGCCTCGCCGGGCTGCCGCGCGCCCTGCGCTTCCCCGGCCGGGGGGCCGCCGCCGAGTGGCTGGACCTGCGGCAGCCCGCCCTGCTGGCCTCCGCGCGCCTCGCGGTCGCGGACGGGGAGCTGGACACGCTCGCCCGGCGCCTGATCGCCGCGCTCGTACGGGCCCTCGCCGCACACCGCGGCACCGAGGCGGCCGCGCCCGAGCTGTACGGCCTCCACCAGCTGGTCCTCGGCGTCGCCGAGCGCCGGGGCCTGCACCGGGAACGCGCCGCCGCCCTGCTGAACCTCGCCGACCTGGACGCCGGCACCGGCCGCACCCGCGACGCCCTGGCCCGCTACCGGGCCGCCCTGGACGCCGCCCGGCTGGCGGACGACCCGTACGCGACCGGCCGCGCGATGGAGTCCGTCGGCGGTGCCTACCAGGAGCTGGGCGACTGGCAGCGGGCCGCCGACTGGTACGGCCGGGCCCTCGCACAGCGGCTCGCGCGGGACGAACGGGCCGACCAGGCGCGGCTCTACGGCAGGCTCGGCGCCGTCCACGCGTACGCCGGCCGCTACGGCGAGGCGCTGCGCAACTGGCGTGCCGCGGCGGCCCGCTACCGGCGCCTCGGGGACGTGCCGGGCCGTGCGCGGGCGCTGAGCGAGGCGGCCCGGGTGCAGGAGTACGCGGGCCGTCCGGAGGACTCGCTGCGCACCTGCGAGGAGGCCGTGGAGTGGGCGCGCCGCGCCGGTGACGCACGGCTCCACGCCGCGCTGCGGCTCCGCCTCGCCGACACCCTCGACCGGCTCGGGGACCCCACCGCGGCGCGGCTGCACCGGGTGGCCGCCGAGCGGCTCCTCGGCCCCGGCGGGTCGGCCGCCCAGCCGGGTACCGCAGATCGGGGTTTCCTGGGGCATCCCGCCCCTTCCGCCTGGGAAATCCGCAGTAGTTCTCGGAAGAGTTAACGCTTTGTAAGGCTAGACACAGGGAAATCCTTCATTAGACTGGGTTAGCCGCGCTTAATTGCTGTGTATCCCGGTGTGCCCTGAAGTGGCCGGGTATGTATCGCGGTACAGCGCTTCGCCCCTGTTACCCCTGATTCAAGGACCGTGATCGACGATGAAGGTCGGCATCCCCCGCGAGGTCAAGAACAACGAGTTCCGCGTCGCCATCACCCCGGCCGGTGTGCACGAGCTCGTCCGCCACGGCCACGAGGTCCTGGTCGAGCGGGACGCCGGTGTCGGCTCCTCGATCACAAACGACGAGTACGTGGCCGCCGGTGCGCGGATACTCCCCACCGCCGACGAGGTCTGGGCCGCCGCCGACCTGCTGCTGAAGGTCAAGGAGCCCGTCGCCGAGGAGTACCACCGCCTCCGCAAGGACCAGACCCTCTTCACCTACCTGCACCTCGCCGCTTCCCGCGAGTGCACGGACGCGCTGCTGGCCTCGGGCACCACCGCCATCGCCTACGAGACCGTCGAGACCGCGAACCGGGCGCTGCCGCTGCTCGCCCCCATGTCCGAGGTCGCGGGCCGGCTCGCCCCGCAGGTCGGCGCCTACCACCTGATGCGCGCGGCCGGCGGCCGCGGCGTCCTGCCGGGCGGCGTGCCGGGCGTGGTCCCGGCCAGGGCCGTGGTCATCGGCGGCGGCGTCTCCGGCTGGAACGCCGCGCAGATCGCCGTCGGCATGGGCTTCGACGTCACCCTGCTCGACCGCGACATCAACAAGCTCCGCGAGGCCGACCGGATCTTCGGCACGAAGGTCAAGGCCGTCATGTCCAACTCCTTCGAGCTGGAGAAGGCCGTCCTGGAGGCCGACCTCGTGATCGGCGCCGTCCTCATCCCGGGCGCCAAGGCCCCGAAGCTGGTGACCAACGAGCTGGTCTCCCGCATGAAGCCGGGGAGCGTCCTCGTCGACATCGCGATCGACCAGGGCGGCTGCTTCGAGGACTCCCACCCCACCACGCACGCCGAGCCGACCTTCCGGGTCCACGACTCGATCTTCTACTGCGTGGCCAACATGCCCGGCGCGGTCCCGAACACCTCGACCTACGCCCTGACCAACGCCACGCTGCCCTACATCGTGTCGCTCGCCGACAACGGCTGGGCCGAGGCGCTGCGCCGCGACCCGGCACTGGCCAAGGGCCTCAACACCCACGACGGGAAGGTCGTGTACAGGGAGGTCGCCGAGGCGCACGGCCTCCACCACGTGGAACTCGCCTCCCTCGTCGGCTGAAGGCCCTCCGGCCCCGCCAACCACCGGCTCCCGTACGGCGGTCGGCCCGCACGGGCCGACGGGAGCCGTCAACCGCACACATCCGGCCGGACCTTGCGCGACGGGGTCCGGCCGGACGCGTGTCCGCCCGCGTGCGCCGGCCCGATCCGCCCCGAACACGGCCCTTCGGCCGTTTCGCGCGCCCGCGGAACGCGGTGACGGAGGGTCCCAGGCCCTTGACAGGAAGGCGCTCGGGCTCCGACACATCCCGTCGCGTCCGCCCGATTGTGTTGCTGCGAAGCGGTGACACGCCATAGAGTCGCCAACCGTCGGCATAGCGCCACGCTGACCTATCGATAAGTTTCCTGGTCCCGTCCAAGGAGGTAAGACGACTTGTGAATGAGTCGACATTCGCTCCCGGGGCCGCTCGGCCGGGGACGCCGACGGCGGGCCAGGGTGGTCAGCCGTCCGGGCGCGAGGACGCCGGGTCCGTCGCCGTCCGGACGTTCGCGACGCACCGGCACATGACGACACCCCACACGATGAAGACGATGGACGGCCAACACGTGAACGCCACGGCCGGCAACGAGAGTGGCCGAGAGTCCACCCACTTCGCCGCCTACGACGAGCTGCCCGAGGGGCACTTCTACGACCCCGACGCCGAGTACGAGCCCGACCCCGAGTACGCGGCCACCCTCGCCCCCGACGCCGCCCGGCAGCGCCGCGAGCGGATCGGCCCGACCGGGCGGCCCCTGCCGTACTTCCCCATCCCCGGTCCGCTCACCGAGCACGGACCCGCGAAGATCATCGCGATGTGCAACCAGAAGGGCGGCGTCGGCAAGACCACGTCGACCATCAACCTGGGCGCCGCGCTCGCCGAGTACGGTCGGCGGGTGCTGCTCGTCGACTTCGACCCGCAGGGCGCCCTGTCGGTCGGCCTCGGCGTCAACCCGATGGAGCTCGACCTCACCGTCTACAACCTGCTCATGGAGCGGGGCATGTCGGCGGACGAGGTCCTCCTGAAGACCGCCGTGCCCAACATGGACCTCCTGCCGAGCAACATCGACCTGTCGGCCGCCGAGGTCCAGCTCGTCAGCGAGGTCGCCCGCGAGTCGACCCTGCAGCGCGCCCTCAAGCCGCTGCTGCAGGACTACGACTACATCGTGATCGACTGTCAGCCCTCCCTCGGCCTGCTGACCGTCAACGCGCTGACGGCCGCCCACAAGGTGATAGTGCCGCTCGAGTGCGAGTTCTTCGCGCTCCGCGGGGTCGCGCTGCTCACGGAGACCATCGAGAAGGTCCAGGAGCGCCTCAACCCCGAACTCGAACTCGACGGCATCCTCGCCACCATGTACGACTCGCGGACCGTCCACAGCCGCGAGGTCCTCGCGCGCGTGGTCGAGGCCTTCGACGACCACGTCTACCACACGGTCATCGGCCGCACCGTCCGCTTCCCGGAGACCACGGTCGCGGGCGAGCCCATCACCACCTACGCCTCCAACTCGGTCGGCGCGGCCGCCTACCGCCAGCTCGCCAGGGAGGTGCTCGCCCGGTGTCACGCCGAGTGAGTCTGCCCGGAGCCGACGAGCTGTTCCGTACGACCGGGGGCACGGCGCTGCAGGCGTCCACGCCCCGGCGCCAGCCCGCACCGGAGGCCACCCGGGTGCCCGGGCAGGGCGGCGAGCAGGACCCGCAGGCCGAGGAGCACTCGGCGGCGGAGGACCCCGAGGCCGTGCGGCGGCCCCGGACGCGGGCGACGGCCGGTGAGCCGGAGTCCGGTGCGGCCCCCGCGGCCGCGGGGACGGCGGCGGGCACCCCGGCCGCGCGGCGGGGGCGGCGCTCCCCGAGCCGGCGGCCCAGCGGGCGGGAGCGCCACGACGAGAAGATCACCGTGTACGTCTCCGCCGAGGAGCTGATGGACCTGGAGCACGCGCGCCTGGTCCTGCGCGGGGAGCACGGGCTGGCCGTGGACCGCGGGCGCATCGTCCGCGAGGCCGTCGCTGTGGTCCTGGCCGACCTGGAGTCCCGGGGGGACGCGAGCATCCTCGTGCGCAGGCTCAGGGGCCGCTGAGCGGGACCCGTCCGGAGCCGCCCCGCGCCCGGAGCGCTTTCGGGGGTCCCGGGCGCGCCCGTCCGCGCGTGGCGCGCCGCCGGGCGCGCGGGCCGGGTAGCCTACGGGCGCCGCCCCCGCACCCCCTGGACCACGATGCCCCCCAACCCCCCGCGCCCCCGCGCCCCGGACCCCGGCCCGGCCGCGCCCCCGGCGAGCGGCCCTCCCGGGGCCCCGCCGGAGCCCGCCGCCCACGCCGCGCCGTCCGGAGCGCCCGCCGCCGGCGAGGGGGGCCGGGAAGGCGCGCGCGACGGCGCCGGCGGCCGGTTCACCGTGCGGCTGGCCAACTTCGAGGGGCCCTTCGACCTGCTGCTCCAGCTCATCGCCCGGCACCGGCTGGACGTCACCGAGGTGGCGCTCTCCCGGGTCACCGACGAGTTCATGGCGCACCTGCGGACCATGGGCCCCGACGGGGACCTGGACCAGACGACCGAGTTCCTCGTCGTCGCCGCCACGCTGCTCGACCTGAAGGCCGCCCGGCTGCTGCCCGCCGCCGAGGTGGAGGACGAGGCCGACCTCGCGCTGCTGGAGGCCCGCGACCTGCTGTTCGCCCGGCTGCTCCAGTACCGCGCGTACAAGAGGGCCGCCGAGGTCTTCGGCGCCCGCCTCGACGACGAGAGCCGCCGGCACCCCCGCACGGTCGGGCTGGAACCGCATCACGCCGCGCTGCTGCCCGAGGTGGTGCTGGGCATCGGCCCCGAGGGGCTCGCCCGGCTGGCCGTGAGGGCGATGCGGCCCCGGCCCCGGCCGCAGGTGTACGTGGACCACGTCCACGCCCCGCTGGTCAGCGTCCGCGAGCAGGCCGGGATCGTCGTGGCGCGGCTGCGGCAGCGCGGCGAGGCCCGGTTCGGGGAGCTCGCCGAGGACGCCCCCGACACCCTCACCGTCGTCGCCCGCTTCCTCGCCCTGCTGGAGCTGTACCGGGACGGGGCCGTCGCCCTCCACCAGGACGACCCGCTGGGCGAGCTCACCGTCCGCTGGACCGGCGGCGACGCCGGCGCGGCGGTCACCGACGAGTTCGACCGGGCCGCCGGGCCCGAACGGGAGGAGGAGGCGTGACGGACGCCACGGAACTGAAGCCCGCTCTGGAGGCGGTCCTCATGGTCGTCGACGAACCGGCGACCGAGGAGCACCTCGCCAGGGTGCTCGGGCGCACCCGGCACGAGGTCGCCGACGCGCTGCGCGAGCTGGCCGGCGAGTATGACGCCCAGGGGCGGGGGTTCGAGCTGCGGCCCGTCGCGGGCGGCTGGCGGTACTACACGCGCCCCGCCTACGCCTCCGCCGTGGAGGGCTTCGTCCTCGACGGCCGGCAGGCCCGTCTGACCCAGGCCGCGCTGGAGACCCTGGCGGTCGTCGCGTACCGGCAGCCGGTCAGCCGCTCCCGGCTCTCCGCGGTGCGCGGCGTGAACTGCGACGGGGTCGTGCGCACCCTCCTCCAGCGCGGTCTGGTGGAGGAGGCGGGCGCGGAACCCGAAACAGGTGCGATCCTGTACAGGACGACGAACCACTTCCTGGAGCGGATGGGCCTGCGCGGCCTGGACGAGCTCCCCGAGCTCGCGCCCTTCCTCCCCGAGGCGGACGCGGTCGAGGCCGAGTCGCGGGAGGCGGCACCGTCGTTCGATCCGGATGCACCGGATTCCGAGGACGCAGACGACAAGACGGAACTTTGATGCGAAGCAGCAGCGGCAGGAACGGCAGCGGAGACAACGGCGGGAGCCGTGGTGGCAACAGCGGCGGCCGCGGCAGCGGCGGTGGCCGCGGCGATCACCGGGGTGCCGGTGGCGGCCGCGACGACCGCCGGCGGGGCGGGGCCGACCCGCGCCGCCCTCGCCCCGAGGAGCGCAGCTACGACGTGGGCGGCGGCCCCGCCGAGGGCCCCCGGCGCGGACGCGGCGCGGCGGCCCGCGGGGGCGCCAAGGGCGGTCCCCGGCAGTCCCCCGGCGCGGCGACGGCCGCACGGTCCCGGCGCGCCCGCGCGAGCTGGACGCCCGGATCGAGGAGCGCAACCGCGAGCGGCACGCGAACCGACCGCAGCGGCAGGACCAGGACGGCGAGCGCCTGCAGAAGGTCCTCGCCCGCGCCGGGTACGGCTCCCGCCGCGCCTGCGAGGAGCTGATCGAGGAGGCCCGGGTCGAGGTCAACGGCTCGATCGTCGTCGAGCAGGGCCTGCGCGTCGACCCGGAGAAGGACGAGATCAAGGTCGACGGGCTGACCGTCGCCACGCAGTCGTACCAGTTCTTCGCGCTGAACAAGCCCGCCGGCGTCGTCTCCACCATGGAGGACCCCGACGGCCGTCAGTGCCTGGGCGATTACGTCACCAACCGCGAGACCCGGCTCTTCCACGTGGGGCGGCTCGACACGGAGACCGAGGGCATCATCCTGCTCACCAACCACGGCGAGCTGGCCCACCGCCTCACGCACCCGAAGTACGGCGTGAAGAAGACCTACCTGGCGGCCGTCACCGGCCCCCTCCCGCGCGAGGTGGGCAAGCGGCTCAAGGAGGGCATCCAGCTGGAGGACGGCTACGCCCGCGCCGACCACTTCCGGGTGGTGGAGCAGACCGGCAAGAACTACCTGGTCGAGGTGCAGCTCCACGAGGGCCGCAAGCACATCGTGCGGCGCATGCTCGCCGAGGCGGGCTTCCCCGTCGACAAGCTGGTGCGGACCGCCTTCGGCCCGATCCAGCTGGGCGACCAGAAGTCGGGCTGGCTGCGCCGCCTGACCAACACCGAGGTCGGCATGCTGATGAGGGAGGTCGGCCTCTGAGCCCCTCCCCGCGGCACGCCCCTCCGCCCCTCCACGGGCGGGCCGGCTCCCCGGGAGCGCCCTCCGGAGGGGCGGTGCGCGGCCGGGTGCCCGACGACCGCGGCCCGTACGCCTTCGGGCCCTCCGCCGTCGGCCCTGCCGCCCCCGCCCTCCGCGACGGCCGCCTCCGCGTCCCGCCCGTCCGGCCCGCGGGAGGCCCGCCGCGCCCCACCGGCGGGCGGGGGCAGGCGGCGGCCCTCCACCGGGAGGGCGGTGCGACCGCCCTCCCCCGCCACCGCCGCGACCGCGACGACGGGAGACGACCGCATGACCGCCACCGAGGCCGCCGCCGGGCAGGCCGCCACCGGAACGCTCGTCGGGCTCGCGCTCGGCGACGCGATGGGCCTGCCCACCGAGTTCATCGGCGTACCGGAGGCCACCAGCCGGTACGGGCCCTGGCGGGACCTGCCGCTGCCGGAGCCCGCCCGCGTCACCGACGACACGCAGATGACGCTCGCCGTGGGCCGCGCGCTGCGGACCGCGACGGACGGGGGCCCCTCACGCCGGAGCGGTTCGCCGGCCCGCTGCGCGAGGAGTTCACCGCCTGGGCCCGCTCGCCGGAGAACGACCGCGCCCCCGGCCGCACCTGTCTGGTCGCCTGCGAACTGCTGGCCGCCGGCCGGCCCTGGCAGGACGCCAGCCGGATCGGCTCCAAGGGGTGCGGCGCCAACATGCGGGTCGCGCCCGTCGGCCTCGTGCCCGGTCTCGACGGGGAACGGCGCGCCGGCGCCGCCCAGTTGCAGGCCGCCCTGACCCACGGGCACCCCACGGCGCTCGCAGCCTCCGACCTGACCGCCCACGCGGTGCACCTGCTGGCGCGCGGCGCCGAACCGCCCGAACTGGTCGGGCTGCTGCGCTCGTACGCCTACGGCAACCGCTCCCGCTACCCCGGGGCGTGGCTCGGCGACCTGTGGACCCGCTCCCAGGACCCCTCGCCGGCGCACTTCGCCGAACGCGGCTGGGACGAGTGCCTCGCCGTCCTGGAGCGCGTCGACGCGGCCCTGCCCGAGGCCGACCCCGAGGCCGACCCGTGCCTGCTCACCGGCGAGGGCTGGATCGCCGAGGAGGCGCTCGGCACCGCGCTGCTGTGCTTCCTCATGTTCCCCGGGGAGCCGCTCACCGCCCTGCGCAGAGCCGCCTGCACCAGCGGCGACTCCGACTCCATCGCCTGCCTCGCGGGCGCCTTCGCCGGCGCCCACCTCGGCGCGTCCGCCTGGCCGCGGGAGTGGGCGGAGCGCGTCGAGTACCGCGACGACCTCCTCGCGCTGGGCATGCTCTGGGATGCTTGACCGGTGATCGAACACCTGGACCTCTCCGCCGTCGTCGCCGAACAGCCCGACCCCCTGCCGTTCGCCACCGTCTCCGGCGCGCACCTGTACGGCTTCCCGTCCCGCGACTCGGACGTGGACCTGCGCGGAGCGCACCTGCTGCCGCTCGACGCGCTGATCGGGCTGCGCGAGGCGGAGGAGACCCGCGGCCGCACATGGCTGCGGGACGGCGTGGAGGTGGACCTGGTCACGCACGACCTGCGGAAGTTCGTCCGGCTGATGCTGCGGCGCAACGGCTACGTCCTGGAGCAGCTGCTGTCCCCGCTCGTCGTCCGCACGAGCGACCTGCACGCCGAGCTGACCGCCCTCGCGCCCGGCGTGCTCACCACCCGCCACGCCCACCACTACCGGGGCTTCGCCTGCACCCAGTGGCGGCTGTTCGAGAAGAACGGCGAGCTGAAGTCACTGCTCTACACCTTCCGCGCCCTGCTGACCGGCATCCACCTGATGCGTTCGGGCGAGGTCGTGGCACACCTGCCCACCCTGTGCGGCACGGTGGGGGAGGCCCCCGCCTACCTGGGCGAGCTGATCACCGCCAAGGCGGAGGCCGAGCACGGCCCGGCGGCCGGCACCGACCGGGAGCGGCTGCGCGCCGACGTGGAGGCGCTGCACCGGGCGCTCGACGACGCCCGTGCGGCCTCCCCGCTACCGGAGACCGCCACGGGGGCGTACGACGCCCTGCACGACCTCGTCGTACGCGCCCGGCCGGGACAGCGCCTCCAGGGCTGAGCGCAGCCGGGTCCGGAACAGGAAGTCCTCCACCCGGCCCCGGTCCGGCTCCGCCGGCAGCGGGGGGGAGGGGAGCGCCGCGTCGGCCTCGTCCGCCAGGCGGACCATCCACGCCTCGGCCCCGGCCCACGCGACCTCGCCGCGCCTCACCGCGAGCAGCCGCTCCCGGGCGGCCCCCGCGTCCACCACGAGCTCGCCGGTGCGCAGCAGGTCGCGGCAGGACGCGAGCAGCCGCAGCAGGTGCATGACGTGCTTCCAACGGGGCGCCCCGTGCCGCCGCACGTCCGCCTCCAGCCTGCGGCGCTGCGACAGGGCGTACCGGGTGAACGTCCCGTGCACCTGCCGGGACAGGAACGCGCCGCGCAGCGCGAGCAGTTCGCGGCCCGTGTCGTCGGCGTGCTCGACGAGCGGAGAGTGCAGGCACTCCAGGATGTTCGGGTTGCCGCGCAGCGCCAGCTCGCAGAAGCGCTCCAGCTCCCAGCTGAACTGCTCGGGGGCCGGCCCCTCCACGTGCGCGGGCGGTTTGGCGAACCGCCACTGCGACGGCGTCGGGGCGAGGAACACCCCGCGGCGATCGGTGTCGCTGCCGTCCACGGCCAACCCGAACGCCCGGGACCCCATGACGCAGGAGTAGACCGTGTGGTCGCGTACGAGGGCTTCCGGCGTGAGGGCGTTCCCAGACATGGTCCCGACCCTAGCGGCCCCGCCCGGCCCCGGCGGGACGTGAGCGGCGGCCCGCCCGGCACGGGCGCGGGAGCGCGCCCGCCGTCCCGCCCGGTCGCGGGACCGCCCCCGCGCCCGCCCGGCGTTGACTAGGCTGAACGCGCAACAGGTCCCACCGCCGCCCGCCGCAAGGACACCTCCCAGTGAGAACCGCCGTCGTCATCGGAACCGGGCTGATCGGCACGTCCGTCGCCCTCGCCCTCACCGACCGGGGCGTCACCGTCCACCTCGCCGACCACGACCCCGCCAGGGCTCGCACCGCCGCCGCCCGCGGCGCCGGCACGGACGCCCCGCCGGACGGCCCCGTCGACCTGTGCGTGGCCGCCGTGCCCCCCGCCCGCACCGCCGCGGCCCTCGCCGACGCCATGCGCGCCGGCACCGCGCGCGGCTACCTGGACGTGGCGAGCGTCAAGGGCGGCCCGCGGCGGGAGCTGGAGGCCCTGGGCGCCGACCTGTCCGCGTACATCGGCACGCACCCCATGGCCGGCGCGGAGCGCTCCGGCCCGCTCGCCGGCAGCGGGGACCTCTTCGAGGGCCGCCCCTGGGTCCTCACGCCCACCCCCGAGACCCGCACGGAGGTGCTGAACCTCGCCCTGGAACTGGTGGCCCTGTGCCGGGCCGTCCCGGTCGTCATGGACGCCGACGCCCACGACCGGGCCGTCGCCCTCGTGTCGCACACCCCGCAGCTGGTGTCGTCGATGGTCGCCGCGCGGCTGGAGGAGGCCGAGGAGACCGCCGTACGCCTCTGCGGGCAGGGCATCCGCGACGTCACGCGCATCGCGGCCTCCGACCCCCGCATGTGGGTCGACGTCCTCTCCGCCAACCCGGGGCCCGTCGCCGACGTCCTCGCCGCGCTCGCCGCCGACCTCGACGGGACGGTCCGCGCGCTGCGCGCCCTGCAGTCGGCCGACGACGACGAGCGCCGCGGGGGCGCGGCCGGCGTCGAGGACGTCCTGCGCCGCGGCAACACCGGCCGCGCCCGCGTCCCGGGCAAGCACGGCACGGCCCCGGCCGCGTACGAGACGGTCGCCGTCCTCATCAGCGACCGGCCCGGCGAGCTGGCGCGGATCTTCGCGGACGCCGGCCGGGCCGGCGTCAACGTCGAGGACGTCCGCATCGAGCACGCGACCGGCCAGCAGTCGGGGGTGGTGCAGCTGATGGTCGCCCCGTCCGCCGCGCCGCTCCTGGCGGCCTCCCTCCGGGAGCGCGGCTGGGCCCTGCGCCAGTAGGGCCGGCCCCGCGGCCGGGGGCGGACCGAACGGGTGCGAGGGGAGGCGGGGACAGTCGGTAACCTTGTGGCGGGCCCTCGGCAGCCGGCCGGCCCCTCTCCCACGCAGGCAGGAAGGTGTCCCACACCGTGGATCCCGTGATCGTCGCCATCGACGGCCCCTCCGGTACGGGCAAGTCGAGCACCTCCAGGGCCGTCGCCGCCCGGCTCGGTCTCGGCTACCTGGACACCGGCGCCCAGTACCGGGCGATCACCTGGTGGATGATCACCAACGGGGTCGACGTGGACGACGCCGCCGCCGTGGCCGGCGCCGCCGACAAGCCCCTGATCGTCTCCGGCACCGACCCGTCCCAGCCGACGATCACCGTCGACGGCGTGGATGCCTCCGGCCCGATCCGCACGCAGGAGGTCACCTCCAAGGTCAGCGCCGTCAGCGCCGTCCCCGAGGTGCGCACCCGGATCACCGGGCTCCAGCGCTCCATCGCGGCCTCCGCCCCCCTCGGCATCGTCGTCGAGGGCCGCGACATCGGCACCACCGTCCTGCCCGACGCCGACCTCAAGGTCTTCCTCACCGCCTCCCCGGAGGCCCGCGCCGCCCGCCGCGCCGCCGAGCTGGAGGGCGCCGACGTCTCCGCCACCAGGGAGGCCCTGGTCAGGCGGGACGCCGCCGACTCCACCCGGAAGACCTCCCCCCTCGCCAAGGCCGACGACGCCGTCGAGGTGGACACCACCGAGTTGACGCTCCAGCAGGTCGTCGAGCACGTGATCGCCCTCGTGGAGGAGCGGAGGGAAGCCGCCCGGTGACCCCCTCGGCGAAGGGCGCCGCCGTCGGGCGGGGCATCGGCATCGGCCTGATGTACGGCTTGTGGCGGCCGCGCGTGCTGGGCGCCTGGCGCGTACCGGCCTCCGGCCCCGTCATCCTCGCCGCCAACCACACCCACAACCTCGACGGCCCCATGATCATCGGTACGTCCCCCCGGCCGGTCCACTTCCTGGTCAAGAAGGAGGCGTTCGTCGGGCCGCTCGGGCGTTTCATGACGGCGACCGGGCAGCTCGGGGTCGACCGCGCCACCGCCGACCGCACCGCGATCACCGGCGCCCTGGACGTCCTCGCCTCCGGCGGCGTCCTCGGGATCTTCCCCGAGGGCACCCGCGGCGACGGCGACTTCGCGTCGCTCCGCGCCGGTCTCGCCTACTTCGCCCTGCGGTCCGGCGCGCCGATCGTCCCGGTCGCCGTCCTGGGCGGCGGCGAACGCCGCGGACGGCTGACGAAGGCGCTGCCGCCGCTGCGCAGCCGCGTCGACGTCGTCTTCGGCGACGCCTTCGACGCGGGCGACGGCAGCGGGCGCCGCACGCGCGGGGCCCTGGACGACGCCACCGTACGCATCCGGAAGCGGCTCACCGCCCACCTGGAGAACGCCAGGCGCCTCACCGGGCGCTGAGCGACACTCGAGTAGTGGCCCCGGCCCCGGCCGGGCCCCCACCGACCACCACGAACGCACGAGGAACGGACTTCATGAACGACCAGCACGACCACGGGGCACTTGGCGACGCCGAGTACGCGGAGTTCATGGAGCTCGCCGCCGAAGAGGGCTTCGACGTCGACGAGGTCGAGGGCGCGATCGAGGAGGCCGGGCACGGCCCGCTGCCCGTCCTCGCCGTCGTCGGCCGCCCGAACGTCGGCAAGTCGACCCTGGTGAACCGGATCATCGGCCGCCGCGAGGCCGTCGTCGAGGACCGCCCCGGAGTCACCCGCGACCGCGTCACCTACGAGGCGGAGTGGGCCGGCCGCCGTTTCAAGGTCGTCGACACGGGCGGCTGGGAACAGGACGTGTTCGGCATCGACGCGTCCGTCGCCGCGCAGGCCGAGTTCGCGATCGACGCGGCCGACGCGGTCGTCTTCGTGGTCGACGCGACCGTGGGCGCCACCGACACCGACGAGGCCGTCGTCAAGCTGCTGCGCCGCGCCGGCAAGCCCGTCGTCCTCGCCGCGAACAAGGTCGACGGTCCGTCCGGCGAGGCCGACGCCGCGATGCTGTGGTCCCTGGGCCTCGGCGAGCCCTTCCCGGTCTCCGCGCTGCACGGCCGCGGCACCGGCGACCTCCTCGACGAGGTGCTCAAGGCCCTCCCCGAAGCGCCCGAGCAGACCTTCGGCGCCGCCGTCGGCGGCCCCCGCCGCATCGCCCTCATCGGCCGCCCGAACGTCGGCAAGTCGTCCCTCCTGAACAAGGTCGCGGGCGAGGAGCGGGTCGTCGTCAACGAGCTCGCCGGCACCACCCGCGACCCGGTCGACGAGCTCGTCGAACTGGGCGGCAAGACCTGGAAGTTCGTCGACACCGCCGGCATCCGCAAGAAGGTCCACCTCCAGGAGGGCGCGGACTACTACGCCTCCCTGCGCACCGCCGCCGCCGTCGAGAAGGCCGAGGTGGCGGTCGTCCTGATCGACACGACCGAGTCCATCTCCGTCCAGGACCAGCGGATCATCACGATGGCCGTCGAGGCGGGCCGGGCACTGGTCATCGCCTACAACAAGTGGGACGAGCTCGACGAGGAGCGCCGCTACTACCTGGAGCGCGAGATCGAGACCGAGATGCAGCAGGTCTCGTGGGCACCCCGGGTGAACGTCTCCGCCCGCACCGGCCGCCACATGGACAGGCTCGTCCCGGCGATCGAGACCGCGCTCGCCGGCTGGGAGACCCGCGTCCCGACCGGCCGCCTCAACGCCTTCCTCGGCGAACTCGTCGCCGCCCATCCGCACCCGATCCGCGGTGGCAAGCAGCCCCGCATCCTGTTCGGCACGCAGGCCGGCACCAAGCCGCCCCGGTTCGTGCTGTTCGCGTCCGGCTTCCTGGAGCACGGCTACCGCCGGTTCGTGGAGCGGCGCCTGCGCGAGGAGTTCGGGTTCGACGGCACCCCGATCCACATCTCCGTTCGGGTCCGCGAGAAGCGCGGCCGCAAGAAGTAGCCGTACCGCGGGCGGCGGCGGGGCCGGGGGCCGATCGCGCCCCGGCCCCGCCGCCGCTCACACGCCGCGGCGGGGTGCCGGCGGCAGCGCCACCTGCGCCGGCCCGCCGTACGGCCGGGCCGCCGCGTAACCGCCGTACTGCTGCGCCTGCCACCCCTGCCCGTGGCCGTGCGTGCCGGTGGTGTGGCCGGCGGCGCCCTGCCCGCCGCCGGGGTGGCGGACGGGCGGCAGCTCCCCGAAGGCCCGGAACCCGAGGTCCTCCTCGCCGCTGCGGTCGCCGGGCAGCGCCCGGAACGACCGGCGGTACTCGGAGTACAGCGCGTCGTAGATCGGCGTGGCCGAGTAGGACAGTCCGTCCTCCGCCGGGCGCATGGCGGGGACGTACCGGTACGACTGGCGGGACGGCTCGTATGAGTGCTGCACGTAGGTGCCAACGACCCCGCCGCCCGCGGGATGCGGTCCGTCCCGGGAAATCGCCCTCCACCGTGCGGGGAGCGGGGAGGTCATCAGGACGTGCCGGCCAGCGGCATGGCGGCGGCGACCAGGCCGCCGTTCGCGGCGGCCTTCTCCAGGGCGTCGCGCAGCAGGTCCTCGCGCGGCTGCTGGCCGATGGAGCCGACGGGCGCGGCGAAGACCAGCACCGTGTGCGACCTGTTCGCCGCGGTCCGCCAGCCCTCGGTGACCTGGAGCGGCTGGTGCGCCTGCCACCAGGCGGCCTGCCGGCCGCCCTCACCCGGCTGGAGGATCGCGTGGAGCTGCCCCGCGGCGAGCAGCACGGACCACCCGGCGAGCACCGGCGGCTTCCGGTCCAGGCCGGGCACCGGGAGGAAGCCCTGCTCGGCGAGGAGCGGCAGGAACTCGTCCTCGGTGCCGTACGAGCCGGGCCGGGTGATCGGCGCGGTCGGCTCGACGACGAGTGCCGGGTGCAGCTCCCCGTCGATCAGGACCAGGCCGCTCGTCACGCCCAGGACGGCCTGCCGGATGTCCGGCGGCACCTGCACCCGCACGGGCCCGGGTCCCTGCGGCTCATGACCGGTGATGGACCGGACGGCCCCCTGCAACTGCTCCTCCGGGACCCTGACGACCTGGGAGGGGATGCAGGTGGCGTGGGCGAAGGCGAGGACGGCGGTCTCGTCGCCGACGAACAGCACCGTGCTGGTGCGCTCCTGCCCGGGGTCGCCCGGGGTGCGGCAGGAGGTGCAGTCGTAGCTGCCCGGGGCGTTCTCCCCGGCCAGCAGCCGGTCGGCTTCGTCGTCACCGATCTCGGCGCGTACGTCCTCGCTGACGTCGAGCATGCGCGGCACGGGTGGCTCCTCGGACTCGTTGGTGCGTGCGGTGCCGGGGGCGCCCCCGGCACACTTCGTGAAGAGTTCAACGGACGACTCCCGGCCGGGGTCACGCGCGTGCGGCGACCGAATCGGCCGCCGGGCCCCGCCCGGTGCACCGCCGGACGGACCGGCGTCGCGGGTCCGCCGACCGGGCGGGTCCCGCGGCACGGCTCCGCCGTACCGGCCGGGCGCCCGCGGCCGGGGGGCCGCAGCAGGGGGCCTCGGCAGGAGGTCCTCGGCAGGAGGGGGTGGGAGCGCCCCGCCGCGACGGCCGCGGCGCCGGCACCCCTTCGCACCACTCCGCTGGCGGCGCGTGGTGGTTCCCTGCACCATGCCCGTGAACGCCCTTCCCCCCTCACGGCCCCTACCCCGGTGGTGACCCGATGGTCCACGTGACCCCCCGCAGGTCCCGCACGCGCACCGCGGCGCTGGCGGTGGCCGCCGTCCTCGCCCTCGTACCGCCGATCGCGGCGTGCGGCGGGGGCGAGGACGCCAGTGACGGCCCGCAGTCGCCCGACCTCCGGACGACCACCGGGGCGGCGAGCCCCACCGGGACCCCCCACGGCCTCGCCCACGGCGACGGGTTCGCCCACCGCCACCGGCAGCGCGCCGGCCGACCCGGAGGACGCCGAGGAGGAGGTCCGCGAGAACTGGGCGGAGTTCTTCGACCCCGGGACCCCCACCGACGAGAGGGTCCGGCTGCTGGAGGACGGCGAGCGGCTGCGCCCCGTCCTCGAGGCGTTCGGCGAGGATCCGAACGCCTCGAAGGCCTCCGCCCGGGTGAAGGCCGTCTCCTTCGCCTCGGCCACCCGGGCGGACGTCACGTACGACCTGCTCGTCGGCGGCCGCCCGGCCCTGTCCGGCTCCAAGGGCGCCGCCGTCCTCCGGCAGGGCACCTGGAAGGTCTCCCGCGCCACCCTGTGCGCACTGGTGGAACTCGGCGGCGACAAGGCCGTTGCGGGCTGCTGACCTCCTGCCCCGGACACCGCCCGCAGCCCCGCGTCCGGCCGGACACCGGCCGGCGGCGCCCGCGACCCGGCCGCTCCACCGTCCCCGCCGCCCCCGGGGCCGCCCGCGACCCGGGCGGCCCCGGGGAGGAGGCACCCGCCGCCCCGCCCGCCCGCGCGTTCCGCACACCCGCACCCGGCCTCCGGCGCCCCGGCCGGGCCCGCCGGGCCGCCACCCGCCGGCGGGGCGGCGCGGACGGGGGTCCCGCCGCCGTCCCCGGTCCGGCCGCCGCCCCCGGGGGCCGAGTACAGTCCACCTCTGACGACCTATCGACCTGGGGGACCCGGCTGCGCGATGCACATCTCCTTCCTGCTCCACAACGCGTACGGGATCGGCGGCACCATCCGCACGACCTTCAACCTCGCCGAGGCGCTCGCCGCCCGCCACGAGGTGGAGATCGTCTCCGTCTTCCGCCACCGCGACGAGCCGACCCTCGGCGCCCCCGCCGGGGTGACCCTGAGGCACCTCGTCGACCTGCGCAGGCACAGCCCCGGGTACGACGGCGACCACCCCGACCACCGGCGGCCCGCCGAGGTCTTCCCGCGCGGCGACGGCCGCTGGAAGCAGTACAGCCGCCTCACCGACACGAGGATCGCCGCGCACCTGAGGACGGTGGAGGCGGACGTCGTCGTCGGCACCCGCCCCGGGCTGAACGTGCACATCGCCCGGCAGACCCGCCGCGGCCCGGTCCGCGTCGGGCAGGAGCACCTCACCCTGGACAGCCACGGCTACCGGCTGCGCCGCGAGATCGGGTTCCGCTACCCGCTGCTCGACGCCGTCACCACCGTCACCGAGGCCGACGCCCGCTCCTACCGCACCAGGCTCAAGCTGCCCGGAGTCCGCGTCGACGCCGTCCCCAACAGCGTTCCCGCACCGGGCGTCGAACCGGCCGACTCCACCGCCAAATGGGTCGTCGCGGCCGGCCGGCTCACCAAGGTCAAGCGGTACGACCTGCTGGTCGAGGCCTTCGCGAAGGTCGTCGCCGCCCGCCCCGACTGGCGGCTGCGGATCTACGGCTCGGGCGACGCCACCGGCAACGAGAAGAACGCCCTGCGCACCCTGATCGGGCAGCGCGGACTGCACAACCACGTCTACCTGATGGGCCCCGCCAACCCCCTCGAAGCGGAGTGGGTCAAGGGGTCCGTCGCCGCCGTCACCTCCCGCCTGGAGTCCTTCGGCATGACCATCGTCGAGGCGATGCGCTGCGGGCTGCCGGTCGTCTCCACCGACTGCCCGCACGGCCCCCGCGAGATCATCGAGGACGGCGTCGACGGGCGGCTGGTCCCGGTCGGCGACGCGGACGCCGTCGCCGAGGCGCTGCTCGGCCTCATCCAGGACGACGAGGCGCGGCGCCGCGCCGGGCGGGCGGCGCTCGCCGCGTCCCGCCGCTTCGACCCCGTGCGGATCGCGGAGCGGCACGAAGCGCTGTTCGCGGAACTGGTCGCCCGCGGGCCCGGCGCCGCCTCCCGCGGCCGCGGCCGCGACGCGCTCCACCGGGTGCGCGGCGCCGTCCTCGACGCCGCGTACTCCGCCCGCTACAAGGCCGCCGACGTCCTCCGGAAGGGGAAGCGCACATGACCGGCACCACGGGCGCCTCCGGGCGGGGCGGCCCGCGCGCCGACTGCGTCGCGGACTCGGCGGGCGGCATCACCTTCGACATAGCGGGCCACGACGTGCGGGGGGCCGACCCGTCCGAACGGGGCGGGGGAGCGGGGGGAGAGCCGGTCCTGGTGCTCCGCCGCCGCGGCGCCGACCCGGTCGAGGAGACGCGGCTGCCGCTCACCCCGGCCGGCGGGGACCGGTCGCGCGCCGTCCTGCCCAGTACGGTCGAGCTGGCGGAGGGGCACTGGGACGTGTCCGTCGGGGGCCGCCCGGTGGAACCGGGCGTCCGCGACGTACGCGCACTCGTCGACCGCGTCCCCGAACCGTCCGGGCCGGTCGCCGCGCGCGTCCCGTACCCCACGGCGGACGGGCGGCTCGCCGTGCGCAGCTGGCTGCGCGCCCGGCACGCCGAGGCCGGCGACCTGACCTTCGGGGAGGACTGCTGCACGGTCGAGGGCCGGCTGTACGGCGCCGTACTGGAGGCCGGCGCGGTCGCCGAGGCGCGGTGGGGCGGCGAGGTGCGGGAGGTGCCGGTGGACGGCGAGGCCGGCGCCTTCGCCTTCACGGTGCCCTACGGCCCGCTCGCGCAGCCGCGGCCGGACCGCCCGCGGACGTGGCAGTTGTGGCTGCGGCCCTCCGCCGGCGCCGGACCGGTGCGGGTCGCCCGCGTCCTCGACGACGTGTGGGACCGCCGGGACGTCTTCGTCTACCCGGGGTACGAGGGCGACGGGTTCCGCGCGACGCCCTGCTACGGCGCCGACAACGAGCTCTGCGTCCGGGTCGCCCCGGCCCCGTAGCCCTGCCGCGCGCACCCCGACCGCGGCCGTGGCGGCCCGCACCCCTCCGCGACGGCCGGCGGTTCCTCCCCGCGGGGCGCGGCGCGACCGCCGTCCCCGCGCCGGACCCGCCGAGCCGGCCCGGCGCCGTCCCCGCGGGACCACCCGCCCCCGGACCGCCGGCGGTACGGCGGCGGCCCGGCGGGGGAGGGGAAGCCCGCGGGGCGGCCGCCGACCCGCCGGGCAGGCGCCGGGGGCACCGCGCAACGGGGCCGGACGGGGCGGCCGGCCCCCGCCGCCCCGTCCCCGCCCCTTCGCTTCCGGTGGCGCTTCCCGGAACCGGCCGTCCCACACCTGCCGGCAATGCGGGAATCATGTGGAGGAATCGTGGAGCAGAAGTGCCCGGCCGTGTTCCGTGAAGCCGCCCGGGAGAATTTCCGAAGCCGGCCCGGGCGCGCGGTCCGAGCCGGGGAATTATCGCGGAACTCCCTCCGCCGGTGCCTTGTGCGCGGAAAACGGCCCGATAGCCGGGGAACGGGTTCTTGTGACATACATGTGACAGGCCGCACACGGGCGGATGGCGATCCCCCCGGGGAGGCGCCTACGGTGGGGCCATGGCACCCATACCCGAGACGCCCCCCGCACGCCCCGACGAGCCCGCCGCGTACGTCGGCCTCGACCACCGGGAGGCCGAACGCCGGGCCCGCTCCCGGGGCTGGACCACCGTACGGACGCTGCCGCCCGGAGCCGTCGTCACGCTGGAGTACCTGGAGGGCCGGATCAACTTCGAGGTACGCGACCACACCGTCACCCGCTGCTGGACCGGCTGAACCCCGTCCCGCGCGGCGGCACGGAACGGGCCCCGGCATCCGCCGGGGCCCGCTCCTCCGCACCACGGATCGCCGCCGGCGGCTCAGCCGCCCGTCGCCGGGCGGGAGCGCGGCGGCCTGCGGCTGCCCGCCGGTGTGACCGGCATCCGCTCGGAGCGCAGCACCGCGTGCGTACGGGGCTGCGACAGCGTCGTGCGGATGCCCGCGGCGTGTGCCCCGGCGCCGACCGCGCCGGTACCCGCCGCCGGTTCGCGCACCGGCTCCTCCCGGCCCCCGGCGGCCCGCCGACGCGGCCGCGCGTCCGGCAGCGGTCCGACGGCCGCCACCGGCACCACGGGCAGCGCCGGGACGAGCGCGCGGCGGCGCTCCCGCAGCCGGTCGCGCGCCCGGTCCCGCGCGGCGAGGAGGAACGCCTCCGCGCGTGCGAGCAGCGGCTCGCACCACGGCAGGCCCAGCAGGATCAGCAGGCCGGCGGCCCATCCCAGCAGCACGTCGCTGAGCCAGTGCGTACCGAGGTAGACCGTGGTGAGACCGACGCCCAGGGCCACGACGGCGGAGAGGGCCGACAGATGGCGGCGCGCCCGCGGCGTGGTGGCCAGGTAGGAGAGGATGCCCCAGGTCACCACGGCGTTGGCGGTGTGCCCGGAAGGGAATATATCCCCGCCCGCGAACAACTCGGCCGAGCCGATCCGGGTCGCGTAGTGCGGGCCGAGCCGGCCCAGCCCGATCTTCACGGCACCCACCGTGACGTTCAGCAACAGCAGCGCCGTGCCCAGCACGAGCAGCGGGCGCAGGGTGTGCTGCCGCCACGACCGCCAGCCGAGCCAGGCCGCCACCATCACCGCGGTGGGGCCGCGCTGCCCGAGCACCACGAAGTAGTCGAGCGGCGCGTGCAGCTCGGGCCACTGCTGGTAGGGCCGGAACAGCATGACCTTCCAGTCGACGAGCACCAGCCACGTCGACGCGAGCACGGCCACGACGATGGCCAGGTAGAACACGGACGTCCCGCCGAAGAGGGCAAGACGCGTGCGGCTCATCCGCGGGATCTCCATCTTCGGCGGTTCCGGCTCCCGGTCCAGTCGGGCAAAGATGTCGGTACGCACCCAATCGACGTTACAGGGAGTGAGCGTCGGGTCAGGCCGATCGGGTCTCTTTGTGATGACGATGTGATGTGGAGTGGGTCTCGGCGGTTGTTTATCCGACTCTTATCCATAAAACGGCGGAGTGGTTCGCCCTAATGCCGGTAGGGCTTCCTCCGTAAGTGTGTTTACGTGCTCGGGAAAATTCGCTCTCCCCGGCCCCGGGCGCAATTCGCGGGCCGTTCGGGCCGCCGTCGGCGCGTCGCGGCCGGCGCCCGCGTGGCGCACGCCACACGCCCGGGCGTGTCCCGGTGAGAGGTGGGCCACGCGCCGGCCGCCCCGCGTCCCGTAGGCTGACGTCTCGCTCGCCCGTCCCCGGAGGGCCGGACGCACTCGGTCGGGGATCCCGGATGCCGGGTCGCCCCGCGGAACGTCCCCTTCCCCGGCCGGCGCCCGCCGAGCGCGGGAGTTCCACGCGGGAGGTACCTACATGTCGGGAACGACCACTGTCGGAGCGCGTCTGCGTGCCGCCGGCGGCGGCGCCAACCGCTGGGTCGTCCTGTTCGTCCTCTGTGTGAGCCTGCTGCTGGTCGCGCTGGACGCGACCGTCCTCCACGTCGCCGTCCCCGCGGTCACCGAGGACCTCCGGCCCGGCTCCACGGCCCTGCTCTGGATCGTCGACGCCTACCCGCTCGTCTGCGCCTCGCTGCTGATCCTCTTCGGCACGCTGGGCGACCGGGTCGGGCGGCGGCGCGTCCTGCTCGGCGGGTACGCCCTCTTCGGCGTGGCGTCCGCCGTCGCGGCGCTGGCCGACACGCCGGCCGTGCTCATCGCCGCGCGCGTCCTGCTCGGCGTCGGCGGCGCGATGATCATGCCGGCCACCCTCTCCCTCCTCCGCGCGGTCTTCCCCGACCGGCGCGAACGGGCCACGGCCATCGGCATATGGACGGCCGTCGCCGCGGTCGGCGCCGCCACCGGTCCCGTGCTCGGCGGGTTCCTGGTCGAGCACTTCTGGTGGGGGTCGGTCTTCCTGATCAACCTCCCCCTGATGGCGCTGATCCTCCCCGCCGGGCGCTGGCTCCTGCCCGAGTCGCGGGGGAGCGGTGACGGCCCCTGGGACGTCCTCGGCGCGCTGACGGCCGCCGCCGGCGTCCTCGCCGCGGTCCTGGGCGTCAAGCGGGCCGGCGCGGGCGACCCGCTGCTGGGCCCCGCCACGCTCGGCCCCCTCCTCCTCGGCGCCGTGCTGCTCGTCCTCTTCGTCCGGCGCCAGCGCCGCCGCGCCCATCCGCTCATCGACATGCGGCTGTTCTCGCGGGCCGCGTTCACCACGTCCGTCGGCTGCATCGTCCTCGCCATGCTGGCGCTGGTCGGCCTGGAGCTGATCGCCGTCCAGTACCTCCAGCTGATCCTGGGCCTGAGCCCCCTGGAGACCGGGCTGCGGCTGCTGCCGCTGACGTTCGCGGCGATGGCCGCCGGCGCCACCGGCTCGTACACGCTCGCCCGCCTCGGGCCGCGCCGGATGGTCGGCGGCGGTTTCGTGCTGACCGCGGGGTCCGTGCTGCTGCTGCTCCTCATGGGCCAGTACGACCGGCCGCTCCTGCTGACCGCCGGCTTCGTCCTGCTCGGCTTCGGCCTGCAGACCACGCTGTTCGCGGCGTACGAGTCGATGCTCAGCGAGGCGCCCGCCCGCAGCGCGGGCGGCGCGGCGGCCATCGGCGAGACCTCCTACCAGCTCGGCGCGGGCATGGGCATCGCCCTGCTCGGCAGCGTCATGAACGCCGCGTACGCACCCGGCCTCACCGGCGTTCCCGGCGTCCCCGCCGCCGCGGGCGCCGCCGCGGCCAACTCGCTGGGCGAGGCGTACCAGGTCGCGGCCCGGCTCGGCGGCGCGGCCGGGGAGGCGCTGCACACCGCCGCGCGCCACGCCTTCGTGCACGGGCTGCACACCACGTTGCTGGTCAGCGCCGGGCTGCTGCTCGCCGGGGCGGCCATGGCGCTGCGCCTGCCGCGCGTGATGGAGACGCAGGCCGACGACGCCGACCCCGGGGACCGCGCCGCGCCGCCGGCCCGCGCGACCGACGACGCGCCGCGGGTGCCCGCCCGGCGCGCCCCGGTGGAGCCGGCCGGCTCTGGACGTGCGGCGCACTGAGCCGTAACGTCGGCGCCCGGTCCGGCTGTCGAGGACCGTCCCCTTCCCGTCGTTCCCGCCGTTTCCCTGGTGAGCCAGTTGCCGGAGGCCCGCATGCCCGCACCCTCGAAGCTCCCGCCGTTCGACCCGGGCGACCCGCTCGGCGTCGACGACCTGCTCGGCCCGGAGGACCTCGCCGTCCGCGACACGGTGCGCGCCTGGGCCGCCGACCGGGTGCTGCCGCACATCGCCGAGTGGTACGAGAGGGGCGAGCTGCCCGTCATCCGCGAACTCGCCCGCGAACTCGGCTCGATCGGCGTGCTCGGCATGTCCCTGGAGGGGTACGGCTGCGCCGGCGCGAGCGCCGTCCAGTACGGGCTGGCCTGCCTGGAGCTGGAGGCCGCGGACTCCGGCGTCCGCTCCCTCGTCTCCGTGCAGGGCTCCCTGGCCATGTACGCGATCTGGAAGTACGGCTCCGAGGAGCAGAGGCGGCGCTGGCTGCCGCCCATGGCGGCGGGCGAGACGATCGGCTGCTTCGGCCTGACCGAGCCGGACCACGGCTCGGACCCGGCCGCCCTGCGGACGTACGCCAGGCGGGACGGCGCGGACTGGGTCCTCAACGGGCGCAAGATGTGGATCACCAACGGCTCGGTCGCCGGGGTCGCCGTCGTCTGGGCGCAGACCGACGAGGGGATGCGGGGCTTCGCCGTGCCGACCGACACCCCCGGCTTCTCCGCGCCGGAGATCCGGCACAAGTGGTCCCTGAGGGCCAGCGTCACCAGCGAGCTCGTGATGGACGACGTGCGGCTGCCCGCCGACGCGGTCCTGCCCGGCGTGACGGGGCTGAGGGGCCCGCTCGGCTGCCTGTCGCACGCCCGGTACGGGATCGTCTGGGGCGCCATGGGCGCGGCGCGCGCGTCCTTCGAGGCGGCGCTCGACTACGCGCGGACGCGGGAGCAGTTCGGGCGGCCCATCGGCGGCTTCCAGCTGACCCAGGCCAAGCTCGCCGACATGGCGGTGGAGCTGCACAAGGGCATCCTGCTCGCGCACCACCTGGGGGCGCGGATGGACGCCGGGCGGCTGCGCCCCGAACAGGTCAGCTTCGGCAAGCTGAACAACGTGCGGGAGGCGATCGAGATCTGCCGCACCGCCCGGACGGTCCTGGGCGCCAACGGGATCTCGCTGGAGTACCCCGTCATGCGGCACGCCACCAACCTGGAGTCGGTGCTCACCTACGAGGGCACCGTCGAAATGCACCAGCTGGTGCTGGGCAAGGCGCTCACCGGCCTCGACGCCTTCCGGTGAGCGGCCCCGCCCTCAGCTCTGGTTGAAGAAGCCGTCCCGGGCGCGGCCCCCGTGGTCGCCGGTGACGATCCGCGTGTCCGCGGGCGTCAGCAGGAAGACCCGGGTGGCCACCCGCTCGATGGAGCCGCGCAGACCGAAGGTGAGGCCGGCCGCGAAGTCCACGACGCGCTTGGCGTCGTCCGCCTCCATGGCGGTGAGGTTCATGACGACCGGGACGCCGTCCCGGAACAGCTCGCCGATCGTCCGGGCGTCGCGGAAGCCGTCCGGGGACACCGTGGCGATCCGGCGGCCCTCCTCCCGCGCGCTCTCGGAGGCGACCCGCACCCGGGGGTCGGTCACCCAGGCGTCGCCGTCGTCGGCGGTCTCGGCGTACTCGTCGTCGTAGTAGCGCTCGTCGTTGTCCTCGACGAGTCCCAGCCAGGCACTCGCCTTGCGCACCGATCCCATGGACGCCTCCTTTCAACGTGGTCACGTGTGGTTCCGCACTCCTATGGTCGTCCATGATGCGGACCGCACGCCAAGCGGATACCCGCCGAGCGAGCGTTTCGTGACGGTACTGGTGCAGAAGATATGGTGATTCGTCAGGTTTCCTGCTGCGCAACAGGCTTCTTGTACCCCAAATATGAAATTCACACCGGACGGGCGAGTCGGCGCGCGTACGGGTGAACGACTCCACGGTTACGATGCCCGACGTGTAGGGATCCAGTCACGGGGGAGCGCATGTTCGGAATCGTCAGACCCTGTTCGCACCGGCTTGCGGAGGGGCTCCGGGCGGAGTGGACGGCACACCTGTGCGGGCTCTGCCTCGCCCTGCGCGCCGACCACGGCCAGTTCGCCCGGGTCGCGACCAACTACGACGGCCTCCTCGTCTCGGTCCTGACGGAGGCTCAGTCCGGACGTGCCGCCGACGCACGGCGCACCGCCGGCCCCTGCCCGCTGCGCGCGATGCGCACCGCGCCCGTCGCGCGCGGCGAGGGCGCCCGGCTGGCCGCCGTCGTCTCCCTGGTGCTGGCCTCGGCCAAGGTGCGGGACCACGTCGCCGACCGCGACGGACCGCTGGCCCGCCGACCGGTCGCCGCGGCCGCCCGCCGGGTCGCGCACCGCTGGGACGCCGCGGGCGCCCGGACGGGACGGGAACTCGGTTTCGACACGGCGGTCCTGCTCAACGCGGTTGACCGCCAGGCCGGGGTCGAGGCGCTGGCCGGGCCCGGCACGCCCCTGACGGCGGTGACCGAACCGACCGAGACGGCCACCGCCGCCGCGTTCGCGCACACCGCGGTCCTCGCCGGCAGGCCCGGGAACGCCGCGCCCCTCGCGGAGGCGGGCCGGCTGTTCGGGCGCCTCGCCCACCTGCTGGACGCCGTCGAGGACCTGGAGGCCGACACGGCGTCGGGCGCGTGGAACCCGCTCACCGCGACCGGTACGTCCCTCACCGAGGCGCGGCGCCTCGCCGACGACGCCGCGCACGGCGTACGCCTCGCGCTGCGGGACGCCGAGTTCGCCGACGACCGGCTGCTGCACCGGCTCCTCGTGCACGAGCTGCGGCGCTCGGTGGACCGCGCGTTCGCCACGACGACCTGCGCGCACCGGGCGCACGGCGGCCACCCCCACCGGGGCGACGGGCGGGACCGGGAGCCGTACGGCGCCTCCCGCCCCCACGGGGGCGGCCGGCCGGGCGGGTACGGCGGAGGGCGCGGCGGCCGGGGCGGCGGATCGGGCTCCGGGGGCGGGGGGCCGAGGCAGAAGCCGCCGCGCGGACCGATCGCCGGCTGCGCCGTCTTCGTCGGCCTCTTCTGCACCTGCCGCATCTGCTGCGCGGAGGAGTACGAGGGTCCCTGGTCCCGCAAGAAGCGCGAGGGCTGCTGCCGCGACTGCGACTGCGGCAACTGCGGGTGCGACTGCTGCTGCCCCTGTGACGGCTGCTGACCCCGTACGGCACCGGCACCCCCTGCCCGGACGCGCCCGTCCGTCCGGCGGCGGGTCCGCGCCGCTCCACCACGCCCCCGCCCGGCCCGCCGGGCGGGGGCGTTCCGCATCCCGACGCACCCGCGCGCGACGAGTTCGAGCCGCTTTCGCCGGGGCAAACCCAAGTGATCGAGACAGGACTAGACCTCACTCCACGTCCCCCGACCATTGCACGAGGTGTTCGCAATCGGGACTGACCAGTGATGATCAGCGGTAATAGGCGCAGGTGGGATGGGGGTGTGACGATCATGTGTGCGTCCTGAAGCCGGTCTTGTGTACGACTCACGGATATCGGAATAGTGGGCGGCCCATCCTCCGTGCCAGGCGCCCCACGCGCCGGGCGCGGGTCCCCACAGGAGGTTGATGTTGAAGCACCGACGCATACCCGAGAGGCGCGCGGTTCTCGCCGGCGGAGCCGTGGTGGCCTTGTTGGGAGCAGCGGTCACCTTCCAGACTGCGAACGCCAGTGATGACGTACCGCAGTTCGAGGCCAAGGCCATGTCGGCCGTTGCGGCCGGAAATCTCGCCTCTTCGCTCGACGCCCGGCTGGGCGACGGCGACACCGCCGGCGCGTACTACGACGTCGAGTCCCGCACCCTCGTGGTGAACGTCGTCGACGAGGCCGCGGCGGACACCGTCCGCCGCGCCGGCGGCGAGGCGCGGGTCGTCGAGCACTCCCTGACCGAGCTGAAGTCGGCGCGGGAGACCCTGAAGGACCGGGCGACCATCCCCGGCACCTCGTGGGCCGTCGACCCGGTCACCAACAAGGTCGTCGTCACCGCCGACCGCACCGTCAAGGGCGAGACATGGGAGAAGCTCACCCAGGTCGTTAAGGGCCTCGACGACAAGGCGGAGCTGAAGCGGACCGCCGGCGCCTTCACCCCGTTCGTCGCGGGCGGCGACGCCATCCACACCGGCGGCGGCCGCTGCTCCCTCGGCTTCAACGTGGTCAAGGACGGCCGGCCGCACTTCCTCACCGCCGGACACTGCGGTGACACCGGCTCCAAGTGGTCGGACAGGCAGGGCGGCGAGCCGGTCGGCACGATGGTCGACTCGCAGTTCCCGGGCGACGACTTCGCGCTGGTCGAGTACGACCGCGAGGTCGAGCACCCGAGCACCGTCAACCTGTACGACGGCGGTGCCCAGCGGATCGCCCGCGCGGCCGAGGCCACCGTGGGCATGGAGGTGACCCGCAGCGGCTCCACGACGCAGGTCCACCGGGGCGAGGTCACCGGCCTGGACGCCACCGTCAACTACGGCAACGGGCAGATCGTCGAGGGGCTCGTCCAGACCACCGTGTGCGCCGAGCCCGGCGACAGCGGCGGCTCCCTCTTCTCCGGTGACGCGGCCGTCGGTCTGACCTCCGGCGGCAGCGGCGACTGCACGTCCGGCGGCGTCACCTTCTTCCAGCCCGTCACCGAGGCGCTCACGGAGTACGGCGCGCGGATCGGCTGACGTCGGGCACGGCGAGGCGGCGGGCCCCCGGTTCCGGTACCCCGGAGCCGGGGGGCTCCGCGCACGGGCGCGGTCCGCCGGGCCCGCGCGGACGGGACCGCTCCCTGCGGTCGCGCCCACCACCGCGGGACGCCGCCCCGGCCGGCCGGGGCCTCCGGCGCGCCCGGCGCCGCCACCGCGCGGGCGGCGGCGTGCTGCGGGTCGCGCTCCGCGAGGCCGCTCGCCGTGAACCCGTCCCCGCCCGGCCGCAGCACCGGCCGCCGGTCCGCCGACGCCCGCGGGGCCGGGTCCTTCGCGACCGCCGCCGGGGCCGTGGTCCCGGCGGGCCGGGCGACGCCGCGGTACCGGCCCCCCGGCGCGCCGTCCGCGGCCCGCACCCCCTTCACGGAGTACCGCCGGTTTTGCCCGCGGTGCTCCGTGGACACGTCGCCGGGTTTGAACCGCGCGAAGCCGGAGTCCCGCGCCCCCTCGCCCACCCGGGCGGCGCGGGCCGTCGGCGGCGGGCCGTCGTCGGGCACGGCATCCGCCGGGTACCGGGCACGGCGCGCCCCGCCTCGACCGGGACGACGTCAGCCGAGCGTGCGGACGTGGCGCACCTCCGTCGCGCAGATCCGGTAGCCGAGCCGGGCGTTGACGGCCAGCATCGGGGCGTTCGCGCCGTCGTTGCTCGTGTACGCGTCGGTGTAGCCGGCGGCACGGGCGCGGCGCAGCGAGTCCGTCTTGGCCAGCCGGGCCAGACCGCGGCCGCGGTGGGCGCGCAGGGTCCCGGTCATGCCGGAGACGTAGCGGGAACCGCCGTCCGTGTGGGCGGCGGTGTAGGAGGCCACCCGGCCGTCCACCGTGACGACCGTGGACAGCCGGCGGTCGAGCAGCGGATTGTCCCAGGTGTGGCGCACCCAGTCGTCGAAGTCGTCGAGGTCGGTGGCGATGTCGCCCGGCTCGTCGGACGTGGCCTCCGCGTCCGCCTCGAACATCGGCCTCGGATCGTCCTCGTAGTCGGCGGCCGTGCGCAGCGCGACCCCGGGCGGAAGCTCTGCGGGCGGTTCGGGCAGGGCGGCGGACGCCAGGTCCAGATGCTGGAAGTGCGCGGTCCTGGTGGGGCGGTAGCCGCGCCCGCGGGCGAACGCCAGGCTCCGCGGGTCGTCCCGCGCCCAAGCGTAGACGGACGTGGCGCCGTGGGCCGCGAGGTGCTCCTCGGCGGCGCGCAGCAGCAGGCCGCCCGCGCCGCGGCCGCGGCGGTCGGGGTGGACGTTCGGCGTGGCGTACGCCTGGCCGGGCTCGTCGCTGTCGTACGCGATGCCGGCGTGGACGGTCCCGACGACCTCGCCGTCCTCCTCGGCCACGAGCAGGCGGAACCTCTTGGCCGGGTTGGCGGTCTCGACGTCGAAGAGGACCGAGCGCGGGGTCACCGCCAGGAACGGCACGGTGGCCCGGCGGGACCGGGCCACGGCCTCGGCGTCCTCGGGGCGGAAGTCACGGATGATGACGGGCATGGAGGGTCACGGTACGGGTCTCCCGGCGCCGGTCGCCTCCCTGTTTCCGCGCCGTGGGGGAGAATCGGCCCGTGACCCTGAAGCTCTCCGTCGACGCCGGCGCACCGGCCGCCCCCTACGAACAACTGCGCGCCCAGATCTCCGAGCAGGCCCGCTCCGGCCGGCTCCCGGTCGGCTGGAGGCTGCCCACCGTGCGGGGCCTGGCCGAGGAGCTGGGCCTCGCCGCGAACACGGTCGCCAAGGCGTACCGGGCGCTGGAGGCGGACGGGGTGGTCGAGACCCGGGGCCGCGCCGGCACGTTCGTCGCGGCGGCCGGCGACGCCGCGGACCGCCGCGCGGCCGAGGCGGCCGCCGCCTACGCCCGGGAGGCCCACCGGCTGGGGCTGGCCCCCGCCGAGGCGCGGGCGGCGGTGGAGGACGCACTGCGCGCGGTGTACGGGGGTGAGGCGGGCGCCCGCGGGGGCGTGGTCCCGCAGGCCCTACAGGTACAGCCCCGCACCCGCGTTCCGCGGTTCCGGGAGGGCCGCGGGACCGGTGCCGCGCCGCAGGGCGTACAGTTCGGCGAGGGTGGCGCCGTCCCGGCCGACGTCCCCCTCCCCCGCCCAGCCAGGCGACCGCCTCGGCACGGGTCAGCGGCCCGACCTCGACGCGGGCCAGGCACCGGCCGGGCCGGACGACCGCCGGGTGCAGCCGCTCCAGGTCCTCGTTGGTGGTGACGCCGACCAGGACGTTGCGCCCCTGCCCCAGCAGCCCGTCCGTCAGGTTCAGCAGCCGCGACAGGGCCTGTCCCGCCGTGTGCTTGGCCTCGCCGCGGATCAGTTCGTCGCAGTCCTCCAGGAGCAGCAGCCGCCAGCGGCCCCTCCCGGTGCCGTCCTCCTCGCCGGTCGCGATGTCCATCAGGTAGCCGATGTCCCCGAACAGCCGCTCCGGGTCGAGGACGCAGTCCACCTGGCACCAGTCCCGCCACTCGCGGGCGAGCGTGCGCAGCGCGGACGTCTTGCCCGTGCCGGGCGGTCCGTGCAGGAGCAGCAGCCGGCCCGCGACGCCCTCGGGCGTGACCTTCATCAACCGGTCCAGCGCGTCCGCGACGGGCGCCGTGTAGTTGGGCCGTACGTCCTCCCAGGCCCCGGCGGCGATCTGACGGGTCGTCCGGTGCGGGCCGCGCCGCGGCGACAGGTACCAGAAGCCCATGGCGACGTCCTCGGGGCACGGCTCGGGCTCGTCCTGCGCCCCGTCCGTCGCCTGGGCCAGGACCCGTTCGGCCAGGGCGTCGTCGACGGCGGTGACCGTGACGTCCGCGCCCCGGCTCCAGCGGGACACGAGCAGCGTCCACCCCTCGCCCTCGGCGAGGACGGCGCTGCGGTCGTCGGCGCGGGCGGACCGCAGCACCGTCGCGTCCGGCGGGAGCAGCGTCGACCCCGGCCTGACCCGGTCGAGGCTGCGGCTGCGCGAATGCGGCTGCTCACCGGTCGCGAAGCGGCCGAGGAACAGCGCGTCGACCACGTCGGAGGGGGAGTCGCTGTCGTCGACGGTGAGCCGGATCGGCAGGGCGTCCTGCGGGTTGGCTGACATGGGCCCCATGATCCGGCACGCCGGCCGGGGCCGCACCGGTTTTCGGCCCCGCCGCACCGCCGCCGCACCACCGCCGCACCACCGCCGCGCCCGGACGCTCCGCGGACGCGGTACGGACGGGGGAAGGCCGACCGTCGTACGGGTGAAGGACCGGTGTGCCGGAGGGCGCGAGGAGCCGCCGCGGTGTTCCGTACCGGAAGACGGCCGGCGGTGCGCGCGGGACGAGCGCCCCGTCCGGCCGACTCCGCCGGCGCACGACGCGGTCGGACGGGGCGCGCGGAAGGCCGTGTGGGCGCCGCCTCCGAACGGGGGAACGCGCGGGCGGCCACCACCGCGGCTATTGGCATGCACACGTCCTGCTGCTACCAAGAGGCAGGCAGAGATTCCGCGACAGGGGGTTCCATGAAAGCTTCCCGCCGTGCCGTGTCCGCGTCCGCGCTCCTCCTCGGCGCCGCCCTCGCCCTCACCGGTGCGGGGGCCGCGCAGGCCGACTTCTCGACAGCCGCCGTCGACTACGTGGCCCTCGGCGACTCCTACTCCTCCGGCGTCGGAGCCGGCGCGTACGACAGCGCCAGCGGCTCCTGCAAGCGCACGCCCCGCGCCTACCCCGCCCTCTGGGCGGCCGCCAACGCCCCCTCGTCGTTCGCCTTCACCGCCTGCTCGGGCTCGAGGACGACCGATGTGACGGCCGGCCAGCTCTGGCCCCTCAACAGCGGGACGGACCTCGTCTCCGTGACCGTCGGCGGCAACGACGCGGGCTTCGCCGACGTCATGACCACCTGTGTCACCCAGTCCGAGGCCGTCTGCATCCAGCGCGTCAACACGGCCAGGGGCTACATGGACACGACGCTGCCCGGCCGCCTCGACACCGTCTACCGCGCCATCCGCGGCAAGGCCCCCTCCGCCCGGGTCGTCGTCCTCGGCTACCCCCGCTTCTACAAGCTCGGCGGCTCCTGCATCGCCGGGCTGACCGAGAACGAGCGGCGTGCCATCAACGAGGCCGCCGACCACCTCAACGCCACCACCGCCAAGCGCGCCGCCGACCACGGCTTCGCCTTCGGCGACGTCGTCCCGACCTTCACCGGCCACGAGATCTGCTCGGGTTCGGCGTGGCTGCACAGCGTCAACTGGCTCAACATCGGCGAGTCGTACCACCCCACGGCCGCGGGCCAGTCGGGCGGCTACCTCCCCGTCCTCAGGAGCGCCGCGTAGGCGCGGCCCCGCCACCCGGCCCGGCGGCGGGGCCGCGACCGCGCCCCGCCGCCCGGCCGGACCCGCACGCCCCGCCCGCACCGCCGGCCGACGCCCCGTCAGGGCGCCTGCCGGGAAGGCCCACCGGTCCGCCGCGGCCCCTTCCCCTGCCGGTGCCGGACGACCGGGGAGCGACCAACCCGCGCCGCCACCGGACATATTCGGAGAGTCACCGTCAACCCCCTTATCCGGGCGGTGGATCCCGATACCGGGATACACGGCTGCAAGGCGGGGACGATAAGGTTAACGTTGGCCCGGGCCGGGTGCCCTCGTACGGGTGGGGAGTGTCATGGAACAGATAACGATGCGCAGCAGGCCGCGCGTGCCTGCCATCACCTGCGGCGGCGGCGCGACCGGTTCGCGCCTCGACCGCCACCTGTCGGTGCTCGGCGGCCCCGCCGTCCCGCGGCGCGAGACCGCCGAGGCGACGTCCCTGATGCTGGAGCTGACCACGCGCGACGTCGCGCGCAGGCACCGCAGCAAGAGCGCGCGCGTCTCGCTCCTCGCGCCGCTGAGCCGGCTGCGCCGCTCGCTCTTCGGCAACCACGGCTGAAGCGGCCCGGAGCGGACGGGATTCGGCCCTCCGCCCGCCGACGTCCGCGTGGGGCGGCCCGGCCCGCCCGTCCCCGGCAGGACCGCACCCCGCCCACCGGCACCGGCCGCCACCCGCCCCGCGCGTCCGCGCGCGGTCCCCGCAGCGCCGCGCCCGTGAGCCCGGCCGGCACCGCCGCCCGTCGACCGGTTCCGTCCGCCTGCCCGGCGCGCCCGGCGAGTGCCCGGTGGACACCCGGCCACTGGGACCTCCCGCCCGTCGCGTCCGCCCGGGGACGAGCGGGGCGTGCGGGACCCGCCCGGCGGACCCGCCGCCCCCGCGGGCGCCGACGCGGTCAGCCCTGGAGCACCCGCCCGTCCTCCTGCTGCGCCTGCCCCCGGTAGTCCTCGGCGGCCTCGGCGTCACCGAGCTCTTCGGCGATCTCGGCGAGCTGCCACAGCACCTGGGCGGTGTGGACCCGCAGGTGGTGCCGGCGGGCGAGGACCAGGGCGTGCCGGAGGTGCTCGCGGGCCTCGGCCAGGTGGCCGGTGCGGCGCAGCTCCCGGCCGTGGACGCCGGCCATCCAGGCGCGCCACAGCTGGTACTGGTCGGCCGGTGCCAGCGCGAGGGAGCGGGCGAAGTGGTCGGAGGCGTCCTCCAGCCGGTGCTCCGCCAGGGCGAGTCGGGCCTGCCGGTAGTGCGCCAGCATGCCGGGAGGGCACACGCCCGCCCCGACCGCCGACGTGAGGGCGCGCACGTGCACGTGATCGGCCCGCTCCGGGCGGCCGAGGCGCGCCTGGGCGTTGCCGAGCATCATCAGGACCTGTGCGTTGGTGGCGTGCTGAGCGTGGTGCCGCAGGAGCGCGGCCGCCACGGCGAGGTGCCGGCCGCCCTGGGGCAGCCGACCGGTCTCGGCGTACAGCCGTCCCAGCGCGGCGTGCAGCCGGGCACGCGCCACGGGCACGGCGGAGCCCTCGGGCGGGGGGACGGCGGTGGCGGGCGGGGCCTCGACGGCCCGCAGGGCCCGTTCCAGCACCGGTGTCCAGCCGCCGTGCGGGCGCCACACGACGAGTGGCCACAGCAGTGCGGGCAGGAGCCAGGCCCGGTGGCCGTCCTCCGCGCCGGGGGGCGTGCCGGCCGCGGAGGCGAGGGCGAGGGCGGCGGCGGCGCGGAGGTTCTCGTGTTCGGTGCTGTACCAGTGGAGCGCCCGGGCGCTGTCGTCGAAGCGCGGGCCGTGCGGACCCGCGCCGTCGTGGACGGGCAGGGGGACCGGCGGATCACCGCTGGGGTCCACCACCGTCACCGCGTGCCGCAGGGTACGGGCGTAGTGGTCGAGCAGGCGGCGTCGTGCGGCGTCGGCTCCGGCGGTGTCGTGGCTCCCTGCATCGCGGGCGAAGAGGCGTACCAGGTCGTGC
The DNA here is from genome assembly GCF_023614235.1 of Streptomyces sp. MRC013. Classification (NCBI taxonomy): domain Bacteria; kingdom Bacillati; phylum Actinomycetota; class Actinomycetes; order Kitasatosporales; family Streptomycetaceae; genus Streptomyces; species Streptomyces kordofanensis. The sequence goes on from NZ_CP094264.1 coordinate 4,465,783, forward strand.
AGGACGTAACGGCCGGGCCGCTCCTCGTGGACCAGGTGGGCGGCGCCCAGCCGGTCCAGGCCCTCGCTCGCCTCCGGGCGGGGAAGGCCGACGAGGGCGGCGGCCGTCCAGTCGTCGAACTCGCGGCCGGGGAAGCGGCCCAGGGCGTGGAACAGCGCGGCGTCCCGGGCCGTCAGCTGGGCGACGGAGACCCCGAGGGCCGCCGCCACCGACATGTCCTCGGCCCGCAGGAGGAGGAGGCGCTGCTGCTCGTTGGCGAGTTCGTCGGCCATGGCGCGCAGGGGCCAGGAGGGACGGGCCCGCAGGCGTGCCGCGGTGATCCGCAGCGCGAGGGGCAGTCCGTCGCACAACCGGGCCAGGCGGTGGGCTTCGGCCTCCTCGTCCGCCACCCGGGCCTCGCCGAGGACGGCCCTCAGCAGCGCGACTCCCGTCCGGGCGGGGAACTCCCGCAGCACCAGGGACTCGGCGCCGTCGGTGACGACCAGTCCGTCGAGGCGGTTGCGGCTGGTCACCAGCGTCGTGCAGTGGCGGCCGCTGGGGAGCAGCGACCGCACCTGGGCGGAGTCGCGTGCGTTGTCCAGCACGACGAGCAGCCGGCGGTCCGCGACCCGTGAGCGGTACAGGGCCGCCGCGGCCTGGGAGGCGTCCGGTACGTGGGATGCCGGGACGCCCAGGGCCTGGAGGAACATGCGCAGCACCTGCATCTCGTCGGCTTCGCCGTTCGGGCTGAAGCCGCGCAGGTCGGCGAAGAGGCATCCGTCGGGATAGCGGGCGGTGTGCTGGTGCGCCCAGCGCAGTGCCAGCGACGTCTTGCCGACGCCGGCCGGGCCGGTGATGAGGACGACGGGCGGCACGGAGGCGGCCGGGCCGTCCGCGGGGCCGGCCAGGGCGGCGAGGTGCCGCAGTTCCGGCGCGCGGCCGATGAACCCGGCCGGAGGCCGGGGCAGCAGGTCGGGCCTCCTCCGCGGGGCGGGGCCCACCTCGGGGGCGGGGGCCGGGCGCCGGGCCTCCGGGGGGTACGGGCGCGCGGCGTCGGGGGCGGGCGCGGCCCACCCCTCGCCCGCCCTGCGGGGAGGGCCCAGAAGGCCGGCGTACACGCTGCTCAGGACGGGGCCGGGCTCGACGCCCAGATCCTCCTTGAGGAGCCGGCGGGTGCGATGGAACGCCTCGATGGCCGAGGACTGCTGCCCGCAGGCCGCCATGGCCTCCAGCAGTACGGCGAGGAGGGTCTCGCGCAGGGGGTGCGCGGCGGCCTCCGGGCGCAGCAGGACCACCGCCTCGGAGGCGTTCTGCGACCGCAGGAGCGCCGCCCCCAGGTTCTCGACGGCCGTCAGGCGCGCGTCCTCCAGGGACTGCGCCGCGGCGGTGAGCACGCCGGTGCGCGCGGTGCCGGCGAGCGCCGCTCCGTGCCACAGGCCGAGTGCGCGACGCAGCAGCGGAACGGCGGCGGCCGCCGCCGCCCCACGCGCCCGCGCGGTCAGGGCGGCGAACCGGTGGCTGTCGAGGTGCCCCTCCGGAGCCCGCAGCACATAGCCCCCGCCGAGGGTGGCCAGCTCGATCCCCCACGCGGGGGCGTCCGCCTCCGCCAGCTCGGCGCGGATCCGCGATATGTGCCCCTGCACGACGGTACGGCTGTGCCGCGGCGGCTCCTCGTCCCACAGGGCACTGGTCAGCAGGTCGGGGCTGACCGTCCGGTTGAGGTGGAGCAGGAGCGCGGCGAGCACGCTGGTCCGCTTCTCGGGACCGGTCAGCGCCCGGCCGCCGGCCGTCCGCAGCCCCACGGGGCCGAGCAGCGTGAACGTCGGGGCGGTGTCGTCGGTGGACGCACCCGGTGTGCGGTCCTCTCCGGAGGGGGGACCCGTCGGCCGGGTACCCACGCTCTCCGCGTCTGCGCTCGTCACGGCTACCGCCGCCTCCTCGTCCATTCCCCACCGGTCGCTGCCGGCGAGAGGTGACCATATGCGGTGGGCAGGTCCGCCCCCCGACCCGGAGCCCGGACCGGCGACCCCGCACTGCGCGGCCTCCGCCGCAGCGTCCCGCGCGGCGCCGGCGCGGCCCGGTAGCCGCGGCCCCCGGTGCACCGCTCCGGGCTCCCGGTGGCGCGGCGCCGTCCGCCGTCGCCGGATCGCCGTCGCGCCGGAGGAGCCGGACGACGCCGGTGACGCGGGGCCCCGCTCCGGCCGCCCGCGCGGGGCCGCGTTCCCGGGCCGGAGGGCTCGGGCGGCCGGCCGGCTGAGCGGCCACGCCGACGGGGCGGCCGCGGGGCGGAGCCGTACCGGCGCCCCTTCGGGCACGGCCGCGCCGGCACCGCGCGGGGCGTGGCAGCGAGATGTTACCGAGGCGTTAGCGCGGGCGTCGAGAGTGGCCCGAGAAATCCGCTCCCGGAACCAGCGGGGGCCGCTCCACCTGCGAAAGGCACGACACATGTCCGGCAAGCACACCCGCAAGGCAGTCATCACGGCAATGGGCCTCGCGGCCGTGTTGTCACTCACCGCGTGCAACGGGGACGAGTACGGCGGTGCCGACACGCCGGACGCGTCCTCGGCCTCCGTCGGCGGTGCGGCCGGCTCCGCCTCCTCCGGTTCGAGCGGCGGCTCCTCCGGTTCGAACGCGTCCGGCTCCGGCGGCTCCTCCGGAAGCTCCTCCGGCGGTTCCTCCACCTCCTCCGGCGGAGAGGGCGGCGGCTCCGACGCGGGCAGCGCGACGGACATCTGCCGTACCGGCCGGATGCAGATCGACGCCGTCGACAACTCCACCGACGGCAAGGAGGGCGTCGTCACCGTCAGCCTCAAGAACACCGGGTCCGGCCCCTGCAGGATCAAGGGCTACGCCGGCGTCGACCTGAAGACGGGCGACGGGGACACCGTGTCCCTGGACCGCAACGGCGACGCGGCTCCCTCGAACGTCCTCGCCGGCGGCGAGACCGCCGCGTTCAACATCTACTACCCGAAGAACGACTCCGGCGGCACCGGCGTCCGCCCCACCACGATCGTGGTCACGGCACCCGACGACACCGCCCAGGCCACCGTCGCCTGGCCCGGGGGATCGATTCCCGTCACCGGGGACTCGGGCGGCGGCCTGGAGATCAGCCCCGTCGCCAAGGTCGGCTGACCCCGGGGCCGGCGCGGGGCGCCGGGTGGGACCGGGGAGGGGACGCCCGTGCCCGTACGGAGGGCCCGGTGCGCCGGGGGCGCGGCACCGGCTCGCCGTCCCGCCGGCCGTGACGGCCGCCTCCGCCCCGCCGCCCCGGTCCGCGGCCGCCGCCGGCGCACTCGCGGCGGCGCTCCCGCCCGCCGGGACCGTACGCCCGCGGCGCCGCCCGCGCCGTGGTGACGGGCGGTCACCTCACGGCGGGCGCGGGACGCCTTCCCCGCGCCCCACCCGGCCCGGCCGGGGGCGCCGGAGGGGCCTTCTCGGCGTCCGGCGCCCCCGGCCGGGCCGGTGCGCGTGCCGTGATGCCGCCGCGCGGCCGTCCCGACGGCCCCGGGCACCGGGACCGGCGCTCCCGGGTCGCCCCGCGTCCCCTCCCGTCCGCCGGCCGGTCGCCGCCCCGGCGGTGCCGGCCTTCGCCCGCCGACCACCCGTGCCCGCCGGGCGGCCGGTGCGGCCCGGACGAGGGCGGGCACCGGCCGCGCCGCCCCGGCGCGGTCCCGGCCTCCCCACCGGCGAACGGCGGATCCCACGCGACGGAAGGGCCCGTCCTCGGGAACGCCCCCGGCGGCGTCCGCCCACCCGGCGCCTCCCGCCGCCCGGCGCTCCGGCCGATCGCGCACGCGCCGGCCGCGGCACCGACGGCGGGGCTGCCGGCGATCGCCACCCCGGCCGCGGACGCCCGCCCGTCCCGCCCCGCCTCAGTCCGCCTCGACGGTGACCGTGAAGGAGAACCGGTCCCCGCGGTAGCGGATGCGGGCCACGTCCGCCACGCGGCCGTCCTCGTCGTACGTCACGCCCGTGTAGTGGAGGATCGGCGACAGCAGCGGCACGTCCAGCAGCTCCGCCGTCGCCGGGTCGGCGAGCCGCGCCTCGACCGTGTCGGTGATCCGGCTGATGCGCACCCCCACCGTGTCCCGCAGCACCTTCGTCATCGGCCAGCGTTCCAGGTCCGCCACGTCGATCCGGTCCGCCAGCTCCGGACGGACGGCGTTCTCCGCCCAGTTCGTCGGCTCGCCCGTCTCCACGTCCCGGCGGAGCCGCCGGTACGTGACGACCTCCGCCACGTCCGGGAAGTACTCCGCCAGCTCGCCGGGCACCCCCGCCGCCCCGTGCCCGAGGACCGTGGTCCGCTCGCCGGACTGCTGCGCCACGATCGCGTCGATCGAGCCGAGCACCCGGCGCGGGGCGCTGCGCCGGGCGCCCGGCTCGATGAAGGTGCCGCGCCGCCGGTGCCTGCTGATCAGGCCCTCCTGCTCCAGCTCCCGGAGCGCCTGGCGCATGGTCAGCACGCTCACCCCGTAGTGCGCGGCGAGCTGCTCCTCGGTGGGCAGCCGCAGCGGCGCGTCCGGGGAGCGCCCCAGTATCGAGGCGCGCAGGGACTGGGACACCTGGTACCAGAGCGGCAGCTTCCGGTTCAGGGCCAGGGAGTCGGGGGCGAAGGCGGACACGGCGTCTCCGTACTGCTGCGTGCGGCGTGGAGCCCCGGCGAGGGCGTCCTACGGGCGGAAGTGGCGCTCGAGACCCTGCCACACGTCGTCGTAGCCCCGCTGCAGGTGGTCCGCCTCCGCCGCCTGGGCGGTGGTCGCGATCGGCCAGCGGGTCTCGAACATGAAGGCCAGCCCGTCGTCGATCTTCTGCGGCCTCAGCTCGGCGGCGCTGGCCCTGTCGAACGTCTCCCGGTCGGGGCCGTGGGCGGACATCATGGTGTGCAGCGAGCCGCCGCCGGGCACGAAGCCCTCCGCCTTCGCGTCGTACGCGCCCTCGACGAGGCCCATGTACTCGCTCATCACGTTCCGGTGGAAGTACGGCGGCCGGAAGGTGTCCTCGCCCACCAGCCAGCGCGGGGCGAACACCACGAAGTCCACGCCGGCGAGCCCCGGCGTGTCGGTCGGCGAGGTCAGCACCGTGAAGATCGACGGGTCGGGGTGGTCGTAGCTGATCGTCCCGATGACGTTGAAGGTCCGCAGGTCGTAGACGTACGGGAGGTAGTTGCCGTGCCAGGCGACGACGTCCAGCGGGGAGTGGCCGTACTCGGCCCGCCACAGGTTCCCGCAGTACTTGTTGACGACCTCGACGGGGCCCTCCACGTCCTCGTACGCGGCGACCGGCGCCCGGAAGTCGCGCGGGTTGGCCAGGCCGTTGGCGCCGATCGGGCCGAGGTCCGGGAGCTGGAACGGCTGCCCGTAGTTCTCGCACACGTACCCGCGGGCCGTCCCGTCCACCAGCTCCACGCGGAAGCGGACGCCGCGCGGCACCAGCGCCACCTCGCCGGGGCCCACGGCGAGCAGGCCCAGCTCGGTGCGGAGCAGCAGCCCGCCGCGCTCCGGGACGATCAGCAGCTCGCCGTCCGCGTCGCTGAAGACCCGCTCCATGGAGGCGTTCGCGTGGTACAGGTGCACGGCCATGCCGGTGCGCTGCGCCACGTCGCCGTTGCCGCCGAGCGTCCACAGGCCGGCCAGCCAGTCCGTCCCGGGCGCGGGGTCCGGGAGGGGGTTCCAGCGCAGCCGGTTCGGGTCCGGGACGGTCTCGGTGAAGGGCGCCGAGCGCAGCGCGCCGTTGTCGGCGCGGGTGAACGGCGGGTGCGCCGCCGAGGGGCGGACGCGGTACAGCCACGAGCGGCGGTTGCGGGCCCGCGGCTCGGTGAAGGCGCTGCCGCTCAGCTGTTCCGCGTACAGCCCGAGCGGCGCCCGCTGCGGGGAGTTGCGGCCCAGCGGGAGGGCGCCGGGAACGGCCTCCGACTGGTGCTCGTTGCCGAAGCCGGAGAGGTACTCCAGGCCCTCGGCGGTCTTCCTCGTCTGCTCGTCCGCCTGCGCGGCGCCACCCATGTTCATCGCGTGCTCCTGCTGCTCCTGCTGCTCATGGAATCCTATGGAAGACCGTAGGATTTCAGGCCGCCCGCGTCAACGGGGCGGTCCGCCGAAGCTCCGGGCCGCCCCGCCGCGGGCCCGCCCCCGGGCGGCCGCGCGGGGCGGCCGTCCGCCGCCGCGGAGGGCCGACCGGGCGAACCGGCGGCGGCGCGCCGTACACGCTGCGGGCCCCGGGGGAATGTGACGGATAGTCGGATTATCGGTTGATCCGTACGACTCCTCCCGGAGGAACCCGTCATGACCGCAGCTCGACCCCTCCTGCGCACCGCCGTCGCCGGACTCGCCGTCGCCGGACTCGCCGTGGCCGGCGCGCCCGCCGCCGTCGCCCAGACCGGTGAGAGCGGCGACATCAAGGTCCACGACACCGACACACCACCGCTCGACCAGCGCAGCGAGTCCAAGGTGTGCCGTTTCTACCTCGCCGCCTTCAACTTCGCGGGGCTGCAGCAGATCACCTACACCCTCACCCCGGAGCCGCTGGAGGCCGGGGACCCCACCCTCCAGGGGGCGATCACGCTCACCGCGACCGGGACCGGGCAGACCACCGAGCTGACGCTGCCGGACGGCCAGTACCGCCTCACCTGGACCCTCCCCGGCGCCGCCGGCCCCAAGCTGAAGACCTTCCGCGTCGACTGCCCCGACAAGGAGCACGGCAAGGACGGCAAGAAGGACGCCAAGGACAAGGACGGCAAGGAGGCCAAGGAGGGGGGCCACGAAGGCGGCGGAGGCAACGGCGACGACCGGGTCCACAAGGAACCGCGCGGCGGTGTGGGCGCGGGCGGCGGCGGCATGGCCGGCACGGCCGACGACACGTCGGCGCTGGGCGCCGGAGCGGCGCTCGCGACCGGCCTGGCGGCGACCGCCGGGCTGATCCTCGTCCGTCGCCGCCGCCGCGCCGATGGCGCCGCGTAGGCCCCGGTACTCACGGTTCACCCGCCGGCAGCGACGCCTCCTGCGCCTCACCAGGACGGTGGCGGCGGTGCTGGTCCTCGGCGGGGCCTGGTGGGCCCGGGACGACGAGCCGTCCGTGCCCTCCCCGGCGGCGGTGGCGGCGCCGCCGGGGCCCGCGGCCGCGCCGCCGCCCACCGCCGAGTCGAAGGCCGGGCGGCCGGCCGGCCCGCCGGCGCCGCGGGGCGCCGAACCGCGGGCGCGGCGGGGAGCGGGGCCGCCGGCGGGCCGGGGGGCCGGGCGGCCACGGCCCGGGGCGCCGAAACCGCCGGCGAAACCGCCTCCCGCCCCGCTTCCCCCTCGCCCGCCGAGCGGATCGCCGTCCCGGCCATCACCATCGAGGCCCCGGTGATGCGCCTGGGCCTGGACCGGGCGGGACGGCTGAACTCCCCGCCCGTCGACCGGCCCAAGCTGGCCGGCTGGTACGAGGGCGGCGCCGCGCCCGGCGAGAAGGGCACCGCGATCGTGGTCGGCCACCGCGACACCCGCACCGGTCCGGCCGTCTTCCTGAACCTCGACTCGCTCAAGCCCGGCAACACCGTCCGGGTCACCCGCGAGGACGGGATCACCGCCGTGTTCACGGTCGACCGCGTGCGCACCTACGACAAGGCGGACTTCCCCGACCGGGAGGTGTACGGGCCGGCGAACCGCCCGGAGCTGCGCCTGCTCACCTGCGGAGGGGCCTTCCACCCCCGCGAGGGGTACGCGGCCAACGTCGTGGTCTTCGCCCACCTCACCGACACGGTCCGCACCGGCGCCCGCAGGGTGTGACACGGCGGGCCCGTGCCCCCGGCGCGGGCCCGCGCGGCGTTTCCCCCGGGGAGGCCCGCCCCGGGGGGACGCTCCCCCCGCCACGGTGGCCGCGGTACGGCCCGTGGACACCGGACCGGCAGAGGAGACCCGCATGACCCGCCCCGCACCCGCACCCGCCCGCGCCCGCGCCGCGGCCCTCGTCGCCGCCTGCCTCCTGGCGGCGGGCGCCCCGGCCGCGTACGCCGCCCTCGGCGACGATCCCGCCCCCGCCGCCGGCGCACCCGGATCGCGGGCCCACGTCGAGACCCGCCTCCTCTTCGGCACCGCACGGCCGGACGGGGGCCGGCGGTGACGGACGCGCAGTTCACGTCCTTCGTCGACCGCGAGGTCACCCCCCGCTTTCCCGCGGGGCTGACCGTCCGGCCCGGACGCGGCCAGTGGCGGGACGCCTCCGGACGGATCGTGCGGGAGCGCTCGTACGAGCTGGTCCTGCTGTACCCGGCCGCCGAGGCGGTGGCGGCCGGCCGGGAGGCGGAGCGGGTCCGCGCGGCGTACGCGCGCGCCTTCGGCCAGGAATCCGTGGGGCGCGTCGACGAGCGGGTCCTGGTCGACTTCTGACCGGGGCGGGGTGGCAGGATCGTGCCGAACCCGGGACGCCGGCCCCCGGCGGCGGAGGACCGCCGCCGGCCGGGCGGGCGGCCCGCCCGCGACGGCCGCAGCCGGCCAGGCCGAAGGAGACAGCGATGAAGGCCCACGAGGGGATGTACACGGACGGCGCGTGGCGGCCCGCCACCGGCACCGGCACCGTCACCGTGGTGAACCCGGCGACCGAGGAGCCCTTCGCCACGGTGCCGGCCGGCGGGGCGGAGGACGTCGACGCGGCCGTGCGCGCCGCCCGCGCGGCGTTCCCCGGCTGGTCCGCCACCCCGCCCGGCGAGCGCGCCGCCCACCTCACCGCCCTGCGCGACGCGCTCGCCGCCCGGCAGCACGAGATCGCCGAGACCGTCACCGCCGAGCTGGGCGCCCCGCCGAAGGCCGCGTACGCGGTGCACGCCGGACTTCCGGTCACCGTGGCCGGCTCGTACGCCGAGCTCCTGGCGACGTACCCGTTCGAGGAGAGGGTCGGCAACTCGACCGTGCTGCTGGAGCCGGTCGGTGTCGTCGGCGCGATCACGCCGTGGAACTATCCGCTCCACCAGATCGTCGCCAAGGTCGCCCCGGCCCTCGCGGCGGGCTGCACCGTCGTCGTCAAGCCCGCCGAGGAGACCCCGCTCACCGCGCGGCTCTTCGCCCGGTGCGTCCACGAGGCGGGCCTCCCCGCCGGTGTCGTCAACGTGGTCACCGGGCTCGGGCACGTCGCCGGCCGGGCCCTCGTCGACCACGACGGCGTCGACATGGTCTCCTTCACCGGTTCCACCGCCGTCGGCCGGCGCATCGGCGCGGCGGCCGGCGGCGCGGTCAAGCGCGTCGCCCTGGAGCTGGGCGGCAAGTCCGCGAGCGTCGTCCTGCCCGGCGCCGACCTCGCCCGGGCGGTCGCCGGGAGCGTCGCGAGCGTCATGTCCAACTCCGGCCAGCGGTGCAACGCCCTCACCCGCGTCCTGGTCCGCGCGGACCGCTACGAGGAGGCCGTCGCCCTCGCCGCCCAGACCGTCGCGGAGTACCCGCCCGGCGACCGGATCGGCCCGCTCGTCAGCGCCGCCCAGCGCGACCGCGTGGTCTCCTATATGGAGAAGGGCCTCGCCGAGGGCGCCCGGCTCGTCGCGGGCGGCCCCCGGCCTCCCCTGGCGCGCGGCTACTACGTCGCGCCGACCGTCTTCGCCGACGTGACACCGGAGATGACGATCGCCCAGGAGGAGATCTTCGGCCCGGTCGTGGCGTTCCTGCGGTACGAGGACGAGGAGGACGCCCTGCGCATCGCCAACGGCACGGTCTACGGCCTCGCGGGCGCCGTGTGGGGCGAGCCGGAGGCCGCCGCCGCCTTCGCCCGCCGGATGCAGGCCGGGCAGGTCGACGTCAACGGCGGCCGCTTCAACCCGCTGGCCCCGTTCGGCGGGTACAAGCAGTCCGGCATCGGCCGGGAACTGGGCGCCCACGGCCTGGCCGAGTACCTCCACACCAAGTCCCTCCAGTTCTGACGCCCGGGGAGCCCCGGGCACCCCGCACACCGTGAACCTCACCAGCCGGGAGAAACCGATCGTGGTCGTCCGCGCCGCCGTCCTGCCCTCCGTCGGGTCTCCACTGGAGATAACCGGCATCGAACTGCCCGAGCCCGGGCCCGGGCAGGTCCGGGTCCGCCTCGCAGCCGCCGGGGTCTGCCACTCCGACCTGTCCCTGTCCGACGGCACCATGCGGGTGCCCGTCCCCGCCGTCCTGGGCCACGAGGGCGCCGGCACCGTCGTCTCCGTGGGGGGAGGGCGTCACCCACCTCGCCCCCGGCGACGGCACCGTCCTCAACTGGGCGCCGGCCTGCGGCTCCTGCCACCACTGCGGGATCGGCGAGGTGTGGCTGTGCTCCGAGGCGCTGTCCGGCGTCGGCCGCGTGCACGCCGTCGCCGAGGACGGCAGACGGCTCCACCCGGGGCTGAACGTCGCCGCGTTCGCGCAGGAGACGGTCGTCCCCGCCGCCTGCGCCCTGCCCCTCCCGGAGGGCGTGCCGCTCGTCGACGCCGCCCTCCTCGGTTGCGCCGTGCTCACCGGCTACGGCGCCGTCCACCACTCCGCTCGGGTGCGCGAGGGCGAGTCCGTCGTCGTGTTCGGCGTCGGCGGGGTCGGCCTGGCCGCCCTCCAGGCCGCCCGGATCGCCGGCGCCGGGCCGATCGTCGCCGTCGACGCGTCACCGGGGAAGAAGGGGCTGGCGAGGGCCTGCGGGGCCACCGACTTCCTCGTCGCCTCGGACACGACCGCGCGCGAGGTCCGCGGCCTGACCGGCGGGCGGGGCGCCGACGTGGCCGTGGAGTGCGCCGGCCGGGCCGCCGCCATCCGCGCCGCCTGGGACTCCACCCGGCGCGGCGGCCGCACCACGGTCGTCGGCATCGGAGGCAAGGACCAGCGGGTGTCCTTCAACGCCCTGGAGGTCTTCCACTGGGGCCGCACCCTGTCCGGCTGCGTCTACGGCAACTCCGACCCCGCCCGCGACCTGCCCGTCCTCGCCGGGCACGTCCGCGCGGGGCGCCTGGACCTGGCCGCCCTCGTGACCCACCGGATCGGCCTGGACGGCATCCCGGAGGCGTTCGGCACCATGCTCGCCGGCCGGGGCGGGCGCGCCCTGGTCGTCTTCTAGCGCCCCGGGCGGCGGGGCGCGCCCGCCGCCCGGACGCCCTCCTGCCCGGGCGCCTCCCGGTCCGCGCGCCTCCCGGCCCCCGGCCGCGCCACGGCCCCGTCCGGGGCGGGGCGCGGCCGGGAGCGCGAGACCGCCACCCCCGCCAGGCACAGCGCCCCGCCGGCCAGCGTCAGCATCCCGGGCACCTCGCCCAGCGCCAGCCACGACATCGGCACCACCAGCGCGGGCACCGCGTACGTCGTCGCCCCCATCCGCCCGGCCGGCGTGCGGGCCAGCGCGTACGCCCACGTGGTGAACGCCAGCGCGGTCGGGAAGACCCCCAGGTACACCATGTTCAACGTGGCGGACGGCGGCGCCCGTCCGGCCTCGGCGACCAGCGCCCCGGAGAACGGCAGGCACGCCACTGTCCCGACCAGGCACCCGTACCCGGTCACCTGCAGGGCGCTCGCGTGCCGCAGCGCCGGTTTCTGCGCGACCACCCCGGCCGCGTACCCGGCCGCCGCGAGCAGGCACAGGCCCACGCCGAGCACCGACGCCCGCCCCTCGTCCGACAGCGACAGCCCGACCGCGACGGCCCCCGCGAACGACAGCACCGTGCCGGCCACCAGCCGGGGCGGCGCCGCCTCGCCCAGGAACCGGGTGCCCAGCAGCACGATGAGGATCGGCCCGGTGTTCACCACCATGGCGGCCGTCCCCGCGTCGACCTCGCGCTCGCCCCAGTTGAGCACCACCATGTACACCCCGAACCACAGCAGCCCCGACACGGCGATGCCCGGCAGGGCGGCGCGCGGCGGCAGCCCCTCGCGGCGCACCAGCAGCAGGCACCCCAGGGCGAGCGAACCGGCGAGCAGCCGTCCGAGCGCCAGGGCCCCGGGCGAGTAGGCCGTGCCCGCGCTGCGGATCGACACGAACGCCGACGCCCACAGGACGACGCTGACGGCGGCCGCCGCGAGGGCGGCCCAGCGCGCACGCGAGGAGGAAGGGGAAGGGGGAGGGGAATCCATGGCCCGACCGTACGGCCGGAACGGTTCGCCGCCCACCGCAGCGTCGTCGCCACCCGCCCGGGACGCCCCGCCGCCCCGGGCGGCGTCAGCGCAGCGCCTCGGCGCCGATCCCTAGCAGGTCCGCCAGCGCCTGCTCCCCCTCACCGGTCACCCTCACCGCGCGTTCCGTCCCGACGCGTACGCACCACCCGGCGTCCAGCACGTGCCGGCACAGCGCGGCGCCCGCCGCCCCGGCCAGGTGCGGTCTGCGCTCGGTCCAGTCGAGGCAGCCGCGCGCCAACGGCCGCCGCCCCCGCACGGCGAGTTCGAGGCCGAGCTCCCCGAACCAGCGCAGGCCCTCCTCGCTCGGCGCGAACCCGGCGTCCTGGCGGAGCAGGCCGCGTGCGGTCATCGCGTCCGTGATGGCGATGCCCAGCCGCCCGGCCAGGTGGTCGTAGCAGGTGCGCCCCCGCGCCATGGCGCTCCTCGCGCCCGCCTCCCGCAGCGTGCGCGGCGGCGGCGGGGGTCCGGCATCCGCGACGGTGTGCGCGACGAGGTCCTCCACCAGCCGGGCCGCCCGGGCGTCGGCGAGCCGCACGTACCGGTGGCGTCCCTGCCGCTCCTCCGCGAGCAGCCCGCCCCCCACCAGCCGGCCCAGGTGGCTGCTGGCCGTGGACGGCGCCACGCGCGCGTGGCGGGCCAGCTCGCCGGCCGTCCAGGCGCGGCCGTCCAGCAGGGCGAGGCAGAACGCGGCGCGCGTCTCGTCGGCCAGCAGCGCGGCGAGCGAGGCGAGGTCCCGGGCGGCGGGGGAGCGGGTCGTCATGCCTCCAGCATGGCGCGGTCATCCTTCGGCCCCGGCCGTAGCGTGCCCGCCACCACCGCGTCCCGGGCGCGGCCCTCCGCCCCGCGGGGCCGGCGTCCGGCGCGCCGGCGACGCCCGCGGGCCTCCGGCGGCCACGGCCGCGACGCCGGGCACCCGGCCGGCAGGCCGCCGCGGGACGCGCGCGGCGACTCCGCACGAGGTCGCCGGCCGGGTCCGGGAAGCGGGCCGCCCGCGGTGCCCCGGCGCCCTGAGTACCGCGCTGAGTAGCCCGGCGGATGTCCCGGGCGCCGCGGCGCCGCATCCTCGACCGCATGAGTGACACACCGGTCAAGCAGCAGAACACCGCGGCCTACTACGCCCAGGCGGTCGCCTCCTTCGCCGTCGCCCTCGCCGCCGTCGCCCTCGGCATCGGCAACCTGGAGGCGGACGTCTGGGTGCGCGCCTTCCTCGGCATCGCCGTCCTCTACCTCACGACCTCCGCCTTCACCCTGGCCAAGGTCATCCGCGACCGCCAGGAGGCCGGGCAGATCGTCAGCCGCGTCGACCAGGCGCGGCTGGAGAAGCTGCTCGCCGAGCACGACCCCTTCCAGAAGCTGTGAGCCCGTGACCTAAGCGCTTGCTCACCCTCGCGGTAAGGTATCCGTCCCGGTACCGGTGGAAGGAGCGAGCGATGGGCACCGCGGAGGGAACGGCCGGCGGCGAGGACGTGCTGTGGGGCGAGGTCACCCCGGACGCGGCCCGGCGACTGCTCGTGGCCGCCGTCGAGGCCTTCGCCGAACGCGGCTACCACGCCACGACCACCCGCGACATCGCGGGCCGCGCCGGGATGAGCCCGGCCGCGCTCTACATCCACTACCGGACCAAGGAGGAGCTCCTCCACCGGATCAGCCGCATCGGCCACGACAAGGCCCTGGAGATCCTCGAGCACGCGGCGGACGGCCCCGGGACCGCGGCCGAGCGGCTCGCCGGCGCCGTGCGGTCCTTCGTCCGCTGGCACGCCGAGCGCCACACCACCGCGCGCGTCGTCCAGTACGAGCTCGACGCGCTCGACCCCGAGCACCGGGCGGAGATCGTCGCCCTGCGCCGCAGGATCGACGCCGTGGTGCGCCGCGTCGTCGGCGAGGGCGTCGCCTCCGGCGAGTTCGACGTGCCGGACCTGCCGGGCACCACCCTCGCCGTGCTCTCCCTCTGCATCGACGTGGCGCGCTGGTTCAACGCCGGGGGCGACCGCACGCCCGACGAGGTCGGCGCGCTCTACGCCGACCTCGTCCTGCGCATGGTGCGCGCCCGCGTCTAGGGGGAGGGGGCCCGGCCCGGACGGGACTCGGGGGAGGAAGCGGGACACCGGCCCGGAGGCGCACACCGACCCGTCGCCGCCCCCGCGCTCCACCGTCACCACGGGAGCGCCCGCGCCCGCCGGCGATCTCCTCGACCGCCTTCACGACGGCGGTCGCCCGCACCCGCGACCCGGCCGTCACCGGTGCCGGGAGGCGCACCCGGTCCGTGCCCCCTCCGCCCGCACCGCCCGCGGCACCGGCACGGGCAGCGGGGACGGGGCCGGACAGCCGTGCGCGAGGGTCGTCCCGAACGGGCCGGACGCCGCCCGTTCCCGGTCGACCTGGATCCACCGGCGGCCCCCGGTGGCGCCGGCGAACAGACCGGTCCGCCCCCGGCCGGTCGCCGTGCCCCGGTCGCTCGCCCACCGCGGCCCGCCGGCCGGGGCGGAGACCCCCGGCTCCGCCCCCGCCCCCGCCCCCGCTCCCGGTCCCGTGGACCACGGCCATGTCCGAGTGCTCGCCCGGCACGGTGGGGGCGGTCTCCCCCGTCGGCGGACCAGTAGGGTGCGGGGGGTGCCGCAGATCCCGGAGAAGATCCACGAACTGACCGTCGGCCAGCTCTCCGCCCGCAGCGGCGCGGCCGTCTCCGCCCTGCGCTTCTACGAGGCCAAGGGCCTGATCACCAGTCGGCGCACCAGCGGCAACCAGCGCCGCTACAGCAGGGACGCGCTGCGGCGCGTCGCCTTCGTGCGCGCGGCCCAGCGCGTCGGCATCCCCCTCGCCACCGTCCGGCAGGCCCTCGCCGAGCTGCCGGAGGAGCGCACGCCCACCCACCGGGACTGGGCGCGGCTCTCCCGCGCCTGGCGTGCGGAACTGGACGCGCGCATGGAGCAGCTCGCCCGGCTCCGCGACCACCTCACCGACTGCATCGGCTGCGGGTGCCTCTCCCTCGACACCTGCGTCCTGTCCAACCCGGACGACGCGTTCGGCGAGAGCCTGACCGGATCCCGCCTGCTTCCGGAGGGCCCCCGCAGGCGCGGGGAGGACGCACGCGGGCCGGGGGAGCGATCAGGGCGGGGGGCGCGCACGGGCGTGGGCCCGGCCCGTACCCCGCGCCGCCCTTTCGGACCGGGCGCGGGACCCGCCCCGGCGTCGCGCGCCGCACGGGTCCTCGCGGGGCGCCGGGTCCCCGTGCCCGAGCCCCGGCGGAGCCGCCCGGGCCGCCGCCCGCGTCACGCGCCGTCGGGCGTCGGCCGTACGGGCCCGCCCTCCGAGCCGGTACGGCGGACCCGCCGGGCGCGAGGAGACCGGACGGACCCGCCCGGTTCACCCCACGGCCGCCAGTTCCCGCGCGGCGTCCGCCCGCGCCCGGCGGCGCGCCGCCGCCAGCGCCTCGTCCGACAGCACGGGCGCGGGCACGAGCACCCCGCACCCCCGCACACCGGTCCGCACGCCTCGTCCAGGCCGTCCCACCGCCACGCGAACCGGCTCCCGCCGCAGACCGGGCAGCGGCCGCCCCGCCCCGCCTCCAGGGCCGCGATCAGCCGCCGCAGCGCCTCGGCCAGCGGCAGGTCCGGATGGACCGCCGGGTCGACGCACCGGGCCACGCCGTTGCCGCCCCAGGTGAGCCGGTGCCAGTCGTCGATCGGACCCGGGGAGCGCAGCCCCAGGTGCTTCTCCCGGCGGCGCCGCTCCGCGAACCGCCGCTCGTAGGCGAGCCACACGGCCCGCGCCTCCTCGACCTCGTCGAGCGCGGCCACCAGCCGCGCCGGATCGAGGTCCCGGTCCTCGTGCCCGAACCCGTGCCGCCGGCACAGGTGGTCCCAGGTCGCCCGGTGCCCGTACGGGGCGAACCGCTCCAGGCACTTGCGCAGCGAGTAGCGCCGCAGCGCCACGTCGCACCTCGGGTCACGAACCTGTCTGGCGAGACTCCGGAAACCGGCCATCGCTCCGCCACCTCCGTCACTGGTACTTCGGCGTCGTTGAAGAGACGTACGGGTGCCCGTTCCGGATCCATCGAAAATCGAATGGGTCCCCGCCACCCCGCGCGGGGTGCGGGGGCGGGGCCCGGCACGACGCCGGCGGGCGCGTGACGGGCCGTCACCCCCGCGGCCGGACAGGCGCGTTCCGGTTCAGCGGTACAGCAGGTACTCCTCGCGCACCGCCCGGAAGGCCGCCAGGTCCCGCGCCCACGCGGCGGCCACCTCGTCCGGCCCGGCGCCCGCGTCGATCAGCGTCCGCACGGTCGCCGAGCCGGTCAGCTTGTCGATCCAGCGGTCGGCGCGCCAGGCGAAGCCGCTCCACGTCCGCTTCGCCGTCACCAGCAGCCCGATCCCGGTCCGCACGGGGTCGAACGCCGCCCGGTCGTGGACGTGCAGCTGCACCCCGCCGACCGTCCTCCCCTGGAACTTGGAGAACACCGGCGTGAAGTACGCCTCCCGGAACACCACCCCGGGCAGCTCCAGCGCGTTCGCCGCCTCCGCCCACCGCCGGTCCACGCCCTCGGCGCCCAGCAACTCGAACGGCCGGGTCGTGCCGCGCCCCTCCGACAGGTTGGTGCCCTCGAACAGGCAGGTGCCGCCGTACACGAGGGCCGTGTCGGGCGTCGGCACGTTCGGGCTCGGCGGCACCCACGGCAGCCCCGTCGCGTCGAAGAGGTCGCGCCGCCGCCACCCCGCCATCCGCACCGTCTCCAGGCGCACCGGCCGCGCCAGGAACTCCCCGTTGAACAACCGGGCCAGCTCCGCCACGGTCATCCCGTGCACCTGCGCGATCGGCTCGCGCCCCACGAACGTGGCGTACGCCCGGTCCAGCACCGGCCCCAGCGCCGCCCGCCCGCCGACCGGGTTGGGCCGGTCCAGTACGACGAACCGCCTGCCCGCCAGCTCGGCGGCGACCATGCAGTCGTACATGGTCCAGATGTAGGTGTAGAAGCGCGCGCCCGCGTCCTGGACGTCGAACACGACCGTGTCCACCCCGGCCGCGGCGAACACGTCCGCCAGGGCCCGCCCGCTCCTGCCGTACGTGTCGTACACCGGCAGCCCGGTGGCCGGATCGTCGTACCGCCCCTCCGAGCCGCCCGCCTGCGCGGTGCCGCGGAAGCCGTGCTCCGGCCCGAACACCGCCACCAGCCGCACCCGGTCGTCGGCGTGCATCACGTCCACGACGTGCCGCACCTCGGCGGTCACCCCGGTCGGGTTGGTCACCACGCCCACCCGCTGCCCGGCGAGCGCGGCGTACCCGTCCGCCGCCAGCCGCTCGAAGCCGGTCCGCACCCGCCGCCCCCCGCGGGCCGCCGCCGCGGACGCCCCGGCGGCCGTTCCGGGAACCGCCACCGCCGCGCTCCCGGTCGCCCCGGCGGCCCCCAGCACACCGCCCGCCGCCAGCAGACCCCGTCTGGACACGCCCATCGGCCACCTCCGTGATCGTTCCGTCACGCTCCGGCACAGGACCTCGCAGGCTAGCCCGGCGTCCCTTCCCGGCGGACATACCAACCGGTTAGTCTGCCCGTCGGGCGGCCGGTCCTCGACGGTCGGCCCGGTCGGCGCAGGCATGACGAAGGGCGGTCGCATGAGCACGTTCCAGGGTGCGCGGGTGATCGTGACGGGCGCGGGCGGCGGGATCGGGGCCGCACTCGCGCGCAGGTTCGCCGCCGAGGGCGCCCGGGTCGCCGTCAACGACCTCGACCGGGCCCGGAGCAGGGCCGTGGCCGACGAGATCGGCGGCGTCCCCGTGCCCGGCGACGCCTCCGCCGTGGTGGAGGAGGCCCGCGAGGCGCTCGGCGGCGCCGTGGACGTCTACTGCGCCAATGCCGGGCTGGCCTCGCCCGGCGACGTCTCCGCCGACGAGGAGGTGTGGGCCGCCGCCTGGGACGTCAACGTCATGGCCCACGTCCGCGCCGCCCGCGCGCTGCTGCCGGGCTGGCTGGAACGGGGCGCCGGCCGGTTCGTCTCCACCGTCTCGGCGGCCGGCCTGCTCACCATGGTCGGCGCCGCCCCGTACAGCGTCACCAAGCACGGCGCGTACGCCTTCGCGGAGTGGCTGTCCCTGACGTACCGGCACCGGGGGATCAAGGTCCACGCGATCTGCCCGCAGGGCGTCCGCACCGACATGCTCACCGCCGCCGGATCGGCCGGCGAACTGGTCCTCGCACCCACCGCCATCGACCCCGCCGACGTCGCGGACGCCCTCTTCGCCGGGATGGCCGAGGACCGGTTCCTGGTCCTCCCGCACCCCGAGGTGGCCGGCTACTACCGGGCGCGCGCGGCCGGGCCGGAGCGGTGGCTCGACGGCATGAACCGCATCCAGCGCACCTGGGAGGCGACCGGACGGTGATACGGGCCCGGACCGGTGAGAGGATCGGTCGCACGACCAGCCGACCAGCCGACCGGACGACGAGGAGACGTGGCGACACATGACCAGGACGACGGACGGGAACGGGGTCGCCCCCGTCCCCCGCAGACTGCTGGCCGCCGCCACCCGCCTCTTCGCGGAGCAGGGCTACGCCCGCACCTCCGTGCAGGAGATCGTCGAGGCGGCGGGGGTCACCAAAGGGGCCCTCTACCACTACTTCGGCTCCAAGGAGGACCTGCTGCACGAGGTGTACGCCCGCGTGCTGCGCCTCCAGCAGGAGCGGCTGGACGCCTTCGCGGGCGCCGACGCGCCGGTCGAGCAGCGGCTGCGGGACGCCGCCGCCGACGTCGTCGTCACCACCATCGAGAACCTCGACGACGCGGCGATCTTCTTCCGCTCCATGCACCACCTGAGCCCGGAGAAGCACCGGCAGGTCCGCGCCGAGCGGCGCCGCTACCACGAGCGGTTCCGCGCCCTCGTCGAGGAGGGCCAGCGTGCCGGGGTGTTCTCCACGGACACCCCCGCCGACCTGGTCGTCGACTACCACTTCGGGTCGGTGCACCACCTGTCGACCTGGTACCGCCCCGACGGTCCGCTCGGCCCGCGGGAGGTCGCCGACCACCTCGCCGGCCTCCTGCTGCGGGCCCTGCGCCCGTAGTCCCGGACCGGACCGGGCCGTCCGGTCGCCGCGCCGCCCCGGCCCGCGCCCCGGCCCCTCGGGCGCACCGCTCGGACCGCGCCGGGCCGGCGGCCGCCGGTGCGCCCCGGCCCGCACCGCCCGCCCCCCCTGCGGCCGCACCGCCCGGCCGACGGCCTCCGCGACCGTGCGCGGCGCGGCGACCGGACGGCCCGGATCCCGGCGCGGGCGCCCCGGTCGCCGACCGCGTCCATCGGCCGCGCCGTCCCCGGCGCCGGCAGTCGCGACCACTCCGCCCGGTGCGCGCGGCCACGAGGACGGCGGTGATCCGGTCGTCGTCGCCGAGGAGGACGTTGCCGAGGCGGTAGCCGCCGTGGACGACGGCGACGGCGGGGGAGGCGGGCACGCCGCGCCGGAGAGCGGCGTGCGGCTCGCCGATCCCGGCCGGCTCGCGGCCGCGCGGGGCGGCGAGCCGCTCGCCCCAGCGGCGCAGCTGCCGCTCCAGGAAGCCGTCCGGCCTCCCGAAGCCCCCGAGGCCCGCGCCCCGCGGGTCCACCGCGTGCAGTTCGACCAGCGTGTCGACCAGGCCGAGCACGGCCGCCCGGGTGCGCTCGGCGCCCAGCGGGGCCAGCTGCCCGGCGGTCCGGTAGGGGGTGCCCGGCACGAACCCCCTCACGTGGAACGGCGCCCCGAGCACCGACTCGTCCTCGCACCGCAGCACCGGCCGGGGCACCGGCACGGCGGTCGGGCGCAGGGCGCTCAGGACGCGGTGCTCGCGCCCCATGCCGTGCGCGGTGGCCAGGACGTGGCCGAGCGGCGGGCGGCGGACGACCCACCGGCCGGTGCCGTCCGTGACGGCGTACGTCGGGTCGGAGCGGCCGCCCTCGATCAGCCGGGCCTCCAGCGGCGCGCCCACCAGCCCGGGCAGCTCGCGGTCGAGCAGCCCGCGCAACCGCTCGGGGTCGAGGCCCGGCGGCGGGGCGGGGCTCGTGGTGCGCACCTCTCGGCAGGGGGTGCGGATCGCCCGGGCGCCACGACCGGCCGGCAGGCACGCCGCCCACCCGGCACGGGCGGTTCCGACCCCCGGGCCGGCGCCCCGGGCCGGCCCGGCGGGTGCGGACGGACCGCCGCGCCCGTCCGCGCACCGGTGCCGGAGCACCGGGACCGCGGGGCCGGGCCGGACGCCGTCAGGCGTGGCAGGCCACCGGCCGGCCGCCGTTCATCGCGGTCATGTCCCCGAACACCGCCGCCACGTCCAGCGGCGACCCCTCCGGCAGCCCCTCCAGCTCCGCGTAGGCACGGTGGACGTTGGCCACCAGACGCTCCGGTTCGCGCAGCTCGCCGAAGACGCCCAGATCCGCGCGGCGCGCCACCTCCAGCGGCGTCAGCCCCCTGGCGTGCCCGTCCTCCGCCAGTTCGGCCACGAACCGCAGGTACGCCTCCGTCTCGTCGTACACGGAGGGGTCCGCGAGCGGCCCGTGCCCCGGCACGACCGTCTCCGCGTCCAGCGACCGCAGCAGCCCGACGGCCCGCAGCGACCCGCGCAGCGATCCGGTGGCCAGGAACGGCGTCCCGCCGTGGAAGACCAGGTCCCCGGTGAACACGACGCCCCGCTCCGGCAGGTGCACGATCGTGTCGCCCGTGGTGTGGGCCGTGCCCGGGTGGATCAGCCGCACCTCCGTGCCCGCCGCGTGCAGGGTCATGCGGTCGCGGTAGGTCACCGAGGGCGGGGTGACGCGGATGTCGCCGAAGTCGGTCCGCGGCCAGAGCAGGTGCAGCTGCCGGTCCGCCGCCAGCACCTCGCGGCGGCACTCCTCGTGCCCGACGACGGTCGCCCCGGGCAGGAAGACGCAGTTGCCGTACGTGTGGTCCCCGTGATGGTGGGTGTTGACCACGGTGTCCGGCGGCGCGGCGCCGTGGGCGAGGAGCGCGCCGCGCAGGGCCAGCGCCCGGCGCTCGGTCGCCGCGGTGTCGATCAGGACGGTCCGTGTGCCGTCGCCGATCCACCCGGCGTTGTTCAGGCACCATCCGCCGTCCGGCTGGACGTAGGCGTACACGTCGGACGCGAGCTGGACGGTGTACGGATCGGTCGCGGGCATCGCTGTCTCCCCGAGTCGTGGCCGAACTGGACGTGCAGAGCCTGCCAGTCCGGGGCGGCGGGGGACAGGGCGGGGATGCCCGCGGGCACCCGGACCGGCCTTCCGGTCAGTGGTCGTCCCAGTGCCCGTCGTGGGCGGCGTGACGGTGCCCGTCGTGCACGTAGTCCGTGTGGTCCCCGTGCGCGACCGCCGGGTGGCCGCAGGTGTCGCCGTGCTCGTGGGCGTGGCCGCTGTGGGCGACGTGCTCGCCCGGCTCGCACTCGTCCCAGTGGCCGGAGTGCTCGCGGTGCAGGTGCCCGTCGTGGGCGTAGTCGACGTGGTCCCCGTGGACCACGGACCGGTGGCCGCAGGCGGGGCCGTGGTCGTGGGGGTGCGCCTGGTGTTCCTGGTGCGGGGCCGTCATGGCGGGACCTCTGTGTGAAGGGTCGCTGACACTCCCAGGCTATCCCGGTACACCCGATCGGTCCCCTTCTGCGGAGTCCGTCCCGTGGCGGCGGCCGGTCACCGCCGCCGCGGCGGGCCCGGGGGGCACGGCGGCCGCCGCCCCGGCCGACCGGGGGTGCCGGGCCGGCCGCTCCGACACGGGCCCGGACGCGTTCCTCCCCGTCCCGTCCGGCCGGGGCGTGCCGTGCCCGTCCCGTCCGGCCCGCCGGCGGGCGGCTCAGAGCACCACGGCCACCGCGAACCCGGCCAGCGCGACCGTGCAGCCCGCCGCGGCCACGGCGGCGGGCGCCCCCAGCGCGCGGGGCCGCCCCCGACCCAGCGCGGCGATCCGCCGCTGCGCCACCGCCAGGAACGCCGCCCACACCAGCAGCGAGAACCCCGCCCCCAGCGACCCGGCCGCCGTCACGCCTCCGCCGTACACGCTCTGCCGCGCGGCCAGCACGGCGGCGACGGTGCACGACAGCGTCGTGCGCCGCCACGCCAGCCGCGTCCGCTCCGGCTGCAGGCCGGGGTCGCGCGGGTCCTCCGTCACCCCGTCCACCCCGTCCACCCGGTCCGTCCCGTCACCCCGTCCACCCCGCCGCCACCGCCAGCACCATCGCGAACGCCACCAGCCCCACCGCCAGGCTCAGCAGCGCCGGGAAGCGGCTCACCGGCAGGTCCTCCCCGCGCCGCATCGCCCGCTCGCACCGCACCCAGTGGTGGACCGCCCGCAGCGCGCACAGCGCCCCGGCGCCCAGCAGCACCAGCGCCATTCCGACCCGCACCCCCCACCGCAGGTCCGGCAGGAACTGGTCCACGGCGAACCCGCCGCCCACCAGGGCGAGACCGGTCCGCAGCCACGCCAGGAAGGTCCGCTCGTTGGCGAGCGAGAACCGGTAGTCCGGCGTCCGGCCCTCCTCCCGCACCCGCTGCGGCGAGAACCACAGCCGCACGCTCCGTCCGAAGTCACCCACGACCGCACCCTAACCGCGCGCCGCGCGCAGCCGCCGCCACGCCGCGAGCCCGTCCGGCACCCACGTCCGCCCGCCCAGCCGCCGCTCCAGCTCCGCGTCGGTCCAGAACGCGTGCCAGGCGACCTCCTCCGCCTGCGGCGACACCGGCAGGACGCACCGCGCCTCGTACACCCGCGACCACCACGAGCCGCGCCCGCCCGGCCCGTCGTCGTACAGGAACGACAGGACCGGCACCGGCCGGGGCAGGCCGCGCACGCCCAGTTCCTCCTCGGCCTCCCGGAGCGCCGCCGCGTCGTACGACTCCCCGGCCCCGACGACCCCGCCGACGAACATGTCGTACAGCGACGGGAAGAGGAGCTTCGACGCGGTGCGCCGGTGCACGAAGATCCGGTCGGCGGCGTCCCGGACGAGGACGAGGACGCAGCGGTGGCGCAGCCGGCGGGCGTACACCTCGCCCCGCGGGAGCCGTCCGACCACCTCGTCCCGCTCGTCGACGACGTCCAGGAGCTCCTCGGCGGGCGACGTGTGCACGTTCCGTCCTCTCCGGTCGTCCGGGGGCTTCGCGATTCGGAGGGTTGACGCGGTTACCGTCGGGTACGGAAGATCGGTCATCCGCATCATCCCGGAAGAAGGACGGAAGCCCATGGCCTACGACGCCGACGTGATAGTGATCGGCGCGGGCCTCGCCGGCCTCGTCGCCACCGCCGAGCTCGTCGACGCCGGGCGCAGCGTCATCCTCCTCGACCAGGAGCCCGAGCGGTCCGTCGGAGGGCAGGCCCACTGGTCCTTCGGCGGGCTGTTCCTCGTCGACTCGCCCGAGCAGCGCCGCATGCGCGTCCGCGACAGCCGCGACCTGGCCCTCCAGGACTGGCTGGGCACGGCCGGCTTCGACCGGCCCGAGGACCGCTGGCCGCGCCGCTGGGCCGAGGCGTACGTGGACTTCGCGGCCGGGGAGAAGCGGGCCTGGCTGCACCGGCGGGGCGTCCGCTTCTTCCCCGTCGTGGGCTGGGCGGAGCGCGGCGGCTACGGCGCCGTCGGGCACGGCAACTCCGTCCCGCGCTTCCACATCACCTGGGGCACGGGGCCGGGCCTGGTCGCCCCCTTCGAGCGCCGCGTCCGCGAGGGCGTCGCCCGGGGCCTCGTCCGGACGGGGTTCCGCCACCGCGTCACCGGCCTCGGCCGCACCGGCGGCGCCGTCGACACCGTCAGCGGCGAGATTCTGGAGCCGTCCGACGCGCCGCGCGGCACGGCCAGCAGCCGCGAGGTGGCCGGCGCCTTCGAGTACCGGGCCCAGGCGGTCGTCATCGCCTCCGGCGGCATCGGCGGCAACCACGACCTGGTCCGCGCCCAGTGGCCCGAGCGGCTCGGCACCCCGCCGAAGCGCATGCTGTCCGGCGTACCCGCGCACGTGGACGGGCTGATGCTCGGCATCGCCGAGGAAGCCGGCGCCCACCACGTCAACCGGGACCGCATGTGGCACTACACCGAGGGCATCGAGAACTGGAACCCGATCTGGGCCCGCCACGGCATCCGCATCCTCCCCGGGCCGTCGTCCCTCTGGCTGGACGCCCTGGGCCGCCGCCTGCCCGTGCCCCTCTTCCCCGGCTTCGACACGCTCGGCACGCTGGAGCACATCATGGGGACCGGCCACGAGCACACGTGGTTCGTCCTCGACCAGAGGATCATCGGCAAGGAGTTCGCGCTCTCCGGCAGCGAGCAGAACCCCGACCTCACCGGCAAGTCCGTCCGCGACGTCATCGGCCGCGCCCGCACCGACGTGCCGGCACCGGTGCGGGCCTTCATGGACAAGGGCGCCGACTTCGTCGTGGAGCGGGACCTGACCGCCCTGGTGCGCGGCATGAACGCGCTCACCGGGGAGCCGCTGATCGACGAGGCGGCGCTGCGCCGCGAGATCGTCGCCCGCGACCGGGAGATCACCAACCCCTTCACCAAGGACCTCCAGGTCACCGCCATCCGCGGCGCCCGCAGGTACCTCGGCGACCGGCTGATCCGCACCGCCGCCCCGCACCGCATCCTCGACCCCAAGGCGGGCCCGCTCATCGCCGTACGGCTGAACATCCTCACCCGCAAGTCGCTGGGCGGCCTGGAGACCGACCTGTCGTCGCGGGTCCTCACCGCGGAGGGCGGACCGCTGCCGGGCGTCTACGCGGCCGGCGAGGCGGCCGGCTTCGGGCGGGGGAGGGGTCCACGGCTACCGCGCCCTGGAGGGCACCTTCCTCGGCGGCTGCCTCTTCTCCGGCCGCGCGGCCGGCCGGGCGGCGGCGCGGGCCGTGGCCTGACCCGCCGGGGCGCGGCGCCCCACCCCGACGGCGGGGACGGGGCGCGGCCGGGGCGGGCTCACCCGCCGTCCGGGACCGGCGTCCCCTGGTGGTGGTACATCCGCCAGGGCGCCCCCGTGCCGTCCGCCGCCCGCCGCCACAGCGAGGAGCGGCGCACCCGCCGGCCGTGCAGGACCGTCTCGTACGTCAGGTGCACCACGCCCGGCGCGAGCGGCACCCCCGCCATGCCGGAGACCTCGTAGCGGGGGCCGTCCGCCGTCCCGCCCCCCCATCGCGGGCAGCTCGGCGAGCATCTCCTCCCGCGTCCAGCGCCGCCCCGAGGCGCCGACCTCGGTGAACTCCGGGTCGAGCAGCCGCGCCGCCTCCTCCCGGGACGTCCGCACGGCCGGTTCCAGCAGCCGCAGCTCGCCCGCGACGGCCGCGGCGACCGGGTCGGGGAAGTCCACCACGCGCAGCCGCTGCGCCACCACCGGGGTCGTGTCGTCCACCGTGAAACGCGGGTCGCCGAGCGCCGTCCGCACCGCCTCCCCGTGCCAGAGCGCCTCCTGCACGGCCCGCCACTCGGCCACCGAGCGGTGCCCCCCGCCCTCGCCGACGACGTGCGCGAGGTCCACCCCACCGAGCGGCAGCACCCTCACGTCCGTCACCTCCACCACCGCGACGGCCCGGCCCGCCGAGTCGGCCAGCACAGTCCGGGCGCCCGGCGCGGGCAGCGGCCGGCCCGCCGCCCCGTACTCCGCGAGCAGTCCGGCGGCCGCCGTCCTCGCCCCGGTCAGGACGGCGGCGACCAGCCGGTCGTGCGCCGGGTCGGGAAGGGCCGGTTCGTACGGGGGAAACCCCTGGGGTCGTTCGTGCGCCGTAGCCTCACACGGACACGGGGCCGGGCGCCTCCCGTCTCGGGCCCGCCCGGTGCCGTGCACCGCCGACCGCCGACCGCCGACCGCCGGACACCGGCACGGCCCCCGGTGCGCCCCGTCCCCGCGGGCCGCACGCGAACAGGACGCGTCCGGCTCGGAGGCGACCCGGCGAGGTGCCCCGACACCCGCGCGAGCGGGGCTTCCTCACTCTCCGTACCGGTTCGCGACACCCTGGGGACACCCACTCTTACCCCCTCCCATACCGGTACGTAATCTCAAACACACCTCAGATCCCACTTTGCGTCCCCTCGATGTGACGCCGGCCACAGCCAATGCCCCGCGCTGCTGTGACGATGTGCCCCATGCCCGCCGCCGCGGTGAACCACCCCCTCCACCCGGCCCCTGGCGGTGCACCGCATGATCCCCTCACAAAGGCGAACCACTCCCCATGAGCGACCGAACGCCGCCCGCGGGCACCACCCCGGGCCCCGGCTCCCCCGGAACGCCCGGGCCCCCGTCACGTCGACGCCGGCGACGTCGGCTACAGCAAGGCCCTCAAGTCCCGGCACGTCAACATGATCGCCATCGGCGGGGCGATCGGCACCGGCCTCTTCCTCGGCGCGGGCGGCCGGCTGGCGGGCGCGGGCCCGTCCCTCGCCATCGCCTACGCGGTCTGCGGCGTCTTCGCCTTCTTCGTCGTCCGCGCCCTCGGCGAGCTCGTCCTCTACCGCCCCTCCTCGGGCGCCTTCGTCAGCTACGCGCGCGAGTTCATGGGCGAGAAGGGCGCCTACACGGCCGGCTGGCTGTACTTCCTGAACTGGTCGACCACCGCCGTCGCGGACATCACCGCGGCCGCCACGTACGCCCACTTCTGGGCGATGTTCAGCGACATCGACCAGTGGGTCCTGGCGCTGATCGCCCTCGCCGTCGTCCTCGCCGCGAACCTCATCTCGGTGAAGTACTTCGGCGAGATGGAGTTCTGGTTCGCCATCGTCAAGGTCGCCGCCCTGGTGGTCTTCATGGGCGTGGGCATCTTCCTCGTCGTCACCTCCCACGACGTCGGCGGCCACACCCCCGGCCTGCACACGGTCGCCGACAACGGCGGGATCTTCCCGCTCGGCATGCTCCCGCTGCTGCTGGTCGTCCAGGGCGTCGTCTTCGCCTACGCCTCCGTCGAGCTGTGCGGCGTCGCCGCCGGCGAGACCGAGAACCCCGAGAGGGTCATGCCGAAGGCGATCAACTCGATCATGTGGCGCGTGGGCCTCTTCTACGTCGGCTCGGTCGTCCTCCTCGCCCTGCTCCTGCCGTACACCGCGTACTCGGCGGACGAGAGCCCCTTCGTCACCGTCTTCGACGAGCTCGGCGTCCCCGGCACGGCCGGCGTGATGAACTTCGTCGTCCTCACCGCCGCGCTCTCCAGCCTCAACTCCGGCCTCTACTCCACCGGCCGCATCCTCCGCTCGATGGCGATGGCCGGCTCGGCGCCGAAGTTCACGGCCCTGATGAACCGGGGCCAGGTCCCCTACGGCGGCATCCTCCTCACCGCCGCCTTCGGCGTCCTGGGCGTCGGCCTCAACTACCTCATGCCGGGCGAGGCGTTCGAGCTCGTCCTCAACTTCGCGTCGATCGGCATCCTCGGCACCTGGGGCATGATCATGCTCTGCTCGCTGGTGTTCTGGCGGCGCGCCGAGCAGGGCGGGGTCGTCCGCCCGGCCTACCGCCTGCCGTGGGCCCCGTACACGCAGATCGTCACCCTGCTGTTCCTCGCCTCGGTGCTGTTCCTGATGTGGTGGGGCGGCGGCGTCGGCCGGACCACCGTGAACTGCCTCCCGCTGATCGCGGCGCTCCTGGTCGGCGGCTGGTTCCTCGTCCGCAGGCGGGTGCTGGCGCTCGCCGCCGAGCGGCGGGGCTGACCCCCGGGCGGCTCACCCGGGCCAGGGGAGCCGCAGCCGGCTCTCGAACCGCACGGGCGAGCCGCCGAACGGGTCGGTGAACTCCAGGACCCGGGCCAGCAGCCGCAGCGGGCGCCCGTGGTCCTCGGGCCCGTCCTCCCGGACCACCGGGTAGAGCGGGTCGTCGAGGATCGGCACCCCGAGCGCGCTCATGTGGACCCGCAGCTGGTGGGTGCGGCCGGTCTCCGGGACCAGTCGGTACCGGGCGAGGCCGCCCCGCCGCTCCACCAGCCCGATCCGGCTCTCGCTGTTCGGCTCGGCGCCCGGCACCTCGTACGCGGCGACGACCCCCGCTCCTTGACGATGTGACTGCGCACGGTCGCCGGCAGCACCACCTCCGGGTCGTACGGCGCCAGCGCCTCGTACTCCTTGCGCACCCGCCGGTCCCGGAACAGGGTCTGGTACGCGCCCCGGTCCTCCGGCCGCACGACGAACAGCACCAGCCCCGCGGTCAGCCGGTCCAGCCGGTGCGCGGGCTGCAGGTGCGGCAGGTCCAGGTCCCGCCGCAGCCGGGCGAGCGCCGTCTCGGCCACATGGCGGCCGCGCGGGGTCGTGGCCAGGAAGTGCGGCTTGTCCGCGACGACGATCCGCTCGTCCCGGTGGACGACGCCCACCTCGAACGGCACCGGCTCCTCGGGCGGAAGCTCCCGGTGGAACCACAGGACCCGTCCCGGGGTGTACGGCTCGTCACCCGCCGCGGGGCGCCCGTCGGCCCCGACGAACGCCCCCTCGGCGAGCATGGCGTCCACCCGCGCGACCCCGACGGCCCGCGCGTACCGCTCGACGAGGTGGTCCCGCAGGCTCGCCCACTCTCCGGCGGGCAACCGCACCCGCACCGCGTCGATCCCGCCGCGCTGTCCCAGCGGCCCGACGATCCCGCGCACCCTCCGACGCCCCACGTCCCCACGCTAACCGACGGGCCCGGGCCCGCCGCGTCGTGCGCGGCCCGCGGGACCGGTCCGCCGCACGGCCGCCCCGCCGCCACGGGGTCCGCGGTCTCCCGCGTCGACCCCCGGCAGCAGAAAGACCCCAGGTTCACTGGGGTCTTCGCTGGTGTCCGAGGGGGGACTTGAACCCCCACGCCCGATAAAGGGCACTAGCACCTCAAGCTAGCGCGTCTGCCATTCCGCCACCCGGACAAGGTGTCTGTCTCGCGGCCCTGGGCCGTTCCGACGTGGAAAACCATAGCAAACATTCGGCGTGCCCGATCACGCCCCGTCCCGGTGGCGCCCTTGGTCCGGCGCCCCGCCGGTAGCAGGATGGCGCCAGACCAGCCACACCGACAGCACGACGCGGGAGGAACCAGCGTGAGCGAGTCGAAGCCGACCAGGCCCGGCCCCGGTGCCCGGAGCGAGGTCGTCGACCTCTGCAGCGAGCTCATCCGTATCGACACCAGCAACTACGGCGACCACTCCGGCCCGGGCGAGCGGGCCGCCGCCGAGTACATCGCCGAGAAGCTCGCGGAGGTGGGCCTGGAGCCCCGGATCCTCGAGTCCCACAAGGGCCGGGCCTCCACGGTCGCCAGGATCGAGGGCGAGGACCCCTCGCGCCCGGCCCTGCTCATCCACGGCCACACCGACGTCGTCCCGGCGAACGCCGCCGACTGGACGCACGACCCGTTCTCCGGGGAGGTCGCCGACGGCTGCGTCTGGGGCCGCGGCGCGGTCGACATGAAGGACATGGACGCGATGACCCTCGCGGTCGTCCGCGAGCGGATGCGCACCGGCCGCAAGCCACCCCGCGACATCGTCCTGGCGTTCCTCGCCGACGAGGAGGCGGGCGGCACCTACGGCGCCCGCTTCCTCGTCGACCGGCACCCCGAGCTGTTCGAGGGCGTCACGGAGGCGATCGGAGAGGTCGGCGGCTTCTCCTTCACCGTCAACGAGGACCTGCGCCTGTACCTCGTCGAGACGGCGGAGAAGGGCATGCACTGGATGCGCCTCACCGTCGACGGCACCGCCGGGCACGGTTCGATGACCAACGGCGACAACGCCGTCACGGAGCTCTGCGAGGCCGTGACCCGCGTCGGCCGCCACCGGTGGCCGATCAGGGTCACCAAGACCGTGCGGTCCTTCCTCGACGAGCTGTCCGACGCGCTCGGCACCCCGCTCGACCCGGACGACATGGAAGGCACCCTGGAGAAGCTGGGCGGCATCGCCAAGATGATCGGCGCCACCCTCCGCAACTCCGCGGCCCCCACCATGCTCGGCGCCGGGTACAAGGTGAACGTCATCCCCGGCCAGGCGACGGCCCACATCGACGGAAGGTTTCTGCCGGGGTACGAGCAGGAGTTCCTGGCCGATCTCGACCGGCTCCTCGGGCCGCGCGTGCGGCGCGAGGACGTCCACGCCGACAAGGCGCTGGAGACGAGCTTCGACGGCGCCCTCGTCGACGCCATGCAGACGGCGCTGCGGGCCGAGGACCCGATCGCCCGCGCCGTGCCGTACATGCTCTCCGGCGGTACCGACGCCAAGTCCTTCGACGACCTCGGCATCCGCTGCTTCGGTTTCGCTCCGCTCCGCCTCCCGCCGGAGCTGGACTTCGCGGGGATGTTCCACGGCGTGGACGAGCGGGTGCCGGTGGACGGCCTGGAGTTCGGCGTACGGGTGCTGGACCGCTTCATCGACGCGAGCTGAAAGTCGGCTGAAACGACCCTCCAATAATCGCCCATGTGTGCACATCGGACTGGAAAGGGTGAACAGGACCGTCGCCTCGTAGCCCGCCCTCCTCCCCCTCGTTACAGGTGGTGCGGTCCGCGGCTGGGACCGCACTGCCAACTAGGAGGAAGAATGATCAAGAAGGTTGTCGCGACCGCGGCCGCCACCGGCGGTCTGATGCTGGCCGGCGCGGGTGTGGCCGTCGCCGACGCGGAGTCCTACGGGGCGGCCGTCGGCTCCCCGGGCGTCGTCTCCGGCAACGTGGTCCAGGCCCCGGTCCACGTGCCGGTCAACGCCTGTGGCAACACGATCGACGTCGTCGGGCTGCTGAACCCCGCCTTCGGCAACACCTGCGTCAACGACTGAGCCGTCCCCGACGCTGAGTCTCGACCCCTCAGGGGTCGGAGCCCGGCCGGCCTCGGAGCGCGCCCCACGCGCTCCGGGGCCGGTGGGCATTCGGCTCCCGCGCGAGGTGCGCGGGGGCAACCGGAAGCCAAGAAGGCAGGAACAAGCTATGCGACAGGTCACGCGCAAGGGCCTGACCATTGTGGCGGCGGCGGGCGGCGTACTCGCCCTCGGCGGCTACGCCCACGCGGCGACGGGGGCCGGGGCGGACGGCGCCGCGGTCAACTCCCCGGGTGTCGCCTCGGGCAACAACGTGCAGGCGCCGATCAGCGTCCCGGTGAACGTCTGCGGTAACACCGTCGACGTCGTCGGCGCGCTCAACCCGGCGTTCGGCAACAACTGCGTCAACGAGTCCGGCGGCGCGCAGGCGAACGGCTCGGCCGCCGACTCCCCGGGTGTCGCCTCGGGCAACAACGTGCAGGCACCGGTCGACGTCCCGGTGAACGCCTGCGGCAACAGCGTGAACGTGGGCGGCGCCCTGAACCCGTCCTTCGGCAACGGCTGCGCCACCGGCGCGACCCCGGACAAGCCCGGTACGCCGGACAAGCCCGATGCCCCGGGCAAGCCCGACGTCCCGAACAAGCCCGGTACGCCGGACAGGCCGGGTACGCCGGACAAGCCCGGTGCGCCGGACGGGCACGCCGGGCCCGCTGCTCCGAGCACGCCGAGCCCCTCCCCGCAGGGCGGCGCCACGCCACAGGGCGGCACCGCGCCGCAGGGCGGTGAGCAGCTCGCCGAGACCGGCGCCTCCGCGCTCGGCCTGCTGGCCCCGGCCGGCGCCGCAGCGCTCCTCGGCGGCACGATCCTCTACCGCCGCGCCCGCCGGACCGCGTAAGCGCAGCGCACCCGGTCGTGCACACGACGGAGCGGGCCCCGCAGTGTGCGGCGCCCGCTCCGTCCCGTTCCGTCACTCCCCGTCCCTCACCAGGTGGCGCGCACCTGACGGATGATGCGCCTCCGCAGCCGCACCCGGCGGCTCCCGTCCCGGTGCAGGCTGAGTCGGTCCAGCTCCCAGTGCCCGTACTCGGCGTGGTCGGTCAGCAGTCGCGTCGCCTCCTTCCGGGAGACTCCCCGCGGCACATACACATCGACGAATTCATATTCCGGCATCGCATCTATTGTGCGGGCACGGCCCCGGTACGGATAGCGTCTGCGGTATGTCTGATGCTGCGCAGCCCACCGCTGCCGAGGTACGCGCCGCCGCCGAGGCGGTCAAAGCCGCGCTCGACCGGCACCTGGCGGCGGTCGAGAACCGCACCGGTGACGACGACCCGGCGGTCTACGCCGCGTTCAACGACCTGGCCGCCGCGGCCGAGGCGTACGACGAGCGGCTCTACGACCGCTACGACGAGGTCACGCCCTTCGAGATCCCCGGAGCCGAGGACTCCCTGCCCCCGTACGCGGGGCCGGCCCAGCCCACCGCGCTGAGCGTGCTGATCCGCCGTGACTACGCCGTGGCGGAGCCCCAGCGGCTGCTCGCCCAGGCCCAGCGCATCGCCGACGCCGAACGCGACGACGAGACGCCGGGGGCGGCCGCCGCGGTCGGCTCCAGCGTCCACGCGGCGGTCGGCGTGCTGTTCGGCGAGTACGAACCGGACGAGATCGCCTCCCGCCACAAGGAGTTCGGCCTCGACGAGGGCGACTCCACCCTGTGGGTGGCGGCGGCCGACGAGCTGCCCGAACCGGGGGAGTGGCTCAGCACGCCCTTCGACCAGGCCGACCCGAGCCGTGTCATCTGCCGCTTCGACGTGAGCGCCGTCTTCGACGAGGACGAACTCTACGAGGAGGACCCGAGCGGCAGGTCCCACGAACTGCCCTGACCCCCGTCCGCCGCGCCCGCCCTCCTCGGGAGGGCGCGGCGGACGGGAACCGGGACCCTACTCCCCGGCCGGCTCCGCGAGGGCTTCCAGCAGGCCCCGCAGCCGCGTCACCCGCTCCCGGCCCGGCGGCTCGGCGACGGCCCGCGCCAGCGCCCGGTCGACGCCGTGGACGACCGACAGGTGCCGCTCGCCCCGGCCGAACGCCGTGTACGCCCACGCCCGGTTCAGGCCGCCCACCGCGTCGCCCGGCAGCACCACGACCGCCGCGGGCCAGCGCATCCCGGCCGCCTGGTGCGCGGTCAGCGCCCAGCCGTGCCGCACCGCCGGCTCCACCCGGTCCTTCGGCACGACGACCGGCTCCGGTCGCCCCTCGCAGTCGAGGTGCAGCCCCTCCGCGTCCGCCGACACCACCCGCCCCTGCAGCGTGCGGCCCGGTGCCTCCGCGTACGCCACCCGGTCGCCCGGGTCGAAGCCGCCGAAACGGCCCGGCCCCGGGTTCAACCGCTGCTTCAGCGCCGCGTTCAGCGCCCGTGTCCCCGCCGAGCCGCCGTGGCCCACCGTGATCACCTGCGTCCGCTCCGCCGGCAGGCCCAACGCCCTCGGCACCGAGTCGGCGACCAGCTGCACCGTCCGGTGCACCGCCTCGCCCGCGTCCCGTACCGGGACGATCACGACCTCCCGGCCCGGCGCGTCCACCTCGACCAGCTCGCCGGCGGCGATCCCGGACACCAGCTCCCCGATCGGTCCCGGGTCCGGCGTGCGGGACGCGATCTGCGGGCACACCCGCGCCGCCAGCAGATCCCCGAAGACCCGCCCCGCGCCGGCCGACGGCAGGACGTGCGGATCGCCGCTCAGCACCAGCCGGCAGCCGTCCGGCACGGACTCCACGAGCATCGCCGCCGTCTCCACGTCCAGCTGCGGGGCGTCCAGCACCACCAGCAGGTCGAGGGCGAAGGCCCCGTCCTCGTCCCGTCCCGGGCCCGCCGCGCCCGACAGCAGCGCCGCCACCGTGACGGCCCCCACCTCGGGGCCGAGCCTGCGGCGGCCGTTCTCGCCGTGGACCGCCACGGCCGAACGCAGCCCCAGTCCGCGCGCCGCCCCGGCCAGCGCGACCGGCTCGGCGCGCGCCGCCTCACCGCCCGTGTGCACCACCAGGCCCTGCGCGGCGACCGCCCGGGCCAGCTCCGGCGGGGCGGCCCCCGTCCAGCGCGGGTCGGGACCGGAGCGGGCCAGCCGGGACAGGCCGTCCGCGAGGCTCTCCTCGGCCAGGGCGTATCGGTCCAGGCCCAGCAGCACCGGCGGCTCCCCGGCCCCTTCCGCGTCCGCCTCCTCGTCCCCCTCGCCGCCTCCTCCGTCGTGGAAGTCCAGCACGGCACCCTCCGCGACGGCACGCCGCACGGCCTCCCCGGGGTCCGGCACGGACCGCTCGGCGAGCGCCGCCCGCACGGCCGCCGCCTCCATCGCCGTATGTCCCCGCAGCGCGGCGCGCTCCAGCAGCCAGCCCACGAGGGCGTCCGTCCGCCGCGCGTCACCGGGCCCGTCCTCCGCGCCGAGCAGTGCCCGCGCGAAGCCGTCCGCCTGCTCCGGCCGCACGCCCGGTACGGCCAGGAGCCGCCAGGGGTCCGCGCGCAACAGCGCGCCGGCCTCCTCCCCGAGCACGTCCGCGACCCGCACCGCCAGTGACTCGGGCGCGCCGCCCTCGGTCAGCACGGACCGCACGGCCCGCACGGTCTCCGGCGCCGCGCGCGGCCCGGCCGGCGTGGGCGGCCCGGTCCGCGGGGGCGCCGCGGGCGGGGGAGCGGCCCGGTGCGGCGCCGCCGCCGGGGCGGGGGAGGATTCGAACGCGACGGCCGGCTTCTCCCCGCTCTCCACGGCCCGTACCGCAGCCAGCAGGTCGGCGGCCCGCCCGCTCAGCTTGGCGCCGCTCGCGATCGGACCACCGCGTTCGGCCTTGCGGCGCTCGATCCGCTCCCGCAGCTCCCGCTGGGCCGCCAGGACGGCCTGAGCCCCGGAATCCTCCGAGGCGGACCCCGCGCCGTCCGCGTCCGTCTCCGCGCCTTTCGCGCCCTCCGCGTCCGCCCCGGGCGCCCCCGCCCCGGCGGTGGGCGCGGGCCCCGCGGTGTCCCGCTCCGGCGGGGCGGGGGCGCCCGGGGCGGTCTCGGCGGCCGGGGAGTCGGGGTTCTCTTCCCGGGGGTGCGCGGTCACAGGGTGCTCCAGTCCTGGTCGGGGTAGCGGTGTACGGGCGCCGACACGTCGTCCAGCGCCCTGCGGATCTCGTCAGGAAGGGTAAGGCCCTCCACCGACAGCGCCGCCGTGAGCTGCCGCGCGGTCCGCGCCCCCACCACCGGCGCCGTCACGCCCGGACGGTCCCGCACCCAGGCCAGGGCGACCTGGAGCGGCGTCACCGCCAGCCCGTCCGCCGCCGTCGCCACGGCGTCCACGACGCGCTGCGCCGACTCGTCCAGGTACGGCTCCACGAACGGCGCCATGTGCTCCGACGCGCCCCGCGAGCCGGCCGGGACGCCCTTGCGGTACTTGCCGGTCAACACGCCCCGGCCCAGCGGCGACGACGGCAGCAGGCCCACGCCCAGGTCCCGGGCGGCGGGCAGCACCTCCCGCTCCACGCCGCGCTGGAGCAGCGAGTACTCCATCTGCGCACCGGCCAGCCGCGTCCGCGCGCCCGGCGCGGACAGCTGCCACGTCGCCGCCTTGGCCAGCTGCCAGCCGCAGAAGTTCGCCACCCCCACGTACCGGGCCCGGCCGCTGGCCACCGCCGTGTCGAGGGCCTGGAGCGTCTCCTCCAGCGGCGTCCACCGGTCGTAGGCGTGCACCTGCCACAGGTCCACGTAGTCGGTGCCCAGCCGCGCCAGCGACGCGTCCAAGGCGGCCAGCAGGTGGCCCCGCGAGCCGTCGAAGCGCCGCTCGGGGTCCGGGTCGGGCACGCTCCCGGCCTTCGTGGCGATGACCAGGTCGCGGCGCGGCACCAGCCGCTCCACCAGCTGCCCCAGCAGGTACTCGGCCTCCCCGCCGCCGTACACGTCCGCCGTGTCGACGAAGGTCCCGCCGGCCTGCCAGAACGCCTTCAACTGCTCGGCCGCCTCGTGCTCGTCCGTGTCCCGCCCCCACATGAGGGTGCCCAGCCCGATCCGGGACACGCGCAGGCCGGTGCTGCCCAGATGCCTCTGCTCCATGGCCGCGAGATTACTGGCCGGGGGCACGGGCCGAGGGACCCTGTGGACAACGCGCCCGACGGGCCCGCTGCCCCGGCGGCCGCCCGCGCGCTAGAGTCCGCACACCACGGACGTTACTGATCGGTAAAAGGGGATCGGCATGCGGCTCGGCATCAACCTCGGCTACTGGGGGGCGGGCATGGACGGCGACAACCTCGCCGTCGCCAGGGAGGCGGACCGCCTCGGCTACGACGTGTGCTGGGCCGCCGAGGCGTACGGCTCCGACGCGCCCACCGTCCTCGCCTGGGTCGCCGCCCGGACCTCGAACATCGACGTCGGTTCGGCGATCATGCAGATCCCGGCGCGCCAGCCGGCCATGACCGCCATGACGGCCGCCACCCTCGACTCGCTGTCGGACGGCCGCTTCCGCCTCGGCCTCGGCGTGTCGGGCCCGCAGGTGTCCGAGGGCTGGTACGGGGTCGCGTTCGACAAGCCGCTCTCGCGCACCCGCGAGTACGTCGAGATCGTGCGCAAGGCCATGTCCCGCGAGCGCCTCGTCCACGACGGCGAGCACTGGACCCTGCCGCTGCCCGGCGGCCCCGGCAAGCCGATCAGGCTGACCGTCCACCCGCGACGCGAGCGCATCCCGCTCTACATCGCCGCCATCGGGCCCAGGAACCTCGAACAGACCGGCGAGATCGCCGACGGCGCGCTGCTCGTCTTCGCCTCGGCCGCCCACCTGGAGGAGACCGCCCTGCGGCACGTCCGCGCCGGACGCCGGAAGGCCGGGCTGACCATGGACGGCTTCGACGTCTGCCCCACCGTCCCGCTCGCCGTCGGCGACGACGTCCACGCCCTCGCCGACGTCTTCCGCCCCCACACCGCCCTGTACGTCGGCGGCATGGGCAGCCGCCGGCAGAACTTCTACAACCGGCTCGCCCGGAGCATGGGGTACGAGAAGGAAGCCGCCGAGATCCAGGACAGGTACCTCGCCGGCGACAAGCACGGCGCCGCCGCGGCCGTGCCGCACCGGCTGATCGACGACACGACGCTGCTCGGCCCCGTCGAGCGGATCGCGGACCGGATGCGGGAGTACGCGGCGGCCGGCGTCACCACCCTCACCCTGACCCCCGCCGGCTCCACCCTCGACGAGCGGATCGCCGCGCTGCGCGCCGGCACCGAGGCGCTGGAGCGCGCCGGCCTCGCCGGCTGACCGCGCCCGGTGCCCCGCGACCGCCGGGCAGGCCTGCGGCCGTGGTGGGGGCTCGGGGTCATCCCCGCCACGGCCGTCACGCAGCACAACGCGCCACCCGCCGCCCGGTTACGCCCGGCGGCGGACGGGTCCCGCCCGCTGCTCCGTTCGGCGCAGCGGGGGGCGGCGCGGTGTTGCCTCCCCTCCGGCACGGGCTTTGACTCGTGCCGACACGTGGAGGTGACAGCGATGCTCTCGGCCCGCAGCCTGTTCCAGGAGATCGTCGACAGCGACGAGGCCTACCAGCTGTTCTGCTCGATCGCGGCCGGGGGCGAGGCGCAGGGCGGCTGGGAGAACGCCCGGATCGCCGCCCTGGTCCCCCCGTCCCTGAGCCACCTGGCCCCCAAGATCACCCGGCACGGCGCCGACGAGGACAAGCACGGCCGCATCTTCGGCGCGCTGCTGAGGAAGCGCGGGCTCGACCCGGTGCCCGTCCCGCCCGAGACCGACTACACGATGCTCCTCGAACGCTCCGGCATCGGCCTCGCCCACGACCGGCTGCGCCGCGACGAGCCGCTCACCGAGCACGACGTCGTCGTCTACCTCGCGCACAGCCGCGTCACCGAGCAGCGCGCCGCGGAGCAGATGAACCTGCTCGTACGGCACTTCGGCGACCACCCGGAGATCGGCAGGGCCGTCCGGATGATCGGCGACGACGAGGACAACCACCTCGCCTACTGCCACGAGGAACTGCTGCGTCTGGCCCGCGCCGGCCACGACCGCGCCGTCCGGCGCACCCTGCGCGAGTGCGCCCTCGCGGAGATCGCGGTCCACCGCGACGTGAGCCTCGCCGTCACGGACCACCTGGGCGGCATCCTGAAGTGGCCGCGCGCCAAGTCGGCCGTCCTCGAGGCCGGCATCCGCGCCCGGTACGCGTACGAGCGGGCCTTCGGCTGGCGGCGCATGGTCGCCCTCTCCCCGCCCGAGCGCCGCGACGCCCTCGGCGGCCCCGCCCGGCCCGCGCCCGTCCTCTGACGCGCCCGCCCGCACGGCCCGCCGGGCCCCGGCGCGCCGCGCGGCCGGACCGGTCCGCCGCGGACCCGGGCGCGTCACAGCCAGCCGCGCCGCTTGAACAACCGGTACAGGCCGGTCACCGCGGCCGCCATCAGCCCCACCGCCGCCGGGTACCCCCACCGCCAGTGCAGTTCCGGCATGTGCGTGAAGTTCATCCCGTACACGCCCGCGACCATCGTCGGCACCGCCGCCATCGCCGCCCAGGCGGAGATCTTCCGCATGTCGTCGTTCTGCCGCACGCCCATCTGCGCCAGATGCGCGGACAGGATGTCGGTCAGCAGCCGGTCCAGCCCCTCCACGTGCTCCCCGGCGCGGGTCAGGTGGTCGCTGACGTCCCGGAAGAACGGCCGCGCCGCCTCGTTCACGTACGGCACGCCCGCCCCCGCCAGCCGCTCCATCGGCCCGCCCAGCGGACCCGTCGCGCGCCGGAACTCCAGCACCTGCCGCTTGAACTGGTAGATCCGCGCGGCCGTGTTCTTCGCGTCGCCCCCCGTCGGCTGGAAGACCTCCGCCTCCAGCTCCTCCAGGTCCAGCTGGAGCTCGTCGGCGACCTCCACGTAGTGGTCGACCACGGCGTCGCTCACCGCGTACAGCACCGACGTCGGTCCCTGCCGCAGCACGTCCGGATCGGACTCCAGCCGCCGCCGCACCTCCGCCAGCGGTGACCCCTCGCCGTGCCGCACCGTCACCACGAACGAGTCGCCCATGAACACCATCAGCTCGCCGGTGGAGACCGTGTCGCCCTCCGGCTCGTACACCACCGGCTTCAGGACCAGGAACAGCGAGTCGTCGTACACCTCCAGCTTCGGCCGCTGGTGCGCCTTCAGGGCGTCCTCCACGGCCAGCGGGTGCAACCCGAACTCCGCCGACACCCGGTCGAACTCCTCGGCGGTCGGCTCGTACAGCCCGATCCACAGGAACGCGTCGACCGCGTCCCGCGCCTCCTCCAGAGCGGTGACGACATCGGAGGGGCCCCGGCGGCGGCGCCCGTCCCGGTAGATGGCACAGTCCACGATCACGGCGCGTATTCTTCCCCGGACCACGGCCCCCACGCCTGCCCCGCCGCCTACCCTTGCCGTCATGGCGACGCTGATCCTGGTCCGGCACGGCCGGTCCACCGCGAACACCGCCGGCGTCCTCGCGGGCCGCACCCCGGGAGTCGCCCTCGACGAGCGCGGCGCCGCCCAGGCCGCCGCGCTGCCCGGGCGGCTCGACGGGGTGCCGCTCGCCCTGGCCGTCAGCAGCCCCCTGGAGCGCTGCCGCCAGACGCTCGCCCCGCTCCTCGCCGCCCGTCCCGGGCTGGCCCTCCACACCGAGGAGCGGGTCAACGAGTGCGACTACGGCGACTGGTCCGGCCGCGAGCTGGCCGAGCTCGCCGGCGAGCCGCTCATGGACGTCGTCCAGCACCACCCGTCCGCCGCCGCCTTCCCCGGCGGCGAGTCCATGCGCGCCATGCAGGCCCGCGCCGTGGACGCCGTGCGGGACTGGAACGCGCGCGTGGCGTCCGGGCACGGCGAGGACGCCGCGTACCTGATGTGCTCGCACGGCGACGTCATCAAGGCGCTCGTCGCGGACGCCCTCGGCCTCCACCTCGACCTCTTCCAGCGCCTCCACGTCGACCCGTGCTCCGTCACCGCGATCCGCTACACCCGCACCCGCCCGTTCCTGATCCGCCTCGGCGACACCGGCGACCTCGGCGCCCTCGCCCCCCGCGAAGGCGGCACGGGGGCCGCCGCGCAGGTCGGCGGCGGCGCGGGCGCACCGTGATCGCTCCGCACAGTAGGGTTGGACGCGCCGCCGGGCGGCCGTGGCGTCCGACCCGCGAACCGAGACCAAGGGAGAGGGAACGTGTCCCGTCAGGTGTTCCTCTACGACCCGCCGGAGCGCTTCGTGGCCGGTACGGTCGGGCTGCCTGGCCGCCGCACGTTCTTCCTCCAGGCGTCCGCCGGAGGCCGGGTCACCAGCGTCGCCCTGGAGAAGGCCCAGGTCGCGGCGCTCGCCGAGCGCATGGACGAACTCCTCGACGAGGTCGTGCGCCGCACCGGGGGCAGCGCCCCGGTCCCGGCCGTCGCCCCCGCCGACGCCACCGACACCGCGCCGCTCGACACCCCCGTCGAGGAGGAGTTCCGCGTCGGGACCATGGCGCTCGCCTGGGACGGCGAGGACCAG
This sequence comes from Streptomyces sp. MRC013, assembly GCF_023614235.1. Classification (NCBI taxonomy): domain Bacteria; kingdom Bacillati; phylum Actinomycetota; class Actinomycetes; order Kitasatosporales; family Streptomycetaceae; genus Streptomyces; species Streptomyces kordofanensis. Next base: position 4,505,952 of record NZ_CP094264.1, read on the forward strand.
CGGCTCGTCGTCGAGGCGCAGGCGCTCGTCGAACTCGACGCGGAGTCCGAGGAGGACCTCGCCGAGGCGGAGGAGCGCCTCCTCCAGGACGAGGAGAACGGCCCCCCGATGCTCCGCGTCCGGCTCACCGGAGCCCAGGCACGGGCCTTCGCCAAGCGCGCCCTGGACGTCGTCAACGCCGGCCGCCCGCCGTGCCCCCTGTGCAGCCTGCCGCTCGACCCGGAGGGACACGTATGTCCGCGTCAGAACGGATACCGCCGCGGGGCCTGACGGCCACCGCCGACGTGCTGGAACTGCTCGCCGAGGGTGAGCTGACGGTACGCGGGCGGGTCCGCGGGGCGTCCAACGCGGTGCTGCTGTGCTCCGTCGCGTACCAGGGTGCCGAGGCCGACTGCGCGTACAAACCGGTCGCGGGCGAGCGGCCCCTGTGGGACTTCCCGGACGGCACGCTCGCCCGGCGGGAGGCCGCCGCGTACGCCGTCTCCGACGCCACGGGCTGGGGCCTCGTCCCGCCCACCGTCCTGCGCGACGGGCCGTACGGGCCGGGCACGGTCCAGCAGTGGATCGACGCCGACCCGTCGGCGCCGCCGCTGCTCTCGCTCGTCGACGGCGACGAGGCGGGCGACGGATGGCGGCCGGTGGGCCGCGCCGACGTGGGCGGCGGCCGCACGGCACTGCTCGTCCACGCCGACGATCCGCGGCTGCGGCGGCTCGCCGTGCTCGACGCCGTGATCAACAACGGGGACCGCAAGGGCGGCCACCTGCTCCCGTCCGCCGACGGCCGGCTCCACGCCATCGACCACGGCGTCACCTTCCACGTCGACGACAAGCTGCGGACGCTGTTCTGGGGCTGGGCGGGGGAGCCCCTGCCCGAGGAGGCGCTGGACGTCCTGGCCCGCCTCGACGCGGAGCTGGCTCCCGGCGCCCCGCTCACCGCCCGCCTGGAACAACTGATCACCCCGGCCGAGCTGGACGCCCTGCGCGCCCGTGTCGCGGCCCTGCGCACCACCTCCCGGCACCCCGGGCCCTCCGGCGGCTGGCCGTCCATCCCCTGGCCGCCCGTCTGACCCGGGCCGGGGCGGACAGCACACCGCGGCGCAGTGCGCAAGAACGCCGAACCGGTCGTGCTTCCGCATCCGGTTCGTATCCGGAACACCCGTCCGGTTACGCTCGGGGCATGCATGCCTGGCCCGCTTCCGAGGTCCCCGCCCTGCCCGGCAAGGGCCGCGACCTCCGGATCCACGACACCGCGACCGGCGGACGAGTGACCCTCGACCCCGGCCCCGTCGCCCGCATCTACGTCTGCGGCATCACGCCGTACGACGCGACCCACATGGGTCATGCGGCGACCTACAACGCGTTCGACCTCGTTCAGCGCGTGTGGCTCGACACCAAGCGGCAGGTGCACTACGTGCAGAACGTCACCGACGTGGACGACCCCCTCCTGGAGCGGGCCGCCCGCGACGGCGTCGACTGGACCGGGCTCGCCGAGCGCGAGACCTCCCTGTTCCGGGAGGACATGACGGCCCTGCGGATGCTGCCGCCGAAGCACTACGTCGGCGCCGTCGAAGCGATACCCGGCATCGTCCCGCTCGTCGAGCGGCTGCGCGACACGGGCGCCGCCTACGAACTGGACGGCGACGTCTACTTCTCCGTGGAGGCCGACCCCCACTTCGGCGAGGTCTCCCACTACGACGCCGGCGTCATGCGGGCCCTGTCCGCCGAACGCGGAGGCGACCCCGACCGCCCCGGCAAGAAGAACCCGCTCGACCCGCTGCTGTGGCTGGCCGCCCGCGAGGGCGAGCCCAGCTGGGACGGCGGGTCCCTCGGCCCCGGCCGCCCCGGCTGGCACATCGAGTGCGTCGCCATCGCGCTCGACCACCTCGGCATGGGCTTCGACGTCCAGGGAGGCGGTTCCGACCTGGTCTTCCCGCACCACGAGATGGGCACCTCCCACGCCCACGCGCTGACCGGCGAGTTCCCCTTCGCCAAGGCGTACGTGCACGCCGGGATGGTCGCCCTGCACGGCGAGAAGATGTCGAAGTCCAGGGGAAACCTGGTCTTCGTCTCCGCGCTGCGCCGCCGTGGCGTCGACCCGGCCGCGATCCGCCTCGCCCTGCTCGCCCACCACTACCGGGCCGACTGGGAGTGGACCGACCGGGTCCTCGACGACGCCGTCGAGCGGCTCGGCCGCTGGCGCGCCGCCGTCTCCCGCCCCGACGGGCCCTCGGCCGACCGGCTGGTCGAAGAGGTCCGCGAGGCGCTCGCCGACGACCTGGACACGCCGGCGGCGCTCGCCGCCGTCGACCGCTGGGTGGAGCTCCAGCGCGCCGAGGGCGGTACGGACGAGGGTGCGCCCGGCCTGGTCTCCCGCACCGTCGACGCCCTGATGGGCGTGGCGCTCTGACGGACGCGGTGCCCTGAGGGGCGCGGTGCCCCCGACCTCCCGGCCCCCGCCGGCCGCTCGGGAGCCCTCGTCCCGGGGCGGCGCCGGCGTCGCGGACCCGCCGTACGGCGCGGGTCCGCACCGGCCCGAAAGGCACGGCGGCGGGGCGGCCCCGCCGTGACGGCGCCGCCCCGCCGCGAACTCGCGGGTCCTACTCCGCCGAGCCCTCCCGGCCGCCGTCGCCCGAGCCGTCGCCCGAGCCGCTGTTCGAGTCGCCGTCCTCGGCGTCCTCGGCGCCCTCGTCCCGGCCGCCGCCCGCCGGGCCCCCGGCGCCGGGGCCGGGGCCGGGGGCCTTCGGCGGGCGCGGACGGCCGCCGGCCGGGTCGCGCAGGTACGAGGCGTCACCGCCGTCGGTGGCGTGCCCGCCCGCACCGGGGGGACCGCCCTGCCCCGCGCCCGGGCCGCCGTCCCGACGCCGCAGGTAACGCTCGAACTCGCGGGCGATGGCCTCGCCGGACGCCTCGGGCAGTTCGGCCGTGTCCCGCGCCTCCTCCAGCGTCTGCACGTACTCGGCCACCTCGCTGTCCTCGGAGGCCAGTTGGTCCACGCCGAGCTGCCACGCGCGGGCGTCCTCGGCCAGTTCGCCGAGTGGGACGCGCAGCCCGATCAGGTCCTCCAGCCGGTTGAGGAGGGCCAGTGTGGCCTTGGGGTTCGGCGGCTGGGACACGTAGTGCGGCACCGCCGCCCAGAGGCTGACCGCCGGGACGCCGGCGTGCGCGCACGCCTCCTGGAGGATGCCGACGATGCCCGTCGGCCCCTCGTACCGGGTCTCCTCCAGCTCCATCCGCCGCGCCAGGTCCGGGTCGGACGTGACGCCGCTGACCGGGACCGGCCGCGTGTGCGGGGTGTCGCCGAGCAGCGCGCCGAGGATCACGACCATCTCCACGCCCAGCTCATGGGCGAAGCCCAGCAGCTCGTTGCAGAACGACCGCCAGCGCATCGACGGCTCTATGCCGCGGACCAGCACCAGGTCGCGAGGCTTCTCACCGCCCACGCGGACCACGGACAGCCGGGTGGTGGGCCAGGTGATCCTCCGCACCCCGCCGTCCAGCCACACCGTGGGCCGGTTGACCTGGAAGTCGTAGTAGTCCTCGGCGTCGAGCGCCGCGAACACCTCGCCCTTCCACTCCCGCTCCAGGTGCGCGACCGCGGTGGAGGCGGCGTCGCCGGCGTCGTTCCAGCCCTCGAACGCGGCCACCATGACCGGGTCGATCAGCTCGGGAACCCCCTCGAGCTCGATCACCCAGGCCTCCTTCCGAAGTTCCGTGCGTACGAACCAACCTTACGGCGTTCGGGCACCCCGTCCGCAGCCACTTGCACACCTCCGGGTGCGGTGCCGGCCCTCCCGCCCCTACCCCCGGCAGGACCCCGGACACCCGGGATCCGCCGGAGGACCCCCGCCCCGCCGGGGGACGGGGAGGCACGTCCGGGACGCCCGTCGGCGTCCGCCGGACGGACCGGCCGGGGACCCCGCCCCCGCGGGACCGGGCGCCCGGCGCGCGGGCCGCGCGGGGGGCGGGCTCCCCCGCGGGGGCGCGGGGGAGCGCCGGGGACCTCGCCCCCGCCCCGGTGGGGGCCCGGGGCGGGTACGGCCCGGCGGCCAGGACGTTCCGCGGGGCGGCGGCCGGCCTACTTCCCGTCCTCCACCCAGCCCATGGTCCGCTCGACGGCCTTGAGCCACTTCCGGTACTCGCGGTCGCGGGTCTCCGCGTCCATGCGCGGGGTCCACTCGGCGTCCCGCCGCCAGTTGGACCGCAGCGCGTCGGTGTCGGGCCAGAAGCCGACGGCCAGGCCGGCGGCGTAGGCCGCGCCGAGGCAGGTGGTCTCGGCGACCACCGGGCGCACCACGGGCACGCCGAGTACGTCCGAGAGGACCTGCATCAGCAGGTTGTTGGAGGTCATGCCGCCGTCGACCCTCAACGCGGCGAGCTCGACGCCGGAGTCCCTGGTCATGGCGTCGGAGATCTCACGGGTCTGCCAGGCGGTGGCCTCCAGCACCGCACGGGCGAGGTGCGCCTTGGTGACGTACCGGGTCAGGCCGGCGATCACGCCGCGGGCGTCGGAGCGCCAGTACGGGGCGAACAGCCCGGAGAAGGCCGGCACGAAGTAGGCGCCGCCGTTGTCCTCGACGGACAGGGCCAGAGGCTCGATCTCGGCCGCGGTGCCGATGAGGCCCATCTGGTCGCGCATCCACTGGACGAGAGAGCCGGTGACGGCGATGGAGCCCTCCAGGGCGTAGACCGGCGCGTCACCGCCGATCCGGTATCCCACGGTGGTGAGCAGTCCGCTGTAGGAGTTGATCACTCTGCCGCCGGTGTTCATCAGCATGAAGGTGCCGGTGCCGTACGTCGACTTGGCCTCGCCCTCCGCGAAGCAGGCCTGCCCGAACAGGGCCGCCTGCTGGTCGCCGAGCGCGGAGGCGACGGGGACGCCGTCCAGGGCGCCGCCCCTGACGCGGCCGTAGACCTCGGCGGAGGAGCGGATCTCCGGGAGGATCGCGGCGGGCACCTCCATGGACCGCAGGATCCGCTCGTCCCACTCCATCGTGTGGAGGTTCATCAGCATGGTGCGGGAGGCGTTGGTCACATCGGTGACGTGGCGGCCGCCGTCGGCGCCGCCGGTCAGGTTCCAGACGATCCAGGAGTCCATGGTGCCGAAGAGGATCTCGCCGCGCTCGGCCCGCTCGCGCAGGCCCTCGACGTTGTCGAGCAGCCAGCGGATCTTGGGACCGGCGAAGTAGGAGGCCAGCGGGAGGCCGGTCTCGCGGCGGAAGCGGTCCTGGCCGACGTTCCGGCCGAGTTCCCTGCACAGCGCGTCGGTGCGGGTGTCCTGCCAGACGATCGCGTGGTGGACGGGCTCACCGGTCCTCCTGTCCCAGAGCAGCGTCGTCTCGCGCTGGTTGGTGATGCCGACGGCCCTCACGTCGGCCGCGGTGACGCCGGCCCTCCCGACGGCGCCGTCGACGACCTCCCGGACGTGCGCCCGGATCTCGGCGGCGTCGTGCTCCACCCAGCCGGGCCTGGGGAGGATCTGCCGGTGCTCCTTCTGGGCGACGGAGACGACGCGCCCGTCGCGGTCGAAGACGATGCAGCGGCTGGAGGTGGTGCCCTGGTCGATGGCGGCGACGAACGGGCCGGTGCCGCGGGAGGCCGTGGCGGTCATGGGGTGCGCTCCTCGGGGTGGGTGGGCGGATCGGGCCGGTCGGGCTCAGGCGAACGCGAGGGAGTGGATCCCCGCGGCCGCGGCCGCGCCGACCAGCGGGCCCGCGACGGGGATCCAGGCGTACCCCCAGTCGGAGCCGCCCTTGTTGGGCAGGGGCAGCAGGGCGTGCACGATGCGGGGACCGAGGTCGCGGGCCGGGTTGACGGCGTAACCGGTCGGGCCGCCGAGCGACAGGCCGATGCCGACGACGACGAGGGCGACGACCAGGCCGCCGAGGGCGTTCAGACCCCTGCCGCCCTCGTTGAGTCCCTGGGTGAGCACGGCCAGGACGAGCACCAGGGTGCCGATGGCCTCCGTCGCGAGGTTCTGCCAGACGTTGCGGATCTCCGGGCCGGTGGAGAAGACCCCGAGCACCGGTCCGGGACCCGCGGCGGCGGGCTCCGAGGCGGTCTCCGGGTCGGTCAGGTGGGCCCGGAACTGGCCGTAGTAGGCCACCCAGACGAGGACGGCCCCGATCATGGCGCCGAGGAACTGGCCGGCGAAGTAGAAGGGGACGACGTCCCACTCCCCGTTCCCGAGGGCGATGCCGACGGTCACCGCCGGGTTCAGGTGGGCGCCGGAGAGGGAACCGGCCGTGTAGACGGCGGTCATGACCGCGAAGCCCCACCCGAAGGTGACGGCCGGCCAGCCGGCGTTCCGCGCCTTCGAGCCCTTGAGCACCACGGCGGCGACGACGCCTCCGCCGAGCAGGACGAGCACGGCGGTGCCGATGGTCTCGCCGATGAAGATGTCGGAGCTGGACACCCGCGACTCCTTTGTCCTTCGTCCGGAGGAGAGGGGGGACCCGGATCTCCCGGCGCCCGGGCCCCGGGGCGAGGGCGGCACCGGCCTCCCGGCGTGCCCACACCCTAACGCGCTGTTCCGTTCACTGTTCGACGATGACGACCATCGAACGGCAGTCTCGTCTCCGTGTGACAGCGCGTCAAGACTCCGGGCCGAACGGGTTCGAACACCGCGGCCCCGTGCAGCACCGGCCCCGCCGCGGGTCCGGGCGGGGTCCACGGGTCAGAAGCGCCCGGCGCCCAGGTCGCGCGAGACGGCGCGCGCGCACTCGCGTACGGCGGCGACCAGCCCGGAGCGCGGCTCGCCCCCCTCGCAGATCCGCTCGACGGCGCCGGTGACGGCCACCGCCCCCACCGCCGTCCGCCACCGGTCGTGGACGGGCGCCGCCACCGACGCGACGCCCTCCCAGGTCTCCTCCACGTCCGCGGCCCAGCCGCGCGCCCGCGCCAGCTCCAGCAGCTCCTCGAGGTCGTCCGCCGCCGTGACCGTACGGGAGGTGAACGCCTCGCGGCGCCCCCGCGCGACCTCGCCGCGTGCCACCGGGTCGTACGCCGACAGCACCTTCCCCAGCGCCGTGGAGTGCAGCGGCTGCATCGCGCCGACCTCCGGGACCTGGCGGCTGCCGTCCGGGCGGAAGACGTGGTGGACGACGAGCACCCCGTGCCGGTGCGGGACGCCCAGGTGCACGCTCTCGCCGCTCGACCTGGCCAGGTCGTCCGTCCACGCCAGCGCCCGTGCCCGCAGCTCGCTCACGTCCAGGTAGCCGCAGCCGAGCCGCAGCAGCTCCGCCCCCAGCCGGTACCGGCCCGACGCGGCGTCCTGCTCGACCAGCCCCTCCGCCTGCAGCGTGCGCAGGATGCCGTGCACCGTCCCCTTGGCCAGGCCGAGGGCCGACGCGATGTCGGAGAGGCCCAGCCGGCGCTCCCCGCCCGCGAGCAGCCGCAGCGTCGCCGCCGCTCGCTCGAGCGACTGGATGTTCTTCGCCATCCCGGCCTGCTTCCTCACTCCGCGGTTCGACGCTGCCGAACGATATCCGTCTCCGCCGACCCACGGCCACACGGGACGCCCCCGTACGAGCTGTACGGACGGCACTCCGCCCCCGCCCGGCGTGCCGTCCGTCACGTGGGACGGCGTGTCCGTCCCACCCGATGGCGGCTACGCTGGCGGCGTGCGCCCCCTCCCGGGGGCGCAAAGCCGACAGCCGTCGCATCCCAGGGAGCACCTCCATGGCCTCGTCGCCGTCCCCTTCCCCCACGTCCGCCGACAGCCGCGCCCGGGTGGCCGCGCTCCGCGACGCACTCGCCACACGGGTGGTCGTCGCCGACGGGGCCATGGGCACGATGCTCCAGGCGCAGGACCCCACCCTCGACGACTTCGAGAACCTCGAAGGCTGCAACGAGGTCCTCAACCTCACCCGGCCCGACATCGTCCGCTCGGTCCACGACGCGTACTTCGCCGCCGGGGTCGACTGCGTCGAGACGAACACCTTCGGCGCCAACTTCTCCGCGCTCGCCGAGTACGACATCGCCCACCGCGTCCACGAGCTCTCGGAAGCCGGCGCGCGCATCGCCCGCGAAGCCGCCGACCGGCACACCGCCGCCGACGCCCGGCAGCGCTGGGTCCTCGGCTCCATGGGCCCCGGCACCAAGCTCCCCACCCTCGGCCACGCCCCGTACACCACCCTCCGGGACGCCTATCAGAGCAGCGCCGAGGGCCTGGTCTCCGGCGGAGCCGACGCCCTGATCGTCGAGACCACCCAGGACCTCCTCCAGACCAAGGCCGCCGTCGTCGGCGCCCGCCGCGGCCTGGAGGCCCTCGGCGCCGACGTGCCGCTCATCGTCTCCGTCACCGTCGAGACCACCGGCACCATGCTCCTCGGCTCCGAGATCGGCGCCGCGCTCACCGCGCTCGAACCCCTCGGCATCGACATGATCGGGCTGAACTGCGCCACCGGACCCGCCGAGATGAGCGAGCACCTGCGCTACCTCGCCCGCCACTCCCGCGTCCCCCCTGTCCTGCATGCCCAACGCGGGCCTGCCCGTCCTCGGCAGGGACGGCGCCCACTACCCGCTCACCGCCCCCGAACTCGCCGACGCGCAGGAGGCGTTCGTCCGCGAGTACGGCCTGTCCCTCGTCGGCGGCTGCTGCGGCACCACCCCCGAGCACCTGCGCCGGGTGGTCGAGCGGGTGCGCGGCCTCACCCCGGCGCCCCGCGACCCGCGCCCCGAGCCGGGGGCCGCGTCCCTGTACCAGAGCGTGCCGTTCCGGCAGGACACCTCGTACCTCGCGATCGGCGAGCGGACCAACGCCAACGGCTCCAGGAAGTTCCGCGAGGCCATGCTCGAAGGCCGCTGGGACGACTGCGTGGAGATGGCCCGCGACCAGATCCGCGAGGGCGCGCACATGCTCGACCTGTGCGTCGACTACGTGGGCCGCGACGGCGTCGCCGACATGGAGGAACTCGCCGGCCGCTTCGCCACCGCCTCCACCCTGCCCGTCGTGCTGGACTCCACCGAGGTCGACGTGGTCCGCGCCGGCCTGGAGAAGCTCGGCGGGCGCGCGGTGATCAACTCGGTGAACTACGAGGACGGCGACGGCCCCGACTCCCGCTTCGCCCGGATGGCCGCCCTCGCCCGGGAACACGGCGCCGCGCTCGTCGCGCTCACCATCGACGAGGAGGGCCAGGCCCGCACCGCCGGGAGGAAGGTGGCCGTCGCCGAACGGCTGATCGCCGACCTCACCGGCAACTGGGGCGTCCGCGAGGAGGACATCCTCGTCGACTGCCTCACCTTCACCATCTGCACCGGGCAGGAGGAGTCCCGCAAGGACGGCGCCGCGACCATCGAGGCCATCCGCGAACTCAAGCGCCGCCACCCGGACGTGCAGACCACCCTCGGCCTGTCCAACATCTCCTTCGGCCTCAACCCGGCCGCCCGCATCCTGCTCAACTCCGTCTTCCTCGACGAGTGCGTCAAGGCGGGCCTCGACTCGGCGATCGTCCACGCCTCCAAGATCCTGCCGATCGCCCGCTTCGACGAGGAGCAGGTCACCACCGCGCTCGACCTCATCTACGACCGCCGCCGCGAGGGCTACGACCCGCTCCAGCGGCTGATGGAGCTGTTCGAGGGCGCCACCGCCAAGTCCCTCAAGGCGGGCAAGGCCGAGGAGCTCGCCGCCCTCCCGCTGGAGGAGCGCCTCAAGCGCCGCATCATCGACGGCGAGAGGAACGGCCTGGAGGCCGACCTCGACGAGGCCCTGCGCACCCGCAAGGCCCTCGACATCGTCAACGACACGCTCCTGGACGGCATGAAGGTCGTCGGCGACCTGTTCGGCTCCGGCCGGATGCAGCTGCCGTTCGTCCTGCAGTCCGCCGAGGTCATGAAGACGGCCGTCGCCCACCTCGAACCGCACATGGAGAAGGTCGCGGACGGCGGGGACGCCGTGGGCAAGGGCACCATCGTGCTCGCCACCGTCCGCGGCGACGTCCACGACATCGGCAAGAACCTCGTCGACATCATCCTCTCCAACAACGGCTACAACGTCGTCAACCTCGGCATCAAGCAGCCCGTCTCCGCGATCCTGGAGGCCGCCGAGGAACACCGGGCCGACGTCATCGGCATGTCCGGGCTCCTCGTCAAGTCCACCGTGATCATGAAGGAGAACCTGGAGGAGCTCAACACCCGCGGCCTCGCCGCCAAGTACCCCGTCATCCTCGGCGGCGCCGCCCTCACCCGCGCCTACGTCGAGCAGGACCTGTACGAGATCTACCGGGGCGAGGTCCGCTACGCCCGCGACGCCTTCGAAGGGCTGCGCCTGATGGACGCCCTCGTCGCCGTCAAGCGAGGCGTCCCCGGAGCGGCCCTCCCCGAACTCCGGCGGCGCCGCGTCCGCACCGCCGCCGCGGCCGTCGAGGAGCGCGAGCCCGAGACCGGCGTCCGCTCCGACGTGGCCACCGACAACCCCGTGCCCGAGCCGCCCTTCTGGGGAACCCGCGTCGTCAAGGGGATCCAGCTCAGGGAGTACGCGTCCTGGCTGGACGAGGGCGCCCTGTTCAAGGGGCAGTGGGGTCTGAAGCAGGCCCGCACCGGCGAGGGACCCGCGTACGAGGAGCTCGTCGAGACCGAAGGCCGTCCCCGGCTGCGCGGCTGGCTCGACCGGCTCCACACGGACAACCTGCTCGAAGCGGCCGTCGTCCACGGCTACTTCCCCTGCGTGTCCAAGGGCGACGACCTCATCGTCCTCGACGAGGCCGGCAACGAGCGCACCCGCTTCACCTTCCCCCGCCAGCGCCGCGGCCGCCGCCTGTGCCTGGCCGACTTCTTCCGGCCCGAGGAGTCCGGCGAGACCGACGTCGTCGGCTTCCAGGTGGTCACCGTCGGCTCCCGCATCGGCGAGGCCACCGCCGAGCTGTTCGCCTCCGACTCCTACCGGGACTACCTGGAGCTGCACGGCCTGTCCGTCCAGCTCGCCGAGGCCCTCGCCGAGTACTGGCACGCCCGCGTCCGGGCCGAGCTCGGTTTCGCCGGCGAGGACCCGGCGGACGTCGAGGACATGTTCGCGCTCAGGTACCGCGGCGCGCGCTTCTCCCTCGGCTACGGCGCCTGCCCCGACCTGGAGGACCGCGCCAAGATCGCGGACCTGCTGCGGCCCGAGCGGATCGGCGTCCACCTCTCCGAGGAGTTCCAGCTCCACCCCGAGCAGTCCACCGACGCCATCGTCGTCCACCACCCGGAGGCGAAGTACTTCAACGCCCGCTGACCCGCCCGGCACGCCCCGCCCGCCGCCGGGCGCCCGGCGGCGCGGCGCGCCGTACACTGGTCGGCCCAGCGCAGGCCGGCCGCGTGCCCCCACCGGATCCCCCGGCGGGGGGCACCCGGCCGGCCTTCCCGTCCCCATGGAGGTGTGCCGGATGACCAGCACGGTCCCCGCGTTCCCGAGCCGAGCGGCCGACGGGTCGGCCCTCCAGGCGGTGTTCCTCGACATGGACGGCACGCTCGTCGACACCGAGGGCTTCTGGTGGGACGTGGAGGTCGCGGTCTTCCGGGACCTCGGGCACGAGCTGGAGGAGTCCTGGCGCGACATCGTCGTCGGCGGCCCCATGACCCGCAGCGCCGGCTACCTCATCGAGGCCACGGGCGCCGACATCGCCCTCCCCGAACTGACCACACTGCTCAACGACCGGTTCGAGGAGCGCATCGGCGGCGGCGTCCCCCTCATGCCCGGCGCCGCCCGGCTGCTGGCGGAGCTGAGCGGGAACTCCGTGCCCACGGCGCTGGTGTCCGCCTCCCACCGGCGCATCATCGACCGCGTCCTGCGTTCCCTGGGCGCCGAGCATTTCACCCTCACGGTGGCCGGCGACGAGGTGCCCCGCACGAAGCCGCACCCCGACCCCTACCTCCTCGCCGCCCGCCGCGTCGGAGCCGACCCGGCCCGGTGCGCCGTCGTCGAGGACACGGCCACCGGGGTCGCGGCCGCCGAGGCGGCCGGCTGCCGGGTCGTCGCCGTACCGTCCCTCGCCCCCATCGCCCCGGCCGACGGGCGGGTCGTCGTCGGCTCCCTCGAAGAAGTGGACCTGGGATTCCTGCGCGCCCTGATCACCGGGACGGACCGGCACGCCCACCGGGCGCGGCCCGCAGGGTGAAGGCGGACCCTCGGCGCCGGGACGTGCGCCCTGGGTGACGGAGGGGGAGCCGCCCCGCGTGACCTTGCTCACCCAGAGTGGCAGCCGCCGGGCGTCCGCACCCGTACGCGTGTCCGGATCGGGCGTTTTCCGAGGTGCCCATCCGTCCGGATTGGCCGGAATGCGCGGGAACCTTCCCGCGCCCCCGAAACCGTACGGTCACGGTCGGAGACCGCCTCCCCGGAGGCCGCACGCTCCGCCCCGACCCGGAATGAGTGGTGAGGGCACTAATCTTTCCGCCGAGCACCCCGCCGCACCCCCGGCGCCGCGGCCGCCGCGAGACGGCCGCGGACACGAGGCCGGCCGGCCCCCGTCCGGGCCCGGTCGCCGCGCCCCGCCGGAGGCCCGCGACGGGAGGCCCCTCGGACGCGCCACCCCCGTGCCGGACCAGGAGTACGCCCATGAACCGCAAGCGCGCGGCACTGCCCGCGATCGCCGGACTGCTGGCCCCCCTCCTCGTCGCCTGCAACGTCGTCGGGACGGGCGAGGGCGGCGCGGGCGGCGCCATCGTCGTCGGGACCACCGACCGGTTCGCCGTCTCCCGGGACGCCCCCGCCCCCTTCGACCCGGCCTACGCGTACGACACCGGCGCCTGGAACGTGCTGCGCCAGACCGTCCAGACCCTGATGCGCGTTCCGCGTGGCGGCGGCACCCCGGTCCCCGACGCCGCCTCCCAGTGCGAGTTCACCGACAGCACCAGCGAGAGCTACCGCTGCCTGCTCCGGCAGGGCCTCGTCTTCTCCGACGGCAAGCCGGTCACCGCCCGGGACGTCGAGTACTCGGTCGAACGCGTCCTGGCCATCAAGTCCGACAACGGCGTCGCCGCCCTGCTCTCCAACGTCGACGCCGTCGAGGCCGGGGGGGGACCGCGAGGTCACCTTCCGGCTGAAGACGCCCGACGCCACCTTCCCGTACAAGCTCGCCACGCCCGTCGCCGGCATCGTCAGCCGCGACAGGTACGAGGCCACCAGGCTCCGCGAGGGCTTCCAGGTCGACGGCTCCGGCCCGTACACCATGAGGCCCCGCGTCCGCGACGGACGCCTCGCCGGCGTCTCCTTCACCAGGAACCCCCGCTACAAGGGCGACGTCGCGGTCCGCAACGACGGCGTCGAACTGCGCTCCTTCGACGACGCCGCCTCCATGGCCGAGGCGCTGAGGGCCGGCGACATCGACATGATGACCCGCACCCTGGAGCCCGAGCAGATCGAGGAGCTCGACGCCCAACCGCGGGAGGGCGTCAAGCTCACCGAGGTGCCCGGCCTCGAGATCCGCTACCTGGCCTTCGACACCGAGGCCCCCGTCGTCGGGGACAAGGCCGTGCGCCAGGCCATGGCCGCCCTCGTCGACCGCGACCGCCTCGTCCGCAGCGTGTACGGCCCCACCGCGAAGCCGCTGTACTCCCTGATCCCGTCGACGATCGTCACCCACAGCAACTCGTTCTTCAACAAGTACGGCGACCCCAGCCGCGCCAAGGCCGCGGCCATCCTGCGCGGCGCGGACGTCGACACCCCCGTCAGGCTGACCCTGCACTACACCACCGACCACTACGGGGCCGCGACGGCCAGGGAGTTCGCCGCCCTGCGCGACCAGTTCAACGAGAGCGGCCTGTTCGACGTGACCGTCCGGGGCGCCGAGTGGTCCGCCTTCCGGCCGGCCCAGAAGCGCGGCGACTACGCCGTCTACGGGCTCGGCTGGTTCCCCGACTTCCCGGACCCCGACAACTACATCGCCCCGTTCCTCGACGCCGACAACTTCCTCAACACCCCCTACATCAGCAAGGAGGCCCGCGAGCGGCTCATCCCCGCCTCCCGCCGGGAGGCCGACCGCGCCGCCGCGGCCCCCTCCTTCCAGCGGCTCCAGGACATCGTCGCCGAGGACGTCCCGGTCCTCCCGCTCTGGCAGGGCAAGCAGTACGTCGCCTCCCGCTCCACCCTCACCGGCGTCGAATGGGCCCTCAACACCTCCTCGGACCTGCAGCTCTGGGAGCTCGGCCGGGGTGACGCCTGATTCCCGCCGCACCGAAGAGATCCAGAGGCAAGGTTCCAGTGAAGGCATACGACAAGTGGCTGACGGTCCCGCTCGCCGCGGGACTCGCGGTCGCCGCGATCGGCGGCTGCGGCACCGACGGGGGCGCCGACGCCGGCGGCTCCGAGAGGATCGTCGTCGGCATGTCCGACCGGGTCCTGGCCACCGACCCCGCCGCCGGGTACGACCCCGGCTCCTGGCTGCTGTTCAACAACGTCTTCCAGTCCCTGCTGAGCTTCCCCAAGGGCGCCACCACGCCCCAGCCGGAAGCCGCCGAGCGGTGCGGGTTCGACAAGGGCGACAGCACCGTCTACCACTGCACCCTCCGCGAGGGCCTGGAGTTCAGCAACGGCAACCCGCTCACCTCCGAGGACGTCAGGTTCTCCTTCGAACGCGCCCTGAAGATCGACGACGAGAACGGGCCCGCCCCGCTCCTCTCCACCATCAAGAGGGTCGAGACCCCCGACGCCAGGACCGTCGTCTTCGTCCTCAAGGTGCCCGACGCCACCTTCCCCAGCAAGATCGCCTCCGGTGCCGGCTCCATCGTCGACCACCGCGAGTACCGGGCCGACCGCCTCCGCACCGACGGCGGGGCCGTCGGGTCCGGTCCGTACCGGCTGGACTCCTTCGACGACGGGAAGGCCGTCTTCTCCGTCAACCCCGGGTACAAGGGCTCCGCCAGGATCAAGAACGGCGGCGTCACCCTGAGGTTCTACGACGGCGACCGCAAGGCCCTCGCCGAAGGGCTGGTGAAGGGCGACGTCGACGTCGCCTATCGCGGCCTCGCCGCCGAGGACATCCGGAGGTTCGAGGACTCCCCGGCCGACGGCGGGAAGGGCGTCGAGGTGGTCGAGGGCTCCAGCGCCGAGGTCCAGTACCTGGTCTTCAACATGAAGGACCCGGTCGCCGGCAGGCTCGGCGTCCGCAGGGCCATCGCCCACCTCGTCGACCGCCGGGCGCTCGTCCGGGACGTCCACCACTCCACGGCGACCCCCCTGTACTCGGTCGTCCCCGCCGGCATCCTCGGGCACAACACCGCCTTCTTCGACCGCTACGGCGACCGCCCGCGGCCCGACCTCGCGAGGAAGGCGCTCCGCGACGAGGGCATCGAGGGCAAGGTCGAGATCACGCTCCACTCCACGCCCAGCCGCTACGGCCCCGGCACGAACGAGCAGACCGAGGCCATCGCCGCCCAGCTCAACAGGAGCGGGTTGTTCGAGGCCCGGGTGGAGTCCGTCGAGTACGGCCGGTACGAGAAGGAGATCCGGGCCGGCAGGTACGGCGTCTACGTCAAGGGCTGGGTCCCCGACTACCCGGACCCGGACAACTTCGCCCAGCCGTTCTTCGGCAGGGACAACGTCCTCGGCAACCACTACGAGAACGCCGAGATCACCGGCAGGATCATCCCGGACACCGCGGCGGCCGCCGACCGCGGCGCCGCCCGGGACGACTTCGACCGGCTCCAGGACATCGTCGCCGAGGACGTCCCGCTCCTCCCGCTCTGGCAGGCCAAGCAGTACGCCGTCGCCCGCGGCACGGTCTCCGGCCTGGAGTGGACCCTCGACGCGTCCACCGTGTTCCGGTTCTGGGAGATCGGAAAGGACTGACCCCGGCCGGCCGGCCGGCCGGGCGCCGGTGCCCTCCCCGCGGATGCGCCACGGGGGCACCGGCGCCGCCCCTCCCCGCCCGCGGGGGCCCGCCGGTCACTGCGCGCCCGGCCGCACCAGGCCGCTCTCGTACGCGTACACGGCCGCCTGCACCCGGTCCCGCAGCCGCAGCTTCGTCAGCACGTGGCCCACGTGCGTCTTCACCGTCGTCTCCGAGACGAACAGGTCCGCCGCGATCTCCGCGTTCGACAGCCCCCGCGCCACCAGCTTCAGCACCTCCACCTCCCGTTCCGTCAGGGTGTTCAGCGCGTCCGGCACCGGCTCGTCCCCCGACGGCAGGTGACCGGCGTACTTGTCCAGCAGCCGCCGCGTGATGCTCGGCGCCAGCATCGCCTCGCCGGCCGCCACCACCCGGATCGCCTGCACCAGCTCGTGCGCCGGGGCGTCCTTCAGCAGGAACCCGCTCGCCCCCGCCCGCAGCGCCTCCACCACGTACTCGTCCAGGTCGAAGGTGGTCAGCACCAGCACCTTCGCCGGGCCGTCCCGTCCCGGCCCCGAGATCCGGCGCGTCGCCTCCACCCCGTCCATCCGCGGCATCCGCACGTCCATCAGCACCACGTCCGGCTGGAGCGCCCGCACCCGCTCGAGTGCCTGCAGGCCGTCCCCGGCCTCACCCACCACCGTGATGTCCTGCTCCGCCTCCAGAATCATCCGGAAACCGGTACGCAGCAGCGGCTGGTCGTCGACCAGTAGGACGCGGATGGCCACGGGCACTCCTCAAGAGATCGCTGGATCCGGCCCATTCTGCCCCGACCCGGCCGACCGCACCGGCAGCGGGTAGACCGGGGGAGTCCCCCCGAACTCCGGGCAGAACGCCCGGTGGTCGCACCAACCGCACAGCTTCGTCGGCCGCGGCCGCCAGTCGCCCGTCTCCGTCGCCCTCCGGATGGCCTCCCACAGGGCCAGCAGCTTCCGCTCCACCCGCCTCAGGTCCGCCATCACCGGGTCGTACGTCACCACGTCGCCGCTGCCCAGGTACACCAGCTGCAGCCGCCGCGGCAGCACCCCCTTCAACCGCCACACCACCAGCGCGTAGAACGTCATCTGGAACAGCGCGCCGTCCCCGTACTCCGGGCGCGGCGCCCTGCCCGTCTTGTAGTCGACGATCCGCACCTCGCCCGACGGCGCCACGTCGACCCGGTCGATCACCCCCCGCAGCCGGAGCCCCGACTCCAGCTCCGTCTCCACGAACAGCTCCCGCTCCGCCGGCTCCAGCCGCGTCGGGTCCTCCAGCGCGAACCACCGCTCGACCAGGTCCTCGGCCTCCCGCAGCCAGCGCCCCAGCCGCTCCCCGTCCGCGTCGCCCTCGAACAGCGAGGCCAGCTCCGGACGCGACTCCAGCAGCCGCGACCACTGCCCGGGGACCATCGCCCGCGCCCTCGGAGCCGTGCGCTCGGCCGCCGGGTCGTCGAAGAGGCGCTCCAGCACCGCGTGCACCAGGGTGCCCCGCGTCGCCGCCGGGCTCGGCTTCTCCGGCAGCCTGTCGATCACCCGGAACCGGTACAACAGGGGGCACTGCATGAAGTCCCCGGCACGGGACGGCGAGAGCGACGCGGGCGGCTGCGGGCACGAGGTCATGTCCCCGACCCTATGACCCGCCACCGACAGCCGTCGGCATACCATCGACGGCGGGGAACACCGCACTCCGCATGACCGGGCGGGGACGACCCCGGCCCACCCGCCCCCACGCCGAAGGGAACCCGTGAACCAGGACGACGAGAACGGCGAGGGCACGCGCCCGCGGTCCGCGCCCACCCGAGACACCCCCGGCTCCGACGGGCGGCGCCGCGCCGAGCCCGGCGGCGGCCTGCTCATGGGCCGGATCCTCGGTGTGCCCGTCTACGTCGCCCCCAGCTGGTTCCTCGTGGCCGCCCTCATCACCTGGGTCTTCGGCGGCCAGCTCGACCGCGTCCTGCCCGAGCTGGGCGGCGCCCGCTACCTGGTCTCGCTGTTCTTCGCCGTCGCCTTCTACGCCTCCGTCCTCGTCCACGAGCTCGCCCACACCGTCGCCGCGCTCCGCTACGGGCTGCCGGTCCGCCGCATCCAGCTCCAGTTCTTCGGCGGCGTCTCCGAGATCGAGAAGGAGTCCGAGACCCCGGGCCGCGAATTCGTCCTCGCCTTCGTGGGCCCCCTCCTCTCCCTCGTGCTCTCCGGCGCCTTCTACGCCGGGCTGCACGCCGTCGAACCCGGCACGGTCCCCGGCGTCCTCCTCGCCGGCCTGACGATCTCCAACCTGCTCGTCGCCGCCTTCAACCTCCTGCCCGGCCTCCCCCTCGACGGCGGCCGGATGCTCCGCGCCGTCGTCTGGAAGGCCACCGGCGACCCCATGAGCGGCACCGTCGCCGCCGCCTGGGCGGGCCGGGCCCTGGCCGTCGCCGTCCTCCTCGGCCTGCCCCTGCTCACGCGGACCGGCGTCCTGGGCGGCGCCGCGGACCCCAGTGGCATGGACACGGTCATGGACGCGCTCCTCGCCGCCATCCTCGCCGCGATCATCTGGACCGGCGCCGGCAACAGCCTCCGCATGGCCCGCCTGCGCGAACGCCTCCCCGCCCTGCAGGCCCGCACCCTCACCCGGCGCGCCGTCCCCGTCCCCCCCGAGACCCCGCTGTCCGAGGCGCTCCGCCGCGCCAACGAGGCCGGGGCCCGCGCGCTCGTCGTCGTCGACGGCCGGGGCGAGCCCACCGCCCTCGTCCGCGAGACCGCCGTGGCCGGCGTGCCGCGGCACCGCCGCCCCTGGGTCGCCGTCAGCGGCCTCGCCCAGGACCTCACCGACGGCATGAGGATCCCCGCCGACCTCGCGGGCGAGGCCCTCCTCGAAAGGCTCCGCGAGACCCCCGCCACCGAGTACCTCGTCGTCGAGGAGACCGGCGAGGTGTACGGCGTGCTGTCCACCGCCGACGTCGAGCGCGCCTTCGTCCGGGCCATGGCCCGCCCGGGCCCCGCCCGCCGCTGACCGGTCCCGCCCCGCGCCGTGGTCCGGGCCCCCGTCACCGCCGGGTACCCTGGTCACATGTCCGAACCGACCGGTGCCGCCCGCCGTCGCGGGCCCTTCGAGGTCGGGGACCAGGTCCAGCTCACCGACCCCAAGGGACGCCACTACACGTTCACGCTCGAGGCCGGGAAGAACTTCCACACCCACAAGGGTTCCTTCCCGCACGACGAGCTGATCGGCGCCCCCGAGGGCAGTGTTGTCCGTACCACGGGAAACGTCGCCTACCTCGCGCTGCGCCCCCTGCTCCCCGACTACGTCCTGTCCATGCCCCGCGGGGCCGCAGTCGTCTACCCGAAGGACGCGGGCCAGATCCTCGCCTTCGCCGACATCTTCCCCGGCGCCCGCGTCGTGGAGGCCGGCGTCGGCTCGGGTTCGCTCAGCAGCTTCCTGCTCCGCGCCGTCGGCGACAGCGGCATGCTCCACTCCTACGAGCGCCGCGAGGACTTCGCGGAGATCGCCAAGGCCAACGTGGAGCGCTACTTCGGAGGCCCCCACCCCGCCTGGCGCCTCACCGTCGGCGACCTCCAGGACAGCCTCACCGACACCGACGTCGACCGCGTCATCCTGGACATGCTCGCCCCCTGGGAGTGCCTGGAGGCCGTCTCCAAGGCCCTCGTCCCCGGCGGCATCCTCTGCTGCTACGTCGCGACGACCACCCAGCTCGCCCGGACCGTCGAGTCCGTCCGCGAGATCGGCTGCTACGCCGAGCCGCAGCCCTGGGAGTCGATGATCCGCAACTGGCACGTCGAGGGGCTGGCCGTCCGCCCGGACCACCGCATGATCGGCCACACCGGCTTCCTCGTCACCGCCCGCCGCCTCGCGGACGGCGTCGAGCCGCCCATGCGCCGCCGCCGCCCCGCCAAAGGGCGCCTACGGCGAGGACTACGAGGGCCCGAACAAGGGCTGACCCGGCGGGCAACGCCGCGGCGCCGCCCCGGACTTCCCCCGCCGAGCCGGGAACTCCGGGACGGCGCCGCGGCGTTCACCCGGCCGGTGCGCGAACCCGCGCCGGCCGGCCCGGACAGGGGCCGCCACCCCGGGTTCCCGCCGCCCGCGGGGTGTGGAACGATGCTGGCCACTGCCCGCGGCGGCGTCCCACCGCCACCGCACGACCACAGGAGACAGCCCGCGTGCAGACCTCCGCCGCCCCGGACCTCGCGCACACCCACGCCCGCCCCGCGCACTGGCTCGCGACCGCCGCCGCCCTGGCCGGGGTCGTCGTCCTGGCCTCCCTCACGCAACCCGCCCCGGCCACCGCCACCGATCCCGCCACCGCCCGCCCGGCGCCGGTGGCCGGAGCGTCCGCCCCCGACGCGGCGTCCGCCGCGTACCCGCTGGACTGCGCCGGGGCCCCCACCGCCGTCCCCAGGACCGCCTCCGGCGACCTCGACGGCGACGGGCGGCCCGAGACGGTCGCCGCCGTCCACTGCCGGGCCGGCTCGGGCACTCCGCCGCAGGGCCTCTACGTCCTCACGGGCGCGGACGGCACCGCGAAGGGCGCCCGCGTGGTGGCGACCCTCGTCGACCCCGCGGACGCCCTCACGGTCGGAGACCTCGCCGTGCGTGACGGCCTGGTCACGGCGACCCTGCTCGGCTACTCGTCCCCCGGCGTGCCCCGCTGCTGCCCCGACGAGCGCGAGGCCGCCGAATGGCGGTGGTCCGGCGGCGCGTTCCTCCGCGCCGCCGCGACCACCCGCTGACGGACGGCTACTCGGCGTCCGGGCCGTACACCTCGACCCCGTCCGAGGCCCTCCGCACGTGGATGCAGTCGCCCGGGCACTCCTTCGCCGAGTCCACCACGTCCCGCAACAGCGGCAGCGGCACCGGCGCCGTCGCGCCCGGCTCCTGGAGGAGCTCGTCGTCGGGGCTCTTCACATAGGCCAGGCCGTCGATGTCGAGTTCGAACACCTCCGGCGCGTACTGGGCGCAGATCCCGTCCCCGGTGCAGAGGTCCTGGTCGATCCAGACCTCCAGAGCCTCCCCGGCGGCCGTGGTGGGGGCCTCGTGCTGCGCGGTCATATGCCCTGCCGTTTCCTGCCTCGGTGAAGCGTCGGGAAGTAAGTCCGGCCCGCCCTGACGGGTGTTGGCCACTGACGACGATACAACCGGGCCGCTTTCCGATGTTGGTGGGTGGGTATTCCCTTCCCGTGGGGAAAGCGCAAGGGTGAAGATCGGACACACCTCGAGAGTCTTTGTGATCTAGGGGTTTCAACCACCACCCACGCAGGTAGGGTCTGGAAGCGTCCAGCTCCCTTTGGAGGAGGTGAGGACCGTGGCAGCCCACGACGACGACATCAACCGCGGCATCCGGCCGGGGCGGGGGTCTGAGGACCCCGCCGGCCAGGTTGCCTATCTCGAGCAGGAAATCGCCGTCCTGCGACGCAAGCTCGCCGACTCTCCGCGGCACACGAGGATTCTCGAGGAGCGGATCGTCGAGCTGCAGACCAGTCTGGCCGGCGTGTCCGCGCAGAACGAGCGGCTCGCCAACACGCTCCGTGAGGCCCGCGACCAGATCGTGGCCCTCAAGGAGGAGGTCGACCGCCTTGCCCAGCCGCCGGCCGGCTTCGGCGTCTTCCTGCAGGCCAACGAGGACGGCACGTGCGACATCTTCACCGGCGGCCGCAAGCTCCGTGTGAACGTCAGCCCCAGCGTCGAGCCCGACCGGCTCCGGCGGGGCCAGGAGGTCATGCTCAACGAAGCGCTCAACGTGGTCGAGGCCATGGACTTCGAGCGCGCCGGGGACATCGTCACCCTCAAGGAGATCCTCGAGGACGGCGAGCGCGCCCTGGTCATCGGCCACACCGACGAGGAACGGGTCGTACGGCTCGCCGAGCCCCTGCTGGACGCCACCATCCGGCCCGGCGACGCCCTCCTGCTCGAACCCCGTTCCGGCTACGTCTACGAGGTCATCCCCAAGAGCGAGGTCGAGGAGCTCGTCCTCGAGGAGGTCCCGGACGTCGACTACGACAAGATCGGCGGCCTGGGCAACCAGATCGAGCTGATCCGCGACGCGGTCGAGCTCCCGTACCTCCACCCCGACCTGTTCAAGGAGCACGAGCTCCGGCCCCCGAAGGGCATCCTGCTGTACGGCCCTCCCGGCTGCGGCAAGACCCTTATCGCCAAGGCCGTCGCCAACTCCCTGGCGAAGAAGGTCGCCGAGGTGACCGGGCGGCCCGCCGGCAAGAGCTACTTCCTCAACATCAAGGGCCCCGAGCTCCTCAACAAGTACGTCGGCGAGACCGAGCGGCACATCCGCCTGGTCTTCCAGCGGGCCAGGGAGAAGGCGTCCGAGGGCACCCCCGTCATCGTCTTCTTCGACGAGATGGAGTCCCTCTTCCGCACCCGCGGCTCCGGCGTCAGCTCGGACGTGGAGAACACGATCGTCCCGCAGCTGCTCGCCGAGATCGACGGCGTCGAGGGGCTCGAGAACGTCATCGTCATCGGAGCCTCCAACCGCGAGGACATGATCGACCCGGCGATCCTCCGCCCCGGCCGCCTCGACGTGAAGATCAAGATCGAGCGTCCGGACGCCGAGGCCGCCAAGGACATCTTCGCCAAGTACCTCACCCCGTCGCTGCCGCTCCACGCGGAGGACCTCGCCGAGCACAACGGCTCCAAGGAGGCCGCGGCGCAGGCCATGATCCAGTCGGTCGTGGAGCAGATGTACGCGGAATCCGAGGAGAACCGGTTCCTCGAGGTCACGTACGCCAACGGCGACAAGGAGGTCCTGTACTTCAAGGACTTCAATTCCGGCGCGATGATCCAGAACATCGTCGACCGGGCGAAGAAGATGGCCATCAAGGCCTACCTCGACCAGAACCAGAAGGGCATCCGGGTCTCCCACCTCCTCCAGGCGTGCGTGGACGAGTTCAAGGAGAACGAGGACCTGCCCAACACCACCAACCCGGACGACTGGGCCCGCATCTCCGGGAAGAAGGGCGAGCGGATCGTCTTCATCCGCACCCTCGTCACCGGAAAGCAGGGCGCGGACACCGGGCGCTCCATCGACACGGTGGCCAACACCGGCCAGTACCTCTAGGAGCGCGCGGAACCGGCTGCGGACGCCCCCGGACCCCCGAAAGGGGGAGGGCCGTCCGCAGCCGGCCGCGTTCCACCGGGCGCCGCCGGGCACGGGCCGCACCGGAGCAATGGCGCAATCGATCTCCCCTCCGGCGCGAAGGCGTTCTAGGCTCGTCCGTACCGCCGAATCGCGCAGTGCGGGGTCGGGCACCGCACACGCATCGGAGAACCGGTACTCGGGCGCCGCCCCCGCACGGGGGTGCCGCCGGGCAAGGAGGGCCGCATGACCGTACGGCGAGTAATGGGCATCGAGACGGAGTACGGGATCTCCGTCCCCGGCCATCCCAACGCCAATGCCATGCTCACCTCGTCCCAGATCGTCAACGCCTACGCGGCGGCGATGCACCGGGCGCGCCGCGCCCGCTGGGACTTCGAGGAGGAGAACCCGCTGCGGGACGCCCGCGGCTTCGACCTCGCCCGCGAGGCCGCCGACTCCAGCCAGCTCACCGACGAGGACATCGGCCTCGCCAACGTCATCCTGACCAACGGCGCCCGCCTCTACGTGGACCACGCCCATCCGGAGTACAGCGCGCCCGAGGTCACCAACCCCCGCGACGCCGTCCTGTGGGACAAGGCCGGCGAGCGGATCATGGCCGAGGCCGCCGAACGGGCCACCCAGCTGCCCGGCGCCCAGCCCATCCACCTCTACAAGAACAACACCGACAACAAGGGCGCCTCCTACGGCACGCACGAGAACTACCTCATGAAGCGGGAGACCCCCTTCTCGGACATCGTGCGCCACCTCACGCCCTTCTTCGTCTCCCGCCAGGTCGTCACCGGCGCCGGCCGCGTCGGCATCGGCCAGGACGGCCAGGAGCACGGCTTCCAGCTCAGCCAGCGGGCGGACTACTTCGAGGTCGAGGTCGGGCTGGAGACGACACTCAAACGGCCCATCATCAACACGCGCGACGAGCCGCACGCCGACGCCGAGAAGTACCGCCGCCTCCACGTCATCATCGGCGACGCCAACCTCTCGGAGATCTCCACCTACCTGAAGCTCGGCACGACCGCGCTGGTCCTGTCGATGATCGAGGACGGCTTCATCACCGTCGACCTCGCCGTCGACCAGCCGGTGCGCACGCTGCACCGGGTCTCGCACGACCCGACGCTCCGGCAGCCGGTCACGCTCCGCAGCGGCCGGACACTGACCGCCGTGCAGCTCCAGATGGAGTACTGCGAGCTGGCCCGCAAGTACGTCGAGAACCGTTTCGGCGCCGACGCGGACGAGCAGACTACGGACGTCCTCACCCGCTGGGAGGACACGCTCAGCCGGCTGGAGAGCGACCCCATGAGCCTCGCCGGGGAACTGGACTGGGTGGCGAAGCTGGAGCTCATGGAGGGGTACCGGCGCCGCGACCGCCTCGGCTGGGACGCCGCGCGCCTGCACCTGGTGGACCTCCAGTACGCCGACGTGCGCCCCGAGAAGGGTCTGTACAACCGGCTGGTGGCCCGCGGGCGCATGAAGCGCCTGCTGGACGAGGCGGAGGTGGAGCGGGCCGAGAGGCGGCCTCCCGAGGACACCAGGGCCTACTTCCGCGGCCGCTGCCTGGAACAGTACGCGGACGACGTCGCCGCGGCGTCCTGGGACTCCGTGATCTTCGACCTCCCCGGACGCGACTCCCTGCAGCGGGTCCCCACACTGGAGCCGCTGCGGGGCACCCGGGAGCACGTGAAGGAGCTCCTGGACCGCTGCCGCACGGCCGAGGAACTGGTCCGGACCCTTTCGGGTGGCTGAAAGGCGCTTCGGGGAGCCGCCACAGGGAATCATGGAGGTGGCCCGGACGTCGAGAAAGACGGGGCCGATGTCGGACCGGGCTTGTAGGGTCCGACCTTGAGACACCTGACCAGGCGGGCAATCCGAGCGGGGTGAGGGATATGGCGACCAAGGACACCGGCGGCCAGCAGAAGGCCACGCGTTCCACCGAGGAGGTCGAGGACCAGGCACCCGAGGCGCAGGCCTCGGAGGACCTCAGGGAGCGCCACGAGAAGCTCAGCGACGACGTGGACTCGGTCCTCGACGAGATCGACGACGTGCTCGAGGAGAACGCCGAGGACTTCGTGCGCTCCTTCGTGCAGAAGGGCGGCCAGTGACGGCCGCGTGACCTCCGGGGCGGAGGCGGGCCGGGAGCGGGGGAGGCGGAGCGCCGTGTGCGGTGCGGCGGGACCGTGCCGCGCGCGGCGCTCGCCCGCGGACGGCCGGGAGCCGTGGTCCCGGAAGGGCCGCCGCCGGGTCCGCCCGGCCGCCCCCCGGCGGGATGTGGATCTTCACCCTGCTCCGGGTAGGGTCCCTGGCGTACTGTGCTTCAACTGCAATCCGGCCATCGGCAAGCCGAGAGATGACCCCGGTGTCATCAGGCGGGCCGCCGCATATGTGGAGGGGAACTCGTGGAAGCAAACACCCGTGGCACCGGGCGTCTGCCGGCTGCCTTCCTGACGCCCGGGTCCTCGTCCTTCATGGACTTCCTCGCCGAGCACTCTCCGGAGCTGCTCCCCGGGCGCCGGACGCTGCCCGCGGTGCAGGGCGCGGTCGAGGCCCCGCACGGCACGACGATCGTCGCCGCCGCGTTCCCCGGGGGCGTGGTCCTCGCCGGGGACCGGCGCGCCACCATGGGCAACATGATCGCGCAGCGCGACATCGAGAAGGTCTTCCCGGCCGACGAGTACTCGGCCGTGGGCATCGCCGGCACGGCGGGCCTCGCCGTGGAGATGGTGAAGCTGTTCCAGCTGGAACTGGAGCACTTCGAGAAGGTCGAGGGCGCCCAGCTCTCCCTGGAGGGCAAGGCGAACCGGCTCTCCACGATGATCCGCGGCAATCTCGGCATGGCCATGCAGGGCCTTGCCGTGGTCCCGCTGTTCGCCGGCTGGGACGTGGACCGCGAGAAGGGCCGGATCTTCTCCTACGACGTCACGGGCGGGCGCTCCGAGGAGCAGGGGTTCGCGGCGACGGGTTCCGGTTCGCTGTTCGCGCGCGGGTCGATGAAGAAGCTCTACCGCGAGGACCTCACCGAGCAGCAGGCCGTGACGCTGGTGGTGCAGGCGCTGTACGACGCGGCGGACGACGACTCGGCGACGGGCGGGCCCGACGTGGCGCGCCGCATCTACCCGATCGTCACGGTGATCACCGAGGACGGTTTCCGCCGGCTGGCGGAGGCGGAGGCGTCGGACGTGTCGCGCGCGGTGCTGGAGCGCCGGATGGACCAGCCGGACGGTCCACGCGCCGAGCTGCTCTGAGGTTGCCCCGATGTTCCCGCCACTGACAGAAAGGCACGGATAGCCGGTGTCGACGCCGTTCTACGTCTCACCCCAGCAGGCCATGGCCGACCGGGCGGAGTACGCCCGCAAGGGCATCGCGCGGGGCCGGAGCCTCGTCGTGATGCAGTACGCCGACGGCATCGTCTTCGTCGGCGAGAACCCGTCCCGCGCGCTGCACAAGTTCAGCGAGATCTACGACCGGATCGGCTTCGCCGCCGCCGGCAAGTACAACGAGTACGAGAACCTGCGGATCGGCGGCGTGCGCTACGCGGACCTGCGCGGCTACACCTACGACCGCGACGACGTGACGGCGCGCGGACTGGCGAACGTGTACGCGCAGACGCTCGGCACGATCTTCTCCAGCGTCGGCGAGAAGCCGTACGAGGTGGAGCTGGTCGTCGCCGAGGTCGGCACGTCGCCGGAGGGCGACCAGATCTACCGGCTGCCGCACGACGGCTCGATCGTGGACGAGCACGGTTCGGTGGCCGTCGGCGGCAACGCCGAGCAGATCAGCAGCTTCCTGGACCAGCGGCACCGTGACGGGATGTCGTTGGCGGAGGCGCTGAAGCTTGCGGTGCAGGCCCTGTCGCGGGACACCAGCGGCAGCGAGCGGGAGATTCCCGCGGAGCGCCTGGAGGTGGCCGTGCTGGACCGCACGCGCCCGCAGTCGCGGAAGTTCCGGCGGATCACGGGCCGACAGCTGGTGCGACTGCTGGCGGCCCAGGAGCCGGCGACGGCTCCCACGGACGCCGCGGACGACGCCGAGGACCCGGAGGGCTCCGAGGGGTAGGCGCCGCCCGGTGGTTCCCCGGCCCCGGTCCGCCCTCCGGCGGCGGACCGGGGCCTTCGCCGTGCGTCAGCCGGGCGGCGGGGCGGTGGAGGCCCGTACCCGCAGCGCGACGGGCAGGTTCCCGCGGGGTGGGGTGCGGCCGTCGAGGACGGCGAGGAGGGCCTCCATGCCGCGCTCCCCGACCCGTTCGGCGGGGAGGGCGACGGTGGTGAGCTCCGGTTCGACGGCGGTGGCGAGGGCCAGGTCGTCGAAGCCGGTGACCGACACGTCCTCGGGGACGCGCAGGCCGAGGCGGCGTACGGCCTTGCACGCGCCGGCCGCGATGAGGTCGTCGTCGCAGACGAGGGCGGTGGGGCGGGGGCCCGGCGCGGTGAGGGCGAGCGCGGCGGCCCCGCGTGCGCCGGACACGTCCAGGGGCGTGGGGAAGGTGCGCACGGCGGCGTCGCGGCGGTGGGCGAGGGCGGCGGCGAGCGCCCGGGCGCGCACGTCGAAGGTCCAGGAGGGCACGGCGGACGCCAGATGGGCGAAACGGCGGTGGCCGAGGGCGAGGAGGTGGTCCGCCACCCGGCGCATACCGTCGGCGATGTCGAGGTTGACCTGCGCGGCGGAGCCCGGGTCGGCGGGGTCGCTGTCGAGCATCACGAGTGGCAGGTCCGGGTCGCGGAAGGCGCCGAGGGCGTCGGCGGCCATGGACGAGGCGATGACGCCGTCGAGGGCCGCACGGGCGGACGCGAAGGGGTCCCTGGCCGGACCGATCCCCTGCGGGGAGGGGTAGAGGACCACACCGAAACCGTGGCGGGCGGCGACGGCCGAGGCGCCCGCGTGGACGCGTGCGAAGAACTCGTTGGTGAGGGCCGGGACGACGAGGAGCACGGTGCGGGTGCGGCCCAGCCGGAGGTTGCGGGCGGCGAGGTTGGGGCGATAGCCGAGCCGACGGGCCGTGTCGCGGACGAGCTCGGCGGTGCGCTCGGAGACGCGGCCGTGCCACTTGCCGCCCATCACGAGGGAGACGGTGGCCTGGGAGACGCCGGCCGCGCCGGCGACGTCGCGGCTGGTGGGGCGGGGCCCGCCGAGTGGTTCCGGAGCCTTCACGCGCGTCCGCCTCCGTGGGTTCTTCCGGGGCCGCCGCGCCGGTGCGGGACGGTCGGCCGGGTGCGCGGGTGGATCCGCGGATGCCGACATGGTACGTATGACGAGGGAAGTTATACGTAAAACCCCGGCACGGGCCGGGGAGGAGGAGCGGGCGATGGCTGCGGCGGGCGGCGGGTACGCCGACATACTCAGGGCTCCGCACGCGCTGCGGCTGCTGGTCGGCACGCTGGTCGGCCGGCTCCCGAACGGCACGGCCCACCTCGCGATCGCGATGTTCACGCGCGCGGAGGGCGGCGGCTACAGCCTCGCCGGGGCCCTGGCCGCCGTGTACGGGCTGGCGACGGCGGCGGGCCAGCCGCTGCTGGGGCGGGCCGTCGACCTCCACGGCCAGCCGCGGGTGCAGCTGCCGGCGGCCCTGGTGTCGGCGCTGGGGGCGGTGTGGCTGGCGGTGGCCGGGATCGGGTCGCTGCCGGCGGCGTTCGCCGCGGTGGCGGTGGCCGGGTTCTTCACCCCGCCGCTCGAGGGCGGACTGCGCGCGCTGTGGCCGAGCGTCCTGGGGAGCGGGGACCGGGTGCACCGCGCGTACGCCCTGGACGCCGTGGCGCAGGAGGTCATGTTCACGGTCGGCCCGCTGCTCGTGACCGTCCTGGTGTGGCTCCGGTCGCCGGCGGCGGCGCTGCTGGTGGTCAACGCGGCGGGCGTCCTGGGCGCCCTGTCCGTGGTCGTTTCGGCCCCCTCGCGCGCGTGGCGCTCGGAGCCGCGCGAGGCGCACTGGCTGGGGGCGCTGCGGTCGCCCGGGCTGCTCGCGCTGCTGGCGGCGTTCTTCTTCGTCGGCCTGGCGATGGGATCGATCACGGTGGCCGCGCTGGCGTACGCGGACCTGAACGGGGGCGACACCGTGTACGGGGCGCTGCTGGCGGCGCTGGGGCTCGGCGCGCTCGCCGGCGGGCTCGTGTACGGGGCGCGGTCGTGGGCGGGGGAGCCCGAGGCGCGGCTGCGCCTGCTGGTGGGACTGCTGGCACTGGGCTACCTGCCGTTGGTGCTGGTGCCCGGTGTGGTCCCCATGGCGGTGCTGGCCGCCGTGGCGGGCGTCTTCCTGGCGCCGGCCATCGCCTGCGCGTTCGTCGTCGTGGACCGGCACGCGCTGCGCGGCACGGTGACGGAGGCGTTCTCGTGGCTGGTGACGGCGTTCGGGGTCGGCGCCGCGGCGGGGACGGCCACGGCGGGTCCGGCGGTCGAGCTGGCGGGCGTGCCCTGGAGCTTCGCGGTGGCCGGGGCCGGCGGGGCGGCGGCGCTCCTGGTGCTGGTGGCGGCCCGGCGGGTGCTGGCCGCCCCGCCGGGGCCGGAGGGGCCGCAGACGGGGGCGGGGAGCCGGCCGGAGGCGGGGAAAACGGCGCCCGCGTCGGAAAACGGTGGAAGCGGTGCCGTCGAACCCGGTTTCATCGAGAGCCGTCGGGCGTAATGTTCTGTCATGGACCGCCGCATTTTCGGGCTGGAGAACGAGTACGGCGTCACGTGCACGTTCAGGGGACAGCGCCGACTGTCTCCTGACGAAGTGGCGCGCTACCTCTTCCGCCGTGTCGTGTCATGGGGCCGCAGCAGCAACGTCTTCCTGCGGAACGGCGCCCGCCTCTACCTCGACGTGGGTTCGCATCCGGAATACGCGACGCCGGAATGCGACAACGTGACCGAGCTGGTCACGCACGACAAGGCGGGCGAGCGCATTCTCGAAGGTCTGCTCATGGACGCCGAACGCCGCCTGCACGAGGAGGGGATCGCGGGCGACGTCTACCTCTTCAAGAACAACACCGACTCGGCGGGAAACTCCTACGGCTGCCACGAGAACTACCTCGTGGCGCGGCACGGGGAGTTCTCGCGGCTCGCGGACATCCTCATCCCGTTCCTCGTCACCCGCCAACTGGTGTGCGGCGCGGGCAAGGTGCTGCAGACCCCGCGCGGCGCCGTGTACTGCGTCAGCCAGCGCGCGGAGCACATCTGGGAGGGCGTCAGCTCGGCGACGACCCGCTCCCGTCCGATCATCAACACGCGCGACGAGCCCCACGCCGACGCCGAGCGCTACCGGCGGCTGCACGTCATCGTCGGCGACTCCAACATGTCGGAGACGACGACGCTGCTGAAGGTCGGCGCGACCGACCTGGTGCTGCGGATGATCGAGGCCGGGACGGTCATGCGGGACCTCACCCTGGAGAACCCGATCCGGGCGATCCGCGAGGTCAGCCACGACATCACCGGCCGGCGCAAGGTCCGCCTGGCCAGCGGCCGGGAGGCGTCCGCGCTGGAGGTGCAGCGCGAGTACTACGAGAAGGCGGCCGACTTCGTCGACCGGCGGGGCCTTCGCACGGGCACGGCGGCGCGGGTCCTGGAGCTGTGGGGCCGCACACTGGAGGCGATCGAGACGGAGGACCTGGACCGGGTCGACACCGAGATCGACTGGGTCATCAAGTACAAGCTGCTGGAGCGGTACCGGGCCAAGCACGACATGACCATGTCGCATCCGAGGATCGCGCAGATAGACCTCGCGTACCACGACATCCACCGTCGGCGGGGCCTGTACTACCTGCTGGAGAGGAAGGGCCGGACGGCCCGGGTCTGCAACGACCTGAAGATCTTCGAGGGCAAGTCGGTGCCGCCGCAGACCACCCGGGCACGACTGCGCGGCGACTTCATCCGGCGGGCCCAGGAGCAGCGCCGGGACTTCACGGTGGACTGGGTGCACCTGAAGCTGAACGACCAGGCGCAGCGCACCGTGCTCTGCAAGGACCCGTTCCGGTCGGTCGACGACCGGGTGGAGAAGCTCATCGCCGGTATGTGAGCGCGCCCGGCGCGTCGGGCCCCGCACCGGAACGCCCGGTGCGGGGCCCGACGCGTGGGCGGCCGCCCACGGTCGGGGAAGCGCCACGGGGGCGCACACTCCTCGTGCGGCGCCTCCCGCACGTCGTAGAGTGGCGCGCACCCAACCGCAAGATCGGTCCCCGACCAGATACGAGGCTTCCCGTGCGTCGTCGCTCCCTCCTCCTCGCCGTGCCCGCCGGCCTGCTCACCCTGTCGGCCTGCGGTGACGAAAAGTCAGACCAGGACAAGGACCGGGTCGCCGAGAGCCCGTCGGCACCGGAGCCGGGCGCGTCCGCGAAGATCGTGGACGGGCCGCTGCCCGCCATCACGGGCGGCGCGAAGTTCGGCGAGAAGCCGACCGTGGCCAAGGGCTCCGGCAAGCCGTCCACCGACCTGGCCGTGAAGACGGTCATCGCCGGCTCCGGCGCGGCGGTCGCCGAGGGCGACTACGTCCGGGCTCACTACCTGGGCCAGATCTGGGACACGGCGAAGGTCTTCGACAACTCGTACGACCGCAAGCAGCCGCTCGTCATCCAGCTCCAGCAGGGCGCGATCATCGACGGCTGGCGCCTCGGCCTGGCCGGCCGGAAGGCGGGAAGCCGCGTCGAGATGGCCGTCCCGCCGGCCCTGGGCTACGGCTCGCAGGGCCGCGACGGCATCAAGGGCACGGACACCATGGTCTTCGTCATCGACGTCGAGGAGACCTTCAACGGCAGGTCCTCCGTCAAGGGCGAGGAGGTCCCGCAGGACGACGCGGCCCTCCCGAAGGTCGGGACGAACACGGACGGCAAGGCGCCCGCCATCACCGTCCCGAAGACCGCCGCGCCGAAGAAGCTCGTGGCGAAGTACGTCCTGGAGGGCGACGGCGAGGAGGTGCAGCCGACCGACAAGCTGCTGCTCCAGTACAAGGGCGTGCTGTGGAACGGCGGCAAGGAGTTCGACTCCAGCTACTCCCGGCAGGAACTCGCCGCCTTCTCGCTCCAGCAGCTGATCAAGGGCTGGCAGGAGGGCCTCGCCGGCAAGAAGGTCGGCAGCCGCGTCATGCTGGTCGTGCCCCCGGACAAGGGCTACGGCGACCAGGCCTCCGAGAAGATCCCCGCCAACTCCACGCTGGTCTTCACGCTCGACATCCTGGCGAAGGTGTAAGACTGTGCGGGTTGTGCACAAACGATCAACAGGAGCACTGACGTGAGCATCGACAAGCCCGAGGTCGACTTCCCGGGTGGCGAGCCGCCGGCGGATCTGGAGGTCAAGGACATCTGGGTCGGCGACGGCGCCGAGGCCAAGGCCGGCGATGTGGTGAAGGTCCACTACGTCGGTGTGTCCTTCTCCTCCGGCGAGGAGTTCGACGCCTCCTGGAACCGCGGGACGCCGCTGCAGTTCCAGCTCGGCGTCGGCCAGGTCATCCCCGGCTGGGACCAGGGCGTCCAGGGCATGAAGGTCGGTGGCCGCCGCCAGCTGACCATCCCGCCGCACCTGGCCTACGGGGACCGCGGCGCCGGCGGCAAGATCAAGCCGGGCGAGACGCTGATCTTCGTCTGCGACCTCGTCGCGGTCTGATCCGGCCCCGCACGTGAAGGGGGCGCGCACCTCCACCGGTGCGGGCCCCGCCCCGGCTCCGGGCGGGCGGGGCGGGCGGGCGGGCCCGCCCCGCGGACGGGACGGGCCCGCAGGCCGGCGCGACTTTGGCCGCGCGCGCCCGGAGCGGTACGGTCATCGGGCGACAGGGAATCCATACGAAGAGGTGCTGGGCGTCGATGGCCATTGCCAAGGCCGAGCGGCTGATGAATCTCGCGCTGTGCCTGCTGGGCACGCGGCGGCCGCTCACCAAGCGCGAGCTGCGCGGCTCCATCGAGGCGTACGTCGAGGCGTTCGGCCTCGGCGACGGCGGGCCCTCCCCGACCGACGACTCCTTCAACCGCATGTTCGAGCGCGACAAGGACGACCTGCGCGAACTCGGACTGGTCATCGAGACGGTGGAGAACCTGGACGGCGAGACCGGCTACCTCGCCCGCCGGGACTCCAACCGCCTGCCGCCCATCCAACTGGACGCCGAAGAGGCCGCCGCCCTCGGCCTCGCCGCCAAGGTCTGGCAGCAGGCCCGCCTCGCCGGAGCCGCCAGCGGCGCCCTGCAGAAGCTCCGCGCCGCCGGCATGCCGGAGGCGGAGGACCCCTACGACGACCGGCCCGGCGCCCTAGAACCGCGCATCCCGGTCCGCGAGGCCGCCTTCGAGCCGCTGATGCTCGCCTGCCGCGACCGCCGGCCCGTCGTCTTCGAGTACCGCAAGTCCAACGCCGCCCGCGCCGAGACCCGGCACGTCGAGCCCTGGACCCTGGAGTGCTGGCGCGGTCACTGGTACCTCGCCGGCTGGGACCGGGACCGCGGTGCCGAGCGCGTCTTCCGGCTCTCCCGGATCACCGGCAGGGTCCGCTCCCGCGCCGGTGCCTTCACCGCGCCCGTCCCGGACGTCTCCACCGTCCGCGAGGCCGTGGAGCGCTGGGCGGGCGAGAGCGCCACCCGCACGGCGCTGATCCGGCTGCGCGCCGACTGCGGCTATCCGCTGCGCGCCCGGGCCCTGGCCGTGCGGGACCTCGGCGACGGCTGGGACGAGCTGGAGATCCCGTACGGGCACGGCCTGGACGCCTGGCTCGCCGAATTCGGACCCGACGTCGTCGTACGGGAACCGGCGGACCTCCGCGCCGACGTGGTGGACCGGCTGCGCGCCGTCGCCGAGGGCAGCTGACCGGCGGACGCCGGGGAAAGAGGACGGACGAGCGATGGCCACCAACGCGATCGACCAGACCAGGCGGATGCTCTCCCTGGTGACCTACCTGCGGGAACGCCCCGGCGCCCACGTCGGGGACGTGGCCCGCGCCTTCGGCATCACCGAGGCCGAGCTGATCGCCGACCTCGACGTCCTGCCCATGTGCGGCACCAGCTTCCGCGGCGGCGACCTGCTCGACATCGACACCGACGGCGAGCGGATCTGGTGGCACAACCCCGACGACGTGGCCGAGCCGCTGCGCATCGCCGCCGACGAGGCCACCGCCCTGCTCGTCGCCGCCCGCGCCGTCGCCACCCTGCCCGGCCTCCGGGAGGGCGACCGCGAGGCCCTGCTGCGCGCCACCGCCAAACTGGAGGCCGCCGCGGGGGAGGCGGCCGGCGCCAGCTCCCGGCTGTCGGTCACCTTCGAGTCCGAGGGCGGCGTCTTCGCGGAGGTCGACCGGGCCGTCTCCGAGCGGCGCCGGCTCTGGCTGCGCTACTACTCCCCGGCGCGCGACGAGTTGACGGAGCGTGAGGTCGACCCGATCCGGCTGTTCGCCGTCGGCCACACCTACATGGAGGCGTGGTGCCGGCTCTCCGAGGCCCGGCGCACCTTCCGCCTGGACCGGGTGGCCGAGATCCGCATCCTCGACGAGCCGTCCGCGCCCCCGGAGATCGAGCTGCGTGACCTGTCCGAAGGTCTCGTCCAGCCCTCCGCCGACGACCCCGAGGTCGTCGTCGAGGTCGGCCCCGGCGGCCGCTGGGTCGCCGAGTACTACCCGCACGACAGCGCCGAGGAGCTGCCCGACGGCGGGCTGCGCATCACCCTGCGCACCCCCGACCCGGCCTCGCTGCGGCGGCTGGCCCTCCGCCTCGGCCGGGACGGGCGCATCGTCTCCCCGGAGGCGCTCGCCGAGAGCGCGCGCCGCGCGGCGCGGGAGGCACTCGCCGCGTACGGTGCCCAGGACTGACACCGCGCCCGGCAACCGGAACCACGCCGCATCGGAAGGGGAGAGAACCCATGGGAGACACGGCCCTGCTGCCCGGCACCCCGCAGCCACGCCACCCGGTCCTCTTCAAGGCCGCCTGTCCCGAGTGCCGGGCCCGGTGCGAACTGTCCCCGGCCTCCCTGCGGCTGGCCATCGGCGCCAGCCGGCGTACCACCTTCTACTCCTTCACCTGCCCCGAGTGCGGCTCCGCCGTCCGCAGACCCGCCGGGGAGCGCATCG
Source organism: Streptomyces sp. MRC013 (assembly GCF_023614235.1). Lineage (NCBI taxonomy): Bacteria > Bacillati > Actinomycetota > Actinomycetes > Kitasatosporales > Streptomycetaceae > Streptomyces > Streptomyces kordofanensis. The sequence goes on from NZ_CP094264.1 coordinate 4,540,827, forward strand.
TCGAGCTCCTCACCGGCGGCGGGGTGCGGACGCTCCGGCTCCACTCCACCGCCTGACACGGTCTAGGCTCTGCCCATGCTCTGGTCCATGCTCGCCGTCGCTCTGGGGTTCCTCGGTACCGCCGTCCTGGGCCTCCTCGGCGTCCGGGTGTTCGTCGAGGTCCGGCGTCTCGGCCGTCAGGTGGCGCGGACCGCGGAGCGGATCGGCCGCGCCGCCGAGGAACTGGAGAAGGCCTCGCTCCACCTCGCGCGGGCCGGGGACGGCCTGCCGCACCGCCGGTCCGCGGCCGGCGGGGGCGGGACGCCCCGCACCCCGTCCCCCTGACCCCTTCCCGGAGGTACGCCGGGGCATTGCCCCCGTTCACCGGCGAGGGTTACGATGAATGCCCGCGCGGGCGGCCCGCAGAGTCACGCGTCCGCACCGCTCCGGTTCAGGACCTCGGTCAGAAGGTAGGGAAACATGGGTCAGGTCGGTATCTGGCATCTGGCCATCGTCGTGGGGATCTTCGTGCTGCTGTTCGGCGCGAAGAAACTGCCGGAGGTGGCCCGCTCGCTCGGCAAGTCCGCCCGTATCCTCAAGAGCGAGGCCGCCGCCATGAAGAGCGACGGCGCGGCCCGGGACGGCGCGTCGCAGGCGGGTACCGCCGAGCAGGCCGCCGCGCCGAGGACCATCCAGGCCGCTCCCGGCGACGTCGCGTCCGCCCGCCCCGTGGACGAGCCCAAGCGGACCGCCCAGGGCTGACGCCCGCGGTCCGCCGCCCACCACAGGCACACGGGTGGCCGCCCGGACGGGTGGCCGTCCTCCGAGTAAAGGACGTGGCTTGCCCAGGTCTGCCCGCAAGACGCCCAAAGACCCCGAGGGGCGGATGCCCCTCGTCGACCACCTGCGCGAGCTCCGCAACCGGCTGGTCAAGTCCCTGCTGGCCTTCATCCCGCTGATGATCGTGGCGCTGTGCTTCGCCAAGGACATCGGCGAGTTCCTGAGCCTGCCCGTGCCCCGCTGCCACGGCGAGTTCGATCCCGCGGCGCAGGCCAGCAAGTGCGCCGTGCTCTCGCAGACGGGCCTGACCTCCCCCTTCACCACCTTCGTCAAGGTCGGCGTCGGGACCGGCCTCATCGCCTCCGCCCCGGTCTGGCTGTACCAGCTGTGGGCGTTCATCGCGCCGGGCCTGCACCGGAGCGAGAAGAAGTACGCGATCTCCGCGGTCGCCCTCGGCACGCCGCTGTTCCTCGCCGGCGGCTATCTCGCGTACTGGGTCCTGCCGCACGCGGTGCCGCTGCTCCTCAGCTTCAGCGTCGACGGTTCGGTGAACTACATCACCGTCGACGACATGATCGGCATGACCGTCAAGCTGGTCCTCGCCTTCGGCCTCGCCTTCCAGCTGCCGCTGCTGCTCATCCTGCTCAACATGGGCGGCGTGGTCAGCGGCGTGAGGATGCTCGGCTGGTGGCGCGGGATGGTGATGGGCATCGCGATCTTCGCGGCGATCGTCACGCCCACCGACCCGTTGTCCATGATCGCGCTCCAGGTGCCGCTCACGGCGCTGTACTTCGCGGCCGTCGGCTTCGCCCTGCTCAACGACCGCCGCCGGCGCCGCCGGCAAGGACCGGAGCTCGACGACGACGAGGCGTCCAGCCTCGACCTCACGCCCGAGCCGCTCGCCCCCGTCGAACCCGTCGCCGCGCCCGCCCTGCCCGAGCAGCCGAGCGAGGGCGTCGGCACCGCTCCGGCCCGGCACGCCGGCCCCTACGACGACGCCACCTGAGCCCGGTCGCCCCACCACGGCGAAACGGCCGGCCGCGCGGGCACGGCGCGGCCGGCCGCCCACCGCGCGCGGTCCGGGGAACACCGCCGCCGGCCCGGCGGTGGACGCCCGAACGGGGCCGAACAAAAGCCGAGCTGACTGTCAGCGGCGGCGGGTAGGCTCGATAGCAAGATGACAGACGACCTCACACCCGCGGAAGCGTACGCGGCCGCCCGGCGCCGGGCGGCCGAGGAGGCCACCGCGCTCCACGCGTTCCGCGCACTCTACGACTTCGAACTGGACCCGTTCCAGATCGAGGCATGCCGCGCCCTGGAGACGGGCAAGGGCGTGCTCGTCGCCGCGCCGACCGGCTCGGGCAAGACCATCGTCGGCGAGTTCGCCGTCCACCTCGCCCTCGAACAGGGCCGCAAGTGCTTCTACACGACGCCGATCAAGGCGCTGTCCAACCAGAAGTACGCCGACCTCGTCAAGCGCTACGGACCCGACGGGGTGGGCCTGCTCACCGGCGACAACAGCGTCAACTCCGACGCGCCCGTGGTCGTGATGACCACCGAGGTCCTCCGCAACATGCTCTACGCGGGCTCCCAGTCCCTGCGCGGCCTGGGCTACGTGGTCATGGACGAGGTGCACTACCTCTCCGACCGCTTCCGCGGCGCGGTGTGGGAGGAAGTGATCATCCACCTCCCCGAATCCGTGACGCTCGTCTCGCTCTCCGCGACCGTCTCCAACGCGGAGGAGTTCGGCGACTGGCTCGACACGGTGCGCGGCGACACGGAGGTGATCGTCTCCGAGAGCCGCCCCGTGCCGCTGTGGCAGCACGTCCTGGCCGGGCGCCGGATCTACGACCTCTTCGAGGAGGAGACCGACCACGGCGGCCGCGGCGTCACCCGCCGCGAGGTCAACCCCGACCTGGTCCGCCTCGCCCGCATGGAGAACTCCCGCACCTACAACCCGCGCGACCGGCGGCGGGGCAAGATGGTCCGCGAGGCCGACCGCGAGCGGGAGCGCCGCCAGCGGTCGCGGATCTGGACGCCGGGCCGGCCCGAGGTCGTCGAGCGCCTCGACGCGGAGGGGCTGCTGCCGGCGATCACGTTCATCTTCAGCCGCGCCGGCTGCGAGGCCGCCGTCCAGCAGTGCCTCCACGCGGGGCTGCGGCTCAACGACGACGAGGCCCGCGCCCGGGTCCGCGAGATCGTCGAGGCGCGCACGGCGTTCCTCCCCACCGAGGACCTGCACGTCCTGGGGTACTACGAGTGGCTGGAGGCGCTGGAGCGGGGCATCGCCGCGCACCACGCCGGCATGCTGCCGACGTTCAAGGAGGTCGTCGAGGAGCTGTTCGTCCGCGGCCTGGTCAAGGCGGTCTTCGCCACCGAGACGCTGGCGCTCGGCATCAACATGCCCGCCCGGTCGGTCGTGCTGGAGAAGCTGGTCAAGTGGAACGGCGAGCAGCACGCCGACATCACCCCCGGCGAGTACACGCAGCTCACCGGCCGTGCGGGCCGGCGCGGCATCGACGTCGAGGGCCACGCCGTGGTGCTCTGGCAGCGCGGCATGGACCCGACGCACCTCGCGGGGCTGGCGGGGACGCGCACGTATCCGCTGCGCTCCAGCTTCAAGCCGTCGTACAACATGGCGGTCAACCTGGTCGACCAGTTCGGCCGGCACCGTTCGCGCGAGCTGCTGGAGACCTCGTTCGCCCAGTTCCAGGCGGACCGGTCGGTGGTCGGCATCTCCCGGCAGGTCCAGCGCAACGAGGAGGGGCTGCAGGGCTACCGCGAGGGCATGACCTGCCACCTGGGGGACTTCGAGGAGTACGCGCGGCTGCGCCGCGAGCTGAAGGACCGGGAGAACGAACTGGCCAAGCAGGGCGCGGCCCAGCGGCGTGCCGCGGCGGCCACGTCCCTGGAGCGGCTCAAGCCCGGCGACGTCATCCACGTGCCGACCGGCAAGTTCGCCGGACTGGCCCTGGTCCTGGACCCCGGTCTGCCCGCGGGGCGGTCCAACGGGCACCGCGGCTTCGACCACCAGGACGGGCCCCGCCCGCTGGTCCTGACGGCGGAGCGGCAGGTCAAGCGGCTCGCGTCGATCGACTTCCCGGTGCCGGTGGAGCCGTTGGAGCGGATGCGCATCCCGCGCTCGTTCAACCCGCGCTCCCCCCAGTCGCGCCGTGATCTGGCGTCCGCGCTGCGGACCAAGGCCGGGCACATCGTCCCGGAGCGGCACCGCAGGCAGCGGTCCGCCGCCGTCGACGACCGGGAGATCACGAGGCTGCGCTCCGCGCTCCGCGCGCACCCGTGCCACGGCTGCGACGAGCGGGAGGACCACGCCCGCTGGGCGGAGCGCTACCACCGGCTGCGGCGGGACACGCGGCAGCTGGAGCGGCGCATCGAGGGCCGCACCAACACGATCGCCCGCACCTTCGACCGGATCGTGGCGCTGCTGACCGAGCTGGACTACCTGCGCGGCGACGAGGTGACCGAGCACGGCAAGCGGCTCGCCCGGCTCTACGGCGAACTGGACCTGCTGGCCAGCGAGTGTCTGCGTGAGCGCGTCTGGGAGGGGCTGAGCCCCGCCGAGCTCGCCGCGTGCGCGTCGGCGCTGGTGTACGAGGCACGGCAGGCCGACGACGCGGTCGCGCCGAAGGTGCCGACGGGCAGGGCGAAGGCGGCGCTGGGCGAGATGGTCCGCATCTGGGGCCGGCTGGACGCGCTGGAGGAGGAGTTCCGGGTCAACCAGGCGGAGGGCGTCGGGCAGCGCGAGCCGGACCTCGGCTTCGCGTGGGCGGTGCACCAGTGGGCGTCCGGGAAGGGCCTCGACGAGGTGCTGCGCGAGGCGGAGATGCCGGCCGGCGACTTCGTCCGCTGGTGCAAGCAGGTCATCGACGTGCTGGGCCAGATCGCGGCGGCCGCTCCGCAGGAGGACGGCGCGGTCGCCAGGAGCGCCCGCAAGGCCGTCGACGGGCTGCTGCGCGGCGTGGTCGCGTACAGCTCGGTGGGCTGACACCCACCGCACGGCGGTGGGAGCCCGGCCGCCGCCGTCCCGCCGTTCACCGGGCGGGCGCCCCGCCCCGGCGGCGCCCGCCACCGGGGCGGGGCGCGCAGGGCCGCCAGGACGGCGGCCGGGGCGGGCGGAGGGACGCGGCTGACGTCACCGGGTACTCCGGTAGGAGCGGACAGCGGAGCGTACCGCTATCCGATAGCGGCACTATCTACAATGGATCCGCCCCGGCGAGGACGGGGGGTGCCGAGCGGAAGCGAGGAGGTGGGCCGGCGTGCGCGTGGGCGAGCTGAGCCGCAGGACCGGGGTCCCGGTACCCACGATCAAGTACTACGTGCGGGAGGGCCTGCTGCCCGCCGGGGAGCTGAGCAGCCCCAACCAGGCCCGGTACGACGGGTCGCACGTCCGCAGACTGCGGCTCGTGCGGGCGCTCGTCGAGGTGGGCGGGCTCTCGGTGGCGGCCGTCCGCGACGTACTGGAGGCCGTCGGGGACCCGGGGCGCCCGGTGCACGAGGTGCTCGGCGCGGCGCACGACCGCATCGCGCCGCGCGCGGTCGGGCCGGACGACGCGGCGCGGGAGGCCGCCCGCAGGCAGGCCGCGGAGCTGATCGCCCGTCGCGGGTGGCGCGTGGAGGAGGGCAACCCGGCGGTCCGGTCCCTGGCCGACGCGCTGGCGGCGTTCAACCGGCTGGGGCACGAGCGGTTCTCGGAGGCGGCGCTGGACGCGTACGCGGGGGCGGTGGAGCGGATCGCCGCCGCGGACATGGCGTACGTGGCGCGGAAGGCGGCCCGGGAGGACCTGGTCGAGAGCGTCGTGGTCGGCACGGTCCTGGGCGACGCGGTCCTCACCTCGCTGCGGCGCCTCGCCCAGGTCGACGCCTCGGCCCGCGCCCACGGCAGGGACCGCCCGGCCGCGGGGGAGTGAGCGGCGGCGCGGGGCGCCCCCGCTCCTCGGCGGGGGCGCTCCGCGCCGCCGGGCCTCAGGCGCCGTCGGCCGTCTCGGCCTCCCTCTGCCGGCGCAGCAGCGCCGGTCCGGCCAGGAGGGCCGTCAGCATCGCGCACGTCACCGCGGCGGTGCCCGACCAGGCCCACGAGTGGCCGAGGCTGCTCCGCAGGAGGTCGACCCCGCTGCTGCCCGCCATCCCGTGCAGCGCCACGACGCCGATGGACAGGGCGGCCGCGGACCCCCAGACGCGCACGGTGTCCCGGACGATCAGCCACTCGCCGAGCACCAGGCACAGCACGGCGACGACGAGGGCCATGGCGTGTGCGTACCCTCCGGACCACAGGGCCGCGAAGTCGGCGGGCAGGTGGAGGACGCCGCAGGCGAACAGGGCGGCCGCGGCGGGCCAGCGGAGCGCGGACCGGGAGGCCGGGACGGCGCCCTCGCCGACCGACTCGGGGGTGAGGACCCTGACAGGCCCCTCCCTTCCCGGGGCCGTGGCCGCCGTCGCGGTGGAGAGGGAACGGGGCGGGCGGACCCTGGGGTCCTCCGGCACCGGCTGGGCGCCGCCCGCCGTGCCCGTGTCCGGGGGTCCGGACGGGGCCGCGGCCGGCCGCGACGGTTCCCGGCCGTCGCCGGTGCCGAGGATGCTCACCAGCTGGACGACGTCCTCGACCGGCCTGCCGACCGCCGCGGCGCGGAGCGTCGTGTCGTTCTCGTCGAGGGTGTGGCCGGCCTCGTTCAACATGGCGACCAGCCGCCGGACCTCTTCCAGGGGCCGGGCCACCGCGGCCGCGCGCAGCGCCTCGTCCGCGGGGCTGTCGACGGCCTTGGTGTGCTTGAGCTGGGTCACCAGCGCGGCGACCTCCTCCAGCGGACGGTACGTGGCCGCCGTCCAGATCAGCGTCCGTATGCGCTCGTCGCCGTCCTCGTCGTCCTCGTCGTCCTCACCGTCCCCGCTGTCCGCGCCCGTGCCCGAGGTCTCGGCGAGCGCGGCGTCGGCGAGCGCGGCGTCGACCGCCGTGCCGGAGCCGGAGGGGCCGGGGGACGCGCCGTCGTCAGGCACGGTGCCGTCGTCCGGCACGGTGTCGGCGGGGTGCGCGTCGGCGGGGTGCGCGTCCGTGTCGACCGGCATGGTTCCCGTACGCACCGCCTCGGCGTCCGGGGGGCCGCGGGCGCGTCCTCGCCGGCCGCGGTCCGTACGCTGCCGGGGTGCGCGGAGCCGACCGCGACGGGCCCCGGGGTGTACGTGCCGCTCGTCCGGGCGGTGGGGGCCGAACCGTCCGCGGGTACGCCGTCCGCGCGCGCGGCCCGGGCGGCCGGCCCCTGCGGGAACGCGCCGTCCGCGGGCACCGTCCCGGCCGCCGCGGTCCCCGCGGCCTCGGCGTCCGCCGCCTCGGGGTGCGGGGTGCCGGAGCGCGTCGCCCCGTCGTGGGCGGCGTTCGCGGGGACGGCGGCCGGGACGGTGGGGGCCCCGGTCGGGACCCGGATGCCGGACGCCTGCTCCCGGGAGGGAGCCGCCCCAGTCGCAGGGGTGGTGGGGTCTTCGGTTGTCATGGCGTGGCTCCGTTCGCCGGACTCCGGTGAGGCGCACACCGTGTCGGTCGTCGTGCGCCGACCCGGCGCGCGGTCTGCTTCAAGTAACGGGCGGACCCGACGACTGCGCCATCCGGGAAGGGCGGACGGGGTAACCGCCCCCCGCCGCCCGGGCCGCACGGGGACTCGCGTCCGGGCGGCGGGGGAGCACGCGAGCGGCCCCGGCGCCGGGCGGACCCGGTGCCCGCGACGGTTGCGACACGGCGAAGGGCGGCCACCGGTCCGCGTACGGTTTCGGTCCCGGACGCCCCTCCGACGGTGTGCCCGCCAACGGCCCGGCGACCGCACTGCCAGGTGCGACCGCTCGTGCCCGGCGGCCTGCTCGTGCCGGTGGGTGCGCGGGTCGGCGGTCGCGCTCGTGCCGGTGGGCGTGCTCGTGCCGATGGGTGTGTGGGCCGGCGGCCGTACCCGTGCCGGCGGCCGTGCGCATGCCGACGGGCGTGGTTCCGGCCGGATCACGCCCCCTTCGCGCGGGCGGGACACCGGGAGGCGGAACTCCCCGCCCGCCTTCTCCGCCGGGGGCACCGCCGGGCGCCGGGTGCGAAAGCTCCGGAGGATGCGGCGCCCCGGTGCCCGCCGGCGGACCGGCGGAAAGCCCGCGGGGTGCGGGCACGCGCGTCGGCCGCGCACGGACCGACGGCCCCCGCCGTGCCCACCGGTCGGCGGGCACGGCGGACCGGTTCCCTACGAGGACCGCTCCTCGCGCTCCACCTGGGCGTTCCACTCGCGCTTGACCGCGCGCCACGCCTCGTCCGACTGACCCAGGCGCCAGTAGCCCGAGATCGACAGGCGCTCCAGCGGGACGCCGCGGTCCCTGCGCAGGTACCGGCGAAGTTCCCGCACCGCGCCGGCCTCGCCGTGGACGAACGCGTGGACGGCGCCCCCGGGGAAGTCCAGGTCCCGCACGGCCTCGACCAGCGCCTCGCCGACCGGACGGCCGCGGCGCGGCAGCCAGCGGACCTCCGCACCGGCCGGGGCGTCGATCTTCAGCTCGTCCTCCGCCCCGTCCACCTCGATGAACGCGTGCGCCACGGCGCCGTCCGGCAGTGCCTCCAGCGCCGCCGCGATCGCGGGCAGGGCGCTCTCGTCCCCCGCCAGCAGATGCCAGTCGGCCTCCGGGTCCGGCGCGTACCCGCCGCCCGGACCGATGAACCGGACCGTCTCGCCGACCCGCGCCCGTGCCGCCCACGGCCCGGCCAGCCCCTCGTCGCCGTGCACCACGAAGTCGATCGTCAGCTCCCGCCCGACCGGGTCCCAGGCGCGCACCGTGTACGTGCGCTGCGCCGGCCACCGGTCGCGCGGCAGTTCCTCGCGGATCCGCTCCAGGTCGAACGGCTCGGGGTACGTCACACCCTCCGGAGGGAACAGGATCTTGACGTAGTGGTCGGTGAGGCCGCTGGTGGCGAAGGAGTCCAGTCCCTCGCCGCCGAGCACGATCCGCACCATGTGCGGAGCGATCCGCTCCGTGCGCACCACCTGTGCCTCGTGGGCCTTCGGTGTCCTGCGGGACGGCTCATCCGCCACGGCGTACTCCCCGGAGAGTGGTTTCTTAGGCATGCCTAAGCTAACACTTCATCGGGGGAGGGCGGCGAGCAGGCGCTCCAACGACCCGCCCAGGCGCCACCTTTCCGCCAAAGCGCGCAGCGCCTGCGGATCCTTCGGGCCGGCCGGCAGCGCCGGATCGAAGGGCGGCAGCGGAACGTCGTCCGCGACCCGCACCACCTTCGGCGCGACCGCCAGGTACTCCCGCGCCCCGTCCAGACGCCGCCGCTGCGCCGGGGTCAGCCCCGACGCCGGGTCGTCCACCGCGGCGACGACCCCCGCCAGGTCCCCGAAGGACTCCAGCAGCTTCGCGGCGGTCTTCTCACCGACGCCGGGCACCCCCGGCAGCCCGTCGCTCGGGTCGCCCCGCAGCGTGGCGAAGTCCGCGTACCCCGGGCCGTCCACGCCGTACTTGCCGCGCAACCACTCCCCGTCCACCACCTGGAGCGTGCCCACGCCCTTGACCGGGTACAGCACCCGCACCCCGCGCGCGTCGTCCACCAGCTGGAACAGGTCCCGGTCGCCCGTGACGATGTCCACCGGCCCGGCCGCCCGGCCCGCGAGCGTGCCGATCACGTCGTCCGCCTCGTACCCGGCGACGCCCACGCGCGCGACGCCCACCGCGTCCAGCACCGCCTCGATCACCGGGACCTGCGGCGCCAGCGTGTCCGGCACCTCCTCCTCGTCCGGTGTACCGGGACCCGTCTCCGCGGCGACCCGGTGCGCCTTGTACGAGGGGATCAGCTCCACCCGCCAGGCCGGCCGCCAGTCGGCGTCCATGCAGGCCACGAGGGTGTCCGGGCGGTGGTCGACCACCAGCCGGGCGATGAAGTCCAGCAGGCCGCGCACGGCGTTCACCGGCGTGCCGTCCGGAGCGCGCACCGAGTCGGGAACCCCGAAGTGGGCCCGGAAGTACAGGGAGGGGGTGTCGAGCAGGAGACACCTGCTGGCTGGGGTCGGCATGCGGTCAGGATCGCACGCCGAACCGCCGCGCCCGGAACCGCCGGGAGGCCGCCGCCGGGCGGGCCGGCGCGGGGCCCGGCCGGCCGCTGACGGGGCCGCGGGACCGCGCCGGGGGAGCCCGGGTGCCGCCTCCCGCCCGGGTGCGGCATCGCGCGCTCCCGGCCGCGCCCCCGGCCGGATGGCCGGCGCAACGCTTCGGCCGTTTGCGCTACTCGGGGGGTACTCGCGCTGCGTAAGGTTGTCGGGAGAGGAGGGAAGGGAGGGAAGACATGGACGACAAGGAGACACCGCGGGTCGGCGCGGCCGTGCGCAGGAGGCGCAGGGCGCTGTCGTTGACCCTCGCCGCCGTGGCCGAGCGCAGCGGCCTGTCCGTGCCCTTTCTCAGCCAGATCGAGAACGAGCGCGCCCGCCCCAGCACGCGCTCCCTGGAGTGCATCGCCGACGCGCTGAAGACCACCGCCGTCGAGCTGCTCGACGCGGGCGACGCCGCCCGCACGGTCGACGTCGTACGGGCCGCGGCGTGCGCCGACGACCCGGGCGCCCCGGCCGGCGTCCGCGCGCTGGTGCGCGGCGAGCACCAGATGCACGCCGACGAGTTCACCGGCGAGCACGACGCCGGCCGCGAGCTGGTCCTCCGCAACGACGCCCTGCTGTACGTCGCCGACGGCACCGTCGAGGTGGAGGCCGAGGGCCGCGCGTACCGGCTGGAGCGCGGCGACACGCTCTACCTGTCCGGCGGGGTCCGCCACCGCTGGCGTGCCTCCGGGCCCGGCACACGCGTCCTGGCCGTGTCGGTGGCGCCCCACATGGAGGCGGCGGAGCGGTGATCCGCGTCGTCTCCCTGGTGCCGTCCCTCACCGAGGCCGTCGCCGTGACCGCGCCCGGGGCCCTGGTCGGCCGCACCGACTGGTGCACCCGTCCGGCGGGCCTCGAAGCGCCCCGGATCGGCGGCACGAAGAACCCGGACGTCTCCGCGATCACCGCGCTCCGCCCCGACCTCGTCGTCGCCAACGAGGAGGAGAACCGTCCCGGCGACCTGGCCGCCCTGCGCTCCGCCGGCCTCGACGTCCTGGTCACCGAGGTCCGCGGCCTGGAGCAGGCGCTGCGCGAGCTGGACCGGGTCCTGCGCGCCTGCGGCGTCCCCTCCAGGCCCCGCTGGCTCGACGAGGCCGAGGCCGCCTGGGCCGCGCTCACCCCGGACGGGCCGCCCCGCGCGGCGGTCGTGCCGATCTGGCGGCGGCCCTGGATGGTGCTCGGTCGCGACACGTTCGCCGGCGACCTCCTCGCCCGCCTCGGCGTCGCCAACGTGTACGCGGACCATCCCGAGCGCTACCCGCGCGTCCCGCTCGACGAACTGCGCGCCGGCGGCGCCGACCTGGTCGTCCTGCCCGACGAGCCGTACCGGTTCACCGCCGACGACGGGCCCGAGGCGTTCGGCGGCCTGCCCGCCGCGCTCGTCGACGGCCGGCACCTCACCTGGTACGGGCCGTCCCTCGTCCATGCGCCCCGGGTACTGGGGCGGGCCCTGCGAGCAGCGATCCGTTGACCAGGCCGCGCACCGTCCCCGACGCCGCCGCCAGCCACCCGGCGGCCAGCAGGGCGTAGAGCGCCACCGCCGTCCCGCCGAGCGCCGCCAGACCCGTGTGCCGGGCCAGCGCCGCCGTGCCCGTCACGCACGTCCCGACGGGGAAGGTGAACGCCCACCACGTCATCGCGAAGCGCATCCCGCGCCGCCGGGCCCGCACCACCAGCGCCCCGGCCAGCGCCAGCCACAGCAGCGCGAACCCCGCCACCGGCAGTCCGTACGCCACGGCGAGCCCCCGCGCGTACGGCACGCCCGGCGCCGCGTCCGCGAGGGCGCCCGCCGCGGTCACCGACTGGCCCAGCGGCCCCAGGACCAGCAGCAGCGCCGGCACCGCCGCGTCCGGGGGAGGACCGGCCGTCACCAGCCGGCTGAAGACCGGCGGCAGGATCAGCAGCGTCGCCAGCAGACTCATCCCGAACATGCCGTGGCAGCCGGCGAGCAGCGTCGCCCGCGCCTGCCCCTCCGGGAGGTACGGCGCCAGCGGCGGCCCGGTGGCCGCCGACACCATCGGCGCGACCACCGGCAGCAGCCACAGCGGCGACGGCGCCTCGACGCGGTGCCGCACCACCATCAGGTACGGGACGCCCACCGCCACCACCAGGCCGGCCACCGTCCCCGACACCCACAGCGCGGCCGACAGGGCCACCGCCGGCCCCTCGCCGAGCCGGTCCCTCCCCAGGAGCAGCGTTCCGCCGCCGACCGAGGTCAGCGCCATCGACAGACAGCCGTAGAACGGCGCGACCGCCGGGTCCAGCAGGTGTGCCCGCGCCTGGTCGCGGTGGCGCGCCCAGTGCACGGCCCGGGCGCCCAGCAGCACGGCCAGCGCCAGCAGCGCCAGGGCCCACAGCGCCGTACAGGCCGTGCGCAGACCCGGCGGGCGCAGGGGCAGGCCGGCCCCCGCGGTGCCGAGGATCCCGGTGCCCATGACGGCGGCGTAGAAGTTGGGGCCCAGGTGCCGCACGCCGACGGCGCGCGGGCGCGGGCGCGGGCGGGTGCGGAGCGGGAGCCGGGGACGGGGCTGGGGGCGGACGGCGGTGGCCATGGACCCACCCTCCCCGGACGGAACCCCCCCGACCAGGGGTCTTGTCTCTATGAACCCATAAGCTGGTTTTATGACCCTCTCCCATCGCGTGCCCGACCTCGGATCCCTGGAGCTGCTGCTCGCCGTCGCGCGACACGGCAGCCTCGGCCGGGCGGCCCGCGAGGTCGGCATCACGCAGCCCGCCGCCAGCGGCCGCATCCGCTCCATGGAGCGGCGCCTGGGCGTGGCCCTCGTCGACCGGTCGCCCCGGGGCTCCCGGCTCACCGAGGCGGGGGCGCTCGTCACCGACTGGGCGCGGCGCGTGGTGGAGGCGGCGGAGGCGTTCGACGCGGGGGCCCAGGCGCTGCGGGACCGCCGCGACTCCCGGCTGCGCGTCGCCGCCTCGATGACCATCGCCGAGTACCTGCTGCCCGGCTGGCTCGTCGCCCTGCGCGCCGAGCGGCCCGGCACGGCCGTGTCGCTGCGGGCGGGCAACTCCGCCGCCGTCGCCGCCCTGCTGCTCGCGGGGGACGCGGACCTCGGGTACGTGGAGGGCCTCGCCGTGCCGGACGGGCTGGACGGCGTGGTCGTCGCCCGCGACCGGCTGGTGGTCGTCACGGCGCCGTCGCACCGCTGGGCCCGGCGCCGGGCCGCGGTCGCGCCCGCGGAACTGGCCGGGACGCCGCTGGTGCTGCGCGAGTACGGCTCGGGGACGCGGCAGGTCCTCGACTCGGCGCTGGCCGCGCACGGGGGGCTCGCGGCGCCGCTGATGGAACTGGCGTCGACGACGGCGGCGAAGGCGGCCGCCGTGAGCGGTGCCGGGCCGGCCGTCCTCAGCGAACTGGCGGTCACCGAGGAACTGGCGTCCCGTCGCCTGGTGGAGGTCCCGGTCGAGGGCGTCGACCTGCGCCGCGCCCTGCGCGCCGTGTGGCCGACCGGTCCCCGCCCCACGGGTCCGGCGCGGGACCTGCTGTCCCTGTCGCGGACCCGCTGAGCCCCGCGGGTCCCGCTCTCCCGGCTCCGCGCCTGCCGCGTCCCCCGCGCCGCCGCGCTTCCCGCGCCGGCCCCCGTCGTACCCGCACCGCCGAGGCCCGGCGCCGGCCCTCCTCCCGCGCCTCCCGCACCGGAACGGCCCGTGCCGCGCCGGCCGGGGACGGGCGGGCACCGGCCCGGCGCCCCCACCACCCCGCTCCGGGTGCCGACTACCCTGACGTCATGAGCATGACGACATCGCCGGGCTGGTACCCCGACCCGGCGGCGCCCGCGGTGGAGCGCTGGTGGGACGGTACGGAGTGGAGCGGGCACACCCGCCCCGCGGACGGCCCGCCGCCCGCGGCGGTCGTCGTCCCCCCGAAGCGGTTCGGCGGCCGGCCCGCCCGGGTCGCCGTCGCGGCGCTCGCCGTGGCGGCGGTCGCGTCCGCCGCGGTCCTCCTCCGCCCCGGCGGGGAGACCCCGACCGCCCCGCCGCCCTCCCCGGGGGCCGCCGCCCCGTCCGTCCCCGCACCGTCCGCGTCCGGCCCGGCGGCCGGGCCGTCCGCCGCCCCGGCCGAGGGCGGCGCCCTCCTGGTCGACCAGCTCAACGGCGTCGGCCTGCCCCTGCCGAAGGGCTGGGAGAAGGCCGAGCCCGGCATCGACCAGGCCCCGGCCATGGTCACGGCCGGCGACCACCGGTGCCCCGACGGCACCCGCCCCTGCCACCCCGGCCGCGTCCTGTCCCGCACGCTCGCCTCCGCCGCCCCCACCCACCGGGCGATGGCCGAGGCGGACGTCGCGCAGGCCGCCGAGCAGCTGTACGGGGAGGACGCCCTCGACGGCAGGCCGTACGGCGGCGTCACCGGCCACCGGGTCGTCGCCGCCCGCGAGACCGTCGTCGCGGGCCGCACCGGCTACCTCGTCCGCTGGCGCGCCACCACGGGCAGGGGTCCCGGCGGCCACGTCCAGTCGCTGGTCTTCCCGTCGCCCGGCGGCGCCGAGCAGCCCGTCGCCGTGCGGTTCGCCTTCGACGCCGGGCCGGACGGGCCGCCGCTCTCCGTCATGGACGAGATCACCCGGGGGATCCGCCCCCTCGACGGCCCCGCGACCGGCGGCGTGGGAAGCAGCCTCGCCCCCGGGGACGGCGGCCGGCCCGGGGCCTACAGGAACGTCCGCCCCTCGCCCCGGTAGGTGGGCACGGCCGCCGTCACCCGCTCGCCCTCGATCAGGTGCAGCCGGTCGAACCGCTCGCACAGCTCCCCCGCCTTGGCGTGCCGGAACCACACCTTGTCGCCGATCAGCAGGTCGTCGGCGGTCGGGCCCAGCAGCGGCGTCTGCACCTCGCCCGCCCCCTCCATCGGGTCGTACCGCAGTCCTTCCGGCAGGTACGGCACCGGCAGCCGGTCGCGGCCCGGCGCGCCCGACGCGGGGTACCCGCCGCCCAGCACCGTCACGACGCCCACGCCCGGCCGGCGCACCACCGGCTGCGCGAACAGGGCGGCGGGCCGGCCGCTGAACGACGTGTAGTGGTCGAACAGCCGGGGCACGTACAGCCCCGACCCCGCCGCGACCTCCGTCACCGCCTCCTCGGCCGCCGTGTGCTGCACGCTCCCGGTGCCCCCGCCGTTCACGAACTCCAGGTCCGGTGCCACGGCCCGCACGGCCGCCACCACGGCCGCCCGCCGCTCCGCCAGCTCCCGCCGCGCCACCGACTGCATCAGCCGCACCGCCCGCGACCGCAGCGGCCGGCCCGCCACCGCGTCGCCGACCCCCGCCACGTGCCCCTCGTACGCCATCAGCCCCACCAGCCGGAATCCGGGCCGGCGCGCCACGGAGCGGGCGAGATCCGCCAGTTCGGCCGGCTCCCGCAGCGGCGACCGCAGCGCGCCGACGCGTACGCGCCCGCCGAGCAGCCGCAGCGACACGTCCAGCTCCAGGCAGATCCGCAGCTCCTCCCGGCCGCCCCCGCGCGCCGCCTCGATGAGGTCCAGCTGCGCCGGGTCGTCCACCGTCACCGCGACGGCGCGCGCGAGGCGGGCGTCGGCGGCCAGTTCCGCGAAGCCGGCGCGGTCCGCGGACGGGTACGCCAGCAGCACGTCGTCGAAGCCGGCCCGCGCCAGCCACAGCGACTCGTCCAGGGTGAACGACATCACCCCCGCGAAGCCGGGCCGCGCCAGCACCCGCTCCAGCAGCGCGCGGCAGCGCAGCGACTTGCTCGCGACCCGGACCGGCTTGCCCCCGGCGCGGTGGACGAGGTCGCCGGCATTGGCGTCGAAGGCGTCCAGGTCGACGACGGCGAGCGGAGCACCGAGGTGTGCGACGGCCCGGTCGTAACGGGTGCGATCGGTGGCGTGGGGAGTCATGGACCAGAGGGTGCCAGGCCCTGTTACCGGTGGGTAGGGGGCTGTGGGCGGGACGTTCCGGTCAGATCCGCCCCGAGGTGCGGCCGTGTTCCCCCGGGCCCGCCGGCAGCCTTTAGAGTGACGCCTACACGCCGGAACGGGCCTGCTCCGACGGCGTCACCGGTACGAGCACGAGGGGAGGCGGATGAGCACCGAGGCACGGCGCCCGGCCCCCGGCCCGACTCCCCGGAGGGGACCGCGACCCGCCCCCTCCCCGTTCCTCCCCGCTCCGCCCCGGCCCGCCCGGCCCGGACGGAGGACGGGCGGGGCGGGGACCCCCGCCGCCCGGTGCCCCCGCCCGCCGGCTCCCCGCCCCGGGACGCCGCCGCGGCGCCTTCCCGGCCCCCCCGCCCGCACGCCCGCGGATGCGGTGCCCGGCGGCGGCCCCCGCCCGCCCGGGCCCGGCACCCCGGCGGCCCCGGGCGTGTCCGGCGGCACGGTACCCGGACCCGCCGGTGCCGACCGGACGCCGGCCGGGGGCGGGGCGCCCGCCCGGCCCCCGGCCGCCCCGCCCGCCCGGCGAGAGGGCGCGGCCGCGGTCCCGGGCACGAGCGCCCGCCCGGCCCCCGGAGGCGAGCCGCACCAGCCGGCCGCCCCCGCACCGGCGCCGCGGCCCGGTGGCTCCACCGCCCCCGCGGGGCGCCCGGCCGCCGCCCGGGACCGGGTCCGCGACGGCGACCGGGCGCCCGCCCCCGACGGCCGTCCGCTCCCGGTCCGGTGCCGCGGGAGCCCGCCGCCCCGGTCCCACCGGGCGCCGCCCTCCCGGCCCCCGCCGACCCGCCGCTCGGGGGCGGGGCGCCCGCCCTGCCCGACCCGCGCCGCGCGGAGCCCGGCGGCCGGCCCCTGCCCGCCGCGCGGCCCCCCGCCGCGGCCCCGGCGCCGTACCCGCCGGCGTACTGGGCCGTCCCGCCCGAGACGTCCCGCGAGACGACCGTGCGGCTGCGGCCCGTCCCCGCCCCGCGCCGCTCCGCGCGGACCGCGGCGGCCGTCGCCTGCCTCGTCCTCGGGATCGGGCTCGTCGCCGGGTCGGCCGCCGGGACCTGGGTGCTCCGGGACCCCGGCGGCGCGCCCGGCCGCACGCCCTACACCGAGGCCGCCGCGCTCTGGCACAGCGTCCCCGTCGACTCGCTCTTCCCCCGCGTCCTCGAAGGCGCGGACGCAGGCCCGGGCGGGGCGGACCGCTCCTGGACGCGGGTCGCCGTCGCACCCGACGCGCCTTGCGCCGCCGTGCTCCGGCCGCGGCTCGCCGCCGCCCTCGCACCCGCCGGTTGCCTGCGCGTGCTCCGCGCCACCTACACCGACGCGACCTCCAGCAGCGTCACCACCGTCGGCCTGGTCTTCACGGAGGGCGACGCCGCCGGCATGACCGCCCTGCGCGCCCGCTTCACCGACGGCGGCCTCGACAGGAGCCCCGACCTCATACCCCCCGCGTTCGCCGCCCCCGGCACCGTCGCCGCCGGGTTCGGCGACGCCCAGCGGGCCAGCTGGCACGTCAACGTCCTCACCGAGGTCCCCGTGGTCGTGTACGGCGTCTCGGGCTTCGCGGACGGCCGCCCCGTGCCCCGGCCCGAGCCCGCCCGGCAGGCGACGGCCGAGGGCCGGACCACCGCCCCCGCGCAGGCCGGGCTCGGCCACGAGGCGCGCGGCCTCGCCGACCGGACGGAGCGGGCCCTGCGCGCGGCGGTCGCCGGAGCGGTCGGGGGACCCGCGGGGAAGGGGGAGCGGTGAGGCACGCCCGCACCGCCGGCACGGCGGGCACCGCCCGGCTGCTCCTCGCCGCCCTCACCGCCGCCGCCCTCGCGCTCCTCCCCGCGGCCCCGGCCCGCGCGGACGGCATCCGCGCCCGCCAGTGGGGCAACGAGGCGATCAACGCCGAGCGGGCCTGGGACACCACCAGGGGCGAGGGCGTCACCGTCGCCGTCCTCGACACCGGGGTGGACGGGACCCACCCCGACCTCGTCGGCAACGTCCTTCCCGGCAGGGACCTCGTCGGCTTCGGCGCCCGGCGCGGCGACCGGGCCTGGGCCCGCCACGGCACCGCCATGGCCGGCATCATCGCGGGCCACGGACACGGTCCGGGCAACGGCGACGGAGTCGTCGGAGTCGCCCCCGAGGCCAGGATCCTCCCCGTCCGGGTCATCCTCGAAGGCTCCGACGGGGCGCGCGCCCGCGCCCGCCAGACCCGCGGCGGCGCCCTGGCCCAGGGCATCCGCTGGGCCGCCGACCAGGGCGCCGACGTGATCAACCTCTCCCTCGGCGACGACAGCGAGTCCGCCCACCCCGAGGCCGCCGAGGACGCCGCCGTCCAGTACGCCCTGGCCAAGGGGGCCGTCGTCGTCGCCTCCGCCGGCAACGGCGGCGAGAAAGGCGACCGCGTCTCCTACCCCGCCGCCTACCCGGGCGTGATCGCCGTGACCGCCGTCGACCGCTACGGCGCCCCCGCCCCGTTCTCGACCAGCCGCTGGTACGCCGCGGTCAGCGCGCCCGGCGTCGACGTGGTCATCGCCGACCCCGACCGCAGGTACTACGAGGGCTGGGGCACCAGCGCGGCCGCGGCGTTCGTCTCCGGCGCCGTCGCCCTCGTCCGCGCCGCCCACCCCGGCCTCACGCCCTCCCAGATCAGGAAGCTGCTCGTCGACACCGCGCGCGACGGCCCCCAGGAGGGCCGCGACGACCACAAGGGGTACGGGACGGTCGACCCGGCCGCCGCGATCGAGGCGGGCGCCGCGCTCCGTCCCGCCGACCTCAAGGCGGCCGCCGCCGGCTACGACCGCCGGTACTTCGGGCCCGGCCCGCGCCGCGACCCCGAGCCGGGGGAACCCGTCGGCCTCCTCGCCCCGGTCGCGGGCGGAGCCGGCGTGCTGCTGGTGGCGACCGCCGCCGCGCTGTGGCGCGGAGGGCGCCGCACGGGGTGAGCAGGCCGCCCGGATAGGCTCGGCGCGTGGCGCTCAAGGACATCCCCGACCCCGGTTTCCCCGACGACGACGGCTCCGCCGACCCCCGGCTCGCCGAGGCCCTCGCGGCCTGGGCCGAGGACCGCGGCGCCGAGCCGCGCGTGCTGGAGGCGCTGAAGGGGGCCCGGCTCCTCGTCCCCGTCGTCGCCCTCCTCGGCGAGGTCGAGGAGGACGGGAACGGCCTGCGCCGCGAGAAGACCAGCGACATGGCCGTGCCCACGCTCACCGCGGGCGACCGCCGCGCACTGCCCGCCTTCACCTCCGCCGACGCGCTGGCCCGCTGGGACCCGGCGGCCCGCCCCGTCGCCGTACCGCTCCACCGGGCGCTCCAGGCGGCCGCCCACGAGAAGGCCGACACGCTCCTCCTCGACCTGGCGGGCCCGGTGCCGTACGAGCTGACCGGCCGGGCGCTGCTCGCCCTCGCCGAGGGCCGCACCGGCACCGACCCCCTCGCGGACCCCGCCGTCACCGCCGCCGTGCGCGCGGTCGTCGCCGCCGAGCCGGCGGTGCTGCGCGCGCACCTCCGGCGGGGCGGCGGCGCGGACGGCACGCTCGCCCTGGTCCTCGCCCCCGACGCGGTCCCGGCGGAGGCCGCGCGCCGCGTGGCGACGGCCCTGGCGGCGGACGGGACGCTGAGGGCCCGCCTGGTGCGGGGCCTCGACCTGGCGGTGCTGCCGGCCGGGGCCGCCCCGCCGGGCGAGCCCTTCTACGCGAGGGGGTAGGGGAGGGGCCGGATCAGCCGAAGACCGGGCCGGTGTACTTCTCGCCCGGCCCCCGGCCCGGCTCGTCCGGCACCAGCGACGCCTCGCGGAACGCCAGCTGCAGGGACTTCAGCCCGTCCCGCAGCGGCGCCGCGTGGAAGGAGCTGATCTCCGTCGCACTCGCGTCCAGCAGACCCGCCAGGGCGTGCACCAGCTTGCGGGCCTCGTCGAGGTCCTTGTGCGCGTCGCCCTCCTCGGTCAGCCCGAGCTTCACGGCCGCGGCGCTCATCAGGTTCACCGCGACCGTGACGATCACCTCCACCGCGGGGACCTCCGCGATGTCGCGGGTCATGGCGGCGAAGTCGGGGCCGGGTTCGCTGGGCGTGGCGTCACTCATGCCCCACACGATAGGCGGTCGCGCCACCCGCCCGGCCCCGCCGGCCCGGTTGGGTCCACCGGCGGGCAGCTGGTAGCCTGGTGTGACGACCGGCCGGAACCGATGAGTTCCGGCCCACAAGTGGAGGCTCCGTCTCCCACCTGGCCACCCCCCGGGGCGGCGGGTCACCGGTCAGGCGGCGCCCATCGTTCCGTACGGACGATGGACCCGCCCGAGTACAGCGCCCCGCGGCACGCCGTGGCGGTGCTCCGGTATCGCCAGGAGCCCCGCCTGTGTCCCGTCCGGGGCATTTTTCATGCACCGGCGCGGTTGGTCTCAGAACAGACGTTACGCGTCCGTCCGCCAGGCGGTCGCGTGGTGCTACCGAGGAGGATCCATCAGCGCCGAGCCCCGCATCAACGACCGGATTCGCGTTCCCGAGGTGCGACTTGTCGGTCCCAGCGGCGAGCAGGTCGGAATCGTTCCGCTCGCCAAGGCCCTGGAGCTTGCCCAGGAGTACGACCTCGACCTGGTCGAGGTCGCGGCGAACGCCCGTCCGCCCGTGTGCAAGCTCATGGACTACGGCAAGTTCAAGTACGAGTCGGCCATGAAGGCCCGTGAGGCGCGCAAGAACCAGGCGCACACGGTCATCAAGGAGATGAAGCTCCGGCCGAAGATCGACCCGCACGACTACGACACCAAGAAGGGTCACGTCGTCCGGTTCCTCAAGCAGGGCGACAAGGTCAAGATCACGATCATGTTCCGCGGACGCGAGCAGTCCCGGCCGGAGCTCGGCTACCGGCTCCTGCAGCGGCTCGCGGAGGACGTCCAGGACCTCGGTTTCGTCGAGTCGAACCCGAAGCAGGACGGCCGCAACATGATCATGGTTCTCGGTCCGCACAAGAAGAAGACCGAGGCCATGGCCGAGGCCCGCGAGGCGCAGGCCGCCCGCAAGGCGGAGCGCCAGGGCCAGCCCGCCCAGGCGGATCCGTCCGCCGAGTAGCCCGCAAGGCCGTGTCCGGGGCATCCCGCCCGGGACCCGAAACCGATCCACCTGACGCTCCCGCGCGCCGGTCCCCGGACCGGCTGGGAGCGCCACTGACGAGGAGATGACGGCGCTATGCCGAAGAACAAGACGCACAGCGGTGCCAAGAAGCGCTTCAAGATCACCGGCTCGGGCAAGGTGCTCCGCGAGCGCGCCGGCAAGCGCCACCTGCTCGAGCACAAGTCGTCCAAGCTGACGCGCCGCCTCACCGGCAACGCCGAGATGGCCCCGGGTGACAGCGCCAAGATCAAGAAGATGCTGGGCATCTGACCCCGATCACCTGATCCGAAGCCCCCGGAAGCCGGGACCCATTCGTTTCCGGGCCGTGTGACCGTTCCCGCGGCCCCGCTACAAGGAGTCAACAAGTGGCACGCGTCAAGCGCGCAGTCAACGCTCACAAGAAGCGCCGTGCGATCCTCGAGCAGGCCAGCGGTTACCGCGGCCAGCGCTCCCGCCTGTACCGCAAGGCGAAGGAGCAGGTCACCCACTCGCTGGTCTACAACTACAACGACCGCAGGAAGCGCAAGGGCGACTTCCGCCAGCTGTGGATCCAGCGCATCAACGCCGCCGCCCGCGCCAACGGCATCACGTACAACCGCTTCATCCAGGGTCTGAAGGCCGCCAACGTCGAGGTCGACCGCAAGATCCTGGCCGAGCTCGCGGTCAACGACGCCACCGCGTTCGCCGCCCTCGTCGAGGTCGCCCAGAAGGCCCTCCCGAGCGACGTCAACGCACCGAAGGCCGCCGCCTGATCCCCCGGGCCGCCGTTCTTCCGACCGGACCCGCAGGCCCCGAGCCTGCGGGTCCGGCGCGTTCGCCGTCCCGCCACGACCCCGACCCCGCAGTCAGAAAGAGCCGCCGAGCACCATGGGAACCCCCGAGCTGATCTCCCCGCGTTCCCCGCGCGTCGCCGCTGCGCGGCGCCTCGCCAAGCGGAACTTCCGGAGCAAGGAGCGCCGGTTCATCGCCGAGGGGCCGCAGGCCGTCCGCGAGGCCGCCGGGCACCGGGGGCCGGACGGCGAGCCGACGCTGCGCGAGCTCTTCACCACCGCCGAGGCGGCCACCCGGTACGCCGCCATCGTCGACGCCGCCCGCGCCGCCGGGGCCCGCGTCCACCACGCCTCCGACGCCGTCCTCGCCGAGATCTCCCAGACCGTCACCCCGCAGGGCATCGTCGGCGTCTGCGGCTTCCTCGACTCGCCGTTCGAGGCGGTCCTGGCGGCCCGCCCCCGGCTGGTCGCCGTCCTGGCCCACGTACGCGACCCCGGCAACGCCGGCACCGTCCTGCGCTGCGCCGACGCGGCCGGCGCCGACGCCGTCGTCCTCACCGACGCCTCCGTCGACCTGTACAACCCCAAGTCCGTCCGCGCCTCCGTCGGCTCCCTCTTCCACCTGCCGGTCGCCGTCGGCGTTCCCGTCCGGCAGGCCGTCGCCGGCCTGAAGGCCGCCGGGGCCCGCGTCCTCGCCGCCGACGGCGCCGGCGCCGACGACCTCGACGCCGAGCTCGACGCGGGCACCATGGGCGGCCCCACCGCGTGGATCTTCGGCAACGAGGCCTGGGGCCTTCCGGAGGAGACCCGCGCCCTCGCGGACGCCGTCGTCCGCGTCCCCATCCACGGCAAGGCCGAGAGCCTGAACCTGGCGACCGCCGCCGCCGTGTGCCTCTACGCCTCCGCCCGGGCGCAGCGGGCGGCCGGAGGGTGCCGCCGCGTCACCCCGAGCTAGTAGGGTGACGGGCTCGGAGACCCGTCGCGCGACACTGAGGGTGGGGACACGGGGATGACGCTCGGCACGAGCAGCCACGCGGAGGACCGCGGCGCCTTAACGCGCCGGGCGGCCCGCCGCGGCGCCCCCGCGCGCGACCCGGGCGCCCCCGCCGTCCGGGAGTGCGACCCGGACGACATGCCCGACGGACTCGTCGTCGCCGACGCCGACGGCCGGATCGCCTGCTTCAACGCCCAGGCCGCCCGGATCACCGCCGTCCCCCGCGAGCGGGCGCTCGGCCGCCCCCTGGAGGAGGCCCTCCCGCTGGAGGACCTCAAGGGGCGCCGCTGGTGGCCGCTGACCGACCCGTACGGCGGCCTCGCCATCCGCACCGGCCAGCCCGAGCGCTACCTGCTGCTGCCCGGCGGCCGGGAGGTCCTCGTCGCCGCCCGGTACGTGAGGGACGAGCCGCTCGGCCCGGTCCGCCGCGTCGTGGTCACGCTCCGCGGCGCCGAGGCCCGCCGCCGCAACGAGCGCAGCCACGCCGAGCTGATCGCCACCGTCGCCCACGAGCTGCGCTCCCCGCTGACCTCCGTCCGGGGCTTCACCCAGACCCTCCTCGCCAAGTGGGAGCGGTTCACCGACGACCAGAAGCGGCTCATCCTGGAGACCGTCGACGCCGACGCCAACCGCGTCACCCGGCTCATCACGGAGCTGCTCGACATCTCCCGCATCGACTCCGGCCGGCTGGAGGTGCGCCGCCAGCCCGTCGACGTCGCCGCCGCGGTCGGCCGCCACGTCCAGGGGCTCACCGCCCGCGGGCAGCCGCCCGACCGCTTCTTCGTCCGCGTCCGCCGCCCCCTGCCCGAGCTGTGGGCCGATCCCGACAAGGTCGACCAGATCCTCGGCAACCTCCTGGAGAACGCCGTGCGGCACGGCGAGGGGACCGTCACCGTCGAGGTGGCGCCCACCGGTCCGCAGGACGACGAGACGGGAACGGCGGTCACCGTGAGCGACGAGGGTCCCGGTATCCCCGAGGAGTCGATGGGCCGCGTCTTCACCCGCTTCTGGCGGGGGAGCACCCGCGGTGGCACCGGCCTCGGCCTGTACATCGTCAAGGGACTCGTCGAGGCCCACGGCGGCACCATCACCGTCGGCCGCGCCCCCGCGGGCGGCGCGGAGTTCCGATTCACCCTGCCCGTGGGAGCCCCGACGTACCTGACCCGTGGGATCTGATCCCGCCGGTCCGGACCCGGTGGAGCCCACGGGCCCGTCCGAGACAGTCACGCCCCCGTTAGACTCGGCCATTGGCACCTTTGCGTCCTCGGTCGTCGAGCGGGGGCTCCAGCCAGCCCATTCGGAAGCACGGGAAGAGATGTCGGCACCCAACAAGTCGTACGACCCAGTCGAGGTCGAGGCACTGAAACCGGAAGAGATCGAGCGCATGCGGGACGAGGCGCTCGCCGCCTTCGCCGCCGCCGGCGACCTCGACGAACTCGCGCACGCGAAGGTCGCCCACACGGGCGGCACCTCACCCCTCTCCCTCGCCAACCGGGAGATCGGCGCCCTGCCCCCGCAGGCCAAGGCCGAGGCGGGCAAGCGCGTCGGCCAGGCGCGCGGCGCGGTGTCCAAGGCCCTGGCCGCCCGCCAGGCCGAACTGGAGGCCGAGCGCGACGCCCGGGTCCTGGTCGAGGAGGCGGTGGACGTCACCCTCCCCCACGACCGCACCCCGGCCGGCGCCCGGCACCCGCTGACCACCCTCATGGAGCGCGTCACGGACGTCTTCGTCTCCATGGGCTACGAGGTCGCCGAGGGCCCCGAAGCCGAGGCGGAGTGGTTCAACTTCGACGCCCTCAACTTCGTCCCCGACCACCCGGCCCGCCAGATGCAGGACACCTTCTTCGTCCGGGGGCCCGGGGGCACCCGCGACGACGAGTCCGGCATCGTGCTGCGCACCCACACCTCGCCGGTGCAGGCGCGCACGCTCGTCGACCGCGAGCCGCCCGTGTACGTCGTCTGCCCCGGCCGCGTCTACCGCACCGACGAGCTCGACGCCACGCACACCCCGGTCTTCCACCAGATCGAGCTCCTCGCCGTCGACGAGGGCCTCACGATGGCCGACCTCAAGGGCACCCTCGACCACATGGTCCGGGCGCTGTTCGGGCCGGACATGAAGACGCGGCTCCGCCCGAACTTCTTCCCGTTCACCGAGCCCTCCGCCGAGATGGACATGCTCTGCTACGTCTGCCGGGGCGAGTCCGTCGGCGACGCGGAGCACCCCTGCCGCACCTGCGGCAGCGAGGGCTGGATCGAGCTCGGCGGCTGCGGCATGGTCAACCCCAAGGTGCTCGTCGCCTGCGGCGTCGACCCGGAGAGGTACAGCGGCTTCGCCTTCGGGTTCGGCATCGAGCGGATGCTGATGTTCCGCCACAACGTCGAGGACATGCGAGACATGGTCGAGGGCGACGTCCGGTTCACCCGGCCGTTCGGGATGGAGATCTGATGCGGGTCCCGCTTTCGTGGCTGCGGGAGTACGTCGACCTGCCGGCGACGGAGACCGGCCGCGACGTACAGGCCAAGCTGGTTTCGGCCGGCCTGGAGGTCGAGACCGTCGAGCGGCTCGGCGCCGGCCTCACCGGCCCCCTCGTGGTGGGCAGGGTCCTCACCGTCGAGGAGCTGACCGAGTTCAAGAAGCCGATCCGCTTCTGCACCGTCGACGTCGGCCAGGCCAACGGCACCGGCGAGCCCCAGGAGATCGTCTGCGGCGCGCGGAACTTCACCCGGGGCGACAAGGTCGTCGTCGCCCTCCCGGGCGCCGTCCTGCCCGGCGACTTCCGCATCGCCGAGCGCAAGACCTACGGCCGGATGTCGCGCGGCATGATCTGCTCCTCCGACGAGCTCGGCATGGGCGACGACGGCACCAAGGGCATCGTCGTCCTGCCGCCCGAGCACGAGGTGGGCACCGACGCCACCGCCCTGCTGGAGCTGTACGACGAGGTCCTCGACATCGCCGTCACACCCGACCGCGGCTACTGCCTGTCGATGCGCGGCGTCGCCCGCGAGACGGCCATCGCGTACGGGCTGCCGCTGCGCGACCCGGCGCTCCTGGACGTGCCCGCGCCGAACTCGTACGGCCACCCGGTCCAGGTCACCGACCCCGTCGGCTGCCCGCGCTTCACCGCGCGCACCGTCGTCGGCCTCGACCCCGAGGCCCGGTCGCCGATCTGGCTGCAGCGCCGCCTCCAGAAGGCCGGCATGCGCCCGGTCTCCCTGGCCGTCGACGTCACCAACTACGTGATGCTCGAACTGGGCCAGCCGCTCCACGCCTACGACCGCAGCCGCCTCGACGGCCCGATCGGGGTGCGCCGCGCCGAGCCCGGTGAGAAGATCACCACCCTCGACGGCACCGTCCGCGCCCTCGACCCGGCCGACCTCGTCATCACCGACGACCGCGGCCCGATCGGCATCGCGGGCGTCATGGGCGGTGCCGACACCGAGATCGCCGACGCCGGGGCCGACCCGGGGACGGGCCAGGTCCGCGGCACCACCGAGGTCGTCGTCGAGGCCGCGCACTTCGACGCGATCTCCGTCGCCCGTACGGCCCGCCGCCACAAGCTGTCCTCCGAGGCGTCCAAGCGGTTCGAACGGGGCGTCGACCCGCAGGCCACGGCCGCCGCCGCGCAGCGCGCCGTCGACCTGCTGGTCCTCCTCGCGGGCGGCACGGCCGAGGCGGGCGTCACCGAGATCGTCGCGCCGGGCGCCCCGCGCACGATCGCCATGCGCGCCGACCACCCCGACCGGGTCGCGGGCGTCGCCTACGGCCGCGAGACCGTCGTCCGCCGCCTCCAGGAGGTCGGCTGCGACGTGGCCGGGCAGGACGAGCTGGTCGTCACCGTCCCGTCCTGGCGCCCCGACCTGGGCGAGCCGAACGACCTCGCCGAGGAGGTCATCCGGCTGGAGGGGTACGAGAACCTCCCCTCCACGCTGCCCAGGCCGCCCGCCGGCCGCGGGCTCACCGAGCGCCAGCGCACCCACCGCCGCGTGGGCCGCGCCCTGGCCGGCGCCGGGTACGTCGAGGCGCTGAACTACCCGTTCGTCGGCGAGCAGGTCCTCGACCAGCTCGACCTCCCGGCGGACGACCCCGCCCGCCGGGTCGTCCGGGTCGTCAACCCGCTCTCCGACGAGGAGCCCGCGCTGCGCACCACACTGCTGCCCGGCCTCCTCGCCGCGCTGCGCCGCAACGACGGCCGCGGCAGCCACGACCTGGCCCTCTTCGAGACCGGCCTGGTCTTCCGCGCCGCCGCCGAGCCGGGCGTCGCGGTACGGCCGCCCGCCGACCGCCGTCCCACCGACGAGGAGCTCGCCGGCCTCGACGCGGTCCTGCCCGAGCAGCCGCGGCACGTCGCCGTGGCCCTCGCCGGAGCGCGCGAGCAGGCCGGCTGGTGGGGCGGGGGCCGCCCGGCCGACTGGGCCGACGCGATCGAGGCCGCCCGCATCGTCGCCCGCGAGGCCGGCGCCGAGCTGACCGTCCGCAGGGGCCGGTACGGCCCGTGGCACCCGGGCCGCTGCGCCGAGCTGCTCGTCGTCGCCGACGGCGCCGAGCGGACCGCGGGCCACGCCGGCGAGCTGCACCCGCGCGTCCTCAAGGCGCTCGGCCTGCCCGACCGGACCTGCGCGATGGAACTCGACCTCGACCTCGTCGAGCGGGCCTCCACCGGGCCCGTGCCCGCCCCGCGGATCTCCGTGTTCCCGGTGGCCACGCAGGACGTCGCCCTGGTCGTCGACGAGGACGTGCCGGCCGCCGAGGTGGAGCGCGCCCTCCGTGAGGGCGCGGGCGGGCTGCTGGAGTCCATCCGGCTGTTCGACGTGTTCACCGGCGAGCAGATCGGCGGGGGCCGCAAGTCCCTGGCGTACGCGCTGCGGTTCCGCGCCGGGGACCGCACGCTGACCGTCGAGGAGGCCACGGCCGCCCGCGACGCCGCCGTGGCGCTCGCCGCCGAGCGCACCGGGGCCGCGCTGCGCGGCGCCTGACGCCCCGCCGCCCGCACGGAGGGGCGCGTCCGGACCGCCGGGCGCGCCCCTCCCGTTCTTCCCGCGGCCGAGGACGCCGGGACGTTCGCGCGGCCCCCCACCCGTCCGGGCGGGGAGCCCGGCGGCCGCTCCCCGCGGGCCCGGGCGGCCGGCGGAGGCGTCCCGGCCGGAGCGGGGCGGTCGGTGCCGTCCGCGGGCGGCGCCGCAGTCCCGTGCGCGCGGAGCGGGCCCGTACCGCGTCCGCCCGCCCCCGCGCGGCGCCCCCGGAGCCGGGCGCGGCCCCGACGGCGCCGGCCGGAAGCGCACGCAGGGTGTCCCGGGCGCCGCGCCGGCGGACGGGGCGCGGTGGCTTCAGGAGTACGTGTAGAAGCCGGAGCCCGTCTTGCGGCCCAGGCGGCCCGCGTCCACCATGCGCTGGAGCAGCGGGGGAGCCGCGTACAGGGGCTCCTTGTACTCGGCGTACATCGAATCGGCGACCGAGGCGACCGTGTCGAGGCCGATCAGGTCGGACAGCCTCAGCGGACCCATGGGGTGGGCGCAGCCCATCTCCATGCCGTTGTCGATGTCCTCACGGCTGGCGATGCCCGACTCGAACATCCGGATCGCCGACAGCAGGTACGGGATCAGCAGCGCGTTCACCACGAAACCGGACCGGTCCTGGGCCCGGATCGCGTGCTTGCCGAGCACCTTCTCGACCACGGTCTGGGACCGGCCGATCGTGCTCTCCGAGGTGGTCAGCGCGGGGATCAGCTCGACCAGCTGCTGGACCGGAGCCGGGTTGAAGAAGTGGATGCCGATGACCTGGTCGGGACGGGACGTCGCCACGGCCAGCTTCACCAGCGGGATGGAGGAGGTGTTGGACGCCAAGATGGCGTCCTCCCGGGTCACCACCTGGTCGAGGACCTGGAAGATCTCCGTCTTGACCTGCTCGTTCTCGACCACCGCCTCGATGACCAGGTCGCGGTCGGCGAACTCCCCGAGGTCGGTCGTGAAGCTCAGCCGGGTCAGCGCCGCGTCGCGCTCCTCCTCGCTGATCTTGCCGCGCCGGGCGGCCCGGTCGAGGGAGTTGTACAGCCGGGTGCGGCCGATCTCCAGCGCCTCGCCGGTGGTCTCGGCCACCTTGACCTCGAGGCCGCTGCGGGCGCACACCTCCGCGATGCCCGCTCCCATCTGACCGCAGCCCACCACTCCGACGCGTGCAATGTCGGCCATTGAGTCCGTCACCTCGTGCCTTTCGCTGATCTCCGGGTGGCGGGGCGGCCGTATGGTTCCGGCACCCCCGCCTCGACCCCACGACGTTACTCCGTTCGCGCGGATCGACGACCTTCCGGGCCGGGCATGCTCTGCGAGGACGGCCGTACGGCCCGGAGCGCCCGCTTTCGCCCCTCGGGGCGCACGGGGTGCGCAGCGGCCGGAACGACCCCGGCGGCGCACGAGGACCGGGGCCGGCCGGGACCGGAGCGGACGGGCACCGACGGGAAGGCAGGGGTGACGCATGGGACACGGGGACGGCGGCGGGGTCGGGCGGCGCGGACTGGTCGCGGGAGCGGCGGGACTGGTGGCGTCGCTGCTGGCCACCGGTGACGCGGCCGGCGCGGCGGGACCGGGCCGGAGAAGCGGCGGCGGGGGCGGACCCCGGCGCGGCGGAGGCGGCGGGCCCCGGCGCGGCGGCGCGCGCACGGAGGAGTTCCGCGGCATGTGGGTGGCGACGGTCGCCAACCGCGACTGGCCCTCCCGGGCCGGACTGCCCGCGGCCGACCAGCGCGCCGAACTGGTCGCCCTGCTCGACCGGGCCGTGGAGCGCCGCCTCAACACGGTGATCCTCCAGGTGCGGCCGACCGCCGACGCCCTGTGGCCCTCGCCGTACGAGCCGTGGGCCCAGTGCCTCACCGGCGTCCAGGGCCGGGATCCCGGCTGGGACCCGCTCGGCACCGCCGTCGCGGAGGCCCACCGGCGCGGCCTGCGGCTGCACGCCTGGTTCAACCCGTACCGCGTCGCCACCCACGCCGACCTCTCGCGGCTGGCCGAGGGCCACCCGGCGCGCCGCAACCCGGACTGGGTCGTCCCGCACGGCGGGAGGCTCTACTACGACCCGGGCCTGCCGCAGGTCCGGCGCTTCGTCCAGGACGCGATGCTCGACGCCGTGCGCCGCTACGACATCGACGCCGTCCACTTCGACGACTACTTCTACCCCTACCCGGTCGCCGGGCAGGTCTTCGAGGACGACGCGTCCTACGAGGCGCACGGCGGCGGCTTCCCCGACCGGGCGGCCTGGCGACGGAACAACGTCGACCTGCTGGTCCACGAGACGTCCCGGCGGATCAAGGAGGTCAAGCCGGAGGCGGGGTTCGGCATCAGCCCCTTCGGGATCTGGCGCAACGCCACCACCGACCCGCGCGGCTCCGACACGCGCGGCCTGCAGGCGTACGACGACCTGCACGCCGACACCCGCACCTGGGTCAAGGAGGGCTGGATCGACTACGTCGCCCCCCAGCTGTACTGGCACATCGGATTCGGGGCCGCCGACTACGCCGCCCTCGTGCCGTGGTGGAGCGACACGGTGCGCGGCACCGGCGTCCACCTCTACGTGGGGGAGGCCCTCTACCGGGCCGGGGACCCGGCGGCGCCCGCCCCGTGGCAGGACCCGGCGGAGCTGTCCCGGCACCTCACCCTCGCCCGCGGCCACGACCAGGTGCTGGGGCACGTCTTCTTCGGAGCCCGGGACGTGGTCGCCGACCGGATCGGGGCGATGGCCAGGGTCGTGGCCGACCACTACCCGACACCGGTCCACCCCCCGGGGTGGTGAGGCGCGCGGGGGACGGGGAGAAGCCCGGCGGGACGCTCAGGCGCCTTCCCCGGACCGCCCCTTGGGGCGCACGACGGCGTCCGGGCCCGGGGACATCACGGCCTCGTGCCCGTCGTCGTCGAAGCGGACGCGGTACGGCGGGTGGCCGTGCTCGCCCAGGACCTCGACGATCTCGGCCGTACGGTCGTGCCGGCCGACCACGCGGCCGTGCACCAGCAGCTTGTCGCCCACGGTTGCTTCCATCGGGAGTGACCTCCTTGCGCCGATTTGTCCGTACGTGGGAGTCTACGTCGGCAGGTGTGGTCCCTGTCACCCGGAGCGCGTCCGCCGGTCCTCAGAACCCGGGCGCCGACCCGGTGAGGAACTCGGCCCCGTCCAGCAGCTCCGGCGTAAGCCGCACCCCGGTCAGCCGCTCCGCCAGGGCGAACGCGGCCTCCGCCGCCACCTCCGGGTCCGCGCCGTCGTCGCACGGGTCGAAGCCGACCTCCCGCATCAGCGCCACCGCCCCCTCCGGCCCGGCACCGCCCCGCGCGTACGGGAGGAGCGGCTCGAAGCGCAGCCGCGGCTCGCCGTCCGCGTACCGGCTGAAGTGGTCCACCGCGTTCACGTTCCGGAAGTGCGCGACCAGTTCGGTGCCCCGCGACAGGGGGGCCGCCGCCTCGTCGAGGCTGCCCAGGTAGCCGTTCGGCTCCACCATCAGCGTCCAGCCGTCGATCGCGCACAGGCCCAGGAAGTGCCGGTCGCCACCGGACTCCTTCCAGGCTTCCGCCGCGGCCCCGACCAGCGCGGCTATCCCCGCCACCCGCCCGTCCGCACGCGCGTGCAGGCGCCGGAGCGCCTCCTCCGGGGGGATCGCGCGCACCAGCGTCACGCAGTAGGCCTCGATCAGGTCCGGGCAGTGGTCACCGAGCCAGCGGTAGTCGGCGGCAGTCGCGTTCATGCCCCGATCGTGGCAGCCGCCCCTGACAACAAGCGCTCTCTCTGTGACTATTCGACCGTGAAGGAGACGAACGCTTTCGATGCGTATGAGATGTCGACCGACCCTGATCGACTCGACCGCGCACAGATCCACCGGTGGCTGTCCACCGACACGTACTGGGCGCTCGGCCGCAGCCGAGGGAAGCAGGACGCCGCGATCGACGGCTCGCTCAACTTCGGGGCGTACGCGAAGGAGGGCGGCGCCATGGCCGCGTACGCGCGCGTGGTCACCGACCTCGCGACGTTCGCCTGGCTCTGCGACGTGTACGTGGCCCCCGCCGCCCGCGGCGGGGGCCTCGGCACCGCCCTGGTCGCGGCCGTCCGCGACCACCTCGCGCCGTACGGCGTCAACCGCGTCGCACTGGCCACTCGGGACGCCCACGGCGTCTACGGGAAGGCCGGCTTCACGCCCCTGGAGGACCCCCGGGAGTGGATGACCCTGGACCCGCGGCGGCGGCCCGGGCCGGCGGGGGCGCGGGACGCCCGCCCCGACGGCACAGGCTAGCCTGAGCCCCACGATGAACCGTCTGACCACGTCATGGGGCGACCACGCGCTCACCCGCTTCCCCGAGCACCCCCGCGACCCCCTCCGGGCCTGGGACGCCGCCGACGAGTACCTGCTGCGGCACCTCGCCGAGCCGGACGCTCCCGCCCTCGCCGGGACCGTCGCCGTGGTCGGCGACCGCTGGGGCGCGCTGGCCACGGCCCTGGCCGACCACCCGGACACCGGCTCCGCCGCGGAGCTGGTGCAGATCACCGACTCGTACCTCGGCCGCGAGGCCACCCGGGCCAACCTCGCCCGCGCCGGCCACGCCGAGGACCGCGTGCGCCTCCTCACCACCCGGGACACCCCGCCGGAGCGCGTCGACGTCCTGCTGGTCCGCGTGCCCAGGAGCCTGGCCCTCCTGGAGGACCAGTTGCACCGCCTGGCACCCGCCCTGCACGCGGGGACCACCGTCGTCGGCACCGGCATGGTCAAGGAGATCCACACCTCCACGCTCACCCTCTTCGAGCGGCTCGTCGGCCCCACCCGCACCTCCCTCGCGGTGCGGAAGGCCCGGCTCGTCCACGCCACCCCCGACCCGGCCCTCACGCGCCCGCGCAACCCCTGGCCGCACCGGTACGCCCTGCCCGCCGACGCCCCGGCGGTGGCCGGGCTGACCGTCGTCAACCACGCGGGCGTCTTCTGCGCCGACCGCCTCGACATCGGCACCCGCCTGTTCCTCAAGCACCTGCCGACCGGCCTCGGCGCCGCCCGCGTCCTCGACCTGGGCTGCGGCAACGGCGTGGTCGGCCTCGCCGTCGCGGTCGCGGAACCCGACGCCGAGGTGGTCCTCACCGACGAGTCGTACCAGGCCGTCGCCTCCGCCCGGGAGACGTTCCGCGCCTCCGCGCCGCCCGGCGCGAAGGCCCGCTTCGTCGTCGGCGACGGCACCGCCGACGTACCCGACGGCTCGGTCGACGTGGTCCTCAACAACCCGCCGTTCCACAGCCACCAGGCCGTCACCGACGCGACGGCCCGCCGGATGTTCACCGCCGCGCGCCGCGTGCTGCGCAGCGGCGGCGAACTGCGGGTCGTCGGCAACCGGCACCTCGGCTACCACGTGACGCTGCGCCGCGTCTTCGGCGACTGCGAGATCGTCGGCAGCGACCCGAAGTTCGTGGTGCTGCGCGCCGTCAAGCGCTGACCTACCCGCCCGCGCGGGCGCGCCGGTGCGCGGCCCCCCGTCCGCGGGTCGCGCGCCGGCGCGAGCAGTACCGGCGCGGCGGGGACGGCCCTGACCGAGTGACGGGAGGAGCGGTCATCGGCGTGCACCCCGGCAACGCAACGCATCCGGTGTGGTTTTCCGTCACGTGCGTAACGTGCCGCGGTGGGAGACCGCCACCCCCTCACCCGCTGCGCGGCCGGCGCCGTTCTGGCCCGCACGGGCGACGAGACGGCCGGACCCGCGCTGCTCCCCGCAGCCGCCGCCCTCCTGGGGAACGCGCTGCTCACGCGCCTGCCGGGGCGCCCGCACCGGAGGCGGTGCTCCGGGCGGCGACCCTCCTCCGGGCGCCGCCCTGCTGCCCGCAGCCGCGGCCGGTCACCCCGCCGCACTCCCGGCGGCCGTGGCGATCGCGGGGCCGGGGGAGGGGCCGCAAGCCCACGGCGGTGTTCGCGATCCGGCACGGAGGCGCCCGGCCGGCCGTGCGCCCGGGTCTTCACGACCGGCGCCGGCCTGGAGAGCAGCAGCTTCGCGCCGGGCACGGCCGTCGCGGGGCCGCTCGCGGGGGCCTCCCCGCCGCGCGCTGTCGGCGGCCGCCGCCGTACAGCTCCTCGCGGCGGCCGTCAGCGCTCCGGCAGGGCGGTCCCGCACCGCGCGCAGTACCGCACCTCGGCGCCCTCGGGAGCGAGCCGGCCGCACTCGGGACACACCCGGTCCAGCAGGCAGGCCGGCTCACCGCCCTCCTGCCGCCCGGCACCGCCCGCCCGGCCGATCGTCATACCGGGACGCCGGCGGTGCACCGTGAGGTAGTCCAGCCCGTGCGGCCCCGCCACGAGCCCCCGCCGCGCCCCGTGCGGCAGCCACACGACGCACCCGGCCTCCAGCGCCTCCGACCCGGCGCCGCCCGTCTCCAGCCGCCCCCGGCCGCTCACCACGAACACCAGTACGTCGAGGTCGGCCTCCACGTGGACGGCCACCTCAGCGCCGGGCGCGAGCCGCACCACGTTGGCGTCGAGCTGCCGCTCCTGGGCGGCGAGCCGCCACAGGGCACCGCCGCGTTCGGCGGGCATCGCGCGGACGAGGTCGGACATCCGGGCGAGCACGCTCGCCTTCGGGGGCACTGCCACGTTGTTCCTCCCGAGAACACCGGCGGGGTGAGGGCCACCGGATCGTAGCGAGTCGCCGCCCCCGACGCGCGGCAGCGGTCAGCGCGCCCCGGCGGCCAGCGCCCGCACCGCCCTCTCCAGCCGCTCCCGGCGCGCCCGCGGGGTGCGGGCCTGCAGCAGCAGGATCCGGCCGACACCACTCTCCGTATCCCGGATGCGACCATCCGGCCGCCACCATGATCATCTGAGGGGAGGCGTCGAGCGGGGGATCGCACGTGCGCGACGGCGAGGCGTCTTCCCGTCTGCGGACCAGAGGATCGTCCGGACCGAGCGCATTGTGGCGAAGGAGAAGCGAGCCGGTGTCCCGAGGACGCGTCCTGACGGCGGCCGCCGCCGTGCTCGCCCTGCCGGGCTGCCTGCCGGGCTGCTCGCCCGCGCCCACCGCCCTGGAGGGCTGCACGGGGGAGCGGGCGGTCGGCGCGACCTCCGGGCAGCTCGCCGGCACCTACCGGGGGGAGGGCGACGCGGAGGGCGTGACGCTCACCCTGAAGGCGCCGGAGAGCAAGCCGGGAAGCGGCACGGTCACCGTGCGCGACTGGCCGACCGGCGACTGGCACCGCGGCGAACTCGGCGAGACCTTCGACGGGTCCGGCACCTGGTCCGTGGTGCAGGGCGGCACCGCGGCCACCGAGTTCGCGCGCCTGTCCCTCTCGTTCACCGCGCCGAAGCGCTTCCTGGAGGGGGACACCCTCGACTCGCTGTCGATCGCCGAGGGCGACGGGCGCACTCACCCGTACGCGGAAGGCGACCCGGACGTCTGCCCCGCCTTCCGGCTGCGGCCGCAGGGTTGAGACCGCCCCGCCACGCCCCGCCGGCTGTGGGCCGTCAGGCGTGGCGGGAGCGGTACAGGTCGCGGATCAGCGCGATCTCCGCGCCGTGGTGGAGCAGCTCCTGATTGACCCACCAGACGATGTCGACGAACGGGTCCTCGGGGTCGCTGCCATGGGGGTACGTGCTGTGGCCCACCGTGTCCAGGGCGCGGTCGTCGGCGGCCAGCAGGACGTTCCGCCAGGCCGTCGCGGCCGCGTCGAACTCGGCGATCGCGCCGGCCGCGTCTCCACTCGTGCGGTAGTCGTCCCTGGTCAGGGCGTGGGTGCCCGCGGTGTGGTCGGCCCGCAGGGCCAGCAGTTCGCTGAGGTGGCTCAGCCGCCAGGCGAGCGTGGTGAAGGGCGGCGGGACCGGGTGCGGGGCGGGCGCGGTGTCACGCCCCCAGTCGCCCGTGCCGCCCAGGGCGGTCGCGCGCGGCCCCGGCCCGTCCGTGCGGCGCCGGACCGACCAGCAGCCGGGCACCGGCTCCCACAGGTACTCCTCGTCCGTGAGGGGGCCGACCTCGACGGCCGTGCCGTTGCCGCTGTCCACAACGGGGCCGGCCAGCCGGTCGGCCAGCCGCTCGCGCGCGAAGTCGAACTGGTCGAGCAGCGGGATCAGGCGTGGCGGCGTGGACATGGCGCTCCCGGGACGGTCGGGGGCCCGAAGTCGGCTGGGGCCGCGGGCCGTTGCGGAGTGGATCCCGCGTCAGCCTGGCACAACGGCCGTCTGGCCCCGCCGCATTTTCCGTACTGGCCGAGCCAGCCGGCCGACCGCACCGGGAGCGCGCGCCTCCCTCAGTCGAGGCAGAACTCGTTGCCCTCGACGTCCTGCATCACGATGCACGACTCGTTCTCGCCGTCGGCCCGCAGCAGCCGCACGCGTACGGCCCCGAGCGCGACCAGTCGCGCGCACTCGGCCTCCAGCACGGCGAGGCGCTCCTCGCCCACCAGGCCGGTGCCGACCCGCACGTCGAGGTGGACCCGGTTCTTGACGGCCTTGCCCTCGGGCACGCGCTGGAAGTACAGGCGCGGACCCGCCCCCGAGGGGTCGGCGCAGGCGGACCACGAGCCGCGCTCCCCGACCGGCAGCGAACGCTGGTAGTCGTCCCACGTGGCGAACCCCTTCGGGGCGGGCGGCAGGACGTACCCCAGCACCTCGCACCAGAACCGGGCGACACGCTCCGGTTCCGCGCAGTCGAAGGTCACCTGGAACTGCTTGATCGCGGTCATCCGGCCACCTTAACGGCGTGCCTGCCGACCGTACTCGGGATTCTCCCGCCCGCGCCCCGTGCCCCGCGTCCCACGCCCGTGCCGTCGCCCGTCGGGACTCCGACGCGGACCGCGACGAGGTGCGCGCGCAAGCCGCTGGGACCCCGAACGTCCGTGAACCCGGGTGGACTCCCTCAGCCCACGGGGTCCGTCGTCACCAGCACGTAGTCGAAATAGAGGGGGTCGCCCTCCTCGTCCACCGGGTACTCGAAGCTGCTGTTGTTCGCGAAGATCACCTTGAGCTCCGGCAGGACATCGAAACCGAGGTCGTTCTCCTCGACGGCATGGCCCCGTTCCCCGAGCCGCACCAGCAACTCGTCACTCGGGGTGCGGAAGACGTCGAGACCGTCGAGGGTGACCCTCATGTCCGCGTCCTCGTCGCGGAACCGCCACACCTCCACGTTGGTCAGCTGGCCCTTGCGGAAGCCGAGCACGACGTTCGCCCGATAGCCCTCGTGCTTGCAGAGGATCTGTCCCGGCTCGACCTCGGCGTCCGCGTCCGGAATGGTCAGGCCCCGCTCGCGCGCGGCGTGACGGGCCTCGTCGGCCGACATGCCGAACCGGAACGTCGCGAAGCCGACGTGCGGCAGCAGTTCCACGTCCACTCCTTCGTAGGTGCGTCGGGTCCCGTCATACCAGCAGGGCGTCCTCGTCGACCTTCCACCCTCGCTTGGCGAGCATCGCCTGGAAGTTCTTGTTGTCCTTCAGGCTCTCCACCACCTCCTTGATGTGGTCGTCGTACTTTCCGGGGGATCGTGTCCTGATGTCGTCGATGTCCATGCGCATGGCCTCCGTGAGCTTCCCCTGATTGATCAACTCACGCTGCCATTGCGGCCATGCCTGCGCCTCCAGGCTGGAGCCCGAGCTGTACGGCTTCTGGTGGTCGCCGAGATCCATGCGAATCGCCGGACCGCTGTTGACCTTCTGCTTCTTGTGCGGTCGGTTCGCGATGTAGAAGCCGGGCTCGATGACGTCCTTCCAGGCCGACCTGGGCGGAATGTGGTTGACCTCCACGTCGACGGTGGAGACCCGCCTCCCGTTCGCCTTCTGGTTCGCCGGGAGCAGCCCCCGTACCAGCCGGCCCTCGACGTGCAGCCCTCGGCGATCAACCCCTCGGGATCCATCAGCGCGTAGGGGTTGGCGACGTAGCCGGCCGGATGGGGGAGGGAGCGAGCCCGAGGGGATCGGCGGACACGTAGCGGGCGGTCTCCGGGTCGTAGTGCCGGTGGACGTTGTAGTGCGGACCGGTCTCCGGGTCGTCGTACTGGCCCGGGAAGCGCAGGGGTGTGTAGGCGGTGGCGTCGCGGTTCCACGCCGTGAGCCCCCGGACGGTGGAGCGGTTGTGCCGGGCGATGTCGCCCCGCTCGTCGACGAGTTCCGTGGGCGTGCCGACCAGGTCGGTGACGATCGCGAAGAAGCGGCTGTCGACCTCCTCCGGTCC
Organism: Streptomyces sp. MRC013; assembly: GCF_023614235.1. Lineage (NCBI taxonomy): Bacteria > Bacillati > Actinomycetota > Actinomycetes > Kitasatosporales > Streptomycetaceae > Streptomyces > Streptomyces kordofanensis. Next base: position 4,578,599 of record NZ_CP094264.1, read on the forward strand.
GAAACCCTCGCCGACGGTACGACGCTCCAGCTGGGACAAGGGACGGTAACCCTCGTGGTCCCAGGTCAGGGTGACCCCGGAGACCGTGTCGGTCTGCTCGGCCAGCCGGGTGTCCTCCCACGAGAAGAGGACCGTGGCGGCGACCGCGGTGCCGTCGGAGGCCATGCGGTGCTTGGCGGTGCGGCGGCCGAGGGGGTCGTAGGAGTAGCGCCAGACCGTGCCGTCCGGGGTGGTGCAGCAGGTGGGCCGGTCCTCGGCGTCCCAGGTGCAGTGCCAGGCGTCCGGCTTGCGGGACGGGCGTTTCTTCCGGCGCGTGACGACCCGGCCGGCGTCGTCGTACGCGTAGCGCAGCCCGCCCGCGGAAGACCAGTCGCGTCCCCTCGTACACCCGTTCCCCGCGGCTCTCCACGTGCTGGGCTCGGGCGGGCCACCGGGCGCCGGTCTGGTTGCCGACGGCGTCGTAGCCGTACCGCTCCGACCAGTCGTCCACGGTGACGCCGAGCGGCCGCCCCAGCGGGTCGAGGTCGAACCGGGCGGTCAGCCCCTCAGCTCGTCGGTGGCGGAGACGAGAAGTCCGTCCGCGCGGTAGCCGAACGCCCGGCAGCGGACCCTTCGGCGGCCCGTGGACACCGTCTGGGACGTCAGCCGGCCGATGGCGTCCCACGTGGAGGCGAGCGTCACCGGGGCGGCGGAGGGCCCGAAGGTGCGGGCCAGCTCGCGGCCCAGCAGGTCGCGGGAGAAGTCGAGGGCGTGGCCGGCCACCGCGACGCGGGTCCGGTCGCCGCTCTCGTCGTACCCGTACGTGGTGACGGCGCCGGTCGGCGTGGTGCGCGACACCAACTCCCCGTGGGCGTCGTAACCGAACCGCACGGGGCGCCCGTCGACGGTCTCCGCCAGCAGGCGGCCCATCGCGTCGAACTCCAGGGCGAGGACGGACGTCGGTGTCTCGGCCCGGACCAGCCGGTCGGCCGCGTCGCAGGTGAACCGGGTGACACGGGCCTCGGTGTCGTAGGAGAAGCGGGACGACAGCGCCCCGCCGGGGCCGATCGTCTCCACCACGCGCCCGGCGGCGTCGTACACATAGGCGTACGTGTGCCCGTTCCGGTCGGTCCACGACGTCACCCGCCGGTGCTCGTCGTAGGTGAGGCGCAGGGGCACACCGGACGAACCGGCGACCGACTCCAGGTTCCGATCGGCGTCATACCCGAAGGAGGCGACGCGGACCGGCCCTTCGGGAGTCTCCACGTCCAGGGTGGTGACCACCCCGCGCTGCGGGTCGGTGCCGACACGCACCCGGTGGCCCGCGTCGTGGCTCGCCAGCACGGGCAGGCCGTCCTCGGAGCGGTCTATCCGGTAGGCGTTGCCGTTGCGGTCCTCGACATCGGTCAGCCAGTACAGCCCCGAGTGGTGGGGGTTGCCGGCGAAGCGCCGGGTGAGCCCCGTACGCGGATCGGTGACCGCGTACGTGACGTCACCGAGGACGCCCCGCCCGGCGAGGACGAGAGGCAGCCGTTCGCCCTCCACCGGCAGCAGCTCCTGACCGGGTTCGGTCGGCACCGCCGGGTAGAACAGAACGGAGCCGTCCTCCCGCGCCCACGCGACGCCCGCTCCGGTCATCTCCGGGCGCTCGTCGAGCGTGGAGGCCCAACCGCTGCCGAAGCAGTGGCCGAAGGGATGACCGGATATGTGGGTGCGCCGCAGCGCCAGAGGGAGGACCCCGGGCAGGACGAGGTCGGTCTGGGGCATGACCGTCTCCCCGCTGGCCACGTCCACCGGGTCGGTCTTGCACCGCCTGCTGAGCAGGGACGTCGCGACCTCGCGCAGGCGGTCCAGTGCCTCGCGCGTCGACGTGGGGCGACGTCGGCGTACCGGCTCGGAGCCGCCGTGGCGACGGTCCGGGCCGCCGTCCCCGTCCTTGCGGTCGTTCGCGGCGATGGCGCGCTGACGGTCGCGGACATCGCCGTCCGTCTCCCTGTGCGTCTTCGAGCCGCCCTTGATCGGGTCCGGGACCTTCTTGCCGATGTGGTCCCCGAGATCGTCCAGCGCCTTGGTGAGCTTCTCCGTGATGCCCTCGACGGAGGTGTCGAGCACGGCGGTCAGAGAGTCCTTGCCCTTGGCGCGCCCGTGGTGTCCCTTGGCCCTGCCGAGCTTGCCGCCGGCCCTGGACTTCATGGTGATCTGCACGGAGGCCAGGTGCGTCGCGGCGTTGCCGTGGGCGTCGTGGTCGATCTTCGGGCCGCCACCGGGGCCGCCGCCGGGGCCGGCGGAATCGAGCTGCAGTCCGTCCTTGCCCGCCCGCGCGGTCCGGCCGGTGTCGTACCCGTTCTGGACCCCGGCCGCGTCGAGCGCGGTCTGGATCGCGAGGTCGGCGACGATGTCCTCGATCGCGGCGACCGCGGGCGCGGTGAGCGTGGCGACGATCTCGGCGACGGCCGCATCCGCCATCTCCTTCATGATCTGCTTGAACACGACGCGGGTCGCAGCGATCTTCGCTCCGGCCAGCAACGTCGACAGGCCGGCCGTCACCGGCGCGAACGCCGGCGTGATTCCCACCGTTGCGCACAGATCGGCCGGTTCGCCCACCGCGGCGATCTTCCGGGCGACGATGATGTCGGCGACCCGGTCGAGGGCGCCCGCCACCAAGCGGGCCGCCTTCGCCAGATCCTTGTGCTTGCCCTGCACCTTGGACCAGTGGTCGTCCAGGGCGGTGAGCGACTCGCTCCGCCCGCTGGACAGCAGCGTCTGTACGTGGGCGTACGCGGTGCCCGCGTCGTCGGCGTCGTCGGCGTCGTCCGCGAACTCCCGCAACGCGTCGGCCATCTCGCGGTACGCGTCCTCGTCCGCGTTCGACCAGCCCACACCGATGACATCGAGCATCGTGTCGACGCCTTCAGGTATCACATATCCCACGATTCGGCAGACCCCGTTCCACTCGCCACTCGAAAGTGTGTTCAACGGTCTGGCATATGACGCCTTTTCGGCCATGGCGCCGGAGGGCCAGGAGCGGCACGGGGGCCCGTTCCCCGCACGGCTTCACCGACCCCCTGCCGCACAACCCGGCGCCCCGAACGGAGAGTTGCCGACGTTCGGACCGGACAGCGACCCCGAGTGACCTCGGTCGCCGGACAGCGCGCGGTTCGCGGACGTCGCCGTTCGGTCGCCGGTCGGCGGGTGGGGCACGGCGGGGAAGGCGACGACCGCCCCGACGTCCGGCGCGGCGGTGCTCCTCGGCCGGTCGGGGCTTGGAGGTGAGTGAACCCGTCGCGGACCGAGTCGGCGCCCCGGCGAGCCGTCCGCCCGCCCCCGCCCATCCCTCATTGCATAAAACTGCATCGGTACGTATAGTCATGCCATCCAGGAGGAGGGTCCATGACGGTACGAGTGGCAGTGGCGGGAGCGAGCGGGTACGCGGGCGGGGAGCTGCTGCGGCTGCTGCTCGCGCACCCCGGCGCCCGGATCGGCGCGCTGACCGGCAACTCCAACGCCGGGCAACCGCTCGGCGCGCTCCAGCCGCACCTCCTCCCGCTCGCCGGGCGGGTCCTGGAGCCGACCACCGCCGAGGTGCTCGCCGGGCACGACGTCGTGTTCCTCGCCCTGCCGCACGGCCGGTCCGCCGCCGTCGCCGAGCAGCTCGGCGACGAGGTGCTGGTCGTCGACACGGGCGCCGACTTCCGGCTGAGGGACCCCGCGGACTGGGAGGAGTTCTACGGCTCCCCGCACGCCGGGACCTGGCCCTACGGCCTGCCCGAACTGCCCGGCGCGCGCGCCGCGCTGGAGGGGGCCCGGCGCGTCGCGGTGCCCGGCTGCTACCCCACCGCCGTGACGCTCGCCCTCTTCCCGGCGTACGTGCACGGCCTCGCCGAGCCCGAGGCGGTGATCGTCGCCGCGTCCGGCACCTCCGGCGCGGGCAAGGCGCCCAAGCCGGACCTGCTCGGCTCCGAGGTCATGGGCTCCATGTCGCCCTACGGCGTCGGCGGCGGCCACCGGCACATCCCGGAGATGGCCCAGAACCTCGGCGCCGCCGCCGGGCAGCCGGTCACCGTCTCCTTCACGCCCACCCTCGCGCCCATGTCCCGCGGCATCCTCGCCACGTGCAGCGCCAGGGCGAGGCCCGGCACCACCGCGCGCGACCTGCGGGCGGCCTACGAGAAGGCGTACGCCGACGAGCCGTTCGTCCACCTCCTGCCCGAGGGGCAGTGGCCCGCCACGGCGTCCGTCCTGGGCTCCAACGCCGTCCACGTGCAGGTCGCGTACGACGAGGCCGCCGACCGCGTCATCGCGGTCAGCGCCGTCGACAACCTCACCAAGGGCACCGCGGGCGGCGCGGTGCAGAGCATGAACATCGCCCTCGGCCTCCCCGAGGAGACGGGCCTTTCCCCGATCGGAGTCGCACCGTGAGCGTCGCGCGCGCGGCCGCCGGGCTGCGGACGGGGACGATGGCCGCGCGGGTGCGCTGCGCGGGCGGGGAAACGAACGGAGAAACGCAGTGAGCGTCGCGCGCGCGGCCGCCGGGCTGCGGACGGGGACGATGGCCGCGCGGGTGCGCTGCGCGGGCGGAGAAGCGAACGGAGAAACGCAGTGAGCGTCGCGCGCGCGGCCGCCGGGCTGCGGACGGGGACGATGGCCGCGCGGGTGCGCTGCGCGGGCGGGGAAACGTACGGAGAAGCGAACGGAGAAACGCAGTGAGCGTCACGGCAGCCAAGGGGTTCGCGGCGGCGGGCGTCGCCGCCGGAATCAAGGAGAACGGCAACCCGGACCTGGCCCTCGTGGTCAACCGCGGCCCCCGCCGCGCCGCCGCGGGCGTCTTCACCTCCAACCGCGTCAAGGCCGCCCCCGTCCTGTGGTCGGAGCGGGCCCTCGGGGACGGCGAGCTGGCCGCCGTCGTCCTCAACTCGGGCGGCGCCAACGCCTGCACCGGCCCGAGGGGGTTCCAGGACGCCCACGCCACCGCCGAGACGGCCGCCGAGGCCCTCGGCGTCGGCGCGGGCGAGATCGCCGTCGCCTCCACCGGCCTCATCGGCGTCCACCTGCCCATGGACAGGCTCCTGCCCGGCGTCGGGAGGGCCGTCGCCGAACTGTCCGAGTACGGCGGGGAGAAGGCCGCCATCGCCATCAAGACCACCGACACGGTCCACAAGACCGCCGTCGTCACCCGCGGCGGCTGGACCGTCGGCGGCATGGCCAAGGGCGCCGGCATGCTCGCCCCCGGCCTCGCCACCATGCTCGCCGTCCTCACCACCGACGCCGACCTCGGCGCCCCCGAGCTGGACAAGGCGCTGCGGGCCGCCGTCCGCGTCACCTTCGACCGGGTCGACTCCGACGGCTGCACGTCCACCAACGACACCGTCCTGCTGCTCGCCTCGGGCGCCTCCGGCACCGCCCCCGCGTACGACGACTTCGCCGACGCCGTGCGGGAGGTCTGCGACGACCTGGCCCGGCAGCTCGTCGCCGACGCCGAGGGCGCCTCCAAGGACATCCGGGTCGAGGTGGTCAACGCCGCCTCCGAGGCCGACGCCGTCGAGGTCGGCCGGTCCGTCGCCCGCAACAACCTCCTCAAGTGCGCCGTCCACGGCGAGGACCCCAACTGGGGACGCGTCCTGGCCGCCGTCGGCACCACCGGCGCCGTCTTCGAACCGGACCGGCTGGGCGTCGCCGTCAACGGCGTCCAGGTGTGCCGGAACGGCTCCGTCGGCGAGGACCGCGGCCTCGTCGACATGCGCTACCGGGAGGTCGTCATCACCGTCGACCTCGCCGCGGGCACCGAGTCCGCCGTGATCCTGACCAACGACCTCACCGCCGACTACGTCCACGAGAACAGCGCCTACAGCTCATGAGCACCCGCAGGCACACCGCGCTGCCGAAGGCCGGACCCTCGTCGAGGCACTGCCCTGGCTCACCCGCCACCACGGCAGGACGGTCGTCGTCAAGTTCGGCGGCAACGCCATGGTCGACGACGACCTGAAGGCGTCCTTCGCCCAGGACGTCGTCTTCCTCCGGCGCGCCGGCCTGAGGCCCGTCGTCGTGCACGGCGGCGGCCCCCAGATCAGCGCCGCCCTCGACCGGCACGGCCTGGTCAGCGAGTTCCGGGCCGGCCTGCGCGTCACCACGCCCGAGGCGATGGACGTCGTACGGATGGTCCTCGCCGGCCGGGTCCAGCGCGAACTCGTCGGGCTGCTCAACCGGCACGGCCCGCTCGCCGTCGGCCTCACCGGGGAGGACGCCCACACCCTGACCGCCACCCGGCACCAGCCCCTCGTCGACGGGGAGCCCGTCGACATCGGCCGCGTCGGGGAGATCACCGCCGTCGACACGGGCGCCGTCGAGGCGCTCCTCGCCGACGGCCGCATCCCCGTCGTGTCGTCGATCGCCCGCTCGAAGGACGACGAACATGTCTACAACGTCAATGCTGATACGGCGGCTGCGGCACTCGCTGCGGCGCTTGGCGCCGAGACGCTGATGGTCCTCACCGACGTCGAGGGCCTCTACGAGGACTGGCCCCACAGCGACGAGGTCGTCAGCCGCCTCACCGCCACCGAGCTGGAGGAGCTCCTGCCCCGGCTGTCCAGCGGCATGGTCCCCAAGATGGAGGGCTGCCTCCACGCCGTGCGCAACGGCGTCCGCACCGCCCGCGTCATCGACGGGCGCGTCCCGCACGCGATCCTGCTGGAGGTCTTCACCGACGAGGGCGTCGGCACCATGGTCGTGCCCGACGGGCAGGAGGCACCCGCATGAGCAACGAACGGCTCACGCGCCGCTGGCAGCGCGCCCTCGCGGACACCTACGGCACCCCCCGCCTCCCCCTCGTGCGCGGTGAGGGCTGCCGCGTCTGGGACGCCGACGGCAGGGAATACCTGGACTTCGTCGGCGGCATCGCGGTCAACGCACTCGGACACGCCCATCCGGCGGTCGTCCGGGCGGTCGGCGAGCAGGTCGCCACCCTCGCCCACGTCTCCAACCTCTTCGCCGCCGAACCGCCCGTCGCCCTCGCCGAACGCCTCCTGCGGCTGTCCGGCCGCCCCGGCCGGGTCTACTTCTGCAACTCCGGGGCCGAGGCCAACGAAGCCGCCTTCAAGATCGGCCGTCTGACGGGCCGCCGGCACGCGGTCGCCGCCACCGGTGGCTTCCACGGCCGCACCATGGGCGCCCTCGCCCTCACCGGCCAGGAGGGCAAGCGGGAGCCGTTCCACCCGCTGCCCGGCGACGTCACGCACGTCCCGTACGGCGACGCGGACGCCCTGCGGGCCGCCGTCACCACCGACACCGCCCTCCTCGTCCTCGAACCGATCCAGGGCGAGGCCGGCGTCGTCGTCCCGCCCCCGGGCTACCTGCGGGCCGCCCGTGAGATCACCCGCGCCACCGGCACCCTCCTGGTCCTGGACGAGGTGCAGACGGGCATCGGCCGCTGCGGCCACTGGTTCGAGCACCAGGCGCACGGCGTCGAGCCCGACGTCGTCACCCTCGCCAAGGGTCTCGGCGGCGGCCTCCCGATCGGCGCGGCCGTCGCGTTCGGCGAGGCGGCGGGCCTGCTCGGGCCCGGCCACCACGGCTCCACCTTCGGCGGCAACCCCGTCGCCTGCGCCGCCGCGCTCGCCGTCCTCGACACCCTCGCCGCCGACGGGTCGCTCGACCGGGTCGAGCGCGTCGGCGAACGGCTGCGCGGCGGGATCGAGGGACTGGGGCACCCGTTGGTCTCCCGGGTCCGCGGCGCGGGCCTGCTGCTGGGTATCGTGCTCACCGAGCCCCTCGCACCCCGGGTGCGGCAGGCGGCTCAGGACGCCGGCCTCCTGGTGAACGCGCCCGCCCCCGACGTCGTCCGGCTCACGCCGCCGCTGATCGCCGGGGACGACGAGGCGGACGCGTTCCTCCGGGCGCTGCCCGGCGTCCTGGAGGCGGCCGTCGGGGCCGACGGGGAGAGACGAGCCGGAGAATGACACAGAGATGACCGAGGCGCAGGGCAACGGCCAGGGCGGCCCGTCCGTACCGCAGACCCGCACGGCGCGGCACCGCCGGATCGTGGACATCCTCAACCGGCAGCCGGTGCGCTCGCAGAGCCAGCTGGCCAGGCTCCTCGCGGACGACGGGCTGAGCGTCACCCAGGCGACGCTCAGCCGCGACCTCGACGAGCTGGGCGCGGTGAAGATCCGCAACACCGGCGGGGAGCTGATCTACGCCGTGCCGAGCGAGGGGGGTTCCGCACGCCCCAGGCACCGCTGGGGGAGTCCGCCAAGGAGGAGCGCATGCGGCGCCTCTCCGGCGAACTCCTCATCTCGGCCGAGGCCTCGGCCAACCTGGTCGTCCTGCGTACCCCGCCCGGAGCGGCCCAGTTCCTCGCCTCGGCCATCGACCAGGCGGAGCTCCACGCGGTCCTCGGCACCATCGCGGGCGACGACACGCTGCTGCTCATCTCCCGCGACCCGGCCGGCGGGCAGGCCCTCGCCGACCACCTGCTGCGCCTCGCCCAGAAGGAGCGCTGAGGCCCGCCCCCGCACGGCGCCCGCCCGCCCCGCGGGGGCCCGGACGAGCGGGCGGGAGGGCGCCGGGCCCCGGCCGCACGGCGCCCGCCGCCCGTCTCGAACCCCGTTCGGGGCCGGCCCCTCAGCGCGTCCCCGGCGCGTCCGTCCCGGGCGGCAGCGGCGGCGGGAGGGCGGGCAGGCCGTCGAGGCTCCGCCCGACGTGCTCCTTCCGCTCGCGGTACGCGGCGAACTCCCCGTCCGTCTTCCGGGCGAAGTGCTCCGCGTGCCGGGTGCGTTCCTCCCGGTGGTCCGTGAACGGCACCGCGAACCCGCACGAGTCGCCGACGCGCCGCACCCGCACCCCCACCACGGCGATCGCCCGTGCCGACGGCCCGCCGGCACCCTCGAAGTGCCCGACGCACCCGTCCCGGCGCGGGCCGTCCCGGAGGACCGCCTCCCCGGTGCCGTGCACCCGCGGCGCCTTCGGCGGGCCGCCGAACGCGCACCACGTCGGGGTGATCCGCCCGTTGCCGGGTTCGCGCAGGTGGGCGATGGCCTCGGCGTTGCTGCCGCCGAAGTCCGGGTGGGGCAGGGTCAGTCCGTCGACCACGACGGGGGTGCCCCCGCGGCCCTCGGGGGAGACGTCGACGTGCCCGTCGCCGGCGAGCGGGGCGGTGGCGGCGAAGAAGACGGGCTGTTCCTCGGTGAACGTCCGTATCCGGCCCTCGACGGCCGCGTAGCGCCGTCCCGTGCGCGGGTCCCCGCATCCCGGCCCGCCTCCGGGGGCCGGCCGAACCGTTTTGACAAACCATGCAGGTCTCTGCATAGTTATGCCCATCGCCGGATGCACCGCTTAAGGAGAAACCCGTGACCGAGCGCGTCGTACTCGCCTACTCGGGCGGTCTGGACACCTCCGTCGCCATCGGCTGGATCGCCGAGGAGACGGGCGCCGAGGTCGTCGCCGTCGCCGTGGACGTCGGCCAGGGCGGCGAGGACCTGGACGTGATCCGCAAGCGCGCGCTCGCCTGCGGCGCGGTCGAGGCCGAGGTCGCGGACGCCAGGGACGAGTTCGCCGACGGGTACTGCCTCCCGGCGGTCAAGGCGAACGCCCTGTACATGGACCGGTACCCGCTGGTCTCGGCGCTCTCCCGGCCGGTGATCGTCAAGCACCTCGTCGCCGCCGCGCGGAAGCACGGTGCCTCCACCGTCGCCCACGGCTGCACCGGCAAGGGCAACGACCAGGTCCGCTTCGAGGCCGGCATCGCCGCGCTCGGCCCCGACCTGAAGTGCATCGCCCCGGTCCGGGACTACGCGATGACCCGTGACAAGGCCATCGCGTTCGCCGAGAAGGCCGGCCTGCCGATCGCCACCACCAAGAAGTCCCCGTACTCCATCGACCAGAACGCCTTCGGCCGGGCCGTCGAGACCGGCTTCCTGGAGGACATCTGGAACGCGCCGGTCGAGGACGTCTACGACTACACCGCGGATCCGGCCGTGCCGCGCGAGGCCGACGAGGTCGTCATCTCCTTCGAACGGGGCGCGCCGGTCGCGATCGACGGCGAGCCCGTCACGGTCCTCCAGGCGATTCGGCAGCTCAACGAGCGGGCGGGCGCCCAGGGCGTCGGCCGGATCGACATGGTCGAGGACCGGCTCGTCGGCATCAAGTCCCGTGAGGTGTACGAGGCGCCGGGCGCGATCGCGCTGATCACCGCCCACCAGGAGCTGGAGAACGTCACCGTCGAGCGCGAACTGGCCCGCTACAAGCGGCAGGTGGAGCAACGCTGGGCCGAACTGGTCTACGACGGCCTGTGGTTCTCCCCGCTCAAGCGGGCGCTGGACGGCTTCGTCGACGAGGCCAACCGGCACGTCACCGGCGACGTCCGGATGACCCTGCACGGCGGCCGGGCGGTCGTCACGGGCCGGCGCTCCGAGCAGTCGCTGTACGACTTCCACCTCGCCACGTACGACACGGGCGACACGTTCGACCAGTCCAAGGCCCAGGGCTTCATCGAGATCTTCGGCCTGTCGGCGAAGCTCGCCGCCAGGCGCGACCTGGCCTGACCCCGTCCGTCCGGCACCGTCCGCCTCCCCGCCTCCCGCGCGCGGGGGCGGACGCGCGTCCGCACCCCGACCCCCTTCGAGGAGCTTCACGCAGTGAGCAGCAACAACGGCGACGTCCGGCTGTGGGGCGGCCGGTTCGCCGACGGCCCGTCCGAGGCGCTGGCGAAACTCTCCGCCTCCGTCCACTTCGACTGGCGGCTCGCCCCGTACGACATCGCCGGGTCCCGCGCCCACGCGCGCGTGCTGCACCGGGCGGGCCTCCTCGCCGAGGACGAGCTGGTCCGCATGCTGGCCGGCCTCGACGAGCTGGAGCGGGACGTGGCCTCCGGCGCCTTCACCGCCACCCTCGCGGACGAGGACGTCCACACCGCCCTGGAGCGCGGCCTGCTGGAGCGCCTCGGCCCCGAGCTGGGCGGCAGGCTGCGTGCCGGCCGGTCGCGCAACGACCAGGTGGCCACCCTGCTGCGGATGTACCTGCGCGACCACGCCCGGATCGTCGGCGGCCTCCTCGCGGACCTGCAGGACGCCCTCGTCGGCCTCGCCGAGGCGCACCCGGACGTCGCGATGCCGGGCCGCACCCACCTCCAGCACGCCCAGCCGGTCCTCTTCGCCCACCACGTGCTCGCCCACGTGCAGGCCCTGGCCCGGGACGCCGAACGGCTGCGCCAGTGGGACGGGCGCACGGCCGTCTCCCCGTACGGCTCCGGCGCGCTCGCCGGCTCCTCCCTCGGGCTCGACCCGGAGGCGGTCGCCCGCGACCTGGGCTTCGAGAACGGCAGCGCGGGCAACTCGATCGACGGCACGGCGTCGCGGGACTTCGCGGCGGAGTTCGCCTTCATCACCGCGATGATCGGCGTGAACCTCTCCCGGATCGCGGAGGAGGTCATCATCTGGAGCACGAAGGAGTTCTCCTTCGTCACCCTCCACGACGCCTTCTCGACCGGCTCGTCGATCATGCCGCAGAAGAAGAACCCGGACATCGCGGAGCTGGCGCGCGGCAAGGCGGGCCGCCTCATCGGCAACCTGACCGGCCTGCTGGCGACGTTGAAGGCGCTGCCGCTGGCCTACAACCGTGACCTCCAGGAGGACAAGGAGCCGCTCTTCGACTCCTGCGACCAGCTGGAGGTGCTGCTGCCGGCGCTCACCGGGATGATGGCCACCCTCACGGTGAACCGGGAGCGGATGGAGGAGCTGGCCCCGGCCGGGTTCTCCCTGGCGACGGACATCGCGGAGTGGCTGGTCGGGCGGGGGGTGCCGTTCCGGGCGGCGCACGAGGCCGCGGGCGAGTGCGTGAAGGCCGCCGAGGCGGAGGGCAAGGAACTGGGCGACCTCACGGACGAGCAGTTCGCGAAGGTCTCCGAACACCTGACGCCCGACGTCCGCGCGGTCCTCGACGTCCCCGGCGCCCTGGCCTCCCGCGACGGCCGCGGCGGCACGGCCCCTTCGGCGGTGGCCGTCCAGCTGGCCGAGGTGAAGGCCGACCTGGCCGTCCAGCACGCCTGGGCGGGGGCCGGGGGAGGTGACCGCGTCCGTCCGGACCGGCCCGGGGCCCTGCGGGGGCTCCCGGCCCGGCCGGGGCGCCCCGGGGTCGCCGTGCGGCCGCCGGACGGTGGGACGATCAAAAGCCAAACATTCTTCATATGAGACGCTAGCGTCTCGCCTAGGTTATGGTTGTCTCATGAGTGTGGACCGTGACCAAGTACTCCGCGCAGCCGCCGCGCTGCTCTCCCGCAGATCGACCGCCACCATGGACGAGGTCGCCCGGGCCGCCGGGATCGGGCGCGCGACGCTGCACCGGCACTTCGCCGGAAGGGAAGCGCTGGTCAGGGCCTTGGAGGAGCTGGGCATCCAGGAGTTCGAGGCGGCCGTCGACGCCGCCCGGCTCGACGAGGGCACCGCCGAGGAGGCCCTGCGACGGCTGGTCGCCGAGGTGGAGCCGGTCGCCGGGCTGCTGTCCTTCCTCGTCTCCGAGAACCAGCTCTTCGAGGGCGAGGTCAACGAGGGGTGGTCCCGGCTCGACGCCCGCGTGGCCGCACTGTTCCGGCGCGGCCAGGAACGCGGCGAGTTCCGCTTCGACCTGACCCCCGCCTGGCTGACGGAGGCGCTCTACGGCCTCGTCGCCGCCTGCGCCTGGGCCGTCCAGGACGGACGGGTCGCCGGCAGGGACTTCCCGTACATGATCGTCGAGCTGCTGCTCGGCGGGGTGCGCAGGGGCGTGGAGAGGTGACCCCGGCCGCAGGGACGGCCGAGGAGGAGACCGCCCGCCTGCCGGGCCGCTGGGTGGCGCTCGCCGTCCTGGCCCTGGCCGTCCTGCTGGTCGCGGTCGACGCCACGGTGCTCGGCCTGGCCACCCCGTACCTGAGTGAGGACCTCGAACCGTCCGGCACACAGCTCCTCTGGATCGGCGACGTCTACTCCTTCGTCATCGCCGGCCTCCTCGTCTCCATGGGCGGCCTCGGCGACCGCATCGGCCGCAAGAGACTGCTGCTCACCGGCGCGGCCGCGTTCGGCGCGGTCTCCGCCCTCAACGCGTACGCCACCACTCCCGAGATGATGATCATCGCGCGCGCCCTGCTCGGCGTCGCGGGCGCGACCCTCATGCCGTCCACGCTCGCCCTCATCCGCAACCTCTTCCACGACCCGCGCGAGCGCAGCCTCGCCATCGGCGTCTGGGGCGCGATGGCCTCGGCCGGCGCCGCGGTCGGCCCGGTCGTCGGCGGCTTCCTGCTGGAGCACTTCTGGTGGGGCTCGGTCTTCCTGATCAACCTCCCCGTGATGGCCGTCCTCGTCGTCGTCGGCATCCGGCTCATCCCCGAGTCGAGGAACCCGGCGCCCGGCCCCTGGGACCTGCCGAGCGTCGCGCTGTCCCTCCTCGGCATGATCGGCGTCGTCTACGCGGTCAAGGAGGCCGCGGCACACGGCGCCGGCCCGGACGCGCTCGCGGCCGCCGCCGTCGGCGCGACCGCGCTGGCGGCGTTCGTACGCCGCCAGCTCACGATCCCGGCGCCCCTGCTCGACATGCGGCTGTTCCGGCACCGGGGCTTCTCGGGTGCGGTCCTGGCGGACCTGCTCACCATCCTGGGGCTCGCGGGGCTGATCTTCTTCCTCTCCCAGTTCCTGCAGCTGGTCCAGGGCCGCAGCCCCCTGGAGGCCGGTCTCGCCGAACTGCCCGCCGCCCTGGGCGCGGTCGGCGCGGGGCTCCTCGCGGGGGCCGCCGCCCGGCGGTTCTCCGTCCGGTCCGTCGTCGCCTGCGGACTCGCCGCGGTCGGCCTGGCCCTGGCGGCGCTGACCGTGCTGGACCCCGGCACCGGCTACCCCACGCTGGGCGCCTGCCTGCTCGTGGTCGGCCTCGGCGCGGGCCTGGCGTTCACCGTCACCGCCGACGTCATCCTGTCCAGCGTCCCCAAGGAGCAGGCGGGCGCGGCCTCCGCGGTCTCCGAGACGGCGTACGAACTGGGCGCGGCGCTCGGCATCGCCCTGCTCGGCTCCGTCGTGACCGGTGCCTACCGGGACTTCGCCACCCCCCGCGGCGTCCCCGCCGACGCGGCCGCCGCCGCGCACGAGTCGCTGGGCGGAGCCGTCGAGGCGGCGTCCGCGCTGCCGGAACGTTCCGCCGAGGCGCTGGTCACAGCCGCGCAGTACGCGTTCGTGGACGGCCTGCGCCTCGCCGCGGCCGTCGGCGCGGCCGTGCTCCTCGCGACGGCCGCCGCGGCCTGGGTGCTGCTGCGCGGCCAGGAGCCGGACGGCGGAGCCGGCCACCCGTGAGCCCCGGCCCCGTGGCACGGGGCCGGGGACGGCCCGTCAGGCCGCCTTCGCCTTGGTGGCGTACACGTCCACGTACTCCTGCCCCGACAGCCGCATGACCTGCGCCATCACGGAGTCCGTCACCGCCCGCAGCACGTACCGGTCACGGTCCATGCCCTCGTAGCGCGAGAACTCCATCGGCTCGCCGAACCGCACCGTCACCCGGCCCGGCCGGGGCAGCCCCGCGCCGCCCGGCTGCAGCTTGTCCGTGCCGATCAGCGCGAACGGCACCACCGGCGCGCCCGTCATCAGCGTCAGCCGGGCGATGCCCGTGCGGCCCCGGTACAGCCGGCCGTCGGGGGAGCGCGTGCCCTCCGGGTAGATGCCGAAGACCTTGCCCTCCTCCAGCACGCGGCGGCCCGTGTTCAGGGCGGCCACCGCGGCGCCGGCGCCGTCCCGGTCCACCGGGATCATGCCGACGCCGGTGAAGAACCACGCCATGAGGCGGCCCTTCAGGCCCTTGCCGGTGACGTAGTCGTCCTTGCCGATGAAGAACACCTGGCGGTCCACCACCAACGGCAGGATCATGGAGTCGATGAAGGTGAGGTGGTTGCCCGCCAGGATCACCGGCCCGGACCCCGGGATCCTCTCGGCGCCCTCCACCCGGAAGCGGAACATCAGCCGCATGACCGGGCCGATCACTGACTTGATGAGCGCGAAGCGGGACAACGAGTCCTCCGGTGTCGTGGGCGGCCGCGGTCCTGTGCGGCCGACGAGGTCCGTGCAGGTGAGGACGATACTCGCGGGCCGCACCCCGTCGCACGCCGGACCGCCGGGCCGGCGCGCGGTGTCGCCCCGCGTTCCCCGTGTGTTCGCCCGGAGTCTCCCGCACGTCACGCGGGAACCCTACGATCGGCCCCGCCCGGCTGCCGGGGACCGAGGACACGTTCAGTGGAGGAGCCTTCATGACCCAGGGTGCGCGCAGGAGCCCCGCCCGCAGGACCGTACTGGGCGCGGCGGCGCTCACCGCCGCCGCCGCCGTGTCCGCAGCCGGTGCGGGCGCGGCCGCGGCCGCACCGGGCACCGGGGCCGCACGGGAGGCGGAGGGGGCACGCGGCGGATCCCGCCGGGGGCTGCCCGTCCCCGCGGTCATCGCCCACCGCGGCGCCAGCGGCTACCGGCCCGAGCACACCCTCGGCTCCTACCGGCTCGCCCTCGACATGGGCGCCCACGTTATTGAGCAGGACCTGGTGCCCACCCGCGACGGGCACCTGGTGTGCCGTCACGAGAACGACATCAGCGGCACCACGGACGTCGCCGACCACCCCGAGTTCGTTTCCCGCCGCACCACCAAGACGGTCGACGGCCAGACCCTCACCGGCTGGTTCACCGAGGACTTCACCCTCGCCGAACTGAAGACGCTGCGCGCCAAGGAGCGCATCCCCGGCACCCGCCCGCACAACACGCTGTACGACGGCCGCTGGACCGTCCCCAGCTTCGAGGAGGTGCTCCGCTGGGCCGAGCAGGAGGGCCGCCGCCGCGGACACCCGGTGTGGCTGCACGTCGAGACCAAGCACCCCACGTACTTCCGCAAGCTCGGCCTCGGCCTGGAGGAGCGCCTGGCCAGGCTGCTCCGCCGCTACGGCCGCCACCGCGCCGACTCGCCCACGTTCCTGCAGTCCTTCGAGCCGACCAGCATGCAGCGCATGGCGGAGCTCGTCGCCACGCCGCGCGTCGTCCTGCTGGGGACGCCCGACGACCGCCCGTACGACTTCGTCGACGCCGGCGACCCGCGCACCGTCGCCGACCTGGTGACGCCGCGCGGCCTCGACTGGATCGCCTCGTACGCCCAGGGCGTCGGCCCCCTCCTCGACCTCGTCGTCCCCAGGCGCCCCGACGGCCGGCTGGGCGAGCCGACCACCCTCGTCCGCGACGCCCACGCCCGCGGCCTGGTGCTCCACCCCTACACGCTGCGCAACGAGAACGCCTTCCTGCCCGCCGACTTCCGGCGCGGCACGGACCCGAACGCGTACGGCGACGTCTTCGCCGCGTACCGGGCGTACTTCGCCACCGGCATCGACGGCATCTTCACCGACCAGCCCGACACGGGCCTGCTCGCCGCCGCCGACCACCGCGGCCGCTGACGCCCCGCGAGGGCGCGCGGAACGTCAGCCGCGCGCCCTTGTGTTCACCCTGTCGGGGGAATCCCCATCCGCCCGGCAACCGCGGCCTCCCCACCGCGGGTCATGCCCGGCATGACGCCCCGTCACCCCCTCCCGCGCCGACCGGCCGTCCCCGAGCCGTTCGCCGCCCTCGTCCCGCTCCTGAACGCCGAGTCCGACGCGGAGGCCGCGGCGTCGGGCGCCGATCCCCGCGACCTCCGGCAGGCCGTCTGGCTGAGGCTCCTCGAACACCTCGACGGCCCCGGCGCCCCCGCCGACCCCGCCGACTGGCTGCGCCGCGCCGTACGGGAGGAGGCCCGCCGGGCCCGCCGCACGGCCGCCCGGGAGCTCCCGTACGGCGGCGACCCCGCCCCCGACGCCCGCTCCGGTCCGACCCCCGGCCCCGCCCCCGAGTGGGCCGCGGTGCAGGCCGAGCGCCACCGCGCACTGCGCGCCGCCGTCCGCCGGACGCCGGTCCGCTGCCAGCGGCTGCTGTCCGCGATGCTGTCGCCGAACGACCTGTCGTACCGCGAGATCGCCGGGAGGCTGGGCGTCCCCCAGGGCAGCCTGGGGCCGATGCGCTCCCGGTGCCTGGGGTGCCTGCGCAGGATGCTGACGGCGGAGGCGCCCCCTCCCGCCCCCCGGGAGGGGGCGGGGCGGGCCGGGCCGGGCGGACCGGAGGCGCGCGGGGCGCCGCACGGACTGCCCGCCGCGGCGCACCCGCCGGCGCGGCGGGAGCACCCCGCACCCTCACCGCCGGCAGGGGCGCGCGGTGGCGGCCGCCGGGCGGAACCGGCCCACCGCACCGGAGGGCGCTAGGCGGCGGGGACGGCCCGGCGGGCGCGGCGCAGCCACACGATGCCGGTCACGGGCAGCAGGACCGGGATGAGCAGGTAGCCGTAGCCGAACTCCGACCAGACCGTGGAGTCGGGGAAGGCCCCGGGGTCGAGCACCGTCCACGTCCCGACGGCGAGCACGCCCGCCAGTTCGGCGGCGCAGCACACGAGCGCCGCCCTGCGGGCCGTCTCGCCGCCGCGCACCAGCGTGTACGTGATGAAGACGTACACGACCGCCGCAACGGCCGACAGCGAGTACGCCAGCGGCGCCCGGCCGAACTCGGTCGCGATCTGGTACGCGGAGCGCGACACGGCGCCGACCGACATCACCCCGTACAGCCACACCAGCAGCACGCCGGGTCCCCTGACCAGCCGATCGGCGGTCATCTCAGCCCTCCCACCAGATGTCGTGGAGGCGCACCTCCAGCACGGCCAGGACCACGGCCCCGGCCGCGACCGTCGCCGACCCCCAGCGGCTCCGCTCGACCAGCGACATGAACCCCGCCGCGGGCAGCGCGAACACCGCCCCGAGCAGGTACGCCACGAAGATCGCCGCGCCCTCGTCGGCCTCCTCGCCCCGCACGAGCCGCACCACGCCGACCACGGCCTGGGCCAGCGCGAGCACGGTCACCACGGCCATGCCGGCGAAGTGCCGATCCTTCGTCGGCTGGTCCCGGTACGCGGCGAAACCGCACCACGCGGCGAGGGCCAGCGCGGTGAGGGACACCGTGAGCGTCAGGGCGTTGAACATGCGCCGAGACTATTACGGGCGAAAACCCCCGCCGTCCCCGCCCCCGCCCCCGCGGCCCCGGTCGCCGCCCCGCCGCACCGCGTCCGGCCGCGCCCCGCCGCGTCCTCGCGTTCCCGCGGGCCGCCACCGGGTGGGCACCGCGCCGTCCCCGCCCGGCCCGCGGAGTCCCGCGCTCCGCCGACCGCCGCGTGTCCGCTATGCGGACACTTTGCCGCCTCCGGAACCCGGTCTGCTTTACTGGGCGCCATGACCACGACGAGCACCCGCATCCCCGCGACCGAGGCGACCACGACGCCCGGTGCTCGTTGCATGTGTCGAATGCGCGCCTTCTAGAGGGCCCCCGACGCGCCTCGCGCCCCGAAGCGAGACCGACGGCAGAGCAGCCGGACGCGTCCGCGCGGAGAGACCGGACGCGTCCGCGCGGAGAGAACCGCGGACCGCGCCCGCCCCGCGCACACGCCTCCCCACCGGCAGCCGTGGCGCGCGCAACGACGAATGCCCCGTGCCCGGCGGACACCGCGCCGCGCACTCGACAGTGACGGACAACCTGTGATCACCACCAAGGGCCTGACCAAGGTCTACCAGTCGCGCGGCCGCCAGGTCACCGCCCTGGACGGCGTCGACCTGCACGTCCGCGAAGGCGAGGTGTTCGGCGTCATCGGCCAGAGCGGCGCCGGCAAGTCCTCCCTCATCCGCTGCGTCAACCTGCTGGAACGCCCCACCTCCGGCACCGTGACGGTCGACGGCACCGACCTCACCGCCCTCGCCGGACGCGGCCGGCGCGCGGGCAGGGACCTGCGCCGCGCCCGCAGCCGCATCGGCATGGTCTTCCAGCACTTCAACCTGCTGTCCTCGCGCACCGTCCAGGCCAACGTCGAGCTCCCCCTGGAGATCCTCGGCGTCCCCGGCGCCGAGCGCGCCCGCCGCGCCCTGGACCTCCTCGACCTCGTCGGCCTCGCCGACAAGGCCGGGGCGTACCCCGGCCAGCTCTCCGGCGGCCAGAAGCAGCGCGTCGGCATCGCCCGCGCCCTGGCCGGCGACCCCAAGGTGCTCCTCTCCGACGAGGCCACCAGCGCCCTCGACCCGGAGACCACCCGCTCCATCCTCCAGCTGCTGCGCGACCTGAACCGCCAGCTCGGACTGACCGTGCTGCTCATCACCCACGAGATGGACGTCGTGAAGACCGTCTGCGACTCCGCCGCGCTGATGAGGAGGGGCCGCGTCGTCGAGTCCGGCACCGTCGCCGGACTCCTCGCCACCCCCGGCTCCGAACTCGCCGACGAGCTGTTCCCGGTCGGCGGTCGCGCCACCGGCCCGAACCGCACCGTCGTCGACGTGACCTTCCACGGCGAGGCCGCGATCCGGCCGGTCGTCTCCCAGCTGGCCCGCACGTACAACATCGACATATCGATCCTCGGTGCCGCCATGGACACCGTCGGCGGGAAGCAGATCGGCCGGATGCGCATCGAGCTCCCGGGCCGCTACGACGAGAACGTCGTCCCCGTCGGCTTCCTGCGCGAGCAGGGCCTCCAGGTCGCCGTCGTCGACTCCGCGGCCACCGCCCCCGCCGTGACGGCCCCCGGCACCGCCGCGCCGTCGCCGCTCGCCGAGGAGGCCGCCAAGTGACCTGGTCGGAGATGCAGCCCCTGCTCGCCCAGGGCACCCTCGACACCCTCTACATGGTCCTGTGGGCCACCGTCGCCTCCGTGCTCGGCGGGCTCCCCCTCGGCCTCCTCCTCGTCCTGACCGACCAGGGCGGACTGCTGCGCAACAAGGCCGTCAACAAGGTCGTCGGCGTCATCGTGAACATCGGCCGCTCACTGCCGTTCATCATCCTGCTGATCGCGCTGATCCCGTTCACCAAGCTCGTCGTGGGCACCTTCATCGGCCCGACCGCGATGATCGTCCCCCTCGCCGTCGGCGCCGTCCCGTTCTTCGCGCGCCTCGTCGAGACCGCCGTCCGCGAGGTCGACCACGGCCTCGTCGAAGCCGTCCAGTCCATGGGCGGCTCCGTCCCCACGATCATCCGCAAGGTGCTCCTGCCGCAGGCCCTGCCGTCCCTGGTCTCCGCCGTCACCACCACCGTGATCGTCCTCATCGGCTACTCGGCCATGGCGGGGGCGGTCGGCGGAGAGGGCCTCGGTTCCAAGGCCATCACCTACGGTTACCAGCGGTTCGACACCCCCTTCATGCTCGTCACCGTGGCGGTCCTGATCGTCGTCGTCTCCGCCGTCCAGCTCCTCGGCGACGGCGTCGTACGGCTCCTCGCCCGCCGGGGGCGCACCGCGTCCTGACCGGCCCCACCAGACTTCGCGCGACCCACACCGCTCGCGGCCGAAGAACGAGCCCGCACTCCTTGTCCGGGCGCTCCGTCACACAGAAAGAGGCACTCTTCGTGCGCAACCAGGTCAAGACCCTCGCCGCCTTCACCGGCATCACCGCCCTCGCCGTCGGCCTCACCGCCTGCGGCACCGCCTCCGACCCGGCCGCCTCCGGCTCCGGCGACGACGCGGCCAGGCCGCTCGTCGTCGCCGCCTCCCCCACGCCGCACGCCGACATCCTCGCGTACGTCAGGGACAACCTCGCCGGGAAGGCCGGCCTCAAGCTGGAGATCAAGGAGTTCACCGACTACGTCCTGCCCAACACCGCCACGCAGGACGGCCAGGTCGACGCCAACTACTTCCAGCACAAGCCCTACCTGGACGACTTCAACGAGAAGAACAAGACCACCATCGTCCCGGTGGCCGACGTCCACCTGGAGCCGCTCGGCCTCTACTCGCGGAAGCTGAAGTCCCTCAAGGACCTCAAGCCCGGCCAGACCGTCGCCGTCCCCAACGACACCACCAACGAGGGACGCGCCCTCAAGCTCCTCGCCGACAACGGCCTGATCACCCTCAAGGGCGGCGTCGGCGCCGACGCCGGGCTCTCCGACATCGCCGACCGGAAGGGCCTGGAGTTCAAGGAGCTGGAGGCCGCCACCGTCCCCCGGGCCCTGAGCGACGTCGACGCCGCCGTCGTCAACGGCAACTACGCCATCGAGGCCGGGCTCGCCCCCGCCGAGGACGCCCTCGTGCTGGAGAAGCCCGAGGGCAACCCGTACGCCAACCTCCTCGCCGTCAAGGAAGGCCGGGAGGACGACCCGCGGGTGAGGAAGCTCGCCGAACTCCTCGCCTCGCCCGAGGTCGCGAAGTACATCGAGGACACCTACAAGGGCTCGGTGATCCCCGCCTCCGGCGCCGCGGAGTAACCCGCCGCGCCCGCGGCCCGCGGGGGCCCCGCACACCGCCCGGTGCGCGGGGCCCCACGCGTCCCGCCATGCACGGCCGCCCGCTCATGCTGCATGCTGTGCGTCCACGGCCTTCACCGCCCAGTCCCCGGCCACCGGCATGGAGTTGCGCATGACCACCACCTTTCCGGACGTCTCCATCAGCACGGAACGGTTGGTGCTGCGCCCCTACGACGACGCGGACGTCCCCGCCCACGTCGAGATGATGAACGACGAACTCGTCGTGGCCTGGACCTCCGCGCCCCACCCCTACACCGCCGCCCACGCCGAGGACTGGGTCCACCGGGCCGCCCCCGCCGAACGCACCAGCGGCCGCGGACTCGCCCTCGCCGTCACCGAGTTCCTCACCCAGCGCCTCGTCGGCGCCGTCCGCCTCCACCGCACCGACTGGCGCGCCCGCTCCGCCGAGATCGCCTACATCACCGCCCCCTGGGCCCGCGGCGAGGGCTACGCCACCGAATCCGTCCTCGCCGTCGCCCGCTGGCTCTTCCGCGAGCAGCGGTTCGAGCGCCTCGAACTGCGCACCGCCGCCGGCAACACCGCGTCCCAGCAGGTCGCCCAGAAGATCGGCTGCGTCAGCGAGGGCGTCCTGCGCAACGCCTGGATAGCCCGCGTCCAGACGGAGAGCGGAACCTGGGCCGAGACCCGGACCGACCTCATCGTCTGGAGCCTCCTCCCCGAGGACCTCGAAGGTGCCGACGACCCCTACGCCGGTCCCGGGCGCCGCGCGTACCCCGACTGGAACTGACCGCCCCGCCGCCCGCCGGGACGCCCCGCTTCCGGGTACGCTCGCAGCAGCCCCGACCTGCACCGAAATCCCAGGGAGACACGCGAAGATGGCCGACCGGGTCACGGTGATCGGATGGGACGGCTCACCCCTCACCGCCGCCGCGCGGTCCGCCCTCTCGGCCGCCACCCTCGTCGCCGGCGCCGCCCACCACCTCGCGCTCCCGGAGGTCCCCGAGCGGGCCGAGCGGATCCGCCTCGGCAGCGTCGACCTCGCCGCCCGCCGCATCGCCGGGCACCGCGGCACGGCCGTCGTCCTCGCCGACGGCGACCCCGGCTTCTTCGGCGTCGTCCGCACCCTGCGCGACCCCCGCCACGGCCTGGAGGTCGAGGTCGTCCCCGCCGTCTCCTCCGTCGCCGCCGCCTTCGCCCGCGCCGGCACGCCCTGGGACGACGCCCGCGTCGTCGTCGCCCACACCCGTACGCTGCGCCGCGCCGTCAACGTCTGCCGCGCCCACCCCAAGGTCGCCGTCCTCACCTCCCCGGGCGCCGGCCCCGCCGAACTCGCCCTCATGCTCGACGGCGTCCACCGCACCTTCGTCATCTGCGAGGCCCTCGGCACCGACCACGAGCAGGTCACCGTCCTCACCTCCGACAAGGCGGCCGACCTCACCTGGCGCGACCCCAACGTCGTCATCGCCATCGGCGGCCCCGCCCCCGCCGCCCCGGCCGGGGGCGGCTGGCTCATGGGCCCCGACCCCGGCCCGGTACGCGGCTGGGGCCTCGCCCCGGAGGAGTACGACGACCGCCCCGCCCCGCCCGGCACCGGCGAGGCACCCGTCCTGCGCGCCGCCCAGCTCGCCCGCCTCGGCCCGCGCGTCGGCGACCTCGTCTGGGACATCGGCACCGGATCCGGGGCCTTCGCCGCCGAGGCCGCCCGCTTCGGCGCCGCCGTCATCGCCGTCGACGCCGACCCGGCCGCCTGCGCCCGCGCCGAGACCGCCGCCCGCCGCCTCGGCGTCCAGCTCCAGGCCGTCGCCGGCCGCGCCCCCCACGTCCTGGAGCGCCTCCCCGAACCCGACGTCGTGCGCGTCGCCGGCGGGGGAGCGGAGGTCGTCGCCGCCTGCGCGGACCGCCGCCCCGAACGGATCGTCACCCACGCCGGCACCCGCGACGAGGCCGAGGCCGCCGGCGCGGCCCTCGCCGCCGGCGGCTACACCGTCGAGTGCGTCCTCCTCCAGTCCGTCGACCTCGACCCCGCCGCCTGGTCCGAACGCGACCGCTCGGTCGCCTTCCTCGTCGCCGGGCGCAGGCCCGCCCCGTGATCCCGTCGCCGCGGGGGCCGGGTAGGCTGGCCGACCGTTCCACCACGATCGGGCGTTCGGCGTTTCGTTCGTCGACGCCCGTCGGAAGGCGCCCCCAGGGGCACCGCGTGAGAGAACACGACCGGGGGCGGGCGACGTGGCGCAGTCCACAGCCGCCCGTGGCGGAAGCCGCTGCCAGGGGGCCCGGACACGGCGAGAATGCCGGATGACCGCACGCCGTTCGTGCCGCGCGGTGCGCGGGCTCGTTGTCGATGGCGGGCGGAAGTCTGAAGGAGCACAACCGATGGGCGAGGGGTACGCATGACCGACACCGGCCAGGTCCCGGGCGAGGGGCAGCCGGAGAACGCAGGCATGGTGGAGCAGCCGGGCACGCCCGTCCCGGACGCGTACACCTTCCTCGACCCCTCCGGCGCCGCCGACGACGACGATCTGCTCCTGATGCCGGGCGCCCAGGGGGCCTGGACGGAGCCGCAGCCCGGCGTCGCCCCGGCCCCGCCCGTCACCGTGCCGGTGCCGCAGGCACCGCCCGCCGAGCCCCCCGCGCACGACCCGTTCGCCGCCCCGGGGAGCACCGCCCCCGCGCACGGGCAGCCCCCCTACGAGGCGGGCGCCCACGGAGGGGCCCCGGATCCCGGGACCGACGGCCGCGGCTCCGTGCACGCTCCGTGGCACGCCCAGGCACCGGCCCCGCAGCAGGTCCCCCGGAGACCGCTGCACATGGGCCCGCCCATGCCCGACACGGGCGGCGTCGTACGCTCGCTCGCCGACCGCGGTCCCGCCCCCGCGCCGGCCCCCGGCCCCGAGCACCCGGACGTGACCGGTGCGGTGGTGCTGGGCGCGCAGCCGTGGCCGCAGCGGCCCGAGGAGGCGGAAGCGGTCGCCTCGGAGGCGACGGCGACGGGCGGGGCCGTCCCGGTGGAGGGCACGGCCCCGGCGGAGCCGCACCCTGTGCTGGCACCGTCCCCGGTCCCGCCCCCCACCACGACGCGGCGCCGCAGCCGCCCCAGGACCCGGCGCGGACCGCTCCCGCCGACGGAGCCCCGGTGGCCTCCGGACCGGCCCCCGCCCCCGCGCAGGTCCCGGCCGGACAGGAGGCGGCAGCGCGGGAGGCGGTGCCGGCCGGGGCGCCCGCCCCGGCACCGGAACCGGCGGCCGTGCCCGCTCACGGTGCCCCGGCCCCGGAGGCGCCCGCCGACGCGGCACCGGCCGCCGCCGCACCGGTGCCCGCCGAGCCCGCCGCCGCACCGGTGCCCGGGGCGGAGCCGTCCGCCGCGGCCGCCGGGCCGGCCGGGCCCGCCGGGCCCTGGACGGCGGATTCCGCCGCGGAGCCCGGGCGGACGACCACCGACCCGTCGCCCGTTCCGGCGGTGCCCGCCGAGCCGGCCGCTCAGGTGCCCGCCGAGCCGGTGCCGGCCCCTTCCGGCGAGGAGGAGCACGCACCGGTTGCGCCCGGGGCCGGGGAACCGCCCGCCGGGGAGGCGCGCACGGTCCCGGCGGCCGACGCGGTACCCGTCGGCGGCGCCGCGCCCGAAGCGGCGGCCCGGCGGGACGGGGCACCCGCCGCCGACGTGCCCGCCCGGACTCCGGAGGACGGCGGCACGCCCGAGGACGCGCCCGCAGGACCGGTCGCCGCGGCCGTCCCGTCCGACGGGGAGGCGACCGCCGGATCCGCGACCGGTGAGCCGCCCGCCGGTACGTCCGGACAGCCGCCCGCCGAGGCTTCCGCCGGCACGCCCGCACAGCCGCCCGCGGCCGAGGCGGCGCCCGCGCCGGTCGCGGCAGCCGAGGAGGTACCGGTCGGGGCCGCGCCCGGCGCGGGCGTCGAGAGCGGCACGCCCGCCGAGGACGTCCCCGGCGGCACGGCGCCCGCCCGGGACCCGGCCGCGGAAGCCCCCGCCGAGGCGGTGATCCCCGCCGACGACGCCCCCGAAGGGGATGTCCCCGCCGACGCGGCACCGGTCGGCGGAGCCCCCGCCGCCCCGGACGGCACCGCCCCGGACGTCCCGACCGCCTCGGACGCCTCGATCGGCCCGGATGACCCGACCGCCTCGGACGCCTCGATCGGCCCGGATGACCCGACCGCCTCGGACGCCCCGATCACCCCGGACGACACCGCCCCGGAGGGACGGGCCGCCGCGGAAGCCCCGAAAGCCGCCGACGCCGTCCCCTCGGCCGTCAACGTCGTCTCCGCGTCCGCCGACGCCGCCCCCGCGGAAGCCCCGAAAGCCGCCGACGCCGCCTCCGCGGCCGCCGACGCCGCGGCGGTGGCCGCCGCCCCCGCGGCCGTCGACGCCGCCCCCGCCGACGCGGAGGCCGTTCCCGCGGCCCCGCCCGCCCCGGGCTACGCCGACGAGGAGCGGGAGGCGATCCTGCGGGTCATGCGGGAGCGGAGGGACGTCCGCAACGGGTTCCGCAGCGACCCCGTCCCGCACGAGGTCCTGCTGCGCGTCCTGGAGGCCGCCCACACGGCGCCCTCCGTGGGGCACTCCCAGCCGTGGGACTTCGTCGTCATCCGTTCCGCCGAGACGCGCCGCACGATGCACGAACTCGCCCAGCGCCAGCGCGAGGCGTACGCCAGGTCGCTGCCGAAGGGCCGGGCGAAGCAGTTCAAGGAACTGAAGATCGAGGCCATCCTCGACACCCCGGTGAACATCGTCGTCACCGCCGACCCGACCCGCGGCGGCCGCCACACCCTCGGCCGCCACACGCAACCGCAGATGGCCCCGTACTCCTCGGCGCTCGCGGTGGAGAACCTGTGGCTCGCCGCCCGTGCCGAGGGCCTCGGCGTCGGCTGGGTCAGCTTCTTCGACGAGCGCGAGATGGTCCGGGTCCTCGGTCTGCCCGACCACCTCGAAGTCGTCGCCTACCTGTGCGTCGGCTACGTCGACGAGTTCCCCGAGGAACCGGAGCTGATGCAGGCCGGCTGGTCGAAGCGGCGTCCCCTGTCCTGGGTCGTCCACGAGGAGACGTACGGCCGCCGCGTCCTGCCCGGCGAGGAGCCGCACGACCTCCTCCAGGAGACCGTCGCGGGCATCCGCCCGCTGGACGCCAAGGCGCTCGGCGAGGCGTGGGAGCGGCAGAAGCGCATGACGAAGCCGGCCGGCGCGCTCGGCATGCTGGAGATCATCTCCGCGCAGCTGTGCGGCCTGTCCCGCACCTGCCCGCCGCCCATCCCGGAGCCCGCCGCCGTGGCGGTCTTCGCCGGGGACCACGGGGTGCACGCCCAGGGCGTCACGGCCTGGCCGCAGGAGGTGACGGCCCAGATGGTCGCCAACTTCCTCGGCGGCGGCGCCGTCTGCAACGCCTTCGCCAACCAGGTCGGCGCCGAGGTCTGCGTCGTGGACGTCGGCGTCGCCGCCGACCTCCCCGCCACCCCGGGCCTGCTGCCCCGCAAGGTCCGCGCCGGCACGGCCGACTTCACCGTCGGCCCCGCCCTCACCCGCGACGAGGTCCTCGCCGCCGTCGGGGTCGGCATCGAGACCGCCCGCGACCTCGTCACCGCCGGGAACAAGGCGATCCTCACCGGTGAGATGGGCATCGCCAACACCACCGCGTCGGCCGCGCTGATCTCCGTCTACACGGGCGCCGACCCGGCCGAGGTCACCGGCCGGGGCACGGGCGTCAACGACGAGACGTACGCCCGGAAGGTCGACGTCGTCCGGCGTGCCCTCGCCCTCCACCGGCCGGACCCGGCCGACCCGATCGGTGTGCTCGGCGCGGTCGGCGGCCTGGAGCACGCCGCGATGGTCGGCTTCATCCTGGGCGGGGCGTCGCTCCGTACGCCCGTCGTCCTCGACGGCGTCAGCGCGGGCGCGGCCGCCCTCGTGGCCCGCGCCGTCGCACCCGAGTCGGTCGCCGCGTGCATCGCCGGCCACCGCAGCGCCGAGCCCGGCCACACGGCGGCGCTCGGCAGGCTGGGCCTGCGCCCGCTCGTCGAACTGGACCTCCGCCTCGGCGAGGGCACCGGCGCCCTGCTGGCCCTGCCGCTGGTCCAGAGCGCGGCCCGCGCCATGCACGAGGTGGCGACGTTCGACGCGGCGGGCGTCACCGAGAAGTAGCACCGCGCGTCCGTGCGCGCCCCGCGGCCGGCCCGCCACCCCGGCGGACCGGCCGCGGGCGACGGCCGTCATGCGCCCGGCTCCGATCCCCCGAGCCCCGCCCCGTATCGTGGTCGTCAGCGCGCACCCCGCCCCACCAGCCACTTCACCGCCGCGGTGGCCCCGCACCCCGCACCCCGTACCATCCGCCGAGGAGACCACACCGCCATGGTCGAGAACGCCGAGCAACCCGCCTACCCCGTAGGACTCCGCCTCTCCGGGCGCCGCGTCGTCGTCCTCGGCGGCGGCCAGGTGGCCCAGCGCCGGCTCCCGGCGCTCGTCGCCGCGGGCGCCGACGTCACCCTCGTCTCCCCGTCCGCCACGGCGTCCGTGGAGGCCATGGCCGACGCCGGCGAGATCCGCTGGGAGCGCCGCCGGTACGAGGAGGGCGACCTCGCCGACACCTGGTACGCACTCATCGCGACCACCGACCCGGACGCCAACGCCCGCGCGTCCGCCGAGGCCGAGCGGACCAGGACCTGGTGCGTGCGCTCCGACGACGCCGAGGCCGCCACCGCCTGGACCCCGGCGACCGGCAGGATCGAGGGCGTCACCGTCGCCGTCCTCACCGGCAACGACCCGCGCCGCTCGACGGCCGTGCGCGACGCGATCGTCGAGGGCCTGCGCGACGGCACCCTCATCGCGCCCCAGCACCGCGACCGCGCCCCGTTCGTCGCCCTCGTCGGCGGCGGACCCGGCGACCCGGACCTCATCACCGTGCGCGGCCGCCGGCTCCTCGCCGAGGCGGACGTGGTGATCGCCGACCGGCTGGGCCCGCGCGACCTGCTCGACGAACTGCCCCCGCACGTCGAGGTGATCGACGCGGCGAAGATCCCGTACGGCCGGTTCATGGCCCAGGAGGCCATCAACGACGCGCTGATCGAGCACGCCAGGCGCGGCAGGTCCGTGGTCCGGCTCAAGGGCGGCGACCCGTTCGTCTTCGGCCGCGGCATGGAGGAGGCGCAGGCGCTGGCCGAGGCGGGCATCCCCTGCACGGTCGTCCCCGGCATCTCCAGCTCGATCTCCGTCCCGGGCGCCGCCGGCATCCCCGTCACCCACCGCGGGGTCGCCCACGAGTTCACCGTGGTCAGCGGCCACGTCGCCCCCGACGACCCGCGCTCCCTCGTCGACTGGGCCTCCCTGGCGAGGCTGCGCGGCACGCTCGTGGTCCTCATGGGAGTCGACAAGATCGGCAGGATCGCGGAGGCGCTGGTCGCCCACGGCAAGGACCCGGCCACGCCCCTCGCCCTGGTCCAGGAGGGCACCACCGCGGCGCAGCGCCGCGTGGACGCCACCCTGGCCACGGTCGCCGAGACGGTACGGGCCGAGGGCGTCCGCCCACCCGCCGTCATCGTGATCGGCGACGTGGTCCGCGAAGCCCCGGACGGGCACCGGCGCTGACCCCCCATCCGCACCTCCGACAAGGCGGCAGCTCCCGTGGCAGAACTCCTCACCGTCGACGACTCAGGCGACCCGCGCCTGCACGACTACACGGACCTCACCGACGTGGAACTGCGGCGCCGCCGCGAACCGCGGGAGGGCCTGTTCATCGCCGAGGGCGAGAAGGTCATCCGCCGTGCCCTGGCCGCCGGGTACGGGATGCGGTCGATGCTGCTCTCGGCGAAGTGGGTCGACGCGATGCGGGACGTCATCGACGGGGCCGAGGCCCCGGTGTACGTGGTGGACCCGGACCTCGCCGAACGGGTCACCGGCTACCACGTCCACCGCGGCGCGCTGGCCTCCATGCGCCGCGAGCCGCTGCCCGCGGCCCGGGACCTGCTCGCGGCGGCCCGCCGCGTGGCCGTCATGGAGTCCGTCAACGACCACACCAACGTCGGTGCCGTCTTCCGCAGCGCCGCGGCCCTCGGGATGGACGCGGTCCTGCTCTCCCCGGACTGCGCGGACCCGCTCTACCGGCGTTCGGTGAAGGTGTCGATGGGCGCGGTCTTCTCCGTCCCGTACGCCCGCCTCGACGCCTGGCCGCACGACCTCTCGGCCGTGCGGGAGGCCGGCTTCCGGCTGCTGGCGCTGACGCCCGGTGAGGAGGCCGCCACCCTCGACGAGGCGGCCCCGCACCGTCTGGAGCGGGTGGCGCTGATGCTGGGTGCCGAGGGCGACGGGCTGTCGGCGCGGGCGCTGCGCGCGGCCGACGAGCGGGTGCGCATCCCGATGGCGCACGGCGTCGACTCGCTGAACGTGGGCGCCGCGGCGGCCGTCGCCTTCTACGCCGTGACGGCGGGGCGCCCTCAGCCCTGAAGGGCCTGCGCCCCGGCGATGCCGAGCAGCACGACCAGCGTCACCACGACGAACACGAACAGCCGCTGGCGCAGCAGTCGCGGGTTGGCGGGCCGCAGCAGGCCCGACGAGGTCCCCGGGCCCGTCCCGGTCCGGCGCTGTCCCGTGCGCGGCCCGGTCCGGACACCCGACTGCGAGGAGTGCTGCCGGACCCTCGGCCCGCCCGTCCTGGAGGGCGCCGGCTGCGGGCTCCGGGACCGCGGCGCCGGGGTGCGCTGGGTCCGTCCCCGCGCGGTCCGCTCGGTGTAGCGCTCCGTGGGCCGCGGGGGCGGATGGCCCGGCCGCCGGCCGCCCGTGCCCCGGTCGGCGCGCTCCGCCCGTTCGGGGCGGGGCACGGCCGCCCGCGCCTCCGCGGGCACGGCCGCCATGCCCAGCCCCTGAGCCTCCCGCGCGGCGATCTCCTTCAGCCTCAGCGACAGCTGCAGCGTGCTCGGACGCTCCTCCGGCTCCTTGGCGAGGCACGCGCGCACCAGCGGGGCCAGGGCGTCGGGGACGCCCTGCAACTGGGGCTCCTCGTGGACGACGCGGTACAGCATCACCTCGGAGCTGCCGTGCCCGAACGGCGAGTCGCCCATCGCCGCGTACGCCAGGGTCGCGCCGAGCGCGAAGACGTCCGTCGCCGGTGTGACGGCCGCGCCGCGCACCTGCTCGGGCGCGAGGAAACCCGGAGAACCCACCGCCGTGCCGACGTGGGTGAGAGTGGACGCGCCGGTCGCCCAGGCGATGCCGAAGTCGATGATCCGCGGCCCCTTCGGGGACAGCAGGATGTTCGACGGCTTCAGGTCCCGGTGCACGACGCCCGCCTCGTGGACGGCGACCAGGCCCTCCGACAGCGCGGCGCCGATCGAGGCCACGTCGGACGCGGGCAGCGGCCCCTCCTCGGCGACCCTGTCGTGGAGTGAGGGCCCCGGCACGTACTGCGTGGCGAACCAGGGGCGCTCGGCCTCCAGGTCGGCCGCCACCAGCCGGGCCGTGCAGCCGCCGCGGATCCGCCGCGCGGCGGACACCTCGCGCGCGAAGCGCGACCGGAACTCCTGGTCCTCGGCGAGGTCGGGCCGGATCACCTTCAGCGCCACCCGCTGGCCGCGCCGGTCGGAACCGAGGTAGACGACCCCCATCCCGCCCGCGCCGAGCCGCCGGTGCAGCCTGAACGAGCCGACGACACGCGGGTCCTCGCGCCGGAGCCGCATCATCGCCATGTCCGTCCCCTGCCTGCCGTGGGAAGCTCCCCACCCCGCCGTCGCGGTCCTTCTGACGTCGCCCAGCTTACGTACCCGGGACCGGGCGCGCTCATAGGCCGCGCCCTCGCAGCGTGATCGATTCCCGGCCGCGCGCCGGGACCCGGCCCTCCTCCGGGCCCTCCGGGGACGTGACCGCCGACCCCGGAACCAGCCAAGATCCTTTACGGACAGGGGGGTTGGCACCGGGGGACGGCCCGCCCGGCCGGGGGACGGCCCGGCCCGCCGGCCGGGACCGCGCAGGGAGGGGCGCGTACCCGTACGGACGCGGGAACGGGCACGTGAGTGATGTCACCCGGCGGCCCCGGCCCCGTCGGCTCCGGGACGTTCCCTCCGGGAGGACCCGTACGGCGGAGCGCCCGTCTCCGACCAGGGGAGTACGCCGCCGGACGGATCTCATCCTGCAGGAGGCCCGCCGATCGGTACGCGGGCATGACGTCCGGCGCCGCCCGCTTCCCTAGGGTTGGGGCCGAGCGGCGGGTGCGGCGCTCGGCCCCCGAGCATCCGACACCCGCCGACGCGGACGGAAACGGGAGGGGAGCCATGGCGGAGACGGCACCGAGGACGGCGGTCCGCGCGCAGGGGCGGAAGGCGGCCCCCGCCTCGTTCGGCGGCCGTCCGGCGGGCCGTCGCCATCCTCTGGTGGCGACGGCGATGGTCCTTCCCCTGGCCGCGCTCCTGGCCGTCGTGTTCGGCGGCTGGGAAGCGGTGGTGACACAGGCGTCGTCCGTGGGCGTGATGCTGGGGCGCTGAGCGGGCGCCCCGGGCCCGGGAGAGCGGCCCGGGCCAGGGCATCCGGCCGACCCCGTGGGGACGGGGGAGTGGCGGACGGCAGCGGCGGCCGGCCGGCTGGGGAGCCGGTCGGCCGCCGCTTCTTGCGTGCCCGCACCGCCGCGCGTACGGACGGAGGAGCCCCCGTCCGCGGTGGGCGGACGGGGGCTCCTGTCGGTGGACGATACTGGGATTGAACCAGTGACCTCTTCCGTGTCAGGGAAGCGCTCTCCCGCTGAGCTAATCGTCCTCAGGGTCACGGGGCCGCGACGGAACGTCCGGACCCGTGGACACAGCGTGCGCGATACTGGGATTGAACCAGTGACCTCTTCCGTGTCAGGGAAGCGCTCTCCCGCTGAGCTAATCGCGCGGGAAGCCGCTGCTACCAGCGGTTTCGGTGGACGATACTGGGATTGAACCAGTGACCTCTTCCGTGTCAGGGAAGCGCTCTCCCGCTGAGCTAATCGTCCTTGGAGGTGGAGACGGGATTTGAACCCGTGTACACGGCTTTGCAGGCCGTTGCCTCGCCTCTCGGCCACTCCACCCGGAGTGTGGGGGGTCGGAGAGACCCCCCCTTTTTTCGAGCGGACGACGAGATTCGAACTCGCGACCCTCACCTTGGCAAGGTGATGCTCTACCAACTGAGCCACGTCCGCTTGTCGTTTCCGGTTCACCTGCGCGACCCGGCGACGTGTTGAACTCTAGCGGATTCCCGGGCCAGTACAAAAACCCGTTCCCGCAGCGTGCTGCCCCGCCGTCCGCCGCACTCCGCTCCCGGACCCCCGGCCGCCCCGCGCCGACCTGGGGTCATGCCACCCGGACGGCCCCGGCGCACACCCCGTCCTAGACTCGCATCCGTGCACGACCTCGCTCCCCTGGCCCGCTTCGGCGGCCTCCTCGCCACCGATCTGCGGGACGTCACCAGCGATCCGGAGGCTTTGGAGTCCTCCGGCTTCTGGGCCGTCGCCGCCGACTTCGAGGGCCGTCTGACCTGTGCCCGCTTCGGTGACGTCCGTCCCGATCCGGTGCCCGCCCCCGTGCCGGGGCGCTGGCGCGGACCCGCCGTCGGCGACTGGACGTCGTCGCTCGACCGGGAGGCGTACACCGCGGGGGTGCGCCGCATCCGCGGGCACATCGCGGACGGCGAGGTCTACCAGGCGAACCTCTGCCGCGTCCTCTCCGCGCCCCTCCCGGCCGGTGCCGCCGACGTGGACGCCCTCACCGCGCTCCTGGCCCGCGGCAATCCGGCTCCTTATGCAGGAACGATTCGCCTGCCCGCGCACGGCGTGGAGATAGCCACCGCCTCCCCCGAGCTGTACCTGCGCCGCGACGGCCGCACCGTCGAGTCCGGCCCCATCAAGGGCACCGGCAGGACCGCGGAGGACCTGTTGGAGAAGGACCACGCCGAGAACGTGATGATCGTCGACCTGGTCCGCAACGACCTCGGCCGCGTCTGCGCCACCGGCACCGTCACCGTCCCGGCGCTCTGCACCGTCGAGCCCCACCCCGGGCTCGTCCACCTCGTCTCCACCGTCCGCGGCGAGCTCGCCCCCGGCGAGGGCTGGCCGGGCCTCCTGGACGCGACCTTCCCTCCCGGCTCCGTCACCGGCGCGCCCAAGTCCAGCGCCCTGCGGATCATCGGGGCCCTGGAGACGGCGCCCCGCGGCCCGTACTGCGGCGGCGTCGGCTGGGTCGACGCGGACCGCGGCACCGGCGAGCTGGCCGTGGGCATCCGCACCTTCTGGATCGACCGCCGCGAGGGCCGGGGCGTCCTGCGGTTCGGCACCGGCGCGGGCGTCACCTGGGGCTCCGACCCCGAGCGGGAGTGGCGGGAAACCGAACTGAAGGCTGCGCGGCTCCTCGCGGTAGCGTCGGGCACCTACGAGGCGAGCGGAAGGACCGTACGACGATGAAGCTGTGGGTCAACGGCGAACTGCGGGACGCGGACGCCGCGACGATCTCCGTCCTGGACCACGGCCTGACCGTGGGCGACGGCGTCTTCGAGACGCTCAAGACGGTCCGCGGCCGGCCCTTCGCGCTCGACCTCCACCTCGACCGGCTCGTCCGCTCCGCGCGCGGCCTCGGCCTGCCCGACCCGGACCTGGACGAGGTGCGCCGCGCCTGCGCCGCCGTCGTCGGGGCCAACCCGGTGGAACTCGGCCGGCTCCGCGTCACGTACACCGGCGGGCCGTCCCCGCTCGGCTCCGACCGCGGCGACGCCGGCCCGAGCCTCGTCGTGGCCCTCGGCGAGGTCGCGCACCGCCCGGACACCACGGCGGTCGTCACCGTCCCCTGGACCCGCAACGAGCGCGGCGCCCTCACCGGCCTCAAGACCACCTCGTACGCGGAGAACGTCGTCGCCCTGGCCCACGCCCACCGGCGGGGCGCCTCCGAGGCGCTGTTCGCCAACACCGTCGGGCAGCTCTGCGAGGGCACCGGCTCCAACGTCTTCGTCGTCCTCGACGGCCGGATCCACACCCCGCCGCTCGCCTCGGGGTGCCTGGCGGGCATCACCCGCCACCTGGTCGTCGAGTGGGCCGGTGTCCGGGAGACGGACCTCCCCGCGGAGGTGCTGCACACCGCCGACGAGGTCTTCCTGACCTCCACGCTCCGCGACGTCCAGGCCGTCCACCGCGTCGACGACCGCGAGCTGGCGCCCGCGCCCGGCCCGGTCACCGCCGGGGCGATGCGCGTCTTCGCGGAGCGGGCCGCCCTGCTGTGATCCGGTGGTGGCCCCGGGCACGGAGCGGGTAGGGACCGGTCGTGACCACCACCCTGCGCCCCTCCGGGCCGCTCCGGCGGGCCGACGACGACACCCTGTCGCGCTCCTACGAGGTGCGCGTCGACGGCCGCCCCGTGGGCGGCGTCCGGATCGGCACGCTCCGCGCGCCCGGCCGCCCCCTCGGCACGATCGCGGACCTGTACGTCGACGAGGCGGACCGCGGCCGCGGCCGGGGGGCCGTCGCCGCGCTCGCCGCCGAGGAGGTGCTGCGGGGCTGGCGCTGCGGCCGGGTGCGGATCTCCGTGCCCGCCGCCGCTCCCGCAGCCCTGCGCCTCGCCGCGGCCCTCGGATACACCCGGACCGGCCACATCCTGGCAAAGGACCTCGGCTCCGCCGACCCCGGCCCCCGCCCCCGGCCGGACTGGAGGTCCGCCCCATGACGGAAGCGGAGTCCGACCGGTGGCTCGCCGCCGACCCGGGCCGCGCCGAACTGCTCCCCGAGGGCCCGGCCGCCGGGGGCGCCCGGCTCCACGCCGCCGTGCGGGACGGCGTGCGGGTCGGCCACCTGTGGACCGGCTCGCGCGACCTGCCGACGGGGGAGCGGGTGCCGTACGTGTGGGAGGTGGCCGTCGCCGAGGGGGAGCGCCGCAAGGGCCACGGCCGGGCGCTGATGCGCTTCGCCGAGGACCTCGTGCGCGCCGCGGGCGGCGACCGCCTCGCCCTGCGGGTGGACCCGGACAACACCGCGGCCCGTGCGCTGTACGCGTCGCTCGGCTACCGGCTGCTGTCCACGGACCACGAGAAGACCCTGTGCTGACCGGGACCGCGGCCGGGCCGCGACGCGCTGGCCGGCCCCGGCGGGTCAGCGCCCGGCCAGCAGGCGGTCGGCGATCTCCTCGACACGGGCGCGCAGGTCCCCCTGGCCGGCGCCGCCGTCCAGGCGCTCGCCGCCGATCACGTACGTGGGAGTGCCGGTGACGCCGATGGCCTCGCCCTCGGCCCGGTCGGCGTCGACCGCCAGCAGGTGCCGCCCGTCCACCAGCGCCGTGTCGAACTCCTCGTCGTCCAGGCCGAGACCGCGCGCGACCTCCAGCAGGAACGCCTCGCCCCTCGCGTCCAGCTCCTCCACGCGGCCGAGCACCTCCTCCACGTACGGCCAACCCCCGCCCTGCGCCAGGGCCTCTTCGACGGCCTGGGCGGCGGCGTAGGCGTACTTGTGCTTCTCCAGCGGGAAGTGGCGCAGCCGCACCTCCAGCCGGTCGCCGTAGCGGGCCCGCAGGAACCGCAGGTCCTCCAGCGCGGTCCGGCAGTCGGGGCACTGCAGTTCGCACCAGACGTCCAGGACGACGGGCCGGGCGGTGCGGTCGGTGGTGGAGTCGTTCATGGCACCCAGTCTCCCAGCCCGGGGCCGTACCGCCCCGGGCGGGACGGCCCCGGGCGCCGGCCGGGACCGGGGGAGGACGCGCCGGAGACGTCCCGGGGGCCGCCACGCCGCCCGGACCCGTGGCCGGCGGGCACCGCGCCGATGCAGGATGGAGGGGACGTGACGTCCAGGGCTGGAGGACCGGATGCTTGCCGAGACGATCTGCTGCGCGGTGTCCGCGGCGGGACTGGCCGCCGCGGCGGCCACGGCGTACCGCAGGCGGTTCCTCGCCGCGACCCGTGTCGCCGCCTACGCGCTGGTCCCCCTCGGCCTGGTGCTGACCGGCGCCGTCGAGTGGCTGGCCGGTACGGCGTTCAGCCCGGTGGCGTGGGCCGGGTTCGGGCTGCTCGGCGCGGCGTGGCTGCTGCTCGCGGGCGCGCGGGCGGTCGAACGGCGACGGGGGCGCCGGATCCCGGGCGCCGAGCGGCCGGACCCGCCGGCGGTGGGAACCGCGCGGCCCGCGCCGGCCGCGGGGAGGAGCCGTACGGACGGGAGGGCGCCCGCCGACGACTTCGGCGAGATCGAGGCGATCCTCAAGAAGCACGGGATCTGACCGCCCCCGCCGCGGGGGCGGCGCGAGGTGGCGCGGAGGGTGGCGGTGGGGGGCGAGTGGTGGCGATCGGTCGAAGTATGCGGTGGACTGGCCCTTTTTGCCGGGTCCGTCGGGTGAAGGGCGCCGCGTCGGCTGCGCCATCATCGGCCCCGAGATGCCCGATACCTCGCGGGGGCAGAACCCCGCCACCACCAAAGAACCGCGCGGCTGCCTGTTCGCGCTCTCCCAGCCACCGCTCATGATCTTCCTGGCGGTGATCGGCGTCCTTCTCCTGATGGCGTCGGTGCACGACCTCTTCCTGCTGTGAGCGGAACCCTTCCCTCCCGGGCCGTGCGGCTCCTTCCCTCCCCGTACCCCGGGGAGAGGGCCGCCGGCCGCACGGGCCGGCCGGTCAGCCGGACGCCGCGTCCCTGCGCCGCGCCCGGTACGCCGCCACGTGCAACCGGTTGCCGCAGGTGCGGCTGTCGCAGTAGCGCCGCGACCGGTTGCGGGACAGGTCAACGAAGGCCCGCCCGCAGTCCGGGGCCCCGCACCGGCGCAGCCGCTCGCGCTCGCCCGCCACGAGGAGGAACGCGAGTGCCATGCCGCAGTCCGCGGCGAGGTGGTCGGCGACCGAGGCGCCGGGGGCGAAGTAGTGGACGTGCCAGTCGTAGCCGTCGTGGTCGGTCAGCTGCGGCGTGGTGCCCGCCGCGGCGACCAGCTGGTTGATCAGCCCGGCCGCCGTCCGTGCGTCGGGCGCGGCGAACACCTCCGTGAACCGGCGCCGCACCTCCTGGACGGCCCGCAGGTCCCGCGGTCCCAGCTCGCCGACCCCGCTCACCCGGTGGCCCTCCACGAAGGCGTACAGCGACGGCACGTCCCCGAGGGCCTCGCCGCGGCCCCCCTCCGGCGCGGTGTTCATCAGGTCGACGACGGTGTCGAGGGCGATCCGGGTGTCGTGGGGGATCAGCACGCTTCCGCTCCCTGGCCTGCCGCGGGCGGGCGCCCGCCGGATCCGTCGACTCTAGCGGCTCGCGGGCGGGCCCCCGGGGTGCCCGGCGGGCGCGGTCGGCAACACCGACGCGCCGCCCCCGCGACGACGCGCGAGGACGGCGCACCCGTCCGCCCCTCGGCGCTCCCCGCGCGGCACCCGCGAGGGGGTGGAGGGGTGCGTCGACGCCGTCGCCCCGAGTCGGACGGCGCCGGGCGGTTCCGGTGTCCCTTCAGCTCTCCGCGAGAATGTGGGAGAGCTCCGTGTCGAGGTCGAAGTGGCGGTGCTCGGTGCCGGGCGGCACCGCCGCGTCGGTCCGCTTGAGGAACGACTCCAGGGCCCGCGCCGGGGCCTCGAGCAGGGCTTCGCCCTCCGGGGAGCTGAGGGCGATGCAGACGACGCCCTGTCCGTGGCTGCGGGACGGCCAGACCCTGACGTCGCCGGTGCCGGTGGGCCGGTGCAGCCCCTCGGCGAGAAGGTCGCGGGCGAAGACCCACTCGACCGTCTCCTCGGCCCCGGTGTGGAAGGTGGCGTGCACGGCATACGGATCGGCCGTGTCATACCGCAGGCCCGCCGGAACAGGCAGTGAGGACTCGCTCGACACAACGAGGCGCAGGTGCAGCTCGCAGCTGACCGTGGTGTTCATAAGCGCCATGGCCTTTCGCTCAGTGTGCGCTCGGGGATTCGCACGTCGGCGAAATCGACATCCCACCTATGGTTCCGTTGTAAACCCCTCTGCCCGCTTTGGGGCACATTGAGTACCTCCATCAGCAGCGAGTAACCGCCGGTTATGGGTCAATTCTGGTAATCCGCGTCTGTCGATAGTCGGGTAAGTTTGGCCCCATGAACGCGGAGAGTGACGAGCGGGGCGGGGTCGCCGGGTCGGCGGCCGAGACACCCGCGGCGGGGGGCGTGACCCGGCGGACCGACGACGAGCGACCGCTCGGCTCAAGGGCCCCCGCCTTCGTGAAAGCCCGGCGCCCCCTGCACCTGAGCTGGCAGGTCGGCGTCTTCCTCATCGGCCTCGCCGTCGTCGCCGTCGGCGTGGTCATGCTGCCGCTGCCCGGGCCCGGCTGGTTCGTGATCTTCGCCGGCATGGCCATCTGGGCGAC
Organism: Streptomyces sp. MRC013; assembly: GCF_023614235.1. Classification (NCBI taxonomy): domain Bacteria; kingdom Bacillati; phylum Actinomycetota; class Actinomycetes; order Kitasatosporales; family Streptomycetaceae; genus Streptomyces; species Streptomyces kordofanensis. Next base: position 4,617,124 of record NZ_CP094264.1, read on the forward strand.
CGAGTTCGTCTGGGCCCAGCTCGTCCTGCGTTGGACCAAGCGCAAGGTCACGGAGGCCGCCCAGCGCGCGCTGGACCCCCGCGTCCGGCGCCGCAACCTGGCTCTCACCGTCGCCGGCCTGGTCATCGCCGGCGTGCTGATCGGCGTGTACATATGGAAGTTCGGCCTGGTGGTGCCGTGGAAGGCCGACCAGTGACCCCGAAGACCCCTCACCCCGGTCAGGGCCCCCGCTGACATGCGGTAATGTTTGCGGTGCGCCCGGGCGATTAGCTCAGCGGGAGAGCGCTTCGTTCACACCGAAGAGGTCACTGGTTCGATCCCAGTATCGCCCACCACCCTGGCCGAAGCCCCCGGAGACCCTCTCCGGGGGCTTCGGCGTGCCGAACGCCGTACGCGGCGGACGTCTCCCGCGGACCGGAACCGCCGCGGCTTCCGCGGCCGCCGGCCCTGCCGCCCCTCCCGGCGCCGTCCTGCGGCGCTCCGGGAGCCGCCCTCGCCGGTGGGTCCCGGACCCGTGGCGCCCGCCTCGTCGAAGGCTCCGCCGCCCGCCTCCCCGCTGCGCACGGGCCCTCCGCGGCGCCCCGGCCGGACGGCGCCGCGACCCCGCCGCCGGCGTCCCGGAGGCCTCTCCCACCGGAGACCCGGGGGCCGGGACCGCCGGACCCGCGTCCCGGTCGGCACCCGCACCCCGTACGAGCAGGAGGCGCGCGCCCGCGGGTCGCGCCCGCGCCGCGCCGCCGGCCCCTTCTCCGCGCCGACCGCGCCCCGGTGGTGCGCACCGGCCGCCGCGGCCCGACCGCCCGCCTGCGAGCCGTTTGAACGGAGCCCGCCGGGACCTGTATGGTTCAGTGCGTTCCCGGGCGATTAGCTCAGCGGGAGAGCGCTTCGTTCACACCGAAGAGGTCACTGGTTCGATCCCAGTATCGCCCACCGCAAAGGCCGGTCCGTCAGCGGACCGGCCTTTGCGCGTTCCCGGGTGCCGTCCCAGGCGGCCCCCGGCTGCTCCGGGTGCGGGGGCCAGGCCGGATCCCCCGCCCCGTCCGAGCCGTTCCGCGCGAACCACGCCCGGAGGCTCCGCGTCCGCGCCGCCCGCCCCGCGTGCGGTTCGACTGCCCACCCCTCCGGCAGCCGCGCCGCGAACCGCCTCCCCACCGCCCGCAATACGTTTCGCGAGGGGCCGCGGCCTCTCGGTACCATTCCGTACTACGCGATTGCGCGCCCCTCCCCGGGGCACCCACCCCTTCAGTCAGGAGAGACCGGTGTCAGACGTCCGTGTGATCATCCAACGCGATTCCGAGCGGGAAGAGCGCGTGGTGACGACGGGCACTACGGCCGCCGACCTCTTCCCCGGGGAGCGCTCCGTCGTCGCGGCCCGCGTGGACGGCGAACTGAAGGACCTGGCGTACGAGTTGAAGGACGGCGAGACCGTCGAGGGCGTCGAGATCACCTCCCGGGACGGCCTCGACATCCTGCGCCACTCCACCGCGCACGTCATGGCCCAGGCCGTCCAGGAGCTGTTCCCGGAGGCCAAGCTCGGCATCGGCCCGCCGGTCAGGGACGGCTTCTACTACGACTTCGACGTGGACAGGCCGTTCACGCCCGAGGATCTCAAGGCCATTGAGAAGAAGATGCAGGAGATCCAGAAGCGCGGCCAGCGCTTCGCCCGCCGCGTGGTCACCGACGAGGCCGCCCGCGAGGAGCTCGCGGGCGAGCCGTACAAGCTGGAGCTGATCGGCCTCAAGGGCTCCGCCTCCAGCGAGGACGGCGCGGACGTCGAGGTGGGGGGCGCCGAGCTGACCATCTACGACAACCTCGACGCCAAGACCGGCGAGCTGTGCTGGAAGGACCTCTGCCGCGGCCCGCACCTGCCGTCGACCCGCGCCATCCCGGCCTTCAAACTGATGCGGAACGCGGCCGCCTACTGGCGCGGCAGCGAGAAGAACCCGATGCTCCAGCGGATCTACGGCACCGCGTGGCCGTCCAAGGAGGAGCTGAAGGCGCACCTGGACTTCCTCGCCGAGGCCGAGAAGCGCGACCACCGCAAGCTCGGCAGCGAACTGGACCTCTTCTCCGTCCCCGAGCAGATCGGGTCCGGCCTCGCGGTCTTCCACCCGCGCGGCGGCGTCATCCGCCGCGCCATGGAGGACTACTCGCGCCGCCGCCACGAGGAGGAGGGGTACGAGTTCGTCTACACGCCGCACGCGACCAAGGGCAAGCTCTTCGAGACCTCCGGGCACCTCGACTGGTACGCCGACGGCATGTACCCGCCCATGCAGCTCGACGAGGGCGTGGACTACTACCTCAAGCCCATGAACTGCCCGATGCACAACCTGATCTTCGACGCGCGCGGACGCTCGTACCGCGAACTGCCGCTGCGCCTGTTCGAGTTCGGGACGGTGTACCGGTACGAGAAGTCGGGCGTGGTGCACGGCCTGACCCGCGCCCGGGGCTTCACCCAGGACGACGCGCACATCTACTGCACCAGGGAGCAGATGGCGGAGGAGCTCGACAAGACGCTCACCTTCGTCCTGAACCTGCTCCGCGACTACGGCCTGACCGACTTCTACCTGGAGCTGTCCACCAAGGACCCGGAGAAGTTCGTCGGTTCGGACGAGGTGTGGGAGGAGGCCACCGCGGTCCTGCAGCAGGTGGCCGAGAAGCAGGGCCTGCCGCTCACCCCCGACCCGGGCGGCGCGGCCTTCTACGGACCGAAGATCTCCGTGCAGGCGCGGGACGCCATCGGCCGCACCTGGCAGATGTCGACCGTGCAGCTGGACTTCAACCTGCCCGAGCGCTTCGACCTCGAGTACACCGCGGCCGACGGCACCAAGCAGCGCCCCGTCATGATCCACCGCGCGCTGTTCGGCTCCATCGAGCGGTTTTTCGCCGTGCTCCTGGAGCACTACGCGGGCGCCATGCCCCCGTGGCTCTCCCCGGTCCAGGCGGTCGGCATCCCGGTCGGCGACGCCCACGTCGAGTACCTCCAGGCCTTCGCCGCCGAGGCGAGGAGGAAGGGCCTGCGGGTCGAGGTGGACGCCTCCTCGGACCGCATGCAGAAGAAGATCCGCAACCACCAGAAGATGAAGGTCCCGTTCATGGTCATCGTCGGTGACGACGACATGAACGCGGGCACGGTCTCCTTCCGCCACCGCGACGGCTCGCAGGAGAACGGCGTCCCGCGTGACGAGGCGATCGCGAAGCTCGTCGACGTGGTGGAGCGCCGCGTACAGGTGTGACGCGCTCCCCGCGCGAGCGGGGACGGTTCCTTCACGCCGGTGACCGGACGCGCGAGGGCGTCGCGGTTCCCGCTCACGCGGGGCCGGCCGGGGGGCGGCGCCCGGGTTCCGGGTGCCGCCCCTCGGCGTATCCGCGACCGGGCTTGGCCATATGCTGAGGCGCATGACGAATGAGCCGGAGCAGCAGATCGGAGTGGGGGCGCCGGACGCGTTCCAGCGTCTGTGGACACCCCACCGGATGGCGTACATCCAGGGGGAGAACAAGCCCACCGGCTCGGGGGCCGGGGACGGCTGCCCCTTCTGCTCGATCCCGGCGAAGTCCGACGAGGACGGGCTGGTCGTCGCGCGGGGCGAGAGCGTCTACGCGGTGCTCAACCTCTACCCGTACAACGGCGGCCACCTGATGGTCGTGCCGTTCCGGCACGTCGCCGACTACACCGACCTCGACGAGGCGGAGACGGCCGAGCTGGCCGTGTTCACCAAGCGGGCGATGACCGCGCTGCGCACGGCCTCCGGGGCGCACGGGTTCAACATCGGCATGAACCAGGGCGCCGCCGCCGGCGCCGGGATCGCCGCCCACCTGCACCAGCACGTCGTGCCGAGGTGGGGCGGGGACACCAACTTCATGCCCGTGGTCGCGAACACCAAGGTCCTGCCCCAACTGCTCGCCGACACCCGTCGCATGCTGGCCGACGCCTGGCCGGCCGCCTGAACGGGCCGGCCGGCCTCCCGGCCGACCGGCCCTCCGACCGGCCGGTCAGGCGTCGTACACGTCGGCCTTCTTCGGCGCCGGGTCGGCGGTGAAGTTGCTGCCGGCGATCGAGGTCGTGTCCACACCGTGGTCGTCGAGCATCTTGACGGTCGCGGCGTGCACGGCGCGCATCACGGGAGTGGACGCGCGGATGACGTCGTCGGCCATGAAGCGGTGCTTCCACGGCGCCTGGGCCCAGGCGTGGCGCAGGCCGAACGGCTCGGGCAGGACGAGCTTGCCGCCCAGGTAGTCGAGGACGGGGGGGAACCAGGTCAACGGCGCCCGGACGGCGAGGCGGACGACCTCGTTGGTCTCCACGAGGGGGAGCTTGATCTCGCGGGTCTCCCAGAACCGCACGGCCTTGGAGACCTCCTTGGTCTTCCCGGCCGGCTTGGTGGTGAAGAGCGAGTGGACCGGGCCGAGGGCGTGCCCGGAGACCTCGATGCGCAGGGTGTGCAGCAGGGCCGTGACGGTGACCAGCATGGTCAGCACCAGCTGGCCGTCCCAGAGGACGAACTGCACCCCGAGGTAGTGGCGGTTGCCCTTGCCGAACTGGTTCTCGTTGCAGATGCGCTGGATCTCGTGCGGCTTCACCTGGTACTTGACGACGTTCTCGCCCTCGGGGCGGGCGACCTCCTTGGCGCCGTCGCCGACGGGGACCACGATCCAGTGGTTGACGGACGGGGAGGGGAAGCCGGTCTTCAGCGAGCCGCGCTCCAGGAGCTTCAGCTGGTCGTGGATGGAGCGCACGACGTCCCAGGTGCGGAAGGCGTGGATCTCCTTGCCGTCGCGGGGCTTGAGCTCCTCGGCGAGGTGCCAGCCGCCCCACCGGGCGCCCATGCCCAGTATCCCGCGCGGGCCGGCGTAGAAGACCACGTTGGAGCGCTGCTCGGCGGTGAGCTTCTCGAGGGACTGGCGGAGTTCCTCCGCGGCGGTCTCGCCGGGGCTCTGGGGTACGGCCTCGGGGATCTTGGCGGCGACGCCGCCTCCGCTGAGGAGGGCCTCCCAGCGCGCGCGGAGGTCCCTGGCGGTGGTCTCGCAGACGTGCTTGGCGAGGAACCAGCCGATGACCGGCGCGATGACCATGGCCCGCAGGTAGAGGTACAGGAGACCGTCGAACGGCAGCTTGACGAGGACGAGGGCGGCGAGGATGCCGAAGCCGGTGAGGAGCGCCGTGCCGGCGGCGCCGGCACGCTTGTTGGCGGCGCCGGCCAGGGTGCGGCGGAGCTGGAAGACGACCAGCCAGAGGAGCAGTCCGGGGAGGAACACGACGCCGCACAGGAGGGTGATGAGGGTGAGGCGGAGGTCGCGCTCCTTGCGGATGCGGTTGGCGGAGAGGCAGTGCTCGACGACCGGCCGGGGCTCGGTGCCGAAGGACTGGATGACGGGTTTGCGGCCGCCGCCGAGCATGCGGACGACGACCGCGCGCGAGAAGGCCTCGCCGAGGTTGGGCTCGAAGAGGGAGAACTTCCCCTTCTTGACGGTGGATTCGTACCACTCGTTGTTGGCTTTGAGGATGTCCTCGACCGGGCTGTCGCGGTACGCGGCGGAAGCCAGGGCGTTCATGGCCGCCGTCTGCCCGGTCGAGCCCTGGAGCGGGACCTGTGCCCCGGGACCGAAACTGTCCATCGTGTCTTCCGCCCCCATCGACGCGTGAGCCGCAGTTCTTCCCGCACTGCGGCCCTTCCCAACCCGGCCGCGATGCACACCTTCTGAGCTGGGCACCACAGCCTATCGGGGACCGGGGGCGCGCGTCAGGGCGACGGGCGGGCGCTGGGGGCCGCCCGCCGCGAGGGGGCGGCGGACGGGCCCGGGGCGGCCGGTGTCAGCGGGCGGGCCGGGTGCCGCGCTCCCGGCGGACCCTCTCCGCGAGATGCGGCGGCATGGGCTCGTGCCGTGCGCGGACGCGGCTGAAGCGGCCGGTGCCGTGGGTGAGGGAGCGGAGGTCGACGGCGTAGCGGTCGATCTCGATTTCGGGGACGTGGGCGCGGACGAGGGCCTGCCCGGAGCCGGCCTGCTCGGTGCCGACGACGTGGCCCCGGCGGCCGGAGAGGTCGCTCATGACGGGGCCGACGTACTCGTCGGGGACGAGGACCCGCACCTCGGCGACGGGCTCCAGCAGGTCGAGGGGGGCCTCGGCGGCGGCCTCGCGCAGCGCCAGGGCGCCGGCGGTCTGGAAGGCGGCGTCGGAGGAGTCCACGGAGTGGGCCTTGCCGTCGACGAGGGTGACGCGGACGTCGACGAGCGGGTACCCGGCGGTGACGCCGCGCGCGGCCTGGGCGCGGACGCCCTTCTCGACGGACGGGACGAACTGGCGGGGTACGGATCCGCCGACGACCTCGTCGGCGAACTCGACGCCGGAGCCGGGCGGCAGCGGCTCCACCCGGATGTCGCAGACGGCGAACTGGCCGTGGCCGCCGGACTGCTTGACGTGCCGGCCGCGGGCGGTGGCGGGGGCGGCGAAGGTCTCGCGCAGGGCGACCTCGTGGGGCACCACGTCGACCTGTACGCCGTACCGGGTGCGGAGGCGTTCGAGGGCGACGTCCCTGTGGGCCTCGCCGAGGCACCACAGGACGACCTGGCGAGTGTCCCGGTTCTGCTCCAGGCGCATGGTGGGGTCCTCGGCGGCGAGGCGGGCCAGCCCCTGGGAGAGCTTGTCCTCGTCGGCCTTGCTGCGGGCCCGGACGGCGAAGGGGAGCAGCGGGTCGGGCATGGCCCAGGGGGCCATCAGAAGGGGGTCGTCCCTGGCGGAGAGGGTGTCGCCGGTCTCGGCGCGGGAGAGCCTGGCGACGCAGACGAGGTCGCCGGCGACGCAGTGGCCCGCCTGGCGCTGCTGCCTGCCGAAGGGAGTGAACAGGGCCCCGACGCGTTCGTCGACGTCGTGGTCCTCGTGGCCGCGGTCGGTGAGGCCGTGGCCGGAGACGTGGACGGTCTCGTCGGGGCGCAGGGTGCCCGAGAAGACGCGGACGAGGGAGACCCTGCCGAGGTACGGGTCGGAGGCGGTCTTGACGACCTCGGCGGCGAGGGGGCCGTCGGGGTCGCAGGCCGGGGCGGGGCGGGGCTCCCCGCGCGGGGTGGTGACCTCGGGGACGGGGCGTTCCAGGGGGGTGGGGAAGCCGCGGACGATCAGGTCGAGGAGCTCGACCGTGCCGAGGCCCTGCCGGGCCCCGAGCGGGGCGGGGGCCGCGGCGAGCACGGGGTGGAAGGTGCCGCGGGCGACGGCCTTCTCCAGGTCCTCGACGAGGGTCTTGACGTCGATGTCCTCACCGCCGAGGTAGCGGTCCATGAGGGTCTCGTCCTCGCTCTCCGCGATGACGCCCTCGATGAGGCGGTTGCGGGCGTCCTCGATCAGGCGGAGCCGGGCGTCGTCCGGGGGTTCTCCCTCCGCTCTCCGGAGGAGTAGTCGAAGACCTCGCGGGTGAGGAGGCCGACGAGGCCGGTGGCGGCGGCGTGGCCGTCGGGGGTTCCGGGGCCGAGCACGGGCAGGTGGAGGGGGAGGACCGCGTCGGGGTCGTCGTCGCCGAGGACTTCGCCGCAGACACGGGTGAGCCGGTCGAAGTCGGTGCGGGCGGTGTCCAGGTGGGTGACGACGATGGCGCGGGGTATGCCGACGGCCGCGCACTCCTCCCAGAGCAGGCGGGTGGAGCCGGGGACGGCGTCGGCCTCCTGCGCGGCCGACACGACGAAGAGGGCGGCGTCGGCGGCGCGCAGGCCGGCGCGGAGTTCGCCCACGAAGTCGGCGTAGCCGGGGGTGTCCAGGAGGTTGATCTTGCAGCCGGCCCATTCGAGGGGGACGAGGGAGAGCTGCACGGACCGCTGCCGGCGGTGTTCGATCTCGTCGTGGTCGGAGAGGGTGGAGCCGTCCTCCACGCGCCCGGCCCGGTTGACGGCGCCCGCGGTGAGGGCGAGGGCCTCGACGAGGGTGGTCTTGCCGGACCCGCTGTGGCCGACCAGCACCACGTTCCTGACGGAGGAGGGCCGGTCGGCCGTCGCCGCCCTGCCGGCGGCCCCGGTGTGGGTGTTCGCCTTGTCGCCCATGGTTCTTCCTCCCGATCGCCGGTGGACGGTGAGGTGGGGGTGGGGTGGGCGCGGGGAGCGGTGCGGGGGCCGGCTCCGGCCCCGGCGGGACGGCTCCGCCGGCGCCCGCGGTCGTTCTTCGAGCTTTCCACTCCGCCCGGGGCGCGTCCACACGTCGGGCGTCCGCCGACGTCGGAGCGGTGACGGCGAGGATGCCCGGGGTGGGGAAGGGGCACCCGTGGCTACGATGGGCCAGCCGGTGGCCGAAGGGGCTGCCCGGGCACCACCGACCCCTCGGGAAGGCCATGCTGAACAAGTACGCGCGTGCTTTCTTCACGCGTGTCCTCACACCGTTCGCCGCGTTTCTGCTCCGACGCGGGGTGAGCCCCGACGCGGTGACGCTCGTCGGGACCGCGGGCGTCGTGGTGGGGGCGCTGGTCTTCTTCCCGCGCGGGGAGTTCTTCTGGGGCACGGTCGTGATCACGCTGTTCGTCTTCTCCGACCTCGTCGACGGCAACATGGCGCGCCAGGCGGGGGGTGTCCAGTCGCTGGGGCGCCTTCCTGGACTCGACGCTCGACCGGGTCGCGGACGGGGCGATCTTCGGAGGGTTCGCGCTGTGGTACGCGGGCGGCGGCGACGACGAGGTGCTGTGCGCGGTGTCGATCTTCTGCCTGGCGAGCGGCCAGGTCGTGTCGTACACCAAGGCGCGGGGCGAGTCCATCGGGCTGCCCGTCGCGGTGAACGGCCTGGTGGAGCGGGCCGAGCGGCTGGTCGTGTCGCTGGTCGCGGCGGGTCTGGCGGGGCTGGGCGCGTTCGGCGTGCCGGGCGTGCGGGTGCTGCTCCCGGTGGCGCTGTGGCTGGTGGCCGTGGGCAGCGCCGTCACCCTGGGACAGCGGGTGGTGACCGTGCGGCGCGAGGCGGCGGAGGCCGACGCGGAGGCGGGCGAGGGTCCGCGCACGAGGAGGGGGAGCACGTCGTGAACACGGCGGGGGAGCGTCTGGCGGACGCCCTGTACGGGTTGGGCTGGGCGACGGTGAAGGGGCTGCCGGAGCCGGTCGCGGCGGGACTCGGGCGGCGGATCGCGGACGCGGCGTGGAGGCGGCGCGGCCGGGGAGTGCTGCGGCTGGAGGCGAATCTGGCGCGGGTCGTGCCGGACGCCCCGCCCCAGCGGCTCGCCGAGCTGTCGCGGGCCGGGATGCGGTCGTACATGCGCTACTGGATGGAGTCCTTCCGGCTGCCCTCGTGGAGCGCGGACCGGGTGGCGCGGACCGTCGACATGAAGGACGCGCACCACCTCCTGGACGGCCTCGCCACCGGGAGGGGGTGGTGCTCGCCCTGCCGCACCTGGCCAACTGGGACCTGGCCGGGGCGTGGGCGACCCGGACGATGGGGCTGCCGTTCACGACGATCGCGGAGCGGTTGAGGCCGGAGTCGCTGTACGACCGGTTCGTGGCGTACCGGGAGTCCCTCGGCATGGAGGTGCTGCCCCACACGGGCGGGGCCGCCTTCGGGGCGCTGGCGCGGCGGCTGCGCGCGGGCGGGCTGGTGTGCCTGGTCGCCGACCGCGACCTGACGGCCACCGGGGTGGAGGTGGACTTCTTCGGGGAGCGGGCGAGGATGCCCTCGGGGCCCGCGCTGCTCGCGCAGCGGACCGGGGCGGTGCTGCTGTCGGCGACGCTCTGGTACGACGGCCCGGTCATGCGCGGGCGGGTGCACCCGCCGGTCGACGTGCCGGAGCGGGGCGGGCGGGCAGAGAAGACGGCCTCGATGACGCAGGCCCTGGCGGACGTCTTCGCCGCCGGGATCGCCGACCACCCGCAGGACTGGCACATGCTGCAGCGGCTCTGGCTCGCCGACCTGGAGCACGCGGAGGGACCGAGGTGAGGATCGGCATCGTCTGCCCGTACTCCTGGGACGTGCCGGGCGGCGTCCAGTTCCACATCCGCGACCTGGCGGAGCACCTGATCCGGCTCGGCCACCACGTGTCGGTGCTGGCGCCCGCGGACGAGGGGACGCCCCTGCCGCCGTACGTCGTGTCGGCGGGGCGGGCCGTGCCCGTGCCGTACAACGGGTCGGTGGCCCGGCTGAACTTCGGGTTCCTGTCGGCGGCGCGGGTGCGGCGGTGGCTGCACGAGGGCACGTTCGACGTGATCCACATCCACGAGCCGGCGTCCCCGTCGCTGGGGCTGCTGGCGTGCTGGGCCGCGCAGGGCCCGATCGTGGCGACGTTCCACACGTCGAACCCCCGGTCGCGGGCGATGATCGCGGCGTACCCGATCCTCCAGCCGGCGCTGGAGAAGATCAGCGCGCGCATCGCGGTGAGCGAGTACGCGCGGCGGACGCTGGTGGAGCACCTGGGCGGCGACGCGGTCGTCATCCCCAACGGCGTCGACGTGGAGTTCTTCGCGCGCGCCGAGCCGAAGGACGCCTGGCGGTCGCAGGGGGCGCGGGACTCGGCCGAGGGCGGGACGCTGGGGTTCATCGGCCGCATCGACGAGCCCCGCAAGGGGCTGCCGGTGCTGATGCGGGCCCTGCCGAGGATCCTGCGGGCGCGGCCCGGGGCGCGGCTGCTGGTCGCGGGGCGGGGCGACGAGAAGGAGGCCGTCGCGTCGCTGCCGGCCGAGGCGCGGCGGCAGGTGGAGTTCCTCGGCATGGTCAGCGACGAGGACAAGGCCCGGCTGCTGCGCAGCGTGGACGTGTACGTGGCGCCCAACACGGGCGGCGAGAGCTTCGGCATCATCCTCGTCGAGGCGCTGTCGGCGGGCGCCCCGGTGCTCGCCAGCGACCTCGACGCGTTCGCGCAGGTCCTCGACCACGGATCGGCCGGCTCCCTGTTCCCCAACGAGGACGCGGACGCCCTCGCCGACGCCGCGGTCCGGCTGCTGGAGGACGAGGAACGGCGCGCCGGGCTGCGCGCGCGGGGCAGTGCCCACGTGCGGCGCTTCGACTGGTCGACGGTCGGCGCGGACATCCTGGCGGTGTACGAGACGGTGGCGGACGGCGCGGCGTCGGTCGCGGCGGACGAGCGGACGACGGGCCTGCTGGCCCGGTGGGGACTGGCGCGCGACTGAGGGGGGCCCGCGGCGGGTGGGGCGCGCCGGCGGTGCGGGCCGGACCGGGGCGCCCCGTGCGGCCCGCCGGGAGGCCGGTAGGCGGCGCCCGCGGGCACGGCCGGTGCCGGGCCCCTCCCTACGGCCCCGTACGCCCCCCGCGTACGGCCGGGCCGGTCCGGGAAGGGGCCCCGCGCCCGGGGCGGCGGGCCGCGGAGGACGTCCCGGTAGCCTTTCCGCCCGTGACCGAAACGCTGATCTGGACCGCCGCCGCCCTGCTCGCGATCGGCCTGTACCTGAGCTGGACCGCGGGGAGGCTCGACCGGCTGCACGCCCGCATCGACGCCGCCCGGGCCGCGCTCGACGCGCAGCTGCTGCGGCGCGCGTCGGTCGCCCAGGAACTGGCCACCTCGGGGATCCTCGACCCGGCGGCGTCGATCGTGCTCCACCAGGCCGCGCACGCCGCGCGGCAGGCCGAGGAGGAGCACCGGGAGGTCGCCGAGAGCGAGCTGAGCCAGGCGCTGCGCGCGGTGTTCGGCGAGCCGGAGCAGATGGAGGCCGTACGGGCGGCCCCCGGCGGGGAGGCGGCGGCCGGCGAGCTGGCCGCCGCCGTGCGCAGGGTGCCGATGGCGCGGCGGTTCCACAACGACGCCGTCCGGGCGGCGCGGGCGCTGCGCCGGCACCGGAAGGTGCGCTGGTTCCGGCTGGCGGGGCACGCGCCGTTCCCGATGGCGTTCGAGATGGACGACGAACCGCCGGTCGCGCTGGCCGACCGGCCGGCCTGAGCGGGGCGGTACGGCTCGCACGGGGGAACGCGCGGCGCGGGGGCCGCACGGTGTGGGGCCGCGCGGCGCGCGGGCGGTGCCGGGCGCGGGTGGCACCCTGACGGGGCCGCAGGCCGGCGCAGGACCGGTACCCGGCCATGCCGAAGCGGTCCACGAGCTCCCCATTGGCCCTTGCTGTGGACTGGCCCGACCGTGTTTGCTCGCCCGTGTTGTCCTCGGGCCCGCGTGCCCGCCCCGTTCCCCCGAGTGAGGTCCGACGTGTCCACCACGCCCACCACCGCCCCGCAGGCCCCCGAGACCGGCACCGCGCGCGTCAAGCGCGGCATGGCCGAGCAGCTCAAGGGCGGCGTGATCATGGATGTCGTCACGCCGGAGCAGGCGAAGATCGCCGAGGACGCCGGCGCCGTCGCCGTCATGGCGCTGGAGCGCGTCCCCGCCGACATCCGCAAGGACGGCGGAGTGGCCCGGATGTCCGACCCGGACATGATCGAGGGCATCATCGACGCCGTCTCGATCCCCGTCATGGCCAAGTCCCGCATCGGCCACTTCGTCGAGGCCCAGGTGCTGCAGGCCCTCGGCGTCGACTACATCGACGAGTCCGAGGTCCTGACCCCCGCCGACGAGGTCAACCACTCCGACAAGTGGGCCTTCACCACCCCGTTCGTCTGCGGCGCCACCGACCTGGGCGAGGCCCTGCGCCGCATCGCCGAGGGCGCGGCCATGATCCGTTCCAAGGGCGAGGCCGGCACCGGCAACGTCGTCGAGGCCGTCCGCCACCTGCGCCAGATCAAGAACGAGATCGCCCGGCTGCGCGGCTACGACAACAACGAGCTGTACGCCGCCGCCAAGGAGCTGCGCGCCCCGTACGAGCTGGTCAAGGAGGTCGCCGAACTGGGCAAGCTGCCGGTCGTGCTGTTCTCCGCCGGCGGCGTCGCCACCCCGGCCGACGCCGCGCTGATGCGCCAGCTGGGCGCCGAGGGCGTCTTCGTCGGCTCCGGCATCTTCAAGTCCGGCGACCCGGCCAAGCGCGCCGCCGCCATCGTGAAGGCCACCACCTTCTACGACGACCCGAAGATCATCGCGGACGCCTCCCGCAACCTGGGCGAGGCCATGGTCGGCATCAACTGCGACACCCTGCCCGAGGCCGAGCGCTACGCGAACCGGGGCTGGTAGACCCCGATGAGTTCGCTGCGCACCACCCCGGTCGTCGGCGTCCTGGCCCTCCAGGGCGACGTACGGGAGCACCTGGCCGCCCTGGCCGCGGCGGACGCCGTGGCCAGGCCGGTCCGGCGCCCCGGGGAACTCGCCGAGGTCGACGGCCTGGTCGTCCCCGGCGGCGAGTCCACCACCATCTCCAAGCTGGCGAACCTGTTCGGGATGATGGAGCCGCTGCGCGAACGCGTCGCGGCCGGCATGCCCGTCTACGGGACCTGCGCCGGGCTCATCATGCTCGCCGACAAGATCCTCGATCCCCGGTCGGGCCAGGAGACCCTGGGCGGCATCGACATGATCGTCCGCCGCAACGCCTTCGGGCGGCAGAACGAGTCCTTCGAGGCGGGCGTCGACGTCGCCGGCGTCGAGGGCGGCCCCGTGGAGGGCGTCTTCATCCGCGCCCCGTGGGTCGAGTCCGTCGGCGCCCGCGTCGAGGTCCTCGCCGAGCACGGCGGCCACATCGTCGCCGTACGGCAGGGCAACGCGCTCGCCACGTCGTTCCACCCGGAACTGACCGGCGACCACCGCGTGCACGCCCTCTTCGTCGACATGGTGCGCGCCGTCGGCGGATGAGATCCCGGTAGGATCCCTGGGGTTCGTTCTGAGTTCGGTTACGCGAAGGAGACAGGCAGATGTCCGGCCACTCTAAATGGGCTACGACGAAGCACAAGAAGGCCGTGATCGACGCCAAGCGCGGCAAGCTCTTCGCGAAGCTGATCAAGAACATCGAGGTCGCGGCCCGTACGGGCGGCGGCGACCCCGACGGCAACCCCACGCTCTACGACGCCATCCAGAAGGCCAAGAAGCAGTCGGTCCCGAACAAGAACATCGACTCCGCGGTCAAGCGCGGCTCCGGCCAGGAGGCCGGCGGCGCCGACTACGAGACGATCATGTACGAGGGCTACGGCCCGAACGGCGTCGCGGTGCTCGTCGAGTGCCTCACCGACAACCGCAACCGCGCCGCCTCCGACGTCCGCGTCGCCATGACCCGCAACGGCGGCTCGATGGCCGACCCGGGCTCCGTGTCGTACCTCTTCAACCGCAAGGGCGTCGTGATCGTCCCCAAGGGCGACCTGACCGAGGACGACGTGCTCGGCGCGGTCCTCGACGCAGGGGCGGAGGAGGTCAACGACCTCGGGGAGACCTTCGAGGTGATCAGCGAGGCCACCGACCTGGTCGCGGTCCGCACCGCCCTCCAGGAGGCCGGCGTCGACTACGAGTCGGCGGAGGCCAGCTTCGTCCCGACCATGCAGGTCGAGCTGGACGAGGAGGGCGCCCGCAAGATCTTCAAGCTGATCGACGCGCTGGAGGACAGCGACGACGTGCAGAACGTCTTCGCCAACTTCGACGTCTCCGACGACGTCATGGCGAAGGTCGACGCCTGAGCCGCGCCGACACCGCCCGACGCGACGGGCCGACGGGACCACCCCGTCGGCCCGTCGCGTTGTCGGTGCCGGCCGATAACCTGCAGGAACCGGGGGTACCGCCCGGAGGGAGCGAAGGAGGCCGCGTGCGCGTGCTCGGTGTGGACCCGGGCCTGACCCGGTGCGGGATCGGCGTCGTCGAAGGGGTCGCGGGACGTCCGCTGACCATGCTCGGCGTCGGCGTCATCCGCACACCGGCCGACGCCGACATCGGCCACCGGCTCGTCGCCATCGAGCGCGGCATGGAGGAGTGGCTCGACGCGCACCGCCCCGATCTGGTCGCCGTGGAGCGCGTGTTCAGCCAGCACAACGTCCGCACGGTGATGGGCACGGCCCAGGCCAGCGCGGTCGCCGTGCTCTGCGCGTCCCGCCGCGGCCTCCCGGTCGCCCTGCACACCCCCAGCGAGGTCAAGGCCGCCGTGACCGGCAGCGGCCGCGCCGACAAGGCGCAGGTCGGAACCATGGTGACCCGTCTCCTCCGGCTCGCCGCCCCGCCCAGGCCCGCCGACGCCGCCGACGCCCTCGCCCTCGCCATCTGTCACATCTGGCGCGCCCCCGCCCAGAACCGCCTCCAGCGGGTGGTCGCCGCACAGCACGCGTCGAAAGGCCGAACCCCATGATCGCCTTCGTGACCGGCCCGGTCGCCTCCCTCGCCCCGGCCACCGCCGTCGTCGAGATCGGCGGCGTCGGCATGGCCGTCCAGTGCACGCCGACCACCCTCTCCACGCTGAGGGTCGGTCAGCGGGCCCGGCTGCACACGTCACTGGTCGTCCGCGAGGACTCCCTCACGCTGTACGGCTTCGCCGATGACGACGAGCGGCAGGTCTTCGAACTGCTCCAGACCGCCAGCGGCGTCGGCCCCCGCCTCGCCCAGGCGATGCTCGCCGTCCACACCCCCGACGCCCTGCGCACGGCCGTCGCGTCCGCTGACGAGAAGGCCCTCACGGCCGTCCCCGGCATCGGCCGGAAGGGGGCCCAGAAACTCCTGCTGGAGCTGAAGGACCGGCTCGGCGCCCCGGCCGGTTCGGCCCGGCCCGCCGCCCCCGGTGCGGCCGGCTGGCGCGACCAGCTCCACGCCGCGCTCGTCGGACTGGGCTACGCCGCCCGCGAGGCCGACGACGCGGTCACCGCCGTCGCCCCGCAGGCCGAGGCCGCCGGCGGCGAGCCGCCGATCGGTCCGCTGCTGAAGGCGGCCCTGCAGACCCTCAACCGCGCCCGCTGACCCGGCCCGGCCCCCCACCCCGCGAGGAGACGTTCAGTGAACTGGGACGAGACGACCGACGCGACCGCCCCCGGGCGGCCCGTCGGCCCCGCCGCGGAGCGGCTGGTGGGGGCCGTCGCCGACCGCGACGACCAGGCCGTCGAGGCCGCGCTGCGCCCCAAGGAGCTGGACGAGTTCATCGGGCAGGAGAAGGTCCGGGAGCAGCTCGACCTCGTCCTCAGGGCCGCCCGCGCCCGCGGGGCCACCGCCGACCACGTCCTGCTCTCCGGTGCGCCCGGCCTCGGCAAGACCACGCTCTCCATGATCATCGCGGCGGAGATGGGCGCCCCCATCCGGATCACCTCCGGCCCCGCCATCCAGCACGCCGGCGACCTCGCCGCGATCCTCTCCTCCCTCCAGGAGGGCGAGGTCCTCTTCCTCGACGAGATCCACCGCATGTCCCGGCCGGCCGAGGAGATGCTGTACATGGCCATGGAGGACTTCCGGGTCGACGTGATCGTCGGCAAGGGTCCCGGAGCCACCGCGATCCCCCTCGAACTGCCGCCGTTCACCCTGGTCGGTGCCACCACGCGGGCGGGACTCCTGCCGCCGCCGCTGCGCGACCGCTTCGGCTTCACCGCGCACATGGAGTTCTACGCCCCCGCCGAGCTGGAGCGCGTCGTCCACCGCTCCGCCCGCCTGCTCGACGTGGAGATCGACCCCGAGGGCGCCGCCGAGATCGCCGGCCGCTCCCGGGGCACGCCCCGCATCGCCAACCGGCTCCTGCGCCGCGTCCGCGACTACGCCCAGGTCAGGGCCGACGGGATCATCACGCGGGAGATCGCGGCGACCGCCCTCGCCGTCTACGAGGTCGACGCCCGCGGCCTGGACCGGCTCGACCGCGCCGTGCTGGAGGCCCTGCTGAAGCTGTTCGGCGGCGGCCCGGTCGGCCTGTCGACGCTCGCCGTGGCGGTGGGGGAGGAGCGGGAGACCGTCGAGGAGGTCGCGGAACCGTTCCTCGTACGGGAGGGGCTGCTCGCCCGGACGCCGAGGGGCCGCGTCGCGACACCGGCCGCCTGGTCCCACCTCGGGCTCGTACCGCCGCAGGCCACGGGCGCCGGGACCGGACAGGGGGGTCTCTTCGACACGTGACGGCGCGGGGACTCGCCGGGGCAGGAACCGCGGTGGGATGCTGGGCGTTGTTCCATCGATGCGGACTCGCTTAGACTCCGCCGATGCCGCCCCTTCGGGCGGCGTGCCCACCCCCCGTAGATCAGGCCGCCCACCAGTGCGGTCGTGCGAAGGAATTCCGTCCCGTGGATATCGTGACCCTCCTCCCCTTCATTGTGCTGATCGGGGCCATGTTCCTGCTGACCCGCTCCGCGAAGAAGAAGCAGCAGCAGGCCGTGGAGATGCGCAACCAGATGCAGCCGGGCACCGGCGTACGGACGATCGGGGGGATGTACGCCACCGTCAAGGAGGTCAGCGACGACACGGTCCTCCTGGAGGTCGCGCCGGGCGTCCACGCCGTCTACGCGAAGAACGCGATCGGCGCCGTCCTCGAGGACGACGAGTACAACCGCATCGTCCACGGCGACACCGGCTCCGACACCGACGTGACGCCCGGCGGCGCCCCGGCCGTGCCGGACGACGCCTCCTCGCTCACCGGGCCCGCGGACGGCACCGCGGACACCGCGAAGCCGGACCTCACCAAGAAGGCCGACGCGGACGACGCCGCGCCCAAGGCCGGCGAGGGCGACGGCGAGGCCGACGCGAAGTAGCCGCACACGGGGACCTCCGGGCGCCCGCGGCGTCCGGGGGCCCGGGTCCGCGTCACATCTGCATCTGCGGGGGCAGGTCCCCACGCACACTTCGTGGCCGCCCCGCGCACACCCGGCGCCGAGCGGTTGGACAGGGAGATACGACAAGGTGGCAGCACCGAAGAAGGGCAGAAGGCCGTCGGGGGGCCAGGGGAGGCCGGGGCGCGCCCTGGTACTCATCCTGATCGCGATGGCCGCGCTCACCGGGGGCATGTTCTGGTCCGGTCACACCACGCCGCGCCTCGGGATCGACCTCGCGGGCGGTACGACCATCACGCTCAAGGCGAAGGCCGAGCCCGGCAAGGAAGACGCCGTCAACGAGACCAACATGAACACGGCGATCGGCATCATCGAGCGCCGCGTCAACGGTCTCGGCGTCCAGGAGGCCGAGGTCCAGAAACAGGGCACCGAGAACATCATCGTCAACATCCCCAAGGGGACCGACGAGGAGCAGGCGCGCGAGCAGGTGGGCACGACCGCCCAGCTGTACTTCCGCCCGGTGAGGTCCGTCGCGGTGAGCGAGCCCGCGGCGCCGGCGCCCTCCGCCTCCGCGAGCCCCTCCACCGGCCCGTCGCCGAAGCCCTCGGCCTCCGCCACGCGGGGCGACGAGGTCACCGCCCCCTCGGCGGGCCCCACCACGCAGGGCCGCGCCCTCACCGACGCGCTGAGGAAGGCCCCGAGCCCCGGTGCCTCCGGCGGCCCGTCCGCCGCGCCGAGCCCCAGCGGCTCCGGGCTGCCCGCCCCGGCGGTCCCGCCGAGCACCGACCCGACCGCGGACGTCGGCCTCCAGGCCAGGTTCGCCGCGCTCGACTGCGCCGACCCCAAGCAGCGCGCCTCCGTCAAGGGCGCCAAGCCCACCGAGGCGACCGTGGCCTGCGGCCAGAACGGCGGCGTGTGGGAGAAGTACCTGCTGGGCCCCGCCGACGTGGACGGCAAGGACGTGGACGACGCCAGGGGCGCGCTCGACCCCGAGCGCGGCATCTGGAAGGTGCAGCTCGAGTTCAACGACAAGGGCGCCAAGAAGTTCGCCGAGATCACCGGCCGGCTCGCCGCGCAGGCCTCGCCCCAGAACCAGTTCGCGATCGTCCTCGACGGCGAGGTCGTCTCCGCTCCGTCGGTGAGCTCGGCCATCCCGGGCGGACAGGCGGAGATCACCGGCAGCTTCAACCAGAAGACGGCGCAGGACCTCGGCAACATGCTCTCCTACGGTGCGCTGCCGCTCTCCTTCGAGGAGCAGTCCGTCACCACCGTCACCGCCGCCCTCGGCGGCGAGCAGCTGCGTGCCGGCCTGATCGCCGGTGCGATCGGCCTCGCCCTCGTGGTGGTCTACCTGGTGGTGTACTACCGCGGCCTGTCGCTCATCGCGATCCTGTCGCTGGGTGTCTCCGCCCTCCTCACGTACACGATCATGTCGCTCCTCGGCCCGGCCATCGGCTTCGCGCTGAACCTGCCCGCCGTCTGCGGCGCGATCGTCGCGATCGGCATCACCGCCGACTCGTTCATCGTGTACTTCGAGCGCATCCGCGACGAGATCCGCGAGGGCCGCTCCCTGCGCCCGGCCGTCGAGCGCGGCTGGCCGCGCGCCCGCCGCACGATCCTCGTCTCCGACTTCGTGTCGTTCCTGGCCGCCGCCGTGCTGTTCGTCGTCACCGTCGGCAAGGTGCAGGGCTTCGCGTTCACGCTGGGCCTCACCACGCTCCTCGACGTCGTCGTGGTGTTCTTCTTCACCAAGCCGCTGATGACGCTCCTGGCCCGCGGCAGGTTCTTCGGCAACCAGCACCCGTGGTCCGGCCTGGACCCGAAGCGGCTCGGCGCCCAGCCGCCCCTACGCCGCACCCGCCGCGTCTCCGTCCCGACCGAACCGAAGGAGGCGTGAGATGTCGCGACTCGGAAATCTCGGCGCCCGTCTCTACCGCGGCGAGGTCGGCTACGACTTCGTCGCCAAGCGGATGCTCTGGTACGGCGTCTCGATCCTGATCACGATCACCGCCATCGTCGGCCTGGGCGTGCGCGGCCTCAACATGGGCATCGAGTTCAAGGGCGGCGCCGTCTACACGACGCCCGAGACCACCGTGTCGGCGTCCAAGGCGGAGGAGATCGCCGAGGACGCCGCCGGGCACGACGCGATCGTCCAGGAGCTCGGCACCGGTGGCCTGCGCATCCAGGTCTCCGGCCTGGACACCAAGGCGGCCAACTCCCTCAAGGACGACATCGCCGCGGGCATCGACGTGCCCGTGAAGGACATCACCGCCGAGCTGGTCGGCCCGAGCTGGGGCGAGCAGATCGCCAACAAGGCGTGGACCGGCCTGGGCGTCTTCATGATCCTCGTCGTCGTCTACCTGGCGATCGCCTTCGAGTGGCGCATGGCGGTCGCCGCGCTCATCGCCCTCGTCCACGACCTCACCATCACCGTCGGCGTGTACGCGCTCGTCGGCTTCGAGGTCACGCCGGGCACCGTGATCGGTCTGCTCACCATCCTCGGCTACTCCCTCTACGACACCGTCGTCGTCTTCGACGGCCTGAAGGAGAGTTCGAAGGACATCACCAGGCAGACCCGCTACACGTACAGCGAGATCGCCAACCGCAGCCTCAACGGCACGCTGGTCCGCTCGATCAACACCACCGTCGTGGCGCTCCTGCCGGTCGCCGGCCTGCTGTTCATCGGCGGCGGCTTCCTCGGCGCGGGCATGCTCAACGACATCTCGCTGTCGCTCTTCGTCGGCCTCGCCGCCGGTGCGTACTCCTCGATCTTCATCGCCACGCCGCTCGTCGCGGACCTCAAGGAGCGCGACCCGCAGATGAGGGCGCTGCGCAAGCGCGTCCTCGCCAAGCGGGCCGCCGTCGGGTCGAAGGACGGCTCCGGTCCGCACGGCGACGCCCCCACCGAGGCGCCGGAGGGCGCCGCCGCGGCCGGCGTCGTCGGCCCGCGCGGCCGCCGCAGCCGCTCCGCGGAGAACCGGTGATGACGTCGAGTGCCGTCCGCGAGCTGCTGCTCAGCCGCATCCGGGACGTCCCCGACCACCCCGAGCCCGGTGTGGTCTTCAAGGACATCACACCACTGCTGGCGGACCCGGAGGCGTTCGGCCTGCTCACCGGTGTCCTCACCGAACTGTGCGCACGCTCCGGCGCGACGAAGATCGTCGGTCTGGAGGCGCGCGGGTTCATCCTCGCCGCACCCGTCGCGGTCTCCGCGGGGGTCGGCTTCATCCCGATCCGCAAGGCCGGCAAACTGCCCGGCGCCACGCTGCGGCAGGCGTACGAGCTGGAGTACGGCGCGGCCGAGATCGAGGTCCACGCCGAGGACCTGGCCCCGGGCGACCGGATCCTGGTCATCGATGACGTCCTCGCCACCGGCGGCACCGCCGAGGCGTCGCTGGAGCTCGTCCGCCGGGCGGGCGCCGAGGTCGCCGGTGTGGCCGTCCTCATGGAGCTGGGCTTCCTCGGCGGCCGCGCCCGCCTGGAGCCCGCACTGAAGGGCGCCCCGCTGGAGGCGATCCTCCGGTTGTGAGGGAACCGCCCGCGTGCGAGGGGCGCCCGGCGCACGCCGGGCGCCCCTCGCACGCGTCCCGGGGACCGAGCTCCGGGGGGCACACGCCCTTCCCTCCCTACGGGGTTCCGATGCGGTCCCGAACGGTGCCGCCGACCACGGCATCCCCGTCAGAGGAATCCGGCGAAGACCCCGAACAGGATCACCACGGGGATGGTTTCCGTCGTCTCTCCCGCCGCCGCCTGACCTCCGGGGGGTCCGGGCACCGGTCCGAGCCCCTCTCGCCGCGGGGCCGCGGAGGCCGGGAGCGCACGGGACGGGCGCCGGGACGCACCGGGCGCCGCTCCCCGCCGACGGCCCCCGCCCGGGGCGAGTGCGACGCCCGAGGTGGATACCATGGGATGTCCGGGCCTCACCGGAGGATCCGGACCCGCACGAGGAGCGCCCTTGCCAGACGAGGTCCAGCCACTCTCCGCCGCGACCCCCGACCAGCGGGCCGACCAGGCCGCGGCCCCCTCCGCCACGCCGCCGGCCGGGCAGGACGCGCCGAGCAGGGCCCCCGACGTCGGCCCCGCCCCCGCTTCGCCGCCCAAACCGGCCCCGCCCGTCCCCGCCCGCGCCGCCGCCTCCTCCAGCCGCGTCCGCGCCCGCCTCGCCCGCCTCGGCGTACAGCGCTCCTCCCCGTACAACCCGGTCCTGGAACCGCTGCTGCGCATAGTGCGCGGCAACGACCCGAAGATCGACACGGCCACCCTCCGCCAGATCGAGTACGCCTACCAGGTCGCCGAGCGCTGGCACCGAGGCCAGAAACGCAAGAGCGGCGACCCGTACATCACGCACCCCCTCGCCGTCACCACCATCCTCGCCGAGCTGGGCATGGACCCGGCGACGCTGATGGCGGGCCTCCTCCACGACACCGTCGAGGACACCGAGTACGGCCTGGAGGACCTCCGCCGCGACTTCGGCGACCAGGTCGCCCTCCTCGTCGACGGGGTCACCAAGCTCGACAAGGTCAAGTTCGGCGAGGCCGCCCAGGCCGAGACCGTCCGCAAGATGGTCGTCGCCATGGCGAAGGACCCCCGCGTCCTGGTCATCAAGCTCGCGGACCGCCTCCACAACATGCGCACCATGCGCTACCTCAAGCGGGAGAAGCAGGAGAAGAAGGCCCGCGAGACCCTGGAGATCTACGCCCCGCTCGCCCACCGCCTGGGCATGAACACCATCAAGTGGGAGCTGGAGGACCTCGCCTTCGCGATCCTCTACCCCAAGATGTACGACGAGATCGTCCGCCTCGTGGCCGAACGCGCCCCCAAGCGGGACGAGTACCTCGCCCTGGTGACCGACGAGGTCCAGGCCGACCTGCGCGCCGCCCGCATCAAGGCGACCGTCACCGGCCGCCCCAAGCACTACTACAGCGTCTACCAGAAGATGATCGTCCGCGGACGCGACTTCGCGGAGATCTACGACCTGGTGGGCATCCGCGTCCTCGTCGACACGGTCCGCGACTGCTACGCCGCCCTCGGCACCGTCCACGCGCGGTGGAACCCGGTCCCCGGCCGGTTCAAGGACTACATCGCGATGCCGAAGTTCAACATGTACCAGTCGCTCCACACGACGGTCATCGGTCCCAACGGCAAGCCCGTCGAACTGCAGATCCGCACGTTCGACATGCACCGCCGCGCCGAGTACGGCATCGCCGCGCACTGGAAGTACAAGCAGGACGCCGTCGCCGGCGCCTCCAAGGTCCGCACCGACGTGCCGAAGAGGGCCGGCAAGGACGACCACGTCAACGACATGGCGTGGCTGCGCCAGCTCCTGGACTGGCAGAGGGAGACCGAGGACCCCGGCGAGTTCCTGGAGTCCCTGCGCTTCGACCTGTCGCGCAACGAGGTCTTCGTCTTCACCCCCAAGGGCGACGTCATAGCGCTGCCCGCCGGCGCCACCCCCGTCGACTTCGCGTACGCCGTCCACACCGAGGTCGGCCACCGCACCATAGGGGCCCGGGTCAACGGACGGCTCGTCCCGCTCGAGTCGACCCTCGACAACGGCGACCTGGTCGAGGTCTTCACCTCCAAGGCCGTGGGCGCCGGCCCCTCCCGCGACTGGCTCGGCTTCGTCAAGTCGCCCCGGGCCCGCAACAAGATCCGGCAGTGGTTCTCCAAGGAGCGCCGCGACGAGGCGATCGAGCAGGGCAAGGACGCCATCGCCCGCGCGATGCGCAAGCAGAACCTGCCGATCCAGCGCATCCTCACCGGCGACTCCCTGGTCACCCTCGCCCACGAGATGCGCTACAGCGACATCTCCTCGCTGTACGCGGCGATCGGCGAGGGCCACGTCACCGCCCGGTCGATCGTGCAGAAGCTGGTGCAGGCCCTCGGCGGGGAGGAGGCGGCGACCGAGGACATCGCCGAGACCGCGCCGCCCGCCCGCGGCCGCGCCAAGCGCCGCGCCAAGGCCGACCCCGGCGTCGTCGTCAAGGGCGTCGAGGACGTGTGGGTCAAACTGGCCCGCTGCTGCACCCCGGTGCCCGGCGACCCGATCATCGGCTTCGTCACGCGCGGCAGCGGTGTGTCGGTGCACCGCGCCGACTGCGTCAACGTCGACTCGCTGTCGCAGCAGCCCGAGCGGATCCTCGACGTCGAGTGGGCGCCCACCCAGTCGTCGGTGTTCCTCGTCGCCATCCAGGTCGAGGCGCTGGACCGCTCCCGGCTCCTGTCGGACGTCACCCGCGTCCTGTCCGACCAGCACGTCAACATCCTGTCGGCGGCCGTCCAGACCTCCCGCGACCGGGTCGCCACGTCCCGCTTCACCTTCGAGATGGGTGACCCCAAGCACCTCGGGCACGTCCTGAAGGCCGTCCGCGGGGTGGAGGGCGTGTACGACGTGTACCGCGTGACCTCGGCCCGCCGCCCCTGAGGGGAGCGGCGGCCACCGGGAGAACGCGGAGAGGGCCGGCACGGGGCACCCGTGCCGGCCCTCCCGCCTGCGGGGCGGCCCTCTCAGCCGCCGAACTCCTGCAGGCCCTTCAGCGCCTGGTCCAGCAGCGCCTGCCGGCCCTCCAGCTCACGCGCGAGCTTCTCGGCCTTCGCGTCGTTGCCCGCCGCGCGCGCCGCGTCGATCTGCGCGCGCAGCTTGTCCACGGCCTCCCGCAGCTGACCCGTCAGACCCTCCGCACGGGCGCGCGCCTCCGGGTTGGTGCGGCGCCACTCGGCCTCCTCGGCCTCCTGGATGGCCCGCTCCACCGCGTGCATCCGGCCCTCGACCCTGGGCCGGGCGTCCCGCGGTACGTGGCCGACGGCCTCCCAGCGCTCGTTGAGGGCCCGGAACGCGGCGCGCGCCGCCTTCAGGTCCGTCACCGGCACCAGCTTCTCGGCCTCGGCGGCGAGCTCCTCCTTCAGCTTGAGGTTCTCGGCCTGCTCGGCGTCGCGCTCGGCGAACACCGAGCCGCGCGCCGCGAAGAACACGTCCTGCGCGCCGCGGAAGCGGTTCCACAGCTCGTCCTCGTGCTCACGCTGCGCCCGGCCCGCGGCCTTCCACTCCGCCATCAGCTCCCGGTACCGCGCGGCCGTCGCCCCCCAGTCCGTGGAGCCCGACAGCGCCTCGGCCTCCGCCACCAGCCGCTCCTTCGCCCGCCGGGCCTCCTCGCGCTGCGCGTCCAGCGCCGCGAAGTGCGCCTTGCGCCGCTTCGAGAACGCCGACCGGGCGTGCGAGAAGCGGTGCCACAGCTCGTCGTCGGACTTCCGGTCGAGCCGGGGCAGACCCTTCCACGTGTCCACCAGGGCGCGCAGCCGCTCGCCGGCGACCCGCCACTGCTCGCTCTGCGCGAGTTCCTCGGCCTCCGCGACCAGCGCCTCCTTGGCCTGCCGCGCCTCGTCGGCCTGCCTGGCCTTCTGGGCCCTGCGTTCCTCGCGCCGCGACTCCACCGTCTCGACGAGCCCGTCCAAGCGCTTCGAGAGCGCGTCGAGGTCTCCGACGGCGTGGTGCTCGTCGACCTGCAGGCGCAGGTGGTCGATGGCGGCCATCGCGTCCTTCGCGGACAGGTCGGTGGTCTTCACCCGCCGCTCGAGGAGGCCGATCTCGACAACCAGTCCCTCGTACTTGCGCTCGAAGTAGGCCAGTGCCTCCTCGGGAGAGCCGGCCTGCCACGAGCCGACGACCTTCTCGCCGTCGGCAGTACGCACGTACACGGTGCCCGTCTCGTCGACGCGGCCCCACCGGTCGCTGCTCACAGCGCCTCCTCCACATGATGCCGGCGCGAGGGGTCTCCCCCGGGCATCGTCCACAGTTTCCCGGACGGGCCTCGCCCGTCCTCCACGGCGTGCGTCCAGTCCACGCCGTACGACGCCAATCTAGGCGAACGGCCGCCCGGCTGTCCGCTCCCAGCGCGACCGGAATCCGGCGGTTCACCTCTTGCTCACGGTGGCCTTCCCGACCGTGACGGGCTTCTTCGGCGCCCCGTCCCCGGTGCCGCCCTCGACCCCCGCCTTCGCGACGTCCCGGACCGCCTTGAGGCCGGCGGCGTCGAGCGTCCCGAACGGCGTGTACTTCGGAGGCAGCCGGCTGTCCTCGTAGACGAGGAAGAACTGGCTGCCGCCGCTGTTCGGGCTGCCCGTGTTGGCCATCGCCACCGTGCCCGCCCTGAACGTCACCTTGCCGTCCGGCCCCGCCTTGCCGAGGGACGCCAGGTCCTCGTCGGGGATGTCGTAGCCGGGACCGCCCGTGCCGTCGCCCTGCGGGTCGCCGCACTGCAGGACGAAGATGCCCTGCGTGGTCAGCCGGTGGCACTTCGTGCCGTCGAAGTACTTCTCGTCCGCGAGGTGCTTGAAGGAGTTGACCGTCCGCGGCGTCCTCGCGGCGTCCATGGAGACCACGAGATCGCCCACGTTCGTCTTCAGCGTCATCGTGTACGCCGCCTTGGTGTCGACCGCCAGAGGCGGCTCGGGCGGGGGCGAGGAGGCGTCCGGTGAGGGGGTCGCCTCCGGCCCGGCCGCGGCCTCGACCCCGTCGGCGTCGCGCCCGGTCAGCTGCACGGAGGCGTACACGGCGCCGCCCGCCGTCAGGGCCACGGCGAGCGCGGCGGCCACGACCGCGTTGCGGCGCCGGTTCCTCCTCCGCGCCTCCTCGCGCCGGAGCCGCTGCCGCTCGAACTTCTCCCGGGCGAGCTGCCGCCGCCGCTGATCGTTGCTGACCACCTGGTCTCCTCCTCGTCGCTCGTCCGGTCCCGCCCGGGGCTGGTGTGTCCGTACCGTATACGGGTTGGCCGGGGAACGAGCAGCGCCGGTAGGCTCTGAGCTGCTGCATCCTCCCGCCGGACGACTATCTGAGGACGATCGTGCTTATTGCCGGGTTCCCCGCCGGGGCCTGGGGGACCAACTGCTACGTGGTCGCCCCCTCCGCGGGCGAGGAGTGCGTGATCATCGACCCGGGCCACCGGGCCGCCCGCGGGGTCGAGGAGACGCTGAGGAAGCATCGGCTCAAGCCCGTGGCGGTGGTGCTCACCCACGGCCACATCGACCACGTCGCCTCCGTCGTCCCGGTCTGCGGGGCCCACGACGTGCCCGCCTGGATCCACCCGGCCGACCGGTACATGATGAGCGACCCGGCAAAGGCCCTCGGCCGCTCCATCGGCATGCCGCTCATGGGGGAGCTGACCGTCGGCGAGCCGGACGACGTCCACGAGCTCACCGACGGCGCGCGGCTGGAGCTCGCCGGCCTGGAGCTCACCGTCGCGCACGCGCCCGGCCATACCAAGGGGTCGGTGACCTTCGGGCTGCCCGGGGCTGCGGAGGTCCCGCCGGTCCTCTTCTCGGGCGACCTGCTGTTCGCCGGCTCCATCGGACGCACCGACCTGCCCGGCGGCGACATGGACGAGATGCTCGCGTCGCTGGCCCGCGTGTGCCTGCCGCTCGACGACTCGACCGTGGTGCTGTCCGGCCACGGCCCCCAGACCACCATCGGCCGCGAGCGCGCCACCAACCCGTACCTGCGGGAGGTGGCCGCCGGCCCCGGGAGCTTCACGGCTCCCCGACGAGGAATGTGACGAGAGACCTCCCGTGAGTACTTTCCAGGCCCCCAAGGGCACGTACGACCTGCTGCCGCCGCGTTCGGCGACGTTCCTCGCCGTGCGCGAGGCCATCGCCGCGCCCCTGAGGAACTCCGGCTACGGCTACGTCGAGACGCCCGGCTTCGAGAACGTCGAACTGTTCGCGCGCGGCGTCGGCGAGTCCACCGACATCGTGACCAAGGAGATGTACGCCTTCGAGACCAAGGGCGGCGACAGGCTGGCCCTGCGCCCCGAGGGGACGGCCTCGGTGCTCCGCGCCGCGCTGGAGGCCAACCTCCACCGCCAGGGGAACCTGCCGGTCAAGCTCTGGTACTCGGGCTCCTACTACCGGTACGAGCAGCCGCAGGCGGGCCGCTACCGCCACTTCTCCCAGGTCGGCGCCGAGGCGATCGGCGCCGAGGACCCGGCGCTGGACGCCGAGCTGGTCATCCTGGCCGACCAGGCGTACCGGTCGCTCGGCCTGCGCGACTTCCGCATCCTGCTGAACTCGCTCGGCGACGGGAAGTGCCGCCCGCTCTACCGCGAGGCGCTCCAGGGCTTCCTGCGCGGCCTGGACCTGGACGGGGAGACCCGCCGCCGGATCGAGATCAACCCGCTGCGCGTCCTCGACGACAAGCGCGCCGAGGTCCGCAGGCAGCTCGCGGACGCGCCGCTCCTGCGCGACCACCTGTGCGACGCGTGCAAGGCGTACCACGAGGAGGTGCGGTCGCTGCTGACGGCGGCGGGCGTGGCCTTCGAGGACGACGAGAAGCTGGTGCGCGGCCTCGACTACTACACGCGGACCACGTTCGAGTTCGTCCACGACGGGCTCGGCGCCCAGTCCGCGGTGGGCGGCGGCGGCCGGTACGACGGGCTGTCCGAGATGATCGGCGGCCCCGCGCTGCCGTCCGTGGGGTGGGCGCTCGGCGTCGACCGCACGGTCCTGGCCCTGGAGGCCGAGGGCGTGGCCCTCGACGTCCCGGCCGCCACGGACGTCTTCGCCGTGGCCCTGGGCGACGGTGCCAAGCGGCGCCTGTTCGGACTCGTCACGGAGCTCCGCAGGGCCGGTGTCGCCGCGGACGTGGCGTACGGCGGCAAGAGCATGAAGGCGGGCATGAAGGCGGCGAACCGTTCGGGGGCCCGCTACGCGCTCATCGCCGGTGACCGGGACGTCGAGGAGGGCGTGGTCCAGCTCAAGGACCTGGAGTCCGGCGAGCAGGAGCCCCTCGCGTTCGACTCGGTCATCGGCGGACTCCGGGCCAGGCTGGGCTGACCGGCTCGTCCCGGAGAGGGCGGGGGGCCCGTGACGGACGCCCCGCCCTCACTTATGCCCACCGAACGGCGCACCGGGTCCCCCGTCCGGCACAATGACCACTGCCTCGGCACCCTCCATCCACCCCCTACCGACGGAACGGCTGGTATGACGACGAAAGCTGCGGTCGACGACGCCTCCCCGGACTCCCGCGCCCTCGGCGCCGGCCGGGCGTTCGCCTGGATGCTGGTCACCACCGGCGCGGCGGGGCTGCTGGCCGCCTGGATCATCACCCTCGACAAGTTCAGGATCCTCGAAGACCCCACCTTCGTCCCCGGCTGCAATTTCAACCCGGTCCTGGCCTGCGGCAGCATCATGGAGAGCGACCAGGCGACGGTGTTCGGCTTCCCGAACCCGATGCTGGGGCTCGTCACGTACGGCATGGTGGTCGCCATAGGCGTCGGCCTGCTCGCCGGCGCCCGCTACCGCCGCTGGTACTGGCTGGGTCTCAACGCGGGCACGCTGTTCGGCGTCGGGTTCTGCACCTGGCTCATGGTCGAGTCCCTCTACGCGATCAACGCGCTGTGCCTGTGGTGCTGCCTGGCCTGGGCCGCCACGATCATCATGTTCTGGTACGTGACCTCGTACAACGTCCGCAACGGCCTCCTGCCCGCGCCGTCCGGCCTGCGGCGCTTCCTCGACGAGTTCACCTGGGTCCTGCCGGTGCTGCACCTCGGGGCCATCGGGATGCTGATCCTGACGCGCTGGTGGGACATCTGGCTCGGCTGACCGGCCGGCCCCGGCACCCCGCCGGGGCCGGCGGACCGCTGGCATAGGCTTCACGGTGTGGAGCCCGACCTCTTTACCGCCGCCGCCGAGGACCGCCAGGAGAAGGAGCCGTCGCGCAGCCCGCTCGCGGTGCGGATGCGCCCGCGGACCCTGGACGAGGTCGTCGGGCAGCGGCACCTGCTGAAGCCCGGGTCGCCGCTGCGCCGCCTGGTCGGCGAAGGCGGGGGCGGCCCGGCCGGGACCTCGTCCGTCGTCCTCTGGGGTCCGCCCGGCACCGGCAAGACGACCCTGGCGCACGTGGTCTCCAGGGCCACCGACAAGCGTTTCGTGGAACTGTCCGCGATCACCGCCGGGGTGAAGGAGGTTCGCGCGGTCATCGACGGCGCTCGCCGCGCGGCGGGGGGTTTCGGCAAGGAGACCGTGCTGTTCCTGGACGAGATCCACCGCTTCAGCAAGGCGCAGCAGGACTCGTTGCTGCCGGCCGTCGAGAACCGCTGGGTCACCCTCGTCGCGGCGACGACGGAGAACCCCTACTTCTCGGTGATCTCCCCGCTGCTCTCCCGCTCCCTCCTGTTGACGCTGGAGCCGCTCACCGACGACGACTTGCGCGGTCTGCTGCGGCGCGCGCTGACCGGGGAACGCGGCCTGGCCGGCGAGGTCGCACTGCCCGAGGACGCGGAGGAGCACCTGCTGCGCATCGCCGGCGGCGACGCGCGGCGGGCGCTGACGGCGCTGGAGGCGGCGGCCGGGGCGGCCATGGCCAAGGGCGAGACGGAGATCACGCTCGCCACGCTGGAGGAGACCGTGGACCGCGCCGCGGTGAGGTACGACCGGGACGGCGACCAGCACTACGACGTGGCGAGCGCCTTCATCAAGTCGATCCGCGGCTCGGACGTGGACGCGGCGCTGCACTACCTGGCCCGGATGATCGAGGCGGGGGAGGACCCGCGGTTCATCGCGCGGCGGCTGATGATCTCCGCGAGCGAGGACGTCGGGCTCGCGGACCCGACGGCGCTGCCCACCGCGGTGGCCGCGGCCCAGGCGGTCGCGATGATCGGCTTCCCCGAGGCGGCCCTGACGCTCAGCCACGCCACGATCGCCCTGGCCCTGGCGCCGAAGTCGAACGCCGCCACGCTGGCCGTCCAGGCCGCCCGGGCGGACGTCCGGGCGGGACTCGCCGGACCGGTGCCGGCGCACCTGCGCGACGGGCACTACAAGGGGGCGGCCGGGCTGGGGCACGCGCAGGGGTACGTGTACCCGCACGACGTGCCGGGCGGGATCGCCGCCCAGCAGTACGCCCCGGACGCGGTGCGGGAGCGGCGCTACTACCGACCGACCCGCTACGGCGCGGAAGCGCGGTACGCGGAGGTGGTGGAGAAGGTGCGGGAGCGGCTGCGCGGCGACGGGGCGGCCCCCGGCGGCCGTCCTAGGAGCGGTGGCCGCGGCCACCGCAGCCGAAAGCGGTCCCCCGGCGGCCGTCCGGGGCGGGGCGGCCGCCCCGGGAACCGGCGGTGCCGCGGAGCGTGTACCCTGTACGGGAGTTCGTGTGCGCTCGGCTGCTGACGGCATCCGGGCGATCTCCAGCCCGTCGGGACGCGGCTGACCATGAGCTGATCGGACCTCCGTCACATCGATGCCCCATCGGGAGGCATCGCTCTTCGTGTTGCTGTCTGTGATGCGCGTGGTGTTCCCAGGGCGAGACATGCGATCTCCTTGAGTAAGGTGAACCTAACCTATTTCGGAGGTCTGGAGAACGTGCCTAACCAGTCGCGTCCCAAGGTCAAGAAGTCGCGTGCGCTCGGCATCGCCCTGACGCCGAAGGCCGTCAAGTACTTCGAGGCCCGCCCGTACCCGCCGGGTGAGCACGGCCGCGGTCGCAAGCAGAACTCGGACTACAAGGTCCGTCTGCTCGAGAAGCAGCGCCTGCGCGCCCAGTACGACATCAGCGAGCGCCAGATGGCCCGCGCCTACGACCGCGCGAAGAAGGCCGAGGGCAAGACGGGCGAGGCGCTGGTCGTCGAGCTCGAGCGCCGTCTCGACGCGCTGGTCCTGCGTTCGGGCATCGCCCGCACCATCTACCAGGCCCGTCAGATGGTCGTCCACGGCCACATCGAGGTCAACGGCCAGAAGGTCGACAAGCCGTCCTTCCGCGTCCGCCCCGACGACGTCGTGATGGTCCGCGAGCGCTCGCGCGGCAAGACGCTGTTCCAGGTCGCCCGCGAGGGCGGTTTCGCCCCCGACGGTGAGACCCCGCGCTACCTGCAGGTCAACCTGAAGGCCCTGGCCTTCCGCCTCGACCGCGAGCCGAACCGCAAGGAGATCCCGGTCATCTGCGACGAGCAGCTCGTCGTCGAGTACTACGCCCGCTGATCCGGGCGCGGCGGCCACGCCGCCGCAGCGGTTCCCGGCCCGCCGGCTCCCCGCCCTCATCGGCGGGGAGCCGGCGGGCCCCGGTGTACCCGGGGCCGACGGGGCGCCGCCGGGAGCGGCGTGCCGGGTCCGTACGCGTGTCCGGGGCGTTCGGGCACGCCGGGGGCCGGTCCGAGGGGGCGCACGACGGGCGGCCGCCGCCCGTACTTCGCGCCCGGCCCTCCCTTCCGGCTCCCCCTCCGTCCCGCCGCCCCCGGCACGTCGTGCCCCGGCCGGTCCGGGTTCCCCACCTCCACGGCCCCCACCGGTCGTGCCCCGTCGCGCGTACGGCGCCGCCCCGCGGCGGCACGGGATCCCGGGGCGGCGCACCCGGTCCTGCGGCCTTCCGTCCGGCGGACCGGTTTCGGGCGCGGACGGGCGGTCGCCTCGGGAGGGCGCAGGGAGCGCGGAAGCACGAGGAGCGCGGAGCGCGCCCGCGCCGCCGCGCCCCGTGAGGCCGGGCGGGCCCGTGCCCGTCCGGCGGCCGTCAAACCGGTTCGGGGAGCCACCACGGGCGCGATAGGCTCGGAGGACGACTTTCGGGTGCCCAAGACCGAGGGCTTCGACGAGCAGAGAGCGGTGCTGCAGTGACCGGTGGAGAGGTTGCCGGGATCCTGGTGGCCGTCTTCTGGGCGATCCTGGTCTCCTTCCTGGCCGTGGTGCTGGCGAGGCTGGCCCAGACGCTCAAGGCGACCACCCGGCTCGTGGCGGACGTGACCGAGCAGGCGGTGCCCCTGCTGGCCGACGCCTCCGCGACCGTGCGCTCCGCGCAGACCCAGCTCGACCGGGTCGACGCCATCGCCTCGGACGTCCAGGAGGTCACCTCCAACGCGTCCGCCCTCTCCACGACCGTCGCCTCCACCTTCGGCGGTCCCCTGGTCAAGGTCGCGGCGTTCGGCTACGGCGTACGCCGGGCGCTGGGCCGCGACAGGGGCGAGCGGCCCGCCGAACGGCAGCGGTCGCGGCGCACCGTCATCGTCGGCCGCGCGGTGCCCGGGGCACGCGGCGGCCGGAACCGGAAAGGCTGACGCGACACATGTTCCGCCGGGCATTCTGGTTCACCGCCGGCGCGGCAGCCGGCGTGTGGGCCACCACCAAGGTCAACCGCAAGCTCAAGCGGCTCACTCCCGAGAGCCTCGCCGCCCAGGCCGCAGACAAGGCGATCGAGACGGGCCACCGGCTCAAGGACTTCGCCCTCGACGTCCGCGCGGGAATGCTCCAGCGCGAGGCGGAGCTGGAAGAGGCACTGGGGCTGGACGCGCCGGCCGACCCGGCGGCCCTCCCGGCCCCCCGCCGCACGGCGCTCGGCCCCGGCGGCACCGCGGCCGTCCCCGCCCACCCGCACCCCACCCACCCGTACGACCGGAATGAGGACCACTGATGGAGTCGGCTGAAATCCGCCGCCGCTGGCTGAGCTTCTTCGAGGAGCGCGGGCACACCGTCGTGCCTTCGGCGTCGCTCATCGCGGACGACCCGACTCTGCTGCTCGTCCCCGCCGGCATGGTGCCCTTCAAGCCCTACTTCCTGGGTGAGGCCAAGCCGCCGTACACGCGCGCCGCCAGCGTCCAGAAGTGCGTGCGCACCCCGGACATCGAAGAGGTCGGCAAGACCACCCGCCACGGCACGTTCTTCCAGATGTGCGGCAACTTCTCCTTCGGCGACTACTTCAAGGAAGGCGCCATCAAGCTCGCCTGGGAGCTGCTGACCACCCCGGCCGAGCACGGCGGCTACGGGCTTGAGCCGGAGCGGCTCTGGATCACGGTCTACCAGGACGACGACGAGGCCGAGCAGATCTGGCGCGACGTCGTGGGCGTCCCCGCCGAACGCATCCAGCGCCTGGGCAAGAAGGACAACTTCTGGTCCATGAGCGTCCCCGGCCCCTGCGGCCCCTGCTCCGAGATCAACTACGACCGCGGCCCCGAGTTCGGCGCCGAGGGCGGCCCCGCCGTCAACGACGAGCGGTACGTGGAGATCTGGAACCTCGTCTTCATGCAGTACGAGCGCGGCGAGGGCACCGGCAAGGACGACTTCCCGATCCTCGGCGACCTCCCGAGCAAGAACATCGACACCGGCCTCGGTCTGGAGCGCCTGGCGATGATCCTCCAGGGCGTGCGGAACATGTACGAGACCGACACCCTGAAGGTCGTCATCGACCAGGCCACCGAGCTCACCGGCGTCGCCTACGGCCGGGCCCGGGACAGCGACGTCTCCCTGCGCGTGGTCGCCGACCACATGCGCACCTCCGTCATGCTCATCGGCGACGGCGTCACCCCCGGCAACGAGGGCCGCGGCTACGTGCTGCGCCGCATCATGCGCCGCGCCATCCGCAACATGCGCCTCCTCGGCGCCGACGGTCCGGTCGTCGGCCGGCTCGTCGACACGGTCGTCCGCACCATGGGCGAGCAGTACCCGGAGCTGGAGACCGACCGCAAGCGCATCGAGACGGTCGCCCTCGCCGAGGAGGCCGCCTTCCTGAAGACGCTGAAGGCCGGCACCAACATCCTCGACACGGCCGTCACCGAGGCCAGGGCCTCCGGCGGCCGGGTCCTCCCCGGCGACAAGGCGTTCCTCCTCCACGACACGTGGGGCTTCCCCATCGACCTCACCCTGGAGATGGCCGCCGAGCAGGGCCTGACCGTGGACGAGGAGGGCTTCCGCCGCCTGATGAGGGAGCAGCGGGAGCGGGCCAAGGCCGACGCCCGGGCCAAGAAGACCGGCCACGCCGACGTCACCGCGTACCGGGAGATCGCCGACACCGCCGGCGCCACCGAGTTCACCGGCTACACCAGCACCGAGGGCGAGAGCACGATCGTCGGCCTCCTCGTCAACGGCGTCCCGTCGCCGGCCGCCTCCGAGGGCGACGACGTCGAGGTCGTCCTCGACCGCACGCCCTTCTACGCCGAGGGCGGCGGCCAGATCGCCGACACCGGCCGCATCAGGCTGCACAGCGGTGCCGTCATCGAGGTGCGCGACGTGCAGCAGCCGGTTCCCGGGGTGTCCGTGCACAAGGGCGCGGTCCAGGTCGGCGAGGTGACCGTGGGCGCCACCGCCTACGCCGCCATCGACGTGCGCCGCCGCCGGGCCATCGCCCGCGCCCACAGCGCCACCCACCTCACCCACCAGGCGCTGCGCGACGCCCTCGGCCCGACGGCCGCCCAGGCCGGTTCGGAGAACCAGCCCGGCCGCTTCCGCTTCGACTTCGGCTCCCCGTCCGCGGTGCCGCAGGCGGTCATGACGGACGTCGAGCAGAAGATCAACGAGGTGCTGTCCCGCGAGCTCGACGTGCACGCCGAGGTCATGCCGATCGACGAGGCCAAGCGCCAGGGCGCCATCGCCGAGTTCGGCGAGAAGTACGGCGAGCGGGTCCGCGTCGTCACCATCGGCGACTTCTCCAAGGAGCTGTGCGGCGGTACGCACGTCGGCAACACGGCCCAGCTGGGCCTGGTGAAGCTGCTCGGCGAGTCCTCCATCGGCTCCGGCGTGCGCCGTATCGAGGCCCTCGTCGGTGTCGACGCGTACAACTTCCTCGCCCGCGAGCACACGGTCGTCGCCCAGCTCCAGGAGCTGGTCAAGGGCCGTCCCGAGGAGCTCCCCGAGAAGATCTCCGGCATGCTCGCCAAGCTCAAGGACGCCGAGAAGGAGATCGAGAGGTTCCGCGCGGAGAAGGTCCTCCAGGCCGCCGCCGGGCTCGCCGAGTCCGCCAGGGACGTCCGCGGCGTCGCCCTGGTCACCGGGCGGGTCCCGGACGGCACGGGCGCCGACGACCTGCGCAGGCTCGTCCTCGACGTGCGCGGCCGCATCCCCGGCGACCGCCCCGCCGTCGTCGCCCTGTTCGCCACGGCCGGTGGCCGCCCGCTGACGGTGATCGCCACCAACGAGGCCGCCCGCGAGCGCGGCCTCAAGGCCGGCGACCTGGTCCGCACCGCCGCCAAGACCCTCGGCGGCGGTGGCGGTGGCAAGCCGGACGTCGCCCAGGGCGGCGGCCAGGACCCCCAGGCCGTCGGCGCCGCCGTCGAGGCCGTCGAGCGCCTGGTCGCCGAGACCGCCTGATGAGCGGCGTGCGACGCGGACGCCGGCTGGCGGTCGACGTCGGGGACGCCCGGATCGGGGTCGCCTCGTGCGACCCCGACGGGGTCCTCGCCACGCCGGTGGAGACCGTGCCGGGACGCGACGTCCCGGCCGCCCACCGGCGGTTGCGGCGGCTGGTCGAGGAGTACGAGCCGATCGAGGTCGTCATGGGCCTGCCCCGCTCCCTCAACGGGCGGGAGGGCCCGGCCGCCGCGAAGGTCCGCGACTTCGCCCGGGAACTGGCCAGGGGCATCGCCCCGGTGCCGGTCCGGCTGGTCGACGAGCGGATGACCACCGTCTCCGCGACGCAGGGGCTGCGCGCCTCGGGGGTGAAGGCGAAGAAGGGCCGGTCCGTCATCGACCAGGCGGCAGCCGTGATCATCCTGCAGAACGCCCTCGAGTCCGAACGGGCCTCGGGCAGTCCGCCCGGTGAAGGCGTCGAAGTGGCCCCCTGATCGCGGTACGGTAACGTTCCGCGCGATGCGGTGGTGTTCGAACAGCCGCCGCACGACGTAGAGGCGGACCTCCCGGAAGCCTCACGGCTGTTTGGGGATCGATGACTGAGTACGGCCGGAACCCCGGCTCCCAGCCCTGGCACCCCGAGGACCCCCTGTACGGGGACCAGGGGCGGGGAGGCGAGCACTCCGGAGACGCCCACCAGCAGCAGCCGCAGTACGGCGGAGGCCACCGGGACCCGTACCGGCAGGGCCACGACGGCCGGCAGTACGACACGGGCGGCCAGGAGTACGGTTCGGGGGCACCGGGCGGGGAGTACGGCACGGGGACTCCCGGCGGCCACGGCTACGGCGGCGGCTGGGACATCGGCACCGGCCAGCACGCCGCCATGCCGTACGGCACCCCCCGCCGCCCGGCCCCTACGGGACGGGCGCCCCCGACCCGTACAGCACCCCCGAGGCGTACCCGCCCCCGCAGCCCCCCGGCCGGCGCGGCCCCGACCCGCACGGCGCCGACCAGCACCCGACCCACGCCCGGCAGGACCACGGGCCGGACGGGCGGTGGCAGGACGGGGCCCCGGGCGACGGCACCCGGCCGTACCCCGACGGTCCCGCCGACGGCGGGTACCCCGGCGCCCCGGACCCCGCCCACGGTCCCGTAGAGGACGACCGCGCACCACGCGGTGGCCACCGGCGGCCCGGCGGCGACGGATACGACGGCGTCGGCGGCCGCGACGGCGAGTACGACGAGCACGGCGAGGAACCGGCCGGCCCCCGGCGCGGCGCGGGCCGCGGCCGCGCCAAGAAGCGCAAGAGCCGCAACGGCGTGGCCTGCCTCTTCGTCGCCCTGGTCCTCGCCGGCGGCGCCGGCGGCATCGGCTACGTCGGCTACCAGTTCTGGCAGGGCCGTTTCGGCCCCGCGCCCGACTTCTCGGGCTCCGGCACCGGCGAGGCCGTCACCGTCGAGGTGCCCAAGGACGCGGTCGGCGCCGAGATCGGCAACATCCTCGTCGAGCGCGGGGTCGTCAAGAGCGTCGACGCGTTCGTCACCGCCCAGGAGCGGAACCCCAAGGGCCTCTCCATCCAGCCCGGCTTCTACACCCTGCAGAAGGGCATGTCGGCGGCCTCCGCCGTCGAGGCGATGCTCAGCCCCAAGAGCCGCAACGTCCTCATCATCCCCGAGGGCCGGCGCAACGCCTGGGTGTACGAGCAGATCGACAAGCGCCTGGAGCTGGCGTCCGGCACCACGAGGAAGGTCGCCCGGGAGAAGGCCGACAGCCTCGGCCTGCCCGCCTGGGCGACCGGCCACCCGAACGTCAAGGACCCCCTGGAGGGCTTCCTCTTCCCGGCCGACTACCCGGTCGCCAAGGGCAACAAGCCCGAGGACGTCCTGAGGAAGATGGTCGCCCGCGCCAACTCCGAGTACGGCAAGCTCGACCTGGAGGCGAAGGCCGGCTCCCTCGGACTGAACGGCCCCTGGGAGCTGGTCACCGTCGCCAGCCTCGTCCAGGCGGAGGGCAAGACCAAGGACGACTTCCGCAAGATGAGCGAGGTCGTCTACAACCGGCTCAAGCCCACCAACACGGAGACCAACCAGCTCCTCCAGTTCGACTCGGCCTTCAACTACCTGAAGGGCCAGAGCGAGATCGAGATCAGCGAGTCCGAGATCAACAGCAACCGCGACCCGTACAACACGTACACCCGGAAGGGCCTCACCCCCGGCCCGATCGGCAACCCCGGCAAGGAGGCGCTCGCGGCCGCCCTCGCCCCCACGTCGGAGGGCTGGATGTACTTCGTGGCGACCGACGGCATGAACAGGACCGAGTTCGCCAAGACCCACGACGAGTTCCTCAAACTGAAGGACGAGTTCAATGACAACAGGGGAGGCTGACGCGCGCAGGGCCGCCGTCCTGGGCTCGCCGATCACCCACTCGCTCTCCCCGGTCCTGCACCGCGCGGCCTACGCCGAACTGGGCCTCACCGGCTGGACGTACGACCGTTTCGAGGTGGACGAGGCACGGCTCCCCGGTTTCCTCGGCACCCTCGACGCGTCCTGGGCCGGGCTGTCGCTGACCATGCCGCTCAAGCGCGCGGTCGTCCCGCTGCTGGACGAGGTCGGCGACACCGCCCGCTCCGTCGGGGCCGTCAACACCGTCGTCCTCGACGGCGACGGCCGCCGCGTCGGCGACAACACCGACGTCCCCGGCATGGTCGCCGCCCTGCGGGAGCACGGCGTGGAGCGGGTCGACGCGGCGGCCGTCCTCGGCGCCGGCGCCACCGCCTCGTCCGCGCTCGCCGCCCTCGCCCGCGTCTGCCGGGGCCCCGTCACCGCGTACGTGCGCGGTGCCGCCCGCGCCGGGGAGATGCGCGGATGGGGCGAGCGCCTCGGCGTCGACGTGCGCGTCGCGGGCTGGGCCGACGCCGCCCGGGCCCTCGACGCGCCCCTGGTCGTCGCCACCACCCCGGCGGGTGCCGCCGACGCTCTCGCCCCGAACGTGCCGGAGAAGCCCGGCACGCTGTTCGACGTGGTGTACGACCCCTGGCCGACGCCCCTCGCGGCCGCCTGGTCCGCACGGGGCGGCCGGGTGGTGGGCGGCCTCGACCTCCTCGTCCACCAGGCGGTGCTCCAGGTCGAGCTGATGACCGGACGCTCCCCGGCACCGCTCGCGGCGATGCGCGCCGCGGGGGAGCGCGCACTCGGCGCCGCCGGCGCCTGACGCCCGGACCGCTTCCCCCGGGGCGGTGTCCGGTGGCCGGAACCGCGGCCAGGCCGCCGTCCGGCCGTGGGAGGATCGGGGCGAGGCCGGTCCGGACCGCGTACCGGACCCGCCCGTCCGCAGAAACGGCCCCAGGAGAAGGAGCACCGTTGAGCAGGTTGCGCTGGCTTACGGCGGGGGAGTCCCACGGCCCCGCGCTGGTGGCGACGCTGGAGGGTCTTCCCGCCGGCGTCCCGGTCACCACGGAGGCGGTGGCGGACCACCTCGCACGCAGGCGCCTGGGCTACGGGCGCGGCGCGCGGATGAAGTTCGAGCGGGACGAGGTCACCTTCCTCGGCGGTGTCCGACACGGCCTCACCCTCGGCTCCCCGGTGGCCGTCATGGTCGGCAACACCGAGTGGCCCAAGTGGGAGAAGGTCATGGCGGCCGACCCGGTCGACCCGGCCGAACTCGCCGAGCTGGCCCGCAACGCGCCGCTGACCCGCCCCCGCCCCGGCCACGCGGACCTCGCCGGCATGCAGAAGTACGGCTTCGACGAGGCCCGGCCGGTCCTGGAGCGGGCCAGCGCCCGCGAGACCGCCGCCCGCGTCGCCCTCGGCGCGATCGCCCGGTCGTACCTCAGGGAGACCACCGGTACCGAGATCGTGTCGCACGTCGTGGAGCTGGCCGCCGCGAAGGCGCCGTACGGGGTGTACCCGGTGCCCGCCGACGTGGAGCGGCTCGACGCCGACCCGGTGCGCTGCCTCGACGCCGACGCGTCGAAGGCGATGGTCGCCGAGATCGACCAGGCCCACAAGGACGGCGACACGCTCGGCGGGGTGGTCGAGGTCCTCGCCTACGGCGTGCCCGTCGGACTCGGCTCGCACGTCCACTGGGACCGGCGCCTCGACGCCCGGCTCGCCGCCGCCCTCATGGGCGTCCAGGCCATCAAGGGCGTCGAGGTCGGCGACGGCTTCGGCCTGGCGCGCGTCCCCGGCTCCCGGGCCCACGACGAGATCGTCGTCACCGACGAGGGCATCCGCCGTGCCTCCGGCCGCTCCGGCGGTACGGAGGGCGGGCTCACCACCGGCGAGCCGCTGCGCGTACGGGCCGCGATGAAGCCGATCGCGACCGTGCCGCGAGCCCTGCGCACCGTCGACGTGGCCACGGGCGAGCCGGCGCAGGCGCATCACCAGCGCTCCGACGTGTGCGCGGTGCCCGCGGCCGGGATCGTCGCCGAGGCGATGGTCGCGCTCGTCCTGGCGGACGCCGTGGCGGAGAAGTTCGGCGGCGACAGCGTCGCCGAGACCCGCCGCAACGTCCGGTCCTACCTCGACAACCTGCGCATCCGGTGAGCGGCGGACCGCTGGTCGTCCTCGTCGGGCCGATGGGCTCCGGCAAGTCCACCGTGGGCGCGCTCCTCGCCGAGCGTCTGGGCGTGCCCTACCGGGACACCGACGCCGACATCGTCGCCGCCGAGGGCCGGGAGATCTCCGACATCTTCGTGGAGGACGGCGAACCGCGCTTCCGCGAGCTGGAGCGGGCCGCCGTCCGCGCCGCCCTCGCCGAGCACACCGGCGTCCTCGCCCTCGGCGGGGGCGCGGTCCTCGACGACGGCACCCGCGCACTGCTCGCCGGACTGCCCGTCGCCTACCTGTCGATGGAGGTCGAGGAGGCCGTCCGGCGCGTCGGCCTGGGCGCGGCCCGGCCGCTGCTGGCCGTCAACCCGCGCCGCCGGTGGCGCGAGCTGATGGAGGCCCGCCGCCACCTGTACACCGAAGTCGCGCGCGTCGTCGTCGCCACCGACGACCGCACCCCCGCCGAGGTCGCCGAAGCGGTCCTCGACGCACTGGAGATCCCGCATTCCCCGGGAGCCGGGTCCCCGGTGGCCGACGCCGCCGGCCCCGGGGCACCCGGCCAGGAGGACACGTGACCGACATGCCCGTCACCCGCATCCACGTCGGCGCCGGCGCCGGCACCGAACCGTACGACGTGCTGGTCGGCCGACAACTGCTCGGGGAACTGGCCGGGCTGGTCGGCGACCGGGCCGGGCGCGTCGCCGTGATCCACCCCGAGGCGCTCGCCGAGACCGGCGAGGCGCTGCGCGCGGACCTCGCCGACCAGGGGTACGAGACCGTCGCCATCCAGGTGCCGAACGCGGAGGAGGCGAAGACGTACGAGGTCGCCGCCTACTGCTGGAAGGCGCTCGGCCAGACCGGCTTCACCCGCACCGACGCGATCGTCGGCGTGGGCGGCGGTGCCACCACGGACCTCGCCGGGTTCGTCGCGGCGACCTGGCTGCGCGGAGTGCGCTGGATCGCCGTGCCGACGACCGTCCTCGCCATGGTCGACGCCGCGGTCGGCGGGAAGACCGGCATCAACACCGCCGAGGGCAAGAACCTCGTCGGCGCGTTCCACCCGCCCGCCGGGGTCCTGTGCGACCTGGCCGCCCTGGACTCGCTGCCCGTCCACGACTACGTCAGCGGTCTCGCCGAGGTCGTCAAGGCCGGCTTCATCGCCGACCCGGGGATCCTCGACCTGATCGAGTCCGACCCGGCCGCCGCCCGCACGCCCGCCGGGCCGCACACGGCCGAGCTGATCGTCCGCTCCATCAGGGTGAAGGCGGACGTCGTCTCCTCCGACCTGAGGGAGTCGGGGCGGCGCGAGATCCTCAACTACGGCCACACCCTCGCCCACGCGATCGAGAAGAACGAGCGGTACAAGTGGCGGCACGGCGCGGCCGTCTCCGTCGGCATGGTCTTCGCCGCCGAGCTGGGCCGGCTCGCCGGACGCCTCGACGACGCGACCGCCGACCGGCACCGCGCGGTCCTGGAGTCGCTCGGGCTGCCGCTGACCTACCGCGGGGACCAGTGGCCGAAGCTCCTGGAGACGATGAGGGTCGACAAGAAGTCCCGCGGCGACCTGCTGCGCTTCATCGTCCTCGACGGCCTGGCCAAGCCGACCGTGCTGGAGGGGCCCGACCCGGCCGTGCTGCTCGCGGCGTACGGGGAGGTGTCGGCGTGAGGGACCGCACACCCGGCGGCGTCCGCACGGTGTACGTCCTGAACGGGCCGAACCTCGGCCGGCTCGGTTCGCGCGAACCCGACGTGTACGGCGCCACGTCCTACGCCGGCCTGGTGGAGGCGTGCCGGGCGCTCGGCGGGGACCTCGGCTTCGACGTCGACGTGCGGGAGACGAACGACGAGGGGGAACTGGTCCGCTGGCTGCACGAGGCGGCCGACCGCTCGATTCCGGTCGTTCTCAACCCCGGCGCCTTCACCCACTACTCGTACGCGCTGCGGGACGCGGCCGCCCAGCGGACGGCGCCGCTGATCGAGGTGCACATCTCGAACCCGTACGCCCGCGAGGAGTTCCGGCACACCTCGGTCGTCGCGGCGGTCGCCACGGGGACGGTCGCCGGGTTCGGCATCGGGTCGTACCGGCTCGCCCTGCGCGCCCTGGCCGACGAGTTGACGGACTGACGGCCGCCGCCGGAACCCTCCCGGACCGTTCACCGTCAGACGGGCCGGGAGGGTACGGTTCACCACGGCGCGCCGTCGAACGGCCGCCCGATCATCGTCAGCCGTACGAGACGGAGTGGCACCGGATGCAGCACGCAGTGGGGGCCCCGCTGCCGCCGCCCCACCAGCCGGGGAACGCGGCGGCCGGGTGGCCCCAGCAGGCACACCACCCCGGCCCGCCCCCGCACCCCCCGGCGCCGCACGCGCCCGGTGGGCGGGCGCCGCACCCGCAGCCGACGCCGCCCCAGGCCCCGCCCCCCGCGCCGCACGCGCCCGGCCACGCCTGGCCGGCCCCGCAGCACGCCCCGGTGCCGCCCCCGCACGAGACCACGGGCCACTTCCACCTGCCGCCGG
The DNA here is from genome assembly GCF_023614235.1 of Streptomyces sp. MRC013. NCBI lineage: Bacteria > Bacillati > Actinomycetota > Actinomycetes > Kitasatosporales > Streptomycetaceae > Streptomyces > Streptomyces kordofanensis. The sequence goes on from NZ_CP094264.1 coordinate 4,659,695, forward strand.
CGGACCCGGTGGCACCGCCGGCCGCCGACCCGGGAGCCGGCCGCCCCCCGGGCACGGGCACCGCCACCCTCGCCGTCCTCCTCATAGGGCCCGCCGGCGCCGGGAAGACGACCGTCGCCCGGTACTGGGCACGCCACCGCCGCACCCCGACCGCCCACATCAGCCTCGACGACGTGCGCGAATGGGTGTGCGCCGGGTTCGCCGACCCGCAGTCCGGGTGGAACGACCAGTCCGAGGCCCAGTACCGGCTGGCCCGCCGCACCTGCGGATTCGCCGCGCGCAACTTCCTGGCGAACGGCATCTCCTGCATCCTCGACGACGCGGTCTTCCCCGACCGCCCGGTCGTGGGCCTCGGCGGCTGGAAGCGGCACGTGGGCCCGGGCCTGCTGCCCGTGGTCCTGCTGCCCGGGCTGGAGGTCGTCCTGGAGCGCAACGCCGAGCGCAGCGGCAACCGGCGCCTCTCCGACGAGGAGGTCGCGGGCATCCACGGCCGCATGGCCGGCTGGCACGCCTCCGGTCTGCCGATCATCGACAACTCCCACTACGACGTGGAGACGACGGCCCGGGTCCTCGACGAGGTCCTGGCCCGTTCCCTGACGAGCCCGCCGAGCTGGTGACCGGCGGCGCGCCCGCGCCCCCGGCCGCGTCCGCTCCCGGGGAGCCCGGCCAGCGGGCCCCGCTGACCGGGAGGGGCCACGGTCGGACGTGCTGGAACTGCCGGGGAGCGCTTCCGCTCGTACGCTCGGGACATGTCCCAGGTGCATGCGGACCGCCGAGGGCGGCTGCGCGAGCGGTGCGCGGCGGCCGGATCCGCGGCGGCGCTGGTCTCCCGCCCCGCCAACGTCCGCTACCTCACGGGTGCCGCGCCGCCCGGCGCCGTACTGCTCCTGGGCGGGGAACCCGACGGCGACGTGCTCCTCTGCCCCCACGCCCCCGCCGGCGACCCCGCCGAGGGACGGGCCGACGGGGCGCTGCGGCTCACCGCCCTCCCGTCCTCCGGCGATGACCCCGCCGTCGCCGCCGCCGACCTCGCCCGCCGGGCGGGCGCCGACACCCTCGCCGTGGAGGAGCGGCACCTGAGCGTCGCCCGGTACCGCGCGATCGGCTCCGCCGTCCCGCGGCTGCGCCTCGCCGACCTGGGGACCTCCGTCGAACAGGAGCGGCTCGTCAAGGACGAGGAGGAGATCGCCTGCCTCCGCGTCGCCGCCGAGATCACCGACCAGGCCCTCGGCGAGCCCTGGAGTCCATCCTCGTCGGCCGCACCGAACGCCACCTCGCCCTGGAGCTGGAGCGGCGCCTCGTCGACCACGGCGCCGACGGCCCCGCCTTCCCCACCTCCGTCGGCACCGGACCCCACTCGGGCCGCGGCCGCCACCGGCCCTCCGACCGGCGCGTCGAGGAGGGCGACTTCCTCTCCGTCCGCCTGGGCGCCGACTACCGCGGATACCGCTGCGAGATCGGCCGCACGTTCGTCATCGGCACGGCGCCCGCCGACTGGCAGATCGAGCTGTACGACCTCGTCTTCGCCGCGCAACGCGCCGCCCGCGAGGCGCTCGCCCCCGGCGCGGCCTACAGCGACGTCGACCGGGCCGCCCGGCAGCTCCTCGACGCCGCGGGCCACGGCGACGGCCTCGCCCCGTCCCTCGGGCACGGGGTCGGCCTGGAAATCGAGGAGGACCCGCAGTTGTCCCCCTCGGCCATGGGTAAACTGGACGCTTGCGTGCCGGTCACCGTCGAACCGGGGGTCCACCTCCCGGGACGGGGCGGAGTCCGGATCGATGACACGCTCGTCGTACGCCAGGAGGCGGACGGCGGCCCCGAGCTACTCACCATCACGACCAAGGAGCTGCTCGCGCTCTAGCGCGTACCGTGCCTTCTCGGTCGTCCACCAGCGTCAGTCCAGGAGATTCCGCAACCGTGGCCACCACGAACGACCTCAAGAACGGCATGGTGCTCAAGCTCGACAACGACCAGCTCTGGTCCGTCGTCGAGTTCCAGCACGTCAAGCCCGGCAAGGGCCCGGCCTTCGTGCGCACCAAGCTCAAGAACGTGCTCTCCGGGAAGATCGTCGACAAGACCTTCAACGCCGGTGTCAAGGTCGAGACGGCCACCGTCGACCGCCGCGACATGCAGTTCTCGTACATGGACGGCGAGTACTTCGTCTTCATGGACATGCAGACGTACGACCAGCTCCACGTCGCCCGCCCCGCCGTCGGCGACGCCGCGAACTTCCTGGTCGAGGGCTTCACCGCCACCGTCGCCACCCACGAGGGCGAGGTGCTGTACGTCGAGCTGCCCGCCGCCGTCGAGCTGACCGTGGCCGAGACCGAGCCGGGCGTCCAGGGCGACCGCTCCACCGGCGGTACCAAGCCCGCGACGCTGGAGACCGGCCACCAGATCCAGGTCCCCCTCTTCATCACCACCGGTGAGAAGATCAAGGTCGACACCCGTACGAGCGACTACCTCGGCCGGGTGAACAGCTAACCGTGGCTGCCCGCAACAAGGCCCGCAAGCGCGCCTTCCAGATCCTCTTCGAGGCCGACCAGCGCGGGGTGCCCGTGCAGGAGGTCCTCGCGGACTGGATCCGGCACGCCCGGTCCGACGACCGGCAGCCGCCGGTCAACGAGTACACGATGGAGCTCGTGGAGGGGTACGCGCGGTACGCCCGGCGCATCGACGAGCTCATCGCCACCTACGCGGTGGGCTGGACGCTCGACCGGATGCCGGTCGTCGACCGGAACATCCTGCGCCTCGGGGCGTACGAGCTGGTCTGGGTCGACGCCACGCCTGACGCGGTGGTCATCGACGAGGCCGTCCAGCTCGCCAAGGAGTTTTCCACGGACGAGTCGCCGTCGTTCGTCAACGGCCTGCTGGCCCGCTTCAAGGACCTGAAGCCCGGCCTCCGGCGGGACTGACACGGAGAAGAAGGGCCCGCGGCATCCGCTGCGGGCCCTTCCGCCGTGCTCCCGCGCCGTCGGCGCGGACGGCCGGAGGGCGGTCCCGGCCGGCGGGACCGCCCTCCGGCGGCAACGTTTCTGCGAGGATCAGCCCTCCTCGTGGGCGACCGCGCGCCGGGCCTCGGCGTCCAGGACGCCCCAGCTGATCAGCTGCTCGGTCAGGACCGAGGGGGACTGGTCGTAGATGACCGCCAGCGTGCGCAGGTCGTCCTGGCGGATCGAGAGCACCTTGCCGTTGTAGTCGCCGCGCTGCGACTGGATCGTCGCCGCGTAGCGCTGCAGCGGGCCCGCCTTCTCCTGCGGGACGTGGGCCAGGCGCTCCAGGTCGAGGACCAGCTTCGGCGGAGGCTCGGCGGCGCCCCCCGGCGTGGTGCCCGGCAGCAGCTCCTGCACCGGCACACCGTAGAAGTCGGCCAGCTCGGCGAGGCGCTGCACGGTCACGGCGCGGTCTCCGCGCTCGTACGAACCGACCACGACGGCCTTCCAGCGGCCCTGGGACTTCTCCTCCACGCCGTGGAGGGAAAGGCCCTGCTGGGTGCGGATGGCACGGAGCTTGGCCCCGAGCTGTTTTGCGTATTCGCTGGACATATAGCTCCCTGGACACTGTTACAACGTGCGGCTCCGCCGCGCGGCTGGTAACTCACTGTAAGGTTACTCAGCGTTACTTGGGTGCGTCAAGCCGAGCGGCCCGTGCCGGCCCCCTTCCGGGCCCTGGTACGGTGGAGGGCGTAATTCCGACGTCCTTTAAGGTCCGTCCCGTGAGGCGGAGAAGGAGGTCCGTTCCGTATGGACGCCACCCAGCAGTCCGATGCCCGCCCCGTCCTGGAGGCCGCGGACATCGCGCGGGTCCTCACCCGCATCGCCCACGAGATCGTCGAACGCGCCAAGGGCGCCGACGACGTCGTCCTCCTCGGTATCCCCACGCGCGGCGTGTTCCTCGCCCGGCGCCTGGCCGGGAAGCTCAAGCAGATCACCGGCCGCGCCACGCCGGTCGGCTCCCTCGACATCACCATGTACCGCGACGACCTGCGCCTCCGTCCGGCGCGCGCCCTCGCCCGCACCGAGATCCCCGGCGAGGGGATCGACGGGCGCCTGGTGGTCCTCGTCGACGACGTGCTGTTCTCCGGCCGCACCATCCGCGCCGCCCTCGACGCGCTCGGCGACATCGGCCGCCCCCGCGCCGTGCAGCTCGCCGTCCTGGTCGACCGCGGCCACCGGGAGCTGCCCATCCGCGCCGACTACGTCGGCAAGAACCTCCCCACGTCGCTGCGCGAGACGGTCAGAGTCCAGCTCTCCGAGGAGGACGGCCGCGACGCCGTGCTGCTCGGCGCGCGCGAGCCCGCCCCGACCGGCGAGAAGTAGCCACCGACGCGGTCCGTCCGCGTGGCACCGCGGCACGGGCCGCGGCGCGCCCGCGGGTTTGCCCGCAGGCGCGCCGGACCCGGCCGGCCCCGCCCGAACCGGCCCCCGCCACGACCCGGCCGGCACGCCCACGGAACCGACCTCCCCACCTCACGGAGAACACCCAGATGAAGCGTCACCTCATCTCGGCCGCCGACCTCACCAGGGACGACGCCGTCCTCGTCCTCGACACCGCCGAGGAGATGGCCCGCCTGGCCGACCGGCCGATCAAGAAGCTGCCCACCCTCCGCGGCCGGACGATCTGCAACCTCTTCTTCGAGGACTCCACCCGCACCCGGATCTCCTTCGAGGCCGCCGAGAAGCGCCTCTCCGCCGACGTCATCAACTTCTCCGCCAAGGGCTCCAGCGTCTCCAAGGGGGAGTCCCTCAAGGACACCGCCCAGACGCTCGCCGCCATGGGCGTCGACGCGGTCGTCATCCGGCACAGCGCCTCCGGCGCCCCCTACCGGCTCGCCAACTCCGGTTGGATCGACGCGCCCGTGATCAACGCCGGCGACGGCACCCACCAGCACCCCACCCAGGCCCTCCTCGACGCCTTCACCCTGCGCCGCCGCCTCGTCGGCCACGACGCCGGCGTCGGCCAGGACCTGTCCGGCAGGCGCGTCACCATCGTCGGGGACGTCCTCCACAGCCGCGTCGCCCGCTCCAACGTCGACCTGCTCCACACCCTCGGCGCCGAGGTCACCCTCGTCGCCCCGCCGACCCCTCGTGCCCGTCGGCGTCGACGCCTGGCCCTGCGAGGTGTCGTACGACCTCGACAGCGCCCTGTCCAAGTGCGACGCCGTCATGATGCTGCGCGTCCAGCGCGAGCGGATGAACGCCGCCTTCTTCCCCACCGAGCGCGAGTACTCCCGCCGCTACGGCCTCGACGCCGAGCGGATGGCGAAGCTCCCCGACCACGCCGTCGTCATGCACCCCGGCCCCATGGTCCGCGGCATGGAGATCACCGCCGAGGTCGCCGACTCCCCCCGCTGCACCGTCGTCGAGCAGGTCGCGGGCGGCGTCTTCACCCGCATGGCCGTCCTCTACCTGCTGCTCGGCGGCAACGAACCCGCCGTCACCCAGCCGTCGTCCCGTACCGAGGAGAAGTAACCAGCATGAGCAAGACCCTGATCCGTGGTGCGAAGGTCCTCGGCGGCGAGGCCCGGGACGTCCTCATCGAGGGCGAGACGATCGCGCAGGTCGGCACGGGCCTGGACGCGGACGGCGCGACCGTGGTCGAGGCGGAGGGGCGCGTCCTCCTGCCCGGTCTCGTCGACCTCCACACCCATCTGCGCGAGCCCGGCCGCGAGGACTCCGAGACCGTCCTCACCGGCACCCGCGCCGCCGCGAGCGGCGGCTACACGGCCGTCTTCGCCATGGCCAACACCTTCCCCGTCGCCGACACCGCGGGCGTCGTCGAGCAGGTCTGGCGCCTCGGCCGGGAGCACGGCTACTGCGACGTGCAGCCCGTCGGCGCCGTCACCGTGGGCCTGGAGGGCAGGCAGCTCGCCGAGCTCGGCGCCATGCACGAGTCCGCCGCCGGCGTCACCGTCTTCTCCGACGACGGCAAGTGCGTCGACGACGCCGTGATCATGCGCCGCGCCCTGGAGTACGTGAAGGCGTTCGGCGGCGTCGTCGCCCAGCACGCCCAGGAACCCCGGCTCACCGAGGGCGCCCAGATGAACGAGGGCGTCGTCTCCGCCGAGCTCGGCCTCGGCGGCTGGCCCGCCGTCGCCGAGGAGTCGATCATCGCCCGCGACGTCCTCCTCGCCGAGCACGTCGGCTCCCGCGTCCACATCTGCCACCTGTCGACCGCCGGCTCCGTCGAGATCGTCCGCTGGGCCAAGTCCCGCGGCATCGACGTCACCGCCGAGGTCACCCCGCACCACCTCCTCCTCACCGACGAGACGGTCCGCACCTACGACCCCGTCTACAAGGTCAACCCGCCGCTGCGCACCGAGCGCGACGTGACGGCGCTGCGCGAGGCCCTCGCCGACGGCACGATCGACATCGTCGCCACCGACCACGCCCCGCACCCGCACGAGGACAAGGACTGCGAGTGGGCCGCCGCGGCCATGGGCATGGTCGGCCTGGAGACCGCGCTGTCCGTGGTCCAGCACACGATGGTCGACACCGGTCTCCTCGACTGGGCGGCCGTCGCCGACCGCATGTCCTTCGCCCCCGCCCGGATCGGCGGCGCCACCGGCCACGGCCGCCCCGTCTCGGTGGGCGAGCCCGCGAACCTGACACTGGTCGACCCGGCATACCGTGGAGCGGTGGACCCCGCGGGCTTCGCCTCCCGCAGCCGCAACACCCCCTACGAGGGCCGCGAGCTGCCGGGACGCGTCACCCACACCTTCCTGCGGGGCAGGGCAACGCTCATGGACGGGAAGCTCGCGTGACACCTCTGACCCCCCTCGCCGCCGAACCCCGGTCGGCCGAGGTGACCGACTGGACCGCCCGCCTCGGCTGGGTCGGCCTCCTCCTGCTCTTCGTGGTCCTCGCCTACTGGCTGATGCGCCAGGGCTGGAAATGGCGCGCCAGCCTCCAGTCCGCCCTGCCCGAGCTGCCCACCGCGCCGGAGGACCCCGGCGGGACGATCCTCTCCCTCGCGGGCCGCTACCACGGGTCCACCGCCGCCGGGCAGTGGCTCGAGCGCATCGTCGCCCGCGGCCTCGGCACCCGCAGCCGCGCAGAGCTGACCCTGACGGACGCGGGACTGGAGGTCGCACGCCCCGGGGCCGCCGACTTCTTCGTCCCGGCCGACCGGCTGCGCGGGGCCCGGCTCGACACGGGCATCGCCGGCAAGGTCCTCACCGAGGGCGGCCTGCTGGTCGTCACCTGGGTCCACGGCGGCCAGCTGATCGACTCCGGCTTCCGCTCCGACCGGGCGGCCGAGCACCCCGCGTGGGTCACCGCCATCAACTCCCTCAGCACCGAGAACACCACGACGGAAGGCGCCGCACGATGACGACCTCCACCCGGGGAACCAGGGTTCCCGCCGTACTCGTCCTGGAGGACGGCCGCAGCTTCCGCGGCCGTGCCTACGGGGCCGTGGGGAGACGTTCGGCGAGGCCGTCTTCTCCACCGGCATGACCGGCTACCAGGAGACCCTGACCGACCCCTCGTACCACCGCCAGGTCGTCGTCATGACGGCCCCGCACGTCGGGAACACCGGCGTCAACGACGAGGACATGGAGTCCGCCCGCATCTGGGTCTCCGGCTACGTCGTCCGCGACCCCGCCCGGGTCCCCTCCAACTGGCGGTCCAGGCGCTCCCTCGACGAGGAGCTCCGGCGCCAGGGCGTCGTCGGGATCAGCGGTGTCGACACCCGCGCCCTCACCCGCCACCTGCGCGAGCGCGGCGCCATGCGGGTGGGCGTCTTCTCCGGCGAGGCCGTCACCGACGGGGCCGACATGCTGGCGAGGGTCCGCGCGCAGCCGCAGATGCAGGGCGCGGACCTCTCCGCCGAGGTCGCCACCGGGGAGGCCTACACCGTCCCGGCGATCGGCGAGAAGCGGTTCACGGTCGCCGCCGTGGACCTCGGCATCAAGGGGATGACTCCCCGCCGGATGGCCGAGCGCGGCATCGAGGTGCACGTCCTGCCCGCCACGGCCACCGTCGACGACGTGTACGCCGTGAACCCCGACGGGGTGTTCTTCTCCAACGGCCCCGGCGACCCGGCCACCGCCGACGGCCCGGTGGCCGTCATGCGCGGCGTGCTGGAGCGCGGGACGCCCCTGTTCGGCATCTGCTTCGGCAACCAGATCCTCGGCCGGGCCCTGGGCTTCGGCACCTACAAGCTGAAGTACGGCCACCGCGGCATCAACCAGCCGGTGCAGGACCGTACGACCGGGAGGGTCGAGGTGACCGCGCACAACCACGGCTTCGCCGTCGACGCCCCGCTCGACACGGTGTCCGAGACGCCGTTCGGCCGCGTCCAGGTCTCGCACGTGTGCCTGAACGACGACGTGGTCGAGGGCCTGCAGTGCCTCGACCGGCCGGCCTTCAGCGTCCAGTACCACCCCGAAGCGGCAGCGGGCCCGCACGACGCCGCCTACCTGTTCGACCGCTTCGTGAAGCTCATGGAGGGCCAGCGTGCCTAAGCGCACCGATATCCAGTCCGTCCTGGTCATCGGCTCCGGCCCGATCGTCATCGGCCAGGCCGCCGAGTTCGACTACTCCGGCACCCAGGCGTGCCGCGTCCTCAAGGCCGAGGGCCTGCGGGTGATCCTGGTCAACTCCAACCCGGCGACGATCATGACCGACCCGGAGATCGCCGACGCCACCTACGTCGAGCCGATCACCCCCCAGTTCGTCGAGAAGATCATCGCCAAGGAGCGCCCCGACGCCCTCCTGCCCACCCTCGGCGGCCAGACCGCGCTGAACACCGCGATCTCCCTCCACGAGGCGGGCGTCCTCGACGCGTACGGCGTCGAGCTGATCGGCGCCAACGTCGAGGCCATCCACAAGGGCGAGGACCGCGACCAGTTCAAGCTGGTCGTCGAGGCGGTCAAGGCCAGGATCGGCCACGGCGAGTCCGCCCGCTCGGTCATCTGCCACTCCATGGACGACGTCCTCAAGGGCGTCGAGACGCTCGGCGGCTACCCGGTGGTCGTGCGCCCCTCCTTCACCATGGGCGGCGCCGGCTCCGGCTTCGCCCACGACGAGGAGGAGCTGCGCCGCATCGCCGGCCAGGGCCTGGCGCTCTCGCCGACCACCGAGGTGCTCCTGGAGGAGTCCATCCTCGGCTGGAAGGAGTACGAGCTGGAGCTGATGCGCGACAAGCACGACAACGTGGTGGTCGTCTGCTCCATCGAGAACTTCGACCCGATGGGCGTCCACACCGGCGACTCCATCACCGTCGCGCCCGCGATGACGCTCACCGACCGCGAGTACCAGATCCTCCGCGACATCGGCATCGCCGTCATCCGCGAGGTCGGCGTCGACACCGGCGGCTGCAACATCCAGTTCGCCGTCAACCCCGAGGACGGCCGGGTCATCGTCATCGAGATGAACCCGCGCGTCTCGCGCTCCTCGGCGCTGGCGTCGAAGGCGACCGGCTTCCCCATCGCCAAGATCGCCGCGAAGCTGGCGGTCGGCTACACGCTCGACGAGATCCCCAACGACATCACCCGGGAGACCCCGGCGTCCTTCGAGCCCACGCTCGACTACGTCGTGGTCAAGGCGCCCCGCTTCGCCTTCGAGAAGTTCCCGCAGGCCGACTCCACCCTGACCACCACCATGAAGTCGGTCGGCGAGGCCATGGCCATCGGCCGCAACTTCACCGAGGCGCTGCAGAAGGCCCTGCGCTCCCTGGAGAAGAAGGGCAGCCAGTTCGCGTTCACCGGCGAGCCCGGAGACAAGGCCGACCTGCTGCGCGAGGCCGCCCGCCCCACCGACGGCCGCATCAACACCGTGATGCAGGCCATCCGCGCCGGCGCCACCCGCGAGGAGGTCTTCGACGCCACGAGGATCGACCCGTGGTTCGTCGACCAGATGTTCCTGGTCAAGGAGATCGCCGACGAGCTGGCCGCTGCCGAGAAGCTCGACCCCGAGCTGCTCGCCGAGGCCAAGCGCCACGGCTTCTCCGACCAGCAGATCGGAGAGATCCGCGGGCTGCGCGAGGACGTCGTGCGCGAGCTCCGGCACGCCCTGGGCGTCCGCCCGGTCTACAAGACGGTCGACACCTGCGCCGCCGAGTTCGCCGCGAGGACCCCGTACTTCTACTCCTCGTACGACGAGGAGACCGAGGTCGCCCCGCGGACCGAGCCGGCCGTGATCATCCTGGGCTCCGGCCCGAACCGCATCGGCCAGGGCATCGAGTTCGACTACTCCTGCGTCCACGCCTCCTTCGCGCTGAGCGACGCCGGGTACGAGACCGTGATGGTCAACTGCAACCCGGAGACCGTCTCCACCGACTACGACACCTCCGACCGCCTGTACTTCGAGCCGCTCACGCTCGAGGACGTGCTGGAGATCGTCCACGCCGAACAGCAGGCCGGGCCGGTGGCGGGCGTCGTGGTCCAGCTGGGCGGCCAGACCCCGCTCGGCCTGGCCCAGGCGCTCAAGGACAACGGCGTCCCGATCGTCGGCACCCCGCCGGAGGCCATCCACGCCGCCGAGGACCGCGGCGCCTTCGGCCGCGTCCTGGAGGAGGCCGGACTGCCGGCGCCCAAGCACGGCACCGCGACCACCTTCGCCGAGGCCAGGGCCATCGCCGACGAGATCGGCTACCCGGTCCTGGTCCGCCCCTCCTACGTGCTCGGCGGACGGGGCATGGAGATCGTCTACGACGAGGCCCGGCTGGAGCAGTACATCGCCGAGTCCACCGAGATCAGCCCCACCCGGCCGGTCCTGGTCGACCGCTTCCTCGACGACGCCATAGAGATCGACGTCGACGCCCTCTACGACGGCGAGGAGCTGTACCTCGGCGGCGTCATGGAGCACATCGAGGAAGCCGGCATCCACTCCGGCGACTCGGCCTGCGCCCTGCCCCCCATCACCCTGGGCGGCTTCGACGTCAAGCGCCTGCGCGCCTCCACCCGGGCCATCGCGCACGGCGTCGGCGTACGCGGCCTGATCAACATCCAGTTCGCCATGGCCGGGGACATCCTCTACGTCCTGGAGGCCAACCCGCGCGCCTCGCGCACCGTCCCCTTCACCTCCAAGGCGACCGCCGTCCCGCTCGCGAAGGCCGCCGCCCGCATCTCGCTCGGCGCCACCATCGCCGAGCTGCGCGCCGAGGGCCTGCTGCCCGCCCGCGGCGACGGCGGCGAACTCCCGCTCGACGCGCCGATCTCCGTCAAGGAGGCCGTCATGCCGTGGTCGCGCTTCCGCGACATCCACGGCCGCGGCGTCGACACCGTCCTGGGCCCGGAGATGCGCTCCACCGGCGAGGTCATGGGCATCGACACCGTCTTCGGCACCGCCTACGCCAAGTCGCAGGCCGGCGCCTACGGCCCGCTGCCCACCAAGGGCCGCGCGTTCATCTCCGTCGCCAACCGCGACAAGCGCTCGATGATCTTCCCGGCACGCGCGCTGGTCGCCCACGGCTTCGAACTGCTCGCCACCTCCGGCACCGCCGAGGTCCTCAAGCGCAACGGCATCAACGCCACCGTCGTGCGCAAGCAGTCCGAGGGCGAGGGCCCCGGCGGCGAGAAGACCGTCGTCCAGCTCATCCACGCCGGCGAGGTCGACCTCATCGTCAACACCCCCTACGGCACCGGCGGACGCCTCGACGGCTACGACATCCGCACCGCCGCCGTGGCACGCGGCGTCCCCTGCCTCACCACGGTCCAGGCACTCGCCGCGGCCGTCCAGGGCATCGACGCCCTCAACGGTGGAGGAGTCGGCGTCCGCTCCCTCCAGGAACACGCCGAACACCTGACCGCGGCCCGCGACTAGCAGCCCACGGGGGGACACCGCCACCGCGGTGTCCCCCTCCTCATGAGGACACAGCCACCCGAATGTACGAACTCTTCTTCAACCTCGTCTTCAAGCGGATGGACCCGGAGCGCGCCCACCACGCGGCCGTCCGCTGGATCCGCCTCGCCGCCGCCGTACCCGTGCTGCGCACCTTCGTCGCCGCCGTCCTCGCCCCCCCGCCACGGGGAGCTGCGCACCGAGGCCCTCGGCCTGCGGATGCACGGCCCCTTCGGGCTCGCCGCCGGCTTCGACAAGAACGCCGTCGCGATCGACGGCATGGCGATGCTCGGTTTCGACCACGTCGAGATCGGTACGGTCACCGGCGAGCCCCAGCCGGGGAACCCCGGCAAGCGCCTCTTCCGCCTCGTGCCGGACCGGGCCCTGATCAACCGCATGGGTTTCAACAACGAGGGCTCCGCGGCCGTCGCGGAACGGCTGCGCGCACGCGTGCCGGTGTTCAGGACCGTCGTAGGCGTCAACATCGGCAAGACCAAGGCCGTCCCCGAGGCCGAGGCCGTCGCGGACTACGTGAAGTCCACCGAGCGCCTGGCCCGCCACGCCGACTACCTCGTCGTCAACGTCTCCTCGCCCAACACCCCCGGCCTGCGGAACCTCCAGGTCACGGAGGCGCTCCGCCCGCTGCTCACCGCGGTGCGCGAGGCCGCCGACCGCACGGTCCCAAACCGCCGCGTACCGCTCCTGGTGAAGATCGCCCCCGACCTGGCCGACGAGGACGTCGACGCCGTCGCCGACCTCGCCGTGGAGCTGGGCCTGGACGGGATCATCGCCACCAACACCACCGTCGCCCGCGACGGCCTCGCCTCCGACCCGGCGCTCGTCGCGGAGACCGGCGGCCTGTCCGGGGCCCCCCTCAAGGAGCGCTCCCTGGAGGTCCTGCGCCGCCTCCACGCGCGCGTGGGCGACCGGCTCGTCCTCGTCGGCGTCGGCGGTGTCGAGGACGCCGAGGACGCCTGGCGGCGCATCCTCGCCGGCGCCACCCTCGTCCAGGGCTACAGCGCCCTCATCTACCGGGGGCCCTTCTACGCCCGCGCCGTCCACAAGGGCCTCGCGGCCCGGCTCAAGGCATCCCCGTACGCCACCCTCGCCGACGCCGTCGGCGCGGACACCCGGAAGGCGGCCCAGTGACCCCCGCACCCTTCGGCGCCCGCCTCCGCGAGGCCATGGACACCCGCGGCCCGCTCTGCGTCGGCATCGACCCGCACGCCTCCCTGCTCTCCGCCTGGGGCCTCGCCGACGACGTCCGCGGCCTGGAGGCCTTCACCCGCACCGTGGTGGACGCGCTGGCCGGCACCGTCGCCGTCTTCAAGCCGCAGAGCGCCTTCTTCGAGCGGTTCGGCTCGCGCGGCGTCGCGGTCCTGGAGAGGGCCGTCGCCGACCTGCGGGACGCCGGCGCCCTGGTCGTCATGGACGCCAAGCGCGGCGACATCGGCTCCACCATGGCCGCGTACGCGGAGGCGTTCCTGCGCGAGGGGTCGCCGCTGTTCTCGGACGCACTGACCGTCTCCCCGTACCTGGGCTACGGCTCCCTGAGGCCCGCCGTCGACCTGGCGCGCGAGAGCGGCGCCGGCCTGTTCGTCCTCGCCCTGACCTCCAACCCGGAGGGCGCCGAGGTCCAGCGGGCCGTGCGCGGGGACGGGCGGAGCGTCGGGGCGACCGTGCTGGCGCACCTCGCCGCGGAGAACGCGGGACGGACCCCCATGGGCTCCTTCGGCGCGGTGGTCGGCGCCACCCTCGGCGACCTGTCCTCCTTCGACCTGGACGTCAACGGCCCCCTCCTGGCCCCGGGCATCGGCGCGCAGGGCGCCACCCCGGCCGACCTGCCGGCCGTCTTCGGCGCCGCCGTGCGCAACGTCGTCCCCCACGTCAGCCGCGGCGTCCTGCGGCACGGCCCGGATGCGGCGGCCCTCAGGAGCGCGGCGGAGCGGTACGCGGACGAGGTGCGGATCGCCGTCGGCGGCTGAACCCCGCGGAGTGCTCCGCACCGCACGGACGCCCGCTCCGCCCGGCGGGGGAGCGCGGAACGGCTCGTGACGGTTGTTGACGTATTCAAGCCCCAAACGGAGGCGTTATGTCTTGTTTGTCTGGCAGGATCGATGCTGACCAGGACTTTTCCTCTGTTCTCGGTGACTCTGGCGGCCCCGGCCGCTAGTCTCCGACGAGAGTCAGCGTTCGCAGCGGTCACTGCGTTGCTCGTTGCTCGCTCGGTGTGGGCCGACTAGGTTCCTCACCGGTCCGTATCCGACAGTTCGACATCCGAGGTGACGTAGGCGTGGCTCTTCCGCCCCTTACCCCTGAACAGCGCGCAGCCGCGCTCGAAAAGGCCGCCGCGGCTCGCCGGGAGCGGGCCGAGGTCAAGAATCGACTCAAGCACTCCGGCGCCTCGCTCCACGAGGTCATCAAACAGGGCCAGGAGAACGACGTCATCGGCAAGATGAAGGTCTCCGCCCTCCTGGAGTCCCTGCCGGGCGTGGGCAAGGTCCGCGCCAAGCAGATCATGGAGCGGCTGGGCATCTCCGAGAGCCGCCGCGTCCGCGGGCTCGGCTCCAACCAGATCGCGTCCCTGGAGCGCGAATTCGGCGGCCCCAAGGCCTGACGGCCGGCGCCCGGCGTCCGGAGCCCCCGGGAGCTGGAATAATCGCCCCATGGCTGCAACATCCCGGGGGACGACCCCCGAGCCCCCGGTCGTACGTCCGCGGCTGACCGTGCTCTCCGGCCCCTCCGGGGTCGGCAAGAGCACGGTCGTCGCCCATATGCGCAAGGTCCACCCGGAGGTCTGGCTCTCGGTGTCGGCCACGACCCGCGAGCCGCGCCCCGGCGAGCAGGACGGCGTGCAGTACCACTTCGTCACGGACGACGAGTTCGACAAGCTCGTCGCCAACGGCGAGCTGCTGGAGTGGGCCGAGTTCGCAGGCAACCGCTACGGCACGCCGCGCCGGGCCGTAGCGGACCGGCTGGAGGCCGGTGAGCCCGTCCTCCTGGAGATCGACCTCCAGGGCGCCCGGCTGGTCCGCGAGTCCATGCCCGACGCCCGGCTGGTCTTCCTCGCCCCGCCGAGCTGGGACGAGCTGGTCCGGCGGCTCACCGGCCGCGGCACCGAGTCGCCCGAGGTGATCGAGCGGCGCCTGGCGGCGGCCAGGGTGGAGCTCGCCGCCGAGTCCGAGTTCGACACCACCCTGGTCAACACCTCCGTCGAGGACGTGGCGCGTGAGCTGCTAGCCTTGATGGACGTTGTCTGATTTCTCCTTGTCCACTTTTTCGGAAGGTAGAGCGTGTCCTCTTCCATCACCGCGCCCGAGGGCATCATCAACCCGCCGATCGACGAGCTGCTCGAGGCCACGGACTCGAAGTACAGCCTCGTGATCTACGCGGCCAAGCGCGCGCGGCAGATCAACGCGTACTACTCGCAGCTCGGTGAGGGCCTGCTCGAGTACGTCGGTCCGCTGGTGGACACCCACGTCCACGAGAAGCCGCTCTCGATCGCCCTGCGGGAGATCAACGCGGGCCTGCTGACCTCCGAGGCCGTCGAGGGCCCGGCGTAGTAAGAGCCCCCAGCGTCATCACCAGGCCCGGCGGACCCCCGCCGGGCCTGTGGTGTGCCCCGGAAACCGCGAGGCCCGGCGGCCCGCGGCCCCCCGGGGCCGCGCAGTCCCGGAACACCGGGACGCCGTACCAACCCCCAGAGCGGGAGGCGCAGTGCCCAAGCCCAAGGTCGTCCTCGGAGTCAGCGGCGGCATCGCCGCCTACAAGGCGTGCGAGCTGCTGCGCCGGCTGACCGAGTCGGGCCATGACGTACGGGTCGTCCCGACCGCGTCCGCCCTCCACTTCGTCGGCGCCGCGACCTGGTCGGCGCTCTCCGGCAACCCGGTCTCCGCCCGGGTCTGGGACGACGTCCACGAGGTGCCGCACGTCCGCATCGGGCAGGCGGCCGACCTCGTCGTCGTCGCCCCCTGCACGGCCGACACGCTCGCCAGGGCCGCCCACGGCCTCGCGGACGACCTCCTGACCAACACGCTCCTCACCGCCCGCTGCCCGGTGGTCTTCGCCCCCGCCATGCACACCGAGATGTGGGAGCACCCGGCCACCCGGGAGAACGTCGCCACGCTGCGCCGCCGCGGCGCCGTGGTCGTCGAGCCCGCCGTCGGCCGCCTCACCGGCGCCGACACCGGCAAGGGCCGGCTCCCCGACCCGGCCGAGATCTTCGAGGTCTGCCGGCGGGTCCTCGCCCGCGGCGCCGCCGGACCCGACCTCGCGGGCCGCCACGTCGTGGTCAGCGCCGGCGGCACCCGCGAGCCGCTCGACCCCGTCCGGTACCTGGGGAACCGCTCCTCCGGCAAGCAGGGCTACGCCCTCGCCCGCACCGCCGTCGCCCGCGGCGCCCGCGTCACCCTCGTCGAGGCCAACACCGGCATGCCCGACCCGGCCGGCGCCGACGTCGTCCACGTGGGGACGGCCGTCCAGCTGCGCGAGGCCGTCTTGGAGGCCGCCGCGGACGCCGACGCCGTCGTCATGGCCGCGGCCGTCGCCGACTTCCGCCCCGCCGTGTACGCCGAAGGCAAGATCAAGAAGCGGGAGGGCGAGGAGCCCGCACCCGTCGCCCTCGTCCGCAACCCGGACGTCCTCGCGGAGCTCTCCGCGGGCCGCGCCCACCCCGGCCAGGTCGTCGTCGGCTTCGCGGCCGAGACCGACGACGTCCTCGCGAACGGCCGGGCCAAACTCCGCCGCAAGGGCTGCGACCTGCTCGTCGTCAACGAGGTGGGGGAGCACAGGACCTTCGGCTCCGAGGAGAACGAGGCCGTCGTCCTCGGCTCCGACGGCACGCAGACGCCCGTCCCCCACGGGCCCAAGGAGGCCCTCGCGGACATCGTGTGGGACCAGGTGGCGACCCGGCTGCCACGAGGGTGAACGCCGTGATTCCCCTCACAGCCGGGCGGCCTCGCGGACCGGGCGACTCCCCGCACCGGAGCTGATCTCGCCGTCGGCGCGGGGCCGGCGGGGCGATCGGACCCGCGCCGTGCGAGACGCCCTGGCCCCAAGTCGGAAGGCGCCCGATAAGCTGTTCCCGGAACGACGCGGGGCGCAGCCCCCTGCCGGTCCACCGACGATCAGCCAGCAGCCGCTGCAAACCCAGGGAGCATCGTGTCCCGTCGCCTGTTCACCTCGGAATCCGTGACCGAGGGTCACCCCGACAAGATCGCTGACCAGATCAGCGACGCCGTCCTCGACGCGCTGCTGCGGGAGGACCCCACTTCCCGCGTCGCCGTGGAGACGTTGATCACCACCGGTCTGGTGCACGTCGCCGGCGAGGTGACCACCAAGGCGTACGCCGACATCCCGACGCTGGTGCGCGAGAAGATCCTGGAGATCGGCTACGACTCCTCGAAGAAGGGCTTCGACGGGGCGTCCTGCGGGGTGTCGGTGTCGATCGGCGCGCAGTCCCCGGACATCGCCCAGGGCGTGGACGCTGCCTACGAGCGGCGTGTGGAAGGGGACGAGGACGAGCTGGACGCGCAGGGCGCCGGCGACCAGGGGCTGATGTTCGGCTACGCGTCGGACGAGACGCCGGAGCTGATGCCGCTGCCGATCCACCTGGCGCACCGGCTGTCCAGGCGGCTGACGGAGGTCCGCAAGAACGGCACGATCCCCTACCTGCGCCCGGACGGCAAGACGCAGGTGACCGTCGAGTACGACGGCGACAAGGCCGTGCGGCTGGACACGGTGGTGGTCTCCTCGCAGCACGCCAGTGACATCGACCTGGACTCGCTGCTGACCCCCGACATCCGCGAGTTCGTCGTCGAGCACGTGCTGGCGGGGCTGCTGGAGGACGGGATCAAGCTGGAGACCAAGGACTACCGCCTGCTGGTCAACCCCACGGGCCGGTTCGAGATCGGCGGGCCGATGGGTGACGCCGGGCTGACCGGCCGGAAGATCATCATCGACACCTACGGAGGCATGGCCCGCCACGGCGGCGGGGCGTTCTCGGGCAAGGACCCCTCCAAGGTCGACCGTTCGGCGGCCTACGCGATGCGCTGGGTCGCCAAGAACGTCGTCGCCGCCGGTCTGGCCTCCCGCTGCGAGGTGCAGGTGGCCTACGCCATCGGCAAGGCCGAGCCGGTGGGCCTGTTCGTGGAGACCTTCGGCACCGCCAAGGTGGACGTCGAGCGGATCGAGAGCGCCATCGCCGAGGTCTTCGACCTCCGTCCGGCGGCGATCATCCGCGACCTGGACCTGCTGCGTCCGATCTACTCGCAGACGGCCGCCTACGGCCACTTCGGCCGCGAGCTGCCCGACTTCACCTGGGAGCGCACCGACCGCGTCGACGCCCTCCGCAGGGCCGCGGGCCTGTAGGCCCGTCCGCGCCCGGCGCACCGGAGGCCGGCCCCGTCCCGTACGGAGGCCGGCCTCCGGCGTTCCCGGACGCCCGCGCCCCGCGATCGCGGCGCGGTGTCGGTGGCGTCTGGTAGGCATGGGGCCGTGAGCAGCGGGAGCGGGGATCGGGAAGGGCGGCCGGGCGAGGGGCCGGAGCAGCTCGCGCTCATCCGCGAGTCCGTGCGGAAGGCGAAGGCTCCGAGGGCCAGGCCGCGGACGTGGCGGGGGGCCGCCCTGGCGAAGGAGCTGCCCGTCGCCCGGGTGGTCGTCAACAAGGGCGTGCTCCACCTCGACCAGTTCTTCGACTACGCGGTCCCCGAGGAGCTCGACGCCGCGGCCCGGCCCGGGGTGCGGGTGCGGGTGCGGTTCGGCGCGGGAGCCCACCGGGTGCGGGACGGGCGGCGCGAGGGCGGACGGCTCATCGACGGGTTCCTCGTCGAGCGGCGCGCCGACACGGACTACCCGGGGCCCCTGGCCGCGCTCGCCGACGTCGTGTCCCCCGAACCCGTCCTCAGCCCCGAACTGCTGGGACTGGCCCGGGCCGTCGCCGACCGGTACGCGGGCAGCCTCGCCGACGTCCTGCAGCTGGCCGTACCGCCCCGCAACGCCCGCGCGGAGGGCCGGCCGTCGCCCGAACCGCTGCCGCCGCCGCCCGTGCCCGAAGCCGGAACGTGGACGCGGTACACGCACGGCGAGGCGTTCCTGGGCACCCTCGCGCGAGGGGGCGCGCCGCGCGCGGTGTGGACCGCCCTGCCGGGCCCGCACTGGGCGCGGGAGCTGGCGCGGGCGGTGGGCGCGACGCTCGCCTCCGGACGCGGCGCCCTCGTCGTCGCGCCCGACGGGCGGACCGCCGCGCGCGTGGACGCCGAGCTGACGGCCGTCCTCGGGGAGGGGCGGCACGCGCTGCTGACCGCCGAGGCCGGTCCCGAGCAGCGGTACCGGCGGTGGCTGGCCGTGCGGCGCGGCTCGGTGCGCGCCGTCGTCGGGACGCGCGCCGCCATGTTCGCGCCCGTACGGGACCTGGGGCTGGTCGCCGTCTGGGACGACGGCGACGGCAGCCACAGCGAGCCGCACGCCCCGCAGCCGCACGCGCGCGACGTGCTGCTGCTGCGCGCCGCGCACGAGGGGTGCGGCTTCCTGCTGGGCGGCACGAGCTGCACGGTGGAGGCCGCCCAGCTCATCCGGAGCGGCTGGGCGCACCCCCTCGCGGCGCCGCGCGAGCGGGTGCGGGCCGCCGCGCCGCTCGTGCGGACCGTGGGGGACGCGGAGCTGGCGCGCGACGAGGCGGCGCGGGCCGCGCGGCTGCCGTCCCTCGCGTGGCGGGCCGTACGGGACGGGCTGAGGTCCGGGCCGGTGCTGGTGCAGGTGCCCCGGCGGGGCTACGTCCCCCGGCTGGCGTGCGAGCGCTGCCGCGCACCGGCCCGGTGCCGGCACTGCGCCGGACCCCTGGAGGCCCCCGGGCAGCGGGAGCTGAGGTGCGGCTGGTGCGGGCGCGGTGAACCGGACTGGCACTGCGCCGAGTGCGGCTCCGTCCGGCTGCGCGCACGCGTCGTCGGCGCCCGGCGCACGGCGGAGGAGCTGGGGCGGGCCTTCCCGGCCGTACCGGTACGCACCTCCGGGCGCGACCACGTCCTGGACTCGGTACCGGGCAGGCCCGCGCTGGTGGTGAGCACACCGGGCGCCGAACCGGTCGCCGAGGGCGGGTACGCGGCCGCGCTGCTGCTGGACGGCTGGGCCCTCCTGGCCCGGCCCGACCTGCGGGCCGGGGAGGAGGCGCTGCGCCGCTGGATCAACGCCGCGTCACTGGTGCGGGGCCAGGACGAGGGCGGCACGGTGGTCGTCGTCGCCGAGCCGACGCTGCGGCCCGTACAGGCGCTGGTGCGGTGGGACCCGGTGGGCCACGCCAGGCGGGAGCTGGCCGAGCGCGCGGAGCTGGGCTTCCCGCCGGTCTCCCGCATGGCCGCGGTGGCGGGCCGCCCGGGGACCGTCGCCGGGTTCCTGGAGGCGGCCGGGCTCCCGCCCGAAGCGGAGGTCCTGGGACCGGTGCCGCTCCGCCCCGCGGCCCCCGGCGGCCCCCGCCGCCCGGGCGACCCGCCCGCGGACGAGGCGTGGGAACGCGCCCTGGTGCGGGTCCCGCCCGGCGCCGGCGCGGCCCTGGCCTCCGCGCTCAAGAAGGCCCGGGCCGCGCGTCCGGCCGGGGGAGGCGGGCCGCCGGTCCGCGTCAGGATGGATCCCCCGGACATCGGCTGAGGGGGCGGGGCGCGGGGGCCGGGCCCGCCGTCCCCGAAGAGGCGCGGGGCGTCCCGGGCGGCGCGGGCCGACGGGATCCCGGTCGCGGAGCCGCCCCGCGCGCCGGGGGAGGAGGGGCGGGCGGGGCGGCCGGCAGGGGGGAAGGTCAGCCGTTGCGCGGGGCGGGCAGGACGCCCGGACGGTCCTCCTCCCGGTGGAGCTGGTCCCTGCGGGTCTGCGCCGCCTGCTGCGGCGCCGACGACCGGGCCGCCGGGACCGGCGCCGGCTGCCCCGGGCGCTCCGCCGCGGCCGGCTGCCGGGCCGCCGCGCGGCGCGCCCCGTACCGGCGGTGCACGGCCTGCTTCGTGACGCCCAGGGCCGAACCGACCGCGTCCCACGAGAAGCCGAGCGAGCGGTCGAAGTCGACGGCCGCGGTGACCAGGGTCTCGACGCTGTCCCGCAGCTCCTGCGCGAGCCGGACGGTGGGGGCCGGGGCCCTGCCGTAGACGACGAAGCCCGTCGACGGGCCGGAGCGACGCGGGCGGTAGACGTTGCCCAGCTGGGCGGTGAGCGTGCGCAGGGCGTCCACCTGTCGGCGGACCCGCTCGATGTCCCGCACCAGCAGGTGCAGGCTTGCCCGGGCTTGGGCGTCGTGGGTTGCGTGGTCGGCCATCTACAAGCCTCTCGAACCGGCGTCGGAAAGGAGCGGGCCGCACCCCGAGGGCAGCCCCGTTCGGTCAATCTCCTTTGACAACGCGCCACCCGCGGCCGGGGTCACGCGGCGCGGGCGTATCCGCATATGCGCGAGGCGCGCGGACACGCGTACGCCCCCCGGGGCGCCGGGCCCTAGACTGGTGCGCCGCCCGGCCGCCCCGCGGGCCGACCCGGCGGGGCACTCCCGCCGCGACCCCGGCGCCCCCGACGAACAAGCGAGGTAACACGGAGTGAAGCTCGTCTTCGCAGGCACACCCGAGGTCGCCGTCCCCGCCCTGGACGCCCTGCTCGCCTCCGGCCGGCACGAGGTGGCCGCCGTCGTCACGCGGCCCGACGCCCCGGCCGGGCGGGGCCGGCGCCTGGTCGCGAGCCCCGTCGCGGAGCGGGCCGCCGACGCGGGCGTCGAGGTCCTCAAGCCCGGGAGGCCGCAGGACGAGGAGTTCCTCGCGCGGCTCCGCGAGATCGCGCCGGACTGCTGCCCCGTCGTCGCGTACGGCGCGCTGCTGCCGAAGGCGGCACTGGACGTCCCGGCCCGCGGCTGGGTGAACCTCCACTTCTCGCTGCTTCCCGCGTGGCGCGGCGCCGCACCCGTCCAGCACGCGCTGATGGCCGGGGACGAAGTGACCGGGGCGTCGACCTTCCTGATCGAGGAGGGCCTCGACTCGGGACCCGTCTACGGCGTCGTCACCGAGGAGATCCGCCCCACCGACACCAGCGGCGACCTGCTCACCAGGCTCGCCTTCGCGGGCGCCGGGCTGCTCGCGGCGACGATGGACGGCATCGAGGACGGCATGCTCGAGGCGGTGCCGCAGCCCGTGGAGGGCGTCACCCTCGCCCCGAAGATCACCGTCGAGGACGCCCGCGTCGACTGGACGGCGCCGGCGCTCCGCGTGGACCGGGTGGTGCGGGGCTGCACGCCCGCCCCCGGGGCGTGGACCCTCTTCCGCGGCGAGCGCCTGAAGCTCGTCCAGGCGGCGCCGGCGCCGGGCCGCACGGACCTGGCCCCGGGCGAGCTGTCGGCCGGCAGGCACGACGTGCACGTCGGCACCGGCTCCCACGCGGTGGAGTTGCTCTGGGTCCAGGCGCAGGGCAAGAAGCCCATGCGCGCGGCGGACTGGGCCCGGGGGGTCCGCATCGCGCCGGGCGAGCGCCTCGGGGCCTGACGCCGCACACCGGACCCGGCGGCCCCCGCCTCCGTCCGCGGCCGGGGCGGGAGGGGGGACTACCCTGGAGGGGTTCGACCCCCCTGAAAGCGGAGCACCTTTTGAGCGAGCAAGGCCGTCGCCGTCCCTCCAAGCCGTACCGGCGCCCCCGGAAGGACCCGGTGCGCGTCCTGGCCTTCGAGGCGCTGCGCGCCGTGGACGAGCGGGACGCGTACGCGAACCTCGTACTGCCGCCGCTGCTGAAGAAGGCCCGCGAGCAGGACGGCTTCGAGGCGCGGGACGCCGCGCTCGCGACGGAACTCGTCTACGGCACGCTGCGCCGGCAGGGCACCTACGACGCGATCGTCGCCGCCTGCGTCGACCGGCCGCTGCGCGAGGTCGACCCGCCGGTGCTGGACGTGCTGGCGCTCGGCGCCCACCAGCTGCTGGGCACGCGCATCCCGGCGCACGCCGCCGTGTCCGCGAGCGTCGAGCTGGCGCGAGTCGTCCTGGGCGACGGGCGGGCCAGGTTCGTCAACGCCGTCCTGCGCCGCGTCGCCCGGCGGGACCTGGACGGCTGGCTGCAGGAGGTCGCGCCGCCCTACGACGAGGACCCCGAGGACCACCTGGCCGTCGTGCACTCGCACCCCCGCTGGATCGTCTCCGCCCTGTGGGACGCCCTCGGCGGCGGCCGCGCCGGCATCGAGGACCTGCTGGAGGCCGACAACGAGCGCCCCGAGGTGACCCTCGTCGCCCGGCCCGGCCGCGCCACCCGGGCCGAGCTGCTGGACGCGCTGGGCGAGGAGGCCGGGCGGGCCGGGCGCTGGTCGCCGTATGCCGTGCGGCTCGCCGAGGGCGGGGAGCCGGGAGCCCTCGACGCCGTGCGGGAGGGCCGCGCCGGCGTCCAGGACGAGGGCAGCCAGCTCGTCGCCCTCGCCCTGGCCGAGGCTCCGCTCGACGGCCCCGACGCGCGCTGGCTCGACGGCTGCGCCGGCCCCGGCGGCAAGGCCGCCCTGCTGGGGGCGCTGGCGGCCCGGCGCGGTGCCGCCCTGCTCGCCGCCGAGAAGCAGCCCCACCGCGCCCGCCTGGTCCAGCGCGCCCTCGCCGGGAACCCCGGCCCGTACGAGGTCGTCACCGCCGACGGCACCCGCCCGCCGTGGCGCCCCGGCTCGTTCGACCGGGTCCTCGTCGACGTGCCCTGCTCCGGCCTCGGCGCCCTGCGGCGGCGCCCCGAGGCGCGCTGGCGCCGCCGCCCCGAGGACCTGGACGGCTTCGCCCCGCTCCAGCGCTCCCTGCTCGCCGAGGCGCTGCAGGCCGTGCGGGTCGGCGGCGTCGTCGGGTACGCGACCTGCTCGCCCCATCTCGCCGAGACCCGGGTCGTCGTGGAGGACGTGCTCAAGGGGCGCGGGGGAGTGCGGGCCGCGACCGCCGAGTGGATCGACGCCCGCCCCCTGATGCCCGGGGTCCCCGCACTCGGGGACGGCCCGGACGTCCAGCTCTGGCCCCACCTGCACGGCACCGACGCGATGTACCTGGCGCTGCTCCGCCGCACCGCCTGACCGGCCCGGGCGGCGGCGCGCCCTCCGGCGCGTCCGCCCCGGGGAATCGGGGCGGACGGGGGGCCCGGGCATGGCAGGCTTGGCACATGGCCCAGATCAACCCCAGCATCCTGTCCGCCGACTTCGCCCGCCTCGCCGAGGAGGCCCGGGCCGTCGAAGGCGCCGACTGGCTCCACGTGGACGTCATGGACAACCACTTCGTACCCAACCTCACGCTGGGCGTGCCGGTCGTCGAATCGCTCGGCCGGGCGACGGACACGCCGCTGGACTGCCACCTGATGATCGAGGACCCGGACCGCTGGGCCCCGCAGTACGTGGAGGGCGGGCGCCGGGTCCGTCACGTTCCACGTGGAGGCCGCCGCCGCGCCGGTACGGCTGGCGAGGGAGATCCGGGCCAAGGGGGCGCGCGCCTCCATGGCGCTCAAGCCCGCCACCCCCGTCGAACCGTACGAGGACCTGCTGCCCGAGCTGGACATGCTGCTGGTCATGACCGTCGAGCCGGGCTTCGGCGGCCAGGCGTTCCTCGACGTCGTGCTGCCGAAGATCCGCCGCACCCGTGAGCTGATCTCCAAGCACGGTCTGGAGCTGTGGCTCCAGGTCGACGGCGGCGTCTCCGCGTCCACGATCGAGCGCTGCGCCGAGGCCGGTGCGGACGTCTTCGTCGCGGGTTCCGCCGTGTACGGAGCCGACGACCCGGCCGAGGCCGTGCGGATGCTGCGCGACCGGGCCGAGCGGGCGACGGCCTCCGCCACCTGGGCGTGCGGACACTGAGCCACAGGCGGGTCACCGGGAGATGAACGCGAATCGACAGGACTGATCAAGGCCCGCCGGATCTGCAAGGATGGCCATCCGGAGTGTGAACGGCAGTGAGGAGAACGCGGTGTCTGCAATGTCGGCGGGACGTCCAGCCCTGCGGATGGGACCCGCGGAGCTGGTGCAGGCGGCGGCCATGGCCCGCCGCTTCTACCTCGAGGGGAAGTCCAAGATCCAGATCGCCGAGGAGTTCGGCGTCAGCCGCTTCAAGGTCGCCCGCGTCCTGGAGACGGCCCTGGAGCGGGACCTCGTGCGGATCGAGATCCGCGTGCCGGCGGAGCTGGACGCGGAGCGGTCCGACGCGCTCCGGGCACGCTACGGCCTGCGCCACGCCGTGGTCGTCGAGTCCCCCGCCGAAGGCGAGGAGGAGTCGCCCGACCCGGAGAACCTGGGCGAGGTCGCGGCCGACCTGCTCGGCGAACTGGTGGCCGAGGGCGACGTCCTCGGCCTGGCCTGGGGCCGGTCCACCATCCACATGGCCGCCGCCCTCGACCGGCTCCCGCCGTGCACGGTCGTCCAGCTGACCGGCGTGTACGACGCGGGGACCGCCGAGCGCGGCTCCGTCGAGGCCGTCCGCCGCGCCGCCCAGGTCTCCGGCGGCGAGGCGCACCCCATCTACGCGCCGATGCTGCTGCCCGACCCGGCCACCGCCGCCGCGCTGCGCGACCAGACCGGCGTCGCCCGCGCCTTCGAACACTTCGACAAGGTCACCGTCGCCGCGGTGTCCATCGGCTCGTGGGAGCCGGGGGTCTCCACCGTCCACGACATGCTCAGCGACGAGGAGCGCGCCCACTACGCCTCCCTCGGCGTCGCCGCCGAGATGTCCGCCCACCTCTTCGACGCCTCCGGCCGCCGCGTCGGACGCGACCTCGGGGAGCGGTGCATCACCGTGGAGGCCGACCGGCTGCGCCGCGTCCCGGAGGTCGTCGCCATCGCGGGCGGCTCCCGCAAGGCCGCGGCCATCGGCGCCGTACTCCGCTCCGGGCTGGTCACCAGCCTCGTCACCGACACGTCCGCCGCCGACTACCTGCTGACCGAGTCCGAGCCGGGACCGCGGCCCGCACTGGAGCGCTTCGACCCGGACAGCTGAACCGGGCGCCCCCCCTCGGAGGAATCCACGAGACCGCCCCGTGGGGTCTGGAGGTTCCGCCCGGGGCCGGACGCGCGCCGCCGTGCGAGGATGAAGTACGTGCGTTTTCCCCCGGCCGAGATGTCCCGGGGCCGACTCCGAACGACTGGGATGTTCAGCACGTGCGTTTCCTCAACGATCTGAAGCCGCCGTACGACCTGACGTACGACGACGTGTTCATGGTGCCCGGGCGCTCCGCCGTGGGCTCCCGCCAGGGCGTCGACCTCACCACCCCCGACGGCACCGGGACCACCATCCCGCTGGTCGTGGCCAACATGACCGCCGTCGCCGGGCGCCGGATGGCCGAGACGGTCGCCCGCCGCGGCGGGCTGGTGGTCATCCCCCAGGACATCCCGATCGATGTCGTCGCCGACGTCGTCTCCTGGGTCAAGAGCCGTCACCACACCCTCGACACGCCGATCGTCCTCGACCCCGGCCAGACCGTCGCCGACGCGCTGTCGCTGCTGTCCAAGCGGGCGCACAACGCCGGCGTCGTCGTCGGCGCGGACCACGAGCCCGTCGGCGTCGTCACCGACCGGGACCTGGTCGGCGTCGACCGCTTCACCCGGCTGTCCGAAGTCATGTCGAAGGACCTGCTGCTCCTCGACGCGGACATCGACCCCATCGAGGCGTTCGGCACGCTCGACCACCACAACCGGCGCTACGCCCCGGCGGTCGACGGCGACGGCCGGCTCGCCGGCATCCTCACCCGCAAGGGCGCCCTGCGCGCCACGCTGTACACCCCCGCCGTCGACGACCACGGGCGCCTGCGCGTCGCCGCCGCCGTCGGCATCAACGGCGACGTGGCGGGCAAGGCCAGGCAACTCCTCGACGCGGGCGTCGACACCCTCGTCATCGACACGGCCCACGGCCACCAGGAGTCGATGATCAACGCGGTCCGCCTGGTCCGCGGCCTCGACCCGCAGGTCCCGATCGTCGCCGGCAACGTCGTCGCCGCCGGGGGCGTCCGCGACCTCGTCGAGGCGGGCGCGGACATCGTCAAGGTCGGCGTGGGCCCCGGCGCCATGTGCACCACCCGCATGATGACGGGTGTGGGGCGTCCGCAGTTCTCGGCCGTCCTGGAGTGCGCCGCCGAGGCGCGCAGGCACGGCAAGCACGTCTGGGCGGACGGCGGCGTCCGCCACCCGCGCGACGTGGCCATGGCGCTCGCCGCCGGCGCGTCCAACGTCATGATCGGCTCCTGGTTCGCCGGTACGCACGAGTCGCCCGGCGACCTCCAGCAGGACGCGGACGGCCGTCTGTACAAGGAGTCCTTCGGCATGGCCTCCGCGCGCGCCGTGCGCAACCGCACCAGCGAGGAGTCCGCGTACGACCGGGCCCGCAAGGCGCTGTTCGAGGAGGGCATCTCCACCTCGCGGATGTACCTCGACCCGGCCCGCCCCGGTGTGGAGGACCTGATCGACTCGATCGTCGCGGGCGTCCGCTCCTCCTGCACCTACGCGGGCGCCGCCTCCCTGGAGGAGTTCGCCGAGAAGGCCGTCGTCGGCGTGCAGAGCGCCGCCGGCTACGCCGAGGGCAAGCCGCTCCACTCCAGCTGGAACTGACCCGTCGCGGCCGGCGGGCCGTCCCCCCGGGGGACGGCCCGCCGGCCGCGACCCTCCCTCCCCGCACCCCCGTACGGTCCTCCCGCGCCGTACGGCCGGCACGCCGGCACGGCCCCTTCGCCAGGGGCTGAGGGGAAACGGGGAACCGGGAGGAGTGTCCGGCGCGGTACGGGGTAGACGCGCCTCCGGCAATGTCGACACGAAGGGAGGGCAACGTGCCCACGGCGACCACGACCCCGACGGAGACGACGGCACCCGCGGTGCCCCTGCCGCGGATCACCGACCCCACCGAGGTCGCCCCCCAGGACGCCAAGGAGCTCTCGAAGCAGTTCTTCGCGCGGCTGGCGGTCCTCGAGGAGGGGACCGAGGAGTACCAGTACGTCCGCAACACGCTGATCGAGCTGAACCTGTCGCTGGTCAAGTACGCCGCCACCCGGTTCCGCAGCCGCGCCGACCAGATGGAGGACATCGTCCAGGTCGGCACGATCGGGCTGATCAAGGCCATCGACCGCTTCGAGCTCAGCCGGCAGGTCGAGTTCGCGACCTTCGCCATGCCGTGCGTGATCGGTGAGATCAAGCGCTTCTTCCGGGACACCAGCTGGTCGGTGCACGTCCCCCGGCGGCTGCAGGAGCTGCGCATCGACATCGCCCGGGCGACCGACGAGCTCTTCCAGGAGCTGGACCGGTCGCCCACCGCGGCGGAGCTCGCCGCCCGCCTCGGCATCGGGGAGGACGAGGTCGTCGAGGGACTGGTGGCGGCCAACGGGTACACGGCCGCCTCGCTGGACATGCCGCTCGACGAGTCGGGGGAGCCCGCCTCGGCCACCCTCGCGGACCTGGTGGGCGAGGAGGATCGCGACATGCGGCTGACGGAGGACGTCCAGGCGCTCAAGCCCCTCGTGGAGCAGCTCGGCGAGCGGGACCGGGCCATCCTCCGGATGCGGTTCGTCGAGGAGCTGACGCAGGCGGAGATCGGCAGGCGGCTCGGCGTGTCGCAGATGCACGTCTCCCGGCTGCTGACGCGGATGACGGCGCGGATGCGCGAGGGACTGCTCGGCGGGGACTGACGGACGGTCCACGGCCTCCGCGAGCCCCGCCCGGTCAGGGCGCCGCGGATCCGACGCGGTCCACCGGGCGCGGCGCGGGCCCCGCGGCGCCGGAACGCACCGGTCGGTCGTCGCGCTCCCGGACACCCGCCCCCGCCCGCCGGTCCGCCGGGGCGCGCCACTCGGCGCGCACGGTCTTGCCCGCCGGCCCGGGACGCACGTCGACCCGGTCGGCGAGCTGCTGGACCAGCCGCCACCCGAACCCGCCGCCTCCGCCGAAGTCGGGCTGACGGGCGGAGGGGCGGACGGGGCTGGTGTCCTCCAGCTCCAGGGCGAGCAGCCGCTCCCGGGCGTGCAGCCGCAGGCGCCACTCCCCGTCGGTGTGGTGCAGCGCGTTGGCCAGGAGTTCGGTGACCACCAGACGCACGGCGGTCAGGTCCGCCCAGGGGCAGCGGTCGGCGACGAAGCCGGTGACGGTCTCCCTGACCTCGGCGCTGTCGACGGTACGTGAGTCCAGAACAAGCACGGGCGCCTCCTTCCCCCCTTCGCGTACCCCCGCACCACCGACTTCAGTACGCCCTTCGGGCGCGCCGGACCACCAGGGCCACCGTGTCGTCCGGGTGGAGGATCACGGTATGCATCTCCTCCGCGAGGGCGCCCGGCACCTCCTCGACGGGCAGGCACCGGTGGCGTCGGGCCGCCCCCGCGAGACGCTGCTCGCCCTCGCACGGGTCGCGGCGGCTCTCGGTCAGCCCGTCCGTGTAGAGGACCAGCAGGTCGCCCGGGTCCAGCCGGTCGCGCAGGAGCACCTCGCTGCCCGGCAGCGGGAAGCCGACGCCCCGGCCGGCCGCCTCCAGGAACCGGGTGGCGCCGTCGCGGCGCACCAGCAGGGCCGGCGGGTGGCTGCCGTTGGCCAGCCGCAGCTCGCCCGTGCGCGGGTCGATGCGCACCACCTGCACCGTGGCCATCAGCTCCTGGTCGAAGGCGGCCAGCACGTCGGCGGTCCGGGCCACCAGCGTCTCCAGCCCGTGGCCCTCCAGCGCCAGGGTGCGGACGGCGTGGGTGACGTTGAGGGCGCCGCGGGTGCTGGTCAGCCCGTGCCCGAGCGCGTCCACGAGGGTGATGTGGACCGTGCCGTCGGGCAGCGTGAACCAGTCGTACAGGTCGCCCCCGGTCGGCGCGTGGCTCTCGGCCGGCTCGTAGCGCACCGCCATCTCCAGTCCGGGCACCTCGACCGGCGGCGGGCGCAGCGCGTCCTCCAGCTGCCGCAGCATCCGGCCGTGGGCCTTGCGCAGCTGCTCGTCGCGCTCCTCCAGCTGGACGTAGAGGGCGAGGACGCCGCTGTTGGTCTCGGCCAGCTCGTCCTTGAGCCGCTGGTGCTCGCGGTCCAGGCGGTCCAGGCGCTCGGTGAGGAAGGCCGTCTCCTCCTCCAGCAGCGCCACCGGGTCCGGCCGGTCGCCGCCGGGCTCCGCCGCGGGGCGGCGGGCGGCCCCGGGATCCGGGAGGGGGACCGTCCAGGCGGCCCCGGCGGGCGCCGGCAGGGCGGGCAGGGGGAGGGCGTCCAGGTCGGAGGGCGGCTCCGCACGGCCCGGCAGGGACAGACGCACCGCCAGGTCCGCCCCGGTGCCCCGCGGGGGCGGTACGACCTCCAGCGAGACCGCCCTCCCGGCGGCCAGGTCCGCCGCGGCGAGCCGGCTCGCCGACAGCACCAGCCGGGAACGCAGGTCCGGTTCGACACCGGCCCGGTGCGCCGCCCGGCGCAGGGTCGTGCGCAGCTCGTCCAGCGAGCGGCAGGTGGTGGACTGGGCTCTCATGGGGTTTTCGGGGTAGGGGCCACGGCCAGCACGGTGACGTCGTCCCGCACCGTCCGGTGCGCGTGGGCCAGTACGACGGGGAGCAGGGGGGCGGGGAGGCGGGTGAGCTCCGGCCCCGGCGACCGCTCCCAGCCGCCGTCGACGCCGTCGCTGTGCAGCAGCAGCGTGCCGCCGCGCGCGTCCGGCAGCCGCCGTACGACCGGGTCCGGCATGTTCCAGCCGACGACCCCGGGCTGCGCGCCGAACCGGTGCCGCACGCCGTCGTGGCCGACGACGTACGCCCGCACGTTGCCGACGGCGCAGTGTTCGACCGCACCGCCCGGCGCCCGCCGCAGCAGCCCCACCGCCGCGCCGCGGGGTGCTCCGCAGGGCCTCGTGCAGCGCGCGCATCAGCCGCGGCAGGGGCAGGCCGGGGGAGCGGCGGAAGACCCCCACGGCGAGTTCCGCGGCCTCGGCGGCGGCGGGGCCGTGTCCCAGGCCGTCGACCACCGCGACGCTCACCGTCCCGTCCCCCGGCGCGACCTCCAGGGCCCAGGCGTCGCCGCACGACGACTCGCCGTCGGCCGGCAGCCGCAGCACGCCGGCGTCCGGCACGGCCGCCCCCGCACCGTCCGGCGGACCGGGGGCGGGACCGCGCAGCCGGGCGCAGACCGCCGCCCCTCCCCCCGGCACGGCGCGCAGCACGAGGTCGTCGGCCAGCTCCCGTACGCCCTCCAGCCCTGGCAGGGGCCCCGGGCCGTGCGGCCCCCGTCCCGCCCCGCCGGCGTCCGGCCCCGCACCGCGGCCGGGCCCCGCCCCGACCGCGACGATGTCCAGCCCCGGCCGCAGCGCCGACGGCTGCACGTACACCGCGCTGCGCGGGGAGCACCGGGCGAGGGCGCGGGCCAGTTCGCCGGCGCACTCGGCGGCCCGGTCCGGCAGCGCCCCCGGCAGGGCCTGCTCCAGGGCCGCCCGGTGCGCGGCGCGGGCCGCCGGCCGGGCGTCGCCGTCGTCGTGGACGCGGACGAGCGCGGTCACCGCGGTCACCGGTCGTTCCACCGCGTCACCACCACCGTCGTGCCCCGGCCGGGGGCGGTGCGGACCTGGAAGTCGTGCATGAGCCTGCGGGCCCCGCCCAGGCCGTGGCCCAGACCGCTGCCGGTGGTGAAGCCGTCCTGGAGCGCGGCCTCCACGTCCGGGATGCCGGGACCCTCGTCGCGGACGGTCAGCCGCAGGCCGCGCCGCCCTCCCGGGGCCAGCAGCCGCACCTCCAGCGTCCCGCCGCCGCCGTGGACGTAGGCGTTGCGGGCCAGTTCGCTGGCGGCGGTGACGATGCGGGTCTGGTCGACGATCCCGAACCCGGCCCGGACGGTGGCCGCCCGCACCTCGTGCCGGACGGTCAGCAGGTCCTCCTCGGACCGCACCTCGTACCGGGAACACCCGTCCCCGTCGGCGCCGGCCCCGGCGCCCGGCGCCCCGTACCCGGGGGCCGGGAGGGGCCCGGCCGCCTCCCCGCCGCCGTCCCCCGGGCGCGGGGCCGTCCCACCCGGGCGCCCGCCGGGGCGTCGCCGGGCGTCACGGCCGGCCCTCCCCGGGGGGCCGGGCGGGTGAGGCATGCGCTGCCAGCCGAGGGCGGTCAGCCCCTGCTCGGCGTTGAGCGCCGTCTCCACGCCCGTCAGCCGCAGCCCGAGCTCGACCAGGGTGATCGCCACGGCCGGGCGCATCCCGGCGACGATGACCCGCGCGCCCAGGAGGCGCGCCATGGTGGTCAGCTCCGTGAGGGTCCGCGCGACGAACGAGTCGATGACCTCCAGCCGGGAGATGTCGATGAGCACGCCGCGGGCGCCGTCCGCCGCGATGCGCTCGGTCAGTTCGGCGGTGAACGCCAGCGCCGAGGTGTCGTCCAGCTCGTTCAGCAGGCCGGTCACCAGCACGTCGCCCAGCCGCAGGATGGGCACGCCCGTGGGGCGGGGCGCCGTCACTCGGTCACCGGCCGGTCGTGGGGGGCGGACGCGTCGGCGCCGACGGCGGGCTGGTCGGTGAGGCTGATGGCGGCGGCCAGGGCGTCCGCCAGGGTCGCCCGGGTCAGGATCGTCGACAGGTCGATGCCCAGCTGGGCGATGGTCTGCGCGATGGGCGGGCGGATGCCGCTGATGACGCAGTCGGCGCCCATCAGCCGCACCGCGTTGACCGTGTGCATCAGGTGCTGGGCCACCGCCGTGTCGACGGCCGGGACGCCGGTGATGTCGATGATCGCGACCTGCGCCTCGTTGTCCTGGATCGCCTGGAGGAGGCTCTCCATGACCACCTGCGTCCGCGCCGTGTCCAGCGTCCCGATGAGGGGGACCGCCAGCACGTGCCGCCACAGCCGCACCACCGGCGTGGACACCTCCAGCAGCTGCCGGCTCTGCCGCTGGATGACCTCCTCGCGGCCCTCCACGTACGTCTCGAAGGACAGCACGCCCGCCGCGTCGAGGAGCCGGTTGATCAGGATCGCGGCGGAGAACAGCTCGGCGGAGTCGCGGGTGGTGTGCTGGACCGCCGTCAGCAGCGCCTCCTTCAGGGAGAGCACCGCGAGCGAGGTCGCCGTCGGCGACGCCCCCGCGCGGGCACGGCGCAGCGAGAGCTCTATCACCGTGCGCCGCAGGTCGTTCCGCGAGGTCACCAGCCGCTCCACGGGGACGTCGCTGGCCAGCCCGGCGGCCAGCGCGGAGATCAGCAGGTCGGCCTCCTCGCGGACCTCGTGCTCGCTCATGTCGGTGCTGAGCACCGCCTGTTCGAGCTGGAGCCGGACCCAGCGGTCCGCGATCTCCTCCTCGCGGTCGCGCAGGGCCTCGCAGAGGCGGTCCCGCACACTCGATTCGCTGGTGTTCACACGTACCTCTCGCACTCGACGGTGGGAGGACCCGGTCGTGCGCCGCGAACCCTCCTGCGGGGCACGGGACTTGACCGAGCTCCCTGCCTTCGTACAACGCAGTCGGAATCGTAGGGTCGGGCGGGCCGCGGGCGCGAGCCGCCGCGCGCCGTGCCCGCCGCGGTGTCCCGGTGCGCCCCTACCCCCGCGCGCGGACCCCATGCCGGGGCGTCGCCCGGTCGCCGTACACGCGGCCCGCGCCGGCCGGGGCGGCCCGCGGGCGCGCGTCCGCCCGTCCGGGCGCCCTCCGTGCCGAGCACCCCGATGTGACGATTCATGCGGCAGTGCGCAATGTTCACCCGTCCGTTCCCGAAGAGCGCAATGATCATTCACTCATGCGCAACATCGCTGCATTTCAGAATGCGAAGCTCTCCCCGTAGGCTCGGGGCCCGTACCTGGAGTGGCGGTGTCCGCCGGCTCGGCGGTTCCCCCTTCCACGGGTTCCCCGTGGGCTTCCTCCCGCCCGCACCGCCGCCGACCCCGCCCCACCCCTACCGCAGCGACGAAGGAGCCCCCGCAGTGCTCGACCAAGGCGTAGCCCCGCCGGCTACCGGGACCCCCGCCCCGAAGGCCGCCGGAACCTTCGCGTTCTCCGCGCTCGGCCGCCGCAAGCCGGTGGAAGTGCTGGTCGCAGAGGGTGGGCAGGGTGAGGGCGGCTCGCTCCGCCGCTCGCTGTCCATGTGGCAGCTGACCATGATCAGTATCGGTGCCACGCTCGGCACGGGCATCTTCGTCGTCCTGGGCGAGGCCGTCCCCGAGGCCGGCCCGGCCGTCACCCTCGCGTTCGTCTTCGCGGGCCTGACGGCGCTCTTCTCGGCGCTCTCCTACGCCGAGCTGGCCGGCACCATCCCCGTCGCGGGCTCCTCCTACTCGTATGCGTACGCAACGATGGGCGAACTCGTCGCCTGGGTGTGCGGCTGGTGCCTGCTCCTGGAGTACGGCGTGTCCGTCGCCGCCGTGGCGGTCGGCTGGGGCGACTACCTCAACGAGCTCCTCAACGGCACGATCGGCGTCACCCTCCCCGAGGCGCTCACCGCGCCCCCCGGCGACGGAGGCGTGTTCAACCTGCCCGCGCTGGTCGTCGTCGTCCTCGCGATGCTGTTCCTGCTGGGCGGCGCCAAGGAGTCCGCCCGCGCCAACGCGATCATGGTCGTGGTGAAGATCGGCGCGCTGGTCCTCTTCTGCGCCATCGGCTTCACGGGCTTCAAGTCCGGCAACTACTCCGACTTCATGCCGCTCGGCGTGTCCAGCGTCGGCGCGGCCGGTGCCATCCTCTTCTTCTCGTACATCGGCTTCGACGCCGCCTCCACGGCCGGCGAGGAGGCCAAGGACCCCAAGCGCGACCTGCCCCGCGCGATCATGCTGTCGCTGGTGGTCGTCACCGCGCTGTACGTCCTCGTCGCGGCCGTCGCCGTGGGCGCCTGGGACTGGAAGAAGTTCGAGGGCTCCGAGGCGTCGCTCGCCGCGATCATGAACGATGTCACCGGCCAGAGCTTCTGGGGCACCCTGCTCGCCGCCGGCGCGGTCGTCTCCATCGCCAGCGTCGTCCTCACCGTGCTCTACGGCCAGACCCGCATCCTCTTCGCGATGTCCCGCGACGGCCTCGTGCCGAAGGTCTTCGCCAAGGTCGACCCGAAGAGCGGCACGCCCCGCGCCAACACCCTGCTCGTCTCGCTGTTCTGCGGCGTCCTCGCCGCCGCCGTCCCGCTCGGCGAGCTGGTCAACGCCACCAGCATCGGCACGCTGTTCGCCTTCGCGCTGGTCAACGTCGCCGTCGTGGTGCTGCGCGCCAGGCGCCCGGAGCTGGAGCGCAGCTTCAAGGTGCCGTTCGGCCCGCTCTTCCCGGCCCTCGGGTTCGTGTGCTGCGCCTACAGCATGTACAGCCTCGACATGATCACCTGGGTGGTGTTCGGTCTCTGGATGGCCGCCGGCCTCGTGTTCTACTTCCTGTACGGCATGCGCCGCTCCCGCCTGGCCACCGCAGGGAAGTGAACCACCCCCCGTGCGACTGAACGACCTCGACGAACGCATCGTCCACGCCCTCGCCGAAGACGCCCGCCGCAGCTACGCCGACATCGGCTCGCTGGTCGGGCTGTCCGCTCCGGCCGTGAAGCGGCGCGTGGACCGGCTCCGGGCCGAGGGCGCCATCACCGGCTTCACCGTCCGGGTGGACCCGGCGGCGCTCGGCTGGGAGACCGAGGGGTTCATCGAGATCTACGCACGGGGCAACACCTCGCCCGAGACCATCCAGCGCGGTCTCGAGCGCTACCCGGAGATCGCGTCCGCCTCCACCGTGACCGGCGAGGCGGACGCGATCGTCCAGGTCTTCGCCTCCGACATGCGCCACTTCGAGCGCGTGCTGGAGCGCATCGCGGGCGAGCCGTTCGTGGAGCGCACCAAGTCGGTGCTGGTGCTCTCCCCGCTCCTGCGGCGGTTCTCCTCGGGCTCGCCCGCCTGACCGGCGCGGGCTACTCGTAGACGGGCCGCCACGGCAGGACGCGGAAGTCCCCGGTCCGCCCGTCGACCTTCTCGAAGGGCGCCGAGCTGGTGCAGAGCGGCACGTCCCCCTGCTGCGGGTCCTGCGTCACCCAGCTGTAGCCGAGCCGGTCCTGCCGGCCCGCGTCGTGGACGGTGATCCCGACCCGCCGGCCCCGCGGCCAGCGGTCGCTCTCCTCCACGACGCCGGTCACCACCGCCACCTTGCCGCCCGTGACCAGGCAGTCCACCCGGGCCCGCGCCCAGCCGGACGTACCGTCCGGGAAGACGTGCCGGAGCCGGAACGTCCCGGTCGCCGCGGTCGGGTCCATCAGGTCCTCGGCCAGGTGGGCGTCGAAGGCGAAGTCGATGTCGTGGCCGGGCCGGTACAGCTTCGCCGTCCCGGTGAGTGCCGCAGCCTCCCGCGCGGCGCCCCGCTCCCGCGCGGCACCCTCCACGGCGGCCGCGTGCCGCGCGGACGCCTCCGGACGCCCGGCGGCCGCCCCTACCGAATCCGCTTCCGCCGCCCCCGCCGGGCCCGCTCCCACCGCTCCGGCGGTGAGCAGCAGCACGGCACCGAGCACGGCGATCCTCGTACGACGTTCCATGGTGGTCGTTCCCTCCCAGCGGAAAACCTCTGACCGGACGCCCACCACTCTCCCGGGAGGGCCGCCCCGGCACATCGCGCCGCGGTCGCGTCCCGCCTCCCCCCGCGCGGCGGGGGCGCCCCTCCACCCCGGGGCGGAGGGGCGCGCAACGAATCACCGCCGGCCCCGGCGAGCACGCAACGCTTCGACGGTCGGTCCGCAACGGTCACGCCTTGTCCGGGAAGAAGTCCGGACCGTACCTTTTTTGCATCCCCCTCCTCCCCTCCGCACCCCGACGAGGTCCGCCCATGCCGCCGCTGCGCACCGCCCTGCTCCAGAGCTCCGGACGGCTCGGCGACGCGGCCGCCAACCTGAAGTCCCTCGACGAGGCCGCCGCCCGCGCGGCGGCCGGCGGTGCGGGGCTGCTGGTCGCCCCCGAGCTGTTCCTCACCGGGTACGCGATCGGCGAGGACGTCGCCCGGCTGGCCGAACCCGCCGACGGCCCCTCCGCCCGCGAGGCCGCCGCCATCGCCGCACGCCACGGCCTGGCCGTCGCCTACGGCTACCCGGAGCGCGACGGCGACGCGGTGTACAACTCCGCGCTGCTCGTCGGCGCCGACGGCACGCTCCTGGCCAACTACCGCAAGACCCACCTGTACGGCGGCTTCGAGCAGGAGTGGTTCGTCCCCGGAGACCAGCCGGTCGTCCAGGCCGAGGTCGGCGGCGTCCGGGTCGGCCTGATGATCTGCTACGACGTGGAGTTCCCGGAGAACGTCCGGGCGCACGCCCTGGCCGGTACGGACCTCCTCCTCGTCCCGACCGCGCTGATGCACCCGGCCGAGATCGTCGCCGAGTCCGTCGTGCCGGTCCGCGCCTTCGAGAACCAGATGTACATCGCGTACGCCAACCGGACCGGCCCCGAGGGCGAGTTCGAGTTCGTCGGCCTGTCCGCGCTCGCGGGCCCCGACGGCACCGCCCGGGCCCGGGCCGGCCGCGGCGAGGAGCTGGTCGCCGGCGACGCCGACCCCGAGCTGCTGCGGCGCTCGCGGGACGAGAACCCGTACCTCCGGGACCGCCGCCCCGCCCTCTACCAGGGCCTGGTCTGACCCCGTCCGACCGCCCCCGACCCGCGCCGCCCGGCCCCGCGCCCGGCGCCCTCTTCTCCACCCGTGCAAGGAGTCCGTACCCCATGACGTCCACGGTGCCCACCGCGATCCAGCACACCGACGCCCAGCCGCCGATCACCATGTTCGGTCCGGACTTCCCGTACGCGTACGACGACTTCCTGGCCCACCCGGCCGGCCTCGGCCAGGTGCCCGCCACCGAGCACGGCACCGAGGTCGCCGTCATCGGCGGCGGCCTGTCCGGCATCGTCGCCGCGTACGAGCTGATGAAGATGGGCCTCAAGCCCGTCGTGTACGAGGCCGACCGGATCGGCGGCCGGCTGCGCACCGTCGGCTTCGAGGGGTGCGACCCGGAGCTCAACTGCGAGCTGGGCGCGATGCGCTTCCCGCCGTCCTCCACGGCCCTGCAGCACTACATCGACCTGGTGGGCCTGGAGACCCGGCCGTTCCCGAACCCGCTCGCCGAGGCGACCCCGTCCACCGTCGTGGACCTCAAGGGCGAGACGCACTACGCGGAGACCGTCGACGACCTGCCGCAGGTGTACCGGGACGTCGCCGAGGCGTGGAACAGGTGCCTGGAGGAGGGCGCGGACTTCTCCGACATGAACCGCGCCATGCGCGAGCGGGACGTGCCGCGCATCCGCGAGATCTGGGCGAAGCTCGTCGAAAAGCTCGACAACCAGACCTTCTACGGCTTCCTGTGCGAGTCCGAGGCGTTCAGGTCGTTCCGCCACCGGGAGATCTTCGGCCAGGTCGGCTTCGGCACCGGCGGCTGGGACACCGACTTCCCCAACTCCATCCTGGAGATCCTCCGCGTCGTCTACACCGAGGCGGACGACTTCCACCGGGGCATCGTCGGCGGCAGCCAGCAGCTTCCGCTGCGGCTGTGGGAGCGCGAGCCGCAGAAGATCGTCCACTGGCCGCTCGGCACCTCGCTGAAGTCCCTGCACGGCGGCGAGACCAGGCCGGCCGTGACCCGGCTGCACCGCACCGACGGCAACCGGATCACGGTCACCGACGCGAACGGCGACATCCGCACGTACCGCGCGGCGATCTTCACCGCCCAGTCGTGGATGCTGCTGTCGAAGATCGACTGCGATGAATCGCTCTTCCCGATCGACCACTGGACGGCGATCGAGCGCACCCACTACATGGAGTCCTCGAAGCTGTTCGTCCCGGTCGACCGGCCGTTCTGGCTGGACAAGGACGAGGAGACGGGTCGGGACGTCATGTCGATGACGCTCACCGACCGGATGACCCGCGGCACGTACCTGCTGGACAACGGCCCGGACAAGCCGGCCGTCATCTGCCTCTCCTACACCTGGTGCGACGACAGCCTGAAGTGGCTGCCGCTGTCCGCGAACGAGCGGATGGAGGTCATGCTGAAGTCGCTCGGCGAGATCTACCCGAAGGTCGACATCCGGAAGCACATCATCGGCAACCCGGTGACCGTCTCCTGGGAGAACGAGCCCTACTTCATGGGCGCGTTCAAGGCCAACCTGCCGGGCCACTACCGCTACCAGCGCCGCCTGTACACCCACTTCATGCAGGACCGGCTCCCCGAGGACAAGCGCGGCGTCTTCCTCGCCGGCGACGACATCTCATGGACGGCCGGCTGGGCCGAGGGCGCCGTGCAGACCGCGCTCAACGCCGTGTGGGGCGTCATGCACCACCTGGGCGGCGGGACCGACCCGTCCAACCCGGGCCCGGGCGACGTCTACGACGAGATCGCCCCGGTGGAGCTGCCGGAGGACTGACGCCGGCCGCCGTCACGGCGCCGGGCCCGGACCTCCTTCCGCAGGGGGCCGGGCCCGGCGCCGTGACGGGGAGGTCAGGCGCCCCGGCCGCCGTCCGCCGCGCCCCCACCGCCGCCGGTACGGCCCCGGCGGCCCGGCCTGAGCACCCCGGCCCCGGCCACCAGCCCGAACGCCAGAACCGCCACCACCGCGAACGACGCGGTCAGCGAGGTCAGGCCGGCCAGCCCGCCGATCAGTGACGGGGCGACCAGCCCGGAGGTGTACGTGATCGTGGCGACCCCCGCGATGGCCTGGCTCGGGTTCGGGCCGCTGCGGCCCGCCGCCGCGAAGGCCAGCGGCACGACGACGGCCACGCCCACCCCGAGGAGGGCGAAACCGGCCATGGCGACCGCCGGGTGCGGCGCGAGGACCACCAGCACGCCGCCCGCCGTCGCCGCGAGGCCTCCGGTCCGTACCGTGCGGACCGCCCCGAACCGGTCGACGACCCGGTCGCCGACCAGCCGCGCCGCCGCCATGGTCAGCGCGAACGCCGTCGTGGACGCCGCCGCGACACCCGGCGGCGAACCGAGCTCCTCCTTCAGGTAGACCGCCGACCAGTCGAGGCTGGCACCCTCGGCGAACACGCCGCAGAAACCGATCGCCCCGATGGCCAGCGCCGAGCGCGGCGGCAGCGCGAACCGGGGCGGCGGCTCCTCGTCCGGCGCGCCGCGCAGGTCCGGCACGCCCTGGCAGAACACCACCCCCAGCACCGTCAGCACGGCCGCCGCCAGCAGGTGGTGGACGCGCGCGTCGCTGCCCAGGTGCGCGGCGAACGTCCCGGCGGCCGAGCCGATCAGGGCGCCGGTGCTCCACATGCCGTGCAGGCCCGACATGACGGAGCGGCCGAGCCGGTTCTCCACCTCGACGCCCAGCGCGTTCATCGCCACGTCGGACATGCCGGAGGTCGCCCCGTACACGAACAGCGCGGCGCACAGCCCGTAGAGGTCCGGTGCCAGCGACGGCAGCGTCAGCGACAGCGTCCACAGGGCGAGCAGCACGCGCAGCGCCGCCCGCGACCCGAGGCGGTGGCTGACCGCGCCCGCCAGCGGCATCGCCAGCGACGCGCCGAGCGCGGGGAAGGCGAGGGCGAGGCCGAGTTGCCCCGGGCTCACCCCGGCGTGCTCCTGGATCCAGGGGATGCGGGTGGCGAAGTTGCCGGTGACCGTGCCGTGCACGCAGAACACGGCGGTCACGGCGTACCGCGCCCGCTCGACCCTGTCCCTGCCGTACGGCACCGGAGCCTCCCCGGTCGCTCGACTCCCGG
Source organism: Streptomyces sp. MRC013 (assembly GCF_023614235.1). Taxonomy (NCBI): domain Bacteria; kingdom Bacillati; phylum Actinomycetota; class Actinomycetes; order Kitasatosporales; family Streptomycetaceae; genus Streptomyces; species Streptomyces kordofanensis. The sequence goes on from NZ_CP094264.1 coordinate 4,700,021, forward strand.
CGCCCGGACCCCCGTCCGGCGCCGCCGCGCGCAAATTACCAGGACCCCCCGGGGACGGGATGCGGAAGGACCCGCGGCACGCCCTCCGCGCCCGGCCCCCGCTCCGCGCCCCGCGCCCGCGCCGGGAGGGCCCGGCGGTGGGGAGCCGGGGAGGCCGGCCGGCCCGTCCCGGCCCACGGCCGCCGGCCCGGTCGAGCGGCTCCAGGGGTACGGGCCCGGTCCGGGCCGCGGGGGAGTCCCGGCGCCGCGCCGTACGGGGCGGGGCCGGCCGCGCCCGCCCGGCCCCGCCCCGCGGCCCGTCTACGCCCGCGCGCCCCGCGTGAAGCGCCGTTCCAGGTGGTCCTCGAACGTGCCCGTCCCGACCGCCCGGTCCGGCGCCAGATGCCCGCCCGCGCGGAACGCCCGGTACGTCCTGCCCGCCAGCGGCACCGGCACCACCCGGCGCCGCCGCCCGGCGGCCCGCAGGTACGCCCGAGCCAGGTCCTCGAACGTCCGCACCTCGGGCCCGCCCATGTCCGCGACGCGCCCGGCCGGCTCCGCCAGGGCCAGGCCGGTCAGGCGCGCCGCCACCTCGCGGACCTCGACCGGCTGATCGCGGACGCCCGCGGGGACGGGCAGCACCGGCAGCCGGGCGGAACCCTCCAGCAGGCGCAGCACCAGGTCGTGGAACTGCGTCGTCCGCAGGACCGTCCAGCCGAGGCCGGACCGCTCGATCAGCCCCTCCACGGCCAGCTTCGTCCGGTAGTAGCCGAGCGGTACCCGGTCGACGCCGACGATGGAGATGTAGACGAGGTGGGAGACGCCCGCCCGCCGCGCCGCGCCGACCAGGCGGCCGGCCGCCCGCTCGTCGCCGCCGGTCGGCGTGCTGGCGCAGTGCACCACCGTCCCGGCGCCCGCCAGCGCCTCGTCCAGGCCCCCGCCGTCGCGCAGGTCGACCGCGTACGGCGCGGAACGGCGGCTCACCACCCGCACCTCGTGCCCCTCCTCGCGCAGCCGCCGCGTGACATGCCGCCCGAGCGTTCCCGTACCGCCCGTCACCACGATCGTGCCCATGGTCCTGTCCGTCCTTCCGTAGCCGGTGCCTCCACCGGTTACGAACCGGCGGGCCCCCGCGGATGTGACAGCCGGCGCGCGACGAAGGCGAGCTTGTCCGGGGCGGCCACGTTGTGCACGACCGCGACGGCCCCGTCGCGCACCACGAACGAGGCGACGGTCAGCAGGGCGGGACCCGACCACGCCACCAGCGCGGGCGCGCCGTTGAGCTCCGCGCACGCCAGGCTCAGCCCGTCCGCGTAGCGCGGCAGCAGCCCGGCGAGGAACCGCAGCACCCTCCCGCGCCCCTCGACCGGCCGCCGCGCCGCCGGTACGGCGCCCCCGCCGTCGCTGATCCAGACGACGTCCGCGGCGAGCGTCCGCTCCAGCGACGCCAGGTCGCCGTCGCGCGCCGCGGCGACGAACGACTCGACCAGCTCCCGGTGGCGCCGCCCGTCCGGCTCGGAGAACCGGGGCTCGGCCGCGGCCACGCGCGCGGCGGCCCTGCGGTGGAGCTGGCGGCTGTTGGCCTCGCCGACGCCGAGGACCCCGGCGATCTCGCGGTGGCTGTACGCGAACGCCTCGCGCAGCACGTAGACGGCCCGCTCGGTCGGCGTCAGCCGCTCCAGCAGCACCAGCAGCGCCGTCGACACGGTGTCGCGCCGCTCGGCCGCCTCCAGCGGGTCCAGCACGCCGTCCGCGGTGACCACCGGCTCCGGCAGCCAGGGGCCCGGGTACTCCTCGCGCCGGGCGCGCGCCGAGGCGAGCCGGTTGAGGCACAGGTTGGTGACCACCTTCGCCAGCCAGGCCCCCGGCCGGTCGACGCGGTCCCGGTCGGCGCGGCTCCACCGCAGGTAGGCGTCCTGCACCACGTCCTCGGCCTCCGCCGCGGAGCCCAGCATGCGGTAGGCGAGGCCGAACAAGCGCGGCCGGTGGCTCTCGAACTCCTCGGCGCTTCCCGTCGCGACACCCATGATCACAGCCTGGCACACGGGCGGGGGCCCCGGCGGTGGGTCCGGCGCCCCTCCGCGCCACCGGACCCCGCCCCACCCGCTCGGCGCGCGGGCAGCGCCCGGGCCCCGCCGCACGCCCGCCGCACGCCTCGCACGGCACGCGGAGGGGCGGCGCGGACACCGGGCCCCCGCACCGGCGCCCGGGGCGATGCGGCCCCGCCCGTGCTGTGAGTCACTCCACAGGGATCACCCGCATGGGCGGTACGCGGCCGTGGCAGACTGGCCCTGTATCAGCAGCAGCGCACTCCGGGGTCGGTGCAATTCCGAACCGGCGGTTACAGTCCGCGACCCGGCCGCCTCCAGCGGTCGGTTGACCAGGTGAAACTCCTGGACCGACGGTGAAAGTCCGGATGGGAGGCAGTGCGCGGCGGGCGACCCCGCAGGGGCGTGCCGTCGTCTGCCGGCAGCCGGGTCACCCGGAGGCCGGCCGGCGTGCGGAGGCGCGCACCCGCGCGAGGTTCCGTACCCGCTCCCTGCCGCCGCCGGCAGGCCCCGGAGTCCGTGCCCGACGAGGCAGGAGGACCCGGTGGCCACAGCGGCCGACACGACCGCCATGCGCCGAGCCGTCGCGCTCGCGGCCCGCGGACTCGGCTCCACCAGCCCCAACCCGGTCGTCGGGTGCGTCGTCCTCGACGCCTCCGGCCACGAGGTGGGCGCCGGGTACCACGAGCGCGCCGGCGGCCCCCACGCCGAGGTCCGCGCCCTGCGCGAGGCGGGCGTGCTGGCCCGCGGCGGCACCGCCTACGTCACCCTGGAACCCTGCAACCACACGGGTCGCACCGGTCCCTGCGCCCGGGCGCTGATCGAAGCCGGGATCGCCCGCGTCGTCTACGCCGTCGCCGACCCGGACCCGCGGGCCCGGGGCGGCGCCGACACCCTCCGCGCGGCCGGCGTCGAGGTCGAGGGCGGCCTCCTCGCCGACGAGGCCGAGGCCGGCAACGCCGCCTGGCTCACCTCCGTGCGCCTCGCCCGGCCCCACGTCCGCTGGAAGTACGCCGCCACCCTCGACGGCCGGGTCGCGGCCGCCGACGGCACCAGCCGCTGGATCACCTCCCCCGAGGCCCGCGCCGACGTCCACCGGCTGCGCGCCGAGGCGGACGCCGTCGTCGTCGGCTCCGGCACCGCCCGCGCCGACGACCCGCACCTCGCCGCACGCGGCGTCGACGGCGCCGTCCAGCCGCTGAGGGTCGTCGTCGACACGGAGGCCGCCGCCGTCGCCCCGGGCGCCCGGATCCTCGACGACGCCGCGCCCACCCTGGTCGCCGTCGCCGAGGACGCCGCCGCCGGCCACCTCACCGGCGCCGACGTCGTACGCCTCCCCAGGGCCGCCTCCGGACGCGGCCTGGAGGTGCCCGCCCTGCTGGCCGCCCTGCACGAACGGGGCGTCCGCTCCGTGCTCCTCGAAGGCGGCCCCACCCTCGCGGGCGCCTTCGCCGCCGCGGGCGCCGTCGACGAGGTCGTCGGCTACCTCGCTCCGGTCCTCCTCGGCGCCGGCCCCGCCGCGCTCGGCGACGCCGGGGTCGCCACCCTCGCCGGCGCCCTGCGGTTGCACGTCACCGACGTCACCCGCATCGGCCCCGACCTGCGCGTCACCGCCCGCCCCGCCACCCTCCCCACCCCCAAGGAGCACTGAGTGTTCACCGGAATCGTCGAAGAACTGGGCGAGGTCACCGCCGTCGAGGCCCTCGCCGACGCCTCCCGCTTCCGCGTCCGCGGCCCCGTGGTCACCCGGGACGCGAAGCACGGCGACTCGATCGCCGTCAACGGCGTCTGCCTCACGGTCGTCGAGCGGGAGGGCGACGAGTTCACCGCCGACGTGATGGCCGAGACCCTCAAGCGCTCCGGTCTCGGCGCGCTCACCGTCGGTTCCCGGGTCAACCTGGAGCGGCCCATGGCCGCCGACGGCCGCTTCGGCGGGCACATCGTCCAGGGCCACGTCGACGGCACCGGCACCATCACCGAGCGCACCCCCTCCGACAACTGGGAGGTCGTCGAGATCTCCCTGCCGGCGGCACTCGCCCGCTACGTGGTGGAGAAGGGCTCCGTCACCGTCGACGGCGTCAGCCTCACCGTCGTCGAGGCGGGCGCCGAGCACTTCACCGTCAGCCTCATCCCCACCACGCTCGCCCTCACCACCCTCGGCCACAAGCAGCCCGGCGACCCCGTCAACCTGGAGGTCGACGTCATCGCCAAGTACGTCGAGCGCCTCCTCGGCGCCCGGGAGGCCACCCGATGAACGCCCTGACCTGGCTGGGCGAGGAGGCGTTCACCGCCTTCGGCCAGCACATCATCTGGTCCGACCTGCTCGGCAACACCATCGGCCTCGCCGCCCTCGCGCTCGGCTGGCGCCGCTCCGTCCTCACCTGGCCCGCCCAGCTGCTCTCCGGCCTCGTCCTCGTGGCCGCCTACGCCTCCGCCGAGCTCGCCGGCGGCGTCGGCAAGCAGCTGCTGGTCGTCGCCGTCGCCGTGTGGGGCTGGCGCCAGTGGCACCGCGGCCGCGGCCGGGACCGCGACGGCGCCATCGCCGTCCGCTTCGCGACCTGGCGGGAGCGCGGCCTGCTCCTGGCCGGCGCCGTCCTCGGCACCCTCGCCGTCGGCGGCCTGTTCACGCTGTACCCCTCGCTGTCGTGGAGCCCGTGGGCCGACGCGTACATCTTCGTCGGCACCCTCGTCGCGATGGTCGCCCAGGCCCGCGGCCTGGTCGAGTTCTGGTTCGCCTGGCTCCTCGTCGACATCGTCGGCGTCCCGCTCGCCTTCGGCGGCGGCCTCGCCTTCTCCGGGCTCGTCTACGTCGTCTACTTCGCCCTCGTGCTGTGGGGCATGCGCGACTGGTGGCTCCGCACGCGCACCCCGGCCCAGGCCCTGGAAGGAGCCCCGGCATGACCACCGCGCCCGGACTGTCCCCGTGGGACACCGCCGACCTCGCCCTCGACCCCGTCGAGCAGGCCGTCCGCGACATCGCCGCCGGTCGGCCCGTCGTGGTCGTCGACGACGAGGACCGCGAGAACGAGGGCGATCTCGTCGTCGCCGCCGAGAAGGCCACACCCGAGATCGTCGCCTTCATGATGAGCGAGTGCCGCGGCCTCGTCTGCGCGCCCATGGAGGGCGGGGAACTGGACCGGCTGGGCCTGCCGCAGATGGTCGTGGACAACACCGAGCCGATGCGGACGGCCTTCACCGTCTCGGTCGACGCGGCCCCCCGCCCACGGCGTCACCACCGGCATCTCCGCCGCCGACCGCGCCACCACCCTCCAGCTCCTGGCGAGCGGCACCGCCGAGCCGTCCGACCTCGTCCGCCCCGGCCACGTCTTCCCGCTGCGGGCCCGGCCCGGCGGCGTGCTGGCCCGCAACGGCCACACCGAGGCCGCCGTCGACCTGGCCCGCCTCGCCGGACTCCGCCCGGCCGGCGCCATCGTCGAGATCGCCGGCGAGGACGGCGTCATGCTCCGCCTCCCGGAGCTCGTCCCCTTCGCCCGCAAGCACGGCCTGACCATCATCTCCATCGAGGACCTGATCGCCTACCGCCGCGGCCTCGCGGCGCCCGCCCGGACCGGCACGGCGCCCGCCCGGACCGGCACGGCGCCCGCCCCCGCCCCGGCCCCGGCCGTGCGCCGCGAGGCCGAGGTGCGGCTCCCCACCGCCCACGGCGACTTCACCGCCTACGGCTACCGCTCCACCGCCGACGGCGTCGAGCACGTCGCCCTCGTCCACGGCGACCTCGGCGACGGCGAGGACGTCCTCGCCCGCGTCCACTCCGAGTGCCTGACCGGCGACGTCTTCCACTCCCTGCGCTGCGACTGCGGCCCGCAGCTGCGCGCCGCCATGGACCGCGTCACCGAGGCCGGCCGCGGCGTCGTCGTCTACCTGCGCGGCCACGAGGGGCGCGGCATCGGCCTGCTCTCCAAGCTGCGCGCGTACGAGCTCCAGGAGCGCGGCCGCGACACCCTCGACGCCAACCTGGAGCTCGGCCTGCCCGCCGACGCCCGCGACTACGCCGCCGGCGCGGAGATGCTCGCCGACCTCGGCGTCCGCAGCGTCCGGCTGATGACCAACAACCCCGAGAAGACCGCCGCCCTCGCCCGCCACGGACTCACCGTGACCGGCCGGGAACCCATGCCCGTCCAGGCCGGCGAGCACAACGTCCGGTACCTGCGCACCAAGCGCGACCGCATGGGCCACGACCTGCCCTGGCTCGACGGCCCGGCCGACGTGTCCCCCTGCTCCACCCAGTAGCACCACCATCCGGCAACCACCCGGCGATCGCACCACCCGAGGAGAAACGTGAGCGGCAAGGGCGCACCCGAACTGACCGTCAGGAACTGCGGCGACCTCCGTGTCGCCGTCATCGCCGCCCAGTGGCACGAGAGGGTCATGGACGGGCTGGTCGACGGCGCCCTGCGCGCCCTGGGCGAGCTGGGCATCGACGAGCCGACCCTCCTGCGCGTCCCCGGCAGCTTCGAACTGCCCGTCGTCGCCCTCGGCGTCGTCGTCCGTGGCGGGACGCCCCACTTCGACTATGTGTGCCAGGGTGTCACCCAGGGCCTCGTCCAGGTCTCCGTCGACACCGGGGTCCCCGTCGGCTTCGGCGTCCTCACCTGCGACGACGAGGAGCAGGCCCTCGACCGCGCCGGCCTGGACGGATCGAACGAGGACAAGGGCCGCGAGGCGGCCACCGCCGCCGTCGCCACCGCCATGACGCTGCGCACCGTCAGCGAACCCTGGCGCTGAACGGACGCGCCGGACCCCGTACCCTGAGGGCATCATGGCGAACAAAACCTTCGAAGACCTCTTCGCCGAGCTGGAGCTCAAGGCCAAGACCGGCGACCCCGCCACCTCCCGCACCGCCGAGCTGGTGGGCGAGGGCGTCCATGCCATCGGCAAGAAGATCGTCGAGGAGGCCGCCGAAGTGTGGATGGCCGCCGAGTACGAGGGCGAGGAGGCCGCCGCCGAGGAGATCTCGCAACTGCTGTACCACGTCCAGGTGATGATGGTCGCGCGCGGGATCTCCCTCGACGACGTCTACGCCCACCTCTGACCCGCCCGCCCCGCACGAAACCCACTCCGAAGCGAAGGAAGCCCGCCCCATGCTGCGCATCGCCGTCCCCAACAAGGGTTCACTGTCCGGACCTGCGTCGGCGATGCTCCATGAGGCCGGCTACAAGCAGCGCAAGGAGTCCAAGGAACTGGTCCTGGTCGACCCGGACAACGAGGTCGAGTTCTTCTACCTCCGCCCCCGGGACATCGCCATCTACGTGAGCTCCGGCAGGCTCGACCTCGGCATCACCGGCCGCGACCTGCTGCTGGACTCCGGCGCCAACGCCGAGGAGATCATGGAGCTCGGCTTCGCCCGCTCCACCTTCCGCTACGCCACGCGCCCCGGCACGGCGTCCGGGCCGGCCGACTTCCACGGCATGACGATCGCCACCTCGTACGAGGGCATCGTCGCCAAGCACCTCGCCGACCAGGGCGTCGACGCCTCCGTCGTCCACCTCGACGGCGCCGTCGAGACCGCCGTCCAGCTCGGCGTCGCCCAGGTCATCGCCGACGTGGTGGAGACCGGCACCTCGCTGCGCAACGCCGGCCTGGAGGTCGTCGGCGAGCCGATCCTCACCTCCGAGGCCGTGGTCGTCCGCCGCACCGGCGCCCCCGCCGACGACCCCGGGGTGCAGCGGTTCCTCCGCCGCCTCCAGGGCGTCCTCGTCGCCCGCAGCTACGTGATGATGGACTACGACTGCCGCGCCGAGCACCTGGAGCGGGCCGTCGCCCTCACCCCGGGCCTGGAGTCCCCGACCGTCTCGCCGCTGCACAACGAGGGCTGGGTCGCCGTCCGCGCCATGGTCCCCGCCGCGGACGCGCAGCGCGTCATGGACGACCTGTACGCCCTGGGTGCCCGGGCCATCCTCACCACTGAGATCCACGCCTGCCGCCTCTGAGCCGGAAGCAGAACGCCCGCCATGCCCGACGCGCCCAGCGAACCCCCCGCCCTCCCCGCCACCTTCCGGCCGCAGCGCACCCGCGCCGTGCTGCTCGCCGTCGGCGCGGTCATGTTCACGGTCATCACCGCGGTCGCCCTGACGCTGGAGCGGCTCCACCCGGGCGAGCGGATGAGCTTCGTCCTCACGGCCGCGCTCTTCTACGGCGTGCTGATCCTGCTGAGCCGCCCGAAGGTCGTGGCCGACGAGGACGGCGTCACCGTCGTCAACCTGACCCGCAGCCGCCGCCTGGCCTGGCCGGAGATCCTCCGCGTCAACCTGCGCGTCGGCGACCCGTGGGTCTTCCTGGACCTCAGCGACGGCACCAGCCTGCCGGTCCTCGGCATCCAGCCGGGCATCGGCAAGGCGCAGGCCATTCGCGACGCGCGGGCCCTGCGCGCCCTGGTCGAGGCCCGCGGCACGGGCTCCGAGCAGCACTGACGCCCCTCACCCCGGCCCGCGCCGCCGCCCGGCCCGGCCCGGCGTGGCTACTCTTGTCGCGGTGGCGCCCGGCGCGCCCCGCCCCGCACCGACGGCAGCGACCGGGCCGGCGGGGCACCTGCGACCCGAGGAGTGACTCCCCCCGGCAATGGACGGATCGTCCGGTAGTACCCCCGCCGCCCCCCGCGCACCCGAGGAGGCGGCGGCATGACCGTCCCCCTCCTGCTGCTCGGCGCGGCCCTCCTCCTGATCCTCGCCAACGGTTTCTTCGTCGCCGCCGAGTTCGGCCTGGTGACCGTGGAGCGGGCCGAAGCCGAACGCGCCGCCTCCGACGGCGACCGGCGCGCCCGCACGGTCGTCAGGGCCCTGCGGGAGCTGTCGTTCCAGCTCTCCGGCACGCAGCTCGGCATCACCCTCACCTCCCTCGTGGTGGGCATGCTCGCGCAGCCGGCACTGGCCCGGCTGCTGAGCGGCCCGCTCACCGCGGCCGGACTGCCCGGGGGCGCCGTGCCGGGGACCGCCGTGGGCGTCGGCATGCTCGCCGCCTCCGCCCTGCAGATGGTGGTCGGCGAGCTCGTCCCCAAGAACTGGGCGGTGTCCCGGCCGCTCCAGGTGGCACGGTTCGTCGCCGGCCCGCAGTACGCCTTCTCGGCGGCCCTGCGTCCCGTGATCGCGCTGCTGAACGCCGTCGCCAACCGGCTGGTGCGGCTCATGGGCGTGGAGCCCGCCGAGGAACTGGCCTCCGCCCGCACGCCCGGCGAGCTGGTCGCCCTCGTGCGGCACTCCGCCCGGGCCGGCGCCCTCGAGCAGGACACCGCCGACCTGTTCGTGCGGACCCTCTCCCTGGGCGGGCTCACCGCCCAGCACGTGATGACGCCCCGGGTGAAGGTCAGCGCCCTGCACGCCGACGCGACGGCCGCGGACGTCCTCAACCTCACGCGGGCGACGGGCCTGTCCCGCTTCCCCGTGTACCGGGACCGCATCGACGAGGTCGTCGGCACGGTCCACCTCAAGGACGCCCTCGCGGTCCCCGCGCCCGCGCGGCCGCGCACCCCGGTGGGCGGGATCGCCGTCCCGCCCCTCCTCGTCCCCGAGACGCTGCCCGCGCAGGCGCTGCTGGAGCGGCTCCGCAGCGAGCAGCCCATCGCCGTCGTCGTCGACGAGTACGGCGGCACGGCGGGCGTGGTCACCCTGGAGGACATCGTCGAGGAACTGGTCGGCGAGGTCCGCGACGAGCACGACGGGGCCGCGGGCGACGGGCCCGGGCTCACCGCCGTCGCCCCGGAGGACGGCCGGCCCGCCTGGGAGGCGGACGGCAGCTGCCGGGTCCACGAGCTGAAGCGGATGGGGCTGGAGGTCCCCGACGGCCCGTACGAGACCGTCGCCGGGCTCGTCGCCGACCTGCTGGGCCGCATCCCCGCCCCCGGGGACCGCGCCGAACTGCCCGGCTGGCGGCTCCTCGTCCGCCAGGTGGACCGCTACCGCGCCGAGCGCGTCCGGCTGGTCCGCACGGCCGACGTGGCGGAGGCCGCCCGGTGAGCGTGTTCCAGCTCCTCTTCGCGGCGCTGCTGGTCCTCGGGAACGGCTTCTTCGTCGGCGCCGAGTTCGCCCTCGTCTCCGTCCGACGCAGCCAGATCGAGCAGCTCGACTCCAAACGGGCCCGCACGGTCCTGTACGGGCTGGAGAACCTGCCGCAGATGATGGCCGCCGCGCAGTTCGGCATCACCGTCTGCTCGCTCACCCTCGGCGCGGTCGCGGAGCCGACCGTGGCACGGCTGCTGGAACCGGTGTTCCACGCCGTGCGCCTGTCCGAGGACCTGGTCCACCCGCTCGGCTACGTCATCGCCCTCGCCGTGGTCGTCTTCCTGCACCTGGTGGTGGGGGAGATGGTCCCGAAGAACCTGGCGATGGCCGCGCCCGAGCGGACCGCGCTGTGGCTGAGCCCGGCCCTGGTGGGTTTCGCCCGGCTGTGCCGCCCGGTCACCGCGGCGCTCGGCGCCTGCTCCGCCGCCGTGCTGCGGGCGTTCGGGGTGGAGCCGAAGGACGAGGTGGAGGCCGTCTTCACCAGCGAGCAGCTGAACCGCCTCGTCGAGGACGCCGGGCAGGCCGGCCTCCTGGCCCCGGCGGAGCGGGAGCGCCTGGAGGACGCCCTCGGACTGGGGACGCGCCCGGTGCGGGACGTCATGATCCCCGGTACGGCGGTGGTGACCGTCCCGCCGTCGGTCACCCCGGCCCAGCTGGAGGCCCTCACCGTGCGCACCGGGTACTCCCGGTTCCCGGTCCGCCCGGAGGGCGGCGGCGCGTTCCTGGGCTTCCTGCACGTCAAGGACGTCCTCGACCTGGAGGACCCGGAGCGGGCGGTGCCCCAGCACGTGTGGCGGCCCATGGCCACGCTGCGGGCCGAGCTGCCGCTGGACGACGCGCTGGCCGCGATGCGGCGGGCGGCGGCCCACCTGGCGCAGGTCGCGGACGCGTCGGGCCGGGTACTGGGCCTGGTCGCCCTGGAGGACGTGCTGGAGACGCTGGTGGGCGAGGTGCGGGACCCGGCGCACCGCGTCCGCGTCGTCGACCCGCGTCCCTCCCCGGAGGCGGACGCCCTGCCGGCGTAGCGGCGGCCGTGCGGTCAGTACGCCGGGGGCGGGAGGTCCTGGGGGCCGCGGCTGCTCGGGCCGCGGCCCGAGAGGACCTCCCCGTACGCCTGCATCAGGTCCGGCAGTCGCAGCGTCGCCAGGTCCTCCCGCGTCGGCGTCGCGGAGTACCCGGAGAGCCGCAGGTCGCGGTAGGCGCACGACTTCTCGTACAGGGTGCGCAGGAACCTGCCGTTGCCCAGCTCGTCGATCCAGCCCTGCTCCACGACGTGGCCGCTGATCGAGCGCAGTTCGTCGAGGGCCTCCTCGTCCCACACGTCGCCTTCGGCCGCCGCCAGCACCTTCCCGATCTCGGTGAGCTCCGAGGGCCGGTACGACGGGAAGTCGACCCGCGTCGTGAAGCGGGACGACAGCCCCGGGTTGGCGGCGAGCAGCCGGTCCATGCCCTCCGGGTAGCCGGCCAGGATCACCACGAGGTGGTCGCGGTTGTCCTCGGCGCGCTTCAGCAGGACCTGCAGCGCCTCGTCGCCGTACGCGTCGCCCTTGCTGTAGCCGGAGTTGGACAGCGAGTACGCCTCGTCCACGAAGAGGACGCCGCCCAGCGCGGAGTCGATCAGCTCGTTGGCCTTCACCGCCGTCTGGCCGAGGAACTCACCGACGAGGTCGGCGCGCTGGGCCTCCACGAGGTGGTCCCCGCCGAGCAGCCCCAGGGCGTAGAACACCCGGCCGAGGATGCGGGCGACGGTGGTCTTCCCCGTGCCGGAGGGACCGGAGAAGACGAAGTGACGCTTCGGCGGCTGTACGGGAAGCCCCTGGCCGGCTCGTAACCGGGCCATCTCCAGTTGCGCGGAGAGGGCTTTGACCTGACGTTTCACCGGGTCGAGGCCGACCATCCGCTCCAGCTCGGCGAGCGCCTCGGCCAGCAGCGCCGGGTCCGTCGGGTTCGCCGGGAACCGGGATGCCGCCGGCCGCCCCGGTGCGGCCCCGCCCGCCTTCTCCCGCGCGCCGCCGGGCGGCGCGGGCGCGGCGGGCGGCACCCGGCTCCCGGGCCGGCCCGGAACCTGGACCGGCCCCGGCTGCCGGGGGACGCCCGGGCCCGCGGCGTCCTGCTCCATCCCCGGGTCCAGCAGGTCCGTACCCGGCCCGCCGTCCGCCCCGCCGCCGGCCCCGGCGCCGCCGGCCAGCGACACCGCCGCGAGGCCCGCGGTCTCCTCGGGCGGCACGTCGAAGCCGTCGTACTCGGCGATGGCCGCGAGCCGCGCCGCCGTGTCCATGAACGCCGGGTCCACCCGGTGCACCGCCCGGTACAGGGGCAGCGCGGCGGCGGTGCGCCCGGTGCCCTCGTGCGCCCGGGCCAGCCAGTAGCGCAGCTCCTTGCGCTGGGGCTGCTCGCTGCGGCACCGCATCAGCGCCGCCGACAGCAGCGGCTCGGCCTGCCCGTACATCTCCAGCCGCACCCGTGCCATGCCGCCGAACAGCCCGGCCTCGATGCCCAGCAGCGGGTCGTCGACGAGGGGCTCGGTGTGCCGGACGAGCTGGTCCCAGTCCTTGACGAGGTACGCCCGGCAGGCGTGCAGGAACCGCACCTGCGGATCGGCGTCCACCGGCGGCAGCCCCGCCAGCGCCCGGTCGAGCTCGGGGACGTGCCGGCCGTCCAGCCAGTGGGAGGCGTGGGCGAGCAGCAGGTCCCGGGGGCTCTCCAGCACCGGCTGCACCCACCAGCCCAACCAGTACCAGGAGTTCAACGTCCGCCGGTGGCGCCGTCGCTGCTCGCCGAACCGCTCGCGGTGGTGGTACATCCGCAGCAGCGCGGTGGTCGTGTCGGCCCGCAGGGCGTGCAGCCCGAGCCAGGCGTCGGCCATGCCGGGGTCGGCCCGCACGGCGGCGCGGAACTCCTCCTCGGCCTGGGGGTACGCCCCCACGGTGTAGGCGTCGACGCCGCGCAGCCAGGCGAGGTCGGCCGGGGCCTGCGTGCCCTGCGTGCCGATGTCCATCGGGTCCCCCCACCACACGTGTCCCCGGAGCCGTCCCGCCGGGCGGACGCCCGCCGGAGGCCCTCGGAACGACCTCGTCGCGGACGGGCTTCGACCGCACCGGGGTGCATCGTACCCGCGTGCACGGCGCGCTACTAAGGGTGCGATCGGCGCCCGGGGCGTTCACGGGCGCGTCGACGTCGGTGACCGAGAGTGATCATCGGATGATCGATCCGCGGTCCGGGTGGGAGGTGAGGGCAGAACGAAGCCCCCGGTCACGGGGGAACAACCGGGGGCTTCGTGTCTGCGGCGACTCCTGAAAGCCGCACATGGAGAACGTAGACCTGCAAGGCCCCCGGGTCAAGCGAGGTCGAGACAGTCCGGCGATCGATTTCCGCCTCTTTCGCACACCCGCCACCAGAGGTCACGGTGTGTGAGGGGCCTGCTCCGCCCCGGCGGCCGGCCGGGGTCCCGGCAGCCACAGGTAACCCTCCCGGCACTCGCGTACCAGGACGTCCGCGAACGGCAGGGACGGGTCACGGGCGAAATGGCGGGTCTCCGCCACCGTCCACCCGTCCCAGAAAGCGGACTGCGCGGGCCCGTCGCGGTGCCGCCCCCGCCGCCAGGACTCCTCGGGGGCGCGCTCCATCCACAGCAGCCGCGCCAGGTGGGGCCGGAGCGCGCGGCGCCCGGCGCCCACGCCCTCGACCAGGACGACCGGAGCGGGCGGCAGCCGCCGAGCCGGCCCGAACCGGCGGGCGTTCCAGTCGTACGGGCGGTACTCCGCCGCCTCGCCGCGCGCGAACCGGTCGAGGACCTGGGCGCGCAGGCGGCCCGTCCACGCGAACGGCTCGTCGTGCGTGGCGAGGTCGTCGAGGTGGAGGACCGGGGCTCCGCCGAGGGCGTCCGCGAGCCGTCCGGCGAACGTCGACTTGCCGGACCCCGCGTGCCCGTCCACGGCGACGAGCCGCACCGGCCCGCAGGACGGCGGCAGGGCGCGCAACCCGGCGGCGAGCGCCCCGAGGCCGGCGCGACCGGCGCGGTCGGGAACGGCTTCGGGCATGCCGCCACCCTACCGACGCGCCCCGCCGCCCCTCGTCCCGCCCGCCCCTGCCATTGCCTTGCCGCCTTGCCGCCTTGCCGCCTGCCCCGGCGTTCCGCCGTCCCGCCACCGCCTGCCCTGCCGCCCCACCCGGTGCCGTGCCGCGCCGCCATCGCTTCCGCCGTCCCGTCACCCCACCCGGCCCTTAGACGCCCCGCCGCCCCTGCCGTCCCCGCCCCGCCGACGCTCCGACGGGCGCGGCCGCCCGGGGGACGTGGGCGCGGGTTACCTGGCGGAGGCGGGGCCCCCCGACGATAGTGGGCGGCGCCGGCCCGTCTTCCCCGCCCACCGCCCACCGCCCACCGGACCCCGGCCGACCCGACAGGGGGACATCCGCATGCCCGAACCGACCTCGCGCAGGACCGTGCTCGCCGCCGCCCTCGCCGCGGCCTCCTCCGCGACCGGGGCCTTCGCCGCCCCGGCCGCGGTCGCAGGCCCCGCCGCCCCGCGCCCCGCCGACACCCGCCCCGCCGCGGGCGCCGCCGGGCCGCCGGTCGACCCGCTGATCGACAACCGCTTCTGGACCACCCGCGCCGACTGGCGCTCCGGCACCGCCGAGGGCGTTCACCCCGCCGGGGCCCCCGGCCCGGCATCGTCATCGGCACCCCCGCCGGCCGCGCCGACCGCACGGACCCGCACACCGGCACCACCGCCCCCTGGGAGTACGCCGTCTGGACCTCCCCCGCCACACCACGGCCGCCCCCGCGACCGAGCTGGTCGCGTCGTGGAACGCCGACACGCCCGCCGGGACCTGGATCACTGTCGAGCTGTCCGCCGGCTACCCGGACGGCACCGACTCGCCGTGGTACGTGATGGGCCGCTGGGCCGCCGGCGACGGCGACGTCCGCCGCGCCTCGGTCGACGGCCAGGGCGACGGCCGGACCAGCGTCCGGACCGACACCGTCGCGGTCGACGACCCGGCGGGCGGACCGCGCCCCACGTCGTACCGGCTCCGCGTCACCCTCCACCGCGCACCGGGCAGCGGTCGCACGCCGACCGTGTGGCGGCTGGGCGCCATGGCCTCCGACGTACCGGACCGCTTCACCGTCCCCGCCGCCGAACACCGGGTGGTCCGCGAACTGGCCGTCCCGCGCTACTCCCAGAACACCCACATCGGCCAGTACCCCGAGTACGACAACGGCGGCGAGGCGTGGTGCAGCCCCACCTCCTCGCAGATGGCCGTCGAGTACTGGGGCCGCCGCCCCACCGCCCGCGACCTGGGCTGGGTCGACCCGTCCTACGCCGACCCCCAGGTCTGCCACGCCGCCCGGTCCACGTACGACAGCCAGTACCAGGGGTGCGGCAACTGGTCCTTCAACGCCGCCTACGCCGCCACCTACGAGGACATGAACGCCGTCGTGACCCGGCTGCGCTCGCTCACCGACCTGGAGGGGCTCGTCGGGGCCGGCATCCCCGTGATCACCTCCCAGTCCTTCCTGGAGGGCGAGCTGACCGGCGCCGGCTACGGCACCGCCGGCCACCTGATGACCGTGATCGGCTTCACGGCCGGCGGCGACGTGATCGCCAACGATCCGGCCTCGCCCACCAACCAGGCCGTCCGCCGCGTCTACCGGCGGCGCGAGTGGGAGAACGTCTGGCTGCGCACCAGGCGCCGCGACGCCGCCGGCGGGATCGCCTCCGGCACGGGCGGAGTCTGCTACCTGTACTGGCCCGCCGAGGCGACCCCCGCCCAGCTCCGGGCCCTCGCGGACGTGGGCGTGTGCTAGCCGCGGCACCCCGCGGGGCCGGGGCGCGGCCGGCGGGGCGGCGGGAGCGTGAGGAACGTCTCCCCCCACGAGGGCTCCTCCGCTGGCACTGTGGAAGGGCACGGGACCACCACAGCCGTACGACGACAGCGAGATGCCCATGACCGCGAACGCAGCCGCCGCCCCCTTCCTGCGCGCCCGCACCGGAGGCCCCAAGGACGACGGCCCCGACATGCTCGAGCACCTCCTCGGCTGGGTCCTCGTCGTCGTCGTCGCCATGTTCGTCACGCAGGCGGGCCTCTTCTGACCGCTCCGGCCTCCCGCCGGACGGTGAACGAGCGTTACCGAAGGGTGTCTTCCCGCTGGTGACGGAGGCCACCTGATCGGGCATACTCGTGCCGCCATAGCCGCTGAACTGCCGTTTCCATGATCTGGAAGGGTGTCGTCGGCGAGGCAGTGAGACCCGGCGGCGCAGCCCACCCCTTGGCGTGTGCCCGCCGCAGCGCCCGACAGGGAGGAGAGCGCCGCAATGCCCGACCGCGCCCCGCAGCCGGTGGACCGCCAGCTGCCCACGGAGGAGTCCAGGGATCTGATCGCCCTGGTGCGCGACATCGTCCAGGGGGAGATCGCCCCCCGGGCGGCCGAGGAGGAGGAGGCCGGGCACTTCCCGCGCGAGGTCTTCTCCGTCCTCTCCGACGCGGGTCTGCTCGGCCTCCCCTACGGCTCCGGCCACGGCGGGGGCGACCAGCCGTACGAGGTGTACCTCCAGGTCCTGGAGGAGCTGGCGGCCGCCCGCCTCACCGTCGGGCTGGGGGCCAGCGTCCACACCCTCGCCTGCCACGGCCTCGCCGGGTTCGGTACCGAGGAGCAGCAGGCCGAGCACCTGCCCGCCATGCTCGGCGGCGGCCTCCTCGGCGGCTACTGCCTGTCCGAACCGTCCTCCGGCTCCGACGCGGCCTCGCTGCGCACCAGGGCCGTCCGCGACGGCGACGACTGGGTCCTTACCGGCACCAAGGCGTGGATCACCCACGGTGGCGTCGCCGACTTCTACACCGTGATGGCCCGCACCGGCGTCGAGGGGCCCCGCGGCGTCACGGCGTTCCTCGTCCCCGGGGACGCCGAGGGGCTCACCGCCGCCGCGCCCGAGAAGAAGATGGGCATGAAGGGCTCGCCGACCGCCCAGCTCCACCTCGACGGCGTCCGCGTCCCCGACTCGCGCCGCATCGGCGAGGAGGGCCAGGGCTTCGCGATCGCCCTGTCGGCGCTGGACTCCGGGCGTCTGGGCATCGCCGCCTGCGCCGTCGGCGTCGCCCAGGCGGCACTCGACGCGGCCGTCGCCTACGCGGGGGAGCGGCGCCAGTTCGGCCGGCCCGTCGCGGACTTCCAGGGGCTGCGCTTCATGCTCGCCGACATGGCCACGCAGATCGAGGCGGGCCGCTCCCTGTACCTGGCCGCGGCCCGGCTGCGCGACGCGGGCCGGCCGTTCTCCCGGCAGGCGGCGATGGCCAAGTTGTTCTGCACGGACGCCGCGATGAAGGTCACCACCGACGCCGTCCAGGTGCTCGGCGGGTACGGATACACCGCCGACTTCCCGGTGGAACGCTACATGCGCGAGGCGAAGGTCCTGCAGATCGTCGAGGGCACCAACCAGATCCAGCGCGTGGTCATCGCCCGCCACCTCGCGGGCCCCGAGAGCCGCTGAGGCCCCGCCGCGATCCGGCGCCGCCCTCCCCGGGGCGGCCCCGGCCCGCCGGGGCCGGTCCGCGCCGTACTCCCGTCGGTGTACGACGGAAGCCGCCCCGGCCGCGTTCGCGCGCGACCGGGGCGGGAGCCGTACGGGCGGGACGTCAGGCGGCGCGTCCCATCCGCGAGGCGGTGGCGTGCACCCGCGGGACCTTGATCGGCCGGGACCCCGGCCCGCCCACGTGCGAGAACGGCTGCGTACGCCAGTCGATCCCCTGGGGAAGCGTCAGCAGCAGCCCCAGCTCCTGTTCCTGCGGCCCCGCCTCCTCGTCGACGGGCCTCGCGTCCGCCACCGGTCGACCGGAGCCGGTGCACACCGACAGGACGAACGGGTTCCACGGAGTCGGGCACAGCGCGTGCTCGGGCAGGACGTCCTCGTCCGCGAGCAGCGCGATGGGCTGTGCACAGTCCGGGCAGACGACCCGGAACATCTCGAACACGTCGTCTGCGTCGAGCTCGTCGACCTCGACCGAATCAACAGGCTCCTGCATGGAGAATCTCCCCCTCAGGCGGGCCGACCAGGCATGCGGCCCCGACCACACCAAGCAATTCCCAGCGGGCCCGGCGGATAACCGCCCGCTTTCGAACGACCGTGACCGCGGCGTGTGGCGTTGGTCACATGTCCGCCGCAGGTGCCCCCGAGGCGACCGGTCGGCTGGGCCGAAGGGGTGCCGGGGCAATAGGTTGACCGCATGGAGGAGTTGGATCGCCGAATCGTCGAGTTGCTGGTCAAGGACGGGCGCATGAGCTACACCGACCTGGGCAGGGCCACGGGCCTGTCCACGTCGGCGGTGCACCAGCGCGTCCGCCGTCTCGAACAGCGGGGTGTCATCCGCGGCTATGCCGCCGTCGTCGACCCCGAGGCGGTCGGCCTGCCCATGACCGCGTTCATCTCGGCGAAACCCTTCGACCCCAGTGCCCCCGACGACATCGCGGACCGGCTCGCCGACATCCCCGAGATCGAGGCGTGCCACAGCGTGGCCGGCGACGAGAACTACATCCTCAAGGTCCGGGTGGCGACACCGCTGGAGCTGGAGAACCTGCTGGCCAGGATCCGCTCCCAGGCCGGGGTCTCCACGCGCACCACGGTGGTCCTCTCCACCCCGTACGAGGCGAGGCCCCCCGGGTCTGACCCAGGCCGGGGTCCGCCCCCGCCGGGCGCCCGCCCCGGGCCGGACGCGGGCGCCGGCGATGTCTACGCTGGGCGCCATGACCGAGCGCCCACGCCCCTCCCGAGCCGCCGGCCCCTCCCGAGCGGAGGGACCCCCCACCGTGCTGCTGCGCGGCGGGGACGTCCACAGCCCCGCCGACCCCTTCGCCACCGCGATGGTCGTCGAACGCGGCCACGTCGCCTGGGTGGGGTCGGAAGGCGCGGCCGACGCCTTCGCCTCCGGCGTGGACGAGGTGATCGACCTCGAGGGCGCCCTGGTCACCCCCGCGTTCACCGACGCCCACGTGCACGCCACCTCCACCGGACTGGCCCTGACCGGCCTCGACCTGTCCGGCGCCCGCACCCTCGACGAAGCCCTCGCCCTCGTGCGGGACTTCGCCGGTGCCCGTCCCGGCGACCGGGTCCTGCTGGGGCACGGCTGGGACGCCGCGCGCTGGTCCGGCCGGCGCCCCCCGAGCCGTACCGAACTCGACGACGCCACCGGCGGGCGCCCCCTGTACCTCTCGCGGATCGACGTGCACTCCGCCGCCGTCACCACCGCGCTCCTCGACCTCGTCCCCGGCGTCACGGCCCTCGACGGCTACCACCCCGACGCGCCCCTCACCGGCGCCGCCCACCACGCGGTGCGGGCCGCCGCGCACGGCGCGGTGACGCGCGCCCAGCGCGCCGAGGCCCAGCGCGCCGCCCTCCGCCACGCCGCGTCGCTCGGCATCGGCACCGTCCACGAGTGCGGCGGCCCGGAGATCTCCGACGAGGAGGACTTCACCGCGCTGCTGGAGCTCGCGGGGGAGGAGCGGCTGCCCCGGGTCGTCGGCTACTGGGCCGAGGCGGTCACCGGTGCCGAGGACGCGCGTCGCGTCC
The DNA here is from genome assembly GCF_023614235.1 of Streptomyces sp. MRC013. Taxonomy (NCBI): domain Bacteria; kingdom Bacillati; phylum Actinomycetota; class Actinomycetes; order Kitasatosporales; family Streptomycetaceae; genus Streptomyces; species Streptomyces kordofanensis. The sequence goes on from NZ_CP094264.1 coordinate 4,719,623, forward strand.
GCGGGCTGGGGGCCGTCGGCGCCGCCGGCGACCTCTTCGTCGACGGGTCGCTCGGCTCCCACACGGCCTGCCTGCACGAGCCGTACGCCGACGCCCCGCACGCCGGCACCGCCCACCTCGACGCGGCCGCCGTCGCCGCCCACGTCGAGGCCTGCACCGAAGCCGGGCTCCAGGCCGGTTTCCACGCCATCGGCGACGCCGCGGTGACCGCGGTCGTGGACGGCGTCCGCGCCGCCGCCGAGACGGTCGGCCTGCACCGGATCCGCGCGGCCCGGCACCGCGTCGAGCACGCGGAGATGCTCACCCCGGAGACCGTCGCCGCCTTCGCCGAGCTCGGCCTCACCGCCTCCGTGCAGCCCGCCTTCGACGCGGCCTGGGGCGGCGACGACGGCATGTACGCCGAGCGGCTCGGCGTCGAACGCGCCCGCACCCTCAACCCGTACGCGGCGCTGCTGCGCGCCGGCGTGCCGCTCGCCTTCGGTTCCGACAGCCCGGTCACCCCGCTGGACCCCTGGGGCACCGTCCGTGCGGCCGCCTTCCACCGGACGCCCGAGCACCGCGTCTCCGTCCGCGCCGCCTTCACCGCCCACACCCGTGGCGGGTGGCGGGCGGCCGGCCGCGACGACGCGGGCGTCCTCGTGCCCGGCGCACCGGCCGACTACGCCGTCTGGCAGGCCGGCGACCTGGTCGTCCAGGCCCCCGACGACCGGGTGGCCCGCTGGTCCACCGACCCCCGTTCGGGAACACCCGGGCTGCCCGACCTGACCCCCGGCAACCCGCTGCCCGTGTGCCTGCGCACGGTGGTCGGCGGACACACGGTGTTCGCGCGCCCGCAGGGGTGAGGCGGGGCGTCCGGGCGGCGCGCCGGGCGCTTCCGCCGCGGCCGGCGGCCCCCGCGGCCGGCGGCCCCCGGGCCGCCGGTTCCGGGCCGGCCGGCGGACGCCCGCCCCGCCCCGCCCCGCTCGGCCCGACGTCGTCGGTCGTCCGCGCCGCGGGCTCGCTAAGGTGGGCATCCGCGTTAGGACGTTAAGGGGCAGTGGTGAAAGACGACGGTCAGAGTCAGCGACGGTACGGACCGCCGGGCAGGGTCTTGGTGATCGTTCCGACCTACAACGAGGCGGAGAACGTCGGGCCGATCGTCTCCCGGGTACGGGCCGCCGTACCGGACGCGGACATCCTCGTCGCCGACGACAACAGCCCCGACGGCACCGGCAAGATCGCCGACGAGCTGTCCGCCGAGGACGAGCACGTCCACGTACTGCACCGCAAGGGCAAGGAGGGCCTCGGCGCGGCCTACCTCGCCGGTTTCCGCTGGGGCATGGAGCACGGCTACGGCGTCCTGGTCGAGATGGACGCCGACGGTTCCCACCGGCCCGAGGAGCTGCCCCGGCTCCTCACCGCGCTGAAGGGGGCGGACCTCGTGCTCGGCTCCCGCTGGATCCCCGGCGGCCGGATCGTCAACTGGCCGAAGTCCCGGGAGTACCTCTCCCGGGGCGCCAGCGTCTACTCGCGGCTGCTGCTCGGCGTGCCGATCCGGGACGTCACCGGCGGGTTCCGGGCCTTCCGCGCGGAGACGCTGCGGGGGCTGGGGCTGGAGGACGTGGCGTCGCAGGGGTACTGCTTCCAGATCGACCTCGCCCGCCGGGCGGTCGCCGCCGGCTTCCACGTGGTCGAGGTGCCCATCACCTTCGTGGAGCGCGAGCACGGCGACTCCAAGATGAGCCGGGACATCGTGGTCGAGGCGCTCTGGCGGGTCACCGCCTGGGGCGTGACCGCCCGGGCCGGCCGCCTGGCGGGCCGCGAGCGCCGCTGACCCGGGACGGAGCGGGGTCCTTACGCCGTCCTGCCGCGGCTCCGGGCACACTGGGGGCATGACGACCGGTGCACCACTGTCCCCGACCCGTGGGCGCTCCCGCGCCCGCCTCCTCGTACCCCTCGGCCTGGCCGCCTGGCTGGTGCTGGAGGTCTGGTCGCTGGCCCTGGTGGCGGACGCGGCGGACGTCCTCGTGGTGCCCGCCCTGCTGGTGGGTGCCGGGGTCCTCGGAGCGGCCGTGGTGAAGCGGTCCGGCCGCCGGGCCTTCACCGCACTCACCGAGACGCTCCGGGTCCGGCCGGAGGGCGGTGTCCCGGCCGGACCCGGGACACCGCCCTCCGGCAACGGCATGCTGATGCTCGGCGGGCTGCTGCTCATGCTGCCCGGCCTGGTCTCCGACGCGGTGGGCCTGCTGCTGCTCGTCCCACCGGTGCGCAGGGCCGCGGCCCGCGGCGCGGAGCGCGCCCTGGACCGCCGGGTGGGCGCGGCCCTGGGGAAGGCCCGCGTCCGCCGTCCGAGCGGCAGGGTGGTCCCGGGCGAGGTGGTCCGCGACCACCCCGGGTCCCCGCCGGGTCCCCGGGGCACCCGTCCGCCGCTGGCCCCCTGACGGGCGGGCCCCGCCGGGCGGTACCGGAGCGCGCGCCCGGGCCGCGGGCGCCCGCCGTCCCGGGCGGGGCGGGCCCGGTCCCGGAAGGGGTGCACGCGGACACGCGGGAGCCGCGGGGTGCGGTACGCCGACGCGTACCGCACCCCGCGGCTCCCGCGTGCGGCCGGGCGCTAACCCGTCACGCGGACTTCCTGCTGTCGCGCGGATGGACGGCGATGTTCATGGCGCCGGAACGCAGGACCGCCAGCCGCTCGGCCAGCACCTCCTCCAGCTCCTCGCGCGTGCGCCGCTCCATCAGCATGTCCCAGTGCGTACGCGCGGGCTTCGCCTTCTTCTCCTCGGGGCCGTCGCCGTCCACCAGGAGCGCCTGGCTCCCGCAGACCTTGCACTCCCACTCCGGCGGGATCTCCGCCTCGACCGAGAAGGGCATCTCGAAACGATGCCCCTTCTCGCATGCGTACTCCACCGCCTGGCGCGGGGCCAGATCGATGCCGCGGTCGGTCTCGTAGCTGGTCACCACGAGGCGCGTGCCGCGAAGAGCTCGCTCACTCATGAATCGTGCCTCCCGGGCTTGTCGCCCACAGGACAGGTGTCGCTGTCGTCGTCATCCGGTCAACGTCCGGTCGGCGGTGAAGATTCCCGTTGCGGGTCATGCGTCGCCCGTCGTGCCGCCCCTTTTTCTACCCACCAATGCCCGTTTTGTCACATCTGGCAGTAGATGTCACCCAGTGCTTGCACTGTCCGAGCATGCAGTAACGGTCCGCCTGGCAGGCCAAAGGCGTATACTACCGGCCTTTCACTCCGGCGTCTAAACCGACGCCTCCCCGATCAGATCCGCTCGGGCACCGGATTGCCCGCCGCGGCCACCGCGCGCCGCACCGGCACACGTGCGAGCAGCGCGGAGCCCGCCACGAAGAACAGCACCAGCGAGACGATCGCGTCCCGGTAGCTGCCGGTCAGCTGGTAGGCGAGTCCGAAAACCAGGGGTCCCAGCCAGCTCAGGCCGCGGTCGCTCATCTCGTACGCCGAGAAGTACTCCGCCTCCTTGCCGCGCGGCACCAGGTGCGAGAAGAGCGACCGCGACAGGGCCTGGCTGCCGCCGAGCACCAGCCCGATCGACGCCGCCAGCGCGTAGAACCAGACCGGCTCCCCGGCCGGCAGGAAACAGGCGGCCACCAGGATCAGCGTCCACACGGCCAGCGACCCGAGGATCGTCCGCTTCGCCCCGTGCGAGCGGGCCAGCCGCCCCATCCCGAGCGCTCCCGCCACCGCCAGCACCTGCACCAGCAGTACCGCCGTGATCAGCGTCGTCTGGTCCAGGCCCAGCTCCTCCGAGCCGTACACCGACGCTTGGGAGATCACGGTCTGCACCCCGTCGTTGTAGACGAGGTACGCCAGCAGGAACGCCAGCGTCAGCGGGTGCCGCCGCATGTCCCGCAGCGTCGCCGCCAGCTGCCGCCAGCCCGACCCGACCGCACCCCCGCCGCCGGGCGCCGCCCCGCGGTCGCGCAGCCGCCGCAGCGGCACGAGTGTGAAGGCACCCCACCACAGGCCGGCCGAGGCCAGGCAGATGCGCACCGCGGCCGACTCCGTCAGCCCGAACGACGCGTGCCCGCTGTACAGCACCAGGTTCAGGACCAGGACCAGCGCGCCCGAGGTGTACCCGAACGCCCACCCCCGGGACGAGACCGCGTCGCGCTCCTCCGGCCCGGCGATCTGGGGCAGGTACGCGTTGTAGAGGGCCATCGACACGGCCAGCGACGCGTTCGCGAGGATCAGCAGGAGCGCGCCCAGCAGATAGCGGTCGCCCTCCAGGAAGAACATCCCCGCCGTGGCGCCCGCCCCCACGTACGCGGCGGTCGCCAGCAGCGGCTTCTTCCGCCCGGTGCGGTCCGCCGCCGCGCCGGCCAGCGGCATCACCAGCACCGCGAGGACGATCGACAGGGAGACGGAGTACGCGAAGACCGACCCGGCCCGCACGGGTACGCCCAGCGGGTGCACGAAGCCGTCCGCGTCGGCGGCCGCCTTCGCCACCGACGTCAGGTACGGCCCGAGGAACACCGTCAGGACGCTCGTCGAGTACACCGAGCAGGCGAAGTCGTAGAAGTACCAGCCGCGCTGTTCGCGCCGGCGGTCGGGTGGCGGCGCGGCGTCCGCGTCCCGGTCGGTCGTCTCGGCGGTCACACGCGCCCCCTCGTTCTCCCGGCCCCCGGTACGCACCGGGTCAGACCCACGCCCCCCGGCCGGTGAGCACCGTGCGCAGCGTCTCCAGATGATCGGTCATGATGCCATCCACGCCCAGCTCCAGGAGGGCCTCCATCCGGACCGGGTCGTTGACCGTCCAGACGTGCACCTGGAGCCCGCGCGCGTGCGCCTCGCGGACGAAGCGCCGGTCGACGACGCGGACGCCGCCCTGCGTCTCGGGCACCTGCGCGGCGACGGCGCCCGCGCGCAGCGCCGCGGGCACCCCGTACGAGCGCAGTCGCAGCCCGACGACGCCCCGCACCCCGAACGACGTGGCCAGCCGCTCGCCCGCCGCCCTGCGCGCCCTGGCCACCCGCCCCTCGTTGAACGAGCCGACGCACACCCGGTCCCAGGTGTTCGTCCGGCGGACCAGGTCCACCAGCGGGGCGAGCGCCGACTCGGCCTTCAGGTCCACGTTCCAGCGGGCCCCGGGGAACTCCTCCAGCAGCTCCTCGAAGAGGGGCAGCGGCTCGCGGCCCCCGACGCGCGCCCGCCGGACCTCGCTCCACGGCAGCCGGGCGATCCGCCCCCGCGCGTCGGTGACCCGGTCGAGGGTGGCGTCGTGGAACGCGACGAGCCTGCCGTCCGCCGTCGTGTGCACGTCCGTCTCGAAGTAGCGGTACCCGGCGTCGGCGGCCCGCCGGAACGCGGCCGCGGTGTTCTCCAGGCCGTCCGCCGCGCCGCCGCGGTGGGCGAACGGGATGGGGTGGGCGTGGTCCAGGTAGGGGTGGCCCGGTCGGGGGCGCGGCAGGCGAGTCACCGCGGCAGTATCGCCCGCTCCGGTGACTCCGGGGCGACCGCGGTGCTGCCGGAGGCCGTACCGGCGGTGGCGGCGGGCACCGCGCCGGGCACGGCGAACAGGCGCAGCGACAGCTGGGCGAGCGGTCCGATCGCCAGGGCGTACAGCACGGTGCCGACGCCGAGGGAGCCACCCAGGAGGAATCCGGCGGCGACGACGCCGAGCTCCAGGAGGGTGCGGATCAGCCGGACCGATCGGCCGGTCACCCGGTGCAGGCCGGTCATCAGGCCGTCGCGCGGGCCCGGTCCGAAGCGGGCGGCGATGTAGAGGCCGGTCGCCAGGCCGTTGAGGAGCACGCCCGACACCATCAGCCCGATCCGGGCCGGCAGGCTCCCGGCGTCCGGGACGACGGCGAGGGTGGCGTCCATCGCGGCCCCGATGAGCAGGACGTTCGCCACGGTGCCCGGGCCCGGCCGCTGCCGGAGCGGGATCCACAGCAGCAGGACGACGGCGCCCATGGCCGTCACCACGACGCCGATCGACAGGCCGGTGAGCTCCGACAGCCCCTGGTGGAGCACGTTCCACGGCTCCAGGCCGAGTCCGCTGCGCACGAGGAGCGCCGAGCTGGCGCCGTACAGCAGGAGCCCGGCGGTGAGCTGCGCGAGCCGGCGGGGGACCCGCCGCCCCCGCGGTCGGCCCTCCGGTCCGGAGTGCGGCGCGGACGACGATGGGGACAAGGCGTACTCCCGGGTGCTGGTGTGGTGGACTGACCTGTGACACTCTCTGGCGTGCGATTGGACGCCAACCATGGCCAATCCCGGGAAGGTGGACTGAAATCATGGCCCAGTGGACTTCGGCGGTGGGGCCCGCCCAGCTCGCCCGCCAGCTGGCCTCGCAGCAGCCCGCCCCCGCCGGCCCCGGTACGCGCCGACCGCCCGCCTACCGCGCCCTGGCCGACGGGATCCGCCTGCTCGTGCTGGAAGGCCGCGTCCCGGTCGCCGCCCGTCTCCCCGCCGAGCGGGAGCTGGCCCTCGCCCTCTCCGTGAGCCGGACCACCGTCGCCGCGGCCTACGAGGCGCTGCGCGCGGAGGGCTTCCTGGAGTCGCGGCGCGGCGCCGGCAGCTGGACCACCGTGCCCGCGGGCAACCCGCTGCCGGCCCGCGGCCTCGAACCGCTGCCGCCCGAGTCGCTCGGCTCGATGATCGACCTCGGCTGCGCGGCGCTCCCCGCTCCCGAACCCTGGCTCAGCCGCGGTTTCCAGGGCGCCCTGGAGGAGTTGCCCCCCTACGCGCACACCCACGGCGACTACCCGGCGGGCCTGCCCGCGCTGCGCCGCACCCTCGCCGACCGGTACACGGCGCGCGGCATCCCCACGATGCCCGAGCAGATCATGGTGACGACCGGCGCGATGGGCGCGATGGACGCGATCTGCCACCTGTTCGCCGGGCGCGGGGAGCGCGTCGCCGTGGAATCGCCGTCGTACGCCAACATCCTCCAGCTGATGCGGGAGGCCGGCGCCCGGCTGGTGCCCGTCGCCATGGCCGAGGGCCTGTCCGGCTGGGACCTGCCCCGCTGGCGGCAGGTCCTGCGGGACGCCGCGCCCCGGCTCGCGTACGTCGTGGCCGACTTCCACAACCCGACCGGCGCGCTCGCCGACGAGGACCAGCGGAGGGCGCTGGTCGACGCGGCCCGGTCGGCGGGCACGGTCCTCGTGGTCGACGAGACGATGTCGGAGCTGAGTCTGGAGGACGGCCTGGAGATGCCGCGCCCCGTCTGCGCCTTCGACCCGGCGGGCAGCACGGTGCTGACGGTCGGCTCGGCGAGCAAGGCGTTCTGGGCCGGCATGCGGATCGGCTGGGTGCGCGCCGCGCCCGACGTGATCCGCTCGCTCGTCGCCGCCCGCGCCTACGCCGACCTGGGCACCCCGGTCCTGGAGCAGCTGGCCGTCAACTGGCTGATGGGCGGCGGCGGGTGGCGGGAGGCGGTCGCGCTGCGCCGCGCCCAGGCCCGGGAGAACCGGGACGCGCTGGTCGCCGCCGTCCACCGCGAACTGCCGGGCTGGGAGTTCGCGGTGCCGCTCGGCGGGCTCACCCTGTGGGTGCGCACCGGGGGCCTGTCCGGCTCGCGCCTGGCGGAGGCCGGGGAGCGCGTCGGCGTGCGCGTCCCGTCCGGCCCCCGCTTCGGCGTGGACGGCGCCTTCGAGGGGTACGTGCGGCTCCCCTTCACGGTGGGCGGGGCGGTCGCCGACGAGGCCGCGGTGCGCTTGGCGGCCGCCGCCCGCAGGATCCGGTCGGGGGCGGCCGGCGGACCGGTGGCGGAGGAGCCCCGCACGTTCGTGGCCTGACGGGGGAGGTCAGCGGGGGAGGGCCGCCCCGTCCGCCGGGAGGGGGGTCTCCCGCGCCCGCCACTCGGGGAGGAGGCCGAGCACCGCCCGGCGGTGGGCCTCCGGCGCCGCCTCGTCGTACGGGTCGGGGGTGGCCGGCACCTGGAGGCGCACGACCCGCCCGGCGCCCAGGCGCGCGTAGCCCCGGCCCGGAGGGGTCTCGGGCGGCGGCGTCGTGTGGGGCGGGGCGCCCAGGACCGCGGCGAGCCGGCCGGCCGGGGCCGGGCCGAGCGCCACGCGCGCGCGGGTGTGGGCCCGCACGGTGTCGCCGAGCGCGTCGACGGTGTCGAACTGCTCGGCCAGTACCACCGTCACGTGCGCCGCCCGCCCGTGCCGCAGCGGCACCCGGAGGAGGCCCTGGGGGCCCGCGCGGTCCTCGGCGGCGGCCAGGTCGGCGAGGACGGTCGGCCGGTCCAGCAGGACCCACAGGGGCCGCGGCGCCTCCGCCGGCGCCGGTTCGCCCGCCCGGTGGGCCTTGTGCGCGACGGCCAGGCGCCGTTCCGTCTCGCGGGCCGCCCACTCCAGGGCGTCCAGCGCGCCCACCGGGCCGCACGCGACGCCCAGTACGCCCCGCCGGCCGGCCAGGCACGCGTACTCGCCGGTCCCGAAGCCCTCCAGGACCAGCACCTCGCCGCCGTGCTGGAGCGCCTGGAGCGCGACGGACCGCAGCAGGGTGCTGGCGCCCGCGCCGGGCTGGCCCACCACCAGCAGATGCGGCTCCGGCGAGCGGGGCCCGGTGCGCCACACCACCGCGGGGGCGTCCCGCACCGCGTCGCCGTCGCGGACCGGGATCGTCCGCTGCACGGCGTCGGCGTCCGTGAAGCCCAGCACCGTTTCACCGGGCACCGTCACGAACCGCTGCGCCGCGACCGACGCGGGAAGGGCGGGCAGCACGGTCATCAGCAGCCGGTTGCCCTCCTCGTCCCAGTCGAAGCGGTACTCGCGGCCCCGGCCCGACTTGGCGTGCAGCAGCCGCTCGACCCGGGCGCGCGAGGCCGGATCGCCGTCCGGGAAGTACGCCGGGTACGAGACGCGCAACCGGGTCGGCCGGCCGTCCGCGTCGAAGGCGAAGTCCCCGAAGACCCGCTTCCACTCGCCGCCGTGGACGAACGGGGCGTCGGGGTCGGCGGGCACCGAGAAATGCGGCACCAGCGCCTCGTACAGCGCCCGCAGCCGCTCCGCGCCGGCCGCGTCGGGCTCCGCCCGGGCGCCGGGTCGCTCCCTGCCCTTCCACGCCGCCGCGCCCAGCACCGACGCGATCCCCAGCAGCGGCCCGTACGGCATCAGCACGACGCCCAGGACGCACGCGGCGGTCAGGAGCAGCGTGGGACCGCGCCGCTCCCGGGGGGTCGCCGCCCACCTGGCGCGTCCGGAGACCGCCAGTCCCCGCAGACCGCGCGCGACCGTGATCAGCGGATGGAGGACGTCCGCGGCACCGTCGGCCGCCGCGCGCACGACCTCCCGGCCGCGGGCGAGCGGGGCGCCGCCGCTGCTCGGAATGCGGGGGAGGAGTCGCCGGGCCACATCGTCTCCTGGGGTCGTGGCGTGGGAGGGGGTGCGGACGGCGTCAGAAGTTGATGCCGCCGAGGAGGCTGGCGAGGCTCTGTCCGCCCGCCGTGATGCTCGGCGCGATCGCGGTGCCCGCGAGGTAGAAGCCGAACAGCGCGCAGACGAGGGCGTGGGACGCCTTGAGCCCGTCCTTCTTGAAGAAGAGGAAGACGATGACGCCGAGCAGGACCACGCCTGAGATGGAAAGGATCATGAGATTTCTCCCGGTTCGAGGGGCAGTCACCATGAGTCATTCCAGATTCACAGGAAGTATCTATGTGATAAAAGGTGCAAAGGGGTGAATCTGCGGCGGTCTCACTTGACTGGCGCACCTCGGCCACTGTGCGTGCGGGGCAGTACCCTGTCGGTTCATTCGTACGGCTGACCTCGCCGTACGCGCGGCAGCGGAGCGGAAGCGGCGGGAAAGGCGGGTCCGATGGACGAGACACCCGATCCGGAGGTCGTCGGCCTCGCGGCGAGGATCTTCGCGCTGGCGCGGCGCGGCGAGACCGACGCCCTCGCCGCCCACGTCGACGCGGGCGCCCCCGTGAACCTCGCCAACGACAGGGGCGACTCCCTGGTGATGCTCGCCGCCTACCACGGCCACGCCGCGACCGTGGCCGCCCTCCTCGCGCGCGGCGCCGACCCCGACGCCGTCAACGACCGCGGCCAGACCCCCCTCGCCGGCGCCGTCTTCAAGGGCGAGGAGGCCGTCGTCTGCGCCCTGCTGGCCGGCGGCGCCGATCCGGAGGCCGGCACTCCGTCCGCTGTCGACACCGCCCGGATGTTCGGGAAGGCGGACCTCCTGGAGCTGTTCGGCACCGGGTGAACGGGCGGGGAACGAGGAGTGGAACCCGGACGGACACAGCGCCGTAAATGTGGTCGCGGCGGCGAAACCGCTGGGTCATCATGACGACGGGCCCGCAGGGGGCCACCGATGAGAAGGCAGAGGAAGATGGTCGACACCAGGCAGAAGACGACGGGTGGTCTCCCATGGCGCCGCGCGGTCTAGCCGATCACCGGCAATCAACCCACCCGGTTGCTTCGGGACGTCAGACCGCGCCCGTTGCGTCGACAGCTTGATGTGAGGCGTTTTCCATGTTCGAACCCGTCATAGCGCCGAGCGGCACCCTGCTCGGACTGCTGCAGAGGGGCCGCGGCGACGGCACGCTGCACGCGCTGGCCGCGCCACGCGCCGAGGCGCTCGCCGCCCTCGACCACTGCGTCCTCCACGACCCCCGTCAGGACTGGCAGGTCGAGAACCGCTCCCTCTACTACGCGCGCCTCTACCTCGACCTGCACGGCGGACTCGAGGCGGTCGAGGAGCACCTCTTCGGCGCCGACGACCACATCGACACCGAGGAGTCGCGGACCGGCCTCGCGCTCTCCGTGCTCGGCCGCCTCGCCTCCTACGGCCGCCGCGACGCCCTCCTGCTGCTGCGCCGCTACGCCGCCGCCGGCAGCAACTGGGCCTGGGCCCTCGACGAGCTGGCCCTCCGCGACGACGACACCGCGCTGCGCGGCCTCGCCGACGCGGTCCTCGCCCGCTTCCCGGCGACGCCCGAGGGCGACGCCGCACTGGCCGCAGCGATCCGCGACGCCTACGAGCCCCGGCCGTGGCGGCTGTGGGGCGAGGACCCCCGCGACACCGTGGGCGGCCGGGTGCGCGCCGCCCGCGAACAGGGCTCCTTCGACCGCTGGCAGCGTCAGATGCGACCGACCGGCCCCCGCCCCGGCTGGAGCGTCCAGGCCGTCTTCGACTGGGCGCAGCAGGGGCTGGATCGCGGTAGCGTCCTGCACGCACCGGCGGCCCGCTGCCTCACCGCCGTGGCGGGCCCCGACGACCGGGGGCTGATCCTGGACACCGCCCGCGGCGGCCCCGACGGCGCTCGCTGCGCCGCCCTGCACTACCTGGCCGAGGGCCGGGACCCCGCCGTGCTCGACCTGATCGAAGCCGCCGCGAGCAGCCCGTCCCGCACCGTCGCGGAGGCGGCCGTCGCCGCCTTCGAACGCATGTGCGGCGAGGCGGCCGTCGACCGCGCACGGGGCTGGGTGCACCGGCCCGACGCGCTCGGCGTGTCCGCCGGGGGGTCCTGGCCTCGCGCGGCGGCGAACGGGACGCCCCGCTCGTCCTCGGCGCGCTTCGCGGGGCCGTGCGCACGGACGGCCCCGACGCGCCGTCGCTGTACCCGCTCGTCGACGGCGCCGGCCGCCTCGGCATCGCCTGCGCCGCCCCCGTACTGCGACACGTCTACCGCGAGACCGCCTCCTCCGGGCTGCGCGGCCGCGCGGCCCGCGCCCTCGCCGCGACCGACCCGACCTTCCCGACCGGCTTCGCCGTCGAATGCCTGTGGGACTGCGAGGAGACCACGCGGGAGATCGCGGCCCTGCACGCCGAGACCGGGGACGTACGCGTCGCCGACCGGCTGCGCAGGCTCGCCGCCGACCCGGTGGAGGAGGACGAGGTGCAGAGCGCCGTGCGCAGCCGCATCGGTCCCGACCCGTCGGCCGTCTGAACCGGGGGACCGGTCCGCTGCGGGCCCTTCGGGCGTGCGGCGGGAGCCGGCTGCGGGTTCCTCCCGGGTGTGTGGTGACGAGGGTCGGGTGGGGGTTCCTCCCGGGTGTGCGACGAGGGTCGGCCGGGTTCTTCCCGGACGCGCGGTGATGGTCGGCCGCGGGTTCTTCCGAGCCGTGGCGGCGGGCCGCCGGGCTCCTCTCCGGCTCGCGGCGAGGAGCGGCCGAGGGCTCTTTCCCGATCAGTCCGCGACGCTCTCCGATGACCCCGTCGAACGGTGAGAAGCGGCTCCGCCAAGCGTTCACCGGCGGGGCGGCGGACGGCCCGAGCACAAGCGCGGCCGGCGAGAAGAGGCCGCCAGGAGTCCGGGTGGGCCGTCGGCTACCTGTTCGAGAGGGGGAGTCGCTTCCCGCCGTTCATCCCGGTCCGACGGAAGCCGTCCAAGGCACCGATCCGCGGCGAGGGGCCCCCGGGGTCCCCGTACGGGACGGCCGGCGACGGGCGCCCAGGCGGCGCAGGCCCAGCGACGCCTCGGCGGCGGCTCCGGCGGTGAGGGTCCGGGCGGCGCATAGCCCCTGGCGACGCAGGTCCGGGGGTACGGACCCCGGCGTCGCCCCGGCGGTGAGGGTCGGGGGCGCGGGTCCGGAGGGGTACGGACCTCGGCGGCGGCTCCGGCGGTGCGGGTCCGGGCGGCGGTGGATGCCGGCCACCACCGGCCGGCGGCCGGCCGTAGGTCCCCCCGGCCGACCCCGCCGCGGAGGCGCGGCGTGCGGCCGGCGGCCGTGAGCGGTGCCCATGCGGCGCGGGACGCGTGGACGGCGGGCATCACCGCCCGCGGACGAACCGCACCCGCGTCCCCGGCACGGCCTGCGCGGCCGCCGCGAGGTCCGCCTCCCGGACCACCGCCACGACCGGGTACCCGCCGGTCGTCGGATGGTCCGCCAGGAACACCACCGGCCTGCCGTCCGGCGGCACCTGCACGGCGCCCAGCACCATGCCCTCACTGGGCAGCTCCCCGGGACGCGCCCGCTCCAACGGAGGCCCCTCGGTGCGCAGCCCGACCCGGTTGGACGCCGCCGACACCCGGTACGGGCGCGTGGTGAGCGTCCGCAGGGCCCCCGGGGCGAACCAGTCGTCCCGCGGCCCGAACCGCACCCTCAGCACCACCTCCTCCGGCACGCCCGGCCAGGGAACCCCCTCGTAGCGGGCCGCACCCGGCGGCGGGGCGGCGTCCAGCGGCAGGACCGCGCCGTCCGCGAGCGGCGCGGGCCCGAGTCCCGACAGCAGGTCCGTCGACCGGCTCCCCAGCACGGGCCGGACCGCCACACCGCCCGAGAACGCCACGTACGACCGGACGCCCCGCACGGCCGGGCCGACCTCCAGCACGGAGCCCGCCCCGACGCGCACCGCCGCGCCCCACGCCGCCGGCCGCCCGTCGACGGTGACCGGGCAGGGCGCGCCGCCCACCGCCGCGGTCACCGCGCACCGGGGCCGCACCGCGCAGCCGGTGAGGGTCGTCTCCAGCACGGCCGCCCCCTCGCCGTTGCCGACCAGCCGGTTGACCAGCGCGGCCGCGTACGGGTCGAGCGCGCCCGACCGCGGCACCCCCAGGTGCGCGTGACCGGGCCGGCCGCGGTCCTGCACGGTGGTCAGCGCCCCGGACCGCACGACGGTGAGGGACCGGCCCGTCACACCCCCTCCTCGACGAACCGCACCCGCAGCCCCGGCGACAGCAGCGCCGCAGGCTCCCGCGCCGGGTCCCACAGCACGGCGTCGGTCGTCCCGACGAGCTGCCACCCGCCGGGCGACGCCCGCGGATAGACCCCCGTGTACGAGCCGGCCAGGGCGACCGAACCCGCCGGGACGGCCGTACGCGGCGTGGCCCGGCGCGGAACCGCGTACCGCTCCGGCAGCCCCGTCAGGTACCCGAAGCCCGGCGCGAAACCGCAGAACGCCACCCGGTACCCGGCCGCCGAGTGGATCCGGCCCACCTCCCCGGGCGCCACCCCCCACACCGCGGCGACCTCCTCGAGGTCCGGCCCGTCGTACCGGACCGGGACCTCCACCAGGGGGGCCTCGCACGCGTCCAGCGGCGGCACCTCCCACCCGGCGGCCTCCGCGGCCAGCCGCCCGGGGTCGTCCACCCCGTCGAGGAGCACCGTCCTCGCGGCGGGGACGACCTCCCGTACGGCGGGCAGCGTGCCCGCCGCCCGCCTCCGCATCAGCTCGGCGTGGAACGCCCGGGTCTCCTCGCCGTCGTCGAACTCCAGCAGCAGGGCCCGCTCGCCCACTCCCAGGGCCCTCACGCGAACGCCTCCACGCGCACCCCGGCCTCCTCCAGCCCGGCCCGCACCCGTCGCGCCAGTTCCACCGACCCGGGTGTGTCGCCGTGCAGGCACAGCGACCGGGCCCGTACGGACAGGGTCCGCCCGCAGTGCGACGTCACCGTGCCGAACCGGGCCACGGAGACCGACCGTTCGACGACGGTCTCCGGGTCGTGGAGGACCGCGCCCTCCCGGCCCCGCGGCACGAGCGTGCCGTCCGCCGCGTACGCCCGGTCCGCGAAGGCCTCCGCGACCACCGGCAGGCCGGCCTCCCGCGCGCACGCGTGGAGCCGCGAACCCGGCAGCCCCAGCAGCGGCAACCGCCCGCCGGCCAGCAGCACCCCCTCGACCACGGCCCGCGCCTGCTGCCCGTCGTGCACGACCCGGTTGTACAGCGCGCCGTGCGGCTTGACGTACGACACCCGCGTCCCGGCGGCCCGCGCGAACACCTCCAGGGCGCCGATCTGGTAGGCGACCTCGGCCGCCAGTTCGTCCGCCGGCACGTCCATGGCGCGCCGCCCGAAACCGGCCAGGTCGCGGTAGGAGACCTGGGCGCCGATCCGGACCCCCCGTTCGGCGGCGAGGGCGCACACGCGGCGCATGGTCGCCGCGTCCCCCGCGTGGAAGCCGCACGCCACGTTGGCGCTGGTGACGACGGACAGCAACCGCTCGTCGTCGGTCAGTTGCCAGCGGCCGAAGCCCTCGCCGAGGTCGGCGTTGAGATCGATCGATGCCCCGGTCACGTCCGTCAACTCCTCCGAGAGTCCTTGTCCCCGCCCGACGGTGCGGAGCGCGCCCCGCGGGCCGTCACCACAGTTCCCGCCCCCGCGTCTCGGGCAGTCCGAGCAGCGCCACCACGGCGATGCCGTATCCGACCGCCCCGAACACCAGGGCCCCGCCCACGCCCCAACTGTCCGCCAGGAACCCCACGAGCGCCGGGAAGAACGCCCCCACGGCGCGGCCCGTGTTGTACGTGAGCCCCTGCCCCGTCCCGCGCACCGCCGTCGGGTAGAGCTCGGCCAGGAACGACCCGAAGCCGCTGAAGATGGCCGA
Source organism: Streptomyces sp. MRC013 (assembly GCF_023614235.1). Classification (NCBI taxonomy): domain Bacteria; kingdom Bacillati; phylum Actinomycetota; class Actinomycetes; order Kitasatosporales; family Streptomycetaceae; genus Streptomyces; species Streptomyces kordofanensis. Next base: position 4,734,849 of record NZ_CP094264.1, read on the forward strand.
CATGCAGAAGCCGAGCGGGAACCCGAGGACGAGCACCAGCCCGTCCGCCCCGGCGGGGATGTTCGCGTACGCCACGGTGCACACCGCCGACAGGACGGCGAACAGCACGATGTTGCGCTTCCGGCCCAGCCGGTCCGTGAGGTAGCCCCCGGCCAGGTAACCGAGGAACGCCCCCGATATCAGGAACGCGAGGTAGCCGCCGGTGCCGACGACCGTCAGGCCGCGTTCCGTCTTGAGGTACGCGGGTATCCACGTCGCCAGGGTGTAGTAGCCGCCCTGCACTCCGGTCGACAGCAGCACCGCGAACAGCGTCGTCCGCGCCAGTCCCGACCGGAACACCCCGGCGAACGAGCCGCGCCCGGCGCCCTCCCGCCGCACCCGGGCCGCTTCCGGGGCGTCCTGGACGTTCCGCCTCACGTACACCACCAGCAGTGCCGGCAGCGCACCCGTCCAGAACATCACCCGCCACGCCGTGTCCGGGTCGAGGAGGTGGAACACCAGCGTGTAGACGACCACGGCGAGCGCCCAGCCCGCCGCCCACGCGCTCTGGACGCCGCCCAGCGTGCGCCCCCGGTGCCGCGCCGACGCGTACTCGGCGACCAGGATCGCCCCGACCGCCCACTCGCCGCCGAAGCCCAGGCCCTGCAGGGCGCGGAAGACCAGCAGCGTCTCGTAGTTCGGTGCGAAGCCGCACGCGACGGTGAACACCGCGTACGTGACGACCGTGGCCATCAGCGCGCGCACCCGGCCGATCCGGTCGGCGAGCATCCCGGCGAGCGCGCCGCCGACCGCCGAGACCACCAGCGTGACGGTGGTGAGCAGACCGGTCCGGCCGCTGTCCAGACCGAAGTAGGCGGCGACGGCCACCATGCTCAGCGGCAGCGTGAAGAAGTCGTAGGAGTCCAGGGCGTAGCCGCCGAACGCGCCGGCGAAGGCCCGCCGGCCGCGCGGCCCGAGGGCGCGCAGCCAGGCGAACGGCCGCTCGCGGCCCGTCCCCTGGGACGGTGTGGCCGGTTCGGTTCGGGTCGTACTCATCTGCACCTCGCAGGGGGTGAGGGCGCGCCTGGGCGGAGCCGTGCGGTGACGAAGGTAGGGGATCGTTGAACGATCCCACAAGACCTGTGGACAATCCGTTCCCTACGATGGGCACGGCGACCGGCATCGGGGGCAGGGCGGGGCCCGGCACACGGCCGGAGCGGATAGGGGGAGGAGACGGCGGTGGCGACGACGGGCGGCGGACTGGCGGACGACCGGGCACTGCTGGGACGCACGAGCACGGCCGAGCGGGTGGCGGACATCCTGCGGACCCGGATCGCCGAGGGGTACTTCCCGCCGGGCACCCGGCTGTCCGAGGACGGCATCGGCGGCGCGCTCGGCGTCTCCCGGAACACGCTTCGCGAGGCGTTCCGCCTGCTCACGCACGAGCGGCTGCTCGTCCACGAACTCAACCGTGGGGTGTTCGTACGGGTCCTCGCCGTCGACGACGTCGTCGACATCTACCGCATCCGGCAGCTCGTCGAGTGCGCCGTCGTGCACGACCTGGGCGACCCGCCCTTCCCCCTCGACGGCCTGGCCGCCGCCGTCACGGAGGGCGAGCACCACGCCCGCGCCGGCGACTGGAGGGGCGTCGCGACCGCCAACATCCACTTCCACCGCGAACTCGTCGCCCTCGCCGGGAGCGAGCGCACCGACGAGCTGATGCGCGGGGTCCTCGCCGAACTCCGCCTCGCCTTCCACGTGGTGGACGACCCGCACGCCCTGCACGAGCCGTACCTCGCGCGAAACCGGGAGATCCTGGACGCGCTGCGGGCCGGGGAGCGCACCGCCGCCGAACGTCTCCTCGCCGACTACCTCGACGACTCGCGCGCCCGGCTCGTCGAGGCGTACGCCCGCAGCGTGGCGGACGGCCCCGCGCCACGGCCCTGACCGAAGCGCCCCCGGCCGCCCCGCGCCACGGCGCTGACCCCCCGCGCCCCGACCCCGGTCAAGCGCCCCCGGCCGCCCCGCGCCGTTTCGACCGCTGTCACCGCGAGGACCTACTCTGTGCACCGTGACCTCGCCTGCCCCGACGGAACCGACGAAACTCGTTCCGCCCCAGCTCAGCGCGGGGCCGCGGCCCGCGCAGGGCCCGGCCGCCGACGAAGGGCTGGCGCGGCGCCTGCGCGCGCTCGCCTGCACCGCACCCCTGCACGACCTGGACGTCCGCAAGGCGAACCTGGCGGGGGAGTACTCGGTCTACGCCATGGCGGAGGTCGCCCTCGCCGCGATCGACCTCGTCACGCTCCACATGGACTTCGACACGGGCGCCGACCACGAGCAGATCGTCGCCCGCCTGCTGCCCCGCGTCGCCGCCCAGGCCCCCCGGCGCCCCGCCGCCGAACACGAGCGCGTCGCCCGCTGGGTCCTGGAGAACCTGATCAACGTCGGCAGCGTCGACCGCGGCTTCCGCGCCGTCTACGGCACCTTCGCCCCCGACGGCGCGTACGTCCGCAGGGACTACGACTTCAAGCTCGTCGAGGAGGTCCCCGGCTACGGCGGCGGCGTCTACCTCCGCACCACCGACGAAGCCGTCAACGTCCTGGTGGGCGCCCTCGACACGGACGTCACCAGCGCCCAGATCGCCGCCGAGGTCAAGCTGGAGGTGCTGGTCAGCCGCGGCCGGCTCGCCGACGCCCAGCTCGCCGCGGAACAGGCCCGCTACCGCACGGTCCAGTACGCCGAAAGCCTCCGCAGGACTCTGGAGGCGACCCGGCGCGACGTCCGCGCCGTCGACTGGCTCGACACCGTACCCGACATGATCGACGAGGCCCTCGCACACGTGGCGGACCGCTACCGCCACGAGAACGCGATCCTCACCAACATCCGCAAGGCCCGCGACGAGGCCGAGGGCTCCGAGCACAAACGGCGCGCCGCCGAACTCGTCGACATCGTCAAGGACTGCATCCGCCGCCACACCCAGCTCCAGTCCCGACTCCTGGAAGCGGGCCCCCTGTTCCGCGCCGAGCAGGACCGCCAGGCCTTCGCACGGCCCGCCGCCCGCACCGGTCTCGACCTGTACGGCCAGCTCGTCGCCCCGCTGCTGCCGCTGCCCCTCCAGCGGGCCGTCCGCGTCACCGACGCGTACTTCGGGCACGGTACGGGCCTGCGCGCCCCCGGCGCCGTCCGCGTGGGCGACCTCGTCGAACTGCTCCTCACCCCGCCCGCGGAGCGCGAGCACCTCGGCGCCGAGATGCCCGAGCCCGACCTGATCGCCACGCCCGACGACAGCCGCTTCAGCGAGGAGCAGCTGGCCGCGGCCATGGAACTGCTCGACCTGGAGCACGACGCGCCCCGCCGCCTCTCCGGCCTGCTCGCCGAGGCCCGCCTGCGCGACCCGGACCTCCCGTACCTCGTCGCCCTGCTCGCCGTCCACGCCGCGAGCCCTCCGGTCGGCACGGCCTACCGGCAGGGCGAGGAACGCCTCCTGTTCGCCGTCGACGACGGCACGGAACTGGACGACCCGGAGTTCGGCGGCGCCGACCTGATCGTCGGTACGGCCCTGCTCGACGCGGCGGGCATGGCCGCCGCCCGCACGGACCCGACATGACCGCGACCACCAGCAGCACCGAGGAGCACCAGCCGTGAGCGACCACCACGCCGAGCACGCCGGCGCGTGGAGCGATCCCGAAGCCGGGCGGGTCCCCGAGCCCGCCCCCTCCGGGGGCGTCACCCCCGCCGACGCGGCCGACGCCGCCCGGCTCGTCTCCTTCGGCCTGCAGCCCAAGCTGCTCCCCGCCCGCGACGCCGAGTACGCCGAACTGCTCCGCCGCTACCGCGACGACCCGGCCTTCGCGCGGCTCGCCGACGCCGTCGCCACCGGCCTCGGCCTCGTCGTCCTGGAGGTCTCCCCCCGCGCGGGCATGGCCGTCACCGCGGGCGAGGACTCCGTCTTCGCCGTCCGCATGGGCGACTACGCGCGCCGCGCCTCCGCCGACTCCGCCGACCGCTTCCTGCACGGCCTCGCCCACCTGGCGATCGCCGCCCTGGCCTTCCCCCGCCCCGAGGACCTCGCCGACGACGGCTACGTCGGCCGCGTCACCGTCAACGGCGTCGACGCCTTCGTACGGCACGCCTGCCGGCGCCTGGAGGAACGCGCCGAGAAGGAGGGCGAGAACACCGACCCCGCCTCCGACGCCCCCGGACTCGAAGCCGCCTGGCGCGTCTACGCACGCCGCAGCGCCACCGGCGCCACCAAGGACGCCCGCCGTCTCGCCGGCTCCACCACCGGCGTCATCGGCAAGGCCGTCACCTTCCTCACCGACTCCGGTTTCCTCCAGCGCACCGGCGACGAAGCGGGGGGCACGTACCGCACGACCGCCCGCTACCAGCTCCAGGTCCGCGACATGGCCGGCGGCGCCGCCATGGCCGAGCTCCTCGCATTGGGCGTCGTCCCCGTCACGGACGGCTCCGCCACGCTCCTGCCCCCGCCGGACGGCGACGACCCGGAGCTCGCCGCCGACGCGGGCCTCCCGTTCCACGGCTGACCGCGCGGCCCGCCACCGGGCACCCGACCACCGCACCCTCCGAACCACCACCGACGAGAGTCCGCCGCCATGTACGAGCTGTCCCGGGTCCGTCTCTACTCCATCGGACCCGCCGGTGCGCGCTACGCCGACACCGTTCTGGACCTGCGCGGGGTGGGCGCGCCCGTGCCCCGCCCCGCCCCCGCCCAGGCGGAGTTCTTCGAGGACGAGCCGGCCGGCCCGCCGCGCCGCCCCGCCCCCGCGGGCGTGCTGTTCCTGGAGAACGGAGGCGGCAAGTCCGTCCTCCTCAAGCTCATCTTCTCGGTGATGCTCCCCGGGCACCGCAACACCCTCGGCGGCGCCAGCTCCGGCGTGCTCCGCAAGTTCCTCCTCGCCGACGACTGCGGACACGTCGCCCTGGAGTGGCAGCACACCCTCACCGGCGAACTCGTCGTCGTCGGCAAGGTCAGCGAGTGGCGCGGCCGCCAGGTGTCCAACGACCCCCGCAAGTTCGCCGAGGCCTGGTACTCCTTCCGCCCCGGCCCCGGCCTCGGCCTCGACAACCTCCCCGTCGCCGAGACCGCCTCCGTCCGCCCGCCGGGCGAGGGAGCCTCCGGCGCCCGGGGCCGCCGCCGCACCATGAAGGGCTTCCGCGACGCCCTCACCGAGGCCGGCCGGGCCTACCCGCACCTGGAGGTGTACTGGGAGGAGGTCCACGACCGCTGGAACGAGCACCTCGGCGACCTCGGCCTCGACCCGGAGCTCTTCCGCTACCAGCGCGAGATGAACGCCGACGAGGGCGAGGCCGCCGGCCTCTTCGCGGTCAAGAAGGACTCCGACTTCACCGACCTCCTCCTGCGCGCCGTCACCGACACCCGCGACACCGACGGCCTCGCCGACCTCGTCAGCGGCTTCGGCGACAAACTCGGCCACCGCGCCGAACTCACCGCCGAACGCGACTTCACCGCCGGCTCCGTCGACCTCCTCGGCCGCATCGTCGAGGCCACCGCCGCCCGCGCCCGCGCCCGCGACGTCCACGCCGCCGCCGAGCGACGCACCCGCGGCCTCGCCCACCGCCTCTCCGCCCGCGCGGCCGAGGAGCGCGGCCGCGCCGCCGAACTGGCCGAGCGGGTCACCGCCGCCGCCGACACCGTCACCGAGGCCGAACGGGCCCGCGCCCTCGCCTCCCTCGTCGCCGCCGAACTCGCCTACCGGCACGCCTCCCTAGCCCTCGCCGCCGCCGAGAAGGACGCCGCCGCCCAGCGCCGCGAGCTGTCCGACGCCCGCACCCTCCACGCGGCCTGGCAGGCCGCCGAGGCCGTCCTGCGGCACCGTGCCGCTGCCGACCGCTCCGCGCGCGTGGCCGCCGCCATCCGCGAGGCGGAACGGGACGCCGCCCCCGCCCTCGCGGCCCGCGCCGAGGCCGCCGCCGCCCTCGTACGGGCCCTCCACGCCGCCGCCGAGGACGGCGAACGCCACGCCGAGCAGGAGGAAAGCCGCTCCACCGCCCTCCAGGAGACCGCGGAGGCCGCGCACCGCGACGCCACCACCGCCGCCACCGAGGCCCAGCGCGCCCGCAGCGAGGCCGGCCACCTGCGCCAGCGCCTCGCCGAGGTCGAGCAGGAGACCGCCGAGGCGGTACGGGCCGGATGGCTCGACGACACGGCCCCGGACGCCGACCCCGCGCGCGCCGCCCTCGCCGCCGGCGACGCCGAGAAGACCGCCGTCGCCGCCTGGGACACCGCCCGCGAAGCCGCCCGCCGCGCCGCCGAACGGGCCCGCGAGGCCGCCGCCGACGAGTCCCGCGCCGAACTGGCCGCCGCCCGCGCCGCCGACGCGGCCGAGGCCGCCGAGAACGCCCACCGGGCGGAGCGGCGCGCCGCCGAGTCCCTCGCCGCCGACGAGCGCCTCGCCGAACTCCTCGGCCTCCCCGCCGCCCGGGAGACCCCCCGCCTCCCCCGGCAGAGCACCGGCGCGGACGCCCCGGCGCCCGGCGACGCCGCACCGCCCGGCACCGCCCCGGGCACGCCGGCCGCCGAGGACCTCGACCGGTACGCCGACGAACTGCGCGAACTCCTCGACCGGCACATCGCCTCCGCCGAGCGCAAGCTGTTCGACCTGCGCACGGCCGCCGCCGACGACGCCCGCATCCTGGGCGCCCTCGGCGACGGCGGACTCCTGCCGCCCGGCCCCGACGTCCTCGCCACCGTCGAGTTCCTCGGCGAGCACGGCGTCCCCGCCCTGCCCGGCTGGCGCTACCTCGCCCAGTCCGTCGACCCGGCCGACCACGCGGCGGTCCTCGCCGCCCGCCCCGAGCTGGTCGACGGCGTCGTCGTCACCGACCCCCGGTCGTACGCCCGCGCCCGTGCGGCCCTGGCCGGCGCCGCCCTCCTCCCGCGCTCCGCCGTCGCCGTCGGCACCGCCGCCGCGCTCCTCGCCCCCGTGCCCCGCGCCGGGGACGACGGCGAGGTGTTCCTCGTCCCGCCGAACCCGGCCATGCACGACGAGCACGCCGCCGACGAGGAGCGCCGGGCCCTGCGCGCCCGTGCCGCCGCCCGCGACGAGGAGATCCGCGCCCTCGCCGCCCGCCTCGCCGGCGACCGGTCGCTGGCCGCCCGCATCGGCTCCTGGCGCGCCGACTGCCCGCCCGGCATGCTCGCCGAACTCGCGGAGGCCGCCGCCACCGCGCGCGAGGCCGCCGAAGCCGCCCGGGCCGCCCTCGCCGAGGCCCGCACCGCCCGCGCCGAGGCCGACGAGGCCGCCGCCGAGACCGCCCGCGTGCGCGACGAGCGCCAGGAGGCCGCCCAGCGCGCCCGCCGGACCGCCGACGCCCTCTCCGGCCTCGCCTTCCGGCTGCGCGAACGGGCCGGCTGGCAGGCCCGCCTCCGGGAACTCGCCGACGAGGCCGAGGAGGCCGAGGCCAGGGCAGAGGCGTGCCTGGAGCGAGCCCGCGCCGCCGACGAGGACCGCCGCGCCGCCCAGCGGGCCGCCGACGACGCCCACCGCACCGCCCGCGCCCTGCGCGCCGAACGCGCCGAGATCGCCGGAGCCCCGGAGAACCTCCCCGAGGAGAGCCCGGACGGCACCGCCCTCCTCGACGGCGGCGTCCCCCGCCCCTCCCTGCCCGCCCTGCGCGAGGCGTACCGGGCCGCGTCACAGCTGTACGAGAAGGTGGGCGTCGGAGCCGACCTCCGTGCCGAGCAGGCCCGGGCCGAGAGCGACGAGGGCGCCGCCCTCGCCGAACTGGACCGCCTCACCAACAGGGTCCGCACCCGCGCCGCCCAGCTCCTCGACAGCCCACAGGGCGCCGACGGCCCGTCCCGCCAGGCCGCCGCGGCCCGCGCCGAGGCACTCGTCCAACTGCTGGAGTCCCGGGCGTCCGAGGCCAGCGAGAAGCTGGGCCGGCTGCGCGGCGAGGCCGAACGGCTCGCCCCCGCGGACGGCGACGTCCACACCGAACTGCCCGGGGAGACGGTCCCCGCCGACGCCGGGCAGGCCCAGGCCCTGCTGCGCACGGCCACCGGCGGCCTCGCCGCCCGTACCGACGAGCTGGAGACGGCCCGCGCCACCCACGCGCACCTCCTGCGGGCGCACGGCGCCGCCGAGGACGCCGCGGGCGCCTTCGACGAGCTGGCCGCGCTCCTGCGCGACCTGCTGCGCGACCAGGCCGACGACGAACCGCAGGAGCCGCAGCCCTACGCCGACTCCCTGGAGGCGGCCCGCCGCGCCGCCGCCGAGGCCCGGCGCTCCCTGCGCGGCTGCGCCTCCGACCTGTCCGCCGCCGAGACCGCCGTACGGGAGGCGTGCGACGTCCTGGTACGGCACGCCAACTCCACCCGCTACGAGCAGGTGCGCACCCCGGCCCGGCAGCAGATCCGCGAGCTGCCGGCGTCCGCGCTGCCGGAGCACGCCGCCAGGTGGGCCGAGGCGTTCGCGCCCCGTCTACGCGTTCTCACCGACGAACTGGCCCAGCTGGAACGCAACCGCGACTCGATCGTCGACCGTCTGCGCGGCCTCGTCGAGTCGGCGCTGACGACGCTCCGCTCGGCCCAGCGGCTCTCCCGCCTCCCCGAGGGGCTCGGCGAGTGGTCCGGCCAGGAGTTCCTCCGCATCCGCTTCGAGGAGCCGGACCAGGCGACGCTCGCCGAACGCCTGGGCGAGGTGGTCGACGAGGCGACCCGCGCCGCGGTCAGGAAGAACTCCGACCTGCGGCGCGACGGCATGTCCCTGCTGCTGCGCGGCGTCCACGCCGCCCTCCGGCCCAAGGGCGTGGCCGTCGAGATCCTCAAGCCGGACGCGGTGCTGCGCGCCGAGCGCGTCCCGGTCGGCCAGATGGGCGACGTGTTCTCCGGCGGTCAGCTGCTCACCGCGGCCATCGCCCTGTACTGCACGATGGCCGCGCTCCGCAGCAACGACCGGGGCCGCGACCGGCACCGCCACGCCGGCACGCTCTTCCTCGACAACCCCATCGGCCGCGCCAACGCCACCTACCTGCTGGAGCTCCAGCGCGCCGTCTCCGACGCGCTCGGGGTCCAGCTGCTGTACACCACGGGCCTGTTCGACACGACGGCGCTCGCGGAGTTCCCGCTGGTGATCCGGTTGCGCAACGACGCGGACCTGAGAGCCGGCCTGAAGTACATCAGCGTCGAGGAGCACCTGAGGCCCGGCCTGCCCCAGCCGGTGCAGGAGGGGGAGCCGGCGGTGCACGGGGAGATCACGGCGACCCGCATGTTCAAACGGGGCGCGGCCCCGGCGCCCCGGCATCAGGACGCCGGCTGAGCGCCGCCCCGGCCGTCACGCCCGGGACAGCTCCCCCCGGCCCGACCGCGGGGCGCCCGCGCCCCGGTACCCCGCCGCGCCTCGCGCCGCCACCCGCGGCGCGTCCGCGGCCTCCCCGGACGAGGCCGCCGCCGACCGCCCCGCGGTCCGCTCCCGCCGTTTCCGTATGCGCGCGGCCTCCCGGGCGGCCCGCCGGGCCGTGCGCCGCTCCCGCCGCAGCTGCCGCGCGGTGCTGCTCGGCTCGGACACCACCCCGTACCGCTGCTTCCAGACCTGCCGCGTCACCCACACGTCGAGCACCGACCAGGTCGCCACCACCGTGCTGCCGACACCGCTCAGCACCAGGGGGAAGGCCGACCAGACCCCCGCGAGCGTGAACAGGTACGCCGCGACCGCCTGGATGAGCGTCAGCGCGACGATCAGTCCGGCCCGCACCGCCGCCGCGCGCACCGGATCGGGCAGTCTGCGCCGTCCGGCCGGTTCCTCCACCCACAGCTCGCGCCGCCCCGTGCCCATCCGCCGTCCCTCCCCGCCGCTCGACCGACACCGGGGCGACTGCCCGTTCCGGGCGGATCCACGCCGAGAGTCCTCGTCGCCCCGTACGAGTAGACGCGACACCGTGCGAGAAGATTCCCGGAAGGGACAGTTCCAGCCATCCGGCGTAGCGCGGGAAACGACACCTCCCTACGTGTCCTCCGCTACATCCCGGCTCGCCAACTCCCTTGATACCGGGACAAGACATGATCAAAAGTATGTGTGACGGCTGAAAAACGACTAGGTGAACCTTCAGGTCGTCCCGACGACAGTAGTAGGCTCACGCCGTTTGTTGATGAGTTGATGTGTGCACCTCGCGCCGCGCCGGGCGGCCGGGCGAGCTGGGGGAGGCCATGGGCTTTCGCGGGAAGTCGATCCGCAGGAAGATCGTGGCGCTGCTGCTCGTCCCGCTCCTGTCCCTCACCGGCCTCTGGGGGTTCGCGACCTTCGTCACCGGCCGCCAGGCCGGCCACCTCCTCGAGACCAGCCAGGTCATAGAGAAGATCGGGTACCCCCTGGCGGAGACCGCCCGACTCATCCAGCGGGAACGCCGCCAGAGTCTCCTCTACCTGGCGGACCCGCGCACCGCCGACGTCCTCGACTCACTGCGCCGCGACCGCGCGGCCACCGACCGCGCCGTCGCCTCCGTCCGGGCCCGCGCCCGCGACCCGCGCACCGCCGACGCCGTGCACGGCGCCGCGGCCCGGCAGCTCGCCTCCCTCCTGGAGGCGTTCGACGGACTCGCGGCGCTGCGCCAGTCCGTCGACGCCAGGACCGTGGACCGGCTCCAGGCCCTGAGGTTCTACAACCGGCTCGTCGACCCCTGCTACAGCTTCTTCATCCACCTCCACGTCACCGACGACGTCGAACTGGAGAGGCAGGGGCGCGCCCTCGTCGGCCTGGGCCGCGCGCACGAGATGCTCGCCCGGGAGGACGCCCTCGTCGCCTCCTCCCTCGTCGGCGAGCGCCTCACCACCGAGGAGGTCCGGATCGTCTCCGACCTCGCCGTCCGCCGCCGGCAGTTCTACGAGCTCAGCTTCGAAGCGCTGCCCCGCTCCGAACGCGACATCTACCAGCGCTACTGGAGCAGCCCCGAGACGCAGTCACTGCGCCACGCCGAGGAGGCCGTCATCGCCGCCGGGCCGGTCGACGGCCCGCGCGCCGTGGACGCCGCCCGCTGGGAGGGGGCCGCGAACACCGTCCTCGACGGCCTCGACGCCGAGAACCGGCTGGCGGGGGACCGCTACCAGGACCGCGTCGAGCCCGCCGCCTACGAAGTGCTCCTCCTGGCCGGCATCTCCGGAGTCCTCGGCTTCATCGCCGTCCTGTGCTCCCTCGTCGTCTCCGTGCGCATCGGCCGCGGCCTCATCCGCGACCTGAGCCGGCTCCGCAAGGAGGCCCAGGAGGTCTCCGGCACCCGGCTCCCCAGCGTGATGCGCCGCCTCGCCGCCGGCGAACACGTCGACGTCGAGACCGAAGTCCCCAGGCTGGAGTACGACAAGGACGAGATCGGCCAGGTCGGCAAGGCGCTCAACACCCTCCAGCGCGCCGCCGTCGAAGCCGCCGTCAAGCAGGCCGACATGCGCCGCGGAGTCTCCGAGGTCTTCGTCAACCTCGCCCGCCGCAACCAGGTCCTCCTCCACCGCCAGCTCACCCTCCTCGACACGATGGAGCGGCGCACCGAGGACGCCGAGGAACTGGCCGATCTCTTCCGCCTCGACCACCTCACCACCCGTATGCGCCGCCACGCCGAAGGCCTGGTGATCCTCTCCGGGGCCGCCCCCTCCCGGCAGTGGCGCAAGCCCGTGCAGCTCATGGACGTGGTCCGGGCGGCGGTCGCGGAGGTCGAGGACTACGAGCGCATCGAGGTGCGCCGCCTGCCGCGCATCGGCGTCGCCGGACCCGCCGTCGCGGACCTGACCCACCTCATCGCCGAACTCCTGGAGAACGCCACGGCCTTCTCGCCGCCCCACACCGCGGCCCAGGTACACGGCGAGCGCGTCACCAACGGCTTCACCCTGGAGATCCACGACCGGGGCCTCGGCATGTCGCCGGAGGACCTCTTCGACGCGAACCTCCGCCTCGCCGAGACCCCCGAGTTCGAGCTGTCCGACACCGACCGGCTCGGCCTCTTCGTCGTCAGCCGCCTCGCCCGGCGGCAGAACGTCCGGGTCTCGCTCCAGCCCTCCCCGTACGGCGGCACGACCGCCGTCGTGTTCATCCCGGCCGCGCTGCTCACCGACGCCCCCGAGACGCAGGGCGCCGGCTTCCGGCTGGACCGGAAGTCCCCCGGCCGCGGTGCCGAGGCCCCCGCCCGGCGCGGCACGCCCACCCAGGTCTCCTCCGTCCTCGACGGCCCGGTCGAACTCGAGGGCCCGCTCGACCTCCTCGGGGGCCTGGGCGACGGCCTCGGCCGCGAGGACGACGAGGACGGCGCGCCCGTCGGCCTCTTCCGCCCCCGCCCGCCCCTGCGCCCCGCCGGCCTCCCCGTCCGCGAGCCGCACGACCGGCAGGACGAGCACGCCGGGCGCGGACGGGCGGCCGACGGACACCTCGCACGCCCGGTCCCGCTGCCCCGCCGCAAGCCGGCCCTCGTCGCCCGCCACGGCCGCCTCGTCGACGAGCCCGATCCGGCCGCCGACGCCCGCGGCACGGCACCGGGTGCTCCCGCCCCGGTGTCCGGAGAGGCCGCCCCGCCCCCGGGGGTCTTCCCCGCCGTGTGCGGCAGGCGAGCCTCGTCCCCCAGCTCAGGGAGGAGGCCGACCGGTCCGCCGCCCCGGCCGGCCCCGCAGGCCCGCGGGACGCGGAGCGCGACGCCGAGCAGGTACGCGACCGCATGGCGGCGATGCAGCGGGGCTGGCAGCGCGCCCGCAGTGAGACAGCACCAGGAACCACACCGGAGGGGGACGGTCGATGACCGCACCGAACGCCGCAGCATCCAACTCAACCGGCGAGCTCAACTGGCTCCTCGACGAACTGGTCGAGCGGGTGGGGTCGATCCGCAAGGCCCTGGTCCTCTCCAGCGACGGCCTGCCGACGGGCGGCTCGAAGGACCTCAGCCGCGAGGACGGCGAACACCTCGCGGCCGTCGCGTCCGGCTTCCACAGCCTCGCCAAGGGCGTGGGCCGCCACTTCGACGCGGGCAGGGTCCGCCAGACCGTCGTCGAACTGGACGACGCCTTCCTCTTCGTGACCGCCGCCGGCGACGGCAGCTGCCTCGCGGTCCTCGCGGACTCCGACTCCGACGTGGGCCTCGTCGCCTACGAGATGACGCTGATGGTCAAGCGCGTCGGCGCCCACCTGGCGACCGCCCCCCGGGCCGGTCTGACCACCGGCAGGTGAGGGGGGATGCGGTGAGCGAGGCAGCCGCCAGGCAGGTGCGGCGCGGGCGCCGCGCCGGCGAGGTGCCCCACTGGTTCGACGACGAGGCGGGACCGGTGGTGCGGCCGTACGCCGTGACCCGCGGGCGCACCGCCAGCCCCACCCGCCAGCGACTCGACCTGATCGCGGTGGTCGTGCCCGAGCCCGCAGCCGACGACCCGGGCCGCGACCAGACGCTCTCCCCGGAGCACGTGGAGATCGTCGAGCGCTGCAGCGAGTTCCCCCGGTCGATCGCCGAGCTCGCCGCCGGGATGGACCTGCCCGTGGGCGTGGTCCGCGTCCTGGTCGGCGACCTCGTCGAGGAGGAACTCGTCCACGTGACCCGTCCCGTTCCGCCGGCCGAGCTGCCGGACGAGAGCATTCTGCGTGAGGTGATCAATGGTCTTCGGGCGCTCTAGCCGCAAGGATCCGCCACCGGTCGAGCCGGTGGCGCTGAAGATCCTGGTCGCGGGCGGGTTCGGGGTGGGCAAGACCACGCTCGTCGGGGCGGTGAGCGAGATCCGGCCGCTGCGCACCGAGGAGGCCCTGACCGAGGCGAGCCGGCCGGTCGACGACCTGTCCGGCGTCGAGTCCAAGTCCACGACGACCGTCGCCATGGACTTCGGCCGGATCACCCTCCGCGAGGACCTGGTGCTGTACCTGTTCGGCACGCCCGGCCAGGACCGCTTCTGGTTCCTGTGGGACGAGCTCGCGCAGGGCGCCCTCGGTGCGGTGGTGCTGGTCGACACCCGCCGCCTGGAGGACTCCTTCGCGTGCATCGACTACTTCGAGCGCCGCCGCATACCGTTCGCGGTCGCCGTCAACCGCTTCGAGGGGATCGACGCCCACCCCCCGAGGCGGTGCGGGCCGCCCTGGACCTCGACGCGGGGGTACCGCTGCTGACGATCGACGCGCGGCTGCGCGAGCCCGTCAAGGAGGCGCTGATCGCGGTCGTCCGGCACGCGATGACGTTCACCGGGACGACCCCGGAACCGGCCGCCACCTGAGGCCCTCGACGGGGAAGTCGAAGTACGTGCCGGGGAACTCCTCCGGCCCGTACGTGAAGTGCCACCATTCCTGGGGAAGGTTCACGAACCCCTCCGCCGCGAGCACCCCCCGCAGCAGGTCCCGGTTGGCGCGTGCCGCTCCCCGCACCCGCGGGTCGTCCGTGTGCGACAGCGTGTCGAAGCAGTCGAAGCCGGTCCCCATGTCCACCGAGTTGTCCGGGAACCGCTCCTCCCGCGGCGCCGCGCAGTCCACCAGCGGCTCACCCGGTACGTAGGGCCGCGTCGACGCCGCCGGCAGCCGCACCAGCGTCACGTCGACCGTCGACCCGCGGCTGTGCCCGGACCGCCCGGCGACGTACCCGTCCGCGAGGAGCCGCGACTTGTCCACCCGCGGGTGGAACTCGGCCCGCATCCGCTCGTCCGCCGGGTCCCCCGCCCACCGGACGAAGTGGTCGACGGCCCGCTGCGGCCGGTAGCAGTCGTACACCTTCAACGAGTGGCCCCGCCGCAGCAGCCGCGCCTGCGCCCGGTGCAGCGCCCGCGCCGCCGAACGGGTCAGCAGGCACACCGGCTCGCGGTAGCCGTCCACCGGTCCGCCCACGAAGGTGTGCTCCGTCGCGTACCGCATCTCCTGCAGGATCGTCGGGTCCACCGCCCGCAGCTCCGTGAATTCCCGAGGCACCGGAGGTCCCGCACGCACCGGGGAGGCAGGCGCCGCCCCCGCGGGGAGGGCGGGGGAGAGCACCAGGGCCCCCGCGGCGAGAGCGGCGGCCGCCTTCCGCACACCGGCGTCACGTCCTGTCACGAGGACCGTCTACCAGCCGCTGCGCCGATCGGTACAGTGCGGCCCGTGCAGAACACCCGTTGCGCCCAGTGCGGCACCCCCTTCGCCGACCCCGCCGCCCCCTGGCCCCGCACCTGCCCCGCCTGTGCGACGACCGCCTACCGCAACCCCCTCCCCGTCGCGGTCGCCCTCCTTCCCGTCGCGGGCCCGCGGGGCACCGGCCTGCTGGTCGTCACCCGCGCCGTCGAACCCGAACGGGGCGGCACCGCCCTCCCCGGAGGCTTCATCGACCACGCCGAGGACTGGCGGGAGGCCGTCGTCCGGGAACTCCGCGAGGAGACCGGTGCCGAGGCGTCCGCCCACGACGTGCGCCTGGCCGACGCCATGAGCTCACCCGGCGGCCACCTCCTCCTCTTCGGCCTCCTGCCCGAACGCCCCGCGAGCTCCCTGCCACCCTCCGCCCCCACCGCCGAGACCACCGGCCACCACGTCCTGTACGCCCCGGACCGCCTCGCCTTCCCCCTGCACACCGAGGCGGCCCGCAAGTGGTTCGCCGGCGCCTACGGCCGGCCCCGTACGGACTAGCGGCACCCGTCCAGGCCGCGCACCCGTATCCCCTCCGGCCCGACCGCCACGGCGCCTTCATCCGTCACCCGCTCCACCCGCACCTCGTCCCCCTCCCACCGCGACACGTACCGCTCCAGCTCCACCCGCTCCCACCCGTCACCCACGTCCCGCACGGTGAGACCGCCGCCCGAACGACCCGGCGCCGGCGCCCACACCTCCAGCGCGACCGCCCCGCCCTCCCCCCGCACCGGCACCACCGCGCCCGCCCGCACCAGCACCGGCACCCGCGACAGCGGCGCCTCCACCACAACCTGCCCCGGCCCCTCGTACACCCGCTCCGTCACCGCGTCGTACCAGCGGCCCCGCGGCAGCCGCACCGCCCGCCGCTCTACGCCCGGCTCCAGCACCGGCGCCACCAGCAGCGCGTCCCCCAGCAGGAACGCGTCCCCGCAGTCCCGCAGGGGCCGGTCCTCCGGCGCCGTCCACCACAGCGGCCGCACGTAGGGCGCCCCCGTCAACCGGGCCAGCCGCGCCAGCGTCACGAAGTACGGACGCAGCCGCTCCCGCTCCTCCAGCGCCCGCGCGCGCACTCCAGCACCTCCGGTCCGAACTCCCACGGCTCGCGCCGCCCCGCGTCGACCGCCGCGTGCGTGCGGAACAGCGGCAGCCACGCCCCCAGCTGGAACCACCGCAGGTACAGCTCCGGCGAGGGACGCCCACCGGAACCGCCCACGTCGGACCCGGAGTACGGCACCCCGCACAACCCGAGACCCAGCACCAGTGACAGCGACGCCCGCAGCCCCGGCCAGCCCGTCGCCACGCCCCCCGACCACGCCCCGCCGTACCGCTGCATCCCCGCCCACCCCGACCGGGAGAGCAGGAACGGCCGCTCCTCCGGTCGCAGCCGCGCCAACCCCTCGTACCCGGCACGCGCCATCGCCAGCCCGTACGCGTTGTGCGCCTCCCGGTGGTCACCGCCCCGGCCCTCCAGGGCGTGCCGCGACGACCGGGGCAGCGTCATCTCGCCGACCGGGGCGAACGACACCGGTTCGTCCATCTCGTGCCACACCCCCCGAGAAGCCCTGCGCCAGCCGCTCCCCGTACAGCCCGCCCCACCACTCCCGCACCGCGGGGTCCGTGAAGTCCGGGTACGCGCACGCGCCCGGCCACCCCGCCCCCGCACCACCCGTCCGCGCGGGTCCCGCACGAACGCGCCCCGCGCCCCCACGCGCGCTCCCCCTCGTACACCGTCCCGCCCGGCTCCGCCTTCACCGCCGGGCCCACGGCCGACACCAGCCGCACCCCCCGCTCCCGCAGCTCCGCCGCCAGACCCGGCAGATCCGGGAACCGCTTCCGGTCCACCGTGAACACCCGGTATCCGTCGTGGTGGCCGGCGCCCAGGTGCAGCGCCGACAGCGGCAGCCCCCGCTCCCGGTGGCCGTCCACCGCCCGCCGCACCTCCTCGGCGCCCCCGACCCCCACCGGGCGTGCTGCGGCCCCAGCGCCCACGCCGGCGGCACCGCGGGCGCTCCCGTCAACTGCGCCCAGCCGTGCGCTATCCGCGCCGGGGACCCCACCACCACCCAGCAGCGCAACGGCCCCCCGCTCATCCGCACCTCGCTCAGCCCCGGGCGGTCGTGGCCCGAACCCGCGCCCTCCTCGCCCTCCCGCAACGACACCCGCCCGTCCCACGTGCTGTCGTAGAACGCCAGATGGGCCCCCGCGTCCGCCACCACCCACTGCACCGGCATGGTGACGCCCAGCGGATCGGCCCCCGGCCCGAAGACCCCCGCGGAGCGGTGTTCCACAGCCTGTACGTCCCGTCCGGCAGCCGCGGTCCCGCCGACCGCCCCCCGAGCCCGAAGAACCGCGCGTCCGCCGGCACCTCCGATCGCTGCACCCACCGGGCCCCGCCCCCGTCCACCGGCTCCCACCACCGGGGCGGCAGGTCCCGCCGCAGCACCACCCCGCCCGGTGTGCGCACCTCCACCGCCCCGTTGCGCGACACCGAGACCGTCACCCGCTCGGCCACGACCCGCCAGCCGCCCTCCGTGTCCGGTTCCAGCACCACGCGCGCGTCCGGCTCCGGCACCTCGCCCGCCAGCGCGTACGACGGATACGGCTCCGCCCCGTCCCACCCCCAGAACACCGCGGCCCCACCCGTCACGCACACCCGCAACTCGGACCGGGCGAACCGCACGACCCCCCGCCCGGCAGCGGTTCCACCCCCACCACCCGGCCCGGTACCCGGGCCCGCTCCGGACCCCGCGGAGGCAGCCCCGCCGCGTCCGCCCTCCGGTGCCGCCACACCGACCGGAGGGCCCGCGGACCCCGCACCCTGCCGAACACCCACATCGAACGCACCAGCTCACGACCGTACATGTCGATCACCCTGCCACCCGCCGAGACGCGTGCGTGAGGCGTTCAACCACCGTTCACCTGGAGTGATGCCACATGTTCAACCAACCGTCCAGGGGAGGGGGGAGCTGGTGCGAAACACGCTCCCGTGGCATCGTCCCTGTCAGCCGCGTCGCGCGCACACCCAGCCCGTGCGCGGGACACACGCAGATCCGCGTACAGCCAGGGAGCACACTCCATGACATCGACGTCAGCGACAGCGCACTCCGAGCCGCCCGAGCCGCTCTGGCAGCCGGACCGGGACCGCATCGCCTCCGCCGCGGTCACCCGCTTCCAGGCATGGGCGGCGGAGCGCCACGGAGCCCCCGCCGACGGCGGGTACCCGGCACTCCACCGCTGGTCCGTCGACCACCTCGACACCTTCTGGCAGGCCGTCACCGAGTGGTTCGACGTCCGCTTCGGCACCCCCTGCGCGCGCGTGCTGGGCGACCGCGTCATGCCCGGCGCCCAGTGGTTCCCGGGGGCCACCGTCAACTACGCCGAGCACGCCCTGCGCGCCGCCGACGACCGCCCCGACGCACCCGCTCTGCTCCACGTCGACGAGACCCACGAGCCGACGCCCGTCACCTGGGCCGACCTCCGCCGCCAGGTCGCCGCCCTCGCCGCCGAGCTCCGCGCCCTCGGCGTACGCCCCGGCGACCGCGTCAGCGGCTACCTGCCCAACGTCCCGCAGGCCGTCACCGCCCTCCTCGCCACCGCCGCCGTCGGCGGCGTCTGGACCTCCTGCGCCCCCGACTTCGGCGCCCGCAGCGTCCTCGACCGCTTCCAGCAGGTCGAACCCGTCGTCCTGTTCACCGTCGACGGCTACCGCTACGGCGGCAAGGAACACGACCGCCGCGACACCGTCGCCGAGCTCCGCCGCGAGCTGCCCACGCTCCGCGCGGTCGTCCACATCCCCCTCCTCGGCACCGAGGCACCCGGGGGCGCCCTGGAGTGGGACGCCCTCACCTCGGGCACCGCCGCCCCCCGGTACGAGCAGGTCCCCTTCGACCACCCGCTGTGGATCCTCTACTCCTCCGGTACCACCGGCCTGCCGAAGGCCATCGTCCAGTCCCAGGGCGGCATCCTCCTCGAACACTTCAAGCAGCTGGGCCTCCACTGCGACCTCGGCCCCGACGACGTGTTCTTCTGGTACACCTCCACCGGCTGGATGATGTGGAACTTCCTCGTCTCCGGCCTCCTCACCGGCACCACCGTCGTCCTCTACGACGGCAGCCCCGGCCACCCCTCCGTCGACGCCCAGTGGCGCGTCGCCGAACGCACCGGGGCCACCCTCTACGGCACCTCCGCCGCCTACGTCATGGCCTGCCGCAAGGCCGGCGTCCACCCCTCCCGCGACCACGACCTGTCCCGGATCAAGTGCGTGGCCACCACCGGTTCCCCCCTCCCGCCCGACGGCTTCCGCTGGCTCCACGACGAGTTCGCCGAGAACGGCGCCGACCTGTGGATCGCCTCCGTCAGCGGCGGCACCGACGTGTGCAGTTGCTTCGCCGGAGCCGTCCCCACCCTCCCCGTCCACATCGGCGAACTCCAGGCCCCCTGCCTCGGCACCGACCTCCAGGCATGGGACCCCCGGGGCGAGCCCCTCGTCGGCGAGGTCGGCGAACTCGTCGTCACCAACCCCATGCCGTCCATGCCGATCCACTTCTGGAACGACCCCGACGGCAGCCGCTACCACGACAGCTACTTCGACGTGTACCCCGGCGTCTGGCGCCACGGCGACTGGATCACCCTCACCGACCGCGGTTCCGTCGTCATCCACGGCCGCTCCGACTCCACCCTCAACCGCCAGGGCGTCCGCATGGGCAGCGCCGACATCTACGAAGCCGTCGAACGCCTTCCCGAGATCAGGGAATCCCTCGTCATCGGCGTGGAGGAACCCGACGGCGGCTACTGGATGCCCCTCTTCGTCCACCTCGCCGCCGGCGCCGTCCTCGACGAGGCCCTGACCGACCGGATCAAGCGGACCATCCGCGCGGAACTCTCACCCCGCCACGTCCCCGACGAGATCGTCGCGGTCCCCGGCGTCCCCCACACCCTCACCGGCAAGCGCATCGAGGTCCCCGTCAAACGCCTCTTCCAGGGCACCCCCCTCGACAAGGCGGTCAACCCCGGCTCCGTCGACGACCTCGACCTCCTCCGCTTCTACGAGGACCTCGCCCGCCGACGCGTCCCATCCCCCGCGAACTGACCGAGCCACCACCGCTGTCAGTCCCCCTGATTACTCTGTGTGAGCATCGGGCGACATTCGATCACCAGGGGGACCGATGGCACACACGACCGGCACCACAGCCCTGCGGCACGCGCTGCGCCGCGAAGCCCCGGCCACACTCGGCATCCTCGCCGACGCGCAGGACTTCGCGGCCATGCGCCGGTACCGCACCTTCACCTTCGACGACCACCCCGCCTACCTCCGCGAGGCCGAGCGCCTCCTCAAGACCCTGGCCGCCGACGGCACCCACACCACCGTCACCCTCTTCGACCCCGAGGAGTACGCCGCCTACTGCGCCCAGACCGGCCTCGACCCCGACACCCGCGCCAGCCGCACCCGGTACACCGCCGAGATCGCCGCCAGCGGCGTCCGCGTCGCCTACACCGGACAACCCGTCGACGAGCTCGTGCCCCTCCTCGTCAAAGCCGCCGTGCGCCACGCCACCCGCGAGTACGCCGCCCTTCTCCTCGACGACGCCGGCCAGTGCGCCGACTGCGGTCGGGACATCGGCCGCGCCGCCTTCGAGCAGGCGTCCCGCGCCGTCCTGCGCATCCTCGACGGGGCGGGACCCGGAGCCCACCAGCTCGTCTGCAGCGTCCCCGCCGCCGACGAACAACTCCTGGCCGTCCTGCGCACCGACCGCACGGCCCCCGAGCCCGCCCGCCTCGACTCCGCCGAGGGCACGGAGTTCCTCACCGTCCTCGCCGCCGGCCTCGCACGCGCCACCCCCGGCGGACTCGTCCTGCGCACCAGCGCCCCCGGGACCCCCGATCGCCTCCACGGCTGGCGCCTCGACCACGGCCGCCTCGTCCCCCTCACCGAGGCCGAGGTCTTCAACGCCTACTGCACCGACGCCGACACCGGCGAGCCCCTCCCGCCCGAGCCGGGCGTCGAGTACCGCGCGGGCTTCGACCTCGCCCCCGACGACGGCCGCCCCGACCACCACTGACCGGGGACAGGGGAAGGGGCCTCCCCGACCGCGGGAAGGCCCCTCATCCCCGGCAGCCCGGTCTCACTCCCCGGAGAGCACCGCCTGCGCGGCGACCCGCGCCTCCTCCGCCGAGTCGGCCGCGCGCGCCGCGGCCGCCGCCCGCTCGCACTGCGCGAGCGTGTACCTCGCCAGCGTCGCCCGCACACGGGGGATCGACGCCGCACCCATCGACAGGGAGGTGACCTCCAGGCCCGTCAACACGCACGCCAGCAGCGGGTCGGACGCGGCCTCACCGCACACGCCGCACCCCTTGCCCTCGGCACGCGCCGCCTCGGCGGCCGCCGCGACCAGGTCCAGCAGCGCCGGCTGCCACGGATCCTGGAACCGCGACACCGCGCCCACCTGCCGGTCCGCCGCGAACGCGTACTGCGTGAGGTCGTTCGTGCCCAGCGACAGGAAGTCGACCTCCCGCAGGATCGACCGCGCCCGCAGCGCCGCCGACGGGATCTCGACCATCACACCGGGCGCGGCACGCAGCCCCGCCTCGCGGCACGCCTCCGCGAACGCCCTCGCGTCCGCCCGGTCCGCCACCATCGGCGCCATGACCTCCAGGTGCACCGGCAGTCCCTCGGCGGCCTTCGCCAGCGCGGCCAACTGCGTCCGCAGCACCTCCGGACGGCCCAGCAGCGCCCGCAGCCCCCGCACACCGAGCGCCGGGTTCGGCTCGTCCGACGGCGCCAGGAACGCCAGCGGCTTGTCCGCACCCGCGTCCAGCACCCGTACGACGACCCGACCCCCGGAAACGCCTCCAGCACCTTGCGGTACTCCTCGACCTGCCTCCCTTCCGACGGCGCCCGCTCGCCGTCCTCCAGGAACAGGAACTCCGTGCGGAACAGCCCGACGCCCTCGGCTCCCGCCTCCACCGCCGCCGGCACGTCCGCCGGCCCGCCGATGTTCGCCAGCAGCGGCACCCCGTGCCCGTCCGCCGTGGCACCGGGACCGGTCGACGCCGTCAGGGCGGCCCTGTGCTCCCGCGCCGTCCGCTCCATCCCGGCCCGCCTCTCGTCGCCGGGCTCGACGAAGACCTCACCCGTACCGCCGTCCACGGCGACCACGGTGCCCTCCGCCAGCTCGCACGCCCCCGGCAGCGCCACCACCGCCGGCACGCCGAGCGCCCGCGCCAGGATCGCGCTGTGGCTGGTCGGTCCGCCCTCCTCGGTCACGAACCCGAGCACCAGCGACGGATCCAGCAGCGCCGTGTCCGCCGGCGCCAGGTCCCGCGCGATCAGCACGTACGGCTCGTCGCTGTCCGGCACCCCCGGCATCGGCACGCCCAGCAACCGCGCCACGATCCGGTTCCGCACGTCGTCGAGGTCGGCGACCCGGCCCGCCAGGTACTCCCCGGCACCCGCCAGCAGCGCCCGGTACGCGGCGAACGCGTCGTACACGGCCCGCTCGGCGGTCGAACCCACGGCGATGCGCCGCTCCACGTCGGCGGCCAGCTCGGGGTCCTGCGCCATCATGGCCTGCGCTTCCAGTACGTGCTGGGCCTCGCCTCCGGCCAGGTTGCCCCGGGCCGCCAGGTCGGCCGCCACCGCCTCGAGGGCCTGACGGGCACGTCCCCGCTCCCGTTCCGCCTCCTCGGCGGGGATCCGCCTGGCCGGCGGTTCCAGTACCGCCGTACCCATGTGCCGTACCTCGCCGATCGCCACACCGTGGCTCACACCGACGCCGCGCAGCGTGGTCTCCATCTTCACCCGTCTCCGATCGTGCCGCGGCCGCGGCCGCGGCCGTCGCCTGAGGAACGTCCCGTTACCGCCGCCGCGTGGACGGCGTGCTGTCACCGCCAGACGAAGAGCGTCTCGCCGGTCTTCAGGTCGCCGTCCTCGCGCAGTCCGTCGAGCGCGCTCCGGGCGGCGTCCAGTGCGACGACCGGGCAGATCGGGGACTTGCCGGCCTCCTCCACGGCGGCCGGGTTCCAGCGGACGATCCCCTGGCCGCGCGTGACGGTGTCGCCCTTCCCCACGAGGAGCTCGAAGCCTTCCCCGTTGAGCTGGACGGTGTCGATGCCGAGGTGAGTGAGCACTCCGCGCCCCTCGCCGTCGACGACGACGAAGGCGTGCGGGTGGAGGGAGACCACGACCCCGTCGACGGGCGAGACGGCCGTCGACGGCTTGCGCACCGGGTCGATGGCGGTGCCCGGTCCGACCATCGCCCCGGAGAACACGGGATCGGGTACGGCGGCGAGTCCGACGGCACGTCCGGCGAGGGGCGACGTCACGGTGGTCATGCGGGACCTCCCAGAGGATGGGGACTGAGTACGATCGTTACTATCCGTAGTGAAAAGTATGCTCTTCAGAGCGTATGTCACGGAGAGTTCCGGTTCCGCGCGGGAGGCCCCAGCTGACGGGCGCGGGGACGCGGGGTGATTTGCCTTGACTCATGGGCAGGAGTACTGTCGTAGGCCTGCCTGACGCCCGGCGTGACGAAGCCGAGGTGTGGCAGCGGCGCCGTCAGGGCGAGATTCTAACTGGTCTATACCGCTATTGACCCACACTTCTGTGTGCAAGTCGATGAAGGCGTGGTCAGGGGATCGGGAAATCCTTGATAGAGTCGGAATCGCCGGAAAGGGAAACGCGAAAGCGGGGAACGGTCCGGTGGCCCGCTCCAGCGGGTGGCGGAGACGGTAAACGGATCTGCTAGGCTGGAGAAACCAAAGGGAAGCGCCCGGAGGAAAGCCCGAGAGGGTGAGTACGAGGGAAGCGTTCGTTCCTTGAGAACTCAACAGCGTGCCAAAAGTCAACGCCAGATATGTTGATAACCCCGTCTCTGTGAGACGTGGTTCCTTTGAAGAACACAGCGAGGATGCTGTGGATCGGGAGGATCATTCCTTCTTCCGGTCCCGCTCAACGCGGGTGTTTGCCCGGATGACCGGGAAGCATTCACGGAGAGTTTGATCCTGGCTCAGGACGAACGCTGGCGGCGTGCTTAACACATGCAAGTCGAACGATGAACCCGCTTCGGTGGGGGATTAGTGGCGAACGGGTGAGTAACACGTGGGCAATCTGCCCTGCACTCTGGGACAAGCCCTGGAAACGGGGTCTAATACCGGATACGACCGCTTCGGGCATCCGATGGTGGTGGAAAGCTCCGGCGGTGCAGGATGAGCCCGCGGCCTATCAGCTTGTTGGTGAGGTAACGGCTCACCAAGGCGACGACGGGTAGCCGGCCTGAGAGGGCGACCGGCCACACTGGGACTGAGACACGGCCCAGACTCCTACGGGAGGCAGCAGTGGGGAATATTGCACAATGGGCGCAAGCCTGATGCAGCGACGCCGCGTGAGGGATGACGGCCTTCGGGTTGTAAACCTCTTTCAGCAGGGAAGAAGCGCAAGTGACGGTACCTGCAGAAGAAGCGCCGGCTAACTACGTGCCAGCAGCCGCGGTAATACGTAGGGCGCAAGCGTTGTCCGGAATTATTGGGCGTAAAGAGCTCGTAGGCGGCTTGTCGCGTCGGATGTGAAAGCCCGGGGCTTAACTCCGGGTCTGCATTCGATACGGGCAGGCTAGAGTTCGGTAGGGGAGATCGGAATTCCTGGTGTAGCGGTGAAATGCGCAGATATCAGGAGGAACACCGGTGGCGAAGGCGGATCTCTGGGCCGATACTGACGCTGAGGAGCGAAAGCGTGGGGAGCGAACAGGATTAGATACCCTGGTAGTCCACGCCGTAAACGTTGGGAACTAGGTGTGGGCGACATTCCACGTCGTCCGTGCCGCAGCTAACGCATTAAGTTCCCCGCCTGGGGAGTACGGCCGCAAGGCTAAAACTCAAAGGAATTGACGGGGGCCCGCACAAGCGGCGGAGCATGTGGCTTAATTCGACGCAACGCGAAGAACCTTACCAAGGCTTGACATACATCGGAAACATCCAGAGATGGGTGCCCCCTTGTGGTCGGTGTACAGGTGGTGCATGGCTGTCGTCAGCTCGTGTCGTGAGATGTTGGGTTAAGTCCCGCAACGAGCGCAACCCTTGTCCCGTGTTGCCAGCAGGCCCTTGTGGTGCTGGGGACTCACGGGAGACCGCCGGGGTCAACTCGGAGGAAGGTGGGGACGACGTCAAGTCATCATGCCCCTTATGTCTTGGGCTGCACACGTGCTACAATGGCCGGTACAAAGAGCTGCGATACCGTGAGGTGGAGCGAATCTCAAAAAGCCGGTCTCAGTTCGGATTGGGGTCTGCAACTCGACCCCATGAAGTCGGAGTCGCTAGTAATCGCAGATCAGCATTGCTGCGGTGAATACGTTCCCGGGCCTTGTACACACCGCCCGTCACGTCACGAAAGTCGGTAACACCCGAAGCCGGTGGCCCAACCCCTTGTGGGAGGGAGCTGTCGAAGGTGGGACTGGCGATTGGGACGAAGTCGTAACAAGGTAGCCGTACCGGAAGGTGCGGCTGGATCACCTCCTTTCTAAGGAGCACTTCTTACCAGGCCGTCTGGTCTGGTCAGAGGCCAGTACATCGGCGAACGTCCGGTGCTGGTGGCTCATGGGTGGAACGTTGACTATTCGGCACACTCGGGATCTTCCTTTGTTAGTACTGCTTCGGCGTGGAACACGGGGAGGGGCCGGGGGTGTTGGGCGCGCTGTTGGGTGTCTGAGGGTGCGAGTGTTTGCTTGCCCTTCTGCGATGCCGGTCCCAGTGAACTCCAGGTGTGGCTTGGGGGTGGTGGGTGGCTGGTCGTTGCTTGAGAACTGCACAGTGGACGCGAGCATCTGTGGCCAAGTTTTTAAGGGCGCACGGTGGATGCCTTGGCACCAGGAACCGATGAAGGACGTGGGAGGCCGCGATAGGCCCCGGGGAGCTGTCAACCGAGCTGTGATCCGGGGGTGTCCGAATGGGGAAACCCGGCAGTCGTCATGGGCTGTCACCCGCTGCTGAACACATAGGCAGTGTGGAGGGAACGAGGGGAAGTGAAACATCTCAGTACCCTCAGGAAGAGAAAACAACCGTGATTCCGGGAGTAGTGGCGAGCGAAACCGGATGAGGCTAAACCGTATACGTGTGAGACCCGGCAGGGGTTGCGTGTGCGGGGTTGTGGGATCTCTTTTTCATGGTCTGCCGGCTGTGAGACGAGTGAGAAACCGTATGGGTAGGCGAAGGACATGCGAAAGGTCCGGCGTAGAGGGTAAGACCCCCGTAGCTGAAATTCATGCGGCTCGTTGGAGAGACACCCAAGTAGCACGGGGCCCGAGAAATCCCGTGTGAATCTGGCGGGACCACCCGCTAAGCCTAAATATTCCCTGGTGACCGATAGCGGATAGTACCGTGAGGGAATGGTGAAAAGTACCGCGGGAGCGGAGTGAAATAGTACCTGAAACCGTGTGCCTACAAGCCGTGGGAGCGTCGGGGTTTTCGGACCCTCGTGACTGCGTGCCTTTTGAAGAATGAGCCTGCGAGTTTGCGGTGTGTTGCGAGGTTAACCCGTGTGGGGAAGCCGTAGCGAAAGCGAGTCCGAATAGGGCGGTGTAGTAGCGCGCTCAAGACCCGAAGCGGAGTGATCTAGCCATGGGCAGGTTGAAGCGGAGGTAAGACTTCGTGGAGGACCGAACCCACCAGGGTTGAAAACCTGGGGGATGACCTGTGGTTAGGGGTGAAAGGCCAATCAAACTCCGTGATAGCTGGTTCTCCCCGAAATGCATTTAGGTGCAGCGTCGTGTGTTTCTTGCCGGAGGTAGAGCACTGGATAGGCGATGGGCCCTACCGGGTTACTGACCTTAGCCAAACTCCGAATGCCGGTAAGTGAGAGCGCGGCAGTGAGACTGTGGGGGATAAGCTCCATGGTCGAGAGGGAAACAGCCCAGAGCATCGACTAAGGCCCCTAAGCGTACGCTAAGTGGGAAAGGATGTGGAGTCGCAGAGACAACCAGGAGGTTGGCTTAGAAGCAGCCATCCTTGAAAGAGTGCGTAATAGCTCACTGGTCAAGTGATTCCGCGCCGACAATGTAGCGGGGCTCAAGCGTACCGCCGAAGTCGTGTCATTGCAGTACATACTCCTAACGGGGACTGTGATGGGTAGGGGAGCGTCGTGTGCCGGGTGAAGCAGCCGTGGAAGCGAGTTGTGGACGGTTCACGAGTGAGAATGCAGGCATGAGTAGCGATACACACGTGGGAAACGTGTGCGCCGATTGACTAAGGGTTCCTGGGTCAAGCTGATCTGCCCAGGGTAAGTCGGGACCTAAGGCGAGGCCGACAGGCGTAGTCGATGGACAACCGGTTGATATTCCGGTACCCGCTTTGAAGCGTCAGCGCTGAACCCAGCGATGCTAAGCCCGTGAAACCGCCGTGTGCGTCTTCGGACAAGTGCGGAGTGGTGGAGCCGGTGGCCCAGACTGGTAGTAGGTGAGTGATGGGGTGACGCAGGAAGGTAGTCCAGCCCGGGCGGTGGTTGTCCCGGGGTAAGGGTGTAGGCCGTGTGGTAGGTAAATCCGTCGCACGTGAAGGCTGAGACCTGATGCCGAGCCGATTGTGGCGAAGTGGATGATCCTATGCTGTCGAGAAAAGCCTCTAGCGAGTTTCATGGCGGCCCGTACCCTAAACCGACTCAGGTGGTCAGGTAGAGAATACCGAGGCGTTCGGGTGAACTATGGTTAAGGAACTCGGCAAAATGCCCCCGTAACTTCGGGAGAAGGGGGGCCATGTCTGGTGATGAGTCTTGCACTCGGAGCTGGGTGTGGCCGCAGAGACCAGCGAGAAGCGACTGTTTACTAAAAACACAGGTCCGTGCGAAGCCGTAAGGCGATGTATACGGACTGACGCCTGCCCGGTGCTGGAACGTTAAGGGGACCGGTTAGCTCCATTTCGGTGGGGCGAAGCTGAGAACTTAAGCGCCAGTAAACGGCGGTGGTAACTATAACCATCCTAAGGTAGCGAAATTCCTTGTCGGGTAAGTTCCGACCTGCACGAATGGCGTAACGACTTCTCGACTGTCTCAACCATAGGCCCGGTGAAATTGCACTACGAGTAAAGATGCTCGTTTCGCGCAGCAGGACGGAAAGACCCCGGGACCTTTACTACAGTTTGATATTGGTGTTCGGTTCGGCTTGTGTAGGATAGGTGGGAGACTGTGAAGCTTCAACGCCAGTTGGGGTGGAGTCGTCGTTGAAATACCACTCTGGTCGTGCTGGATGTCTAACCTGGGTCCGTGATCCGGATCAGGGACAGTGTCTGATGGGTAGTTTAACTGGGGCGGTTGCCTCCTAAAGGGTAACGGAGGCGCCCAAAGGTTCCCTCAGCCTGGTTGGTAATCAGGTGTTGAGTGTAAGTGCACAAGGGAGCTTGACTGTGAGACCGACGGGTCGAGCAGGGACGAAAGTCGGGACTAGTGATCCGGCGGTGGCTTGTGGAAGCGCCGTCGCTCAACGGATAAAAGGTACCCCGGGGATAACAGGCTGATCTTCCCCAAGAGTCCATATCGACGGGATGGTTTGGCACCTCGATGTCGGCTCGTCGCATCCTGGGGCTGGAGTCGGTCCCAAGGGTTGGGCTGTTCGCCCATTAAAGCGGTACGCGAGCTGGGTTTAGAACGTCGTGAGACAGTTCGGTCCCTATCCGCTGTGCGCGTAGGAATATTGAGAAGGGCTGTCCCTAGTACGAGAGGACCGGGACGGACGAACCTCTGGTGTGCCAGTTGTTCTGCCAAGGGCATGGCTGGTTGGCTACGTTCGGGAGGGATAACCGCTGAAAGCATCTAAGCGGGAAGCCTGCTTCGAGATGAGTGTTCCCGCCTCCTTGAGAGGGTAAGGCTCCCAGTAGACGACTGGGTTGATAGGCCGGATATGGAAGCCCAGTGATGGGTGGAGTTGACCGGTACTAATAGGCCGAGGGCTTGTCCTCAGTTGCTCGCGTCCACTGTGTTGTTCTGAAGGAACGACCTCCCGGTGTGCCGGTGGAGTGTCGGTATCTTCATAGTGTTTCGGTGGTCATAGCGTTAGGGAAACGCCCGGTTACATTCCGAACCCGGAAGCTAAGCCTTTCAGCGCCGATGGTACTGCAGGGGGGACCCTGTGGGAGAGTAGGACACCGCCGAACAATTCTTGAGACGGGAAAGCCCCGCACCTGACGGTGCGGGGCTTTCCCACGTTTCTTCCGCAGGCCGATCGCTGTCAGACCCCCCTATGCAGGTCGGCTCGAGCTGACGGTAAGGTCAGGGGGCAGCATCGGCACGTTCCCACAGGAGGCCCTCGGGTGGAGGTCCAGGAGACCCGCGTCCAGACGGACAGGGTCCTCACCATCCCCAACATCCTGAGTATGGCCCGGCTCATCGGTGTGCCGCTCTTCCTGTGGCTCATTCTCCGCCCCGAGCTCGGTGGCCCCAACAGTGATGGCTGGGCCTTCCTCGTCCTCGCACTGAGCGGTGTCAGCGACTACCTCGACGGCAAGCTCGCTCGGAAGTGGAACCAGATCAGCAGCCTCGGGCGCATTCTGGACCCCGCGGCCGACCGTCTCTACATCCTTTCCACACTCGTCGGCCTGACCTGGCGGGACATCCTGCCGCTCTGGCTCACAGCGGTGCTCCTCGCACGCGAGGCGATGCTGCTGTTGATGGTGGGTGTCCTCCGCCGCCACGGTTATCCGCCCCCCCAGGTGAACTTCCTGGGCAAGGCCGCCACATTCAACCTGATGTACGCCTTCCCGCTGCTGCTGCTCAGCGACGGCGACACGTGGCTTGCGTCACTCGCTGAAGTTTTCGGGTGGGCCTTCGCCGGATGGGGTACAACTCTCTACTGGTGGGCAGGGATCCTCTACGTGATCCAAGTCCGCCGACTCGTCAAGGCGGAAACCGCAGCCGAATAACCCTGCTTCCCTACCTCACAGGGCGAGACCGACGCCGGTGGGGCGCCGGACGCCGTAGCGAAGACGGGGGAAATCGGCCAGATCGTCGTCTCTGCAAGGAGGACGCTTCCGACATGAAGGCCGTCGTGATGGCCGGGGGCGAAGGCACCAGACTTCGCCCCATGACCTCGAGCATGCCCAAGCCGCTCCTGCCGGTCGCCAACCGACCGATCATGGAGCACGTGCTGCGCCTGCTCAAAAGGCACGGGCTCACCGAGACCGTCGTAACCGTGCAGTTCCTCGCTTCGCTCGTCAAGAACTACTTCGGTGACGGCGAAGAGCTCGGGATGGAGCTCACCTACGCCCACGAGGAGAAGCCACTCGGCACCGCCGGCAGCGTCAAGAACGCCGAAGAGGCACTGAAGGACGACGCGTTCCTGGTCATCTCCGGAGACGCCCTCACCGACTTCGACCTGACCGACCTCATCGCCTTCCACAAGGAGAAGGGCGCCCTGGTCACCGTCTGCCTGACACGTGTGCCGAACCCGTTGGAGTTCGGCATCACCATCGTCGACGACGAAGGCCGCGTCGAACGGTTCCTCGAGAAGCCCACCTGGGGGCAGGTCTTCTCCGACACCGTCAACACGGGCATCTACGTCATGGAGCCCGAAGTCTTCGACTACGTCCAGCCGGACGTGCCCGTCGACTGGTCCGGCGACGTCTTCCCGCAACTGATGAAGGAAGGGAAGCCGATCTACGGCTACGTCGCCGAGGGCTACTGGGAGGACGTCGGCACCCACGAAAGCTACGTGAAGGCTCAGGCCGACGTCCTGGAAAGCAAGGTGGACGTCGAACTCGACGGCTTCGAGATCTCCCCCGGCGTCTGGGTCGCCGAAGGCGCCGAGGTACATCCCGACGCGGTTCTGCGCGGGCCTCTCTACATCGGTGACTACGCGAAGGTCGAAGCCGGCGTCGAGATCCGCGAACACACCGTCGTCGGGTCCAACGTGGTCGTGAAGAGCGGTGCCTTCCTGCACAAGGCCGTCGTTCACGACAACGTCTACATCGGGCCGCACAGCAACCTTCGCGGCTGCGTCATCGGCAAGAACACCGACATCATGCGGGCCGCCCGCATCGAGGACGGTGCCGTCATCGGCGACGAATGCCTCGTCGGTGAGGAGTCGATCGTCCAGGGGAACGTCCGGGTCTACCCCTTCAAGACGATCGAGGCCGGCGCCTTCGTCAACACCTCCGTCATCTGGGAATCCCGCGGCCAGGCCCACCTCTTCGGCGCGCGCGGCGTCTCCGGCATCCTCAACGTCGAGATCACCCCCGAACTCGCCGTCCGGCTCGCCGGCGCCTACGCCACCACCCTGAAGAAGGGTGCGACCGTCACCACGGCCCGCGACCACTCCCGAGGCGCACGGGCTCTGAAGCGGGCCGTGATCTCCGCCCTGCAGGCCAGCGCCATCGACGTACGAGACCTGGAGAACGTGCCCCTGCCGGTGGCACGCCAGCAGACCGCGCGGGGCAGCGCCGGCGGCATCATGATCCGGACCACTCCGGGCGTGCCGGACTCCGTCGACATCATGTTCTTCGACGAGCGCGGCGCCGACCTGTCCCAGGCCGGGCAGCGGAAGCTCGACCGCGTCTACGCACGCCAGGAGTACCGGAGGGCCTTCCCCGGCGAGATCGGCGACCTCAGCTTCCCGTCGAGCGTCTTCGACCAGTACACCGGCGCCCTCCTGCGCAGCGTCGACACCACCGGCGTCGCCGAAGCGGGACTCAAGATCGTCGTCGACGCCTCCAACGGCAGCGCGGGGCTCGTCCTGCCGAGCCTCCTCGGGCGACTCGGCGTCGACTCGCTGACGATCAACCCCGGCCTCGACGAGTCGAGGCCCACCGAGTCGGCCGAATCCCGCCGGGCCGGGCTCGTGCGGCTCGGTGAGATCGTGTCGTCCGCACGGGCCGCGTTCGGTGTGCGGTTCGACACCGTCGGCGAACGACTGTCGCTCGTCGACGAACGCGGTCGGATCATCGAGGACGATCGGGCGCTGCTCGTCTTGCTCGACCTGGTCGCGGCCGAACGGCGCAGCGGCCGGGTCGCCCTGCCCGTCACGACCACCCGGATCGCCGAGCAGGTGGCCGCGTACCACGGCACCCAGGTCGACTGGACGACCACCTCACCGGACGACCTGACCCGGGTCGGGCGCGAGGAGTCCACCATCTTCGGCGGCGACGGCCGGGGCGGGTTCATCGTCCCCGAGTTCAGCAGCGTCTTCGACGGCACCGCCGCGTTCGTGCGCCTCATCGGCCTGGTCGCGCGCACCCAGCTCACCCTCAGCCAGATCGACGCGCGCATCCCCCGCGCCCATGTGCTGCGGCGGGACCTGGCCACGCCGTGGGCCGTCAAGGGACTGGTGATGCGGCGGGTCGTCGAAGCCGCCGGCGACCGGCACGTGGACACCACCGACGGAGTGAGGGTTGTGGAGGCGGACGGCCGGTGGGTGCTCGTCCTGCCCGATCCGGCCGAGGCCGTCACCCACCTGTGGGCGGAAGGCCCCGACGACGAATCCGCCCGGGCGCTCCTCGACGAGTGGGCCGCGGTGGTGGAGGGCGCCGGGCGGTAGCGCCCGGGCCGGCCGAAGGGCCGGTGTGCCGGACCGATCGTACGACCGTGTCCGGCACACCGGTGGGGCCATTCGGCGGTAGTCGCTGCGACGTGCGACGATGTGCGGCATGTCGCAGCAACCCCCCGTTCGGAGCACCGGATCCCCGCCTCCGCGTCCCGACGCGTCGATGTCGCTGCTGACCAATGTGATGGACCACGCGCTCGATGACGGGTACGCGGAGGCGGCCGCCCGCCGGGCCGCCGAGGGCGGCGGTCCGCCCCGTACGCTGAGGGCCAGGCTGGGCCTCGCGGCCGGGCTCGTCCTCGCGGCGGCCGTCGTCACGCTCGGTGCCGCCCAGACACGGGTGTCGGCGCCCGTGGTGGCCAAGGAGCGTGAGGAACTCATCGACCGCATCCAGGCCGAGACGGCTGCTGTGGACGGTCTGGAGGAGGGCATCGAGCAACTGCGCGGTGAGGTCGGGGAGCGGCAGCGCGCGGCGCTCCAGGAGCACGGCGGTGACCGCGGTGCCCTCGTGGCGCTGCTCTCGGGCGCGACCGAGGTGACCGGACCCGGGGTCAAGCTCGTCGTCGACGACGCGAAGGGTGCCGCGGAGGGCGGCGGGGGTCCGCGCGGGGACAGCGGCTTCGCCGACACCGGCCGGGTGCGCGACCGGGACATGCAGCGGATCGTGAACGGACTGTGGCAGTCCGGGGCGGAGGCCATCGCGATCAACGGCCAGCGGCTGACCGCCCTGTCCGCGATCAGGGCGGCCGGTGACGCCATACTGGTCGACAACAAGCCGCTCGTACCGCCGTACACGGTACTCGCGGTCGGGGACCGCAAACGGCTCGGCGCCCGCTTCCAGGACAGCGCGGACGGCCGCTACCTGCACGCGCTGAAGGAGAACTTCGGCATCCGCAGCAGCGTCTCCGCCCAGGACCGGGTCGGCCTGCCGGCGGCGGCGAGCCTGATCGTACGTACAGCACAGCCGAGGACCTCCGGAGCCGGTACGGGTGACGGGCAGGGCGCGGCCGACACAGGGAAGGGCACATCGTGATCGCCGTACTGGGCCTCGTCGTGGGAGTCGCGGTCGGACTGTTGATCCGGCCCGAGGTGCCGGCGGTGGTCGAGCCCTACCTGCCGATCGCCGTCGTCGCCGCGCTGGACGCGGTCTTCGGCGGGCTGCGGGCCATGCTCGACGGGATCTTCGTCGACAAGGTCTTCGTGGTCTCCTTCCTGTCGAACGTCGTCGTGGCCGCGCTGATCGTGTTCCTCGGCGACGAGCTGGGCGTCGGGGCGCAGTTGTCCACGGGTGTCGTGGTCGTCCTCGGCATCAGGATCTTCTCCAACGCGGCCGCCATCCGGCGGCACGTGTTCCGGGCGTGAGGCCGATGAGCAACGAGGACCACACCCCTCACGGGCCGCGGCGGCCGGAGGCGGCGGAGACGGAGGCCGCGGGGACGACCGGTCGGCAGCGGCTGATCGCCGGGTTGTGGCCGCCGAGGGTCACCCGCGCGCAACTCGTCGTCGCGCTGCTGCTGTTCGGCCTCGGTCTGGGGCTCGCCATCCAGGTGCGCTCCACCAGCGACGACAGCGCGCTGCGCGGTGCCCGCCAGGAGGACCTGATCCGCATCCTGGACGAGTTGGACGACCGCAGTCAGCGGCTCGAGGACGAGAAGACCCGGCTGGAGGCGCAGCGGCGGGAGCTGGAGAACAGCTCCGACCAGGCCGAGGAGGCCCGCAGGCAGACCCAGGAGAGGGCGCGTCAACTGGGCGTCCTGGCCGGGACCGTGGCGGCGGAGGGCCCCGGCATCACGTTCACCGTCGAGGACCCGCTCACGGCGGTCGAGCCGGACAAGCTGCTCGACACGATCCAGGAGCTGCGCGCCGCCGGCGCCGAGGCCATCCAGGTCAACGGCGTGCGGGTCGTCGCGGACTCGTACTTCTCCGGAGAGGCCGGGGCCGTCGAGGTGGACGGGCGGAGGATCACTCCGCCGTACGGCTTCCGCGTCATCGGCAGGCCTCAGGACCTGGAGCCCGCGCTCAACATTCCCGGCGGGATCGTGCAGACCCTGGAGAAGGAGCAGGCCAAGGCCACCGTGACCCGCTCGGAGAAGATCGTCGTCGACGCCTTGCGGCCGGCGAAGCGGCCTGACTACGCTCGGTCGTCATCGCGGTGAGGCCGGGACGTGTGGGAGCCGTGCGGCGGGGGAACGTCCGAGGGGCCGGACCGGACGGGGGAGGCGGGACGGGAACCGCTCCCGTGGCCGGAGGGCCGCGGAGGCGTCGGACGGCCGGTCGTCCGGGTAGGGAGGTTGCGGGGGGTCGCCGTATCAAAAGCGCGGTACGTGGTGGAAACTGTCCGGAGGATACGGACGTTGTGCAGGTGTCCGGGTCGGCAGGTGTGTTCATGCGGAGTTCGTCCTGCCCCACGGGCGGGTCTGTTTCGTTCAAGGGGAATCGCCCGTGAAGTTGTTTGCGAAGTTGTTCGGCAAGAGCGCACGCGAGGACGGCGGCAACGCCGGGCGCCGCGCGCCGCAGCACGGCCAGAGCGAGGAGCAGGACGCCGGGCGTCCGCTCTTCCGCGACGAGGTCGCCGCCGGTCTGGGCGGTGACGCCGCGGGCGGGCGGGGCGCGTCCTCCGTTGACCCTGCCGGTTCCGGCCCCATAGGTTCCGACCCGTACGCGACCAGCGTCCACGCGGCCGGGCCGCGGCAGGAGGATGGGGCCATGCCGGTGTGTACGCGGTGCGGACACCGCAATGCCGAGGCGAGTCGGTTCTGCTCCCACTGCGGGGCACCGCTGCGGGGCGGCGCCCCCGCGGAGCGCGCGTCGGAGACGACGTCGACGATCTCCATCTCGGGGCTCGAGGCGTACGACGGCGAGGCCACCGGCCAGGTGCCGCTGCCGTCGCTGTCGCCCGAGGCGCAGGCAGCGGTGGAGGCACTGCCGCTGGGCTCGGCGCTGCTCGTGGTGCGGCGCGGACCGAACTCGGGCAGCCGATTCCTCCTCGACGGCGACCTGACGACCGCGGGCCGCCACCCCCAGAGCGACATCTTCCTGGACGACGTGACCGTGTCCCGTCGCCACGTGGAGTTCCGCAGGGCGGCTGACGGCAGTTTCACCGTCGCGGACGTCGGCAGCCTCAACGGCACCTACGTCAACCGCGAGCCGATCGACGCCGTCCAGCTCACCAACGGTGACGAGGTGCAGATCGGCAAGTACCGACTGGTCTTCTACACGAGCCAGCGGGGCGTCTGAGCCTCTCCCAGGCGCTGTCTGGGGAACGGGGAAGGTCCATGCGGCGAACACCGACGGGCGGTGCCGGCCACGGCACCGCCGACTCGGGTGGCCGGCTGGTGAGCATCGGTACGGTCCTCAACCAGCTGCGGGAGGAGTTCCCCGAGGTCACCATCTCCAAGATCCGCTTTCTGGAGGCGGAGGGACTGGTCGAGCCGCAGCGGACGGCGTCCGGGTACCGGAAGTTCAGCCCGGGCGACGTGGAGCGGTTGGCGCTGATCCTCCGGATGCAGCGGGACCACTACCTGCCGCTGAGGGTCATCCGGGAGCACCTGGACGCCCTGGCCCGAGGCGAGCGGGTCGCCCCGCCGGTCCGGGGGCCGCGCGGCGGGCCGCCGGACGGCGGCAGCCCCTGGGAGCCGGACGAGGAGCTCGGCGCCGCCGCGCGGGTCGGCCGCGCCGAGCTCCTCGCCGCCGCGGGGGCGAGCGAGGAGGAGCTCGCCGAGTGGGAGTCGTACGGGCTGGTCGCCCCCGCCGCGGACGGCGGCTACGGGGCCGATGCGGTGACGGTCGCGAAGCTCGTCGCCGAGCTGGGCCGACACGGGCTGGAGCCCCGGCACCTGCGGGCGGTGAAGGCCGCCGCCGAGCGTGAGGCGGGGCTGGTGGAGCAGGTCGTCGCGCCGCTGCGGCGGCACCGCAACCCGCAGACCCGGGCGCACGCCGAGGCCACCGTCAGGGAGCTGGCCGCGCTGTCCGTCCGGTTGCACGCGGCCCTCGTCCGGTCGGCCCTCGGGATCCGGTTCCCCTGACCTTGGCGGAACCCGACTATCCAAACCGGTGCGGCACGTCCTAGGGTTGCTGTGTGAACGAGCTCGATGTTGTCGGTGTCCGGGTGGAAATGCCGTCCAACCAGCCGATCGTGCTCCTGCGTGAAGTGGGAGGCGAACGCTACCTCCCGATCTGGATCGGCCCCGGGGAGGCGACGGCGATCGCCTTCGCCCAGCAGGGCATGACTCCCGCCAGGCCGCTCACCCACGACCTCTTCAAGGACGTGCTCGAAGCCGTCGGCCAGGAACTGACCGAGGTCCGGATCACGGACCTCCGCGAAGGGGTCTTCTACGCGGAGCTGGTCTTCGCCAGCGGCGTCGAGGTCAGCGCCCGGCCCTCCGACGCCATAGCGCTGGCGCTGCGCACGGGAACGCCGATCTTCGGCAGCGACGGCGTCCTCGACGACGCCGGGATCGCGATCCCGGACGAGCAGGAGGACGAGGTGGAGAAGTTCCGCGAGTTCCTGGACCAGATCTCCCCCGAGGACTTCGGCACCGGCAACCAGTGACCGCGGCCGGGCCGTGGTCGGGGCGCGCGGGGGCGGCGTGCTCCTGGGCCCGGGGCGCGCCCACCGTGTTCCGCGGCGCATTCGAGTAGCGTTTCCCGGAGGCGGGACACGTCAAACCGCTCTCGGGGTGATTATCACCCGGCGTGGCGAGTGTGGCGATCGTTGACGCGCCTTTGGGGACTGCCTACCGTCGATGTGGCAGGTCGAGGACGGAGGGTCGGCGTGACGAGCAGCGGCGACGGTACGGCAGGGGGTCCCCCGGACGGAGTCCGGCGGAGGGCGGGCCGTATCCGCTTCACGGAAGTGCGGCCGAGCCGGCGACCGGCGTCGTCGGGTACCGGGGCCCCACGGCGTGCGCGGCCGCCGGCATCACGTACCGGCAGCTCGACTACTGGGCCCGCACGGGGCTGGTCGAGCCGAGTGTCCGGCCCGCCCACGGGTCGGGGACGCAGCGCCTGTACAGCTTCCGCGACGTCGTCGTCCTGAAGATCGTCAAACGGTTCCTGGACACCGGTGTCGCCCTGCAGAACATCCGGGCCGCCGTGCAGCACCTGCGCGGCAGGGGCCTGCCCGACCTGGAGCGCATGACGCTGATGAGCGACGGCGCGACGGTGTACGAGTGCTCGTCGCCCGACGAGGTCGTGGACCTGCTCCAAGGCGGACAGGGAATCTTCGGGATCGCGGTCGGCGTGGTGTGGCGGGACGTCGAGGCGGCGCTGTCGCAACTGCACGGCGAACGGGTGGACACCGGCGAGACGCTCGTCGGGTACGACCCGGCCGACGAACTGGCCCGCCGCAGGCGCGACCGGGCCGTCTGAGAGGTGTGCCCCCCGCCGTCCGCGCGGGGCGCCTGTCGGTGTCGTGGGGCAGCATCGGGGTGTGAGAGCCGCGCCGACCATCCTGCACCTGGACATGGACGCGTTCTTCGCCGCCGTCGAGCAGGCGGCGAAGCCCAGTCTGCGAGGGAAGCCCGTGATCGTGGGCGGCCTGGGACCGCGCGGGGTCGTCGCGACCGCGTCGTACGAGGCACGGCGGTTCGGCGTGCGGTCGGCGATGCCCATGACGCAGGCCAGGCGGCTGGCGCCGAACGCCGCCTACCTGGTGCCGCGCTTCTCCGTGTACCGGTCGGTGAGCGGGCGGGTCATGGAACTGCTGGGAGGACTGTCGCCCCTGGTGGAGCCGCTCAGCCTCGACGAGGCCTTCGTCGACCTGGAGGCCGGGGGCGCCGCGTACGACGCGGAGGGGGCGCGGGTGGTGGGGGAGCGGCTGCGCCGGGACATCCGCCTCGTGACCGGGCTGACCGGATCGGTGGGGCTGGCGGGCTCCAAGATGCTGGCGAAGATCGGTTCCGAGAGGGCGAAGCCGGACGGCCTGGTGCTCATCGAACCGGGGACGGAGCGGGCACTGCTGGCGCCCATGGGGGTGCGGACGCTGCCCGGTGTCGGGCCGGCGACCGAGGAGCACCTGCGGCGGGCCGGGATGGCGACGGTCGCCGACCTGGTCGAGGCCGGCGAGGACGAGCTCGTACGGCTCCTGGGCAGGGCGCACGGGACGTCGCTGTACGCGATGGCGCTGGGTCGCGACGACCGCCCGGTGGTGGCGGAGCGGGACGCCAAGTCGGTCTCGGTGGAGGACACCTTCGACGTGGACCTGCACGACCGGGCGCGGGTGCGGCGGGAGGTGGAACGGCTCGCCGAGCGGTGCGTGCGCCGGCTGCGGGCCGCCGGTCGCTCGGGGCGCACGGTGGTGCTGAAGGTGCGGCGGTACGACTTCTCGACGCTGACCCGTTCCGAGACGCTGCGCGGCCCGACCGACGACCCCGTGGTGGTGCGGGAGGCCGCCGCCCGGCTGCTCGACGCCGTCGACACGACGGGCGGGGTGCGGTTGCTCGGTGTGGGGGTCAGCGGGCTGGCCGACTTCACGCAGGAGGACCTGTTCGCCCAGGCGTCGGCCGACGGTTCCCGGGCCGTGTCCGGTCCCCGCGGCGACGTGCCGGC
The DNA here is from genome assembly GCF_023614235.1 of Streptomyces sp. MRC013. Classification (NCBI taxonomy): domain Bacteria; kingdom Bacillati; phylum Actinomycetota; class Actinomycetes; order Kitasatosporales; family Streptomycetaceae; genus Streptomyces; species Streptomyces kordofanensis. The sequence goes on from NZ_CP094264.1 coordinate 4,773,961, forward strand.
GGCCCCCACGGGGGCGGAGGAGGACGCCGCCGGTCCGCAGGGGCCGCCGCCCGCGCCGGGCGGCGGCGGGGCCGGTGCGGGCGGCGGGGAGCCGGCGGGGGAGCGGCGGTGGGCCGCCGGAGCCGACGTGCGGCACTCCGTGTACGGGCCCGGGTGGGTGCAGGGCAGCGGGCTCGGCCGGGTCACCGTGCGGTTCGAGGGCCCCGGGTCGGCGCCCGGCAGGGTGCGGACCTTCCGTACCGACGACCCGGAGCTGGAGCCTTCCGACCCGCTGCCGCTGGTGCCGGAGGGTGGTCAGCCGCTGCCCTCCGCCGGCGTGTCGGAGCCCACGTCCGGGGAGGGTGCGGACGGCAGGGGCAGGTCGTAGTGCCGGTGGAGCCGGAGTTCCTGTTCCGGCGAGAGGTGCCGGCCCACCCCGAGGTCCGGTGCGTCCTTGACCAGGGACTTCCCGTACGGGACGCGCAGGTGGCCGTCGACGAGCCCGCTCGGCTCCAGCGGGACGAACGCGTCACGGCCGAAGAGTCCCGTCCGCACGGCCGCCCACTTCGGGACGCCCGTCGCATCGTCCAGGTACACCTCGTCCACCGTGCCGATCCTGTGGCCGTCGCGGTCGAAGGCCTTGCGCCCGATCAGGCCGCGCGGGTCGATGTCGGTCTGCACAGTTCCTCCGGTCGGTCGCGACTGGTCCCCGGACACCACGAAAGGGCACAACGGTGACGTCGGCCACTCGAGGAAGCGGCCCGTGACCTCGCTGGTAGGCTGGCAACGGCTGCTGACCCCGTGCGGGAGAGTCCTCCGGAGGAATCGTCCGGGGGCGCCGAAGGAGCAAATCCTCCCCGGAATCTCTCAGGCCCCTGTACCGCACGGACGAGGTCACTCTGGAAAGCAGGGCGGGAGTCGGACGGCACCCGCCCTCACCGACGGTGAAAGCCGCGCCACCCCGCCGGGATGCGCGGCGAAGCTCTCAGGTTGAGATGACAGAGGGGGAGGCCGTCCGGGCACCCGCGCCGAGGTGCCCCTCGCAGGTCGCTACGACCAGGAGGCCCCCGTACATGACCGCCAACCGCATTCCGCTCTCCCAGCTCGAGCGGGGCACCCCCTTCGAGCAGCGCCACATCGGCCCCGACGCCGGGGCGCGTGCCAAGATGCTCGCGCAGGTCGGCTACGGCTCGCTCGACGAGCTCACGGCGGCCGCGGTGCCGGACGTGATCAAGAGCGCCGAGGCCCTCGGGCTGCCCGAGGCCCGCACCGAGGCCGAGGTCCTCGCCGAACTGCGCGACCTCGCCGGACGCAACCGGGTCCTGGCCCCGATGATCGGCCTCGGCTACTACGGCACGTTCACCCCGCCGGTCATCCTCCGCAACGTCATGGAGAACCCGGCCTGGTACACGGCGTACACCCCGTACCAGCCGGAGATCTCCCAGGGCCGTCTGGAGGCGCTGCTCAACTTCCAGACCGTGGTCGCCGACCTGACGGGTCTGCCCACCTCCGGCGCCTCCCTCCTCGACGAGGGCACCGCCGCCGCCGAGGCCATGTCCCTCGCGCGGCGCGTCGGCAAGGTCAAGGACGGCGTCTTCCTGGTCGACGCCGACGCCCTGCCGCAGACGATCGCCGTCATCGAGACCCGCGCCGAGCCGACCGGCGTCGAGGTCGTCGTCGCCGACCTCGGCGACGGCATCCCCGCCGAGGTCGCCGAGCGCGGCGTCTTCGGCGTCCTCCTCCAGTACCCGGGCGCGTCCGGCGCGGTCCGCGACATCAAGCCGCTGGTCGACGCCGCCCACGAACTCGGCGCCGTCGTCACCGTCGCCGCCGACCTGCTCGCGTTGACCCTGCTCACCCCGCCCGGCGAGCTGGGCGCGGACATCGCCGTCGGCACCACCCAGCGGTTCGGCGTCCCGATGGGCTTCGGCGGTCCGCACGCCGGCTACATGGCCGTCCGCGACACGTTCGCCCGCAGCCTCCCCGGCCGCCTCGTCGGCGTCTCCGTCGACGCCGACGGCGACAAGGCGTACCGCCTCGCCCTCCAGACCCGCGAGCAGCACATCCGCCGCGAGAAGGCCACCAGCAACATCTGCACCGCCCAGGTGCTCCTCGCCGTCATGGCCGGCATGTACGCGGTCTACCACGGCCCCGAGGGCCTGAAGGAGATCGCCCGGCGCACCCACCGGTACGCGGCGGTCCTCGCGGCCGGCCTGCGCGCCGGCGGCGTCGAGCTCGTCCACGGGGCCTTCTTCGACACCGTCACCGCGCGCGTGCCCGGCAGGGCCGCCGAGGTCGTCGCCGCGGCCCGCGGGAACGGCGTCAACATCCACCTCGTCGACGCCGACCACGTCTCCGTCGCCTGCGACGAGACCACCGGCCGCGCCCAGCTCTCGGCCGTGTGGGCCGCCTTCGGCGTGAGCGGCGACATCGAGGCGCTGGACGCCGGGACCGCCGACGCGCTGCCCGAGGCGCTGCTGCGCACCGACGCGTACCTGACCCACCCGGTCTTCCACGCACACCGTTCCGAGACCGCGATGCTGCGGTACCTGCGCAGGCTCGCCGACCGCGACTACGCGCTGGACCGCGGCATGATCCCGCTCGGTTCCTGCACGATGAAGCTGAACGCGACCACCGAGATGGAGCCGGTCACCTGGCCCGAGTTCGGCCAGATGCACCCCTTCGCCCCGGCGGAGCAGGCCGAGGGCTACCTCACGCTCATCCACGAGCTGGAGGACCGCCTCGCCGAGATCACCGGCTACGACAAGGTGTCCATCCAGCCCAACGCCGGTTCGCAGGGCGAGCTCGCGGGCCTCCTCGCCGTCCGCGCCTACCACCGCGCCAACGGCGACGCGCAGCGCACGGTCTGCCTCATCCCGTCCTCCGCGCACGGCACCAACGCCGCCTCGGCCGTCATGGCGGGGATGAGGGTCGTCGTCGTCAAGACCGCCGACGACGGCGAGGTCGACGTCGCGGACCTGCGCGCCAAGATCGAGCGGCACCGCGACGAACTCGCCGTGCTGATGATCACCTATCCGTCGACGCACGGTGTCTTCGAGGAGCACGTCGCCGACATCTGCGCCCGGGTCCACGAGGCGGGCGGCCAGGTCTACGTCGACGGCGCCAACCTCAACGCGCTCGTCGGCCTGGCGAAGCCCGGCGAGTTCGGCGGCGACGTGTCGCACCTGAACCTGCACAAGACGTTCTGCATCCCGCACGGCGGCGGCGGTCCCGGTGTCGGCCCGGTCGCGGTCCGCTCGCACCTCGCCCCGTACCTGCCGAACCACCCCCTCCAGCCGGCCGCCGGCCCGGAGACCGGCGTCGGCCCGATCTCGGCGGCGCCGTGGGGTTCGGCCGGCATCCTGCCGATCTCCTGGGCGTACGTGCGGCTCATGGGCGGCGAGGGCCTCAAGCGCGCCACGCAGGTCGCCGTCCTCGCGGCGAACTACATCGCCAAGCGCCTGGAGCCGCACTTCCCGGTGCTGTACACCGGTCCGGGCGGTCTCGTCGCGCACGAGTGCATCATCGACCTGCGGCCGCTGTCGAAGGAGACCGGCGTCAGCGTCGACGACATCGCCAAGCGCCTGATCGACTACGGCTTCCACGCGCCGACCATGTCGTTCCCGGTCGCCGGCACGCTGATGATCGAGCCGACCGAGAGCGAGGACCTGACGGAGCTCGACCGGTTCGTCGACACGATGATCGCGATCCGCGGCGAGATCGAGAAGGTCGCGTCGGGCGTCTGGCCGGCCGACGACAACCCGCTGCGCAACGCCCCGCACACGGCGGCCGCGCTCGGCGGTGAGTGGAACCACGCCTACAGCCGTGAGGAGGCCGTCTTCCCGGCGGGCGTCTCGGCCGCGGACAAGTACTGGCCGCCGGTGCGCCGGATCGACGGCGCCTTCGGCGACCGCAACCTGGTCTGCTCCTGCCCGCCGCTCGACGAGTACGACGCCTGAGAAGGGCGGTGGGCGCCGGGCCGGTACGGAGGCGGCTCCCTCCGTACCGGCCCGGCGCCGTCGCGCCGTGCCCGGCTCGTACGGCCGGGGCGCCGAAGCGGGTTAGGCGGCCCTGGCGACCCGCGCCGCCGCCGGGGGCCGGTGCGGTGCGATGACCTGCCCGTCCGGCAGCAGCTCGCCCGTGTCCTCGAAGAGGAGGACGCCGTTGCACAGCAGGCTCCAGCCCTGCTCCGGGTGGTGCGCCACGACACGGGCGGCTTCCCGGTCGGGGGAGTCGGCGGTCGGGCAGGATGGCTGGTGCTGGCACATGGCTGGGTTCTTTCGCTGCGGTGTGGAGTCTGTTCTGCGGCTCGACGCGGTGTCCATGGCCGCCCCCCGTCTTCGATCGGTGCCTCCCAGTGTTGCCCCGCGAACCTGTTTCCGCAGGGATTTCGCGGCGCACCTCCCCTCGTCGGAGGGCGGATCACCCGCGTGGGTGGTTCGACACAACCCGCCTGTGCTTCCGGGTGGTTCGACCGGGTCACGGTGGACTAGCCCGAACGGGCCAGGAGGCGCGCGGCGGTGCCACGCGCCCCGGTGTGCGGTGTGCGGCCCGGCGTCAGGCCGTCGAGCCGAGCAGCGGTGGCGGCACGAGCCGGACCGCGAGCCGCGGCAGCAGGTCCGCGACGCGGTGCGGGCGGTGCGCGGCGATCCCGGGTGGCGCGGGCGCCAGCGGGATCAGCACGTCCGCCGGGTCGGGCGGCCCCCCGGCGGGGTCGGCGTCCGGATCACCGTGCAGCCACAGCGTCAGCATGTACAGCTCGGGCACCGACAGCAGGCGCGGCTGCCACGGCGACGCCGACATCTCGGCCTGGCGCAGCGCCCGTTCCGTGGAGGCGAGGTAGGGGCCCTCGAAGAAGTGCGAGAAGGACCAGCCCCCCGCCGTGCGCAGGACGTCCGCGGCGGCCAGGCTCACCTCCCCGCCGCGGATCAGGAACCTCCACCCCGCGAGCCGGGTGACGGGCGCGCCCGCCGTCCCGTCGGCCGGCGCGGTGACGCCGAGGACGTGGACGGGGAGCGGCAGTTCCGCGCTGAGCGGCCCCTGGACGGAGCGCAGCGCGGGGGTGCCGGCCTCGCGGAGGGCGGGGGATCCGAGGGCCGCGAGGACGCTGTGCAGGACAGGCGCGGGGGCCTGGGAGACGTGAAGCGGCATGGTGGGTCGCCTCTCAATCAAGAGACAGGAGGGGTGGAGCGTTGCGTGGGTGCGGGCGGCGCTGTCGGCGGCGGGGCCGTGGAGCTCCGGGGCGCCATGCCGGGGCGCCAGGTCTCAGCCTCGTGGACGGAGTTTATACGACAACTGTTCACGCGGTGTTTCCGCTAACCGCTTCCAATAACTCCGTCAAGGCTGCAACCCGCCTTGGGTTCGGGGCATTTTCCGCTGAATCATCCCCAGGTCCGAAGCCGCTGCCTGCGATGTCGCCCTCCGATGGACGGCTGAATCCCGTCGGCTTTTTCCACCACACCGCCCGGCGAGATCTGCTAGTCGTTCCATGCCTCCGGAATGTGCCGGACGGCCGACCGCGCCAGTCTAGTGGCGAAGCCCTCGTCGCGGGGGCGTTACGGATCGGCCGGGCGGGGCATCATCGTCCCTGACCGAGCGGCGACGCCGCGTGCCGCCCACTCGAGAGGGATGCTTCGATGGGGGAGAAGGTCGTGGCAGCCAGGTTCGACCTGGCCGATCGGCAGAGGTACCGCAGGAAACTCCGAGACTGCCTGGAGGCGCTGGGGCGACTGCTCGCGGAGAAACGGTTCGACCGCCCCAGAAACCTGATGGGGCTCGAGATAGAACTGAATCTCGCAGGCGCCGACGGACTTCCCCGGATGATGAACACGCAAGTTCTGGAGCGTATCTCCAGCCGGGATTTCCAAACGGAACTCGGGATGTTCAACCTGGAAGTGAACGTCGCCCCCCACCGGCTCGCCGGGCACGTTTTCTCACAGCTCGCCGAGGAGCTGCGGACGGGCCTCGGATACGCCCACCGCAAGGCCGAGGAACTGGGCGCCGGCATCGTGATGATCGGCATCCTCCCCACTCTCACCCATCGAGACGTGGACCTCGTCAACCTCTCGGACGTCGACCGCTACGTACTGCTCAACGAGCAGGTCGTCACCGCTCGCGGCGAGGACTTCTCACTGGAGATCGAGGGCGTGGAGCGGCTCGGCTGCACGGCCGCCTCCATCACGCCCGAGGCCGCCTGCACCTCGGTCCAGCTGCACCTCCAGGTCACCCCGACGCGCTTCGCCGACGTGTGGAACGCCGCGCAGGCGGTCGCCGCCGTGCAGATCGCGACCGGCGCCAACTCGCCGTTCCTCTTCGGCCGCGAGCTGTGGCGCGAGACCCGGCCGCCGCTGTTCCAGCAGGCGACGGACACCCGCCCGCCCGAGCTGCAGGCCCAGGGGGTGCGGCCGCGCACCTGGTTCGGCGAGCGGTGGGTGGAGTGCGCGTACGAGCTGTTCGAGGAGAACCTGCGCTACTTCCCGGCGCTGCTGCCGCTCTGCGACGACGAGGACCCGCTGCGCGTCCTCGACGACGGCGGCGTGCCCTCGCTGCGGGAACTCGTCCTGCACAACGGCACCGTGTACCGCTGGAACCGTCCCGTGTACGGCGTGGTGGACGGCGTTCCGCACCTGCGCGTCGAGAACCGCGTCCTGCCCGCCGGGCCCACCGTCGACGACGTCGTCGCCAACGCCGCCTTCTACTACGGGCTCGTGCGCGCCCTCGCCGAGGACCCCCGTCCGGTGTGGAGGCGGCTGTCCTTCGCCGACGCGTCCGACAACTTCGACACCGCCTGCCGGTACGGCATCGACGCCGAACTGCGCTGGCCCCGCCCGGGGCGCGGCGGCGTGGCCGCGGTGCCCGCGGTGAAGCTCGTACGGGACGAACTGCTCCCGCTCGCCGCGGCCGGACTGGACGCGTGGGGCATCGAGCCCGCCGACCGCGACCGCTGCCTCGGCATCATCGAGGAGCGCTGCCGCCGACGCTTCAACGGTGCCTCATGGCAGGTCGAAACGTTTCATCGAGCCCAGGAGGCGGGCCTCGACCGGGAGGCGGCGCTAGCCCACACGACGCGCCGCTACCGGGAGCTGGCGCTGGCCGGCGAGCCGGTCCACACCTGGCCCGTGGACCCCCCGGGGCCGTACGCGCGGCGCGTCCGCTGAGGGCGCCGGTCCCTCCCGGGGGACCCCTCCGAGCGCCGCGCGCGGACGTCGGGCAAGCTGGACGGCGCGGGATCCACGAGGGGAGGCGCACGTGCGGACGGGTGCGGAACGGACGGCCGGTGCGGCCGCGGCGCCGGCGGTGGGCGGGTCGCAGCGGATCCTGCGGGCCGAGACGCTGATCGTGCTGGCCCTGTCGCTCGGAGCGAGCGCGGTCTCGTCCCTGATCAGCTTCACCGGGGCGCTGACGAGGCCGGGCGGGCTGAAGGACCAGGCGGCCACGCTCAACGGCTCGTACGCGCCGGGCCGCCCGTGGCTCGACCTCGCCTGGCAGCTGTTCTCCCTCGCCACCGCGCTCGTGCCGGTCGTCCTCGTCGCGCACCTGCTGCTGCGCGAGGGCGCCGGCCTGCGCGCGATCGGCCTCGACCGCCGCAGGCCCTGGAGCGACCTCGGGCGCGGAGCGCTCGTCGCGGCGGCGATCGGCAGCGCCGGCCTGGTGTTCTACCTGGTGGCGCGGGGGGCCGGGATGAACCTCACGGTAGTGCCCGAGGCGCTGCCGGGGGAGTGGTGGAAGTACCCGGTCCTGATCCTCTCGGCGCTCCAGAACTCCCTCGTGGAGGAGGTCGTCGTCCTCGGCTACCTGCTGCGCAGGCTCGGCCAGCTGGGCTGGTCGCCGGCGGCGGCGCTCGCGGCGAGCTCGGTGCTGCGCGGCTCGTACCACCTGTACCAGGGCGTCGGCGGGTTCCTGGGCAACCTGGCCATGGGGGTCGTCTTCGTCCTGCTGTACCGGCGGTGGGGGCGGGTCGGGCCGCTCGTCGCGGCGCACGCCCTGCTCGACGTCGTGGCCTTCGTCGGGTACGCGCTGCTCGCCGGCAGGGTGGGGTGGCTGCCCACGGCGTGACCTGGGAGGAGCCCGCGCCCCGGAGCCCGGCGGCGTGCCGCCCGCCGGCACTCAGACGCGCAGCTCCCCCTCGATGACGGTGACCGCCCGGCCGGTCAGCAGGGTCCGCTCGCCGCGCAGCGCGGTGCGCACGACCCCGGTGCGGCCTCCGCCCTGCAGCCCGGTCAGCTCGGAGCGGCCGAGGCGGGCCGACCAGAAGGGGGCCAGCGCGGTGTGGGCGCTGCCCGTCACCGGGTCCTCGTCGATGCCCAGGCGCGGGAAGAAGCAGCGTGAAACGAAGTCGTGGCCGCGCTCCGGGTCCGCGGCGGCGGTGGCGATGACGCCCCGCTCGGAGAGCCCGGACAGCGCGGGGAGGTCCGGCGCCAGGGTCCGTACGGCCTCCTCGTCCCGCAGCTCGACCAGCAGGTCGCCGACGTGGGCGGCCGTGTCGTGGACCGAGACAGCCTCCGTGCCGAGCGCCTCGCGGAGTCCTTCCGGAGGGTCGACCGGGGTGAGCGTGGAGGTGGGGAAGTCCATCGTGATCGTGCCGTCCCCGGCGGCCTCCGCGGTGAGGATGCCGCAGCGCGCGGCGAAGCGCACGGTGCCGGTGGCCCGGCCGGTGGCGTGCAGCACGTGGGCGGTGGCCAGCGTGGCGTGCCCGCACATGTCGACCTCGGCGACCGGGGTGAACCAGCGCAGCGCCCAGTCGGCGTCGCCACCGGACGGGAGCGGGTGCGCGAAGGCCGTCTCGGAGAGGTTGACCTCCGCGGCGACCGCCTGGAGCCACCGGTCGCCGGGGAAGGCGTCGAGGAGCAGGACACCCGCGGGGTTGCCGGAGAAGGGGCGGTCGGTGAAGGCGTCGACGATACGGATGTGCATGGGCACGACCGTAGACGGCCGGGGAGGACGTGGGCCAAGGCCAATCCGCGGGGGCTGGACCGGAAACCCGCCCGGCCCGCCCGGCCCGCCGGGGACGTCCGCGGAGAGGCTCACGGAGGCGCCCCCGTGTCCCGGGGAGGCCGGGTCCCGGGTGCGGGAGCACCGGGAGCCCGCCGGGCCGGCCCGGAGCGGCGCCCCCCACGGGGGGCCCGGCGCTCCGGCTGGTCGCCCGCCGCGGCCGTGGCGCCGGAGGAGGCGCACGCCCGGGCGCGGGGACGGGGCGGACCGCGGGCCCGCCCGCTCGACCCGCTCGCCGCGCCCGCCGCCGCCCCCGGCTGCCGGGCCGCGCAGGTACCGGCCCGCGCCGGCGTCGACGGGACGCGGCTGGCCGCCCGGCTGGAACACCCGTCTCAACAGGCGTGACCGCCTTCACGCTCCTGACGGCGCCCTGTCATGATGTGGCGATGCACGCGTCTCAGGTGAGAAGCGCCGGCCTGGGACTGGCCCTGGCCTCGGCGTTCGCATTCGGCGGATCAGGCGTCGCGGCCAAGCCGCTCATCGAGGCGGGGCTCGACCCGCTGCACGTGGTGTGGCTGCGGGTGGCGGGCGCCGCGCTCGTCATGCTGCCCGTCGCCTGGCGCCACCGCGACCTGCCGCGCCGCGAGCCGGCCCTCCTCGCGGGCTTCGGCCTCCTGGCCGTCGCGGGCGTCCAGGCGTTCTACTTCGCAGCCCTGTCCCGCATCCCCGTCGGCGTCGCCCTGCTCGTGGAGTACCTCGCGCCGGCGCTCCTCCTCGGCTGGGTCCGGTACGTGCAGCGCCGGCCGGTGACCCGGGCCGCCGCCCTCGGCGTCGTCCTCGCCGTCACGGGCCTCGCCTGTGTGGTCGAGGTGTGGTCCGGGCTCGGTTTCGACGTGCTCGGCCTCGTCCTCGCCCTCGCCGCCGCCTGCTGCCAGGTCGGCTACTTCGTCCTGTCCGACCGGGGCGGTGACCGGGCCCGGCCCGCCGCCCCGCTCGGCGTCATCGCGTACGGACTGCTGGCCGGTGCCGCCGTCCTCACCGTCGTGGCCCGCCCCTGGAACGCGGACTGGCGGGTGCTCGCCGGCACGGCCGACCTGGACGGCACGGCCGCGCCCGCCTGGCTGCTGGTCGGCTGGATCGTGCTCGTCGCGACCGTGGTCGCCTACGTCACCGGGGTCGTCTCCGTGCGCCGGCTCTCCCCGCAGGTCGCCGGGGTCGTGGCCTGCCTGGAGGCGGTCGTCGCCACCGTCCTCGCCTGGGTCCTGCTCGGCGAGCACCTGGCGGCACCGCAGATCGCGGGCGGCGCGCTCGTCCTGGTCGGCGCCCTCATCGCCCAGTCGTCCGCGCCCGGGGGCGCCCCGGGCCCCGCCGGGGGCTCCGGCCCCGCGGCGGCCGGCGAGCGTCCGCCCGCCCGCGGGGCCGCCGCGTAGGGTCCGCCGGCCACCGCTCGCCGCGGGCGGCTCCTCCCCGCGGGATCCGGCCCGCCGCGCCTCCGGGGGCGCCGCGGGAGGTGGCGGGCGGCTCCCTCAGAGGGCGGCGAGGTAATCGGGCAGGGCGACGGACGGGTCCAGCGCCTCGTCGGGGATCGCCGTGCCGTACCGGGTGGTCAGCGGGACCACCCCGGCCCAGTGGGGGAGCGACAGGTCCTCGGGCTCCTCGTTGACACCGCCGGTGCGGACCTTCGCCGACACCTCCGCCAGGTCGAGGCGGAGGACGGCGGTCGCGGCCAGCTCCCTGGCGTTGGCGGGCCGGGAGTCCGCCGAGCGGCCGGGGACGACGTGGTCGACCAGGGCGTCCAGCGCGCCCCGCTTCTCGTCCGGGTCCGTCACCTGGCGGGCGGTGCCGTGCACCACGACCGACCGGTAGTTGACCGAGTGGTGGAACGCCGAGCGGGCCAGCACCAGTCCGTCGACGTGCGTCACCGTCAGGCAGACGGCGAGGCCCGGGTCGTCGCCGGTGCCGCCGTCCGCCATGCGCAGGGGCCGCGAGCCCGTCGAGCCGTGGACGTACAGGCGCTCGCCGACGCGCCCGTACAGCGTCGGCAGCACGACGGGGCGGCCCTCGCGGACGAACCCCAGGTGGCAGACGTACGCCTCGTCGAGTATCGCGTGGACCAGCTCCCGGTCGTACGAGGCCCTCGGGCGGCCGCGGGTCGGGACGGTGAGGTCGGTCGGCTCGTACGCGCCCCGGGTCCCCGGCGCCCGGGCTGCGGACGTGGCGGTCTCCGGCATTGCGGCCTCCATTGTTCTAGTACATAATGGTTTTTGTGCTAGGAGAATATAGGATCAGTGGGCGCCGTGCATCGGAAATCGCGGCCAGCGTGGAGCGCGGCGTCGGCTCGGGCGACCTCCGGCCGGGCCGGTCCCTGCCGCCGGTCAGGGAGTTGGCGGTGGAACTGGGGGTCAACCCGAACACCGTCGCGTCCGCCTACCGGACCCTGCGGGAACGGGGCGTCATCGAGACCGCCGGGCGCCGGGGGAGCCGGGTGCGGCCCCGTCCGGCGACCACCGCGCGGGACGCCGTCGGAGTGGAGGCTCCCGAAGGGGTGCGGGACGTGGGCCGGGGCGACCCCGATCCGTGCCTGCTGCCGCGGCTCGGCCCGGCGCTGGCCGCCGCCGCGCGCCGCGAGGACGCACGGCACGTGATGTACGGGGAGCCCCCGGTGGACGAGGACTTCGCCCGGCTCGTGCGCGCCGCGCTGGACGCCGAGGGGGTGCCGGCCGGGCCGGTGGGCGTGGCCGGTGGCGGGCTGGACGCCGTCGAGCGCGTCCTCGCCGCGCACCTGCGGCCCGGTGACGCGGTCGCGGTCGAGGACCCGGGATGGGGCAGCGTGCTCGACCTCGTGCCGGCGCTGGGGCTGCGGGTCGTCCCGGTCGGGGTCGACGACGACGGGCCGATGCCGGGCGACGTCGAGCGGGCGCTGCGGGACGGGGGCGCGCGGGCGGTCGTCGTCACCGCCCGGGCGCAGAACCCGACGGGCGCCGCGGTGGGCGCGGAGCGGGCCGCGCACCTGCGGGAGGTGCTGGGCCGCCACCGGGACGTGCTGGTCGTCGAGGACGACCACGGGCACGGCGTCGTCGATGTGCCGCTCCACCCGCTGGGCGGGGTCACCGACCGGTGGGCGCTCGTCCGGTCGGTCGCCAAGGCGTACGGGCCGGACCTGCGGGTCGCCGCGTTCACCGGCGACGAGACCACCGTCGACCGGGTCCTCGGCCGGCAGCGGCTCGGTCCCGGGTGGGTGAGCCGGCTGCTCCAGCGGACCGTGGTGCACCTCTGGGAGACCGGTGCCGTCGACCACGGGGCGGTGGCGCGCTCGTACGGGGAGCGGCGCGACGCGCTGGTCCGGGCGCTGGGCGAGCGGGGCGTCGGGGCGCACGGACGCAGCGGGATGAACGTCTGGGTGCCGGTGGCCGACGAGACGGGCGTGGTGACGCGGATGCTGCAGGCCGGGTGGGCGGTCGCGCCGGGCGCGCGGTTCCGGCTGGTGTCGCCGCCCGCCGTCCGGCTGACCGTGTCCGGTCTGTCGGGCGCCGACGTCGAGCCCCTCGCCGCGGCCGTGGCGGCGGCGACGGGGCCCGCGCCGGCACGCTCCTACCGCTGAGCCCCCTGCCGCCCCGCGCGGGCGGCGGCGGGGCGTGCCGCGGCGGCTCTGCGTGAGGGCCGCGCCCGCCAGCACGATCACCGCGCCGACCGGGGTGTTCCAGGTGAGCCGTTCGCCCAGCAGCGTCACCCCGGCGGCCGTGGCGATGACCGGGATGAAGTACGTGACCATCTGGCCCGTCGTCGGGCCGACCTCCGAGACGATGCCGTACTGGACGAGCATCGCGAAGCCCGTGCCCAGCGCGCCGAGCGCGACCACCGCCAGCAGCGGGCCCGGGGGGAACGCCGTCGGCAGGTCGGTGAACAGCGGCGTCACGAACGCCAGTTGCGCGGTCGCGAGCATCAACTGCGCACCGGTCAGGGACAGGTGCGACTCGTCGCGGCCGGCCAGCGTGCGGCGCACGTAGATCCAGCCGACCGGGTAGCTCAGCGAGGCGAGCAGGGCCAGCGAGGTCCCCCTCACGTCCACCCCGGAGAAGCCCTGCCAGGCGCCGAGCACCGTCAGGACGCCGACGAAGCCCAGGCCGAGGCCGGCGACCCGGCGCCGCGTCGGACGGTCCTCGGAGAGGGCCACCAGGGACAGGGCCATGCCCCACAGGGGCGAGGTGGCGTTGCAGATGCCCGCCAGGGTCGACGAGATCGTCAACTCGGCGAAGGCGAACAGCGAGAACGGCAGGGCGTTGAGGAAGAACGCCGCCACCGCCAGGTGCGCCCACGTCCGGACGCCGCGCGGCGGCCCCGTCCGGCGGACCGCCATGGCGGCGGCCAGCACCAGCGTGCCGAACAGCAGCCTCCCGAACGTCACCTGCAGCGGCGCGTAGGCCGCCGTGCCCACCTTGATCAGCAGGAAGCTGAAGCCCCACACGACGGCGAGCACCGCGAAGCGCACCCGCCAGTCGACGCGCGGCGCACGGGCGGGCACCGGGACCGGCGCGGCGGCGGCCCCGGCGTCGGGTGCCCCGGGGGTCGCGGGTGCCCGCCGAGGGGTTCGGGACGGGGTCGCTGCGTTCATGGCGACCAGCCTGTACCGTGGAACTTCTTAGGACAAGTGAGATTTTCTTTTTCAGTTTGGTTAGCATCTCTTACATGTTGAACCTGGAGCGCCTGCGGACCCTCGACGCCCTGGCCCGGCACGGCTCCGTCAGCGGCGCCGCCGAGGCCCTGCACGTCACGACCTCCGCCGTCTCCCAGCAGCTGGCCAAGCTGGAGCGCGAGGTGGGCCAGCAGCTCGTGGCGAAGAACGGGCGGGGCGTGCGCCTCACCGATGCCGGGCGGCTGCTCGCCGACCACGCGGCGCGCATCCTGTCGCAGGTGGCGCTCGCCAAGGCGGACATCGAGGCCCAGCGCGGCCGGGTGGTGGGGGAGGTGCGGCTGGCCGGTTTCCCGACCGCCGTCCGCGGCCTGTTCCCCCGCGCCATCACCACCCTGCGGACCCGCCACCCCGAACTGCGCGTGCGCAGCAGCGAACTGGAACCCGAACACGGCATCCGCCGCGTCCTGAGGGGGACGTGGACCTCGCCGTGGTGCTGGACTGGAGCAACAAGCGCCTCCCCGTCCCCGGGGGGCTCGCCCACGCCGTCCTCCTGGACGACGCGGCCGACGTGGCCGTGCCCGCCGGCCACCCGCTCGCCGGACGCGCGGAGGCGGACCTGGAGGACTTCGCCGACGACGACTGGGTCTCCTGGCCGGAGGGCGAGTTCTGCCACGACTGGCTCGTGTTCACCCTGCGCTCCAAGGGGATCGAGCCGCGCATCGCCCACCTCGCCGGCGAGCACCACACGCAGCTCGCGCTGATCCGGGCCGGTCTCGGCGTGTGCGTCGCGCCCCGGCTGGGCCGCGGGCCCGTGCCCGAGGGCGTCGCGCTCGTCCCGGTGCGCCGGCAGACGCGGCGCCACATCTACGCGGTGTGGCGCACGGACGCGGACCGGCGCCCCTCCGTCAGGGCGGCGGTGGAGGCCCTGCGCGAGGCCGGCGCCGCCGTCGAGGGCTGACGGGCCGTCCCGCCCCCTCCACGTGGGGCGGGACGGGACGGGGACGGCGCGCCGGTCACCCCCCGAGCGACCTCCGGAGGAACTCCGCCTCCAGCCGCAGCTGGTTGGCGACCACCTCCTCCCGGGTGACCAGGTGCGCCGCCCCCGGCAGCGGGAGCACCGTGTGGGGCCTGCCCGCGGCGAGCAGCGCGGCGGACAGCCGGAGGGTGTGCGCCGCCACCACGTTGTCGTCCGCCAGCCCGTGGACCAGCATCAACGGCCTGGTCAGCCGGTGTGCCCGCCCCACCAGCGAGGACCGCTCGTAGTTCCCCGGCTCCACGTCCGGGTGGCCCAGGAACCGCTCCTCCCAGTGGGTGTCGTACAGCCGCCGGTCCGCGGGGGCGCCGCCGGCGACCGCGGCGTGGAACACGTCGGGGCGGTCCAGCACGGCCCCGATCGCCAGGTACCCGCCGTACGACCAGCCCCGCACCGCCACCCGCCCCAGGTCGAGGGCCGGGCACCGCTCCGCCGCCGCGTGCAGCGCGTCCACCTGGTCCTCCAGCGCGGGCCCCAGCCGGTCGCCGCGCACCGCCACCTCCCAGTCCCGGCCGCGCCCCGGCGTGCCGCGCCCGTCGGCGATCAGCACGGCGAACCCCTGCTCGGCGAACCACTGCGCCACGGCGCTCCACCAGCCGTGCGCCCGCACCGCCAGCCGCACCCCAGGCCCGCCGTAGGGGCTGAGCAGCACCGGCAGCCGCGCCCCGGACGCCGGGTCGTACCAGGACGGCAGGTGCAGGTGGGCGCGCACCGCCCGTTCGCCCAGCGACAGCGGGAGGGCGCGGGGCCGTACCGCGGGGGTCTCGGCGAGGACCGCGATCCGGCCCGCCGGCCGCCCGCCGCGCAGCACCGGCACGGAGCGGCCCCCGCACGTCAGGGCGTCCAGGACGAGCGTGTCCCCGCCGACCGCGGCCGTGTGCACCCCCGGCTCGCCGCTCAGCCGCCGGAACGCCGGGCCGCCGCCCCCGGGGTCGTACACCCACACGTGGCTCTCCGTCGGCTCCTCGCCCCCGGTGAGGTAGACGCGCTCGCCGACCGCGCCCAGCACCTCCCGCACCTGCAGGCCGGCCGGCGAGACCACCTCGCCGACGCGTACCGCGCGCGTCCCGTCCCGGACGTGCGGGACGACCACCGCCCCGGAGGCGGTGCGCAGCGGCGTGCCCGGCACGAGGGCCACCCACGCCTCGTCGTGCCTCACGTCCAGCGGCCGCACGGCGCCCGTCGCCGGGTCGGCGGCGAACAGCGCGACCGTGCGCTGGTCCCGGGTCTGGACCTCGAGGTACGGGCCGTGCGCGTCCCAGCCCGCCGCCGTGACGTACTCGAAGCGCCGGTCCGTCCAGACGCCCTCCGGGTGCTCCCCGGGGTCCGCCCCGGCCGGCGGGCGCACCGCGGTGCGGCGTCCGTCCAGGCCCACGACGTGGAGGGTCACCCCGGCGTTCGCGGTGCCCGCCGCGGGGTAGCGCAGGACGCGCGGCGGCCGGGCCGGGTCCGCCGGGTCGGCCAGGTACCAGCGGGCGACGGGCGCCTGGTCGACGCGCGCCACCAGGAGGGCGTCCCCGTCCGGCGACCACCAGTACCCGCGCCGCCGGCCCATGGACTCGGCCGCCGCGTGCTCCGCCAGCCCGTACGTCACGTCCGGCGCCTCGGGCACGGCCAGCGGCCGGTCCCCCGTGCCGTCCGTCCCGACCACGCGCAGGGCGCCGCCGGTCACGTACGCGACGAGGGAGCCGTCCGGGGAGGGGCGCGGGTCCACGGCCGGGCCCGCCGCGGGGACGGGCCACGGCTCCCCGCCGCCCGTGCGCACCGCCCACAGGGCGCCGCCGAGGGCGAACACCGCCAGACGGGCCGCCCGGTCCGTCGCGTACGAGGTGATCCCCGAGGACGTGACGCGGGCCCGCTCCCGCCGGACCCCCTCCTCCTCCGGGAGCGACTCCTCGCCCGGCCCGCCGAGCGCGGCCGGGTCGGCCAGCAGCCGCTCCGCGCCGTCCTCGAACAGCCACAGCCGGCTCACCGGGTCGGTACCCGACCCGGTCCGCACGAAGAGCACCCGCGCGCCGTCCGGCGAGACCGTGAACCGGCCCGGCAGGCCCAGGGAGAACCGCCGGGTGCGTGCGAAGACATCGGGGAAACCGGCCACCGCCGGCGACGGCGAGGGCGCGGAAGGGGGCGCGGGCGGGGGAGGTACGGGGGTCACGCGGGGACCGCGGCAGGGCCGGCCGTCCACGGGCCCCCGGGCGCGCGGCCCGTGGACGGCCGGGTGGCCCGGGGGGCGACCGGCCGGAACGCCGCCGCGCGGGCGCCGCGCACCCGCCGCGGACCGGGGGCCCGCATCAGCGGTCGCCGCCGTGGAAGACGCAGCCGACCAGTGCGCCGCTGCCCATGGCGACCACCCCGGCGTCCGGATCGGCGCTGGCCCGTACGAAGCCCCCGGCGTACCCGTCGTCGCCGGCGCCGTGCGCGCCCAGGTAGACGCCCCAGTTGGGGAAGAGCTCCCGCACGCCGCCCGCGCCGTCGGGGAACGGCTCGGCGACGGGGCGGACCCGGCGCTGGACCACGAACGGCCCGTCCATCGCCGAGGCGATCCGGTGCTCCCACTCGGCCGCGTCCACCTTCCAGCCGGCGGTGATCCCGTTGCCGCCGTGCAGCAGGGTCGGCTTCAGGATCAGCTCGTCCCGGTGGGCCAGGGCGTGGGCGAGCAGGTCGACCTCGGTGCCGCCGGGGTCCGTGACGCGCGGGCGCACGTACCGCGTCCAGGGCAGGAGCCGGTCGAGGCAGGCCAGTTCGGCGGCGTCGAACAGGTCGCGGTGCCGGTCGTCGGAGAGCATCGCCAGGGTGCCCTTGTTGCCGTACAGCTCGGCGTCCAGCCGGCTGCACAGGCCCACCCGGCCCTCCTCGACCGCGGTCAGCAGCGGCTCCAGCAGGGCCGCCGCCGCGGGGTCGGCCAGGTCCTCGGCCAGGAAGTACCGGAGGACGACGTCGACGGCCCGGCCCGAGACGGTGGGGCGGCCGTTCGGGTACGTGAACTCGCCGAGGTGGCAGGCGATCCCCTCGAACCCGTGGTCGGCCAGCTTCGCGGCGAGCACCCGCAGCCGGGGCCCCACGGCGGAGAAGTTCTCCGCGGTGTCCACCACGGCGACGACCGGCGGCCGGTCGGCGGGGACGGTCGCGGCGCACTCGGCGTGCACGGTCCGCGCCATGCTGTCCAGCGTGTCCCGGTAGCGGAGCCGGTGCCGCCGTACGAACTCCCGGAGCGGCGGGTACGCCAGCATGGCCCGGTTGATGTCGGCGTTCTCGAAGCCGCCGAGCGCGCTGGTGATGTTGAACTCCAGGAGCCTGAACCCCGTGCCGTCGTGGTAGAGGTCGGCCCGGCCGAGGGGGAGGAGCACCCCGCTCCGGGCGCTGCGCGTGACCAGCGCCGACTGCAGGGGGTCCATGCCGACCGCCGCGGCCAGCGCGGCGACGCTCCCGCCGAACACCCGCTCCGGCAGCGAGCGCAGCAGCCCGTAGACGGTGTGGAGGTCGCGCACGACGGCGCGCCGCTCGGCCTCGCCGAGGAAGGCGGGGCCGTCGAGGAGCCGGCCCCCGTACGCCAGCGCGAGCGCGGCGGACTCCCGGGCGGCGGCCGCGGGACGGCCCCCCGGCGCCTGTCCGGCGAGTTCCCCGCCGTACACGTGGCCCAGCCGCGACCTGGGCGGCACGGGCGGGTTCGTGGTCGTCATCGCATGTCCTCTCCGCGGCGGGCCGCACGTACGGCGCGACGCCGGCGCACTGCCGCGCGGCGCGCCGGCCGCCCGCTCAGTCCGTGTCGGCCGGCCCCGGGGCCGGTTCGGCGCCCCGTTCGGCGCGGGTGATCCACTGGCGGCGGGCACCCGCGAGGAGCGCCACCGCGACGACCGCCATGACGGCCGCGCCGGCGCCGAACACGGCGCGGGTGCCGGCCTCGGCGGCGACGATGCCGCCGGCCGCCGCGCCGAGGGGCAGTCCGCCCCAGGCGACGAGCCGGTACACGCTGTTGGCCCGCCCGAGCAGGTGCTGGGGCACCAGGGTCTGCCGCAGGACGACCACGACGACGTTCCACGTCACCGTCCCGCACGCGAAGATCGCGAGGGCCGCGCCGGCCGCGTACACCGAGGGGACGGCGGCCAGCACCGTCTCGCTCACGGCGATCAGGGCGGCGGTGGCGACCAGCGCCCCCTCCCGGCCCAGGCGCCCGGTCAGGGCGGGCGCGAACCGCGAGGCCAGTACGGCTCCCACGGCCTGGCAGGCGAGCATGGCGCCGTACCCGAACGGACCCAGGTGGAGCACCTTCCCGCTGTGCACCACGAGCACGGCGAGCATCGCGTTCCCGGCCAGGTTGATCAGGCAGGACACCAGGGCGAGGCTGCGCAGCAGGTGGTGCGAGTACAGCCACCTGGCGCCGGCCAGCATCTCCGACAGCACGCCGGCCCTGTCGGGGGCGGGCTCGACCGGCCGGGTGCGCCGGATGCGGCTGACCAGTACGGCGGAGCACAGGAAGGTGGCCGCGTCCACCCCGAACGGCAGGACCGTCGCCACGCCGAACAGCAGCGCGCCGACGAGCGGGCCGACGAAGCCGGTGCCGGCCTCCTGGACGGCCATGACACGGGCGTTGGCGGTGGCGAGCCCGGCCTGCGGGGTGAGGAAGGGGACGAGCACCTGGGCGGCGTTGCGGCACAGGACCTCGCCGACGCCGAGCAGGAACATGCAGACGTAGAGCAGGGGCAGTCCGCCCCAGCCGCCGAGGACGCCGAGGGCGAGCACCGCGAGCAGCACGGCCCGGGCGACGTCGACGCGCACCATCATCGCGCGGATGTCGACGCGGTCGACCAGCAGCCCGGCCGGGATGCCGAACAGGATGAACGGCGCGGTGAAGGCGACCGAGGCGGCGCCGATCAGGCGGGGGTCGTCGGTCAGCCGGGTGGCCAGCAGGGGGGCGGCGGCGATGGTGGCCCCGTCGCCGAGCGAGGAGACGGCGGCGGCCCACCACAGCCGGGAGAAGTCGCGTCCCAGGCGCGGCTGGTGCGGGCGGGCCCGGTCAGTCGCCGACGTGCTCATGACACCACGCGACAGCGACGCGGCCGGC
Source organism: Streptomyces sp. MRC013 (assembly GCF_023614235.1). Classification (NCBI taxonomy): domain Bacteria; kingdom Bacillati; phylum Actinomycetota; class Actinomycetes; order Kitasatosporales; family Streptomycetaceae; genus Streptomyces; species Streptomyces kordofanensis. The sequence continues at coordinate 4,793,599 of NZ_CP094264.1, forward strand.
AGTCCATCGCCTCCCCCTTCGATCCGCCGCCCCGCCGCCGACGCCCCATCAGTCCGTCGCCACCCGCCGAGGCCCGTACGGTCAGGCGTACGGGATTGCCGAGGATAGTCGGCGCCCGCGGCGGCGTCGAGGGTGAAGATCGGCTCCGCCGGCGGCCGGCCGCGGAGCCCTCGCCCGGGAGGCCGGGCCGCGCGGACGGGCGCCGGGACGCGCGCCCGAAAACCGCGGGGTCCGCTCCCCCCGCCGGGGGCCGCCGCGCCGCGCGGACCGAATCCCATTCCGTCGGGAGGGGTTTGAGCCATACATTCTTCTGGTATGTTCGCCGCCGCTGGGCGCTGAACGGGCAGTCAGCAGCGGTGTCCGCAGGGGGAAGGCATGCCGTCGAGGGGGGTTCGCACACTGTGCCAGGACGCTGTTCCGTGCCCGAGAAGAATCGTTTCGGCGCCACGGTTCGCGGCCGGCCGGTCCCGGTTCTCCCGTTCTCTCGTCGCACGGCCGCGCCCCGCCTCCCCCCGCACGTCGCCTCTCGGCGGTCCACCGGCGGCGACACGGCCGGCGGCCGCACCGGAGGCGCCGTGGCCGACCAGTCGGCACACGGCCCGCAACGGGCGCACATCCCGGTGAAGCCCCGGGCGCCCGCAGCCAGGGCTGCCACGAGCAGCCGCGCACATCGAAGGGTGAGGACGACGTTCATGGGAACCTGCGAACCCGACGCGGCGAGCCGTACGGCCGGCACCCGCCCACACCTCCCGCGGCCCGCGCCGGCCCGCCGCCCGCGGCGCCCCAGGGGCGCACGATGAGTCTCGCGGCGGGCCTGGGAAGCGCCCGCCCGGACACCGCCGAACCGGCGACGGTCGCCGTCGTCGGCACCGGCGCGATCGGCCGGGACCTGGTCAGCAAGATCGACCGGTCGCCCGCGCTGGACTGCCGGCTGGTGGCCGGCCGCAACCCGGAGTCGGAGGGCCTGCGGTACGCCGAGCGCCTCGGCTACCCCACCACCGCCGGCGGCATCCGGGCCGTCCTGGCGGCCGAGCGCCCGTTCGACATCGTCTTCGACGCCACCAGCGCCGCCTCCCACCGCGAGCACTGGCCGCTGCTGGAGCCGCTCGGGACGCTGGTGATCGACCTGACGCCCAGCAAGATCGGGCGGATGGTGGCGCCCACCGTGACCGGGGTGTCGGCGACGGCCGGGCGCAACGTCAACCTGATCAGCTGCGGCGGACAGGCGTCCGTACCCGTCGTGCACGCGCTCGCGGCCGCGTTCCCGGTGACGTACGTCGAGGTCGTCTCGACCGTGGCCAGCGACGTCGCGGGCCGCGCCACCCGGCTGAACCTCGACGAGTACGTGGCGACCACCGGCCACGCCGTGACGGCGTTCTCCGGCGTGACCGACGTCAAGGCGATCCTCAACATCAGCCCGGCGGTGCCGCCGGCGACCTTCCGGACGGCCGTCCACGCCCGCATCGCCGACGCCGACGCGGCGGCGGTGCGCGCGGTGGCGGACAAGGCCGCCGAGCAGGTGCGGTCCTTCGCCCCCGGGTACGAGGTCGCCGCCTGCACCGCGGTCGGCGACCGGGTGACGATCACCCTGCAGGTCATGGCGCACAGCGACGTCCTGCCGCCGTACGCCGGAAACCTCGACATCATCAACTCCGCCGCCGTCATGGTCGCCGAGCAGTACGCGACCCGGCTGGACCGGGTGGCCGGAAGAGGAGCGACCCCGTGAAGAACGTGGTGATCCACGACCCGACGCTGCGGGACGGCCAGCACGCGGTCCGCCACCGGCTGGAGTCGACCGCCCTGCGCCGCTACGCGGAGGCGGCGGACGCCGCGCGGGTCCCGGTGGTGGAGGTCGGCCACGGCAACGGCCTGGGCGCCTCCTCGCTCCAGGTCGGACCGGCCGCGGTGAGCGACGACGAGATGCTGTCGACCGTCCGGGAGGCGCTGCGCCACAGCCGGATGGGGGTCTTCATGCTCCCCGGCTGGGGCACCTCCGACGACCTCCGGCGGGCGATCGCCCACGGGGCCGACGTCGTCCGCATCGGCGTGCACGCCAGCGAGACCTCGCTGGCCGAGCGGCACCTGGACTTCCTGCGGGACGCCGGCGCCGAGGCCCACTGCGTACTGATGATGAGCCACATGCTCTCCCCGGGCGAACTGGCCGAGCAGGCCGCGCAGGCCGTCGGGTACGGGGCGCAGGCCGTGGGGATCATGGACTCCGCCGGCCACTTCCTCCCCGCGGACGTCACCGCGCGGATCGGCGCGATCGCCGGGGCGGTCGGCACCACCCCGGTGATCTTCCACGGGCACAACAACCTCGGCATGGCCGTCGCCAACTCGGTGGCCGCCGCCGAGGCCGGCGCCCTGATCGTCGACGGCTGCGCCCGCGGCTTCGGTGCGGGGGCGGGCAACACCCAGCTGGAGGTGCTGGTCCCGGTGCTGGAGCGCAGCGGGTTCGCCACGGGCATCGACCTGTACGCGCTGCTGGACGCCGCCGACCTCGCCGAGCGCGAACTCATGCCCGCGCCGCCGGTGACCGCCTCGATGAGCATCGTCAGCGGTCTGGCGGGGGTGTTCTCCGGATTCAAGCACCGGGTCGTCGAACTCTCCGAGGCCGCCGGAGTGGACCCGCGCGACGTCTTCTTCGAACTCGGGCGGCGGCAGGCCATCGCCGGCCAGGAGGACCTGATCGTCGACGTGGTGGCGGACCTGAGCAGTTCCAGGACAGACGGCTGACGGGGCAATCGACCCGGTCTTGCGGGAGGGAGGAGAGGTGACATGGCACTACCGGACGCTGTGACCGAGTCGGGCGGGCCGGCGGGCGTGGAGGTCGCCCGCATGTCGTTCGACGAGTTCTCGGCCGTCGGCCCCCAGGGGCTGTACCGGGCCGACCGGCCCGTGGTGATCAGGCTGCCGAGCAGTGTGCAGGGGCTCGGCCGGGACGAAGTGGCCGCACGCCTGGCCGAGATGACCGTCACCCTGTTCACCGAACCGGGCGACAAGAACCACCCGGGACGCTGGGAGACGCGGGACATCAAGCTCCGCGAGTTCTTCGCGGACGAGCGCCACCTGACCGGCACGGACACCTGGCACCGGGTGGTGTCGAACATCCGCAGCAGCCCGTCCGACGTGAACGCCGTCATCGGCTTCGACGCCGAGGAGCTCTTCGGCTACGGCAACACCCTGTACGCGGCCAACCTGTGGATCAGCCACCGCGGCGTGTTCACCAAGAACCACTTCGACGAGTTCGAGAACTTCAACATCGCGCTCGAGGGCCGCAAGCGGTTCATCATCGCCCCGCCCGGCGTGCGGGACTACTACCCGAGGTCGGTGCTGCGCGGGTTCGGCGACAAGTCCGAGGTGGTCGACCTCGGCGACGTCGACCTGGAGCGCTACCCCAGGCTGGCGGCCAGGCTCGCCCAGCGCCGCGACTTCGTCCTCGAACCGGGCCACATGCTCTACCTGCCGCTCGGCTGGTGGCACCAGGCCGAGTCGCTGGACGAGATGAACATCAACGTCAACTTCTGGCTCAAGTCGAAGAAGATCCTCCGCAGGCCGCACGTGCTGGGCGTCGCCCTGTACACGTACGCCTACCGGAGGTTCAAGGGCGTCTACAGCTACCAGCCCACCGAGGTGAACTCCTGATGAGCGAGCGCAAGACCATCACCCCCACCCACCGGTACCGCAACAACGACCGGCTCGTCGGGATCGGCAACGCCTTCTGGGACATGTCCTACGAACACGGGGTCGCCGGCATCGTCGGCGACCTCCGGGACGGCGTCTTCCACATGCCCGACGGGCACGAGTTCGTCAACTTCACGGTCTGCTCCTACCTGGACCTGGACACCCACCCCAAGGTCATCGACGGCGCCGTCGCCTCCCTGCGCCGCTTCGGCGTGCTGGACCACTGCATCCCGCGCACCCGCGTCCAGACGCCGGTGCTGCTGGAGCTGGAGGAGTCGCTGGGCGAGCTGTTCGGCGCGATGGTGATCAGCGCCGTCTCCACCGCGGCGGCCAGCACCGGCCTGCTCCCGCTGATCGCGTCGGGGCACCTCGGCAACGGCACCCGGCCGCTGATGGTCTTCGACAAGAACGCCCACGTCTCGATGGCCAACGCCAAGCCGAACTGCGCCGACGAGACCGAGGTCGTGACCTGCCGCCACCACGACCTCGACTTCCTCGAGGACATGTGCCGCGCCTACGAGCGCGTCTGCTACGTGGTGGACGGCTCCGACAGCCTCGGGGGCTACGCGCCCGTCGACGAACTGGCCGCACTGCAGGAGAAGTACAACCTCCTCGTCTTCTACGACGACTCGCACTCGCTGTCCGCGTACGGCGAGCGCGGCATCGGCTACGTGCGCTCGCACTGCCCGGTGCTGGACGAGCGGACCATCACGGTGGCGACCCTGAGCAAGGGCTTCGGCGCCGGCGGCACGGCGATCCTGCTCGACGGCTACCCGCAGGAGACGCGCCGGCTCGTCGAGCGGTTCGCGGGTCCGCTGGGCTACTCGCAGAAGATGAACGCCGCCGCGGTCGGCGCGGCGCTCGCCTCGGCCGAGATCCACCGCACCGAGGAACTCGCCCTGCTACAGGGGCGCCTGCGGTCCAACATCGCGCTGTTCGACTCGCTGATCGCGACCGAGCAGTCCGGCAGCACGTACCCGATCCGGGTGGTGCCGATGAGCGACGAGACGGTCGTCGACGCCGCCAAGCAGGTCTTCGCGGCCGGGTTCTACACCTCGCCGGTGTTCTTCCCGATCGTCGCCCGCGGCACCGCCGGACTGCGCGTGATGCTGCGGGCGGGGCAGACCGAGGAGCAGATCAGGCGGCTCTGCTCCGCCCTGGTCGACGCCGGGGCGCCCCGGTCGGCCGCGCTGACCGAGCCGGCGGGCCGGTGACCGGCACCGCGCGGGCGGTCCCGCGCAGCATCCTGTACACGCCGGCCCTGTCGCTGGAACGGGTGGTGAAGGCCTGGTCGTACGACGCGGACGTGCACCTGATCGACCTCGAGGACTCCGTGCCGCCCGCCGACAAGCCGGCCGCCCGCGCGGTGTGCCGGGCCGCGCTGGAGAAGGCCCCCGAGCCGGCGAACGTCGCCGTCCGCATGAACGAGCTCGGCAGCCTCGCGGCGGTGCACGACGTGCTGATGATGGCCGACAGCCCGGTGAGGCCCGGCATCGTGGTGATGACGATGGTGACCTCGGCGACCGAGGTCGACCTGCTGCGGCGGACCCTGGCGTCCGCGGGCGCGCACCCGGAGATCTACGTGACCGTCGAGACGGTCGAGGCGGTCACCGGCATCGACGCCGTCGCGCGCTCGGCCGACGGCCTGGTGCTCGGCTCGGCCGACCTGGCCGCCACGCTCGGGGTCGACATCACCTGGGAGGCCATGCAGGCCGCCCGGCAGGCGATGGCGATGGCCTGCGCCCGGTACGGCACGGCGTGCATCGACACGGCCAACTTCCGGCTCGCCGAACCGGACGTCCTCACCGAGGAGACCACCCGGGTGCGGGCGCTCGGCTTCCACGGCAAGGCGACGGTGCACCCGGGCGAACTCGAGGTCATCAACCGCATCCTGCGGCCCCGCCCCGACGAGCTGGCGCTGGCGCGCCGGGTGGCCCGGGCCGTGTCGGAGGCCGACGGCGGGATCGCCGTCCTGGACGGCAACATGGTCGGCCCGCCCTTCGCCCGGCTGGCCCGCACCACGGTGGCGCGCGAGGACGCCTGGACGAGCCGCTTCGGCGGCGACGGCGGAACGGCATGACCGCGCCGGTGACGCTCCACGCCGCCGACATGTCCGGCGACCGGCGGATGACCCGGGTGATCGACGTGCTGGGCGAGATGTTCGCGGACCTGGCCGCCGGCCGGACGCGGTCCCCGGCCCGCACCGTCGTCGAGCACGGCGACCGGCGCGTCCTCCTGGTCAGCCCCGCCGTCTGGGAGCGTCGCGGGGCGGGCAGCGTCAAGGTCACCACCCTCACCCCGGAGAACCCGGCACGGGGCCTGCCGCTGATCCACGGGATCGTCGCGCTCACCGACCTGGAGACGGGGCGGATCACCGCCCTGCTGGACGGCGCCGAGCTCACCGCCGTCCGCACCGGCGCGGTCGCCGCCCTGGCGACCCGCTGGTGTACCCCCGGCGACGCCGACGACATGGCGGTGATCGGCGCGGGGGTGCAGGCGCGCGCCCTGGTCCGGGCGGTGGCGGCGGTACGCCCGATCCGCACCGTACGGATCCACTCGCGCACGCGCGCCGGCGCCGAGAAGCTCGCCGACCTGGTCCGCGAGACCGCCCCCGGACCGTCCGGGCGGTGGTCTGCGACACCGCGGAGGAGGCCGTCCGCGACGCGCCGATCGTCTGCACGGCCACCTCGACCGCCGACGCCGCACCCGTGGTGCAGGCGGACTGGGTGGCCGCCGGGGCGCACGTGAACGTGATCGGCGGAACCCACCCGGACGCCGTCGAACTCGAACCGTCCCTCCTGGCCGGTGCCGTGACCCTCGTCGAGGACCGGACCGCGGCGCTGGACGGCGCGGGCGAAGTCCGGGCCGCACTGGCCGCCGGACTGATCGGGGCCGAGGACCTGCACGAGCTGGGCCGGCTGGTGGGCGGCGGGGTCGCCGTCGCCGGCCGGACCTCGGTCCTGCGCACGGTCGGCATGGCCGTCGAGGACACCGCCGCCGCGGTGGCGCTGTTCGAGGAGTACCGCGCGGCCGGGCGGGAGGCCGCCGGCCCGTCCGCCGTCTCGCCGACAGGAGAAGGGGCGCCCGATGGACGCGTATGAGGACCTCGGCGCCCGGCAGGGGCACCCGTGGTTCGGCAGCCGCCGGCTGCGGCCCGCCGCACCGGCGGACACCATCCGGCGGATGCTGCGGCACGAGCTGCGGGACACCGGCTGGCCGCACCAGCGGATCCTCCCCGCGGCGCCGATGGCGATCCCGCGCACGGCCTACGCCGAGATCTTCCGGGTGAGCGCCGCACTGGTCGAGCTGCTGCGCCGCACCGCCCTGGAGACCGGCCCCACCACCGCCGCCAGGCTGGCCGCCTACCGCATGCCCGCCACCGAGGACCGGCTGTGGATCCGCGACCCGTTCCCGGAGGAGCGGTACGCCGACTGCGTGGTCCGCCCGGACCTGGTCATCGGGCCGGACGGACCGCGGTTCGTGGAGTTCAACGTCAGCGGCGCGCTCGGCGGCGTGGTGGAGACGCAGAGCCGCCTGGCGGTGTGGTGCAGGCTCCACGCCGACGAGGAGGGCCGGACCCCGTTCCGCTCCCCGAGCCCGTTCGCCGCGCGCGCCGACATGTTCCGGTCGCTCAGCCGGGAACTGGCGCTGGCGCCGCGGGTGGCCCTCGTCGGCAGCTCCCGGGTGAACGGCGTGGAGCGGCGGTACTTCGAGATGGAGGCCGACTACTACAACAGCCACGGCCTGACCGCGCGCTTCTTCGAGCCCGAGGAGCTGACGGAGGCCTGGGACTGCGCCCCGCACCTGCGCCACCCGATCGGACTGCGGAACTTCACCATCCCCGACTGGCTCGAAGCGGGCCTCGACACCGCGCCGGTCCAGGACGCCCTGGACAACGGCTGCCTGCTGGTGGGCACCCAGACCTCGACCTTCCTGCACAGCAAGCTCACCATGGGCCTGCTGTCGGAGGGACGGCCCTGGATGACCGCGGGCGAGCGCGGGTTCGTCGAGCGGTACCTCCCGTGGACGCGGATCCTCTCGGAGCGGAAGACCGACCGCGAGGGCCGGCAGGTCGACCTGCTCCCGTTCGTCCTGGACAACCGGGACCTGCTGGTGCTCAAGGCCGGCCTCGGCGAGTGCGGGAACGAGGTCGTCATCGGCCGCGAGGTCGACCGGGCCGCGTGGGAGTCCGCCGTCGGCGAGGCCGTCGCCGGCGGCACCAGCGTGGTGCAGGACTTCGTGCGGCCGCAGACCTGCCGGGTCGCGCTGGTCGCCGACGGCTGCGACGAGCCGTACGACGCCGAGGTCGCCCCGGTGCTCGGCCCCCTGCTGTTCGGCGGCCGCCCGGCCGGGCTGTTCTGCCGGTTCTTCGGCGACGGCTCCGCCGGGATCGTCAGCGTCCGGGGACGCGGGACGAGCAGCTCCGACAACGTGGTGGTGGCCGTCTGACGGCGGCGCCGCCCGCACCCTGCCCCCCGCCCCGGCGCGCCGCCCGCGCCGGGGCCTCCCAGCGACATCACCGGAGTGGAACCGCATGACCCTGCGCCGAGTCAAGGACAACGAGTACGTCGAGGAGCACGGCGGGGACTACGAGGACTTCGAGCCCGGCATGGTGATCCGGCACTGGCCGGGCCGCACCATCTCCGAGGCCGACAACACCTGGCTGACCCTGCTGACGATGAACCAGCACCCGCTCCACTTCGACCGGCACTACGGCGCCGGGGCCGAGTACGGGAAGGTCCTGGTCAACAGCGGCATCACCCTGTGCCTCGTCGGCGGGATGACCGTGCAGGCGCTGTCGGCGCGGGCGGTGGCCAACCTGGGCTGGGACAAGGTCCGCCTGAAGAGCCCCGTCTTCGTCGGCGACACCCTCTACGCGACCAGCCGGATCCTCGGCAAGCGGCTCTCCCGGTCCCGGCCGGGCCAGGGGATCGTCACGGTGGAGACGACCGGCACGAAGTCGACGGGGGAGACCGTCATCGTCTTCGAGCGGTCGTTCATGGTCCGCTGCCGCGAAGGCGCCGCCCCGCCGGAGGGGCGGCACCCCGGGGAGGGGGCGCCGTCCCCGGCGGAGGACCGGCCCGACGCCCCCCGATGACCGCCAGTCCGTTCGACAGGGGCACGGACGACGGACCGGTCTGACAGGATGTTCGGCATGACGAGCGAGAATCAGCCCAAGGCAGGCCACCGCGGCACCCCCACCAACACCGCGTTCCGCGAGTTCATGGCCTCCGGATGGGCATCTTCCGACGACCGTCCGCCCACGCCCCGCACCGAGGCCGCCGACCACGCGGCCCGCCGACGGGCGGCGCTGTCCCAGCGGTTCCCCGGCGAACGGCTCGTCATCCCCGGCGGCGGCCTGAAGGTGCGCAGCAACGACACCGACTACACCTTCCGACCGCACACCGCCTTCGCCCACCTGTCCGGGCTCGGCGCGCACGCCGAACCCGACAGCGTCCTCGTACTCCACCCCGACCCCGAGGGCGGGCACCACGCCGTCCTCTACTTCCGCCCGCCCGCCCCGCGGGACACCGAGGAGTTCTACACCGACTCCCGGTACGGGGAGTTCTGGGTAGGCTCCCGGCCCACCGTCGCGGACGTCGAGTCGCAGCTCGGCCTCACCGCCCGCCACATCGACGCCCTCGCCGACGACCTGGCCAAGGACGACGCCGCCGCCCGGCTGCGCGTGGTCCGGTCGGCCGACCCGCAGCTCGACGAACTCGTCGACGCCGCCCGCGTCCAGGCGGGCACCTCCCTCTCCGCCGAGGAGCGGGAGGAGGCCGACCAGGAGCTGGCCCGCCACCTGTCCGGGATGCGGCTCCTCAAGGACGAGTGGGAGGTCGGCGAGATGCGCAAGGCGATCGCCGCCACCCACAAGGGGTTCGAGGCGATCATCGCCACCCTGCCGGAAGCCGTGCGCAAGGGGCGCGGCGAGCGGTGGGTCGAGGGCGTCTTCGGCCTGTACGCCCGGCACGAGGGCAACGGGGTCGGGTACGAGTCGATCTGCGCCTCCGGCGACCACGCCAACACCATCCACTGGACGAAGAACACCGGCGAGGTCCGCGAGGGCGACCTGATCCTGATCGACGCCGGGATCGAGGTGGACTCCCTGTTCACCGCCGACATCACCCGCACCCTCCCGGTGACCGGCCGCTTCACCGACGTGCAGCGCAGGATCTACGACGCCGTCTACGAGGCGCAGCAGGCCGGCATGGCGGCGGTGAAGCCCGGCAACAGGTTCAGCGACGTCCACGCCGCCGCGAACGAGGTCATCGCCCGCCGCCTGCACGAGTGGGGGCTGCTCCCCGAGGGGGTCACGCTCGAGCAGACCCTCGACCCGGAGGGCGGCGGCTGGCACCGCCGCTGGATGGTCCACGGGACCTCCCACCACCTGGGCATGGACGTCCACGACTGCCAGCTGCTGCTGCGCGAGGAGTACATGGACGGCGAGCTGAAGCCGGGCATGATCCTCACGGTCGAGCCGGGCCTGTACTTCAAGGCCGACGACCTGCTGGCTCCGGAGGAGTTCCGCGGCATCGGGGTGCGCATCGAGGACGACGTGCTGGTGACCGAGGACGGCTGCGAGAACCTCTCCGCCGCGATGCCGAGCGCCTCCCACGAGGTGGAGGAGTGGATCGCGCGGGTGTCGGGCTCCGCGGGCGCCTGAAGCTCCCGGTAGGACCCCTGCCCGGCCGTGGTCGCCCCACCCCGGCCGGGCCCGTCCCATCCCGGTCGCGCCGCCCCGTGCGACCGCACCGCCCGGCGCACCCACCGGTCCGCCGCCGTCGGCGGACCGGCCTCGCTCCGGGCTCCGCGGCGGGCCCCGGACGCAAGGAAAAGACACCGTGCATGACGTCTCTGCCGCGCTGAACGAGCTCGTGGCAGCCCTGACCGAGCATGCCGAGGTGATGTCCGGACAGGGTTCCGCCGCAAAGAGCCGTGGACGTCATTGAGCGGGTGCGCGCTGCCGCAGCGCACTACTCCGACGAGACGTTCGAGGCGTCGGGTCGGGGTAGTCCGTTCTCCGACCTGTTCGACGAGGAGGACGTGGAGGAGGATGCCGAGGCCGATACCGGCCCCGTGCCCGATTCCGCCGAGCGCATCGGCATCACGGGTCGCTGGGACTTCGTCGTAGCGGACCGGGGCACGTGGTTCGCACACGTCACCCGGAAGCTGGAGGAGCTCGGTGTCGCCGACTGCGTTGTGGAACTGAACAGTACCGCTCAGGCAGCGCACGCCCTCCTCACGCAGGATCCCCCTTCGGCGCCTGCACACTCCACGGCTTGGCCGACGGTGGTCAGGACTGGGCCGTCGAGCGGATCCCGAAGGTGCTGTCCGAGATGCCGGACGGCGAGGGCCGTGCCTGACTCGCTTTGGGGGAACGCACGTCCACGAGGAGGAATTCGGGGAACCCCGCCGGGTCGAATTCCTCGGACGATTCGAGCGGATCGGTCGCACTGGACGTCAACTCCGTCGAAGTCCAAGGCGCCAATGTGAGAACCGTGCGGTGAACATCGCGGCGGCTGGGGGATCCTGGCCGCTCCGATGCAGGTCAAAAGCGTCTTCGAACAGCGACCCGCCAGGCCCCTCCTGAGTTCGGGGCGCCGGAACACCCCGCACTGCGGGCGCTGGCCACCGTCGGCGGATCCGTCGAATCCGCCGACGGTCGGTCCGCGGAACCAAGGGGTTCGCCGGCGGGGGCAGGGCGGTGGAATGGGCGGGTACCCGTTCCACGGATGGTGGTACGGCGAAGGCGCCCGCGGCAAGCGCAGTCGTTACGGCTTCACGCGCCGACCGGACCCTGGCGGCCCGGTGCAGTTCTCCGCGACCGGCATTGTCGGAATCGGCCACGCCGGATACCGGGGCTTTTCCATGCATAGGGTGCAGGGTTCCGGACGGCCGGGCCTGAAGGGCCCGCGCCGGTCGGTGGCAAGCCCATCGAGATGGGTGGACAGCACCACCGGGCCTTGGGAGAGGAGCCCGGTTGCTCGGGAGCGACCGGCCGGCCGGGCGTTGTCCGTGAGGGAAGGAGAAGAGGAAGACCTGCGCGAGGCCGCAGCGGACGGCAGCCGACCGGTTCGACCCTGGCGGATCCGGTGTCGACCTCCACGGGGACCGTACCGGAGAAGCCCGGGTTCCCGGAGCGGACCGGGGAGGCGCGGGCCGACGGCTCGTTTGCCGCGGGCCCCCGGCGGAGCAGCCCGTGCGGACGCGGAGCAGCCGTGTGGATGTGGTGGGGCAGCGCGGGCGTCGTCCCACCGGGAGTTCAGGCGGGGGAGTCGGCCACCAGGGTCGTGAACGTCGACCAGGCGCCGGGGGAGACGGTGAGGGGGTGCCTCCGGATGTCCTTCGAGTCTCGGACGAGGACGGCGTGGGGGTGCAGGGCGACCTCGATGCAGTTGTCCCCGCCGCCACCGCTGTAGCTGCTCTTGAACCAGGCCAGCTCGCTGGTGCTCATAGCGCTCCTCGCATCCGCTCCAGCAGGCTCGCCGTGGCTTGGTGGCTCAGAGCCTGCGAGCGCATCTTGCCATAGCGCTGAAGCATGTGACTTACCGCTTTCGGGTCGCTGATGAGCATGCTGGTGCCGTGCCCTTCGGTGTAACCGACCCAGCGGTGATCGGCCTGCTCGGCAAGGTACATCTCGCCCTCGAAACCGGAGTGCTCTTCCTGGAGCAAGGGCATGACCTGGAGCTCCACGTTGCGGTACCGGCCGACTGCGATGAGGTGGTCGAGGAGAGCCTTCGTCACGGCAGCTTCCCCCATGCGACGCTCCAACAACGCCTGCTCGATGACGAAGCTGAACATCGTGTTGGGGCGTTCGACGAGGAGTTGCTGCCTGGCCAGTCGTGCCGTCACTTGCCGTTCGGACTGTTCCGCGGTGAGCGGAGGAAGGTATCGGTCGAAGAGAACCCGGATGTAGGGCTCAGGCTGCAACAGTCCGGGAATCACCCGGCACTCGTACGCGTACAGCGAGATCGCCTCTTCCTCGATGCCCGCCCACTGGCGGAACCACGAGGCCAGCCCCGCCTTGCGGGTCAGGCTCCGTGCCGCCGCGGCCAGGACCCGTCCCGCGACCGCTCCCAGGACCTCCTCCGAGCGGTCCAGCAGGTCCCTCGGCGGGAAGCGCTTGCCCTGTTCGATCTTGGCGACGTACGCGACCGAGTACCGCACCAGCGGTGCGAACTGCTCCTGCGTCAGGCGGGCCTCCTCGCGCAGGGCCTTGAGCACCGCGCCGAACGTCCTCAGGCTCTCCGAGAGCTCCGGTTCGCAGCTTCCGCCCCCGCCCTGGCCGGTGCCCCCGCCCGCCCCGCCGCCGTCGTCCGTCGCCATCGCAGCCGCCTTCCCCTGGTGCCCTGGTGCCCTCGTACGGTCGGGCCGCGTCCGCGCCGGGCCCGGGTTCTCCCGTACTGCCTGCCGAGCGCGCTGCGCCGCGCCCACCGCACCCATCGTCACGTACAGCGACCGACCCGGTCCAGCGGGTGAGCCGGTACAGCGTGATCTGTATCGGTGCCGGGCCTGCCGGCGGGCCCCCGCCCCCGGGCAGGGTGGCCGGCATGCCAGCCCCTCGTACACAGAGCCCCGCCTCGAACCGGACGCTCGTGCAGCGCTTCTCCGCCACCCGCCGCGGTGCGCGCCTCGCCCGGCTGCTCGCCGCGCACCAGCTGACCGAGTGGGGCCATCCACACGGCACCGAGGCGTACGACGCCGTCGTCCTGGTCGTCGCCGAACTCGCCGCGAACGCGGTGCTCCACGGTCGGGTCCCGGGACGGGACTTCGCCCTGGAGCTGTCCCGCGACGACGGCCGGGGCGTGGTTCGGGTCGAGGTGTCCGACACCCACCCCGCCCTGCCCGTGCGCGGGGTCCCCGGGGCGGACGAGGAAGGGGGCCGCGGTCTGGTCCTCCTCGACGCACTCACCGCCGCCTGGGGCGTCCGCGACCGTCTCGGCCCCGGGAAGACGGTCTGGGCCGAGTGCGCGGCAGCGCCCCCGGCCTGACGGCTCCGGCCGCAGGCGTTCCAGCCCCGGCCGGAGGCGCTCCGGGGTCGGCTCGACGGGGCCGTACGGCGGTGGAGTCCGCCGCTCCGTACGGCCGGCACCGGCTCGTCCGCGCGGCCGCCGCCCCAGAGGCGCCGGTCGGAGCGGAGCGGGTTCGTCCGGACCTCCCGGCACCGGGCCGAGCACCCGGGCCGGATGTCCGGGGCGGGGTCCGTACACCGCTTCGCGGGACGCGGCCGGCTCGGACGCCCCTCGTCCGTGATCACTCCCGGTTACTATGCTCACTTCGCGCCGGGGCCGCGTCCGGCGGCGGGGCGCGCCGCCGCCGACGAACCGCCCGGGGGCCGGGGCGCCGGCGCCACCCGGACCCCCAGGCCCCGCCGACGGGTGACCGCCGCTGCCGCGCCCCCGCGAAGCCGACCGTTGACTGCGAGGTTCAAGAGATGGGCGACCTGCGAGAATGCTGAGAGAGGTCACGGCGACCCGCTACGTCACGCCCCTGCGTGAGGGCGGATCGCTCCCCGGGATCGTCGAGGCCGACGATCTCGGCACGTACGTCATGAAGTCCTCGCCCTCAGGGCGCTGACCTGCGTCGATTGCCCCAGAAGGCCGTCTGAGCTGCGACTTTGCATCTTTTCGGGGGTTTCACCGCGCGGCAGATTTGCGCGGTCGATTCTTCCCAGACGTTCCCCAGCAATGGTTATCCTCCCCAGATTCTGCCCGGAGATGGACTGCGCCACAGGGCAGCGGCATGGGGAGTCGCCCCTCTGGAGCGGTGTCACAGATACGCTGCGTGACCACTACAGAGCGAGGTTCTGCGAGCAGGTTCTTCGTCCGCTCTCGGATGGGAAGCGGTCGGTAAACGGTTCGCAGCCACGGTCCCCGTCCTAGCCGTCTCCTGTGGCTGCGAAGCACCCTTGTCTACGACGGGACCACCCCCGCGTGCGCGGGGACCACATCGTGAACTTCGCGCAGGGCGTGCTCGCCCTGGGACCACCCCCGCGTGCGCGGGGACCACCATTCCGTTTCCGCTCACGCCGACCGCTCCCGGGGACCACCCCCGCGTGCGCGGGGACCACGTCGGCCGGCTGGAGCAGGTGCGTACCGGTCTGGGACCACCCCCGCGTGCGCGGGGACCACTCACCTTTGCCCGTTCCAAGTCCCGCCGGGCGGGGACCACCCCCGCGTGCGCGGGGACCACCGCGTACTCAAGCCCGGCGGGCACCTCCTGGCGGGACCACCCCCCGCGTGCGCGGGGACCACGTGCGGCCTGGGCCGTGGCGCACCGCCGCGATGGGACCACCCCCGCGTGCGCGGGGACCACTCCCGCGACCCGGTCATCCCGACGATCAGCCCGGGACCATCCCCGCGTGCGCGGGGACCACCGGCCCGGAGCTGCGAACTCTGGGCCGTCGCTGGGACCACCCCCGCGTGCGCGGGGACCACGTGATGGAGGTGCCGTATCGGCGGATCACGGAGGGACCACCCCCGCGTGCGCGGGGACCACAAACCCTTCCGCGCGATGGCACCAGCACCCGCGGGACCACCCCCGCGTGCGCGGGGACCACGATTGATCATCTCGACGGCAAATCGACCACCCGGGACCACCCCCGCGTGCGCGGGGACCACGGCACGAAGCTCACCGAGGCCCAGCAGAAGGCGGGACCACCCCCGCGTGCGCGGGGACCACCGCGCCGCGCGGCCCGGTGGTCCGCCATGACCGGGACCACCCCCGCGTGCGCGGGGACCACCCGGCACCGGTCGGAGCAGTAGACGCGGGGCCGGGACCACCCCCGCGTGCGCGGGGACCACACATACGCCAGACCCGGCCGGGTGATCAGGTGGGGACCACCCCCGCGTGCGCGGGGGACCACTGGCTGGCCCGGTTCGACCCGGTCAAGCGGGAGGGACCACCCCCGCGTGCGCGGGGACCACGTGCAGGCCGGGCGGCACACGGTGCGCTGGACGGGACCACCCCCGCGTGCGCGGGGACCACGAAGGACGGCCCTGTCTTGAGCTGGGGGAGCGGGGACCACCCCCGCGTGCGCGGGGACCACGCAGGCGCCGCTGGACTGGTAACCCCCCGTACGGGACCACCCCCGCGTGCGCGGGGACCACAGGAACGTGAAGAAGTCGGCAAGCTCGTCGTCGGGACCACCCCCGCGTGCGCGGGGACCACAGGAACGTGAAGAAGTCGGCAAGCTCGTCGTCGGGACCACCCCCGCGTGCGCGGGGACCACCTGGCTCTTGCCGCGTCCGGTCGCCACCTGAAGGGACCACCCCCGCGTGCGCGGGGACCACAGCGCGACGGCGTCGCCGGGATCCGCGCCCTCGGGACCACCCCCGCGTGCGCGGGGACCACCGCGCCGCGCGGCCCGGTGGTCCGCCATGACCGGGACCACCCCCGCGTGCGCGGGGACCACCTTTTCAGGAGACCGGCGGCGCGCAGTGCGTCGGGACCACCCCCGCGTGCGCGGGGACCACATGGCACGGCCCCGGTGGATGAGACCGGGGCCGGGACCACCCCGCGTGCGCGGGGACCACGGACGGCTCCCCCGTTTGGACGGCAAGGGGACGGGACCACCCCCGCGTGCGCGGGGACCACTCGTCGGCCACCCACATCGAGACCCGGCCGGCGGGACCACCCCCGCGTGCGCGGGGACCACGGTCGGCAGCTCCCGCAGCAGCGCGAACCGGCGGGACCACCCCCGCGTGCGCGGGGACCACAGATCCAGTGCTCGCCCCGAGTCGTCTTCACGGGGACCACCCCCGCGTGCGCGGGGACCACGGGCCGGGGGCCTCTTGGGTGGTGCGCGTCGGGGGACCACCCCCGCGTGCGCGGGGACCACTCCGGCGGCAACGTGTCCTTCAACCGCGCGGCGGGACCACCCCCGCGTGCGCGGGGACCACAGTCCGACGAGGTGGACGACTTCCTCCGGGAGGGGACCACCCCCGCGTGCGCGGGGACCACAGATCCAGTGCTCGCCCCGAGTCGTCTTCACGGGGACCACCCCCGCGTGCGCGGGGACCACCCCTGATCGGAGCGGAGAAACACCTCAACCTCGGGACCACCCCCGCGTGCGCGGGGACCACGCCCCCGTCTCGCCAAAGCCGGGGCCGCCCTCGGGACCACCCCCGCGTGCGCGGGGACCACGTGGGGGGCGGGTCTTTGAAGAGGTGGACGACGGGACCACCCCCGCGTGCGCGGGGACCACTCCACCGCCCGCGATCGACCCTGCCGGGCGATGGGACCACCCCCGCGTGCGCGGGGACCACACCCGCCCCGACGCCGCCGACGACGAGCCGCTGGGACCACCCCCGCGTGCGCGGGGACCACGAAGGACGGCCCTGTCTTGAGCTGGGGAAGCAGGGACCACCCCCGCGTGCGCGGGGACCACGGCGACCTGAAGGGCGCCGGCGACTGGTCGATGGGACCACCCCCGCGTGCGCGGGGACCACAGGAGATGACCTGCATGTTTACCGGGGGCGCAGCCGGTTTTGACTCACTTCCTGAAAGATTCGCAAAAGGGCTATAAGGGATATCTCCTTTCTTGGTCTCATTTTCCAAACCTTCGCCGTTTTGCTGCCTTGCTCCATCCTTGGCACGGCGGCTCAGCCGTCGCGCGGGTCGGAGTCGGGGCAGCGGGGCGATGGAGGAGAGTGAGCCCTTCATGATCGGTGGGGTGCCAAGCATGCTCGTGAGTGCGGAAGGTGAAGCCCTGTTCGTTGTTGGTGTGGTACGCGAGCAGGGCGCGTCCCTGGCCGGAGTACTTGCGGACCTCGTCCCAGAGGACATCGCGAACGCGGGCGGATGGCGAGCCCAGGAAGACGCCGGGGGAGATCTCCAGGAGCCACCGAGTGAGGAACCCGCGCAAGCCCGCAGGGCAGTTCGTGAGGACGATGACGGTCACCAGATCGGCTCGTCCCCGTAGTTGCGTCCGCTGTCCAGCAGGCGTCCACCGTCGGACTGGAGCCCCATACGGTCCGCGTCGGTGGCCGTCTCGGCTTCCTCGTAACGGAGCAGCTTCTTGATGTCGTTCGCACAGCGCTCCAGGAGCCGTGTCTTGTTGATGCGGTCGCGCAGGGCCCGTCGCGTGCGCGTCGGGACGTCGTCCTCTCCCTCTGCCGCGGCGTCGAAGGCGGCGGGGATGGCGATCTCCGTCTTGTACAGGTCGGCGATGTCCAGGACGAAGGACCGTTCGTGACCGGAATGGACGAAGCCGAGCCCGGGGGAGCAGCCCAGCGCGGCCACTACGGAGTGGGCAACGCCGTACATGCACTGGGCCGCCGCGGTGACTCCCTGGTTGGGGGCATCGGCTGCCGAAAAGTCGTCCCGGTGGTATTCGCGGCGTTTCCAGGGCACGCCCGTACGGGTTGCTTCCCTGCGGTAGCACTCCTTCAGCCGGCGCCCTTCCATGCGCAGCAGGTCGTCGCGGGTGCGGCCTGAGGGGTCCTCGTCGGGGAAGCGCAGGCGGTACATGGCCCGTGCCACTTCGAGACGCGTGCGGCGGTTCGCCCACGCTGTGGCTTGTGCCTCGATCAGCCCTGAGGAGCGGGTCAGGGCGCGCCCGCCGGCGTAGTAGCGCACGCCGTGCTCGCCCACCCACACCACTGCGGCTCCGCTCTCACCGAGAAGGGCCATGGCTTGGTGGGTCACGCGGGTGCCGGGGCCGAGCAGCAGGGTGCCGATCGTGGCCGAGGGGATGTGGGTGACGCCGTCGGCGTCCGTGGCGGTGATGGCGTTGTCGTCGCGGTGGACAGTGCAGCGTTCCAGGTAGAGGAAGGAGACGCGGTCGCTGACGCGACTGAGTTCCCGGGGCGAGGAGAGGCTGCGCTTGCTGACGGTGCTCATGGCTTCACCGCACCGGGGCCAGTGTCATCAGACCGCAGCCGTACGCCTTCGCCTTGCCCAGCCCGTGGGTCAGCGTACGGCGGAAGGCCGCGAGGTCGGTGATCTGCAGCCTGCCGTCGAACGTCGCACGCGTGAAACGCACGTCCGGAGCGGCCGGAGTGTGCCTGCCCTGGCCTTGTTCCCCACGGGCCGTGACGGCCCCCGCCCCCGAGGGCTTGCCGAACCGCATCGGTGTCCGGTCGTGCACGATCACCTCGTAGTTCATGTCGGCCGTGGCGGAGTCACCCTCGGTCGGCTTCCTGACCACGGCGAACCCCCCATGCGCTTGGCGCTTCAGCAACCAGCCGATCTGATGGCCGGGTGTGACGTGGGCGGCGCGCTTGGTCGGTGCGCCCGGGGCGTCCACGTCCCTGCGGATGTGGTGTACCGGGTTGGCGGTGAGGCGGAACGCCCAGATGTCGCCCTGGCGGAGAGCGTCCAGGAACTCTCCGTAGGAGAAGGTGCTCCACCCTTTCTCCCCCAGGCTCGGCCAGCCGGCCTGTTCTGCGAGGTGGGTGAGGTCGGGTTGGCAGGGACTGGAGATGAAGAGGTCGACGCGGCCGGCCGGCGCGTGGTCGAGTCGCCACAGCACTCGGGGGCCGCCGCCCTCGCGTGCCGGAGGGTCGGGGAACGCCATGTTCACGGCGCCGTGCAGGCGGTGCGGGGAGCCGAGGAGCCGTCGTGTCTCGGGCCGGGCGGTGTTGAAACGGAAACGGGTCAGGTACATCGGGGGTCCTAGGAGACGTCCGTGGAGAGGGTCGGGCGGCCGGGTGGCGCAGCCCGGCGCAGGTGTGCGGTCGGATCGTGCGGGGGTGCGTCGACGTGTGAGGTCCGCACGCCTCGCACCGCGTACTGCCGGTGGCGCGGGTCGAAGGTGACGGGCGTGTCGCGCAGCGAGAAGTCGGGGGGCTCACCGGGAGGGCAGTCCACGAGGACGTCCAGTTCCTCCGGGGCGGCCCGCGTCCGGCCAGGGGGCCCGCTCCGGGCGAGTTGCCTGACGTACCACCGCGACGCCTGCCAGGGCGCGCCGCGCAGCGCGTTTTCCAGGGGCTGGTCGGTCAGGGAGCCTTCGAACAGCAGCGGGCGGCCCGGTGGACAGGAACGACGCCCCAGGTAGGGGAGGAACCGGGGTGCGTCCACGGCCGCGTGCAGTTGCAGCACCACCTCTTCCTCACCCTCCACTCCGACGACGAAGACCGCGTCGGCCAGGTAGTACCGCTCCGAGAGCGGCATCGCCCGGCCCGAGTCGGCGTGGTGCGCGGTGTGGAAGTCCCGCACCCGCGTTCCCGGCTGGTCGATGCGAACGCCGAAGCGCAGCGCGGCCAGGTCGGAGAGGTCCGCGCCCCGCGGACGCCCTTGGGCGGCGGCCAGCAGACCGAGCACGCCGCTCTTGGTCGGGGCGTTCTCCGTGGTGCGGCGCACGAACCGGGCCGCCGACCCCCAAGCCTGCAACGGTCCGGCCAGCCGCAGCAGCAGCACTGTCATGCTCCGGACTCCAGGCGTTCGGCCACCGCGCTTTTGACCTGGTCCAGCAGGGCGGGCAAGGTCACGTTGGTGCCCAGTCCCGCCAGCGCCCGCGTTTCCTCGCCGACGCGGAACACCCAGGTGGGCCGGCCCGCGATGCCGTACTGCCGCTCCAGGTCGGGTACGTACGCGGCGAGCCGGCGGCAGCTCTCCCGGAGGAACCCCCCTTCCGGGGACTTGGGGACCGGCTCCTCGAAGGCGCCGACGAAGCTGATCGGCCACCGGTCGCGGATCGTGACGATGACGGCGGAGGGCAGGGTGTGGTTGCCGAAGGAGTTGATCTTGCCGGTCGGCAGGGAGGTGACGAACGCCTCCAGGAAGGCGGCGACGGCCTTCGACGCGGGCGTGCCCGGGGGCTCGTCCTCCTTGAGGCCGACACCCAGGTTGCGCTGGAGCTCGTCGACGTCGACCGCCGCGTACCGGTACAGCGTCGCGGAGTGGAAGTCGACCGTGCCGATCATGCCCGCGCCCGACTCGGACTCCCCGCTGCGATCGTCCACCGCCGTGTAGTAGTCCGACTCGATGTCGGATCGGTGCACGCTCAGCGCGTGCGCGACCTGCGTCGCGGCCTCCACGTTGAGGTCGGCGGAGTCCGCCACCATCCGCCCGAAGAGCGCGATGTCCACCGAGTGGCGGGTGTCGACCGCGTTGCGTGCCCTCGACTTCTGCTCCTTGTCCTTCAAGGACTTCTTGAGCTGCTCCACGTCCCCGCCGCCGCTGGCGTCCACAGCCACTTCGGCGAGCGCGTCCAGTTGCCGCCTGCTGAGGAACATCAGGTACTTCGATTCCGAGACCGCTGCCTCGTCGCCGTCCTTGCTCTTCCGCTTCGGTACCTCGAACGACGAACCGGTGGCCGTCCGCAGGGTCTCCTCGGCGAGCTTCACGGCGGCTTCGGCCAGCGCCGGGTCGTGCGCGGTGATGCGTTCCGCCAGCGCTTCGACCACTTTCTTCGTCCGCACACCGAGGTCCTCCGGCGGCAGCAGCTCGTTGAACCGGCTCCGGGTGGCGCGCTTCCACGCCTGGCTCGACACCCGCGCCCGGCGTACACCGCCGTAGTAGGCGGACTTGGGTGTCCCGGTGTCGTCCCGGTTCATGTTGTTCGGCGGCACGTTCTGGAGGATGTGGATGTCGAGGATGGTGCGGGTCACGAGCGTTCCGTTCTCTTGTCTGACGACCGGAAAAGGGAAGGGGGAAAGGGGCGGGGCCGGTGGTTGAGGACGGCCGGGCAGCCGGGGTCAGGAGTCGAGGTCGGCCACATCGAGGTCCTCCGCCGATACGGCATCCGTGTCGGCCTCGTCGCTCCCGCCACCCGTACGGGCAGGGCCGGGGTGTTCGTGGCGCCGGTGGAAGTCGCGTCCCCAGGTCCGGCGCACGTCGTCCCGGCGGTTCTCGTCCTGCCACCGCAGGAGCCGGTCGGCGAGGAGCGCGTAGTCGAGGGGGATGCGCGCGGAGCGCAGCAGCAGCACCATCTCGCGCAGCCGGGTCGCCAGGACGTCCGTGTCCGATGCGGTCCCGATGCGGACGAACCGCCGACGTACGGTCTCGCTGGCATCTTCGACCTGCTTCGCCACCGGGTCCGCGCCGGCGCTGTCGACGGCCGCGCCGCTGTCACGGACGCCGGTCCTCCCGTGGGCCAGACGGCGCACGGCACGACCGAGCGACCACCCGGCCAGGTGCATGGGCTCGTCCCGCAGGGACTGCTGGTGCAGCGCCCACAGCGTCACGGCGATGTGGACGGCCGTGTCCTCACGCCGTTCTCGCTCCTCCTGCCCGACGCGAGCCGCGGAGGAGAAGTAGGCGGGCGCGACGCTCCCGCCATCGTGTCCCTCCCGCTCCGACATCCGCCGCTCTTCGCGGAGTTCGCTCAGGGTCTCCAGGTGGTCGAGACCCCAGGCGGTGGGGGAGGCGTGTGCGTCCCGTCCGGCTTCTCGGCGCAGCCGGGCGACGGCCGCGACCGCCCAGGGAACGTCCTGCCGGTAGCCGGTCTGCAGTCGGCCCAGGGTGCGCGAAACGGCCTCGTGAGGGAGCGAGGGGGATGGGGCGGTGGGGCCGCTTCCGTCCGCGCCCACCCTGTCCCGGAAGGCCGGAGGAGTCGGTGCCATGGGGTTTCTCCTGACGACGATGGTTCGAGGGAGGTGCTGCGGGTCAGGGCGTGGCCGGTGGTCCCAGGACCTGGTGCAGCCGTGCGCGGAACCAGAGTTCGGCACGCCCGGCGTCCATCAGGCGCTCGCCCCGGCCGGGAAGGTCGACCACTCTGCCGTCGCAGGCTGCCGGTCCGGCGGACCTGATCTCCTGCCGGGCCAGGCGGTGTACGTGGCGCCGGACCGTTTCCCGCCACTCCTGCCGGGCGGCTTGAAGGTCGGGTTGCCGGGCCAGATTCCGCAGCCATGCGCGGTAGGGGCCGTCCAGGGCCGCGTATCCGAGGTGTCGGGCGGCAGCATCCGCCGTGTCCGGGCGCCCGGTGCCGGCAGCGCGGGCGAGGTTGCCGGCGAGGTGCCCCAGTGCCTCGACAGCCGTTTCGGCGTCGCTGACGGCGTCCACGGCGGCGGGACCGTACACCGGGTTGGTCTCGTGCAGGGTGACGACCGGGAGCACGACGGAGTCGTCGACGATCTCGTCGATCACCGACTGCTGCGTGCCGTAGACCACGCCGACCAGGCGGAGCCGCACCAGTTTCCCGGGGTCGATCTCGCTTTCGGTGATGATCTGCGTGTACCAGCGGGTGATGCCCGCGCGAAGCCGTACGGGCGGCTCACCACGGCCGCCTGTCTCCCCCGCCTGAGCGCGGGAGGGGAGCAGGGCACCGAGGCCCCGCCACGCCGACTTCTCCGGGTCGTGCCGGGACGGGGTGTAGACGATCGCCCGCCCCTGCTTCTTCTCCTGCGCGGGGCTGCGGCGCCATCCGCTCATCGGCTCCAGCAGCCAGGGAGAGGACTGGACGAGAGGATCGCCGTAGCCCAGGACAACCCCCGTCACCACGCCTTGATCGGCGCACAGACGGATCCGGCGGGTCTGCCAGGTGTACAGGTCCCGGAGGCCGAGAGGCTCGGGGCCACCCGCGCGCTCACTGCGGGGGCCGGGCCCGTACGGCTCGTTCCGGCGCCAGGCCGGCCGGTCCTCGTCGATCCGCTCGGCCAGCTCGCTTCCCGCGTACGCTTCCTCGAACGCGATGAGGTTGAGCAGCAGCGTCTCGCGCAGAGTGGCCCCCCTCGGCGAAGACACCTCCCAGGTGCCCCAGCGCCCCGACACCCAAGGGGTACACCTTGCCCGCCTTGCTCCGCTCCTCGTCGCCCTTCATCGCGGGCTTGATGCCCGAGGTGTCGAAGGCATGGGCGTGGAGCAGCCACCGAGCGGCTTCCGCGAAGGACAGTTGATCTACATGCGGCCGCCGCATGGAGAACAGAGCGGAACCGGTCGGTACGTCGGCGACGATCCGACTGAGGGGGGCCACTTCGTCCTTCGCGGTCCGCAGACCGGCCACTTGGAAGAACGGACGGTCTTCATCGAAGAGTTCGAAGCACCGGACGTGGTGATCCAGGTAGTCGAGGGCCGCCGCGAACGGCGCGGGGCTCTCCCACAGCTCTTCCCAGTCCTCCAGGTCCGCCGGTCCTTCCAGAGCGTCGTGGAGGACTGCCAACAACAGCCGTAGCAGGGCCGGCTCCTGGGTGGGGACGTCACCGACGATCCCGCGCAAGGCGTCGGCGTCCGCGAAGACCTCCCGCAGGGACAGCTCCGCGACCGTGCCGTCGAGGCGCTGCACCGGCACCCACGGCTCATTCGCGAGATTGAACGCCGCCGGGATGTCGTCGGCGGTACCGACCTGGCCGGCCAGAGCGGCGGTGGACCGGCTCACCGGGCCGCGGTTCCGGCTCGTGCCGCTCGCAGGGGCACCTGACTGTGCCGCGGCGTCCACGTCGGCGCCGGACGCCTCCTGCGCCCCCTGCTCCTGTGCATCCTGTCCGTCCCCTTCGTCCCGTGCGCCGCCGTGTCCGTCCGGGCTGCTCTCGGGCATGCCGGGGGCAGCCACCCGCAGCCCCTCGGCGCGGCCGTAGCTCAACGTGAAGCCTGCCAGTCGGGTCTGACAACGCTCGTCCAGAACGAGCACCAACTCCCCTGCCAGCCACGGGCACTCCTTCACCTGCCAGGCCGGGACCAGGAACTTCTCCAGCTCCGCGATGGTGCGGTCGACCAACCACTGTCTGCTGAACCGCCCGGGAAGAGTGAGTGCGCTGGCGGCCACCGCCTCGGCCGCCCGCCGACTCGGGGGGAAGTCGGTGGGCAGTTCCAGGCCGCCTCGCCCGCCCTCCTCGCCTCCGTCCAGCCAGGGCACGGTGGTCAACCGGCCGTCGGCCCGTCGCTGGACGACCAGGACCTCCAGGGTCTCCTCGCTGTCCCGTACCTGCGCCCGCCCGGACCGGCTGTCGTCCGCGTCCCCCGCATGGGCCTCCAACCACCCGTACACGGGCCGCCCGGGACGCCGTACCGGCCCCAGGAGAAAGCTGTCCGCCCTGCGCCGCTTCTCCGCGAGCAACGCCCGGTGGCGCGCAGCGGCCTCAGCGATGGCCTCGCTCCACGCGGCCGGCCCGAACGGTTCGTCACCGTAGGCGCTCTGCACCAGCGGGCTGATGTCGTACGGCAGACGTAAGGGAACGCCGTCGAGATGGGGCGCGAGGACGGCGAGCGAGCGCAACAGGGTCCAGTCACCCGGGTACACGGCCCGGGAACCCGTGTCGGGAAGGGGCGGCGAGACCGTCCAGTCGACTCCGGTGACCAGGCACCGGGGGTGGACAGCCGGGCCGGCCGGAACGAAGGGTGCCGGTGCAACCGCCCCATCCGCTGCAGTACGAGGTCGACCGGGGCCAGGTCGGTCACCAGCAGGTCGAAACTGACGTCGAGGGACTGCTCCACCACCTGGCTGGCCACCACCACGTGCCGCGCGGGCCGGTCGCCGTCCGGACCGAACATCCGGAGCAGCGCGGCGTCGTTGGCGGCACGGTCGGCGGCCAGGAACCGCGAGTGAGTGACCGTCACGTGGCGGTCGTCGAACCGTTCCCGCAGCACCTCGGCCGCTTCCAGCACCCGCCCCACGGTGTTGCGTACGACCAGGGCGCAGCCGCCGTCGGCCAGCTCCGCCTCCAGCCGGTCGGCCAGCGTGGTGAGGTCGTCGTCCATGCGCTCGAGCACGACGGCCGTGCCGCGCCCGGAGGCCGCCGCGGGCTGTGCGGTCAGGGCGGTCCGGCCCGGCGACACAGCGGTCAGCAGGGGGTAGGCGTCGACGGCGGTCTCCACTGCCGCAGCGCCTTCGGCTCCCGCGTACGCGGCGGCGAGGGCCTTCCTGCGGGCGGCCGGGAGGGTGGCGGAGAGCAGCACCACCGGGACCCGGTAGGCGGCCAGCCACTCCAGCGTCCGGTCCAGATAGCGGTTCATGTAGGCGTCGTAGGCGTGCACTTCGTCGATCACCACCACCTTGCCCGCGACCGCCAGGTGCCGAAGGGCCAGGTGCCGGCTCTTGAGGGCGGCGAACAACACCTGGTCCACGGTTCCGACGGCGAACGACGCGAGGAGCTGCTTCTTCCGCCCGCGCAGCCACTGGTGGGCGTGGAGCCCGGCGGGATGCCGCGGTACGCTCCGTCCTCTCCCACCCGGCGCGGGCTCCTGCTCGTCCCCGTCCGGCTCGACGGCGGCGATGGCCCGGCTTCCCGCACGCAGCAGACCGGACCAGGTCTCGTTGAGCGCCGCCTTCGCGTGCGCCAGTACCACGGACCGCGACGGCGCCCCGTCGGCGGGCAGTGCGTCGAGCCACGACAGGAGCCGGCTGAACATGGCGTCCCCGGTCGCCCGGGTCGGAAGCGCCAGCAGCACCCCGCCGGCCCCCGAACGCGCCGCGAGGACCTCCGCCGCCGCCAGCGCGGCCTCCGTCTTTCCCTCTCCCATCGGCGCTTCGATGATGAGCAGTCCGGCCGGGTCCATGGCGCCCGCCATCCGGACCGCTTCCTGCTGGACCGGGCGCGGCGCGGCCCCCTGAAGCTCGGGGAAACGCTGTGAGAACAGCACCTGCGGCGATGCGGTGGGCAACTCCGGTTTCCAGGGCCCCGGGAGGTCCAGGCCCTCCCAGGCGGCCCGCAACCTGCGCCGTTCACCGGACGCACCCAGCGGATGCCACGACTCGGGCGCGTACGGGAACAGTTCGGGAGCGCTGGCGAGCCAGTCGGCGAGGATCACCACGGCCGTCAGCAGCACCTGAGCCGGCTGGGGCAACCGGACCCCGCGCCAGGACGGCCACAGGTCCGTCACACCGGTCAGTTCGACACACCAGTCCAACAGCTCGTACTGGGTCCGGCGCCACAGGGCCTCACTCGGTCCAGGGTGCCGCACGAGGTGCGGGCGCAGCTGCAGGTCATGGATCTCCTGGCTTCCCGGCGGCACTCCGTGGTGCCCTCCCGCCACCACCGCGAACTGCCCTGCCACGCGGGCTCCCAGGCCGAATCGCTCCCCCAGCCATTCCTGGAGCACCACCTGACCCGCCAGTCCGTGGGGCGCCAGCTTCCTGTCCTGGCCGTATTCCTTGGCGGTGGGCATGTCCAGACCGTGATCCCGCATGCGCCCGGCCAACTGCTCGACCTGGCAGGCGAAGGCGGGGGTGCACTTGCCGATGTCGTGAGAGGACGCCAGGAAGCGCACGAGCCGCGAGGCTTCCTCCTCCCCTCCGGGGAAGGGCTCCGACACGAGGCGCTTGACGGACGCGGGCAGCCATTCGTCCCACAGCTTCTCCGCCACAGCACCGCTGTCGGCCATGTGCCGCCAGAGCGGCAGCCAGCCATCGGTCTTGCGGTCGTGTTTGGCCCAGGCGGAACGGGCGGCGTCCGAGAGGCGTTGGGGAGAGAGCTGTGTCTTCTGAGGGGTCGGATCCTCGGAGGCGGGGAACACGCCAGAGTCCTCCCATACGGCGTTTGCGCTGTGTGACTCGCGGTCGGATGATCTCGCGGCAATGAGCCGCAGACCGGTGGCCGGGCGGGCGCCCAAGTGTTCGAAGCGCCCGCCGGGCTTCCTTCGTGATCAGTGCCGACGACTCAGCAACGCTCCCGCCACCACCAGCGCCACCCATACCCAGGGGCGGTAACCCGAGGCGGCGATCATGGCGATGACCAGGCCCCAGACGGGAGGCGCAAGCGACTGACCAGGGTCAATGGAGGCGCGCATTGCTAGAATCACCTTGTTCCTGTGGCTGATACGGGCTGACAGGGACGGGCCGGGCTCGACCTGCTCCGTTGCCGCGGAGCAGGCGTCGACGAGTCCGGCCCTCAGCATTCGAGGGCCGGACTGCGGCCTTGGCAAGAGCGTAGGGCGCGATGAGCGTGCCCGGGCGGTTTTCGTTGAATCACCTGTTGCCGAGTCAACTAGACAGATAGATGTACCCGGTTGGCTCTGCTTGGCGCGGAGGCCAGCATGCCTCAACCCGACAGGACACCGCCGGAGACTTCCTCAGCCCCGCGTACGCGGGGAGCGACGATCCCTGAACACTTACGGACACATGTACCCGGGGATCACCCCCGCGTGCGCGGGGACCAACACGAGCGGTACGCCTCACTACTCACCAGGGAGTGGGGACTACCACCGGCTGTACTGTGACAACAGTACGACCCGGTCGAGCAGGGTACGCGACACCGCGGACCGTCCCCCTGGGCGCAGGAGGGCGACGGAGGCACCACCGCCATCATGAAGGACCGAGTCGTCCTCGCGTCCGTAGGGAGAACGACTGCGGTGACAGGGCGAGCGACCAGGTGGGTTTCGGGGTTGCGGCTTCGAGGAGGTGGCTCTACTCACTCATCGCGCACTGCTCGTACGCGTGGCGGGACAGGCGCGCAGAGTTCTTTCGCTCGTCGCGTGATTGGCGCGTAGAGCGCGTGCTTGGAAGGCGCATGCTCTACCCGCTGAGCTGCAAGGGCTGTTCTAGGAAAACGTAGCCTTTCGGATGCCCGTCCCGCGAACCCGTGGGACGTGTGTGGGACCTGTCGATCCCTGGGAAGCGAGGGACGCTGGCGCAGCCCAGAGGTCCGGCCTGTAGCTTCTCCTATCGCTTCGCTTTCACAAGGTCGAAGCCCCTCGCGGAAACAATCTTGGCCCCGTTCGATGCTGATGATCTTCGAGTCGATGAGGGGAAGGCGTCAGGGCTGAGGCTGTTCCGCGAGAAGAATGGTGGGGTGACGGAGGCCGCGTCACGGATCGCTGATGTCGAGGCGGATCTGCAGGGCCTCGTCGAGGTCAACATGGAGGCGCTGCTCGAGGTCCGCTTCCTGGCGAGCGAGTACAGCACCGGTCCCGTCCACGGCGGGCGGATCGACTCGCTGGGACTGGACGAGAACGGTGCCCCGGTGATCGTCGAGTACAAGCGCGCGACCGACCCCGGTGTGATCAACCAGGGTCTGTTCTACCTGTCGTGGCCCATGGACCACGAGGCGGAGTTCCGGCACCTGGTCCGCGACCGTCTCGGGGGCGCGGTCGCGGACCAGGTGCTGTGGAGTGCCCCAGGATGATCTGCGTCGCCGGCGACTTCACCCGCTACGACGTCCACGCCGTGCGCGAGCACCGCCACAGCATCGACCTGGTCCGCTACCGCTTCTTCGGCCCGAGCCTGATCGGCCTTGAGACCGTCGCTTCCGGCATGGGACAGGACCCGGGGGCGAAGCGGGTGCAACGGAGTGCGGCCGGGGCGCCGGCTGTCCGCGGGCGGGGTGAGGCGCTGGTGGAGTTGGCGGCGGCGGTCGACGAGACGCTGCTGGGCCTGGGGGAGGGCGTCACCCGGGTGCAGCGCAAGGCGTACACGGTCTACCAGCGGCTGCGGAACTTCCCCTGCGTCTGCCCACCGCAGAAGACCAAGCTCCTCGTCTAAAGGCCGGCCCGAAGAAGGCCGACCTTGTCCCCGGCTTCACCCGGGACGTGACGGGGCTCGGCCACCACGGCACAGGAGACCTGGAGGTACGGCTGCGCACCGAGCGGGACCTGGAACGCGCCCAGCACCTCTTCCGCGCGAGCCGCGCGGCAGCGTGATCGCTCGACGGCGTGGCGGCCGTGGGCGCTTCGTGCTGGGCGGTGGTCCTCGGGAGGTTCCTTTCGATGTGCGGGCCGGTTGGGGCAGTGCTGCCGCAGGGGAGCCGGCTGCCGGTGGCCTGCTCCATCTCGCTCGGGCCCGGGCGTCGCGGTGGTCCGGGTGACGCCCCTGGGGCTTGCCGGTACGCCGTACGAGCCGTCCTGGGCGGCGTGCTGGCGTACGACCGTGTTCTGGACGTCCTCCAGCCGGTTGAGCAGGCCCGCGGCGACCGTGATGGTCGCCGTCAGGTCATCGGTGTTCGTCCCGCCGGCGTGCAGCTGCGCGAGGCCGCGCGTGACGGTGCCGAGCAGCACGGCGCGCTACCCGGCATCGTCGCCGAGCGCAGGCATCGCAGGGCGGTCAGGTGAGGATGGCGGCGAGGACGCCGGCCACGGCGACGGTGAGGGTGGGGACGGCGGCGAAGGCGGCGGCGCCACCTGCGGAAGGACCGTCTTCGCCTGGCCGACCCGCTACAACACCCGCCGTCGGCACTCCGCCAACGGCCACCTCAGCCCCAACGAATACGAACGACGACACCGCACCGCCAAACTCACGCTCGCTGCGTGATCAATGACCGCGTGTCCACCCTCACGGGGGAGGGGCCGTCACCCTGGCTCGGTGGCTCGGACACTCCTCGCCCGCGATCACTCTCGGTTACTATGCTCACTTCATGCCGGAGGCCGGCAGCAAGGGACGCGGCACCATCGACGGCCTGCTTGGGGAGCGCGGGGGATCAGCTTGCTAGCCGAAACTCCCCAGATTCTCCCCAGCGCCGTTGACCCGTGATTCCTGTCTCTACGCTCCGGAGAAGTCGTCCATGGAATATAAGGCTGAAGAGATGGGTGGCCTGGGAAAGTGTTGGAAGAGGTCGTAGTGACCCGCTACGTCACGCCCCTGCGTGAGGGTGGCTCGCTCCCGGGGATCGTCGAGGCCGACGATCTCGGCACGTACGTCATGAAGTTCACCGGTGCGGGCCAGGGCCGCAAGACGCTCGTCGCCGAGGTGATCTGCGGCCGGCTGGGCCACCGCCTCGGCCTGCGCGTGCCCGAGCTGGTCGCCATCCAACTGGATCCGGTCATCGGCCTGGGGGAGCCCGACCAGGAGGTGCAGGAGCTGCTCAAGGCCAGCGGCGGGCTGAACCTCGGCATGGACTACCTGCCGGGCTCCATCGGCTTCGATCCCCTCGCCTACGAGATGGACCCGGTGGAGGCGGGCCGGGTGGTCTGGTTCGACGCGCTGATCAACAACGTCGACCGCTCCTGGCGCAACCCCAACATGCTGGTCTGGCACGGCGACCCCTGGCTCATCGACCACGGCGCCACCATGATCTGGCAGCACAACTGGCCCGGCGCGTCGGCGTCCGCCGCCAAGCCGTACGACGCCTCCGACCACGTCCTGGCCGCGTACGGCCCCGACGTGGCCGCGGCGGCCGCCGAACTGGCGCCGCGGGTCACCGAGGAGCTGCTGCACGAGGTGGCCGCCGACGTGCCCGACGAGTGGCTGGTCGACGAGCCCGGCTTCGACACGCCCGACGCCGTGCGGCGCGCCTACGTCGAGGCGCTGCTCCCGAGGGCCGCGACGGTCCACGAGCGGATCACCGTGGGGGAGCGGACCGTGCGCAGGGCCTCGCGGGCGCCCGGCTGGCTGACCGACCGCCCCGCCCCCCGGCCCCGCGCCGCGGGGAGCGGCGCGGCCGGGTCCGGCGAGCGGAAGGACGGCGGCGAATGACCGGGCGGAAGGTCTTCGAGTACGCCCTGCTGCGCGTCGTGCCGCGCGTCGACCGCGGCGAGTGCTTCAACGCGGGCGTGGTGGTCTACTGCCGCGCCGAGGGCTTCGTGGCCGCGCGGACGCACCTGGACGAGCGGAAGCTGGCGGTGCTCGACCCGCGGGCCGACGTCGCCGGCGTGCGGGCCGCCCTGCGCGCCGTGGAGGACGTCTGCCGCGGCGGGGACGACGCCGGACAGGCGTGCCGCGAGGACGCCGGGCGCCGCTTCCGCTGGCTGGTCGCGCCCCGTTCCACCGTCGTCCAGCCCGGGCCCGTGCACACCGGGCTCACCGCGGATCCGGAGGCCGAGGTCGAACGGCTGCTGGACCTGCTCGTCCGCTGACGCCCCGCGGCGGCCCCGGCGTCCGGCCCACGAGTCGTTGACACCGGGGCCGCGGGCTTCTAGCGTCTCGTCCCGCGGAAGGTACTAAGCGGTTGCTCACCGGCCTGCCGGAATCCGGCGGGGTCCTCCGGGATGTTCCGGAACCCGGCAGGGCCCGTCGGAAGCGGGACGAGCGGCTCGCAGGGACTCGAAGGCGAGGAGAACCAGCATGCCCACCACCCAGCAGCGCGTGGCCGTCGTGACGGGAGGGGCGCGCGGCATCGGCGCGGCGACCGCCGTGCGGCTCGCGGCCGAGGGGCGCGCCGTGGCCGTCCTCGACCTCGACGAGGCCGCCTGCGGGGACACCGTCGCCACCGTCACCGCGGCCGGCGGCACCGCCCTCGCCGTCGGCTGCGACGTCTCCGACGCCACCCGGGTGGAGGCCGCGGTCGCCCGCGTCGCCGACGAGCTCGGACCCCCCGTCGTCCTCGTCAACAACGCGGGTGTGCTCCGTGACAACCTGCTGTTCAAGATGGCCGAGTCCGACTGGGACACGGTGATGGACGTCCACCTCAAGGGCGCGTTCCTGATGACCAGGGCGTGCCAGCGGCACATGGTCGACGCGGGGTTCGGGCGGATCGTCAGCCTCTCCTCGTCCTCCGCCCTCGGCAACCGCGGCCAGGCCAACTACTCCGCCGCCAAGGCCGGCCTCCAGGGCTTCACCAAGACCCTCGCCAAGGAGCTCGGCAGGTTCGGCGTCACCGCCAACGCCGTGGCGCCCGGCTTCATCGCCACCGACATGACCGCGCGGACCGCCGAGCGCGTGGGGATGGGCTTCGAGGAGTTCCAGGCGGCCGCCGCCGCCCAGATCCCCGTCGGACGCGTGGGCCGCCCCGAGGACGTCGCGAACGCGATCGCCTTCCTCACGGGCGACGACGCCGGCTTCGTCTCCGGCCAGGTCCTGTACGTGGCCGGTGGACCCCCTCCACTGAAGCACGGACGGAGGACGACGTGGAGAACAGCGAACTGCCCGAGCCGACCGGCCGGGTCGCCCTGGTCACCGGCGGCAGCCGGGGCATCGGCTACGGGATCGCCGAGGCGCTCGTCGCGCGCGGCGACCGCGTCTGCATCACCGGGCGGGGCGAGGAGGCGCTCGGGAAGGCCGTCGAACGGCTCGGTCCCGACCGCGCCGTCCACGTCGCGGGCAAGGCCCACGACGAGGCCCACCAGGCGGTCGCCGTCGAGCGGACCATGGAGGCCTTCGGCCGCGTGGACTACCTGGTCAACAACGCCGGGACCAACCCCGTCTTCGGCCCGATGGCCGACCTCGACCTCAACGTGGCCCGCAAGGTCTACGAGACCAACGTCATCTCGGCGCTCGGCTTCGCCCAGCAGACCTGGAGGGCCTGGCAGAGGGAGCACGGCGGCGCGATCGTGAACGTCGCGTCGATCGCCGGCGTCGCCGCCTCCCCGTTCGTGGGGGCGTACGGGATGAGCAAGGCGGCGATGATCAACCTCACGCTGCAGCTCGCCCACGAGTTCGCCCCGGCCGTCCGGGTCAACGCGATCGCCCCGGCCGTCGTGAAGACCAGGTTCGCGCAGGCCCTCTACGAGGGCCGCGAGGCGGAGGCGGCGGCCGCCTACCCGCTCGGCAGGCTCGGCACGCCCTCGGACATCAGCGGCGCCGCCGCGTTCCTCACCTCGGACCAGTCGGGTTGGATGACCGGGCAGACGCTGGTCGTGGACGGAGGTATCTTCCTCAATGCCGGAGTCGGCTGAGGGGGGCCGCCCTCGATCAGCCGCCTGACGCGTCGAGCACCCCGCCGGTTTCCCGACCGGCCCGGCGGGACGCTGCGGTATGGTCTGCCGACCATGGCTGAACGAGGAGCGTGTGCACGTGTTCAACCGGACCAGCCTGCAGGCGACTGCAGCCCTCGCGTCCATATCCCTGCTGGCGGGATGCGGTCTCCTCGCGGACGATGAGGCCGAGACGGAGAGCAGGATCGTCGTGGGGACGACGAGCTCTCCGACCACCCTCGACCCGGCGGCCGCGTGGGACAGCTCCTGGGAGTTGTACCGGAACGTCTTTCAGACATTGTTGAGCTTCCCCACGGGCAGTACGACCCCCCAGCCGGACGCGGCCGACTGCAGGTTCACCGACAGCGCCAGCAAGGTGTTCCAGTGCGACCTGCACGAAGGGCTGCGGTTCTCCTCCGGCACCGAGGTCGACGCCGGCGCCGTCAAGCACTCGATCGAGCGGATCCGCACGATCAACGCGGAGGGCGGGCCCAACGGCCTCCTCGGATCCCTCGACAGGATCGAGACGGACGGTGACAGGAGGGTCGTCTTCCGGCTCAAGGAGCCGGACGCCACCTTCCCCTTCGTCCTCGCCACGCCCGCCATGTCGATCGTCGACCCCGCCTCCTACCCGGCGGACAGGCTCCGCGAGGACGGCGAGCTGGTCGGCTCCGGCCCGTACCTGCTCGACGCGTACACCGAGGGAGTGAAGGCCGAGCTGGTGGGCAACCCCGCGTACAAGGGGTTCGCCGACCGCAAGAACACCGCCGTCACCATCCGCTACTTCGCCGACTCCGAGGCGTTGGTCGCCGCGCTGAAGAAGAAGAGGATCGACGCCACCTACCGCGGCCTGACCGCCGAGGAAGTCGTCGAGCTGAGCGAGAAGAAGCCCGAGAACGAGGGACTCCAGGTCGTCGAGTCGACCGGCGCGACCATCCACTACCTGGTCTTCAACCCGGAGGACCCGCAGGCCGGCAAGCCCGCGGTCCGCCAGGCCGTCGCACAGGTCATCGACCGCGGCGCCCTCGTCGGCAAGGCGTACAAGGGGACCGCCGAGCCGCTGTACTCGATGGTCCCGAAGGGCATCGCCGGGCACACCACCAAGTTCTTCGACCACTACGGCGACCCGGACGTGGCCAAGGCGAAGCGCATCCTGCGCAAGGCCGGCGTCGACGAGCCGGTGAAGCTGACCATCGGCTACACCACCGACCGGTACGGCTCCTCCACGGCGGCCGAGTTCGCCGAGATCAAACGGCAGCTGGAAGCCTCCGGGCTGTTCGAGGTGACCCTGGTCGGCAAGCCCTGGAAGGACTTCCAGACGGCCTACCAGAAGGGCGAGTACCCGGTCTTCGGCCGCGGCTGGTTCCCCGACTTCCCCGACCCGGACAACTTCATCGCGCCCTTCGTCGGCAAGAAGAACGTCCACGCCGCGCCGTACGAGCAGTCGGAGATCACCAGGGAGCTGCTGCCCGAGTCGCGCCGCAAGAGCGACCGCGCGGCGGTCACCGAGCAGTTCGAGCGGGCCCAGCAGATCCTCGTCGAGGACGTCCGCCTGCTGCCCCTGTGGCAGGGCAAGCTGTACATCGCGGCCAGCGAGGAGATCGGCGGCGGCGAGCGCGCCCTCGACCCGCAGACCGTCATGCAGCTCTGGGAACTGCACCGCAAGACCAGTTGGTGACGGCGACGCACCGGACGGAGGCGGTGGGGTCGGCTGTCGGTGGCCACAGGTAGGTTCTGTGACCGACAGGCGATCCCACACCGGAGGTTGTTGACGTGACCGACACCGCCATGCTGCCCGAGTCCTGGCGCGGCGTCCTCGGCGACGAGCTGCAGAAGCCGTACTTCGAGCTGCTCACCGAGTTCGTCGAGGAGGAGCGGGCCAAGGGGCCGGTCTACCCGCCGCGGGACGAGGTGTTCGCCGCGCTCGAGGCCACCCCCCTACGACAGGGTGAAGGTCCTCATCCTGGGTCAGGACCCGTACCACGGCGAGGGCCAGGGGCACGGCCTGTGCTTCTCCGTGCGGCCGGGCGTCAGGATCCCGCCGTCCCTGCGGAACATCTACAAGGAGATGCGGGACGACCTCGGCCACCCCGTCCCGGACAACGGCTACCTCATGCCGTGGGCCGAGCAGGGCGTGCTGCTGCTCAACGCCGTGCTCACCGTGCGCGCCGGCGAGGCCAACTCCCACAAGGGCAAGGGCTGGGAGAAGTTCACCGACGCCGTCATCGGCGCGGTCGCCTCCCGTCCCGACCCGGCCGTGTTCGTCCTGTGGGGCAACTACGCGCAGAAGAAGCTGCCGCTCATCGACGAGTCGCGGCACGCCGTGGTGAAGGGCGCCCACCCGTCGCCGCTCTCCGCGAGGAAGTTCTTCGGCTCCCGCCCCTTCACGCGGATCAACGAGGCCGTCGCCGCGCAGGGCCACGAGCCGATCGACTGGCGCATCCCCGACCTCGGCTGAGCGACGGGCCGTCCGCGGCCGCGCCGGGGCGGCGCGACCGCGGACGGCCCGTCACCCGGCGGGAGGAGGACCGGGCGGACCCGTGCGCCGTGTCGGCTGCGTCTGCCCCGGATCCGCCGCCCCGGCGGTTAGCGTCGGGAGACGACCAGGAGGGAGGCCGGCCCATGGCGGACGACGACGCGGTCGGGACCGGCGCCGCGGACGACGCGGTGATGACCGGCATCGGCCAGGCGACGATGCTGCTGCACGGGGGAGACCGCGAGGAGGCCCGCAACCGGTTCCACGCCCTGTGGGAGCGGATCGGGGCCGACGGCGACCCCCTGCACCGGTGCACCCTGGCCCACTACATGGCGGACGCCCAGGACGACCCCGACGCCGAGCTCGCCTGGGACCTGCGCGCGCTGACCGCCGCCGAGACGCTCGACGGGGAGCGGCCCGCCCGCCACGACACGGCCGCCGCCCTGCGCGCCCTGTACCCGTCGCTCCACCTGAGCCTCGCCGCCGACTACCTGGGGCTGCGCCGCCCCGACGACGCGCGCGTACACCTCGACCGGGCCCGCGCCGCCTCCGCCGTCCTCGCCGACGACGGGTACGGCGCGGGTGTCCGGGCCGCCATCGACCGGCTCGACCGCCGCCTGCGCACCGGCGGCGCCTGAATCGCGCCGACACCGGCGTGCCCCGCGTCAGCGGCGTGTCGCCTCCCGGCACGTACGGCTCCCCGCGCCGCCCAGGCGCCACGCGCCGTGCCGCTCCACCAGCCCGCACACGTCCGGCACGGCGCCCGCCGTCCGCACCGCGACCGGCACCCGCGCCGGCGCCGGCCTCGGCGGGCGTACCGTGGCGCGCGCCCGCGGCGGCGCCTCGGCGCCCTTCTCACGGGGCACGTCCGCCCGCTCCCGCGTCGGCGTCGGGCGGGATGCCGGCGCCGACGCGGGGGTGGCGCTCTCCAGCGCCTCGCGAGGCCGCCCCTCGACCACCAGCGGTTCCGGCTTCCGCGGCGACTCCGCCGACGTCGCCGGGGGTCTCACCGGCCCGGGGCCGGGCGCCACCGACACGCAGCCCGTCAGCGCCGCCGCCACCACGCCCACCAGGACGCACAGCGCCCCGCCGCTCCCGCCCAGCCTGCCTCTCGCTCTTTCTCGCACCGGCCCACTGTGCCGCCCGGGGCGTCCCGGATACCGCCCGTACCGGCGGTTACCGCACGCACGGGTGACGCGCGCCACACGGATGCTGCGGGGCGGGCGGCCCCGCCCGGGGACCCCGGGTTCCGGAGGCGGCCCCGGATCCCCGGGGCAGGGGACGCCGGCCCGTCGATCCGGTCGCCGGCGACCCGCGGGGACGGCCGGTCGCCGGGGACGGCCCGCGTGCGGGAGCGCGGCCCTCCACGGTGCCGTGCGGGCGGAGAGGACGCGCTCAGCGTCCGCGGCGTCCCACCGGCCCGCGCACCGTGCGGACGGGACGCGCGGTGCCCACGGCGACGGGCGGCGATCCGGCCGTCCGCACCCCGGCGCCCGCCGCGCCCGCGAGGACGGCGAGCGACGCCCACAGGGGCCAGTCCCCGAACCGCACGTACGGCGTCACCGCCGTGCCGGCGAGCGGCACGTCGTAGACGGCGGCGGCGGCGCGGTCCGTGTCGAGCGGGGCCCCGATCCGGGCGCCGTCCGGCCCGTGCACGGCGCTCACGCCGGTCAGCGTCGCGTGCACCACCGGCCGTCCGGTCTCGGCCGCGCGCAGCGCCGCCAGCGACGCGTGCTGCCCGGGCGCCCAGCTGTCCTGGAACGTCGACGTCGCCGACTGGGCGACCAGCACCTGCGCGCCCTCGCGCGCCAGGCGGCGACTCATGTCGGGGAAGGCCGACTCGAAGCACACCAGCGGACCCACCCGAAGCGGCCGCCCCCCGCCGCCCCCGACCGCCATCACGACCGGCCCGGTTCCGCGCCGCCGGTCCTCGTCCGCGGCCCGGCCCACCGACGTCGCCCACCCCAGTACGGACCGCGCCGGCACGTACTCGCCGAACGGCACCAGCCGCATCTTGTCGTACCGGTCCCCGGTCGGGCCGCCGGGGCCCACCAGGACGCTGCTCTTGTAGATGCCCGGCAGGTCCGAGCGGCGCGCGTCGACGTTCACCAGGACCTCGGCGCCGACGCGCCGCGACAGCTCCGCCAGCCGGTCGGCGAGGTCCGGCCTGGCCGCCAGGTCGGCGCCGACGCTGCTCTCGCCCCACACCACGAGGCGCACGCCCCGCCCCGCCAGCGGACGCGTCAGCTCCTCGCCGCGGGAGAACCGGGCCTCCGGCCCGCCGACCACCCCCGGCTGGACGACCGCGACCCGTACCGCGCCCACCGGCTCCGGCGGCGCCCACCACGTCCACACCGACGCCGTGGCGGAAGCGCACAGCGCGAGTACCGCGGCCGCGGCCGTACGCGCCCGGGGGACCGCCGCGAGCAGCGCCACCGCGGTGTTGACCGCCACCACCAGGAGTGTCACCAGCCACACCCCGCCCAGCGCCGCCATCCGCAGCGCGGGCGCGACCTGCCACTGGCTGGCGCCCAGCAGCCCCCACGGACCGCCCAGGCCCTCCCACGACCGGACGGCCTCGACCACCAGCCACCCCGACGGCACCACCGCGCACGCGGTGGCCGCCCGCCCGAGCGACGCCGTGGCCCCCCGCAGCGCCCACCGCACCAGCCACCCCCACGGCGCCCACAGCGCCCCCAGGAACGCGGCCAGCACCAGGAGGAAGACGTGCAGGCTCGGCGCCAGCCAGTGGTGCACGGCCAGGACGAACCCGGTCCCGCCCAGCCACCCGTCGAGCGCCGCGCGCCGGCCGGTCGGCGCGGTGCGGAGCAGCAGCAGCCACGGCACCAGCGCCACGTACGCCAGCCACCACAGGGACGGTGCCGGGAACGTCAGGGCGGGCGGAGCACCCGCCAGGACGGCGGCCGCGCCGCGTCGCCACCGCGGCGACCGGGGCCGCCCGGCCACCGCGCCCTGCTCGGTCGGCAACCGCATCCGCGCCTCCTCACCCGGGGCTCCGGGACTCCAGTGTGGCGGAGGGGCCGCTGCGCGGACAGGGGGCCGTGGCCGCCCCGCACGGGCAGGGCCGCCGGGTCCCGGCGCGGCGGGGTGCGCTCGCGGACGCGTCAGGGGCCGGGAGGGCCTTCGCGGACGGGGCGGGGGAACCGGCCGGGAGCAGGCCGCCCCGAGCACCCGCCCCCGCACGCGGCGGGGGAGGCGCTCGGGGCGGGCCGGGCCCGTGGGGCGCGGAGCCGGGGCAGCGGTCTTCCGGCGCGGAGCCGGGTCAGCGGACCCCGGGTGCCGGTGGCCGCCCCCGGGGTGCGGCTCTCCCCCGGCGAGGGGCCGGGCCGGTACGGGGCGGGTGCGGCCGGGCGGCGGGCGATGCTCTTATGGATGTCAAGCAGCGGTTGCGAGGTGACTCGGGGGCGCTGTGGTGGCGTTGGTGGTGGTCAGGACGTGGTAGATCTCGCGGGCGACGAACCGTTTGAGGCAGCGGATGATCTCCTTCTTCGACAGGCCCTGTGTGGTGCGTCGCTCCATGTACTGCTTGGTGCGCTGGTCCCAGCGCAGGCGGCAGAGCACGATCCGGTGGAGGGCCGCGTTCGCGGCCCGGTCACCACCCCGGTTGAGCCGGTGGCGGTGGGTCCGACCGGATGACGCGGGCAGCGGGGCGACGCCGCAGAGCATGGCGAACGCCGCTTCCGAGCGGAGCCGGTCGGGGTTGTCGCCCGCGGTGACCAGCAGCTGGCCGGCGACGTCCGGGCCGACGCCGTTCAGCTCGGTCAGGGCAGGGTTGATCTCCTGGGTGAGCGGGGCTATCAGCTCGTCCAGCTCGTCGGTCTCCTGGCCCAGGTCGCGGTGGCGGCGGGCGAGCGAAGGGCGATCTTCGTGGCGGTGGCTGGGTCGCCGGTCTGTTCCAGGCTCGGGCGGAAGCCCGCGCAGACGGTCAGCAGGTCCTTGTCCTTCAGGTGCCGCAGCATGGTGCGGACGCCTTCCGGCGCGGTGACGATCAGGTTTTTGATCTGCCGTGTGACGTCGGACCGCTGCCGGACCGCGCTGCGGCGGGCGACCCGCAGGGCCCGTAGGGCCTCGACCCGGCCGTCACGGAACTTCGGTGTTCCGGTGCGGCGTCCGGCGAGCGCGGCCCGGGCCGCGGCCTCGGCGTCGACCGGGTCGGGCTTGCCCTGCCAGCGGCGCGTCTTGCGGTCCGGACGGTCGATCTCCACAACCGTCACCTCATGGTCGCGCAGGTAGCGGGCCAGGCCCGCGTTGTAGGCGCCGGTGCCCTCGACCCCGACCATCAGCAGGGTCCCGAAGGACCTCAGCCAGGCCAGGAGCTTGCGGTAGCCGAACGCGGAGGCGGGGAACTGGGCCGAGCCCAGGACCCGGCCCGCCGAGTCGATCGCGGCCGCGGTGTGGGTGTCCTTGTGGGTGTCGACGCCGCCGGTGACCTCGACCTGGTGCTGTGCCGTCGTTGGATGTGCCGTCCTGTCCATTCGACCGGGTGGGATGGCACCCGTCGGCCCGGAGGGCGGACAAGACAGTGATGGGGCCTCCGGCCAGGCTCTTGTGAAGTCACGTCCCCCGGCCCGACGGATGCAGGCGAACGTCCCCCGGACAGAGCCGACAGATCCCGTTGAGGACCCTGAGTCAGTCAGGCGGTGGATCAGACCCCGTCGGGGAACACTCACGTACATCCTCACTGTCAGGCGGCGGTGCCGACGTCGCCCCGCTGCGCGGCGGCCCATTTCAGGACGAGGGCCTGGTAGATCCGCTGCTCGTCCGCCGACAGGCGTCCGTCCGCGCGCGCCCACAGTTCGCGGATGGCCCGGTTGAGGGCGTCGGCGTCGGGGACGGGCACGGCGGGGTCGAAGGGGTCGGACGCGGGCTTGGACATGCGACCAGACTAATGCGCACATCGGACGATCCGCTGTGACCCGCCACGCATCGTGACGCGTCCCACGGTGGCGTCAGTACGTCGGCCGGCCCGCGTCGGGGCTGAGGACACCCAGCCAGATCAGGGCGAACAGCACCGGTCCGAGAGCTATCCGGTATTGATCCGAAACGGTTTGGGTTCTGGGTCGTTGGTGGGGTGTGAGTGATCTGGTGGGGGACGCGCGGCGTCTGTCGCCGTCGGCGCAGGAGGCCCTGCGGCTGCGGGCGGTGGCTGCGTTGGTGGCGGGGCGGGGCCGTGAGGATGTGGCGGCGGTGTTCGGGGTGTCGCTGAAGGCGGTGGACGGCTGGTGGGTGAAGTGGCAGGCCGGCGGGCGGGAGGCGCTGGTCATGCGGCCGCGGGGCAAGCCGGTCGGGGTGCACCAGGTGCTCGGGGAGGCCGAGCAGGCCGCCGTGCGGCAGGCGGTGCTGGACCGTCGACCCTGCGATGTCGGCCTGAGCGGGCAGTTGTGGACGCGGCGGCTGGTCGGCGAGCTGATCGCGAAGCTGTACCGGGTGCGGCTGACCGATCCCGGGGTGGGCAAGTATCTGAGGCGGTGGGGGCTGTCCTTCCAGCGTCCGGACAAGCGGGCGGTGGAACAGGACCTGGAGTCCGTGCGCCGCTGGCACGAGGAGGCATGGCCGGCGATCCGGGCGAAGGCGAAGAGGGACGGCGGCGAGATCCTGTTCGCCGACCAGGTCGGTATCCGCTCCGACCAGGTCACCGGCCGCACCTGGGGCGAGAAGGGCAGGACACCCGTGGTGCGGCGGAGCGGGAACCGGTTCTCGGTGAACGCGATGTCGGCGATCAGCACCAAGGGCCGGACGCACTTCATGGTCTTCACCGAGAGCTTCACCGCCGAGGTGATGTGCCGCTTCCTTCACCGGCTGGCCGGCCACTTCGACCGCAAGGTCCATCTCGTGGTCGACGGGCACTCCGTCCACCGTTCGAAGAAGGTCCGCGACTGGCTCGCCGCCCACCCCGACGACGTCGAGCTGCACTTCCTCCCCGCCTACTCGCCCGAGCTGAACCCCGACGAGCTGGTCAACGCCGACCTCAAACACAGCCCGCCCAAACAGCACCGAGCACGGAACCAGGCCGAACTCGCCGCGGAGACCCGCCGCTTCTTCCGCAGACGCCAGCGTCAGCCGCACATCGTCCGCGGCTACTTCGGCGGCCCGCACGTCCGCTACGTCCTCGACGAGAACCCCATAAGTTTCTGATCAATAGAACGCACGATCGACCTCGACGGCTCCGGCGAAGTCGCGGAACGCGCGGTCCCGGGCGGCGGCGTCCCGGGTTGCCACGTCCGCGCGGTGGTCAAGGCCCCAGGTGGTGAGGAGGTGCTGTGCGAGGCGCTCGGGGTCCAGGTGCGCGGTGGTGTGCTGGGGGTTGTCGGCCGCGACTGCCGTGTCGATCCGGTACGCGGCGGCCACCTCCTCGCCCGTCTGGACAGATGTGTCGAGCAGTGTCTCGGCCTCCGCCAGGCTGGCCGGCCACACGTCCCACGCGCCGTCGAGGCGGGCCGAGCGGACCACGATGCGCAGCAGTGCCTCGCGCTGGGGCAAGACCTCGATCTCTTCGAGCGTGAGCCAGAAGGTTCGTTCCGGCGCTGGCGACCTCGTCATCCGCGTCCAGGCGGCCGGCGCCGAAGTCCTCGAAGATCCTGCCCACGCCGACCATCCCGTACGGGGCGAGCTCGGCGGTCCGGAGGGCTCCGACGACGGTGACGCCGTCGGCCAGGACGGCGAGGATCTCCTTGTGCCGGGTGGGGGCGCTCTGGTGCCATACGCCGTCGGTGATCAGCGCGACGTCGCCGGGACGGAGCGCGAGACGGAGCAGATCGCCGTGCTTGACCGGCGGGTGCGGGACCGCGTCGGGCACGAGTTCGCGGATGCGGTCGGCGCCGATGGTGGGGCCGGCGAAGACGCGGACGGTCATGCGGATGCCTCCAGGCGCGGACGGGGAATGGTGTGGCGGGAGCTGTAGCGCAGGTGCGGTGCGCAGACCTTGACCACGGAGAACTCCTCGCGCTCGTATGGTCCCGTGGTCAGATCCACCACGACCGGAGCGGCGCCGACCCTCGCGGTGATCACGGACGCCAGGTACGTGGCCTCGGCCTGGTGCGTCGGGGCATACGGGTGCCACAGCGTCATGCCACCACGTGTCCCGCGGCCGGCCGACGGGCCGTCGGCCGGCTCCGCCGGACGGTCCGCGAACCCTCTCTTCGGGGGGTGCGCGGGCGGCGTTACCAGGTCACCGGAAGGCGGAGGGGGAAGCGGCGGATGGTCTCGGTGTCCCAGCGCACCTCTTCCGGACAGACGCAGATCCCAGAACCGGGTGCGGTGGCAGCAGCCGCATCGTGCACGCGCGCAGGTCCTCGCGGTCCTCCGCCGGTACGGCGAGCAGTTCGCAGATCGTCAGATGGGGTAGCAGCACCGACAGGCGTGTCCGCCACATTGACCGCCTCTGGTGACACGATCGGTTCCGGTGCCATCCTCGGATGGTCCCGGCCGACGATCGCGGCCCGGCTCAGCCGCGGATCGCGCGTCACTGTGGTCGAAGGGGCGGGACACCACCCGGGCGCCGGTGGGCATGGGGTGACTCCCGCGGGTACGAGGGGAACGGGACGCGGGCGGCGGTGTGATCATTCCGCCCGCTCGATGACTTCCCGCCTGGCTCCGCGTCCGAATACCGCCGAAGAGCTGACCGACCACGACAGCCCACAGGGCTGTCGTGGTCGGTGCTGACCTGCAGCCGGGCGGAGAGTCGTCCAGGGCGCCTGAGTCCCCCTGGCGGTCCGACACGCGCGTCCCGACCGGCTGCTCCAGCGTGAGGCTCATGTGTGCGCGTGTGTGCTGTGGCAGGCAGCCGGTCTTCGTGGGCCGGAACATGGGCTGGAAGCAGAGCCTGGACACCAACCTGTGGGTGCTATCCCGCGGGGCGGAGCGGGCGGGCATGGGAGCGGACGACCCGCTGCCGCTGCGGTGGAGCGCGTTACGGCAGGGCGGTGGCCATCGCGTACGACTCCGCCACCACGGACGGGATCAACGAGGCGGGTCTTGGCGCGCATCTGCCGTGGCTGGCCGAACCGGACTATGGGGAGCGCGACCCGCGCCTGCCGGCCGTGAGCGCCGCACTGTGGACGCAGTACCTCCTGGACCGCTTCCCCACCGTCGCCGAGGCGGTCGACGCGCTGGAGGCCGAACTCTTCCAGGTGCGCCCACAGGGGGACGCCCACGCGGGCACGTGGAGCACGGTG
The DNA here is from genome assembly GCF_023614235.1 of Streptomyces sp. MRC013. Taxonomy (NCBI): domain Bacteria; kingdom Bacillati; phylum Actinomycetota; class Actinomycetes; order Kitasatosporales; family Streptomycetaceae; genus Streptomyces; species Streptomyces kordofanensis. The sequence goes on from NZ_CP094264.1 coordinate 4,837,336, forward strand.
CACCTGGCGCTTGACCACGCCACGGGAGACTCGGCGGTCGTCGAGTGCCGGCATGCTCGCGACGTCACCGGCCGGTACGAGCCCCGTGAACCGTTCACTTTCGCCCTCGCGGGGGCGTGAGGCGGCTTACGCTTCCAGCTCGCGAAGCCGTGGCCCGACGTCCGGGAGGGGCGGTCAGGGCACGAGGCTGTCGAGGTCGATGTCGAGGGGGATGGGGACAGAGACCTTCAACCGGTTGCGGTGGATGCCGGTGGCCACGTAGGTGCTGGTCATGGTGTCGAGTTCGTAGGTGTGGACGGTGGGGGCGCCGGTCTCGTCCTCGACGCGCCAGAAGTGGGGGATCCTGGCCTGTGCGTACTTGAAGGGCTTCAGGGAACGGTCGCGGTCCGCCGACTCCTCCGAGACGACCTCGATGACCAGGGCGACATCCTCGGGCGCGTACCACGTCCGGTCGGGGTCGTACGGGGCGGTCGTGACCAGGATGTCCGGCTCGGGGCGGCTCTTCTTGTCGAGCCTGACGGTCATCTCACGCTCGGCGTCGAACCCGACGGGGGCGGCCTGGCGCAGGGCGAAGGTCAGGTTCTCCACCAGCCGGGCGTGCCAGGACCGCTGCGGCGACATCATGAAGATCAGGGCTCCGTCGATGAGTTCGGTGTGCCGCGGTGCCTGGGCGAGACGGTCGAGGTCATCGGCTTCCCAGCCGCTGATCCTGGGCGGGATCATCCAGTCGGGGAGTTCGGCGGTCACGGCTTCCTCCAGGCGCCTCGAAGAGGTCAGGGGCCCTCATCCCGGATCGCGGACACGGGCGCAACGCTGGTGTCAGCATAGTCGAGCGACCGGACCTCTCACTCGGCCCGTGTGGGTCCGACGAGCCGGAGGCCGGTGATCATCTCGGTGTGGATCTGGACGACGTGGCCCATGGACGAGCTGCTTCGGAGGAGTGGTGCACGTCAGCCTGAGCGCCGGGTCGAGGTCGGCCGACACCAGGCTTGCGATGTTGGCGAGGTCGCAGTGGAAGCCCCCGTCCTTGTCCTCACAGGTCAGGGGGCCCCGCAAGTGGTGCCCTGGCGTACGGCGGTGCCGCGGCTGGTTCCCGGGTTCCGCCGAGCCGTGCGGAGCGTCAACTGGTGCTGGACGCGGCCTGCCACGTGCGGGCCGCCCGCGCCCTCGACCGGCTCGCTCGGGACCTGGTTGACAGCTCGGAGCTCACCCGGATCGCCCTGGACGCGGATGCCTGGCCCTACAGCCGGCCGACCTCACCGGCGATGCCTGGGACACGGTGGATGAGCGGCTGCGCTTCCTCGTGGCGAAGGTCCGGCACAGGCCGGACATGAACCTCAGCTGACCCGCTCCACCCTCTGCGCGGAAGGGCCCGCACGTCCGTGCGGGCCCTTCCGCGTCATCCCCTACTTTGCCGACGCACACGTCCTAGTGGGGCGTATCCCGGCCTCCCCGGTGGGAGACGAGTGGGAGGTAATAATGGCGTGGTGCTGCAGTCAGGCACGAGGAAATGCTGGATAGCGCTACCTGCGCAGCCCTGGTTCAGCCACCGGACTCGCCCGCGTGCGGGCTCAGCACACCCATGCTGACCAGCACGAGGAGCAGGATGCCGAGGACTATCCGGTAGATCACGAAGGGCATGAAGCTCTTGGTCGTGATGAACTTCATGAACCACGCGATGACCGCGTAGCCCACGCCGAACGCGATGACCGTCGCGAAGACGGTCGGTCCCCACGACACGTGGCCCTCGCCCACGGCCTTCAGCTCGAACACGCCCGAGGCCAGTACGGCGGGGATGGCCAGCAGGAAGGAGTAGCGGGCGGCCGCCTCACGCGTGTAGTTCATCAGCAGGCCGCCGCTGATGGTCGCACCCGACCGGGAGACGCCCGGGACCAGCGCCATCGCCTGGCACAGGCCGAAGACCAGACCGTCCCTGACGCCCAGGTCCCGCAGCGTCTTGCGCTCCTGCGCCGCCCGGTGGCGGCCGCCCTCCTGCGCGCGCGCCGCCATCCGGTCGGCCACGCCCAGCACGACGCCGAGCACGATCAGGGTCGTGGCGATCAGCCGCAGGTCGCGGAACGGGCCCTCGATGTGGTCCTTCAGGGTCACCCCCAGCACGCCGATCGGTATCGACCCGACGATCACCAGCCAGCCCGTCCGGGCGTCGTGGTCGGAGCGCATGGACCTGTCCGTCAGCGACCGGAACCAGGCCGACACGATGCGGCCGATGTCCTTGCGGAAGTAGATCAGGACCGCCGCCTCGGTACCGATCTGCGTGATCGCCGTGAAGGCGGCCCCCGGGTCCTGCCAGCCCGCGAACGCGGCGGTGAGGCGCAGGTGGGCGCTGGAGGAGATCGGAAGGAACTCCGTCAGCCCCTGGACGAGTCCGAGGATGAGCGATTCGAACCAATTCATGGGGCCAGGGCCGTCCCGGAATGTGCGTGTGCCGTCGGTGGAGTCGGTGCAGCGTACCGCTTCACGGTGAACGTGTGGTGATCTCCCCGCGACCTGAAGCGGCGTCAGGACGTGGCCGCCGGCCGCAGTCGGTGCCGCTTGCGCCAGGCGGTGAACGCCCCGGCGGCCACGCTGAGCGCGATGAACCCGGCCGACAGGAGGAAGGCCGGGGAGTCCGGTGCCGCGGCCCGGCTCCCGGCGACCACGTACGCCGCCGTGTTCGGCACGCAGCCCAGCGCCGTGCCCAGCAGGAACGGCGCGTACCCCACGCGCGAGATCGCCGCGCCGTAGTTGGCCGCGGCGAACGGCACCCCGGGGAACAGCCGGATCGCCAGCGTCGACCGGAACCCGTGCCGGCCGAACTGCCCGTCGGCCGCCTCCGCCCAGCGACCCCGCAGCAGCGGGCGCAGCGCGTCCCGGCCCAGGGCGCGGCCGAGCGCGAACGCGACGCCCGCACCGAGGACGGTCCCGGCGACGGCCGCGGCGAGCCCCGCCTGCGCGCCGAAGAGCGCGCCCGACGCCAGGTTCAGCACGGGACGCGGCACGAACGCGGCGGTGCACAGCCCGTACGCGATCCCGAACAGCACGACGGCGCCCGCGCCGCCCGCCTGCGGCGGCCAGCCCCCGTCCGTGAGGAGCCGGTGCGGCTCGTACGCCACGACCGCCGCCCCGGCGCCCGCGAGCAGGCAGACCAGCAGCGACAGCCGCGACCGGGGCGAGAGGAGGAGGCGGGGGAAGCGCGGGGCGGAACCGGCCTGGGGCCGGGGGGCGGGCTCGGGCACCCGGGGAGCCTAACCGACGCCGCCGCGCCCCCGCCGTGACCGGCGCCGCACCCCGCCTGCGCCCCGGCACGCGCCGGAGCCGCGGAAAACCGCTCGACGCGCGCGGTCCGCCGGGGCAGGATCGTCCGCATGTTCCGGTACGCCTTCCTCGCAGCGTCGTCCGCGGTCGCGGACGCGCCGAAGGCTGCCGCCCTCGTCCTGGACGGCGCCCGAAGCTGACCCTCCCCGGATCGTCCGGCGGGCCCCGCAGGGGGGAGGGTCGGCACGGCCGAGGGGTCCCCAGCCACACGCTTCGAGTTCCGGAGAGGAACCGCCCCGTCATGTCCAGGACGGCTTACGTGCGCACCAAACCGCACCTCAACATCGGCACCATGGGCCACGTCGACCACGGCAAGACCACTCTCACCGCGGCCATCACCAAGGTCCTCAGCGAGCGCTCCGGCAGCGGCACCTCCTACGTCGCGTCCGACCGGATCGACCGGGCGCCCGAGGAGGCGCGGCGCGGCATCACGATCAACCTCGCGCACGTCGAGTACGAGACCGACACCCGCCACTACGCCCACGTCGACATGCCCGGCCACGCCGACTACGTCAAGAACATGGTGACCGGCGCGGCCCAGCTCGACGGGGCCGTCCTCGTCGTCTCCGCTCTCGACGGCGTCATGCCGCAGACCGCCGAGCACCTCCTGCTCGCCCGCCAGGTCGGCGTCGACCACGTCGTCGTCGCCCTCAACAAGGCCGACGCGGGCGACGACGAGCTCACCGACCTCGTCGAACTGGAGGTGCGCGAACTGCTCACCGCGCACGGCTACGGCGGCGACTCCGTCCCGGTCGTGCGGGTCTCCGGGCTGAGGGCGCTGGAGGGCGACCCGCGCTGGACGGCCTCGATCGAGGCGCTGCTCGACGCGGTCGACACGTACGTGCCGACGCCGGTGCGGTACGTGGAGGCGCCGTTCCTGATGCCCGTCGAGAACGTCCTCACCGTCGCCGGGCGGGGCACGGTCGTCACCGGGGCCGTCGAGCGCGGCACCGTGCGGGTCGGCGACCGCGTGGAGGTGCTCGGCGCCGGGGTGGAGACCGTCGTCACCGGCGTGGAGACGTTCGGCAGGCCGATGGAGTTCGCGCAGGCCGGCGACAACGTCGCGCTGCTCCTGCGCGGGGTGCCGCGCGCCGCGGTCCGCCGCGGCCACGTGGCGGCCGAGCCGGGCAGCGTCGTGCCCGGGCGGCGCTTCACGGCGCGGGTGCACGTCCTGTCGGCCCGCGAGGGCGGCCGGTCGACCCCCGTGGCGACCGGGTACCGCCCGCAGTTCCACATCCGCACCGCGGACGTGGTCGGCGAGGTCGACCTGGGCGGGGCGGCCGTCGCCCGCCCCGGGGAGACGGTCACCATGACCGTCGAGCTGGGGCGCGCCGTGCCGCTGGAGCCGGGCCTCGGCTTCGCGATCCGCGAGGGCGGCCGCACGGTCGGCGCGGGCACCGTGGGCGAGCTGCTCTGACGCGCGGCGCGGCTGGGAGGATGGGGCGGTGAACGAGCCCGTACCCGTACTCCGCGCCGTCGACGGCGGCACCGCCAGGCTCCTGCCGGACATCGACCGGGAGCGGGCCTGGCTGCTGACCGTCGACGGCGCGCCGCAGTCGTACGTCGACCTCGACGACCCGACGCACCTGGAGTTCGAGTACGCCCGGCGCCTCGCCCTCGTCGTGGACGCCGCCGGCGGCGGGGGCGCCCCGCTCGACGCGGTCCACCTGGGGGGCGGCGCGCTGACCCTGCCCCGGTACGTCGCGGCGACCCGGCCCGGCTCCCGGCAGGAGGTTGTGGAGGCGGACCGGGGGCTGCTCGCGCTGGTCGCGGAGCACCTGCCCCTACCGGCGGGTTCGGGGATCACCGTGCACCGCGCGGATGCGCGGGCGTGGCTGGAGGCGGCGCCCGCGCGGTCGGCGGACCTGGTGGTGGGGGACGTGTTCGGCGGTTCGCGGGTGCCGGCGCACCTGACGTCCGTCGAGTACGCGCGCGAGGTGGAGCGGGTCCTGCGGCCGGACGGGTGTTACGCGGCGAACCTGGCGGACGGCGCGCCGCTCCGGTTCCTCCGCTCGCAGCTGGCCACCCTCGCGGCCGTGTTCGGGGAACTGGCGCTGATCGCCGAGCCGGCGGTGCTGCGGGGGCGGCGCTTCGGCAACGTGGTCCTGGTCGCCTCGCACGCGCCGGTCGACACGGTCCGGCTGGCCCGCCGGGCGGCCGCCGACGCGTTCCCCGCGCGGGTGGAGCACGGGCCGGCCCTGGCGCGGCTCACCGGCGGCGCGGCGGTGGTGCGGGACGCGGACGCGGTGCCCTCCCCCGAGCCGCCCGGCGGTGCGTTCGGCATCGGCTGACGGCGCCGGCCCCGGACAGCTCCCCGGTGCTGTGACCGCACGGGTTCGCCGGGCCGGCGGGCGGAACGGCTGGGTGGCGGCGAGCGTCCGTTCCGACCGCCGGAGGCGCGGTGCCCGAACCTGTACGGGTACGCGGACTGACCGACCGGGAAGGGCAAAGGCTCCAGCGCATCGTGCGTCGGGGCGGTGGCGGCCCGGCGCGCTACCGGTGGGCGACGGTGGCAACCGCGTCCCGGCGGCCGTCCGGCCGGCCCAGGCCGACGGGGGCACCGTGCGGGATGCGGTCCACCGTTTCGTCGAGATCGGCCCGGCCCGTCCGGACCCTCACCGGGCGGGCGGCCGCCCCCGCCGACCCGGCACCGGAGACGAGGACTCCGGCACCCGGACGGCCGCCACCCGCTCCACCGACCCCGGCCAGTCCTTCACGCGCCGGTCGACCCGTGAACCCGCCGCCCACCCGCGCCGCGTGCACGGACTCGTCATCCGGGCCGGCCGGGAATCCTTCGGCGCCCGCTGCCGTGCAACGGGACGGCGTTCCAACGCACCGGGGCACGGAGGGAGTCCCCAGGCCCCGAACGCGATGCCGAGCCCGCCCCACGCGTCCCGGGCCAACCCCGTCGGGGCGTACTTCGGCCCCCTGCGGCAGCTCACCCCGGCCGACTCCGACCATCCGAACCACACGGCGCGGACCCGGGTCCCGCGTCGCTGCCCGCGCCGGCGCAACGCGAACGCCCGCCACCCCGACGCGCGCGCCGCCCAGCGCGGGGGACGCGCCCGCACCGGCACGGAGAAGGGCGCCCGCTGGGGCGGGCGCCCCGCGTCCGACACGGCCCGACCAGGAACCGGGCCTACCTCCCCGGCACGTCGCTAGCCGACCCGCTGCATCGCTTTCCGGTGCCGTTCCGCCATCGCGGCTCCGGACTCGCGGCGGGCCATCCTGCGCAGGACGGGTGGCGCCAGGAGCAGTCCGGCGACCGCCCAGGCGCCCAGTACGCCCGCCGTCTCCAGGTGCCGCCAGGACGCGCCGATCTCGGCGGCGACCGCATCGGCCGGCAGCAGCGCCGAGCGGAGCCCGAGGCCGAGCCAGTACACGGGGAAGACCTGCCCGACGATCTGCAGCCACTCGGGCAGCTTCGACAGAGGGAAGTAGATGCCGGAGACCACCACGAGTCCCATCACCGGGAGCATCAGCAACCCGACGGTGCGCGGACTGTCGACGAGCGAGCCGATGACGGCGCCCACCGGCAGGGTCGCCAGGAGACCCAGCGGCACCACCCACACCAGCGTCGGCAGCGCTCCGCCGCCCTGCCGGGCGACCCCGTCCACCAGGAACACGCCAACGGCGAAGGGGAGCGCCATGGAGACGAGAGCCGTCCCCGAGACCATGACGATCTTGCCGACCAGGTGACCGACCATGCCGTGAGGCACGGCTTTGGCCCGCAGCAGGGTGCCGTCCTCGCGCTCGGCCGCCAGCAGCTGCGCCGTGGTCATCGTCCCGGTGAACGCGAGCGTCATCCCCAGCACGCTCGGCAGCATGAACGCGCCGGCCGAGATGCCGGCGCCCTTCAGCGGGTCGTCCCCGACCAGGAGCAGCGGCACGACGAGCAGAACCGTCCACAGCGCGTAACCGACAACGTCCTGGCCGGTGGTGAAGGTCTGCCGAAGTTCCGTCCAGCCGCGCCGCACCCCTACCACCGCCGCGTACCACACCGGACTCATCGCGCCTCCTCCCCGAAAGCGTGCACCGCTCGTTCCTCGGGGATCTTCCCCGCCTCCAGCTCCCGCACCATCGTCAGGTAGGTGTCCTCCAGGCTCGCCCGGCGCACCTCCAGCCCGCCGATCGCCTCGCCGTGCTCCTCGAACAGCCGGCGGACGAACCGGGTGGGTTCGGCCGTCGCCTCCTCGAAGGGCTGCCCGTCCCGCGTCCAGCGCACGGTGGCCTCGGCCGACGCCTGCCGCGACAGCTCCTCGGCCGAGCCGTCGGCCACGATCCGGCCACCGGCCAGGATGAGGATCCGGTCGGCGAGCCTCTCCGCCTCGGCGAGGTCGTGCGTGGTCAGCAGGATCGTGGTGTTCTCGTCCGCCAGCCCGCGTACCAGGCCGTGGAACTCGTTCCTCGCCTCCGGGTCCAGCCCCGCCGTCGGCTCGTCCAGGAACAGCACCTCAGGTCTGCCCACGATGCCGACGGCCACGTCGAAACGCCTGCGCTGCCCACCGGACAGGGTCCCGACCCGCTGGCCCGCCTGCCCGGTCAGCCCCACCGCGGCAAGGAGCTCGTCGACGTCCCAGGGCCGCCGCACGAGGGCGGTGGAGTACGGCGCGTAGTACGAGCCGAGGCAGGCCAGCAGTTCCCGCACCCGCCACTTGCCGTGGTCGCGCCAGGACTGCAGGACGATGCCCAGGCGCGCACGCCACGCCTCGTCCCCGCGGGCCGGGTCGACGCCGAGGACGGTCACGTCACCGGCCGAGCGCATCCGGAAGCCTTCCAGGACCTCGATCGTGGTCGTCTTGCCCGCGCCGTTCGGGCCGAGCAGCAGGACGACTTCGCCTCGCCGGGCCGTGAAGCCGACTCCCTTCAGCACGTCCTGGCTGCGATAGCGCATCCGCAGGTCCCGTACGTCGATGACCGTGTCGCCCTCCGGCGGTGGGCTGCTCCCGGTCCCGGACAAGGCGTGAGCGGTCGTCATCGGTGTCCCCCCCCGTTCGTCTCGTGGTCCGCCCCGTGGGATCAGGGGCCGGAGGCCGTGCCGACGTCCGTGGTCACGGGACGTGTCCACGACCCCGTGGCCGCCGTCGCCACCCGACGGCAGCCGTTCGCGCCCTCCCGGCGAACACGTTACCGAACGGTCCGGGCGTCCGGCCCTGTCCCACCGGCCCGGCGAGCGTCCTCGGACGGGTCCCGGACGGCCGCCGACGCCGGCGACGTCCCGGACGGTTCCTCCGGACGGCCCGCCGCGACCGGCTCCGCGCGGCGCGTGAGGTTGCGCACGTCCGGGACGAGCAGCACCAGTGCCGTCACCACCGTGACCAGCGCCGCGCACCCCCACAGGGCCGACGACCGCCCGACGAGGTCCGCCACCGGGCCCGCGACCGCCGTCGACAGGGGCAGCATCGCGGTCGAGCCGAACCAGTCGTACGCGGCGACCCGCGACAGCTTCTCCTCCGGGATCTCCTGGTGCAGCGAGGTCATCCAGGCCACCCCGAACACCTCGACCGCCACCCCGGACACGAACATCACCGCCACCAGGCCGCCCACCGGCAGCGGCACAGCCAGCGCCGCCGACGGCAGGGCCAGCGGGAACACGCACAGCGTGCCCGTCAGCAGCAGCCGGCGCGGCTTCCAGCGCGTCATCAGCAGCGCGCCGCCGAGCGTGCCCACGCCGAACGCGGCCAGGGCCAGGCCCCACGGCTGCGCGCCGCCCAGCGACTCCTGCGCGACCAGCGGCCCGTACACGGAGTCGGCGGCGCCGACGACGGCGACGACGACGGAGAACTGCGCGACGACCGCCCACAGCCAGGGCCGGCCGACGAACTCGTCCCACCCCTCGCGCAGGTCGGCGAGGAGCCCGCCCCCGGGGGCGCGCTCGGGTACGTGGCTCACGTCCAGGAACATCCGCAGCGCGCCCGCCACGGCGAACGCCGCCGCGTCGACGGCGAGCACCCAGCCCGGCCCGAACGCGGCGACCAGGGCGCCGCCGAGCGCCGCCCCGCCGATGGCCGCGCCGCTCATGGCCATGCGGAACAGCGCGAAGGCGCGACTCGCCTGCCCGCCGCCGACGCTGGACATCAGCATGCCCTCGGCGGCCGGGCTGAAGAACGCCTGGCCCGTGCCGCACAGCGCGGTCAGCAGCATCATCTGCCACAGCTGCGCCCGGTCGGTGAGCACGAGGACCGCGAAGACCGCCTGCGAGACGCAGTTCAGGGCGTTGGCGGCGACCATGACGCGGTGCCGCGGCAACCGGTCCGCGACGGCTCCGCCGACGAGAAGGAAGAGGACGAGCGGCAGCGTGCGGGCCGCGGCGACCAGGCCCACGTCGCCGCCGTCGCCGCCGGACTCCAGCACCGCGAACGCCGCCGCCACCAGGGCGCCGTGGGAGCCCAGGCCGGTGACGACGGCGGCGGCGGTCAGCAGGAGGTAGTTGTGCCCCGCCCACTCCGGGCGGCGGGGGCGGGAGGCGGCGGGGGACTTCACACCCGGACTATCCCCGGTGGAGGTCCTCGCCGACAAACGGATTGTCCGTCAGGTTCCGCCGGCCCCTACGAGACGGCCCCGGTCAGCCGGACGGTGCCGAGGATCTTCCGGATCGTCTCGTCCGGGACCTCGTCCTTGATCCCCGTGTTCGCGTACAGCACCCAGGAGACGAAGTCGCCCTTGGCGTTCTTGAAGGAGAACGCGATGGACTTGCCGTCCGTGTCGCACCTGTTCTCGTGCTTGGTGCCGAGGGCGGTCGCCGTGGCGACGTGGCCGCTCAGACCGGACTTCGTGGTGTACGGCACGGCCTTGGTGATCTTGACGGTGCCCTTGGGCTCGGTCTGCGCGTATCCCGCCCACACCCAGTTGCCGGCCTCGTTGTACGCCGCCTCGGCGGTGTTCTTCGCGCCCTGCCCGCCCTTCGTGCCGGCCGTGGCGAGGCTCCACTTGTCGGCGGTGCCGTCCTTGTCGTCGTCGTACGTGCACCACTCGCTCTTGTAGCGGCCGGGCGCCGACATGGTCACGACGGGCGAGCCGTCCCCGGCCTTCACGTCCTCGAAGCCGGTGGTCATGCCCGAGCCGAGCGCCTCCCAGTCCGGCGGGATGTCGAAGAGGGTGCCGCGCTTCGGGTTGTGGACGACCTTCCAGCCGGGAACGGACGGCGTGGGCGCCGCCGAGCCGTCACGCGGGTTGCCGGAGGGTGGCTGCGGGGCCTGCCCGACCGGCGCCGACGGCGCGGCCGCGCTCCCGGACGGCGCCGGGCCGCCCCGGGCGGTGGACTGCTCCCCGTCGTCGCCGAGGACCAGGTAGCCGGTCAGGACGGCGGTGGCCAGGACGACGAGGGCCGCGACGATCGCGACGACCGTCGTCCTCCTCCGGTCGCCGTCCGGGGGCACCGGCGGACCGGGCGGCTGCCCGGGGGCCGCGTGGTACGGCGCGGTGGGCTGCTGGTACGGGTTGTGCTGCGGGTACCCGGGCTGCTGGTACCCCGGCTGCTGGTACGGGTTCGGCTGCTGGTACCCCGGCTGCTGGTAGGGGTTGGGCGCCTTCTGGTCCTGCGGGTTCTGCTCGCCCCCGGGCGGCTGCTGTCCTGGCCACATGGGCTGTAACCATAGAGGGGAGGGGTGGCGGGTGCCACGCCCGGCCCCGGTCGCCGCCCGCGCCGGGACCACCGTCCGGCGGCCCGCCCGCCCGGCGCGGGCAACCCCGCCGGGCGCGCCGGCGTCCATCCCCCCGACCCGGTCCGCACCGGCCGGGGCCCGCCCCGCGACCGGGTAGGCTGCCTGCCCCCAGAGGTCACTCGTCGATACGGAGGAACCGGCCTTGCACGTCCAGGAGTGGCTCGAGACCGTCCCCGCGGTCAGCATCTACGTCCTGGTGGGTGTGGTGATCGGGCTGGAAAGCCTCGGCATCCCGCTGCCGGGCGAGATCGTCCTCGTCAGCTCCGCGCTCCTCGCCTCCCAGCACGGGGACATCAACCCGTACGTCCTGGGGGCCTGCGCCTCGGCGGGCGCGATCGTCGGCGACTCGATCGGCTACGCCATCGGCCGCAAGGGCGGCCGGCCCCTGCTGGCCTGGCTCGGCGGGAAGTTCCCGAAGCACTTCAGCGAGGCCAACATCGCGCTGGCCGAGCGGTCCTTCCGGAAGTGGGGCGTGTGGGCCGTCTTCTTCGGCCGGTTCGTCGCCCTGCTGCGGATCTTCGCCGGGCCGCTGGCGGGCGTGCTGCAGATGCCGTACTGGAAGTTCCTCCTCGCCAACGTGTTCGGCGGCATCCTCTGGGCGGGCGGCACCACGGCGGTGATCTACTCCGTGGGCGTCGTCGCCGAGGCGTGGCTGAAGCGGTTCTCCTGGCTGGGCCTCGTCCTCGCCGTGGCGGTGGGCCTCACCTCGATGCTCGTCCTCAGGCACCGTGCCAGGAAGGCGGCCGAGAAGTCCGAGGCCGAGCGCGCCGCCGGGCCGCACCAGGACCCCGTCCCCGCCGCGGCCGACTGACGGGGACGGGGCCGGGCGCGCGCCGCCGGGGCGCCGGTCAGCTCCCCGGCGCGTGGGCCTCGCGGTGCGCCCGGGCCAGGTCCCGGTAGACCGCGGCGTTCGCCCTGATGCCCTCGCGCTCCTCGTCCGTCAGCCGCCGCCTGACCTTCGCGGGGACGCCCGCGACGAGCGAGCCGGGCGGGACCCGCATCCCCTGCGGGACGAGGGCCTGCGCGGCGACCAGGGAGCCCGCGCCGATGTGCGCGCCGTTGAGGACGGTGGCGCCCATGCCGACCAGGACGTCGTCCTCCACCGTGCAGCCGTGCAGGACGGCGTTGTGGCCGACCGACACGCGCTCGCCGACCGTCACGGGGAAGCCGGGGTCGACGTGCACCGTGCAGTTGTCCTGGATGTTGCTGTCCGCGCCGAGGACGATCGGCCCGCAGTCCGCGCGCAGCACGGCGTGGTACCAGACGCTGGACCCCGGCCCCAGCGTGACCTCGCCGACCACGACGGAGGTGGGCGCGGCGAAGGCCGTACCGGCCACCTCCGGCTCCCTGCCGCCCACACCGGTGATCAACGGCCGTTCCGTCATTCCGCCGCTCCCTCGCGCTCCGGGCCCGTCGTCGCACCCAGGGGAACCGTAGGCCACGCCGCCCGCCACCGGGCCGGTGGGGTGAACGTCACAGCACCGTGCCCTGACCGCCGGTGACCCGGCCCACCACCGCGGCCGGGTGCCCGGGGACGGAAACGCGTTCCCCTCCCCGCCGTTCGCCGCCCGGGGCCGCCGCACGCTCTCCGCCGCCGTGCACCGCGGCTGGCGCCGGGTGCGGCAGACCGGTTCCGTCGCCGCCGAGCGCCCCGGCCTCCCGAGGTTCCGCCGGATCGGCGCCGGCACCCGGCTCGCCTTCCCGCAGGGCACGGTCTTCGGCGAGGAGCGGATCGAGCTGGGCGAGCGCTGCGTCATCGGCGAGCGGGCGACGCTCAGCGCCGGCACGGTGCCCGGTCCCCCGGTCCGGACCCGGTGGTGACCCTCGGTGACGGCGTCGTCCTCGGGCCCGGCAGCCACGTCGTGGCGGACGCGCCGGTGACCGTCGGCGCGAACACGTTCTGCGGGCCGTGCGTCCACAGCACCGCGACCAACCACGGCTACGACGACCCGTACGAGCCGATCGGCCGGCGGTGGCCGCGCTCCGCGCCCGTCGAGGTGGGCCCGGGCTGCCGGCTCGGCACCGGTGCGGTGGTCCTCCCCGGCGCCCGGACCGGGCGGAACGCCGTGGTCGCCGCCGGGGCGGTCGTCCGCGGCGAGGTGCCCGATCACTCGGTCGCCGCCGGGGCGCCGGCCCGCGTCGTACGCCGCTGGGGTCCGGACGGCGGCTGGCGACCCCCGCCCGTGCCGATCCCCGAGCACGTCACCGCCGCGCAGCCGGCCGCGCCGGCGCACCCGGGAGGGCGTGACCCGCCGCGCCGCCCGCCGCCCCGCCGGCCACGGGCGGCGCCGGGGCGCCGGCCCGCGCGGCACCACCCCGCCGGCCCGCCTGACTGGCCCCCGTCCTGCGGGGACGCCCAGTATGGAGGGTGAGGTGTGACGGGGAAGTGTCCAGCGAAGGCGGCGCCGCGGCTGGGGCTCCGGGACTGCGGGCCGACCCCGCGGACGGGGCCCCCGGCGCCGTGCGGCCGCGTGGCGCCGCCCGCCCGGCGGCCCGCGCGCCGATGTTCGCCGGGGCCGCCCTGGCCGCCGTGTACGTCGCCGGCGGGAGCGGCCGCGAACTGCGCCTCGCCGGGCCGGCCGGGGACCCCGGGGCGCCGCCTGGCTGGCCGCGCGGGTACGCCGTGTCGGGGTGTTCCGCCGTCGCCGAGGTCTTCCGCGGCGGCCGCCCCCTGTGGCTCACCGCCGCCGAGCTCGCCGCCCGCCGCGAGGCCGTGCCCGCGGGCCTCGCGCCCGGCGCGGCGCTGGGCGTGCTGCCCGTCGGCACGGACGACCGGCGGCTCGGTTGCCTGGTCGTCGTCGACGACACCGGCCGGGGCTTCGACGCCGACCGGCGCGGCTTCGTGGAGCTGTACGCCGAACAGGTCGCCGCCCGCCTGGAAGCGGGCGGCGAGCCGGGGGCGGCCCACGCGGTCGCGAGCGACGACGGCGGGCCCGTACCGGCGGGACCGGGGCCGCGCCGGGAGGGCTCGCAGGCCGCGTACCGGCTGACGCCCTGGCAGGCGCTGGGCGGGGAGCGGATCGGGGCGTTCACCCTCGAACTCCACACCGGGCGGATCAGCGCCGACACGCGGATGCTCGAACTCGTCGACATCGCCCCCGGCGGCTTCGACGGGCGGGTCGAGACGCTCCTGGCCCACGCCGTCCCCGACGACCTGCCGGCCCTCATGTCCCTGGTCGAACCGGGCAAGGTCACCTCGGCCGGCCGGGAGCTGGAGTTCCGCGTCCGCCGGCCCGCCGGCGACCTGCGCTGGCTGCGGCTGCGCTCCCGCGTCCTCGACGACCCCGCGGGACGCCCCGAGCGCGTCCTCGGCATCGTCGTCGACGCGTCGTCGCTGCGCCCCGAGACCGACGAGGTCTCCCTCGTCCAGCGGCTCTCCGCGTCCCTCGCCGCCACGACGACCGCCCGCGACGTCGCCCGCGCCGTCGTCGGCGCCCTGCGCGACCCGCTCGTCGGCGCCGACCGCGTCGCCGTCGCGAGCCTGGAGGCCGACAGGCTCGTCGTCACCGTCCTGGACCCGCCCGGGTCCGGCGCCTGGCCCGAGGTCTGGCGCTCCGAGTGGCGCTCCGAGTGGCCCGACACCCCCCTGCGCTCCCTGCCGACGCTCGCGGCGGCGCTCCGGGAGGTGCGCGTGGGCCTGGTCCCGGCCGGCGCCGAGCTGGAGCCGGCCCTCGCCGGGGTCGGGCCCGGCGGCCTGGCCCTCCTGCCGCTGCCCGCCGAGGGCCGCGTCATCGGCGCCTGCCTGGCCGGCTGGGACGAGCCGCACGAGTTCGGCGCCGAGGAGCGGTCCCTGCTGACCGCCACCGCCGGCCTGGCCGGGCAGGCGCTGCGCCGCGCCCGCGCCTTCGACGCCCAGCACGAACTGGCCACCACCCTCCAGCGCAGCCTGCTGCCGCGCAGGCTCCCCCGGCTGGCCGGGGAGTGGCCGTCGCCCGCTACCTGCCGGCGATGGTCGGCCTGGAGGTCGGCGGCGACTGGTACGACGTGATCCCTCTCTCCGACAGCCGCGTCGCCCTCGTCATCGGAGACGTCCAGGGGCACAGCGCCGGGGCGGCCACCATCATGGGCCAGATCCGCACCGCCATCAGGGCGTACGCGGTGGAGGGGCATCCGCCCGACGTCGTCGTCTCGCACGCCAACCGGCTCCTCGCCGGCATGGAGACCGACCTCTTCGCCACCTGCTGCTACGTCGAACTCGACATGGAGGAGGGCGAGGCCTGGATCGTCCGCGCCGGCCACCTCGCCCCGCTGCTGCGCCACCCGGACGGCGCGACGGAGGAGGTCGACGCCGAGGGCGGCCTCCCCCTCGGCGTCCTCGCGGACGCGGACTACCCCATCACCGCCGCCGGCCTCGCCCCCGGCGCGGTCCTCGCGCTGCTCACGGACGGGCTCGTCGAGTCCTCCAGCCTCCACCTGGAGGACGGGATGCGGCGGATGCGGGACCTGCTCTCCGGCGCCGACCCGGGCGACCCCGGACGCATGGCCGACCGGCTCCTGGGCGACGGCACCCGCCGCGACGACGACATCGCCCTGCTGCTGGTGCGCTACGACGGGACGGGGGTCCCGCCCATCCGCGCCGGGTGGACCGTGTGGCGGCTGCCCGACGCCGTCATGCACGCCCGCCGCTTCACCGCCCGCACCCTGCGCGGCTGGGGCGTCTCGGAGGAGGCGGACGCGGCCCTGCTCGTCGTCTCCGAACTCGTCACCAACGCCCTGGTGCACACGCAGGGCGCGGTGCGCCTCGACCTGACGCTCGCCGGGGACCGGATGCGCATCGCCGTCACCGACACCTCGCCGCGGGCCCCCGCCAAGCCCGTGACGGCCGACTGGGAGTCCACCGGGGGCCGCGGGCTGTTCCTGGTGGAGGCCGTGTCGGCGTCGTGGGGATCGGTGCCGGTCAGCGGCGGCAAGCAGGTGTGGAGCGAGTTCGCCGTCGCCCGCGGCCCGGACGCCGGCGCCGGTCCGCCGGCCGCCCCCGGCCCGGACGGCTCCCCACACGGAGGAAGGTGAACAGGGGTGTTCCGTGCGAAGGACCGCGGGCGCGGCCGCCCGCGCACCGCCCCCGCCGCGGTCGCGGCGGCACTCGCCGTCGCCCTCGCCGGCTGCGGCACCGCCGGGCAGGCGCACCTGGAGGACGGCCCGGACCCGACGCGCACCGATTTCACGCCCCGCGTCGGACTGCTCCTGCCCGACACCCACACCACCCGCTGGGAGACCTTCGACCGGCCGCTGATCGAGGCGAAGATCCGCCAGATCTGCCCGGGCTGCACCGTGGACCACGCCAACGCCCGGAGCGACGTCGCCGCCCAGAGGCAGCAACTCGACTCGATGATCACCGCGGGGGCCGACGTCCTGATCCTCGGCCCCGTGGACTCCCGGGCGCTCGGCCCCGCGGTGGCCAAGGCCGCCGACGCGGGCGTCCCCGTCGTCTCGTACGACCGCCTCGCCGACGGGCCGGTCTCCGGCTTCGTCTCCTTCGACGCCCGGCGGACCGGCCGCCTCCAGGCGGAGGCGCTGCTCGCGGCCATGGGCGCCGAGGCGGACGGCGGACGCGTCGTCATGGTGAACGGCGACCCGGCCGACCCGAACGCCGTCGCCCTGGAGCGGGGCGCGCGCGAGGTGCTGAACGGCAGGGCGCGGATCGTCAAGGCGTACGACACGGACCGCTGGCGTCCCGAGGCCGCCCGGGCCCACATGTCCGGCGCCGTCGCCGCGCTCGGGCCCGAGGGCATCGACGGCGTGTACGCCGCCAACGACGCGCTCGCCGGCGGCGTCGTCTCCGCGCTGAAGGCCGGCTTCGTCACGCCGCTGCCGCCGGTCACCGGGCAGGACGCCGACCTCGACGCCCTCCGGCGGATCATCGGCGGCGAGCAGTACATGACGGTGTACAAGCCGTTCGGGCCGATGGCCGCCGCCGCGGCGGAGATGGCCGTCGCACTCGGCCGCGGCGACCCGGCGGACGCCGTCGCCCCGCGGGGCGGCAGCGGGACCACCGTGCGCGGGGTTCCCGCCGTCCGCTTCGCCCCGGTGCCCGTCACCGCGGACACCGTGCGCGAGACCGTCGTCAGGGGCGGGATGTACACGATCGCGCAGATCTGCACTCCGAAGTACGCGTCGGCGTGCGCGAAGGCCGGACTCACCGTGTAATCGGGCGGGGAAGGAGGTGGTCGCCGGTGTCGGTCCCGCCGCTGCTCGCCCTGCGCGGCATCCGCAAGCGTTTCGGCGCCGTCGAGGCGCTGGCCGACGTGGAGCTGGAGGTCGACGCCGGGGAGGTCGTCGCCCTGATGGGCGACAACGGTGCCGGGAAGTCCACCCTCGTGAAGGTGATCGCCGGGGTCGTCCCCGCCGACGAGGGGGTCATCCGGTGGAAGGGGCGCACCGTGCGGGTGCGGCGCCCCCGGGACGCCCACGCCCTGGGCATCGCCGCGGTCTTCCAGGACCTGGCGCTCTGCGACAACCTCGACGTCGTCGGCAACCTCTTCCTCGGCCGGGAGCTGCGCCGGGCGGGCCTCCTCGACGAGGTCGAGATGGAACGCCGGACCCGCGACCTGCTGGGTTCGCTCGCCATGCACGTGCCCGACCCGCGGGCCCGGGTGGCGACCCTGTCGGGCGGGCAGCGGCAGACCGTCGCGATCTCCCGCTCGCTCGTCGGGGAGCCGCGGCTGCTCCTCCTCGACGAGCCCACCGCCGCCCTCGGCGTCCAGCAGACCAGCCGCTTCCTGGACCTCGTCGAGAAGCTCCGCGACCGGGGCGCCGGCGTGCTGCTGATCAGTCAGAACCTGGGCGACGTGAAGGCCGTCGCGGACCGCGTCGCCGTCCTCCACCTGGGGCGCAACAACGGCGTCTTCGACGTCGGCACCGCCTCGCAGGAGCAGATCGTCTCCTCCGTCACCGGGGTCACCAGCCACCCCGGCGCCGCCCGCCGCGCCCCGCACGCGCGGAGGGGGGAGCGGTGAACGGCCTCCGCCGGGTCCTGGGGGAGGGCGTCGAGGCGGCCGGCCGGCGGCTGGGCGCCGGGGAGCCGGGCGTGCTGCCCGTCGTCGTCGGCGTCCTCGTGATCTGGTCGGTCTTCCAGCTCCTCAACGGCAACTTCCTCGCACCGCGGAACCTCTCCAACCTCGGCGTGGACATCGTCGGCACCGGGATGATCGCCGTCGGCGTCGTCTTCGTCCTGCTGATCGGCGAGATCGACCTGTCGGTCGGGTCGGTCAGCGGCCTCGCCGCGGCCCTGTTCGCCGTGCTGCACGTGCGGCACGGCGTGGCGGAGTGGCCGGCCGTCGCGATCGCCGTGCTCTGCGGCACCGCGATCGGCTCCCTGCACGGCCTCCTCGTCGCCCTGGTGGGCGCGCCCGCCTTCGTCGTCACCCTCGCGGGGCTCCTCGGCTGGAACGGCCTGATGCTGTACGTCCTGGGCGCCGGCGGTACCGTCAACCTCGACGAGGACGGCCTGCTGGGCGGGCTGACCGGCCACCACTTCCACGAGGTCGCCGCCGCGTACGGGCTGGCGGCGGCCGGCACCGTCCTGTGCTTCCTGGTCTTCCACCGGGACCGGCGGCGGCGCAGGGCGGCCGGGATGCCGCACCGGCGGCTCGCGGAGATCGCGGTGCGGACCGGGGCGGTGGCGCTGGTCGCCTTCTCCGCCGCACACGTGCTCAACCGGTTCCAGGGGCTGCCGCTCGCCCTGCTCGCCTTCCTCCTCGTCGTCGCCGGCCTCGACCTGGTGCTGCGCCGCACCCGGTACGGACGGAAGGTCTACGCCCTCGGCGGCGGCGGCGAGCCCGCCCGGCGGGCCGGGATCGACGTCGTCCGCGTGCGGGTGTCCGTCTTCGCGCTGTCCGGGACCATGGCCGCGGTCGGCGGGCTCTTCCTCGCCTCGCGCATCACGTCGGTGAGCCAGACGTCCGGGTCGAGCCTGCTGCTGATGAACGCGATCGCCGCGGCCGTGATCGGCGGCACCAGCCTCTTCGGCGGCCGCGGCACCACCTGGTCCGCCCTGCTGGGGATGCTCGTCATCCAGTCGATCGCCTCCGGGATGTCCCTGCTGGGCATCGAGGCGGCCGTCCAGTTCATGGTCACCGGCGGGGTGCTGCTGGCGGCCGTCGTCGTCGACACCGTGGCGAGGCGCGTCCGCAGGGAGCACGGCCGGGCGTAGGGCCCGGCGGCTCAGTCGAGTCCGAGGGCGGGGATCTCGATCGCGGGGCACCGGTCCATGACCATGTCCAGCCCCGCCGCCCGGGTCCGCGCGTACGCCTCCTCGTCGACGACGCCGAGCTGGAACCAGACCGCCCTGGCGCCCTTCGCCACCGCCTGGTCCGCCACCTCCCCGGCCAGCTCGCTGCGGACGAAGACGTCCACCACGTCCACCGGGAAGGGGACGTCCGCCAGCGTGGCGTACCCCTGCTCGCCGTGCACGGCCTCCGCCTTCGGGTGCACCGGTACGACCCGCTTGCCGAACCGCCGCAGCACTTCCGCCACGCCGTACGCCGCCCGCGACCGGTTCGCGGACAGGCCGACCACGGCCCAGGTGTCGCCGGCCTCGGTGAGGATCTTGCGGATGGTCTCCGTGTCGCCGTGCACTGCCGTCTCCCGTCTGTCCGGGGGCCGTCCCCCCGCGGACGACCAGGCTACGGCGCCCCGCGCTCCGGAAGCCGCTTCACACGCAGGGTGGATAGTGGCACTATCTATTTATAGGTAGTGCCACTATCCGTTTGTGCCGGGGCCTCCACCCGCGGCCCGCCGAAAGGACCCCACCGTGCCCACCCTGCCCTGGACCAGCCCCGCCCCCGCCCCCGCCCACGCCCCCGCCCTCGTCATGGCCTCGCGCTTCGAGGTCCGCTCCCTCGCGGACGTGCCCCGCTTCCTCCTCGGATCCCTCGCCGCCTGGCGGCAGGTCACCACCGCGCCCGGCGCCTATGGAGCCTCGCTCGTCGCCCGGCCGCTCAAGCGGACCTTCTACACGCTCTCCGCCTGGCGGGGCCGCGACGCCCTGTACGCCTACGCCCGCGCCGAACCCCACCGCGGGATCATGGAGGGCCTCCGGCCGGTGATGCGCGGCTCCACGTTCGCCTTCTGGGAGACGACCACCGACGACCTCCCGCCCGCCTGGGACGACGCCCTGCGCCGCCTCGACGAGCAGGCGGCGAAGGACGCCGCGGGGGGAGGCCGCCCCGGGGCGCGGCTAGATCCACGACAGCAGGACCGTGCACGCGGTCGCGCAGGTGGCGGCCGTGGCCAGCAGCACTGTACGGGCGGCGGCTTCGGCGGCCGGGGCGTCGTGGCCGGTGACGGAGCCGGCGAGGGCGATGCCGAGGCCGGCGGCGACGGTGGTGACGGTCTTGGTGACGCCGGATGCCTCACCGGCGCGTTCGGGGCGGACGATGCCCTGAGTGGCGACGAGGGTGAGGGCGTTGGCGAGCCCGAGGGCGGCGCCGCAGAACGTGGCGGCGACCAGACAGGCGGAGAGACCGGGGGCGAGCCGCCCCGGGTTCCATAGAGATCTCAGACTGGGGTTGTGACCTGGAGTTAACGTGGCGGCGACCAGACAGGCGGAAAGACCGGGGGCGAGCCGCCCCGGGTTCCATAGAGATCTCAGACTGGGGTTGTGACCTGGAGTTTCGGGAGTTCGGTGTAGTAGTTGGCTTCGCACTCGACAAGCGGAACGTGGCCTGTCCCACCGTGGAGTCTTCGGTGGTTGTACCAGTCGGCCCACTCGGCGGTGGCCGGCTCGACCTGGGAGAGCGTCTTCCAGGGCCGTCGAGGCTCGATCAACTCGGTTTTGTGAAGGCCGATCGTGGACTCCATCAGGGCGTTGTCGTACGCGTCGCCGACCGAGCCGATGGACACGGCGATGCCGGCGGTCTCGAGGTGGTCGGCGAGCTTGAACGATGTGTACTGCGACCCGGCACCCGAGTGGTGAACCAACTCGCCTGGCTTCAGCGGCCGTTGGCCTCGGGCTTGTTGCCAGATCGCCGTCACCGGAGCGTCCAGGACGAAAACGGTCTCCTTCACGGTGGCCGCGGACCAGCCGACGATCCGGCGGGAGAAGGTGTCCACGACGAAGGCGACGAGGACGACTGCGGACCGCGTTTTCACGTGGGTGAAGCCCGCCACCCAGCAGCGGTCCGGGACGGCGGCGACGAAGTCACGGCCAACCAGGTCGAGCGCTCGCTCCGCCAGCCTCCTGTGCCACCGCGACGTCTGGGAATTCATCACCGCCCACGCCGGGCGCCACCCGCACTTTCCGGGTGCCGCCGCTGGTCGCCGACGAAGGATACGAGCGGATCCGCGCCGCCCTCCTGTCCGGGCGGTCCCTGATCGCCCTGCTGATCAGCCTGCGCTCCATCACGCACACCGTCGGCGACGGTGACGGCGACCAGGAGCTCGCCACCACCCTCTACGAGCGGATCGAGGAGAACCTGACCGCGCTGACCCCCACCGGCCAGCCGATCACCGTCACCCTCGACGACCGCTCCATCCCGACCCCGGACATCCCGACCCCGGACACCCCGGCCGCCGCGCAGGACACCCCGTCCGACGACGAGCCGGACGCGGAACCCGAGCAGGGAACCGGCCCGAGCAACCACTGAACAGCCAGGAGGCACCCGCCCCGCCCGGCCGGGCGGGGCCGTACGGGGCGTGGGCGACCGCCTGCGGGAGGGGCCGGCCGAACTCCTCGGGGACATGCGCAAGGCCGCCCGGTCGCGCCGGGCGGCCTTGCGCTGTCACCGTACGCGGCCGAGGTGGATGACGCTGACGCGGATGTGCCGGCCGTCGACCTCGTACCTGACCCGGTACCGGCCGACATGGATGCGCAGTACGCCGCCGGCTCCGAAGGCGCCGTCGGGCCGGGGGTCGTCGGCGAGGCGGTCGACGGCGGTGAACACCTGCCGGACCCCGGCGGGGTCGTCCTTGGCGAGCCGCTCCGCCTGGGTGAGGGCCTCGGGTTCCCAGATGACCTCGTACCTCACGCCTCGTCCTCGCCGAACACGCGCCGGTATGCCTCGTCGTGCGGGACGCCGGCGTCCTCGCCGCGGTCTTGGCGGTCGCGGTAGGCGACCAGGGCCCGCAGTTCTTGAAGTTCCAGGGCGTCGGCGGGGCTGACCAGTATCGCGACGGTCTGCCCGTGGTCGGTGATGGCGACCGGTTCGCGGGTGACGCTGACCTCGCGCGCGATGGCCCCCAGCCGGGCACGGGCTTCCACGATCGAGTAGGTCGTCTCCGTCATGCACACCACCTTACAAAGGTGTGCACCTTCCGACGGCGCGCCGGGGTCGGTGCCAGAGCGACGATGCGCAGGGCATGGCTCACCGGCCCCCTCCACGCAAGCCTGGGTACGGGGGCGTAGCCGTGCCGTTGGTCGTGCGGCGGCGGTCGGCCGCGGTCGGCGGTGCGCCAAGTCCGCTACTTCGCAGAATCCGTGTGCTTGGCGTCGATGAAGGCGTCGTCGACGACGACGCGCGGGGGCGGGTCCTTCGGGTCGGGACGTTTGGTGACGCCGTCGAGTACGCCGGCGATCTCGTCGTACATGCGGACGGACTCGGCGCTGCGGTGCCGGCCGAAGTTCTTCGAGTCCGTACCGCCGTGGGCCATGTAGTCCAGGATCCGCAGGTAGTTCGCCAGGGTCACCCCCGTGAGCTCGATTCGGACCAGGCCGTTGTCGAGCTTCTTGACCGTGGTCCTCAGCTCCAGGTCCGGGCCGCCCCTGCCTGTCTGGTCCGATGTCTTCTCCCACAGGTCCTCGGTGGTCTCGATGTGGAAGGTCTTCAGGCCGGCGGCTTTCTGCAGGCGCTCGGAGTGCTGCGGCGGGGAGTCGGTGGAGCAGCCGCTCACGAAGACGGTGGTCAGGAGGGCGAGGGCGCCGAGCAGGCGGGCCCGGCGCGGTGCGGAGGAAGAAGACACGGACCGCAGTGTCGTCGCGACGACCGGAGTCCGGGGCTTTTTGCTCTTCCACCATCCGCACGAGCGACGCGCCAGTCGGCCAGGACGGCCGAAAACCCGTTCCCGAGACGTCGGCTGAGGTGTGAACGGCGCCGGACCGCCCTGTCCAGCGCAATGGCAGACCAGCCCGCAGCGAGGAAGCTGGCGTGCTCTCCCGCAGCACGGGGCTTGTTACAGGCACGCTGACCGGCGTCCCGGTCGGGCTCGTGTTCGGACCCGCCGCCGGTCGGCGTGGAGGCGACCCCGGCCCCGCCCCGAGGAGCGCTGACGGCCGGCCGGGCGACGCAGGGCCGCCCCGCGGCAAGCCCACGCGGACCTCGACGCGACCGGCGAACCCGCGTGCGTCCACCGGCCGCGGACCGACGGCGAGGCCGGATACCTCGACCGCGCTCTGCTTCACGACCGGGCCTGCCCGCGGCCCCCTGCCGGCGACACCGGGCGAACCGCGGCCCGGCGGGCTTCCCGCACACCTGCGACCACCGCCGCCGCCGCGCCGCACTCGGCGGCCACCCACCAACCGCGTCGACAGCGCGCGGGCCGATGCGGTCGGCCCCGTCACTTCGGCACGCTCCCCGCCTGCCGGAGAGGCCCCTTGCCGGCGTCCCGTACTCCCGCGCGCCGGGCCCGGATGCGTACGGTGCGCATCCACGACAGCAGGACCGTGCACGCGGTCGCGCAGGTGGCGGCCGTGGCCAGCAGCACTGTACGGGCGGCGGCTTCGGCGGCCGGGGCGTCGTGGCCGGTGACGGAGCCGGCGAGGGCGATGCCGAGGCCGGCGGCGACGGTGGTGACGGTCTTGGTGACGCCGGATGCCTCACCGGCGCGTTCGGGGCGGACGATGCCCTGAGTGGCGACGAGGGTGAGGGCGTTGGCGAGCCCGAGGGCGGCGCCGCAGAACGTGGCGGCGACCAGATACGCGGGAAGACCGGGGGCGAGGGCCAACCCGAGCAGACCGAGGGCGCCGCCGCCGAGGCAGGCGGCCATCGCGGGCGCGGCGCCGCGGGTGGTGACGCGCCCTGCGAGGGGGCCGGCGACGGCCATGGCCAGGGCGGGCAGGAGGAAGGCCGTGCCGGCGGCCACGGCGGGAAGACCCCACGGGCCCTGCAGGGACAGCGGGACGACGAAGAGGAACATCACCGTCGCGGTGTTGGCCGCGGCGCCGGCGAGCGTCAGGGCGACGTAGGGGCCGTTGCGGAACAGGGCGAGCCCGACCAGCGGGTGCGGGGCGCGGCGTTCGACGTGGACGAACGCACCGAGGAGCGTCGCGCACAGCAGGGCCGTAAGGACCACCTCGTGGTGGGCCGCCCCGCGCTGGACACGGTCCAGGAGCACGGCGAGTACGGCGAGCGCGCCGGTGACGGTGGACAGGCCGCGCCAGTCGATGTGGCGCGGCGCTGTGCTGTCGAGGCTTTCGGCAGCGCGCGAGGCCCACAGGGCGCCGAGTACGGCGAGGGGGACGTTGAGCCAGAAGACGGCGCGCCAGGAGACGGTCTCGGTGAGGACGCCGCCGACGAAGGGGCCGCAGGCGGTGGCGACGCCGCCGACGCCGAGGGCGAGACCACTGGCCCGGCCGCGCAGGTGCTCGGGGTAGACGTTGGTGAGCAGGGACAGGCCCACCGGCATGATCATGGCGGCGCCGGCACCCTGGACGATGCGCGCGGCGACCAGCACGGGCAGGTTGCCGGCGAGCGCGCACACCACAGAGGCGGCACCGAAGAGGGACAGACCCCAGACGAGCAGTCTGCGGCGGCCGAGGAGATCGCCGAGTCGGCCGGCACCGAGCATGAGGGTGCCGGTGGACAGCAGGTAGGCACTGACCGTCCACCGCGCTCCGTCCCCCCGTGCGCCGAGGTCGGCCCCGATACGCGGCAGGGCGAGGTTGAGGGCGAAGGCGTCCAGCTGGATGCAGAACACCCCCGCCGACACGGCGAGCAGCACCCAGGTACGAGGGTGCGGTCGTGCGGTCATGTGCGTGTCCCCTGGTCGCGTGACGGTGGTCCCGAGCCGGAGCGCGGGTGCGGGTGAAGTGTGCGGCGGGGAACGGGGGCAGCGAAGGGGGCGGGAAGCCGAAGGACGGCGCAGGTGCTGCCGGGACGGACACCCGATGGGTGTCGGGAGAGCGGGGGCCGGTACGGGCCCGCATCGCCTGACCGCTCGGAACCGCCGTCCGGTCGACCGGGGACGGGAGCACTTCCACCCTAGACGGTGTGCCGGGACATACCCGTCCCGACCTGTCCGTGCCGCGGGGCCGCGGCGGTCCGACGAAGGCGGACGGACGAAGCGAAAGTTTTCCCGTCCTTCGGGGCGACTCCGATTCGGCCGTTGCCGTCGGAACCCACGGGCCTGACGGGCCGGAGCGGTCGCATCACCCCCGCGCTGCGGTTGGCGGCCGGTGTCGGTGCAGGTCGCGGCGGGGTGTGAAGCGGCGACGCGGAGCGCGCCGCCAGACGGGGCCGGGCGGGAGGGGACCCGCGGCCCCACGGGACGGACGGGGCCGCAGCGAGCGGACCGAAGGGGCGACGCGACGAGATGATCAATTCCAAGGGGTCGCTGGACGATCGTAGGAAGTTTCGCTCCGGCGGATCGGCCTGCGAGAGTGTGGCCATGAGTGATGTTGTCGTCCGTCGGGCTGAGGCCGGTGACGCCCGCAGCTGACCGCCTTCGATCACCGACCTCCTGGAATCGATCATCTAGGGTGGCGGGATGCAGGAGCAGTACCTGACGGTGGCCCGCGAGGGCGTCCACGAGACCGAGGTCAACCGGTCGCGCTTCCTCTGCGCGCTCGCCCCCGCCGCGACCGAGCGGGAAGCCCAGGACTTCGTCGCCCGCGTCCGCCGCGAACACCCCACCGCCACCCACAACTGCTTCGCGTACGTGATCGGCGCCGACGCCGCCGTCCAGAGGGCCGGCGACGACGGCGAACCGGGCGGCACCGCCGGCGTGCCGATGCTCCAGATGCTGCTGCGGCGCGAGGTGCGGTACGCCGTCGCCGTCGTCACCCGCTACTACGGAGGCGTGAAGCTCGGCGCCGGCGGCCTCATCCGCGCCTACGGCGGCGCCGTCGGCGAGGCCCTCGACGCCGTCGGCACCGTCACCCGCCGCCGCTTCCGGCTCGCCACCGTCACCGTCGACCACCAGCGGGCCGGCAGGCTCCAGAACGACCTGCGCGCCGCCGGCCGGTCCGTCCGCGACGTGCGGTACGCCGACGCCGTCCGCATCGAGGTCGGCCTGCCCGACGCCGACGTGGACGCCTTCCGCGGCTGGCTCGCCGACGCCACCGCGGGCACGGCCGCGCTGGAGCTCGGCGGCGAAGCGTACGGCGACGGCTGACCCCCGTCCTCCCCGCGCGCGGACGCCGGACGGCCGCCGCGCCCGTGAACGGGGAACCCCCCTACGGATGGCAGACTTGCCTACCGGCCGGGAGGCCGGGGAGCGGTACAGCGGCACAGGGGGGCGGAGCGGAACCGTGAGACTTCTGCACACATCGGACTGGCACCTGGGCCGGTCCTTCCACCGCGTCAGCCTCCTCGACGCCCAGGCCGCCTTCCTCGACCACCTCCTCGCCGCCGTCCGCGACCACGAGGTGGACGCCGTCCTCGTCGCCGGCGACGTGTACGACCGCGCCGTGCCGCCGCTCACCGCCGTGGAGTTGTTCGACACCGCCCTGCACCGGCTCGCCGAAGCAGGCGTGCCCACGGTGATGATCTCCGGCAACCACGACTCCGCCCGCCGCCTCGGCGTCGCCGCCCGTCTCATCGAACGCGCCGGCGTCCACCTGCGCACCGACCCCGACGGCATCGGCACCCCCGTCGTCCTGCCCGACCCGCCCCACGGCGACGTCGCCTTCTACGGGGTGCCCTACCTCGAACCCGCCCTCGTACGGCAGCGCCTCGGCGCCCCGAAGGCCGCCCACCGGGCCGTGCTGACCGCCGCCATGGACCGCGTCCGCGCCGACCTCGCGGCCCGCCCGGCCGGCACCCGCTCGGTCGTCCTCGCCCACGCCTTCGTCACCGGCGGCGAACCCAGCGACAGCGAACGGGACATCACCGTCGGCGGGGCCGCCTCCGTACCGGCCGGCGTCTTCGACGGCGTCGACTACGTCGCCCTCGGCCACCTGCACGGATCCCAGGCCCTCACCGACCGCGTCCGCTACTCCGGCTCCCCCCTCGCCTACTCGTTCTCCGAGTGGCGGCACCGCAAGACCATGTGGCTCGTCGACCTCGCACCCGACGGCCGCGTCGCCGCCGAGCGGATCGACTGCCCCGTCCCACGCCGCCTCGCCCGCCTCCGCGGCCGCCTCGACGACCTCCTCGCCGACCCGGCCCTCGACCACCACGAGGACGCCTGGGTCGAGGCCGTCCTCACCGACCCCGTACGCCCCGCCGAGCCCATGACCCGGCTCGCCCGGCGCTTCCCCCACACCCTCAGCCTCGTCTTCGACCCCGAGCGCCCCGACACGGCCGACGACCTCCTCTCCTACGCCCGCCGCCTGCGCGGGCGCACCGACCAGCAGATCGCGGAGGACTTCGTGACCCACGTCCGCGGCGGCGCCGGCCCCGACGCCCGGGAACGGGCCGTCCTGCGGGGCGCCTTCGCCGACGTCCGCGCCGACCTCGCCGTACGCGAGCGCGAGGTGGGCGGATGAGGCTCCACCGGCTCCGCGTCACCGGCTTCGGCCCCTTCGGAACCGCCCAGGAGATCGACTTCGACGCGCTCTGCGCCGCCGGCCTGTTCCTCCTCCACGGCCCCACCGGCGCCGGCAAGACCTCCGTGCTCGACGCCGTCTGCTTCGCCCTGTACGGATCGGTCCCCGGCGCCCGGCAGTCCCCCGGCGCCTCGCTGCGCAGCGACCACGCGCCCGCCGGCACCGCCACCGAGGTCGTCCTCGACCTGACCGTCGCGGGCCGCCGCCTGGAGATCACCCGGCGACCCGCCCAGCTCCGCCCCAAGAAGCGCGGCAGCGGTTTCACCACCGAGAAGGCCCAGTCCTGGCTGCGCGAGTACGACTCGTCCACCGGAGCCTGGAACGGACTGAGCCGTTCCCACCAGGAGATAGGCGAGGAGATCGCCCAGCTCCTCGGCATGAGCCGCGACCAGTTCTGCCAGGTGGTCCTGCTGCCCCAGGGCGACTTTTCCCGCTTCCTGCGCGCCGACGCCGAAGCGCGCGGCAGGCTCCTCGGCCGGCTGTTCGGCACCCGCCGCTTCGCCGCCGTCGAGGAGCGCCTCGCCGAGCTGCGCCGCGCCGCCGAGCGCCGGGTCCGCGACGGCGACCAGCGGCTGCTCGCCCTCGCCCACCGCATGGCGCAGGCCGCCGGCGGCGCCGCCGGCGACTGGCCCGCGCCCGGTGGCGAACCCGGCGCCCCCGGCCTCGCCGAAGCCGTCCTCGGCTGGGCCGCCGTCGCCCGCTCCGGCGCCCGCGAGACCCTCGACGCCGCCGGCCTCGCCCTGGCCGCCGCCGAGGACCGGCAGGCCGCCGCCCGCCGCACCCTCGACGAGCGGCGCGACCTCGCCGCCCTCCGCGAACGGTACGAGGACGCCCGTCGCCGCGCCGCCGCGCTGGAGGAGCGCAGGGCCGAGCACGACGCCCGGCAGGCCCGCCTCGACGCGTCCCGCACCGCCGAGCGGGTGGCCGGGCCGCTCGCCCTGCGCGACGAGGCGGAACGCGACCACCGCGCCGCGGCCGCCGCCCGCGACCGCGCCCTGGCCGCCCTGCCCGGCTCCCTGTCCGGTCTCCCGCCCGGCCCCCTCCCCGAGGGTCCCGCCGGCGGCCTCGCCGGCGCCGGGACCGAGGTGCTGGCCGGTCTCGCCCGCGACCGCCGCCGGGAGCTGGGCGGCCTGGACGCCGCCCGCCGCGCCGAACAGCGCCTCACCGACATCGCCCGCGAACGCGCCGACCTCGACCGGCAGGACCGCGCCGACGAACAGGCCCTGCGGGAGGCCGCCGCCTGGCTCGGCGGCTGGGAAGGCGCCCGGCGCGACCTTCTCGACCGGGTCGACGCCACCCGCGAGGCCGCCACCCGGGCCGAGCACCTGCTCGGACGGCTCGCCCCGGCCCGCCGCCGCTTGGACGCCGCCCGCCGCCGCGACGCCCTCGCCGCCGACGCGGCCGCCGCCCGCACCCGCCTGGCGGCTGCCCGCGACCAGGCCGCCACCGCCCACGAGACCTGGCTCGACCTGCGCGAACGCCGACTGCGCGGCATCGCCGCCGAACTGGCCGCCCGCCTGGAGGACGGCGCCCCCTGCGCGGTCTGCGGCTCCGCCGAGCACCCCGCACCCGCGCGGCCCACCGCCGACCACGTCGACCGCGCCGCCGAGGACGCCGCGTACGAGGCGCACACCCGCGCCGCCGAGGCCCGCACCCGCGCCGAACGGGACCTCGCCGCCGTACGGGAGGCCCTCTCGGCGGCCGCCGCGGAGGCCGCCGAACGGCCGTCGCCCGACCCCGGCGACGGCGGGGGGCGCGCCGCGGGCCGGGCCGGCGCCGGGGACCGCAGCCCGGACCGGGACGACGAAGGTGACCGCGACCCGGGCCGTGCCGATGCCGAGGGCCCGGCCGTCGCCGTGCTGGAGGACCTCGTCGCACGGCTGGAGCGCGAGTACGCCGGGGCACGCGACCTGGCCGCCGACGGCCATCCCGCGCGCGAAGCGCTGGAGCGGGCCGAGCGGGAGCACGCCCGGCGCGTCGAGGAGCGGCGGCGGCTGGAGGCGCTGGCCGCCGCCCGCGCCTCCCGGCGCGAGACGCTCGACCAGGAGCAGGCGGCACGCGAGGCCGACCTGGCCCGCGTCCTCGGCGACGGCGGCGGCACCGTCGCCCACCGGGCGGCCGTACTGGAGCGCGAGGCGGCCGCCCTCGACGCCGCCGCCGACGCCGTACGGGCCGCCGAGGCCGCCGCGCAGCGCCTCAAGGAGGCCGACGGCCGGCTCGCCGACGCCGCGTACCGCGCCGGGTTCGCCACGCCGGACGCCGCCGCGGCGGCCCTCCTCGACGACGCCGTGCGACGCGATCTCCAGCGACGCGCCGACGCCTGGCGGGCGGAGGCCGCCGCCGTCGCCGACCGGCTCGCCGAGCCCGCCGCCCGCGCCGCCGCCGGGGGACCGCCCGTCGACGTCGCCGCCGCGGCCGCCGCCCACGACGACGCCGAGCGGGCCGTGCGCGCCGCCGCCGCTGCGCTCGCCGCCCACCGCGACCGGTGCGCCGAACTCGACCGGCTCTCCGCGCGGTTGGCGGACGAGGTCCGCGCACTGGGTCCGCTGCGCGCCGAGTACGACCGGGTGGCCCGGCTCGCCGGGCTCACCGCGGGGACCTCCGCCGAGAACGAGCGGCGGATGCGCCTGGAGTCGTACGTCCTGGCCGCCCGCCTCGAACAGGTGGCCGCCGCGGCCACCGCCCGGTTGCAGCGGATGTCGTCCGGCCGCTACACCCTCGTCCACTCCGACGCCCGCAGCGGCGGCAGACGCGCCGGCCTCGGCCTGCACGTCGTCGACGCCTGGACCGGCGCCGAACGCGACACGGCGACCCTCTCGGGAGGCGAGACCTTCTTCGCCTCCCTCGCCCTGGCGCTGGGCCTCGCGGACGTCGTCACCGACGAGGCGGGCGGCGTCCGACTCGACACGCTCTTCATCGACGAGGGGTTCGGCAGCCTCGACGAACAGACCCTCGACGAGGTGCTGGACGTCCTGGACGGACTGCGCGAACGGGACCGCAGCGTCGGCATCGTCAGCCACGTCCCCGACCTGCGCCGCCGCATCCCCACGCAGTTGGAGCTCGTCAAGGGACGCGACGGCTCCCGCGTACGCCTCCGGACGGGCGGGGGGACCGATGGTTGACGGGCTCGGCGCGGGGGCCACTGGCCGACCGGGCGGTACGGGTGCGGGGCCGGTGGCCGACCGGACGGCGCGGGCGGGGCCGGCGGCTGACGGACGGTACGGGCGGCTGACGGACGGTACGGGCGAGGGGATCAGCGGCCGACCGGGCGGCGCGGCAGCGGCGACGAGTACACGACGCTCGTCGTCACCGGACCCAGCGCACCGATCCTCCCCGACACCTCCTCCAGGTGGCGCATCGACCGGGCGGCGACCTTCAGGACGAAGCAGTCGTCCCCGGTGACGTGGTGCGCCTCCAGGACCTCCGGCGTCGCCTCCAGCAGGTCGTGGAACGGCTCGTAGTCGCCGTGGGGGGAGCGCAACCGGACGAAGGCGAGGACCGGCAGGCCCAGGGCCTCCCGGTCGACGACCGCCGTGTACCCGGTGATCACACCCGCCTCCTCCAGCCGCCGTACCCGCTCGGTCACGGCGCTCGCCGACATCGACACCGCGCGGGCCAGGTCGGCGAAGCTCGCCCGGCCGTCGGCCTGCAGGGCCCGGAGGATGCGCCAGTCGGTGGCGTCCGGTGAGAATCCCGTCATGGACGAGGAATAGCAGGGGATTCCCCGGCGGAACAAGGCAACGGCCGGGAACCACGGTTCACCCCGGTGCCCGCGGCCCGTGGACCTCCCCGCGTGAACCCGCCACCGCGGACACCCCCGCCCCGTCCGCCTCCACCGCGAACCCGGTGCCGGACGCGCCGCCCGTCGCGGCCGCCCCACCCGCCCCGCCCGCCCCGGGTGCCCTCGCGACGGGCCCGTGCCGCACGCGCCGCCCGTCGCACCCGATCCCCGTCGCCGCCGGCACCTGCGGCCGCTGACCCACCGCGGGCGGGCGCGCGAAACCGGGGCGCCTCCTCGACAGCGCCCGCACCGGCGCACCCGGCCGCGACGCTTCGGTCCCGTCCCGCACAGCCGATGGACCCCGCCGGCCACCCGCCACGTTCCGAGGCCCCGTCACACGGGGGCTTCCCCTTTCCGACGCCGTGCCTCAGCGGCCGTGGAAGCGCGGCGGACGCTTCTCCACGAACGCGGACACGCCCTCCCGCACGTCGTCCCGCTCGTTGATCAGCTCGACGGCGAACTCCGCCTCCTGCAGGGCCTGATCGAGCGTCTGGTGCCCGGCGTGCCGGACGAGGCGCTTGACGACCTTCGTCGTCAGGGGGGCGGTCGCCGCGAACCGCCTGGCCAGGTGCAGCACGGCGTTCTCGAGTTCGCCCTCGTCCACGACCTCCGTGAGCAGCCCCAGCTCCCTGGCCCGTTCGGCGCCGTACATCTCCGCGCCCCACAGCATCTTCAGCGCGCGATCCGGCCCCATCGCCCGTGCGAAGAACCAGGCACCGCCCTCGTCCGGCAGCAGACCGACCCGCCCGGAGGTGTCACCGAGCCGTGCCGTCCGATCCGCGATCCGCACGTCGCAGGCCATCGCCAGACTCAGGCCGCCGGCGGCGGCGGCTCCGCTGATCATCGCGATCACCGGCTTGTCGCAGAGCTCCAACCGGCGCATGACCCGGTGCATCCCCTCCTGGATCACCTTCGCGTGGCCGAACTGCACCGCGTGCGCGTGCTCGACCTCGTAGCCGCTGGTGAGGTCGCCGCCGCTGCAGAAGGATCCGCCCGAACCGGTGATCACCAGGACCCGCTGCGCGTCGTCGGCGTGGAAGTCCGCTACGGCGTCCGCGATCTCCACCGCCGTCCGCGAGCGGTAGGCGTTGCGGACCGCGGGCCGGTTGATGGTGATCCGGCGGATTCCCCGCTCCCAGTCGTCCACCAGGATGTCCTCGTAGCTTTCGGTCATGGCCGACTCCTTCGTGTGCTCGTCCGCCGCCGGGGTCACGACGACGTGGTCGGGGTCCGCGGGCCGCGCGGGTGCGGTGGGTCGGCGGCGGCCGGTCCCGCCCGTCGCCGCCGCCGGCGGTGCCGTGACCCCGCGCTCCCACGGACCGGGCCGTCCGAGGCCCGGTCAGGAACGGGGGAGACGCTCCGGCCCGCAGCGGCAGGACGCGCCGAGGACTGCCGGTTGCCAGGGGGAGGCACGTCCCGGGTGCGGGCGCATCGGGCCGCACCCGCACGCCGGCGTCCGGGGTGGCCTCGGGACGGTCTCCCGGGCCGGGGCCGCGCCGCCGTCCGGGGATCCGCCGGCCCGGAGCACGGCGCGTCCGGGCGCCGCCGAGCGGACGCGGACGGACCCCGGGTGTCGCCCCGGATTCCGCCCGGCCGGCCGGGCGTCTCGTACGGCGTCGCCAGGGCGGCGTCCCGTCCGGCCGGTTCCGGCACCCCCGACGTCTCCGGCCGGGTCGTCCGCCTCGTGGGTGGCCGCACGGCCCGGACCGGGCGACCTGCACGACCGGTGGGCCGGGGAGGGGCGGGTCCCGGGCCCACCGGTGCCGGGTGTCAGGGCAGAGGCCGGAACACCGGGTCGCGGCGCTCCGTGAAACTGGCCACGCCCTCGGCGAAGTCCGCGCTGTCCATGCGGGCACGCATCAAGGAATCCGCCGCGTCGTAGGACGCCGAGAACGAGCGCTCCCAGTCGTCCCCGACCTGCTTCTTGATGTCGGCCAGCGACGACGGGGAGCACGCGGTGGCCAGCTCGGTGGCGTAGGCGACGGCGGCCCCGACCACTTCACCGTCGGTCACGAGCCGATCGAGCAGCCCGATCCGGAACGCCTCTTCGGCCCGTACCTTGCGGCTGGACAGCAGCAGGTCCATGGCGCGGGAGTGCCCGACGACGCGCGGCAGCAACCAGGAGATGCCGTACTCGGCCGCCAGTCCACGACGGGCGAACGCCGTCAGGAACGCGGCCCGCGGGCCACCGAACCGGATGTCGGCGTACAGCGCGTGGGCCATGCCGAGGCCCGCGGCGGCGCCGTCGACGGCCGCGACGAGCGGCTTGCGGAGGGCCAGCGGGAAGTCCCGGCGGCGCTTGTAGGGGTTGACGTCGAGACCACCCGCCGCTTCCACGAGTGCGGAGAGGTCGGCCATGTCCGCCCCGGCGCACCAGGCGCGCCCGACGGCGGCCACCACGACGGCCCGGACCGCCGGGTCGCGGTCGGCCTGCTCGAGGATGTCGCCGTAGGCGTGCTCGGACGCGACGGTGAAGGTGTTCATCGCCTCCGGGCGGTTGAAGGTGACGACGAGGACCGCTCCGCGGAGCTCGGTGACGATGTCGCCGGTGGTGGGATAGGGCGTGCCCATGTTCTCCTCCTGCGGGTGTGGTGGGTTGGGGGTTCGGCGCCGCGGACGTGGCGGAGCCCCTCGGCGGCGGCGGCGGCGGGACGGGACCGGGACGGTTCCGACGGGGTCCGGGGCTTCGACGGCGCTCACCGTGCGGGCACCGGTTTCCGGTGCCGCCGCAGGACGGCGCCCGCACGGTCCGCGGCCACGGTCACCCCCGTCCCCCGGAGGAGCGATGTCCACGAGACCGGCCAGGACCGAGCGGTGGTGACCCGGGGTGCCCAGGGCGACCTGGTCGGCCTTCGCCCGCTTGAGGTAGAGGTGCACCGGGTGCTCCCAGGTCATGCCGATGCCGCCGTGCAGCTGGAGGGCCTCCTCCGCGGCGTGCACGGCCGCGTCGCTGCAGTAGGCCTGCGCGACGGCGGTCGCCACCGAGGCGTCGGCGTCCCCTCCGGCGACCGCGACCGCGGCGTAACGCGCGGCGGCGACCGCGGACTCCACCTCGACGAAGAGGTCGGCCAGCCGGTGCTTGACGGCCTGGAAGCCGCCGACGACCCGGCCGAACTGGCGACGCTCCTTGAGGTAGGCGACCGTGGTCTCCAGGCACCACTGCGCGAGGCCCGCCTGTTCGGAGGCGAGCAGGGCGGCACCCGTGCCCAGCGCCGTGCGCAGCGCGTCCGCCCCCGCCGCACCGCCCACGACCAGCCGTCCGGCGACGCCGTCCAGGCCGACGTCGGCGACCTGCCGGCTCATGTCGAGCGACACCACGGGCGTGACCGACGCGTCCGCGGCCTCCACGGCGTACACCTCGACGCCGCCGGGCACCGCGACCGGCACCAGCAGCAGGCCGGCGTCGAGCGCCCCGGCCACGCTCCGGACCTCTCCCGTCAGTACGCCGCCCGCGGCGGACACCCCTTCGGGGGACCGGTCGGGCGCGGCGGAGAACGGCACGACCACGGCCGCCGTGAGCGACCCGTCGGCGAGGCCGGCCACCAGGTCGCTGCCGGCCTCGAGCAGCAGGGTCGTCGCGATGACGGAGCTGGTCAGGAACGGCACGGGCGCCACCGCCCGGCCGATCTCCTCCAGCACCACCGCCGCCTCGCGCGCGGAGGCACCGGCGCCGCCGAGTTCCTCGGGTACGAGCAGCGCGGCCAGCCCCAGGTCGGTGCCGAGCGCCTCCGCCAGTCCCTCCGGGCCCCGCCGGCCGTCGTAGAGCCCGGCCACCGCGGCGGGCTCGCAGCGGTGGCGGAGGAGACCGCGCACGGAGGACCGGAGCTCCTCCTCGACGTCGGTGTAGAGCAGGTCGAGGTCGCTCATCGGGCGAGCTCCTTCCACGGGACGTTCTTGTCGGCGCGAGCCTCGGCGGGCAGCCCGAGCACCCGCTCCGACACGATGTTCTTGAGGATCTCGGAGGTGCCTCCCTCGATCGAGTTGCCCTTCGCGCGCAGGTAGCGGAACGTCGCGTCCCGGCCGGTGAAGGAGAAGCTCTCGGGGCGCCGTTCGGTCCAGTCGTCGGCCCGCAGGCCGTCGGCGCCGTTGAGTTCGACTTCGAGGCCGCTCAGCGCCTGGTTGAGGCGTGCGAAGGTCAGCTTCATCGCGGAGCCCTCCGGGCCGGGCTGGCCGACGGCCAGCTTCTGGGCGAGCCGGATGCTGGTGACGCGCGCGACCTCGGCCTCGACCCAGAGTCCGAGCAACCGGTCGTGGAGCGCGTGCGTACGCCGCTCCGGGTGCTCGCGCCAGTTCCGGGCGACGACGCCGACCATGCCGTCCTCGCGGGGTGCCGGCCGGCCGCCGATGGCCACCCGCTCGTTGTTGAGCGTCGCGTTGGCGATCTTCCAGCCTTCGCCCTCGGCCCCCAGGCGGTGGTCGTCGGAGATCCGGACGTCGTCGAGGAAGACCTCGTTGAACTCCGCCTCGCCGGTGATCTGCCGCAGCGGCCGGACGTCGACGCCGGGGTCGGACATCGGGCACAGGAAGTAGGTGATGCCGCTGTGCTTGGGGACGTCCGGGTTCGTCCGGGCGAGCAGGATGGCCCACTGGGCGTTGTGCGCGCCGGAGGTCCACACCTTCTGGCCGTTGACCACCCAGGTGTCGCCGTCGCGCACCGCGCGGGTGCCCAGCGCCGCGAGGTCGGAACCCGCGCCGGGCTCGCTGAAGAGCTGGCACCAGATCTCCTCCCCGGTCCACATCGGGCGCAGGAAGCGCTTCTTCTGCTCCTCGGTGCCGAAGGCGAGGATCGTCGGGGCGGCCATGCCCAGGCCGACCCCGTTGACGGCGGACCGGTTGTCGTGGCCGCCGGCGGCGGCGAAGGCCGCGTCGACGTCGGCCTGCAGGGACCGGGGCAGGCCCAGGCCGCCGAGCCCCTCGGGGTACTGGACCCAGGCCAGCCCGGCGTCGAACCGGGCGCGGAGCCACTCCAGCCGTTCCGTGGTGGCGGGCGGGTACTCGGCGAGGAACCTCTCGATCCGGACGTTCAGATCGTTGCGGGGGTCGGTGCTCATCGTGCCTTCCTCGTCGAAGCCTGACGGCGCAGCTCGTCGCGGCCCAGGGCGTTGCGGTGCACCTCGTCCGGTCCGTCGGCGAAGCGCAGGGTCCGGATCGCGGCCTGCATGCCGGCCAGCGGGAAGTCCTGGCTGAGGCCGCCGGCGCCGTGCACCTGGATGGCCTTGTCGAGGATCCACTCCACGGTCGGCGGAGTGGCGATCTTGATCGCCTGGATGTCGGCGTGGGCGACCTTGTTGCCCTTGGTGTCCATCAGCCAGGCCGTCCGCAGCACCAGCAGGCGCAGTTGCTCGATCCGCACGCGGGCCTCGGCGATCCACTCGCGGATCACGCCCTGCTCGCTCAGCGGCCGGCCGAAGGCGACCCGCTCGGCTGCGCGCTCGCACATGAGCTCGACGGCCAGTTCGGCGACGCCGATCGACCGCATGCAGTGGTGGATGCGGCCCGGGCCCAGACGGGCCTGGGCGATCGCGAAGCCCTGGCCCTCCTCGCCGATCAGGTTGCCCACCGGGACGCGGACGTCGGTGAAGACCAGCTCCGCGTGGCCGCCGTGCTCGTGGTCGTCGTAGCCGAACACCGTCATCGGGCGGACGATTTCGACGCCGGGCGCGTCCCGGGGAACGAGGATCATCGACTGCTGACGGTGCCGGTCCGCCGCCGGATCGGTCTTGCCCATGACGATGAGGATCTTCGCCTCGGGGTTCATGGCGCCGGTGATCCACCACTTGCGGCCGTTGACGACGTACTCGTCTCCGTCCCGCTCGATCCGGGTGGCGATGTTGGTGGCGTCGGAGGAGGCCACGTCGGGCTCGGTCATCGCGAACGCCGAGCGGATCTCCGCCGCCAGCAGCGGCCGGAGCCACCGCTCCCGCTGCTCCGGGGAGCCGAACATGGAGAGGACCTCCATGTTGCCGGTGTCGGGGGCGGCGCAGTTGAGCGCCGCGGGGGCGAGGTGCGGGCTGCGGCCGGTGATCTCGGCCAGCGGCGCGTACTGCAGGTTGGTCAGCCCGCCGCCGTGCTCCCCGGGCAGGAAGAAGTTCCACAGCCCGCGCGAGCGCGCCTCGTGCTGGAGTTCCTTGACGATCGGGGCGGTGTTCCAGGCCCACCGGTTCCCGAGTCGGGCGAGTTGCTCCTCGAACACCGGCTCGGCGGGGTGGACGTGCGTGTCCATGAAGTCCAGCAGCCGCTCGCGCAACTCGTGCGTGCGTGCGTCGTACTCGAAGTCCATCAGTGCTTCTCCTTCAACGCGTCGAGCCCGATCGCGACCAGCGGCTCGACCATCCGGCCGATCTGGTCGAATCCGGTGCCCACCGTCTGCCCGTGGACATGGCGGTAGTGGATGCCCTCGAGGATCACCGCCAGCTTGAAGGCGGCGAGGGCGATGTGGAACCCGAGGTGGCTCAGGTCGCGGCCGCTGAGGTCGGCGTACCGCTGGAGCAGTTCGGCCTCCGAGGGCCAGCCCGGGGCCTCGGCGACGGT
Source organism: Streptomyces sp. MRC013 (assembly GCF_023614235.1). NCBI lineage: Bacteria > Bacillati > Actinomycetota > Actinomycetes > Kitasatosporales > Streptomycetaceae > Streptomyces > Streptomyces kordofanensis. The sequence continues at coordinate 4,875,269 of NZ_CP094264.1, forward strand.
GGCCACGACGTCGCCGAGGCCGGCGCTGGAGCTGCGTTGGTACACGGCGAGCAGGGCGACGTCGGCGAGCGGGTCGCCGAGCGTCGCCATCTCCCAGTCGAGCACCGCGGCGATCCGGTCGCCGGAGTCCACGAGCACGTTGTCCAGCCGGTAGTCGCCGTGCACGATCGCCGGCTCGGACGTCTCCGGCGGATCCGCCGCCAGCCCCTCGTGCAGTCGCCCGATGCCCGGGATCTCACGGCTGTACGAGGCGTCGAGCTGCTTCTTCCACCGGTGCACCTGACGCGCCAGGAAGCCCTCGGGCCGGCCGAAGTCGGCCAGGTGGACGGAGGCGGGATCGACGGTGTGCAGCCTCGCCAACACGTCCACCAGCCGGTTTCCGATGGCCGCGGTCCGCTCGGGGCCGAGCTGCGCCAGCTCGTGCGCCCATCGGTACGGCGTGCCGTCCACGTGCTCCATGACGTAGAACGGGGCCCCGAGGACGTCGGCGTCCTCGCACAGGCCGTATGTCGCCGGCACGGGGACGTCCGTCGCCCGCAGGGCCGTGATCACGCGGTACTCGCGTGACATGTCGTGTGCCGTCGCCAGGACGTGGCCGAGCGGCGGACGGCGGACCACCCACCGCCGGGTCCCGTCGGTCACGAGGTAGGTGAGGTTGGAGCGGCCGCCCGGCACGACCGACGCGGTGAGGTCGGCGCTGCGTTCGCCGGGGTGCTCCTCGTCGAACCAGGAGACGAACCGCCTCAGGTCCAGTCCCGGGAGCCGCTCGCGGTCGGTCGTGGTCACGGCACCACCACGGCGAGTGATTCCGCGACGCACGCGGGCTTGTCGCCTCCCTCGATCTCGATCGAGACGCGCGCGGTCACCAGGCAGCCCCGGGCGTTCGGTTCGACGCCGACCAGCTCGACGCCGGCCCGGACCCTGGAGCCGACCGGCACCGGGGCCGGGAACCGCACCTTGTTGCAACCGTAGTTCACGCCCATCTTCACGCCCTCGACGGCGTACACCTCGCCCGCGAGCATGGGCAGCAGGGAAAGGGTGAGGAAACCGTGGGCGATGGTGGTGCCGAAGGGGCCCCGCGCGGCCCGTTCGCGGTCGAGGTGGATCCACTGGTGGTCACCGGTGGCGTCGGCGAACCGGTCGACCTGTTCCTGGGTGATCTCGTGCCACTCGCTGTGGCCGAGATGGGTGCCGACGGCGGCCCGGATCTCGTCGATGCCGTTGAAGATGCGCATACCTTCTCCTGCTCCTGTGTGATGCGGCGGGGGTCAGCCGAGCGGGCCGCCGGCGACGTACAGGACCTGGCCCGAGACGAAGCCGGCGTCCTCGCTGGCGAAGAACGACACCGCGTGGGCGATGTCGGCGGGCTTGCCGGTGCGGCCGACCGGGATCTGCCGGGCGGCGGCCGCCTTGAAGTCCTCGAACGGCATGCCGATCCGCTCGGCGGTGGCGGCGGTCATCTCGGTCTCGATGAAGCCGGGGGCGATCGCGTTCGCGGTGACGCCGAACCTGCCGAGTTCGAGTGCCAGGGTCTTGGTGAAGCCCTGCAGACCGGCCTTGGCCGCCGAGTAGTTGGCCTGGCCGCGGTTGCCGAGCGCCGAGCTGCTGGAGAGGTTGACGATGCGCCCCCAGCCGGCCTTGGTCATGTGCGCCTGCGCCGCGCGCGTCATGAGGAAGGACCCGCGCAGGTGGACGTCGATGACCGCGTCCCAGTCGGCGCTGGTCATCTTGAAGATGAGGTTGTCGCGGATGATGCCGGCGTTGTTGACGAGCACGACCGGCGCGCCCAGGTCGGCGGCGACCCGGTCGACGGCGGCGGTGACCGCCTGCTCGTCGGCGACGTCGGCGCCGATGCCCACGGCGCGGCCCCCGGCGTCCCCGATCTCCTTCGCCACCGCCTGCGAGGCGGTCTCGTCGAGGTCGACGACGGCGACGGCGAAGCCGTCCTGGGCGAGACGGCGGGCGACGGCCGCGCCGATGCCGCGGGCGGCGCCGGTGACGATGGCGACCTTCTGGTTGTCGGTCACGGAGTGACTCCTCGGGATTCGGTGGGACGGGTCACGGTCACGGGCGGACGGGGGCGGTCGCGGCCAGCCCCGGTACGAGTTCCGCCAGGGCGGCGCGGGTGGCGGCGGGGCCGGTGTGCAGGACGCCGCCGAGGCCGAGCGCCCGGGCGCCGTCGACGTTGGGAGCGGCGTCGTCGACGAAGACGGTGCGCTCCGCCGCGACACCCAGCCGCTCCAGCGACAGCCGGTAGATCTCGGCGTTCGGTTTGCGGAGCCCGACCTCGCCCGAGATGACGATGTCGTCGAAGAGCGCTTCGAGCTCCGCGCGGGGATAGGTGTTGCCCCAGCTGTTCGAGAGGAGGCCGACCCGGATGCCCAGGCCGCGGAGTTCCGCGACCAGCGCGGGCATCGCCGGGTCGACGCGCATGCCGGCGAAGAGCCTGTTCAGGATCCCTTCCGCCGGCAGCGGACGGGAGTCGACGGTCACCAGTTCGGCGGCCAGCAGCTCTTCGAAGTCCCGGACGGCGAGCTCGCCGGTTTCGAGGCGGTGGACGGGCGTGCCCTCGGCGGCCGTCCGGGACAGCCACGCCTTGAGGGTGCGCGAGAAGCCGGCCGGGTCGATGCCGTCGGCCGTCAGCCAGGCGTCGATGCTGTGCTTGACGGGCGTGGTCAGCACCCCGCCGTAGTCGAAGACGACGGCCTCGACCGGGGCGGTGGCCCGAGTGGCGGCGCCGGCGCTCACGCGGCGTACACCACCCGGCCGACGGTCGTCCCGTCGGCGAGGCGCTGGAGGCCCGCGGCCACGTCGGCCAGGGCGAGCCGCTCGCTGACGAGGGGCTTGACCAGCCCCTCCCCGGCCATGCGGGTCAGCTCGGCGTGGCACCGGAGGACGGACGCGGGGTCGTGCCGGTTGTAGAGGCCCCAGTGCAGTCCCATGATCGAGTAGTTCTTCACCAGAGCGTGGTTGAGCGCCGCCGACTGGATCTCGCCGCCGGCGAAGCCGACCACGACGATGCGGCCCTCGAAGGCGACGCACTTGGTGGAGCGGTGGTACGTGTCGCCGCCGACGGGGTCGTAGACGACGTCGGCGCCCCGGCCCTTCGTCTCCGCCTTGACCACCTCGACGAAGTCCTCCGCGTACCGGTCGACGACGACGTCCGCCCCCAGGCGGCTCGCGTATTCGGCCTTGGCGGCGCCGCCGACGACCCCGATCACCCGGGCGCCCGCGGCCTTGGCGAGCTGGATCGCGGCGCTGCCGACGCCGCCGGCGGCCGCGTGGACGAGCAGGGTCTCGCCCTCTCGCAGGTGCGCCCGGCGGTGCAGGCCGAACCAGCCGGTCTGGTAGCCGATGTGAAGCGAGGACGCCTCCGCGTGGTCGAGCGCCTCGGGGGCGGGGAACGTGGTCGCCCGGTCCAGCACGGCGTACTCGGCGAAGCCGCCGTTCGGCAGGACGGGCGACCCGAGCACGCGGTCGCCGACGGCCACGCCGGCGACACCCGCGCCGAGCGCGACGACCTCGCCGCACAGCTCCACGCCGGGGGTGAAGGGAAGCTCCGGCTTGATCTGGTAGAGGCCCCGGCACATGAGGACGTCCGGGAAGTTGGCCGCCGAGGCCAGCACCCGGACCAGCACCTGCCCGGCGGCGGGTTCGGGGACCTCGACCTCGACGAGGTCGAGGACGTCCGCGGGCTCGCCCAGCTCCGTCACGCGCCACGCCTTCATCTGCACTCCTCGTCTCTTACGTACTGCTTGTCCGTACCGGCCGGCCGGCGGTGGGTGTCGTGGGCGCGGTACCGGTGGCGACGGCGGCCCCGGCCGGACCCGCTCATTCGACGCCACCGCCCGCGACGGTGGCGCCGCCGTCGACGACGAGCTGCTGGCCCGTCACCCATCCCGCGTCGTCGGAGAGCAGGAAGGCGACGACCGACCCGACGTCCTCGGGCACGCCGAGCCGCTTGAGCGGGTAGGCCTGGGCCAGCTGCTGCTCACGCCCCTCGTAGAGCGCGCTCGCGAACCTGGTCTTGACCACGGCGGGCGCGACCGCGTTGACCCGGATGTCCGGCCCGAGCTCCAGCGCCATCTGCTGGGTCAGGTGCGCCAGCATCGCCTTGCTGGCGCCGTAGAAGCCGATGCCCGGCGGCGGGAGGATGCCGCCGACGGAGGAGACGTTGACGATCGCGCCGCCGTGCTCGCGCATCCACGCCCCGTACACCTGCTGGACCCATGCGACCGCGGCGAGGCAGTTGACCTCGAAGATCTTGCGCGCGGCGTCCAGCGGCAGGTCCATCAGGTCACCGTAGACGGGGTTGATCCCGGTGTTGTTGACGAAGAAGTCGACGCTGCCGAAGGTGTCCAGGGCCCGCTGGACCGTCTCCGCCCGGTGCTCGGCGTCGTCCGCGGCGCCGGCGACGGCGAGCGCCCGCCCGGGGCCGCCGAGGGAGGCCGCGGCCTCCTCCAACGGCCCGGCCTTGCGGGCGGTGATGACGACGTTGGCACCGTCGGCGACGAGGCGCTCGGAGATGGCGAGGCCGATGCCGCGGCTGGCGCCGGTGACGATCGCGGTCTTCCCGGAGAACCGGCCGCTCATGACAGACGCTCCAGCACCATCGCCATGCCCTGGCCACCGCCGACGCACATGGTCTCGAGGCCGAACTGCTTGTCGTGGAACTGCAGGGAGTTGATCAGCGTGCTCGTGATGCGGGCCCCGGTCATGCCGAACGGGTGCCCGACGGCGATCGCGCCCCCGTTGACGTTGAGCTTCTCGAAGTCGATGCCCAGCTCCCGCGCCGACGGGATGACCTGCGCCGCGAACGCCTCGTTGATCTCGACCAGGTCGATGTCGCCGATGGTGAGGCCGGCGCGGGCGAGGGCCTTGTTCGAGGCCTCGACCGGCCCCAGGCCCATGATCTCCGGTGAGAGGCCGGAGACGCCGGTGGAGACGATCCGGGCCAGCGGCGTGAGACCGAGCTCCCTGGCCCTGGTGTCGCTCATGACCACCAGGGCGGCGGCGCCGTCGTTGAGCGGACAGCAGTTGCCGGCGGTGACCGTCCCGTCCGGGCGGAACACCGGCTTCAGCTGGGACACCGCCGCAAGCGTGACGCCCGTGCGCGGGCCGTCGTCCCGGGACACGACCGTGCCGTCGGGCAGCGTCACCGGTGTGATGTCACGCTCCCAGAAGCCGTTGGCGTTCGCCTTCTCGGCGAGGTTCTGGCTGCGGACGCCGAACTCGTCCTGGTCCGCGCGGGTGACGCCCTTGAGCCGGGCGACGTTCTCGGCGGTCTGCCCCATGGCGATGTACAGGTCCGGAAGCGCACCGGTCCCTCGCGGGTCGTCCCAGGTCCGCCCGCCCTCGGCGAACGCGGCGGTGCGCCGCCGGGCGTCGTCGAAGGCCGGGTTCTCGCTGCCGGGGACGTCGGACACGCCGTGCCCGTAGCGGCTGACGGTCTCGACGCCCGCCGAGATGAACACGTCGCCCTCGCCCGCCTTGATCGCGTGCAGGGCCATGCGCGTCGTCTGCAGGCTGGAGGAGCAGTAGCGGTTGACGGTGGTGCCCGGCAGGTGGTCCATCCCGGCGAGTACGGCGACCGCACGGGCCAGGTTGTGGCCGGACTCCCCGGCCGGCTGGCCGACGCCGAGCATCAGGTCCTCGATCTCGGCGGGGGCGAGCGCGGGCACCTTCGCCAGCGCCGCCCGCACCATCTGGACGACGAGGTCGTCGGGCCGGGCATCGACCAGCGACCCCTTGCCCGCTCGCCCGATCGGCGAACGAGCGGTGGAGACGATCACAGCTTCGGGCACGGGCGCTTCCTTCCGGCATACTAAGCGGTTGCTTAGAGTCAAGTCCTCAATCGGGCTCCCGTCAATCCCCGTGCAAGGGTGTCCTGGGTCACTACGCTCGGCCGGGCCCGCTCCCGTCACCCCTCCGGGAGCGTGCGCCGCGCGCCCGGCATCGCTCCGTGCCGGGCTGCCGGTTCTTTCGAGGGCCGCCCGGGCGCGGAGTGTCGCCCGGGTCGGCGATCCGGTGCTCGACGAACCGCTCCCGCCGCCGGCCCACCGCGTGCGGTGTGCAACCCGACCGCGCGGCCACGCCCCTGTCCGACGCGCCGCTCGCGCGGCCGGGACGGACCGGCAGCGCAGCGCCCGCGCCTGCGACGTGGAACGGCGCCGCACCCGCCCCTTAGGCGCAGCCCGTTCCGCACCACGGAGAAGATCGCGTCCACGGCCCGCCGCCGGGGACGCCTCTTCCGCCGCCCGCCCTTCGCCCCCCCGCTTCGCCGTCGGCAACGGCTCCGCCGGCGCCGGCTGCTCGTCCGCCGGACCCGACGGCCGCCCGCCCCCGGAACCACTCACACGGGGGTCAGCCAACACCCCCGGCCCACGGCGACGCCAGGTCTCCCATACGGGCTCAGGCGGCCGGAGTGTCGCGGGACGCACCGCTCCGCGCACCGGCGGGATGCGTTTCGGGCACTCGCAAAGCACAGAACAGCGAGACCAGTCCGATCAGTGCCATGTAGGCGGAGACAGCCGCGGTGGTGTCGAACCGCACCAGCAGGGCGGTCATGATGAACGGCGTTCCGCCACTGACGAGAATGGCTGTGAGCTGGTAGGCGAGGGACATTCCCGAATAGCGGACCCGCGGCTCGAACAACTCGCCCAGGAAGGCCGCGTAGGGGCCGAACACCAGCGACGAGCCGATACCTCCCACCAGCGTGGCGATGAAGATGGCGAGCAGGGACGCGGAGTCCACGAGCCAGAAGTACGGGAACGCCCAGAGCACCAGGGAGGCCGCTCCGGCGACCATCAGCGGCTTGCGGCCGAAGCGGTCGGAGGCCGAGCCCGCCGCATAGACGACGAACACGCCGATCAGCGAGGACAGCAGCGACACCTGGAGCAACGAGTCCCGGCTCAACCCGAGTTCGCGAGTGCCGTAGTCGAGGATGCCCGCGACACCCACGTAGAAGACCGCGTTGCTGGAGAACAGGACCCCGGCGCCCAGGAGGACGCGACGCCACTCGGCGGCCACCACGTCCCGGACCGGTGTCCTGCCGGTCGCCGCCTTGTCCGCGGCCGCTTCGGCGGCCTCCTTCAACTCCCGGAAGGCGGGGGTCTCCTCGACCTTGGTGTGGATGAAGACGACGACCGGGAGGAGCAGGGCGCTCGCCAGGAACGGAATCCGCCAGCCCCACTCGACGAAGGCCGCGCCGGGGACCGCCTCGGCCACGATCAGGAAAGAGGCGGTACCCAGCAGCAGTCCGACGGGCACGCCCATCTGGCCGAACGAACCCGAACGGCCGCGCCGCCCCGGCATCGCGCTCTCGGTGAGCAGGAGGACGACGCCACCCCACTGGCCGCCCACCGCGATGCCCTGCACGAAACGGAGCACCACCAGCAGGATCGGCGCGGCCACGCCGATCGACGACGCCGAGGGCAGGCAGCCGATGAGGAACGTGCCCGCAGTAACCATGATCAAGCAGATCATCACCGCGGGTTTGCGGCCGATCCGGTCGCCGATGACACCGAACGCCACGCCGCCCAGCGGGCGAGCGACGAAGCCCGCCCAGAACGTGCTGAAGGCGAGCAGGGTGCCGATCAGCGGGGACGTGTCGGGAAAGAAGACGGTGCCGAAGACCAGTGCGGCAGCCGTGCCGTATATGAAGAAGTCGTACCACTCGATGGAGCTGCCCACCAAGCCGGCGAACATCAACTTCCGCATCAGTCTCGGATTCGGTGGAGCAGATGATTGGGATGCCGAAGACATGACCGTTCCTTTTCTGAGTCTCCCAGGGCAGTGAGTGGCCCGGCGTGTGGCCCGATCGGGCGGCCAGGGGTTCCGGCCGGTGATCCGCCCGGGTGGGGGCGTTGAAATAGTCAGATCGGGCGTGAGTTCCGGTGTGCTCACCGGCCCGAATCCGAGCGCGCCGCAATAGCTGTGCAAGGTGGAGTCGAACTCGCCCGCACGGGAGGGAAACCGTGCAGCTTGCGCTGTCTTTTCGACTCGTAAGCCAGATATGCCAGCCAGTGAGGTTTTCTCAGCGGAATGATCTCCGCGAAGCGGGCTGATCGATGCATGTCCGGGTGGATCGGGCCAGGCGGCCCCGGCTCTGGACAGACGTAAAGCCCCTGGTAGGAACAGGTCTGCCAAGATCATGTCCGCTGAACCAGAGGCTTTACGTTGGTCACCTATGTTGCCACGCTCGACGTCCCGCGCCCTGTCGTGGAGTATCTGTCCCGCTTGCTGGCCGCGCACCGGCGGCGCATCGGCACGCCGAAGGGCTCGCGGGCGCTGGGCCCGTTCCGCCAGGCCGTGCTGGTGCTGCGCTGGTTTCGCGAGCGGGGGTGTGTGCACTGTCTGGCCCGTGACGCCGCAATCTCCCAGGCCACCGGCTACCGCTACCTGCACGAAGGCATCGACGTCCTCGCCGAGAAGGCCCCGGACCTGCACGAGGTCCTCTCCCGCTGCCGACGCGCCGGCATGACACACGTGATCCTCGACGGGACGCTCATCCCCTGCGACCGCGTGGCCGGCGTCCGTGAGAACGGCAACGACCTGTGGTTCAGCCAGAAGCACAAGGCATTCGGTGGGAACGTCCAGTTCCTGTCCGCTCCGGACGGCACCCCGCTGTGGGTCTCCGACGTCGAACCCGGCTCGACCCCTGACATCACCGCCGCCCGCACCCACGCCCTGCCCGCCTTGTACAAAGCAGCGGCCAGCGGCCTGCCGACCCTGGCGGACAAGGGTTACACCGGCGCGGGTATCGGCATCCGCGTCCCCGTCCGTCGCCCGAAGGGCAAGTCGGAACAGGCACTCCACGCCGACACCCGCATGTTCAACGCCCTGGTACGGCACGTGAGGGCGCTGGGTGAGCGCACCGCCGCCGAACTCAAGCAGCGATGGCGCACCCTGCAGCACGTCACGCTCAGCCCCAACCGGATCGGCGACATCGCCCGAGCCGCCCTCGTCCTCAACGAAATCTGGAAGTGAACACCGCTGAGAAAACCTCAGTGGGTACGCACCGTACGCCCCGCGTGCCGCCGCCGTCGAGACCCGGAACACAAGAAAAGCCGGCACCGCTTCCAGTGCCTTTCCGTGACGCGATCGTAGACATACTGACCGGTTGGTCTGTACTGTGCGCGCCACATGCCACTGCCGTCGAGACCCGAGGGTGAGGCTCCTCCGTGGCCGCTTACCCGGTGGACAGTCCGTCCGTTCCAGCGCCCCAGCGGCCCGCCGCTTCCCCACCGCCTTCCCTCACGACACCTCCCGCGACGAGGAGGTGCCCGCCCCGGGGGTGCCCGCGGCCGTCCTCGGCGCCTCCCCGGCGGCCCGCCTGCGCGCCGCGAGGGCCCCGTGCGGCGGGAACGGCGGAAGCGGCCGCCCCGGTTGCCGCGGCCCGGCCCGGGGCCGTCCGCGCGATCCTCCCCGACGACCTCGCTGTCCGCCGGCGACCGGTACGGGAAACCGCGGGGCGCCCCACGCCGCCCTCACCACGCACGATCGACACGCGGAGGAGACACGCATCATGACCACCCAGGTGACCACCGCCACCTTGGCCACACTGCCGTTCGGCGGTGCGGAGCGGTTCGGCGACCGCCCGGCCCAGAGGTTCAAGCGCGACGGGAGCTGGCAGAGCCTGTCGTTCACCCAACTCGCCGACGCGAGCGATGACATCGCCTGTGGACTGATCGCCTTGGGTGTCGAACCCGGTTCGCGGGTGGCCGTCATCTCCGAGACCCGTGCGGAGTGGATGCAGGCCGCCTACGGCATCGCGGCCGCGGGCTGCACCATCGTCCCGGTCTACGCCACCAACAGCGCGGAGGAGTGCGAGTGGGTGCTGCGTGACTCCGGAGCCGTCGCGGTGTTCTGCGAGGACGCCGACCAGATCGCCAAGATCAACCGGATCAGGGACGACCTGCCCGAACTGGCGCACGTGTTGTCCATCGACCCCGCCGAGGGCTACCCGGACCTGGCCGCGTTGCGGGAACTCGGCCGCGGGCACGGCAACGGGGGGGAGCGGCGCCGTCGCACCGACTCGGTCACCGCGGACGATCCGGCGGTCATCATCTACACCTCCGGCACGACCGGGAAGCCCAAGGGCTGCACGATCTCCCACGGCAACCTGGCGGCCTGCGTACAGCAGAAGATCGACTTCGGCATCATCGGCTCCGAGGACAGCAGTTACCTCTTCCTGCCCCTGGCCCACGTCTTCGCCCAGACGGCCAACATCGCCTCGCACGCCGTCGGCTGCGTCGTGAACTACGCGTCCGCCGGGCCGGCCTCGATATTCAGCGACCTCGCCGAGGTCAAGCCGACCTACTTCCCCTCCGTGCCGCGCATCTACGAGAAGGTCTACGCCGCTTTCGCCGGGGCCCCTCGCACCGAAGAGGTCTTCGCCAAGGTCCGTGCCGCCTTCGGCGGCAGTCTCCGCATCGCCATCTCGGGTGCCGCGCCGATCGGGGCGGAGATCCTGGAGTTCTTCCACGAGGCCGGCGTTCCGGTCTTCGAGGGGTACGGGCTGACCGAGTCCACGTCGTACGGCACGGTCAACCTGCCGGACGCCGTCCGCCTGGGCTCCGTCGGCCGGCCGATGCCCTTCGGTGAGGTCCGGATCGCCGACGACGGTGAGATCCAGCTGCGTGGACCGCACGTCTTCACCGGTTACTGGAACGACCCCGCGGCCACCACGGCCACGACGACCGACGACGGCTGGCTGATGACCGGTGACCTCGGATCCGTCGACGAGGACGGATTCGTGTGGATCACGGGCCGCAAGAAGGAGATCATCATCACCGCGGGCGGCAAGAACCTCAGCCCCGGCGAGCTGGAGAACGACCTGCGCCGGTCTCCCTTCGTCTCCTACGCCGTCATGCACGGCGACCGCCGGCCCTACCCGGTGGCGCTGATCACCCTTGACATGGACTACGCCCGGCAGTGGGCGGCGTCCCAGGGGCTTCCGACCGACGCGCCGTCGCTCACGTCGCTGCCGGCCATTCGCGCCTCGATCCAGGCCACCCTCGACGAGGCCAACTCCCGGCACGCCCCGGTGGCGCAGATCAAGCGGTTCGCGATCCTCGACCGCGAGTTCTCCCAGGAGACCGGCGAACTGACCGCCACGATGAAGGTGAAGCGTGCGGTGATCGAAGAGAAGTACGCGAAGGTCCTGGACGAGCTCTACGGGCGGGAATGAGCCCGTCGGCCGGGCACCGAGCCGTTCCCATCCTGTCTCTGCGGGGTGAAGCGGCAGGTCGACGGCGGTGTGCGACGAGACGGGGCTCCCGGCCGCCGCGGTGGTGTCCTCCACGCCCCGCGCACGGACCCGGGAACCCCGCGGCCCGTGCCGTGGCCGACGTCCCGTACGAGCCGGTCGGGCACGGTCCCCGGCTCATCCGCGGACGGAGGCGCGAACGCCGTTCCGGACCGAGGCGACCGGCTTGGTCCCACCGGTCGGCCCGTACGGGCGGGTGACCTCGGGCCCGCGCCGACGGCTCCGGCGCGGCCGCCGGCCCGCCGGGGCGTGCCCTCAGAGCCGGGACAGCTCGTCGACGAGGTCGTCCAGGCCGAGGGGGCCCTGGGAGAGCGCCGCCATGTGCCACTTCTTCGCGTCGAACGCGGCCCCGTGCGCCCTGCGGGCGTTCTCCCGGCCCAGCAGCCAGGCCCGCTCGCCCAGCTTGTACCCGATGGCCTGCGCCGGCATCGACAGGTAGCGGACCATCTCGCTCTCCACGAAGGCCGGTGGACGGCTGCTGTGCCGCTGGAAGAAGTCCTGGGCCAGCTCCGGCGTCCACCGCTCGCCCGGCCGGAACGGCGAGTGCGCCGGGATCTCCAGGCCCAGGTGCATGCCGATGTCCACGATCACCCGGCACGCCCGCATCATCTGCGCGTCCAGGTAGCCCAGGCGCCGTTCCGCGTCCGGCAGGAAGCCCAGCTCGTCCATGAGCCGCTCCGCGTACAGCGCCCAGCCCTCCGCGTTGGCGCTCACCATGCCGACGGTCGCCTGGTACCGGGAGAGCCGGTCCGCGACGTGCGCCCACTGCGCCAGCTGGAGGTGGTGGCCCGGCACGCCCTCGTGGTACCAGGTCGACACCAGGTCGTACACCGGGAAGCGGCTCTCGCCGTTGACGGGCAGCCAGGTCCGGCCCGGGCGGGAGAAGTCCTCGGACGGGCCCGTGTAGTACGGGGCGGCGGCGCTGCCGGGGGGCGCGATGCGCGACTCGACGCGCCGTACCCGCTCGGCGAGTTCGAAGTGCGTCCCGTCGAGGGCGTCGATCGCCTCGTCCATCAGCTTCTGCAGCCAGACGCGGGCCTCCTCGACGCCCTCGATGTGCGTGCCGTGCTCGTCGAGGTGGGCCAGCGCTTCCCAGGGGCCGGCGCCGGGGAGGATCCGGGCGGCCTCCTGCCTCATCTCGCCGAGGATCCGGTGGTATTCGTCCCAGCCGTACGCGTACGCCTCGTCCAGGTCGAAGTCGGTGCCGTTGTGGTAGCGCGACCAGCGGGCGTACCGCTCGCGGCCCACCGTGTCCGGGGCGCTCTCGACGGCCGGCGCGTACACGTCGCGCATCCAGTCGCGCAGCTCCGCGACGGCGGCGGTCGCGCCGCGCGCCGCCGTGTCCAGCTCCGCTCGCAGGGCGGAGGGCCCGGCGGAGGCGAACTCCTCGAACCAGCCGCCCCGGCCGTCCTCGCCGCCCGCCCACCTGGTGAGCTGGTCGACGAAGGTCGCCGTCGCACGCGGGCCGCCCGGCAGACCCCGCTCCAGGCCGAGCGCCAGCGACTCGCGGTACCCGTCGAGCGAGGCCGGCACGGCCCGCAGCCGCTCGGCGACGGTCGCCCAGTCCTCCTCCGTCTCCGTCGGCATCACGGTGAACGCCATGCGCACGTTGTGCGCCGGGGACCGGAGGTTGCTGACGGTGCGCAGGCCCTCCTGGGCCTCGTGGACGGCCAGTTCGGCGGTGAGCCGCTCCCGCAGGAGGCGCCCGCAGCGGCGCTCGGCGTCGCTCTCGGCGCCTGGCGCCCGCTCGGCCTCGTCGAGCCGGGCGAGCGTGTCGCGTGCCAGGGCGGCGAGTTCCTCCTGGCCGGCGGGGGAGAAGTCGGGCAGAAGCGCGTGGCTCTCCGGCACACCCAGGTAGGTGCCGGTGACCGGGTCGAGTTCCACGAGGGCGTCCACGAACGCGTCCGCGACCTGGCGGGGAAGAGCGCTGCTGGGGATATCTGGCATGGCACCATCCTCGTACGCGGCCGATGCCCGCGTCATCTCGTTCGATCACACTCGGCTGACAAGTGAGCGGGCCGCGCCGCCGCCGCCGGTCCGCAGGCCGCCGCCGCCGGCGCGGGGACGCGCGCGGTGACGATCCGGGGCGGGGGAGGCGCCGGCGCCGGGCCACCGGTGCGACCTGTGGCGGAGCGCGCGGCCGGGCGGACCCGTCCGGGCCGGGGCGTGCCCGGACGGGTCCGCCCGCGGTGCGGGGAGCGCCTCGCGCGCACCCGCGGCGGCGCCGCGGCGCACCCGCGGCGGCCCCGGTCGGACGCCGCGGACTTTGGCTGGATCCCGTCGCCGGGGGTCGTCCCGGAAGCGGTCACGGGCGGCGGGGGAAGCCCTGGCCCGCCCCCTCGCCGCCGGTGGCCCGGTGGGTGTGCGGGAGGGGGAGCCCGTGCCCTCCGGCCGCCCTGCGCCGCTCGGCGCGCAGGGCGCCGAGCCGGGCGGTGACCACCAGCGTGCCCTCCTCGATCTGGTAGTCGAGGGGGAGCCGCAGGGCGCGCATGGCGGCGACCATGCCGGTGTTGGAGGCCTGCGTCACGGCGTAGACGCTGTCGCAGCCGGCGTCGGCGGCGAGGCCGACCAGGCGGCGCAGCAGCGCGGAGCCGATGCCGCGGCGCTGCCAGGCGTCCTCGACGAGCAGCGCCACCTCGGTCTCCTCGCCGTCCCACAGAAGGTGCCCGAGGGCGATCAGCCGACCGGAGGAGGACTCCACGGCGAGGGTCCGTCCGAAACGCGGGTTGAGCAGGTGGTTCAGGTACCGGTCGGCGTCGGCCGGGTGGTGGTAGCGCAGTCCCAGGGTGCGGTCGGAGCAACGGCGGTGCATGGCCCGCGCGGCCCCCGCGTCGTCCCGGTCGGCGCGGCGTACGGTGATCTCGTTGCCCTCGGGCAGCGTGAGGACGTCCTGGCTGCGCGGCACCCTCGGCCCGAGGCGCGCGTCCAGCTCGACCAGCGCCCGCGCCCGGGCGAACTCACCGGGCGTGAACGGCAGGTACGGGCGCTCGACCGTGAGCACCCCGCCGCGGGGGTCGCGCAGCCGCATCACCGTGTCGCCCTGCTCCAGGGCGCCCTCCACCGGGGCGGTGGGGTCGCCGTGGCGGTCGGGCGGGGAGGCGGCGGGGACGGAGCGGATGGTGCAGCGGCCGAGCAGCTGCCGCAGCGCCAGGGGGAGTTCGGCGCTGTCGAGGGCTGTGCGGGTGGCCATGCCGAGGACCCGCGTGGGGGTGTCGGCCAGGTCGTGGGCGTCGGCCCGCTCGATCCACGTGCGGCTGCCGCCCGCCGCGGCGACCCGCTGGGCCAGCGCGGCCGGCTGGAGCGGCGCGGGGGCGCGCAGCAGGAACTCGTCGACGGCCCCGTCGGCCAGCGGGTGGGTCTGCAGGGTCAGGATGTCCACCCGCAGCTCCGCGAGCGCCCCGCACAGGGCGGCCAGGCTGCCCGGCTCGTCGCGCACGGTGGTCCGCATCCGCCACAGCGCGGTCGAGGTCCGGGCGTGCTCCGCGTCGCCGGTCCCGCCGGCGGCCCGCGCGTGGTCGGGGGGGCCGGCGCCCGCGGGGGCGCCGGGACCGGCGGGACGGGGCGGCGCGCCCACCGGGTGTGGAAGACGGCGGTGGCCGCCAGGGCCGCCGCCGGGGCGACGAGCGGGTGGGGGCCGTCCGGACCGCGCACGAGGGCGCCCGCGACCGCGGTCACGACCGCGGCGGCGGCGAACAGGACCGCGAGCTCGACGAGGTGCCGCCGACGGCGGTACCGACGGCGGGTGCGCTTCACGGGGGTGACGGGCGCTTCGCTCCTGTGGGTCATGGCAGCACTCTGGCGCAGCGGTGTTGCGCGTCCGCGAACGACGTGTGACTGACTGGTTAAGTATCCATCTGGGTGTTTAAGGGGTGGTTTCTCCGTTTCGCGGCCCCGGGTGATTCCGTCCCGCGGGCGGCGCCCCGCCCGTCCGGGGCGTCCGGAGCCGGCCCCGGACGAGCGGGGTACGGGCGGCCGGTCGGCGCCTCGTCCGCGACGACCGGGCCCGCCCCGGCCGTGCCGGCGACCCGTAGCGAACGGGAGCTCGCCGCGCGCTTCGGCGTCGCGCGCGCCACGCTCCGCCAAGCCCTCGAACAACCGGGGCTGGAGGGACGCCTCCGGCGCCGCCGCGGCGTCGGCACGACCCTCGCCCCGCCCAGGGCCGGCGTGGACCCCTCCACCGCCCGGCACCGCCGGCCCGGAGGCGGCGACGGCGGCTGGCAGGCCGTCGACTGCGCCGCCGCGCCGCCGTCCCCCCGCCGCGCTCCGCCTCCTGGGGACCGGCCCCCGCCCCTCCGTGCACACGGTGCGCCGGCTGCACGCCGCGCACGGCCGGACCCTCGCCTCCGAGCAGGTGTACGTCCCCGCCCCCTCCGCCCCCGGCCTCGTCACCTCCCCCTCCGTGACCGGGGCCGCCCTCGCCCGAGGAGCCCTGCACGAGCTGGAGCGGCTGCCCCCGGAGGGTCGGGACCGTGCCGTCGGCCGGGCACCGCCGGGGATCCGCCGTGCGGCCGCTCCCGGCCGTCACCGGGAGGGAGGGTCCTCCCCGGCGGCCTCGCGCAGCCGGGCGAACTCCTCCGCCATGGTCCGCGCCGTCCAGTGCGCGTTCAGTCCGCTGGGGTTGGGAAGGACCCACACCCGCGCCCCGCCGACCGTCCGCTCCTGCGGTCCGACCGCGGCCTTCCTGTCGGCGAAGGCCACCCGGTACGCCGTCACGCCGGCGACCGCGAGCCAGCGCGGCCGCAGCCGCTCCACCTTCGCGGCGAGCAGCCGGCCGCCCTCCCGGAACTCCTCGTCGGTCAGCTCGTCCGCGCGGGCCGTCGCCCGCGCGACGACGTTGGTGATGCCGAGCCCGTACGACAGCAGTTCGCGCTGTTCGGACGGGGCCAGCCGGCGCGGGGTGAAGCCGGACAGGTGCAGCACGGGCCAGAAGCGGTTGCCGGGCCGGGCGAAGTGGTGGCCCGTCGCGGCCGACACGAGGCCCGGGTTGATGCCGCAGAAGAGCACGGACAGGCCGCTCGCGACCACGTCGGGGACGGTGGGGGCGTCCCCAGGCGAGCGGAGCCGGGCCTGGGGGAGGTCGCGAGCGGCCCGCAGCTCCTCGTCGGTGAACCGGCGCGGGGCCATGTCAGAGGATGGCGCCCGGCGCGTAGGCGGCGGCCTCCGGGTGCCGCCCGGCGATCTCCTCGATCCGCGCCACCACGGCGCCCACCTGGTCGGCGGCCGCGCCCGTGAAGGACAGCCTGTCGGCCATCAGCGCGTCCAGCTCCGCGCGGTCCAGCGGGATCCGCTCGTCCGCCGCGAGCCTGTCCAGCAGCTCGTTGCGCTCGGCACCCCGCTCGCGCATGGCCAGCGCGGACGCGACGGCGTTCTCCTTGATGGCCTCGTGGGCCACCTCGCGGCCCACGCCGGCCCGCACGGACGCCATCAGCACCTTGGTGGTCGCGAGGAACGGCAGGTACCGGTCGAGTTCGCGCGCGACGACCGCGGGAAACGCGCCGAACTCGTCCAGCACGGTGAGGAACGTCTCCAGCAGCCCGTCGAACGCGAAGAACGCGTCCGGCAGCGCCACCCGGCGCACCACCGAGCAGGAGACGTCGCCCTCGTTCCACTGGTCGCCGGCCAGCTCGCCCGCCATCGACGCGTAGCCGCGCAGGATCACCATCAGGCCGTTGACGCGCTCGCAGGAGCGGGTGTTCATCTTGTGGGGCATCGCGGACGACCCGACCTGGCCCGGCTTGAAGCCCTCGGTGACCAGCTCGTGGCCCGCCATCAGGCGGATCGTCTTCGCCAGCGAGGACGGGGCGCCGGCCAGCTGCACCAGCGTCGTCACGACCTCGTAGTCGAGGGACCGCGGGTAGACCTGCCCGACGGAGGTGAAGGAGTGCGCGAAGCCGAGGTGCGCGGCGATCCGCCGCTCCAGCTCGGCCAGCTTCGACGCGTCGCCGCCCAGCAGGTCCAGCATGTCCTGCGCCGTGCCGACCGGCCCCTTGACGCCGCGCAGCGGGTAGCGGCCCAGCAGCTCCTCCAGCCGCGCGTACGCGACGAGCAGCTCGTCCGCGGCGGTCGCGAAGCGCTTGCCGAGCGTCGTGGCCTGCGCGGCCACGTTGTGCGACCGGCCGGCCACGACCAGCTCGCCGTACTCGGCGGACAGCTTCCCGAGCCGCGCCAGCACCGCGACGGTGCGGTCCCGCATCAGTTCCAGGGACAGCCGGATCTGCAGCTGCTCGACGTTCTCCGTCAGGTCGCGGGAGGTCATGCCCTTGTGGACCTGCTCGTGTCCGGCGAGGGCGTTGAACTCCTCGATCCGGGCCTTCACGTCGTGCCGCGTGACCTTCTCGCGCTCGGCGATCGACGCCAGGTCGACCTGGTCGAGGACCCGCTCGTAGTCGGCGAGGGCGGCGTCCGGAACCTCGATCCCGAGGTCCTTCTGGGCGCGCAGCACGGCGAGCCACAGGCGGCGCTCCAGCCTCACCTTCTGCTCGGGGGACCAGAGGACGGCGAGCTCGACGGAGGCGTAGCGGCCGGCGAGGACATTGGGGATGCGGGGCTTGGCAGTCACGTGTACGGATTCTACTGGCGGTTCCCGCAGGCCAGCGCCCCGCCCCGGTTCGTGTGCTCCTACGAGGGGAGGGGCGCCGCGGGGCCGCGGTACGGCAGGAGCTCCGGGTGTTTCGCCGGGAGCCCGTCGCCGGACGAGCGGCCGGTCAGCCGCCGCCCTATCCACGGGGCCAGGTGCCGCCGGGCGAACCGCAGGTCGCTCAGCCGCCGCTCCGCCCACGGCCCCCGCACCTCCGGCGGCAGGGGGGCCCGCCAGTCCTCCAGGGGCTCCAGCCCGAGCGCCTGCCAGACCGCCTCGGCCACCCGCCGGTGCCCCTCCGCCGTCAGGTGGAGCCGGTCCACGTCCCACAGGCGCGGGTCGCCCAGCACGTGCGCCCCGTACAGGTCGACGACGATCGCGCCGTGCCGCGCGGCCAAGGCGTCGACGTGTGCGAACAGCTCCTCCATCCGCGGGCGGAAGCGTTCCATCACCGGGCCGCGGCGGCCGGGGCTGCGCATCAGCACGAGCCGCCCGCACGAGGGCGCCAGCCGTTCGACGGCCTCCTCCAGCCGAGCCCGTACACGCCCCATGTCGCACTTGGGGCGCAGTGTGTCGTTGAGCCCGCCGACCAGCGTGACCACGTCGGCACCCATCCCGGCCGCCGGGCCCACCTGCTCGTCGACGATCTGGGCGATGAGCTTGCCGCGCACGGCCAGGTTGGCGTAGCGGAAGCCGGGCGTCCGGGCCGCGAGGCGGCCCGCGAGGAGGTCGGCCCAGCCGCGGTAGGAGCCGTCGGGCAGCAGGTCCGACATGCCCTCGGTGAAGCTGTCGCCCACCGCGACCAGGCTCGTGTAGGTGGGATTCGTTTCCATGGCGGGGTGATCGTATCGCGCCGCCGGCCGCCTCCCGCCGCCGGGGCCGCCGCCGGCCGGGCCCCGGCACCCGGCCGGCGCGGCCGCCTCCGTACCGCGGCCCGGAGGCGGCCGCGGACGTCAGGAGGCCGGGCCGCCCACCAGCTCGCGCAGCACGTCCTCCATCGTGACCAGGCCGGCCAGCCGGCCGTCGTCGTCGAGGACGGCCGCCAGGTGCGTGCGGCTGCGGCGCATCGCCGTCAGCACGTCGTCCAGCGGGGTCGCGGCCCGCACCCGGGCGATCGGGCGCATCGCCGACACCGGGAACGGCCGGTCGCGCGGTATGAAGTCCAGCGCGTCCTTGACGTGCAGGTAGCCCAGGATGCGGCGGGAGGGGTCCACCACGGGGAAGCGGGAGAAGCCGGACCGCGCGGCGAGCCGTTCCACCTCGTCCGGCGTGGTGCCGGCCTGCACGTACACGACCCGTTCCAGCGGCATGACCACGTCCCGCACCGGGCGCCGGCCCAGCTCCAGCGCGTCGTGCAGCCGCTCGGCGGCACGGTCGTCGAGCAGGCCCGCGTCGCCGGCGTCGGTGACCATCCGGGCCAGCTCGTGGTCCGAGAACGTCGCCGCGACCTCGTTCCTCGCCTCCACGCGCAGCAGCCTCAGTAGCGCGTTGGCGAACGCGTTGATCGTGAAGATCACCGGGCGCAGCGCCCGCGCCAGGGCCACCAGCGGCGGGCCGAGCAGCAGCACCGTGCGGACCGGCTCCGCCAGGGCGATGTTCTTCGGGATCATCTCGCCCAGCAGCATGTGCAGGTAGGTGGCCGCCGTCAGGGCGATCACGAACGAGGCCGGGTGGACCAGGCCGTGGGGCACGCCGACCGCTCCGAACAGCGGCTCCAGCAGATGGGCGATGGCCGGCTCCGCGACGACGCCGAGGACCAGGGTGGCCAGCGTGATGCCGAGCTGGGCGGCGGCGAGGAGCGCCGAGACGTGCTCCAGGCCCCACAGGACGCTGCGCGCCCTGCGGTCGCCGGCCTCGGCCCGCGGCTCGACCTGGCTGCGGCGGACGGAGATGAAGGCGAACTCCGCGCCGACGAAGAACGCGTTGAGGACCAGCGTCAGGAAACCGATCAGCAACTGCACGGCGGTCATCGGCCGGCCCCCTCGCCCGGGACCTCCGGAGCCTCCGGGGCGCCGTCGCCCCCCGGCTCCTCCGGGGAGGGCGCGTGCAGGGTGACGCGCGCCGCCCGGTGCCCGGAGGCGTCGGTCACCTCCAGCAGCCAGCCGGACACCTCCACGGCGTCCCCGGTCTCGGGGATGCGGCCCAGCGTCGTCGCGACGAGCCCGGCGAGCGTCTCGTACGGGCCCTCCGGCACGTCCAGCCCGATCGACCGCAGCTGGTCGGTGCGGGCGGCCCCGTCGGCGGACCACAGGGCGCGCCCGTCGGCGCCCTCGCCCGCCCGCGCCAGGTCCGGCGTCTCGTGCGGGTCGTGCTCGTCGTGCACCTCGCCGACGACCTCCTCGACGATGTCCTCCATCGTCACGATCCCGGCCGTGCCGCCGTACTCGTCGATGACGACGGCCATGGTGGCCTTGCCGTACATCCGGTCGAGCAGACGGTCCACGGTGAGGCTCTCCGGCACCAGGACCGGCTCGCGCAGCAGCTCGACCACCGGGGTGCGGTGGCGCCGGTCGGCCGGTACGGCGAGGACGTCCTTGACGTGGGCGGTGCCGATGACCGTGTCCAGGCTGCCCCGGTAGACGGGGAAGCGGGACAGGCCGGTCGCCCGGGTGGCGTTGGCGACGTCCTCCGCGGTGGCCTGCGCCTCCAGGGCGGTGACCTGGACGCGCGGCGTCATCACGTTCTCGGCGGTGAGTTCGGCCAGGTTGAGCGTGCGGACGAACAGCTCGGCGGTGTCCGGTTCCAGTGCCCCCTCCTTCGCGGAGTGGCGCGCCAGCGCGACCAGCTCCTGCGGACCGCGCGCGGACGCCAGCTCCTCGGCGGGCTCCATGCCCAGGCGGCGCACCATGTGGTTGGCGGTGTTGTTGAGGTGGCTGATCAGCGGCTTGAAGGCGGCGCTGAAGACCCGCTGCGGGGTCGCCACGACCTTCGCCACCGCGAGCGGCGAGGAGATGGCCCAGTTCTTGGGCACCAGCTCGCCGACGACCATCAGGACCACCGTGGACAGGGCCGTGCCGATCACCAGGGCCAGCGACGAGGCGACGGACCGGGACGCGCCGAGGTCCCGGATCGGGCCGCTGATCAGCCGGGCGACCGAGGGTTCGGCGAGCATGCCGACGACCAGGTTGGTCACCGTGATGCCGAGCTGCGCGCCGGACAGCTGGAACGTGAGCGACCGCACGGCCTTCAGGGCGCCGGCGGCGCCGCGCTCGCCGCGTTCCACCGCCCGTTCCAGCACGCCGCGCTCGACCGTGGTCAGGGAGAACTCGGCCGCGACGAACGCGCCGCACGCGAGGGCGAGCAGCAGCGCCACGAGGAGCAGCAGCACTTCCGTCATCGGTTCACCTCCGTCCCATGGTCGGTCAGAGGCGGAGTGATCGCGCGGTGTCGATGGCCGGTCGTGCTACTGGGAGGCTCGCCCATGGGCGGACGCTCACGCACCTTTCGTATGCGGTCGGAATGACCCACCCATGGTAAAGGACCAGCAAAACGGCGGCGGGGCCGGTCCCTGCCCCGCCCCGGGCGGCCCGCTCCGGAGGCGGGGCCGGGCAGCCCGCCGCACCCGGCGGACCCTCCCGGGGCACGGGTGCGCGGCGGTACGGGTGCGTTGCGGGGCGGCGCGGGATGGCCGGGGCGGCCCGCACGTTCGCGGCGAGTACGCCCCGGAGGGGCCTGAGTACCCCGGCGGATGCCCGGCGCCCCGCCGCGCCGATTGGCTGGGCCCATGACCTGCGCACCGACCCGCCGCCGCACCGGACCGCAACGGATCGCCGTGTTCGGCACGGCCTTCGCCGGGGCCCTGCCGCCCCTCGCGCTCGGCGTCCTGTTCGCCAAGACGACGGCCGCCGACCCGATGGCCCCGGTCAACGCCTTCGTCACGGGCGGCGGCCGGGCCCGGCTCTCCCCGGCCCACCTGCGCGGCTGCGGGCGCCCGAGCCTCAGGCGGCACCGGAGGGGGGCCGCCGCGCGACGCCCAGGACGGTCGGCGACGAGGGCAGCGGCACCCCCCGCTCCGGAAGCCGCAGCCTCCGGTGGGTGACGACCTCGAAGCCGGCCGCCCCGATCTCGGCCAGCGGGTCCCGCGCCGTGTGGCAGCCGCCGAACAGCTGCGGCCACACGGTGGCGTCCATCCCCCGCTGCACCGCCGCCGCCACCCGTCCCCGCGCCAGGCCGTGCTCCAGGAACCGCAGCTCGCCGCCCGGCTTGAGGACCCGCAGCAGCTCCGCCAGCGACCCGCGCACGTCCCGGACGCTGCACAGCACCAGCGACACGACGGCGCCGTCGAACTCCCCGCTCCCCACAGGCAGCGCCTCCGCCGTCCCCGGCACCACGTCCACCGGCGTCGCCGCCCGCAGGCCCTCCTCCGCGGCGAGCCGCCGCAGCACCCGCTCCGGCTCGACCGCGACGACCTCGGACACGGCCGCCGGGTAGTGCGGGAAGTTCAGGCCGTTGCCCGCTCCCACCTCGACGACCCGCCCGGACAGCCCGTCCAGCAGCTCCCTCCGCAGCTCCCCGACCCCGCCCCGCGCGTCGGCCACCACGCTCACCCGGGCGTAGAGGCGGGCGAACAGGGGGTGGTCCACGGCGTCCGCGCCGGTCCCCGCGCGCTGCCGCGCCATCCCGCACCTCCTCCGGCGCCCGTCCGTCCGATCGGGGACGGAGCCGGGTGCGGGCACCCCACCCGGCTCCGCCCGCGGCCCCTCAGCCGCTCACGAAGCAGAACTCGTTGCCCTCCGGGTCGCGCATCACCTGGAACGCCCCGTACGCGTCCCGCACGAGCCCGCCGGCCCGCACGGCACCCAGGGCGGCCGCCCGCCCGGCGGCGGTCTCCACGTCCCCGCCCTCCAGGTCCAGGTGCAGGCGGTTCTTCACGGCCTTGCCCTCCGGCACCCGCTGGAACGCCACCCGCACGAAGCCGGGCGGGTCCACGTACGACCAGTCCGGCCCCCGGTCCACCGGCTCGCCGCCCAGCAGCCCGGCCCAGAACCGCGCCAGGGCGGCGGGGTCCGCGCAGTCGAACACGATCTCGCTGACGGTCGCTCGCACATCCGCCAGCGTAGGCGGTGGGGCCCCCGGTTCCCAGGACCGGGGCGCCCACCGCCCGCCGTTCAGGCGCCCGCCGCCCGCGTGAACCCCCGGGCGTCCCACGTCCCGCCCAGCTCCGGCGCCAGCCAGCCCGGCGCCGCCGCCCGGAAGGCCGCGGGGGACAACGCGCCGGCGCCCTCGGGGACCGCGCCCAGCAGCGGGGCGCCCGCCGAGGCCGGCAGGTCCGTCAGGTTGCACCGCTCGGCCGTTCCCGGCGCCTGCGGCCAGCTCCCCACGACCAGGCCCAGCTGCGTCAGCCCGCGGGCGCGCAGCGCCTCGCCGGTCAGCGCCGCCAGGTTGAGCGTGCCGAGCCCCGCCGCGGCGACCACCAGCACCGGCGCGTCCAGCAGCCGCGCCGCGTCCGCGAGCGTGCCGCCCCGCGCGTCGTACCGGACCAGCAGGCCGCCCGCGCCCTCGACCAGCACCAGGTCGTGCCCGGCGGCCAGCCGCTCCGCCGCCTCCGCCACGGCCTCCGGCCCCACCGGCTCCGTCCCGGCCCGCCGGGCGGCCGTCTCCGGGGCCAGGGGCTCGGGGAACCGGGCCAGCTCGCACCCGGTCACCCCGGGCCCGGCGAGCCGCAGGACCTCGTCCACGTCGCCCCGCTCGCCGGGCCCGACACCCGTCTGCGCGGGCTTCAGCACGGCCACCGCGCGGCCCGCGGCCCGCGCGGCCGCCGCGACGGCGGCCGTGACGACCGTCTTGCCGACTTCCGTACCGGTGCCGCTCACCACCACGACGGTCATGTCAGCCCTCCTTCGCGGCCGCGCACACCGCACGGCAGATCCGCGCCACGTCCCCGTCGTCCGCGACGTACGGCGGCATCACGTACACCAGGTCCCGGAACGGCCGCAGCCACACGCCCTCGCGCACCGCCGCGGCCGTGGCCGCCGCCATGTCGACCGGGTGGTCCAGCTGAACCACGCCGATCGCGCCGAGCACCCGCACGTCCTTCACCCCCGGCAGCGCGCGCGCCGGCTCCAGCCCCTCGCGCAGCCCGGCCTCGATCCGCTTCACCTCCCGCGCCCAGTCCTGCGACAGCAGCAGGTCGATCGAGGCGCACGCCACCGCGGAGGCCAGCGGGTTGCCCATGAACGTCGGCCCGTGGGCCAGCACCGGCACCTCGCCGCGCGAGATGCCCTCCGCGACCCGCGTCGTGCACAACGTCGCCGCCATCGACAGGTAGCCGCCGGTCAGCGCCTTGCCCAAGCACATCACGTCGGGCGCCACCCCCGCGTGGTCCGCCGCGAACAGCTCGCCCGTCCGGCCGAAGCCCGTCGCGATCTCGTCGAACACCAGCAGCACGCCGTGCTCGTCGCAGGCCTCCCGCAGCACCCGCAGGTAGGCGGGGGAGTGGAAGCGCATCCCGCCCGCGCCCTGCACCACCGGCTCGACGATCACGGCGGCCAGCTCGTCCGCGTGCCGGGCGACCAGCCCGCGCAGGGTGCGGGCGTACTCCTCCTCGTAGGCGGCCGGGGGCGCCGGGGCGAAGACCTGCCGCGGCAGCACCCCGGCCCACAGCCCGTGCATCCCGCCCTCGGGGTCGCACACCGCCATCGGCTGCCAGGTGTCCCCGTGGTAGCCGCCCCGCCAGGTCAGCAGCCGCCGCTTGGCCGGACGGCCGCCGGACCGCCAGTACTGGAGGCACATCTTCACGGCGACCTCGACCGACACCGACCCCGAGTCGCTGAGGAACACGTGCCGCAGCGGGGCCGGGGTGATCTCCACCAGCCGGGCCGCCAGGCGGACGGCCGGCTCGTGGGTGAGCCCGCCGAACATGACGTGGCTCATCCGCTCCAACTGGCCGCGCACGGCCTCGTCGAGCACCGGGTGGCCGTAGCCGTGCACGGCCGCCCACCAGGACGACATGCCGTCGACCAGCTCCGTCCGCCCCTCGGCCGGCTCGGCGAGGCGCAGCCGCACCCCGGAGGCGGACTCCACCAGGAGCGGGGCGGCCCCGCCGGGCATCGGCCCGTACGGGTGCCACACGTGCTCCCGGTCCAGCGCGAGCAGCTCGGCCGGGCCGTACGGCGCCTCAGGCATTGGGTGCGAGATCCGTCCCCGCGCCCCGGCGGCGCACCGCCACCAGGTCCGGCCGGCCCTCCGGAGCGGTCGCGTCCGCCTCCCCGTCCGCCCCGGTCTCCGGCGGCGCACCGCACACGCCGCCCGAGCCGCACACGCCGCCCGTCCCGCAGCCGTCCCCGGCGGCCGCCTCCACCCGGTGCTCCGGCAGCGTCGTCGTACCGGCGCCCTCCACCTCGAAGCCCGCGTCGGCGATCATCTCCAGGTCGGCCCTGCCGGCCTGGCCCTCGCTGGTCAGGTAGTCGCCCAGGAAGATGGAGTTGGCCAGGTGCAGCGCGAGCGGCTGGAGCGTGCGCAGGTGCACCTCGCGGCCGCCCGCGAGCCGGACCTCCACGTCGGGGCAGACGAACCGCACCATGGCCAGGATGCGCAGCGCCCGCTGCGGGGTGAGGTTCCACTCCTTGGCGAGCGGGGTGCCCTCGAACGGGATGAGGAAGTTCACCGGCACCGAGTCCGGGTCCAGCTCGCGCAGCGAGAACACCACGTCGACCAGGTCCTCGTCGCTCTCGCCCATGCCGGCGATCAGCCCCGAGCACGCCGACAGGCCCGCCCCGTGCGCCTTGCGCACGGTGTCGACGCGGTCCGCGTAGGTGTGGGTGGTCGTGATCTCCCCGTACGTCGACTCGGACGTGTTGAGGTTGTGGTTGTACGCGTCGGCGCCCGCCGAACGCAGCCGCTCGGCCTGCCCGTCGGAGAGGAGCCCGAGGCACGCGCACACCTCGACGCCCTCGTTGTCCTCCTTGATCGCCTCGATCGTCTTCGAGACCCGGTCCACGTCCCGGTCGGTCGGACCCCGGCCGCTGGCGACGAGGCAGACCCGCTTCGCACCGCCCGCGATGCCCGCGGCGGCGGCCTTCGACGCCTCCTCCGGCTTCAGCCAGGTGTACTTGAGGATGTCGGCCTTCGAGCCCAGCCGCTGGGAGCAGTACGAGCAGTCCTCCGGGCACAGCCCCGACTTCAGGTTGACCAGGTAGTTGAGCTTCACCCGCCGCCCGAACCAGTGGCGCCGCACCCTCCCCGCCGCGGCCACCACGTCCAGCAGTTCGTCGTCGGAGGTCGCCAGGACGGCGAGCGCCTCTTCGCGGGTCGGCGACTCACGCCGCAGCCCCTTGTCCACCAGCGTGTTCAACAGGTCCATGGCGCTGATCCTGACGTACGGCGCGTCCCGTGGCCAAGGAGGAACCCGACAACACGGCCGGCCGGGGGTGTGGGGATGGCCACACTCTGACCACGGCTCTTCTTCGTTAGGGTCTGTGCGCTGCCTACAAAGGGGACCAGACATGCCCAAGGACGTGCCCGGCGCCGCCGCGCCCGGGGCCCCGTTCGACTGGATCGACGCCGAGGCGCGCCGCCGGGCCGCCGCCGGGCTCGTCCGCACCCTGCGCCCCCGCCCCGCCGACGCGGGCCTGCTGGACCTGGCGGGCAACGACTACCTCGGTCTCACCCGCCACCCGGAGGTCACCGCCGCCGCCGCCGACGCCGCCCGCCGGTGGGGCGCCGGCTCCACCGGTTCGCGGCTCGTCACCGGCTCCACCGAGCTCCACGCGGAGCTGGAGCGGGAACTCGCCGCGTTCTGCGGCTTCGAGGCGGCGCTCGTCTTCTCGTCCGGGTACGCCGCCAACCTCGCCGTGCTCACCGCGCTCGGCGCCCCCGGCTCCCTCGTGGTGTCCGACGCCGACAACCACGCGTCGATCGTGGACGGTTGCCGGCTCTCCCGCGCCGAGACCGCCGTCGTCCCGCACGCCGACCCGGGAGCCGTGCGCAAGACCCTCGGCGCCCACCCCGGGCGGCGCGCCCTCGTCGTCAGCGACTCGGTGTTCTCCGTCGACGGCGACGCCGCCCCGCTCGGCGCCCTCGCCGACGCCTGCCGGGAGCACGGCGCCGCCCTCGTCGTCGACGACGCGCACGGCCTGGGCGTGCTGGGCGAGGGCGGTCGCGGCGCCCCGGCCGCGGCGGGCCTCGCCGGTGCGCCCGACGTGGTCGCCACGGCGACGCTCTCCAAGTCCCTGGGCAGCCAGGGCGGCGTCGTCCTCGGCCCGGCCCGGGTCGTCGAGCACCTGGTGAACGCCGCCCGGACCTTCATCTTCGACACGGGTCTCGCGCCGGCCGCGGTGGGCGCCGCCCTGGCCGCCCTGCGCCTGCTGCGCCGCGAACCGGGTCTGGCCGGACGCGCCCGTGCGGTGGCGGCCACCCTGCACGCGGAGCTGACCGCCGCGGGGCTCACCGCGGCCCGGCCGGACGCGGCGGTGGTGTCGGTGCGGGCGCCCTCGCCGGAGCGCGCCCTGCGCTGGGCGGCGGACTGCCGCGCCGAGGGGTGGCGGTCGGCTGCTTCCGGCCGCCGTCCGTGCCGGACGGGGTGTCGCGGCTCCGGCTCACCGCGCGCGCGGACCTCGACGGGGAGCGGACCGACCGGGCCGTGGCCGCGATCCTGCGCACCGCGCCGCCCGGCTGAACCCGCCCCACCCGTCGCGGGGTTCACCGCGGCGGGCGGCGGGCGGCGGGCGGGCACGCGTCCCGTCCGGCCCCCTCCGGGGAGGCCGCGGCGGCCCCGGCCCCCGCCGGCGCGGTCGGCGGGACCGTGCGCCCCGTCCCGCCCGTCCCGTCCCGCACGGGCCCGTGCCGGTCGGGACCCGGCCCGCCGTCTCCCGGCGCCGCGCCCGCCGTCAGCCCACGCGGCCGTAGGAGACGGACTGGGACCAGATGCGTTCGAGCTTCACCCACGAGCCGGTCTTCGGGGAGTGCCAGATCCTGTCGCTCCCGGCGTAGATCCCGACGTGGTACACGCCGCCGCCGCCGTGGAAGAAGACCAGGTCGCCCTTGCGCCGGTCCGCCTTCGCCACCCGGCGCGTCGTGTTGTACTGCGCCTGCGCGGTGCGCGGCAGCTTCTTCCCGGCCCGCTTGTACGAGTAGAGCGTCAGGCCCGAGCAGTCGAAGCGGTGCGGGCCGGCGGCCCCCCACTGGTACGGGGCGCCCTTCTTCGAGGCGGCGACCTTCAGCGCCTTGCCGGCGGCGGCCGGCGCGGCGTGCGCCGGCGGGGCCGCGCCGGGGGCGACGACGGAGCCGCCGACGGCGGCCAGGGTGAGGGCGGACACGATCCCGGCGAGCCGGGTCGGCAGCGGATGGGCGGGGGAGGAGCCCGGGGAGGCGTCCCCGGGCGGGAGGTGCGGGGCGGTGCGGGAGTGCGGTACCGGGACCTGATCCTGCGTCGCGGGCATGCAGTACCCTTCGTCAACCCGCCTGTGAAGGATTGCCTGTCGGGTTCGGACAGGACGAAGATGCCCGGCCGCTGACGCGGCTTCACCCCGAGGGGGGGCCGGTCCGCACGCGTGCGGTGGCCGCCCCGTACTGCTCGGGTCCTCCACTCCTGCCGATCCACAGGTGTCGACCAGTCGTCCGGACGGCGGCAGGACTCGGCGTCCGCCCGGACCGCCCCGCCGGGGTGGCGGGGGCTTGTCGTCGAGACGGATCTTTCCCGTCCGACCCCCGGATCCGGGGTTCCGACGGGGCGCTGTGAGCCTCGTCACGATTGGGCCGGACGGGTGGACGGCGGTGTTTCCCGGTCGGCCGGCGCCGTCCCGGCGCGTCCCTTACCTGCGGCGTCACGGCCGCGGACCGCCCGGGACCCGCACGGGGCCCGCAACTCGGCCCGTGCGAAGTTCGTCCCTTCCTCTCAGCCGAACGGTCCAGCCGGTGTCCCCCGGCCGGGTCTGCGGGACCGTCAGGCCGACGGCTCCTGAGGCACCGTCACCCGCCGGGTGCGCCGCTCGCCGTCCAGCGCGCGCAGCGCCCGCGCCAGGGTCTCCGCGTGGACCTCGTACTCGCCGCGCCGGTGCATCAGCGTCAGGGCGTCGCGCAGCGCGGCCGTCCGGCCGGCGAGCGCCTGCGCCGCCCGCAGCGCGCCGTAGGTGTGCGTGGCGCGGGCCGGGTTGAGACGCCCCATCAGGTCGACGGCGTCCAGGTACGCGTCGACGTAGGCGCCCTCCGCGCGCGTGAGGGCCGGCAGGGGCGGGGGTTCCGCGGGCCGCACGGTCAGCCCCTCCGGGTGCGGACCACGTGGTCCACGAGGCCGCGTTCCCGTGCGCCGGCCGCGTCGAGGACCAGGTCGCGGTCGAGGTCGGCGGCGACCCGGTCCCGCTCCCGCCCGGTGTGCCGGGCCAGCAGGTCGGTGAGCAGACCGTGCTGGCGCGCCAGTTCACGGGCGTGGACGTCCAGGTCGGAGGGGCGGCCGTGCAGCGGGTCGGCGATCTCGGGCTGCCGGAGCAGCACCCGGGCGCCGGGCAGGACGGCGCGCTTGCCGGGCGCGCCGGCGGCGAGCAGGACCGCGGCGGTGGACGCCGCCCGGCCGACGCAGGTGGTCGCCACGGCGCAGGTGACGGTCTGCATGGCGTCGTAGACCGCGGTCATCGCGTCGACCGGGCCGCCGGGCGAGTTGATGTAGAGGGAGACGTCCTGTTCCGGCGCGGCGTACTCGAGGTGGACGAGTCGGGCCACCACGTCGTTGGCGGCGGTGGCGTCGAGCGGGGTGCCGAGGAGGACGATCCGCCCTTCCAGGAGCCTGGAGTACGGGTCGAGGGTGCGGGTGCCCCGGGCGGTGCGTTCGGTGAACTCGGGCAGGACGTGGCGGGCGCTCGGGTCCATGGGGACCTCCATCCGTAAAAAATGTACAGGACGTACAGAAGGTTAGAATGGGAGCATGGCCTACGAGATTCCGGTGACGCAAGCCCGGGCGGAACTCGCCGATCTGATCAACCGCGTCGTCTACGGCGGTGAGCGGGTCGTCGTGACCCGGCACGGCAAGCCGCTGGCGGCGCTGGTCTCCGCCGCCGACCTGGAGCGACTCGAATCCGCGGCGGAGGCGGCCGGGGGACGCGCGATCGGCTCCGTCCCGGAACCGGGGGACACTCCGTCCGCCCCGCGCGAACACCGCAGGTTCGGCATCGCGGCCGAGCACCGCCCCCACGGCGGCTGACCGGCGCCGCGCCGCACGCGTGCGAAGGCCCCGTCCCGGCGGCGGTTCGAGCGGGGCGGGCCGTCCGGGAGGGGCGGGCCGCCGCGGCGAACCGCCGCCGGGACCGGCCCGACCGGAGGGGCCCGCCGGCGCCGCTCAGCCGCGCAGCCGCCTCGGCAGGGCGCACCGCGGGCCGGTCCCCGGGGCCGCCGCCTTCACGTCGGCCGCGTACTCGTCCACGTACTCCTGCCCCGACAGGGCGAGGATGCGGTACATGATCTCGTCCGTCACGGCGCGCACGACGGCCTTCTCGTCCTCCATGCCGGCGAAGCGGGAGAAGTCCAGAGGCTCGCCGAACCGGATCGTGACCCGCCCGACCCGCGGCAGGACCTTCCCGGGCGTCTGGAGCTCGAACGTGCCCACCATCGCGCACGGCACCACCGGGACACCGGCCCTCAACGCCATCACCGCGACCCCCACCTTGCCCTTGTAGAGCCGCCCGTCGTGCGAGCGGGTGCCCTCGGGGTAGATGCCGAGCAATTCGCCCCGCGACAGCACCCGCAGGCCCTCGCGGATGGCCGCCTGACCGGCCTCGCGGCCGGAGCGGTCCACCGGGATCTGCCCCGCGCCGCGGAAGAACGCGGCGGTCAGCCGCCCCTTGAGGCCCGGCCCGGTGAAGTACTCCTGCTTGGCCAGGAACGTGATGCGACGCTTCAGCACGGCCGGCATCAGGAAGTGGTCGGAGAACGACAGGTGGTTCCCCGCCACGATGGCCGCGCCCGACTCCGGGACGTGCTCCAGCCCCTCGATCCGCGGCCGGAACAGCAGCCGCAGCAGCGGCCCGAGGAGCACGTACTTGAGCAGGTGGTAGAACACGGGCTGGCTCCCTACGCTGCCGGGTCGGCCTGGGGGCGCTTCCACCGGGCCCGGGGCGCGCGGAGGGGGTCCGGGACGTGTGCGTCCGTCGCCACCCGCGGTCACCTCCGGTCGTGTACGCGCCGTCCTGGTCCCCGGCCCCCGGGGAGGGCCGGGTCATGGTGATCGTATGCCCGCTGCCGGGCACTCCTCCCAGGAAACCGGCGCCCGCCCGCGAGCGGACGCCGCCGCGGGGCCGGACGCCCCGTCAGGAGGGGGCGGGGGTCAGGGCGGCGGGGCCGGACGGGCCGCGAGGATGGCGATGTCGTCCTCGCTGTCGGCCCCCAGGCCGATCATCAGCTCGTCGCAGAACACGTTGAGCGGTTCGCGCGCCAGGGCGGCGGTGCGCCGGCCCAACCGCTCCAGGGCGCGGTCCAGCGACTCGCCGCGGCGTTCGACGAGCCCGTCCGTGTACAGCAGCACCGTCGCGCCGGCCGGGATCGCGTCCGTCGCGCGCGGGCGGGGCATGTCGGGGTCCAGGCCGAGCAGGACGCCCGAGCCGTCCTCGAGGAACCGGGTGCGGCCCTCCACCGTCGTGAGCAGCGGCGGCGGATGCCCGGCGGAGGAGTGCACCAGCTGCCACGGCCCTTCCCGCGGCCCCTTGACGAGACCGTAGACGCAGGTGGCGGTGGCCTCCCGGTGCAGGCTGTGGTTGGCCGCGTCCAGGCGGCGCAGGACCGTCTCGGGCGGCTCCTGGCGGTCGACGGCGATGCCGCGCAGCATGCTCCGCAGCTGGCTCATGGCGATCGCCGCGTCCAGGTCGTGGCCCGTCACGTCGCCGATGACCAGCGCGGTGTCGCCGCTCGGCAGGACGAACCCGTCGTACCAGTCGCCGCCGACCTGGGCGGTGGTGGACGAGGCGGCGTAGCGCGCCGCCAGCTCCAGGTGCCCCGCCTGCGGGAGCACGGGCAGCAGCGAGCGCTGCAGGCGCTCGGCGATGTTCCGGGTCTCCTGGTACAGGCGCGCGTTGTCCACCCCCAGGGCGAGCGCGCGGACCAGGTCGCCGACGAGCCGCGCGTCCTCCTCCGTGAACGGCCCGCCCGCATCCGTGCGGGCCACGGTGAGCGCGCCGATGATCTCCTGGCGGGCCCGCAGCGGGGCGACGACGGCGCTGCGCGCCCGCAGGCGGTGGAACAGCTCCCGGTAGTGGGCGTCCAGCGGACTCGGGGCCCGGTCGGGCCGGGGAGGGGCGCCGAGCAGCAGCGGGCCCGCGCCGCCCAGCACCCGGGCCAGCGGCCCCCGCGAGGCCTCCGACAGCGGCGGCAGCACCCCCTCGAACTCCTCCATGCGCAGTTCCCCGGGGGAGCGGTGGACCACGCACACCCGTTCCACCCGCGCGTCCTCGGTGAACAGGTCCACCGCGCACCAGTCGGCCAGCCGACCGGTCAGGACCCGGCCGACCCGCAGCAGGCCCTCGTCCAGGTCGACGGCGTCACTCAGCACGGCCCCGGTCTCCGCCAGCAGCGACAGCCGCTCCAGCGCCGACATGACCGTCCCGCCGCGCTGCCCGGCGGCGTGCCGGGAGGCGGCCTCGGGAAGCGGCGCGGCCCGTTCGCGCACCCTCGCGGACCGGCCGC
The DNA here is from genome assembly GCF_023614235.1 of Streptomyces sp. MRC013. NCBI lineage: Bacteria > Bacillati > Actinomycetota > Actinomycetes > Kitasatosporales > Streptomycetaceae > Streptomyces > Streptomyces kordofanensis. The sequence continues at coordinate 4,907,719 of NZ_CP094264.1, forward strand.
CGGAGCGAGGCTTCGACGGGGACGGCGCGGCGGCGCGGGGGGAGAGCTGGGCGATGAACACCGTACGGCCGTCCGCGGCCTCCTGGCCCTGGATGAACAGCCGCACCGGCACCAGCCGCCCGTCCCGGTGGAGCGCGGGGAGCGGCACCGACCGGCCCAGGATGCGCGGACGGCCGCTGAGCAGCAGCGAGGTGAAGGCCGCGATGTGCCGCTCGCGCAGGTGCTCCGGGACGAGCGTGGTCAGCGGCCGGCCCACGAGGTCGTCGGCGCGCCAGCCGAGGAGGTCGGCGGCCGGGCCGTTCACCGCGATGATCCGGTTCCGCTCGTCGGTGGCGATCGTCGGGACCCTGCGGGTCTGGACGTGGCCGGCGTCCCACGGCACCGCCTCAGCCGGGCCGGAGCCCGGTTCGCGCGGCACCACCGTCCACGCGGTGGGGGGCGCGCCGGCGAGCTGCCCGGTGATCTGGCCGAACAGCCAGGTGTGGAAGACCCGGCTGCGCGGCAGCGACGGCAGGGTGAGCAGCCGCCCGTCCCGTGCCGCCTCCTCCGCGGCGTCGAGCACGCGGCTCAGCGTCTCCACCGCCGGCGCGGCGTCGGGCGGCACTCCCAGGGGTGCGGAACGCATCCCGCCCCCGGCGGGCCCGCCGCGCAGCGCGGTCGTGACGCACGCGCTGATCACGTCGTTGACCTCCTGGGCGGCGGCGAGGTCCGCCGCCGGGATCCCCAGGTCCTCCCCGCCGGCCGCGGCGAGCACCGCCTCCCTCAGCAGGGCGTGCCGGTGGTGCTGCGCGGCCGAGTACAGCGCGTCCGGCACGTCGACGAGCGTCACCGTCCGCCCGGAAGCGGGGGGAGGCGCGGGCGGCTCCCACGCGGAGGGCGGCGGCGTCCCCTCGGACCACAGCTCGAACCACACCGCCTTGGCGTCCCCGTCCGCCCGGACGCCGTACCGGGACGCCAGCAGCCCCACGAGCGCCAGCCCCTGGCCCGTGGCGGCGTACGGGGGCAGTGCCGCGGCACGGGCACCCGCGACGGCAGGCGGTCCCCGACCCGTACGCGGACCCTGCCGCCGGCGACCCCGGCCGACACCTCCACCTCGGTGCGCGCGCACAGCACCGCGTTGGTGACCAGCTCGCTGACCAGGAGCTCGGCGGTGTCCACCAGGTCCGGCGCGACGCCGTCCAGGGCGGCCCGCACGAACCGCCGGGCCCGCGCGGCGCTCTCCGGGGCCGGGGGGAACCGCCGTACCGGTGCCTCCGGGGCATCGAGGTCGCCCATGACCTCAGTCTGCACGAGCGGGCCCGGCCCCGCGGCCCGCCCGGCCGGCCCGGCGGCAGACGGGTGACCGCGCCGTCCCTAGCGGAGCCCCAGGCAGGGCAGCCACGCCCGGGACGCGCCGTGCGCGGCCGTGAGCAGGGCGGCCAGCGCCCCCGGCGCACCCGTCAGCAGTTCCGCCGGCCAGCCGGACGCCGCCGCCCGCGGCAGGCGCCGGCGCAGCAGCGAGGCGAGCCGCTCCCGCAGCCGGGCCGCGCCCGCGTGCCGGGCGTGCCGGGCGAACGCGTCGGCCACCGCCAGCACGCCCGCCGCACCGTGGCACAGCCCCAGCACGTCGGCGGGACCGTCGCCGGACAGGTGGAACCCCTCGTCGTACCGGTCGGCCAGCCGTGTGAACACCGCCGCCGCCCGGTCCGCCGCACCGGTGTCGCCCAGCGCGTCCGCCGCGTCCCACAGCGCCCACGCCACACCGGGCGCGCCGTAGCACCACGCCTGCCGGGGAACCGCGCCGCGCGGCGGCGCCCGCCCGTCGAGGCCGGCGCCCGGCCAGGTGCGCAGCCCCCGGTCGTCCTCGTACACCTGCCCCTCCAGCCACGCCGCGACCCGGCGCAGCGCGTCGCCGGCCCCGGGGCCGGTGTGCCGTACGGCGGCGGCGAGCGCGGCGGCGACCCCGGCCGCGCCGTGGCCCATGCCGGTGTTGACGCGGCCCTGGAGCCACGCCAGGTGCGGGTGGTCCGCGTACCCGTCGGCGCGCAGCCGCCACAGGTCGTCCGCGTCGCACAGGGCGGCGAGCCGGTCCCGGTGGGGCAGGAGGTGGCCCGGCTCGGGGCGGGCGCCGGCGCAGTGCGCGAGGAGGGTCCCCGCGGGGCCGAGGACCAGGTCGTAGTCGGCCAGCCGCACCCCCCGGCGGCGGCCGCCGCGCGTCGCCGCGGCGGCGGCCAGCCGGTCGCGGAGCCGGTCGGCGACGGGGTGGAGGCGGGGGTGGAGGGCGGCGCCGAGGCGCAGTCCGACGAGGGTGCCGGCCAGGCCCCCGTCGTACAGCCCGTGGTGGCCGGGGCCCCGGCCGGCGCCGCGCGCCCAGACCGCGACGGCACGGGCGGCCGCGCGCTCCGCCTCCGGCGTCCCGCTGCCGACGCTCGCCAGCGTGTGGGCGAGGACGGGGACGCCGGGATCGGAGGGGGACCGGGCGGCGCCGGGGCCGTCCGGCGCGGCGGTCCAGGCGGTCAGGTAGCCGGTGGCGAGGCCGACCGCGCCGGACGGATCGTGCGGGGGGAGGGGATCGGGCCGGTGCTGCACGGTGCTCCTCGGGTCGCGGCGGCCTGGGGCGCGGCGGAGCCGCCCGGTCCACCGGGCGGCTCCTGTCGTACGGCCGGCCGCTACATGCAGACGGCCGAGGCGCAGACGACGATCGTGCAGAGCAGGCTGCAGACCTCCGACGTGGCCTGGACATCGGGCAGTTCGGTCTCGGTGATGCGCTCGTCGAGGTCGTCGATCAGGGCGTCCAGGTCGGACAGCTCCAGGGTGTCGGGCACGGGTTCCACCTTTCGTGTCGTTGCTTCCCCGATCTCGTCACGGGGTGTTGACCGCCCCGGCGGTCCGCCGTCCGCGGGGGACGGCGGGGCCGGGAACGCCTGGGGGCGCCCCGCAGGGCAGCAGCGCGGCCGCGGCCCGCGCGGCCAGGTGCTCCGGACGGGCGCGGTGGGGAAGGCGCAGCAGGACCTGGGCGGCGACCGGCGCCCCGCCGTGCAGCGGGTCGCGCAGGACCAGGCCGTCCGGGCCGGGCAGCATCTCCTCGGCGAACAGGTCGCCGCCCGCCTGCCGGGCGCGGAGCCGCTCGACCAGCGGGACGGCGGTCACGGAGTCCAGATCGGCCGGGACGGGCTTCGCCCCCGGGGCGGTGCGCAGGAAGACGTGGCGGGGGAGGCCGGCGGAGCGCCGCAGCAGCGCCAGCGCGCGCACCTTCGCCAGGGCGGTGTCCCGCGGGTCCCACAACCGGGCGGGGTCCAGCCGCCAGGTCGCCGGGGCCACCACGAGCGTGCCGCCCGCCACCGTCAGCCGCGGCAGCCTGGCGTGCCCGGGCAGCGCCGCCTCCAGACCGTCCAGCCGCACCACCCGCCGGGTGACCGGGAGGCCCGCCGCGAGCAGCAGCCGCAGCAGATGGTCGTACGGGGGCACGGGGCCGCGCGTGGCGTGGTGGACCGGCACGATCCGCCTCCCGTCCGCCTCGGCGACCAGGCGCCCCTCCCGCGTCCGCACCGTGATCCGGTCCAGCGGCAGGTACCGCGCCCCGCCGCCGGCCGGGCCGTAGTACGGGGTCGGGTCCGGGTCGCCCGTCCACCACGACGTGACGACCGGGCGCCGCACGGCGTTGGCCGCCCGCTCCGCGAGCGGCGGCACCAGCACCTCCACGAACCGCACGCCGGTGCGCCGCTCCAGCTCCGCCAGGAACGCCCGGTACGCGTCGGCGGCCCCGTACCCGCCGTCCAGCGCCCGCATCCCGTCCGCGAACCGCGCGTCCAGCATCCCCGCGGGGGACGCCGTCTCCAGTACGGCGACCGGGGACCCCGGGCCGCCGGCCAGGGGCCGCAGCAGGCAGTCGAACGGCCAGGGCGGCAGGGCCTCGTCGGCGGGAGGCGCGCCGAGCGCGTCCAGCAGCGCGTCGTCCAGGTCGACCCGCTCCTCGCCGGCACGGGCCGCCAGATGACCGAGCAGCGCGGCGTAGCCGGGGTCCCCGCCCGGCGCGTCGGCCGCGGCCCAGCCCGTGTACCCGCGGCGCACGGCGTGGACGGCGTCCCCGCCGGGGGCGAGCAGCTCGGCGAGGACCTCGCCGACCGGCCGGGGCTCCGCTCCGACCGGCCAGTCCTCGGGCGCCCGGCGGGCCGCCCCGGCCTCGCGCAGCGCGGCGACCCGCGTGGCCACCCGCACCCCGTCGCGCACGCGGTCGGCGGCCCGCACGCCCACGACCGCGTCCGCCCGCCGGTACACGTCCGCGAACCACGCCCCGGCGTCCGCCGCCGGAAGCGGCGGGGGCGCGCCCGGCGGCGACCACGCCCCGTACCGCCGCCGGGGCGCCGCGCACACCTGGAGCACCCCCGTGCCGGCCAGGTGCCGGAGGAACCCGCGCAGCACCGCCGGGTCCGCGGACCGCCCGCCCGGCCCCGGGGCGAGCAGCGCCTCCTCCACGTCCCCGAGCGCCACCGGCCCGTCCGCGAGCAGCGCCAGGACCCGCTCCAGCGCCCCGGTGCGCCGCAGGACGACGTGGCGCAGCCGCTCCGGCGCGTGCGGCTCCACCACCCAGCAGCGCAGCACCGACGGGCCACCGCCCGGGCCGCCCTCCGTGAAGTGCAGCGGCGCGGGCGCGAGCAGCGTCGACGGCGGCGCGTCCAGCAGGTCGACCGGCCCGCTCCCGGCCCGTACGAGGTGGACGTTCTCCACCTCCCCGAGGGCCGCGCCGCCGAGCACGCCCCTCCCCGCGAGCAGCGCACCGGCGCCGTCCGCCTCCCCGACCGGGACCGCGGCGACGTGGCCGGCCCAGCCCCGGGGCGTGGTCTTCGCGGCCATCCGGCCCAGGACGCGCCACAGGTACCCGGTCCGCTTGCGCAGCCGTCCGCCCAGCCAGGACTCGCCCCGGGCCAGCCGGCGCTCCACGTCCTCGACGACCGCGGGCGCCGCCTCGGCCAGGAACGCCCGCAGCACCGCGTCGCCGCGGGCCGTCTCCCAGGCGCGGACCGCCACCCGCGCCCGCTCGGCCGCGACCGCCTCCTCCAGCAGCCGCTCCTCCTCCCGTGCGCGCCGCGCGTCCGCGAGCAGCGCCCCGGCCTCCGCGGCGGCGGCCGGTACGGCCTCCAGGAGCCGGAGGTCCTCCGGGCCGGGCACCTCCCCGGCGTGCAGGCGCCGCCGCAGCGCCAGCACGGCGCCCCGCTCGGCTCCGGAGAGCCGGGCGTCCGGCACGACCTCGGCGCCCACCCGTTCGGCCAGCGCCCGTGCCCGGGCGGCCCGCCGCCCGGCGGCGCCGGCGTGCCGGGCCACCCGGTCGAAGAGCGCGGGGGCGCCCGCCTCCGTCCACACGGTGCACGGCATGCCCGCGACGCGCAGCAGCGCGAGGGCGCCGATCGTCTCGGCGGTCATCTCAGGCCCTCCCGTCGTCGGCGAGCGCCTCGGTGAGCAGCCCCTGCCGGGCCGTGGAGAAGCGCCCCCGGTTCCAGTGGAAGACCACCCAGTGCGCGGCGGCCCTGCGCGGCCCGATCCGGGCCTCCCCGGACTCGAAGTAGCCGGTCCGCCACTGCTCGGCGGCGGCGCGCAGCGCGTCCCGGTGCGCGGCCGTCCGGGCCCGCCACGCCGTCGGCAGCGCCTCCAGCCGGGCCCGGTCCGACTGCTCCCAGTACGCCCGGATCCCCGCGGCGGCGCGCTCCCGTTCCGCTCCGCGCTCCCCGCCCGCCAGCCGGCGGCCGGCCTCTTCCCGTACCGCCCGCCACACCCCGCGGTGCTCCCAGCCGACGACGCCCAGCCCGTCCAGGACCGCGCGCAGCAGTGTCAGCGACACCCGCCAGTCCGCCGGCGGGCGCACCCCCGTGTGGTGGTCCAGCCACGCCCGCGAGTCCGCGGTGTGCAGCCGGTGCACGTGCTCCATCGACCGGTCCCCGCCGAAGAGGTACGTCTCCGGTTCGTACACGGCCGGCACCGGCGGCGCCCAGCCGTCACGCGCCCCGCCGAACAGCGGCACGAGCCGCTCGCGCAGCGCGGCGGCGCCGTCCGGACCCGGCGCGTGGAAGCGGACGCGCAGCCCCGGCGGCTTGTGGACGAAGAAGAAGTCGTCGGCCGCCCCCGCCCCGGTCAGCTCGCGGGCGGCGCCGGCGAGCCGCCGGTACAGGGCGGGCCAGGCACCCGCCCCGCCGGGGGCGACGTTGAGCTGCACCCAGCCGCCGTCCGGCCGCCGCCCTTCGCGCAGGGCGCGCAGCCCGGCGGCGAGGAAGGTGCGGCGGGCCGCCGCGTACGCGGCGTCGTCGGGCGGCGGGGGCAGGGGGCCGGGGGGATCGGTGCGGGCGTCGCGGAGGCAGTCCGCGAGCAGACGTTCCACCTGCAGCATGCGGCCTCCTCGCGGGACGGTCCGGTGGGCGGCCCCCGGTCGGTTCCGGGCCGCTCCTCACCTTTGTGTCCACCGCGGAGTCCGTCGAAAGCGCGAGAGGAATTACTCATACGATCAGCGGAAGTGCGCTGGCGTACCGGTGTCGTGCGTGTGTGCGCTTCCGTGCGCGGGCGCCGCCCGCTCCCGGCGGCCGCCCTCCCGCCGGACCTCAGCCGTCCCCCGCGGCCGCCGTCCCCAGCGTCACCAGGCCGAGCACGATCCACGCCAGCCACAGCCAGCCGTTGCTCCCCAGCGCCACCGTGTACGCCGTCGTCAGGACCAGCGCACCGAGCGTCAGGATCCCCATGGTCCTCGTGGCTCCGGACATCGCGCCCTCCTCCCGGCCGCGGCCCCGCCCTGCCATGGTCGCCCCGTCTCCGGGACGGCGCCAGCGGCGCGCGCTACCGGCCGCGCGCCTGGAGCGAGGCGAGGTAGGCGTTGTACGCCGCCAGCTCCTTGTCGCCGTCCCGGTCCGCCGCCCGGTCCGAGCGCCTCGCCACCCGCTGCTCGGAGCGGTACCACTGGTACAGCAGCGCGACCAGCACCACCACGGACGGGACCTCGCTGAAGGCCCAGGCGATGCCGCCGGCCGCGTTCTGGTCGGCCAGAGCGTCGACGCCGAGCGACGCCGGCGGGTTCGCGTACGTCCCGACCATCGGCTCCGACGCCATCATCAGCGCGATCCCGAAGAACGCGTGGAACGGCATGCCCGCGAACAGCTCCAGCATCCGCATCACGTAACCCGGCCGGTGGGGCCCCGGGTCGACGCCCATGATCGGCCAGAAGAAGACCAGGCCGACCGCGAGGAAGTGGACCATCATCGCGATGTGCCCCGCCGTGGAGCCCATGAGGAGGTCGAAGAGCGGGGTGAAGTACAGCGCGTACAGGCTCGCGATGAACATCGGGATGGTGAACGCCGGGTGCGTGACCACCCGCGTGTACCGGCTGTGCAGCAGCACCAGCAGGAGTTCGCGCGGCCCCCTGGCGCCCCGGCCCGCCACGGGCAGCGCCCGCAGGGCCAACGTCACCGGCGCGCCGAGCAGCAGCAGGATCGGCGACAGCATGCTGATCACCATGTGCTGCACCATGTGCACGCTGAACATGACCATGCCGTAGTCGTTCAGCCCCGTGCACATCACCAGCACCACGGAGAGCACGCCCAGCGCGAAGAACACCGTGCGGCCGACCGGCCAGGCGTCCCCGCGCCGACGCAGCCGCACGACGCCCCAGCCGTACAGCGCCAGCGCGAGCAGGGAGCCCACCAGGAAGAACGCGTCCGGCGAGTAGGCCAGCCCCCGCTCCAGCGTGAACGGCGGCAGGTCCATCGTCATGCCGTGACCGCTGTGGTCCATCAGGCGGCTCCTGGTTCGTGCTGGGTCGTCCGCTTGCCGCACCAGCCTAGGACCGCCTCCGGTCGCGCCGGCGGCCGGGGGAGGGTTCGGCCGCCGGCGCGGCGCCGCGCCCCGGTCCGCCCCGGAAGCGCCCGCGGCCGCGCACCGTCGGGGCACCCGGCCCCGGCGGGGCCTCGCGCGCCGGCCCGGGGCACCCCGGGCCCCGCGAACGGGGCGGGGTCCGTTCCCCCGCCGCCCGGGGCCCGGTCCCGCCGGCCCGGTCCCGCCGGCCCGCGGGCCCGGACTCAGGCCGGCTGGCTGGCCGCCGCGATCCGCTCGGCGCGCAGCGCCTCGTACCACCGGTCGTCCGTCGGCGGCAGCGCGTTCACGTCGAGGGCCAGCTTCAGCAGCAGGTCCGCGATCTGCGGGTTGCGCGCCATGACCGGGCCGTGCATGTACGTGCCGAAGACGGTGTCGTTGTACGCGCCCTCCGTGCCGTCCCCGGTGCCGTTGCCCCGCCCGAAGACGGTCCGGGCGAACGGGCGGGCCGTCGGGCCCAGGTGCGTGATGCCCTGGTGGTTCTCGAAACCCGTCAGCTGCGGCAGGCCGAGGCGCGGGTCGATGTCGGCGAGGACGTCGCCGACGCACCGCTCGCCCTCGCCGCGGGTGGAGACCACGTCGATCAGGCCGAGGCCGGGCTCCCGCTCGCCCAGGTCGTTGACGAACTCGTGGCCGAGGATCTGGTACCCGGCGCACACCGAGAAGATGATCGCGCCGTTCCCCGCGGCGCGGCTCAGGCCGCCGTCCCGCCTCAGCCGCTCGGCGGCCAGCCGCTGCGGCCGGTCCTCGCCGCCGCCGATGAGGTAGATGTCGCCGGAGGTCGGGATCGGCTGGTCGCTGCGCACGTCCACGCGCTGCACGCCCAGGCCGCGCTGGCGGGCGCGGCGCTCGACGACGAGGACGTTGCCCTGGTCTCCGTAGGTGCTGAGCAGGTCGGGGTAGACCCACACCACGCGCAGACTGCTCTCGCTCATGCTCTTTCGTCCTTAGGGCTCGTGGGTCAGTTGCCGACGCGGCGGCGGACGTCCTGGAACGCGGTGTAGTTGGCGATCAGTTCGATCCGTCCGGGCGGGGCCAGCCGCACGGCCTCGTCGACGGTGTCGCACACCCGGAACTCCAGGCCGGCGACCTCGAGCCGGACGGCGAGGTCCATCCTGCGGTCGCCGATCACGACGATCGGGTGGCCGGCGAGGCGCGTGTAGTCCACGTCCCACAGCCACGACGTGTCCGTGCCGTCCGCGCCGCGCGCGTTGACGGAGAGGACGACCGGCGTCGGCGGCCGGTCGATGAGCGAGAACGTCTCCAGCCAGCCGGCCGGGTTCTTCGCCAGCAGCAGCCGCACGTCGCGGCCCTGGAAGGAGACCACGTCGTACCGGCCGGCGACGGCCTGCACCTGGTACATCCGCTCCAGCGCGACCTGCGGCGGGACGCCGAACACGGCGGCGACCGCGGCGGAGGTCGCGGCGTTCGCCTTGTTGGCGCGGCCCGGCAGCTGGAGGCGGATCGGCCAGGCGGAGCCGTTCGGGTCCAGGACGTGGTCGCCGCTGAGCGCCCACGTGGGGGCGGGGCGGCGGAAACCGCACTCGCCGCAGAACCAGTCGTCGCCGGGGCGCTGCATCACGCCGCCGCACGCCGGGCAGGACCAGGCGTCGTCCTTCCACTCCTGGCCGGCCGCCACCCACACCACGTTGGGGGAGGAGGAGGCGGCCCACACGACGAGCGGGTCGTCGGCGTTGGCGACGACCACGGCCTTGGTGCCGGCGAGTCCCTCGCGCCACTTCTCGGCGAGCATCCGGGTCTCCGCGGCGCGGTCCAGCTGGTCGCGGGAGAGGTTGAGCAGCGCGATGACCTTGGGCTCGGTGTCCCGGGCCACGCCCGCCAGGTACTTCTCGTCCACCTCGATGACGCCGTACTTCGACTCCGTCCCGCCGGCCAGGGCGGAGGTGATGCCCGCGGGCATGTTCGCGCCGAGCGCGTTGGAGACGACCGGGCCGCCGGCACGCAGGGCCTCGGCGATGAGGCGGGTCGTGGTGGTCTTGCCGTTGGTCGCCGACACCAGGACGACGTCCAGGTGCTGCGCGAGCCGGCCCAGAAGGTCGGGGTCGAGCTTGAGCGCCACCCGGCCGCCGATCACCGATCCGCTGCCGCGCCCCGCCGCGCGAGACACCGCCGCTGCGGCCTTGCCCGCCGTCACGGCCAGCTTGGCGCGCGGCGACAGCGGCTCCGAGTTGCCTGCCATCGTCCTTGTTCCTCCTAGCGTGGGTCGCCTCAGCCTATCGAGATACGGTCGCCGCCCCGAACCCCGCCACCTGCCCTCCGGCAGGTGGCGGACCCGAACGTACCCTGAGCGCCATGCGAAACCGGCCTATCCCCGGCAGTTCCGGCGCCGTGCGGGCGATGAGCCTGCTCGGCTCGCCCGCCCTGCACGCCCCCTGCGACACCGTCACCGACTTCGGGCCGCCCCTGGCCCGCCTGGTGGAGGACCTGTTCGCCACGATGTACGCGGCGAACGGCGTCGGTCTCGCGGCGAACCAGATAGGGGTGGGCCTGCGCGTCTTCGTCTACGACTGCCCGGACGACGAGGACGTCCGGCACCTCGGGCACGTCGTCAACCCGCGTCTGGTGGAGGCCGGCGGGGTGACCGTGCGCGGCCCGGAGGGCTGCCTGTCGCTGCCTGGCCTGGAGGCCGGGACGGAGCGCTTCGACCGGGCCGTGGTCGAGGGCGTCGACGTGCGGGGCGGGCCGGTGCGGGTGGAGGGGACGGGGTTCTTCGCCCGCTGCCTCCAGCACGAGTGCGACCACCTGGAGGGTCTGGTCTACCCGGACCGTCTGGCCGGCTGGCGCCGCGCGAGGGTCCTGCGCGCGGCGCGGCGCGCCCCGTGGGGGAGCCGCCGGACCTGAGGGCGGGCCGGCGGGCGCGGGAGTCGGCACGGCCCGGGTGAGCGGTTCCGCTCCGCCGTCCGCACCGTCCGGGGGACCCCCGCCCCGCCGTCCGCGCCGTCCGGGGAATGGCTTCGCCCCGCCGTCCGTACGGCCTCGGGGCGCGGTCCCGCCCCGCCGCCCCTACGGCCCGGGGGGACGGTGGTCAGAACCGGGGACCGTCCGCACGGTCGGCCGCCTCGGCGAGACGGCCCCACAGGAGGTCGGCCAGGGCCGAGACCAGCGCGGCCCGGCTGCACGGCCGTTCGCCCAGCCACCAGTCGCCCGCCGCGTGCATCATGCCGACGATGCCGTGCCCCCACACCCGCGCCAGGGCCTCGCCGCCCCCGCCCGGGTCGATGCGCTCGGCGATGACCCCGGCGAGCTCCTCGCCCATCCGGCGCAGCAGCGGCGCCGAGTGCCGGCCCGCGTCGAACCCCGGCTCCGAGGGCTGGCCGGCCTCCTCGGCGGGGTGCATCAGGAACCGGTAGACCTGCGGGCGCGCCTCGATCGCGGCGAGGTACGTGTCGAGGGTCGCCTCGACGCGCCGCCGGCGGTCGGCCGGGGCGTCGAGCGCGGCGCGCAGCGCGGTCAGCAGGGCGTCGGTGTGCCGCTGGGCGAGCGCCCGGTACAGTCCGCCCTTGTCGCCGAAGTGGCGGTAGAGGATGGGCTTGGTGATGCCGGCCTCGGCGGCGATGGCGTTCATGGACGCCCGCGGCCCCTCGCGCAGGACCACGCGGTCCGCCGCATCGAGCAGTTCGCGCCGCCGCCGCTCGGCCGATCGCTGCTGCCCGGTCCGGTGTGTGGTCTCCATAGCGTCTCTCCCCGCCCGTCGATGCTCCTGAGGCCAGCGCAACGTAACACCGACCCGGCACCGGCTGCCGGTTGACAGATGCTACTCGTCGGTAACAGACTTCTGTTACTGCTAGTAACATGCATATGCCCGCCGGGAGGGAACCATGGCCGAGTTCACGCTCGAGCTGAACGACGACCAGAAGCAGGTCCGCGACTGGCTGCACGGGTTCGCCGAGGACGTGATCCGCCCGGCCGCCGCCGAGTGGGACGAGCGCGAGGAGACCCCCTGGCCGGTCATCCAGGAGGCCGCCAAGGTCGGCATCTACTCCCTCGACTTCTACGCCCAGCAGTTCTTCGACCCGACCGGCCTCGGCATCCCCGTGGCGATGGAGGAGCTGTTCTGGGGCGACGCGGGCATCGCCCTGTCCATCGTCGGCACCGGCCTCGCCGCGGTGGGCGTCCTCGCCAACGGCACCGAGGAGCAGATCGGCACCTGGATCCCCCAGATGTACGGCACCCCCGAGGACGTGAAGGTCGCCGCGTTCTGCTCCTCCGAGCCCGACGCCGGCTCGGACGTCGCCTCCATGCGGACCCGCGCCGTGTACGACGGGGCCAAGGACGAGTGGGTCCTCAACGGCACGAAGACCTGGGCCACCAACGGCGGCATCGCGAACGTCCACGTCGTCGTGGCCGTCGTCGACCCGGATCTCGGCTCCAAGGGCCACGCCTCCTTCATCGTCCCGCCGGGCACGCCCGGCCTGTCGCAGGGCCAGAAGTTCAGGAAGCACGGCATCCGGGCCTCGCACACGGCCGAGGTGGTCCTTCAGGACGTGCGCGTCCCCGGCTCCTGCCTGCTCGGCGGCAAGGAGAAGCTGGACGAGCGCCTGGCCCGAGCGCGGGAGAAGGCCCGGAAGGGCGGCGAGCGCGTGAAGAACGCGGCGATGGCCACCTTCGAGGCGTCCCGCCCGGCGGTCGGCGCGATGGCCGTCGGCACGGCCCGCGCCGCATACGAGGTCGCCCTCGACTACGCCACGACGCGTCACCAGTTCGGCCGGCCCATCATCGACAACCAGGGCGTCGCCTTCCAGCTCGCCGACATGCGCACCCGGATCGACGCGGCCCGCCTCCTGGTGTGGCGCGCCTCCTGGATGGCCACCGCGGGCAGGCCCTTCACCTCGGCGGAGGGCTCCATGTCGAAGCTCTACGCCAGCGAGGTCGCCAAGGAGGTCACGGCCCAGGCCGTCCAGATACTGGGCGGCAACGGCTACACCCGCGAGTACCCGGTCGAGCGCATGCACCGCGACGCGGCGATCTACACGATCTTCGAAGGAACCAGCGAGATCCAGCGCCTCGTCATCGCCCGCACCCTGTCGGGCGTCCCGATCCGCTGACGGGGCGGGACGGGGACGGACGCCCGCCGTACGGCTGCGGCCCACCGCCCCCGCCCCTCCCGGGCGCCGCGTCAGGCCGGGAGCCGCTCCTCGATCGCGGCGACCAGCTCCGGCGCGTCGGGCTCCGTGCGCGGCCGGAAGCGGAGGACCTCGCCCTCCGGGGAGATCAGGAACTTCTCGAAGTTCCACTGCACGTCGCCCGCCTCGCCGTCCGCGTCCGCGGCCCGCGTCAGTTCCGCGTACAGCGGGTGCCGGTCGGGCCCGTTCACGTCCGTCTTCTCCAGCAGCGGGAAGGCCACCCCGTACGTGGTGGAGCAGAACGTCCGGATCTCCTCCGGGCCGCCCGGCTCCTGCCCGCCGAACTGGTTGCACGGCACGCCGAGCACGGTCAGGCCGCGCCCGCCGTACTCCTGGTGGAGCTTCTCCAGCCCGGCGTACTGCGGGGTCAGACCGCACTGGGACGCCACGTTCACCACCAGCACCGCCCGGCCCCGGTACTCCGCGAGGCTCGTCGGCTCGCCGGACAGGGTGCGCAGCGGGATGTCGTACAGGCTCATGGGCCCTCCTCGTCGTCATCGGGACGGACGACAGGATAGACACGTACCGTGAACGACGAGCCACTTCCGTACCGCGCCCCCGAGCCGTCCGCCCCCGAGCCGTCCGCCGCCGAGGCGCCCGGTCGGCCGCCGGTGTGGTGCCGGCTGTGCGGCCGTCCGCTGACCGGCCGGGCCTCGCGCCGCACCGGCCTCGGACCGGCGTGCGACGCGAAGCTCCACCCGTCCCGCCCCGACGTCCGGGCCCGCCGCCACGAGGTGGAGCAGGAGGGGCTCTTCTAGCGCAGCCGCCGGAAGAGGCCCTCCTGGACGACGGAGACCAGCAGCCGGCCCTCGCGGTCGTAGATCCGGCCGCGGGCCAGCCCCCGGCCGCCCGTCGCGATCGGGGACTCCTGGTCGTACAGGAACCACTCGTCGGCCCGGAACGGCCGGTGGAACCACATCGCGTGGTCCAGCGACGCCATGTCGAACCCGCGCCGTCCCCACAGCGGTTCGATCGGGATGCGGACCGCGTCCAGCAGCGTCATGTCCGACGCGTACGTCAGCGCGCAGGTGTGGACCAGCGGGTCGTCGCCCAGCGGCCCCACCGCGCGCATCCACACGGCGCTGCGCGGGTCGGCGCCCTCGATCTCCTCGGCGGTCCAGCGCAGCCGGTCCGTGTACCGGATGTCGAACGGCTGGCGCCGCGCCATCCGCTCCAGCGGCTCCGGCGGCGCCCCCAGGTGCGCGCGGATCTCGTCCACGACCGGCGGCAGCGTCTCGGGGGCCGGGAAGTCCAGGCGGGGCGGGAGCTGGTGCTCGAAGGCGGCCTCCTCCGGCCGGTGGAACGACGCCGTCAGGTTGAAGATCGTCTTGCCGCACTGCACCGCCGTGACCCGCCGGGTGGTGAACGACCGGCCGTCGCGCACCCGCTCCACCTGGTACACGATCGGGACGCCCGGGACGCCCGGCCGCAGGAAGTACGCGTGCAGCGAGTGCACCGGGCGGTCGCCCCCGGTCGTGCGGCCCGCGGCGACCAGCGCCTGCCCGGCGACCTGCCCGCCGAAGACCCGCTGCAGCGACTCCTCGGGGCTGCGGCCGCGGAAGATGTCGACTTCGATCCGTTCCAGGTCGAGCAGGTCGACCAGCCTCTCGGCGGGGTTCGTCGTCATGGGTGTCCGGTGCTTCCTCTCGTACGTGAAGGGGGACGCGCGGCGGTCGGGGCCGGGTTCAGAACGGGCCGACGTGGGTGACCCGGACCACGGCCCGGCCCTCCTCGTCCGAGGCGGCCAGGTCGACCTCGGCGCTGACGCCCCAGTCGTGGTCGCCGTCGGGGTCGGCGAAGGTCTGCCGGACGCGCCACAGGCCGTGCTCCGGGTCCTCCTCGATGGACAGCAGCTTCGGGCCGCGCGCGTCCGGGCCCGTGCCCAGGTCGTCGTACTCGTCCCAGTACCCGTCCATCGCCGCGCCCCAGGCGTCGGCGTCCCAGCCGGACTCCCCGTCCAGCTCGCCGAGCTCCTCCACGTGGTCCAGCGCGGCCAGCTCCACCCGGCGGAACATCGCGTTGCGCACCAGGACCCGGAAGGCGCGGGCGTTGGCCGTGACCGGCTTGACCTGGTCGGCCTTCTCCTGCGCCTCCTCGGCCGTCTCCACCTCCGGGTTGGCCAGCTGCTCCCACTCGTCGAGCAGGCTGGAGTCGACCTGGCGGACCATCTCGCCCAGCCAGGCGATCAGGTCCTGGAGGTCCTCGGTCTTCAGGTCGTCGGGGATCGTGTGGTCCAGCGCCTTGTACGCGCTGGCCAGGTACCGCAGCACGATGCCCTCGGTGCGGGCCAGCTCGTAGAAGGAGGTGAACTCGGTGAAGGACAGGGCGCGTTCGTACATGTCGCGGACCACCGACTTCGGCGACACCGGATGGTCGCCGACCCACGGGTGGGACTTCCGGTAGAGGTTGTACGCGTGCCACAGCAGCTCCTCCAGCGGCTTCGGGTACTGCACCTCCTGGAGCCGCTCCATCCGCTCCTCGTACTCGACGCCGTCCGCCTTCATGGCCTGGACGGCCTCGCCGCGCGCCTTGTTCTGCTGGGCTGCGAGGATCTGCCGGGGGTCGTCCAGCGTCGACTCGACGACCGACACCATGTCGAGGGCGTACGACGGCGACTCCGGGTCGAGCAGCTCGAACGCGGCCAGCGCGAACGTCGACAGCGGCTGGTTCAGCGCGAAGTCCTGCTGGAGGTCGACGGTGAGCCGGATCGTGCGGCCCTCGGCGTCCGGCTCGTCCAGCTGCTCGACGACGCCGCCGGCCAGCAGCGAACGGTAGATCGCGATGGCGCGTCGGATGTGGCGCAGCTGGTTCCTGCGCGGCTCGTGGTTGTCCTCCAGCAGGCGGCGCATCGCCGCGAAGGCGTCGCCGGGCCGGGCGATCACCGACAGCAGCATCGTGTGCGTCACCCGGAACCGGGAGGTCAGCGGCTCCGGATCGGACGCGATGAGCTTCTCGTAGGTGTTCTGCGTCCAGTTGACGAAGCCCTCGGGAGCCTTCTTGCGGACGACCTTGCGGCGCTTCTTCGGGTCGTCGCCCGCCTTCGCCAAGGCCTTCTCGTTCTCGACGACGTGCTCGGGCGCCTGCGCCACCACGAATCCGGCCGTGTCGAACCCGGCCCGTCCGGCGCGACCGGCGATCTGGTGGAACTCGCGGGCGCGCAGGGTGCGCACCCGGTTCCCGTCGTACTTGGTCAGGGCGGTGAACAGCACCGTGCGGATCGGGACGTTGACGCCGACGCCGAGCGTGTCCGTGCCGCAGATGACCTTCAGCAGGCCGGCCTGGGCGAGCTTCTCCACCAGCCGCCGGTACTTCGGCAGCATGCCCGCGTGGTGCACGCCGATGCCGTGGCGGACGTACCGCGACAGGTTCCGGCCGAACGCGGTGGTGAAGCGGAAGTCGCCGATCAGCTCGGCGATCCGGTCCTTCTCCTCGCGGGAGCACATGTTGATGCTCATCAGCGACTGCGCCCGCTCGACGGCGGCCGCCTGCGTGAAGTGCACGATGTACACCGGCGCCTGCCGGGTCTCCAGCAGCTCGGTCAGCGTGTCCGTGATGGGCGTCGTCCGGTACTCGTACGACAGCGGCACCGGGCGGGTCGCCGAGCGCACCACGGCGGTGGGGCGGCCCGTGCGGCGCGTCAGGTCCTTCTCGAACATCGACACGTCGCCGAGCGTCGCCGACATGAGGACGAACTGCGCTTGCGGCAGCTCCAGCAGCGGGATCTGCCACGCCCAGCCCCGGTCCGGCTCCGCGTAGAAGTGGAACTCGTCCATCACGACCTGGCCGACGTCGGCGTCCCCGCCGTCGCGCAGCGCGATCGACGCCAGTACCTCCGCCGTGCAGCAGATCACCGGCGCGTCGGCGTTCACGGAGGCGTCGCCGGTGAGCATGCCGACGTTCTCCGTGCCGAACAGCTTGCACAGGTCGAAGAACTTCTCCGACACGAGCGCCTTGATCGGCGCCGTGTAGAACGTCACCTGGTCGTGGGCGAGCGCCGTGAAGTGCGCGCCCGCCGCGACCAGGCTCTTCCCCGAGCCGGTGGGGGTGGAGAGGATCACGTTGGCGCCGGAGACCACCTCGATCAGCGCCTCCTCCTGGGCCGGGTAGAGGGAGATGCCCCGGCCCTCCGCCCACGTCGAGAAGGCCTCGAAGAGGGCGTCGGGATCGGCGGTCTGCGGCAGCTGATCGATGAGGGTCACGCCTCCATCTTGCCTGGCCCCCTCCGGGAAACGGGAACCGGCCACCACCGGGAAGATCACGGGCGGTACCCTGTGCCGTCAACTCGGCCACAACCACACCACCACCGGGGCGGGGCACGCACATGATGGGACCGGCGCACTCACTCTCCGGGGCGGCGGCCTGGCTGGGGGTGGGCGCCGCGGCCACGGCCGCCGGGCACCCCATGCCGTGGCCGGTTCTCGTCGCCGGGGCGCTGATCTGCGCCGGCGCGGCGCTCGCTCCGGACCTCGACCACAGGTCGGCGACGATATCCCGGGCCTTCGGGCCGCTGTCCCGCTGGGTGTGCGAGGTCGTCGACAGGCTGTCGTACGCCGTGTACAAGGCGACCCGCACGCGTACCGACCCGCGCCGCAGCGGCGGCCACCGCACGCTGACCCACACGGCCCTCTGGGCGGTCGCGATCGGCGTCGGCGGTTCCGCGCTCGCCGTCGCCGGCGGCCGTTGGGCCGTCCTCGGCCTCCTCTTCGTCCACCTGGTCCTCGCCGTCGAGGGCCTGCTGTGGCGGGCGGCCCGGGTCTCCAGCGACGTGCTGGTGTGGCTGCTCGGCGCGGCCGGCGCCTGGATCCTCGCCGGAGTCCTGGACCGGCCCGGGGGCGGCGCGGGCTGGCTGTTCGAGGCCCCCGGCCAGGAGTACCTGTGGCTGGGGCTGCCCATCGTGCTCGGCGCGCTGGTGCACGACGTCGGCGACGCGCTGACCGTGTCGGGCTGCCCCGTGCTGTGGCCCCTGCCGATTGGGGGGAAGCGTTGGTACCCGGTCGGGCCGCCGAAGGCGCTGCGCTTCCGGGCGGGCGGCTGGGTGGAGGTCAGGGTGCTGATGCCGCTGTTCACGGTGCTCGGCGGATACGGCGGCCTGGTCGCGCTCCGCGTGATCTGACCCCCGGCCGGCGGGGCCGGTCGGGGGCCGGTCCTCCGCGCGGCTCCGGCGCGGCGTCCCCGCCGGGGCCCCTCGGCGACGCGCCGCGCACCGCCCGACGGCTGACGGGCGGGGGCTCTTCCCGGCCGGGCGGCCGGTCGGGAAGAGTCCCCGCCCGGGCGGCCCGGAGCGGTCCGGCCCGCCCGGGCGCAGGGCACCCTCGGGCACACCCGGTGGCGGCCCCGCACGCCCCCGGCGGCGTACGACGGCTCAGCGGCACCGCTCCGGCGCCCCGTCGACCAGGACGGACAGCAGACCGCCGAGCACCTCGCGCTGCTCGGCGGTCAGCGGGGCCAGGACGTCCTCCGCGGCGGTCCGGCGCGCGCTCCTCAGCAGCCCCAGCGTGGCGCGTCCCTCGTCCGTGAGCTCGATCCGGATGACGCGCCGGTTGGCCGGGTCGGGGACGCGGCGCACCCGGCCGCTCGCCTCCAGTGCGTCGACGAGGCTGGTCACCGCGCGGGGGACGACCTCCAGCCGCTCGGCGAGGTCGGCCATGCGGGGCGGCGCCTCGTAGTGCGCGACCGTGCGCAGGAGGCGCGACTGCGCGGGCGTGATGCTGATGTCCGCGGCCTCCAACTGCCGTTTCTGGCTGCGGTGGAGGCGGCGGGTCAACCGCAGCAGCCGCTCGGCGAGCAGGCCGTCGGCGTCGGATGCGTTCATAATCGGAAGAGTATCAGGACCATGCTCATTGTGAACATAGGTAACAATCGGCTAGGCTCTGCGGCGCAGGGCCGTGTCCCCCCCGCGGGGCGCACGACCGCGGAAGGAGCCCATGCGTATCCACGCCGAGTCCACCTGGACCCCGCCGCCCCCCGACCCGGACCAGCCGCCGGCCCCGATCGGCCGCATCCTGCGCCTCTTCCACCCCTACCGCGGGCGGCTCGCCCTCGTCGGCCTGCTCGTCGGCGCCTCCTCCCTGGTGGGGGTCGCCTCGCCGTTCCTCCTGCGCGAGATCCTGGACACGGCCATCCCGCAGGGGCGCACGGGGCTGCTCAGCCTGCTCGCGCTCGGCATGATCCTCACCGCGGTGGTGACCAGCGTCTTCGGCGTCCTGCAGACGCTGATCTCCACCACGGTCGGGCAGCGCGTCATGCACGACCTGCGCACGGCGGTCTACGCCCGGCTCCAGCGGATGCCCCTTGCCTTCTTCACCAGGACGCGCACGGGCGAGGTCCAGTCGCGCATCGCCAACGACATCGGCGGCATGCAGGCCACCGTCACGTCGACGGCCACCTCGCTCGTCTCCAACCTCACGGCCGTCGTCGCGACGGTCGTCGCGATGCTCGCGCTCGACTGGCGGCTCACCGCCGTGTCGCTCCTGCTGCTGCCCGTCTTCGTGTGGATCAGCCGCCGGGTCGGCAGGGAGCGCAAGGCGATCACCACCCAGCGGCAGAAGCAGATGGCCGCCATGGCGGCGACGGTCACCGAGTCCCTGTCCGTCAGCGGCGTCCTGCTGGGGCGCACCATGGGCCGCGCCGACTCGCTCACCGGCTCCTTCGCCGCCGAGTCCGAGCGCCTCGTCGACCTGGAGGTCCGCGCCTCCATGGCCGGGCGGTGGCGGATGGCGTCCGTCAGCATCGTCATGGCCGCCATGCCCGCGGCGCTCTACTGGGCGGCCGGGCTCGCCCTCCGGGCGGGCGGGCCGGCGATCTCCATCGGCACGCTCGTCGCCTTCGTCTCCCTCCAGCAGGGGCTGTTCCGCCCCGCCGTCGGCCTGCTCTCCACCGGGGTGCAGATCCAGACCTCGCTCGCGCTCTTCCAGCGGATCTTCGAGTACCTCGACCTGCCCGTCGACATCACCGAGCCCGAGCGGCCCGTGCGCCTGGGGAGGGCCCGCGGCGAGGTCCGCTTCGAGGGCGTCCGCTTCCACTACGACGAGGACGGCGGCGAGGGCGGCGGGAAGGGCGCCCCCGCGCTCGACGGCATCGACCTCGTCGTCCCGGCGGGCAGCCGCCTCGCCGTCGTCGGCGCCACCGGCTCCGGCAAGTCCACCCTCGGCTACCTGGTGCCCCGCCTCTACGATGTGACCGGGGGCCGGGTCACGCTCGACGGCGTCGACGTCCGCGACCTCGACTTCGACAGCCTCGCCCGCGCGGTGGGCGTCGTCTCCCAGGAGACGTACCTGTTCCACGCGTCGGTCGCCGACAACCTGCGCTTCGCCCGGCCCGACGCCACCGACGCCGAGATCGAGGCCGCCGCCAGGGCCGCCCAGATCCACGACCACGTCGCCTCGCTGCCCGACGGGTACGACACGCTGGTCGGCGAGCGCGGCTACCGGTTCTCGGGCGGGGAGAAGCAGCGCCTGGCCATCGCCCGGACCATCCTGCGCGATCCGCCCGTGCTCATCCTCGACGAGGCGACCAGCGCGCTGGACACCCGGACCGAGCACGCCGTCCAGCGGGCGATCGACGACCTGTCCGCCGGCCGGACGACCATCACCATCGCCCACCGGCTCTCCACCGTCCGCGACGCCGACCAGATCATCGTGCTGGACGCCGGGCGCATCGTCGAGCGCGGCACCCATGGGGAACTGCTCGCCCGGGACGGCCGGTACGCGGCCCTGGTCGACGGGGACGTGCCGGGGGGCGGGGACGTATCGGTGGGCGGGGAGGCGCCGCCGCTCCCGTGGGGCGCGGCGGCGCCGGACGGGGCGGGCGTCGGGCCCACCGGCCTGCGCGGCGGATGACACCGGCGGGGGCGGGGCGGCCCGCCGCGCGGCGCCCCGGCCGCCCCACCCCGCGGACGGGGCCGGGCGGCGGGGTCCCGCGTCCGCCCGGCCGGTCGTCCGCCGCGGCCGGGCGGTCCTGATCACCGGCGTGCTCGCCCCGCGTGACGACATGTCCGATATGCAGAATTTAAGGGTGTATGCGAGTTAGCGTTCCCGTATGAGGTATCAGGCCCCGCAGGCACCCCGTCGCAGGCACCGCAAACACCGCAGACACCGCAGGACGCGGCTGACCCGCCGCGGCCGGGTGGTCCTGACCACCGGCGTGCTCGCCCTCCTCACGGCGGGCGTCCTGGTTCCGCTCCTCCTCGTCCGCGAGCCCCCCGTGCCGCAGCCGCCGCCGTCGAGGAGCGGGACGCTGCTCATCCCGGAGGGCTGGCGCGCCGGCCAGGTCTACGACGCCGTGGACAAGGCCCTGGACCTGCCGCCCGGCACCACCCGCGTCGAGGCCGGCACCGCCGGGCTCGACCTGCCGGCCGCCGCGCGGGGCAACCCCGAGGGCTTCCTCTTCCCGGCGACCTACCCGATCGACGACACGACCACGCCGCGGAGCCTGCTGCGGTACATGGTCACCACGGCGGGGGAGCGGTTCGGGACGCCGGAGGTCACCCAGGGATCCCCGCGCACCAGCACCGGCCTCTACGAGACGATCACCGTCGCCAGCATCGTGCAGGCCGAGGCGGACACGGAGGACGACATGGGCAAGGTGGCCCGCGTCATCCGCAACCGGCTCGCCCGCGGCATGCCCCTCCAGATGGACTCGACGCTCAACTACGCCCTCGACCGCTCCACCCTCGACACCTCGCGCGCCGACACCCGCGTCAAGAGCCCGTACAACACCTACGCCGCCCCCGGACTGCCGCCGACGCCGATCGGCAACCCCGGCGAACAGGCCGTGCGCGCCGCCCTCGACCCGCCGCCCGGCGACTGGCTGTACTTCGTCACCGTCAGACCCGGCGACACCCGCTTCACCGCCGACTACACCGAACACCTGGCCAACGTCGAGGAGTTCAACCAGAACCGCCGCACCGCCGCCTCCTGACGCCCCGCGGCGCCCAGGCCGGCGCCGGCTCGCGCGCCAGGAGCCTCCGCACCTCCCGGACGGCGGCCCGCCCGGCCCGGTTCGCCCCCACGGTCGACGCGGACGGACCGTACCCGACGAGGTGGACCCGCTCGTCGCGCACGGCGCGGGTGCCGTCCATCCGCACCCCGCCGCCCGGTTCGCGCAGCCGCAGCGGAGCCAGGTGGCCGATCGCCGCCCGGAAGCCGGTCGCCCAGAGGATCACGTCCGCCTCCACGGTCCGCCCCTCCCCGCCCGCCGTGCCCGGGTCCCAGGCCACGCCGGTCGGGGTGATCCGGTCGAACATCGGCAGCCGGTCCAGGACGCCGCGCGCCCGTGCCTCCCGGACCGCGTCGTCCAGCGGCAGCCCCGTCACGCTCACCACGCTGCGCGGCGGCAGACCCCGGCGCACCCGCTCCTCCACCAGGGCGACCGCCGCCCGCCCCCGGGCCTCGCCGAAGCCCCCCTCGCGGTACACCGGCTCGCGCCGCGTCACCCACGTCGTCTCCGCCGCCACCCCGGCGATCTCCATCAGGTGCTGCGTACCGGAGGCCCCGCCGCCGACCACGACCACCCTCAGCCCGGCGAACGGCTCGGGCCCCGGGTAGTCCGCCGTGTGCAGCTGCCTCCCCCGGAACGTCCCCTGCCCCGGGTAGCGCGGCCAGAACGGCCGGTCCCAGGTGCCCGTCGCGTTGATCAGCGCCCGCGCCGCGTACACCCCCCCGGACGTCTCCACGCGCAGCCTCCGGCCCTCCCCGTCCCGCACCGCCTTCACGTGGACGGGCCGGCGCACCCGCAGGTCGAACGCCTCCTCGTACCGGGCGAAGTACTCCCCGACCACCTCGGCGGAGGGCCGGTCCGCGTCCGCCCCGGTCAGCTCCATCCCGGGCAGCGCGTGCATCCCGTGCACCCTGCCGTACGTCAGCGACGGCCACCGAAACCGCCAGGCGCCGCCGGGCCCCGGGGCGTGGTCCAGCACCACGAAGTCCCGGCCGGGCGCGCCCCCGGTACGCCGCAGGTGGTACGCGGCGGACAGCCCGGCCTGCCCGGCGCCCACGACGACCACGTCCACGTCCCGCACCTCGAACCCGTTCACGCCTCCACCAACCCCCCGGACGCCGGGGATCTTCCCGGGCCGCCGGGCGGGCACCATGGAGCCATGAGCGACGCATTCACCACCCGCATCCTGGACATCGCCACCGGACGCCGCGAGACCGTCCACGACCTGACGGAGGCGTGCGCCGCCTTCCTCGACGAGGTGACGGCCGGCCGCGACGGCCTGCTGAACGTCTTCACCCCGCACGCCACGGCCGGCGTCGCCCTGATCGAGACGGGCTCGGGCAGCGACGACGACCTGCTGGCCGCCCTGCACACCCTCCTCCCCGCCGACGAGCGCTGGCAGCACCGCCACGGCAGCCCCGGCCACGGCCGCGACCACGTCCTGCCGGCCCTGGTCCCGCCCCACGCGACCCTCCCGGTCGTCGACGGCCGCCTGGCGCTCGGCACCTGGCAGTCGGTCTGCCTGGTCGACACCAACAAGGACAACCCGGAGCGGCAGGTGCGGTTGTCGTTCCTCGGGTAGCAGCGGGTACTGCGGGACTGCCGGCGGGATGCCCGGCCGCACCGAGTGGTGGGTCAGCGCCGGTCCCCCGCGTGCGGGGGTGCGCTCTCGCCGACTTGCCGGGCGGCCCGGGCTGCCGTGGTTCACCGATCGCGACGGCGTGAACCAGCCGGGTGCTCCGGCCCCTGCCGGGGGGGAGGGGCGGCTGGGGGAGAATGGCGGGTGATGACCGCGCCCTCCGCCACCGCCTCGACCGGTCCGGATCCCGAACCGGACGGATTCGGCCCCTTCGCCCACCTCACCGTGAAGAACACCCCGCTCTACCGGCAGGTGATGCGGGTGTTTCTCGTGGCCAAGGAACGGTTTGCCGTTCATCTGCGTCCCGAGGACGTGCATGGGGCGCTGCCGGCGGACATCCGTCCCGCCGAACCCGAGGCCGTCGCCGCCGCGCTCGACAAACTCGTGGTCTGGGGCAACCTGCGGGCCGATCCGGACACCGCCCGGGTCACCGCCGTCGAGGACTTCTACCGGAAGCGGTTCGTCTACCAGCTCACGCGTGAGGGGGAGGCCGCCGAGGAGGCGCTGTCCGCCTACGACGAGGCACTCGGCCGCCGCGGCGCGCTCCAGGCCGTCGCCCTGCACGACATCGTCACCCACCTGCGCGCCCTGTTCGTCCTAGCCGCCGAGGAGGAACCCGACCCGGCCAAGGCGCACCTGGCGCTCGACGCGTTGGCCAGCCGCTTCGCGGCGCTCGCCGACAACGCCCGCGCCTTCATGGGGTCTCTCCAGCGGACCATCGACCTGCACGACGTCGAGGAGGAGGTCTTCCTCGCGTACAAGGATCGGCTCATCCAGTACCTGGAGCGATTCATCCAGGACCTGATCACGCTGGGCGGACGGATCGCCCGGCTGGTTCTGGAGCTGGAGGGGGACGGAAGGGTGGAGTCTCTGCTGAGGGCCGCCGCCGGGCGGGAGGCCGCCGACGCCTCGCCGGAGGAGTCCGACCAGGCCGAGGAGGAGGCGTTCCAGCGGTGGGCCGTGCGCTGGGCGGGGCTCGGCGCGTGGTTCGTCGGCAGGGACGGGCGCGAGTCGCAGGCCCGGCTTCTGCGTGGCCGGGCGCTCGGCGCGATCCCGCAGCTCCTGGCCATCGTACGGACACTGAACGAGCGCCGGGCGGGGCGCTCGGACCGGTCCGCCGACTTCCGGACCCTGGCCCGCTGGTTCGCCGAGGCGCCCGACGACGACGCCCGGCACCGGCTGTGGCGGGCCGCCTTCGGCCTCTATCCTGCCCGGCACCTCACCGTCGACGCCGACACACTCACCGTCCGCGCGGCACGTCCTGTCCCGGCTGCGACCCCGTGGGCCGAGGCGGAGCCGCTGCGGATCAGCCCACAGCTGCGACGGACCGGGAGTTACGAGCGGCGTGGCAAGCCCCGCAAGGTCGAGGACCGGGAGGAGCGGCGGCGGGCTCTCGCCGAGACGGCCGCCAAGCAGGCCGCGGAGACCGCGGCTGCCCGCGCCCGGCTCGTCACCGACGGCGTCACGCGCCTGTCGGGCCTCGGCGAGCTCGACCCGGCCTCCTTCGGACTGTTCCTCCAGCTGCTCGGAGACGCGCTGGCCACTTGGCGACCCGGGATGCGGCACACCGTGGCCACCAGCAACGACGGCTCCATGGAGATCAGGCTCACCGCGCTCACCGACGGCACCACCGCCGAGATCCGTACGCCCGGCGGAGTCTTCAGGGGCCCGGACCACCTCGTCGAGATCGTCGACCTGACGGACGGGGACGAGTTGACGGACGGAGACGCCGACCGATGACCACACCGCTCACCGAGGTGTTGGACGGCCAGCACGCCGCCGACCTGCGTAAAGCAGCGCGCGCCCTGCTGAAGCACCCCCTCCTCCTCGCACGCGGCCGACATACCGACGAGTTCCGTCTCGTCCGCCGGCACGCGTCCGAACTGAGGGAGTGGTTCGATCGCAACACGGGCTGGTCCCTCCAGGTGGACGCCGGGACAGCGCGGCTGCGCAAGATCCCCGGCGTCCTCACCGACCCCACGCACCCGGCCCGAGAGGCGAGCCGGGGCGCCGCCCCCTTCACACGTCGCCGCTACGTCCTGTTCTGCCTCGCACTCGCGGCGCTCGAACGGGGCGAGGCCCAGATCGCCCTCGGACGTCTCGCCGACCAGATCGTCCTCGACGCCGCCGACCCCCGACTCACCGCTGCGGGTGTCGAGTTCGTCCTGGAGCGTCGTGACGAGCGCCTCGACCTCGCCGCCGTCGTACGGCTCCTGCTCGATCTCGGCGTGCTGCGGCGGGTCGCGGGCGAGGAGGAGGCGTACGTCAGCGGGGTGGGCGACGTCCTGTACGACGTGGAACGCCGGGTCCTGGCCGGCCTTCTCGCCACCCGGCGCGGCCCCTCCACCGTGCGGGCGGACGACCTCGAGGACCGGCTCGCCGAGCTCGTCGCGGAAACCGCCCTGGACAGCGACGAACTGCGCTTCCGCGCCCTGCGCCGCTCGCTCACCCGGCGACTGCTCGACGACCCGGTGGTCTACTACGACGACCTGACCGACTCCGAACTCGGCTACCTCACCCGGCAGCGCGGCTTCCTCATCGCCCGGATCACCGAGCTGACCGGACTCGTCGCCGAGGTGCGGGCCGAGGGGATCGCCATGGTCGATCCCGACGACGACCTGACCGACCTCCGCATGCCCGAACAGGGCACCCACGGCCACATCACCCTGCTGCTCGCCGAGCATCTCGCCGGCGCCGACGGGCCCCTCACCCTCGGCGCTCTCGCCCTCCGCGTCCGCGAACTAGCGGCCGAACAAGGTGGCTTCTGGTCGAAGTCCGCCCGGGAGCCGGGCATGGAGACCGAACTCGTCGAACAGGCCGTCGCCCGGCTCACCGCGCTCGGCCTGGTCTCCCGCACCTCTCACGGGGTCGCGGCCCGCCCCGCCCTCGCCCGGTACGCGGTCGGCGAGACCGTCATCCGCGAGTCCGGCTCCGTGTCCCCGCAGCGAAAGGCCACCTCGTGACCCGCCTCCCCGCCCCGCGGCGTTCCCGCTGGCAGCCCCTGCGCGTCGGACTCGTCGACCTGTTCCACTACGACGTGGAGGAGTTCCACTTCCGGGACGGGCGCCTGCTGCTGCGCGGCAACAACGGCACCGGCAAGTCCAAGGTGCTCGCCCTGACCCTGCCGTTCCTGCTCGACGGCGACCTCAGCCCGCGCCGCGTCGAACCCGACGGCGACCCCGGCAAGCGGATGGAGTGGAACCTGCTCCTCGGAGGCGAGCACCCCCACTCAGAACGGCTCGGCTACACGTGGATCGAGTTCGGCAGGCTCGACGACACGACCGGCGAGCAGCACTTCCGTACGCTGCTGTGCGGGCTCAAGGCCGTCAGCGGGCGGGGCATCGCCCGCCACTGGTACGCCGTCACCCGCCAGCGCGTCGACCACGGCTCCACCGAGCGCACGGAGGAGACCTTCCGGCTGCTCGACGCCACCGGAACGGCCCTGTCCCGGGATCGGCTCGCCGAAGCGGTCGCCGGGCACGGCAGGGTGTACGACCAGGCCAAAGCGTACCGCCGAGCCGTCGACGAAGCACTCTTCGGCCTCGGAGAGCAGCGATACGCTGCCCTGGTCGACCTGCTCATCCAGCTACGCCAGCCCCAGCTGTCCAAGCGGCCCAACGAAGCGGCCCTCTCCCGCGCCCTCACCGAGGCCCTGCCCCCCGTGGACCAGGCCGTCATCGCCGACGTGGCCGAGGCATTCCGCTCCCTCGACGAGGAGAAGGACGAGCTGGCCGCCGCCTCCGCCGCCGAACGAGCCGCCTCCGCCTTCCTGGAGCACTACCGGCGCTACGCCCGCATCGCCACCCGCCGCCGGGCACGACTACCGCGTGCCGAACACTCCCGCTACGAGCGCGTGCAAAGGGATCTGGCCGAGGCGCAGGAGCGGCGCAGGCGCGCCGAGGAGGAGCGGGCGGCGGCCGGGGAGGAGATCAGCTCCCTGGCGCAGACCGCGGAGCGCCTGCGGGCCCAGGAAAAGGCCCTGCGCGAGGCGCCCGAGACGCGCGACGCACGGGAACTGGAGCACGCCGCGCTGGCCGTGACGCGAACGGCGCAGGCGGCGGACCGGGCACGGGGGGACCGGGAGCAGGCGACCGCCCTCCACACCAAGGCGCTCGGGCGGCTCGGCGCTGCCGAGAACCGGCTCCGTGCGGCGCGGCTCAGGGTCCGGGAAGCTTTCGCCCGGGTGCGGGAGCACGCCACCGCCGCGCACATCGTCGTGCCCGTGGACGACCGGCTGCCCGACCCCGAACTGCGGCGCGCCGCCGAGGACGCCGCGGGTCGCGCCCAGCGCTCCCTCGCCCACGTCGAAGGCCTCCTCGAAGCAGCTGAGCTGGCCGCCACCGCGCACCGTCGGGCGTCGGGCCGTCTCGACGAGGCGGAAACCGACCTCGCCCTGGCAGTGGAGTCGCATGGTGAGGCGGAGGAGCGTGCGGCGCGGGCCGGACAGGCCCTCTTGCACGGCGTACGGGAACGGGCCGGGGCCTGGACGGAGCTGGCCTTCCCCGACGAGATCGGCCTCCTCGACGAACTCCAGGAATGGACCCGCCACCTCGACGGCCCCTACCCGGCACGCGTCCACGCGGCCGGGGCGCACGCCGTCCGCTCGGCGGACCTCGCCGACCAGGCGGCGGAAGCCGCCCGCAGGGCCTCGGAGCTGGTGCGGCGCGCCGACGAGGCGCGACAGGAACTCGCCGCCGTGGAAGCCGGCCGCGGAAGCGAGCCCCAGCCCCCCGCTGCCCGCACCCCCGGCCTTCGCGACCGGCTTCCGGGCGCCCCGCTCTGGCGCCTGGTCGACTTCCGCGACGACCTGCCCGAACCCGAGCGCGCGGGTCTCGAAGCGGCGCTCGAAGCCTCCGGCCTCCTCGACGCCTGGGTGCTCCCCGACGGCTCCGCCCTCGCTGTGAACGGGCACGACGTCCTTCTCGCTCCGTCGAACGGACCGGTGACCGGCCCCTCGCTGGCCGACGCGCTGCGCCCGGCCACGGACCACGGCGACGGGCGGACCGCGGCCCCGGACGAAGCGACGGTGATCGGTCTGCTCGCAGCCATCGGCCTGGGCAGCGGGGGAGGAGCCGGGACGTGGGCGGCAGCGGACGGCCGCTTCCGTGTCGGTGCGCTCACCGGCACGTGGGCCAAGCCCGCTGCCGCGTACATCGGCGAAGGCGCGCGGGAGGCGGCGCGGAGGGCCCGCGTCGCCTCGCTCGGCGTCGAGCTCGCTTCTCTGCGCCGGGAATCGGAAGCCGCCGCGGCCCGCTGCGAGGCGATCGCAGGCCGCCGCCGCACGCTCGACACCGAACTCGCCTCCGTACCTGACGAGTCGCCGCTCGCCCGGGCACACGCGCTCGTGAGCGCCGCCGCCGACACCGTACGCAAGGCCCGCGTGCGGTGCGACGAGCGCGCCGCCGAGGTGGCCGAGGCGGCCGGGCGAGCCGAACGCGCCGCCACCGAACTCACCGAGGCCGCCACCGATCTGGGGCTGCCCGCAGACCGGACCGGACTCACAGCCGCACGTCACGCCCTCGGCGCCCTCGCCGCCGCGCTGGCCGCCCTGTGGCCCGCAGTGCGTGAACGAGGCGAGGCCGCACGCCAGGTGGACGACGAACGCGCCGAGGCGGCCGACGCGGAGCAGCGGGCCGCCGACCTCGCCCAGCGGGCCGAAGACGCGGAGCGCGAGGCGGCGGCGGCGGACGAGCGCCACCTGACCCTGCGCTCCACCGTCGGAGCGGCCGTCGCCGAACTCGAACGGCGACTCGCCGAGACTGCCGAGGCACAGCGGATCTGCGAGGCCGACCAGAAGACCGCCCAACGGCGTCACGCGGAGGCGGACCGGGAGGCAGGTCGTGCCGAGGGGCGGATCGAACAGCTGGAGGAGGACCTCACGGAAGTCGTCGGCGCACGCGCGGAGGCCATCGCCGCGCTGCGGCGTTTCACCGCCACGGGCCTGGGGGCGGTCGCGCTGCCCGAACTCGTGGTCCCCGCCCCGGGCGACGGCCCCTGGGCCGCCACCCCGGCCATCGCGTTCGCCCGCGCCATCGAGACCGGCCTGTCGTCGGTCAACGACACGGACGCCGCCTGGGAACGCGTCCAGCGTCGGCTCAGCGAAGAACTCAAGACCCTGCAGGACACCCTGTCCCGGCACGGGCACAGCGCCTCCGCGCGCATGGTCGAGGACGGCATGGTCGTCGACATCGTGTACCAGGGCCGCGAGCGGGCCGTACCCGAACTCGCCGAAGCGCTCGCCGCGGAGGTGGGCGAGCTGACCCGCATCCTGTCCGCGCACGAACGGGAGATCCTCGAAACCCACCTGATCACCGAGGTCGCCGGCACCCTCCAGGAACTGATCGGTGCGGCCGAGCGCCAGGTGCGCGACATGAACACCGAGCTGGAGGGCCGCCCCACCTCCACCGGTATGAGGCTGCGGCTGGTGTGGCGGCCCTCGCGCAAAGCTCCGCCCGGACTCGCCCAGGCCCGGGAGCGGCTGCGCCAGTCCGCCGACGCGTGGACCGCCGAGGACCGCACGGCGGTCGGCGAGTTCCTCCAGGCCCAGATCGCCCGCCAGCAGTCCGACGACGGTTCGGGCAGCTGGCTCGAACACCTCACCGCCGCGCTCGACTACCGTTCCTGGCACGAGTTCGGCGTCGAACGACATCAGCACGGGCGCTGGGTCCCGGCCGCGGGCCCCGCCTCCGGCGGCGAACGCGTCCTCGCCGTCTCCGTGCCCCTGTTCGCCGCCGCCTCCTCGCACTACGCCAGCGCGGGCAGCCCGCAGGCGCCCCGCCTGGTCACGCTGGACGAGGCGTTCGCGGGGGTGGACGACGACTCGCGCGCCAAGTGCCTCGGCCTGCTGAGCGCCTTCGACCTCGACGTGGTGATGACCAGCGAACGGGAATGGGCCTGTTACCCGCAGGTCCCCGGCATCGCCATCGCCCAGTTGTCCCGGATCGACGACGTGGCCGCGGTCCTCGTCACCCGCTGGGAATGGGACGGCACGCGGCGGCAGCGCCGCGAGGACCCCGTGCGGCACGCGGCACGGGGCGCGGCGGGCGTGCCGGAAGGGGAGCCGCAGTGGAGTTGACACGCGATGGGCACGCGGAACCCGACGCCGTAGCGGATCCGACCACGCCCGCCAGGATCGACATGCCACGACTGCGCCGCCTCCTGGGCGTGCCGGAACACGAATGGCTCGTCGAGCGGGTACGCGGCCGTCTCGCGGCCGGGCGACCCCTGACGGGTGCGGTCTCGCTGGCCACTCCCACTCCGGAGCAGCGATCCGCCGTCGAACGGCTGCTGGCCAGACCCCCGGGTGGCGGCCGTTCGCTCACCGTACGGCTGGAAGCGGTCGACGGCGTGCTGCGCCGGTCGGGCATCAGCCCCGACGGACTCGCCGCCGCCGTCACGGCGCTCACCGGCCCGGTCACCCCGCTCGCACAGGCCAGGGCGGAGGAGGACGCCGCCTGGGAACGGGCGTACGCACCCCTCGACGCACTCGTCGGGGACCGGCCCGAGCTCGCCGCCTGGGCCGCGAGGGTGCGGGGCGACGGCCTTCCCCGGCGGCTTGGCCGTACCCCCGACGCCGTGCACACCCTGCTCACGGGGGTCTGCGCCGCGCTTCGCGTGCTGCCCGTCGAGCCCGCCGTCTCGCTGGCCGCCTTCGCCGCCCGCGTCCTCGGCTCGGCCCACGCTCTGGACGACGGCACCCCGCAGGCCACTCTCACACTGTCCGGGATCCTTGCGCTGACCGGGTTCGCGGACGGAAGCGGCGCCGAATGGCGGCGGGACGCCTGGGCGTCGGCGGGCCTGGTGAAGGACGAGCTGTCATCGACGGTTCTCACCCTGAACCTGCGCGGCGCTCCCGCCCTCGACTGGATGGCCGGCGAGGGCGAACCCTCCGTCCTGACACTTCGCCAACTCATCCGACGGCCACCCTCCGTCGCCCCTCCCGTGGTACGGATCTGCGAGAACCCCGCCGTCCTCGCCGCGGCGGCGGACGCCCTCGGCCCCACCTGCCCGCCCTTGGTCTGTCTCCAGGGCCAGCCCTCGGCCGCCGCACTCGCCCTGCTGCGCCACCTGCACGGCAACGGCTCGACCCTCCGGTATCACGGCGACTTCGACTGGGGCGGGCTTCGGATCGCCGGCGCCCTGCTGCGCCGTGTCCCGTGGAGCCCCTGGCGGTACACCGCCGCCGACTACCGCTCGGCCCTGGCCGCGAGCGACCCGGAATTCCCGCCCGGACCCCTCACCGGCGTTCCGACCGGGACACCGTGGGATCCCGACCTCGCTGAAGCCCTCGCGGAAGCCGGCGTCCGGGTCGAGGAGGAGCGAGAACTGGGCCTCCTCTTGTCTGACCTGGGAGGACGGCCCTGAGCAGGGCGTCCACGACACACGTCTGGATGGCAGCGGCGAGAGGGACGCCGCCGTCGCCGTACGCCGGGCTGCGGTGACCGGTGCGTGCGGCGACCCCGACGATCCAGGGCCGGCCGACTGCGGACCTGCAGGCCCGCAGCCGGAGGTTCGGGTGGTCGCGGCCGTGGAACGTGTAGGTCCGAAGTTCAGCCGTAACCGCGTTTCCAGGCCGGGCCGGAGGAACAGCCAGGCTCGCGCCAGGTGTTTTGTCCGGGGAGGTCGTGGACGGTGAGCCGGGTCCCGGCTGAGGGATCTTGAACCAAACGAGGGCCTCCCGGTTCGGTGCGGATTGCGACGTCTGCACCAACAGAGAGGCCCTCGCGCCCCACCGTGACGCGCCCCTGACCGGGACCGGACGCCTGCGCCTGGCCCGCTTCCGCGAGTGCGAGCGCATCGTCAGCGAGTCGGATGACCGTGCCGGGCGCCGCGCCGCCGCGAGTGAGCTGGCTTCGGTCCCCGCCGGGGCTGTCGCCGCGTGAGTGACTGGACCCGGGAGTACGAACCGGACGCCGTGAACGTCGTCGGCGGCCTGGACATGGCTCAGCGACGGGAGGTCGAGGCGATCGCGCAGCGGATCGCCGATGCCGTGGGAGTCCGCCGCATCGGCGAGCCCTTCGACATCACCGAGTCGGCATCCGGCGTCAGGACGTTCGCCGAGGGCGCCGTGACGGGGCTGGTACCAGGAGGACTACCGCGACGACGTCGTCATCGTTCTCCGCGCACAGCACTTCGGAGCGAAGCACCCTGACTCCTGACCCCGCGCGGCGCGACGCTGCCGGACGGGGGGTCGCGTGCCTCCCCCGCGGGCGTATCCACCGGCGGTGGGCGAACGACCGGGACGGAAGCGATTTCACAGACCGGCGGGGAGCCGAACCCGTACCGACGCCCCGACGGGGGCCTCTCGTCGACCACGGTCTCGGGCTCGTCAGCGGACGGCCGGGGCCGAGCCGGCGCACGGCGGCGTACGCTCGGGGTTGTCCTGACGGAGGTTGGCGGACGCCGACGAGGACACCCCGGACCGCCGGCTGCGGCTGGGCTTCCTGGGCTGACATCCACAGGAGTCAGCCGTTCACCTGCGGATGACGCCTCGCGGGCGTGAAAATCGGTACGGGGCCGTCCGCCGACGCCGATCGATGTCTGGGCCGTGAGCCCGCATAGGAGTCTGGTGAGGGAGCCGTTCGAGGGGCCGCACACTGTCGCCTTGAGCACGCCGATCAGCCTCTCCGTTCCCCTCAGGTTCCCCGGGCAGCCCCGCCCGCATCACGGCAGCATTGGCTTTTCTCTTTAGGGCAAACCTCCGTAATCGGGCTCGCCTCCCACACTCCGCTGCGGCGACCTGCCACTTCCCGTCCCGTTGGGTGGCTGGTCGGGCGGACCGGGAAACGGTTCGTAGAGCTGTTGCCCGGTCCGCCGTCGGGTCATAGCTTGTACACCCCGCGCCAGGTCCATCCCGCCCCGAGGACCGTGTTACGCAGGGGGTCTTTCAGATCCTGCGAGTTGAAGCTGAACGTCTCGACTCTGCGCCGGCGGCCTCCGGGTCCCTTTTCCAAGACCCACTCCTTGTGGATTCCCCGGATCGGTCCACGGCCGTGCGCGCGCGCCACGATCCGGCCCGGCGGGGAGCCGGCTCGCGTCACCTCCCACTGCTCGTCCATGGCCCGCACCTCACGCTCGCCGGGGCACAGCCGCATCCAGATCTTGAGGGTCCGCTCCACCTGTCGACGGGTCGCACCGGAGCCATGGGCCGGCTCCAGGAACCGCCACTCCGCGAGCAGGTCCGCCTCGCCCGTGCCCGTCTCGCGGACGTCGAAGGGCACACCCGTTCCGTTCAACGCGAGCAGAGCGGTCCGCAGTTCCTGGGTCGGGATCGCCTTGGCGCCTTTCCCGGGGTAGCGGGTCCCCATCCATTTGTCCCACAGGCGGCCCATAGCTACGCGGCCTCCCCGGTGCCCGGACGCACGCTTCGCAGGAACTCCTGGAAGTCACCCGCCACGCCGTCGTACTGGCCGGCTGTGACCGTCAGGGCCAGCCGAATCACCGCGCGCTTACGGGGGTCCTTGACGTCAACGAGGGACAGATACACCTGGGTTTGAACGAGATCGCGGTACGCGTTGTCGCTGACGGCGGCCGAGAAGGTCAGCCGCTGGGTCAGACCGGGCGTGTCGGCGCCGCCGAACTCACGACGGTCGGTGACCGTCACCGGCCCGGCGATCTCGCACAGGCGTTCCGCGGACTCGGCGGCGAGTTCGGCCAGCGTTCGTGTCTCGGGCGAGAAGCCGCCCTCAATGGTGATATTGGCGGCGAACCCGGCATCCGGTTGTGGGTGCACGGCGGCGAAGGCAACACCCGGGTCGCCGTCCACCGGGCGGGCCGGGAGCCAGCCCTCGGGCAGGCGGAACTTGATCGGGATTGGTAGTGATGTTGGCATTCAGAACCCCCCTTCCATGGAGAAGTACATCAGTCCGTCAGCCGGCCTACGAAGTCGGCGGCGTCTTCCACGGCCTTGGAGAACTTGTTCGGATCGAAGGTGATCTCAAGGCCCACCGCGCCGCCGAGACCGGGAGAGATTCCAGCTTTGCCGCCGAGCTTGTACTGGCCAGTCTCTTCGTCCTTCTTGTAACCGAACCACGTCTCGGCGCCGGGGCCGACCCAACCCTCGCCGGTCAAGCCCACACCGATACCGGCTGCTTCTACACCTCCGGCGGCGGATGCCTTGCCGCCGGCGAACGCCTTTGCCTTGACGGTCACCTCCTCCTTGGTTGCCTTGGCGGTGACCCCTGCCTCGGCGCCGGCGAACCCTTCCAGCCGCCCGTAGCCGCCTACATGCCCGTATTCGGCTCGCCCTTCAACCAGGGACCGGGCACCCACCGAAGCCTCGCCCTTGGCGACGAAGCCCTCGTCGGTGAACCCCAGGTTTCCGGTGGCTCTGGCTCCCGCGTACATCTCATCGATTCCGGAAAGAGCCAGCCGCCCGTGGGTTCCCTCGCCCTTCGCTGTTGCATGGAAGAGGTCGGCGTACGCCTTGACCGAGCCTTCCTTGCCATACTTGACGCCGCTGACGGTGAAGCCGACGTCAGGTCCAGTCACCGTGGCGCCGCTGGTCTTCGTTCCGTCCTTCGCTTCCTCGGCCGGTAGGGTCTTCGGGGCTTTGTCCAGGTCGCCTTCGGCGTACGCGTTGAACCCGTTGAGGGTTGCGTCCTTGCCGCTGCCTCGGCCGAAGGCATCCTTGTTGCTATCGACGACGGCGGCGCTCAGGGTCGCCTTGACGTGCTGGTCGGTCTCGTCGACGGCCTTCACCCGGTCTTCGATGAGTTTCTGCCATTTGCCGACGGCTGCCTGGACTGAGGACTGGTATTCCGGATCGTGGTGGTAGGCGTTGCGCTCACCATCGGTGAGCTTGGAAGAGTCAAAGGCGATAAATCCCTGTTCCGAGACGGTCATGCCAGCGGCTATCGCGTCGTCGCGTATGCTCTCCAATTTCTTCTTGAGGTCGGTGAACTTCTCGTGGGCGTCCCGCAGTAGGCTCGCAATAGCCCTGGCTTGAGCCTGGGCAGCGGAGTACTCGTAACGGGTCGCCGAGAAGCTCGTCTGCGCGACTCCGGCGCTGAGACCGACCCAGCTCCGCCCCATGGCGACCTTCTGGACGCTCTCGCCGTACCTGGTCTCGACCTTCTTCAACTCAGCCGCCATGGATTCCCACTTGGCGGCTGCCCTTGTCAGGAGCTCTAGATCGGTGGTCATGACTTCGTGGTACGTCAGCACCGCAGCTCCTCAGAAGTCATTCAGCTTCGATGCCGAAGCGCTTACGTCGTCGCCCACTCCGATGTCGGTGCGCACGAAAATCCCCGAGGCTCCGCGCAGCGCGTTTTTCTCGCTTTCCAGACGAGCCATCAGGTTCTTCACTTGTTGCTCCCACCTCTCCTCGACCGTCTTCAATCCGGCGGCCGTCTCCCAGCCGTCAAAGCCCTTGCGGAGCAAGCGTGTGGCCTCGTCCGCGTGGTCCGAGGCTTTCTTCGTGTTTGGTTGGAGTTCAGTTTCGATCGTGATGGATGCGGCCTTCTTCTCCGCAGGTGAAGAGGCGAAGTCCTGATCTCCACCCGGGGTCGACGGTCCAAGACCGCCGTTCATCCGCGCGCCCACGTGAATATCCGTGACGTTCGCGTTCCCGTGTGCCAACCCCTGGGTGCCTCATCTGGCATGGCGTACTTCCCTGTTGTCAGACCTGATTACCCGTAAGTCAGATTGTATTGGTGATCCGGAGTGCATGTGGGGCCTCTGGCCAAGAATTGCGAGATGTCTGGTCTTCACAGTGACCTCGTGAGGGTCCGCTCGCTCGATGAGGCTGCGGATCGGCCGGCAGGGGCGCCTCACTTCCACGGGCGTCGGGGCCGTAAGCCCGATCGTAGTGCGGCTGCGGTCATCGATTGCCGTCGCAGGGGGGAGGGCCTACGTGTGGCCTGGCACCCGCCAAGAAACGGCCCAGGCCTTATCGTCGTAGCGTCGCATTCACGTCAGAGGAGATGCGAAACCGGTACTGCTCTACAGGAGTGGGCGGCCCTGCCGTAACGGATGACTGTGCCTCACCATTGCTTGAGGGAGGCGAAGCGCCGCTTGACGACGTTGCACCGCTTGCAGTTCTGCTTGTCAACGGTCGGCGGTGCCTCTCATGGTTGCTGCGCCAGAGTCAGTTGCACCTCCGGTCGGGCCGTTCGGGAACATTCCGCTAGGCGACCCCAGTACGGAACCTTCATGCGGCCCGGTTCGAAACCGTTCGGTTGTCTGTCCGGGGACGTTCCGGTGCGAGCTGTGGCGGCAAGGGGTGGGCCGGACCCTAGTCCACTTTGAACGGTTCGTGACGGTGTGTCACCCCATCATGATCCACAAGTCAGGAGCACCCCGGTGACAAGGTTCAGTGCCGCCGGCCGGTTCGGGCGGCCCGCGCGGTCGCCCACGCCGCCCGGAAGAAGAGGACGACGCCGCCGAGTCCGCAGAGTACGGCCACGATGGAACAGGCCGCGACGACGCCGGTTCCGGCGCCCAGGATCCGCGGCACCGCGTTGACCACCACGAGAAGCCAGAAACCGATCAGGGCCAGCGCCAGCGACCGCGGGTCGGCGACTCGGGTCCGCAGCCGGCCGGGCGTACGCCCGGTCAGGACGAGCAGGGGCAGCGGAAGCAGCACCAGTGTGCAGACGGCCAGCCCTATAACGTGGAACAGCGCGTTTCCGTTCATTGACGTTTTCTCAGCGGTTGTCACTTCCATGAGTTGTTGAGGACGAGTGCGGCTTGGGCGATGCGTCCGATCCGGCTGGGGCTGAGCGTGACGTGCTGCAGCGCGCGCCAGCGCTGCTTGAGTTCAGCGGCGGCCCGTTCGCCCAGGGCCCGGATGCCGCGCAGGAGCCGGTTGTGGGCGCGGTTGTCCGGCGCGAGCGGGGAAGCGATGTCGGGGTGCGGACGGAACGGGGTGTGGATGCCCTTGCCGGCGCCGGTGTAGCCGACGTCGGCCAGCGTCGGCAGACCGGCGCGGGCCGCCGCGTACAAGGCGGGCAGGGCATGGATGCGGGCGGCACGCAGGTCGTGGACGGATCCGGGTTCGACGTCGGAGACCCACAGCGGGGTGCCGTCGGGTGCGGCCACGAACTGGATGTTCCCGGCGAAGTGCCGAGCCTTGCCGGAGTACCACAGGTCGTTGCCCTTCTCGGTAGTCCCGGCGACACGGTCGCAGGAGATCAGGGTGCCGTCCAGCACCACGTGGCTCATCTGCCGCGCGCGGCAGCGGTCCAGCACCTCATGCAGCTCGGGGGCCTGGTCGGCCAGGACGTCGATCGCCTCGTGGAGGTAGCGGTAGCCGGTGGCCTGCGAGATTCCCGCATCGCGGGCCAGGCAGTGCACGCAGCCGGCCTCGCGGAACCAGCGCAGCACGAAGACGGCCTGCCGGAACGGGCTCAACGCCCGGGAGCCCTTCGGGGTGCCGATCCGGCGGCGGTGGCCGGCCAGCAGCCGGGCCACGTATTCCACCACGTGGCGCGGGACGTCGAGCATGGCAACATAGGTGACCAACGTGAAGCCTCTGGTGCAACGGACGATCTTGTGGTGAGAACTGTCCTACCAGAGGCTTCACGTCTGTCCGCACCCGGGCCACCGCTGTCCGACCCAACCCTTAACGCCCTGATCAACCCACTTCCCGAAGATTATTTCGCTGAGAAAACGTCATTGATCCTTTTTCGGTATGGAGGCTCGGAACTACTGGGGCTCTCGGCCCGCAGTGACGCCAGTCAGCGCGGCCGGCACGCCTCCGCGGGGGGCGCCCGTCCGGCGCGGTGCGGATGGGCGATGTCCTGAGCGGCCTCTTTCCGCAGCCTCAATTGCCGTCGTCCGCAGGAAGGATACGGCGTGCGAGCGGTCGGGCACCGATGCAGGGCGCTGCGCGCGGGCCGCGCGACCGGTCGTTCAGCACGAAGGGTTCGTGGAGCGCGCGCGACCTCGGCACGCCTTCGCCGGCCCGCCCGCCCGGCCGACTTCGAGGGCGCCCGCGCGGTGCTCGCAGACCCCGTACGCTTCCGGTCCGGCGGCTGAACCGGTTCGGCGGGCGGGTACGGCCCCGGCTCCCCGCCCGCGGCGCCCCACGGGCCGAAGGCGCGTGCCGCGGTCGCTTCGAGCAGCGCCCGAGGGGCGGTAGCATCGCGCCCGGACCGCGATCGTCTGCCGGGTACGGGGGGTTCATGGAACAGCGGTTGAGCCTGGTGACGCTGGGCGTCGAGGACGTGGGGGCGAGCCGCCGGTTCTACAGCCGCGGTCTGGGCTGGGAGCCCCTGCTCGACATGGAGGAGATCGTCTTCTACCAGGTCGGCAGCGGACTCGCCCTGGCGCTCTTCCCCCTGGCCGAGCTCGGCGCCGACACCGGGCATCCGGCGGTGGCCGGCACGCCCTTCACCCTCGCCCAGAACCTCGACTCGCCCGCCGAGGTCGACGCGGCCGTGCGGCGGGCCCGTGCGGCGGGCGCGACCGTCCTCAAGGAGCCGCAACGCGCGGCGTTCGGCGGCTACCACGGC
This sequence comes from Streptomyces sp. MRC013, assembly GCF_023614235.1. Taxonomy (NCBI): domain Bacteria; kingdom Bacillati; phylum Actinomycetota; class Actinomycetes; order Kitasatosporales; family Streptomycetaceae; genus Streptomyces; species Streptomyces kordofanensis. The sequence goes on from NZ_CP094264.1 coordinate 4,946,721, forward strand.
TATTTCGCCGACCCCGACGGCCACCGCTGGGAGGTCTGCCACAACCCGGGCTGGTCGGTCGCGGACGACGGCACCGTGACACTGGCGCCCGTCGACGCCCCCGGCGGGGAGGGCTGACGGCGCTCCGGCCCGCCCGCCGCCCCTCGTCCCCGCCCCTCACCCGCCGCCCGCGCGGGGCGTGCGCGCCTCCCGCTCCAGGGACTCCACCAGCGGCAGCAGCCGGAACGGCACCCGTTCGCGCAGCGCCACCTCGGTCCGGGCCCGTACGACGCCCGGTATGCGGACGAGCTGCTGGACGACGTCCTCCAGGTGGGCGTTGTCCCGGGCCACCACCCGTGCCAGAAGATCCCCGCCCCCCGTGATCGAGAACGCCTCGACGATCTCCGGTACGGCGGCCAGCGCGTCGCCGACCTCGTCCAGGCGCCCCTGGGTCACCTCCACGTGGACGAAGGCGAGCACCGGGTGACCCAGTGCGGCGGGGGGAGAGGGACGGGCCCGTGCCCGTGATCACGCCCTCCCGCTCCAGGCGGCCGAGCCGCGCCTGGAGCGTGCCGCGCGCGACGCCGAGGATCCGAGCGTACTCCCGCACGCTCGTACGAGGCCGTTCGATGAGGAGCCGGAGGATCCGCGTGTCCAGTTCGTCGACCGGCATGGTCCGTCGCCCCTTCGTGGCCGGGCATTCCGTGGGTCGACTGTACCAACGGCGCCGTCTCCGCCGTCCGGGTGCGGCCGTCGGCCCGGTGGCGTCCGGATGGCCGAAGGGGCGCGCGGTCCGGTCGGCCGGGGAGTTGGCCGAAAAACGCCGGAACACCGGTGCGGGAGGCGCCGCACACCCCGTGACCACGGTGTCGCCCCTCCGGCTGACGTCTCGGAGACGGCCGTGTGTCGTATCAGAACACCGCAGGGGCGACGCGTACCGTTGACGGCCCATGAGCTGCGGCGTATCACTTTCGGCTAGTGCCGTAACTCTCTCCTTCCAGGGAGGTGTTCCGTCTGTGGCGACGCGACGCGCGTTCCTCGCCGGCTCGACCGCAGTTATCTCCGCCGCCCTCCTGCCCCCCTCTCCCGAAGCACACGCCGAGGCCGGGAGCCAGCTCATGCGTGAACCCCAGTTCATCGGAATCCCCCTCGCCGACGTCCTGCTGCTGGGCGGCACGGTCGCCCCGGGGCCCTCCGGGAGGCAGGCCCTGTGGAACGCCTCCACGGGCAAGCCCGCCCGCCTCAACGCGATGGACCCCATCACCGGGGACCTGCTGGTCAGCGCCCCGCTGACGGGCGGCGACGGCGCCTGGGCCGTCACCGCCGCCCCCAGCGGCGTGTACGCGGGCACCTACGGGAACGCGCATCTGTACCGCTGGACGCCGGGCTCCGGCGACACCGTGGAGGACCTGGGCCTGCCGGTGGCCGGGCAGACCTTCGTCTGGTGCCTCGCCACCGACGACGACGGCAGGGTGTGGGGCGGCACGTTCCCCGGCGGCAGGGTCTTCCGCTTCGACCCGGCCACCCGCGCCTTCACCGACTTCGGACAGGCCGTCCCGGGGCAGACGTACGTGCGCAGCATCGCCTGCCACGGCGACAGGGTGTACAGCGGCTCCTACGCGGCCGCCCACATCGCCGAGCTGGACCCGGCCACCGGCGTCTTCACCCAGCTGCCCACGCCGCCCGGCCTCGGCACGATCACCGGCAAGCCGGTCTACGACCTCAACGCGTACGACGGCCGGCTGTACGCCCGGATCGGCTCCGACGCCCCCAGCCCGCTCTACGTCTTCGACCTCGCCACCCGCACCTGGTCGGACCCCATCCCGGAGGTCCACGGCCTGAGCGTCTCCCCCGCCGGACGAGGACGGGGCGGTCTACTTCTTCCAGCGCAGCGAACTGCGCCGGTACGACCCGGTCACCGGGCAGAACACCGGCACGGGCCTGTTCCTCACCGGCAAGGTGCAGAACGCCCGCTCGTTCGGCTGGGCCGAGCTGGGCCTGCCCGACTACCCGGGCCGGAGCCTCGTCGGCACCCTGTGGCGCGGCGACATGTTCCGGTACAACCCGACCACGGGCGCGCACGCCGTGCTGGGGACGAAGGTCCGCAGGGAGCCGATCGACATCCAGGCCCTCGCCGCCGGGGGCCGCCGCACGGTCTACGCGGGCGGGTTCCTCAACGGCGGCCTGTCGTCCGTCGACACCGTGACGGGCGCGGCGTCCTTCCACCGCTTCGGCCAGATCGAGGCGATCCTGCGCGACTCCGAGGGCACGGTCTGGATCGGCCAGTACCCCGACGCGAAGCTCTTCCGCTACCGGCCGGACCGGCCGTGGAACAGCCCCGAGTACTCCCCGGAGGGCCCGCCCGGCACCCCGGCCAACCCCGAGGCCGTCCTCACCCTCAAGCCCGAGCTGCAGGCACGGGCCCGCAGCCTCGCCGAGGTCGACGGGAAGATCGCGGTCGGCACGGTCCCGGAGGGCAACCGCCTGGGCGGCGGGCTCGCCGTGTACGACAAGGACACCGGTGCGTGGACGTTCACCCGCAACGTCGTCCAGGACATGTCGATCGTCGCCCTCACCGCGGCCGACGGCGTGGTCTACGGCGGGGCGTCGATCTTCGGCGGCCTCGGCACCACCCCGCCCACCCGAACGGCGGGCGCCGCCTTCGCCTACCACGTGGAGCGCGCCGAGAAGCTGTGGGAGCGGGAACTCGTCCCGGGGATAGCGGCGGTGAGCGCCGTCGCGGTCGCCGGCGGCGCGGTCTGGGCGCTGGCCGGGCACTCGCTGTTCGCCCTCGACCCGGAGACGGGGGGCGTCCTGCGGCGCCTGGAACTCGGTACGCGCAGCAACGACGGGGCGATCGCGGTCGGCCGCCGCAAGCTGTACGTCTCCGTCGACGGCGCGCTGATCTTCCGGGTCGACCCCTTCTTCCCCCACCGCGACCCGCAGCTCCTGGTCAACTTCCCGCACCGGCGGCTGGCGGCGCACGAGGGGTGGTTGTACTTCAGCCGCGGTCCCGAGCTGTACAGGGTCGACGTACGCCGCTGAACCCGGTTCCGGTCCCATTGACAGCCGTTTTCTGCCCGGTTACTTTCGGCCCTGACCGAAAGTGACCGGGCTTGCCTCTCCTTCTCAGGCCTTGCGGAGGCCCACCATGACGACAGGCTCCAAGCGCGCCATCACTCCTCTGGCCCTCCTCGCCGCGGCGTCCCTGCTGGCCGGCTGCGGCGGCGACGGCGGCTCCGGATCGAACGACGTCACCGTCTGGATGTATCCCGTCATCGCGGACCCGAAGGCCAACTCCGCCTACTGGAAGCAGGTCGAGAAGGACTTCGAGGCGGCCAACCCCGGCACCCGGGTCACCGTCGAGGAGCAGCCCTGGGAGAACCGCGACGAGAAGCTCGCCACCGCCCTCGGCAGCGGCAAGGGCCCCGACGTGGTGCTGCTCAACCCCGACCAGGTCCCGCAGTACCTCGGCAACGGAGCCCTGCGCCCCGTGGACAAGGCGGTCGAGGGCATCGAGGAATCGTTCCTCCCCAACGCTGTGAAGGCCCTCAGCCACGACGGCAGGCTCTACGCGGTGCCGATCTACCACACCGTCACCACGACGCTGTACAACAAGCGGCTCCTCGACCGGGCCGGCGTCAAGGAGCCGCCCACCACCTGGGACGAGATCAGGGCCGCCGCACCCAAGCTGAAGCGGGCCGGCGTCGCCGTCCTCGACTACTCGGCGAGCAACGAGGCGACCCTCAACCTGAACTTCTACCCGCTGCTGTGGCAGGCCGGCGGCCGGGTCTTCTCCGAGGACGGCCGGAAGGCCGCCTTCAACGGCCCCGAGGGGGTCGCCGCCCTCACCTTCCTCACCGACCTCTACAAGGCGGGCGCCGTCCCCCGGACGGCCCTCACCAACACCAACATCTTCGCCGACCACCCCCTGGGCAAGCAGCAGGCCGCCATGGGCTTCTCCAACACCCTCGCCGACGCCGACCTGGCCCGCAGGACCTGGGGGGCGGAGAACGTCGTCGTCGGCAAGCCCCTCCGCGACGTCGAACAGGTCTCCTTCGGCGTCCCCGGGGGCCTCGGCCTCAACGCCGACTCGCGCAACGTCGCGGGCGCCGAGAAGTTCCTCGCCTTCATGGCGCAGCCGGAGCGCATCCGGAGCCTCGGGGAGGCCAGCGGCTTCCTCTCGCCGCGCACCGACGTGACGGTGGCCGGCGACGCCCCGTACGCCAAGCAGTTCCAGGAGGCCCTGCCGTTCGCCCACCCCGGCGAGCCCAGCCCCGTCGCCCGCCAGCTGATGTCCCTGATCGCCCCCGAGATCCAGGCCGCCCTCACCGGGCGCAAGAGCCCGAAGGAGGCCCTGGACGCGGCGGCCGCGCAGGCCGACGACCTGCTGGCACGGCAGCGTTGACGGCGGGCACGGCGGGCGAGCGGACCGCCCCGACCCCCGAGCCCGCCGCCGCGTCCGGCCCGCCCCGCCCGGCGGGCCGGGCGCCCCGGCCGGTCCGCCGCCGCGAGGCGCGCGTCGGGCTGCTGTTCGTCGCGCCGATGCTGCTGCTGTTCGCGGTCTTCCGGTTCGGCCCGACGCTCGGCGCCGCGTTCCTGTCCCTCACCGACTACCGGCTCAGCGGCGACTGGCGCTTCGTCGGCGCCGCGAACTACGCCCGGCTCCTGAAGGACGACCTGTTCTGGTCCAGCCTCGGCGTCACCGCCCTGTACACCCTGTTCTTCGTGCCGCTGACGGTCGGCCTCTCACTCGGCACGGCCCTGCTGCTGCACCGCGCGGTCTGGCTGCGCGGCTTCTTCCGCGGCGTGTTCTTCCTGCCGTACGTCACCAGCATCGTGCTCGCCGCCGTCGTCTGGAAGTGGATCTACGACGTCGAGGACGGCCTGCTCAACGCGGCGCTCGGCGTCCTCTCCCTGGGGCCCGTCGACTTCCTCGGCGACGAGGCCCTGGTCCTGCCCGCCATCGCGGCCGCGTCCGCCTGGAAGGGCTTCGGCTACTCGATGCTGATCCTCCTCGCCGGACTCCAGTCCGTCCCGCGCGAGGTCACCGAGGCCGCCGTCATCGACGGCGCCACCGGCTGGCGACGGCTGCGCTGGGTCACGCTGCCGCTGCTGCGCCCGGTGCTCTTCTTCGTCCTGGTCGTCGAGGCGATCGGGGCGTTCCAGGTGTTCGACGCGATGTACGTGATGACGGCGGGCGGCCCCGTGCGCGCCAGCTACTCCCTCGTGTACCTCCTGTACGACACCGGCTTCAAGTTCTTCGACTTCGGCTACGCGAGCGCGCTGGGGCTGGTCCTCTTCCTGGTGGTCCTGGTGTTCTCCCTGATCCAGCGCCGGCTGATCGGACGGGACGAGTGATGGCGAGGGTGCGGCTTCCGGTCCTGCTGGTCCTGGTGGCGCTGGTGACCGTGACGCCCTTCGCGGTGATGGTGCTGGTCGCGTTCGCGCCGCCGGGCGGGAAGACCCTGCCGGGCGCCTTCGACCTGACGCGGGCCACGTGGGAGAACTTCTCCGCCGTGTTCTCCGGCGCCGACGTCACCCGCTGGGCCGTCAACTCCCTGGTCTACTCGCTCGTGTCGGTCGTGCTGATCCTGCTGTTCTCGTCCATGGCCGGGTACGCCTTCGCCAAGAAGCGGTTCCCGGGGCGCGAGGTGCTGTTCTGGTCGTTCCTGGCGACGCTGATGGTGCCGTTCCAGGCGACGCTCGTCCCGTACTTCGTCCTCGTCTCCCGGCTCGGCGGCGTGGACACGTACTGGGGCCTGATCGTGCCGACGCTCGCCAACTCGCAGGCGGTCTTCCTGATGCGGCAGTTCATCGCGCAGCTCCCCGACGAGCTGTTCGAGGCCGCGAAGATCGACGGGGCGTCCGAGTGGCGGATCTACACCACCGTCGTCGTCCCGCTCGTCACCCCCGTCCTGGCCACCCTCGGCGTCTTCGTCTTCCTGTGGCACTGGAACGACTTCCTGTGGCCGCTGGTGATCGGCCAGTCCTCCGGGATGCGGACCCTCACCGTCGGCCTGGCCACCCTGGAGGGGGAGAACGTCGCCGTCAACCAGGTCATGGCCGGGGCGACCGTCACGGTCCTGCCGTGCCTGCTGGTCTTCGGCCTCCTCCAGCGCTACCTGACCGACTCCATCGCGACGACCGGCCTCAAGGGCTGAACCCTCACGCGGCCCCCAGCTTCGGCAGGACGTCCGTGCCGTACGCCTCGATGGCGCGCAGCGCGTCCGCCTGCGGCATCCCCGGCGGCTGGAGGCGCAGGACGACCCCGTCCGCGCCCATCGCCGCGTAGCGGCCGAGCCGGTCGGCGCACTCCTCGGGGGAGCCGATCACCGAGCGGGCCGCGATGTCGTCCCACTCCTGCGCGTACCGCGCCGCGTCCGCGGAGGTGCGCTTCCAGTCGCCGTAGGCGTCGTACAGGCCGCGCAGCGGGCCCTCCAGCGCGGCCCGCGCCAGCTGCGTCGTCGGCGCGCAGTAACCCTCGCGGCAGACGACGACCTCGGCGCCGAGGCTCGCCGCGCCCCGCGGATACGCCAGGTACTCGGCGATCTTGGCGGGCAGCTCCGCGTCCAGCTCGTTGAAGGACGTCGTCCAGCCGTCGCACATCCGGGCCGTCCGCTCCAGCGCGGCGGACACCCGCCCGCCGTTCCAGATCCGCGGACGCGGGGCCTGCACCGGACGGGGCGACAGGAACGCGCCGTCCAGGGAGGTGAAGCGGCCCTCGTGGGTGACCTCCCCCTCCGTCCACAGCCGCGTCACCAGCTCCAGGCACTCCTCGAACCGCGGCACCCGCTCGCGCGGCTCGGTGCCGTACAGTCGGAACTCCTCCGGCCGGTAGCCGAGGACGAAACCGGCCGTCAGCCGCCCGCCGGACAACACGTCGACGTGGGCGAGGGTCTCCGCCAGCCACACCGGGTGGTAGACGGGGGCGATCAGCCCGGCCGTGGCCAGCCCGATCCGCTCGGTGTGCGCGGCGAGGTACGCCAGCGTCGTGACGGCCTCGTGGTAGCCCGGGCGGTGCAGGTGCCGCTCGCCGAGGACCGCCCAGGCGAAGCCCGCCTGCTCCGCCAGCCGCACCTGCTCCACCGCGTCGGCGAGCCGCGGCCGGTCGGCCCCGTCGGCGTAGAGGTTGACGTAGAGGCCGAGGCGCATGGCACCGGCTCCTTCCTTTACGGTCCGGGCCGCAAAGGCTAGCGTGAACGCGCACCGCGGCGACAGACCGTCAGACAGGGGGCCGCCCATGTCCGCCACCGGGGAACTCGCAGGACGGCTGCGCGGCACCGTCCTGCCCGCCGTGCTCACCCCGATGGACGCCGCCGGCGCCGTCGACCGCGCCGCCCTGCACCGGTACGCCGAACGGATGGCCGCCGAACGGATCGGCGGCGTCGCGGTGTGGGCGCACACCGGCCGCGGGCTGCACCTGGCGGCGGCCGACCGGCGGCGGGTGCTGGCGCTGTGGCGGGAGGCCGTGGACGTGCCGGTCGTCGCCGGAGCGGGCGTGCCGCACGCGCTGCGCGGCGCCTCCCCGGAGGACGCCGAGGACGCCGCGGTCGCGATGGCGGTGGAGGCCGCGGAGCTGGGCGCCGACGCCGTGATGGTGTACCCGCTGGCCCGCCACCACGCCCTGCCCGACGGGACGGAGCGGGCCGTACGGCTCCACGAGCGGGCGGCGGAGGAGAGCGGGCTGCCCGTCTTCGGCTTCCTCCTCCACGCGGAGGCGGGCGGCTACCCCTACCCCCCGGAGCTGGTCCGCCGGCTGCTGGACCTGCCCGCCGCGGCCGGCATCAAGATCGCCACACTGGACCGGGCGGTGGACTGCCAGGACGCCGTCCGGGCCGCCGAGGGCACCGGCGCGCTGGTCGTGACCGGCGAGGACCGCATGTTCGGGCCGTCGCTGATGTGGGGCGCCGACACGGCGCTGGTCGGCATCGCCGCCGCCCGCGCGGATCTGACCACCGCCGTGCTCGACGCCTGGACCGCCGGGGACGCCGCCGGGTTCCTGCGGGCCTCGGGGCGGCTGGACCGGTTCGCCGAGGCCACCTTCCACGCGCCGATCGAGGGCTACGTGCAGCGGATGCTGTGGGCCGCCGTCTGGGAGGGCGCCATCCCCGAGGAGGCCGCCTTCGACCCGTACGGGCCGCCGCTGCCGGACGCCGAGCGGCGCGCCGTCGTCACCTGCCTGGAGCGCCTCGCCGCGGAGGACGACGCCGGCTGACGCCGGTTCACCCGGCACCCGCCCGCCGGTGGGCGAGGCGCAGGGCGCGGGCGATCCGGTCCACGTGCTCCTGCGTGTACGCCTCGTTCCACGGCAGCGCCAGCAGCGTCCGGCCGATCAGCCGCTCCGCGCGCGGGCACAGCCCCGCCCGGCCGCCCGGCACCGCCGGATTGGCGTACAACGGGCGCTCCAGGTAGCCGGGCAGCGCCGGCACGCCCCGCGCCGTGAGCTCCTCCGCCCAGCGGGCGTTGTTGTCGACCAGCAGCGGGAACATCCACCACGCGTGCCCCGCCGGCTCCCCGGCGAGCGCCACCCCGTCCAGCCCCTCCAGCGCGGCCAGCAGCAGCCCGGCCGCCTCCCGCCGCGCCCGCACGACGCCCCCGACCCTGCGGAGCTGGACCCGCGCCACGGCCGCGACCAGCTCCGGCATCCGGTAGTTGAGGCCCATCTCGCGGTGGACGCGCCCCTCCGAGCGGTCCCAGCCCTTGTCCATGAACAGCCGCATCCGGCGGGCCCGCTCCGGGTCCCCCGCCACGGCGAGGCCGCCGTCGCCCGCGGTGATGTGCTTGAACTGCTGGAGGCTGAAGCACGCGACGTCGCCGACCGTGCCGAGCAGCCGCCCCGACGCGTCCTCGCCGAGCCACGCCTGCGCGCAGTCCTCCACCAGCGGCAGCCCGTGCCGGTCGCACACCCCCCGCAGCCGCGCCGCGTCCGCCGCTCCGCCGAACAGGTGAACGGCGATCACCGCCTTCGTCCGCGGCGTGATCGCGGCCTCCACGGCGTCGGGGTCCAGGTTGCCGTCCTCGGCGCGCACGTCGGCGAAGACCGGCACCGCGCCCTGCGCCATGACCGGCGCGACCGTGCCGAAGTCCGAGATCGGCGTGGTCACCACCTCGTCGCCCGGCCCCACCCCGCACGCCGCGACCGCCAGGTGCAGCGCCGCCGTGCCGGACGAGCACGCCACGGCGTGCGGACGCCCGTACAGCGCGGCCATCTCCGCCTCCAGCGACCGCGCCTCGGAGCCGAACGCGCTGCACAGCACCGCCGAGTCGAGGACCCGCAGCACCGCGGCCCGCTCCTCCTCGCCGATCGTCCTGCCGCGCGGATCGAGGACCGTGGGCAGGGGGATTTCCCGTTCGGGCATCGGGTTACTATCCTTCCGCCAGACACGCGGTTACGGCCTGGGCCGAAACTAAGACCCCCGCAGGCGGGCGTCAACCGGCCCCACGGAAGCCCCCGCGGCACTTCGCCGAGACGAACGGAGACCGGCCGATGACGCTCACGGTCGGCGTGATAGGCCCCGAGGACCTGGTGGGGAAGGCGGTCGCGGTCGGGGACGGGACCGGAGCCGCCCGGCTGCGGGCCTTCCCCTACCGGCACGAGGACGAGACGCCCGACGTGGTCCGCGACGCGGGCCTCCGCGTCGACGCCCTGCTGTTCACCGGCGTCGTCCCGCACACCCTCGCCGCCGGCGCGGGCCTGCTCGACCGCCCCGCCATGTACGTCCCGTACAGCGGCGCCACCCTGCTGCGGGCCCTCGTCGAGCTGCTCCGCCTCGGCCACGACGTGTCCCGCCTCTCCATCGACACCCTCGGCCGCGCCGAGGTGACGGAGACCCTCCTCGAGGCCAAGCTGCCCACCGAACACGTCCGCGTCCTGCCCCACCGGCCCGGCCTCACCTCCCAGGACCTGGTCGACTTCCACCTCGCCGCGCACGACCGCCACGGCACCACCACCGCCCTCACCTGCCTGGGCTCGGCCCACCACCGGCTGGAGCACCGCCTGCCCGCCGTGCGGCTCGCCCCCTCCCGCCACTCCATACGCGCGACCCTGCGCGCACTGGTCCTCGCCACCGCCGGCGCGCACAGCGACGACGCCCGGATCGCCCTCGGCATCGTCGACCTGCCGGCCGCCGACGAGGACCTCGCCGCGGACCTCGCCGTCCTGGGCGGCAGCCTCGCCGGGCTGCCGGACGGCAGCCGCCTCGCGGTGACCACGCGCGGCGCGCTGGAGGAGGCCACCGACGGGTTCACCCGCCTGCCGTTCCTCGACGGCCTGGCCGCCCGGCACGGCTCCGCCCGCGTCGGCTTCGGCCTCGGCCGCACCGCCGCCGAGGCGGAGGCGCTGGCCCGGCGGGCGGTGAACCGGGCCCGCTCCGTCGGGCCGGTCGCCGGCGTCGTCTGCATGAAGGACGACGTCGACATCGTCATCGCCGACGGTGCGGACGGCGCCCGGCCCGACGGGGCGGAGGGCACCGGGCTGCTCGCCCGGCGGGCCGGCCTCAACCCGGGGACGCTGGAGCGGCTGCGGGAGCTGGTGGCCGCCGAGGAGGAGCCCGGCATCACCGCGCACCGCGTCGCCGAACACCTCGACGTCCAGCAGCGCACCGCCCGGCGCATCCTCAAGCGCCTGGAGCGCGCCGGCGTCGCCGTCCCCGTCGGCAGCCGGCAGGAAGGGCGCACCGGCCGGCCGCCCATCGTCTACCGAGTACGCCTCTAGGCACGGCGCCGCGACGGCGTCGGGCCGCGACCCGTCAGGAGCCGCGTGAAGATCGAATCGATCCGCAGCCACGTCGTCCGGGCCCCCTACCGACGCCCCTTCGCCATCAGCAGCGGGACCAGCCCCGACCTCGTCAGCCTCGTCGTCGAGGTGCGCACCGGCGACGGCGCCACCGGCTACGGCGAGGCGTCGCCCATGACCGCCTACACGGGGGAGACCCTCGACGGGCTGCGCGCCGCGCTCGCCGGCCACGCCGCCCCCGCCCTGGTCGGCCGCGACCCGCGCGACCTCGCCGGCGCGCACGCCGCGATGGACGCGGCGATCCGCGGTCAGCACCTGGCCAAGGCCGCCCTCGACCTGGCCCTGCACGACCTCGCCGGACGCGCCGCGGGCTGGCCCGTCCACCTGCTCCTCGGCGGGCGGCTGCGCACGCCGGTGCCCACCGCCTGGGTGGTCGGCCTCGGTACGCCGCGGCAGATGACCGAGGAGGCCGCCGAGTACGCCGCCCGGGGCTTCACCCACGTCAAGGTCAAGGGCGGCGAGGACCCGGACCGCGACGTCGCGCTGGTCCACGCCGTGCGCGCCGCCGTTCCGGACGGCGTCGAGCTCTCCCTCGACGCCAACGAGGGCTACGACCCGTCCACCGCCGCCCGCACCGTGGCGCGGCTCGGCGAGGAGGGCCTCGACCTCGTCGAGCAGCCGCTGCCCCGCTGGGACCTCGCCGGGATGGCCGCGCTGCGCGGCCGCGGCGGGCCGCGGGTGATGGCGGACGAGTCGCTGCAGTCGCTGCACGACGCCATGGAGATCGTCCGGCGCGGTGCCGCCGACGTGCTCAACATCAAGGTCCTCAAGGTGGGCGGGCTGCACCGCGCCCGCCAGATCGCCGCGCTCGCGGAAGCCGCCGGCCTCGCCGTGAAGATCGGCTCCATGCCGGAGCTGGGCGTCGCCACCCTCGCCGCCGCCCACCTCGCGGCCGCACTGCCCCACGCCACCGTCCCCGCCGACCTCGTCGGACCCCTGCTCGTCGCCGACGAGCCGCTCGCCCCCGGGGCGTTCACCGGGGCCGCGGACACCGGCAGGGTCGAGCTGCCCGGCACCCCGGGTCTCGGCCACGGGCTGTCCGAGCTGCCCGGCCGACCGTGACCGCCGCGAACCGGCCATGCCGCGAACCGGCCGAGCCGAGGGCCGGTTGCCCCGAGGACCGGCCCGTCGGCCCCGTACCGGCCGGTCAGGGACGGCTCCCACCGGGCCGATGGCCCAGTCGGTGGCGTTCGATTTGAGCCAATGCCACGACGAGTGGTTTGCTTGTCGCATCCACGTGTCAACGGCGCCGCAGCGCCGGACGGCGACGAAGCCGGATCCGGAGCGCGGTGCCTTCGCCGTGCCTCCGGCACGCCCACCACCCCGGGCGCCTCCGCGGCCGGCGGGAGCAGGACAAGGGGGCGGTACCACCGTCATGAAGAGGATCCTCGTGGCCCCGGACCCGGGGTACCTCCGGTTGAGGAACGCGACCCGCGCCGTCCTCGGCATCGGGCTCGCCGTCACGGCCACCGAACTGGCCGGACTGTCGCTGACCGCGTCCATCACCGGCGGCCTCGCCGCGCTGCTCGCCCTCTTCACCGTCGCCGACGGCACCCGCAGAGCCCAGCGGACCACCACCGCGCTGCTGCCCGCCGCCGGTTTCCCCGCCCTCGCGCTCGCCACCGCCCTGCACGACCTGCCCCTCGGCCGGGACGCCGCGTTCCTCGCCGTGGTCTTCTGCGGCGTCTACGCCCGGCGCTGGGGGCCGCGCGGCCACGCGCTCGGCATCTTCGCGTTCATGCAGTTCTTCGTGGTGCAGTTCCTCCACGCCACCCCGGCGCAGCTGCCCGGCCTGTACCTCGCCACGGCCGTCTCCCTGGCCGTGGCCGGCGCCGTGCGGTTCGCCCTGTGGCCGATCGAGCGCCGGACCCCGCCGGCCCCCGCGCCCGCGCCGCTGCCCGGGCGCGGCCTGGCCCGGCCGACCACCCGCCAGGCCTTCCAGACGACCGTCGCCTGCGCCTGCGCCCTCGCCGCCGGCCAGGTCCTCTCCGAGGAGCGCTGGTACTGGGCGGTGGGAACCACCTGGTGGATCTTCGTCAACACCGCGTCGCGCGGCGAGGCCCTGGTACGGGGCTTCCGGCGTGTCCTGGGAACCGCCCTCGGCATCCTCGCCGGCCTGGTGGTCGCCCTGCCCCTGCACGGGGCGCCCGCCCCGACGGCGGCCCTCGTCGCCGTGTGCGTCTTCGGCGTCTTCTACACGGCCCCCGTCTCGTACAGCTGGATGATGCTCGCCGTGACGCTGATGGCCGGGCTGCTGTACGGGCTGCTCGGCGTGCTCACCCCGGGCCTGCTCGTCCTGCGCGCCGCCGAGACCGGGGTCGGCGCGCTGTTCGCGGCGCTCGCCGTGACCTTCGTCCTGCCGGTCACCACCCACGCCACCAACGACGCCTGGATCCAGCGCGCCCTGCTCGCCGTGCGCCGCTGCACCGCCGAGGCCGCCGAACGGCTCGCCGGCTCGCCCACCGCCGACCCCGCCCCGCACGCCGCCGAGCTGGAGGTGCTGCTGGGGCGCGTACGGCTCGCCCTGGCGCCGCTCGTCCACCCGCTGAGCCCCTTCCGCGACCGCAAGGACCGCGCCCGCCGGGTGCTCGCCCTGCTCGACGACTGCGCGCGGGAGGTACGGGGCCTGGCCGCGGTGGTCGCCGACCCGGACGCCAGCCACGACGCCCGGCTCGCCGCGGCGTGCCGTCGGGTCGAGGCCGCCGTGGAGGCCCTACTCGAAGGACGCGCGCGGGCGCGCGGGTCCGCCGGCCGCGACGCCGAGGCGGCTCCCGCCCCCGCGGCGGCCGGGGCGCCCCGGCCGCGCCGGTGCTGGCGCACCTGCGCGACCTGGAACGGCTGCTGGCCGAGCTCGACGGGCCGCTGCGCACGGCGCCCCGCTCCCTCCCGGTGCGCTCCTGAGCCGCGCCGCCGCGCCCGCCGGGCGGCCCGGGGCGGCGGACGGTACGCCCCGCCCGGCGCCCGGCCCCGCGTGAACACGGGGAGGGCCCGCACCGGAGTGCGGGCCCTCCCCGTACGGGTCCCTCCCCGCCGCGGCCGGTCAGCGGGCGGGGGCCTCCTGCTGCTGCCGGGGGGAGATGCCCAGCAGCGTCATGTACCTCGACAGCGCCAGCCTGCCGATCGCCGGGTACGCGCCCAGCGGCCCGGCGGCCGGGCAGCCCGCCGCCTCGGCCGCGGCGTCCAGCAGCCCCGCGGCCAGCTCCGGGCCGACCAGGTACGGGGCGACCGCGAGCTGCACCGAACCGGATTCGCGCAGCTGCCCGGCGACCGCCGCCACCGACCCCTCCTCGTCCAGGGCCGCCGCCATCACCGGCACGGCCAGCCGCGCCGCCAGCAGCATGCCCGTGATCCCGGCCGCCTGCACGGCCTCGGTGCCGCCCGTCGTCGCCAGCACGATGCCGTCCGCCGCCGTCGCGACCGTGAACAGCCGCGCCCGGTCGGCGCGCGCCAGCCCGGCCTCGGAGAGGCGCACGTGCAGCGCCTCGGCCAGCAGCGGGTGCGGGCCCAGCACGTCGGCCAGCTCCGCCGGCACGCCGCTGTCGGCGACGGCCCGCCGTATCCGGTCCGTCAGCGCGGCGTCCGGGCCGACCAGCAGCGGTACGACGACGGCGGCCGGGCCCCGGGGCTCGGCGACCTCGCGGCCGGCCGCCCTGGCCAGCTCGTACCGGTCCGCGCGCAGCACCGAGGCGCGCCGCAGGACACCGGTCAGCGACGCGTACTCGGCGTCGTCCCCGTCCAGGAAGCCGACCGCGGCCTCCAGCCCCGGCAGTTCGGAGCGCGCGATGCTCACGAGTTCCTCCGCCAGGCCGCGCGCGGCGGCGGAAGGCTCGCCGGGGACGGCGAGGACGAGTGCGGGCGCGCCCTCGGGCGCCGCCAGGGGTTCGGGGCGACGGTGCCGCCCGGGCTGGCGGGGGCGCGGCATTCGTACAGGCAGGCCAGCGGGCCCAGTGGGGGAGCTCATGGCGCCGCATGCTACTGCTTCCGCCCGCAGCGCTGTTCGGGGAGGGGCGTTCCCGCCCTCAATGGGCAGTTTGTCGGAAGGGCCGGTCAGTCGCCGTACGTGTCCAGGAGGCCGGGCTCGCGGGGCAGCGCCGGCGCGTCCGCGGCGAGCGCGGCGGCGATCGCCAGCGCGCCGGACAGGGAATCGCCGGCCGCCGGCACCGGCCGCGCGCCGGGGAGCCGGCGCGCCAGTTCGTCCCGCAGGGGCGCGAGCAGGGGAGCGCCGATCCGGAACAGGCCGCCCGTCAGGGCCACGTCGCCGGCGCCCCCCGCCGGGTGCACGGCGGCCGCCGCCTCGGCGATGTGCCGGGCCGCGCGGGCGAGGACGTCCGCGGCGACCGGGTCGTCCGCCGCGTGGCGGGCCACCTCCGGGGCGAACGAGGCCAGGACGGCGGCCCGGTCCGGGCGCGGATACAGACGCCCCGGCAGTCCCCCGACGGGCCCGAACAGGGCCTCGGCGCGGGCCAGCAGGGCGGGGGAGCCGCCGGGCCGCCCGTCGTGGGCGCGCAGCGCCGCCTCCAGGCCGGCGCGGCCGATCCAGGCGCCGCCCCCGCAGTCGCCCAGCAGGTGCCCCCACCCGTCGGCGCGGCGCCAGCGCACCAGGTCGGTGCCGAGCGCGACGAGCCCGGTGCCCCCGGCGACCACCGTGCCGGGCACGCGGCCCAGGGCGCCCGCGTAGGCGGTCACCGCGTCGGAGGCCAGCGCGAGCCGCCGCACGCCCAGCGCGTCGCGCAGCGCACCGGGCAGCACGGCCCGCAGCGGGTCCCCGAGCCCGGCCATCCCGGCGGCCCCCACGGCGACGGCGACGGGCCGCCGCCCGCCCGCCCCCGCCTCCGCCAGCAGCGTCCGGGCGGCGGACGCCAGCCGCTCCAGCAGCCATCCGGCGTCGATGCCGCCGGGCCCGGTGGGCACCGGGACGCCGAAGGTCCGCGCGGCCGCGGCCCGGGGCGGAGGGCCCGCCGCCGGGGTGGCGCCGTCCACCGCCGCGAGGGCGACGCGCAGGCCCGAGCCGCCCGAGTCGACGCCCAGGATCCACGCGCCGCCCGGGGTCACGGCAGGCGCCAGTCGACCGGCTCCGCCCCCTGACGCAGCAGCAGGTCGTTCGTACGGCTGAACGGACGCGAGCCGAAGAAGCCGCGGTCCGCCGACATGGGGGAGGGGTGCGCCGACTCGAGGGCCGGGAGGTCGCCCAGGAGCGGCCGCAGGTTGCGGGCGTCGCGCCCCCACAGGACCGACACGAGCGGCTTGCCGCGCGCCGCCAGCGCCCTGATGGCCTGCTCGGTGACCTCCTCCCAGCCCTTGCCGCGGTGCGCGCCCGGTGTGCGCGGCGCCGTCGTCAGGGCCCGGTTGAGCAGCAGCACCCCCTGCCGCGTCCAGGGCGTCAGGTCGCCGGTGGACGGCCGGGGCAGGCCCAGGTCGGCGTGGAGTTCGCGGAAGATGTTCTCCAGGCTGCCCGGCAGCGGCCGCACGTCCGGCGCGACCGAGAAGCTCAGCCCCACCGCGTGCCCCGGCGTCGGATAGGGGTCCTGACCGACGATCAGGACCTTCACCTCGTCGAACGGCTGCCGGAACGCCCGCAGGACGTCCGGTCCGGCCGGAAGGTACGTGCGCCCCGCGGCGATCTCCGCGCGGAGGAAGTCCCCCATCGCCGCGACGCGTCCGGCCACGGGGGCGAGGGCTTCGGCCCAGCCGGGCTCGAGGATCTCTCTCAACGGTCTTGCTGCCACGGCCGTCACTCTACTGGCGTACCGCGGTCCTCACGTCACCCGACGACCGCCGCCCGCACGCACAGCACGTCCGGGAGGTGCGCGGCCAGTTGCCGCCAGCTGTCGCCGTCGTCGGCGCTCGCGAAGACCTCGCCGTTGCGGTTGCCGAAGTAGAGCCCCGCGGGGTCGGCGCCGTCCGTGCACATCGCGTCGCGCAGCACCGTGCCGTAGTGGTCGTCCTCCGGCAGGCCCCGCGACAGGGCCTCCCAGCCGCCGCCCGCGTCGCTCGTCCGGTACACCCGGCAGCGGCGGTCCGCCGGCACCCGGTCGGAGTCGGCGGCGATCGGGAAGACGTACGCCGTCCCCGCGTGCTTCGGGTGCGAGACGGCCGCGAAGCCGAAGTCGGACGGCAGCCCGGTCCCGATGTCGGTCCACGTGGCACCGGAGTCGTCGCTGCGGTAGACGCCCCAGTGGTTCTGGAGGTAGAGCCGGTCGGGGTCGCCCGCGTCCTGCGCGATCTTGTGCACGCACTGCCCGAACCTCGGGTGCGGGTCGGGCAGGAACACCGCCGAGACCCCCTCGTTCGAGGGTGCCCAGGTCTCGCCGCCGTCGCGCGTGCGGAAGACCCCGGCGGCCGACACCGCCACCGTCACCGCGTCGGGGTCGCGCGGGTCCGCCACCACCGTGTGCAGCGCCTCACCGCCGCCGCCCGGCTGCCACCGCGGCCGCGTCGGATGCTCCCACAACGGCCTGACCAGCTCGAACGTCTCGCCCTCGTCGACCGACCGGAAGAGCGCCGCCGGTTCCGCGCCCGCGTACACCACGCCGGGTGCCGCCGGGCCCGCCGGCTGCAGCTGCCAGACCCGCTCCAGCGAGGCGCCCGTGTCCCGGGGGAACCTCAGGGGCGGCTCCGCCGCCTCCGCCCAGGTGGCCCCCAGGTCGTCGGAGTGGAACACCGACGGCCCCCAGTGCGCGCTGTCCGCGCCCACCAGCACCCGGGGCACGGCCCGGCGCAGGTCGACACCGACCGCGTACACGGCCTGCGCCGGGAAGAGGGGGCCGCCGAAGTCCCACCGGCCGCCGCGCCGGAGGGCGGTGAACAGGCCCTTGCGGGTGCCCACGAGCAGCAGTACGTCGGTCATGGCCGGTACCTCCAGGACGTCTTCGCCGCAGATACGGGCCAGTGTGCACCCGCCCGCCGGAAACGGCCGCCCGAGCACCGTCCCCGCAGGCCGGCGGCGTGCGCTCGACACCTCCGCGCCGGGGCCGCCCCGCCCCGGGCCGCCTCCGCCCGGTCCCGGCCGGCCGGGAGCCCCACCGGCCCGCGCCCCGGCGCCCCGCCGGCCGCCGCCCCTACGGTCGTCCGCCCTCCGGCGGCGACCCCAGCTCCCAGTCGAGGCCGTACCGCTGGAACAGCTCCGCCCTGAGCCGGGCGGGGGACATCGGGGCGCCCGGCAGCAGTACGGCGAAGACGGCGCCCATCAGCAGCGCCCGCAGCAGCGGGTAGTCCGCGTCCAGGTCGCGCGCCCCGTACCGCGCGAGCGCGTCCCGCAGGAGCGCGGCGAGCCGCTGCTGCTCCGGGCAGCGTACGAATCCCTCCGCCTGGAGGATCCCGGCCATGTGCGTCCGCATGAGCAGCGGCCGCTCCACCGCCAGGCCGAGGATCGCGTCGATCGCCCGCGCCAGCAGCTCACGCCCGTCCTCGGCGCGCGGCTCGCGCTCCAGGGCCGCCGCCAGGGTCATGTGCATCAGGCGGTGGACGGCGGACTGCAGGAGCTGGCGCTTGCCCGGGAAGTAGTACGACACCAGGCCCCGTGCCGAACCGGCCCGGTCGGCGATGTCCGCGAGGGTCGTCGCCTCGTACCCCCGTTCGGCCACGAGGTCGACCGTCGCCTGCAGGAGCCGCTCACGGGACCGCCGGCGGAGCTCCGCGTTGACCGATGCGCTCCGCGGGGACATGATTAACTCCTGTATTGATTGGCTCCCAGCCAATATACTCGTACCGTCCTCGCCGGCACACAGCACTCCGCCGGTCGGGGCGGTGCGTCATGCGGACCGGGCGACACGGGGGATCGCCCGGTCCGCGATGACCTCCCGACGTTCCGGCGGGGTCGGCCCGACCGTTCCGGCGCGGGCCGCGCGCCCGCCGTCCAACCGTCCGCCGGCGGACGCTCCGCGCGGTCCCGTCCAGTCGTCCGCGTGCCGCGGGCCGGGTCCCGCCCGGCGCCGCCCGCGAGGGCCGCGCCCCGCCGCCCACCGCTCGTACGCCGCGACCGCGGCCGCCACCAGGCAGGCCCCCAGCAGCCAGCCGCCCAGCACGTCCGAGGGCCAGTGCACCCCCAGGTACACCCGCGTCAGCCCCACTCCGGCCGTCGACACCGCCCCCGCCACCGCCACCGGCCGCACCAGGGTCCACCGGGCCGCCCGCGCCGCCGCCCACCACAGCAGCCCGCACACGACCGCAGCGGTCATGGCGTGCCCGGACGGGAACGCCGCGAACTCCGCCGAGTCCACCGGGTCCGGCAACCGCGGCCGCTCCCGGCCCACCAGCGTCTTCATCCCCTGCTGCACCGCGGCCGCCACCGCGCACACCCCCGCCAGCAGCGCCGCGGGGCCGGGCTCGCCGGCCCGCCACAGCGCCAGCACCACCACCCCCAGCAGGACGCGCAGCGTCAGCGGGTCCCACACCCAGTCCGACAGCACCCGTACGCCCTCCGTCAGCGCCGGGCGGCGCACCGCCACCGGGTGCAGCCCCTCCACCACCACCCGGTCGAAGGCGAGCAGTGGCGCCCAGGCGACGGCCACGAGCAGCAGGAGGAGCACGGCCGCCGCGCCGCAGCCCACGGCCGCGGCACGGACGAGCGGAGGACGGGCGACGGGCGAGACGTGTGCGGAGGGAGGCATACCGGGATCCTGCCCGCGAATCGCCCGGGCAGACGACCGACGCGTCCGTCCGGGCCGGTCGCGCCGCCTGCGCCGTCCGCGCGGTTCGCTCCGGAGCGGGTCAGGACAGGGCGCTCAGTCCCGGGGCCAGCGCCACCAGCAGCGGCACCGCCGGCACGAGAGCGGCCGCCGCCGTCAGCCGCAGCCGCCGCCCCGGCGTGAGGCGCGGCTCCGCCGTCAGCAGCCGCGTCACCCGCCGCGGCACCTCGGCGTGGTGCGCCGGACACGGCCCGAAGGCGCCCCGGTCCTCGTTCAGCCCGACCAGCGCCAGCGCGATCGCCAGCCGCCCGAACCGCTTCGACGCCGAGTCGTCCGCGGCCAGCTCCACCAGCCGGTGCATCTCGGCGCGGAACGCCGCGAACACCGGGACGCGCGGGAACCCCGACGCCAGCGCCGCCGCGCAGTGCAGCAGCCAGTCGTGCCGCGCCCGCGCGTGCCCCTGCTCGTGGGCGAGCACGGCGTCGAGCTGGCGCCCCCTCAACCGCCGCAACGCCGCCGTGGTGATGACCAGCCGGGGCCGCGGACCCGGCAGCCACCGGGCGTCGGGCCGGTCGCCCTCCACCAGTACCAGAGGGCCCGAACCCGTCTCCTCGCCCGGCAGCAGGGGCGCCCGCACCAGCAGTTCGGCGCGCTGCCGCCTGCGCCGCGCCCGGGTGTCGCGCACCTCCCGGGTGAGCATCGCCCCGGTCCACAGCCCGCCGCACGCCAGCAGCACCGCGAGCGCCGCCGACCAGGGGCCGAGCGACCCCAGGGCGTACGCCTCCACGACCGCGGCCGGCGCCGTCGCGAACACCCGGCCGCGCACCGCCTGCCAGGAGGCCGCCGCACTGAACGTCATCGACAGCGCGAAGCTCAGCAGCACCGCCGCCACCACGCACTGCCACACCCACAGGGCGACGATCGGTTCGCGCTCCGTCCAGTCGGCCCGCGCGAGCAGGCGCGGGGCCACGGCGGCGACCAGGACGCCGAGCGCGAGCAGCGCGAGGGAGACCCACATGACGCCAGCCTATGAGCGCGGCGGCGCTCCCCGGCCGACGCGGTCGCGGAAGTGACGCACGCCACGCCGCAGCGGTCCGGGACCCGCCGGCCGGGCCCCGCCGCGGCCGGTGCCGTACGCCGCCGGAGTCCGCCCCGCACACCGCGCCCCGCCGGAGGCGCGCCCCGCCGGTGCCGGGGAGGGGGCCGGGACGGGAGGAGCGCCGCGTTAGTCTCGGTGGCCGAACGGCACGCCGAGGGGAGAACGACCAGGATGGACACCGCACCGCTCAGGGACGCCCGGGAGACCTGCCGTGACGCCGTGGAGGCGGACGTCCCCGCGATCGTCTCCCTCGTCGAGTCCGCCTACCGGGGCGACGCCAGCCGCGCCGGCTGGACCACGGAGGCCGACATCCTCGACGGGCAGCGCACCGACCCGGACGGCGTGCGCGCGGTCATCACCGCGCCCGGCTCCCGGCTCCTCGTCGTCGAGCGGGACGGCGCCCCCGTCGCCTGCTGCCAGCTGGAGCGCCGCGGTGACACCGCCTACTTCGGGATGTTCGCCGTCCGCCCCGGGCTGCAGGGCGGCGGGCTCGGCCGGCGCGTCCTCGCGGAGGCCGAGCGCCTGGCCCGGGAGGAGTGGGGCGCGCGGGAGATGCACATGACGGTGATCTCCGTACGGGACGAGCTGATCGCCTGGTACGAGCGGCGCGGCTACCGCCGTACCGGGCGGACGACGCCGTTCCCGTACGGCGACGAGCGCTTCGGCGTGCCGCGCCGCGACGACCTGGAGTTCGAACTGCTCGTCAAGCGGCTGGGCTGACCCCCTCGCCCGGTCCGGGCGCCGGCTCCGTGCGGAAGACCAGCCCCCCGTCCGCCGCGTCCACGCGGACCCGGCCGCCCGCGGCGAGCCGTCCGTCGAGCAGCAGCCGCGACAGGCGGTTGTCCACCTCCCGCTGGATCGTGCGGCGCAGCGGCCGGGCGCCGTACTCGGGCTCGTAGCCCCGGCGGGCCAGCCAGTCCACGGCCTCCGGGTCGAAGTCCACGGACACGTGCTGTGCCCGCATCCGGCGCCGGGTGTCCTCCAGCAGCAGGTCGGTGATCTGCCGCAGCCGGGCCTGGGTGAGCCGCCGGAAGACGACGATCTCGTCGATGCGGTTGAGGAACTCGGGCCGGAAGTGCTCGCGCAGCGGCCGCAGCACCCGGTCGCGGGCCGCCTCCTCGTCGTCCGCCGCGTCCGCCCCGAAGCCCAGCACGCCGCGTCCGGTGCCGATGGCCTCGGAGCCGAGGTTGCTGGTCATCACGATGACGGTGTTCTTGAAGTCGACGGTGCGGCCCTGCGCGTCGGTCAGCCGCCCGTCGTCGAGCACCTGGAGCAGGATGTTGAAGACGTCCGGGTGGGCCTTCTCCACCTCGTCGAGGAGGAGCAGCGAGTACGGGTGCCGGCGCACCGCCTCCGTCAGCTGCCCGGCCTCCTCGTGGCCGACGTACCCGGGCGGGGCTCCCACCAGCCGGCTGACGGTGTGCCGCTCCTGGAACTCGCTCATGTCGAGCCGCACCATGCGCTCCTCGCTCCCGAACAGCGCGTCCGAGAGCGCGCGGGCCAGCTCGGTCTTGCCGACGCCGGTCGGGCCGAGGAACAGGAAGCTGCCGATCGGGCGGCGCGGGTCGGCCAGGCCCGCCCGCGAGCGCAGCACCGCCTCGGAGACCACCGAGACCACCTCGTCCTGCCCGACGACCCGCTTGCGCAGGTGCTGCTCCAGGCCGAGCAGCCGCTCCTTCTCCTCCTGGGTGAGCCGGCTGACGGGGACGCCGGTCTGCCGGCTGACGACCTCCGCGACGTCCTCGGCGGTCACCTCCAGCACGCGGTCGTCCCGCATCACCGGCTCGCCCCGGCCCGCCTTGATGCGGTCCTGCAACTCCTGGACGCGGTCGCGCAGCTCGGTCGCCCGCTCGTACTGCTCGGCGGCGACGGCCTGGTCCTTGTCGCGGAGCAGCTGCTCGGCCTCCCGCTCCAGGGCCCGCACGTCGGCGTCCTGGGACCGGGAGCGCAGCCGGACCCGCGCGCCCGCCTGGTCGATCAGGTCGATGGCCTTGTCCGGCAGGAACCGCTCGGTGAGGTAGCGGTCCGACAACTCGACGGAGGCCCGCAGCGCCTCGTCGGTGTAGCGGACCTGGTGGTGGGCCTCGTACCGGTCCCGCAGCCCGCACAGGATCTCCAGGGCGTCCTCCGGGCTCGGCTCGGGGACGAGGATCGGCTGGAAGCGGCGGGCGAGGGCGGCGTCCTTCTCGACGTGGCGGCGGTACTCCTCCAGCGTGGTCGCGCCGATGACGTGCAGTTCGCCGCGGGCGAGCGCGGGCTTGAGGATGTTGCCGGCGTCCATGGAGCCGCCCTCCGAGCCACCGCCGCCCGCGCCGACGACCGTGTGGAGCTCGTCGATGAAGAGGAGGAGTTCCCCGGAATGGGTCCGCACCTCCTCGATGACGGCGTTCATCCGCTCCTCGAAGTCGCCGCGGTACCGGGTGCCGGCGACCAGGCCCGTCATGTCGAGGGAGACGAGGCGCCGGCCGAGGAGGGTGTCGGGCACGTCGCCGTCGGCGATCCGCTGTGCGAGGCCCTCGACGACGGCGGTCTTGCCGACCCCGGCGTCGCCGATGAGGACGGGGTTGTTCTTCCCGCGCCGCGACAGCACCTCGACGGTCTGCTCTATCTCCGCCTCCCGGCCTATCACCGGGTCGACGCGGCCGGCGCGGGCGAGGTCGGTGAGGTCGCGCCCGTACTTGTCCAGGGTCGGGGTGCCGTGCTGCGGGGCCGGGCGCTGGTCGGCCGCGGTGTTCTCCCACCCGCCGGACGGGCCGCCGCGCGGGGCGGGCCTGAGGGAGGACGGCCCGGGCACGGAGTCCGGGTCGAACCGGGCGGCGCGCAGGATGCGGCCGGCCGCCGAGTCCGGGTTGGCGGCCAGCGCGGCGAGGACGTGTTCAGGACCGATGTAGGACGCGCCGATGTTCCGCGCCAGGTCGTGGGCGTCGAGCAGGGCGCGCTTGACGGCGGGCGTGACGGCGATCCGGGCCTGCGGCGGTCCCTCGCCGGCCGTGCGGTCGATCTCCGCGGCCAGCTCGTCGGGGTCGGCCCCGGCCCGGACGACCAGGTCGCGCGTCGGCTCGGTGTCGAGCGCGGCGCGCAGCAGGTGCTCGGTCTCCAGGTCCGCGCTGCCGTGCTCGGCCGCGTACGTGGCGGCGTCGTCCACCATGCGGCGGGCGGGCTCGCTCATCATCCGCGCGATGTCGATGTACCGCGGTCCGCGCCGGGCCGCCGAGGAGGTGGGGGCGCCTCCGAACAGGCGGGCCAGGAACTCGCTGAACGGGTCGGGGCCGAAGCCCTCGGGTCCGAGGAATCCGTTGCTCATAGATGACCGCCCCAGTCGTCCCGGTTCGTAACTGTCCGTTCGAAGTCCGTGCCGGCCGCGGCACGGTTCCGGCCAGGCGGGTTCCCCGGGGGTGCCCGTTACACCCTCGGGCCGGTGTGACGGGCCCGGTGAAACGGTCGATGTGTCCGCTTCGGCCTTGCCGGACGGGAAAAACAGCGGTGAACACTGGGGTCGGGCAGGATAATTTCCGCCAAGCCCTCTTGTGGGGGAGAACCGTGGGCGGATACGGTTCCTTTACGCGAGGTTCTCCTGTGGAGGAAGTGAGATGACGGAAATTCTTGTGCAGGATGCTGTCGGCGGCGAGCTGTCCGCCGACGTCCGGGTGGTCGACCACCCCGCATGGCCGCAGCTCAAGAATGCCGTGGAGGAGATCCGGGTCTGGCAGTCCGCCGACGGGTCCATAGACCTCGGAGCCGAGGGCGCCCCGGCCCGCGCGGACGCCGACGCCGCGCTCGACCGGGTCGTCGCCGCCGTCGAGCGGCTCTCCCCGCTGCTGCCGCACGGCACCGCGTACCACCGCGCGCTCGTCGCCGACCTGCGCAAGTGGGCGGCCGGCGGCTACGCGGTGCCGGACTTCCTCGACTCGCTGACGGCCTTCCAGCCCGCCGCCGAGCGCGTCGACGGCCGCCAGCACCTCGTCGTGTTCCCGATGTACACGCAGAACGGCAACCCGGACCGCAACCTGGAGGCCGTCGTCCTGCGCATGGTGTGGCCGGAGTGGCTCGCGGAGCTGGAGGCCACCCGCTACGACAACCCGCTCTTCTGCGGCATCACCTTCGAGGACTTCACCTCGGGCTACGACACCAACTCCGCCGTCCTCTTCCCCGAGACCGTGGCCGTCCGCGAGGCCCCCGAGCGGTTCAGCTGGGGCGGCATCTTCTGCGACCGCGAGGCCGCCCGCTTCCGCCGCGTCACCGCGGCCGCCGTCGAGACCCTCGGTGTGGAACTGCCCGCCGACATCCAGGAGATGCTCGGCGACCAGCAGCGCTGCCAGGAGGCGTTCGTCCTGTGGGACATGGTCCACGACCGCACCCACAGCCACGGCGACCTGCCCTTCGACCCGTTCATGATCAAGCAGCGCCAGCCGTTCTGGATGTACGGCCTGGAGGAGCTGCGCTGCGACCTGACCGCCTTCAAGGAGGCCGTCCGCCTCGAGGCCGAGGGCAACCCGCACGGCCGCGACGTGCAGTACGCCGTGCTGTTCGACCGGATGTTCCGCTTCCCGCTCACCGGCGACCGCGTCCGCAACTACGACGGCCTCGGCGGCCAGCTGCTCTTCGCCTACCTCCACAAGCACGACGTGGTGCGCTGGACCGACAATACCCTGCACATCGACTGGCGGCGCGCCCCCGGGGTCACCAACCGGCTGTGCGCCGAGATCGAGAAGCTCTACCGGGACGGCATCGACCGCCCGAAGCTGGTCCACTGGTTCGCCGCGTACGACTTCGTCTCCGCCTACCTCGCCCCGCACCCCGGCTCCCGCTGGGCCAAGGGCCCGGACGCGCTGGACCTCTCCCAGCCGCCGCGCAGGCTCGTCGACGACGTGCTCCCGGACGAGTTCCCGCTGAGCATGTTCTACGAGGCCCTCTCCAGGAAGCTGAAGTCGGTGATCGCCTCCACCAAGGGCATCACCCCGGCCGACGTCGAGAAGGCCGCCGCGTGAGCGAGCGCACCACGGGTACGACCGGGACGTCCGGTACGCAGACGGAGGAGACGAACACCATGACCACCAACGGCAACGGCGGACCGCTGGACGGCGCCGTCATCGCGGTCGCCGGGGCCGCGGGCCCCGCGGGCCGCGCCGCCCTGCTGCGGCTCGCCGAGGCCGGCGCGACCGTCGTCGCCGCCGACGCCGACCCCGAGCGCCTCGCGGAGGCGGTCGACGCCGCCCGCTACGCCCACGGCGGCGCCACCGTCACCGGCGAGAAGGTGGACCTGCTCGACCTGGCCGCGACCCGCGGCTGGGCCGACAGGACCGAGAAGGAGTTCGGCCGCGTCGACGGCCTCGTCCACCTCGTCGGCGGCTGGCGCGGCGGCAAGAGCTTCGCCGACACCGACCTGGCCGACTGGGAGGTGCTGGAGAAGCTGCTCGTCCGCACCGTCCAGCACACCTCCCTCGCCTTCCACGGGGCGCTGGGGCGAAGCGACCGCGGCCGGTACGTCCTGGTCAGCCAGTCCGGCGCGAGCAACCCCACCGAGGGCAACGCCGCGTACGCCGCCGCGAAGTCCGCCGCCGAGGCGTGGACCCTCGCGCTCGGCCACTCCTTCCGCAAGGCGGGGGGCGAGGAGGGCCCGAAGGCCGCTGCTGTCATCCTGGTGATCAAGGCACTGGTGCACGACGCGATGCGCGCCGAGCGCCCGAATGCGAAGTTCGCGGGCCACACCGACGCCGAGGAGCTGGCCGAGGCCGTCGCCGGCGTCTGGGACCGGCCCGCCCAGGAAGTGAATGGACAGCGCCTGTGGCTGACCCCCAAGCCGTGACCCCGCCGTTCCCCACCCGCACCGACGCGCGCCGCCACCACGACCCGTCGGTACGGGGCTTCGCCAGCGACAACTACGCGGGAGCCCACCCGGAGGTCCTCGCCGCCCTGGCCGTCGCCAACGGCGGCCACCAGACCGCCTACGGCGAGGACGACTACACCGACCACCTCCAGCGGGTGATGCACAGCCACTTCGGCCCGACCGCCGAGGCGTTCCCGGTGTTCAACGGCACCGGTGCCAACGTCACCGCCCTGCAGGCGCTCGCCGACCGCTGGGGCGCGGTGATCTGCGCCGAGTCCGCGCACATCAACGTGGACGAGGGCGGCGCGCCCGAGCGCATGGCCGGTCTCAAGCTGCTCACCGTGC
Organism: Streptomyces sp. MRC013; assembly: GCF_023614235.1. Classification (NCBI taxonomy): domain Bacteria; kingdom Bacillati; phylum Actinomycetota; class Actinomycetes; order Kitasatosporales; family Streptomycetaceae; genus Streptomyces; species Streptomyces kordofanensis. Next base: position 4,973,396 of record NZ_CP094264.1, read on the forward strand.
CCACCCCGGACGGCAAGCTCACGCCCGAACTGATCGACCGGCAGGCGTTCGGCTGGGACGACGAGCACCGCGCCATGCCGCAGGTCGTCTCCCTCGCCCAGAACACCGAGCTGGGCACGGTCTACACGCCGGACGAGATCCGGGCGATCGCCGACCACGCCCACGGCCTAGGGATGAAGGTCCACCTCGACGGCGCCCGGCTGGCCAACGCGGCCGCGTCGCTGGACGTTCCGATGCGCGCGTTCACCAACGCCGCGGGCGTGGACGTGCTGTCGCTGGGCGGCACCAAGAACGGCCTGCTCTTCGGCGAGGCGGTCGTGGTCCTCGACCCCGAGGCCGGCCGCCACATGAAGCACCTGCGCAAGATGTCCATGCAGCTCGCGTCCAAGATGCGGTTCGTCTCCGTGCAGTTCGAGGCGCTGCTCGCCAAGGATCTGTGGCTGCGCAGCGCCCGGCACGCCAACGCGATGGCGCGGCGCCTCGCCGAGGGCGTCCGGTCCGTCGACGGCGTGGAGATCCTCCACCCGGTGCAGGCCAACGCGGTCTTCGCGCGGCTTCCGCACGAGGTGGGCCTGCGGCTGCAGAAGCGGTTCCGGTTCTACTTCTGGGACGAGGCGGCCGGCGACGTCCGCTGGATGTGCTCCTTCGACACGACGGAGGACGACGTGGACGCGTTCCTCCTGGCGCTCAAGGAGGAGATGGCCCGCTAGCGCGCACGCGGGAGCGGCCGACCGGACCCGCGTCGAGGACCGGTCGGCCGCTCCCGCGCCGTCCGCGCCCCGGCCACCCGGGCGCGGGCCGCACGTGCCGGAGCGCCCCGGGCGGGCACGGGCCCGCGGCGGGGCGCCGCGCTCAGCGCAGCTCCGCCGGGGCCGGCGCGGTGCCGCCCAGGTGGGCCGGGACCCACCACGTGTCCTGCGCGTCCTTCGGGCGCACCGGGTACGCCCGCTGGGCGGCCTCCAGCAGCTCCTGGACCCGCTCGCGCAGCCGCCGCGTGATCGCGCCGGCGTACTGGTCCGCCGGGGCCTCCACGGGCTCGCCCACCCGCAGCGTCACCGGGATGTGGCTGCGCCTGAAGTTCCGGGGGCGGCCCTTCGTCCACAGCCGCTGCGTCCCCCACAGCGCCATCGGGACCAGCGGCACCCCGGCCTCCTGGGCCAGGCGCGCCGCGCCCGACTTGAAGCCCTTGAGGGTGAACGACTGGGAGATCGTCGCCTCCGGGAAGACGCCGACGATCTCGCCGGAGCGCAGGGAGTCCAGCGCGTGGCGGTAGGCCGCCTCACCCTGCCCGCGGTCCACCGGGATGTGCTTCATGCCCCGCATCAGCGGCCCGGAGATCCTGTGACGGAAGACCGAGTCCTTCGCCATGAACCGCACCAGACGCTTCTGCGGCAGGGCGGCGAGTCCGGTGAAGACGAAGTCCAGGTAGCTGATGTGATTGCTGACGAGCACCGCGCCGCCGGTGCGCGGGATGTTCTCCGAACCCTGAATGTCGATCTTGAGGTCGAGCGCCTTGAACATCGTGAGCGCGGCGCCGATGACCGGCCGATAGACGAGTTCTGCCATCTGGAGAACGCCCTTCTTTCCGTCTGCCTGGGGAGGGTGTCCCGGCGGAAGTTACGCAGCCGTAGGTGTCCGGCCCGCGCCCGATGCTGCCCCATGTACCGCGCCCAGGCCAGTCCGAACCCCCCTTCGCGGGCGGAACGAGGCGAGATACTCGTCACGTCGCCGCGTCCGGGCCGCCGCCGGGGAATCCCCGGGGCCGGCGCGGCGCTGCGCGGGGAGAGGGACCGGACGACGGGGAGCGGAGGCCGCGGTGGCGCGGGACGGTGCGGAGAAGCGGTGCGAACGGGTGCTCGGCCCCGGGGACCTGGGCGCCGAACCGGGGGAGCGGGCCACGCTCGTGCAGTTCTCCACCGCCTTCTGCCAGCCCTGCCGCGCCACCCGGCGGACGCTCGCCGACGTGGCGGACATGGTCCCCGGCGTCGTCCACGTGGAGATCGACGCCGAGCGGAACCTCCCCCTGGTCCGGCGCCTCGGCGTCACCTCGACCCCCACCGTGCTCGTCCTCGACGCGGCCGGCCGCGTCGTCCGCCGCGCCGCCGGGCAGCCCCGCAGGGCCGATGTGATCGCCGCGCTCGGCCGTGCCCTGGAAACCCCCGCTGACCGGCCGTGACGCTGATCGCATCTTCCCGTACGGCCTTGACGCGGGCGGCCGCGCGTCGACAGGGTGGCGCCCGTGCCGTACGAACCCCTTCTCCGCGGACCGGCCCGCCCCGGCCCCGTCCGCCACGGGAGCGCGCCCTGTCCGGATGCCTGAGCGACCGGGGACCGCGGCCCCGCGTACGCACCGCCCGCACGAGGACGACTCCGTGACGGCCGCCCGCCGGCCCGGCGCCGGAGGGCTCACGGCCCCGCCCGCCGGGGCCGAGCTGCTGCGCTCCGCCTTCCGGCGGCACGCCGCCGGCGTCGCCGTGATCACCGCCCCGGGGCCCGGCGGCCGCCCCGCGGGGTTCACCGCGGGCTCGCTCGCCTCGGTCTCCGCCGAGCCGCCGCTGGTCTCCTTCGGCATAGGCACGGGCTCGTCCAGCTGGCCCGCCGTCTTGGCCGCCACCCATGTGGGCGTGCACCTCCTGGGGGAGGACCAGCGGGAGCTGGCCGCGGTCTTCGCCCGCAGCGGCGCCGACCGCTTCGCCGCGCCGACCCGCTGGACCACCGGCCCCGAGGGGGTCCCGCTGCTCGACGGCGTCCTCGTCTGGCTGGTGTGCCGGGTCGCCGGCCGCGTACCGGCCGGAGACCACCGCATCGTCGTCGCCGAGATCGTCGCCGGGGACGCCGAGGCCCGGGAGGGCCGGCCGCTCCTCTACCACCAGGGCCGCTTCAACGCCTTGAGGCACTGAAGGGACCGGTCGCCCGGCGTCGGGAAGGTCACAGTTCCCAGCGCTTGCCGACCGGGAAGGCTCCGGCTGTACTGGCGAGTAATGTCCCGTCGCGGGGCGGCCGCCGCCCCGAGCGGAAACCGCCCCATCAGGCGCCTATGCTGCGTGCAACAGAGCAGCACCGTAATGACGATGCAGTAGGAGAGCCGGCGTGAGCTTGAGGATCGTTGTCTGTGTGAAGTACGTGCCCGACGCCACCGGCGACCGGCACTTCGCCGATGACCTGACCGTCGACCGCGACGACGTCGACGGCCTGCTGTCGGAGCTGGACGAGTACGCGGTCGAGCAGGCGCTGCGGATCGCCGGGGACGCGGACGACGCGGAGGTCACCGTACTCACCGTCGGTCCCGAGGACGCCAAGGACGCCCTGCGCAAGGCGCTGTCGATGGGCGCCGACAAGGCCGTCCACGTCGAGGACGACGACCTGCACGGCACCGACGTCATGGGCACCTCCCTGGTCCTCGCCAAGGCGATCGAGAAGACCGGCTACGACCTGGTCGTCTGCGGCATGGCGTCGACCGACGGCACCATGGGCGTCCTGCCGGCGATCCTCGCCGAGCGCCTCGGCGTCCCGCAGGTCACCCTGCTCTCCGAGGTCTCCGTCGAGGACGGCGTGGTCAAGGGCCGTCGCGACGGCGACGCCGCGACCGAGCGGCTGGAGGCCTCCCTCCCGGCCGTCGTCTCCGTGACGGACCAGTCCGGCGAGGCCCGCTACCCCTCCTTCAAGGGCATCATGGCCGCCAAGAAGAAGCCGGTGGAGTCCCTGGACCTCGACGACCTGGACGTCGACGCCGACGAGGTCGGCCTCGACGGCGCCTGGACGAAGGTCGACTCCGCGACGGAGCGCCCGGCCCGCACGGCCGGCACGGTCGTCAAGGACGAGGGCGAGGGCGGCAGGCAGCTGGCCGAGTTCCTCGCGGGCCGGAAGTTCATCTAGGGCTCGCGCAGCGCAGAGCCACCGACAGCCCCTCAGACCTCGCATCCGCAGGAGAGCATTCCCATGGCTGAAGTCCTCGTCCACGTCGACCACGCGGACGGCGCCGTCCGCAAGCCCACCCTGGAGCTGCTGACGCTGGCCCGCCGCCTCGGCGAGCCCGTCGCCGTCGCCCTCGGCCCCGGCGCCGAGGCCACCGCCGCCACGCTCGCCGAGCACGGCGCGACCCGCGTGCTCACGGCCGACGCCGCCGAGTTCGCCGAGTACCTCGTCGTCCCGAAGGTCGACGCCCTCCAGGCCGCGTACGAGGCGGTGTCCCCGGCCGCCGTACTCGTCCCGTCCTCCGCCGAGGGCAAGGAGATCGCCGCCCGCCTCGCGGTCCGCATCGGCTCCGGCCTCATCACCGACGCCATCGACCTGGAGGCCGGCGACGAGGGCCCGGTCGCGACGCAGTCCGCGTTCGCCGCCGCGTTCACCACCAGGTCCCGCGTCTCCAAGGGCACCCCGGTCATCACGGTCAAGCCGAACTCGGCGCCCGTCGAGGCCGCCCCCGCCGCCGGTGCCGTCGAGACCCTCGCGGTCTCCTTCTCCGAGAAGGCCACCGGCACCAGGGTTATCTCCCGCACGCCGCGCGAGTCGACCGGCCGTCCCGAGCTGACCGAGGCCGCGATCGTGGTCTCCGGCGGCCGCGGCGTCAACGGCGCCGAGAACTTCGCGCTCATCGAGGGCCTGGCCGACTCGCTCGGCGCCGCCGTCGGCGCCTCCCGCGCCGCCGTCGACGCCGGCTGGTACCCGCACACCAGCCAGGTCGGCCAGACCGGCAAGTCGGTCTCGCCGCAGCTGTACGTCGCCGCCGGCATCTCCGGCGCGATCCAGCACCGCGCCGGCATGCAGACCTCGAAGACCATCGTGGCCATCAACAAGGACCCCGAGGCCCCGATCTTCGACCTGGTCGACTACGGCGTGGTCGGCGACCTCTTCGAGGTCGTCCCGCAGCTGACCGAGGAGATCAAGTCCCGCAAGGGCTGATCCGCGACCTCACCCGGCCGGGGCCGCGCGGTGGAGCACCACCGCGCGGCCCCGGCCGTCCTCACACCCGGCTCCGCCGGCCTCAGCCCTCCCCGCCGTCGGCGGTGATCCTCCACCGGCCCACCTCGCGGCGGGCCGAGTCGTACACCGCCGAGCCGTCGCCGGGCCGCAGGGCGTAGTGGTGGAGGTTGCCGCCCCAGTAGCGCAGGACGCGGCCCAGCTCGCTCACCACCGCCTCCTTCGGCCGCGCGTCGTCCACGGTGACCTCGAGCACGAACTTCACTGCTTCTCCCTTCGGGAAACGGATCCACTCGGCCCCGGCGCCGGACCTGGTGTCAAGTGTTTCATTCAAGTACCACCAGGCACTTTCACCGCGGCGTGGCCGGTGGGCGCGGCAGAATGCCGGAGAAGTCCCAACCGGGTGCGAAACCGGAGGAGCGAAGTCATGGGCGATCGACTGAAGGCGGCGGACCTCGCGCGGTCGGCCGGGATCTCCGTGCAGCAGCTGCGCACCTACGCCGACACGGGGCTGCTCCCGCCCGTCGGACGCACCACCGCCGGCTACCGCGTCTTCACCCGCGCCCACGCCGACGCGCTCGCCGTGGCCCGCGAGCTCGCCGCCGGGCACGGCTGGGCCACCGCCCGCACCGTGATGGCGGCCGTCCACACGGGCGACCTGGAGACCGCGCTGGCCGCCCTGGACGCCGGCCACGCCCGGCTGGACCGGGAACGCGCGGAGCTCGCCGCCGTCCGCGAGGCCCTGGGGGCCGTCCTGAAGGGGCGCGCCCCGTCCGCGCGGCACGGGCTGCGCATCGGCGAGGCGGCCCGCACCGTGGGCGTGAAGCCGCCCGTGCTCCGGCTGTGGGAGGCGCACGGACTCGTGCGGCCCCTCCGTGAACCGTCCACCGGCTACCGCCTCTACGACCGCTCCGAGCTGCACATCGCCCAGGTGGTCGCGCTCCTGCGCAAGGGGCGCCACCCGCTCGCCGCCATCGGGGCCGTCCTGCGCGAGCTGCGCGCCGGCGGCGGCCCCGACCGCGTCCTGGCCGAACTGGACGCCCGCGCCCGCGACCTCCACCGGAGCAGCCTGCGCCGGCTCGGCGCCTCCGCCGCCCTCCACGGCTACCTGGGCCGTCTCGGCCACCGCTGACGGGGGCCGGGCGGCCGCGCGGGTCCGCCACCCCGGGGTCGTCGCCGTCCACGACATCGCCGACCACGAAGGACGCCCCGTCATCGTCATGGAGCTGGTCGACGGGCCGTCGCTCGCCGACGTGCTCGCCGAACACGGCGTCATGGACCCGCGCGAGGCCGCCCGGATCGGCGCCGAAGTCCTCGGCGCCCTGGCCGCCGCCCACGCGGTGGGCGTCCTCCACCGCGACGTGAAGCCCGGCAACATCCTGCTGGACCGCACCGGGCGGGTCGTCCTCACCGACTTCGGCATCGCCGCCGTGGAGGACCCGGGGGACGGCTCCGCCACCCACCTCACCCGCAGCGGCGAACTGGTCGGCTCCCTCGACTACCTGGCGCCCGAGCGCGCCCAGGGCCAGGACCCGGGACCGGCCTCCGATGTCTGGGCGCTCGGCGCCACCCTCTACGCGGCGGTCGAGGGCGCGTCGCCGTTCCGCCGCACCTCCACGTGGTCGACGCTCACCGCCATCGTCGCCGAACCGCTCCCCGAACCGCACGGCGCCGGCCCGCTCGCCCCGGTGCTCCGGCGGCTGATGGCCAAGGACCCGGCCCACCGCCCGGACGCCTCCACGGCGGCCGGCCTCCTGCGGCGGGTCGCGGACGGTACGGGGGCGGCGGAGACCGCGGGGGGCGAGGGGGCGCCCGCCCCGTACGTCCCGACCGAGCGCACGGCGCTGCCCCCGCAGGGCTTCGGCCCGCCCGTCGCGGACGCGCGCGGCTTCGGCCCGCCGCAGGGCCTTCCCGCCCGCGGCGCCCCGGTGCCGGGAGCGGTGTACCCGGCGCCCGGCGAGGGCTCCGGCGGCCCCGCGCACGAGGCCCCGGGGACCGCCGTACCCGGCGCTCCCGCCCCGGTCCCCGGCCACGGGCGGGGAGCCGGCGGCGCCGCGGCGGTCCCGGCCGGCGTGCCGGGGCAGGGGGGGCCGCGGGTCCCGCGCGGCGGCGCGCGCCCGGGGCCGCAGGGGGCGCTCGCGGTCGCTGGTCGCGGCCGGCGCGGCCGCCGTCCTCCTGGTCGGCGGCGGCGTGACGTACCTGCTCGTGGAACGGGAGGGGGCGCCCGCGGGCGGGCGGGCGCTCACCGGCGGCGAGGCGACGGCGGACACGGCCGCACCGGTCGACGACGACGGCATGCCCCTCGTCCCCGGCGCGGGCCCGACCGCCTCCGCGAACGGCCGGCCGAGCGCCGCACGCCGCCCCTCCGGGACGGACGGGCCCACCGCCTCCCCGTCGAGGGCGACCGCGGCGCCCGGCGCGCCCTCCGGCCCGGCCGGCGGTCCGGCCCCCGGCCCGGGCGGGAGCGACCGTACGGGCGGTGGTCCGGCGGGCGGCACCGGCGGCACGACGGGCGGCGGCTCGTCCTCCACCGGCGGGGTGGCGCGGGAGCCGGCGTGCCACCCCATCGGCGACGGCAAGTACAACTGCACGGTCTGGCGGACCGCCGACTCCCACCGGGGCGACGGCAGCCGGGCCGGGGTCCTGAACGCCGGCACCAACTACTTCTACTGCCAGTCCGACCTCGGCCGGCGCGAGACGCACGGCGAGTGGACCAACGTCTGGTGGGCGAAGACCGACGACGACAGCGGCAACACCGGCGTGTGGTTCAGCGACGTGTACATCCGGGGCGGCGACAACGACGCCCCGGTGCCGGGCCTGCCCCTCTGCTGAGCCGCGCGGCCGCGCGGGCGGCTCCCGCACGGCGGCCGCCGCCCGCCCCCGGCTTCATGGACGGGGTGCGGGCCTGAGGCCCGGGGCTGTCCGGCGGCCCGGTCCCGCGGGCCGCGGCCTAACCGGCGAAACGCCGTACGTAGCGCTTCTGCCAGGGCGTCTCCACCGCGCGGGGGTGGTAGGCGCGGCGGACCCACTCCACCGCGCGGTCCGGCGGCACGCCGTCCAGGACCGCCAGGCAGGCCAGTGCCGTGCCCGTCCGGCCCCGGCCGCCGCCGCAGGCGACCTCGACGCGCTCCGCCGCCGCCCGCTCCCACGCGCCGGCCAGGACGGCGCGGGCCTCCGCCTCGTCCGCGGGCAGCCGGAAGTCGGGCCAGCGCAGCGGGCGGGACTCCCACGGGACCTGTGGAGGACGCCCGCCCAGCAGGTGGACCGCGTACTGCGGGACCGGTCCGTCCGGCAGCGGGCGGCGCAGGCCGCGGCCCCGCACCGTGCGTCCGGACGGGAACCGCACCACGCCGGGGTCGCCGGGCCGCCACGCGGGGGGCGCCGAGTCGCCGGGGGAAGGGGGCACGGACCGACGGTAGCGGAACACGGGTGCCGCCCGCGGGGTTTCGTGGTGCACTGGAGTCGGGCAGGGAGACGGACCGTGGCCGCGTCGGGTTCGCGAGGACCGGTCGGTACCGCCATCGCCGCGGTGGCGGCCGCCGTGGTCGCCCTCGCGCTCCTGCTCTCCGGCTGCGGCCGGGGCGGCCCCGCACCGGCCGCCCCGACGGGGGTCCGCCGTCCGCCTCCCCGTCGGACCGGCCGGCCGGCCCCCGCCTCTCGCCGTTCACCGGACTGCCCGGCCGCACCGGCCCCGTCCTCGCCGTGAAGATCGACAACGCCCCGGCCGCCCGGCCGCACACCGGGCTCGGCGCGGCGGACATCGTGTACGTCGAGCAGGTCGAGGCGGGCCTCACCCGGTTCCTCGCCGTGTACGCCTCCCGGCGGCCGCCCCGCGTCGGCCCGGTCCGCAGCGCGCGCGAGTCCGACGTGGAGCTGCTCCGGCAGTTCGGGCGCCCGGCCCTCGCGTACTCCGGGGTGCGCAGCGACCTGAAGGGGTTCCTGCGGGACGCGCCGTTGCACGCGCTGCCACCCGAGCGCGCCCCCGACGCGTACGTGCGCGATCCCGGCCGCCCCGCCCCGCACAACCTGTACCTGCGCCCGGAGCGAGCCCTCGCCGCCGCCCCGGACGCCGGTCCCGCCCGGGACGTCGGCTTCCGCTTCGGCGCCGCCCCGCCCGGCGGGCGGCGGGCGGCCGAGCACACCGTCCGGTTCCCCGCCGCCCGCCACGCCTTCACCTGGTCCGCCCCGGACGCGCGCTGGCTGGTCACCCTGGACGGCGCCGCGGCCCGCACCACGGACGGCGGGCGCGTCGGCGCGGCCACGGTCGTCGTCCAGTACGTCACGGTCCGCCCGTCCGCGTTCGAGGACCGCGGCGGCAGCGTCACCCCGTACACCGAGACCGTCGGCTCCGGCACCGCGCTCGTCCTGCGCGACGGCAGGGCCCACGAGGCCCGCTGGAGCCGCCCCTCCGCCGCCGCGGGCACGTCCTTCACCACCCCGTCCGGCACGCCCCTGGCCTTCGCGCCCGGACCGGTCTGGGTGGTCCTCGCACCCCGCTGAACCGGGCCGAGCGGCCGGGCATCCTAACACCGGATCCGGCCAACCCGCCCGCCGTTCACGGGGCGTGCGGGTGCCCGTCTCCGGTGGGAAACCCCGCGGGCCCCGGAGCGTTACGGCCACCCGCCCGGAACGCGGGTTTCCGTGGCAAGGTGTTGCGGGCAGGCCACTGGGGGCCAACGGAGGAGGGGGGAACCGTGATCGTCTGGATCAACGGTGCGTTCGGCGCCGGCAAGACGAGTGCCGCACGCGAGCTGATCGACCTGATCCCCAACAGCACCTTGTACGACCCGGAACCGACCGGCGGTGCGCTGCCGTCGCTGCTGCCGCGGGGCCGCCTCCCGGGCACCGCCGACTTCCAGGACCTGCGGATCTGGCGGCGCCTGGTCGTCGACACGGCGGCGGCGCTCCTCGCCGAGGTGGGCGGGGTGCTGGTGGTGCCGATGACCGTCCTGCGCCAGGAGTACCGCGACGAGATCTTCGGCGGGCTGGCGTCCCGCCGGATCGCCGTGCGGCATGTCGTCCTCACCCCTGATGAAACGATCCTGCGCGCGCGGATCGCGGCGCGCGAGGAGCACCCCGGCGACCCGGCCGGGAACGAACGGGTCAGGAAGTGGTGCCTCGACCACATCGCGCCGTACCGGGCCGCGCTCGGCGGGTGGCTCGCCGCCGACGCGTACGCCGTCGACAACGGCCCGCTCACGCCGGAGGCGACGGCGAAGGCGATCGCGGACGCGGTGCGGACCGGCGCGGCGGGCGCCTGCGGGATCGTGCAGACCCCCGAGCCGACCGGCGAGACCGTCGCGGCGGGCGTGCTGCTCTTCGACGACCGGGACCGGGTGCTGCTCGTCGACCCGACGTACAAGCCCGGGTGGGAGTTCCCCGGCGGGGTCGTCGAGCGGGGCGAGGCGCCGGCGCGCGCGGCGATCCGGGAGGTGGCCGAGGAGACCGGGCTGGAACTGGCGGCCGTGCCGCGGCTGCTGGTCGTCGACTGGGAGCCGCCCAGGCCGCCCGGGTACGGCGGACTGCGCCTGCTCTTCGACGGCGGCCGGCTCACGGGCGCGCAGGCGGACCGGGTGCTGCTGCCGGGCTCCGAACTGCGCGGCTGGCGGTTCGCCACGGAGGCGGAGGCAGCGGACATGCTGCCCCCGGTCCGGTACGAGCGCCTCCGCTGGGCGCTGCGCGCCCGCGAACGCGGCACGGTGCTGAACCTGGAGGCCGGCGTCCCGGTGGGCTGACGGGCCCTCCGCCGGCCGCCGGCACCGGCTCGCCGGGCGGCCCTCCGCGTGGACCGCGTGCCCCGCCGGCCGGCGCCCGCTCCCGGGTGCCTGTCCGCCGGCGGGTCCCTCCGCAGGGCGCGCCCGCCCCGCGGGGCGGGCGCGGCGCCGCCACGGCAGCGGCCGGTCCACGGCGGACCGGCCGCGCCCCCGGCCGGCTCACGCCCCGGCCGCCTCCGCCGCCGCCCGCAGGACGGCGGACGCGTCCTCCGCCAGCGGATCGCCGTGCCCGAAGCACACCGTCCGCAGCGGCTCCAGGCGGGACAGGCGGCGCATCGACTCCACGGCCGCCGCCCGGTCCACGTGGAAGACGCCGAGTCCCACCCCGCCCACCGACGCCACGGTGTCCCCCGTCACCAGCACGCCGTGGCGCGGCAGGTGGACGGCGATCGAGCCGGGGGTGTGGCCGGGAGTGTGCACCACGCGGGCGCCGCCGCCGAAGTCCAGCACGTCGCCGTCCTCCAGTTCCCGGTCCACGCGCGTGGGCGGCGCCTCCGGCGTGGTGAGCCCGTGCGCGTACAGCGGGACCTCCCAGTCGAGCAGGTCCGGCTCGGGGACCGGCGCCTCCCCGCGCACCACGGGCGCGTCCAGCCGGTGCGCGAGGACCTCGGCGCCGTACCGCCCGGCCAGTGCCCCGGCGGCGCCCACGTGGTCGCGGTGGGCGTGGGTGAGGACGATCCGCCGCAGCCGGGCGTCCGGCCCGCCGACCTCGCGCAGCGCCCGCGCCACGGCCTCCTCGGAGCCGGCCCAGCCGGCGTCCAGCAGGGTCAGCGGGACGCCGTCGGCGGAGCCGTCGCGCCCGTCGTCGCGCCAGACGTACGCCAGGCCGACGGGGAAGCGGAGCATGTGCAGCCCGGGGACGACCGGGACCAGGTCGACGGCGGGCCCGCCGGGAGGACGCGTGTGCGGTTCGCAGGTCATGCCCCGACGCTAGGGGGCGACCCGCCCGGACCGCCCCCGCCTGCGCTCTGCGCGATTCCGCCGAGAGCTCAACCCTGCTTCGACAGCGCGTAGTTCCGCAGGAACAGCGCCTCCGCGACCGACATCCGCTCCAACTCCACCGGTGACACGCTCTCGTTCACCGCGTGGATCCGGGCCTCCGGCTCGCTCAGACCGATCAGCAGGATCTCCGCCCGCGGATACAGCGAGCCCAGGGTGTTGCACAGCGGGATCGACCCGCCCATGCCGGCGGTCTGCATCTCCTCGCCCGGGTACGCCTCGGCCAGCGCCTCCGCCATCGACCTGTACGCCGGGCTGGCCACGTCCGCCCGGAACGCCTGCCCCTGCCCGACCTGCTCCACCGTCACCCGCGCGCCCCACGGGGTGTGCGCCTGGAGGTGCGCGGTGAGCAGCTTCGTCGCCTCGGCGGCGTCCTGGCCGGGCGGCACCCGCAGGCTGATCTGGGCGCGGGCGGTGGCCTGCACGGACGGCGTGGCGCCGACGACCGGCGGGCAGTCGATGCCGACCACCGTGACGGCCGGGCGCGCCCACAGCCGGTCGGCGACGGTGCCGGAGCCGATCAGCTCCACCCCCTCCAGCACCCCGGCGTCCCGCCGGAACTCCTCCTCCGCGTACTGCAGGCCCTGCCACTCGCCGTCCGAGGCGAGCCCGTCGACCGTAGTCGAGCCGTCCTCGGCGCGCAGCGAGTCCAGTACGCGGACGAGGGCGGCCAGCGCGTCGGGGGCGGCCCCGCCGAACTGCCCCGAGTGCAGGTTCCCGGCGAGCGTGTCCACCTGGACCCGCAGCATCGTCATGCCGCGCAGCGACGCGGTGACGGTGGGCAGGCCGACGCGGAAGTTGCCGGTGTCGCCGATGACGACGGCGTCGGCGGCCAGCAGGTCGGGGTGGGCCTCCGCGTAGCGCTCCAGCCCGCCGGTGCCCTGCTCCTCGGAACCCTCGACGATCACCTTGACGCCGACCGGGACGCCGCCGTTCGCCTTCAGCGCGCGCAGCGCCAGCAGGTGCATGATGAACCCGCCCTTGCAGTCGGCGGTGCCGCGCCCGTACCAGCGGCCGCCCCGCTCGGTCAGCTCGAAGGGCGGGGTGTCCCAGCCGGCCGGGTCCAGCGGCGGCTGCACGTCGTAGTGGGCGTACAGCAGCACGGTGGGGGCGCCGGCCGGACCGGGCAGGTGGCCGTAGACGGACTGGCTGCCGTCCGGGGTGTCGAGGACCGACACGTCGGTGAAGCCCTCCGAGCGCAGCGCGTCCGCCACCCACACGGCGGCCGCCTCGCACTCGCTCTTCGGGAACTGGGCCGGATCCGCCACGGACCGGAACGCCACGAGCTCCGCGAGTTCCGTCCTGGCGCGCGGCATCAGCGAGGCGACGGTGGCGGCGATCGGCTGGGCGGTCATGGTCACGCTCCTGGTGGGTGCGACGGCGGTACGACGGGACGCCGCCGCGACACCGCGGCGAACGCGAGTCCGATCCTCGCACAGGATGCCCGGAGGCAAGCCCCGTAGGATGCGGACGAGAGCGTGGACCACGGGTCGGGACCGGGAGCGGAAGCACATCGTGAGCAGCGAGAACGTGTGGGATGTCGTCGTGGTCGGCGCGGGGCCGGCCGGAGCGTCCGCGGCCTACGCCGCGGCAGTCGCGGGCCGCCGCGTGCTGCTCCTGGAGAAGGCCGATCTGCCCCGCTACAAGACGTGCGGCGGCGGCATCATCGGCCCGTCGCGGGACGCGCTGCCGCCGGGCTTCGAACTGCCGCTGCGGGACCGGGTGCACGCCGTGACGTTCTCGCTGAACGGCCGCTTCACCCGGACCCGCCGCTCGAAGCGGATGCTGTTCGGCCTGGTCGACCGGTCCGAGTTCGACGCCAGGCTGGTGGAGCACGCCCGGAGGGCCGGTGCCGAGGTGCGCACCGGTGCGGCCGTGGTGCGGGTCGAGCAGCACGGCGCCGCGGTGCCGGACCGCCGCACCGTCGCTGTCGTCCTCTCCGACGGAGGGACGGTGCTGGCGCGGGCGGTGGTGGGCGCGGACGGCAGCGCCAGCCGGATAGGCGCCCACGTGGGGGTCAGGACCGACCAGGTGGACCTCGGCCTGGAGGCGGAGATCCCGGTCCCGCCGGCCGTGGCGGAGGACTGGGCGGGACGGGTCCTCATCGACTGGGGGCCCATGCCGGGCAGTTACGGATGGGTGTTCCCCAAGGGCGACACGCTGACGGTCGGCGTCATCTCGGCGCGCGGCGAGGGCGCCGCGACCAAGCGGTACCTGGACGACTTCGTGGCCCGTCTCGGTCTCGCCGGGTTCGAACCGGCCCTCTCCTCCGGCCACCTGACGCGCTGTCGCAGCGAGGACTCGCCGCTCTCCCGCGGCCGGGTCGTCGTCTGCGGGGACGCGGCCGGGCTGCTGGAGCCGTGGACGCGCGAGGGGATCTCCTTCGCCCTGCGGTCCGGTCGGCTCGCGGGGGAGTGGGCGGTGCGGATCGCCGAGGCGCACGACGCGGTCGAGGCGCGCCGTCAGGCGCTGAACTACGCCTTCGCCGTCAAGTCCGGGCTGGGGGTCGAGATGGCGGTGGGACGGCGGATGCTCGCCGTCTTCGCGCGGCGCCCCGCGCTGCTCCACGCCGCGATCACCGGATTGCGCCCCGTGTGGCGGGCGTTCACGGACGTCACGCGCGGCGCGACGACGCTGGCCGGCATCGTCAGGACCAACGCCGTCGCGCGCCGCGCCCTGGAGTCGCTTGACCGCCGCGAGCAGGCGGAGCCGCAGGAGCGGGCGCCGGAACCGGAGCCGGAGCCGGCGGCTCGGGAGCGGTAGGCGGCGGGGCGGGAGGCGGACGCGCCGGAGGGCCCCGGTTCGCCCCGCGGGCCCCGTGCGCCGGTCCGGCGGCCCTCAGCCCGCCGGCGGCCGGACCGGCGCGCCCCGGAGGCCGGCGGGGCCGGTCCGCGCGCCGGCCCCGCGACCGGCCCTCCCCGCGACCGACCGGTCCGCCCGCTTCACCACGTCACCGCCGAGGTCTCCCGCCACAGGCGGGCCAGCCGGTCGTCGCCCGCGACCCCGACGGCCGGGGAGCCGGCCGGCAGGCGGTTCCACAGGGAGAGGTACAGGGCCTCGGCCGGGCCGGTCAGCTCGCAGTCGGCCGGGCCGTCGGCCGTACGGGTGGTGCGGGGCGCGTCGGCGGACAGCGCCACCGTCCACACGTCACCGGTGTCCGTCGTGCGGACCCGCAGGACGCCGGGCCGGTCCGTGCGGACCCGGCTGCCGTCCCGGCCGTGGAAGCCGCACAGGAGCTCGTCGATCCCGTCGGCCGCCAGGTCCGGCTCGACCGGCGACCGGCCGGCCACCAGACCGAGGGCCGACTCCGCGTCCACCCGGTGCACGGTCGTCTCGTGGGCCTGGCGCCGCGCCCAGAACGCCAGCGGGGACGGGGCGGACAGGAAGGACCAGCACTCCAGGGCGTCCGGCGCTCCCGCCAGGGCGGCGACCAGCCGGTCGTGGCCCTCCCGGTACCAGTCCAGCAGCGGGGCGCCGTCGAGGGCGGGCCCACCGCCCCCGGGCGGTACGACGTGTGCCCCTCGGCGACGAACGAGGTCGCCCAGCGGTGCACCATGCCGGTGTGCCGCAGCAGGTGCCGCACCTCCCAGCCGGGGCAGGTGCGCACCTCCGCGTCGGAACCGGCCAGTTCGGCGGCGTCGGCCAGCAACCGGCCCTCCCGGGCGAGGTGCTTGATGTGCTCGGCAGTGTCCATGGCGGGATTCTGCCACCGCGCCCCGCACGCCGGCCGCCGTACGCGTGGCGGCCGCGGTGCCGAACACCGCCGGCCCCCGCACCCCGTCCGGGGCCGGGCCGGTACAGACCCCCGGGGACCGGTCGCCCCGCTCTCCCCTCGGGTCAGCCCTGCTGCTCCGGCGTGCCGTGCGACGGCGGGCTCGACGGTTCGGGCGAGGTGGCCGGCGACACCCGCGAACCGCCCGCCGGGCGCCCGGCCTGCTCGGGGCGGAACGCCGACGGGTCGCCGCCGGTCGGTTCGGCCCCCGCGTCCAGTTGGCGCTTGCGGGACGCGAGCAACCGGACCACCTGCGGACGGTCGGCGTGCTCGTGCTCGTACCGCAGCAGCCGGTCGAGCTCCTCCGGCTGGAGCGACCTGATGCGCGACTCCAGCGCCCCGGTCGGCAGATGGTCGAAATCGGGCAGCGGCAGTCCGCCGCGGTCGTGGGTGGTCATCCGGGTCCTCCCTGGAACGTGGCCGGCCACACCCGGGCGGCGTGGCACGTGCGGACTTCCCCGGCGTCCTCCGCCGCGGGGCGGCCGGAGGCGGTACGGGCCCGGCGCGGCCACCGCACCGGTCCGGGCGCCCGGCGCGGGGGCGGGTGCCGTCGGCCCGTACGGCGGGCGCGGCGCATCCCCTGCCGGGCGTCCGCCGCCCCGGCCCGGATCCGGCCGGGCCCGGCGAGGGGGCCTCCCGCGGCCGCCCGTTCCGCACCGGAGGGTGCCATGGGCGCCTCCTCCTCCCGGTTCCGCCTGTTCGCGCACGGTCGCGGCTTTCCGCCACCGCTGCCCGCAGTACCCGTGGGGGGACGGCCGAAACAGCCCGCCGGGGCGGCCGGGGCGCGGGATCCCGCGGGCGTCGGGCGCGGCGTGGCGGGGCGGCCCGGACCGGGCCGTCGGAGGCCGGGTCCGGGCCGTGCCCGGGACGGCGCCGGGACCGGTGCGCACGGGCCGGACGTCACCCCGTGCCGCCTCCCCGCCGGCCCGGGCGCCACCCGGGCCGGCGGGGGCGCCGCGGCCACCGGGCCGATCGGGTGCCGGCGCGGCGCCGGCACCCCCGGGGGGCGTCCCCGCTCCGGTCCGGCGACCGTCCGGGGCGGCCCCCGGGGGGCCGTTCCCGCCGGGAAATCCCGTGTCCCCGGGACGCCCCCGCGTAGGGTCCCGGGCCATGACCGGAAACGACCTCCCGCCCCGCCTCACCCGCCTCGACTTCCACGGGCCGCTGTCCGAGGCCCGCGCCCGGCGGCTCGTCGCCGACCTGTCCGCCGCCCGGCCCGCCACGGTCCTGGACATCGGCTGCGGCTGGGGCGGGTTCCTGCTGCGGATCCTGGACGCCGTGCCCGGGGCGACGGGCACGGGCCTCGACGTCGACGGCGAGGACCTGGCCCGCGGCCGGGCCCTCGCCGAGGAGCGCGGCCTCGCCGGGCGCGTCGGGTTCGTGGAGGAGTCCGCCCTCAGGACGGCGCGGGGCCCGGCCGACCTCGTCCTGTGCCTGGGCGCCGGCCAGGCGCTCTGCGACCCGGGGGGCCCGTACGACGTGGCGGCCGTCCTGCGCGAACTGCGGCGCCTGGTGGCCCCGGGCGGCCGGGTCCTCCTCGGCGAGGGCTTCTGGGAGCGCGTCCCCGCTCCGGAGGAGCTGGCCCGGATGTGGCCGGGCGCCAGGGAGGACGACCACCTGCCGCTCGCCGCGCTCGTCGACGAGGCCGTCGGGGCGGGCTTCCGCCCCGCCCGGATCGAGACGGCGGACCGGGACGAGTGGGAGCGGTTCGAGTCGGGCTACCGCCACGACGCGGAGCTGTGGCTCGCGGCCCACCCCGGCCACCCGGCCGCCGCCGCGACCCGCGCCCGCGTCGACCGGCAGCGCTCCTCCTGGCTCGGCGGCTACCGGGGCGTCCTCGGCATGGCGTACCTGACCCTCGTCCCGGTCGGCTGACCCCCGCTCAGTCCCAGTGCCGACCGCGCCGCAGCGCCGCGCGGCCGGGCTGGGACAGGTGCAGCACCCGGAACACGTCCCCCGCCCCCTCCGGCGCCGGGCCGGCCCACAGGCTGAACGCCAGCACCTCCCAGTGGTGCGGGTCGACCGCCACCGCGGCCGCCACGAGCCCGTCCTCCCGCACGAGCCTCCCGTGCGCCTCGACCTCCCGCGCCACCGCGTCGGCGGGCCGCTCGCCCTCGCCGACCGGCAGGCGCCGCCGCACCGCGTGCCGGGGCTCCGAACCGGCCGCCGGCCCCTCCCCGTACGCCGCGCCCGCCCAGTGCCGCACCTCGGGCCGCCCGAAGTCGTCGACGATCCCCTGGAAGCCGGGCCCCCACAGGAAGGCGTTCATGCCCTCCGGCGCGGCCCACAGGTAGAACGGGGCGTACTGGTTCACCGGCGCGCCCGCCGACCTCTCCCGCACCAGGTACGCCTTGAGGCCGAGCCCCGCGAAGCCGTCCAGCAGGTGGCCGCGGGTCGCCACCCGGCGGTGGATGATCCCCATGTCGTAGTCGGCGGGGAGGGTGATCTCGTACTGCATGGCGTGCATCAGGCCGTCCTCCGCCCCGCCAGCAGGGCCAGCAGCCCGTCGACCGCCGCGTCGAACGCGGCCGCCGACCCGGACGCGCGGGCCAGGACGTACCCACCCTGCACCGTCGCCAGGACCGCCGCGGCCGTGCGCTCCGGATCCAGCGCCCGGTCGAACTCGCCGCCGACCACGCCCTCCCGCAGGATCCCCGCGAGCCGCCCGCGCAGCCAGTCCAGGGTCTCGTCGACCGGCGCGCGCAGCGCCTCGTCCGCGATGACGTCCGGGTCCATGGTCAGCCGTCCCACCGGGCAGCCCCGCAGCACGTCGCGTTCGCGGCGCAGGTACGCCTCCACGCGCGCGTACGCGGTACCGCCGCCGCCCAGGGCCCGCTCGGCGGCGGCGCGCATCTCCTCGGCGGTGCGCCGGATCGCGGCCAGCGCCAGGCCGGGCTTCCCGGAGAAGTGGTGGTACATGCTGCCCTGGCCGGCACCGGCCCGCTGCTGGATGGCCCTCGGGCTGGCGCCCACGTACCCGCGTTCCCACAGCAGTTCGCGGGCGGCGTCGACGAGTCGTTCGGAAGCGGTCACGGGGAGATTGTACATACCGGTAGGTACAGACATGTGTCCCGTGGCCGCCGCCGTCCGCGCGGCCCCGGCCCCGGTCAGCCCGCCACGGCCGAGCGGGCGGCGGCGGGCCCGCGCACCGCCTCCGCGGCCTCCGCGCCGTCGAAGGGCACGGGATCCCTGAACGCGGCGCCCGCCGCCCCGTACGCCGGGACCGCCGGGATGCCGGCGGGCGCGGCCGGGAGGGCGGGGAGCGTGAACCACACGACCTTTCCCGCGTCGCCCTGCGGGCGGGCGCCCCAGCTCTCGCTCACCGCCTCTATCAGCGCGAGGCCGCGTCCCGACGTGGCGAGCCGGTCCGGCCCGTCCTGCAGGTGCACGAGGGCGGGGAGGCGCGGGTCGTGGTCGTGGACGGAGACCGTGAGCCGGTCGAGGAGGAACTCGATCTCGACCGTGCAGGTCTTGTCCGGCTCGACGTGCCGGTGCACGTTGGTGAGGAGTTCGGTGACGCCGAGCGCCGCCATCTCGATGAGGGGGTCGAGGTTCCAGTAGCGCAGTTGCGCCGACACGATTCTGCGGACCTGACCGATCCGCGGCGGCAGGGCTTGGAGCTCTACCGCGCACTGCCTGCTGCTTGCCTGGCTGATCACGGCTGCGACTCCCCGAAGTAGGTCCGGAAGAAGACGAGGATCGGATCCGGTGGACGGCCGGCCCGCGGCCCGACGGGCCGGATCACAGCGTCACCGTCGATTCACCCTGAGTGATGTCCATCCAGCGTGGACCCGCCGTGACCGCTTCGCAACTCGCGGCAGCGCAGGCCCCGTCAGCCGCGCCGCCCGCCCGCCCTGCGCACGGCCTCCAGGAAGCGGCCGGACAGCGTCTGCCCGGTCCCCGGCCGACGGTCGCGCTGCGCCATGGTCAGCCGGTAGCGGGCGCCGTTGAGCGTCGCGACGGCCGCGTCGCGCGCCGCGAACCACGGCCGGCCCGCCCGCACGGTGCGCACCGGGGCGCTGTCGATCTCCCGGCCGTAACTGGTCAGCAGCGCCAGCCGGCCGCCCTCGATGCGGACCTCGCCGGCCGTCGTCAGCGAGCGGGGCCACCGCTCGATGCGCACTCCCGTGGCACTGAACTCGGGTTCGCTCATGGTTCCGCCACCCCTTCGCAACGGCTTCGGCAGGCCCAGTCTGCACGGACGGCCCGCGTCCGCGCCAGTGTGCCCGCCGGACCGCCCTGCAAGCGTTTCCTATGGAGGGTCAAAGTCATCGTTCGCCCAGGTGAGGGGGGTATGTTCGGGTGGCGGAACCCAGGGGGGACCCTGGCGCGCAGGACACGGACGACGAGGAGTGGGACATGACGAGGGTCGAGCAGCCCGAGCCGGCCGGACCCGGCAGCGCGGCGGTCGCGAAGGGTCCGGCGCCCGCCGGGACCATCGACGTCGACCGCAGCGATCCGGCCTACCGGACCTGGCTGAAGGACGCCGTGCGGAAGGTGCAGGCGGACGCGAACAGGACGGCGGACACGCACCTGCTGCGCTTCCCGCTGCCCGAGCGGTGGGGGATCGACCTCTACCTGAAGGACGAGTCGACCCACCCCACCGGCAGCCTCAAGCACCGGCTCGCCCGCTCGCTCTTCCTCTACGGCCTGTGCAACGGCTGGATCCGCCCCGACAAGCCCGTCATCGAGGCGTCCAGCGGCTCCACCGCGGTCTCCGAGGCGTACTTCGCGAACCTGATCGGCGTCCCCTTCATCGCCGTCATGCCGCGCACCACCAGCCCGGAGAAGATCCGCCTCATCGAGTTCCACGGCGGCCGCTGCCACTTCGTCGACGACCCGCGCCGCCTGTACGGGGAGTCCGTGGCCCTCGCCGCGGAGACCGGCGGACACTACATGGACCAGTTCACGTACGCCGAGCGCGCCACCGACTGGCGCGGCAACAACAACATCGCCGAGTCGATCTACCAGCAACTGCGCCTGGAACGGTACCCGGAACCCGCGTGGATCGTCGCCACGGCCGGCACCGGCGGCACGTCCGCGACCATCGCCCGCTACGTCCACTACATGCAGTACGACACCCGCGTCTGCGTCCCCGACCCCGAGAACTCCTGCTTCTTCGACGGCTGGACGCGCAACGACCCGCACGCCTCCAGCACCTGCGGCTCCCGCATCGAGGGCATCGGCCGGCCCCGCATGGAACCCAGCTTCGTGCCGGGCGCCATCGACCGGATGATGAAGGTGCCCGACGCCGCGAGCATCGCCGCCGTCCGCGCCCTGGAGAACGCCATCGGCCGCAAGGCGGGCGGCTCCACCGGGACCGGCCTGTGGAGCGCCCTGAGGATCGTCGCGGAGATGGTGGCCGAGGGCCGCACCGGCAGCGTCGTCACCCTGATCTGCGACCCCGGGGAGCGCTACCTGGACAAGTACTACTCCGACGAGTGGCTGGCGGAGCAGGGCCTCGTCATCGGCCCGTACGCGGCGGCGCTCGACGAGTTCCTCGCCACCGGCGTCTGGCCGGACTGAGCACCGGGCGGCGGCCCGTCACCGCACCTGACGGGCCGCCACCCGCCCGCGGCCTTCCGGGAGGTCCGCGCCGGAGCCGGAGCCGGGCCGGAGCCGCTACCGGCGTCGGACCGGTGCCGGCACCGGCGTCAGGGCCGAGGCCGGGGGCCGGTGCCGGGGCCGTCCGGGCCGCGCCCGCCCAGCAGCCGATCCAGCTCCCGGCCGAACACCCACCGGCCCGCCCGGGCCAGCAGGGGGCCGCACCACCGGGGCAGCCCGCGCACCCGCACCTCCTCCACCCAGGTCACCCGCGCCCCCGGACCCTCCGCGCGGACCGTGATCTCGGCCCAACCGCGCACCACCCGCCCGTACTTCTCCAACCGGCACACACCCCGACCCCGTACCCCCGGTGCCCGGCGGCTCCCAGCGGACCACCGCCATCGGGTCGTCGAACCCCAGCGGTCCGATCGCCGTACGCGCCGTGAACCGCGTGCCCGCACCCGGCGGGCCGGGCGTCAGCACCCTCACCCGGGTCAGCGGGACCCCCGCGCCGTGCGCCGGCCAGTCGGTTACCCGCCGCCACGCCTCGGCCGCCGGCAGCCCCGTACGCCGCTCCAGGCGGAAGACGCTCACGCCCCGCCCCGCCGCCCGCGCCCCGCCCCGACCGCCTCCCGCGCGCCGGCCTCCCGGTCCGCGACGACCAGCCCCGGCAGGTGCTCCGCCATCGCGGCCCGCACCTCCTTTGGCACCCCGGCGTCCGTCACCAGCGTGTCGACCTCCTCCAGCCGGGCGAACGAACCCAGGCCGACCCTGCCCCACTTGGTGTGGTCCGCCACGACGACCACCCGCCGCGCCGACCGGATCAGCCGCCGGTTCGTCTCCGCCTCCGCCAGGTTCGGCGTGGACAGGCCCGCCTCCGCCGACACCCCGTGCACCCCGAGGAAGAGCACGTCGAAGCGGAGCGCCCCGATCGCCCGGTCCGCCACCGGGCCGACCAGCGCGTCCGACGGCGTCCGCACCCCGCCCGTCAGCACCACCGTCGCCGCCCCCGGCCGCGCCCCGCCGCCCGGCTCCGGGGCCGGCGCGGAGTGGAACGCGTCCGCGATCCGCACGGAGTTCGTCACCACCGTCAGCCCCGCCAGGCCCAACAGCCGCCGCGCCACCGCGTACGCCGTCGTGCCGCCCGAGAAGGCGACCGCGCTGCCCGGCGCCACCATCGCCGACGCCACCCGGGCGATCTCCTCCTTCGCGTCGGGCCCCGGCTCCCGGCCGGGACCGGGCCCGTGCGTCCGCGCCTCCGCGACCGGCACCGCCCCGCCGTGCACCTTCTCGACCACGCCCCGCCGGGCCAGCGCGTCCAGGTCACGACGCACCGTCATGTCGGAGACGTTGAGCCGGCGGGTGAGTTCGTTGACCCGTACCCCGCCCCGCCGCCTGACCTCGTCGAGGATGAAGGCGCGCCGCTGCTCCGCGAGGAGGTTCTGGTTGCCGTTCACCGCAGGGCCCGGTCCTTCCGTGGTGGTGGGGCGTACGCCGTGGGTCCGCCGTTCGCGCGGGTGTGAGCAGGCACATCCTGCCACGCGCTTCACACCGGGGAACGGCGGGGAGATTACGGGGGAGCCGTGCGGGGCCCCGCCCCGGCCGGCCGGGGCGGCCGTCCCGTCCCGTCGCACGTCCCCGGCGCAGAGAGCGAGCACCCAAGTGCCCCCAGCCACACCGGAACCCGTCCCGGTCGCCGAACCGGAGCCGCGCGACACCGGCGCCGCGCTCGAACTCCTCGTGCACGGCGTCGGCGGCACCACCCCCGGCGAGATGCTCGACGACCCCCGCACCGTCCGCGTCACCGGCGACGGCACCGCCGCCGTGTACCGGCGGGCCGCCGACCTGCGGGCGGAGGACGAACCCGGCCGGTTCCGCGACGGCCCCGTCCCGGAGGCGTACTGCTGGTGCAACCTCACCTCCGGCAACGGCACCCGCGCCCTGTGGCTGCTCCTCCTGCCGTTCATGGTGGCCAACCTGGCCCACTGGATGCGCCCGCCCGCCACCGGGCGCGGCCGCTCCGTGCGCCTGTACGGCGTCCTGGTCCGGCTGGTGGCGCTCAGCCTCACCGTGCTCCTCACCGCCGCCGCCTGCGAGGTCGCCCTCGACCTGGCGGCGTGGCAGTGCGCGGGCGCCGCCGCCTGCACCGAGGGACGCCCCTGGCTGGGCTTCCTCGCCGCCTCGGAGGGCGGCTGGTGGTCCCAGCCGGGCCGCCGCCTCACCGCGGCCGCCGCCGTCCCCACCGCGCTCGTCGCCCTGCTGTGGTACCTGTCCCGCCGCACCTGGACCGCGTACGAGGCGCAGCGCCCGCCGCGCGGCGAGGACGAGGGCGGCGGCCGCCCCGCCCTCGGCCGCCCCGGCTTCTGGTACGGCCGCCGCCTCGTCGCCCGGCTCCGCGCGGCGCACACCGCCGCCGGTCTCCTCACCGTCGCGGCCGCCGTCGCGGGCGCCGCCGCCCGCCACGACCGGGGGGCCGACGACCCGCTCCGCGCCGCCTTCGGCTGGTGCGTCGAGGGCGCCCTCGCGGCCTCGGCCGCCGTCGTGGTCGCCGTCGTCTGCCGGCGGGGCCGCAGCGAGCACCGCCTCGACGCCCGCCTCGACCGGGTCCTGGTGGCCTGGCTGCCCGGCTCCGCCGCCGTCCTGCTCCTCCTCGCCGCCCTGTACGCCTCCTGGTCCCGGCCCGGCTGGCGGTCCTCCGACGCACTTCCCGGCGACGCCGCGTTCAGCGTGCTCACCGTCGGCCAGGGCGCCCTCATCGTGCTCCTCGCCGCCGTCACGGTGCGCCTGCACCGCCGCGCACCCGACCCGCGCACCGCGCTGCACGGCCTCGCCGGGCCCGCCGTCGCCGTGCTGGCCTGCGCCCTCGGCGGGGTGATGACGGGCGGGGTCGCCCAGCGCGTCGCCGACTGGCTCGACGGCCCCGGCACCCCCGGCACGGGGGGCGGCCCGCTCGCCGGGCCGCCCCTGCTGCTGAGCTGGCAGGCCTCCGCCATCCCCCCGCTGCTGCTCCTGCTGCTCGTCCCGGCGGTCTTCCTCCTGGCCCGTACCGCGCTCGCCGCACGGCGCCTGGGCCCCGCCGTCGAGGCCGAGTACCCGGGGGAGGCGCCCGACTCGGTGCGCACCCGCCGGATCGCCCGCATCCGCGCCGCCGCCGGGCTCACCGACGCCGCCCCGGTCCTCGTCGGGCTGCTCGCCGCGGCGACCCTGCTGCTCGGCGCGGGCGGCGTCGCCGGCACCTGGGGGACCGGAACGGTGCCGGGGGAGGCGTTCGACGGGGCGCCCGCCTTCCTCGACGCCGCCGCCGAGGGCTGCCAGGCACTCGGCTCCTGGCTGGTGGGCTTCGGCTTCATCCTGTTCGTCACCTGGGGCCGCCGCGCCTACCGGGACGCCTCCGCCCGCCGCACCATCGGCATCCTGTGGGACGTCGGCACGTTCTGGCCGCGCGCCGCCCACCCGTTCGCCCCGCCCTGCTACGCCGAGCGCGCCGTGCCCGACCTCGCCTGGCGCATGGCGTCCTGGACCGGCCGCACCGGCGGGCGCCTGGTCATCTCCGGCCACTCGCAGGGCAGCGTCCTCGCGGCCGCCGCGGTCTGGCAGCTGCCGCACGCCACCCGCCGCCGCGTCGCGCTCCTCACGTACGGATCACCGCTGGAGCGGCTGTACGGGCGGTGGTTCCCCGCCTACTTCGGCCGCGAACCGCTCGCCCACCTCCACCGCGAGGTGCACTGCTGGCGCAACCTGTGGCGGCGCACCGACCCGATCGGCGGCCCCGTCCGGCTGCCCGCCGAGGACGGCAGGCCGGAGGTCGACCACCCGCCCCTGCGCGACCCCCTCGTCTACGGCCGCACGCAGGACCACCCGCTGCCCGAGCCGATCCTCGGCCACGGCGACTACCAGGCCGACCCCGCCTTCGCCCGCGAACGGGCCGCGCTCCTCGACCGGTTGCCGCCCCCCGTGCCCCGGCAGCGCGCCACCGGTCCCGACGGCGACGCGGACGCCCCTCACGGCGGTTCGGGGAGGTCCTCCGGGTAGAGCAGGCTCAGGTCGTCCGTGCTCGCGCTGGCGAGCGCGGCGACCCGGCCCGCGTGCCGCTCCACCATCGACTCGAACACCTGCCGCGCGGTGCGCCCGTTGCCGAAGGCGGGACCCTTGGGGAGCGCCTCGAAGTACTCCAGCAGCGCCCGGGCCGTGCCGTCGGCGAGCCGGTACTCGTGGTCCTCGGCCTGCTGCTCCACGATCCGCAGCAGTTCGTCGGGCGTGTAGTCGGGGAAACTGATCGTCCGCGAGAAGCGGGACGCCACACCGGGGTTGACGGTGAGGAACCGCTCCATCTCCGCCGTGTAGCCGGCGACGATCACCACCACCGCGTCCCGGTGGTCCTCCATCAGCTTCACCAGCGTGTCGATCGCCTCGCGGCCGAAGTCCCGTCCCGAGTCCTCCGGCGACAACGCGTACGCCTCGTCGATGAACAGCACCCCGCCGCGCGCCCGGTCGAACGCCTCCTGCGTGCGGATCGCCGTGGACCCGATGTGCTCCCCGACCAGGTCCACCCGCGACACCTCGACGAGGTGGCCGCGCTCCAGGACGCCGAGGGACGCGAGGATCTCGCCGTACAGCCTCGCCACCGTCGTCTTGCCCGTGCCGGGGTTGCCGGTGAACGCCAGGTGGCGGCGGACGGACGCCGCCTTCAGCCCGGCCTCCCGCCGCCTGCGCCCCACCTCGATCATGTTGGTGAGCGTGCGGACCTCCCGCTTCACGCTCTCCAGCCCGACCAGCGCGTCCAGTTCGCCCAGCACGTCCTGCGAGTCCCGCACCGGCTCCGGGGCGGGCGCCGCGACCGACGGCTGCGCCGGCACCGCGCCCAGCAGCCCGACGGGAGCGGGCGCCGTCGCGGCCGCCACCGCCGTCGCACCGGCCCCGGTGCCGGCCGGGGCCGCGGCGGGGCCGGGGACCGCGCGGCCGGCGACGCCGCTCTCGTCGCTGGTGCACCCGTCGGCGACCGGCCCGTCCTCGCCGAACTCGTAACCCCCGCGCGCGCAGCGCTCCGTGCGGCACCGCCGCAGCGTCGTCCGGCACCCGTCCATCACGTGGAAGCCGTAGCCGCCGCTGCCGGTGACCCGGCAGCCGGTGAACGTGCCGCGGCCCTCCGCCGACACGTAGAACCCGGCCTCCGCGGGCGAGGCGACCGTGCACCGCTCCACGGCCGGGTCGGCGCCCTTGGTGACGATGACCCCCGTCTGCACCCCGTCGAACGCGCAGCCGGCGAGCGTGCCGCCGCTGCCGTGGTCGCGGAACCAGGCGCCGGTCGCCGCGTCCCGGACCCGGCAGTCGTCGAGCTGGGCGGTCGCCCCGTCGCTGACGGACACGGCCGTGTTGCGCACCTGCGACAGGTCGCTGTCGACCACGTCGACCCGCGACCCCCGGTCGAGGACGAACAGCGCGTCCGGCACGTCGTGCACACGGCACGCCTCCAGCACCGCCGTCGCCCCGTCGCTCACCCACACGGCCGGGTAGTCGCCCGTGCTGTCGTGGATCTCGCACCGGTTGGCGTCGACGCGGGTGCCCGGGTCCCACACGGACAGGCCGTTGCGCCCGAACCGCCGCACCTTCGACCGCGTCATCGTCAGCACCGACCGGGACCGCAGGTCGACCGCGTTCTCCGGCACGTCGTGGATGTCGCAGTCGGAGAGCGTCAGCACCGCGTCCGTGTCCAGGGTCACCCCGTCCGCCGACGTGCGGTGCACCACCGAGTCGGCCAGGTGCGCCACGGCCCGCCCGCCGACGCGCACGCCGCTGCCGCGGATCTCGTACACCTCGCAGCCGACCGCCTCCAGGGAGCTGTCCTCCCCGGTCACCGAGAGGCCCGCGCCCGACGCGTGGTGGACGCGGCACCGCTCGATCCGCGGACGCGCCCCGCCGGTCACCGACACCCCGGCCTGGCCCGCGGAGACGACCTCGCACTCCTCGAACACGCCGCCGGCGCCGTCCAGTACGGCGATGCCGACGCCCGCCGGGTTGTCGACCGTGCACCGCCGCACCGTGGGCCGGGCCGCGCCGCGCACCTCCACGCCGGCCGCCGAGCGGGTCACGATCCGCAGGTCCAGCAGCTCCGGCGCGCCCTCCTCGACGAGCAGCGCGGGCGCCGCCGCGTCCTGCCCCTCCAGGTGCAGGTCCCGTACGGTCGCGGAGGCGCGCACGGTCAGCGGCACCCCGTCGGCCGGGGCGATGCGCACCGAGCCGACGGCGCCGTCCGCGCCGCGCAGCGTCACGGCGTGCCGCAGCACCAGGTTCTCCCGGTAGGTGCCGGGGGCGACGGTGAGGACGTCGCCGTCCGCCGCGGCCTCCAGGGCCGCCGCGAGGGAGGCGTACTCACCCGTGCGGCGCCGCCACCGCGACGCACCGCCGTGCGTGACCTGGACCGTGCCCTGTGCCATGGTGCTGCTCTGCCCCCGCCTCGTGCGCTCGCGGCCGTCCGCTCACCGACCCGTCGCCCCACCGTAGCGCGCACGGCGGAGCCGGGTCGCCCGCCCGGCCCACGTACCGGCGCCCCCCGCGTGCGCGCCGCCGCCCGGCGGGCCGTCCGGGCGGGGCGGGCGTCACGCGTCGCGGGTGGCGAGGACGCGCACCGGGTCGCCGAGGCGCAGCGTCCCCGTCGACTCGGGGACGAGGTTCTGGCCGAAGACCACCTTGCCGCCGGACCCGCGGTACCGCGACAGCGTGCGCAGCGGCTCCCTGCCCCGGACGCCGGTGCGCTGGTCGACGGTGGTCACGACGCAGCGGCCGCACGGCTTGGCGACGCGGAGGACGACCTCGCCGACGGCGATCCGCGCCCACCGGTCCTCCTCCCAGGCGACCGTGCCGTCGACGACGGCGCTCGGCCGGAACCGCTCCATGGGCAGCGGCCCCTCGTCGGCGTGGTCGCCCGCCGCGACGAGGGCGTTGAGGGCGTCGAGGGACGCGGTGGTGGTGACCAGCAGCGGGAAGCCGTCGGCGAAGCTGACCGTCTCGCCCGCGCGCGCGTGGTCGGGGGCGAGGGGGGCGGCGCCGCGCCGGGTCGTCCATGTGCACCAGCCGCACTTCGGCGCCCAGGTGGTCGCTGAACCACGCGTCCGGTTCCGGCCCGGCCGGCACGGCGTCGACCTTCGTGCCGAACACGTCCACGACGACCGTGCCGCCCGCGGGGTCGGGCACGGGGACGTCCAGCGGCGTGCGGCCGGGCGCGGACACCCGCACCCCGCCGCCGGGCAGCGGTTCGGCGGAGGCGGGCGCCAGTACGGGGTGCTGACGCTGCGTCACCGCCTTGCCGTCCCGGTCGGCGATCATCCAGCGGCGGTCCCCGGCCAGGCCCCACGGCTCCACGACCGCCTGCGCGGGCGCGAAACCGCCCAGGGCCTTCACGGGGTGGACGTGCAGGGAGCTCAGGACGGGCTGGGAGGCGACCTCATCACTCGGCATGGCCCCATCCTGCCAGTGGACCCCGGCCGGAATCCGGCCCGGTGCCGGACTCCGGGCGCCCGGGGCCGAGGTGCCGGGCCCGTCAGTAACCGCCCTGGTACGGCCGCCGGTAGGGATCGTCGTACGCCGCCGCCGGCGCGGGCCGCGGCGCGGCGGGGCGCATCGCCTCGTACCCGGCGGCCACCGGGGCGACGGGGCGCATCGGCTGGGGGCCCTGCGGGCCGGGGTAGCCGCGCGGGGCCGTGGCCTGCTGCGGGACGTACGGGGCCGGCGCGTACTGCACCGGGGCGGGCTGCGGCGCGGGCGCCTGCTGGGGATAGCCGTAGCCGCCGCCGTAGGACGGGGCCGCGGGCTGCGGGGAGGGGAGGGCGGGGAGGGCCGCGGGCAGCGCCGGCAGGTACGAGCTGCCGGTGTCGTACGCGGCGGGCACTCGGATCGGGGCGATCTGAGGCGTGCCCCGCTCCGCGACCAGGGAGTCGTAGATCGGGGTGTCCGGGAACGACGGCGCGTAGGGGTACGCACCGCCGTAGGAGGCACGAGGGGAGGTCATGGCCCTAAGTTAAGCCCACGGTGTGCCGGGTGGAAGGCTGGTAGGCGGGTTGTTTGGCGCATCTTCCGCGGCCGTCGAACGTCAATGTGGCGAACACGGGGAAATCGGTCGCCGCGATGAGCGATGATCGCGCAAAAGCCGAGATGGCAGGGGGTTACCGGCGGGTCGCACCACTGCGGTCGAACCGGCGGGACCGGTGTGGCCGCCCGCCGGGCCGCCGGGGGCCGGAGCGCGAAGGGGGCTTCATGTCCATGCTTAAAGGAGCCAATGTTCCAGTACCGACCCGAAGTCTTCGCGTCGAATTGGGCTGGCGTTCGGGCCCGGAGGTGCCGGACGTCGACGCGTCGGCCCTCCTGCTCGTCTCGGGGAGGGTCCGCTCCGACGCGGACTTCGTCTTCTACAACCAGGCGGCGCACCCCTCGGGGTCGGTGCGCCACGACGGGAAGCGGGCCTCGGGCGCGGCCGTGACGGACACGCTCACGGTGGACCTCCCGCGCGTGGAGGCCGCGGTGGAGCGCGTCGTCCTGGCCGCGTCGGCGGACGGCGGCACGTTCCGCCGGGTGCCGGGGCTGTACGTCAGGGTGCTGGACGCGGCGGACGGCGCGGAGGTCGCCCGGTTCGACAGCCGGGACGCGACGGTGGAGAGCGCCCTCGTCGTGGGCGAGTTGTACCGGCGTCGGGGCGCCTGGAGGTTCCGTGCGGTGGGGCAGGGGTACGACACCGGGCTGGAGGGACTGGCCACGGACTTCGGCGTCACGGTCGACGAGCCGCAGCGGCCGGGACCCCCGGCGCGCCCGGAGCCCCTCTCCGCCCGGGTGCCGGGGGCGTCCTCCGCGCGGGCCGCCGCGCCCGCGCCCCCGCCCGTCCCCGCGCCGGTACCGGCCCCGGCCCCCGTCCCCGCGCCGGTGCGGCTGACGAAGGCGACCCTGACGGAGGACGCCCCGTCCGTGTCGCTCACCGAGCAGGGCGGGACCTCCGGCGCCCTGCGCGTCCACCTCGACTGGGACGTCCGCGGGCGGGCGCGGGGCCGGGGCGCCGGGCACGGCGGCCCGGGTCCCGACCTCGACCTGTGCGCCCTCTTCGAGCTCACGGACGGGAGGAAGGGCGTCGTCCAGGCGCTCGGCGGCACCTTCGGCGCCCTGCACCACCCGCCCTACATCCACCTCGACGGGGACGACCGCACGGGCGCCGTGGCCACCGGCGAGAACCTCACCGTCAACCTCGACCACAGGGACGCCTTCCGCCGCATCCTCGTCTTCGTCACCCTCTACGAGGGCGCCCGCAGCTTCGCCGGCCTGCACGCCACCGTCACGCTCACCCCGCTCCGCGGCGCACCCGTCGAGTTCTCCCTCGACGAGTGCACCGTCCCCTCCACGGTCTGCGCCCTCGCCCTGATCACCCGCGAGGGCGACGACCTCGTCGTCCGGCGCGAGGCGCGCTACCTGGTCCCCGCACGCGGGGTCAGCCCCCAGCGGACCGTGGACCGCGCGTACGGCTGGGGCATGGAGTGGACGCCCGGCCGCAGGTGACCGCGTCCGTCACCGGTCCGCCGCCCGCGGAGCGGGGTACGTGCGGCCCTTCCAGGACGCCCCCGCCCCCGGTGGTGCCGGACCGCCGAGTCGACCGTCATCAGCAGGTACAGGGCGGCCGTCAGCGGCAGGAGCACGGCGAGCCACGCCGGCTGCCGGTAGTAGCGCAGCATCGGCGCGTACGTGCCCGCCATCACCGCCCACGCCACGCCCCCCGCCCAGGCCGCCGCCGCGTCCCCGCCGCCCGCCCCGGCCGCCAGGCACAGCGGCGGCGCCAGGTACACCAGCGCCAGTCCCGCCACCGCCACGGCCAGCAGCGCACCGCTGTACCGGAGCTGGGCGTACGCGCTGCGCGCCACCATCCGCCAGAGGTCCGCGAGGCGCGGATAGGGCCGCACGCTCTCGGCGTGCCCCGCGAGCCCCAGCCAGAGCCGCCCGCCCGCGCGGCGCACCGCCCGCGCCAGGGCCACGTCGTCGATCACCGCACCCCGGACCGCGTCCGGCACCCCGGCCCGCCCGGCCGCCTCCGTGCGCAGGAGCACGCATCCGCCCGCCGCGGCCGCCGTCCGCGAGCCGTCCCGGTTGACCCGGCGGAACGGGTACAGCTGGCAGAAGAAGTAGACGAAGGCCGGCACGAGAAGCCGCTCCCACACGCCGGCCACCCGCAGCCGCGCCATCTGCGACACGAGGTCCAGGCGGTGCGAGACCGCCGCGGCCACCAGCCGGCGCAGGCCGTCCGGGGCGTGCGCGATGTCGGCGTCCGTGAGGAGCAGGAACTCCGGGGCGCCCCCCGCCCGCGCGCGGACCACCCCGACGCCGTGCCGCACCGCCCACAGCTTGCCCGTCCACCCGGGCTCCGGCGGCCCCGGCGACACGACCGTCAGCGGCAGGCCGCCGGCCCGCCCGGCCAGCACGCGGGCCAGGTCCCCGGTGCCGTCCCCGCTGCCGTCGTCGACGAGGACGACTTCCGCCCGGCCCGGGTAGTCCTGGCCCAGCAGCGACGGCAGGCTCGCCGGCAGGACCTCCGCCTCGTCCCGCGCCGGGACCACGATCGCGACGGAGGGCCACCGCGCCGGTTCCGCGCAGCCCCGCGGCAGCCGCCGGCCGGTGCGCCAGAACATGCCGTGCCCCAGCAGCAGCCACGCCCACGCGGCGCAGGAGACCAGGGCGATCCACGCGATCACGCTCATTCACGGCAGTCTGCACCACAACGGGCCGGGAGGAGGGCGGTCGGCTAGGGTGACCGGGTGAAGATCGCGCTCATGGACTCCGGAATCGGCCTGCTGGCGGCGGCCGCCGCGGTGCGCCGGCTGCGGCCGGACGCCCGACTCGTGCTCTCCTCCGACCCCGACGGCGTGCCCTGGGGGCCCCGCACGCCGGACGACCTGACGACGCGCGCGCTGGCCGTGGCCCGCGCCGCCGCCGCGTACGCGCCCGACGCGCTCGTCGTCGCCTGCAACACGGCCTCCGTCCACGCCCTGCCCGCGCTGCGCGCCGAACTGGAGCCGGACATCCCCGTCGTCGGCACCGTACCGGCGATCAAGCCGGCCGCCGCGGGAGGCGGCCCCCTCGCCATCTGGGCGACGCCCGCCACCACCGGCAGCGCCTACCAGCGGCGGCTGATCGCCGAGTTCGCGGCCGGGACGGACGTCACCGAGGTGCCCTGCCCCGGCCTCGCGGACGCCGTGCAGGAGACCGACGAGGAGCGGATCGGCGCCGCGATCGCCACCGCCGCCGCGCTCACCCCGCCCGCCGTGGCGGCCGTCGTCCTCGGCTGCACCCACTACGAACTGGTCGGGGAGCGCATCCGCGAGGCCCTGCGGACCGCCACCGGCCGGGACGTCTCGCTCTACGGCTCCGCGGACGCCGTCGCCGCCCAGGCGCTGCGCCGCATCGGCGCGACCCCCTGCCGGACGCCCCCCGGCGGCGGACGCCGACCTGACCGTGCTCCTCGGCGGCCGCCCGTCCCCCCTCCCCGCCGCCGCCCTCGCCTACCCGGAGGGCAGGCTGCTGCACGGCTCCGTCGCCGCCTGCTGACGCGGCGCGCCGGACGGCCGCCCTCCCCGCGGCCGGACCCCGGGCCGGCGTCCGGCCCGGGGCGGCGGACCCGCGCGGTCGGCCGCCCCGCGCGTGCGCCGGGGGCGGAGCGGTCCGGCTCTCCGCCCGGCCGCGACACGCCGTAGACTCCGCCTGGTGAGCGCCACCATGACCCCCCTCGCCGTACCCGGACCCGCCGGACCGGAGGGGGCGCGCGGACGGCGGGCGCTCCACCGGGCGGCGAGGCCCGCCGCGGCCGCGCTCTCCGGGGCCGTCCTCTACCTGAGCTTCCCGCCCCGCCCCCTGTGGTGGCTCGCGCTCCCCGCGTTCGCCCTGCTCGGCTGGGCGCTGCGCGGACGCCGCCCGCGGGCCGGCTTCGGCCTCGGCCTCCTCACCGGCCTCGGGTTCCTGCTGCCGCTGCTGGTGTGGACCGGGGAGGAGGTCGGCCCGGTGCCGTGGCTGGCGCTGGCCGCCCTCGAGTCGCTCTTCGTCGCCGCCGCCTGCCTCGGCGTCGCCGCCGTGTCGCGGCTGCCCGCCTGGCCGCTGTTCGCCGCCGCCGTGTGGGTCCTCGGCGAGGCGGTGCGCGCGCGGGTCCCGTTCGGCGGCTTCCCCTGGGGCAAGGTCGCCTTCGGGCAGGCGGACGGGGTGTTCCTGCCGCTGGCCGCCGTGGGCGGCACCCCCGTCCTCGGCTTCGCCGTCGTCCTGTGCGGCTTCGGTCTGTACGAGGCGGTGCGGCTCGGCCCGGCGCGCCGCGCGACCGGCACCCCGCGGCGCGGGCCGCTCGCCGCCGCCGTCCTCTCCGTCCTGGCACCCGTCGCCGGTGCGGCCGCCGCCCTGCCGCTGGTCTCCACCGACGCCGAGGACGGCACCGCCACGGTCGCCGCGATCCAGGGCAACGTGCCGCGCCTCGGCCTGGACTTCAACGCCCAGCGCCGAGCCGTCCTCGACAACCACGCGCGCCGCACCGAGCGACTCGCCGCCGACGTCGCCGCGGGCCGGGCACCGAAGCCCGACTTCGTCCTGTGGCCGGAGAACTCCTCCGACCTCGACCCGTACCGCAACCCCGACGCACGCGCCGTCATCGACCGCGCCGTCCGCGCCGTCGGCGTCCCGACGGTCGTGGGCACCGTCCTCACCCCGGAGACCGGCCCCCTGCGCAACACGCTCGTGCAGTGGGAGCCGGACCGGGGCCCCGTCGCCACGTACGACAAGCGGCACCTCCAGCCGTTCGGCGAGTACATCCCGATGCGGTCCGTCGTGCGGCTCTTCGACAAGGACGCCGACCGGGTCAGCCGGGACTTCGGGCCCGGCGACGCCGTCGGCGTCTTCGACCTGGCCGGAACCCGCGTCGGCCTGGCGACCTGCTACGAGGCGGCGTTCGACCGGGAGGTCCGCGACACCGTCGCGCACGGGGCCCGGCTGATCTCCGTGCCCAGCAACAACGCCACCTTCGGGCGCAGCGAGATGACCTACCAGCAGCTCGCCATGGACCGCGTGCGGGCCGTCGAGCACAGCCGCACCGTCGTCGTGCCGGTCACCAGCGGCGTCAGCGCGATCATCCTCCCGGACGGGCGGATCGTCCGGGAGTCGAGGCCGTTCACCCCGGACGCCCTGGTCGCGGAGGTGCCGCTGCGCTCCTCGCTCACCCCGGCGACCCGCGCGGGCGTCCTGCCCGAGGCCGGGCTCGCCGCCGTCGCGCTCGGCGGCCTCGGCCGGGCGGCGGCCCTCGCCGTGCGCGCGCGGCGGGGCGGGAACGCCGCGGCGGTGCGCGGCCGCCGGTAGGGGCGGTGCCGCACGCGCCCCGCCGGACCCGCCCTCCCCACCGCGGCGCCGGCGCGACCCGGCGCCGCCGTGGGTGACAACCGGCCGGATCCGTGCGGCGGGCCGTCCGGCCGCCACCGGCCGGACCGAACGGCGTCCGCGGCGGCACGAGAGCCCCGGGCACACCCGTCCGGCCCCGGCCGGGGCACGCGGCCCGCGCGCCGCGGCCCGCACCGGACGGGCGGTCCGGCGGAGGCGTCCGTACGCGCGGGGTGCGGCGGTCCGGCCGGTGGCGGGCACAGGGGTCCTCGCCCCGTACCGGGGAGCGCGCGGACCGGCAGGGGCGCCTCGGCGGGGCGGAGCGGCGGCCGCGGGCCCACACGTTCGGACAGGCCGCGGAGGGTCTTGGAGGGACGCCGGAGGACGTCCTGGCCGGGAGGGGAGGGCGCCCCCGCCCGATCACCGGGCCGCCCAACCGGCCGATAGGCTGGGGGAGTAGAGCAGGTGATCGACGGAGGAGTACCACGTGGGCGTGGGGGAGCCGCTGTCGCGGATGCCTCAGATGCGGCTCGACGAGCTGCTGGAGGAACTCGAGTCGCGCATCAACGCGGTCCGAGGCACCCGGGACCGCGTGCACAGCCTCCTGGAGGCCGTCGTCTCGGTGGGCCGCGAGCTGGACCTCTCCCAGGTGCTGCGGCGGATCGTCGAGGCCGCCGCGTTCCTGGTCGACGCGGAGTACGCGGCCCTGGGCGTGATCGGCCCCGACGGGCGGACCCTCTCGCAGTTCCTCACCGTCGGGCTGGCGGAGGAGGAGATCGCCAGGATCGGCCCCCTGCCCGCCGGGCACGGCCTCCTGGGCGAGCTCATCCACAACCCCGAGCCGCTGCGGCTCACCGACCTCGGCGCGCACCGGGCCTCGTACGGCTTCCCCGCCCACCACCCGCCGATGCGCACGTTCCTGGGCGTCCCCATCCGGGTGCGCGACGAGGTTTTCGGCAACCTCTACCTGACCGACAAGCGCGGCGAGCAGGAGTTCGACGCCGAGGACGAGTCGGTGATCTCCACCCTGTCCGTCGCCGCCGGCGTCGCCATCGACAACGCGCGGCTGTACGAGGCGTCGCAGCGCCAGCAGCGGTGGCTGCAGGCGAACGCGGAGATCACCCACAGCCTCCTCTCCGGCAGCCCGCGCCTGGAGGTCCTGGAGCTCATCGCCCGCCGCGCCCGGGAGATCACCGGGGCGGCGCTCGCCGACGTCTCCGTACCCGTCGCCGGGACGGACGACCTCGTCGTCGAGCTGGCCACCGGCGCGGACGACGACACCCGCTGCGGCCTGGTGGTCCCGGTCGAGGGCACCCTGTCCGGCGGCGCCTACCAGGCGGGTGCGCCGGTGACGACGGCCGGCCTCGGGCAGGACGACCGCTACACCGCCGGCCCCCGCCGCTTCGACGGCCTGGGCCCGGCGGTCGCCGTCCCCCTGGGCACCGCCGCCAAGGACACCCGGGGCGTCCTGCTGCTGGCCCGGCAGCAGGGCGAGGCCGTCTTCACCGAGGGGGAGCTGGAACCGCTCCTGGCCTTCGCCGGGCAGGCCGCCCTCGCCCTGGAGCTGGCCGAGCGCCGCAGCGACGCCGAGCAGCTCGCGCTCCTGGAGGACCGCGACCGCATCGCCAGGGACCTGCACGACCTCGCCATCCAGCGGCTCTTCGCGACCGGCATGACCCTGCAGAGCGCCGCCCGGCTCGTCCGGCACGAGGGCGCCGCCGAACGCGTGTCCCGCGCCGTGGGGGACCTCGACGAGACCATCAAGATCATCCGCTCCACGATCTTCGGCCTGCGCGCCCGGGAGGAGGAGACGGGGCCGAGCCTGCGGGCGCGGGCGGCCCGCACGGTGGGCGAGACGGCGGCGATGCTCGGGTTCCCGCCCCGCCTGAGCATGGAGGGCTTGCTCGACACGGACGTACCGCCGCAGGTGGCCGATCACGTCATGGCGGCCCTCACGGAGGCCCTGAGCAACGCCGCCCGCCACGCGCACGCCACCCGGGTCGAGGTCGCCCTGCAGGCCACCTTCGACGAGGTCGTCCTCACCGTGACGGACGACGGCAGGGGGATCCCCGCCGACGGCAGGCGCAGCGGCCTGGGCAACCTCGAGGAGCGGGCCCGCGACGTGGGCGGAACCCTGAGCATCGAGCGCCCGGACGGGGGCGGCAGCCGGCTCGTGTGGCGGGCGCCGCTCGCCCCCGGCCGCGACGGGTGACCGCGGGCGGCGCCGCCCCGGCGCCCGGCCCGGGAGGCGGGGTGCCCGGTTCGGGGAACGGCGCGGTCGGACCGCGTCGGGGCGCGTGCCCGGGCCTCCCGCGCCACCGGCACCGGGGCGCCCGGGCGACCGCGGTGGGAGGGGCTCCCGACGCGGCGTGGGCCCGGGGACCGGGCGCCCGCCGGCCACTACGCGGTGAGCCGCAGGCCCGTCACCAGGTCCGGCCGGATGCGCAGCGCGGCGTTCACCGCCGGATGTTCCGTCCAGGGGCGCAGGCGGGCGGTGAAGCGCGCGAGTTCACGTTCGTCGGTGACCCGGTGGGCGTAACCGGTGACCATCACGCTCCAGCCGGTGTGGGTCTCGGGATCGATGGCGTCCGCCTCGTAGGCCACGACGACACCCGCCGTGTTCGCGGGCGTCACGAGGGACGCGAGCGTCGCACCGTCGTGCAGTTGGACGATGACGTCCTCCCCGTCTATGAGGTGGTTGACCGGGCGGACGGCGGGCAGGGCCTGCTGCGTGAAGACGATGCGCCCCAGCGAGACGGTGCCGAGCAGCCGCAGGGCCTCCGCACGGCCGAAGCGTGCCGTACGGCGGGGCGCCACCGCCTCACGGCGGCCGTCCGCCGCCCCGTGCGTGGTCCGGTCCTTCATCACGCCCACCTTCCGCTCCATTCCGGCCCGGGTCCCGGGCCGCCCGGTGCCCCGCCAGCGTCCCCCGGCGCCCACCGCCGCGGTAGGGCCGAACGGACCTGTGAGCCATGGCCGGAATCCGGCCCGCGGCGGTCAGGCGAACGAGTACGGCACGGCACGGTCCACGCCCAGGGCGCGGAACACGCGGGCGGGGAGCGGCTGGACGCGGCACAGCCTCATGCGCGCCCCGGCCGCCGCGCAGCGCCGGTGCACGCGGAGCAGGAGGGCGACGCCGGAGCTGTCGCAGAAGGTGACATCGGCGAGGTCGAGCAGCAGTTCGCGCTCCGCGTCGCCGGTGAGGCGGGCCAACGCCGGCTCGATGCGCTCGGCGGCGTGGAGGTCGAGTTCCCCGGCCAGGGCGACGGCCACCGTCCCCGGGCCCAGGGCGGTCGCGGTCAGGCTGATCGGAGGCGTCGTCATGACGGCGGCCTTTCTCCGTACGAGGGTGCCCGGGGTGGTCGGCCCCGGCCGTGCCGGCGGGTGAAGTCCACCGCGGAACGCCGGGGGGCGGTAGGTCCGGCGGGCCCCGCCGGCAGGGCCGAAGGTCCCTCCCCGACGGGGCCCTGCGCCGCGCGGGCGCGGGGGCCGGGCGCCGCGCGGCGTTTCCCCCGCCCGCGGGTCCCAGGCCACACCGACCGCATGGCGCCCGCCGCGCCGGGCACCGGCATGCCGCGGCGCGACGGCCGGCGAGGGCCGTCCGGCCCTGGTCGGGGAAGCGCCCGCACGGCACGATGCAGGCGGATCCGCCTGCGGCGGAGAACACGGCGAACACGGAGTGTGCGATGACGGACGGCAGCGGCGGCCTCACGGGAAAGGAACCGATCGGGGTCTTCCTCCTCGACGACCACGAGGTGGTGCGCCGCGGCGTGCACGACCTGCTGGACGCCGAACCCGACCTGACCGTGGTGGGCGAGGCCGGCACGGCCGAGC
Source organism: Streptomyces sp. MRC013 (assembly GCF_023614235.1). NCBI lineage: Bacteria > Bacillati > Actinomycetota > Actinomycetes > Kitasatosporales > Streptomycetaceae > Streptomyces > Streptomyces kordofanensis. The sequence continues at coordinate 5,011,610 of NZ_CP094264.1, forward strand.
AGGCGCTCGTGCGGATCCCCGCCCTGCGCCCCCGGGTCGCCGTCCTCGACGTGCGCCTGCCGGACGGGGACGGCGTGAGCGTGTGCCGGGAGCTGCGCTCCCGCATGCCCGACCTGGCGTGCCTGATGCTGACCTCGTTCGACGACGAGGAGGCCCTGCTCGACGCGATCATGGCCGGCGCTTCCGGCTACGTGCTCAAGCAGATCACCGGGACCGACCTGGTCAACGCCGTGCGCACGGTCGCCTCCGGCCGGTCCATGCTGGACCCCGGCGCCACGGCGCGGGTGATGGCCCGGCTGCGCGGCGAGGCTCCCCGGCGGGAGGAGCCGCAGGGCCTGCCCGGCCTGACGGAGCGGGAGCGGGAGATCCTCGCCCTGGTGGGGGAGGGGCTGACCAACCGGGAGATCGGCAGGCGGCTCTACCTGGCGGAGAAGACGGTGAAGAACAACATCTCCCGGCTGCTGGCCAAGCTGGGCGTGGAGCGCCGCGTACAGGCCGCCGTCATCGCCACCCGGGCCCTGGCCGCCCGGGACGACCGGGGCGGCCCGCGCGGCTGAGCGGGGCCGGCGCGTACGCGTCGACAGACGGGCCCGCACCGGTGCGGCGGCTCCCGTACGGCGTCCCCGAGGAGATCGGACGGGAGCCGCCGTCCGTCCAGGTCCCGCACGGGACGTTCCGGCGACGGCCGAAGCGGCCCCTGCCGGCCGTCGCGCCGTCCGCACCCCGTACGGGACGTCCCCCCGGCGGTCGACGCGGCCCCTGTGACGGCTGCCGTCCATCCGCCCCCTGCGGGGTGCCCTTCCGGCGGATGTCGTGCTCTCTGACGGCCGCCGCCGGTCCGTCCCACGAGGGGGTGCCCTTCCGGCGGCCGTCGCGCCCCCCGACGGTCGCGGTCCGTCCGCGTCCCGTACGGGGCCGCGCCGCATCCGGTATCGGGCGCCGGTGCCGTACGGGCCCGCACCCCGTACGGGAGCGCTGTCCCCTGACGGGAGGCCGCCCCCTTACGGGCTCGGCGCCCCGGGGGCGGACCCCGGGCCGGGTCCGGGGGCGGACCCCGGGCCCGTCCGCTCGGGGTGTCCCCGGCCCTCGGGTCGGCCGCGTCCCCGAGCCGCTTCCGCTCCCCGGCCGTCCCCGCCCCGCCGGGCTCCGCCCGTTCCCGCGGGTCCACCGCGCACGGGGCCCGGCCCGTGCCGGGTGCGGCCCGTCCGGTCCGCGCCGCGCGTCAGTCGTGCGGCACGACCGCGACGGGGCAGTCCGCGTGGTGCAGCGCGGCGTGGGCGACCGACCCGATACGGGTGCCCACGGGTCCCCGCCGCGCCCTGCGGCCGACCACGAGCAGCCGGGCGTCCGACAGGGCCGACAGCAGCACCTGTCCCGCACTGCCGGCCTCGACGTGCTCGACCACCGGCACCTCGGGAAACCGCTCGCGCCACGGCGCGAGCGCCTCGTGCAGCGCCTTCCTCTCGAACGGCTCCAGCCCTCCCGCCGCGGTGGCGAGGTACGCCGAGCCGGGGCTGTAGGCGTAGAGCGCCGGCAGGGTCCAGGCCCGTACCGCCCGCACGGCCGCGCCGCGCGCGGCGGCCGCCTCGAAGGCGAAGCCGAGCACCGCGTCGCTCTCCTCCACAGTGCCCTGCTGGCCCACGACGACCTCGCCGCCCGGCGCCCGGCCGTCCCGGTCGCGCACCGACACCACCGGCCGGGTCGCGGCGGCGATCACCTGCTGCCCGTACGAGCCGAGGAGGAAGCCGGCGAGCGCCCCGTACCCTCGCGAACCGAGCACCAGCATCTCCGCGCCCTCGGCCTCCGCCAGCAGGGCGGCGACCGCCGTGTCCTGCACCACCTCGGAGGTGAGGGGGAGGTCCGGGTACTCGCCGGCGACGCGCGTCCGGGCCTCCTGCGCCACGGCCTCGGCCGAGCGGGACCGCGTCTCCCTCTCCTGCACCAGGGGCACGTCCAGCGGCTGCCAGAGCCAGGCGTGCACGATGCGCAGCGGCAGCCCGCGCAGTGCGGCCTCGCCCGCCGCCCAGTCGGCCGCGGCCAGGCTCTCCGCGGATCCGTCCACTCCTACGGTGATGGCGCGGGTCATGGGGGTGCCTCCGTACGGTTCGACGGGGACGGCCGCTCCGGCCGCCTCTCTCCTCCCCTCCAGCATGGGCGGTCCCCGGGGCACCCGCCGAGGGCCGGTCGGCCCCGTTTCCCGGCCGTTCGGCCGCGAGGCGGTCCCGTGCGCCGCGCGGGCCGCCCGTCCCCCCGGCAGGGACCTGTGGCCCCCTGCGCGCGCCGTACCGGCCGGGCACTGTGGGAGGCGAACCCCGTCCCCGTCTCCCGAGGAGCCCCGCCATGTCCCAGACCGTCACCGCCGGCCTCGACGGATCCCGCGAGAGCCTCGCCGCCGTCGACTGGGCCGCCGAGGAGGCGCTGCGCCGCGCGGTGCCGCTGCGACTGCTCCAGGTGTGGAACGGCGACGACGACCCGCGCACGCGTTTCGTCGACCCGGCGACGGCACGTGGCTGGGGCGAGCGGACGCTCGGTACGGCGGAGAGGCGGCTGCGCCGGCGCCACCCGGACCTCGCCGTCGAGCCGGAATGGGTCTGCGGCGACCCGGTCGAGGTGCTGGGCACCGCCGGCGACGAGTCGGAACCGCTGGTGCTGGGCTCCCGGGGCCTGGGCACCCTGGCCGGTTTCCTGGCCGGGTCCGTCTCGCTGGCCGTCGTCGCCCGCGCGCGGCGCCCCGTCGTCCTCGTCCGCCCGCACGACCACCCGGAGCCCGGGGCGGACGGCCCGGCCGGGGAGGTCGTGGTCGGCCTGGACGTCTCCCGGCCGGCCGGCGAGGTGCTCGCCTTCGGCTTCGCCGCGGCCGACCGGTACGGCTGCGGACTGCGGGTCCTGCACAGCTGGGCCGTTCCGACGGCCTACGGACCCGACATGGGCGGCGCCCTGCCGCTGTTCACGGAGGAGGTCGCGCGGGACTCTCGCCGGGCGCTCGACGAGGCGCTGGCCCCCTGGAGGGAGAAGTACCCGGACGTCCCCGCCGTCCCCGAGTGCCGCCGGGGCCGGCCGGCGCAGGACCTCGTGGAGGCCTCGCACGACGCCCGGCTGGTCGTGGTGGGCCGCAGGAACCGGCGCGGGCGGATCGGCGCCCACATCGGGGCCGTCACCCACGGCGTCCTGCACCACTGCCTGGCGCCCGTCGCGGTCGTGCCGCACGACTGACCGTCCGCCGGCGCCCCGCGCCGCGCGCACCCTCCCGCGGGTCCTTCGGCGCTGCCCGGACGGCCCGGCGACCGAGGCCCGGCGGCCGGGGCACCGGCGAGCACGCCGCGGTGGACGGCTCGTCGCGGATCCGCCGGGGAGGGAGGAGGGACGGGCGTGTACGGGGCCGGGGCCGCGTGCACGCCCTGTCCGCTCCGACGGGTCCCGGCGGACACTGCCGGGCGCCCGCCGGGACCGGCCGGACGCCCGGGAGCCGCTGGTAGCATGGGGGCGCGCTTCGACACCGCCGGGGCCCGTACCGATCGGTACGGGCCCCGGCGCGTTCCGGGCGCCAGACCGAGAAGGGTTCCCCATGAACGCGAAGCCGCCGGCCCCCGTACCCTCCCGCGCGAGCGGCCCGCGGCGGGCGGGAGCGCCGCTCGGCCAGCCCCCGGCGCCGGCAGCGGCGCCCCCGGGCCGCCCCCCGGCCGAGACCTTCGAGGCGCTCGGGCTGCCGCCGGAGCTGACGCACAGGATGGCCGAGCTCGGGGTGAGGGAGCCCTTCCCGATCCAGGCGGCGGCCCTGCCCGGCGCGCTGGCCGGGCGCGACGTCCTCGGCCGCGCGCGGACCGGCTCCGGCAAGACGCTCGCCTTCGGACTCGCGCTGCTCGTCCGGACGGCCGGTGCGCGGGCGGAGCCGAAGCGGCCGCTCGCCCTGGTGCTGGTGCCGACCCGGGAACTCGCGCAGCAGGTGACCGAGGCGCTGGAGCCGTACGCGCGGGTACTGGGCGTACGGCTGGCGACGGTGGTCGGCGGTCTGCCGGTCGGCCGGCAGGCCGCGTCGCTGCGGGCCGGCGCCGACGTGGTCGTCGCGACGCCGGGCCGGCTGACCGACCTCGTGTCGCGTCGGGACTGCCACCTGGACCGGGTGCGGATCACCGTGCTGGACGAGGCGGACCGGATGTGCGACCTGGGATTCCTGCCGCAGGTCTCGGAGGTCCTGGGCCGGGTCCGCCCCGACGGGCAGCGGCTGCTGTTCTCGGCCACGCTCGACGGCGCCGTCGACGGGCTGGTGCGGGACTGGCTGCACGACCCGCTGTCCGTCTCGGTGGACCGGGAGGCGGGCCCGGCGGCCGCGGTGGAGCACCACGTGCTGAACGTCCACGCCGCCGACAAGTACGCGACCGCGACCGAGATCGCCGCGCGGGACGGCAGGGTGCTGATGTTCCTGGACACCAGGGCGGGCGTGGACCGGTTCACCCGCCACCTGCGGGCCTGCGGCGTGTCGGCCGCCGCCCTGCACAGCGGCAAGTCGCAGCCGCAGCGCGCCCACGCGCTCGCCCGGTTCAAGGAGGGCGCGACCACGGTGCTGGTGGCCACCGACGTGGCGGCGCGGGGCGTCCACGTCGACGCGCTCGACCTCGTCGTCAACGTCGACCCGCCGGCCGACGCCAAGGACTACCTGCACCGCGGCGGGCGCACGGGGCGCGCGGGCGGGTCCGGGAAGGTGGTCACCCTGGTCACCCCCGGCCAGCGGCGCGACGTGAACCGGATGATCGCCGACGCCGGGATCCGGCCGGCCGTCACCCGGGTGCGTTCCGGCGAGGAGGGGCTGACCGCCGTCACCGGGGCGAAGCGCCCGCCCGCCGGGACGGGGACCGCAGCCGGCAACGCCCCCTTCCGCGGCCTCGGCACCCGCCCGGGCTGCCCCGCGAAGGAGTCCCGCAGGACCGCCGAGGCCCGCAGGACGGCGGAGGCCCGCGCGGCGGCCCGGGTGCGCAGGGGCCGCTGACGCCGGACGGCGCCGAACGCCGGGACCCGCCTTCCCGCCGTCCGGTACACCGCGCCCGCCGCCGGGTCCGGAACCGCGCCGCGGGGCGGGCCCGACGGCCCCGCGGCGGTGGGCCGCCCCCCGGCCTCGGGGCCGGGGGGCCGCATGCCGCGGCGCCGCGGGTCCGTCGCCGGAGACGTGTTCACGCCCCGAGGGCGTGACGGGCGGTGAGGGCCGGGAGCCGCCCTCCCCACGGCCGACCTCGCCCTGTGACCGCGGGCTTCTGCCTACGCCGGGTGGAGGGCCGCCGAGCCGGGCAGCCGGCGGGCCGTTTCGCCGCGGTCGTCGAAGTCGAGGTCCCGGGTCGGGTCCAGCTTCGGACACCGGATGGTGAACGCGTGGTCGGGGAGCTGCCGGCCGGCCGCCGTGAGGTGCGCGTCCCAGACGGTGCCCAGCGTCCCCTCGCGCTCGAGGTCGACTCCGTCGGCCGCTGACGCGCGTACGACGGGCAGTTCCGCCGGGGCGTCGGGGCCGGCGACCGCCCGCTCGGAGGCTCGCGTCCCCGCGCGATCGACCAGCCGCGGAAGCAGCCGAAGCCGTCGTCGGCCCCCCGCCGACCACGTGGGCAGCGGCCCACAGGGGAGCGGTGCAGGGGTTCGTCCTCGGGTCCCACGGCACCTGCCGGGCGGCGACGACCTCCTCGGCCTGGTACGTGGCCGGCCGGGAGGCCGCCCGGCGGGCGGCCCCCTCGCCGTCGTCCGGGCCGGGAGCCTGATCGCGGGCCGCCTCGACGAACTGCCGGGACCGCCGTCCGTCCACGGCGGCGGAGCACGCCGCCCGGTAACGGCACCGGGCCGGTCACCGCGGTTCGGCCCACCGGAGCGGTCGCGCGGCCCCCGTCGGCGTGGGCGGCCGCCGGGGGTGCGGGACCCGCCCCCGAGTGGTGGACGGCTCCCGCGCGCCCCGTTCACCCCATGGTCTTGGCGCCGTCCAGGGACTCGCGGATGATGTCGGCGTGCCCGGCGTGCTGCGCGGTCTCGGCGATGACGTGCAGCAGCACCCGGCGGGCCGACCAGCGCGTGCCGGGTGCGAACCACGGCGCCTCCGGCAGCGGCCGGGCCGCGTCCAGGTCGGGCAGGGCGGCGATCAGCTCGTCGGTCCGCCGGGCCACCGCCGCGTAATCGGCCAGCACGCCGGCCAGCGTCTCGCCGGGCAGCAACCGGAACTCCTCGGCCCGCTCGGCGAGGTCGGTCTCGGCCATGGCGGTGAAGTCGGGCATGACCGACGGGCCGTCCACGATGAAGTCCACCCAGAGCCGCTCCATCGCGGCCACGTGCTTGATCAGGCCGCCCAGGCACAGCGCGCTGACGGTGGTCCGCAACCCGGCCTGCTCGTCGGTGAGGCCCTGGGTGGTGAAGCGCAGGAACCCCCGGTGCAGGTCCAGCGTCTGCAGCAGGTCGGCGCGCTCGCCGGTGAGGGCCGCCGACTCGCCCGGGTTCAGGGTCTCGGTCATGGTCTTCCGCCTCCGGTTGTTTCCGTGTTCCTCGGTCTACGACGACGGTAGGGTCCATAGCGGTCAGTTCCCGTCCTGAATTCCGGGAGGATCGGAGCCATGGCGAACACCGGCACCCGGACGCTGCGACTGCTGTCCCTCCTGCAGACCCATCGCTACTGGCCCGGCGCCGAACTGGCCGACCGGCTCGGTGTCTCGGTCCGCACCCTGCGCCGGGACGTCGACCGGCTGCGCGAGCTCGGCTACCCGGTGGAGGCGCAGCGCGGCGTCGACGGCGGCTACCAGCTCGCCGCGGGCGCCGCGCTGCCGCCGCTGGTGATCGACGACGACGAGGCGGTCGCCCTGGCCGTCGGGTTGCACACCGCCGCGGAGGGCGCGGTGGAGGGCATCGCCGAGTCCTCGATACGGGTACTGGCCAAGGTGGTGCAGGTGATGCCCACCCGGCTGCGCCGCCGGGTCGAGGCGCTGCGCGCGATGACCGTACCCGCCGGCTGGGGCAGCCCGGCCCGGGCGGGCGTCGACCCGGGCGTGCTCACCGCACTCGCACTGGCCTGCCGGGACAGCGAACAGCTGCGCTTCGGCTACACCGCCGCCGACGGCCGCCGCACCGACCGGTGGGTCGAGCCGCACCGGCTGGTCCGCCTCGCGCACCGCTGGTACCTGGTCGCGTACGACCTCGCCCGGCACGACTGGCGCAGCTTCCGGGTCGACCGGCTCACCGTCCCGGAGGGCACCGGCACTCCGTTCCGCCCGCGCGCCCTGCCCGCCGCCGACGCCGCCGCGTTCGTCCGCGCCGGGATCGGCGGCCTGCCCCGCCCGTACCGGGTGACGGCCCTGGTGTACGCCCCGGCCGCGACCGTACGGCAACGGATCGGGCGGTGGGGCACGGTCGAGGAGGTGGACGCCGAACACTGCCGGGTCGGCATGACCACCGACTCCCTGGACTGGCCGATCCTGGCCCTGGGCTCCCTCGGGGCCGAGTTCCGCGTGCTCGAACCGGCCGAACTGGTCGACCGGCTCCGCGACTGGGCGGCCCGGTTCGACCGGGCGGTACGGGGCTGACGGCCCGGCCGCCGTGCCGCTCCTGCTGCCGGAGGCGGGCGGCGCGGACGGTCCCGTCGCCGGCGGGTCCGGGGAACCGGGCCGCACCGGGCTCCTCGAACCGCCCGCGGCAGCACCGCGGGTCCGGGGTGGACCCGCGGGTGGATCCCCCGCGGGCACGGCATCCGGCCCGCGGGTCCCCGCCGGAGCGCCTCCGGCCCGCACGACTCCGCGGGCCTCCCGCCACCCGGGCGGCCACCCGGGCGGCGGTGGCCCCGCCGGGGCGGCGCCGCCGACCCGCGCCCGGAGCTTCCCGCGGGCGGGGGCGGGAGGTTCGGGGGCGGGATGCGGGGCAGACGGGCGGTGGTGTGCGCCGGTGGAGGGGGTCGTACGTGGCGGTGACGGGACGGGTGGACGGAAGGCGCGGGGGCGCCGGGTGGCGGGACGTGGTACTCGCCGTGGGACTGGTCGGGGCCGTCGCGGGCGGCCTGGTGCTGCTGGTGCGGACGGCGTGGGGCGGCCCGCACGGGGCCTTCGGCCCGGTGGCGCTGGTCCTCGCCGTCGCGGCCCTCGCCGCGGTGGCACGCCGCGCGGGCACCCGGGGAACGCGACGGGCGGAGCCCCCGGGCGGCGGCGCACCCGGAACCGCCCCACCGCTCGGCATCCCGCCCGGAGCCGGCGGCGCCGCGCCCGTACCCGTGCTGGACGGCGACGCCGTCGACCACGGGCAGGTGGACCCGCAGGGCTTCGAGCACACGGTCGCAGCCCTCTGCGTACGCGACGGCTGCACCCGCACCGAGGTCTCCGGCGGCCCCGGCGACCTCGGCGCCGACGTGGTGGCGACCACCCCGGACGGGCGGAGGCTGGTCGTGCAGTGCAAGCAGTACGCCGCCGACCACCTCGTGGGCTCCCAGGACCTCCAGCGCTTCGGCGGCACCTGCTTCGCCGTCCACGGGGCGGAGATCGCCGTCGTGGTGACGACCAGCGGTTTCACCGCGCCGGCCGCCGAGTACGCCGCCGCACTCGGCATCGTCTGCGTCGACGGCGACGCGCTCGCGGCCTGGACGGACGGCCGCACGCCCCCGCCCTGGGAGCCCGCCCCGCCCGCCGCCCCCTGACCCGGGTGCGGAGGGCTCGCGGGGGGCCGTGCGGGCGGCGGCCGGGCCGGGCGGGCGGCATGGCAGGATCGGGACAATGACGGAACGGATCATCGCCGCGTGTGACGGGGCGTGCAAGGGCAATCCCGGGCCGGCGGCCTGGGCGTGGGTCATCGCCGGCACGGACGGCGGGGTGGCCTCCTGGGAGGCCGGCCCGCTGGGCCGGGCCACCAACAACGTCGCCGAACTGACCGCCCTGCTGCGGCTGCTGGAGGCCACCGACCCGGCGGTCCCGCTGGAGGTGCGCATGGACTCCCAGTACGCGATGAAGGCCGTCACGACCTGGCTGCCGGGCTGGCGCCGCAAGGGCTGGAAGACCGCGTCCGGCTCGCCGGTGGCCAACCGGGACCTGGTCGTGGCCATCGACACCCTGCTGACCGGCCGGGACGTGCGGTTCGTCCACACCCCGGCCCACCGGGTCGACGGCGACCCCCTGAACGCCGCCGCCGACGCGGCCGCCGGCCGGGCGGCCGTCACCCAGCGTCCCGCGGGCTCGGCCGCCGGCTCGGAACCGCCGGCCCCCGACACCCGCGAACGCCCGCGGACCCCCCGCCGGCCCCGCGCCGCGACCGCCTCCCGGGGCACGGTGCGGGCCAAGTTCCCCGGCCGGTGCCGCTGCGGAAACCCGTACGCGAAGGGCGAGACGATCGCGAGGAACGACACCGGCTGGGGCCACCCGGCGTGCGCGACGGCGTCCTGAGACGCCGTGCCCCGGCCGGAGGACGGGCGGGCCCGCACGGCCCCGCGACGGCGGGGACCGCACCGCGGGGCCGCCACGGGAAACCGTTTGCGGGCGGCGCCGACGGGGCCGAAGGTGGCCTGATGCACTCCGAGACCACCTTCACCGTACGCCCGGCCACCACCGGTGACGCGCCGCTGATATGCGCGCTGCTCAACGAGATCGACACCGTCGAGACCGGTCGGCCCGACACCGAGCCGCACGAGGTGGAGACCTCCCTCGCCCACCCCGAGGTGGACCTCCGGCAGGACTCCTGGCTCGCCTTCCAGGGCGGCCGGCTCGTCGCGTACGCCCTCGTGTGGGACGAGTCCGGCGGCGAGCGCGTGGACGCCGACCACTACGTCCTGCCCGGCCACGGGGCCGCCGGGGAGCGCCTGTTCGAGCTGGCCGAGCGGCGGGCGGCCGAGCGGGCGCGGGCCAACGGCGCCTCCCGCGCCGTCGTCCACCTGCACCTCCACGCCACGCCCACCACCGACCTCGGCATGCTGGCCCGGCGCGGCTGGAAGCGGGTGCGGCGGTACCACGTGATGTCCCGGGCCCTGTCCGACGCCGACCGGTCGGTCCCGGAACCGCCCGCCGGCCTGGTGCTGCGCGACTGCGCCGACGAGGCGGACCGGCGGCGCGCCCACGCCCTGATCCAGGAGACCTTCGCCGAGCACTTCGACCACGTGCCGCGCACCTACGGGCAGTGGCTCGACGACGTCGGCGGCGACCGCGTCGACTGGTCGCTCGTGTGGATCGCCTCCTTCGGCACCGACGACGCGGCCGTGCTGTACTCGCGCAACGACCGGCGGAGCACGGCGTGGATCGGCCGTGTCGGGGTCCGCCGGGAGTACCGGGGCCGGGGCGTCGCCGGGCACCTGCTGCGGCACGCCTTCGCGACGTACGCCGTCCTCGGCCGCGACACGATCGGGCTGGGCGTCGACACGCTCAACGGGTCCGGTGCGCCGCGCCTCTACGAGGCGCACGGGATGGGCGTCCGGTACGCCGTGGACACCTGGGAGGCGGTGCTCGCCGCGGCGCCCGCCGGGGTGTGAGGAGCGGTGGCCCGCCCGCGCTCCCGGAAGGAGGCGCGACGACCCCGTCCCACCCGCCCGCGGGAGGGAGCCCCGCGGCGCGGCCCGGCCGGGCGTCCGCGCCGCGGGGCCTTCGGGGCGACCGTGCCCACGGGGTTGCCGACCGGCCGTGCGTGCGGGGTCACCGGGTCGGTGGTGCCGCGGGGCCGTCGGGGTGCCGTGCCCACGGGGTTGCCGACCGGTCGTGTGCGCGGGGTCACCGGGTCGGCCGTGCCACGGAGCCGTCCGGCCGGTCGTGCCGTCCGGAGGCCCGGCAGGTCCGAGGTCGCCGGGGCCGTGCGCGTGGGCCCTCCCCGTGCCGTACCGTCGCGCCGCGCCGTTGTACCGCTGCGGCCTGCGCCTCCCGCGGACCGGCCGGGAACGGGGTACTCCGCCCGGTCCTCCGCGGAGGACCGGGGAGGGAGCCGCGTCAGAACGCCCCGACGGCCCGCGTCAGCTCCGCGACCGCCGCCGCCACGGGCGCCGCCGGTTCGGCGAACTGCGCCAGCCGGTTCAACGCCCGCCGCACCACGCCCGGTTCGGGTCCGCCCTCGTCCAGTTCCTCCCGCAGCCGGCGCAGCTCCACCCGCGGCGCCTCCTGGTCCGGCAGCGCCGCCCGGTGCTCCTCCAACAGGCGCTCCACCAGCCGGATCAGCTCGTCGACCCGGACGCGCTGCTCCGTGCCGGGGGCGTGGACGGTGATGTCGCCCGCCACGGCCCGCGCGTTCTGCCCGACGGCCTGGTTGACGACGCTGCTGTGCCCGCCGTACTGCTGCACGCCGTGGTTGCCGGCCGGGGACGGCTCGTGGGGAGGCCGTCGGGTCTGCTCGGACATGTTCGTTCCCCTCCTATCGTCCGGACGCGCCGCCGGACGGCCTTCCGCCGCCGGCGGTGGCCGTCGCGGTCGCTGTGGTCGCCCGGGCGCCCGTGCCGACCGCCTGGTTCCCGACGACGCTCACGCCACCCGTCTGCAGGACGCCGTGGTTGAGGATCGTCTGCGACTGCGTGCGGAAGTCGGCCGTGTCCACGCCGTGCTCCTCCAGGAAGCCGCGGACCGCGGCCAGGGCGTGCCGGTCGAGCGCGTCCAACGTGTGCCGCGCGTCCACCGGCTGGAAGTGATGGAAGTACTCGGGCCCCTGGACGGCCTCGCGGACGCTCAGCCGGGCGCCCCGGTCGAACGCGGAGTCCTCGCGGGCGGCCCGCATCTCACTGCGCAGCCGGCGCGGCCTGCGGTACTCGGCGAGGACGTCCCCCAGGCACGCCCACGGAGCCCGCCACAGGGCGCCGCCCGTACGGCGCAGCGCTCCGGGCAGCAGGGTGCGGCGGCCCGGCGCGGCGAGGGACACCGGGGGCAGCAGGTCGACCGCGTGCAGGGCGCGTCGCACCGGGCCCAGCACGTACCGCTCGCACCGCAGGTGCAGCGTCCCGTCCGCCACCGCGACGTGCAGCAGGTGGCTGGGCACCACCTCACCGCCCCACAGCGGCACATGGCTGGCCAGATAGTGCCGGGCCACCCCGTCCGGGCGCAGCGCGATCCGCCGCACGGCCTCCTCCGGCAGGCGGGTGACGGGCGGGCGCAGCGGGTCGGGCAGGAGCCGGTCGTCGCCGGCCAGTTCCCTGCCGCTGACGAACACCCGGTCCTCCACGGTCAGTTCGGCCCCGCCCCGGGCCCCGGGCCCCGTGGGCGCGGGGAGCCCCCGGCCGCCTGCGCCAGCCGGTGGCGCAGCCGGGCGATGACGTCCCAGGCGTCGAAGTCCGTGACGGCCCGCTCCGACTCGGCGGGCAGCAGCGGCACGGACAGCGTCCATTCCGACTCCCGCCTGCCGTAGCCGACGAACGGCGAGAAACCGCTGTGGCAGCGGACGTTGCCCCGCTGGGCGTCGGCCACCGCCGCGATCCTGGCGGCCGCCCAGGGCTCCACCGCACCCGGCCGGGGCAGCCCGTCCGGGGCGAAGGCACCGCGCCGCAACGCACCCCGCATCCGCGCGTCGACGTCCACCTCCTCGTCGAGCACCGTCCGCACCGCCAGCCCGACGCCCACCGCCACGGCCAGCAGCGGCGGCACGCCGTACCAGTAGCCGCCGGTCAGCCAGCGGACGACGCCCGGCAGCGGCACGGCCGACAGCACCGCTCCCGCCGCCGCGCCCGTCACGAGCAGACCGGCGCCCGCGGCCGCCAGGCGCCACGCGGAGGGGCGCGGCAGGTGCCTGCCCCGCACGGCCGGGTATGCGACGGGGGCCGTGGACACGGCGGCCAGGAGGGACAGCGCCAGCCGGGCGAACAACAGCCACGCCGGGCCGAACAGGGCGATCACGACGTACGCCACCGTCAGCCGCCGGTCCCGCTCGCGGCGCAGCCGGCGGGCCGTCAGGCTGTGCCGCGCCACGGGGACCAGGTCGACGCCGGGCGACACGGCGACCGCCCCGAGCCGGTCCCCGAGCACCCCGTCGACCACGCTCCGGGCGAACGCCGGATCGGTGTAGGCGGCGGCGCACAGGTAGCGTGTGGCGTCCCCCGGCTCGCGGCCGGTCGCGACCGGTGCGGCCACGTCCCCGGCGGCCGGTGCGTCGTCGGCGACGGCGGTGCCGCCCCCACGGGTGCGGGCCGCCCGGCGTCCGGGGCTCGGGGCCGTGCCCGCCCCGGCGTGGACGACGGCGGTCAGAAGGCCCAGCAGGGTGCCGAAGACGAGGCCGTCGACGGCGAACAGGGCGAACGCGTCCCCGGTGTCCCGGCCGAACACGAGGACGGCCGCCGGATCGGTGAAGACCACGACCGCCCACGACACGACCGCGCCGACCAGGGACACGAGCACGCCGGTCCCGACGGCTGCGGCGGTGCGGACCCCGCGCGCGGCGGGCGCCCGGCCCACCAGCCGGGGCACGAGCAGCACGACCCCGGCCAGCAGTACGAGGAAGGCGGTGTTGCCCCGCAGGTCGAAGACGCGCGTGGAGGGGTCGGATCCCGGCGAGGGCTCCCAGCCCTGGGCGAACAGCGCCCGGTACACCATCGCCATGCCGCCGTCGCCCCGGCCCGCCCAGGCGTCGAGCAGGGCGTCGCGCGCCCAGGGACTTCCCGCCGCCACCAGGCACGCGCACAGTAACGCGACCCTCGATCCGCCCGTCCGTCCCATGGGACCCCCCGCAGAAGTCGTGGATCCGTACTCTAGGAAGCCCGGAACGGCGTGTCAGCAGAACGGACGACACCGATCGCACGGAAGTGCCCGCCACCGCCCCCGCCGGGGCGGTTCAGCCGCCCGCCGCCCCACCCGGACGCAACTCCGGGTGCCGTTCGGCGAGCCGGTCCGGGGCCGCCTGCCGCCAGGAGTCGACCAGGATGTCCCGCAGCTCGTCCATGCCCTCCAGGGCGGCGAGCCGCACCCGCACCCACGCCGAACCGGCCTCGTGCGGCGGGACCCAGAACTTCTCCGGCTCGGCCGCGATGAGCTCGGTGCGCTCATGCCGGGGACAGCGCACGGCGAACGACGTCCGGTCGTCGGGGACCGTCACGTACATCTTCCCCGCCACGCGGAACGTGGGCATGCTCCACGCCTCCTTCTCCACCGTCTCGGGGAGGGAGAGGGCGATGCGGCGGACGTCCTCGTCGTCGATCATGCCCGCCACGGTAGACGGCACCACTGACATCGACGCCGGCCGGCCCCCCGGCCCCCGGGTGGCCGCGGCCCCGCCGCTGACCGGCGTCCCGCGGGGTGCCCCGTGCCGCCCCGTCCGGCCGCCGGGACCCGCTCGGCGCCCGCGGCGCCCCTGGCCGGGCGCCCCTCCGCACCGGTACGGTCTGGCCCACCCGATCAGGGGCCCGCCGCGCCGGCGCGGGCCCGGCCGACAGGGAGGTGGTGCGGTGAGCCGGGTACCACGGGAGGGCGGCGGGTCCGCCGCGGAGGTCTTCGACGAGGTGGGCGCGCGCTACGAGGAGGTCTTCGCCGACGTGCCGGGCCAACTGGCCGCGCTGGACTGGCTCGTCGGCCTCCTGCCGCCCGGGGCGCGCGTGCTGGACGTGGGCAGCGGCACCGGACGCCCCGCGGCCGAGCGGCTGGTGCGGGCCGGGTGCGACGTCACCGGGATCGACGTGTCGGCCGAGATGGTGCGGGTCGCGCGGGAGCGGGTGCCCGGCGCCCGTTTCGAACAGGCCGACGTGCGGACCTTCGAGGCGCCCGGGGACGGGTACGACGCGGTGTGCGCCTTCTTCCCGCTGCTGGTCATGGATCAGCCCGAGGTGGCGCGGTCCCTGGCGCGGACGGCGTCCTGGGTGGCGCCGGGCGGGGCGCTCGCACTGGCCACGGTGCCCGGTGACATCCGCGGTCTGGACATCGTGTGGATGGGCCACCGGGTCACGGTCAGCAGCCTGTCCGTGGAGGACCACCTGCGGCTGCTGGCGGACGCGGGGCTCGACGTCGTCCACCACCACACGGCGGTGTACCGCCCGCACGGGCCGGACGCGGAACCGGAGGAACACCTGTACGTCCACGCCCGGCGCCCGGCCTGACGGACGGGCCCCGCCCCGCCGTCCGGAGGACCGGGTGGCGGGGCGGGGGGCGCGGGCGGGCGGGTGGCCGACGGTCGTGGACCGGTCAGACCGCCGGGGCCGGGTAGGTCGGGTACTCCACGCCGGAGACGTGCTGGACGACGCGGATGACCTGGCAGGAGTAGCCGAACTCGTTGTCGTACCAGAGGTAGAGGATGGCGCTGTCGCCGTCGACCTTGGTGGCGCCGGCGTCGACGATCGACGCGTGGCGCGAGCCGATGAAGTCGCTCGACACCGCGTCGGGGGCGGTGATGAAGTCGATCTGGCGCTTCAGCGGCGAGGTCAGCGACACGTTGCGGAGGTAGTCGAGGACCTCCTCGCGGGTGGCCTCGCGGCCGAGGCGCAGGGAGAGGATCGCGATCGAGACGTCCGGGACGGGGACGCGGATCGAACTGCCGGTGATGGGCGCCTTGAGGTCCGGCAGCGCCTTCGCGACGGCGGAGGCGGCGCCGGTCTCGGTGATGACCATGTTGAGCGGCGCGGAGCGGCCGCGGCGGTCGGCCTTGTGGTAGTTGTCCAGCAGGTTCTGGTCGTTGGTGAACGAGTGGACGGTCTCCACGTGGCCGCGCAGGACGCCGTACTCGTCCGCCATCGCCTTCAGCGGCGGGACGATCGCGTTGGTGGTGCACGACGCGCAGGACAGGATCTTCTCGTCCGGCTTGATGGTGTCGTGGTTCACACCGTGGACGATGTTCGGGACGTCGCCCTTGCCCGGCGCGGTCAGGACGACCTTGGCGACGCCCGGGCGCAGGTGCTTGGACAGGCCCTCGCGGTCGCGCCACTTGCCGGTGTTGTCGATGAGGATGGCGTCCTTGATGCCGTACGCCGTGTAGTCGACCTCCGACGGGTCGCCGGCGTAGATCACCTTGATCTCGTTGCCGTTGGCGACGATCGTGCTGTTCGCCTCGTCGACGGTGATCGTGCCCTGGAACTGGCCGTGGATGGAGTCCCGGCGCAGCAGCGAGGCGCGCTTGACGATGTCCATGTCACCGCCGCGGCGGACCACGATGGCCCGCAGCCGCAGTCCGTTGCCCGAGCCGGTCTTCTCGATGAGCAGGCGGGCGACGAGGCGGCCTATGCGGCCGAAGCCGTACAGGACGACGTCGCGGGGCTCGCGGCGCTCGACCTTGTCGGCACCGGTCGCGCCCGCGACGGCCTCGGCGGTGAACTCCTCGATCGACAGGCCGCGGCTGTCGGCCCTGTACGTCGCGGCGAGCATGCCGATGTCGATCTGCGAGGGGCCCAGGTCGAGCGTGGTGAGGGCCTGCAGGAACGGGAGCGTCTCGGTGACCGACAGCTCCTCGCCGGCGATCTGCCGGGCGAATCGGTGGGTCTTGAGGATGCTGACCACCGACTTGTTCACCAAGGAGCGGCTGTGCAGCAGGACGGTGACGTCCCGTTCCCGATACAGCTTCCCGATCATCGGGATCATCGACTCCGCGATCTCCTCGCGGTTCTTCCAGTTAGTGAACGAGTCGTCTTTGACAGTCACAGGCTTATCTTTCGAGCTAGGCGGTGCTCATATGCTAACCACATGCCGGTTTGATCATTCAATCGGCTGGTTGGAGGAGTCCTCGGAGGAGGCGAAAAGGGCCGGAAGTCGTCCTCGGCCCCGCGCGCCCGGCCGCACGGAGCCCCCCACCCTGAATGCGTACATCACATGCGTGTTTGCTAGCGTCGCGGGACGTGAGGCTGACGAAGTTCACCGACCTGGCGCTGCGCGCCGTCATGTGGCTCGCCGTCTTCGAGGGGGACGGAGCGCCGACCACCCGCGAGGTGGCCGAAGCGGTGGGCGTGCCCGCCGCCCACATGGCGAAGGCGGTCACCCGGCTCAGGCGCCTGGGCGTGCTGGAGGGCCCGCCGGGGGCGCGGCGGCGGCCTGGCGCTGACCGCCCTCGGGCGGGGAGCGTCGATCGGCTGGCTGGTCAGGGAGTTGGAGGGGGACCGGGAAGTCGTCGCCTGTGAAGGCGGGGAGCCCTGCCCGCTCCGCGCCGCGTGTCGGCTGCGCTCCGCGCTGCGCGAGGCGCGGGAGGCCTTCTACGCCGCGCTCGGCCCGCTGACCGCGGCCGATCTGGTGTCCCCGCCCACCGGGCCGGTCCTCGTCGGCCTCGTCGGCCGCCGCCCCGCGTGACCCGCTCCGGCGCTCTTCCCGCGGAACCCGGGCAGGCCCCTCGCCCTCTCCCTGGATGCGAAGATCCTTTACCTGTTCGAGGAGTCACCCATGCTGTCCGAGCAGTCCGCCCCGGTCGTCCGCGCCACCCTGCCCGCAGTCGGTGCCGCCATCGGCGAGATCGCCGAACTGTTCTACAAGAAGCTGTTCGCCGACCGGCCCGAGCTGCTGCGGGACCTGTTCAACCGCGGCAACCAGGCCAACGGCGAGCAGCGGAAGGCACTCGCCGGTTCCATCGCCGCCTTCGCCGGCCTGCTCCTCGAACGCCCCGGTGACCGCCCCGACGCGATGCTCGCCCGCATCGCCCACAAGCACGCCTCGCTCGGCGTCACCCCCGAGCAGTACCACCTCGTCCACCGGCACCTCTTCTCCGCCATCGCCGACGTCCTCGGCGACGCCGTCACCGAGGAGGTGGCCGCCGCCTGGGACGAGGTCTACTGGCTGATGGCCAACGCGCTCATCGCCCTGGAGACCGGGCTCCACCGGGAGGCCGGCGCCCCCGACGGCCGGACCTGGCGGCCGATGGAGGTCGTCGGCCGGTCCGAGGAGACCGCCGACGCGGCGTCCTTCACCCTGCGCCCCGCCGACGGCGCCCCCGCCGGCCCCTTCCGCCCGGGCCAGTACGTCAGCGTCCGCGTCGAACTCCCCGACGGCGCCCGCCAGATACGCCAGTACAGCCTCTCCCGGGCCCCCGGCGCCGCCGACTGGCGGATCACCGTCAAGCGGGTCCGCGGCGGCGCCGGACCCGAAGGGGAGGTCTCCTCGCGGCTGCACGGGCACGTCCGCCCCGGTGACGTCCTCGACGTCTCCGCGGCGTTCGGCGACCTCGTACTGCCGGAGGGCGACGGGCCGCTGCTGCTCGTGTCCGCCGGCATCGGCTGCACGCCGATGCTGTCCCTGCTCCACCACCTCGCCGCCGAGCGGGCCGCCCGCCCGGTGATCGCGGTCCACGCCGACCGCACGCCCGCCGACCACGTCCACCGGGAGGAGCACCGCCGCCTCGTCCGGGAGTTGCCCGACGGTCGGATGCACCTGTGGTACGAGGAGCCGGGCGACGACGCGGAGGCGTCCCGCGGCCTGGTCGACGTGGACGCGCTCGACCTGCCGGAGGGCCTCACCGCCTACCTGTGCGGCTCGCTGCCGTTCATGCGCGCCGTGCGCGGCGGGCTCCTGCGCCGCGGCGTGCCCGCCCGGGCCGTCCACTACGAGGTGTTCGGCCCCGACCTGTGGCTCGGCCGGGACTGAACCGCCCCGCCCCGGGTGCCCGGCCCGGCGGTCCGCCCCGCGGCGGGCCGCCGGAGCGGACGGTTCAGGCGCGGCCCGCCGTGCCGTCCTCGACCGGGTCGAGCGTCTCCTCGCACGGCGGCACGGCCGCCGCCTCCGGCGCGGCGCGGCGCCGGCGCGCGCCCAGCCTGGCGGCGAGCGGCTCGGTGTAGCGGGCCGTCAGCGGGCCCAGGACGACCAGGATCAGCACGTACGCGGTGGCCAGCGGCCCGAGCGACGGCTCGATCCCGGCCGTGACGGCCAGTCCCGCGATGACGATGGAGAACTCCCCGCGCGCCACCAGCGTCCCGCCGGCCCGCCAGCGGCCCCTGACGGAGACGCCGGCGCGCTTCGCCGCCCAGTACCCGGTCGCGATCTTCGTGCCGGCGGTCACCACGGCCAGCGCGAGGGCCGGCAGGAGGACCGGCGGGATGCTCGCGGGGTCGGTGTGCAGGCCGAAGAAGACGAAGAACACCGCGGCGAACAGGTCCCGCAGCGGGCTCAGTAGGTGGTGCGCGCCCTCCGCGGCCTCGCCGGACAGAGCGATGCCGACCAGGAACGCGCCGACCGCGGCGGAGACCTGGAGCTGCTGGGCGATCCCCGCCACCAGCAGCGTCAGGCCGAGGACGACCAGCAGCAGCTTCTCGGGGTCGTCGCTGGAGACGAAGCGGGAGATCAGCCGCCCGAAGCGCAGCGCGAGGAACAGGACCAGGCCGGCGACGCCGAGCGCTATGGCGAGCGTGACGCTCCCCGCGGCCAGCCCGACACCGGCCAGCAGGGCGGTGACGATCGGCAGGTAGACGGCCATCGCCAGGTCCTCCAGGACCAGGATGCTCAGCACGACCGGGGTCTCCCGGTTGCCGAGCCGGCCCAGGTCGCCGAGGACCTTCGCGATGACGCCCGACGAGGAGATCCAGGTGACGCCGGCCAGGACGACCGCGGCGACCGGGCCCCAGCCCAGCAGCAGGGCCATGGCGGCGCCCGGCAGGGCGTTCAGCGCCGCGTCCACCAGGCCGGCCGGGTACTGGGTCCTGAGGTTGGTGACGAGGTCGGTGGCCGTGTACTCCAGACCCAGCATCAGCAGCAGGAGGATGACGCCGATCTCGGCGCCGATCGCCACGAACTCCTCGCTCGCGCCCAGCGGCAGCAGGCCGCCCGTGCCGAACGCCAGCCCGGCGAGCAGGTAGAGCGGGATGGGGGAGAACTTCAGCCGCCCGGCGAGGCGCCCCAGCAGGCCGAGGCCCAGGATGATCGCGCCGAACTCGATCAGGAAGACAGCGGACGAGTGCACGTATCACTCCCTTCCGAGTATCGCGGCGGCGGCGTCGACGCCTTCGCGGGTGCCGATGACGATGAGGGTGTCCCCGCCGGCGAGCCGGAACTCCGGCCCCGGCGAGGGGATGGCGTCGGCCCTGCGCAGTACGGCGACGATCGACGCGCCCGTCTCGGTCCGCACCCGCGTGTCCCCGAGGTGCCGTCCGCCCCAGTACGACGTCGAGGGCAGTTCGATGCGCTCGGCCACCAGGCCGAGGTCGGTCGTCGACAGGAGGCTGGGGCTGTGGTGCGAGGGCATCAGGGCGTCGATCAGCGCCTCCGACTCGGGAGCCGTCAGCCTCACGGACAGGGCGCATTCGTCGGGATCGTCCCGGCGGTAGGCGTTCAGCACGCGTGTCCCGTCGCGTTGGGCGACCACCGACAGGCGCCGGTCCTCGCGGGTCGTGAGGTCGTAGCGGACCCCGATGCCGGGCAGTGGCGTACTGCTCATCCGTGGAGCGTGCACGAGGAGTCTCTCCCTGGGCGTGGCTGGGCCGGGTCTGGAGGCGGGCGGACGACTTGACGATTACTTTACCCGGGCAACCAGCAGGGGCGGCCCCTCCCGGGAGCGGGACCCCGGCGTACCGGTCCCGCCGCGCCGGCCGGGGCGCGCGGCCCGCACGTTCCCGGCCGGTCCCGCGACGGCCCTCCCGCCCGCCGCGGGGATCCGGCGGTTACGATCCGAGGGGTCACGGCCCCGGGCGCCCCGGCGCACGGCCCGATCGGAAGGTAGGGAACATGGGAACGCTCAGCGTGTGGCACCTCGCCATCGTGGTCGGAGTGGTCGTCCTCCTCTTCGGCAGCAAGAAGCTGCCCGAGGCGGCGCGCTCCCTCGGCAAGTCCGCCCGGATCCTCAAGAGCGAGGCCGCCGCGATGAAGGCCGAGAACGACAAGGCGGAGGAGACGCCCCCGCCCTCCCGCCCGGCCCCCTGAAACCCGCGCCCCGGTCCGCCGCCGGACCAGGGGGCTCCTCGCGACCGTCGCGGGCCGGGCGCCGCGCCGACCCGCGCCCGTCCGTACGGGTCCGCCGACGGGGCGGGGCCGGTCGTCCGTACGGGTCCGCCGACGGGGCGGGGCCGGTCGTCCGTACGGGCCCGCCGACGGGGCGGGGCCGGACGGCGCCCCGTACCGGAGGACGCCGTCCGGCCCCGCCCCGACCGGTCTCAGGCCAGGGTGCGGCGGACGCACTCGGCCACCACGGCCCGCAGGTTGCCCGTGCGGTGGAAGAGCCGCCGCTGGACGCGGGCGCCGTTGCCGTCCTCCAGGAGGCCGGAGAGGGCCGTCTGGGCGGACAGGGTGTCGCCGTTCTCCTCCAGCGCGTCCCGCACGTGGTCGAAGAGGGCGCGCACCACCGCCTCCGCCGGGGCGGGGCGCATCGTCTCCGGGTGCACCAGCTCGCCCTCCAGGCCCGACCGGGCCGCCCGCCAGCCCGCCAGCCGCAGCAGGGCCACGCCGTGCCGCGGCGGCGGCATCCCGTCGCGCCACTCCCGCGCGGCCGTGTCCACCAGGCCCCGGACCAGCGTGGCCAGCAGGACCGTCGTCGACGGGTCCAGGCACACGTCCGCGACGCGGACCTCGACGGTCGGATACGCCTTCGACAGGCGGGCGTCGAAGTACACCATGCCCTCGTCCAGCAGCGCTCCGCTGGCGATCATGTCGGCGACCTGCTCGTGGTACCGGTCCGCCGACCCGAACACCTCGACGGGCCCGGCCGAGGGCCAGCGCCCCCACACCCGGTTGCGGTAACTGCTGTACCCGCTGTCCTCGCCCTGCCAGAACGGCGAGTTCGCGCTGAGCGCCAGCAGGACGGGCAGCCACGGGCGGATCCGGTCCAGGACGCCCACGCCCTCCTCGTCGGACTCCACCGACACGTGGACGTGGCAGCCGCACGTCAACTGCTCCAGCGCGGTGAGGCCGAAGTGCTCCTTCAGCCACTGGTGGCGCTTGTCGGAGCCGAGGGCGGGGCTCGCACCCAGCGGCGACGTGGCCAGGGCCGCGACGGACGCGTCGACGCCCTCGGCGTGCCGTGCCGCCTCCGCCCTCCAACGGCGGACCTCCTCCTCCAGCTCCCGCATGTCCGTCCGCGGGCTGGTCGCGAACTCCAGCTGCTGGCGCTGGAGTTCGCTCTCGAAGACCTCCTCGTTGCCCAACGGGTCGCGTGAGGCCGCCGCCAGGACCGCCGCGGACAGGGCGCGCGGCTCTCCGTTCTGCCGGTCGACCAGCAGCAGTTCCTCCTCGACACCCACACTTCGCACACGAACCACCTTTCTCAACTCGGGGTGGAACGCCGCGCGAGCCGCCGGGCGGATCGGCGGCGCAGCCACAGGGGGAGTGCGTACCAGCACAGCGCGAACCAGAGCATCACCGCGCCCACCAGCAGGTCGGCGAGGAGCCCGGGCACCACGACGTGGAGGATGAGCAGCAGGGTGCAGCCGATCGTCAGGGCGAGCAGCACCATGCCGCACATCATCAGCCGGTGCGCGATGTCGGCCATCTCGTCCTTCATCCGCTGCCCCGACAGGAACCGGTGCAGCGACACCGGCGCTATGAGGGAGGCGGTCGCGGACGCGCCCAGCACCACCGTGACCACGTAGATCACCCGGTCGGCCACGGCGAGTTCCCGGAAGACGGGGGTGAACGCGACGCTCAGCAGGAAGCCGAAGAGGATCTGGACGCCGGTCTGCGCCACCCGGGTCTCCTGCAGGATCTCGTTCCACCTGCGGTTGACCCGGTCGCGCGCGGCCTCCGGCGGATCGGGCTCCAGGGCGTGCGCCGAGGCCGTCCCCGCCGTCGAGGGCGGGAGGACCAGGGCGGTCGGCGGGGCGGTCCCGGCGGGGCGGGCGCCGGGGGTTCCGGCGCCCTCCGCGCAGGAAGGGCACGCGCCTCTCGGGGGGCGGCCTCCTGCGGGCCACCCGGCCGGCTGCTCCGTCATGGCCATGGGACGTCCTCCGTGCTCGGGGCCGTCCGTGTGCCCGTTCCCCACCGAACCATGCCGACCGGCCGAACGGGTTGCGAATCTCCCCGGACGGGGTTAGTCGGGCCGGATGGCGGGGGACCCGTGTTGCGTCAGATACCCGCCCGCCGGCCACGGGGCCGGCGGGCCCGGGCACGAGGACGGAACGCGGAGAAGGGATCGTCACACCATGACGACGGCACGAGAGATCATGACCGAGGGCGCCGAGTGCATCGGCGAGGACGAGACCGTACTCGAGGCCGCGAAGAAGATGACGGAACTCGGCGTGGGAGCCCTGCCCATCTGCGGGACCGACAACAAGCTCAAGGGCATGCTCACGGACCGCGACATCGTCGTGAAGGTCCTCGGCCGGGGCAAGGACCCGGCCGAGTGCAAGGCCGGCGAACTGGCCCAGGGCGAGGCGGTCACCATCGGCGCCGACGACGGCGCCGACGAGATCCTGCGCACCATGACCGAGCACAAGGTGCGCCGGCTCCCGGTCATCGACGGTCGCGACCTCGTCGGCATGGTCGCCCAGGCCGACGTCGCCCGGGCGCTCCCCGACCCGAAGGTGGGCGACCTGGTGCAGGCGCTGTCCACCGACTGACGCCCCGTCGGCACTCCGCAGGCCAGGGCCCCGGCCGCCCGCTCACGCGGCCGGGGCCCTTCCCCGCCCGCACGGGGCGGGGACCACGACGCCCCGGGAGGGGAGGCACAGGCCCATGGGCGACATCATGACCGGCACGTGCTCGTGGACCGACCCGGCCCTGGTCTCCAGCGGCTGGTACCCGCCCGGGAGGCGGGACGCGGAGGGCCGGCTGCGGTACTACGCCGACCGGTTCCCGCTGGTGGAGGTGGACTCCACGTACTACGGCCTGCCCAGCGTCCGCAACAGCCGGCTCTGGGCGGAGCGCACCCCCGACGGCTTCCGCTTCGACGTGAAGGCGTTCTCCCTGCTCACCGGCCATCCCACCCGCTCCGCCGCCGTCCCCGCCGACCTGCGGCCCGCGCTCGCGCGGCACGGCGGCGCACGCGGCGCCGGCGCCGACCCCGGTCTCCTCGACGAGGTGTGGCGACGCTTCGGCGCGGCGCTCGAACCGCTGCGCGGGGCGGGCCGCATGGGGGCGGTGCTGTTCCAGTTCCCCCCGTGGGCGGCCCCCGGCGCGGGCGCCCGCAGGTTCCTGGAGGAGTGCCGGGAACGGACGGCCGGATGGCGGGTGGCGGTCGAGTTCCGCCACCCCGGCTGGTGGGGGGAGGCCGAACGGGCGCGTACGGCGGCGCTCCTGGGCGGCCTGGACCTGGCCGCCGTCGCCGTCGACACGGCCCGCGGCCTGGCGGGCTCGCTGACGCCCGACGTACCGGTCACCGCCCCCGCCCTCTCCGTCGTGCGGTTCCACGGCCGCAGCCCGGCCTGGGGGACGGGGACGAAGGAGGACCGGTTCCGCCACGACTACACGACGGCCGAACTGCGGGAGTGGGTGCCCCGCGTGCGTGCGCTCGCCGACCGTGCGGCCGAGGTGCACGTCCTGTTCAACAACTGCTGCGGGGACGCCGCCGTGCGGGCCGCCGGGACCATGCGCGCCCTCCTCGACGGCGAGGGCGCGGGGGAACCGGCCCGTACCGGCGCACATGGCGGCGGGCCGGCGGGGCAGACGTGTCCTCACACGATCGGCCCGGACCGGCGTGACACGCCGTCCGCATCCGGAACCGGCACACAGGAGGTGTCATGTCGCAACTGATCAGGCGCATCAAGAGGTTCAGCCGTACTCCGCAGGGCCGCAGGCTCGTCCGCACGGTCCGGCGCGCCGCCACGGGCCCCCGGCGGCGCACCCGCGCCCGCGGCCTCCTCGGCAGGCTGCGCCGCCACTGACGGCACGGTCCGGCGCACCCGCGGCGGCCCCCGGCGGGCAACCCCCGCCGGGGGCCGCCGTGTGACGGGACCGCGGCCCGCCCGCCTGACAAATGTCACGGCCGCCGGTGCGCGACCTCCTCCCGGGGAGGGAGGTCCGGGCCGGTGCGGCGCCGTGAGGATGGGACGCGGAGGCACGACCCGTGCCCCGTACCGATCCCGCAGGAGTATCCATGGACCCGTCGTCCCGTCCCGCCCGCCGCGGTCTGCGCCTCGCCGCCGCCACCTCCGGCGCCGTCCTGCTGTCACTGGCCGCCGGCACGCTGCCCGTCCGGGCCGCGCCCGCGGCACCTCCGGCGGCCGTCGCCGAGCGCCACGCCCGCGGACTCGACCGGGAGGCGCTGCGTGCCTCCCTCGAAGCGGTCCACCGGGCCGGCATGTACGGCACGTACTCCGCCGTCCGCGACGGCTCGTCACACTGGCGCGGCGCCGCCGGGTACGCCGACGTCGGGACCGGGCGCCCCGTGCGGCCCGGCTTCCAGCACCGCGTCGGCAGCATCACCAAGACCTTCACCTCCGTCGCCGTCCTGCAGCAGGTCCACGAGGGCCGCGTCGACCTCGACGCGCCCATCGGCCGCTACCTGCCCGACCTGGTCCCCGGCGAACGGGGCCGCCTCATCACGGTCCGGATGCTCCTCAACCACACCAGCGGCCTCGGCGACCACATAGCCGCCGCGTTCCCCGGCATCGAGCAGGACCCGGGCGGGGCCCTCGACGCCGGCCGCTTCCGCCGCTTCCAGCCGGAGGAGCTCGTCCGCTTCGGCCTCGCCGCCCCCTCGCGCGTACCGCGCGGCACGTACGGCTACTCCAACACCAACTACGTCATCATCGGGCTGCTGCTCCGCGAGGTCACCGGCGAGGAGCCGGAGGAGTACATCACCCGCAACGTCATCCGCAGGGCCGGACTGCGCCACACGTACTTCCCCCGCACGCCGTACCTGACCGGGCCGCACTCCGGGATGTACGAGTCGATGTACGGCATGATCGACCCGGCCCGCGACTACAGCGTCTACGACATGTCCTGGGGCGGCCTGGCGGGCTCCCTGGTCTCCACCGTGGACGACCTCAACTCCTTCTACCGGCGGCTCCTCACCGGCCGGATCCTCGGCCCCGCCGAGCTGCGCGCCATGAAGACCACCGTCCCCACGTACGAGGCGCCGCCCGGCCAGGAGGCCGTCATGCGCTACGGCCTGGGGATCTACGCCTTGACGCTGTCCGACGGGCGCTGGTACTGGGGGCACGACGGCGCGGTGCTCGGCGCCGGCACGCTGGCGCTGTCCACCGAGGACGGGCGCCGCCAGGTCGCCGTCGGCCTCAACCTGATGAAGTACCAGCGCCTCGACGCCGACGGCCGCCCGCGGCCGCACGCCATCGACGAGGCCGTCTTCCGCCACGTCGAGGGCGCCCTCCTGGACACCCCGCCCCCGGCGGCGTCCGGCCGCACGGCGGCGCCGGCGCCCAGGGCGCTGCCCACGGCGGCCGACCCCCGGCCGTCCACCGCGCCGGGCACGCCGCGGCGGTGAGGCCGGCGGGGCCCGCGGCGCCCGCGGGGCGGCCACCCGCCGGCGGGCGTCCGGCGTCCCCGCGGGGCGGGCCGGTGCCCGTGGCGCCGGCCGTACCGCCGTTCCGGGCGGGCCCGCCCGGAGCGGCGCCGCCGCGCACCTCCGGCCGTCCGGTGGTCGACTGGGAGGGGGCGAGGAAAGGAGCCGGCGGTGTACGTCCTTCGCATCGAGTACACGGCCTGCGACCGCGCCGCCTGGAAGCGGGCGTTCGACGGCGACCCGCTGGGCCGCGGGGCCGCCGGGGTCCGGCGCTACCGTGTGATGAGACCGGTCGCGGACCCCGGCGGGGTCCTGGTCGACCTCGACTTCGACGACCTGGCGCGGGCCGAGGAGGTCCTGGCGCGGCTGCGGGAGTTGCGGGCCCGGGCGGCGGCGGCCGGCCCGGAGGCGGAGATCGCGGAGGTCGTCGAGACCGGCCGGCACTGACCGCGTCCGGCCCTGCCGGCGCCGCGGACTACGCCAGCAGCCGGTCCGACACCAGCCGCGCCACCTCCTCGCGGTCGCGGCCCGGGTGCTCCGCCGCGATGAGGTGGCTGCCGAGCCACACCGAGAAGGCGATCATGCTCCGCGCCTCCGCCTCCTCGGCGTCCGGGCAGAACTCCGAGAACAGTGCGCGCAGGTAGTCCATGCGCCGCGTGTCCACCCGCCGCAGCCGCTCCGCCACCGTCTCGTCGCGCCGGGCCCAGTCGCGGACGGCGAGGTCGGTGCGGACACCGGTCGTCAGTTCCGGGATGACGTCGGTCAGCCGCCGCAGCCGGTCCCGCGCGTCCCCGCCCCCGCCCTCGACCCGCTCGACCACCTCGACGGTGACCTCCTCCTCCCAGGCGTCGAGCATCTCGTGGAGCAGGGTGTCCCGATCTCCGAAGTACCAGTAGAAGCCGCCCTTGCTGACCCCCAGGGCCTGCGCGAGCGCCTCCACCCGAACGGCCTGCGGGCCGCCCTCGGCAAGGGCCCGGAGTCCTTCTTCGATCCACCTGCCACGGGGTGTGCGGGCCACGGCCACGGAACCGCCTCCTTTCGTCCGCCCCTTCTATACGCAGGCGTACGGAAGGGGGTAGCATCATCCGTACACCAGCGTATGGAACAGGGGTTCCGACATGAGGCTGACGCCCGAAGCCCACACTTCCCGCCCCTGGCGGATCCACGAGATCACCCGCGACTTCACGCTGCAGGACGTGTGGGCGCTCCCGACCCCCGGCGGCCCGGACGACTTCCCGCGCCTGCTGGAGGCGGTCCGGTCCGACGGCTTCCCGGACGAATCGTCGCCGTCGGTCCGCTTCCTCTGGGCGGTCAGGCGGAAGCTCGGCGCCCTGCTCGGCTGGGACGGGGAGCGGGGCGCCGCCGGCGCGCGGTTCCCGTCGCTGGTGGAGCGCCTCCCCGCCGACCTGCGGAGCCGCCCCGTCGAACCACCGCCCCAGGAACCCTTCTCGGCCCTGTACATGACGGACGACGAGTGGGCGGCCGAACTGGCCAACCGCACGGTCCACGCCGTCATGCACCTGGGCTGGGTGCCCGACGGCTCCGGTGGCCACCGCGGACAGATGGCCGTCCTGGTGAAGCCGAACGGGGCGTTCGGCACCGCCTACATGGCCGCCATCGCGCCCTTCCGCCACCTGCTCGTCTACCCGCAGCTGATGCGCTCGTGGGAGCGGCGCTGGAAGGGACTCGCCGCCTCCGGGCGATGACGGCGGACCGGTACGGAGGCCGGCGACCGGTGCGACGGGGAGAACGCGGACGCCGCCCGACGCCACCCCGTACCGCGGCCGCCCCGCCGGGGCCGGTTCCCGGCCCCGGCGCGGACGGGGCCCCCGCACGCGGGAGCGGGACCGCCCCGACCGGCTCGCCGGGCCGCTGCGAGCACGCGCGCCCCGGGGTGGACCGCCCGGTGGGTTCCGGCGAGTGCGCCCGACCGGGCGCCGCACGGCGGGAGGATCCGCGGCACCCGGCCCCCTCCGGCCGGCCGCACGGCTCGGCCCGTCGGCCGGGGCCCGTACCCGCTCCGCTCACGGGCGGCGATGCCGGCGGCCGGGGCGCGCGGCGCGGGCACACCGGCGTCCGGTGGCGCGGGAAGGTCAGGAGCGGCGGCGCGGTCGGCCGCGCCGGGCCCCTGCGCGGCACCGGAGCCGCGCCGCGGGGTCTTCCCCGACTGCCCTCCGCCGCCGCTCCGCCGCCGCGCGCCGCCCGCTTTCGCCCCGCCGGCGGCGCGTCCGGTCCCCGATCCCTCCGCGTCGGCGGCGGGGCGGCGCCCGCGCGTGCTGTTCACCGTCCGCCCGCGGACGATCCCGATGAAGTCCTCCACCCGGTCGGTCGTCCGCTCCTCCGGCCACGACAACGCCACCCGCGACTGCGGGACACCCGTGACCGGCCGGTACGTGAGGTCCCTGCGGTGGTGTAGCCGGGCCAGCGACTGCGGGACGACCAGCAGCCCCACACCCGCCGCGACCAGTTCCACGGCGTCCGCCGTCGTCGCGGGCCGCTCGAACGCGGGCCGTCCCGGCGGGTGCTCCCAGTCGAGGACGTCGTCGAGCGGGTGGAACACGATCTCGTCGGCGAGGTCCTCGGCGGACACCTCCTCGACGGCGCTGACGACGTGGTCCCCGGGCACTACGACCACCGTCGTCTCGGTGTACAGCGGGATGGCGCTCAGGTCCGCCCGGTCGACCGGGAGCCGGACGAGACCGGCGTCCGCCCCGCCGCGGCGCAGCACGTCCGGCGCCTCGGCGGCGGGCACCGCGAGGAGGTCCAGCGGCACCTCCGGCAGCCGCTCCCGCCAGATCCGCACCCACTTCGCGGGCGTCACACCCGGGACGTACGCGAGCCTGAACGGGGAGGGTGCTTCCGAGCCTGTCACCGGGCCAGGCTACCGGCCGTGGTCGGGAGCCGCGCACACGCTCGATATCCTGGAGTCATGACGTCGCACCGCACCACCCAGACGATGAAGCCCGCGACCGCGGCGAAGAAGCTGGGTGTCTACCTCGAGGCCACCCCCGCAGAGTTCCAGGAGGGTGCCGTCTCGCGCGACGAGCTGAACGCCCTGCAGGCCGACCCGCCCCAGTGGCTGAGGGAGCTGCGGCGCAACGGCCCGCACCCCCGGCCCGTGGTCGCGGCCCGGCTCGGCGTCTCCATTTCGGGCCTCGCCCGCGGAGGGGTCACCGAGGCCCTCACCACCGGCCAGATCGAGGCCCTGAGGACCGAGAACCCCGAGTGGCTGCGGAGGGAGCGGGCCACGCAGGCGGAGGTCCGCAAGGATGCCGAGCGGATCAGGGAGAAGCGCGCCGGGCGGAGTGCCGCCCCGCGGAGCTGACGACCGCGCCCCGCATCCCCGGCCCGTCGCCGCAGGGGCGGCGGGGCCCCGGCCCGGCCGCCCCGAAGGGGGAGGCCGGGCCGATCCGTACGCCGGCCGCCACCGGCGGGAGGCCCGGCGGGGGGCCCGGCGGGGGCTTCGGCCGGCCCGGCCGCAGGCCTACCGGGCCGTCCGGCCCCCGGGCCGCCGTCTCGGCCGCCGCCCCGGCCGCCCCGACCTGCTGGCGCGGGGCCTCCGGGCTGCCCCGCGGGTGGCCGCCGGCCCCCGGAAGCGGACCGCCCCCGGGGGCGGTCCGGCAGTGTCCTGCCTCTCTCCCCGCCGGACGCACCGCGGCGCACGACGCGACGCGAGGTACCTGCCGCGTGGCGCCCCGCCCTCGGGAGGACCGCGCCGAGCGGCCCGCCCCGCGGACCGGAGGCGCGGTCGGGGCCCGGTTCCCGCCGGCCCGGGCGCCGTCTCCGCGACGGCTCCTTGAATCTCCCCCGGGGAGCTCCTAGCGTGCGGTGCTGCACGAAGCGGGAGCGAGGAGGACCCATGACGGCGTTCGTACTGGTGGGAGAGGTCTTCACCGGCGGGTGGATCTGGGACGAGGTGGCGGATCTGCTGCGGGGGGCGGGCGCGGAGGTGCACACGGCGACGCTTCCGGCGGATTCCGGCACCGACCTGGACGCGCACGTCCGGCACGTGGCGGGGCTCGTCGACGGGGCCGCCGCGGCGGAGGTCGTGCTCGTCGGGCACGGCTACGGCATCCACCCCGTGCTCGGCGCCGCCGACCTGCGCCCCGCGCGGACCGCCCGGATCGTCCACCTCGACGCGGGCATGCCCCGGAACGGGGACCCGGCGCTGAGGCTGGTCCCCGACGAGGCGGTGCGCGAGCGGCTGCTGCGGCCGGACGCCGGGGACGAGCCGGTGGAGCCGCCCGCCACGCCCGGCGCGTGGAACCGCTGGGGCAGCACCGAAGGCGTGTCCGCCGGCGCCCTGGAGCGGCTCACCCGGCTCGCAGTGCCGCAGCCGCCGCGCACCCTGACCGCGCCTCTCCGGCTGGCCGGCGCGGCCGCGGAGGTGCCGGCGACCGGGGTGCTCTGCAGTGCCAACGGGCCGGGGATCGACACGGTCCAGGGGCTCGCGGACCTGGGGGACCCCCGCCTCCGGGAGCTCGCCGCCCGCCGCGTGACGTTCTTCGAGCTCGCCACCGGGCACTGGCCGATGCTGTCGGCGCCCCGGGAGCTCGCGGCCGCCCTGCTCGACGCCGCCGCGGGCGGCGGCCGCCGGCTGACCCCCGCCGGGACCGAACCGCCGCCGCACCTGCGGCCGTTCCTGCTGGACGTACCCGAGCGGCACCGCGAACGGCACGGCCGCGTCGACCTGTACCTCCCCGACGGCGCCGACCCGGAGCGCCCCCTGCCCGCCGTGCTGTTCGTGCACGGCGGGCCCGTGCCCCCGGAGCGCGCCCGACCCCGCGCGACTGGCCCGCGTTCACCGGCTACGGCGGGTACGTCGCGGGCCGGGGCGCCGTCGGCGCCATCCTCGACCACCGGCTGCACGACCTCGCCGACTACCCCCGGGCCGCCGAGGACGTGGCCGAGGCCGTCGCCCTGGTACGGGCGGACCCGCGCGTCGACGCCGACCGGATCGCGCTGTGGTTCTTCTCCGCGGGAGGACTGCTGTCCGCGCCGTGGCTCGCCTCACCGCCGCCGTGGCTGCGCTGCGTGGCCGCGACCTACCCGGTGCTCGTGCCGATGCCCGGCTGGGGGATGACCGGGTCGTCCTTCCGGCCCGCCGACGCGGTCCGCACGGCCGGCCGGCTGCCGCTGGTGGTGACCCGCGTGGAGCGGGAGCGGCCCGACGTCGCGGCGACCGTCGAGGAGTTCCTCGCCGCCGCGGCCGGCTCGGAGGCGGCCGTCGAGGTGGTGGAGGTGCCCGGCGCGCACCACGGCTTCGAGACCGTCGACCGCACGGACGCGGCCCGCGGGGCCGTGGAACGGGCCGTCCGCGCGGTCCTCGGCCACCTGCGGAGCACGTGAGGCGCGGGGGCACGCCGCCGGACGCGGACGGAGGGGGCGCCCCGCCCGGCGAGGGGGCGCCCCGGCGGGGAGCCGGTCCTAACGGAGCGCGGCGCGCGCCACGTACACGGTGTTCGCCGCCGTGCCGCCCCGGAGGGGGTTGGGGAAGGCCACCACGTGGGCCTCCGCCTCCGCGAACACCTCGGCGAGCGCGGCGGTGAAGGCCCCGTCCGGCGGGTCGTCCGACCACAGGGCGAAGACCCCGCCGGGTCTCAGGTGCCCGGCGAGGGCCCGCAGCCCGGCGGGTCGGTAGAGCGCCGCGTGCCGCGGGTGCAGCACGTGGCGCGGCGAGTGGTCCACATCCAGGAGGACGGCGTGGAAGCGGCGCCCGGGCCGCCGGGGGTCCAGGCCGCCGGGGTCCGCGGCGAGCGCGAAGAAGTCGCCGTGCACGAAACGGCACCGGGGGTCGCCCGTCAGCGCCGCGCCGAGCGGGACGAGCCGCCGCCGGTGCCACTCGACGACCTCCGCCAGCGCCTCCACGACCACCAGGGACCCCACCCGCGCGTCGTCCAGCGCCGCCCGCGCGGTGTACCCGAGGCCCAAGCCGCCCACCGCGACGTCCAACGGGGCCGCGGTGTCCGGCAGCGCGGCGAGCCCGAGCCGGGCGAGCGCCACCTCGCCCTCGGTGAAGAGGCTCGACATCAGGTACGCGTCGTCGAGCTTCACCTCGTACACGTCCGCGCCCGACGCCGGGTCGCGGCGGCGCCGCAGGCTGATCTCGCCGATCGGGGTCGGACGCCAGTCGAGCTCCTGGAATCGCACGCTCACCCGCCGGACGCTACCGGACGGTCCGCCCGGTCCCGGTCACCACGCCGTGAGGAGGACCCGGCCCGGCCCGGCTCCATCGGCCGGTCCGGGCCGACGCCTTCCCGACAGGTCCCGACAGGTCCGACAGGCCCTGACGGGTCCCGTCCGATCCGGGCCGGGGCCGGGCGGACGGACCGGTGCGGTCGGGTACGGGCCGGGCCGTACCGCGTGGTCCGGGCCGGACCGAGCCGCCGGGCCGCACCACCGTGCCGGGTCGTGCCGCACCGCCCGATCCCGCCGGAACGGGGGCCCCCGCCTCGCCCCGCCGGGACGGGGACCCCGCCGGGCCGCCCGGCCCAGCCGTACCGCGCCGTGCCGCCCCGCCGCTCAGCGGCCGTCCCCGGCGGTCTCGCGGAGGGCGAGGTTGGCACCGGAGCGCGGATCGAAGACGTGCATGCCCGACGTGTCGACGTACAGCTCCGCCCGGCCGCCCTCGCGCACCCGGGTCGCCGTGCCGAGCCGGGTGGTGATCCGGTGCCCGCCGCCCCCCGCCTCCGAGGCCCCGGAGTCCGCCGCCAGCTCCGCGAGGTCCTCGCTCGACGCGGGCTCCCAGCCCTCCTCCGTGAAGTGCGCGTACACGTCGGAGCCCAGGGACTCCACGACGTCCACCGTCGCCGTGAACCGGGCGCCCGGCAG
This sequence comes from Streptomyces sp. MRC013, assembly GCF_023614235.1. Classification (NCBI taxonomy): domain Bacteria; kingdom Bacillati; phylum Actinomycetota; class Actinomycetes; order Kitasatosporales; family Streptomycetaceae; genus Streptomyces; species Streptomyces kordofanensis. The sequence goes on from NZ_CP094264.1 coordinate 5,044,598, forward strand.
GTCCGGGTCGACCAGCGCCGCGTCCTCGAACGCCTCCGGCCGCAGGCCCACGATCAGGTCCCGCGGCGCCCCGGCCCGCTCCAGCCGCCGGCGCGTCTCCGCGTCCAGCGGCACCTCCCCGACCGCGGTGCGCAGCAGACCCCCCTCCACCACGGCGTGCAGGAAGTTCATCGCGGGCGATCCGATGAAGCCGGCCACGAACAGGTTCCGCGGCTGTTCGTACAGGTGCTGGGGCGTGCCCACCTGCTGGACGACGCCGCCGCGCATCACCACCACGCGGTCCCCGAGCGTCATCGCCTCGGTCTGGTCGTGCGTCACGTACACGGTCGTCGTGCCCAGCCGCTGCTGGAGCCGGGAGATCTGGGTGCGCATCTGCACGCGCAGCTTCGCGTCCAGGTTGGACAGCGGCTCGTCCATCAGGAACGCCTTGGGGTTGCGGACGATGGCGCGGCCCATGGCGACGCGCTGCCGCTGGCCGCCCGACAGGTTCGCCGGCTTGCGGTCCAGGTGCTCGGTGAGGTCGAGGATGCGGGCGGCCTCCTCGACCTTCTCCCGGATCACCGCCCCGTCGGTCTTCGCCAGGCGCAGCGCGAAGCCCATGTTCTCCCGCACGCTCATGTGCGGGTAGAGGGCGTAGCTCTGGAAGACCATGGCGATGTCGCGGTCCTTCGGCGGCTTGTCGTTGACGACCCGCCCGCCGATGCGGAGCGTGCCCTCGGTGATGTCCTCCAGGCCCGCGATCATGTTGAGGGTCGTGGACTTGCCGCACCCGGAGGGCCCCACCAGGATGACGAACTCCCCGTCGGCGACGGTCAGGTCGACGTCCCGCACGGCCACGGCGCCGTCCGGGTACCTCTTGGTGATGCCCTCGAGAACGATCTCGGCCACGGTGGGTGCTCCTTGGAGGGGGTGCCGTAGGGGAGGGGGTCGGGCGGGCCGCCGGTCAGCCCTTGACGGCCCCCGAGGTCAGCCCGGCGACGATGCGCCGCTGGAACAGCAGCACGAAGACGACGATCGGCACGGTGATCACCATCGCGGCGGCGGCGATCGAACCGGTCGGCTCCTGGAACTGGCTGCTGCCGGTGAAGAACGCGATCGCCGCCGGCACGGTGCGCGCCGACTGCGTCGAGGTGAGGGAGATCGCGAAGAGGAAGTCGTTCCAGCAGAAGATGAAGACCAGGATCGCCGTCGTGAACACCCCGGGCGCCGCCAGCGGCGCGATCACCAGCCGGAACGCCTGTGCGGGCGTCGCCCCGTCGACCTTCGCCGCTTTCTCCAGGTCCCACGGGATCTCCCGGAAGAACGCCGACAGGGTGTAGATCGCCAGCGGCAGCGAGAAGGTCATGTACGGCAGGATCAGCCCGGGCCAGGTGTCGAACAGCCCCAGCGCCCGCTCGATGTCGAACAGCGGCGACACCAGCGAGATCGGCGGGAACATCGCGATCAGCAGCGACAGCCCGATCAGCAGCCGCTTGCCGGGGAAGCGCAGCCGGGCCACCGCGTACGCGGCCATCGTGCCCAGCACCACGGCGATCACCGTGGCGATCAGCGCGATGCCGATCGAGTTGACCAGCGCCCGGGTGAACTCCGACGTCTCGAAGATCCCCCGGTAGTTGTCCCACGTCCACTTCGCCGGTACGAGCCTGCCGTCCGTGAGCGTCGACGGGTCCTTGAAGGACAGCGCCGCGATCCACCACACCGGGAACAGCGCGTACGCCACGACGACGACGTTGGCGACCGTCCACCCGGCCGCGTTCCGCTTCCCCGTGCGCGCCATCAGCGGACGCCCTCCCCGGCTCCGGGGGCGGCCGCCCCGAACAGTCTGACGAACGCGAAGGCGATCAGCGCCACGCACAGGAAGATCAGTACGGAGACCGCCGACCCGATGCCGAGGTTGAGCGCGGTGAAGAGGTTGTCGTAGCCGAGGATCGACACCGAACCGGTGCCGTGCGCGCCCGCCGTCAGCACGAAGACGGTGTCGAAGACGCGGAACGCGTCCAGGGTGCGGAACAGCAGCGCCACCAGGATCGCCGGCTTCATCAGCGGCAGCGTCACCCGCGTGAACCGCTGCCACCCGCCCGCCCCGTCCACCATCGCCGCCCGCAGCGTCTCCTCCGGCACCAGCGCCAGCCCGGCGAGCAGGAGCAGCGCCATGAACGGCGTCGTCTTCCACACCTCCGCCAGGATGATCAGGCCCAGCGCCGGCCACCGCTCCGTCAGCGGCGCCTCGCCGGCCGGCAGCAGCGCGGCGAGGTAGCCGGTGCCTGGCGTCCAGGCGTACTGCCAGGAGAACGCGGCGACGACGGTGACGATGCCGTACGGGACGAGGACCGCCGTGCGGACCGTGCCGCGCCCGACGACGGTGCGGTGCATCACCACCGCCAGCGCCATCCCGAGCACCAGCTCGACCGTGACGGACACGACGGTGATGAACAGCGTCACCCCGAACGCCTCCCACCAGAACGGCGACGACAGCACCGCCGCGTAGTTGTCCAGCCCCACGAACTCCGCCCGCCCGGGGAAGCGCAGGTCGTAGCGTTGCAGCGACAGGTAGACCGCGTGGCCGACGGGGTAGGCGGTCACGGCGGCCATCACCAGCACGGCGGGCGCGCACAGCAGCCAGCCGAGCCGGCGCTCCTGCCGCGCGCCCCCGGAGGGCCGCGCCCCCCGCCCCGCCGCCGCGCCGCCCCCGGTCCCCACCGCCGCCGCGCGCCTCACGGGATCAGCCCCTTCGACTGGAGGGCGTCCTCGATCTGGTCCCCGATGGTCTCCACGGACCGGCGGGGGTCGATCGCCGAGGGCGGGGAGAGGGCGTGGGCGATGACGATGGACACGTTCTGGTAGGCGGGGGTGCGGGGGCGGACGCTCGCGTTCTCCAGCGCCCGGCGGATGGCGCCGGCGAACGGGTAGCTCCGCACGAACCCCTCGTCGGAGTACAGCTCCCGCAGCGTCGGCGGCAGTCCGCCGTCCACGGCCGCCGCGATCTGGTTCTCCCGGTTGCGCAGGCACAGCGCCGCCTCGAACGCCTGCCGGGGGTGGCGGGAGTACGCGCCGACCGCGAGGTCGTTCCCGCCGATCGTCGGCCTGGCGGGCCGCGAGGCGTCCACCCTCGGGTACGGGGCCCAGCGCAGGTGCTCGAACAGCCGCGGGTTGTTGGCCTTCATCGACGGGTGGACGAAGGGGTAGTTCAACTGGAACGCCGCCCGCCCGGACTCCATCGCGAGCCGGTTCTGGTCCTCCATCTGGTTCGGCAGCGACGGGTCGGCCGCCGGGGACCTGGCGAGGTCCCGCATGATCGTGGCCGCCCGGACCGCCGGCCGCCCCAGCGAGGGGGCGGTCGCCGCGGCGTCGAGGACGGAGCCGCCCGCGCTGGCCACGAGCGTGTTGAACCACACCGTCAGGCCCTCGTACTGGGCGCCCTGGACCTCGACGAGGTGCGGTCTGCCCTCGGCGGCCAGCCTACGGGCGGCGGCCAGCATCTCCGCCCAGGTGCGCGGCGGCTCGTCGACGAGGTCGGCGCGGTACCAGAGCAGCTGTGTGTTGGTGGTGTACGGGACCGCGTACAGCCGGTCCTTCCACATGCCGGTCTGGAGCGGCACCCGGAGCGTGCCCCGCTCGGCGCGGCGGCGCGCCTCGCCGGTCCACGGCCGGATCCAGCCCGCCTCGGCGAACTCGGCGGCCCAGGTGACGTCCAGGCCCATGACGTCGATGGAGGAGTCCTCGGCCGCCAGCCTGCGCACCAGTTGCTGCCGCTGCCCGTCGGCGGTGCGCGGCAGCTTGTGGTACACGATCCGGTAGCGGCCGTCCGACGCGCGGGTGCAGTTGCGTGCCGCGGCGTCCAGCGCCCCGGAGTCGTCGGGGAAGTTGTACCAGTTCAGGACCGGGGGGCCGGTCCGCCCGTCGGAACCGCAGGCGGCCAGCGGCAGGACCGACAGCGACAGCGCCAGCAGGACCCGCAGTCCGCGTACCGCGCCGCGCCCGCGCCCCCGGCCCGGCGCGCGGCGCCTCGCGACCGCCCCGGTGCCGCGCCCGGCGGCCCGTCCCGGCCGGCGCCGGGCGGTGTCTTCCCGGACCTCTCCTGACATGGGGCCGACGGTAGGCCCCGGCGGCGGCCCCGGACGCGCGGCACAGGCGGCCGGGGCGCACGGCCACCCGAGTGGCCGACGCCTCCCGGCCGGTCCCCGCCCGCCGGCCCCGCACCGGGGCGTGGAGCGGAAGCGGACCATGCGCACGGGGTGCCCCGGCATGCCGCCGAGCCGCACCGTCCTCTCGTCCGGTCGTTCGGCCGGGTTCACCGGGCCGCGCACGTCTTCGGTCCGTGAAGGGGTGCCGGGGGCGCTGCCCGTGCGGGCCGGTCGGCGGGAGGGACCGGCCCGGGACCACGGGCCCGGCACCGGGTGCCGGTCACGGCCGTCCGCCGGCGGCCGGTGCGAGGACGGCCCTCGCGGGAAGCGCACGCTTCGCCGCGCGGGCCGGCGGCCACGTGCCGCCGGAGAGCCGCCTCCTACGGGAGGGGGGACGGGCGGGCCTGCCCGCCCCGGATCGTCCCGCCCGCTCGTCCCGTCTTCGCGGCGCCGGCTTCCTGGGGCCGGTGGCCCGCGCCCGTCCCGGCGGGCGGGAGGGGGCGGGGGCGGCCGGTGACCGCGAGCAGCGCGGCCGCCGTCAGGCCGAGCACACCGGCCGCGAGGAGCTGGACCCTGTGGTCCAGGGTGGCCACCAGGGCCGTGCCGACGAGGAGGGCGCCACCGCGGCATCCTGCGGCCGCGGCCCGTCCGGGCCTCAGCGCGGTGGCCGTACGCGGACCGGGCCCACCCACAGCAGTCCGCCGCCGCGGGCCGGATCCCGCCGGCAGGACCCGGCCGGTGCGGCCGGGCCGGTTCGCGGCCGGGCGTCGTGCGCGCGGCGGCCGGCGTCGTACGCCGCGCGCCGCGCCGGGTCGCGCAGCACCCCGTACGCGGCGACCACCGCGGCGAACCGCCCGGCGGCCGCCCGGCGGCCGGCCTCGTCCCGTCCGGGGAGCCGTCCGGGTGCAGCGCGCGGACGAGCCGCCGGTAGGCGGAGGCGATCTGCTCGGCCGACGCCGCGGGCGCCACCCCCAGCACCGCGTAGGGGTCGTGCCGGACACCGCCGTCGTCCCGTTCCGTCGTCACCGTCGTCACCTCGCAGGGGTCGGTGCGGGCGCCCCTCCCCGGCCGGGTCCGCGCCGGACGTCGGTCAGCCGAGGGGTCAGACCCACCAGCAGCGTCACCACGTCACATCCTCGCTGTCAGCCGAGGGAGCGCCGGTCGTGGTCGCTGGCCCGGCGCAGCTCGTCCGTCCGCCGCGCCACGTCCTCGACCCGCGCGGCCAGCTCCGGGTACCGGCCCCGCAGGTGCGGGCCGGCGTCGGCGAGCGGGCCGATGAGGCCGGCCGCGTCGTCGCCGGCGAGCGCCTCGGCGATCCGGCCGATCGGCGACCGGGCCTGCCGGGCGAGATCGTCGAGCGCGGTGATCTGCCCGGCGAGCTGCCGCAGGTCCGCGGCGTTGCGCCGGGCCCACGCGCTCACCGACCGGTCGGCGGCCCGCCGGTCGCGGGTCGCCTTGACCCGCTGGTCGCCCGTCGCGCCGCGGCCGCCGCCCGGCCGCAGACGCAGGTACCGGCGCTCCGCCGCCTGCCGGCTGGCCACACCGAGCGGGCCGGCGAGGTCGGCCCAGCTGGCGCCGGCCGTGCGGGCCGTCTCGATGAGCGCGGGCTCCCAGTCCGCCAGCCGCCGCCGCACCTCCCGGAGCAGCAGCAGTGCCGCGAGGGCGTCCTCCGCGCCCGGCGACGGGGACCCCGGACCGGTCCGCCCTCCGTCCACCGGGGTGCCGTGCGCCGTGCGGATCGCCTCGTCGATCGTGCTCAGCGCGGCCGCGGCGGCGACGAAGGAGCCGGGGGCCGGTACGTGGGGCGCCGGCTGCTCGGCTTCGCTCACGGAGCCTCCTCCACGGGACGAGAAGTCATCGTTCGGATGACGGGAGAGGTTGTCATCGTTTCGATGACATGTTACAACGGGAGACAGGTGAACGCATTGGCATGGAGTGTCCGAACCAGTGGAGGTGTTTCACGATGTTGATGCGCACCGATCCGTTCCAGGAGATCGACCGGATCGCCCAGAGGCTCCTCGGTACGTCCGGGACGTGGACGCGGCCCACGGCGATGCCGATGGACGCGTACCGCGAGGGCGACGAGTACGTGATCGCCCTGGACCTGCCCGGCGTGGACCCGGACGCCATCGACGTCGACGTCGAGCGGAACATGCTGACGGTGAGGGCCGAGCGCAGGCCGCAGGCGAAGACCGAGAACGTGCAGATGGAGCTCTCCGAACGCCCCCTGGGCGTCTTCTCCCGCCAGGTGATGCTGGCCGACACCCTCGACGTGGAGAACATCAAGGGCGACTACGACGCGGGCGTGCTGACCCTGCGGATCCCGATCGCCGAGCGCGCCAAGCCGCGCAAGATCGCCATCAGCGCCACCGGCGACGGTTCGCGCAGGGAAATCGGCAGCTGACCGGAGTCCGCTCACAGCGCGGACGGGGGCGGTGCCCCGCCCCCGTCCGCAGGCCGGAAGGGGCGTGCGATGCGGATGAGATGGGAGTCGTTCCTGGACTCCGTCCGGGAGCGCGGCGAGTACGCGTCGCCGCACGAGGCGGAGCGCGCCGCCAGGGTCGTCCTGGCGCTGCTCGGCGCGCACCTGGTGGGTGAGGTGCGGGCCGAACTGGCCGCCGGACTTCCGGAGACCTTCGAGGTGATCCTCCTCAACCCCCTCCAGGCCGCCGAACCCCTCTCCCCGGAGCGTTTCACCCGCGCCACCGCGGCGTGGATCGAGGGAGCCACCGAGGAGACCGCCAAGTGGGACGTCGGCGCCGTGCTGAGCGTCGTCGCCGACGCGGCGGGCGAGGACCTCACGCGCCGCGTCCTGCTGCAGCTCCCTCCGGGGTACGACCTTCTCTTCGGCCGCCCGCGGGCGGCCTGACCACCACCGACGACACGCGGTCGCCCGCGGGCGCGACCGGGGAGGAAAGGCTTTCCAGCATGACGTGGCAGGAACTCGTGGACCGCATCCGCACCGCCGGCCGCTACGACTCCGACGCGGAGGCGGAACGCGTCCTGCGAGCCGTGCTGACCGTACTGGGCGGCCACGTCGTCGGCGACGAACGCTGCGAACTGGTACGGGTCCTGCCCGCCGAGGCCGGCGCCCTGCTCGCCGCCCAGGTCCCGGTCACGGAGCCCGTCACCGCGCCCGGGTTCGTCGACCGCGTCGCCCGCGCCCTCGCGCCGTTCACCCCCGCCGAGGCCCGCTGGGCCACCTCCACGGTCCTGACCGTCGTCGCCGACGAGGCGGGCGACGCCCTCACCCGGCGGATCCTCGCCGGCCTGCCCCGCGGCTACGCGCTCCTGTTCGGTCTGGCCGAACTGGCCCCCGCCGCCTGACGGTCCGTCACCGCCCGTCTCCCGCGCGGGACGTCCGGTGGGAGGCGAAGGAGGTGCTGGGGGCGCCGTGCGTACGCGGGACCGCCACCGCGGGCGCACGGCGCGGGGCGGCGGGCGGGAGAAGCGGGAGCGGGAAGGCGGGGCCGGGCGCGGACCCGGCGCCGTGTGACCACCCACCGGGTCCGCCCCACCGGATCCATCCCACCGGACTCCAGGGCCTCGCCGCCCGACCCGCCCCCGGGCCGCGCCGACCGGCGCCGCCGCCCCGGCGGGCCCGCCGGTGAGCCCGGACGCCCGGCGTGCGCCGCGTCGGCGCGGGAGCGCCGTCCGGGCCGTTTTCTGTCGGGACTCGCGGGACCCCTGGGGCCGCCGGGGCCGCCGGGGCGCGTTCGGCGGCGTGCTCCGGGGCCTCGCCGGGCGGGACGTCCCGCCCGGCGGTCAGTCGTCCAGCGGGCGGAAGTTGCGGGCGAGCGCCCAAGCGGCCACCCGCTCGCCCGTGCGGGTGCCGACCGTGTTCGCCGTGCGGGTGTGGATGCCCGCCCAGGTGCGGGCGCCCACGCAGTCGCGGTTGTAGGCGCGGGCGGAGTCGTAGTACCGGGTCTTCCCGGCGAGGACCGAGGTGATGCGCAGGTCGAGGTGGGAGTCGCCGGACAACAGCGTCAGCGTCCGGGTCAGGGCGCCGGCGGTGGTGGTGTGGCCGCTGAGGTAGTCGGGGTGCGCGGGGGTCTGGAGGAACGGCTCCCACCCGGGATCGGCCTCGGTGAGCGGGTTGCCGTCGTGGTCGGCCTCGCGGATGGCGGTGACGGGCCGCCAGGTGCCGTAGTGCAGCTTGGCGTCCCAGGCGGCGATCACGGCGTCGGCCTGGACGGTGTTCACGGCGGCGAACAGCCGGGCCGTGTCGACCAGGTCGAGGCCGTCCCGGGCGGCGCGGTCGGCGAGGGCGCCCTGCAGGTCGAGTTTGGTGAAGAACTGCGCCGTGTCGGTCTGCGAAGGGCTCCGCACCGGGCTGTCCTTCGCGCCGTACGCCTTCACCTCGTTCAGGTCGGCGGCGTACCGGGCGGATGTCAGCGCGGGCGGCGGGCCGGGGCGGAACCGGTCGGGGCGGTCGACGAGCAGCGGACGCAGCCGCGCCAGCCACGCGGCGGTGAAGGGGTGGTGCCCGGGGGGCGTGGGGCGCCACACCCCGGGGGCGGGGAGGCGCCGGGAAGGCGACCGGGGCGCCGCGGCCGTCGTCCTTCCGCAGTGCGATGACGCGTTCGGCCGCGCGACGGCCGAACGCCACGCCGGCCCTCTCCGCCGGCCCGTCGGGGACCGCGGCGAGCGAGTCGGCGTAGGCGGCCCTCAACCGGTCCTCCGTCTCCGGGAAGTAGTGCAGCAGCACGCCGTGGGCGGCGGCGGCCGCCGCCGCCGTGGACGACGCGGCGCGGGGGCCCCGCGCGTTCCAGCGGTACGGCTCGTACCGGCCCTCGATCCCGACCACCGCGTTGTACATGCCCGCCGAGACGAAGGCGTGCCAGACCGCCTCCTCCGGCGGGGTCAGGCGGCCCCCGGGGTCGATGATGTCCGCCGTCAGCCGCGCCCAGTCGGCGATGACGGAGCCGGAGGCGGCGGCAGGGGAGGAGCGCGGCGCCCGCACCGTCGGCGCGGGGACCGCCGCGACCGCCGTCAGTCCCAGCAACGCGGCCGCGGCCGCGAGGGTCCGGCGTGGTGACGGTCTCGTCTGTGTCTTTTGCATGTTTCTCCCCTGTTTAGATGGTTTTTCCCTACTTTCGACGTCCCGGCGGGCGGCGCAAGCGCCCTCGCCGCCCCGGCCGCCCCGGCCACCCGAACGGATCCGGCCGAAGGGCCGGTGCCCGTTTAGTGCGAATAAAGGCAATTGCTGAAATATTACTCATTTGCGGCGTTCGGGAAGGCGGTGCGGAGTCCGCGGGAGGGGCGCGGCCCGTGACGTCGGTCACGGCGACGGGAGGCGGAATTCCCCGTACTTCGCACCGTCAAGCGGAATTCACCGTCCCACGGGTCCGCAATGGATCACCGAAGAGAATTCCGGGTCTTGTTCCACCCGGCGGGTTTCGTTTACGGTCACCGTCATTCCGGAGGGAACGCCGAATCCTGCCGCCTTCCGGACCCCGGAACTCACATATCCGCGTCCGGCAGGAGCGGGGGAACCAGGTAAGCCGCCGATCCGGCGTCCGGAACGGCTAGGGGTGAAGTCGCGGGCGACCGCGGCCGGGCATCTCCCGCCCGAACCCGACAGCTCACCTCGCAGGCGCCGGAGAGGAACGCCCCATGCCCCCTCAGGGTAAGCACCGCCGTCCCAGGAGCAGTCGACTCAGCCGCGGACTCGCCGTCGCGGGTACCGGCGGGGCGGCCCTCGCCCTGCCCCTGACCGGCACCGTCACCGCCTCCGCCGCGCCCGGCGCGGCGCCCGCCGCGGTCGTCGCGGCGAAGCCCGCCGCCGCTTCGGCAGCCGCCGCCGAGGCCGCCAAGCCCGTGACGCACACGGTGGCCGCGGGCGACACCCTCTCCGGCGTCGCCCGCGAACACTCCGTGAGGGGCGGCTGGAAGAAGCTGTACCGGGACAACAGGAAGGTCGTCGGTGACGACCCGTCACTCATCCGGCCGGGTCTGAGGCTCACCGTCGGAGCCGAGGCGCCGGCCGCGGGGAAGACCGCCGCGAAGCGCTCCGCGCCGGCCCGCGCCGACCGCTCCGCGGCCCGTGCCGCCGTCGCCCCCCGCCGCGGCGAAGTCGTACACCGACGACCTCGACGGCTGGATCAGGGAATCGCTCGACGTCATGGCCCGGCACGGAATTCCGGGGACGTACGAGGGAATTCACCGCAACATCATGCGCGAGTCCTCCGGAAATCCCCTCGCGATCAACGGCTGGGATTCGAACGCCGCCGCCGGGACGCCCTCGAAGGGCCTCCTCCAGGTCATCGACCCCACGTTCCGCGCCTACCACGTGCCGGGTACCTCCTCGGACCCGTTCGACCCGGTCGCCAACATCACCGCCGCGTGCAACTACGCCGCCGACCGGTACGGCTCCATCGACAACGTCAACGGCCCGTACTGACCGCTCCTTCCGGGCACCGTCCGCCGGTGCCCGGAAGGAGCGCGGCCCGTCCGCCCCGGCCGGGAGGCCGGGTGGGGAGAGGGGCGCGGCACCTCCGCGGGGGAACGGCGGCCCGTCACCGGGGCGTCACCACTCCGGGTCGTCGAAGAGCGGCGGCACCTCCGGAGCCGCCGCCCCGCCCGTCGGCGGCTGCTCCGTCCACATCACCTTGCCGCCCGGCGTGTACCGGGTGCCCCACCGGCCCGCCAGCTGCGACACGAGGAACAGGCCGCGGCCGCCCTCGTCCGTGGTGGCCGCCCGCCGCAGGTGCGGGGAGGTGCTGCTGGCGTCCGAGACCTCGCAGATCAGGTTCCGGTCGCGCAGCATCCGCACGTGGATCGGTGCGGAGCCGTACCGGATCGCGTTGGTGATCAGTTCGCTGAGCACCAGCTCGGTGGTGAACCCGATCTCCCCGAGCCCCCACCGCTCCAGCTGCCGCCCGCACGCCGCCCGCACCGGCGCCACCGCCGACGGGTCGGGCGGCACGTCCCACTCGGCCACGCGGTCCCGCGGCAGCAGCCGGGTGCGGGCCACCAGCAGGGCGATGTCGTCGCGGCGGTGCGGCGGCAGCATCGCGTCGAACACCGCGCGGCAGATCTCCTCCGGTGTCCGCCCCGGCGCTCCGGTGAGCGCCTCGCGCAGCATCCGCAGCCCCGCGTCGAGGTCCCGCTCCCGGTGCTCGATCAACCCGTCCGTGTACAGCACCAGACGGCTGTCCTCGGGGAGGAACACCTCGCACGTCTCGAACGGGCCGCCCCCCAGGCCCAGCGGGGGGAACACGGGCAGGTCGGGGAAGCCCACCGACCCGTCGGGGCGTACCACGGCCGGTGCGAAGTGGCCCGCCGACGCCATGCAGCAGCCGCCCGTCACCGGGTCGTAGATGGCGTACAGGCAGGTCGCCCCGGTGATTCCGGAACCGGCGTCCTCCGCCTCCTCCTCGTCGATCCGGGACACCAGCTCGTCGAGGTGGCCCAGCAGCTCGTCCGGCGGCAGGTCGAGCGCGGAGAAGTTGTGCACCGCCGTGCGCAGCCGGCCCATCGTCGCCGCCGCGTGCAGGCCGTGCCCCACCACGTCCCCGACGACGAGCGCGACCCGCGCGCCGGACAGCGGGATCACGTCGAACCAGTCGCCGCCCACCCCGGCCTGCGCCGGGAGGTAGCGGTGCGCCGTCTCCAGCGCGTCCTGCTCGGGCAGCACCCGGGGCAGCAGGCTCCGCTGGAGCGTCACCGCCATGGCGTGCTCCCGCGTGTACCGGCGCGCGTTGTCGACGGCGACCGCCGCCCGCGCCGCCAGCTCCTCCGCGAAGGCCAGGTCCTCCTCGTCGAACCGCCCGGAGGGCGCCGAGCGCCAGAAGTTGGCCATCCCCAGGACGACCCCGCGCGCCTGGAGCGGCACGGTCACCAGCGAGCGGATGCCGTACGCGAGGGCCACGTCGGCGCCCGCCGGGTCCTGCTCCCGCCAGCCGTGCGCCACGGTCAGGTCCGCCTCCAGCACCGCCTTCCCGCGTGCCAGCGCCGCGGCCATCGGCGTCGTCGGCACGTCGAACCGGATCAGGTCGCCGACCGGCTGGAGCGGGTGGTCGTCCCGCACGCCGCTGACGGCGGCGCGGCGCATCACGGTGCGGGCCTCCGTGGGCTCCTCCCCCCGCAGCACCGGGTCCGGCAGCTCGACCGTCACGAAGTCCGCGAACCGGGGGACCGCGACCTCCGACAGCTCCTGCGCCGTCCGTGCGACGTCCAGCGTCGTCCCGATCCGCACGCCGGCCTCGTACAGCAGCGTCAACCGCTCCCGCGCCACCGCGGCCACGCCCGTCACGGCCCGCAACTCGGTGGTGTCGCGGAGCGTGGCGACGGTGCCGGACGGACCGCCGTACGGGTCGGTCGGCCGGGTGTTGACCGCGAGCAGGCGGTCGCCCGCGAGGTGCACCTCGTCGGTGACCGGACGGCCCGACGCGAGCAGCTCGGAGGTGTCGCCGGCCAGGCCCAGGTCGGTGACGTGGCGGCCCTCGGCGTCGGCGGGCAGGTCGAGCAGGCGGCGGGCCTCGTCGTTGGCGAGGGTGAGCCGGCCGTCGCCTCCGACGATCAGCACCCCCTCCCGCACCGCGTGCAGCACCGCGTCGTGGTGTTCGTACATCCGGGTCATCTCGGCCGGGCCGAGGCCGCGTGTCTGGCGGCGCAGCCGCCTGCTCACCAGGGCCGCGCTGGCCGTCGCCAGGACCAGCGCGCCGGCGCCCGTGCCGAGGATCAGCGGCAGCTGCCGGGCGGCGGCCTCGCCGACGTGATCGACCGACACCCCGGCGCTCACCAGGCCCACGACCGCGCCCCGGTCGTCCGTCACGGGGACGACGGTCCGCGCGGCGTCGTGCGGGCCGCCCTCGAAGAGCTCCGTGACCGCCCGGCCCCGGGCCGCCTGCCCCGTGTCCTCGGCGCGGGTGCCGACCAGGCCCGGGTCGCTGTCCGCGATCCGGACGCCCTCCGGGGTCAGGACCGCGACGAAGTCCACGCCCGCGCCGCGCCGGGCGTCCACCGTGTGCCGCTGGAGGGCCTTCGCCGGATCGGCCGACCGGAGCGCGGCGAGGGTGCCGGGGGCGTCCGCGAAGGACTCGGCCGCCGCGCGCGACCGGTTCCGCGCGTCGCGTTCGCTGTCGTACCGGGCCTGGTACGACAGGGCCGTCACCGCGGCGACGATCAGAGCCAGGGCCATCACGACCTGGAGGAGGAGCACCTGTCCTGCGGCGCTGCGCGCGCCTGGGAGCCGCCTCCAGCGCCCGGACCGTCCGAGACGGCCGCTCTTGCCCCTCATGCACCATTTCTAACACCGGCCGTGTTCTCCCGGCGACCGCGCGCACACCGCCGCCCCGCCCGGGGCGGCGGGTCCGGCGAGGGGGCCGGGGCGCCGTCCGGGGGCGGACCCCCTTCCGGGCGCGGGGGCCGGGCGGGACGCCGCCCCGCGCCCGGAAGGGGGCCGCCGCCGGGGCCGGAACGCACGGACCGGTGGCCCGCACGAGGCGGACCACCGGTCTGGGTGGAGACGGGATCAGATGATGCTCAGGCCGTACGCGCTCAGCGCCTCGGTGACGGGCTGGAAGAACGTGACGCCACCCGAGCGGCAGTCGCCGCTGCCGCCGGAGGTGAGGCCGAGGGCGGTGGAGCCGGCGAACATCGCGCCGCCGCTGTCGCCGGGCTCGGCGCAGACGGTGGTCTGGATGAGGCCGTAGACGACGTCGCCGTTGCCGTAGTTGGCCGTGGCGTTGAGGCCGGTGACGCGGCCGCTGTGCAGACCCGTGGTGGAGCCGCTGCGCTGGACGGTCTGGCCGACGTAGGCGTTGGCGGCGCCGGTGATGTCACGGTACGTGCCGTTGTACAGGTAGACCCGGCCGTCCGCCGCCGACGGGTTGGCGTGGGTGATCACGCCGTAGTCGTTGTTCGGGAAGCTGGAGGCGGCCGTGCGGCCGAGCGCGGCGGTCTTCGACGAGTTGGTGTACCAGGTGCTGGTGCCCTCGGTGCAGTGGCCCGCCGTCAGGACGTAGGGGGTGCCGCCGCTGGTGCGGACGTTGAAGCCGAGGGAGCAGCGGCCGCCGTTGTTGCCGTAGATGGCCTGGCCGCCCGCGATGAGCTTGTTGAGCTTGCCCGGGGCGCGCTTGACCTCCACGGCGCCGGCCTTGTCGCCCGCCGCCTTCTTCAGCTTGGCGATCTCGGCGGCCGAGACGGTGGAGTCGGCGGTGATGACCAGCTTGCCGGACTTGGCGTCGGTGTACCAGGCGGTGCCCGCCACGTCGGCGTCGAGCACGGCCTTGCTGACCTGGGCCAGCTCGGCGACGCTCGCGCGGGTGACGTCGGGGGCCTGCGCCCCGGCGCTCGGAGCGGCAAGCGCGGTGGCGGTGACCAGAGCGGCGGCGACGGCGGTCAGGCGCGCGCCTCTCGCGAGGCCGTTGCGGGGAGTGAAGCGCTTGAAGTTCACTGCGTCCTCCGGTGGGGGATTCACGAGCCCGTTGGGTGGGCGGGCCCGGCAGGCCGCGCCGACGGACCGGCGATCTCCGGTCGTCGACATGTGCCTGACAAGTTGTGGTGCCGGGAATACTTGCGTCCGGTTCACCTCCCCCGCAAGGCCGTCTTTCGGCCACTCTGCAAGACCCCCGGAAAACCCGCCGGACGGCCGGTTCCGCGAGGGTGCGCCGACGGGGTCCGGTGCTGCCGCACGACCGGGGGGCCGTCCGCCGCCCGAGGGGCGGCGCCCTCGCCCGCGAGGGCCGCGCGGGGCGTGCGGACGGCGGGCGGGTTGGTCGTTCATGCTGCTCAGCACCGGACGGGCGGCCCGTCACCGCATGTTCCGCCGGGGTACTCCCGGCGGGCACGGCCGTCCCGCCGGTTCCCCGCCGGTGGGACGGGGAAGCCTGCGGTCCGGAGCGGCGGACCCCTCGGGGCGGCCGGTCGGACGCCGACCCCTTATGCGGAGGTCGCTCTCGTTCGTCCCGTACGCCAGGTGTCTTGATATCGCCTCTGGACGTCCGGTGTGCGGAACCGGGCAACCGGATAGACCGTCACCAGGCGATGGGCAGCGCCTCCGGGCCGCGGATGAGCGCGCTGCGCCGCCACGGGACCTCCTCGGCGGGCACCGCGAGCCGCACCTCGGGCAGCCGGTCCAGGAACATCTCCACGAGCAGCTCGATCTCCATCCGGGCGAGCAGCGCCCCCGTGCAGAAGTGCGGTCCGTGCCCGAACGACACGTGCGGGTTGGGGGAGCGGTCGAAGTCGATCCGCTCCGGGTCGGGGAACACCTCCGGGTCGCGGTTGGCCGCCAGGTACGACACGTACACCGCGTCGCCCGCCGCGATCCGCACGCCCCGCAGCTCCACGTCCTCCAGCGCGATCCGGGCCAGCCCCACCGACGAGCGGTGCGGGATGTACCGCAGCAGCTCGTCCAGGGCGCGCGGCCGCACCTCCGGCTCCTCCCGCAGCCGCTCCCGCAGCCGGTCCCGGGTCAGCAGCAGGTACAGCATGTTGCCGCAGTTGTTGGTGACCGCCTCCCCGCCGATCTGCACCGGCCCCACCAGCCCGACCGCCTCCTCGGCGCTGATGTCGCCCGCCGCGACGGCCGCGCCCAGCAGGGACAGGATGTCCTCCCCGTCGCCGGGGTCCGCCGTGCGCGCGGCGATCTCCCGGGCGAACCACGCGTACATCTCGTCCTTGGCGCGGCCGGTCGCCGCCGCGCCGTTCGCCGGGAAGAGGATCTCCTCCACCCAGCCGCTCATCCGCTCCCGGTCGGCTTCCGGAACACCCATCAGCTCGCAGATCACCGTGGTGGGGAACGGTCCCAGCACACGTGCGATCAGGTCCGCCGGCGGCCCGTCCCGCAGCATCCCCTCCATCAGCGCGTCGAGCATCTCCCGCGCCCGCCCGCGCAGCCGCTCCACGCCGCGCGCGGAGAACGCGGGCGCGACGGCGCGGCGCAGCCGGTTGTGGTCCGGCGGTTCGGCGAACGCCAGGGAGCCGGCCTTCGGCTTGAAGTGCGGGGCGAGCCGGGTGACGGCCAGGCCCGGGACGGGGGCGCGGCTGAAGCGCGGGTCGTTCGTGACCGCCTTCACGTCCTCGTACCGGGTGACCAGCCAGGCCCAGCCCTCCCCGTGCGGCAGCCGGATCCGGGTCACCGGCCCCTCCCGCATCAGCTCCTCCAGCACCGGGTCGAACTCGGTGGCCCTCAGGTCCAGTGCCGGCCAGAACCGCACGGGCGGCGGCCCCAGGGGCGGTCGTGTGACGGTGTCCTCGATCACGCGCGTGTCTCCGTTTCCTCGGCGGGACGGGGGCGGACTCCCCTCCCCACCATCCGTCCCGGGCGCGCGGACCACCCGCCGGACTACTCCGGACGGCCCGTGCCCGCCACCCCGAAGCGCCCGCCCGGCGGACCCTCCGGCAGGCACCGACTCCCGTCGCCCCGCAGCCGTACGGCCGTACCGTCGGCCGTCGTACGTCCCGGCGCCGGCCGTCGTACCTCGCGGTGCCGGGAGCCGTACGGTCACGCCCCTCATCGTCGTACGGCCGCTCCGCCGGTCGCCGTACCGTCGTCGTACGGCGGCGTCACCGGCCGTCGTACGGCCGCGGCGCCCGTCGTACGGCCGTGCGGCCGTACGACGTACGTCCACTCCGTCAGTCGTCGTAGGTCCGTACCGCCGACCGTCGCACGGGCGCTCCACCGGTCGCCGTACGGCCGCGGCGCCGGGCGTCCTGCGGTTGCGGTAGCGGCCGTCGTGCCGGAGCGGCGGCGGCCCACCGCTGCCGGCGGTCCGCCGCCCGGGGAGGGGGCGCGCGCACCGGGCGCCGGCATCCCGCGGCCCCCGTCGCCGCACGGCTCCGTCGCTGCCGTTCCCGGACGGCCGGGCCGCCGGGAACCCCGGCGTCGGTCGCGGGGCGGACCGGATCCGCGGCCGTCCGGTTCCACGGGAAGGGGAACCTTGAGCGAACATCAGGCCACCACCCGGGACTGTGCCGAGAAGCCCTCTGAAAGGGCACTATGCTCGGCGCTCGTTGTCATATGATCTTCTTCGTTCGATGGGTTTGAGGGTGCTGATGGTCCGTGAGGAATCGTCGCCCGGAAGTGGAAGCCCGCGGTCCGCGGCATCTTTCGTGTGGCTGCTGCCCGCCGCTCTGATCGCCGCCGCCACCGGGGTCTCGGCGGCCGTGATGGAGGCTTCCGCACGGGGACCGGTCGCGGTCGCCGGAGGGGTGTCCGCTCTCGTTCTCGCGGTGCTGGGCGGTGAGGTCGCACGTCGGGGACGGACGATCGGCGAACTGCGCGGCGCCGTCGCCGCCCGCGACACGGCCCTGGCCCGCCGGCACGCCGAGACCGCCCACCTGGCGGGGACGCTGCTGCCGGACGTCGTCCGGAGGCTGCGCGCGGGGGAGTTCCCGCAGGACCTCCTCGGCTCACTCACCGCCCCCGAGGACCACCGGGCCGTCGTCCGCGTGGTCGTCGACGCGGTCGCCGCCGAGGAGGACCTGCGCGAGTCCGCGCAGCGGGCCTTCGTCAACATCGCCCGCCGCGTCCAGGCCATCGTCCACCAGCAGGCTCAGGAACTGCGTGCGATGGAGGACCGGCACGGCCACCGCCCCGAGGTCTTCGGCGACCTGCTCCGCATCGACCACGGCACGGCCCTGATCGGCCGCCTCGCCGACTCCATCGCGGTCCTCGGCGGCGCCCGTCCGGGCCGCCAGTGGAGCAGGGCCGTCCCGCTGTACAGCGTGCTGCGCGGCGCCATGTCGCGGATCATCGACTACCAGCGCGTGGAACTGCACTCCGTCACCGAGGTCGCCGTCACCGGCCCCGCCGTCGAGCCGCTGATCCACGCGCTCGCCGAACTCCTCGACAACGCCACTCGCTACTCCCCGCCGCAGACGAAGGTCCACCTGACCGCCGTCGACGTGCAGTCGGGCATCGCCGTCGAGATCGAGGACGGCGGCGTGTCGATGAGCGAGGAGGCGCGCAAGCGCGCCGAGCGGATGCTCCGCCAGGCCCAGCAGGGCATCGACCTCAACGACCTGGGGGAGACCCCGCGCCTCGGCCTCGCCGTCGTCGGCCGGCTCGCGCAGGCGTACGGCTTCCAGGTCTCGCTGCGCTCCTCCGCGTACGGCGGTGTCCGGGCCGTCGTCGTCGTCCCGCAGGAGCTGGTCACCACCGTCGCCGCCGCCTCCGGCCTCGCCCACGGCATCGGCGCCTCCTCCGTGCCCCGCGCCGCCGTCCCCGCGGCTCCCCCCGCCCCCGCCCCCGCTCCGGCCCCGGCCCCGGCCCCGGTGGAGCGTCCCGCCGAGATCCCGGCGGCGGGCGGAGAGGCCCCGCCGGTGGTCGCGCGGACCACCGCGAACGGCCTGCCGCAGCGCCGCCGCAGAAAGCCGCTCGCCGAGTCGCCGCGGGCCGAAGCCGCCACACCGGCCGCCTCCTCGGACCAGGCGTCGTCGGCGCCCGCGACCCCGGCTCCCGGCCAGGAGCCGTCACCTCAGGTGCAGCCCGGAATGTGGCTGGCCGCCTTCCAGAGCGGCCTGTCCGGGGAGCCCAACGACGCAAGCAAGGGGAAGTCTCAGTAATGATCAAGCAGCAGGCCAATATGGACTGGATGCTCAAGGACCTCGCGGAAGGCGTTCCGCAAACCCGACACGTGGTCGTGCTCTCCGCCGACGGTCTGCGCATGGCCCAGTACGGCACCGACCACGACACCGCCGACCGGCTCGCCGCGGCCTGCGCCGGACTCCAGTCGCTCGCCGGGGCCGTCGCCTCCGAACTTCCGCGCGGCGACGGCCGGATGCGGCTCGTCGTGATCGAGATGGACGGCGGCTTCTTCTACCTCATGGCCGCGGGCGCCGGCGCGTACCTGGCCGTCCTCGCCGACGAGGGCGTCGACGCGGGGCTGATGGGCCAGCGCATGCGGGACCTCGTCCTGCGCATAGGGGAGCACCTGAGCAGCCCGCCGCGGCAGGACGGGCAGGGCGCCAGGTGAGTGGAGCGGGCGGCGGTGACTGGGAGGAAACCAGTCCCGAGCGGCTCTACGTGATCACGGGGGGCGCAGCGGCGGGACGGCACCCGCCGAACTCGACCTCGTCACGCTGATCGTGGCGAGGTCCGGTACGAAACCGGGCATGCAGCCGGAACACGCGGCGATCGTACAGCTGTGCCAGTCACCGCTGTCCGTGGCCGAGATCTCCGCGTACCTGCGCCTCCCGGTCAGCGTCATCACGGTACTGCTCGGCGACCTCCTCGCCGACAACCGCATCGTCGTCCGCGCACCCGTCCCTCCGGCCCGACTCCCCGACCGCGCGTTGATTGAGGCAGTGATCGATGGACTTCAGAAGCTCTGAGCACGACGGCTCCGGGCAGCACGGCGGTGCGGTGCGGGGGGCCGCGCAGCGAGGACGTGCTGCCGGAGACGGCCACGACGGCCGTCAAGGTGGTGATCGTGGGCGGGTTCGGCGTCGGCAAGACCACCTTCGTCGGCTCCGTCAGCGAGATCCGCCCGCTCACCACGGAGGAGACGATGACCCAGGCCGGGGTCGGCGTCGACGACCCCTCCGGCGTCGACGGCAAGACGTCGACCACCGTGGCCATGGACTTCGGCCGGATCAGCATCAACCAGGAGCTGGTCCTGTACCTCTTCGGCACACCCGGCCAGGAGCGCTTCTGGTTCCTGTGGCGCGGTCTGTTCGAAGGCGCCCTCGGCGCGGTCGTCCTCGTCGACACCCGCCGCCTGGAGGTCAGTTTCGACGTGCTCGGCCGGCTGGAGGAGCGCAGGGTGCCGTTCGTCGTCGCCGTCAACACCTTCCCGGACGCGCCCGCCTACCCGGCCGAGGAACTCCGCACCGCCCTCGACCTGCCGCCGTCCGTCCCGATCGTCCCCTGCGACGCCCGGAGCCGCGGCTCCAGCAGGGACGTCCTGATGACGCTGATGCGCTACCTGCACACCCTCGCCACGACCCAGGAGGCGTCATGACCGCCCCCCACCCCGAGCCCGGCCCCGGCCTCACCCCGCCTCCCGGCTGCCCCGCCCACGGAACCGGCCCCCACACCCTGCGCCGCGTCTACGGCCCCGAGGTCGAGCGCGACCCCAAGAGCCTGTACGAGGAGCTGCGCCGGCGGTACGGCCCGGTGGCGCCCGTCCTCCTCCACGGCGACCTGCCCGCCTGGATCGTCCTGGGGCACCGGGAGAACCTGGAGGTCATGCGGTCGCCGTCGCGGTTCTCCCGGGACTCGCGGCTGTGGAAGATGTTCCGCGAGGGCCGGGTCGCCTTCGACTCGCCCCTGCGGCCGATGATCGAGTGGCAGCCGATCTGCGTCTTCGTCGAGGGGCAGGAGCACGAGCGGCTGCGCGCGGCGGTCACCGACAGCCTGGAGCAGTTCGACCGCCGGGGCATCCGGCGCCACGTCATCCGGTACACCAACCAGCTGGTCGACTCGTTCGCCGGGCGCGGCGAGGCGGACCTGATCTCCGAGTTCGCCGAGAAGCTGCCGATGCTGGTGATGACGCAGCTGCTCGGCATGCCGGAGGAGTACGGCCCCCGGCTGGTCGACGCGGCCCTGGACCTGATGAAGGGCACCGACACCGCCTTCTCCAGCAACGAGTTCGTCGTGGAGACGCTCCGCACGCTGACGGAGCGGAAGAAGGGGGAGCCGGGACACGACCTGGCCAGCCGGCTCATCGGCCACGAGGCCGGCCTGACCGACGACGAGGTCGTCGGGCACCTGCGGCTGGTACTCGTCGCCGCCAACGAGACGACGGTCAACCTGATCGCGAACACCCTGCGCATGGTGCTGACCGACCGCCGTTTCCGGGCCAACCTGACCGGCGGTCACATGACGCTCCCGGACGCCCTGGAGCAGGTCCTGTGGGACGCCCCCCGCTCTCCGTCGCCCCGGGCCGCTGGGCGACCGGTGACACCGTGCTGGGCGGGCAGAGGATCCGGTCGGGCGACATGCTGCTGCTGGGCCTGGCGGCGGGCAACGTCGACCCGGAGATCCGCCCCGACCTCGACCGGCCCCTCCACGGCAACCGCGCCCACCTGGCCTTCAGCAGCGGCCCGCACGAGTGCCCCGGGCAGGACATCGGCCGCGCCATCGCGGACACCGGCATCGACACCCTGCTGGCCCGCCTTCCCGACGTGCGGCTCGCCGTGGCCGACGGGGACCTCCAGGTACGGGCCGCCTGGCTCTCCGGGCGGCTGGAGGCGCTCCCGGTCGAGTTCACCCCCCCGGTGCCGGTGGGGAAGGAGGCGGCGAGCGCTCCCCGGGACTTCGCCTCGACCACGCCGGGTCCCGCGCCCGACCCCGCGCCCGCCCCCCGGCCGGTTCCGAGCCACTCCTCGTCCCTCGCCGGTCAGAGCGGAGGATCATGGTGGAAGTCACTGTTCCGTTAAATCGGGGAGAACTTTGCCGACGTGTCCGGTGTGACAGGAGTCGTCCTGTTGGCGGGGCGCACGCAGGTGACTACTATGCGCGATAGTTGATCACTTCTGCGGCGGGGGTGGCGTCCTGGGGCGCACCCCGCGCCCGGTACGCGTCGCGGTGGCGACGAGAGGGAGGCCATTGTGGGTTCCGGACTGGTGGTTCCACCGATCTTCTCCCCCATCCCACCGGCGATCCACCCCTGTCACGTCCAGGCCGACGTGCAGACGGCGGCGTGGGCGGAGGCGTTCCGCATAGGCTCCGACGGGCTGCGCGGCCGCCTGGTGACCCAGTCGATCGGGACGTTCTCCGCCCGGATCCTCCCCGAGGGCCGGGCGGAGGTGGTCTCCCCTCCTCGCCGACTTCGTCCTGTGGCTCTTCGGCGTCGACGACGGCCACTGCGAAGAGGGCGAACTCGGCCGCCGCCCGGGCGACCTGGCCGGGGAACTGCACCGACTGCTGCGCGTGGCGCAGAACCCGGAGGCCCCGTTCCTGCTCGACGACCCGCTCGCCGCCGGCCTGCGCGACCTGAGGCTCCGCGTGGACCGGTACGGGACACCGGGCCAGGCGGCCCGCTGGGTGGACGCCCTGCGCGAGTACTTCTTCTCCGTCGTGTGGGAGGCGGCGCACCGCCGCGCCGGCACCGTCCCGGACCTCAACGACTACACGCTGATGCGGCTCTACGACGGCGCGACGTCCGTGGTGCTCCCCATGCTGGAGATGGGGTACGGCTACGAACTCCAGCCGCACGAGCGGGACGCCACCGCCGTCCGGGCGGCCGCCGAGATGGCGTCCTTCATCATCACCTGGGACAACGACATCCTCTCCCACCACAAGGAGAAGAGGGCGACCGGCTACTACCTCAACGCGCTGCGCGTGCTGGAGGACCGCGCCGGGCTCACCGAGGACCAGGCGCTGCGGACGGCGATCTCCCAGCGGGACCGGGTGATGTGCCTCTACATGCGGCTCACGGACCACCTCGCCGAACGGGGGAGCCCGCAGCTGCGGCAGTACCTGCGGAGCCTGGGCCACTTCATCCGGGGCGCCCAGGACTGGGGCATCACCTCGGTGAGGTACACCACGCCCGAGGACCCCGCCGACATCCCGTCGTTCTTCTGCGACACCCCCACCGACGACAGCAGCGAACCCCTCGACATACCCGCCGTCTCCTGGTGGTGGGACCTGCTGCCCCCGAGCGCGCGAGCCGCAGGCGCGCGCGGCACCGCACCGCAGACGGCCTAGGACGAAGAAGGAACCCCCCGGTGTCAGTTGACGTCTCCTCCGTTCCCCGCGTGCCCGGGGCGCTGCCCCTCCTCGGACACGCCTGGCAACTCTGGCGCGATCCCCTCGGCTTCCTCAACACCCTGCGGCGGACCGGGGAGGTCGTCCGGGTCGACCTGGGGACGCTGCCCGTGTACATGGTCACCACGCCCCGGCTGATCTACGAGGTGACCGTCCGGCAGGGGCGCAATTTCGAGAAGGGCCGGCTCTTCGACCGGGTCCGCCCCCTCGTCGGCAACGGGCTGGCCACCGCGACGGGCGAGGTGCACCGCCGCCACCGCCGCCTGCTCCAGCCGATGTTCCACCCCGGGTGCATCGCCGGTTACGCCGAGGTCATGGCCGAGCGGGCCCGGGCCCTGGCCGACTCCTGGACGCCGGGGCAGCACGTCGCCGTCGAGGAGGCGATGGCCGAGTACACGATCGAGACGCTGGCGGCGACGATGTTCTCCGCCGAGATCGCCCGCCCCGCCGTGGAGGCCGTGCGCCGCGATCTCCCGGTCATCCTCAAGAACATGCTGATGCGTGCCGCCTCCCCGAAGTTCCTCGACCGGCTGCCGGTGCCGGCCAACCGCGACTTCGACGCGGCGGCGGAGAACCTGCGCCGGGTGATCGACGAGGTCGTCGTCAACACCCGTGGCGCCGACCGCACCGGCCGCCCGGACCTGCTGACCGTCCTCCTCGACGCGAGGGACGCCGACACCGGGGAGGCGCTGACCGACGTCGAGGTCCGCGACGAACTCGTCACCATGCTCTTCGCCGGTACGGAGACCACCGCCTCGACCCTGTCCTGGGCCTTTTACGAACTCGCCCGGCACCCGGAGGTCGAGGAGCAGGTCGTCGCCGAGATCGACGAGGTCCTCGGCGACCGGCCGGTCGGTTTCGAGGACGTGCCCAGGCTCGGCGCCATCCGGCGCGTGCTCGACGAGGCCATCCGGCTCTACGGCGTCACCCTGCTGATGCGCCGCACCCTCGCCCCGGTGGAACTGGGCGGACACCTCATCCCGGAGGGCGCCGAGGTGGCCTTCAGCCTGTACGCGCTGCACCGGGACCCCGCCATCTTCGAGCGGCCCGACGACTTCGACCCCGACCGCTGGCTGCCCGAGCGGGCCGCGTCGATCGACCGGCAGTCCTACATCCCCTTCGGCGCGGGCAGCCGCAAGTGCATCGGCGACTCCTTCTCCTGGACCGAGGCGACGATCGTCCTCGCCACGGTCCTGCAGCGCTGGCGGCTGCGCCCGGCCCCCGGCCACACGCCGAAGGCGGCGGCGGCGGCGATGGCCCACCCGGACCACGTACCCATGATCGTCACGGTCCGGGAGAGGTAGCGGCGGCCCCGGCGGGGCCCGGCCGGGGCGGTCCCCTTCCCCCTCGCGCCGCCGGGAGCGGCGCCGCACGGGCCGGGCGGTCCCCGTACGGGCTCGCGGAACCGGGGGAGCGGCGCCGGGCCGGCGGACCGTCAGCGGGTCCCGGGCACCGTCCGCCCGCCGGGCCGGACGCCCAGGAGCCACAGCCGGCCGCGCTCCACGGTGAACTCGACGGCACACACGTCGCTGTAGTGGCCGTCCAGCCGCCGCAGGTGCGCGCACAGCTCCTCGTACACGGCCGGGGCGAACCGGCCCAGCTCCTCCAGCGGCAGCGGGTCGCGGACGCCGGCGGCGACGTCCTCGCCCTGCGCGTCCGGCAGGTAGACACCGGACGCGCCCGGCCCGCCGGCCGCCGGGGCTCGGGTGAGGGCGACGCCGCTGCCGGAGCCGGCGCCCCGATTGCCGGACACCATCGTCTGGACGGTCACGGCCGTGCAGAGGCCGCCGGGGACCCCCGCGCGACGCCGACGGGCCCGCGCCGGCCCGGAGTTCCACGAGGCGAGCACGGCCCGGACCGCCCGGCGCAGCTGCTCCGCCGGATCCTGGGGGAACTCCTCCCCGGTCCGCTCCGCGACGAGGTCCTTGTACGTCTCGACGACCCGGATCAGGTCACAGGCGTCCAGCCGCTCGTCCGCCACGTGGTGCTGCTCCCCGACCCGGTGCCGGACGCGTTCGAACAGCTCCGGCCCCACCCCCAGCACGACGGTCCCGAACCGCTCGACGAGGCGGCGGTAGGAGTCCCACGCGAACCGCTCCCGCGCCGGGGTCCCGGCCAGCCCCAGGACCGCGTAGTCGTTCAGCCCCACGTCCAGGACCGTTTCCGGCGGCCCCGGCACCGGCGCCTCCGCCCCGGGGCGGACCGCCAGCAGCAGCGGGTCGTCCACCTGCCCGAGCCGCCGCCCCTCCGCGCGTTCCAGTCGCGCCAGGTGCTCCGAGACCTCCCCGTCCAGCTCCGGCGGCGGGGCACCCGTCGCGGCGTACACCCGGCACGCCTCCGTCGAGACCGTGAACCCCGCCGGCACCGGCAACCCCATCCCCGCCATCTCGGCGAGCCCGGCGCCCTTGCCGCCCAGCAGGCCGGCCCGGTCCCGGCCGCCCTCGGCGAAGTCGTACACGTAGCGGACCATGGCAGTGCGTCCTCCAGGATCGGCCGGGCCGGCGGTGCCACCACGACCAGCGTGCCACCCCCGCCCGGAACGGGCGCCCGGGCGCACGGGTGCGGCGCGGGCGCGTGGCCGGATGGGCGCCGGGGCGCCCCGGTTCACCCGTGCGGGACCACCGCCACCGGGGACGGCGCGTGGTGCAGGACGGCGTGCGCCACCGACCCGATCCGCGGCCCCACCGGCGCCTGCCGCGCCCGGCGGCCGACCACCATCAGTCCCGCACCCGACGCGACCGACAGCAGCACCTGCCCGCCGCTGCCCAGCTCGACGTGCTCGGTCACCGGCACGTCCGGGTACCGCTCCCGCCACGGTGCCAGGGCGTCGGCCAGTGCCCTGCGCTCGAACGGCTCCAAGCCGCCCGCCTCGTCGGCCAGCGCCATGGAGCCCGGGCTGTACGTGTACAGCGACGGCAGGCTCCACGCCCGCACCGCGCGCACGCCGACGCCCCGGACGGCCGCCGCCTCGAAGGCGAAGCCGAGCACCGCCCCGCTCTCCTCGGGCCCGCCCTGCTGCCCGACGACGACCTCGCCCCCGGGCGCCGGGGCACCGTCCTCCCGCGGGACGCGCACCGCCACCACCGGGCGGGCGGACGCGGCGATCACCTGCTGTCCGTAGGAGCCGAGCAGGAACCCGAGGAGCGCCCCGCGCCCGCGCGCTCCGACCACCAGCATCTCCGCGCTGCCGCCGGCCTCCACCAGGGCCGGCACCGGGGTGTCCGCCACCAGGTGGGAGGTCACCGGCACGTCCGGGTGCAGACGGCGCACCTCCGCCTCCGCCTCGTCCAGGACCTTCCGCGCGCGCCGCGCCTCCGCCTCCCGCTCCCGCTCCACCGGCACGTCGAGGGGCTGCCACAGCCAGGCGTGCACGAGCCGCAGGGGCAGCCCGCGCAGCGCGGCCTCCCGCGCCGCCCAGGCGGCCGCGGCGAGGCTCTCGGGGGAGCCGTCCACCCCCGCCGTGATCGCTCGGGTCGTCGGGCCCTGCGTCATGGGTCGTCCTCCGTACGTCGCGGTGTCGATCCGTGTCTCACCAGTGTGAACGGCTCCCGGTCCGCGGGCACGGGCCGGGAGGCCCGGATTCCCCGCCAGGCCGGCCCGAAACGGGGGCCGACCGGGCGGGCCCGGCCCCCCGGTCGTCCCGGCGGCCCGGTCGGGTGGATCCTGGAGGCGGGTCCGGCGCCCCGCCGGTCCACGGACGTCCGACGCGTCGAGGAGGCACACCATGACCCGGACGCTGGAGTGGAAGGTCAACCTGGATCTGCTGGAGGACGGGGACACCACCGAGGCGCGCGCCGTCCTCGACACCGGCAGTTCGACGATCACCGGCCACGGTTCCGCCCGGCGCAACCCGCAGGACGAGGACGTCCCGCTGATCGGTGACGAACTCGCCGCCGGCCGTGCGATGGGCGATCTCGCCCGGCGGCTGACGCGTCTCGCGTACAAGGACATCGGCGAAGTGGGCGCGGGGATGCCCGGCGAGGGCGACTGGGACGCCCCGTGCGGCTGGTCGACGCCGAACCGCTGACCGGCCGGGCCCCGCCGGCCCGGCCGAACCGCGCCCGGGGCCGCGCGGCGGCGCGACCGGGCGGTCCCGGGCGCGCGACCCGTCCGGGCGCGCGAAGCACCCGCGCGCCCTCGGGCGAGTCCCCGTCAGCTCCGCGCGGCGCCCGTGTCGTCGGCCTCGTAGGCGAGCCGGTCGTCCACCGCCACGACCCCGTCGACCGTCTCGCACAGCCGCACCAGGATCGGCACGAGGCTCCTGCGCCCGAGGGTGCCGCTGAGCGTCACCGTGCCGTCGTCCACGTCGACCGTGACGGCGGACGGCGGCAGTCCCAGCGTGCGGGTCACCACGTCCTCCAGGATCTCCTCCTGGATCGCCCGGTCGCGACGGAGGAAGAGCTGGATCAGGTCACTGCGGCTCAGCACCCCGATGAGCCGTCCGGAGGCGTCCACCACGGGCAGCCGCTTGATGCGGCGGCGCTCCATCACCCGGGCCGCTTCGACCGCGCTCCACTCCGGCCGCGCCACCACGGCCGGGCTGGTCATCAACCCCTCGGCGGTGCTCGGCCCCTGCCCCCCGGAGGTGTGCCGGCGCAGCAGGTCCGCCTCCGACACCACGCCGACCGGCCGTTCGTCCCCGTCCACCACGGGTACGGCCGTGACGCCGTACTCGTCGAGCAGCCGCGCGATCTCCTTGAAGGAGGTGCCGGGCTGCACGGCCACGGCCTCCGGCGTCATCAGATCGGCCACGCTGCGGTGCCTCATCGCTCGTCTTCCCTTTCTCCGGACTCCGCCTCCGAGCATGCGGGACGCCCCGCCCCGGCGCCCGGCGCACCACGGCGCACCCCGGAAAGGATGAGGGGCGCGGGGAGGGGAGGCGTCCCCGGCCGGCCGCCCTCGCCCCGCAGCGCGGCGGATCCCGGGACGCAGGAGGAGGACGTCCTTCCTCCGCGCCCCCGGACGGGCACCGCGCGGCCCCTTCGGGCACCGCCGTCAGAACACGCCGCTGCCGTGCGGCGCGTACATGTCGAGCAGCCGCGCCCGCGTCGTCTGCAGCCGGTGGGAGAGGACCTGCCCCACCCACTGCGACAGCGCGTACCCGAACGCGGCCTCCGCCGCGCACAGCTCCCGCACCACCGCCGCGTCGAACTCCGAGGCGCGCACCGGGCTCATCGCCTCCGCGCCCAGCTCCCACTCGTACGGCGGGAACATCCACGACAGGCCCACCAGCTCGCCGTGACCGAGCATCTCGATCACGGCCGGGCGCGGACTGCCCGGCACCCGGGAGTCCAGGTTGACGGCACCGGTCCGGACGACCCAGAACCGGTCCGCCGGCTGGCGCTCGTCGAAGAGCCGGCGCCCCGGCTCGAAGGCGACCTCCCTGGAGAGGGCCATCAGCCGCTCCCGGTGCGGAGCCGGCAGGGCGTTGATCCTCGGAGCTCTGGTCATGTGAACCTCCTGGTGAACCCGCGCACCGAGTGTCGTCCGCCGCACCGCCCGGACGGCAGGGCCGACCGGGCACCGGGGGAGGGCCGACCGGCCCCGCCCGCACCCCCGGTACGACGGTGTCTTCCGAGCCTACTCACCACCGGCGCGCCCGGCCCGCCATGCGGATGCCGGGCACCGCGACTACGGTGATGCCATGTCCGGACCCGAGCACCACAGGGGCGACATCGGCCGCCGCGTCGCGGCCCGCCGCGAGCAACTCGGCCTGTCCCGTGAGGACGTCGCCCTGCGCGCGGGGTCGGCGCCCGGCTACCTCCAGTATCTGGAGGAGCAGGCCGCCGTCCCCGGCATGGGCTTCCTGCTGCGGCTCGCCGACGCCCTGGAGACCACCGTCGGAGCCCTCACCGGCGGCACCGCCGACCTGCCGCCCGGCGTGGGGCACGCGGCCTACCGCCCCGAACTGGTCGAGCTGGACCCCGGCGAGTGCTGGAGCCTGCTGGGCACCCACGGGGTGGGCCGCGTCGCCGTCACCACGCACGAGGGCCCGGCGATCCTGCCCGTCAACTACGTCGCCGGCGCCGGGGAGATCGCCTTCCGCACCTCGCCCGAGTCGCTTCCCGGCAAGGCGGCGGGCGGGGAGGTCGCCTTCGAGGTGGACCACATCGACGAGGCGTTCAGCCAGGGCTGGAGCGTCCTCCTCGTCGGCTCCGCCCGCACCGTCACCGAACCCGGGGAGGCCCGGGCGCTGGCGGAACGGGCCTTCACCACGCCGTGGGCCGGCGCCGGGCGGGACCTGTGGGTCGCGATCTCCCCGTCCCGCGTCACCGGCCGGCGCATCCGCGTCCACCGGGGGCCCGGCACCTGACCGCCCCCGCGGGGAGGGCGCCGGGCGGACCGGAGGGGTTCCACACCCGCGCGGACGAGGAACCCGCCCCGGAGCACCCGGGTGCGCGGTCCGCGCGAGCCCCCAGGAGGAGCCATGCACCACGACACGACCAGGGCGCCCGTCATCGCCGGTGTCGACGGTTCCCCCCACGCCTCGGCCGCCGTCCTGTGGGCGGCCGCCGAGGCGTACCGGCGCCGGCAGCCGCTGCACCTCCTGCACGCCACCGGTACGGAGGGCCGCGCGTCGGACGGGACCGCCGAGCGGGCACGCGCGGCCGGCCACGGACTGCTCGCGCAGACGGCGGACGCGGTCGCGCGGCGGTTCCCGGACGTGACCGTCGTGCGCCGCCTCGCCCCCGGCGACGCCGTCCGGGCCCTGCACGACGAGGCCGGCGCGGAGGGCACCGTCGTCGTCGGCCACCGCGGTCTCGGCGGCTTCGGCGAACTGCTGCTGGGCTCCGTCGGCCTGGGTCTCGCCTCGCGGGCCGAGGCGCCCGTCGTGGTGGTGCGCGGTGAGCGCGACCACGCCGCCACCGGGGTCGTCGTCGCCTGTGTGCGCGACGGGCGCGACCACGTGTGGGTGCGGCACGCCGCCCGCGAGGCCGAACTGCGCAGGGCGGTCCTGCGCCTCGTCGGTGCCTGGAGCCCGCTCGCCCGCACCGGGGACGCGTTGACCGCGCTCGACGAGGCCGGCGGCGCCGCCCGGCTGCGGCTGCGCGAGACGGAGGACCTCGCCGACGCGGTCCGCGGCGAGTTCACCGGGCTGACCGTCAGCGTCGAGGTGGAGGGCGGCCGCTCCATCGCCGGGCCGCTCGTCCAGGCGTCGCGCCGTGCCGACCTGGTCGCCGTCGGCGCGCACCGCCCCGCACCCGGAGCCGGCCGGGGCGTCGGGCACGTGCTCCACGCGCTGCTGCACCACGCGCACTGCCCCGTCGCGATCGTCCCGTACGAACCCCGTGCCCGGCAGGAGCGGTGACGCGCCGGGCGGGTACCCGGCGGAGGAACGGCGGGTACCCGCCGCCACGCCGTACGGAGGTGGGCTCCATGGCATCCGGGATGGACGAGAACCGGCTCCTCGCCGAGATCGAGAGGCTCCTCGCGCGGGAGGACCCCGGCCTGGAGGCCAGGATGTCCGAGCTCGCCCGGCGGCTCCCCGGGGATCCGGCGGACCCCGCGGCCGCGCCGCCCGGCGACCGCGACCGCGAGGGCGGGGAGTGCGGCCGGCGCCGGGACCGGCGCCGGGTCCTGACCCTCGCCGCCGTCGTGATCGCCCTCGTCGGCCTGGTCCTCACCGCGATCCTCACCCAGCCGTCCGGCCCGGGCGCCGGGACCACCCCGGGCTCCCCCGGCCGGGCTGCCCGCCGCGGCGGCACCGCGGAGCTGACGGCGTCCGGCGGCCGGCGGGCCCCCGCGCCTCACCGTCCGAGGCGCGGCCGCGTCCGGGCCGTCCCCGCCGGTCCGGGCCGTCCCCCGGTCCGAAAGCTCCCCCGGCGCGGGTGGCGCCGCCGCCGGATCCGTGCGGCGACGACCCGTCCCGCCACACGGGGCGGACCGGATCCCCGGCCGTCTCCGGGCGCGGGTGGCGTCCTCCGGCTCCGCCACCGCCGGCGCGGCCACGGGCCCCCGCCGCGTCCGCGTCCCGCCGCCCGGCCCGGACCGCCCCGGGCGTGCGGTGCGGCGCGCGGGCCCGGCCCGGCGGGCCGGTGAACTCCCGGCGGCCGCAGTCCGAAGGTCCCGGTACGGCGTGCGTAATTCCGGCGAACCACCTTCGTCGGCGCGGTTCCGGCGTGTCCGGGGAGCTCGGGACCGCGTTAGATTGGTGCCGCCCGCCACCCCTGCCGCACGCGGCCGGGGACGGAGCGGGAGCCGCCTGGCGCGGCCGCACCCGACCACCACGCACCGCCCGCCGCCGACCTTCACGCGCGCCCACACCGGGGGAGCCATGGCTGACGACGTCACCCGCACCGAGATCGCCGACCACCTCGCAGCCGTCTTCGCCAACGGCGCGGTCAGCCGCAGCGACCTGCTGATCGCCGCCGCAGGCGCCCGCCCCGAGGTCCGCGAGGTCCTGGAGGGCCTGCCCGACCGCCGCTACACCGAACTGCGGCAGGTCTGGGAGGACCTGCCGGCCGTCCCCGTCGGGATCTGAACCGGGCGGGAGGCCGGAGGGCCCGGCGGCGGACGCGGCCGCCCCCGGCCGGGTGACGGGCGGCCCGGGTGCGGCACCCACCGCACCGGGACGGTCCGCGGGGGCGGACCGGAACGTCCGGGCCGGTGCCGCCGCCCCGGGCGGCGGCACCCGGCCGCCCGCCCGAACGGGACCGCCGGAGGGTCTCCGGCCCCCCGCCCCGTGCCGGACGCCGCAGGCCCGGGGCGCTAACCGCGGGCCCGGTGCGCGGCCTCCGCGACGTCCCTGGCCCGCGAGGGGGCCAGGCGCAGCAGGTACGGGGTGCCGCCCAGCACCGCGCGGACGATCCCCCGCGGCACGTACCAGGGCTCCGCCACCCGCACCTCCGACAGCGGTGCGCTGTCGATCTCGCCGCCGCTGCTGTTCAGCAGCGTCAGCCGGCCCTCCGCCACCCGGACCCGGCCGGCCGTCGTCAACTGCCGCCATCCCCGCCGGATGAGTACGCCCCGCTCCTCGAATTCCCGTCTGGCCACGCTGCGCCCCCAGTCACCCACACGCCGGCCCTTGAGGGACCATACCCGCGCCGGGGCGGCGAGAAATGCACCCCCGCGACCCGGTCCGTGCTCCCCCCGGTGCCCACTGCGGGCCCCCGGCGTCCCGCCGCCGCGCCCGGAGGCGGCCGGGGATCCGGTCCGCCCCGTGTGGCGGGACGGGGCGTCGCCGCACGGATCCGGCGGCGCCCGGCGCACCCCTTCGCGGGAGGCGGCCCGCGTCCGGGGACGACGATCCCGGTGCCGCACCGGCGCCCGACACGAGTACCGGTGTTACAAATGAACGTGGTCACCTTTTCCGACCGGCTCCGGGGGGCCTCGGTCCGGTCACTGGCCGAAAGGCATCCACGCAGCGTCGCCGGGCAGGTGTTCGTCCTGCAGGTGGCGCTGATCGTGCTGCTGGTCCTCGGCACGCTCCTCGCCCTGCTGCTCCAGTCGCGGTACGAGGGCGACCGGGAGGCCCGCGCCCGGTCCGTCGCCGTCGCGGAGGCCTTCGCCCACGCGCCGGGCCTGTCGCAGGCCCTGGAGCGGCCCGACCCCTCGGAGGTGCTCCAGCCCGCCGCGGAGGCCGCCCGCAGGAGGGCCGGCGTCGACTTCATCGTGGTCATGGACGTCGACGGCGTCCGCTACAGCCACCCGCTGCCCGAGCGCATCGGGCAGCGGTTCGTCGGCACCATCGAGCCGTCCCTCGCCGGCAGGGTCCACACCGAACACGTCCGGGGTCCCCTCGGCGAGGAGGTGCAGGCCGTCGTGCCCGTCACCGACCCGGACGGCCGGGTCGTCGCCCTCGTCTCCGCCGGGCTCAAGGTGCGCAACGTCACCGGCGCCGTCGACCGCCAGCTGCCCGTCGTCCTCGGCACCAGCGCCGCCGGGCTCGCTCTGGCGACGGCGGGGACGGCCCTGGTCACCCGCCGACTGCGACGCCAGACCCATGGCCTCGGCCCGACCGAGATGACCCGCGTGTACGAACACCACGACGCCGTCCTCCACGCGGTCCGCGAGGGCGTCGTCATCGTCGGGGGCGACGGGCGCCTCCTCCTCGCCAACGACGAGGCGGTGCGGCTCCTCGGGCTGCCGGCCGGCGCCGAGGGGCGCCACGTCTCCGAGCTGCCGGGCCTCGATCCCCGCATGGCGGACCTGCTGCGCTCCGGCCGCCTCGCCACCGACGAGGTCGTCCCCGCGGCCGGCCGGCTCCTCGCCGTCAACCAGCGCCCCACCGGCCCCTACGGCGGCCACGGCGGCACCGTCGTCACCATCCGCGACACCACCGAGCTGCGCACCCTGTCCGGCCGCGCCCAGGTCGCCCGCAGGCGGCTCGACCTGCTGTACGACGCGGGCGTCGGCATCGGCACCACCCTGGACGTGGTCCGCACCGCGGAGGAGCTCGCGGACCTGGCCGTCCCCCGCTTCGCCGACTTCGTCACCGTCGACCTCGCCGACCCCGTGCTGCGCGGCGAGGAGCCCGCCGGCACCGGCGGCGACATGCGCCGCGCCGCGTCCCGGGGCGTCCGCGACGACCATCCGCTCTACCCGGCCGGCCGCATGATCTCCTTCGCCGCGTCCACGCCGCAGGCCCGCGGCTTCGATTCCGGGCGCGCCGAACTCGTACCCGACCTGTCCCTGGCCCCCGGATGGCGCGCGCAGGACCCGGAGCGGGCGGGGCGGATCGTCGCGTACGGCATCCACTCCCTGATCACCGTGCCGCTCAAGGCGCGCGGGACCGTCCTCGGCGTCGCCAACTTCTGGCGCTCCGGGAAGCCGGAGCCCTTCGAGGAGGAGGACGTGACCCTCGCCGAGGAGCTGGTCGCCCGGGCCGCCGTCGCCATCGACAACGCCCGCCGCTACACCCGCGAGCACACGATGGCCGTCGCCCTCCAGCGCAGCCTGCTGCCCCGGGCCCTGCCCGAGCAGAGCGCCGTCGAGGCCGCCCACCGGTACCTGCCCGCCCGGTCGGGGGTGGGCGGGGACTGGTTCGACGTCATCCCGCTCCCCGGCAGCCGCGTCGCGCTCGTCGTCGGCGACGTCGTCGGCCACGGACTGCACGCCGCCGCCACCATGGGCCGCCTGCGCACCGCCGTCCACAACTTCTCCACCCTGGACCTGCCGCCCGACGAGCTCCTCGGGCGCCTCGACGACCTCGTCGGCCGCGCCGACCAGGACGAGGCCGGGACGGACGGCGTCGCCGGCATGACCGGGGCGACCTGCCTGTACGCCGTCTACGACCCGGTGACGCGCCGCTGCGCCCTGGCCAGGGCCGGACACCCCGTGCCCGCGCTGGTCCACCCCGACGGGACCGTGGAGTTCCCCGAGCTGCCGGCCGGCCCGCCGCTGGGCCTCGGCGGCATCCCGTTCGAGACCGCCGAACTGGAACTGGCGGAGGGCAGCGGGCTGGTGTTCTACACGGACGGACTGATCGAGGAGCGCGACCGGGACATCGACGTGGGCCTGGAGCTGCTGCGCGAGTCCCTCGCCCACCCGGGCCGCGATCCGGAGGAGAGCTGCCGGGCCGTCCTCGACGCACTGCTGCCGGCCCGTCCGGGGGACGACGTGGCGCTGCTGATCGCACGCACCCGCGTCCTCGGCCCGGACCGCGTCGCCGACTGGGACGTGCCGTTCCACCCCGAGGGCGTCGCCGGACTGCGCGCCGCCGCCCGCGAGCGGCTCGACGCCTGGGGGCTGTCGGAGGCGGCGTTCGCGACGGAGCTGATCCTCAGCGAGCTGGTCACCAACGCGATCCGGTACGGCTCGGCCCCGGTGCACGTGCGGCTCATCCACGACCGGAGCCTGACCTGCGAGGTGTCCGACGGCAGCAGCACCTCCCCGCACCTGCGGTACGCGGCGACCACCGACGAGGGCGGCCGGGGCCTGTTCCTGGTCGCGCAGCTCGCCGAGCGCTGGGGCACCCGCTACACCGGGCGGGGCAAGGTCATCTGGACCGAGCAGCCGCTCCCGGGGGCCGGCGCGCACGGGGGCGGGCGCGGAGCCGACCCGCCCTCCGGCACCACCGGGGCGGCCCCCCGGTGACCCCTGCCGGAGCGCACCGGGCGCGGCGGGGGCGTCCTGTCCCGACGGCCCTCCGCGCGGGCGCCGCCCCGGCCGACGCGGGGGCGGCGCGGTCGACGGGGCCCGGGATCACCGGTCTCTGCCGACCTCCTTGTTGATGGCCGCGGGGGAGTCGTACTCCCTGTCGGGCAGGGACTCCAGGGCGTCCATGACCTCCTTGCCGGCGCCGTGCTCCTTCGCCTGCCGGACGATCTCGTCCTTGGACGCGGGGTACTCGACCCCGCCCAGGTTCTTCTGCATCTCGATCGGATTCACCTTCATGGCCGGCGAGTACCGCGCGCACGATTCATCACACCGCTCGGTGCTCCGCAGGGCGAACCCGTCACGGTTGCATCACAATGTCGTGTGAAGGTCGGTCAGTGCGGGCATATCCCGCGCGGGAGGGCGGGCCCCGCTCCGGGGCGCCGCCGCATCACCCGGCTTCTTCGCACACACCCGGGGAGACGCGTCTGGCCGTCCTCCCCTCTCACCTCACGGCGTCGGAAAGGCAGGTACGCCCATGCTGTTGGCGCATCCCGCTGTGCTTCGAGAGCTTGTCGCCCGGTACGAATCCCTGTGCGCCGCCGCGCAGGACCATGCGATCGCGCCGGACCTGCAACGCCGCCTGGACGACGTGACGTACACGCTCTGCGTGACGACCGGCACCCGGAAGCTGGAGCACGCTCTCGCGGCCGCGCGGGCCAGACTGGCGGCCACGGCGGCCGGCTGAGGGAAGGGTCCGGCGGCCCCGGTCCAGGGGTAGACCGGGGCCGCCGCGGGTGTCCGCAGGGGAGAGCGGAGCACCCGGCGGCGAACACGCGGGGCGGCGCGAGGAGGGAGCGCCGCCCGGTCGTGTTCGGCCGACGGGCATCGCACACGCCGTGCCGGCGCGGCGGTGCTGCCGTGCGAGCAGTAAATATATATACCGTTGAGTAAGCAAGGGCATGAAAAATTTCATGCTCCCCGGTGGCCGAAAAGAGCGGTGCCGCCCGGCCGTGCCGGACCGGCCGGAGCGCCGGTCGGACCGCTCGCGCCGCCCTCAGTCGTCGACGAAGAAACCGTGCTGCAGTGCGGCCTGTTCGTACCGCTCCAGCCGCGCCTGGGTACGCTCGGGTTCGGCGTCCGCCATCGCCTGGAGCACCGCCGCCGACAGCACGCCCGGCGCCGAGTAGGAGTCGAACACGAGGCGCGAACCGGCCGGTGCGGTCAGTGCCGCGTCCGACTCCTCCACCAGCGGCCCCATGGTCAGATCGCTGATCAGCGCGACGCGCAGACCCGTGTTCCGCGCCGCCCGCACCGCCGCCAGCGTCTCGTTCGCGTGGCGCGGCATCGCGTACGCCAGCACCCACGACCCGCCCGCCTCCCACGCCTGGAGCAGCGCGTCGTACGCGACGCTCCCGCCCCGCGTCACCACCCGCACGTCGGGGTGGATGCGCCGCGCCGCGTACCCGAAGTACTCCGCCAGCGAGGCCGAGATCCGCAGCCCCACCACCGTCAGGGGAACAGAACGCGCCAGCCGCCGCCCCACCTCCAGTACCTGCCCCGGATCGGCGAGAACGCGTCGCAGGCTCTCCAGGTTCTCGATCTCCGCGTCGACCGCCGCCTGCAGTTCGTTGCTCCGGATCTCCTCCCGGGACTCCGCCACCCCCGCCACCGCGCTCAGGGCGATCGGCTGCAGCGCCTCGCGCAGCGCCGGGAAGCCGGAGTACCCCAGCGACGTCGCGAACCGCGTCACCGACGGCTGGCTCACCCCGGCCCGCTCCGCGAGGTCCGTGATCGACAGGAACGCGGCCTCGGTCAGATGGTCCACCAGGTACTGCGCGATGCGCCGCTGCGCCGGGGACAGGCGGTGGCCGGTGAACAGGGCCCGCACCCGTTCCGCGGACCTCGGCTCCGGCTCGGGGGCCCGCCGCCCCGGAGAGATCGCGGCCGCCTGCGCGCGTGCCCGCCGCCCCGATGGCACTGATGGCACGATCCGCCTCCTCGTCGTCCCAATTCCGCCCAACATAGCTGACGCCGGGTCACGGCCGGGCGGGGCGGACGGCCCGCCGGAAGCGCGCGCCTCCCCGCCGCGCCCGCCGCGACCGTGCGGTCGGTACGGCTCTCCCGTACCCGGGCGGGCCCCGCCCCCGGGCCCGCCCCCGGCGCCCGGGTTTGCCGCCCCGGGCCCCGGCAACCCGGGGGAGGACACCCGAGGAAGCCGCCGGAAACGCCGGGAGGTACGCCATGGCAGCGTCCGACCAGATCAGCGCAGAGCTGTGGGACGAGTTCCACACGGTCGTCAACATGACCTCGCGCGAACTCCAGGAGTGGCTGAGCACCCAGGCCGCCGGGGAGGAGACCGAGGAGCTCCCCGACCGCGCCGGGCCGCGCACCGGCCGCCGCGTCCTGGAGATCCTCGGCAAGCGGCGCACCGACCTCACCGAGGACGACGTCGCCGTCATGCGCCGCGTCTGCGACGTCGTCCGCTCCCAGCGCGACACGGACCTGGAGCCGCGGGCCGGCGGTACCGACTGGCGCCACGGCCTGATGAACATCGGCCACGACCCGCTGAAGCCCGTCTGAGCGGCGCCGCCCACCCCTCCCGCGTCCACCCCTCCCGCGTCCACCCCTCCCGCGTCCACCCCTCCCGCGTCCGCCCCTCCCGCGTCCGCCCCTCCCACGCCCACCCCTCCCGCGTCCGCCCCGGCCGCCCCGCCCCGGCGGCGGGGCCGGACGGCCCCGGCCGACCCCGCTCGGCGAACGGACCCCCGCCGCCCCCGCCGGCCGCACGCCGAACGGCGCGGCGCGCTCCCCGACCGGACGGGCGCCCGGGACCGCCGCCGCGGTCGCGCCGCACCGAAGGGCGGGCCGCCCGCCCCGCGGGTCGACGCGTCCGGCCCGCGGGACCGCGCCCGTCCGGCCACCTCCGCCGGTGCGGCCGGACGCCCGACGGCTCGCCGAAGGCGCCGAACGACGCGGCGGTGGGGTTCCTCCGCCCTCGTGGACGGTCTCCAGCGGGTACGGCCTTCCCCCGGCGGCGGAGCGCGGGGCGCCCACCACGGCGTCGGCCTCGTCGAACAGGTCGGTCGCGGACCTCCCACGCCACCGGCGCCGGTGCCGCAGCCGGTGGACGCGGCCCCGGCGACCGGGCCCACCGGCGTCGGCCTCGTCGGAGCCGTCCGCGCCGGTCCCCGTTCGTCCCGGTTCGCCGAACGAGCGCGGTCGGTGCCGGGGAGCCTGCCGACGCCGCCCGGCGGCCGCGGGTTCCGCGCCACCGCGGTCGAGGCCCTCCCCGTCCCCGTCCGGGAGGATCGATGATCCGGAGGGCGGGGCTCAGGGCCAGGACGGCTCCCGGCGCGGTACGACCACGATCTCGCCCGCCACGCTGCCGTCCGGTACCGACAGGGCGTAGAGCACGGCGTCGGCGACGACGTCGGGGCTCTGCAGCATCGACACGTCCGTCTCCGGGAAGCGGTCCATGATGAACGGCGTCTCCATGCCGCCCGCCAGGATGCCCGTCACGCCGATGCCCGGGCAGTCGCGCTGCGCCTCCTTGAACAGCGTGTGGGTGAACGCCCGCAGCCCCGTCTTGCCCGCCGCGTACGGACCGGCCTCCGTCCAGGTGCGGTTGGCCGCCGTGGACAGGATGTTCACGATGTGGCCGCCGCCGCGCGCCACCATGCGCCGGTAGGCCTCCAGGCACAGGTACACCGGCCCGAGCAGGTTCGTCTGCACCACCCGGGTGACCTCGTCGGCCGTCAGGTGCTCGATGGGCTTGGAGACGTCCACGGCCGCGTTGTTGACCAGCACGTCCACCGCCCGGTCGGCGCCGTCCAGCTCCCGGAAGACTCCCGCCACCGCATCCGGGTCGCGGACGTCCAGCTCCACGAAGCGGGCGTCGCCGCCGTCCCCGTTCAGCTCGTCGCACAGCTCCCGCGCCAGCTCCTTGCGCACGTCCGCCAGGAGCACCGACGCGCCCGCCCCCGCCAGCCGCCGCACGATGGCGGCGCCCAGCCCCCGCGCCCCGCCGGTCACCAGGGCCTGTCTGCCGCGCAGGTCGACCCGTACTCCACTGCCGCCCATCCGGAGCCTCCGCCTTCCTCGGGTGCGTACACCGACTCCCCACTGTGACCCGCCCGGCACCGTCCGGCACCTCGGAGGGGCCCTGTGAGCAAGGACACGGTTTACCCGTGTCCCCACCGCCGTAAGGCCGTTGCCGCCCCGCGCGCGGTCCGGCGGGGCCGGGAGAGGCGCAGGTCACGGCCGCGGCGGGCGCGGACTGCCACGATGGTCCGCGCCCAGCCGCGGCGGGGTGGCGGCACGGGCGCGGCCCGTGCCGCCACCCCGCCGCGATCCGCCGTTCGAGCCCCCTCCACCGCCTTGCCTCCTTCCTCCCCGACCACCGCGCCCGCCCGGTCCGCCGCCACCGGCTCCTCGCCGTGGCGTTCGCTCTCGTACCGCGGCATGCGCTGGTGGTCCGTCGCGAACCTCGTCTCCAACACCGGCACCTGGATGCAGCTGACCGTGCAGAACCTGCTGGTCCTGCAGATCACCGGCTCCGCCGCCGCGACCGGCCTGTCCCTGTCCGTGCAGGCGGCGCCCGGACTGCTGATGGGCGTGGCCGGCGGCGCCGCCGTCGACCGCTGGCCACGCAAGCCGACCGCCGCGGTCGGCCAGGTCCTCCTCGGCCTGGTCGCGTTCACCACGGCGTTCCTGGTGGCGGCCGACCGGCTGGGCCTGGGCGTGCTGATGGTGCTCGCCGCCGTCACCGGCCTGATCGCCACCGTCGACGGCCCCGCCTGCGCGCTGCTCGGCAACGACCTGGTGCGCCCCGAGGACGTGCCGTCCGCCATCGGGGTCGGCTCCCTCGTCTCCAACGCCGGGCGCCTGGCCGGCGCCGGTCTGGCGGGCGTCGCGGTCGCCTTCCTGGGCACGGCGTCGGCGTACGCGGCCAACGGGGTGTCGTTCCTGTTCGTGGCGGCGGTCGTCCCCTTCCTGCGGCCCGTCCGCGAGGCCGCCGCGGCCGCTCCGCCGGCGTCCGCCGACCGGGCGGGGGCCGGGGGCGCGACGACGGCGCGGGAGGGACTGGCGTTCTTCGCCCGCCGCCCGCGCCTGGTGGCCCTGGCCGTGGTCTCCGGCACCAGCGCCGTACTCGGCCGCAACTACGGGCTGACGCTCGCCGTCCTCGTCACCGGGCCGCTCGCCGGGGGCGCCGGGGCGTTCGGCGCCGTCTCCACCGTCCTCGCGGCCGGCGGCATCGTCGGCGCGGTCCTCGGCGCCCGGCTGCGCAGGCCGTCCGTACGGCTGGTCGGCACCCTCGCGGCGGTCGGCGGCCTGCTCCAGGCCGCCGCCGGGCTCTCACCGTCGCTGGCGGTGCTGCTGGTGCTGGTCCTGCCGATGGCCGTCGCCGAGTCGGTGTCCGACACCGCCGGGACGACCGTCCTGCAGACCGACCCGCCGCCGCACCTGCGGGGCCGCGTCCTCGGCGTGTGGGGCAGCGTCCGCACGGTGTGGGGCCTCGCCGGACCGCCGGCGCTCGGCCTGCTGATGGAGCTGGCCGGTGCGCGCGGCGCCCTCGTCCTGGGCGGCCTGCTCATCGCGGCCGTCGTCCTGGCGGGCCGCGTCGCCCACGGCCGCCGCTCCCCGGCCCCGGCCCTGCCCGCCCCCGCCGCCCGCACCGTCCTGGGCACGGCGGCCTGACCCCCGGGGGCGGGTCCCGGTGGCGGACGGCGTGCGGCGCCCCGCCCGCCACCGGGACCCGGGGCGTCCGGCTCCGCCGCGGGGCGCCGCTCAGTCGCGGGCGTGACGGACCGCCGCCCGGGCCGCCCGGTGCGCCAGCAGGGTGGTGGAACGGCCGTCCAGGTACGGAAGGACCACCGCCTGGCCGCCCCAGCCGCGCAGCACCTCCGCCTCGGGCAGGTCCTCCGCCGAGTAGTCCCCGCCCTTCACCCACACGTCGGGCCGCAGCCGCGTCAGCAGCTCCGCAGGGGTGTCGCCGTCGAACACCGCGATCGCGTCGACGCTGCCCAGCCCGGCCAGCACCCGCGTCCGGTCCGCGACCGGGTTCAGCGGGCGGCCCGGCCCCTTGAGCCGCGCCACCGACGCGTCGGAGTTGACGCAGACGATCAGGCAGTCGCCGATCCGCCGCGCGCTCTCCAGCAGCCCCACGTGCCCGGCGTGCAGCAGGTCGAAGCAGCCGCCCGTCGCCACCACCGTCCCGCCCCGCGCCCGCACCCGCTCGGCGAGCGCGAAGGGGTCGGCGACCGGCGGCCCGTGCCGCCCCGGCACCGGCGGGGTCCGCCACAGCGCCGGGTTGCCCGCGCCGCCCGCCGCGACGAACGCCGCCGCCTCCGCGACCCCCCGTTCCACCGCCTCCTCCGGCAGCGCCCCGTCCGCCAGCGCGGCGGCCGTCGCCGAGGCGAAGCAGTCGCCCGCGCCGCACGGGTCGCCGGCCGCCCGGTACGGGACGGGCACCAGCATCGGCGTACCGGCTCCGGGCCCCGGCCGGGTCAGCAGCACCCCGCGTTCGCCGAGGGTCACCGCGACGGCGGCCGCCCGCCACCGCTCCGCCAGCTCCGAGCCCCGCCGCGCGTACGCACGCAGCGTCTCGCCGCCCCCGTCGGAGCCGAGGGCGCGGGCCTCGGCCGCGTTCGGGGTGGCGATCCGCACCCCGGGCACCGGCGGGCCGCCCCCGGGTGCGGGTCCCACACGACCGGGACCCGCGGCGCGACGGCCGCCAGCAGGTCCCGCACCGCGCCCGCGGTGTGCCTCCCGTAGTCCGCGACCAGCACCGCGTGCGCGCCGGACAGCGCGGCGCGGACCGCGTCGCCGGGCTCCCCGGGGTCGCCGCCGCCGCGGTCGATCCGCACCAGGGGCCGGCCCGAGGCCAGGACGCGGGTCTTCACCGGCAGGGTGCCCCGCAGCGGCAGCTCGACCAGCCGGACGCGGCCCTCCAGGGACAGGCGCACCGCGTCGCTCGCCGGATCGTCGCCCAGCGCCGTCACCAGCACCACCTCGCGCCCGCCCCGGGTGGCGAGCGCGGCGGCCAGCCCGGCGCCGCCGGGCCGCCGGTGGTCGCCCGTCACGTCGACGACCGGTGCGGGGGCGTCGGGCGCGAGCCGCGTCGACACGCCCTCGATGTCCTCGTCGAGCAGCGCGTCCCCGACGACGACCAGCGGCTGCCGGGCGCTCACGACATCCTCCGCCGCACCGCGGCCGGTTCGAACGCGCCGGTCCCCTGGCCGGCCCGCCGCGCCGGGCCCGCCTCGACCGCCGCGTCGAAGCACTCGCACAGCACGTGCACCGCGACCAGGTGCGCCTCCTGCACCGTGGCCGTCGGCGCGGCGTCCACGCACAGCGCCTCGTGCGCCGCCTCGGCCAGCGGGTTCGGTGCGGGCCCGGTCAGCGCCCACACCCGCATCCCCGCCGAGCGCCCGGCCGCCGCCGCCGCGACCAGGTTCCCGCTCCGCCCCGACGTGGACAGCAGCAGCAGGACGTCGCCGGGGCGGCCGTGCGCGGCGACCTGCCGGGCGTACACCTGGTCGAAGCCGTAGTCGTTGCCGATCGCGGTCAGGCTGGACGTCTCGGCGTGCAGGGAGATCGCCGAGTACGCGGGCCGCTCGCGCCGGTACCGGCCCACCAGTTCGGCCGTCAGGTGCTGGGCCTGCGCCGCGCTGCCGCCGTTCCCGGCGGCCAGCAGCCGGCCCCCGCCCGGCAGGACCAGCGCCAGCCGGGCGCCCCACCGGGCGATCCGGTCCAGGTGGTCCCGGCGGAACCGGCCGACGGCGTCCTCCAGGGAGGCGCAGTGCCGCAGCGCGGCCTCGCGCGCGGCGGGGGGGAACCCGTGGGGGAGGGAGTGTTCGCTCATGTGTGTTCGGGCGCCTGCTCCGCTGGGACGGCCGCGGCGGGCCCGCACCTCCTTCGTCGTTCGGTTCGGCCGCCGGTCGGCGGTTCAGGCCGCGCCGGTCACGGCGGGCCGGGCGGCGAGCACCCGCGCGTACACGGCCTCGGTGGCCGCCCCGACGCGCTCCCAGCCGTACCGGGAGAGCACCCGCCGCCGGCCCGCCGCGCCGCACGCGGCGCGCAGGTCCGGGTCGGCGAGAAGCTCCGCGGCCGCCCGGGCCAGGGCGGCCGGGTCGCGGGGCGGCACCAGGCGGCCGCACTCGGGGTCCGCGACCGTGTCGAGCTGGCCGCCCACGGCGGTGGCGACCACCGGCCGCCCGCAGGCCATCGCCTCCAGCGGCACGATGCCGAACGGCTCGTAGTCCGCCGGGCACACCACCACGTCCGCGCCGCGCAGCAGCGGCGCCACCTCGTCTCGGGAGACCGCGCCGGTGAACCGCACCCGGTCGGCGACCCCGGCGCGCCGGGCGGCCTCGCGCAGCCGCCGCACCTCCGGGTCGGCGCCGAGCCCGGCCGGCGGCGGCCCGCCGACCACGACCAGCTCGGTGTCGGGCAGCCGGGGCAGCGCCGCGATCGTGACGTCCGCGCCCTTGCGGGGCACGAGGCGGCCCAGCTGGACCAGCCGGTGCCGGAAGGGACCGCGCGGGGCGGCGGGCCCGGCGGGGGAGAACTGCCCGGGGTCGACGCCGCACGGCACCACGCTCACCCGCCCCGGCGGGACGCCCATGCGCCGCAGCTCCCGCACCTCGTC
Source organism: Streptomyces sp. MRC013 (assembly GCF_023614235.1). Classification (NCBI taxonomy): domain Bacteria; kingdom Bacillati; phylum Actinomycetota; class Actinomycetes; order Kitasatosporales; family Streptomycetaceae; genus Streptomyces; species Streptomyces kordofanensis. Next base: position 5,088,075 of record NZ_CP094264.1, read on the forward strand.
CCGGCAGGTGGCGATGATCCGGTCGCAGGCCAGGCCCACCTCGCACTCGGCGGCGATCCGCTCCGGCGGACTGGTGTCGGCCGCCTTCTGGTGGCGCCGCTTCACGGTGCCCAGCGCGTGGTACGTGTGCAGCAGCGGCACCCGCAGGGCGCGCGCCGCGAGGACCGCGGCGACCCCCGACATCCAGAAGTGGGAGTGCACCACGTCCGGGGGCCGCCCCCGCAGCGCCCGCGCCGTGTACCGCCCGAAGGCGTCCATGTACGGGAGCAGCTCGTCCTTCGGGACGGGCTCGGGCGGCCCCGCCGGCACGTGGTGCACGACGACGCCGGGCCGCACCGCCACCTCGTCGGGCAGCCGGCGGTCGTCCCGGCGGGTGAACACCGCCACCTCGTGGCCGCGGTCGGCGAGCGCCCCGGCGAGGCGCGCGACGTGGACGTTCTGCCCGCCCGCGTCGACGCCGCCCAGCGCCGCGAGGGGGCTGGCGTGCTCCGAGACGAGGACCACCGACAGGGGGCCCGCGGGTTCGCGGCCGGTCATGAGCGCACCTCCGTCAGCACACGCTCCCAGTCGTGCAGGAAGCGCTTGAGCCCGTACCGTTCGAGGGCGGCCTGCCGGGCCCGGGCGCCGTCCTCGGCGGCCGCCTCCGGCTCCTCCAGGTAGTGCCGGGCGGCCGCCGCCAGCACCTCCGGCCGGGTCGACAGGGTCCCGGCGCCCGCCGGGACCGCCTCCACCGCCTCCGTGGTGGCCAGCGCCACCACGGGCATGCCCAGGTGCATCGCCTCCAGCAGCGACAGGCCGAGCGAGGTCCACCGCACCGGGTGCAGGTACAGGCGCCGCTCGGCCATCGCCGCGTGCAGCTCCCGCTGCGGCAGGTCCCGGGCCCGGCACCGCTCCTCGGGCAGCCCCAGGTGCGCGGCCAGCCCCTCGGTGCGCATCCCGAACACGTCGAGGGGCGCGGCTCCGGCGAGGCCGGGCAGCAGGTCCGTGCCGGTGTGACGGCCGCGCCGGACCGGCTCGTTGACGACGACCGCAGCCCGGGGCAGCCGCCCCGTGTACAGGTGGCCGGGGTCGACGACGCCGTGCTCGACCACCACGGCGCGGGCCCGGCCGCCGTCCCAGAACAGCCGGTTGAAGTGGGTGACGTGGACGAGCGTCATCCCGTCGCGGTCGGCGCACGGGTGCCGCGTGTCGGGCACGTTCCCGTCCGGCGCGTTGTGCTCCAGGTACACGGCGGGCACGTCGCGGCCGGGGCGGCGCCCGCCCAGCCAGCGTTCGGCGAGGGCGAACTCCTCGGGCCGCTGGAGGAGCACCACGTCGACCGGTTCCTCGCGGAGCCGGTCGGGCGCCACCTCCCTCACCGTGTCCGGCCAGTTGAAGGTCCGCGCCCGGCCCCGCCCGTCGGGCCCGCGGTCGGGCAGCACGGGGACGAGGTAGGTGTGCGGGCCCTGGACGAACGCCGTCGTCCAGGAGCCGTGGACGTGCCAGAGCAGGATGTTCACCGCGCCGACCTCCTCACCGACTGGGAGTCCTGCGAGTCCGCCGTGAAGAAGCTCCCGCGGCGCACCGCGTAGGGGCCGATCGCCAGCAGGTCCACGGGGGTGGAGCCGAAGCACTCCAGGGCGTCGCGCGGGTCGTCGACCATCGGCCGGCCGGCGGTGTTGAGGCTGGTGTTGACCACCACCGGCAGGCCGGTGCGCCGTTCGAACTCCGCCAGCATCCGCGCGACCAGAGGTTCCGCCACGCGGTCGACGGTCTGGACGCGGGCCGTCCCGTCGACGTGGACGACGGCCGGGATGCGGTCGCGCCACTCGGGCGCCACCTCGTGCACGAACAGCATGTACGGGCTGGGCAGCTGCCCCGTGAAGACCTCCGCCGCCCGGTCGGCCAGCACCATCGGCGCCACCGGCCGGAACTGCTCGCGCCCCTTCACGTCGTTGAGCCGCTCCAGGTTCCCCGCGTGGCCGGGATGGGCCAGCAGGGAGCGGTGGCCGAGCGCCCTCGGGCCGTACTCCGAACGCCCCTGGAACCAGGCGACGACCGCGTTGCCGGCGAGCGCCTCCGCGACGGTCTCCGCGATGTCGGGCGGCCGTTCGAACGGCACCGCCGCCGTCTTCAGCCAGGCGCCCAGCTCCGCGTCGGACCAGTCGCGCCCCAGGTCCGCGCCGTCCATGGGCACCACCTCGTCCCCGCCGCCCGCGGCGAGCAGCAGGGCCCCGCCCAGCGCCGTGCCGGCGTCGCCGGCGGCCGGCTGCACCCAGACGCGGGAGAAGGGGCCCTCACGCGCGATACGGGCGTTCGCCACGCAGTTGAGCGCCACCCCGCCGGCGAGCGTCAGCAGCGGGTCGCGGGTCTGGCCGTGCAGCCAGCGGACCAGGTCCAGCAGCGTCTCCTCCAGCACCGCCTGGGCGCTGGCGGCGAGGTCCGCGTGGTCCTGCGTCCACGCCTCCTGCGGGCCGCGCGGCGGGCACAGCCCGTGCCACGGCACGCCCGCCGCGTGGAAGCCGCCGTCGCCGGTCGGGTACACGTAGCGGCGCAGCTCCTCCGCCATCCGCGGCCGGCCGTACGAGGCGAGCGCCATCACCTTGAACTCGTCGGAGGAGCGCAGGAACCCGAGGTGCTCGGTCAGCTCCTCGTACACCAGGCCCAGCGAGTGCGGCAGGTCCTGCGCGGCCAGCGGCTCCAGCCGGTGGTGGACGCGGCGGGCGGCGAGGTGCGAGGCCCGCTCGCCGCGCCCGTCGAGGACGAGGACGGAACACGTGTCGGCGCCGTCGGCCGCGAAGGCGCCGGAGGCGGCGTGCGCCATGTGGTGCGGCACGAACCTGACCGCCTCCGGGTCGAGGCCCGGCAGGGCCGTGCGCAGGAAGCCGGGGGCCTCGCGCGCGTAGGCGAGCCGCAGGTGGTCCCACGGGTCGTCGAGTCCCATCCGGTCGGCGGGCCTGGCGAGCGCCGGGTCGAACGAGTACGCGACGGCGTCCAGGTCCTGCGGGCGCAGCCCGGCCCGTTCGAGGCACCAGCCGGCGGCCTTCTCGGGGAGTTCCCAGGCGGAGAAGGGCACCGGCCGCTTTCCGTGCTTGCGCCGCGAGAAGCGTTCCTCCTCAGCGGCGGCGACCACGCGTCCGTCGACGACCAGCGCGGCGGCGGGGTCGTGGAAGAGGGCGTTGATTCCGAGAATGCGCATGGCGTCCCTGTCTTTCGGCGCGTCCGGGGGCGGCGTCGGGGGAGAGGAGGGAGGGGAGGGGCCGGGCGGCGGCCGTCAGCCGCCGGAGCCGGGGGACCCGTCCGCCGCGGCGGAGGCGCGGAACCAGTCGATGGTGCGCCGCAGTCCGTCCTCCGCGGGGGACCCGCGGCTCCCACTGGAGCTTGTCGCGGGCGAGCGTGATGTCCGGGCAGCGCACGGCCGGGTCGTCGGTGGGCCGCTCGATGTGGCGGATCCCGGAGCGCGAGCCGGTCAGGCCGATGACCAGCCGGGCCAGCTCCAGCATGGTGATCTCGGCGGGGTTGCCGATGTTCACCGGGCCGCGCAGTCCGTGCGCGGCGGCGGCCAGGACGCCCCCGACGGTGTCGTCCACGTAGCACAGCGACCGCGTCTGCAACCCGTCGCCGGTGACCGTCAGCGGCTCGCCGGCCAGCGCCTGCCGGATGAACGTCGGCACGGCGCGCCCGTCGCGGCCGCGCATCCGCGGTCCGTAGGTGTTGAACAGCCGGACGATGCCCGTGTCCGTGCCGTACGTCTCGGCCTGGGCGGTCGTCAGCGCCTCCGCGAACCGCTTCGCCTCGTCGTACACGCTGCGCGGGCCGACCGGGTTGACGTTGCCCCAGTACCGCTCGTTCTGCGGGTGCTGCTCGGGGTCGCCGTACACCTCGGAGGTGGAGGCCAGCAGGAACCGCGCGCCCGCCCGGTGGGCCAGGGCCAGCGCGTGCCGGGTGCCGAGGCTGCCGGCCTCCAGCGTGTGCAGGGGGGAGCCGCAGGTAGTCGGCGGGCGAGGCGGGCGAGGCGAAGTGCAGTACCAGGTCGGGCGGGCGGTCCACCTCGAACGGCTCCGAGACGTTCGCCTCCAGCAGGGTGAAACCGGGGTGGTCCAGCAGCGGGGAGACGTTCTCCCGCCGCCCGGTGCTGAAGTCGTCCACGCACGTCACGGCCGTGCCGGCGGCCAGCAGCGCGGAGCACAGGTGGGACCCGACGAAGCCTGCGCCGCCCGTCACGACGGCGTGCTGCCAACTCCGGGCGAAGGTGTTCATACGGTCTCCTCGGTCGTCGGTCACGGTGCCACCGTCTCCGTGGTCAGCAGGTCCGCCAGCGCGGGCATCCCGCCCTCGGCGAGCGCCCTGCGCTGGAAGTCGGCGGGGGTGCCCTCCTGGAGCAACCGGTGCACCAGCGAGGTCACCTGGCGGGCGTCCCCCGCCTCCTCCAGCGCGGGGGCCACGGAGTCGAGCAGCCGGCACAGCACGTCGCCGGCCCGGCGGCTCCTGCCCTCGGGGTCCATCAGCAGGTCGCTCAGCCCGTGCCGCGCCGCGCACCAGTTGGCGGCCTGCAGCAGCTCCGGGGAGCAGTGGGGGAGGGGCTCCCCGGCCTCCTCCGCCCGCAGGGCCGTGGCCACCATGGCCCTGATCAGCCCGGCGAACATCACCGCGGCGTCGGCCCTCAGCTGCACGTCGGTACAGCGCACCTCCAGGGTGGGGTAGCGCTCCGACAGCCGCGCCTGCCAGTAGACCTGGCCGGTGTCGGAGATCACCCCGGAGTCCAGCAGGATCCGCACCCGCCGGTCGTGGTCGGCGGCGTCGGTGAAGGAGGGCGGGGGCCGCTCACCGCCCACCTGCCGAAGATCACCGTCCGCCAGCTGGCGAAGCCGGTGTCGTGGCCGTCCCACAGCGGGGAGTTCGACGCCATCGCCACCAGGACCGGCAGCCAGGGCCTGATCCGGTTGAGCGCGGCGACCGCGGCGGACCGTCCGGGCACGGCGACGTGTACGTGCATGCCGTTGACCAGCTGCTCGTCGACCAGCTGGGGCGCCTGCGAGCGCATCGCCAGGTAGCGGGCGCTGCGGGTGACCGGCACGGGCTCCGGCCCGCGGTACGGGGCGGTGCCCGCCGCCACGAGCCGGCAGCCGTTCTTCTCGGCGGCCGCCCCCAGGGCGTGCCGCAACCGCAGGAGGTGGCCCCCGACCTCGCCGAGGTCGGAGCAGACGGGGGTGGCCACCTCGATCTGGGACTGCAGGAGTTCGGACTGGACCTCCTCGTCCTCCGCGATCGGGCCCAGCCCCGCCGTCCTGCGCACCTCGTCGGCGAGGGGCAGCGGCAGACAGGTGACCGGGTCGACGAGGAAGAACTCCTCCTCGACCCCAACAGTGATCATGTGGCGCCGAGTACCCGTAAAGAAAACGACAAATCGGTATATACGGGGCGAAGCGCTTCGGTCACCCGATCGGTCGACACGGCGTGCGGGGACGGGGAGCGCGGGGCCCGCCCGGGGCTCCGGCCGGGGGAGCGGCACCGCCTCCGGGCTCCGGGCGACGGCCGCCTCGGCGGTGCCGTCCGGCGGGCCGCGACGGGCGGGGACGGGGCGCGCGGCGGGCCCGGGGCGGACCGGGTGAACCGGCCGTGGGCGCGCGGCGGCGCACCGGCCGCGGGCGGTCACGACGGCGGTCGTGCGGGGGGCGAGGACGGTCGTGCGCGGGCCCCCTCCAGGTGCGGCAGCAGGGCGGCGAGGACCTCGTCCGGCTCGATGCGCAGCAGCCGCGGGTCCGGTTCCCGGCCGTGCGGGTCGCCCGGCGGCCCGGGGTGCCACAGCGCCACGTGCCGCGTGTCCGGCGGAGGACCCCACAGGCGCGGCGGCACGGGCCCGAACAGCGTCACCGACGGCGCCCCGTACGCCACGGCGACGTGCGCCACGCCGGTGTCCCCGCTGACCACGGCCGCCGCCCCGGCGCACAGCGCGGCCAGCCGCCCGTACGGCAACCCGCCCGCCAGCACCTCCCCTTCGCCGAGCCCGGCCGGTCCGGCCACGCGCGCGAGGAGCCCGTCCTCGCCCGGCCCGCCGGTCAGCACCACCCGGTGGCCGCGCCGCCGCAGCTCCCGCACCACCCGCGCGTACCGCCCGGGCGGCCAGCGCCTGGCCGCGGCGTCCGCGCCCGGGTGGACCACCACCGCGCCCGGCGCGGGGAAGGGCTCGCGCGGCGGGGGGAGCCGCAGGTCGCCGGGGTCGGCCGGGATGCCGTACCACTCCAGCAGCCGGCACCAGCGCTTCCGTTCGTGCTCGTCCACCCTCCACACCGGACCCCGGACGTGCGGGGTCCCCGGGTGGGCGAACGCCAGCAGCCGGCCGGGACGCGTCCGCTCCAGCAGCAGGTGGCTGGAGGGGCCCTTCCCGTGCAGGTCGACCGCGGCCTCCGGCGGCGGTCCCGGCCACGCCAGGCGCACCGGCACGGCCCGCCCCGGCGCCGAGGCGGGCAGCAGCGCGTCGACCGCGTCGACGGCCGCCGCCGCGTCCGCCAGCGCCCGCGGGGCCGCGAGCACCACCTCGTGCCCGGGGAAGCCGCGCCGCACCGCCCTCAGCGCGGGCACCGCGGCCAGCAGGTCGCCCAGCCCGAGCGCCCGCAGCACCAGGACCCGCGGCCTCACCCCCCGGCCCCCAGCAGCTTGCCCACGGCCGCCACCACGTCCTCGGCCGTCACCCCGTCCAGGCACGGGTGGCCCGGCACCGGGCACTCCCGGGCGCGCGATCCCGCGCACGGGGCGTCCTGCCCGCCGAGGAGGACGTGCGGGACGCCGTACGGGCCCCAGCGTTCCGCGGGCACGACCGGCGAGAACAGCGACACCACCGGGGTGCCGACCGCCGCCGCCAGGTGGGCCGGGCCGGTGTTGCCGGTGACCACCGCGCCCGCCGCCGCGAGCACCGCCGCCAGCTCCGGCGGGCGGGTCCGCCCGCCGAGGTCCACGCCGTGCGCACCCGCCACGTGCGCGGTGAGTCCCCGTTCGCCGGGGCCGCCCGTGACGACGACGCGGTGGCCCGCCCCGGCGAGCAGCCGCACCGCCTGGGCGCACCGGTCGGGGCTCCACCGGCGGGCCGGGACGCTCGCGCCGGGGTGGACGGCGACGTACGGACCGGGGCCGGTCAGCTCCGGCGCGCCCGCCGCGTGCCGCACCCGCAGCCGCCCGTCGTCCCCCGGCGGGCGGGGGAAGCCGGCCGCCTCGGCCAGCGCGAGGGCCGCCTCCGCCTCGTGGGCGCGCGGGGGCCGCCGGTGGCGCACGTCCAGCAGGGAGCCGGGGGCGTCCACGCTGTCCGCCGCGATGTGCGCGACGCCCGCCATGCGCAGCAGCAGCGCCGCCGGCAGCGGGCTCTGGTGGAACGAGGTCAGCACCAGCGCCGCGTCGAACCGGCCCGCGGCCAGCCGGTCGACGACCCGCCCGACGTCCGCCCGGTCCACCGCCGGCGGGGAGAACCCCACCCACGGCGCCTCCCACACCAGCACCTCCGCCACGCCCGGGAGCAGCCGCGCCGCGGGCGCCCCCTGCGGCCCGCACAGCATCGCCACCCGGTCCGCGCGGTGTGCCACCGCCCGTACGGCGGGGCCGGCCAGCAGGACGTCCCCGAAGCTGTCGAGGCGTACGACGAGCGCCCTCACACCGGCCCCCGCACCGCCGGCCGGTGCCCCAGCACGTACCGCACGGCGCCGAGCAGGTCCCGGCACACGTCCGGCGCGGACGCCACCTCGGCGGGCAGCGTCCTCGCCGTCGGCACCAGCACGCCCCGGGCGCCCGCGGCGTGCGCCGCCTCCACGTCCGCACCGATGTCGCCGACGACCACGCACCGGTCGGCCGGCACGCGGAGCCGCCGCGCCGCCTCCAGCACGAGCCCCGGCGCGGGCTTGCGGCAGGCGCAGCCGTCGCCGGGCGCGTGCGGGCAGTGCACCCACACGTCCAGCGGCCCGCCCAGCAGCAGCTCGACGCGGGCGTTCACCTCCCCCACCTCCGCCTCGGTGAGCAGGCCGCGCGCGATGCCCGACTGGTTGGAGACGACCCCCACCGGCGTCCCGTGCGCCCGCAGCAGCCGTACCGCCTCCCGGGCGCCCGGCATCAGCCGCACCCGCCCGGGGTCCCCGTTGTACGGCACGTCGACGATCAGGGTGTCGTCGCGGTCGAACAGCACCGCGGCGGGCGGGGCGCCCTCCCCGGCGGCCCTCCCGCCGGGCCCGGCGCCGCCCCGGCGCCCGTCCGCCTCCCGGGCCGGTCCGCCGGCGCCGCCCGTCCGGCTCACGCGGCACCGCCCTGCCAGGCCCCGGCCGAGCGGTGGCGCAGCTCCCCGGCGAGACGGTGCCAGGTGGCGAGCACCGGGACGGCCGCGCTGGTCACCGCCATGGTGAGCACCTCGTCGCGGGTGCGCGGCCCGGGTGCGATCCGCGCCCGGGCGAACTCCGCCGTCCCCAGCAGCCAGCCGGCCGCAGCGAGCGCCGCCACCCGGCGCCGTCCGGCCGCCGCGAGGGCCAGGGCCAGCACGCCGGCCGCGGTGGTCGCCGCGTGCCGCCTGATCCGGCCGCGCGGGGCGGCGGCGCGCGCCCACCAGTCGGGTCCGTGCAGCCTCACCATCAGCGCGTCGTCGGCGTTGCCCCGCTGAGCCCGCAGCGACACCCACCGGTCCGCCGGGCGCACCGGGTGCTCCGTGCGGCGGGTACCGCGCCGGATCAGCCAGCCCGCGGCGATCACCCGCAGCGCCAGGTCCGCGTCCTCGCGGAACGCGCGCCGGAACCGCTCGTCGAAGCCGCCCACGGCGCGCAGCGCCTCCGTGCGGTACGCCATGTCGGCCGTCGCCCACAGGGCCCGCTCCAGCCCGGCCGTGTTCCGCTCCCAGTCCGTGGGGCGCCGGCGGGCGGGCAGGGGGACGCGCAGCACGCCCTGGACGCCGCCCGTGTCGGGCGAGGCGGCGGCGAGGTCGCGGACGAGCTCGGTCCGCCAGGAGGGACCGACGCGCACGTCGTCGTCGAGGAAGACGGCCCACGGCTCGGTCACCCCACGCAGCCCGGTGTTGCGGGCCGCGGCCGGCCCGCGCCCGCCGCTGCGGAGCAGGACGGCGCGGTCGGCGAGCGCGCCCAGCGCGTCCAGCGGCAGGCTGCCGGGGGCCTCTCCGGGCGGCGGCTCTCCGGGCCGGTCGTCGACGACGACGATCCGGCGCGGCGCGGGACCCCGGCTGGCGGCGAGGGCCCCGAGGCAGTCGGCGAGGCAGGGCCGCCCGACGGTGGGGACGACCACGGCGTACGGAGCGGGCGGATGACTCATGCGGCGCCTCCCGATCGGGACCGGTCACAGGGGCGTACGGAATGCCCGGGTTTGATCACTCTACGCACGGAAGACGTCGTTCCGCAGGCCGATGCGGCCCGATCCGGGGCACACCTCCCGAAGGGCGCGGTGCCGGTCCTGAGGGGGCTTCGCCGGAGGCCGGGCGGCCGGGGCTTCGGGAGGCCGGGCCGCCGGGGCTCCCGGGCGGCTCGCCTCCGGGGCCGACGAGGTCCGGGCGCGGATCGCGTCGGACGGAAGTCCGCCCCCTCGGGCGCCCCGACGCCCGGGCGCCGGGGCGCCCGGACCGCGACGTCCAGGGGCCCCGGCGGTCCTTGGCGCGGTTCCGCGGTGCGGCCCCGGGGTGCCCGCCCGTACCCGCGCCCCCGTGCGCCGAGCGGGACCGGGGCGCGGGCGGTCCGCGCCCGGCTCGGGCGGCCCGTGCCCGGGGGCGGACCGCCCGGCGCGGGCGCGGGGTGCGGCGCCGGGGGGTTTGTCGGTGTTCACCGGCTGGGGGCGCCCGTAGCCGGATTGGCCCGAATGACCGAGAATGGTTTACTCTTCATCTATGCGGTCGCGAAGGAGACCCCCTCCGCGCTGCGTGAGCCGCCCCGGCTGGTCCCCCCCGTCCAGCCGGGGCTCTTCCCTTCCCCGGGTTCCTCCGGCCCCTCGGACCTCCCGGATTTCCGCGCCCCGGGCATGACCTCGCGCTGCCGAGGAACTCCGGGGGGATGACCGAATACGAACGCTCCCTGACGATGCCCGCCCCGCCCGAGCAGGTCTACGACCAGGCGGCCGACGTCGGCCGCCTGGAGGAGTGGCTGCCCGGCGACCTCCACGTCCACGCGGGCGAACTGCCCGCCGTGACCGTCCACGAGGACCGCACCGACGAGGACACCCCGGCGCTGCTGAAACCCCGCAAGGAGCAGATGCGCCTGGAGTGGGGGACCCGCGGGGAGGGCTCCTACGCCGGCTGGCTCCAGGTCGCCGGCATCGACTCCGGGGCCAGCGAGGTCACCGTCCACCTCTCCTTCTTCGACGAGGCCCACGACCCCGGCGAGCGGCACGTCACCGAGGCGCTGGAGCGGAGCCTGCGCCGCCTGGAGGAACAGGTGCGCCTCCGCGTCGACACCTCGAACGGCTGACCGGGGCGAACCGGCCGCCCCGGTGCGGCGCCCCCGGCGTCACGTCTCCACACCCGGCCGCGGCGGCTCGCCGCCGGTCCCGCGCAGGCGGGCGGCGAGGGCCGCCAGCCGGGGGTGACGCTCGTTGCGCTCCGCCGCGCGCAGGTCGAGTTCCTGGATCAGCCGCTCGGTGCGCTTGTCCACGTCCAGCTCGTCCAGGATCCGGTCGACCTCGCTGAGCAGCGCCCCGTGCAGCTGCCACTGCCGGGGGTGCTCCTGCACGTCCTCCAGCAGCAGATCGGCCACCCGGTCGCGGACGGCGCGCCCGTCCGCGAGGGCCCGGGTGAGCCGTGCCTCCGCCTCCTCGGCGTTCGCCGCCACCTGGGTGGTGATCAGCCGGGCGAAGCTCTCCACGGCGTGCGCCATGAGCCCGAACAGCTCCCGCAGCAGCGCCGCCACGTCCGCAGGCATCAGCGGCTCGCCGGTGCGGTGCTTCGCCAGGTCCGTCACCGTCCGCGACATGACGCGCAGCACCACGGCGCAGATCTCCAGGGTGTCCAGGCCGGTCCGCAGCACGACCCGCGCCAGCAGGCCGTCCCGCACGCGTGGATTGAGCCGCAGGCTCTCCTCCGCCTGCCGCAGCGAGGCGTCGACCTCCACGATCGCGTGGTCGAGCCGTCGTGCCTCGTGCAGCCGGGCCGCCGCGTGCGCCACCGGCACGTGGCGCAGGTCCGCGACGTCCTCGCCCATGGCGCGCAGCATGCGCCCTATCCCGGAGGCCAGGCCCTCGATGGAGGCCCCGGCGGGCTGCACCCACACCGGCGGCGCGAGCAGCAGGTTGAACAGCAGTCCGACCCCCGCCCCGATCAGCGTCTCTAGAATCCGGTGCCAGGCGGCCGAGCCCACCTGGGTCACGCCGAGCACCAGCATCGCGCTGATCGCGACCTCGGGGACGAACTCGTCGACCCGCACCAGGTGGCCCACGACCAGCGCCGCGAAGATCGTCAGGCCGAGGCTCCACCAGCTCAGGCCGACCAGTGCGCTGAACCCGATCGCCACCATCACCCCGGCGATCACCGAGTTGACCCGGCGGACCCCGGTGGTGAGCGTCGCGTAGAGCGTCACCTGCACCACCAGCAGCGCCGTCAGGGGCGCCGTCAGTGGTGCGGGTTGCGCGGGAAGCATCGCCAGGGCGACCACGTAGGCGATGACCGCGGCCCCTGTCGACCGCAGCGTCTGCACGGCGACGGGTTCCCTCGTCCGCCGCACCAGTTTGAACACGGGGGCTGTCGTCACATCCGGCATCCCGTTCCCCTGCCCTCTCGCGTCGCGCTCACAACCGTCCGCCCGCCCGGGTTTGCCGCCCGCCCGGCGTGGTACCGGCGGATCCATGAAGCGAGGAACCCCCGTCGCCGTCGTCACCGGCTCCGACTCCGGCATCGGCCGCGCCGCGGCCGCCCGCCTCGCCGCGGACGGCATGGACGTGGGCGTCACCTGGCACACCGACCGCGAGGGCGCGCTGCGCACCGCCGAGGAGGTGCAGTCCCACGGCCGCCGCGCCGCCGTCGCCCGGATGGACCTGACCGGGCTGCCGGACGCCGCGCACGTCGTCGACGACCTGGCCGGCGAACTCGGCAGGATCGACGTCCTGGTCAACAACGCGGGCACCGGCACCGCCACGCCCTTCCTCGACCTGCCGTACGAGACCGTGCGCGCCGTCCTCGACGTGGACCTGGTCGGTCCTTTCCTGTGCACCCAGCTCGCCGCCCGCCGCATGATCGAGCAGGGCGACGGCGGGCGCGTCGTCAACGTCACCTCGGTGCACGAGCACCAGCCCCGGGTCGGCGCCGCCCCCTACTGCGCCGCCAAGGGCGGGCTGGGGCTGCTGACGCAGGTGATGGCGCTGGAGCTCGCCGAGCACGGGATCACCGTCAACGCGGTCGCGCCCGGCGAGATCGCCACCCCCATGACCGGGCAGGAGGACCGGGACGTCCGCGAGGAGCGCCGCCCCGGCATCCCGCTCGGCCGCCCGGGCGACGCCCGCGAGGTCGCGGCCGTCATCGCCTTCCTGGCGGGGGAGGAGGCCTCGTACGTCACCGGGGCGTCCTGGACCGTCGACGGCGGGATGCTGCGGATGGGCCCCCAGGCGGGCTCCCACCTGCAGAGCGACGCCTGGCGCCGCCCCTGACCCCCGCCGCCCCGCCCGAGCCGTCCGGGCGGAGTGGCGGGGGCGCGGCGTCAGCGCGAGACCACGAACCGCTCGTCGGGCACGCAGTGGGTCATCGTCAGCCCGGTCACGTCCCGCGGCGGGTTCCCGCCCAGGTTGGCGAGCCGTTTGCGGTCCTCGTCGGTGAGCGTCTGGCCCGGCAGCGGCTCCAGCCCCGCCACGTCCCGCGGGCCGATGCCGATCCCCTCGCCGACCCGCAGGCCGAGCTCGTCGTCGACCATCAGGAAGTGCCAGACCATCCGCTCCTGCACGGGCCGGTCGCACTGCCCGAGCGCGTTGACGAGGTTGAGCACCAGGTCGTCGCGCTCCCACTGCTCCATCAGCCGGTAGCGCTGGCCGGCCTGCAGGTAGTCGTTGGCGCGCGGGATGCGCTTGCGGGTGAGGCGGCCGCGGATCTCCGGCCCCTGCTCGTCGTGGGCCGGGTCCGGGGCCTCCCGCAGCCCGCCCCGGACGGACGGTTCGTAGTTGACGTCCGGGTTCTCCCCGGCACCGTCCACGTGGTACGTCATCTGGCCGTCGCGCTGGTTGGTGCGGACGTCCGCGTTCTTGGCGTGGTTGACCGGCAGTTGCAGGTAGTTGGGGCCGACCCGGTACCGCTGGGTGTCGCTGTAGGAGAACGTCCGGCCCACCAGCATCTTGTCGTCCGAGAAGTCCAGGCCGTCCACGAGCACGCCCGTGCCGAAGGAGATCTGCTCGTTCTCCGCGAAGAAGTTCTCCGGCATCCGGTTCAGCACCATCCGCCCCACCGGCTTCGGCGGGAAGTCCTGCTCCGGCCAGGTCTTGGTGTCGTCCAGCGGGTCGAAGTCGAGCTCCGGGTGCTCGTCGTCCGACATCATCTGGACGAGCAGCTCCCACTCCGGGTGGTCGCCGCGCGCCACCGCCTCGTACAGGTCCTTCGTGGCGTGGCCGAGCCCCCGCGCCTGCATGTTCGCGGCGTCCTCCTCGGTCATGCTCCGCACGCCCTGCTTCGGCATCCAGTGGTACTTGACCAGCACCGTGTCGCCCTCGGCGTTGACCCACTTGTACGTGTTGACGCCGAAGCCCTGCATGTGGCGGTAGTCCGAGGGGATGCCGCGCGGGCTGAACAGGTTGACGAGCATGTGCATGCTCTCGGGGGTCTGCGACATGAAGTCGAAGATCCGCCGGGGCTGCTGCTCGAAGGTGACCGGGTCCGGTTTCAGCGAGTGGATCACGTCCGGGAACTTGATCGCGTCCCGGATGAAGAACACGCCCAGGTTGTTGCCGACCAGGTCCCAGTTGCCGTCCTCGGTGTAGAACTTCACGGCGAAGCCGCGCGGGTCGCGCGCCGACTCCGAGGAGTCGCGCCCGCCGATCACCGTGGAGAACCGCACGGCCAGGTCGGTGCGCTTGCCGCGCTCCTGGAACAGCTTCGCCCGGGTGTACCGGCTGATCGGCTCGTCGCCCCAGGAGCCGTACGCCTCGAAGTACCCGTACGCGGTGACGCCGCGGGCGTGGACGACGCGCTCGGGGATGCGCTCCCGGTCGAAGTGGCTGATCTTCTCCAGGAACTGGTAGTTCTCCAGCGTCGCCGGGCCGCGGGCGCCGACCGTGCGCTGGTTCTGGTTGTCGTGGACCGGGTGGCCCTGGCGGTTGGTGAGCACCTTCCGGCTGTCGTCCGTCATGATCTCCGGCTCCTCTCGGGATGCGGGACTGCGCATGCCGGATTTATCCGATATGTCGCAATAACCCCGTTACCCATCCCGAGAGTGCGGCTAACCGGAGCGCCTCAGCCGACCTCCGCCCTCGCGGCCACCCCGGCCGGCGGCGCGGGCCGCGCGTGGACCGGCAGGCGGTACACTGCGAAGGCCCGCCCCAGCACCGGTTGCGCCACGTTGCGCACCCGCACCCCGCCGCCGGTCATCCCGTGCTCGCTGCCCATGTGCGCATGGCCGTGCACGACCAGGTCGGCGCCCGCCTCGTCCACCGCCTCGGCCAGCAGGTAGCTGCCGAGGAAGGGGTAGATCTCCAGCGGCTCCCCGGCCAGCGTCTCGGGCACCGGGGAGTAGTGCGTCAGCGCGATCCGCACGGCGCAGTCCTCCTCCCGCAGCTCCCGCAGCGAGGCGGCCAGCCCCTCCGCGCACCGCCGGGTGTACCGGACGAACTCCTTCATCTCCGGCTCGCCGAACTCGCCCCCGCTGCGTCCGGCGAACCCGCCGCCGAAGCCCTTCGTCCCGGCCACGCCCACCCGCGTCCCGCCGATCCGCACCACCGTGCCCCGGCCCTCCAGGACGGTGACGCCGACCTCCTCCAGCACGGCCGTCACCTCGTCCTGCAGGTCGCTCTGGTAGTCGTGGTTGCCCAGCACGGCCACCACCGGCACCGGGAGCCCGGCCACCTCGCGGGCCACCACGCGCGCCTCCTCGACCGTGCCGTGCCGGGTCAGGTCCCCCGCGAGCAGCAGCAGGTCGGCACAGTCGCCCAGCGTCTCGAACGCCGGCCGCAGCACGCCGGCGCTCTCGGGGGACAGGTGGATGTCACCCACGGCGGCCACCCGGATCACGACAGCTCCTCGGAGTGCGTCGGGGCGTCGGGGCAGGCCACCACCAGGTCCTCGTGCAGCGGCAGCCCCGACAGCTCCTCGCGGGCGATGCGCAGGACCTCGCTGCGGCACGCGGCGCTGGACACCGTCCCGTACAGCATCACGCTCCCGCCGCGCTCCTCGATCCGCACGCCCAGTTCCGCCACGTCCTCGCCCGCCAGCCGGTCCCGCAGGTGCGCGATGCGGTACTCGGCCGTGTCGATGCCGCTCATGGGGTCGCCTCCCTCGGTTCGATCACGTTCAGGCGCTCCAGCAGGAACAGGAACGCCTCCGGCATCGGGGCGCCCTCGTTCTCCCGCCGCAACAGGTCCCAGTCGATCCTCTCCCGCAGCACCCGCGCCAGCGGCAGCACGGCGCCGAAGTCGCAGTGGTGCTCGGAGAACGCCGCCAGCTGGCTGCCCATGAGGTCCGTCGGCGCCAGGACGGGCATGTGCACCGAGTCGACCGGCAGGATCTGCGCCCGCCCCAGCAGTTCCAGGGTGACCGGCCGGCGGGCCAGCTCGAAGATGAGGTCGATCTCCTCGCCCCGGCAGGTGGCCTTGATCAGCCAGTCCTCGGGAGGCTGACGGACCCGGATGCCCGCGTTCTGCAGTTCGCGCGTGACGGCCTCCGCGTCCTCCCGCAGTACCGCGAAGTCGGTGTCGTGCTGGAGGCTGGCCGGCACACCGTGGGCGTACGCGGCCACGCTGCCGGCCAGGGCGAACCGGTGCCCGCCGGCCTTCAGGATGCCGGCCACCTGCTTGGTGGCCTCCAGGATGGCCTGCGTGCGGTCCGGCGGCAGCGGCGGTCCGTCCGCCGGCTCGCCGGGCACCGGGGCCACGGCGAGCCGGGCGGCCTCGTCAACCTGGTTGTTCACGGTCTCCTGCCCCCTTCTTCGGAGTGAGGGCGACCGGGTACCCCGAAGGCCGGTGCTCTACCCGCCCGCGGACGATCACCTGCGGCGGGGGGCGGGCGGCGCACGCGGAACGCGACGGCGGCGGGAGGAGCGCAGGGCCGGACGGCGGCGTGCGACCCGGAGACCGGGCGCCGGCGGCGACCGGGCACCGGATGCGGGCGCGGCCCGGTCCCGGCGGACCGCCCGGTGGGAGGGACCGCCCCCGCGGGAGGAGCCGCTTCGAAGAGGCCACCCGGCCGGAGCGCGCCGTGCGACCCGGACGTCCCGCGCGCCCCGGCCCGGCCTCCGCGCACCTGTGCGCGTCCGCGCCCACCGGCCCCGGCTCGCCCACCGGCCCCCACGCGCCTGCCGGCGTCCAGGCGCGCACGCGCTCGCATCCACCGACCCCGGCTCGCCCTCCGGCCCCCACGCGCCTGCCGGCGTCCACGCGCGCACGCGTCCGCCCCCACGCGCCACATCCCGCCCACCGGCCTCCGCTCGCCCGTCCGCCTCCCGCTCCGGGCACTCGGGGACACCGACCCGGTGGACACGGCCCGGTGGGGCGGCGGCATGCTGGGGGCGTGCTTCCGATTCCCCAACAGCCCTCCGCGGCGCCCGTGATGGGCCACATGGTCGTCTGCGGCGACGACGCCCTGGCCGACCGTCTGGCGCACGAGCTGAACGACGTGTACCGGGAGCGGGTGACCCTCGTCGTCTCCGGCCGCCCCGCCGCCGTCCCGCGGGACCCCGACCGCCCCACCGCCGGCCTGGGCGGCGGCGCCCTCGCCCTGTTCGGCCGCGTCTCCGCCGCGATGACCCGCCCCGCCGCCGGGGACGGGCGCGCCACGCAGGGCGGACGCGCCGGCGGCGGGGCGGGGCGCGGGCGCACCGCCCCGTACGGCACCGACCCGTACGACACGCTCGGCGGCCAGGGACCGCGGAGGGCCGTCCACGTCGTCGAGGTGACGGAGACGGACGAGACGGCGCTCGTCGAGGCCGGTGTCGAGCGCGCCGCCGCGCTCGCCCTGGTCCACGGGGACGACGAGACCAACATCCGCACCGCCCTGCTGGCCCGCCGCCTCAACCCCCGGCTGCGCCTGGTCATCCGCATGTACAACCGCAAACTCGGCCAGCACCTGGAGCAACTCCTCGACCAGGCCGCCGCCGTCGCCGCGCCCGGCACGGACCCGGAGGTCCTGGACGCCTCCACCACCGTCCTGTCCGACGCCGACACCGCCGCGCCCGCGCTCGCCGCCACCGCCGTCGCCGGCACCAGCAAGGTCGTCCACGCGGGCGGACTACTGCTGCGGGCCGTCGAACGCACCCCGCCCCGCCCCGGCGAGGTCGCCGACCCGGGCCTGTGCACCCTCGCCCTGCTGTCGTCCACCGCCACCGACCCGGCCGGCAGCGACGGCACCGACAGCAGCGGCGACCAGGGCCCCCGGCTGCTCCCCGACGACCGCGCCGTCGCCGCCGCCACCGGACGCGGCACGGTCGCCCTGGAGGCCGTCACCTACGCCGGCCCCACGCTCCCCGCACCCCGGCTGGCCGCCCCCTGCGTGCCGTTCGCGTCGCTGTTCTCGCGCAGGCTCCGCTGGTCCCTCGTCGGGCTCGCCGGAGCCGTCGCCGCCATCGCCGTGGCGTCCTGGCTCACCGCGGACGCCCACCCGCTGCGCGCCGCGTACCTCACCCTGCTGGACATCTTCGCCATCAACGAACCCGCCCTGGAGGCGTCCGTCGAGCGCCAGGTCCTCCAACTGCTCGCCGGCCTGGTCGGGCTGCTCCTGCTGCCGATCCTCGTCGCCGGCCTCCTGGAGGCCCTGGGCACCTTCCGCACGGCCACCGCCCTGCGCCGCCCGCCGCGCGCCCTGTCCGGCCACGTCGTCCTGCTCGGCCTCGGCAAGGTCGGCACCCGCGTCCTGACCCGGCTGCGGGAGCTCGGCATCCCCGTCGTCTGCGTCGAGGCCGACCCCGAAGCACGGGGCGTCGCCACCGCGCGCCGCCTGCGCGTGCCCGTCGTCCTCGGCGACGTCACGGAGGAGGGCGTCCTGGAGACCGCGCGCATCCAGCGGGCGCGCTCCCTTCTCGCCCTGACCAGCCTCGACATCACCAACCTGGAAGCCGTCCTGCACGCCCGCTCCGTCCGCCCGGACCTGCGCGTGGTGCTGCGCCTGTACGACGACGACTTCGCGACCGCCGCGTACCGGACCCTGCGCGCCGCCCACCCCGAGGCGCTCACCCGCAGCCGCAGCGTCTCCCACCTGGCCGCCCCCGCCTTCGCCGGGGCGATGATGGGGCGCCAGATCCTGGGCGCCGTCCCCGTGGAACGGCGCGTCCTGCTGTTCGCCGCGGTCGTCGTCGCCGGCCATCCGGAGCTGGAGGGGCGCACCGTCTCCGAGGCGTTCCGGCCCGGCTCCTGGCGGGTGATCGCCCTGGACCCGAGCGCGCCCGGCGAACGGCGTGCCGACCTGGCCGCCGTGCACCACGGCCCCGAGGAGGAGCGGGCCGGGCTGGTGTGGGACCTCCACCCGGGCTACGTGCTGCGCCCCGAGGACCGCGTCGTGCTCGCCGCGACCCGCCGCGGCCTGGCCCAGCTGCTCGGCCGGGGCGGAGCGGCCACCCCCTGACGGCGGGTGCGCGGCGGGTCACTAGGGTGGCCGGGACCCGGTTCCGGCCCGGTACCGGCCGCGGTGGCCGGCGGGAGACGGAGAGGTGTGGAGGAACGGCTGTGCTGATGCTGGGGAAGATCCTGCGGTTCGACGAGGTGCGGGGCTACGGCTTCATCGTGCCGCGCGAGGGCGGCGAGGACGTCTTCATGCACGCGAACGACCTGGTGGACGACAAGTACCTCTACCAGGCGGGACGCGAGGTGGAGTTCTACCTGGAGATGGGCGACAAGGGGCCCAAGGCGTCGGAGATCCGCCTCGTGGACCGCCCCGCCGCCCGCCGCGCGCCCGCCCCCGGCGACCCGGACGACCCCGACGACGACACCCTGGACGTCCTCACCGCCGCCGAGTTCCGGACCGGGCTGACCGAGGCCCTCATCGAGGCGGACGGCACCCTGACGGCCGCCCAGCTCAAACGGGTCCGCGCCCGTGTCCTGGAGTTCGCCCGCGACCACGGCTGGGTCGAGGGGTAGGCGGCTCCCGCGGACCGGCCCGCCACCGGTCCGCGACCCGGACGCGCCCCCGCGGCCTGCGGGGGTTGCGGGCGCCGGGATCCGTGGAACACATGCCGCCGGAGACGCGGGCGCGGGACGCCGCGCGCGGGCAGGCGGAAGGACGAGGCGATGCGCGGTACACGGAAGGGCGCCGGCCGGGCCCGGTGGCGGGTGGTGGCGGCGGTCGCCGCGCTGGCGGCGGCGGCCACGGCGGCGTCGGTGTCGCCGGCGCCCGGCTCCGGCGGCGGTGCGGCCGGGGGCGAGACGGTGCGCACCGAGACGGGGTGGGTGCGGGGCGTCCGCTCCGGGGGCCACACGGTCTTCTACGGGATCCCCTACGCGGCACCGCCGACGGGCGCGTACCGCTGGGCCCCGCCGCGGCCGGCCGGCCGGTGGCCGGGGGTGCGGGACGCCACGGGACCGGGGCCGCTGTGCCCGCAGGTGCCGTCCTCGTACGCGCCGATCTCCAGCGAGGAGGAGGACTGCCTCGTCCTCAACGTGACCACGCCGCCCCGGGGCGCCCGCCGGCCGGCGCCCGTACTCGTGTGGATCCACGGCGACGGGGCGGTGGGCGGCGGCGCGTTCTTCGACGGGCGCCGCCTCGCCGCCCGCGGCCTGGCCGTGGTGACCGTCAACTACCGCCTGGGCGTCTTCGGCGGACTGGCGCTGCCCGGCCTGGACGGCGCGGGGACGTTCGGCCTGCAGGACCAGCAGGCGGCGCTGGCGTGGGTCCGGCGCAACGCCGCGGCCTTCGGCGGCGACCCGGCGAACGTGACGGTGGCGGGCGTCTCGTTCGGCGCCGCCGCCATCGCCGGGCACCTCACGGCGCCGGGGTCCCGGGGCCTGTTCGACCGGGCCGTGATGGCGAGCGGCGAGGGGGTGATGGACATGCCGGCCGGGACCATGGGCCCGGGCGTGCCGGGGTACCCGTGGTACGTCTGGCGCACCGACCGCGAGATGGAGGGGATCACCGCCGAGATGACCGCCCCGCTCGGCTGCGGCGGGCGGGATCCGGGCCGCACCCTGCGGTGCCTGAGGGCCCTGCCGGTGAAGCGCATCCTCGGGGTGCCGCACATCATGAACGCCTTCCAGGCCTTCGGGTACGGCAACCCCGTCCTGCCGGACCTGCCGCCCGACGCGCTGCGCGCCGGCCGGTTCCACCGGGTGCCCGTGCTGTCCGGTGCGACACGCGACGAGCACCGCACCTTCGTCGGGATGCTCTACGACGCGGTGGGCAGGCCGTTCACCGAGGCGGACTACCACCGGGCGCTGCGCACCGCGTTCGGCCGGGACGCCCGCCGCGTCCTGGCCGAGTACCCGGCGGGCGCCTTCCCCTCGCCCGCCCTCGCCTGGTCGACGGTGGTCACCGACCGCATGTGGGCGCGCGGCACCGAGGCCCAGCACCGCCTGCTCGGCCGCCGCGTCCCGGTGTACGCCTACGAGTTCGCCGACCGCGACACCCCGATGTTCCTGCCGCTGCCGGGCCGGTTCGACTTCGGCGCGTACCACGCGGGCGACCTGCCCTACCTCTTCGAGGACGACAAGGCGGAGCCGCTGTTCACCCCGGCGCAGCGGCGGCTGTCGGCGACGATGACCGCGTACTGGGCGGCGTTCGCCCGGTCCGGCGATCCCAACGCGCCGGGGCTGCCCAGGTGGCGTCCGTACCGGCCGGGCGACCGACCGGCGTACACCCAGTCGCTGGCGCCCGACCGGATCGGCCCGGTCGACTACCGCCGCGAGCACCGGCTGGACTTCTGGTCCGGCCTGCCCTGACCGGCCGCCCCGCGCGGGCCGCCGACCACCGCCCGGGCCCGTCCGGCCCCGGACCGGGCGGCCCCTACGGCACCCCGGGCACCGCGCCCTCGCGCAGGCCGGCCGCCAGCCGGAGCAGCCGCGCCTCGTTCCCCGACAGGCCCGCCCGGCGCAGCGCCTCGTCGGCCTCCGCCATGGGCGACGCCAGGTACATCCCCGCCAGGGGCGCGAGACCCGGGTCGGCCAGGACCGCCCGCGCGGTCTCCACCAGACGGAGGTAGGCCTGTGCCGCCGCGCGCTCGGGTGCCGTGGGGGTGGTGGTCATCTCTCGCTCCCTGTCGACGGGTCGGTGCCCCCACTCTGGCGCAGAGTACTGACACTCAGCCCGAGCCCCGTCCCCGTACGTGCTCCACCAGCCGCTCCACGAACACCCGCTGGCCGGCCACCAGCCGTTCGACGGCCTCCCGCGGCGCGCACCACTCGACCCGGTCCACCTCCGGGAACGTCCGCACCACGCCCGATCCGCGGGGCCACTCCATGGTGAACGTCCCGGGCACCACCAGCTCCGGATCCAGGTCGCCCTCCACGGCCCACACCGTGACCACCTTGCCGCCCGCCTGCCGCGCCTCCCCGAGCGGCACGGGCTCGCCGTCCGGCACGGGCAGCCCCAGCTCCTCGGTGAACTCGCGGCGGGCCGCCGCCAGCGCCGTCTCGCCTTGCGCGTACTCGCCCTTCGGCACCGTCCACGCCCCCGCGTCCCGTGCCGCCCAGTAGGGGCCGCCCATGTGCGCGACGAGAACCTCCAGCCGGCCGCCGGACGTACGGAACACCAGCAGCCCCGCGCTGCGCCTCACCGCCATGCACCCCAGTCTGCCCGCCCGCCCCGGCCGCGCCGCGCTACCGTCGGCCGGTATGGGACAGGACCACCCCGACAGCCCCGCCCCTCCCGGCGGCCCCCGCACCCCCGCCACCCGGGAGGCCCGGACGACCCCGGTTTCCCGGCGCGCACGGCCCCGCGGGCACCGTCGCTCGGCCGCCTCGACGCGGCCGTGGTCCGCTGCCGCGCCTGCCCGCGCCTGGTCGAGTGGCGCGAGCGGGTCGGCCGCGAGGGACGCCGTGCGTACACCGGGTGGGAGTACTGGGCCCGCCCCGTCCCCGGCTTCGGCCCGGACGACGCGGCGCTGCTCGTCGTCGGCCTCGCCCCCGCGGCGCACGGCGGCAACCGCACGGGCCGCATGTTCACCGGCGACCGCTCCGGCGACGTGCTGTACGCCGCGCTGCACCGCCTCGGTCTGGCCAGCAGGGCCGAGGCGGCCTCCCGCGACGACGGACTGCGCCTGGCCGGGGTGCGGGTCACCGCCCCCGTCCACTGCGCGCCGCCCGGCAACCGGCCCACCCCCGGGGAGCGCGACGCCTGCCGCCCCTGGCTGGTCCGGGAGCTGGACCTGCTGCGGCCCACCGTCCGCGCCCTGGTCGCCCTGGGGGCCTTCGGCTGGCAGGCGGCCCTCCCGGCGCTCGCCGCGGCGGGCTGGGAGGTGCCGCGCCCGAGGCCCCGGTTCGCCCACGGCGCCCGGGTGCGGCTCCCCGCGACCGGCGGCGGGCCGGACCTGGAGCTGTTCGGCTGCTACCACGTGAGCCAGCGCAACACCTTCACCGGCCTGCTGACCCCGGACATGCTGACGGACGTGCTGGACGCCGCCGCCCGCGCCGCCGGGCTCACCACGGCCGTACCGTGACCCCGGCCCCCGGGCGGCGCGCCGGGGCCGGCCGCGGCGCCCGGGGGCCGGGGCGGAGGCGGTGCGGGTACGGCGCGGGGGCGCGGCCCCGCCCCGGCGCCCGCCCGGCGCGGCCGCGCGAGCCGCGCCGGGACCTTCCTCCCGCCCGGCGCGGCCGGAGGGAAGGAATCCGGCACAACCCCCTCCGGTGATGAAATCCGGCCGAAACGGATTCGCCGGGTCGGCCCCCGGGTACCCGGCCACCGCCATGCACCGAGGGAAGGAGAGGGCCGCCATGAGGGCCGTCACCTGGCACGGAAAGCGCGACGTCCGCGTGGAGGACGTCCCGGACCCGCGCATCGAGCAGCCCACGGACGCGGTCGTGCGCGTCACCTCCACCGGGTTGTGCGGGTCCGACCTCCACCTCTACGAGGTGTTCGGGCCCTTCATGACCCCCGGTGACGTCCTGGGCCACGAACCCATGGGCATCGTCGAGGAGGTCGGCCCCGAGGTGCCGGACCTCCGCCCCGGCGACCGCGTCGTGATCCCCTTCCAGATCGCCTGCGGCCACTGCTGGATGTGCGTCCGCGGCCTGCCCACCCAGTGCGAGACGACCCAGGTCTCCGAGGAGGGCTCGGGCGCCGCCCTGTTCGGCTACTCCCGGCTCTACGGCTCCGTGCCCGGCGGCCAGGCCGAGTACCTGCGGGTCCCGCAGGCGCAGTACGGGCCGATCAAAGTCCCCGAGGGCCCGCCGGACGACCGGTTCCTGTACCTCTCCGACGTGCTGCCGACCGCCTGGCAGGCCGTCCGGTACGCCGACGTGCCGCGCGGCGGGTCCCTCGCCGTCCTCGGCCTCGGCCCGATCGGGGAGATGTGCTGCCGCGTCGCCCTCCACCAGGGCGTGGAGCGGGTCATCGGCGTCGACCTCGTGCCGGAGCGCCTCGACCGCGCCCGCGCGCGCGGCGTGGAGGTCTTCGACCTCACCGCGCACAAGGGGCAGGACGAACTGGTGGCCGCCGTCCGGGAGGCCACCGGCGGGCGCGGCCCGGACGCCGTCGTCGACGCCGTCGGCACCGAGGCCCACGGCAGCCCGATCGCCAAGGCGCAGCAGCAGGTCGCCGGGCTCCTCCCGCGCCCGTGGGCGGCCCGGCTCCACGAGAAGGCCGGCACCGACCGGCTCGCCGCGCTGTACCTCGCCATCGACCTCGTACGGCGCGGCGGCACCGTCTCCCTCAGCGGCGTCTACGGCGGGGCCGCCGACCCGATGCCCATGCTCACCCTCTTCGACAAGCAGGTCCAGCTGCGCATGGGGCAGGCCAACGTCCGCCGCTGGGTCGACGACATCCTGCCCCTCCTCACCGACGACGACCCCCTCGGCGTGGACACCTTCGCCACCCACCACCTGCCGCTCTCCGACGCGCCGCACGCGTACCGGATGTTCCAGCGCAAGGAGGACGGCGTCGGCAAGGTCGTCATGAGGCCCTGAGCGGGGCGCCGCAGACGTCCCGTCAGCACCCGGCGGCGTCCCGCCACAGCTGCGGCAGCGCGGGCCCCCCCGGTTCCGGCCGGAACAGCACGATCCGCACCGTACGCGGCGCGAACAGCGCGGTCAGCGGCCTGGTCAGGGACAGCACCGGACGGAACACCGCGCCGACCTCGGGATCGCCGGCCCGCCGCTGCACCCGGTCCAGGTACCAGCCGACGGGCCGGTCCGGGAGCGTGGCGCGAGCCGCGTTCCCGACCGCGCCCGGCATCCTCTTGTCGGCACCCGCCGAGATGTCCCACGCCTGCCGCGAGGCCCGCAGCAGCGCCCGCTGCACGCGCAGCGTCGTCGGCGTGCGCCGCCGGTCCGCGAGGGCGTCGCGCAGGGCGACCGCGGTCATCGCGGCGGTCGACATGCCCTGCCCGTAGATGGGGTTGACGGTGCACAGGGCGTCACCGGTGGCGAGGAAGCCCGCCGGACGGCGGCCCGGCCGGTCGTAGCGGCGCCGGACGTTCGCGGTGGCGCGGAAGCCGTACACCGGCGAGACCGGCTCGGCCTTGGCCATCCAGTCGCGCAGCACCGGATGCGGCAGCCGCGCCGCGTACTCCTCGAACGCCGCCCCGTCGCCGGGGGTTCCTGACCGCGCAGACCGGACAGCGTGACGAGGAACCGGCCGTCCTCCATGGGCAGAGCCACTCCGCTGTACGGCTGTCCCGGGTGCGGGATCACGAAGTAGCCGCCCGCGTCGGTGTCGTCGCCGTGCCGGTCGTTCCGGTAGACCCGGGTCGCGTAGGCGAGGCCCGTGTCGATGGTCTCCTCGTGCGGCGGTTCCGCGCCCAGCGCGGCCAGCCACCGCGACGCCCGCGTTCCCCGGCCCGAGGCGTCCACCACCAGGTCGGCGGCGATCGGGCGCGGTTCGGCGCCGGGCCCGGCGCCGCGCCCGCGGACCAGCACACCCCGCACCCGCGCCGCGTCCCCGGACAGGCCCACCGCCTCCGTGCCCTGCACGGCCGTGATCCGCGGGTCGGCCAGGACCCGGCGCCGCACCACCTGCTCGACCATCGGCCGGGACGCGGTGATGATGTGGACGGCGGCGTCGGTACGCCGGTGCCAGCTCCCGGCCTCCCACTGCACCACGTCCTCGGGCATCCCCAGGCGCGGCGCGCCGCCGGCCAGCAACTCCTCCACCACGCCCGGCAGCAGGCTCTCCATGGCGTGCTGGCCGCCCTCCAGCAGCGCGTGCAGGTGCCGCCCCTGCGGCACGCCCGCGCGGGGCTCCGTCCCCGCGGGGTACCGGTCCCGCTCCACCACGGTCACCCGCTCGGCGTGGTCGGCCAGCACCCGCGCCGCGAGGAGTCCCGCGATGCTGCCGCCGATCACCACCGCGTGGCGCGCCCCGCCCGCCGGTCCCGCGCAGCCGCCCGACTCGTCGGTCATGTCAGCCCCCTCACGTCGGCATCCTCATCCCCGGCAGTATCCACGCCGGCTCGCCGTGGACCACCGTGCCGGGCCGGAAGGGCCGGACCGGAGGTGCCCGGTGCGGCGGACCCGGACCGCGGCGCGCCGCGCGGAGGGGGTTACCGCCGGCGGTCGAGGGCGTCCAGGCCCTCCAGCGCCTCCGTCAGCCACGCCACCCAGAACCGCTCCAGTTCGATCCCGCCCCGCAGGACCAGGTGCCGCAGCCGGTCCGCCTCCGCGTCCCGCTCCGGAGGGAACTGCCGCCGTTCCATCTCCAGGTACTCGTCCAGCTGCACCCGGTGCAGCTCCAGGTGGCGGCGCAGTTCGTCCGCCACGCCCTCCGCGCCGACCACGGCGGCGGCGCGCAGCCGCAGCAGCAGCGCGCTGCGGATCGGCTTCGGATCCTCGGTACGCCGCGTCCAGTCGGCCAGCTCCGCCCGGCCGGCGGGCAGCACCTCGTACTCCCTCCGCTGCCCGCGTGCCGGGGGCGCCGGGGCGGGCAGGGCCCGGATCAGCCCGGCCTGTTCCAGCTTTCCCAACTCGCGGTAGATCTGCTGGTGGGTGGCCGACCAGAAGTAGCCGATCGACCGGTCGAAGCGCCGGGTCAGCTCGAGACCCGAGGACGGCTTCTCCAGCAGGGCGGTGAGGATCGCGTGCGGGAGTGACATGCCCGCATCGTATGCGGGCCCTCGCGGACCCGGTCGGCCCCCGGCGTCCCGCGCCCGGCGCCGAACGCCCGGCCGGGCCGCTCGGCGCGGGAGCGGACCGGCCGCGCCCGGCGTCGAGCGGCCCGCCGCCGGGCCGGGACGCCGCTACGGGGCGTCCGCGCCCCGGCCGGCCGCGTGCGCGATGGCGTCGACGCTGACGCGGCGGCCGCCGGCGAGGGTGACGACCGCGGCGGTGCGCGCGGGCGGGGCCGTCGGGAAGACCTCCGCGAAAACGGAGTTGAGCACGGCGAGGTCGGCCGGGTCGCCGTAGAGGACGGTGACCTTGACCACCAGGTCCAGGCGGCTGCCCGCCGCGTCGAGGACCCGGGCGAGGTTGGCGAAGGCCTGGCGGCACTCCGCCTCGAAGGGCCCCTCGGGGACGCCGCCGGTCCGGGGGTCCACTCCGGTCTGGGCCGAGACGAAGACGAGGTCGCCGGCGCGCACGGCCGGGGAGTAGGGCCCGAGGGCCTGGATCCCGGGGCCGGTGACGGGCTGTATGGGCATGGCGGGGTTTCCGTGTTCCTGTTCGGGGGGGTGAGGCCGGACGGCTCAGTTCCAGAGCGTCGCCAGCCAGTCGGGGTCGGCGTTGCCGCCGCTGACCACGGCGACGCGCGGCAGTTCCGCGGGGAGGAGGTCGCCGTGGAACAGGTGGCCCGCGGTGGTGACGGCTCCGGAGGCCTCGGCCACCAGGTGGGCGCGGGTGGCGAGGAAGCGCGCCGACTCGAGGATCTCCTCCTCGGTGACCGTGATGATGTCGTCCACGTACGCGCGGATGTGCTCCCAGTTCAGCCGGCCGAGCGCGGGGGTGCGCAGGCCGTCGGCGACGGTGCGTCCGGTCCGGGCCGCGGTCCAGTGGCTGATCCGCCCGGTCCGCACGCTCTCGGCGGCGTCACCGGCGAGCGCGGGTTCCACGCCGATGACCCGACTGCCGGGGCGGCCCTGCTTCACCGCCGCCGCGACGCCGGAGACGAGTCCGCCGCCGCCGACCGGGACCAGGACGGTGAGGTCGCCCGGGAGGTCCTCGAGGATCTCCCGGCCGACGGTCCCCTGGCCGGCGATGACGTGCGGGTCGTCGAAAGGCGGGACCAGGGTGTAGCCGTGCTCGGCGGCCAGCTCGTGGGCCTTGTCGCGGTACAGCTCCGGCGCCGTGGTCAGCACCTCCGCGCCCAGCGCGCGGGTGGCGTCGATCTTCACCCGGGCCGCGGTGTCCGGCATGACGACCACGGCGGAGGTGCCGAAGGCCCGGGCGGACCAGGACACCGCCTGGGCGTGGTTGCCGCTGGAGTGGGTGACGACGCCCCGTGCGCGCTCGGCGTCCGTCATCGAGGCGATCCGGTGGTAGGCGCCGCGGATCTTGAAGGCTCCGGTGGTCTGGAGGTTCTCCGGTTTGAGCCAGAGGGGGTGCCCCGTGCCGGGCACCGGCAGCAGCGGGGTGCGGACGACGCGGCCCGCGACGTCGGCGCAGGCACGGTCCAGATCGGCCGGGGAGACGAGCGTCATGGCGGGGCCCTCCAGGGGCGGTCGGCGGGAGTCGGGATCCGGGCGGGGCCCGGTCAGGACCACTGGTCGTGGGCGAGCTTACCGACCGTGGCCAGGACCGCCAGGACGAGCACGGTCCGGACGAGGGCGTCCCCGTGGCGCAGCGTCAGGCGGGCGCCGAGGGCGGAGCCGGCGGTGTTCGCCAGGCCGAGCAGGGCGATCAGCGGCCAGCTGGTGGGTCCGGCGGAGAGCAGGACGGCCGCGCCGCCGAGGTTCATGCAGCACTGGATGGCCTTCGCCGTGCCGAGGGAGTCGACCAGGGAGCGGCGCAGGACGCGTTGGTGGGCCAGGAGCAGGAAACTCCCCGTCGCGGGGCCGACGACGCCGTCGTACAGGCCGATCGCCCCGGAGGCGGCGGTGAGCGGCAGGCGGGTCCGGCGTCCGGGGGCGGGTGCCGGACCCGCCTGGGCCGTCCGGGCGAGCCTGCCCGAGACGACCAGCCACAGGACGGCGACCAGGACCGCGATGACGACCGGCCGGAGGGTCTGGACGGACAGGCTCGCGGCGACCAGGGCGCCGGCCACCGCGCCGGCCACGGCCACCGTGCCGGACCAGGCCAGCAGCCGGACGTCGACGCGGGTGCCGGGGTTGCGCCGCCAGTACACGGCCGCCGAGGAGAGGTTGCCCAGGGCGGACACGGCCTTGTTGACGCCCAGCGGGGTGGCGGTGCCGAACCCCGGGAGCACGGCGAGCAGGAAGGGGAGCTGGACGAGGCCGCCGCCGCCCACGATCGCGTCGATCACTCCGGCGAGCAGCGCGACCAGCGTGAGCAGCGCCACCGACTCGCCCGTCAGGTCCAGGAACATGTGCACGGTCCTCGTCCTCCGGGGCGGGTGCACGGGCCCGCGCCCTGCCGGCGGCGTTCGCGTCTGCGCCGGCAGGGCGCGGGTCGGGGGTTACGCGCTGATCGGAGCGGCGATCTGGACCCGCTTGAGGTGCCGGTCCGGGTCGTCGAACGCGTTGCGGGAGTGCAGCATGCGCCAGTTGTCCCAGACGATCATGTCGCGCTCCTCGTACTCCACGGCGACGTGGCTCTCGTCGTAGATCTCCTTGCCGCGTTCCAGCAGCCGCGCCGCCAGCTCGTCGCCCTCGGGCACGACCAGGTTGTTGTAGGAGAAGCGGAAGACGCGTTCGCCGTCGACCTCCTCCAGCACCGGGTGCTCGGCGTGGTGGTGGACGCCGCGGCGGGCGAGGCCCGCCGTCGACTTCCACGCGTAGGTGGTGTCGTGGAAGTGCCGCAGCTCCTCCTCGGTGAACTCGCGGAGGATGCGGTCGCCGTCGAGCATGGTCGTCTCGCCGCCGAGCCCCGACGCCGGCTTGACGCACCACAGGGCCATGTAACGCGGCGGGGTGCCCCGGAACTCGTAGCCCTCGGTGTGCGGCACGAGCGGACGGCGGTTCTGCGCGTGGTAGGTGTCGTCCATGTCGGGTTCCGGCTTCAGGTCCCCGATCACGGTGCCCGTGGGGGTGGGCTGGAAATCCCCCAGTTCCTTCAGGAACGCCACGTGGTCGAAGCTGTCCGGGACGTTGACGATCTTGACGTAGCCGTTGTTCCCGAGGAGTTGGCGGAATGCGTACTTCAGGACGCTGTCGGGCAGCAGGTCGTCGTTGACGTCAAAGCAGGAAAGGACACTGTCAGGCGACTTGGCCATTACTACTTCCTCCGTTTTGCGGAATGGAGTTGTTCCGCTCGGTGTCCATCGTTGTCGTTGATGGAACACAAATCCAGGTTTCGGGCCGTCGACCGTCGGACTGTCCGTTTGTCACCACAGAAACAGTCCGTGCGGATCTGCCCAAAAAGGGCGTAAGGGGAATCGCGGGTCAGGCGAACTCGGCGTATCCCAGGCGCAGCACCATCACGGCGACCACGCTCAGCAGCACGACGCGGACGAAGCCGCTGCCCCGCGACATGGTCATCCGCGCGCCGACGATCGCGCCGGCCACGTTGAACAGGGACATCCCGAGGCCCAGCAGCCACAGCACGTGCCCCTGGCTCGCGAACACCAGCAGGGCGCCGAGGTTGGTGCCCACGTTGATGGTCTTCACCGTGGAGAGCGCCCTGATGAACTCCAGGGACAGCACGGTGGTGAAGGCCATGATGAGGAAGGTGCCCGTGCCGGGCCCGACCAGGCCGTCGTAGAACCCGATCCCCCCGCCGGCCAGCAGGACCACGAGGGCGACCCCGCGGCGCCGCGGCGCCTGGCGCGCGGCGTCCGGTCCCTCGCCGGCGGTACCGGTCACGCCGAACTGCGGGCGCAGCAGCACGAAGACGGCCACCGCCACCAGCAGGACGAGGATGACCGGGCGGAGGAAGTCGGACGAGACCGCGGTGGCGACGATCGCCCCGCCCGCCGAGCCCGCGACGGCCGCGCCGCCCCCGATGACGGCCACCTTCACGGAGATCGGGTGCTTGCGCCGGTAGGTGACGGCCGCGGCGAGGGTGCCCAGCGTGGCGGCGAGCTTGTTGGTGCCCAGCACCGAGGCCACCGGCAGCGAGCCCCCGGCGAGCAGCAGCGCGGGAAGCTGCAGCAGTCCGCCGCCGCCCACCACCGCGTCTATCCAGCCGGCCATCGCGGCGACGGCGAGGAGGGCGAGAACGACTTGCCAGTCCATGAGTTACGTGATCCCTCGGGGATAGGACCGCCCCTGAGCGGGCGGCCAGGTGGCGAAACCCGGAAAAGGCGGTTGCCGGCGTCCGCGGTGAATGCCGGCGATCACTCAGGGAACCGTTACTCCCCAACCGGTGTCCACGCGCGCGAAGCCCCAGCCGGTGTCCTCCAGAGCGCGTTCCCGTGCCGGGGACGCGGCGGCGCCGGCCGACTCGTTCGCGTGCTGCGCGGCGACGAGAACGGCGAACGCGAGGTAACGAGCGGGGCGGTGTTGTGCGAACATCAGTGAATCCTTCAGAATGAGACGAGTATCACCCGGGTGCCAGCCGAGAGCTTTCGTTCTCGATTCTTGCCGCAGGATGGGGCGGAACAAGAGGTTTCCCGATGCATGTTTTCGACTGGCGTAATACGACGAGTGGTCAAATCATCGCCACCCCGGCGATTGCGGTCAGTCGTCGACCGGCTCGCCGCGCGCGGCGGCGCGGAGTCCTCCGGGCCCCGCCCCGGCACCGCGCCCCGCTCCGGAGCCCCCTACCCCGCATCCCCGCCTCGGAGTCCCCGGCCCCGCCCCGGCGTCCTCGCCCCGGGCCTCGCCTCCTCAGTGCTCCGGCAGAAGGCCCCTCCGGTGGATGAGGTAGCCGGCCTGGAGCCGGCTGGTGGCTCCCAGTTCGTCGCTGATCTTCCCGAGCCGCCGCTGCACGGTCCGCATCGACACGCCCAGGCGGCGGGCGACCGCCTGGTCGCTCTCCCCGCTCACCAGCAGGCGCAGCAGGGTCTGGTCCGTGTCCTCGGACACGCTCTGGACCCGTTCCCGGTCGTGGTCGACCGGGAACGGGTCCGCCTTGAGCCAGATGTGCTCGAAGGCCTGGACGACGAAGTCCACGACGCTGCGGTCCCTGACCACCATGGCGCCACGGGGGTGGTCGACGTGCGAGATCAGGGCGGTCTTCCGGTCGAAGACGATCAGCCGCATCAGATTGGCGCTCGTGGTGCGCACCTCCCCGCCCAACTGCGCGAGCCGCTCGGCGTACGCCGCGGTCGCCTGGTGGAACCGCGCGGGGTGCTGGTACAGCGTACGCATCCGGACCTTCCTGCGGAGGATCCCCTCGTCGCGTTCGACGGCCTCCGCCAGCTCGTCCACGTTGCGCCTGCCGCCGGGCTGGGCCGTCAGCACCTCCTCCTGGCAGGTGGCCGCCTGGTGCGCCAGCACGGCCAGCACGTCGCCGAGTTCGGGCAGCGCCTGCAGCGAGTCGGTCCCCGGTTCGCTGCCCCGGCCACGCTCGTAGAAGGGCAGCAGGCTCTCTATCTGGTGCCGCAGTCGCTGCACCTCCTCCATCTGCTGCCGCAGCCGGTTCTCGACCGGCAGGGCGGCGAGGACCGCTGCGGACTGCGGGCTCACGGCCGATACCCGGCCCTCCGCGCCGGGCTCCGTCCGCAGCAGGCGCAGTGCCAGCAACCGGCGGACCGAGTCCTCGGCGGCCTCGGAGGTGACGCCGAGGCCGGCCGCCAGGTCCGAGACCTCGCATGTACCCCCGCCGACCACGTACTCGTACAACTGCTGGTCCAGGTCCGCGAGATACTCCTCGCCCCTTCGAGGTGGTTCGTGGATGTCCAGCATGGTTTGCCCCCTTGACGCGATAAGACAGTCAAGAAAATGATCCCATGGCCTGATCACCCCGATCTCGTGCGCGCGATCGCGCCGCGTCGCCGGGTGCCTGCGGGGGCCGGGGGCCCGGCGGCGGTGGCGGACCCGCGGCCGGTCCGGTCGGGGCGGAGCACCGGGGCGGTGGCGGTGCGTGGAACGGCGCGCCGGGCGGCGCGGTGGCGGCGCGGACCCGGCCGCTCCGGTGGCGCGGTGGGGCGGACCGCCCGGTCGGCGGGGCCCGGCCCGGTGAACGGCCCGGCGACCGCGGCGCGAAGCCCGGGGAGCGCCCGGCGGGCCCGGCCGCCCGCCGGACGGCCCCGCTCCGGGAGCGCCCGGCGGCCGGGAGCCGTCTCCGCCCGCAGGGCCGGATGACGGGGGCGGGGCCGGGGGCGCGGCGCCCCCCGGCCCGCGCGGACGGGCCTACAGCCGCGCCGCCAGGCGCGTGCCCTGGTCGATCGCGCGCTTTGCGTCCAGTTCCACCGCCGCGTCGGCGCCGCCGATCAGATGGGCCGGGACGCCCGCCGCCGCCAGTTCGTCGTACAGGTCGCGGCGCGGCTCCTGGCCGGTGCACAGCACCACCGTGTCGACCGGGAGGGTGCGGGTCTCGCCGTCGACGGTGATGTGCAGGCCCGCGTCGTCGATGCGCTCGTACGTCGCCCCGGCGACCATCGCCACGCCCCGGTGCTTCAGCTCCGTGCGGTGGATCCACCCCGTCGTCCGGCCCAGGCCGGCGCCCACCTTGGTGGTCTTGCGCTGAAGCAGCGTCACCCGCCGCGGCGGGCGCGGCCGCTCCGGGGCGCGCAGCCCGCCCCGCCCACCGTACGACGTGTCGACGCCCCACCGGCGGAAGTACGCCTCCGGGTCGAGGCTCGCGCCCTCGCCGTCGTCGGTGAGGTATGCGGCGACGTCGAATCCGATGCCGCCCGCGCCCAGGATCGCGACCCGCTCGCCGACGGGTGCGCCGCCGCACAGCACGTCTAGGTAGCCGACGACGCTGGGGTGGTCGACGCCTTCGACGGCCGGGGTGCGCGGGGTGACGCCGGTCGCGACGACCACCTCGTCGTAGCCGCCCAGCATGCCGGCCGAGACGTACGTGCCGAGCCGCACGTCCACACCGTCCAGTTCCAGCCGGGTGCGGAAGTAGCGGAGCGTCTCGCCGAACTCCTCCTTGCCCGGCACCCGCCTCGCCGCGTTCAGCTGGCCGCCGACCTCCCCGGCGGCGTCGTAGAGGGTGACCTGGTGGCCGCGTTCGGCCGCCGTCACCGCGCAGGCCAGGCCGGCCGGGCCGGCGCCGACCACGGCGATCCGCCTGCGCAGCCGGGTGGGGGAGAGGACCAGCTCCGTCTCGTGGCAGGCGCGCGGGTTGACCAGGCAGGAGGTGACCCTGCCGCTGAAGGTGTGGTCCAGGCACGCCTGGTTGCAGCCGATGCAGGTGTTGACGGTCTCCGGCCGGCCCGCGCGGGCCTTCGCGACGAAGTCGGGGTCGGCGAGGAACGGCCGGGCCAGCGACACCATGTCGGCGCGGCCATCCGCCAGGACCTCCTCGGCGACCTCGGGGGTGTTGACGCGGTTGCCGGTGACCAGCGGCACGGACACGGCGCCCATCAGCCGCTTGGTCACCCAGGTGTAGGCGGCGCGGGGCACCGGGGTGGCGATGGTCGGGATCCGGGCCTCGTGCCAGCCGATGCCGGTGTTGATGATCGTCGCGCCGGCCGCCTCGATCCCCTTCGCCAGCGCGACGACCTCCTCCAGGGAGGACCCCCCGGGCACCAGGTCCAGCATGGAGAGGCGGTAGATCAGGATGAAGTCCCCGCCGACCCGCTCCCGGACGCGGCGGACGATCTCCAGCGGGAAGCGCGTCCGGTTCTCGTAGGAGCCGCCCCAGCGGTCGTCGCGCCGGTTGGTCGCGGCGGCGGTGAACTCGTTGATCAGGTACCCCTCGGAGCCCATGACCTCGACGCCGTCGTACCCGGCGGACTTCGCGAGCTCCGCCGCCCGCACGTAGTCCTCGATCGTCCGCTCGACCTCGCCGTCGGTCAGGGCGTGCGGGACGAACGGGCTGATCGGCGCCTGGAGCGCGCTCGGCGCGACGAGCCGCGGGTGGTAGGCGTAGCGGCCGAAGTGGAGGATCTGCATCGCGATCCGCCCGCCCGCGGCGTGCACCGCGTCCGTCACCACCCGGTGCCGTCCGGCCTCCTCCTCGGTGGTGAGCTTGGCGCCGCCCTCGTACGGCCGCCCCGCCTCGTTCGGGGCGATGCCGCCGGTCACGATGAGGGCCGCCCCGCCCCGGGCGCGGGCCGCGTAGAAGGCGGCCATCCGCTCGAAGCCGTTCTCCGCCTCCTCCAGGCCGACGTGCATGGAGCCCATCAGCACCCGGTTGGGCAGGGTGGTGAAACCC
Source organism: Streptomyces sp. MRC013 (assembly GCF_023614235.1). Taxonomy (NCBI): domain Bacteria; kingdom Bacillati; phylum Actinomycetota; class Actinomycetes; order Kitasatosporales; family Streptomycetaceae; genus Streptomyces; species Streptomyces kordofanensis. Next base: position 5,122,593 of record NZ_CP094264.1, read on the forward strand.
AGGTCGAGCGGGCTCAGCAGATGCGGGTAGGGGGACGGGCTCGGGGTCATGGGGGGCGCCTCCTCGCGCGGTGCGGTCGCCCCTGTTGTAGACGACCGCGCCCCGCTTGTGCAACAAGTTGCATAAGGGGGAGGGCGTGACCTGCGGCACGCCCCGTCCGGCACCACCCCCACCGCACCGGCCGCGTCTCCGCCCCCTCCGGGGCGCGCGGCACCGGCTCCCCCGCCCGGCGGCCCCCGGCGGACGGGGCCCGCGGCCTCCGCCGCCGTCAGCCCCGTGCCATCCGCCCGGCCCCCCACGCCTCCAGCTCCTCCGGGGTGCGCGGCACCGGCTCGCCCTCGCCGAGCAGCCCCCGCGCCCGCAGGAACCGCGCCACCGCCGTCGCCCACGGCCGCCGCAGCCGCGCCGCGTCCAGCAGCTCCACGTCCGCCAGCAGCTCCTCCACCGGGCCCGTGCGCAGCCCGCCCGGTGTGAGCACCGCCGCGTCGTCCGCCCACCGCAGCGCCAGGTCCACGTCGTGCGTGGCCATCACCACCGTCGTCCCCGACGTCCGCAGCCCGTCAAGGACCGCCAGCAACCGCTCCTGCCCGTGCGGGTCGAGCCCCGCCGTCGGCTCGTCCAGGATCAGCACCCTCGGCCGCATCGCCACGGCGCCCGCGATGGCCGCCCGCTTCCGCTGCCCGTACGACAGCAGGTGCGTCGGCCGGTCCTCCAGCGCCGCGATGTCCAGCGCCTCCAGCGCCGCCCGCACCCGGGCGCGCACCTCGTCCTCGGGCAGCCCCAGGTTCATCGGCCCGAACGACACGTCCTGCCCCACCGACGCCGCGAACAGCTGGTCGTCGGGGTCCTGCACCACCAGCTGCACCGTCGTGCGCAGCCGCGTCAGGCCCTTCCGGTCGTACGCCACGTCCTCGCCGGCGACCCGCAGCCGCCCGCTCCCGCACCGCAGCCCGCCGCTGAGGAGGCGCAGCAGCGTCGTCTTGCCGCCGCCGTTGCGGCCCAGCACGGCCAGCGAGCGCCCCTCCGGCACGGCGAAGTCGACCCCCGACAGCACGGCGGGCCCGTCCTCGTAGGCGAATCCCGCGCCGACCAGCTCCACCACGGCGGGTCCCGGCATCACAGCGACCTTTCCAGTACGAGGGTGAGGGCGACCAGCGCCGCCAGCAGCGCCGCCGTCGCGGCGAGGAAGCGGCGGTCCACCCGCGCGTCGGGCACCAGCACCCGCAGCGTGCCGTCGTAACCGCGCCCCGCCAGCCCCGCCTGCAGCCGCGCCGCGCGGTCGAAGGCCCGTACGAACGCCGTCGCGCCCAGACCCGCGGCCGACCGCCACGCCGCGGCGCGGCTCATCGTCCCGAGCCGCGCCGCCTGCGCCTGCCGGATCCGCGCCACCGCGTCCAGCAGCAGGAAGCCGATCCGGTACATCACCAGTGCGACGTCCACCACCGGCGCCGGCACCCCGGCCCGTACGAGCCGGGGCAGCACGTCCGACACGGGCGTGGTGAACGCGAACACCAGCAGCCCCAGCGACGCCGCCGACGTGCGCAGCAGCAGCCGGCCGGCGTGCGCCGGGCCTCCCGGAGCCAGGGCCACCAGCCCGTCCGGACCACCGACCTGCAGCAGCAGCGGCACGGCCCCCGTCACGCAGAACCCGAGCGGCAGCCGCCAGGCCCGCCACAGCCGGCGCGGCGCCACCCCGGCCGGGCCCAGCAGCACCGCCACCGCCGCCGCCGTCACCAGGACGGCGCCCGGCCACGGCGGCAGGGACACCGCGCACAGGGTCAGTCCGAAACCGAGCGCGGCCTTCTCGGCCGGATGGCGGCGGCGCCAGCGACTGCCGTGCGCCGCCGCGTCGATGGGCAGCACCCGGGCTACTCCCCGGCCACTGCGGGCCCGTCGGCCCGGGTGTCGGCCCCGGCGTCCGCCGCGGCACCGGCCCGGGCACGCTCCTCGCCCTGCCGCCGGCCGCGCCGAAGCCCGAAGTAGTACGCCAGCACCCCCGCGCCGAGCGCCGCCTGCAGCGCGAACAGCGCCGACTCGACCTCCCCGGAGGGCGGTTCGTACAGCGGGGTGAACCACGGCTCGTAGTCGGGGGCGATCTCCGTGATCGCCGTCTCGGCCTGCGCGTCGGCACCCGCGAACGGCTCCTCCTTCCCCTCGCCGAGCCCCAGTGCCAGCGGCAGCACGGCCAGCGCCGCGACCGCCAGCAGAAGCAGGAGGTTGATCCTCGCGTTGCGGCTCATCGGACCGCCGCCCCCTTCGCCGCACCCGCCGCCGGGAGCACCCCGAGCCGCGCCAGCTCGCCCTTGCTGGACTGCCGCAGCAGCCGCACGACCAGTACGGTCAGCAGCCCCTCGCTGACCGCGAGCGGCACCTGCGTCAGCGCGAAGATCCCCCGAACTTCGCGAGCGCCCCCGCGAAGCCGCTGCCCGGGTCGGGGAAGGCCAGCGCCAGCTGCGCGCTCGTCACGCAGTACGTGGACAGGTCGGCGACGAACGCGCCGGAGAACACGGCCGCCGTCAGCGGCGCGCCGGACCGGCGCAGCAGCCGGTACGCCGCGTACCCCGCCCACGGCCCGGCGACCGCCATCGAGAAGACGTTCGCGCCCAGCGTCGTGAGCCCGCCGTGCGCCAGCAGCAGCGCCTGGAACAGCAGCGTGATCGTGCCGAGCACCGCCATGACCGGCGGCCGGAACAGGACGGCGCCCAGCCCCGTACCGGTGGGATGGGAGCAGCTGCCCGTCACGGACGGGATCTTCAGCGCCGACAGGACGAACGTGAACGCCCCGGACGCGCCGAGCAGGAGCGTCGACTCGGGGTTGGCCCGGACCTCGCGGGTCAGGGCCCGGACGCCGTGGACGACGAACGGAGCGGCCGCCAGCGTCCAGGCGACCGCGTGTTCCCGGGGCAGGAACCCCTCGGCGATATGCATGTGGGGAAGACCCTCTCCAGCACCTCGTGGATGGACAACGTGCCCTGGCCGGTCTCCTGGCTGACGGGTCCTACCGCCTCGGCTCCGCCTTCCCGGACGCCGCGGTCGCCCGCGGTGGTCCAGTGGCTTCCCCGCCTCCGCGGGGGATGGGGCCGGACTTCCCGATCACAGTGGCGAGGGCCGCACCGGCTCTGCACCGGTTTCCCGTACACCAAGGCCCTGCGACAGTAGTGCGTCGACCGGCCGCCCCACAACCACGCCCGGCCCGCCCCCGCGGTGGCCGCTCGCCTCCGGCGCCGCGCGCCCCGCCGCGGGCGACGGACCCGCCGCGCGTTTGCGGCGGGCCGCGGACGCGCGGCGGCCCGCCCGGGACCCGCGGCCCCGGGCGCGTACCCGATGTGGACGAGGGCCACGGCGTTCCCCCCTTCCGGGGCGGGCCGCCTCAGCGGACGTCGAGGACCTCGGCCACCGGCCTGCGCGGGGTGGCGGGGACCTCGGGACCGTAGCCGAGGCGGATCACGATCTGCGGGAAGGCCGCCTCCGACAGCGGGTCGCGCACGAGCCAGCGCAGCTCCGGCCACTCCAGGGCCTGCGAGTTGAGCGAGGTGGACAGCCCGTCCTGCGTCGCCTGGAGCAGTACGCGCTCCATGGCCTGGCCGGCCCGCAGCCAGTCCTCCGGACCGTCGCGGCGGGTGCCCAGCACGGCGAGGCAGGGCCGCGACTCGTAGACCGCCGGTGCGGGGTCCCGGTCCCGCCGGGCGCCGGGGAAGTCCCGTACGGGCGCCCGGCCGTCGTACCTGCGGGGGCCGAGCGCGTACGACGGGATCCCCTCCGGGGCGGTGTCGTCCCGGTCCGCCGTCCACCGCGCGATCTCCCCGCGCACCTCCGGCGAGAGCTCCTCCGCGCGCTCGGCGTCCCACACGGCGGTCAGCAGGTCCTGCACCCGCCAGTCGTCCGCGAGGTCCAGGTGCGCGCCCTCGGCCCGGGCGGCTCCGCGCAGCCCGTCGAGGATCGGCCCGGGCACGGCCTCCCCGCTGAACGGCTCCCGGCTGGTGCGCCTCCGGGGGACGGCCGGGCGCAGGTCGGCGACGGCGTCGCGGTCCGGCGCCGGCACGAAGGCGACCCGGGCCAGCAGCAGCGGGTCGTCCGGGTCCGGCCGCGTCCCGATCCGCGCCTCCCATCCGGCGTCCGCCGCGGCGACCCGCAGGTTGAACAGGGCGGCGCCGCACCCGAGGCGGAGCCCGCGCGCGGACGGGTCCGAACGGGGCATCGTGCGCGCCGGGTCCATCCGCAGGGTCAGCACCCCGCGCGCCCGTTCGTAGCGGAACCGCCACGGCTGGGCGTTGTGCATCGACGGTGCCAGTACGGCATCGGCCACCCAGGACGTCAGGGACGTCGCGTCGGGTGTAGGGGCGGTCATCGGACCCATCTCCCGGGTGCGGTCGGCCTTCGTACGGATGGCCCTCCCATCCGATCACCCCTCCAGCCTCCCCGCACGGCGGAGCGGCCCCACAGGGCCGAGCGGGCACCCTGGGAGGGCCGAACGGCCCGTCCCCGACACCCGGTTCCGGCGGGGCGCCGCACGCGGTGCCGGCCCCCGCCGGCGGGGGCCGGCGCGCCTCAGGCGCCCGGGGACTCCCGCGGCGGCCGCAGCAGGTACGCCCCGGCGAGTTCGAGGACCTCCGCCGTCGTGTAGCCGGGGTGGTCCGCCACGACGAAGTGGCGGCCGACGGCGAGCGCGAACGCCAGGGTGCTGCGCGCCTCGACCTCGTCGGGATCGGTGAGGAACGCCCCGAACACACCGCGCAGGAACCGCATGCGCTCGTCGTCGACGCGGCGCAGGCGCTCCGCCACGGCCCCGTCGCGGCGCGCCCAGAGCCGGACGGCGAGGTCGATCCGGTGCAGGTCCTCCGAGAAGGTGAGCTGCCCGACGCGCCGGAGGCGCTCGGCCGGCCCGCCCCCTCGGCGTCGACCCGGGCGAGGATCTCCCGGGTGCAGCGGCGCTCCCACACGTCGAGCATCTCGGCGAGCAGCGCGGGACGGCCGTCGAAGTAGCCGTAGAACCCGCCCTTCGTCACGCCGAGCCGGGCGGCGAGGGCCTCCACGCGGACCGCGTCGGGCCCGCCCTCGGCGAGGGCTTCGAGTCCCGCCTCGATCCAGCGGTCCCGGGGGGTGCGGGCGACGGCGGGAATCGGGCCACCTCCATGCGCTGCGGACGGGTTGTGTACGTTACCGTACAGAAGAAATGTACGGTGCCGTACACAACAGGGGCGGTCCCGCGCGGGCCGCGCCGGGGGAGGGATCCGACACGATGGCATCGGAAAGAAGACTGCTCCGCTGGGCGGGCGGGATCATGTGCGTGCTGGGGGCGGGCCACCTGGCCCTGCTGGTGCTCCTCGCCCGGGAGAGCGTGGCCGGCTGGGCGGAGCGCGGGGTGTGGGCGGCCGTCCCGCTCCTGGAGGGCGCAGGCGGGCCGACGGTGGAGTCCCTGCGCAACGAGGGCGCCTTCTGGGCCGGTCCGGGATCGTTCTCCGTACCCCTGGTCCTGCTGGGCTGCCTGGTGCGGCACCTCGCCGGGCGCGGGGTCGCCGTGCCCGCCTGGACCGGCTGGGGGATCGCCGCCTGGTGCCTGCTGGGCGGCGTCCTCCTGGTGCCGTCGCCGTTCTTCGTCGGCGCCGTCGCCGGGTTGCTCGTCGTGCTGGCCGCGCGCCGGCGGACGGCGGCTCAGTAGTCCTGCCACTCGTGGCGGGTGTACTCCAGGACCGCCGGGTCCATGAGGGTGCTGGCGCGGACGTCCCGGGGGCGGCGGTCCACGGGGAAGACCGTGGCGGCCCTCAGGACCGCGTCGTCGAGGAAGCGCAGGCGCGGCGCGTCGGCGGCGAGGCGCAGGGCCGGGGGAGGGCCGCCGGGGCCGGGCGAGGCGAGGACGAAGCCCCAGTTCCCGAAGCTCGGCACGTCCACCTGGTAGGCGGTCGTCGCGTACCCGGCCTCCCGGACCGTGGCGGCGATCGACCAGTACGACCTGGGTGCGAAGAACGGGGACCCGGCCTGCACCACCACCCGGCTGTCGGGCTTCAGGACGTGGGCGAGGAGGTGGTAGAACTCGACGCTGTACAGCTTGGCCAGCGCGGCCGTGTCCGGGTCGGGGAAGTCGACGACGACCGCGTCGTACCGGCGCCCCGCGTCCCGCAGCCAGGTGAACGCGTCCGCGTTGACGACCGTGACGCGCCGGTCGGCCAGGGCGCGCCCGTTGAGCTCGACCAGCGGGCCGAACGTCCGGGCCAGCCGGGTCACCGCCGGGTCCAGGTCGACGAGCGTCACCTCCTCCACGTCGTCGTAGCGCAGCACCTCCCGCAGCGCCAGCGCGTCGCCGCCGCCCAGCACCAGCACGGAGGACCGCCTCCCCGCCAGCGCGGGGTGGACCAGCGACTCGTGGTACCGGTACTCGTCGACCGACGAGAACTGCAGGTCCCCGTTGAGGAACAGGCGCGTGTCGGGCGCCCCCGTGAAGGCGGTGGAGCGGGTGACGACGATCTCCTGGTACGGGGTGGTCTCGGCGTAGACGACCGGATCCCGGTACAGCTGCTGCCGCGCCGTCACCTCGATCTCGTCGGCCAGGACGTACACCGCGGCGAGCACCGCCAGGACCGCCGCGACGCCGCCCAGCAGGCAGGTGCGGACGACCCGCCTCGTCTCCCGGCGGAAGATCCACAGGACGACCCCGCCCCCGGCGACGGCGTTGACCGCGCCCACCACCAGCGCGCCCTTCAACTGCCCGAAGACGGGCAGGAGCAGCAGCGGGAAGCACAGCCCGCCGACGAGCGCGCCCACGTAGTCCGCGGCGAACAGGTCCGCGACGGCGCCGCCCGCCTCCTGCCGCCTGATCCGCTGGAGCATCGTCATCAGCAGCGGGATCTCCGCGCCGATCAGCAGGCCCACCACGAACGAGGCGACCACCATGGCGGGCGTGTAGACCCGCAGCCAGGAGAACGCCGCGTACAGCAGGAGCACCGACAGGCCGCCGACGAGCCCGAGGAGCAGTTCGACGAGGGCGAACGCCCCGACCGCCCGCCGCCGGAGCGGTTTGGCGGCGAGGGACCCGACCCCCATCGAGAAGACCATGACGGAGATGACCACGGAGGTCTGCATCACGGAGTTGCCGATGAGGTAGCTGCCCAGCGCGGTCAGCGCCAGCTCGTAGACCAGGCCGCAGGCCGCGCAGACGAACACCGCGAGGAGCAGCAGCACCCGGGTCCCCCGCGAGTGGCGGGGGGCCGCCGGGGCGGGGGCGTCCGGAGCCGTGGTGTCCGGGGCGGTGACGGTGCTCATGGGAGGGGTCAGGAGACCGCGGCGCCGACCATGAAGGCCGTACCGAGGTACATGGCGGCCTGGACCCAGGCGGCGGGGTGGGCGCTGGTGCCGTTATCGTCGAGGACCGCGGCGCCGAGCCGGCCCGGCGTGAGCAGGCCGATGAGGAGGGAGATCAGGGTCATCACGACGACGCCGGCCAGCCCGTACAGCAGGGTGCTGAGCAGGCCGTAGCCGAGTCCGAGCTCCGACTCGCTGGCGCGGATGGACGCCTCGATGACCAGCCCGACGGCGATCATCTGGCCGGCGAGGAGCACCGCGGCGCCCCGGTTGCGCTCGGTCCACACGACGTGGAACAGCTTTCCGGGGGTCACCAGGTCGAGCGCGACGAAGCCGGCCACCATCACGACGAAGCCGGTCAGGCCGTAGAGGACGGCGGTACAGGCCGACTCGAAGATCTCTGCCACGGGGATGCCTTTCGGGGAGGTCGTCGGGAAATCGTGGGCGGGACGGGCGCCGGGCGCCCGGTCACTTGCCGGAGCCGGGGCCCCCGCCGCGGAAACTCGCGTTGTCCGGATCCGGCCACACCGTCCGGAGGTGCGACTTCCACCGCCGGTACCCCGTGCGGTAGTCCGCGACCTCGATGCGGCTGCCCGCCAGGTACGGGCTGACGGCGACGATGTCGTCGCGGTAGCGCAGGAAGACCCGGCCCCCGGAGACCAGCCGGTCCGTGGCCCTGGAGTGCCCGTGGATCTCGTCGGCGACCTCCGACGGGCGGTCCGTGCGGTCGACGTGGTCGGAGCCGCTGCGCGTGTACTGCCCGCGGATCCAGGAGGACGGCACGGGGTTGCCGTCGTCCGGATCGTCGCCGCAGCCGGCAAGGGCGACCCCGGCGAGCAGCAGCGCGGTGATGCGTCGGGCGGTTCTCATCGGGCCTCCAGCCGGGTGTGGGTCGTCACGATCCGGCGGCTTCTCGGGTACGTGTGCCAGGTGCGCCAGGCCAGCCCCGCGCCGTCCCGCTCCACGACCAGCGCGGTGACGGCGTCGGCGGAGCCGGGGAAGACCCCGTAGAGAGCCCCCGGGTGGGCGTCCGCCAGGTCGCGGACCCGGGCCACCTCGGTGCCGAACCCGCAGCCGGGGTGCTCGTCCACGCGGGCGCCGAAGGAGTAGCGCCAGCCGTCGAAGTCGTGGACCGCGGCGTCCGGCAGACCGCCCCGGACGCCGGGCAGGCAGGCGACGGTCTCGCGGACCGGTCCCGCGCACACCTGGTGGGACGCGCCCAGCAGCCGGAGCTGCACCTCGAACCCGCCGACCGTCAGCTCGCGCACGGCGAGGGCGCCGAGGACGGGGTGGTCCAGGGCGAACGACAACTGGTCGGCGTCGGTGTCCAGGTACGGCGCGTCCAGGGTTATGCCGTTCAATGATCCCCCGGGAAGCCGTACCTGCAGCGAGCGCCGCGAGTATTGCACAGGCCGCGGCGCGGGCCGCGGCCGGGAGGGGCGGGGCCGGGCCGGACGGGGCGAGGGGGCCGGGCCGGCCCTCCCCTCCCCGGCGCGGGCCGGGGCGCCCCGCCGCACGCGGCCCCCGCGACCGGCCGGCCCGGCCCCCGGCCGGGTCCGTCGGGCCCGTCGGCGCCCCCGGCGGGGGTCCCGGCCCCCGAGGGGCACCGAGGGGGACAAGGGTTTTCCCCGTATCCACGTCATGGCTTGTTTCCCTACTGTCTCCCGCACGGTCGTTCCCCCTTCCTGACGCGTAACTGTCAGGTGCATGCAGCCCCATGCGTGTGACCCCGGGGGGACTCCGGGACGGCCTCGACGACGAGGCCGTCGCGCCGGCGGCGGCGCGGGGGTGCATCCGGCCCCGAGGGCTGTGGAGGTGCCCCACAGACAGCCACAGTCCTGCGCCGCCGTCCGTGCGCCGCACCGCCAGCGGCTCCGGAAGCCGCCGGAGCCGCCCCCTGAAGGGGAACACCTTGAACGGTTCCAGGCGGAGACCGGTATCCGCCGTGGCGGAGGGCGCCACGCTTCTCGGCGTGACGACCGCCTCCGCGACGGCGTTCGCCGCGCAGGCCGCCCCCTCGCCGAAGCCGGCCGCGCCGGCCCCGCAGGCCACGGCCCCGGCCGCCGCCGTCCCGTCCGCGCCCGTCGAGAAGGTCATCGTGACCTACGGGGCGCGCACCGCGGAGGCCACCTCCAGCACCGCCGCCAAGGGCGACACGGCCGAGAAGGCCGCCCAGGCCGGTGAGGCCCTCTCCTGCGAGCGCCGCCTCGCCGGCGGTCCCGCGCTCGTCGACCTCGGCGCGGCGACCACCGAGCAGGACGTCGCGAAGGTCATGGCCGCCTTCCGCGCCGACCCGGCCGTCGCCTCCGTCGAGGCCGACGTCCGCGCCTACCCGATGGCCGTGGCCCCCGACGACACGGACTACGCCGAGCAGTGGGACCCCTTCGAACCCACCGGCGGCGTGAACGTGCCCGGCGCCTGGGACAGGGCCACCGGCAGCGGCGTCACCGTCGCGGTCGTCGACACCGGTTACGCGGCCCGCACGGACCTCGCCGCCAACACCGTCGCCGGCTACGACTTCATCTCCAGCTCCACCGACGCCCGCGACGGCGGCGGCCGCGACGGCAACCCCAAGGACGAGGGCGACTGGAACGCCACCGGCGGCGAGTGCGGCGCCGGCTCCCGGGCGAGCGACTCCTCCTGGCACGGCACCCGCGTCGCCGGCGCCATCGGCGCCGTGACCCACAACGCCAAGGGCGCCGCCGGCATCGCCGACGCGGCCAAGACGGTCGACGCCGTCCTCGGCGACGCCGCCTTCACCGACTCCGCGGACGTGACGATCGTGGACAACGCCACCGCCACCGCCACCTCCCCCGTCGCCGTCACCGGTGTCACCGGCGACGCCCCGGCCACCCTCAAGGCGAACGTCGACATCAAGCACACCTGGCGCGGTGACCTGGTCATCGACCTGGTGGCCCCGGACGGCACCGCCCACCGGCCGAAGAACTCCGACAGCGGCGACTCGGCGGACAACGTCCTCGCCACCTCCACCGCCAACGCCTCCTCCGAGGTCGCCAACGGCACCTGGAAGCTCCAGGTCCGCGACATCGCCTCAGGTGACACCGGCTACACCAACTCCTGGGGCCTCACCTTCTGAGAACCCGACAGGGGCAACATCACCGCAGGTCAGGGACGCGCATCCGGTATTTCTCCGGAGGCGCGCCCCGCCGCGCGGCCCACGTGCCCCGTCCACATGCCGGACAGGAGGCCTGGACTCCCAGGCCCGGGTTCGTATCCTCACAGGGCGCGGGCACAGAGCCCGCCGCGTGGGGGCCGGACCCGCGCGCCGGAGGGTGGTGGCACATGAGGACGACGCCCTACCCCTCCGCGCCGCGAGTCGGCCGGGCCCGTCTCATCGACCGTCTCGACCAGACGCTCCACACCCGCGGCCGCGCCGTACTCACCGGGCCCGCCGGCATCGGCAAGACCGAGGTCGCCCGGGCCGCCGCCGCCGAGGCCGCCGCCCGCGGGGAGACGGTCCTGTGGCTCGCCCCGCAGCCCGCCGACCGCGACACGCCCGGGGCCGCCGCGGCCGCCCTCGTCGCCTCCGTACCGCCGTCCGTCCTCGGCGGACTGCCCGGTCCGCAGCGCGCCGCCGTCGCCGTCCTGTGCCGCGAGGCCGCCGCGCCCGAATCCGGCCGGGACCCCATCGCGCTGCGCCTCGGCCTCGCCCGGATACTGCGCACCCTCGCCGGGAAGGGCCCCGTCCTCCTCGTCGTCGACGACACCCGCCACGTCGACCCCGACAGCGCGGACCTGCTCCGCTTCGCCCTCCAACTCGCCCCGCCCGGGCTGCGCGTCCTCGCCGTCGAGACACCCGCCGCGTACGGCCCCGAGGCCTCGCACGGGGTGACCGGCGCCGGCTCGGGGAAGGAGCCGCACACCGCCGCGCCCGGCGCCGCCGGCCCGGAGGGGGAAGCCGGCGCGCCCGCCGTGCTCTGGGTGCCCTCCGAGGCCGACGTGCTGCTCGTCCCGCCGCTCCAGGCCGACGAGATCGCCGAACTCCTCGTCCACCACCGGCTCGCCTCCCGCATGGCCGGTCGCATCCACCAGGTGAGCGGCGGCAACCCCCGCCTCGCCCTGGCCGTCGGCCGCACCCTGGCCGACGCCCGCACGCCCGTGCACCACGCCGAGGCGCTGCCCCTGTCCGGCCGCGCCCGCGACCTCGCCCGACAGATGCTCGCCCCCGCGCCGCCGCCCGTGCGCGCCGCGCTCCTGCTCGCCGCGCTCGCCCTGCGCCCCACGACCGCCCTCGTCCGCCGGGCGGGCCGGCCCACCGCCGAGGCCGAACTCGTCGCGGCCGAGCGGGCCGGACTCGTCTCGCTCACCGGGGACGGCGCCGTCGCCTTCACCGCCGGGCTGCTCCCCACGACCCTCGTCCACGACACCTGCTGGACCGAGCGGAGCGAGGCGCACACCGCGCTCGCCCGCGTCGTCGACGACCCCGTCGAGGCCGTACGGCACCGCGCGCTCGCCACCGACGTCCCCGACGAGCGCCTCGCCGCCGAGGTGGCGGCCGCCGCGGAGACCGCACGCCGCCGGGGCGACAACGCCCTCGCCGCCGAACTCGCCCTGCTCGCCGCCGAGTCGACCCCCGTCCACCTCGGCCGCCGCCGCATCGCCCGGCTCGTCGCCGCCGCCGGGGAGGCCGCCCGCGCCGCCCGCGCCGACCTCGCCCTGCGCGCCGCCGCCGACCTCCTCGCCCGCGACGCCGGCCCCGAGGACCGGGTACGGGCCCGACTCGCCGTCATCGACACCGCGGGCCAGGGCCTCACCGACCTCGACGAGCTGTACGTCCACGCCATGGAGGACTCCGAGGGCTCACCGGCGCTGCGGGCCGCCGTCCAGCTGCGCCTCGCCGTCAAGCACGTCCTCGCCGACGCCGACCTGGTCCGCTCGCGCGCCGCCGCGGTCGAGTCCGCCGCCCTCGCCGCCTCGGTCGGCGACCGCCACACCGCCGCGCAGGCGCTCACCCAGCAAGCCCGCGTGGACCGCGCCCTCGGCTCGCCCGACGCGGAGGGGACCCTCGCCGAGGCCCGCGCCCTGGAGAGGGCCGACCGGCCGCTCGGCGTCCGCAACGCCGCCCAGATCCTGACGATCCGCCACGCCCTCTTCGACGACCGGCTCACCGAGGCCCGCGACGGGATCAACGCGCTGCTTCCGCTGGTCGAGCGCCGCGGCTCCGTCGAGGACGCCATCGAACTGCTCCACACCCTCGCCGCCGTCGAGGCCCGCCTCGGCCAGTGCGCCGCCGCCCTCCAGCACGCCCACCGCTCCCTCACCCTCACCCTGGAGGCCGGCCTGTCGCCCGGCCCGGCCTGGTACACGCTCGCCCTCGCCGAGACGGCGGGCGGTTCCTTCGCCCGCGCCATGAGCTACGCCCGGCGCAGCGCCCAGGCGTCGGAGGAGGAGGGCGACCACGTCTTCCTCTCCCGCGCGCTGTACGTCCTCGGCAAGGTCCAGCTCGTCACCGGGGACGTGGCCGCCGCGCTGGACACGCTGCGCCGGGTGCAGGAGGGCGAGCGCGCCCTGCGGACCGTCGACCCGTCGGTGCTGCGCTGGCACGAGGAACTCGCCGAGGCCCTCCTCGCCCACGACGCGCGGGAGGAGGCCGAGGGCCTGCTCGCCGAGGTGTCCCCGGTCGCCGAACGCCTCGGCCGTACGACGGTGCTGCTCGGCTGCGCCCGGGCCCGGGCGCAGTGCCTGGCGGCGGCCGGCAGGCCGGAGGAGGCGGCCGCACTGCTGGCGGAGACCGCCGAGCGGTTCGCCGAGCACGGCCTCGTACTGGAGCAGGGACGGTGCCTGATCGCCCTGGCGCGGGTGGAGCGGCGACGGCGCAGGCGCTCCGCGGCCCAGCAGGCGCTGAACGGGGCGGTCGCCGTCTTCGAGCGGGCCGGGGCGGCGCCGTGGCTGGAGCTGGTGGCCGAGGGCACCTCCCGCGCCGAGACGGCCCCGGCGGGGGCGGGCGCGCTGTCGCGGCTCACCGAGGCGGAGGTGCGCCTCGCGCGGATGGTGGGGCAGGGGGCGAGCAACCAGGAGGCGGCGGCCCGGCTCTACCTGAGCGTCAAGACCGTCGAGGCGCGGTTGACGCGCATCTACCAGAAGCTCGACGTGCGGTCCCGCGCCCAGCTGGCCACGGTCATCAACGCGGGGCCGGCGGGCCCGTCCGGCGCCGGGTGCGAGTAGGCGCGGCACGGAAAGCGCCGCTGGGACCGGTCCCGTCCGGGTAGCACACCGCTCCGGGCGCCGCCGGGGTCTGTGGAAAGACCGCCGGACGGGCGCCGCCGGCTGCGGTCCGGGCGTGCCGGTGGGGTCCCCGGCCGGTGAGCAGGCTGGACCACCGCCGGGCCCTGTGTCCCGAGCACGAGTACGGCGATGTCACCCCGGAGGAGTGGGTGGAGTCCGAGGGGCACTTCGGCGAACGCGAGGTCGGACACGGCGACTGCACTCGTCCCCACGGATCACCCCGTCAGCGTGAACCCGCCTGCGTACGGCGCCCGATGCCGCAGGTCGACCCGAAGACGCTGCCGGGGCTCGCGGAGATCGGGAGGAACCCGGTCCTCCGGCGCAGGCGAGCCGAGGAGGAGCAGCGGCTCGGCGGGATCGAGGGCGCCGGCCCGACCCCGACCTCCGTCCGCACCGAGCAGGCCGGTGCGGCCCGCCTCACGCGCCGGTCCCCCGTCGCCCTCGGCATCCCGGCCGTCCCCCCGAGCGGATGACGTTTGGGGGCGGACGCTGGCGGTGACGCTCCCGGGAAACGGGGACCGCGGCGTTGAATGAGGGGCATGCTCTTCGACTTCACACACGACCACGACGGTGAACGGCTCAGCGGTGTGTACGGCGGTGACCCTTCCAAGGCCACCGCCGTGGTGCTGCACGGCACGGGCACCGGCAGCATGGAGCGACTACTCCCGCTGGTGCGGGAGTTCGCGGCCCGGGGCTGTCGCGGGATCGCCTTCGACTTCACCGGGCACGGCGAAAGCACCGGAAAGCTCGGCGGGTTAAGCCTGCGACGACGGTTCGAGCAGGCTGTCGCAGTGATCGACGCGTATGCGGGAGGGGACGGGCCGCTGGTCCTGGTGGGGTTCAGCATGAGCGGCCAGACGGTGGCCGATCTCGTCCGGCACTACGGGGACCGGGTGGCCGCACTGGGGATGTGCGCGCCCGCCGTGTACGCCGCCGAGGCGTGGGACGTGCCCTTCGGGGACGGGAACGGCCGGTTCGGCGGGATCGCCCGGCGGCCGGACAGCCGGCGGGAAGCGCCCGCGCTTGAGGTGTTGCGGGCGTACGAAGGCCGGGCGGTGCTCGCCGTTCCGGGCACGGACACGGTGATCCCGGCCGCGGTGACCGAGTCCGTACAGGACGCGCTGGCAGCGCGCGCCCAGTACACGCGGTTCGACCTTCCGGACGCGCGGCACCAGCTGGGAATGTGGTTCCGCGACAACAGCGACGACCGACGGGAATTCGTCGAGACGGTGCTGACCGGCCTGGACGACCGCGGCTGGTCGGCCACGCGCGCGTGGGTGGCCGAGCAGCTCGGCCGCGGCCGCACGGTCGCCGACTCGCACCTGCTGTCCGGCGGCTGGAGCTCCCAGATGCGCCGACTCACGCTCGACGACGGCACGGCCGTGGTGCAACGCACCTTCGTGAAACCGTTCTTCCGCCGCCACGGACCCGGCCTGCTGGCCCGCGAGGCGTCCACCCTGGCGCTGTTCGCCGGGCAGGAGGGCATCCCGGCGCCCGATTTCATCGCCGTGGACGCCACGGCCGAACACTGCGACCACCCGACCCTGTTGATGTCCGCGCTGCCGGGCCGCGTCCGCGTCGACGAGGACGACCTCGACCGGCGTCTGGACCTGCTCGCGGCTCAGCTGGTCCGCATCCACGGCGTCGTACCGGCCGAACGACCGCGCACCTACCAGGCGTGGACGTCCCCGGGCCGCGTCCGCACCCCGGACGGCCCGCTGTGGGAGCGGGCCGTGGACGTGATCCGCCGCGACCCGCCACCGTACGAAGGCTGCTTCCTCCACCGCGACTTCCACCCCGGGAACGTGCTCTTCACGGGAACCGGGCCCACGCTGCGGATCAGCGGTGTCGTGGACTGGGTCGAGACCTCGTGGGGACCCGCCGACCTGGACGTGGCGCGCTGCTCGACCGCGCTCGCGCTGCTGCACGGGCCGGCGTACGGGCTGGGCTTCCGCGAGCGGTACGAGGCGCACGGCGGCCGCGACCTCGCCGACGGCCCCGACCACCTGTACTGGCGGCTGCTCGACGCCCTGCACCACTGCCCCGACGCGGCGAAGCTGGCCGGGCCGTGGCGTGACCTGGGGCGAGACGATCTGACATCCGCGGTGCTGGGAGAACGGCTGGAGGCGTACGTGGACGGACTGCTGCGACGATACGGCGGTGAACGTTCCCGGTGACGCCGGGCACTCCGCACGTGCGCCGCGAGGACGCGCCCTCGCTCGTGTCGCTGTCCGATCCCCAGCGGGGCCGGGTGGCCCCGGCGCGGGCGGTGGCCCGGTCGGGCGGGCGGGTGCCGGTCTCCTCCTTCAGGACCGCGAAGAAGGACTCGGCGGCGTGGCCGGAACACGCCCCTGTTCTGCCGCAGGCCCGACCTGGGCATTCCCCTCGTAGCTCTCCGGATGCGCACTCCGAGCCGCGGTCGCAGTGCGCGATGCGGCCGGACCGGAGCCGGCCGCCGCCGGCGCGTCGACGACCGGGCCCGCCCGGTGGCGGTCGGCCGTCGCGTGGCCGACGATCTCGCGGATGGACGGGTCCGGTCAGGTCACCGGGTGAGGCCGGCCCTCGTCGGTGGCGATGAACGTGACGCCGCCGACCGCGGCGCGTGGCGGCGGGCGGGTACGGCGCCGCCGCGCGGCGGGAGCGCCGCGCGGCGGGAGCGTGGTGTGCGTCGTGCGTGTGTGCGGGGTGGGGCTCAGTGCTGTGCGGTTCCGCCGGCCGCCTGGGGGGTGACGCCCTGCGCGGCCTCCCCGGTGACGCCGTCGACCAGTGTGGTGACGTCGTCCGCGCCGAGCAGGGTGCCGGCTTCGGGCAGGCCGTCGCCGACCACGGCGTGCGAGGACGGGGTGAGCAGGGACGTGATGACTCCGGCGGCGAGGGACGCCACGGCGAGCATGCTGCGCTTCTTCATGCCCGGAACAACTGCCGAGGCGCTCCGCGGTCACGGTCCGGCCACGACGAATTCCCGCGCTTCCGGCGGGACGGCGTCCGGTCCGGTCCGCCGGGGGGCGGCGACGGGCCCCGTCCGCCGGGGCCGAGGGGCCGCGCGCCCGGTCTGAGGGCCCGGCGCGCACGGGTCCGGGGGACGGCCCGGACGGCCCGGACGGCGCGGGCGCCCGCCTCCGCGGCCGCCGCGCCTGCCGGGGAACGCGGAGCCCCCGGGCCGCCGGCCTCCGCGGCCGGCCCGGACGTGGGGCGGCCCGCCCGCCGGAGGACCCACGGGAGGCCGCCGGGCGGCAGGGGTGGCCCCCGCCCCGCCGGAGGGGGCGGGTGCCGGCTCTCAACGGGCGGGCCGGGGAGGCTTCGCGGCCCCCTGGCCCGCGACCGGCTCCGTACCGGGTCCCGCGGCCGGTCCGGTGCCGGATCCCGTGGCCGGACCCGTGTCGGAGCCCGTGGGCGAGCCGTTCGTCGGCGGCGTGCCCGAGGACGTCCCGCCGGGGCTGTATCCGGGGGTGGTCCCGCCGGAGGTGTCCCCCGGGGTCGTCCCGCCGTCCGTCGGACCGTCCGTGTACCGGTCCGTCGGGGTGCCGGCGGGCGTGTCGGTCGGGGTCCCCGTCGGCGTGGTGGGCGCGGGCGGCTCGGTGGTGGCCGGCGGCGTGGAACCCGTCGGGGTCGCCGAGGGGGGAGGGCCGTCCGGGGGCCGGGCGCTCGACGCGCTCACCGGTCCTCACGTCGACGACGGTGAAGGTGGGCACGGGCGTCGGCGCGGGCACCACGACCGCGACCTCCTCCGCCCGGAACCCCGGCCAGGTCTGCCCCACCACCTTCTCCGGCCGCTCCGTCCGGGGGCGGTCCAGCGGGTTGCCGCAGGCGCAGCGCACCCGGGGCGTGCCGTACCCGTCGACGAGCACCGCCGTGCCGGTCTGGAGCACCGCCTGGTACGGCACCGCCTCGCCGTCCTCGTAGCCGTGGTTCGTCACCAGCGTGTCGAGGCGCAGCTGGACCGGCATCAGGCCGCGCAGGTACCCGGGCAGGTCCTTCGGAGACGTGTGCACCACCGAGGCGAACGCCTCCGCCTTGGCGCGGTCCGACTCCAGGTAGGCGATCTGCCTCTCGACGTCGCACACGGCGCGGTCGCCGCTGCCCCCGTACAGGTCGGGCGCCGACCCGGCGTACTTGTGGTGCTGCTGCGCGGGCAGCCGTTCCACGGTGCGGCCGCCCGGGGTGGCCGTGCTGGGCGTGAAACTGTTCGGGGGGCGGTACGAGACGCTCTCCGCCCGCACCGCCTCCGCCTCGCCGGGGCGCGACAGCACCACGGCGAGCGCCACCGCGGCCACGAGGAGGCCGACGAGGGAGGCGATCACCGGGACCGACCGCCACCAGGGGCGCCCGCCACCGCCGCCCGCGCGGTGCGAACCGCCGCCGCCCCCCGCCCCGCCGCCCCCGCCGCTCGGGGGCGGGGGCGGCGGGGCGGGGGGCGGTCCGACGGGTTCCGGCGCGGGGTGCGAGAGCGGGCCGGACGGGGGGCCCGCGGGGCGGCCGGACTCAGAGTCGGAAGTCACATTCGTACCTTTCTTCCGTTCCGTGCTCATTGTGTGCCCCGCCCGGGTGTCGCTCGCAAGCCGGGAGCCCGGACCGCGCCTAGGGTGGCTCCGTGAGCAGCCACAGCAGCGCGGGGCGCGGCGCCGCGCCGAAGAGCCTCCGGCAGGCCGTGCGGGCCTGGCTCCACGCCCTGGCCGCGGTGTCCGCCGCGTTCGCCGCGATGGCGCTGACCGCCGCCCTCGGGCTGTGGGCGGCGGGCGCGGCGGGCCTGCCGGACGGGGCGTTCCCCCGTGTCGTCGCCGCCGTCGTCGTCATGGCGGCGGGCGGCGACGTCGAGCCGACGGGGAGCGCGGGCGGCCTCGCCCGCACGGACGCCGAACTGACCGCCATGCCGCTGTCGGTGTCCCTCGTCGGCGCCCTCGTCCTCGCCGCCGGGTTCCTGCGGCCGCTGCGCCACCGGGCCGTCGCCTCGGCGGGGGAGCTCCTCGCCCGCGTCGCCCGCACGGCCGCCCTCTGGCTCGCCGGGCTCGCCGCCCTGACGGTCCCGGCCCGCCACACCTTCACCGACCTGCTGCCCCCCGGCTCGCCCGCCGACCTGTTCGGGGACCTCCTGGACGCCTCGCCCAGCCTCGGCTTCCGCGCCGACCCCGGCGGCACGCTCCCGTACGGCCTGCTCTGGGTGCTCGGCGTGCTCGCCGCGGCCCTGCTGGTCTCCCGCCGGGCGCCGCTCCCGGCCCGGCTCGTGCGCCACCGGGAGGCCGTGCGGCCGGCCGCGTCCGCCATGCTCCTGCTGCTCCTCGCGTACGTCGTCCTCGGTCTGGCCGCCGGCCTCGTCGTGGCCGCCACGCGCGGCCACGCGGCGGACACGTTCGCCGTGCTCCTCCTGGGCCTGCCCAACCTGGCGTGGCTCGCGCTGGGCCTGGGGATCGGCGCCTCCTGGGAGGGCCGGGTCGACGGCCCGTTCGGGCTGCCCGTGCCGCACGTCCTCGACCGGGTGCTGCGCGGCCCGGAGGACACCGTCCTCGACGTGCGGTCCCTCGCCGCCCACGACGACCGCGCCTGGTGGCTGGTCCCCGTCGCGGCGGTACTGCTGCTGGCCGCCGCGTTCGCGACGGCGGTCCGCTCGCCGGCCCGCCCCCGTCCGTGGCGGCACGCCCTCCACCTGGGTACGGCGTTCGCCCTCACCCTGCTCGCCGTGGCGCCGCTGACCCGCCTCGACGCGCGGTTCGGGCTGTCGCTGCTCGGCTTCTTCGAGGTCGACGCCCTCAGCGGGCAGGTCGGCCTCCGCCCCCGCCTGTGGACGGCCGTCGGCCTGGCCCTCCCGTGGGGCGCCGCCGCCGGCCTCCTCGGCGAGCTCCTCGCACACCGGGTGCGCCGCCCCGGCCCGACCGGCGGGCGACCGCCCCGGCCCGCCGGGGACACCCCTGGGTAGGGTGGGCGCGAGAGCACAGCGCGGACCGGAACCGAGGAGCGGACGTGAGCGAGGCGGCATCCATCGCCCTGCAGCAGGAGATAGCCCGGGAACTCGGGGTCGCCGGTACCTTCGAGGCCGAGCGGGAGATCGAGCGCCGGGTGGCCTTCCTCGCCGAGCGGCTGACCTCCACGGGTCTGCGCTCCCTCGTGCTCGGCATCAGCGGAGGCGTCGACTCCACCACCGCCGGCCGGCTGTGCCAGCTCGCCGTCGAGCGGGCCCGGGCCGCCGGGCACGAGGCGCGGTTCCACGCCATGCGGCTGCCCTACGGGGTCCAGGCCGACGAGCACGACGCCCGGCTCGCGCTCGCCTTCATCCGGGCCGACCACGTACTGACCGTGGACGTCAGGCCCGCGAGCGACGCCGCCCTCGAGGCCCTGCTGGCCGCCGGCGTGAGCTTCCGCGACGCCCGCCACCAGGACTTCGTGCTCGGCAACATCAAGGCCCGGCAGCGCATGATCGCCCAGTACGCGGTGGCCGGAGCGCACGACGGCCTGGTCGTCGGCACCGACCACGCCGCCGAGGCGGTCTCCGGTTTCTTCACCAAGTTCGGCGACGGCGCCGCCGACCTGATGCCGCTGGCCGGCCTGACCAAGCGCCGGGTGCGCGCCGTCGCGGCCGCGCTGGGCGCCCCCGCCGAGCTGGTGCGGAAGACCCCGACGGCAGACCTGGAGACCCTCGCCCCGGGCCGGGCCGACGAGGAGGCGCTCGGGGTCACCTACGACGACATCGACGACTTCCTGGAGGGCAGGTCCGTGGACGGGCACGCCCGGGAGACGATCGTGAACCGCTACCGCCTCACCGACCACAAGCGCCGGCTGCCCCTCACGCCCTGAGGGAAGTGCCCCTTCCCGCGCCCCTGAAGGGCGGCCCCGGCGAGCGGGGCCCCCGGCCCGTCCGCGGGCCGGCCGGCGAGCGGGACGGCCCCGGCGCCCGGACGCCGGGGCGGGGGCCGCGCACGGCTCCCGCGGCCCGGCGGACCGCGGCGCGCGACCGCCCCGCCCGCGGCGCCGCGCGGAACCGCGGGCGGGGCGGCCTCCGTGTCCGGCCGCGCGCCGGTGTCACGGCGCGGGCCGGCCGTGGCGGAAGACGGGCAGTGCCCACCGGGGAGGAGCGGGCGGCGGGGGCGGCGGCCCGGCGGGCGACGGGGGAGGCCCCTCCGCCGGGCCGCCCGCGCCCCGCCCGCCGTCCTCCCCGCGGTCCGCCGCCCGCCGCAGCTCCGCCACGAACCCCATGCACGAGTCGAACCGGTGCTCCGGGGCCTTCGCCAGCGCCTTCGCCAGCACCCCGTCCAGCCCGGGCGGCAGCCCCGGCCGCACGTCGCTCAGCGGGGGCGGGGGGTCGTACTGGTGCGCCCAGAGCAGGGCCATGTCGTCGTCCCGGAGGAACGGGGGCGCGCCGGTCAGCGTCTCGTGGACGACGCACCCCAGGCTGTACACGTCGCACCGGCCGTCCACGGGCCGCCCCGAGATCTGCTCCGGCGCCACGTAGTCGAGGGTGCCCACGAACTGGCCGACGCTGGTGAAGCCGGTCAGGGAGAGCGACTTCTTCGTCAGCCCGAAGTCCGTGAGGTAGACGTGCTCGGGCCGCTCGCTGTCCGTCCCCTCGGCGACCAGGACGTTGCCCGGCTTCACGTCCCGGTGCACCAGGTCGTGGGCGTGCGCCGCGTCCAGTGCCGACGCGATCTGCACGGCGATCCGCAGCGCCGTGGCGACGGGCAGCGGGCCGGTGCGGTCCAGCAGCGCCCGCAGGTCCTGCCCCGGCACGTACCGCATGGCGATGTACAGCAGGCCCCGGGTCTCGCCGGCCTCGAAGACCGGCACGATGTTCGGGTGGTCGATCGCGGCGGCCACCCGCGACTCGTGCGTGAACCGCTTGCGGAACGTGTCGTTGCGGGCCAGCTCCGGCGCCAGGAGCTTCAGCGCCACGGTCCGGCCCAGCCGCAGGTCCGTCGCCCGGTACACGACCGCCATGCCGCCGCGGCCGACCTCGGCGTCGATCCGGTAGTGCGCGACCCGCTGCCCCACCAGCCCCGACGGCCGCCCGGCGGGCAGGTCGACGCCCGACGCCATCACCCCTCACCCGCCCGGTCGCCCGACGTGCCGCCGCGCCCTGTCCCCGGCGCGTCGACCGTCCGCGTCGGCTCCGCGGCGGCGGGCCGCTCCGGGGCGGCGGACGGCCGCGGCCCGCCGGTCCCGTCGCCGGGCTGCGCCGCCGGCACGGTCCGCGTCGGTTCGGGCCCGGTGCCGGCGGCGACGACGCGGGTGGGCTCGTGCCCGGGGCCGGGTGGCGCCGCGTCCCCGCCGGAGGAGTCCGGCGGCGCCGGCCACCGGTCCGCGCCCGCCGGGGCGCCCGGTCCGCGCCCGCCGCCCTCCCCGCCGGAGGGCGCCGCCTCCCACGGCGGCGCCACCACCCGGGTCGGCTCGCGCCCGGCGCCGTCCTCCGGGAGCGGCGCCGCCGGTTCCGGCTCCCGCCCGGGCGGCTCGCGGACCGGCCGTCCCGACGACGCCGAGGACGCCGACGGCGCCGACGGCGCGGCGTACTCGGCCAGGCGGGTGCCGTCGCAGTACAGCCACCGCTCGTGCTCCGCGTCGTACAGCCACATCGCCTCGCCCTCGACGACGACGCCCAGCCGCAGCCCGCCGGTGCCCCGACGGAACCCCTCGCCGTCCGTCCGGCCCGCCGCCAGGTCCTCCGCCGCCCGCCGGTACCGGCCCAGCGACGCCTCCGCGCGCGCCAGCAGCGGCCGCGGGTCCGCGGTCCGGGCCGTCTCCCGCTCCGTGGCCGGCGGGTCCTCCGGCACGGACACCAGCAGCCGCCCGTCCACCCAGGCCGACCAGCCGTTCGAGCACAGGACCCGCGCCCAGTCGCCCGTCCGCTCCAGCAGCCGCACCGGGAGGAAGGGGTCCAGCGGCACCGTCGGCCTGGCCGTGCCCGGGGTCTCCCACGCGGGCATGCCGTGGCGCGGTACCACGTGGGTGGGCCGGAAGTCCTCGGGGGCCGGCCCGCCCGCCGGGGCGGCGAAGGTCATGGCACGCCTACTTCCGCATGATCACCGGCTCGTGGCGGCGCAGCAGCCTCGCCACCAGGAAACCGAGGACGAGGGCGAGCGCCGGCAGCACCCCCATGTCGAACAGCCACGTCGGCGGGGTGTGCGCGAACAGCGGGTCCTTCGACCGCTCGCCCGGCACCGTGGCGCCCAGGTCCACGGTCGCGGCCATCGCGGCGAACGCCCACCGGGAGGGCACCAGCCACGCCAACTGCTCCAGCACCGGCGTCCCGCGCACGGACAGCAGCGCCCCGCAGAAGACCACCTGCACGATCGCGAGGAGCACCAGCAGCGGCATGGTGACCTCCTCCTTGCGCACCAGGGCGGACACGGCGAGGCCCAGCATCATCGCGGTGAACGACAGCGCCGCCACCGCCAGCGCCACCTCCGCGAGCGGCGGCAGCAGCACGCCCCGCCCGTCCGGCACGCCCATCGGCACGCCGACCAGCGCGACCAGGGTGAGCACGACCGCCTGCACGACCGTGACCAGGCCGAGGACGACCACCTTCGACATCAGGTACGCCGACCGGGACAGGCCGACGGCTCTCTCCCGGCGGTAGACGGTCCGCTCCTTCACCAGCTCCCGCACCGCGTTGGCGGCGCCCGTCAGCACGCCGCCCACACACAGGATCAGCAGCACGTTCAGCGTCGACTCCGGGCCCAGCCTCCCCTCCGACAGGGCCCGCGCCATCGCGCCCATCACGAACGGCAGCGCCACCATGATCGCCAGGAAGGTCCGGTCGGCGCTCAGCGCCGCCGCGTACCGCCGCACCAGGGTGCGCAGCTGGGAGCCCCAGCTCTGGGGCTTCGGCGGCGGGGGCGGCGGGACGGCGGCCCCGTCCGGCCGGGGCTCGGCGGGGCGCCGCATCGCGGCCTCGACGTACCGCTCGCAGTGCTCCGAGCCGCGGAACCGGGCCGCCCAGTCCCGCTCCCGGTCGTTCTCGAACGCCTCGAACGCCTCCGGCCACTGGGCGCAGCCGAAGAAGCCGAGCGCGTCGCCGGGCGGCCCGTAGTAGGCGGTCCGGCCGCCCGGCGCGAGGACCAGCAGCCGGTCGCACACGTCGAGGCTGAGCACGCTGTGGGTGACGACGACGACGGTGCGCCCGTCGTCCGCGAGCCCGCGCAGCATGTGCATCACCGACCGGTCCATGCCCGGGTCCAGGCCGGACGTCGGTTCGTCGAGGAAGAGCAGCGACGGCTTCGTCAGCAGCTCCAGGGCGACGCTGACCCGTTTGCGCTGACCGCCCGAGAGGCTGTGCACGGGCTGGTCGGCGCGCTGCTCCAGGCCCAGCTCCCGCATCACCTCCTCGACGCGCGCCTGCCGTTCCGCCTTCCCGGCGTCCTCCGGGAAGCGCAGCTCGGCGGCGTACCCGAGGGCGCGGCGCACCGTCAGCTGCAGGTGCAGGATGTCGTCCTGCGGCACGAGCCCGATGCGCTGGCGCAGCTCCGCGTACTGCCGGTACAGGTCGCGCCCGTCGTACAGGACGGTGCCGCGGTCGGCGGGCCGCAGACCCGTCAGGGCGTTCAGCAGCGTCGACTTGCCGGAGCCGCTGGGGCCGACGACGCCGAGGAGCGCCCTCTCCCCGACGGGGAACGTCACCCCGTCGAGGAGGGTCCTGCGGCCGCCGTCGACCGTGACGGTGAGCCCCTGCACGTCGAGGGAGACCTCGCCGGTGTCGGTGTACTCGACGAGGCGCCCCGCCGCGACGCGGTACGCGCGGTGGCCGATGCCGACGACGTCCTCGGGGTCCACGCGGGCCTCGTCGACCGGGCGGCCGTTGAGGAACGTGCCGTTGTGGCTGCCGAGGTCGTGGATCCGGTACGTCCCGTCGGGGTGGAGGCGCAGCTCGGCGTGGTGGCGGGAGACCACGAGGTCGTCGACGACCACGTCGTTGTCCCCGGCGCGGCCGATGCGGACGGTCCGGTCCGGCAGGGGGCGCACGGAGGTGGGGCGGCGGAAGGCCCCGGTCGGGGCGGACGGCGACACGGGCGCCGGCGCGGGTCCGTCCGCGGCGGCCGGCGGGGGAGGGGCGGCCGCCCCGGCGTCCGACAGGACGGCGGCCGGGCCGTCCTGCGGGTGGCCGAAGCGCAGCACCGTACCGGCGTGCACGTCCCGCTCGGCGACGCGCAGGCCGTCCGCGTACGTGCCGTTGGTGCTGCCCTCGTCCCGGACCGTCCACCGGCCGGCCTCCTCGCGGAACACCGCGTGGTGCCACGAGACCCGGCCGTCGGCGAGGGGGATGTCGCTCGCCGGGTCGCGCCCGACGCGGTAGACGTGGCTCGGGCGCAGCACCGTGGAGCATCCGTCGACGTCGACGACCAGCTCGGGTGCGGTGGGCACGACGGACCGCTCTCCCATGAGGGAATTCTAGCTTTTCGCCCCCTGATGCGCCCGATGGGCGGAGTGTGCCTCCCGGGGGAGGGGAACGCGGAGACCGACCCGACCGCCCGACAGGAGGACCCATGACGCCCGACCGCACACCCGAGAACCCCGCGACCGCCCACCCGAGGCCGGACTTCCCCGAGCAGGAGCAGCCGCACCCGGGCCGCACCGACGCCATGCGGCCCCGCCCCGACCACGGCGAGGAGTCCTACCGGGGCGGCGACCTGCTGCGGGACCGCGTCGCCCTCGTCACCGGAGGCGACTCCGGGATCGGCCGCGCGGTCTGCCTCGCCTACGCGCGCGAGGGTGCCGACGTGCTCTTCGCCCACCTCCCGGAGGAGGCCGACGACGCCCGCGAGACCGCCCGCCTCGTCGAGGACGCCGGCCGCAAGGCCGTCGCCGTGCCGTGCGACATCCGCGACGAGGAGGCGTGCCGGGCCCTCGTCGAGCGGGCCGCGACCGAGTTCGGCCGCATCGACGTGCTGGTGAACAACGCCGCGTACCAGATGGCCAGGACCGAGGGGATCGAGGGCATCACCACCGAGCAGTTCGACCGGGTGATGAGGACCAACCTGTACGGCATGTTCTGGATCACCAAGGCCGCCCTGCCGCACATCCCCGAGGGCGGTTGCGTGATCAACAGCGCGTCCGTGCAGGCCTACAAGCCCAGCCCGCCGCTGCTCGACTACGCCATGACCAAGGGCGCCATCGTCACCTTCACCCAGGGCCTCGCCCAGGACCTCGCCCCGCGCGGCATCCGCGTCAACGCCGTGGCCCCCGGGCCGGTGTGGACGCCGCTGATCCCGGCGACCATGCCGGAGACGGCGGAGTTCGGCAGGCAGTCGCCGCTCGGGCGGCCGGCCCAGCCCGCGGAGATGGCCCCGGCCTACGTCTTCCTCGCCTCGCCCGGTGCGAGCTACATCACCGGCGAGATCATGAACGCCACGGGCGGCACGCCGCTGCCCTGACG
This sequence comes from Streptomyces sp. MRC013, assembly GCF_023614235.1. Lineage (NCBI taxonomy): Bacteria > Bacillati > Actinomycetota > Actinomycetes > Kitasatosporales > Streptomycetaceae > Streptomyces > Streptomyces kordofanensis. The sequence continues at coordinate 5,148,487 of NZ_CP094264.1, forward strand.
GCGCCCCGCCGTGCTCCGGGTCGCCCCGCCCGTCACCGCGCCCGGCGGCGCCTCCGCCGGGCGACGCGGCCCCGGAGCACCGGCGGCCACCTCCTGGTGTCCCGCGGCTCCACGTACGGCTCCTCCGTCGGGGGGAGGCCGGCCAGGATCGCCCGCTGGCGGGCCAGCTCCGCGTCCAGCTCCAGGCCCAGCAGCACCGCCAGGTTGGTCAGCCACAGCCAGACCAGGAAGACCACCGCCCCGGCCAGCGTCCCGTACGTCTTGTTGTAGGAACCGAAGTTCGCCGCGTACAGCGCGAACCCGCCCGAGGCCAGCAGCCACAGCAGCACCGCCACCACGCTCCCCGGACCCAGCCAGCGCAGGCCCTGGCCGCGGACGTTGGGCGCCCGCCAGTACAGCAGGGTCACCATCATCGCCACCAGGAGCACCAGCACCGGCCACTTGGCCACGCCCCACGCCGTCACGGCCGCGTCCCCGGCGCCGATCACGTCCCCGGCGCGGCGCGCGAGCGGCCCCGTGAACACCACGATCACGGAACTCGCCGCCAGCAGCACCATCAGCAGCAGCGTGAGCCCGACGCGCAGCGGCGTCAGCTTCCACACCGGGCGGCCCTCCGGCAGGTCGTACACGGCGTTGGCCGCCCGGATGAACGCCGCCACGTACCCGGACGCCGACCAGACGGCGGTGGCCAGGCCCACCGCCGCCACCAGCCCGCTCGTCCCGCGTGCCTCCTGCAACCGGCGCACCGCGCCGCTCAGCAGATCCCGCGCCGGGCCGGGCGCGAGCTGCCCGAAGCCGTCCAGCAGGGAGCGGGTCGCCGGGTCGCCGGCCGCGCCGAGCGAGGCCACCAGCACCAGCAGGGCCGGGAAGACCGACAGGACCCCGTAGTAGGTGAGGGCGGCCGCCCGGTCCGGGAGCTCGTCGTCGAGCGCCTCCCTGGCCGTGCGCCGCACCACCGCCCGCCAGGACCGGGCGGGCAGGTCGCCCGGACCGTCGTCGTGATTCACCATGCCCCCACGGGTTACCCGCCGCGGGCGGCCCAACCCGGCCGCCGTCCGGAGCGGGCCGGACGGCGGCCCCTGCGGGCGGGGGCTCTCAGAGGGGGACGACCACCTCGTCCGCGGGCGGCGGCCCGGGCGGCGTCCCGTCCCCGAACGGGCGCCCGCCCAGCTCCTCGCGGTGGTGCGGGGAGCGCCAGCCGCGCAGGTCCGGGCCGCGCGGGACGATCCGGGTCGGGTTGATGTGCCCGTGCACGACGTAGTAGTGGCGTTTGACGTGGTCGAAGTCCACCGTGTCGCCGAAGCCGGGCGTCTGGAACAGGTCCCGCGCGTACGCCCACAGCACCCGGTCCTCGGCCAGCTTGTTGCGGTTGCACTTGAAGTGGCCGTGGTACACGGCGTCGAACCGCACCAGCGTGGTGAACAGCCGCACGTCGGCCTCGGTGATCGTGTCGCCCACCAGGTAGCGCCGCCCCGCCAGGTGCTCCGACAGCTGGTCCAGCCGGGCGAACAACCGCCCGTAGGCCTCGTCGTACGCCTCCTGGGAGGTCGCGAACCCGGCCTCGTAGACGCCGTTGTTGACGTCCCGGAAGACGCCGTCCATCCGCTCGTCGATCTCGTCGCGCAGGTGCTCCGGGTACAGGTCGGGGGCGCCGGGGCGGTGCAGCCGGGTCCACTCGGTCTCCAGGTCCAGGGTGATGCGCTGGTAGTCGTTGGTGACGAGCCGGCCGCTCGGCACGTCGACGACCGCCGGCACGCTCACCCCGCCCGGCTGCCCCGGCTCGCGCGCCTCGTACGCCTCGGACAGGAACCGGATGCCCAGCACCGGGTCGCGGCCGTCCGGGTCGAGGGTGAAGCGCCAGCTCCGCTCGTCCTGCACGGGGTCCGCCACGGCCAGCGACAGCGCCTCCTCCAGCCCCAGCAGCCGCCGCACCACCAGGGAGCGGCTCGCCCACGGGCAGGCCCTGCTCACCACCAGCCGGTACCGCCCCGCCTCCACCGGCCAGCCGTCCCGCCCGTCCTCGGTGATCCGGTCGGCGAACCGGCCGGACGCGCGCTGGAAACGTCCCTCGTCACCCATGCGCCGGCGGGTACCCGCCCCGGACCGGCCGATGCCGCCCGGCACGGTCCCGCGGCGGAGGGCCCCCGTACGCCCGGATCACCCGGGGCGAAGCGGTCGGGCCAAAGGACGCCGCCGCGCTCGGCGGACCCGTCGGCCGGTGCCCCGCCGCCGGCCCGGGCCCCCCGGGCGGGGAGGGCGGCCCCTCACCGGGACCCCGCCCTCCCCGCCCGGGCCGTCACGCCCCCGCCGGGCCGATCTCGCACCACACGGCCTTCCCCTCGCCGCGCGGCTCGACGCCCCACCGCGCCGACAGCGCCTCCAGGAGCAGCAGCCCCCGCCCCGACGTCGCCGCCTCGCCCGGCGTGCGGCGCCGGGGCCAGGCGCTGGACCGGTCCCGCACCGTGAGCCGCACCCGCCGCACCGGCTCCGGCAGCACCTCCAGCGTCAGCACCGCCCCGCCCTCCGTGTGCAGCAGCACGTTGCCCAGCAACTCCCCGGTGAGCAGCTCGGCGTCGTCCGCGTACCCGCGCATCCCCCAGTCGCGCAGCGCCCGCCGCACCACCGCCCGCGCCTCGGACAGACCCTCCGGATCCGCCTGGTGCACGTACTGGTGGACGCGCGGCGCCCGTGCCGTGCCCGGGTCCGGACTGCGCCGCAGCACCAGCAGGGCCACGTCGTCGCCCGCCCCCCACCGCTGCCAGAGCCTCCGCGACAGGTGGTCGGCGAGGGCCTCGGCGTCCGGCGGCCCCGCCGCGACCGCCTCGGCCAGCGCGTCCACGCCCCGGCCGATGTCCGCGCCCGGCTCCTCCACCAGGCCGTCCGTGCACATCACCAGCGTCTCGCCGGGCACCAGGTCCAGCCGCGTCTCCGGGTACTCCTCGTCCCCGAACACCGACGCGATGCCCAGCGGCAGCCCGCCCTGCAGCTTCGGCATCCCCACCCGCCCGTCCGTGTGGCGGATCAGCGGCCCCAGATGCCCCGCCCGTACCGCCCGCGCCGTGCCCGTGTCCAGGTCGACCTGGGCGTACGTGCACGTCGCGAACCGCTCGGTGTCCAGCTCCGCCAGGAACCGCGACGCCCGGGCCAGCACCGTCGAGGGCGCGTGCCCCTCGCCCGCGTAGGCGCGCAGGGCGATGCGCAGCTGGCCCATGATCGCCGCGGCGTGGGTGTCGTGGCCCTGCACGTCGCCCACGACGATCCCGACGCGCCCCCTGGGCAGCGGGATCACGTCGTACCAGTCGCCCCCGACCTGCCGGCCGCTCCACGCCGAGTGGTACCGCACGGCGATCTCGCCGCCGTCGATCCTCGGGATGCGGCGCGGCAGCATCGTCGCCTGCAGGCCCGTGGCCAGCTCCCGCTCCTCGTCGAAGAGGATCGCCCGCTGGAGGGACTGCGCGACGATCGCCGCGAGGCCCAGCGCCAGGTTCCGCTCGTCCGCGCTGAACGCCGTCCGGCGCCGGTAGAACAGCACCATGCCGCCCAGCGTGCGCGCCTGCGCGACCAGCGGCAGGTACGCCGCCGCCCGGAACGGCAGCCGGCCCGCCAGCGGGGCGAGCAGCGGGTACTCCCCGATCAGCTCCTGGAACGAGCCGGTGAACAGCGGCCGCCCGCTCAGCACCGTCTCGTGCAGCGGCAGCCCGCTCTCCAACCGCCGCGCCCCCAGGCCCTCCAGCGCCTCCAGGGACTCGCCGCTCAGCGCGATGAGGTTCAGCGAGCCGTTCTCCACCAGGCCCAGCGCCAGCCCGTCGGCGCCGAGCCGGGCGAGGCCGCCGGGCCCGGTCAGCGCCGCCGTCACGTCGTCGACGGTCACCGCCCGCGCCAGGGCCCGCGTCGACCGCTCCACCATGTCGGTCTGGCGCCGGCGGCGCCGCTCCAGTTCCGTCACGAACTCCGAGTGCGTCACCTCGGCGGTCGCGTCGCGGACGATCCCCACGATCCGGTGGGCCCGGCCGTCGCGGTCCCGCAGGATGCGCGCCTGCACGTGCGTCCACTGCCCCGAGCCGTCGTCCCGCACCAGCCGGAAGTGCGCCGCGTACGAGGACCGGCCGCTGGTCAGCGCCTCCTTGACCACGCCGTCCAGCCGCTCCCGCTCCACCCGGTCGAGCCGCCCCACCAGCGTCTCGGGCCTCGCGTCGAAGGCGTCGGGGTCCTGTCCGAACACCAGCAGCCCCGCCACGTCGACGTCGATCGTGCCGGAGCCGAGGTCCCAGTCGAAACTGCCCGTGCGGTTCATGGCGAGCCGCTCGGCCGGCCCGATCTCGCCGCCGTGCCCCCGCTCCCCGCCGAACGCCCGTCTGTCCGTCATCCCCCCCATTGTCGAGCCCGCCGGCGGGCGGCGCCAAGGCGTCGGCGCCGCCCGTCCGCGGCGTTCCCGCGGTCGCGCCGCCGGGAACGGCGGAGGCGGGGCTCCGCACGGAACCCGGCCGCCCGGAGCCCCCGTCGCCCCGGGGCGCACGGGCGGCGGATCGCGCGCCGCGCGCGGCCGGTGGGCGGGGGACGCGGCCACCGCGCGCCGCCCGGTCCCTCCGCGGGGCGCGAGCACCCCGCCGGGCGGGGGCGCCCCGCGGGGCGGCACGACCGTCGTGAAGGAGCCGGGACGCGGACGGCGACGGCCCCCGCGCCCGTGCGGGCCGCCCGCCACCGCCGGCCCCGGGCCGCGACCCCCTTCCGGGAAGCGGTCCGTCCCGAGGTCGCGCACGCGCCGGCCGGCGACGACAATGGCGAGTGCCGGACGAACAAGGAGGCGGCATGACCGAAGAACCCGAGACGAACTCCCGGCGGGGCGGCGTCACCCCCGACGCCCTCCTGCACAGCGGCGCGGAGGGCGAGTTCAGCGCCGAGGACCTGGTCCTGGCCTCCGGACGCGACGTGAACCCCGAGAACCTCGCCTGGGCTGAGCGCAGGATGGCCGAGAAGGGCAGGGCGGCCCTCGACGAACTCCTGCCCTGACCGACCCCGTCCTGACCGACCCCGCCCCGGGAGGCCCGTGCCGCGCACCGCGCCCGGAAGGGCCCGCCCCCGGAAGGGCCCTCCCGGGGGCCGCCGCCCCGCTCAGTCCTCGCCGTCCCCCGCGCGGCCGCGCGCGTCCGGGCCCTCCACCCCCTCCGCGTCCTCCCGGTCCAGGGGGCGCGTCGCCGGCCCCTCCACGACCCGCCCCTCCACGTCGAAACGCGACCCGTGGCACGGGCACTCCCAGGTGGTCTCCGCGTCGTTGAAGTGCACCACGCACCCGAGGTGCGTACAGCGCGCGGACACCGTGTGCAGCGCCCCCTCCCGGTCCCGGTGCACCGCGAGCAGCCGCCCGCCGACCCGCACCACGGCTCCCTGGCCGGGACCCACGTCCGCGGCCGAGTCGGCGTACGCGCCGGGCGTCCGGTCGCCCACGAAGTGCTTCGCCACCCGCGCCTGGAGCCGCAGCATGGCGGGCACCTCCCGCAGCGGGCTCAGCCGCACCGGGTCGTACAGCGACGTCCAGGCCGAGTCCCGGCCCCGGATCCGCGCCGCCAGCAGCGCCCCGGCCATCACCCCGCCGCTCATGCCCCACCCGGCGAACCCGGTCGCCACGTACACGTGCCGCGCCCCGGCGTGCAGCCGCCCCACGTACGGCAGCCGGTCCGTCGTCCAGTTGTCCTGCGTCGCCCACCGGTGGGTGACCTCCAGCGGACCGAACCGCTCCCGCGCCCACTCCTCCAGCCGGGCGAACCGCTCGCCGACCTCGCCCTCCCCGGCGGTGCCCGGCGTGAACTTCTCACCGGTCACGATCAGCATCCGCGTCCCCTCACGCCCGGTGGGGGCCGTCCGGACCGACCGCGTACCGCCCTCCGACGTCAAAAACACCCCGCCGGGGTCGCGGTCCGCCGGGATCGGGCCCGCCACGACCAGCTCCCGCTTCGGCTCCAGCCGGGTGAACAGCAGCGCCCGGTCGAACACCGGGTAGTGCGTGGCCACCACCACGTGCCGCGCGACCACCGTGTCGCCCCGCTCGGTGGTCAGCTCGCACGGCGTGCCCTCCTTCAGCCGCGTCACCCGGGTCCGCTCGTAGATCCGCCCGCCGAGCCGCTCCAGGTCCGCGGCGAGCCCCAGCAGGTACTTCCTCGGGTGGAACTGCGCCTGCGCCTCCATCCGCACCGCGCCCGCCACCGGGAAGGGCAGCGGCGTCCGCGTCACGTACGACGCGGGGAGCCCCGCCTCCAGCGCCGCCTCCGCCTCGGCCCGCAGTTCGTCCGCCCGCCCGGGGTCCTCCGCGTACGTGTACGCGGGGAGGCGCTCGAGGTCGCAGTCGATGCCCAGCTCCTCGCTCACCTCGGCCACGCGCTCGACGGCCAGCTGCTGCGAGTGCGCGTACAGCCGTGCCGCCCGCGCGCCGTGCGCCGACCTCAGGTCCGCGTACACCTGCCCGTGCAGCGCCGACAGCTTCGCCGTCGTGTGCCCGGTCACGCCGGTGGCGATCCGGTCCGCCTCCAGCAGGACCACCGGGTGGCCGGCCCGCGCCAGCTCCCAGGCCGTGCACAGTCCCGCGACGCCGCCGCCCACGACGGCGACCTCCGTCTCCACCGGCCCCGCGAGGGCCGGCCGGGCCGGTCCCGGCGCGTACTCCATCCACAGCGAACCGGACAGCGGGTCGAAGACCATGGACACCCTCCTCCTCGGCGGCCGTACCCGGACCGCCAGCACGGGCCCGGAGAGGTCCGGGGTACCCGGAGAGGACGCATGAAATCCCCGGAGCTGCGCACCCGTCCCCCATGACCCACCACATCAACCCCCCAGACCCCGACCCCGACCGCACCGCCGGTCTCGACGCCGGCGGCTCGGCGGTCCCCGGCGACACCCCGCCGGCCGAGGGCAGCACCTCCGGCGCGGGCCCCCAGGAGACCCACAACCCCCCGACGGGCTGGGCGAAGGCCCCCATGACGATCATCATGGTCCTGGTGGTTCTGGTCGCCGCCCTCTTCATCGTCAGGGCGGTGACCCTCGCCGACTGATCCCGGGCGCGCGCCGCCCCGTCCCGGGGCGGCGCGGGCATCCGTGTCGGCCCGTACGGATCCCGCCCGCAGGGCGCCATACTGGAGGCGCCGGGGAGGCGCAGCGAACGACGGGGGCGACAGCACGCGATGGCGGAGACCAGGGTCATCCACGGCCGCTACCGGCTGCTGGAGGTGATCGGGCGCGGCGGCATGGGGGGAGGTGTGGCGGGCCACCGACGAGTCGCTCGGCCGCAGGGTCGCCGTGAAGTGCCTCAAACCGCTGGGGCCGCGGCAGGACCCGGACCTCCTGCGGGTGCTGCGGGAGCGGTTCCGGCGCGAGGCCCGCGTCGCCGCGTCCCTCCAGCACCGCGGCGTGACGGTGGTCCACGACTTCGGCGAGGCGGAGGGCACGCTGTACCTGGTGATGGAGCTGCTGGAGGGCCGCGACCTCAGCCAGCTGCTGGGCGACAACGCGAACCACCCGCTGCCGGTGCACGATGTCGTCGACATCGCCGAACAGGTCGCCGACGCCCTCGCCTACACCCACAGCCGGGGGATCGTCCACCGCGACCTCAAACCCGCGAACATCATGCGGCTCGCGGACGGCACGGTGAAGATCTGCGACTTCGGGATAGCCCGCCTGGGAGCCGGCCTCGGCGCCTCCTCCCGCCTCACCGGCACCGGCATCGCCATGGGCACGCCGCACTACATGTCGCCCGAGCAGATCGGCGGCGGCCCGGTCGACCACCGCAGCGACCTGTACTCCCTGGGCTGCGTGCTCTACGAGATCGCCACCGGGGCCCCGCCGTTCGACCACGAGGACGCCTGGGCGATCGTCATCGGCCACCGCGACACCCCGCCCGAACCGCCCAGCCGGCGCCGCGCGGACCTGCCGCCCCCGTTCGAACGGATCGTGCTGGACCTGCTCGCCAAGGCCCCCGAGGCCCGCCCCGCCGACGCGGGCGACCTGCGCCGCCGCATCACCGGCACCCGCCACGCCGCCCTGCCCGCCGGCACCCTCCACCGCCCGGACGCGCATCTGCCCGACGCCTACCGGATCGCCCCGCCGCACCGCCCGGGCGCGAACCCCTCCGGGTCCGCCGCCCCCGGACTCCCCGCCTGGACCCGGTCCATGACCGTCGGCCGCCGATCCGTCGCCGCGGTCCCGCCGTACGCGGCGTTCCCGCCGGACGATCCGGCGGGAGTGCTCACCGGCCGGTGGACGATCGGCGCGGCGACGCCTCCGCGCCCGGCGCACCCCGCCCCGGTCACGCCCCCCGTTCCGGCCCTGCCCCCCGTTCCGGCCGCGCCCCCCGCGCCGCTGCCGGCCCCCGCCCCGGAGCCGCGCCTCCTCGCCGTCCTGGCCGGCCGCCACAGCGCGGGGCTCAGCCTGGGCCGCCTGGGCCGCTGGACGGAGGCCGGCGAGGTGCACCGGGCCGTCGCCGACGAGCGCGAACAGGTCCTCGGACCCGACCACCCCGACACCCTGGCCAGCCGGTACGAACAGGCCTTCGCCCTCAGCCGCGCCGGCCGGTCCGTCCAGGCGCTGCGCCTGTTCGGCCGCGTCGCCGAGGGCCGCGCCCGCGTGCTGGGCCCGGACCATCCCGAAACACTCACCGCCCGCCAGGAGACGGCCCACGTCCTGGGCCGGCTCGGCCGCCACGGCGAGGCCCACCGGGCGTACGCCGACGTCCTCGCCGCCCGCGAGCGCGTCATGGGCGCCGACCACCCGGACACCCTGCGCTGCCGCCACAACCTCGCGTTCACCCTCGGCCGCCTGGGCCGCCTGGAGGAGGCGTACCGCACGGCGTACGAGGTGGCGACCGCCCGCGCCCGGCTCCTCGGCCCCGGCCACCCCGACACGCTGGCCACGCTCCACGAGGTGGCCCACACCCTCGGCCGGCTCGACCGCTGGGCGGACGCGCTGGGCACCTACCGGGAGGTCGCCGCGGGCCGCGCCCGCACCCTGGGCCCGGACCACCCCGACACCCTCGCGGCCCGCTACGAGGCGGGCATCTGCCTGGGCCGCCTGGGCCGTGGCCGGGAGGCGCTGGAGCTGTACCGGGAACTGGTCGGGGCACGCACCCGGGCGCAGGGGCCCGACGACCCGGAGACCCTGCGCGCCCGGCACGCCCTCGGGGTCAACCTGGGCCGCCTGGGCCGCTGGGAGGAGGCCCTCGCCGAGGCCCGCGAGGTCGCCGCGGCCCGCGGCAGGACGCTGGGGCCGGACCACCCGGACACGCTGGTCAGCGGCCGGGAGGTCGCCGTGTGCCTGGGCTGGCTCGGCCGCTGGGAGGAGGCGCTCACCGGGTACCGGCACGTCGCCGCGGCCCGCGAGCGGGCCTTCGGCCCGGACCACCCGGACACCCTCGCCAGCCGCAACGACGAGGCGCAGTGCCTGGAGCAGCTCGGCCGGCACGCCGAGGCGGTCGAGGTGTACCGGCGCGTCGCCGCCGCCCCCCGGCGGGCGGCGGACGGCTGAAGCCCCGACGCGGCCGGCGGGCGGCCGGCCCCGCCCGCCACACGGCCGGTGGAACGGCCGGTCCCTTCGCCCCGCCCGGACGGCGGTGCGGGCGGGCACCCGTGCCGGATGCCCGCCCGCCGTGCGCCGCCGCAGCGGTCAGTCGAAGGACCAGCAGGCCCCTTCGAGCTCGGCGACCACGGCGTCACCCGCCTGGGCGTAGCTGCCGTCCACCCAGCAGCCCTTCATGTCCGCGGCGGCGGGGGAGGCGGTGAGGAAGCCGACCGCGAGCAGACCGGCCAGGACCATCGAGACGCGCCGAAGCATGTTTCTCTCCTTCGAGTAGGGGAACTCGCCCCGACTCTCCACCAGCCGCGGCGGGACCGCACGCCGGGACGCGCGACCGGGTGGCCCGAGGCCCGTCCGGGGAACGGAGGGTCAGGTGCCGGGCGGGGGTTCCCGGTGCTGCCCGCGGTCGCGGCCCAGCCGGTTCTTGACCTGCTCCTGCGCGGCGCCGATGTGGCGGCTGTGCCGGCCCCGCGTCTTCTTGTCGGCGTAGTCGCCGGCCTTGTCGACGCCCTTGCCGACCTGGTCCTCGTGGCCCTTCAGCATGTTCTTGATCTTGCCCATCACGGACATGGGTCGTCCTCTCGCCGAGTGGCCCCCCGCCGTCCAGTCTCCCCGCCCCGCCCACCGCCCGCATCCGGTGCGGCACCGTGTCGTCGGGCCCCTCCGGCGCCCCGCCCCGCGGGCGCGGCCCCTCCCGGTGGGCGCGGCCCACCCGTTCCCACCGGGCCCGCCCGGTCGGCCGCGTCCCGGCCGCCCGGAGCGCGGCGGACGGCGTCCGCGAGCGGCCGGGCCACTCGTCCGGGGCGTCCGCCGGGCGCCGCTGCGCGCCCGCCGCCCCGCCCGGCCGCGAACCGGCGCACCGACGGCTCCGCCCCCGTCCCGGGCGGCCGGACCGGCCGGACTCCGGCGTTCCGTACGGGACCCGCCGCAGTGCGCCCGTTGCGGCGCGAACGGCCCCCGCGCGGACGGCTCCGCCGCGGACGGGGCTCCGCAGGAGCGGTGCCGGGACGGCCCGGGTGCCCCGCGCACCCCCTCGGATCACGGTGCTCGACCCCAGGGCGCCGGGCCGGCGGGCGGGGGAGGCCCGGCTCAGTCGGCCGACGCCGTCCAGCCCTCCGCCTCGATCAGCGCCGCGTCCGCCGGCCGCGCCTCGTCGAACAGGGTCCGCCCGCCGTCCAGGACGCGCAGCCCGTCCACGTACACGCCGCGTCCCGTGTAGCGGGCGTCCGCCGTGTACCGCCACCGCAGCCGCAGGGCGCCGACGCCCGCCCACGCCGACAGGTCGGCCTCCAACCGGTGCCAGACCCGCCCCGACCAGCCCGTCACCGATCCACCCGGGCGCTCCACCGGTTCCCCGCCCGGCCGTACGGTGACGAACGGCACCGGCCGCCACCCCCGGCCGGATCCGCCGACGCCTCCAGGACCAGACCGTCCGCACCGGGCTCGGTGTCCCACCACAGGGCGCACCGCAGCCGTGCCCGCCCCGTCGCCGGCCGTACGGCGGGCAGGGCCAGCGTCGCCGTCGAGGCCGGCGCCGTCCCGGCGGACCAGGCGGTGCGGCCGTGCGCCGGCCGCACCGGTACCGCGCGGGCCATGCGGTCGGCTGCGGCGACCCGCGGCGCCGACCCCGAGCGCCAGCTCCGCACCGGGTGCACCGAGTTGCCCAGCAGTACCAGGAACGAGTCGGTCGTCGGGTCCAGCACCAGACTCGTCCCGGTGAACCCGGTGTGCCCGGCCGTGCGCGGCGTGGCCATCGCACCCATGTACCAGTGCTGGTACAGCTCGAAGCCCAGCCCGTGCCCGTCGCCGGGGAAGGCGGTGTTGAAGTCCGTGAACATCAGCTCCACCGACTCCGGCCGCAGGATCCGCGCGGAGCCGTAGGAGCCGCCGTTCAGCAGGGTGCGGGCGAGGACCGCCAGGTCCCAGGCGCGGGAGAAGACGCCCGCGTGCCCGGCGACCCCGCCGAGGGCGTACGCGTTCTCGTCGTGCACCTCGCCCCGCACCATGCCCCGGTCCAGTCCCGACCACGGCGGGCGGGCGTCCTCCGTCGCGGCGACCCCCGGCCGCCAGGAGGCGGGCGGCCGGAACCGGGTGCGCCGCATCCCGAGCGGCGCGGTGATCCGCTCGCGCAGCAGCGCGTCCAGCGGACGCCCGGTGACCTCCTCCAGCAGCAGCTGCAACGCGATCAGGTTGAGGTCGGAGTACCGGTACGCCGTGCCGGGCGGGTCCAGGGGCCGCTCCTCCCACAGCAGCCGCAGCATCCCCTCCCGCGTCGGCTCCCGGTACAGCGGCAGCCAGGCGCGCAACCCCGAGGTGTGCGTCAGCAGCTGGCGCACCGTGACGCCGCCCTTCCCGCCGCCGCCGAAGTCCGGCAGCCGCTCGGCGACCCGCCCCTCCAGCTCCAGCGCGCCCCGCTCCAGCAGCTGCACCGTCAGGATCGAGGTGAACAGCTTGGTCAGCGACGCCAGGTCGAAGACGGTGTCCCCGCGCATCGGGACCCGCCGCCCGGGCGGCAGCTCCACGCCCCGCCCGGTCGTCTCGTCGTACGCCTCGTACCGCACCGCGTGACCGATCGCCCGGTGCAGCGCCACGACCGGTCCGCGTCCCGCGAGGAGCACCGCGCCCGCGTACCAGGGGTGGACGGGGGAGGGGCCGAGGAACCGCTCGGCGTCGGCGACCAGCAGGTCGAGGTGGCAGCGCAGCAGCCCGGCCCGTTCGGCCGTGCCGTGCCGCAGCACCGGCCCGGCCGCCTCCCGCGGGGCCGCGGCCGGGCCGCCCCGCGGCGCCCCGGTCCCCTCCCGGCCCGCCGCGGCGCCGCCCGTGAGGGGACCGATCACCAGCGCACCTCCCAGTGCCAGCACCCCGCCGCCGAACGTACGGCGGTCCATCCCGCCCGCAACCGGCTCCCGCACCGTCCCGCCCTCCCCGTCCGCAGCCCACCGCCCGGATCGAAACCCCCACCGTCGGGCACACCGGGTGAAACCATCCCGCCGGCGCACCCGCGCGTCAAGGAGGCGGGCGGTGGAACTGAGACCCCATCAGCCCCGGTCGGGGTGCGGGCCGGACACCGCGGTGGCAGCGTGGCCGCATGGGCACGCAGACCGGCGGGGACCGGGGCCGCGCCCCCGGCCCGGGGCCCGGGGGCCGGCCCGCCGCGCCGCGCCCGTGGCGGGAGCGCGCCACCTGGGCCCCGCTCGCGGCGCTGGCCGTCCTGGCCCTCGGCTGGGGCCGCGACCTGTCTGGGCCCGCCGTCGCCGTCGTCGGGCTCTGCCTGGCCGGGGCCGTCCTCTCCGCCGTCCACCACGCCGAAGTGGTCGCCCACCGCGTCGGCGAGCCCTTCGGGTCGCTGCTGCTCGCCGTCGCCGTGACCGTCATCGAGGTCGGCCTGATCGTCATGCTGATGGTTTCCGGCGGCGACGAGGCGGCCACCTACGCACGCGACACGGTGTTCGCCGCGGTCATGATCACCTGCAACGGCGTCGTCGGGCTGTCCCTGCTCGCGGCGACCCTCCGGGGCCGCGTCGCCGCCTTCAACGCCGAGGGCTCCGGCGGCGCCCTCGCCACCGTCACCACCCTCGCCACGACGACCCTCGTGCTGCCCGCCTTCACCACCGGCACCCCGGGTCCCGAGTTCACCGGGGCGCAGCTGGCCTTCGCCGCGGTCGCCTCCCTGAGCCTGTACGGGCTCTTCGTCACCGTGCAGACCGTCCGCCACCGCGAGTACTTCCTGCCCGTCACCGCCGAGGGCCGGCCCGTCGACCCGGCCGCGCACGCCCCGCCGCCCACCCGTGCGGCCACCGGGTGGAGCCTCGGTCTGCTCGCGGCCGCCCTGGTCGCCGTCGTCGGCCTGGCCAAGCTCGTCTCCCCGGCGATCGAGGCCGGAGTGAAGGCCGTCGGCCTGCCCACCGCGGTCGTCGGCGTCACCATCGCCCTGATGGTGCTGCTGCCGGAGACGCTGGCCGCGCTGCGCGCCGCGCGCGGCGCACGCGTCCAGACCAGCCTCAACCTCGCCTACGGCTCGGCGATCGCCAGCATCGGGCTGACCGTGCCGACGATCGCGCTCGTCTCCGTGTGGCTGCCCGGACCCCTGATCCTGGGACTGGGCCCCGTCCACCTCGTGCTGCTGGCGCTCACCGCCCTGGTGAGCGCCCTGACCGTGGTGCCCGGACGCGCCACGCTCCTGCAGAGCGGCGTCCACCTGCTGCTGTTCGCCGCCTTCGTGTTCCTCTCGTTCAGCCCCTGAGCGCCCCGGGGCGCGGTCCCCGGGGCCCGGCCTCCGGGGGGACCGGTCCGGGCGGCCCGGTCCCCCCGGGGGGTCACTGCGTCACCCGCACCACCCGCAGCGCCGGGTCGCGCAGGATGTCCCGCTCGCAGAACCGCGCGGTCACCCACCGCTCCTGCGAGTACAGCAGGGTCTGGTCGGCGTGGTGCGGCGATCCCGGGTCGGACGACTGGGAGTACGCCAGCAGCGTCCGCGCGACCGGGCACCGGCCGTCGTCCCAGCCGACCGCCTGGACGTGGCTCGTGCCGTGCCGCACCTCCGTGTAGCCGCCGCCCGCCGCGTTCCACACGGGCACGGTCATGTTCCACACGCCCGTGCCCGTCCCCCCGTGCACGGGGATGCGCCGCCCGTCGCGCACCACGAACTGGTGCTCGCCCAGCGGGGCGTCCAGCGGGATGCCCGCCGCGCGCAGTTCGGCGACCGCCCCGCGCAGCGCCGTGGCGAAGCCGGGCGCGCCGGTGTCCAGGCCGCGGGGCGTGCCCACCGGGTCGGCCGCGGAGAACGGCACCCTCCACCGCCCGGCACCCGTCGTCTCCCGCTGCAGCCGCCCCCAGAACCGGTCGAACAGCAGGGCGCCCCGGCTCCCGGTGTCCATGCGGCGGTCCCAGCGCGCGAGGGCCCCGCACGCCTCCGCGTCACCCGGCAGCGCCGCCGGGCACGCCCGCACCACGTCGTCGGCGGCCAGGTCGGCGGCGGGCACCCGGTTGGCGAACTGCTGCTCCTGGAGGTCGGCGACGGTCAGCCCGCCCCGGCCGGCCATCGCCGCCACGTCCTCGACCGCGCCGCGCGTCCGCAGCGACCGCTCCGTCCCGATGTCGCCGAAGACCCGCTCGTACCCGGTCAGCGGCCGGTCGGCGTTGGCCAGCCAGGCGCTGTCGTTGGAGTTCTCCGCGTACGGGGCGCCGTGGAGCAGCGGCCAGCGGTCCGGTCCCATGATGCCGGGCTGCACCGCCCCCGGGTCGCTCCCCAGCGCGCAGTCGCCGCGCGACCCGTCGAGCACGGCGAAGCCCGTCGCCGGGTAGACGGTGCGGCCCAGCGGGGTCGAGCACCGCTCGGCCAGCTCGTCCGTGATCCTCGGCACGACCTGCGCCTGCGTGAAGAGCGTGCCGCCGTGCCGGTCCGAGGCCACGGTGTTCACCCAGGGCAGGCCCTGGGTGCGGCGCAGCGCCGCCGCCACCTCCCGGGTGGAGCGCGCCTTGGCGAGGCCGAGCGAGGAGTCCACCATGCGGAGGTTCCCCGCGTTGGGGTCGTGCAGCGCGTACGCGGTGGTCGCCGTCCACGGCAGCGGGTCGCCGCCGAAGGACGTGACGACCGGGCCGTACCGGGTCCACCACTGGGTACGGGTCACCGGCTCCCCGTCCGCCACGGGCACGGTCACGGTCCGCCGCACCATCGGCTCGGACCGGCCGTCCACCAGGTACGCGGTGGGGTCGGCCGGGTCGAGGGCCAGCTGGTGCAGGTTCGCGGTCCGGCCGGTGGCGACGGTGTGGCTCCACGCCACGTCGCCGGTGAAGCCGATCTGCACGAGTGGCGAGCCCAGCAGCGAGGCGCCCTGCACGTTCAGCTCGCCGGGGATGGTCTGCTGCGACTGCCAGAACCGGCGGCCGCCGTGCCACGGGTAGTGCGGGTTGCCCAGCAGCAGGCCGCGGCCGTTCGCGGTGGTGGCGCCGGCGAAGGCGACGGCGTTGGACCCCATCGTCGCGTTCCGCTCGGCGAACAGCTCCCGCACCGCCCCGGCCACCCCCTCCGGGTCGGCCCCCGGCCCGGGAGCCGACCCCGGGGCGGGCGGCCGGGCCGCCGTGATGGAGTCGACGAGGGCGCCCTCTCCACCGACGACCGCCAGCGCGTACGCCCGCCGGGCCACGTCCAGGGCGCTCACCGGGCGCACCCACGCCTTGCCGGCGCAGGCGGGGTCGGCCACCTGGTTCTTCCTCAGCCAGGCGTTGTAACCGGCGGCCCAGCCCCGCATCAGCTCCTTCTGCTCCCTGCTCGGCCCGGCGGGCGCCGGTTGGGCGAGCAGCCGCTCCACGGTGCCCGCGTCGCGCACGCCCGTGAAGTACAGGTCGCTGGAGAGGTTCGTGCGGGCGGACGACAGCGACCCGTCCGTCGCGGCGTCCGGACCGAAGTGCCGGGAGCGTTCGCCCCGTACGGTCACGAACCCGTCGGCGAGCACGCACACCTGGTCGGCGGCCTGCGCCCAGCCGGTGCCGAAGCCCAGGCCGGCGTAGTCCTTCGCCAGGATGTGCGGGATGCCGTACTCGGTGTAGCGGATGGTCGCCGACAACCCGTCCGCCGACGGGTGCCGGCCGCCCGCCGCGGACGGCGGGGCGGCGGCGGCCGGCAGCGTGGCCGCGGCCGTGGCGAGCACGGCCGCGGTGGCCGGCAGCAGGCGTTTCAGACTGGTACGGAGGCGCAACGTTTCCCCCAACTCGACTTCGTGCGCGATCGGTTGGTCCATGCACTCATCCGCGCGGGCGCAGTGTCATCCCCCTCGGGACGGATCCGCGATCCGTCTCGGGTACCCCCGGCGACCCGGACTCTCCTCGGGGTTCACCGGAGGTCGACGATCCGCTTGATCTTCCCCACCGACCGCTCCAGCGTCCCCGGGTCCACCACGTCCACCGCGACCGTCACCCCGACGCCCTCCTTCACGGCCGCCCGGACCTCCCGCGCCGCCTGCGCCCGCCGCTCCGGTGCCGCGTCCGGGCGCGCCTCGACCCGTACGGTCAGCGCGTCCAGCCGCCCCTCGCGGGTCAACCGCAGCTGGAAGTGCGGCGCCAGCCCCGGAGTGCGCAGCAGGACCTCCTCGACCTGCGTCGGGAAGAGGTTCACCCCGCGCAGGATCACCATGTCGTCGCTGCGGCCCGTCACCTTCTCCATCCGCCGGAACACCCGCGCGGTGCCCGGCAGCAGCCGCGACAGGTCCCGCGTCCGGTACCGCACCACCGGCATGGCCTCCTTGGTGAGCGAGGTGAACACCAGCTCGCCGCGCTCCCCGTCCGGCAGCACCTCGCCCGTCACCGGGTCGACTACCTCGGGGTAGAAGTGGTCCTCCCAGACGTGCAGCCCGTCCTTCGTCTCCACGCACTCCTGCGCCACGCCCGGCCCGATCACCTCCGACAGGCCGTAGATGTCGACCGCGTCGATCGCGAACCGCTCCTCGATCTCGCTCCGCATCTCCTCCGTCCACGGCTCCGCGCCGAAGATCCCCACCTTCAGCGACGTCGAACGCGGATCGACGCCCTGCCGCTCGAACTCGTCCAGCAGCGTCAGCATGTACGAGGGCGTCACCATGATGACCTCCGGCCGGAAGTCCCGGATCAGCCGCACCTGGCGCTCCGTCATCCCCCCGGAGGCCGGCACCACCGTGCAGCCGAGCCGCTCCGCCCCGCCGTGCGCTCCGAGTCCGCCCGTGAACAGCCCGTACCCGTACGCCACGTGCACGATCTGCCCCGGCCGGCCTCCGGCGGCGCGTATGGACCGGGCCACCACGTCCGCCCACACGTCGAGGTCCCGCTCGGTGTAGCCGACCACCGTGGGCGTGCCCGTCGTACCGCTCGACGCGTGGATCCGCCGCACCCGCGACCGGTCCACCGCGAACATCCCGAAGGGGTACTCCCGCCGCAGGTCCGCCTTGGTGGTGAACGGGAACCGGCCCAGGTCCGCCAGGGACCGGCAGTCCTCCGGCCGCACCCCCGCCGCGTCGAAGGCCCGCCGGTGGAAGGGCACGTTGTCGTACGCGTGCCGCAGCGTCGACCGCAGCCGCTCCAGCTGCAGCGCCGCCAGCCCCTCCCGGTCCAGCCGCTCCCCGGCGTCCCGCAGGTCCTCCGTCATCACCGTTCTCCGTCCGTCCCACACCGGCAGGCCATGCGGCAGCCGGCCGTCCGGTCGGTCCGCTCCCGATCAGTTACCCCGCCGGGCACCTTCCCGGCAAGCCCCCGGCGGTGCCGCCCCCGGCCCCCGCCCGGCACCGCGGAGCCCGTCCGCCCGCGCCGTCGGCCCCGCCCCGGAGGGCGTCCGCCCGCGCCGTCGGCCCGCCGCCGCCGACCCGCAGGGGCGGCCACTCCCGCCGTCGCCTTCGTCGCCCCGTCCCGCTCCGGCAGGCCGGCGCCGCCCGTCGGCGGCGTCGTGCGAACCGGTGAACCGCCCGGCGCGGCACCCCCGGCCCTCCACCGCGCCCCGACCCGCCCGGCGCGCGCAGCCCCCGTACGATGGCCCCATGTCCTTCCTCCGCCGCCGCAGCCCCGCCACACCCGCGGGCCCGGACTTCGACGTCCTGGCCATGGACCCGGGCGACTGGCCCGGGAACCTCGGCGCCGGCCTGCTCCCCGCCCCCGACGGCACCTGCCAGGGCGTCTTCCTCCGCTACGACCTCTTCGGCGGCCGCGGGCCCGCGATGATCATCGGCAACCTGCCGGAGGGGTCCCCGGCCCGCGACCTCGCCGAGGGCCAGATCCCCTTCGAGGCCGCCCAGCTCCTCGCGGCGCTCGACATGGACGAGGACGTCGAGGTGGTCGGGACCGAGGACGTCCCCGTCATGCAGGGCGACAACCTCCTGATCGTGCGCCGCCTGAAGCTCAGCGAGAGCCGGATCTCCTGCGTCCAGTTCGACCGCAGCGACAACGTCCTGGTGACCATCGCCAGCTGGGACCGGCCCATCACCGACGACCTGTACGCCCTGCTCAAGCCGCTTCCCGCGGAACTCTTCCAGCAGGGCTGACCCCGAGGACCGCCATGGCAGCCACGGACGAGGCGAACCCGGACGCGACGGCGCGCGTCGACAGCTGGATCTGGGCCGTACGCCTCACCAAGACCCGCTCCCAGGCCGCCACGGCCTGCCGCGCCGGACACGTCCGCGTCAACGGCGACCGCGCCAAGCCCGCCCAGTCCGTCAAGCCGGGCGACGAGGTGCGGATCTTCCACGCCGGCCGCGAGCGCGTGGTCGAGGTGAGGCGGATCCTCACCAAGCGCGTCGGCGCTCCCGTCGCGGCCGAGGCCTACACGGACAAGACCCCGCCCCCGCCGCCCCGCGAGCACGTCGCCCTCGCGGGCGTCCGCGACCGGGGCGCGGGCCGCCCCACCAAGCGCGAGCGCCGCGAACTCGACCAGCTCCGCGGCGCCCGCCGTTCCTAGACGCCCCGGGCGCAGGGCCGCGGCCGACGGCTCCCCGGCTTCACGGGGGACGAGGGCGGGCCGGCTTCCCGACGGGGACGCGGCCGCCGGGGGCTCGTCGGGAAGCCGCCAGACCGGACGAGGGCCGACGCGGGACCGGACGGCCGCGCGGAACAGGCCGGCGCGGGAGCACCCGGACGGAGGCGCACCCCGCCCGGCAGCCGGTGCACGGCGGCGCCGCGCGTCCGTCGCGCGCGTCCCGGACGCGCGGTGCGCCCCCGTCGCGCGGTCAGCGCGTGCCGACCGCCGCGCGCACGGCCCGCCGTGCCAGCGCGCAGTCGTCGTGCAGCCGCCGCAGCAGCAGCCGCTGCTCCTCCCCGGGCGAGACCGCACCGGGCTGCACGGGGACCGAACCCGCGGGCGGAGCCTCTCGTATCGTGCGCTGCACCGCCGTCTCGTACGTCCGGATCTCCCGCGTCAGGATGAGCATCAGGTTCACCAGGAACGCGTCGCGCGCCGCGGGACCGCCGGCCTGCGCGAGCTGGCTGATCCGCCGCCGCGCGACGGGCGCGTCGCCCAGCACGGTCCACAGCGTCGCCAGGTCGTAGCCGGGCAGGTACCAGCCGGCGTGCTCCCAGTCGACCAGCACCGGGCCGGCCGGCGACAGCAGCATGTTCGACAGCAGCGCGTCGCCGTGGCAGAACTGCCCCACGCCGTGCCGGCCGCCGGCCTGCGCCAGGCCGCGCAGCAGCTTCTGCAGGTCGTCCCGGTCCCGGTCGGTGAACAGGCCCAGCTCGTGGTACCGGGCGATCCTCGACGCGTAGTCCAGCGGCGCGTCGAACGTGCCGGCCGGCGGACGCCACTCGTTGAGCCGCGCCACCGCCCCCAGGACCGCCTTGACGTCCGCCCGGGGCGGGGCCTCCGCCACGTGGCGGCTCAGTGCCGCGGCCCGGCCCGGCATCCGCTCGACGACCAGCGCGCCGTTGTCCGGGTCCGCCGCGATCAGCCGCGGCACCCGCACCGGGGGACGGTGCCGGACGAACGTGCGGTACGCGGCGATCTCGTGCCGGAACCGCTCGACCCACACGGGGGAGTGGTCCAGTAAGCACTTCGCGACGGCGGTGGCCCGCCCCGTCGCGCCGACGAGCAGGACCGAGCGCCCGCTGCGCCGCATCACCTGCACGGGGTTGAACTCCGGGCAGATGCGGTGCACCGACGCGATCACCCTCCGCAGCTGGGCGCCCTGCGGTCCCGACAGGTCGATCCTCCCGCTGAGCGGACCGGTCACCGCCCCCGCCCAGCGCCTGTTCCGGCCCGCCTGGGCCGGGCCCGGGTGCGGACCGCCGCCCGCCGGTACGGTGCGGGGCCGGGGCGAGGCGGACACGGAGGACGATGCTGTGTACATGGGCGAGGCGGATCCCTTCGTGTGCCGACGGCTGCGTACGCTGCCCCGTCCCGCCTCCGGCCCGGCACCCTGGGGAGTGGGAGCCGTCGCCGGGACGGGGTGGCGCGTTCCTACCTGACACCCCGCCACGGGTGGCTGACCACCTTGCGCCCCCTGGCGAACCCTGGCGAATAGTCACCGGTCCCATGACGGAGGGCTACTGTCAACTCAGCCGAGAACCTGGGGGCTTGACGTGGCAGGACAACCCAACACCCGCCTTTCCGACCTGTTCGGCCTCGCCGGCTGGTCGAAGGGCGAACTCGCGCGGCTGGTCAACCGGCAGGCGGCGGCCATGGGCCACCCCCAGCTGGCGACCGACACCTCGCGGGTGCGGCGCTGGATCGACATGGGGGAGACCCCGCGCGATCCCGTGCCGCGGGTGCTGGCGGCCCTGTTCACCGAGCGACTCGGCCGTGTCGTGACCATCGAGGACCTCGGGTTCGTACGACACGGGCGCGCCGGGAGACGGCGGGACGTCAGGCACACCGACAACCCCGACGGGCTGCCCTGGGCACCCGAACGCACGGCCGCGGTCCTCACCGAATTCACGGGAGTGGACCTCATGCTCAACCGACGCGGCCTGGTGGGCGCGGGCGCCGCGCTCACCGCGGGCTCCGCCATCACCAGCGCCATGCACGACTGGTTCCGCACCGACGCCGGAGGTCCCGGTGCCCACGGCCCCTCCGGTACCCGCCGTGTGGAACCCGCGGGGCTGGACCGCTACGAGGCCGCCCCCGTCGGGCTCCAGGAGGTCGAGGAACTGGAGGCCTCCGTCGAGGTGTTCCGCGCCTGGGACGCGGCCAAGGGCGGCGGTCTCCAGCGCAAGGCCGTGGTCGGCCAGCTCAACGAGGTGGGCGGAATGCTCGCCTACCGCCACCCCGACGCCATCCAGCGGCGCCTGTGGGGCGTCGCGGCCAACCTCGCCGTCCTCGCCGGCTGGATGTCCCACGACGTGGGGCTGGAGCCCACGGCGCAGAAGTACTTCGTCATCGCCGCGCACGCGGCCCGCGAGGGCGGCGACCGGCCCCGCGCCGGCGAGGCCCTGTCCCGCTGCGCCCGCCAGATGGTCCACCTCGGCCGGCCCGACGAGGCGCTGGACCTGCTCCAGCTCGCCAGGCTCGGCTCCGGCGACGAACTGCTGCCGCGCACCCGGGCGATGCTCCACACGATCGAGGCGTGGGCGCAGGCGTCCATGGGCCGGGGGCAGGCGATGCGGCGCACCCTGGGCGAGGCGGAGGAGCTGTTCGTCTCCGACCGGGAGGACGCCCCGCTGCCGGTGTGGATGCAGACCTTCAGGTCCGAGGACCTGTACGGCATGCAGGCCCTCGCCTACCGGACGCTCGCCGAGCACGAGCCGTCCGCCGCCAGGCAGGCCCAGCACTTCGCGCGGAAGGCCCTGGAGCTGCGGGTCGACGGACGCGAGCGCTCCAAGATCTTCGACCACCTCTCCATGGCCTCGGCCTGCTTCATCGCCGACGACCCGGAGCAGGCGGACCGGTACGCCCGGCTCGCGCTGGCCGCGATGGCGGGCAACTCGTCCCGGCGCACCTGGGACCGGCTGCGGGAGATGTACCGGCTCACCGGCCGTTACGCCGACTACTCCGGGATCAGGGACCTGCGGGAACGGATCGAGCGCGCGCTGCCGAAGGAGCGGGCGGGGAAGGCGGGGGTCGCAGGGGCCTGACGGGGGCGGGCCGGCCGGAGCGCCGCTCCGGCGCCGGCGCCGCGCCCGGCGGCGCGCCCCTCACGACGGGTCGCCCACCCTGGCCGCCACCACACAGGCGCCGCCGGTGCACCCCGTGCCGCCGAACTCCTCGGCCACCATCCGCACGCACTCCTGCGCGCCGCGCGCGCGGGCGAACCCCGGCGCGAGCGCCAGCAGCCGCTCCGTGTCCGGCGGGGGCCCGTCGGACGCGACCCCGCCCCCGGTCAGCCCGTCCGTGTGGAGCAGCAGCAGATCACCGGGGTGCAGCCGGACCTCGGCCTGCTCGTAGGGGGCGCCCGACGCGGTCGCGCCCAGCGGGAGGCCCTCCGGCCGGTCGAGGACCCGCCCCGCCCCGTCGCGGAACAGCAGCGGGGCGGGGTGTCCCGCCCCCGCCCAGTGCAGGGCCCCCGCCGCCGGGTCGTAGCGGCAGCACAGGGCGCTGCCGAGGGCGGGCTGTCCGGCGGCCTCCACCATCTGGTTGAGGTGCCCCAGCAGCGGCCCCGGCCGGACGCCGGCCAGGGCGAGGCCGCGGAGGGCGCCGAGCAGTACCGCCACCGACGAGGCGGCGGGCACGCCGTGACCCGTGAGGTCACCGACCGTGAGCAGCGCGTCCCCGTCGGGCAGCCCCAGCACGTCGTACCAGTCGCCGCCGGTCCGGCCGTCGGCGGACGGCAGGCGGTGCCCGGCGACGTCCAGCGAGGCGGCCCCGCCCCCGGCGAGTCGCAGCGGCCCGCGCCGGAACGGGAGCACCGTCTCCCGGAGTTCCGCCGCGAGCCGGTGCTCGGCCTCCTGCCTCTCGTGCCGCCGGCGCAGCGACTCGCGGGACTCGCGCACGGCGCGCTCACTGCGGCGCACTTCGCTGACGTCCCGGAAGACCGCCCACATGGACGCGGTGCGGCCCTCGCCGTCGAGGGCCGGCTCGCCCGCCATGTGAAGGGTGCGCACGCGGCCGTCGGCCCGTACGATCCGGAACTCCCCGTCGATCGGCTTGCCGTCGACGAGGCAGTCCGTCAGCAGCCGGGTGAGGAGCGGCTGGTCCTCCGCGAACACCAGGGACGGCAGCTCGTCCAGGGACATCGGACCGGCGTCGGGGGAGCGGCCGACGATCCGGTACAGCTCCTGGGACCAGTCGGCCTCGTCCGTCAGCAGGTCCCACTCGGCGCTGCCGACGCGGGTGAGCGGGGGGCCGGCGGTCCCCCCTCCGGACGGGCGGCCGTCCCGGTCCTCCGGCCGGGGGGCCTCCTCCGCGGTCGCCCCCCTTCGCGCGGGCTGCTCCGGGACGCCCTCCCTGAGCTGCCCCAGGTGCGCGCCCAGGTCGTCGAGCTGGTGCACGGCCAGGTCGTACAGGGCGCGCTGCCAGCGGGCCCGCGGGTCGGTTCCGCCGGACGCGGCGTCCTGGCGCACGGCGTCCACCTCTCCGCGCAGCCGGCGGGTCTGCGAGATGAGGGCGTCCACCTGGCCGTCCTCCGGCGACTGGTGGGAACGGTCCGCGAACAGGGGGGACGGCATGGGGGTACTCCGATACAGGTGCGCGGCCACGGGGGGGCAAGGACCACCCAAGACTGTGACACAGGCACCGAGTGACCGTGCGCCGTTTGGCAACAAGCGGATCGGCCATGCCTTCGGCATATGCCCAGGGCCGGAAGGGTTCCGGCCAAGATGGCCGGAAGACGGGGGGAACGCGGACGAAGGCGACATCCCGGCGGTCCCGGCCTCCCGTCCGCCGCCGGGCCGCCCCGCACGTCGCGGGCCTCCGCCGCGGCGCGGCGCGGCCACCGGGCCTTTCCGCGGCGCGGAGGTGAAGCGGCGCGAACCGGGCACCGGGCACGCCCCGGGGGTGCATCCGCGCGCCGCCCGGACGAGACGCGGGGTTCAGCGGACCGGACGGCGACCGGAGGACGGCGCCCGTGGCCGCGCGGCCCGGCGGGAGGGCCGTCGCCACCGCGCCCCCGGAGCCGCGCCGCCACCGCGCTCGCCGGGGATCCGCGTGCCCGGCTCCTTCCCCGGTCCCGCCACCGCCGCGGAGTTCTCGGCGGCGGTGCCCACGGGGCGTACGCCCCGGCGGCCGGTCCGCCGCGGGGCGGGCCGGTCCCGGCGCGCTCCTCGACGCCGAGGCGGCGCGCCTGCCGCGCCGGGCCGCCCGCACCGTGCTCGCCACCGTCCGGGCGCTCCGCCCGGCGCCCCCCTTCCGCAACCGCCCGACGCGTTCCCGCAGGAGCCGCCGGACCGCCCCCGCGCCCGGGACGAACCGGGCGGAACCCGCGGCACACCGTTCCGGAGGACGTCGAGGAGTCCCCGCGGAGGACGCGGGAGGGCCGTCGCCACGGGCACGGCCCCGCCGCACCCCCGCAGGGCGGCCCCGGCCGCGCACGGCCGGGGCCGCCCGCGTCGTACGGGTTGCCCCGCGGGGACCGGTCTCAGTCGGGCGGCTCCACCGCCCCCGCCTCCGCGCTCACGTCCGTCGGCCCGGGAAGGGCCTCGGCCCGTTCGGCGGTCCCCGAGTCCGTCAGGGTGAACAGCCCGCCGTCCGGGTCGCGCAGCGTCGCCTGCACCCCCGGCTCGTGGGAGACCACCGTCCCGCCGTGCCGCAGCGCGGCCGCCACCCGCCCCTCCACGTCCGTCACCGGGAAGTGCACCTGCCAGCGGGGCCGGATCGCCGGGTCCGGGGCCGCCTCCAGGGCGCCCGAGGACAGCCGCGCCACCGCCCGCCCGGTGCCCCGCAGCACGACCTCGTCGCCCTCGTACTCCACGTCGCAGTGGCCCGCCCGCCCGCAGGCCCAGTCCAGGACCTCCCCGTAGAAGATCGCCGCCTCGAAGGCGTCCCGCGTGTGCAGCCGCACCCACGCCGGCGCCGTCGGCCACCCCTCGCCCCAGCCGGTGGGCAGCTCGCCCTCCCAGATGCCGAACACCGCCCCGTCCCGGTCCGCCGCCAGCGCCCCGCGCCCCAGGGCGAACGCGACCGGCCCGACCGCCACCGTGCCGCTGCGCTCCCGGATGCGTCCCGCCGTCACGTCCGCGTTCCGCACGGCGAAGTACGGCGTCCAGGCCACCGCCACATGGAACGCCGAGGCCAGGGCGCCCATCCCGGCGACCACCCGGCCGCCGGACAGCGCGACGCTGAAGTCCTTCCCGAGCCGCGCGGGCCGGAACTCCCACCCCATGACGGCTCCGTAGAAGTCGTGCGCGGCCTCCAGGTCGCGGGTCATCAGGCTGACCCAGCACGGCGCGCCGTAGAGCGCGCCGCTCGATGTCGCTGCCGCTCCCGAACCCGTGGCAGCCGTCGGTTCTCTGGTCATGTGCCAACCATCCCGGTATCGCCTCGCACGTCGTCCGACCGCTGTCCATCCTGTCACTGTTTGCCCTCTGTGCGCTCCTCGCCCGGTCCCTTCGCGGCACGCGGTGCCGCGCGGCGCGCCGGGAGGCCGGCGGAACGGCGGCACGGGAGAACCCCTCTACGGTGGGGGACCAGTGTTCCCCGGAAGGCAGTGGTGACCATGGCCGTCGGCGCGCCCCGCGTCACCGACCCCCACCCCGACGACGAGGGCGCGCGGCGCGGCGGTCCGCGCCCCGTCCGGCCCGCCGTCACGGCGGGCGTCCCCGCCCTCGCGGCCCTGCCACTCGCCCTGCTGGCCGCGGCCTCCGCCCTGGGCCGGCACGTCCGCCCCTCGGCGGACGAGTGGTGCTTCCTGCCGCTGGTCCGCGACCGCGGTGTCGCCGGGGTCGTCGAGCAGTTCTACGCGGTCGACAACGGCCGCCTCGCCAACGGCCTCCTCGTCGGCCTCTACGCGAGGTTCCAGGTCGCCGGGCACCAGTGGTACGCCGCCGTCAGCGCGGCGGTCGTGCTCGGTCTGCTGTGGGCCCTGACCGCCCTGCTGCTGCGCCGCGCCGGGCTGCGGGCGCCGCGCGGCACGGCGCTCCTGGTCGCCGCCGTGACGGGCGCCGTGTTCCTGCTCGCCACCCCGAACACGTACAAGACCTTCTACTGGCCGGCCGCCTCGGTCTCCCACACCCTCGCCCCGGTCCTGGCCGCCGGGGCCGCCCTGCCGCTGCTCGCGGCCCGCGGCCGGCGGGGCCGGGCCGCCGCCCTCGCCACCGTCCTCCCGGCCGGGGTGTTCATCGGCACGCTCTCCGAGGAGGCGTCGGTCGTCGCCCTGGTCGTGCTCGGCACCGCCGCCGCCCTCGCACCGGGGGTCCTCGCCGGACGGGCCCGCCGCACCGTCCGCGTCTGGGCGCTCACCGGGGCGGCGGGCGTCGCCGCCGGCACGCTCCTGCTGGTCGCCTCCCCCGGCTCGCGCAACCGCCGCGAGCGCCACGACGCCGGGACCGCCTCCATGCTCGCCCCGGACTCCCTCCTCACCTCCCTCAAGCTGTTCGCGCGGATCCTGGGGGAGATCCTCACGACCTGGCAGTACGCGGGCGCCGTCGCCGCGGGCGTCCTGCTGGGCCTCCTGGCCCGCCGCCGCCCGGACGCCGGGCCCGCCGCCGTCCTGCCGTACCGCCCGCTGCGGCTGCTGTCCCTCGGCGCGCTGGTGTTCCTCGTCTCCGGCTACCTGTGCACTGTCGTCACGTACCCGGTGTTCGGCACCCGGGTCCTGACCACGGAGCGCACCTGGAACGACTACCTGCTGCCGTACGTCCTGCTGCTCGTCGCCGCCGGCGCCCTCCTCGGCCGGTCCCTGCGCCGCGCCGGTCGGCCCGCCGCCCTCCGGCGCGCCGCCGCGGCCGTCTCCGCCGCCGTGTGCGCCGCGGCCGTCCTGGGACTGGCCGTCCCGCTGCACCAGCTCGGCGGCGACATGCGGGCCCGGGCCGAGCGCTGGGACCGCCAGGACCGCTTCCTGCGCGAACGGGCCGCGAGCGGCGCCGAGACCGCCCCGTACACGCCGAACACCGTCGCCCGGATGCTGGAGCCGTTCGGCGGGGGCGGCGGGCGCCGGTGGCCGGCGGGCTGCGTCGCCGACTACTACCGCCTGGACCGCGTCACCGACGGCCGGCGCGCTCCGCGGACCCCGTCAGGGGCGGCGGCCCGCCCCCGACGGGGCGGGTCCGGCCGCGGGGCTCCCGGGCGCGTCCCGGTCGGTCTCCCGCACCACGTAGTGGGGGCGCCGCTTCGACTCGTGGTAGATCCTCCCGACGTACTCGCCGATCACCCCGAGCGTCGCCAGCTGCACCCCGCTCAGCCCGACCACGGCCGTGATCAGCGTGGCGTACCCCGGCGTGTCGACACCGTCCAGCAGCGCGTTGGCCACGATCCACGCGGCGTAGGCGAGCGCCGAGAGGAACAGCCACAGCCCGGTGTGCACGGCCAGCCGCAGCGGACGGCTGTTGAAGGACAGCAGCCCGTCGACGCCGTAGTCCAGCAGCCGCCTGCGGCCCCACTTCGACGCACCCGCGGCGCGGCACGCGTTCTCGTAGCGGAAGGAGACCGTGTCGAAGCCGATCCACGAGAACAGGCCCTTGGAGAACCGGTTGCTCTCCGGCAGCGCCAGGACCGCCGCCACGGCGCGCCGCGACAGCAGCCTGAAGTCGCCGGCCCCGTCGACGACCTCCACCTCCATGAACCGCCGCACCAGCCGGTAGTAGGCGCGGCTGAGGACCCTGCGGACCGGGTTCTCGCCGGACCGGTCGCGCCGGGCCACCACCTGGTCGTAGCCGTGCCGGCGCAGCTCCAGCATCCGCGGCAGCAGCTCCGGCGGGTGCTGGAGGTCGGCGTCCATCAGCACCACCGCCGCGCCCCGGGACATCCGCATCCCGGCGAGCATCGCCGACTCCTTGCCGAAGTTCCGGCTGAACGAGGTGTACCGCACCCGCGCGTCGGCGCGGGCCAGCTCCCGCAGCCGCTCCACGGTCCCGTCGCGACTGCCGTCGTCCACGTAGCAGAGCTCGAAGGCGGCCCCCGTGGGCTCCAGCGCGGCCACCACCGCCGTGTGGAAGGCGCCGATCACCTCGCTCTCGTCGAAACACGGAACGACGACCGACACGTCCACCATCGCTGACCCACTCCATGCACGCCGGTGCGGGACGCCCCTCCGGCATCCGCCGCGCGGAGGGTGCCGGAGGGCCGCCGAGGCTGCCTCCGCCTCGCCTCCAGCGCCGCACGGCCGCGGCCCGCCCGCCACCGGGGGAGCCCGTACGGGTGCCGCGCCGTCCCGGGACCCGTCGTACGGACGGCCCCGGCCCCACCAGGGGGCCGGGGCCGGGCACCGGCGCCCGCGGTGTCCGCGCGGGACGGCGGCGGGTGGTCACCCGCCGGCCGCCCGCGCGGCCCTCCTCACCGCGGCGCCCGCCAGGGGTCCGTTCCCGCTTCCGCCGGTCGCGGCGGGGGACCGGCCGGCGGAAGCGGGAACGGACGTCCCTCGTGATCGGGAACCCGGTCCCGGGTCTCCCCTGGTACAACCGGAGACCGGGTTCCCCGCCATGTGCGCGGGACGGACGGTGCGTCCCGCGGTCCGTCCCGCCCCTACGGGAGGGACGTGAACGGTGCCAGGAACGCCCGGGCACCGGGCGCGTCCAGGCGGTAGGCCACGTTGGTCGCGTAGCACGGGCCGTCACCGGTGATCGTCGTCGCCACCAGCGTCCGCTTCCCGTCGAGCACGGCGAAGTTCGGGCCGCCCGAGTCGCCGTAGCAGGCCCCGCCGTTGCCCTGCGGCGCGGTCATCCCGAGCCGCACCCACGCCGTGTTGAGCGCGTTGAACGACACGGGCGCCTTCATCCGCACGCCGCCGCCCGGGTGGGTGTGGCCGCCCGGCCCGCGCCGCGACTCCTGCGTGCCGTACCCGGCGACGGTGAACGACGCCTCCTCCAGGCCCCGCGGGCCCAGCGCGCCGAGCGCACCCGCCCGGGGCAGTTCCGCCGGGGTGAACGACCAGCGGGCGGCGACCTGCGCGGCGGGCAGTTCGACCACCGCGATGTCGTACGTGTCGGAGGCGGAGCCGGGGTAGCGCGGGTGGTTGTGCACGGTCCCCTCGACGGCGACCTCGCGGGCGACGGCCGCCGGGTCACCGGGGTGGCGGCCGGCCGCCTCGTCGAGGGCGCCCCGCACGTCCTGGTCGAGGGAGACGAAGAACCGGGCGTTCTCCGGCCAGTCGGTGGTGCAGTGCGCGGCGGTGAGGAACGTGTCGGCGTCGACCATGGTGCCGGAGCACACCCAGTCGACCCGGTCCGGCGTCGTCGCGTCGCCGTCGTCGTCCCAGGTGGCGACCAGCGCGCCGACCTCGGTGCGCTCGGGCGCCGGGGCCGCGTTGTACGAGTTGATGGCGGAGGACGGCACGGCCGCGCCGACGACGACGGCGCAGGCGGCCGCCAGGGCGGCGCTCACGCGGGCGGGGATGACGCTCAAGAGAAACCCTTCCGGACGGCGAGTGAACAGGTGCTTCTCCTGTGGGGTGACCGAAAGTGAAGCGCGTGGCGCCCGTCCCCGGAAAGAGGGAAACCCCTGGCCCACCCCTACACCGCGCGGGGGTGCGGACGGGAGGAGGGCACGGCCGGGCGCGTCGGGGCCGGGCGGCGGACGGGCGCGCGGGGCCCGGCGGGACGGCTCCCCTCCGCCGGGCCGGCCTCCGCGAGCGGCGGTGAGGACCGGCGGGGCGCACCGCCCTACTCCGGCAGTACGGCCTCCGCCCACGTCAGGTCGGCGGAATCCTCCAGCGTGTGCGGCGTCCCCTCCAGCGCCGCGCGGAGCGCCGCGGCGCGGCGGGGGTCGCCCGGCATCGCGACCAGGCTGACGGCCGGCCCCTCCGGCCCGTCCTGCACGCCCAGGACCAGCTCCTCCAAGGACCCCCGGTCCGCGAGGGCGGCGGTGAGCACGGCGCGCAGCAGGGCCGCGCGGGCGGGGGTGTCGACCGGCGGGGCGCCGTCGCCGGCCCGGGCGTGGACCGTCACCTCGCAGCCCGCTTCGCGGGCACGGCCGACCAGGTCGCGCAGCGGCCCGTCCAGGACGCCCGGCAGGTGCAGCTCGTCGCGGACGGACCGGGCCAGCCGGTCCGCCCGGGTGCGGACGGCGGCCGGGTCGGGGGCGTCGCCCGCGGCGACCGCGCGGAGGAAGGGCACGATCTGCGCGTCGATCTCCCGCAGCCGCCGGCGGTGCTGCTCCGCCCCGGCGCGGGCGGCGGACTCGGCGGCCACGACGGCTGTGCGGTGGTGGTGGGCGTCCAGCACCGCCCCGCCCAGGGCGACCAGGGTGCGCCGGATGACCAGGCCCATCACCACCCCCGTCGCGGGCGACAGCATCGCGGGGAGGACCATGACGACCGCGCTCGCCGTCGATCCGGAGCCCGGGGGGTCCACGGCGGTCAGCACGAGGATGCCCACCTCCTCGCACGCCAGTGCGAGGACGGTCTGGCGGACCGGGCGCACGATGACGAGCAGGGTCAGCAGCGGGGTGACCGCGCCGATCGGCCACGAGCGGTAGTCCGCGACGGCCTCCGCCGGGAGCACCGGCAGGCAGCTCACGGCCCCCACGACCGCGACCGCGAGCAGCGGGAGGGCCACCCGTCCGCCGATCCGGCGGTCGGCCCGGCGGATCAGGACGCAGGTGGCCGTCGCCAGCGCCAGGTACCACAGGAGGTGGCCGGAGAGCACCGGCGTGCCGACGGTCTGGAACACCGCGACGGCGGCCATGACCACCAGGTACGGCAGGCACACCGCCGCGAGCGGGCCCCGCACGTCGCCCACGGCGGCGCGCAGCACCTCCTGTTGCCGGCGCGGGCGCGCCGTCATGCCGCCGTGCGCGTCCGGTGCCGGGGCACTCCAGCGCAGGCACACCGTCGTGCCGTGGCCGGGCCGGCTGCGCACGTCGGCCGAACCGCCGACCTCGGCCATCCTCCGTACGACGGAGTCGCGCAGCCCCAGGGCGGCCCGGCGGACCCGGCCGGGCGCGAACCCGCGGCCGTCGTCCGCCACGGTCAGCTCCAGGCCCCGGTGGTCCCCGTCCAGCCGGACGGCGACGTGCGCGGCGCCGGCGTGCCGTACGTTGCGCAGAGCCTCGACGGCCGCCCCCGCGCAGGCGGCGGCGACCTCGTGCGGCACGGTCAGCTCCGGGGGAAGCGGGTCGTCACCCGCGGTCGGGGGTCGCCGCCCACGGAGGTCGCCGCCAACCCCTCCAACAGCGGTACGAGGTCGGTGGCCGCGCCGTCGTCCGGCCCGGCCCGGCCCGCCGTCAGCGCGGCCACCGCGCGGCGGGCCTCGGCACGCCGCTCCGCGGCCGGTACGCCGCTCATGCCCGCCACGCGCAGCGCCGCCCCGACGTCGTCGTGCAGCAGCCGTTGGAAGTCGCGCCGGCTCCGCCGGGCGGCCCGCTCCCGCGCGGCGTCCGCGCTCGCGTCCTCGTCCTCCCGCATGGCGGTGTCCGCCCGGTCGCCGGCGGCGCGCAGGACGGGGGCCACCGCCGTCGCCGCCACCCCCGCGGCGAGCGCCGGCCAGGCCCCCTCCAACGCGGTCGCCGCGCCCTCCTGCCACCCGGCGGCGACCTGCGCCGCCAGCGCGGCCGCCGACGCCGGCCGTCCCCGGCCCCGCGGCAGGTAGGCCGCGGAGAGGAGGACCGCCACGGCCGTCACCGTGGAGCGCAGGCCCACCGACCACTCGGCGGGCCGATGCACCGCGTACGCCGCGTGCACGACCGCCGCCAGGGCCAGGGCGCACCAGGCGTCGACCGGGCCGATGCGGACGAACGCCCCCCGGTGGACCCAGGCCGTCGCGGCCGCGGCGACCAGCACGGTGACCCCCAGGGGGAGCGGACGCGGACCGGGCGGGACGGACAGCGGGACGGCCGTGAGCCACCAGACCGACGCGATCAGCAGGCAGAGCCCGGCGAACGCGCGGCGCAGGGCGGTCTCCACCCCGGACCGGTGGGTGCCGCGCCGGGTCACCCGGCGGCGCCCGGGGGCGGCGTACCCGGTCCGTCGGAACCGGCCGGGCCGAGGTCGATGTGGCCGTCCGCCATCAGGCGGTACACCAACTCGGAGGTGCCGGCCGGCCGGGTCCCCCGGTTCCTGCCGAACGCCTCGATGGCCCGCCGCCGGTGGGTCCGGACCGTCTCCTCGGTCATGTACAGGCGGCGGGCGATGGCGTCCGTCCTGAAGCCGCGGGCCAGCAGCTCCACCACCTCGAGCTGGCGGGGGCTCAGCCGCACCCTTCCCCGGGGGTCGTTGACGATCTGGTGGGCCAGCCGGCCGGACACGTACGCGTTGCCCGTGTGCGCCGCCCTGACCGCCTCGACGAGCTGGGCCTCCGGATCCTCCTTCAGCACCAGTCCGAGCGCCCCCGCCTCGATGCCCCGGCGCACCACCACGGGGCGGTGCTCGCGGCTGAACAGCATGACCCGCGGGCCCCACGCCCGCAGGCGGCCGACGTTGTCGGCGACGTCGCTGCCGTCGTTCAACTCGATGTCCAGGAGGACGACCGAGGGCAGCGCCGTCACGGCGGACGGCAGCGCGCCCACGTTCCCGGCGCTGCCCACCCACTCGATCTCGGGCGCCGACTCGGTGAGGTACGCCGGGATGCCGCGCAGGATCATCGAGTGGTCGTCGACCGCGGCCAGGCGCGGTCCGTTCGCGGCGGCACCGCCGTCGCCGTCGTGCGGTCCCCGGGTGTCGTCCATACCGCCCCCTCCTCCCGCGGCCCGCCGGTCACCCCGCCGGTCCCGGCCGCCCGGCACCCAGGTCTACCACCGGCGGCCGCCCCGCGTCTGTCCCCGTGGGCGGGGACAGACGGGCGGGGGGATCCGGGGGCAGGGTGTGAACGGGCCCCGGCGGGCCGCGGGACGGGAGCCGGGGGCGTACGGCACCGATATTCAGGAGGACGTTCATGGGCAGGTTCACCAAGCGGGTCGGCACCTTCGACTCGCCGCACTCGGTCGAGGACACGCTGCAGGTCCTCTTCAAGGGCGTCGCCGAGCAGCTCAGCGACCCCTCGCCGGACGTGTCGGCACCCGGCGTGGAGGCGTCGGTCTACCTGAGCCGCTTCGACACCGGCGGCCTGAGCGTGACCGCGGGCAACAGGATCGAGACCTACTTCACCTTCCACGTCGACCTCACGCCCACCGCCGGCGGCTGCACCGGCGAGGCGTACTTCGACCGGCGGATGGGGGCGATCACCCGCTGGATGGGCAACGCCATCGGCCTGACGGGCGGGCTGTCCCTGGTGTTCCAGCGGTGCAGCGTGCGCACCCGCGGCTGGACCATCGCCTGAACCCGGAGGGAGGAGAAGCGATGGGCGAGCTGACGTGCAGGTGCGGGCAGCACCTGGAGCGGTGCTGTTCACGGGGGTGCGGCCGCTGCACCTCGGGGCACCGGTGCCCCCGGCACGGCAAGGACTGGGCCGTCACGACCGGCGGTGGGTTGTTCAGCGCGGGCCGGTCGGGCAGCGGCGACAGGTGCCGCAAGGACCAGGTCCCGGTCGTCAACTGCCCGCACTGCCGCGGGCGGCGAGGCAGGACCTGCGGAACGTGCGGCGGCACCGGCCAGACGTGCCCCGTCCACGGCCGCTTCTGGACGTGACCCCGGCCGGGGCCCGGGGCGGGGCGGCGCGGTGCGGGAGACCGCGCCGCCCCGCCCCGCCGGTGCCGCCCCGCCACCGGCACGGACCGGGACCGTCCGGGGCGAGCGGCCGGGACGGGGGGCGTGGACCGGGGGGCGTGGACGGTCGGGGCCCGGGAGGCGGGGCCGTCCCCCCGGAGCCGCCGGGGTCGGGGTCCGCGCCCGTTCTCCGCCCGTCCGCGCCCTCCGCGCGTCGGCGGGGCGGCGCCGGACCGCGGCCGGGGACCACCCCGGTGCGTCGGCGAGGTGCGGGAGCGGCGGGGGAGCGCCGCGAGCCCGGCGGCCGGTGCGCGGCCGACCGGTGCGTACACGGGACCGGGGCGTGGCGTGCCGCGGGAAAACGTGTCGGCTATGCGCGTGAAGGAGCGCTCCGAGAAGGGGCGCCCCTTCGCGGATGGGCTTTCGCCTCACCACGGCGCCGGTAGGCGCCCCTCCACGCCGTCTTTCCGCTCCCTGCACCGCGCTCCTTCGTTCAGGGGGTTTGGCCGCTTCGACATGTGATTTCGCGATTGTGGGATGGATTCTGGTTCGGCACCGTCGCGCCGCCACGGCCGACGGGCCCACCGGAAGGAGAAATCCATGTTTTTCGCGCGCAAGACGGCTCTGGGCTGCACGGTCCTGCTGGCCCTGGCGTTCACCGGCGTCGGCACGGGCCAGGCGGCCGCCGCGGCCCCCGAGGGCGCCGCCCAGGCCGCTCCGCAGACCCTGGTCCTGCGCACGGTCAAGGACCCCAACATGGTGGCCGACATGGCCTACGGCTCCCCGACCGCGGGGAACCCGGTCACCCTGTACCCCTACCACGGTGGGACGAACCAGCAGTGGGAGGTCGTCCCGGTGCAGGGCGACTGGTTCCAGCTTCGCAACAAGGCGTCCGGCACCTGCCTGGTCAACGGCTACCACAGCGTGGAGAACGGCCACAAGCTGGCCGGCTACGGCTGCAACAGCGGTTACGAGGACCAGCTCTGGACCATGGTCGGCGTCGAGAACACCAACCAGTTCACGCTGGTCAACAAGTACAGCGGCAAGTGCATGGACCAGACCCTCAACGGCACCACGCAGACCCAGCTCACCCAGTGGCAGTGCCACGGCCAGGTCCAGCAGCGGTGGACCGCCGCAGTGGTCTGACCCGGTCCCACCCCGTCGCGGTTCACCGCGGCCCGTCCGCCCGGCCGTCCGGGCCGGGCGGACGGGCCGCGCCCGGCCCGGGCCGGGCGCGGCCGCCGGTGCGGTCCGCGGCCGACCCGTGTCAGTGAACGTCGGTCGATCGCCGGCGAAGGGCGACCGACCGACTTCTGCGCCAGGCGGGGCTGACTCCTCGTGGGTTCGTGACAGTGGGGGATGGCCGCTGTCCTGTCCCATCGGAGGGCGGGCGGTCCCCACGCACCTCGAGCACGGTGGGTGCCGGCCGTCGGCCCCGGGCGCATCGCCGGCTCCGTGTCACAGCCGCGTGGTTGGGTGGCCGCATCCCTGAAGGAGGACCACGTGACCGATCTCAAAGCGGAGTTGCACCGCGCGCTGCAGGCAGGACGGGCCGGTCTGCTCTCCAAGCTGGAGGGACTCGCCGAATACGACATGCGCCGGCCCATGACACCCACCGCCACGAACCTGCTGGGCTTGGTCAAGCACCTGGCGGGCCTTGAGTACGGGTACCTCGGCGAATCGTTCGACCGACCGGCACCAGAACCGCTGGTCTGGGTCGAGGACGGTTCGATCTGGGAAGGCGCAGACATGTGGGCCAGGCCCGACGAGTCCAGCGAGTACGTCATCGGGCTCTACCGGCGTGCCTGCGCGCACGCCGACCGGACCGTCGCGGATCTCGCGCTCGAAACCCCGGGTCAGGTGCCGCACTGGCCCGAAGGCCGCCGGGCCACCACCTTGGGCGTGCTGCTCGTTCGTATGGTCTCCGAGACGGCGCAGCACGCTGGCCACGCGGATGTCCTGCGAGAGCTCATCGACGGCAGAGCCGGACCGGATCACGACGGCTTGGGCGACGATGCCGAGTGGCAGCAGTATCACGCCCGCATCCAGGCGGCGGCCGACGCCCACCGTGCTTGAAAGATGTGTTGAGACCGCCCGGCCTTCGACGAGACGGGACAGCGGCCGTCGATCGGCGGTCACTGGCACGGGCCGGCGGCGGGTGCGCACGTCGCGGGGCGCCGACCGCGTGGAGGAGGCCCGGGCCCCGGTGATCCGCCGGGCGGGTCACGGAACCGCGCCGTGGCGCCGGCCGTCCGGGGCCTCGGCCGGTTCCCGGAAGCCCGGTGCGCCGTCCAGCGACTGCTCCGTCCAGACCGTCTTGCCGTCGCGGGTGTACCGGGCGCCCCAGCGCTCCGTCAGCTGCGCGACCAGGAACAGCCCCCGGCCGCCCTCGTCGGTGCTGCGGGCCCGTCGCAGGTGCGGGGCGGTCGTACTGCCGTCGGACACCTCGCAGA
Organism: Streptomyces sp. MRC013; assembly: GCF_023614235.1. Classification (NCBI taxonomy): domain Bacteria; kingdom Bacillati; phylum Actinomycetota; class Actinomycetes; order Kitasatosporales; family Streptomycetaceae; genus Streptomyces; species Streptomyces kordofanensis. The sequence goes on from NZ_CP094264.1 coordinate 5,184,548, forward strand.
TCAGTGCGGAGTCCCTGATCAGGCGCAGCTGCACCGGCCCCGACGCGTACCGGTAGGCGTTGGTGACGAGCTCGCTCGCGATCAGCTCCGTCGTGAGCACCAGGTCGTCCAGCCCCCACTCCGCGAGCTGCGCCGCCGTCAGCCGCCGGGCCCGCTGCGCCGCGGTCGGCTCGGCCCGCAGCATCCACGTGGCCACCCGGTCCGCGGAGAGGACCCGCGTCCGGGCCAGCAGCACGGCGACATCGTCGGTGGGGTGCTCGGGCATCACGGTCCGCGTCACCTTCGCGCACAGGGCGTCCAGGTCGCCCTCCGGCCCGCTCAGCACCCCGTACAGCAGCTCCAGTCCCTCCTCGACGTCGCGCCGGCCGGACTCGACGAGCCCGTCCGTGTAGAGCGCGAGCAGGCTGCCCTCCGGGAGTTCGAACTCGGCGTTCTCGAAGGGCAGGCCGCCCAGCCCGAGCGGCGGGCCGGGGGCAGAGCGGCGAGGACGGCCCGCCCGTCCGGCGTGACCACCACCGGCGGCGGATGCCCGGCCCGGGCCATCGAGCAGCGCCGCGAGACCGGGTCGTACACCGCGTACAGGCAGCTGGCGCCCACGATCTGCTCACCGCCCAGCGGGCCCGTCCCCTCCTGCTCCCCGGCGATCCGCCCGACCAGGTCGTCCAGCTGCGACAGCACCTCGTCGGGCTCCAGGTCGAGGCCGGCCAGCGTGTGCACGGCCGTGCGCAGCCGCCCCATCGTCGCCGCCGCCGGCACGCCGTGCCCCACCACGTCGCCCACCACGAGGGCGACGCGCGAACCGGACAGCGGGATCACGTCGAACCAGTCCCCGCCGACCTCCGTGGCGCCGCCCGCCGGCAGGTACCGGTGGGCGATCTCCACCGCCGGGTGCTCCGGAACGCCCGCCGGGAGGAGGCTCCGCTGCAGCGACAGCGCCGCCGTCCGCTGCTGGGTGTAGCGGCGGGCGTTGTCGATGGAGACGGCGGCCCGCGCGGCGAACTCCGCGGCCAGCGTGAGGTCGTCCTCCTCGAACGGTTCCGGGCGGTAGGCCCGCCACAGGCTCACCACGCCCAGTACGGCCCCGCGGGCGCCCAGCGGCACCGCCATCAGCGAGTGCGCGTCCACCTCGCGCCCGGTGCCGCCCGCGCCCGCCGCCGGGCCCGTCTCCAGTACGGGCCGCCGCAGCCGCAGGCACCGCTCCTGAACCGGCCCAGGGGCGAACACCGCCTCGCCGTCGGGGCGGCGCGCGGCCGGCGGCGGCGGCTCCGTGACGGAGCCCAGCGCCACCCGGTGCAGGCGCGCCGAGGCCCCCGGCCCGGGCTCCCCGCCCCGTACGACCGGCTCCAGCAGGTCCACGGCCACGCAGTCCGCGAGACCGGGCACCGCCACCCGCGCCAGTTCCCGGGCCGTGCGGACGACGTCGAGGGTGGTGCCGATCCGCTCACTGGCGTCGTTCAGCAGGGCGAGCCGCCGCCGGGCCCGCTCCCGTTCGGTCACGTCCTCCACGAACTGGGTGACGCCCAGCACCTCCCCGGCCGGATCCTGCATCCGGAAGGCCGACACGGCCACGAACCGCTCCCGGCCCGGCGGGTCCGCCAGCAGCCGGCACGGCTGCTCGGTGAAGATCAGCGGGCGGCCGGTCTCCAGGACCGACCGCAGCCCGCGCTCCGCGGTCCGCGCGTCCGGCGCCACGAGGAAGTCGCCCATCCGGGCTCCCCGCAGCGAATCCGGGGGTGCGTCCGCGAACCGGGCGACGGCCCGGTTGACCCGCAGGATGCCCAGGTCGGGTCCGTGCACGCTGACGCCGATGGGGCAGCGGCGGAAGATCCCGTCGAGCAGTGACCGGTCGGTCTCCCACTGGATCACCTCGTCCGCCGGCGCACCGACGAGGAACCACTCCCGGCGGTGCCCGTCCCGCAGGACGAGCCGGGCGCGGAAGCCCATCAACAGCGGTGGCCCGTCCTTCCTGCGCACCGGCAGCACCCCGAACCACCCGCCCGCCCCGACGCACGTCGTGACCACCCCCGCGGCGGCGTCCCGGTCCTCCGGGCCGATCAGCACGTCCAGCGCGCGGCGGCCGATGACCTCCTCGGGCCGGTAACCGAGCAGGTCCTCGGCGAGCGCGCTCCAGCCGACGACCGTGCCCCGCTCGTCGAGGACGGCCGTCGCCGCCCGGTGGAGGGAGAAGGGGTCCTCCGGGCTCTCGGTGAACGTTCGCAGCGGCGTGCCCATCGCCATCACCCTCGTACGGGAAGACGGACCCGGCAAGCGCTGCCGGGGCCCGGGGGGACCCCCGCGCCCGGCGGTCACCGCGCGTCCAGCGCCTCCGACAGCTCCTCCAGGGCCTCCAGCAGCCGACGCGCGGCCGCCCGTACCACCGGGTCGGCGGACCCCTCCGCCGCGCCGAGCGCCGCCCGGACCCCCTCCCAGCGCGGCACCCGCCCCTCCCGTACGTCCGCCGCGCCCCGTTCCGCCGCCCCGCGCAGCGCCTCCACCAGCGCCGCGGCGCCCGGGGACGGCGCGGCCGAGCGGTGCGGCGGGTGCGCCTCCAGCACCATCGCCGCCCGCGAGAGCCGGCCGATCGCCCGCCCCGCCGCGTCGGTGGCCGCCTCCGACGGCCCCCGGTGCCGCACCGGCTCGTGCGCGGCCCGGTCCACGGCCTCCCGCCAGGCGATCCGGGCGGCGCGGGCCTCCAGCAGCGCCTCCCGCACGGCGCCCGCCGCGGGCCGGTCCGGCCGTGCGTACCGCTCCAGCACCTCGGCGGCGTACCGGACCGAGGCCGCCAGCCAGTCGGCCAGCCGGGAACGCAGCCGCGGCGTCTCCCACGCCGGGTACACGGCGTAGGCCAGCATCGCGAGGGCCCCGCCCAGCAGGGTCAGCACCACCCGCTCGCGCACGGTCTGGGTCCACTGCGCGCCCGCCATGCCCAGCAGGAACACGACGTACGCGCAGAGGGAGACCTGCATGGCGGTGTACCCGGTCCGCAGCAGCAGGTACGTCGCGAAGGCGGCGGCGACGGCGAGCGCCGCCGACGCGTACACGCCCGGGTCCGCCAGCCGCACCACACCCGTCGCCAGCGCGACCCCCACCAGCGTCCCGGCGAGGCGCGCCACCGACCGCGCGTACGTCTGGCCGAAGTCGGGCCGCATCGACATGACGGCGGTGAGCGGGGCCCAGTAGCCGTGCCCCAGGGGAAGCGCCGACCCGAGGAGGTACCCGGCCGTGGTCACCGCCGTCACCCGGACCGCGTGCCGCAGGTACGGCGAGTCCCGGTGCCGCACCTCCGCCCGGACGTCCCGCACGGCGACCGGGACCAGGCTCAGCAGACCCGGGCGCACGCGGAGCTCCTCCGGGTCCGCCCGCCGGCCGCCGGGCGCCGCGGCCTCCACCACCTCCTCCAGGAGCCCGGCGAGCCGGTCGGCGGCCCGCCGGGCGGGTGCCGTCCCCAGCACGGCGGGAGTGTCCGGCGCGCGCAGCGCGGCGAGGGCGCCGGACGGCACGTCGGGAGGACTGCCGCGCCGGACCGCCCGGGCGGCCGCGTCCAGCACCTCCCCGGCCGCGCCCAGCAGTTCCCGCACGCGGTCGCGGCCGGGCCCCCGCGCCGGTACGCCCACGACCGGGTCGGCCAGTGACGCGAGGACGGGGCGGATCCGCTCGGCCGGTCCCCGGGCGCCGTGCAGCTCGCCGGGACGGCGCCGGGCCTGCCGGGGGTGACGGCGGCGGCGCTGCGGGCCGTCATCAGGGGGGCCGGGTCGAACGGGGCGTACGGGTCGTGGCGCAACCGCCGCGCGTAGTCCGCCACGCCCGCCAGCGCGTCGGCGAGCGCGTCCCGCTGCGGACCCCAGCCGCGCACCGGCAACAGCACGACCAGCCCTGCCTGGACCACCCCGCCCGCGGCGATCACCGCCGCGTGCACGGCGGCGTCCCCGACGGACGTGGGCAGGGTGACCGTGACCAGCATCATCGCCACGTTGGACGAGGCGATCAGCCCCACCGTCGGCCCCTCCGTCCACGCCAGTCCGGAGACGAACGTCCACACGGCCAGCAGCGCGAGGAACGCCGCCGGGTGCCCGGCACAGACGTACCCCAGGAACGTGGACACCGCCAGGCTCAGCCCGGACGCCAGCGCCAGGGTCGGCCGCGGCCGCCAACTGCGCTGGAACGTGGCCATGGCCGCCTGGAACGCGCCGAACGCCGAACTGGCCGCCGTCGCCGGCCCGCCCACGGCGGCGCTCACCAGCACCACCAGCGCCAGCCCGGCCGCCGCACGCAGCGCGGCGAGGGGCTCCAGCCGCCGCCGCTGCACCGCGAGACCCGAGCGGGCGGTCGCCTTCAGGGAGCGGAGCCAGGTCATGGCGCCGAGCGTAGGCCGGGAGGAGGCTCCCTCCCCGTACCCGTCCGGCCGCCCGGCCCGGTGTGTCGCCCCGCCCGCGGACGGTACGCCCCGTGTCCGCCGGGTACCCGGTGGTCCCCACGCCGACCTGGGAGGCAGCATGAACGACGAGACCCCGCGCGACCGGGCCCGCGAGCGGAGCCGCGAGGCGCCCGGTGCCGGCTCGGGCGCCGAGGACACGGCGCACCGCCGCGACGTGCCCGGCACGGCGAGCACCGCCGAGGGGTACCGGCCCGGCGAGGGCACCGCCGGCGGCGAACCGCTCGCCGGAGTGGAGGCGGACCGTCCGGAGGGCGGCGAGGACCCCGACGGCGGCGAAGGCCCGGACGGCGGTGAGGACCCGGACGGCGCGGGCGGCGGCCGCGGGTCCTAGCGGCCCGGGCACGGAACGGCCCCGCGGAGCCCGCGGGGCCGGAGCCCCGCGGTCCGGGGACCTCCGGCCCGCGGGGCCGGGGCCGGTACGGCGGCGCGCACACGGGCCGGCCCCGCCACCACGACCGCGGTGACGGGGCCGGCCCGCGGACCGGCGGGTCTCACTCGGCGAGGACCCGGAACGTCTCCAGCGACCCGTCGGCCGCGTCGGGCACCAGCATCCCCGCGGCGACCCCGCTGCGCAGGTAGTCCACCACCTCCCGGGTGATGACCTCGCCGGGCGCGACGGCCGGGACGCCCGGCGGGTAGGGGCTGATCGTCTCCGCGGCGATCCGGCCCGCGGCCTTCTCCGCCGGCACGTGCTCCGCCTCACCGAAGAACGCGGTGCGGGGCAGCACCGCCTGCTCCAGTTCCAGCGCGCCCGGCTCGGGAAGCCGCACCGGCCGCGGCCGCTCGATGGAGTCGGCTCCCTCGACCAGCGCGCGCAGGGCGCCGCACAGGACGTTCTCGGTCCGGTCGTCGTCGCCGTGCGTGAGGGTCGCGCTGATCCGGAACGTGTCGGCGGCGCCGACGTCGACGCGGCGCTCCGTCCGCAGCCACTCGGCGGCCTGCATGCCGCTGACGCCCAGCTCCCGCACGTCGATGGTGATCTTCAACGGGTCGATCTCCGCCGCGAGGCCCTCCCGGACGACGGCGTCGTCCATGAGCCGCAGCCCCGGCAGGCCCGCGACCACCTCGCGCACGCGGCCGGCCCGGCGCAGCGCGGTCTCCAGCAGCTCGCGCCCCTGCTCGACCATCTGGCGCCGCCACCCGTCGAGCGTGGCGTACACCAGGGACGACGAACTCGTCGTCCCCAGCAGGTCCTCCCGCTGCCGGAGCACCTCGGGGGACACCCGGTCGCCCCGGAGGTGGAAGACGGAGCTCTGCTCGACCGCCCCGCCCATCTTGTGCACGCTGGTCACGACCAGGTCGGCCCCGGCGTCCATGCCCCACACCGGCAGCTCCGGGTGGAACGGCAGGTGGGCGCCCCACGCCTCGTCGACGATGAGCGGTACGTCGTGCGCGTGGCAGGCCTCGGCGGCGCCGCGGACGTCCGCGCACGACCCCCAGTCGGTGGGGGTGATCAGCAGCATGCCCTTCGCGTCCGGGTGGGCCCGCAGGGAGCGGCGCACGTCGTCCGGCTCCGGCGGGTGCGCCAGGTGGCGCCCGGCGTCCCACTTCGGGTGGACCCACACCGGCTCGACGCCGTTGACGATCACGGCCGAGATCACCGACTTGTGGGCGTTGCGGGAGACCAGCAGCTTCTCACCGGGACCGGCCACCGCCAGCATCGCGGTCTTCACCGACAGGGAGCTGCCGCAGGTGGAGAAGAAGGCGTGGTCCGCCCCGACCGCGTCCGCCATCAGCTCCTGGGCCCGGGCGAGCACCCCCCGCGACTCGCGGCGGTCGTCCAGGCCGTTCAGCGACAGCACGTCGGCCCGGAACAGGTCCTCCCCGAGGACCTCCAGCACCCTGGGGTCGACCCCGGGCCCCTGCTTATGCCCCGGAGGTCCGTACACCACGTCCCCGCGCCGCCTGAACTCCTCCAGGGCCTCGAGGACCGGTACCCGGGAATGGTCCATCAGTCGTCTCCTCCGTACGGTCCCCTACCGCCCCCGGGCGCCCCGGGGGCGGTCTGCGGCTCCGGCCGTTCCGGTCCGCCGCCCCGTCTCACAGCAGCGGGCCGAGCGGCCCCAGATCGATGTTCAGGTCCTCCGGTTCCAGTCCGAACCGGGTCCGCAGGACCTCCATGCGGTCCTCCAGCAGCATCAGCGTCATGCCGATGCGCTCCTCCTGGTCCTCCGTCAGGTCCCCGTCCTCCACCCGGCGCAGCGCCTGGCGTTCCATCAGCTGGCGCAGCAGTTCGACCACGGTGAGGACGAGACGGGCGAGGTCCCGTTCGACGGAGTCGGGGTCGAGCTCCACCCGGCGGCGCGGCCCGCTCACCCGGACCGTCCCCACGGCGTCGGCATCCCGTCGCCGACCGAGCTGATCAGCGCCTTCAGGTCGACCCGCACGAGATCCACGTCGGCGATGCTGAGCGTCAGGTCACCGGTGAGGACGACCCCGCCGGCGAGCAGCCGGTCCAGCAGGTCGACGAGGGCGACCCTGCGGTGCTCCACGCTCACGCCGCTTCCTCCTCCTCCGCGATCCCGGCGAACGAGTACGGCGCCCACGGCCCGGTCAGCTCGACCCGCACGCCCTCCTGCCCGTCCGCGCGGCCCACGAGGGCCACGAAGCCCTCGGCCTGCTCGCGGGTGACGAGGTAGGCGGCGTTCAGGACGTTGACCCCGTCGGCGTCACCGGTGAGCCGCGGGTCCTGCGGCGGGTGGAGGACGGCCGCCTCGGCGTGCGCGGAGAGCCGCCCGTGCAGGGTGCGGCCCGTCTCCTCGGCGCGCCGCCGGCCCTCCTCCCGGCCGCTGCGCTCCCGCAGCCGTCGGCGCAGGTACTCCCGCCCGCCGACCGCTCCGGACGGAGCTTCCCGGGGGTGGTGGGCCGGGGGGCGGACGACGTCCGCGCGTAGACCTTCACGCCCCACTCGACCCTCCCGTCGAGCCGCTCCAGCGCCCGGGTGAACCGGTCGCGCCCCTCGTCCAGCAGCCGCCGCACCCCGCTGTCGTCGCGGCACACCGTGGCGAGCCGCAGCGGCAGGGGCGAGGTGACCGCGGTGAGGGCCGCCAGGACGGCGTCGTGGCGGCGGGCGGTGGCGGCCAGCCAGTCCAGGTCCTCCAACCGGGCGCGCAGCGGCCCCTCCTCGAACTCCTCGGCGGGCACCGCGTCCACCACGGCGACCAGGTCCCCGTGGTGGAGCAGCCGGGGCGGCTCGCCGGTGATACCGGCGGCGCCCTCCGGGAGGACGCCGTCGAAGGGCCGGCACACGGCGTACACGTACCGCAGGGGCGGGGTGGGAGTGGTCATGCCGTACGCTCCTCCAGTTCGGCCAGGCGCCGCCGCAGTTCCTCGTTCTCGTTCGCCAATGCGTCGCGGCGGGCGTGCGAGGAGAGCGCCGGATCGTGGCGCCACCAGTCGATGCCCATCTCCTGGGCGCGTTCCACCGAGGCGACGACGAGCCGCAGCTTGATGGTCAGCAACTCGATGTCGAGCAGGTTGATGCGGATGTCGCCCGCGATGACGACGCCCTTGTCGAGGACGCGCTCCAGGATGTCCGCGAGGTTCGCGCCCCCGCCGTCGGACGCGAACGGGGAGGGCGGGCGTCCGGGTGTCGTCATGGGCGGTCGGCCCCTTTCTCCAGTCGGTCGAGGAGTTGGTCCTCCAGCCGGTCGAACGTCTCCTCGTCGATCTCCCCGGCCTCCAGCCGCTCGGTGAGGCGGGCGAGCTCGCGGCGGACGGCGGCCGGGTCGTAGTACTGCCGCTCCGCCTCCTCGACCACCCGCCGCAGCACCCAGGCGGTACCGCGCAGGGGCGCGGCGGGCAGCAGGAGGATCTCTCCGAGCAGGCCCACGGCCTACTCCACGAAGCTGTACGGGGGGAGCGGCCCGGTCACCTGCAGCACCAGGTGCCCGTGCTCCTTGCCCAGGGCGTCGGCCGCGTCCGCGAACGCGCCGGCCCGGTCCCGCTCGACGAGGAAGGACAGGTTCGCCAGCCTCCCGGTGCCCTCCGGGCCGGGCCGGCACTCCGCCGCGGCCTTCTCCAGGGCCTCCTGCACGAGGACCGCGTCGCGCGCCTCCCGGTGCTTCACGGCCGCCGCCACGCGCTCGCCGAGGGCGAGCTTCTGCTCGTAGGTGCCGCCGCCCGCCGCCCGCTGCTCCTGGCTCAGCGCCCGCAGTTCGGGGTTGTCGGCGAGGACCTGGTGCAGCACGGCCTCCTCGTCGTGGACGGCCTTCACGTTGTACTCGACCTTGCCGTCGAGGCTCTGGAGCCGCTCCAGGTAGTGTTCCTCCCGCTCCCGCAGGACGGCCAGGACGGCGTCGTCGTCGGGGGAGACCCCGCCGAACCGCAGCGGGAGGACCGTGCCGTCCGCGCCCGCCGCGCCGAGCACGTTCTGGTGGGCGAGGAGGTCCCGCCGCTTCGGCCGCAGGTTCTCGGGCGCGTCGCTCACCAGCGCGGCGACCCCGCCGTGGGTGAGGACCCGCACGGGGCGCGGCGGGTCGCCCACGCCGTCCACCTTCTCCGGGAGCGCGGGGTGCGAGCTGCGGGTGATGCCGTAGACGTAGGTGCTCACTTCTCCTGCTCCTCCTTCTTCTCCTGCCGGGACGTCGACCGGCCGAGGGTCTCGGACACCGTCTGCGCCGCGCCCTGCAGCGCGCCCTTGGTCTTGCCGCGGGCACCGGACTTGGTCATGTCGTCGACGACGTCCGTGAGCTGCGCCGGCGCCTTGCGGCCGGTCTCCAGGTCGAGGCGGTTGCACGCCTCGGCGAAGCGCAGGTACGTGTCGACGCTGGCGACGACGACCCGTACGTCGACCTTGAGGATCTCGATGCCGACGAGCGAGACGCGCACGAACGCGTCGATGACCAGTCCGCGGTCGAGGACGAGTTCCAGGATGTCGTACAGGCCGCTGCTGCCGCCGGAGCCGCCCGGGGTCGTTCGAGTGTCAACCGTCATGTCTTTCCGCCTTTCTGACCAGGTGTCAGCGGTCGGGTGATCGTTGTCGGTCCGTGCTCTGCAAGGGGCCCGGGGCCGCCCGGCGCGGGGCGGCGGCGTCCGCTCGGATCAGCGGGCCTGGCCGTCGGCCCGGCCGCGCTCGTAGCGGCGGACGCGTCGGTAACCGGTGAGCCCGCCGTCCTGGTCGAGTTCCACCTCGTACGAGGCGAGCAGGCTCGTCGTGTCGGGGATCCGGGACAGTTCGACGACCTCGACGGTCAACCGCCAGCCGTCGTCCGTACGGTGGAAGGACGACACGGACTCGGGTTCCCGCCCGGTGAGCTGGGCGAGTTGCTCGCAGGCGAGCCGCAGGGTTTCGGGTGTGTTGGCCATGACCGCCTCCGGATTGCCGCCTCTCGGGGACCCAAACGTCGGGGACCGGAAGGCGGCGGCGCCCCGGTGGGGAGCCGCCGCCGTACGGGTCAGGCGTGCCGGCGCGTCCGGCCGGCGCCGGTGAAGAGCCGGTACAGGGCGAGCAGGATCACCGAGCCGATGATCGCGGCGACCCAGGTGGAGAGGTCGAAGAAGCCGTCGATGGAGTCGACCCCGAAGAGGACCTTGCCCAGCCACCCGCCGAGGAGCCCGCCGGCTATGCCGATGAGCATCGTGATGATGGCGCCGCCGGGGTCGCGCCCCGGCATCAGGGCCTTGGCGATCATGCCGGCGAGCAGGCCGATGAGGATCCACGCGATGATGCCCATGGAGTCTCCTACCGTCGTGTGCGGATGTTTGCCTCGCCTCAGCGCTTTTACCGTCCCGGCACTTCCAAACCCCCGGCCTGGGGCGGACTTTCTCCCGCACAAGCGGCCGCCGCGTGACTTTTTGGGCATTTTCGCCATGCGGAGCGGCTGGAACCGTTTCAATGCCGTGGTGACGGTCAGTCGCATCAGGTACGCGGTCGTGCGCAGCCGGAGGACCGTTGTACTCACCGACGAGCGAAGGAGACTTCCGTGGAGGACTGGCGACAGTCGGCCGCGTGCCGCGACGAGGACCCGGACCTGTTCTTCCCCGTGGGCACCAGCGGCCCGGCCCTGATGCAGGCGGAGGAGGCGAAGCGGATCTGCGCGGGCTGTCCCGTGCGCGAGCCGTGCCTCCGGTGGGCGTTGGACGCCGGCCAGGACTTCGGGGTGTGGGGCGGCACCGGCGAGGAGGAGCGGCGCGCGCTGCACCGCCGCGCGGCCCGCGCCGCCCGCCGGGCGGCCGGCTGAACGCGCGGCGGACGGCCGGCGGACGGCGTGCGCCGTACCGGTCGGCCGGCGGCGACGGCCGGCGGCGAAGACCGGCCGCCGGCCCGGTGGGTCCGGTGCGCCGCGGACGTCCTCCATCGCGATCCCGCGGCGCGGGATCCGCCCCGCCCCCCTCCCGGAACCGCCCGCCGGTTCCGGCGCCCTCCCCTTGCGCGCCTCCCCGGCGGAATCCCCTCCCTGGAAGGAGGGGGAGCGGAAGGGAGAAGGGGTGGGCCCGTGCGCGGGCGGGAAGGCGCACCGCATGACGGAGAGCCACCCGCCCCCTCCCTGGCGCCTGCACGGAACCCTGCACGCCGCCCTGTGGCGGGTGCCCGGACGCCGCCTCCCGCACTGGCCCCTGCCGGCCGGGGTGGACGCGCTGCGGTTCGGACGGTGGCGCGCGGTGGTGACGTTCTGGGTCGACTACCGGCCGGGCGGCACGCTGGCCTACCGCGAGTTGCTGGTCGCCCTGGCCGTACGGTGCGGCGGGTCCCCCGGCGCCTGCGCGGTGGAGGCGTGGGTGGACGACCCCCGGTCCCTGGTGGGCGGCAGGGTCCTGTGGGGCATCCCCAAGGACCCGGCGGTGTTCGCCTTCACCCGGCAGGCCCCGGGGCTGCTGGGCACCGCGATGCGCGCGGACGTGTCCCCGCCGCGCTCCCGGCCGGCCCCGCCGGTGAGCGCGGTGCACCGCCCGCTCCTGCGCCTCCCCGCCGGACTCACGCTGCGGGCCCGTCTGTTCCAGCCCGCCCCGGACGGCCGGGGGGAGCCCTGCGAGGTGCCGCTCCGCCTGACCGGGACGCCCTGGGTCACCCGCACCCGCCTGCACACCGCCCCGGGCGCCCCGCTCGGCTACCTGGCGGGCCTGCGCCCCCTGGCCGCGTGCTCGCTGCGGGACTTCGACTTCACCGTCGCCCCGGCCCGGAGCGTGCGCACCGGGTGACGCGCCCGCGCCCGGCCGACGCGCGCCGACCCCTCCACCGGCTGCGGGGCCCGCGGGCGGCCCCGACGGGTGCCGGCCGCCTTCGCCGGGGCCGCCCGCGGGCCCCGGGACCCGGTGCCCGGCGCGCCCGCGCGGAGGGCCGCCGTGCCGCCCGGCCGCCGCCGCGCCCAGGGCTCCCGGCACCCGCACCCCGCCCGGTCGGCATGGCGCCGGACCGTCGTGTCCCCTCACCTCCCAAAGGGGGTGAATGTTACTTTTCGCCGCAGAACGCATGTGCCGCGAAGGCAGGGGAGTACCCACGTGAAGGTCGTCTGCGTCGGCGGCGGGCCCGCCGGGCTCTACCTGTCCATCCTGCTCAAGCGGCAGGACCCGGGCCACGACGTCACCGTCTGCGAGCGTGACCCGGCCGGTTCCACGTACGGCTGGGGCGTCACGTACTGGGGCGGCCTGCTGGAGAGGCTCTACGCCTACGACCCCCGTCCGCGCAGGCCGTGGGCGGGAACTCGGTCGGCTGGAGCGGCGGCACCGCCCACATCCGCGGGACGACGACGACCCGCCCCGGCGATGACGGCTTCGGCATCGGCCGCCACCGCCTGCTCGACGTCCTCGCCCGCCGGGCCGCGGAACTGGGCGTGCGCCTCCGTTTCGGCCACGAGGTCGGCGCCGCCGACGAATTGCCCGGCGCGGACCTGGTCGTCGCCGGCGACGGCGTCCACAGCGCCCTGCGCGACCGCCACGCCGACCACTTCGGCACCCGCGCCGCGACCGGCCGCAACAAGTACCTGTGGCTCGGTACGACCCGGGCCTTCGCGACCTTCACCTTCGCCTTCACCGAGACCCCCCACGGCTGGATCTGGTGCTACGCCTACCCCTACGCCCGGGACCGCGGCACCTGCGTCGTCGAGTGCTCGCCCGACACCTGGCGGGCCCTGGGCCTCGACCGGATGGACCACCCCGAGTGCCTGGGCGCCCTGGAGGACCTCTTCGCGAAGCCCCTGGCCGGCCACCGGCTCACCGGCCGGCCGCGGGGCGACGGCCGCGCCCCGTGGCTGTCGTTCCGCACCCTGACCAACCGCACGTGGTTCCGCGGCAACCTGGTCCTCGTCGGCGACGCCGCCCACACCACCCACTACTCCGTCGGCGCCGGCACCACCCTCGCCCTCGAGGACGCCATGGCGCTCGCCGACGCGCTGCGCGCAGCCCCCACCCTGCGCCACGCGCTCACCCGCTACGAACGCGAGCGCACCACCGCCCTGCTGCCCCTGCAGAGCGCGGCCCGCTACAGCGCGCGCTGGTACGAGAACCTGCCCCGGTACGCCCGCCTGGAGCCGCGCGAGATGTTCGCCCTCCTCGGCCAGCGGCACTCCCCCTCCTGCCGCACGTACCGCCGCGGCTGTACTACCGGATCGACCGGACGGCCCACCGGCTGGGGCCGCTGCGCGGGCTCAAGCGCCGACTGGGCCCCAGGATCGCCCGCGGCCTGGAGTCGGTCCGCTCCCGTTAGGCGCCGACCCGGACCGGCCGCCGCTCCGGCCGGTCCGGGTCCGGCGGAGGGCCGCCGCTCCGGCAGGGAACCACCGGGGAGCGCACCGCGCCGGTCCCGGCGGCCGGGGCGCCCCGTGCGGGGAAGGGGACCCGCGACCGGCGGCGTGAGCGGCGGGGGCCGACCGCCGCCCCGCACGGCCGGCTCCCTTCCCGGCCGCTGAGGCACCGCCCTGACCGCGTGGGCGTAGCATGTCCGATACTCTCCGTCACGCCCCCGGCCGCCCCCGTCACGGCCCCGGAAGCGCCCCCACCGGGCCGCACGGCAGCGCCCATGCGGAGGATCCCGGTCATATGGTGGCCGAATACCGCCCTCCCGCCCGTCCGGTCCGGGCGGTCCCGGTCCGGTTCGTACGGGGCGCCGGGCACCGGCCGGTGTGCATTACCTCTCGTTCCGTGACCCGCTGTCACGGCTTCCCTCTAAGCTGCCGTGAGACACGCCGTGGGCGGGCCCCGTCCGCGGCGACAGGAGAAGCCCTACAGAAAGCAGAGTCAGCCTGTGTTCCAGGAGACCCCGATCTACAGCCGGCTCGTCGAGGAGAGAGGCGACGTCCCCCAGGCGGTGCGCGGTGAGGCCGAACGCATACAGCGGGACCTCGGGCGGCTGATCGCCCTGAGCCCGCAGCCCCAGGTCGGTGGTCACCACTACCACCCCCAGCCGGCCCACTAGCCGCGGTGCCACCGCCGTACGGGCGTGGCACCGCGGCACACGCGACCCGGAGGAGACCCCTCGCGCCGCAGGGGCGCCACACGCCCGCTCCGCGCCCCGGGCAGGGCGACCGGAGCGGGACCTGCGCGGAGCGCCGGCACCACCCGACCCCCCGATTTCGCACATCGGCACGCCCTGCCGGGGGAGAAGACCGCGATCCGGGGAAGGCGGAAAGCGTGGACGACAGCGAGGAGGGCCGGGAGCGGTCCAGGGAACTGCTCGACGGGCTGACCGTCGACAGCAGCAGGCCCGAGCAGCCCGTGCTGCTGGACGGGTCCGGCGCGGCCATCGAGACCTGGCGGGAGAACTACCCGTACGCGGCGAAGATCCGGCGCGGCGACTACGAGCGGCGCAAGCGCGTGCTGCAGATCGAGATGCTGAAGCTCCAGCGGTGGGTGAAGGACACCGGCCAGCGCCTCGTGGTCCTCTGCGAAGGGCGCGACGCGGCCGGCAAGGGCGGGACCATCCAGCGGTTCACCGAGCGGCTCAACCCCCGGGGCGCCCGCGTGGTCGCCCTGGACAAGCCCACCGAGAAGGAGGCCACCCAGTGGTACTTCCAGCGGTACGTGGCGCACCTCCCGTCGGCCGGTGAGATCGTCTTCTTCGACCGGTCCTGGTACAACCGGGCCGGCGTCGAGCGCGTCATGGGCTTCTGCACCGATGAGCAGTACGGGCTCTTCCTGAGGCAGTGCCCGCTCTTCGAGCGGATGCTCGTCGAGGACGGCGTCCTCCTCGTGAAGTTCTGGTTCTCCGTCTCCCGGGCCGAGCAGCGGACGCGGTTCGCGATCCGGCAGGTGGACCCGGTGCGGCAGTGGAAGCTCTCGCCCGTCGACCTCGAGTCGCTGGACCGGTGGGACGACTACACCACCGCCAAGGTCGAGATGTTCCGCGCCACCGACACGCCCTACGCCCCCTGGACGGTCGTCAAGAGCAACGACAAGCGGCGCGGCCGCCTGGAGGCGATGCGCAGTCTGCTGTGGCGCTTCGACTACGACCGCAAGGACGAGCAGGTCATCGGCGAACCGGATCCGTTGATCGTGGGCGCCGCGGACACCCTGCTGGAGGCGGGGGAGGAGAGCGCGGCCCTCTCCCCGACGCCGCTCGCCCACCCCGCCGGCCGCCCCGGCGTCCACCCGGAGGACCCGGCGGAAGGACCGGAGGGGGACCCCGGGGACGCGGACCGGCCCAAGGAGGGATCCCCCGGCCGCTGACGCCGCCCCGACCGGCGGACCGCCGGTGACGCTCCGACGCCCACAGGCCGGGCGGCCGTGCCGGTTCCGAGCCGGACACCACGTCGTCTGGTGGCCGGTCACCCGGGCGCCGGTCCGCAGAGCGGAGGCGGACGACGGTTCCCGGCCGGCCGGTGACGCCTGGTCCGCAGGGCCCGCCCGGCCCCTTCCCCGGCAGGAGCCCGGAGGGACGGGCCCTGCCTCCCGGCCGAGGTCGACCCCCTCGGGCCGGGCTCGATCGAGCCGCCGGCCGCCCCGGCCGAACATCCGGGGGAACGCCCCGGAAGTCACGTTCCGCTCCAGCGGAGCCGGGGGCGCCGATGGGAAGGCCGTCACCGGCCGCAAACGGCGGCGGCCCTGCGGGGAAGCCACCCGTGTGGGCGGACGCGGGGGCGAACGGCTGTGGTGGGCGAAGCCTCGCGGGGGCGATCGACGATCGTGGGCCGTCCCTCGCCGGACCCGGGTGAGCCGGCTGAACACCGGACGCTGCCGGGGGACGGGCACGGGCCCGTGTCCGGCGAACGCGGCGCGACGGGACCGCGCTGGCCGCGCCGCTCAAGCCCTGCACGCGGTACGGCCGGTCTCCCCGGGGCCGGTCCGGGCCGTCGGGCGGGGCGGTGGGGCCCGTCGCCCGGCGGGGACGGGCGCCTGGAGCCGAGACGGACGCGCACGGGTGGACCGGCCGGGCGATCGAGCACCACCCGGGCGCAGGTCCGCGGGCAGCTCACGGAGCGCGAGCGTGAGGTCCTTGTGCTCGCGGCGCGTGGCCTTTCCCATGCCGGCATCTCCGAGTACCTCCACCCCGGCAACGGCGCCGTCAAGGCCCGCGTCGGCCGGCTGCTGGGCAAGCTGCGTGCGCGGGACCGCGCGCAGCTGGTGACCGGCGCCTACGAGGCGGGGCCCGTCGGCGTCGTTCATCGATCGGCCGATCGATGCGCAGGACCGGTAAGCGGGGGCGCGGAGCCGGATCGGCACCGGATCGCGCCCACAAACCGGATCGCGCCCATAAAACGGTGTCGGGGAGTCGGTGGGCTCAAGAGCTTGAGGGGCACTCTTTCCCGTGCGATCCGGCGGATGCAGCCACCTCGGGACGACGGCACCGCCGGCCTTCTCCCACCTGCTCTGGCCGTACGGACCGGCGGCCTCGTGGGATACCCGCGCGCATCCACCGAAGGGCAGGTGCTGGACCGGCGGATCCACGCTCCCACCGGAGCAGGGGGCGTCCGGGCCCTCGCCGCCGGGAAGTCCGGCGGGAACGCCGAACGCGAGGAACCGCGGAAGGCCCTCGACCGCCTGCGCGCGGAAGGCGCCGGTGCCCGTAACCGCCCTTCGTCCCGCCTCGTTCAGCAGCGGGACCACCGGGGAGACGAGGAGACGGCCCATGGCCCGCTGGCCGCGCGGAGTCCGCGCCCTGACCGCCGCCGTGACGGCGGCGGCCCTCACCCTGCCGGGCGGCATGGCCGCCGCCTCCGCACCGGCCGCCGGGAGCCGGCCCCCGGCCTGCCGGGGGCCGGCTCCCGAATGCGTACGGGAGGCGCGCCGCGCCCTGGAGGCCGTCCGCGACGAGTTGCGCTGCGACCACCGCGCGCCCTTCCCGGCGATCTACGTCCGGCTCCAGGAGTCGCTGGAGGCGGCGGTCGCCGGCAGCGGGGGCTTCGAGGAGCCGTCCTGGCTCGCGGGTGACCTCAACACCGGTTTCCTGAGCCTGTACTTCGACGCCTACGAGGCCGATCGGGCGGGCCGCCCCGTGCCGGAGGCGTGGCGGGCCGCGTTCGACGCGGCACGCAGGTCCGACGTCAACGCGGGCCAGGACGTGCTCCTCGGCGCGAACGCCCACATCCAGCGGGACCTCCCCCACGTGATCGCCGCGCTGGGGCTCACCCGGCCCGACGGCGGCTCCCGCAAGCCCGACTACGACCGTTTCCAGGCGGTCCTCGACCGCGCCCACGGGCCCGCCGTCCAGGACGTCGCCCGCCACTACGATCCGCTCGTCGCCCTGGCGGACGACCGCCGCAACCCCCTCGCGGGCCGCACCGCCGGCGAGCTCCTCCGCTCGTGGCGCGAGCAGGCGTGGGAGCACGCCCGGCAGCTCGCCGGCGCCCCGGACCAGCGGGCCCGCGACCGCGTCGCACGGAGGATCGAGACGAACGCCGGACGGTGGGCGGGGCTGCTCGGGACCGTCCGCGTACCGGGCTACCGGGCGGTCCGCGACACGTACTGCCGCAGCCGCGGCACCCGGGACGGCCTGCCGTCGGCGTCCGGAGCGGCCGGGCGGTAGGAACCGGCCGGCGCGGTGAGCGGTTCGGCGCGCGGCGGGCGCAGCAGGGCGGACGTCGCGGCGGCGGAGGTCTCGGCGGAGACGCTGCGCGAGATCGGGACCGGACGGGCGCCGGCTCCGGCGTTCTTCCCCGCGGCCGCGCCCGGCGTCTCCCGGGACGAGCCGGCGGCGGCCTGCGCGGACGACCGGGAGCAGGGCGGCCCGGCGGCGTTCAGCGCCTGAACGGCGTCCTCGCGGCCGGGGCGCCCGCCGCGTTCAGCGCGCCAGCCGGTCGAGGGCCGCGAGGACGGGCGCGATGCCGTCCTCCTCGGCCAGGCGGGTGGCCAGCGCCCGGGCGCGGACGCCGTGGGAGCGGTCGGCCGTCGCCCGGCGCAGGGCGCGGGCCAGGGCGCCGGCGGTGAGGCGGCGCAGGGGGACGGCCTCGGGCGCGGCGCCGAGCGCGACGAGCCGGGACGCCCAGAAGGCCGCGTCGAACTGCACGGGCACCGGCACGCTGGGCACCCCCGCCCGCAGGGCGGCCGCGGTGGTGCCCGCCCCCGCGTGGTGGACGACGGCGGCCATGCGGGGGAAGAGCAGGGAGTGCGGCACTTCGCCGACGGCGATCACGTCGTCGCCTTCGACGGCCAGGCCCGCCCAGCCCCGCTGGACGACCCCGCGCAGTCCCGCCGCGCGCAGGGCCGCCACGGTCTGCCGGCTGACCCGCCCGGGGTCCGGCACGGTGGCGCTGCCCAGCCCGACGAACACCGGGGCGGGCCCGGCGGCGAGGAACGCCTCCAACTCGCCGGGGAGCCCCCGCCCGGTCTCGTGCGGCCACCAGTAGCCGGCCACGTCCAGTCCGGGACGCCAGTCCCGCGGGCGCGGCACCACCAGTCCGCTGAACCCGTGCAGCACCGGCCACAGCCGGCGCTCCCGTGCCCGATGGGCCGCGAAGGGGCCGGTCGCCCGGAGCCCGTACCGCCGCCGCAGGGTCCGTACGGGCCCTGCGGCCACCCGGCCGACGGCGGCGGTGACGGCCAGTCCGCTGAGCCGGTTGCCCACCGGGCCCATCGGCCGCACCCCGAGGACCGGCGCCGGGAACTCCCGCGTCGGGTGCTGCGGCTGGAGGTGCAGGCCCAGGCCGGGCAGCGACAGGCCCTCGGCGATGGCGTACCCGAGCGGCCCCAGCGCGCCGCCGACCAGCAGGACGTCGGCCTGCCGGGCGGCCTCCACCAGGGACGCCGTCATGTCGTCGGCCGCCGCCCGGGCCAGGGACGCCAGCCGCACCAGCTTGCCGGCCCCGGTCCTGCTGTCGTGCAGCTTCCGGCCGCGCGCGGAGTGCAGCTCGGCCCGGGGATCGACCGGCAGCGCGTGGAACCGCACCCCCGAACCGGCCATCAGCGGCTCGAACACCCCGTGGGCGGCGAGCGTCACCTCGTGCCCGGCCCGTACGAGACCGGCACCCAGACCCGTGTAGGGGGCCACGTCGCCCCGCGACCCCGCCGTCATCATCACCACCCGCATCCCGTCAGTCTGCCGCCCCGTGCGACGGCGGGACAGGGGACCCGCCCCACCCGGCCGGGTCCCGCGCCGCCCTCCGGCCCCGGGCCCCCGACCCCACGGGCCCGGCCCCCCGCTCCCGGCCCGGTACCGCGGCCCCGCGCCCGCAGCCCCGCGGCGCCGGAGCCGCGCCCCCGGCACCGCGGGGAGCGGCCCCCGGTTCCCCCGCCCCGGATCCGGCGGCGAGCGGTCCCTCCCGTACCCGCCCGGACGCGGCGCGGTGACCCGACCGCGAGGGGAGACGCACAGCATGGACACGGGACATGAGTCGCGGTGGGAGGAGGACGCGATGACGGTGGAGATCGTTTTTGCGCTGGTGACCGCCGCCGTGCCGGCTGGGGTGGTCCCTGCCGTGGCCCGGACCCTCGTCCTGGCCCTTGGCCTGTCCGGTCCGGCGGGGAAGGGCGTGTCGCCGGGGGGCGCACTGCTCGGTGCTGTGGCCGGAGCGCGGCGTCCGGTACGGGTGCTGCTCCGGTTCGACGAGCAGCGCCGAACGGGCCGCTGACGTTCTCTCAGCGGTGATCGTTTCCAGATTCCGTCGAGGACGGGGGCGGCGCGGGCGATGCCGCCCGTCCGGCTGGGGCTGATGGTGACCTGCTGCAGGGTGCGCCGGCGCTGCCTGGGTTCGGCGGCGGCGCGTTCGCCGAGGGCGCGGATGCCTCCGACCGAGCCGTCGACGGCTCGTGTGTCCGTGCGCGGGCCCCGCCCGGACCGGCCCTCCGGACGGCGGACGGGGACGTGGATGCCGGTCCCGGCACCGATGCGGCCCTTGCCGGCCAGGGCAGGCGGGCCGTCGGCCGCGGCTTTGCACAGGGCGGGCGGGCCGTGGAGGCGGGCGACGGCGGTGTCGGGGCGGCGCCGGGCTCGACGCCGGAGACCCGCGGCGGTGTGCCGTTGGGTGCGGCCGGAAGCCGGATGTCTCCGGCGGAGCGGCGGGCCTTGCCCGAACGCCACGGGTCGCCGTTCTCCCGTACCCCGGCCACGCGGTCGCAGCCGGTCGGGGCTCCGTACGGGATGAGGCGGCTCACCCCCTCGCCCCGGCAGCGGTCGAGGGGTGGGCGCGGGCCGGGGCGTGCTCGGCGAGGGCGGCGATGGATCCCCTGAGGGCCGGGATCCCGCCGGGGACGTACACGCCACTGCGTGGAATAGGTATTCCAGCAGGTGAAATGGTATGCCACAGGCGTGTCGTCCGATCTTCAGGGCAGTCGGACAGTGCGAGCGCGGTCGAGCCGCGCACTGGCCTGAGGAGTGACGGTGACACTGGCTGTCGGAGTGGAAGAGGAGTTCCATGTCCTCGAGGTGGAGACCGGGAAGCTGGTCCCGCGGGCCGGAGACGTGCTCCAGGGCCTGCCGAAGGGGCGCTTCACCACGGAGCTCCTCCAGTCGATCGTCGAGTCGAACAGCGACGTCCACACCACGCTGGACGCCCTGTGGGCCGATCTGATCCAGTCGAGGGCACGACTCGGCGGCAGCGCCGCGGGCCACGGCCTGGCGGTGGTGGCGGCGGGCACCGTACCGCTCGCGGACAGCGGGGCGGACCGCGTGACGCCGGACCGCCGCTACCGGCACATGGTGTCGGAGTACCGCCGCATCGCCGACGAGCAGCTGATCTGCGGCACCCACGTGCACGTCGACGTCCCCGACCGCGACACCGCGGTCCGGGCGATGTGCACGATCTCGCCCTGGGTGCCGGTGCTGCTGGCGCTCTCCGCCAGCTCGCCCTTCTGGGCGGGCGCGGACACCGGCTACGCGAGCTGGCGCACCATGCTGTGGCAGCGCTGGCCCACCGCCGGCCCCGCCGGGTGCTTCCCCGACGCCGCCGGGTACGACACCGCCGTCAGCGAGCTGATCGCGTCCGGCGTGGTCACCGACCCGGGGATGATCTACTACGATCTCCGCCCCTCCGACCACCAGCCCACGCTGGAGCTGCGCGTCTGCGACTCCTCCCCGAGCGCCGAGACGGTCGTCCTGATCGCGGCGATCTTCCGGGCGCTGGTGATGCGGGCGACCGCACGCGTCGCCGCCGGCGGGGCCCCGCAGTGCGACGGCCGGCACGAGTGGCTGCGCGCGGCCACCTGGCGGGCGGCGCGCTCGGGCCTGGAGGGCGACCTGGTCGACCCGGTGTCCCGCCGCCCGGCCCCCGCGGCCCGCGTCGTGCGGACCATGCTGACGCGGCTGCGCCCGGAGCTGGAGGAGTGCGGCGACTGGGCGACCGTGCGGGAGCTGACCGAGAAGGCCATCGCCGACGGCAGCGCCGCGTACCGGCTGCGCCGCACCGCCGCCGGCGAGGACCTGCTGGCCTGCGTCGACGAGCTGATCGCCCTGACGCGCGGGCCGGGCGGCCGGGCCGATCTCGCCCAGACGGTCGTCAGGGGCCCCCGGCCGGGCTGCGCCGCGGGTCCGTGGAGCCCATCGGGGGCTGACCCGCGGCCGGGCGCACGGCGCCCTCGCGTACCCGTCCGGACGGTCCGGTGCGGGACACACACCGAAGGAGGAACCCCATGTGCGGCGACACCACACTCGCCTGCCGCATGAACGCCCGGGCCCCGCGGCCGCGCGGCGGCGAGGAGGACGAGGCGCTCCGCGCGGGAGGTGAGACGCGATGTGCGGCCTGAGCGGCGAGATACGGTTCGACGGCGGACGGCCGGACCTGGACGCGGTACGGCGCATGAACGACCGGCTGGCGCCCCGCGGCCCCGACGGCGAGGGCCTGTGGACCCGGGGCCCCGTCGCCCTCGGGCACCGACGGCTGAAGATCATCGACCTGTCCGACCGCGGCGCCCAGCCCATGACCGACGGCCCCGACGGCCTGGTGACCGGTGTCTTCAACGGCTGCCTGTACAACTACCAGGAACTGCGGCGGGAGCTGCGACGCCTGGGTCACCGCTTCGTGTCCACGTCGGACACGGAGGTGCTGATCAAGGCGTACCTCCAGTGGGGCACCGAGTGCGTCGACCGGTTCTACGGGATGTTCGCGTTCGCGCTCCTCGACCACCGCACGGGGCGGCTCGTCCTCGGCCGCGACCGGCTCGGGATCAAGCCCCTGTACCTGGCGGCCGCCCCCGGGCGGCTCCGGTTCGCCTCCTCCCTGCCCGCCCTCCTGGCCGCCGGCGGGGTGGACACCTCGATCGACCCGGTCGCCCTCCACCAGTACCTGACGTGGCACGCGACCGTCGCGGCGCCCCGCACGATCCTCACCGGCGTGACCAAGCTGCCCCCGGCCACGGTCCGCGTGGTCGAGCCGGACGGCACCCACCGCGACCACCGCTACTGGGAGCCGTCGTACACCCGCCGCCCGGAGCACGAGGGGATGAGCGCCGACGAGTGGCGCGACGCGGTGCTGGAGGCGCTGCGCGTCGCCGTGCGGCGCCGCATGGTCGCCGACGTCCCCGTGGGCGTGCTGCTCTCCGGCGGCCTGGACTCCAGCCTGGTGGTGGCGCTCCTCGCCGAAGAGGGGCAGCGCGACCTCGCGACGTTCAGCGTCGGCTTCGAGTCGGCCGGCGGCGAGGAGGGCGACGAGTTCCGCTACTCCCGGTTGATGGCCGAGCAGTTCGGCACCGACCACCACGAGCTGATGGTGCCGTCCACCGAGGTGTCGGGCGCGCTGGACGCGGCCGTCGCGGCGATGGCCGAACCCATGGTCAGCCATGACGTGATCGCCTTCCACCTGCTGTCGCGGCAGGTCGCCGAGCACGTCAAGGTGGTGCAGAGCGGCCAGGGCGCGGACGAGGTCTTCGCCGGCTACCACTGGTACCCGCGCCTCGCCGTGCCCGAGCGGGAGAGGGCGGCGGAGGCGTACGCGGAGGCCTACTTCGACCGCACGCACGCCGACCTCGGCCGCATCGTCCAGCCCCACCTGCTGCCCGGCGAGGACGTGTCGCGGCGGTTCGTGGACGAGCACATGGCCCGTCCCGGGGCGGAGACCGCCCTCGACGCGGCCCTGCGGCTGGACACCCACGTCATGCTCGTCGACGACCCCGTCAAGCGCGTCGACAACATGACCATGGACTGGGGCCTGGAGGCCCGGGTGCCGTTCCTCGACCACGAGCTGGTCGAGCTGGCGGCGGCCTGCCCGCCCGAGCTGAAGCTCGCCCACGACGGCAAGGGCGTGCTCAAGGAGGCCGGACGCAAGCTGCTGCCCGCCGAGGTGGTGGACCGGCCCAAGGGGTACTTCCCCGTACCCGCGATCAAGCACATGGCGGGCCCGGTGCTCGACCGGGTGCGCGACGCGCTGAACGCACCCGAGGCCAGGGCCCGCGGCATCTTCCGGGAGGAGTACGTGGCGGAGCTCCTCGCGGCACCCGACGAGCACCGTACGAGGCGAGGGGCGAACGGTCTGTGGCAGGTAGCGTTGCTGGAGCTATGGCTGCAGAAGCACGGCATCAGCTGACGGGTCCCCGCGAGGACGGCCGGGAGGCGCCGGTCGCGGCGCCCTCGGCCGTTCCCCTGGCGCCGGCCGAGGGCGCCCGCGACGAGCCCGTCCGGCTCACCGCCCACGGCTGCTGGTACCCGTCGGCCGACCCCTACGGGGCGCGGATCGCGTTCGTCTGCGACCGCGGCGGCGTGCCGCAGCTGTGGACGGGCCCGGTGGACGGCGGGGAGGCGCACCTCCTCGACGCGGGCCCCGATCCCGTCTCGGAGGTGTCGTGGTCCCCGGACGGCCGGTGGATCGCCTACACCACCCGGCCGGGCGGCGGGGAGCACTCGCGCGTGCTGTGCGTGCGCCCCGACGGCACCGGACGCCGCGTCCTGGCGGGCGCGGAGCCCGGTACCTCCGCCTACCTCGGGTGCTGGCTCCACGACGGGTCCGCCGTCGCGGTCACCGTCGCCTCCCCGGCCGGAACCGGTCCGGCGCCCGTCACCGCGGCGCCGGCCGGGGAACCGGCCGGGGAGGGCGAGCCGCACGCCGTGGCGCCGCCGGCCGGCTGGAGCGAGCGCGACGGCCACGCCGTCCTGCTGGGCGGCGCGCACCGGGGCGACGTGGACCCCGCCGTCCGCGCCCTGGGGGCCGCCGCCTTCGGCGCGCGGCTCCCGGGCGCCCCGCCCGCGGCGCACCGCCCGCCGCTCCCCGGCGCGCCCACGGTGCGGGCGGGCAACGGACTCGCGGCGTACCTCATCGATCCCGACGGGGTGGCGGCGCCCGTGCTGGTCGCCGTCGAGCAGACGGCCGCCACGCTCCGCGTCTGCGACGTGAGCCGCGACGGCCGGCTGGCAGTGCTGCGGCGAGGGCCCCGCAACCGGCGGGAGGCCGTCGTGGTGCGCCTGGCGGACCTGGAGGCGGCGGCCGCCGTACCGGTCGCCGACGGCGATCCGTGGGTCGGCGCCTTCTCCCCGGACGCGCGCCGGCTCTGGCTGCGCAGCGACGCCGGGCGGGAGTTCGCGGCCCTGCTGGGGGCGGACCTGGCCCCTGACGGGAGCATCACGGGCCTTTCGGCGGCCGCCGAGCGCGACGGGGCGGGCCTGGAGCTCCTCGCCGTGGCCCACGAGGGCCGGGGCGCCTTCCTGGCGTGGAACGACGGCGGGATGAGCGAGCTGGAGTTCCGGACCCTCCCGGACACCGCGGCCGGGCCCGCCGCGGCGCCCGCGGTGGCGGCGGGCCGGGGGGGTGCCGCTGCCCCACGAGGTCGTCACCCGGATCGCGCCCGCCGGTGCGGGCGGCGCGGCCATCGCCCTGAGCGGCTCCCGGCGGCGCCCCGGGATCTGGTGGTTGCCGGAGGCCGGCGCCCCGCTCATGACACCGTGGTCCTCCCGTGACGAGGACGCGGTGCCACCCGGACGCCGCCCCACCCGGCCGGTCCGGCACCGGTTCACCGCGCGTGACGGGACGCCGCTGAGCGGCTGGTACTACCGTGCGCCGGGCCGGGCCCCCAGCCGGCCCGCGCCCTGCGTCATCCACCTGCACGGCGGGCCCGAGGAGCAGGAGCGGCCCGTGCTCGACCCGCTCTACCACGAGCTGCTGGGCCGCGGGCTCGACGTCTTCGCGCCGGACGTGCGCGGCTCGTCGGGCCACGGGCGGTCCTTCGTCGACGCCGACCTCGGCACGGGCCGGTTCGCCGCGATCGAGGACGTCGCCGACTGCGCCGCGCACGCCGTGCTCGCGGGGCCCGCCGACCCGTCGCGGCTGGCGGTGATGGGCCGCTCGTACGGCGGCTACCTCGTCATGGCCTGCCTGGTGTGGCACCCGGAGCTGTTTCGCACCGGCGTGGCCGTGTGCGGCATGTCGGACTTCCGGACGTTCTTCGCCGGTACGGAACCCTGGATCGCCGAGTCGGCGGCGCACAAGTACGGCCACCCCGAACGCGACCGCGACCTGCTGCGGTCGTTGTCGCCCCTGCACCGGGTGGACGCCCTGCGCGTGCCGGTCCTGGCGGTCCACGGCGAGCACGACACGAACGTGCCGCCCGGCGAGTCGGAGCAGTTCGTGCGGGCGGCACGGGAGCGGGGCGTCCCCGCCGAGATGCTGACCCTGCGCGACGAGGGCCACGAGTTCCAGCGGGCCGACAACCGGCGCCTCTTCCGCCGTACCGCGGCCGACTGGCTGGAGCGCCACCTCGCCGGCGGGGGCGGCGGCCCGGCGCCCCTCGGCCACGGCGAGGACTGACCGGCGGGCGCGCCGCCCCGCCCGCCTCCCGGCGCGCCCTTCCCCGGCCTCCCGCCCCGCCGCACCGCGCCCGCTCTTCGGTGCCGCACCCGGCCTCCGGCCGCCCGGCGCGTCCCCGCGTTCCGCCCCGCCCCGTCCGCCGCGGGCCGGGGCGGGCGGGGTACCGCGGCCCGTACGGCGGCGTGTCCCGTTTCGTACAGTGGAGGGCGGACCGTCCCCCTCGGCGCGAGCGGTCCGCCCCCCGCGGGCGCGCCCCCCCTGTACGTCCCCGTTCGGCATCGGAGCCCCCGGCATGGTCACCCAGCACCCGTCCACCGGCGCGGACGGCGCCCAGGAGGGGCTGTTCCCCGTGGACGATCTCGTGCGGGCCGGCGGCGGCCCGGCGCGGACCCGCGCCTTCCGGGACTCGCCGGAGGCCCGCAGGCTGCTGGACGTGCACGAGATCCACGCGGAGCCCGCCGCGGCCGCCTCCCCGCGCGGCCGGCAGATCATCGCGCGCTTCCCCGGGGCCCGGGTGGTGGAGACGGCCTCGCACTGGCGCATCCCCGGACTCCACGGCGACGAGGGCAACGCCGAGAGGTGGGTCCGGATCAAGAGCCGCACCCTCGTGCTCGGCGAGCGCTCCTCCCTGACGACGCGCCCGAACGGCAGGTCCGCGGACTGGATCGCCCCGGGCCTCAGCAACGGGTGCGCGATGGCCTGCGCCTACTGCTACGTGCCGCGCCGCAAGGGGTACGCCAACCCGATCACCGTCTTCACCAACGTCGAGCAGGTCGTCCGGCACCTCGCCCGCCACGTCGCCGCGCAGGGCGCGAAGCCCGCCCCCAACCAGTGCGACCCGCACGCCTGGGTCTACGACATCGGGGAGAACGGCGACTGCTCGGTGGACGACCTGATCTGCGACAACACCGCAGACCTGATCCGCGCCTTCCGGGACTGGCCCACGGCCAAGGCGTCCTTCGCGACCAAGTTCGTCAACCCGGACCTGCTGGAACTCGACCCGCGCGGCCGGACGCGCATCAGGTTCTCGCTGATGCCGGCCGCCGACTCCAGGACGCTCGACATCCGCACCAGCCCGGTCGAGCGGCGCGTCGCCGCGGCCGCGGACTTCCTGGACGCCGGGTACGAGGTCCACTTCAACCTGTCGCCCGTGGTCGTCCGCCCCGGCTGGGAGCGCTCCTGGTCCGAGCTGCTCCGGCAGCTGGACGACGTGCTGCCGAGCCGCGTGAAGGAGCAGGCGCGGGCCGAGGTCATCACCCTCACCCACAACGAGCGCCTCCACGAGGTGAACCTCGGCTGGCACCCGCGCGCCGAGGACGTGCTGTGGCGCCCCGGGATCCAGCAGGCCAAGCTCTCCCAGAACGGCGACCGCAACGTCCGCTACCGCAACGACGTGAAGGCCGCGTCGATCGAGACCCTCCGCGGGCTGATCGCGGCCGAGGCCCCCTGGCTGCGTGTCCGCTACGCCTTCTGACCCGGCGCCGCCCGCCGACGAGGGGCCGGTGGGCGGCGCGGCGGTGCCCCGACCCGGATCCGCCCGCACCGGGGAGGGGCGGCTCCGCCGAACGGGAGGGCGTGGGCCCGCGCCCCCGCCGGTCCGCGCCGCGGGCACGGGTCAGGATCCGGATGAGGGCGCGGGGGCCGGCCGGGGGCCGGTGCCCAGCCGGTGGGCGCGGCAGGCGAGCTGTAGGGCGAGCCGCTCGTCGGCCGTGTGGAGGCCGACGCCGAGGACGGTGCAGGCGCGGGACAGCCGCTGGGCGACGGTGTTGCGGTGGAGGCCGAGGCGGCGTGCGGTGTCCGCGGCGGAGCAGCCGCAGTCGAAGTACGCCTCCAGGGTGCGCAGGAGCTCGGGGCCTGCGGGGTCTTCCAGGAGGGGCGTGAGGAGACCGGCGGCGGTCTCGCGCATGGTCGGTGAGGTGTAGGAGGCCATGAGGACCTGGGTGACGCCGAGGCGGTCGACGTGCTGGACCCCGCCGGGGACGTCGGCGAGGGCGGTGGCGAGTGCGGCGTGGCGGGCCTCCGCGAGGCTGGTGGCCAGCCCCGCGGGCCCCGGGGAGGGGCGTCCGATGCCGGCGACGAGCGGGGTGGCGCCGGCGCGGGCGTGGTAGACGCGCAGGGCTTCGGCGACCCGGGCCACGAGGGCGGGGCCGTCCTGACCGGCCGGGGGGCGGTCGGAGGTGATCCACCCGGCCCAGCCGTCGGAGCGTTCGGCAGGCGGGCCGAGGGCGAGGCCGGCGCCGGCGAGGGCGTCGGTGAGGTCGCCGGCGGCGGGGGGCGGCGCGTGGCGGTGGAGCCGCAGGAGGTGGACGGCGGTGTGCCAGCCGGCGAGGCGCCAGCCGATGCGTCCCGCGGCGGCCGCCGTACCGGCCGGGAGGTCGTCCGCGTGGGAGAGGATCTCCTCCAGGAGGGTGGTGCGGAACCGGGCGTCGCGTTCGGCGCGCATGAGGGAGACGGCCAGCGAGGCGGTGGCGTACGCCTCGGCCAGGCCGAGGGCGGCGAGGGCGCGCTCCCCCCACTGGGGGCCGCCGTGGGCGCTGTGCGCGGCCAGCCATGTACCGGGGGTCCCGTTCTCCGAGCGCAGGGGGTGCGCGGCGAAGGCGTGGCCCTCGGCGGTGCCGGTGAGGGGGGCGGGGACCCGCAGGTGCGGCAGGAGGTCGATGCCGAGCCGGTCCCCGGCGATGGTGGCTCCGTCGGGGGACAGGGCGGCGACGGCGGCGTGCAGGTGGCGGGCGAGGGTGCGGGTGATGCCC
Organism: Streptomyces sp. MRC013; assembly: GCF_023614235.1. Lineage (NCBI taxonomy): Bacteria > Bacillati > Actinomycetota > Actinomycetes > Kitasatosporales > Streptomycetaceae > Streptomyces > Streptomyces kordofanensis. The sequence continues at coordinate 5,212,768 of NZ_CP094264.1, forward strand.
TCCAGGGAGGTCTGGGCGCGCAGGGCGCGCGCGATGCCGGTTAGCTGGTGGGCGCGCTGGACGTCGGGGCCCCGGGTCCACAGGAGGAGGGCGGCGGCCGTCTGCGCGCTGGAGTGGTGGGGGGCGAGGAGGAGGGGCAGGCGCATGCGGTCGGCCAGCCGCCGGGGGGCCCGGCTGAGGCTCCCCTCGGGCAGCCCGCAGAGCACCAGGGCGGCCGCGCCGGCGACGTGGTGGCGGTGCAGGGCGATGTCGACCAGGTGGGAGGCGCTGAGGCCGCGGACGGGGGAGAGGTCGGCGCAGGAGACGCGGCCGGGGACGGGGGAGGTGCCGGCGATGTCCGCTGCCTCCACGTCGCTGACGGTGTTGTCGAGGCCGGCGTGCCCGGCGACCGGGAGGAGGTGGCGGGGCGGCTGGGAGGCGATCAGGTCACGGACCGTGGTGCGGGGCATGGATGTCCTGGGGCAGGTCGCGGAGGCCGTAGGAGGCGAGGCCGACGAGGGAGGAGGACGGGGAGCGCCAGGCGGGGGCCGCGGGCAGCGTGAACAGGGCGACGCGCTGGTGCCCGGTGACGGCGTCGGGAGGGACGAGCCTCCAGGTGAGGGGGTCGAGTACGCAGATCACCTCCGGTGTGACGGCCAGGGGCACCCCGTCGTCGAGGACCAGGACGTACTCGTCGCCGGCTTCCAGGCGCAGGGTCCGGGCGGGGTCGGCCCGGTCCTGGACGGTGATGGTGGTGTGGGCGCCGGTACGCGTCTCGCGGCGGCGCACTTCGCACACGGTGCCGCTGCGCAGGGGGGTCCCCTGCCAGCGGGCGACGAAGGCGGCGCGGGTGGCGGGCGGGGCGTCGGCGGCGTGCAGGTAGGCGGCGCCGAGGGCGAGGGCCCGGGTGACGGAGTGGTCGACCACGGCGCCCCGGTAGGTGCGGGCGGCGGCGGGGTGGGTGGCGATGGCGCACCAGCCGCCGAGAGCGGGCAGGGCCTCGCGGACCAGGACCTCCAGGGTGCCGTTGTCCGGGACGTCGACGGTCAGGGTCGTACCGCGGGCGTCGGCGAGCGCGGTGGGCGAGGCCGGGTGCCCGGCGGCGGAGAGGGTGGTCTGGTCCAGGCGTGGGAAGGCGCGCCCCATGGCGTCGGCGTCGATGAGCGGGAGGCCGGTGCGGGCGGCGGCCGCGAGGGCGAACAGGGCGTTGACACCGCCGATCTCCAGGGGCTGGAGCGCGGCCAGGGGCGTGCCCAGCCTGTCGTTGAGGGTGTCGACGACGGCGGTGAACTCCGTTCCGCCGGGAGGCCTCTCGGCCAGCGCGGTGGTGGAGCCGACGGCGCCCACGCAGGCGACCGGGGCGTCGGGGTCGAGGTCCGGCAGCCGGACCAGGGGCACGGGCCCGTACTCGGCGAGTTGGTGGCGGGCCAGGAGGGTCGCGGTGTGGGTGTCCCCGCCGCCGCCGGAGCCCAGGAGGGCGGCCCCGGCGGCCAGGTCCCCGACGTCGTCCGGGGTGACGTGGCGCAGGTGCCCGTGCCGCCGGGGTGCGGGGGGACGGGTGAGGGTGTCCGTCATGGTCTACTTCCTGTCGTTTGCGCACCCGTCCGGGCCGCGCCTGTGGGGACAAGGCCGTCCGCACCGCCGTCCCGGCCGCGCGGTGCGCCGGTCGGCGGTCTGGGAACGGTTCTCGAGCCGGTGGCCGTCGCTGTCGATCGGGACGACCTCGCAGGGGTGTGGCGGGCGGCCGGGGCACGGAGGCGGAGCCTCCCCGCCGCAGGCCCCCGGCCGGCGGCGGCGCGCCGCCCGCGTCGGGGACGGCGGGGTGCGGCGTGGCGTGGGGGATGTCCCGGCCCGGCTACCGGCCGGGGGCGGGCGCCTCGCGGGCGGGTGCCGGGCGGCGATCCGCGTCGAAGACCGTCGGGCGGTACCGCAGCGGGGGGAGGACCGGGTGAGGGCGTACGGCCCGGTGCGCGACCGCCCGCCCCCCGGGGGCCGTGGGCCGGGTGGCGGTCCGTCCGCCGCGGCGGCGCCCAGGCGGGGTGCGGGGCGCTCGTCCGCACGACCGGGGGAAGGCATCGTCCGGCGGGCAGGGGGTGGGCGGGGGCGCCGCGGCGGACGGCGCGGCCGGCTCCCCCGCGCCCGCGCCCGTGCCCGCGCCCGTGCCGACGGTCCGGCGGCCCGGTACGGGCCTCTTCGCGATCTTCCGGAGGCCCATCGCGCCGGGTCCGCGGAGCGGACGGGACCGCCCCGGCTCCAGTCGGCGATGTGGATCCAAGACCACCGTCAGCCCCTCCCTGCCTCCACGAAACCGACAGAAGACTCGCGGTCTCCACGGGTCGTCCACACCCGGAACGGTTCACTTTCGCCTGAAGGAGCTAACGCACGCTCATGCGTGCGATTGTCTTCTGGTTCTGACGCGGGAGGAGGCCGTTCCTCAGGGCGGCCCGCCGGGGCCTCGGCGCGACGGCCGACGGCGTGAAGCGGCCGCCGGGCACCGCTGCCGACGCGGACGGGCGCGGCCGCCGCTCGGGGGCGCGGACCGCGTCGCCTCGCGCCCCCGGCCCCGGTGCCCGCCCGGCGTGCGGCTCCTGGGCGGACCGGGGCGTGCGGAAGGGCCCGGTGGAGGGCCGGGCGGGGCGGCGCGGCCGCCGCGGGAGGGCGACGGCCGCGCCGCGGGACCTGTGCGCGCTCCCGCCGCCGGCGGGCCGGGCGGCCCCGCGCCTGACGGGACGTGCGCCGGCGGACGGTGTCGAGGGGTGCCGGGGCCTCAGACGGCTCCGGCTACGGGGCCGCCCGTCCGGCGGGCCCCCGCGGCCGCACCCGCCGCGCCCGGGTGCCGGCGGCGGGCGCGGCCCCGTTCACGCCGTCACGGCCGAGGAGGTGGCGCTGACCCGGAACTCCGGGTGGTTCTCCACGGTGTTGTGGACCTTGCACCGGTTGCCCGCCCGGACGAGGGTCCGGACCTGCTCTTCGCTCAGCGAGGCGGGCAGGGTGTACGTGACGTGGATGGTGCTCATGCGGACCGGCCTGACCGCGCTGTCCGCCCCCACCCTGACCGACGCCCCCTCGACGGAGAGGCCGTTGGACCGGGCGTAGTCGGCCATGGTGGCGAGCATGCACGCGCCGACGCCGGCGAGGAACAGCTCGGTCGCCATCCACCGGCCGGGCTCGGGGCCCCAGGCGAGGTCGACCTCGCTCCGGCCGTTGCTCGCGGTCAGGTCCATCGTCCCGCTGTGCCGGACGGTGACGGTGTAGTCCATGGTGTTGCCTGCTTTCTGTTTCGTGGGTCCACCGCCGCCGGGCGGCGCGCCGCCCGGCGGCCCGGCGGCGGTGCGCCGCCCGGATCGGTCAGACGGGGCTCGGCACCGGGGCGAGCTCTTCGACGGGCGTGTAGTCCAGGTCGTAGCCGAAGTAGCGGGGACCGGTGAGCTCAAGGCCCTGCGGGGTGCGCCACCGCGGGTCGCAGGGGGCGCCGATGACGCTGACGCGGGCCCCGTAGCGCATGGACTCGGTCGTCACCGGGGCGCCGGTCTCCGCGTCCAGGACGCAGATCAGGTCCGGCACGGTGGCCACGGGAACCCCGTCGCGCAGGGCGATCAGGTGCTCGTTCTGGAACCGCAGCACCATGTGGTGGTCGGTGTCCGCCCCCAGCCCCTGCAGGCGGGCCTCACCGCGGACGAAGCCGCCCTCGGTGCGCCGGGCGACGTCCGCCACCTTGCCGGTGAACAGCACGTGCCCCCGCAGGACGGCCGCGGCCGCCCGTGCCGGGTCGCGGTGCGCGGCCCGGGCGTCCCGGATGGCCCGCCCCAGCTCCAGCGCCCAGCTGAGCGTGGCCGGGACGAGGGAGGCGGCGGCCTGCTCCCCGCGCATCGGGTACAGGGCCATGAAGGCCGCTCCGCCCATCTCCACCGTGGTGGCCCTGGCCAGGCGTTCGGCCCACCGGTTGTCCACGGTGCGCAGCACCGAGGCGTTGCCGTGGGCGTCGGCGAGCGCCATCGGGGTGGCGGCCACGCCGGCCAGGGTGGTGAGGACCATCTGGATCTCGGGGAAGGCCCGCCCCATGCCGTCGGCGTCGATCAGCGGCAGACCGGTGCGGGCGGCGACGGCCAGGGGGATCATGGAGTTCACGCCCCCTGCCTCCAGGCACGCCACGTACTGCGCCGGGCTGCCCAGGACCTCCTGGAGCGCGCCGAGCACCTGCTCGGCCTCCGCACCGGAGGGGGTCTTCTCCAGCAGCACGGTCGGCGCGCCGATCACGGCGACCGGCAGGACGACGGCGGAGGGCTCCACGTCCTCGACGGCGACCACGCGCACCGGCCCGTGGGCGCGGATGGCCTCGGCCGCGATCAGCTTGCCGATGTAGGGGTCGCCGCCCCCGCCGGTGCCCAGCACGGCCGCGCCGCGCGCCAGGTCGTCCAGATGCTTCGCGGTGATGTACCGCATCACGCTCCCTCCCCGGGCAGCAGCAGGTCGCCGACCGCCTTGACCTTGATCCGCACGGCGTTGCCGGGCAGGTACGCCATCGGGTACTCCTCGACCTCCACCACGCGGACGGTGTCCGCGCGGGCACCGGCGGCCACCGCCTTGTCGGCGGCCTCCTCCCTGGCCTGCTGCAGGACCTCCTCTCGGGAGCGGCCCTGCAGGACCTCCACCCGGTCGACCTCGCCGCCCACCTGGGCGATGGCCGCGCCGATGGCGTTGGCGACGGCGTAGTGCTCGGGCCGGACGGTCTCGAAACCGGGCAGCCCGTCGCCCACGATGGCGCTGCCCCCGCCCACCAGCACCACCGGGACGGGGGCGGAGGAGGTGCGCATCCGGTCCACCAGCGCGGCCACCTCGCCCGCGATGTGCGCCACCGCCCGGCGCACCAGGCCCCGGTCCAGCCCCGCGACCGCGTCCCGGTCGCCGAAGTCGACGAGCCCGGCGGCCGCGGCGATGTCGGAGGCGGTCAGCGTGTCCCCTCCGAAGACCATGCTCCGCTCCGTCAGCCGGTGCCCGACGCTGTCGGGCCCGACCTGTACGGCGTCGTCGACGGTCCGTACCAGGCTGCCGCCGCCGATCCCGGCGGCGACCACGTCGGGCATGCGGAAGTTGGTGCGCACCCCGCCGATGTGGACCTCCGTCCCGGCCGGCCGGGGGAAGCCGTTGACGATCATTCCGACATCGCTCGTCGTGCCGCCGATGTCGACGACGGCGCAGTCCGACAGACCCGACAGCATCGCCGCGCCCCGCATGGAGTTGGTGGGACCGGAGGCGAAGGTCGCCACGGGGTAGCGCCGGACGAACTCGACGTCCATCAGGGTGCCGTCGTTCTGCGAGAGGTACACCGGCGCGGTGATGCCGGCCTGACGCAGCGCCAGCTGGAAGGCGTCGCAGACGAGGTCCGCCAGCTCCCCCAGGGACGCGTTGACGAGGGCCGCGTTCTCCCGCTCGACGAGCCCGATGCGCCCGAGCTCGTGGCTGAGGGTGATGCGCAGGTCCGGGGCGCGGGCACTCAGCAGGTCCGCGACCTGCTCCTCCATGTCCCGGTTGACCGGGGAGAACACGCCGGTCACCGCGACCGCCCGGACGCCGGCGCCGACCATCTCGTCCGCGGCCCGCTTGATCTCGTCCGGGTCGAGCGGGGAGATGGGGCGGCCGTCGAACTCGTAGCCGCCGTGGCACAGGTGGTGGTGGACGCCCAGGGCACGCGTCAGCCGCGGCGGCCAGTCGGCCATCGGCGGCACGGCCGCGGTCGCCGGCAGGCCGAGCCGCACGCAGCCGGTCGGCGCCAGCCCGCGGGCCTCCACGATCGCGTTGGTGAACTGCGTGGTGCCGATCATCACCGCGCGGGCTTTGTCCAGGGTGATCGGCGACTGGTACTCGAGCTGCTTGAGGGCGGTCACGATGCCGGCGGTGACGTCGTCCGTGGTGGGGCTCTTGACCGCCGCCACGACCCGGTCACCGTCCATCAGCACCGCATCGGTGTTGGTGCCGCCCACGTCGATTCCGATTCGCACCGTCATGACTGGTTCCCTTCGTGGAAGGTCGGCTGGACCGGGCGGGCCGCGGGTGCCGGCACGTCCTTCGGCCCCCGTACCAGACCGGCTTTCCCGAACGCCGTGTACAACAGGAAGGCGACGCCGATGGAGTTGACCGCGGGGACCCCCCAGGCCACGTGGTAGCCGACGAGGCCGCCGGCCGCCCAGCACACCAGCGCCGCGGGGACCCACTCCGGCGCCGCGGCCGGGATCCGGCCGACGGCACGGGTCCGCTCCAGGTCGGCCCGCCAGGTCTTCACCACGAAGTACTCGGCGATCATGATCCCCGCGATCGGGGGAGTGGCCACGCCCAGGATCGTCAGGAACTCCACGAAGTGGTCGAGGATCCCGACGGCGGACAGGACCGACCCGCACGCCCCGACGGCCAGCGTGGCCGCCGCGCGGGGGACCTTCCGGCCGAGGATCGCGTCGGCGCTGTTCACCACGCCCAGCGAGGACGAGTACAGGTTCCAGTCGTTCACCTTCAGGATCGCCGCGACGAGCACCGCGGTCCCCACGAGACCGGAGGAGGAGGCCACCGCGGCCGCCACGTCGGAGCTGCGGGCCGCGTGCGCCAGCAGCACGCCCGACAGGGCGATCACGTACTCGCCCAGCGTCACGCCCAGGAGGGTCTGCTTGACGACGTCGGCGGAGGTGCGGTTGTACCGGGTCATGTCCGGGGTCATCACCGCGCCGACGATGAAGCCGCCCGCCACGATCGTGGTGCCGGCCGCCAGCGACAGCGGGGGGCCGGCCGGCGGGGAGTCCAGCAGGGCCCCCATGTCGTGCCGGGACAGCTCCGACACGATCGACCAGGTCACCAGCAGCATGAACGCCGGCACCGTCGCATAGGCCGCCCAGGCCATGAAGCGGATGCCCCACACCACCAGCGCGCTGACCCCCAGGCCGCCCACCAGGGCCCACGCCCACTCCGGCAGGACGCCGACCAACCGGTGCAGGCCCTGGGCGAAGACGGCGTTCTGCACACCGAACCAGCCCATCAGGCTCACCGCGATCAACAGGCCCACCAGCGCCGACCCGCCGCGGCCGAACCCGGTCCAGCGCGCCAGGACGGAGGTGGACAGCCCCTCCCGGCACCCGGCGACGCCCACCAGGATGGTGGCGAACTCCAGGACGACCGCACCCAGCGTGATCGCCAGGACCGCGTCCCAGAACGTCATCCCGAAGCCCAGCGTGGCTCCCAGGAGGAACTGGCTGAACGACGACAGCTGGCCGAACCGCTGGGTGGCGACGCTGAACCACGAGTACCGGTGCTCGTCCGGCACCCGCTCCAGCGAAAAATCGTCATTTCCCAAGGAATTTTGTGTGATGGCTTGTCTTTTCATCCCGCCCCTGGCTTCCTCGCCTCATGAACGAACCGTCTGGACAGTAGGGCCCCTTCCGGTTGCGCATAACTGGCATGAAGCACAGCAATCCTGGCATCGCAGTGCACCCTGCACATCGCAAACCGGACAGCGTGTTCCGTGCACCGGGATCCGGACACCACGGCCCCGGACGCGGGGCGCCGGTACACGCCTTCCGCCCTGGCCGACCGCGCGGACCGGGCCCGAACCGCCGCCGCCCGCGCGGCCGGAACGCGGCGCCCGCCGCCCGGACGCGAGGCCCTCGGCCTCCACGGCACCCGGGAAGACCCGGGGCGGTCGTCTTCGCGGACCCGCCGGAGGACCGGAACGCCGCACCTGGAGCCCCGGTCGCGGATGTGCCATGGTGATCCCATGACGTGGGACGGCGAGGAGTACCAGGCGCGGATCGACCGTATCGCCGCGGAGGGAGGGGACATGCACGGTGAGGCCGCGCTGGTTCGTTCCTTCGCGCCGGCCAGGGTTCTCGACGCCGGCTGCGGCACCGGGCGGGTGGGCATCGAGCTGGCCCGCCACGGGATCGCGGTGGTGGGCGTGGACGTCGACGAGTCGATGCTCGCCGCGGCCCGGAGCCGGGCGCCGGAGATCCCCTGGCACCGGCGCGACCTGGCAGGGCTCGAACTCGGGGAGTCGTTCGACGTCGTGGTGATGGCGGGCAACGTGCCCCTGTTCACCCCGCCGGGAACGGAAGCGGCCCTGGTCGCCGGGGCGGCGCGCCACGTCCGGTCGGCCGGGCGCCTCGTCGCCGGGTTCTCCCTCGACCGGGCCTACACGCTGGCCGACTACGACGACCACTGCCGTGCGGCGGGCCTCGTCCTCGAAGCCAGGTACGCGACCTGGTCCCGCGACCCCTACGCGGGCGGGGACTACGCCGTCTCCGTGCACCGCAGGCCCTGAGCCGGGTCGGGGTGACGGCGCCGGCGGGACCGACCCCTACGGGGACGTCGTAGAGGAGCGCGCGGCCGGTACCCCGGTGCCCGTCCCCGGTGCGGTGGGTGCCGGGAGCGGCCGCCGGCCGCGTGAGGCGGTGTGCGGTGTCCCCGGCGGACGGGGCGGCCCCGCGCCCACCTCACCGGGGCTCGGCGGTCCGGCGGGGGTCCGCCGCCCGTAGCCGGTCCCGCTTCCCCGGGAGCGCGTACGGGCTGTGCGCGGCACCGCCGTCGGCGGGATCGCGAAGAGGCGGCCGAAGCTCCGGGCGGACTCTGGGACGCGGCCGGGGTCCGGGCCGGCGAGTCCTTCCTGCGGCCGCTCGCGGCGGAGGGGTCCGGAGCGGCGCCTCACAGGGGTGCCTCCATGTCTTTCGTCGAGCGAGGCGAGGGCTTCTCGGTTCGCAGAAGGTTCCGTCGCGGAGCACGGCGAAGAGGACGCTGACGCGGTGGCGGGCGAGGCGGAGGAGGGCTTGGGCGTGGGCCGGCGCCACATCGCCCGCGGCACCGCCCGCTCGTCCGTGAAGGGGCCGCACGGTCGCGGCGGCCCGGGTGCGCCCCTTCGGCCGCCGGGCACCGGGGGAGCGGACCACCGGCGGCTCGTCGAGGCGGCCTTCTCGCCGAAGGGCCCCCGGACCTCTCGGTCCGGGGGCCCTACCGGGGGTGTCTGCCGGACGGGCCGGCCGCCGTCTCCCGCCGGGGCGGCGCGGCCCGGCCCGGCCCGCACCCCGCGCCTCCCCCTCCGCGCGGGCACGGACGGAGGGGGAGGGACGGATCACACGCCCGCGATGCTCTGGATCCAGGAGCGGTACGCGGTCACGTTCGTGTAGGCGGTGGTGGTCTGGCGGTCGCTGGTCGAGGCGACGCCGACCTGGGCGCCGTTGGCCATCATCGGGCCGCCGGAGTCGCCGCCCGCGGTGATGCCGTTGCCGCGGCGGGCGCAGATCGCCGAGCCGCCGTAGGCGTCGCGGCAGGCCCCGGTGACGTAGACGTCGGCGACCTTGAGGTACTGCGACTGGTAGTCGATCTCGGAGCCGCTCTGGGTGGTCGCCCCCCAGCCGTAGACCTGGACGGCCTGGCCCACGGAGACCGATCCCGGCTGGCCGAGGCGGGCGTACGTGCCCGCCACCGAGCGGTCCAGCCTGACCAGGGAGAGGTCCGCCGAGGGGTGGTTCCGGACGGTCGCGCCGTTGGCCACCGTGCCGCCGCGGGTCTGGTCGAGGCTGCCGATGCGGAAGGACAGACCGCCGTTGACCACGCAGTGCTTGGCGGTCAGGATCCAGGTCGGGGCGATGATGGTGGCGCTGCAGGTCTGCCGGCCGTTGGAGAACAGCCGGGCGGCCCACGGCGCGCTGTTGGCGTAACCGCCGCCGATGATGGGCTGGACGGAGGCGACCCGGGCCGTCTGGGCGGGCGCGCTGGCGGTCGTCGGCTGGGCCGTAGCGGTGGGGGCGAGCCCCAGCACCGCCAGGGCGGTGGCTGCGAGCGCGGGGATCAGTCTGCTGGTTCGCACGTCGGTCTCCTGTGTGGGGGGAACGGTCCTTCGTGAGGACCGCGCCGCACGCCCGTGCGGCGCGCGGACGCACGCGAAGGTTGGGTAAGCCTGTCGCGTGCATGTCAATTACGGCTGCGGTGAATGTGGCAGACAGGCCGCCGCCGGTACAAGGGGTTCGTACGGGAACCGGCCGAACATCGGCGCCGGGAGGGCGACTTCCAGCCAACTCACCGGTGTGCCGACCGGATGTCCGCGCGGTTCGGGCGCGGGGCGGCGGCGCACCGGAGCGGGGGCGCCCACTGCCCGGCGCGCCCGGCCGGCCCGCGGCGACGGAGCGGGCCGGCCGGGGTCAGAGCGACCAGCGGTACTGGTCCGGCACGTGCACGTCGCCGCCGAGTCCGCGCGCCGCCTGCTGCGCCCACGACGGGTTGCGCAGCAGTTCGCGGCCGAGGAGTACCGCGTCCGCCTCGCCGTTGGCCACGATCTTCTCCGCCTGTTCGGCCTCGGTGATCAGTCCGACCGCGGCGACCGGCAGCCCCGCCTCCTCCCTCACGCGCGTGGCGAACGGTACCTGGTAGCCCGGGCCCACCGGAATGCGCACGCGCGGCGCGTTTCCACCGCTCGACACGTCGAGCAGGTCCACGCCGCGCTCCTTGAGGAGGGCGGCGAACCGCACGGTGTCGTCGGCCGTCCAACCCGCCCGCCCCTCCAGCCAGTCGGTGGCCGAGACGCGGAAGAACAGCGGCAGCTCCCCGGGCCACACCTCGCGCACCGCATCGACGACCTCCAGCGGGAAGCGCGTGCGGTTCTCGAAGGAGCCGCCGTACGCGTCGGTGCGGCGGTTGCTGTGCGGGGAGAGGAACTCGCCGATCAGGTAGCCGTGGGCACCGTGGACCTCGACGACCTCGAAGCCCGCGTCGAGGGCGCGCCGCGCCGCCGCCGCGAACTGCCCGACGACGGACCGGATCCGGTCCGGGGACAGCTCCTCCGGTACCGGGTGGCCCCCGGTGAACGGCACCGGGCTCGGGGCGACCGGCCGCCACCCCTGCCCGGCGGCGCCCACCGGGGCACCGCCCTTCCAGGGGCGGTCGGTGGACGCCTTGCGGCCGGCGTGGGCGATCTGGATGCCCGGAACCGTCCCCTGCTCCTTGAGGAACCCGGTGATCCGGCGCAGCGCTGCGGCCTGGGCGCCGTTCCAGATCCCGAGGTCGTGCGGGCTGATCCGGCCCTCGGGGGAGACCGCGGTCGCCTCCAGCAGGATCAGTCCGGTGCCGCCGGTGGCGCGGGCCGCGTAGTGGGCGAAGTGCCAGTCGCCCGCCACGCCCGCCCGCGGCCCGGACGCCTCGGCGCTGTACTGGCACATCGGCGCCATCCAGACGCGGTTGGGGACGGTCAGCGACCGGAGGGTGAGGGGTTCGAAGAGCGCGCTCACGACGGACTCCATTCGGGGCGGTGCCGGATACGATTCGTACGATGGTCATCGTAATACGCCATGCGTCAAACTACGAGGCTCCTCGTACAATGAAGGCACCCGACGAGTCTGGAGCCCTTCGTGACCCGTGTGACCGCCGCGGCCGGCCCGCGCGAGCTCGTCCACCCCCCGCGCGACGAGATCCGGCTCGAAGGCGTGCTCCACGCGCTCTCCGACCCGATGCGGCTGAGGGTCGTCCGCGAACTGGCCGTGGCCGGGGCGGAGGTCGCCTGCTCGCACGTGGACCTGCCCGTCACCAAGTCGACCGGCACCCACCACTTCCGCGTGCTGCGGGAGGCCGGCGTCATCCGCCAGACCTACCGGGGCACCGCCAAGATGAACGCCCTGCGCCGCGACGACCTCGACACGCTCTTCCCCGGCCTCCTGGACGCCGTCCTGGCCGCCGCCGAGGCGCAGTCCGCCCGCCCCGCCGGCTCGTAGCCCGCCGCGGGGCGACCGCGTGGCTCCCGCCCGGCCCGGTGCCACCGGGCCGGGACGTCCTCCACCACCGGCGTGGGGACGCCCCTCCCGGGCGGGAGGCGCGGACCGCGAGTGGGTGGCGTGCCGCCGCGGGCGGGGAGCACGTGCCTTCGCGTTCGGCCGCGCCGCCGCCCGCCGGACCGTCCCCGCGGGAAACGGGCTTCCCGGCCTGCGGCCGCGTTCACCGCGGCCCCGGTTTCCCGCGGCCCTCGCCGAAGGCGACGCGGCGCCCCCGCTTCAGGGGAGTGCCCGGTACTCGGTCCGGTACGGCAGCGGACACGCCGGTACTTCTCCGGGAGACGCCGGCCTTCCGCGGCCCGGCGTTCCCGGTCCTCGACGGCTTGGTCTCCCCGGCCTCCTCCCAGGCCACCCCGGAACGCTGACCAGGTGTCGGCCCCGCCCCCTGCCGACCCCGGGCCGCGCCGTCTCGGCGACACCGGCGCCCGGTTTCACGGCGGCCGCCTTCACCGCGGTGTACCGGACGAGGCGGTTGGGCAGGGCTCCGCGACCACGCGTACCGAACGCCTGCGAAACCCGGTGGGGCGAAGGGGAGGGGACGGGCCGTCGGCCCGGCCGTCCCCCGCGGAATCGGGCTTCCAGCGGCCCGGGGGGCGTCTCAGAGCCGCCCCTGGCCCCGGTGCGGCCGACGGGTCGAAAGGAGGCCCGGTCCACGTCCTTCGCACCATCCTGACCGGAAGGCACGTACACGCCGGAGCCTGCCGCACTGGAGTTCCTCGACCCCGACGTGAGGTTCACCCAATGCCCGCCACCCGACCTCACGCCGTGGGAACGCGGCGGAATCGACCGCCTCTGGACGGAAACCCGCGCGCTCAACCCCGCCGCATTCGACGGACCGCTGGTCGTCGCCCTCGGTACCGACCGCGTCGGGCCAGGGCCGTCGGCGGTGCGGTGGGCGACGATGACGTACCGGTACCGCGCGCTGCGCCGCCTGCGGCCGGCCGGGCAGGTCCCCGGCTCCCTCTTCGTCACCGCCCTCGTGCCCACCGGGAGCGGCCTCGTGATCGGACGGGGGTCACCCGTCACCGCGGCGCCCGGCCGCTGGACCCTGCCCGGCGGCACAGCCGAACCGCCGCCGGCCGGGGAACCCCTGGACACGGAGGTGCTGCGGCGGCACGCCGCCCGTGAACTGGCCGAGGAGACGGGGGTGCGACTCGACGCGGAAAGACTGCGGTTGCGGGGGGTCACCCGCGGCCGGCGGTTCGGAAGCCTCGGCTTCCACCTCCTCGCCCCCGTGACGCCCAGCGCACGCGTGCGCCACCTGCACGCGGGCTCGTGCCCCGTCGGAGGCGGCACCGTGCCGGAGCTCGACGGGATCGCCCTCGTGCCCGCGGCCGGGAGAGCCATCGCCCCGGGGCCGTCCGCGGACCACCTGGCCCAGACCGTCGACCGGTACTTCACGCGGTGACCTCCTCGGCACGAAAGCGGCGGGGCCACCGCGGCCGCAGGGGAATCCGCACCGCCTCCATCGGCATCACCCGCGTCGACGGCCCGACGGCGCGGGCACGGAGGCCGCGCGACACCGGAGTGCGGCGAACGGCGACGGCACGGAAAACGGAAGGCCGGACGTCGAGGAGCCGTCCGCCGCGGTGTCCGGGCCCAGGGGCGCCGGGTCGCCGCGGCAGGACCGAGGGCCCCCGACGCCGGAGGAACCGGGGGCCGCCGCGCGGGAGCCGGGCGTGCGGGTGGGGGCGGGGCGGTCAGGTCCGCGCGATCAGGGCGTAGCGTTCGTCGTCGACCGGGCGGCCCCACAGGGCGGGGTCCGTACTGAGACGCCGGATGCGCAGGTCGCCGACGAGCGGGCGTACCGCGGCGGCCAGGTCGTCGGCGGTGACCCGCGGTGCCAGGGCAGGGTGTCGGCGCCGGCGACGTAGGGCACCGCGCGCTGTCCGGCTTCGCGCCAGCGCCCTTCGACGAGGACGAGGAGGCCGCCGGGGCGGAGGCGGGCGGTCCACTCCCGCAGGGCGGCGTGCGGGTCGGGCAGGGTCCACACCAGGTGGCGGGAGAGCAGGACGTCGAACTCCTCCTGGCCGGTGGGCGGCTCGGTGGCATCACCCACCAGGAACCGGCCCGGAAGACCGGCGGCCGCCAGCTTGGCGCGGGCGGCCCGGACCATCCGCGGCGCCAGGTCCACTCCGGTCACCCGGTGCCCCGCTCCGGCGACCAGTTCGGAGAGCGACCCGGTGCCGCAGCCGACGTCCAGCACGTCCACTGGACGGGGCGGGAGCCAGGCGGTCAGCAGAGCCGCCCATGCGGCACGGGTCTCGGCGGCCCTGAGGCCGTGATCGGGCTCGTCGTCGAAGTCCGGGGCGGCGGCGTCCCAGTAGGCGGCGATGGCGGCGGCGGGGTTCGTCATCCGCCGATCCTCCCGGCCGGCACCGACAGCGGGGGCCGCCGCCGTGGCGGATCGTGCCGACGGTGGGGGAGGGGCCGGTGCGGACGGCCCCGACCGTCAGGTCGAGGGGTACGCGGATGAGGGGGTGCCCGGCGGCGACCACCGGCGTGCGGCGGCGAAGGGGGGTCGCTGTCCACGACGTCCGAACCGCTCCGGCGGTCGGCGGCGGGCGTGCTGCGGCGGGAAGGGGGCCGGTCGGCGGAGCGGCGTTCGGCGCCGGGGGCCGCCGCGGTCCCCGGGGCGTACCGCTGGACGCCGACCGCCACGCCGCGCGCCGCTCCCCGCCGGCCCCGGGAGAGGTTCCGCCTTCCGCCCGGCCCCGCTCGGCGGCCGCGGGCGCGTACGCGCGCCGCCCTCCGGGACCGCTCCCGTCCCTCGTCCCTCGCGACCCCCCGATCCGACGACTTCTCCTGACCACTTGCTGAACCTATCGAATATCGATAGTTTCCTATCGCATTTCGATCGAGAGGGAGAGTCATGGGAAACCTGCCGGTGCTGGCGTTGCGCGCCGTGATCGCGGCACTGCTCACGGGATCGGTCCTCGTACAGGCGGTGATGGTCCCGCTGCTCGCCGTCGACCTGGAGGAGAGCGGCGGGGAACTGGGGCACCTGCGCGTCCCGATCGTCGCGATCGTGCTCCTGGGGATGGTGGCGGCCCAGGTCGTCCTGGTCTGTGTGTGGCGGCTGGTGACGATGGTGCGACGCGGAACCGTGTTCTCCCACGCGGCCTTCCGCTACGTGCACGTCGTGATCGGCGCGACGGCGGCGGCCGCCCTCCTCGTGTTCGGGCTCGGAGTCGTCCTGGCACCGGGTGAGGCGGTCCCCCCGGGCGTGGTACTGCTCGTCGGAGGGGTGGGCGTGGCCGCCCTGGGGGTCGCACTCGTCGTGCTGGTGCTGCGGATGCTGCTGGCCCAGGCCGTCGCGCGCGACGCCGAGGCGGCGCGGATGCGGGCCGAACTGGAAGAGGTCATCTGATGCCGATCGCCGTCGACATCGACGTGATGCTGGCCAGGCGGAAGATGTCCGTGGGCGAGCTCGCGGAGCGCGTCGGGATCACCCCCGCCAACCTGGCGGTCCTCAAGAACGGCCGGGCCAAGGCGGTGCGCTTCGCCACGCTCGCCGCGCTCTGCGAGGCACTCGACTGCCAGCCCGGGGATCTGCTGCGCTGGGAGGCCGACCGGACCGGCCGGACCGACCAGGCCGTCCGAGTCGGCGAGACCGGTGAGGACGGGGGAGCGTCCGGGGCGTGACACCGGTCCGGCGTCACGCCCCCGGCGGGTCCGGCGCGACGGCGGGGCGTGACGCGCCCGTCCGGTTCCCGGCCCGGAGCGCCCGGCGCCCGCCCGCGGTCCGCTCGGTCCCCGGTCCGCGGGCGGGGGTGACGGGGCGTCGGCCCGTCCTACCGCTTCCACCAGGGCCCGGAGGCGTCTCGCAGGGTGTTGGTACCGCAGTGCACCTCGCCCATTCCGAGGTGGTACGTCTCCCAGTCGTCGATGTACGAGACCTTCAGCCCGGCGCGGGTGTACGCGGCGGTGACGGCGGCGGTGAACACGTCCTCGCCCCCGATGACCGGCCCCCACTGCCTGGGGGCCAGGTACCGGTCGCGGCCCATCAGCACGCCGTTCACCGCGCCCGGCACGTAGGCGCTCGTCAGCACGGCCGAGCCCGGTCCCGCCACGCGGTCCCCCGTGCGCGTGAGCCGCTTCTGCTGCCCGTACCGGCGGATCGCCTCCGGCACGCCCCCGGCGCCCAGGCGCATCAGTCGCGGCACGCGGTCGCCGCGCTCGCCCTGCTCCGTGCCGCGCGTGTACAGCGCGGGCACCCGGATCACCTCGGCGTCCGTCACGCCCGTCTCCCGCTTGAGGACCTCCAGATTGGCCCTGATGCGCCGCGCGGCCATCGTGTTGTCGGCGACCAGCCACTTCGAGCCGAGCGCCTGGTCGATGGTCTCCCTGGGCGCGGGCAGGTCCCCGCTCCCCGGCACGGAGAACATCCGCGTCCCGCCGTGCCCCGCCTCCTGCGCGTCCCGCAGCAGCTTCAGTCCCGCCTCCGGGTCCGCGACGCCGATCCGCCATCCGCGCGGCGTGCCCGGCGCGGGCAGGAACTGGACGAACTCGTCGACGTGCCCCACGTGCAGCCACGAGGTGTCCAGGAACAGCGGGTCCTGCAGGCCCTGGGCCCGCAGGAGCGTGCGCATCGCGAGCGCCGGCTTCGAACCGTCGTCGCGGCGCTCGCCCATGATGACGCGGCCGGCGGGGAAGGCGCGCCCGGCGTGGGTGTACGGCGGGATGGTCTCCAGGTTGCCCATCGAGTTCAGGGTCCACTCCTCCGACTCGCGGACCCCCGAGACCTGGACGACGCCGACGCCCTTGCCGCGCATCCGCTCGAACAGCTCCCGGCCGGACGGCCGGTCCGGCTGCGCCGAGCGCAGCATGACCCGGATGAACTGGGGGCGGCCCCCGGGACCGGCCATGCTCACGTACCCGGGCTCGACGAAGTTCTGCGTCCAGATGTCCTCGTACCCGTCGAAGGTGAACGGCGGACCGCCGACGCCGGCCGCCCGGACCTCTTCGGCCAGCTCCCGCACGAACGCCCGCTGCCGGCGGGAGAACGGGTCCGTCCCCGGCAGTCTCGTGACGAGGATCCGCCGGGCGTCCTGCAGGTGGTGGTGCGTGAGCAGGGGAGCCGCGCGGAGCGTGACGTCGTCGGAGGTCGAGGAGGCGCCGGAGGCGACGGTGAGGCGGAGGACGGCGCGGCCGCCCCAGAGCGCGGGGTCCCGTACGACGTCGGTGGCCTCCACGCCGAACTCCACACCGGCCCTCAGCTCGGCGGCCGTCAGGCGCGTGGCGGCGGTCACCCACTCCCAGCCCGTGCCGCGCCTGACGAACACCCTCGTGCTCCTGGCGCCGCCGACGACCCGCAGGGTCCCGCTCGCCGACGCGGACAGGCCCTTCATCGGTACGGAGCGCACACGCGCCAGGTCGCGGGCGTCGGGGGTGCCGTTTACCTTCGTGTCGGAGGCGTCGTTGCAGGCCGCGAGCCGCGCGTCCGACAGGGGCCCGCCGTGCGGGTCCGTCGTCGGGCAGCGCGTCGCGTCGTCGTCGATGTTGGGGAGGAGGACCGCGCCGCGCGCCGGAGTCCAGGTGTCCTCGCCCGCGTCGTCCGTCGCCCCGGCGACGTCCACCCGGCCGTCCCGGTCCACGTCCGCGCGCAGGTCCGCCCGGGGCTGCGGCTCGGCCGCGGCGGCGGGCGCGGCAGGGGCGAGGATGGCCGCGATGACGGACAGGGCGAGTGTCGCGCGCCGCGTGTGGCTCGTACGCACCGTGTGTCCCTTCGTGAGAGTCGATGGTTCCGAGCCGGTAGAGGGCGTACGGCGCACCCGCGTTGCGCGGGGTGCGCGGGGCGACCGCCGATCGGCCGGATCCCGCCCGTGGGTGCACGGGTGCCCGGCGCCGCGCGGCGGCGACCGCACACCCGTGCCCCGCGCGGTGCGTCGGCCGGCGGACGGCGGGCGTCGGAGGGCGGGCGGTGGCGGGGACCGGCTACACGGCGTGCGGCAGCCGGTGCAGACGCACCTCGGCCAGCCGGCCGGACGAGATCCGCGCCGTCATGTACGTGCGGTGCGGCTGGCGCCGCCGGTCGGTCGGCGAGCCGGGGTTCAGCAGCCGCAGCCGGCCGCCGGCCGTGGAGTCCCAGGGAATGTGGCTGTGGCCGAAAACGAGCAGGTCCGTCTCGGGAAACCGTTCGACGCAGCGCCGCTCGCGCCCCCGTGCCGCGCCGGTCTCGTGCACCACGGCCAGCCGCACTCCCCCCAGCTCCGCGTACGCCACCTCCGGCAGCCGCGCCCGCAGGTCCGGGCCGTCGTTGTTGCCGTACACCGCCACCAGCCGGCGCGCACGCGCCTCCAGCAGGTCGAGCGTGGCCGTGTCGACCCAGTCGCCCGCGTGGACCACGACGTCCACGGCCGGCACCAGGTCGAGCAACTCGCGCGGCAGCACCTTGGCGCGCGAGGGCACGTGGGTGTCGGACGTCAGCAGCAGCTCCATGGGCCGACGGTAACGGGCCGCAGGGCCGCCGCAGGCGCGGCACCCCGCTGCCCCGGTGACCAGGAGGCCCGGTTCCCCGAGGCCGGCCTCGGGGACCATCGGTACAGCGGTTGTCAGTGAGAACGACCATGGTCCGGTCGGCGCGAGCGCGCTGATCCGGGCCTCGTATTCGCGTCGGGCCTGCGTTGGGCCGGGACCGCCGGGGCGCCCTGGCCGCCGTCGAGAGGCAGGCAGCGGGCGAGGGGCTGGCGGTGGGGAGCGGGGGCGGCGGTGACGCGCAGGGGTAGCCCTGGTCGCGCCGTAGGGTCGTCCCTCGGTCGAGCACGGTCCGCTCGGCGGGCCCCGGCTCGGTGGCGCGGGGGAAGTCGGCGACCTCACCCGGCCCGTTCCGGGAGCGCCCGCCCGGCGGCCCGCCGGGCGGGCGCTCCCGGCGCCGGGCCGCGCATCCGCGGCGGGGCCGAACCCGCCGCGGATGCGCGGGCCGACGCCCGGTGCGTACGGAAGGGCTCATCGCGCCGGTACGTACGCCAGGCCGTGGGCGCCCGGTTCGCCGGCCCTGGGGACCTCCAGCACGGCGACCGCCTCGAGGGCCTCCAGGTCCACCACCGTCACGGTGCTGGACACGACGGCCGAGACGTAGCCGTACCGCCCGTCCGGCGACGAGGCGATGGTCAGGGGGAACGCCCCGACGGGCACCGCGGCCGGCGCGTGTCCCCGATCCGGCGCGTGGACGCGCAGCAGGCCCGGAGCCTGCGCGCCCAGCCCGGAGCCGCCCGGCCTCGGCCCCGCCGCCGCGAAGCGCAGTTCGCCGGCGAGCACCCGGCCCCGGGAGGTGACGTGCACCGGGAAGACGAGGCCGTCCGCGGGCAGGGTGCGCACTACCCGCCGGGTCCGCGTGTCGATCACGCGCACTCCCGCGCCGCGCACGGCCGGGGCCGCGCCGAAGTCGCCCTTGGGCGCCGCCACGTACACGTGCCCTCCGTCCGGGGACACGGCGATGCCCTCGCTGCCCGGCACCGGGACGCGGTCCTCCTCGCGACCGGTGGCCAGGTCCACGACGGTCACGAAGGGCGCCTCCTTGTTCGAGGTGTACGCGTGCCGCCCGTCGGGGGTGAGGACGAACCAGTGCGGGCCGGGCGCGCCGACGGGTATCCGCCGGACGGTCCTGCGGGTCACCGGGTCCACGGCGACCAGCGCGCCGGGTTCCCCTTCCACGCTGACCCAGAGCAGATCGCGCACGGGGTCGGTGAGGACGCCGTGCGGGGCCTCCTCGGGCGAGAGGTCCAGGACCTCGACGACCCGGTGGGCGTCGGGGTCGATCACCACCAGTTCGCGGGCCCGGCCGGTGTGGGCGTGGTAGTAGCCGGACCGGTAGGTGACCGTGCAGTAGAGCAGCCGCCGCCGGGGGTCGAAGCAGAGTTCGTGGGGTTCGCCGGGGACCTCCAGGACCTCCAGGGGCTCGTGGGCGGCGGCGTCGAAGAACGTCACGGTGGGGCCGCTCTGGCTGACGACGGCGAGCTGGTCGTGCGGAACGCGTCTCATGCCGCCACCCTGCGGCGGTCCGGGCGGACGACTCCAGTGAAACCTGGGCAAGGTGACGTTGCGTCGTGCGCAAAGAACGTGGCGGCGACCGACGGAGCCGTACCGGACCGTGATCGGAGTCACACCGTGGAGTCGCTCGACCTGAACCTGCTGGTGGCACTGGACGCCCTGCTGGAGGAGGGCAGCGTGACCGGCGCCGCCCGCCGACTGCACCTGTCGGCGCCCGCGATGAGCCGCACCCTGGGCCGGATCCGCGGCGCACTCGGCGACCCCGTGCTCGTACGGGCCGGGCGGCGCCTGGTCCCCACCCCGCTCGCCGTGGAACTGCGGCCCCGGGTCGCGGCCCTGGTGCGGGAGGCGCGGGGACTCCTCGCACCCCGCCCGGAGGCCGACCCGGCGGCCTTCACGCGGACCTTCGCCGTCCAGGCGGCCGACCCGCTGCTGGGGCGCGTCGCGCCCCGGCTGCTCGCGGCGGTCGCCCACCGGGCCCCCGGCGTGACCCTGCGGTTCCTGACCGAGGCGCTGGAGGGCCCCGACGCCCTGCGCGACGGGACGGTCGACCTGGAGGTGGGGGTGGTCGAGGACACCGGGCCCGAGGTGCGGACCGAACCCCTCGGGCAGGCGCGCATGCTGGGTGTGGTCCGCCGGGGGCACCCCTGGCGGACGCCGCACGGCCCACCGTCCGGGCCTTCGCGGCCGCGGCGCACATCGGGGTCTCCCGCAGGGGGCGGGTGCGCGGCCCGGTCGACGAGGCGCTCGCCGAACGGGGCCTGCACCGCCGGATCGCGGCGGTGGCGCCGAACCTCGCGGTGGCCCTCCTGCTGTGCCGGGACACCGACCTGGTGTGCCTGACCCCCCAGGGCATCGCGGGTCACTGGCCGGACGCCCTGGGGCTGCGCACCTTCGAGGTGCCGCTGCCGCTGCCCGCGCTGGAGGTGGCCATGGCCTGGCACCCGCGCAACGACGCCGACCCGGCGCACCTGTGGCTCCGCGACAGGGTGCGTGAGGCCTGGCCGGAGTGAGCCGCCCGCCGGGGCCCGGGCCGCCTCCCCGCCGGCGGCCGGCGCGGTACCCCCTCCGGGCCCGCCGGGGCGCCCGCCGCTACGCTCCTCCGCATGACGCACTCCCTCAGCGACCTGCTCCGCGCGGCGGCGGACCGGTCCCTCCCGGTCATACGCGCCGTCCCGGACGGACGCCTCGCCGACCCGACCCCGTGCGGCGAGTACGACGCCCGCCGGCTCCTGGACCACCTGTTCCACGTGGTGGTCAACTTCCAGCTGCTCGCCGCGAAGAAGGCCCCCGACTTCTCCGCCGAGCCGGAGCCCGTGACCGCGCGCGCCGACTGGCGCGGCGCCTTCGCCGCCGAGACCGCCGCGCTGGTGGACGCGTGGGCGGCACCCGGAGCCGAGGACGGGACGACGGGGACGATGGACCTGCCGGCGAAGGTGGTCGGGCGCATGGTCCTCGGCGACCTCGTCATCCACGCCTGGGACCTGGCGCGTGCCACCGGCCAGGACTACACGCCCGATCCGGCGGTGGTCGACGACCTGCTGGCGGTGTTCGCGCAACTGGCCCCGGCCGGGCGGAGGATGGGCGCCTTCGGTGAGGAGCACCCGCTGCCCGGCGGCGGTTCCGGGGCGTCCGCCTGGGACCGGCTGCTGGCGCTGACCGGGCGGGATCCGGGGTGGACGCGGCCGGAGTGAGGCCGCCGGGCGGACGCGGACGTCCGCCCGTACGCCGGCCGCCCGGCGGTGCCGGCCCGCCCGCAGACCGGGCCCCGCCGCGCCGCCGGCCCGCCCGCTCCGTACCGGCTCAGTTCCGCAGCGGCACCGCGCGGGCGGCCCCGCCGTCCGCCGCCGGCGAGCCGTGGACGGAGAGCGGGGTCGCGATGTCCTCCAGGGACCTGCGCTCGGCCGGCACGGCGAGGAAGAGCGCGACCAGGCCGCCCGCCACCATCACGGCCGCGCCCAGGCAGAAGGCGAGCACCGTGTCGGCGACCGCGCCGCTCCCGGTCAGGCCCGCGAAGATCAGCGGGCCGGAGACGCCGCCGGCCGCGGTGCCGACCGCGTAGAAGAACGCGATGGCCATGGCGCGGGTCTCCATGGGGAAGATCTCACTCACCGTCAGGTACGCCGAGCTGGCGCCCGCCGAGGCGAAGAACAGCACCGCGCACCAGCACGCCGTCAGCGTCGTCGCGGTGAGGTGCCCCCGCCCGAACAGCCAGGCGGTGGCGAACAGCAGCCCCCCGGAGAGCAGGTACGTCCCGGCGATCATGGGGCGCCGCCCCCAGGTGTCGAAGAGGTGCCCCAGCAGCAGCGGGCCGAGGAAGTTGCCCAGCGCGATCACCGCGAAGAAGTACCCCGTCGATCCGCTGGGCACGTCGTAGAAGGTCGCCAGGATGGCGCCGAAACCGAAGGTGACGGCGTTGTAGAGGAACGCCTGCCCGACGAAGAGCGCGAAGCCCAGCACCGCGCGGCGGGGGTACGTCCGCACCAGCGTCCGGGCGATCTGCCCGAAGCCGACGCTGTGCCGCCGCTTGACCGTGATCGGCCCGGCGGGTTCCGGCAGCGGCCCGCCGGTCTCCCGCTCCACCTGCCGCTCCACGTCGGCGACGATCCGCTCGGCCTCCTCGGCGCGGCCGTGCAGGAACATCCAGCGCGGGCTCTCCGGCACGTGCCGCCGTACGAGCAGCACGCCCAGGCCGAGGACCACGCCGAGGCCGAACGAGACCCGCCAGCCCACGTCCCTGGGGAGGACGTCGGTGTCCAGCAGGACGACCGAGAGCAGCGAACCGCCCAGGGCGCCCAGCCAGAAGCTGCCGTTGATGATCAGGTCCACCCGGCCGCGGTACTTGCTGGGGATCAGCTCGTCGACGGCGGAGTTGATCGCCGCGTACTCGCCGCCGATGCCCATGCCGGTGAGGAAGCGGAAGACGAAGAACCACCAGGACGAGTACGACAGGGCCGTCAGCGCGGTCGCCCCCAGGTAGACGGCCAGGGTGATCAGAAACAGCTTCTTGCGGCCGTAGCGGTCGGTGAGCCAGCCGAAGAGGAGGGCGCCGGTGCAGGCGCCCGCCACGTAGAGGGCCGCGGCGACGCCCGTCACCTGGGCGCTGCTGATGGCCAGTCCGCTGCCCTCCTCCGAGAGACGGGCGGCCATGTTGCCCACGATGGTGACCTCGAGCCCGTCGAGGATCCACACCGTGCCGAGCCCGATCACGACCATCCAGTGCCACCGCGACCACGGCAGCCGGTCCAGGCGGGCGGGCACCCGCGTCGTGAGGGTCCCGTCCGGGGACCGCCCGTCCTGCGCCATGGGTCACCTCCGCGAGTGAGAAGCCGCATCCGCCTACCCCCGGCCCCCCTGCCGGAAACGGCTCGCGGAAGGCGCCGGGGGAGTCCTGCGGCCGGGCGCCGGGGAGCCCGCCCGGCCCCGGCCGGGTGCGCACCGGCCCGGGCCCCTGGGCCGGCCGGGGCCGCCGTGCGGCGGTGGGCCCGGCGACCGCCCGGGGCACCGGGACCGCCGGGCCCAGGTGGGCCCCGCGCCCCGCAGTCCGGGCCCGCCGGGCGGCGTACCGGCCGGACCGCCTCCAGCGAGGCGCGGAAGCCGTGCAGTCCCTCCGGCAGCGCCGCGCGGACCGACGGCTGCACGGCGGCGAGGGCCGCGGTGAGCGTCCTCCCCCCGGCGGGCACGCAGCTCGCCGAGGCAGGCCTTCGCCGGGGCCGTCGGACGCAGTTCCAGCTTCCGGCGGCTGACTGAGTTCGGCGGCTTCTCGACGAAGCCCAGGGCCTCGAGCCGGTCGCACAGGCGGCTCACCGGGAAGGGGGCGGACCCCAGCGGCCCGCTGGGCGTGCGGGGGGTTGATCCCGTCCTCCCGCTCCAGCGCGTACAGCGCCCTCGGCCGGGTCGCCGGGACGGGGACGGGGAAGACCGCCTCGCGGCCGTGCTCCCAGAACGTCTCCGGCAACTCGACGACCTCGCCCGCCACCCCGGCGGCGACACCGCCGGACCCGCGCGGGGGGCGGTGGGGGCTTCACGTCCACCAGTGCACTCCCGGTCACGCGTAGCCGGCTCGGGCACCGGTCCCGCACCGCAACGCCCGGGACGGGAGCGCACCGCCGGCGACGGGACGCCCGCCCGCGCCGCAACCCCGTCTTTCCGTCGCGCGGCGGCCCGGGGACGCGGCCCTCCGCGGGCGGTCGCGGCGCCGGGGCGGGCGGCGCGGTCCGGCCGCGGCACCGCGGGCACCGCCCCCGTTCCCGGCGGGCCCCGGACCCGCCGGGAACGGGGGCACGCGAGCGGGCCGCAGGGCGCCCGCGGGGCGGGCCGATCGATTCCCTGGGCGTGCGTACGACACGGTAGGCTGGCCGCATTTGCCGCATGACAAAGGTTCGCGGGGGCATCCTGTCGGGCCCAGGCAGCGCTAACGAGGATGGTCATGGCTGAGACAGGCGACAACCCCCGCCCCGTGCCGCGGTCACGCACGCGCCAGACCGGTGCGGTGGGCGAACCGGAGCTGCGCGGACTGCTGGCCGGACTGACGGCGGTGCGGGACGGCGACTTCGGGACGCGCCTGCCCGAGGGGGCGGACGGCCTCCTCGGCGAGATCGCCACCGTCTTCAACGGCATGGTCGACCAGCTGGCGCTGTTCACGTCCGAGGTGACCCGCGTCGCCCGCGAGGTGGGTACGGAGGGCACGCTGGGCGGCCAGGCGGTGGTGCCGGGGGTCTCCGGCACCTGGGCGGACCTGACCGACTCCGTCAACGCCATGGCGGGCAACCTCACGACCCAGGTCCGCGACATCGCGCAGGTGGCGACGGCGGTGGCCAAGGGCGACCT
Organism: Streptomyces sp. MRC013; assembly: GCF_023614235.1. NCBI lineage: Bacteria > Bacillati > Actinomycetota > Actinomycetes > Kitasatosporales > Streptomycetaceae > Streptomyces > Streptomyces kordofanensis. The sequence continues at coordinate 5,237,361 of NZ_CP094264.1, forward strand.
GTCGCAGAAGATCGACGTGGACGCCCGGGGCGAGATCCTGGAGCTGAAGAACACCATCAACACGATGGTCGACCAGCTGTCCGGCTTCGCGGACGAGGTGACCCGTGTCGCGCGCGAGGTGGGCACCGAGGGCAGGCTGGGCGGCCAGGCCGACGTCAAGGGCGTCTCCGGCACCTGGCGCGACCTGACCGACTCGGTGAACTTCATGGCCGGCAACCTCACCTCGCAGGTGCGCTCCATCGCGCAGGTGGCGACGGCGGTGGCCAAGGGCGACCTGTCGCAGAAGATCGACGTGGACGCCCGGGGCGAGATTCTGGAGCTGAAGAACACCATCAACACGATGGTCGACCAGCTGTCCGCGTTCGCGGACGAGGTGACCCGTGTCGCGCGCGAGGTGGGCACCGAGGGCAGGCTGGGCGGCCAGGCCGACGTCAAGGGCGTCTCCGGCACCTGGAAGGACCTCACCGAGTCCGTCAACGTCATGGCGGACAACCTCACCGCCCAGGTCCGCTCCATCGCCGAGGTCACCACCGCCGTGGCCCGCGGCGACCTGTCGCAGAAGATCCGGGTGGACGCCCGGGGCGAGATCCTCGCCCTGAAGGAGACCATCAACACGATGGTCGACCAGCTGTCCGCGTTCGCGGACGAGGTGACCCGTGTCGCGCGCGAGGTGGGCACCGAGGGCAACCTCGGCGGCCAGGCCACCGTCCGGGGCGTGTCGGGCACCTGGAAGGACCTCACCGACAACGTCAACGTGATGGCGTCCAACCTCACCGGGCAGGTGCGGTCGATCGCCCAGGTCGCCACGGCCGTGGCGCGCGGCGACCTGTCGCAGAAGATCACGGTCGAGGCGAAGGGCGAGGTCGCCGCGCTCGCCGGCGTCATCAACACGATGGTCGACACCCTCTCCGCGTTCGCGGACGAGGTGACCCGCGTCGCCCGCGAGGTGGGCACCGAGGGCATCCTCGGAGGCCAGGCGAGAGTGCCGAACGTCGCCGGCACCTGGAAGGACCTCACCGACAACGTCAACTCGATGGCGAACAACCTCACCGGCCAGGTCCGCAACATCGCCCTCGTCACGACCGCCGTCGCCAACGGCGACCTGTCGAAGAAGATCGACGTCGACGCGCGCGGCGAGATCCTCGAACTCAAGACGACCATCAACACGATGGTCGACCAGCTGTCCTCCTTCGCCGCCGAGGTGACCCGCGTCGCCCGGGAGGTCGGCAGCGAGGGCCGGCTCGGCGGCCAGGCCGAGGTGGAGGGCGTCTCCGGCACCTGGAAGCGCCTGACGGAGAACGTCAACGAGCTGGCCGGCAACCTCACCCGGCAGGTCCGCGCCATCGCGGAGGTCGCCAGCGCCGTCGCCGAGGGCGATCTGACGCGGTCCATCACCGTCGAGGCGTCCGGCGAGGTCGCCCAGCTCAAGGACAACATCAACGCGATGGTGGAGTCCCTGCGCGAGACCACGCGCACCAACGAGGAACAGGACTGGCTCAAGACGAGCCTCGCCCACATCTCGGGCCTGATGCAGGGGCACCGCGACCTCGCCACCGTGGCCGGGCTGGTCATGGAGGAGCTGACGCCGCTCGTGTCGGCCCAGTACGGCGCCTTCTACCTGGCGGACGACTCGGCCGGGGACCCGGAGCTGCGGCTCGTCGGTTCGTACGGCCGCCCGGTGGGCGGCAAGGGCCCCGACCGCTTCCGCATGGGCGAGGCCCTGGTGGGCCAGGCGGCCCTGAGCCGGCGCACCATCGTCGCCGAGGGCGTGCCGGGCCAGTACATCAGCATCACCTGCGGCCTGGGGGAGATGGCGCCGGGCAGCGTGATCGTCCTGCCGATCCTGGTCGAGGACCAGGTCCTCGGCGTCATCGAGCTGGCCTCGTTCAGCCCCTTCACCGCGGTCCACCGCGACTTCCTCGAGCAGCTGATGGAGATGCTCGGCGTCAACGTCAACACCATCGTCGCCAACGCGCGCACCGACGAGCTGCTGGAGGAGTCCCAGCGGCTGGCGTCGGAACTCCAGGCGCGCTCCGAGGAGCTCCAGGTCCAGCAGGAGGAGCTGCAGCGGTCCAACGCGGAGCTGGAGGAGAAGGCGGCGCTCCTCGCCGACCGCAACCGCGACATCGAGCGCAAGAACCTGGAGATCGAGCAGGCCCGCCAGGAACTGGAGGCACGGGCCCAGCAGCTGTCCCTCGCCTCGAAGTACAAGTCCGAGTTCCTGGCCAACATGAGCCACGAACTGCGCACCCCGCTCAACAGCCTCCTCATCCTCGCCCAACTGCTCGCCCAGAACCCCACGCGCAACCTGACGCCGAAGCAGGTCGAGTACGCGGGCATCATCCACTCGGCCGGCTCCGACCTGCTCCAGCTGATCAACGACATCCTGGACCTGTCGAAGGTCGAGGCGGGGAAGATGGACATTAACCCCAATACCAGTGACTTAAGGATTCCGGACGCGTCTGGCCTTGGAGGATGAGGTAATAGGGGCGGTGCGCCAGTGGGGGGCGATGGTTACGGCGTCGTCCGGGTCGCGGGTGGGCTGGGGCCACGTGCGGTGCTCGTCGCGTTTGACGCCGAAGTTGGACATCTTGCGTTTGACGACGCGGGGGTTGGTGCGTCGGCGTCGCGGCGGTAAGAGCCGGGCCGCTATTTCGTCGAGTCCGTGGGCCAGCGCCGCCGCGAGGTGGTCAGGGGAAAAGGCCGCCTGCGCGGTGACCTGGCGGCGCGCGAGGCGGATGGTGCGGGTGAAGGACAGCCTGTCGGGGTCGAGGCCGGCCGCTTCGGCGGCGTCGTGCATGAGCGCGCGAATGGCGTGATGAACAAGCAGGTGACCCCAGACTTCCTGCTCGACCCCGCCGGGTGACCGTGAACGCAGGACCTCGGCGGGCCCGCGCTGGTGCGTCTTCAGCTCGTCCAGCGCGTTTTCGAACTCCCACCGTTCCTGGTAGAGGGCGGCCAGCTCCGTCGCCGGGGCGGCCTTGGAGTCGAGGACCGTGGTGATCAGGCGGTAGGGGGCTTCCGGACCGGGCCTGCCGGGATCCTCCAGCGTGTACTCGATGACCCGCACCACTTCCGGATCAGCTCGCTTGCGATGGTCCTTGGCTGCGACGATCTCGGACAGGTAAGAGCCGTCGGGCAGCTCCTCGCGCACGGGCAGCACCTGGTGGGCGCGGACGCGCCACAGCAGGTCCGCTCCGCCGGCCGCCGCGGCCCGCCACAGCTCCAGGCCGGTGAAACCGCGGTCGGCCAGCAGCAGGTCACCCGCCCCCAGGCTGCCGAGCACCTGCCGGGCCAGTACGGGTTCGGACACCGTGCGAGGTCCCAGCGCGGCGGCGGTGATGGCGTGAGTGCCGCACTCGGCCAGCGCCACCACCCGTACCTGCGGGAACGCACACCGCTCGGTGCGATGTGTTGTGGGGCGCCCGAAGTAAGCGGCGTTCTCCTCGCTGTCCGGCACGTCGAACACCGTGCCGTCGACGGCCATCACCCGCCAACTGCGGTAGAAGGCCCCCGGCGACGACTCCGCCGCCAGAGGCCGGGCCACCTCGGCGAACAGGGCCTTCAAGGGCTCGGGGCCAAGTCTCGCGCGGGCCCGTGAGATCGCCGCCGTGGTCGGCACGTTCCAGGACCCTGACCAGCGCTTCACCCATGCCAGCCCATGCGTCAGCAACCGGGCGACCTCTTCATAGCCCTGGCCGGAGAACAAGCACATCGCCAGCACGAAGTAGACCACCACGCGGGGCGGCAGCAACCGGTTGCGCTGACCGGACCGGCCGCACTCGGCCACAACCCTGTCCACCAACTCCGGCGGAAATGACCTCGTCAGCAGCCCGACCGCAATGCGATCCGACAGCCGCTCATCCGTCTCCGGCTTAACCTGTCCCGGCCGCGGCATCTCAGCACCTCCCGACCAGACATCCTACCGACTTGAAGTCTTAAGTCACTGGTATTGACATTAACCCCGAACGAGTCCCCCTGCGCCGCCTGCTCGACTACGTCGAGGCCACCTTCCGGCCCATGACCACGCAGAAGGGCCTCGACTTCGCCATCACCACCGCCCCCGGCGTCCCCGCCGACCTGCTGACCGACGACTCGCGGCTGCGCCAGGTCCTGCGCAACCTGCTGTCCAATGCGGTGAAGTTCACCGAGCACGGCAGCGTGGAACTGGTCATCGAGCCGGTCCCCGACGCCGGGGTCCCCGTCTCCGTCTCCCGGCGCGACGGCCCCGTGGTCGCCTTCCGGGTCGAGGACACCGGCATCGGCATCGCGGAGGAGCAGCTGGAGAGCATCTTCGGCGCCTTCCAGCAGGCGGACGGCACCACCAGCCGCAAGTACGGGGGGACCGGCCTGGGCCTGTCCATCAGCCGGGAGATCGCCCACCTCCTCGGCGGCGCCGTCACCGCGGAGAGCACGCCGGGCCAGGGCAGCGTCTTCACCCTGTACCTGCCGGTGACGCACACGGACTTCCACGCCGAGCTCGAACCGGCCCCCCACCGCGCCGAGCTGGAGGAGGCTGAGCGGCCCGAGCAGCCGGCGAACGGGGCCCGGCGGGGGCCCGCCGCCCCGGCGCCGCGCCCGACGCGCCGGCTGCTGGTGATCGAGGAGCGGCCGCGCGGCCTGCTCTCCCTCGTCGCCGAGAGCGCCGTCGCCGAGGTCGGGGGCGGGGACGCCCGGCCCGACGACGGCGTGGACATAGAGGTCATCCCCGCCATCGGCGCCCAGGAGGCCGCGGCGGCCCTCGCCGCCGAGCCGTTCCACTGCGTCGTGCTGGAGCTGGACATGGCCGGGGGCGAGGCCCTGCGGTTCCTGGACGCCATGGACGGCGACGCCGCGCTGCGCACCGTGCCGGTCCTCGCCCACACCAGCCGCCGCCACGACAGCGCCCAGGAGCTGGACCTGCGGCAGCGGGCGGGCAGCCGCCCGTTGGAACTCCTGTCCAGCCTCGACGAGCTGCGCGAGCGCATCGCCCTGCACCTGTCGGCGGAGCAGCCCGGCGACGTGGTGGTGCCCCTGGTCCGCACGGAGGAGCTGCCCCACCTGACGCCCCTCAAGGAGCTCGACGGGGAGCTCCGGGGCCGCACGGTCCTCGTCGTGGACGACGACGCCCGCAACCTCTACGCGCTGAGCGGGATCCTCGAACTCCACGGCCTGCGGGTGCTGCACGCGGAGAACGGCCGCAGGAGCATCGAGGCGCTGCACGAGCACCCCGAGATCGACCTCGTCCTGATGGACGTCATGATGCCGGAGATGGACGGGTACGCGGCCACCGCCGAGATCCGGCGCATGCCGGACCACGCCGACCTGCCCGTCATCGCCGTCACCGCGAAGGCGATGCCGGGCGACCGGGAGAAGAGCATCATGGCGGGTGCCAGCGACTACGTGACCAAGCCGGTCGACGCCCACGACCTCATCGCCCGCGTGCGCCACTGGATGCGCGTCAGGACCGGCGGGGCGGAGACGACGCGATGACCGCCTCCGACACGAGGAGCGGCTCCGGCCCCGCCGGTGCGCCGCACACCGGCCCCGGTACGGCGGCGGACCGCGCCGAGGGCTCCGCACGGCACCCCGCGCCGTACTCCGCGGCCGCGCCCCCGGCCCCCGGGGCGGAGCAGGACTCCGCGGTCGGCCGGCTGGCCGCCACCGTGGAGCGCCTGCGGCGGGAGGTGCGCGCCGCGCAGGCGGCCGCCGACGGGCGGGCGCTGATCGAACTCGCCAAGGGCGTGCTGATCGAGCGGCTGCGCTGCGGGCCGGCCCAGGCCGCCCGGCAGCTGTCCGAACTCGCCGAGCAGGCCGGGGTGGCACCGCTGGAACTGGCGGCCGACATCGTCAACCAGGCCGCCCGGGACCACGTCGCCGAGGTCGTCGACGACTTCGTCCGCCGTACCGGCGGGACCCCGTCCCGGGAGGACGGCGACGCGTCCGTCGCCGTGCGGCTGCGTACGGCGGAGAGCGCCGCGCTGGCCGCCGGAGACACGCAGAGGATGGCCGAGTCCCTGCTGGAGCACGCGCTGGCGCCGCTCGGCGCGACGGGCGCCGCCGTCTGGACGGCAGGCCCGGACGGATCCCTCACCCTCTCCGGCCACGCCGGCTTCGGCACGGAGGAGGCGGGCCGCTGGTGGTACGTGCCCCCGGGCGTGGCGACGGTGGCCCGGCGGGCGCTCGACTGCCGGGAGACGGTGTGGATCACCTCCCTGACCGGCTCCGGGGTCCCCTCGATCGGCCGCTCCCAGTACCCCCAGGGCGGCCGCGTGGCCATGCCCGCGGGCACGGGCGGCCGCGTCCACGGCGTGCTGGAGATCTGCTGGCCCGCCCCGATCGGCCCGCAGCCCCAGCCCGTGGTGCGGCAGCTGGAGGCGCTCGCCGAGCTCTGCGCGCACACCCTGGAGACCCTCCCGTCCTCCACGGTCTACCCGCCGGGGATCTCGCGGGAGTTCGCCGACGTGTCGGAGCTGGCGGACCTGGCCGACGGGCTGTACGACCCGGCACTGGTCCTCACCCCCCACCTGGACGCGGAGGGGCGGCTCGCCGACTTCCGCATCCGCCACGTCAACCACCGCTTCCAGGACCCGGCCGGCCGCCCGCGCAGCGCGGTCTCCGGCGCGCTGCTGCTGGAGGCCTATCCCATGGCCGCCGGGGAGAGCGACCTCTTCGGCAAGGTGGAGCGCGTCTACGCGACCGGCGAGCCGTTCCGGGCACGGCGGACGACGCTGACGGCGCTCGTCGACCAGGTCCCCCTCGCACTGTTCGCGGACATCAGCGTCAGCCGGCACGGCGGCGGCGTCCTGCTCATCTGGCGCATCGAGGACGAGACCGCGCGCCTCGCCCGCCTGCTGCAGCACGCCCAGCGCCTGGGCCGCGTCGGCGGCTTCGAAGAGGACCTGGCGACCGGCGAGATCACGTGGAACGGCCAGTTGTTCTCGCTGTACGGAAGACCGCAGGCCGAGGGGCCGGTGTCGCTCCAGGACCTGACCTCGTACGCGCATCCGGACGACGGGGTGGCGATCGGCCGGTTCCTGCGGGCGGTCCTGCACCACGGCCGCCCCGACAGCGTGGCGTTCCGGCTGCAGCGCCCCGACGGCGTCACCCGGCACATCAGGGTCATCGCCGAGCCCGTCCTCGACGACGGCCGCCTGGTCGCGGTCCGCGGCGCGTACCAGGACATCTCGTCGCAGCACTGGACCGAGGTGGCGCTCGCCGCGACGCGCGACCAGCTCGCCCAGACCGAGCAGGAGGCGGCCGAGCGCAACCGGCTGGCGCTGCAGCTCCAGCACGCCATCATGCCGCCCACCCGCTCCCCGCTCGACGTGCCGGGCCTCGACGTCGCCGTGCGGTACCGGCCCGCCGAATCCGAGTCGCTGGTCGGCGGCGACTGGTACGACATGGTCGTCCTGCCGTCGAAGCACATCCTGCTCTGCGTCGGCGACGTCGCGGGCCACGGCATCGAGGCGGCCACCGGCATGGTGGTGCTGCGCAACGCGCTGCGCGGGCTGGCGGTCACCGGAGCCGGCCCCGCCCAGCTGCTGTCCTGGCTCAACATGGTGGCCCACCACCTCACGGAGCAGGTCACGGCCACCGCGGTGTGCGGCGTGTACGACCCCGCGACGCGGGTGCTGCGCTGGGCGCGGGCCGGGCACCTCCCGCCCGTCCTGGTGCGCGAGGAGACGGCCGAGCCGCTGCCGATGCCCCAGGGCCTCCTCCTGGGGGCGCTCTCCGAGGCCGAGTACGAGGAGAGCGTGGTCACGCTCGAACCGGGCGACTCCCTTCTCATGTACACCGACGGCCTCGTCGAGAGGCGCGACACCGCCGTGCAGGACTCGCTCAACCAGCTCCTGACCACGGCGCGGGGCCCGGCGCCGTCGCTGGGGAACCGGCTGGACCGGCTGCTGACGCACAGTCGCTCCGACACGGACGACGACACGTGCCTGATCGGCATCCACATCGAGTGAGGACGGACCGGTCCCGCGGCACGCCGCGGGACCGGCGGCCGGCCGGCCGACCGGGCGCGGAGCGCTCCGGTCTGCGGGTGGGGCCGCGGGACGCTTCAGAGGCCTTCCCGCCCCGCCCGGAACCCGGCCGGAAGGCCCCGTGGGGCGGCCCGGGGACGGGAGTCCGGCCACGACGGTTGCCGCTCGGCGGCTCCCCGCCCGGCCGGCGCCGGCCGGGCGGGGAGCCGCACGCCCCCGGACGGCGGCGGCACCGCCGCGCGGGGACGCGCACCGGGCCGGTGGCGCCGGCCGTACCCGCGGCGGGCCGGTCGGGGCCGTCCCCATGCGGACCCCGCGTCGGGGTGACGTTCCGGAGCTCTTCTCGGTGCGGCCGGTGGCAGAGGGGGCCGCAGGGTGTGAAAGGAAGGCCATTTCGCCCGGGCCGTCGGACCGGATGCCGGTCCGAAATTTCCAGGAGGGTGTTTCCGGTTTGCGGACCGTGCACCGGGCCGCTGTTTCCCGTTCGTTCTCGCGGGTCGGCCGGTGTCGCTTTTTCCCGTCGGCTTTCCTTGTTCTCCGCTCCGCTGCTCCGGTGATTGTCTCACCCCTATGGCGGCGCAATTCATTTCGGCCGCCGGCCCCCGGCCGGGCGGACGGGTACCGTCCGGTTTCCTGCACGCCGCGGGCGCGTCGGCGGACCGGTCCGCCGGAGGCCCGCCTGTGCGGGGGAGACCCCGTGCTGCCCGTACTGCCTGCTGCGACCCTCCCTGACGGGGGGACCGGCGGCGCGGCGCACGGCCGGGGCACCCGGGCCCGCCCCGGAAGCCCCGGACATCCGGAGGGCCTCCGCGGCGGGAAACTCCACCGGTCGCCCGCCGGGGCGCCGTTCCGGACGGGGCGGCGGTATCGGGCAAGGAGGCAGGGCCGACACCACTCGGTTGGAGCAATACCCCCGCAGGTTGCGCTTCGTTTACCGGTCGGTGATGGTCGAATGTGGCACTAATGCCTTTCCGGATCAGTGCCGTGACGGCAGACATGACCACGTCCGGCGCTGTGGCCGAACGCGACTGAATACCGGTCACGCAGACGCCCCGCCCCGCCGGGACAACGACACGGAAATCCCTCAGACCCAGAAGGAAAAGAGAAGGATGAAGCTCAAGAACGCCCTCGCCTGCACGTTCGCCGCTCTGGCCGTCGCCGGTGGCGCCGCCGGTACCGCCCAAGCGGCCGACGACGACACGTCGAAGTTCGACAGCAGCAGCCAGGTCCTCAGCTGCGACGTCATCGAGGTCATCGACATCCCGATCCTCTCGTCCGCCGACAACAACATCGACTGCTCCGAGAACGTCAAGGAGGAGGAGAGCAAGTCGGTGCACATCGTGGACGAGGAGAACGCCGAGGCCACCGCGGTGCTCCTCCCGCGCAACCGCTGACCGTGCGGTCCGCCCCCTGAGAGGGGCCGGGCCGTCGTCCACAGGGTCCAGCCGCCCCGGAACCCCCGGGGCGGCCGGACCCGTCGGGCGTTCGGCGGGCAGGGAGCGGCGGTGACGGCCGGGGAGCCGCGCCGGTGCGGGCGCCCCCGGGTGCCGGTGTCCCGTCGCGGCCGCCGCCGTCCTCGGGCCGCGGCCGCCGAACGGCCGCCACCGGCGCTCCGGGCGGGCGGCGGGCCGGCGGGTGAGCGGACGGGAGTACCCCGGGCCGGCCGCGGGCATCCGCAGGGCGTGGAGAATTCCGACGAAAAGCTCCCGCGGACGGCGGCCGCGCGCCGCGGGACCCCGTGGTGGTTCACCGTCCCCGCCGTCCTGCTCACACTGGCGGTCCTGTTCACCGTGGCGGGGCGGTTCGGCGCCCTGCCCGGCTGGGCCGGCCTCTTCGGCGAGGAGACCCGCGACCGCTCCGGGCCCGTGCTCCTCCAGTCCATCCAGGACCTCAGCCGTTACGAGGGCGCCGCGGGCTCCTACCAGATCGTGGTGGACCTGGAGAAGGACGCGAGATTCCTGCCGGACGCCATCCGCGGCACGCGCACGCTGTACGTGGCGGCCGGCACCGTCGGCGCGTACGTCGACCTGGGGAGGACCGGGCCCGAGGACGTCACCGTGGACGAGGCGCGCACCTCCGCCGTGATCCGGCTGCCGCGCGCCGTGCTGGGCCCGCCGGCCCTGGACCCGGAGCGGTCCTACGCGGTGTCCAAGCAGCGCGGCCTGCTGGACCGGCTCGGCGACCTCTTCTCCGACAACCCCAACGACGAGCGTGCCGTGCAGAGGCTGGCGGCCCAGCGGATCGGGGAGGCCGCGCGGGGGAGCGGACTCACCGAGAGGGCCGAGCGGAACACCACCGCGATGCTGAAGGGCCTCCTCGGTTCCCTGGGGTTCGAGCGGGTGACGGTGACCTACGGCTGACCCCCTCCGGGGCGGAGGACGGGCGGGAGCCCCGGCCGGGGGCGCCGCGGCGCGTAGGCTGCGAACCGGCTCGGCGAAACGGCCGGGCGGGCCGAACGAGGAGGAGCCGTCATGTCCAGACCGCCGCTGCCCGAGGACGCCGTCGCCGTGCTGCGCAAGCCGAACCCGGCCGTGCTGGCGACGCTGCGCCCCGACGGCCAGCCGGTTTCGGCGGCGACGTGGTACCTGTGGGAGGACGACGGCCGGGTACTGGTCAACATGGACGAGGGCCGCAGGCGGCTGGGCCACCTCCGCAGGGACCCCCGGGTGACGCTCACCGTGCTGGACGAGGGGTCCTGGTACACCCACGTGACCCTGGTCGGCCGGGTGGCGGAGCTGCGCGAGGACGAGGGACTGGCGGACATCGACCGGCTGTCCCGGCACTACCTCGGCAGGGAGTACCGGCGGCGCGACCGCGGCCGGGTCAGCGCGTGGATCGAGGTGGAGCGCTGGCATGGCTGGGGCGCCCTGAAGGACAACAACCAGGCGGTCTGACCCGGCGGGAACCCGGCCGGTGGGCGCCCACCGGCCGCGCCGGCCCGCCGCACCGCGGTGCGCCCCGTCACCGGCGCCCGCCCTCCGCCGCGGACCGGCCGCGCCCGCCCCGGCGGAGCCGCGCGGCGGCGGGCACCCGAGGGGCGGACGCGGGCCGTGTCCGGGGCGCCCCGCCCCGGCGTCAGGGACGGGGCCCGACCGTCCTCCAGCCGTCGCGCACGACGATGGCGAGCGCCGGGCAGGAGTCCGCCGCGTCCAGGGCCCGCTCGTCCTCGGCGATCTCGGTGCGGACCGGTACGGCGTACGCGTCCTCCAGCCGGAACAGGTCCGGGGCGAGGGCCGCGCAGATGCCCGAACCCATGCACGTCCCGGAGTCGACCCCGATCGTCCAGGTCATCGGCGTCACCACCCCACCGGCATCTCGCGCGGTCCGCGGACCAGCATCTGGTTCTTCCACACCACGTCCCCCGCGATGTGCAGGTCAGGGAAGCGGTCCAGCAGCGCCAGCAGCGCCTCCTGCAGCTCGACGCGGGCCAGGGGCGCCCCGAGGCAGTGGTGGACGCCGTGGCCGAACCCGAGGTGCTGCACCCCCGTACGGGTGATGTCGAGCCGGCCGGGTTCGGTGAACTTCAGCGCGTCGCGGTTGGCCGCCCCGACGGCGACGAGGACCGGCTCACCGGCACGCACCAGGGTGCCGCCCACCTCGATGTCCTCCGTGGCGTACCGGGGGAAGGCGGCCGCGCTGCCCAGGGGGACGAACCGCAGCAGCTCCTCCACCGCGCCGGCCACCAGCTCCGGCCGCTCCCTGAGCAGGGCGAGCTGGTCGGGGTTCTCCAGCAGCGCGTAGACGAAGTTGGGGATCTGGCTCGCCGTGGTCTCGTGCCCCGCGATCAGGAGCCCCACGCAGAGGTCGACCAGTTCCAGCTCGGTGAGCCGGTCGTCCGTGTCGCGGGCGTCGATCAGCGCGGTCATCAGGTCCTGGCGGGGGTTCTCCCGGTGGTCCCGTACCAGGTCGGACATGTAGGCGCGCAGCTCCTCGCGGTTGCGGAAGAACTCCTCGGCCGTCAGCGAGCTCGTGGAGAGGGCGGCGTCGCTCCACACGCGGAACCGCGGCCGGTCCTCCTCCGGAACCCCCAGCATCCGGCAGATCACGGCGACGGGGAGGGGCAGGGCGTAGTGCTCGACGAGGTCGACCGGGGGCCCCGCGGCCTCCATCTCGTCGAGGAGCCCCTGCGTCAGCTCCCGCACCTGCGGGCGGAGCTTCTCGACCCGGTGCATGGTGAAGGCCTTCGCCACGAGGGTGCGCAGACGGGTGTGCTCCGGCGGGTCCATGCTCAGGATGCCCGAGTCCTGCTGCGCCTCGGACTGCCGGGGCTCGTCGTGCCGCCGGGCCTCGGCCCGGCTGAAGCGCCGGTCGCCCAGGACGAGACGGGCGTCGGCGTACCGGGTGGCCAGCCAGGCGGGTTCGCCGTAGGCCATGCGGACGCGTAACAGGCCCGGCTGCTCCAGCGCCTCCACGTACGCGTCCGCGAGGTCCAGCCCCTCGGGTTCGTTGAACGGATAGGCGAGCGGCGTCTGTTCGCGCGCGGTCGTCACGGGCAACCTCCCTGGTGTAAGCAGTTGCTTACCAACCTAGAGTTGGCGACGGCGTCGGTCAACGGCGCCGGGGGATCCCGATCCAGGCGTGGTACGGCGGAAGTTGGGGGTGGCCGGGTGGACGACGGGACGCGGGCCGAGGCGGCGGGTCCCGGGGGCGGCGTACCGCTCCGGGGCCGGGCGGGCGGCGGGTCGACGCGGGAGCGGCTGCTCGCCGCCGCGTCCGAGCTGTTCGCCGAGCGCGGGTACGAGCGGGCGACCGTGCGGGACATCGCGGCCCGTGCCGGCGTCAACCAGGCCCTCCTCTTCCGCCACTTCGGCTCGAAGCGCGCCCTCTTCGGGGAGACGATGTCGCGCGGCGGCCTGGAGCGGTTGCGGGCCACCCCTCCCGACCGGCTCGTGGAGGTGATCCTGTCGAACATGCTCGCGCCCCCGCCGGACCGGGACGGCTCCGCGTCCGGGGCCGGGAGGTCCCTGGAGACGCTCCTGCGGTCGGTGGGGGCGCAGGACGAGGTGGCGGCGGCGCTCGCGTCCCTGAGCACCGACTACGCCCGCGTGCTCGCCACGGTGAGCGACGCCGACGACCGGGCGCTCCGCGCCGACCTCGCCCTCTCATGGCTGCTGGGCATCGGGCTGATGCGCGTGGTCGTCCGCAAACGCCCCCTGGCCGACGCGGATCCCGCCGAGGTCACCCGCCTCGTCACCGATGCCCTGGCCCGCCTCCTGGACGGCCCCGCCCCGCCGCCCGCGCCCCCCCACCCCCGGCCTCTGAATCCGGCCGTGCCGCCGCACGCCTCGGTACGGGTCCCCGGCCGCCCGGACGGCGCCCGCGGACCTTCCGTCCGCCGCTTCGCGCACCGATCCGCCCGACGCCCGCGAGCCGGCTCCGAGCAGCGCGGAGGAGAGGGGGCGCGGCCGGGAGCGGGCACCCTCCTGCCGCGGGGAGACGCCGGGCGCCGGCCGCCGCGCGGGATCAGCGGGGCGCGACCACGGCCGTGATCGTCCTGCCGTCGGCCGTCACCGTGACGGCGAGGCGGCGCTGAGGCGCTGGACGAGGGGCCGGCCGTAGCCCCCGGGAAGCGGCGGCGTCGCCACGCGGAACGGTGCGCGGCAGGACCGGCGAACGGTCGGTGACGCCGATGCGGACGGCGTGCGCGTCGAGCGAGGCGTGGAGGCGGCTGGCACCGCCGCCGTGTCCGAGACGTCGGTGACGAGTTCGGACGTCACCAGGAGGACGTCGTCGACCGCCGTCCCCGGGACGCCTCCATGTCTTTCGTCAGGCGAGGCGAGGGCTTCTCGGTCCGCAGAAGGTTCCGTCGCGGAGCATGGCGAAGAGGACGCTGATGCGGTGGCGGGCGAGGCGGAGGAGGGCTTGGGCGCGGGTCTTGCCGCGGGGCGGGCCGGCCCCCGCCGGCGAGGAGGCGGCGTACGCGGTCACGCGCCGCCGCCGCGGCGGCGGGGCGGTGCGCACGGCTCGTCGCGGTGTCGGGGGCCGCCACGCCCTCCTCCACTCCCGTCGTCTGCCCGCCGTCCCGCTTCGTCCGCCCACCGGGGCGGATCCGGTACCGGCCACCCGCCCCCGGGCACCGCCCGGGGGCGGGTGGCCGAGGCGGCCGCGGTCACCGAGGCGACGAACGTGAAGGACCGGGCCGTGTCGGTGATCTCCGGCAGCCGGACGACCGTCGGGCTCGGCCGGACCGCGAACAGCGGCACCCCGGCCGCCCGGCGCCGTTCCCCGGCCCGCAGGAGGACGTGCAGGAAGGACGAGTCGGCGAACGCGACCTGGGACAGGTCGAGGACCGTCCCCGCGGGGGCGTCGCCGGGGGCGGGGGCGAGCGCGCGGTCCAGGGCCTCGGCCGTGCGAACTCACCGCCGACGCGCACGATCCGTACGCCGGCGGCCGTCGACACCAGGACATCGGGTTCGCCGCTCGTCGGGGCATCATCCCACCGCCCGGCCCCGCCGGGGAGGGGAGCCGGGCGGGCGCCGCGTCCCCGCCGCCGCGCCCGCGACCGGCCGCCCCTCCCGCGTACGCCCCCCGCGTCCACCGCACGCCTGCGCCCGGTCGGCCGCGCGGCCGACCGGGGCCGAAACGGCCGGTGCGCCTCCGGCACCGGCTTGATAGCCCGGCGGCACCTGAGGGATGGTGGAGGGCCTTGTCCTTCGACGGAAGGTGGTGAGGCCCGACTGCCGGGTCTCCGCTCATGACGACTCACGAGGGCGTCACGCCCCTGCAACCAGCCTCCGCGTGCGGTGTGGCCACGTCGTGGGCCCACGCGCCGTACCCCGCCTTCGTCGCGGACGAGACCGGGGGGATCGTGCAGATCAACGGCGCCGCGGCCGCCCTGTTCCCCGGGGCGGTGCCGGGCTCCCCGCTCGCCGACGCCGTTCCCGGGTGGCTCGCCGACGCGCACCGCGACCTCGCCCGGCGCGGCGGCGGTGACGGGGTCCCGGGCCGCCCGGTCGGAGGCCGGCACGGCGACCTGGCGCTGGAGGCCCACCCCACGCCCGGCGTGGACGGGAACGTGGTGTGGTGGCTGATCGACGACACCGACCGGTTCCTCGCCGAGCGGGCCCTGCGGCACGAGCAGGAGCGGACCGCTTTCCTCGCCCAGGCGTCCACCCGGCTGCTGGCGTCGCTGAACGTGCAGCGCTGCATGGAGGTGGCGGTGGAGCTGGCGGCCGGGTACCTGGCGGACGCCGCGGTCCTGATCGCCCCGGCCAGCGGCCGGCGCCACCCGCTGGCCGGTTGCGTCGGCGGGGCGGCCGCGGAGTACCGGACGGCCCGCGTCGACCCCGCCGAGGTACCGGGCCTGAGCGAGGCCCTGCAGGGCTTCCCCCCCGTCCCGTCGCGGTGGATCGACCCGGCGTCGCTGCCCCCGTGGGCGGTGCCCGACGGTTTCGGCGGCCGGGCGGGCTCCGCGGTCGTCACCCCCCCTGCCCGGACACGGGGTGCCGGCCGGGGCGCTGATCCTGCTGCGGCACGGCGACCGGGCGGCGTTCGACGCGGCCGAGGAGGTCTTCGCGGGCCTCTTCGCGGCACGCGCGGGAGCGGCGTTGTCCGCGGCGCGGCTGTACACCGAGCAGGCGGGCATCACCGCCACCCTGATGGCGGAGCTGCTGCCGCCACCCCTGACGCAGGTCCGCGGGGTGGAGTTCGCCGGGGGGTACCGCCCCTCGAAGGACACCGAGCGGATCGGCGGCGACTTCTACGACGTGCACCCCGCCACCGAGGAGGGGCAGGAGACCCTGGCGGTGCTGGGCGACGTCTGCGGCAAGGGACTGGACGCAGCCGTCCTGACCGGCAAGATCCGCAACACCCTCCACGCGCTGTTCCCCCTGACCGGCGACCACGAGCACGTGCTGAGGCTGCTCAACAGGGCCCTGCTCAACAGCCGCCACTCGCGCTTCGCGACCCTCGCCCTGGCCTCCGTCGTACGCCGCGGAGGCAGGGTCCGGCTCCGGCTGACCAGCGCGGGCCACCCGCCGCCGCTGATAGTCCGGCACACCGGCGAGGTCGAGCAGGCCGACACCAGGGGCACCCTCATCGGCGCGCTGCCCCACGTCCGCGCCGAGACCGCCCATGTGGAGCTGGCGCCCGGTGAGACGTGCCTGCTGTACACCGACGGCATCACCGAGGCCAGGGGAGGCCCCCTCGGCGACGTCCTGCTCGGCGAGCAGCGGTTGAGCGCGGCACTGGCCGAGTGCGCCGGGATGCCGGCCGAGGCGATCGTCGAGCGCGTGCAGATGCTCGCCGCCGAATGGGTCGGCGGCAATCCGCACGACGACATGGCGTTACTGGCCATCACCGCTCCCAACGGAGCCCGGCTCACCGCCGTGGACGGCCGGACTCCGGGCAGGTACACGGCATGACACCGACCGGCACGGGGACCGCGGCCGTCCGCGGCCCGGACGACCGCCTGGCGCGGGCGCGCGCCGGGTTGTGGCTGGCCGTGCGGGCGCGGGACGAGCACGCCGCCGGCAGGGCCGTCTTCGACCTGCTGGACGAGGGGGCCGCGGCGGAGAGCGTACTGCTCGACGTCATCGCCCCGGTGCAGGCGAAGGTGGGGGCCGAGTGGGCCGCGAACCGCGTCACCGTCGCGCAGGAACACGCCGCCACAGCCATCCACGACCGGATCATCGCGGCGATGGCGCACCGCGACCGGCCTCCGGAGAGGGGACGCGGCCCGGGCCGGAACCGTGACGGTGGCCTGCGCGGACGGCGAGTGGCACGCCCTGCCCGCGAGGATCCTGGCCGAGGTGCTGCGGGGCCGCGGCCACCGGGTGGACTTCCTCGGCGCCCAGGTCCCCACCCCCCACCTGGTGGAGCACCTGCACCGGACCGCGCCGGACGTCCTCGCCCTGTCCTCCTCGATCACGACCCGGCTGCCCCGGGCGCACGCGGCCGTCACCGCCGTCCAGGCCCTCGGCGTGCCCGTCCTCGTCGGCGGCGCCGCCTTCGGTCCCGACGGCCGCTACGCCCGCCTCCTCGGCGCCGACGCCTGGGCGCCCGACGCCCGCGCCGCCGCGGACCTCCTCGCCCGGGGCGTGCCGCGGCCGCTCCCGGCGGCCCTGCGGCAGGTCGGCGACGACCTGCCGCACCTGACCGACCAGGAGTACACCCTGGTCACCCGCGCCAAACGCCGGCTGGTGAAGAACACCCTCGCCGTCCTGGAGGAGCGGCTGCCCGCCATGCGGACGTACACCGACGCACAGCGGGAGCGGACCGCCGAGGACGTCGCCCACATCGTGGACTTCCTCGCCACCGCCCTCTACACCGACGCGGCGGAGATCTTCACCGGCTTCCTCCGCTGGACCGGCGACGTCCTCGAAGCGCGGCACGTCCCCGCGACCGCCCTGCTGCCCGGCCTCGACGCCCTCGGCGAGGAACTGAAGGACTTCCCGCGGGCGCTGGGCCTCCTCTCCCTCGGCCGGGACGCCGTCGACGGCCGGCGCCCCCGTCCTTCGACCCCCGCCCCTGGAACGCCCACATGACCACCTCGCCCGACGACTCCCTCCGGCTCACCGTCACCGCCGGCGGTCGCGAGCCGTGCGTCGCCCTGGCCGGCGACCTCGACTACGACACCGCCGACGACCTGATGCGCACCGTGCGGGAGCAGCTGGCCGCGCACCCCGCTCCCGACGCCCTGCGTCTGGACTGCGGTCGGCTCGCCTTCTGCGACTCCACGGGCCTGGCCACCCTGCTGATGGTCCACCGCCTCACCACCGGCACCGGCACCGCCCTCCACCTCCACGACCGCCCGGCCTTCCTCGACCGGCTGCTGCGGCAGACCGGCACCCTCGACCACCTGGTCCGTCCGGACCGCGCCGACGACCAGGAGGCGGAGGCGCACACCGGCCCGCCTAGGCAGCCCTGACCGGCCGCGCGCCCGCCCGCGCCTCACCGCGCCGGGCCGGCCGCGCCCGGGACCGCGCCGGAGACGGCACACGCCGGGGCGGTGCTCCACCCGGCGGGCGCCCGCGTCCGCGCCCTTCCCCGCCGCGTCACCGGGCGGTGGCCGTCGCGGTTGCGGGGCCTCTACCGGACGGCGGCCGCCACGGTCGCGGGATCCTCGCCGGTCAGTTCCACGATGCGCTCCAGGGACACGCCGGCCGCGATCGCCCGGCCGAGGAGGGCGTCGCGGCCGTCGGTGTACTTCCGGTAGGCCAGGAGCTGTTCCTCGACGTCGGCGAGCGCCCCCGGGGCGCCGTGGCGCCGCAGCCGGCTCAGCTCCTCGTCGCCCAGGGGCACCGGAAGCCGCTCCGCCCGCTCCGGGATGGCCGCCGTCTCCTCCGGAGCCACCAGCCGAAGCCGCGGGGACGTCGCCGCGACGCCCTGCGCGTCGAGCCACGCCCGCACGGCGGGGGTCTCCATGCACGCGAGTTCGCCGACGGAGGCCGGCGGCACGCCGAGCTGCGTCGCCGGGTCGTCCAGCAGGAACAGGTAGGCGTCGTCGGTCACCTGTGGCTCCTTCGGGGAAGTGGTCGGGGCGTTCGCCGTCCTCCTACCCGGCCGTAGTCCGTTCATCGTCGGCGCGGGCCGGGCGTCACACCTCCGGCCGCCCGTCCCGGCCGAGGCGCGCGGCGGGCCGGGGGACGCCACCTCGCCCGGCCCCGCCCCTCGCGGACGACCGACCCGCCCGGCCGCGTCCGTCCGTGCCACACCGGTCGGCGGGCTCAGCCGCGCGGCGGTGCGCCGCCCGGCCGCGCGCCCGCGGAGGGCGGGACGGGCCCGTACGGAGCCGGCGCCCGGTCCGCCGCCCCCTCCCGCCCACCGGGCCACCGGGCCGGCGCGGTGGGCGGAGCGGGCCGAGGCGGACCGCTGACACTCCTTCGGCCGCCATGGCATCCGGGTTCGGGGGTATGCGGGCGTTCACGGCAAGAGGAGCCCGCGGCCCCGCACAGGGGCCGCACCGAACCACAGGAGGAGTTCGCCCATGTCGCAGGTCGAGGAATCCATCACGGTCGACGTCCCGGTCCGCACCGCGTACAACCAGTGGACCCAGTTCGAGACCTTCCCCGAGTTCATGGACGGCGTGGAGCGGATCGAGCAGATCACCGACACCCTCACCCGCTGGACCACCAAGGTGGACGGGGCGGAGAGGACGTTCGACGCCGAGATCACCGAGCAGATCCCCGACGAGCGGGTGGCCTGGACGACCGTGGGCGGCGATGTGAAGCAGGCCGGCGTCGTCACCTTCCACCGCATCGACGACACCACCACCAAGGTCATGCTCCAGATGGACTTCGACCCCGACGGCGCCGTGGAGACCGTCGGCGACAAGCTCGGCTTCGTCAGGCGGCAGGTCGCCGGCGACCTGAAGCGGTTCAAGTCCTTCATCGAGAGCCGGGGCGCCGAGACCGGCGCGTGGCGCGGCCAGGTCTGAGTCCGCACGCGCCCCGGCGCTCTGCCCCGCGCGCCGGGGCGGTCGCGGTGCGTACGCGGGTACCGCCCGGCCGACGGGCGGCCCCGCCGGGGACCCGGGTCGCCCGGGTCCCCGGCGGGGCCGACGCGGACACCCCGGCCCGGCGCCGGGCGGCAGCGGGCGCCGCGCCCGCGCCCCCGGGCCCGGAGCCACCCCCGCGGTACGGGTGGGTCAGCCGACCTCGCCCTTGAGGTATTCGTTCAGCGCCTGCCCCGGCCGCAGGACCGCCGTACCGCCCTCGAGGTGGAAACTGCCGAAACCCATGAGGGTGACGGTCCGGTCCCGCCGGAGCCCCTGGGCCAGGGCCCCGGCGTCCGCCACCGTGCCGAACAGGGCCTCCAGCACCCGCTCGACGTCGTCGGCCGAGACCTGGCCGCCGCGCTCCGCCGTCTTCCGGGCCGTTGCCTCCGCCAGTTCTGACCTGTCCACGAGCAGCTCCAAGATCCGTCACCGGGATGCGGGGAGGCCACGACCGCCGGAGCGGCCGGCCCCCTCCGACGCTAACGGCAGGACCGCCCGCCGCGCACAGCCACAGGCCACCGGCGCGGCCGAACGGGGCAACCGGCCCCTCGCACTCCGCACTCCGGGTGCGCCGTGGCCCGGGGACCGCCCGGTGCTGACGCGCGGTCTCGGGTACGGGCGCCCCACCGTCCCCGGCCACGGCCGGGGGCGTGCGGCCGCCCGCCTCGCCCGGACCCTCCGAGGTGGTCCCCGCACCGCGCGTGCTGGACCCCGTGCCCCTCGGCGAGGCGCCGTGGCGCTGCGACGTGGGACCCGCCGAGAGGCGGTGGCACCGGTTCCCCGCGCCGGTGGGCCTCCCGCGACCGGACCTCGCGGACCGGCCCCGGATCCCGTACGCGGGCCCGCCACGGGCCGCATCGCCCCGTGAAGCCCGGGGACGCCCCGGTGCCGAGGCCGCCGGGGAGACGGACGCCGAGCCCGCCGGAGGTCAGGGCTCCGGCGCCCTCGAATCCTCCTCGGCGTGGGGGAGGGCCGTGTGCCCCTCCGCCCAGTTGTTCACCCAGCCGCACACGCCGCACGCGTACCGCCCGTTCAACCCCGACACCTGCGATCCGCACGCCGAACACATCGTCGTGGTGATCTCCGGCGTCGTCTGCGTCGCCGCGGTCCGCTCGGGCTCCGGTTCCCATCTACTGGTCATCGCCGGAAGAACCTACCCCTGCCGGCGGGGGCGACGCGCTCGACCAGCCGCACGCCTGAGAACACACCCAGCCACCACCCTGCTGCAATGCGGGCGCACCACACCGTTGGCAATTCACCAGTGATCCTCCATCCGGGCTACGCCGACCCTCGGTCCTGCTCGGCGACCAGACTCCCCCGGCCGGTACGGCCACGGGAAGGGTACGGACGGCAAAAGGTTCCCGGGACCGGACCGCCGCCGCCCGTGCCCGTCCCGGTGACGGGACCGCCACCGCCGGCGCGCGGTGCCTCTCGCCCTCAGGGGCGCGGCAGCCGCCCCCGCGCCCGTGGCGGCGGGCGTCGCGCCCCTCCCCGCGCGGTGTGCGCGCTTCTCGGGCCCGGAAGCCGTCCGGCCCACCGCGTCGTCCCGGCCCATCGCGCCGACGGGGGGACCGGGCGGGCGAGTTCCGCCGAGGGCGGGGCGCCCCGGGAGGACGGGCGGGGCGCCCGAGGAGGGGCGGAGGCCGACCGCCGCGCCCGGCAGGGCACGGCGAAGGCCCTTCACGGCCTCACACCGTGCCCTTTCGGGGTGAACGCCCTGATCAACGCGGCCATGGTGTCCGGCGCGCTGTAGTGGGCCGCGTGCGCGGCGCCCCCGACCTCGGCGATCCGCCCGTCCACGACCTTCCGCGCCACCCTCCGCACCCAGGCGCCGGACGCGACGGGGTCGCCCGCTCCGCGGACGACCAGCGTCGGCACCCTGATCCGGGCCAGGTTGTCCTCGAACGGCCCGGCCGCGTCCCGCAGGGCGTGGCGGAAGGACGCGGCGAAGCGGAGCGGACCGGTCAGCAGGTAGTCGGCCGTCGCCACCGCGAGCAGGGAGAGCGGTTCCCGGGGCGCGTCCGCGAGGAGCCGCCCCACCTGGCACCAGGCGGGCACGTCCGGGTCGAGCGCCGGCCCGATCAGCACCGTCCCGTGCACCAGACGGGGGTGGCGGGCGGCGAAGGCCGCGATGACCTGGCAGCCGACCGAGTTGCCCACGAACAGGCAGGAGGGCAGGGAGAGCCGCCGGTGCCAGCGGGCCATCGCGTCGGCGGTCGCCCCGATGTCCGGCGCACGGCGCACGGCGGCCCGCGACCGCGCGTTGCCCGGCAGGTCCGGTACGAGCACGCTCGCACCGCCCGCCGCCAACCGCCGTGCGAGCGGCACGAAGTACCGCCCCGAGAGCCCGAGGCCGTGCACCAGCACCACGGCCGGCACGCCCTCGTGCGGCGAGGGACCGAACCGGCGGGTGAAGAGGCCGGTGTGCCTTGTCTGTTCCATGTGTCCACTATCGGGTCGCGGAAGCCGCCGGCGGGGAGGCCGCCGGCCATGGACTCCTGCCCGCTTCGGGCCGCCCTCATGAGGGGACGGGGCTTCCGGCACGACCGTTCCCTCCGCGGACCCGGGATCCGGTACGGCGCCGTGCGCCCGCGCGGTCCCCGCGCGTCGCGGCCGCCCCGGCAAGGCGCGCTCTGCGACCGCCTGCTGACGCCACGCCGGCCGCCGCCGGCGTCCCGTCGGGCGGCGGCCACCGCGCGGGCGGGCGACCGGGAGCCCCGCGACCGCCCCGGACCGGCGACGCCGGGGGAGTGGGGGCGCCCGCGCGCCGCACCCGGGAAGCCCGGCACGGCCACCGGCCGTTGCACTCTGGGACGGAGCGATTCGCGTACGCGCGCCACGCCGCCCATGCGATGAGGAGGAC
This sequence comes from Streptomyces sp. MRC013, assembly GCF_023614235.1. Lineage (NCBI taxonomy): Bacteria > Bacillati > Actinomycetota > Actinomycetes > Kitasatosporales > Streptomycetaceae > Streptomyces > Streptomyces kordofanensis. Next base: position 5,259,628 of record NZ_CP094264.1, read on the forward strand.
CCCATGGACGCCGCCGGTGAGGGACGGCAGCAACTGGACGCGGTCAGCGTCCTCAACGCGAGGAGAACGCTCCTGCAGCTCCTCGGCCGGGCCGGGATCTCCTCCGGCGAGGCGGAGGAACTGGTCGGGTCCGTCGAGGCCGGTGCCCTCGCCCTCGCGCACGAGGAGGTCGGCGCGGGCGGCCGGAGCGCTCCGGGGGGCAAGGGCGAACCCTACGAGTCCGGCTGGCTCGACGGGGCCCGGGCCGTCGTCGACGAACTCGGCGACCTCGCCGCACGGGCCGCGCGCCGCGCCGTCGCCTCCGGGCCCCCGGCCTCCTCCCCGGGCCGGCGCCCTCCGGCCGGGAGGATGGAGGTGGAGCGGGCGAAGGCGGCGGTCGTGCCCCTCTACCTCTCCTTCACCACCGCTTCCGACCTCGATCCGGAGGTCTCCGACCAGGTGCTCGCCGCCGTCCTCGAGACCATGGGCCCCGGGGAGCGGGCCGGGTACGCGGGGCGGCTGGCGGAGTTCGCAGAGGCCCACCGCGTACGCCTGGAGCGGCTATACGCGCAGTACGGACCGGGCAGCGCCACCGCGGTCCACGGCCGGTACTCCCTTCTGCACTCCCCCACCAGTCCCGCCGTACTGGAGCGGCTCGCCGCCGCACCGGAGGCGCTGCGGGAGGAGTGGGACGCGGCCGAACTGCCGCCCGCGTGGCTGGAAGGGCTCTCGGCGACCTGGGACCGGGCGGCCTGACCGGTGGCCGCCCGGTGGAGCGGGACCGCCGGAGGGCCGTTCCCGCCGCCGGCGCTTCCGCCTCCTCAGCCCTTCCGCTTCCCCTCGGAAGGCCTTCCCTCACCCGGCGGCGGTTCGGCCGCCTCACGCCCCGGCCCCCCGGCGTCCCGGCCGTTCCGCTCCCCCTGGCCGTCCCGTTCGCCCCGGCCGCCCGCGTCGTACGGGCGGCCGGGGTCCGCCCGGGGCCGGGTGGCGGAGGCGGGGGCCCGCCGGTCACCGACGGCCGGACGGTCCTTCCCGGACGATCCCGCGGTGGCGCGGGAAGCCGCGGACGGCTCGGGGGCGGGGGCCTGCGCGGTGGGCGAGGGGGAGGGGCCGGGGAGAGGCTCCGGGGAGGGCGCCGGCTCCGCCGTGGCCTGGCGCGCCGGCCGGGAGGCCGCCCCCTCCGCCTCGGTGGGCTGGCCACCGATCGAACCGGTGAGCGTGACCGCGAGAACGGTCAGCACCGCGCCGGCCGCCAGCACGGCGCGGTCGGTGCGGAGCCGGGGGCCTGCGGGGGTGGCGGGACGGCGGGCGTCCGGCCTTCCGCCGGTCCCCGCCCCGCCCCTCCGGCCGCCGCCGGCGAGGGTGGTCACGGGGAACGGCCGCAGCGTGACGTCCCCCGTCCCCTCCCCGCTCCCCCCGCTCCCCCCGCCCTCCGCGGTCCCGTCCCCGTGGGGGGACGGGACCGCGGAGGGCGCGTCCGGCGGTACGGCGGCCAGCGCCCGCGAACAGGCGGCGGCGTCCGGCCGGTCGTCCTCGTCCGACGCCGTCATGGCCGCCACCAGTTCGGCGAGGTCGCCCGGCAGGTCCGGCGGGACGACCGGGGGCCGGTGCAGCCGCGCGACGGCGGCCTCCAGGGGGACGCCCGGGTACTCCACCTCGCCCTTCAGGCACTCCAGGAGGACCAGGCCCAGGCCGTAGACGTCCGCGGCCGGACCGGCCCCGCGCCCGAGCACCTGCTCGGGCGCCACGTACGCCGCGGTCCCCACCAGCGCGCCGGCGGCGGTGCGGGTGGTGGAGTCGAGCAGCCGGGAGATGCCGAAGTCGGTCAGGTACGGGGCGCCCGACCCGTCCAGGAGGATGTTGGAGGGCTTGACGTCGCGGTGGACGACGTGAGCCGCGTGCACGTGTGCCAGCGCCGAGGTCAGCGCGGCCCCGATGCGGCGGACCTCGGCGGGATCCAGGGGGCCCGCGGCGATGCGCCGGCGCAGCGTCGTCCCCTCGACGAGCTGCATCACCAGATAGGGCCGGCCGTCCTCCTGGCCCGAGTCGTACACGGTCACCAGACCGGGGTGCTGGAGCTGGGCCAGCAGACGGCCTTCGTCGGCGAAACGCTCCTCCGGTTGGCCGTCGCCGTCGGGACGGAAGACCTTGACCGCCACCGGCCGCCGCAGCCGCAGGTCCAGCCCTTGGTACACCTCGGCCGTTCCCCCGTGTCCGAGCAGTTCGTCGAGGCGGTAGCGGCCGGCGACCACGTGGGCCGTGAGCCGCCAGTCCGGTGGGGTCGACCACGGGCGGACCTTCATCTGTGCTCCCTGCGCTCTGCCGTCACCTGCCGTCGTCCGCCCGCCCACCCGCCGTCGTCCCGGCATGTCCGGTCCGTGTCCGGCCCCCGCCTCCCGGCGGCCCCGTCGTCGGGCCGCCCGGCCGCAGGCCCGTCCGTGTGCGAGCACGGATTACGCGTGCCCCCTGAGTCCGCGGGCATCCGCCGACCCGGCGGGCAATCCCGAACCGGTGGGGCGCGGGACGCCGCCGTCCGGCCGCCCGTACCCGGAGGACGGCGGAACATCCCGCCGCCGAAGCGCGGACGCGCTCCTGCCCCGCGCACTCCACGTGCTCTGCGCGCTCGGGGCGCTGCTCGAGCGCGGCAGGACCGGCCCGCCCGGTGCGGCCCCGGTACGCGGACGGCCGGCCACCGCCGCGCCCCGGCCACCTGCCCACCGGTACCGCCCGGCGGGGTGTGCGCACCACCGGCCGTGCTCGCCCCGCCGGACCGGGACCGGCGGCACCGGGCGCCGAACGGGCGTCGTCGGACGCGGTGCGGGTGCGGTCGGGAGCCCGGAAACGGAACCGCCTCCGCCACCGGGGCGCGCAAACCCGTGAGAGGGCGGCGCCCCGGTGACGGAGGCGGTCACCGAGCGGTTCCGAGGGGCGGCGGGTGCGGCCTCGACGAGCGTGCACGGACTCACCCGGGCGGACTCCCGCCCGCGAACGGCCGCAGGTCGAGGCGGTGCGTCACGGCAGCGGGCCGGAGCCGGGGACGCCGCCCCGGGAGTGTCCGGAACCCGGCCCCACCACCGGTGTGCGGGCGGGCCGTCCGCCGGAGCGGGCGGACCCGGGGGCCGACGGGTGGAAGACCGTACGGCTGCCGGCGGTGCCCGTGCCCGTGGAGCGGGCAGCCGGACCGAATCCGCCGGAACCGGCGGCCCCCCTCCTCGCCGGCGGCCCTTCCCCGGTCCACCGCGCCGGCCCCGTGCCGTCGCCTACCGTTGCGGGGCCCCACACGCCCGTCGCGCCCCCGGCGGAGCGGCCGGGGGCGTTCCGGGCCGGTGGAGGGGAGCGGGCCGCACGGTCAGCGGTGCTCGTGGTGGCGGGGGAAGAGCATGTCGTTCACCACGTGCACCAACTGGGTCTCCTCCTCCTTGACGTTCTCGGAGCAGTCGATGTTGTTGTCGGCGGAGGAGAGGTTCGGCTGGTCGAGGACCTCGATGACGTCGCAGCTGACGACCTGGCTGCCGTTGTCGAACTTCTTCGTGTCGTCGTCGGCCGCCTGGGCGGTCCCGGCGGCACCGCCGGCAACGGCCAGAGCGGCGAACGTGCAGGCCAGGGTGTTCCTGAACTTCATGGTTGTCTTGCCCTTCGAGAACTTTTCCTTGGGTGCGCCGATGGGGAGCCGCGCAGTCGACCACCGGTCAGGGTGCACGGACCTCTTCGCCGTCACGGCGTCGATGTCCGCAGGGCGCCCGACCCGTGCCCACCACCAAGCGGTGAACGAAGCGCCGTCCGGGAAGGTATTGCTCCGAGTGGGTAGCGCCGGTGCCCTTCCCCCTCCCGAGCGCCCCGCGCGCAGCCCCCTCCCGGTACCGCCGCCCCGCCGTGGAAGGGGCCCGCGTGGAGCGGAACCGCACACGGCGGACGGTACCGGCGGCCGCCGCCCCGCGCGGGCCGGCGCGACCGACGGCCCCGTGGCCCCGCCGGCAAGGCCCCGTGCCGAGGGCCGGCGCCGACGCCTCCCGTCCGGGCCCACCGCGTTCCCGGCGGCCCCGCACCGCCCCGGCACCGTACGGACCCCGCCGCGAGTCGGCAGGCATACTGGACCGGTGAACACCCCGAGGGCATCGTGGCGCAACACCACGCACGACTGGGCGAGCGGGGTGGACTTCGACCACCTCGCCGGTGTCCGCCGGGATCCGGCCGCGTTCGCCCCCGGCGGGGTCCGGCACCTGATCCTCGAAGTCGTCGCCTACGCGGCCGACGAGGCGGAGTCCAACGGCGGCGGACGCTGCACCGTCACGCTCCACCCCGACGGTTCGGTGTCCGTGGCCGACGACGGGCGGGGGACCGACACCCGCCTCGACGAGCACGGCCGGATCGTGCGGAAGCCGATCATGGCGTCGAAGGACCTCCGGTTCTTCGACCACCCCGACGCGCGGTCGCTCCCCGACGGCCGCCCGCGCCGGGGCATGTCCGTCGTCGCGGCGCTCAGCGAGTGGCTCCTCCACACCAACCGCCGCCGGGACGGGGCCTGGACCCAGCGGTACGAGCACGGCGTCCCCGTGACCGGCCTGGAACCTGTCGCCGGCGACGGCACGACCGGGACGGTCGTCCGCTTCCGCCCGGCCGAACCCGTGCGTGCGGCGGGCACGCCGACGGGGGACGAGCTCGTCCGGTACGCCACGTCCTGGCGGCACCTGTCCGTCGAGGTCGACGACCGGCGTGCCGGCTGACCCTTCCGGCCGCTCCCGCCCCCGCCCGCGCCGGAGGGCTCCGCCCCGACGGCGGCGGCGAGGACGTGGCGCTTCCGGCGCGTCCCGGTGCGGGGCTCCCGGGCCCCCGCGGAGGAGGCCCCGGTGAGGCCGGTGGCGTCCGGGGCCGGCCGCTTCTCGTCGGCGGCCGCCCGCAGCATCGCGAGCGCCGGCTGGGCGGAGAGCCTGCCCGGCCGTCACCGCTGCGGCGGCGGCCGGCCCCGGGCGGCGCTCAGCCCTGCAGGCGGCCCGCGATGTCCGCCAGATGGCGGCCCTGGTAGCGCGCCGCTTCGAGGGTCGCCCCGTCCGGCCCCTCGCCGCCGCCGCTGGGCCAGCTGGTGCCGTAGGGGTTGCCGCCGGCGGCGAAGAGCAGGGGGTCGGTGTAGCCGGGCGGGACGATGACGCAGCCCCAGTGGTAGAACACGTTGTTCAGGGAGAGGATCGTCGACTCCTGGCCGCCGTGCCGGTTCATCGCCGAGGTGAAGCTGGTCACGGGCTTGTTGTGGAACACGCCGGCCTGCCACTGCCCACCGGTGAGGTCGATGAACTGCTTGAGCTGGGCGGTGACGTTGCCGTAGCGCGTGGGTGTGCCGAAGGCGTAGGCGGTGGCCCACTCGAGATCCTCGAGCGTCGCCTCGGCCACCCGGTCCTTCGTGGCGTCCACGTGCGCCCGCCAGGCGGGGTTGCCGTCGATGGCCTTGTCGGGCGCGAGTTCGGCCACCCGCCGCAGCCTGACTTCGGCACCCGCGCCCTCGGCTCCCTCGGCCACGGCCTCGGCGAGCGCGTGTACGTTTCCCGTGGCGCTGTAGTAGACGACAGCGACTCGAACACCCATCAGCTGCTCCTCGAGCATCGGTCTTTACGATCCATGGGTGCCCATGCCGGGACGACTCTCACGGTTACCGCCGAACGACCGCCGATCGGACGCATCTGCGCCGTGGCGCCGGTGTACGGGCGCCCGGTGGTCCGACCCGGGCGGGCCGGGCCGGGCCGGTCTCCACCGGCACCGGAGGAGGGGCCGGCCCTCCGCGGCACCGGGGCGGCTCCGTCCGCGTCGGCGGTCGGCGGGCATCCGGTAACGTCGGTGGCGTCGGCCCGCGGCGGCAGGATGAGGGAGAAGAGGGAAGAGGGGACCATGCGGACTCGGCCCGTGCTCGTCTACGACGGAGACTGCGGTTTCTGCAGCACCTCGGTGAGGTTCGCCGAGCGGTACGTCCGCCCCCGCTGCACGGCGACGCCGTGGCAGTTCGCGGACCTGGAGGAGCTCGGCGTGACACGGCGGCGCGCCGAGCACGAGGTCCTGTGGGTCACCCCGGCCGGGACGGTGTACGGCGGATCCCGGGCCGTCGCCAAACTCCTTCTGGGCTCACCCGGGGGATGGCCGGTCCTGGGGGCGGTGCTGACCCTGCCCCTCGTACGGTGGGCCGCCCACGGCGTCTACCGGCTCGTCGCCGACAACCGCCACCGGATGCCGGGCGGCACGGCGGCGTGCGCGCTGCCGGCCCGGCGCGGCACGGACGGGTAGTCCGGCCCCCCGCGGAGGCGGGGGAGCGGACCTCGGGCCCCCACGGGGACCGGGCGCAGGCCGCCCGGTCACGGAGCGCCCCCGTTCCGCCGGGCCTCGGCGGGGCGGCCGGTCTCGGGCACCCCGCCCAGGTCGGCCGCCTCCCCGGTGGGGGAGGGGTCGGGGCCGAGCCACTGGCAGAACAGCACGGTGGCGTCGTCCTGGAGCCGGTCGCCGTGGTACTCGAGCACCGCGTGGACCACACGGCGCAGGGTCTCCGGGACGGACAGGCCGTCGGCGTGGTGGCGGATGAGGAGGTCGGTGAAGCGTTCGATGCCGAACCGGGGGCCGCCCGCGCCGCCGGCCTCGACGATGCCGTCGGTGTACAGCACGACGCGGTCGCCGGGCTGCAGCTGCTCGCGGCACACCCGGCTCTCCAGCCCCAGACCGGTGCCCATCGGATGGGCGGGAGGGCACTGCGGGTGGGCGACCCACCGCCCGTCCCGGATGATCACCGGCGGGTGGTGGCCGCGGTTGACCCACGACAGCACCCCCCGTGCGGGTGTCCAGGGCGGCCAGGATCCCGGTGACGTAGCGCCGCTGGTCGTACTGCTCGATCAGCTCCGCCTCGACGGCCTCGCCGCAGGCGACCAGGCCGCCCCCCTGGCGCCGGGTGTTGCGGCAGGCACCGACGGCGAGGGCGGCGGACAGGCCGGCGGCCGTGTCGTGCCCCATCGCGTCGAAGACCGACAGGTGGACGACCGGGCCGTCGGTGGCGTAGTCGAAGGCGTCGCCGCTGATCCGGTACGCCGGCTCCAGCGCCCCGGCGATCACCACCCGCCCGTCGGCGTAGACGCGCGGCGGCATCAGCTTCCACTGCATCTCCGCGGCGACGTTCAGCGGCTCGACCCGCTCCAGCCGGGCCAGGAGGTCGCTGCTCTCCCGCCTGCTGTGGAGGATCAGCGCGATCAGCGAGGCCAGCCGCTCCATGGCCTCCCGCGCCCGGTCGTCGTCGTGGACCGCGGTGACCCGCAGCACGCCCATGCGCTCGGTGCCGTCCAGCACCGGTACCCACCAGTCGCGGCCCCCCGCTCCGGCGGGTCCGGCGGGCAGGATCCGCCCGTACTGGAAGGCCCTGCCCGCCACCGTGCCCCGGACGGGCAGCCGCCCCCGCCGGCCCTCGGTGCCCGCGCCTTCCCCGGGCAGCAGCCGCAGCACCCGCCGTTGCAGGTCGCACAGGTAGATCAGCACCCGGGGGAATCCCGCCCCCGCGGCGTTCTCGCGGATTCTGGTCGGCAGTGCCTCCAGCGGCATCAGATGGCTGTCCGCCAGCAGGCCCGACAGCATCCGCCACCCGCCCGCATCCCTGTCCGCTCCGGACGAAACCACATCACCCTCCCGGCAGGATCCGGGTGCGTCCCGGCGGGCACACCCGTGTCCACCCGTCACGACTACCCCTGATCACCGCTCCCGACCACGTTCGCGCCGACCCGGTCGCGCCCCGGGGAGGAGGGCTCCGGCCCCCGGCGGGCGGGCCGACGGGGGCGGGCGGCGTGCGCCCCTCCTACCAGGCCCGCATCGGCTCCCCCTCCACCGCCTGCGAGACGAACCCGTCCGGGCCCTTCGCCGGCTCGCCCAGGACCGTCACGCGGTGCATGACGCGGTCGACGTCCAGGTGCGCGAAGTCGGTGGGGGCGAAGTGGCAGGTGCTGCGGTTGTCCCAGAAGGCGATGCTCCCGGGCTCCCAGCGGAAGCGGACGGTGTACTCGGCGCTCGTCAGGTGCTGGAAGAGCAGCTCCAGGAGGTGGCGGCTCTCGAGCTCGGTGAACCCGGTGACGCGGGTGGTCGAGCCGGGGCTGACGAAGAGGGCCTTCTCCCCGGTCTCGGGGTGGACGCGGACGACCGGGTGGACGGCGACCTGCGGGTCCTCGCAGTAGATCCTGAGGATCGCGCGGTCGCGTTCGTCGGAGTGGCGCAGGTTGACCGCGGTGAAGAAGGCGTGCTCGGCGGTCAGCCGGCCCACGAACTCGCGCAGCGGGGCGGAGAGCCCCTCGTAGGCCGCGACCGTGTTGGTCCACTGGGTGTCGCCGCCGAAGGCCGGGGTCTTCTCGGCGCGGAGGATGGACATGTCGGGCGGGTTGACGTACTGGGTGAGGTCGCTGTGCCAGCCGGCGAGCGGAGAGGTCCACTTGCGGCGGTAGTGCTCCTCGAAGTCGGCGCCGTAGCGCTCGGTGTCGGCCTTCGGGTCGACGGTGAGGATCTCCGGGTGGCCCTCGGGGTGGACGCCGTGCTTGCCGCCCTCGCGCCGGGTGAGGGCGCCGAAGCGGCGGCCGAAGGCCACGTGCCGGGCGTGGCCGATGTCCTGGCCGCGGAAGAAGACCACGCGGTGGGTGAGGACGGCCCGGCGGATCTCGGCCACGGTGGCGTCGTCGAGCTCCTCGCGCAGGTCGACACCGGAGATCTCGGCTCCGATGCGGCCGGCGACCTGCCGGACGGTGATACGGGTGAACTCCACGGTCTGGGACACGTCGTTGCCTTTCACAAGCGGGTACACAACTGGTCACACCACCCGCGTCGGGGGTGGTCAGCTCGCGTGCGCCACCCACTGCATCCACAGCGGGAGCAGCAGCAGCGCGACCACCGAGCTTTTGACGACGAGGGCGGCGGACAGATCGACGTCGACGTCGTAGCGCTGGGCGAAGATGAACAGGTTCTGCGGCGCGGGCATCGCGGCGATCAGGACGAGGTAGTGGAGCCACTCGTCCCGGACGTCGAAGAGGTAGCGGCACACCGCGAAGGCGAGCAGGGGGAAGGCCACGCACTTGAAGGCGATGAGCCGGATCTCCTCCGCGGTGGTGCCGCGCACCTGCAGGCCCGTGCCGCCCAGGTGCAGGCCGAGGGCGAACAGCGCCACCGGTGAGGCGCTGTCGCCCACGAACGCGAAGCCGTCGAGGACCACTCCGGGCAGTTCCACGGGCAGCAGGTTGAGCGCGATGCCGGCGTTGCAGGCGATCACGACCGGCGTCGTCAGGGAGGCGGTGACGGCCGTCGTGAGCCGCCTGCCCGGCCCGCCGGTCCGGTCCGGTCGGCCCAGTTCCATGATGGAGATGACGACGAGCGACAGGACGCAGACCTGGAAGAGCAGCACCGGGAAGATCGGGGCCGCGTTCCCGAACAGCATGATGAACACCGGCACGGCGAAGTAGGCCGTGTTCACCTGGACCCCCGCCATGATGCGCAGCGCGATGCCCCGGGGGTCGCGCTCCCCGAAGGCCCGCGCCAGCGCGCCCACCGCCACGACCGCGAGGACCGCCGCGGCCGCGTAGCCCGCGATGGCCCTCCAGTCGAACAGGGCCGCCAGGTCGCTGCGGTAGATGTTGCCGAACAGGAAGCACGGCACGGCGAAGAGGAAGGCGTAGTCGGCGAAGACCTTGGAGCTCTCGGCCGGCACCACCTTCCTCCTCGCGAGGAGGACCCCGCATCCGAAGGCCAGCACCACCGGCGCCAGTTTCTCCAGAGCCTCTACCGCTCCCATGCACGCACCCCTGCTCTCACGGCCCCCCTGGCGGGGCCTCGTCCTGCACGGTGACGGTTACCGCCGCGCCCACACGTTCGGCACGGTCACGTCACTGCGGCCCTCGATCATCTCCCGGTATCCGGTGATCAACTTCCGGATGACGCCGTTCCCGCCCGGGTCGTAGCGGTACCCGTCGATCCGGGAGACGGGGAGGATCTCGCAGGCGGTGCCGCAGACGAACGCGCCGTCCGCCTCGCCGGCGAACGCGGGCGGCAGGTCCCCGACGGTGCACGCGATGCCCTCGCGTTCGGCGATCGCCAGTACGCAGGCCCGCGTGATGCCGTCGATGGTGCAGCGGGTCGTCGGGGTGTGGAGCGCGCCGTCCTTGGTGAAGAACAGGTGCGCGCCGGTGGCCTCGACGTAGTTGCCGCCGTCGTCGAGCAGCAGGGCGTCGTCGAAGCCGGCCCGCAGCGCCTCGTTCTTGCTGACGGTGCCGATCATGTAGTTGCCGGCCGCCTTGCTCTTGACCGGCGCGTACTCCGGGCCCGGGCGGCGGTAGCGCCCGGTGACCAGGGAGATGCCCGTGTCGAGCGCGTCGGCCGCCGCGTAGTAGCCCTCCGGAAGCTCCCAGGCGGCCACCGAGGTGTGCACGGACGTCTTCAGCGCCGCGGTCTGGATGATCTCGGAGCCGCGCCAGGCGTTCATGCGGATGTAGCCCTCGGTGATGCCGGCCTCGGCCACCACCTCCAGGGTCGCCGCGTGCAGCGTCCCGTCGTCGTACTCGAGGTCGAAGTCGAGGATGCGCGCCGAGGTGCGCAGCCGCGCGACGTGCTCGGCCAGCATGAAGGGCCTGCCGCCGTAGACGCGGACGCCCTCGAAGATGCTGGACGCGTAGTGGAGGCCGTGGCTGAGCACGTGCAGCTTCGCGTCGGCCCACTCCACGAGGCGGCCGTCGTACCAGATGCTGCCGGTGCGCTGGTCGAAGGGTGTCACGGTGCCTCCTCAGAGCGCGAGGTCGAAGAGCGGGTGCTGCAGGTCGCCGACGAGGGCGATGAAGCGCCGCTGGTGGTGGGTGAGGCTGCGCACCGACACGCCGTGCAGGGCGAGGCGGTTGATGGGGTACATCACCAGGGTGTTGGCCTCGTAGGGGATGGTGGCGACCTCCTCGACGTACTGCGGGTCGATGTCGAAGCGGTTGTCGCCGTACTCCGAGGCGCTGGTGTAGAACTTGTGCGCCTCGGTCCGGTACCGGTACAGCACGAGGTCGCCGCCGACGGCGTCGTCCTCGGGCAGGCGCATGTAGAACAGGCCGCCGTAGAGCTTGTACGGCTTGTCGACGTGGGGCCCGCGGTAGGCGGAGGGCTTGCCGGTGACGGCCGAGTTGATGACGGCCGTGCAGTCCAGCAGGATGTCGTGGGTGTCGAAGCCGTCCCGGTGGCGGCGGCCGACGCGCAGGTCGCGCAGCGGCCCGACGGTCTCCTCCGCCGCCGGCAGGTTCGCCAGCAGGTCCTCCTGGAAGAGGTCGAGGAACTCCTCGTAGAACGCGGGCGAGGCGTGGTAGGTGACGAAGTCCTTCCACACCCGGGCCATCGTCTCGTCGCCGAGGATCAGCTCGGACATGTAGTTGTAGCGCTCGTTCGAGGTGATCGGCTTGCCGATCTTCCCCCCGATGTACTCGGCGGTGGGCATCGACTTCGACAGCGCGTTGTACAGCTCCTGCGGCAGCGCGTCGCGGACGACGACGTGGGGGAACGGGTTGCGGCGTATGTCGTCCTTGGTGACGTTGGCCAGGAGCGAGGTGATGGCCGGGCCGGTCCCGGGGGCGTGCGTCATGATGGCGTCTCCTTGGGGTGGTGTGGGTGCCTACGGGGACGGGAGTTCGTGGTCGCGCGCGGAGAGCCAGGTCTCCAGCACCAGCAGCGACCAGAGGGCCTCGGCGGCGTGCGCGCCCGGACTCTCGGTCTGCAGGCGGAACAGGTCGTGGACGGCGTCCCTCCGGACGTAGTCGCGGCAGCGGGCGCCGGAGCCGAGGAGGACGTCGCCGACCATGTCGTACAGGGCCTCGCCCGGCCTGATCATCGCCGTGATCGGCAGGGTGAAGGGCTGCTTGGGCCGGTTCACGATGCTCTCGGGCACCCAGCGGCGGGCCGCCTCGGCGACCGGGGCCTTCACCGTGTCCCCGGCCACCTTGACGGCGGCGGGCAGGGCGTGTGCCAGGCGCACCACGGCCGGCTGGAGGAACGGGATGCGGGCCTCCACCGAGTGGGCCATGCTCAGGTGGTCGACGCGGCGCAGGATGTAGTAGGGGAACCGCTCGAACTGGTCGTAGCGCAGCAGGGTCTCCAGCTTGCCGTGCCGGCCCGCGCGCACCCGCCGGTCGAGCTCGTCGCCGCTGCGGTCGCCGAAGAAACCGCCGGCGGCCCCGACGAGCGCCAGGTGGTCGGGGGTGTAGAGCCGCTGCAGGGCCGTCGTGCCGACGGCGGCCATGGTCCCCTGGTACGCGCGGTGCCAGGTGGCGGAGGCGTCCCGGTCGGCCTTGACGAAGCGGGCGTACCCGGCGAACAGCTCGTCGGCGCCGTCACCGGTCAGCGCCACCTTGAACCCGGCCTCGTGCACGGCCTCGAACAGCGCGAAGGTGCTGAGGCTGTGCGGGGCGTTGTTGGGCTGGTCGAGGTGGCGGACGAACCGCTCGACGAGCGCGGGGAACCCGGCGGGGTCCAGCAGCACCTGGTGGTGCCTGGTGCCGCAGTGCCGCGCGGCCTCGGCGGCGAAGTGGCGCTCGTCGGCGGGCCAGTCGCCCTCGTAGGCGATGTTGAACGACGCGACGCCGGAGACCTGCTGCGCGGCGAGCGCCGTGGTGTAGCTGGAGTCCAGCCCGCCGCTGGTGATGACGCACACCGGGACGTCCGCGTCGAGCATGCGGGCCATCTCGTCGCGCAGCACCCCGTCGAGCATCTCCGCGGCGGCCGCGACGGTCGGCGTCCCCCCGGGCCAGTCCGGGTCCGCCGGCTCCAGCGACGTGCGGCGGACGGACAGCCGCCCGTCGGCGAACCGCAGCACCGACCCGGGCTCCAGGGTGTGCACCCGGGTGTAGACGGTGCCCGGACCCCAGACGGCCCTGCCGCCGAGGTACCGGTCGACGGCGAGCGGGTCGAGTTCGTCGGGGAAGTCCGGGAAGCGGCTGAGGGCCCGCAGCTCCGAGGCGAAGCACAACCGCCGGCCGTCGGCGGACCGGTAGTAGTACAGCGACTTCATGCCGGCGTGGTCGGTGAACAGCTTCAGGCACGGCTCCTCGCGGCGGTCGACGATCGCCACCGCGTACATGCCCTCCAGCCGGGAGACGAACGCGTCGCCGTACAGCTCGTACAGCGGGAGCAGGACGTCGCCGTCGCAGTCGCCCTCGAAGGAGTAGCCCTCGGCCGCCAGTTCGGCGCGCAGCCGCCGGTGGTTGTAGATCTCCCCGTTGAAGACGCAGCACAGGCCGTCGCGCGCGAAGGGCTGGTGACCGTGGGCGACGCCCTGGATCGCGAGGCGGTTGTTGCCCAGCGCCCAGCCGTCCCCGAGCCGTACGGTCTGCTCGTCCGGGCCGCCCGACCGCATCGCCCCCGCGACGCGGTCCAGCACGTCGCGGCGCGGGGTCTCGCCGCCGAAGGAGCCGTAGACGCGGCACACGGCTCACACCTCCGTTCGGGGGACGGCGCCGGCGGGCTCCAGGGCGCGGCCGGCGGGGCTCTGACGTGCGGCGGGGTGGTGGCGGTCGAGGAACTCGACGACGATCTCGACCTGCCGCAGGATGTCGTCGAGCTGCGCCGCCGTGGGGTTGACCCCGTGGCCGTCCAGGGCGCTGTTGCCGGTCTTGAGGTAGACGGGCGCGGCGACGCGCACGATGTCGGCCGCCTCGTAGGTGCGGATGAAACCGCCGGACGCCTTCGGGTTGTCCACGTGGCAGTCCAGGGGGATCGCCACCGCCTGGCGCAGCGCCGCGATCATCGGGATGGACAGGTCGCGCACGGGGTTGAAGCTGTTCGCGCCGAGCATCTCCAGCATCTGGGCGGAGGCCGGGTTGCCCTGCCCGCAGTGCGCGGAGACCTTCAGGTGGACGTCGGCGGGCAGGTCGCCGGCGGTGCGGAGCCTGCCGAGGACCCACAGCAGGCCCTCGTCGTAGACGACGAACCCGCGGACGCCGAGGTCGATGCCGCGTTTGACGTCCTCGATGGCGCGCACCAGCTGCTCCTGGCCGCGCAGCCGGTAGCCGATCCGGGAGCCTTCCGGGGTCTGCACGCCCGCGCCGACGTCGTGGACGGCGCGGGGCCCGACGGACATCAGGATCTCCGCCCCGTACTCCTGCCCGAGGGCCACGTAGTCGGCGATCTCGCGGGCGGTGTGCCGGTACATGCCGCGCGTCTCGGTGATGCGGTTGACGGTGAAGCCGCGGCGGCGGCTCTCGGACAGCAGCGTCCGGGCGGCCTGCGGCGAGTTGACCGTGGGCACCTCGATGCGGAAGTGGCAGCCGTCGGGGAAGACGGCCTCGGACCCCGCGGTGCAGGGCGGGTCGCCCTCGGGCAGTCCCATCCGGGCGAGCTGCTCCCGGGTCCGGGCGTAGAACGCGGTCATGGCCGTCACCTCGTCACCTCGATACCGAGTAGGTCGGCCGTGCGGCCGACGATGTCCTCGGCGATGCGTATGGACGTCTCGCGGTCGGGGTGTACGACCTGGACCTCGCCGAAGTTGCCGAGGTTGCCCCGGCAGGGAAGGAGCACGTCGCCGTCGGGGAACCGGACGGTGAACGCGTGCAGGCTGTCGCCGTACTCGGCCGCCCAGCCCAGGTCGGGCACGCGGGCCGGTTTCGGCGTGAGCTCGGCGGCGCCGAACCAGCGGACGGTCGCGTACCGGGAGAACGCGGGCGCGGCGGGCTCGATCTCCTCGTCCAGGTGGACGCGGACGAGGAGTTCGAAGATGTCGCCGCCGCCGGCGAGCGTGAACAGGTTCGGCAGGCAGGACCCCATGATCCGCGGGTTGACCTCGATGAGGCGGGGCGTGCCGTCCTCGCCGAGCATGACCTCGACGTGGAAGACGCCCAGCCGCAGGCCCAGCGCGCCCACGACGGCCTCGGCGAACTCCATGACGCGGTCGTGCTCGTCGGCGCCGATGCCGGCCGGGATGGTCGTGCCGGTCTCCAGCGCCTCGTGCCGGTGCCAGGTGGAGCGCTCGCTGACGGCCAGGCGCAGGAACCGGCCGCGCGCCAGGCCGATCTCGGCGGAGAGGAACCGGCCGCTCAGGTACTCCTCGACGAGGACGCCGGCCGCGTACGCGTCCCCGTCCCCGGCCCGGTGGAGGACCTCGCGGAGCCGCTCCTCGTCCGCGACCACGTGGGCGCCCTCGCTGCCCGACCCCCGGGCGGGCTTGACCACGACGGGGTACCCGGTGGCGGCCGCGAACGCGGCGGCCTCGCGGAAGCCGCCGACGACCGCGTGCCGCGTGGTGTCGACCCCGGCGGCCGCCAGGACCTCCCGGCAGCGGTTCTTCTGCTTGGCGGTCTCGGCGGCGCGCGCGTCGGTGAACGGCACGCCGATCTCCTCCGCGATCCGGGCGACGGGCACCACGAGCGCGTCGACCGTGGCCACGAACCCGTCGATCGGCCGCCGCGCGTGGACGGCCAGCACGCACTCGCGCAGGGCGCCGGGGTCGGTGGCGTCCTCCAGCACGTGGACGCGGTCGACGAAGCGCGCGTACGGGGAGGCGTCGAAGTCGACGTTCTGGGACTGCTCCATCGCCAGGGAGCGGACGAGCGTCACGTGGTGGCCGAGCCTCTTGGCGGCCTCGAACGCCGGGGCGTTGCCGGCCTTCCAGGTCACGAACACCACGTGCTTCGGGCCGTCGGGGCGGCCGCTCCGGTCCTGCGGGTGGGTCATCGGGTCCTCCTCGCGAATCGCTGGCCGATCCGGACGTATCCGGGGACGTCGGTACCGGGGACGGGGATGAAGGAGATGGAGCCGGCGAGGACGTTCCTCTCCGACATGGAGCTGAAGCCGCCCGCGCCGGACAGCACCAGCTCGCCCTCGTCCAGGTGGAGCCACGTGCCGTCGGGCCGCCGCTCGGCGTACTCGTAGCGCAGGTGGTCGGCGCCGTGCAGGACGTTCAGGCGGTAGCCGTCGGAGGCGTACAGGCCCACGCAGTCGTCGAGGTCCATCTCGAAGGGCCGCCCGGTGCGGATGAGGCCCTCGCCGGTGAGGGACCGCAGCAGGTCCTCGTACAGGCCGAACGCGGGGTAGGCGTTGGCGAGCAGCAGCAGGAAGGAACGTTCCTCCGGGAAGATCTGGATGAAGTTGTGGTGGCCGCTGCCGTTGGAGTTGAAGCCGAAGGCGGACGGGCCGAACATCAGCCACCCCAGTCCCCAGGCGTGCATGAAGTGGTGGCCGGGGACGGGGACCTGGGGGGTGCGCATCTGCTCGGCGAGTTCGGCGGACAGCAGGCGCTCACCGCTCGGGGCGACGCCGTCGTCCAGGGCGAGCCGGGCGATGTTCGCGAGTTCCTCCAGGGTGAGGCAGACGGAGAACGAGCCGGCGGCGTCGTCGGCGACGGTCTGCCTCGGCGGGTCGTGCCGCACGTAGCGCTGCGCCTGCTCGTTCCACAGGTAGCCGACGGAGACCGCGCCCCCGTAGTGGCCCCCCTCGACGAGGGACTCGGGGATCTCCCTGATGCCGAGCGGGACGAGCATCAGCTCGTTGACGGCGCGCCGCCAGGGCACGCCGAGCAGCTTCTCGATCAGCGCGGCGACGATGGAGGTGCCCACCGCCGAGTAGGCGAAGACCTCGCCCGGGTCGAAGAGCTGGCCGTACCGGTCCAGGGTGTCGATGTAGGCGTCGAGATCGGGCAGGTCGGTGTCGTGCCAGACCTCGTAGGAGTCGTCGACGCCGCTGGTGTGCGACAGCAGCTGGCGCAGGGTCACCCGGACCGTCTCCCCGCCGCGGCGGCGGAACGCCTGCGGCAGCAGCCCGTCGAGGGGCTCGTCGAGCCCCAGCAGGCCCCGGTCGACCAGGCGCAGCGCGACGAAGGCGAGCATGGGCTTGGTGATGCAGGTGACGCGCTGCCGCGTGGCGGGCCCGTAGGCAGCCCCCGTCTCCGTGTCCGCGACGCCGTGGTACGCGTACTCCGGCCCGTCGCCGAGGAACACCGCCGCCCCGGCCCCCGGCACCCCGTGCCCCCGGGCCGACTCGCGCAGCGTCTCGGCGACGGCGCGCAGCCGCGCCTCGGTGCCGCCCGCGGTGCCGTCCGCGGGCACCCGGGCGCGCTTCCGGCGCAGCAGCGCGGCCTGCTCGGCGAGGGTGCGGTGCTCGTAGACCTCGGCGACGCGGACGGGCCGGCCGGCCGTGTCCGAGAGGCGGGCCGCCAGCAGGTTCGCCAGCAGCGAGTGCCCGCCCACGGAGAAGAAGTCCAGGTCGGACGAGATGTGCGCGAGGCCCAGGAGGTCGGACCAGACGCGGGCGACGGCGAGTTCGTCGGGGTCGTCGCCGGAGAGGCCGGCGGGCGCGCCGGGCACCCGCTCCAGGGGCCGGGCGGCGAGCGCCTTGCGGTCGACCTTGCCGTTGGGCAGCTGCGGCAGCCGGTCCTCCAGGACGATCGCGGAGGGCTGCATGTAGTGCGGCAGCGCGGCCCGCAGGTGCGCGCGCAGCCCGTCGGCGGAGACGGTGCCGCCCTCCAGGCCGACGTAGCAGACCAGCCGGGTGTCGCCGCCGGTGCGCACGGCCAGGGCGGCCACGTCGCGCAGACCCACGGCCTCCCTCAGCACGGACTCGATCTCGCCGAGCTCGATGCGGAAGCCGCGCACCTTCACCTGGTTGTCGCGGCGGCCCAGGAAGCGGAGTTCGCCGTCCTCGGTCCACCGGGCCAGGTCGCCGGTGCGGTAGAGGCGGCCCCCCGGCACCGGGCCGAGGCGGGCCGGGGCCGGCACGAAGGCGGCGGCGGTGCGCTCGGGGTCGTTGATGTACCCGTCGGCCAGGCCGGCACCGCCGAGGTGGAGCTCGCCCGTGGCGCCGTACGGCACCAGCCACCCGCGGGCGTCCAGCAGGTACGCCACCGTGTTGGGGATCGGCACGCCGATGGTGGGTGCGGTGGCCGTGGGGCCGGTGAAGCACTTCCAGGTGGAGTACGTGGTGTCCTCGGAGGGGCCGTAGAGGTTGTGGAGCCGCTCGACCCGGGTCCTGTCGAAGGCGGCGTTGACGAGCTCCTTGGACAGCGGCTCGCCCGCCACGTTCAGCACGCGGGTCGTCTCCGGCACGGCCGCGCGCTGCAGCAGTACGTTCAGGGCGCTGGGCACGGTGTTGACGAGGGTCGGGCGCAGGTCCTCGTCCTCGGTGAGCGCGAGGACGTTGTCGACGACCACCACGCACCCTCCGCGGGTGAGCGGGGCCCACAGCTCGTACACCGACAGGTCGAAGTTGAGGGAGGTGGAGAACAGGACACGGGCCAGCTCGGCGGGGGCGTAGGCGTCCTCCGCCCAGGCGAGGAGCGCGGTCACGTTGCGGTGGCTGATCACCACGCCCTTGGGCAGGCCGGTCGAACCGGAGGTGTAGATGAGGTGCGCGGTGGCGGCCGGGTCGACCGCGAGGCCCGGGGAACGGCCGTCCTCGGCGGCCGCCTTCTCCCACAGCTCCCCGAAGGGGACGGCGGTCGCCGGCAGGCCGGCGAGCCAGTCCGGTGCGGAGTCGCCGTCGTGCACGACGGCGGCCATGTCCGCCGTCGCGGCGATCGCCCTCAGGCGGTCGGCGGGGTAGGCCGGGTCGAGGGGGACGTAGGCGCAGCCCGCCTTGTGGACGGCGAGCAGCAGGGCGACGCTGCGGTGGGTGCGGGCCAGGGAGAGGCCGACGCGGGAGCCGGGGCGGATCCCGCCCGCGGCGAGGGCCCTCGCCAGCCGGTTGGCGTGCTCGTCGAGCCGGCGGTAGGTCAGCACGGTGCCCCGCCACTCGACCGCCGGGGCGTCCGGCGTGCGGGCGGCCTGCGCCTCGACGAGGGCGTGCAGGGGGGTGTCGGAGGCGTACGGCCGCGCGGTGCCGCTGACGCCGGACGTCAGACGGCGCTCCTCGGCCTCCGACAGCACGGTGAGGTCGCCGACGGGCGCGTCGGGGCGGCGGGCGGCGTCCCCGAGGAGGGCGGAGAGGTTGGCGGCCATCCGGGCGACCAGGGCGTCGGAGAAGAGCGCCGGGTCGTGGTGGAGGGCGAACCGGGCCCCGGCCGCGGTGGGCCGGGCCACGAGGAGGAGGGCGAATCCACCGGGGACGGCCCCGGTGCCGTCGTCCTCGACGTACCCGGCGCGCAGGCCCGTGCCGAGGTCGGCCGGGACGCCGGGCGCGGCGGTGCGGGCGGCCTCGCGGTACCGGGCGCCCAGGCCGGACGCCAGCGCGGAGAAGGCGACGTCCTCCGCGAGGTGCGAGCGCACGGCGACCGGCCGGTCGACGGGTGCGCCGCCGGCCCCTCCGGCACGCGCCAGGGCGATGTCCTGCTGGCCGCTGTAGCGGTGCACGAGCACCGTGAACGCGGCGGAGAAGAGGTCCGAGGGGTCGAGCGCCGCCTGCGGGCCCGGCCCGTCGACGGACCAGACGTACGTGCCCGTCGCCGCCCCCGCTGCGGCACCGCCGGCGGTGTCCTCGACGGGCAGTTGCAACGACGGTGCCGCGCCCGCCCCTTCTCCGGTGGATGAGACGGCAGAGATGTCGTCCACGGTCATGAATCCCCTCGCCGATTTTCCTTCGTCTGCCGCGCCGGATGCCGGAGCACCGCCGTACGGGCATGTCGAATCAACTGACACGAAAAGTCTTCCTCGATTCCCGTGGCGGCGTTTCCCGCGACCGTCTCCGTCAAATGGTCCGGCAGGGGGCGGCGCGAAAAGCGTCAGGGGAATATCTGGTCGGAAAAGACAGGTGGAATTCCGGGTGGAACGGCCCCGCGGAGCGGTTCCACCGGTTCGCGGCCGGCGCCCTCAGGCCGCGACGGGGTCGGGCTTCGCGTTCCGCCGGGCCCGGGTCACGACGAGCGGCATGGCCGCGCCGACGAGGGCGAACCCGGCCGCCATGACCGCCCAGCCCACGGCGCCGTACTCGATGACGAGCCAGGTCAGCAGGGCGGGCGCGATCATCTTGCCCATGTCGGCCCCCATCGCGTACGTGCCCTGGTACTGCCCCTGGGCGTGCTCGGGCGCCAGGCCGAAGGACATCCCCCAGCTGCCGGCCGACTGCCGGACCTCGCCCAGGACGTGGGCCAGGGCCCCCGCGAGCAGCAGCGCGCAGGCGAGCGCCGGGGAGGCGCCGTCGGTGAAGGCGAAGACCACGCAGGCGGCCGCGAGGCACAGCGAGCCGGATCTCGACGCCCTGGCGGCGGCCGACGGTTCGTCCGTGCCGCGTGCCGCCCTGACCTGGAGCAGGACCACGGCGATCGTGTTGGTCAGCAGGATCGCGGCGATCACCCAGCGCGGCGCTCCGGTGTGGTGGAGCACCCACAGCGGCAGCACCACGTCGAGCAGCAGGTTGTGCATGGACAGCAGCCCGTCCAGCACGACGAAGGCCAGGTAGGGCCGGTCGCGGAGCACGATCAGCGCGGGCCCGGGACGGGCGGGCTGCGGTGCGACGGCGGGCAGCAGCAGCGTGAGCAGTCCGGTGAGCAGGTACGTCGAGGCGTTGAAGACCACGGCGAGCCGGTAGGCGCCGACCGAGTCGAGTACGAGGAGCAGACCGGCCAGGGCGGCGCCGACGGAGACGCTGACGTTGCTGGTGGCCCTGAGGTAGGCCCGGACGGACACCCGGTCCGCGGGCGGCACCAGGCCGGCGACCATGGCCATCCGGGCGCTGCGGCTGGCGCTGTACGCCACGGCCTGCACGCTCACCAGCAGCACGTACGGGCCGAACCCCCGCACGAAGAGCAGGCCGGCGGTCAGCGGTCCCAGCGCGAGGAAGGACCAGATCTGGACGGCGCGCGGGCCGACCCGGTCGGCCAGGTGGCCCGTGGGCGTGCTCACCGCCAGGGCGACGCCGGCGGCCACGCCGACCCCGATGCCGAACTGGCCGGGCGAAAGGTGCAGGACGGTCGTGGCGTAGATGGCGTTCAGGGCCATCCACAGCCCTTGCCCCAGCGTGTGCACGAGGGTGATGCCGGTCAGGGTGCGCGCCGGTCCGCGCGGCGGGAGAAGGCGGCTCAGCATGACCGGACCGCACCACCGCGTCCGGAACCGGAACTCCGGCCCGGGATCCGGCGTACGAGCCGGTCCCCTTCCGTTCTGCATATCAGAATTTCCGACATGCCCCCCTGCCCCCTCGTTCGAAGCCGCCGCTGCGGCATGACCCGGGAAATTCCCGCGTCCTCGAAGCCAAGATCGTCGGCTTCGTGAGGTCCATCGAAACCGTGTACGGGTTGTCGTGTCCAGATAAATTCACTGTGACGCTTGTCACAGGCTAATCAATATTCCATGCGCAGCTGTTTTTGGGAAAAATTTTTACAGAGATGTCAGTCATATCCGGTTTACCGGCGAGTATGGTTTTCCCCGTGCCGTCACGGTGCGCTTCCGCACCGCCCCGTGGCGGAGCCGGAGGGCCGCTGGCCTCCGGCCGACCCCGCCGGGTGCCGGCGCCCCGGCCGCCTCCGCGCCGTACGCGGGCCGGGCCCCGCGCGCCCGCCGCATGCTCCGTTCGCACCAGCCGCGATGGCGCGCGCCCACGGGGCGGGCGACGGTGGGAAGGCGCCGGCCGCTCCGCCGGCGTCCCCACCACCGAGCGGCGAGGGAGCCGGAACATGTCCGAACGCAACACGATGCTGCGCGCTCTGCACGACGTGGGGCTTGCCGCCTGGTTCGGCGGCTCCCTGATGGGCGCGGTCGGACTGAACGGCGCGGCCCGCGACGAGGGAGGGACGTGGACCGCGACCGCGCGCATCTCCAGCTCCGGCTGGGCGAGATGGACGCCGGTCAACGCCGCGGCGATCGCGGCCCACCTGATCGGCTCCGCCGGACTGCTGGTGGTGAACGCCCCGCGGGTCGCCGCCCAGCAGGGCGTGGCCGCCTCCACGCTCGCCAAGACGGTGCTGACCGGCGCCGCCCTCGCGGCCACCGCCTACAGCAGGGTGCTGGGCAAGAAGATCGAACTCGCCGCCTCCTCGGATCCGGAGGACGTCCGGAAGGCCGCCGAGCACCCGATCGACACCGACCGGGCCCAGCGGGGCCTCACCCGCATGCAGTGGGCCGTCCCCGCTCTGACCGGCGGCCTGGTGGTCCTCACAGCCCTCCACGGCGAGCAGCAGCGCCCCGCCGAACAGGCCCGGGGCATGCGGCGGCGCATGCGGTCCACGAGTCCCGCCGCGAAGCGCCCCGCGGCACACCGGTGCACGGCCGGCTGACCTCCGGCCGCCTCGCGTCCTTCCCCCGTACGGCCCGGCGGGCACCGGGAACGGAGAGGCGGGCGGCCCGGGGCGACCTGAGCCGTCACGCGAGCGGCCCCGGGGCGTCCGCCCGCCGGCGCGACCGGGTGGACGCGTCGCCGCCCCGCGCACTCCGCCCCGGCCCGCCGGCGTCCCCCCGCGGTGACGAACGGCCCCCGTCGCCCGCCGCCCGCCGCACGGAGCCGCCGGACGGGTGCGGGGCCGCCGCCCGTGTCACACCGTGCGGGGCGACCGGCCGGCGACGAGCAGGCGGTGGCCGTGGTCGACGGAGCCCCGGGCCGGCGGCCCGCCGTGGCGGCGGCGCCGACCCCCGGGCGAGCCCCGTGGCCTCCCTCACCGGCGGGGGCCGCGCCCCCGGCGGGCGGGAAGGCCTGCTCCGCTCAACGGCCGGCCACCCGCCTCACCCCTGCTTTCCCCACCCACCCCTCCCCGCCGCGACGGAGACGCCGGTGGGGAGGGGCCGGGCCGCGCCGGGTCAGCCCCGCCCGCGGAGGTCCCGTCCCAGCCCGAACCGAGCGGCCGTGCGATCGGCCAGGTCGGAGACGGCGGTCGTCCCGTCGGTCACGAGGGTGTCGAGTCCGTGGAGCGGGACCTGCTCGCGCACCTCCTCGTCCCAGAGGGCGTCGCGGGCCAGGCGCTCGGCGAGCGCCTCCGCCGGGTCCCCACCGCCCCGGTTGGCCCGGGCGCGAACGGGATCCGCGTAGCGGACGGCGAGTGCGTTCTCCCTGAACCCGGGGGAGGGCAGGAGGAAGACGGCCCGGTCGGGCCGGCGCAGCGGCGGTGCCAGGCCGCGGGGGAGGACCCCGAAGTAGTCGACCAGGACGACGCGGTCGTCGGGCAGGGCGAGGAGGTCCTCGACGGGGAAGCCGGTGGTCTCGCCGTACGGGCTCGGCATGGCCTGGAACACCTGGCGCGCGGTGCGGTCGTGCCACAGGGCTCCGGGCGGCAGGCCCCGCAGGGCGGCGGGCGGCGAGGTCCGCCGCGGGGAACACGCGGCGGACCTCGCCGCCCGCCGCCCGCGCCCACTCCTCCCCGCCCGGGCGGGGAGGACGCACGGCCGTCGTTCGCGGATACGCCGACCGCGACCACCCCGGCACGTCCGGGGAGTTCACCGGCGGCGGGGCGATCAGTCGTTCGCGTCCTCGTCGAAGTCGTCCTTGCACGCCTCGCGTTCGCTCTGCGTCTCGGCGTGCTCGACGCAGTCGCTGAAGTTCCTGAACTCCTTCGAGTCGAAGAACGACACGCCGATCGCGACGATCACCACGGACGCGACCAGCCCCAGTGCGCCGAGTACCGCCCCGGCGATCGACATCCCGCCGTGCGGCGCCCGGCCGCCGCGTGCCCTGCGTGCGCCGACGACGCCGAGGACCAGCGCCGACAACCCCAGCACGACACCCCCGAAGACGGTCCAGAAGAGGAGGAGCGCCGCGACGCCGAGGACCAGCGCGGCGATCGCCAGACCGTTGCCTCCCTTCACGTCGGTGTCCGGGCGCGGTCGCGCGTGGCCGCCGGGGACCTGGGGGCGACTGGAAGAGGACATGCCGTCACACTCGTCTCTGTCACGTCACAACGGGCTTCCGTACGCGTCCCCTTGTGCCCCGACACCGACGGCGCATGTCCGCCTCGCCCCGGTGCGGTACGGGACCGCGGTGGCGCTGTGCGGACGCGGCGCGCACCGTTCCCGGCGGGCGACGGCCGCGCGGGGAACGGTCCGCCCTGCGGGTCGCCGCACGGTCCGATGGCCCTCCGGGTCCTCGAACGGCCCCGGCGGCCGGCGCGCGGACGGGTACGCCGGTCCGCAGGGTGACCGGCCCCTTCGCCGTCGGGGTGGGGGGACGCGGCGGCGGGGCGGAGCGGGCCGGACAGGCCCAGCCGCGGGCGCGTCACCGCCACCGGAGCACGACGTCCCGCCGGCAGGGCGCCGAGGGCCGTGCCGGCCACCCGTCCCCTCCGGGCGGACCGGGCCCTCGGCACCACACCGCTGCGGCGTGCGGCCACCCCGACCGCCCGCGGGCGTGCCCGCCGGCGCTCAGCCGGCCCCGCCGAGGACGGGCACCAGCGGTCGGCGGTCGGTGAACAACCCGTTGACCCGGTGCGCGGTGGCCTCGTCGAGGAAGTACAGGTTCACGACCTGGCCGCCGTCCCCCGTCCAGAAACGCCACCCGTCCCGTTCCAGATCCTCCATCAGGTAAGCGACCACGAGCATGTCCGCCCAGTCGTCGTGCACCTCGGCGCTCCAGCGCCGCGTCCGGCCGTCGACGGTGTACTCGATCCACGCCTCCCCCGACCCGAGGTCGACGTGGTCGCGCAGATCGGTGAAGGCGTCCGGACGGCCGGCGATCCGGCACAGCTGGCGGGCGATCCCGGCGTACGCGCCGGGACCGTGGACGCACTCGGTGTCGAAGTTCCACGCGCGGTCGCAGAACCACCGCCCCCAGGGCTCCCGCTCCACCTCGGCCCCCAGGAGGGACATCAGGACTTCGTACGGCCTGCGCTCGAACAGGTCGCGGGGCAGGGAGTGCAGCAGGTCGTCGACGGTCCTGCCGGCGGCGAGCGGTAGGCCGAGCTCCGCAAGCCGGGATATCTGCGTTTCGAGTTCCACAGCGGCCGATCGTAGTGTCCGCCACCGACGGCGGGGCATCCCGCGCAGATCCTCCGCGGGCGGACTCCGGTGAACCGCGGGACGGGCGAAGGGGCGGGGCGAAACCGCCGGCCGCGCGGTCCTCCACACGGCGGTGGGACCCGGGGGCCGTACTCCCGCCGCCCGCCCGGGGAGGTCCTCGACCCGGTGCCCGGACGGCCCGTACGGGAGCACCCGTCGGCGCCCGGGGACCGCCGCCGGCCCGCCGTGCGGCGGTCCGGCGGGAGGCCCGGGGGCGGGCGCGGCACCCGCGCCCCCGGCCCACCCGCGCCCCCGGCCCACCCGCGCCCCCGGCCCACCCGCGCCCCCGGCCCACCCGCGCCCTCGGCCCGCCGGACGGAGCCGGCGGGCCGGGCGGGGCCTACCGGGAGGAGGGTCCGACCTCGTCCGTCGTCAGCGGGGCCCGCGTGACGGTGGGCTCCGCCTCGAACTGCTCGGCCCCGGCGTTCCCGGCCCCCGGCCGGGTGCGCCCGTTGATGTCGGTCTTCGTCTGGGGGAAGGAGTCCGGTACGCGCACGACGGCCGGGACCTTCAGGGACTCCCGGGTGAGGCGCAGCACCCCCGCCGCGTCCGCCTTCAGCCGGGGGTCGGCCTCCACGCCGCCGGAGCCGGGGAGGTCGCCGCGCGACTTGCCGACCACGTTGCCCCGCCAGGTGAAGTCCTTGGCCGCGGGCACCTGTACGGCCTTGCCGTCGGAAACCAGGATGTTCCCGGTCACCACCACCGCCGACGGCGGCACGTCCCCGCTCTTCACCCGCAGCGCCGCCTGCCGCCGGTGGCGACCACGGTGTTGTGGACCACGAGCGTCCTCCGGGCCGGCAGGTGCTCCTTCCCGTGGTCCCCGGGCCCGATGATCAGCTGGCCCTCGCCCTGGAGGTGGTTGTTGAACACCTCGTGGTCGTCGCCGTAGACCCGGATGCCCGCCGTCCCGAGCAGGAAGTTGCCGCTGACCGTGCTGTCGTTGCCGGAGCGGAGCACGATCGACCCGCGCGTGCCGCCGGTGACCGTGTTGTTCCGCACGACGTTGCCGGAGCACTTGACGGAGACCACCTCGTCGTCGCCGTTGGCCGCCAGGAAGAGGTTGCCCTCGATCACCGCGTTGGCGACCGCCGGTCCCTTCACCCCGTAGCCCAGGCGGATGGCCTCACCGCCGTTGCTCCCGCCGAACCGGTGGTCGTGGAAGAGGTTGCGGTCCACCCGCACCCGGCGCGCCACGGTGTCCCCGGGGCCGTCGATCTGGAGGAAGACGCCCTGGGAGGACTTGTGCCGGAAGGCGTTGCGGTCCACGCGGGTGTCGTCGGCGGTCACGATCAGCCAGGTGTTCTTGCCGGCCGGCTCGTCGAGCTCGAAGAGGTTCCGGGTGATCCTGATGTGCCGGGCGGTGTGCGCCACCGTCAGCGGGGTGCGCTGCCGGAACTGGAACCCCTGGATCACCAGGTGCTCGGCGCGGCCGAAGGCGAAGCTCGCGGCCCCGTCGAAGACGGCTCCGCCACGGCGGGCCGAGGCGATGGTGATGGGTGCTTCGTCCGTACCGGCGGCCTGGAGCACCACCGGCTTGTCCCAGTCGTAGTTGCCCGGAGCCAGTTCCACGCGGTCACCGGGCGCGGCCTTGCCGAGCGCCTTCAGCAGCGCCTCGGCACTGTCCACCGGGATGGTCCGGCCGGTGGCAGCGGCCGAGGTGGCGCCGTCGTCAGCGGACGAGGTCGTGGTCATCGAAGTTCCCCTGCGATCTGTCGTGTCCGCCCGGTGTGCGGGCGGGTCGGCGCGGCGCGGGCACCGCGCCGCTTCTGCGGTCTTGCGTCTTCACTGTCTCTGTCGGTGGTCCGCCGACGCGCCGGGCACCGTTCGTTCGCAAGGGGAGTGTAAGCGTCGCACAGGTGTGCGGGCGCTTCCGGGTCGCCGGGCAACCGCGGTGGAAGGGGGGCCAGTTGGTCTGGACCGGAGCACCGAGGGGGCGGCGCCCCCTTCCACCGCGGTGGTGACGGGGAGCGGCCCCGTACGGGGGGCGAGCGCGGGACGGGTACCGGCGGTGGACCCCGCCCCGAACCCGAACGCCGGATCCCGGACCCCGGAGGTTCGAGCGGGCGGGTGCGGCGCGCGTGCGGCGGACGGCCGCCCACGGTGGGGCGGGGGACCGCGAGCAGCCGGCGACGCCGGACCCGAGCGCCGGCCGCGCGTCGCCCGAGAGCCCGGACGAGCCCCCACCCCCTCCTCCGGCGGGTCGTGTTCGACGCCGGGCCCGTGTCCGTGCCGCCGCCACCCGATCGCCGGCATCCCACGGGGCGCCCCGGCCGCCGACCGGCGTTCCCCCGCCATCGGCCGCGGCGTGACCACGGGGATCTGCGGGGTACACGGGGACCATGTTCTTCTTCAGCAATCGGATCGGGTGCCTGGGCTCCCTGCTCATCAGCGTGGTGGCGACCGCCATCCTGTTCATGATCTTCTCTCGTTGATCCGGTCGCCGGCTCCCACGGGCGCGGTGCCGGGGAACCGGCCCGGCCCCCCGGGGAGAGCGCGGCCGGGAGCGGTGGTCACCCGCCCGCGCGCCCGGCCGGGGGCCCCGTTCCCCCGCTGCTCGCCCCCTCGCCCCGGCCACCCTCGACGGCGATCGCCTCGACGCGTTCGCGGAAACGGGACGGTGGCGGAAGGCTCCCCCGCCGCCCGCGGAACGCCCGGCCGGCGACGCGGCGCGTCGCCCACCGGCCGGCCCGTGTACGGCGCGGACGGCCGCCGGTCCTCGGCGGCACCGACGCCGGGGGCGTACCCGACCACCTTCCGCCGCCCGCCGTGAGCCCGTCCGGCCGTGCCGCCCCGGGCCCCCGCGCCGGCGTACGACGCCGTCGGCCCGGCCGGTGAGGGCGCTTCCGGACTTCCGGGGGCGCCCGGACCGGGTGGAGGACGCGCCGCCGCGCCACCGGCCGCCCCGGAGCCCGCGGCGCGTCGGCGCACTCCGGCCGGTCGCACCGTCCCCCGTGGCGGCGCGCTGCTCGCGCCCGGAGGCGGAAGGCCGGGCGACCGGCGGAGGCGGGGCGGCCGAGGGCGGTCGCGGCGCTCCTCCCACCCGCTCCGCCGCGGCTCGCTCAGGCGTTCGCCCGTCCGTCGACGGGGATGCCCAGCCGGTCGGCCACGGCGGTCAGAGCCGCTCCCAGGGGGAGCGCGACGCGGGTGAGGGCGTGCCGGTCGCCTCGTGTCGGGTCCCGGTTGACGATCAGTACCGGCTTCCCCTCCTGGGCCGCCTGGCGGACGAACCGGAGCCCGGACATCACCGTCAGCGAAGAGCCCAGCACCAGCAGCGAGGCCGCCTCGCGGACCAGTTCCCGGCAGTGCTCGACCCGTCGCGGTGGAACGGCCTCGCCGAAGAACACCACGTCCGGTTTGAGGACGCCGCCGCAGAGCACGCAGGGCACCACGCGGAAGTCCCCGACCTGCCCGTCGGTGAGGTCGGCGTCACCGTCCGGATTGAGCCCGGCGGCCACCGGCTCGAAGCCCGCATTGGCCTCCTCCAGCCTGCGGGCGAGTTCGCGGCGCGGACTGAGGGCGCCGCAGGAGAGGCAGACGACCCGGCCCAGGCTTCCGTGGAGTTCCACGACCCCCTCGCTGCCGGCGGCCTGGTGCAGGCCGTCGACGTTCTGGGTGATCACACCCGAGAGCAGCCCGTGCCGCCCGAACGCGGCCACGGCCCGGTGCCCGGCGTTGGGCCGGGCACGGCCGAAGGTGCGCCAGCCGAGGTGGCTGCGCGCCCAGTACCGGCGCCGGGCACGGGCACTGGCGACGAAGTCCTGGTAGGTCATCGGAGTGTGCCGGCTCAGGCTCCCGCCCTCGCCCCGGTAGTCGGGGATGCCCGACTCCGTGGAGATGCCCGCCCCGCTGAGCACCAGCACACCGCCGGTGCCCAGCGCGTCGGCGACCGGACCCGGATCCGTGGTGCCCGGCGGCAGGCCCTCGGCGGGGGTCCAGCTCAGAGTGGGGCGCATACGCATGCCGCCAGGGTACGGAACGGGCTCCACCACCCGCCCCCGCGGACGGCACCGTCGGCCCGGCGCGCCGCCGACGACGGCGTGGGCGTGGGCGATCCGAAGTCCGCCCGGAAGGGCCTCGGGGACGCCGCCGGGCGGGCCGAGGAGAGGAACCCGTCCACCGGCGCGGACGGGACGCTGTCCCCGGACGCCGTCGGCAACGTCTGCGGGGTCGAGCCGACCGGTGGGGAGAAGACCATCGAGGAGGCGGACCGGGAGATCGCGCGAATCCTCGGGTGGGACGCCAGGGCCGACCCCGACCTCGCCTACGGCCCGGCGGCGGACATCGGTCCGGGCCAGCGGTCCCGCAACGCCCCGGGGCCCACCGGCACCGACTCGCGAAGAGGGCCGGCGGGGACGCGTACGACGCGCTGGAGCCCGCCCTTCAGGGCAGGAACCCTCGACCGGGGCTCGGTTCGGACGTGTCCGTACTCGCCGGGCCGGGACCGGCCCCCGGCGAGGGCCCCCGGCGCCGCGACTGCCACTACGGCGACGGGGCGACCGAGCTGACCGGGTCCGGCAGGAGCATGGAGCGGTCGCGGCCGGACACGTGGGAGCAGTGGCGGTACACAGGACTGCTGCGAGGGGGCGGAACGAGGCGCCGGCGACCATGCCGGTCGGGTCCTCGCCGGGCTGGGGGAAGACCGGCACGGTGATCCGCGCGGCCTTCGCGGAGCCGTCCTCGTCGAGTCGGAGTGCGCGACCGGTGTCCCGCGCGGCCTCCACCTGCGGGCCGCGGGCGCCGCAGGACCGGCCGGTGACGCACGGGAAGCCGCTCCGTGAAGCGTCAGCCCTGCGGCGGCACGGCGGCGAACGCCTCGCCCGGCCGGCTCGCCGGAGTGAAGCGGGCGGCACCGGGCCCGGCCGGCACCAGGGCCTCGCGGACGGCCTTGGCGACGTTCTGGACGGTGGTCACGCCGTAGCCCATGGTGCCGTTGTCCTGCGTCGACACGGTGATCGTGTAATCGTGGCCGGCTCCCTTGGAGGTGCCCAGGCTGTGCACGCGCCGGCCGTGCGCGGAACGCTGCACCCAGCCGTTCTCGACCCGCACGGAGACGGAGGACGGGGCACCGGCCGGGGTGCCCCGGCGCTGCGAGGGGACGCCCCCGCCCATCAGCTTCTGACGCGGTCGGGCGGGTGCCGACCGCGCCGTGCCCGCCCCCGCGCCGCCGGGCCGGGCGGAGCGCCCGCGGGGCCTCGGGGCGTGCCGGGGGACGGGCGGTACACCGACCGGGGGACGCCGGTGTCCGCCGGATGCCGGATTGCCCCGTGTGAGCGGAGAGGTGGCGGGGCACCCCATCCTTCATGCGTATCGTGGTGACCGGAGCGACCGGGAACATCGGTTCCGCCGTCGTGCAGCGCCTGCGGGCCGAGGGCGGGCACGACCTCGTGGGCCTGGCCCGGCGGCTGCCCGAGGGCCCCGACGGCCGTGGAGTCGACTGGCGCTCCGTGGACCTCAGCACCGAGGCGTGCCACGGCGCGCTCGTCGAGGCGTTCACCGGTGCGGACGCGGTCGTCCACCTGGCGTGGGGCTTCCAGCCGTCCCACGACCTCGCCTACCTCGCCGAGCTGGGCGTCGGCGGCACCCGCCGGGTACTTCGAGCCGTCACCGAGACCGGCGTCCCCCATCTGGTCCACATGTCCTCGGTCGGCGCCTACTCACCGAAGAAGGACGACCGTCCGGTCGACGAGTCCTGGCCCACCGGCGGCGTGCGCAGTTCGCGGTACAGCCGGCACAAGTCGGCCGCCGAACGCCTTCTCGACCGGCACGAGACCTCCGGCGCCGGCACGCTGGTCACCCGCCTGCGGCCGGGGATCGTCGGGCAGCGCGCCGCCGGCAGCGCCCTCCTCCGGTACGGCGTGCCCGCCCTGGTGCCCGCCAGGGCGCTCGACCTGCTCCCGGTCCTGCCGATGGACCGGAGGCTGACCATCCCGATGGTCCACACCGACGACGTCGCCGAGGCGATCGCCGCGGTGCTCCGCCGGCGTGCGGGCGGGCCGTTCAACCTCGCCGCCGACACGCCCGTCACCGCGGCGGTCCTCGCGGACGCGCTCGGCGCCAGGCTGGTGCACGTGCCCTCCGCGGTGATCCGCGCCGCGATGTCGGCCGCCTGGCACGCGCACCTGCAGCAGGTCGACACCGGGTGGCTCGACATGGGCTTCGCGCTCCCGACGCTGGACACGACCCGTGCGCGCACGGAACTCGGCTGGGCCCCGTCCAAGGACGGCCCACAGGTGCTCGCCGAGGTCGTCGAGGGCATGAGGCAGGGCGCGTCCGGCCGGACACCCGTGCTGCGGCCACGCACCGTCCCCGGCGCGCTCGGCGACGCGATCCGTCGCGGTCCGGTCGCCGTGCGACGGCGCCCGTGACCGCCGGCACGGCCCCGGCGCACCCCGGACCGCCGTCCCCCGGGGCACCGCGGTCCGGGGCGCGGTGCCCCGGACGGTCGCGTCTGCTCGCGTTGCTCGCCGCCGCCCACGGCGGGCCGGCCCTGGCCGTCGGCGCCGTCACGGGCCTGCTCGCGCTCCGCGGCGACCTGAGCCGTCCCGACGCCGTCGTCGTCACCGCGGCGGTCCTCACCGGCCAGCTCACGATCGGCTGGGGCAACGACCTGTACGACCTGCCACGCGACCGCGCCGTCGGCCGCACCGACAAGCCGCTGGTCACCGGGGTCCTCCCGGTCGGCTGGGCGGTGTGCGCCCTGGTCGTGACCGGACTCGCCTGCCTCGTGCTGTCCGCGCTCGTCGGCTGGCGCGGCGCGCTGGTCAACGTCGTCCTCGGTGCCGGCGCGGGCCACGCCTACAACCTGTGGCTCAAGGCGACCCGGTGGTCGTGGGTGCCGTACGCCAGCGCCTTCGGGACGTTGCCTTCCGTCGTCACCCTCGCCGGTCCTGCCCCGGCCTGGGCGCCGCTGTGGACGGCCGGGGCGGGGGCCGCGCTCGGCGTCGGGGCGCACCTGCTCAACACGCTGCCCGACCTCGCCGACGACGAACGCACCGGCGTACGCGGCCTGCCGCACCGGGTCGGCGAGCACCCCTCGCGCGTCCTGGCCGCCGTACTGCTGTCCGCCGCCTCGCTGCTGGCCGTATTCGGCCCCGCCGGGCCCCTCCGGCATGGGCGTGGGCGGTTCTCGCACCGGTGGCGTTCCTCGTGGCGCTCACGGCGGCCGCCGGTGGCCGTTCCCCCTTCCGGGCGGCGGTGGCCGTCGCCCTGATCGACGTCGTACTGCTCGTGACGGTCGGCTGATGGGGCCGGCGTCCGCCCACTGGGACCTCGTCGTGGTCGGCGCCGGGCCGGCCGGTGCCGCCACCGCCCTGGGCGCGTTGCGCGCCGACCCCGGTCTGCGCGTCGCCCTTCTGGACCGGGCGGACTTCCCGCGGGACAAGGCCTGCGGCGACGGAGTGGCCCCGCACGTCGCGGACCTCCTCGCCGAGGTCGGTGTCACCGGCCTCCTCGACGACCGGGTCCCGGTCGGCCGTCTCCGCCTCGGCCGCGACGGCCTGGTCGCCGAGCGGCGGACGGCCCGGCCGTCGTGGGTGGTGCCGCGCCGGGTCCTCGACGCCCGGCTGGTCGACGCGGCGGTCGCCGCCGGTGCCCGGCTCATCCGGCACCGGGTCCGCGACCTGCGGTGGCGCACCGGCGCGGTGGTCCTGGACGGGGAGTTCTCCGCCGCGGTCGTGGCCGGGGCCGACGGCGCCCACTCGGTCGTCCGGCGCGCGCTCGGCCTGCCCCGCGGCCCGACGGCCCTGGCGCTGCGCGGCTACGCCCCGGTCGCACCCGGGCG
The DNA here is from genome assembly GCF_023614235.1 of Streptomyces sp. MRC013. NCBI lineage: Bacteria > Bacillati > Actinomycetota > Actinomycetes > Kitasatosporales > Streptomycetaceae > Streptomyces > Streptomyces kordofanensis. The sequence goes on from NZ_CP094264.1 coordinate 5,292,232, forward strand.
GCGCGGCGCGCTGGTCATCGAGTTCGGCACCCGCCACCAGCCGTCGTACGCCTGGTCCTTCGACCGGGGTGACGGCCTCGCGAACGTGGGGTACGGCGAAGTCCTCCGCGCGGACCGCCCGGCACCGACCCGTGCCCGGCTGTTCGAGCGCCTCGAGGCGCTCCTGTCCGGCGCCACCGACGGCGGGCGGGACTGGGTGGGGCACCACCTGCCGCTGGCGACGGCGCGCCTGCCCCTTCCGGCCGGCCGCGTACTGCTGGCGGGGGACGCCGCCCGCCTGGTGAACCCGCTGACCGGGGAAGGCATCCACTACGCCGTGGCCACCGGCATCGCGGCCGGCCGCGCCGCCGCCGCGGCCCTGCGCGACGGGCGGCCCGAGCGGGCGGGACGGCGGTACGCCCGCGCCGCCCGCCGGCTCCTGCTGCCCCACCTGCGCCACACCGCCCTGGCCGCCCGGCTCGCCCGCGACGGGCGCGTCGTCGAGGCCGGACTGCGGGCCGCGGCCGCCGACCAGCGCGTCTTCGACGACCTCGTCGAACTCGGTCTCGCCCGCGGCCGGTTCACCCCCGGCGTCGTGCTGGGCCTGGGCCGGGCGCTCCTCCCTCCCGTCCGTCCGACCGGCCGACCTCAGGAGCCAGCATGACCATACGCGTCCTCAGCGTCCGCGGTGCCCTGCCCGAGCACCGCCACCGGCAGGAGGAGATCACCGAGTCCTTCACCACCACCCTGGTCGAGGGCGCGGTCGACCGCGCCCTCGTCGAGCGGCTGCACCGCAACGCCCGCGTCGAGACCCGGTACACCGTGCTCCCGCTGGAGGAATACGCCCGGCTCGGGGACTTCGGCCGGTCCAACGACGTCTTCATCCGGGCCGGCGTCGAACTGGGGGCGCGCGTGGTCGTCGACGCGCTCAAGGACGCCGGCCTCACGCCGGCCGACGTCGACTACATCGTGTCGTGCACGGTGACCGGTCTGGCCGTTCCCTCCCTCGAAGCCCGCGTCGCGGCGGAGATCGGGCTGCGCCCCGACGTGGTGCGCCTGCCCCTGGTCGGCCTCGGTTGCGTCGCCGGCGCGGCCGGCGTCGCCCGCCTGCGCGACCTGCTGCGCGGCCGCCCGGACGGGGTCGCGGTGCTGATGTCGGTCGAGCTGTGCTCGCTCACGCTCCAGCGTCAGGACACCTCGGCCGCCAACCTCGTGGCGAGCGGCCTGTTCGGGGACGGCGCGGCGGCGGTGGTCGCCGTCGGCTCCGAGCACCCGCTCGCGCGGTCCGACGACCCCGCGCGACCCGAGGTGCTCGCCTCGCGCAGCCGCCTCTACCCCGACTCGGAACGCACGATGGGCTGGGACGTCGGCTCCGGTGGGTTCACGATCGTGCTCGACTCCTCGGTCCCCGACGTGGTGCGCCGGTACGTCGGCGACGACGTCCGCGGCTTCCTCGCCGACCACGGGCTGGCCTCGAAGGACCTCGGCTGGTACGTCGCGCACCCCGGCGGCCCCAGGGTCCTGGAGGCCCTGCAGGAAGCGCTCGGGGTCGAGCGGGACGCCCTGGCGGTGACCTGGGACTCGCTGCGCCGGATCGGCAACCTGTCCTCCGCCTCGGTACTGCACGTCCTGGCCGACACGCTCGCCACCCGCCCGCCCCGGCCGGGTTCCCACGGGCTGATGCTCGCCATGGGCCCGGGCTTCTGCTCCGAACTGGTGCTCCTGCGCGCCCCGGGGGCCGAAGGGTGAGCGGTCAGATCCTGTTCACCGTCCTGGTCCTGGCCGTGGCTTCGGAGCGGGTCGCCGAACTGGCCGTCTCCCGCCGCAACGCCGCCTGGAGCCTGGCGCGGGGCGGCGTGGAGGCCGGGCGTGGGCACTACCCGTTCATGGTGGTGCTGCACACGGGCCTGCTGGCCGGCGCGCTCGCGGAGGTGTGGGTGCGCCGACCGGACGCCGTGGCGGCCCTCGCCTGGAGCATGCTCGTCCTCGTCGCGGCCGCACAGGCGCTGCGCTGGTGGTGCATCGCCACGCTGGGCCGGCAGTGGAACACCCGGGTGATCGTCGTGCCCGGCGCCCCGCGCGTGACCGGCGGGCCCTACCGCCGGCTCCCGCACCCGAACTACGCCGCCGTCGCCGTCGAGGGGTTCGCGCTCCCGCTGGTGCACTCGGCCTGGGTCACGGCGCTCGTCTTCACCCTGCTGAACGGTTTCCTGCTCGCCGTCCGCATCCGTACCGAGGACGCCGCTCTGACGCGGCTGGCCTGAGGGGGCGCGCATGGACCTGCTCGTCGTGGGCGCGGGGCCCGCGGGCCTGGCCACGGCGCTGCACGCGGTCCGGGCGGGGCTGGAGGTGGCCGTCTGGGAGCAGCGGGCCGGCACCGTCGACAAGGCATGCGGCGAGGGCCTGATGCCGGGTGCCGTCGCCGCCCTGGCCGCGCTCGGCGTCCATCCGCCGGGGCGCGAACTGCGCGGCATCCGGTACGTCGCCGGGCCGCGCCGGGCCGACGCCGAGTTCCGGACGGGCCCGGGGCGCGGGGTGCGCCGCACCGCGCTGCACGCGGCGCTGCGCGAGGCGGTGCTGGCCGCGGGCGTGCCGGTCGAGCAGCGCACCGCGCGCCGCGTCGAGCAGGACGGGGACGGCGTGGTGGTCGACGGCGTCCGCGCCGGCCACCTCGTGGCGGCGGACGGCCTGCACTCGCCGATCCGGCGGGCCCTGGGCCTGCACCGGCCGGGCCGCTCCCGCCGGCGGAACGGGATGCGGCGCCACTACGCGCTCGCCCCCTGGAACGACCGCGTCGAGGTGCACTGGGCCCCCGACGCGGAGGCCTACGTGACCCCGGTCGCCGACGACCTGGTGGGTGTCGCGGTGCTCACCGCCGGCCGCGGACCGTACGACGACCACCTCGCCGCCTTCTCCGCGCTGCGGGAGCGGCTGGCGGGAGCGGAGGCCGCCGGGCCGGTGCGCGGGGCGGGCCCGCTCCACCAGCGTTCGAGCGCGCGTACCGCCGGCCGGGTGCTGCTCGTGGGCGACGCGGCCGGCTACGTCGACGCCCTGACCGGCGAGGGCATCGCGCTGGCGCTCGCGCAGGCGCCGGCGGCGGTGCGGGCGGTCGTCAGCGGTGACCCGGCGGCCTACGAACGGCAGTGGCGGCGGATCACCCGGCGCTACCGCTGGCTGACCCACGCGCTGCTCGGCGCGACGGGGGCGGCCCCGGTCCGCGCGGCGCTGGTGCCCGCGGCGCAGCGGCTGCCGTGGTTGTTCTCCGCGGCCGTCGAGGCGCTGGCACGCCCGGCGGGGGAGCGGTCCGGCGGGCTCTGACCGCCGCCGCGGGCCCGCGCGAAGTCCAGCGCTGCCAGGCCGGTGCCGCCACCGGTGTTCACCCTGACCGCCGGCCCGGCGGCGGGCGGCCCGCAGTCCGCCTCCTACCGAAGGAGGCGGACTGCGTGGACCCGTCGCCGTCCCGTACCCGGCCGGAGGCGGTCGCCGGGGCGAGATGTACCCGTCCCCGGCAACCGCACCTCCGCACGGACGCCGCGTCGAGGCGGCCGTCCCGGGGACGGGAGGACCGGGCCGCCGACCGGAAGGAGGCCGACGGCGGCCGGCCCCCCCGGGCCCCGACACCGAGCTCCGCGAGGAGGGGGAGACCGCCGAGCGTCCGGTCGGCTGAGGCCTCGCCACCCGGTACGGCCGACCCCCGACGGCTACCTCGCCGGACTCCGCCCGCGCGCCTCGACGGTCCGGAGCGAAGGCCTCACCGGGGCCGCCTCGCGATCAGGACTCAGCGCGCACCCCGGTCGCAGCGGCCCGCGGGCCGGGCCCGCGTGACCACGTCGGTGGTGCCGGTCGTCGAGTCCAGCCACACCACCCGGCTGGCCCCGACGGCCGCGGGGTGCGTCTGGGCGCCCCGGTTGCAGGAGACACGGCCCTTGTAGGTGCCCGGAGCGCCGGGGGTTCCGGCGGCCGCGAACTGGTGGAGCTTGGGGCTGGCCTCGTTGCTGAGAGGGGCGTCGGGCAGGTGGCTGAGAATCGTCACGCTGTCCTCGGAGACCGTCAGGCCGAGCGCGTACTGCGCGTCCGGCCCGTGTGCGGGAAGGAGGTCAACCGCTTCGGACCCCTTCAGAGTGGCTCGCCGCAGGGTCGTCGCGCCGTCGGCGGGGTCCTCGTCGAGGAGCCAGAAGACGTGGGTGCCGTTGACGGCCGTCGGACCGAGGCTCGTCGTGCCGGGGTACTCCTGGATCACCGTGCTCTCGCCGGTCGCGACGTCGACGACGAGGACCCGCCACTCGTAGACGGCGCGCGCCCCCAGCGCCACCCGCCGCCACTCGCGGTAGGCGACCTTGCCGTCGCTCACCGACGGCGAGTAGGCCCGGTGATAGGTCCCGCCGCCGAACCTCTCGATGTTCGCCGGATCCTTCAGGCTCAGATAGGCCACCGCCGAGCGCCCGCCCACGTTCGCGTAGTTGAAGGCCACGACGTCGCCGTCGACGCCGGAGACGCTTCCGCCGCTGCGGCCGGACCACAGCGTGCGCACGACGCCGCCCGCGAGCGACCTCGCCAGGAGCTCGACGCCGCCGGGGCCGTAGGCCTGCCACACCACGGTCTTGCCGTCGGTGGCCGGATTGGCGTGATATCGGCCGTCGTTGGGGCTCATCAGCTTCGGCTGACCCTTGCCGTCGGCCCGTCCGGCCCACACCGAGTACGGCTCCGAACCGTCCTCGTTGGACCGGGAGGCCGCCCACCAGCCGCCGCCCGCGCCCAGCTTCGTACCGGTGGTGTTGATCCGGCTGAAGAGCGGCTTGGAGTCGATGCCGAGGGCCAGCTCCCAGCCGGGCACGATGCCGTGTGCGGTGAAGGCGCCGCGCAGGGCCCTCAGGGAGCTCCCCGCGACACCGAGGTCCCTGGCGGCGGCGAGGACGGCGGCGCGGCCCTCGGTGAAGCCGTCGAGCGGCGTGAGGTACTCGGTCAGCGCCTTGTACACGATCCTGTCGGTGAGGTCCGCGCCGAGTTCCTCGCGGGCGTCCCACAGGGCTCCGCCGAAGATGGTCGAGTTGAGGTGGACGCCGCCGTTGTCGTTGAGGAAGTCCAGACCGAGGAAGGATCCGGTGGTGGTCCGCCCGTCGGACAGGTCCCGCAGGGCGCATTCGCGGGGGCTCTTCGTCCGGCACAGGCGCTCCCCGACCAGGCCGGAGTCCGGGTCGGTCACCGGGATGCCGTGGACCTCCGCCTCGACGGCGTTGCCGAAGTAGTCGGCGAGGGCCTCGCTGAGGGCGCCGGACTGGCCCGCGTAGACCAGGTTCGCCGAGTGCTCGATCACACCGTGCGTCAGCTCGTGACCGACGACGTCGAGGGCGGCGGAGAGCGGCCGGTACTCCTGGTCCCCGCTGCCGTACACCACCTTCCGGCCGTCCCAGAAGGCGTTGACGTAGGGCTCTCCGAACTCCGTCACACCGACCAGGGAGTCGATCCCCATACCGCGGCCGTCGAGGCTGTCACGGCCGTGCTTGTCACGGAAGTAGTCGTAGACCCGGGCTGTGGCCCAGTGCGCGTCGACGGCTCCCGCCTCGGTGGCGTCGGCGCCGAACTCGGGGGTGGGCGAGGCGAACTGCTCGACGCCCTCGGGCCACTGCCCGCCGACCTCGCCGACGTTCCTGCCGCGCGCGTCCCAGGTGGCCAGGGTCCGAGCGCCGTACTCGTCCGGTATGCGGGTGCGGTCCCGCAGCAGGTACGGCCCGCCGTCCTCGCCGCGGAACACGTCGAGCGGCACGGGGGTGCCGTCGAGCCGGACACCGCTGCCCTTCTCGTCCCCGGCGGCCCGCGCCCGCTGCCCGGCGGCGTCCGTCGGCGACTTCCCGGCCGCCCGGTCCGGCGCGTCGAAGGTCTTGACGCCGCTGTGGGCGAGGACCGGGTAGCCGGCGCGGGCGTCGACGTACACCTCCCGCAGCACCGGTTCGCCGGTGGCCGGAGCGGTGCCGCGTACGGTGACGCGCTGGGTGAGGACACCCGTGCCCATGGGCAGGACGACGAGCCCGCGGGCGGTGCCCCGCAGCGGGACCTCCTCTTCCGCGCCCTCGCGCGGCGCCGTCGCCAGGTGCCGCCCGGCGAGGTCGTCGAGGACGCCGTCCACGGCCCGTTCCACGGCGAGTTCCTCGCCGACCTCGGGCGTCGTCGATACGCTCAGCCCGGTGAAGTACCGGCCGGAGGTGCCGGTGACGATCCGCTCGCCGCCCTTCCTCTCCATGCGCACGACGTACTGACCGCCCAGGACGGGCACGTCGCGGTGCCGCTGCTCCAGGCGCACGGTCTCACGGCCGTCCGAGACGGCGGTCGCGACGGGCACGAGGTCGCGTTCCACGTGCTCGATCCGGTACCGCTCCGGCTTGTCGCCCAGATGGGCGCGGGCCGCCTCCGCCGCGCCGTCCGCCTCCGGGGCACGCTCCCGGATGCCCTGTACCAGGGCCGGTGTGGCCGTTCGCTGCCCGGGGACCACCTCGCCCGGGCTGGGCGGTGGCGGCGCCTGCCCTCCCGCCGCCGCGGCGCCGGCGGGCACCGCCGAAACGACGAGTGCGGCGACGCCCGTCAGCGCCACCGCACCCGATATCGCACTCAGCCGTATTCCACGGCCGCCTCTACGGCCTCTGCCTCTTCTGCAGTGACGCACGGTCCCTCAGCTTTCGCTCGTCGACGGCGCCGGCGACACCGCGTCCCCGGCACAGGGTCATCGAAACCGCGATGTGCCGCTGTATCAACAGGCCCGGAAACCCGGCGGTGACTTTCGGCCGATCGCAACGCACGTGCCCACCTGCCCCCGTCCGGCCACCGGCCGCACCCTTGTTCGGGCACGTTGCCCGAGCCGGCGTACGCCTGCCCCGTACGGCGTGCCGCGGCCGCGCCGGCCGGCCCTGACAGGAGTCACCGGCCGTCTTCCGGTTGTGGAGCAGCCCGCCGCTCCGGGACCAGCGGGCTCGCTCCGGTTCGCGGTGCCGGCCGTCGCCGGGGGCCCCGCAGGCCACCGTCCCGTCGAACGAGCGACTCGGACACCGGGCCGGGCGGAGGGCCCAGTTCAGTGCGCGGTTGCCGTGGTGGAGGTGAGACGGGTCCAGCCGGCGGGTGGCGCCAGGAGCGTGCGGACGTGGGGTTTGCGGGTGCGCAGCCGCACGCGTCCCCGGTGACCGTGAAGGATGAGGTGGCCGAGGTGTTCGAGCGCTTTGACGGCGAAGCCGCTCGCCGGGCACATGCCGTCGCCTTTGCCGAAGGGGAGGTAGGAACGCCGCTGGTCGTCGGTCAACCGCTCCCAGCGCGAGGGGCGGAAGTCCAGCGGCCTGTCCCACACGGCCGGCGACCGGTGGACCGCGTGCGTGCCGATCAGGACGTGCTCGCCTTCGCGGACCGGGACGCCTCCGACATCGTGGTCGGTGGAGGCCACCCTGACCAGGCGCCACGCGGTCGGGTACAGGCGGAGCGCCTCCCTTACCAGCTGATGGATCTGCTCCCGCCGCACCGCGGGGGTGTCGTAGCCGTGCTGGACGCCGAGCATCACCACCCACTCGAGGGCCACGCCGGTGAAGCCGACCGTGGACAGGACGAGGCGTTGCAGCAGCTGCGCGCGGTCGGCCAAGGACAACTCCCCGGGCAGGCCGAGCACCAGATCGACCAGATCCTGCGCGGCACCTTCCCGCGCCGGCAGCCGGCCGAGTTGCTCGGCGAGCCCGGCCCGGACGGCGGGCACCACCCGATGCGACCGCCTCAGCACATGGCCGACGACATCGTCTGCGACGACGCTCGACGTCACGTAGGCGTCGACGAGGGCGTTGATTTCGGTATGCCGCCGGTGTGCGATCACGGGGGCGAAGTACCGCCGGGCCAGTTCGACGCCCCAGCGGTGGTGCCGCAGACGGCCGCGGCCGTCACTCACCTCGCCGAGCGCGGAGCCGAGGTCGAACGACGACGGGAGGTCGTGCCGGGCCAGGACCCCGAGCAGTTCGCGGGAGGCTTCTCTCCGGACCGCCGGGGGCAGCGACCGCGGTCCGAGGCGGAGGAAACCGGACTGGGACAGATAGGCGTCCGCCGAGTCGACGAGCACCTCCCGGGCCGCGTCGGCATCGGCCACGAAGAGGGTGCCGAAGCGGAGCCTGAACGGACCGTCGCGGTCCGCGGCCTGCTTCTCCCACCGCCGCAGGTGCGGCCACAGACTCCTCCTGTCCAGGAACACGATCGTCCGCCCATCTGAGGAGGGCGGGACTCCCGGCGGACCCGCCGGGAGTCCCGCCCTCTCACGGGGAGAGAGGTCAGGCGTTGTGCCCGTACCTGTCGCCGTACTGGTTGCGACGCGTACGCACCTCGCCGCTGAGCGCCCGGAGGCTTCTGACGACCCATGTCATCCCCGCCGTCCTCCCCGCCGGTCGAAGGTGTGCCCGTTCCGGCCGCCGGGCCTCAGTCCTGCTGCCCATAGCCGACGAAGTACCCGTGCCATCGCGCACGCATCTCACCGCTGAGCGCCCGAAGGCCGCTGGTCACCCACGACATCGCCGTCCTCCTCGTTGACCGGTGCTCCCAGGTGGTACCGCCCGGTACGACGTCCTGCCGCTTGCACCGCGCTCGCCGTGCGTGATCGGCTCACCGGTGAACCGGCCGACCGTGAGGGCGTCCACCGGTCCGTGACGCTACCCCCGCCACAGAACCGGGTGAACCACCGGAACCGGCCAAAGGCGGCGGTACCCGCACCCGCGGGTCTTCGGCCGCAAGGCCCGGCGGCCTCTTCGGCGCCGGTGGGAGGGGCGTCGAACGCACCGCCGGACGACCACGTCTTGTGTCCGACATCTCTCCGGCGCTGGGCAGGGCACGACGCCCTCCCTCAGCAACACCGCGCGCGGCCCCGGCCTCCCTGATCGGGATGCCGGCCGTTCCGCACCGCCTGTTCCCTCCCGGGACCCGGCCTCGCGCGGGAGGCACCCGACCGGCCCGCCCCCGCTCCCACCGGACGTCGCCGACGCCGCAGCCCCTCCGCGATCGCCGCCCGGGACGCCGCGCGTTGCGGCGGCAACGGCGGGACCCGCCTGCTGCGAGGGTCCCGAGGGCTGAGTGGTGTCGACGGCGAACCAACCCTCCACGCCTACGAGGCCGCGGGCAACCCACTGCCGGTGGGCCACCAGCGGCAGCGCGGGCGGACAACGCACCTACACCTACAACGGGGCCATCCCGACCTGTGGAAAGTTCCAAGGTCGGCACTGCACGTCGAAGGACGCCAGCGGCAAGACCACGTCCTTCACCTGCGACACCGAGGGCGACCCGACCAAGGTCACCCCGCCCGCAACCGCCTGCCCCGGCGGCACCACCCAGAGCACCATCTGAATGCCTCCAACCGACCCGCCGTCATCAGAACGCTCTCAGGCGCCATCCCCCTGGCCGACCTCGCCTGTGCCCACGAGTACGGCCTGACCCCATCCCCTTCCTCGAGCAGCGCTTGTTGGTGGATTCGAGCAGCACTGTCGGTCCGGGCGTGCGACTTCTGTCCGTGAGGTGTGACGGCACCCGGCCTTGGAGCCAGGCGGAGGCCTTCGTCGTCTGTGACGGCCCGCGGCGGGGATCGCCGTTCTCAGATGTGGAGATCGGGCGGGAAACCGGTCCACCGGAGGCCGGCGGGGAGGTGGCCGGTGTCGTTGAAGAGGAGGACGGAGGGGGGCCGGCCGGGTGCGTAGCGGATGACGGTAAGCGCGGCGTTGGCGTGGTTGACGCCCATCCAGCGCCACTTCGGGGCGTCGAGAGCGGCCCGGACGAGCCAGCCGATGAGGAAATTGTGGGTGACGACGAGTTCGTGGCGCGGCTCGTCGCCGACGACGGGTCCCGCGAACAGCGTGAGAGCCTTCCGGGCCAGGCCGGGGCCCTGCTCGCGTTCCTCGGCCGGGAACTGAGCCAGGTGACCGAGCAGGGCGTCGGCCGATTCCGACGGCAGTTCCTCGTGTTGCGGCATGTAGGGGATGTAGTCGCCGGCCGGCCCCGAACACTGCAGGGCGACGCCGTCGAGCTGCTCGCAGACCAACTGTGCCGTCTGATGCGCGCGTGCAAGCGGGCCGTGGTGGATCGTCGTGAGCGGGGCCCCGCGGAGCCGCTCCCCGAGCAGGACGGCCTGCCGGCGGCCGTTGTCCGTCAGCGCGCCCTCCTCGGGTGAGGCCTCACCGTGCCGCGTGAGATACAGATAACGGGCGGCTAGGGGCTGTCTCTTGTTGTGATCAAGCACGGGGATGGGTGCCGGTCCGGTAGGACTGTGGTGTGACGCGTGCGCAACTCACGGACCAAGAGTGGGAGTTCATCGGGCCGTTCCTGCCGGTCGGCAGGTTCGGCCCGTACCCCGAGCGGCTGCGTGAGCAGTTCGAAGGGGTGATCTGGCGGTTCCGGACCGGCAGCCAGTGGAGGGAGATGCCCGAGCGGTTCGGCGCCTGGCAGACCGTCTACAACCGCTTCATGCGATGGCGGGACGCGGGCGTCTTCCAGGCCCTGCTGGACGAAGCGATCGCCGAAGCCGCCCGCAGGGACGAGATCGACATGTCCCTGGTCAGCGTGGACTCCACCACCACGCGGGCCCATCACGACGCCGCCGGCATGCGGGTCAGCGAACAGACCCTGTCCGCACTCGAGGAGGCGGCCGTGCAAAAGGGGGAGCGTCGAAGGGACAAGACGGGCAGGACAGCGAAAGCGATCCGGTCCGCGCCGAACGCCAACGCATCCGCTTACGACGGCGGGCCCGGCTGAAGGCCGCCCTCCTCGGGCGGTCCCGCGGCGGGCTGACCAGCAAGATTCACCTGGCCGCCGACCGGCGCTGCCGGCCGATGGCCCTCCTTCTGACCGCCGGGCAGGCTGGCGACAGCCCCCACTTCATCCCGGTGCTGAGCAAGGTGCGGGTCCGTCTGCCCGTCGGCCGTCCCCGCACCCGGCCCGCCGCCGTGGCCGGTGATAAGGCCTACTCCTCCCGCGCCAACCGAGCCCACCTGCGCAAACGCCGCATCAAGGCGGTCATCCCGGAGAAGAAGGACCAGGCCGCCAACCGCAGGAAGAAAGGCAGCCGGGGCGGCAGGCCCGTCACCCACAATGCCGATCTCTACCGCGACCGCAACACGGTCGAGCGGGCCATCAACAGGATGAAGGACTGGCGCGGCATCGCGACCCGCTACGACAAGACACCCGAGAGCTACCTCGCCGGACTCCATCTCCGCGCAGCGACCATCTGGATCAGCAGCCTCCTGAAAGCCCAATGATCACAACTGGAGACAGTCCCTAATGCCGACATGGGCGAGTCCTCCGTCAGGGTTCGCGATCTTGCTGCCGTCTGGACGGACGTTGACACGTGCCCCGTAGTTCCGCAGCCGACGGGTGTGCCACCTTCCGGACCCAGGTGCTGGTGAGGTGACAGATGCCGATTCCGATGATCGTGTGGTCGGAGGTGACGGCGGCATGATCGGGGCCTTCCATCAGAAGCACCCCGCTGCCGCCGTGGCAAGTACCTCAGTGAGCCTCTTTCATCCTGAATAGTTGCAGGTCAGTAGTGTGTGGACGGCTTGGACGATGGTGTCGATGCGGCGGGTGGAGCATCTGGCTCGGCGGAGGATGCGCTAGGACTTCAGCTGTGCGAAGGCCCGTTCCCCGGGAGCTCTCAGCCGTGTGTGGTCGCGGTTGAACTGCTGGTAGTGCTCGGGTTGTTCGCGGTGGTTCTTGTACGGGGTGCGGAAGGTGGCGCCGGTTCCCTGGTAGGCGCGGTCGGCCAGGACGAGGATCTGCCGGGTCAGGCAGGCCTGGACGATGCCGTGGGCCCGGGCCGCGGTCAGGTCGTGGGTGCGGCCCGGTGTCGCGCGCGAGAACTACAGCGGTGTGCCGTCGGGACGGGCGATGACCTGCAGGTTCATGCCATGCCGGCGGTGTTTCATCGAGTAGTACGGCTCGTCGGCTGCGATCCGGTCGATGGGGATCAGGGTGCCGTCAACGATGACGTGGTCGCCCTCACCGAGGCCGGTGAGGGCTTCATGGAGACCGGGCGCCCAGTCGGCCAGGACGTCCAAGGTCTCGTCAACGTACCGCCAGGCGGTGGCCTGCGATATTCCGAACCCGGCCCCGAGCTGCGGGAACGTCTCGTTCTTCCGCAAGTGCACCAGCGTGAGGAGTGCCTGCTTGAAGCACCCGAGCTTGCGCCAGCGGGTGTTACGCGCGCGGCGGCGCTCGTACAGCAGCCAGGCGACGTGCTCGACGAGCTCGTGCGGGACGTCGAGCATGGCAGGATACGGAACCAACAGGGCCCCTCCGGTCGCCGGTGTGATGAGTGGAATCACCACGCCAACGACGAGGGGCCCTGCCTCGTCACCACACCCGCTGACCAGCTCATTTAACCCTCCAGCACAGGATGAAAGAGGCTCACTTGACAACTTGGCAAGTGAATCCCACGATGGGAACCTTGTATGACTCGGCACGTTCGTAGGAGCACCCACAAAAGGCTGGCCCGGAAATGCCCGATCTGGATACCGACACCACCACATCCGTTCATGACACCCGCTTACGAAGCGACGAGGCGCTCCGGCTCACGGCCATCACCAAGCGACACCCCGGCCCTCAGGGCACCACGAGAGCCGCGGCGGACGGCATTGACCTGACGGCCCGTCGCAGTGAGATCTTCGGCCTTCTCGGTCCCACCGGTGCCGGCAGGGCCACGACAATCCAGACGCTGGCCGGTCTGCGCCGTTCCACCTCTGGAACCGTGCGTATCCTGAGGGTCGTTATGGTGACCGCTCAGGCGGTCGCCTTGCCCACGATGGCTGTTGCTCCGGAAAAGGTGGAAGCGGTCAGGCTGCCCGCACTGTTCGGCATCGCCTTTCTAGGTCTGACCGTGTTCGGCGGTGTCGACTACCCCGCCGGCGGCCGCCTGGCCTCGCCGGACGCCACCACCAACGTGGGCACGCTAATCCAGCTCGCCGCCCCCTTCCTCAGCGATCCTGCCTTTCCTAGGGCGCTCATGCCGGATGACGCCCGCACCGTGCTGGGCCCGCTTCCGGGCACCTTCTTCGGGGACCCCATGCTCACCCGGATGCCGAACGGCTCGCCCCAGCACCCGGTGTAACTTTCGATCCTGGTGGTGCTCGCCACGGCGGCGGTATGGCTTGCGGTGCGTACGCTCCGCCGAGACCAGGGCGAAACGGCATAACGCGCGACAGGAAAGCGGCGCGAAAGAAACCGGACACTGACGTTTTCTCAGCGAAATAATCTTCGGGAAGTGGGTTGATCAGGGCGTTAAGGGTTGGGTCGGACAGCGGTGGCCCGGGTGCGGACAGACGTGAAGCCTCTGGTAGGACAGTTCTCACCACAAGATCGTCCGTTGCACCAGAGGCTTCACGTTGGTCACCTATGTTGCCATGCTCGACGTCCCGCGCCACGTGGTGGAATACGTGGCCCGGCTGCTGGCCGGCCACCGCCGCCGGATCGGCACCCCGAAGGGCTCCCGGGCGTTGAGCCCGTTCCGGCAGGCCGTCTTCGTGCTGCGCTGGTTCCGCGAGGCCGGCTGCGTGCACTGCCTGGCCCGCGATGCGGGAATCTCGCAGGCCACCGGCTACCGCTACCTCCACGAGGCAATCGACGTCCTGGCCGACCAGGCCCCCGAGCTGCATGAGGTGCTGGACCGCTGCCGCGCGCGGCAGATGAGCCACGTGGTGCTGGACGGCACCCTGATCTCCTGCGACCGTGTCGCCGGGACTACCGAGAAGGGCAACGACCTGTGGTACTCCGGCAAGGCTCGGCACTTCGCCGGGAACATCCAGTTCGTGGCCGCACCCGACGGCACCCCGCTGTGGGTCTCCGACGTCGAACCCGGATCCGTCCACGACCTGCGTGCCGCCCGCATCCATGCCCTGCCCGCCTTGTACGCGGCGGCCCGCGCCGGTCTGCCGACGCTGGCCGACGTCGGCTACACCGGCGCCGGCAAGGGCATCCACACCCCGTTCCGTCCGCACCCCGACATCGCTTCCCCGCTCGCGCCGGACAACCGCGCCCACAACCGGCTCCTGCGCGGCATCCGGGCCCTGGGCGAACGGGCCGCCGCTGAACTCAAGCAGCGCTGGCGCGCGCTGCAGCACGTCACGCTCAGCCCCAGCCGGATCGGACGCATCGCCCAAGCCGCACTCGTCCTCAACAACTCATGGAAGTGACAACCGCTGAGAAAACGTCACTGACGTTTTCTCAGCGAAATAATCTTCGGGAAGTGGGTTGATCAGGGCGTTAAGGGTTGGGTCGGACAGCGGTGGCCCGGGTGCGGACAGACGTGAAGCCTTTGGTAGGACGGTTCTCACCACAAGATCGTCCGTTGCACCAGAGGCTTCACGTTGGTCACCTATGTTGCCATGCTCGACGTCCCGCGCCACGTGGTGGAATACGTGGCCCGGCTGCTGGCCGGCCACCGCCGCCGGATCGGCACCCCGAAGGGCTCCCGGGCGTTGAGCCCGTTCCGGCAGGCCGTCTTCGTGCTGCGCTGGTTCCGCGAGGCCGGCTGCGTGCACTGCCTGGCCCGCGATGCGGGAATCTCGCAGGCCACCGGCTACCGCTACCTCCACGAGGCGATCGACGTCCTGGCCGACCAGGCCCCCGAGCTGCATGAGGTGCTGGACCGCTGCCGCGCGCGGCAGATGAGCCACGTGGTGCTGGACGGCACCCTGATCTCCTGCGACCGTGTCGCCGGGACTACCGAGAAGGGCAACGACCTGTGGTACTCCGGCAAGGCTCGGCACTTCGCCGGGAACATCCAGTTCGTGGCCGCACCCGACGGCACCCCGCTGTGGGTCTCCGACGTCGAACCCGGATCCGTCCACGGCCTGCGTGCCGCCCGCATCCATGCCCTGCCCGCCTTGTACGCGGCGGCCCGCGCCGGTCTGCCGACGCTGGCCGACGTCGGCTACACCGGCGCCGGCAAGGGCATCCACACCCCGTTCCGTCCGCACCCCGACATCGCTTCCCCGCTCGCGCCGGACAACCGCGCCCACAACCGGCTCCTGCGCGGCATCCGGGCCCTGGGCGAACGGGCCGCCGCTGAACTCAAGCAGCGCTGGCGCGCGCTGCAGCACGTCACGCTCAGCCCCAGCCGGATCGGACGCATCGCCCAAGCCGCACTCGTCCTCAACAACTCATGGAAGTGACAACCGCTGAGAAAACGTCACTGAACGGCCACTCACGGTCGCAGCGGTACAGAAAGGCATCATGATGGACGAAAACCAGGCGCGCGAGGCACTTGCCTCCGCCGACGCTGCCGCCGCCCGCATGCGGAAGGCTAGCCGTCACCCCCGTACGGCCCTGATCCTGTTCCTAGGCGTGGTCATGATGGTCCTGACCGCGGTGTACGGCCTACTCGTCCAGCCCAAGGTGCCGTACGCCGTCCCCGTTCTGCTCCTGCTCCCGTTGCTGGCCCTCGTCATCTACACGGCTACCCGACCCGTCCTGCCACGCCACCACCGCGCGTTCTACGCGGTGGCCACAGCGGGTGGGGCGGGTGTCTACAGCTTGACGGTCACCATCGGCTCCACCTGCTTCTCCGGGCAACCTGCCTGGTGGTTGCCCGGAGCCGTCGCCTGCGGGATCCCTTTCCTGGCGATCGGTATCCTGGAGCGCAAGGCCGACCGGTTGGCAGAAGGTGAGTGGTGACACACCCTCGCAAGTCGCTCGACAGCGTGATTCACGCGCCCGTGAGGTTCTCCATCGCCGCCGCACTCGCGACGGTCGACGAAGTGGACTTCAGAAGTCTCCGCGACGCCATCGAGATCACGGACTCGGCCCTTTCCAAACAGATCACCCTTCTGGAAGACGCCGGATACGTCAAGGTCCGCAAAGGGTTCGTGGGCAAACGCGCACGCACCTGGCTCTCCCTCTCTCCCAAGGGGCGCACCGCCCTCACCCGACATGTGGCAGCCCTTCAGGAGATCGCCTTCGGTACCCCACCGGTAAGGGACTCGAACCGGTGAACCTTCCTCTTGATGTTGGTCACCTGGAGACTGGGACGTGAGGTTCCAGAGGGAGTAGTGCCGGGTGGGAAGTAGGAGCAACCGCAGCAGGCGGTACTCGGAGGAGTTCAAGAGGGACGCGGCCGCGCTGGTCCGCTCCTCCGGCAGGACCGTCACCGAGGTGGCCCGGGGACTCTCCCAAGCCCTGACGACGGCCGCCGCGCCGACGACCTGGAAGTGCAGTTCACCGACATCGACTACCTCAACATCGGGTACTGAGTGCAGATTCTACTCCCCGATACGTCTTGATCTTGATGAGCCGAAGAACGGTAGTTGTCACATAAGCAGGCTGGTTGTCACCGACGACGTTGTGGCTGGTTTTCGACCTAAGCCTTGATTCGTGCGGCAGACCTGGCGGCCTGCTCGATCTTCGCGCGGCGGGCTGCACGGGCTTCCTCGTCGATCTGCTTCTCGTATTCGGCGCGCAACCCGGTCCGGCCGTCGAGGCCCTCGCGCAGGATGTCGGCGTGCCCGGCATGCCGGATGGACTCGCCGAGGACATGGATCATGATGGCGAACAGGTTCGTGTTGGAATAAGGCTGCGGCCACCACGGCACGTGGCCGGGGGCGTCGAGGGGAAGCGCGGTGATCGTCGCGTCCGAGTGTTCCCACGTGCGCCGGTAGAACCCGACGATCTGATCGCGGGTCTCGTCCTCGGCCGCCCACAGATCACTGCCGTCGGAGTCCTGCCACCGGGGCAGCGGTTCCGAGGAAGGCCGGTCGAAGACCTCGCCGAAGTACCTGGCCTCGACGGTGGCCACGTGTTTGACCAGGCCGAGGAGGTTGGTCCCGGTCGCTGTCAAAGGTCGGCGGGCGTCGTATTCAGATAAGCCGTCGAGTTTCCAGAGCAGCGCCTCGCGGTCCCGCCGAAGTCTCCCATGTAGGTTGTCTTTCGCGTAATCATCGAACATGCGGCATGAGCCTGCCATGGGCTGTTCGTGGTCTCAAAATCCCGTACGTGGTCAGGGAACTTTCCACCGGCAGTGGGCTGCGGCCCAGTTCCCGGCCCGTCGCGTTGTCCAGGGTGAGCAGCCAGGCCGAGTCGAAGCCGGTGGAGCCCTCGCAGATCA
Source organism: Streptomyces sp. MRC013 (assembly GCF_023614235.1). Taxonomy (NCBI): domain Bacteria; kingdom Bacillati; phylum Actinomycetota; class Actinomycetes; order Kitasatosporales; family Streptomycetaceae; genus Streptomyces; species Streptomyces kordofanensis. The sequence continues at coordinate 5,309,297 of NZ_CP094264.1, forward strand.
CCACCACCCGGGTGGTGCCGTCGGCTGCGGAGATCGCCGTCGGGACGTAGCCGATGCCATCGGACCGCTTACCGGACGGACGGGGTTCGATGGTCCAACGCTCCTTGCCGTCGGCGAGTCCGAACCCGTGGACGGCGCCTTCGGACAGGGCCACGCCGACATCTCCGTCCGCGGTCAGCAGCGAACCGCCGCCCTCCTGTCGGGCACCGGGGAGTTCCCGCTCCCACCGCACCCGACCGCTCCTCGCGTCGACGGCCCGGACGGAACCGCAGGCGACCTCGTGCCGGGCAAAGGCCACCAGACCGACGCCGTCCGAGACCCGGTCGCTCATCGCGCACACCGACATGCGCACCGGTGCGTCGAGAAGCCACTCGCGTTTCCCGCTGCCGGAGTCGTAGGCGATCAGCGCGTCGGTACGCGCCCGGATGACCGTCTTCCCGTCCTGGACCGTCCACGCGCCGACGCCGTGCACCGAGGAGGGCCGGTCCGCCTCGGCCTGCCAGACGGACCGGAGCACCGGGCCTCGCATCCAGAGGTATGCCTGCCAGCCCGGCCACAGCGCCGCCAGCACTCCCGCGGCGGCCAGCAGGGCGGGCAGCGCCTTGCCGGGACGGACGGCGGTGAACTTCTGCAGGGCGAAGACCAGACCGTAGCCGCCCACGACCGTGAACAGGAAGGCCAGCAGAAGGGTCGGCGTGGTGCCATCGGGACAGGGGGTGTACCGCCCCCCGCAGCGGTTGCCGGGAACGGAGCCCCAGCCCAGCACGTGGAACTCCAGCGCCAGCCCGACCAGCAGCCCCATCAGCACGACGACCAGACCTGTGCGCACCGAGGAGCGAGCCCACCACCGCACATCGCTTCCGGACATGTTCCCCCCGTGGAATCCGCACAGCACATCCGTGCCGCGCCCGCCACTGTACCGACCACCTGACGCTCGGAGGGGGTGGTTGAGATCTGTCAATCGAACAGCGTGTCGAGGGTGGTTGGGGTTACTGGCGGGCTGCGGAGAGCCGACCGTCGAAGGTGACGCCGAAGGCGTTCAGGGCGGCCTTCCAGCACCCGGATCTTCGCGTGGGTCCGGTTGACCGCCCGCCGGCCCTGCGCAGGGGCCTTCCACCGTCCCCGGTACGGGGCGCGGGCCGTGTCGCCGGCGCCCCGGTGTCCCTTGTCGGCCCAGCATGGGGTGCCGGCCTCGGGCAGGGCGTCGAAGAGACGGGCGGCGCGGGGACGGGGCGAGGGCGAGGTGGCGCAGGCGTGCGTCGTCGCTGCTGCCGGGTACGGCGGTGAACCCGAACCGGCCGCGGGCGTCGGCCACGAGGCCGGCGGACGTGGCGGCGGCTCTGCGGGCTTCGGCCCACACCTGCGATTGCCACCGCTTGCGGACTTCTGCGGCCAGGCGGTCGGCCGACTCTGCACCCTCCGGGCGCCGCCACTCGGCGGTCGCGGTGGTGGTCGAAGGGCAGCGAGGGCAAATCGATACCCATAATGCTGTAAATCGGACACGATGAAGGTGCGATGACAGCGCGAACCGGCCAGAACCACGATGAGAACCATCACGATGGATCTGACCGATCGGTCTGATCAGCGTGAAGGACTCGCTTCAGCGGAGATGTTCGGCATAGCGCCCGAAACGTCCTGGAACACGGCGTACGGCGTCAGGAGCGTGCCCTGGCCCGATGGCATCCGAACCCCCGGAGGAACCATGCGACACCCCGTGTCCCGGCTGCGTACGCGAGTGTCGGCGGTGGGGCTGGCCGCGCTGGCGATGGCCGCGCTCCCGCCCCCGGCCGCAGGCGCCTCGACCGACCGCTACGAATGGGCCGCGTTGGGCGACTCGTACACCGCCGGCCTCTTCGTCGGAGCCCCACTCCCCCTGCTGGGCGACCCGTCGAGGGACGGGTGCGACCGGACCACCGGCGCCTACCCCGACCTCGTCGAGCGGAAGCTCGCCGCCCGCCCGCTGGACAGGCCCGTGCGTCTGACCAACGTCAGCTGCGACAACGCCGCCATCGAGAACGTCACGAGCGACAGGCAGCAGCCCACCAGCCCAGTGCGGCCCCCCGCAGGCGATCCCGGCAGGTGGCCCCTGGTGGATCCGCAGATCCGGCGGGCCGGGCTCGGCGACCGGACCGATGTCGTCACCGTCGGCGTCGGCGCGATCGGCCTGCCCTTCGGCGGGTGCCTGGAACTCAGCCTCGCCCACAGGTCGTGCAAGGAGTACTACACGAACCCGCCCGAGGGCGTGGAGGGCCTCGCCGCCAAGCTCGCCGGGATCCGTGACGCATACGGTCGGATGCTCGGCGCGATTCACCGCGCCGCGCCGCACGCCGAGGTCGTCACGATCGGTTACCCGGCCATCCTGCCGGAGCGGGGCAGCGCCTGCAGCGGCGGCCCGACGCAGCTCGGCCCGATCACCCCCGCCGACATCGACTGGCTGCGCGACGACGCCCTGAAGGCCCTGAACAAGATCATTCGCGAGGAGGCGGCGAAGCGCGGTGACCGTCACGTCGACCTTTACACCTCCAGCGTGGGCCATGACGTATGCCAGCCCGAGGACACCCAGTGGATCGAAGGGATCTGCGGCGACGCCGCGCCCTTCTGGCCGACCGTGCCGCCCGCCGGCCTGCCGTTCGACTGCGCCGCCATCGGAAAACGCGCCACGCTGCTCCATCCCAACGCCAGGGAACACGCCAACGCCGCTCCCCTCGTGGAACGCGCCGTCCGCGACGCCCTCACCGAAGGCTGACGACCGCCCCGCGGTTCCGCTCCGCCCGGCCCAGGGCGGGGAGGGCAGGGCGGCGAGGACCGTTGCCGCGACGGAGGAGGGCGCGGGAGCCGACCATGTCGCCTTGAGGCGCCTTGAGGCGCCTTGAGGCGCCTTGCGCCGGGCTGCACCGCGGCCGGCGCGACCGCCTCCGCCACACCCAGCCCCTCTCCGTCCTCCAGACCGGCCCCGTGGCGCAGCACCCCGGCCCGCACGGCCGGACGGCCGGCGAGCTCGCGCTGAGGGACGGCCGGGTTCCGGCAGCCGCGCCGCCGCCTCGGCAAAGCCCTGGTCGGCGAGTGATCTTCCGTGGCGGGCTCGTGGCTTTCCAGGCGGGGGAGCAGGCCGACCCCTTTCTGACGGCCTCGGCTGAGACACCCGGTGTATCGGGTCAGTCCGGATGGGCGAGACAGGAGATCCCTTCAGCACGGCCAGCACCACCCCGATACCAGCCGGTGACGATCCGGCGCCGAAGCCGAAGCGGCGGACGTTCTCCGCGGAGTACAAGCTGCGGATCGTTGCCGAGTACGATGCCGCCCCGGCCGGGGAGAAGGGCGCGATCCTGCGGCGTGAGCGGCTGTACCACTCGCACGTCATCGAGTGGCGCCAGGCACGCGAGGCCGGCTCCCTGGATGCCCTGGTCGACCGGCGGACCTCGGCGGTGCGGCCGAAGAAGGCGGCCGAGCAGGCCGAGCCGGAGCGGCTGCGCAAGAAGGTCGCACGACTGGAGAGGGACCCGGCTCGCCGGGACGCGGCCCTGGAAGTCACGGGAAAAGCCAACGCGCTCTTGGAACTGCTCTCCGAGAGCGCGGACTGAAGCACGCCGCCGCACCCGTGATCGATGAGGCGTTCGCGGGTGTCCAGGGGCAGTTGGGTACTACGGCAGCCTGCCGGCTGACCGGGCGCTCACGCGCCACCCACTACCGCCGCCTCAGCCCGAAGCCGAAGCCTGCACCGTCCCCGAGACCCGCGCCCGCTTCGGCCCTCTCGCCGGCCGAGCGGGCCCAGATCCTGGCGCTGCTGAACCGGCCGGAGTACGTCGACCTGCCGCCCGCGCAGGTCTGGGCGCGTGAGCTGGACGCGGGGAACTACTGGTGCTCAGAGCGGACGTGTACCGGATTCTGTCCGCCGCCGGGCAGAACGGTGAACGCCGCCGCCAGGCCACTCATCCGGCTAGGGCGATCCCTGAGCTGACGGCGATCAGCCCCTCGCAGGTCTTCACCTGGGACATCACCAAGCTGCCCGGCTCGGACAAGGGCATCTGGTACCACGCCTACGTCATCATCGACGTCTTCAGCCGCTACATCGTCGGCCACACCGTCGAGCGGGCCGAAACGGCTGAGCGGGCCGAGGAGTTGATCCGCGAGACGATCGAGCGCAACGGCATCGTGCCCCAGACGGTGCACGCGGACCGCGGCACCTCGATGACCAGCAAGAAGGTGTCCCAGATGCTGATCGACCTCGGCATCACCAGGAGTCGCTCCCGCCCCAGGGTCAGCAACGACACCCCGTACTCGAAAAGCCAGTTCAGGACCACGAAGGACACCGCCGACCACCCGGAACGGTTCGATTCGCTGGCCCCTGCCCGGGAGGGGATGGGCGCCTTCATCACCTACTACAACCACGACCACAGACACTCCGGGATCGGCCTGCACACCCCCGCCTCCGTCCACTTCGGCACCGCAGAGGAGGTCCGCGACCAGCGGGCCGCCGCTCTCGCCGAGGCATACGAACGCCACCCCGAACGCTTCGCCCGCCGACCGAATCCACCCGAGGTACCCGGCCAGGTCTGGATCAACGACCCAGCGAACCGCCGGCAACCCGAACCACAAGGTTCACAGCACTGCGAACGTCTCATTTGACTTGACAACTACCGACGCGACTGACAGCGGCCGACGAGACACATGGCGCCCCGGAACTCCAACGGGGCGCCACTGGCGTCACCGGGAAGGGCGACACGGCGGTGCTGCTTGCCATACGATGCGGCACCAAGCCGGGACATGAGGATCACGACTACAGCCTGAGCGGTCTGTGGAGTCTTTGAGTCGCCGCCCGGCGTAGCACCCGTCACGGCACGTTGAGGATGTCGTGGCCGCCGATGCGGCGCCAGACGATGTGCCGCTCACCGGCTGACCGGGCCGGTCCGTAGGACCATGCCGCGCGTCCGTTGCCGTCCAAGGAGAGCTCGTAGATGCCGGGGGCGCGGCGTACGCACGCTTGACGCGGAGGCTGGCGCGGAAGCGTCCGCGGCCGGTGCGCAGGTCGGGGACGAGGGCGTCCAGGACGACGCGGCGGAGGCGCCGGCGCTGGGCGGGGGTGAGGTGCTGGAGGTCGGCGGTGAAGCGGGAGCAGGTCTCGAAGGTGGGCACGGTGGTCTCCTTCGGGCAGTACGACGAAGCCCTCGGCGAATGCCGGGGGCTGCTGTAGGGGGTTCCTTGGCGGTGCGGTGCTCGTTCCTTGGCGGGTGGTGATGCTCAGTGGTGCTGGATGGTGTTGTTCGGGTCGGGGTGGGGGCTGCCGGAGAGCGATGACATTCGTGTCCGGCCCGGGGCCGCGTCCCGCCCGGCGGGATGCGGTGAAGAAGGTTCGGCCGCTGCTCCCGCCTGGCGGGACGTCCCGATGATCGGTCTTTTCTTGCAGGTCACAGCGGTGTGGCGTGGTCTGCATGACAGTGGATAGCAGGGTTGTCCGGGCCGGTGGGATGTACCGCTACTACCTGCGCGAGACCGTCGTCGGCGACGGCCGCCGCCCGGCCCGCATGCCGCTGCGCGAGGCTCAGGAGCGGGCCAGTGTCCCGGTCGGGCGCTGGATGGGCCGCGGCCTTGCCGCGCTCGGTCTCGAGCCGGGGCAGGAGGTCACCGAGAGCCAGCTGCGGAACCTGTTCGGCGAGCGGGGCCGCCACCCGTATGCGGACCGGATCGAGGCCGACCTGCTCGCGAAGGGGGCGTCGGCGAAGGAGGCGTTCAAGGCCGGCGCCCTCAGACGTCGCGTGACGGTCACCGGGGTGGACTTCGTGTTCCGGCCGCGGCCGACGATCTCCCTGTTGTGGGCGCTGAGGGACGAGGAGATCCGTCTGGTGATCGAGGCCGCGCACGAGTACGCGATCGAGCGGGTGCTGGAGTGGAGCGAGGACGAGGTCGCGGTGATCCGCTACGGCAAGGACGGGATCTACCGGGTGCGACCGACCGGCGGTCTGGTCGCCGGCCGCTTCCGCCACTACCAGGGGCGCTCCGGCCAGCCCTTGCTCCATGACCGTCTGCTGTTGTCGGTGAAGGGGCAGCGCCCGGACGGGAAGTGGGGCTTGGCTCTGTTTACGTCGCAGAGCAGCGTTACATCAGCAGTTCGGGAGGCACGGCCCGCGCGAGATGTTCGCGACCGCGGGCAGCGGCTCGGTGATGTCGGGAGGAGAGTCGTCTGCCGCTCATCCGGAGTCTGGGTAAAAGCGCTGGTTACGGGCGTGGGTGGCAGCTGCCGTCGTGACGTTGCCGAGTGCCGGCAGGCGCCTCCCGTTCTCATTGACATCGACGTCCCGGTACGGCGGGCGCCTCCCGTAGTCGTTAACAACTGCTGTCGTGAGTCGTCGATAAAGCCAGACCGGGTCTGACGTGTGCGCCGCGGGCGCCGCGTCAGGCAGACACGCCGGATCCGGCATCGCCGTGCTCGGCGTGTCTGCCTGACTGTCTCCAGCATCCGCAGCTCAGGGAGTCGTCAGTTCGTAGAAGCCCCTGCCGAACGTCGCCGCCACCAGGCGGTGCCGTCCCGCGTCGTACTCGATGTCGTCGACCGGGACCTGCGGCATTCCTCGGCCGAGGCGGAGCCAGCGGCCGCCGTGTGCGGTGCTGGTGAACACGCCCTGGTCGGTGGCGATGTAGAGGATGCCGCCCCGTGCTGCGACCAGGTCGTTGACGGGCGCGTCCGGGAGGTTGCCCGACAGGTTCCGCCAGTGCCGGCCGCCGTCGGTGCTGCCGTACACATGGGGGAGCGGGGAGCCGGAGCGGTAGCCGGAGTGTGTGGTCCACACCCGGTTCGGGTTCTTCGGGTCGACCACGACCCGGGTCACCCAAGGTCGTCCCTCGGCCAGTTTCGTCCAGGTGGCGCCGAGGTTCCTGGTGACCCAGACGCGGCCGTCGTCCGTGCCTGCGTAGACGGTGCGTCCGTCGGATGCCGGGGCGATCGAGGTGATGGTGCCGTAGTTGGGGTGGACGGGGTCGGTGCCCGGGCCGCCGGACAGGTCGGGGCTGATGGGCTGCCAGGTCTCGCCGCCGTCCGTGGAGCGGTTGACGACCTCGGAGCCGTAGTAGAGGACCTTCGGGTCGTGCGGGTCGAACTCCATGGGTGTGAACCAGTTGCGGCGCTGGAACGTCGTCCTGTCCGCGAAGTACGTGAGCGTGTCGCCGCCGTCGGTGGAGGAGAAGCAGTTGCCGTACTGGTAGCAGGCGAAGACGTTGTTCACGTCGGTGGGGTTGATGAGGTTCTCCTCGCCGTCGCCGCCGAGGTACTCGTTGAAGCCGTCACCGCCCCAGGAGCGCAGCGAGCCGTTGTCCTGAGCGCCGCCCGAGATCCTGGTGACGTCCTGCGGGCTGATCGCCGCGCTGTAGAGCTGGGTGTACGGCTGATGGCGGGACTTGACCCAGCCGCCGTCGCCGCGCGCGTCGGAGCGGTAGACGCCGCCGTCGTTGCCGAGGTAGACGCGGCCGGGGCGGCGCGGGTCCCACACCATGGCGTGATGGTCGACGTGCATGCTCGTGTCGTCGGCCGTCCAGGTGTCGCCGCCGTCCTTCGTGGTCAGCAGCGCGACCCCGGCCACATGCACGTGCTCGGTGTCCCGGGGGTCGATCCACACCTTGCCGAACCACCAGCCGAAGCTGGACTGCGAGTCGGTGAGGTCCTGGTTGTCGGGCAGACGGGTCCAGGTGTCGCCGCCGTCGGAGGAGGCGTAGAAGCCCTCGAAGGAGCCGTCGGCCTTGTTGACGATCGCATAGAGCCGGTCGCCCGCGACAGCGAGGCCGATCCGCCCCACGCCGGGGCCCTGCGCGGGCAGCCCGCCGCCGAGCCGCTGCCAGGTCTCACCGCCGTCGGAGGAGCGGAAGACACCCGAGCCGACACCGCCGTACGTCCGCAGGTCGGGGCGGCGGCGCTTGTCCCACATCACGGCGTAGAGCCGGTCTCCCTCGACGACGATCTCGGTGGCGCCGGTGAACTCGTTGGCGCCGGCCAGGATCCGCTCCCAGGTGGCGCCACCGTCCTGCGAGCGGTACACGCCCCGGTCGCCACCGCCGTTGTAGAGCGATCCGGCCGCGGCGACATAGATACGGCGCGGGTTGGCGGGATCGATGGTGATGGCGCTGATCGCCCCGGAGTCGCGCAGGCCGATCGGCGTCCAGTTCCGGCCGCCGTCGGTGCTGCGGTACATGCCGGTTCCCTCGTACGTGATGCTGCCGCCGCCCGGATTGGGCTCGCCGGTGCCGACGTACAGCGTGCCGTCCGGCGCGGTGGCGACCGCCCCCATGGCCTGCGTCCAGCTGTCGGGCCACACCGAGTGGAACGTCTGACCGGCGTCGGTGCTGCGCCAGAGCCCGCCGCTGGCAGCCGCCGCGTACAGCGTGTCGGCCCGCTTGGGATCGAGTGCGAGGGACACGATCCGCCCGCCGATGTCGGTGGGTCCGACGCTCTTCCAGCGCCCGCCGACGGTGGGCAGTTCGCGCGCCTGCGCGGCGGCGAGGTCGTGTGCGTGCCGTGGGATCGACTCTCCCGGCAGGGTCTTTTGCATATAGCGGTACTCGGCCGGGGCGGACGGCCCACGGACGGGCCGGTAGACATCGCCCGGTGGAGGCGGCGTCGCGGCGGCCGGTGCGACGAGCAACGCGGCACCGGTGACCGCGGCGAGAACCAGCGAAAGCAGACCTCTGCCCATTGAGCCCGTCCCGCCCCTGCCCATAGAGTTCATCCCACCCATACATCCCATCCCGACGTCATGGCCACTTCAAGCAGCGGCAACGACGTTACGGGAGAGGGGCGTTGAGCTGAAGAGGGCCTCTTGGGGGCTGAGGTGTGGCCCGGCTCACAGCATCTTGCGCTGGACGAGGAGTGAGAGAACGGGCGTGCCCGGCGGCAGAGCACCCAGACCGTCAGGACCCGGTAACCGATGATCGTTGTCGTGGCCGGGCTCAGCGGGGAGCCCGGGAGGACCATGGCGAACACCAGAGCCGCGTCGATGGGGCCGATGCCGCCCGGTGCCGGTAGGGCTCCGACCGCGGTGCTGGCGACGAGGAGCGCAAAGGTCACCTGCGCCCAGGTCAGCGGCAGGCCCAGCGCGAAGCCGACCGAGGCGATCACGCTTGCCCGGAGCAGCGGGGTGGCGGCGGCTCCGCCCCAGAGCGCAAGGACGCGGCTGGGCCTGAGCCGGTAGTTCGCTGGCGGTTGTAGGGCCGGGGGAGGCGGGGTCCAAGGCCGTTGTCATCGGAGTCGTCCGAGCGCGAGCGCCGCGTGCTGCGGGGCTGGTTGCGCAAGCGGACTGCGTCCCAGGCCCCGGTGCTGCGCGCGAGGGTCGTGCTGGCGTGCGCCGAGGGCCGCCCGAACGCGCAGGTCGCGCAGGGGCTCGGTATCTCGCGGGAGACGGTGCGCACGTGGCGGTCCAGGTTCGCCGCCGACCGTCTCGAGGGGCCGGTCGACGCTCCGCGCTCCGGTGCCCCGCCCCGGATCACCGACGAGCAGGTGGAGCCCCTGGTCGCCCGGACCCTGAACCAGGCACCCTCTTCGGGGGATTCGCAGTGGTCGACGCGGTCGATGGCCCAGGCCGCGGGCATGTCGCAGTCGGCCGTCTCGCGGGTCTGGCGGGCGTTCGGCCTCAAGCCGCACATCGTGCGGACACGGAAGCTGTCCACCGACCCGCAGTTCGTGACCAAGGTCCGCGACGTGGTCGGCATCCACCTGTCCCCGCCGGAGAACGCCCTGGTCCTGGCGGTGGACGAGAAGTCGCAGATCCAGGCTCTGGACCGCACCCAGCCGGTGCTGCCCCTGTCGCCGACGACGCCGGCGCGGATGACGCACGACTACGTCCGGCACGGCACCGCCAGCCTGTCCGCCGCCCTGGATGTCGCCTCCGGCTCGGTCGTAGCCCAGCACCACCGACGCCACCGCCACCAGGAGTTCCTCCGTTTCCTGAAGACCATCGACGCCGCCGTGCCCAAGGACCTTCACCTGCATCTGGTCCTGGACAACCACGCCACCCACAAGACCGAAGCGGTCAAGAAGTGGCTGCTGCGACACCCCCGCTTCCACCTGCACTTCACCCCCACCCCCCGCCTCCCGGCTCAACCTCGTCGAGCACTGGTCCGCCGAGCTGACCTGCCGCAAACTCCGCCGCTCGGCCCACCGCAGCGTCACCGAACTCGGACACGACATCCGCCGATGGATCAACGAGTGGAACAAGAACCGCAAACCGTTCGTGTGGACCAAGACCGCCGACGACGTCCGCGGCACCCTCGCCGCGTACTGCACACGAACTGGCGGCTCAGGACACTGACGTTTTCTCAGCGAAATAATCTTCGGGAAGTGGGTTGATCAGGGCGTTAAGGGTTGGGTCGGACAGCGGTGGCCCGGGTGCGGACAGACGTGAAGCCTCTGGTAGGACGGTTCTCACCACAAGATCGTCCGTTGCACCAGAGGCTTCACGTTGGTCACCTATGTTGCCATGCTCGACGTCCCGCGCCACGTGGTGGAATACGTGGCCCGGCTGCTGGCCGGCCACCGCCGCCGGATCGGCACCCCGAAGGGCTCCCGGGCGTTGAGCCCGTTCCGGCAGGCCGTCTTCGTGCTGCGCTGGTTCCGCGAGGCCGGCTGCGTGCACTGCCTGGCCCGCGATGCGGGAATCTCGCAGGCCACCGGCTACCGCTACCTCCACGAGGCAATCGACGTCCTGGCCGACCAGGCCCCCGAGCTGCATGAGGTGCTGGACCGCTGCCGCGCGCGGCAGATGAGCCACGTGGTGCTGGACGGCACCCTGGTCTCCTGCGACCGTGTCGCCGGGACTACCGAGAAGGGCAACGACCTGTGGTACTCCGGCAAGGCTCGGCACTTCGCCGGGAACATCCAGTTCGTGGCCGCACCCGACGGCACCCCGCTGTGGGTCTCCGACGTCGAACCCGGATCCGTCCACGACCTGCGTGCCGCCCGCATCCATGCCCTGCCCGCCTTGTACGCGGCGGCCCGCGCCGGTCTGCCGACGCTGGCCGACGTCGGCTACACCGGCGCCGGCAAGGGCATCCACACCCCGTTCCGTCCGCACCCCGACATCGCTTCCCCGCTCGCGCCGGACAACCGCGCCCACAACCGGCTCCTGCGCGGCATCCGGGCCCTGGGCGAACGGGCCGCCGCTGAACTCAAGCAGCGCTGGCGCGCGCTGCAGCACGTCACGCTCAGCCCCAGCCGGATCGGACGCATCGCCCAAGCCGCACTCGTCCTCAACAACTCATGGAAGTGACAACCGCTGAGAAAACGTCACTAGCCTCAATACCAGTGACTTAAGACTTCAAGTCGGTAGGATGTCTGGTCGGGAGGTGCTGAGATGCCGCGGCCGGGACAGGTTAAGCCGGAGACGGATGAGCGGCTGTCGGATCGCATTGCGGTCGGGCTGCTGACGAGGTCATTTCCGCCGGAGTTGGTGGACAGGGTTGTGGCCGAGTGCGGCCGGTCCGGTCAGCGCAACCGGTTGCTGCCGCCCCGCGTGGTGGTCTACTTCGTGCTGGCGATGTGCTTGTTCTCCGGCCAGGGCTATGAAGAGGTCGCCCGGTTGCTGACGCATGGGCTGGCATGGGTGAAGCGCTGGTCAGGGTCCTGGAACGTGCCGACCACGGCGGCGATCTCACGGGCCCGCGCGAGACTTGGCCCCGAGCCCTTGAAGGCCCTGTTCGCCGAGGTGGCCCGGCCTCTGGCGGCGGAGTCGTCGCCGGGGGCCTTCTACCGCAGTTGGCGGGTGATGGCCGTCGACGGCACGGTGTTCGACGTGCCGGACAGCGAGGAGAACGCCGCTTACTTCGGGCGCCCCACAACACATCGCACCGAGCGGTGTGCGTTCCCGCAGGTACGGGTGGTGGCGCTGGCCGAGTGCGGCACTCACGCCATCACCGCCGCCGCGCTGGGACCTCGCACGGTGTCCGAACCCGTACTGGCCCGGCAGGTGCTCGGCAGCCTGGGGGCGGGTGACCTGCTGCTGGCCGACCGCGGTTTCACCGGCCTGGAGCTGTGGCGGGCCGCGGCGGCCGGCGGAGCGGACCTGCTGTGGCGCGTCCGCGCCCACCAGGTGCTGCCCGTGCGCGAGGAGCTGCCCGACGGCTCTTACCTGTCCGAGATCGTCGCAGCCAAGGACCATCGCAAGCGAGCTGATCCGGAAGTGGTGCGGGTCATCGAGTACACGCTGGAGGATCCCGGCAGGCCCGGTCCGGAAGCCCCCTACCGCCTGATCACCACGGTCCTCGACTCCAAGGCCGCCCCGGCGACGGAGCTGGCCGCCCTCTACCAGGAACGGTGGGAGTTCGAAAACGCGCTGGACGAGCTGAAGACGCACCAGCGCGGGCCCGCCGAGGTCCTGCGTTCACGGTCACCCGGCGGGGTCGAGCAGGAAGTCTGGGGTCACCTGCTTGTTCATCACGCCATTCGCGCGCTCATGCACGACGCCGCCGAAGCGGCCGGCCTCGACCCCGACAGGCTGTCCTTCACCCGCACCATCCGCCTCGCGCGCCGCCAGGTCACCGCGCAGGCGGCCTTTTCCCCTGACCACCTCGCGGCGGCGCTGGCCCACGGACTCGACGAAATAGCGGCCCGGCTCTTACCGCCGCGACGCCGACGCACCAACCCCCGCGTCGTCAAACGCAAGATGTCCAACTTCGGCGTCAAACGCGACGAGCACCGCACGTGGCCCCAGCCCACCCGCGACCCGGACGACGCCGTAACCATCGCCCCCCACTGGCGCACCGCCCCTATTACCTCATCCTCCAAGGCCAGACGCGTCCGGAATCCTTAAGTCACTGGTATTGTCACTAGCCTCGCGCTTTCACGTGGTGGAGCGTCCGAGACTTGATCAAATAAGCGGAGAGTGCTCCTGACCTGCAACGATGGGATTTGTCTAGGGTCCTGTTGGCTGCACGGAAAGAAGCACTCTCCAGGTGAAGAAGCGTATCGGGTCCTACCCGCGTGTCCGCATCGAGGGCGGCGGCCGGGCGGTGGTCTCGCAGGCCGGGGGCGTGCTGCTGGTCGAGACCGCCCGCAAGTCCGGTTTGGACACCGCGATATCAGCGGCGCTGACGCCGTGGCGGAAGGCTCGGGCGGTGCACGATCCGGGCAAGGTCCTGCTGGACATCGCGCTGTCGGTCGCGCTGGGAGGGGACTGCCTGGCCGATGTCGGCATGCTGCGTGCCGAGCCGGCCGTGTTCGGGCCGGTCGTCTCCGACCCGACGGTCTCCCGCCTGATCGACACCCTCGCCGGCTCCGGTGAGAAGGCACTGGCGGCGATCCGTTCCGCCCGGGCCGAAGCACGCGAGCGGGTCTGGAAGCTGGCCGACGAAAGTGCGCCCGATGCCGACGGGACGGTGACCGTGGACCTTGACGGGGTGCTGGTGATCGCGCACTCCGGCAAGGAGGATGCCGCGCCGACCTGGAAGCGGACCCACGGACATCATCCGTTGATGGGGTTCGTCGACCACGGGCAGGGCGGTACCGGTGAGCTGGTCGCGGCCCTGCTCAGGCCGGGCAACGCGGGCTCGAACACCGCCGCCGACCACATCAGTGCCGCCCAACTGGCCCTGGCCCAGCTGCCGAAGAAGTACCGGCGCGGGCGACGAACCCTGATCCGCACGGATTCCGCGGGCGGCACCCACGAGTTCGTCGCCTGGCTGGCCCGGCGCGGGCGGTGGCTGTCCTACTCGGTCGGCATGGTGATCACTGAGCAGGTTCACCAGCATGTCCTGAAGGTTCCGGCGTCGGCCTGGACGCCGGCCGTCGAGGCGGACGGCGAGGTCCGGGACGGGGCCTGGGTCGCCGAACTGACCGGCGATGTCCTGGAGGGCTGGCCGAAGGGGATGCGGCTGATCGTCCGCAAGGAACGGCCCCACCCTGGTGCCCAGTTGAGAATCACGGACGCCGACGGCATGCGGATCACCTGCTTCGCCACGAACACCGCCGATCGCCGAACTCGAGCTCCGTCACCGGCTGCGGGCCCGCGCGGAAGACCGGATCCGGGCCGCCCGGGCCACCGGCCTGCGCAACCTCCCCTTGAAACGCACCGCCCAGAACCGGATCTGGCTGGAGATCGTGCAGATCGCTCTTGACCTGCTGGCCTGGATGCCGATGCTCGTCCTGACCGGCACCGCCAGGCTCTTCGAGCCCCGCCGTCTGCGGCTTCGCCTGTTCTCCGCGGCCGGACAGCTCGTGACCACCGGCCGCCGGCGGATCCTCCGCCTGGCCCGGCACACTGGCCCTTCACCCGCCACATCACCGCCGGCCTCGAACGACTCGCGCTCCTGCCGAACCCCGGCTGACCAGCAGATGCACCCGTCCCTACGAGAGAACCCTCAGCCGGAGCAGTGGAACCCGGCGTTTACCCGAGACGGGGCTCGGGCCCTCAGCCTGCCCAACTTCACCCTCCAAACGAAGACGGTCCACCGACTCCGTCGGCGGACCGTCACGAAACTTCGAGGTTAACGAATCGACCGATTGACGAGCAAGATCGGCAAGTGACGGCGCGCGACCGGATCGACCCCGGATCACGCCCATAAAACGGTGTCGGAAAACTGATCGGTTCAAGAATTTGAGGAGCACCCTTTTCTGTGCGATCTGGCAGGTGCAGCCACCCCAGGATGACGACGCCGCCGATCTCCTCACCCCCGTCCCGGCCGTACGGATCGGCAGCCCCGTTAGATACGCACGCCTGTCCACCAAAGGGGCAGCTGCTCGACCGGCAGACCCACGCACTCGACGCAGCGGGCCATATCCGGATCTTCGCCGATAAGAAGTCCGGCAAGAACGCCGAGCGCAAGGAGCTATGGAAGACCCTCGACCCCCTCCGCGGGGGCGACACACTCGTCGTCCCGTCGCTGGACCGACTCGGCCACTCCATCCAAGACCTCATCGCGATCGTCTCCGGCCTGCGCAAGCGCGGCACCGGATTCACCTCGCCGCACGAGGCGCTCGACACGACCACACCCGACAGACGCCTGGTCTTCCACGTGTTCCCCAGCCCTCGCCGAGCTCACCTGCGAACCCGTCGTCCAGAGCACCAACGAGGGCCTGGACGCCGCCCGCGCCCGCGGCGCCCGACTCGGCCGCCCGCCAGCCATGACCGAAGAACAGGTACGCCCCGCCCGCGACCTGCTCGCCCGTCCGGAGAACACCCTCACCTCGATCGCGAAGCCCCTCCACGAAGCTCCTCGGCGTCTCCCGCGACACCATCTACAACCACGTGCCCGAACTGAAGGGCGGTCGCCGCGCGCTCGCCGAGACGACCAACGCGGCAGAACTGCCCCGGCCGTCCAGGCCAGAGAACTGATCACCGCCGTTTGCGGCTGGTGACACCGGTTCTTACCGGCACCCCATCAAGGACCACTACGCGCCGGACACGGCCGGGATACCGGGCGACCAGCCGGTGGCTGCCCGGGCCGCCTGACACGGTCCGCCAGCGGCCTTGCCGAACGTGGACGGCACCGCCACGACGTAACCGAAGTGCCGCTTCCATCAAGACGCGTCCCACCGAGCGGGGCCTGCGGCCGGGACCCCACCCTCAGCCCCCGCGCGGACATCGCCGTGAGCGTTGCGGGCGTCATGGCGAGGGCTTGTGCGCGAACACCCACCGGTTTCCCTCCAACGCATCGTTGGGCTCGGGGAGGGGGCCACGCCGGTGCCGGCGGGTGAAATCGAAAGGCGTGTGCATTGAGGTGGACCAGCCCTTGGCCGTCAGGTCGCCCACGGAGTCGGGTCGTGGCCCCTTGTCGAAGAGGTGGAGCAGGTCGATACCGATCTGTTCTCGCGTCGCCGTGTAGATCGGGCTATCACGGTACGCCTGCAGGTCCTTTTCCAGCTTGGCCTCGAAGGCCAGAGCGCTACCTCCGGCGGTCAGCCTGTCCACCGTGTCGACGAGGTACGTCTCGGCGGGACCCGGCAGATAGAAGAGGAGTCCCTCGGCCAGCCAGACACTCGGTGCGGCCGGGTCGAAGCCGACGGTGGTCAGCGCGCTGGCCCAGCCCCCGCGCAGGTCGACCGGTACCGGGACGCGCTTCACCTTCGCGGCAGCCGACAGGTCCGTGAGCACCCGTTGCTTGAAGGCCAGCACGCCCGCCCTGTCGATCTCGAAGACGACGCAGTCGGACGGCAAATCCAACCGGAAGGCGCGGGTGTCCAACCCCGCTCCCACCAGCACCACTTGGCGGGCACCCGCACCGACCGACCGGAGGAGGAAGTCGTCAAGCACCCTCGTCCGCAAGCCGAAGTAGCGGGCGAACCGCCCCCACAGCGGGTTGTCGTCCCCGTCCGGAACCTGCTCGATGCGCACCGGCCAATCCGCGCAGGCAGGGGCCGCGCGCACGAAGTGTTCCGCGTAGGCGTCCTGGGCCAGGCTGTCGTGGCGGTGGGTCTCGACGGCCCGTGCCGCGGCGACCAGGAGGGCGGTCAGGCCCACACCTCCGTCCACGCCTTCCACGTCCGTGTACTGGGGCGCCGTACCTGCCATGCTTCCTCCGTTGGCGGAAGTGGGAATGCGAGATGCTCACTTGCCGGATGGGGCGAGTCCTCGGTGCCGCCTGCCCCGCTCATCGGCTTGCTCTCTCCGGGAGCAGGACGGGTTTGACCACACGGCCCGCGTCGCAGTCACGTTCGGCCTCGTTGATGCCGGCCAACGGATAGGTGCGGATCAACTGGTCGAAAGGGAAACGTCCGGCCCGCCACAGTCCGATCAGCCGGGGTATCAGCACTCCAGGTATGGCGCCCCCCTCGCAGAGGTGGCGAACGCTGCGGCCGCGGTCGAGCGTGCCCGGTTCGAGCGCCAGTGGGGTGTGGAGGCGGGCCACCAGGCCGAGACTGCCGGTGGGACGCAGGGCTTGGAGCGCCTTGTTGATGAGCGGTGGTGAGGCCGTGGTGTCCAGCGCGTACTGGGCGCCGCCGTCGGTCAGTCGCCGGATCCGTTCGGACAGGTCGGGCGAGGCGGCAGACAAGGGGATGGCGCCGAACCGCTCGGCCGAAACGAGCCTCTCAGGATGCCGGTCGACGGCCACGGTCAGTACGCCTGCGGCGGTGGCCGCCATCACCGCGGTCAAACCCACCGCTCCCGCACCGAAGACCACGAGGGTGTCACCGGGACCTGCACTGAAGGTGTTCAGCACGGCTCCGGCACCCGTGAGGGCACCGCAACCCAGAGGCCCGAGCAATTCGAGAGGCAGTGCCGGGTCGACCCGTACAGCGTTGCGAGCCGACACGAGGGCGTACTCGGCGAACGAGGACTGCCCAAACCACCGGGGCGCCAGCGCTTTACCGGCTGCGTCGATGAGCCGCGGCGGTTCCTTGCGCCCCCCGAAGAGGTTAAGGGAAGCGAAGGAGTCGCAGTAGGCGGGAGCCGCGCCGCGGCAGGTCCTGCAGTACCCGCAGGAATCGAAGCTCAGCACGACGTGGTCACCGACACCGATCGCGGCGTCCGGACCACCCCCCGTCTGTACCACGACCCCAGCGCCCTCATGGCCGAGGACGGCCGGCACAGGGCTCCGGCCGGCGGATCGCCGGACCGCGAGATCGGTCCGGCACATCCCGGTGCCCGCGATCTCGACCAGGATCTCGCCGACGGCGGGCCCGGTCCGCAAAACCACCTCCTCGACCGTGAATGGCTTCTCGTACGAGCGCAATACTGCTGCCCGGAACCTCATCGTCACGCCTCCTGCGGGCGGTGGACGACAAATGGCCGGAGGTTGCCGTACAGCCCCCACGGCCCGCCCGCGACGCCGACCCCGCTGTCCTTGACACCCGCGAAGGGCTGGGCGAGAGACAGTTCAGCATGATGATTGACCCAGGCCGTGCCGCATTCAAGCCGCTCGGCCACCGCCTCGGCCCGGTCGAGATCGCTACCCCACACGGAGCCACCCAGTCCAAAACCGGTGCTGTTGGCCGCGTCGACGGCTTCGTCGAGGCTCCGGTACGGCAGCACCGGCAGAACCGGTCCGAACTGTTCCCCGGTCACCACCGCACTGCCGGGCGGCACGTCGGTGAGAATCGTGGGAGCGAAGAAGTAACCCGGTCCCTCCCGCCGCCGGCCGCCGGCCGCCGCCCTGGCACCGTCCGCCAGAGCCTGCTGTGTGACTCGCTCGATCCGGGCCAGCTGCGGGGCGTTGTTGACCGGGCCCAGCCGGGTCTCAGGGTTCAAGCCGGGACCCACGGCGACGGCCTTCGCGCGCTGGGCCAGGGCCTCGACGACCTCGGCATGCAACCGGGCGGGGGCGTAGAGGCGCTTGACCGCCATGCAGACCTGCCCGCAGTTGCGAAACGCCGCCCAGAACAGCCGCTCCGCGATCCGGTCCACGTCGACGTCGTCCAGCAAGACGGCAGCGTCATTGCCACCCAACTCCAAAGTGACTCGGGCGAGCGAGGCGGCCGCCGCTTCGGCGACGGCCCGCCCGGTGGACACCGAACCGGTGAAGGTGACGTGGCGGATGCCCGGATGGGACGCGAGACGGGCACCGAGGGGCTCGCGGCCGGTGACCACGGTCAGGACGTCCTCGGGCAAGACGGCGGCAAGAACCGAACCGAGCAGCCGGGTGGCCAAAGGAGTGAACGGAGAGGGTTTGAGGACCACGGTGTTACCCGCCGCAAGCGCGGGCGCGAACTTCGCCGCCGCGAGCTGGAGGGGAAAGTTCCACGGCACGATCGCGGCGACGGGCCCGAGCGACCGCCAGCGGATCTCGCTGCGCACCGGCCGGCCGTCGACGATCCGCCGGGTTCTGGGCGCGAGATCCGCGAAGTAGCGTAGGCGGGCCACCGTACGGGCGACCTCCGCGTACGACTCGGCCAGGGGTTTGCCCTGTTCCTGGGTGAGCAACCGGGCGAGGTCACCGCCGGCCACCTCCACTGCGTCGGCCGCCACGCGCAACGCAGTGGAGCGTGCGACGGGGTCGGCCCGCCAACCGCGCCAGGCCCGGTGGGCCCGGTCGACCACGGCGTCTAACTCCTCCGGCTGCTGATCGGGAACCTCGTCGAAAGCCTCCCCGGTGGCCGGGTCGACCACGGCGAAACGTGCGGCCCGATATCCGGAGACGCGATCGGCCCCAGAGGTCGGCATGACCACGGTCAGTGAAGGGAGGGGACGTCGACGGCGCGCTCTCGGGCGTGCCGGTCCATCTCCGCCCGGAAAGCGGCCACCAGATGCGGCCGGATCCTTCCGGCATTGCGGTCACCACCCTCACAGACCGCTCCCCGTACGCCCACGATGTCCGTACCGATGCGGGTCAGCGGACCGAGGTCGGCCTGCGTGACACTGCCCGCAAGGGCCGCGAGCCGACCGGACGCGTGAGCCAGCCGGACGAACTCGGCACACACATCCGGCGGAACGTGGTCGAACAACCGCGTCCCGTCTTTGACGGCGGTGTCGAGCATGGCCGCGTCGGCGCCGGAGCGGGCGGCGATGTCGGGTACGGCGAGCGGATTGACGCAACCGATCCGGTGGGCGTCGGCATAGCCCGAAGCGACGACGAGCGCGTCCGGACAGTGATCCTTCACCGCCCGGACGACCGCGCGCATGACCTCGATGCCCTGATCAGGCGTCGTACATCCATAAAGACCGACCTTGATGTACGTAGCCCCCGAAACGACCGCGCCGAGCGCAGCCTGCGCCACCGTACCCGGCTTGTACGGAACATCCCCCACAGTCGCGGACACCGGCTTGTCCGCCGGGACCGCGTCGCGGATCTCCCTGATGACCCAGGGAAAGTTCGCGCCCAAAGAACCCTCATCAGGCTTCTTGACATCGACGATGTCAAGATGCTCCGCCGCCTTCACACAATCCAGAGCCTCCTCGACACCGTCCGGGGAAATGAGAAGCAACACCCTGACCTCCTTCGCCGCCAGTCCGCCCGACCGAGGGACAGGGGACCACGGATCACCTGGCTCCTGTGCGCTGCGCTCATCATTTCCATCACCCTCGGAAACCGAAAGGGCGCACAAAGTGCCCACCGGGTGCTCACGCCCACATACAGTGCGCCGTACATACCGGAATAAACCGCCCCACAGGCAACGACCCGTCCAGTCGGCGAACAACTCGTGGCATTGACGACCAACTAACCTCGCGCTTTCACGAAGCGGGCTGCCCGATGAGCGGTCAGATAAGCAAAAAGCGCCTCTTACCAGCAACAACGAGGATTCTCGAAGTCCTTGTTCCTACCATCGCCAGAGGCACTTCCCAGGCGAAAAAGCGTATCGGATCCTATCCACGCCTCCACGTCGAGGGAGGTGGCCGTGGGATGGTGCCCCAGACCGGGACCATGCTGCTGGTCGAGCGGGGCCGCGCTGCTGATCGAGACAGCCCGTAAGGTCGAACTGGATCAGGCGATATCAGCGGCGCTTGCACCGTGGCGGCAGCCGCGGACGGTGCACGATCCAGGGACGACCCTTTCTGGACGCGGCCCTCGCGGTCGTGCTGGGCGGGGACTGCCTCGCGGATGTCGGAACGCCGCGGGCCGAGCCCGGCATGTTCGGACCGGTGGCCTGCGACCCCACGGTCTCCCGGCCCGTCGACGCCCTCGCCACAGCCGGGCCGAAAACCCTGTCCGCGATCAGGACCGCTCAGGCCGAAGCGCGTCTGGAAGCTGACCGGCACTGCGGCGCCGGATACCGCGGGGGCAGGTGATAGTGAACCTGGACGGGGCGCTCGTGCTAGCCCACCCCGGGAAACAAGACGCCACCGCGACCTGGAAGAAAACCATCGGACACCATCCTCCCACCGCCCTGCGCTACTTCGCGCTCGACGGAACCGACCACGCCAGCCACAAGGAACAGGGCAGCACGATCCGCCGCTACATCATCTGGCGGAACAAGCACCCCGCCGACGAACAGCTACACGAAGTCGTTAACAAGGCGAACATTGCCTGATACGCCACTAGTTACAGACACCCCCTCCCGACATCCTGCCGACGCCCCACCGTCTGCCCGCAACCAACCGTCGGCCGGTGTGCGGCCAGCTGCCCGGCCCTCCCCGGTCGTGTCTCGAAATCCCGGCCCCCGGCTCGGCCCACGGGCCGGCCCCACCCCCTCTCCTCGGCGTGCCCTTGCCGACGGTGGTGGGGTTGAGGGATACGAGACCCGGCCAAGGTGCTGCTCAGACCGACTCGGGCATGGGCGCGGCCCTCGCAGTGCTCATGCCCGGTGTCCAGGGCCTACTTGGCCGGGGCGTGCTCATCGCGCCCCGGCCAACCGGTCCCGCGCCCCCGACCGGGGACGCGGGCATCGCCGCGTCAGCTCTGCAAGACGGTGTAGATGAGGGCGAGGACGGTGGTAGCGGTGGCCATGGCGGTGCCCAGGGCGGGGTTCTGGTAGGCGATCCGCCCGATCGCGATACCGGCAAGAGCGAGCAGGGCGAGAACGGCGAGCACGTACACGATGGACCTCGATGGGATAGCAACCAGTGCGGACAGACACCAGTGAGCCACCCATGACCTGGACTTAGGGGGAAACCGAATGACAGCGAACGACTCCGAAGAAACCGGAAGGGCCACAGAACCAGTCGCGGAGTTCGCCGCCTGGATGCGCGAACTCCACCGGGAAGCGGCAAAACCCAGCTACACCGCCATCGTGCGACGGAGCCGAACGCGGTACCCGGATGCCACCGTGCGGGAGAGCACCATCTCCGACATCCTCAGCGGCAAACGACTCCCCCGCTGGGAGACTGCGGAGCCCATCGCCTGGGCGCTGGGCGGCGAGCCCGCGGTGGCCGCCTGCCTGGAACGCTGGAAACACGCCGACGCCGCCCGCTCCACCACACCCACCCCGCCCACGGAGCGAAACAACCAACCGCCCCCGCCTCAAACAACAGACGGATCACACAACCCTGCCCCACCCGCCCCGACCAACCCAAAACGCACCTGGCCCTGGACGCTAACCACTGCGACTGTCGCCCTGCCCCTGCTGGGCTGGGCCGGCAACGCGATCCTCACCGACACCACCGATGCCCGCCCCCCAGTCACCTCGGGCACCCCTGGTCCAGAACCCTCCGACAGCGCACCCACCACCCGGTCGACGAAAGCGACCCCCACGAGGGCGGTCCAAACTCCCAGCACCGCCCTGCCAGCCCATAGACAGCTGACCGCCAAAATGCACCCGATCGCCTCCTCACCGACCGAGTGGACGCCGGAGAAAGACATCGGCATCAACGTCACCGCCCTGAATGAAAAAGGCGTGAGCTACTTCGTCATCACCCCGGCGCGCAGCTGCACGGCTACAGGAGTGGCGATCGGAGAATCCACCGTCATCACAGGAGAAAACGGCGGCTGGATCCGGCTGATTGTCACCGCCATCGATCCACCCGGCCCCAGCCTACAAAATCTCCCGGTGACCTTTCACATCACCCGTGGAGACGGCGACCCACCCCGCGGCACGAAGGCATGTACCTGACGGACAACAGCGAGGAAAAACACCGGACGACACAGGGCCCGGTGAGCTTGACACAGGACTGGACACGCCTGTCCAATACCACGGCGGACCCTACCACTCTCTGCTGAGACGTCGTGTGACGATATGTCCGTGATGTCAAGCTGGTGGGCGCCAGTCGGCAGGCAGAGCTAGCCCCGGTGCCCGAGCCAACGGGCGGGACCGGTACGACCGGAGGCCCCGGCCGTACGCGTGGGCCGGTGGTTCGGTGCGCGGTGGCGTCTCGGTGTGCTGTGCGGTGGTAGTGCGGTTTCC